>NZ_WELI01000012.1 GCF_009184635.1 Rudanella paleaurantiibacter
TATTTTAACCGCTTGAAACAGTATCGCCGGGTAGCAACTCGCTACGAAAAAACAGCCAGCAGCTTCTTGGCGATGGTTCATCTGGCTTCAAGTATGATTTTGTTGCTCTGATTGTCCACACACTCTAAGATTGACCCTGCCCGCGTCATAGGGCTTAAAATTTGTTAGGTAGTGGGCCTTAGACAGATAAAAACCGGAGCCGCAAACCCAATGGTCGGCAGCTCCGGTTTTATAGTTCGGTGCGTTATCGTCTTACACCGTCACGGCGCGCCCGGTCCCGAATCCGTTGGGCTCGCTTCTGACTATCGGGGTGGCTCGATACGATCTCGGCGACGCGGCCGCCCCCACTGCCTCCGCTTAGCTTGGCCAGTTTCTCGAACGAAGAGGCCAACGCCAGTACGTTGTAGCCGTTCTTGCGCAGAAACGTGTAGCTATAATCGTCGGCTTCGGTTTCCTGCCGACGGCTAAACGATGCACTGTAAAGGCCATTGGCCAACGCCGTGGCCTGCGACCGCGACAGTGCCCCGATGGCCCCGCCCTGCGAAGCGCCCAGATTGATAAACGCCGACCGGCGCAGGGCGCTCTTCATGGCGTCGCGGGTGTCTTTGTTCACTACGTGGCCAATTTCGTGGCCCATAATGGCCAGCAGCTCGCTGTCGGACATGATATCCATGAGGCCCTGAAATACCCGCACGCTACCATCGGCCGTAGCAAAGGCGTTCACGTCTTTTACCTTGTACACTTTATAGTTGATCGGGATACCGCTCACGGTGCGGTGCCGACGGACAATCCGGTTCAGACGCTGCGTGTAGGGGTCGCTGGGACCCGCCACCGGATTCTGGGTATCCATTTGTTGAACAGCCTGCCGCGAGAGCTGGGCTACCTGCTGATCAGAGAGGGTTATGGAGGCTAAACCTTCCATAACGGCCTGCCCCACGCTCTGAGCGTAGGTGGCCATGGGTGTAGCTACTAATAGCCATCCCAACAAGATATAGGCTTTGTTTTTCATAACTCACGTTGTTAGGACAAAAACGCAACCTACTGCGTGGTTTACGTTTATCCTTTGACAAACAAACGGCCTAAAAGTTTACTCGTACGCTAAGTATTGCGTTTTAGGGTCGGCGTTGAACCTCGTTTTCGACCCTTACAGCCAGTCTGTAAACCGCTCATACAACCACACAGGCGGTTTTTTTGCAAAACGCGCAACGGGTCCGTTCTTTGCGCCGTTTCTTAACCGGGCCATCGACTCCAGTATACACTATATGATTATCACAACTACCCCAACCCTCGAAGGTAAACGGATTACCCGGTACATTGGGCTGGTCAACGGTGAGGCCATTATCGGGGCCAATCTGGTTAAAGACTTTTTTGCCAACATCAGCGATATCGTAGGCGGGCGCTCGGGAGCCTACGAGCAGGGGCTCCGTGAGGCCAAGAGTATCGCGATCAAAGACATGATGGATCAGGCCCATCGGCTGGGTGCCAACGCCATTGTGGGCGTTGATCTGGATTACCAGACCATCGGGGGCAACGGTTCCATGCTCATGGTAAGCGCCAATGGCACGGCCGTGATCATCGAATAGCAACCGATTATCCGCCACAGCGGGCGTTGGTGTAAAAGACCATTGAGTCATTGAGCGATTGAGCGATTGAGCGATTAACTTTACTCGTGGACTAAGTGTGTGAGCAGGTAGTTCTGTGATTAGAAAGCATTCGGGCTGGCTTGTCACTCAATCACTCAATCACTCAATCACTCAATCACTCAATCACTCAATTGAAATTTATCCGACAAATACTCGAAAGCTTTCGCTTTGCCTGGCAGGCGCTGCGGTCTAACCTGCTGCGTACCACGCTCTCGTTGCTGGGCGTAACCATCGGTATCTTCGCCATCATTGCGGTATTTACGATGGTCGACTCGCTCGAACGTAACGTGAAGGAGAGTCTGAACTTTCTGGGCGACCGCGTGGTGTACGTACAGAAGTGGCCGTTTGAGTTTGGGTCAGAGTACCGCTGGTGGAAGTATTTTCAGTGGCCAGAACCGACCTACAACGATTACCGGGCTCTGGCCGAACGGCTGGAGAATGCCGAGGCTATCTGCGCCATGGGGGGGCGGGGTAATGTGATCGTGAAAAACGGGAACAACAGTCTGCCCGTTCGGATCTCGGGTGTCACGATGGACTACAACCAGATTTCGGAGGTACCCATTGGCGAGGGCCGCTATTTTGCCCCGCAGGAGCAGGAGTCGGCGCGCAACGTAGTCATTATCGGCTCCGAAGTGGCCGAGACCCTCTTCCCGAATCAGTACGCCGTGGGTAAGATTATGAAGATCAACGGGCTGAACTTTCAGGTCATTGCCGTTCAGGAAAAGAAAGGCTCCGGCGTACTCGAAATTGGGGGCAACCCCGACCGGCGGTGTCTGATTCCGTACGGTACCTTCGCCAAGCTATTCCAGTCGATTCGGCCCAGCGTGACCATTGCCGTGAAAGGCTATCCAGAAGACGAAGGGTTACAAAATCTGGAAGGCGAAATTCGGGGGCTCATGCGGGCCCGCCGAAGCCTCAAACCCACACAGGACGACAATTTTGCCATTAACCGGCCCGAAGCCATTGCCAAAGCTATTGGCGGAGTGTTTGCCGTACTCACCATTGCGGGTTGGGTAATCGGTAGCTTCTCCATTCTGGTAGGCGGGTTTGGTATTGCCAACATCATGTTTGTGTCGGTCAAAGAGCGGATCAACATTATCGGTATTCAGAAATCGCTGGGTGCTAAGAATTACTTTATCCTGTTCCAGTTTCTGTTCGAGTCGGTTATGCTCTCGCTGGTGGGGGGGCTAGTCGGGGTGTTTCTGGTATATCTGCTCTCGTTTATACCGTTGGGTAATCTCGATGTGGTGCTCACGGCGGGTAACATTGCCCTTGGTCTGGGTACGTCGAGCCTGATTGGGGTACTGGCGGGAATTTTACCGGCTATCTCAGCCGCCCGGCTCGATCCGGTAATTGCCATCCGGTCGAAGTAACCAAAAATAAGCCGTTGGGGGTTTGCCAAACACAAACGCGTGTTTGGCAAACCCCCAACGGCTTACGGTATACGTGATGTTGTTATTTCGAGTCGTCCAGCTTGCGTTCCGCCTTTTTCAGACCCCGCTCCGTCTTGTTCAGCGCCTTGTTGGTGCCCCGTTTTACGTCTTGCTTGGTGTTGGTAGCGGCCCGGTCGATGGCGTCGCCGGTTTTGCGGGCTTCGCGCTTTAGTTCGCGGCTTGCCTGACGGGTTTCGCGGTTTACCTTACGGCCGGCAGCTTTGGCGGTTTCACCAGCCTGATTGGCGGTTTCTTTGGCTTCCTGCTTTACTTCCTGAGCGGAGGCAAACGTAAGGGTCATCGCAGCCAGGGCGAGCGTCATCATTATCTTTTTCATGGTCGTTGAGTTGTTAGCGTTAACAACGTATAAACCCGTTCAGGGGGTTTTTGTTTGTACAACAGGCACCGGGCGGGGTGTGGCCAACTGAATACGAACAAACCGGTAACCCAGCCAAAACAGTAAGCCCCCCGCCAGAATCAGTCGAATGGTTTTCATAGTTAACAGCAGGCTTTTAGCACCGCCCCCACTTTGTCGGGCGAAACGCTGATCTGGGTCTGGTTATGCAGGGTGATATAGCCGCCGTCCTGACGGCTGTACGACGCTACGTACTGCGTATTGACCACATACGATTTGTGACAACGGACAAACCCGTCGAGGCCTTCGAGTAAGGTCTCGAGGTATTTTAGGCTCCGGCTGATGAGCAGTTTGTCGCCCGAACGCAGAAAAATGTCCGTGTAGGCTCCATCGCCCTTGGCGTACAGAATCTCGGCGCTGTCGACAAACCGAAACCCGCTTGTTTGGGGCAGGGCAATTCGTTTGGAGGTATGTGGACTCAGGTTGTGTTTAAGAGTAAACAGATTTTGCGCTTCCCGCACTTTTTTGAGCCGAAACCGCTCGATAGCCTCCCGCAGCAGGTCGATGTTGAGTGGTTTGAGCAGATAATCGATGGCCGAAAACCGAAATGCCTGAATAGCGTACTGACTGTAGGCCGTGGTGAAAATGACATAAAAGTCAATTTCGTCTTCGTTGAAAAAGTCCATCAGCTCCAGGCCGCTGTAGTGCGGCATCTCAATGTCGAGGAACACCAGGTCCGGTTTGAGTTTCTTGATGGCTTTCACCCCACTGGGAAGGTCGTCGCAATCGGCCAGAACGGTCAGGCCGGGGGCGCAGTCGGCGAGCATTGCTTTTAGCAATTGGCGAGCTTTCTGTTCATCGTCGATAATGAGGGCGGTTGGCATAACTGAGTCAAAATCAAATGTATACTGTATAGGGTAAAATGAATGGTGAAGAGGCTGATAATCAATGGGGGAATTGTTCATTATACCTCATTCATTGTCCATTCACGCAGGTGGTTACGTTAACACCGGAATATGCAGAATAACGGTTGTTCCGGCTGGTTTATGGAAAATGTCGTATTTGTCGATGATTCGGATACCAATGTGCGAATGGTCGCCATCGTTGAGCAATTCCAGCCGTTTTTGGTTGGCCTGAGTGGCAAAGGATTCGTGTCGGCGGGCGCGTTGCTGGTTTATTTCCGACGATTTCTGGCGGCCCACCCCGTCGTCATCAATGGTCACTTCCAGCCAGGGGCCTGTTTGCCGGAAATCGACCAGCAGGTTACGGTCGTGCTTCTTGTGCATCAGTCCGTGCTTAATGGCGTTTTCGATGTAGGGCTGAATCAGCATCGATGGAATACGGATATGGTCAGTGTCCAGCTCATTGGCCACCACCAGCTGGCAATGCAGCGAGTCTTCAAACCGCATTTGTTCCAGTTCCAGGTACAGCCGAATCGCCTTCAGCTCGTGAGCCAGCGCCACGGTTTCGTCGTTGCTCATATCCAGAATCATGCGCGTTAGTTCGCTGAACTTGACCAGGTAACTGGATGCCTGCTGCTTCTCGTTGAGGTATATGTACAACTGAATAGTATTCAGGGCATTGAAAATAAAGTGTGGATTCATTTGCGACTTGATAGCCGTCAGTCGGGATTTCTGCAATTCCTGTTGCAGAGCCGCTTTTTCGGCCTGCAAAGCCGACTCGCGTTTTTGCCGCGACAGGCGTCGCTGATTACTGCCGTACACCAGCCCCGCAATGGCCAGCATAAGAGCGCCCAGAAAGGGGTAACTGAGCCAGAACGGGCTCTGTACCAAAAACTTAACCGTCAGGGTCTGCGGGCTGCTGATTCCATCTTCATTTTCCACCCGAATCTCGACCACGTAGTCATCGGGGGCGAGGGAGGGCAGGCTGAGCATCCGCACGCCGGGATCGAGGGTAACCCAGGCCTGCCCGTTGATGCGGTAGTTGACCCGCACATCGCCCTGACTCCGAAACGACAGCACCGAGAAATGAATCTCAACGTTGTTTTGGTCGTAGGCAAAGCGGGGTTTCTTATCGAGTGAAAAGGCTTGCTTGTTGCACAAAAGGCCCGTCACAACTAGCCGGGGACGGTGGGTGTTGGTGGCAGGTAGGTTTCGCGGAAAACGCACCAGACCCGATAGCGTGGCTACGTACACCATGTGGTCCACAAAAGCCAGGTCTTTCAGGTCGGTATCGGGTAGGCCGTCGGTGCGGTCGTATGTGCGGATGGTGCGTGTACGCAGGTCGAAGCTCTGCACCGCTTTTTCTGTGAGCCACCATATCTGGTTTTTATACGCTTGAATGCGGTACACGGCATTGTCGGCCAAACCGTCTTTTTCGGTAAGGTGGAGCGTTTGCCGGGGGCCATCGAAGGCGTAGATACCATCGTTAGTGCTGGCGGCAAACACGAGCGGAGCCGGCCCATCGGTCAGAGTCAGGTCGGAGAGTGACAATGATTTGTTGTCGGCCTTGATTTCAGACCCTGGACTACCGCTCGGGTATTGCCAGAAACCTTGTGAGGTGGCGGCATACAGGGTTCGGGTTATTGGGTGAACCACCACGGCACGGTTGCGGGCGGTACTTAAATTAATTTCGTACGTGGCTTCGGGTTTATGACGCGACACCACACCCAGAAATCCCGTAGCGGCAATGGCCAGCCGGTTCTGGTCGAACGGGGCAATGTCTTTTACTGAGAGCATTTGCGCAAAATCGGTCTGGCCATTGTTCCACCGGCGAAACAGGTCTGAGCTGAAAAATAGCTGTCGGGCGGTGGTGTCGTAATGAAGTGAGATAACCTCGGTGTTGCTGGTGCCTTCGTAAAGCGGAGTAATAGCCGACGCCTGGAGGTCGAGCCGGGCCAACTCGCCGGTGGCGGTACCCAAATACATCTGACGTTTTTGGGGGAGTGCCTGCAACCGCGTAAACGGTCGCCCCGGTGCAATAACGTTGACCTGCATGGATGGAATGAGCAACAGGCCGCTGTTGATGGTGGCGAGCCAGAAATTGCCTTCGTTATCCAGCATCAGGCCCGTACAGTTTTTATCGGGCAACTGAACGGATAGCCTTTGGGGTAGGGGATTGTTCATGTCGAGCAGGTAAAAACCCGCCGAACAGAACAAGCCGAGGTACCGGTCGTTGATGACCCGAACGTTCTGGATGAGCCCTGTATGCCCCAGTTCAATCACCTGTCGCCCGCCGTCGGGGCGTTGTACCACCAGCCGCGACGCATCGGCCTTCGGAATCAGAAAGGTGTGTTTTCGTACCTTCACCACATAAAATGTAGCCAGGCCGGGTTCATTAGGGATGTAGGTAGGTGGCCCCTGCATGGGCACGCGCACCGCCCGCTGCTGACCACCGGCAAAGAGGTAAATAGCCTGTCCGTCGGAAAACGCGTAGGGCGAATAATGCACGTAGCTCAGCGGTAGAGAGTTGGTCAGGCGCAGCGTGCGGGTGTCCAGCACCCGTAACGAGTGAGGGCCGAAGTTGACGAGCGAAAAGCGGTTGAGCATAACGGCCGGGTAATACGAGCCCAGAGGTTCTACAACGGCGCAGTACCGGAGGCTATCGGCTTCGACGTAAAAAAACTGGCCCGAAAAGTTCTGACACCAAATCCGCCCGGCTCCGTCGAGCATGAGATTACTCAACCCCTTGTCGTTCTGGCTGTGGTTGCGGTAGGGCTGATACAGCACCCCGTCGTACCGGTACAAGCCTTTATCGGTCGCCAGCCAGATAAACCCCTGCTGATCCTGTATGAGATCATAGATTGTGTTGGAGGGTAGGCCACTCGCCTTGTCGAGCCGCTGGTAACTGACCTGCTGAGCCGCCAGCCGGTGACTACACCACAAAAGCAGGAGAATAAGCAGCGCGCGCATGAAGACCGAATGGATTAAACTACAAGATTAGGAACCGGCGTGTTCAACTCCAACTGATTGTGCACGAGCTGCCAGTACAGCTTCCGTTCGGCCAGAAGACGCTCGTGGGTACCCTGTTCGGCAATCTGCCCTGCCTGAAGCACCACAATCTGATGGGCCTGCCGAACTGTGCTAAGTCGGTGGGCTACCACCACTACCGTGCGGCCCTGCCCAAACTGACTCAGGTTTTCGATGATCTGCCGCTCGGTGGCGGTGTCGAGTGCGTTGGTGGCTTCATCAAAAAACAGGTAATCGGGATTTTTGTAAACGGCCCGGGCAATAAGAAGCCGTTGCCGCTGTCCCTGACTCAGACCCAGCCCATCCTTACCAACTCGGGTATGAATACCGAGGGGAAGCTCAGCCACAAACGAATCCAATGCGGCTGTTTGCAGTGCCTGCCACACCCGCGCGGGGTCGGGGGCCGAGTTGCCCAGAGCCACATTGGCAGCTATGGTATCGGAGAAAATATAGCCGGTTTGCCAAACTACTCCGCAACGCTGACGCCAAACGGTCGGGTTGGCATCGGCTAGCAAGTGATTTTCTCCAAGCCAGATTCGGCCGTGGGTCGGGTCGTGCGTGCCCAATAGTAGTTGCAGCAGGGTCGTTTTGCCGCTGCCGCTGGCTCCTACAATCGCTGTGGTTTTACCAACTGGAATGGTGAGGGAGAGATTTCGCAAGACGGCCTCTTCGGTGCCTGGATACGCAAACCATACGCGCTCCAGCCGCAGGGCTGTGGGTGAGCTAGGGAAGGTTATTTGGTGACCTACCCGCTCGTCGGGTTCATCGTGAAGTTCGCCGATGCGGGCGAGTGCGAGCTGGGTATCCTGGGCTTGTTGGACCAGAAAAACAGCCTGACTCAGCGGAGTAGCTAACTGCCCCACCACCACCTGCACCGCCAGCAGTACACCGAGCGAGGTGTTGCCCGCAATAACGCTGCTGGCTACAACGTAACTAATAAACAGGTTCGTGAGCATAAACAGAACACTAGCCCCGCCTGACTGCCCAATGGCGAGTTTCTGGGCCTGTAACCGGAGGTGGTAGCGTTGCTGTTGCACACTGAGCCAGGCCGTACGGACTTGTTCTTCGGCATGGGCCAGCTTCACGTCGGGGATGCCTTCAATCAGTTCGAGCGTGCGCGACTGGCTCTGGGCTGCTGTGCCAAACAGCTCCTGATCGAGCGCGGCCCGGTGGCGCATAAACCCGAATGTCCAGATAAGGTGCAGGGCTGTACCGCACACAAACAACCCGAAAGCCGCCGGGCTGTAGTGCAGAAGCAACCCCCCGTTAATCAGCACCGCCACCGCGAGTGTGATAAGCTGTACGCTAAACTGACTCAAAAACTGGTCGATGCGCTCGTGGTCGGCAATGCGCTGTGCAATGTCGCCGAAGCGTTTCTGGTCGAAAAAGGCCAGTGGCAATCGGAGTAGCTTGCGCAGGAACTCGTCCAGTATAGCAAAGCTCAGTCGGTTGCTGAGCTGGGTTAGGAGCCAGCTTTGCGTCCAGCTACCCACCAAAAGACCAGCTGTCAGCCCCAGTTGACTAACTAAAAACCAGTGCAGCACATCGGCCCGGCGAGGTTGCACGGCTTCGTCGACAATACGCTGCGAGAGGCCCGGTAACACCGCCTGAATAGCCGCCAATACACCCAGTACTGCCAATAACGATAGGAGTAGTCTGGGGTGTTGTAGCAAATACCGGCGGGCTTGCCAAAGCTGGTTGAGCGGGCGGGCGGGCTGAGGTGGACTGAGGGTATGAAATGTGTGCGTTGGCGACAGAAACAGGGCGGTGCCGGTGGGGTCTGGTTGTTCGTCGGTAGCCCATTGCGCACAGAAGTCGGCCGTTGAAACCCGTACCCGCCCCAGGGCGGGATCGGCTACGTGTACGTGGTTGAGCGTGAGGGCGTACACAACCACAAAATGTTGCCGCTGCGGCAAATGGACAATAGCAGGCAACGGGGCTTCCCGGAAAACCGACCACCGTAGTTGCATGGTACGGGTTTCGAACCCCAGTTTCTGAGCGGCAACGGTCAGGCTTCGTAATGAAGCTCCTCCCCGGTACTGACCAGCCAGTTGTCGAAGCCACGGGCGTGGCAGCGTTTGCCCGTAATGGCGGGCCACCATCCACAGGCAGGTAGGGCCGCAGTCGGCCGCGTCGTACTGGCGGGTAACCATAAAACGCATGGTTCTCAGGGGAGTTGATTTTTACGGCTGCAAGTTCGGCGTTCCGTTCGATATGAACCGGGGCGTTCACAAAACCAAACCCGTCTTTGGTAAAATGCCCTACTCAAACCCCTGCCCGGTCTCCTATGTTTGCCCTTGCTCGGCGGAGTAAACGGCCGGGATACATGCAACCAATCAAATTTCTGATTACCATGGAACAAACCACAAAAAAACCCTTTTTCGCCCGCTTCCTCGAAGGGCAGGACATTTCGGGTGAGCAATCTGTTGGTGCCGACCGCGGCCCTGGCAAACCCGCTCCACTTCCTTACCCGACGATGAAGTATCCATCGGATCTTGACGAGGTGACCTACCCTGAGATAGATGACATTTACAAGTAGTTGGGTGACTGGGTGTGCTCGCACGAGCATACCCAGTTCATGCTGTTTTCCATGATTCTTTGCCTAACCCATAGCCGCGACGAGTACACTATCGATCTGGTTCAACAAACGCTCAGGGTACGGGGCTTCCAGTCGGTCAGATTGAATACCGACCAGATAGCACACAGTCAGATAAGCGTCGATCTGACAACCCGATCAGCCCGGTGCGAAGGACCGGGTTTAGCCTTCGACACCCGCGACATAACGGCCGTTTGGTACCGGAAACTCTGGGCCATCACGCCCCCGACCGACTTGCCCGAGGCCTATCGGCGAGCTACCCTGCAGGCGTTTAGCCGGGTGCAGATGGCACTGTTTGGGTGTTTGCCGGGGCGGTTATGGATGAATGACTTTACGGCCGACACTACCGTGCAAAACAACAAGATGGGCCAGCTGGAAGCGGCTCAGGAAGCGGGTCTGGCGATCCCTAAAACCCTTTTTAGTAACGATCCGACCCAGATTCGGGCTTTTTTTGAGCGATGCCGGGGCGAGGTAGTGGCCAAATTGTACGATACCCTGACCTATGGCATGTCTGGTAGCGGGCCAGTGTTTCCAACTACCCCTCTCTCAGCGAACGACCTTACCGACGATACAGCCCTGATGGCTTGCCCTATGATTTTTCAGGAACGAGTTCAGGCTCAAACCGAACTCCGGGTGGCGTATGTCGATGGGCAATGCTTTACCGGAAGCATCGACACCCGTGGCTCGCTCAGCAGCCCAACCGACTGGCGCTATGCCGCAGATGTGTCAACAGGTTGGAAATCCTACACCTTGCCCGATACCGTTCGGGCGCAGCTGACAGCCCTCATGCGTCGGTTGGGGTTACTGTTTGGGGCTATCGACCTGATGGTGCAACCCGACGGTACACCTGTTTTTCTGGAAGTGAACCCACAAGGCGAGTGGGGCATGCTACAGCGCGATCTCCACCTTCCGATTGCGCAGGCGATTGCCCACCGACTATCTTACCAATAATACATGAAAACCGTACTTATCATTACCCGTTCGTTCGATCTGCAAGCTACTACACCTATGGTTGTAAAAGCTATTGAAGACTTCGGTGGGCGGGCTATCGTATTTCCCGTCGACCGGTATCCGTTCGAGTATCAGCTGACCTACCTCGACACCGATGCGGGTATTGAAATCTGGCTCGACACGCCCGGTGGACGAGAGGCTATCCATACCTGCGATTCGCTCTGGTTCCGGCGGTTCGAGCTGAATAAAAAAGCGTTTGTTGAGCAGTACGGTGCCAAACTTCTGCCTGCGTTTGAGGCTCAGGTGGAGGCAACGCTCAAGGGGTTAATCGAAGGTTTCGACGGGTTTGTACTCGGCCGCCCGAGCGTACACCGCCGACTGGCAAGCCGCGAAGAACAAATGCGGGTGGCTCGCCGGGCTGGTTTGCTCGTTCCAAACACCTGCGTGACCAATTCGCCAGCCGAGGCTCGGCGGTTTGTGCAGGCGCAACAGCCAGCCGATGTGATTGTGAAGTCGCAGGCGAGTTACGCGATTCAGGACGACGGGCAAACGATGGTAATGTTTACCAACCGTCTGACAACCGACGACATGGACGCGCTCGACGACCTACAGGCTACCCCTCTGATGTTTCAGCAGGCTATTGAAAAAGAAATCGAACTGCGCATTACCGTTGCCGGGCACCGGATCTGGGCGTTTTCGATTAATTCGCAGGCTTCGGAAATCTCCCAAAACGACTGGCGCAAGAATGGAGTTGCGACCGTGAGTGACTGGAAACCCTACGACCTACCTCAGAGCGTAGCGCAAAGCCTACACACATTCATGGACCTCTACGGCCTCAACTATGGCGCTATCGACATGATTGTGACGCCCCAGGGCGACCATTATTTTATTGAAATCAATTCGGCGGGGGAGTTTATGTGGCTCGATTGCTTACAGAACTTTCAAATTTCTGAACATCTGGCGGGTATGCTCCTCGGCTTGCAACCCCGGCGCGAACAGGGCCTCGACCGTCAGTTGGTCATGCCCGAGACAATGGCGTATTAATCCCCGCCTGCACAAACTGATCGACCAGTACGCGGTTGATACGCACGTAGCTTTCGTGTGTCCAGCCCGCTATGTGCGGGGTCAGAATCACCCGGTCCGACCCGCGCAGGTAATCGAATGTTGTCTGCTGATCGGGGGTGAGTTTACCTAACTTCTCGTTTTCAAGCACGTCGAGGGCGGCTCCGCGCACCTTACCCGACTCCAACCCCCGTACCACGGCCGCCAGCTCGACAATTTCGCCCCGGGCTACGTTCATTAAATAAAATGGTTTGGCCATTCGCTCAATCCAGTCGTCGTTAATCAGCATTCGGGTTTCGCCCGTGAGCGGAATATGCAGGCTCAGTACATCGGCCTGAGCCACTATTGTTTCGACTGACGCTTCGGTGGCGTAGGCGTCGGAATAATCGGTGCGGTACTTATCGTAACACAGCACCCGGCACCCGAAACCACTCAGTCGGCGGGCAGTGGCCTGTCCGTTGTTGCCATAGCCAATCAGCCCCACTGTCAGCGAGCCCAGTTCGTAACCCCGGTTTCCTTCGCGGTCCCAGACTCCCTGCCGGACCTCCGCATCGGCCCGTACCAGGTTGGTCACCAAGGCCAGTAACATGCCTACAGCCTGTTCGCCTACGGCGTCGCGGTTGCCGGTTCCGGCATGAAACACAGCAATGCCCCGTTGTGCTACGGCATCCAGATCGAGCAGGTCGAGGCCAGCCCCGGCGCGGCCAATAAACCGTAGGTTAGGGGCTTGTTGAAGCATTGCCTCATCGACAGTGGTTTTACTGCGGATAATGAGCCCATCGAAGGGGGCCAGTTGGTCGAGCAGTTGGGCGCGGCTGATGGTGGGTTGGTAATCAAATCGGAAACCGGCTTCGGTGAGCATCGGGAACAGCGACGGGTGCATTTCGTCGGCAATCAGAATCGAGGGCTGGGTCTCAGACATCCGTAGATTATCGTAACTTGCAGGAAAATTAATGGACACTGCCTAATGAACAATGAATGAAGCGCAACGTTCGCCCGGAAGAGCCCCGTTGCAAAAAATTCAGGGTTCATTGAGCCTGGAGCGTATAAGAAGCACGGCCCATGCCCCCTCTGTGCACTGGAAACCGGCCCGCCCGCTCTTAACTGATTCCAACTATGGAAGAGCGTCAGCCTGAAAAGCGCAACGATAGACATAACGACCGCCGGAACCGAAACCGCCACCGTAACCGGGGCAACCGGTCGGGTGGGCCGCGAGAAGACCGCACCCCATCGACTAAGCCCGAAGAAATTATGGCGTATGTAGACGACGAGCCTGAGGATAACACCACCGGGCCCGTTAACCGTACGCCAGCCGGAGAAACCGAAACCACCCCGGCTCCCCGTCCTGAAAATCCCCGCCCCGAGCGCCCCAACAATCGGCAGGAGGGCAACCGCAATCAGCGGCAGAACGACCGCCAGGATGCAGGCCGCTCCGAAGGAAATCGCTCGGAAGGCGGCCGTCAGGAAAGCAATCGCCAGGATAATCGCCAGGATACAGGCCGCTCTGAAGGCAACCGCTCCGAAGGTGGTCGATCTGACGCGGGCCGCCCTGACGCGGGCCGACAAAATGGTGGAGGCCGCGACAACGAAAACCGTGCTGAAGGTGGCCGTCAGGAGGGCCGCCAGCAGCAGCAACAACCTAATGGCCGCGACCGGGATCGGAACCGCGATCGGGATCGAAATCGTGACCGGGATCGGGAGCAGCGCGAGCCTGAGCGGGAGCGCCCCTCGCGGGAAGAACCCCTCATTCAGGAGTGGACCCGTGAAGACGAGCTCCGCCCCAGCGATCTGCGTCCGGGCGAATCGCGCCTTGGCGAGCGTAAAATCAGTGACCTGGCTGGGCGCGGGGCCGATGTGGCACCCGAAGACCGACTGGTGGTGGGTATCTCTCTCGGCGACTACAACGGCATTGGCCCGGAAGTAATCCTGAAGGCGCTGAAATACAATCAGATGCAGCGTCTGTGTACGGTGGTGATTTACGGCTCTATGCGGGTGCTGAACCGGTACCGCAACCTGCTGAACCTGAAAGACTGGAACCTCAACGGGATTCAGCATGTAGGGCAGGCAAGCCATAAAATGACCAACGTTATTACGTGCTGGAACGACAGTGGTCGGCCAAACCCGGCTCCGCAAGCTGGCCCGGCTCCCGAAGCACCTGCCAGTGAGCAGCCCGTTTCGGTTACCAATGAGCAGGCCGCCGTAGCCGAGAATGCAACGCCCGGTGGAGAGACCTCTACAGAAGGCGTAACGGCCGACGTGGCAACGGCCGATGTGGTAACGGTGGTACAGGTCGAAGCTGCACCCGCACCTACCCCGGTACCCTCCGGGGCTCCGGCTGTGTACGAAATTCAGCCCGGTAAGGTGACGCCCGAAGCCGGACAGGCGGCTTTTGCCTGTTTGCAGCGGGCTGTCGACGACCTGAAAGCGGGTAAGCTCGATGCCCTCGTTACCGGGCCGATCAACAAGCACAACATGCAGTCGGAGGCTTTTAAATTCCCCGGCCATACCGAATATCTGGCCGAAGCCTTTGGCGTGCCCGACGATCTGATGTTTATGGTGGGCGAGTCGCTGCGGGTTGGTGTCGTTACGGGCCACGTGCCGCTCGGACGAGTACGCCAGAACGTGACTCGTAATGCCATCAGCCAGAAACTGACCATGATGATGCAGTCGTTGCGGCAGGACTTTGGTATTGCCAAGCCGCGCATTGCGGTGCTGGGACTCAACCCACACGCGGGCGAAAACGGCCTGCTCGGGAATGAAGAAACCGAGACCATCAGCCCCGTGATTGAAGACTGGCGTAAAAAAGGGGAACTGGTGTATGGCCCGTTCCCGGCCGACGGGTTTTTCGGTACCCGCAGCTACCGCAAATACGACGCTGTGCTGGCCATGTACCACGATCAGGGTCTGATTCCGTTCAAGGCCATTGCGTTTGAAGAAGGGGTCAACTTTACGGCCGGGCTGCCTATTGTGCGCACCTCGCCCGATCACGGTACGGCCTACGATATTGCTGGTAAGAACATTGCCGACGAAACATCGATGATTCAGGCCATTTACCTGGCCTGCGACGTAGCCCGCCGACGCAAAGAATACAAAGAAACCGAAGCTAACGCGTTAAAAAAATAAGGTTTACAGTTGGCAGTTTTCTGTTTTCAGCGATTACCGCTGCGTGGTTGAGCCACCTAAAGTGGTGAACTAGTAAGGCAAAACTCTAAACTGTAAACTCTAAACTGCAAACTCTTTTTTATGCTCAAATCCATGACTGGCTTCGGCAATGCTACCGTCGAAAGCAATAATCTGACAGTAACCGCCGAAGTAAAAACCCTCAATTCTAAGTTTCTGGACATATTCTGTCGGTTACCCCGCCAGTTTTCGGACAAAGAAATTGAAATCCGAAACCAGCTGACGCAACAACTGGAACGGGGGAAAGTGGAGCTGTCGATCAACTACACCCGCACCGGCGAAGTTCGGTCGGGCATGGTAATCAACCGGACGCTGGTAGGGGCGTATGCGCAGGACATTCGGGAAACGGCCAACAGTATGCTCATGAGCGTACCCGATGCCGATGTACTGAAGCTGGCCCTGTCGCAACCCAATGCCTACACGGCCGAACTGCCCGACCCCGAAGCTGGAGCCAGCGATTGGCTGCTGGTGCAGCAGGCCATTAGTCAGGCCATCCAGAAGTGCGATGCGTTTCGGCGGCAGGAGGGAGCCTCGCTCGAAGGTAAGTTCAACGAATATATCGGGTCTATCACGGCCCGGCTGGCGGAGGTGGAGGAGCAGGATGGTCGCCGAATTCCGGCCGTCCGCGAACGCATGCGGGCCTCGGTGGTTGAGCTGTTGGGTAATGAAGAGTTCGACCGGAACCGCTTTGAGCAGGAACTGGTCTATTACGTCGAGAAATTCGACATTTCGGAAGAAAAAGTCCGGCTGAAAAACCACTTGCAGTACTTCATGGAAGTGCTGAACACCGAGGAGGCCAACGGCAAAAAATTAAACTTCATCGCACAGGAAATTGGTCGTGAAATCAACACCATTGGCTCTAAAGCCAATGATTCGGCCATTCAGCGGCTGGTCGTTCAGATGAAAGACGAGCTGGAAAAGATCAAAGAACAAACGATGAATATAATTTAGAAGGTAGGAGAGAGGAGTGAGAAACGAGAAGTGTTGAAGCCTTCTCCCTTTCCTGCCTTCTCCCTTTCCTCCTTTTTGCTTACAACGTGGAAAAAATCAGCGTTTTTGCCCCTGCAACGGTGGCCAATGTGGCCTGTGGTTTCGATATTTTCGGGTTTGCTGTGGACAGCCCCGGCGATGTGGTTGAACTAACCCGGCGCGATACGCCCGGTGTTCGCATTACCGATATTATTGGCGATGGGGGCCGGCTGCCTCGCGAAGCCGCCCGTAACACAGCCGGTATTTCAATCCAGCGTTTCCTGCAGCACATCGACCGCACCGACATAGGGGTGGATGTACTACTCACCAAGCAAATGCCGCTGGGGAGTGGGCTGGGCTCCAGCGCGGCCTCGGCCGTGGCGGGGGTGTTTGCCATCAACGAACTACTGGGCCGGCCGTTGCAGACTATCGAGCTGCTGCCATTTGCCATGGAAGGCGAACGGATTGCCTGCGGGTCGGCTCATGCCGACAACGTAGGGCCGTCGCTGCTGGGTGGGTTTGTGGTAGTGCGGAGTTATAGCCCGCTGGACGTTATCAAGCTCGATACCCCGGCGGGTATGTTTGCTACGCTCGTACACCCTGATATTGAGGTCAATACCAAAGACGCCCGGTTTATTCTGAAAAACGAAGTGTCGCTCAAAAACGCGATTACCCAGATGGGCAACGTAGCTGGGCTGGTGGCCGGTTTGCTCAAACCGGATTATGACCTGATTAGCCGGTCGATGGTCGACGTGATTATTGAGCCCGTACGGTCGATTCTGATTCCGCAGTTTGGCGAAGTCAAACAGGCCGCGCTCGACAGCGGTGCGCTGGGGTGCAGCATTTCGGGTTCGGGGCCGTCGATGTTTGCCCTGTGCCGCGATTTGGCCACGGCCGAGCGCGTAGGGCAGGCCATGCAGCAGGCGTTTCTGGCGGTAGGCATCACAAGCGAGGCCTACGTATCGGAAATCAACCGGCAGGGGCCCCGCGTAATTGGGTAGCCCGGTTGCGCAGAGAAACACCCACGCCCACACGATTGCTGCCCGTTTGGGCGTTTGGACACAAACACGGTTTTGTATTTTACGTATGATTCGCTTCTCCCGCTTCCTTTGGGTTATTCTCTTGTCAGTTGGTATCGTTGGCCTCGATAGTTGCCAGAAAGCCAAACCTGAACCCGAACTTACCTCCGCCACTATTCAGGGAAACTGGAAAATAGCCGGACTAAGTGTGGATCCGGCGTTTCAGGGTGTGACTGACCTGGCGGCTGCGCTGAAGTTTCTGGGCGAAACCTGTCTGGCCGATATTGTGGTGTCGTTTAAAACCGATGGTACAATCTCGTACGACCGCCCGGCTTCCTGCGCGTCGGCCCCCATCTCGCAGCAGGTGTTGCAGTTGTTGTTTGCCGGTGCCAAATACACCGAGACCGGTACGACCGTTACCCTGACCGATGCCACTAACACGCAGACAGTGGCTACCAAAACCACCCTGGGAGGTTCCATGCAGTTAAGAGCGCAACGTGACATTAATCCGGGTGGGGCCCCCGAAAAAACAACGTACATTATCACGCTTACGCGTCAGTAATCCAACCGTCTACGTGTGCCGCTCGGCCGACTCAGGCGTGGGCAACAGGCTGAACAGGTGCGCCGGGAAAACGATCTGGAAGGTTGTACCCTGACCTAATTCGCTTTCTACGGCGATTTGCGCGCCAATTTTTTCTGTGAGAGCTTTGACGATTGACAACCCCAAACCCGACGAGTTTTCGTTGTTGGTGGGCTGCGCCGTTAGCCGCTGGAATCGTTTAAAGAGCTTGGGGCGGTCTTCGGGCGAAATACCGGGCCCCTGATCCTGAATACTCACAATCAGGCTCTCATGGTGGGCGTATGCGTCGACCTGCACCTTTTTGCCAAAGTCTGAAAACTTCAACGCATTGCTGATGAGGTTGTCCAGCACGCGCACCAGCGATTCGGGGTCGGTGCGGAGCACTGGCGATGAGGAGGGGGTGTTCAGTGCCAGTTCGATGTTCTTCTGAATAGCCGCCCCCCGGAAACCGTCGACGACAATAGCCAGCAGATCATTCAGCTCTACCTCCATCAGTTGCACGTCCTCATCGCGGCTGATAAGCCGGTTGTAGTACACAATGCTCTCGATCAGGTTCATGCCCTTCGTAACGGTTTTCTGGCCGTACTGTACGTTTTCGAGTTGCTGCTCGTTCAGCTCGCCCGACATGGTAATGAAATTGAGCACAAAACTGAGCGTAGCCAGGGGCGATTTCAGGTCGTGCGCAATTACGCTGATAAGACTTTCGATTTCGCGGTTGGCGGCCTGCAACTGGTCGTTTTTCGACAGAAGTTCGTTTTGCTGGTCGGCTAGTTGGAGGTTCGAGCGGTATAGTTCCGAAACGTCGTTGAATAGCCAGATACGCCCATTAAAGTAGGGCGAACGAATCGGGCGCGACAACACGCTCAGGGCCCGGTCAGGAAAGGCCCATAGCCAGTTTGAGATTTCGGCGTTTGGGTTTTGGATCAGCTCACCCGCCCGGCGGTTTACCTCCTGCTGGTTAATGGCTTCACTGCGGAGCCGCATCATACCCTGCGAGACTTCGGCAGCCGAGGGGTACAGGTTGTCGGGGTCGAGCTGAAGTAAATCGAGGGCGGCCGGATTTACCCAGCTTGTATTGTCGTTTTCGTTGATGCGGACAATAGCCTGCGGCACGGTGGCAAACAGAAACCGGTACTGTTGTTCGAGGGCTATTCGCTGCAACGACAGGTAGTTGACCAGTACTTTGTCCGCAAATAACTGAAGCGAGGCTTCAAGCGGTATGCCATCGAGTGAACGGGTTGTACACCAGCCGATAACAATCCAGCCTTTGAGACTATAATTGTCGAGCCGGAGGCCCGCAATCTGTCCGAATTTACCCAACAATGGGCGTAACGGCCGCCGGGCCGTGAATTGGCTCTGAAAAAAGAACGGTTTTTCCTGGGTCAGGCTGCTCAGTTGGTCGGGATCGAACAGAATTGCCCCCGATGCTGTCGGGTATTCCAGTAACGAAGTCGCCATCGACTCGTCGCGTTCCTGAACAATACAGCAGCCGTCGGCCTGGAGGTAATCGACAATTACCTCGGCTAATGCTGGTAATAACCGTGGCCCAATCTCGTGGGAGGCTACTTCCTGAAAGCGGTTAAACAGGCTCCAATCCATCAACAGGAACGTGTTGGAGGAAGGGACGAATAGCATTCACAACCAGCTCGGGATGGCTTAAGTGTGGCAAATGTCCTTCTGTGGGTAAAACAATAAGCTGTGCGTTGGGCAAGCGTTGAGCAAAGTACTCCCCCACGGGCTTAGGAACGGCAGAGTCGTGCTCAGGCTGAATAACTAGCACCGGGTGTGGCACATTGGCCAATACGGCCCGATAATCTGACTCGAAAATAGTCCGGGCAATAGAAAGGCCCACATCGGGGCGCATGGCTGCCAGAGTTTGCGCAAACTGGTCAGCCACGTGGGGGTTATCCGGATTTCGGGCAATAAACGGCGCGAAGCCACTCACCCACCCGTAATAGTTGCCCTTCATCTGGGCAAACAAAGCATTGAGATCCTGTTCCGTGAACCCACCCGTATAGCCCTCATCGTTGAGGTATCGGGGCGACGACCCCATCAGTACCAGTCGGCTAAACCGTTCGGGTTCCTGAATGGCGGCCAGCATACCGGTAGTGCCACCTACTGAATGCCCAATCAGATCGACCTGGGTCAGGTTGAGTGCCTCGAGAATATCGAGGAGGTCGTCGGCAAATGCGTAGAGTGTTTTATAGCGTTCAGGCTTAAACTGAGCTACTGTGGTCTCATTGGCACCTACATAGTCGAACAGAACAATACGATGGGTATCGGCAAAGGCTGGCCAAACACCGCTCCAGGCAGACTGATCGGTGCCAAAACCATGTGCAAACACCAATGTACGATCAGCCGCTACGTTCCCTTTGATCTGGACATTGTTTCTAACCAGAACGTTGGTATTTAGTGCCATATGCCTGTAACTATGAATAAAAGAATATATCAGATAAAGCCTATGGATATAGGACCTAAACAGATTTACGTTATAAATGTAATAGAATTAAATTCAGATTAGAAATTCATTTGTGCAAACAAAGGCGTAAAGTGGCAATATTCTCAAAATAATGTCATTTATAGTCAAAAATAACTATATTAAATGAGTACTTATAACTAATTATTGTGAATTGTTGAATAGGCTAATCGAGCTATTTGGGCAATAATGGCTTCGCCAGCGGCTTCGGAGTCTGCCCCCTCGACTAAAACTGATAGCACAAACGGGCGAGGTCCATAAACGATACCCATATCGGCCCTAACGTAGGATAATGTGCCTGTTTTGTGGGCCACCACTAATGGCCGGCCACCCGGTTGACGAGGCAGCCGACTGGGTATAGTGAGCGTGTCTTCGTTGGCTTTCAGAAAATCGAGCATTTGCTCACACAAAGCGGGAGTCGCCACCCGATGCCGGTAAATCTGGATGAGCAGATGGTTCATCTCGCGGGCTGTAACCACATTCTCGCGGCCTTGCCTGGCTGCAAGGGTATCCATCATGACCCGGTTAAGTCCGGTTTGGGGCAGGCCGAGGGCGCGCATACGAGCGTTGATCGCTTCGGGGCTCAGGTCGCCAATCAGAATATTGGTGGCGGTATTATCACTGCTGGTAATCATCAGCCGCACCAGGTCGCGGTAGCTGATTCGGCTCCGGTTGGGGTAGTCTTTCAACACGCCCGACCCGCCTACTTTTTCCGAATCGAGCAGAATGTGTATCTCGTCGAGATTGATGCGGCCCTCAATTTCGGCTACCATCGCTTCAACCATAATCGGTACTTTGATCAGGCTGGCTGCGGGCACCCGCTCGTCGGCCCGGTGGTACAGGCGCACGCTGCTATCGGCGAGGGTTTCAAGCGCCACACTCACCCGCACCGAAGCGGGTAGGCTCTGGATGTATTGGGTGAGCGAATCAGACACGGACGAAGTAGGTAACAAGGGGGCCGCAGACCCGTGGCCGACTGCCACAAGCGGAGTCAGTGCATACAGCAGATACCCCGTCCACCGGCTTATTTGCGGCCAAAATCGGCGGGGTTTTCGCCCCAGTACTGCGTTTCCCATTTCAGAATCGGATTGGCAAAGACATGTGTTTTTAACCAGGTTTCGGCCCGGCGGATCAGCTCAAACAGAACGGCATTATGCGGAGTAGGATCGAGCTTGGTATTTGCTTTTTTCTTCTGAACCCAGCTGATGGCCGTGCGCGAGTCGGAGTAAACCGGAATGTTGCTGCCTTTCTGATGAAGCAGGGCCAACGCATGCACAATGGCCAGAAACTCACCGATGTTGTTGGTGCCGTTGGCGTAGGGGCCCATCAGAAACAGCCGTTGGCGGGTGGCCAGGTAAATGCCCTGATATTCCATGTCGCCGGTGGCGGTGTTCCAGGCCGCATCCACCACGAGGCTATCGGCGTTGGGCTCGCCCACAAACAGACGGTTCGGGGTCTTTTTGGCCGTACCGGGGCTTGCCCCAATGTGTTCGTGGGGTTTATCGCGAAAGGCTTTCAGGGCTTCGGCTTTGCTGTCAAACGATTTGTACAGCGCTTTATCGAAGCCGTGGGTTTGCGCCTTACACTCGTCCCACGAATCGAAAACGCCGGTTTGTCGTCCGCGCCAGACAACATAAAATTTTGGTTTTTTGGCCATTGGCAAATGGTAAGCACCGATCGGTAGTGGTTACTCGTACCCGATTGGGAGTCGTCTTTCGGGACAAAAGTAGTGATTCGGGCGGGCAATCGCACCGGCTGACGGTTGATGCCGCATGATCATCGACGCTGACTAACGCTACCAGAAGTAACCTAATACCGGTAGCTTACCGTGTCCTTACCTGTTTTATCGTAATTTAGGGTTCCTTTACCGCCAGTTCTACTCAACCGATGACGCCTAACCTGCCCGCCCGTTTGCTGCTTACCCAATTTTTTGATGCCATCTCCGACGCTGCCGTGTACCTGGAAGCCGTTCGGGATGGCGGACACCAACTGCTCGATTTTCGGATAACGGCGGGTAATGAAAAGGGAGGTAAATTAATCGCAGAAGGCTTGTTTCAGGCCGAATGGGGGTCGCAACTGCTGGGCGACGAGCCGGTGCGGCAGGCTACGTTTCAGGCCTTATTTCGACAGCACGCGTCCCTTTTGCAAACGGGTGAGGTAGAAGAGTTCGATTTGCTGCATCCGGGCCTTCATCAGATTGTGCGGGTTACCCGAAGCCGCCTGGGCGACGGGGTGCTGGTATTGATCAAAGAGGTGGCGCAAACCGGCCCCGGCCAATCGCTCAGCCTCACCGATCTGCTCAGCGGTATTCTGGAGGCCTCGCTCAATGGTATAATCACCTACGAGGCCATGACAGATGAACAGGGCACCATCACCGATTTCCGGTTTGTGCGGCTCAACAACGCGGCCCGGCAGATGCTCAGTTTGTCGGAAAACGTGGTGGGGAAGCCCATGATCGAGCAGATTCCGGGCGTGAAAGAATCGGGACTGTTCGACAAGTTTGTGCGGGTGGTGGAAACCGGGCAGCCCATTCGGTTCGAGACGCCTTTTCCGGCGGGCGACCGGCTGTTTTGGTACGATATGGTGGTGGTGAAGCTGGGTAACGGCTTCGTGATTACATTCAACGACATTACGGAGGGTAAAGAAAGCGCCTTGCTCAACGAGCAACAGCGGCTACAGCTCGACAGTATCATGAACGCGTCGCTCAGTGGGGTGGCTGCGTTCGAGGCTATCCGTGAGGAGGGCGAGATTGTCGATTATACACTCGTGCGCTACAACTCCGAAGCCGCCCGCGTATTCGGCTTTACCCACGATATGTGTGGGCAGCGGCTGCTCCCAAACGTACCCGGCCTGGTTGAAGCGGGCCTGTTTGCGGTGTACCGTCGGGTTACCGAAACGGGCGTATCCGAGCGTTTACAGGTTCAGTTGCCGGTGCAGGGTGGCTGGTTTGATGTGGGGGTGGCTAAATTCGACGATGGGTTTGTCACGACGTTCAACGATATAAGCCAGATTCAACAGGCCAACACCGAGGTGGCGCGTCAGAAAAGCCTGCTCCAGAGCGTGCTCGATAATTCGCTCAACAACGTGTTTGTGTACGAAGCCATACGCGACGATGCCGGTGGGATTATCGATCTGCGGCTAAAGATGGCCAACGCGGCCGCTCAGCGCGATGTTCTGAATGCGTACGATACCGACCCGGTTGGTAAAACACTACTGGAGTTTTTGCCCACCTCACGAACAACCGGGCAGTTCAATGTGTATGCTCAGGTAATCGAAACAGGGCAACCTGTCCGAACCGAACATTATTACCCGGATGTACAAGTCTGGTACGAAACGGCGGTGGCCAAGCTGGACGATGGATGTGTGGTAACCGGCATCAATATCACCCAACGCAAGCAGGCAGCCCTTGAAAAAGATCGGCAGACTACCCTCCTCGACGGTGTTCTGAACGCATCGCAGGACGCTATTCTGGTATTTGAAGCCATTCGGGAGCCCGATGGCGCCATCTGTGATCTGCGCTACACCCATGTCAATTCAACCGCGCACGGAATGTTTGGCAGTCCGGCTTATAGCATCAACCAGACTACGTATCTGCAACGGTACCCCAATGCCCGCACGAACCTTTTTAGTCAATACTGCCGGGTCATCGAAACCGGTGAGCCTTTCCATCAGGAGGTTCGTCATCAGACCGATCAGGTTGACAGATGGTTCGATGTTACGGCCGTTAAACTGAGCGATGGGGTAGTGGTATCAGTGCGGGATATCAGCAGCCGTAAACAGGCGGAACTTCGGATTGAAGAAGCCGCAGCGGAGCTACAAACCGTGATTGATACGTCGCAAACGGGTATTTTCCTGTTTAGCCCCGTGCGCAACGATGCGGATGAGCTGATCGATTTCCGGTTCAGAATTGCCAATCGGCGTCTGGCGTCGTACATCGGACAGGAGCCAGACATTCTTATTGGGGGCCTCGGAAGTGAGTGGTTTCCTGGCTACCAGAAAAATGGTTTGTTTGATGCCTATCAGCGTGTCTACGAAACCGGCCTTCAGGAGCGCTTTGATTTCCACTACGAGACCGATGGTATTGATGCCTGGTTTGACATTATGGCCACTAAAGCGGGCGACGATGTGCTCGTAACCTTTGCGGATTACACCCCGCTCAAGCAGTTGCAGCAGCAACTCGAAACTCTGGTGGGCGACTTGCAGCGCTCAAACCAGAATCTGGAGCAGTTTGCCTATGTGGCCAGTCACGATTTGCAGGAGCCGCTGCGGAAAATTGTTGGTTTCGGTGATATTGTTCAGGCTCAGTATGCCGATCAACTGGGCGAAAACGGAGCCGACCTGATTCGGCGGATGCAGTCGGCGGCCGCCCGAATGCAGGTACTTATCAAAGATGTGCTGACCTATTCGCGGCTGGCTACCAAACGCGAAACCACCGAACCCGTCGACCTGAATCTGCTGGTTGAGGGGGTGTTGGGCGACCTTGAACGAGCACTTGACGAGAAAAAAGCCACGGTGCACGTCGACCCACTCCCGACTCTTCACGGCGATGCCGCACAGTTGCGGCAGCTTTTCCAGAATCTGATTGCCAACGCGCTCAAATTCACCAAGGCAAATGGCATGCCGGTGGTGCGGATTACAGCCCATCAGGTGGTCGGGCGCGATACCGACGGTTTGGCCCCTGTAGCCGATGCCAACCGCCTGTATTACCTCATTGAGGTAAGCGATAACGGGATTGGTTTCGATACGCAGCACGCCGACCGGATATTTCAGGTATTTCAGCGATTACACAGCCGGTCGAGCTACGAGGGTACCGGTATCGGGCTGGCTATTGTGCAGAAGGTAATCGAGAATCATCACGGTTACGTCAGAGCTAAAGGGGTTACGGGCGAGGGGGCCACGTTTCAGGTGTTGTTTCCGGTGCCGGTAGTGGGCCGCCCTTAACAGCCGTGCAAATTTGTGTTTTGTGTGCTGGTAGTTAATTATCTGGTTGTTAGTACTTTGCTGGCCTGAAAGGCTTGCGCGTTTAGGCCTCAAAACCGAACTTCTGCAACACCGATTTCGTTATTGAAGTAACCTATACAACAAGAGCCTTTTTCTTCGTTTTGTAGTTGGTTAATGACCCAGCAAAGTTGTTTATAACATGAAAATCAAAGCCATAATTGCCAGTCTGTTCGTAGCCGGAACGATGGTTGCCTGTGCACCCGCCGTTACCGTTCGTTACGATTATGACCCCAAAGTGAACGTTCGCCAGTTTGCTACCTACCGCATTGAGGCCGACCGGCAGCGTAACGCCGATCCCATTGTGGGCAGCAACCTCAACCAGCGTCGTATTGCCGACGCGCTCGACCAGTCGCTGAAGGGCCGCGGGTACAAACCCGTTGAAAGTGGAGAGGCCGATCTGGTGGTGCGGTTCTTTACCGACTCGCGCGACCGGCAGCAGATTCAGTCTAACAACACCATGAGTCCTTGGGGTTTTGGCTGGGGTGGTTGGGGCTACCCTAACCAGGTGTATTCGCGCCAGTATGAAGAAAACCGGGTTGTGGTCAATGTGTATGACGCCCGTACCAACGATATTATCTGGCAGGGCTGGGCAACCGGTCAGCTGAATAACCGCCGGAAAGAGCGTGAGCGCGATGCCGCCTTCCGCGAAACGGTGACCAGCATCATGAAAAATTTCCCGGAGAGCGCCGGACAAGATTACGGAGCCCAACGATAAGTGGAAATACTTGAATACGTGGTCAGAAAAATCTGAACAATCATTCAAGTATTAATGGCTCTGTTTAGTTTGGAACACCAATTGTGAGAATCCCTGGTTGATCCGAACCGGGGATTTTTTGTGCCTTGTGGTTTCATTATCTTGCATACTTATTAAGCCCAAATGGCATCAGGTAATCGTGGAGTTGTATGGTCGTTACTAATGGCAATTATCGTCCTTTTGCTGGGATTGATGGGGCTGTTGTACGTGTCCTATAACCGCGATCAGCAGTATCAGGGCGAAATTCAGGACCTTAGGCAGAAGTTAGCCGATAAGGATAATCAATTGCAGATCCTGCGAAGTCAGATCCGGCAAATGCCCAGCCCACCTGATACCAGTTGGGAAACCCGCCCCGACACGGCCTTGCGGTAGCTGGTATTCTTTTTGTCACGGCCAGAGCTCCACCCGAGAAAGAGAGCAGGGGTTTCGCAAAAATCAGGCCATTTCACAACACTTCATTTCCTGGAAAATACATTGAAGTAGCCAAAAAGCCATTTTATGTAGTTTAATCAGGTCGTTCAGAACCGTTCGATCCAGCCTGTAAGGCCCCCGCTGAGCCTGACAAGCTGATGAGTGTCGGTTAGTCCGAGTACGTCAACTACGGTATTGTTGGCCAGCTCCACAATGACAGCGCCCTGCGGATGCGCCCGGTCGAGGAGGGGAGCGGGGCGGGGTAGGGTGAGTCGGCGCAACGGTTTAGCCGCCCGCTCAATTGTGCTGTTGGCTACGTACCCCACCCGGTTGTCGGGCAGTTCGACCCGGAGCCATTCGGTGGTGCCGCCGAGCAGAGTCAGCAGGGCCGAGCGGGTGAGTTCTTCGACCACCGCTGCGTCGGGTTTGGGGCTGGTACGGACCAGCGCACGCGTGACACCCACCCGTACAGAGTCGCCCAGACGGTCGGGGTTGAGCAAGGCTTGCCGGGCTGCGCCGGTGCCCCGCCGGATATACGGGAGCGGGTCCACGGCTCCTTCGCCAAACGTATAAATACCGAAGTGCAGGTGCGGAGCCGTGGTGCGGGCGTTGCCGGTATTCCCCACAAACCCGACGGTATCGCCCACTGACACACGTTGCCCGTCGGTCACGTTGGGACGGTCGAGGTGGGCATAGTACAGATTCTGATTGCGGGCATCGTCGGACAGGAATACGATGTTTCCCCCCAGCTGGTTGACCCCTACCCGCGTGATAAGCCCATCAGACCCGGCCAAAACGGGGGTACCTCTGGGGGCGAAAATATCCACTCCCTCGTGCCGCCGTCGGCCACCGTCGCGCGGTACGCCAAAATAGCTGCTGATCTGTCGGCTGTCGCGGCCCTGCACCGGAAAACTGAGCACTGGCTCGCGCGTGACCGAAATCGTGTATCGCCCCGACCGGAGTAGTTCGGGCTGGATTCGAATCAGGTGCGGGCGAGTACGGCGGGGCTCCCACGTCAGCACGTTAGTGTCGGCCTTGGCTGATACCGCCCGGTCGGGTCGTTTCTGCTCGTCGAGGCTAAATACGTCGATAAACACCTGCGTATCGGGCTGTCCCTGCACCTCAACCCGAATAATAAGCCGATCTCCGCGCTGGGCATTGATCTGATACCCTACGGCAAACGGACGATTGGCCGAGAAATAGCCGCTTTCGCGGTAGGGCACCGATATTCGGAGTGAATCACGCAGGGCACGTTCGCCCACGGCTACCCAATCGCGGCCGAGGGCAGTCCGGTTGAGCCGGGCTTCGGTGAGCGAACGAGCGTACTGATCGTGGGGTGAGGTCGATTTGAAAATACCACCGGCGGGCCCCGACGAGGTACAGGCCTCGGCCAGCGCCAGGAAGCTCAGAAGCGGCAGAATTTGAGAAAAGCGTTTCATACGTTGTGACACAATTCGGGTAGCTGCAAACTACCTGATAGGGGGTGTTACCCTCAAAACACCGGGACGGGTAAATGGTTGGCCACTCCGTTACTGGCAGGCGGGTTAATCGAACAAACGGCCTTCGGGCCTGTTATCGAGCTACATAAACGCACTCAACAACTATGGAAAGCAAGGCAAAAGTATTGGGACACCCCATCCATCCGATTCTGATCGTTTTTCCGCTGGGGCTACTGGCGGCCTCGGTAATTTTTGATATTGTGTACCTGCTCACCGACACGGCTTCGTTTGCGCTGGTGTCGTTCTGGACGTTGGTGGGCGGCTTGCTTGGCGGCCTGGTGGCGGCTGTACCGGGCTGGATCGATTGGTCAGCTATTCCGGCGGGTACCCGTGCCAAGCGGGTAGGGCTGGCCCACGGTCTGGGCAATGTGGTAGTGCTGCTGCTGTTTGCAGGCAGTTGGCTGTTCCGGCGCGATGACCCCGGTTATTTGCCTTCAATGCTGGCCTTGGGCCTGTCGTTTGTGGCCTTTGCTATTGCGGGCGTTACGGGCTGGCTTGGGGGTGAATTGGTCGACCGGCTGGGCGTTGGTGTAGACGACGGTGCTAATCTGAACGCGCCCAACTCGCTCTCTGACCGCCGGGCTTCGAGTGCGCACCCTGTAGCGAATGCGGTACGGTGATATTGAGTGAATGAGTGATTGAGCGAATGAGTGATTGAATTTTTCTATCGTAAACAATCACTCATTCGCTCATTCAGTCATTCACTCAATCACTCAATTTGTTTCTACCCACGTCTTTACCTCTTCGGCTTTGGGCATTGGCACGTCGGTCATTTTGAGCTTTTTGCGGGCACCACCCAGGTCGTTGAAGAGCTTGTTGGGGTTGGCCGCTTTCAGTTGGGCTACGGTCAGGAAACCGAGCTGCTGAATGGCAGGCACCCATTCGGCAGGTACGCCAGCCGCGATGAAGTCGGCTTCGGTCGATACCTCAGCTTTCTTTTCGGGGCGCATCTGCGGGAAGAACAGAACCTCCTGAATACTCGGCTGATTGGTCATAATCATCGTGAGCCGGTCGATACCCAGCCCGACGCCCGCGGTGGGGGGCATCCCGTATTCGAGGGCACGCAGGAAGTCCTCGTCCATCGCCATCGCTTCGTCGTCGCCCCGTTTGGCCAGTTCGAGTTGCTCTTCAAAACGGGCGCGCTGATCGAGCGGGTCGTTCAACTCGGAATAGGCATTGGCAATCTCTTTGCCGTTGCAAATAGCCTCGAAACGCTCCACCAGACCCGGTTTGCTCCGGTGCTTCTTGGTGAGGGGCGACATCTCGACGGGGTAATCCGTGATGAAGGTCGGCTGGATGAGGTTTGGTTCGCAGGCTTCCCCAAAAATCTCGTCGATCAGCTTCGACTTACCCATCGACGAATCTGTTTTGATGCCCCGGCTCTCGGCTACCTGCCGCAGGGCGTCTTCGTCCATCTCCGACACATCCACGCCCGTAAACTCGTTAATGGCCTCGAACATGGTCAGGCGTTTCCAGGGGCGCTTAAAGTCGATTACGTTCGGGCCAACAGGGACTTTGGTGGTACCGGTCACGTCGATAGCCACTTTTTCCACCATCTCTTCGATGGTGTCCATCATCCAATTGTAGTCTTTGTAGGCCACATAAAACTCCACCTGCGTGAACTCGGGATTGTGTGTCCGGTCCATGCCTTCGTTGCGGAAGTCTTTGGCAAACTCAAACACACCGTCGTAACCGCCCACGATTAACCGCTTCAGGTACAGCTCGTTGGCAATGCGCAGATAGAGCGTCATGTCCAGCGTGTTGTGGTGAGTAATGAACGGCCGGGCGGCAGCTCCCCCGTGAATAGGCTGCAAAATAGGCGTTTCCACTTCCAGATAGCCTTTGTCGGTCAGGTACTGCCGGATGGAGTTGACCAGTTTGCTCCGCTTGATGAAGGTGTCGCGTACTTGCGGATTCACGATCAGGTCCACGTACCGCTGCCGGTAGCGTAGTTCGGGATCGGTGAAGGCATCGTACGTTTCTTTCTCGCCGGTTTTTTCGTTCACTACCTCTTTCACTACGGGCAAAGGCCGCAGCGATTTGGTCAGCAACTTAAACTGCTTCACATACACCGACAGCTCGCCCGTTTGGGTCGTAAACACGTGCCCCTCGATGCCGATAATGTCGCCAATGTCGAGCAGCTTTTTGAAGACCGTGTTGTACAGCGTTTTATCGTCGCCGGGGCAGAGGTCATCGCGCCGGAAGTACAGCTGAAGCCGACCGGCCGAGTCCTGCATTTCGGCGAAGGACGCGTTGCCCATAATTCGGAAGCCCATCAACCGACCGGCCAAACGGATTTGCCCGTAGGTAGCGTCGTCCGAAAAATCGAGGTGCGATTCGTAGCCGCCCTGGGTTTCGGCACCGGTGCGGTTGGCGAAGGCGTCGCGGAGTTGCTGCGTTGTGTGTGTAACGTCGAAGAGTTCGGCGGGGTAGGGGTCAATGCCCATCCGCATCAGTTCTTCGCGCTTATTTCGGCGGAGGATTTCTTGTTCGCTTAAAATCATGAACCATGATTTACAGGATTTTCCTGATGTCCCTGTAAATGAAGTTGCAAAATTAATGGATTATGGGAAAGGACGCGTGAAATAGAAAATAGGGTTGCCGTGTTACTCTCCTTTTTTTCGGGTGGCAACACTGGTTGATTGAAGCTCACGCTCCAACTCTTCAATGGTTGGCAACGTGCCTTTCAGGTTCTTCGGGATGCTTTCGGTCAGTTGATAGGCCGAAATGCCAATCGGTTTATTGATGTCTTTCAACGCGTACTCGGCGATTACCCGGTCTTTATCCTGACAAATTAACAGGCCAATGCTGGGCTGATCGGCTTCGGTTTTGAGTTGAGCGTCCACCACCGACAGATAGAAGTTAAGCTTTCCGGCATATTCCGGCTGGAACTTGCCGCGTTTCAATTCGATGACAACGTAGCAGCGCAATTTCAGATGGTAAAAGAGAAGGTCGAGGTAAAAATCCTGATCGCCCACTTCCAGATGGTATTGCTTGCCAACATAGGCAAACCCCGCTCCAAGTTCCAGTAGAAACCGGGTGATGTGGCCCGTGAGGGCATCTTCCAGCTCCCGCTCCTGAAAGTCTTCTCGCAAGGTCAGAAAATCGAATATGTACGGGTCTTTAATCAACTGCTGGGCTAAATCTGACTGCGGGGCTGGCAACCGATGCTCGAAATTGGTAATTGCCTTGCCCTGCCGCTCGTGCAGGCCCGACTTGATTTGCAAGCTTAGTACATCCCGTGACCAGCCGTGTTCGGAGGCTTTTGCCATGTAGAACAGGCGTGTTTCTGGCTGTTTTATCTTCTCCAGAAGGATTAAGTGATGCGACCACGGCAATTGGGCAACGGGCCGTTGCCCAATTGTGAAATCAGGATAGGCAGCCGCAAACTGACGCATGTATTTAATGTTGCGGTGGGATAATCCCTGCATTTCTGGGAATTCACGCTGCAAGTCAGTAGCGATTTGAGCAGTAACTCTGTCGCCCCATTTCGCCTTGTCCTGACGAGTTAGAATTGCGTTGCCAATATGCCAGTAAAGCCGCAATAGTTCGGCGTTGGCAGCCACTGTGGCTCGTAAGCGGGCCTGCCGTATTTCGGTCTTCAGTTCGTCCAGAAGCTGAATATAATTGTCGGGTAAAGTCTGTTCCATGACGTGACAAGTTAGGAAGTCGGACGGGTATTGAGGAGGGGAAATTAATGGATTATGGGAAAGGACGCGTGAAATAGAAAAACGGGGTACACAAATCCGAAAACGACCTCTTATCCTAAAACCCGTTTGTGGCAAATAGGTGGCTGGTTTCTTTGAGGTCTAACCAATGCAACACCATGATCTGGACCGACAGCCACCAAGCTGCCTTACTCGCTCTGATTCAGCAACGTAACGAGCGCGATGTACTGCAAAAGCAGCTTCAGCTTCTGCAAACAGACCTCCAGCAGCGCCAGGCGCAGCAAAGTACGCTGTACGAAACACTGTTGAAAGAAGAGGGCGATGTAGATCGGCTTCAGCGGTTCAGCTGGGCCAAACTCTACTACGATCTGCTCAACCGCCGGGAGGCTCAACTGACCAAAGAACAGGCCGAAGCCGAAGCGGCCCTGAGTCAGTATGAATCGGTGTGTGAATACGTGACAGATCTGAAAGGCTGCATAAATGAGTTGACCCAAAAACTGGAACCGTTTGCGCACCTGGAAACGGGTTACGACAAGCTAATCGAGCAAAAAACAGGTTTCCTACTCGTTCAGCAAGGGGCTGTCTATGAGCAGTACAAAGGGCATTTGTTGGCACTTGAGCAGGCCGATAAGCACGTGCAGGAGATGCGGGAAGCTCATTCGGCCGGCTTGAAAGCGCTGGAAGAGGTACTGCAACTGCGTAAGTTGCTCGACGAAGCCCTGAGTTGGGGGAATTGGGACATGTGGGCCGGTTCGGTTATGTCGTCGATGGTGAAACACCAGAAACTCGACGCCGTTCGGCAGCAATCGCGTTGGGTGAATCTGGCACTACAACGGTTTCAGGCCGAGTACGCCGATGTGCATCGGACTATGGAGGCCGACTGGCAATTTGATGATAACCTGACTCGGTTTGTGGATATTTTCTTCGATAACTTCCTGACCGACTGGTCGGTGCAACGGCGTATTGAGCAGGCCAATCAGGACGCCCGGACGCTGGAACAACGGCTGGTGGTTGTGATTAAACAAATCAAAGCAGATGTCGAACAGGCGGTAGTTGAGGCACAGGAGCGCAACTCGGAGCTACGCCAATTTCTGGAGCAGGTGTAGAAAATATATCTATTGGCTGATATGGTTACTGCTTTTTCTGATTCTTATGATCAACCACTGCCAGGGTCTTCGACCACTGGCAGTGGTTAAAATTATAATCCAATCCAAGAACATTAATCACTCAATAGAAATATAGGCTAATAACCGCTTGCCCTTTGCCCCGGCCGCCCATCCGAAACCCGCCCGATGGTTTTTGTTTGTGTTATACTATTGTGCTATCAAAATGCTATCAATTCTAAACCATGAACGAAAAAAGTCTATCCTCCATTTCAGGCTATGTCCTGCTGGCCGTTGGCCTGTTGTTACTGGTTCTGCCTGTCTTTATTTTTGTCTCGGGCGTCCAGTCGAGTAGTCCGGTGCTGTTTATTACGCTGGCGGTTTTGGTATTTCTGACAGGCATTATTCTGCTGACAGGCCTATCGGTTATCAACCCCAACGAGGCCGTAGTGACCACTTTCTTTGGCGATTATACCGGAACCATGCGGCAGAATGGTCTGCGATGGGTGAACCCCTTTTATTCGAAGAAGAAAATCAGCCTCCGCGCCCGCAACCTGAACGGGCAAACCCTGAAGGTGAACGACAAAATGGGTAATCCCATCGATATTGCCGCCGTGGTGGTGTGGCAGGTGACCGATACCGCCAAAGCGCTGTTTGAGGTAGACGATTACACCCTGTTTGTACAGATTCAGTCGGAAGCGGCCGTGCGGCACTTAGCCAACTCACACGCTTACGACAATACCGAAGACGAAAGCGCCGAAATCACCCTGCGCGACAATTCGGGCCGCATCAACGACGTGCTGGAGGCCGAGCTGAACGAGCGGCTGTCGCGGGCGGGTGTCACCATCATCGAGGCCCGGATCAGTCACCTGGCCTATGCCCCCGAAATTGCGGGGGCCATGCTACAGCGTCAGCAGGCGTCGGCCGTGGTAGCTGCCCGGAAACAGATTGTGGACGGAGCCGTGGGTATGGTCGAGATGGCGTTGGAACGACTGGCCCAGAAAAACGTGGTGCATCTGGACGAGGAGCGCAAAGCCGCCATGGTCAGCAACCTGCTCGTGGTGCTTTGTGGAGAGAAAAACGTGAGCCCGGTGGTCAACGCCGGAACGCTTTACAATTAAAGTATTGAGGAGTGAGGAGATAGGAGTGAGGAGGGACGGCGCGAAAATAATCGTGCGTTAGCCCTCCTCACTCCTATCTCCTCACTCCTCATTCCTTTACAATTATGGCTACCGAAAAAAAAGCATTTGTTCTTCGGATTAATCCCGACACGCTGAAGGAACTCGAACGCTGGGCGCAGGACGAGTTTCGGAGTGTGAACGGGCAAATTGAGTATATCTTGAGTGAGGCTCTGCGGAAGCGGAAAAGTAGACCCAATTCGGGGGCTAATTCGGCGAGTAGCCGCGACGAAGAGTCGGACTGATAGCCGCGCCGGTTTGTGAACGTGCGGTGGTTTACCTACTTTGAACGCGTTTTCCTACAACCGAAACGCGATGATCACTCCATTACAAACGTTACTCTGCCAACCCACGCATTTGCGAAAGCGGGTAGGGCATACCCTGCTCTTGTCGGGCCTGACGCTGACCGCCCTGGCGCAAAACACCCCGGCTACCCTGACCGGCTTTTCGCCCGACCGGCAGGCGCTACAGCTCAAAATCGAAGCCGACTTTAAGGCGCAGCAAGACCCCGCCCGTTTCAGACAACACCTCGAACGCCTGTGCAGTGTGCCGCACGTAGCGGGTTCGCCCGAAAACGAGAAAGTGCGCGACTACATTGCCGAGACCATGCGGAAGGCTGGCTGGAAAGTTGATATTTACCCGCACGACGTTTATCTGCCCAAGGGCCCCGGTACCATTGAAGTTGAGGTAGTAACGCCCACACGGGTTCCTATCAACACCAAAGAGTTTGTATTTCGGGAAGACAAGTACTCGGGTGATCCCCGCATTATGCCCGGCTGGAATGCTTACTCCGGTAATGGCGACGTAACGGCCCCTGTGGTGTATGCCAACTATGGTCGTAAAGAAGACTTTGAAGCGCTCAAAGCTATGGGTATTTCGGTGGCGGGTAAAATTGTGCTGGCGCGGTACGGCGGCAACTTTCGCGGGTATAAAGCGCAACATGCCGAGGCTGCCGGGGCCATCGGGCTGCTGATTTTCACCGACCCAGCCGACGCGGGCTACGTGCGCGGCCTCACCTTTCCTGAAGGGCCGTTTTACAGCGAAAGCGTCATTCAGCGCGGGTCGCTGCTCACGGTGCCGTACACCGGCGATCCCCTCACACCCGGCGAACCCGCCCTGCCCCTGGACGGTCCCACCAAGGTAAAACGCCTGGATTTGAAAGACGTGGCCCTGCACAAAATTCCGGTAACGCCCTTGCCGTACGGATCGGCCGTTGAGATTCTGAAACGCATGACTGGCCCGCGGGCTGTACCGGCTGGCTGGCAGGGTGGCTTGCCATTTACGTACCGGCTCGAAGGAGGCCCTGACCTAACGGTGCGCCTGAAGGTGCAACAGGAAAAAGCCATTCAGCGGGTGTATCAGGTGGTGGGTACGCTGGTGGGTAGCGAGTTTCCCGACGAGTGGGTCATTGCGGGTTGCCACTACGATGCCTGGGCGTTCGGGGCTACCGACCCTAACTCGGGAACATCCATGTTGCTGAGCATGGCCGAAACACTCGGAAAACAGGCAAAAGCCGGGCAACGCCCCCGCCGAACAATCAAGATTGCCCACTGGGACGCCGAAGAGTTTGGCGTGATTGGCTCGGCGGAGTGGAGCGAACAGTTTCGCGATGAGCTGGTGCAAAAAGCTGTTGCCTACATGAACTTCGATGCGGCCGTGTCGGGCCGGAAATTTGGGGGCAGCGCGTCGCCCTCGTTGAAAGGATTATTGATTGAGGCTACCAAATCGGTGCAGTACCCCGATTCCAACAAAACTGTGTACCAGCATTGGCTCGATCAGAAAGCCCCCGTCGGCCCCGCCCGCGTGACGGGCTCGTCGGCCCCGGCGGTGGTGAGTGGTGAGCCAACCATTGGCAACCTCGGCGGAGGCTCTGACCACATTGGCCCGTATATGCACGTAGGTATGCCCGCACTGAGCGCCGGTATGGAGGGACCCACGCTCTACCATTCGCAATACGACGATCTGTACTTCTACAACAAATTCACCGACTCTACCTATAAAATGGGCCCCATGATGGAGCAGGTAGTAGGTACCCTGACCACCCGGCTGGCCAACGCTGATTTGTTGCCCTTTGATGTGGTGCGGTATGCGACTGATCTGGAAACCCACTTGCGGGCTGCCGAGAAAGCCATCCGGGCCTATGCCCCCACCTACAGCATTGAGCCGCTGCTGGCTGATGTGGCTATGTTGAAGAAAAACGCCGAAGCCGCCGAGAGCGCCCGTCGGGCGTACCTTCAGACCAACAAGACCGACAAACTGGGCCTTCTGAACCAAACGCTGCGACAGCTCGAACAATCGTTTATCGACCCGAAAGGGATGGCGTTTGGCAACTGGTACCGGTCGCTGTATGCATCGTCGGACCCGTACAGTGGGTATGCCTCCTGGATGCTGCCGGGTTTTCTGTACGAAGCCTCGCTCAAATCGACCAAAAACCTGCCCGATCTGGAAACCCGCTACCGCAAGGCAATCACTACCCTGAGCAATAAACTGGCCTCCTTGACCGAAGCCATGAACCGGCCTGCATCGGTCGGTGGAGGGCGTTAGACGGAGTTAGATGGTCTACCAATTGGTTCAGGTAAAAACCCTATCTGGTAAACCCTAACCCCGTAACTCCTTAATTATGTAGCCATTCGTGCCGGAAAGAGATATGTTAAAATTTTTTAAAAATTATTTCTCCTAATTCAGGAGTAGTTGGCCCGTTGGTCTACTCTTTTTGATGACGGTATTTGTCCACTTTTAACTTTAATTTTTCCTAACGACTCTTAGCAGAGTCAGAAAAATGTATGAGTAAATCTATACCAACCTTAATTGGGCCACGCAGATGGATGGGGGTTGCCGCACTACAGGTGTTCATGGCAATCTCGTGCACCAGTCTGACGTATGGCGCGGTCGCTAAGGATCGCCTGGCGATTGAAGAGCACATCGCAACGGATACGAAGGCCGTTGAGCGGGTCATTACCGGCCGGGTGGTAGATGATGCCAACTCTGCCCTGCCCGGCGTAAGTGTGGTGATGAAAGGCACTACACGCGGGACTGTGACTGATGCCGATGGCCGGTTCCGGCTGGAGGTACCCGATGCGGGCGCAACGCTGGTGTTCTCGTTTGTGGGTTACACTGCCCAAGAGGTAGCGGTCACGAACCAGACTACCATTAACCTGACGCTGCAAGCCGACAACAAGCAACTGAACGAAGTCGTGGTAATCGGTTACGGTACTGTCCGTAAATCCGATTTGACGGGTTCGGTAGCGGGTGTGAAAGCCGATCAGATCATGGAGCGTCCGGCACCATCGCTCAACCAGGCACTGTCGGGTCGTATGCCGGGTGTACAGGTTAACACGAACTCGGGTCGTCCGGGTGGTCGTACTACGGTGCGTATCCGTGGTTTCAGCTCGATCAACTCGTCGAACAACCCGCTGTACGTAGTCGACGGGGTACTGTTGCCACAAGGTAACCAGAACCAGTTCAGCTCGGCTATCGACTACATCAACCCGAACGACATCGTGTCGATCGAGGTACTGAAAGATGCTTCGTCGACGGCTATTTACGGAGCACGGGGTGCCAACGGGGTTATCCTCGTAACCACTAAGAAAGGAAAAGCGGGCGAAGGTACCGTAACGTACAACGCCGATTTCAGCGTGAACACTATCGGACCCAACCGTCCGCAGGTGCTCAACGCCCGTGAGTATCTGGCTACGGAAGAACTGGCGTACAAAAACATCGCCAAGTATGACCCCAAAGGCTGGGCGGCTGGTCAGTACACGTACCTCGACCCCATTGCCCGTCGGAAAGCATACAGTGCCAACTTCCCCGGTGTGTTCGACGAAAATCTGAACCCGCTGTACGATACCGACTGGTTTAAGGAGACTACGCAGAACAAACTGTCGCAAAACCATCAGTTGGGCTTCAGCGGTGGTAGCGAGCGCACGCAGTACTCGCTCTCGCTGGGTTACCGCGACGATCAGGGCCTCATCAAAACGTCGTACATGAAGCGCTACTCAGGCCGCTTTACCATCGACGATCAGGTGAAGAAATGGCTCAAGATTGGTGGTACGCTGAGCTACAACAACCAGTCAGAGAACCTGGTCGACATCAATGACGCCGTAGCGCGGCAGATTGTGGAAGACTTCCCGTTCCTGCCGGTACGCTATGCCAACGGTCAGTTTGCCAACAACCGGGATTACCCCAGCGCCGAAGGTACCATGAGCTCGGTACACCGTCTGATGGGTCGTAAGTACATCCTGAACACCCAAACGGTACTTGGTAGCCTGTACGCCAACCTCAACCTGGCGAAAGGTCTGGAGTTCAAAACCATTTTGGGTACCAACATCGTAACGCAGGAGAACAACGAATCGCAGACTCGTACGCTCAACATCGGTGGTAACGGTAACGCCCGGACGTACAACCAGAGAGAAACCTTCTGGTCATTGGAAAACCTGTTGACGTACAACCGTCAAATCGGTACCGATCACTCAATCCAAGGTCTGTTGGGGGTTTCATGGCAGGAGAATGACTTCTTCTCAATGAACGCTCAGGTAAACAACTTTGCTACCGACTACTTCGGTTTCAATAACCTGGGTGCTGGTGCTACCAACCCACAGGTTGGTTCAAACGCATCGCGGTTTGCCTTCAACTCATACTTTGGCCGGGTTAACTACGGTTACAAAGAGAAGTACCTGTTGACCCTTACGGGCCGGGCCGACGGATCGTCGCGATTCGGTGATAACCACAAGTTTGCCTTCTTCCCATCGGCGGCTGTGGCATGGCGGGTATCTGAAGAGGATTTCCTCAAAGGCAACCCGATTGTATCGAACCTGAAGCTGCGCGCCAGCTATGGTCAGACGGGTAACTCCGAAATTCCGACCTACCAGTCGCTTGCAACACTCAGCTCTACTTACGCAGCCGTTTACAACGATACGCGGGTGAGCGGAACGGGTATCAACCGTCTGGCCAACCCCGACCTGCGTTGGGAAAAAACGGCTCAGTCGGACGTAGGTCTGGAAGTGAGCCTGTTCAACGGTCGTGTTAACCTGGAGGCTGACTACTACTATCGTTTGACGACCGACATGCTCCTCGATGCCCCCGTACCGCAGTCGAGTGGTTACGCTACGATCCGCCGGAACGTAGGTTCGATGGAGAACAAAGGGTTTGAATTTGGTTTGAATACGGTGAACGTAAGCCGGGGTGGTTTCTCGTGGAATACCTCGTTCAACCTGTCGCTCAACCGCAACAAGGTACTGACGCTGGCTACGCCTGCCGACATCTTCAACGTAGGTGGCCCGAACTTCACCAACCCAACCAACATTATCCGGGTAGGTGCGCCAGTTGGTTCATTCTGGGGTCTGACTCGCCTGGGTATTTGGAGCGAAGCGGAGCGTGAAGAAGCTGCTAAGTTTACGAGCTACCGGAACAACCTGACCATTCTGCCGGGTGACATCAAGTACCTCGACGTGAACGGCGACAAGGTAATCAACGACGCTGACCGGAGCATTATCGGTAATGGTAGCCCGAAAGGCTGGGGCGCTCTGACGAACCAGTTCAAGTTTGGCAACTTCGACGCTACGCTCGAATTGCAGTTCATGTACGGCAACGACGTAATGATGATGAACCTGCACGCCAGCGAAGACCGTCAGGCACTGGCTAACAGCTACAAGTCGGTACTGAACGCCTGGACACCACAGAACCAGAACACGCCGATTGCCGAGGTTCGGGAAACGCGTGCCGGCTACGTAACCAACGTAGACAGCCACTGGATCAAAGACGGATCGTTCCTGCGGGGCCGTAACCTGTTGTTCGGTTACACGCTGCCTTCACAAGTGGCAAGCCGCATGAAAGTAAGCCGCCTGCGCTTCTACACCACGGTTCAGAACTTCTTCCTGCTGGTTGATGATCCAATCGTGGGTGATCCTGAAGTGACGCCGACTAACCAGGGTGGTGGTAACAGTGCCTTCTCACAAGGTATGATCTGGCACAACTATCCGAAGCCAACAACTTACATGCTGGGTCTGCAGCTTACTTTGTAAACCCTATTCCAAACTTTTGAAGCTACCATGCGATATTCCATTGCAAAATCCATAACCAAAGCATTGCTCTGCGGAACCGTTCTGCTTGGCCCTGTTGGTTGTTCTGATTTCCTCGACGAACAACCGCCATCGAACCTCCAGCCTGACAATTTCTTTACCATTCCTGATCATGCTGAAGCGGGCTTGGCGGCTGTTTACGCCGATACGCGCTTCTTCGGAGGTGGTGCGGGTATTTTCTCGTCGAACTGGCAGTTGCTGGAGGCCATGACAGGTACCTCAACCACCGAAACGGCGCAGAACTCGGACCTGAACAACCTCTACAGCCTCTCGCACGATGGTAATACGGCACACGTCGTTAACTATTGGAACGGTCTGTATCGGGTAATTGCCAACGCCAACCTCGTGCTCGATCGTGTACCGGCTATCACGCCGATGCCCGACGCCCAAAAGGCCAAAATTCTGGGCGAAGCTCGCTTCCTGCGGGCATGGGCGTACTTTACGGCTGTACGGTTGTGGGGCGATATTCCGCTCATTACGAAGCCCCAAACGGCTACTTCGGAAGACTTCCTGCCTGCTCGTGCTCCGCAGGAAAACGTTTACAACCTGATTGTAGAAGACCTGAAAGCGGCTGAAGCGGCTGGTTTGCCCTGGATGGACGCAAGCGGCCGGGTAAACCTGGCGGCTGTGAAAACCCAGCTGGCTAAAGTGTACCTGACGATGGCGGGCTTCCCGCTGGCGAAAGGAGCTACGCACTACAAGCTGGCTGCCGACAAGGCCCTGGAGGTAATCACGTACGCCAATGCGAACCCCGGTACGATCAACTTGTTCCCGACGTTTGAAGATGTACACCGCGAAAGCCTGAAAAACCGGACGGAGCACCTGTTCCAGCTTCAGTACAACGCCGTGGTAGCAGGTAACCCGATGGATAACTTCTACGGAAACTTTAAGCCGATCAACTTCAACGGCCCAACGGGTACCGGTAGCTCTATTCCGACGCTGTCGTTCTACAACTCGTATGAGACAGGCGACCTCCGCACGAAGGATCAGGAAGGATACTTCTACACGACGTACTTCACCAACGGAACCGGTGCCCGGTTTGAGTTGGGCCGTCCGTACGTGTTCAAGCACTTCAACCGGACTTCGAACGGTACGCAGGGTGTAGCTGGTACGCGGAACAACAACCTGAACGTGCCACAGATCCGGTTTGCCGAAACACTGCTGATTTTTGCTGAAGCGCAAAACGAAGTAGGTGGCCCAACGGCGGCTACGGTTGAAGCTCTGAAGCGTATCCGCGACCGGGCTAAGCTGAACACCCCCGCACTGGGTACGTTCACGCAGAACAGCTTCCGCGAGGCCGTATGGCGCGAGCGCTGGTATGAGTTCTGCTACGAGCAGATTACCTGGTTCGATATGGTTCGTTTGCGGAAAGTGTTCAACGAGACTACCAAAGGGTTTGACAACTTTGTGGGTCACGTGAACCTGAGCACTAACAAGGCTCTGGAGCAGAAGCACCTGTTGCTGCCCCTGCCCCGTCCTGAAATGCTTAACAACCCGAACCTGAAAACGCAGAACCCGGGTTATCCGAACTAAGGCTATTTCGGACAATACAAACACGAATCGGGGCGGCAGACCATATGGTTTGCCGCCCCGTTGTGCATTCTGGGAGGTTGATAGTACTCAAAATACACAACGGGATTCGTTAAACCTACCTCCTCCTGCCCCTAAAATCCACCCGTTTACAGTAAAGCAACCCGGTCGGTCTCTTCTACAGGTATGAAGAATTTATACCTTTTGTTGTTGGTTGGTTGCTTAGGTTCATCCGTTTTTGCCCAAACGCCCGTATCCGTTCGCGGCACCCTCGTCGACGAGCAGAATGCCCCCGTGCCCTTTACTACGGTGGCGCTGCACCGGAGCGCCGACTCGACGCTGGTAGCCGGCGCTACCGCCAACGAAGCTGGTACCTTTGCTATTCCGGCCTCAACCGGGCAGTATTACCTCAAAATATCTTCAGTAGCGTACCTGAGCAAGGTAATATCGCCCGTGCGGGTGACCAATGCCGACGTACAAATAGGTACCGTTGTGCTCAAAACGTCGGCGCAGCGGTTGGCCGAGGTGGTGGTGCAGGGCGAAAAGAGCCAAATGGAACTGGCCTTAGACAAAAAGATTTTCAATGTTGGGAAAGACCTCGCCAATGCGGGCGGTACGGCCATCGACGTGATGCGTAATATCCCATCGGTAGCGGTCGATGTGGAGGGTAATATCAGCCTGCGCGGCAGTGGTAGCGTCCGAATCCTGATCGACGGAAAGCCGTCGGGATTGGTGAGTTTCAAAGGGGGCGCGGGCCTGCAACAGTTGCAGGGAAGTCAGATTGAGCGCGTCGAAGTAATTACCAACCCATCGGCCCGGTACGAAGCCGAAGGTATGGGTGGGGTAATCAACATTGTGCTTAAAAAAGAACGGCAGGAGGGTTTCAACAGCTCGGTCGACCTGATTACGGGGTATCCGGCCAATTTGGGGGTGGCTACCAACCTCAACTACCGCAAGAAAAACCTCAACTTCTTTGTCAATTATACGATAGCGTACCGTCGGCGGCCGGGTCGCAACTCACTGTATCAGGAAGTGTACCGCAACGATTCGACCCTGATTAGCCAGCAAAACGGTGATTTTCGGCAGCGGGTCATGAACAACAATATTCAGGCCGGTATCGATTACTTTTTCAACGAGCGCAATATCCTGACGGGCTCGTACACGTACCGGGGTAGCAAAGGCAAGCGTTATGCCGACATTTATTACCGTGATTTCGTGAACTCGACGGCCAACCCCCTCGGTGTGACCTACCGCACACAGGACGAAACCGAAACCGAGCCAAACTCAGAATACGCCATCACGTACAAACGCTCGTTTCTGCGGAAAGGCCACGAACTGTCGGCCGATATTCGGCTGCTCGACAACTGGGAAAGCTCCGATCAGTTGTTTACCCAGCAGTTGTTTAAGCCCGACGGCCGTACGCCCGCTATTCCGCTCAACCGTCAACGCTCCGTCAATGATGAAGGCGAAAAGCAGTTGCTGTTGCAAATTGACTACGTACACCCGTTTGCCAAGCAGGGCAAGTTTGAGGCCGGGGTGCGGAGCAGCGACCGCGACATGACCAATGACTATTCGGTGACGCAACAGAACAACGCAGGCGTGTACGTGCCGCTGCCGGGTCTGACCAACAACTTTGTGTACGAAGAGAAAATCAACGCGTTGTACGGTATTGTGGGTAATAAAAACGGGCGGCTCTCGTATCAGGCCGGTGTGCGTGCTGAATGGACCGACGTGAAAACGACCCTCAAACAAACCAACGAGGTGAACCCGCGGGCGTATGCCAACCTGTTTCCGAGTGTCCACATGACCTACGATTTACCCCGGCAGCATGCCCTGCAAATCAGCTACAGCCGTCGGGTGCGTCGGCCCACGTACAACGACCTGAGCCCGTTCATGACCTTCAGCGATGCCCGTAACTTCTTCAGCGGCAACCCCGACCTGAACCCTGAGTTTACGGATGCTTACGAGCTGGGCCATATCAAATACTTCGAAAAAGGCTCCATTAGCTCGTCGGCGTACTACCGCTACACAACCGGCAAAATTCTACGGATTCGGCGGGTCGATGCGCAGGGTATGGCAACTACCCGGCCCGAAAACCTCGCGACCGAAAACGCCTACGGCATTGAGTTTGCCGGGTCGTACGCGTTGGCAAAGTGGTGGAAACTTGATGGTAACTTCAACTTTTTCCGGGCCATGACCGACGGGGCCAACCTCGATTCCGATTTCCAGAGCGATACCTACGCCTGGTTTACCCGGCTTAGCTCGCGGTTTACGGTGGTGAAAGGTACCGACCTGCAACTGCGGGGCAATTACGATGCCCCACAGCAACTACCGCAGGGGCGCCAGAAAGCCTTAGCCGCGCTCGATTTGGCCGTTAGCCGTGAGATTTTCAACAAAAACGGCACCATGACACTTAACGTAATCGACGTGTTCAACTCGCGCAAGTACCGGTCAATCACGGAGGGGGCCAACTTTTACACGTCGAGCATTGGACAGGGGCGGCTCCGGCAAATTAACCTGACAATCAGCTACCGATTCCGGCAGGCCACCAAGAAAAAAGGTGGGTTTGAGTTGGAGCAGTAAAGGCGTTACGACAGGAATGTTGTACCCGCCGATTTTGTTTATCTTGCAGTATTAAGCACAAAATGGGGGAAACGTATGCAAGCAATTAGCGAAATCATAGAATTAGATGGCCCTACGCTGCATTATACCCTCCCAGATGGTTTTGAAGCGCGTCGAGTTCAGCTTATTATCTTACCAGCCGATGAGCCTGAGCGTCCGGCTGCAAGGCCCAACCGTATTCGGTCGTTACGGGGCAGCATCAACGGTGTAGCCGCCGATAGTCTGGAAGCGCATCTGAAAGCAATTCGCAACGAATGGTAAGGCGCTACCTGATCGATAGTTCGGCGGTTAGTAAATACCTTGAAGGGCGGTTTCCCGAAGATGGGTTAGCTTTCATGGATTCAGTGTTTGAAACGGAAAGTAATATCTCGGTTATTACCAAAATTGAGTTGCTAACCTGGAACCCTGCTGACGCTAATCTTGAGGAAAAAGTAGCTGTCTTTGTAGAGGATTCGATAGTTTATAACTTGTCTGAACGGATTGTGGTAGAGACGATACGGCTTCGGCGAAAGCATCGACTGAAAACACCGGATGCTATTATTGCTGCTACTGCCCTTGCTTATGGATTTGTTGTAGTGACTGATAATGAGCGTGATTTCGATAATATCAAATCGCTAAAATGGCTCAACCCCAGTCGGATGTAAGTGCCGATTCCGGCAGGCCACCAAGAAAAAAGGCGGGTTTGAACTGGAACAGTAGTTTGTTATATTTGAGAAAATCTCTGCGCTTATGGAAGCTACACTCGAACAGCTATCGGAATACGAACTCGAACGAGGAAAGCCCGTGCCTACACTCAATCATGCTTATGTGCAGAAAAATCTGCTGGTTAGTTTAGATTATCGTTACCGAAAAACGCACACAGTTTTATCGGAACTTAATCTAACCATGCCCGAGCGCCCGGATACAGTGCCCGATATTGCCATTTATCCGAAGCTACGCATTGATTTTCTGCACGATGTGACGTCGATGACCGAAATGCCCCTGACGGTTGTTGAGATTGTGTCTCCCTCCCAATCGGACACGGAGATTTTGGCTAAGTTTGAGCGGTACTTCAAGGCAGGCGTAAAAAGTTGCTGGCTAGTGATGCCCAGCTTCCAGGCGATTTCGGTGTACTCGGAGTTTGGTAAATACCGCTTTTTTTCGGGTAACGACACCGTTATTGATGCCACCTCAGGAGTCGAAGTGAAGCTGGAAGAGATTTTTGAGGAGTAGACCGTTAAAAGACATATAAACAAGACCTTAGCCGCCACCGACGCACCCGTCGGTGGCGGCTTTTTTCATAGGGTTTGGGGTCCACACAAACACTTTAATACCCTTTCGATAACATTCATACTTGAAATATTCTTATCCGTAATGACCTTGCCTTCGAAAAGGCTATTTGATTGCTGGGATAAATAGTAATCTCAAGGGTGCCGCACTTCGGTCACTCCCGGCGAGGGGGTGTATGCTTCATTTACAGCGATTTGGGTTGGGACCCCGAACGATGCGCTCGTTCACGGGGTCGATCGTCTGTCTCTACGTAACGCAGCTACGGGCTGTGTTCTCGGCTTGCCGATTGGTTTCTCACTTAATCCACAAACGGTATTCCAACTTTTTTACTCAACTAGTATGCTCAGGTTATTCCGATTACCAACCGCGCGGCTGTGGCTGTGTGCATGGGCGTTGTATGTGTTGGCCCAGTTAGGACACACAGTTGCCGCTCAAACGGGGCTTACCCTAACACAACCCACGTACAATTGCGCCACAGGGGCAATTACCTTCAACACAACAGGGGGTAATGGTACACCCATCACGTACTCGGCAGCCGGCATCAGCCGGAGTGACGCAGGCAGCAACAACGGCACCGTAGAAGCAGGGCTCCGGGCCGACCCTAAACCGATTGTCATCACAGCTACGCAGAGCGGCATGTCGACCAGCTACGCCTTTGATCTGGCGTCGTTCTGCGCTACGCCGTCTAACCGTCCGCCCGTGTTCAATGGCAGCCTACCCGTAGGCTCGGGTACCGTGGGGCGCACGCTTTACTACTACATCCCGACCGGGGCTTTTGTCGACCCCGAAGGCGAAACCCTGACCTACTCGGGGACCGGCATGCCCGAGGGTGTGGTTGTAGAACCGACCACCGGCACGGTTTACGGCACAGCTACGTCGCCCGGTTTCAGCCTTATCACCATCATTGCCACCGACCCACGCGGGCAGTCGGCGAGGGCGCAATTTGTGCTGGGCGTTAATCCGGCGGGTAGCACGTTTGCCCTGGCTCAGCCTACGTACAATTGTTCTACGGGGGCCATTACGTTTAATACCACGGGAAGCAATGGCGGGCCTATTACCTATACTGCACCGGGTATTACACGCAATGATCCTGGCTCGGCAACCGGCACGGTAGAACCGGGGCTCCGGGCCGACCCAAAGCCGATTATCATCACGGCTACACAGGGTGGGGCTATTGCTACGTACGTTTTCGATATTGCCTCGTTCTGTGCGGGTGGAGGTCCGGTTACGCCCCCTCCGGCCTTTAGTGGTACATTAGGCTCTACTACGGGTACAGTTGGGCAGTCGTTCAGCTACACCATTCCGAACGGGTCGTTTTCGGCCACGGCGGGTCAGTCGCTGACGTATGCGGCCAGTGGCTTACCGGGCGGCCTAACCATCAACCGAAATACGGGGGCTATCACCGGTACGCCCACGACAGCGGGTAGCAATACGGTTGTGATTACGGCTACCAGCTCGGCCACCAGCACCACAGTTAGTTCGGGCACGAGCACGACGGGTACCAGTGGCACCGGTACTTCGGGCACGGCTACGGTGGGCCAATCGGCTACGGCGAGCCTGGGAATTGTGATTAGTAGCTCGGTAACAAGTGGCACGAGCACAACGGGCACCAGTGGCACTGGTACTTCGGGCGGAACAGCCTTCGCGGGTACGTTAGGCTCGGCAACGGGTACAGTTGGGCAGTCGTTTAGCTACACGATCCCGAATGGGTCGTTCTCGGCTACAGCGGGGCAGTCACTCACGTATGCGGCCAGTGGGCTACCCCCCGGATTGGCCATTAACCGAAACACAGGAGCCATTACCGGTACACCCACGACAGCGGGTAGCAATACGGTGATTATCACAGCCACCAGTTCGGCCACCAGCACCACAGTCAGTTCGGGGACCAGTACCACCGGCACCAGCGGGACGGGTACGAGCGGTACCGCTACGGTAGGCCAATCATTTAGCGGTACGCTGGGGATTCTGATCAATGCATCTGTGACAAGCGGTACGGGTACAAGCGGCACAGGAACCACGGGTACGGCATTTGTCGGCACGTTGGGTTCGGCAACGGGTACGGTGGGGCAATCCTTTAGTTACACCATCCCGAGCGGATCATTCTCGGCCACGGCGGGGCAGTCGCTGACGTATTCGGCCAGTGGGCTACCACCCGGACTGACTATCAATACCGGAACAGGGGCCATTACAGGTACACCCACTACGGCGGGTAGTAATACCGTAATCATCACGGCCATTACCTCCGGTACGAGTACCACGGTCAGTTCGGGGACCAGTACCACCGGCACCAGCGGGACGGGTACAAGCGGCACGGCTACCACGGGTCAATCGTTTAGCGGTACACTGGGTATTCTGATCAACAGCTCGGTTACGAGCGGTACGGGCACCGCACCGGTGTTCAGTGGTACGTTGGCCTCGGCTACTGCAACGGTCGGGCAGGCGTTTACCTATACTTTACCTACAGGAGCCTTTACCTCGCCTACGGGTCAATCGCTGACCTACAACGCATCGGGGGTTCCGTTGGGGTTGAGTGTCAATGCGGCTACCGGAGCCATATCCGGGACGCCAACCCAGGCGGGTAATAGTGCGGTGGTCATTTTCGCGACGAACCCGAGTGGGCAATCGGCGAGTGCGCTGCTGGGTATAACCGTGAATCCGGGCACCAGTACCACCGGTACGAGCGGAACCGCTTTTGTCGGTACGCTGGGTTCAGCCACCGGTACGGTGGGCCAATCGTTCAGCTACACGATCCCGACGGGCTCGTTTACGGCCACCACGGGACAGTCGCTTACCTACGCGGCTACAGGTCTGCCTGCGGGCCTGACCATCAGTCCGGGTACCGGGGCCATTACGGGTACGCCCACAACGGCCGGTAGCAATACGGTTGTGATTACGGCTACCAGCTCGGCCAGCAGTACGAGTGGTACCAGTGGCACCGGCACAAGTGGTACGGCTACCGTGGGTGGGTCGGCAAGTGGTACACTCGGTATTGTGATCAACAGTTCAGTCACGAGTGGCACCAGCACCACGGGTACGAGCGGAACCGGTACGAGTGGTACGGGGATTGTCTTCAACGGGCCGCTGACCTCCGTCACGGGTACGGTTGGGCAGGCCTTCAGCTACACACTACCCACGGGAACGTTTACGGGTGGTCAGTCGGTGAGTTACGCGGCAACGGGTCTTCCGGCGGGGCTAACCATAAACGGGGCCACGGGAGCCATATCCGGTACACCCACAGCGGCTGGTAGTAATACCGTGGTTATCAGGGCGACACCGGGTAGTAGTACAAGTGGTACCAGCGGCACCGGCACGAGTGGCACGGCTACCGTCGGGCAGTCGGCAAGCGGTACGTTGGGTATTACCATCAGTAGTTCGGTAACGAGTGGCACCAGCACCACGGGTACCAGCGGGACCGGCACAAGCGGTACAGCTCCTGTATTTAGCGGGTCGTTGGTGTCGGCTACGGGTGTTGTTGGACGTGCGTTCAGCTATACGTTGCCCACGGGCACGTTCACGGCGGGCGGCAGTCAGACCCTAACATACGCGGCTACCGGACTCCCGGCAGGGCTGAGTATCAATGCCGCTACGGGTACCATATCGGGTACACCCACGGCGGCTGGTAGCAACACGGTGGTCATTGTCGCGTCTACCGGTAGTAGTAGCAGTGGTACGAGCGGCACCGGCACGAGTGGTACGGCTACGTCGGGTACGGCTACAGGGGGCACAAGTACCGTGGGGCAGTCGGCGAGTGGAACCGTTACCATTACCATCAGTGCTTCGTCGGCCTCGGGTCGTTTGGCAACGGTCGACCTCAACCCGATTGGTATCACGGCAGTGGGTGGCAACCCTGTCAGCAACGGGATCGTCGAGGTAGCGGTAACGGGCATTGCGGGCGAACCGGTTCAGGTGCTGCTCACCGACTCGAAAGGCCAGATTATTGGTCAGCAGCGACGCGAACGGGGGCAATCCGAAGAACGATTCCGGTTCGATGTGAGTCGACAGCCGGGTGGTACGCTCCTCTTGCGGGCCGCTACCGAAACCCGGTCGCATACGATTCGTCTGCTCAAGATTGATTAACGGAAGCTTGTCGGTCGCACCCAACGGATGCGGCCGACAACGTTTGCTGCTTACACAGAAAAGCGGCCCATCCTGCGCAGGATGGGCCGCTTTTCTGTACGGGTCGGGCTACGTTAACCCAGCACCGGGCTTGCTGCGCGGGTTTGTTTGGTAGCCTGTACGTTGAGCCGTTTGTGATGATACACATACGACAGCATCCCGACGAGCGGCAGCACAAACATGGGCAGCCAGAGACTGAGGGGCTTACCCACGGCCGCAATGGAGTAAATCGCGCCCAGAATGTCGAACATAAGCCCGGCGTAAGCCCACTCTTTCAAACGCGGGTAGCCCGGAATCAGCAGGGCAATAACCCCGAGTAGCTTGGCCCAGCCCAGAAACGGCACCAGATACGCCGGGTAGCCCAGTTCGGCAAATCCGTTGAGCGAAACGGTATCGGCCATGATGTTTGGAATGGCTGAGCCTGCCATGACGAAGCAGAAAAGGCCCGTAAATACCCAGTACGCAATGGTTGTCTTTTTCATAAGTACGTGTTGTTTGGTCTGTTTTATTGCCTAAAAGTACGGTCTTTGGTCTGCCCGGATGGGGGGTGAACAGGGCATTATGGCGGGGCAATTGTGCCATTTTGAAGCCCCCTGACCGATACCGAAAAAAGAATAAGCCGAGCGTGTAGTTTTCTCGCTTCGCGGGCGACTAATGAAGTAAACCGAACCAAGCCAGAACCCATGACGGCCGCGCAGGAAACCGAATTTTTAGGGCATTATAACCGCAGTCGGCCGTTTTTGTATCGGCTTTGCCGGGTGCATTGCCCCGACCCCGACGACCGTCAGGACTTGTTGGGCGAAATCACGTACCAGCTTTGGAAAGCCTATCCGGGGTTCCGGGCAGAGGCCAGCCTGTCGACCTGGATGTACCGGATTGCCCTCAACACGGCTGTCACCTACGTCCGCAAACGGGGACGCACGCTCCGGCCCGAACCGCTGACAGAACAGGCCCTGGGGCTCGCGGCCCCTCCCGACAGCACGGCCGATGACGAGTTGGTGGGACTGTTGTATCGGGCCATTGATGGGTTGTCGCCCGTCGATAAGGCCATTACGCTGCTGTATCTGGAAGAGCAGTCGTACGAACAGATTGCCGACATCACCGGTCTGACGGTCACGAATGTCAGCGTGCGGCTGGTTCGGGTGCGCAAACGATTGGAAAAACAACTAAACGAGCCAGGGGCTCACCTCTATCGATGACCGACTCTCTCGAAAACTTTCGCAACGCATGGCGGCAAACGGGCGCGCCCTCCGTTCCCCCCGCCGACAAGGCCGAGGTGCAACGCCTGATTCAGGGCCGGATTCGGACCGAGCAACGGTCGGTGGGGAAGTACATTTGGGCGTCGGGCGTGTGGCAGCTGATGATCTACATCACGCTTATTCACCTGACGGTCCGGTTCTGGCACGATCCGGTGCTGCCCCGCCTGTGTTTGGCGGGTGTGTTGCTCTACCTGCCGTTCAGTTACCTGTTTTTTACCAAATTCAAGCAGTACACGGTATCTCGTTCGTACCCGCCCGACCCGTCGGGGCAACCGTTGGCTGCCTATGTCCGTCGTCAGTACCGGATTATCTATTCGTTTTTCCGGTTCAAGCAGTGGTTCGAAGCGGTCGCCGTGCCGCTCACGGGGGGGCTGCTGGTTTTGTTGGCGGTTCGGTTTGGCTGGCTCCCCGACCTGCGCCAGAACCCATGGCCGGGCCTGATTTTGTTCGGGCTTGTGCTGACCTCTTTTTCGGCGGCTATTCTGCACGAAAACAAGTACCGATTCCGGCAACCCCTCAATCAGCTCACCCAAATTCTGACTGACATCGAATCGGCTGGCGGTCCGGGTTTATAGCGTATGGTTTTTTGTGATCGGTAGATAGTACTCTTGTAATTCAGGACGGAGGTTCCCGATTCTTCGGTATATAGGCCAACCACTGCCAGGGTCTTCGACCACTGGCAGGGAGTGAGCAACCCAAACCCTGCCAGTGGTTGAAGACCCTGGCAGTGGTTGAAGACCCTGGCAGTGGTTGAAGACTCTCGTAGTCGTTGAAGCGTACTGTCACCTCCAAACCTCACTTTTTAATTGTGGAGGGACTACTGGCCGTCTTGTTTGCGGAAGCTGGCTCCGTCTGCGTTTCCGCTTCAGTTTCTGCGCGTATTGGGTATACTCGAACTGGCCGGGGCGCAGGTCGGTTAGCGGCTGCTTGGCACGAGCGTGCCGGTGTAGGCCCGCACGGTGTCGCCCACGAGCTTGACGCCCGTGAGCGTGAGCCCCGGTACCAGATCGTCGAAGTCGGCTTGTAAAGTCGAGATGGCGCGCACGAGCCCACCCGTCCCGATGGCCAGGCAGTCTCCATTGAGTTCGGTTCGGATGCGGTTAATCATTGAGCGTACGAGCCCTTCGTACCCCAGCACCACCCCGGCCTGAATAGCGTGCGTGGTGTTTTGGCCGAGGGCCGACATCGGTAGTTCGAGCGGGACTTCGGGCAACTGAGCCGTATTGGCAAACAAGGCCCGGATGGCCGTTTTGAGGCCCGGCGCAATAGCTACGCCCAGCATCTGACCCGTGCCAGATACGGTGGTAAACGTCAGGGCCGTACCAAAATCGACTACCACGCAGTTGCGGCCGTAGCGGGTATAGGCCGCCAGGGCGTTGGCCACCAGATCGGCCCCGATTTCGTGCGGCCGCAGAATCTGGAGGGGCAGGGCCGGGTAAATGGTGGGGCCTACCACTACGGGTTCCATGCCAAACAGCTCGGTGAGCATATCGCGCAGGGTGGGCGTAAGCATCGGCACCACGCTGCATAGCACCGTTTGGCGTACCGCACTCAGAGGAATGTCCGCTTCCAGCAGCCAAAGGCGCAACTTGGCTTCGAAATGCGCCGACGAGGCTTCGGGTTGCGCGGGCGTCCGCCAGATATGCCGGAGCGTATCGTGTTCAAACAGTCCGAAAACGGCGTCGGTATTACCCGTGTCGATCGCAAGAGTCATTGCTGTAGAAGCTGGTTGTTCAAAGCGGCTGGTGGGCCAGCCGGGTGGGGTTTGGCAAGGGACAGAAGCCACTGCCCGGCCCAAAACCCGCTGCAATTTGGAGAATTGTTCGCTGTTTCGGTGCCATCGGGCCTTAATTCACAAATCCGGCGGCAATAAATTTCAGCGCGTCGGGCAAACTCGTCCGCCAGTATTCCCAGGTATGCCCCCCGTTGCGAACCCGGTATTCGTGCGGAATCTGCCGGTTGGTCAGCTCGATGTGGAGCGTGGCGTTACCGGCCGACAGGGCGTCGTCGTCGCCACAATCAATAAACCACCGAACCCGTTTCAGGTCGCCCTCCGGTGCCGACCGGGCCAGCGTAATGGGGCTGTTGCGTTTCCAGGTGGTTGTCAGGCGGTCTTGCCCCGTGGCGGGTCCGCTAAATACGGGGGCAAACACGGTTGAATAGCGTTCGTCAGGGATGGCGGTAAACATCTCATCGGTGCGGGCAGATGCGCTCAGGGCTGCGCTCGCACCAAACAGGTCGGGGTGGTGCATGGCCAGTACCAGTGCCCCCAGACCACCCATTGAGAGGCCCGCAATTCCCCGAAAATCGCGTTTGGGGCGGGTTCGGAACGTGGAGTCAATATGGGCAATAAATTCCTGCACAAACATGTCCTCGTAGCGCACCTTGTTCTGGTAATCGTTGATGTACCAGCTACTGCCGCCATTGGGCATGACAATAATCATGGGCGGCAACTCGCCCGACCGAATCCCGGCGTCGACTACCTGATCGACACCGCCAAACTGAATCCAGCCCGTTTCGTCGTCGCCATACCCGTGTAGCAGGTACACGACCGGGTAGCGCCGGTTGGAGGTGTAATAATCGGGTGGCAGATACACCGAGTAGCGCACGGCCTGATTGAGCAGTGTGCTGTTGAAGTTGATGCTCTCGATGATGCGCGTTTGCGGAGCCGTAACCACCGGAATCGGGCCGTTGTTGGCACCTGGCTGCGGGTTATTTCGGCGCCGGTTCTGGGCGTCGGCGGTAGTCAGAAAGGCCATAAACAGGCCCCAAAACAATAAAACGCGATAGATAGGCATAGTTGCAGCAAATAGCTTATTGATTTGGGTATAGAGTTGGTTCGTAATGCCGTACAGAATAACTCTGAACCACTTGGGGGAAACTGGCCCAGAGTGGGGTTGTTCCATCAATAAACGACCTGGCGCTGGCTTCGTTGTTGATGAGAGCCAATAATCCTCAATGCAGTCCTCCCACTTCGAGGCTTGTCCAGACCAGATCACCCATGGTTTGCGCCCGCAAAAACTCGCGTGAGCGGTGGTGCCGCGCCAGTGATTCCCGCAGTTGACTTACGTTTTCGGGTGTCGAAATCATATCGGGGCGCATGGCGGTCATCAGGTCGTTGAAACGGGTTTTCTCCACGCGCAGCCGCCCCGCAATCAGCGCCCGCTCCTCAATCTGGTACTGCCGCACACTCTCAGGGGTCATGTACTTCATCCCCAGCTCAATAATGGGGCGGTTCTGAATGTAATACTGCGGTAGGTAAACCGATTTACGCCCTTCGTACGACTGCTGATCGAAGTCGATGGCCCGAATCCGGTAATAGACCTCGTCGAAGTCGGGGGTTACGTCGACCACAAAATTGCTCGAATGCATATCGCCCAGCAGCCGCACAAAGCATCGTTCGTTGAACTTCACAAATTCCTTGCAGAGTCGGATAGGGTTGGTGGCGGGGTCGTACAGGTCGCGGTTGAAGAAGCCGTCGCCCGGAATCCCGGCAATGTGTTCTTCAATTAGGGTTTGGCTACTGGTGAGGTAGCTGATACGGTTGGGCGATAGAATGTGCTCCAGCTCTAGCCCGTACACCCGCGAGGCATCGGCCCGTTTGATGTAGAAATAGTCGAAGTTGTCGTTTACCTGATTACGCACCCGAATCCGAAACGGTTTAGTATTGCCGTAGGTGCAGAGGTCGACCCGGTCGATGGTGAGGTGGCCCGTCACCGACATATCGCCGTCGGCTTTCAGCTCGGCGTAAATGGTTTTAAGAGCCAGCAGAATCTCATCGACGTCGGAGGCTGGGTAAAAAACTGTTTCCCAGAGGGTATCGTGACCGCTGCGGTCGTAGAGCGAGATCGAGTTGTCGTAGCGCAGCAGGTCAGAATACTGAATCGGGAGGGCCAGTTCGCGGCTATATTGAACGAGGTAATCACGTAGGGCATCGCAGACGCGATACACCGGTTTTTTCTTGCTGATGAGTGGCATGAAGGGGGTAGAGTTTGGGGTTTAGGGTTTTTCGTTTTTGGTTTGTGGTGCAAAAAAGTTTCGCCTAACAGACCCACCCAATTGGGGCGTAGTTTGCCGTTTTTGGCCCACTAAAGATGACAGACGAAACCTCCAAAAACTGTCAAATTTTTACATGAAGGTAAGTTTCAAGATCCAACTAATTGGTTTCTGGCTCGTTGGGGCGGCCATGCTCGTGTGGGCGCCCGCCGGGTGCACCCGTACCCAACCCACCGGCGAAGAGCTGGCTGTAGCCTACTGCGGCAGTTGCCATTTGTACACCGACCCGAGCGTTCTGGACAAAGATACGTGGCAAAACGGCGTACTGCCCCGCATGGCTCTCCGAATGGGCTATCTCTCCGATACGGCATCGGTAGGCCGCTACGGCGCGCAGGTCGAGGAGCTGAACGAGGGCATCCGGTTGGGATATTACCCCGCCCAGCCGACCATCTCGCGCGAAAACTGGCTTAAAATTGTCAACTTTTACCTGACCAAAGCCCCGGCCAAACTGACGCTGCCTGCCCCGGCGGCACCGGCCGAGCTGAGCCTGTTTACGCCTAAAGTGCCTAAGCAGCCCCTGCCGCCTTTTACCACGTTTGTCCGTATCGACTCGGCGAGCCGCTCGCTGCGGGTGGGTAACCGCCGGGGTGATCTCATTACGCTGAGTGGCAACCTTGCCCGCACCGACTCCATGCACCTGCCCAGCCCGCCTTCAGATGCGGTGCGCGTACCCGGCCGGACCGACTATGCGTATCTGCTCATGGGCATTATGGACCCGAACGACCGGGCTGCGGGTAAACTCTGGATGGGGGGTAAAGCCGTGGTGGATACGCTCCGCCGACCCGTGCAGCTGACCACCGCCGACCTCGACCGTAACGGCAAGCCTGACTGGATTGTGTCGGAGTTTGGGCATAACGTGGGGCGGTTAAGCGCCTATATCAATGAGGGTAATACATACCGTGAAGTGGTGCTCGATGCCGTACCCGGTGCCCGCCGGACACTCGTCCACGACGTTGATAAAGATGGCTGGCCCGATGTGGTTGCCTTACTCGCGCAGGGCGACGAACAGATTGCCGTATTCTACAACGACCGCAACGGCCGGTTCCGCAAAGAGACCGTGTTGCGTTTGCCACCCGTGTACGGGTCGTCGTACTTTGAACTGGTGGATATGAACCGCGATGGGCACCTCGATCTGGTATGTACCAATGGCGATAACGCCGACTATTCGAAAATAGACAAGCCCTTTCACGGTATCCGGGTGTATCTGAACGACGGTAAATTTGGTTTCAAAAAAGAGGCCTGGTTTTACCCGATGCCCGGTGCTCAGCAGGTGGTAGCCCGCGATTTCGACCGCGATGGCGACGTGGATTTGGCGGCTATTTCGTTTTTTCCGGTGATGGACGATGCCGGTAAGAAACCCGCTCAGGTGTTTGTGTACCTCGAAAATACGGGTAATCTGACGTTTAAACCCCGTACCTGGACCGGGGCCGATACGGGCCGTTGGCTCGTAATGGACGCCGGGGATATGGACGGCGATGGCGACGACGACATTGCGCTGGGGTCGTTCTACAAGTCGGTGTCGCCCACGCCCGTGTACTGGGCCGATAGCTGGGCCAAATCGCAGACGGGCGTGGTGGTGCTCGAAAATACCCTGCGGAAAGCCGCTCGCCCGGTTCAATAAGCCTGCATAGCCGCCGAGTCGAACACGTGCAGCCCCGTGAGGCCCTGCTGGGCGGTGGTGCACATGGCTCGGGCTACTTTTTCGCCAGGAATGGCTTTATATTTCGAGGGAATCAGGGGGTTGAGAACCTTCATGATTCCCTCGCCAATTTTTTCACCCAGCCGGGCTTCTGCACGGTCGCCGAGCAGGAGTGAGGGTCGGTAAATGAGTAGGGTGGGGTAGTTTAGCTTGGCAAGGTCGCGCTCAACCTCACCCTTGACCCGGTTGTAAAAAAACAGGGAGCTTACATCGGACCCCATTGCCGTTACGATAGAAAACTGCCGGGCACCCTGTTCGCGTCCGAGCCGGGCAATGCGCATGGGGTAGTCATAATCGACCCGCCGGAAAGCCTCTTTCGAGCCTGCCTGTTTCATGGTGGTGCCAAGGCAACAAAAAATATCGTCGGCCTGGGTGAGCAAGCCGTTCGGATGGTCGAAATCAAATTGGATTTCCTGAAGACGGGGGTGTTGGAAACTGAACGGCTTACGAACCAGGATTTTAACGCGCTCGTAATGGCCCGACTGGCAGAGTTGTTGCGTGAGGTGAGTACCGATCAGCCCCGTAGCCCCAATGACTAACGCTGTTTTAGATGAAGAGGAAGTCATATCGGGTTACTGTTTTTTGGCTAAATTATAGGCGATAATTTTTATACAAACCCATTCCCCCTAAAACCTACTCTATATCCACATGTTTAGGACTTTACCTGTTCGGGTCATTTTTCTTTGTATTTGTGTCAGTGTAACGGCATTTCGTCTGGTCGACGAAGCCTTTGTGAACACCCTAATCGAAAAGCTGAAGGCGTACAACGGGCAGTACCCGCGCGAAAAAGTGTATCTGCAAACCGACCGCGACGTGTATGTGCCCGGCGAGACTATCTGGCTCAAGGGGTATTTGTTCGACGGGATTCTGCACAATGTCGACTCGGTGAGCCGGGTGCTGTACGTCGACCTGATTGATGCCCGGAAAAGCGAAGTAGTGCAACAGATCAAGCTGAAGGCAACGCAGGGGCAGGCTCCCGGCCAACTGGCCCTGCCCGATTCGCTCCCGACCGGAACGTACCTCCTGCACGCCTACACGAGCTGGATGCGCAATTTTCCGGAAGCGTATTATTTCTCCAAAACGCTGACCCTGATCCGGTCAGATAACAAGCCGACGGCCAACGCGACTCCCCCCAATCTTAAGCCTGATGTGCAGTTTTTGCCCGAAGGCGGCAATCTGGTATTGGGTCTGTCGGGGCGGGTGGCTTTCAAGGCGGTCAGCACAACGGGCAAAGGGCTCGATGTGGAGGGCTTCGTGCTCAATACCGCTAAGGATACCGTAATGGGGTTTTCGAGCCTGCACCGGGGCATGGGCAATTTCGCGCTGCAGCCCGAGCCTAATCAGACCTACACGGCCTTTGTACGGCTCACCGGCGATCCGGCCAAAACCTACTACCCGTACCCGCTGCCCGCGGTACAACCCGTTGGGTTTGTGATGACTGTTGATAACCTCAGCAACCCCAACGTAGTGAAGGTGTTTGTGCAGCACAACAAACCGGCCCCCGCCGATGCGGCTGCCGGGCGCATTACGCTCGTGGCCCAGACCCGGGGCGTGGTGGTTCATGCCGCTGAGGGGCCGTTGAGCCGAAAGTCGCTCCTGATTCAGATTCCGCGCGATAAACTGCCCGACGGGATTACGCAACTTACCTTGTTCGATGAGAAAAATACGCCTGTAAGCGAGCGGCTTATTTTCATTGACCGGCGCGACCGGCTGCGGGTGGCACTCACCCCCGCCAAAGCCACCGTGCGTCCCCGCGAGGCCATTGAAGTCGACGTAACCGTGACCGACCCCGAGGGCAAGCCCGCCCAGGCCACCCTCTCGCTGGCCGCTACCGACCTCAACATGGCTCCCACAATGGCCAGCCACCCGGCCTCTATTGTGTCGCACCTGCTGCTCACCTCCGATCTGGTGGGAACGGTGGAAGAGCCGGGCCTGTACACCGACGACGCCAACTCCGACCGGGCTATGCAGGCCGATCAACTCATGATGACGCAGGGCTGGCGTCGGTTTACCTGGACCGATGTGCTGGCGGGCACGATTCCTCCCATTCGCTATCCGCTCGAAGAAGGGATTACGCTGACGGGGCAGATCAGCCGTGCCAACAGCAAACCCGCCGAAAAGGCAAACCTGATGTTTATGCTCGCCAAAAAAGACAGTACCCGCGAGGTGCTGATGGGGCAGGCCGACGAGAAGGGGCGTTTCGTAACGGGCGACCTTGATCTGTACGACTCTACCGGTGTGTTTATTCAGGCTCTGGGCGAACGAGGCAATAACCGGGGGTATCTGATTACGCTCGATCAGGTGCTTAAACCTACGGTACGGGTCACCAGGGTGCCCTACAACCCGTTTTTGCTCGGCCCTGAAGCCATTGAGGAGTTTCTGAAACGAACCAATGAGTATCTGGAGATTGAGCGGCAGATTCGGCGCAACAAGGAGGTGCTGCTCGAAGCCGTAACTGTAAAGGCCAAACGCGAGAAACCTGATTCGCGCCGGATGCTGTACTCAACCCCCGACCGCACGGTGAAATTCGACGATATGAACCGGAGCGGGGCTCTGACGTTTCTGGACGTGGTGCGGAGCCGGGTGCCCGGCGTGCAGGTGACGGGTTCGGGGTTCGATGCCCGCGTGCAGATTCGGGGGGCGGTAAACATGGGCGGCCCCATTGAACCCGCATTTTTCTTAGACGGTATGCCAATCAGCAAAGATGCGGTGATTAATATTCCGGTTTCAGACATCGAAGCGGTCGATGTGTTGACGGGCGGAGGGGCCACCATTATGGCGGGCTCCAACGGGGCCGGTGGGGTTATCAACGTACTGACCCGGCGGGGCTCACCCGATTATGACTACAGCCAAACACCAACCCCCGGCACGCTTGCTACCCGCCTGATGGGCTACACCCCCGTGCGGGAGTTTTACGCCCCCCGGTATGATAAAGCGGCCGGGCCGCGATCGGCCGTTGATGGCCCGGCACGTCCTGATTTCCGGGCGACGCTGCACTGGGCCCCAATGGTAAAGACCGGCCCCGATGGGAAAGTGCGCGTGACTTTCTATGCCTCCGATGCTAAAACGAAGCTCCGGCTCGTAGCCGAAGGCACTACGTTGAGTGGCAAAGTCGGGACGAGTAAAGCGGAAGTAGGGGTTGAGTAAGAAGAAGTATCGGGAGGGCATATCTTTTTTGCCCCCCGTTAAACCTTTCGGGGCAAGCCTTATCCAACCGGCAGATTTGACCAGTAAACAACAAATCCGCCATGAACTACACACGCTTATTTTCGGTACTTGCTTTCGGTCTGATTACGCTCACGACCGTTTCGGCCCAAACCCCCACTGACGCCCCCGCGCAGTCGTATCACCGCAACCCCAATTCGTACGGACAACCCCCGTATGGCCGACCCGATTACCGGGATCGTGACCGCGATTATGGTTATGACCGGGGCTACTACGGCGACGATTGGCGTCGGCGGAACTGGGATGGATACGGCCCCGATGAATACCGCTTCGATCACGAGTTCTGGCGCGGACATTGGCGCGATGAACTGGACCTGAGCCGGGCCCAACGGCGCGAAATGGAACGCATCGACGCCTATTACGACCGCTTTCGGGTTAGCCCGCGCGACCCTCGTTTCCGGCAGATGCAGCGGCAGAAATTCGGCGATATGCTGAGTGTGATGACGCCCCGTCAGCGGGCTATTGTGCTCAACCGGGTGCAACCCTACCGGGATCAGTACGGCAACCGGGGCAACGGCCCGTATCGTCGGCCGGGGTATCCGGGCTATTGAAAATAACCGCTACGGCGGTTTGCGTGCCCAATCTCACCAATCATGACAAGGGCCACTGCATGGAGCAGTGGCCCTTTTGTGTTTGTGGTTCAAAACTGCTTTAGATAGCTCAGTTTGGCAATTACGTGCTGTTCGTTCTGGCGCGTGATGCCGTCCTGCACCCGCCGGTTGAATACCACGTACAGAAACGACAACGGCCGGTACTCCCACGATAACCGGATGTTGTACGTGTCGCGGGCCCCCAGGCGCTGCCGGTTGGTGATGTTTTGCTGATAAAACCCAATCAGTTGCAGCCGCGGATTCAAAGCCAGCCGCCCTTCTATCGAGTATAGGTCGACCACCGTGTTGGACAGGCTTTCGCCGACTTCATGGAACCGGTTGCCCACCCAGCGGCCCGCCAGCGACAGGTTGGGAAGCGGAGCGTACCGCACGGCCAGATCGAACGTACCCAGCCGACCGTTGTAATAGCGGCCCAGCTCGTAGTTGGTCGATACCGACAGTTTGCGCGAGGCATCGCTGCCGAGGTACATCTGGTAGCGGGTGTAATTGTACACGCCCGGCCCAATCCGCACGCCAAGAGGGACAAATTCTTCCGTCAGGTTTTGGTGGGTAGGGGTAATCACCACCCCAAAAAAGCCTCCACGCTGGAAATTAAACCAGACCGGATTGATCACAAACTGACGTTCGGTGAGCCGCCCGGTTGAGGCCTGATGGTAAAACTCGGCCCAGATACCCGGCTCAAACGCCCGAATGAGCCGCCGGGCGGGCAGGTACTTGCCCCGGTAATACCAGAATACCCCCGGTGTAGTGGCAATTACATCGCTGCGCGAAACAAACCCCACGCCCGGATTAAAGTGTTTGGTGACCACCGACTGAGTCCACCAGAATTTGACCTGATTGGTGGTGTAGTAATACTGCGCGTAGGCCGCCATACCCCGGTCGCGCCCGTCGGTGGAGGCCGACTGCATCACCATCGTACTGAGCGAGTGTGATTCGTTGATTCGAAAAAATCCATCGAATGCGCCCACCAGATTCGTCACTCCGGGGCGGGTCGAGTCGGGGCTTAGGGTCAGTTCGTTTTGTTGCTTCACGGTCATCAGGCCGCCCAACCGGCTTTGCTTGCCAATATTCTGCGAATACCGGCCCACGGCAAAGGTCGTGGTGGGGCTTTGGTCGGTGCCGCGCTGCCGCATGAGCAGCCCCCCGTAGTTGCGTTTGAGCGAGCGGTACACGAGCCGGGCTCCGGCATCAATCGGAATGGGGTTGCCCGCGTCGTCGAGACCAATCCGGCGGCTGAAAAAGGGCTGAATCCGCATAGCCCCGCCCGAGAGGTCGTCGCCGGGACCTACACCCGTGCCGAACAGGCTGGCGTTTTCAAGAAAGAACTGCCGCCGTTCGGGGAAAAATACCGAAAACCGGGTCACGTTGTTTACCTGCCGGTCGGCGTCGGCCTGGGCAAAGTCGGTGTTTGCGGTCAGGTCGAGAACAGTATTGGGGTTGATAGCCCACTTGATTTCGCCCCCCAGCTTCACGGTCTCGTCGTGTAACGTGCGGCTTTGACCCGAGCCCGCTTCGGTGCTGCGGTACCGGTCAAACGAGGTGAGCAAATACGGTTGTACCCGAATGTTGGTGGCGGGTGGGGGCGGGGTAAGCCCCGCTACCTGCCCGGCATAGTCCATACGCAGGCCCGAAAAAGCCCGCGGGTACCGCGACCAGCCCGATTGCTCGTTGGTCATGCGTCGGTTCCGAAAAAAGTTGATGCCCCACGTCTGGGTCGAGTCGGCAGATTTGGGGTAGCGGAGGGTTTGCCACGGAATGGCAAATTCGGCGGTCCAGCCCGAGTCGGTGCGCATGGTTCGCACGCGCCACAGCCCATCCCAGTCGGTATCGTACAGCAAATCGTCGAACGAAAGCAGGTCACGTTGCGTGCCGTAGGGGTTGGTAGCGAGCATCATAGCGTTGCGCCGGTCGTTGAACCCGTCGATGGCGATAGCAAAAAAGTCGTGCGCCCGGTGGTTAAAGTCGCGCCGGAAATCGGTGGCCCGGATACCGCGTCTGCCCGATGAGTCACGGCAAAAAGCCCCCACGTACAGGTATTGCGCGTTGAACAGCACCCGTACCTCGGTATCATGCGTAGCCCGGTTGCCTTGTACCGGCTCTACCATCACAAAGTTGTTGGCGCGGGCGGCTCGTTGCCAGGCAGCATCGTCGAGCCGCCCATCGACCCGGATCGGTGCCGAAGTCGGGGTAGCTTTCAGAAGCCGCCGAACCGAGTCGGGGGCGAAAATCTGGGCGTCGGTTTGGGCCAGCGTTGGGGCCGTAAAAAACAGAATAAGAAGTACGTAGAGGTAGCGGTGAGCCATACGGTTTGCAAAGCGAGCCGCAAAAATAAGTAACGAAAAAGTGTCGCTTCTACACCCCTGTCTGTTTCCTGCATGAATTGTGTAAACTTGTGCATGAAATGTTACTACCATGAAAACATCGCTTAGTATAGCCCTGTTGCTGGGCGTTCTGATTACGGGGCAGGCCCAGCCGTTGCCCACTATTGGTAAAGTGGTTCGGTTAGACCCCCGCCTGGATAAACTCGTGCCCAAAGACGCGCAGATCGACGTACTCGCGAGTGGGTTTACCTGGGCCGAAGGGCCGATTTGGGTGAAACAGGGCAATTATTTGCTATTTTCCGATGTACCCCAGAATACCGTGTTTAAGTGGTCGGAGAAAGACGGTTTATCGACGTTCCTGAAACCGTCGGGTTATACCGGCACCGGCGTGTATAGCGACGAACCGGGCTCCAACGGGCTAACCCTCGACGCGCAGGGGCGGCTCGTGCTCTGCGAACACGGCGACCGGCGGGTGTCGGTGATGCCGCTGAGCGGGGGCGGTAAACGCACCGTAGCTGACCACTACGAGGGCAAGCGATTCAACGCCCCCAACGATGTAGTGGTGCATAGCAATGGTAGCTACTACTTCACCGACCCGCCTTATGGTTTGGCCGGTAAAGAAAAAGACCCCACCCGCGAAACGCCCCTGTTTGGCGTGTACCGGGCTACCTTGGCCGAAGGGGGTAAGCCCGGCCGGGTGTCGTTACTAATCGACGACCTGACCCGCCCCAACGGGATCACGTTCTCGCCCGACGAGAAAACCCTGTACATTGCCCAGTCGGACCCTAACCGGCCTGTTATTATGGCGTATCCCATGCAACCCGATGGCTCAGTTGGGAAAGGGCGGGTGTTTTTCGATGCCTCGGCGTTGTTGAAACAAAACCTGCCCGGCCTGCCCGACGGCCTCAAAACCGACCGCGACGGCAACGTGTGGAGCACAGGGCCCGGTGGGGTGCTCGTGATTGCCCCCGACGGTACGTTGCTGGGCCGAATTGATACAGGACAGGCTACCGCCAACTGTGGTTGGGGTGATGCCGATGGGCGTACGCTCTACATCACCGCCGACGGGTATCTGTGCCGGATCAGAACCACGGCACGGGGGTGGTGATAAAGAGAAGGGAGGAGAGGAGGAAAGTGGGAAACTGCGTATTATTCATTCCGTACTCTTCCTTATCCATATCTTATGCTCTAACTTTGTAGTGGGTTTGAATTGCGTAGTTTGGATTTCCGGAATTTTGTCTCATGTTAGAGAATCGTAAGTATATCATCATCGGCGCTTTCTGCCTCGTCGGGCTGATATATCTGTCCCGCTTGTTTTATCTCCAGATTTTAGACGACAGTTACTCGCTCGAATCGTCGAACAACTCCATCAAACGGGTCATTGAAATTCCGTACCGGGGTCAGGTTTACGATCGAAACGGGAAACTCATTGTGTACAACACGCCTGTATACGACCTGTACGTGACGCCTAAGCAAGTACGCATTCCCGACACGACGGCCTTTTGCCGGATGATGGAAATGACGCGTGCCGAGTTCGACAGCATCATGAACCTGGCCAAGGAGTACTCGCCCGTAAAGCCGTCGCTGTTTGTTCGTCAGCTCTCCAAAGAAGATTTTGCCCGTATTCAGGATGCCCTCGTCGACTACCGGGGCTTTGAGCCGCGCATGAGCTCCATGCGGACATACCCGGCCCGTACCTTGTCGAATGCGCTCGGGTATGTGTCGGAAATAAGCAAAAAGCAGCTCGAAAATCAGGAGATCCCCTACTATCGGCAGGGCGATTATATTGGTCATAATGGGCTTGAAGAGCAGTACGAAGAGGTGCTGCGTGGTCGTCGGGGCGTCAAGTTTGTGATGCAGAATGTGCGGGGGGTGGCCAAAGGGTCGTTCAAAAATGGCCTGTACGATACTGCCGCCGTAGCGGGTAAGAACCTTTATACCGGCATCGATGTAGAGGTGCAGAAATACGCCGACAGCCTCATGCAGAACCGGATCGGTAGTGTGATTGCGGTGGAGCCCTCGACCGGCGAAATTCTGGTTTCGGTATCTGCCCCAACCTATGACCCCAACCTGCTGTCGAGCCGACACTTTTCCAAAAATTACGTTAAGCTGCTGCGCGATCCGTACAAGCCGCTCATTAACCGCCCGATTATGGCGAGTTACCGGCCGGGCTCTACGTTCAAGCTGATTCAGGCCCTCATTGCGCAACAGCAGGGTACGCTTACCCCCAATATGGTGTACGGGCACGGTGGCTCACCGATGCGCTGCCACTGTCATGGCGGTAACAACCTGCGCGGGGCCGTGCGGTTTTCGTGTAACCCGTATTTCTACAACGTGTTCCGCAAAATGATCTACCACAACGGCGATCCGAACACGTTCAAAGCATCGGCGATTGGCTTGCGGCAGTGGCACGATGCCGTGGAGAAGTTTGGAATTGGTCAGAAACTGGGTGTCGATCTGCCTACGGAGCTGAAAGGGAGCCTGCCCGACGTTGAAACCTACGACAAGCTATACCGGGGCAAAAACACCTGGAAGTTTTCAAATATTTACTCCCTCAGTATCGGTGAAGGTGAGTTGCTGGTGAACCCCCTTAAGCTCGTGAATTTGGCGGCTACTATTGCCAACCGGGGCTGGTACATTACGCCACACTACGTAAAAGGCATTGGCCGGGTGGGTGAGGGCATTCCGCAGGAATACCTCAAACGGCACGAAACTGATATTGCTTATCAGCACTACCTGCCCGTGATCGAGGGAATGCGGATGGCGGTTGCAGCCGGTACCGTAAACAAGATGGCCGATATTCCGGGTATTGACTTGTGCGGCAAAACCGGTACGGCCCAAAACAACAAGTTTGGCCACAAGTACGACCACTCTATTTTTATCGGATTTGCGCCCATGAACAACCCCAAAATTGCCATTGCCGTATTTGTGGAGTACGGCGGCTGGGGTGGGTCAGCGGCTGCCCCGGTAGCAGCCCTCATTGCCGAGCGGTACCTGAAACGTAAAACCGAAGCCACCAAGCTCGACGAACACGTGAAAAAGCAGTATCTGCTGCCGCCGGTGTCGATGCTGCCGGGCTACAAGGGTCCCAAAAAGGCTCCGCAGATTCGTAAGCCCGAACCGGTGCAGAAAGACACCGGCCGCAAAGTGGAAAAACTCAAGCCTATGATGGCCAGCAATAGTGGCGAGTAGCAGTGGTCAGTAAGTAGGCAGTAGCAGTGGGCAGTGCTGACGCAAGTTTTCGCTTTCCTGCCAACTGCCACTGCCACTGCCAACTGCCCCAACTGCTTACTGCCACTGCCAACTGCCACTTCTTACTGTAATTATGCCCCGTAACGATCCGTTTTCCCAAAATATAGACTTGCTCACCGTTGCACTGTACATAGGCTGTGTAATGATGGGTTGGTTCAATGTGTACGCTGCGGTGTACAGCCCCGAAGATCAGACGAGCTTGTTTGACCTATCGACAAATGCCGGTAAGCAACTTATGTGGATTGGCACCACCGTGATTCTGGTGATCTGTGTGCTGGCCATTCACCACAAGTTTTACGACTCATTTGCCTACATTTTTTACGGCTTCATGATTCTGATGTTGCTGCTGGTACTCGTTGCCGGCTCCAACATCAACGGGTCGAGGTCGTGGTTTAAATTCGGCGCATTTTCCATTCAGCCGGCCGAGTTTACCAAAGTGGCCACGAGCCTGGCGTTGGCCAAGTACCTCGATGTGCCGGGTATTAACCTGAGTCGCTACAAAGATTTGCTGCCTATTGCGGGGATTATTGGCTTGCCCGCCCTGCTGATTATTGCCTCCAACGAAACGGGTTCTACCCTTGTATTTGCCGCCTTCGTAATCATGCTCTACCGCGAAGGATTGCCCGGCTGGATTCCGGCGGCTGGCATTGCTTTGGCGGCCCTGTTTGTGCTGGCACTCGTTTTCCCGAAGCTGTACATATTCTTCGGGCTGGTGGCAGTGGCTGTAGCGTTTGCGTTTCTGATGCCCCGTTACAACCGCACCACACGCAACTTTATCAGCATGGGGGTTGTGATTGCCGGGATGATGGTCTTCGTGACGGGTGTTGATTTCTTCGTAAACAATGTGTTGCAGAAGCACCAGCGTAACCGCATTAAGGTGCTCGTAAACCCCAACATCGATCCGTTGGGGGTAGGCTGGAACGTGACACAGGCCAAAATTGCCATCGGGTCCGGGCGTTTACAGGGCAAGGGGTTTCTGGAAGGTACCCAAACCAAATTTGACTTTGTGCCCGAGCAAAGCACCGACTTTATTTTCTGTACAATTGGTGAAGAACACGGCTTTATCGGGAGTGCCGTAGTAATTGCCTTGTTTCTGGGGCTGTTGTCGCGGATTGTAATTCTGGCTGAAAAGCAGCGGAGTAAGTTCAACCGGGTGTATGGCTACTGCGTGGCCGGTATCTTCTTTTTTCACTTTATGGTCAATATCGGTATGACCATCGGCCTCATGCCCGTGATTGGCATCCCGTTGCCGTTTTTCAGCTACGGCGGTTCGTCGCTGTGGTCATTCTCTATTCTGCTCTTTATTTTCCTCAAGCTCGACTCGCGCCGGGCGGGCATGTTCACGAGATAACAATGAGTGAATTGGTGAATGAGTGAATGTGGCGGGGGTATTTATTCGCTCAATCACTCATTCACTCAATCACTCATTTATTTCACGGCCCAGAACAACAGTGCCCAGCCCAGAATCATGAGTACCCCACCGATAGGCGTGATGGCACCCAACCAGGTAATTCCGGTGAAGCACAGAATATACAGTGAGCCGGAGAAAATAAGTACCCCGCCCAGAAACGACAAGCCGGCGTAGTTGAGCCACTTTAAGGCCATTGGGTTTTGGCTCATGAGCTGCATCAATACGCCCACCAGCACTAAGGCCAACGCGTGATAAAACTGATATTTAACGGCCGTTTCGAACGTAGCCGCCCGGCCCGTTTCGTCGAGCATTTTGCGTAACGCATGGGCGCCAAAGGCTCCCAGCCCCACGCCCAGCAGGCCCAGCAGGGCCCCGGTTTGAATAAAGAATTTCATCGTGATCCAAAAATAGCACTCCCCACCCGAACCATTGTGCTGCCTTCGGCAATCGCCAGCTCGTAATCACCACTCATACCCATCGACAGTTCCGAAAAGGCCACGTTGGGCCGTTGGATAGCGGCCAGTTCGTCGTACAGCATTTTCAGACCTCGAAACTCCTGGCGCACCTGCTCTTCGTTGTCGGTATTGGTAGCCAGTCCCATCAGGCCCACTACCCGCACGTGCGTGAGGGCGTCGAGTTCAGGGCTTTGTAGCAGGGCGCGGGCTTCGGCGGGGTCGAGGCCGAATTTGGTGTCTTCCTGCGCAATAAAGATCTGGAGCAGGCAGTCGATCACCCGGTTGTTTTTAAGGGCTTGTTTGTCTATCTCTTTCAGCAAAGCCGGGCTATCGACCGAGTGAATCAGGGCCACAAATGGTGCAATGTATTTCACTTTATTACTCTGGAGATGGCCGATCTGATGCCACCGAATATCAGCCAGAAGCTGCGGATACTTATCGACCATCTCCTGCACCCGGTTCTCGCCAAAATCGCGGCAGCCCGCGTCATAGGCTTCCTGGAGCATCGGAACGGGTTTTGTTTTCGTCACGGCGATCAGCCGGGCTCGTCCCCGGATGGTTTGTTCGAGCCGGGCGATGTTATCCTGAATAGTTGTCATGAGTGAAGTAGCGGAACAAGGCAAAATCCATCGGACAGGGGCTGTACGTACATACGGCAGCCTACTTCTACAAAGAAGAATTAGCAAAGATAGGTTTGAGTTGTGTAGCGAATCGAGTAGTTTTTCGCCAAAATGAGCGTTGGAGAGGGTAAACATCCAGCGTCAAACGTTTGTATTGAATACGGGAGAGGTCGTTGGTCAGGTTAGGGGTTGTACCTTTGTGCCGGGCCCGATAGTCGCCCTGTTGCTATTTTTAACGCCTATGGAAGCTCGCTCCGAAAAACGAAACAACGGTCGGAATTATCTTATTGCTGCTTTACTGGTACTGGTGGCCCTCAACGTACTCCAACTCTATTTCTGGTATCAGGAACGGGAGATGGGAAAAACAAAAGATGTTACCATTGCGGCCAAAACCGAAGAGGTGTTGGCAACGAAAACTAAGCTGGATTCTATTTCGGCCCAGCTCGATCTGAAAATCACGGAAATTCAGCGGTTGGGAGGTAATGTGGATTCGCTCCTGCGGGTGAAAGATCAGCTGGAGGCCGACAAACGGAACCTCCGCAACGTCAACAACTTCGATAATAAAAAGTACGCGCAGCGGGTAAGTCAATACGAGTCGCTGCTGGCCCAGAAAGATCAGGAGATTGCCCGGCTCCGGGAGGAAAACGGCGCGTTGGCGGCTCAAAACCGAACCCTGTCGGAAGAGAATGAGGGCCTGCGTGGCGAACGGGCTGCTCTGTCGGATTCGGTATCGACGTACTCAGTCCGTAACCGTGAGCTGGAGCAGAAAGTCACCATTGCGTCGGCCCTCAGGGCAGAGAATATCACGGTGAACTCGCTCAATACGCGGGGTAAGGAGCGCGACGGTGGCAGTTACCGCGCCCGGCAGCTCGATAAAATCAAGGTATCGTTCCGCTTGGCCGAAAACAGCCTGGCACAGCAAAACGAAAAAACCATCTACATCCGGGTGCTCGACCCCAGCGGGGCTATCCTGTCCGACATGGCAACGGGTTCGGGGGAGTTTACCTACAATGGCAGGGGCATGATTTACACCGCTGCCCAATCAATCCAGTTCACCAACAGCCGTCAGCAGGTCGATTTTGTGTACGGTCGGCCCAATAGTCGTTTCAACGAAGGTCGACACGTGGTAGAGGTGTATGCCGAGGGCTTCAAAATTGGGGAAGGCGAGTTTACGGTGAAATAGGGGGGAGAGGAGATAGGAGAGAGAAGTGGGGGGGGGGGGGGGGGGGGGGGTGGGGGGTGGGGGGGGGGGGGGGGGGGGGTGGTGGGGGAGGAGATAGGAGTTGCTGACGCATGAGTATTGCTTACGCGTCAGCAACTCCTATCTCCTCACTTCTCTCTCCTATCTCCTTTTTTTATTCTCCTTTTTCCCTTACCTTTGCACCCTCATTTTAAACTGTTTACCAATAATGTTCCCAAAGAACTACGAAACGGTGTTCATTTTAACTCCCGTTTTATCTGAAGCTCAGATGAAGGACGCCGTTGATAAGTTCCGCAAAGTGCTGACCGATAACGGGGCGGAACTTGTTCATGAAGACAACATGGGCCTGCGTAAGCTGGCTTACCCGATTCAGCACAAGAACACGGGTTACTATTATCTGTTTGAGTTCAAGGCTCCCGGTACGATTGTAGCTGCTCTGAACACCGAGTATCTGCGTGATGAGCGCGTACTGCGTCACTTAGTAATTGCGCTCGACAAGCACGCTGTTGATTACAACGAGCGCAAGCGCAAAGGTTTAGTAGGTAAGAAAAAACAAGCTGAAACCGAGGAGGCCAAATAATCATGAGCTTACAGAACGAATCCGTCTCGAAAACCGAGAACCGCAAAAAATACTGCCGCTTCAAGAAGTCAGGCATCAAGTACATCGACTACAAAGACGCAAACTTCCTGCTGAAGCTCCTCAACGAGCAAGGCAAGATTCTGCCCCGGCGTCTGACAGGCACCAGCCTGAAGTACCAGCGCAAAGTGGGTCAGGCCGTAAAGCGGGCCCGCCACATCGCCATCTTACCGTACGTAGCTGATTCACTCAAATAAAAAGTTTATGGTTTTTAGTTTTTAGTTTTTAGTTGCTGGCCTGGATGCGCGCCATAACCGCACACACAAGCCGTAAACCATAAACCCAAAACTATAAACTCTTAGAAAAATGGACATCATTCTCAAAACCGATATTGCCGGCCTGGGCTACAAGAACGACATCGTGACGGTGAAGCCGGGCTACGGCCGCAACTACCTGATTCCTCAGGGATATGCGATGATGGCGAGTGAATCAAACAAAAAGATGATCGCCGAAAACATTCGTCAGGCTGCTCACAAGGCTGAAAAGATCAAGAGCGACGCACAGGCGTTGGCTGATCAGATCGGCGAGACCGTACTGACGATTCCTGCTAAGGCGGGTGAAAGCGGTAAAATCTTTGGTCGCGTTACAAGCATTCAGATTGCTGATGCCCTGCGCGAAAAAGGATTCGACATCGACCGGAAGAAAATTACCATCGACGATGTGAAGACGCTCGGTACATACCAGGCGTCGCTTGACCTGCACAAAGAGGTGAAGCACAAAGTAAACGTTGAGGTTGTAGCTGCTGAATAAGCAATACGCCTACGCGACACCAATAGATACGAGCCCGGTTGCCCTCAGGTAGCCGGGCTTTTTGTGTATATTTGTTTAAATACATCTGCCGATATGGCCTCTCTTCAGTTAGACCAACTTATGGAAGCGCCCAACCGACCGGGCTGGCGTACTGGCACCGCTTGATTATACAAACGTCTGGCAGTGAATTGGGAGCTCTTTTTGACTGCTATAGATTTATAAGTCAGGGTGTTATATAAGTGAAATAATTGATAAAAACGGACTTTTAGAGGCCGTTTTTTTGTTTAAAAAGTATGCACTTTCACACAGAACTTACCCCCGATAAACTGCCCGCTTCGATTGGTCTTCACGACCGGATCGTGACCGTTGGCTCCTGTTTTGCGCAGGTAATGGGTGGGCAACTGACCGATCATAAAATGACCGTGACCAACAATCCGTTTGGTACGGTTTTCAACCCTATTTCCATCAGTAAGCTCCTGACGATGGCCCTGCGGGATCAGATGCCCGACGAGGCCCTGTACGTGCAGCGCGATGGAATCTGGTTGCACCACGATTTTCACTCGAGCCACTGGGCCACTACCCGCGAAGGGCTCAAAAACCGTCTGATGGTGGTGCTCGCCGAAACCGCCGATGCCCTTCGGCAGGCTGATTGGCTATTTCTCACGTTTGGCTCGGCTTTGGTGTACCGGCACCGCGCTACCGATCAGGTAGTGGCCAATTGCCATAAGGTGCCCGGTACGCAATTCGACAAGTATCTGTATCAGCTCGATCACCTGCGGGCCGAATACAACCGCTTACTGAAAACCCTCAGGAAACATAACCCCCGGCTGAAAGTGCTGCTTACTGTCAGCCCGGTGCGGCACACCCGTGATACCCTGCCGCTCAATTCGGTGAGTAAGGCCACCCTGCGGCTGTTGTCCCACGAGCTGACGGTCTGGCACGAAAACGTGTATTATTTTCCGAGTTATGAAATCATGCAGGACGACCTGCGCGATTACCGCTTTTACGAGGCCGACCTGATTCACCCTAATGCGCAGGCGCAGGCCTACATCTACGAAAAGTTTGCCCAAAGCGCATTTGATGAGGAACTTTGCCGCTTTATCGGGGAGTGGTCGGGTATTCAGAAAGCACTGGCTCACCGGCCGTTGCAGGGCTATACCGACGCTCACCGGCATTTTTTGGTGCAAACCCTCGCCCGGTTGCAGGCGCTCCCCGCAGGAATTGACGTCTCGGCGGAACTTGCAGACGTACGCGAGCGGTTGACAAAACACATAATGATGAGTGATGAACGATGAGTAATGCGTGTTGAGCGTGCGCGGCCGTCTGTCGGTAAACCGCAAGACAGGCAGGTTCGTTGCTCATTACCTACCATTCATCTCGCCTAACATGTCTGACTACAAGCTATCTAAAGAATCCGTGTTGGAGGCTCTCGGCCACGTCGAAGAGCCAGACCTGAAGCGCGACATTGTGTCGCTGAACATGGTTAAAGATATTGAACTGGGCGTTGACCAGGTCATGTTTACGGTCGTACTGACCACTCCCGCCTGCCCGTTGAAAGAAGTAATTCGGAAGCGGTGCGAAGATGCCATTCATACCCATATTGGCCCCACCATTGAGGTGAAGGTCAACATGACTGCCGATGTGACTTCGACCCGGATGGCCGCACCCGTGCTGCCGGGTGTGAAAAATATCATCGCCGTGGCTTCGGGCAAAGGGGGTGTGGGTAAATCGACCGTAACGGCCAACCTTGCTGTTGCCCTGCATCGGTCGGGGGCCAAAGTCGGTATTATCGATGCCGATATTTACGGGCCATCGATGCCGGTGATGTTTGGCGCCGAAGATTTGCAGCCCGGTGTTTCGCAGATCGACGGGAAAAATATGCTGCAACCCATTCAGCAGTACGGCGTGAAACTCATGTCGATTGGTTTCCTGACCCCACCCGATAGCGCCGTGGTATGGCGCGGTCCGATGGCGAGTCAGGCGTTGCGGCAGTTTTTTGCCGATACCAACTGGGGTGACCTTGATTACCTGCTCATCGACCTGCCACCCGGCACCAGCGATATTCACCTGACGCTCGTGCAAACCGTACCCGTAACCGGGGCCGTGATTGTGACCACTCCGCAAAAGGTAGCTCTTGCCGACGCCATCAAAGGTCTGGCTATGTTCCGGCAGCCGCAAATTAATGTACCGGTACTGGGCGTTGTTGAAAATATGGCCTGGTTTACCCCGGCCGAACTGCCTACCCACCGGTACCCGATTTTCGGACAGGGGGGCGGACAGCAATTGGCCGATAAATTCAGCGTGCCGATGCTGGGGCAAATTCCGCTCGTGCAGGGTATCCGCGAAGCCGGCGACGAAGGGCAGCCCGTTGTCATCAGCGGAGAGCCCATTGCGGCCGAAGCGTTCCGGTCGGCGGCCGAGGCCCTGGCGCAGCAGGTGGCTATTCGGAACGCGAGCCTCGACCAAACACAGCGGGTTGAGATTCAGCGGGCGTAATTTTGGCTTTTTCTTCGATGTCCCGTAATTTTACCTATCAACGAGAACCAAACGAATGACGGCGACAAACATCAATGATGAACTGAAGGAACGCGTTGAGCGGGCACTGGATGCTATGCGGCCCTATCTGGAAGCCGATGGCGGAAACGTGAAAGTGCTGGAAGTGACCGATGAGGGCCTCGCCCGGCTTGAATTACTGGGCTCGTGCGGCTCGTGCCCCATGTCGGCCATGACGTTTAAAGGAGGCCTCGAAGAAGCCATTCTGCGGGCTGTTCCCGAAGTGAAGAAAGTAGAAGCTGTAAACATCACAGCGTTTGCATAACGGTTGTGGGTAATACTTTAGCAACCATCCCGATAAAGCCGCTTGTTCGCAACAGGCGGCTTTTTTGTTTCTTTGCGTCAGTTTAGGTGGGCCTTGTTCGCAGGTCCATCAACCGATACCCCATTTTCCCGTTACAACCAGAGCCATACAGTGAGAATCGGAATATTTTTCGGTGGCCCCTCGCGCGAGCGTGAGGTGTCATTTATGGGAGGCCGTACAGCCTACGAAAGCATTGATAAGTCGTTGTTCGAACCCGTGCTGGTGTTTGTCAGCGGCTGGGGACGGTTTTACAAAGTAGAGCCCGACTTTTTGCAGCAGGAGTCGATTCGCAGCAGCCTGCCTACCCTCGATGGGTTTGCGGTGTACGACGAATCGTTTGAAGACGATATCTTCACCGAGGTCGGCATGGAGGCTATCGAGCCCGACTGGTTCGAAGAGCATTTCGACATGGCGTTTCTGGCTATGCACGGCCCCGACTGCGAAGACGGCGCCATTCAGGGCTTGCTTGAGTGGCACAAAATTCCGTACACCGGGCCGGGGCTGGTTGGCTCGGCTATCGGTATCAACAAAATTTTGCAGAATGAGCTGATTGCCCTTGTGACGGGGCAGCAGAAGAAAACGGCGACCATCAGCCGCGACGACTGGGAGCAAACCGACAAAGGAGCCTTTTTTGCCTCACTCGTGGAGCATCTAGGCTTACCCGTCGTGGTCAAAGCCCCGCATCAGGGCTCGTCAATTGGGGTGTCTATTATCCGAACGTATGACCTGGACGCATTCTGTGAGGCCGTTGATAAGTGCTTCTTTACGGTATGTATGCCCGCGGGCGTGTGGCTCGATATGAGCGACAAAGACAAGGACAAATACGCGCAGGATATTGCCAATCTGGATTCGGGAATTGGTTACCCGCTGGTGCTCGAAGACACCGGTGATTATATTCTGAGCCCGGTGGAGCTGGTGGGTATGCTCGACTCACTGGCCGAAGAAGCCCCCGACTCAAACATGGTGTTTGCCTCGGTCAATGCCGAAGACGACCTTTTGTTTGAAGAATTTATTGCCGGGCAGGAGTTTTCGTGTGGTGTTATTCAGGACGACGATGGTACGGCCATTGCCCTGCCGCCCACCGAAATTTATAATACCGAGGCTTTCGACTTTCAGACTAAATACAAAACCAACGTAGCCCGGAAGCGGATTCCGGTAGGGACATCGCTCGAAAATAACCGGCTCATTCAGGAGTCGGTGGCGACTGTGTTTAAGCGATTGGGCATCAATGTGTATTCGCGAATCGACGGATTTCTGACCCCCGATAATCGGGTGTTGCTGCATGACCCGAATACTATTCCGGGCATGTCGCCCGCTTCGCTTATCTTCAAGCAGATGGCCGAGATTGGGATGAACTTCACCGACTCGCTCACGTACCTGATCCGGCAGTCGTTGCGGGAGCGCATCCGTACTGGTAAAGATACGTTCCGGCTGAAGCAACTCCTGCTCGACCTCGACGACCGGCTTGCTGAGCGGAAAGCCAACCCGGCTCCCGAAAAAACCATTACGTTTGGCCCGTCGGACGACGCCTGGACCAAAGCCCGTGCCGAGTACCACCGTACGGCCGCGTTCGGAGCCGAACGGCCTGTGTTGCTGTACCAGAAAAGTGCTGCTGAAACGTACGAAATTCCGGTAAACCTGCTGTTTAAGGATACCATTGCCGACCTCGATACGGCGTTGACCACGCCCCGGCACCCGTTGCTGATCGAAACGGCCGAGCGGGCCCGCAGCGTTACTGAGCGGTATTTGATTTGATTGATAGACGCACGGGTTGAACGGATTTGACAGAGGTAAACCGGTTTTTGGACTATTGGAATGAGTCGGAAAATTCGTGTAAATCCGCCAAATCTGTTCAATCCGCGTTCCCATTCCCAGTCGCGGCAGCGGCCTCAAATGTATGGAAGCCCTTATCAAAAAGCTCAATTTTACCAATCAGGCATCCGCTCTGTTGGTTAATGTTCCACCCGAGCTCGCCGACTTGACGGCCGCTCTGGGGGCTCGTACGTCGGTCGGGCAACAGCCTGAATCTACCCAGAGCGCCCAATTTGTAATGGCCTTTGTTCAACAACTGAATCAAGTGGAACAGATGGCCAATTGGGTGGCTGCCCATACCAAGGGCGATGCGGTAGTCTGGCTCGTGTATCCGAAGCAGTCCTCCAAAACGTACACCTGCGAGTTTAATCGGGATACCGGTTGGGCCTCGATGGGCGCGGCTGGCTTTGAGCCGGTTCGGATGGTGGCGGTCAACAACGATTGGTCGGCCTTGCGATTCCGGAGGGTTGGATTCGTGAAAAAAATGACGCGCGACCCTAAAGGTGCCCTGACTGCCGAAGGCCGAAGCCGGGTTGGACTTGGATAAGTAAATAAAACAATTCGCAAAAAGAATAGATAAGTGATAGGACTAGACCCCTATCAAAATGAATGCATTCGTTTGCCGACTCGGGCGGGTTTCGGCCCTGCTATTGAGTGCATGGTTCGGATTAACGGCCTGCAACAACCCCGACCCCAATTTGCTGGCCCCCGATTTCGGCGACCGGATCACGTTCATGAGTGCCCGTCAGTATCCCGAGGGCATTACCTTTTCGCCGGTGCTCAACCGATTCCTCGTTACGTCGATCACGCAGGGGAAAGTAGGTACTGTGGACGATGATGGCGAGTACATGGATCTTTTTTCCGACGCCCAGCTCATCAGTGCCATTGGTATCAAGGAATTTGGCGGCAAAATTTACGTTTGCAACGGTGACCAGGGCGTTTCGAGTAAGAGCACGGCCCAAAGTCGGCTCCGAACCGCCGGTTTGTTTGTGTACAACTTGGCTACCAATCAGGTTGAGCGCCGAACCGACCTGGCGGCTCTGCTCCCCAATAGTCAACACTTTGCCAACGACGTAGCCCTCGACCCGCAGGGAGTCGCCTACGTGACCGACTCCTTTGCGCCGGTGGTGTATCGGGTTGGGGCCGACGGGCAGGCGAGTGTGCTGGTCAATGACCCGGTGCTGGCTCCGCCCACGGGACAGTTTGGGCTCAACGGTATTGTGTACCACCCCGGTAATTTCCTGATTGTTGCCAAAGCGGCTACCGGGCAGTTGTACAAGATTAATCTGGCCAGCAACAACGCTATCACCGAAATTACGGGATTGCCCACCTTGACCGGGGCCGATGGAATGACCCTGATAGGCGCCGACCTGTACGTGGTGAACAACCGTAACCGGGTTACCCAGCTCCGTAGCAGCGACAATTGGGCTACGGCCAGCACCGTGAAGGTGGATGAGGCCGGGTACGAGGGGGCTACCACCAATGCCGCCTTCAATGGGCAGATTTACACGCTTAACGGCCGAATAGGTGAGGTAGGAGCCGCTGCCATGGCGGGTAATCCGGCCAGCCTGACAGCCTCAAGCTATACCATTCAGCGATTCCGGTAAGTGTAATCTGGCTGACTTACAGGTTAGCGAAAAGCCATCTTGCTCAGCCTCTACAGCTTCGGCCTCTGGTTTATCCGAATCAGAGACCAGGGCTCTTTTTTTTGGCATTTACCGAAGGCATTGCACTACATAACCCAACACCGTATCTTGCCGAGTAAAAATCACAGTATTCCCTGACTGAATTTAGGTATGACCACTGCAACCATTGACCCAGCCGCACAAATCGAGATTGACCGCTGGCTCACCGGCCCCTACGACTACGACACCAAAGCCGCTATCCGCCAGCTTCAGGCTGAGGGAAACACCACCGAACTGACCGACTCATTTTACCGCTCGCTGGAGTTTGGTACCGGTGGGTTGCGGGGTGTGATTGGTGTGGGGTCTAACCGCATGAATCGCTACACTGTTGGGGCCGCTACGCAGGGGCTGGCTAACTATATAAACCGGGTCGCCGGCGCGGGCGCTTTTCCGGGTCAGGATGTGAGCGTAGCCATTGCCCACGATAGCCGCCGGATGAGCCCCGAGTTTGCCCGGCTCGCGGCCGATGTGTTTGCTGCTAATGGCATCACGGTCTATTTGTTCAGCAGCCTGCGCCCCACGCCCGAACTCTCTTTTGCCATTCGGCAGCTTGGGTGCCAGAGCGGTATTGTGGTAACGGCTTCGCACAACCCGCCCGAGTACAACGGCTATAAAGTGTACTGGAACGACGGTGCGCAGGTGGTAGCCCCACACGACAAGAATATTATTGACGAGGTTGAAAAAGTACAGTCGATAGAAGACATCAAGTTTGGCGGAGACCCGGCCAAAATCAAGCTGATCGACGAAGAGGTGGATGCGCCCTACGTGGAGCGTATCAAGACCAATGCCGTGAACCCCGATGTGATTGCCCGGCAGTCGGACCTGAATATTGTGTTTACGCCGATTCACGGTACCGGTATCACGCTCGTGCCCCGCGTGCTTGATGCCCTCGGGTTCAAGAATGTAAGCGTCGTAGAGGCCCAGGCAACCCCCGATGGGAACTTCCCGACTGTAAAGTCGCCCAATCCCGAAGAGCGGGCGGCCATGCAACTCGCGCTCGATCAGGCGCTGTCGCAAAACGCTGATCTGGTGATGGCTACCGACCCCGATGCCGACCGCGTAGGGGCGGGTGCCCGGAACCATCATGGCGAGTTTGAGTTGCTCAACGGCAACCAGATGGCCAGTCTCATTATTTTCTACCTTCTGCGGGCCTGGCGAGATGCCGGTAAGCTGACCGGAAAAGAGTTTGTAGCTAAAACCATCGTAACCACCGACCTCATCGACCGCATGTGCGAGCGGGCCGGGGTGCCTTGCTACAATACACTGACGGGCTTCAAATACATTGCCCAGGTGATTCGGGAGTTGGAAGGGCAGCAGCAGTTTATTGGCGGGGGCGAAGAAAGCTACGGATACCTCATCGGTGATTTCGTGCGCGATAAAGACGCCATTGCGTCCTGCGCGATCATCGCCGAGCTAACCGCCTACGCTAAAGATCAGGGTCTGAGCCTGTTCGATATGCTGATGGAAATGTACCAGGAAAACGGCTTCTACTACGAAGGTCTCGTGTCGCTGACCAAGAAAGGGAAATCGGGTTCTGAAGAAATCCAGCAGATGATGGCCGATTTCCGGGCCAATCCGCCGAAGCAGATCGCCGGTTCGGATGTGGTGCGGATTGATGATTACAAAGCCCTGACCCGGACCGAAAACGGTCAGACCAGCCCGATTGAGGCCGGTAAGATGGGTATCGAATCATCGAACGTGTTGCAGTTTTTCACGGCCGACGGTACTAAAATATCGGCCCGGCCCTCGGGCACAGAGCCCAAAATCAAGTTTTATGTCTCGGTAAATGAGCCGCTCAATAGCAAAGACGAGTTTGATGCCGTGTACGCGTCGCTCAAAGCAAAAGTGCAGCGCGTGATCGACGACATGAATCTGAAATAAGCACGCAATGTATAATAATGTATAATGAAGAATGCGTAATGAATAATGGGGTAAACAGGAGTCTATCCTACCATTATTCATTACGCATTCTTCATTATACATTCATCTTCTTCATTATACATTCATCATTCCCCCTCGGCGGGCATATCTGGCGCTTTGGAGCCCTCCTCGGTAGTCCGATCGCCGTATGAGCTGGCGGCCGACGATTGCGTTTCGCTGTCGGGTGCCGTGCTGTTGTTATTGTCCTGCTGATTTTGTTCGTTTGGTTGCATACGTGTTGTTTAGCGTTGGATAGCGTCTTTGGTACGTATCCGGTTAGTAATCTGACCGACCCGTCGAGGTCGTGTCGTTGTCAAAATCTTCCTCCATTTCGTCGCCCAGCGGGTCGGTATTGTCATCGTCTTCCTCGTCCAGAAGCTCGTCGTCGTCCATATCGTCGCCCCGACCTACAGCATCGGCGTCAGTAGCACCATACCCGGCCGTCGACCCTGAGCCCAGATCGTCGTACGGGGCTCCGCCCTGTTCGGGGGCTGTGGCCAGAATCTCCTCGGTATTGAGTTGGTAGTTCATGTTGCGTTGTTAGTTTTTGTTGAACAAAACGGGTACGTGTGTGCTTGTAGCCAAATAACCCCGCTGATCGAGCCCCGTTGCAAGAACTGAGGGAATGGCCCAACGATGAAAAACTACACCTTACGACGACTTTCTGACCAGCCCATTATCCGTACGGCCGATGTGCGGCCCTCTATGCCGGGCTTTCAGGTGCTGGGTGCTTTTAACCCGGCGGCTTGCCGTTTCAACGATGAAATCATTTTGCTGCTGCGCGTGGCTGAAGGTCCCGCTGCCGGGCATATCGAACCCGGTTGGCTGCATATCCCCGTCCTCGAAGAAACCGATGGAGTGCCACAGCTGGTGGTCAAACGGTTTCGTGAGCCTATTACCCCGTACGACCCGCGTGTAGTGACGCTAGAAGGAACCGTGTATTTGACCTCGATCAGTCACCTGCGCGTAGCCCGTAGCCGCGATGGAATTCATTTTCAGATCGACCCGAAGCCGTTTCTGTTTCCGGCCCGTGCCGATGAAGCATTCGGTATCGAAGACGCCCGCATCACGTTTCTGGAAGGTACTTACTGGATCACCTACACCGCTGTGTCGGCGCATGGACCAGCGGTGGGCTTGGCCAAAACCACCGATTTTGTCCATGTTGAACGGGTAGGGCTGGTATTGCCACCGCCTAATAAAGATGTGGTGCTGTTTCCCGAACGTATCAACGGTAAATACCAGATGCTGCACCGGCCTATGGTGTCCGAAATTGGAAAACCCTCGGTATGGCTGGCCGAGTCGCTTGATGGTGTACACTGGGGGAACCACCAGTTTGTATTTGGGCCCAGTACGCACAGCTGGGAATCGATGAAGATTGGAGCCGGTCCTGAGCCCTTGCAAACACCCGATGGCTGGCTGGTGTGTTATCATGGCTCCGACCCAACACATAGGTACGGACTCGGGCTGGCCCTGCTCGATCTGGATACCCCCTCGCGGGTGCTTTACCGGACAGCGGCCCCGTTGCTTACGCCCGAGCTCGACTGGGAGCGGAACGGGTTTTTTCCGAATGTCGTGTTCTCTAACGGATGGGTACCGCAACCCAATGGCTCGGTGCTGGTTTATTACGGCGCGGCCGATTCGGGCGTGGGGGTTTGTGCATTGGAATGGCGCTAAACTCTATATCTTTGGGTATTCATTCGCTTATTCATTATGACATCAAACCTGCCGACTCTTGACGTTGCTCAGGAACTCCGCAATGACTGGACCCGCGACGAGATTGGTGCAATCTACAACTCCCCGGTTCTGGACCTGATTTACCGGGCCGCTACTGTGCACCGGCAGCATCATGACCCGCAGGAAGTACAGGTCTGCACCTTGTTGTCGGTTAAAACGGGCGGATGCCCCGAAGACTGCGCGTATTGCCCGCAGGCAGCCCGGTACCACACCAACGTGAAGGTACACAAGCTGCTCGAAGTAGGTGAAGTGCTCGAAGCTGCCAGCCGGGCCAAAGCCTCGGGTAGCTCGCGCTTTTGCATGGGGGCCGCCTGGCGTGAAGTGCGTGACAACAAAGACTTCGACAAGGTGCTCGATATGGTGCGGGGCGTTAATGCCATGGGGATGGAAGTGTGCTGTACCCTCGGAATGCTGACCGATAGTCAGGCGCAGAAGCTGAAAGATGCCGGCCTGTATGCCTACAACCATAACCTCGATACGAGCGAAGAATACTACGGTGATATTATTTCGACCCGCACGTACGACGACCGGCTCGAAACGCTGGGCCACGTTCGTCAGGCGGGCATTTCAGTTTGCTCGGGTGGAATCATCGGCATGGGGGAATCACATAATGACCGGGTTGGGATGTTGCACACCCTCGCTACCCTGCCCGAGCACCCGGAGTCAGTGCCGGTCAATGCGTTGGTGCCGGTAGAAGGTACCCCGCTCGAAGATCAGGAACGGGTATCGGTTTGGGAAATGGTTCGGATGATTGCCACCGCGCGTATCATCATGCCCAAAGCAATGGTTCGGCTATCGGCAGGGCGCGTACGTATGAGTACCGAGGAGCAGGCACTGTGTTTTCTGGCCGGGGCTAACTCGATTTTTGCGGGCGATAAACTGTTGACCACGCCCAACCCCGGCGACGATGCCGATCAGCAGTTGTTCCAGACGTTGAATATTCGGCCGCGTGAGGCCTTCAAAAACGAATCGACGGGGCAAGCAGCGGTAAAATTTGAGCAGATTCCGCTCTAATACAGGAGGTTTAGCAACTTTTTTGAGGAAAACTGAAATTTTTTCATTTAAAAATCAGTACTTTACAAAAAAAACAGGCAGAGTAGCTTATTTCAGCGTCTTTGACAACCGATTAATAAGGGAATTCTCGTCGCACTGGTTCAGTAGTGAACGGCAATGGCGTTAGGTCTGTTACAGAATGAAGCGTACAAGTTTTTTTAATTAACAAGTTAATTTCTAATGGCACAGACCGGCAAAGTTAAGTTTTACAATGAGTCAAAAGGGTTTGGTTTTATCAAGCCTGATGCGGGTGGCCCCGACGTGTTCGTACACGCTACGGGTCTGATTGACCAGATCAATGAGAATGACGTCGTAACGTTCGACGTAGTAGAAGGTCGCAAAGGATTGAGCGCAGAGAACGTAAAGAAAGCATAAGTCTGCTCTGAAGACATAACAAAAAAGCCCGCAACCGCGGGCTTTTTTGTTGTAGGCAGATCTTCGTTTGGGGCTTATCCTGTTCCAGTGCTGATGACTCAGGTTGAAAATGTAGAAGCCGAGACATCAAAAAGGAACTCTACCCAAGGCAATAAACCCAAAACGAGAAACTAAAAATCACAAACTGTACATCAGCGCTTACCTAGTTCAATAACTTGCATATCGCGAACGGAGCCACTGTCGAGCGTGAAACGCAGACAGGTACGTATCTGATGAAAGCCCGTTCGGCCGGCAGCGCCCGGATTCAAGTACAGTAGGCGCTCGGTGGAGTGCCCACGCAGGGTCGGGTCGCGCATGACGCTCAGGATGTGCGAATGCCCGCAGATAAATATATCGGGCGGATTGCGTTGCAGGGTGGGCCGTACCGCCGGGTTGTACCGTGGAGGCTTGCCACCAATGTGCGTCATCCAGATCGTGAGCCCTTCCAGCTCGAACCGCTGATTAGCGGGCCACGCCACCGATTCATTGTCGATATTGCCGCACACGAGCCGCACCGGCCAACGTGCCCGCAGCCGGTCGATCACGTCGGGTGAACCGATATCACCGGCATGCCATACCTCGTCGCAGGCATCGAAGTGGGTAAACACCTGCTCGTCGAGATAACTATGGGTGTCGGAGAGTAAGCCAATACGGGTCATTAGTTGGGTTGGTTAGCCGCCTATGAGTAGGTCTTTCATCTCCGAGCGAATCCGTTTCTTATCAATTTTGCCGACGCTCGTTTTCGGAATTTCGGAGACTACCACAATCCGGTCGGGGACATACCATTTGTTTAACTCGCCCCGTTCGGCTTTGGCTTGCAGAGCCTCCCGAATGGCATCGGTGGAAGGGCTCATGCCGGCTTTGGCCACAATCAGCGCGTACGGGCGCTCGCCCCATTTCTCATCGGGTAAGCCTACTACGGCGGCCTCGCCTACGCCCTCCTGTTGCGAAAGCAGGTCTTCGATTTCGAGCGACGAAATCCATTCGCCCCCGGTTTTGATCACATCTTTCGTCCGGTCGGCAATCATCAGCCAATGGTCGGGCGTGATGCTGGCCACGTCGCCGGTATGCAGCCAGCCCCCGCGCCACAGTTCCTCGCTTCGCTCTGGTTCTTTGTAGTAACCCTGGGTCATCCACGGCCCCCGCGCTACTACTTCGCCCAGCGACTGCCCGTCGTGCGGCACAAAGTTACCGTCGTCGTCCATCAGCCGAATCTCCACGAAGGGCGCAATACGGCCCGCCCGCGTCCGAAACTCCACTTGTTCATCGGGCAGTAACTGCCGCTCCTGCTCGTTGAGGTAGGTGAGGCTCATGATCGGGGCCGTCTCCGACATACCATATCCCTGATACAACTCAATACCCAGATCGGCTGCCGCTTTGGCCAGTCCTTTGGTCAAGGCCGACCCGCCGATAATGACCCGCCACCGGCTTAGCTGCGCCTGAAACTGCCGGGCGGCCGGGCTGTTTACGAGCATAGTCATAATGGTTGGTACGCAGTGGGAGAATGTGACCCCTTCTTTCAGTAACAGTTTCAAGAGCATTTCGGGCTCGTAGCGGCCGGGGTAAACCTGCTTCGCCGAAAACATCGTTGCCAGGAAAGGGAAGCCCCACGCATGGACGTGAAACATGGGGGTAATAGGCATGTACACGTCTTTCGCGGATTTGAAAGACACAAACTCATAGGCCGACACGCAGGCCATCAGGCCCATAGTGTGCATAAACAGCTGGCGTTGCGAGAAGTAAACCCCCTTTGGGTTGCCCGTGGTGCCGGTGGTGTAGAAGGTGGTGGCCCAACTGTTTTCGTCCAGGTCGGGAAACTCGTACGCGTCTGATTCCTGCGCCAGCAGCGATTCGTACTCGCCCGCAAAACCGTCGGGGACCGTAATCGCCGAGGGGTCAGTGTAAGCCTTGTCGGAAATAACAACGTAGGTCTGAACCGTGTTCAATTGCCCTTTGAGGGCATCAATAATGGGCAAGAAATCCTCATGCACGAGCACAATCTTATCCTCCGCATGATTCATGGTGTACAGAATCTGAGCGGGCGACAGCCGGATGTTGATTGTGTGCAGAATGGCCCCGATACCCGGTACGGCAAAGAAACACTCCAGATACCGGTGGCTATCCCAGTCCAGTACGGCAACCGTATCGCCCGCTCCGACACCCAGCTTGCCCAGTAGATTGGCCAGTTGCCGTACCCGACTGTTGAACGTGTGGTAGTTCATGCGGAATAGGTCGCGGTACACAATTTCACGACCGGGCTCGTACTTAAGCGACTGCGCCAACAGGGTTTTTATCAATAAGGGTGGCTCCTGAGCCGAGGAGGTGCGCGGTATTAGTTTCGTTGTTGACATGATGAATTCGTATTGTCTTTTGCGAAGATATAATTGTCTCGTTCCTCGACACGATTTTAGGCTAAGAACTTTTGTTTGGCCCTGTGTTTGCTACGTGCATAAGTACGTGTCCTCACTGGTCATTTATCACAAAGCAAAATCTCTTAGGTGTTTTTCTTTTGCGTATTGTGTACTTAATAAGTTGCAATACAGGAGGAAAATTGTATGAGTGATAGAATTGCTTCAAAAAATGTAAGTATGTGGAATCCGCCTTAATCCTAATTCCGTAAAATATACCAAGACAGTTAGCAGCTATGTGAGCGCAGAATCACGACAACGTGGTTCGCTAAACGTACAGAATTTGACCTGGTTACTTATACCTATTTAGGGCGTCCTAAGGCAGCATTTTTGTGGGTAAATATCTGTTTTTATTTACATAGTTCCATTCAATAACTGTTGACACACAAAATTCAGAGGAGCCAGTTTTAAAAGAGGAGATTATTTATTAAATATGGCTCATAATTGATTTGTTAATATGAGAAAGACGTTTTCTACTTCAACTGCACTTTTTTCACTCTGTTTCCTGGCAAGCTGTACGCTGCAGGATGACTCAACCTCTATGTTTCTCACGCCCAAAGAAACGGTCGCGATTGAACAGGCATACCCTGGTCAGATTGGGATCGCCAAAAAAGGCTACTGGCACCAGCAAGAGGTTGGTTACCGGGCGGTCAACGGCGAGGCTATCGTGGACGGTGACATTGTTATTCACCCGGACGAACTGTCAGCCGAGCGGCTACCCCAAACAGAATCGACCGGGCGGACCCGGTCGACGGCCAAGTGGCCTAACAATACAATCGTTTATCAGGTAGACCCGACGGTGCCTAATCCGCAGTGGGTTGATCAGGCCATTGCGCATTGGCAGGCTGTTACTCCCATCCGGTTTGTTCGTCGGACTACCGAACGCGCCTATGTGCTGTTCCGTGGAGGGAGTGGCTGCTCATCCAACGTAGGCCGGATTGGTTCGCTTCAGTACATCACGTTATCGTCATCTTGCTCGGTTGGAAACATCATCCACGAAATTGGCCATACGGTGGGCTTGTGGCACGAGCAAAGCCGGGCCGACCGCGATGCGCACATTACCATCAACACCCAGAATATTCAGGCGGGCTACGAGAATGATTTCAAAACCTACATCCAGACTAACTACGATGGGTTTGACTTTGGGCCTACCCTCGATTTTGGTTCGATCATGATGTACGGGCCTTACACGTTCTCGAAGAACGGGCAACCCACCATTACGCGGAAAGATGGTTCGTTGTTCTCGATTCAGCGCGATGGCCTCTCACCAACCGATATTGCCACCGTTCGGCAAATGTATCCGTAAGATTAGAGCTGACTGCCCATTCCGATCAGAATCGTAGACAGCACAATGAGGGCCAGTCCGGTGTACACGACTCGATACGTGGCCGGGCTGGCCCCTTTCCATTCGTTGAGGTATAAACCCCACAGGGTGCTGAACGTGATGATGAAGGCCATGTGCATAGTCCAGCCGGCATACCGGAACTCAGCGGGGAGGTACGCATCGCCCATGCCGTAGAAGAAGAACTGAAAGTACCAGGTGGTGCCCGCTAAAATGGCCCAGAGGTAATTGTTGGCGAGGGGTTTGTCTTTGGCCAGGTAGTCGCCGAAGCTCTTGTTACGCCGGTTTAGAGCCATGCACCAGATAAAATTGGTGGTAAAGCCGCCCAGAAGCAGTACGGGGTACACAGCGTTATTCTGAAAGAGTGGGTTGGTGCCGCCTTTCAGAGCAAGCTCGGCAATGGGTTTACCAGCGGTAAGGCCAAAGTTGAAACAGGCGCTCAGAATCCCTGATACAGTGGCTACCACAATACCTTTGCGCAGGTTAAACTCGGCCACGGTGGCTTTCTGCTCCTCGGGGTTCAGCTCTTTCTCTTTCCGAACGCCCGCAATGCCGCAGATTCCGATACCAATAAGGCACACCAACACCCCCGCAAGCGTAAACTGCCCGGTACGCGTAGTGATAAGGTCGTTGAATTTACCGTCCCAAATTGGGGGAACAAGGGTGCCAAAAGCTGAGCAGTAGCCCAGGGCTACGGCCATACCGAGCGAGATGCCCAGATACCGCATACTGAGGCCGAAGGTGAGTCCACCAATACCCCACAATACCCCAAAAAAATACGTCCACCAAAGAGTTGACTGGTTGGCACCCGTAATGGATTCGAGTGGGTTGCTGACGGTAAGCCAGCTCATGAGCCAAGGGACTAGAATCCAGGAAGCCACTCCGCCTACAATCCAGGCACTTTCCCAGGCCCACTCGCGTACCCGGCGGAACGGAATATAAAAACTACCGGACGCGTACCCGCCCAGCGCGTGAAAAAAAACACCTAAAATGGAAGACATACGGGGTATTGGGGCTTGGTTAAGTACAGAATAATCGTCAAAAGTATGGGGCGCCGGTCGCACTGTTCACGCCGTTTTTCCGGTCACAGCCGTTAGCTGGCCTGTAACTGGTTTACAGGGATCGGCGGACAATGAGCCGAAACGGGTTTTCGATATGCTCGTGTCGGTCGCTCAGAATGAGGTCGGCGGCTGTACGGCCCATATGGGCATGATCGGTCGAAATAACGGTGATTCCGTCGAGCAGGACCTCTTTGAGCGGGCTTTCGTTGTACGACAGAATACCTACTTCTTTGCCTACCTGATACGCCGTATCCTTGGTCTTTTTAATGAGCGTGACCAAGTCTTCTTCCATCAGGTTGATATACGCGCAGTCGGGTTGTACCACCAGGTCGTTCACTTCGTGTACCACGCGCGCGTTGAACCCATAGGCATGGCAAAAGGCGTAAAATCCGTTCAGAATCCCTTTGTCGTAGTAGCTATAGGCCGGAAACAGGATGTTGAGCGTGGAGTACTTGCGGAGTAGGGGCAGGGCGTCGGTAAGGGCCTGGGTCAGGTCTTTCTCGAAATTCTGCACTACCGATCCGTATTGGCCCATAAGGCCGTCAATGGCTTTGTCGAGAACAATCAGTTTGTGTTTGGGTAACTGATTGATCAGGTCGACGGCCCGCTCGCTCTGATCCAGAAAATGCGGGATGATTACGTAATGCGTATAGCCATGTGCATGCCCAAGCAACAGGTTTTTGAACAGCCGGAAATCGTTGTTGTAAATGAAAAAATCGATGGCCACGTCGGAGCCTAATCGCTCCACAAAGGCGTCGTAAATGATTTTTTTGTGCGGACTGAGCTTGTTGAATAGCAGAAAAATCTTCTGAGTGCGCCCAAACTTGGTGTGCTGAATATAGAATCCCTTACCCTGCACCCCACCAATCAGCTCTTTTTCTTTCAGAACCTCGTAGGCCCGCTCTACGGTGCGTTTGCTAATCTCGAAATGCGCACACATTTCGTAAATCGATGGCAGCTTGTCGCCGGGGAGAATGTCGTTCTGCTCAATGCCCTCGATAATCGAATTAACAATCTGCAGGTATTTGGGCGTGCTCGAAAAATCGTTGATTGCAATCTGGTTCAGCATACAAAAAGTTGTCCGGCCCTCATGGCTAAATGGTCAGGAGCCGGATAAACTACTGACGTTCGATAACGCTTTATTTGGATTCGGGGAAATAGCGTCGGAGCGACACCAGTCCCGGCCGAACAGGTTGCGAATTCCAGTAGGCATGAATGGCCAGAGCCGCCCCCAGCGCACTTGCCTGCGGTACCGATGCGGCATAGACCGCTACATCGGGGAAGGCCGAAGCCAGTAAGTGCATGTAAATGGGGTTCTGCCCGAAGCCACCATCGACATACAGGTTCTTGAGCGCCGGCCCACCCGCTGTTTGGCCGGTAGGTAGCACCAGTGCCGTTGACACGAGCTGTTGAGCCACCAGATCAAGCATCAGTTGATGGTATGCTTCTTCGTAGGTGGCAAACAAGGCCAAATCCCGTTGCCGGAACCGGGTTTCGGCAAGTGAGGGCAACAGTTTGGGGGCTAGCAGGCCGCCTTCGCGCTCAGGCGTTGGGTCGGTGCCTGTATCAGCGTCCTGCAACTGACGGATCAGGTCGGCCCGGTACGCTACCTGTTTGTAATAACCCACCGGTACGTTGAAATGCGTAGCCAGTCGTTTCACCTGTGACTCGTGCTCGTAGCCCGCAAAGAGCCGACTGGCTTTTACCGGTTGTCCTTTGTAGTGCATGTAGCACAGGCAGTCGTACTGTAACTCTTCGGCGGTCAGGGGCTGGTGGTTAAACGGATTCATGCTTACGCACCAGGTACCCGTTGAAATGAGCACAAACGGCCGGTGGTCGCTACCTTCCTCAAAGCTGGCGAGGTACGGAATGAGGGCCGCTGAGCTGTCGTGCAGGCCCACGCCCACGGGTATCGACCGCTGGCCGATCTGTACCGGCTGGGCTGAGTCGGAAGGGACAAGCGGAGCCTGATACCGGTCGAGTTGTTCCTGAATCACCCAATGGTGATACTGTTGTTGGGTAAAATCCCAGAGCAGGGTGTGGCACCCTACGCTGGTGAGGTCGGCTACTGCCCGACGACTGACCTGAAAGCTCAGAAACTGAGGCAGGTGTAGGGCATATTTGAGTTGTGCCAACCGCTCTGGATGCTCGTACTTGAGCCGGTAAAGTTGCAGGCCGGAGTTCAGGCTGTCGAGAGCGGGTGAGGCTGTTTGTACCGAAAGGGCTCCCTCGGGGCCGTAGTCGGTGTAAAACTGTTGGCGAAGATCAGCCGGGTAGGGCTTTAGGTAATTAGACAATGGCCCGATGGGGTTGCCCTGTTCGTCGATGTTCACCAGACTGGCCCCGTACCCCGAAAAATTGATTGCCTTAATCTCGAACTGGGGTAGAGCCATGATTTCCTCTAAAGCCTGCGCAAGCCAGGTGGTCAGCGCGTGCAGGTCCTCGCAGGGGTCGCCGTCTTCGTCGGTAATTTCGTCCATCGAAGTCGACGTTTCCCAGACGATCTGGTATTGTTCATCAAACAGAAAGACCTTTTTATTCGTCTTGCCGACGTCAAAAATGGCGATAACAGGAGTAGGCATCGGAATAAAGATGAGTTAGAGACCAGTGGCAACGGTTTTGGCGCCACGTTCCCGAATCAGGCTGTCGCGTACGTTGAGTTGCCGGAACAGGGCCAGTGGATCGAGGGCGCCCCCGGCCCGCCGACGGGCTTCGGCCACGAGCGGGCGCACATCGGACCGGAACACATCCTGCAACAGCTCCTGCGCCTGCACTACATCATTGGCTTCGCGGGCTTCTTCGAGGGCCACCCGGTCAACGAGCAGCGCCTGGGCGTAGGCAATCTGGATGGCTTCGACGCTCTGCAACAGGTCTTCGAGGGGGTCTTTCACATTGTGGCTGGCATCGATCATCCAACCCAGATCCGTGGCATGGTTCATACCGTGGGCATCCATTCCATCGACCAGCTCGTTGAAAATCAGAAATAGCTGGTACGGTTTGATACTGCCGGCGGTCAGGTCGTCGTCGCCGTATTTAGAGTCATTGAAGTGGAAACCACCCAGTTTGCCTTCCTGCAACAGAATCGCCACAATCTGCTCAATGTTGGCATTGGGCAGGTGGTGGCCCAGGTCGACAAGGGTATACGCTTTGGGGCCGAGCTTGCTGGCGTACAGGAAGCTACTGCCCCAGTCGCCCACGGTCATCGAATAAAAATTGGGTTCAAACGCCTTGTACTCGACAAACATTTTCCAGCGGGCCGTGTCGCTATCGGGTGGGAGGGCGGCATAAATTTCGTGCAGACTTTCGAGCGTGCGCTCAAAGGCTTTGCGGAAATTAAGCTGCCCCGGAAAGCAGGAGCCGTCGGAAAGCCAAACCGTAAGGGCTTGTGAGCCGAGGGCTTCACCGTGCCGGATTACCTCAATGTTGTGGTCGATGGCCTGTTGCCGCACCGCTTTGTCAACGTGTTGCAGGGAGCCAAATTTGTAGCTCAGCGGTTGATCTGATTGATCCTGAAACGTATTGGAGTTAACCGCGTCGAAAGCCAGACCGTGACTCCCGGCCTGTTGCCGAATGGCCGCCACATCCTTGGGAATATCCCACGGAATATGCAGTGAAATAGCCCCACTGCTGCGGTTTAGGGCGTGCAACAGACCCACATCATCAATTTTTTCTTCCAGACTGCGGGGCTCTCCGCCCCCCGAAAACCGCCCGAACCGGGTGCCGCCCGTACCGAGTGCCCAACTGGGAATGGCAATCTGGAAATCAATTAGCTTCTGAATCACAAACTCGGCTTTCTCGACCTCATTGGCCCAGTAAGAAAGCTTGCTCCGGTGCGAATCGGACCGGAGCTGATTGTGGTCGGCAATGTATTGAGGGTTTAGGAGCATACGGTTAACGGGATTGGAACACGAAGTAAGCAAAAAAGGAACAAGGGACTGATGGGGCAGCTTTCCTTGTTCCTCTTCAATGGGTTACAATACGTCTGATTGAATAGTTTACCGAACAAAAGCCATGGCTACCCCGCCGTCGACGTTCAGCACGTTGCCGGTCGATTTGTCGAGCAGGCCACCTACGTAGGCGAAGCAGGCATTGGCAATGTCGTCGGGCAGAATGACCTCATTGAGCAGGGTGCGCTTGGCGTAGTAAGCGGGTAGCTCTTCTACGCTGACCCCGTAGGCTTTAGCGCGGCCCTCGGCCCACTCGCCCGCCCAGATTTTGGAGTCGGCGATAACGGCATCGGGGTTCACTACATTGACCCGAATCCGGTCTTTGCCGAGTTCGGCGGCATTCAGGCGGCTCAGGTGCATTTGCGCGGCTTTGGCTGACCCGTATCCGGCGTTGTTCGGCCCTGATACGAGGGCATTTTTGCTCACAATATTGAGCACGTCGCCACCGAGGTTCTGCTTACGCATGATGGCTACGCCGTACTGCGTGACCAGGAATTGCCCTTTTACCAGCACATCGTACAGCAGATCCCAGTCTTTTTCGGTATGCTCTTCGATGGGCTTTGAAATAGACAGACCCGCGCAATTAACCACAATGTCGACTCCGCCAAACGCCAGAGCGGCTTTCTCAAATGCTTTCTGGATGGCATCGGCGCTGGTTACGTCGAGCAGGGCCGTGGTATGGGTGTCGCGGCCGTACTGCGCTTTGAACTCCGCATCGGCGCTGCTCAGGCGGTCGGCGTCCATGTCGTTGATAATCACACAGGCCCCCTCGTTGGCAAACTTCCGGGCAATGGCCTTGCCAATACCACCGGCGCTGCCCGTGACGAGTGCAATTTTGCCCGACAGCGGTTTGGGCTTCGGCATCCGCTGAAGCTTGGCTTCTTCGAGCAGCCAGTATTCAATATCGAATGCTTCCTGACGGGGCAATGAGGTGTATTCCGACACAGCCTCGGCGCCCTTCATCACGTTGATGGCGTTGATGTAAAACTCGGCCGCTACTCGTGCCGTTTGCTTGTCTTTGGCAAACGTAAACATACCCACGCCCGGCCACAGAATTACCACCGGGTTGGGGTCGCGCATGGCGGGGCTGTTGGGGTGCTTGCAGCTTTCGTAGTACTCGGCATACATGGCGCGGTAGGCTGCAAAAGCCGGTTCGAGGCCTGCCTTGATTGCCCCGCTGTCGCTCAGGTCAATATCGGCGGGGAGGTCGAGTACGAGCGGGCTGATTTTGGTGCGCAGGAAGTGGTCGGGGCAAGAGGTGCCCAACGGAGCGAGCCGGTCGAGGTCGGCAGAGTTGGTGAACTCCAGCACGCGCTCATCGTCGGTAAAATGACCGATCATGCGGGTATGACCCGAGCAGAGGCCGCGTAAAACGGGGGCCAGCGCGGCTGCCTGGGCGGTGCGGTTCTCGGCGGGTAAGCTCTGCCGGATGGCCCCGCCAAACACAGGCCGGTTTTTACCGAAATTATCTTCCAGGTATTCGGCGCAACGCTCAATGACCTCGAGCGTGTTTACGTAGCTTTCGTAAGCCGTATCGCCCCAGGTAAACAACCCGTGCGATCCGAGCATGATGCCCCGGATACCCGGATTGTCGGCAAGGCACTGCTCCAGTTGCAGGCCCAGGTCGAAGCCCGGCCGCTGCCAGTCGACCCAGCCGATTTGTCCATTGAACAGCTCCTGCGTAATGCGCTTACCGTCTTTAGCGGCAGCGATTGCGATAGCTGCGTCGGGGTGTAAGTGATCGACATGCTTGAACGGCAGAAAGGCGTGCAGGGGCGTATCAATCGAGGGGGCTTTGGAGTTGAGGTCGTAGATGCAGTAGTTGAACAGTTCAACCATTTCATCTTCAAATGCCAGCCCGCGGTACCGCTTTTTGAGGGCATGGAGCCGGTTGAGGTACAGAGCCGCCAGCCCGCTTTTCTTGAGCGTACCAATATCGCCCCCGGAGCCTTTCACCCACATGACTTCGGTTGGATCACCGGTGAGTGGGTCAGGCGACGTCACTTTGCACGACGTATTGCCCCCGCCGTAGTTGGTCAGCCGGAGGTCGGCCCCGAGCAGATTGGATCGGTAAATAAGAAGCCCTACTTCATCGCCTTCCAGCGCGGCAGCTTTGGCATCGTCCCAAAGGTAGCTCACGTGTTTGAACGATGAGGGTTGATAGGTGTTGGCTTGGGTAAGCATACTGGTACGAGTCGAGTCAGAGACGGATTAGAAGGACGTATAACGGTCCGGTATATCAAAAGTATGTCGACAGTAAAGCAAAACTTTCACCTACTTTCCTCGGTATTGCCGAAAGAAAAATGACAAAAAATAGGGGAGAAGGTCTGGTTTATCCGCCCTTCTCCCCCGTATGTCTACTGTTGACGTTCGTCTATCTATAGCAAAAGTCCGGCCAATGTTGCCGACATATAACTCGCCAACGTGCCGCAAATCAGGGCTTTAAAGCCGAGTCGGGCCAGGTCGCTCCGGCGGTTGGGGGCCAATTCACTGATACCACCCACCTGAATAGCAATGGATGAAAAATTGGCAAACCCACAGAGGGCAAAGCTCACGATAGCCACCGTTTTAGGGTCGAGGGTGCCCTTTACCTTCACCAGGTCAAGGTACGCGACAAACTCATTGACTACCATCTTGGTACCCATCAGGGCGCCGGCCGCCTGCACATCTTTGGTCGGAACGCCCATAGCCCAGGCGAACACCGAAAACAGGCCGCCCAACAGGTAGTTAAGGCTCAGCTCCGATGTGCCGAAGATGTAAAACCCAATGCGGAACAGGATGCTGTCGAGCAGGGCAATCAGGGCAATGAAGCCAATGAGCATGGCTACCACGTTGAAGCCCACTTTGAGGCCCTCGCTGGCCCCGGCGGCAATAGCGTCGAGCAGGTTAGCGTGGCTTTTCTTGATGTCGAGCTTTACCGTTCCCTGCGTTTCTGAAACCTCGGTCTCGGGAAATACAATTTTGCTGATGACCAGTGCGCCCGGAGCTGCCATGATACTGGCTGCCAGCAGGTAGGGGGCCGGTACACCCAATGATACATATACGGCCAGTACCCCGCCCGCAATACAGGCAAAGCTACCCGACATAGAAGCCAGCAGCTCGGAGTTGGTCATATTTTTGAGATAGGGCTTCACCATGATCTGCGCTTCTACCTGCCCCACAAACGTACTGGCAACGTTGGAGAGGGCTTCGGCCCCGCTCACACCCATCAGCCATTTCATGCCACGGGCCATCACGGCTACTACGCGCTGCATGATGCCCAAGTGGTAAAGAATGTTGACGAGCACCGCCACAAAAATGATGGTCGGGATGATCGAGAAAAAGAAGATGAAGTTATTGCCCGGCCCGAACGCCTTACTCAGTACGTCGGGCTTAACCAGGGGCGAAAACACAAACTCAGCCCCTTTGCCTGCCTTGCCCAGCAGCCGCTCGACATAGTACCCAATGGTCTGGAAAATTTGCTGCCCAAGCTCGGTTTTAAGGACAAACACAGCCAGCCCAAACTGAAGGGCCAACCCAACGCCAACGGTTCGGTAATTGATGGCTTTACGATTGTTCGACATTGCGTAGGCAATGCCCAAAATAAGGACTATCCCGATTAGCCCGGTAAAACGCTCCATGCGGTGAATCTCTGATTACGGTTTGGCTCGAAAGCCCGCGAAGATACAGCTTGAACCCGACTAATGCACTACCTGCGTAGGGTAACCTGACTCACAGCAGATTTAGCCGGTTCATCAACTCAGCTTTGTTGGCCCGGCTGATTGGAATAACCTTGTTGGCCACTACCAGCGTATTCTCTTCGATATCGACAATTTTGTCGAGATGGACGATATACGACCGGTGTACCCGCATAAATTGCGTACCCAGTTTTTCTTCCAGATACTTCATGGTTGCGTAGACAATGTGGGTTTGGGTTGCCGTAAAAATTTTTACATAGTCGCCGGTATTTTCAATGTACGAGATGACGTCGAAGGGCAGGCGAATGTAGCGCCCGTCGGTTTTGATGTAAATTTCCTGTCGCTCCGGCCCTGCCGTTGGGTTGGCTTTGGCCCGGGCGGCCAGATCAAGCACTTTCTCGACGGCCAGATTGAAGCGTGGCAGTGTGACAGGCTTTTTTACGTAGTCGGTCACCTGATACTGAAAGGCATCGTAGGCGTACTCGGTCTTGCTCGTTGTGAGAATCACGTACGGGGTCGACGAGAGCTTCTCCAGCAGATCGAAGCCGGAGAGGCCGGGCATTTCAACATCGAGCCAGATAAGGTCGACGGATTGTTCGGCCAGAAAATCGAGTGCCTTGCGGGCGTTATCGAACGTAGCCAATACCTCCAGAGACTGATGCTGTTCGCAAAATCGGTGCAGCGATTTTCGGGACATCAGTTCGTCTTCAACAATAATACAAGTAAGAGACATACGTACTCAAATCGGATTAAATGGCGGATGTGTAGATGTCGTGTGATGCGTGATAAATACCTCTTGTTCCTCGCTCAACTATTCACGGTTGCGCTAACTTTTGCAGCTCGTTTTTGAGCAGTGGAATGGCCTCATTCGTATGCTTAATAATATCACTGCAGTAAATGACCACCAGTTCGCTGTTGCTATTCTGACTGGCACTACGCTCAATCTGCGCCATTTTGGCCTCCAGCTCCGTCAGCCCAACCATGCTGAAGGTGGGCTTTAATTTATGGGCCAGGCGGGCCACCTCTGCCCAGTCATGTGCGGTGCAGAGATCGTTGAGCCGGTTGATTTCCGGAACAATATCGTTCAGAAACAATTCGAACATTTCGGAAGCGGTGCTGAGGTCGGGGCCGTACATATCGTGCAGATGCCGCCAATCGAGTCCAAGGGCAATCGGGACAGAGGGGTTAGCATCGGGCAGCTCAGCGGGGGTATATTGCCGAAGCAAAGCGAGCAGCTTGGGTGGATCGAAGGGCTTGGTCAGAAAATCGTCCATCCCGGCGGCCAGGGCAATATTTTTATGGTCGAGCATGGCCGAGGCCGTCAACGCAATAATAGGTACGTGCTGATTGGGGTTACGCGTACTCCGAATGGCCACCGTAGCCTCGTAGCCGTCGAGCACGGGCATCTGAATATCCATCAGAATCAGGTCGAACTTATGTTGCCTGCACACCTCAATGGCCTGCATGCCATCGGGGGCGAGGGTGTACGAGATTCCCCATTTGTTGAGTAGGCTGCCAATGTACTTTTGGTTCATGGTGTTGTCTTCCACAACCAGCACATGGCCCAGGCGCCACTCCATCATCGGTACCGGGCTAAGTTCGGGCACCGGCACCGGGGCCGACTGCGTAGCCGAACGGGTAAAAGGAAGGATAAATGTAAACACACTACCCTCGCCAACCCGGCTTTTGACCTGAATTGTACCGCCTTGAATTTCAACAAGTTCTTTGGTGATAGCCAGCCCCAAACCAGTGCCTTTGTGTTTGTGGCCCTGCGGGTTTACCTGTTTGAACTTCTGGAACACCAGCCCAAGTTTTTCGGTCGGAATCCCCACGCCCGTGTCAGTCACCGAAAATTCGATCCAGCACTGGTTCTGCTCTTCTTTCCGAATCCGGGCCGAAATCTGGATACTCCCCTCTTCGGTGAACTTGTCGGCATTGCCTACCAGGTTGGTCAAAATCTGGTTGAGCATCACATCGTCGCCGATGAAATCACCATTGATACGGGCGTCGAGCATTACGTCGATGTCGATGGGCCGCCCTTGCAGTTTCATCTCGAATACTTTCTGCGTGCCCCGCATCAAACCCGCCAGATCGAACGGGCGCGACTGAACCTCAATGCGGCCGGCCTCAATTTTGGTCATATCGAGCAAGTCAGAAATCAGACTGTGTAGAAAGTCGGCGGAAGTCTGCAAAATCTCGATGTACTCCTGTTGCTGGGCCGTGGGGCGGGTATCAAACAGCAAGTGCGACATGCCGATGATGGCATTCAGGGGGGTCCGAATCTCGTGGCTCATGTTGGCCAGAAACTGCTTTTCGGCCTGCCGGGCTTCGTCGGCCAGGTGTTTGGCGGTTGCCAGCTCCTGTTCCAGTTGTTTGCGGGCGGTGAGGTCGTAATGAATACCCATGGAGCCTACCTGTGCGCCATGTTCGTCCTGAATAGGCACCCCGCTGACCAGCACCCAGATCCGTGACCCATCTTTTCGCATCAACTGCAATTCGTACGAACCGGCCGTGCCGAGTCGGCGTTGCTGTTGCTGCTCACTCAATACTTGAATAAACTCGGGTGGCACCAGCATTTTGGCTGCATTCTGACCAATCAGCTCGTCTTCGCGGTATCCAATCATTTTGCAGAACCGGTCGTAGGCCCGCAAAATTGTCTGGTCATTATCTACTTCGAGCAACCCGAGTTCCATGTTATTCATGATACCCCGGTATTTTTCTTCGCTCCGGCGAATACGCTCCCGCGTTGTATTTTTCTTCGTAACGTCGGTGTACTGCCACAGGTGGCCCATGCACATTCCATCAATCAAAATCGGAATGTAGTCCTGTTCCAGAATACGTCCGTTGCTTAGCCGAACTTCGGTCCCGACTGATGCCTGCCGACAAGCCAGCAGCTCGTCTGTTCGGGCCTTAAAGGCTTGTGGGTCATCCACAGGGTTGCCCGTTAGTGCTTCGAGGTCAGTATGGCTGAGGCCTGTTAATTGTTGTGCACTGACCGATATGCCGAAGAGGTCGCAAAAAAGGCCATTAGCCAAAATAACCTGGCGGTCCTGCGTTTCGAGCATCACGCCCGACTGTAAACTGGAGATAAGGGCAGTTAGCTGAATCTGAGTGGTTTGTAGGGCCAGTTCGGTGGTTTTTCGGGCGGTCACATCCCGGGCTACGGCCACCATTTCAACTATTTCATTGTTCGACTCAATGATCCGAACGGTTTGCCCGATCCAGACCGTCCGGCCGTCTTTGGCAATAATGGGTAACTCGTAGTAAGTGCTGCTTTTACGTTCTTCCAGTACACGCTGGTAGTACGTAATCAGCGCGCCCTTGTAGCCCTGTTCAACAAAATAACTGGCGTGTTTGCCAACAAATTCGTGCTCTTTGTACCCCAGTAATTTTTCGGCTACCGGGCTGATATAGGTGAAATAGCCATCGGGCGAAATTTTGTAGATAATATCCTCGATCGACTCAATGAGTTGGCGGTACCGCTGCTCACTTTCCTGGAGTTCGGTTAGTTTATTCTGGATTTCGAGTTCCAGATTTTCGTTCAGGTGTTGGAGTCGGATGTTGACGTCGTACAATTCGAGCGCCTTCTGCTCCAGAATACCCTCGGCCTGCCGACGGGCGGCCTGTTCGCGGGCCAGCCGTCGTTTTAGTAATTCGATATCGTCCATACGGTTAGCGCTTTACGATATCGAATAAGACCTGGCTACCATCGTCGGTGAGGTTCGTTTTGGTCACCGTTGCCTGCTCGCCAAAATGTTCCAGACATCCCTCAATTAGCCCGTGGGCAAAATCGGCAAGCTTACGCTCCGATGTGTAATGCATAGTCAGGTGATCGGGGGCGGGCTGCTCAACGAAGAAATGGGGCAGCTCAGCGTCGGGGTAGAGCTTGCGTACTTCTACAGAATGGTATTCCTGGATAAGATGAAAAAGACTAAACGCAGAATCACTACGGTCTAACAGCTGGCGGTAGCTCCGGGTAAATATTTTAAACATGTACTGCCCGTACGCCCTCAGAAGTTCGGCTACTGTTTGGTGGGTATAGCTGCTTAGTTGCTCAACGAGCGTGAGCATTTCGCAGTGGTTGTAGGTGCCTACAGCCGTGTAGATTCCTCTCGAAGGTAGGTCAGATTTGGTAAGAAGTTGATCAACAACGCCATAACCAAATCGCTCTTCGACCATTTCCAGGAATTCTGTGAATACAAGTCCTTTCATCGTACTTAGCTAACCGGTAGGTTAAGTACGTAAAGTTATACATATAGATAGAAAAACATATAAAAGACACATGTTAAAAAGTGGTTATTACCGAAAAAGGTGTAAAAAATGCAGTTTATCGAAATCCAAAGACCCATGAATTATAGTATATACATTTTTGCAGGCCAGAGAGGGGAGAGGGATCTTTTCATTCTGACAAAACCCATGTGATAAAACAAACTGTATGAGAACCCTCATGACCGATGAAGAGCTGATTCGGCAGTATTTGCATTCTGGAACAAATAGCTGTCTGGAGGCTTTGTACAATCGCTATTCGACCAAGGTGTACCATCGCTGTATGGCGGTGATACGAGACACAAACAAGGCTCAGGATTACACGCACGACATTTTTATCCGCATCTTCGCCCGGCTCGACCGGTTTCAGGAGCGGTCGAGTTTTGCAACCTGGCTCTATTCAATTGCGTACAATTACTGCGTTGATCAGCTCCGGGCCGATAAGCGGTTGATGCTGACGGCGCTGGATAGCCAAACCGACTACCATTCGTACACGACCGAGGAGGCCGATGGGTACGAGTACAATCTGCAACTGCTCTCGAAGGTAATGAAAACCATGCCTGATAACGAGGCCCGGCTGCTACGGTTGAAATACCAGGAAGGGCTGGACATTCGGCAGATTGCCAGTCAGTTAAATATTAACGATAGTGCCGTAAAAATGCGGCTGAAACGTTCGCGCGAGCGGGCCAAACGATTGTATCAGGGAGCAGTATGTTAAAAAGGAAGGAGCATTTGAGCAAACGGCCGGATCAAAACGATAGATCCGGCCGTTTGCTTTTGTCTATAAATCAGAAACTTGTACGTGAATGAATAATGACTCATTCTGCTGGTTATCAGCTTGCTCGTTATTCATTCTACACTGTCCATTCCACAGTTGCTTCACAGGTTGGCGATAGCGTGTTCCTCGCTTTCGTCGAGATGAATTTCAGGAGCGGGTTTATCCTGATGATCGCCCTCAAAGAGCCGGGCCTGCATTACATCCGACCAGTTGACATCGAAGAAGCGCTGGTGAAGATTAAACGGTTCTTCGCCTTCGGCAACCTGGCATTTCTGATACGTACCGTCTTCGGCCAATTCGTAAGCATTCACGTTATCGCGCAGGTTGTAACTCAGGATATGGATGGCCTGTTGTTTCACCCGGTCGTCGGCCAGTAGAAACAGCGATTCGATGCGCCGGTCGAGGCTGCGCACCATAATGTCGGCACTGCCGCCGTAAACCTTGGGTTTACCGTTGTTGTGGAAATAGAAAATCCGGGTGTGTTCGAGGTAATCGCCTACAACCGAACGGACGGTAATATTCCCGCTTAAGCCCTCGCGTTTTGGCCGCAAACAGCAAATGCCCCGCACAATGAGCCGGATAGGCACACCAGCCTGTGACGCCTGGTATAGCTCATCGATCACGGCCTTGTCTTCGAGCGAATTGATTTTGATGCAGATTCCGCTTGGCACGCCTTGTCGGGCGTTTTCGGCTTCGGCCTGAATCAGTTCAATGAGCTGGTTGCGCATGTTGCGCGGGGCCGTAATCAGGTACTGGTAACGGTTGGGCAGTGAGTGCCCCGTGATGACGTTGAAAAACTCGGCAATGTCGCGCGTGATAATTTCATTGGCCGTAAGCAGACCAATGTCGGTGTACATTTTAGAGGTCTCCTCGTTGTAGTTGCCGCTCGACAGGTGGGCGTACTGTACTACCCGGTCGCCTTCGTTACGGACTACCAGCAGCAGTTTGGTATGGGTTTTAAACTTACTGATACCGTAAATTACAAAGCAGCCCGCTTTTTGCAGGCGCTGAGCCTCCCGAATGTTGTTTTCTTCGTCGAAACGCGCTTTTACCTCGAATAGTACGGATACGTGTTTACCGTTTTCGGCTGCTTTCAACAGAGCCTCGGTCACGCGCGAATGCTTGGCCAACCGGTAAATAGTCAGCTTGATGGCCAGCACCGTCGGATCTTCGGCGGCCTGTTCGAGCAACTGAAGCACCGGCTCAAAATTGTTGAACGGATGGTGCAGAAACAGGTCGCGCTCCCGAATGGTCTCGAAAATATCGGCCACTTTTTCGCGGTTCAGGCCCAGCGGAGGCACCGGTGGGTGCGGCACGGGCATATCATCCTTAAAGTCAGGATATTTAATGATTTGCCACAGGCTGGTAAAGTCAATTAGGGAGGCCGCTTCGAAGAGGTTATAATCGTCGATTTCCCACCGTTTTTTCACCAGCTTGATCATCCACTCAACGCTAGGCTCGCTGTAATCGACCGTTTGGGTTTCAACGCGCACCACCCGCCCGAGCCGCCGGTTCTTGATTTTCTGTTTTACCTCGTCGATAAAATCGACCTCGGCATCGTCGCTTTCTTCGAGCGTGAAATCACCGTTACGGGTAATCCGAAATAGGTTCACGGCCAGAATCTCGACGTTGCGGTACAGCTTTTTGATGTTGTGCCGTACAATTTCTTCGATGGGCAGGAACAGGGTTTCGCTTTGCCGCTCAAACGTCATGAAGCGGGGCAGGTTGGCCGGAATCTGCACGAACGAGAGCCGTTGCCGGTCATCTTCATCGCCCGACAGAATCTTGCGGCCGTCGGCTACGTCGGTGTTTTGGGTCACCACCCCGAAGATCAGGACTTTGGCCAGCAATACCGGAAAGGTATGCGTGTAGTCGTAGATCATGGGGGTCAGGGTGGGGTAAATCGTCCGGTCGAAATAATCGTTGGCCTGACTTTGTTCGTGCCGGGTAAGGTCGGCTATCTGAACAATACGCAGCTCGTTTTTCTGAAATAGGGGCAGCAGTTCGTTCTGATATACAGCCTGTTGCTCCTGACTAAACTGCTGCATAGCCGTGAACAGGGCTTTGCGAAACGGAATTTCGCGCAGACCCGAATAATCGACCCGCTGTTTGTGGTAATCAAGATAATTGTACAGACTACCCACCCGAATGGTAAAAAACTCATCCAGGTTCGACGCCGTAATGGCCAGAAACTTAAGTCGTTCCATCAGGGTTCGTTCGGGGCTGCGCGCCTGATCGAGTACCCGTTCGTTAAATTTCAACCAACTCAGATCGCGACTGAGGTAGTCGCTCTGATCAATAACACTGCTTACTTTTTCGCTGACTTTAGCCATATGACCTGGTTCCCCCGCTGAGGAATGCTTAGGGTTCGTCAGTTTATTGATGAATTGTTTCAACATGGGTTCCGTTCGTTCTTGTGTGGGCTGTCTGTCAAAGTAAAACAAAAAAGCGGGCTGTTCTGCCCGCTTTCTCAACTGTTTTATACTTAAACGTCCACTCGGGCGTATTTAGCGTTCCGTTCGATAAACTCTCGACGGGGCGCCACCTCATCGCCCATGAGCGTTGAAAAGACGTGGTCGGCGTCGGCGGCCGACTCAATCGTTACTTTTTTGAGGCTCCGGCGCTCGGGGTCCATCGTGGTGCTCCAGAGCTGTTCGGCGTTCATTTCTCCCAGACCTTTATACCGCTGCACGTTTACGTTCTCTTCCCGGCCTGAGCCTGCCAGTTCGCGTACGGCCTGTTCGCGCTGTTGTTCGGTCCAGCAGTAGCGCTCTTCCTTCCCTTTTTTCACGAGGTACAGGGGCGGCTGCGCAATGTACACGTAACCGTTGTCGATGAGCGCCTTCATGTTGCGGTAGAACAACGTCAGGATGAGTGTTCGGATGTGCGACCCGTCGACGTCGGCATCGGTCATGATGATGACCTTATGATACCGGAGTTTTTCGAGGTTCATCACCGTCTCGTCGTCTTTCTTTTCGAGTCGAACGCCGAGGGCCGTCCAGATATTCTTGATTTCTTCGTTTTCGTAGATTTTGTGCTCAAGGGCCTTCTCTACGTTCAGAATCTTACCACGGAGGGGCAAAATTGCCTGAAACGCCCGGTTACGGCCTTGTTTGGCGGTTCCACCGGCCGAGTCCCCTTCCACAAGGTACAGTTCGCAGCGTTCGGGGTCGGTATCCGAGCAGTCGGCGAGTTTACCGGGCAGGCCGGCTCCTCCCATAAAGTCTTTCCGGTCGGCCATGATCCGCTTGTACGCCTGTTCGGCGGCAATGCGGGCCTGTGCCGACACAAGCACTTTTTTCACGATGCCCTGCGCCGTTTTGGGGTTTTCTTCCAACCAGGTTTCGAGCAGTTCATCCATTGCCTGACTTACCGCTTTCACTACCTCCTGGTTGCCCAGCTTGGTTTTGGTTTGCCCTTCAAACTGAGGCTCCTGCACCTTGACCGAAATAACGGCGGTAAGTCCCTTGCGGAAGTCCTCGCCCGTGAAGGTGAGCTTACCCAGATTTTTGAATTTATCGGCGTTTTTGTCGGCGTATTGCTTCAATACCCGTGTGAGAGCCGAGCGGAAGCCCTGCACGTGCGTGCCGCCCTCGTGGGTATTGATGTTGTTCACGTACGACAATACGTTTTCCGAGGCCTCGTAGTTGTACACCAGTGCTACCTGAACAGGCGTAGAGCCTTTGGTGCTCTCCATGTACACGGGCGTCATACCGTCGAGCGAAGGCCGGGTTTCGTCGAGGTATTTCACAAACTCAACCAGGCCCCCTTCTGAGTAAAATTCGGTTTGGTTGATAGGCTCACCGGTTTCGTCCAGTTCCCGCATATCCTTCAGGAAAATCCGGATGCCTTTGTTGAGGTACGCCAACTCGCGCAGACGGCCCGCTACGGTGTCGTACCGGTACACGGTTTCGGTGAAGATGCTGCCATCGGGCTTGAAATGGGTAATAGTCCCTGTATCATCAGCTTCGCCAATCACGCGAACGTCGTACTGCGGAATCCCGATTTTATATTCCTGTTCGAAGATTTTGCCTTCGCGGTGAACCTCCACACGCACATCGGTCGAGAGGGCATTCACGCAGGATACACCCACGCCGTGCAAACCACCCGACACTTTGTAGGTGTCTTTGTCGAACTTACCACCGGCATGAAGCACGGTCATCGCAATTTCGAGGGCCGACTTGCCCATTTTGGTATTGATACCCGTTGGGATACCCCGGCCGTTGTCGCGTACCGTGATGGAGTTATCGGCGTTGATCGTGACGTGTATGGTGTCGCAGTAGCCGGCCAGTGCCTCGTCAATTGAGTTATCAACCACCTCCCAAATCAGGTGGTGTAATCCTTTGATCCCAACGTCGCCAATATACATGGCCGGGCGCTTGCGCACAGCCTCCAATCCTTCAAGAACCTGGATGTTGTCGGCTCCGTACTCCCCCAGGGGGGCTGAGTCGGCGGTATTGGTCAGAACGTCGGTTTCGATCAATTCGTTTGTCATAGTATGCTCGTAGAATATCAGCGAATCGGTTTTGTCAGGGGTCTGGAAAAACGCTGTAAATAGGCGTTATCAGATGGTAAAAATACAAAAAATATCCGTCATTTCCTACGATCTGCTCCAAGATTGACCGAATGCATAAAAAAACGTGGTCCTTGTAGAGAACCACGTCCAAAAACGTGTTTTTGCCCTTAAAACGTGGTCTTTAGCCGCATTTCGACCTTGTCAAATCCAGCAACAAACATTTGGGTAAGCTGGTTGTCGAATTTGTGTGGGCGTTCTGGGAAAAATCTTATTAATTTCCTGCAACCGATTGTATAAGCACAGAGGGGGTCAGTCTTCCGGAAACGGAATATACACAAACCCCGCAAACTCGTTATGCACTACAAATAAGCAGCAGTATTCATCGGGGTTTTTGTAATGCTCCTTAAACAACTCGACCGACTCCGGGCCGATTAACTGACGTTGGACAAACTCGTCTACAAACGTGGCTTTGTAGTCCCAGGCATTGGCGAGCTCTTTAGCCCCAATCAGCAACTGCCCCAGTTCCAGGGGGCGTTGAGATGCCACAAAAATAGGATAGTCCGAAAAACCACGCTTCCGGATTTGGTACGAAGCCTCTTTGAGCTGATCGGCCACCAGCACAAAATCGGCTGAAATCAACCCCATCAAGCGTTTGTTGATGTCGGGCGAATTAGCGTCGTCCAGCAGGACGTTTTCGTTACTATGGTGTATCATGTTGAGGAGTGAGGAGTGAGGAGCGAGGAGATAGGAGTTGCTGACGCACGAATACTGCTTACGCGTCAGCAACTCCTCGCTCCTCGCTCCTCACTCCTATCTACTTTGTTGTTAAAACCGTGCGGCCAGCAAGAGCTGCAAATCCTTAAATCGCATACTGAACTTGCGGGCAATGTAGGCATTAGTCAATGTGCCTTTATGAGAGTAAACACCTTTCATGAACCAACGGTTCTTGTACATCATTTCTTCGATGCCCCCGATGGTGCCGGTTTCGAGTAAAAACGGTAAAAAGATATTGCTCAGGGCCATGCTCGCCGTGTGGGCCACGCGCGAGGCAATGTTGGGCACGCAGTAGTGAATAATGCCGTGGTGCTGAAAGGTCGGGTTTTTGTGCGAAGTCATGCGCGACGACTCGAAGTTGCCCCCCTGATCAATGGCTACGTCGACAATGACCGCTTCGGGCCGCATCCGCGACACCATCTCGTCGGTGACCACAACAGGACTGTGCCCATCGTCGCCCCGGATGGCCCCGATCACCACATCGGCCCGTTCGATGGCCTCGGCCAGCGTGTCGGAGTCGATAATGGCGGTGTAAATAGGCTGCCCAACGGCGTATTTCAGGCGTTGTAGCTTGTACAGGTGCCGGTCGAAAACCTTAATGTCGACGCCCATCCCGTGGGCCGCCCGAATCGCGTACTCGGCTACAGTCCCCGCCCCCAGAATCACCACTTTGGTGGGGGGCACGCCCGTGATGCCGCCCAGAATGACGCCCCGTCCGTTGACACTGCTGAGGTATTCGCCCGCAATGAGCATCACGGTACTCCCCGCAATTTCGCTCATGGTTCGGATTACGGGCAACCCTCCGCCGGGGTCTTCGATGTACTCGTAGCCGATACCGGTAATCTGTTTTTCGTTGAGCCGCTCGAAATACCGGCGCTCATGCGAGGGTAGGTTGAGGGCCGAAATGAGGGTGCTGCCCGATTTGAGGTAGGCAAACTCATGATCGACCAGCGGCTCTACTTTCAGAATCACGTTCGAGTCGAACACTTCTTCGGGCGAATATACAATCTGCGCCCCGGCTTCGCTGTAGTCGTTATCGCTGAATTTGGCCCCGGTGCCGGCCGCTGTTTCGACCACTACCCGGTGGCCATGGCGTACCAGAATCGCGACGGCCTCGGGCGTGAGGGCGATGCGGTTTTCCTGAAACGAAACCTCTTTGGGCAGGCCGATCTGAAGGCTGTGTTTATCCGTTCTGACGGCCGCCGGGGCTTCTTTAGGGTATAAAGCCGTTTGCTTGGCTAATTCCTCGAATCCAGTCACTTTGGGGAAGTTTACAGTTTTCAGTGTGCGGTTCTCAATTAAATAGGTCTGTAGCAGAACTATAAACCGAAAACTATGTACTGAAAATTCTTATTCTAACGTGTCTTTACGGTGCGTTTTCCGGTGGGGTCGGCGGTCAACTGTACCCGAAAATGCGGGGTTGGCCAGAGAGCTTCAATGCGTTCGGGCCATTCGACAAAACAATAGTCACCCGAATCAAAATACTCTTCCAGCCCAATGTCGAGGGCTTCGGCTTCATTGCGGAGCCGGTAACAATCGAAATGATAAATTGGGTCTCCGCTCTGCGTGGTGTATTCATTGACGATCCCAAACGTGGGACTCTGTACCACACTGACTACGTGGAGGGCTCGGCACAGGGCTTTGATGAGCGTGGTTTTCCCAGCTCCCATATCGCCCTCGAATAGCCAGACCCGGTGCGGCCCGGCCTCGTTGAGCAGCAGGTTGGCAACCTCATCTAATTCGTCCAGCGATTTGAAGTGAAGTGTCATAGCATCCCTAATAACGTCACGAAGATACGATTTTTCAAGCTGCTACCCGACCGGTCGGTTACTTTCCGGGCCGTACGCACCCGGCCCGGTTATACCCACGGCCCGCAGAAATGACAAGGGCACTGGGCGAAAGGGGCGGTTATGAAATGCCGAAAGTCGGTCGGTACATACACAGGGTATGCACCGACCGACTTTCAGAATCTGGTAACGGGTAGGCTTAATAGCCGGGATTTTGCTCCAGCGTGGGCTTTCCGTCTTTCTGGCTGTTCAGGATTTCCTGCAACGGAATCGGGAAGTACTCGTGCTTGCCTTTTACAAATTGTACCCCCCGGAGGTAGCTCCGCTTGGCGCTCTCGGCCGCGTAGTATTTGTTCAGCACCTCGTCGGCAATACCCCAGCGCACCAGGTCGAACCGGCGGTGGCCTTCCATTGCAAACTCCAGGCGTTGCTCAAACTGAACCGCCTTGCGGGCCACAGCGCGGTCGGTCCAGGCGGTCGCGTACTCCTTAATGAGGTAGTTGGCGGCTGGCGTTCCGTCGGCGTTCTTCACAAAGCCGTCGGGATTGGCGGCCCGCTTCCGAATCCGGTTGACGTAATCCCGTGCTTTTTCGAGATCGCCAATTTCGGCTTCGATTTCGGCCAGCCACAGCAATACGTGGCTGTAGCGGATCATGCGGTAGTTATTGGCGTTCAGACGGGGGTTGCCCGCAAACGTGTTGGTACCCACATCCGAACGGTACATAACGTGCTTCTTGGGCGAGTAGGGGCCGCCGTACGCCTGGTCGCGCACGTAGGCTTTGCCGGGATGAACGCCCCAGTCGAGATACGGAACTCCCCGGCGGCCTACCGTCCAGTCGAGACGGGGGTCGAGTGTGCGGGTTTCGGGCGTAAACGGAGCTGTGGACTCGATGCCCTGGTCGCTTTTAACGTCGTTTTCGTTGAACGTATCGATCAGAGGCAGGCCACTGGCGTCGGTTTTGAAGGCGTTGACGAGGTTCTGCGAAGGTTGGAAGAAGCCGCAGCAGGTAGTGACCCCACCGCCCCCATATGGGTAGTTCAGGGTTGAACCGGCGTTGCCGTTTTCACCGCCCGATGCGCCGTCGTTAACCGAGTACTGCACTTCAAAAATCGACTCCGCGTTGTTGTTGGTTACGGCCCGGAAGTTGTCATGGTACCGATCCATGAGCCGGTACTGGTTGCTGGCGACAATAGCCTCGAGCAGGGTTTTGGCTTCGGCGTATTTTTTCTGGAACAGGTACGCTTTGGCCAACGTAGCCGCAGCCGCCCACTTGGTAGGCCGTCCTGCCTGTGTTTGCTTGGCAGGCAAAGCCGTGTAAGCCGCGTTCAGGTCTTCTACAACCTTGGGCCAGATGTCGGCCGTGTTGGTCAGCTTGGCACTTTCGAGGTTGTTGGGGTCGTACATCTTCTCGTCGATGTACACCACCTTGTTGTACATTTTTTTCAACTCGAAGTGGAAGTGGCCGCGCAAAAAGCGGGCCTCGGCCGTTACAAGGGCTTTTTCGGCATCGGTCATGTCTTTGGCACCAGTCAATGCCTGTAGGGCATCGTTTACCCGCGCAATGCCGTCGTACATACCCCGCCATTTACCCCGGAAATAGATGTTGTCCGACTGGATATTGGCCTGCTCAATAAGCGAAATGGGCGGTTGGTCGCCGGCAATGGTTCCTTTATAGGCATCGTCGGAAGCCACGCTGCCGTACACCCAGTTGTCGGCACCAACCTGATACGAACGGTAGGCCCCTTCGGGTGTGGCCCAGCCGTCGAGCAGGGCATAGGCACCCGTCAGCAGGGCGTTGACACCCGCTTTGTTTTGCAACGCCGTGGCCGACAGGGCGGCTTTGGGCTGCACATCTAAAAACTTATCGGAGCAGGACGAAGCCGCTACCAGACAGAATATGAATAGGATGGAGGTAATACGTTTCATCTTAGAAAGAAAGGTTAAGGCCGAGTAATACAGTTTTAGCAACCGGGTACGCACCACCGTCGACGCCGATCTGACGGTCGTTGCCGGCTGAGTAGTTCCGCAGGTTGATTTCGGGGTCCATGCCTGAGTACTTGGTGAACGTCAGCATGTTCTGGCCCTGAATGTACACCGATAGGCCACCCACCTGGAGCTTGTTGAGCAGCGCCTGTGGCAACCGGTAGGTCAACTGGATGTTTTTCAGCCGGAAGTACGAGCCCGATTCGAGGTAGTACGTTGAGGGCTGAATACTTACCTGATCGCTTGAGGTCAGGCGGGGCAGAACGGCGTCGGTAGCACCGGGCCGCCACGATTGATAGAGCATCCGGGTTGAGCGGTTACCGCCAAACGTCGGGAAGTCGGTCCAGTATTTCGTGTAGTTGAAAATCTGGTTGCCCTGAACGCCCTGCCCAAACAGGGTAAGCGAGAATGTGCGGTAGTTGACGCCCAGGTTCAGGCCGTACGTAAAGCCGGGGTGCGGGTTACCAATAATGGTCTGGTCTTTAGTATTGATTACCCCGTCGTTGTTCACGTCGCGGAACTTGAACCGACCAGCTACGTTTTCGGTGGTGGCATTGCCAAACTGTACCGGGTGGGCCTTGGCTTCTTCATTGGTCTGGAAGATACCGTCAACAACGTACCCGAAGAACGACGAAATGGGGTGGCCCTGCTGGGTTACCACGAAGTTCTGAATCCGCTCATCGTTGATGCCGAAATACTGCGTGTTGGGGTCTCCATTCGTTTTGGTTACCTGGTTACGATACGTGCTGAAGTTGGCCGAAACGTCGTAGGTCAGGTCGCGGAGTGCGGTACGACCGTTGTACGTAATGGCGAGGTCGATACCCTTGTTGCTCATCTTACCAATGTTCTGGAACGGCACCGAGGCTACGCCCTGCGTGAGCGGAGCCGCCACCGGGAACAGCATATCGCTTGTTTGGCGGGTGTACCAGTCGAGGGCTACCGTTAGGCGGTTTTTAAACATCGACGCATCAATACCGATGTTGGTGCTGGTTGTGGTTTCCCACTTGGCGTTTGCGTTACCGAATTGGGTAAGCTCATAGCCCGGCACGGCGTTGGTGCGTGAGCCGTTGAGGTCATAAAACGACGTGATTGGGTTGGTACCAAACTGGGTAAACGAGTTGTAGTTACCAATTTCCTGGTTGCCGGTTTGGCCGTAGCCAATGCGTAGCTTGGCATCATCGAGCCACGATACATCTTTTAGGAAACCCTCCTGCGAGAAGCGCCAGCCAGCACTGACAGCCGGGAAATAAGCCGTGCGGAAATCGCGGGCGAAACGCGACGAGCGGTCACGGCGCAGGGTTAAGTCGAGTAGGTAGCGGTCGTTGAAAGCGTAGTTGACCTTCGCGAACTCCGACGCGAGGCTCCAGTTCGAGGCTGTTCCGTTGTTCGTTTGAACCCCGGTACCGGCGCTTAGGTAGCGGTTGTCCAGATCATCGACGGCAAAGTTGGTCCGGCTGGCGTCGAACGTTTCGAAGTAGCTCTTGATGGCCTCTGTACCGGCAATAATGTTGAGCCGGTGCAGGCTGCCCAGGTCTACGTTGTAGGTCAGGGTGTTGTACCAGGTCCAGGTCCAGTCGTAGTTGTTGCTTGTCTGGAGCAGGTTCGACCCCCGGGCCTCAGCCGATTCAATATCCCGAATCGTGTAGTTGCGCAGGTTGAAGATGTTGTAATCAATACCGAAGCTGGTACGGGCGGTCAGGTTTTTGGCCACATCAACTTCGGCAAAGGCATTCCCGAAAAGCCGGATTTCCTTCTGGACGTTGTTGCGGTTCCGATACAGCAGTGCCATTGGGTTGTTGGCATTATCGAGGTCGCCCCCGCGTGTACCGGCAAAGGCCCCGGTTACGTCGTACACCGGAATAATGGGTTGAATCCGGTAAGCAAACGAAATAGGGTTACTCTCGTTGCTGTTGCCATTGGGCTGCCCGATACGCTCGCCGTAGGCTACCTGGAAGTTTTCGCCCACGCGCACCCGCTTGGTCACGTTAAACTCGGTGTTGGCCCGCAGTGAGTACCGCTTGTAACCGGTGTACTGCATGATACCCTGCTGGTTGAAGTAGTTCAGCCCCATAGCGTACCGACCCGATTCGTTACCGCCCGATACCCCCAGCTGATGATTCTGAATCGGGGCTACCCGGCCAAATACTTCTTCGAGCCAGTTGGTCCCCTCTTTGTTTGCCTTGGTAATGAGCCACTTGGTCTTGTTGAAGTCAGCCCCGTCGATGTTGTTACCGTAGTTGATATAGTTGCCGCTGGCATCGCGGGCTACGCGAGGATCGCCTTCAAAGGCACCGCTCGGGAATACATAATCAGGAATAACGGGTGTAGCGCCATTGCCAAACTGTGAGTGAACAGGGTTACCGTTGGCGGCTACTGCCCCGGCGTTTTTCCGCGACTCCCAGACCAAATCGGCATACTCTTTGGTGTTGAGCATATCGAGCAGTTTACCGTGCCGCTGCGATCCGTAGTAGGTGTCGTAGGTAAACTTGGGCTTACCGGCCTTCCCTTTTTTGGTGGTGATAATCACGACCCCGTTACCGGCCCGCGACCCGTAGATCGATGAAGCCGATGCATCTTTCAGAATCTGCATCGACTCAATATCGTTCAGGTTAAGGGTATTCAGGTTCCCTTTGGTTGGCACCCCATCAATTACGTACAGGGGCGAGTTGTCGTTGATGGTACCGAACCCGCGTATACGTACCATCACACCACCACCCGGCGAGTTATCGTTACCGACCTGCACCCCCGATACCCGGCCCTGTAGAGCCTGCCCGAGGTTGGTAGCGGGTACCGACAAAAGCTGCTTTGTATCGACGGTGGCAACGGCCCCGGTGATATCGCGCTTCGATTGGGCACCATAGCCGGTGACAACTACCTCGCTCAGGGTTTTAATATCGGGCCGCAGCTGAATATTAATCTGGGTTTTATTGCCAATATTGACCTCCTGCGATTCAAAACCGATAGCAGATACCGTCAGCCGGTCCCGGTTGGCGGGTACGTTGAGCGTATAATCGCCATTAGCGTCAGTTACTACCCCCGTTTGAGTACCTGTAACCACAATGTTCACACCGGGCAGCCCTGCGTTTTCGCTCGCGTCTGTAACTCGACCAGTAATTTTACGGTCCTGAGCTATCGCTGAGACAGCCATAAAACAGCAGAAAACGCAAAGCGTGAGCATAGATAGCCAACGCCCTGCGTTCGGGTAATTTTGTTTCATGATTAATTTAATTGGTTAAAGATTAAGTTGGACAACTCAGGGGCCAAAAATCGGGCATTGGCTTGCCTAAATCAACGATTTAGCAGGAATTTAATATTTTTATAAATGCAAATAAGTATTTATCTTCTTTTTGTATATATAAACGGAGAAAAAGCGAACGTTTAATAATTATAGGATGCCCTTCAGCGTTGATTTTTCTAACTAACACAAAAAATAGACGGCCTTTATGTACTTAAGCATACCGGCTGGCTGTGCAGACCATCGAGTAAGTGTTTTTGCTTAGTTAGGTACAAGTGCTATACACCGCGTAAGTAATCCACCCGCTTTCGGCTCATTTGCGATTATCACTACAGGCCGTACGGAAATGAAATAATTTTTACTAAGTCTGATTTATTATATTTGCGGACAGAAAGAGAATACAGGTCAGCAACGCGCTGGACATTACATAGATATTAGTGCCAGGAAACTGGCGCGAAGGCAAACAGTCAATTATTTGGCTGTTTTTAAATGGTGTGGATATAGTCGGAAAGCTATTTGGGAGATCCTGAATAGCTTTTTTTTGGCCTTTACTTAAGTATTAAATGAATTTTAACGCCTGCTTAACACCCGTTTAATCCGGCCCTATCATCTTTGTATCACCAAACCAGACAGAACAACAAAGTCGGTTTCAAACATAAGTATTTGCTGTAAGCATAAAGATCCTTTACAAAGGGAAGGTTGAACATCAAGGTTTACTCGCGTTAGCGCGATAGCCTTGAAATGGTGTGGATAGAAGCGGAAAACCGTTGGAGACTCTTCAACGGTTTTTTTGTTGCCCACTGCGGAAATATGGCGAATAATTAGTATATCGGAACGAAGCGGTAAATAAGTAGTTCGAACGTTTCTTGTAAAAAGCCTATTTGACCCGTAAGTTTCGTTTATGAAGGTACTTGTAGTAGAAGACGAGCCAAAATTGGCCTCATTCGTCAAGAAAGGATTAGAAGAGCAGCAGTGTGAAGTCGAAATGGCATACGACGGTCAAATCGGTCGGACGATGGCGCTGAGTAATGCGTACGACGTGATCATTATGGATGTGAACCTGCCTAAAATGAATGGGTTTGATGTGGTACAGTCCATTCGGCAGGAAGACATCAAAACGCCCGTACTCATGCTCACAGCCATGGGGTCGGTTGATGATAAGCTCACGGGCTTTGAATCAGGAGCCGACGATTACCTGGTGAAGCCGTTTGAGTTTCGGGAGCTGATGGCGCGGTTGAAAGCCTTGTACAAACGGGGGCATGATACCGGTCCGCAGCCCAACGTACTGAAAGTGGCCGATCTTGAACTCGATCTGAACGAGAAGGTAGCTCGCCGACAGGGGAAGCGCATTGAGCTGACAGCCAAAGAGTTTGGGCTGCTGGAATACCTGATGCGTAACCGGGGGCGGGTAGTGTCAAGGGTCGACATTGCCGAGAAAGTGTGGGATATTCATTTCGATACCGGCACCAATGTGATTGATGTGTATGTCAATTTCCTTCGTAAAAAAGTGGATAAAGAATTCTCGCCCAAACTGATTCATACGGTGATCGGGATGGGCTACATGCTGAAAGAGGAATGAACATCCGCACCCGTCTGACGCTGTTGTTTACGTTGCTGGTGGCTTCCATCATGCTGCTGTTTTCGCTGTCGATTTACTATTTGTACAATCAATTTCGCGAAAACGAATTTCAACAACGTCTGGAGGATAAAGCCATGACGGCCGCCCGGCTGCTGGACGACGTGGGTCAGACCTCTAAAGATGACCTGACCACGATGGTCGCGGAGCAGGTGTCTGTGTACAATAATCAGGATAAGGAAGTTTACCGGAGTAACCAGACAAACCCGGTGTTTGAGATTACGCCGGAGGTACGTCGGCAGGCCCGTAAAGGCGGTTCAATTCGGATTCGGGTTGATACGCTGGAAGCCGTAGTGATGCATTACTACTCGCTGACGCACAAGCAGGACTATGTCATGGTGGCGTCGGGGTACGACCGGTTTGGTTTCAGCAAGCTTGACCGGCTTCGCGAGATTCTGTTTTTTGGCTGGCTGTTTAGTCTGATGGTTGTAGCGGTGGCGGGCTGGCTTTTTTCCAGTGATGCCCTGCGACCTGTATCCGAACTGATTGAGCAGGCTAAGGCTATTTCGGGAACAAATATTCACCGACGGCTGCGGGTAGGCCGTCAACGCGACGAACTGGCGCAACTGGCGCTCACGTTCAATGAAATGCTGCAACGGCTCGAAGAAGCCTTTGTGACTCAGAAAAGTTTCGTGTCGCACGCGTCGCACGAACTACGTACACCCCTGGCGGTTATGATGAGTCAGATCGATGTGGCCCTTATGCAGCAGCGGTCGACGGTTGAGTACGAAGCCTCATTGAGTGAATTGCTCGACTCGGTTAAAAACATGATGGGGCTGGTAAACGGCCTGCTCGAACTGGTGCGCGCCAACTCCGACTCGGTCACGCTCAATTATCAGCCCGTGCGGGTCGATGAGTTGCTGTGGCAAGCTCGTAGCGCCCTGTTGCTGAAACAGCCCGATTATCTGATCGAGATCGATTTTGAGAATATGCCCGAGCAGGAAGAAGACCTGATTCTGCTCGGCGAAAGCCACCTGCTGACCACGGCCTTCCAAAACCTGATGGAGAACGGCTGTAAGTATTCGTCGGACCATGCCGTAACGGTAAGCCTGCTGTTTACACCCGATCAGGTGCAGGTTAGCTTCGTGGATGAAGGGTTGGGGATTCCGGCGGCTGATTTACCCCATATTTTCGAGCCATTTTATCGCGCTGATAATATCATGACCGTAAAAGGACATGGTATTGGGCTGGCCCTGACCCGGCGTATCATCAATCTGCACAAAGGAAATATACAGGTTGCTTCGGTCGAATCGGTAGGAACAACGATCACGGTAACTTTTCCATTGCGGGAACCAACTCCGGCTGTTCAGCCTCTTTTAGAAGAAACTGCCGAATAACACGCGCACGCAGTTTCACAGGCAACGGCTTTTTCGAGCTTACCGATGACCAACACTATTACCCCCCTTTTACAGCAGGCTAAGCAGGCTGCTTCGGCCGTTCGTCAATTGTCCGACGAACAAAAATCGGCTTTGTTGTCGTATCTGGCTGATTTACTACTGGCCAATACCGATTCGATTCTGGCCCAAAATGCGCTCGATCTGGCCCGTATTCCGGACGATGATCCTAAAAAAGACCGGCTTAAACTGACCGAAGCCCGCGTGGCTGATCTGGCCCGGAGCCTCAACGAAGTAGCCAACTTACCCGACCCATCGGGGCAGGTGTTGCTCGACCGAACTATTGAGAAGGGCCTGCAACTCCGCAAGCTGGCGGTGCCATTGGGGGTTGTGGGGGCTATTTATGAGTCGCGGCCCAATGTAACGGTCGATGTGGCGGCCCTGTGCCTGCGCTCGGGTAATGCCTGTGTCCTGAAAGGTGGCAAAGAAGCTGATTTTTCGAACCGGGCACTGGTGGGGCTTATTGAACAGGCGCTGGAGGCTTTCGATATTCCGAAGGCAGCCGTAACCCTGTTGCCGCTCGATGGCGAAGGGCAACGCGGGGCGGTGGTCAATGAATTGCTGACGGCCGTCCGCTACGTAGATATTATTATTCCCCGGGGTTCGGAGTCGCTTATTCAGTTTGTGCGCAAGCACTCACTGGTACCTACCATCGAAACGGGGGCGGGTGTGTGCCATACGTATGTGCACAAAACGGCCGATCTGGCCAAAGCCACGGCTATTGTGGTTAATGCGAAAGTAACCCGGCCGTCGGTGTGTAACTCGCTCGATTGCATTGTGGTTGATGCCGCCGTGGCAGAGGCCTTTTTGCCCATGCTCAAGCCCGGCTTTACGGAGTACAACGTCGAGGTTTTTGCCGACGAAACGGCCTTCGGTATTCTGGAGCGGGCCGGTTACCCGTATCTGCAACGGGCACAGCCGGCTGACTTTGGCCGGGAGTTTCTGGACTACAAATGTGCGGTGCGGGTCGTGTCCGACATCGACGAGGCTCTGGCCCATATTCAATTGTACTCGTCGCGCCATTCGGAGGCTATTGTTGCCACCGATCAGATGGCGATCAACCGGTTTCTGAACGAGGTGGATGCTGCGGCCGTTTACGCCAACGCGTCGACCCGCTTCACCGACGGGGGCGTGTTTGGTCTGGGGGCCGAAATTGGTATCTCAACCCAGAAATTACACGCGAGAGGGCCGTTTGCCCTCGAAAAATTAGTCACTGAAAAATGGGTAGTGGTTGGCGATGGTCAGGTACGATAGATGATGATATTGTATATTGCGGCCCATTACCGTAACTATCATGAATGCCGTTCCAGAAACCCTGCTGATCGTATGGGCAACCCCTCTGTATGTACTTGTCATTGGTGCTGAAATTCTGCTGAGTCACTGGCAGCACCGTAACCTGTACTCCTGGCGGGGTGTTTTTCAGAACCTGTACCTGACTCTGCTCAATGGGTCGCTCGATTTGCTGCTGCGGGGTTTGTACGTGGGCCTGCTGGTCTGGGTGTATCAACGCCGGCTTGGCCAACTCACCAACCCCTGGGCGTACTGGACGGCTCTGCTATTGCTCGAAGACTTTGTATTTTACTGGCTGCACCGATTCGACCATTTTTGCCGGGTACTCTGGGCCGTACACGTCACACATCATTCATCCGAAGAGTTTAACCTGACGACCGGTTTCCGGTCGTCGGTGTTTCAGCCTGTGTACCGGTTTCTGTATTTTATTCCGCTCGCCCTATTGGGGTTCCGGCCTGAAGATATTCTGGTGATGTATTCGGCTACCCAAATCTGGGGGATTCTGGTGCATACGCAGTACGTGGGTAAGCTGGGTTTTCTCGAATGGTTTCTGGTGACTCCCTCGCATCACCGGGTGCATCATGCATCGAACCTTCAGTATCTGGACCGGAATATGGGCATGTTCCTGATTGTCTGGGATCGGCTTTTTGGCACCTTTGCCGAGGAAGACCCCGCCGAGCCGGTACGCTACGGGCTGACCACCAATATCACCGATCATTCGCCCGTCAATCTGGTTTTCCACGAATGGAAAAAGCTGGCCGATGACCTGCGGAAGCCGGGTCCACTTACTCAAAAGCTCAAGTACCTGTTTGCCCCGCCGGGCTGGAGCCACGACGGCAGCTCGTTGACGGCTGCTCAGATGCGCCAACAGCAGGCGCTTGTAGACAGTCAGTAATCGGTGTTTTTAGCGAGAATTAGCCTGTGCTTTCAGCGCAGCACAACTACTTTACCGCGAATGGTTTCGTAGCCGGGGGCCGGTTTCAGTACAAATACGTATGGGCCTTCGGGGAGGGGTTGCCCCTGGAATGTGCCATCAAATGGCGACTGGTACCCGTTGTTCGACCAGTACACGACCTCGCCCCATCGGTTGAAAATTGTCAGTTCGGCTTTGGTGAATCCTTCTACGCCTTTCAGTTCCCAGACGTCGTTTTGTCCGTCGCGATTGGGCGAAAACGCGTCGGGTATCCAGATGCGCGAAAACACCCGCACCCGCACCGTGTCGCGCGCTTCGCACAATCCTTCATTGCGCACTCTGAAATAGTACGTCGTGTCGTGCTGAATATCCACAATGTCGAGCTGGGCCGAACGCGAGTTACCCAGGAACGCGGTGGGTTCCCACCAGAACTGATTGGGCGAACCAGTCAGCTCGGGGTCTACGGTAAAGGTGTTGCCCCGCCAGGTTTTGATCGTGTCGGGCAGGCCAATGGTTGGGATGGGGGCTACGAGGGCATTCTGCCGGGCCGCCACGCCCTCGCACCAGGGCGCAGGCCGTACTGTGTAGGTGAGCGCATGAAGCCCAACCCCAGCCGCAGCAGGGCTAAACTGTCCTGTAGCGGGGTCTGAGGGGGCAATGCCCGTACCCGCAAATACACCTCCGTCAGGTTTGCCCGTGAGCCTGAGGGCCGGGGCTACAGTGCCGCAACTGGGTGGAACGGGTTCCAGCGTAACGGTAATGGGGGGGACCTGCCCAATAGCCAATGGGGCTGAGGTACCTTCGCAACCGTACTCGTCAATGGCGGTGAGGCTGTATGTTCCCGCCGTTTGCGCGTCGAAGGCAGCGGCCGAATGGCTCAGCGACTGCCCGTTTTGCTGCCATCGGTAGTTGACTCCGCCCCCAGCGATGAGGGCAAGCGAGGTGCCGGGGCAAATAGCTGAGGCCGAACTGCTGAGAGTAGCCTGCACCGGCGCCGACCGAGCCACGGTGCGCTCCTCTGACCGAACCCGGCAGCCGTAGATCGTGTTGGTTACCTCTACCTGAAACCGGCCGGGCTGTTCGGTTGTAAAGGTAGGTTGTACGGCTCCTGCCCGAACTTGCCCGTCCACAAACCATCGGTACGTCTGGTTGTCGCTGGCCGGCACGCTAAAACTCATGGTGCCTGTAGTGGGACACAGGTGGCCGCTGCTACTCAGTTGGGTGCCTACATCCACTACCGTGACCGTCAGCGCCTGTGATTTGCTCGACTGCACACAGCTTGTTTTCGACGATACCACCACCATATAGCTGCCCGGCATTCGGGCTTCCAGCGTCGGGAGGGTATCGCCGGGCAGGTTCAGGCCGTCGCGCTGCCATTGGTAAAACCAGGTAGGGTCGGTATTGGCCAGAAGTGTTAGCCCCGTATTGGGGCAGATGGTGAACGAGGAAGCTGTGGCCGGTTTGTTCTGAGCACGAACCAAAGCTTTGGGCAGACTCACAGGGGGGCAATCGACCACCAGAAACTGAAAGTCACGCCGAACCTCGCCAATAAGCTGCCCGTTTCGGTATTCCTCTACCTTCACCGCAAACACAAATAGCCCCTGCGAGCTGGCCGTAACGGTTAGTTCGCCGGTGGTTGGGTTGACTCGTAAGGCGGGTTTGCCCGGAATGGCATTGTCAGAATCATAGCCCGGTGCCCATACGACGTCGGGGTAGGGCCCGGCCGATACGTTGTTGGTATTGTTGTTGCCCGACCCCAGTTGGTTCAGGGGCGACACGAGCGAGTAGCGTAGTTGGTCGCCGTCGGGGTCGGTGCCTCCGAAGGCAAACGTAAACGGGTCATTGATGCAGATGTATTCGCCGTTGATTGCCGGAAACCGGGGCGAACTGTTCAGAAAAGGGCTTCCGTTGCGCAGCAGGGGTGGAAATTCCAGATAAAACGTGTAGCCCGTGTTTACCGGGTTCATGATGTTATCGATACCATCGTTGCGGTTGCGGGTCTGGTACGAAATGTAGTACCCAAGAGGGTCGCTGTAGGTGAGCGGGTCAAGGTTGATTTCGGCACTAAACGTAGCCACGATAAAATTGAGATTTCGCTGCTCGGCACACCGCTCGTTGGCAAACACCAGAGGTTGCCGGGGACCACTCTGGCTGGTGGTGAAAATAAGCATCAGGAAATTATCGCGTTTCCGGTAAATGCCTAACCGCCCACCGCCCTGCTGGTTGCCACGCGCATTATTCTCCAGGTAATTGGTGACTGTAATCAGATAGCGGCCGGGCGAAGTGTCCAACGCACGCATTTCCAGATGCCCCCCTACCTGATGCGTAGCAAAGCTGCTGCCTAACAAACCCAGACTGCACCACAAAAGAACGTAAATTTTCAGACGCATAGGCTTAGCAGGGGGAGGGGATGTGCTAAGCTAATTTACGTGAAAATCAGCAAGTTCGTTGCGCCAATTTTGTTTTTAATTACTTACTGGCAAGCCCGGCCTGAAGAGCTCTGAAACGCTCGAACGTTTCCTGGTAAACCCGGTGGTGCTCTGGATTTGGTTCGTAGGTTTTACCGAAGCTCACACTGCCTGCGGCTATATCGAGTGAGGGGTAATGTCCCGTAGCAGTCAGAGCAAGCAAAATAGCCCCTACGGCTCCGCTTTCGTTGCTGGCGTTGAGCCGTACGGGTACCCCGGCAATGTCGGCCAGCATCTGCACCCAGAATGCCGACTGGGCAAATCCGCCGTTAGCATGGATGACGTGCGTTGGGCCGGTATAGTCGCCCAGGAGTTGATTGATGCTCCAGAGGTTGAACAAGACTCCCTCAAGGGTAGCCCGGACAAAATGAGCCTGCGTATGTAGCCAGTCGACGTGGTGAAACGCCCCGCGAACGGCCGCATCCCAGAGCGGAGCCCGCTCGCCTTGTAAGTAGGGCAAAAACAAGAGCCCGTCGGCCCCGGCACCCATTTGGGCGGCCTGCGCCAGTACAGCCTCGGGTGTTTGCTGTGTAAACTGTTCGGCCAGCCATTGCAGCACATTGGCCCCATTGTTGGTCGGCCCCCCCACCACATAGTAGCCTTCGGTCAGGTGGTAACAGAACAACCGGCCCTGCGGGTCGCGTAGGGGTTGCCGAACGGTTTGCCGAATGGCCCCGCTCGTACCAATGGTGAGCGTTGTCATGCCCGGTGCTACGGCCCCGGCCCCCAGGTTGGCCAGACAACCGTCGGAGGCCCCAATAAGCAATGAGGTACCGGGTTCCAGACCTGTATGGGCGGCACTCGACTCGAGCAAGGGGCGAATGTGCATCGTGGGTACGGGTGTCGACAGTTGCGTATCGGCAATACCTGCTACCGAGAGAGCCAATGGGCTCCATTGCCGGTGTTCCTGGTCGAAGAGGCCGGTAGCGGTAGCCATCGAAAAATCAACGTCGTACTCGCCCGTCAGCCGAACCCACAAGAATTCTTTGATACTGATAAAGCGGGCGGCATCCCGGATGAGATCGGGCTGATGGTGCCGCCAGAAAGCGAGTTTGCACAGCGGAATCATTGGGTGAATAGGCGTACCGGTTTGCTCGTAAATGGCCTGCCCCAGCGCGGCCTGATGCGTACGCAGCGTGCGGGCTTCGGCCTCGGCCCGGTTATCGGACCAGAGCAGGGCATGGGTGAGGGGTTTTCCCGCAGCATCGACGGCCATCAAACTGTGCATGGCAGCACTAAATGCCACTACCCCGACTGTTGCGCCGGCCTGCTGTACGGCCTGCATCAGCTCGCGCATGACCTCGCCAAAGGCCTGCCAGATAGCTTCCGGGTCTTGCTCCGAATAACCCGGTTGAGGTTGCAGGGTATGCAACGGCCGCGATGCGTGAGCCAGAATCTGGTCGGAATGGGGCTCGTAGGCGATGGCTTTGACGTTGGTAGTGCCAATGTCGGCGCCAATGGTGAGGGTTGTAGGCATGAACAAACGGGTTGGTACGCACCCGGCGTATAGTGTACTCCGGTTGGCCAAAAATAAGCAATGTAGCCTGGCAAACGTGAATAAATGCCCTGTATAAAACAGCCGCACCCGACCCCTGAGAGGGAGCCGGGTGCGGCAAGGGCTAATTCCCGATTACTAGTGCGGTGACGCTTACGGAATTACCTTGATAGCATGGCAACCGCGGGTCAGGCTGATCCGGCCGGCCTGCTTGGTGAGGGTCGGCTTGTCGCCCTTGGTTACTTTCCAGAATTCAATACCGCCATTCCGCATTCCGTAGTCGAGGTATTCGGGTACGGCTACGGCAATAGCATCGCCCGAGCGGTCGAAGTCAACGCTCTGGGGAGCAATGCCTTCAAACGGATAATCGGCCGACTGGGTCAGCTTGCCGTCTTTGCCGAGTGCGTACACTGTCAGGGAGCTTTTAGCTACGGCTGCGTTGCCAAACGGCTGGTACGACTGACCAGCGTTGACCACAACTACTACCGAACCGTCGGGGCTAATGGCTACGCTCTCGGGGCCTTCACCCGTAGCGGCCTGCGACAGGATTTTGTGTTCGCCCGGCGTATCGTCGGTGCTGAACTGAACGGCGAACACCTCGCCCGCCCCCGTGCCCGAAGCATTGGCGGCTTTCTTAGCGTCGACGAGCACAAACACGCTGCCGTCGGCGTTGAATTTACCCGTGCCGGGCATAGCACCTACCTTAATGGTTTTGCCGTGCGGAACCAGGTTTGGCTTTTTGGTAGCATCAAGGGCGTATTTCATCAGACCCACTTCCTGCGAGCCGGCAATGGTGTAGGACACAAACTGCCCACCCGGATGCCAGGCCAGATCGGTAATGACCGCGTTGGGCACCGGCGATGCTGCCGTCAGGATCCGTGTTGGCTTGCCGGTACCGTCTACTTCTACAATCCGCAGCTCTTTACCAGGATCAGCCGAGGCTACGATCAGGGCGTTGCCGGTTGGGTTGATGGTAACGGCCGTTGGGTTTTGGCCCACAGCAAAACCGTATTTCAGGGCGGGCTTGCCCGCGCTCAGGTCAACGGTAAACATTTTGGTACTGGCAGGCAGGCCGCTCAATCCACCTTTAAGCGAGGTAAGGCTGTCGCCGGTTTGGCCACGGCCTTCGACCACAAATGCCAGGCGGCCGTTGTTCGATACAGCGAGTACTTTATCGAACAGGGCCATGCTGTTCGAAATGACTGAGGTGTTGATGTTGCTGCCACTCCGGTCGAGCGGAAAACCAATGGTGGTTAGGGCATCTTTGGTGAACTTGTCTTTGAGCAGGTTCCCGTCAACCATGGCCGACGCGGCCATATCGGCATCTGAGAGGGCTACAATACTTTTGGCCGTGAACTGAATCGGACCTTGCTGGGCCATCACGCCAGTGGCCAGTAAGGACAGAGCAAGCGAAATACCTTGTTTTTTCATGCTGAATTTGGTCAGTTTACTAATTGGGGTTTCCTGCAAAAATAACCGAAATGGGCAGAGTTAAAACGACGGCGGGTGTCCAAATCCGTTTTTCTCAACACGATTTTTGGGCTTTGGGCTGATTCACCAAATTTTATTAAGAGAATAAACCTGAATCCGGGTCGGCTGGTCCCTGGATGCCCTACCGCAGCGGACGTGCTTTTACACCTTCTACCGTAATCTGTACCGGTTTAATGGCGCCGTTGGCATCAAATTCGAGCCGGTCGATGCAGGTTTCGCGGTGATTGCCGTCTGTTTCGGTGAGCGGGCGCCGGTGGTAAACAATGTACCACTCGTCGGTGCCGGGTATGTTTAGCATAGAGTGATGCCCCGCCCCCGTGGCTACTTTGGGGTCTTGTTGCAGAATTTTACCGACCCGTTCAAACGGACCAAACGGCGAATCGGCAATGGCGTAGGCAACCGAATAGTCAGGGCCTGTCCAGCCTCCTTCCGACCACATGAAGTAGTATTTGCCATTGCGCATAAACATGAGAGGCCCTTCTACGTACCCTTTGGGTGTGATTTCGCGGAAGGTTTTACCATCGGGGAAGGGCGAGAACCCTTTGAAATCGGCGTTGAGCCGGGCAATGTTGCAGTGCCGCCACCCCCCGTAAATCATGTAGTACTGCCCGTCTTTATCTTTAAACACAAATTGATCGATGGGTTGGGCACCGTTGTGGATCTGCCCAATGAGCGGTTTGCCCAGATAATCGCGGAAGGGGCCTTCGGGCTTATCGGCTACGGCTACCCCGATACCGCCCACTTCCCCTTCGTGCACATCGTTGGCCCCGAAGAAAAGAAAGTATTTCCCGTCTTTCTGAATGGTCGAAGGGGCCCACATAGCCCGGCGAGCCCATTTTACGGCGGTTGTGTCGATAATCCGTGGGTGCTTGGTCCACTTGACCAAATCGGGCGATGAGAAAGCGTCCATGAACACCTGCTTTTCGTACGGCGCTGAGAAAGTGGGGTATATCCAGTACTTATTGCCAAAAACGGCTACTTCAGGGTCGGCGTACCAGCCCGGAAACACCGGATTGCCTGCGCTTGTCGGCTTGGTTGTTTGGGCGCAGATGGGGGAAATCAGAAGGCTAAAAAGGCTTGCCGCCAATAAGCGATGAAGCATGATGTAAGCGTTTGGTTGTGTCTTGAGGTAAAGCGGAAACGGGGTGCTACATACCATTCAGGCGGGAAGGGTTTTGCGTTTTTCGTTGAACTGGCCGCGATTTAAAACAACGACGGGCCCCCAAAAGAGACCCGCCGTGCACTCGCTTCATCACAACTTATGGATTAGGTTGTATCGGAACGCAAGTACGTACATGCGTGTAAGTGTAGGTGCTTGTCGTAAATTAAATGTCAGTTAACGTTACTTGTGAATATAAAAATAGCCGGCCTGTATGTGCTTAACAGGCTCGGCTATTGGGGTAATATGACCGACGGTGAGGTCGGAAAAACAAGAAGAATTCAAATAAGCAGAGTGAGGCAGTACGTGCAGATACCGGGTTGGGTATCTGCACGCGCCTACGCAGACCGGCGGCATGAAGTTTAGTTAAGAATACAATGCGGCCAAAGCTAAGCATTCGTACGAATCAAACTCACTCATACCCAATTCTTTGAGGGAATGGCCCTACTTACTTCTCAATATTTCATTTCGCCCCGGTCTTTTTCCACGGCGCTGCGTCCTTCTTTCATCCAGACGGGCATGGGCGCATCTTTCAGGTAATGGTCAAAGAACTGGTACATCCGAATGCTCAGGTCTTTGGCATTGTGGCGTTGGACCAGATTGTGGTCTTCGCCATTATACACCACCATCCAGACTGGTTTCTGCAACCGGCGCAGAGCCGTAAACATTTCAATCCCCTGGTACCAGGGCACAGACCCATCGGCATCATTGTGCATCAGCATGAGGGGCGTCTGAACGCGGTCGGCGTAAAACAGCGGAGAGTTCTCGATGTAATGCATCGGTTTTTCCCACAGTGTACCCCCAATGCGGCTCTGGGTTTTTTCGTACTGAAACTGGCGTACCAGACCCGTACCCCAGCGGATACCGCCGTAAGCCGAGGTCATGTTGGCAACAATGGCACCCGCCATCGCAGCCTTGAACAGATTCGTTTGGGTGATGATATACGCCGTTTGATAACCACCCCAGCTTTGCCCCTGAATGCCCAGGCGGTTGCGGTCGACAAAGCCCCGGTTTATCAGACTCAGCACGCCCGGCACAATACAATCGTAAGCGTTTTGTCCGGGGTTGCCTGTGGTGTACACAATATCGGGTACAAACACGAGGTAGCCGTTTGAGACGCAGTACGGAATATTGATGGTAGAGCGGCTGGGAGCCGGAAACTTGTAATCGGGCAGGGTTTCGGCGCTACGCTCGTAGAAGTACGTCAGCATGGGGTACTTCTTGTTCGGATCAAAATCTTCGGGCTTGTACAGAAGTCCTTCAAGGGCTATGCCGTTGGTGCCTGTCCATTTTACCAGCTCAACCGAGCCCCAGCGAATGCTGTCCTGCTGCGCATTGACCCGGCTCAGTTGTTGCTGGGTGGCAAACGTAGTGTCGGTTACAAAGAGGTTGATTGGCTCCTGGAAGTTGCCCCGGTAGAAGGTCATGGTCGGCGCGTTTTTGGCCTTGTTGATACCGAAATACCGGTGTGGGCTGCTTACCAAAACCTCGGGAGCTTTGGCAGATGCCACTCCGAGAGATGTCATCTCTTTTGTCGGCCGAATCCGCAAAATGCCGGTATGTTTGTCGCTCTCCCAGAATCCCGTCAGGTACAGGTCGGCGGTGGGCTGAATACCCGGCCGTTCGGCGGGGCGGTCGTCGCTATCGAGTTCTATCCGGCGCAGCCGCACTTTATTGGCCCGGCCCCAGCCGTTGGTCAGGTTGCGAGGTTTTTCGCGGCCGGTGGGGTCAATCTGCCAGATGTCGTAGCGGTCGTACACCCAGAAATAGGCGTCGTTGGTGGTCCAGCCCGCAGCGCCGTAGCTGCCCGGTAGGTTGGGGGTATCGTGCTCTTCGTCGAACAGTTTAGCCGGGAGGCCGCGCGTGAGATCAATGCGTTTCCCCTCCGTAATCGACCAGGCCCGCCAAAGGGTGTCGCGTTCGTCGAACCAGTAGGCGTACTTGCCTTCGGGCGAAATGCGCATCTCCGACGCCATAACGTCGTTGGCAATTTTCGTTTTCTGACCCGATTGGCTATCAATCAGGTACAGGTCGGTATGGCCGGGGTCCCACGAGCTTATCACCTGATACGGCATATCGCTCATACCCAGCAAGTACCGGCTATCTTTTTTGTAATTGACGGATACCGTGGGCACTTCGCGGCTGGCGAGCAAAACCACTTTTCCGGTCGCTGGATTGTACACCGTGGTGTAGCCACGCTCTTTCTCCTCCTTAAGTCGCTTTTGCTGCATGGGCTGCAAGCGCGTGTCAGTCCAGGTCCAGACATCCATTCGCACCTTCTCGTCGTCGGGCGTGAGGGTATCTTTCCGAATGAGCGGGGGCACGGGTGAGGTGGCAAAGTACAGCCGTTGACCATCTTCCGAAAACCGAACGGGTGCAAACTCGTTTACCGACCAGCCTTTTGGCAGGGCACCTGTGGTGGTGTCGGCAATAAGTACCCGGCCGGTACTGGCCCCGGCAACTGTTGGTGTTTTCGTGCGTCCTTTTTTGCTCGCCGGGGCGTTGGCTGCCGCACCAGCGAGGTTTTGGTAATAAAGCCGGAATGATTTCTGGTCGGCACCGGCCGAGTCGGCCGAAGCCATCCAGGCTACCTGCCCGCCTGTTTTGTCGACGGAGAGTCCTTTGTACACTTTATGCAGCCGGGTGGTGTCGATCACGCGGATTTGTTTGGTGTCGGTACGAAAGGCAAACACGCCCGGTACGAGGGCGTCGCCCGATTGGAGGCTGTCGATGATAGACTCGCGGGTGTACACAACCGCCTGCCCATTTTCCGACATGGTCATGTTCGATACGTACCGGGTTGTCTGGCGCGAACCATCGGCCATATTCAGCAGCACCAGGTCGTCGCCTTTGGGCTTCTTGGGGGCAGGCTTACGGCTGGCTGTTGCATTAGCCGGGGTTTTGGCGGTGGTGTCGCGGGTGGCTACGGGGCGGGCCGGGGCTTTGTCGTCTTTGCGTTCCTGCAAAAAGGCTACCCATGAGCCGCCATCTTTACCGAGTGCAAACGATTTGACATTCGGAAACTTCTGCGTAGCGCCCGTTCCCAGATTCAGCACCACGAGGCTGTCTTTGGGCATCTCGTCGGCTTTTTTCTTTTTCAGCTTGGCCTTGCGTGTATCGGCTATTGGGGCTTTGATTCGGGCGACCAGAAACCGGCTATCGGCCGAAAAGCGGGCTGCGTACCCGCGTGGAACGCTGTACTTGGTGGCTGGGGAGCCGACGCCTGTGACCAGCAACAGACCGTCGCCTTCCTGCGGGTCAATCTGGTACGAAATCCAGCGACCGTTGTCGGAGAGTTGCTCCAGCCGAACGCTCTGCCACCGGTCGTAGTCGGTATGATTGAGCGGTCGTTTAGTCAATTTGGGCGCTTGAGCGAGCGCCAAACTGGAAAATAGGGTGATGAAGCCTACGAATAGAGGACGTAACATAGAGGGTGTGCCGGATGATAAACGGCCGACAACGAAAATAGCAAAAACACCCCAGTTGGGCCGTTTTTGGGTTCAAAATACCCCCAATACCCTATAATTTTTCGGAAGCAAAGGCCAGAGCCCGGCGTTCGGCGTAGGTGAACGGGTCGCGCGGTTGCAGAAACCCGACGTGCCCGCCCAAAGCCGATACTTCGAGGTAAATGGTCGACCGTTTCTGAGCGAGCCAGGCAGGGCTGCACTCCGGCGACAGGATGGGATCGTTTTGGGCGTTGAGGAGTAGCACCGGAATCTGAATACCCGGCATGTAATTAACGGCCGAGGCTTGCTGGTAGAAATCGTGAGCGTCGCGGTAACCATTGACCGGCGCCGAGAAAAAATTATCGAAGTCCTCCCAGATCTTTACGTCTTTCAGGCGGCTCATGTCTAACTGACCGGGGTACAGGGCAGCTTTCTGGCTAATTTTGGCCGTTAGCTTTCGCATGAATCGGTTCCGGTAGAATCGGTTTGCGGGCAGGTCGAGGAGTTTGGCCGAAGCCAGCAGGTCGGTAGGAGCGGAGACTGCCACTGCCCGCCTGATTACGTCGGGGGCTTCATGGCCGTGTACGCCCAGATATTTAAACGTGATGTTGCCGCCCATGCTGTAGCCAATGAGCACGACTTCTTCGTAGTGTTTGGTACGGAGAGCGTGGGCGATTACCTCGCCAAAGTCGCCAATTTCGCCGTGGTTGTACAGCCGGAACGCGCGGTTCATTTCGCCACTGCACGAGCGGCAGTTCCAGGCCAATGCATCGTACCCGGCCTGCGTAAACAGACGGGCCGTACCCCGGATGTAATGCCGCTGGCTATCGCCTTCCAGGCCGTGAGTCAGCACAACAAGCAGCCGGTTGCCGCCATCCACCCAGTCGAGGTCTACAAAATCGCCATCGGAGAGAGTGAGTCGCTCACGTTCGTACACAACGCCCGGCACTTTGCGGGTCAGGCTCGGGATGATGGTTTGTAAGTGGGCATTGTACAGGTAGCGTGGAGGTCCTGCGTAAGCGGATTGAACAACAGGCATTTGGGGGACGGTTTATTGTTTTGGGTTTATAGTTTTTGGTTTGGTGTTCAGTGCTTTGGGCTTGCTCCTTCTGGGCACGCTCCATCTATCGCTAAAAACGGTAAACCAAAAACGATACGCTGCGTGTTGTTTTGTCACCATCATTCGCGTCAACTATGCAGTTTGCCAAATATATTTCCGTCATCTTAGCCAGTACCCTTAAATTTTTTGCGGGGCCATTGGCAGGTCTTGCTTTTGAGCTGAGCTGGGTCGAAACGGCCGTTTGTACCGTGCTGGGAATGATGCTGAGTGTGCTCGTTGTTTCGTTTGCCGGTGAACTGTTGTTTCGCCTGAGTCAACGCTTCCGCCGGACGCCCCCCCGCCGGTTCACTCGCCAAACCCGGTTGGCCGTAAAAATCTGGAAACGAGCCGGGGTGCTGGGCATCGCTTTTCTGACCCCCCTGTTGCTAACCCCAATTGGCGGTACGGCGTTGGCCGTTTCGTTTCGGGTTGAGCGTCCCCGGTTGTTTATGGCTATGCTGGCGAGTGCCGTATTCTGGGCTGTGATTCAGACCTTACTGGTGTATCAGATGCCGGGCGTATTTACGAAATAGCCCCGATCCGGATAGAAACAAAACCGGGCAAGCGGAGAGGCTTGCCCGGTCTGATCATTACCGGCTGACCGCTTTGGCGGGCTTGGCCGTCGATTTCTTGTTGAAGTCGCCCCGTGCGAAAAACTTCTCAATCAGGCAGTACATCAGAATAAAAAAGTACCGGCTGCCCATTTCCTTGATTTTCAGTTTCGACTCACCGTATTTCCGGTTTGTCCAGCTGTTGGGTACTACCTCGTAGGTGTAGCCCCGCACTATGGCTTTGAGAGGCAGCTCAATAGTGAGGTTGAAGTGGGGCGACAGAAATGGCTTTACGCCTTCGATAGTTTCGCGTTTGTACAGCTTGAAGGCGTTGGTGGTATCGTTGTATTTGATGCCCATCAGCACCCGCACAATCAGGTTAGCAACACGGTTGATGTATTTCTTGACCTCCGGGTAGTCGATTACCTTGCCGCCTTTGATCCAGCGCGAGCCAAATACCGCGTCGGTATCGGTTTCGAGCATCTTGTTGTAATACCGAACCAGGTCTTCCGGGTCGTCAGACATATCGGCCATGAATACCGCCACGCAGTCGCCGGTGAAGCGTTCGAGACCATACCGCACCGCGTATCCGAATCCGTTGGGGCCGGGGTTGGTATAATACACCAGCGTTGGTATTTCGGCTTTGAGGGCTTCGAGCACCCCGGCCGTGTTGTCTTTCGAGTTATCGTTGGTCACGCAGATCTCGTGCGGGATACCGTGTTTGGCCAGAGTCTGGTACAGGGTCCGGAGGGTGTGCGGAATAGACTCTTCCTCGTTGTAGGCCGGAATAACGACGCTTAGTTTCATAATGTGTGCTGTGGCTCTGCTCCGCCACGAGTCGAGTTCATAGTTAATGCGGCTTCCCCGTCGGCCGGAGTTGATTCGCGTTTATAATCGGTACGGCAACAGACGAATGGCGCTGTACACTTTCCGCAAGGGCGTGGGCACTACGTAATCCCGCACCACCTCTTTCACAATCTGCTTTTTGGGGTGCGCCATGTGCAGGTATTTGAGGGCATAAAAGGCCCGCCAAAAATAGCGGTCTTTGTACTGTTTGGAATCGAGCATCATGCGGTAGTACCGGGCAATGTTTTTGCGCAGTACCCGGTCGTATTTATAGTCGAGTTCCTTGTTGATGTTGCTGTACATCTGAATCCGGTTGCGGAGAAACTTTTCGTCCCACACGTAATCGTGGAAACTGGCTCCCGCCCGGTTTTTCCGGTACACCGACATTACATCGGGCATGTAGCCAATCGGTCCCATCTTGGCTTTCAACACCAGTCGCGGAATATCGCCACTGGTCGACAGTTTGAACCACTCCGGGTATTCGGGGATACTGTTGCGAAACAGAATACTCGACGTAGCCATGAACCAAATTTCGTCTTCGCCGATAAGGTCGTCGAGGGTGTAAAACGGCTTCATATCGGGCCCGTTGAGCAGATACGACGTACCTTCTTCCTCAAACGTCACCAGTGCATTATGAAATACGGCGGAGTAATCGGGGTGCGCGTCCAGATAATCGGCCTGTTTCTGGAGTTTGTGCGGGTCGGTCCAATAATCGTCGCCATCCATAATGGCGTAGTACTCACCCTGAGCTAGTTTGAGCGTTTCAAGGCAGTTGAGCCCCCCGTTCATACCTAAGTTGCGGGGTTGCAACACGGCCTTTACCCGACCGGGGTACTCTTGCTCGTAGCTCTGCACAATGTCGCGGGTGCCGTCCGTCGAAAAATCATCACCCACCAGAATTTCGACCGGAAACGTGGTTTCCTGCGCGAGGGCGCTGTCGATGGCCTTGCGGATGAAGTTCTTGTGGTTGTAAGTAATTACTAAAACGCTGACTTTGGGCTTATTCTGCATAGATACGCAACACCGCAAACGGGAGTAAATTTATACAAAGGTCCGGCTATGAGCCCGGAAATGCAAGGTGTATTCGTGTGTGGTTTTTACCACCCCCCAGCCTCGGAATACAGGACTGCTATCCTGGAAAGTTTACCACCCCCCAGCCCCCTCCTGAAAAACAGGAGGGGGAGCCGTAAGGCAACTTGACTTTGTTCAGTTAGCCCTCGCCTAACTCAGTTTTGGTCTAACCTCTGCTGAAAAACAAGAGGGGGAGCCGTAAGGCAACTTGATTTTGTTCAGTTAGCCCTCGCTTAACTCGGTTTTGGTCTAACCTCTGCTGAAAAACAAGAGGGGGAGCCGTAAGGCAATTGACTTCACAAGTTGTACGCTTCCTGTTCAGATTTCCCTCTCGCATCTCCCCCTCCTGTTTTTCAGGAGGGGGTTGGGGGGTGGTAAACCTGCCTACACCTCCGCTGTTGCCCAGCCGAAGCCCGATGCGCCAAATCCGTTGCCGTTGTAAAACATCACCCATTGGTTCTGATGCTGTACAATGTGGCAGTAGTCCATCATGAGCGAGTCCCAGCCATCGGCCGAACGCTCAATACCTGCTTTCTCGTCTTTACGCTCCCACGTGATTCCGTCGGTCGATTCGGCATACCCAATCCGGTAGCTACGCTGCACGTCTGTGCGGTAGTTGGTGGCGTTGCGGTACGAAAAGTACATTTTGTACAGGTCGCCGTCTTTATACACCGTTGGCCGACCAATGGCATCCGTAAACTCGTCGTAGCCTACGCAAACATGCCCCGTGCGTTCCCAGTGAATCCCGTCTTTCGATTCGGCGTATTTCACATCGTAGAAAGGCTCCGGCTGCCCGTTGATCACCTCAATTTTTGTGCACGACAGGTACCACATGCGCCAGTAGTCGTCGCGTTCACGAATCACGCAGGGCTGAGCTACCCACACCTGATCGAAAATGTACCGGTCGAGCAGCGGGCCCGTGAATTTGCGCTCGAAAGTGAGGCCTCCGTCGCGGCTGATGGCCAAACCAATGCCGAGCCGGTAAGCTGCCGTTTCGCTACGGTTCCAGCCGGTGTAATACAGCCAGATTTCGTCGCCTACGGGCAAAAACCACGAGGGCATGGCCCCCGTCTCGTCGAACATACCCACCGCACCTTTGGTCAGGCAGGGTTTGTCGTGTACATACACCACTTTCGACAGGTCGTTCGGGTCGAGTTCTACAAATGACGTGGCTGATTGTACGTCTTTGTCTCGGGTTGAAAAATACACCCGGAACCGGTCGTTCATCGGAAAGCCGAACGGAACCTGCGCGTGAGTCTGACTGAACGGCATCGAGCCGTCGGGTTTATAGATGAGTCCTTGTTTGGTCCACATAATGCTGTAAAAAATGGCTTACATCGGGCAGACTATAGCTGCCCATTTTATCTATTTGCGTTGAATCGGTCGTTGCGTACGTAAAGCCGGGCGTCGTTGAATAAACCCACGTAGCGGTAATTGGCTGAAACAAACTGGGCCAACGGGCTGATAATTTCGAAGCCCTGCGTTTTTCGGTCGTTCATCCAGAGGTTTTGGCTGCCTACCGCATCCACAAACACGGGCGGAAACGACCGTTTGAAATCGGCCACGTACCGGCGCTGGTAAATGTCGAGCATGGGGTGAGCGAATGTACTGCGGATGGTATGGTTTTCGGCCACCCCCTGTGGCATTTGGGCCTGCACGTAGTAATCGCACCGCCAGCCCCAAACCACCAGTTTCTCGCCGGGCTGCGCGTACTTCACAATCTCCTTCACTATATCGGCCTTGGGTAAATGCCAACCGCCCTGATTATCGGATGGGTACGGGTTCATGGGCGTTCCCTGCTGGTAACGGCTCAGCGCCTGCACACCGAAACTCAGTAGGTAAACCGCCACTAGGCCCAACCCCAACCACTGAACCGGTTGGTTATACGCCAGCAGTGCCGACCAGATGTAGGCCATCCACAACATGAGTGGCCCCATCAGAAAAAACAGATAGTGTACGTATTCTGAGCCGGTACGAGTAATGGCGTAAAATGTAATGAGGGTGAGCAGGCTCAGAAAACCCGTATAAAACAGGTGGTCGGCCCTGTTTGCCCGGTCAGCAGAGATTGCCGAAACGCCCAACCCGTTCTGGGTAGGTCGCGTAAGCTGGCTGGCAGCGAACCAGATAGCCAGTAGCGCAATTGTCAGGCTGACGAGCCACGCAAACTCGGAGCCTTTGCCGAAAAAACGAGGCAGGTGCAACAAATTATCGAGCTGATTGCCGCCAGTAGCGTAATTAAAGTTGCCCTCAATGTAAAATGTGACAAAGCTGTCGAGTTGGCCACTCACAGCCATGAACAACACAAACAGGGCCGGGAAAAGTAAGCTGCCAACCCCCAGAATAGCCAGTTGCCCAGCTTTTTGCGGTACCGAGAATGTGGGTCGTCTCAGTACATCAATGCCCGTAAACAGCCCTACCACCGCAGCCAGCGGAACCCCCTGAAGTTTTCCGAAAGGAACCATACCTAACAAAAAGCCAATCAGGAAAAGTTGCGGGCGGACAGGTACTGATTGTTGTTGCCGGGCCAGCAGATACGTAGCCAGTGCGAGCAGGACAATAGCTACCAGTTCGCTATTGTAGTGCAGAAAATCGCCGTTTTGGGTCATACCCAACAACAGAACCAGCGGAAAAAGAGCTAGTTGCGCCGACTGAATGCCAAACCAGAGCTGAGCGGCCCGGAAGGTGAAAATGAGAAAAAGAGCGATCAGACCAAAGGCCAGCAAGTGGGCCGAGATATAGTCGAAGGGGAGCCCCACCCAACTCGGAACAACCAGTGCATAACTATCTAGCGGCCCCCCCGTTGTTCCGTCGACTGACCGGAAGTAAACCGGGTCTTGCGCCAGGGTCATCGCCTGCGTAATCATCTGGCTTTCGTCCGGGTTAATTTCGTTGTTAAAACAGATGCTGGGTAGTCGGAGTAGAAAGAGCAGAACGAGCGAAAATGGCAGAAAAAGCCGGTTGCCCCATTTCGGCCTGAGCACCAGCCAGCCCAGCAAAAGCCAGCAGATCAGGTAGGTAGGCGTGAAATAGGACGTGGGCGACAAATTAAAGCCGGGCATAGTGTAGCAAGGTAAACAAGATGCTGTTCCGGGAATGGTTGGTGAGTAAACATAAAAAACGGAGCCAGATTTCTGGCTCCGTTGACGAACTTTAAAGCGTACTTACTTCGCAACGGCTCCGGTCGACTGAAGCCGCGCCACCATGCTGTCGTGAATCTGAGACATAGTCTCTTTCAAATCGTAGGTCCAGTTCCAGCCGGGGTAGTGCTCCTTAAATTTGTTCAGGTTCGATACGTACCAGATGTGGTCACCGATGCGGTTGGTTTCTGAGTACGTGTAGTTCATTTTGTTGCCCGAAATTTCTTCGCACAACGCAATAGCCTCGAGCATTGAGCAGTTGGCGTACCGGCCACCACCAGCATTGTACACCTCGCCAGCGCGGGGAGCCTGGTAGAAATGCCAGAACATGTTCACCAAATCCCACGAGTGGATGTTGTCACGAACCTGCTTGCCTTTATAGCCAAAAATAGTGTATTGGTTGCCCGTGATCGCACACTTCATGAGGTACGACAGGAAGCCGTGCAGCTGCGCACCAGAATGGTTGGGGCCCGTGAGGCAGCCACCGCGGAACACGCCCGTTTTCATGCCGAAATACCGGCCGTACTCCTGCACCAGAATATCAGCGGCCACTTTTGAGGCACCAAACAACGAGTGCTTGGTGTGGTCGAGGCTCATGTACTCGTCGATACCGTCCTTGAAATACGGGTGGTTTTCGTCAATCTCCCAGCGAGTTTCGGTCTCTACCAGCGGCAGGTAGTTCGGGTTGTCGCCATACACCTTATTGGTCGAGGTAAAGATAAACACAGCCTCGGGGCAGTGCTGCCGCGTCATTTCGAGCAGGTTGAGCGTACCGTTGGCATTCACGCTGAAATCAGTGAATGGCTCGCGGGCGGCCCAATCGTGCGAGGGCTGTGCAGCCGTGTGCACAATCAGTTTAATATCGGTGCCAAACTCGCGGAAAATAGGGTCCAGTTCCGAAACCTCCCGGATATCGGCAGAGCGGTGCGTATAGTTCGAGTACGAATCTTCGAGCCGGTTACGGTTCCACTCGGTAGAGCCGTCGGTGCCGAAGAAATACTGCCGCATGTTGTTGTCGATACCAACAACCAGATCGAATTTATCTGAGAAAAAGGCAACTGACTCGCTACCGATCAAACCCGCTGAACCTGTAACTAATGCAATATTCATAGCAAATAGCAGCTATATAGAGTTGTTGAATGGCGAAAAAATCCAATTGGCAGATTCTTTCTGTGCCTCAAAGTAACGAAGAAAAGTTATATCCCCCTATGCCGCTGGCTAAAAACTGATTAAGAGGATAAACGACCAACGGAGCGATACCCTGTTGGGCCGGTTGGGCTGTTAGTACAGACCCGGGCTCAACAGAGCACCGCTCCGTTGTAAAATGGGACATCAGGTCGGTTACGCACCTTCACCAATCGTGCCGGCACCATAGAGCTTCTCGCGGATTTTCTGCGTGCGCTCTTCCAGTTCAGGGCGGGGCGTGTATTTATTTTTTGACTGAACAGCCGCTGAATCCTTGTGTACGCCATACACATACTCATCGTTCTCGCGGACGTCTTTCTGACGAATCGAATTGTATTTCTGGTAATCACAGGCGGTTGCCACAAAACCAAGGGCGATCACCAGCGAAAGTTTAGTCAATGTGCTTTTCATTTGCTTGGTTGCGAATTCGTTGGCGCAAAGTTATAAAAGAGTAGCCAGTCGTCAGTCGTCGGTTGGGAGTTTTTTGCACAGCCCGGCCGATGTTGGCCTTTCAATCAGGCTGCCGGGGCCGAAAGCCGCGCTATTTCTTCCCAAACAAAACCCATCAATTCACTAATGTGCTCCTTCGAGAAATCGAACGGGACGTTAGCGGCTGCATAAATGTTCGGAATCGTGTCTTTGTAACCGAGGCTAAGTGCGTTCAGGTATCCTTGCAGGCCGGCTTCGGGGTTACGCCGGTAGTTGCGCCATACGCCAATGGCCCCCAGTTGCGCAATGCCGTATTCAATATAATAGAAAGGTACCTCAAACAAGTGCAGTTGCCGTTGCCAGATGATGCCTTTGTACCGCTCCAGACCCGACCAGTCGGTGACCGAATCGGTAAACTGATCGTAGATGCGTAGCCAGTTAGCCTCCCGCTCGGCGAGGTATTCGTCTGTCGGCCCGGCGGGTGGGTTTTCATACAACCAGTGCTGAAACTTGTCGATGGTGGCAATCCAAGGCAGCGTTTCTATAATCGATTCGAGATGTTGCAGCTTGGCCCGGCGGAGTTCTTCGGGATTATCGAAAAACACATCCCAATGATCCATCGACAGCAGTTCCATAGCCATGGAGGCCAGTTCGGCTACCTCCATCGGCGGGTTTCGGAAACCCTTCAACGGCAAATCGCGCGTCAGAAACGAATGGACCGCATGGCCGCCTTCGTGCACCATCGTGACCAGATCGCGCAGGCTCGATGTTGCGTTCATGAAAATAAACGGCACGCCAATCTCTTCGAGCGGATAATTATAACCACCCGGCGCTTTGCCCTTCCGCGATTCGAGGTCGAGGTGGTGCATGGCCCGCATGGTACGGAGGAAATTAGCCAATCGCCCGGCTCCGTCGAGCTTATCGAAGCACTGAATGGTTTTGTCAATCAGTTCTTCACCGCTCCGAAACGGTTCGAGTGCGGGCCGTCCCTCTACATCGACTTTTGTGTCCCAGGGACGTAGCTCGTCTAAAGACATAGCGGCCTGTCGTTCCTGCGCCAGCTTATCGAGCAAAGGCACCACCGTTTCGGCTACCGACTCGTGGAAGTTAAAACAGTCGGCGGGGGTATAGTCGAACCGGCCGAGGGCGGCAAACGCGTAGTCGCGGAAATTGGCGAACCCGGCATTCTGCGCCACCTCGTGCCGGAGTTTAACCAGGTCGGTCATGAGGGTGTCGAGTGTCTCGCGGCTGTCGTTCCGTCGTTGCCAGATAGCCCGCCAGGCTTCTTCGCGCGCGGCCCGGTCGGCGTGGTAGAGCCGATCCGATGCCTTGGGCAGGGTTATTTCTTCGGGCTCACCGGCCTCGTTGGGCAGTGTTACGGTCATGGCGCCCACGGTAGCTCCGTATTCGCGTTCGCGCGTTTGCAGCTCGGTTTGCAGCGGCACGTTTTCGTCGCGGAAAATCTCGATGGCTTTTCTCATGCCCCGGATCATCACGGCGTACTGAGGTTCTGCCGTCAGTTGGTCGATAAACGGGCTCTCGACGGTGCGTTTGTCGAGTTCGTTGCCGTACGTCGACAGGTGCGGCTGAATCTCTTCAACGAAGTAGTTGAAGCGTTCTACCAGCCCGGCGTCGGCCGTGTCGCAGGTCATACGAATATAGCGCCAGGCAAAATTTTCGGAGAGGTACGACTCCAGTTCGCTACGGTCGTGGAGCCATTGCCGCAGGGCGTCGGCATCGGGTAGGGGGCGGTTCAGCAGGTCGTCGAAAAGGGGTTTTACGTCTTCCCAGCTTTTGAGGTCCATGTCTTCGCCAATGAAAGGTCGTGCCGGACGGGCTATGGTTAGTTCTGTGGTCATATTCTTCTGGACGCAAACGCGGGCTTAGTGGCCAGCAACCGTGGTTGAGCCGTTTGCGTGACCTTATCTCGCGTTCCTATCCAGAACGATTTACGGTTTAAAAAAGATTTATTTCTCAAAAATTTGACATTACGAAATCTTTCGTACATGTTTGCTACGAAATCATTCGTAGATAGGTTATGCGTCCCACGGATTCTGAACTGGAGATTTTGCACGTGCTGTGGAAACATGGTCCCCGCACGGTGCGGCAAGTAAACGATGAGCTGAGTCAGCAACGCGAAATTGGGTACACCACAACCCTGAAGCTGATGCAGATTATGTACGAAAAAGGGTTGCTGACGCGTTCGGAAGAGGCTAAGTCGCACGTATACACGGCGGCTTTGAGCGAGCAGGAGGCCCAGCAGAGCCTGCTCGACCGGTTTCTGGAAACGGCTTTCAAAGGGTCGGCTTCGCAGTTGGTTATGCAGGTATTAGGGCGGCACAAGACCAGTGCCGACGAGTTAGACGAGATCAAACGACTGTTAAACAACCGCGTGGGCGGTCAGAAAGACGATGAATCCAATGAACTGGCTCAATAGTCCGGTGGCCGAGGCCCTCGGCTGGACTCTCCTGCATGCGCTCTGGCAGGGCTTTGCGCTTGTGTTGCCCGTAGCGGTTTGTTTTTACCTGATGCGCCGGAGCCGGGCTGTGTTACGCTACCGGTTGGGTATGCTGGCGTTGCTGGCCCAGTTGCTGGCGTCGGCCATTACGTTTGGCCTTTACTACGAGCCCAATACGGCGCCCAATCTGCTGTTAAGCAACGCGGCACTGGCCTGGTGGGCGCAGTCGCCCGTGTTAACCCGGCCTACGGGCCTGGCAGCGCTACAGTTGTTTCTGTCGGCGCACCTGGCTCAGGTGGTGGGGCTGTGGCTGGTGGGTGTGGGTGTATTTGGGCTCCGATTGGTGGGCGGTTGGGTATATGTACAACGTTTACGGAAGGCGGCTACCTTACCCGTACCCGCTTTGCTGGGTCAAACCATGGATAAGCTCACGCAACGGCTGGCCGTACAGGCCCGGTTGCGGGTATCGGCACAGGTGTCGAGCCCGGTGGTGGTGGGTTTGTTTAAGCCAGTGGTGCTATGGCCCGTGGGTCTGCTGTCGGGCCTGAGTGTGGCCGATGTGGAGGCTATTCTGGCACACGAGCTGGCGCACATCCGGCGGTATGACTACGGCCTCAACATGGTGCAATCGGTAGTGGAGATTCTTTACTTTTTTCACCCGGCCCTGTGGTGGCTTTCGGCGCGGGTTCGCGAAGAACGCGAGCATTGTTGCGACGATGTGGCCGTAGCCGTTGTAGGCGACGCCCGGATTCTGGCTCGTGCATTGGCGCGGGTGGAGGAGTGGCAGCGGGCTGGGGCCGAGACGCCCACCCTTGTGATGGCGTTTGCCGGTGGGCGGCAGCAACTGTTGCAACGGGTTCGGCGGATGCTGGGCGTACCTACGCAACCGCTTGTTTCGAATAGTCAACTGGCGGTACTTACGCTCATTACCCTGCTGAGCGTGAGTGTGTCGGTCTATGCCGTACAACAGAAAGAAACAGCTTCGGTAGCCGCTACCCAAAAGCGACAGGCTGATATGGCGAGGGTGTTTGCGGCCAGTCAGTTGCAGGCCGCTCAGGTGCGATCGGATGCGGTGCGCTTGGGTACTGCCCCGGCTGGGCAAGCAATGACCCGCCCCGAAACGTCCGGCGTCGACTCGGTGCGTAAAGGAGAGGTTAAAGCAGCCATGCCCCAGACGGAGATTGCTACCCAAATTACGCCTGTTGCGGCTCAGGATACGGCCCGAATGCGGGCGGCCCAAAAAGAACTCGAACTGCTGACTAAGCAGCTGAACGAGGTGATGAGTGGGCGTCAGGCAACCGTCGAGCGTCTGTCGAAAGAAATGGCCGAACTGACCCGCAAAAATAGCCAGTCGCAAAAGCAACTCGAACCGCTCACCCGGCAGTTGGGTCAACTGGCCCGGCAGCACAGTGCGCTAACACAGAAACTTGGGCCGTTAGAGCGTGAACTTAATCGGTTGAGTACCCAAAACGACGCCAGGACCCGCGCGTTGATCCGGCAGAAAGAAGCACAAAGCCGACAAGTACAAGGGCAGATGGAGCGGCTCGAAAAGCAGATGGAGAAACTAAGCGAACAGGTAGAACCCGCGCACACGCGTATGGAGCCTTTTTACAACCGTTTGGCCACTATCGGCGACTCGATTAACACCTTGTACGAACCGACTTTTGCCCTGACGGAGAAGATTGCTCAGCTGAGCGAACAAATTGCGGAAGATGCACATCGGCAGGCTGAGGTAGCGTATCGGCGGGCCGAAGAGGCTTTCCGGCGAGTTGAGGGCGAAGTGCGGGGGATGAGCCCAGCCGAGCCTCCATTTTCCCCCGCAATTCGGGAGCCCCGCGCCCCCAGAGCGCCCCGCACGCCACGGATGCCGCGTCCGGCACGGGTGCCCCATGCGGCTGTAGCCCCTGTACCGCCCCCGCCCGGCTTGCCGGTTCCAGCGGCTATAGCTCCTGTACCGGAGGTTCCCGGTGCTCCTGCTCATAGGCCTCGCCCTCCCCGGCCAGCGCGTGTTATCCGGGGGCGGGCCGCTCTGCAACCCGCCCCGGCGCCCGCTCCGGCTGAGGCTCCAAGCCCCGCGCCAAAGCCCCCACGGGAGCCAGAGGAGTAGATGATAAAAAACGGGTAAGGTTTTCGAAAACCTTACCCGTTTTTTATCATCTACTCCTGCAAGTCAGGCGTAGGAGTCGTTTTTAAGCCCTTCTGATTTAGAACAACTTAGTCAATTTCAATCACTACATCTTTGCCTACCGGGTGCGCCACGCAGGTGAGGATGTAACCGGCTTTCAGTTCGGAGTCGGAGAGGGCGTCCTCTTCGTCGAGCTTTACCTGCCCTGATACGCACTTGCCCAGACAGGCGGTACACATACCAGCCTGACACGAGTAGGGGAGGTCAATGTCCTGCTCCAGAGCGGCTTCCAGAATAGTCTGATGGGGCGCAACGGCAAACTTATATTCCGAGCCTTCGTACAGAATGGTCACTTCGCCTTCGGCCGATTCGGCCGCTGCGGGGTCTTCTTCTACCTCTCCCACAGCCGATTCGGTGGTGGCTGTGGCGTAACTTTCCTTGTGTACGCGGTCGGTTGGGATGCCAACGAGCGACAGCGCCTTGCGGGCTTCGTCCATCATACCATCGGGGCCACAGAGGTAAACATGGGCATTGTCGCGCTCCGACTGCGGCAACTCTTCCAGCAGTTTAATAATGGTGTGGCTGTTCAGGCGTCCCTCGGTACCGGTGTAGCCATACGTGGGCTGACTCAGTACGTGGGTGGTGTGGAACCGGGCACTGCCATAGGCCTGCTCCATGGCATCGAGGTGGGCTTTAAAAATAATCGACTCCTGATTTCGATTACCGTAGATAAGCCAAACCCGGCTGTGGGGCTCGCTGTGCAAAATCGACTTAGCCATCGAAAACAGCGGTGTAATGCCGCTACCCGCGCCAATCAGCACCACGGTTCGTCGGTTGGTAGAGTCGAGTTGGGGCACAAACGTACCCATTGGCTCAAGGGTCTCCAGCACATCGTCTTTCCGGATGCGGTCGCAGAGATAATTGGAAACCAGCCCACCCGGCAAGCGTTTGATCGTTACTGCCAGCGAGACATCGACGTGCGGTGAGCTCGACATTGAGTACGACCGGCGTACTTTCTGGTTGTTGATATTGAGGAGGAATGTCAGAAACTGACCGGGTTGGTAGCGTACTTCCTGACTGATGGGGTGCCAGAACTGGATCGTTACCGCATCGGGGGTTTCGCGGATGACGTCCTTTACTTTCAAGAAAAATCGATTAGCCATTATGGTTGATCCTGTGCGTTGTATTCAGATACAAAGGTACGGGGTTGGAAGGTAAACTACCGGGAGGGGGCAACGGTTTGTAATTTGTATAGTATTGTGGAATTGGTACGCGGATGACATGGATGGAGCCAATTTTCGCGGATTAATAAAGCAAATGGGCGTACATCTGCCTTCGCGTTCAATTGGCATTGAGTGGCTGATTAAATCCCTTGATGGTACTGCACCAGGCCATCGCCGGGGCTTTTGAGGATCTGACCCATTTGCCCACCCACGGCTTGCACCGCCTGCCGAAGCTGTTCGGCGAAATAATAACCCACCGACCCCACCACGTGTATCGGCCAGGCCTCATGCTCTGGAAAAGGGCGCACGTACGTTTCTAAAAACAGCACAAATGCATCGGTCACGAGCCGGTTTGCGTATGGATGGTTGATGTGTTCCGACAGAAACGGGGTGAAACCGGCGAAATAGCGGTTCGGAAACGGCTTTTTGTACGCATTGTCGAGCAGCGTGGCCCGGTCGAGCGCATACCGGTCGGTAAAAGCCTGCCGGAGCGGTTCGGGTAGCCGTTGCTGGAAGTAGTCGCGGACGAGGGTTTTGCCCAGATAGCCGCCACTGCCCTCATCGCCGAGCCAGAATCCAAGCGACTGAATGGTGCGGGTGATGGTTTGGCCGTTGTAACAACAGGCGTTGGCCCCCGTGCCCAGAATACACACAATACCGGGCTCGTGTCCGGCGGCCCCGCGCGCGGCTCCGAGCATGTCTGAAGCTACCAAAACCGTTTGACTGTTGGGGAAAGCCCGCCGAATGGCTCCTTCCACCACGGCGTTGGATTCGGGATTGGCGCAGCCGGCCCCGTAGAAATACACGGCCTGCACTGCCTGAGGCAACAGGTGAGGGGCCAGCTGGTCGGTGAGGGTCTGGTAAATGGCGTCGGTATCCTGATAATATGGATTCAGGCCGTTCGTTGTAAGCTGGTACGTCTTTTGCCCGGAACTGAGCACGCGCCAGTCGGTCTTGGTAGAGCCGCTATCGGCAAGGAGGGTGATCATAGTGAAAGAATAGAAGGACAACCTACGCCAACCGCCCAACGGCCGGGAATTTCTGAAAAACCCAGTCGCCGTGCGGGGCATCGGGGAGTTCGTCGGTCAGATCCTGACCCGCCCAGTGCTCGTAATGTTTACCGTTGCGCCACAGCCGTGAGGCCGAAACGTCGTAGATCAACCCGCGAAAGGCGCACCAGATTTCGTCGCGGTCCGAACCGTTCCGAAGGGCCAGCTGGGCGCGGGTGTAGGTAGGCAAACGGTTGGTTGAGTCGCCGGGCGTCACGTTCAATAGGTTGGGTTTTGTATGGAATCACAAAATTACTGTATCTTTAACCACTTAGTTTACGCATATCCGAATATGAAGAAGACTTCTCTATCAGCTCTTTTTTGCCTGCTGGCTTTTGTGACCCTGCTGACGGGCTGTGGCAAACCCAAAACTGCCCCCGTATCGGAGCGGATTGCCAAAGCCTGGACAGCCCGTAAGGTCGACGAAAACAGCACAACCGTGTTTACAGCAGGTGGTGCCAACAATGTGCGGCCCGGTTATACCAACTTCCGGCTCGACCTGAGCCAGTCGCCCAATGTGACGCTGGTAGAGTTTGATGGTAATCGATTTTCAGGGCAGTGGGAAGTACAGGGCGACAACCGGTTGATCCTGAAAAACCTGAATCCCCAACCTACCGGAACCAACGGAACCATTGAGTTTACCATCACGAACTTAGGTGATACAGAGGTGGTGTTGACGCGTACCACAGCCAGCCAGAAAACAGGCGGCACCGTGAATGTGTACACGCTGAAGAACCCGTAGCGAAAAAACTTAGTTGCTTTATAAGCCGTTCTGCTGACGAAAGCCGGGCGGCTTTTTTGCATTCATCCATGACGACAATCGATTCTATCGGCGAGTTTGGTCTCATCGACCGTATCCGTACGGCTACTGAGACACCTCAGCAACCGGGCACTATTCGGGGTATCGGCGACGATGCCGCCGTTTTTGCACTGAACGATACGGAGTACGGCCTGATCTCGACAGATATGCTGCTCGAAGGTATTCACTTCGACCTGACGTACACTCCCCTTAAACACCTGGGCTACAAAGCTGTAGCGGTTAATGTGTCGGATATTGCGGCCATGAACGGCCTGCCTACGCAGATTACCGTGAGCCTTGGGCTCAGCAGCCGGTTTACGGTCGAAGCCGTCGACGAACTTTACGCGGGTATTCGGGCGGCCTGTGCGGCCTATAAAGTGGATTTGGTTGGGGGCGACACCACGGCCTCGCGCTCAGGGCTGGTCATTTCGGTTTCGGTATTGGGTACGGTGCCCAAAGACCGAATCACGTACCGTAACACCGCCCAACCCAATGATGTGGTGTGCGTAACCGGCGACCTTGGGGCGGCTTACCTGGGTCTGCAACTGCTCGAACGCGAAAAGCAGGAGTATCTGGCCAACCCCGACATGCAGCCGTCGCTTTCGGAAGAAAGAGCCTATCTGATGCAGCGGCAACTCCGGCCCGACGCCCGCACCGATATTGTGCACGAGCTCCGCGACCTCGATATTACACCGACGGCGATGATTGATATTTCGGACGGGCTGTCGTCGGAGATATTGCACCTCTGTCGGCAGTCGGGTACGGGTGTCGTGTTGTTCGACGAAAATATCCCGATCGACGATCAGGCTCATCTGGCGGCTACCGAATTTGGCATCAGTGCGCTCACGGCAGCCCTCAACGGGGGCGAAGACTACGAGCTGTTGTTTACGGTTCGGCCGCAAGCGTTCGAGGCCCTTAAAAACCACGCCCGCATCACGGCAATTGGTTACCTCACCGCCGACCCTGCCCAGACTATTCTGGCCACCAGGGCCGGGCAGCAAACCCGCCTGCGCGCTCAGGGTTGGGGAGGCACCGGGGCATAGCCTGGGGGTTTTAAGGGGGTGAGCAAAAATTCTGGTGTATTTTCAACGCATTTAACAGGTCAAACTAGCGTATTGCTGTAGTTGACACTCGTTTTCAATTTACCCGAAAATTTATGCTCACCCCCTTAAAACAGACGCTTTTGTCATCCCGACGCAGGAGGGATCTTTCTAATTGACTGACTGTAAGATCCCTCCTGCGTCGGGATGACAAAAACGTAATCTAATTCTGCTTCACGTAGCTACACAAACGTTGCGCCTTGCTCTTTGGCCTCGGCCACAAACTGTTTCACCTTCTGTTCGTCGTCTTTGCGGCAGATCATGAGTACGTTATCGTATTCGGCTACAATGAAACCGTCGAGACCATTAACCACCACCAAGCGGTCTTTCGGCGCTTTAATAATGCAATTTTGGGTATCGTAGAGCATGGTATGGGCGTCTACGGCGTTCTGATGTTCGTCTTTCCCCGATACCTCGTACAACGATTTCCAGGTGCCCAGATCTGACCAGCCGAAGTCGCTCAGAACGACATACACATTGTCGGCCTTCTCCATAATCCCGTTGTCGATGGAGATGCTCTTGCAGAGTGAGTAAGCCTTATCGATAAACGACGTTTCCTTATCGGTTGTGTAGTGGGGTGTTCCTTCTTCAAACACCTCAGCCGTTTCGGGGAGGTATTTTCGGAACGCGGCCATGATCGCCTGCACATTCCAGACAAAGATGCCCGCGTTCCAGACAAACTCACCACTGTCGACAAATTGCTTCGCCAGTTCGAGGTGGGGCTTTTCAGTAAAGGTCTTTACCCGCAGTGGACGCCCGTTTTTACCGTCCGAATCGCCATCTGGAATGTACTGAATATAGCCATAGCCGGTATCGGGGCGGCTTGGCTTAATGCCCAGCGTCACCAGAATATCCTGGTCGGCCGTAGCCTGCAAAGCCGTGCCAATGGTACGCCGGAACTCCTCTTCTTTCAGGATAACGTGATCGGCGGGCGACACCACGATGTTGGCCTGCGGGTCGCGTTGGGCTATTTTATAGCAGGCGTAAGCAATGCAGGGGGCCGTGTTGCGCGCAATGGGCTCGCACAGAATCTGGTCGTCGGTGAGGCTCGGAATCTGCTGCTGACAAAGTTCCTTGTATTTATCGCTCGTTACGATGTAGATGTTTTCGGGCGGGCAAACACCGTCGAAACGGTCAACCGTTTGCTGGAGCATGGTTCGGCCCGTGCCGAGTACATCGTGAAATTGCTTGGGATTGTTGGTACGGCTGAACGGCCAGAAACGCGTTCCGACCCCACCCGCCATGATAATGACGTATGTATGGTTCATGATAAAAAGTCGTCAGTCATTGGTTGTCGGCTGCTTACTGAGACCGGCAACATATCGACAAAGTAACAGCAAAAAGACGTCAACCGGTTTATTTTCTTAGGCTGTAGTTTGGTTTTCCCGAAACACACCGATTTTATCATGTGTAGAGGCTGGCGTGAGTCCGGTAAATGGTCGTTTAATTTCAATCAAGCAAGATTTTTTAGAACAAAATGGATGATTTAATTAGCTTTGCTTGTAGTTGACAACAAACAATAGACCCATCAAACTGCATTCGATTATGCTAAAAACGCTTACTAATTCATTACGTGTTTTACCCTTACTGCTTTTGCTTCTGAGTATCAGTGCATTTGCTCAAGTAAATGTAAGTGGTAAAGTAACGGACGCCAGCACCACTGAACCCCTCGCCGGGGTGAGCATTGCCGTTAAGGGCAAGGTAGTTGGCACAATTACCGATACAAAAGGTAACTTTTCGTTCAGCACGAACACCCCGCCACCGTTTCAGATTGTGATCTCGTCGGTTGGTTTTCAGACTCAGGAAAAAACCGTAACGGGTAACGTTTCTGACCTGAGTATCGTCCTGTCTGAGCAGGTAACGGTGGGCGAAGAAGTGGTTGTGTCGGCGAGCCGCGTGGAAGAAAGCGTGCTCAAATCGCCCGTTTCTGTTGAGAAAATGGACATTCGTGCTATTCAGCAGACGCCCGCTTCTAACTTTTACGAAGGTTTAGCCAACTTCAAAGGTATCGACGTGGCTACGCAGGGCTTGCTGTTCAAATCGATCAACATGCGCGGATTTGGTGCTACCGGTAACCCCCGTACGGTGCAGATGATCGACGGGATGGACAACTCGGCCCCCGGTCTGAACTTTCCGATCGACAATATCGTGGGTATTCCCGAACTCGACGTGGAGAGCGTTGAGATCCTGCCCGGTGCAGCCTCGGCTCTGTACGGCCCCAACGCTATTCAGGGTTTGATTCTGATGAACTCGAAGAGCCCGTTCCTGTATCAGGGACTGAGCGCCAACGTGAAAACCGGCATCATGTCGGCCAGCAATCGCGACGTGGTCAACACGCCGTTCTACGATGCCTCTATCCGGTACGCCAAGGCGTTCAACAACAAGTTGGCGTTTAAGGTCAATGCCTCGTATTTGCAGGCAAAAGACTGGCAGGCCACTAACTACACGAACCTCAACGCAGCCGGTACAGCTACGGGTACGCTCGACCCAGACCGGGGCGCGGGTACCCTGCCGAACTACGACGGGATGAACGTGTACGGCGACGAAAACCAGCAGGGCATGCAGGCCGTAGCCAACAGCATTATTGCGAACCCAAACACCCCTGCAGCGCTGCGCACGCAGTTGCAGACGGCCCTGGGTGCCGGCTTGATTCCAAACGTGAACGTGAGCCGGACGGGCTGGCGCGAGCGCGACCTGGTCGATTACAACACCAAGAGCCTCAAGCTGAACGCGGCTATGCACTACCGGCTTACTGAAAAAATTGAAGCCGTTGGTCAGATCAACTACGGTTTTGGTACCACGGTGTACACGGCACAGGGCCGTTACTCGCTGCGTAACTTTGCGCTGACCCAGGCCAAACTCGAACTCCGGGGCGACAATTTTACCCTACGTGCTTACACAACCCAGGAGCGTTCGGGCGACTCGTACGCGTCGAGCTTAGCGGCTGTGTTTATGAACGAGGGCTGGAAACCCAGCACTACCTGGTTCCCGCAGTACATTGGTGCGTATGTGGGCGCTCGGGCGGCCGGTCAGGCTGATGCCGCTGCGCATCTCGCGGCCCGTGCTGTTGCCGATCAGGGTCGGCCACTGCCAGGAACGGCGGCTTTTGAGCAACTGCGCGACCGCGTGCGGGATACGCCGATTGTACAGGGTGGTGGTGCGTTTACCGACAAAACCAACCTCTACCATGCCGAAGGGGTGTACAATTTCAAGAACCAGATCAAGTTTGCTGATGTACTCGTAGGGGCCAACTTCCGCCAGTATCAACTGCGGTCGGCTGGTACACTCTTCGCCGATCTGGCCGAAGGCCGCACCGGTACTATCCCCATTAATGAGTACGGCGCGTTCCTGCAGGTGAAAAAGAGCCTGTTCAACGACCATCTGGCCATTACGGCTTCGACCCGTTACGACAAGAACGAAAACTTCAAAGGTCAGTTTACCCCCCGTGTCTCGGCGGTAGCTACGTTTGGTGATCACAACTTCCGGGTATCGTACCAGACAGGTTTCCGGATTCCGACTACGCAAAACCAGTATATCGATCTGCTGACCCCCCAGGCACGCCTGATTGGTGGTTTGCCCGAGTTTTACACCCGCTACAATCTGGCGAACTCATTCTCACGGACGAACGTGACGCAGGTTGGTGCTGCTATCCAGACTACGGCCGCCAGCCAGGATTTCCGTACCCGCCAGATTCAGGCCCTTACGGCTATTGTACAGCCACAGGTAATTGCGGAAGTTACGCGGCAGGTAACTGCCGGCGTGACGGCACAGGTCAACGCGGCCGTAGCGGCTGGTCAGATTCCGGCAGCGGCAGCGGCAGCAGCTATTCAGCAGGGTGTAACGGCTCAATTGGCAACGCCACAGGTACAGGGCCTGATTGCCCAGAACGTAACCGCGCAGGTAACGGCCAACGCGCCTAACTTTATTCAGGCACAGGCGGTCGCGGCCAATTTGGGTAGTCTGAAACCCTACCAGCGCCGGGAGTTCAAGCCCGAGCGAGTAGCCAACTACGAAATCGGTTATCGGGGTGTGTTCAACAAGCGTCTGTTTGTTGATGCGTATTACTACTACAGTGTGTACCGTGACTTCCTCGGTAGCGTAGTGCTGATTCAGCCAACGGCTACCATTGCACCGGGTATCCTGCCCGAAGCTTCTGGTGTATTCAGCGGCAGCACACGCCGGGCTTTCTCGATGCCGGTTAACAGCTCAGAGCGGATCACCGCATCGGGCTGGGCTATTGGTCTGAACTACTCTTTGCCGAAGGGCTACGTTATTTCGGGTAACATTGCCAACAACCAGCTGAATAACTTTACCCCGTCGGAAGAGCTGCAAACGGCTGGTTTCAACACGCCTAAGAACCGGTATAACCTCGGTTTCTCGAAGCGCCCAACGGGTAACTCGAAATTTGGTTTTGGCGTGACGTTCCGGGCGCAGGATGAGTTTGTGTGGGAAGGTTTCGGACAGCCTACCGAAGTAGGGGTACCGCTCTATGCCAACACGATTGTACCGGCTATTCGTAACTTCGATGCGATGGTGAACTACAAGCTGACCGGTCTCAAGTCGATCATCAAAGTGGGGGCTACCAACCTCGGTGGTAAGCCATACCTGCAAGCGTTTGGTAGCCCGTATATCGGCTCTACCTACTACGTAAGCCTGACGTTCGACGAACTGCTGAACTAAGGGTTCGGTCGGGCCGCGTAGGTCGGGCCGCGTAGGTTGTAAAAACACGCGTTACTAAACAATCGCCAGTAAACGGTATGCTAACAAGCCAGTCAGGTTTGGGAGCTGCCCTTTACTGGCGATTTTCTCGTTTCAGGGCAAAACTACCGGATGCTAAACGCTCGTATACATTAGGCAAGTTTTTGTAATTTTGAGATCAATCCGCCCATAAAAACGAGGAGAGCGCATGAAACACGGATTACGAACTATCTGCTTTTTGGGGTTTGCCTTATGCCTGAGTGTGTCGGCCCAGGCCTTCGAGCTGATTGGGGTGATTGGGGGCGATATGGCGCTACGGGCAACGGGTACGCCCGATGGGTACATCCTGACGGTGAACCTCTACGTAGACCGAAGTAAACCGAATGCCTCCAAAGTGGATGGGCTGTTTGCCTGCCACATTTACCGGCGAAGCGATGGTAAACAAATTGAATCCCGGAACATCTTCGACACCGGAAAGTATACGAATCTCTTTGAAGCCAATAACCCCTGTGCCAAGCAGGTTTCGCTGCTGATTACGAAGTGGACGTTTGAGCGGGATATTACCCTGTCGAAAGCGATTTACAATGATCCCGGCGGCTACTTTATCTATTTCGAGCGGTGCTGCCGCGAGACCAATCCGGCTAATATTCTGAACCCGAGCCAGACGGGGATGGCCTTGCGGCTCGACTTTTTCCCAACGGCGGCTCCGAACAGTACACCCGAGTTTACGGTGCCTGAGGCCAAATATGCCTGCAAAGAAAAAGCATTCACGCTCAGCTTTGCGGCCAAAGATGCCGATGGCGATCAACTGGAGTATTCACTCGTTGACCCGTTGGCGGGTTTTCTCAAGCCTTCACAGGTTGTCAATATCGCCGGTGATTTGACCGTAAGCAACGTACCAACGGTGCAATGGGCCCAAGGGTCGGGTACAAAAAACCCAATTCCGGGCGTGTTTCCGCTTCAGATCAATGGCAACGGCTTGCTCACGCTCACGCCCTCGCGGGTGGGCCTGTACCTGTTTGCCGTGATGGTGACCGAAAAACGCAACGGGACCATCATTAGCCAAACCCGGCGCGAGTACCAGATTCCGGTGGTCGACTGCGAGCTGAACAAGTCCGACAAACCCCTGATTACCACCAACGGCAGCAGTACTACCGCCCTCGAACGCTGCGACGCATCGCCGGTAACGCTGGCCACGTCGGCCACGGCAACGGGCTTTAACTACCAGTGGCAACTCAATGGAAAAGATATTGCCGGGGCCACCAGCTCGACGCTATCGGTGACGGACGAGGGGACGTACACCGTAAAAAAACAGTTTCCGTACGGCTGTGGCGATGAGTCGAGTTCAGACCCGCTGAAGGTGCTGCCCCCGGTGCCGCCCTCCGCCAAAATCCTGACGGAGCGTACCCAACTCCTGTTCGAGGGGGATCAAATTACCCTGCGGTCGGTTCCGCAACCGGCTACCTATCGGTTTGCCTGGACGTTCGGGGGGGCTACTTCGCCCGGTAGTAGTAGCCTGATTGCCGCGCGGGAGGGAACCTACAAACTACGCGTTACTACCTCCGACGGCCGCTGCCCGGCCGAAGACGAGATTGACATTGTGCGCGACATTAAACTGTTCATGCCCTCGGCCTTTACACCCAATGGCGACGGTACCAACGATACCTGGCAGGTAATAAACCTGACGAGCCTCGATGGGGCCGAGGTGTTTGTGTTCAACCGAAACGGGGGGCTTGTGTACTATGCCGACAAAGACGGCCGCCCCTGGGATGGCACCTATGAAAACCAGAAAGTGCCTGCCGGTGTGTACCGTTATCTGGTGAAGGCTCCGGGCCGCCAGCCGCAGGAAGGTGCCCTGCACGTGATTTACTAAATGGCTATACTTTCTCGCCAAAAGCCAGGTCGCCCGCGTCGCCGAGGCCGGGTACAATGTAGTAGTGGTCGTTGAGGTAAGCATCCACGGCACCCAGCCACAGGTGGCACTGCGGGAGCCGGTCCTGCATATAGCCGACGCCCTCGGGGCTGGCAATAACGGCCGCAATATGCGTTTGGGCCGGAATCCCGTACCGAAGTAGTGAATGATACACTTTTTCGAGAGAGCGCCCGGTAGCCAGCATCGGGTCGGCAATGATGAGCGTACGACCCGCCAAATCGGGCGATGAAATATAGTCGAGGGCTACTTCGAACTCGTTTACGTCGGTGCCCAGCACATGACCCCGGTACGCACCCGCGAAGGCGTTATCGGCCTGATCGAAGTAGTTCATAAATCCCTGATGGAACGGCAACCCGGCCCGCATGATGGTAGCAATCACGGGCTGACGTAGCAACAGAGGAGCATTGGCCGTGCCGAGGGGTGTCTGCACGTTTGTGTTCTGATACGCCAGCGTTTTGGAAATTTCGTAGGCCATCAATTCGCCAATTCGTTCGAGGTTGCGTCGGAACCGCATCCGATCCTTCTGAATAGTCACGTCGCGCAGTTCGGCGATGTATTGATTGGCTATGGAGTTGAAATCGGCGAAAACAAACATAAGAGGGCTTCCGTTTGGGTTTGCAAGTTTACGGTAAAAACAGGTACGTATTCCGCCCGGATTGACTTACTTTGCCCACAAAATGAACAGGAATGAGGGGTTGGCCCAGCATTTGTTGTACGATGCTTTTTATGAAACACGTTCTTTACGGATTACTGCTGGTTTTTTTATCAACGTTATTAGCGAAAGCGCAAAGTCCACATCTACCGTATAATGCCGATTATCACCACCTGATCGACCGGATGGAAATCCGGCAGGGTCGCTGGGCCGAGGGGTTTCATAGCTCCACCAAACCGTACACCCGGCAGGCCGTTGTGCAACTGACCGACAGCGTACTGGCCAATCTGGATTATCGGCTCTCCAGTGCCGACCGTTTCAATCTGGCTTACCTGCGCAACGATAGCTGGGAGTGGGTTATGCCCCGAACCGACTCAATTCCGTCGGATAACGCCATTATCCGCAATATGCAGTACGGCACTATGTCGCCCGGCGATAGCCGACGACCGTTTCTGAAGGTTTTCTACAAGAAAAAAGCCGACTTCTACAGCGTGCAGACGCCCGAGTTCGACCTGCACGTGAATCCGGTTATCAACCTGAGTTTTGATCTGGACAGCAGCGACCCTGAGCGCACCAGTACCTATGCCAATACACGCGGGGTGGAGGTGCGCGGCACTATCGGTAAAAAGTTGGGCTTTTACTCGTATTTCGCCGATAATCAGGTTTTTTACCCGAAGTACGTGCGCGAATACGCTCAGTTGTACGGCAAACCCGACCTGTCGGATGCCAACGGGTTTGCCCCCGGCGAAGGCTTCACCAAGCGGTTTCCGGCCGGTGGCGGAATCGGGGCCGACTTTATATCGGCACGGGGGAGTTTCAATTTCAATCTGCTCAAGATTATCAACGTACAGTTTGGGCACGACCGTAACTTTTTCGGCAACGGTTTCCGGTCCATGTTCCTGTCCGACAATGCCTCACCGTACCTGTTCCTGAAACTGACTACCCGCTTCGGCAAGCACATTCAGTACACCAACCTGTTTACGGAGCTACAGAATGTGGAACTGACCAGCAATGAGCAGCTGATTCCGAACAAGTACTCGACCATGCACCACCTGAGCGTGAATATTGGGAAGCATGTTAACGTCGGGATTTTTGAGTCCATTGTGTACAGCCGCGACCGGCTCGAAATTGGCTACATGAACCCCCTGATTCTGTACCGGTTTGTAGAGTCGTACCGGGGAAGTGCCGACAATAGCTTTGCCGGTCTCGACGCAAAAGCAAACTTCCTGAAGCATTTCATGGCCTACGGGCAGATCATGTTCGATGAGTTTCGGATCAACGACCTGCTGAACAACGGGGGCTCCTGGACAAACAAGTACGCCGTGCAGTTGGGTCTCAAATACATCGACGCATTTGGAGTGCCAAACCTGGATTTGCAGGGTGAGTACAACCTGGCTCGCCCGTACATGTACGCGCACTTAGGCGGTCAAACCAACTATACCCATTACAATCAGCCGTTGGCGCACCCGCTGGGCGGCAACTTTAAAGAGGCAATCGGCATTGCCCGCTATCAGTACAACAAGCTGTTTCTGACGGGTATTTTCCGGGTAGCCGAGTACGGTGCCGACCCGCCGGGCCGTAACTACGGCAGCAACATCACCAAAAATTACGAGACGCGTTTCCGCACAGACGGTAACTTTATCGGGCAGGGCCGCACCACCATCACGACCTTCGTGGATGCACGGGCGTCGTACATGCTGCGGCACAACTTCTTTATCGAAGGGCGCTATGCGTACCGGCTTCAGTCGAGTCAGTTCCGGCCTCTGGAGTACACCAATCAGTTTGCGTCGATTGGTATTCGCTGGAATTACGCATACCGGAATTTACTGTTTTAAACGTGTCGGGGCCCTGGCCCGACGATTCTGAAAATATGCTTGATTTAATCAAACAGGAACTGGCCGAAGCACAGGCTGTGCTGGAGTCGTTTATGAATAACCCGCTGCACCTGCAGCAGATTGAGCAGGCGGCCCGGCTCATGGCCGATGCGCTGAACGATGGCCGGAAAATTATCTCGTGCGGCAACGGCGGTTCTCACTGCGACGCCATGCACTTTGCCGAAGAGCTGTCGGGTCGTTACCGCGAAAACCGCCCCTCAATGGCCGCTATTGCTATTTCTGACTCAAGCCACATCACCTGTGTAGGCAATGACTATGGCTACGATTTTGTGTTCTCGCGCTTTATTGAGGGCCTCGGTCAGGCGGGCGATGTGCTGATGGGTATCAGTACGAGTGGCAACTCGGGCAACGTGATTCAGGCGGTCGAAGCGGCCCGTGCCAAAGGGATGCGCGTGGTGCTGCTCACGGGCAAAGACGGTGGCAAATTGGCGGGGCAGGCCGATGTTGAAATCCGGGTACCCCACTTCGGCTATGCCGACCGGATTCAGGAAATCCACATTAAAGTGATTCACCTGTTTATCCTGCTCATTGAAAAGATGGTGGCCGGCAGTTCGGTGGCCGGCAGCCCGGTGGCCTGAGCTAAATTTACTGGCTGAATATGATCAACCCATTGCCGTTCCGAAGCCGGGGCGGCAATGGGTTTTTTATGGGCATACCGGTGGCGCTGAGGTGAGTAACCGGAGTAGGTGGGGGCTCTTTACTCACTACTAATCACCTTAACCGGGCCGATTGTGCCCTTCCTGTATGAACTGGAATCAACCGTTGGCCCGCTTGCTGCCGGGGCAACTTTTGTTGTTAGGGCTTTGGCTCTGCACATCGGTTTTGCGCGCCCAATCGCCCGAAAAAACGGTGTCGCTTTTTGATGGAAAAACCCTGAAGGGCTGGCAACCGGTCCATCCGGCCCATGCGAAGCTCTGGTTTGTGGCCGATAGTGCCATCCGGAGTGGCGACGGTCAGAAAAAGATCCCCGAAAATACCTACCTGCGTACCGAGAAAGAATACGGTGATTTTGAGTTTCGCTGCCTGTTCCGGCTCACTGGCGACCCGGCTACGGGCATGATTAACAGTGGTATTCAGTACCGGTCGGTGCTTAAAGACGGGCAGATTATTGGGTATCAGGCCGATATTGGCGACGGTTACTGGGGTGATATTTACGATGAGCACCGGCGAGGGAAGCTGGCCGGGGGCGATTTGCGTACGCTCCGGCACGTGCTGAACAAGCAGGGCTGGAATAGCTATATTGTCCGCTGTCGGGGCAACCGGCATGAGCTGTACATCAACGGGGTAAAAACCTGCGACTACACCGAAACCGACCCAACGATACCGGCCCGTGGCGTTATTGCCGTGCAGATCCATAGCGGAGGTATCGCTCAGGTTGAGTTTCGCGACCTGACCATCACCGAGTTGTAAACGCCCGGTGGCCCAATCCGTCAGTTTAGCGTATAGCTATGGGCGGAGTCCGTATATTCCGGGCATAGGCACCTTTTACTTCCAGCTCCTAATTCACGTTTGTTCCTGAACGATTACCCCCTTAACCATGAACCGTTTTTGTGTACGCATCTCTCTGCTCTGGGCGGGGTTGCTGCTGGTATCGCCCGATGGGGCACTGGCACAAACCGCCAAAGCCCGGCCTACTGCCGACACCGCCAAAATTGACCGAGACTACGCCCTCGAAGCCACTATGCTGGGCTATTTTGCCAAAGATGGCTCGCGCAACCCGACCCTGAAGGCCAACAAAGGCGACCGGGTGCGCATTACAATCACCAACGGGGAGTTGATGACGCACGACATTGCCCTCGAGAAGCTCGGTCTCAAGAGTAAAACCTTGCAGGAGAAAGGCAGCCAAACGAGTATCACGTTCCGGGCCGACCAAAGCGATACTTACTATTGCACCGTGCCGGGACACCGTACTGCCGGCATGGTAGGGGCGTTTGAAGTAGTTGAGGGAGCTATCAACACGGCCACTGTTGCCGGTCAGGTGCCCACCCGCAACGGTCAACCGCTCAACCTTGGTTTTGAATCGGGGTCGCTCGGTGACTGGACCGCTACGGGTGATGCCTTCGCAAACCCACTTGTCGATGCTGACCCCTCACCCGTGCACGAGAAAGACATGGCCATCAATTTTGCCGGGAAGTACTTTTTGAGCAGTGGCGGCACGGCCAATTACAAACGTACCGGAACCCTCACATCGGTGCCCTTTCTGGTGACACAGCCGTTTGCCGCATTTCGGGTATCGGGCGGGGCCTTGCAGGATACCCGCGTCGAGCTGGTAGAAGCCGCTACGAACAAGGTTATTTTTCACAGTACGGGGCAGGGGCGGGCCACCTTGCAGCCGGTTGTGGTGGCGTTACAATCCTATCTGAACAAGGAAATCTTTATCCGAATCATCGACAATGAGACGGGCATTTCGCAAATTCCCTACATTCCGAACGACAAGTGGGCGCACATCAACTTCGATGAGTTTCTGTTTTACCCGACCCGGCCTTCGTTTCCGAATGAGTTGAAACCGCAGGACATCATTATTCTGCCCCCGCTCGACCCCGTTCTCAACGCGGGCCTGTCGGGCGTAGAAGCAGCCAAAGCCATGACCCTGCCCAAGGGCTTCAAGGTGACGCTGGCGGCTGCCGAGCCCGATGTGGTGCGGCCCATCTGCTTCACCGTCGACTGGCGGGGTCGTTTGTGGGTGGTAGAGGGGCACACCTACCCGGTGCCTGCTCCCGAAGGACAGGGCCGCGACCGCATCCTGATTTTAGAAGATACCAACGGTGATGGTACCCTCGATAGCCGCAAGGTGTTTATGGAAGGGCTCAACCTTGTAAGTGGTATTGAGGTAGGTATGGGGGGCGTGTGGCTGGGGGCGGCTCCGTACCTGTTATTTATCCCGGCCGATTTCAAAGCCGACAAACCGGCTGGCCCACCGCAGAAACTCCTTGATGGCTGGGGCACGCAGGATACCCACGAAACCCTCAACAGTCTGCGCTGGGGGCCCGACGGCTGGCTCTACGGCAATCATGGCGTGTTTACGCATTCTAAGGTTGGTAAGCCCGGAACGCCCGATTCGGAGCGGACCAAGTTGAATGCGGGTGTTTGGCGGTTTCACCCCAAAACAGGTCAGTTTGAGCTGTTTGCCGAGGGAACAAGCAACCCCTGGGGTATTGATTTCAACGATTACGGCCATGCTTTTATCACGGCCTGCGTGATTCCGCACATGTACCACATGATTCAGGGTGGGCGGTATGTGCGGCAGGCGGGTAAGCATTTCAACCCGTACACCTACGACGATATTAAAACCCATGCCGACCATGTGCACTGGGTAGGGGAGCGGGGGCCACACGCGGGCAATTTCCGCTCGGCCTCGGCCGGGGGCGGTCATGCCCACGCGGGGGCCATGATTTACCTCGGCGGCAGTTGGCCACAGGAGTACCGCAATGATATTTTCATGAACAACATCAACGGTGCCCGGCTCAACCGCGACCACCCCACTCGTGCGGGCTCGGGCTACATGGTGAATCACCGGCCCGATTTTCTGGCCATGAACGACTCCTGGTCGCAATGGCTCAATATGAAATACGACGCGAGCGGGTCGGTGTGGGCGATTGACTGGTACGATAAAAATCAGTGCCACAGCTCGAACCCCGACGTGCACGACAAAACGATGGGGCGGATTTTCAAAATCACCCACGAAAACGATAAGTGGGTGCAGCTCGACCTGGCGAAAGCCTCCGATGCCGAGCTGGTGCGGTATCAGTTGCACGCCAACGAGTGGTACGTTCGGCAGGCCCGCACGCTGTTGCAGGAGCGCGGCCCCAACAAGAAAGTACACAAGGCGCTCAAAGAGATGCTGAAAACGAACCCCGACCCTACGCGCAAGCTCCGGGCTCTTTGGGCGTTGCACGTGACGGGTGGCCTTACCGAAACCGAACTGACGCAGTTGCTCGACCACGAAAACGAATACGTCCGTAGTTGGGCCGTTCAATTGCTGGCTGAAGACAAGACCGTGTCGCCCGAAACCCTCAAACGAATGGTCCAACTGGCACAGCAGGACAACTCATCACTGGTGCGGCTTTACCTCACGTCGGCCATGCTCCGGCTCGACCCGACGCAACGGTGGGAGGTGCTCGAAGCCCTCGTTCAGAAAGAGGCCGACAAAGATGACCACAACCTGCCGCTGATGCTCTGGTACGCGTCGGAACCGCTTGCGGAGGTAGATATGAAGCGGGCCCTGGCCCTGGCGCAGAAGTCGAAAATGCCGAAGCATCTGCCGTACACGGTGCAGCGAATTGCGGCTATCGGCACCGACGACGCTAAAAAGCTCCTCAAAGAACTAAACGACCGGGTGGGGCAAATGGGGCATTCGCACGAGGCACACGCGTTACAAACCCTGATTGCCAAGGTGCTGAATGAGTAGCCCGGAAGTAAAAGCCTAACCTTTTTTCGCTCGAATACGCATGAACCGAAACTATATATGCCACTGGGTGCCCGCGCTGTTGTTGCTGACTGCCCCGCTCACCCACGCGCAGGAGCCATCGAAAACGCTGTTTGATGTTCGGAAACAGCAGTCGGCCAATACCCCCGACCGGGCACCGGCCAAGGTGGTAGTACCCGCCGGAAACTTCAAAAAAACCAAACTGACTGGCGATTTTCTGTCGGAAGGGGTAGCCGTGGCCGACCTGAACAAAGACGGTCGGCTCGATATTGTGGCGGGTTATTACTGGTTTGAAGCTCCCAACTGGACCCGCCACGAAATGGCCCCCTCGCGCACCTTCGACCCGCGCAAAGAGTACAGCAATTCGTTTCTGAATCTGGGCATGGATGTGAATCAGGACGGTTGGGACGATGTGGTGATTGTTGACTTTCCGGGCAAACCGGGTTTCTGGTTCGAGAATCCCAAACAGAAGTCGACCGGTACGCCCGTAGCCTGGACGAAGCACATCCTGGCCGACTCGGTTGGGATTGCCAATGAGTCGCCCAATTTTGTGGATATCGACGGCGACGGGCGGCTCGATATTTTGTGCGGAGACCGGGCCAAAAAGCAGATTGTGTGGCTCAAATCGCCCTCAAAGCCGGGCGAAACCGCCTGGAAACGCTTTGCCCTGACGGCCGAAAATGTGCCCGGTACTGAGCCGTTTTCGCACGGAATTGGCTACGGCGATATTGACAACGACGGTTTGAACGATGTGGTCGTGCGCGAAGGTTGGTTCAAAGGTACGGCCGACAAACAGGCGGGCAACTGGGTATTTCGGCCCGCTAACCTCGGCGAACCCTGCTCGCACATGCAGGTGCTCGACGTGAACGGCGACGGGCGCAACGACGTGGTGAGCGCGTCGGCCCATGCGTTGGGGGTTTGGTGGCACGAGCAGGTAGTGGATGAGGGGGGCAAAATCAATTTCCGGGCGCACCTCATGAGCAACACCACCGCCCAAACACACTCGTCGATTATGGCCGACCTGAACGGTGATGGCCGGGCCGATTACATTACGGGTAAGCGGTTTCTGGCGCACCACGGCCGCGACCCCGGCGATAGCGACGCGGCTATTCTGATGTGGTTTGAGTTTACCCCCGGCAAAGCCCCCTACTTCAAAGAACACATTATTGACAACGACTCGGGCTCGGGCCTGAATGTGGTGGCACAGGATATAAACGGCGACGGAAAACCTGACATCGTGGTAGCCAACAAAAACGGGGTTTACCTCCTTGAAAATAGGATAAAGAACAAGGGCAAACGATAAACCCAAAACGGAGAACTAAAAACCGTAAACTCACTTCACCCGTGGCTGGCCCGAAAGGTATCCACAAGCACCTGCCCACTTTTCCACAAAAACGAGGCATCGGTCCCAACGGCTACGAACTGCGTACCACTTTCAAGCTCGGTTTTGACCGATTCGGGCTGTAGTGTGAAAATTCCTGCCGGGATGCCGTGTTGTCGGCATCCTTTTTTTATGGTCTGAATGGCATTCTGAACATCCGAGTGCCCCACTTCGCCCAGGCGGTTAAGACTCCCCGATAAGTCGTAGGGGCCAATGAAAACGCCATCAATTCCTTCGACCGCCAGAATAGCGTCGAGGTTTTCGACGGCCCGGATGTGCTCAATCTGGATAATGACCGCCGTGTGGGCGTTGGCTTCGCGTACGTACTCGGCAAAGCGACTTCCGTAGCCATGCGCCCGCCCGATACCCACACTACGGGTGCCCACGGGTGGGTATTTTGCCCCGGCAACGGCCTGCCGGGCCTCGTCGGCGGTGTTGACCGAGGGGATAATCAGACCGTCGGCTCCTACGTCGAGTGCCTGTTTGAGGCAGACCGGATTGTTTTCGGCAACGCGTACTAGACCGTGGCAATCGCCCCGGATGGCCTGTAGCTGACGTTGTACATCGAGCGGGCTCAGGGTGCTGTGTTCCATGTCGATAAACAGCCAATCGAACCCAACCGACGACAGAATTTCGGCGATCTCAGGGGTTGGTAACGAAACAAGCGTACCGAGCAGGGGCTTACCGCTCTGGAGCTTTTGAACAAACGATGGTTTCATACAATTGAAAGTAGTCAGGATTTGCGGGTTCGTCGGCACATTTGGCTTTTTTACGCATGGTCCGGGCTGTTTGTGCAACGAATAAGGTGGTTGATACCGTAAAGGTGGTAAAGCGTTTAACCCCTTAAAATACCCCGTTCGTATGGAACGTAAAGAGTTTTTGACGCGCGGCTTTGGTAGTCTGTTGAGTCTGAGCGCCATTATGCCTCTGATGGCAGCCTGTAGCGGTACCGAAGTCGACCCGGCGGCCACGTCGACATCGGGCAGCAGCACGGCAAGCGGTTCCACCAACGGTAGTTCGTCATCTGATTGTACCGTAACGTCCACTGAAACAGAAGGTCCGTTCCCGACGAAAGTACCGGCCAATTTTGTACGGAAAGACATTCGGGATGGCCGTACGGGTATCCCCATGACGATGAATATCACCATCAAAAATGCCAATGCGAGCTGTGCAGCTCTGGCCGGGGCGCTGGTTGATGTGTGGCATTGCGATAAAGATGGCTACTATTCGGAGTACGGCGGTACGGGGATGCAGAGTGCCAATTTCACAACGGTCGATTTTTTGCGGGGGCGGCAGGTGACCGACGCCAACGGGGCCGTAGGGTTCACCACTATTTTTCCCGGCTGGTATCCGGGTCGGGCTCCGCATATTCACGTACACATTTATAACTCGGCGGGAAAATCGCTGCTGGTGACTCAGATAGCGTTCCCGTATGCTTCTGCCAATACGGTCTACACAACGGGGCAGTCGTATGGCTACACGAAAGGTGCGCAGGATACCCTCAATGAACGCGACAATGTATTTAGCGATGGGTTCACTACCGAACTGGCTACTGTGTCGGGGAGCGTATCGGGTGGCTACACTTTGACGCATACAATTGTGGTGAAAGCCTGATAGAGAAACCCGCCCGATGGGGCGGCTATGCATGGATACCCAAACCGACGTACAGATTTTTCTGGCTACCGAACGGGGCCGTTCCGAATCCGAAGGGTTTCGGAGTTACCATACCTTCAAATTCGGGGCTTACCGACAGGAGGGCCGTCAGCCGTTTGGGGCCTTGCAATTGCTCAACGACGATGTGCTACGGCCGGGGGCGAGCCTGTCGCTCCGGGTTGAGCAGCCTACCGAGGTGTTGCTGTTGCCGCTCGTTGGCGGGCTGGAGTATGGTTGCGGAGCTGTATCTGATTTTCTGGAACCGGGTGGGGCCGCGTGGCTCTCGTTGGCGGCCGATGAATCGTACACGGTTACGAATCCCTACGAAACCGAATACATCAACGTACTGCACTGCTGGCGCCTGGTTAACGAGGCCCAGGGAACGCCCAAAATTCGCCCCTTCGCGATTGATGTAAGCCACCGAAACAAGCTGCTGCCTTTGGGTAGCCCGGCAACTCAGGCCTGTTGGATCGGGCAGTTCGACGGGCGTGCCGAGGGGCGGTATTCCCTGACCGATGCGCAGGCTAATGTATTCGTTTTGGTGTTGCAGGGCGCTTTTGAAGTAGCTAACCGTCTGCTCGAAGCTAAAGACGGCCTGGCTCTTCGAGGGGTTCAAGATGCCCAAATCGAGTTCGAAGCTCTTTCGGAGGAAGCCATTTTGCTACTTCTTGAATGCTAAAGCAAAAAAGGCGGCTGGTTTCGGAAACCAGCCGCCTTTTGGTAAAGGGCTCTTTTGTTTACAACTGCGCTACTGACCGGCGTACAAAAGCCGTGAGGTCGGCGCCGGTGAGCATATTTTGCGACAACAGCGCCAGGTCGTACACCTGTTTCACTAAGGTTTTCTGGGCCTCAGCGTCGGTTGTGCTCAGAATTTTGCTCGTGAGCGGGTGGTTGGCATTTACGGCCACGTTGTACGATACGGGCAGTGAGCCGTAGAACGACTGCTCACCCGACAGCGCCGACATATCTTTCATCCGGCGGATAAACTCAGGCATCGTAATCGTTACCGGAAGCTCATCGGCAGGCATCGACTCTATACTGATTGCCAGTGATTTGTTGTCTAATGTCTGCTCAAACAGGTCTTTCAGCTTCGTCCGGTCCTCTTCCGACAGTACGCTTTCGGTATTGAGTCCCTTGTCGATCAGTTTATCGAGCGTATCGGCATCTACGCGCTTAAACGACGTTTTCTCCAGCTTGTATTCGAGTGCATTGATGAAGTGCGCGTCAATTTGCGTGTCCATCAGCAGTACATCGTAGCCGCGCCGGTGTGCCGACTCAATGTAGCCGTGCTGTTGCTGGGCGTTGGTTGCGTACAGCATTACCACCGTTTCGCTCTTGTCGGTTTGGTTGGCCTGTACGTGCTCGCGGTATTCGTTGAGCGTAAAGTAGCGCGAGGGGGTGCCATTCGCTTCGGTATTTTTGAGCAGAACAAAGTCCTTGGCTTTCTCGTAAAACTTGTCGTCGCTCAGGATACCGTACTTTACAAACAGACCAATGTCGTCGAATTTGGCTTCGTAGGCAGCCCGGTCAGCTTTGAAAAGGTCGTTCAGCTTATCGGCTACCTTGCGGGTGATGTAGCTGTTGATCTTCTTCACGTTCGAGTCGGTCTGCAGGAACGAGCGCGACACGTTGAGCGGAATATCGGGCGAGTCGATAACCCCGTGCAGCAGCATCAGGAAGTCGGGCACCACGTCTTTTACCTCGTCGGTGATAAATACCTGACGGCTGTACAGCTGAATTTTTTCGCGCTTGAACTGAAAACCATCTTTCAGTTTGGGGAAATACAAAACGCCCGTCAGGTTGAACGGATAGTCGACGTTGAGGTGAATCCAGAACAGGGGCTCCTCCGACATGGGGTACAACTCCCGGTAGAAATTCTTGTAATCGTCGTCGGTGAGGTCCGAGGGTGCTTTGGTCCAGATTGGCGTGGTATTATTCACCACTTTGCCGTCAAACTCAATCGGGATGGGCAGAAACTTGCCGTATTTTTCGAGAATACCCCGCAACCGGTACTCATCCAGAAACTCTTCTGAATCTTCGGCAATGTGCAGAACCACGTCGGTACCGCGTTCGGTGCCGCCTGACACCCGGCTTTCGGCGGGGCCAATCTCAAACTCGGTCGAGCCGTCGCACACCCAGCGGCTGATGGGCTCTTCGTCGCGGTATGATTTCGAAATAATTTCGACCTCTTTAGCCACCATGAAGGCCGAGTAAAATCCTAAACCGAAATGGCCGATAATGGCTTTCTCGTCGACCTGCCCGCTTTTATCCTTGTATTTTTCGATAAACTCGGTGGCTCCCGAAAACGCGATCTGATTGATGTATTTCTGAATCTCGTCGGCGCTCATCCCGATGCCCCGATCGCTGATCGTGATCGTTTTGGCTTCTTTGTCGAACGCCACGGTTACCTTCAGGTCGTCGCCCAGTTCGCCATTGTATTCGCCGTACGAAGCCAGTTTTTTGAGTTTCTGCGTCGCGTCCACCGCGTTGGAAACCAGTTCGCGCAGGAAGATTTCGTGGTCTGAGTAAAGAAACTTCTTAATAATCGGGAAGATATTCTCGGTATGGATCGAGATCTGCCCGCGTTTGGTCCCTTCTTTTTCGTTCTGTACCGCTTCCATAAAGGATGAGTATTTAGGTAACTGTTTGGAGAATACGTGTGATGTCGGTTTATCCCCAAAAGTTGTTCCAGAGCGGTTCAATCTGACAGATTGTCACGGTGAATAAAGAGCGTGGGCCGCGTTCGGCAAAGAGTGCTGTCAGGCCAATTTGCCGAGGTGTAAGACAAGTTTGTGCCTACCAGCCATCCGCTGCCGGTTTAGCGTTTTCAACCACCCCCCGGCCCCCTCCTAAAAACAGGAGGGGGAGCCAATAAAGGCACCTTTTCTGCTCCCCCTCCTTAGTTCAAGGAGGGGGCGGGGGGTGGTTAAAAGGACGGTTGGCAAACTTGTCTTACACCTTATTTGCCGGATCAATTTTGACCTGATAGTACCCCCCGGTCGCCCAAAAACGATACGGAAAAACCGGAGTGTTAGTTGCTATATATATTGAGTGATAAGGTTGTTATTGAATAGAAGTATAGTCTGAAAGACCCTGGCGGTGGTGTTTTAGGTAACAACCCTGTTCTCCAATACAACCAACAAGAACCCAAAACGATACACTAAAAACCGGAACATCAGTCGCCCAAAACCGGCACGCCAAATTGCTCGGCTAATGCCTGACTTTTCCGAATACAGTCGGGCAAGGAGATGCCGCCGTACCAGTTAGCACTCACATACAGGTTGTCTGTTTCGAGAGCGGCAATGAGCGGTTTGGCAGCCGCCAGACTGGCGTCGTACTGCGGAATGGCGTGTTCCCAACGCACCAGCTTACGCCATACCGGTGCCTGCGCCCGAATGTTCAGACTTTCGGACAGTTCGCGGTGCACCTGCTCAAAAATCTCAGACTCAGGCTTGCGGGCATTGTCAGGGGCTTGCTTTCCACCCACAAACGTAGTCAGCATCACTTCGTCGTCGGGGCAGCGCCACCCAAAAATCGAGCTACTCCAGATATGTCCCGCGCAAAACCGACCTTCTTTGGCGGGGTTGAGCCCCCCAAAGCCATCAAGCGGGTGGCCCACATCAGCGCGTTTGTAGGCCGAATGCACGGCCGTCATGGGCGGGTATTCAATCTGGCGCAGAGCCGCCGACAAGTCTGGTTGAATAGCGGCCAGCAGGTGAGCTGCCGGGCCGGTGGGTGTCGACAGAACCAGCTTGTCGAACGAGTACGTACCCGAAGTGGCCGTAACCTGCCAACGCCCGTCGGGGAGGGGTTGTAGCTGGCTTACGGCATCGTTCAAGGCCAGGTGGCTCAGTTTGGTAGCCAGTGTGTAGGGCAGGGTCTGCATCCCGTCGTGAAAACTGAACGACTGCCGCCGTTCGCCCGAGCGGTTTTTGATGAAGCCCCGGAGTACCGAGCCGTATTCCCGTTCGTACTGAAGCAATACCGGAAAGGTTTCGGATACGAGTAGCCGCTCAGGGTCACCGGCGTAGATACCCGCTACAAACGGAGCCAGTGCGTAGTCGACAATCTCGCTCGAAAACCGACGGCGGAAAAACTGCCCCAGCGTTTCGCCCGGCGGAGACGTTGTTTTGTTGTTCCGCTCGTTGAAAATGGCCCATTTCGTTTTCCAGCTGAAATACGAACCCAGCAGAAGCGCGGGCGGGCCCGAAGGAAGTTCGCGGTATTGGCCGTTACGGAATATATACCGGGCTTTGCTCACGGGCTTGGCCATCTCGATTTGCCCGGTCAGGCCCAGCTCGTCGAGCCAGTTGAGCAGTTCGGAGCCGCCCAACAGGGAGTTCGGGCCAATTTCGCGTAGGTAGGCACCCTCGCGCTCCGATTGGATATAGCCGCCAACCCGGTCGGTGGCTTCGAAAAGCCGGTACGGAATTCCCCGCTTTTGGAGTTCGTATGCTAACGTCAGGCCCGAAATGCCCGCTCCGATAATGCCTACATGCATGGCTTGGTGGTTTTACTGGGGTCGCTGAAGGGTGCCCGAGCCAACGGTGGCGCGGGTGGCTGTAGCGGTGCTGGGTGCGGTAGCCGATGCCGAAGAGACGTTGCTCAGTTTTTGCAGCTCTTTTGTTACATTGGCGTAAATAGCCTCCAGCTTGTCGGGGTGTGCCGAGTAATAGATATAACTCTTGCGGTACGCCGACGTATCGACCCCATATTTTTTGAGAATACCCGTTTGAAGTCGCTTGAAAATAATGGTCGACGAATCGGTCGACCGGAGGGTGTACCGACCCACCTGCGCTTCGGCCAGGTGAACCTGCGTCAGAATCTGGGCCATTTTGTCGGCTTCGACCAGCTTGTCGGGTTTTTCAACGCCGTCGGTGTCCGAACAGCCAGTGACCAACAGTAAAAGAGCCAGGAAGACCCCGGCGATACGGTGCGTACTCATTTTCGATTAACTTTCGGGTGCGAAACTACAATTCGGATGCGTACCAAATACTGAGTATTATCAGTTACTAACATACATTAACATCAATAGGTGCGCCCTGGGATATCCATAACCACCCATTGTCTGCAACGAACGCATGGATGAATTTCTTACCCGGCTCCGACACATCGAAATCCGTATCCGTAAAGCGGTGAATAGCCAGATGCGGGGTAGCTTTCGGTCGGTATTCAAGGGGTCGGGGCTTGAGTTTGCCGACCTGCGAACCTACCAGTACGGCGACGACGTGCGGGCTATCGACTGGAACGTGTCGTCGAAAGGGCACGGTACGTTTGTGAAGGTCTTCCGGGAAGAAAAAGATCAGACCGTTTTCTTCGTGGTCGATGTGAGTGCCTCGCAACGGGTAGGCTCGCAGGAACGCACCAAACTCGACGTGACCAAAGAGGTGTGCGGGGTGCTGGCGATGTCGGCTATTCGGGAGGCCAGCCACGTGGGTCTGTACTGCTTTTCGGACCAGAAAGAACTGTATAGTAAGCCTGCCAATAGTATGAAAAGTGGCTACCAGCTTATTATGAGCCTGTTTAAGCTCCAGCCACAGTCGATTCGCACACGCCTGTCCGACGCTCTGTTGTTTACCCTCAATGTGCTCAAACGGCGGAGCGTGGTTATTCTGCTGTCTGATTTTATCGACACCCAGTACGAGCAGAGTCTGAAAGCGCTGGCGCGCAAGCACGATCTGGTCGTGATTCATTTTTACGATCAGCGCGAAGTCAACCTGCCACCTTTGGGCATTATTCCGGTGTACGATGCCGAAACGGGCCGTACTAACTGGGTGAATACCTCGTCGCGGGCGTTTCGGGCGGGGCTTCAGAATACGTTTAACGATAACCGCGCCCGGCTTGAGCGTTTGTGCAAACAGTACAAGGCTAATTACCTCGCCCTCGACACCCACGATGATTACGTACCCAAACTGGTGGACCTGTTCAGGGTGCGCTGAGGGGTTAAATAACTACAGCGGGAAAAGCTTTTCCCGCTGTAGTTTAACGTTCGAAGTACGTGTGCGTAAAACGAACCGGGTGTTCAGTCGGGCTTTAAGGCATCCTGATTAGGTCGGTTTATAAACCCATCAACTTTGCCCGTCTTCTTTTGTAAACCTAGTGCCGACTGACCCTGTACGCCAGACGTAATGACGCACGAGGCCGAAATGGTTGTTGTTGATTGGGGGGCAACATCTATGCTACGCCCGGTTTGCCCCGTGCTCCACTCTACCACGCCAGCCTCGCAGCCGATGGCCTCCAGCCGGACTGTGCCCCCTACGCACAAGGTAGTCTGGACGGTTGAAATAGACAGGGGTGAATCAATAATCAACGTTGTATAAGGGCTATAAACCTGATTATTATATCCAATACGAAGCTGGTACGATCCTGCCGGTAAACTAGTGGGGGTTACTGTAATCAATGATTGACTGCTGATCCCACTCACCGTCAACGTGGTTGGGGTTGGGCTCGTAGCTAGTTCTATCACAAAAGGTCCGCTGGGCGGAAACCCGCAGTTAATTTGGCTAGCCTGAAAGTTTACAGTCATTGCCTGGCCGGCCGCAACGAGGCTCTGCGACAACACTGGTGCTCCTGCAAATGCTGGTTGATTCACTGACAGGCTGAAGGCTGTGGAGGTAGCGCTGTTGCATGAGCCGGTAGCCACCAGCACGTAGCTGCCTGCATCGCCTGGCTGCGTATTCGTCAGAGAAAGCGTAGAGGTGTTTTGGGAGGCTCCCAGCGATACGCCGTCTTTGAACCACTGATAACTTGTTACTGCCCCTGTAACCGTAACGGGTGTATTGACCGATCCTCCAGCACAAACCGTTCCGGAAGCTGGTGGCTCCTGGGTGATGGCGGGTGGAACACACGGGTTAGGAAAGTTGAAGCTTGTAACAAAGACATCGCGACTCCCGCTGGGTGTTTGGTTGATTGTTCCAAAACTAACACTTGAAGTGCCGTTAACATAGCCAGCAATCGTCGCTTCGGTAGTGCTGCCCGGGGCAATACCCGCGCCCAGGTCGAAAAGGGTGCTGCCCCCGAATCGAATCGCTTGTACGTAATCGCCGTTGACGTTGAGCTTGAGGGCATAAGGATCGTTGTTGCCTGCAGATGTCAGCGTGTTCGAAACTGAAGGGTTGGGGTTAAAGTCAACGACACCCGAAAAAGAACCCGTGATGTACACGTTCTCGTCGGCATCCAAGCCTATGCCATCGGTACCCTCTGCCCCGGTACCCCCGTAGGTTTTAACCCAGACCAACCCACCGGAGGGATTTAGTTTCCAAACGTAACTATCAATACTGCGGGCAGTTGCGGCAGCATTCATTGACGATGAAACACTGGTTACGCCGGATGGACTGGGGTCGAAATCAAATATGCCGTTGAAGTTTCCGATAGCGTATATATTTCCACTGGGGGCCACCTTTATACCTGTGCTATACGAAATCTGAACAAAGTTGCCGGGTTGCCCACTGGTACCGGCCGCCCAGATAAAGCTGCCATTTGACGTACCTAGCTTAAGCACAAAGGCATCCTGCCCCACCTGAGAGGCATTGGTGGCAGTAGCAGTTAACATGGTTACGCCACTCTGGCTCGGATCAAAATCGAGTTCACCAATGAACAAGCCTGTTAGGTAAATGGCTGATCCATCAGGCGCAAGGGCAATACCTCCCAATGCCTCCCCTTGCCCGGCAACCGACTTGCCAAGTGATATAGCCCATTGGGGCGTGCCATCGCTACCATTGAGCTTTACCGTAAAAATGTCATTACTCGGCTGGTCATTGCTTAATGTGGTGATACCGGGTGCAAATGTGATAATGTTGCTACCGGGGGTTGTGTTAGCCCCTGTGAACGAGCCCCCTACGTAAACATTGCCCGAATTATCGACGGCTATTGCCGTACCGGTTTCAGCCCGGCTACTTCCAAACTGTTTACTCCACGCGTAATTCCCGTCGGTATCCAGTTTAACCACGAACACATCGTTGTTGCCTGCTGTGGTAGCGGGTACACTAGGTGTCCCAGGGTCCAGATCAATAGTATTCGAGAAATAACCTGTTACATAAACTGCACCATTATTGTCGACAGCAATAGCGTTGGTAAAATTTGCGCCCGATGTTGAGGTAAAACTTTTAGCCCAGGTCACGGTGCCGTTAGAGGCCATTTTGCAAACAAATGAGTAAAAAGAGGAGGTGTTGCCACGGAGGGTGGTAGCTCCGAAGGTTAGGTTATCCCTGTAATAACCACTAACATAAATGTTTCCGCCTGCATCCCGAGCGATAGCTGTTGGCTGTTGCTCGTTTGAGTTCTTGAAGAGGGTAGCCCAATTAACGGTTTGGGCTGAGGATAGAGTAGGTGGCAAGATGGCTATCAGCAGCGAGAATAGCAGAAGTTTGAGGTGCATGGTAGAAGTTTTATAGTGAATAGAATGGAGATTCAATGTTTGGCATAAAACCAATGTACTGGATGGGGTACATGACCGGGCTACTACAAGCTACTTGAGGATTTGCCGGATGACCAGTATTGGTAAAGCAGGAACGAGTACACCGAACCGAGTTCAGGGTCTGGTGTCTGGTACAGGAAGAGCATTGGAGAATGAGAATCAGGGGCAGAGACAGCCTGACAGTACGATTGAACGGCTAGTTGACAAGCCGAAGAAAACCAATCTGTAGATTCGGATGCTGTTGGATTCGGGTAGCGGAACAGGTAAAGAAAGAAGGCATAGGAAAGAGTGTGATAGTGAATGATCGGGTAGATAAAACTAGATTTTTTTATGATATATCAAGTGAATAGTCCACTAAAAATTTTAGTTAATCCACCAATTCTGTAAAACAAGTTCAAATTATGTCATTATCAGTTGCTTATAGCGTATTGGAACCAACTGGATAGCTCCCGGAAGCGTTGCCTGCTACCCAGTTGTGCAGGCCCATTTTTGTGGCTTTAGCTATGCCGTTATTTTCTTCTGAAAGTAGGCCGAAAAAGCCTCGAACATTTTACCTTTCCCTCATCGCTTCTTGCAAGCTGGCTGCCAATTCGGCATATTTCCGCGTTAATCGTCACGATTTCATATCAGCTATGCTTACCCCCCAGCGTACACGTAACTACATTGCCTATTTCGTTTTCTTTATTCCGCTTCTGCTTATCAATTGCTCTCGGCTATCGTTCAACGAGGTGTCGGTGGTGGGGCGAAATTTTGAGGACGAAGTGGAGCAAACCCAAAATCTGAGTTTTGCCTTCAATAAAAATGTGGCTCCGGCCGGTCGGCTTCAGGAGTGGGACTCTACCGAGTACGTGCGGTTTAAGCCGGCCGTGCGGGGTAAGTTCAAATGGGTGTCCGAAAATGAGCTGATTTTCTCTCCGGCCGTGGCCTTCGACCCTGCCACCGATTACCGCGCCGAATTAACCGACAAACTGCTGACCCACGCAACCGATAAAGACCTGACGCTTTCGGGTGAGGAGATTGCGTTTCATACACCCTACCTTCAGCTCTCCGGCACCGAAAGCTGGTGGACCCGCTCGCGCGAAACGGGGCAGCCCGTGGCCAAGCTTCGGCTCAATTTCAACTATCCCGTGTCGGCGGGTGAAGTGGCTGGCAAAGTGAACATCACCGCCGAAACCGACAAAGCCCTCACCACCCAGGCTCCAACCGCTGTAGAGGGGCAAACCGCCGTAGCCCTCACCCTGCCCGACGCACCGGCATCGAACAACGAGCAGCCGCTAACGCTCAAAATTGACAAAGGTATCAAGGTGCCCAATACTGGCTACACCAGCCAGGAGGTGATTGAACAGGGGGCTTCGCTGCCCAGCCGCCGTGCCGTAGAAGTAGTGGATGTGCAAACGGGCTTCGATAAGAAAGGAGCCGCCGGTGTGCAGGGATTTGCCCGCGTTATTACAACGCAGGAGCTGCAACCGGGTCGTTTGTCGGAGTATTACACGATTCAGCCCGCCGTGGAAACAACGGCCGAACTGACCGAAAACGGCTTCATTATCCGGGGCGATTTCAACGAAACCGATACCTATGTACTCACCCTCACCGATCAGATTCGGGGGGTACTCAATACGCAGCTGGCCGAGCCGGTAAGCCGTGATCTGTTTTTCGGGAAAATGCCCGCCAGTATTCAGTTTGCCAACAAAAAGGCCATGTACCTGTCGTCGAAGGGTGCGCGCAACGTGGGTCTGTCGATTGTCAACGTGCCGAAAGTACAGGTCAAGATTGCCAAACTGTACGAAAACAACATCCTGCACTACCTCAAAGGCGGGCGCTATGAGGAGTACGGCGAAACAGCCGACGGAAACTGGTCGCCCACGGGGGCCTATACTTACGTCAACGACGAAGAGGGGCAGTATAGCAGTGTGCTCGTTAACAAGACAGTCGAAACCACCGACCTGCCCAAAGTGCGGGGTGTTTCGGCCCTCAACATCGCCGTACCCGATAGCCCCGGCAGCACCCGCGAGCGGCCCATGCGCGGGGTGTACCTGATCTCGGTGGGGTCGGCCGATGAAGCGTACCTGAGTGCGAGCCAGCTGGTTTCGGTGTCGGACATTGGCCTGATTGCCCGCCGGACCAAAACCGACGTGCTGGTGTGGGCCAAGTCGATCCGAACGGCCGAAAATCTACAAGGCGTGTCGGTGTCGCTTATTAGTAGCAACAACCAGTCGGTGATGACCATCAAAACCGACGGTGATGGCTTGGCCCGGTTCGAAAATGTACACGAGCGGGCGCCCGGCTTCACCATGGCGATGGTGACCGCTACTCTTGAAACAACCAACGGCGATGGCGATTTCAACTTTCTGTCGTTGGCCGATACCGAAGTCGAAACGTCGCGGTTTGAAGTGGAGGGCAAGCGTGATAATACCTCCGGCTTTGAAGCCTTCGTGTACGGCGACCGTAACATTTACCGGCCCGGCGAAACCATGCATATGAACACGGTGGTGCGCAACGCTCGCTGGGAGAGCGTGGGGGCTATTCCGCTTACGGTGCGGGTGCTGTTGCCCAATGGGCGTGAGTTCCGCAGCCTGCGTAAGCAAACCAATAGCGAGGGGGCTGTAGCCACGGATATTCCGCTCGACCCGGCGGCCGTTACGGGCACATACACCGTGGAGGTACTCAACGCCAACAACGTGCTGCTTACCTCCGAGTCGATTAGTGTGGAGGAGTTTATTCCCGACCGCATCAAAGTCGACGTGCTCACCGACCGCACTGTGTACCGAAGCGGTCAAACCATCACGGTGTCGGCTACGGCTACCAACTTGTTTGGGCCACCCGCTGCCGACCGGGCTTACGAATTGGAGCTTCAACTCAAGCGTAAGGCATTTGTGGCCAAAGGGTTTGAGGAGTATGGATTCACCATTGGCGGTATGGATGCCCTTGAAAAGCCTGAGGGGGCCTCGGCCGGTACCATCGTGAAAGAACTCCGGCAGGGCCGAACCAACGCCAACGGACAGGCCACTGAGCGGTTTCCGGTGGCCGCTACATTTGCCGATATGGGCGTGCTCGAAGGAAAGCTGTTTACCACGGTATTCGACGAAAACGGGCGGCCCGTCAATCGGCTTCGGCGGTTCGATGTGTTTACGCAGGATGTCTTTTTCGGTGTTCGTGCCGCCGACACCTACGTGACCACCAATGCCCCGCTGGCGTTTGAGTCGGTAGCCCTCGACCGCGAAGGACGGTTGCGGCCGGGTGCTCAGTCGACGGTGCAGATTGTCCGGTACGATTACCAGACCGTGGTTGAAAAAAATACCAACGGCGTGCTTCAGTACCGCACCAGCCGTCGCGAAAAACCGGTGTACACCAATGCCCTGACGTACAATGGCGGGCGGGCTTCGTTCCGGTATGTGCCCACCGTATCGGGTGAGTATGAGGTTCGCATCCGTCGGGCTGGAGCCACTACCACCGGCTACACCACAACCAAATTCTACGCATATGGCTTCAACAGTACCACGGCTTCGTCGTTTGAAGTAAGCCAGGAAGGGCAGGTACTGATGACCTTCGACAAGGCAACGTATGAAACCGGCGACCGGGCTAAGGTGCTGTTTAAATGCCCGTTCAACGGTAAGTTGCTCGTCACGATTGAACGCAATCGGGTGCTCGAACATCGCTGGCTCGATATTATCGATAAATCGGCCGAGTGGAGCTTCCCGCTGGGCGACGACCATCTGCCTAATGTGTACGTGACGGCTACCCTCATCCGGGCCATGGAGTCGCCGGATGGGGTAGAGGCCAACCTGCCGTTGACGGTAGCGCATGGTTTTGCGCCCGTAACGGTGTCGGACAAAAGCACGCAGTTGCCCGTCGAGATAGCGGCTGTCAGTGGGTCGCGGTCTAAGACCAAACAAACCATTCGGGTGAAAACGAAGGCCAACGCGCAAGTGACCATTGCCGTGGTTGATGAGGGGATTTTGCAGCTCAAAAACTTCCAGACGCCCAACCCGCACGGCTTTTTCTACCAAAAGCGGGCGTTGGAGGTCAGTAGCCACGATTTATACGCACAGCTTTTCCCCGAACTGTCGCTCAAAAGCAACCGGTCGAGCTTCGGGGGGGATGGGTACAACCTCGAAAAACGGGTGAATCCGCTCGCCAACAGCCGGGCCAAACTCGTAGCGCAGTGGAGCGGTATTCTGGAAACCGGCTTCGATGGGGAGGCCGAGTTTACGGTTGATATTCCGCAGTTTTCCGGCGATTTACGGGTGATGGCGGTGGCCTACAAAGGTGAGGCTTTTGGTTCGGCCAGTCATAATCTGAAAGTAGCCGACCCGGTTGTGATTAGTGCCGGTGTACCCCGATTCCTGTCGCCCGGTGATGAGCTGAATTTGCCTGTAACCCTCAGCAATACTACGGGCAAAGCCATGCCCGTATCGGTTCGGTTGGCGGTTAATGGGCCGCTCGATATTGTGCAGGACAGTGCATCGGCGTCGGCCACCCGGCTTACTCTGCAACCGGGCCGCGAGGGACGGGTTATGTTTCGGGTGCGGGCCCGGCAGGCTACCGGTGCGGGAGCCATTCGGGTGGCGGTGCAAAGCCTGACCGACGGTCGTTCGGGCGAGACGTTCACCGACCAAACCGACATTACCATTCGCCCGGCGGCTTCGTTGGTTAAACAGTCGCAGTCGGGTGTGGTCGCTGGCGGGAGTACCCAAACGCTCGGGGGGGCATCAACGGCCTATCTGCCCGGCACAGCTCGTACCAGCCTAGTGTTGAGCCGCTCGCCCGTCCTGCAATACGGCCGTGAGCTGTCGTACCTGTTAGGGTACCCGCACGGCTGCCTGGAACAAACCATCTCGAAAGCGTTCCCGCAACTTTATTTTGCCGACCTGACCCGTACCATCGGGCAAACGGCCAATGTGTATTTTGTGCGCAACGGCGATTCGGACCTCAACCCGGCTTTCAACGTTCGGGCGGCCGTGGAGCGAATCGAAGGGAGTCAGCAGTTCAACGGTGGTTTTGGCATGTGGCCCGGCGGTACCGATGCCGCTAAACCCGACGATTGGGTGACGGCCTACGCGGTGCACTTCCTGACCGAAGCCGACCGGGCTGGTTATGAGGTGCGTGGGGCTACGCTGAGTAAAGCCCTTGACTATCTGACGGCCCTCACCAGCACGCCCGCTACCGAAGACGAGGCTGTGTACGACGAGACAGGGTCTTACTCGGTGCGCAAAGTAGCCAGCCGAACGCACATTTACGCCCTCTACGCGCTGGCGTTGGCGGGTAAGCCCAACCGCCCGAGCATGAACTACTACAAAAATTCGGCGGTGCTTACAACCGACGCCCGCTACCTGCTGGCGGCTGCGTTTTTCCGGCTGGGTGATACCCGCAGTTACGGGGCTTTGCTGCCTAAACGGTTTATTGATTCCTCGCGGGGCCGTTTGTCGGGTGGTAGTTACGCGTCGCCCATTCGGAATCTGGCGTTGGTGCTCGAAGCCCTCATCGCTACCGACCGCGACAATCTCCAGATTCCGACCCTCGCCCGCCAATTGTCGGGTGCAGTACGGCAGGCTTCGTACCTGAACACGCAGGAGTCGGCCTTTGCGTTTTTGGCCTTGGGTAAACTGGCTCGCCAAAATGCCGGCGCTACCGTTACAGCCACGGTTTCGGCCGGGGGTAAGTCGCTGGGCAATTTTACCGGTGCTGATCTGCTGTTGAAACGAGTCCCCCAAACGTCGGTCAGCCTCCGTACGGCCGGAAGCGGGAGCCTGTATTATCTGCTCCAGTCGGAAGGGATTCCGGCCGATGGCACTACGCCCGATGAAGACAATGGGCTGACGGTGCGCCGGGAGTACCGCGACCGAAACGGCAATCGGGTGGGTAGCATCCGGCAGAACGACCTGATTGTGGTGAAACTGACCCTTGCCAGTACCAACGGGCTGGAGGTGCCCAACGTGGTGCTGACCGACTTGCTGCCCGCTGGTTTCGAGATTGAAAACCCCCGGTTGGTGGGCGAGCAACGCGATATGAAGTGGATGGAGGGGGCGGCCAAACCCGCTACGCCCGACCATTTCGACGTGCGCGACGACCGGATTAACTTTTACGTAACGGCTACCGGCGAAACCCAAACGTACTATTACCTCGTGCGGGCCGTTACTCGGGGTACGTTCACGGTGGGCCCTGCTTCGGCCGATGCCATGTACAATGCTGAGTTGCGTAGCTACTCAGGCGCTGGTAAGGTTCGGGTTGAGTAGGGGTGAAGCCAAAAATAAAGGGCTGACATCATCGCTTGATGTCAGCCCTTTATTTTTATCCTATCGGGACTGTCAGCCTGAGCCTGTCGAAGGCCCTTGCGTCAGCCATCATGCATAATTCACGTTATTTACAACGTGCCTAAACCCCTTTCATAAACCGCACCAGGCCAATTTCGAGCAGCAGAAAGCCCAAGGCCGCCAGCAGAAAATACTTCCAGAGGCTCTTGCCTAAGTTTTGCTGTTCGAGTACCTGCACAAAATCACCGTCCTGAATACTGTCGAAAACCTCCACGTTAGGCTGATTGGCAAATGCCCGGCGTAATTCCGTAGCTGAGTAAAAGTCCATAGCCGATTCGCGGTTGCCGTGGTTAAAGGCCAGCAGCCTCTCGGTTTTGCCCCCGCCATCACCGTCAGAAAGCTGCAACTCGTAATACCCCGCTTCTACATTCTGCCCGTTGGCCAGTTCATTACTTTTGGGCATTTCGAGCAGCAACTGATTACCCACCACGCGCTGCACCGGAATAATATCGAGCTTGTCGCGCTTTAGCTTGTACACCGTTTTCTCCGACGGATTGTACACCGGAACCGTAATCAAATTATCGTCGAACGAATACGCCGTGCGTTGAGCACGTACGCTCAGAGCCGCCATTTTGTACATGACCGGCACAAACAGAGCGTGCTCGGCCAGGTTGCCGTAGCTGGGCGTGAGCGGGTTTGCCAATACGTACACGTACCCGCTACCAACCCGGTTCTGGCTCAACAGCGTTTGTCCGTCGCGAAGGGCCAGCAACCGATTGCCACCGCTCCAGCGCCAAACCGGCACTGCTCCTGGCAGGTTGAGCGGCTCTGACTGGAAACTGCGTTGAAACACATCGCTAAAGAATGGACTGTTGCGGTCGGGGTCGGCTAAGGTGGTGGGGGTATTGCCGGGGGCTGGCGGAGTAGCCTGTAGGCCGTTGACGCCCAAACCGCCCAGAAACGAAGCATACGAGGTGGCATCCGGGTTGGCATCGGGAATAACCGTGATGCTGCCCCCCTGCCGTATAAACCGGTCCAGTTCGCTACGGAGCGTGCCGTTTACGGCCGGAACCCCCTCCAGCACAACGAGGTCGGTTTCTTTTAGCAATCCAACATCAAAATTTTGGGCGCTGAAACTCCTGAACTGAAACAGACTGTCGTTCGAATACACCGTTCGGATATAATCGACCGGGCGGGCAGCGGTCAGGCTGGGGCCGGTCAGGTGCATCACCCGAATGGAGGGCGACGCTTCTATCACAAAGAAATATTCGTTGTCGAACGTGATCGGGTAGTCTTCAAACACAATCCGGCCCCGGTGAAACCCTTTCGACGTTACGTTGAAGTTGAGCGATACGGTAGCGGCCCCACCGGGTTCTACATTCGCCGAGGCCGTTGAGGTTTGGGTATCGTCGAGGTAGAGCCGCACGGGCAGGTTGCGTACCGTTTCGCGACCGCCGTTGCGGAGGGTCACGTTTACGCTGTTATTCTGCATCTCCCGGATAAAGGGCGTGCTCAACCACACCGAATCCACGTAGATGTTTTTGGTAGGCTGGGCGTCGAGCGGTACAATAAAAACCCGGTCGGTCGTGTCAATTTGCAGCCTGTTGAGGTCGCCAACGGTGCTTTTCTGGAAATCGGAAAACCAGAACAGCTGATTGCGCCCTCCCGGATTCATGGACGACAACAGGTTGCGTTGCCGCCGGTACACGGCTTCGAGCGTCCGGGGCGTATGCGCAAACCGTACACTGGTCACCCGGTCGCGCACGGCCTCGGCCGTACCAGCCCGTTGCTCCTCGGCCGAAAAGTCGTTGGTGAGCAGTTGGAGCGATGTAGCGTTCCGAAACAAGGTGAGTAGCTCATCGAGTTTACCCGTTGCGATGTCCAGATACCGCTTTTCGTTCAGCTCGTTCTGCATACTGTACGAATTGTCGAGGTAAAGGCTCGTTACGCCCTGCCGTGACAGCCCCAGTTTATTCTGGCTGGGTATAAACGGTTGGGCAAATGCCAACACCAGACAAGCCAGAAACAGACACCGGGCCAGCAAAATAAGCCAGTGTTTGAGCCGCCGAAACGATTTGGTTTCGGTCTGTACTGTCTTCAGGAGCGCTACATTGGTGAAATACACCCGGCGCGTCCGGCGAAAGTTGAACAGGTGAATGGCAATAGGTACCGCCAGGGCCGCCAAACCAAACAGGAAAGAAGGATTTACGAAGCTCAATGTCTGAACTGTGATTATGTAGAGTTTTTGGTTTTTGGTTTATCGTTTCTGGTTAGCCTAATAAGTCATAACTAGCTGGCATTTTGGCGTTTCCTTTTGAATTAAAACCATAAACTCAAAACCATGAACTAAGTAGTCAAGTAGAACTAAATGTATAATGAACAATGTAAAATGTACAAGGAAAGAGTTGACTGTCAGTAGATAGCCCAATTACTCATTATGCATTTTACAATGTTCATTCACTTACAAACTATAAACCAGAAACCCCTAAACCTGCCTGAGCGAGGGTTTAGACCCTCGGTTTCCAGGCAACCTCCTCGGCCTGGAGTTCGTGGGCCATTTTCCGACTCAGGACAAACAGGTAATCTGACAGCCGGTTCAGGTATTGAATTACGAGCGGGTCTACGGGAGTCTCATCGTTGAGAGCAATGACCAGGCGCTCTGCCCGGCGGCATACCGTACGAGCCAGGTGTGCATACGATACCGATTCGTGACCACCCGGCAACACAAAAGCGCGTAGTTCGGGTAGCTCGGCATCCATACCGTCCATCGCTTGCTCTAATAACGTGATGTCGGCTTCGTCAATATCCGGTATCGGCTTCCGCACCGTTTTTTCTGGGTCACTTGCCAGTGTAGCACCTACCGTAAACAGGCGGTCCTGAACTTCTTTGAGCAAATCGCGCCGACTCGCATTAATCGCCTGATCGCGCACCAACCCAATCCAGGCATTCAGTTCGTCGACGGTACCGTAGGCATCAATTCGTATATCGGCCTTGCTCACCCGGCGACCACTAATAAGCGATGTTTGGCCCGTATCGCCGGTCTTGGTATAAATCTTCATAACGAGGGTTGTTTCTGTCCCATTTTGTTCGTGTTCCCAAAAATGGGCAATAAAGCCCACGCGAGCGCCATTTCTCTCGGAAAAAAACGAAACGACCGCTCCGAAATTGGAGTTAATAAAGCAGATACTGTCTAAACACGCGCCACCGGCCGTAACTTTGCACCCCAATTGACCAATGTAACCATGCGAACTGGCACTTTTTTCGTCCGGGCGTGGCGGATCATCTCCGTCCTCGGATTAGTTTTTCTTCTGATCAACAGCTATATATCATATCCATCGCAGGTAGCCGTTATGTTCAACTCTGCAGGATTGGCTACGCAGTACCTCGACCGGGAAACCCTGTTTTACGCAGCGGTGGCTATTTTCCTGATCAACAACGTCCTGATGAATTCCGTAGCTCGGCTTATCCCGAAATTGCCTACCGATAAAATTCCGGTGGCAGCGGCATGGGCGCAACACCGCGACGGCCTCAATGAGGTGCTGGTCAACTGGTTTCACGCGCTTATGGCGGCTGTGAATACCATCCTGGCGTTGTCGCTGTTCGTTTTGTCGATGCTCAACCGCTCCGATTTTCAGGTCGACGGGTACACCTACGGCTGGTTGTTGCCCCTGAGTGTGTTTATCCTGGCGAGTGTGATTATCGCCTTGCCGATTCGACTCATTCTCATGAAACCCTCCAGCAACAATGAGTTTGCCTGATTTGGCTTCGAACCTTCCGTTATCACTACAGGAATTTCAGTACGACCTGCCCGACGATCGGATTGCCCGGTTTCCGTTGGCGCAGCGCGATGCTTCGCGGTTGCTGGTGTACCAGCAGGGGCAGATTCGGCACGCCGGCTTTCGTCAACTGGCTCAGTTTGTACCCGCCGACAGCTTCCTGATTTTTAACAACACCAAGGTTATACCGGCCCGGCTGTTGTTTCACAAGAGCACGGGCGCCCTGATCGAGCTGTTTCTGTTGAACCCCGTAGCCACCGACGGGCGCGACACACCCCCGCCCATGCTCGAAGCCATGGAGCAAACGGGCTCGTCGGTATGGCAGTGTATGATCGGGAACCGCAAACGCTGGAAGCCTGAAGAAACCCTGCAAACTACGCTCCAATCGCCCGATGGCCCCGTGACACTCTCGGTTGCTTATGTCGATTATGAGCGCTCTGTGGTGGAGTTCAGCTGGCAACCGGCTTCCGAGGCATTTGCCCATATTATCCATCTGGCGGGGCAGATTCCGTTACCGCCCTATCTCAAGCGTGAGGTTACAGAGGCTGACCGCGACACGTACCAGACCATCTACAGCCGTAACGAAGGAGCCGTAGCTGCTCCTACAGCGGGCCTGCACTTTACCGATGCGGTGTTTGCCTCTCTCGCCGAACGGGGTATTGGTCACGATTACCTGACGCTGCATGTAGGGGCCGGTACATTCCAGCCCATCAAAACCGACGATCCCCGGCAGCACACCATGCACGCCGAGCAGGTGGTGTACACCCGTCAGAATCTGGAAAATATCCGTCGGCATCTGGACCGACTGTTGCCGGTAGGTACTACGTCTATGCGGAGCCTCGAAAGTTTGTACTGGTTTGGGGTGAAGCTGCTTCGGCAGGAGCCCAACCCATTCCAGCTCGATCAGCAGATGGCGTATGCCATTCCGCCCGACGAGCAACCCTCGGCTGCCGAGGCCGTTGGGGCTATGCTTCAATATATGGATACGCACCGCACCGATACCGTAGTGGCCCATACCGCTATTTATATCACGCCGGGGTACCAGATGAAGATGTGCCGGGGAATCATCACCAATTTTCATCAGCCGGGCTCTACGCTTATTCTGCTCATTGCCGCTCTGGTGGGTAATAACTGGCGTACTATATATAAGGAAGCGCTCGACAATGAGTATCGTTTTCTCAGCTACGGCGATTCGTCGCTCTTGTTGCCATAAATCCTAATTTTGCAAAAAGGAGTAAGGAGACGGAAAAAGGGAGAAAGTAAATAGACTACCTCCCTTTTTTCCGTCTCCGGTTTCCCCTCTCCATGTTATTTATGAATTTCATTGAAGAACTCCGTTGGCGGGGCATGCTGCACGACATGACTCCCGGAACCGAAGAGCAGCTGACCAAAGAGATGACGGCTGGGTATATCGGCTTCGACCCTACGGCATCGTCGTTGCATATTGGCAATTTAGCCACCATCATGCTGCTGGTTCATTTTCAACGGGCAGGCCACAAGCCTTTTGCGCTGGTAGGTGGCGCTACGGGTATGATTGGTGACCCTTCAGGCCGTTCAACCGAACGTGATTATCTGTCCGAAGAAACGCTGCGTCGTAATCAGGAAGGAATCCGGGCACAGTTGACCCGTTTCCTTGACTTTGAGTCAGGGGCTAACGCTGCCGAGATGGTCAATAATTACGACTGGTTTAAGAACATGACTTTTCTCGACTTTCTGCGCGAGGCTGGGCAGCATCTTACCGTCAATTATATGGTGGCTAAAGATTCGGTCAAGAAACGGCTCGAAACCGGATTGTCGTTCATGGAATTCTCGTACCAGTTACTTCAGGGCTACGATTTTTACTGGTTATACAAGAACAAGGGGGTTCGGCTGCAAATGGGCGGTTCCGATCAGTGGGGGAATATCACAACAGGTACTGAGCTGATCCGGCGTAAAGACAGCGGACAAACCGACCCGCAGGAGGAACACCTGGCATTTGCCCTTACTACACCCCTCATCACGAAGTCCGATGGTACCAAGTTTGGTAAATCGGCTGGGGGTAATGTTTGGCTGGACTCTAAAATGACGTCCCCGTACCAGTTCTATCAGTTCTGGCTCAATGCAACGGACGAAGACTCCCCCCGTTTGATTCGGGTATTTACCTTACTATCGAGGGAAGAGATCGAAGAACTGGAGCGTCAACATGCCGAGGCACCTCATTTGCGGATACTTCAGAAAGCCTTAGCCCAAGACGTCACCATTCGCGTGCATGGGCAAGCTGGTTTTGACCTGGCGGTGAAAGCGTCGGAAGTATTATATGGTAAAGCAACGCTCGAAACGCTCCAGCAGATTCAGGCTGATGAGTTCGAGGTAATCTTTGAAGGAGTTCCCCAAACCGAACTGTCGGCCGAAGATCTGGAACAGGCGCAGAACCTGACCGACTTGCTATCGGTGGCTACGCGGGGCGAAGTGTACGCTTCAAAAGGGGAGGCCCGGCGGGCTATCTCACAAAATGCGGTCAGTATTAATAAAAATAAAGTGAGCGATCCGGCGGCTCCCGTGCCCATAGAGTGGCTTCAGGGACGCTATTTGCTTATTTCGAAGGGCAAGAAGAACCACCTTCTGAAAAAAGTTTAAACTTTTTTGAACGGGTAAGTTATTGAATAGCTATGACTTACCCGTTTCTACTCATTTTGTTCAACAAATTCTTTTAAGCGGGCCTTGACAAAGGGTGAATTTATGGCGTACCTTTGCAGTCCCAAATGAGGGAAAACACACCGGCTGGCACTTGCCACCGGGGTTTTCGAGTCTTCAGGCGGGAAGCGGCCTTCGAAAATAAAATGAAAATAAATTTTCGAAATTACTTGACAAGGCCACTCGGAAATACTAATTTTGCACTCCCATTCAACGGGAACACAACATAAAGAAAGTGCAACGGCCTGACAGCCTGCCTTTCACGAGACAAACCAACGGGTTTTTCTTCCATGCCAACCGGGGCAACTCGCACGGCAGATGAGTTCTTTGACAGATCGGTTCAAGCAGCAAACAACGTGTGATAGGCTGCGTCTTTTAGGACCAGTTGAACACATCGTGGTAAGTTTACTTACCACACAATTATTTACGATGGAGAGTTTGATCCTGGCTCAGGATGAACGCTAGCGGCAGGCCTAATACATGCAAGTCGAACGGCCAGCAATGGCAGTGGCGAACGGGTGCGTAACGCGTAAGGAACCTGCCCTTCA
>NZ_WELI01000013.1 GCF_009184635.1 Rudanella paleaurantiibacter
CTGAGCCTGCCTGTCCTGGTAGAAGAGGGGTGATTTTAGTCCATTCCTGCTCGGTGATCTCATAGCGTCTCATGCCACAAAGATCGTAGGATTGGGTAAGTTTATCCTAATTGTCCACACACTCTAGTTCGTTAACACGAACAGCTACATTTTTCATGTCACAAAACACTGGCATACACCGTTTTGACAAACTCAGGGCGACTTAGAACTTGAGTCTAATTGGCTAATTTGGTTCTATTTGTCCGTCACGCTGAGCCTGTCGAAGGGCTGTGCGCCAGCTTTTTTCCAACTTGCTGTTAATCGAGATCCTTTCCCAGAAGAAATCTCATAGTTCGCGTTAACGTTAGTTTTTCATGCCGACGAAGGACCGGGCCGCTGTAGGATAAAATGCCACATTAGTCCTAATAGCCTTCCCATCTCACCAGCCAAACCAACCCTACAGGTCTTTCTTGGCAAACACCCGAACGGCCAGCCATACCGGCACCACCGCCCAAACCAACATCACCCCCAGTGCGTACAACGAACCGGTCATACTGCCGAAAAACTCCTGATACAAAGCCCCCGTGTAACCCATCAGGGCCGACACATCCATTTGCAACATGATAAAAATCCGGGCCAGGTCAACGGGGTTGAGTGTCGTCAGCACGAGCATGGCTTTTTCGAGGGGGTAGTCGCTGAAACTAAAGAGGATGGTGAGCACAAGCCCGTCGTACAGCAGCCCGAAATAAAACCAGATGAGCAGAGCCAGACCAATGCCCTTGGCTTTGTCGCGGGTGCAAACCGAAGCCAGAAACGCCAACGCCACAAAAACCAGTGTGAGCGCAACACCCGCAGCCAGCAGGGCGGCACCGGTTGAACCGGGGGCATACAGCAGTACCGGACCACCAACGCCCACCAGAAATGCCGTTACCAGCGACGAAGCTACCCCCGCAAATTCGCTCAGGAGCAGCTTGCTCCGGTTGATGGGTTGGGCCAGCAACAGCTCGATAAACTCGTAGGAGTTGTAAAAGTGAATAGTCGTAAAAATGAGGCTGATGAGCGGCACCACCATCAGCACAATGTTGAGCAGGCTCATCAGCCCTTTGCTCGCATTGCTTTCCATGCCGAATAGCGTGGCCGATACCACCAGCAGAAACACCGTGTAGGCAAGCACAATCCGATTTTGCAGAATGTCGAGCCAAACGTATTTGATGACCTTGTTCATATTGAGTGATTGGGCGAAATTGAGTGAATGAGCGAATGAGTTAACAAGAGCGGGAACGTATGTGGGGTATCATGCTGAAGCGAAATCACTCGTTCACGCGTTCGCTCTTTCGCTCATTAGACATGATGCTCGCTATCGCCCGACCCAGCTTGACCTCGCCGGTAATGTCTTGAAGCCATTCGACGGGCTTGAAAAACTGCAACTGACCGTCCTGCAAATACATGACATCGGTGGTAAGCTCGTCGAGGTCACTCAGCACGTGCGACGTAATCAGGATCAGCTTGCCTTTGGCTTTTTCTTTCAGGATTTTGTCTTTCAGAATCTCCGACGCCAGCGGGTCGAGACCAGCGGTTGGTTCGTCGAGGATAAGCACTTTCGGGTCGAACAAAAAGGCCAGGCAGGCGCTTACTTTCTGGCGCGTCCCGCCCGATAGCGACTGCATTGTTTTGTCGAAAAGCGCCGGTAAGCCAAACGCCCGAATCAGCTCTTCGTCGAGGTAGTTGCTCTGCGCCGGGCTTTGGTTGGTGCCCCGCAAATCTTTCATCATTGCAAACACCTGCCGAATCTTCATATTGTCGGGGTATCGGCCAATCTGCGGCATGTAGCCAATGTCGCGCCGGTACTGCCACCCACCCCGGATCGGCTCGCCCAGAAAGCTGATTTCACCGGCATCGGGCACCACCAACCCCAAAATCGACTTGATAAACGTGGTCTTTCCCGACCCGTTAGGGCCAATGAGCGACACGGCCTGCTCGGCCTGAAACGTCGCCGAAAGCGGTTGTAAAACCTTCAGCCGACCGTACGATTTTTCGAGTTTGGTTACGGTAATCATGGTTGTTTCATCAGAGGGTTGGCATCGACCAGCGCTTCGGGCGTCAGGCTCGGTATTACCTTTTCGGCCCGGTCGAGGAGGGTTACAATAAAGCTGCGTAGGAGCACCACACCATGCGGCATCTGCTCAATAATCATGGAGTACAGACTGACCGGGTGGTAGGGCACATCGCCCCGTCCATCGCGGTTGAGGTCGTAGCCTTCGTACTTGTCCCAGTAGTTTCGGTCGAAGGTGTTAAACACCGTAGTGCCGTTGGTCGCTACGTCGAACGTATTGGCAATGAACGTATTCTGGCTGAACACATTATCGTTGCAGCTCGCCTGAATCCGCATTCCCCAGCCGTTTTCGGTCAGGCGGTTGTTGCGGCAGTTGATTCGGCTGGTACCTTCCATGTGAATACCCACGGTGTTTTTGCGGAAGGTATTCTGCTCAATCTGACTGTCGGATATGTCTTTCAGCAGCAGACCATAAGCCGCGCTGCCCCAGTTCTGTTCAAAGTGGTTGTGGCGCATAATCACCTTGCGGGTGTACATCACGGCCACGCCCGCGCCATTCTCGCGGAAGGTGTTGTAGAAGTAGCTGTTTTCGTGCGAAAACATAAAGTGCAGCCCGTAGCGAATATTGCCATGACTGTAGTTTTGGCGAATGGTGGAGTGCGTAACAAACTCAAAATAGATACCGTCGCGGTGTCCCCGAATATGGTTGTTCAGAATAGTCAGGCTGTCACACTTCCAGGCATGAATGGCGTTGCCGGTGGTTTGTTCTTCCTGCGGGCTCCCGGCAATGTCGTTCTGCCGCACCAGACAGTTGTCCGAAGCCGACATATACACCCCGAAATACGCGTTTCGGATTCGGTTGCCAACCACGCGCACACGCCGGGTCGACAGGATTTTTACGGCGGCCCAGTCAATGGTACTCGTCCGCCCAACGTTGCGAAGCTCCAGCCCCTGCACCGTGACATCGGCCGCCCGAATGGTGAAAATTTCCCCTTTTTTCTCTCCATCGACAACCGGGTAATTCTGTCCCAAAATCACCAGCGGCTTATCGACCATCAGGTTTATTTCGCGGTACAGCCCCTTCTGAATCAAGAGCGTATCAAACGGAGCCGCCTGGGCCAACCCCTGCCGAATGGTATGCACAGGCCCGCTCGGGCCAACAACCACCGTCCGGGCCGATGCCAGCAACGGAAACAACAATAGCAAAACGTAACGCAGCAGCTTCATGGAGTGAGGAGTAAGAAACGATGAGTAAGGAGCGATAAGTAATGAGCACTTTAAACGTCAAGTCGTCCAGAAGAGAAACACTTGATTACCAAGCCCAAAGACATTGTTCACTGTTCACTGTCCCCAAACATCTTCTTCACCTCTTGCCAGCTCCGGCCGGGTTTACCGTCGGCTTTGGGAAAAGCGGCCAGGTTGCCCGCCATAGGGCTCCGGTACTGTTCGCCCTGAACGAAGGCGGCTTCGCGGACGTCGATGGGCGAACCCGGTTTGTGGTAGTTATCTACCTGCACAAAGGCCAGGTCGGCGTCGGCGACTTCGTTTTCGGCCAGATAATGCGCCATGCAGGCTACATCATCGAAGGTAAACGACCGACCTTTCTGCGTGACGAATTGGGCCGCAAACTTCGGATCAACGATCGTCATTTTGCAGTGGGCGCAGGCATCATGCCCGTACCGAATCGGTTCGGGTTTCACCTCGCAACCTTGCATAATCAGGCCAGCCAGCAGAATACCCGTGGCCACGGCTCCCTGACGAAAACCGCCTTTTACGTTTACCGAGGGGCTTTTTTTGCATAAATACCACTCACAGGCGGTGGCACCCGCTACCAGCAGGCCCGCCAGGATGAAAATCCAACCGCCCACATCCGGCACCGAATACGCACCGAAGTTGAGCAGCGCCTTGTAGCCAATCACCGGTGGCTGATACGCCATGCCCGGCACCTGAATAGGCGCTTTGGGGTCCAGATTATGCCCGTATTCGTAGCCCCATTTCCAGAAATCGTACAGGGCCAGTACACCTGCCCCCACAAACAACACCAGATTGGTCAGCAGTAACACGCGGTTTCGGAGCGCGGCCGTCAGCAACCCAAACCCGATAAACGCCCCCACCAGCCACGGCATGTACGTAAACTCGGGAAACATTTCCTCTTTAATGTGCGCCATGCCGATGTAGTGATTCAGGCCATTGATGACCTCCACATCGCCCGACAGCTTGTTCAGCCAGATTTTCATAACCAGCCCCTCCGGGTATTGCGGAGCCCAGAGGTCGATGCGCCAAAGGGGCAAAAAGTACGTACCTATGAGCGAAAGAGAAGCCAATAGGACGGCGAAGCGGGATGTCGTTTTCATAACTTATTGGTTTGCCACAAGGATGAGGGTTATTTTGTTATTCCGACCAGCCTGCCGACCGGTCGGAATAACAGCACCGCATTCCATGCAGCGTTGGGAAAGGGTAATGGCTTTACTTTTTAGCGACTTTTTCGGCCTCAGGAGCGGCTGTTTTACCCGTACTGAACGTCAGCGGAACATTGCTACCCTTGGCCGACACCCGCACGTATCCCTGCATTTCCTGGTGCAGTGCCGAGCAGAAATCGGTGCAGTAGATAGGTGTAATGCCCACCCGGCTCGGTACCCACTTGAGCGTCTGCGTTTCGCCGGGCATAATCAGGATTTCGGCGTTGTTGCTGCCTTTCACCGCAAAGCCGTGCGGAATATCCCAATCCTGCTCCAGGTTTGTGACGTGGAAATACACCTCGTCGCCCAGTTTTACGCCCTCGATATTGTCCGGGGTAAAGTGCGAGCGGATGGCCGTAATGTACACGTGTACCTGATTACCCTCACGCACCACTTTGGCTTCTTTCTCGCCTTTGGCCGCGTATTTGTGGCCGTTCTCCTCAATCTTGAAGATTTTCTTCGAGTTTTTCTCCAGCAAACTCGCCGGGATCGACTCAGCATAGTGCGGTTCGCCCACGGTGGGGAAGTCGAGCAGGAGCTTCATCTTGTCGCCCGAAATGTCGTACAACTGCGCCGACTGCGTCAGTTCGGGGCCGGTGGGCAGGTAGCGGTCTTTCGTAATTTTGTTGTAAGCCACTACATATTTGCCGTGCGGCTTGCTGGTTGGCCCACCGGGAATCGACAAGTGACCCACCGAGTAGTACGTTGGCACGCGGTCCAGCACTTTCAGGTCTTTGATGTTCCATTTCACCAGCTCCGACGATACGAAGAACGAAGTAATGGCGTTGCCCTGTCCGTCAAATTCGGTGTGCAGTGGCCCAAGGCCCGGCTTTTGTACTTCGCCGTACAGCACGCTTTCGTATTTCAGCACCGGAATCCCATCAAACTCGCCGTCGTAGGTTTTGCCCGCAATCGCCTTCTGAATTTTGTCGAACGAAAACACCGGAATCACAGCCGCCAGCTTGCCTGAGCCCACAATAAATTCGCCGGTGGGGTCAACATCGCAACCGTGGGGCGATTTGGGGCATGGCATAAAATACACCAGGCCGGGGCATTCTTTCGGGTCGAGGGTCATCACCTCATTAATGATGGTCGACGTGGCCGAGTGCGTTTTTTCGTCGTACAGATTGTGGGCGTATTTGGCCGCCACTTTCTTGCCTTTGCCCTGTTTCAGGTATTCTTCGGCCTTTTTCCAGTTTACCGCCAGAATAAAGTCTTTGTCTTTCTGCGACGCGTTCACCTCCAGCAGGGTGCTTGCCTGCTCGGTATTGTAGCAGGAGAAGAAGAACCAGCCGTGCGATTTGCCCTTGCCAGCCCGCGCCAGGTCGAAGCTGATACCCGGCATTTTCAGCTGAAACTTGATACCCATATGACCCGACTGCGGGTCGACGCTGATAAAGCTGATGTACCCCTTAAAGTTCTTCTTGAACGAGCTGATGGGCATATCGCCATCATTATCGGGTGGCACCGAAAACCGGGTTGAAGCCACCACGTACTCGGTATTTTCGGTGATAAACGGCGATGAGTGATTACCGCCCGAGTTGGGGAGTTCGATAATTTCATCGGTACGGAACGTCGACAGGCTGATCCGGGCCACGCGCGGGGTGTTGTTGGCATTGCCAAAGGCCCACCGGCCATCATGCTCGCCTTTGGTTTGCGAGAGCGAAATGTGGTGTAAATCATCCCACGGAATGTAGCCGTGCGAGGTGTTCAGCATCGGTTTGGTTTCCTCGCTGTAGCCCCAGCCGTTTTCGGGGAAGGTCGAAAACACGGGAATGATCTTGAACATCCGCCCTGACGGTAACCCATATACGGACATCTGCCCGTTGAACCCGCCCGACACGATGTTGTAAAACTCGTCGTGCTGTCCGGGGGTGACGTAAACTTTCTGGGCGGCATCGCCCGATACAGCCGAACCCGCATCTTTGGGCTTACAGCTGGTTAAGTGAAGGCCGAGAGCGGCCAGGGCGGCTACGGCAACAATAGTACGTTTCATTGTCTTGGTCGTTAGTGGAGGGGGTATCGGTTCGTTATTTCTCTCCGTCGTTTGAGCGCATAAATTCCAGTACGGCGCGGGCATCAGACTCGCTCAGGTTTTGGTTGGGCATCCGAACCAGGCACTGTTCGAGCATCTTCTGGGCTTCGGGGTCTTTTTCGAGCATCATGTCCACGTTCAGAATCATGTTCATGATCCACTCAGGCTTCCGCCGTTTGGTTACGTCTTTCCAGCCGGGCCCTACCAGCTTCGTTTCGTCCAGCTTGTGGCACGAGCCGCATTTCACATCGTAAATACTTTTGCCACTGCTTACCATAGCCTTATCGAGGGGATTAGTCAGACTGATGGCCTTCACTTCACTACCGTGCACCTCTTCCTGCGCCACTGTCTCGGCCGGATCGGTGGGGGCCTCCTGAGCCCGTTGCTGTGCACCATCCGAGCAGCCGTACCACCCGACGGTGAGCGCCAGCAGTGCCGTTGTAATGGATCGTTTCATGATTAATCTGGTTTGGTTTCTGTTAATCCAATAAAAGATTTTCGCATCCTCTATTCTTCGACAAAGCAACGGGAGTCTATACGCCCAATGCATGACAAAAGTCAGGTTGCCGTGAGATTGATGTCAGGATTCAGAATAAAAGACCTCTATATCTTTATTCCCGAATTCGCGATGTGGGTACGCTCGTCGCGCATCCTTTATAGATAGAATCTCATGGAAACGATTTCTGCATTTAATGCCTCGACTGTTACCGTTGGGCAATTGGTAGCCGACGATATTCGGGCGGCCGAAGTATTCAAACGATTAGGCATTGATTTTTGCTGCAATGGCAAACGGACCCTTGCCGATGCCTGTGCGCGGGCCGAGGTCTCGGTTGATACCGTGCTCGATAAACTGAGCCAACTCCCCACGGGTAACCGCCTGGGCTCCGAACGGTTCGATGAGTGGGAACTGGGCTTTCTGGCCGATTACATCCTCAACGTTCACCACGCGTACCTGTACCAGAACCTCCCGTTTATTGAGGAGCTGGTGGTGAAAGTGGCCAATAAACACGGCGTCTACAACCCCACGCTGTTGGTGGTTCGGCAGGTGTTTACCGAACTGAAAGACGACTTGCTGTCGCACCTGAAAAAAGAAGAAATAGCTCTGTTTCCGTTTATCCGTAAACTCATCAACGGTCAAACAGACCCCTCGGCCGCCTTTGGCGGGCAAGCCGTTTCGCTCAAAGCACCCATCGATTGTATGGAGCACGAACACAGCTATGCCGGCTCGCTGCTGGCGCAACTCCGCGAAATCACCAACGACTACACGCCCCCGACCGACGCCTGCAACTCGCACCGGCTCATGCTGGCAAAAATGGAAGAATTGGAAAACGACCTAATGCGGCACATTCACCTCGAAAACAACATCCTTTTTCCGAAAGCACTGGCCCTGGAGGGCAACTACAGCCGGGTTGTCGAATAAAAATGGAAGCAAAAAGAGAGTCGTATCTTTTTTTCTGTTTTGTTTTACAATTCAAAATGTACGGTTTCTCCTATTCACCATTCATTCTTGACAACCATGATTTCAAAAACATGTGGCTACGCAATACGCGGGCTGGTGTATCTGGCCCTCAAAAGCTCGGAACATCACAAAATTGGCATTCATGAGCTTGCGGAAGAGCTGGGCGTACCGCAACCTTTCCTGGGTAAAATTATGCAGGGACTGGTTCGGCGCGACATTATCAGCTCCACCAAAGGCCCTAACGGCGGCTTCTACATTAACGACCGAACCCTGCACACGCCTATCATCGACGTGGTAGACGCTATCGACGGGCTCGGCATGTTTCGGCGGTGTTTTCTGGGTCTTCCCGAATGCGACAGCCATAACCCGTGCCCGCTGCACTCGCATGTGGTCACGTTTCGGGATTCGCTTTATGATACCCTCCACGGGTTGAGCGTGGAGGAAATGGTCGAACATGTTCAGCAGGGCGAGTCGGTGCTGAGCCGACTCCCCAAAAGCTTTGGCGAATCGACCTGACCGATTCACATTCACCAATTACCAAACCGTACTTTTATGAAAACCCCATTCATTACCTTACTCATTACCAGCGCCTTGCTGGGATGCAACACCGAATCGACCACACAAAACACAGATACCGGGCAGGAAACGACGGCTACGGTTGCCGGGCAATCGGCCGTACAAGACGACGACTCTCAGAAAGACGTGGTGAAAGTAGCCGCCGGCTCGCCCGACCACACCACGCTGGTAAAGGCCGTACAAACCGCCGGGCTGGTTGATGCGCTCTCCAATGCCGGGCCGTTTACCGTTTTTGCACCAACCAACGCGGCCTTCGACGCCCTGCCCGCCGGTACCGTTGATGATTTGCTCAAGCCCGAAAACAAAGAAAAACTGGCCGATATTCTGCAATACCACGTATCAGTGGCGGGGTATCCGCTCGAAAACCTCCAGGATGGCCAGAAAATCAATCAGGTCAACGGGGGCGACGCCACCATCAGCGTGAAAGATGGCAAGTACAAAATCAACGATGCCAACATTGTCGGAACAGTAAAGGCTTCAAACGGCATTGTGCACATCATCGACAAAGTCATTTTGCCCCCGGCCAAGTAGTAGCCCTTACGTTGCTCAACTGCGTTCACCTTTACTATTTCCATCATGACAATTCCAGTACACCGGTTTCACATACCGGTTATGGGGCTGGCGTTTACCGTCGATACACCGATTAAAGTTGCTCGATTCGGTATTTCGTCAGTGATGTCCATTATCGAAGACCGGCTGCTCGAAACCATGCGGCAGTATTATTATGGCCAGTTGAAGGAGCCGTATATCCCGATCAGCGACCGCGAAGATGACTACCGGGCCCGCCGGGTTACGGATTACCTTAATCTGGTCGACCGACTGGTGCAGGACGGGGTCAATACCCTCAAACAAGCCGCATTCGATGCCGGCTCGGAGCTGGTGCGGTATTTTGAGATGCTCCCCGACGATAGTTTTCTCAAGAGCCAGTACCGGCAAATGCTGCAACTGGAGCCCGGAACGGATAAACACGGATTACAAACGTGGCTTCGGCAGCAGATTCGGCCCGGCAGCATTGATGTCAACATCATGACAAAGGTCGACAAGAACAATGTCGACGCGTCGGGGGCAGTGCGCGAAAATGGCTCCGATGCCGTGACGGCCCTGCGCGGGTACGCCAACAGCACACTTACCAACTCGTCGGTTATTTTTTCGGCTGGCCTGAATCCGCGTCTGTTCAACTACCTCGAATCACTGCCAGCCTTTGAAGCCACGGGTTTGGGTGAGTTTCCGAAAAAAGTGGTCATTAAAGTGAGCGATTACCGTTCGGCGCTGATTCAGGGAAAGTACCTCGCCAAAAAAGGAATCTGGGTGAGCGAGTTCCGCATTGAATCGGGGCTGAACTGCGGAGGGCACGCCTTTGCTACCGACGGCTTTTTGCTCGGTCCTATTCTGGCCGAGTTCAAAGCCCGCAAAGCCGAACTGACCGACGCTCTGTTTGGGCTGTACACACAGGCGTTGACCCAAAAAGGAAAACAGACCTTTGCGGAGCCGCACCCGCTCCGAATAACCGTGCAGGGGGGTATCGGCACACCAGCCGAGGCCGACCTCCTGCACCGGCTTTACGACGTGGACAGTACCGGTTGGGGTACGCCTTTTCTGCTGGTGCCCGAAGCGACTACCGTAGACGAACCCACGTTGAACAGACTGTGTGGGGCCCGCGAAACCGACGTAGTGCTGAGCAAAGCCTCGCCCCTGGGAGTTCGGTTTTATTACCTCAAAGGCACCAGTTCGGAACGGGAAAAGCTGGCCCGTATCGGTCGGGGTAAACCCGGCAGCCCGTGCACCGAAAAACACCTGATTACAAACACCGAGTTTACGGAGCAGCCCATCTGCATGGCCTCGCGTGTGTATCAGAAGCAAAAACTCGCGCAACTGGCTACCCTCAACCTCAACCCGGATGCATACCAAAAACAAGCCGCCGACGTGCTCGAAAAAGAATGTCTGTGTGTGGGTTTGAGCAACTCCGTGACGCACGTATATGGTACACCGTTCGTAAAAAATCGGTCGAGTGTCACGATTTGCCCCGGCCCCAACATTGCCTATTTTTCGCGGGTGGTTTCGTTGCAGACCATGACCGACCACATTTACGGGCGTACAGACCTGATTTCGGACCGCAACCGGCCGCATATGTTTCTGAACGAACTGACGCAGTACCTCAACTACCTGGCCGAGCAATTGAACGAACTACGGCCGGAAGACACCAAACGGGCAACGTACTGCCGCGAGTTCGCTAAAAATCTGGCCGAGGGCATTGCGTACTACAGCCATCTGGCCGACGAGTTACCATCGCCCTCCGACCGGGATGCCTTTGCCCTCGGATTAGCCGATGCCCAACAACGACTACACTCCTTAACGATCCGTTGACCATTCCCTGAGCAGAGTCAGGCAAACGCCTGATAAATACCCTATCTGCTCAGGGCTTTTTCGGTCAGATTTGCAGAATAAAAGACCTTATTTTCTTTTTTTAATCGATTCAATCATGCAGTATCGAAAATTATGGTGGGGGTTCATTCTGGTCATGGTGGGCTCTTTTGCCGTACTTGGCTATTTTGGCGCAGAGATTTACCGGCAGGCTCCGCCCATTCCTGATAAAGTAGTGACACCCGACGGCCGGGTTTTATTCACCGGCGAGGATATCCGCAACGGACAAAACGTGTGGCAGTCGATTGGGGGCCATGCCGTAGGCTCAATCTGGGGGCACGGTGCCTACGTTGCCCCCGACTGGACCGCCGACTGGCTGCACCGTGAAGCCACGTACATTCTGGACAGCTGGGCGCAGGTAGCCAAAGGCAAACCATTTGCCGCAGCCGATGCCGAAACACAGGCCGCCCTCAAAATACGCTTACAGCAGTTGCTCCGCAAAAACACTTTTAACCAGCCAACGGCCACCCTCACGGTTGCCGGGGTTCGGGCAGAGGCCGTATCCGCAAACAGCCAGTATTATACCGGACTGTTTATGAACGACAAGGCGTTGGCCAGTCATCGGGATGCGTACGCAATACCGGAAAACAGTGTGAAAGACCCCGCCCGGATGCGGCAGCTCAACGCCTTTTTCTTCTGGGCGTCGTGGGCCTGTGTTACGCAGCGTCCGAACGAAACCATTAGCTACACCAACAACTGGCCATCGGAAGAACTGGTTGGCAACAAGCCAAGCACCGATCTCGTATTCTGGACCGGCTTCAGCGTAATTGTTCTTCTGGCGGGCATTGGTTTACTGGTATGGCACCATGCCTCCACGCCCGAAGACACCCTGGAACCGGGTTTTCTGCCCAAACGAGACCCGCTTCTGGGCCTTGTTGCGACGCCATCTATGCGGGCCACCGAGAAATACTTCTGGATTGTGACAGCCCTACTGGTGGTGCAGGTGGGCCTTGGCGGTATAACGGCGCACTTCGGCGTTGAGGGGCAAGGGTTCTTTGGGTTTCCGCTTGCGGAGTACCTCCCCTACGCTGTTTCGCGCAGCTGGCACGTACAACTGGCTATTTTCTGGATTGCTACCTCGTGGCTGGCTACAGGTCTGTTTATTGCCCCGGCCGTATCGGGGGTTGAGCCCAAATTCCAACGACTGGGTGTTAATTTTCTGTTCGGTGCCCTGCTGGTCATTGTGGTGGGTTCACTGGCAGGTCAGTGGTTTGGGGTGATGCAGAAACTGGGGCTGGTTGAGAATTTCTGGTTCGGGCATCAGGGGTACGAATACGTCGATATTGGCCGGTTCTGGCAGATTTTCCTCTTGGTAGGTTTGTTTCTGTGGCTGTTTCTGATGGGTCGCGCCATCTGGCCTGCGCTCAAACCCGATGCTGACGGACGCCCGGCCGAAAGTCGCCATTTGCTGACGTTGTTCCTTATTTCGTCTATTGCCATTGCGGCTTTCTACGGCGCGGGACTGATGTGGGGTCGACAAACGAACCTCGCCATTGCCGAATACTGGCGGTGGTGGGTGGTACACCTCTGGGTTGAAGGCTTTTTCGAGGTATTTGCCACGGTGGTTATCGCGTTCTTGTTTGTGCGACTGGGTTTACTGCGTATTCAGAGTGCCACGAGTCAGGTGTTGTTTTCAACCATTATCTTTCTCTTTGGGGGGATAATCGGCACCTGCCACCACCTTTATTTTAGCGGTACACCCACCTCTGTGATGGCCCTCGGTGCTACGTTTAGCGCCCTGGAGGTAGTGCCGCTGGTGCTGCTGGGTTTTGAAGCCTACGCAAATCTCAAAATCAGCCGCTCAACACCCTGGATTCAGGCGTACAAATGGCCTATTTACTGTTTCGTAGCAGTTGCGTTCTGGAATCTGGTCGGGGCCGGCCTGTTTGGGTTCATCATCAACCCACCGCTTGCCCTGTACTACATGCAGGGGTTAAACACCACCCCTGTACACGGTCACACGGCACTGTTTGGTGTGTACGGAATTTTGGGAATCGGGCTAATGCTGTTCTCTCTACGGGCCATGAACACCCGTTCGGTCTGGAAAGACGGCACTATCCGGTTTGCGTTTTGGTCAATCAATATCGGGTTGGGCCTGATGGTGCTACTGAGTGTACTGCCCATCGGCCTGTTGCAAACCTGGGCCAGCGTAGAACACGGTCTTTGGTACGCGCGCTCATTGGAGTTTATGCAAACCGACACCATGCAGTTGTTGCGCTGGTTGCGGGTAGTGGGCGATACCGTTTTTGCGGCCGGTGTGCTGGCGTTGGCCTGGTTTATCATTGGCCTGAAAACGGGCCGGTCTTTGGTGCCAACCGCACCCAATCGTCGGCCTACGCCCGACTATGAACTGGCCGATGCCGAGGTATAGTTAAAAAACACAAGGGGGCTGCGTTTCGACGTAGCCCCCTTGTGTTTATACTTGTTCAACTTTTGTTCATGTATTGCCGAGTAACAAAACCGCCTTTAGGCGCTATGAGGCAACGTATAGTGTGTAAACATGGGCTCAAATGAGGCCATTTGTTTAATGGAACCTCACCCTTATTGCCCCATCTTACCGAGCATCAATTGAAAAATACCTCGTCGACAAATACCCAGCCGGGTTGACCCTTGCCCGGATGCCAGGCTGGTAGCTTGGTAACCGGCCGGGCCACAATCTTGACCACAGCACAATTCTCCCCGTTCAGAGCGGCCTGAATGCCCTCAATCCGGCCCGACTCCTCTTTCTGCGGCTGCGTGGGCTGAATTTTCTGAATCAGTTTCAGATGGGCTTTATCGGGGCCACCCCAAACCTCGACGGTGGTCGGCGGCATAATGTAGCTACCCGTATTTTTGCCGATGCTCATGGTCACCGATTTGAGCGGTACCGGACGGGTGAAGGTAAAAAATGCCTCAAACGGCTTTTCGCGGAAGCCTAGCCAGGCTACGTCCTTGAAATTTTCGATGGTGCCTTTTTTGCCGTCAATGAGGGTTTTGCCGCCTTCGCCGAGGTATTGCGGGTTGGGTTCGTTAATCAACTCGGCACGGTCGGGCTTGTGTTGCCCCCCAAAGAAGGTGTACTCCACGAGTTCGCTCGCGTACCATTTGTCTTTGGTGGCCCGCGCTTTCACGACCGTGAAGCCGTTGACGGCAAACGGTTTCTGGTACACGGGCGATTTAAGCGTGTCGGGCTCTGAACCGTCGGTTGTGTACCGAATCTGTACGCCCGGCAAGGGGTGCTTAAAGGTTACGGGCGTTTGAGCCGTTATCACAAACTGCTCGTTGACCAACATCGGCGGGTTTAGCTTCAGCCGTTCGTTATCGCTCGGCACATAGCCAGCCACAAACCGAATACCCTTGTTTTGCCCCTGCAACTGAGCCAATTCGGCCGTACCGAGCGGGGTATTCCAAACAAAAACCTCTTTCAGTGAGGCCAGTTGCGACAGCGACGCCAGCGCATCTTTGTTCACTTTTGTGCCCGACAAGGCCAGCGAACGCAGGTTGGGTAGGCTTTTCAGATCGGCCAGCGTTTTGCCAGTCACCTCGGTGTTGTTCAGAATGAGCTTTTCGAGGTTTTCGAACCCGGCAACCGTTTTCAGATCTTCATCTCGCACCGGCATATTGGTCAAATTGAGCGACACAAGCTGGGTTTTCACCGCCGACAACTCGGCTAAATGTTCGGGCTTGTAGGCTTCGCGCACAAAGAAACTGGCCTGCAAAGCCGGGGAGTCGTGGGCCAGCGGTACTACCACCCGAAACGGTGTATTGACTTGCTGGAGCGCATCTTCCGAAACCGCATCGAAATCGTAGGCCACAACCTCGGCCTCTGCCCCACCCCGCACAGCGTTCAGGTGCGCTTGTACCAACACCCGCAACGGGTCGTTTTGCGCCAGGGCACCGAGCGATTTTTTGGTATCGGCACCGGCCTTAATCCAGGCCGTCAGCAGGGCTACCTCCTCGGGCGAAAGTTGCGTTTTGCCTTTTGGGGGCATGTGCTTTTTGTCGTCCAGCGGCAGGTTAGCCCGTTGGATCATGTGGCTGTTAAGTGGGTCACCAGCCACCCAGATGGGGCCATTTTTGCCACCTTTGAGGAGTCCGGCCAGCGTGGTCATCAGCAACTCACCTTTCTGCTTCTGCTCGTTATGGCACTGATAACATTTGGTTTTCAGAATGGGCTCGATGGTGCTTACAAACACGGGCGTATCGTCGGTGAAGACCATTTCCGGCGCGGCTTCTTCGTTCGGAAACAGGTAATCTTCGCCGTGGGTCAGGCTCGCCCCAAAATGCCCCGTAACGAACAGGCAAAGGGTACTCAGGCCCAGAACCGGAGCGAACAACCGGCTATTGCGTTCGGGCCGCTCGTTGAGCACCACCAACGCGTAGGCCAGCAGACTCATGCCCACGCCCGTGTACTTATGCCAGTTGAGCAGGTTATCGGTATAGCCGCCCTCCCGCGACAGAAAAAAGCCCATCAGGGCCGCCGTTGCCGCCGACAGAGCTGTAACCACCAGTAAAAACCGAAACAGTTGGGCTACCCCCTCCCCCGCAAACGCTTTACGGAATACCCACAACAACCCAACCAGCACCAACAACCCAATGGGCAGGTGCAACAGCATAGGGTGCATGCGGCCGACGGGTTGCAGCCAGCCCGGCAGGACTACTTTTTCCTGAAAAATGAGCAGGAAAACGAGCAACAGGTTTAACGCTAACAGAACATTGGCGGCAACCGCCTGAAAACGACGCATGGTAAAAATAGTGAATGCTTGAGGGATTCGGTGGTAGTGTGGAGCTAACGCGTAGCTGCTGACGCAAGGCCCTTCGACAGGCTCAGGGTGACGATCAGCAGCTGTCACAAAAGCAAGATTTGAGTTAGGCGTGTCGTGTCACCCTGAGCCTGTCGAAGGGCCGTGCGTCAGCAATAGACAATCAAAACAACCATTTGATAATCAACTATTATCAGGCCATCAGGCCCGGCAGTACTTTCCCGGCTACATCGGTCAGGCGGTAACGCCGACCGAGGTGCTTGTAGGTTAGCTTCTCGTGGTTGAGGCCCATCAGGTGCATCACCGTCGCATGGAAATCGTGAATATTGACCGGGTCGCGTACCACGTTGTAGCCAAACTCGTCGGTTTCGCCGTACACGGTGCCGGGTTTTACGCCCCCGCCGGCCATCCAGGTGCAGTAGGCCCGTGGGTGATGGTCGCGGCCGTAGTTATCTTTGGTAGCCGTACCCTGTGAGTAATTCGTCCGGCCAAATTCACCGCCCCAGATCACGAGCGTTTCGTCGAGCAGACCGCGCTGTTTGAGGTCGGTAATCAGGGCCGCCGACGCCCGGTCGGTATCGCGAGCCTGCAAGGGCATTTCGCCCACCATATTCCCGTGCTGATCCCAGCCCTGATGGTAGAGTTGTACAAACCGCACCCCGGCTTCGGAGAGCTTGCGGGCCAGCAGACAGTTGGCCGCAAACGTACCCGGCACGAGGCACTCAGGGCCGTACATTTTGATGATGTGATCGGGCTCTTTGCTCAGGTCGGTCAGTTCAGGCACAGCCGTTTGCATCCGGTAAGCCATTTCGTACTGCTGCACCTTGGCCTTGATTTCGGGATCGCCAAAATCATCGTACGCCATGTTGTTCAGCTCGGCGAGGTTGTCGAGCATTTTCCGGCGCGAGGTCCGGTCGGTGCCTTCGGGGTTGTTGAGGTACAGAATCGGTTCTTCGCCACTACTGAACACCACGCCCTGATGGGTTGAGTCCAAAAAGCCGTTGGTCCAGAGTTTCGAGTACACACCCTGCCCGTTGCCCTTACCCCGCGACAGCAGTACCGAGAAGGCAGGCAGGTTTTTGTTATCGCTGCCGAGGCCGTAACTCACCCACGCGCCCATGCTCGGACGGTTGCCCTGCTGCGCGCCCGTTTGCAGGAACGTCAGTGCGGGGTCGTGGTTGATGGCCTCCGTGTTCATGGTCTTAATCATACAGATGTCGTCCACGATGTTGGCGATGTTGGGGAACAGTTCGCTAATCCACATGCCCGACTGCCCGTATTGCTTGAACTGAAAGTGCGAGCCCACCAGGGGAAACTTGGCCTGATTGGCCGTCATACCCGTGAGCCGCTGCCCTTTCCGAATCGAATCGGGCAGGTCCTGACCCGCCAGCTTGTTGAGCATCGGCTTGTACTCGAAGCTTTCGTACTGCGAGGGAGCCCCGTTCTGAAACAGATAAATTACCCGCTTGGCTTTGGGCGCAAAGTGCGAAATACCCAGCGGCAGGGCATCTGACTCCTCATCGCCCCCCCGAAACAGATCAGGCACGAGCAACGAACCCAGGGCCAGACTTCCAATCCCGGCGGCTGCTTTCCCCAGAAAATGCCGACGGTTTACATTCAGACGATTTTCGATGAACTCGTTCATAGCATGATAGTTTCTTCGAGGTTGTACAACATCAACAGGGTTTGCATGAGGGCCGCCGTAGCGGGTTTATCGGCTACGGTAGCATGGGGCGTTTCGCCCACGGCCAGCAGGTTTTCAGCTTTTTTCGGGGTAGACGAGAACGTCGTTTTCTCGTCGGCAAAGTACTTCTGCAACACCTTCAACTCTTTGTCTTTTGGGGTGCGGCACAAGATCTGCCGGAACGCCTTTTCTATTTTCTGGTCGGCTGAGGTTTTCTCCACCATCAGTTTCTCGGCCAGCACCCGCGCCGATTCGAGCACCATCGGGTCGTTGAGCATCACGAGCGCCTGCAGGGGCGTGTTGGTGCGCGAGCGTTTCACCTCGCACTGATCGCGGTTGCTGGCGTCGAACATAAGCATAGACGGGGGCGGCACCGTGCGTTTGATAAACACATACATACCGCGCCGGTACAGGGCTGTGCCGTGATCCTGCACGTACCGCGCCAGCGAGCCCCGGCCCGACGTAGCCACTTCCCAGAGGCCTTTCGGCTGGTAGGGCTTCACGCTGGGGCCACCAATTTCGGGGTTCAGCAGGCCGCTGCTCGTGAGTACCAAATCGCGCACCAGCTCGGCGGGGAGCCGCAGGCGGGGTGCGTGCGAGAGAAACACGTTTTCGGGGTCTTTGGCCAGTTTATCTTTCGTAATCTGGGCCGACTGCCGGTAGGTAGCTGAGGTAACAATCTGTTTCACCAGCCGCTTCATATCCCAGTTGTGCGTGCGGAAATCGACCGCCAGCCAGTCGAGCAGCTCGGGGTGGCTGGGCAGTTCGCCCTGCATCCCGAAGTCGCCCACGGTTTTGACGATACCCCGTCCGAAAAACTCCTGCCAAACCCGGTTGACAAACACCCGCGCCGTGAGGGGGTTCTTCGGGTCGGTCATCCAGCGGGCCAGCCCGAGCCGGTTTTGCGGGTATTTCTTCTTGTCGAAGGGCATGATAAACGTCGGCATGGCGGCCGAGACAATCTCCGACGGCTGATCGTAATTTCCCCGACTCAGGATATGCGTTTTGCGGAGCGTGTCGGCATCTTTCATCACCATCACCATCACCGAGGCCGTATCTTTTTTATTCACGAACCGCAGAATGTCTTTCACGTCCTGCGAGGAAATTTTCATGTTCGGTGGATCGGCAAAGGAAGCGTCGATGGTTCCGAATAGCCCTTTTTCGGGCACCTGATTGAAAAACGCGAAGGTGCTGTAATAATCCTTTTGCAGGATAGGGTCGTATTTGTGGTCGTGGCACTTGGCGCACTCGTAGGTCAGGGCCAGAAACGTCTTGCCGAACGTATTGGTCCGGTCGGTGACGTACTCAATGCGGTACTCCTCGTCGATGACCCCGCCCTCCTGCGTGATTTTGTGGTTCCGGTTGAACCCCGTCGCCAGCATCATTTCTTTGGTAGCCTTGGGGAGCAAATCACCCGCCAATTGCCAGGTCAGGAACTTGTCGTAGCCGTAGTTCTGATTGAAAGCGTGAATCACCCAGTCGCGCCAGGGCCACATGGTCCGCAAGCCATCGTCCTGATACCCGTGTGAGTCGGCGTAGCGGGCCACATCGAGCCACTGAAGAGCCATTTTTTCCCCGTAGTGCGGACTTTTCAGCAGTTCATCCACCACTTTCTCGTAGGCATTCTCTGACTTATCGGCCAGGAACCGCTTTTGCAGATCAAGCGAAGGGGGCAGGCCCGTAATATCGAGCGATACGCGTTTCAGTAGCCGCTCCTTATCCGATTCTGGGTTGGGTTCCAGCCCCATTTCGGTCATTTTGGCCAGTGTAAAATGGTCGATCTCGTTGCGGGGCCAATCCTCATCGTCAACTTCAGGCAGCTTGGGGGTTTGCGGTGCAATAAAGGCCCAGTGCGGTTTGTATTTGGCGCCTTGCTTGATCCACTTCTCGATCAGGGCAATCTGATGCTCGGTCAGCTTCAGGTTCGAGTTGACCGGCGGCATCACATCGGCCGTGTCTTTGGTGGTGATGCGCAGCCAGATGGCCGACTTGAGCGGGTCGCCCGGTACCAGCGCGTGCATCTTGGGGTTTTCCTTCAGGGCGGCATAGGCGTCGGCCTCCGTGTCGAGCCGGAGGTTGGCCTCCCGCTTGTTGGCGTCGGGGCCATGACACATAAAGCAATTATCCGACAGAATGGGCCGAATATGGAAGTTATAATCGACCTCGTCGGGCATGGTCATAGTGACTGACCCTGTATTTCGGTTTGTGGTGAAGAAACAGGCCGTCAACAGCGACGTCAAGGCGATACCCGTAAGCAGCGCAAGCCTGAATCTGACAACCCATTGTATAACGTTTCGAATTGGTTGCACCATAGTACAAAGGGGGATGGAAGCTGGAAAACAACGAATTGTGCTACAATTTCAAAAAAATATCTATAACACCCAAAGTTTATAAAAAATTTTAAAATAAATAAGGCCTTTCATCGCTGTAAGTTACCCTAAAGTTAGTAATATGATTACTTCCACGCATCGGAAGTCCGGAAAGCAGGAGGTCAGTGTAGAAAAATTAAATCAACCTACGTACAAAAGGGGTCTTCGAGCGTTCGTCTACCGATGGATGGAAGCTGTGAGAGGATCTAAAGTACCAGCCGCTTTACGTTGTCAAGAGCAGGTCTGTGAGCTTCCTTAACCGGGTAAACCTCTAATCGCCAATTAAACAAAAACAGCCGGTTTACCGTGGAGGTAATCACCGGCTGTTCGATCGGTTGTTAAAATATACCCGAGCAGGTTCGTTCGCTGCACGGCTTTTGATGGCAAGGGATGCGTTTACTTTTGCCCTGATAACGTCGCCAATAACTCTTCCAGGTTTTTCAAATTCATAGCCGTTCCTTCCTTGAAGCCCATTTCGAGCATCTTCTCCATGCGGGCGAGTGATTCATTGTAGATACTGACGTGCACGGTTGTTTTGCCGTTCAGATCGCTGAAACGCAAATCCCACTCTGAACCCGGCAATTCCGGGTTTTCATCTTTGTCGGCAAAGGCATTCAGCAATGTGAAGTTGGTCTTCGGGGTAATAGACGTATAGGTTTGCAGCGACCAAAACTCCTGCCCTTCGGGGCTAACCATGGCATAAAACCGTCGGCCGCCCACTTCAAAATCCATGTATTTTGTTTTGGAAGTCCAGGGTTTTGGCGCCCACCATTGATCAAGTATTTCGGGCTTCGTGTACGCATCCCATACCAACGCGAGATCGGCATTGAATTCGCGGGAAAAGCTTACCGTTTTTGTCGTTTTGTCAACAATAAAATCGTTCATTTTGCTTGTGATTAAAGGGTTGTTAATACGTCGTCAAGTTGCGTAAAGCGTGTCTCCCAGCTTTTTCTGAATTGGTCAATCCAGAGGTCAACCTCTTTCATTTTTTCAACTTCCAGGGAGTAATAGATCTCCCGGCCTTGCTGTTCCTGTTTCACCAGCTCGCATTCAGCGAGTATACGGAGGTGTTTGGAAACAGCCTGTCGGGTGGTATTGAAGTTCTCGGCGATGGCATTGGGCGTCATTGCCTGAAACGCAATCAGCGTCATGATGGCCCGCCGGGTAGGGTCAGCTATGGCTTGAAAAATATCTCGTCTCACCGGGTTTGAATGTTATAATGCGAAACCGAACGGTTGCAAATTTATTAGCAACCGTTCGGTTTCGCAAAGTATTTCAATTAAAAAATAAGCCGGTGCTGCTGGTTTGGTGAGGTAGTATGGAATGGCTACGAACACATAACCTGTCATGACCCGGCAGAGCGCTTACGCAATGAAGCTGTGGTTGCGAACCACCGGGCGGCAACCACAACAGGAACGCCTTGATTTTTATCGAAAGCAGTAGGTTGGCCGTTTTGCGCCGTTTATGGCGTTGGAAGCTGATTTCCTGAAGATAATTTTACTCTCCTACCAGCCCTATGCTGTCATTACTTGGCTTTGCCACCATTGCCATTTTTCTCCTTTTGATTATCACGAAGCGTTTGTCTGTCATTACGGCGCTGGTGCTGGTACCGGTGAGTATGGGTTTACTGGCCGGATTTAGCCCGAAAGAACTGGGCGACATGATTCTGGCGGGTATCAAGCAGGTGGCCCCAACGGGTATTCTGCTCATGTTTGCCGTACTGTATTTCGGGACCATGCTTGACGCGGGCCTGTTCGACCCGATCATTGCGGCAATTATCCGTTTCGTGAAAGGCGACCCGCTGAAGGTTCTTCTGGGAACAGCCGTGCTGACCATGATTGTTCACCTCGACGGCGACGGAACGGCCACGTTTATGATTGTTATGTCGGCCTTCTTGCCCATTTACAAGCGCTTAGGCATCAACCGGCTGATCTTAACGGGCATTGTCGCGCTAAGCGTAGGGCCTTTGCATCTGGTACCCTGGTCCGGCACCTCAGCGCGGGCGATTTCGACACTTAAAACGGATGCGACTCAGCTATTCAACCCCAACATACCGGCTATTGTCGCGGGCATGGCGTGGGTCCTTTTTGTCGCCTACCGGTTTGGCCTACAAGAGCGTAAACGCCTGGGCATTAGCAACCTAAACTACGTACATGAAGAAAGTCTGACCGACGAACAGCGGCAATTTCGTCGGCCCCGCCTGTTCTGGGTCAATGCCCTACTCACTATTGGCCTCATCACAACCCTCATGAAAGGCTGGGTGCCGGCCCCGGCCCTGTTTGTTTCAGCGGCTATTATCGCCTTGCTGATTAACTACCCCCGTCTGCCCGATCAGCAGAAAGTGCTCCGTAGCCACGGCAACAATATCTTCATGGTATCGAGCATGATCTTTGCGGCCGGGGTATTTTCGGGTATCCTGACCGGGGGCAAAATGATCGACGCGATGGCAACGTCTGTCGTTTCGCTCATTCCCCAGCAACACGCGGCCTGGTTACCTACGCTGACGGCCATCACCAGTATGCCCGCCAGTCTGCTCTTTACGCCCGATGCCTACTACTTCGGGGTTGTGCCTATTCTGAGCCAGACGGCCACGCAATTCGGCATTGACCCCCTCGAAATCGGGCGGGCCGCCTTGCTGGGCCAGATGACGGTCGGGTTTCCGGTTAGCCCGCTCACAGCTTCGACCTTCCTGCTGGTTGGTCTGGCCGAGGTAGATTTGGGCGATCATCAGAAATTTATCCTTAAATGGGCCTTCGGCACCACCCTCGTCATGACGCTGGCAGCCCTCTTAACCGGCTCCATTCATTTATGAAAACCTCGGTACGAATTGGGTGCGGGGCTGGCTTCTCCGGCGACCGGCTGGAACCAGCCCTCATGCTCGTCCAGCAAGGCGAGCTGGACTATCTGGTGCTGGAATGTCTGGCGGAGCGCACCATTGCGCTGGCACAGAAACGAAAACGGCAGGATGCCACGCTGGGCTATGACCCTCTGCTGGAACGCCGAATCGAACGTCTGTTGCCCTATTTATTAGCCCAAAAGGTTCGTCTGATTACCAACATGGGCGCGGCTAATCCCCTGGCAGCTGCTCAGAAAATTGTCGACATTGCGCAACGATTATCACTCCCGGTACGCGTAGCGGCTGTCACCGGCGACGATGTGTTCAGCCTGCTCTCGGCGCTGGAAACAGGCCAGCCCTTATCCGCTTCGGGGCCGCTGATTTCGGCGAATGCGTACTTGGGTATCGAGGCTATTTTACCGGCTCTGGCAACAGACGCCAACATAATCATTACCGGCCGGGTGGCCGATCCCTCCCTGTTTCTGGCTCCGCTGGTACACGAGTTTGGCTGGTCTCCGAACGATTATGACCTGTTGGGACAGGGTACCGTAATTGGGCATTTACTCGAATGCGCCGGTCATCTGACGGGGGGGTACTTCGCCGATCCCGGCCGCAAAGACGTACCCGACATGGCACATCTGGGCCATCCCTTTGCCGAGGTGTCATCGGATGGCACGGCCGTTTTCGGGAAGGTAGCCGGAACGGGTGGTTTGTTGAATCTGGCCACCGCCAAAGAGCAATTACTTTACGAAGTGATGGACCCCAGCCAGTACCTAACTCCCGATGTGGTGGCTGATTTTACGCAGGTGCGGTTGGCCGAAACCGGCCCGAACCAGGTAAGAGCCTCGGGCGGGCAAGGTCAGCCCCGACCAGATAAACTTAAGGTGAGCGTGGGCTACGAAGCCGGTTTTATCGGCGAAGGCGAAATTTCGTATGCCGGGGCTAACGCCCTCGGGCGGGCACAATTGGCCGGTGCTATTATTCAGGAGCGGTTACAGGACCGATTCACCGATCTTCGCATCGACTACATCGGCAGTACCTCGGTTCATCGAACCAATTTTGGTCATTACCCGGCCCCCTACGAAATTCGGTTGCGCGTGGCCGGAAGAGCCCTGACGGCACAACAGGCGGCTTTGGTCGGTGAAGAAGTCGAAGCCCTGTACACCAACGGGCCAGCGGCCGGGGGCGGTGCCCGCAAGTATGTGCATGAACTCGTCGGCATCGTCTCAACCCTCATCGACCGAAATCAAGTAAGCCCACACGTAACGCTCTTTCAGTCATGACCATCAAACTCTACGACATTGCTCACAGCCGGGCAGGCGACAAGGGCAATACCCTAACCCTCTCGCTTATTCCGTACAAAGCCGAGGACTACCCGTTGTTGCAGGCTCAGGTTACGGCCGAAGCCGTCAAACAGCACCTGGGCGACATTGTTGCGGGCGAGATAACCCGGTATGAGTTGCCCAACCTGCCTGCTCTTCAGTTCGTTTGCCAGCAGGCGTTAATGGGTGGTGTAACAACCTCACTCACGATGGATACCCACGGCAAAAGCCTGAGCTTTGCGCTGCTGGAAATGCGCATAGACGGTGGAGATAAGTGAATGGAGAATGCATAATGGAGAATGGACGATGGATTACCCTGCTGATTGTCAACCTGTTCACTATTCATTATACACTATTCATTCTGCATTCTACATTATACATTATTCATTCTCCATTCTCCATTCTACACCACTAAAGCTTGACTCGGTACCTGAGTGTGTCAGGCCGTGCGTAACATATCGGCATAGGCGTCGGGGAGTTCGCTTGCTTCAATCGCGCGGGCGGCTTTCTCGACATCGTATGCTACCCGAATGAACTCGACCTCTACCCCGTTGCGCGAACCCGGCCGGGCGGTTTCGTTAATAGTCAGCATCACGTAACAGCTACGGGGGTCGCCGTCTTTGGGCTTGCCCACTGAGCCGATATTGATAGCGTGCCGCCAGTAGGTTTCTTCTCCTTCCGGTTCGGTGCTCACCATTTTGTAAAACGGCTTGTGGGTATGCCCAAAGCACAGAATATCGGCCCCGGTCGCTTCGAGCACCCGCGCCAGGCTACGGTCGCCCCGGTCTTCGAACAGGTACTCGTTGATGCGCCGGGGACTACCATGCACCAGCAACAGCGAAAGTGGCGACTGTGGCTGCCAAAGTGAAACGGGCGGCTTGGCCGTTTCGCCATTATCCAGCTCGAACGAAACCCGAATCTGCGTCGGTAACGTGCGCAAAAACCGGCGTTCCGCATCGCCTACGTGCTTATTTGTGTACGCGATAGACTGCTTCCCCCGCTCTTTTTCAATTTCTTCCTTGTAGGCACACCCGCAATCGTCGGAGGCCCGGCCAATGCCAAAATCGTAATTGCCCGCTATAGTCGGAATACCGCGTTGCCGAATGAGGGCGACAACCTCGTTGGGCCATACGTTATACCCGACCAAGTCGCCCAGGCAGTAAACGGCATCTACGTCCCGGCCATCAATATCGGCCAGAACAGCCTCCAGCGCGGGCAGATTGGCGTGAATGTCGGAGAAAAGGGCAATTTTCATACTAAATCGGATTGGGATTGAGGTTCAGACGTAACGAATCGCTTTTGCTGTTTTCGGGCAAAATTGACTAGTAAAATCAATACGGGCACCTCGATGAGGGGACCGATAACAGCCGCGAAGGCCGCTCCCGAATCAATACCAAATACGGCGATGGCTACCGCAATACCCAGTTCGAAGTTGTTGCCCGCAGCCGTGAATGCAAGTGAAGTCGATTTGCTGTATCCGGCCCCCGCTCGCTTGGAGAGGTAAAAGGCGGAGAAGAACATAATGGCAAAATAGACGGTCAACGGTAAGGCTATGCGCAACACATCAAACGGTATCGATACAATCAGTTGACCTTTCAGGCTAAACATCACCACTATGGTAAACAACAGGGCCACCAATGTAATCGGGCTAATGGTGGGCAGGTAGGTTGTCTCATACCATTCGCGCCCTTTCAGCTTCGTAAGCCCCCAGCGAGACAGCAAGCCCAGCAGAAACGGCACCCCCAGATACAAAAACACACTCTGCGCCACCGCCCCCATGGTGATATTGACATCGTAGCCCTGAAGACCCAGCCAGGGTGGTAACACCGTGATAAAGACGTAGGCATAAAGCGAGTAAAAAAACACCTGAAACAGGCTGTTAAACGCGACCAGACCAGCCGCGTAGAGCCGATCGCCCCCGGCGAGGTCGTTCCAGACAATCACCATGGCGATGCAGCGGGCAATCCCGATCAGGATCAGGCCGGTCATGTATTCGGGTTTATCGGGCAAGAACAGCACTGCCAGTCCGAACATAAGCAGCGGCCCAACAATCCAGTTTTGCAGAAGCGATAACCCCAGAATACGGGTGTTGGCAAACACCTTGGGCAGCTCCTCGTAGCGCACTTTAGCCAGGGGCGGGTACATCATCAGTATCAGGCCAAGCGCCAGAGGTACGTTAACCCCCACATCACCGGTTGCACCGGCATTGAACGAGTTAATCCAACCCGTCGACTGCGGAACCAGATTTCCGATGGTCACCCCCAATAACATAGCGCCAAAAATCCAGAGCGTGAGATAGCGGTCGAGGAATGATAATGTAGGGTTATTCATGGGTTAAAACGGGCAGCGTCCGCTGCATAACAATGGCTGAGGCCGGGCATAGGCCGCTAAACTGATCGGTTTGTCGAATGGCGTCAGGGACATTCGCACGCGCTACGGAGGTAAACCCGCGCCGGGCAAAATAGCCATCGGCCGTGGTGGTAATGAGGTATAAATTCTGCAAGCCAAGCGACTGTGCCTTCTCAAAAAGCCTATCGACCAGCTGGTTAGCAATCTGATGCCCCTGATACGAGGGTTTCACGGCAACGGAACGGAGCAAAGCCTCGTTTGAAAAAAGCTCCAGTCCGGCAACGCCTACCAACTGGTCACCGTTCAGTGCCACCATAAAATGGTCGAGGTTTGCGGGTAAATCGTCGGTTGGGAGGTTGGCTTCTTTCAGCAAAGCCACCAGTTCAGCCCGATCCTGCGGGCGGGCTACTGCATACTGAATCGTCATCATTTAGCCTGATTCAAAAAAGGAATGTGTGTCGGGTTTATCGAGTATGACCCAGATTCGGCCGATTTTCACCCAGTAACAATCAAAAGGTTAATCGGCGTCTGAGTACTAAGGCCTCAGTACTGGACATTAGATGTTGGACATTAGACGTTAGACCTCCCTTTATAAAGGTAGTAAGTCTAACGTCCAGTGCCTGAAGTCCGAATGGCCAGTACTGAGTACTAAGGTTGTTACTTAGCAGCAATCGGGACCGCAGCAGGCCGCTTTAGGCGAAGTTGCCTCAACGGTACGCTCGGCCGGTTTTTGGGCAAATACCGTGACACTAAAAATACCCCGACGCGTAGCCTCGTCCAATGGCCGACGGTACTCGGCAATCTCGGCGTCGGTGAGGTAATTCTGTAGCACCTCATCGGGCAGCCCGATCTCGCGCTCTTTCTGGATCGTGATGTTTACGAAACCAGCCTCTGCCACTTGCTGCAAATAGGCCTCTTTCTGAATCGCGCCGGATACACACCCCACGTACAGCTCGGCATCGCGCCGGAGGTTTTCGGGTAGTTCGCCCTGCAACACAATGTCGGAGATGCTAAAATGGCCACCCGGCTTCAGGATTCGAAACGTCTCGGTAAAAGCCTGCCCCTTGTTTGGCACCAGATTCATGACGCAGTTGCTCACGACTACATCGGCCAGGTTATCGGGCAAAGGCATGTCTTCAATGTCTCCGTACACAAACTCCACATTGGTGTAGCCCAGGGTTTTTGCGTTTTTACGAGCCCGGTCGATCATGGCGGGAGTCATATCCAGGCCAATCACCCGGCCAGTCTCGCCGGTTTCGGCCCGAGCCACAAAACAGTCATTCCCGGCTCCCGAACCCAGGTCCACGACCACGTCGCCCGGTTTGATTTGGGCGAACTGGGTAGGCAATCCACACCCCAGACCGAGATCGGCTTCAGCTACGTACCCATTCAGGGCATCGTACCCCACAGCCATGTCGATGGGGATTGCTGAAGTGGTTTGCGGACCACAGCAGGAAGTTGGGCCGCAGCCGCAACCATCGGCTTCGGATAACTCGGCAATGGCACCGTATTTCTGGCGCACAACGTCTTTGATTTGTTCGGCAGTTTCCATGTTATTCAATTGCTATATTGTGATATTACGATAAACTCGTCTAAAAAAAGGCCCCGATCAAGGGCAGCAGGTAGCGGGCGAAAATGCCTTCCACAGGTCTCCGAATGCGGTTTGGGCTTCGGCCCAGACTTCGGGATTGATGCAGTAACATACCCGGGGTGGGTCTATCTCACCCTGGATAATCCCGATCCGTTTGAGCTCTTTCAAATGCTGCGAAACGGTAGCCTGCGCCAGCGAAAGCTCTTCAACCAGGTCGCCACATACGCAGGTTTTCCGAGTGGTCAGGATTTGCAGAATGGCAACCCGGGCCGGATGCGCAAAGGCCTTGGCCAAATCGGCCAGCCGGTTTTGATCGGTGGTGAATATTTCGGTTTTGGTAACTCCCATACGACAAAGGTAGGACATTTTCGATTCATCGCAATATTGCAATGTATTTTTTATTTACAGACGGGTGCTCATGTAACATGCGTGTTAAACAATGTAACGAGCGTGTTAGCCCATGCCGTGAAACTTCCCCTATTTGCCTACAAAATCTACGGCCAAAATTCCAGTCAAAAATTAAGAAGCTGTTTGAGCTAGCGATTTGAGGCCGTAAGTAGCGGATTTTGGTTGCTGACAAGCCAATTTTTGCCCGTCGTAGCCGTTGCTACGGCCCAAAAAAAGTGGCGCAGACAGCGACCAAAAGCTGCCCTTGCGGGCCAAAGTGATTAACTCAAACAGCTTCTAATCGTGCTCAGATTGGATTTCGCCCTGCCCTACGAATTACTCTAACCCATAAATTGACGCACCCAGCCGCGCCGACCGGAGTCTTGTCCGGTCGGTTTTTTTTATTCTCAACCCGTATTACTTATTCAACTGCTCTGTACTGATTTCAGGACCTCAACGTTGGTAACTGTTTTTCACTAATTCAAACTTTGCGATTTCGGTAGTAAACGGGTTTAGTTAATCACCAAACTAAGGTGAAAATTTAGATACCAGTTATTCGATTTTTCTAAAAAATCGAACACGACCTATTACTCTTACCGATTCGTTTGTGCCAAATAGCCTACGCGGAACAAACATCTGACACCTTAATTTTCCCGGTATTTTACCTTCATGAGCTTATGAAGCCAAACCGTTTACTTATTACTTTTTGCCTATCACTTTTCTTCCTGATCGGTATTCACTCAACAGCCCAGGCGAGCCATGCTATGGGGGTGGATTTGACCTACGAGAGTATTGGAGCCAACCAGTACCGGGTACGGCTTAAATTCTTCCGGGACTGTAACGGTGTTACACCCGGCAGCACCGTCTCGGTCAATATCCGCTCTGCCAGTCGTGGGACAAGTCAAAACATTACGCTGACACAGGTAGGGGCGGCAGTTGATATTACCCCCACTTGTCCGGGGCAACTAAGCCGATGCCAAGATGCCTCCAGCGCGTTTCCCTTTGGCACTCAGCAGTATATCTATGAGGGTACAGTAACACTGGGAACACCAGCCCCCGATTACATTCTGTCGTTCTCATTATGCTGCCGAAATGCAGTGGTTAATACACTGGTCAACCCCGGTGCCCAGAACATTTACGTGGAGACATTACTCAACAATCAGGCAACATCAACGAACAGTTCCCCCCAATTCAACAATGTACCTGTACCCTTAAGCTGTTCCAACCAGCCTTTCAATTATAACCATGGCGCTGTCGATCCGGACGGAGACGAGCTGGTATTCAGCCTGGTGAGTGCCTTACAAGGACAAGGCACACTGGTGAACTACGCAACTGGGTTTTCGGGCACCCAACCGTTGACTACAACAGGGCCCGTCACTATCAATCCGAGCACAGGGAGCCTATCATTCACCCCCAACGGTACGCAGGTTGCTGTGATATGTATCAAAGTGGAAGAGTACCGGGTTATTGGAGGAATCCGAACTAAAATCGGCGAAGTGGTTCGGGATATGCAATTTAGCGTACTTGACTGCAACAACACGATTCCGATTGTATCGGGTATTAACGGAACAGCAAATTCAGGTGGCACTACAGGTGCTTATAGTACCACTATTGGCAGTGGATCGAACGCGTGTTTTAACGTTGCCGCCTTTGATATTGAGTCAACTTCGCTTACCCTTTCGTGGAATAACGGAATTCCGGGAGCCAGCTTTACAACGAACAGTTCAGGCCGAGTAGGTACGTTTTGCTGGACACCAACGGCTGCCGATGTGGGAACAAACATTTTCACGGTTACCGTAGAAGACGGTAATTGTCCGGTGAAGGGCGTGAATACATACGGGTATTCGGTCACGGTTTTAGACGTCCCTCAGGTTGGCATAAACGGTTCCACCTCAATATGTGCCGGAGGAGGCACCACCAGTCTTACAGCAAGCGCAGCGGGAACCTGGGTCAGCAGTAATACAGCCGTAGCGACGGTCAATAACGCAGGTGTTGTCACGGGCGTTACGGCTGGTACAGCCAACTTCACCTTTACAAGCACCTCGTCAGGCCAGTCAGCAACAACGCCCCCAATTACGGTAGTTGCCTCGCCAACCGCCACAATTAACAGTAGCACAGAACCCGGCTGCTTTGGAGGAAATGCACAGTTCCAGGTTACCGGCACAAGTGGTGCCATATTGAGTTACACGGTTACAGGACTCACGGGAACACAAACCCTAACCCTTACAGGCAGTAACCAAGTTATCAATGTGGCTTCCGTCACAACTTCGGCCACGTTACAGCTACTCAGTGTCTCGGTGGCCGGATGCTCCATACCATTGAGCGCTTCGGCCACCGTAGCGGCCCCACCCCAGTTATCGCTCACACGCACCTCCGCGACCGGTTCTGATGCACAAACTGTATGCGTCAACGCCCCAATTTCAGCCATCAGTTACGCGGCAACCAGTGGCCAGAGTGTAACTGTGCCCGGTCTGCCAGCCGGTGTTAATGGAGTTCTGGCAGGCAGCACTGTAACCATCAGCGGGGCTCCCACACAGGCAGGTACATTCAACTACACGGTAGTTCTGAGTTCATCCTGCGGATCAACGTCGGCAACCGGAACACTAACCGTTAACCCAAGCGGCTCCATTACCGAACAACCTCTCAGTAACACAGCCTTGTGCGCTGGTGAAAGTATCTCGACGCGTGTTCTGGTCAGCGGATCAGGCCCATATACCTATCAATGGTATCGGGGAAGCACCTTATTGGCAAATCAGAATACGGCTACATTAACCCTCACCAATGTCCAGGCAAGCGATGCAGGTAGTTACTCGGCAGTCGTGACCGGAACTTGTACGTCGCTTACATCAACCGCCTTCAGCCTGGCGGTATCAGCTACCCCTACCGCAACCCTATCAGCCAGTCAAACTGTTATTTGCGCAGGTACCAGCCTCACTTTGTCAGCAGGCGGAGGCTCTGCCTACACCTTTACGGGCCCCGGACTCAGCCAGAGCGGCAGCAATGCAAGCGCGGTCGTGAATCAGCCAGGCACCTATACCGTACTGGTTACCAACGCCAGTGGCTGTACCGCCATTGCAACCACTACGGTTCAGGCCAGCAACTCAGCCCCAACCGCTTCGTTAGCAGCAAGTGGTACTGTCAGTTGCGCTGTACCAACTATAACCCTGACCGCATCACCGGCGGGTGCCACGTACCAGTTTAGCCCTGGAGCCGTTCAAGTAGGGGGTACTACTGGCAACACCGCCAGAGTGACAGCCGGTGGGGTGTACTCCGTAACCGTGACCGATGCCAACGGGTGTACCAATATGGCATCCGTTACAGTGGCCGAGAATAAAACGCCACCCAATGTAGCCATCTCTGGGAACGTCAGGCCGCTCATTTGCGCTGGCCCATCCCTTCTCATTACGGCTTCGGGCGGGGGAACCTACCAGTGGAGCACAGGAGCCTCAACGGCAAGCCTTAACGTCACTGCGGCCGGCGTCTATTCGGTTACATGCACCGATGTCAGAAATGGCTGTACAGCTGTGGCATCCACCACGGTTACCGCCGACTTTACCCCGCCAACGGTTTCGCTGTCTGCTTCGGGAACGGTCAATTGCGCCAATCCGACCGTGACCCTAACAGCCACGCCCGCCGAAACATCGATCTTCCGTTTTAGCACAGGGGCGACACTCGTCAATAACAATTCGGCTACAGTAACCACGGGTGGTGTTTATTCCGTTACGGCCACCGGTGTGCCAAACGGCTGCACCGCCACCGCATCCACGACCGTAAGTGAGGACAAAACCCCGCCCACGCTCTCGCTCGCGGCTTCCGGCTCGGTCACCTGCGCCAACCCCACTGTCACACTCACGGCCTCGCCCGCCGGGCAGGGCACCTACCGATTTGCCGGGCCCGGCCTCAATCAGACCGGAGCGGGTAACACCGCCACCGTATCGGCCGGAGGACTCTACTCCGTGACGGTCACGGCCGCCAATGGATGCACCGCCACGACCACCACTACGGTCGAAAGTGCCACCAACGCCGTCAACGCGACCCTGGTCGCGTCGGGTTCACTTTCCTGCGCCAACCCAGCCGTGACCCTGACAGCCGCTCCCGCCGGAGCGAGCTATGCCTTCAGCGGGCCAGGGCTCAACCAATCGGGAGCCAACAACACGGCTACTGTCTCAACAGCTGGCACTTACTCGGTCGTTGTCACTGCGGCCGGAGGCTGCTCAGCCGTCGCCACGGTTACTGTGACCGGCAGCACATCAGCCCCGCTCGTGACCATCAACGCGGCTCCCGCAGCCACCGTATCGCAGGGACAAAGCGTCACCCTAACCGCCAACGGCGCAACTACCTTCCTATGGAACACCGGAGCGACCACAGCCGCCATTCAGCCACCCACCTCCGTCATCGGAACAACGAGCTACTCCGTTACCGGAACAGCACCCAATGGATGCTCAGCCAACGCGCAGATCACCCTGACCGTGCTCAACCCAACCGTGTTCTGTGGGGCCGACCCGGCCACTCTGGGCACGCCCCTCACCCTGCTCGAACCCGCCTACAACTGTAACACCGGACAGATTCAGTTCCGCATCAGCGGGGGCAACGGGGCGCCTGTCACCTATGCAGCCGTCGGCATCACCGCCCCTACCACTTCCTGCTCGGCGATGGTCGATACCCAACTCGCCCAGGACATCCGCAACCAGAGACCCAACGTCGAGCCCTTTACCATCACCGCCACCCAGAACGGGATCACCGTCACCCTCCGATGGGACGCCCGGGCCACCTGCGCCGGGGGCGGAGGAAACACCCCACCCACCGTGGCTAATCCCGTGGGGCCTCAGTCGGCTACAGTCGGCGTGGGGTATAGCCTCAACGTGGGCACCGTGTTTACCGATAGCCAGACGCCCGCCAGCTTAGTGCTTTCAGCGGCCGGGCTACCCGCCGGGCTCGCCCTCATCGGCAGCACCCTCACCGGTACGCCCTCCACCTCCGGCCTGAGCACGGTGACCCTCACCGCTACCGATCCGGGCGGGCTCACCAGCAGCACGAGCTTCCAGCTCACCGTCAGCAACCCCGCCAGTCAGACTACCACCCCGCCACCCTCGGGCAGCGCCTTAGCCGCGACTCTGGTGAGCTACAACTGCTCGGCCGGGGCCATCACCTTCGGCTTCACCGGCGGCAACGGGGCACCCGTCGAGTACCTGGCCATCGGCGTGACGGGCTGGACGACCAACCCCAGCCATCTGATCGAAGCGGGCCTGCGGCTCGACCCTAAGCCCATCACCATCCGCGTCCGCCAGAACGGCGTGGAGGGGACGCCCTTCCTCTTTGACTTCGGTGCTTTCTGCGCGGGCAACCCGCCTGCTCCCCCTTCCAACACTCCGCCTACCGTGGCTAATGCGGTAGGGCCACAGTCGGCGACAGTCGGTGTGGGCTTCAGCCTCAACGTGGGTAGCGTCTTCACCGACGCCCAGACGCCGGGCAGCATCGTACTATCAGCTTCGGGCCTGCCCGCTGGGTTAAGTCTCAACGGCAGCACCATCTCAGGCACGCCCTCCGCATCGGGCGTGAGCACGGTGATTCTGACGGCCACTGATGGGGGAAGCCTGAGCAACAGCACCAGTTTCGTGCTCACCGTGAGCCCGGCAGGTAGCAGCACCTCGACCCCACCCGTAAGCGGGCCGCTGGCGGCTACGGTCCTGAGCTACAACTGTCAGACCGGGGCTATCACCTTTGGCTCGACGGGCGGCAACGGGGCAACGGTGGAGTACTTCGCCATCGGCATCACGGGCTGGACGACCAACAGCAACGGGACCATTGAGGCCGGGCTGCGGGCGGACCCCAAGCCAGTGACGATTCGGGTGCGGCAGAACGGAGTGGAAGGCGCCCCGTTTGTGTTCGACTTCGGTGCTTTCTGTAGCCGACCGGCCCGGGTAGCGACCGAGGCCCTAACCGAACTGGAGGTAATGGTACTGGGTAACCCCACCGGGGAGAACTGGGTGGACGTAGAGGTAGGCAACCCCGCCGGGGAGGCTCTGCAACTGCGGGTGATTTCGGCTCAAGGGCGATTGCTGAGCAGTCAGACGGCTGCGCCCACACGTGGTCCACTTCGGCAACGGGTGCAGTTAGGCACCGGTGCGGGCACGTATCTGCTGCAAGTCGCGACACCGACCCGTCAGAAAACGGTGAAGGTGCTGCGGCAGTAAAGTCGGCGCACAGCCTCAGAATTGTCTAAACCTTAGGGGAACCCAAACGAGCGACGCCCGATGCAGTGCATCGGGCGTCGCTTTTTTAAGAACCGTAAAATTCTCCAACCGCACTAATACGCTGAAAAAAAGCAATTTTTAGTCGAAAAATGGGTCATGGGCGTAGTTTTTCACCAAAGCTACCAGTCGAGCTCCCATTGCAGCGGAAACCGCTCCAGATGAACACGATACCGCTCGTCGGGCTCCCGCACAATCTGATAAGGGGCTGCTATTGAAGCGCCAAGTGTGTCGTTAAACGACTTTCGAATGCGGGAAAGGTTTTCATTAAAACTGTTCTCCAACGGATTGACCAATCGCTGAACGGATGCCTGCATTTGTTCCGGGCTTCCGGAACCACTAATGCGTCCGTACAACCGGTGCAGTTCATGCGTGTTATCGCCGAGGTCCGTAAAGCGAACCCCTTCCCGATGCTGTAGAAAAAACAGGTAAAGGGTCCGCGACAAAGCAGGCATACTGACCTCCAGATTCCCCTGCTGAGGAAATAACAACTTGCCATGTCGGTTTACAACCAGCGGCCCCACCGACCGCCGAAACCCCTGCCGAAACAGCATCTGACGCCGTAACTGCTCAAAACCCGACAGCGCCGACTCCACCAGCAAGTCGGGGACTTCGGCCTGCTGTAAGCGGTTGAGGCATTCTGTGCAGATATCCCCTGTTCGTAACTTCAGACTAACCTGTTGCTTGTGACCACAAAAATCATTCATGCAGCCAATCGGCTCCTGATGAATCAGGCTGGCATCCTTATCTAACCCCATACTTTGCTGTAACGTATTAGACAGAACCTGATAGGCAATCGGATATTTAGCATCAGCCGAAACGTACCGCTCCCAATCAGCCGTATGAATGAAAATATTCCCGTTCCCATCAAACGCACTAAACCAGTTGAGTGCATTTGGGCGCTTGGTCAACAGCACAATTTCGTGAGAGGGGTCAATCCGGTGATTTGTACGATAATGTTGGCACACGGCAAACAACTCGCGCCAGGAGAGCGGGGCATGACGGCCGTAACAATACATGATTTTGTGCACCGGCGAGTGATACCGAAATCGTACCTCTTCGGGCCGGCGACGACCCCCGCCCCAGTTCGGGTCAAACTCTTCAGGGTCAATCTCTACTTCGGGAACGATAAAGTGCCAGCCGGGCAAGTCGAGGGTTTTCAATAGACTACAGACCGCGAAGTAGTCGTCGGGGTCATAATCGGGGGCGCGCAACAGATGAACAGTCAAGGTATGATGAAAATGGTCTGGAAATGGGAAAGATAGCGAAAGTGCCCGTAAGCAGTCAATTGTACAGCAAAAAAACGACCCTATTCCTGATTGAAGTAGTCGGCTTCAGCATCCCGGCTCGACATTCCCCGGCGCTTTTTCTCGTAGTAGGCCATTCTGCCTTTTCGCTCCTTCAGAAACACCTGTTCGATGCCTTCAGGTGTATGTACAAACCGGACTAAATTAGTAATGGCAATGGAAGCTGCGGCATTTTCAACCGCGTGATTGGCCCCCATATATGTAAAGCTCCACCCGTTTTGTTTCAGTCGCTCAACCATAGCCCGCACCGATGCCGCTGTAAACTCACGCGATGCATTTTCTTCGCCATCTGTCAGTACACTTACCAATACCGTTGGGTTGGTTTCCTGCTCCAGTTGCAGCTCCAGACGCATCAGGCTGCGCCCCATGGCGTCGAACAAGGGCGTGCCTCCGTTAGGTTGGTACTGATGGCTTGTGAGTAACCGAAGCCGGTCGGCAGGCTCCTTGTCGAGAATCGTACGAATACCGGAGCCGTTGAACGTGACAAAGCTGACAAACTGCGGTTGTTCGGGAAACTGCTGGGCGGTGGTCTGAATCGTTTGCACGATTTCGTTGAAGCCGTTGAGGGTAGTTTGCCGAAGGGCGCCCATCGAACCGCTTTCGTCGAGGATAATCAAGTTGAAAACCGGGGTAGCAAGGGGTGTGTTCATACTGGTTTGTGTGTTTACGGGCTCGTTGGTTAAAACCCTGTGCAAACCTACGCCCCGCTGCCTCCGAAGCGAAAAGGCTGCAAGCTTGCAAGTTTTGCACGTATGTCGAAACCCAGCCGACCATTATAGTATGCCCCTCGGCCGTCTTTTCGTATTATTATGGCTCCGTGCGTTTGCCGAGCAACAATCCCCGTTCAACCATGAAATTTGTTAAAATCCTGACCCTCCTGCTTCTGATAGCCGTTTCGCTGTCGGCGTTCCTGACGCTCCATCAACCCAAAGACAACCGACCCGGCAGCGCTCCCGCCAAACCCAACGTGATTCTGGTTCTTGTAGATGACCTGGGCTGGACCGACCTGAGCGCTTACGGCAGTGATTTGTACCAAACCCCGAACGTGGATGCACTGGCGAAAGACGGAGTCCGGTTCACGGATGCGTACTCGGCCTGTACGGTTTGCTCGCCAACGCGCGCCAGCCTGATGACGGGCAAATACCCGGCCCGGCTCCACTGCACCGACTGGATTGCGGGTCACAAGAAACCATACGCCAAACTACAGGTCCCCGACTGGACCATGTATCTGCCCGATAGCGAATATACCCTGGCCGAAGCCCTCAAAGACAACGGCTACACAACCGCGCATATCGGTAAATGGCATCTGGGTGAGGCAGAAAAAAACTGGCCTGAACGGCACGGGTTCGACCTCAATCTGGCGGGTTGGAGTGCCGGGTCGCCCGTGGCCAATGGTGGGAAAGGGTACTTTAGCCCGTATAAAAATCCCCGGCTCCAGGACGGCCCTCCGGGCGAATACCTGACCGAACGCCTGGCCGACGAAGTGGCTCAGTTTATTCGGACCAACAAAGGCAAACCGTTTTTCCTGAACTATTGGCTCTATCAGGTGCACACGCCCTTACAAGCTAAACAGGAGAAAATTGATAAATACAAAGCCCTGGTAAAAGCCGGCAACCACCACATCAACCCGACCTACGCAGCTATGGTGGAGCATATGGACGAAGCCGTGGGCAAGATGATGCGTACCCTGCGCGAAACCGGTCTGTACGAGAACACCATCGTTATTTTTTACTCCGACAATGGCGGCTTGCGGGGCAATTACGAAAATGGCCGCAAAACCGTCACCGACAATTTCCCGCTGCGGTCGGGTAAGGGCGACGTGTTTGAGGGGGGCGTACGCGTACCACTAATCGTCAGCTGGCCCGCCAAAATCAAGGCAGGCCGCGAAAGCAACGTACCGGCCATTTCGCCCGATATTTACCCGACTATTCTGAGCCTGACGGGCGGCAACGTGAAATCAAGTGTAAAGCCCAACCTCGACGGGGTTGATCTCAGCGGCCTGCTCCTAGCTAACAAAACGCCCAACCGGAAGGCCATTTTCTGGCATTACCCCCACTACCACCTGGAAGGGGCCAAACCCTACAGCGCAGTGCGAATGGGCGACTGGAAGCTGGTTGAGGTGTTTGAACAGGACTCGCTTCAACTCTTCAATCTGAAAGGGGATATAGGAGAAAAGCGGAATCTGGCCACCACCAACCCGGCCAAAACCAAGGAGCTGCACAACGCCCTGATTGCCTGGCGGAAACAGGTTGGCGCCCAGATGCCGATAAAGAACCCGAACCACGACCCGGCCCGCGAGGAGGTCTGGGGCAGTGCCAAAGGAGCAACGGAATCTGGCGCACAAAAAGGCAAAAACGAATAAGTTGCCTACCAGAAGTGACCGTTTAGTCAGGCGTTTAACGTAACCACTACCATTTGCCCCAATAGCCCCGTAAGCTGCACGATTTGCCCCCCTGTTCCAGAAATAACCCCGGTACTTTTGGCATAAATAGTATGTCAAAACCAATTTCAATCATTTCCTGGAACGATGAAGAAGCAATACCTGTGTTCGCTCGCTATTTGGGCCGGTGCGCTAACGTTTCCCTTGGCGGTTGGGGCAACCACAGCTCCGCCACCCTGCCCCGACAATGGGAAGTACCTGTACTGGACGGGTGAGGTCAACGGTGATTTTTTTAACGAAAACAACTGGCGCGAAACCACGCAGTCCCCCTCGGCACCAACACCGCCAGGCCCCGGTACAACCGGCAAGCCTGCGCAGAAAGCCAAGCCGTATTGCCTGCCCGGGGTTAACAAACTTCCTTACCAGATTTGCCTGAACCAGCCCAACCTGTCGAACGATAAACACCCCAAACCGGGCACCCTCGATCCGGGCGTGCCTATTGGGTATAACCTGTTCATCGCCGACGGTACGGTCGATATTAATGGCGATGTCACGTTTGAGTGTCCCCAAATTGGTATCACCGCCGAGGGGAGTACACTTCGGTTTCAGAACCAACTGACCAACGGGGTGCTTTCGCTCGACGAGGAGACCGACGCTTACTTTGCCCTGAACAATGGCCTGGGTGCCGACGCGGTGGTGAATCTGCTCGACGCCCAATCGTGGGTTCGCTTTCAGGCCACAACCCCCGATCAGCTGGTGGCTCAGCGGTTGGGAGCCCTTTGGGTGAACGACGTGGCCGGTGTGTACAAGCAGAACCTCCGCATCAATCAATACTACCAGAAAGGGGCTATTGCGCGGGTTATATCGCCCGACTATCAGCCACTGGAAATCTTTAGTGGCGCTAACCGAACTGGCCGGAGCGCCGGCCTGGCCGAAAGCACTATTTACACAGGCGGAGGCATTCCCAACGGAATGGACAACGCCATGCAGTCGTTTCGGCTGAAGCGGGGCTATATGGTTACGCTGGCGGTGGAAGAAAACGGAACCAGCAAAAGCAAGGTCTACATTGCCTCCGAAAAAGACCTTACGGTTGACCTACTGCCTGCGGCTTTGCGGGGAACGGTGAGTTTTATCCGGGTACTGCCCTGGAACTGGGTCACTAAAAAAGGCACCGGCGGCTATATTCAGGGGCTCGACGCGGGCTGGTTCTATACTTGGTCGGCCACAAACACCTCGAAAGAAAACAATGAGTACGTACCCATGACCTGGGGGGCCGGTGCCACCTCCGATGCCAGCCTGAACGATATTATTGGCAAATACCAGACAACCCAGTTGCTGGGTTTCAACGAATCGGATAATTGCAGCGATCAGTCGGGGCAGTTTAATAACCTGTGCGATCCGGCCGTGGCCGTGGCCTACTACGAGAACATCATGCGCACTGGTATGCGGTTGGGTACTCCTGCTCCGCGCGAAAACGGCCCATCGACCTGGCTCCGGGAGTTCAACCGGATTGCCAAAGCCAAAGATGTGCGTTTCGACTTTGTGGCTGTACACTGGTACGACTGGGGCAGCTCTCCGCAAAACTCGCCCTTTGCGAACCCGCAGGATGTGTTCAACCGCTTCAAGGCGTATCTCCAGCGGGTGCACGACGAGTATCAGCTCCCGATCTGGATTACGGAGTTCAACGCCAATCCCAACCGAGACAACTCGGTGCAGGCCGCTTTTCTGGAACTGGCCCTCCCCTACCTGGAGCAACTCGATTACGTAGAACGCTATGCGTATTTCCAGCCGAATCCGCAATTCGCAAGCACCAACGTGGCTACGGCCAACTACTTTGATGCGAGCGGGAACCTGACCAACATCGGTTCTATTTACCTCAATCATACGTCTACGCCTTCCATCCCGGAGGATACCTACATCAATTCGAGCAACTTGCTGGGCATGGACCAGCCTTGGGCGGAACAAGCCCCCCGCTTGCGGCCTTTCGAAGCCGAATGCGCGCTCTATCCGGGTAGTCAGTGGGACATGAAGTCGGACGGGGATGCCTCCAATCAACTGGTCATTCAGGGGAATCCGGGTAAAGCCGGGGCCTCGGCCATTGCCAAGCAGGTGCATTTCGAGTTCGATCTGGACGGGTCGGAGTCGTATCGTCTTTGGGTACGGGCCCGGGCCAACGGCAATAGCAGCATCCGGGTCAAGATGGACGGGGGCGAGTTTGCTACCATCGGCGGCATCACCGGAAGCGGTTTCTTCTGGTACAAAATCCCGCGTTTCTACGATCTGAAAGCAGGCAAACACCGCCTGACCTTTGAATTTCCGAATGCCAGCCTCGAACTGGATCAGGTTGTGTTTACCACGAGCAGTGCCGCCGTTCGGTTGGCCCCGCAGCCCGCCATGTCGTGCACGCCCGGCGCGCAACCCTGGGGATTAGTCCAGACGAACGTGACCTATTTTAAAGAAGCCGAAGCGGCCAGTCCTCTGGGCGGAAACTGGGCGGTAAAATCGGCACCAAAGGCCAGCAACGGGCAGTACATTCAGTCGGCCGACGGGCAATCGTCGCTCAACGCGGCACCAGAAGCCGCTGGTCAGGCCGTGTTTGAAATCACGGTAGCCGAAAGCGACCACTACGACATCTGGGGCAAAATCCAGTCGAAAGGGGGTGCCGGCAACATCTACTGGATCAAGGTAGACAACGAGCCGTTCCGGCCCTGGGCCAACCTCGGCAACGATCTGTTCGACTGGTACTGGAAGAAATTTCACTACAGCCAGGGGGGCGAAGACCGCAGCTTTACGCACTTCCTCTCGGCAGGTACGCACCGCATCACGGTGGCCTATGCCAGTTCAAGTGCCCGGCTCGACCGACTGGCCGTGAGCAGTGTGGGCCGGAACCCAGCCGACGAAGACCCCAATGTAGTGAAAGCGGTGTTTGTGAGCGATTACGAGGCCGAAAACGCCGAGTTGCTGGGTACAGTTGCCGTGGTCGATTGTGATAAATCGTCGAACCTAAAGCAGGTTAACATGGGTAGGGCGTTTGCCAACGGGGTACGGTTCAATGAGGTCGTGACGGACGCAGCCGGTACCTACGAACTGTCTACTCATTACATGAGTAAGGTAAATCGGCCTTTCCGGTTGCTGGTCAACGGCGTAAGTCAGGGCCAAAAGACCGTAAACGCTTCGGGTAACTGGTGTTTTGAAGGCGGATTGACGGCGATTTACAAGGTAAACATCACGCTCAACGAAGGGGTGAACACCATTGAGCTTCGCACGGTAGGAACCGGAACACAACCCGATGCTCCGTTCATGGATAAGATCAACCTCGCCAAGGTTTCGGCCGGTGCGCGGGTCGCTACCGAGGGCGAAACCGAGGCCCTTGGGCTGGAGGTGTATCCGAACCCGGCCGCAACCAATGAATCCATCCAGATCAAAATCCCGGCCTCCATGCAACCCAGCCGACTGAACATTCTGGACCTGACGGGTAAAATTCACTACTCGACCGTTCAGGAGGCTTCGACTGGTAAAACAATCAGCCTGACGCCAACCTTACCGGCGGGCCTGTATCTGATTCAACTCCAGAACGGCGTACGGCAACAAACGCGTAAGCTGATGGTGCGGTAGTAGACTAAGAAGCTAAACATGAGTCATCCCGAATTTTAGGTTAGGGGGAGATTCCTTACTCGAATGCCCCGTCGGGGGCCCAATATTGGTAGAAAAGACGTCTCCTCAGAACACCAGAGCCCCGAAGGGGCGTAACCCTAAACAAGTTACGCCCCTTTGGGGCTCTGGCCTTGGGTCTATGCTCGGGTTGGCTACCCATGTTCGGCCCCTACGGGGTATCAAAACAAGCGTTGAGCCCAAAACACCTGGACTTTAAAATTCGGGATGACTCATGTTTATTGTAGCCTGCACCAGCAAAGGCACCTTCTTTCGCTTTGGCACGGCCATAAAAAAGCCGGGCTCTCCGCAGAAAGCCCGGCAACATAGCTAAAAAACGTCTACACCCCTTTTACTTTCCAGCCCTTTCGGTACGTTCGGCTGAGGTATTTATTGGCAGCGGGGTTGTTGGTAAACTTCATCTGGGCAGAATTCCACTTTAACAACTGACCCGGAACCCGTATGGCCACTGTACCTAACAGAACGGCCTCGGTCATCGGACCTGACTGCGCAAAATGGGACTCTGCTTTTTCGCCACCCAGACAGGCATCTACAAAATGATGGTAATGATTCCGCTCTTTTAATTCTGGAGCACTGTATGCCTTAACGTTACCCGTCGGGATAACCACGGGCATTTTCTGGTGGGGAATCAGCAAAGCGCCCTCAGTCCCAATCAGCATGGCCGATTCAGCCGGGTATTCGCCACCCGTATATAAATCCCGGATAGCCTGCGGGGGGTAAAATTCGCCATCGAACCACTCCACCGGTAACGTATCCGACTCGGTGAGTGCATTTCCCGGAAACTCCCAGGTAATGTGGTTGCCTTGTGGCCAGGTGTCGGCCCGACGTTCGGCCGATTCCTCCCACGATTTTTGCACCTCTGCCTGTACCGACAGCGGAGGCTGCATACCCAACCCTTTCCAGACGGCATCGAAAATATGGCAGCCAATATCGCCCGACCAACCCGTACCGAAGTCTTGCCAGGTCCGCCATATGGCCGGGTGGTAAATGTCAGGGGCATAGGGCCGGTACGGGGCTGTGCCCAGCCACTTGTCCCAGTCTAAATGGGCCGGAGCCTCCTGACCTTGCGCCGGGCGAGGCCCCACCAATCGGTACTTGGCCACGGCTCCCGGCCGGTTCGAACATAGGTAGGCATGCTTTACTTTCCCAATAATCCCCTGCTTGATCCACTGCACGGCTGTTCGGTCGCCCAGGGAAGAGGCAATCTGTGTCCCTAACTGCGTTACCACACCGGCTTTGATGGCCGCCTGCGTAAGCTCCCGCACTTCGGCCACGTCATGGCACATCGGCTTCTGACAGTACACGTGCTTGTTCAGCCGAATAGCGCCGTACGCAATCGGAAAATGATTATGGTCCGGAACCGATACATTGACCGAATCGATGGCATTGGCTTCTACCCGCAACATTTCCCGCCAGTCGGTATACGTCCGGGCACCGGGAATAAGCTCGGCAGCCCTCTTCAAGTGCTTTTCATCGACATCGCAAAGGGCTACGATTTCGACGTTTGGATGCTTTTTAAATTGGTTCAGATCGCCCCAGCCCATGCCCCCAACACCAATACAGGCATGTCGGAGTTTTGTATTAAGACCCGCTGCCCGAGCCGATTCGCTCAGTAAAAGGGGGGCTGCCATAGCAGCTGTGGCAGCTTTTACCAGAAATTCCCGACGGGAATCCTGTATCGCGTTTTTATCCATTGGACGTAAAAGGTAAGGTAGATAGGTAACAACTGTCTATCTATAAAGCGACCGTAGCACCCTTTATCCTTACCTGATTATCAGCTATTTTATTATTGCGGCTCCCGACAGACAGCGTCACCTACCGACTACACAACCGAGCCATTCCCCTACTCCATCTCGCCTACTTCAATAGCGCCCAGACCCGGCGTGTCGGGTACGGGATTGCCCATAAAATCGGTGTTCATTTTCAACCCCTGCATCAGACCAAACGTATCACTTTCAAGGTAGGGAATGGCAATCCCTTTCGCCCGAACGGCCTGCCGGTTTTTGGGTAGATAATCGGCCGGGTTCAGGCTGCCGGGCTTGCTGAATTTGGGGTCGCCAACCTGTGCTCCCCGATCCTGAATAATGGCGTCGGTAGGCCAGCAATCGGCTTTCAGATAGAGGTTATGGGTAAAGAGTACCCGCTCCAGACCCAAGCCCTCACTTTCATCGGGCTTTAGCTGATCGCCCTGTACCGATTTAAGGCCGGCTGGTACATAGAAGATATTGTTGGCAATCAACACCCCCTGAGAGCCATTGTCGATGGCCAGACGACCCACTTTGCCCGGACTGGTATAAATGGTATTGTTGTAGAAATACGAATTGATGGGACCTTTGCGCTCGCGCTGATTGCCCTGATAGCCACTCAGCCAGAAAATCTTTCCTTCCTGAAACGCCCCGTTTTCGCCTTTGATGCGGTGCCCATCGTCGACACTGATGTTGTAGCGGTACGCACAATTGTAGTTGTTGCCCAGAATCTCGCAAAAGCCGCCCGCATTATGGGCCGAGAAATTGTACTGCATCACCACATTGTCGCAGTTGTAGTCGATATGTGCGCCGGCCGAGTCGCCGGGTCCGTTGGCGTACATAAAGCTGTTTTTTTCGATCAGCACCTGCGAGGCTCCCCAGGTCCAGAGGCCGCTACCCCGGCCCCACTTGCGGCCATCGTCGGTGCTACCCGAATATTTCACCTCGTTTCGGCCCACGTACACAAATTTGACGCCCGACATCTGAATGCCCGGTCCGCCCGACCGCTGCACCCGGTTGCCGGTAATGTCAACCCGCTGAATGTTCTGGTTTTTGCCGGTGAGTTTAATGCCGGTATGACTCACGTTTTGGACCACACAGTCGGCAATGCGGATATTTTCCATCACCGCGGCCTCGACCGAATTGATGAGCCGGATGCCCCAGCCGTATTTCTGGGTTCCGTTCGGTGATTTCACCTCCTCGGCGGTGCGAACTACCCCCGGATTTTCGTAAAAAACGTCCGCGATGTTCAGCTTTTCCAATCGAATGTCGACCACTTTTTTGGCCTTCTCGGTGGTGACGAGCACGCCCACACGCATGGCCTGCTGGGGATTGCGGGTGGTGTAGCCGTTGGCCGTAATGGCTACGTTGCGCACGTACACATGGCTACAATCGAGCAGCAAAATACCTTCGGCTTCGTTTTTGGCGTCTATCAGAGCCGGTTTGAAACCCGCTGTATTTTGCCAGCTTACCGACTCAATCACAATGGGTTGCCCGGCGCTTCCCTGCCAGCCGGGGCAACGCAGGCTGCCCACAAACGTTTGCCCATCGGCCAGGAGCAGCCGGTCGCCGGATTGCAGGGGTAGCGAACTCGCCTTGGTCAGGGTCTGAATAGGGCTGGATTTGGATGTCCCGGTGTTGGTATCGGAGCCCAGCGTCGGGTGCACGTAGTAATCGGTAGCCAGTGCGTTTTGCCCGATGCCGTTGAGTAACCCCATAAAAATCAGGCAGGAGAGATACGTATTTCTCATCATTTAAAATCTTCGACGACCTTGAAGCGGTCGGGGTGCAATTGGTTGTATTCTTTTTCCTGCATCAGGCCCAAAAAGGCAGGGGGCGGTAGTTGCCGGTTCCAGTCGTTCGCCTTTGTTTTAAGGGCTTCCCGTGTTTGGGAGTCCTGTTGGGACAGGTTGTTCTTCTCCGCTATATCGTCTTTGATCCTGAACAGAAACTCCATGTTCGGCTGCGTGATTAGCTTATCGGTCGGGCTACGCACCGCCAGCTTCTGCCCATCGATGTTGCGCCAAAAGAGGTAATCGTGCGGTATGCCTTTGTTTCGGCCGCTCAGGTACGGAATCAGGTTTACGCCATCCAGCCGATTTTTGGGCTTAACGTTTGCCACCGCTGCCGCCGTTGCAAAAATGTCCAGCGAGCTCACCGGCTGCGTGTACCGACTACCCGCCGGAAGCGTACCGGGCCATTGCACGGCAAACGGTACCCGGACCCCACCGTCGAAGAAATCGCCTTTTTTGCCCCGCAGCGGTGTATTGTCCGAGGCATTGTCGGGCGTGGGGCCACCGTTGTCCGAGAGGAAGAAGACAATGGTGTTTTTATCCAGCTCCAGTTCTTCGAGTTGATTCAGAATATTGCCGACGCCATCGTCCACGGCGCTGACCATGGCCGCGTAAGTCCGTCGACGCGGGTCGGCAATGTCCGAAAACCGGCTCAGGTACTTTTCGGAAGCCTGCAAGGGTGCGTGGGGCGCATTATAGGCCAGATACAGAAAGAAAGGCTTGTTCTGCTGCTCCCGGATAAACCGCACGGCCTCCCGCGAGAGGGCATCGGTCAGGTATTCGGTTTCTTCTACCCGTTTCGTGTTGTGCATCAGCCGGGTACGGTACGAGTCGTACTCGGATTTCATCTCTGACAGGTCTTTCAGCGTCAGGTTTTTGGGGAAGTACTGGTGCCCACCGCCCAGAAAGCCAAAAAACTGATCGAAACCGCGCTTATTGGGGTGTAATGAGGGGTGCGCACCGAGGTGCCACTTACCTACAACGGCCGTGGTGTAGTTGGCTTTTTTAAGCAAATCGGCTATGGTTTGCTCCGACGTAGGCAGGCCCATAGCCGGGTCGTTGGGGGCAACGAGTGGGTTACGGGAAAACCCAAACCGGTCCTGGTAGCGGCCCGTAAGCAGCCCCGCCCGACTCGGCCCACATACGGCAAAGGATACGTAACCCTCCGAGCATACCACGCCGTTGCGGGCAATGCGGTCGATGTTGGGCGTGCGAATGTCTTTACTGCCGTGAAAGCCCACATCGGCATAGCCCTGATCGTCGGTCAGGATAACGATAATATTTGGCGGCTGGGCTGCGGGAGTCTGTGAATGGTTGGCAAAATCGTGGTTCCAGCCGAAGTACAGACAACCGGCCAGTATCGTTGAGAGGATTTTTAGCATCAGGAAACGGTGAAATGGCCTTCGAGATTCGCGAATTTGAGCGACAGGATCGTTCGCCAAATCGTTTTGGTAATCAAAAAAACTCCACTGTCAGCAACCTCCATTGTGGAGCTTTCGAATACTGACAGGGAGTAAATAACCCCAAACCTTTTCAGTGGTCGTTGACCACTGAAACGCTTACAGGGCTACAGCTAAACGTGAATGACTTTGTCACCCGACCCACGCAAACCAAAAAGGGAAGTGTTTTGAGGTGTCACAGGGACTACTTCCAAACCGGGTTCTGCACCAGATTCTTGTTCGCGTCGATTTCGGTTTGCGGAATCGGGAATACCTCCGACATACGGCCCCGGTACACGGGCCGGTAAGCCGCTACCCGATCATCGGTAGCCCGCTTGTAGGCGGCTTCTACCTCGCCCCAGCGCTTCACGTCGAAGAAACGTAAGCCTTCCATGGCCAGCTCCACGCGCCGTTCGTGCCGCACAATGTCGCGGAGAGCCGCCTGCGAAAGGTTCGAGCCTTCTACATCTTCGACCTTGGGCATGCGCACCCGCGTCCGCACCTGATTGACCAGCGGATAGACTTCGGTCAGTTGGTTCGTTTCGACCAGCGCTTCGGCCCGCATCAGCAGCACGTCGGCATAGCGAATGACGTAAAAATCCTGACCACCCGGCGACCCCACCCCGATACCACTGGGCGAGGGGGCATTGCGGATATACTTTTTCTGACCGAAGGTCGTGGCCGTATTCCCGGTGAAAGGCCGGTTCAGATCAAGCAGGAAGATATCGTCCCGGAAGTAAATCGAAGCGGCCAAACGCGGGTCGCGGTTGAGTTTGGGGGTGGCCGCCCGGTACAGGGGCGAGCGGGTTATGGGCAAGCCATCGGTGGCGTAATACTCATTGACGAGGTTACGCATGGGCTGCACATTCACCTTCGGAATCCCGGTAAAGGTGGCCGAGAACGTCTCGCCATTGTCCGACTGATCCTGCGAGAAGCGCACAGAGAACACCACCTCTCTCGACTTTTCGCCGGCCTCGGTAAACAGTTGATCGTAGCTGGCATTCAGGCTATAGCCCAACGTGAGCACCTGCGCCGTCAAGGCCACCACTTCGGGATAATTTTTCTGGTACAACTGAAACCGGGCCAGCAACGACAGAGCCGCTCCTTTGGTGGCGTAACCGAACTGGTTGGCCGGGTAGGTGGCCGGCAGTGCTTCCCCCGCAAACTTCAGATCGGCAATGATCTGATCCGATACCTCCTTGTTTGCGTTTTTGGGTACGTAGGCTTCCTGCAACGACTGCACCGCCAAAATCAGGGGTACATCCTCGTAATGAATGGCCAGATTCATGTAAAACAAGCCCCGCAGAAAACGCGCCTGTCCCAGCAGAGCCGTCCGGTTCGCATCGCTGATGGCCGACTTCGGCATCCGCTCGATGTTGGCAATGGCGTTATTGGCGCGGGCAATGCCCCGATAGTTGGCTGTCCAGAATTCGTTGAAAAAGCTCGTTGCCGGATCGACGCGGGCCTCCACAAAATTACCGGGGCCTTCAAACTTGTAGTTGTTGAAGGTATTATCGGCAAAACTGTCGTGCTGCGGAATACCCGCCGTTCCGTTCAGATTACCGCCGTACATAACGCGGGCTTGCAGCACTTCATACACCCCGTTGAGGCCCAGTTGGGCGTCCTTCTCGGTTTGCCAGAAGTTACCCTCGGCCAGCTGCGTCAGGGAGCCCCGGTCCAGAAATTCCTCTTTGCAACTGAACAGCAACAGCAGAGGCAGTACGAATAAAATCTTTTTCATGGCGTTAGAATTTGAGGTTTAAGCCAAGGCTGTAAATCTTGTACAGGGGCGTCAGACGGTCGGAATTACCGCCGGAAGTACGCTCAGGATCAAAGTTTTTGAGTTTGGTGAACGTCAGAATATTCTGTCCGCTCGCATACACGCGCAGCTTGCGAATACCCGCCTTGCTGCTCAGTTGCACGGGTACCGTGTAGCCCAGTTCGAGGTTTTTCAGGCGCAGGAACGAGGCATCCTGAATGTAGAAAGAAGACAATACCGTGTTGTTGACACCGCCCAGCCGGGGTAGCTCGGTCGATGGGTTCTCGGGGGTCCAGCGGTTAAGCCAGTACGACAGGGCGTTGTTGCGGTCGTCGGCCATCGGGAGTTGCCCGTTGCCGTTCAGCACCCGGTCAACGCGGTCCAGACCCTGAAACAGGATGGTAAAGTCAAAGCCCCGGTAGGTCATGTTGGCGTTGAAGTTGTAGATCAGCCGGGGGAACGGATTGCCAATAACCACCCGGTCGAAAGCGTCAATTTTTCCGTCGGGGGTTCCGTTGGCACCCGACACGTCGGCGTAGCGCAGATCGCCCGGAGCCGTAAGCGGGCTGCCAAACTGCACGGGTGCCCCGGCCACTTCTTCTTTGGTCTGGAAAACACCCAGCACCCGGTAGCCGTAATAGGCGTTGAACGGCTGACCGATGCGGATAATGCTGTTGCCGCTGATGGTTTCTTCACCGCCCGGCCCGAGGCTCGTCACCTCGTTATCGGCCATGCGGGTGACGTTGGCCCCCAGATTCAGTTTCAACCCACCAAAGTTGTTCGAATAATTAGCGGTTAGTTCGAGACCCCGGTTGAGCATCCCGGCTGCATTTTGCGCGGCCAGATTAGTTACCCCCAGCGAGTTTGGCACCGGAAAGTTGGTGTACAGAATGTCGGTACTGTTTCGGCGGAAATAGTCGGCCGAGAAATACAGACGGTTCTGGAACAGTTCGAGATCGAGGCCGACGTTCAGCTGCCGGATTGTCTCCCAGGTGATATTGGGGTTGGCCAGGCTCGTCAGGGCTACGGCACCCACTACCGCGTCGCCCAGAAAATAGTCGAGGCCCGTGTTGTAGGTTTGCTCGTAAATGTAATTGCCAATCCGGTCGTTGCCGCTAATACCCCAGCTCGACCGGAGTTTGAAGTTCGATACCCAATTGAGCGACTGCATGAACGGTTCGCGCGTCAGGTTCCAGCCCACCGACATCGACGGGAACGTGCCGTAACGCTTAGATTGGCCGAATTTCGACGAGCCATCGCGACGCAGGTTCAACTCCAGCAGGTACTTCTCCATGTAGTTGTAATTGACCCGGCCAAAAAACGACTGCCAGGCTACTTCCGACGCGGCCCCGCTCACCGACGGATTGGTCACCCCTCCGCCGTTGAACTCCTGAATATTGTCGGACGGGAAACCCTGCAAGGAACCGGCAAACCCGTCGTCTTTATCGTAAATCACCGAATGACCCGCCATCAGTTGCAGGTTGTGGGCCTGATTCCAACTGGTCGAGTACCGCAGAATATTCTCGTTCAGCAGGCGGTAATTGAAGTTGAAGGTATTGGTCAGAGAGTTGAGCAGGCTTTGGTTCACCACCTGACCGGCCCAGTCGCGGGTGGTGAGCGTGGGGTTAAAGTTGGAGATGTTTTGTACGTTCATCACCAGGCTACCGCTCGTTTCGAAGGTAAGCCCCCGCAGAATATTGGCCGAAAGCCCAATGCGCTCGCTGATATTGATATTGTCCTGCTTGTTATCGCCCAGAATACCGGTCAAAAGCGGATTGGTCGACGGGAACGAGAAGTTGACCTTCTGATACGCGCCATCGACAATACCAAAGGCACCGTTGGCATAGTAAGCCGGGATGGTGGGCGACGAACGCTGAAACTGGTTGATGATACCCGTTTCGCCCGTGATGGCATCGGCCCCGCCCGCCGGCCCGCGGAATTTCGACCAATAGGCGTTGGTGACGTTGGTCAGAGTCAGCCATTGATTCGCCTTGGCCGTGAGGTTCAGGCCCAGCGTGTACCGATCCGACTTGAATTTACCACGCACGATGGCATTCTGATTGAGGTAGCCGAGCGACACCCGGTACGTCAGGTTGTCGGTACCACCCGAAAACGACAGGTAATGATTCTGGATGGGCGCGTCGCGCAGGGTTTCGCGGGCCCAGTTGGTGTTGGCGTACTGATCGGGCTGAGAGCCGGTTCGGATGGCTTCCAGATCAGCGGCCGAGTACCGGAGCGGGGCGTTGGCACCATTGGCGTTGCGGTCACGTTCGTTGCGCAGCAGGGCGTAATTATTGGCATCGAGGTATTCCGGCACCACCGTAACCCGCTGTATACCGGTGTAGCCGTTATAGTCGACGGTCAGCTTGCCTTTCTTTCCTTTTTTGGTGGTGACCACAATCACCCCGTTGGCCCCCCTTGCTCCGTAAATGGCCGATGCGGAAGCGTCTTTGAGCACCGAAATACTCTCAATGTCGGAGGGAGCCAGGTTGTTGAATTCGGTCAGGCCGTTGTACTGAATATTGTCGATAACGACCAGCGGATTGCTGTTACCGAAGGTGCCAATCCCCCGAATGTTGATCGAAGACCCGTCGGCTCCCGGCAAGCCGCTCGATTGGGTGAGTTGTACCCCCGAAAAACGGCCGTACATCATCTGCGAGGTGTTGGTAACGGGCAGGTTCACGGCCCCATCGAAGCGAATGGTTTCGACTGCCCCGGTGAGGTTGATTTTCTTCTGTTCGCCGTACCCGACTACCACCACTTCGCCAAGCAGGGCCACATCTTCCTGTAGGCTTACCTTTAGCTGGGTCTGGTTGCCGATGGGCACTTCGAGCGCCGTAAACCCGATATTACTGACCTGCAGTACCGACTCGCGGGAGGGCACCGAGATCGAAAAACTCCCGTCGGCCCCGGTTACAGTTCCTAACGTAGTGCCTTTCACGGTGACCGATGCACCGGGAATGCTTTGGCCGTCGGCGGCCGATACCACCGATCCGGTGATGCGGATTGACGACTGGGCGAAGGCTGCGGACGTAACCGCCAACGCCATACCGATCAGCAAAAGCAACGCTCTTACCGACCGATTCCCCAGGTTCCACCCTCGTTGAACTAAAGTACAATTTGACTTCATAGTGCAGGGATTAAAAATTTGTTGACCTGTCTTAGTGATAAATTTTAGTCAAATGTCACAAGATAAAATCGGCCCAGGGGGGCTAATCCATGCAATCAGAAGGTGTAATCGTTCAACATAGAGTAATTCTGCGGATAGGATCGGTTCCACCCGTGCGGCTAAGTCACAGTCGCGGTTCTGCGCCGGGACCGGGTCATGCCAGACCGTCGCCGTCGTTTGGGCAAATAGTATCCGAAAATCAGAGAGGTTATTGACAAGGAGTTGTTAATTCCTCAGATGCCAATCGCACTGCATGGGCGCTCCCACGGCGACCGGTTGAGCTGGTGCTGAGCTACGTTTGACGGAGCCGATATAAGATTGAGTACCGTCCCATAAAAATGGTCGTTCCCTAAGTTATTGTAAGCCAAAATCCTTATTTTCAATCAAGGTAAATCCATCAGGTGACTTAGACGAACCCAGGAATGAATACAGGACAAAAGTTCATGCGGCTTTTTCCCAGCCCTGGCTTACGGGAGATTGTTCAATGCTACGGAATTATTCATTTTGTTTTTCCCAGGGATGTCGCCATTCCGGTGAAAGCCTACACCCCCAAACCGGCCGAAAGCATCGAGTTCTTTTTGAGAGATCCGGAGTATGTAGTCTATCCAGGAGTCAGTCAAAAAGTCAAACGGCCATCTGCCATCCTTTCCGGTCAGCAGACCGTAACTTTTGATCGGTATGTTGGACGGGATTTTTTATTTTTCAACATACATTTTCAGCCCGGAACCTTATTTCGCTTATTTGGAATACCTGCTTACGGGTTGACCAACACCTTTATCGACGCGGAAACCGTTTTGTCAAAAGAAATAAAGGAGCTGACCGAACAGTTAAAAAATGCCGAATCCTATCCTGAACTGATCCAGCAAGCCGAGTTATTTATCAGTAGGCTTATTCGTCGCTCCAAAAAAGAGGCCCACGGGATTGATCGGGCCGCTCAACTCCTGCTTCATCATACCAACCCGATTTCTATGGATTGGCTGGCCAGCCAATCCTGCCTAAGTCCCCGTCAATTTGAACGCAAATTCAAAGAGCGCATGGGGATAACAGCCTCCCAACTGGCCCGGATCGCCCGCTTTGATAAAGCCTTCATTCTAAAAAATGCGCAACCGCACCTAGACTGGCTTAGTGTAGCCATTCAGTGCGGTTACTATGACTACTCTCATCTGGTACGCGATTACAAAGAGTTTACCGGCCTTACACCGGCTTTCTTTCTGGAAGTTGATGGGCAGGCACCTGAGCGCCTGCTGGGTTTTGCGGATGGGTGTTACCACGTCCCGACTGGCTCAATCTAAAAATGTCGTTTTCTTACTACCAATGACCGGCATCAATCCGTCAACTTTGGCGGAGGAGTTGATTCATGAAATCTAAGTTTCAGCCCCGTTAACTAACCGGAAAACAGGTCATGGCAACAACCGCTCAGGCTCTGCCTATCAGAGCCATCCTCCTCATGCTACTTAGCTTTTGGTATTTACCTACTTTCGGACAAGGCCAGGCTTTGCTAAACACGAATAAGAAACTGGTCGTCCGGTATTTTAACGAGGTCATCAATACCCAGAAGCTGAACCGCTTCGGGGAGTTCTTTTCATCAGATTATATGTGGCATCAAATGAACGGGATCGATGTTCGAAGTAGTCAGGATAGTTCACACCTTTCAACAATCCGCTGGCTTTTTACGGCCATACCGGATGTTCATTATTCAATCGACCATGTAATTGCGGAGGGGGATCTGATTGCCGTGAATACAACGGCTACAGGCACCGCCAGGAGTGAGATGTTTGGCCTTCCGGCTGTCCAAAAGAAGGTTAATTTTAAGCAAATGTTCTTCTTTCGAATTAGGAACAACAAAATAACAGAGGAATGGGAGGTTGTGGACGTAGGAGGCATCAATGCTCAGTTAGCCAAGCCCTAAATTGTAGTGTTTACGATGTGTTCCCTACCATTTTTAACTCCTTCCCCTATGCCACTCAAAACCCGATTGCTCGCCATTCTATTTCTTTTTATCACCCCGGATCTGCGAGCCCAGGAAAAGCATAAAGATACTGGGTATTTGATTTTCACGCTGGGTAAAGACACCACCCTGATAGGTCATTACCAGGTAAACGGTGATGATTTCGATATGACTGTTTTGGTTAGGCTGACCTCTGAGGTGCATAAGCTCAAAGGAACCCTTTTTCCTACCGGAGAATGCAAATCGGTAGAAGGGTATGCCTACAAAACAGTTCCCGGAACGGATTCCGTTCTTTTGCAGACCTATTCACTCGTCACCAGGAGTGACTCCACGTTTACTGAACAAAGAATCGGCGGCAACGTATCCAGATTTGGTTACGCTGGCAAGGGAATGCTTCATCTGGGGATTTATCCATACGTTTTCTTTACGCCACTTATGGCGCTTCGTGCACCTGGTAAATCAGGGGATAGTCTTCGTAGCGCTCATTTTGTTTATGGAACCAAATACCCGTTTACCCTAAAAAGAATTAATAAATCTACCGTGGCCGCTGGCAGCCCGGTGATGGGTATGTTTACGATTTATCTGGACAAAAAGGGGAAACCCAACTATATAGATGCCATTGGTTCATCATTGAACGTGAAGGGAAGGATACTATCCTATTTAAATTTGGATTCTCTTATCCGGTCAGAAGCCATAAGAGCGCAACAATATGGAGTCATGCCGCCCTTAAATAAACCGGATTCGGTTCAGGCAACTATCGGTACAACGGGTATTCACATCGCGTATAGCAGGCCCTCCCGACGGGGCCGGGTTATTTTTGGTGAAGTAGTTCCCTGGAACCGTTTTTGGCGAACCGGTGCAAATGCGGCTACTAAGATCCGTTTAAGTGGTCCTATCTTCTTTGCGGATAAAGAATTGCCGGCCGGAGAGTACTCTATTTTTACCATACCTTCAAAAAATGGCTGGACCCTGATGTTTAACAAGGAAGCCAATATCTGGGGAACTCAGTACAATCCTGCCCATGATGTATTACGAGTACCCATGCAGGTAGAACAAGTAAAAGAGCCCGTGGACTTGATGACTATAGAAGTCGTACCTGTCAATGGAGGAGGAGTTATTCGGGTCTTATGGGAAAACACCAAAGCATCTGTGGCTTTTACGACCAGGAAATAAGGGATGGCATAAACCGGATAAATTTAGAGTCGTCCTGTAATACTGATACCACCGCCCATATCGGTTTTGCGCAAAAGCGACGCCCCCATTGCAGCTCCTGGCGGTCCGTTTCTGGCCGGGAGAGTTGGCATCCAGCTACTGCCGCAGAGATACCCAACAGAGATACCCAACATAAAAAAACCGCTCCTAGGAGCGGTTTTGGGTTACAATTAGCTGTCTGGTACACTATAAATTTTACTCCTTTACCCCTTCCAGAATTTTAGCCCGGTAATCGGAGGGTAAACAGCCAAACTGCTGCTGAAAGGATTTTCGAAAATGCTTGTAGTCATTGAAGCCTACTTCATACGCCACCTGACTCAGCTTCATGTTGTCCTGCAAAATCATCTGAGCCGCGTTTTTGAGCTTCACCGACCGGATAAAGCCGGTCAACGAAAGGCCAGTCAGCGACTTGATTTTGCGGTATAGGGTCGACTGGCTCATAAACAGGTGCTCCACCATGTCCTCGATCCCGAAATTTTCATTTTGCATGTTGTCGTTCACGAGCTTAATGGCCTTGTCGATGAACAGGGCATCCAGATCGACCTCGTTGACCTGCTGGGTGTCGGGCTCGAAACGAACTTTGTTCAGGTAATGCTCCTGTAGCTTTTTCCGGTTTTCCAGAATTGTGTGGATTCTGGTTTTGATAATGATCGGGTTGAACGGCTTCGTGATGTAGTCGTCGGCACCGGTTTGTAGTCCGCTCACTTCGTACACCACCGACGAGCGGGCCGTGAGCAGAATTACCGGAATATGGGAGGTAGCAATCTGCTGCTTGATTTCCTGACAGAACGTAATCCCGTCCATCAGCGGCATCATCACATCGCAGATAATCAGGTCGGGCAGTTCGCGGTTGGTAATGGAAAGGGCTTCGAGGCCGTTTTCGGCTTCGAGAATGGTGAAATCCTCTTTCAATAACGAGTTCAGGTACGCCCGGATGTCGTCGTTATCGTCCACCACCAGCACGGTGTCTTTCTTTTGCTGCTTGCTTATGTCCAGCGAGTTGTTCTCGGGCCAGATCGGGCCGTCGGTACCGGCTTCGGCCACGTCGGGCAGCGGCTCATCGGCGGGGGCTGCGCCCGCATGATCGGCCTGCAACAGCACCGTGAAGCAGGTTCCTTTCCCCAGCTCGCTCCGAACGGTAATCTCACCTTCGTGCAGGTCAACGATGTTTTTGGAGAACGCCAGCCCAAGGCCACTACCCACCATTTTGGCCGTTTGGGCGTTTTGAACCTGATAAAACCGGTTGAACAGGTTGCGGATGCTTTCTTCCGAAAGACCAATGCCGTTATCCTCTACATCAATCGCGAGCCAGTCGTCTTTGGGGTAAATTCGGAGCCGAATCGTCCCATTATCAGGCGTATACTTGAAGGCGTTCGACAGCAGATTACAGAGCACAATCTCCATCTGATCGCGGTCAAACTCCAGCGGGGCTTCTTCCAAATCGCTTTGAAAGGTGTAGCTGATGTTTTTGTTCCGGGCAATGGGCTGAAAGCTCAGGAACACCTCTTTGGCAAACGGGACAAAATCGCTGTACACCCGCTTCAGTTTCAGCAGCCCATGCTCCGACTTACGGAAGTCGAGCAACTGATTAATCAGGTTGAGCATCCGCTTGGCATTCGACTCCACCAATACCATTTTTTCGCGGAGGTTGCCGTTAAGCGTCAGGTCGTCCAGAATTTCGGCTACCGGACTCATAATCAGGGTCAGCGGAGTCCGAAACTCGTGCGAAATGTTGGTAAAGAAGTTGATCTTGGCTTCGTTCAGGGCGTGCTCTTTTTCTTTTTCGATCTGAACAATGCGCAAGTCGGCCTTCAGCCGGGCCTGCCGCACCGATATGTGCCGGACCAGCAGCAGCACACCCACCGCCAGACAGACGTAAAACACAAAAGCATACCAGCTGAGCCAGGGCGGCACCCCAACCACAATTTTGAGCTTTTTTTCGGGGCTCCAGTCCTGGTTGTTGCGGCTCGCTTTCACCAGCAGCTCGTAGGTGCCCGCGCCCAGACCGGTAAAGTTGATTTCATTTTTCCCGCCCATGTTCACCCACCCATCCTTGAAGCCGCGCAACTGATAGGCGTAGGTGACATTGTCGGCCCCGAAAAAGTCGTTGGCCGCAAAACTCAGCGACAGGTGATTCTGCCGGTAGCTCAGGGCTATTTCGTCGGTGTACTGAATGGCGCGGTCCAGAATCACCTCGCCGTTTACCTCTTCGCCTACGTCAATCGCCTGATTATTAACCATCAGCTTGGTCCAGACCACCTTTGGTACGGTAAACGCCTGACTGAGATCGGCCGGTCGGAAGCGGATGATTCCGTTGGCCCCCCCGAAATACAGCTCACCGTCAGCGCCCTGAAACGATGACCCAATGTGAAAGGAGTTGATCATTACCCCGTCTTCGCGGTCGTAGTTAACAAAGCGCTTGTTTTTCGGGTCAAACCGGGTAATCGAGGTGGTGGTACTGAGCCAGAACTGCCCGGTTTTATCTTCTTCGATGGAGCAGATAAAATCATTGGTCAGGCCGTTTTTGGTCGTGTAGAGGGTATTCAGCTTGAGCGTTTTGTCCGTCAGCGACAGGTCGGCAAAGCCAAGGGGCGTAGCCAGATACAGCGTAGACCCCTTGATATACAGGGCGTTGATAATAACGCTGGGCAGTTGCGCAGACAGCAGCTGATGATGCGGAATAAACGCACCGGTGGCCCGGTCGAGCAGATTCAGCCCCGAATACGTGGCCAGCCAGATGTTCCCCCGACGGTCTTCTTTGATCTGATTGATGCGGTTGTTTTCGATGAAAAACCGACCCTGCTGCTCCTCAGCATAAATCTGGCAGTTCGCCAGTTTGGGGTCGTCGGCAAAGCGGGTCATTTTCAGTCCCCGTTGCTGCGAACCGATCCAGAGAATACCCTGAGAATCTAAATAAACCGCCGTGATTTTGTCATTGGTAAAGGCCAGATAGGCACTGGCAAAATTGCCGTCTTTGACAACATAAAGGCCCCGATTGGTACCAATAAACAGGGTGTTGTCCTTTTCGTAAATCGTATTGATCCGGGTATCGGCAATCTGATCAATTTTCTCCAGTTGGCCACCGGCGGTCTTGCGGTACAGGCCATCGGTCAGGCTACCAATGAGTAATTCGCCCCGGCGCGTCTGGAAAATAGCGATGGTGTTATGGTCGACCGGGAAAGACGGCCGGGCGTCGGCCATGAAATTGAACCCTTTGTTGGGGTACAGAATCAGCACACCCCCGTGGGCCGTACTCAGCCAGGCAATGCCGTTGGGGTCAATGTCGATATCCAGAATCATGGAATAATTGACATTGTTGAACAGGCTGCCTTGCGGATTGGTGTTAATTTTCTGAAAACCCTTTACGGCCAAGTCGCTGATAAACAGACCATCGCCCCAGCTACCGAGCCAAACCCGGCCTTTCTGGTCAACGGCGATGCTTTTCATAAACGTCGCTTCCAGATTGATCGGCTCCTCCTGCACCAGCTGCGCATCGAACCGAAAGCTTTGCAGGTGGACTTTCGGCCCCGTGTTGCCCACCATCCAAAGCTTGTTGCGGACTTTGTCCTGCACCAGATCGTACATGATGTATTGGGTGGGAAAGTCGAACAACCGATTTTCGGAGGGGTCGTACTTGTGCAGTTTTCGCCCGCTGATGTACCAGATGTTCTGGTGCTCGTCGCGGATGATTTTATAGACCGGCTCGGTCGACGAATGGTGGGCCAGCAGCTTCCGGGCGTTGGCGTCGAGCACAAATACGCCCTTGTTCCACGTGCCCACCCAAATATTCCCGTTAGCGTCCTGCTGAAGCGCGATCACGCGCAGGTAACGCTGATCGCGGGTTTTCAGAATATCGTTGTAATTCCGAATTCGGTTGGTTTTGACGTCCAGTACCGATACGCCCCCACTCTTGGTGCCAATCCAGATGTTGTTGTCTTTGTCTTTAAAAAGCGTTTCGATGTTCTCGTTGACCAGCTGCGGATACTCCCCGCCCGGCCGGTAGCTTTTGAAGCCGTAGCCATCGTACCGCGATACGCCCCCCTCGGTCGCAAAGTATTTGAGGTTGTTGTCGTCGCTGATGGTCCGGGTCACAAAATTGCTGAGCAGCCCTTTGCGCACGTCCAGATAGTCGATAACAAACTCATCCGACCGGCCCGCGCCAACATTCTGCCCGCTTATCGGGACAGCAATGCTCACGAACAACAGACTCAGTAAACAAAAGCAGATGGCGGACCTCATTGGCATAATTTGAGCAAAAAACGAGACAGAACCAAGTTTGTTTAGCCGATCATGGAACAGGGCTACGTTTCGTCTTCTTCCGAATCGCTTCGATTTCGGCCTGCATACTGGCCACAATGGCCGGATTTTCGGTGCTCACATTACGTTTCTCACCAATGTCCGTTGAGAGGTCATACAGTTGCGGGGTATGCTGAAAACCTCCCTCAACGCCTTTGTTCGCCATAAAATCAGGCAGGCGCTTCTCTTTGGGGAATGGCTCGATGTATTTCCAGTCGCCTTTCCGAAGCGAGGTGGTGTACGATTCCTCCAGCAGCCAGGTGCGGCCGGGCTTGGTATGGTCGAGGAGGGTGGTGAGCAGATTCTGGCTGTCGATAGCCTCATTGTCGGCCAGGGGTTGCCCAACCAGAGCCGCAAACGAAGCGTACAAATCCACCTGACTCACCAGCGCCTTGCTGGTACCGGGCTTCACTTTTCCGGGCCACCACAGCACGGTGGGTACGCGGGTTCCGGCCTCGTAGGCGCTGTATTTACCTCCGCGCATGGGCCCGCCGGGTTTGTGGTTACCCAGCAGCTCCATCGCCCGGTCGTCGTAGCCATCGCTGATAACCGGCCCGTTGTCGCTCGTGAAAATAACGAGGGTGTTATCGGCCAGCCCCTGCTTCTTCAATTCAGCGATCACCTCGCCCGTCATCCAGTCCATCTGGGCAATGGCGTCGCCCCGGGGCCCCATAGTGCTTTTGCCCTTGAAACGCGGGTTGGGCAAACGCGGCACGTGAATGTCGTGGAACGAGAAGAACAGAAAGAACGGCTTATCCTTTTCGGCCTGAATAAACCGTTTCGCCTTGTCGGTCAGCACATCGGGAAACTCCTCATCAACCCACAGGGCTGCTTTGCCGCCTTTCATGTAGCCAATGCGGCTGATGCCATTGATAATCGAATTGCTGTGCTGTTTATCGGCCCCTTGCCGGAGCAGGTTGGGGCTGTCGAGGCCATTGGCGTACCCATCCAGTTTTTCCTCATAATTGACCACAATCGGGTCATTTTTATCGGCATTGACCACCCGGTGGTTTTCGACGTACACCGTCGGGACCCGGTCGCCAGTGGCGGGCAGCAGAAAACTGTAATCAAACCCAATTTCGCGCGGGCCGGGCTTTATGTCGCTGTTCCAGTCGATAGAGCCATTACCCAAACCCAGATGCCATTTACCAACTACGCCCGTTCGGTAGCCAGCCTTTTGCAACATACCCGGCAGGGTATAGCTGCCGGGCTGAATCAGCAGCGGGGCATCGCCCTGCAAAATAGCCGCGTTGTTGCGGAACGCGTGTTGGCCGGTTAGCACGGAGTAGCGCGAGGGCGTGCAGGTTGCCGAGGTGGTATGGGCGTCGGTAAACACAATGCCTTCTTTAGCCAGCCGGTCGACCACCGGCGTTTTAACCCCGATGGCCCCGTTGTAGCCCACATCACCATACCCCAAATCATCGACGTAGAAAATGACGATGTTGGGGTTTCGCCCGGTGGTTTTCTCGTCCGTTTGCCGCATGTTTCCGGTGGGCATCAGGCAGGAATTGACGGATAGAATGGTAACGAAGGAAACCAGCACCCGGCGAAGCGACAGTGACCTTAGGTAATGTAAGCGCATGGATAAACGGTTTTGATCAGACGAAATACGAAAAGCAAGGTAGCAGCCCTGAAGAAGCTTGTGGGGGGTCTTTCCGTTCAAAAGGGGGTATAAGCAGTTCAAAAAGCGGTTTGAGTCCGTTTTAGGGGGCTTCACACCGAACGTTGCGGGCTACTCTACCGGGCGTTACGGAAAATGACTGGCGCGTAGGTAATACCCCATAGCCTATCTCCCTACACCCCGGCCAGTTTGTTGGCAACACCCACCCGATATACACCTTGACAACAGACGTTAACCTAACCAACAGCCCGCTTACTAAAAGAAAATCTTTACGTAAAGCGCTGATAATTACCTTAAACCGTCATTAGTTGTACTGTCACGTTCAGTACTGGACAAAACGTACAGTGAAGCGGTGCCGGTCGGCGCTCCGATTCGCTAAGCCACCAGGCTAAAATTGGCCGGACCGCCGGACCGCCGGACCGCTATCGGCCCAACCGACCGGGCTGGCGTACCAGCACTGCTCAATTGTACGCATGTCCAGTACTGTGTAGTCATCTAAATCCTAATCAACATGGTTAAACAGTTTACAATTCTTCTGGCATTCGGGACAATTACCACGGCATATAGTCAAAGTAATTATGTTGCTAACACGGTTAATTCGTCAACGCCGGGCCTATTCAATACCCTTGTAGGGCCTGGGGCTGGGGGTAGTGGTTCGCTGACGGGCGACCGAAATGCCATTTTTGGATATAATGCCGGGTATCCGCTCACTACCGGAAAGTGGAACGTCCTGGTTGGCGTAGACGCGGGGCGGTTCATGACAACAGGTTCAGAGAACACGGTGATTGGTTATGAAGCTGGTTTGAACACGACAATGGGTCTGTACAATGTCATGATTGGTCGCGGAGCTGGCAGAACAAACAGCACGGGGCAGCGTAATCTGTTTTTAGGGTATATGGCAGGTTACGACAATACGGCCTCTTTCAATCATTTTGTTGGGTATGAGGCTGGTTACAACAATACGAGCGGTAGCAATAATTTCTTTGTTGGGTATCGGTCAGGGTATGACAATACCACGGGGAGCACTAATCATTTCGTTGGTTATCAGGCTGGCTTCAACAATACAACCGGCAGCAATAACTACTTCAGTGGTTGCGTTGCGGGGTTCTATAACACTCTGGGCTCCAACAATTATTTTAGCGGCTATTATGCTGGTTTTAATAACAGTATTGGGCAAAATAACTTTTTCAGTGGTTACGCTGCGGGTTACTTTAATACCACAGGTTCCCGAAATTACATGAGCGGCTATCTGGCTGGTTATTTGAATAATACAGGCTCGTTCAATGTGATGATCGGTGATAGTGCCGGTTATAGTAGCACCACTTCTTCCAACGTACTGATTGGCTCCAAAGCCGGTGCCTATAATCAGACTGGTATGCAGAATACGATGCTGGGCGCACAGGCTGGCCTTTTCACCAACGCCACAGGCAACCTGTTTCTGGGGTATCGGTCGGGCTACGCGAACACGTCTGGCCAGCTAAATACCTTGCTGGGCTACCAGGCCGATGTGCAGCTGGCCAACCTCACCAATGCAGCCGCCATCGGTGCCAACGCCAAAGTATCGGTCAGCAACGCCATTGTTCTGGGCGACACGACCCAGAACACGAAAGTGGGTATCGGGACCACCGCTCCGCAGTTTCCGCTTGATGTCAGAGGCATCATCAATATTCGGGGCAATGGAACGCTTAAGTTTAGTCATCTCTCCAACCCATCGTACCAAAATGGCCTGACCGACCAGGTGCTGACGGTTGACGCAACCGGCGAAACCGTACTGGCCAGGATTTCTAAATTAGATGAGGTGTTGCAACGGCTTGAAGACCTCGAACGCGAGAACCGGGAGCTACGGAAGCGACTGGAGCATCTGGAGCGGGGAGGTACGCTGGTTGCCGGTAAAGAGTAACTCCATGCTAACCGGCTGCCCTTTCAGCTTACTGAAACACCGGAGCGGCTGAAAACAGGGCATCGAAGTTGGCCGGAGCACTCTCCCGAATATTCTGGATTTGAAACATCTCGTGAACCTGAATCGGAAAACCCCGTAGCCAATGGTCTACGCCCGACCGCATTTGTAAAGTGGGGGCCATTGGCGACGTAAGCGACAAATCGGAGAAGCGTAACGGGATTTGTGACGTGGTCCACCAATACATGCCAGCGGCCCCACCACCCAATACATATTTTCGGCTGAGGTATTTGCCCTGATACATATCGGTTGCCTTAATGTGCTTTTTGTCGAAATCGCGTCGGGCCTGCCGACTGCCCCAAAACGCCAGCTCCGATTGCGGTTGCCCCACCTGTTGTGTTTCAGCCAATTGCCCTTGCAGTTCGTTCCGCGTCTGTTGGCCCGCCTTCAACTGTTTTTCAACCATCGGGATGGTTTTCCGTAATTCGGCGCGTCGGTCGGCGGGCGTATTGGGGTCGTTCAGTTCGGCGCGGGCTTTGGTTAAAGCCTCATTTATGGCGGCCTCTTGCATGGGCATGGTTTCTTCGAGTTGTTGCCCCATAAAACCCGACCAATCTTTGGGGAAGTTGTGACTCCGAACTCCATCCTCGTCTTTAACCACCGCAGTTGTAATGGGGCTATCCCGACGCGTAAAGAGCTTCGTCGACGCTTCGGGGCCTCGGTACACCATTACCGCGCTATCTCCTTTAAAGTACAGGTTGAGCAACATTCGGTTAGCCTGCTTGCCAATAACCATGTCCATTGTCCAGCCCGGTTTGCAGGCAGCAGGAGGGTCTTCGAGCACCCCAACAGCATACCAGGCCCGCTTGATGGCCTCGGTAGTCGGGCTACATTCACCGTGCAGTTGCGTAGCGGCCTCGATGGTTTCGCGGCATAAATCTTCGTAGCCGGAGCGCGGGCTAAGGCGAGGTAGTGCCGCCAGCAAAACGCGGGCTACCGTATTGTAGGCGAGCGTCGGAAATACATCGAAAGGGTGCTTTAAGGCATTTTGGCCTTTGCCGCCTTTGATGAGCAAGTAAAACCATTTGTTGCCAACGCCCGAATTAGAATGCACGTTTCCGTCGTCTTTCGGAACATCGGTGGGTTTCCACGGAAACTCCAGATACGTATCGGGATGGCCTTTGGCGGGTGGATTGGCCATGTCCCGAAATCCTCCGGCTGTAATCTCTTCGTCCACAAGCCAGTTACCACCAATGGCCTGATGTTCAATACAAACCCCAAATATGTCGGCCAGCGATTCGTCGAGCGCGCCCGATTCTCCCTGAAAAATAAGCCCAGCCGTGTGCTCCGTAACGGCATGAGTGAACTCATGTCCAACGGTGTGCAAATTGGCAAACGGCTTCCCTTTGACCATCCCAAAATAGAACTTCCCTTCGTCCGACTGCCAGTACGCATTGGCTTCCGAACACGATTCGGCCAGGATTGGTGTACCCTGATTGTCGTAGCTGTTCAGACCCAGTCCTTTGAAATACCGGGCTGCCTGCCGGAAGCCGAACAAGGCATCCCAATCGCCCCGGCCGCGCAGCGTGGCCTCCTGTAAGGTAGTATCGTGCGAAAACACCGGTTCACTGTCCCGGCGCGTGATGATAACAGCGGGCGACTCCGTACTATCGACCAGAAAAATACCGGGATGACGGCCGTTTTTACCCCGTGTGACCCCAACCACCCGCTTGTTGTGGTGGAACGTTTGCACGGTGACTTTAAACGGGATTGGCTCATCAATAAACCGGCAGGTTCGCCGGAGGTTTTCCCCGGCTACCAACGCCCCGGTCTGCGCATTCAGGTAGTAACGTCGGCGGCTGTTTTGAGTGCCAACGGTAAAGGGTCGGCACAGAACAGGGGGCTCACGGCCCGGTATAAGGTTTGGGTGAACCCACATCAGGGGCAATGCCTGTGCAAAAGGCAAAGCCGGTTGGGCCGGATTACGGAGAGTTAATGTAGGCAGTTGCGTAACCTGCCGAAGGGCAGTAAGCAACTGTTCGGGTGTTTTTGAACTGGTTGCGGCTTGCTTCGGGGTAAACAAATCCCCATTGGCCCGAATGACATAGCCATTGGTATCCAGCGAAATACTGTAATGTGCCAGTCGGATGGGGTGGCCATGATGGAGCTGTTCGTACCGTCGGCTTTGGGTTTTGCCCAGTCCGTACCGGCCTGTCTCCCGCAGGGTTACGCCCATTTTTTTCTGCATGAAGACCACAAACTCATCGGGCGTCAGTTTCCACTGGGTGTACACCCGAAAGGCCGTTGGCACGGCAGAGTAACGGCCGGGAATAGGGTCATACAGCACGGGAACATCGCCCGAGTCGCGTCGGCTCAACCGCTTGTCGAGTGCCGCCACAACCGACTCGGAGGCCTGCTCACTTCCTGATGTTTCAGGCTCTACAAGAGCAGGTTTAGTGGCCTCCTGCTGCCTGGCCCGAAGTTGCTGAATTGCATCCGCTTTGGCCTGTTGAAGCGCCCGAATCTGAGCGGGGGTGGCTCCATTTTTCCGGGCTTCTTCAATCTGCTCATCAATAGCCTTCAGGATGTATTCGGGGTTAAAGGCCCGTTCCATTTCGGCTTTGGCCTCGCGCGTTGCTTTGTCCAGCTCGGCCTGCTGGGCGGGGGTGAGCGACTGCCCCGAAACCAGCCGACTGCCTGCAACAAGCACAATAGTCAGTATAACAACGAACAGCTTCACGGTTCTGGCGATTTGAACAGCTTTTAGGGGGTATGCTGATAGCTAAAATTGGTTCGGACCTCGCAGGTTGCCTGATTCGGTATCCGAATCTGTGTCAGCAACGAACCCGTAATACGTACTGGCGACACCACTTCGAAGTCGTACGTATTGGTGAACGTAGGCGCGGTTCGCGTCATCAAAAACGCCTTGTATCCATTGGGAGCGATTGATAGCCAGGGCGTTTTTTCTGGCAATAAGTCATCGGGCGAAAACGGCTTTTTGAACACTTTCTGGCCACTTTTCAACCCAGACACGCTTTTGAGCTGCGCGGTCAGTTGGGCCGGGCAGTTTTTGGTAACCGGCTCGGCAGTTATCACCGACCAGTTGCCATTTTTAGGCTGTATGGCTTCGGGAAACGGGGCCATTCCACCTTTCGCAATGGCTGGTTCGCACTTTCCGCCAAAATACTCGTTCAGCTCGCGGGGACCGCGTTTGCGATCAGGGTAGTGTATATCCTGCTGCTGCTTATTTCGAAAAAAAACCAGTATGCCTTTGTCTTTCTCAAAGGTCCCCAAATAGTTAAACATCCCGTCTATCTCAGCATACGAGTAGGCTGTTTGATAGAACTGGCAGCCCCCTCCAAGCTTACAATAGGCAATAGTTACCTGCGCATTGGCCTGCAGAACCACCCAACACAGCAGGATCAGGGGCAGAATGTGTGTTGAAAATACCCGCTTCATAGACAGTTATAACCCATTGCAGATTGGCTGTTATAATTTCAAAAACTCAACCCGGCGGTTGTTGGCTTTGCCCTCAGCGGTGGTGTTTGGCCCAACGGGCTGGCTTTCGCCCTTACCATCGGTATCCAGGCGGGCCGCTTCGATTCCGAACTCGGCCGTGAGGGCCGTTTTCACGGCAGCAGCCCGCCGTTTAGAAAGGGCCAGGTTGCTTACATCATCCCCGTCGGAGTCGGTATGACCCACAATTTTGACCCGCACCCCCGGATTCTCTTTGAGCACCGTACCAATGTCTTTCAGCACGCCGTACGACTCCGGCCGGATTTTGTCGGAATTCACGTCGAATAGAATACCGGTTGTGCTGAATTTCCCCTCGGCAATCAGTTTAGAGCGGGTATCGGGGGCACCTACAGCCACCCGCAGGTTACTCAAATAAGCCCTACCATTGAGAATATAGGTAGCAAAAAGTAGCGAGTAGGTTGTTGTGGGGTCAAACGCACGGGGAATATCCCAGATTTTTGACTCATTGATATAGACCCTTAACCGACTTTTCTGTTTCCAGAATGCTATTCGATTGACTGCATTAACCCGCCAGGCTATCGGGGTATCGTTGGCCAGTATGCGCTCCCTCGATTTGTCATTTACCCATACCGAACTACTCCCCTGCCCGCCTTCGGAAGGATGAATATCAACCCCAGCCTGAGCACTGGCACCAAAATGTTGATCGAAGTTGATGGAACGATCTTTCGTATCAAGAATAAAGACTTTCAGGCCCGCACCACTATTGCTAAAATCATCGGTGGTAACCATGTCAAATTCTATAGTAGCATTGTCGGGCAGGTTTTTTACAAATTCTGGGTAAAATGTGCCTTTATCAGCGAACTGAAACCACTTACCCGGCAGCCCGTCAATTGTCACAACTTCGCCACTGGCATTGGTATTCCATCGGGCCGGATAATCACCGACAGCATCGGGCCCAAAATCCTCGACAGCCACCACCTTTTCGCCCGGTACAAAGTCAAACTTGCTGTAAGCTTTCAGGGAACGGGGTTCGTCGGGCTGGTTTTGCGAGGTTCCGTTGCCCCTGCCCGCTGCCGACGCGCTCTCCTGACGTTGGGGATTGGTGCGTGCTTCCCCGTTCGTTTCGGCCGACGAGTCGTATGTATCATCAGCCGACGTTGGGCGTGTTGTCGGCTTTTTCTCTTTCTTTTTGAAGATATTACCAACCCCTTCCTCCAGCTTATCCAGCCCTCGATTTATTCCCCCATCAATGCGCCCGTTTACGCGACCTTCTACCCCCCGTTCAACGGTCTCTTTGGGGTTGTTGACCCGTACCTGCGCCCGCACCACCGACAGGCTGAGTGTACACAATACGATGAATCCGACAATTCCGATCTGGTTCATAGTGCGCTGATTTATACGTTACTGAGGCTGCGCAAATATGAATTCCCCAAAAAGTAAGTAGCCTTACCAGTTAACCATATTGCAGTTTGAGTATACACTCTGTCTGTTTGAGTAAACCGAAACGCTATTAACCCACGTGCACGGGCTGTACACCCAAACTGACTAACCGTTTACCCGAACCCATTATCAATTGAATGAGCCGTTGAGCAGGCACCCAATTTTTGTAGTATTGTACAGATAGGCATCGACTTTGTGGTATATGCTGCGTTGGCTACTCCTCTTTCTTTTGCTGCTGCCCAGACCATCCGTGGCCAATCCGCGTATGCCCAAACCAGACACACTACTGCTGAGTGACCTGGTGCGTGGGCATACCTACCTGCATCATCACGCGGAGCTGAGTATAACCGACCCACAAGCCAACTGGTCATCTGTGTATCACGAAGCACACCGCTTCAGACCTGACCCGCTGCTTCAGACCTCGGCCCGGAAGGCCTACTGGCTGTGGCAATGGCTCAAAAACGATTCTGATTCCGCCCGAACTGCCTATATCTACACGGGCAGCAACCAGACGGTCACGCTGTACCTGATTCGGCCCCCCGGTCAACTGATCGATTCGCTTCAATCGGGGTCTATGGTACCCCGCACTCGTTGGGCGTACCTGAGCGACGATCAGTTTATCCCCGTGCGAATGCAGGCCGGCCAATCGGTACTGATGCTTATTCGGGTAGCCAACCGAGCAGGGATTGTACCGGTTATTACCCATGCTGACACACCCCGACCGTCGGTACAGTTGCGACTGGAGTCTGAACTGTTTCATGCCCAACGGCTCATGCAGCAATATGGGCGCAACCTCCCAGAGCTTCAGTACCGGTCATGGGTGCAGGGCGGTTTGCTGTTTTTTCTACTGTTTGTGGTGCTCATTTTTGTGCAGTACCGGCAGGCTTTATACGGCTACTATGCCCTCTATGTGCTGGCCGGTTGTGTGTACTCGCTGCTGAAAACCCGCACCTACACCCCCGTCGGGCAAGTATTGGTCAATTTTCCGTTTGCCCGGTTTTATGCCCTTGAACTGGTTTTGTGGGCTGGCTGGGGTGCCTATACCCTGTTTCTGGTCGAGTTGCTCAACCTGCGGGTAAGCCACCCCGGCACCGCCCGGCGGCTTGTTCATTGGGGTCGGTTTGCGGTTGGTTACAGCTTGGTGTCAGGAGCCGTACTGATGCTGACCAACGACGGTGGTCTGTATCAGCTCAATTATTGGGCTTGCCGGTTCGTATTCGTCACCATTCATGTAGTGGTGCTGGTCTGGTTACTGCGGTCTGTGCCCTCAGTACTCACCCGGTATGTGGTGCTGGGCAACGTACTTCTTACGGGCATTGGGATTTTGGCATCGCTCCGGGCGAGCGAACTGATTTTGAAAGATACCTCGTTACCGGGCTTTGTGGATAACCTGCTCATGCTACCGCTGGGCGTGCTGCTCGAAATTATTGTGTTTGCCCTGGCCCTGGCGCATCGTATTCGGTTGGTCGACCGGGAGCGGCAAGCGAGTCAGCAGGCGTATGTTGAGGAAATTGAGCAGCGCACCGCTTACGAAAAGCGATTGGCCGAGGTGGAAATGCTCGCGTTACGCAGTCAGATGAACCCGCACTTTTTGTTCAACAGCCTCAACACCATCGAATATTTTGTGCTCAAAGGCGACGAGGCCAACGCCACCCGGTATCTGTCGAGCTTCTCACGGTTGTTACGGCTCATTCTGAACCATTCCAACGAAGATACTGTCCGGCTCTCCGAAGACCTGACCGGCCTGCATCTCTATCTGGAACTGGAAAGCAGCCGATTCGACGAGAATTTTCGGTATACCCTCGAAGTAGATCCCGCTATTGACCCCGACGATGTGGTTATTCCTCCCCTACTGCTACAGCCCTTCGTCGAAAATGCCATCTGGCATGGCCTTCAACACAGTCATCGACCTGATAAGCGGCTTTGGGTACGGGTACTGCTCGATGCTGACGAGCGAATACTGTTTGAAATTGAGGACAACGGCATTGGTCGGGCCGAAGCGGGTCTGCTCAAAAGCCGGTCGTCAACCCGGCGCAACTCACTCGGTATGAGCATCACCAAACAGCGTATCGACCTGCTCAACCGTAATTATCAGAGCAAACTCCACGTTGAACTGGTTGATTTGCTGGCCGACGGGCAGTCCGGTACGCTGGTTCGCATCACGTTACAGCCCCGACCTAATCCATCCATTTTAGACCAACCCAACTGATGAAAGCTATTTTGCTTGACGATGAGAAACGGGCTACTGAACTGCTCGAAATGAAACTTCGTAAACTGAATATGGACGTGCAGATACTGGCCTGTTTCAATCAGCCCGAAGCGGCCCTTGAATACATTCGGCATACGACGTTCGATGTACTTTTTCTGGACATTGAAATGCCCCGAATGAACGGTTTCGATCTACTCGAACAGCTTGGGCACTTTCACTTCGACGTTATCTTCACAACTGCCTACGACCAGTATGCTATTCGGGCGTTTCGGTTCAGTGCGCTCAACTACCTCCTCAAGCCCATTCAGGAAACCGAACTTCGCGAGGCTGTCATATTGTGGCAACAGCGGAAACTAAAACTTTTACAACCAAGCCAATACGCTCTTTTTCAAGAGCATTTACAGAGCAGCACTGCGCGTACGCGTATCGCCTTGCCTACACACGATGGCCACGAAATAGTTGAGGTAGCCGACATTGTTCGGTGCGCGGCCGACGCCAGCTACACCCATTTTTACATGCAAAACGGGGCTACCTGGCTCATCTGCCGGACCCTCAAGGAGGTGAGTATGGCGCTTGAACCGAGTGGTTTTGTGCGCGTGCATCATTCCCATCTGGTCAACCCCGCTTTTGTCCGCAAAATTGTGCGTCAGGAAGGCGGCTACCTGCTCATGTCCGATGATGCTCAGGTGCCCGTAACCAAACAAAAACGCGACCTTCTGCTCGAACAACTCACCAGCATCGACCGTCTTTGACCCGCTATCAATTATCTCTAGTTTAATTGAGTTAAATGTAAAATGAGTAGTCTCAGCATCGGACATTAGATGTTGGACATTAGACGTTAGACCGCAGACAAACCTATTACTCATCATACATTATACATTACGCATTATTAAGTGCCCACTTACCCTCTATTGCTCAGGATAATCAACAAGCAAGTAGTACTCCATTTACCTTTCCCTCGCTTTGTGCTGCTAAAACGTACACTTTTCTTCTGCCCAGTTTTGGATAAAAAAAGTTCTTTATACTTTTACGAAAGATAAATTTTTATCCTGACCAATATGCTGACCCATGAACACCTGATTCGCTTCTTACGGGCTAAACCAGCTATCAACCTGTCGCAGATCGAGAAAGAAGCCGGCATACCCGCCAAAACCCTGCACAAAGCCCTCACCAATCAGAAAGATGTCCCGGCTAAGCACCTCTCCGCTCTGGATGAAGTGCTCCGGCAGTATGGCTACACCGATAGTCTGTTTGACAAGGCAACCGTTATTTCGATTGTGAACCACAAGGGTGGCGTGGGCAAAACCACCACAACGATAAACGTAGGCAAGGCCCTGAGTCTGCTGGGGAACCGGGTGTTGATGGTCGACATGGATTCGCAGGGCAACCTCTCGCAGTGCTACGGCGTACACGAACCCGAAGAACAGGTGATTGATTCCCTGCTGGGGTCCGCCCCCCTACCCCTGGTTGAGATCACGGAGAATCTGTTTCTGGCCCCGTCGGATATTCGCATGGCGTACAAAGAGTCGGAACTGGCCAACGCGATCGGTGCCGACCGGCGGCTAACGGTGAAACTGGAAGAAGCCCGTTCGCACTTTGATTATATCCTGATCGACTGCCCGCCCAGCCTGGGTATCTGCACAACATGCTCACTGGTAGCGTCTAATTATTGCGTAGTCCCGATTCAGCCCGAAGCCTCGGCGTATCATGGCGTTGAGAGTCTGTTTAACCGAATCGCCGAAGTACGGACGTACATTAATCCAAATCTGACCGTCAAAGGCATTGTGTTTACGATGGTGTACAAAAACCAGAGTGTGCACAAAAGCATGATGACGCACATTCGGGACTCGTACCGTAACTTCAATATTTACGATACCGTTGTCGAAGTGTCGACGGTCATTAAACAATCGCAGGTAGCCAAAGAAGACCTGTACACGTATTCGCCTAAATCCACATCCTGGCAACAGTATAACCAACTGGCCACCGAAATCATGACCCTGTAAGATGGCAAAGAAAGATTTTATGAGCCTGATGAAGGAGAAAACGGTGGACGTACGCCCCTCTCTCCTCTCGGCCGAAGAAAATATCAAAAGCCAGCTGGTTGTCTTCGACGAGTTGCGCAACCTGATTCCCCCGCTAACCGACGACGAACTGGCCCAGCTGGAACAGAATATTCTGAAACATGGGGTGAAAGACCCGCTCACCATTTGGGAAACCACCCAGGCGAAAGCCGGTTTGGGCACGAGCGAAAGTCCCGCTTTCGTCCTGGTTGATGGGCACAACCGGTATCAGATTGTACGGAAACACGGGCGCGACTTCCGCATCAATCTGGTTCATTTCGATTCGCTGGCAGAGGTCAAAGACTACATGATCGACTATCAGCTGGGTCGGCGGAACCTCACGGCCGAGCAAGCTTCGTACCTGCGGGGTATGCGCTACAACCAGCAGAAAACCCGCCGGGGCAGCAACCTGCGGGCCGATGCCCCGGCGGTAAACATCGCCGAAGTGCTGGCATCGGAGTACGGCGTCAGCAGCCGCACTATCCGGCGCGATGGTGAGTTTGCATCGACCCTCGAACAACTCGACCCCGAACTGAAACGGGATGTGCTGGCGGGTAAGCTTTCAAAAACAGCGGCCCAGAAGCTGGCCAATCAGTCGAGCCTAGCCAATACCCCGGCAGAGACCAGCTCCCTTTCTGCCGAATCCAAGAATGACAAATCGGCCCGGCGAATTGAAGCCCTGGAGGGGCAAATCCGAAAGCTGACCGAAAAAAGCCTGGACACGCAAAACTGCCTCAAACTGATTCAGAAAGCGAACGAACTGCTGGGCCTGTTAAGCGCCAAATAGGTACGCAAAGCCAAAACACGAACACAGGCTACCCAATCTGGCCCTGTACGAACCCTGGCATTTTACCCCCAGATATAAACACCCTGCAAATGGACCCTGCCCAGATAGGCAGGGTCTTCTTTTTTTACTATATCTCAACCTTAAAGTATTATTACCACACAGGGTTAGAGGCTAATTCTTTGTCGTATAGAGGGAATCCAAAATCCAGTTTTTAAACTCCTTTCTACTCCCATCTTATGCGCTTCCCTCTATCGACCCGCCCGGTCTGGTTACTATTGTGGCTGGTGGTTGTCCAGCTGCCGACGCTGGCCCAGCAACACAATTATGCCGAACTCCTGCAAAAATCCATTTATTTCTATGACGCCCAACGCTCCGGCCCCATGCCCGCTTACGGCTACGCGCCCGGTCAGAATCGCGTCCGCTGGATAGGTGACCAACATACCTACGATGGCTACGACTTGGTTATCCCTGCCGGTGGCCTGATCAACGGGCACGGACAAACGATTACCGATGCCAATAAGGCCGGGGCCCTGCAGGGCGGCTTCCGCGATGCGGGCGACCATCCGAAATGGAGTCAGTCCATCACCTTTGCCGTCAGCGGCCTGGCCTGGTCGGGTATCGAATACCGCAACGCCCTGCTGAGTACCGGCCAGATGCCTTACCTGCTGGCGAATGTCAAATGGGGGACTGACTACCTGCTGCGCTGCTTTCTGGCGGGCAACCCTGATGACCCAGCCACCTACAAAATCGTGCTGATGGTCAGCGACTACCGGGGTGAGCAGACCGTGGCTACCTCGTCGGAAATACAGGTCAACCGGAATCCGCAACGGCCGCATTTCTACGCCGACAAGGACGTCCCCATGACATCTACCGTGGCCAATGTAGCCTCGTCCCTGGCGGTTGCGTCGGTTTTGTTCCGACAAAACGGCGATGCCGCTTACGCCGACAAACTCTTTGCCGCAGCCCAGCGACTGCATACCTTCACGAAAACCTACTGGGGGTACAGCCACTACAAAAAAGCGAATGGAACGGTGGTACGGAAAACCAGTGCTCTGGCGGATAGTTACTTCGCCAGCGTAGCACCGGGATTTTCGGCCAATAACCTGCCCAAGACCATAACGCTGGACAACGCTAAGCAGGCCGGGGGCGCTGATTTTCTGAGCGATCCGACCTGGACCAACAGCCGGGTTTTTCAGCACAGCCCCCAATCTCCGAATGGTGATCCGGGCAATTACGATTATGAAAGCTCCCGCTCCATTGCCGGACTCATCCGTAACTTCGCCGATAATCTCTGTTACACCGCAATCTGGCTGCACAAGGCCGAAACCGAACGGAACGGTACTACGGCACTGGCTACCAACTACCTGAACGAGGCTAAACAATTCGGCGATCTGATGGCGACGGATCTAGGGCCCAACGGCCCCTACTGGCAACCGACGCGTACGGATGGGTCAGGCGGAAACGGGGGCGCTGGTCTGCCGTTTGGCTTTCATCAGGTATTTGACTACCGCATCCCGGCCGCCCTGTGGCTGACTCGTCTGGTTCCCAGCGAACCCAAATACCGGCAGTGGCTGGAGCAGAGTCTGGACAATCAGGTTAATGCCGAGCGTACACCGGGCGGCATGTCCCTGCTGGCGGGGGATAAAAACTGGGGGCCTATCGAACAACTGAGCCCGGCCATGTTCATTCATTTTGCCTACGGTGATCAAATATCCGATCCGGTAAAAAAGAACCGGTACATCGGCTACGCGCTGAGTCAGGTGCAATACTTTCTGGGGGCCAATCCCGAAAACCGCTGTTATGTGATCGGATACCGGCCACCGGGGGTAATTGCCACCAATATTGGCCTGCACGCCAACGCCCTGAGCAGCTTCAATGGCTTCGACGATTACACGCCGGGACGGTTCGGGCACCCAACGGGTCAACCTAACAACACGTGCAGCGGGGTTACCGATGCCCGCAACGGAGCCGGCGAAAACAGGAATATGCTCTACGGTGCCGTCATTGGCGGGCCGTCAACGGGCCGGGGTGCAGATGCCCCCGCCGACCGCTATGCTAACCCCGATGGTTCACCTATCACGACCATCTCAACCCGTGCTCAACGCTCGGAGGTAGCCACCTTTTACCAGCCGTACTGGACGGGGGCTATGGCCCGCATGAAGCAAGCCCTGGGGGCATCGGGTGGTGACGCGCTCGCGGCCGATTTTGCCAAAGAAAGCCTACCCGACGGGGAGGATATTCCACATCCGGTACCCAACAACTCCAAGTGGATGCGCGAGGAGTTTTATAGCGAAGCCCGGGTCGACGCGGCTCCATCAGCTACAACAAATACCGTTCGGATACGGGTCAACAACCGCAGTCGCTGGCCGCAGCGCATTATTGCCGGGGCCTCGTTCCGGTACTATTTTACGCTGGAGCCGGGCGTTAACGTGAGCAAAATCGACCTCCTCAACCCCTACAGTGCCATAACGGCTACCTGCCCGGCTGATGCCGACGGGGCCACGCTGAATCCGAACACCGAAGGGCAGATCACCAAAGAGGCCCCTTCGCATGGCGGTACCGGCAGCGACATTGTGGTGGTATCGACCGACGGGGCCGGCAACCGGCTGTGTTATGTGGAAGTATATTTCCGTAAGCCCAGCCTGACAACCTACAACTACCTGTTCGATAATCCGCTCAACACATCGGCTACCAATGAGCCGTTTGCCTGGCGGGTCACGAAAAATCCGCTGGCGGCCGCGCAGGCTATGCTCAACGGACCGTTGTACAACCCCACACCGGGTACGACCATTCCGGCCGACGGGCGCAACGACTTCGAAGTAATTGCCCCCTGGGGGGTGTACCGCTCCAAAAACATCGGCTTTGCGGCTACCTATATCATGCGGCAGGCGGTTCTGCGGCTGACTTATTCGGGGACCAACAACACCGCCAACGACTTCTCGTACGCAAACCTGCCCGGTACTTCGGCCAACCCATCCTGCGCCATGAACATCCCGATGTATAACGAAGGACAGTTGCTGGCCGGAGATGAGCCAACGGCTCCGGGTCAGGTGCCGGGCGCACCCCCGACCCTGCCGACGCCGGTTCACGATTACAAAAAGGCGGTGCAGCGAGCTCTGTACTACTTCGAGACGCAACGCTCCGGTCAGGTGGACAACGGGGTAACCCTACCCAACGGGACCACGTTGCCCAACCGGGTCGATTGGCGGGGCAATGCCCACCACGTAGCCAGCAACCAGGGTGGCGACCTGTTTCCGGCTATTAACCTGGTGGGAGGGCTCTACAATGCCGGTGATGACTATCTGAAATCGTCGCATACCATGGCAGCCGTTGCCTCGGTGCTCGCCTGGAGTGCGGTGGAGTTTCCGCAGGCCTACAACGGGGGGCAGAAGGCCCACCTGCTGGGTACGCTCAAATACCTGAACGATTATTTCCTGAAAAGCCTGACGTTCGGGGATGCGGGTGATGTGAGCACCTATAAGATTTACCTGATGGTGACCGACCGGAAGGCAGCCACAACAGCTCCCAATAATTTCCTGGCCCGCCATCAGAAGTGGGCAGCCGCCGAGGTGATGCATGAGTTTCCGGACAACGATCCGGAGAAGCCGGTTCGGCGGTATTTCTACGCCGATAAGGATGCCCCCTCTGTCAGCACGGTTTCGGCTATGGCGGCCGCGCTGGCTGCGGGCTCAAAAGTATTCCGCGATAACGGCGACGCGGCCTATGCCGATCAGTTGCTCACGGCGGCCCGTCGCCTGTATACCTTCGTTTTCCATTTTACTCATGGCGGGGGTAAGCTGCTCAACTACACGGGTCAGAACTTTGCAACGCGCACGATAGGGACGCTGGCCGGGTATAATGGCGGCAACGGCTTTAACCTGAACGGCGTGATGAAAGATGAAGCGGGTACACTGGTTCGCCATGACCCCTACCTGTACCCGGCCAGTACGACCATCTTTTCGGCGGCAGGGTCTCGACCGGCCGGAATAAGCGGGGCCAACGGGATTCTGGCTACCGGCAGCAGTCCATCGGTTACCCGGATGAACTTCAACGGTACGCAACCCACCGGCACCGGTGCCGATTACGACGCGCCCGTACCGGATTACCACGAAATGCCGGATGACTACCCCACCAACGCCGGACAGGTTAGCCGCAACCTCCACGACGATTTATGTTGGGCCGCTCTGTGGCTTCACCAGGCAGAAACGGATGGCACAGCCGCTGCCAACCGGCTCAACGAAGCGGTAACCTACTACGCCGTCTTCCGGTCCGACATCGGGGCGCGAGGTAACGATCAGGGGAACTCGTTTGGTTTCCACTGGTACCGGGTGCCATCGGCCATTCTGCTTCATAAACTGAATGCCCCTCTTGCCGCTTCGCAAACAGAAACCTACCGCACCCGAATCGAGCAGTATACGGGAGCGGACGCCGTCAGTCCGGCAACGAATACACTGCTGGCCAACGCTGCCGCTAACGGTGGGCTGATCAACACCACCAACAACCGGATGCAGCGTCCCGGCGGCTCGGCGGCCCCCAATCTGTTTGCCTGCCTGAGCCTGTTCGCCTATGCCCACGCTATGAGCAGCGAAAACCCCGCCCCGGCTGACGCCCGGCTGGCCTTGCAGAATAAGTTTATTGAGGTTGCCAGGCGCAATATGGACGCCCTGCTGGGCACCAACGTCAACCGCCGAAGCTACATGATTGGCTACGACAGCGGCACCATTCCGGGCCTGGTGGGCGTCAGCGGCCTGCAAAACAACCACCACCGAACGGCACTGGGTTACTTTGCCGGCATCGGTCACCGTACCTCGGGGACTAACTCGCTGTACCGCACCACAGCCCGGCACACACAGCATGGGGGTATTGTCAGCGGCCCGCAGGCAACCTATAATGGTAACTACACGCGGGAAACCGTACTGTCGACACCCTCGACCTCGTGGGCGTTCGAGAGTAACGAGACCTCTCCGGTGACCAACGCCTTCGCCGTATTTGGGCTAAGCTACCTCACCCGAGATGGCTCCGGCACCGTATCGGCGGATTTCCCGGCTCCGGTGGCAAAAGACGACGAGGTGTTTGTGGAAGCAGGTATTGTCAGCCAGTCGGCGAGCAGTGTGCGCATTCGGGCAACACTCAACAACCGATCGCTCTGGCCGGCCCGCGCCTACAACAATCTGCGGTTCCGGTACTACTTTACGCTCGAAGACGGAGCCTCGGTGACGGGGCAACAGATTATGGTCCACGATGCCACCAACGCACCAACCATTTCGGCACCGGTGCAAGTGTCGGGCAATGGGTATTACGTCGAAGTGGCGTTTACCGATAAACTTTATCCGGGTGGAGAGGACCTGGTGAGTGGCAGGCCGAACACGTTCACGCCGAGCGGTACGCTGCCGAACAACCCCATGCATTACCGGCGGACCGTGGAGTTTCAGCTAAACGTAAACAGCGCCTTTGCCAGTACCGACGACTGGTCGTTTGCGGGACTGAAGACGGTTCCTTCCCTGATAAAGACCAAGCAGATTCCGGTGTACGATGGCAGCAGCCGCCTGTTCGGTAATGAACCCGGCAGCTACGATCTGGAACTTTGGGTGGATGCAGACAATAATGGGTCAATTGGCGGTAACGATGTGCGGCTGAATGGCGGCAATACCCTTGACTTTGGCACTACGGGGCTTAATAATCCGGTAACCCGTCAGGTAATCGCCCGCAACACGACCCCGACCGACATTACCATTAACCCGCTCTGGCTGCTACCCTACGGCTTCAACCGGACTGGTTCTTCGGCGGTTACGGTACCAGCCAATAATGGCACGGTGACCCTGTTCCTTCAGATGGATGCCGGCAAACCGGGGACCTTTGGCGGTAATGCCACCTTTACCAGCAATGCCGCCAACCCGCTGGAGAACCCATTCCGATTCTCTATGACCGGAACCGTCAACTGCCCAGCCGGGTTCAGTGCCGCTGTAACGGCCCAGCCTGCTCAGGTATATTTCGGACAGTCGACCACGCTGATGGCGGCCCTGTCGGGTGGTGCGGCTCCGTACCAGTTAGCCTGGAACACCGGCGAAACCGGGTCTACGCTGATGACAGCCGCGCTGACGGAGTCCCGTTCGTTTTCTGTTACGGCCTATGATGCTGTTGGTTGTTCGGCCTCGGCTTCTGTCATCGTAACGGTTATTCCGCCGGGTATTACCTTCGCGCCTATCGCAGACCGGACTTATGGTGATGCACCTATCAGCCTGTCGGCCACCGCTACGTCAGGTCTGCCGGTTAGCTTCTCCGTGGTATCCGGCCCGGCTACAATAGCAGGTAATCAGCTCACCATCACGGGAGCCGGGCCGGTGGTAGTGGAGGCCAGCCAGCCCGGCGACAGCTATTACCCGCCCGCTACGCCGACTACCCGGCAGTTCACGGTGGCCAAAGCAGGCCAAACCATTACGTTTACGCAACTGGCCGACGTTGTCTACCAAAGCAGCCCGTTACTAACCTTCGCGCTGACCGCTACCGCTACCTCGGGTCTGTCTGTCAGCTATCAGGTGGTATCCGGTCCGGCCACGTTAGGGGGTGATCTGCTCTCTATTACCGGCATCGGGCCTGTCACGCTACGGGCCTCGCAAGCGGGCAACCCGAATTATCTAGCAGCCGCTGAGGTAACCCAGACCTTTACGGTCATTACGACCGAGAAGGATAAAGGGGTGAAGCCGATTCTCGAATGCGTGGTCAACAACGGTAATGGCCAGTTGTCGGCTCGCTTCGGCTACAAAAACGATATGGATATGCCGGTATTTATTCCTGTCGGCACGACCAATTACCTCACACCAGCTACCGCCACCGGCCAGGTTGTGAACTTCCAGCCCGGTCGTATTCAGAACGCTTTCCAGATCAGTTTCCCTGCGGCAGGTCAGGTAAGCTGGTCGGTGGCTGGTCCGGACGGCAAGCTCCGAACAGCTACAGCGACTAGCAAGTCGGAACTCTGCACCAGCGGGGCACGGGTTGCGGCCGGCATACAGCCATCCGTGGAGGGGCAAACCATCCGCTTGCAGATTTCCCCCAATCCAAGCAGCGATGTGCTGCATGTAGTAGTACGTGGTTTTGCCGGGGCACACGCGGTTACGCTGAAACTCTACGACCTGATGGGGCAGGTGCATAGCGAATGGCCGCTGGCGTTAACCAATGGCGAGGGTCGAACAACGCTCGATATTCGTCAGCAGAGCGCCGGGCTGTATATTCTGTCGGCCGAAAGCGGTAAAGAGCGGGTGACCGAGCGGGTTATCCGATTAGGCAAGTAATCTCGTCGGCTTCGCTTTTCGGGGCAATCAATTAGGTAGCCGAGCAGATTAAATGTATAATGGACAATGTGAAATGCACGATTAAATAGCTGATTATCAGTAGGTAATACAGTTGTTTATTATACATTTCACATTGCCCATTTACGTAAGTAGTCAAGCAGAATTAAGTTAAACTTTAGTTTGTCATCCCGACGCAGGAGGGATCTTTCTAATTGACTGACTGTAAGATCCCTCCTGCGTCGGGATGACAAAAACGTCTATTTCAAATACTTCAGTTTAATTCTGCCTGATTACGTATGCCATAAAATTAGTCAGTAAGCTGGTTACCCGTTGTGATGGGTAACCAGCTTATCATCACCTGATCCGCTGCACATTTTACAATGCAGTAAACCACTATAATGGTCCAGATTAAAGCTACTAATTGGATTGCCGGCCTCTTGCTGACACTGCTGATGAGCGTTGGCGCGGCCGGTTCGTTACGCGCGCAGAGCACCGCAATTGAAGTGGATGTTTGTGTATACGGCGCTACCTCGGCCGGGGTTATGGCGGCCTACACCGCCAAAAAGCTTGGCCATAAGGTGCTACTTATTGAGCCAGGAATGCACCTGGGCGGGCTCAGCTCGGGTGGCCTGGGTTACACAGATATTGGTAATAAATACGTCATTACCGGCCTTGCCCGTGACTTCTACCGTCGACTGGGTAAGCATTACGGCAAGTTTGAGCAATGGGTATTTGAGCCACATGTAGCGAAGAAGATTTTTAATGAGTACCTGCGTGAGGCTCAGATTTCCGTATCCTATGCGTCGCGAATTGTGGCCGTGAGAAAAAACGGTACGCAGATTGAGCAGGTAACTCTGGAGAATGCCAACCGGCCCGGTGCCACTTCTCACCAGATTGTCAAAGCGAAAGTGTTTATCGACTGCTCCTACGAGGGCGATTTGATGGCCGGAGCGGGCGTAAGCTATACCGTTGGCCGGGAAAGTAATGAGCTCTACAAGGAGACCTATAATGGCGTACAACTCTTAGATCATCACCAGTTTCCGGATGGTATCGACCCCTACCGGATACCCGGCAATCCGGCGAGTGGTTTACTTTGGGGGATTAGCCCCGATCCTCTGTCTCCGAAGGGTACTGGTGACAGTAAGGTACAGGCGTATAATTTTCGGATTTGCCTGACCAACAATCCCGCCAATCGCATTCCCATTACCCGCCCGGCCGACTACGATTCTACCCGATTTGAACTGTTGGCGCGTGTGCTGGCCAAACAGCCCCACAAAAAGCTTAATTATAACTTCTTGAAATGGGATATGATCCCTAATCAGAAAACAGACATAAATAATTATGGGCCCTTCTCCACCGATTTAGTCGGCATGAACCACCTGTATCTGGAAGCGGATTATGCCACTCGCGCCCGCATCATCGACGACCACAAAAAATACAATCAGCAATTACTTTACTTTCTGGGCAATGATCCTCGTGTACCCGTAGACATCAGAACCTACATGGCCGAATGGGGGTATCCCAAAGATGAATACGAAGAGTCTGGACACTGGTCACCCCAGTTGTATATCCGGGAGGCCCGGCGAATGCTGGGCGCCTACGTAATGACCCAGCATAATTGTGAGGGCCGGGAGCTCGTCAGCGACGGCATTGCCAGAGCGGCCTACACCATGGATTCGCACAACTGCCAGCGAATCGTCGTCGAGAAGGACGGTCAAAAAATGGTGAAGAACGAAGGAGATGTACAGGTTGGCGGCTTTGGTCCGTACCCCATCGCGTACCGGTCTATCACCCCGAAACCCTCAGAGTGTACCAATTTGCTGGTGCCGGTATGCCTGTCGGCCAGTCATATTGCGTATGGTTCTATCCGGATGGAGCCTGTATTTATGGTGCTGGGGCAATCGGCGGCCGTGGCAGCCACGCTAGCCATTCAACAGCGTAAGGCCGTTCAGGCCGTTGAAGCGGGGCAGATTCAGGAAATACTCCGCAACAATCCGCTGGCCGACGGGTCGCCAACCGACCTGTTGATAGACAATGATGTGACGCCGGACCAGGTAAAGCCTCTGGCCGGTACCTGGTCTGTGCAACGCGGTACCATCGGGCAATTGGGGGGAGCGTATGCAGCCTCCGCCCTGGTGAGCGACGGTACCTCAGCAGCCGCTATTCAGTTCCGTACCGAGGTACCCCGCAAAGGCAGATACCGTTTGTTCATCTACTACCCGGCCACAGCGAAAGCGCCGGTTGCTCAATATAAGCTCACGCACAATCGGGGGCAGCAAACGGGTAGCGTGAATCTTGCCGAGAGTCAGAATGACTGGGTTGCCCTGGGCGTATTTGAACTGGAGCCGGGTACAACAGCATTGGAGATACAGGTAGCGGGCGGTGGTGGCCCGCTGGTGGCCGATGCGGTTCTGTTGGTTCCAGCGAAAACTAAACCGTAGTAGCCAGGTCATACAACTTAACCGCCCTGCTGAAACGATCAGGCTTTCCAGCTCTCACTGACCAGAGACTCATTTGAGTACCTCCGGTCAGTGGGAGCTGCATGCTTTTGTCTATGTAAGTGAATGAATAATGTATAATGAACAATTGTATTACCTGCTGATAATCAGCCATCTTATTATCCATTTTACACTATTCATTTTACATTTAATTCTGTCTGACTACTTACAAGCGGCTGGTTATCGAGTTTTGATTCAGCCGCTTGCAGTGATAAAGAGCAAGTTCAATTAGTAGCCAACCAACGCTACCATCTGATGCCCGCGAATAGCTGGAATTGTCGTTTCGACACGACCGCTCGTGTACGTAAACTTCAACGGTACACCTTCCGGTACCAACAAAACCTGCCGGGGTTTTGTCGCTAATCGCACGGATAAACGGGTGTTGGTTAAGAGGGGAACGTCTTCAACCGTGTCGAACTCACTGCCCCGCCGTTCGGGTACGTAATTGAGCAGATGCACTACCTGCCGTTGCTGCCTGGGCTGCTCGTTTAGGGTGGCTACCAGCGTGGAGGGAGCACCGGGCGTTTGCAATAACGGATCGGGGAGCAACCGGTCGAGGGCGTTCAGGACCAGTTGTCGGCACCAGCGGGGCGCATTGCGGGCGTATTGGGTAAAAACTGGGTGGGCGAAGTAGATGACCCGGCCCTGCTGCGTAACGGCCGGATACCCCACCCGCCCGGCCGAAGGCGTGTGCTTGTGCGAGTTGAAATGCTCCCACGTCCGGTTAAAGTAGGGCACATTGGTCTGCGCCAGCACGGTAGCACCCGTTGGTTTTACCTCAAGCCCCCGCAGGTACATGACCAGCTCTGTTGCCGGTAAGCCCCGACCAATTTCCTGCCCGTTGAGTGCCAGAAAATCAGGGCTATAGGCCGCGTCACCTACGCACGCCAGACCCAATTCGGGTAGGTTGAAGGTCCGGCGCTCGCCGGTTTTATCCGGGTTCAGCCCAGACTGATAGCTTACGAGCAAAGCCCCTCCTTTGGCGACAAAAGCACTCAGTTTGTTGCGCAGCGAGTCACTTACGGGTATGGCATCCGGCAAAATCAACACCCGGTAACCCGATAGCTCCGACTGACTGTCGATAATATCGAACTGATGTCTGCCCTCCTGTAACATCCGCACGGCTCCCAGCATCATGTCGGGCGTACGGGCTTCCGCCCCGGTGGTAAACTCCTCGGTACTAAACACCCCAATATCGGTTCGGGCTACGGCGCCTTCGCACCAGGGTTCTTTCTGGTCTACCTGCGCGTACACTCCACCAATAAGATCGTAGGTGGCCGCGTCGAGCCGCCCGCGTGGATGCAGCTGATCGCCTACGGAGCATTTGGCATTCAGGGCCAGCATTGTAAAACATTCCAGTTCAAGAGCCGCCGGGTTTTTCAGCGAGTGGAAATCACCCCAGGAGGTATGAAACTTGCCGGTCATGCCCATCACGGCTTTGTCCAGATTTCGGGCGTAGCGGGCGGTAAGCGGAAAATGCAGGTAGCCCCAGCCCCCTGAGGGCAGCGACTCCAGTTCAAGATGGCTGTAGGTATTCACCGACGACCGAATCCCCGGCCCGACATGCCCACCGTTGAAAAACAGGCCTGCCTTCGGGTCGAGCTGCCGGACAAACTGGGCAATATCGGCTTTGTACTCCTGCATGATACGGCCATAATACGCGTGACGGTTGGCGGCCTTTGCAGCATCTATCCCCGCCTTTTTCATCCCTTCCAGCACCACGGGGTGAGCGTTGGGATATACATGATGAATATCCAGAAACAGACCATCTACCGGCACCTGTTCAAACAGATCGGCCAGGTAACTTTTGAGAAAGTCGCGGTAGGGCGTGGCTATGTCAAGATGATCGTAGAAACCGGCATCGAAGGTACTTTTCTGAAACGAAAAGGGTTTGCCTTCTTCGTCGCGCATGAGCCATTCGGGATGCTGCTGGGCCGTGAAATGATCCCATTGCACCGTGACGTACACAGGCACCCGGATGTTCTGCTTATGACAGGCTTCGATCTGTTCTTTTAACAGATTCCGTTTCAGGTACGGGTGCCGCCGTTCGGCAAACTTTTTTGTGTCGTGGTAAATCATACCGTGATGACACCGGCCAAAACAGGTTACCGAATTGACCGACGCCTTTTTCAGGGTCTGGACAAATTCGTCGGGATCGAACTGCGTAGCAATGTCCTGAATGAGCTCGCTGGTGTGGTAGTCTAAATGAATCTGCCGAAACCGGAAACCATCGGGGCCATTGGCGGGTGCGGGTGAGCTGTTCAGGCGAGCCGCCACCAGCGGGTCGGCGATCAGAAGCCCGGCTGCGGCCAGGGTCGACTGCCGTAAAAAAGAACGTCGGTTGTGAGACATAACCGGTTTTAAAGAAGTAGTAAGGAGTCTAATGAAGAGGCATTACGGAGGGTGAATCTGAGGGAGCATGTCATCCGGTATCCAGACAGAAGGCTCTGCCCAATGGGCTGTCATACAGAAGGCAACCAAGTGGCTGCCTTCTGTCGAAATCTTACCCTAAAAATTGAAGTTCTACAGCGGATTGCTCCAGCGATTGGCGTGGTAACTGATATCAAAAGCGTATCCGCTAAAGGTATTGCCCGGTGATGGCAGGGTGCGGAAACCGCGCGCCCAGATACTATAGCAGCTATTCCGGTCGATGATGACGTTGCTCTTACTACGAACAACGGTGTTGGTACCTGCCAGTCGGAACTCAACCGTGTAGATGCCCGGATCAATCTCGAAAAAATCTTTCACGCCTTTGTACGCCAGATTGGTCGCCAAAACCACCGGCCCCGATGGTGAGCCAGCCGTAATAACCAGATCGAGCGGGGGGGCATCCGGGGAGTAGTTCATCACACGAACTTTCGCCTTACTAGGTGCCGGAAGCGCCAGATTATCGGTCAGCACGACAAACTCAGAGCGCTGCGCCGTTCCGATTGAATACACCGAGTAATAGGTATCGGCCTGGGTTGGAAAGGTCAGTTCGCCTACTTTAGCAGCAGGCCCCGAGGGGTCGTTGGCCTGCGAACGGGCCGTATCGAACCGCATGGTCATGGAGCCGGGCGTAAACGCTTTGTACCCGTTACTCCACGGAAATTTGATAGGGAAGTTGTTGAACTGTACCCCGTTGTAGAATGGCCAGATCGCGATTTCGCGCTGAGCCGCTGCGGGCTGCGTCGCTGAATTGGGGGTCGCGTTGACGAAGATAATCTTCGCTTTGTCTTTCTCTTCTCCCAAAGGCTGGCTGGTCGGTTCTTCCGGCATACAGCCTGCCAGTGTCCCCAGCAAAGCACTACTGATGAATGCCAAATACAGAAATGTCGCTTTCATATCGATTAGTAACCAGGGTTTTGAGTCAGGAGTGGGTTATTGATTGTCTCGATCCGGGCAATCGGGAACAGCATCCGTTCGCGGCTGAAACCCTCGCGTTTCTGGTTCACCTTGAGCACGGTATTGGCGTAATCGAACCCGTAGCGTACCAGATCAAACCAGCGTTTGTTTTCCATCGCCAGCTCCTTCCGGCGCTCCGACCGGATGATGTCCCGGTACTGCGCTTGCGTGAGGCCCGAAGCAATGTCCCGCGCGGTGGATGGGGTGGTCAATGGTAAGCCAAAGGCCCGTCGGCGCAACCGGTTCAGATACTCCAGCCCCTGTGCATCCAGCACGCCCGATTCGTTGGCCGCTTCGGCGTAGATGAGCAAGGTTTCGGCCAGCCGGTAGATGGGGAAGTTTACCTGACCTACAGCCCCCGTGTTGGGCAAGTGGTGCTTAATGGTTAGCCACCGCTGAAACCCTCCGCTTCCGAGCCCCCGCACAAACGTAACGTCCCGGCGCAAATCGCCCTCTTCATATTCCTGAATGAGTCCGCCCCGGAACCCCGCTTCGTTATCGGCACTCGCATTGTCGGTGGGCCGGTAGGCTGCCAGGCTCACCACTCCGCCGTTCACCTCGTTAACGGCCCCCATGATAAAGCTGTAGTTATTACCCAACCCAGCCGTACCAGCCGCCTGTCCGTTATTGCTAAACTGCACCTCGAACAGTGATTCACCCGAGTTTTCCGAACCACCCCGGGCGGCAAAACTGTCGGCATAGCGAGCGTTTAGATTCAAGCCGCTTTGGGTGAGCACCTGAGCGGCAGTATTCCGGGCTTCGGCCCAGTTTCGCTGTGTCAGGTACACGTCGGCGAGCATGGTCAGAGCTGCCCACCGCGTAGGCCGACCGCGCTCGTTGCCTACGCCACTCCCCGACACCGTAGGGGGCAGCTTGGTGGCCGCATCTTTTAGGTCGTCAATGATCTGAGCATAGACCTGTGCCGAAGGGGCGCGCGGAATATTCACCTCCGAGGCACTTTTGATCTCGTCGGTGCGCAGGGGCACATCGCCGAACAGGCGTACCAGGTTGAAATACGCAAAGGCCCGCAGGAATTTAGCTTCGCCAATGAACTGATCTTTAAAGAGCAGGCCAGCCGAGTTGCGGCTCTGAGCAACCGGAAAATTCAGGGCGGGCACCCGGCCAATCACCACATTCGACCGGTAAATAATCCGGTACAGCCCATCCCATAGCCCGAAGGTCTGAGCGTTGTCGGCCGGTAATTCAAAATAATCGACCAGACTGTAAGCCGACGATGACACCTTACTGTCGCCGGCCATCACGTCATCGCTGGCGTAGTCGATGTACAGCAGGTTGTTGTCGCCCCGGTACAGGTTGCCTCCGCTTAGAATGTTGTATATGCCATTGACAGCCGAGATCGTACCTGCAAAGTCCGTGAAGGTGTTGTCAACGGTTTGTGTACCCACCGGCTGGGGGTTGAGCATCTCGTTACAGCCCGACGTGCTTAGCCCCAGTAAGGCCGTTAAAAGCAATATGTATGTCTTTTTCATGGGAACGATTGGGGGTTAGAAGCCGAGACTGAGGCCCACGGTAAAGGATTTCGCAATCGGGTAGGCACCAATGTCAATTCCATTGGTCGTTACCGACGACCCGAAGCTGTTTACCTCCGGGTCCCAGCCCGTGTAGCGGGTGAAGGTGAAGAAGTTATTGGCCTGCACGTACACCCGCGCCCGGTTCAGCTTAGCCCGGTCGGTGAGCACACGCGGCAGGTCGTAACCGAGCGTAATGGTCCGAATCCGCAGAAACGAGGCATCTTCCAGGAAACGGCTGGAGGGCAGCAGTGGGTTGTTGGCACGGGGCACCGGTACGGTTGTAGCCTGCGGGTCCCAGGGTTTCCAGCGATTTTCGTAGCTGACGCGCCAGGCGTTCTGCTCAAAAACTTCCGATTGCAGCCGGGGCTGGTTCCAGAGCAGGTTGCCGTGCTGGAAATTAGCCACTACGTTGAGCGATAGACCCTTGTAACTCCAGGTACTACCGAAGCCACCGAAGAAATCGGGGAACGGCGAACCGTACCAAACCCGGTCGTCATCGTTAATAATTTTATCACCATTCTGGTCAACCGGTTTGAAATCGCCGGGTGTAAAGTAAGGTTGGGCGCCAATTCGAATGGTAGGGGCATCGGCAGCTTCGGCCCATGTCTGGTACTGACCACTTTCAACCGGTACATAAAACCCGCCGATGGGTTGCCCAACCTGCGTTCGGTTAATGTAGCTGTTGGTACGCCAAACTACCGCACCGTTGATAAACGGCAGATTCCCCAGGCTCTCCACCCGATTCTGGTTGGTGGCAATGTTTCCGTCGAGGGTCCAGCGGAAACCGTTTTTATCAAATACCGTGGCATTCAGTCCAAATTCAACCCCCCGGTTGCGAATCTTACCGATATTGGTGGTGTACGCATTGCCCACTCCCGAGATTACCGACAAGGGAGCCGAGCCCAACAAACCCGTGGTCAGTTTGTCGTAATAGTCCACGGTCAGGTTCAGACGACCACTCCACAGACTCAGGTCCAGACCCACATCCAGCTGGTTGTTGCGCTCCCACTGAATATCCTGATTCTCAAACCGACCCGGTGCCAAACCCGTAGCCACGGAGTTCCCCCAAACGGTGTTGGCCCCGCCCATAAGTGCTGCGTAGAGGAAGTCGCCAATGTTCTGGTTCCCCGTCGACCCATACGAGGCCCGTAGTTTTAACTCTTGAATAGCGGCCACTTTTTTGAGGAAAGGCTCCTCAGAAAGCCGCCAGCCGAGCGAGAACGAGGGGAAAATCCCGTACTTGTAGTTCGACCCGAATCGGCTCGATCCATCCCGGCGCACCGTACCTGTAAACAGATATTTGTCCCGGAAACTGTAGTTCGCCCGCACAAATTGCGACACCAGGGCCGAAGGCGTTTCTCCGCCAAAGGCAAGCGTAGGCGTAGGCTGGTTACCCAGTTGATCGAGCACGTTGGAAGGCGCTCCCTGAGCCGACGCCCCCATAGTGCGCTGGGTAAACTGCTGTGCCGAAAAACCGGCTACGGCATTGAGCGTATGCTCACCGAACGACCGATTAAAAGTCAGAATCTGGTCGGCCAGCCAGTTGAACGTTTTTGGTTGTGAGATAAATACCGATTGAACGTTATTCACATCGATACCGCGCTGCCAAACGGGATTGGTACTGTTGAGTTCATTGAACAGATAGTCGATACCAAACGACGAGCGAAACGTAAGTCCTTTGGTAAGCTCATATTCGCCGTAGAGATTTGAGATAATCCGGTACCGCTCGTAGAGCCGCTTGCGCTGCATCAGGTTCGCTACCTGATTGCTTCCGCCATCGCTGAACAGGTTGCTGTTGATAATGTTGTTGGGTCGCCCGGCAAAATTGCCGTTGGAATCATACACCGGCGACAGGGGCGACTGGGGGTAGGCCAGTTGGCTCTGGAAAAACTCGTCGGTATCCTGTCCGTTGCCCTGTTGCAGACTCAGGGCGGTCCGGGTACCAAACTTGAGCTTATCGGTCGCTTTTACATCCAGATTGATACGGGTTGAGTATCGCTTAGCGTAGGTGTTCAGCAGAATACCCTGCTGATTAAAATAGTCTCCACTAACCGCAAACTGGAGCTTTTCGGTGCCGCCCGTGGCCGAGATGCTATAGTTCTGCATGGCCGCCTGCCGGAACATCTCGCTTTGCCAGTCGGTGCCTTCGTAGTCGTACAGATACGGATTGACAGCCCAGATGTCGAAGACCTCATTGCCGCGCGTAGCCGCATTCCGGCGATGTTCAAACACATAGCTTAATCGTTCGCGGGCGTTGGTCATCGGGATTTTCCGGCGGAGCGACTGCACCCCGTAATAAGCATCCACACTAATCTGCGTTTTGCCCGCTTTCCCAGACTTTGTTGTAATGAGCACAACCCCATTGGCCGCCCGAGATCCGTAGATAGCCGTGGCCGACGCGTCTTTCAAGACTTCAATGCTTTCAATATCATTCGGGTTGATGCTGGCCAGTGGGGAGGCTCCGTTTGAACCGGACCCACCGGTTGACCCTTCATTGCCCACCGAGAGGGTGTTGGCGCCTTCGTTCCAGGCCAGCGGAATCCCATCCACCACGTACAACGGCTGATTAGCCCCGCCCCCGGCCGTGGAGTTGACCCCCCGCACCCGCACCTGCACAGCCCCGCCGGGAGCGCCGGAAGTTTGCACCACCTGCACCCCCGACACCCGGCCCTGCAAGGCCTGATCGGCCCCGATAACGGGCACGGCTTTGATCTGCTGAGCCGAAACCGAAGCCACCGCCCCGGTAATGTCCCGTTTGTTTTGGGTGCCATACCCCACCACAACCACCTCATTGAGCGTCGCGTTTGACGACTTGAGTACCACAGACAAGTTTGTCTGCTTACCAACAACTATCTCCTGCGGCTCGTAGCCAATGTAGCTAAAAACGAGGGTACTATTTTCGGTGGGCACGGCCAGTTGGTAGTTGCCGTTAGCGTCGGTGGTGGTGCCTCTGGAAGTCCCTTTCACGGTAATACTGACGCCCGGCAAACCCTCTCCCCGTTCGCCATCCGTTACCCGGCCTCTCACCGTAACATCCTGGGGTTGGGCGGTTTCTTCGGCGGGGGCCCCGGTCGAGAGCTGCGCCATAACGGGCGTAATCTGGGGCAGGGTGCCGGGTGTAGTAAATTGGGGGGTCAACGAAGCCTGTGCCGTTTTCTTCAGTGGCTTAGGGGCCAGAATCAAGTAAGCCCCGTCTTTAGTCCGCTTATAACGAAGCGAAAACGGCTCCAGCACGCGCGACAGTACGGTTTCGAAGGAGCCCCGCTCGCTCAGCACACTCACCGGAAGGGTGTAGCCAGCAATGGTTCGATCTTCAAACAGAATATCTACTTTGTGCCGAACCTTCAGTTCGTTCAGCACGTCTTTAAGGCTTCGCAGGGTTATTGAGGCCTGAACCACAGCGGTTCTCTGAGCCACGACGGGGCGAGTCATGGCCAGCGTCTGACTCAGCACAGGGTACGGGCCAGCCAGCAGTACCCCAACAACCAGGGCGCAGGAGCCCATTTTTGGTACTATATGTTTCATAGAAGCTACCAGGGTTAAACTTATTCGAAAAGGAGAACGGTGTCGTTTTGGCGGTTGTAATTGATTTCCAGAAGCTGGGTTACGGTTTCGAGGAGCTGATCGGCGTTGGTGGCCTGATAGGTACCGGAAATGGTTCGGTTGGCCAGAGCCTCGTCGCGGATGGTGACGTTTAGGCCGTAATTTTCTTCCAATAAAGTGGCTATTTCGAGGAGCGATGTCTCTTCAAACACATAGCGGTGCTGTTGCCAGGCAGCCTGCAACTCAGGCCGTTTGGTGTATGTTTTCTGGATGCTCCCCTGCTTATCCAGCGCCACTACATCGCCGGGTTGCATGGTTAACTGCTGCGATTTGCCGGAGCGGTGATAATCGATCTCTACCTTACCCCGGTTGAGCACAACTTTAGCCCCCCGTTGGCGGGCAAACACCGTGAACTCCGTACCGAGCACAATCACATCAAACCCTTTTCCGGTTTTGACCACAAAGCGCTGGTTTGATTGAGTATGTTGCACCGAAAAGGCGCCTTCACCCGTCAGAAATACTTCACGGGTCCGATTCCCAAACCCAAATCGGGGATAGCGCAACGAGGAGTTAGCGTTGAGCGTGACCACCGATCCGTCGGGCAGGGTATCTGTTCGGACCTCACCGAATTGAGTCGCGATGGTTCGGTAAAGAATAAACGACCGGTTGAGGTAGGCAGTCAGACCAATGAGGGCCAAGGCTACCGAAGCCGCCACAAGCCACGTCCACCGAACGGAGCGAACCGGGGAGCTAAGCGGTATAACCGGCGGGTCAACTACCTGCGTGGTTTGCTGCTCTTCAAACGCCTGAACCTGTTGCCAAAGCTGGGCAAAGGCCTCCCGTTCATCGGCCTGAAACTGAGGGTTGAGTCGCTCCCATTCTTCCAGCCAAAGGAAATAAAGTTCGAGACTTTCGGGGTGCTCGAGCCAATCCGAAATGGCTTTCTGCTGAATCGGTGTGGACTGCCCGGAAAAATGCCCGAACAGGGTCTGTTTGGAAATGATTGTATCCATACGGCTAATGCGTGTCAATCGTAGAGACAGAAAAACGGAACGGAACCCTTAGTGCTCCCCTAACCACAGAAGAAGTAAGCCAACGCCCGTGGGGAGAACTTTGCGCAGATGCGTGAGCGCCCGGTTGATGTGCGACTCGACCGTCTTGTTGGAGATTTTAAGCTCTTCGGCGATTTCCGTTTGCCGGCGGCCTTCGAACCGGCTGAGTAGAAACACGCGCTGGCACTGGGGCGGCAACGACTTTATCTCGGTTTCGATGCGTTGGTACAGTTCCGTAAGCAGCAGCTGCCGTTGCGGATCATCCTGTGGGTCGGTCAAATCGTCGGCCAACGGCTCCACAGCCCTGCCCAACAGCGACTCCCGCCTGAATTCCTCCTGCAAATGGTTGTAAGCCCGGTTTCGGACCGCGGTGAAGAGATACGCCCGGTACGACGTCGTAATATGTAAGTGGGCTTGTGATTTCCAGAAGCTCAAAAACACTTCAGAAACCACGTCCTGAGCTATATCAGCAGAATAGACCAGGCGCACCGCCTGACTACAAAGAACATTGTAATACCGGCGGAACAACAGCTCGTAACCGCGCCGAACATTCTGGGCAAACGCGTTCCGAATGATCAGTTCCGAGTCCGTAATCTTAAGATCTGAGCCAGGTTGGAATGGGTCCGGCTGGTCAGCAGGGTTCGATGAGTACAAAAGCATAGATGCTTTGGTTAATGCCTTCACTCACTAAGACAGCGTTTTACCGGCTAACCCTGAGTTAACTCCAATTTTTTTCTTATTAATTACAAAATATACCTCTTTTTAAATGGGATTCACTCCGTACGGTTCATGTACCCTTCATTTTATAACAAAGCCTGTTAAATAATCTGCCCACAGCATAATCTGAATCCGTCTGCATAATCTTTACAGATGTCTTATGGGGTAAAGCGCGATAATCTTGTCTGATAGAGTATTATGAAATACTCGCTCACCCTCTGCTTCTTCCTGCTCATAACCTGGGCCCAGGCATCGACACAGGCCCCCAAACAATTCGATGTGGTTATCTACGGTGCAACACCGGGCGGTATTTCCTCGGCAATTAGTGCCGCCCGCGAAGGAGCCTCGGTAGCCCTGTTTGAAGAGCTGTATCAGGTTGGTGGCTTAACTACGGGCGGTCTGTCGCATCCCGATTTCCGAACCCTCGAATCACTTCAGGGCATATACCGAGAGTTTATGAACCGGGTGCTGAAACACTATACCGAAACCTACGGCCCTAATTCCAGGCAGGTAAAGGATAGTTTCTACGGCACGCACGCCGAACCCAGGGTTGCCAAACTCATTTTTGAGGCCTGGTTGGCCGAGTACCCCAATATCCGGGTTTTTACCCAGCACCGGTTACAGTCAGTAACGCTGACCAAATTAAAAAGCGGCCGCTCAGCACTGACAGGTGCCGTATTCGCCAACCTACTTGATAATCAACCGGTAGAAGTCAAAGGTGCCGTATTCATCGACGGCACTTACGAAGGCGACCTGATGGCCAAAGCCGGTTGTGAATACCGCGTGGGCCGCGAAAGCCGGCAGGAGTACGGCGAAATTTTTGCCGGGAAGGTGTATTACCACGACCAAAAATTCTGGCTGGGTAGCACCGGCGACGCCGACAACGCCATTCAGGGCTATAACTTCCGGGTGTGCATGACCGATAGTGCCCAGAATCGCCTGCCTATACCCAAGCCCGAGGCATACGACCGCGCAACCTTCCTTCCTCTCCTAACCGACATTAAACAGGGGAAGATTACCCGGTTCGCCGACCAGATTGTTAAAATACAGCCGATTCCGAACCGCAAAGCAGATGTCAACGACCGTCATTTTGCCGGTAGCATGAGCCTTTCCCGGCCTGGCTGGAGCTATGAATGGCCCGACGGTAGCCCCCAGAAACGCCAACAGATTTTTCAACGCCATCTGAACTACACGCTGGGGCTATTTTATTTGCTTCAAAACGACCCGGAGGTGCCAACCGCCATTCAGCAGGAGGCCCGGCAATGGGGGCTACCTAAAGACGAATATCCCGAAAATGGGCATTTCACCCCCTCGCTGTACGTGCGTGAGGGCCGACGGTTAGTTGGTGAGTTTATTTTTCAAGAGAAACACTGTCAGCAGGCACCCGACGGTATTCGGGGGTATTGGCAAGCCGATGCCGTTGCCGTTGGGGACTACGGCCTCAACTCCCACGGCTGCAACGCCCCCAACCGGTATCACCCCACCATCCGCGACGGGGCGTTCAGTCTGTACTACAGCAATCTGCCCTACCAAATCCCGTACGGTGTCATGGTACCCAAAACGGTAGACGGCTTACTGGTGCCCGTAGCGGTGTCGTCGTCTCATGTTGGGTACTCGGCTTTGCGCTACGAGCCTATCTGGATGGCTTTGGGACAGGCAGCCGGGCTGGCCGCGGCTCAGACCCTGAAACGAAATGTACCCGTTCGGAACATCGACGTGACCGTTCTCCAAAAGAAATTGCACCAGGCAGGTGCGATAACCGCGTATTTCTCGGACGTATTTCCCGATTCGCCCTATTTTCAGGCCTGTCAGTACTTCGCCAGCCAGGGGTACTTTCACAATGTTCCCGATCGGAATAGTGTCCCGTTTGTTGATCATTTCGTGTCGATTAATGGGCAATACTCCAAAGCATTTCCGTACCACGCAGCTGAATTGGACAAGCTCATGGATAAAGAGCTGGCCGAACAGTGGCTGAGTAAGGCTAATCAACTCAGTAGCCCACTCCGAACCACATTCAACGGTCTGACACGAGGTCAATTTCTACATCAACTGTTCAAACAGGTAAAACCTGGCCAATTGCATCTGCCCGAAGAGTAAAAACAGGCACCGTACCTACCTTATGAGTCGGAATCCATTCCTATGAAAAAGCTTCTTCTGCTCCTGAGTCTTGTGGCTGGTCTGGCCTTCATCCGGCCAATAGATACGCCCCGGCCCGACGACTCCCGCTTTACCAAGGTTGTTCTGGACAACGACCTCAACGAGCCCATGGAACTCGCCATCGACAACCAGGGCATCCTGTATTACATTGAGCGGGTTGGTACTCTTAACCGACTCGATCCGCGCACCGGCCAGAAAAAACAGATCGCCAAACTGGCCGTTCGGGCTACTGGGGAGGACGGCCTGCTGGGGCTTGCTCTTGATCCCAACTTTGCCACCAACCGCTGGCTCTACCTCTACTACGGCGATCCGACGCCCCGAAACGGCGAGTACGCCAATGTGCTCGCCCGCTTCGAGCTGACTCCTACCGGACTGACCAACCGCATCGAGATGCTCCGCGTGCCCCTGCTGCACGAGGGCGTTAGCCACTCGGCCGGGTCGCTCGCTTTCGATAAAGACGGCAATCTGTTTCTGTCCACCGGCGACAACACCAACCCCTTTGAGTCTGATGGTTTTGGCCCCTTCGACGACCGACCGGGTCGGCTCCGCTTTGATGCCCTCAAGTCGTCGGGCAACACCAATGATTTGCGCGGCAAGATTCTCCGTATCCGGCCTCAGCCCGATGGTTCGTACACCATCCCGACTGGCAACCTGTTTCCGCCCGGCACCCCGCAAACCCGCCCCGAAATCTACGTTATGGGCTGCCGGAACCCGTTCCGCATCGCCATCGACAGTCATACGGGTTTCCTGTACTGGGGTGAGGTCGGGCCCGACGCGGGTAACGACAGCCTCCGGCGCGGCCCACGAGGGCACGACGAGGTGAACCAGGCCCGTAAGCCCGGCAATTTTGGCTGGCCCCTGTTTGTGGGGAATAACAAGCCCTACCACCAGTTCGACTTTGAGACCAAACAAGCCGGTGCGCCCTTCGACCCGGCCCGGCCCGTAAACCGTTCCCGCAACAATACCGGCCTCACCGAGCTACCCCCCGCCCAATCGGCCTTTATCTGGTACCCCTATGCTGAGTCACCCGAGTTTCCGGCTCTGGGCACGGGTGGGCGTAACGCTATGGCCGGGCCTGTCTACTACGCGCAGGATTACCCGGCTTCGCCCCGGCGCTATCCGGCTTACTTCGACGGGAAGCTATTTTTTTACGACTGGATGCGCGGCTGGATTTTTACGGCCGCCCTCCACCCCAACGGCGACCTGAACCGCATTGAGCGTTTCCTGCCCCAGATGTCGTTCAATCACCCGGTTGATATGGCCTTTAGCCCACAGGGTGAGCTCTACGTGCTTGAATACGGCAGCTACTGGCGGGCTAAAAACACCGACGCAGCTCTGGTCCGCATCGAGTTCAATGAGGGGAACCGGACGCCCATTGCCCGGATTGGGGCCGACAAAACCGTGGGAGCAGCCCCGCTGCGTGTCCAATTCTCAGCCCGCGAATCGTTCGATCATGACGCTGGCGACTCCCTGCGTTACGAGTGGTTTTTTGGGGGGAAAACGGTGCAAAGTCGGCAGCCCAACCCGACGTTTACGTTCACCAAACCCGGCACCTACCTCTGTCGGGTGCGCATCACCGACCGGCAGGGTTTACAGGCTGAGGCCCAACTGCCCGTACGGGTGGGCAACGAGCCGCCTATGGTACAGGTGCTGTGGAAAGGCAACCGGTCATTTTTCGCCCCAAACTCTCAGGTCGATTACACCGTCAATATTGCGGATCGGGAAGACCGCCCCGCCGACCCCAAACGGGTAGCGGTGGCTCTCTACCACCTGCCCGAAGGCGAAGATGTAGCCGGCCTAATGGCCACCGGACAGCGCACGCCCAAAGGCAAAACCTTGATCGAGCAGAGCGACTGCCGGGCCTGTCACGCGCTCAATCAGCAATCGGTAGGGCCAAGCTGGCAAGCCATTGCCCGGCGCTACGAGCCCCAACGGACCGACACGAAGCTGGTGGCGTCGCTTTCGAACAAAATTATTCAAGGGGGCGGGGGTATCTGGACCAAAGACCACATGATGTCGGCTCACCCCCAGTTACTGGGCGAGGATGCCGCCGAGATGGTACGCTACATTTTGTCGTTGACCGAGCCCAGCCCCAATTTGCCGGCCAAAGGGCGGGTGAGCCTGACGCAGCCCGGCGGCAACTACGTGGTGCTGGCCCGGTATGTAGACCGGGGTGGCCTCACCGGGCAGGATCTTCTGAGGCTCTACCCTACCCGTTTCAACGCGGCCGATGCCCAGCGGCTCGACCGGGTAGCCCGGCGCAACGGCAACGGAGCGCCCTCGTCGATGAATTACAACGAGAAAGGTTCATGGATCGCTTTCGACAAGGTTGACCTGACGGGGCTCAAGTCGCTGAAAGCGGGGCTGAGTTCACCGGGCTTGACGGGGGCTCTGGAAATCCGCGCCGACCGGCCCGATGGCCCCTTGCTGGGGCAGCTGGCGGTGGTGCCGGGCAGTAATCAGCAGGTAAGCACTGCGCTGACGCCAATGTCGGGGCCGCATGATCTGTATGTGGTGTACCGCGAGGAATCGGGTGGCATCAACATCTGGAAACGGCTGGAGCTACGCTGGCTGGAGGTGGGACTTTAAGGATGGACATCTCCAAACACCACGCTGCGCAAACTAACTGAGTGTGTTTTTATTAACCTTTTTGTTTGAGTAGTTTTATGCCTGACCATTCGTCATACCAGGCATAATTATGTCCAAACTTCCTCCAACCATTAACATAATCTCTCTCATTACCCGCTATGTATCGTTTATATTCTTTCTATCGAGCATAACCCAGGCCCAACCCTACGCCGTTTCGGTGCAACACTACGGAACTGAACACGGCCTGGCCCATCGTGAGGCCAACACCATCATTCAGGATAAACAGGGTTTTATCTGGATTGCGACCAAAGGTGGGCTGAGCCGGTTCGACGGCAAAACCTTCACCACCTACAACCGCGAACGCAGCGGGTTTGCTTTCGACGATATTGGGGGCGTTACCGAAGATGCCGACGGGGTGCTGTGGCTTGCTGCCATGCAACGCCCCTGGGAAATAATGCTATTCAACCCCCGGACGGGCAAGGCACAGACCTTCGCTGAAAAATTCGGGGAAACGCTCCCGGTCGTCACACATATGGGATATGCCTATGAAGGAATGGCGAGCGACCCCGATGGTACAGTATATCTGACTAAGAATCGGCCGGTAGCTACGTTGCTGTCGTACCATCCCAAAACCGGGCTAAAGCAAACGCCTTTCCCATCTTACAAAAGGCTGGCCCTCTGCCATGTCACCCGGCGTGGCACCGCCTGGGCTATTGCCGACGACAATAACATGGTTGAACTGCACCCCGACGGACGGGTGTTGCGACAGTATAAACACGCCATTCGCTACCTGAGTCCGGCAATGGGTTCTCAGAACAATGAAGGGCTGTTTTTTTACTTCGAATATCCGGGTGCATATCCGTATAAAGCCGTTTATTCGATTGATGAACAAGGTAACCGACAGCAGTGTTTCGATATTCTGCTGGGCGACAAAACCAGCTATAATGGCCTACCCAGGCCGTTCGATCTGCCATCGCTGGGGCTGGTTTGGGAGGGTGGCCGGCTGATTGACAGACAAGGTAAGGTGGTGCTTGACCTTGCCAAAATGGGTTATCAAGACATCGACGGGCGGGGCGTGTTTCTGGACCGCTCCGGTCTGCTCTGGCTCTCGACCAACTTTGGCGTCAATGTGGTTAAACTGGCCCCCAGCCGCTTCAAAGGGCTATTTCATGACCCCGCCAACAATTTTGAGAGGAGTAATGTCGCCATCCGGGGTATTCAGGTCATTGGTAACGACTTGTATTTTAACCGCGAATCCAAAGGGCTCTACAAAGCCGACCGCACGGGGCGCATTACGCAAACCCTATTTGAAACCATCGACTGGGGCAATATGTATGGGTTGGCGCAGGATCGGCAGGGGCGGCTGGTGGCGGGGGCTTATGGTAAATTTCTCCAGACAGACACCGCCCGCCGAACTGTCCGGTTTTTTCCGCTCCCGAATAACGACGGCCAAAGCCTGTGGTCGTTATATGCCTTCAGTGACACCCATCTGCTGGCCGGCACTGCCCAGGGGCTGCGGCTCATTGATGCCCGCACCGGAACCGTAGACATATTCCGGCAATACAACCAGTTTCCCGAACTGGCTCAGGCGCATATCCTGCACATTGGCCCCGACCGTCAGGGCACTATCTGGCTATGCGCCACCACCGGCCTGTACACCTTCGACCCCCAGCGTGGCATTATGACCCGCTACTGGAGCGGAGGCAAAGGTAAATTCCTCCTCCCTGCCGAGGGCTTCCAGCATTTCTACCACGCGCCCAATGGGCTGTTTTGGCTGGGCACGGCCAACCGAGGGCTGGTGCGCTGGGACCGCACCCGTAACCAGTTCCGTACGTTCCGCCGGACCGATGGGCTCTCCAACGATAATATCTACGCTGTGTATGCCGACCGACGCGGCCACCTCTGGCTCAGCAGCGACTACGGCATCATGCAGTTCGACCCAGTGCGGCACACGACCCGGACGTACCTGCTCGAAGACGGCATCACAAACCTGGAGTTCAACCGGGTAGCGCACTTTCAGGAGCCGAATGGCCGCATTTATTTCGGGAGTCTCAATGGCATCACCGCTTTTGATCCGCGCGATTTCGAGAACGAGCGCCCCCGCGCGCCCCTGCCCCTATACCTGACGGCCTTCCGGCAACTGGACCCCGCCCAGGGCAAGGTGGTGGATAAAACCGCCGAGGTACAGGCGTCGGGCCAGATTCGCATTCCGCCGGGCGATGGCACAAGCGTGCTGGACTTTGCGTTTCTGAACTTCGACGATGCCTCCCGCAACGTGTATGCCTACCAACTGGTGGGGCTGGACGAGGGCTGGCAACCACTTCCGGAACCCCGGCTGCGGCTGAGCAACCTACCCTACGGTGATTATGAACTCCAGATCAAAGCACAGGCCGCCAATGGGCAATGGTCGGCCAACACGCTGAAGCTGGAACTGTCCGTGCTGCGGCCGGTTTACCTGCGTACCTGGTTTTTACTGATGGTCGCGGGCCTGTTGCTGGGGGCCGTCGCAGGCTGGTTGCGCTGGCGGAGCTGGCAACACCGGCAGGAACAGCATCGGCTGCAACTACAGATTCGGCAGGCCACCGCCCGCATTGAACAGGATAAGGAGATTATCGCCAAACAGGCGGAGGGGCTACAACAGCTCGACCAGACCAAATCGCGGTTTTTTGCGAATATATCCCACGAGTTCCGTACGCCACTCACCATCATTCTGGGTATGGCCGACGAACTGAAATCGACCGATCTCCCCCCAAAAAACGCCAGCAGATGGCCTCCCTCATCGAGCGTAATGGGTCCAATCTGCTCCGGTTGATTAATCAGATTCTGGACTTGTCGAAGGTAGAAGCGGGCCAAATGAGGCTGCGGTCTGAAACCGTTGATATTGTTGGGTTTACCCGTTATGTGGTCGAGTCGTTTCATTCCATGGCGAGCCAAAAAGGCATAACGCTCTTTGTCAGCAGCGACCTAACCGCTTGCCAAACTTCCGTTGACAAAGACAAGCTTCAGGATATGCTGGCCAATTTGCTCAACAACGCGCTCAAGTTTACGCCTGCTGGCGGGGAGGTGATGTGCCATTTGCAGATGATTACCGGTCAATCGTCGCCCCGACTGGCAGGGTTTCATGAGGAGGTGATTCCATCCGCAATTAGCTCCGGGGGCCACTGGCTTCAGATTCGGGTGCGTGATACGGGGCCAGGTATCGATGCTGAGAGTCTGCCCCGAATTTTCGACCGATTCTACCAGCGTACCGACGATTCGGCCGCGGGGAAAACCATTTGGCAAGCCGGCGGAACCGGTATTGGTCTGGCCTTTGTCCGCGAGTTGGTCACATTGATGGGGGGAGGTTTGGCCGTAAGCAGCCAGCCGGGCGCAGGTAGTGAGTTTGTACTTACACTCCCGATAGCGGCCCCTCCCCTGGCCGATGCATTGGGGTTGCCAATTCCCTCTATTATTCATAAACCGACCGAATCGACGACCAATTCACCAGCCCAACCCACCGCATCACCAACGGAAGGAGACGTACCGGCCAATCAGGAGAACCTGTTGCCCTTGCTGCTATTAGTAGAGGACAACGACGATGTGGCGGCTTACATTCAGTCATGCGTAGACATGAATTTCCGAGTTATCAGGGCCGAAAACGGGCAAGTTGGCATCGACAAGGCTTTTGCGTTTATGCCCGACCTGATTGTGAGTGATGTGATGATGCCCCTGAAAGATGGCTTCGAACTATGCGAGACACTGAAGAATGACATCCGAACCAGTCATATTCCGCTGGTGCTTCTGACCGCACGGGCTGCCGTCAGCGACCGTCTGACGGGTCTTCGGCGCGGGGCCGACGCTTACCTGGTGAAGCCCTTTGCCAGGGAGGAGCTACGGTCGGTACTCCAAAATTTGCTACAAGCCCGGCAACGATTACAACGCTACTACACCCAGCGAGCACTCGGCAACACCCCAGCCCTTGCGCCCATCGGTGACGCACAGGCTGTGCCAGCAAGCTCCCCTACCGAAACCCCCACCGACCTGACGGAAGACGTATTCATTCAACGCCTACGGGTGCTGGTGGAGTCCCGACTCGACGATTCGACGCTGGACGTTGAGACCATTTGTCAGTCAATGGGCTTGAGCCGAACGAGCCTGCACAGCAAACTCACGGCCCTGACGGGGATGTCGGTGAACCGCTACTTACGGGCGTTGCGGTTACAGCGGGCGCAGAAGTTGCTGAGCGATTCGGCCCTGAATGTGTCGGAGGTAGCGTATGCCGTCGGGTTCGACGACCCAAAGTATTTCAGCCGGGTGTTTTCGGAGGAGTTCGGTGTTTCGCCGGGTCAGTTTCGGCAAGCAGGGCCGAGCTGAACAATTCTCCACCTTTTCTGAACAAAAATCCACCTCACCTGGAAGTGGGTTTGGTAGTCTTGTGCACCGATTCACCATGAATCTTTCTATCACATGACTACACAATTTACCGTTCACTTCCTTAACCCTAAACGCTTCCGTAACGGTCTCGCGAGGTCTTACCGATTAGCCATACTTAGCCTGTTGCTGATACTCTCCGTAACGGCCCGGGGGCAAAGCATCAGCGGCTTTGCCGCCATCCGAGATGTAGGCTGTTTGGGCGAATCCTACAGCTTCACCGCAACTGTAAGTGGGTACACGAACGTTTATAGTTATACCCTTACCGATGGAGTTCAGACGACTATTTCCACAAGTAATAGTCCAAATTTCGATGTTCCGCTTGTACCGACCACAACGGGGCTTCGCACGGTTACTCTCCTCGTTGGCCCTGTGACAAGTAGTGGTGGTGGGGGCGGTGAGACTACCGAATCTGTACGTATTCCGACTAGTACCGCCCGAATTGCCAGCCCACCTGCCAATGTAAAGACCGTCAATACGCCTCCACAAAGCACTCAGAATACCAACGTCGCCACGGTCGGTATCAACGTGCTGAATCCACCCAGCCTGACGGTCACGGCCAGCCCATCGTTCACCATTACCAGCGGGCAGACGGTCACGCTCACCGCATCCGGCGCGGATTCCTACACCTGGACGGGTGGGGCTACCGGCAGCAGCTTTACGGCCACGCCCGCCAGCACCACCCCCTACTCCGTCACGGGGGCCAACGCTGGTTGCAGCAGCACCACCACAGTGACCGTAACGGTTACAGGAAGTCCCTTCGTCACCCGCTGGAACCTGGCAACCACAGGCTCAGGGGCGAACCAGTTGAGTTTTGGGGTAGCCACCTCCGGCACGGTGAGCTACACCTGGCAGGAAGTCTCCCCAGGATCGGCGTCGGGTTCGGGCACCTTTACCGGAACAACGGCCACCATTACCGGCCTGCCCACCGGGGCCACCATCGACCTGAGCATTGCCCCGGCTAATTTCCAACGCATCATCATCAACAATGGCGCCGACCGAAGCCGGTTGATTGATGTAAGGCAATGGGGTACGGTAGGCTGGACGTCGATGAATAATGCATTTTACGGGTGTGATGGGTTAGCGGTTTCGGCAAGTGATGTGCCGAATTTGGCTGGTGTTAGTGATATGACTCAGATGTTCCGGGGTTGTACTTCACTCAATGGACCGGCCAACATCGGATCGTGGAATACGGCCAACGTTACTAATATGAGTTTCATGTTTTATGGAGCCAGAGCTTTCAATCAAAACATCGGATCGTGGAATACGGCCAAGGTTACTACTATGAATCAGATGTTTAGGGACGCCAGTGTTTTCAATCAAAACATCGGTTCATGGAATACAGCCAACGTTATTATTATGCATCAGATGTTTTTGGACGCCAGAGCTTTCAATCAAAACATCGGTTCATGGAATACAGCCAAGGTCACTACTATGAGTGGGATGTTTTTGGGAGCCAGTGCTTTCAATCAAAACATCGGTTCGTGGAATACAGCCAACGTTACTGATATGTATCAGATGTTTTCTGAAGCCAGTGCTTTCAATCAAAACATCGGTTCGTGGAATACAGCCAAGGTCACTACTATGTATCGGATGTTTTGGGAAGCTCGTGCTTTCAATCAAAACATCGGTTTGTGGAATACGGCCAACGTTACTAATATGAGTGGAATGTTTTTGGGAGCCAGTGCTTTCAATCAAAACATCGGTTCGTGGAATACGGGTAATGTTACTAATATGAGTCTGATGTTTTGGGAAGCTCGTGCTTTCAATCAAAACATCGGTTCGTGGAATACAGCCAACGTTACTACTATGAGTTTCATGTTTTATGGAGCCAGAGCTTTCAATCAATCGTTAAGTGACTGGGGAACTCGCCTGAATCCCGCCGTTGATTTGGCCAGCATGCTGGATAACTGTGGCATGAGCGTGGCTAATTACGATGCCACACTGACGGGCTTCAACTCCGGTACGGTAACGGGCCGGAATTTGGGAGCCACTGGTCGGCAGTACTGTGCGTCGGCGGCAGACCGGGCTAATCTGACGGGGGTCAAAGGCTGGACCATCAGCGGGGATTTGAGCCTTGTCCCCAACCTGATGGTCACGGCCAACCCCTCGCTCACCATCACTAGTGGGCAAACCGTCACGCTCACCGCATCGGGCGGCACCAGCTACACCTGGACGGGTGGAGCTACCGCCCGCAGCTTCACGGCCACGCCTGCCAGCACGGCCACCTACTCGGTCACGAGTGTGAACGCGTCGGGCTGTATGAGCGTCACTAGTGTAACCGTGACGGTCAACGCCCCGCCCGCACCCACTATCACGGCCTTTGCCCCCACGGCGGGTACGGTCTGCGTGGGCAGTGTGGCAACGTTTACGGCCACGCTGGGCAACGTAACGGGGACTTACGATTTCACGCTTACCAACGGCACAGGGCCAATCAGCGGCACGGCTACGGGAGCGGCTTTCAGCCGGACGCTGACCACGGCGGGCAGTGGCGTACAAACGTTCACGCTCACCATCGGGGCCAATGGCACCACCGTAGCCGCCAGCACCACGCTCAACGTGGGGGCGTTGCCTGTAGCTGGAATCAACGCCAGTTTAACGGCATTAAGTTGCTCTAATCCTACGGTATCATTAACCGCAACCGGAGGCAACATGTATCGTTGGGAAGACGGTAGCACCAATGCCAGCCGAACGATAAGCGCTTCCGGCACATATTCGGTCACCGTTACATCGAGTAATGTTTGTTCGGCTACGGCCAGTATCACCCTGAACGATGAACAGATAGCACCCGTAGCTAACATCTTACCTGTAGGACCAGCTCTTAGTTGTACCGGTACAGCCTCACTGACCGCAACAGGAGGTGTTTCGTACCGGTGGGATGATTCTAGTACAAATCCCGTTCGAACCGTTTATTCCGAAGGCCTTTATTCGGTCACGGTTACGGCTGCGAATGGGTGTACTGCAACAGCATCGACTACTGTAGCACTTCCTTTCTTGGTCCTACCCCAGATTGAAGTCACTCCGCTTACATCTGAGCTAAGTTGCGTGAACACATCCGTGACTCTTACCGCTTCTATCGTTGTTGGCTTTGGTTCTGGGTACACCTTTCGATGGGAAGATAACAGCACAGGTGCGACACGAATTGTGACCTCCCCGGGTACTTACCGTGTTACCGTTACCTGGGATAATGGTTGCTTTGCTATGGCAGAAGCTACCGTTACGGGGAGTACTTCTGCACATCCCGATTATCAGCCTTTGGTGGATCTTTACAATAGCACCAACGGCCCCGGCTGGACAAACAAAACCGGCTGGCTCACCAATTGCGACCCCTGTAACGGCTGGTTTGGCGTGACCTGCGCGGGCGGGCGGGTAACACGGCTTTTGCTCACTGACAATAAGCTCATTGGCAGTATACCCAGCAGCCTGTCGGCCCTGATCAGTCTGCAAGACCTTCGACTCCAGGCTAACCAGCTCAGCGGTAGTATACCCAGCGGCCTGTCAGCCCTGACCAACCTACAACGGCTTGATCTCGACAACAACCAGCTCAGTGGCAGTATTCCCAGCAGTCTATCGGCACTGATCAACCTGCAACGGCTTTTTCTACAAAACAACCAACTCACTGGCAGCATCCCAAACAGCCTATCGGCCCTGACCAGTCTACAACAGCTTTTTCTCATAAACAACCAGCTCAGCGGCAACATCCCGAGCAGCCTGTCGGCTCTGACCAATCTGCAAGACCTTCGGCTTAGTAGCAACCAGCTCAGCGGTAGCATACCAAACAGTCTGTCGGTCCTGACTAATCTGCAACTGCTTTTACTCAGCGAAAACCAACTAACGGGGAGCATCCCCAGTAGTCTATCGGCCTTAACCAGTCTGCTACAGCTTAGGCTAGACAGAAACCAACTGACCGGCAGTATCCCTAACAGCCTATCCGCCCTGACAAGCCTGCAACTGCTTTTGCTCAATAACAATCAGCTCACGGGCAATATTCCAGCCAGCCTATCAGCCCTGATCAATCTGCAAGATCTTTGGCTCCATAACAACCAGTTCATTGGCAGTATCCCCAGCAGCTTATCAGCCCTGACCAATCTGTCTTCGCTTAATCTAAATGACAATCAGTTGAGTGGTTGCTATCCGGCCAGTCTGACGTTTTTTTGCGAGATAACAACTAACTTCAGCAACAACATAGGTCTGCCCGGTGGAGGGAGTACGGCCTCGTTCTCAGCCTTCTGCGCCAGCGGAGAAGGTAGCGATGCCTTCGTTGCTGTAGCCTCGGCCAGTCAGAGTACCGCTACGGTCGGTACGGCTGTTAGCCTCAGCAGCACGGGCGGCTCCACGGCCACCTTTAGCTGGCTGGCACCAGCGGGGGCTACGCTGGGCAATTCGGCTACAGGTAGCACAGTCTCGGCTACGCTCACTACGCCCGGCGAGAAGACCTTCACCGTTACGGTCAGTTTTGGCAACAGTTGCAGTAGCGTAGCTACCGTTAGCGTGACGGGCGTAGCTGCTGCCCCGCCCGCCCCCACCATCACGGCTTTTGCCCCCACGGCGGGTACGGTTTGCGTGGGTAGTGTGGCTACGTTTACCGCCACAGTGGGCAACGTGACGGGCACGTATAACTTCACGCTCACCAACAGCACGGGAACACTTAGCAGCACGGCCACGGGAGCGACCTTTAGCCAGCCCCTGACTACAGCGGGTAGTGGCGTGCAGACTTTCACGCTTACTATCGGGGCCAACGGCACAACGGTTGCCGCCAGTACCACCCTCAACGTTGAGGTTCTAACCGCCAATATTTCGCCGAGCTCCACTACACTTACCTGCTCAAGCCCCACTGCGACATTCACCGCAAGCGGTGGAGGCACCTATCGCTGGGAGGATGGCAGCACCAACGCCATCCGAAGTGTTAGCACGGCCGGGACGTATTCGGTGACGGTTACGGCCGCCAACGGCTGTACAGCCACCGCGTCGGTGACGATTTCCGAAGATAAAACCCTGCCTGCGGTCAGCTTGTCGGCCTCTGGCACGGTGACCTGTGCTAATCCCACCGTTACCCTGACGGCGTCGCCAGCGGGCCAAGGTACCTACCGCTTCACCGGGCCGGGCCTCAACCAGTCGGGTGCCGCTAACACGGCCACCGTTTCAGCCGGAGGGGTCTATGGGGTGACGGTCACAGCCGCCAATGGCTGTACGGTCTCGGCTACCACCACCGTGGAGAGTGCCACCAATGCAGTGAACGCTACGCTCGTGGCATCGGGCACCCTTACCTGTGCCAATCCGACGGTGACCCTGACAGCCTCGCCTGCCGGGGCAAGCTACACCTTCTCGGGACCGGGTCTGAGCCAATCGGGGGCTACTAACACGGCCACCGTTTCAACGGCCGGGACGTACTCGGTAGTCGTTACCGCAGCTGGAGGTTGTTCAGCGGTGTCCACGGTGACCGTGCAGGGGAACACCACCCCGCCCACAGCTAACATCACTCCCACTGCGGCCACGCTTACCTGCTCCAATCCCACTGCGACACTCACCGCTTCAGGTGGAGGCACCTATCGCTGGGAGGACGGCAGCACGAATGCTTCGCGCACGGTCAACTCGGCCGGGACGTATTCCGTGACGGTCACCTCAGCCAACGGCTGCACGGCCACCGCGTCGGTGACGATTTCCGAAGACAAAACCCTGCCAACATTCTCGCTGGCCGCTTCGGGCACGGTGACCTGTGCCAACCCCACTGTGACCCTGACGGCGTCACCAGCGGGTCAAGGCACTTACCGCTTCACCGGGCCGGGCCTCAACCAGTCGGGTGCCGCCAACACGGCCACCGTCGCGGCCGGAGGGGTCTATGGGGTGACCGTCACAGCCGCTAACGGGTGTACAGCCTCGGCCACCACCACCGTCGAGAGTGCCACCAATGCGGTGAATGCTTCACTCGTCGCATCAGGCACTCTTACCTGTGCCAATCCGACGGTGACGCTGACAGCTTCACCGGCCGGGGCCAGCTTTGTCTTCTCAGGACCGGGACTGAGCCAGTCAGGGGCTACTAACACGGCTACTGTTTCTGCGGCTGGGACGTACTCGGTCACTGTTACTGCGGCAGGTGGGTGTTCAGCGGTGGCCACCGTCACTGTGGAAGCCAGTCAGGAGCTGCCCACCGTGAGCATCAGCGCCAACCCCGGCTCAGCCATCACCCAGGGACAAACCGTTACCCTCACCGCCAGCGGGGCAACCGCCTACCGCTGGAGTACCGGAGCGACTACCCCCGCCATCAACCCGCCTACGTCGGCCACCGGATCAACGGTTTACTCCGTCACAGGAACGAGCCCCAACGGCTGTTCGGCCACCGCTCAGATCACCCTTGTTGTATCGGCCAGTCTGACTCCGCCCCCCACGGGTGTGTGTGGTTCACAATCCGGCACCTTGGGCGGACCTCTGACCTTGCTCGAACCCATCTACAACTGTGCTACCGGGCAGATTCAGTTCCGAACCAGCGGGGGCAATGGCGCCCCCATCACCTACGCGGCTATCGGTATCACCGGGCCCACCACCTCCTGCTCGGCCACGGTTGATGCACAAGTTGCTGTGGATATTCGTAACGGCCGCTCAAATGTGGAGCCTTTCACAATTCTTGCTACACAGGGTAACGTTACCGTCAGTTACCGCTGGAACGCTTTGGCAGCCTGTGCAGGAACACCCCCGCCACCAACGAACACACCTCCCACAGTGGCCAATAGCGTAGGGGCTCAGTTAGCCACGGTTGGTGTAGGCTACAGCCTCAATATAGGTAACGTTTTTACCGATGCCCAAACACCAGCCGCACTGACCCTTTCGGCATCAGGTCTGCCCGTTGGACTTACCCTTGTGGGTAGCACCATCACCGGTACGCCCTCCGCTTCGGGCGTGAGCACAGTAACCCTCACAGCTACCGATCCGGGTGGGATGAGCAGTAGTACAAGCTTTGTACTGACGGTGAATCCGGCTGGTAGCACCACCCCGCCCGTGGGTGCCCCCCTGGCCGCTACCGTGGTGAGCTACAGCTGCCAAACAGGGGCCATTACGTTCGGAGCCACAGGCGGCAACGGCTCGCCGGTTGAGTATTTCGCTATTGGCATTACCGGCTGGACAACCAATGTAAACGGAATGATCGAGGCAGGGCTACGGGCTGACCCTAAGCCGGTGACGATCCGGGTGCGGCAGAATGGCGTGGAGGGCACTCCGTTTATGTTCGACTTCGGGGCTTTCTGTCGCCGAGCGGCCCGACTGGCCACCGAAACGTTATCTGACCTGGATGTACTGGTGCTGGGCAATCCCTCCACGGAGAATGACGTGGTGGTGGAGATCGCAAACCCCGCCGGGGAGGCCCTGCAACTGCGCGTCATCTCGACACAGGGTCGGCAGCTGACTAGTCAGTGGGTAGCGCCCACGGGACAGCCGGTGCGGCAGCGGGTGTCGCTGGGTTCGGAGTCAGGCATTTATCTACTTCAGGTTTCAACACCTAACCGAACCAAAACGGTGAAGGTGGTGCGCCAATAAGATGCCGTGCAACTTGAATTAGCGTTCTATATCCCACCGTTACAGTAACGAAGCGGCCCCGCCGGATTTATAATCTGGTGGGGCCGCTTCGTTACTGTAACCGGATGTATCCTGCACGACTCGTGATCAATAAATAATAACCTGACAATCAATAGGGTAAACCCTCACATAACGTACATTATTCATCGCCCATTCTCTAATCAGTCTGTTTAGCAGGTTTGGCTTCTCCCCTCCTACTACACTCATGTAGCATTAGCAGCCTTTGTATCAACCAACTCCGCTTGGGTCGGTTTAAGCAGTGTGATCTGAGCCAGCATGGCCACCAGCACCACCCCCGACAGGGCCGCAAAGTCGCGACCGAGGTGGCCCCCGTCGGTGGCGCTACCGAGCCAGTTGGTTATGGCGGCACCGGCAAATACGCCGGTCATGTTCATGATCCCATAGGCGGTGGCCCGGCGCTGTACCGGCACAAACTGACACAGAATCGGCATGTTATTCGCGTCGAATAGCCCGTACCCCACACCAAAACAAACGGCCGCACCCAGCATGTGCACCAGCGAGCTACCAAATCCCAACAGCAACAGGGCCGGAATGGTGAGCAGCAATCCCGACGCGCTGACCCAGATACGGCCCCGCACCTGCGTTTGCACCAACCGGTCGGAGAGAGTTCCGCCGAGCAGAACCCCCACCAGCGATGAAGCCGCAATGGCGATGGTAGCCAAAGGACCAGCCTGTGCCATGTCGATGTTCAGATTCGTAGCCAGGAGAGTTGGGAGCCAGTTTTTAGTAGCCCAGCCCGGCAGGCTCGGAATGGCGTACACCAGCAACAAGACCCAAAAAGCTCGATTCGTGAAAAGTAGACGCAGGCTCTCCCCCACGGTTTGCGTGTTCTTTTGTATATGCTGTTTTTGGGGTTCGGCCGGTTGACGGGCTTCTTTCAGGAAAAAGGCCAACACCCCGGCATACACAATGCCCGCCCCTCCAAAAGCCGCAAACGTGGTTGGCCACGAGTAGGTACTAGCGAGTGTGGCACCAAAGCCGCCGAGGGCCTGCCCCATGTACAGGCCCGTCATATGGATGCCCACGGCCAATGAGCGGGTGCGCGACGTATGAAAATCAGCAATAAGCGAGAGGCCCGCCGGAATGTACAGCGCTTCGCTCACACCCATCACCGCCCGCAACACATACAGTTGCCCGAACGTGGTGGCATTTCCCATGAGCAGGGTCACGCCCGACCACACTGCCAAACTACCCACAATGAGCCACTTTCGGCTCAGTCGGTCGGCCACCAGACCCGCAACCGGACTCATTAGTCCATAGATCCAGAGGAAAATGGCCATCAGCCGGCCAAAATTAGTGGCCGATTCCAACTCGGCAATATCCTGCAACATTGCCGGGCGCATGGTGGCCAGCATCTGCCGGTCAAGGTAGTTGAGCAGAGCGACCACCCAAAGCAACCCGACAACTATCCAGGGGTAATAACCAGGCTTCGGCTGGGTGGGTGATTCGGACAGAGTAGTAGTGTTCATAAAGGGGCAGTTAAAGCTTTTTGGGCGATTGTTCGGGTGAGAAAATCAACTCATCGGCCGTTTCCCAGTGCGCTCCTTCCCGGCGCACAAATACACAGGTAAACAGCCACTTCACCAATCGGTATTCGGGCGTACTAAACGATCCCACGGGGAGTTTCAGCAGCACCCGGTTCCAACCGGGTTTGAGCGAAACAGCAATCGGCTCGCGGGCCTCGTAGGGCTCATTCTGGTAGGGTTGCTCCAGATTCTGGGGCCGTAAACCCGCTTGTTGCCAATTGGGCGGGGGTACACGTTCGCCGTTGAGCCAAAGGGTGCTCCCCTTGTGGTCCCAGGCCCCGGCGGGCGGTGCCGCGTCTTTCTCCGAGCGGCCGTAATTGTGAAAATCGACCCACAGCCCTACGGTCTGCGCTTTGGGCGAATACACCTCCGTATAGGCGTAGGCCGTGTGGTTCGGTTTTGGGTCGGGCAGGTAAGCCCGCACCACCGACGGCCCCCAGGTATGCCGCATATAAACCGTGGCCCCAGTTGCCGACACAGCCGGGAAATGGAGGTTGCCTTCTTCGGGCGGAAACGAAGCACTCAGATTACCGCCGTTCGGGAAAGGCCCCAGAATCCGCCAATGCAACCCGCTCTGCCGAACGTACGGAAACACCTTCTGGCTAAAATGCAGCCGTTTGTGGGTTAGTAGCCGGTCTTCAAACTCGGCAAAAGCGGCCGGGTCAGTAAGTACTACGCCCGTTTGGGTTTCGGGCTTGCCGCCCCCGCGCCAGATTCGCTCGGCAAACGTGAGCAGAATCGGGTAAAGCCCATTCAACCGTTCGAGTTGGGCCGTACTGGCGGGTCGGCGGTCGTTCCAGATACAGGCAATGGCCCCCAAATGGCGGGGAGTGGCCTCGGGCACGTCGCAGAAATCACGCTGAAACAGGCTAATCAGGTCGGCCTGAGTAGCGTAATGGTTCAGGTAAAGGTCGCGTGAGTCGATTACCCGCATACCCGGCAACGGCTTTCGGGCGCTCATCCAGAGCTGACGAATGGCCAAGCTGTCCATCTTACCGCCCGGATACCAGCCAATCACCTCTTTGCCACACGCGCGTACGACACCCATCATGGTCGGTACAAACGTTGAATCCCGAAAGGCCACCTCGTCGGTCCCGATATGCAGATAAGGTGCGTCGAACAGGGCACACACCTCCCGAATAAGGCTTTTCACCCACTTTTTTCCCGGCTCCGACTGCATATCGACGCCCGTTGCCCGCCGGAAAGCCGCACTATGCCCCGGCATATCGAGTTCGGGAATGATCTGAATGTGCCGCTCATGGGCGAACTGCAGTAACCCACGCACCTCGGCTTTGGTGTAAAAACCGCCGGGGTCACGCTGCATGTGGATGGCCTCGGTCAGTTGGGGCAGGCTATCGCTGGCCAATCGCCAGGCGAGATCTTCGGTCAGGTGCCAGTGAAACGTGTTCAGCTTGTAACGCGACATCTGCTGAAGATGCGCACGCAGCGTATCAAGCGTGATAAAACTCCGGCCGGTATCGTGCATCAGGCCCCGGACCGGAAATGCCGGGTAATCGGTTATCTGACAACCAGCGAGCGAGGGGGGCGGGCCGGGCTGCACCAATTGTTGCAGGGTTCGATACGCCCAGAAAAGCCCCCGTTCGGTGGCAGCTGTCAGTTGTATATTCTTTGCCGAGACGGTAATCGAATACCCCTCTGGTTTATCCCGAAACGCACCCATAGGCTCCAGTTTCAGGACAACCTGAGCACCGGCCTGGGCAGAACCCGAGTCCACCGTCTGGGCCTTCGTTCCCTGTTGCCGCAAAAACGCAACCACCGAATCGGCCACAACCCGCGCCTGAGCGTTGGGGGTCAGTACCCGAATTAGACCTTGCAACCGGAAGGCTTCGTTTGTCCAGACAACCCGGCGCGGGGCCGGAATGAGCGCGGGTGGTTTCGCCCAGGTGGCTACCCAGATCAAGAGCCAAAAAGCCGCGATTAAGCTTATTTTCAAGGCAAAGGAAGTTTGAAAGTGGAGAGCGGAAACCGCTCGCTGTTCACTACGTTGGCCGTGGTGTAGGGCTGCCATCCGTAGTACAGGAATTGACCCGTTTGGGCGCCCGTCAGATGCACGATGTTACCCCGAAGCTGGGCAGAAAGATCAGTATGGGGGCCGGTGACATCGCCGAGGGCAAACCCGCGCACCGCCTGGCGATCAGCAGTTTGGAGACCCTTCCCCGCATTGGCTACGTGAAGTTCCCAGCCATCTGCCCGCCGACATACCCGCACAGGCACCGGAGAGGGCAGCAACGGTTTTTTATAGGTTTGAACGAGCATAGCGCGGGCCAAACGTTCGCCCACCGTTTTTTTATCGGTCGGGTGAACATCCGTCGGGTGGCCCACATCGCTCGTGACGGCCATACCCACGTTAGGCAGCGATTCGGCCAGTCGCCGTTGCCCATCCCGAAACAGGGGCCAATACTCGGATTTATACCCTTTCTCGGTACCAATGGACGAAAGTTGACAGTAAAAAAATGGGAGCTTGGGCCGGTTCCAGGCGCGTCGCCATTGGGCAATAAGTACCGGAAAAAGGGCTTCGTGTTGCTGTACCCGTCGACTACTCAGCGCGTTGCTTTCACCCTGATACCACATCACTCCTTTGACCGACAGTGAGCTCAGCGGCAGCACCCCGGCCTCGTACAGAAATCCTGGCTCGTACGGGTGATGGACACCGTGCGGGCCATGCGGCAACAGATAGCCCGCACGGAGCAGAGAGTCGAGGTTTTCGTGGCCCCGTTGGATGCACCAGGGTTCGAGGGCTTTATTTCCGAACCAGTCACCCGTAAAAAGGCACTGCAACAGGGTGTCCGCCCCCGCTCCGTCGGCAGCCATCCAGGCCTCGGCGGGCGAACCACCCACAGCCATATGAATAAGGCCGACCGGAACTCCCACCGTTTCCTGCACAACCCGGCCCGCGTAATAACACACCGCCGAAAAGGCCCGTACCGAAACCGAATCAGCAATCTGCCATTGCCCCGGCTGGAAATACCGGGCCGGTTCGAGAAACGGGGCTTCGTGCGCCTTAAACGGTTCGTTATACCGAAACGCACCGGGTTTGCGGTCGTAGAGCCGCAATAAGGGGTTGGGGGCCTCCCGAAACGTTTGGGCCGCGTGCCGTTCAGCCGAAACCGGAAACGCCATGTTTGACTGACCCGCGCAGACCCAGACATCGCCCACGAGCAGGTGGTTCAGTTCGAGCCGGGCCGAATGAGCCTGTACAAGCAGTTGGAGGGGAACCGAAGAGGCCCGGCGGGCGGGTAGCTTCACCGACCAGGTCGAATCGGGCAAAACGGTGGTCTGTGCTTCATCGTCGGCCAGCCGAACCCGCACCTGTTGAGTGGGTATTCCCCTCCCCCAGATGTGCACGGGCTGATCGCGCTGAATCACCATGCCCGATTGCCAGAACTCGGCCAGCCGAACCTGAGCATATGTGGCAGGCATGAGCCCCAACACGAGCAAAATGAGCGAAATAAGTTTCTTCATACCATTTATCTATTCTCCTTTCAGAACGGGATAAACCGAGTCGTCGGCGTTCGAACCCCCGGCGATACTTCGCCACTTGGCAGGACAAAACCACCCGGAAAGGCAACGGGCGTAGTGGTAACAGGCACCGCAAACGGCAGGTCGCGCCAACGGGTCCACCGTCGTTTTCTGGGTGTGTACACCCAAACCGTTTTTGAAAAACCGGGATGGTCGCGTTGCAGAGCATTTCGGCGGAAGGTCAAACTATCGCGGACGGGGCCGGTTACGGATTGGGCTATCTGATTGTTTACGCGTTCGATTTGACCGAGACGCTCACCCGTATCGCCCCCGATCACCAGCACCGACCCATCGGGCGTAGCAACAGCCGAATGGGCCGATAAGGGCGTTGGTAAGTCAGGCAGTTGCTCCCATCGGTTTTGGGCTGGCGTGTACGCGTAGGCATCAGCGAAGACCCGTGTTTGTCCATCGGCGGTGTATCGGCCTCCGGCCACGTACAATCGTCCGTTGGTCGCTACCAGAACAGCGTATGCCCGGGCCGGGCCAGGTAAGTCGGCCAGCGGTTTCCAGCCGGTTTCGGGCCGAAGCAGATTCAGCACGTACAACGTCCGCTCGGCTCCACGTTCCGACTCCCCTCCAAACACATACAACTGATTGCCCAGACACGCAGCCGACAAATTGGCCAGCGGCCGGAGTAACGGAGGTAGCGTATCGGCCCGCAATTGGCGGTTTCGGGCATCCCAGCGGTAGGCCACTACCTCGGCATACCGACGTTGCGCATCGTTGCCGCCAAGGGTTATGAATCCGTCGCGCCAGGTTACCGAAGCCCCATAGCCAAGTGCATGGCCCAACTCGCCTACTACCTGCCAGCGTTGCGGAGTACCGTTTATGGGTAAAGCATAGATGGTTCGGTGCCAAACCTTTTGACCGCCCTCCCAGGGGTAGCCATTCGGGAAGTTGGCCCCGCCCGCCAGCAACAACATGCCGCCACTCAGGCCCGCAAAGCCGCCAGCCACCCCCGGATTGGTTTTACCCAAAAGCGGGGGTAGGGCGGGCAGAGCTGTCAACGTCGGGCGGGGCTGAGCCAGCGCCAAAGCAGGGAGCAGCAGGGCCAACAGCCCCACTTTAGCGACTAACCGCGCCCTCCGTAAGAGCCGAACGCGAAGCATACCGGTTAAATTGAATGCGTTCCAGATCCTCTAAAAACTCCGTATAACGCTCGGCCGACATGTTCTGAACGGGTGACCGGAACGCTCCGCAATCCAGACCCACCGCCCGCATGTACGCTTTACCCGTAGCAATACCGCCGTATTTGCCGAGCAACCGGACAATCGCAATGGATTGGTCCTGCATGGCCCGCGCCCGGTCCAGATCACCCGCATCAAACGCCCGCATCAGCTCATGATAAACCGGAGCGGCATAGTTGAAGGTACTGCCCACGGCCCCACGCGCGCCCATAGCCATAGCGGCCAGGAAAATTTCGTCCCAACCCCACAGCAGATCGTACTTACGATCGGCAAAGAGCAGGCACTGCCGGTACTCCATCAGGTCGTTGTGGGTGTATTTGATGCCCCGGAAATTCGGCAGCCGCCCGTCGATGGCTTCGAGAAACGCCAGCATCGACACCGAAACCCCCGTAAGCGCCGGAATGTGGTAAAAATACACGCCAACCTCCGGCGCGGCCTCCCCTACGGCAATGCAGAAATCGGCCAGTACGGTTGCGCTTGTGGGTTTGAAATAGAACGGAGCCAAAACGGCCACGGCATCGTAGTGGTTCTCGGCAGCCAGTTTGGCGAGTTCACAGCTTTCGGCCAGCGACGTACCGCCAACGAGCATAATTTTTTGGAGCGACGGAGCCTCGACCTGACCCCAGGCCCGGAGAAGCTCCGTTTTTTCGGTAAAAGAGAGCGAAACCCCCTCCCCCGTCGATCCGCCGACAAAGGCGCCTTTCACCTCGTTCTGTTCCAAAAATTGGGCATACGCCGGAATCAGGTCCAGATTGAGCGACCCGTCGGGGTGCATGGGGGTAAACGGGGCTGCAACAAGCCCATCAATTTTATGGATGTGTGTCATGTCGAATGTGATAAAGGGTGCCCCCGTTCAACTGCCGGGGACACTTCTAATCCCAACCTATAATTTTTTTAGGGAAATGGAGAATGGATTCATCAAAAGAACTACCGTCAGGGTTTGGGTTGCTTATACCCTGTCAGTGGTCGTAGACCCTGACAGTGGTATGCACGATGCCTTCACCCTGACAGTGGTGAAAAGATCAACAAATACATAACCACCCCAAGTGGCCTACTCAATACCCCGGTGTTTGGGTCAGCTTAGGGTCGGCGTTGAGCATACCGACCGAGATGGGCAGCACCAGTTTATACACCTGATTTTGTTGCAGATACTGCGGACTGACGGCCCGGAACACGTAGGCGTCGCCCGCCCGGCGGAGGGCAAACCACCGCTTCCCTTCGCCAATAAACTCGCGCAGGTTTTCGTCCAGAATAGCTTCCATGTTCGCTTGCTGACTTCCGTTGGTAAAGGCCGGGGCCGCAGCGCCGTAGGCCCGCGTCCGAAGGGCCATAATGTCGGCCGAGGGATCGTTACCCAGCTTGGTATTGGCTTCGGCCAGCATCAGCAACACGTCAGCGTAGCGGTAAATGGGAAAATCGTTGTCGTAGAGTTGCACACCAGCATCTACCCGACCAATAAACTTGGTCAGCATCACCCCGGCCACCGGGTTTCCGGCGGTGGTCCGATGCATGGTACGGAACGTAGCCCGCGGCCGACGGTCGGCGGCATTGGCCGTGAGTCGGGTAATCATCGCTTGCGACAAGCCCACCCGGCTCGCTCCACCCACAAGTGGAAACACCGTACTCACCGGAACCGCCGGACCCGGCTGCGGGTCAAACACAAGCGTACCGGCCTGCGTGGTATTCACCAGAAAACTACCGTAGGCCGACTGGGTGGCCTCGTTCTTTTCGAAGCTCAGGGCAAAAATGATTTCGCGGTTGTTGACCTCTTTGGTCGCGTCGAAAATGTCGGCGTATGTAGCCTGTAAGCCCAGCGTCGGAATGGCTTTTACCTCTTCCAAAGCCGCTTTGGCCACGGCAAAATCGGCCGAGCCTCCACCCATGAGCGTCCCCGACCACAGAAACACATCGCCTTTGAGCGTCAGCGTAGCAGCCCGGTTCCAGTACACCCGCTTGGTTGTGAAGGCATTGCTGCCGCCAAACAAGGTCAGCGATTGCTCGAGGTCGCTTTTGATGAGCTTCATGACGTCTTCGGCCTTGGCCCGCTCCCGATACAGGTCGGTGAGGTTATCAACCGACGAAACCGGCTCGGTGGTGATGGGTACCCCGCCCCAGGTACGGAGCAAGGTAAAATACACGAACGCCCGCAGGCCGTGCATTTCGGCCAGGGCCGATTTGCGCTGTGCCTCGGTCAGCGGAGCCTGCGGAAACAGCTTGATGACCGTGTTGATCCGGTCGATGAGGTTGTAGAATCCGCCCCAGTTAGCCGCCGGTACGTTGGTTGCGCTGATGTTGTGCGACCAGTACTGCTTCAGGCCCGTGTCTTCCGACTCGGTAAAAAGACCGTCGGCCCAAAGGTCGGAGCGCATTTCGCCCAAGTTCAGGAGCGTGCCGTGATAGTTTCGGAGCGAGGCATACACACCCGTGTAGAGGGTCGTGGCCGCGTTAGGGTCCGACAGGGCCAATTGCTGGTTCAGCGACGTTTGAGGCACCACTTCTTCCAGCTGATTCTGGCACGAGAACAAGCCTGCGCACAGGCTCATTCCAGAGAGTATGAGGAGTTTACGGAGTGTCATGGTTGTTTCGACGGATTAAAGAGACAACGTAGCACCCATGGTCACGACGCGCGGCAGCGGGAACCGGCCAACGTCGTTGCCGCCCGTTTCGGGGAATGTTCCGTTGTAGCGGGTGAAATACGCCAAGTTCGAGCCGGTCAGGAATACGCGGAGGCTCTTCACTCGGTCGCGGGTGAGCCGGGTTGTCAGGGCGGGCGACATATCGTAGCTGAGGGTCAACTCGCGCATGGCCAGGTAGTTGCCTTTCTGCCAGAAGTTGGCCGGTGCCGTGGTTCCGCCCCCCGCATCGAGGAAGTAGTTGCGGCCGTAGTTGGCCCAGTAGTAGCGGGGCAAGGTGCCGTTTGGCGTATCGGGCGACCAGGTTTGGGTAACATCCACCGGTCCGTTTTGCGAACCCTGCACCTGCGACATACCCCGCAGATACATCTGATTCGCAATCACAAAGCCGAGTGAGTAATCAAACTGCCCGAACAACGTGAACCCTTTCCACTGCACCGTTGAGGAGAAACCACCCTGAATAGTCGGCGTGGTGCGGCCTACAAAGACAAAGTCGCGGTAGTCGAGGGTATCGTTGCGGTCTACGTCGCGCCAGCGGGCGTCGCCCAGCAGTTTAATCCGCTTGTTGGTGTACGGCAGATACGTGTTTACGAAGTTGGCGCGGGCGTCAATTTCAGCCTGGGTTGTGTAGATACCGTCGTAAGCCGGGGCCCACACTTCGTCGAGACCAATGCGCTTGCCCTCCTGCAAACCGGCTACCCACGCCAGCTTACCCGTAGCGGGATCGAAGGCCTGAATGGCGCTTTGACGGTTCCGCTCCAGCCCGTTGTTTGGGAGTTTTACGGCGTAGTTCTTCACATGGAAGAGATTGGCCCCTACTGTCCACGACAAGCCTCCGGCCCCTTCCGGCTTCAGGATGTTGGCCCGTACTTCCAGCTCGATACCCCGGTTTTGCAACTGCCCGTTGTTGGTCAGGTAGGCACTGTAACCCGTCCACGACGGAATGGGCAGCGTGCTCAGTTTGTCGTACACATTCCGGATAAAATAGTCGGTCAGAATAGTTACCCGGTTGTTCAGCAAGCCGAGGTCCAGACCAAAGTTGAGCGTGTTGGCCCGCTCCCAGCGCAGGTTGGTATTGGCAATGCTGCCAGCGGCAAAGCCCGGCTGCCCGTTGTAAATACCCACGCTGCCGTACTGCGGAATGGTGGCATAATCACCCAGCGGGGTAATGCTGCCGTTTTCGCCCCAACTGATGCGGGGTTTTACCGTAGACACATACCGGTTCAGGCCCGACTTGGCGAAGAAATCTTCGAAATGCAGGTTCCAACCGAGCGACAGACCGGGGAAGAAACCGTACCGGTTGGTGGTTAGCTTGGAGGTACCATCGTAGCGGGCGTTGAGGGTCAGCAGGTAGCGGTTGTCGTAGTTGTAGTTGACCCGACCAATACCCGATGCCAGCCGTTGCCAGCCCGAAAAGGCCGAAAAGGGAATCCCGACGGCATTGGTCGAAGCCGAGAGCCAGGGAATAAAATCGGTAGCGGCTAAGCTCGCCGATGCGCCATACTCGTACTGCCGAAATTCGTAGAATTCAGCTCCGCCCAGCACCGACACATTGTGTTTGCCCAGCGTTTTGTCGTATTGCAAAAATCCGTTGTACTGGTACTGACTCGTGCGCACATTGCTGAACGACGCGTTACGGTTGTTGATGAGCGCCCCGCCCGTTCCCGATATGTATGCTTTGGTGAAGCTGTCGTTGCCGGTGTATCGGTAAAAACCCGATGCCGATCCGAGCAGTTTCAGGCCCGGCATAATCCGGTATTCGAGGTTCAGCCCCCCGCTGTAGCGTTGTTCGCCGGTATTGTTGATGAATTTATCACGCAGATATAGCGGATTGCCCAGGGTGCTGCCATCCACACCGGGCAGAATTGCGCCCGTGAGGTCGTGCGTGAAACGGGCCGTTGGGGCAATGCCCGTAAACCGTTGCACCACGCCCCCGTTTACGCCCCCACCGCCATCGGCCGAGAGGTACGAGGGTGTCGATTGGGTGCTGTAGCCCGCGAGGTTGAGCGACACCGTCAGGTTTTTACCGACGTTAAGCCCCCCGTTGAAGTTCATATTCAGGCGTTTGAAACCCGACCCGATCAACATCCCCACGTCTGACAGGCTCCCGACACCCAGGGCAAAATTGCCCATGTCGTTGCCGCCCGAAACGTTCAGGTAGTGTTCGTTCAGATTGCTTTGCTGCAAAATCATGTCTTCCAGCTCCCGCTGACTCACCGAGCGGTAAATCAGACTATCCATCTGCGCCGGGTTGAACGGGTTTTTGTCCACCAGCAGTTTGTATAGCGGATTGCTCAGCAGGCCCCGGTTGGCATTGTTTACCTGTTGGGTCGAGTAGCGGCCGTCGGGGGCGGTCCAGCCTGAGTTGGTACCCCAGCCCCAGGCCCCGGCCAATTGGTTGCGGGCGTTGTTCATCTCGGCCGTGTTGTTGTCGGCACGGGCGGCTTCAAAGCGGGCTCCCAAACCGCGCCGGTTCCAGCGGATATAATCCTCGGCACTCATGTATTCGAGCGGGTTGCGCCGGATGTAGTTCGTGGCACGTTTGTAGCTATACGTTACCTGCGTACGGCCTTTTTTGCCTTTGCGGGTCGATACGAGCACCACACCGTTGGAAGCCCGCGCCCCGTATATGGCCGTTGAGGCTGCATCCTTGAGCAGGTCCATCGACTCCACGTCTTCCATGTTAATACCAAACAGAGACGGCACAATCACCCCATCGACCACAAACAAGGGCGAACCCGCCCCGCTGAAGTCGGTGCCACCCCGGAACGAAATAGCCGGGGTTGAGCCGGGTTGTCCGGTTGTTTGCTGCACCCGCAAACCGGGCACCGCACCTTGCAAAGCGGTGGCAACGTTGGTGCGGGGTACCGATTTAAACACGGCCGGGTCGACGGTAGCAACCGAGCCTGTGAGTGTCCGGCGGCTTTGTTGCCCGTAGCCCACCACCACTACTTCGTCGAGGCTTTTACTGCTCTCGGCCATCAGAACGGTGAGGGTGGTTTGGTTGCCCACGGCTACCTCCTGCGTGGTCATGCCGATCATCGAAAACACCAGCACATCGGTTGATCCGGCACTGATCGAAAACCGGCCTTCAGCGCCCGTCACGGTGCCGCGCGCCGTTCCTTTCACGGTTACGTTCACGCCCGGCAGCGGTTCCGATAGTCGGGCATCTTTTACAAGGCCCTCCACCTGCCGGACTTGTGCCCCTGCCAGGAAGCTCCCCAACAGAGCTATAATAAGTATGACATAACGCCCCAAGTGCGCTCGTCTGGTAAAGATTGTGTCCATAAACATTCGTACCAATTGATTATGTATTACCTGACAAAGGTATTATGTATGATTTAATACTTCAAAATAGTCGTAGAAATTTTATTTAAGCCGGTTATTTTTGAATTTTACATATTCATTCTACTTTTGCCATAAATCAAGTAATACATAATATGGATTACGCAACCATGAATGACGATCTGCGGCTTGGCGAACAGACATCACTGGTCGACAAAGCCGAGACTGATTTGCTCGACTTTTTTCAGGATAGGCAATACAAAATCGGAGATGTGATTCCGAAGGAGGTGGAATTGGCCACGCAATTGGGCGTTAGCCGGACGGTGGTACGGGAGGCCCTGCAACGCCTACGGATGCGGGGGATGGTCGATACCAAAAAGAAGCGCGGTACCGTGATTACCAATCCCGACCTGCTGTCGTTGCTCGAAAAAACGATGTACCCCGGTATTCTGGACGACGAAACGCTGCGCGACATTTTTGAGCTGCGCATGGTTCTCGAAATTGGCATGGGCGACCTGCTGTTTGAGCGCATCACCCAACGCGACATTGACGAGCTGTACGCCATTGTGGCCAACGAGCCCACCAATACCGAAGAAACCCTGTTCAACGCCGAGCAGGAGATTCTGTTTCATGGCAAATTGTACGAGATTACGGGCAACCGAACCCTCAAGCGGTTTCAGCGGATGTTGCTACCCGCCTTCGAATACGTTCAGCAAAGTGGGCTTCTGAAGAAACAGGTGCAGCGCAAGAAGTTCGTCTCGCACCGGGGCCTCGTCGATGTACTGCAACACGGCACGCCCGAGACGTTCCGCAACGCCATGCGCAACCATTTCGAAAATCATTTCCAACGCCTGTTCTGACATTCGCCATGATCCGTCCCCTACTGTTTGCTTCGGTTCGATCCGGCGACTTGACGGGTAAGCCGTAGAGCGGGGACCAAAACCCGTTGGGTCTTTTCGGATGAACTACGTTTTTCTTTTGGTTTTCAGTTGGGTGTCACTGGGAAGCTGTTTAGCCCAATACACTCTCAAAGGGGTTGTTCTCGACAGTGCCAACAGTCGGCCTTTAGAGTACGCCAGTGTGGTCAATCTTTCGCTAAACAAGATTGCTTTCACAGACGAAGAAGGCCAGTTCCAGCTGGTAGTCAACTCGAAATCTGATAGAATCCAGATTACGAACATGGGGTATAATCCTCGTACCGTGATGGGATTAACAGAAGGTCAGTCTGTTAGAGTCCTCCTAACCGAAGCCCCAATTCTGATCGAGGAGGTATCTGTCCGCAAACGAAACGTACAGAAGCGATCTGTAGAATTAGGTTTCCATAACGAGGAAACCTACAGTACGAACCCGGGGCCGGGTGGCGAAATATCCACTACGTATGCCGTGTTTATCAAAAACGCCCAAAGTATCGATGGCCTAATCGACAGAGCCTATTTCAAATTGGGCAAATACGTAATTGGACGAAATGGTTTCTCTAAAGCACGTGTCCGAATATTTAGTGTCAATCGAAACACGGGTTTACCGGAAACTGACTTACTCCGTGAGAATACGATAGTTCGCATCAATCCATTTAGTCAATCATTTTCTATTGATTTAGAGAAACTTCGCATTCCATTTCCCAACGAAGGCGTCTTTGTCGGGCTCGAATTTTTCTGCTACACTGAGCGTAAACCCACGGGAAAGGGTCGTTACGCGATCAAAACCAATTGTCCGCACATAGCCGTCACAAAAATGAAAAATTACAAAGAAGTCGGCGGGTGTTTTTATCACGTGTACGACTTCGCCAAACGAACCTGGCAATGGGTTGATATCTCGGCTGGTGACTATTCCAAAGCGTTTGTAAACCAGGTCTGGAAATTTGGAATCAAGGTCAGCTATTATGATTAGCGTTGGTCAAGAGCGTTGAAAGCGATTAGTACTGACGGCTTTCCAATTACGGTCCACGGTCTGGTTTTGACGCTTTCCACCCCATGTCTTGAATTCCCCATGTTTAATTTCTTCAACTATGATCCGTCCCCTACTGTTTGCTTCACTCCTGTTGATCAACTGCCGACCTCCGCAGCCCGCAGCAGTTAGCCAAACAAACCTCCCTGTTTCAATCAGCACAACGCCACCCGACGAGGTCGCTGTGTTCCGCAATGGCGACGAAGGCTACGGCTGTTACCGGATTCCGGCCGTTGTGAAAGCCCCCGATGGCGCTCTGCTGGCTTTTGCCGAGGGTCGGCGTACCGATTGTGGCGACTTTGGCGATGTGGATATTGTCTTGCGCATTAGCCGCGACAACGGCAAAACCTGGGGTCCACAAACCCTCGTGGCCGACTACGGCACCGCGCAGGCAGGCAACCCCGCCCCGGTGTTCGACCTCACCGACCCGCGCTACCCGGCCGGGCGGCTATTTCTGGTGTATAACACGGGCGTAGCTTCGGAATCGGACGTGCGCAATGGGAAAGCCATTCGGGAGGTTTGGTACAAAACAAGCACCGACGGTGGCAAAACCTGGTCGGCCCCGGTGAATATCACCACGCAGGTGAACCGCCCTAACAAACCAGCCGTGAATCCGGCGTATGCGTTTGCCGACGACTGGCGTTCGTACGCCAATACGCCCGGCCACGCCCTCCAACTGGCCAAAGGTAGCTACCGGGGCCGCCTGTTTGTGGCTGCTAACCACTCGGCCGGGGCTCCACAAAGTGCCTTCCGCGATTACCGCGCCCATGCGTTCTACTCCGACGACCACGGCCAAACCTGGAAACTCTCGCCCGATGTCGACTACGCGGGGGGCAACGAGAGCACAGCCGCCGAAACATCGGACGGGGGCGTGTTGATGAATATTCGGAATCAATCGGGCGATGTGAAAAGCCGGCTGATGGCCTGGTCGCCCACGGCGGGTGCGGCCTGGAACCCGGTGGTGGTTTCGAGCGACCTCCCCGACCCCGTTTGTCAGGGTTCGATGGTCAACTACCAAACCACCGAAGGTCGTTCGGTGCTGCTGTTTAGCAACCCCAATAGCCAAACCAAACGCGAGAAACTAACCGTGCGCTACAGCACCGACGACGGAAAAAGCTGGTCGCGGGGCCGGGAGGTGTACAGCGGCTCGGCGGCCTATTCCGACCTGGTTGTACAGGCCGATGGTCAGATTGGGGTTTTGTACGAACGCGACAATTACACCCTCATCACCTACGCCCATTTCCCCTACACCTGGCTGACGCAATAACCCTCATGACCAACGATCTTTCTTCATACGCCCCACTCTACCGCGATGCGCTGCTGAACGATGTGATCCCGTTCTGGCAGACCCACTCCATCGACCGGACGCATGGCGGGTTCTTTACCTGCCTCAACCGGGATGGCAGCGTGTTCGACACCGATAAGTTTATCTGGCTGCAAGCCAGGCAGGTCTGGACGTTCGCCATGTTGTACAATCGACTCCCCCACTTCCCGGCCGAACAACGGGAAAGCTGGCTGGCTACGGCGCAGCATGGTGCCGATTTTCTCCAGAAATTTGGGCAGGCAAAGGGAGCGAACCTGGCCGATAACCCCTGGTACTTTTCGCTCACGCAGGATGGCCGCCCACTCGTGCAGCCGTACAACATTTTTTCGGATTGTTTTGCGACGATGGCCTTTGGGCAACTGTCGCTCGCAACGGGCAATGAGCAGCAGGCCCAGCTGGCTGAGGGTACCTTCCGGCAGATTCTGGCCCGGCAAAACAACCCCAAAGGCCAATGGAGCAAAGCCGTTGACGGCACGCGCCCATTGAAGAACTTCGCTCTGCCGATGATTCTGTGCAACCTGGCCCTTGAAATCGAGCATCTGCTCGACCAATCGCTGGTGGAGCAAACCATTGACCAATGCATCCACGAGGTGATGGATGTTTTCTACGACCCGACGTTGGGTCTGATTCGGGAAAACGTTACGCCCGAGGGGCAGGTCTCCGACTCGTTTGAGGGACGTTTGCTCAACCCCGGCCACGCGATTGAAGCCATGTGGTTCATCATGGATCTGGCCCGTCGACGCAACGACCGGAGCCTGATGGAACGTGCCGTCAAGATTACCCTCGATACGCTCAACTACGCCTGGGACAACGAATTCGGCGGGATTCTGTATTTCATGGACGCGAAGGGCTACCCGCCCCAGCAACTCGAATGGGATCAGAAACTCTGGTGGGTACACGTCGAAACGCTCATCAGCCTGCTCAAAGGTTATCGACTCACGGGCAATACCGACTGCCTTACGTGGTTTGGTCGGGTACACGACTACACCTGGGCGCACTTCCCCGACCCGGAACATGGCGAGTGGTTTGGCTATCTCAACCGCCGGGGCGAGGTATTGTTGCCCCTCAAAGGCGGTAAGTGGAAAGGCTGCTACCACATACCCCGCGCATTATTTCAATGCTGGCAGTTGCTGGAGGAGAAATGAGCGTACGGGCAGTACGGGCAGTTGTGAAAACATAAGCACGCTGATGATAAAAGGGGCCGTTTTAGCGGCCCCTTTTTTATTGAATTCACCCAAAGAAATTACCTAAAATTAGCGTGAGTTATGGATAATACGCACTACAAAATCCCTGTTCTACAAGTAGTTGCTGACGCAAGGGCCTTCGACAGGCTCAGGCTGACGGGCAGCTCACAAATTTGCGGTCAGCCCGGACCGCGTGCGGTTGAGCCTGTCGAAGGCCCTTGCGTCAGCCATTATGCATAATTCACGTTAAAATTACTGCTAAACAAAAATTTAAGACATGGATAAGACGGGTTTGTTTGCGCAACGGTCCGGCTTTTCGACTAACGGGTAAATCACCTTTAAACCACCCGATAACCATGTCAACACAAGCCTTTTTTACCGAAAATACCCATCTGGTCGAAGCCATCAACATGCGGGATAAACTGCTTACGCTTTCGCCCGAAAAACTCTACCCGTGGTGGCGCCGACCCTGCACCGTTAAACTCCTGCTGCTCACTGATGGGATCCTCGATTTCGGGCTGGGCGACTTCGGCCTGGCTACGTTTGTATCCATCCTGGCTAATGACGGCCGGGCGTATGTCGATTTTCAGATTACGATTGCCCACCGGGGAAACAACGTGGGCAACCCCAACGTGGCGGTTCACCGAAGTATTCCGAATTTCCGCTTTACAGATGGAAACCACTTCAACGACACGATGTACGATCAGGTCTGGCTGTTTGGCATTGACTCGTCGGCGCAGGGCCTCTCCGACGCGGAACTGGTTATTCTGAGTACGTTTATGAACAAAGGCGGGGGTGTGTTTGCCACAGGCGATCACGGCGAGCTGGGTCGGGCCTTGTGCGGATCGGTGCCCCGAGTGCGTAAAATGCGGCTTTGGACTAACTCAGCCGGTAACGTAGGGATGCAGGACGCCAACCGAAACGATACCAACCGCATCGGCCACGATGCGGGCTCTCAATTTGATGATCAGTCTGACGATGTTCCGCAGGAAATTCAGCCCCGCCTGTACTCCAGCGCATTGGGCGGCTTTCTGCGCGAAACCTACCCCCACCCTATTTTGTGCAGCCCGCTGGGCCGTATTCGGGTACTGCCCGACCATCCGCACGAGGGTCAATGCGTTGAACCGACTGACCTGAGCGGCAATTATGAGAAAGATGGCACTCCGGAGTTTCCGATGGGTATAGGCCCCGAAATTATCGCCTACTCCACCGTTTTGGCCGGTAGCACCGCTGGTACCAAACAGGCTACGCAGGCGCAAACATTTGGGGCTATTTGCGCCTACGACGGCCACCTGGCTAATATCGGTCGTGTCGTGACCGATTCTACCTGGCACCATTACGTAAACGTCAACCTGATTGGGGAGGTCTCCGAACCTGATACCAACATCAAAGGGCGCGGTTTTCTGGCTTCAGCAACCGGGCAACAACACCTGGCTCAAATCAAGCACTACTACATTAACACAGCCGTTTGGCTTTCGCGTCCCGGCAACCACAGCTGCTTTCGGTCGCGGCTGATCTGGCAATTGTTGTTTGAGCACCGGGTCATGGAAGCCACCATGGATAACCCTGCCCTGCGCTTCGAACGAATCAGCCCGTCGTTGCTCTACAGCATTGGTACGCACGCAACGGATGTTCTGGGAAAGAAAGCGAGTCAGTGCCGGCGATTGCAACTCTTGATCGATATTATTCAGCCCATTTTGCCCGACCTTATTCCGCATATTGACCCGTGGCAGAACGCGCGCAAGCAGGAGGTCAATCCTCCACTTCCATTTTTCGACGTTAACCCGTTACTGGCCATGGCCATGGGCGGTGGATTGGTGCGCCTGCGCGACAAATACATAAACGACAATCTGGGTGATCCGAATCGAATTGAATCCAAGGAGATTTTGGCCCATTTTGAGGAAGGGGCCAAACGGGGGCTTGAGGTGGGGCTCAAAGAACTAAACACCGAGATTCGTAAGTTCAGCGCCCTACGTTAAACGAATGCAGTTTGTTCTTGGCCGTTAACCTGTTCGGGGTTAGCGGCTTTTTTATATTTCATTAGTCTATATAGTCTATTAATTTAAATAAATGCTTTGTCTGAAATACTTTAGAGTATGCATTTTGTCATGCTTCCTTCGTCAGCATGACAAAATGCACGCCAACATATAACCTAAACTACTTTAGGCGACCTACTTAAATAGTACAAAGATTAAAGAAAGAGCACGCAGATAGCCGTACCAATTCACTTACATTTGGGCGTTTTTTGAGTTTTAAAATTTCCCTTTAAAACCAAAACAGGCATCCTCACTTGTAGAAGATGCCTGCCTTTTTTTATGCACATCGACCTCCGGTCAGGGACCATGGCCAATCACTCACGAAACTATTTAAACCCGAATAGTACCGGAAAAATAAACACAACCACCGCACTCCACAGGCTGTAAACCGGCAGGAATAACGCAATAGAACGGCCTACCAACGATACGTCAGATTTTCGGGTGAGCGCCCTAAACAAATGGAAAGCCACAATAAACAGGTGTATGAGCATCAATAGATTGGCTCCTAATACCGCGGCCCGGTTTGGTGTGATTCCCCACTCAGAAATTCGAAACAACACCGCCGATAAAACCACCCCATTTACCAAAATGGTAACGGCTGAAAGCAGGAAGAGAATAAGAACCTGCGTTGCATTTTTGTTCTCCGTGTGGCTTCCTGTGACCGAAAAGAAAATAAGCGCCATTACGCCAACTAATAATGCATTGAACAGCAACAGGAACTCCCGATCGTGGTATGGATCTTTACCCGAAAACAACGTAGCAACCAGATAAACCACCAGCATGACCAGCACAACGGGGCTAAACAGATTTGCAATCAAAGGCGAGACCTTGTTGACAATTGCAGGCTGAGTTTGGGTGAAAAAGGTAGCGACTAAAGGGAGCGCCGATGCACCAAAGACCACTACATACCCGAAGTACACTTCCTCAATGTTTACCCCAATCAGCCTGAACAGGTTAATCGTAATAGCCGTAACCAGTACACCCGATATAACCAGCAGGGCTGTCATAACTACCAGATTCCCGTTGTATTGCAAAAATCCGAGACGGCTCTGCCAATCCGTTGGTCGACCCTCCCCAAACGTAAAGCCGAGTATAGACCATAGCCAGAACGGCAGGTGAATACAAGCCAAAACGAGTGTATCGCTCACCTTATTCTGGGGCAAGTAGTTGATGTAAATGAGGGAAAGCAGAAAAATACCCGCCACCATCGCAATTACTTTAGCCGATACCCCCTTTTTCCAGGCGAAATAGGCCGTCAATGCCGGAAACACAATGAACCCTATGTTACGCGTGTAAAAGAATTCCTCGTCTAGCGAAAAGAGATCAGGAAACTTGGCAAGCGTTCCTGCCAGTAAAGCGGCAATGATCACAAACAGCCGTTCGGCAGGCGTCCCCCAGGTTGTGTCTTCACCTTCAAAGTTCAAGCGCTGATACCAACCTTCGGTTAGGGGGTTGTTGGCTAACTGCGGATATAACTCGTTAAAGGCAACCTTAAATGAAGGACGGTTTTCACGGTATAGCCTTTCTAATTGCCGCGGATTGTTCTGGTTTAAAATTATTTCGTCGCGCATAGCATAATGGGTAAAAGTTGTGTAATACGGTTAGTTACAAGTTTACAGTGGTACTTACTTTCTTCATGTACTCAGATATGCAGCCGGTCACCTGCCGATTGATACGTAATCAAGCAATACTATACCGGCAAATATAAAAGTACTTTGTAATGCAAAGCTACAAGTCGTTTTGATAATTCCATGACATCGTAAAAAAATATTTGGCTTGCCACAGCCGACAAAACCGACTGGGGTTCCGTCATAGCTCCCCCCCTGCGCAACTGTCAGTACTCACCGGTTTAACACAGCATTTGTGGCATACGCACTCCCGATAGGACAGGCTGTCCTATCGGCTCTTTGAAGTTCATTCAATTATGTTGAACATGTATTTGCATCGATAGGACAGGCTGTCCTATCGCATCGAGATCTTACTTAAGTTTCAGTATATATTTTTTTCAGCTGAGCGCATACAGTAGTTAATCTACTTAATACATTTACCATAAATACTATTTTATAATCCTTCACAATCGCCCTATCATTATGGTTAAACCTATTAAGGTTTTTTGTATTGCTACTAAGGATAGATTATGCTCAAAAACCCCAAAAAGTATTTAATAAGTACTTTTTGGGGTTTTTGTAAAACTTTTCAAGAGAAATCGTAGTAACTCATCCCAATCTACTTACTATTACTGGCTACGATATAGAGCCCATATTAGGTCCCTCCTACTCTATTTTCTAATAAGCATTCTGGTGATCATGCGCAGCATTTGTCCAGCGGATACGTCATGCGCGACAGCTGAATTAAACCCAGCGCTATTTCACAAAATACGGGTTGTTCTTATCATCAAACTCGATGCGGGTATTGTAATCTCGCTCGGCAATCCGCTGCAGGGTCATGCGTCGGTTATAGGCAGTGAAATTATTGACCCAGTAACTACCGATTTCATATTTGGCAACCTCAGTCGGTTCACCGTCGGCACTAAAGAATACTTCGTTGCCTTCGTGCGTGTCCCAGAGTTGCTTTAACAACGGATTCCGTTGTTCGTCAGAGATTTGTTCGTACACCTGCAAAAAGTACTGGTATTCCCGACTTTCGAAATAGGTCAGAATTTCCTGCATTCGCTCTTTGTCCTGTTGCTCCTGCTTCTTACTGTTGAGCTGCTCCAGTTCACGTTGCCGCTTCTCTTCCTTACGGCTTTCGTAACCAGCATAACGCCCAAACACTTCGGGCGTAAAAAAAGCGACACTCCGAACCCGGGCCTTCGTGTCGATTACCCCATGAAATGCATCAATCACCGCTTGCTTACCATAAGCAGCCACGTACCCTTCAATCAGCAACTTACTGGCAATGGCATCGGGACGGTCATCAATGTTTATTTTCTTAAACAACTCAAAAAGCTGCGTAAACTCTGCCGACGTCAACTCAACCGAGACCGGCTCATTCTTGACTGGTTTATCGTCAACTACTTCGTACTCGGTGTCAATCTCCAGCTCCTGAATAAGTGGTGCACCGGGCAGTGCCGGTGCTTTACCCTTCCCTTTTACCTTTGACTTGATAAAAAAGATCAACCCGGTAACTCGTGGTTTAGCCCCATCCAGATTTTGCCCGGTTTTCTGGTACGACAGCTGAATATCAGTCTTGTTGTTGATCTCGTCCAGGGCCGGCATGAGCACGTATTTTTCGAGTGCTGCAAATCGCTGATAACCCGAGGTGTTATAACCAAAGTTTTCTTTGAAACGAATCAGGGTGGTTTCGTAGCGACCATAATTCGACCAGGCCTTGAAAAAAGGATACAGCTTCAACGCCTGCGCATTCTGGAGCTTGTGCACATTGCGCTTGAAAAAACCAAAGTTCCCTTTTTCTTTAACGTCCAGAATTACCTTGACCAGTTTCTCATGTACTTGCACCTGAATGGTGCTGCTGTTACGATCATGCGTTGAGAAGGCAACTATAGGGCTTCGATGTTCGCCTTTTTCGTCGCGCCATTTCAGGATAGTCGTCTGTAGGGTCTCAATGGACGTAATCAGATGCTGATAATTACGCGTCTTCTCCGCCCCTATTTCTTTCAGGAAATCCTTGATGACAATATCAATCGTGATATTTTGGTTATTGGCCACCCCAAGCAAGTGTTCTGGCTTCAGCTGCGACACAATCTCGTAGAACACTTTGGGCGTGTAAATTTCTGTGATTGTCTTTTGCTCTGACTTTGAGATGTTCCGTACAAACTTGGGACTCGCCAGCGGATTATTCATAATGATATAATCCGGGTTTTGCTGAAGAGCCTCTATCTCTTTACGGTTGTCGGGGGTCTCGCTCATATCTAAAACAGCTGGGCCAAGCGGGCACTACGCAAATCTTAATGTAAGAATAGCGAAATTTCTTACATTATGTTCTGTTTTGTTAGGCAAAGTGCAATAAACCGCCTTAAAATTCTTATTTAGAGTAGGCGAGATTGCAAATTCGGGCAGAAATTGTTGTACCAATGGACTTACATTACCCATAATAGTATTTATATAGCACTATTAACGTATTTTTTACGTACTATTATTTTAAGCTTTATCCTTTGTCGTAATAAGTTTTGGTGGTTCAATTTAATTAAGTCTACCATATCCTTGCCACTCTACTATTACTCCGGCCCTATTTTTCATTTCCCAAAGTACTTACATTACGTCCCAATGTACTTACACTGTGTCCCAAAGTACTTACATTTCTGTACCAATAGACTTACATTCTTGTACCAATGGACTTACATTACGTACCAATAGACTTACATTCTTGTACCAATGGACTTACATTTCTGTACCAATAGACTTACATAATATGCTTGTAATAAATTGATTATCAAGGTGTTTGGAGGGGTCTAAAAAGCTTTATTAAAAAGCTTATCTAAAAACGTTTTTAAAAAACTTAATAAAAAACACACACTAAAAAATGAATCGTGTGTGTGTGTTCTTCTAAATAATAGAAGAGGAAATACTTTTCCTCTTTTCCTTTCCCCCCGTTGCGCGGCCCCCCCAATGGTTTTTCTCCTTTTCAATTAGTACTACTTAGGTATGAAACGTTGAGTGGGCAAATTTGAAGGAAGCAGTCATCAAATGATGGGCGGAAAATCAGCATCGATAATGATGGGAGTAGCCGGTGGCGGTGTGCCCGCACCTGTGTCTGTACCTGTATGTGGGGTGGTGTCGGCTAACCGGCGCATATACGTCATTTGACAAAGGGCAAAGACTTTTTCTGGTGGGAGATTATAGGTCATCGCGAATTTATTAATATTCTCGATGGTAAGGCCGTACATGTGTTCCCGCTTCAGTTTAAACCAGTGCGAGCGACTCACCCCGAAGGCTTCCATTGCTTTCACCTGTTTGATGCCCATAGCGTCGATGAATTCGAGGATATCCTGATACAAAGGCGGAGCGGGAAAGCCAGGTTTTGTACTGAAGTTCGTTCGCATGGCAGACATTGAAAATAACTTTTAGAATGAAAAACGGCCGAATTAGTTGCGGTCCGGATGCCCGTATACAAACTCGGCTGTGCATGTAAAATAAGCAAAAATGGGCCTGACATGAAAGATTAGCCGGTATTATGCCGCTTTATATTGACACGTACACCACTATAATATAGGGAAAGTAAGCTGATTAGGCCTGGTAAAGCTAGCCCGTTTTTTTTAGCCCCATTCAGACACGGTAAAGGAGTTAGAGATTACGTATGGGGTATATGAAGAACGTAAGTTCACGATAGGACAGCCTGTCCTATCGTGAAATCTTGCGGTAGAAGTAGTTAGACACTGTAAAAATTATCCGATAGGACAGCCTGTCCTATCGGAGGCTCAGGTGCGTTGCTTGCCTGCACAGAGGGGCTTTGCAACGAAATGGAGAACGTGTTGGGGATTGAAGAAGATATAGAGTCGAGTCAACTTTGTATCGACCAAGTAAATGATTGAAACCAGAACCTGACCCGATGCATCGGTGATTCGAGCAGGTTCTGGTCAACTTTCAAAGTTAGCTATGTCCTAGCGCTTTACTTTTCGTACGGTTATGGGAACACATAACCCTGCCGGACAGCTACAGTTATCAACCAATGCCAGGGACAGATCTCTTGGACACGATGCCTCCCCATTGATCAGCAACCATACGCGAACGGTGTAGTTACCCGGTAAAAGGCCTGTTCCGACCACACCATTCATCGGAACCGCTGCGGCCGCCGTTAACGCCTCGCTTGCACTAAACGAAGTTCCGCGAGACACCTGATACACGTACGGATCAGTTCCCAAATTCGCCAGACGAATCTCACCGTTACCCTGCGGGGTACTGCCTACGCACGAGGGTTGCTTCACCAACGCCGTGTAAGAAGGGACTTCTGTCTCCTCGATAACCACCGGGCAACAAGACCCATTCGGGCATTGGCCGTTATCGACCTGCACATGGTATTCACCCAAAGCGGTAGCCGTGAAACTTTCCTGCCCACTGTCCGAAACTAACGTTGAGCTACTGGCTCCCGGGGCCGTCAGGTACCACTGGTATCGACTGAAACCAACCGGTGCAAGCAGACGCAGTGCAAACGGGAGCCCTTTGCACACCCGAATAGGTACACTCAGGCAAACCGAAACTTCCTGACCCGGAATACTCGCCGTATTGTAGAGAACACCTTCCGCTACCACACTCGCACTATAAGTCAGCGTAGCGGTTGCCCCTGCCGGAATGCTTGTCAGCAGCCATTGGCCTCCGTTTATCCCGGTAGTAAATGTTCCCGAAGCCGTGAACGCAGAGCCCGGAACAAGCGACAGGCCGGCCGAGAACGTATCACTTACCACAATACTTGTGGCGGAAGTGCCACCGCTGTTGGTTAGCGTAATCGTGAACGAAACCACCTCACCTATTTTCGAACGGGTTTTACTTGCCACTTTCTGGAGAAGTACATTCGGTTGAACATCAGTGATTCCCACCACAACCACACTGGCTGAACTCACACAGCCAACTCCACTCACGCACGTCACTGAATAAGTAGCACTGCCCAGAGTTGGCGTCACGACCACCAGAGACTTTCCACTGTCTCCCATTCCGGTTGACCAGTTCAACGTACCACTCGTACAGCCGGATGCAACCAGACTCACCGAACTGCCCACAGGTACCGTTTCACCAGGGATAGCCGCCACCGTTACACTGGAGGCACTCACTGCCGAAACACTCCCTACCGCAATTAGCTGCCCTTTATTATCCGTACAAGTCACCGTGTAACTGGCCGTTTGGCCAGCCACGGAGATACTGCTCGTCTGCACGTTGGTGCTCCATAGGAGATTGCCCTGCGAACAGCCCGTCGCCGTCAATACGGCCGGACTACCCTGACAAACCAAGGCATTGCTCACCTGTAGGTTGTCCTCACCTCCCGGCGTCGTATTGAACGAAATGACCGCGTTAGCCGTACACCCCGTACCCATTGTACAGGTAGCGGCATAGACTGTGGTGGTATTGGTGGGCACCGGTACGGTAATACTGGCGGTATTGGTGGCTCCGGTCGACCAGTTGATACGTCCGCCCACACAGCCGGTGGCGGTCAACAGGGCCGTACTCGTCGTCGTCAGCCAGCGACGGGTAATGCCCAGTGTAGGCGTCGGAGATATGGTCAGCGTGCCGCTGGCTACGTTTGAACAGCCCTGAGCTGATACGCCCGTTACCGAGTAAATTCCTGCCACCGAGACCGAAATTGCGGCCGTTGTTGCACCATTGCTCCAGCGGAAGGTGCTCGCTCCACTTGCGTTCAGGGTAGCTACCCCGCCCGCACAGATGCTTGCTGAGGTGGCCGACACACTCGGTAATGAATTGATCGTCAGAGTCCGAACTATCTGATCTGCCACACAACTGCCCGACCCATCGGGATCGGCACTCATCAGGGTCAAGGTCACGCTGCCCGCCGTGGCATCCGCCAGCGATGGAGTATAGGTAATCAGTTGTACCCCATTGTTTACCAGCACGTTCTGGCTAAAGATACCCGTGCCGCTGCTAGTGAGGGTAGCTGAAGTGGCCCCCGCCACGCCCGCCGTGAAGCTAACCGGCGTGGTGGCGCAAGTTTGCAGGGTTGTGGGTACAAACGTCAGGCTCACCGGCGTCTGGCAGGCACAGTTCACCACCACTGACTCGGTGACTGAACAACTACTGCCCTGGGTCCGTACCACGATCACGGCCGTGACGGTCGTGGGTGCACTCAACGTAAAACTGTTGTTCGTCTGGAAAGCGCCCCCATTGAGACTGTATTCCAGCACTCCTGCACCCGTGTTAATCGCATCTACCGTCAGGCTGGCCACATTGCCCACGCAGGCCGTGCTTTGCCGAATACCGTTGATCTGCGGTTGCCCATTGACTACGACTGTACCGCTGGACACTGCTGAGCAGCCCGCTGTTGTAGTGCCTGTCACCGAGTAAACCGTCGTTGCTGTCGGAGCGACAACCAGCAACGGCCCAGTGACACCGCTGCTCCACCTGTAAGTTGAAGCTCCGCCGACCGTCAGCGTCGCCGTTTGACCCGCACAGATCGTCGCCGATGTCACCGTCAACACAGGCAGCGGATTGACGGTTATCGAAGTGCTGGCCGTATGATTACAGCCGGCTGACGAGGTGGCCGTAACCGAGTAGGACCCCGCTACGCTCACTGAAATAGTGGCTGTGGTTTCGTTGGTATTCCAGCGATAGGTTGTACCGGCCCCACCCGAGGCTGCCAGGGTGGTAGATTGGCCGGTGCAAATGCTTAAGTTACCTGTTATGCTGACGGTAACGGCGGGGCTTACTGTCACCGTGCCTGAAGCCGTATGGGTACAACCTGCATTGGTCGTTCCTGTTACTGAATAGACGGTGGTTTGCGTAGGACTCACCACGTACTGATTCCCTGTCTGGATACTGCCCGCTGAGATAAAGCTATAGCTGCTGGCACCACTCGCTGCCAGCGTAGCTGTTTGACCCGCGCAAATCGTGGCGGAAGTAAGCGAGACCGTTGGAAGGGGGTTGATCGTTAGTACCCGGCTTTGAGTCGCTACAGAACATAACCCAACCCCATCCGGATCATTGGAGATGATGGTCAGCGTGACGCTACCCGCCGACACGTCGGCTGCCGAGGGTGTGTACGTTGGCGTAACCGAGCCCATCACTACCGCATTACTGAAGATACCCGTGCCGCTACTGGTGAGGGTAGCTGAAGTGGCCCCCGCTACACCCGCCGTGAAGGAGACGGGCGAGCCTGCACAGGTTTGAAGGGTGGTGGGCAGCAAACTCACCGTGGCCGGGGTTTGACAGGCGCAGTTCACCGGAATCGACTGGCTGACCGTGCAACTGGTCCCAACCGTGCGAACGACCACCGTCACGGTTGTGGGCGCAGGAGCCGTCAGGGTGAAGGTATTGGCTGGCGTAAAGGCTCCGCCATTGAAGCTGTATTCGAGCGATCCACTGGTAGCAGACGCACTAACGCTGACGCTGGCGGTGTTGCCTACACAGATGCCCGCCGACATGCTGTTGATAACGGGCTGGCCATTGACCGTCACCGTGGCTGTTGTCCAGCCAACACATCCGTTAACGGAACAACTCACGCTGTAGGTCGTGGTGGTGGTGGGTGAAACCGTGATAGACTGGGAGGTGGCGTTGTTGGCACTGGCCGACCACTGTACCGCCCCGGCGCAGTTTTGCACGGTCAGTACGGCTGGTTGACCCGCACAAATCGTTTGTGAGACGACCGTAGGTACGGGCAGGGCTGTTACGGTCACGCTGACCGTTGTTGTTGTCAGACAAACAGGCGAACTACTCACGGTGAGGGTGAACGTGTTCGTGCCGGTAGTCAGGTTGGTAGCTGTAACGGTGGCCGAGCTGGTGCCGGTTAGCGTTACGCCTTGTGGAGCCGCCCACGAGTAGGTATAACTACCGGCTGGGCTGACGTTGGCATAAGCGGTCACGCTGTTATCCTGGCAGAGCGTGGTGGCATTGGCCAGAACCGTGACCGAAGGCGGTACGCAGGTACTCTTGACGATACCGAAATCATACGTATGGTTGGTTTCGCCCGGCCCCCCGGTGGTGAGCCTGATGCAGGGGCTGCTGATGCCACCCACCACATCGACTTTCGCATCGTTGTTGATCTGGGTCAGGCCCGTGTTAACCGTGCCGATCTCGCCCGGCGTGAGGGGCGAAACATCGGTCAGGGCCAGAGCCTGGCTCGAAACCACCGTGCTGGTTCCCAAACTGCTAATGACCAGCGCATAGGTTGTATTGTAAGTGAGGGCCGTCGTGGTGACGGCCGAAGTCGATGTCCCGGCTACTACTGTACCCGACTGAAAGTAGTACTCCCCGGCGGCATTGGTCGTAGCACTGGCCAGAATCGTGGTTTTAGCCGCATCGTAGAGCCGTACCACCGCACTGGGAATAGCCGGCTCACAAGGGTCCTGAATACCGTTGGCGTTGTCGTCGCGCCAGACGCGATTACCGATCTGAATCGGAGCCAGATCGCAGAGCACCTCCAGATCACCCAGGCCATTGGCCTTATTTTGGGTTCCTCCTGTTGTACCGCTATAGAGAGTAATTCCATTTTGTTTGGCCCCGGTCGTGTTATTAAAGCCCGTTAGACCACCACTGTTATAAGCGAGCGGATCACCTACAGACATACGAATTTCCCCGGAGCCGGGCTTGAAGGCAATTCCACCGACACTAATTTCATGATGTCCAAGGAAATTATCGATATAAAACTCCCCTCCGCCAATACCATCTCCGTTGTTTTGTCCCGACGTGGTTGGTTTTGGGCTGCTGGAGCCTTCTTTCCCATTATATTCGAGTTCATAAGAACTACCATTGAAATAAGCCCGCAACAGATCACCTCCAACTACCCCACCTTCCACGCGCCCGTTGCTGGGAGTATAGTCCGGTGCATATTGACCAATATTTGCTCCTGTTTGGTGTTGAAACCGGTCGAAGAAACCCATAATCAGGCTACTATCCGCATCAAAGACGATGTCCGACATCGTTGGCTGAACATATAGAAAACCGCCAGAACAACCAATGCCATTAGGGTAAATACTCGTCCACGGATGCCATTGAAAAAGATCAAGATTACTACAACCATCATAGCTTGGGCCATGGGTATAGGTAAGAGGAAAGCTCAGTATGGGGGTTGGATTATAGCTCCCTGCCACCGGATCAAATTCCAGCACACTCGCCTGCAAATCGGCCCGGCTTTGTGAATGGCTGGCATCACAAACCGCCCCCACGTACACCTTGCCGTTATGCACCGCCAGCGCGAAAGGGCGGGTCTCGCCCGTCGGGGTGCCATTGAGCGTGGTCAGCTCAAAGCCCGACACCATCGCCTGCCCTCCGCCCGTATTAGCGGTGATGGCAATGGTCAGCACGCCATCGGTAACGGTGGTGGTAAACGAGCGGATAATGCCCACGTTGATCTGATTGCCTGCCGCGGCATACACATCGAAGCCCGATAAGACGGTTGTACTTTCCAGAGCCACGCTTGTGTTGCGGCCATTCGATGTGGCGTTGGTGGCCATATGCAGTTTAACCCCAAAGGTGCCGTTGCCCACTGGAAAACTGTAGGTCATCGTCGAACCGGCGTTTACGAACGCCGAGTTGGTATACAGAGCCGCATCGCCAGTACCCGCTGTCACACTGTTGGGGTTCGTAATGGTTTGGTTATAATTGCCCGAACTGCCATAGATGTCGAATAGATACCCTTTCTGCCATTGCTTGCCATCGTTAGCGGTAAAGGTAGCGTTGTTAGAACCCGCCGAGAAATAACCCGTAGAGGGAGTCGTAGAACAGAGTTCTGGTACAGGATATTTACCCGTCAGGGTTTTGCTGGCAATGTCGATGGCCAACAGTTGTTTGTTGGTCAAGTCCATCACATAGAGTGTTTTCTCATCTTCGCTGATGTCGATGTCACCCAGGCCAATGCCTGCCACCAGGCTAAACGACTGGGCGTCCAGGCTGGGCGTTCCTGCATTGGTTAGCCCCCGCTGGGCATCGGTGGCAAACTGCCAGTTCCCGGCAACACCCGCCAACGAGGACACATTGAGCCAGGGTGTGATGGTGGCACTGGCGCTGGTCGGATTGGTCATATCCAGTATATAGATCTGGCCTAAATTCCCATCCTTGAGGCCCACATGCCGCTTGAGAAAAGCAGCTGTGTAGAGTTTTTTAGCGGTTTTGGCATAGGCTACTCCCCAGGTCGAACCAATCTGAGTCCGCATGGCCAGGTGGTAGATGCTGCCCGACAGGTCGTAATTGACACCTACCAGCACATCGTCGAAGGCGGTGGTGTTAGGCGTCACGGCTCCGTCGAGGTAACAGGGCGTCACCAGCATCGGATTGGTCTGGCAAAAATCAGCGGGCTGATTGATCCCTAAGCTGGTGGTACAGGAACCGGGCTGGGTGAACTGAACGGTCGTGCCGTTGTTAAGGCCTCGGTAGGTGGGTTCGTAGCCCGCTGGCAGATTGCTAAACTCCACCCGGTAGGTTGTGCCCGCCGTTAGCCCCGTAAAGCTATAGGCTCCATTGAGGTCTGTCTGCATTTGTGCCACCTGAGTACTTTGATTAGTAGCATCGCAGCGAAACAGCGTGACCGTAATACCCGACATATTCGGGTCGTTGGCATCTGCCGTACCATCACTGTCGAAATCGCGATACACTTTCCCGCCCAGGCTGGTAGCGCTGGCCGTACAGGAGGTACACGGCACGGGCGTTACGGTAAAACTGGCCTCATCGGAGACACAACTGGCCAGGGTTAGCCGCACCCGATAGGTGGTCGTTGCGCTGATGGCGGGCGTTGTGTACGGGTTCGTGGAGCCTACCACGGCCGTTCCGCTTCCGGCGTACCACTGATAGGTAGCGCCATTGAAGGCATTGGCGGATAGCGTGGCTGTGCTGCCCGTACAGACCTGGGTTGGTCCGCCAATTACGGTATTAGGGCGGGGCTTAAGCGTGATGATCAGACTGGCCTGGGGTGGCTGACAGGCACTCGTGGTGGGCGACACCAGTACCGCATAGACGAACAGGCCCATGTTGGCTCCTGTAAGATTGTCGGGCAGTTGGACATTGCTGAACGTTAGGGTTTTGGTACCTGTTGCCGTGCTGGAAGCTACGGAGGTGACAAAGGCGGGCGTAATCGTGGTTGAGTAGGGGTCGGTGGCTGTGGTGAACGCCAAGAGTTTGATACCGGCGGGGGCGGTGGCATTGGTCGATACCGTAAAGGTAGCTGTACCATTGCCGCAATACTGGGTATTGGCCGCTGGCGAGTTGAAGGCCACCGTGACAATAGGGTCAATTTGCAGCGTCACGAATGCCGTGGCGGCACAAGAAGTACTCAGTCCATTCTGACCCATGATGGCGTAATAACGAACCCCGCCCGTGGCCGTTGGTAGCTGAGCCGTTGTGGGGCTAAAGGTTAGGCTGGTAGCTCCGCTAATAGCGGTGAACGAACTGCCGCTGGCATCGGTAAAGTACCATTGCAACCCACTCGTCACCGTGTTGCTGATGATCGTTGCTGAAAGCGGTAAGCTAAAGCTGCCGCCCTGACAAATCGTTTGGGATTTACTAACGGCTATCTCAGGTTTGGCACACTCGGGAATGGTAATACCGAAGTCGTAGGTATGGTTGTTGCTGCCGGGTTCACCGGTGGTCACCCCAATGCAGGGCTTGCCATTGACTAGTATCGCATCGTTGTTGACTTGTGAGCTACCCGAGTTGGCCGTACCGCTTTCGCTGGGTGTGACCGGCGACACATTGGTCAGCGATAAACCCGTTACAACCGTACTGGTGCCCAGGCTGGTGAGGACGACGGCATAACCCGTGTTGTAAGTCAAGGCTGTGGTTGCTACCGATGAGGTTGAATTACCAACCGTAATCGTCGTACTTGAGAAATAGTATTCTCCGGCGGCACTGGTGGTTACTGAAGCATAGGCAGTTGTTTTGGTGGCATCGTATAGCGTGACCACCGCGCCCGGAATGGGTGGCTCGCAGGGGTCCTGAATACCGTTGGCGTTGTCGTCGCGCCAGACGCGATTACCGATCTGAATCGGGGCCAGATCGCAGAGCACCTCCAGATCGCCCAGGCTCGTGCCTTTGGCAAAGTTACCCGTAGCATTATCCATGTTAGGATAAACTTCATACGTCCGGTTCTTTGCTCCAGTGCGGTTGTTAAGCCAGTAAACGCCCCCATCCCGTACAGTTTCTACGTCATATCCATTTGTAGCAACCTCATTCCGACCCGGCAACAAGGCCAGCCCCCCCTGGGTAGCTTCCTGAGCAAGGTCAGCTGCGACATCTCCAGCGTAAAATTCACCCCCGGTGGGACCCTGATTATTGGCGGCATTATTTGGACAGTTGGGACTTCCTGGCTGATGAAACACGCCATTGACATAACATGCCCTGAGAATATCGCCACCGCTTGCACTGTAGATCAGATTTGTTCCGGTTGGCGGATAATTGGCATTCCCTATCTGATGCGTAAATCGATCAAAATACCCCAGAATCATCGAACCATCCACGTCGAATTCAATGTCCGATAAGACAGGTTCCTCGTAACTAAATATATATATACACGTTCCCGGCATGACAGGAAGCCAGGGGTGCCATTTATTCCCATTGCAGCTAGCCCCGGATGTAGCTCCTTTGGCATAGTTAAGCGGCAATGTCAGCACGGGAGTAAACGTGGTTGAGCCATTATCGACTAATTCATAGACCGTACTGCTCAAATGTGCAAAGTCCTGCGATACTTCGGCTGGACAGGTAGTACCCACATACACTTTACCGTTGTGATACTTTAGGGCAAACGGATACGAGCGGTCGGCTAATTGGTTTCCGGTGGCCGACCAGATTTTAATGCCACTCAAGTATGCATTACTTCCTGCATTCCCTGCAGCGACAATATCCAGCAGACCATTGGTCACAATTGCGTTGCTCACCAGCACGGACTGTCTCGAATTAGCTGTGGCCGTAAAACTCTGGGTAGTGCCCGCAACGGTGAAGTTCTGATTCACAGACACTTGAGTGCCGACATATAATTGGATATTATACGTGCCATTAGGTAGTGGAATCCGATAGCTAAAACTGGTCCCTGAACGCGCCTGCGCGTAGGGCACACCCGACTGACCGGTCGTTGTCGGTGAACCGCCAACATAGAAATTATCGCCGACGAAGCCTCCGTTTACCCGGCTGAAATTGGTTCCCCCAGCCTGCACATACAGCGTATCGAAGGCATTGCTACAGGCATTTGGGAGGTTGAAGGTAGTCATACCTCCGGCTGAACCGTCGGCGTTAATGGCGATTTTGTGCAACTGATTCTGCTTCGGATTCACTACCCAAAGAGCCGAATTGTCATCTGAGATGTCAAGATCGCCTAAACCCACCTTGCCTACCAATGGGAAAGAGGTGGGGTCGTTATTGGGCTGGCTGGTGGCTCCTAAGCCCCGGCTGGCATCGTTGCCAATCGTACCCAGATCCAGGTTGTAGGGAGCAGCCGTCAGGTCAGCCCATACAGTATTGATCGAGGTGGTAGAGGTCGGATTGGACGTTTGCCAAATCAGTCCCAGGTCGCCTTTCCCATCATTATTGATGTCGCGCAGTCCCACATGCCTTTTTAGGAAGGTAGCCGTGTAGAGTTGCTTTGTCTGTCGGCCATAAGCCACGCCCCATACCGAGGCTACTTCAGAGGCATGGGCTAATTCAGTCGGTTTGGGTGTTATACCTGTGTTATTATAATCAAACTTGACCAGCGCATCCGCATTGGAATTTGAAGCGCCATTCAGGTAACACGGAATGACCATAAAGGGATTGGTCTGGCAGTAGTCAATCGGTTGATTAATGCCTAAACTGGTGGTACAGCTTCCCGGCTGGGTAAACTGAACCGTCGTGCCGTTGTTGGTGCCCCGGTAGGTGGGTTTGTAGCCAGCGGGCAGGTTGCTGAACTCCACCCGGTAGGTAGTGCCAGCGGTCAGCCCCGTAAAGCTATAAGCCCCATTGAGATCGGATTGCATCGTGGCTACTTGCGAACTCTGGTTCGTGGCATCGCACCGGAACAACGTAACCGTAATGCCCGACATAGTCAGGTCGTTGGCATCTGCCGTACCATCACTGTCGAAATCGCGGTACACTTTTCCGCCCAGGCTGGTAGCACTGGCCGTGCAGGGCGTACACGGCACGGGCGTTACGGTGATGCTGGCATCGTCTGACACGCAACCATCGAGAGTGAGTCGTACCCGGTAAGTTGTGGTAGCGTTGATGGCAGTGGTGGTGTAGGGGTTATTGCCGCTGACTAAGACAGTGCCACTTTCAACAAACCACTGGTAGCTAGCTCTTCCGTTGTAGGTATCGGCCAAAAGAGTGGCGGTGCTGCCTGTACAGACTTGCTGAGGGCCGCCAATAACGGTATTAGGGCGGGGCTTAAGCGTAATGGTCAGACTGCTAACGGGTTTGCAGAGTCCGTCTGCCGAAACCAGTATAGCATACACAAACAGGCTCGTATTGGTGCCACTCAGATTGTCCGGCAACTGAACGTTGCTGAAGGTAAGCGTTTTAGTGCCCAAGACGGTACTGGAAGCCACGGAGGTGACAAAGGCGGGGGTAATCGTGGTTGAATAGGGATCCACAGCTACCGGATAAGCCACCAGCCGAATCCCGTCAGGAGACAGGGCATTGGTGGAGACGGTAAACGTAGCTGTCCCTTTGCCGCAGTACTGGGTGTTGGCTCCTGGCGAGGTAAATGTTATGGTTGGGCACACGTACACACCGGCATCAAACGTATGGTCGTTCTGCCCGGTAACACCCAACGTTACGTTGGCCACTGCCGTAGTTGAGCCCACCGCACTGGGTGCAAAATCGCTGTCTATGGCATCACTTGTTCCCTGGTCGGCGGCCGTCAGCGAGAAGCTGGCAAGAGCTGTCTGTGTCTGAGCGATTCGCAACTGAACGGAAGTCCCTGGAGTCAGGGCCGTTAAATTGTAAATCGCTGAGGTTGTATTGGTGCCCGAAGCCGATGAGAAATAGTATCCTCCATTGGTATTTGTCGTGGCAGAGGCAATCAGCGTGTTGCTTTTATACAACGTGACCACCACATTCGGAATGCCGGGTTCGTTGGGGTCCTGAATCCCATCGCGGTCATAATCCTGCCAGATGCGATTACCAATTTCGATGGGTGCTACATCACAGAGAGCCTCCAGGTCGCCTAAGCCCGTGGCTTTGCCAAAAAAAGGATTTTCACCACTAAAAACTTGGAAGTTACCGGTTTGCGTACCCGTCGTGTTGCTTAATTTGATAATTCCACCCGTACGAACCACGGTGGGGTCCATGGCAATCGTAACAACTTCTCCTTTTCCTTTGACGAGTGCAAGGCCGCCCTGGGCCGTTTCGTAGTGGTCGGTCGAATAAAACTCGCCACTATAAAACTCCAGGGGTGTACCCGTTGTGGTGTAATTCAGCGGTTCAATAGTCCAGGTAGTACCCGATACGGTTGCCCGTAAAATATCTCCGCCTGAAATGTTATTCTCCTGTAGGTTATTGGACGAGTTGCCCGTTGGTTGATAGTTAATGGCTCCAATCTGATGCGACGTGCGGTCAATGAAGCCCAAAATCATACTCCCATCGGTATCGAAGACCATATCGGAAAGGAGTGGTGTCGGATGTGAACTCCAATCGGCTGCCGTAACAGGTGCCCCACTCAACGTCGTTGTATTGTAGGTGCTAACCCAGGGATGCCAGTAGCGAGATTGTTCCTGTGCAGTGAGGAAAGTAGTGTTCCAGGCTTGTGTTCGTCGATAATTCAGGTTGAATTGCAGAACAGGCGTAGTGGAGAAGGTGTTGGTGGCCCCGTCCATTTCGTATACGAACGCTTTCAGATCATCCCGGCTGTTGGAGATGGAAGCATCACAGGTAACTCCCACATAGAGATTCCCATTCCGGTAGGCCAGCCCAAAGGGCCGGAAATCCCCACCCGTACAGCCGGGATCAGGTACGGCCACACTGGTGACAATCGTCTGCGTATCGATATTGATAATGTAGATTCTCTTGTCGTTCAGATTGGTTACGTATAAGTATTGTTCATCCTCCGAAATATCCAGGTCACCCAGACCGATGGCTCCCACTAAAGAGAAGGCGGTCGGGTCAGCATTTAGGGCCGAAGGGGCACCTAACCCCCGATTGGCGTTACTGGCAATAGTACCGGCATTGGGAACGGTAATGAATACAGACGCATTGGTTGAAGTTGCATTGGGGTCTGAGATGTAAATAGCGCCTAACCCTCCAGGGCCTACACCCACGTGACGTTTTAAAAAGGCTGCCGTGTAGATTCGCTTCCGTGTTTTACTATAAGCAACCCCCCAGGCCGAGCCAATCTGGGATTTATTGGCTACGGTTTTTTTGTTAGTTGTCGTTGTGCCAGAATCGGTATAGTTCCAACTGACCATCGCATCGACGGGTGCTGTGGTGTTATTATCCCCATTGATGTAACAGGTGGTTACGAGCCTGGGATTAGCCTGGCAATAGTCGTTGGGCAGATTAACTCCAAAATTGATGGATGCGGCTGCGGCCCCCGCTGTGACAAACTGGACCGACGTACCATTGCCTGCCGAATTGCTCGAAAATGGTCCGCTATAATCACCCGTTGGGAATCCCGTGAATTCGAGTCGAACGGATGTGCCGGACGGGATAGTAGCGGCTGCAAAACTGTACGATCCGGCTGTTGTGCTAATCGCCGACGTCAATGTTGCGTTGAAGTAAGCCGTGACCGTAACGCCGGAAACCCCTCCTTCGCCGGCGTCCTTAATGCCGTTTCCGTTGTAGTCCCGGAACACGGTTCCAGATACCTGCGCGTTAGCCATAAAGGAATAACTAATGCCCAGTATCAGCCATAGGGTGCATGACCAAAGGTTAACGTGAGGAAAGCGTTGGGATAGAGTACACAAATGAGCCATATTATTTTGGTCTGCGGAGAGGTCGCACGCAGGCTCATTGGCCTTAATCAATCTTATGCCCAAAAAATATCTCTATCCAATGATTAGGGAATAAAGCGACGGCTTGAGTACATAACTTGTCGTTTTAATAGCACCAAATATGCTTTTTACATTGTTACATAAGTTCTATTATATCCAAAATAGGGGCATTCGGCATTTCATTTGCTCCGTATAAATGAATGCATATAATTGCTAAGTATATAATTGCTAATTTTCGGCTTAACAGTATACCGGCTTCCTCTTATACTCTCGGACCAAACGTATGATAAACTACTCCTACCTGATAGTCGATGACTCACCATCAGACGCAACCATACTCCAACGGCAATTAGCCCAAATCACCACCCTTAAACAGGTTACTACCTGTGGCTCCATTGAGGAAGCTCTGGCATTTTTGCTCACGCAACCCTGCCACCTACTTTTTTTGGACATTAAGTTGTCAGGGCAGTCAGGCATTGAGTGGTTACGGGAGTCTCCTAATCGACCGCCCGTTATTATCACGACTAATTACCCGGAATACGCTCTTGATTGTTACGACCTCGACGTCGTCGATTTCTTAGTTAAACCGTACACGACAGACCGACTGGCGCGGTCTATACATCGTGCTTTAGCACGCCCTACGGCCGAACGGACCATCCAGTCGCAGAGTATTTTTCTGTACGTGAACCGGAAACTACAGCGGTTCAATTTCAACGATATTACCCATCTGGAAGCCATTGGTGCCTACACCAAAATCCATACAGTCGATGGTACTTATTCGACCAGTGAATCGATCTCCATGGTTGAGGCTCGCCTGCCCCAGAGTCAGTTTCTGCGGATTCAGAAGTCGTTTTTGATTAATCTGGACAAATTAACCATGTTCGAGCATCGGGCCGTCTGGATTGGGTCGGTTAAATTATCGATTGGGCAACAGTACCGCGAAACATTTAGCCAGTTGTTGCGGGGTCGGTCGAAAAAAGGAAATCACAGCGAGATCGAGGGATGACACGGAATTGCTGGGTAATTCTAGGGATTATCCTGATCATCCATGTCTGTTGTCCGGCGTGGGTAGGTGCCCAACCAGCCGATTCACTAACGACCCGGCTGTTGGCTTATGCCGACTCCGCTAAACGGCTGCGAGACACGAATCGGGATACGGAAGCATTCGCGCTGCTTCGGGCAGCGCTGCATAACGCCAGGCATCAGTCATCGAAACGGGGGCTTGTGTCCCTGTATTTTCAGCTTGGTTTAAGCGAACGCAAACGAAATCAGTACGAAGCGGGTACGTTAGCCCTGCTCCAGGCCAACCGATTAGCACGCCAACTAAACGATACCGTGCAGCTCTTTCGGGTAGGGTATGCCCTGGGCATGGTCTATAACGATCAGGGGCTCTACACCGAATCGGCCCGCCACTGCCATGCCACGTTTGGGTATTGTACGCCCGCCTATCCGAAGAACGATTCGCTTCGGGTCTCGATTATGCTGGCTTCGATTTACCGAAATATGGGCAACAAAGCGCTCTACCAGCAATACCTGGATTTAGCGATCCATCTGGGCCGTCGTTCAAAAAATCTTCTTGAACAATTGTTTGCTGAATTCCAGCAGGGTACCCGGTGGGAAGAAGAGGGTAAGTATCAGGCGGCATTGAATACCCGACAGCATGCGATGCAACTGATTCGGAGGCTCCCCACTGCCGACCAGGCCGAGTACATGACCAACAACCTGACGGGTTTGGCCCGAATGTATCGAAAATTACGCCAGTGGCAACCCGCTGAAAATGCTCTGAAGGAAGCGTTGCAGTGGGAGCTTCGCTACAGATCAGTCGCGACACAGGCATTGGTTTACACGGAATTGGCTTATCTGCAAGCCGATCAGGGGCGACAGCAGGCGGCTCTTCAGACGGGTGCCCAGGCTCTGCTCCTGGCCCGGAAAACCAACCGGCCCGATTTAGTACAACCGGCTCTTGAGGGACTGCTTCAGCTACAAAAAAAATACGGTCGGTTTGAAGACGCGCTATCTACCACTCAGGAATTGCACAAATTGACCGATAGTCTGGCTACCGTTGCCAAAATGAAAGCGGTTGCTCAGGTAGAAGCCCGGTATAAGGTGGCGGCTAAGGAGGGGACTATACAACTCCTGAGGCAGGAGGCCCGTATTAAGCAGTTAGAGGCCGAAACCCGGCAGCGCGAATTAGCTACCGTGCGACGGCAACAATATGGGTTTATTGGGTTGACAATCGTTCTGCTGACTGGGTTGGGAGTAATTGGTTATCTGTTCTTTCGCACCCGCCGGCTCCAGCGGCAAGCCGAAGAACAGGGTCAGCTTCTGGCGATGCAAGCGGATGAGCTACAGCAAATTAACGCTACGAAAGATCGACTCTTTGCGATTATCGGTCATGATCTTCGTTCACCGGTAACAAATCTTCAATTTGCTCTGGGTGAACTTGCGCTATACGCTACCCATACGCCCGCTCAGGCATCGTTGATGGGGCAGGTAAGTGATCAGATTGGTCACCTGGGTCGGCTGATCAACAACTTGTTGTATTGGTCGCTCGCTCAACAGGGTATGCTCCGCGACCGGATGGAGTGGCTTTGTCCTGACAGCCTGCTTTCGGATTGTCAGACCCTTTTTGCCGATCGAATCCAGCGCCGGAAACTGACTATAGCTACGGTTGAAACGGCTGATGAAATCTGGGCCGATGAAGTGCAGATGCAAATTATCATTCGAAATCTGTTCGATAATGCCACTAAGTTTTCCCCGGTTGGCAGCACAATCTTCGTCAACTGGGAACGAAGCGGTGCAACCTATTCGGTAACATTTATAAACACGGTAGACGAGTCACATTCAGCCGCAGCCGGGTCAAATTTGGGGTTGAATGTAGTCGATGAGTTAGTCAAGCGGCACAATGGATCGATGACGGCCCAAATACTGCCGGATAAGCAATGGCAAACGCGCATTGTCTGGCCGTTATTAAATGAGGAGTTGCTACGGAAGACCACTATTGTAGAAATGGCTTAACAAAATAGCCATTGAATTTCATTTGCTTAGCGTAAGGCTGTGCTTCTGTCTGCCCACTCTTATTTTCTGAGATACCCGTTCAGCGTTTCTTTAGGCGAATGCTGGTAGCTTTCCTATCAAGAGGGAATAGACCTCTCTTCTATTGTAATATGCCATTAAAAGTGGCGATAAAACTCAAAAGTGTACCGGTAAGTACCACTAAAAGTGCATAAGTCAACTCTCGATTTGTTAACCTGTCCTGCTTGGCGGCAGGACACCTATTTACCAGATAGATATGAGCTGCGGATCGTAGGGGCCGATAATAGGGGGCGGTCCCTTTACCATCGGCTTTCCGGCCGCTGCGGTGAGTTCCCTGCTGGATTGTGATACAAAGATGCGCCCATTTTGAGGGGGGGGGTAATTTTAATTATCTGTCAATGTTTTTTTCTGCAAAAGCAATTTGTTTTTAAAAGCGTGTCTAACGTTTTATAGTTGGCCTGTCAGTATGAGCATAATTAGACAAAAAGCTAACCAATGAATACCCAGCCAGTTCTGAACTTTGGTCTCAAAGCGAATCAGTAGTGTCTTGAATCCATCCAGCCAGGCATGACTCCGCTCCTTCAGCCTACGCCGACGATACAGCTCCTCATCGAAGTACACATACTCATCGCCCCCAGACCCACGGCGAGGATTGGGGCGGATGTTTGCCTGGATGTCTTGTTGAAATCAGACCGTCCGTCACTGACTCGAAGCAAAGCCCGCGTCAGCCTTCAAAAACAGTCCACCCACTCGCAGGCTCACTACTTGAGGTTGTGCACAGAGGTCGCCAAACTGCTCCTCAATGGCAAACAAGTCATTGTGCTGCCCGGCTTTGGGCCTACTACAGGCTAAGGGAATACCCTGATTGTCATTTACAGAGAGAATATTCGTAGTCTTAGCCATCATGCGTCCCTGATAGCCCGTAACCTCTCCCCCATTCTTAGCCGATATTTGGGATGACCTCAACCTTTCAGATAACATTCGTCCAGCCTATCCAGGAATAGGACTGGGCACTATTTTACGTGCACTATTCTTCCCTCTAAAGGGTTTGAGCATGCCATAACTATGGTTCCGTTAACTACGACAAGATCCTCGTAAAAGTACACGTTGACAGTATTTTTATTGGCAGTTTATACTGTAAATAAATGACTACATGTACACCTACCCTGTTATTGAGTTGTTGTATATTTTATTTTATTGTATGCTCAGTAGTAGGCTTTATGACAATCTAAAATATAAATTATTGAAATAGCGATAAATATATTAGTCCATCCATGATCTAAAATTAATTTAGGGAAAATATTCATTCGTTACAGTCTGATATGACAGTAAAATATTCTAAATTATTAATAATTCTTTTATCGAATTAGCATTAGTTTACTCGGCAGGATGTCTCTAGCTATTGTTATAGTTTGACGCATATTTGATTTTAAAAATCAATAATTATAAATTAAAAAATCTACAAATTAGATCGAGAATGAAAGAAGATTCACTTCTATAAAATTGTATATTTCTAAGTTTGTGTAACCTTTCATCAGCCATTTCTTTTATATCTAATTTTTGGTTGTAAACCAGCGCGCATAGCCTGACAAGGATTTTGTCGTAGTTAGGATAGAGATTCGTAATACTTGCATTAAAGCTCTTAAGTGTCTAAATGTCAGATATATAAAGGTGAATTGGGTACAAATTGAAAATCGGGTTTAAGGGATGATAAAATCCGTTAATCTAAATTTTATATCAAGTTCACAGTTGGATTTTAGAAAACGCTAAATTGCATTGACGATAATTTTGAAAACTAATGGTACAAAAAATAGACTTGGGTGAAGTCGAAAATTTAAAAGATAAAATCGGACAACGCTTTGAAATATTAAGACGCGATCTTAACCTTTCACAAGCTGAATTAGCCGAGGAGATGGGAACGACTCAAAACCTGATTTTTCGACTTGAGAACGGGCTTAAGGTATCACAGACATCGCTTTTCTCTGCTTTTCTCTACTTCTATAAAAACAAACAGTTAAATCCTGAGTGGTTATTTTCGCCCGAAAATGAATATGTGCCCCAATATCACGATGAGAAACTCTTGAATATACAACATAATATAGCCAAAAGCAGGAAGAAGCTTGACTTGATAAATGATTTAATCCGCCAATTCAAGGATAATGACCTGATGCCTGATTTGTAAACAGCCACCGGATTTAGACCTTGCCGAAGAGAGACCGGCCTGTGGAGCGATCACCTATTCTATTTACGAAGTATAGTAAATATGGATTCTACATCACTGGTTCTTTATAGATTACCGAGCGGCAGGCTTAAGTGAACCCTTCCCGGTCCTGGCTATCTTGTGCGCTAAAAGGGTTCACCAGACCTTCGACCTGGCCGTTAGTCCATTCCAAAGAGAACGCTTGCCTTTGGGTCGTACAGTCCTATTGCAGACTACATACAATTTGATGGCTTCCTAAGCCAGAGCCGCGCAGCCCTCTACCAGTCGTTCGTTGAGCTTGTCTACTTACTTAGCTTTCATCAGCGCCTTAAAAGACAAGGCTAACGTACGAACCTGTTTTGCATCGGACAGATGTTAAACAGACGTTGCATATACTCTTTAACGGGTTGAGTAGGTCATCTATTCGTAGGCCGCGCCAATCAGCCATTTACTTACCGGGTAGTCAACTCGACGTATAGTGAACTTCGTAGATTTTGCTTCGCGCAGAAAACAACTGACGACCCGGTGTAGGCTCTGAAAACTTCCTTTATAGCCTGGTGTCTGTAGTGCCTGGTGAAGCGTTTTAATATGCCGTTGACCCTCACTCCACCGTCGGCGGAGGTATTTCCTTACAGCGCAGTACAGGCCACCAGCGATGGAAGGTTTAGGGGGATAAGGGGGATAGCGCTCATATATGCCGCGAGAAGTCCAACTTAGTGGTGAATCAGCAGATACACTTGATGACCACCTGATACTCCTTGTCCTTTTAATAGATTTGTTGTGCTAATGCAGCAGGTAGCTCAACAGGCTGAAATTGCTCTTTGGCGCCTATTTCGCTAAGAGCCTGTTTCATAGTAGGACAGTAGGTTTCCACTACTTCGTTGTATGGCATCGCCAAAGTTCTCGAGTGAATACCGTTGATCGGCCCCTGAGGATCGACTTGGGCTGCGGGAAAGGCATAGGTACTGGCCAGATCCCAATTGATAATTTTGGCACCGGGGTGTTTGTTAAGTCATGTCTTCAGAGGGGGCTAGGGCGGGCAACAGGTCAATAGCCTACTTCTTTCCAGATCGACCAAGATGGTGCAATACCGCTCTCATTTTCTACACACCCAGTCGTCTACGCCCAGCAAACGTGGTATCGTAGCTATAGGTAACGTCTATATCCGCGCCTAGCGCAACAGCGTTAAACCGCTGAAGAGGAGTCCAAACAAACAGCCAACTAGACAGTCACACTGGTCACCAGCGACTAAACCTAACTGGCGTAGCTATCCTTGATTATTCGATAGCCACCGTGAGTAAGGTCGTATGTAGTGGTTGAAGTGATCGGTGAAGATACGCCGATCACAGGTCTGGTTATCACAAAAGAACTTACGCACTTGTAGCAACCAGAAAAAGGGTTGGCCAGCCACCGGTAGGTATGTTAACCACCGGTGATACCGCGAATGAAGGCGGGCACTGGTATGGCCGTATAGCGGACAATTAGCATAAACTGACATACTAGTAATGTAAGTCATGATACGTCGGTTTGCTGTTCAATGGCCTGACAAGTCAAAGAGCAGATAGGCGGAGTGAAATTGGCGAACACCCCACATAGCTACTCCGTTCACAAAATTGACGAAGAACAATCACAACTTACAGACCTTAATGGGTCAGGTACAGGCTCTTTCAGCCATTGTGCGTTGATCGCGGGAATGAATGTGAACACTGGCCTGTCCGCAATGTGGGCAGTGATTTTGAATTACCAAAGAGGTTAAAGTAATGACGAGCCGTAGGTCAAAGCAATCAACCTGCTGGATAGTCATTGTGGACAATGGGGATGCAAAGTCAGAGAACATCCCATAGAATTGGTTGATAACCAAAAGTGTGGGTGAAACTCTTTTATTGGCAATTAGCAATATCTCTCAACCAACAGATAAATTACTTTAGAAAGGCTAATAAAAACCATTTTTCATAAGCAGGATATGTCTATTATAGATGATTGACTAGCAGTTTGCTAAGCGCCATTGCAATTACTTGCATATGCAAGTAATTGCAATGGTTCGGTCGTGTTTGCAAGGGTAGTTTGTAAAAATTACAAATCTAGATCCGTTTCCGCGGCCTGAATATTTATGCGAACTATCGTTCGCATAATCTTTCTATGTGACTCAAAATGCGCTACTAATATGTTGTCCAGGATCTGCTGAAGGCTGGTATTTATCCCTTCACGCTCACAGTAAACCTTGATTGCATGTAATCGCTTGTGAGCGAGTGATGAAATCAATATGTGCTTTACTGTATTCTTTTGCTTGTTCGGAATAGCGTATATCCCAATATATTGATCAATCGAAGTAACGGAAGTAACATTCGTCTCCTTGTCGCCTTTGCCAGAAGACTTCTCTGTAATGACTTCCTGATGACCTTCGCTTTGAACAGATCCGATACTCGTAGCTGATGGGTCAACTTTTTCTTCTTTATTGACACCCAGCTTTGCGATAAACGAGTCCAAAGACGGGGACGAACCATCCCCAATGAGTGCATTTATGTCAGGGACGCCTATCCCATTCTTAGACTTTGCCATATTACCCCTTTATCGTTTCGTTTAAATGCTCTTCCAACTTGGCAAACTCCTCCATAAAACTTTCCACCATTCCTTCCGTCGAGGGGAACAACGTTGAGCTATCCCGCTTCATAAAAACCCGATCATACAGGATCGTCTTGAAACGGTACGCATAGTTCATCTTGTCCAGATAGTCACTGATCGACTCCATGAATACTGGCGATTCTCCTTTCTTGACCCGGTTATAAACCACCGCTAACGGTAATGACGGGTTCATTCGCTTGTGGAACGTTAGTGTTTCCACACCGGAAGCAAATACCTTAGCTTCCATCTCAAAGGGGACGATCAACAGATCAAGTAGCTCACTCAATCCCTCCACACCAGCCACGTTCAGCGTACCCGGCAGATCAACGAAAATGTAATCGGCCGTGCCACTTTCCTTCAACAGACGCAACAAGCCGACGGCTTGCATAACATTCGACGCAGCTATCTCATAGGGCTTTAGTCCTTGTGAGTTAAACTCCTGTGCCAACAGAGGTTCTTTACGTAATTTGTCGAGGTCGTTATGCCCCTGACGGTGAAGTGAGTGCTGAGGATCATCGCAATCTAACACCATCACTTTTTTACCACTTGCCCATAAATGAGTGGCCACCAACGCTGTAAGTGTTGTTTTCCCAACACCCCCCTTTTGGGAGCTGAAACACAGAATTTTTGTCATACCCGTTTTGATATATAAAAGCTATTAAAGAACGCTAATTTATATTGAAATGGACAGTACAAACCAATACAGCTATGGATTATTTATACCCCAAAATCTACATGGTTTTTTAACCTACTAATAATCAGCTTTCTAAATATACAAACAAACAAACTGAGCAAGCAACAAACCAACCAACTAAGCAACAAACAAACTGAGCAAGCAACAATCAAACTGAGTGAGCAACAAATAAACCAAGTGAGTGAGTGAGTGAGCAATTAAGTAATTGAGCAATTGGGGGTTTGAGTAATTGAGTAATTAAGCAATTGAGTAATTGAGCAATTGAGTAATTGAGCAATTAGAAGACCAGCTCTTTAACTCATTGTATATAAAAATGTTAAGGGTCAAATTTTTGTAAACGCATTTATAAAAGTTACATAATTTTTTGCCCATTTCCTACCCTAAATTTTCAATGACGAAAGCATCATGCTCAAACCAAATCCAAAAATTATGTACAACACTTTTTGTAATTCGACTTCCCATTTTTCACCCAAAATTCATCTAAAACATACCCTCAAACCACTACATTTTTTCGCCTTGAGTACCCCTTGCTCAATACCAATCCATAACATAAAACCCGCCTTTACATCGGCACGTCGAACCCATACTACTCTGCCTCATCAACAGGCACTACCAGGCAACCACCTGGACATAGGCCCGGATAAGCCCGACCCTATCAATGCACCAGCACCGATACAAAAACACCCCGGACTCGACTGAAATACTCCGAAAACAGCCAAAATAGCAATTGGCTGATTAACAGCACTTTATATAATTACACAGCTACGCTCGTTAGGCATAAAATCAGCCAGATCAGCCAGATTCCCACAATATGCATTTTCAATCGGTGCTTGCAAATACAAATCAGGATGCCTAACTTCACCCAGCCCAATGCCTTCTTTAACAGAAGGAGCAAGAGCAATTTTGTAAACAAACTTCCTGACCCTTCGCTTCGCTCGGTTCAGTCGTTCGTCTCCAAAATTGCTCTTGCTCTGCGAGGCCACACCCGACCCAGCCCTCCGCTAACGCATCCGGGCCTAAAACACGAAACCGTAAAAGCAAAAACAAATGGAAGAACACGAACTTGAGTTAGGGGAGAAGCCCCGTCCGAATTACCGCAAGAAAAGTGGGCCTAAGCCGAGAGAAGTCGGAAAGAATAGCGACTACGTTTTATCATTTCGAGTAACAGAAAGCGAACAAGAACAACTCATTCACGAGCACGAAATCGCGTCAGCACAGTCCAAAATTTCGTTTGCCAATTTTCTAAAAGGGAAGGTTATGCAGACGAATGGTGTACGCAAGACTCGCAAGAGAAACCAAAATCAAAACCAGTCCGATGCTCAGTTATCAGCAAGTATCATGACCTATCTGGGGCTTATAAATAGACACCTTCATACCCTATGCGAAAGCCTTGCAGAGATCAATCAAAAGGCAAATCATTTAGAAGTAGAATCATCGGAAACTCTTCGAAATAGCTTGAACAAACAACGTGCTGACCTTGATGCCTTGATAGCAAAAATTGAAGCGTGGTACCAAGATTAACTCCTAAAAGATGATCGTAAAATTAACAACCAGCATCAGTGTAAAGGGTACCGCTCGTTACAACGATCAGAAGGTAGACAACGGTGAAGCCTCCGTTCTGTTAACCAAAAATTTTGTCTCTGAAAAGCTGGCAGCAAGGGAAAGTTTTCGTTCGCATGTTTTAGAACTTTACGCCAGTTTCAATCCCCGTATCAGCAAACCGGGGGTTCATTTCGTACTCGCTTTCAGTCCACAGGAAACCGTCAGCGACGAGAAGCTATCCCAGATTGGGCAAGAGTTCATGGACAAGATGGGATTCGGTAAGCAGCCCTATGTTATCTATCGCCATCACGATACCGCCCATCCTCATGCCCATATTGTATCTGTACTTGTTGACGGAAACGGCAATAAGGTATCAGAAGACTTTATCAAGCATCGGTGCAACACCGCCCGCAAGGAGCTTGAGATAGCCCATAACCTCATCAAGGCCGAAGAGCAAAATCAAATCCTGACCATTTCCTCTACACTGCCCGAACACGCTATCCACTACGGCCAGCAGGAAACCAAGAAGGCCATCGGCAACGTCGTACAGACGGCCATGCGCGATTACAGTTTCTCCCGGCTCGAAGAGTTCAGCGCCTTCATCGGTGCCTATAACGTGCAAATGAACGTGCTGGGGCAGAAACTAGGAAGTACATGGAAAGGGATCACCTTCCAGCTCACTGACGAGGAGAAGACGCCCCTGAGTCCATCGGTCAAAGCCAGCTCCTACCATTTCGCGCCGACCCTTGACCGACTCGAAAACCGGTTTCGTAGCGGGAGCCAGAAGAAAGCCGCCAACCGGCCCGCCCTGCTCAAGCGGATCGAGCGTAGTATGCGCGACTTCCAGCACGTCTCCGAGGTCGACTTCAAAGCCGCCTTACGCGATGCCGGCATTCAGGTACTCGAACAGAACGATAGCTACGTTTACGTTGACCACCAGAAACGAGCCGTGTACAGCGAAAACGAGCTGGGGCCGATGTACACCTACCGGCACCTGCACCGGAACTTCGTGGAGGAAAGCGTAATCCGGGAAAGCCGTATCTATCCGCTGCAAACCCCTACCAACACACCGGTTCGGGCCCCGGCCCCGACACAGGCTCCGCAGCCTACGCTCTCTGTGGTTCCTCCCCCTGAGTCACCCGCCAGCAATGTACGCCCCCCAGCCCCGGTAAACCCACCCAACCCCACGACACCCGAAGAACGTCGACGGTTAGGAAAACTGGTTTCCGAATCCTACCAGGACTATAAAAAGGAAACGAACATCTTTTTTGAAAGCAGCCTGATTAACGCTTTCCCCTTCGAGCATCTCCGGGATCAACTGATCCGAAAGGGTCATTCGCCAGCCGTGGCCACCGGGGCCGTATCGGAATTTGAACGCTACAAGCGCGAACAGTTCCCCCAGATCATCAGCCGGGAAATAAGCTACTTTGAGCAACAGGCCGGGCAGTTTCTCAAACTGGCTATGGCTATGCCCATTCCCGCCGAGAGCCGGATCACCTTTCTGGAACGAATGGGGTTTGTCCTCACCGATACCGGAACCGAGGGAAAAGCTCTGACGCATCCCTCCTCATCGGTACACCGAATGCCCATTGCCCCGGCTGATTACGGCAAACTCGTCGCCCGTAGCGGGGCTCCGGTTCCCATACCGCAAACCTTTAGCCGGGAAGAGAAGGCCGCTCTGCTGGCCGCAGCCACCGGCAAATCCATCGAAGGGGTTTCGCCCTATACCGTGCGGGTAGTCATCCTGAAAAGCCTGCTGCCACCGGCCACCTTTGAAACGTTGAGTAAAGACCTCAATCGGGCCTACCTCCAGCAGTTGCCCGACCTGAGCGGATCGGCCGGTACAGGTGGTATCGTCGAAGCCCTCTACACCCGTGGCATCGTCCTCAACACGGCACCGGGAAGCCCGCCCACGGCTGGATTTTACAATACCCCCCCGAGTAGCTTCGTGGTCCTAAGCGAAACCCTCCAACGTCAGTTGGAACAGACCGCCCTGCCTGCCGATTATACTGACCGTATTCAAGCTCTGAACACGCCCGTAGGCCGGACGATGGTGCTCTATCAGCAAGCCCTCGACAGCAAGCGGGAGGACCGCCAGCGGCAACTCGAAAAACAGCTTGTCGAACGAGCCCCCGAATTGCAGGGACAGAACGGGGCCGTTCTGTTGCAAACCTTGTTCACAACCACAGTGGGCATCAAGCAGCCGCAACAACGCCCCATTGAGAAAAAGGAAGAACGCAGAAACGCCCGCAGCAACTACCTCCAAAGCTTACTCTGGAAAGACTACCCCGCAGCCCGGATGCAGAAAGGCTACTTCTACGAAAGCAGCCTGCTTCGTAACCCGGCCGACTTTCCCACCTCCCGGCTGGTCTCTTACCTGAACGCCCCCCCGCATTCGGTTGGCCGCGCCGAGGCCGAAGCCGTAGTCGCCAACTTCAAAGCCGGACGCCTGAAAGAGGCATTCGCCATTGAACAGAAAGACACCGAGCATTTTGCCAGAGGTGCCAAGAATATGCTCAACCTCTTGGCCGACGCACCCCTCCAACCCGCCGACCGGCTGGCATTGCTCAGGACAATGGGATACCCCCTTGAGCCGTCAGCCGAGGGAACCTTGCGGTTTACCTATCCGGGCGATTCATTTATCCGCTACTCGCCCAACGCCCATGAGCTGAAACGACTCCAGGCCGAGCCCGCCATAGGGCTACCAATCAAACTGCCGGGAAATGGACTACCAGCCGCCGAACGAACCCTCTATGAGAAACTCGCCAACGGTGAACCCATGATGCCCGTCAAAAACAGGGAAGTTGCGCCTACCTTTTATAATATGGACATCGAACGAGTCCGAGCCGTATTAGAGTGTGTGGACAATTAGGATAAACTTACCCAATCCTACGATCTTTGTGGCATGAGACGCTATGAGATCACCGAGCAGGAATGGACTAAAATCACCCCTCTTCTACCAGGACAGGCAGGCTCAG
>NZ_WELI01000014.1 GCF_009184635.1 Rudanella paleaurantiibacter
GGCGGACCAGAAGAACCCTATTTCAAGGCAACTGGAAATTTCGTATAGAACAGTGTATAAATTATGCCTCAAAACTAAAAGCGTAGTTTACTAACGCCGTTTTCCGGACATTTGTAAGAAAAACCTCAAAACGGTTTAGTGCGGTATGCCACCAAGGAAGACCTACTCGTGATGGCTCGCAGTAAGCAGTTGCTAATCAATGCGATGACGTGCTGGAATATGTTGCATATCTCTCAAAAACTCCAGGAATTGAATCCCCTTGAGCGCAGTCAACTGTTAAGCGGTCTGCCTGATACAGCTCCGCTGAGTTGGAAACATATCAATTTTCAAGGCGAATATGACTTTTCGGAAGGCACGTTACGAAATTTGGTCAGTCTAGAATTGGGTCAACTCTTAAAGGAGGAAGCAAAACCAGTTTGATGGAACATTTCGTACGAATGTGGGCAGCCCCCCACCAATAGCAAAGGGAAAAAGAAAACTGAGCAAAGCCTTCAACAAGAAGTTGATAACCTGCGCCGACAACTGCGCCAAAGTGAGATGGAGCGCGAAATCCTAAAATCGTTGTACAGCGCCTACGCTGTTGAATAGCCACTACAACTTACGTTCCGGCCAGAAGTCTTACCTTTAACCGACTTTCTGAACCAAGCCTCTCGCTTTTACTGGTACTTAATTGAGTCCTCCCTTAAAATCTGGGCTGGAGCGCGCGATGCTTTTCTTCCCGAAAAGTATTTGGTGAATGCGCTGGTGATCGCTTCGGCGAATCCCGTACAGAAAACTCTTACAGTCACGGTGCGCTCCCAGAAGTCACTAAAAAGTCATGCACTATGGGAAACAGCCAAAACAGCTTCCGAATTATTCACCCCCATGCAGCCGGGATTGATGTGGGCTCACGGAGCCATCTGGTCGCTATTGATCAAAACAAAGACAATGTGCGCGAATTCGGAGTTTACACTAACGATCACCTTCAGCTCATTGACCACTTACGTCAACATGGTATCACGACTATTGCCATGGAGAGCACTGGCAGCTACTGGCAAACTCTATTCAATGCACTTCAGCAAGCGGGTTTTGAGGTCTTGCTAGTAGGTGGTAGCCAGACCAAGAACGTCAAGGGACGCAAAACGGATGTTATTGACTGCATCTGGATTCAGAAATTACATTCCCTTGGCTTGCTATCAGGCAGTTTACTGCTGAGTGATACTTTTCAACAGCTACGTACCTACTATTACCATCGTCAGCATCTGGTTCAGCAGTCAGCCCGCTACTCCAATAAGATGCAGAAGGCACTCCGGTTGATGAATATTCGCCTGGATGTGGTGCTTAATGACATCACCGGTCAGTCAGGAATGGCTGTCATTGAGGCTATTCTGGCGAGGCAGCATGACCCTGAACACTTAGTTTCTCTTGTTAGTGTTCGGGTCAAAAAATCCCGTCAGGAGATCGGCCACGCTTTGCAAGGCTGGTGGCGCGAGGATCGGAGCGCCGAAGCGACTACTCTTCGAGCTGCGGGCCTCACTAGATTTTTACCGGCTCTACGAAGATAAAATCAAGGAATGTGACAAAATTATTGAAACGTTTCTGATTAAGTATGCTCCTCCAATCGAAGTGACGGCCGACGAGCAGAAGCAACTCAAGACACACCGCAAACGAGCTGGTAAACATGCCCCTGGCTTTAATCTCTCGCGGTTGGCTTATCAATACTTTAGAACCGATCTGTTCGCCGTATCGGGTATCAGCTATAATACGGTGCTGTGCCTGTTAACCAGCTTGGGTCATGACATTCACAAATTTCCAAATGCGAAAAGTTTTGCCTGCTGGCTGGGCCTGGTTCCCAATAATAAAGTGAGTGGGGGTAAAGTCATCAGTAATCGCCGACCTTCTGGTCGAAACACCATCGCCAAGGCCTTGCGCCATGCGGCTAATTCGATTGGTAACCAAAAGGACCACGAACTAACGCCTTTTTTCAAGCGCATTGCCTTTAAGAAGGGCCGGATAGCGGCCATTATCGCCACGGCCCGCAAGTTGGCGGTGATCATCTGGAACATGCTCACCAAAGCCGAAGCGTACCATAAGGAACGAGTGGAAGTGAATGGAGAAAAACAGCGGGCCGTACAGTTGAAGCACTTGGATAAAAAGCTGCACGCGCTTCAACTGAGCAAAGAAGAGTTAGATCGCTTAGTTGCAAAGCACTCGTTGTCAGTGACGTAGTAGTGAGTTGTACAGAAAAAAGCCTTGGCTATTTTCAGCCGACAAACCTGACTTAGACTTACCAGTTTATTGAGGCTGAAGAAACCAATTTTTCAGTACGATTACTCTGTAAGGCACTGAATGTCAGCAAAACCGCATACTACACGTATCGTAATGGAACAACGTTTACTCTGTCAGACAGCAATCTAGCCATGACTACCGCCATCGATAAAATTTTCTGGGAAAACTCCCGCCGCTACGGCAGCCGTCGTGTGGTGGAAGCGCTGAAGGAACAGGGAGTAAAGGCCGGTCGACATTGGGTACGTCGTTTGATGTAAGAGCAGGGCTGGCGGGCCATTCAGCGGCAGCGGCCGGCCGTCCCGTAGTTTCATACCCCAAACGACTAACTCTAATCATGGTTTAATCGCCTGTCCCAACCGCTTAATTGAGTATGGCAAACCTACTGCTCCTAATCAAGCTTGGCCGGGCCGCCGTTGCGGTCGGCGACATTACGTATTTACCTTTAGCTGATGGGCATTGTGCTTATTTAGCCAGTTGGATGGACCTGTATTCTAGTCGGATCGTCGGTTGGTGGATCGACAAGCACATGAAAGAAAGCCTGGTTGTGCAGGCCTTTGACCAGGCCCTTAAGCAACGTCAACCTAAACCAGGTTTGATCGTCCGCTCAGACCGGGGTGGTCAGTATTTTGGTTACCATTTCCGAAAGCGGCTCGATAAATGGCACTGCCGGCAGAGCATGGCGGAAACCAATAATCCCTACCAAAACGCTCATGGCGAGTCGTTATGGGGCCGTTTAAAAGCCGAGTTGCTGGAGGATGGCTGTTTTATCAGTTTATAATATGCCCGTAATGAGTTGTTTAACTATATTGAGGGGTACTATAATGTCCGTAGGCTTCACTCATCGCTGGGCTACCGTTCACCAATTGATTTTGAAAACCAATATTAACAAACTAGTCAGTTAAACTCTCATAAGTAAAGTGTCCGGCCAAACGGGACCACCCCAGTTTTGCCGAACCAAACATCAACCGTCATCGCTTTGAGATTGATCCTTCTTAACTTGTAGTACTCTTCAAGTTGATAAGCCCCAAACACACCAACTAATGGATTTACATCTAAGGTGGCCTGTACTGCAGTCGACTATAACGAATTACGTCGGCAACCGTTAGTGGTTCAATTGGCTTGGCAGATCAAAACTCCGTCAAGCTTTTAATTTCAATAACGCGACTCGCTGGGTACTGTCTTATGAATGATGAAAGATCATTTATAAACGTGGTATTTGTCATTCGCGACTTAATAAATTGATGCTTAGCCTTGCTCTACGTTCGAATCCGCTTACCTTTTGTAGGCATAATAAATACCGTTGGACAGCTTGTTGACGTCAAACTCAACTTTGCCGTTCGACAGATCACTTTCCTGCAAAACAGTGCCTTTCTATCTGACAAACCTACGAGTGCATCGATATTGATCAGCTTGATATCCTCGACAAGTTAGTCGGTGGCCATGTCATTCTGCTCAATAGCAGACTATTCTTGTTCGGATTCATTGGGTTTAATTGTTGCAGCTATCAGATCCCCACTAACTGCTCCTCTGATCTGAATATACTGCTCCACCTGAACTTACCGGTATGAATTTTCCATCGTTAGTAGTTAGTGCAGTGCAGACAAAAGTAGCTGGAGGTATCGCTATGTACCTTTTAACTATAAGTTGCAAATCACCATTAGGCTATTGCGGTAGTTACACCCATTTTTTATGCAGGGAACGGTGTTTCGTACAAAATCAATATAGGTTTGCGAAGAAATTTTCCGCTTCTTCAATTACTCTTTTAGTGAAGAATAATGTCCATAGTCTAGATGCATCCGAATAATGGTATTGATGGGTACGCCCAGCCTAGAGTGTTCAATAAAGTGTGTCAAGTTGTGATTAGCTAACTTGACACACTTTATTGAACACTCTCACGTTGCAGAATATTAGTTTCACACACGACTACGATGGGGCGTATGTACTATCTCTACTTCCAGCAAGACAACCCAGCAATGGATTACCCTTCACGTATGTAAAGCGTCATTGTACCTAACTTTAATCGTGTTGGATAATTAGCCAGTTCTCGATCTACAAGTTTGTTATCATATGGCACAGGTCGAGTTATATACTTTGGGTCAATGAATATTATGTTTAAACGCTCATTTATTTGCCCTTTGGCTTTTCCCGTATGTTTTAGCATGTGCTCACTAAGTGTTCCTGTTTTTGTCAATGTAGCATCTTCGAAATAGCGACAAGCACAATACCAATACTTGTAATAGTGGTGATAGTTAGACAAGCATGCCTCGTAGCCGCCTGGATTATTTCGTAAAGACCGGTAGAGTTCATCAACGCGTTGCAATTCCTGCTGCTTACTTCTGCTTAATTGCTCGAATAGGGAATAGTTAAGCAGTTCATCTCGATAGTTTTTGAGATGTAGTAAAACCTCATCTTTAGGAGGGTTTTTTACAATAGAATATTTGTGTTTGCTAAAAAAAGAGAGGGATATAGCAGGGCGGTTAAAGTTGATGAGCTTTAAATTTTTGTAGGGTTGTCCGGGACGGTAGTATGGACTATACTCTTTCATATAATCCATAGGTATAAAATAGTACTCCAATTCATCGTCTATAGGTAAAGCACTAATCTGGTTCACAATTGGGGTAAGTTCTACATGTTGCGTTTTAAGTAATATGCGGAGTGCATCAAGGGGCGCTTCTTCGTTTCTTTTCTTTATCATGCTAGTATTCAAAGTTTCCATTATTTACCATAAAGGTAAATTTATAAAAAAGTTTTCCACATTCTCTTTCCCCTTTCCAATAAGGTTTGATCTTTTTTAACCTTTATCCTTTTTTTGATTGATATTTAAGAGGTCTATAAACTACTGAAAATCATAATGTTGCAAATAGAAAAAGGAGGTTTAGTAGGTCGAAAAAAGAGGTTTAGTAGGTTTGAGAATCAAGAAAAAGGAGGTTTAGTAGGTCGAAAAAGGAGGTTTAGTAGGTCATAAAAAGGAGGTTTAGTAGGTGCCTTCCGAGAAAAAGGAGGTTTGGTAGATGAAGCTAGTCATTAACAAAATATTTCATTGATTTATCGCGTGTAATTTCAAATGCGTTTACATACATTCTATTAATACAATACTTTAGTAGTATTGTATACTTATTTTTCGTGAAAAACCGAGGCTATCTTGATGCTTTTTTAGAGAAAAAGGAGGTTTAGTAGGTGTAGCTGGCAAAGTTTTTCTCCTGAAAAGTGAGAAAAAGGAGGTTTAGTAGGTATCATAAAAAGAGGAACACAGAAAAAGGAGTTTGTACAAAGTAACCTCCTTTTTCTGTATCTTTGAATGTACTCATGTTTCTGATATGGCGAAGACTACAGACGCAAATGCCTTAACTCTATTTGACTTTACCAGGCACACAACAAACTATCAGCCTAACATCTTAACACTATCGAAGCAGGAGTTCACGGAACTGGAAAAAAAGATAGTTGTATTAGTTGTCAATCGTATAGGTCTAATGGCTGTGAAAAAAGAGTTACCAATGGGGCTCAATGTAACAGTCCACATTCCGTTCTCAGAGTTAACGAAGGTTCGGTACGATCAGATTGCAGCGGCTGCTGAATCACTACAACTTAAACGAATTGGATATCGTCGTGATAAGGAAGAGCAGTTTGATTACATCATCCCTTTTCCTCGAATCCGGTCTCTAATTGAAAATGGTCGCCGGGTCATTGAGCTGACGATGTTCGCAGATGTAATTCCTTACTTTGCGGAGCTTGGACAGCGCTATACTAAGTACGATATAGATGTTATGCTGTCGTTAAGCTCTGTATACGCTCAGCGTCTGTTTGAGATCGTGTCAATGTTCTACCACAGAGGGCAACGTGAATTTATCTATGATATAGCTGAACTGCGCCTTGTCCTAAACGTCCCTGATAGCTACAGTTACAATGATTTTCGCAAGAACGTATTATCGGTTGCACAAAGGGAGTTGCAAAATAAAGCGCAGCTGATAATTGATTGGGAGCCGGCCCGCAAAGAAGGAAAACGAATCGTTGCACTCAAGTTCTTTATCAAGACCACAGAGCAGATAGCAGCAGAAGCCGTTGAGCAGGATCGTAGACAGATCCGTGACATGCCACTCCACGAAGCCATTCAAATTGCCTACAAGTTGATGTCTGATTACAAACTTAAGGATTGGCAGAAAGATATAATCGTGAGTGATATTGAGAAGCTAGAAACACTCTTCCGTGTTCACTCAGAGTTGTCAAACGGTGTACGCTCTAATGTCAAGAATCCCACCGCCTATTTAGTGAAATCACTTGGCCTTGATCAGGTTCGTGAGAACAAATCCCAAAAGAGCACGCAGAAGCAACACCCGCAAGGTACAGGCACCCAACTGTCATTCATTGCAAATGGTCCTGACATCAGAACAGGAACCACTTGTTCAGTTGGAGATTTGCTCGGTGGTTTGTTCCCATTTTCAAACAGCCCGGAAGAAGGAAGATAACGAATTACTGGCTATGGTATGTCTAAGTTTAATCAATTAAGAGAGCGTTATCCTAACCTAATTCCTATTTCAGAATTACGAGCTAATGTTTCCATTATCGACTTAGCTTTACATTGGGGGTATGAACTAAAACGTCAGAAAGGCAAATCCAGACCTGTTCTGGAGCATACTGGCTATAACGACACGATCATTATTAAAAACCCTAATCACGCTGATGTACAAGTGTATCAGCGTGCTGGAGATTTTTCTGACTCGGGCACTATCGTTGATTTTATTCGGAACCGGCTTACTACAGTCTTCTCAGCTTACAATCAGCCTGATGAGCATTCTCTGACAAATATTACAAAAGTACTTTACGACTATTTACGGGTTGATCCAACACAATCAAAACCGGAACAGAAGCTCGCAGATAATGTAACTAGCCCTAAACGTCTCTTCAATATCGCTGACTTTGACCTTAGACCCTTGGAAAAGGATAATTTTCTGACTCAAAGACATATCACCCCTGAAACGCTAAACCGTCCCGAGTTTACAGGTAAAGTAGTAACTCAGGTTACCTATTACGATGCTGCCACAAGTCAGACGGTTGATCTGCCAACCGTTAAATCTAACCCTAATCATCAATTTACACAGTTTTCGAACGTTGCCTTTCCGTACTACAATGGCCAGTCAACCCGCGTAACTGGGCTGGAAATCCGGAATCAAACTATAAAATTACATGCGCCTGGTAGCGACCGCAATAGCAGTGTGTTCGTTTCAAATCCGCCAGCCAAAACATCACACTTTTTCATAATGGAAAGTGTAATTGATGTTCTCTCACATTGTCAGCTCCGCCTCTTAAGAGGAGATAATCGATTTGATTCTGTCTACTTTTCTGTAGGTGGTCAGCTCACACCACAGCAAATCAAGACACTACTGCACTACATTGTAGCTATTGAGAAAACACCCGATTTTAAAATTCATGTGGCCTTTGACAACGATGTAAAAGGTTGTCTGTACGATCTCCAATTCATCGAGCAAATAATCCGGGCTCAATTTCCCTTGACACAGGCTTCTCCGGCACCTGATCAAATCGATTATGTACTACCTATCACCAGCCCTCACCAACCGCTCAAGGAAGCACTTCTAGCTGTCATAGAGGAGTTTAATGATAAGGTTGAAACAAGTGGGAAACGAATACAGATATTCTATACTGAGGATAAGATTACAGTAAGCATCCCCAAAACAGTCGCAGCCTTATCGACTTTTAACCAAGGCTTACTGAGACTAAGAGGACATGACAGGCAAATTATGATTACCAAAGCGTTTCATAAAGACTTCAACGAAGATTTAGCCTCCATAAACAAGAGATAAGAAGTACCAGCCGCTATACCCACAGCTCAAGCCCTTAGAAGTTGTAATCGCATTTCCTGTATGCTATGCCATGAAACTATAAATTATTTACGTAACGAATCTTCATAAATTACTACCAAAATTTGGCACATTCGCCTATACTTGCCAACTTTTGGGCACAAAAGAATTATGCAGATAAGGAATATACTACAGGCTTTTGAGCCAAGCAGTCTGGTACAGCGTTCGGATATGCTTGTAGCACTTCAGCAAGCATATCCGAATGCGGCAACTTCCACCCTTGACTGGTATATCCATACGTTGCATGAAACCGGTCAATTAATCAGGCGGGGCCGAGGGCGATACGAAGTTGCTGGGCAGTCTCAGGCTCAAAAGCGGTTTGTTCCTTCTCTACCTAATGAACTGACCAGACTGGGTAAGTCATTGGGTGAGCAGTTCCCCCTGCTGACCACCTGTTTGTGGTCGACGGCCGCTGTACACAGCTTTACGGTGCAACAGCCTTTTGTGACATACTGGCTGGTTGAGACGGAGCGTGATGCGGTGGATACCGTGCTGGATGCCATTCTGCGCAGGCAGCGAGGTGGTACGCTACAAAAGGCACCTACCCTCAGAACGGAAGATATAAGACTGGCGCAACGTTACAACACGGATTCGTCTGTTTGTCTGCTGGTCAAGCCGCTCATTAGTGAAGCTCCACTTCAGCAGGACAGTAATGGCCTCATCGTGCCGACCGCCGAGAAGATCCTGGTTGATCTGGTTGCGGACCGCAAGATATTCGACCTGTTTGCCGAGGAGCTTCCTAATATGTACACGGAGTTCAATAGTCGGTTTGCCTTGAATCTGGACCGGCTTCGACGGTATGCCCGCCGTCGGCATCAGCTACCGAACATAGAAAACTACCTGCAACCTTTTTTCAACCTTCAATCCACCCAATCCGCTTGACAACGTTCTCTATTGGCTCCCGAATCAGTGTTCGGGGCGAAGATTTCCTCATTACCAGCGTTAAAGCATCCGGTACCCATTACCTGCTCGATGCCGAAGGGATAAGCGAACTGGTACGCGGACAAACCTTTTGTTTCGATACCGCTCTCGATACCGATGTGGCTGAGCTAAATCCCGCCCACACTACACTCCGACCTGACCGCGAGGGCGGTTACCGCCTGACCCGCCTGTTCCTCGAAACAGCGCTTCGGCAGGCAAGTCAGACATCCGACCGAATTACCCTCGCCCATAAAGCCGCCTTTAACCTGTCCGATTACCAACTGGAGCCAACTCTCAAGGCGCTGCGACTCCCCCGGCCCCGGCTACTTATTGCCGATGGCGTAGGCCTGGGCAAAACCATTGAGGCCGGTATTCTGCTCACCGAACTCATCCGGCGCGGGCGTGGTCAGCGCATCATGGTACTGGCGCTAAAATCCGTATTGGGGCAGTTTCAGCAGGAACTTTGGCACCGATTTTCCATTCCGCTCGTACGGCTCGACTCCGACGGCCTAGCCCGTATACGGGCCGATCTACCCCTGAACAAAAATCCGTTCGATTACTACGACAAAACCATTATCTCGATTGATACCCTCAAGGATAACGCCCGGTTTCGGTATTTCGTGGAGCGGTCGCGCTGGGATATTATCGTAATTGACGAGTGCCATACCGTCACCAATCAGGGAAGTTTACGGGGCGAACTGGCCCAGCGGTTGGCCAATCAGTGCGAATCACTGGTATTGCTGTCAGCCACACCCCACAATGGTAAGCCTGAGAGTTTTGCCAACCTGATCCGGCTTATCGAACCTACCGCTATTCCGCGTTCGGGGCAGTATGGAAAGGCCGACGTGGAGCCTTACTATGTCCGGCGGTTCAAGCACCATATTCAGGATGCCGGGGTGCGGGCCAATTTTCAGGAACGGGAAGTAGTTCGGCTGGGGACGCAGTTGTACCCGGAGGAAGTATCGTTTCTGGAGAAACAGCAACAGCTCAAAATTCAGGCGCTGCACGATGATTCGCGTACCGATAAACTCTTTGCCATTGGGCTGTTTAAGGCTTACCTATCATCACCCAGTGCGGCCAAAGAAACCATTACCAACCGCTTGGCTAAACTAAAGGGAGGAGCCAAACCCAGGGCTGAAGCCGTGGCCGAGCTAGAAGAGCTGTTGAGCGATCTGGACGAGCTGATCGACCAGCAACGTGATGCGCGGTTCGACCGGCTAGTGGCGCTTCTGAAAAGCATGAACTGGCGGGGCAAACAGGCCGACAACCGGCTTGTAATCTTTGCCGAGCGCATCGATACGCTAAAATACCTGCAACAGCGGCTTACCCAGCTTTTCGGGCTGGACGAAACCCGCGTTACGCTCTTTAGCGGCAGTTTATCAGATGTAGAGCAGCAAGCTGTAGTCGAAGATTTTGGTAAGAAAGACTCCCCTATACGGCTGTTGCTGGCCTCTGATGCCGGCTCGCAGGGGGTAAATCTCCATTATTTCTGCCACCAGATGATCAACTACGACATTCCGTGGTCGCTCATCACGCTTGAACAGCGCAACGGCCGGATCGACCGATACGGGCAAACCCTGCCGCCATTCATTTACTACCTGGTGGCCGAGGTGGCCGGGCAGCAACCCACTGACCCGAACGCGCCCAAAAGCGGCCTTCGTACCGACCTGACCATTATCGACAACCTGACCCGCAAGGAAGAGGAAGTCTACCGCACGCTGGGCGATGTGGGCTCAGTGATGAAGCTGTACGATGCCCGGCAGGAGGAAAAAGTAATCGAAAACGCCTTGCTCCATACCGACACGGCCGTTTTTGAGCATATCGAAGAGGCCGTGGCCGACATTGAGCTGGATTTCAGCAGTTTGTTTGCCGACGAAGACGACACCACCCCGGCCCTCAGCGCAGCATCGGCTTCGGAGCCCGCTCTGCTGCAGACAACGAGCTTTTACCCTTCGGACAGTGCCTTCTACCGAGAACTAACCGAACAGCTCGTGAGCGTGGGACAACTGAAGCCATCGGAAGCTACCTGGGTCGATAGCACCTACCTGGAACTGACCAATACCCCCGATCTGAACCGGCTGCTCTACGATCTGCCGCCCGAAGCCAAACCCGACGTGACCGACTGCTACCGGCTCACTACCGACCGGCAACTGGTGCAGCAAAGCATCACCGAGTCACGCAACCGGCGGGGCGAGTGGGCCAGGTTTCAGCCCATGTTTGATGGGCATCCGGTGATCCGCTACCTGCTCAACAAGCTGGCGGTCAGCGTAGACAAGGCTCAGGCCCTGGTGGCCCGGCTTCGTCAGCTACCCGCTCAATCGGCTTCGTACGTGCTGCATGGGCAGGTCTCAAACCAGTTGGGGCAACCGGTGCTATCGGAGTTTTTTGTAGTCACGCTTACCTATCTCGACGGGGCTCTGCGCGAACGGCCCGAACCCCTGTCGACCTTTATGACCCGCTACCGGCTGGCGGATAAACTCTATACCGAGCTCATGCCTGATGAGCATATTACCCACCTGCAAAGCCTGTTGCCCGATGCCATCGGTTTTGGCCAGGAATTATACATGCAGCAGCAACAACAGCAGGAAGCCTTACGACGCGAAGGACAGCTTGCCCTTTACCAGCAACACCTGGACCGCTGGCGGGCCGATGCCACCCAACAACTTCAGCTTCAGTTTGGCGATACGGCGGCCTCAGGGTTCCGGAAGGTACAGCGCGACCGAAACGAGCGGGAGATCACGACCATCCTCGATCAGTCGGGGCAGTATTACCGCGATTTGAGTTCGCTTAAAAACGACTCGTATCTACGCGTTCTGGCCGTTTTTTACAATCCTGAATAATTTGTAGACAATGGATATTCAACCCGACAAACAAAGTATTGACAAAGTTTTCGCTGGTACACCATTTTATATTGATTTCTACCAAAGGCAATATAAATGGACGAATGTACCAGTGGAAAGGCTATTGAATGATATTTTCTATCAATTCAATAAGAGCTATAAAGAGCACTCTGGAAGTAGCTTACCACCAAAACAGTTAGTGACTAAATACAATTGGTATTATTTGAATACTTATGTCACTAATGCAATCGATGACAAAACGTATATCGTTGATGGTCAACAACGGTTGACGACTCTGACCCTTATCCTGATTAAGTTAAAGCATAAAGCCGTTTTCTCAATACACCTTCAGGAGTGGATTAAAGGGAAAATTCTCGGGTATTCGGGCAGTGGTATACAATTCTGGATGAATCATGAAGCTCATTTAACAACTCTTGAAGATCTTTATGAAGGTAAGCCTGCAAAAGAAATTGCAATTGACTCAGGGATTACCGCCCGGAACATGGTTTCTAATTATGAAACCATCAGTAAGTTTCTTGATAAAGAATTAACTTCTGATAAACGCACTGAAACTTTCATTCATTACTTTCTTCAGCGCTTAGTACTTATCAATTTACATGTAGAACAGACTGATGTGCCCATGGTTTTTGAAGTCATTAATGACCGTGGTGTACGTCTTAAACCATATGAAATTCTTAAGGGTAAGCTTTTGGGACAAGTCAGCAAAGAAGAGTTAGATTCTCTGCAACTGAATGAGCTTTGGGACAATCAGGTTAATGCAATTAATGCCTTTAAAGATGATGAAATTGACCAATTTTTTATCTACTATCTAAAGGCAAAACTTGCTGATACAACCGCGCAAGGAAAGACGTTTGACAACGACTATCACAGAGCAATGTTCACTCCGGAAGTGAATGAGGTGCTACAACTTGATCACAATCCCCAGCGGGTAACTGATTTTCTTCTTCATGATTTTCGATACTTCACCAATCTTTACATCACACTTTGGAAATGGCGTAAAGAAGAATCTCCGCAACAGCCATTTGTCTACTTCAATGGGCTGACTGATATGGACAGTCAATTACTACTTATTCTGTCCGCTTGTAAACTAGATGACCCTGACGAAATAACAAAAGTAAAAGAGGTATCCTATCACGTTGACCGCCTTTTTTGCCTCCTGCAACTACAGCGAGGCTATGATAGCAATGCATTTAACCGAGCTATATACGACATCAGTAAAGCTATACGGGATAACGGCGTCGAGAGCATAAGAACAGCTTTTGACGACGTACTTAAGAAGTTGCTACAAAATGTCAAAAGTTCTGCAAATGGCGAGGTACTTACGTATGGGGCGTTTAAAGAAACTGGAATCGAATTAGAAAAGCGCTTCAAACGCTACTTCTTCGCAAGAATCGAGCGATTTATAAGCGAAAACACGCAACAGAATATGAAGCAGTCCATTAATGATCTCGTAACTAAAACGGGGTCAGTTAATGGCTTTCACATCGAACATATTCTTGCCGAAAATGATGAAAATCGCCAGCTTTTCGGTAATGATCCTGATTTATTTGAACGTGAGCGGAATCGATTAGGTGGGCTTCTATTATTGAAGGGAAAAGACAATCAATCGAGTAACAATGAGTCGTACTCTCAAAAGCTGAAAAGCTATGCGAATACGCTTTACTGGAATGAAACGCTCAGGGAAGACTCCTATAAATCGAAGAAAGACTTTGACAAGATGATGGATACGTTTAACCTTCATTTTGAGCCATTCAACAAGTTTGGGCCAGAGGAGTTGGAAAAGCGCCACCGACTACTTTTCGAAATGATTGCAGTCATCTGGAAATAACCCAACACCTTTTTACCATGCAATTCGACACCCTTATCCACAACCTTGAAAGCCTGCACCAACAACTCAGTGTACAGGCGGCCCGGCAGGCTGATCAGCTGATGACCCTTCGGAACTGGCTCTTTGGGCTGTACATCGTTGAGTTTGAGCAAAACGGCGAAGACCGGGCAGCTTATGGGCAGCAACTTCTGAAACGCTTGTCAGCCGAACTGAAACAGCGTGGAATAAAAGGAATGGCCGACCGGACCCTACGGCAATATCGTCAGTTCTATTTAACGTATCCAGAGATTTGGCAGTCAGTGATTGCCAAATTACAATTAGCTAACAAAGAGCTTATTAAGAAACTACCCCAACCAAAAACAGGTATCCGGGCAGCGGAGGAGGGGGTGCCACCACTCGATGTTCAGTTACTTTTGGATAAGCTGACGTACACGCACTTTGCCGAACTCCTACGCGTGGAAGACCCGCTTCGTCGTAGATTCTATGAAGTGGAGGCCCTGAAAAATAACTGGACGGTACGCGAACTGGCCCGGGCCACAACCACCCTGCTTGCCGAACGAACCGGCCTTTCGACCGATAAAGCCGCCGTAATTGGCCGAATAAAGGAAGACAAGCCAGCAGGGCTATCCGATCTGATACGGAATCCGTATTTGCTGGAGTTTCTGGGGCTGGAAGAACGGCCGGAATACTCAGAAAATGAACTGGAAACAGCGATCATCACTCACCTACAGGATTTCCTGCTGGAACTGGGTCGGGGATTCTGCTTTGAGGCTCGTCAAAAACGAATCAGTTTCGACAATCGCCACTACCGGATCGACCTGGTTTTTTACCATCGCATCTTGCGTTGCCACGTCCTGATCGACCTGAAAATCGGCCGTTTCGACCATGCCGATGCCGGGCAGATGAACGTGTATCTGAACTACTACAAGGCCAACGAAATGATAGAAGGCGATAACCCGCCCGTGGGCATCATTCTGTGTGCCGATAAAGACGAAACGCTGGTGGAATATGCGACCAGCGGCCTGAGCAACGATTTGTTTGTATCAACATACATGGCCCAACTCCCCAACCGGGAGCAACTCCTGAACTTTATCCGGCGCGAAACCGGCCATCTACCCAACCCATCAGACCCCACCATCCACTAAACGGTATGCTGAAATCCATACAGAACACCGGCGAGTTTTTCGCTTCCAACTATTTCGACGATGAGTTTGCCCGTAAAGTCCTGCAAAAATCGGGGTACGAGGCTGAGGCTCTAAAACCGGTTCAGGACAAGCTGGCTGGCCTCAAAAACCGTTATTTTGCCTTTAAAGATGCCTACCTCAGCGGTTCCATGCGGGCCAAAGACCGCATCACCGAAACCCACCGCTTTCATGGGTACCTGCTCGATGCGCTAGGCTATCCCGGTGCCCGGCCCGACTATACCGATCTCTTTCACCTCTCCGAAACCGAGGTTTTGCCGGTGCGCCATACCCTGCGCCGAACCGACGGCCGACCGGCCCTGATGATTCTGGAAATGCAGGCCCTGATCCGCGACGGCGATAATGAACCGCCCGGCCTGTTTGAACAACGCTACAACACCGAGGACGACGCGGACCCAGCACCCGCTCAACGTTTCCACCGCTCGCAGTGGGACAACGTGTTTCAGGTGCCCGAAGGGCTTAAACTATCGCCTAGCATTATCAACGAGGCCATTTCGACCTTGTTTCTGCTCGAAACCGACCGGCGGCCGCCTTATATTCTGCTGTTGGCCGGTAATGTGGTGTACCTGTTCGAAGGCGAAAAATGGTTTAGGGGTGCCTACCTGACCTTCGACTTGGAAGAACTCTTTGCGGAAGCCGCTCGCGACCGAACCCTCTACGGCCTGTTCTGGTGCCTGGTGGGTAAGGACGCCCTCGCTCCGGATAGCCACCAATCCGCTGGCCGGCTTCTGCTCGATCAGCTCGACGAAGACAGCCACCGCTCGGCCTATGAAGTAACCAAAGACCTCCGCGAAGGCATTGTGGCCGCCGTAGAAGGCCTTGCCAATGAAGCCGTCTGGTACTGGGCAAACAACCCAGCTCCCGGTACTGCCCCCGACGATGCGACCGAGGTCGATGCCCGGCAACTCAAAGACGAATGCCTGACGCTGGTGTACCGGCTGCTGTTTCTGTTCTACGCCGAGTCCCGGCCCGAGTTGAACATTCTGCCCACCGACGACCCCGTGTATGCCAAAGGCTACTCGCTCGAACGGCTGCGCGATCTGGAACTGGTGCCCCTCACCTCCGATTCGAGCCGAAACGGGTATTTCTTCGACGATTCGCTACGGCAACTCTTCCGGCTGCTCCGGCAGGGCTATAAACCCGCCGACCCCGAACGCTCGTTTGGGGTGCGCCCGCTCGACTCGCCCCTGTTCGATGAAAACCGGCTCACGCTGCTGAAATCGGTGCGGATTCGGAATGTGGTCTGGCAGGAAATCATCGGGCGGCTGTCGCTATCCCGCCGGAGTGCCGGACCACGCGGCAATGCGGCTAAAGGGAAAGGGAAGGGAAAGGTTCCATCCAGTCGGGGGCCATCCAGCCGGGGCCGTATCAGCTATGCCAATCTGGGTATTAACCAGTTGGGTAGCGTGTACGAAAGCCTGCTGGCTTACCGGGGCTTTTTTGCCGACGAAGACCATATTCTGGTAAAGAACCCCTCATCGCCCGATGCCGACGCGGAGGTGGTGCCCCGCCGACGGCGCGACGATTTCAAAGACAACGAAATCGTGCGTGAACGAACTGAGTCGGGCGAAGAAACCCACCGGGAGCTGATTATCCCGAAAGGGCGGTTTCTGTACCGGCTCAGCGGGCGCGACCGGCAGCAGTCGGCGAGTTATTACACGCCGGAGGTACTTACGCAGGCCACCGTGCGCTATACACTCAAACCCATTCTGGAACGGTTGGGTAAGGACCGAATCCACGGCGGCCTCTCAGCCACCGACCTGCTAAACCTGAATATTCTGGAACCGGCCATGGGCGCGGCCGCTTTTCATAATGAGGTGATTAACCAACTGGCCGAAGCCTACCTGCAACACCGGCAGCAGGAGCTGAAAACCAAAATTGCCCCCAACGACTACCGCGAGCAGCTACAGCGCGTAAAGGCCCACCTCGCCACCAACCACGTGTATGGGGTTGACCTGAACCCCACGGCCGTGGAACTGGGCAAGCTCTCGCTCTGGCTCAACGTGATTCACCGCGACATGCCCCCGCCTTTTTTTGGCTACCGCCTGGGGGTGGGCAATGCCGTGGTGGGCGCGGGCCTGAAAACCTACGCCTACGCCGACGTTAAGCTGACCTACACCAACAAGACCCGCACCAAATGGGAACCGCGCGAGTGGTGGACCAAAGCCCCCAAACCCCTCAACTGGAAACCCAAAAGCAAAGCCTTTGCCGTAAACCGGCGCGACGACGAGATTTACCATTTCCTGCTCCCCGACAAAAACATGGTGCCCTCCGCGGGCATCAAAGCCCTCTGGGAAGCTACGGACCCCGGAGACTTGTTCGCTCAGCAACAGGCCGAAAACCGCAAAACGGCTTTTGCCAACTGGAAAAAAGAGTTTTTCAAGCCCATTGATGCCGAGGAATACCGGCAGCTACAGCGCATTTGCCAGAAAATAGACGAACTGCTCACCCAGCACTACCGCTTTCAGCGACGGGTGGCCGACGAAACCCGGCAGGATGAGCCTTTCTTTGGCTTTGAACCCAAAGGGCAGCTTATTCTGGATTATGCCGAGCGCGAACGAATGGCCGAAAACCGCCAACGCACCAACGCGCCCTACTTTATCCTGCGCTCCATTATGGACTATTGGTGCGCACTCTGGTTCTGGGATGTGCGGCAGGCCGACCAACTCCCTTCCCGCCGTCAGTGGTATGCCGATGTAGCCAACCTCCTGAAGCTGGATATGGACGAGGAACGGCGAAATGGTGGAAAGCCCGAAAGGGCCAACAGCCCTGGCGTAGCCCTAGAGGCTACCCAACTGGATATGTTTGCCCCAACCGGAACGCCGGACCGCGTCGTGCAAACCCGGCTTGATTTCACCACTACCCTTGAAAAAAGAGGAGGGGACGGTGGTGGGGTAAACACCTACCGCCAGGCCGACGAGCAACTCGCCGTAGAAGAAGCGATTGTGGAGTACACCGACCGCACCGACGAAGACCTATTTGCCAACGAACGGCTGCGGGTGGTGCAGGCCCTCACCAAACGCTACCGCTTTTTCCATTACCCGCTTGAGTTTGTGGAGGTTTTTGCCGAGCGGGGTGGCTTTGATGTGATTGTGGGCAACCCGCCCTGGCTCAAGATGGAGTTTGCTGAAGCCGACATTGTGGCCGAGCGGTTCCCCGAAGTGGCCATCCGGGGCGTAACGGCCCCCGAAGTCCGCAAAAAGCTGACCGGCTACTTTTCGGGTGCCCCCGGCCTGCGCGAGCTGTACCTGAGCGAGCAGGTAGCCGCCGAAAGCACGGCCAACTTCATGAACGGCCTCCAGAACTACCCGCTCTTGGTGGGGCAGCAAACCAACCTCTACAAGTGCGTCCTGGAAAACACCCTCGGGCTATTGGCCCCCGAAGGCTTTGCCGGCCTGCTCCATCCCGAAAGTATCTATGACGACCCCAATGGCCAACCGCTTCGACGAGTTGTTTATCAGCGATTGCGGTATCATTTTCAATTTCAGAACGCTTTCAATCTTTTTGCAGAAGTCGCACATAGAGAGAAATACGGAATCAATGTGTACTCAGGTACTGAAAGCAGGGAACCAAATTTTGAATCAATCAATAACCTGTTTCATCCCAATACTTTGGATGGTTGCTTTATACACAACGGTTTCGGGCCTGTTGGAGGAATTAAAATAATGTCAGGCTCAGAAGATGACAGTTTTACTTGGAATGTCAGACCACATAAGGAGAGGATTGTCAAGTTTACTGCAAATGAATTGCGAGTTTTGGCTTCTACTTTTGAAAATTCAGATGAGTGGGAAACGACTAAGCTTGTAAGCGTACATGCAGAGGCAATAATGTCAATTCTTAAAAAGCTGAGTGTATTATCAAAAACAGTAAACAGTGTAGAAAATAAGGTTACGGTTTGTTGGGATGAAACCAATGCAGTTAATGCGGGGATAATCAAAAGAGAAACCTCATTTCCATTATATGAAGAGATGGGGATGATCTTTAGTGGACCACATTTCTATTTAGCAAACCCTTTTTATAAAACTCCAAGAGAGATCTGTACTGACAAAGCACATTATGATGTGATTGATACAGAATCAATTAGTCCCGATTTCTTTCCGCGTACAAATTACATTCCAGCTATTGGCCTTTCGGAGTTTGTCCAGAAGCAAAGAGGCTTTGTAATTAATGAAAATGCTTCCAAGCAAAAAGAATTCAATAAAACTGAGGCTAGATATGATAATTGGTTTGACTATTTTAAAGTTTGTTTTAGCAAAATGCTGAACAATGCTGGAGAAAGAACGTTACAACCAGCCATAATTCCGCCCAGAGTTTCACATATAAACCTGGTCATCTCAGTTACTGCAAAAAAAGAAGACATCTTAGTTGATATCGCATCAATCACGTCTTCTATTGTACTCGACTTTTTTGTAAAAACAGTAGGACGAGGAGACCTTTATCAATCTACCATTGTAAACTTCCCACTCGGCATTTCCGAACCCTACCGCACAGCCTTGGCGGTCAGAACATTGCGGCTTAACTGTTTAAACAAGTACTACGCCCCGCTATGGGAGCGGCAGTTTAGCCCCGCCTTTACGGCGCAGCAGTGGGCCGTTCAGGATGCCCGGCTGTCGCCGTTTGGGTCGCTCACGGCGGAGTGGGTTTGGGCTACGCCCCTGCGCAACGCGTTTGAGCGTCGGCAGGCGTTGGTCGAGATCGATGTACTGTCGGCCATGGCGCTGGGCCTCACGCTAGATGAGCTGCTGCTCATTTACGAGGTGCAGTTCCCCGTGCTCCAGCAAAACGAAGCCGACACCTGGTACGATGCCCGCGGGCGCATTGTGTTTACGTGCAGCCGGGGCCTCACGGGCGTGGGCGTGGAGCGCACCCTATGGGAGAGCGAGCTAAAAGGCCGCAGCCCGGAGCAGGGCCCCTACCACTACACCATCACTCGCTCGGAGTTGTACCGGGGGCAGGTGGTGGAGTTCCACCCGCCCTTTACCCGGCAAGACCGCGCCGAGGATTACCGGGCGGTGTGGAAGTCTTTTACAGAATTATACAGCCTTGAAAAAATTCGGTAAACAGTAACTCTTAGCTTAAATAACCATCTATTACACACCCAAAATTACCAGAAATGGAAGCTGAACTAGTTGAAGAGAAATTAAAAGGTCACTGGCGAATCGACGATCTTTTACTAATTGCTGAATACAGAAGGTCAGAAAAAAATCCGAGATATGGGTATTTCACCAATTGTACAGCGAATGATCGCAAAGTGTTTTATCCTTTTGTTGAGGGGCATGCACAAGCAGAACGAGTTGTATTGCACTTACTTCATAACGAAAACCTGATAATCGGTAAACATTATGCCGTGCGGGTTAAACCCGCCATCAAGAATAGAAGCACCAATCCATATTTGGTAGAAATAGATGAGGTATTAGAAATAGAGGGATACGAGTCGCCACAGGAGTTTATCAAGAAATGGTTTAGCCGAAAGGGCGAAAATCCGGGCGATGCAGCCACCATTGCTTCCCAGCTACGGCTCAACGAACTGGAGTTGTACACCCAAACTGAGCGATTCATTTTTGAGCTTTTGCAGAACGCAGACGATATGCCCACCAGCGGCAAAAAGGTCAACGTTCGAATGGAATTGCTGGGCGATTATTTTCTGTTTTTGCACGACGGAAAATTCTTCGACCGCAACGACGTAATGGCCATCGCTGATGCGGCCCGAAGCACCAAGTCACGTGACAAAACCAAAACCGGCTACAAGGGTATCGGCTTCAAATCAGTGTTTACCGACTCGAACCGGGTGTTCATCAGGTCACAAAGCTACTCATTCAAATTCGATAAGCTTCACCCCATCTATTCTGATTTCTGGCAACTATATGCCAAATACATGGAGGACTCGTCGGAAAGCAAACGGGTCGAGATCAGGCGGGAATACACCGGCCGGGAAGCCGAATTTACCCAGATTGAACGCATTCCATGGCAAATCAAGCCTATCTGGGTAGAACTGGCCGATTACCCCGATGAGCTAAAAAGATCTGACTTCTGGGCCAGCCAGAACGTAGCCATTGCGTTAGAGATTGGGCAGGCAACATTGGCCGAGAAGCAGTATGACCAAAAAATTAGCAAGCTGTTGTGTGAACCCCGTTTTCTACTTTTTCTACGGAACATAACCTCAGTTAGCTATACGCACAACGACCAGAAAAGCACGTTGGCACTGCAAACGGCGGGGCCGCAGTTGGAAATACGGCGTAACGATAGGTTACAGGCCACCTACGAAAAATGGGATGCAGAGATCACCATATCAAACGAGAGTTTTACCGAAGCGGGCCTGCAGTTTCAGAAACGGGCGTTGCAGGACGGTAAGTATGAGTTTGTTACCCAAGATGGTCAGCAGGTCAAGAACATACCCGAAAAACTGGCGATCCTCGAACGCACTACGCTGACGTTTGCGGCTCAGATTGAAGAGGACAAAATAAAACGGGTCGATAAAGACGAAGCTATTTTGTTCAACTACCTGCCTACGTCTGACAAACGCTTCGCATTCCCCTTTCTGGTAAACGGTGATTTCGTTACTAAGACCGACCGAGAGTTTATTCTGCACGAAAACCTGTGGAATCAATATCTGTTCTATCACATCGGCTATTCGCACATCAACTGGCTGAGCCGACTGTCCAAAAGCAACCGTCATCCCGCTTCGTACCTCAATCTATTGGTCAGCGACCTGAAAGATGAAAAGCACCCCTCGGAGTCCGACATCAACGCAGCTTTCAACCGGGGGGTCCGTAAGGCCGTCAGCGACCTGCCTTTTATCCGTTCTGTTACGGGTTACGTGGAGTTACCTGCCAATATCATACTGGATGAGGTTAGATTAGCGAAGGTACTGGGTACCTCATTCTTTTATGCCTTTACAGGTACGTCGAAGCAAATGCCCGACAGCCGTATAGAACCAGCGATCCTACGTCGTGCATTTCTGTCCATCGACCGGTTTGAGATCAAAGAGTTTGTAGATCGGTTGGCACAGGATGAATCGGTGAAGATATTAGCCGGAGCAGTCAGCGGGTTAAACGAGCTGCGGTATAATGCATTTCTGGACTGGCTCCATGTTCATTGCAAGGAAAATACCAACTTGTTGGGCCCCATACTACCTAACCTTCCTATTCTTCGATTCGGCAACGAGGTTGTATCGTGGTCAGCTATTGCTAATCAGGATGACTACCTGCTGATTGATAACCGAACAAAAGACCTGCCCGCCGAATTATCCGCACTGGGCTTTAAGGTATCCTCCGTCAATATTGACCTATTTCCAGCTATTAAGTCGGCATTTCAAACACGCGATACGTACTTAGATTCAGACGTGGTGCTCTACGACAAAGTGAGTGAGCGGTGCAGTCAGTACAGCCTTGAGCCGGAGCAAAAAGCAGCTCTATTTTCGTTGTTCGTTGGGCTCAATCGGGTTGGCGACGAAAAACACACCCGAACGCTTCGATTATTTTCGGACGAGCAGGGCGTACAACGCCCGTTAGACAAGCTCCTGAACAGGAACATAGAAGGACTGCCACACTGGTTGACCTCCTACACGATCCGGGAGCCGGAGTTTAAGGTACTACCCCCGGCAGCCCGCAACGCGCTCGTGAAGTCTTCCACTCTATTTTCAAAACTCCTCTGCGACCCAAACGTGCTGACTGACTGTACGCAGCATCTGGATAGTCAAAACGTTGCGGAGTGGGGTAGGCAACTGCAACTGTGGCGAGCCAAAGACTCTATAACGCCAACGGCAGGCTGGAATGACCTACCGTGGCTATACACCAACGACACCCACCGCTTCCAGGCTGCGGCAGCGCTTTGGGATCACCACGTCCTAACTGCCATACCCGCGCAGGCAGTCATCGAATCGCTAACTGGCTGGTTAATGCCTCACCCAGACTCCCAAACGCTGATCGAGCACTTTGGGTTAGCAATCAGGTCGGCCCCCCTCACCACTAGTATTATTCATACCGATAAGACGCTGAGCAAAGCTGAAACCCGGCTATTAATTGATTTTCTTGAAAAAGCTAATGAAGCTGCGTTCCTAACAGAATGGACAATTTCGGCCACAGAAGCTGGCTATCAGCTCAGCAAGCTGCTCAACCAAACCGTTTACGCTGCCGACGCATCTATCCAGTCATTTATAAAGACCTCCGGCCTTGATGATAGGTTCGTAACGATGCCCGACGGGCTGGCCGATACCGATACCTTAGCGGCCATAGGTGCCGTAACAGGCGATGCGCTGTTGAACTTGCTTATTGAACAACAGGCTACCCTTGCATTGGCCCCGCTATTGCTGAAACGGTCAGATCCGAAGTTGTATGCTACTTATCTTCACAAACTACCAGTTTTAGCTATCTCCTCCTCCGCGATCTACTCGCCAGAATCGCCAGAAGTGCAGGTATTGAAGATGGCCCGCAACTTACAGGAGCCAGAAAGTTCAGCGGCCTTTCAGGCACTATTGGACAAGACAATGCTGGATGGGCTACCCATCAGCGAGTGCTCCGATTTTTCGGATATGGTACAAGTCGAATTAGTATCTGGAAAGGAGCCTTACGAGTTTTCGACCGCCGACCTGCTACCAAACAATGCCAATCGGATTGATCGGATTGAAAAAGCTATTAAGGCTTTCAGCAGTTGCAGTAAACTAGTCAGTGAGCGCTTTCTACGGGAGAAAGTCTTCTCCGCTAAAACTCTCAAACCAGCAGATGCTGAATCAGAAATTTTCAAGGCCACTCCAACGTACCTAACGCCAATACAGGTCGTTTTCCTGCAGGTACGTCGGCTCGCTCAATCTCAACTCCCCCCAATACAGACTAAACACTTTTTTGACCATTGGAGTGAGAAGAAGCGGGAAGCGAAAGCCTGGGCCGAATTGGGTACGTACCTGAACCTGCTGCACGACAAAGGGATCGAAGAGAGCCATATTCCGCTGGGCCTGGAGCATTGTGTGATAGACCCCGACTATTGCCTGGAACCGGATGAATTGCTACCTGATTTTTACGCCAAATGGGCCGATACAGAAGACAAGAAAACCTTCCTGACGAAGTTTAGCGACGGACCCAATGGCCCTGATTCCGACGTGGTAAAACTCAGAAAAGCCTTACTCAATAGCGATGACGCCACCGCTAAGGTATGCCAGCGAACATTGGACAACCCCTTACGTATCAACACGCTCAACTGGCTAAGCGCGCAGCAAAATGACGAATTCGTCACGGCGTGTATCGGTTGTATCGGCGAGATGCTGAATAAAATCGAATGGCCTGCTGACCAACAACCCATTGTCCCGATTATAACCTCCATTGAAGCCAGCGTTAAGACCTACCGATTGGCTGAGTTTGCTAATCAGGTAGTGCATACGTGGTCGGATGACTGGAAACCCTACGAGACAGAAATTCACAGCCTACTGACCACACAGAAGGCATGGGTCGTCGAGAATTCATTCCCTGTCGCTTTAGATAAACTAATCGGGAAACTGGCTACCATTTGCCCGAATAGAGAGCTGGCTAAGGATATTTTGGAGGGTTCGACTTCACCATCGGCCCCCTTTTACGAGACGTGGGAATTAAAAGACGAGTATCCGATCCATGTAATTCAAAGTAATAGGATACCGTGGCAGGTCTGGTACGACGATCAGCTTGTATCAGTTGAAGAGGACGGAGAAAGTTATTTTAACGAAGAAACAAGTACCACCTACCTGACAGCCAAACCTGCAAAGAGTTTTCCGCTTAATCTACCTGAATGCTTTCCTGAAACACCCAGAAATGAATTATATGAACTGGCTCTAAAATCAAGAGAACACCCAGAAGATGAGCCTCGTTCTCAGCGTAAGTTTTACACACCAGAATTTGAACGCATCATCGGAGGTGACGAGTTGAACGATATACAACAGGGGAAAGAATTTAAATCAGCTGTTCTTCGGGGTATTCCTTATCTGGAAGAACAAGGATTTGATTTCAGCGAAAGTGAAGTCTCACTTGGCCTTCATTTTATGAATGTTAAGCGGGCTGGATTTAAAGATCCATACAACATTACTTTTAGAAGCGCGAAACGGGGACTCCTTTACCTGAACCTGGGTGCCTGGAAACGGCTGGGAGTTAATAATGAGGTGCTGATCGTCGTATATCAGGGAGGTGAGATGCGTCTGTTTTCCTCGAAAGAAGAGTTGCTAGCCGAGAAATGGAATGAATACATGCTTTACCGTGTGGAAAAACCTGATAAGATTGATGCAAATTATGAGGGCATAACCCTCCATGAGAAAACAACCCACCTACTGTTTGTAACAAGCGAAAAAATGTATCAGAGTTTGTATCAGGACAAACTCGCTCAACGAACAAACAAATCCATAAATGCCGCTACGTCAACCCCTGACGAGCTATAAGAAGATATGACTAGCCGGGAAACCCAGATAGAGTTCTACGAATGCGAACTGCGCCAGATTGAGTTAGACATTAAACGAACCCGTGAGTCCCTTCCTATCAGTTTAGTTGCCAACGAAGAACTGTTCAGGGGACTCTATCAGGGTTATGATGTACTCAGGGGCAACATCTTCATCGACTTCCGGAGAGACAAGCCAACTCCCCGGCTCGATCAACTATTTACGGCTTTCGTAGTGAGTGCCGAAAACAAATCATTAGAACGATGGAAACAAATTCTCTACTGTGATTTACTAAGTTCATTAAATAGTGAAACAGACCTTTCTGAATTAAAAGTCGTCAATTTTATTTCGGCCGATAATCCTGATATGATCAGGGCTATATGCAGGGATGTATCACTATCATTCATTGATTGCAGGCAGCGAAATGAGATGATTTGCTTGGGTCCGGCTGAACCACCGGTAGAGTATCTGGTTAACTTACGCCATCTTACTGAACTATTACCTAGCGATAAGCCTCGTAGGTCATGGGAAAAACTATTGCTTAATTCGCCTACTCTTAAGCCGGACCGCCTTCCGATACTACTAACGGAAGCAGAGGATATTCCTCAAGTACTTGAAGATGCTGTACATAGCCACCGACTTATCGTATTGCAAGGCCCTCCTGGAACAGGCAAGACGCATCAAATCGCGGATACTATTGCGCGATTACTGAATGAAAACCAATCCGTCTTATTAACAGCTCAGACCAATCGCTCAGTGGTTGAGGTTTGTGCCAAACCTTTTTTACAACCATTGCTAACCGATGGAAAGGTTAGTAAAACAAGCCTGTCTGGCTCTGAAAAAGCGGCTTACCCAGCACTACTGCCAGCGAAAGAGGTCACAGCGCAACCGGGTCATGCTGTTCTAACAACATTCTATCAATTCTCCATGCACTGGGAGAAGTATGAAGAGCCTGTCTTCGACTACATAATTGTTGAGGAGGCAAGTCAGGCATTTTTAACTACACTGGCGGGGGCGTTGAAACTGGGCCAGTATGTTATTGTAGTTGGCGATCCTTACCAGCTCGAACCAATCATAAAATGTAATAAAGCGTTTGAAAAATTTAAGGGCATTGAGCAATTGGTAAATGGGCTTCAGACATTATGTTCGATGCCAACTATTCCCTTTTATCGTAAGGTTGAAACGCGCCGACTTATGGAACGGTCGACCCGTTTCACGAATCTGTTTTATCAAAATACTATCCGCTCCCTGGCGTTGAATAAGAGCCTTGAAACTGATAGAGAACTGCTCGGACCGGATTGGAAAGATAAGATCCCTGATTCTGGGGGGCCTGTACTTTGTACGTATGCTAGCACAAGCGTTGGAAAACAACTGCCTGCCAAGGCAATGAAGTTTATCACAAATCTGCTCGACGCATTGTTTACTAAACTCAATAGGCAGGAGGTAGCTGTGTTAGTGCCGTTTCGAGAAACGTTATCGCAGTGTCAACGCGAACTTAAGCCACGATTTACGGAGAAAGCTTTGCTCATTGAGACAGTTGACCGTGTACAGGGTTTAGATGTGGACTATTGCTTCTATATACTTCCTGATGACGGCTACCCACATTCTTTGAACCAAAATCGTTTTAATGTAGCAACCAGTCGCGCGCGTAAAGCAACTATCATTGTTGCTCATCATCAGATTTCTAAGCTAGCGGCTGCTAATCCAGCTGTTATTAGGTACCTGACAGAGGCAATAATTGAATACCGAATTGAAATTTAAACCGGCATACTTCCATTACAACAGGCTCTTGAAGTCCGAGAATCCATTTACGAGTACCTTCCATGCTAGACCTTCCGGATAAGCCTTCGACCATTTCCTTTTCCAGCACAAAGAAGGTATTCGTAAATAGACTCACTATTTCAGGTCGCTCTTATCGTTGTTTGTTTAGGAATTGGCAGAATAAAATTACTTCGCTCGAACACTGGCCACCAATTGATCAATAACCGTGACAGCACACTAAATAATATGCCTACCACTTGCTGACCAACAACAAAATAGGTTATCAGAACGAACGGTTCTGGTAATAAAACGAAGCCGACACCTGGTACAATGCCCGTGGGCGCATTGTGTTTGCGTGCAGCCGGGGCCTCACAGGCTTGGAGCGCGCTTTGTTGGAAAACGCGCTAAAAGGCCTCAGCCGGGAGTAGGTGCCGTACCGGCACACCACCACCTGCCCCCGCTAAGACCGGGCTGTGGATTATAAACGGGTGTGGAGAGGGTTTGCGCAAAAACCTGTAAGTTGGGAGCCTGGTGCCGTCTTGAAGACCTTGTAGGTTTAGGACCTCGCACCTACTGAATTAATTTTAGTTATATAGTTGCGGTGTGTGAGGGAAAATGGCTGCCGCTTAAGGCTTCGGCAGGCTCAACCTTCCGCAACCCGGGCTGACATCCGTTTCAGAGCTGCTCGTCGGCCATAATCGGCAGCAACTATTTGCTTTATAAATAATTGGGATGTGTATAGTCTATAACCCACGCTAGTTTAGTATGGAACAGCACCACGAAGTTGTGTTTTCTTTGTTGGGAGAGGGAGGGAGCCTGGCTATAAGCCGTGTTGACAATTCTACCACCCCTACCTTTTATTATCACCATAACGAAACGGGATGGGATGAAACGGAGGATGTTCAACGGGTAACCAAGTATCGTAGCTTCATAGAGGCCTTCGCTCAAATCGATAGTCGCTACCCCTGGCATCGGCTATTCCCCAAATGGATTCATATCGATTACTACGATTTAGTGCGGTCCGCTCTACTGTACCTATTAAATCGACGTCGCGAAACGGCCGCAATCTCATACAGCTTACGACAGTACGAAAACTTGCTTGGTATCCGCTTACAAGTTCACAATGGCCAATGGACGTATCTGGCAGAATATAGCCTGGCCCCAGTGCGGCCGCTGACCATCGAGCCAGTATCGGCACGCCTGGAGGGATGGCACCATGAGTTGGTGTCTCTTTGGAAAAATCAGGAGCTGTCTGCTATCGTTCCGATGATTTATCCTGAGCCGGTACCCAATTCACTTTTATACGTTGGGATAAATCCATCTTACAATGCACAGGATATCCGGAATGTTTTAAAGCGAACTGATTACGCGAATCAGTTCGCTACAGATCAGGCGGTAGATGATTTCTTTCGGTTTGATTTAGGCATAGTATCCGAAAGAATACCCGATTTACAGGCTATTCAACGGCTGCACCATGACAAACTTCCCTATTTTGCCCGGCATCGTAAAACGGCCGATCTACTGGGCATGGGTTGGGAGCAGGCTGACTTGTTTCAGCTACGAAAGTCCAAACAGGACGAGTTTACCCAGCTCATAACACAGCCCCCCTATGTGGGTTTTGCTAAGGAACAGTTGAGGTTATTCTTCGCCCTTCTGGAAATACAGCAACCGCGAATCATTATTGCCGCCAATGGAGCTGTTACCAAATTCTTCAGGGGGCGTTCACCAGAGTATAACCCACTGGCTCCTGATTTCTATATTCAACCAACAGATTTGCCCAATGTGGTTATCCTGTCCCACAACACCTTGACAGTACCCGTCATTTTAAGTAGCCAGTTCACACACTACATGAGCCCCGAACGGAAGAGTACGAAAATTGAGCAGGAGGTGGCACTTGTATGGGCCTTCCTAGGGCAATAATAGGTTTTGGGGAAGTAGGCTACTTTCTGCTTGGCAGTAAGTTTGGCCAGTAATGACTGGCAAACTCATAGAGCACGTCCAATGCCAGGGGCCCGCCGAGCGCAAACGCCTTCCGCAGAAAGCGCTGCTCAGCCGCAATCTGCCTAATCCGGTGGATAATATCTGTGGTTTTGCGGTGGTTTCGCCGGGCATTCTTAAACCGGTCATGGTATATTGACTCCACGGTAGCAAAAGGAGGCACTTCACCATCAAGACTCAGACATATGCCCGCGAAATTACACGCATACCCATGAGTGAATGCAAATTTGAGGTGGTTTTCACAGTTTCTAAGCCACTGAGTATAGGCATCAGTACCCGGCAAAATAGCCGTTGGCCACCCCTGGTGAAACAGGAAACCATAATAACAGGCAATGAGGAAATGTGCTTCCCGAAAACGTTGGTCGCGCGGCCTAAACTGCCGGTGCGAAGCCCCGGCCGTGGTGTGCATAAACCGGTTTGCCTCCCCCCTTTGGTAACTAATCACCCCACCTCCGTTTGTATCTTCATCCGTCAGTCGTTTTAGCTCAGCTTTAAACCGCTTATCGTTCGGATGCAGAAAATAGAAGTTCTCCTGTTTAGGGCTAAACGTTTGGCGTTCTAACCGCGATAATACCACGTTTTTACCCTGAATTCGAGCTCCATTTCGCCACAACGACTGTCCGTACAAAATCTCAATCGAGTGCAGATCTGACTTATCGGCCATTACAGACAGAAATATTTCCAGAAAACCGTGTTCGTCACTAGACAGTGACAGCCGCAGCGTTTGCTGGTGGTAGAAAGCAACCCCCTTGTACGTGGTGTTTCCCGCCTGGATGGTCACCGTTCCGTTTTCGTAAAAGGTGAGCAGATCTCGCTGAATAAAAAACTGATCTTCCTCGTCGCTTTCGTTTTTAAACGAGTAATAGTAAAAATGTCGGCGGTTAAAGGCTTTTTTACCGCGCGAAGAGTCGGTGCAGAGTTGGTTCAGCACAGGCAATGCTGAATGTTTTTGCAGCCGGTTGGCTACCTCCGCCCAGATCGGCCCATCGGTAAGGTTGGCCTCCGGTTTCCATTCTTCCATAAAGAAGGTTCGGTCCTCGGCATCGGGCAAATGGGAGAGATTTATCTGGTCAAATGGCACTGAGAGGGGTTTAGGCCATGCTTCGCGGGGGAGCAATCGTTTCATTAGCATGCGTCCCGAGACTAGCTTTTTTTCGGTCATGGTTTGGCTGCTAAACATCCCCCGAAAAACCATGCTTTCCCGGGTCATTCCTTTATCAACTATAAACCGTATTGGCTCTTTACCCGTCACTTCATCGTAATTGGGTCTGAAATAGATCCAGAGCCGATTGGCATTGACCCGAACATAGCCTTCAAATCTTGCCTCATTGGGAGGCTGGCGTAAGGAAGCACGGCCATCAGCAAAAATCTCAATCTGGCTGATTTCGAACCGGGCAGGCACAAACGATAGCCGCATATAGTAACACACATACCTGCCTACAAAGTCTTGCAAACCCGCCCAAGGAGCTGTTTCGGCCTTAGCCAACGACTTCGGAAACGTCGCTATCTGATCCAGTATCCGATACCGGATGCGTAATGCATCACGCAACAAGTCGTTTTTAGGCTTGTTACGTTTCGAATCAGATGCCGCGGCCCGCAGCAATTCCTGCTCAAAAAGTTGGATATCCAACTTTTCAGGAACGTTTTGTAACACCACTAATCCGCTAAATGGCACCGCTGGTTGCTGGGGGGCATCCAACTTATACTTCATGTAAGTAAAAACACCATTGCGTTGCCCCAGTTCGTCGGGTTGGCGCTCTATAGTTACCTGCAACTGTATATCCGGATTCCCCTCGGCTTTCAGAACAATATAAATCGTTCGTCCCTCACTAATAATATTCGGGCCCTCGCCCACGAAAGTATTACGCCCGGCTCTGATTCTGAACTCGTCGCGCTGCACCATCACCACTCGGGTCAGTGTAGAGCCCGACCAGGTCAGGGTAGTGTCAGCCAATACAAGTTGTCGTTCAAAATTCAAATGATGGGCCAGGCATCGATCGACACGTTCAAGTACTTCTGTCGGTGGCTCGGTACTCTTTGTATCAGATTTGACTTCAATACCCGTCGAGGTTTTCTCTGGCGGTTCAATACCGGTTGTGGCTTTAGCTTTAGGCCGCAGGAGCTGACTCTCAAGCCGTACCACGCACCGTTTAAGCGTTTGGTTGCTTTTCAGAAACGCTTCGATCGATGAGTAGGGCGTTTTTTGTCTGGGGATGTATAATTCGAGCGCAAACCTGTTTATATCCGGAAACTTCTTCTGGATAAGTTGCTGGCAATAGGAGAATCCATTTATGTAATCGATAGCGGCCTTTATGCGGGTTGCATCAGAACCTTTTGAGAGCGTGGCGCCACCTAAAAGCACGACGATCCGCTCGTACAGAGCCACTGGAATTGGGTCTGTCAAATTATTGATACACGTACACAACTTTTCCAGAGTCGGAAGCCCCTTGATGTCCAATAACTCCCCGACGTAATTAGACCCACCCGTGCCCCACTCATTTGGGAAGGCGACATTGTACTCTTTTATGGCTTTTTTAAGCGTACTGATGCCACGTTTTTTAACCCTCTTTTTCTCGCCATCCACCATTTCTTTGTCATCGGCAAACATTTTGACGTAGATAGCCGCCGTCATGATGGTCAGCAAAGCTCGCTTACAGTCGATAGCTGTAGCCGTTTTTGTGAGAAAAGGGGTTGATTCCACAGGTAGGATATACGATAAGACAGAGACATAACCAGCTGGTTTTTAGCTCTGTATATTTTATGGCAAAGTGAAAAATAGGGTATGTATACTTTAAATCATTTAAATTTTTTTAGAGATAATGTTTAAACAAAATAGTACCTGCTTAAAGAACCAACTTGCCCGAAAATTGAAAAATGCACGACCCAAAATGACCAAATTTTTTTTGGTAAGTTGTCCAAACAAAGCAAACATACTATTGTAAAAGCCGAAAAATAATGCTATATATTTGTTGCAAGAGTAAAACTTCCAAATAATATGACACAGTTGCCATTTTCCATCCGTTGTCTGTAGCGGGAAGTATTCTGCTGGGGACACACACACGGATGTTTGTAATTTTTTTCACCTTACACTATTCCGTTTGAACCAATGAAAATCCCTAACGCACTCAAACACCACGCGCCAATCATTCTTTGTATTCTGATTGGCTACTCACTCTTCGAGTGTTTCACCTTGTGCCAGTTGTCGCACATGCCACACCCACTATGGTACACGCTCATGCTGGCCATAGCCTATTACACGCTATGGTTATTGAAACGCAATTATCACCGGCACAAATCAACCCCCAACCAGTTGTGGTGGATTCGGGTGGGTATTATTAGCCTTTCGCTAACGCCGTATTTATTGTTTTTAACAACGCTACCAGTTCAGGTTCCAAGCAAGGCATTTGTCATAGACAGCGGAGCTGTTCAGCCCTTTGTGTTGCTGATTTTTATCGAGAAAATGATCGATATCTGGATCGATATCTCGAAGAAAAAGCCACTCAAAGGGCCTGGCAACAAACCCTAAGTGGGGTATCTGCAAGGTACGAGTTCAATGGGTTGTATGAGCCCGGTGTGTTATAAAAAACCACCGGGCTTTTGATTTATAATACATTATTTATCAACCCCTTACAATCCATCCAAACCCCCAGGGCATTCGAGTCTGTCTCGTGAGTACTGCTCCCGCCCCCCCCCCCTGTCGGACCTGCTCGAACGGTTGCGCACTCGCTTTTTGGAATAACTAATTGTTTGAGCAGACTATTGACCGTGTACAAGACCTGACAGCTCCCTAGTGCTACCGACCGACTCCTACACCCACTATCAGAACGGCAACGTATCTACGTATCCATAAGTCTGGTCAGAATAGCACCATTCATTCTTGCGCATGAGAGTCCAACGGAATTAGCTGGGGCCGACGTAAAAAGAATGAAGCGTCTCGGGTACTAAAACGGGAAATCCGACAGAAAACTACGGGGGATTTCACGTGGTGCTTTTGCTAGCATGAGGAGTACTTCGCCACTGACAAAAAAACACTCACTTTCTATTCAATCCTGATGAAACTCCTCTACGCATGGCTTTCGGTACTACTGATTGGCACAAGTACCCGCGCACAAACACCTACTGATGAACTACTTGACGCCTCGAAGGTGAGGCAGAAGATCATTTTATGGCCAGACTTTACACAGAAAGACCCGTTATTTAAGTTTGAACTGGACGAATCAAAGGGAACCGAAACAGCAAAACCACTTTCAGGTAGCGTAACTTTCGCTGTTAGCCTGAAAGACAAATCGGTGAACGTCGTCACGCCATTTTACAACCCACTCCGCTTTTCCCTGACCGTGAGCGACACTTCTTTGATTGATCCCAGCTATCAGAGTGTCTCGGATCACGTAAACGGAATAACGGCTATACTTAAAGAGACGGGTTTAACAATTCCTTCCCAATCAATCTCAGATTTCGAGAACCATGGATTCAAAGACCTGGCAACAGGGCGGTTTTCGATGATTATCGGAGAAGCAGGCGGCTCGGTGCAGGGTGCAGCAGCTGCCGAAACCTTAGACCTTCAATTAGGTGAATTAGCGGAGTGGGGTTACTTGGCAGCGTCTGTCAGTCTGGACTGCATAAACCTGCAATCACCCACTATAAAATGGCTAATTGGGTTAGATAAAGAATTTTCAAAGACTACGTTCAACCATGATTTAACGGATGTACTGGAAAGACTCAAAGAAGCCGAAAGCCTAAACGAGTTTAAACGAATTCGGACAGACCTCACGAAAACACTCAAAGACCTTAAAAAACTCAACGAAACGAATCATCGTAAGCTGAGCAATTTTGTTGAAGCAGTCGCCACACAAGACTTTATCACGATGGGAAGTAGCAACACTGTTTGTGAGGCATTTGGCGATTATTCAAAACTCGTTTTTAAACGGGTGGTTGAAACTCTGCAAACAAAGCAAAAAAAACGCGAACAGCTAATCACCATAGCGGTTAATCTGGATGAATCGCTCGAACAAATATTGAACAAAACCGGCCTTGTAAACACCGCCAATGGTACCCAATCAACCAATTCGTTCATTCTGGGTACGTACCGGGTTTCGTTTGATAAAATGAGCGACCTGACGTTGGTGATGCGAAAACGAGAGGTGGACTTCTCGGCCGATCAGCCAGAAATAAACGAGTTGAACGAGAAGATCACAGCTAAAATCCGGTTAAGGGCCTACCGTCGGTTGATTCCAGAATTCTCGATTGGAACCTATTACTCGAGTCTTACCTATAATTTATACAACGCTAAAGTCAGTTCTAAAGTCCTCAGTAGTAGTCTGGTCGAAACCGCTACCACCGTCGATTCCGTTGTAGGACGCGATAAAAACCCTATGGTTCTGGCCGGGATGTTGAACCTGACGCTCAATACGTATTCGGGTGAAGCACACCCTGTGTTTCAGTTTGGGGTAGGCACAGGCAAAGGACGACCCAGTATTCTGCTGGGTGGTGGAGTTCGGTTCCGGCGAGCAAATCCCCTGGTCATTTCGTTGGGTGTAATCTGGGCGTGGAAAAAAGAACTGAATGAACTTAAGTTGGGACAAACGATCAGCGGGCAGTCCCAAATCGACAACGATCTGAAGTACCAGGGATTCTGGGAACCTTTTAGAAATCGCCCCCAATTTTACGCAGGTCTCCAGTACGCGTTCAAGAGTAAGTAGTTTTAAGGCAGCAAAAGGTACTCTAAGCAAGCAAAGGGTTGTATTTTTGTCGATACGACCTTTTGCCCTTAATGCCCAATGCTTCCACTCCATCAGGCTTTTGAAGTTCAGGAATCCATATTAGCGTACCTGCGGGCCACCTTCGGCTTTCGGGAGCCCGCCGTCCGGCAAGCCTTCGATCAGTTTCTGCTCCACCCTGAGCAGGGCATCCTCAAAGGTCCCTACATCTCCATTCGCCTGCCTTTTGTGCGGGCGAGCGAGAGCGACGGAATTCCCCTGACCATCAGGCCCCCGTTTCCGCCCTTCGACCATCAGCTACGGGCTTTCCGGCGGCTGTCGACCCAACAGGGGCACCACCCCCAGCCTACCCTGCTCACCACCGGAACCGGTTCGGGTAAAACCGAGTCGTTTCTGTATCCCATTCTGGATTACTGCTACCAAAACCGGCACCGGCGGGGCATCAAAGCCATTATCCTGTACCCCATGAACGCCCTGGCCACCGATCAGGCGGGGCGCGTGGCAGAGATCATTCATAGTGACGACCGGTTACGCGGGCAACTCACAGCCGGTTTGTTTATTGGTCTGGGCACCAGCAAAAAAGAATACTCCGTGCAGATGCTGCCCGACCGGGTTATCGAAAACCGCGACAGTATTCTGGATAGCCCGCCCGACATCCTGCTCACCAATTTCAAGATGCTTGATCAGGCTCTGATGCGCGATCAGCTGGCCCGGCTCTGGCAGGATAACGAAGCCGACCCTAGCCTGTTGCAGTTTCTGGTGCTCGACGAACTGCACACCTACGACGGAGCCCAGGGCAGCGATGTAGCCAACCTTATCCGGCGCTTACGGTTGCGGCTCAACCTGCCCGACAGTACCCTTTGCCCGGTGGGCACCTCAGCGACGCTCGGCTCCGGCCCCGACGCCCTGCAACAACTATGCGACTATGCCGGCACCTTGTTCGGCGTCCGGTTCGACCCGGCCACGGCCGTACTCACCGAAAAACGGCTGGAACTTGACACTTTTTTTTGCCAACCCCGCCACGACCTGGACGATTTTATCCCCCGCCCCACTGTGCTCGGGGGTAGTCAGTTTGCCCTGTCCGACACCCCTGAGCAGTACCGGCAGCGGCAACAAACCCTCTGGCAGCTGCCGGCCAACCTGACCCCGGCCGACCTTAGCCGGGAGTTGCTTCGCTTACGGGTGGTGTACGATCTGCTATCCATTTGCCATACAGGGCAGCCCACGTTAACAGCCGTACTGAGCCAATTGGCTCAGATCAATCCCGATGTGGCTCGGCTCAGTGCGGCCCATCAGGAAGGGGTTGTATTGTCGCTGCTCACCTTACTGTCGGTGGCCAAACTTCCCGACGCCGAGAAGTTTCCGCTGGTGTATGTGCAGGTGCACTTATGGGTACGCGCCCTGAGCGGGGTGCTGCGCGAAGTGGGCGAGCAACCCGTTTTTCGGTGGGGCAGCAACCCCACCGAACCCGGGCAGCCGAGTGCGTTGCCGCCCTGGTTTTGCCGGGACTGCGGGGCAAGTGGCTGGCTGGCAGTAAAACACGATAACAAGAACCGTTTCGAAAATGACCCGGCCGATGTCTATGAGAAATTTATCAGCGGTCGCAACAATAAGCACCTCTACCTGATCAACACCAACACGGAGGAGCATCAGCCTATTGATGAGTTTCAAGCCACCGACGCCCTACAGCGTTGGGTAAGCCACGAGAGCCTGGAGTTTTTCAACGAGCCGGCTCCGGACCACACCAAGCCGGGCCGGACCAACCTGCTGGCCCTAAAACGGATTGATGCCAAAGGCCGGTTTGAGCCCGTTTGCCCGGAGTGCGGCAGTCGGCACACGCTCGCCCTGATTGGTACAGGCGTGGCTACGCTCTCGTCGGTAACGGTCAGTCAGATCTTATCCACTGACCTGGACACCCACCCCGATCAGGAGCGAAAAGTGCTGGCCTTTACCAACAGTGTGCAGGATGCTGCCCATCAGGCCGGTTTTTTGGAAGCCCGTAATTACCGCTTCACCTTCCGAACGTCGTTGCAACGGGTCATCAACGAGGCCCTGGTCAAAAGCGGCAACCCCACGGGCACGCTCACCCTGGCCAACCTGTCCGAACAGTTCAAGACCTTCTGGAAGCAGCATGCCGACCCCACGGGTCAGCAGCCACTCGACGCGTATTATTACCGCTTTTTCCCAACGGACTACCTCGGCCGCGCCCGACTCGACGACTACCGGCTACCGGGCCGTCAGGGTTTTCTGCCGCGCTTCGAGCAGGAATTCGATTGCCGGATTGACTGGGAAGTTGCGGCCGAATTTGGGTATAACGCACTCATTGGCCGAACGCTTGAAAAAACCGGCTCAGCCGGTGTGGTGTTTGACGAGAGCCTGATTCTTCAGGTAGCCGAACAACTACGCCCCTGGCTGATCGACAATCAAATGGAAGCGGTTGAGCCTGCTTTACTCCCCTTCTTCATTAACCTGCTGTTACACCGGCTGCGCACAAGAGGGGGGATTGTTCACCCGTTTATGGATAAATTCCGACGCGGAAAATTTGACTTGTTTGAACTGAACTGGCGGAAGGATGGACGCCATTTCCTGAACCCTTACTTTGGCCGAAATACCCGGCGAGTCCGGTTGCTGACTGCCCAACCAGCAACGGCCGACAGCCTGGATAGCACGTTTTCTTCGAAAGGTAACAACTACTTTCACGCTTATTTTCGGAAAACGTTTCAGATGGCCCCCTCCCACCCTAATGCGGTCAATGCGTTTTACGAACAACTGATTACAGCATTGACTGACACTGGTTTACTCGACGCCATACCGGCAACCGATAAGTATCAGACGTTAAGTCATGGATTAATTACCAGTGCATTACGGGTTGGAAAAACCGTGCAGAAACATCAATGCAATCGGTGTGGGCATACGCTGACAACCCATACGACGGATACACTGACGGATGGAGGCCGGTGCCTGACCTTTCGCTGCACAGGTACCTACAGCACCATTCCGGCTACTCCGGACCTCAACTATTACCAGGCGGTATATAACCGGCAGCGGTCGCCCCGGATTCATGCCACCGAGCACACAGGGTTACTGGACCGTCCGAAACGCGAGGCCATTGAAGTCAGCTTCAGGAAGCGGCCCCATTTTGACTCCTACAACGCGCTCGTAGCTACCTCTACGCTGGAGATGGGTATCGACATCGGTACGCTCAACGTGGTTCTCAACCACAACACTGCACCCCGTCCGGGTAATTTTCTCCAACGTATCGGACGGGCCGGTAGGCAAACGGGCTCGGCTTTAGTGGTCAACTTTGTTCCGAACAAGGCGCACGACCTATTTTATTTTGCCCAGCCGGGCGAAATGATGCTCGGCGAGGTGACCACACCGGGCTGTTTTCTGGAAGCGGGGGCCATTCTGAAGCGGCATTTTATGGCCTATTGCCTGGATTCGTGGACGGCCGCCGATCCGGTGAACCACCGAATCCCTTCTCTGTTGATGCTTCTTCGATTGGGTAACACCAACCTGAACGCTCCCGACTTCTGGGCTAATCGAATTATAAACTACATCAAAGCCCACGAAAATGCCCTGTTCGACCGGTTTGCCGCCCGCTACTGGCCCGACCTGAGCGATGCGACGCTGACCGACCTGAAATACCGTCTGCAAAACGACACGCTCTACGAGGAGTTCAGGGAAGTGTTTGGCCGGTTACAGAACGAAATGCGGGGGCTGCGTCAGAAACGACGCGAGGTAGTCAACTATATAAAGACCAAAAAGCTGGGCGATCAGGACGAGGAAAAAAAACTCCTCGATGCCGAAGTACGGCAGCTGTATCGGCAATACCGGGGTCTGGAAAAACGGAATCTGCTTGAACACCTGACCAACGTGGGCGTGCTGCCCAACTACGCCTTTCCCGAGACGGGGGTTGAACTGAATGCCCGCATCCTGGGGGCTACCTCAGCCGAAAGCGGCAAGCCCCCGCTGGATTATGAACTGACGCTGGTCCGGCCCGCCCAGCAAGCCCTGCGCGAACTGGCTCCGGGCAGTCACTTTCATACACAGGGATTCCGACTGCCCATCAGCGGGCTGCTCACCCACGAGTGGAGCGACCCGGCGATTCGGATGCGTAAGCGGTTCTGTTCCGTTTGCGATATGGTGGCCGACGACGTTGGCCCGGCAGCTGGTCTTTGTCCAAAGTGTGGCCATCCGTCGTGGCAGGACAGCGCCAACGTGCATACAGTCGTTAAGCTAACAGCCGTTCGGTCAGTGGTACGTCAGAGCGACGCGACGCTTGAAGACAGCCGCGACGAGCGAGATGCCGATATTTACCGGATTTCGCGGCATTTTCATTTTCCGGCCGAGGGCGTACGGGGGGCCTATGCCATGCGTCAGATTCCGTTCGGTATCGAGTTTGTTCGCAACGTGGCCCTGACCGAAATCAACCTTGGGCGTCATGGCGTCATCAATGCCCGACACCTGAGCATCAACGGTCATGAGCATGTGCCCGTGCAGGGGTTTATTACCTGTCGGCACTGCGGCAAATCGACTTCTCACGAGATGAATCTGCCCGACTACAGCTACCATTACCCCTACTGTGCTCACCGGCAGGCCACGTACGCAGGACAGTCGGATACCGTTTTCGACGAAGTGTACCTGTGCCGCCAACTCCCGACGGAGGCTCTGAAAATTCTGTTACCGGTGCAGGAGGTCAATAGCAGCGCTACCCTGGCCATTTTCCGGGCAGGGTTTCAGTTGGGCCTAAACCGCTATTACCAGGGCGCACCCGATCACCTTGCGCTTAGCGACTATTCGGAATACAACCCCAAAACAAGTCGGCAGGACCATTATCTGGTCTTGTACGATACCATTCCCGGCGGTACGGGCTACCTCGAGAAGCTATTCCGGCCCGAAGCGTTCATGGCTGTTCTGGAACGGGCTTACGAAACGGTCCGCGACTGTAGCTGTCAGCACGAAGGCCACGATGGCTGCTACAAATGCCTGTACGCCTATGGCAATCAGTACGACCGGGCGGAGTTGAGCCGGCATCAGGCCGAGCAGTTTTTTGGTCGAATTGTGCGGGAGCAGGAAAGCTGGGACCGGCTAATGGGCAGTTTGTCGGCCGTAAGTGCAACGGGCCAAATTGAAGAATCCGAGCTGGAAGACCGGTTTGTCCGGTCGCTGCAAAAACGGCTGGGAGCCAATCAGTTCGAGGCCGTGCAGGAAGGTGGTGTAGTTTGCTACCGCTTTACGGTGGCCGACGGGGCCAACTCGTTTGGCTACTTCATGCGCCCGCAGGTGGAGCTTGGCCCCTCGCAGGGCGTACGGCTGCTGACCCGTACCGATTTTCTGCTTACCTGCACCACGGCTACTCTGAACGGAAAGCAGCTCACGGATAAGGAACGGCTGCAAATTCCCCGAATGGCCATTTATCTGGATGGTTACCAATTCCATGCTACGGCCCAAAACCCCCGCTTCCGTAACGATGTAGCCCGGCGCAACGCCGTGGCTGAAACCGGGCAGTACCAGGTTTGGACCCTCACGTGGCAGGATCTGGAACGGTTCGATGCGGGCCTTGTCACGCCGGGTCTCGATGGTCAGGCTCCCCCACCCGAAACCATACAGGACGAACTGTTTCGGCGGCTAAAGCAGGATGGTTTTACGAAAACGACCACGAGCCTGATTCAGCTGTGCGCGCCCAAAGCCTACCAGCCCATCTGGCAGGCCCGTAACAATATGGAGCGGTTGCTGTGTTTACTGGCCTATCCCCTACGCGATAACCATCAGCAGGGTTCCTGGAGCCTGTTGCTGGCTTGTTATCAGGCTCAGCTTTTCAGCCCGTCGTTCGATACGCCCAGCGCCCACCGGGTGGCTACCTTTACCGAACCTCTGACCATGCAACCGCCCTACATCCGGGGTAAAGCGCAACTAACCGACGGGTATATGCTGGCCAACCTTTGGCCCGACAATACCTTGTTTCAGAGCCGGTTGCTGGTCAACCTGAGCGGCCAACCTCCCCTGACCGGCCTACGTGAAACAGCCGGTAGCGACGATCTGGACCGAGCCGACTGGCAGGCTTTCTGGTGGATTCATAACCTGAGTCAGTTTGGTCAACCGGGTCAGGCCCCCACCGAAGTGGCTGTGGCGACCTCTCTCGACGAGTTGCTGACCTATTACGACGAGCCTTATCATGAGCTGGTCCGTCAATTACACGCACAGGGTATTGCCTTTGGCGAAGATGGCAGCTTCTTTTTGCTGGGTGAGCAGGGCGAACAACTGGCGGAAGCTGTTTTGGGCTTCGAAAAGGCCAAAATCGTAATTGCCCCCCTGGACGTTGCCGACCGAAAAGCATTTTTGAATGCGGGCTATCAAATCCAGACACTCGACACGTTTTCCATAACCGACCTACCACAATGAAACTATTACTGTACGATAAATTCTGGGATTCGTTTATGCGGCTCCCCAAAGGGATTCAGCAAAAAGTAATTGATTTACAGCATAAGCTCCGGCAGGACTCCCGGTCGGCGGCTCTCCATCTGGAACCAATCCATACGTTTCTAGACCCGCAACTCCGCACCGCCCGCGTTGATCTGAAGTACCGGGCTATAGTGGCGGCTCCTACCACCGGCGATGTCTATTATTTATTGTGGGTCGATAACCACGATGAAGCGATGGACTGGGCCCGGAACAAGCAGTTTCATTGGAATGAGCAGACACAGGCCGCGCAGTTGTTCGAAGCCGCTACGGGCGATGCCGTCCTTTCACCTACTTCGAAGTCTGTAACGAACTCGCCTGAACAGACGCTCTATGGTCGGCTCACGGATGAGCAGCTTTTGGCGATTGGGGTTCCCGGCATCCTGATCCCCGCCGTTCGAAACATTGCCGATTTGAACGCTTTGGATCAGATGGAGCCGTATTTGCCTGGGGATGCGTTTGAAAATCTCTTTTATGCAGCTGAAGGAGCCGACATTGACCGGCTGATTGAGGAAGTGGCCGAGGGCAAAGTAGACGCAACGCAGACCGAAGCCGCCGGGAGCCTAAACAATCAGCGCCATTTTATCGAACTGACCGATGATGCCTTGTTTAATCAGGCCCTTACCGGCGAGTTCAGCAAGTGGAAGTTTTACCTACATCCCTCACAGCGTAAGCTGGTAGAGGGCCATTTCAACGGTTCTGTGAAAGTAAGTGGCGGGGCAGGTACAGGCAAAACGGTGGCCGCTATTCACCGCCTGAAACACCTCATCGAGCAATACAATCCTGACCGGAAGCTGTTGTTCACTACCTTCACCCGTTCGCTGACCGATAACCTGGAGCAGCTGATAAGAGAATTGGGTGTACCAACGAATCGCTACGAGGTTCGGAATATCGACGCGCTCATGCTCGATCTGGCCCGCCAATATGGTTTGCTTTCCGATGCCGATAAACTCACCAATTGGCCCAACAGCCGGAGTTCACTCGAGCTCTGGGAGAGCTTTCTGGAAAGTCAGCTAACCGAATTTGAGCCTTCCTTTCTGAATGCGGAGTATGAACAAGTCGTTCTGGCGGGGAACGTAACCAGTCCGGCGGCTTATTATGCCGTGTCGAGAGCAGGCCGTAGCCGACCGCTCACCCGCAAACAGCGGATGGAAGTTTGGCGACTCATCGAGCAGTACAACGCCTACTTACGGGAAAATAATTTCTTTCATCGCGATGCCCTCTTTAACAGCGTATCAGCGCAGTTGAGTCAGTTACCCACAAGGCCCTACAGCTACGTGATTGCCGATGAGTTACAAGACCTGGCCAACGTAGAACTGCGTTTTCTGCGTGCTCTTACCGAAGAGGGGCCCAACGATTTATTTCTGGTTGGCGATCCGCTTCAGCGTATTTACGCCCGAAAAGTAAACTTTACGCAGGCTGGAATCAATATCAGGGGGGTTCGTAGCCGCCGACTTCGGATTAACTATCGCACAACTGAAGAAATCAAGCGATTTGCGGTATCGGTTATTCAGCAATCTGACTTTGATGACTTTGACGGAGGCACGGAAGAAAAAGGGGGGTACCGTTCGCTCTTTCATGGGCAGGCCCCCAGCTATCAGGTATTCGAGTCCAAGGAGCAGGAGCTGGCGTACGTGCTAAAAAAAATTGATGAACATCATGAGCGGGGAATCGCCTATGCAGACATGGTGGTGGCCAGCCGTACCAAAGAAGAGTTGAAAACCGTAAAAACCCAGTTGCACAACCGAAAGCTGCCCTATTCAGATCTGGGCAATCCCGGCAAAGCAAACGACCCGACGGGCATACGACTGTGTTCGTTTCACAACCTCAAAGGACTGGAGTTTAAATCGGTCTTTCTGATTGATATTAATCAGCGCACCTTACCATTCAAACCAGCCAGTTACGCAGCTTGGGATGGAGCCACTCAAACGGATTATTTGCAATCCGAACGGTCATTACTATACGTAGCTTCGACCCGGGCGGTTCAATCAGTCACGATCACAGGAACGGGTAGAGGCTCCGATTGGCTCCCCAACCCTCATCAATAAGCTATTAACCTGATGCGTGCAATCTTACCAGATAAACACTGCTTTTACTGAATAAACTTCACATGGATTCATACTCGTGAAGGGGGGTCATGCTTTAAAGGGCGGACTATATCACCAATGGCCAGATTACACAATTCGAGAAAGGGTATGCCCTGCCTGTCCTAATACTTCTTTATTTGACTGATCGAGCCAGACGAAAAAGTCAAGATTCGGGTAAATTCATGAGCCTCCCATTGAGATACTTAGTTACGATAATTTGGCGCTATCGTAACTAAGCCATTTATTGCTAAGCACTATAAGCATAGATATGGATGCTTATAGTGCTTAAGAGATCTCATCATTGTAGTTTAGAGGGGTTCTACTTAGTTACGATAAGTTTTGCTTATCGTAACTAAGTATATAGTAACAAAGAATATAGATATAAAAAACTATTCTAATCTTCAACTAGTAAAATATTACCATACTTTAAAAGCAAGATTAGTTAGTCCTATGCGAATTTTTCTCGGTCCGGTTTCAAGCGGAATATGGTAAAGCGGCAAAAATTATTAAGCGAGTAACAACATTAGATTCATAATGCATCTCAAAAAAACACTACCGATTATGGAGATGTGTCAAAATTATTTTTTTTAACCATTTTGTATTTTATCTTGTATAAATTTCACAAACAATGAAAACGCATAGAACTAGAAAGGTAAAAGTAACGTTTCGCGTGGACGATTTTTCCTTGGCGGCAGCGAAAGAACATGCTGTTGTTCGAAAACAGCCAATCAGTACTTATTTTAATGAAGCGATTTACGCCTACGCTAGGCCAGGGCATTTGCGGCATTTTTCTCGAGGAGGGCACTTTTTTTATCCAGTTCTCATGTCCGATGCAGAGATAGATGCGTTTTGTAACTTGTTCTATAGAGATGAATATTTTGATAACGACGAGGAAAGTAAAGTTGTGATACGCGCTCGCAAGGCGTGCGGAGGTAAAGGTTTAGAATTTATGATCGACGAATACTTACAAAGCTCAGACAAAAAGACTTTACACAAGATTCTGCGACATTCTTTCTTGCTTACAACGAATTGGCATATTGAGTCCTGTTTCAGACATTGGCTATTCAACCAAGAAGAGGATATTTCTTTACATAAAGTAGAATGGAGTGCAATAAGTATTCGCCAAGAAAGTATCGATATTATCCCCCTTTCAAGAATAGAACAAGAGCTCCCTTTTACGGTAAACCCCAAATTCGAAACATATGATTGGACCATTGTAAAGCAAATGGGCAGTTCTTCAAATGTTGTGGCAATTAATAGCTAGTCAGACTAGACAAATTAGAGGTTATAATTTCGGGTTCGGAATACAATGTCCAAGTGAGCATGAGGGTACTGTAAGCTCAGTAAGGACTATTAATCCACTGATTAAGCAAGGCAGTATCTACCCATGTTAACGCATCACGAATGCTCCACCTTTTCATCCATAGCCACACTCTAGGTAATACAGGCGATTAATGTCATCAGTGGCATGTTCAACAATGACTTGCTGGAAGGAGATCACCTTGTTGCTGGCTTTTTGCGAGTCAGTCAACGTCTTGTTGCATAGTTTTTCATAGGATTAGCATAAAGAGCCCCCTGCGGTTGATAGCCCGTATCTTATTGTAACAACTGACCAGCAGGAAACTCCAGAGCCACTGACTTGGCTAGGGCATTATCGTGTACCTCGCCTTACTTAAGAAAACCGTCTATTAGCATTTTTCAAATTTTGCCGGAAATCAACATTTCCGGCAGTTTGAAAAAATCCTTTTACAGCCTAAATTTACACAGGCCAATACCTTAAGCTCGTAACGTAAAAGGAGCACAGATGGACACTGTTTTCTCTTCCATAATTCCTGTACCCACCAGTACCTCGCAGCATCACCCCTACCCCGCTGGTAACCACTTCACAGTTTCTCAACTGGTAGAAGCTTATGCGAACTGGTATTTTACAGGCGAACGTCAGCAGCGACGTTACACATCCAACTATGCCAAGCTGGTTAAGAAATATTTGATCTACTGCCTGAAGAATAACAAGCCGGTTGCGTTCGGACACATTGACTACCGGTCTATGGTCAAGCCTAGCTATATATCGCCCGTCAAAAGTTTTCTCTTCTTTTATCAGCAACTCGGCTGCCCACCTGTCACGTCTGATCCTATCCAAACGAAACGAGCACCGGCCGGCAATGAGCTTGTGCTTCAGTTTATATACGAAGCTGGCCAGCTTCGAGGTGATGAGAGTAAATCAACCTATCAAAAATCACTCAATGCTTTTTTCCTTTGGCTTGAAAAGCAGCGGCAACAAGGCGATATGAGCGTTGGATTCGATGGCCCAGGTGTAGAGCGTTTCGTGCATGATTGTCGGCAAAGACGACTCTCGCCTTTTACGATCAACCTGCGTATAGCAGCACTTAAAGCGCTAGCGAAGTGGGTACTAGAAAACGCCGAACGATTCTCCTTCAACGAAGTTCAGAAGAAAGGTATGGATTTAGTTACCCGGGTTACCCCACTAGCAACTGAAAAAACATTTTACAAAGAAGCACTTACTAAACAACAAAGGTACCAATTAATAGAGCAATGCACAGAGCCACTGACCACTTGTTTAGTTAGCCTGATGGTGTATTCAGGTCTTCGGACGGTTGAGCTGATCCGGTTACGTCACGGAGACATTAACCTCGTGGAGGGAATGATTCTCGTCCTTGGAAAAGGAAAATATACGCAGCAGAAAGTCAAACTCTTTAAACCGACAATGGACCACCTGCGATGCTATTTAGAACACCATCACAGCGGCTGTGCTGACGATCTGCTGTTCCCACAATTAACTACTCGCAAAGTACGTCATCATGTAGATGCCATTTTCCTCAAATCTGGTTTGAAAGCAAAAGGTATTTCAGCACACTCCTTACGACACACGGCAGCGCAGCTACTATTGGAAGCAGGCGTGGATGGCGTGTATGTGCAGCAACACCTACGGCATGCCCGCTTCGACACGACGCAGCTTTACACTAAGCGTAAAACGAAAGAACTCTATATGACAAAGCTTCCTGATGACTTTTAAATCCTACCATACTGTCCCTAAAATATGGGAGATATGCTAACGCGTACCAATCAACTTACATTACTTGTATTAACTCTTTAACATCAAAGCACATCAGCGAAAACGAATAATTTATTTATCATCTATTTTTTCAGAACCCTGACCAATACAGAACTGCTCAGCTATTATCCACAGTATGGCGATCCTGATCAATATTCGTCCAATGGTGGACATATCCCGGTCATCCTGCATAGGCTATAGGCCAGTCACAGAAGCTATTATTGCTTATGGTAACAGCATTGATGAATTTGTTATTTCGTTCTACCTCCAAGAGCATACTTTCGACCATGGACCATTGGTCAGTATCAGCTAGATAGGGCTTTATGTAGATAGGGCTTTATGCAAAAAATGTTTCCGGACTATATATCCTCCTTTTTTAGAGCGTAATGAAAACTATTAAATCCTCGTGAATCATGCGAGGCTCCTTTGAACAATTCTTAAAAGTTTGTTGAGCACATCCAATGCCGCAACAATAATTTCACGTAAGGAATTGAGAGAGTGTACACCCAGCTGCTTCTCCTCTCAGGCAGTCGACCAAGGCCTCGAGCAGAGAGCCTGTCGGGTTTACAGATGGGTTAACTATCCTGCTCTTTTTCTAATCAGAGCCAGTTTTTCAGCTCAAGAGCTCCATGTCAGTGACAGGCTGGAGGGCATTGCTCTGTTGAGATTCAGAAAGGCCTACACTTCTAGAACTTAACGCGAAGCAACTAACACATGACTGTAGTAAAAAAGGGGCTCTCGTATCAACAATAGCTCCTTGTAAAGGCGCTCATCGGGGTCGGATGCTGCAACGATAAGAAGCCGAAAGTTGAGTGTTTGATCTTGAATTATCGAACCTACAATGCATGCATCTATGCATTGTAGGTTCTTGGCCTTTCTTAAGTTTATTCAGTTCTCAACTATTCCGAAAGCAACTTTACCTTGATAGTTCTGAAAATAAGGGCCACCGATAATATATGCATTATTTGAAAGGCTAACACTATAGCCATTATTTGTCCCAGCAGGAGCATTATCTGTAATCTTCCGAACTAACTTCCAAGTAGATGTATTCCGAACAAACAGATATGCTGAACCCTGATCATTTTTACAACACAGATCATCTTCGCGGGCACCAACGAGAGCATAACTCCCTGATAAAGCTACGCTGCACCCAAAACCATCACCAGCCAATCCATCGTTAGCTGTTATCTTCTCTTGTTGTGTCCAGTTACTCCCGTCCCGTACGAATATGTAAGCCGCCCCTTTACCATTATCATCTTTATATGCTCCCACTAAAGCATAGTCCCCTGATATAGCTACGCTGTAACCAAAATAGTCGTTCGCTACTCCATCACTAGCAACAAGCTTACTTTGCCTAGTCCACGTGGTACCAGTACGCATATATACATAAGCTGATCCTTTATTTTGGGATTCACCATAGGCTCCAACCAAGGCGTAATCTCCTGACAAAGCCAAATTATATCCAAAATATTCATCAACTACACCATTATCAGCCGTTAGCTTCTGTTTCTGAGTCCATGTAGTGCCATCTCGCATGAACATATAGGCTGACCCTTTTCTATTATCATCATAATATGCCCCAACCAAGGCATAATCCCCTGATAAAGCTACACTGAAGCCAAAATAGTCGCTAGCCGTCCCATCACTGGCAACAAGCTTGCCTTGCTGAGTCCAGGTGGTACCAGTACGCATAAATACGTAAGCCGAACCCTTACTTAAATCATCTCCAGGAGCTCCAATCAAGGCGTAATCCCCGGATATAGCTACACTACGTCCAAATGTATCCCCAGAAGCACCATCACTGGCGATGAGTTTAGCTTGCTGTACCCAGCTATTTTCACTGCGCATAAATATATAAGCCGAACCCTGATCTTGAGTGCTACCGAAATCGTCTCCAAACGCCCCGATCAAAGCATAGTCCCCCGATATAGCAACTACAAGACCAAATGAATCAAAAGCTGCCCCATCAGTAGCTGAGCTGTTGATCGGAGGAATGTTTGCAAACGATAAGGGTAACCAACTGGTACCATCATATAAGTAAAGCGAGTTTTGATCAAGGTCGTAGACAAAAGCACCCGCTTGAGGATTTGCAATTGCTTTACGCTGGGAGGTTGTAAGACGTGGTGGATAAAAGGCTTTATCAGTAGTTTTTAGATCAAGTACGGCTGAGGGGTGCGGCTGTCCACCCATGCCAATCTGAGCTTGGACCGGTGAACTCTGTAAGGTACAGGCAATCAGAAAATAAAAGATCAATTTTATAGCCGTTGAACTAGAAAAAAGCAGCTTAATTAATTGGGCTTTTTGTAAATGTTGTGTCATAAAATTTGATTTGGAAACTTAGAAGCTGGTTAAACTCACCATGTTCGCGTTTATTTGAAGTTCACTTCTCAAAATTCACCCGATTTTGGGAATTTCCTGTAAAGTTAAAAGCCTAAAATAGGCTCTATGTATTTTATTCCCTAAGGGGGACCTTCCACAGGTTAATTTCCTACTAACAACAAGAAGCCCCAGTAAACTGGGGCTTCTTGTTTAAATCATTTACGACTGTTTGGGAGCTCGAAGTTCTGATGTAATAAATTCCGTATAGACTCCAGCATTGTGAGCACCCAAATTATTGGTAAGACGAAATTAATAGACTCTAAGCCTCCTCCCTTACCAATCTTTCTACTTGGGGAAGCACTTCTTGGGTGTAAACCTCAATTAAAACATTGGCAGCTTCAACGCCTTGAGTTGTGATAAAGTAGCCAACTCGATCATGTTCATGATAGCCCGAGAGGATGACTAGCTCGTTTGCCAAAGTTGGGCTATCTTCGCTTTGAGAACCTTGAAGCTCTGACAAGTAATTCCTAACTAACGTCCAAATCCGCCCATCTTCAACTTCATATATCTGATGAACGTAGGCTAGATCTTCTCCTTGTGGTTCAAATAAGTTTGGGTTTGAACTGCTTTCTGATTTTGATGCCAGCAGGTGATTTTGAACAGGTATGTATGTTTTTTCCCATTCAGGATAACTAATTCTTTTGATGCGCATAAACTACCGTCGAGTGATGACTTTGAGTGTAGAGATGAAAGTTAGAGTTATTAATCAATAATGTCAAGCCGCTTCTAGCTAACAGATCGCTTACATTACCAATAGAGGTCGTTCTGCCGAAAAGTACGGCACGGGCCGCCCCAACAATTCGTCATTTGGACAATAGACAGTTTAAGCATGCTAGTCTGACAAGGAGAAAGTTCATGATGGTAATCAGGCGACAGCGGCCGACCTTCGCGCTTTAGCCGGGAAGAGGATGCCAATTAATCCACCTTCTAAACTTAATGAGCGAAATTTACGCCCATCAACCAAACTATCACCGCTCCAGAGGTCCGCGCATGCAATTCGGTGACCATCGTAAAAATTTAAGTTGTTTGCTCTCTTTTCAGTAGGTCAGCCTTAAGGGACCAGTATAAATAGGAAAACCTATTTTGTACTAAGCTCCTTTTTGTATCGCTGATTTAAGCTGTGATGCATACGTGATAATTTCATCGCAAAGCTCAAGATCTTTCTCTGAAGGTTCAGCGATCTGGGTTAACAAGTTTTGTAATTTAACTCGTAAGGCCATAGCGTTTGCTTTTCTTTTCAACGAAGACGATTGCCCAGCGGCCTTACTTTTTTCGGTCACTGGAGCGGGTTGGATCGGGAGAAGACTTGCCATCAGCTCATCCATTGTATCAACGCTTTCATCAGGCAGATTCGTTTTGCCTAGCTGCTGAATGGCGGATTTATTAATGGAAAGCTTACCTGCCAAAAACTGGATTCTTAAGTCTGGATTCAGTTTGTTAACCCCAGCCGCAAATTCCGCATCACGCTTGATTGTTTTTTCATTGACATTATACTGCTTAGCTAAACGTTGCGCTGTTGTCATTGAACTCGATTCTACTTTCGTTACAAGTGAAGACTCTGTTGCCTCCTGCTCATAAGGGACATTTTGTCCTTTATGCCCACTTCGATCATACTGACCTCTCTCCCCTTTCTCCTGACGGTAACGAAGTCCCCTCAGATATGAAGTCTGCTCCGGGGTTAAGTTTCGTCGGCCCAGCTGATTTTCGATCATAAACGATCGGACTTCCTCCATACTACTGAAGGACCGCAAGTTCATACGAAAATCAAGACCGTTTTTTTGGCAAATTGTATAGCGGTTGTGTCCGTCAATAAGAACGTAGGCCGGCGTAAGATCTTCCGTTTGCTGAACAATGCCCTGGGTTGTCTCCCAAACCAGCAGAGCCTCCCGACACCCATCCCGTCGAATGTTGGTTTCCAGTTGAGATAACTCATCGGGTAGGAGAGGGGGGATTAATGCCTGCAGCTCCGGTAAAATGGTCAAACGATGCCGAATGTCTTCATGACGCAGCAAGCCCTGATCCTTGATCATCTTCTTACTGCCTAATGCGTCCAAATACCCTTTTTTCATCGTGAGTAAAACTTAGTTTGCTTTAGAAGCCGAAGAAGGCATCAAAAATTCTTGAGCTAATTTTGAATAATCCTGAGCACCAATAGAGTCCTTCGCGTAAGTAAAAATATCACTTTGAGCTACCTGTGATTCTTTCAGCGTAACGTTCTGCCTGATTTCAGTCTGAAAAATACGGAGGTGGCTCAGGTTACCGTGGATGTATTCAATCATATCACGATGTACCTTCAACCGACGATCAACCATAGTTAGTAATATTCCTTCGATGGTCAATTCAAAATTGATTCGATCTCGAACCTGCATAATTCGTTCCAGCAAACTATTTACGCCCTTGAGAGCGGAAGCCTCGGGTTGAAGTGTAATCAAACAAGACTGAGAAGCCACTAGCGCTGAATTTGTGAAAATATTAAGAGCGGGAGGGCAATCAATCAGGATATAATCGTAATCGGAACGTAAGGGTGTCAGCGCATTTCTAAGTTGATTGACTCCACCGACTGCCTGTACCAGTTCTAAATCTGCATAAGCCAGCTCCAAATCACTTGGGGCCAGATCATAACGTTCATCAATGGAATAGATAGGCAGTGGTTCATTGTTGAGGAGAGCGTTCCGTACCTGCTTATCGGGTTCATCAACTCCCAGCGCCTGCGACAGGTTTCCCTGGCTATCCATATCAACTAATAGTACGCGATTATGCATTCTGGCTAAGGCTCGTCCAAGATTGAGAGTAGTGGTGGTTTTACCAACTCCCCCTTTGTGATTAACTATAGAAATCACTTTGGCTTTAGGGTTATTTTGATACCCATACCGGACTAGAACCGGAAACAAAGCAGTCAGGTGCTTGACATTAAGCGTACGATCACCAGCTACCGCTTTTCTCAACGTACTGGCAGGTAAACCTGCTTCTTTTTCTAGTGCTGAGGCTGATAAAGCAGGATTACGCTGAAGGAAACTTACGACCTGTTCATGCGTGACCATAAAAAAACTGAATTTGATTCAGGGATAAATATAGGACATTAGACAATAAAATGTCTCAAAATAAGGACAATTGTTTGCATTATCTGTTAACTCACTTTAGACAGCTCTCAAGAAGTAACATGGCATAAGCTCCTTACTTGGTTAAGAAAATATACGTGTCATTAACATTGCTCAAGGCGTTCAGATACCGGCTATATTCGAATGGAGAAAAGACTACGTTACTCCACAAGCACTTAGACAAGCTGACGGCAAGATCAAAGCAACACAATTAATATATTTTTTTGTATAAGCATAACGTCAAGGTCGATTTTGCCAATGGGACAGTCGATTGTTCAAGATTGGCAAGATAAAGGCCATACTCAGCCTAACCTTTGAGAAAAGGGTGTGAAAGGCGAGGATCCGTCAGGGTATTTTTGGCTGATAGCTCAATACTGGGATTGAGGCATTTCGTGGGCCTTCCAATCTGTATCTCCTGCAACGTAGGATACGCCCTAGGTTAGACAGAATGGCCTCTCATTTTGAGCCCGTTTTACATAGCCACCCTACCTGAAAGTAAAAAATGCAATACACCACCTCACTTGCCAATAAATTAAGGAGACAGTTGCAAACAGCAAAAAGGACCTGTATCTGCTTCCGCCTGTCCACATCGCTTTAATTACTAACGAACTTATTCGAGCAATCCACAAGAGGAATTGAGATTGATTGTATGGGTTGGGCTTGTAACGATTGGGTATTTAATACATGCTTTACCGATTCGTTACTGTATACAACTTAAACGGATAATCACAGTATGTGCTTTTGATGAAGTGCGAAATCTGTGGTTACTGGAATCTTTAAATGGCTAAACTGTGCAAAGAATCGGTATATTGCCTTCGAATAAACAAGCCGCAATTTTTGGAGAAAAGTATCCAGGTGTGCGCATCCAGACTGACCGCAAAGAGATATTTTTCCTCCCTCTAGTCAAAGTTTGAGAATATCGATTCTTGATAAGTACTTCGTCTGCATTTATTTGACTGAAACTTCACCTTATCTTTAAAACACATTAGTATAATGCAACCGATGGAAAGTGTAAGGCAATTTTTAAAGTATAATTCTGCATTAAGATTTTCAGTATTAGAAAGAGAAGCTGGCCTACCCAAAGGAACGCTTGCACATGCGGTCACAGGCTCACGCCCCCTCAATAAAAACCTTCTGGATAGACTTATCCCTATTTTAAATAAATATGGCTATGACAATTACTTACACCCAAACACGAACGGCTTATACACAAAAGCGCGAGTTGTTGCAGTAATTAACCACAAAGGCGGAGCTGGTAAAACGACAACTACAGCCTTGCTCGGTTCTGAGCTAGCGAGACGTGGTTATCGTGTATTGTTGATTGATCTTGATCCTCAAGGTAACCTTAGTCAGATTTTAGGAATAGAGCAACCCGAACACCAGGTAATACAAGCCTTGTTAACAAAAGCTCCCCTACCGGTTGTCAAAATTTCAGAAAATTTGAGTCTAGCCCCGTCTGATCTTAAACTTGCTGATGCCGAAGTTCAGCTCCATCAAATTATGTTTGGTTATCTACGGTTGAAAAATAAGATAAGACCTCTCCTTACTGACTTTGATTACGTACTAATTGACTGTCCACCTTCTTTGGGCATGTTAACGACCTCAGCTATGAATGCCGCAAAAAGTTGTTTAATTACACTGATACCCGATACTTTAGCAACTAACGTGGCCAATTCATTTTTAAGACTTTATAGAAATGTGAGTGAAAATACAAATTTTGAGTTGGTGATTGACGGTATCGTATTTACGATGGTGAAGAAGAACTCTGCTGCAGATATCGTTAAAGAGAAAATTAGTAAAACTCTATCCCGTAATATTTTCAAAACGCAGATTGAATACATGGCTAATTATCAAGAAAGCAAGGCCATGCGAACGGTGATCAATGCATTTCAGGTTAACTCTGACGTTTCAAAAAGCTACGATAATTTATGTGAGGAGTACATCGCCAAACTCCAGAATGTAAGAAAAAGATTCTCATACCCAAACCGAACTTAAGGTTTGCAATCAGTTTGGGGAAAAGTGATCTTGTATTGATGCACTTAGAATCGTTGAATATACTAATCAAATTATTGTCATACGATTCAAATAACTGGATTTTATACTAAATAATCTACCAACTAAGGCTTAATAAATTGGCGTGCATAATGCAGGGCTAGAACATGCAGTAACCCTTGGAATTAAACCGGATCTTTGCCCGACGATATGCCCATTAATTCTGGCGGAGTCTAATTGAAACCGCTAGTTACTGCCCAACGAGTAGCCCTGGCCATTCAGCGCCTAAAAGGCTGCGGTCCCCCAGCACCAACTGCAGAGAATCACCCAAAAAGGTCCACAAACCGACTCAGCAGGTAGATCCATCGTACCTGATTTTGGGCGGACCGTTATTACAATATTAGTCCTACTTTGTCAACTCAAGACGAACCTCCCTATGCTCTAGATGATAGAGTGTATCTAATTTATAGCAGGTAGATATTAGCCATTGCCATTATCTCTATTTTACACATATACTAACCATTCTCATTTTTTAAGTTAACCATCTAAGTATGGGGATTGGCGGTATAGCACCTTAAAAACTTAAAAATTAAAGCTACCACTTTCGGTATTTTAATTGAAAAAACACGTCAATAATAAAGTATATTAACACAGTAGACCTTAAAATTTAATTACTGAAAACCAACAAGTTAGACCATTTCTTGGACAGTCCGTAAATATCCATTTACGGCAGGTGTCCAAGTCTTAAATAACTGATATACAAATAGTTAAGCAATTACAACTCCTGCTTCACAGATGAAATACAGCATTCAACAAGCGCATTGAATAGGTTAGATACTTCGAAATTTCCGCGATCCAAATACGATATTTTATGCTCATAATCAGGCATTCAAGAATTTCTTGGACAGTCCGTAAATATAGATTTACGGCAGGTGTCCAAAGGCATAAATAACTGATAAACAAACACTTAAATAAGGAAAATTTTAAGAATTTTACATAAGAAAAGGGCCTTAATAGGGGCTTAGTACCGTTTCAGTACTAGGTTAAATAGTCAATTTTAGAATGTATTAAATTTCTGAAAAAAAATTTGGAATTGGCGAATTTCTTAGACAGTCCCTAAGTATCTCTTTACGGCAGATGCCCAAATATTTAAATAGCTGTCTTACAATTATTTACAAACCAAAATCGAAAATTGTTTTTTGTTTAATTAGGCCTTTATACCTGATGAATAACAAATAAAGTAATAAGCGCTAAGCTTCAAGTCAACCCATACGTAGAGTGGTACAGAATACGCAGGGGACTTCGAACTATGATTACCCTGCTCTATGCAATATTCCCCTATCTCGTGTCATTCAAATAGTTACTCAGCTGAAGATCGAAATTTTCCGGTTGAGCAGGAGTACAATACAAACGCCGAGTGAATATCATGGTCACGAGGCGCGAGAGATCTACGCTAGACCGTATCTGTTGTTACGGCTTGGTTTGCTTATTCTGTTTCAGCATTGGAGCACGAGTCAAGGCAGCAAGGCATGACCTTCATTTGCTCGGCTATTATCTTGATGTTGCTGTTTTAGAGCTTCTTTTCTGAGAGCCGAGTGGAAGCATTTGTGGGCCAAAGAGATGTCAAGGCATGATACGGACTTAGTTATTTTTCTAATTAATTATATTCAATTCTTTTGAATTTCATCTATTTATATTGAATTACCTATAATTTATTGTAATTAAAATTAAATAATTACATTTATTGTTATTTTTTTTATAAAATATGGATCTATAATTTTGTAGTCTAAACAAAAAAGATAAACTATGTGTGTTTCAAACAGCCGCCCCGCCCCGCATTTCTCTTTTACAGCGATGGTCGCCAGTCATACAAGTGGAACAATAAATATTCCCACTGAATTTGAGTCGTTTTTTGGTTCACATGGAAGTGTAGTCACCGTAACATTGTGGAATGGGCAACGGCTTAGGTGTGAGTTGAGAAGGGATAAGAACAATCCCAAATATCTTCGTATTTACCATACAGGTCTGAAAGATATATTTAATGCTAAAGGGCAAATGGGATGTACGTACAAAGCTACAATTGTTGATTTTAACAACATAAAAATTAGGAAAGAGTAGACATTAATCCTACCCTGACGACTGCCAATTGCATAATAGTTGGTAGTCGTCGCATACCGCCTTATGGTATTTTCTGTCGCACGTACTAATTGAGCAAGCGCACTAGGATTTATAATAGACACTATCTTAATAGCAGTTGTGTGATAATCTCACAATTCAATTTATTAGTCAGCTAATTATCATTAATGCATCGATGAAACCAGAAGTGCTCAAGTATACTGGCTAATGAATAATGAAGCGATTACACAAACTCTATATACTTAGCTCCCTTACAATCAAAACAAATACCATTTTGAACATGTCTGAATTCAGGAAAACGGCCTGCTCCATAACATTTTGGACATGGGGTTAGGTTATCAATTTCTTTTCCTTCTTCATCCAGATATGGTACTTTCTCATTTTTATGTAATTCTTCATGACAACTCCAACAAAGAGTCATCAACGCGTCATTCATATACTCCCATGGTAACCGTTTTTTTTGATAATATCGATGATGAACATGAAGTCCTTTTAAAAAAAGCCAATCAAATTCGCGAAAGTCTTCAACTGAACATGTATCTAAAAAATTAACAATGTCATTAAGTCGAGATTGAGACTGGGCTACCAGATCAAGTCCAACGAAGTCTGAGAAATGAACTTTTGTGTTAGTGAAGAAAAGACCTGTCAACTCACAATACATCTGTCTTGGCTTAAACAAAAGCACAGGGGTCGCGTCTTTGTGATTGCCCAAAGTCTCCATAAAAGTCTGATATGACAATGAGGAATCTGCTTTTATTCGATGATGCGTTTTTAATTGATTATCATAAACTACAAAATTCAAACTACTTCCTGTCAGGCGGCTGACTTTTCCAACAGCGGTGGGTGAGATCAGAAAGTTTGAAACAACCTTTTGATTACTGCAATGAAGGCACTTAAATGCATCTCTTCTTAATATCTCTAACCTCTTTTCTTTCCATCTGGAATCCTCTAACAATTCTGCATATGTACCCATAATAGTTTTTTTATTTACATTGTCTTCTATTCTTACTCACAAACTAACTAGAGTTCCAGCCAAACCGACTGCACCATTACCTTATCCACTCCCCCTTCAATAGCTCGCTGCACCGATTCAGGCACGTTCGATAACAGATTGTACCCCGTCCGCTGCTCAATCTCATCGACACTCACGCGGTAGTTACTCCACTTGTTTTCACCTACTGTATTCGTGTTCGGCATCCAGACTGCTATTAGGGGTTCTTCTTCCAACGGGGCATTTCTACACGCTAAGCAACTAAGGCCTTAGTTTTAAGCCTGATTTTCTGTACATAATTGTAAACAGTCCCATAGGCGACTCCTAGCTGCTTACTGATTTGATTCATTGATACGCCTTGACCATGCAACACGGCGATCTCGATCTGTTTCGATTCGGCCAACGGGGGACGAGCAATGGGTTTGCCCTGCGCTTTGGCACGTGCCATACCCGCTCGTACCCGCTGACTGATGAGCGAACTCTCGAACTGGGCCAGCGAGGCCATCACATGGAAGATCAACTCGCCCGTCGGCGTGGTCGTATCGATATTCTCCTGATACGATATGAAGTCAACCCCCAAACTCTGGAACTCTTTCAGGGCATTGACCAGTGCCTGCGTCGAACGGGCGAAGCGGTCATACCGCCAGACCAGCACCACATCGATCTGTCGTTTGCGGGCGGCCCCAATCATGGCCCGATACTGCGTCCGCTCTTCCGTTGTACCCGAAGCTGTATCGACGTACTCAGCCGCGATAGCGAAACCACGCCGGTCGGCATACTCCCGTAACGGCCGGAGCTGCGTTTCTGGGTCCTGTCCTTTGTCGAGGGTAGATACGCGGGCGTATAGGGCTACCCGTTTGGGCTGATCAGACGATTTCCTGGTCATCTTGACTTATCAAAAAGGAGTTCCTTTACAAAGCTAACTTTTTAGCTCGAAAATCGGCCCTGAGACGCTAAAAACGAAGGCCGTTTTAGACACCCTTTTTGATAACCCATCCCAATGCCTCTCGATTTTCTCTCCATGCCTGAACGAACGCGTTACGAGATCGTTCCACCCACCATTCTGGAAGTAGACATCCGCCAACATTTTCACCTGACTTATGCCGACCGCTTGATCGTGCTTCCCTTACGGGGAGAGACCAATCGGTTAGGCGTCGCCTTGCAGATCGGCCTGCTTCGACTGATGGGTTTTCTACCCGATAACTGGTGGACACAACTCCCCCTTGACGTAGTCGAATTTGTCGCTGCCCAACTTCGCATCGAACCTGGCAACCTAACTACCTATGGGCATCGCCAACAAACGCGCAGCGACCATTTCCTATTAGTCGTTAAACACCTGGGCTTCCGTCGATGGGAACCATTGGATGTGGTCTGGCTCGAACCCTGGTTGCTGGAACGCGCTTTGGAACATGATGGAGAGCGGGTGTTACTGGCCATGTCGGTTCAAAAACTGCACCAGCAAGGGGTAGTACGTCCCCCTATTGCCGTACTGGAGCGGCTGGTGAGCAGTATCAATGAGTTGGCTCATCAAGAAGCCTACCGTCGCCTGAGTCCACTACTGACCGATGAATTGAAAACCCGTCTGGATGGGTTGCTGACACCAGAGAAGGATTGGGCAATCACCCGACACCGATGGTTAGTGCAGACAGCAACGGGAAGCAATCCGGCAGCTATTCGCACCGTACTGGATAAACTGAAATACCTTCGGGATTTTGGCGTACCTACCTGGCCAGACGATCTGATGACTGGCAATCGCCAAAAGAGGTTGAGTATGATTGGCCGACATCGCTCGAATCGTCATCTGGAACGTCTACCAGTTCATAAACGCTATCCGATTCTGGTGGCTTTTCTACGCGAACGGCTACTGACACTGACTGATGAGGCTCTGAGCATGTTCGATGCCTTTTGGGAATACAATCTGGCCAAAGCCAGAAAAGAATACGAAGCCTACCAGCAGGAGGTCGCTGCGGCCAAAGACACGGCCATGCACCTGCTGGGGGGAGCGGTGAAGGTCGTGCTGGATGAAGCTGGGACGCCTGCCGAACAGGTGCGCCCCCAAATTTACCAGACGACTCCCCGCGATAAACTTCTGCTGGCCTGGCAAGCGGTGGAAGCCTTGTTGTACCCTACGCGCCACTCTAAACTGAGTTTTCTAACTAAACGCTATGGCTTTTTTAAGCAGTTTACGCCCTATTTTTTAGGTCAGATCGTCTTTCAACAAGGGTTTACCGGAGATGATTTTGAGAAAGCACTGCAACTGGTGATTGAACTCCAACAGGGTAGTCGACGCAAATTACCACCTGCGCCACCCAGTAACTTTATCAAACCTGTTTGGCGCAAGTTTGCCTACAATACCGAAACGGGCTGGGACCGTGCTGGTTATGAGCTGAGTGTGCTGGCCACCTTGCGGGACCGGCTCCGTTCGGGGGATGTGTTTGTGGACACTTCCAATGAGTATGGCAATCTCAACAGTTATCTCATGGCACCGGCAGAATGGGTACTCCGTCGGGACGAACTATGTCGGCAACTGAACCTACCAGCCCCATCATCTGACCGACTTAAACAACGCATCACCGAGCTGGAAACGTTGTTGGTCCCCATGCAGAAGCTACTGGAAGCGGGTGGCGATTTGCGGTTGGAGGACGGCCATCTGGTGTTGACCCGATTAACTGCTGAAGAAGTGCCACTGACGACCAAAGCACTGCAAGAGGAGATCAATCGGCGTATGCCAGCGGTTGACCTGACGGATATTCTGGTTGAGGTGGACAGTTGGGTAGGTTTTACGCATCACCTACCCGGTCTGGAACATGCCGCCCGGGGTGAGGACCACCCCACTCGGCTGTTGGCCACCCTTTTGGCGTTAGGCTGTAACATCCCTTTATCCGACATGGCCCGCTCATCGGGTTTAGCCTATCAAAGCCTTTGGTGGACAGGAGCCAACTATTTACGGGAAGAAACCCTACGCGCGGCTAATAACGTGCTGGTCAATGAGCAGCATCGCCAGTGGTTAGCCGCCTATTGGGGCGATGGCACGTTTTCTTCCTCCGACGGTCAGCGTTTCCCCGTCAGCGGAAAAATCCGCAATGCTCGTCCATTACCTAATTACTTTGGACCCGGAAAAGGCGTTACCCAGCAAAACCACACTGCCGATCAGTATGCCCAATATGGGACCAAGGTTGTACCCGCCACGCTACGAGATGCCACGGTCGTCCTGGACGAAATCATTGGTAATCAGACCGATCTGAAGATCACCGAACATACCACGGACACGGCTGGCTATACCGATATCATCTTTGCCTTGTTCGATCTGCTTGGACTTCAGTTTTCCCCCCGCCTACGGGACATTGCCGATCAGCGGCTGTGCAAGATCAAGGGAAAAGACTGGACTTACCCGGGCTTGAAATTTACCGGAACAATCAATCCTGATTATATTGAGCGTCACTGGGATGAGTTGCTTCGGCTGGCGGGCTCGATTCAGTCGGGTGAGGTAGCCGCGTCGTTGTTCATCCGAAAACTGCAAGCATATCCGCGTCAAAACAACCTGACGTATGTTCTTCAAGCGTATGGTCAACTGATCAAAACGGTCTTTATTCTGCGTTATCTTCAAAGCAAACCAATGCGTCAGCGCATTCATGGCCAGTTAAATAAGGGCGAAGAACTGAATGGTCTGAGGGCCTGGTTGTGGTTCGGCTCGGATGGGGTGATCCGGCGCAAACAACACGAGCAGCAGATGGAGTCGAGCTGGAGCCTGACGATTGTGGCCAATTGCGTGGTGTTATGGAACACGGTGTATATGCAGGAAGTGCTGCGGCAATTGGCCTCGGAAGGCTACGCGATTGATGAAACTCATTTTGAGCATTTATCGCCTTGTCGCTTTGAACACATCAATCGGTTGGGAAAATACAGCTTTGACAATAGCTCTGGGTTTGGTAGTGGTAATCTGCGTCCCTTACGCCGTGCTGACAAGGAATAACTAAGGCATTAGTTGCTTAGCGTGTAAGAATGCCCCGTTGGAAAAAGAACCCCTCAGTCGCAGGTGACGAAGATTGCCGAGGTGTATCGGGCCATGCGCCGGGAGGGAAAATCGACGCCCGCCCTATCGTTTATCGTGAACAGCAAGCCCGAACAGACTGTGCAGCGGCTCTACAAAACCATCTATAAACCGGCTCTGCTCAACGATTTGTGGTTTCAATGGAAGGGCAAACCCCTGTTACTTTGCCCGCCCGAAGCCGTCACGCCCGACATCGACAGCGCGTTTACCACCCGGCAGTCGTGGGCCTGGAGCAAGGGCCAAACATGGTTTGGCGATGGCAAAGACAAATGGACGTGGTTGGACCACACGCCCCAATCCTACGGCTGGCACGAGTCGAAGGACAAGCCCGAACAGATCAGCGTGTCCATTGCCGAACACCCCATGTCGAACATTGGGCGCAGCTTTCACGATGGCAAGGAACCCGACGGAAAGCGGTCGGGCGAGGGGTTGTATTTTGCCGAACAGTGGAAACGCGCCCTTGACGTTGACCCGGAATTTGTGTTCGTAACGGGTTGGAACGAGTGGGTAGCCATGCGGTTCGACGACGGTAAATCCAAAACCATGATCGGCAAGCCCATCGCTAAAGGCGAGACCTATTTTGTGGACCTTTACAACGCCGAATACAGCCGCGATGCCGAACCGGTGCGGGGCGCATTCACCGACAATTACTATTATCAGTTGGTCGATAATATCCGCAAATTCAAAGGAGCGCGGGCGGTGCCTGCTGTCTCGGAAAACTACAAAATCGCCATCGACGGGAAATTTGCGGATTGGAAATCCGTGAAAAATAGTTTTCTGGACGATGTCGGGGACGTGACCCACCGGAAACACCCCGGCTGGGGCCGCGTCCGGGAGTACGTGAACACTACGGGCCGCAACGACATTGTAGAATCGAAAGTGGCAAGCGATGCCGAATTCGTTTCATTCTACGTCCGCACCGCCAGCCCCCTTACGGCCTGGAACTCCCCCGACTGGATGCGGCTGTTTATCAGCGTTCAAGACGGGTCAAAACCCGCCTGGGAAGGGTTTGAGTTCATGGTGAACCGAACGCCCAAAAACGCCACGACCACCCTCGAACGCTCAAAGGGCGGTTGGAACTGGGAACCGCTGGCCGATGTGAGCTATCGCACCAATGGCAGCGAACTCGAAATTCGGCTTCCCAAAAAAGCACTCGGCATCACGGGCAACACATTCACGCTTGACTTCAAATGGGCCGACAATGCCCCCGCCGATGGTGACCCGCTCCACTGGCTCGACAAAGGCGACGCGGCCCCCAACGCCCGGTTTCGGTACCGATACGATAAGCGTTAGTGCTTTCTGAACGAAAAGCCAGAATGAAAATCAGGTGATTTGAGCCGTACACTTGACCTGCTGAAAAAGCCGTCCTTGGATTCAACAGGAGCTGTTTTTTATCAGACCGATTATTTCATTACTGCTAACTACGACAAAATCCTCGTGAACTACGACAAAATCCTCGTGAATAGGACGGCAACACTTACTATTTAGTATATTTCCCTTTTTGTTTTTTGTTTTTTCTTTGTTTTCAGTATGGTAGAAGAACTATTGTTTTAGTTATGAGCATTGTTTTTTTAACCTTTAGAAGCCGTACTCACAAATTTTGGGAATTTTTGGGTTTATTTACTATTTATGGTACTCCTTAACTCACTGATTGTCTGTAGTTTGTAAGTGTTAAATGCGACAGATTCCTCGTTTTATACGACAGATTCCTCGCTGATTTACGACGGATTCCTCGTTTAATGCGACAGATTCCTCGTTGATCTACGACAAATTCCTCGTGAACTACGACAATATATTACGACTGTCGTTTTTATATGTCGTAGATGTGTATAACTTGCGTATGATTATAGAAACTATATGATAGATGGATGGTAAGCTGATTGTTCAGGATAATGCGATTACCAGTGCCCGGTACGAGATGAATGCTTTGGAAAAGAACATTATCTATATGATGATGGCTCAGCTCCGTAAAGATGATCAGGCGGATACGATTTATTATATCTCGGTTCGGGAGTTAATGGATAAGACCGGAACCCGAAACTCCTATGACGACTTCAAGCGAGCTACTGAACAGTTGGTAGGTCGTGTACTCCAGATACACCGTCCCAACGGCAATTTGTTGCAGGTGGCCATGATCTCCTCGGCGGAGTACGTAGTTGGTCAGGGTATTATTGAGATTGGCCTTGATCCTAAGATACGCCCGTTCTTCTTTGACCTGAAACAGAATTTCACGGCCTTCCAGCTTCATATGGCTCTGAGTCTAGATAGTAAATATGCGAAACGGGTGTATGAGATGCTGGCTCAATATCGTAACTTGGGTGAGCTGAAGGTTGATGTTATTGAGTTGAAACGACGGCTGTACCTCTACGATGATAAAACGGGAACTGAGCAGTATAAGAACTGGGCTGACTTTGAGCGAAGGATACTGATTGTAGCTCAGAAAGAAATCAATGAGAAGACAGACCTTCGTGTAACTTATACACCCGTTAAGATGGGACGACGGGTGGCTTCTCTTCATTTTATCATTAAAGCTGGTCCACAGCAGATGGTGATTGACTACAAAGATGAGAACACTGCTTTGTTCAGTCGATTAGTAAATGATTTCCGGCTCCGTAAAGAGCAGGCTCAGATGGTGATTGACCGGTTCAGTGCCGCCGACATTCAGAAGCGTCTTTATGATATTCAGATACTACGTTCTGATAACAAGATTCAGAACATAGGAGGCTATACGGCTAAATCCTTCGGTGTCTGATTTATAATGACTTGGGTAACAGGCTTGTCTCAAAGTCCGAAAGGGGAGGAGTAGCCGAGGTCATAATAAGATGTATTTCGTTGTTACCTCTCAGTAACAGGGCCAGAGGGAAAGAAGAAGTTTCCGCAGGCTGATGCTGTTCCCATTCCGTAAGTTGATACCGTATTTGCTCACTCAATGCAGGTGTAGCCTCACTTACCCACAGGCCAACGAAGCGGTGGAGCCGGTAGTGAAAAAAGAGTACGTCGGGTTTCAGTACCGACATGGGTAATTCTGACGCAACCCGGCTGACCAACGCCCAGCCTAACTGGTTTAGCAACGTTTGTCGGGCCTGGGCAACCCGGCTTCGTTGCGTTCCGGTTTTAGTGACCTTTTTTGGGGCCAGAGTAGTGGTGAGCAGTTGGTCCTCCCCTAAAGCGACCTGGTAATAGTACCGGGATTTAATCAGTCGGTTTAGGGTCCGGTACGACCAGCCCTCATCGGCTGCATTGTGCAGGTAGAAATGACGTTCCTGCTGGTTATCAATGGCTAACAATAAGCGGTAGTGTGTCCAGGTGAGTTCGGTACGCAGGTGCTGCCGGAGGTTACTGAATTCTCCACGCACTGCGTGGAGAATTGGAAATGCCATGTAGAACTGCCGAAACCACCATAGATTGGAGGTCTTGTACCCCTTTCCGTAATGGTGGGTAAGCTCCCGAGATAAACCTTCGATGAGTTGTACACCGTAATCAGCCCGATCCTGACCTTGTTGCTCGGTCTCGACGATGATACGGCCAATGTGCCAGTAAGCCTCCACGCGGGCAAAATCCGGCTCGCCCCGGATGGCTGCTTCATCGACTGATACAAGCTGCCGGAGAAACTGGTGCAGCTCAAGTAAGGAATCTGGGTTCGGGAATAATTGCGGAGTCTCCATAGATTGTCTCAAAAAAAGGATGTCGTTCTACTAAATGGCAACGAGGATGGTTTTACTCAAAGTACCCCGCTCCCCTATCCCTGATTCTTCGACTTCCATAAACATTACATTACGGAAGTCGAAAATAGCATTTCAAAACACATCGTCCAACCGCTCCTCGCTGGCCCGCAGCAAACGCATCTGTTCCTCAACTGTGTGCGTGTAAATCTGCGTAGTGGCCGGTGATGCGTGCCGCAACACGCCCTGCGCTTCTTCGATTGTTCCGCCGTTGAGCAGAATGTTCACAGCCGTGCTGTGCCGAAACGAGTGCGCGGTGTATTCTGGACTGTCTATACCAATCTCGCGTAGCTGCTCCTTAGCCACCTGCCGAATCGTGCGCGTGGTCAGTCGTCCACCCCGGTTATTATTGGAGTGGGACACAAACAACGGCTCCTGAGGATCTGGTCGGGCCACGCTTGGTCGCTGACGAGGTTTGCGGCTGGTGGCGGCAGCCCGTTGTTTCAGATAAGTTGCAATAGGACTATATGCCTTATCGGTCAGGATAACGAAGTTGTCTTTCTCGTCGCGGCCTTTGCCCTGAATCTTCAGAATTCGTTTCCCGGCTTTCATCGCAATGTCGCCCACGTCGGCCCGGATCAGTTCGATAGTACGCAGCCCTGTTCGCAGCAGCAGGTTAGCGATGGCATGATCGCGCAACGTCAGTAGGTGTTCCTGATCGGCTACGGTATATTGTTCGGTTGACTCAACAGTGGGCGCAGTGTTGGTCAGTAAATCTTTTCCCTGCTGCGCCGTGAGGGGCTGTCGGCGGAACTGCCGCTTCCGTCTGGGCGACTTCACGCCCCGCGCTACGTTCGGATAGAGCTTGTTAGCCTCGGCCCACTCGTAGAACTTACGAACCGTCGTCAGGTACGAGCCAACCGTCAGGCCGCTCAGCCCCTTGGCCAGTCCATCCTCCTTGTACTGAATAATCACGGACCGATCTACCTGGCTTAACGCATACCCTTTTTCCCCAAGCCAGTTCATAAACAGCCGCAGGGTTCGCACGTACAGCTCCCTCGACGATTCCACCACATCCTGATCCAGCGCGAACCGGTCAATCAGGACTTCGATTGACGGGTCATTAAAGGCTGGTGTAATGTTAGATGGCACTACAGAAATTGTACGCATACTACTTAATGAGATTTTTTAGTCAAATTCAATAAGGTTGATAGACTACACAAATCTTTGGGAAAATAAATGAATTTTTCCAAAGATTTTTCAAATTTATCACATATAAAAGCCATATTTTATTTGAGCTTTTTCATGAATATCGAGGTACTTCATCACCTCACCCACCTTCCTAGCGCAAACCATCGTGATTGGGTACTTGCCATCAAACTGTGTATTATTCCAATTCATTTTGGTTAAGGCTAAAATTTCCTCGCAGATGATATCAGGCGATACATCACTTTCAACGACTCTAACTTCAAGGGGTTGAGGTATGTAAGGACCTGGGTAGGTGCGATAATACTCAACCGACCCTTTTGTGTACAACAGTCGAATATTTTTATCTAATTCAATGTGAGTCCCCCTCAAGGCAGGATACATACCATCCCGTAGCATTCTCACGTTTGAGTCCAGTATGGTGACAAAATCTACTTTACCGATACCCATTTCATAGACCGCATTGCGAAAACCATCTAATTCGTCTTCGTTATAATTAGATGACTTATGGATGACTAACCGGGCTGGAAACGTTTCCATAGCCAGATTGTATTCGCTTAAGGCACCTTTTAAGAGTTCAAATGCTTGCTCCGACTCTAAGTGTGGTTTACGGTCCCGCTCATCGATCTTAACGGGGGTTCCCCTTAAGATAACGCCATTACCTAATTCATCAAATATCTGAGCTAAACTGGTGTGGGTAACTTTCTTGTCCCGACTTTTATAGAAGCTGATACCGACAAAGCAGACGGACGGCCGATTGATGTTATGGGGTAGACGCCAAGGAATCTGATTCGCTTTGTAGTAAGCAGCCGTACTAAAATTCCATGCTTTCGTTGCTTCATCCTGTTGAAAACGGGAGGGACTTAACGACTGTTCACGTACCAACTGTAAAGGCTTACCCAGGTGCATCGTTTTTGCTTTTAAAGCACGCCGGAAGTTTAATTCATAATCAGAAGGTTCTTCTTCGTTTCCTTCAATCGTCTCTTCCTGATCCGTCTTGGGTTCCTTTGCAATGTAAGGAAACAACTCCGCCGGAATGACACAGGTAATTAGATCAACATTGCGGTGCTGGGCAACAAATTTTACTTTTTCGTAATACAAATCAATGGCCTCTGTGATGCGCTCATTATCGTTAGCAATCTTAATGATTCGTTTAATGTCAGAATTGTTGATGTCTTTGGTTAACGCTTCCCCGTATTGCAGATTCGACTTAAACCCTGACGACAAATTAAATCCAGAGAACGCGGCATAGAGTCGAGGATGATTGTTGTCAGCTTTCTGAGGAATGAAGCGGCTGCATTTATCAATCCAGTCGGATAATTTACCCAAGTTGTCACTGGTTCCAACTCCTCCAACGTTGATTTCCTTCTTCCGATAGTCATTCTTCGATTCATAAGTATCGAAGGTACTGATTCCAGCTCGGGGACAAATATGTTTGTCCTGGGCAAACTCAAGTTCAGGTTCCTGAATATATTTCAGCTTCATAAAGACTTTTTTTCTTTTTTAATGTGCCAATAATCATCCGTCAGCTTGGGCGCGTTGTCAAAGCTCACTAATTCATCAAAGTTCAGGAAGAAGTCCTTGCTTTGGCTTAGGAAATAAGCCAGAAATCGAACGTGGGTAAATACTTCGCCGTTTCGCTCCTTTTTCTTTTTGTAAGTGGCTAATTCCTGCGTTTTCCAAAAGTGTTTCTTCTTGCCGTCGTGAGTGGCATAAGCATCAGGGCTGATATTTAAATACCACTCCTGACCGAATTGACGAAAACTACATTGGAAGGCGAAATGAGTACAGTGCCAAAGCTTGTCGGGCTCGTCAGGATTCGTTTTTGAATGCATTTTCGCTTCAAACACAGTCCGCTCAGTTCTCACCTTTCCCTTCCATCTAATCTGTCGTTTGGACAAGAGATCATCTTCCGGCGCAAAAATGTACGTTCTGTCCTCGTGTTTCCAAGCGATACCCATATGATGAAGCTTTCGGCTTAGGCATGTGTTCAACAGGCTCACGAATGTGCGCTGCTGATCGGCTACCGCACAGAATTCATCGATACCAAACGATTCTACGGTTCCTGGTTCAACCAGATGGTGGAACGAGTTATCACTTTGGGTAAGATCATAAAACGTGATGATCTTATTATTGGAAACCGCAAAGTCACCACTCAGCTTAAGCCCTTTCATCTTCAATAGCTCATATACAAACTGCCGACTATCCAGCTTGTAGGGTATGAATTTTTCTTCCCTTCGGCCGTATTCGAAGAGTTCACTACGGGTGGTAGCGACTTCCCCAATGAACACTCGTTCCGGTAAACGGACCTTCAGAAGCGATGAATAAAGGGTTTCTGTCGTTTTGTCTTCCAGGCTTCCCTCAACATCCTCAAGCTTTAGCTCCGGCAGGCTATACCGATTGAAGAGCTGATTAACCATTGAAAAGTTACAACAATGAACTTGGTTAAATGATCCGGCTGAATTGCCTAATTGCGTGACTATTCCTACCAAAACGGGTTTGCCATCGGCTTCAACCACAACTCCACTGCCTGAGAACCCCGCAACTGAACTGGCCGCCAGATCGCCCGACGAATCGCTGAGACTGGTATTCGTTCGTATCTTAAACACTTGTCCAGACGCTTCGATGAACCTAGCTTCAAGTTTAGTCGCTTCTCCTCCCAATGCCGCTGGATAACCTCTGAAATGAAATGTACCAGAATCATCGTTGACCCGACCAATTGTAATGGTCGGAATCGCGGACTCACCTACTGGAAAATCAGATCGGTTGATTAGCAGTAACGCAAAATCATGCTTAGGATCGACAAAGAAGTTCTCTTTATCGACAACGATCTTCTTGAAACTACCAACCTCCGGCTCGTACTCTACCAGACAAAAATTAGGATTTGGTTCAATACAATGATTAGCCGTGAAAACGTAGTAGTGTTGCGGGTCGTTGGGATGCGTAAAAAGGATACCACTTCCTTGCCGATTGATACGAATGGTTAGTTTTTGCAAAAGTTCAGATATAGTCATACTTAGAAGACGATCTCGTTTTGAAACGAACATTGGAAACCAAACGCTTGCATTTCTGAAGGCGAAAAGATTCCCTCAGTAATAGCATTGCGGTAATTAAAGATTAGCTCGGTTGGCTGACCTCGCTGGTAATTATGATAGATGATTCTTGCCAATGCTTCTTTATGGGGCAGACCGTGCGTGTTGCTCCCGTTTGTAGAGACAATAAATCGGTTGCAGTCGAGTAAGGCCAGTAGTGCTTCATTAGTATTATGTTTACTACCGTGGTGAGACACCTTTACGCAATCCACTTTGAGTTTATGAACGTCACTGTATCCTTGCTTCTGCAAGCTGGCTATGATTACCGAAGGATGTGCATCGGCCAGAAGTAACACTTGCTTTTCCCGATGAGTTGCCAGAAATGCGATACTGCTTCCGTTTGGCACTCCTCTGTCCTCATGAATGGGTCGTTCAATTAGCTCCTGAATACTGAGATGGTAATCTACTTGCCGACCAGCGAGTGGTACATTTTTTGAAGGCATGATTTCCGTTTGCCAATCCTTGCTGAGTCTTTGGAGAGACGGTTCGTCGGGCGAGATTACATTGATTGTAAGCCCGTCCAAATCATATTCTTGAATCGCAGCTATTGGCGTCTTATTAGTGGATATCTGCAAGCGTTCAAGAAATCGTTCAAGCGTATTGCCTTGTTTTGTACTAATCTGCTTATCGGTATGAGGCAACATGACATCGTGTTGATGCTCATCAATCCTATAAAAGTAGCGTGAAATGACACGGGCAGAGTTAAACCAACAGGCCGAAAGCAGTTTATCAGGCAACCGTCTCAGTTCCATTTCATTAACCAGCCGAAGCACTCCCCCGATATGATCGGAATCAATATGGCTGAGTATTAGTAGGTCAATTACCTCCTTTCGCTCAAGCAAAAGCTGAATTTCATACTTTAGGGACTGGTTATATGTATTAGTAACACCTCCATCGATCAAGATATTACGATTTCGACCACTCGATCCTTGCCACTTTAATAATAAAGCGTCTCCACATGATGCCGGTAAAATATCTAAAATCATACTGTACAACTCAAATGTGGTAGCTCTCCGAGCAGCTACAGTGCCAAACACACCCAGTCAATGATAGTGCCGATTAGGGCAGTATGTCACGATGACATAGAATCTGTGTGGGTCAGCGAATTCGTCATGCGCTTGCTGCTGCGACAGTTGCTTTACAAAGTATATTATTTGACAGAATGTCATACAACCCAAATTGGATTTGGCAAAAACCTGCTAAGTGCTTAAAAACTCTGCTGATTTTATCCGCTTCAGAATTTAACACAGCCTATTTAGGATTTTCCCAAAATACGGCACTTTTTCTTATATTTGCCAAAATATTGTAGTGAAGGACTCATGCAACACACCGGCATCCTACAGGCACTCGGGCCAAACAGTATGATACAGCGGTCGGCGTTACGCGCTGCACTCAAGCAAGCGCACCCGAACGCAGCGAGTACGACCTTGGACTGGTATATTCATACGTTGCTTGAAGCTGGCCAACTGATACGACGCGGACGAGGGCGTTATGAAGTAGCCGGGGAGCCACTGGCCCGAAAGTCATTTGTGCCGGGCCTGCCGGATGAACTGGTCAGCCTCGGCAGACACCTGAGCGAACAGTTTCCTCTCCTGACTACCTGTTTCTGGTCAACGGCTACCGTACACAGCTTTACGATTCAGCAGCCTTTTGTGGCGTACTGGCTGGTCGAGACGGAACGCGATGCCGTAGATGCTGTGCTGGATGCCATCCTGCGCCATCCTCGTGAAGGTATCCTCCAGATGGCCCCTGTTCTTCGGGCAGAAGACCTAAGACTGGCTCAACGCTACAACAGAGACTCGTCCATCTCCCTGCTGGTCAAGCCACTGGTCAGCGAAGCTCCGCTTCAGCAGGACGGTAACGGCCTGAACGTGCCGACCGCTGAGAAGATCCTGGTTGACCTGGTTGCCGACCGGAGGGTGTTTGATCTGTTTGCCGAGGAGCTTCCCAACATTTACATGGAGTTCAATAGCCGTTTCGCGCTGAATCTGGACCGGCTGCGACGCTATGCCCGCCGTCGGCATCAGCTTCCGAACGTAGAAAACTATTTGAGCCAGTTACCCACCGGATATGATTCTTAATGAAACCTTTACGGCCGGCTGGATTAAAACCATTGCCGGTCAGTTCACGAAGCCTGTTGATCTAAAGTTACTGGAGAAGGTGTTGCGGGCGTTGAGCCTGCTGGAACAACTACGACTCGGGGGACTTACGTTCGTGTTCAAAGGGGGTACGTCGCTGGTCTTGCACTTCGATCAGCCACGTCGGTTATCAATCGACATTGATATTGTGATGGTTGAGCGAAACGCTGCGCTGCCCGCGCTGTTCGATGCCATCGTAGAAACAGGCCTGTTTACGCGGTGGAGCGACGATTCCGGGCGCAAGAGCCACCAACACGTACCTGTCGAGCACTACAAATTTTATTACGATAGCGTCATCGACGCGCAGGCTGGTTTCGGTCCTGAGCCTGTCCTGCTTGACATCCTGTATGCCGAACCTGACTATGAGATATTGGTAGAAAAGCCCCTGACTCATCCGTGGCTACAGACAGCCGCGCCGTACCCAATAGTGCAGCTCCCAGATGTGAACTGTCTTCTGGGCGATAAACTGACGGCCTTTGCCCCTAACACAACAGGAATTCTTTACAGCAAGAAGCGTCCGCTCGAAGTGGTGAAACAGTTATTCGACGTGGCTTTGCTCTTCGACTACATGACCGATATCGCGTCGGTTCGGACAACGTTTGAGCGGCTGGCCCGGCAGGAAATTGGATTCCGTGGGCTTTCCATCTCGCCGGACGACGTACTGGAAGATGTGTTCAACACGGCTGTGTTGCTTGCCCAGCGGGATACTAAACAGGCTCAGTTCCTGTTTCTACAGGATGGCATCAAGCGGATGAATAACTTCATCGTCAGCGATTTTCGCATCGAGGACGCGATTACAGCCGGTGCAAAAGCTGCATACCTGAGCCGCCTACTCCGAACCGGTGCCGAAGACCCACAACGTTATCGGGAAACAAACCAAGTAATTGACCTGCAAATCACTGACTTGACCTTTAACCGGTTGAACAGATTGAAGAAGACCTCAGCAGAAGCCTTTTTTTATTGGTACTGTGCGACGTTAGGCTAATCATTATCGATCTCGCCCTGCCCTAGTAAAGCTTTAAGAATCAAAATATCCAGGTCGTCAGCGATGGTAGCAACTTTTATCGAACGTCTAAAGCCAAATACAATTATCACTGGTGACCTGTTTCCAGAACAGGTACACGTCATTGTAGCAATGCCGTTTGGCGATTCAGTACGAATTATTGGTCGGGGCGACAGTAACCAGTCGTATGATCGGGTTGTAGCACCAGAGCAATTCAACCGCTTGACGTTCGTAGAACAGGGTTCTTACGACGGAAACGCACAAAAATTTCGGCTGGCCGTCGAGGCCCATCGATTGGGACTCGCCTACGAATACGATCCTTATTTTTCGTTATCTATTGCGAGGGTTGATCCACTTCCCCATCAGTTGGAAGCCGTCTACGACTACTTTCTGAAGATGCCCCGCATTCGATTCTTACTGGCCGACGATCCGGGGGCTGGCAAGACGGTCATGGCGGGGCTACTCATCAAAGAACTAAAGGCGCGTGGACTGGCACGGCGAATACTTATTGTAACGCCCGCTAACTTGACATTTCAGTGGCAGCGCGAGATGAAAGACAAGTTTCGCGAACACTTCGAGGTCGTGCGGGGCGATGTCTTACGGGCAAATTATGGTTCCAACCCCTGGCAGGAGAAAAGTCAGGTAGTAACGTCCGTATCGTGGGCCGCGCTCCAGGAAGATGCCAATCAAAGCCTCCTTCGGGCAACGTGGGATTTGGTCATTGTGGATGAGGCTCACAAAATGAGTGCTTCGACGGAAGATAATAAGACCTATGCATACCAATTAGGGGAATCCTTATCTGAACGTACCGACCACTTTCTATTGATGACAGCAACGCCCCACAAAGGCGACAAAAAACAGTTTCAACTGTTCCTGAAACTACTCGACCGGGATGTGTATGCCGATGTGGCCAGTTTGGATGAAGCCATTCAACACAACGAAGCTCCATTTTACCTGCGCCGGGTGAAAGAAGCCTTAGTCTCATTTCCAGACCCGACAACCGGCAAAGCCATGTCGCTTTTTACCCGGCGAAATGTGCAAACTATTGGCTTCCGCATTGAAGATGAAGAATGGGCTTTCTACAACGAACTGACCAAATACGTCGAAGATCAGTCAATTCGGGCCTCACAAGACAACACGGCGCGAGGACGGGCGGTCGGCTTCACAATGGCCATGCTCCAACGCCGATTCGCGTCGAGTCTGTTCGCAGTACGTCGGAGTTTAGAGCGAATGAAAACACGTCGAGAAGAAATCCTGCGTGACCCCGAAGCCTACCGACAGCGGCAAATTATTAACCGTCTGCCTGATAACTATGATGAGATGCCTGATGAGGACCAACAGACGTTACTGGAATCACTGGAAGCAGCTATTATTACATATAATCCTGCCGACTTGCGCTTAGATATTGAAGCCCTGCGTCGGCTAATAGGGCAGGCAAAAGAGCTTGAAGCACAGGAGGTTGAGAATAAGATAGTGGAGCTAAAAGACGTACTGACCAAACAGGGCGTTTTCTCAGACCCGAAAATGAAGCTGCTCATTTTTACAGAGCACAAAGACACGCTTGATTATCTGGTTGGCGATGGTAAGGAAGGCCGACCACTGGGTAAACTGGTCGAGTGGGGCTTGAAGACTACGCAAATCCACGGCGGCATGAAGATTGGCGACCGTAATACGCCCGGAACGCGCATCTGTGCTGAACGTGAGTTCAAAGAGTCAGCGCAGATCATGGTGGCCACCGAAGCCGCCGGCGAGGGGATAAACTTACAGTTCTGCTGGCTGATGATTAACTATGACATCCCCTGGAACCCAATCCGGTTAGAGCAACGGATGGGTCGCGTCCATCGCTACGGGCAGGAGAAGGATTGTCTAATTCTGAACTTTGTTTCGACTAATACCCGCGAGGGGCGGGTGATGCACAAACTATTTGAGCGCATCTCCCAGATTGAGGATGATCTGGACCCTGGCCACACAGGCAAAGTCTTCAACGTATTGGGTGATATTTTCCCCTCGAACCTGCTGGAAAAAATGTTGCGGGAAATGTACGCTCGTAACTACGACAGCGAATTACCGATTGTCGAGCGGATTGTGCATGAAACCAATACTGAGCGATTCCGACAGATTACCAACTCAACACTGGAGGGTCTGGCTAAGCGTGAGCTGAACCTATCGGCTATTCTGGGGAAATCGGCGGAAGCGAAAGAACGGCGGTTAGTGCCCGAAGTCATTCAAGATTTCTTTCTACAAGCGGCTCCCTATCAGGGAATCACCCCCAGGGAGACCCGCAAACACAGTGGCGTGTTCACGGTCGGGCGGGTACCACGCAACCTGTGGCACCGGGGCGAGTTGAACGAGAAACGATATGGCATGCTGGGGCATGAGTACGGGCAGGTAGCGTTCTCCAAAGACATCATTGCCAAAGACAGTACGCTTGACTGGATTACGCCCGGTAATCCGCTATTTGAGGTAGTGCGGGAAGAAACGGTTGAGCAATTCGGTTCTGAACTGAAAAAGGGGGCCGTGTTCTACGGACTTAATCTCGATCAGCCCTCCAAGCTGGATATTTTTTCGGCGGCCATCGTCGATGGCATGGGCCATGTACTACACCGCCGACTGTTTGTGTTAGCTACCAGACTCGACGGAACCGTACAACTAAAGCAGCCCACGCTGTTTCTGGACATCGTGCCGACTACAGATGCCCCCGCTGTGCCGGATTCTACCAATCTGCCCGACCAACAGCACCTGGAACAACACCTTGTTCAATACGCACTGCGCGATTATCTGGCCGAGGTGCAGGCCGAGCGGCAACGCGAGGTAGCGGTGGTGACGCGCCACGTTGAGTTGAGCCTGAACGAACTGCTGAACAAACAGAATTTGAAACTGGGCGAACTGATTGATCAGGAGATGGAAGCACCACTACCCATCAATCTGCTTGGTCTTAAAACACAGATTGAGAATCGGATTCTGGAACTAAGCAACCGGCTTGACCACCGACGGCGCGAACTGGCCAAAGAGGGTCAATGCACGATTGCCTCAACACAGCACCTCGGCACAGCTTGGATGCTGCCCCACCCAGACCGTAACCAACCTGCCATGCAGCCAATGGTTAGTAACGCCGAGATCGAGCAGATTGCGATTCGGGCCGTAATCGCTTACGAAGAGGCACGGGGCTACAGGGTAAACAGTGTCGAAAGCGAAAACAGAGGGTTTGACCTCATCAGTCGGCGGTTCCATTCAGAAGATCCCGCTACGGCCATCGACGTGCGATTTATTGAGGTAAAAGGACGGGCGGGCGTGGGCGAGATTGCGCTCTCGGCCAACGAATACCGCACGGCCCAGCGGCTCCAACAAGATTATTTTCTCTACGTGGTGTACGACTGTGCGACCAACCCAACCGTACACGTGATCCAAAACCCGGCGTCGCTCAACTGGCAACCCGTAACCCGCGTAGAACAGTACATGGCTAAACCAGCCGACATTTTAGGAAAATGAACCACTACCCGAAGCGACTGATCGAAGTTGATTTACCAATAAAACGAATCTCGGCCCATGCTCGGCGTGAGAAATCCATCCGGCATGGCCATATCAGTACATTGCATATCTGGTGGGCACGTCGGCCACTGGCGGCCTGCCGGGCGGTGCTATGCGCGGCTCTATGGCCCGATCCCGCCGACCCCAACTGCCCCGAAGCCTTTGCTCAGGCGGCAACGGAGCATATGGCCCATTGGTGCCGGCACGAGAACGCGCGACTGCACTCCATTGAAAGCCATGACCACTTCGTTCGGGTACGTACTGAACCAGAATTTTTAGAAGACCGGGCTTGTCTGCGAAATGTACTGCTCGATTTCATCGCCGATTTTGCTAACTGGGATAACGCTACCCATCCCGATTACTTAGCTACAGCTCAGGCCCTGACCGTAGCCGCTCACGAGGCTCTTGGGGGCATACCCGGCACCCGCCCCTTGGTAGTTGATCCCTTCGCGGGTGGTGGGTCTATTCCTCTCGAAGCCCTGCGCGTAGGGGCCGATGCGTTTGCGTCAGACCTGAATCCTATTCCGGTGCTGATCAACAAAGTGCAATTGGAGTACATACCGAAGTATGGTAAGCAGTTGGCCGAGGAGGTACGGAAGTGGGGAACCTGGATGAAAGAGGAAGCGGCTAACGAACTGGCTCAGTTTTACCCCTCCCTATCCGAACCGACTCTCGACACCTACGTACCTCAGGTGCCTGAAACGGTGAAACGGCAGGGGCGTGTCTGGAAGCTAAAGCGAATTGTGGCCGAAACGCCCATTGCTTACCTCTGGGCGCGAACCGTCGTTTGCGAAGGCCCTGGCTGTGGGGCCGAAATACCCCTGATGCGAAGTACGTACCTGGCGAAAAAGGGAAGTCGTTCCGTTGGTTTGCGGATGGTTCCCAACCGCACTGAGAAGCGTGTTGACATTGAATTAGTTAATGAGATACGAGCTGCCGATACAAATGGAAGTGTTAAGAAAGGAAACGCAATTTGCCCCTGCTGTGGATTTATAACACCAGTAGCGTCAGTTAGAAAACAACTACAAAAAAGGCAAGGTGGAGGTAATGATGCCCGCTTATTGACGGTGGTTACAACGTTAAAAACAGAGCGTCTCAATAGTGGAGCAAAGGAAACATTTTCTGAGAAAGGTAGATACTATCGTTTACCAGAAAAGATCGATCTCGAATCCATTGAGAAAGTACAACAAACTCTGCAAGAGAATTTAAGAAATGGAACAATTGCTACGGTTCCAGATGAAAAGTTTACAGGTATTGAACCAAGGAGAATACCACTACCGCTATATGGTATTAATTCATTTGGGGAGATTTTTACCGTTCGTCAACAGTATTCTCTTCTATTTCTGTGTAGGCTGATACATGAAAACAGCAATAGTTCTGAATTAAGCAAGGACTTAATATTGGCTATAACTACATGTTTAGCTTTTCTTATTGACAAGATTGCTCAGTATAACTCGACACTTTGCCGATGGAAGTCGAGCGGGGAGAACGTTGTGGATACCTTTGGGAGGCAGGCATTACCAATGGTTTGGGATTTCGCAGAGGTTAACATTTTCGGAGACGCGAGTGGGGATGTAGGTGCGCTTTTAGATTGGCTTTGCGAGATGCTTGATTCTAACTCAGGTCAGTTTACTGCTGTATCTGGAAGTTCGGTTCAGTCATCCGCTGCATCTCATCCAATGCCAGATGATAGTATAGACGCTTTTGTAACAGACCCACCTTACTATTACTCTGTCCCATATTCTGACCTATCCGATTTCTTCTATGTGTGGTTGAAACGTTCATTAGGCCCACTTTACCCAGACTTATTTACAGAGCAACTTACACCAAAAGGTGAAGAGTGCGTACAAAATCTTGCTCACTCAGCAGTTGCTCACCTTCAAAAAGACAAGCAATTTTATGAGTCTAAAATGCTTGATTGTTTGACTGAAGGGCGTAGAATAACCAAACCTAATTCTGTTAGCGTTTTAGTTTTCGCCCATACGGAAACATCTGCCTGGGAAGCTCTTTTAACGGCTCTTATTTCGGCAGGTTGGTATGTTACTGCATCATGGCCAATTGATACAGAAATGGGGACACGCTTAGTTGCCCAAAGGCAAGTTACGCTTGCCTCATCCATTCACCTCGTTTGCCGCCCTCGTGAATGTGCCGACGGTACGTTAATTGAAGACGAAGTAGGTGATTGGCGCGATGTGCTGCGGGCCTTACCCAAACGCATTCACGAGTGGATGCCCCGCCTGGCAGCCGAGGGCGTAGTAGGTGCCGATGCTATTTTCGCTTGCTTAGGCCCTGCGCTGGAGATTTTCAGCCAGTACAGCCGAGTCGAAAAACCCAACGGTGATGTCGTTCCGCTGCGGGAATATCTTGAGCAGGTCTGGGCGGCTGTCAGTCAGGAAGCGTTAAATCAGGTCTTCGCGGGTGGCGATGCCAAAGGCTTTGAGGAAGACGCTCGCCTAACGGCTATGTGGCTTTGGACGCTCTCGGCCAGTACGTCAGGCCCGGTCACTGACGAAGACAGCGACGAGGAGGGGGACGAAGAAGACGAGAACAATACCCCATCCAAGAAAAAACTTAGCGGCTTTGTCCTCGATTACGATACGGCCCGAAAAATTGCCCAGGGCTTAGGAGCTGATTTGGGCAAACAAGACGGCCTGATCGAAGTCAAGGGCGATAAAGCCCGACTACTGCCCGTCTCGGAACGTACCCGACCCTTATTTGGTCAGGCGGGGCTGCGGGCGGCTCCGATTCGCAAGAAGCCAGTCGTGCAGTTAGCCTTAAACTTTGCGTCGGCCACGTTGGAAAGCGTAGCAGAGCCAGCAGTCGGCTATGAAATGCCAGAGTTAAAAGTAGAGGAAACGGGCAAAACCGTCTTGGATCGACTCCATCAGGCTATGCTGCTGTTCGATAGTGGCCGCACCGAAGCGTTGAAACGGTTTCTGGTTGAAGACGGTGTTGGCCGCGACGAACGGTTCTGGAAGTTAGCACAGGCCCTAAACGCGCTTTACCCTAAAGACACACCCGAACGCCGGTGGGTCGAAGCCGTTCAAACATTCAAAAAAAGTTTAGGATTATAAACCATCCCGCATCGGCCCGTCCGGGGAGCCGGTACCGGCCGATGCGGATACGCTATACACTGATGGCATTGAAAGCCTGGCACCAGATTATTACTCCCCGCGAAGATTTACGCGAAAACAAACCCTTAGACGCTTCGGAGTTCGCTGTTCACCTCGACCATGTTCGGGCCGGAACGGCCCCGGTCGATTACGTTGACCCAGAACGTTTTTTCCAACGTACCTATTTGACGCAAACGCTGCTGGACATGGCCGCGCAAACCGTTCGGCGGCTAAACGGCATTACGACGGAAACATCGCCCGTTTTTAACCTGACTACGCAGTTTGGTGGGGGTAAAACGCACTCGCTGACGATGCTCTACCACCTTGCCAAATGCGGAACAAAGGCCCTCGACTACCAGGGCATTGGCGAAGTGGTGCGTAAAGCAGGCGTGGCCGACATCCCCGTAGCCAAGGTGGGAATTTTTGTCGGTACGGAGTTTGGTTCGGTATCGGGTCGGGGCGATGGCATCAACGAACCCAACCGCAAAACGCCCTGGGGCGAACTGGCTTATCAGATTGGTGAAGCGGCTGGCTATGAATTGATACGCCAACATGACGAAAGCTTTACGCCCCCCTCTGGCGACGACCTCAAACAGCTTTTCGACCCTAATACACCTTACTTGTTGCTGTACGACGAGTTGCTTAACTACGTCAGTCGGCACCGTCATTACAAAGACCTTGCGGCTCAATTTTACAATTTTCTGCAAACTCTGACAGAGTTTGTTCGTAGTCGGTCCAACATCGTGCTGGCCGTATCGATCCCGGCTTCGGAAATGGAAATGAACGCGGAAGACCAGGCTGACTATGACCGGTTTAAAAAAATGCTCGACCGTCTGGGTAAGCCCTTGTTTATGTCGGCGGGCAAAGAAACCACCGAGATCATTCGCCGACGACTTTTCGAGTGGCAGGGATTACCCCCCGAAGCCAAACCGATCATCGGTCAATACGTCAACTGGGTACAGGAACACCGTTCTCAGTTGCCGGGTACGTTCAACGCCGATGCGGCCCGCGAACAGTTTGAAGCAACCTACCCGTTTCATCCACAGGTTTTGTCCTTGTTTGAGCGGAAATGGCAATCGCTTCCCCGATTTCAACAAACGCGCGGTGTACTCCGATTGTTGGCCTTGTGGGTAGCACGTGCTTATAATGACGGCTACCAACGTGGGCTTAAAGACACGCTTATCTCGCTCGGTACGGCCCCCCTCGATGACCAGAATTTTCGGGCGGCTGTATTCGGACAGTTGGGTGAAGATCGACTGGAGGCAGCCGTAACAACTGATATTGCAGGCAAGGCCGACTCACATGCCATTCGGATGGATGCCGAAGCTATTGAAAGTGTTCGGAAGAGCCGACTCAATCGCAAATGTGCCACCATCATCTTTTTTGAATCAAATGGTGGGCAAACCGGGCAGGTACAGGCAAGTATTCCCGAAATTAAATTCAACGTCGGCGAACCGGACCTCGACATCGGTCATGTGGATAGTGTGCTTCAAACGCTGTTGGACAACTGCTATTACCTCACTGGTAATAATAACAAGTTCAAGTTTTCGACGCAGGAGAACCTTATCAAACGCTTCACAGACCGTAAAGCCAGCATTGCTGCTCCAGCTATCAACGAGTTGGTCGAAGCAGAAGTACGGAAGGTTTTTGAGAAAGGGGCGGGTATTGAGCGCATCTACTTTCCAGAGCGAAACAATCAGGTAACAGACCGACCCGCGCTCTCGCTGGTGGTCATGCACCCCTCAAAGAAGCTGAGCTACCCCGAAACAAAAGCCTTGTTGGAAGACATTGTTCGTAACAACAGTCAAACAACCCGTACTTTCAAAAGCGGCCTGCTGTTTTGTGTAGCCGACGATGATAGCCAATTGCGTGAGGATGCTCGTAAGAAGCTGGCGTGGGAAGCCATTCAGGACGATGCCGCCGATCTACGATTTGACGAGGAACAGCGGAAACAGATTGCAGCGAACATCAAACGGGCAGGAAACGATTTGGTAGAAAACGTATGGAAAAGCTACCGAACGTTGGTGTACTTGGATCGTGATAACGTGTTACAAGAAGAGAATTTGGGGTTAATACATAGTAGTCAGTCACGAAGTCTGCCTGACTACATGATCAGCCATTTACTCAGTAAAGGCGAAGTAGTCGAGGATTTGGCTCCTACTCTTCTGGTTCGCAATTGGCCCCCAGCGTTTGTCGATGGCTGGAGCATCCGCAACGTTCGCGATACGCTCTATGCTTCGCCTAAATTTCCCCGCCCGCTCAAGGCAGATTCAATCAGACATACGATTGCTAAAGGCGTGTCAAACGGTCTTTTGGCCTACGTTGGGAAAGTGAACGGGCGCTATGAACCATTCCTGTTCAATCAACCGCTACAGGCTGCCGATGTCGAACTTTCTGACGACATGTACATCCTGACGGCTACTGAAGCGCAAAAGCACAAAGAACCTCGTCGGTTAGTAACATTAAAGGTTGTTCCCCCATCATACACAACGGAGCCGGGTCAAAGCTATACGTTTATGGCCCGAGGTTACGATCAGCATGGCGATGAAATTATAATTGATGATCTCACGTGGGAAACTACCTCCGGCACTATCGACCCGCAGACAGGCAAATTAACCGTTGGGCAGGACATAGGAACGTACCGAATAACCGCCCGCAGTGGATCAATCGTTGGTACCGCAACACTCACTGTAGAGAAGCGCGTCCAACCGGTGGTCGCTGAACCGGGAAATAGCGCTTCCGGCACACAGACCACTAACAATTCTGAAAAGCCTTCTTCTGCCACTAAGAAAGTGTCGTGGTCCAATCAAGTCGAACCTAAGAAGTGGAACGTACTCTATACGAAAGTCCTCGCAAAACTGGTTAATAATCCAAACCTCAAGATTAAAGTCAGTTTCGAGGTAGAAGACGATACGCTTACCGATCAGAAAATCGAGGAAATACGTGCTGCTCTGAAAGAGATGGGCATGGACGACGCTTTCAAATAGCCGAAATTTGGCTCAACTCAACGCATTTATGAAAACCTTGTTAAGTATTAAATTCAGGCAAAAAGCTTACATTGGTTTGCTTGCATTAGCTATTCCCTTTAGCTGCTCCCGCAACAGCGACATATCACCGGCCAGCATTGCCGGACAATACAGAGTCAGCACGATCACGGCAGACCCCGGCTTTGCCTTGGGACCACCCTTTGGCACCGTTACCGACGTAGCCGCTTTCTACCAGCAACTTACCGGCACGACCTGCCTGCGCGACATTACACTGTCGCTGAATGCGGATGGCTCAGCGGGGATTGATAACCCGGCAACGTGCCGGAGTGTGGGCGATGCCGGGCCGCTGGCTGGGTTTGGTGGGGCGCGGTGGGCCGTGAACGATGGCAAACTGACGCTCACGGCCCCCAACGGTACCTCAACGGATTACGCGCTTACTCGTGATGAAACCACGTTACGGTTGACCCGTCAGCAACCTATTGCCGGTAGTTCGTCGTCATCAACCGTAACGACGGTGTTGAAACGGTCATAATGTGGGCCAACACCGACACCTTTGATTTTTGCCAGGACGGAGGGCGGCAGGTCGAAACGCTTTGGGTTTCGTAGCTCCGCGCCTTCGTCTAAGCAGAATTCTACCAGACTGGCATTCTCAAAAGGCGTTTCGGGGTAGCACCGTTCGATGAAAAACAGACCATGTGGGTTGAGGTCGAATTGGCGAACCACTTCGTTGGCGATGGTTTCGACATTCTCCGTTACCTCGATACCATCGGGGGTTTCTGTTGCAATTACCACATTCATCGTTCGACACACCTCAATCTGACACTGGCATACTTCAAAAGCAGCACTCCGATACTCCAAAATGTGGGATTCCATGTTTAATAGTTGGTCGGCACGCCACAGCACCGGAACGCTACGGCGGTTGGGTTGAGTAACTTCTTATACGTTTACCGGCGCGGAAATGTTCGCTGATTTTCCCCTTCCGGCTTCGGGCTTACAGGAGGCTTTTGCATGGCCTTCAGCGATTCCTGCTGACTCTGTTTGAGCTGGTCGTTCCAGTCCTTTTCCATCGGTCGTTTGATGCCGACAACCTGCGTTAATCCCCGGAAATCGGCCATCATTTTTTCGAGCCGGATCAGAAACGGGCGTTGTTTGGGCAGGTCGAGCCGTAGCTGAGTGATGGCCGAAGGCCCCCCTCCTACTACCTCCAGTTTTGCCCGCTGGTCGTTGGCCTCGTAACCTTTGTTTAGTATCGCTACGCCCTGCTGCCAATAACGGATATAAGCCTCCGTTTGGGGTGTTCCTGTTGGCAATCCATCGAACAGAACGGTGCATTTCCGCTCGCTGGCCAGCACCCGGCCCACCGGCCCAACGCCAACCGGTGTGCGGGCCGGATTCAGTTGGGCCAGCCACAGCGTATTGTAGTAGATGCCCATCGGGTCGTTGTCGTTTCCCAGCACGATACGTTCGGGCCGAAGTCGGCTGACTAAGCGTTGCACCGTCAGCGGCTGCGTGTGCGAGGGCGTTCCGGCCAAAGAAATGTACATCCGTTCGTGCGGCTGCGCGGGCGGGCACAACTGGTGATACGACAGCGCATCAATAGGGCTTTCACAGATAAACACCTCCTTTGGTGGCCGGGTTGGGTCAATGTTGCTTACCCAAACACCGTCTTCCTTGCTCCCCCGGATTTTGTTGTAGCCATCGTTTCGGACGACGAGGCCCAGCATTCCGTTTTCGTTTTCGAGCGGAAACACGGTGTTAGTAACCCGGAACGTCTTTTCCTCGTTGGTAAACGTCTGGTTGAAGATTCGTTGGCCAAAGGGGAAAGAAGAAAGCGTTTCGGGCAGAATTCCCCGGCTTTCCAGGTAGCGCGTGTCCCGGAGCGGCTCCAGCTCAAAATACTGTGTAACCGCCCGGTTTCGTTTGACTTCTTCGCTTGGCTGCTGCTGCACGGTGTGCAGGTGGTGCGTGGGCCTGCCCAGGTAATCGTTGAGGTAGTCGGCCACTTCGCGCCAGCCTTTTTTTGTGCTCAGGTCGTAATGCTTCTTACCGGCCACAAAGTCGATGATGGTGCCCTTGTCGAAGTCGTCGCTGGGGTTGTAGTACCGGTACTCGCCCGACTGCTTGCGGGAAACGATCAGGCAGCGGCCCGAATCCGGCTCTTCCATCGTTACCCATTTACTGTGCCGCGACCCTTTACTCGTTTTGACCCGAAACCCCTCCTGTTCCAAAAACGACACTAAATCAATCTCCCTTCGGTAATCGTCCAACGAGCGGTGGGCGTTCCCATGTGTATGCTGCATGGCTTCATTAGCGTATCCGTACTCCTCGATTCATTTCCTCACGCATGGCGGGTTCTTTCGTAGGTGCCTGACGTTGCTTTGCCTTGTTATCCGTTTTAGCACTATGCCCCGACGTGGTGCCTTCGAGCCGGTCGCTGGGCCGTTTCAGATCGAGGGCGGTTTTCACATCGGTGGTTTTGCGGACGGCGTTGGCTGGTATTGTCGATACGTTCAGCCCCTTCTTTGCCGCCGAAACCTGAACGTAGGCCGAAAACGTTTGCCCGTTCTCGCCCTTTAGCCCGTCGAGCCGAATCGCTTTCCCCTGCCCAATTAGCTCACGCTGAGTCTGCGTCAGTGGCACTCCGTTGATGGTCTTAGGCAGCTTGATCTGTTCAGGACGCGCTACCACCACCTGACCGGTGCGGCTATCCGTGCCAACATACGCCTGGTAAGGTTTTTTAGTGGCCGGATCGGTGAGTTGTACCAAACGGCCCAGTTCACCAGTACGGATGAGGCTGGCGCGGTCGTCAGGCGTGATGGTGTAGCCGTGCACCTGTTTCGGAATGATCAACGCCCGGACAACCTTCTCGTCTTTTAAAGGCTGGAAACGAAGCCGGTACTGCCCGTTGACCTCCACAACCCGTAGCTTTCCCGTCATGGATACGTAGCGGTTGCTCAGTTTCTGATCGTAAGTCAGCGGACCCGTTTGCTGACCTGCCAGCAACTGCTTTAACTGTCCCGACTTTTCGAGCTGTTCGCGGGTGATGCCCAGCGCGGCTAGTTGCGGAGCCAACCGATCCCAATCAAGGTTTTTCGGCTCCTGTTTCGGTTTGGTTCCGACAGATGATTGAGGAGCCTGAGCACTTGCCACCAACGCGGGCTTTAGCTCTACGGCTGGTTTTCGCTCTTCCTGCACTGTTGCCTGAACCGACGGCTTTTCTGCCGTAGCTTTTTCCCCCAAACTGGCTGTATTGGTCTGGCTCTGCCGCTCGTTGGCGGGGAGCTTCTCCACCCGTAGCTGCATATCCCGGTTCATCCGGTAGTTGTGCAGGAAGTTGGCCAGCAGGTTGCCGTTCACAACCACCACTTTGGGGATCGGTGTCGCATCGACCACCTGCTTACCCGGCTCCAGCTTCTGGGCCTGCCTCTGCTCAATCGTCAACCGGTACGTTGCCTTCGGGTCTATGCCCTCGGCAGGTAGCAGGTGTTTGACTTTTTGAACTGACTGATGCGTCTGCCACAGATGGCTTGTGAGGTCGTCGATTAGCTTTTTGTCGGTGGTAACGCCCGCCTGCCCGACCTTTTCCCGAAGTGCTTTTTTGGTGAGGGCATCGTCGTACAAAGCCCGGCAGATTTCTTCGTTCGACAACAGTCCATCATTGCCGAGGTATTGACGTAGATGCTCCGACTTAGCTGGCAGAAGTAACGAGTATTCTTCCGTCTCCAGTCGTTCGGCAATTGTTTGCGCTTTATTCATACGGTTGATTTACAAGAAAAATCATTTTTCTACATTTACTATAGTAAAGATAGATTTTCTGACTATATATCTCAACGTATGAAATGCCTCTTTTTCTGGCTTTTTATTGTCAAAACCACCATTTCTGAAATGCCTTTAATGGCTCAAGTCATTTTTCGGTCGAAATCAGCCGCACCTGAATCGTTAAGAATCAGCCATTTCAATGACACAGTTCGATTTACCAAACCAATCAGTAATTTCCCAAAGAGGAGCGAAAAAGTGCAGCGTAAGGATACAGGTCTGATTGTATCTTCCCACTACCCTACTCAACCGGTATTATCCTCTGACCGGGAAAAACCTTCGGTTCTGGCTGACCGATGGCAAAACGTACCGTCCATTCCTCCCCTGCGCGTACTGAGCCGCAAGCAGTACCGTATCAGCAGTCACTTCGGGGTACGTTGCCATCCGATAACCGGACAACGCCATCTGCACAATGGCATAGATTTCCCGCAACCAGCCGGAACCCCAGTGTATGCCACCGCCGACGGGTACGTTCGGCACGTCGGCCTAAAACCAGACGGTTTGGGATTGTCGGTACGAATTGAACACTCCAGTGGGTACGTTACCACATACGGGCATCTGAGCCGATACGAGGTTCAGCCCGGCCAATGGATACGACGCGGGCAACCAATTGGTCGGGTCGGGCAAACCGGCACGGCGACTGGGCCACACCTGCATTATATTGTGCAGCTCAGGGGGCGAAATGTTGACCCGATGCGGTATTGTTTTTTGGCAGTTATCGGAGACAGCCATTTTATTCAATACAAATAGATAATTAATTATGTTAAATAAAATAAATAGATAACTATCGCGTTGGTGAATAAGTATGATTAAGCAAATTGAAACACGTCTATGGATCAGTCAGTAAAACCGCTTTATGAGGATATTCTTGAACTGATTGAATTTCGGGGGATCAAACAGGGAAAGATTGCCGAGGTAATGCAGATGTCCTACAACAACTGGTATAAATCAAGGCAAAAGCACCTTCGTAATGTAAGCATCCACGAGATAAGCGAACTGGCAGCATTCTTAGACCTCCCCGTTGAACAGATATTTAGCCTTTGCCACGCCGTTTACAAACAAGGTAGCTTGCAGTCGTCAGACTAACTCCGCCACCCGCATTTCCTCCACCATCTTATCAAAAATCACCACCTTCCTCCGATTCCGTATAGCCTGTTCGTTCTGCTGCGGCAGGTCGGAATTGTCAGGGTTAAATAGCCAGTCTGGGTTGATCTGGTGTTCCTGCACGTAGAAAAGGGCCAGCTTAAGCAGGGCTTCCACGCTTACGTTCAGGTCGCCCTCGGCCCGGAAGATGATATTCTGCCCTAATCCCAGCGTTTCCTGGAAGTCGCGTTGGGAGTGGCCAAACTGTGTTCTCAATTGCCCGAGCCGACGGGCCAGTTCTGTACGATAAGGGTCTATGTCAACGGTCATCTCATTGGTTGGTGGTGCCGGGGCCGCTACGAGCCTGCCAGCAAATGGCTGAGTTCCGGGTCCTGCTCAATTCGGTCAAGCTCATCTGCCAGCAATGTATCAATGTCGGTTTTCACCTGTCGATAGTTCTGCTCCAGCAGCGTAGCCAGTGCGTCGTCGGATAACTGCTCCCGACTCGTCAGTTCTGGTATCGGGCCGAACGTCTGCATGTCCCGTTGCGTCGGTTCATCTACGATTAACTGCCCGTGAAAGATTTTCTGACTGATCGTCTCGGCAAAATTATCGGCTACCGCCCCCACAAAAAAGCCCTGCGACAGATTACTTAGTTTAGACTCAGGAATCAGCGAATCAAGTTGGGTCGAAATGCTCGTCGTCGTGTCCCGGTCGCTAATGGTGTAGGACTGCCGACGCTGCACAATTTTCCCGAACCGGGCCGACAGTGTCTTGGCTGTTTCCCCCACTACCTGCCCCGAAAACACGTTGCCAACGGTGTTGAAAATCACGGTGGCCTCCTTGTCGCCATAGTCTCGCTTCAACTGGCTGAGGTCCTGCAAGCCCAAGCAGGTGGACACTTTATTGCTCCGCGCCGTGGCAATGAGGTTGTCAAGCCCCCGGAAATAGATCGTCGGTAGCTCGTCGATGATGATTGACGATTTGAGCCGCCCTTTGCGATTGACCAAGCGAACGAGCCGGGCGTTATACAGACCCAGAGCCGCCCCATACACTTCCTGCCGGGTTGGGTTGTTCCCCACGCACAGAATCTTAGGGGCCTTCGGGTCGTTGATCTCCAGCGTGAAGTCGTTACCCGTCATCACCCAGTAGAGCGCGGGCGATGCCAGCCGGGCGAGCGGAATACGAGCCGACGCAATCTGCCCCTCCAACTGCTCGAACGCCCGTTTCTTCAACGCACTCGCAAACGGGATGGTGTAGTTCTCGACATCGCGCTCTGACAGCAGCACCGGGAAAATTTTGTCGTACTCCCGGTTGGCAAACTCAATGACGTGGGGGAACGTACAAAAGCGGCCATTCTGGTACTTTTTCAGAAACCATATGCAGGCCGTCAGGAAGTTCATCGGCGATTCTACGAAGAAATCACCCTGCCGCTGAATCCACGTTTTGTTCAGATTGAGCAGTATGGTCCGGGCGGCTTCCTGCGCGTCCACGATGTCGGTCATGCCTTCGGGCGAAAGCGGATTGCAACGATGCGACCGGCGCGGATCGTCAAAGTTGATAACGTAGAATTTGGGACGTACCTCATAGCTGCGGTGGTGTTTCAGCAGGTAATTGTAGGCAATGGTCGAGAGGTCGGGGAATTTGAAATCGTAGATGTACATGGCGAACCCCTTCTCGATGTGCTGCCGGATGTAGTTGTTCACCACGGCAAACGACTTCCCGGAGCCGGGCGTACCCAGCACCATCGCGGCCCGGAACGGGTTCACGACATTAACCCAGCCCCGCCGATTCCGGTTTTTGTAGTAGTACTCCGTGGGAATGTTGATGGAGTACTCATTGCTGACCAGGTCTTCTTCCTGCGGAAATGATTCATTTTCCTCGTTGAAGAGGTCCTTATCCACCCGGATGTTGATGATGCGGTTAGCATCGCTGCCCGCCCTGATCAGCACCAGAAAGCCCGTGACGGTCGTAAGGGCGTAGCCGATGGCCCGCGAGTCAGCCGATAGCCAGCCGAGTTTGAATAGCACTGAGTTGCCGAAATACAACAGCAGCCCAACTCCCAGGCCCGTCAATACCCTGCGCCACGTAATCGTCAGCGTTTTGCGGGGTTTGTTTCCGAAGGTGTACACGGCCAACGGAATCAATGCTACCAGTTTGCTAACCGTTAGGCTATCGAACAGATGCAGGTTCTGGTTGAGGTTGATTAGAAACTGATCGAGCACCGGCAGCGTCAGACCCCTGCGGTGCCAGGTATCGTACCCAACGTAATACAAGTGGGCGGCAATGACGGCAAATGCCAGATAAAGTATCACCGACAGTATGCCTCGATACTCCTTCTCCTGTTCTGAACTCATAGTGAAACCTGCCCCGCTCCTACCCTACTTCACGTACCTGGGTCCGTGAACTGCGACAAAAACCTCGTGGGCGGCACTCCGTCGGGCCACGTTCGGCTTGTCCGTTGAACTACGACAGATTCCTCGCGGAGTGCATGGCAATCCAACTACGACAAAATCCTCGCGGTCCGACGCTTCGGTCGCTACCTGAATGTTAACCGCCCGGAGGCCCGCTAAATCGTTGTCGTTTGCTTCACGGCCCCAACTTACTCCACGTAGTCAATGGCCTGATTCTTCTTCCAGCCAGCCGTTTTGAGGGGCTTTGTGGCCGGGTAATCCGGGGCTATTTTATCGTTAGTAATAGCTGAATTGAACCTGCGATGCGCTGCTTTGGCAGCAAGTTCGACACAAAAGAAATAGGTCAAAATTGATTTATCAAATCAATCATATAAAATCCTGCCCCTTCCTTTCGCTGATTGCCCCAATACATCATCGAATCCGGTGACTAATGACCGTATCTTCTGTCTTTAGGCCCTCGTTTCTGTTCGACAGATTGGGTTGCTGAGGTTGCTCCAATGTTATTGGTTTACCTAATAGCTCACTGGCTCTGATCTGTGGCAACTGGCTCTGTTTGTATTCTTCAAACTGTCGGACAGTCAGAACAGCCTGTTCGAGCGGTATCCCTTCGCCCCGTAGCCTCTGAACTAACTCAGTAAACGGAAACTCCCCAACAAGCTCACTTTCCGCTTTGCCTGCCTGTTGTCTGTACTGTTCAAAAAGCCGGGAAATCTGCTGACCCAACTGCTTCCCGGTCTCCGGGCCGATATCTGTACGTACCTTCGCAGTGGCGTTCCCAAACTTTTTACTGAGCCGGTCATAGCTCCACGCCCCGCCTAATTCGGTCTCGTGCCAGACGTTCCCCCGGCTGTGATCGACGTACAGGTACGTTCCGTCTGTCTCGACAACCTGTACACCTGCACTACGAACTACGTTGTAGAAGTCGGCTTCGGTTAGTGACTGGTAGCCGGAAAGCTGTCGCCGGAGCGTGTTCAGCAGTTGTGGTTTCCGGTCAACCTTGCGCTCCTGGCCTTCTTTGAACAGTTCCTGCAATCGGTCAAACGTTGGTTTGCATTCCAGCTTGCTGGCCTTAATGGCTACAGAAATAGGCTTCGTGCCATCCGTCAGGCGGAACACGACACCCGTAATAGGCCGACCGCTGACCTTGTGATGAACCGTGCGGGCATCAATATGGTACGTGGACAGTAGCCGTTTCAGATCGTCGAAACTGCTGCTACTGTACCGGCTGGTTACACGTTCGAGCGTTGCTTCAATGGCGGCTTTTGTCTCCCGCTGGCCGAGTCGGCTCCGGGCCTGCCCCTCCCCTACCCCATCTTGTAATGCTGGCTTCTCCCCTTCGGCTTCGATAAGTCCGAACTTTCTTTCGAGTTGTTGCCGGATGGTGTTCATCCGGTTTCGGATAAACGTGTCCGAAATTTTTTGCCCCTTCCGGTCAACGCACACCGTTACGACGTGGACGTGCGGGTGCGCTGTATCGTGATGTCGGTAGAGCAGATACGGCTGCTTTCCGTACCCGGCCTCGTCAAGAAACTCTTGTGAAATACGTCGTAACAGGTCATTACCCATCCGCTCAGTCGGGTGGAATGCCAGCGACAGATGTACGGTCGGTTTCTCGACGCGGGGGTTGCCACTGGCCAGGAACTCCAGCATTTCCCGCTTCGCCAGCCACGAAGCCAGGGCCGTCTTCGGGTCGGGAAAGTTGCCAGCGGCCAGCCGTTCGGCATCGCCTTCCCGGACCTTCTGCTCATTGTAGAACAGGGCACCCGCTATATTTTTTCCGGTGAGCAGTCGTACAACCATTGTGAAATCTGCTTGATTGTTGCTTCAACACAGTCAAGGTTTTGAGCGAGCCTAAGCTGTAACTGCTCCTTTTCACTATCAGTTTCTGAACCACCATCAGGATCTGATTCGGGCAATGTAAGACCTTCCTGTTGCCTGATCTTACCCAGAATCTGGCCCAACTGACTGCCTATCTCGGCAAGTTCAAGCTGAATGGATAGCAATTTAGACCGCTCCTCGTTACCGCTTTTCGGGTCGGACTTTGCCAGTAATTGCTGACGGATGTACTCCGCGAAACTTATTTTCTGGCCAGTTGTCTGCTGTTTGTAGGCTCGTTGAAGTCCCTCTAGGTCTGTTTTGGTTAGGGTTGTTTTAACTACCTGAGTGAGTTGCTGTTCCTCACTTTTTTCTTTTCTTCCTCCTTTTCCTGTCGCCACGTTTTACGCACTTTTTTCCCTTTTTCTGATAAGTATAGCCATTTTTTGGAGAATTCCGTACCAGAAAACACATCTTGCTTTTTTCGGGATGGCGTCTGTTAGAGGAGAGTGAGCTATTGCAACAATACTAAAAAGCAGTAATACTAAATTTTAGTGTTTTATTAAACCTGTCCTTTGGTTGTCTCTCCCTGGTATCAACTGCCGCCCTCCTTCAGTATTTTATAAACACTGCAACACTGTAATCTTACAATACTGTCATACTAAAATTTAGTCTCAGGCCCTCCACAATCTTTATACTGTTTGCAGTTTTTTAGTATTTTATGATTACTGTAATAATTTTAGTATTTTATAATAACTGTCATGCTTTTAAGCAGTAAGTCATACAGTCAGCATAGCAGTCATTATGGTATACAGTATGTATGACTGACAGAAAGTCTTTATGTTTGTCATAAATAATACACTACTATATGGCAGTATTCATTTCTATCTGTACGCAGAAGGGGGGCACCGGCAAGACGACCCTGACTATGCACATGGCGACCTACTTCCACGCAGTGGAGAAAAAGAACGTGATTGTGCTGGATGCCGACTTCCCGCAGCACTCGTTCTTTAACGAGCGGGCGCTTGAAATCACCAAGCTCCGGCAGGATACCGAACTCCTTGCCGACCTTCAGAAACAGGGCCGCGCCCCCTACGACGTAAGGAAAGTGTCGATGACCGATGCACCGGCTATGCTCGACAGTCTCGCCGATCAGCCCGATACGCTGGTATTTCTGGATATGCCCGGCACCATCAACATTGCGGGCTACGATCAGGTCGTCAAACGGCTGGACTACGTTATTCTGCCCATGGAAGCCGACAAGCTCACATTCGCAGCCGGCATGATGACTCTGGACGCTTTCAGTAAAATTGGGCGGACAAAAGGGAAGCCTCTAAAAAGCTATCTGCTTTGGAACAAGTACAAGTCGAGCGAGCGGCAGGCTATCTACGAATCCATCGAGAGCATGGCCGCGCAGCGGGGTGACCTGACCATCCTGGAGACCCGGATTAAAGATTCGGTGATTTGGAAAAACAACCGGTCAACGTTGTTTCCCCATCCCGAAATTAAAAGATTGATTTACGAGATAAATCAAAAATTTGCTTTGAATTAAAATACAGACGTACCTTTATGGCAAAAAAATCGAACAAGGGAGCAGCCGACGACATCGCGCTGATGGCAACCTCAGGCATCTCAGGCATTGGCTCTGACCTCGACTCGTGGTTGTCGAAACAGGGCATCGGCGAGAGTCCGGCAGTAACTACTCCAGCGGCAATCGAAGTGCCGAAGGGAGCCGAGGAGCAGGAGCCGAAAGCCGTTCAACCACAGGCTAAGGCCCAGGTCACGCCGGTGGAAGCGGAAAAACAGGAGGAAAACGTCGTAGTTGCTCCCCGACAGGAGGAGAGCGTGAAGCAGGAGCCTGCTTCGGGAAAGCCAGGGAAGCAGCGGGAACGCTACGAAGCCCAGTTTTTCAAACGGATCGAAGGCTTTAAAAAGCCGACGAACATGATGTATATGAGCGAGAAGACGTATCGGTTATTAACGTTTTTGCTCCGTAGTTCGAAAGAGAGCAATACGAAGATAACGATGCCGGAAATCTTAGAAAATATTGTCGCTCAACACATTAAGGACAATGAAAGTGTACTGAACCAGATGCAGAAAGAGCATCTGGAACGATTATCTAAAGGATTTTAGCGTAATGCCGGGTCGCGCCGGTCTTCGCATGTTATTGTGGATATCGGCGGCTGGCCTGGCTGGCGCAGGATGGTTTGGATGGCTGGTTTACCGGGACTACGATTGGACGGCATTCGGCTGGAACAGTGTACGTTCCGCATCTAACAGCCGTAGTATGCCTTATACAAAGGCAAATACGGATACATATCAGAAAGACAGTCAGGCAGTTGCAATCGATGAGAACGACCTGCTTGGCCAGACCAATACCCGGTGGGATGGGGTACATGATCTCACAAGTTTGTACCCGGCTGGGCAGACTCAGCCGGACGCGGCCCGCGAGGATTTTGTCGTAGTTGACCCGTCGATGCCTGTCCAGCCGGAAGCTCAGGGGCTTGATTTTGACATGAATCCCTCCACTGAACCGGACGCGGCTCGACGGAGTGTCGCCCAACCGGATGCGACCCACGAGGATTTTGTCGTAGTTCAGCCTGCACAGCCCGAAATAGGCGTAAGCCCTTTCTTAGCTACGACAGACGAGGATTTTGTCGTAGTTCCTGATTCCGATCAGGAAGGCGAATCAGTGGAGTTACCCGAAGTGGACCTCACCGATTACGTCGATAGCTGGACGCCCATTGTTCCCAAGATTGCCGCCCTCATCAGTCACGAGTTGTGGCCGCAACTCCGGTCTTATCTCGAATCGCTTCCACAGTTTGGAGATACCAACCTGGAGCGGGTTGTCAATGCTGTGGCCGAAGATGTCGGTGTCGGCGCGGCAAACCCCGATGGGGTAGGGGAGGGTCATGCGGGAGACCGACACACCGAAGGCTTCGCATTTTATGCCAGTCTCTTCGACGAAATGGCCCACGAGTCGGAATTAGCTGAGGTCTGAAAGTCCGTCTCAATCGTGCAGCAACCAATAATTTCAATACCTAATAGTCAACAAGTACCATGAAAAAGCCAAACGTGTGGTTGATGGCAGCGATACTGCTGCTGGTTTGTGTGGTGGGCGTTCACGCCGGCCCGATTGATTCGGGGTTAGAAAAGGCCGCTTCGGAGGTGAAGGGTACGTTCAAGTCCCTCACGAAGCTCATGTTTTACGTCTGCGCGGCCATCGGGGTAGTCAGTGCCATTCAGGTGTTTTCCAAGATGTCGAGTGGTGACCCGGATACCCGCAAGTCGGCTGGCTCCTGGGTAGGTGCGTTGATTTTTGCGGCTGTCTCGGTGGTGGTGCTCGAAGCGGTTTTTATGTAATGTTCAAGGTCAACAAAGGCATTGACCGGCCACCCGAAGTACTGGGCATCCGGGGAATGGATTTCATCTACTACCTGGCTGGAGCCGCCGTGGGCCTGCTTTTAGTGACCTGCGTGCTGATGTTCCTGTTCGGCATTCCAGCCAAGATTGCGTTTGGAGGCTACATCCTCGTGCTGCTGGTTCTGTACACCCTTTTCGCCAGGCTGTCGCAGCAATACGGAGAGCGGGGCATTAATAAACAGCGGGGCCGGAAACAACAGCCGGGCGTGGTGCTGGTACGGGACTCAGCGGTTTATCGGCAACTCAGGAAGACAACCGCCCGTCGGGCGTAACGAAAACTCAACGGTATGAAAGTTCGCATGAAAGACATCCGGTCGGTGTTTCCGATTGGTGCTATTGAAAACGACTGCCTGCTCTCCAAGCATGGCGACATCACCGTTGCCTTTGCCCTGACGCTGCCCGAAATCTTCACGTTGAACGTGCAGTACGATGAGCGGGTCGAGCTGGGCGATTACCGGGAGTTATGCGAAGCCTGGACGAAAGCCATCGGCGTATTGCCTGTGCATACGATTGTCCATAAGCAGGATTGGTTCGTGGAGGAAAGCTACGCGCCCAGTGGTCAGGTGGCCAACTTCCTCGACAAGGCCAGTGAGCGGCACTTCAACGAACGTCCATTCCTGCACCACGCCTGCTACCTGTACATTACGAAAACGTATGCCGACCGGCACAATGCCTCGTCGGTACAAACCACGCTCTCTAAAGGTCGGCTGCTGCCGAGGGAATTCAGCGATAAACGCAAGATTGATGAGTTTCTGAATTCAATTGAGCAGTTCAAGGCAATTCTGGAAAGTACCCGGCGCATCACACTCCGGCGGCTAACCAACGAAGACCTGGCCGGGCGCGATGCTGATCGGAAAACCGGGAAAGCGGCTACGCCTGGACTGCTGGAACGGTATATGAGTTTGTCGCTGCGCGATGAAGTCGTTACGCTGGCCGACATTGAAATGGGGGAAGAGCTACGAGTAGGAGGCAAATACTCGAAGTTCTACACGATCTCGGACGTAGAAGACCTGCCCGAACAGCTTGGCACCAACAACCGGTTGGAGAACCTGTCGTCGGAGAATTCCAACGTATCGGTGGGCTACGCGACGCCGGTGAGCCTGATGCTGAATTGCAACCACCTCTACAATCAATACATCTTCGTCGAGGATCGGCAGCAGGTGTTTCCGCAACTGGAGCAGCGGGCCACGCAGATGCGGTCACTGTCGAACTTCTCGACCAACAACGAAGTGAATTCAAGGCTGATTGACCAGTTTCTGAATTATGCCGCCGAAACGGGCTATTCACCGGTGCGGGTGCATTACAACGTGCAGATCTGGACGGAGGACAAAGCTAAACTACCGGTGCTACGTAATCAGGTTACGTCGGCCATTGCGAAGATGGGCGTTCGGCCCCGTGAGAACAGTCTGGATGCGGCTACACTGTACTGGGCGGGTATTCCCGGCAATGCTGCCGATTTGCCCCGCGAAGACAAATTCTGGTCGTTCGTGCCCCAGGCGGTGTGTTTCTTCAATCACGAAACGAACTATCAGGACTCAGCCAGTACGCATGGGCTGAAACTGGTGGAACGGTTGTCGGGCAAGCCGATTCTGGTGGACCTCTCTGATGAGCCGATGGACAAAGGTTGGGTGACCAACCGGAACAAGTTCATTATTGGGCCTTCGGGGAGTGGCAAGTCGTTCTTTACAAACCATGCGCTTCGGTCGTACCACACGCAGGGTAGCCACACCGTCATTGTCGACGTGGGGCATTCGTATCAGGGGCTATGCGCTCTGCTGGGTGGTCGGTATCTGACGTACTCCGAAGAATCGCCGATCAGCTTCAACCCGTTTTATATTGAGGGTCGTCATTACCCGGATGTCGAAAAGCGGGAAGCTCTGAAAGTACTGCTCCAGACGCTCTGGAAACGGAGCGACGAGCGGCAGACGATGGCTGAGTACACGGCACTGTCGGCTGCGATTACTGGCTACTACGAGCATCTGGCCCAGAACCGGGATGTTTTTCCGGGCTTCGACAGCTTCTACGAGTTTATGGCGGAGGAGTTCAGGACCTACATCGCTGAACACAAACTGCGGGATGACTACTTCAACTACGACAATTTCATGTACGTGCTGAAGCCGTTTTACCGGGGTGGCGAGTACGCCTACCTGCTCAACAGCCGGGAAACGCTAGACCTGCTCCACGAAAGATTCATCGTCTTCGAGCTGGATAACATTAAAGACCACCCGATTCTGTACCCGGTTGTGACCATCATTATCATGGACACGTTTATCTCGAAGATGCGGAAGCTGGGCGGGGTACGTAAGATTATCCTGATCGAGGAAGCCTGGAAAGCGATCATGAAAGACGGCATGGCGGAGTACATCAAGTATCTGTACAAAACCGTGCGGAAATTCTACGGGGAGGCATGGATTGTAACGCAGGAAGTGGACGACATCATCGGCTCGCCGATTGTGAAGGAATCCATCATCAACAACGCTGACACAAAGATTTTGCTCGATCAGCGGAAGTATCAGAACAAGTTCAAACAGGTGATGGACCTGCTGGCCCTGACGGTGAAAGAAAAGGACCTGTGCCTCTCGCTGAACCGCGACCTCGATCCGCGCCGGAAGTACAAGGAGGTGTTTATCTCATGGGGCGGTCAGATGGCTAAGGTTTACGGGGTTGAGGTATCGCTGGAGGAGTATCTGGCGTTTTCTACCGAACAAACCGAAAAACTGCGGCTTCAGAAGAAAGTGTACGACAATGGAGGCAGCTACGACGTGGCCCTCCGCGAATACGCCGACGAAATCCGCTACGCATAAGATGAGAAAGCAACGGATACTTCTATTCCTGTGGGCCGGACTGACGGCCTGCTCCGGTAACACCGGCTCTTCGGAGACCGGTGCCAGTTCAGCGACAAAGGACGTACCCGAATCATTCGTCGGGGCCTGGGTGAATGATGTGCCGGCACGAACACCGCCCGACCCTCAGCCGGACCATTATGACCGAACCGAGTATGTCATTCAGAAAAGCGGTGGTATAACCACGCTGACCAAGTACGCAGCCGCGGTCGACCTGAAAACCGGCAAAGAATGGTTTCGGAACCTGTCGGCTGGCCCGCTAACCTGCACGTATATACAAGATCGTGCGTGTCTGGCCTGTGGTGCTGATCAGCAGCCCGTAAAGGACAGTTTGTTTGTGAAATCGGGTAAGCTGGTCAATCAAAGCCCGCTTGCCTCTAACCGGACGGCAGCAGGTCGTGGCCCGCTCGTGCTCACCCGCAAGCCTGACAATAAACCCTAATGCAACGAAGTGCGGATGAAATGTAAGTGGATTGGTACGGCCCTGTTAGCCTTCTTCCTGAACGCTGAGACTCACGCGCAGGCTATTCTGCCTGGTGATCGGATGGAGAGAGGTATGGAGGATGACATTACCCGGCAGATTGAGGATATTCTGGGCGAAGCTGAACGGGACATCATGCAGGGCATCAAGGACGAGCTGATGAACATCCTGGGTGATCTGTTGAACGTATCGCCGACGAGCGAGGTGGCCCGGCTGCGGAAGATGATGAAGGAAGGCTTCTCCCGGCAACAGAAGATTGAGTATCAGGACTACAAGGTCAATTACGAATGGAAGAAAGCGCACACGGAGCTTTCGCCTACGTTCGTAAAGTTTTATGACCAGCTCAACCTGAAGTCGGACTTCACGCAGGTTGGCAACGTAGCGACCCCGATACGGTCGCTGCTCAACAAGGGTGTCTTTGCGCCGGGCGAGGCAACCGCCTACCGGAAAATCGTCGATCAGTTGGCCAACACCGATGACCTGGCCATGGAGGTGCGCTTCACAGTCAATCTGGGCCAGAAAGCGGTATGGATGTCGGAGGGCGAACGGGTGAAAATACTGGAGAACGTACAGCAGGAGCTGGCCGACCGGCAGCGGGCCTTACGGGCCGTTCATGGCGAACTGCAACGGGCGTATGCTTACCGCGCCAAACAGACCTACGAGACGGCTGCGGCAAGGGCATTTTATAAAGACAAATCGAGTCTGAACCGGTACGTCGGCAGCAAATAGCCAGCCTGACGCATCCGAAAACCTGTATTCTTATGAAACGACTATTACGAGTCGGGCTGTGCTGCCTGACGGGTTGGGGTTTCTTTGCGCTGTCAGGAGCGCAGGCCCAACAATACGTACCCGGCGCGAGCGATCTACGCAACGGCCCGGCCTCCCAACGCGAACTGGAACAGGCCATTGATCAGCTACTCGGCGAGAACGAGCAGGCGATTATGAGCGGTCTGACCGATCCGGGCCTCGACTGGGGCAGCATCATTGCCGAGAAGGTACTGGATGAGGTGTACAAGGGACTTGCCGAGAGCACGGTGTTTTCCGTACCCGCCGTCACCATCATGCAGATGCGCTACAAGCAGAAGCAGCAGGCCCTCGCCGAAGAGCTACGCAAACTGACCGCGCTGATGAAGGATGGGATGGGCCGTACCAACAAACTGCGGTATCAGAATCTGAAACTGCGGGTGGCCTATCAGAAAGCGATGAACGAACTCCCGACAGGGTGGGAGCAGAATGGCCGGATGCCTAACGCGCAGAAGGTCATGAAAGACCTCTACGGCAACACGGTGAATCTGATCAACGACTACTACGGCAAAGCCGACATCGAAAAACTGCTGAAAGACGAGTACCCCGGCGAAGTGGGGTATGCTCTGTTCGCTACGTCGGCGGGTGGGCTGGCCGATACTAAAGTGCTGGAAGCGAAGCTGGCCCTGGCAAAAAAGGGCGGGCGGCTAACGTACCTGTCTCCCTACGAGCGGCTGGAACTCATCCGGCAAACCCGGCAGGAGGCCCTGCGTCGGCAGAATGGTTTGATTCGGATGCGGCAGGATGTGAACTCGGCCATCAAATACCAGCAGAAACAACGAACCGAACGGCAGCTACGGCAGAAGCTCGGTACTACTACCTACTAACGCTTTATCAGGATGCTATCGACAATTCTTTTACAGGCACCGGTAGCCTCATCGGTGGAGGTGGCCACTGAGCAACTGTTCGCTACAATGCGGCCCCACTTCGGCGATTTCATCTCGCTGGGGCAGGCCGTGGGCGGGCTGGGTGCCGTTTGCTACGTCTTCTATCGAATCTGGAGCGACTGGTCTCGCGGACAACCGATTGATGTTTTTCCACTGCTGCGGCCTATTGCGCTGGCCCTGGCCCTCATTGCTTACCCCTTTCTCGTCGATGGGCTGACCGGCATTGGTAACGCACTGGATAGCGGCACCTCGACACTGGTGAACGACAGTCGGCAGGAGGTGAAGATTCTCAATGCTCAGAAAGATGCCCTGCTCAAGAAAAAGTGGGAACAGACCAATACTGAAATCATCACCGGCGAGGGTAGCGACTGGTGGTCGACGGCTCAGAAAGTGATTCCGGGGGTGGCCCTGGGTCGGCTGGCGGCCAATGCCATGCAGTACGGCATGAGCGTCTGGTTTGACGAAATGATCCGGTGGGTATCGGAGATGCTGTACACGGCTGCGGCAACTGGGCTCAAAGTGATTCAGACGTTCTTTCTGCTCATTCTCTTCATCGTGGGGCCACTGACGTTCGGGCTGGCCTGCTTCGACTGGTTCTATGGATCGCTGGCCACCTGGCTGGCGCGGGTCATCCACGTGATGCTGTGGATTCCGGTGGCCAACATTTTCGGCGGTATCATAGAGCAGGTACACATCACCATGCTCCGCATCGACATTGCCCAGTTGCAGAACACGGCTCCCGAAGCCACCGTCGGTACCGACTTCACGATGATTGTCTTTTATGTCATCGGTACCATCGGCTACCTGCTCGTGCCGAAAGTTACCGGCTGGATACTGGAATCGGCCGGGGTGGGCAGCGGGGCTTCGTCAGCCATTCAACCAATTGCCTCGGCAGGCAAAACAACGGTAAACGTCGGCAGTGCCGGGGCGGGTGCGCTGGCGGGTAGTGCGTCAGGACGGTTTCAACGGGCTATTCGCTAATTCAACTACGTTATGAACACTAATTTCAGATACCTGACCAATTTGGAAAGCTCCTTTCGGCTGGTGCGGCTGGTAGCCATCGGCGCGATTGTACTCTCGCTGGCCTTTGCTGCGGTCGTTGCCTTCTGGGCGTTGGACACGGTCGAGAAGAGCCGGGAGAAAATCTACGTGCTTGACAATGGTAAGTCGCTGACGCTGGCTCTCGCGCAGGATATGAACGTGAACCGGTCTGCCGAAGCAAAAGACCATGTCCGGGCGTTTCACCGGCTGTTTTTCAACCTCGACCCCGACGAAACGGCCATCGACACCCACATCCGCGAAGCGGCATACTACGGCGATGCATCGATCATGCGGCTCTACACGGACCTCAGGGAAAAAGGGTATTTCACCCAGCTTATTCAGGGCAACGTGATTCAGAAAGTGGAAGTTGATTCGATTGCGTTGACAGGAAACCAGTCGCCTTTTTCGGTACGTACCTACGCCCGGCAATTGTTGGTGCGGGCCAACACCATCACCACGCGCCGACTCATAACTGAGTGCAACCTGATCGACATCGACCGGTCCGACAACAATTCGCACGGCTTCATGATTGAGCGGCTGAAAGTACTGGAAAACGGTGATCTCGAAACCATCAACCGTGATTGACCTACGCCCGAACCCCAATCCACTACGCCAATTACTCAGGCGGCTGTGGTGGGTATCGGCCCGGTACCTGCTGCGGCAGGTACGTGGCTGGGAAAGGCATCCACTACAACTACGGCGACTGGCCCTCCTGACAGCGTTTGCCGGTGTGCTATGCCTACTGGCTCTGAGCGTCCTTTATGGCCGCCAGCATCTGTTTAAAAACACGCATTCCCAAAACTCGACAAATACTCTGTATGGCAACTCTGACACAAACCGGACAGCACAAGCGCGACGTCCGTGAACTCCTTGCCGATGGGCGGTTTCGGCTGGCCCTCGGCCTGTTGCTCCTGTCTATCTCCGCTTTTGTAGTTCACCAGGTGAAGAACCGCGAACCTGAACTACTTGAAGCCAATAACCTCAACACGACCGTACCCTCTGCCCTCGTCGATTCTACATCGAAATCGAAATTAGACCTGATGGCACAGGCGCACGAGTCGGTGCCGATGGCTCTGCCCGGTGCAGACAGTCAGGCATCGCTTACAGCTACCGGTGCAGGGATGCAGCCGCTCGGCGCTCCGACGGTCGGCGTTCCAACGGTTAGCCCCTCGTCACCGGCTGTGTCGCCTTCGATGGCGTTGCCTGGCATGACTGGTGCAGCAAGTGGGGGAGGGGTAGCTGCTGCGCCCGGCGCGTCCGTTCCGGGTTCGCTCGACCGGTATATGTACCGCCGAAACGTCCCCACCGATGAGGAGTTCAAAACGCTCAGCGACTACTACGAAACGCCTGCTGAATCGGCACCGAACCGGTCCTCAGCCCGTCCTCGTACTGTGGCACACAACGACGATGAGGATGATAATGATGATAAACCCCAGGCATCGCCCGCCGTGCAATACAAAAAAGCCCAGGACCTCAACCGGCTGAAATCCCTGCTCGAAGAATACAAGCGCGACAAGGACGCTAAGGCGGTGGCCCGTCAGGAAGCTGAATTAAAGCCCCAAAAGCTGGCGAAGTCGGATGTGGTGAGCGGTCTGGATGGCCTCGACCGGTCGCGGAACAGTTTCTATGGACTTTTCTCGCAGGAATCCCGTCAGGAGAGCGAAAGCCGCGATGAGGCCATTAATGGTACCTTCCGTGCTGTTATCAACCAGAATCAGACGGTTGTGAACGGGGGGCGCGTTCAACTGCGGCTGCTGGAAGACATGACGATTCAGGACGTGGTCATCCCTCGCGGAACACTGCTCTACGGCGTGGGCAACTTTGGCGCAGAGCGGGTAGGGGTGCAGATCACATCGGTGCAGCTTCAAAACCGCATTTACCCGATTCGGCTATCGGTGTATGACATGGATGGATTACCCGGCATCTACGTACCCAACGTGATTGCGGTGCAGGAAGGACGGCTGGCAACCGCGCAGGCCATTGGCGGGGTGAACATCAATACGCCAACCAGCGGCAGCAACATTGGTCAGGCAGCGGCTGCTTCAGCGGCTCAGGCAGGGGTACGTGGGGTGCAGAACCTATTCCAGCGCAAAGCCCGATTACAGAAAGCCGCCCTGAAGAGCAATTACTACGTATTGCTGCGATAGACAGTAACACTATAAAACTGTATTACTAATTTTTAGTAAAACTGAAATCATGAAAAAGATTGTCTGTTTCCTGCTGATTGGAAGCACATCACTGACGAGCGTTTACGCCCAAAAGAAAGCAATTCCCGCATCGTATAAACGCCGGGCTGTGTCCTCGACCTCTACGGCGCTGGCTACGTCGGCGAAAGGTCCGGTGAACGTACCCGCTTCGCTCGGCTCTGACACAGCCCCAGCAATGCCGGCAGCTCCGGCGAATACGGCGGCTACTCCAACGGCCCTGTTACCGGAAATGGCCGCGCCGACTGCGCAGGTTATTCGGTCGTACCCGGTTGAGCTGGCCTATAACAAAACGGTGAGCATCATTTTTCCGGCTCCGGTGCGCTCCGTTGATCTGGGGAGCCGCGACATCATCGCCGATAAAGCCGCCGACGTCGAGAACGTTCTAAAAGTAAAGGCTAATCAAATCGGGTTCAACGAAACAAACTTCTCGGTCATCACGGCCGATGGAAAGTTCTACAGTTTCGTAGTCAGCTACAACGAAAGCCCGGCTGCCCTGGCCATGAATCTGGTGGGCGACCAGGTCAATCTGAAAGCTCGCACACAACCGCTCGGCGGAACGGAATCGCAGGCTGGTCAATCCAGACCGGGGCAATCCAGCCCGGGTTCCGTGCATTTCGCCAATGTAGCGGCCTCTCAGTCTGATCTGGCTCTGGCCAGCGACCGCGTGCTGCACAAAGCCCGCCGAATCCGGCGCATCGGTGATGATCGCAGTAAGATGGCCGTGAAGCTGAAAGGCGTTTTTGTGAAAGAAAACGTCCTGTATTACCGCGTGGCGTTCCGCAACCGCTCAAACCTCAACTACGACCTCGATTACGTCCGCTTCTTTATCGTTGATAAGACCGTTGCCAAAGAAGCCTCCCATCAGGAAATCGAGGTACGCCCGATCTACATCCATAACGGCCCCATTCGCACCGTGAAAGGCCATTCGCAGGTCGAGAAAGTTTACGCTTTCCAGCGGTTCACCATCCCCGCCGACAAGGTCTTGCAGGTCCAGACCGGCGAACACAACGGCGGGCGGCAACTGGCATTTTCGGTGAATAATCGGGTGATTATGAAGGCGAAGCCGTTGTAAAAATCTCTATTCGATGTTACTGCCGCTGATTTAATCAGCGGCTTTTTTTGTACTCCTAATATTCTTGCTTAGCCTCAGTGAGGTACTTTTTTACTCGCGGCTCGAGTTCATCAACATCCAGGTCATTGGGCAAAACGATGATCGTCCTATGACGAGCGCGGCTGGTTGCCACATTAAATCGGTTCGGGTTGAGCGAAAAATTAAGCCCATTGTTTGGGATGAGTAAGATACAAACATCTACCGTCAACCCCTGAATGCGGTCAATAGTCTCCACGGTTACCCGCTCTGAGTAGCCAAGATCAGCATAAATACGCTGTTGAAGCTCTTTGACCGTAACAACATAAAACGACAAAACGGCAATCGTAGCTTTCAGATTCAATCGGTGCAACTCCCCTGTCAGTTGAGTAACCTGGGCAATGGCATTCTGGGGAGCCTTTACACCTGCCGCCATGAGCAATTCAATGAGGTGAACGCTCTTTTCTGGAACCGGAAAGGCAGGCGGATAGTGAAGAGGTTTGAGTTGAGGTTGTACCGACTGCAAACGCCCGCCGTAGAACGCATTGGTCAGGTACGTGCTGTAAGGGGGTAGCCGGAACGTTTGCTGAAGAATAAATTTTGAAGTAGTAAGTTCACTGTCGGCCAGGGTGGACAGGCCGTTAAAGGCTTTTTTGAGTGAAGGATGCTCGATGTCGCCGTCGGTAGTGGCCCGAATAGGTTGTAACTGCATCTGGTCGCCAACGATAACGCATTGTTCGCCGAGATGCCGGGCTGCTCCAATCGTAGCCAGGAACGCCTGGCTGGCCTCCTCAACAATGACCAAATCAAATTGTGCGCCTGTTGCCAGCCGTGTTTTTTCGCTCAGTTTATAGTAACTGCATAGGAGCAATGTGCCTGGTAAATGTGCATAGTCGGCACCCTCTCTCAGTTTTGGTAGTCGCTTGGACTCATCGGTCGAAAGGCTGGTTTTATACACGCTTCCTAACTGTAAAAAATCAGTCAGACCATCCTTCTCAGCTAACTCCATCAGAGCGGTGTTAGTCAAGGCCGTGACCAGTACTTTTTTCCCCTGTCGTAAAAAGTCGGCACATAGATTAGCAATGAGGAACGATTTGCCCGTGCCCGGTGGCCCCTGAATAATTATATCCCGGTGAAGCGCTAACTGGGCCGACAGCAGTAGGGACGTGGTGCTATCGTTCGTCAGTGGTTCGGGGTTCCAGGTTTTGCCCGATACATCAATACTGACGGTATCCTGAAAGCGCGGGTACAGGTGAGCATCCTGGAGTAACGAAATCAGATTTTCGAGGTAGGCAGTTGGTGGTTCCTGGGGGCCAAGTATAAGGGCAGTACCAGGCGGCAAGTCAGCGAGGAAATTGGCGGTCGCTCCGCGAAAGCCGATGACAAGCCGGTCATTTTCCTCAAAGCGATACCAGACTGCCACCAACTCACAAAAACGCTGTGCTTTGGCCTGAATGGTACGGTATGTGGTGTGCTGCCATCTGGACGGGTCGTTGTGTTCTCTGGCAGCAACAATGGCTGTTATATGCTCATTGCGCCGGGGAAACGGACGTTTGCTGCTGAACCGAAGTATAACGTTTCCGCGCAACTCGTCAATGCCAGCCAGCATTGCCACGTATAACTTGCCAGCCGCCCGAAGGTTAATTGCCGACTCATTCAGAATCCTGGCGTGTTCGTCTTCCTGTAACTTATGCTCCCGAATGAGCAGTCGTTCGTGTTGTTTGATAGTTATTTGCATCAGTCGAGAATATCATCTTCGGCGGGGGTAACATCTACGGGGCCGGTATCACTCTGGGGTCGTCGTGTTCGGGGAGTGCTGTAATATTCGTCTGTGGGATCGTAGAACATAAACTGCCACGTTTGAGAATACTGTGTCTGTTCAGCAACGGCAGTCAGGTCTTCCAGTACAGGTGCAGCATTGTTATGCACCCGAAGTAGGGTACGGCTATACCGATCAAGCAGTTCTTGCTGGTCGCTCAATATTTCGACATGGTCGTTAATCACCAACGCCCAGCGCGTGTTTGGTTTCCCGAACTCAAGCCATCGGGCGGGCCAAACGTACAGCGTTCCCTTAACCACACTGCTGATAAAGAAGGTCAGGGTTTTTCCAGTCGCCCGCCCCCGCACGTTTGCTATCTGGTAGTCGTCTGATTCGGCATCCGAACAGTCATATTCTGGATGAGCATTAAGCCAGTTCAATAGTACATTTTTAGCTTCCTGGTTGCGTTGCTTCTGTTCTTCGGGGCTTAGGCCAACGGATATAGCTGCTTTTTTGGCGAGGGTGTCAATTGGGGTAACTGTCTGCTCCGATTCAGACTCATCTTCCTGTTCAGATGACCCTACCGGATTATCTCCAGGCTGAGAGATCCCAACCGACGTTTGAGATGTTGTAAGTTGAACGGGCTGATTTACAACAGGTGATTTGGGTCGCCATTCTTCAGGGACAGGTAGGTTGCGCTGGTCAAAAAGGTCAATTATTTTCTTCTCGGTACCAAACAGAAAATCATTAAACTGTTTCTGTGAAGTTTTTTCAAGGCTCAGTTTCCGATAAAGGAATTCGATGAGTTTTCCAGCACGTGGCTCATTCCAGGAGCCGAGATAGTATATTTCTGTTCCGTTTTCATAGAAATCTCTTTCTGTACTTTTCAGGTCGGCCACCTTTTTGCACACAAAGAGAATTTCATCAGTCTGATAGAAGGTGAAACTGTTTATGCGTTGGCGGTATTCCTGTTCAAGATTTTGCCAACGGGTGTTATCTTCAGCAAAGGCTATGAATTTCAAGCGTTTAATGATTTCATATCTCAACTTCCAGTCCTGATGCGGCTTTTCAGATGCAAACTCAAAATCGGCTTCTGTTAAGGTAGTAACGCCAAGTTTTTCGGCCAGTTTGACTAAATCTTTGTGGATAAGCTGTTTCCATTTACCAATACCCAATTTGAAGCCATCGATGATGACGTAGAGGTCCTTCACGGGTCGCCAATCGCCCAACTGGTTGGGCAAAGTGCCATTGGCCTTAAAATCGTCAAGGTCGGTCTTGTCGGCTTCTTCGAGAACTGGCGATGGCTTTTTTAGAATGTCAGCTACCTTATCCCAGATACCTGCTTCTTTGAGCGAATAAAGATCATGCACTTGGCTGATTCGGCGGAGGTAATAGCGTAACGGAACCGACTGCCGGATGCCCAGCCATTCTTCCAGTACCTTGTTTTCAACCTCAATGCTGCTCAAGTCAATGGCTGGGGTAAGTGCGGGGTCGTCAATCAGGTCTTTATGCTGGATTGAGTACAAGGCCGATGCCGTGACGTATTCACCTGCGAGGTTTGGAATAACTCTCGCTGTCTGAAGCGTAAAGGCTATATAGTTTTTAAATGTGTAATTATTGTACCTACAGCTATAGGTCACATTTGCGAGATGTTTGACCAAGGGCCATTTCGTACTCAATACTTTATCCCAAAAGTAGGCCGCTATCTGAGGGCTGGATAGGTAAGACTGATAGTTAATTAAACTCCAAGGGCTTATGCTGTGTTGAGACGCATAAAGTTTAGCATTGTCAGGTATGTAGTTATGTGTAGTATCCGCATACTTGCGATACTCATCCGGTAATTCATCCCGACCAACAGACCCTTTATAAATGAACCTTAAATCAGTCTGAACCCCAATAGTAATCAGGAAGTCTTTAAGTTCTAACTGATCCTCCTGTCTAACGATGTAGTCAGGCGTTACGAAAATCTTGGGTCTAACCTCCTGTGGCAAGAGTTGTTCCAGATCGAGGGCTGGTTTCAAAACGCTCGGCAGATGGCACCGGCTGACCGCCAACATTGTGCCTTCATCGGAGCTAACTAACAACCAGAGTTCTGCTAACTTTTTGAGATGAACTTCTGTCAGCTTTTCCTGCTGGTGCAGGATCAGTAATTCGCCAACCAGTGAAACGGTTGTTTCGGGCGTGTTATAGGTTGACTGATTCGCCAGTAGTTGATCTATCTTACGGCTGATAATGTCCTGCTCGGTGGGTACTATAGCTCCAAGTGCTTTGAAGAACTCAACCCATTTCGCCTTGCCGGACCCGGACGTAGCATATTCGTCAGAAATTTGGTTGGGCAGCTCTACTGATGGCAGTATCGAGTTAATCAGTGTATTCTCTTCATAGTAAGAACCAAGTAAAGCATCCCGCATAGGTACGAGATTACCCTCGGCTGTTTTGCATTTGAGGTGATTTATTAGCTCAGCAATGGCTGCTGAGTCAGCTTTAAGGTTGGTGTACTCGCTGATTATCAGCCCGGTAAAAGAAACGATTTTCTGGGCATCTGACAGGTTTTTAAGACTCGGTAGGACATGCTTCCTAACTGCATCAGAGGTATCGGTGTCAACGCCACAATCCCCAAACAACTTTCTCCAATTAACCCCCGTTTGGTCTTGATAAACGTCCGAGACGAAATGAATATCGGTTAAGGAATATTCCTTCACGAGCTGCTTGATGGCATCACTACCAGTGTAGCTTTCTGGCAAGTAGCAATCTTTCAGTGGTTTGGGTTGGCCTTCATTAGCTGTGAAAACGACAAGCGTGCTCAACTTTCGCTGAGTACTCTTCAGCTCATTGGCAGAGATAGTAGGTAGGCTGTCATTTATAGATTGCCATACGCTAATACTGCCTTGCTGAAGCTGTAGATATTCCTCTGATGCCTCGTCATCAAAAGCCGTGTACTTGCCGAAGTGGGCGTTTAGCTTAGAAATTTGGTCCAGAATTTCATCCTTTAGAAATGAGGCCGCAGAATATAAGTTGACGTTGAACCGTTGCCAGAATTTATCCCATTCTGGTTGTTGGTTGGGCGTTTCTGCAAACTCGGAGGAGAGGAGACAGAAATGACCTTTCGGAAACGCTTGGCTTTCTAACAGGCGGTTTAGTTTAGAATGATGAGCGTACAAACTCAGGTCATTCTGAAAGCTGATAATATGCTCTTCATCGTCTTGCTTACCCCATACTTTGAACCAGAATAGTTTGTCCTTACTAAGATGGTCGGTGGTGAGCTTATTGCGATGTTTGAACAGGTATCGATAAAAGCTGAGGTTGTTGGCTTTTTGGCCGAGTAGGTCATTAACAGCCTGCTTGTTCTGCAAAATGGCCTCCGCAATGAATTCAATGGGATTGTATGACTCAACAGGAACTTTGAACTGACTGGTTTGCTGGCGTACTTCCGGATGAAGGTAAGCCACTGGCATCCAGTCGAGCAGGGGCTGGTCATCGCCGAGGTCAAGCCAAAGGCCGTTGGCAGTCTGCAACTCATTGTGCTGGTTGAGGAAAATAGCCTGGTCTTTAAATCCAGCAAGCCAGCGTTTTTCGTGGAGGAGTTGGAGGAAATTGGCGTTGTTGGTGGGGTGTTTTAGCCAGTCCTGAAATGTGGATTCATCGGTTAGCGACAGTAACTCTTCCCTGCCAAATACCTGGCCTAACCCTGTGGTTGTGCAGAGTCTTTCGATAGGTCGAGTCTCGGCCTTATCACTGATTGGCTGTTTACTCTGTCCAGTGATTGAAGCAAAGTCATCCTGTAATAATTGGCTCAAACCCGCTTTATCAATCAGCGTATCATCGAGACATTGGAGTGTTCCTGATTGGTTGAGAATAAATGGAATTTCCCGGATGGCTTTATCAAACCCTTCCTGAAACGCCTGGCAAACTAAGGTGTCTTGAGCAGGAGGTTCTGGAATCAGCCGATAGGCAGACGCAACTCGCTCTGGATTCGTCTCAATAATATGCTTGATCCAGACAAATACGTTGTAGCCGATTTCTTTGAAGACCAGTTCGTTCCATTTATTGTCTGGCGGAATTTGCTCCCGGTTAGCAGTCATCACAAAGTCTGCATTAACCAGAAAAGGAAATCCATAGGTCTTATCCTCAGTGGGCAGATAAGTGAATAGAACTGTATCAGGTTCTGGAACAATATTCCCATCCTCCAACAGCCCTGCGAAGGTTAGGTTAAGGTAAGGATAATCAATTAGTTTTTTTGGTACGTTACCAATCGCAATTAATTCACTACTGTGATCGGAAAAATCAACCTGCGGTGTTTGGTAGATGATGTACGTTTTAGGATTTTGATTACCGAGCAGAGTAATCATGTCTCCGTCCACAGACCGTTCTACAAAAAGACGGTTTGCTCCTTCTCCTTCAGTATAAGAAATTCTGTTTATGTTTTTGAGAAACAGTAGAAAGCGCGGCTCCCCGAAAAACTTCAAGGCTTTGTTTTTGAAGTCTTTACTGTTCGTCTCACCAAACTCAAGGCAGAAAGAAACATTTTCTCTGAAAAAATCTTCGCGGGTTCTTACCTCACGTGGGAACAGGTATTTTTCTCGCCAGATAGGCTTAATCTGCCAGGGTACGTTGTCTGAACCAATGTAAGTTTGCTGTTCTGCTAAAAACTCTGATTCGGCTCTGGGGTACATCTTGCCAAAGTCTGAATAGACAGAGTACTCTTTGTCGAAGCAAAATGTATATCCACCTGATGAAATAAACACCCGTTTCGACTGGGTAAACACCGATTTGAAGCCAATACCCTTGTAGCCCGTTGCAGATGCAGTCTGTGACTTAGCACTGTCTCCTATACTACAAATTGACCTGACATCCCTTTCATCGAACGAGCGGCCGTTATGCTGAATCAAAATGTTTTCATCCAAAGCCGCAAAGTTTACCTGAACGGGGCGGTTGTCTACCGGGAAATCGTCAGCATTTTGTAGAATCTCAAATATGAACCGTTCGGTTCGGGTATATAACTCCAACTGGAAGTTTTTCAAGGATCTGGCTAAGTCCTTTGCGTCCTTAGGCGATGCTCCCGTTTGACGAAAAATCTTTTTTATAAACTCCTCTTTTTCCATCCTCTTTTGAACCAGATTTGATACTTTACCAAAAGGCTGAGGGGGAGCAAAAAGGGGGTTTCTTTTAATCTCTCTTTCATTTTGATTGATCTGGGCATTAAACTGATAATACTCGCCTTCAGCCAGTTTTGGGTTTGCAAATACGAAGGCGAAGGCTCTCCCTGTCTTTAAACCAATAGCCTCATTATTAGGCGGAAAAAACAATGCGTCTCCTGACATGGAGCGTAGGTCTGCAAACTTAGCCTTCTTACCATCAGGGTCTGCTACATAACGGCCTATAAATCGCAGTTCGGGTATTTGCCAGTATCGTTTAAGAAGTATTTCTAATGAGAATGCCTCTGTAGATGAGTTATTCATTGGGATCAAAATTTGACTGAAACATAAATATTATTAGACATCTTACAAAAACACCCCGTCAGCAGCCGCCGACGGGGTGTCGAGTAATCAATGATAATAAAGCTGGATACCAGCCCGGCGCAAAGGTACGCTTCTTTAGCCGCCCCACGATGAGGGTCTGAAACCCGTTTCCTGCCAGGAGCGGAGCAGTCGGTGGTACTTCCTTCGGCCACCGTCCATAAAAATGCTGTCGGCCAGCACCTCCACTACGTACAGGTTATGGGGTTTGTGTTTTTGAATGCCCAGCAGGATGAAGCGGTCGGCGCACTCTCCGGCTTGTCGGCAGCCGTCGAGGTAAAAGGCGGCTTGCCGGTCGTATTCGTAGCGGTAGCAATTTGATTCAAACTCGCGCTGACTACGGGCCGAGGTCGTTTTTACATCAACAATCAACCCTTCACCGGGCAGGCGAATATCTAAGCGCGCCTTACAGGGCAAGCCGGTCTGCTCGTCGTTCCAGAACTGTGGGGTTTCTATTTCAGCTTCGGGCAGGAGCCGGGCGAAGAACGCATCGGCCCGCACTACGTCCAGCATTCGCCGGGTCGCGGTGGCTCCTTTCCCGCTCGGTACGGTGTCGCTGTCGAGCAGCAGGTAGTCATGAAAGCGGGTGCCAAACTCCTGCGCCTGACTGGTGTTGCGCTGCGGCAGACCAAAAATGTGATTTTTCAGTTCGGTCAGGTCACTGTTGGCAATTCGGTTTAATTGTCGGTAATCCATAGATTTTGATTTTGGGCCACAGGGGAAGAAAGACCAGCAGGGTGGGTAGTGCCTGGAACGGCGGGGGTGCAGGGGGGAAGTACCCCCTGCCACCTTCCCTCGGCCATATTACGGCCAGTCGAAAGACACCACCATCAAAAACGGCTCTGTATATACGTCGCCAATAAACTTTACCTTCTGCCGGATTTCTTCGACCGTCGATGCTGGTGCAATGGTGTTGCCCTCGTCGTCGCAACCCGTTACGATAGCGATGCCGTGAATGCGCCCGTAATACCCGTCAAACTGGAAGGCGGGCGGCTGCGGCTCCACTAACAGGGCCTCGTCGTCCACCGTCAGCGCGTCGCCGTTCGGTTGCCGACAAACGATGTCGATGCACTGACAGCCGATGTGGTCGTAAACCGCTCTCAGGCTATTGTTTTTCAGTTCAATTTCTTCGACTACCCGGCGCGTCGGGTCAATGCTGATTACTTTGAAAGGCTTGCTCATTATCATTGATGAAATTAAAAAGTTTTGAAATGGATGGAGAGGGGGCCGGACGTTCAGCCGTTACGCTGCAACCTGTGGGGCGAAACGCCCGGCCATATTCCTGCTTAATTTGTCAGTAATGCCGGTTCTTCGTCGCCGTTGCCGTTGAACGGGTTAAAGAAGTTGTACGCCGTTTTCACGTCGGCCACGTCGGTAAGGGTCTCCTGCCGGAAAAACTTACGGCCCTCGGCGTATGCCTTTAACTCGCGGGTACGTTCGGGGTCGCCAAACTGATATTTGAAGCTGGCAATGTGGTAAATGCCCTTTGGCTGAATCTTGGTGTTTTCCTTCTTCTCAGCGGTAGCCGTTATCACCACGTCGGCAAGCGTCATGTCGTCGTAGTAAAGCGGCTCAATCAGCCGGAAAATATTGTCCACAGAATACCCGTGAAAGAGTACCGCCGAAACGCAATCCTGCGCGTCGATGAAGAAAATTTCCGCCCAGTTTTTCGTACCCATTTTCAGGATATTATCCGTGAAGATGCGCCACGCAAGGGGCTGAAACGTGAGCGTTTGACCGATTTTATCCACGCCGTTTATATTAAACTGGCCCTCTTTGGCATCAAACCGGTATTGCTTGGGGTGGCCCTCCAAATACTTATACTTGGGGACTACTTCACCCGTCAGGGGGTGTACTCTCTCCCAAATTTTGAGGGAGGGAGCGGCTACTAATTCCGTTGAAACGTCGGGGTTCTGGATGGCTTCCATGTGTTCGGTTGTGTTGTTGTTTACTGTTGCTGAGGGGGTTACTTTGCCGTTTGCTTTCATGGCGTTGAGGGGTTAAAAAGTTGGTTAGTGGCCCGGTGGTTGCCCATCCGGGCCGTTAGTTGATTAGTTGTATTCGGGTTCAAATTCTTCGGCTTCACAAAGCGCGGCTTCTTCGATGGCTTGCTGGTCGTCGGCACTAAAGGCACTTAGCGGTATCAGGTGGTTTCCTAATCTCACCGCCTTTATATCGACCTCGGCGGGGTCTCCGGGATACCAGTAATCGGCAGGTGTTCCGGGCGTATGGCTGAATTCAACTTCGAGTTCGATTTCAAGCGTTACTGTCGTCGTCATGGTCAGTAGATTTCGGTGAAAAATTCCTCGACGGATGGCATATACAAGGCTTGAATCGTGCTATTGAGCGTTCCCCGTTCCTCGAAACTGTGATAGTTGGGGCGGCTCTCCGATAGGCTGACCATTTCGCGGTTTACGTCCGTCGTCGGCTGCTCGGTTTGTGGTTGGTTGGTCGTTTTCATGTGCTTTTCTGTATCATTGATTACTCTGTAAAGATAATACACAGCACTAATAAATACAATGCACTATAATTATTTTTGCACCCTTATTTTAACAACTCCGGTCTTTGTTTCCCTTAGGCCCTAATAGCAACCGGATGGCTTTTTCTCTGAATACAAATAGCTGATTTTCAGCAACTAATACCACTAAGCAACGAGAAACCAGACAGCACGGGTGAGGTACGAACCTGTGCTTTTTAGGCCCGAACACGGATCGAAACTGACGTAGGAAGTGCCGATTAGTGTCCGGGCCAGCGACAGGCTGCAATTGCTATACTCAAACAAATAGCTACCTTTGCAACTTGTGCATAATAATTAAAAATACACAGTAATATGGAAGAGCAGGCGGCAACTGAAAACAAGGGACCTGGGCGTCCGAAATCTAAGATCAGGCGCGAAGAGAAAGCCAATCCCAACGAGTACAAGACGATGCTGATTGAGCCCTACATGCATCGCGACCTGAAGAAGGTGTCGGCCCTGCTGGGCAAGAATATGCGGGAATTTCTGGAAGAAGTTTTCTACGCCAACGAAGAGGTGGCGAAGACCCTGGAGAAAATAAAAAAACTGGAAGAAGCCTGATCAAAACTCCTGACTCAACAGACTTATGAAACGTACCCGATTTAGTGCCGACTACACCTACACAGTCGAGGGCAGCGTAATTGCCATCGTCGATCTTGATTTAGGAAATCGGAGCGTGACGAACGACATGGAGCTTGTTCTGAATGAAATTCGCGCAGAACTCGGCGACCTGGCTGGTTACTCGGTGATCTATCGGGACAGTATGGGTCGTTGGGATGGTGTCCGGCTGGTCAACGGTGTAGTCTGTTTCTATGGTCTCGGCGAAGCCGACAAGGAAAGTGCTCTGAATCGGCTGTTGCACCTTGTCGAGTCCTAACCACCCCCGTCAACCGGTCAACATTTGGAGAAACCATAACAAAAGTATAACATAGCGGCTTATTGTATATTTTAGTTATACACTAAGCCTATGATACCCTGTAGCGAACAGTTATTGCCGGGCGAGTTGGTGAAGGCAAAGCGCACAACTCGGTATTTGATTCCTTTCTTTAGTTCCAGAGTGCAGGCCGGTTTTCCTTCGCCGGCCACCGACTACATTGAGCGGGTTTGTGACCTGAACGATCTGTGCATCACCAATCCCGAAGCTACTTACTTTGTGCGAGCTGCGGGGGATTCAATGATTGGCGACCGCATCGAACCGGGCGACATTCTCATTGTCGATAGCTCCTTCGATCACGTTGATGGTCGCATTGCCGTGGTCAGTCTTAACGGTGATAATCTGGTCAAGCGCGTGCGGCTGGCGGGGGAAATGATTGTGCTGCTCTCATCGAACGACGAGTACGATCCCATCTACGTCCACAAAGGCGAAAACTTTCGGGTATTTGGCGTGGTCACGTGGGTTATTCAAAAACCGCGCTGACGACCATGCTGGGGCTTCTCGACGTGAACAATATGTATGTTTCCTGTGAACGGAGCTTCGACCACTCCCTCGAAGGGAAAGCCGTTGTGGTGCTCTCCAACAACGACGGCTGCGTCATTGCCCGCTCCAACGAAGCCAAGGCCCTCGGCATCAAAATGGGTACGCCTTTTTTTCAACTGGAGGAGCTACGACAACAGCACAACGTTCAGGTACGTAGCAGTAACTACACCCTCTACGGGGATATGTCGGCCCGCATCATGGCCACCATCGGCCGCTTCGTTGAGGAGGTTGAGGTCTATTCCATCGACGAGGCTTTTCTAAATCTAAACGATTACGAAACTATCTACCCGGACTTATCTCTGTTTGCCCGGCAACTCAGACAAACCATTGCCCAGTGGCAGCGCATCCCGGTGAGCATTGGCTTGGCACCGACGAAATCACTCTGCAAGGTGGCCAACTATTTCGCCAAACGGGTAGGAGAGTATGAGGGCGTATTGCTCCTCGACTCAGCCATCCTGATTGACCAGGTACTTCAGGAATTCGACGTTACCGAATTGTGGGGGATTGGCAGCCGGTACGCTACCCTGCTCCGGCGAAACGGCATTCGCACGGCCGCGCAGTTTCGCGACCTGCCCGACGACTGGATCAGCCAGCACCTGACCGTTAATGGCCTTCGGCTCGCCTATGAACTCCGCGGTACGCCCTGCAAACTTCTGGAAGTGGAGACACCGGCGAAAAAAGCCATCTGCTCGGCTCCGAGTTTCGGGCACCTCGTGCCCGAGTATGATACAATTGTTCAGGGATTGACAACGCACCTGGCCCGCGCGACTCAGAAGCTTCGCCGACAACACTCCGCTGCCGGCACCCTGACGGTATTTCTGCACACGAATCGGTTCCGGCGTTCGCCAAACGGAGAACTGGCCAAACAGTATTACGGGAGTCGCACTGTACAGTTGCCACATCCGACGTCGAGCAACGCCGAACTGGTTCCCTACGCCCTAACCGCTCTGAAGTCTATCTATCAGTTCGGTTATCAGTATCAGAAGGCGGGTATCATACTTTCTAATCTGGTGCCTGACACACACCGTCAGGCATCCTTTTTTTGCGACACACCCGACGAACGGCATATCAAACTGCATCAGGTAGTGGATCGGCTCAACCACCGTCACGGCCGCGACAAGGTTCGACTTGCCGTGCAGGGGTATGATGCGACCTGGCATCACAAGCAGCAGTGGGTATCACCCTGCTATACAACCCGCTGGAAAGACATTCTGGTTGTCAAATGAATGCTACGATTCAACATAAATTATCGCTTACTTTGAATGTAGTGGCAAATCCTTTTCTAAACCACATACTCTGACACAACCAATGGAAGTAACAACGGATCAATTACCTGGTCTACTGCAAAAGATGGTTGAGGATATTAAGGACCCCAACTGCTTCTACTGGATTTAATTCGGGCTATTTTGATATACAACCGCCAACGGAACGTACCCTGACTCGCTGGCGTAACATCCCTCTTTTCATCAATTATGATGCGCTCTGGAATGCTGAATTTGTGCAGGATGGTATGCTCTTTGATGTCATTCTGAAGAATCAACTGCCTGCCGAAAAGGAACGTATTAAGTTGGAATACGACCAAATCAGGCTGGTCAAACGCACCAATACGAGCGAACTTCGGCGAAGTGAAACCGACCCTAATGTGTTTTACCAGAGCGAAGAAGACAGTATCATCTATCGAAACCCGAAAGGTAGAGGTTTATTTAGCGATACCGACGAGGTTGAAGAAAACGATGTGTGACAATGCGCCATCCCATCGAGAAATACAATCAGATACAGGCCGAGCAATTGGCCAACTTTGCTCCAGAAGAGCGCGAGTTCTGGGCACGTCAGTTTCGGATCGGCAACGCTGCCTACTGTTACCAGCATCAATTCAACGACGTAGCTGGCCTGACGAATCATGAAACCGCCAACGTACCGGAAGATCTGGTTGAATGGCTCGAACAACACTTAGCGAGTAAACAGGAAAATAGGTCAGCCAACGAATTGTTGCATATTTACTTCGAGGAGTACCTGGACGGCCTACCGAACGAACAGGTTCGGGAAGGCGAACGTACCAGAGGACTCGAAGCGGCTAAACGAAGCTGGCCGTTCCGTCGCTACGTACTGGAGCGCAACGATTTCGGGATGGATGAATTTATGCGGCTCAACCTGAGTGAATCGGATTACGCTTTCTACAAGTGGTCGAGCGAACCGCTTTGAGCCTTCATCGAAGTTGAGCCAATAGAGCTGTCTCAAAAATACCTTGCTTTTTCCCCTTCCATTCGTAACTTGTATCAAAAAAAGGAATGGCTTGGCTATTGTACGGCCAATTGGCCGACGGGGAGTTGCTGCACATCAGCGAAGCGGCACGGGACGATGCCTGCGGCTGCTTTTGTCCACATTGCGGGACACCGTTGGCCGCCAAGAAGGGCAAAGTCAAGGTGCACCATTTCGCGCATCTGGGTCAAACCTGCGCCTACGTATCGGTTTATGATTTCCTCCACATCGAACACTACGTCGATACGACGCTGAGCCTGACCGAATGGGCCAGATGGAAGGAAAACGATATGACGCAGACCGGTATTCGGTTACAGGCTGAACAGGTGCAACATCAGGAGGAAATGACCAAACTGCGGGCCGACATCGACCAGGCTCGTGAGAGGCTTTTTGAAATTAGCCAGCCCCATCCGAATCGAAAACAGCGAAGCAAAGTCCGGCAGACCAACTTTGAGGTGTTGACGCAGTGGGATGCCTACGTCGCCGATCACAACGCCGAACTACCCGACCTCGAACGAGTGCGCGATCTGGAAAGCGTCGAGTATAAAGAACTGTACTACATTTCGGAGGGTCGATGGAATGGCCGCTATGCCAAAGGGTTGGAAGCCTGGCCAAACCAACTTTGGCACGAGGAAAATAAGAAACTCAATTGGATACCCCACTGGTTGTCGCGGGGTGGATTGGCATTACTCAACGACTACGGGCCCTTGCGTCGAAAACTGGCAACGGCGCAACTTCACTTGGAAGCCTTCCAGGCCGAGAGAGAGCGATTCGAGCGATTCCATCTGTACTTCCTACTGATCGAGTTCGAGAGCCGCCCTCCGCTCTTCAAAATCGGCATCACCAGCCGCACGAACTTAGCCGAGCGAATGGCTGAGATTCGGCAGGACCTGCACACGTACCACGTGACGAACGTGGGCATTCTGACTGAGCTAACGGGCCACGCCTATTTAGAAAGCTATTTCAAACATAAATACGCCCAGCAGCAAACCAAGTTAGGCAAGTTGACCGAGTACTTTTCGTTCGACGACGATCAGCTAACCATCATCCTGGATCAACTGGCTTCGCTGGCCCCTTCACCCACAAAAAAGGGTGCCAGCCGTGGCGAGTCGATCAAAACAGGCATGGCACAGGCCCGGCAGCAGGGCGTTCACGTGGGTCGCCCACAAGGGCTTGAAGCCAATGAGCGGTTCTTACAAAAGCCGAAGTCGCAACAGGTAGCTGCCCTCATCGCCGGGCACCCTGACTGGTCGTTGCGTGAGATTGCGCGGCAAAGTGGCGTTGCGATCAACACCGTGTGTAAAGTAGCCAAACTGTTGGGCGCATCGTCGGAGCAGCTACCGGCAGAAGAGATGTTGGAGCAGGTTGACCGGAACGAACCTGCGTTAGCGATTCCGAGCTTACCCCGGACTGTTGGGTACACCGACGAAACGGATGAGCGACGGGCAAAAGTGATCGAAGAATTAAGAGCCGCCGACGACTACATGGTCATTACGGTCATGAAACGGGACGATTTAGGCCGACAACCGATAGGCATGCGTATGTCACGGATGAATAAAGTTGGGCCTGCCCTGGCCAGCCTCATCAATCAGGATCACGACTTTTGTGAAGCGTTGGGCGAGATGATCGAAGAAGCCCGCCGAAGAAGGCTCGGGCTTCCGCCACGTCAGCTATTTCCATAGAAACCTGTTAAACAATGCGTCAAAGGGGATATCGTGCTTACATAATCACTCGGTTTTTTCAGGACGAGACACAGGAAATCGGCCTAATAAAACTTCCCTGGCTGGCTAATGCACAGGGCTTGTTGCTTCACTTGCATCATGAAGGCACTGGGCGACAGGCCCGTGTAAAACTGAAAGTCTCGAATTAAGTGGGGTTGATCGTGGTAACCGTAGTTGAGAACCAAGTCAGACCAGTCGGGTGGGGCCGCAGGGTTTTCCAGCAGGTGAGCGACTACTTTCTTGAACCGCACAAATCGCATCATCGCCTTGGCCGAATAACCTAACTGCTGCTGAAAGCGAAGTTGCACGGTGCGGGGTGAAATGGTATGGGCCTGAGCCACCGCCTTGACCGGATCGACAAGGGTGTGGCGAAAATGCGAAACTGTATCCAGTCCTGATTTGGGTTACGGACCATCGCCCGGAAGGCGATGCCGCGCTGGGCAAGCAGTTTGCTTAATTCGCTGCCGATGTTGCCCGTCGCACCGGTGACAAGGATAGTTGGGGTGGGCTGATTGGCTGAAACTACGGTCGTATTCATGTGTTTACGAGTTGTTGACTGGTTCATTTACAAAGCAAAGGTAGGGGTATCCCGTCGGTCAGAATTGTACGAAAACGAAAGCCAGCCAGCCTCCTGCTCAGTTGCGTAGTATTTCGAGGGAGAAACCGCGGAGGATCGTACGTATCAAGAGTAGATGAACAAGGCTGGATAACTTAAACGACGTGATATCGTAAGTGTCAGCTTAGCTACCCGTTACAGCTCCATGCGACCGCATTATCATAAAGTACCCGCCAATACGCAGGACGCGTTCACGGCCCGGCACGATGCCACGCGGACTCTGAGTTCGATCTGGCACTACCACCCTCAATTAGAATTACACTGTGTGGTTCGGGGGGAGGGAGTGCGATTTATCGGGGATCACATCGCCAACTTTTCGCCGGGGGAGATCATTTTACTGGGCGAGAACCTGCCGCACAACTGGCAATGCAGTGAACGCTATTTTCAGAGCGACCCCAACGCTCATTTTGAGGCCCTTGTCATCCATTTTCTGCCAGCTTGGCTGGGGGAGGGTTTTTTACACTTATCGGAGGCTGTTCCAATCGCCAAACTCTACGAACAGGCCAAACGGGGGCTGTTGATTCGGGGCGAATTAGCCGAGCGAATCCGGCCTCTGATGCACAACACCGTCGGAGCGGCCCCCCTAAATCGGGTGGCCCTGTTGCTCACCATGCTGACCCAACTGGCTCAATCCGACTCGATGGAAACCCTTTCTTCAGCCTATGCCTTCCACCAGTCGAACGAACTGGAAACCGTTCGGCTGAATACGGTCTGTGAATTTACACTGGCTAATTATACCCGCGACATTACGTTGGAAGAGATCGCAGGCATTGCAAACCTGAGCGTCACGTCGTTTTGCCGGTATTTCAAACTAATGACGCGCAAAACATACAGTCAGTTTCTGGTTGAAGTTCGCATCAGTTACGCCTGTCGCGCTTTGATCGACAATCGGCAGTCGATCGAGGTAATCTGTTATAATACTGGATTCAATAACCTGTCTAATTTTTATCGGCAGTTCAAAAAAGTGCAGGGTATTTCGCCGTTGGCGTATAAAAGAAAGTATTTGAAAACTTGTTAAGCCAGTTGAATGATAAGATAATTCAGTACAATGTTGGCCCGGTAAAAGGCAATTATTTTGTGGTATAGTTTAAATGGCTCCACAAATCAGGGTTTTATCGAAATATCGTTTGTACTATTCTACATGAAGACATTGCCTATTATCGACCTGCTGGTAATCGTTGCCTACTTATTGAGCATGGTGGGTGTGGGCGTGTATTTCTCCCGCAAGACAAGCAACGCCGATCAGTTCACGACCGCGTCGGGCCGGATACCGGGCTGGGCGATCGGTATGTCGATTTACGCGACGTTTCTGAGCAGCAACACGTTTCTGGGCGTACCCGGCAAAGCGTTTGGGTCCAACTGGAACTCGTTCGTATTTAGTATGTCGATGCCCCTCGCGGCCTGGGTTGCGGCCCGGCATTTCGTTCCGTTTTACCGGCACACGGGCGAGGTGTCGGCCTATACGCACCTCGAAAAACGCTTCGGGCCCTGGGCCAGAACCTACGCCGTGGTTTGCTTTCTGCTGACTCAACTGGCGCGGATGGGGTCTATTTTCTTTGGTATCGCCCTCAGCTTGCAGGCCCTGACGGGCTACCCGATGGCCACGATTATGGTTGTCGTGGGGAGTTGTATTATTGTCTACACAGTGCTGGGGGGTATGGAGGCCGTTATCTGGACCGAGGTGGTGCAGGGCGTGGTGAAAACCGCCGGAGCCGTCATTATTCTGTGGTTGGTAATCGATGGACTACCCGGTGGCATAGGGCGCATTTTGACCGTTGGACAGACCAACCAAAAATTCAGCCTGGGGAGTTTCGCGCCCGATTTCACCCAATCGACGTTCTGGGTGGTGCTGCTGTACGGTTTTTTCATGAACCTGAACAACTTTGGCATGGATCAGAACTACGTGCAGCGGTATCACACAACCACCTCCGTTCGCGAGGCCACCCGCTCAATCTGGCTGTGCGTGTATCTCTACGTGCCGATTTCGTTGATGTTCTTTTTTATCGGTTCTGCCCTGTATGCCTACTACCAGAACAACCCCGACCTGCTGAACGCCGTTCGTCTGAGCGTGGCTGCCGAACGCCTACCCGGTGGCAGTCAGGCAGCTATTGCTCAGTTGGCCGCAACCCTCGGTCCGGCAGACATTGGCGACAAAGTGATGCCGCATTTTATGGTCAACAACGTACCGGCGGGTCTGGTGGGCCTGATTGTAGCGGCTATCATGTCGGCAGCCATGAGCACGATCAGTTCGGGGATGAATGCCTCGGCAACGGTGTTCTCGGTCGATGTGTACGGGCGATACGTGAACCGCAACCTGACTGGTAAACAGTCGTTGCGGCTGCTGTACGTGGCAACCACCGGTTTTGGTCTGCTGGGGATGCTGACGGGCATTGCCATGATCGGTATCAAAAGCGTGCTGGACATCTGGTGGCTGCTGTCGGGAATTTTTGCGGGCGGCATGCTGGGCCTGTTCCTGCTGGGTATCATCTCCCGCTCTACTCGTAATGCCGAGGCCCTAACGGCCACGATCATCGGGGTGCTGGTGATCGTCTGGATGACGTTTTCGGGCCGACTGCCCGACGAGTATGCGTTCCTCCGCAACCCGCTCCACCCGAACATGATTATGGTGGTCGGCACGCTCACTATTTTCCTAATCGGGGTGCTGCTGACCCGCTTGCGATCCACCCCTGAATCAGTCGATCGGGCAACCACCCCGCCCCAGCCCGAATACAACTGAGTGCTTCTCGCGTACAAACCGTCCAACCTGTTCACTGTTATGTCCTTACTCAACAACGCCCGTACCCCCTTACCACGGGGCTTTATTCCCGTTATGCTTACCCCGTTTCGCGAATCGGGGGCCATTGACACGCCGGGGCTGGCCCACCTGACCGATTTCTACCTGGAATCGGGGGCTGCCGGGCTGTTTGCCAATTGTCTGTCGAGCGAAATGTACGAACTGACCGACTCGGAGCGGCTTTCGGTCACTCGTCAGGTGGTCAGTCAGGTGGCGGGTCGGGTTCCGGTGGTGGCGACTGGCACGCTGGGGGGGTCGATGGAGCAGCAGACTGATTTTGTCAGACGAATATACGATACCGGTGTTCAGGCGGTCATCGTGATTACGAGTCAGTTGGTAATGCCTGACGAAAGCGATGCCGTTTTTCTGGACCGAATGCACCAGTTAATGGACCTGACCGGGGCCATTCCGTTGGGGCTTTACGAATGTCCAGTTCCCTACAAGCGGCTCATCAATAGCACTATTTTAGCCGACCTGCTGTCCACGGGGCGACTCATTTACCACAAAGACACGAGTTTGGATGCCGACGAAGTAGCCCGACGCTTGCGGGTGGCCGAAGGCTACGAGTTTGGCCTGTACGATGCCTACATGGTCAACGCGGTGTCGTCGCTACGGGCAGGGGCGGCTGGGCTGTCGTGCATTCAGGGCAATCATTTCCCGGAGTTAATCGTCTGGTTATGCCGACATTACGATGATCCATCGCGCTGGGAGCAGGCTGCTCGGGTACAGCAGTTTCTAACCGATTGCATGGCCTTGGTGCATACGGCTTACCCTATCATTGCCAAATACAGCCTGCAAAAACGTGGCCTGCCCATCTCGCTCCACACCCGCCGAACCGTTGACCCCTTCACGCCTTCGGTGCGGAACGACATGGACGCGCTCCTGTCCAAAGTCGAGCGGCTGTACGAGGAACTTGGTATTGAATCGGTTCAACCCCAGCTTTTTCCATTATGAATGACTACAGGTCACTTTTCCGCTCAACCATCATGAAACGACTTCTTCACATTGGTCTGATTTGCCTCCTAACCATGCCCTTCGCCGGGGCACAAAGCTTCCCGAACGTGCCGGGTGTGGTGATTGACCACCTGCCCAAATCGTCTGGTAACTATTTGGGGTCGCCCAGCATCGTGATCCTACCCGATGGCAAGTATGTGGCCTCGCACGATATTTTCGGAAAAGGACCAACCCCGCAGCACACCCATGTATTTGGGTCGTCGGACCGGGGGAAAAGCTGGCAGAAAATCGCTGAATTGGATAGCCTGTGGTGGGCCACGTTGTTTGTCAACAAGGGGGACTTGTACCTGTTCGGCACAACGAAAGAGTACGGGCGGATGTCGATTCGTCGCTCCACCGACGGAGGCCGCAACTGGAGTAGCGTGGACGAGGGCTACCTGAGTACGGAGCAGGGTTTCCATTGCGCGTCGGTGCCGGTACAGGTGTTCAAGGGGCGAGTCTGGAAAGGCATGGAACGCAATGTGCCGGTGACGAGTTGGGGCAATTTCCAGAGTTTTGTGGCCTCCGCCCCCGTCGATGCAGACCTGCTCGATCCCAAAAGCTGGTCGTTTACGCAACGTCTGACTTATCACAAAGCCGAGTGGAAACCGGGCAATGCGTGGCTGGAAGGCAACATAGTCATGAATCCGAAAGGCGAAACCTGGAACATCCTGCGGGTCAATAATTTAGAAGACGATCAGGCGGTGATGTACCGGGTGAGCGACGATGGGCGTACTGCCGATTCAACGACGGTCAAATTCATCAAGCTGCCGGGGGCCTGCAAGAAGTTTAACATCCGATTCGACCCGAAAACCGAGTTATACTACACCTTCACCAATTACGCACTCCCCAAACACCGCGTTTACAAGCGCGAACGTGCCCGGAACTCGCAGGTGATGCTGTCGTCGCCCGATCTGGAAAACTGGACCATTCGCGGAATCGTCTTATACAACCCGGATGTCGAAAAGCACGGGTTTCAGTATGTAGACTGGCAGTTCGATGGGAAGGACATTGTTATTGCTTCGCGTACCGCTTTCGAGGATGGCATGGGCGGGGCCGATAATCAGCACAACTCTAATTTTCTGACGTTCCACCGCGTCAAAAACTTCCGCAAATACCGCACCCCCGACGAATGGAAATCCCTGCTGGAGGGCGTTAGCGACTTCGTCGTATTGAAATAAATCCATTTCACAAACCACGTTCAATCATGAAAAACAAACTACTCCTGATTGCGCTGTTTCTGTTACTTGGCCTCCGGGTCATGGCGCAGGAACGGACCATCACCGGCTCCGTTCGCGATGCGGGCGGCAATCCGCTGGTGGGGGCGAGTGTGCTGGTGAAAGGCACCACGCGCGGGGCCACCTCCGATTTGGATGGCCTTTTTAAACTAACCGTTCCCAATGGCGCGGGCAACGCCCTGATCGTTTCCATCATTGGATTCGTCACGCAGGAAGTGCCGCTTACACCCGCCCAAACGAACGTGTCGGTGGTACTCAACGAAGACAATAAAGCTCTCGATGAGGTGGTTGTTGTAGGCTACGGCACCCAGAAAAAGATTAACTTGACGGGGGCCGTGGGCAGTATTGACACAAAACAGATTGAGAACCGCCCGGTAACCAATGCGAGTCAGGCGTTGCAGGGGCGGATTCCGGGGTTGTTAGTTACCCAAACCGGCGGGCAACCCGGCAACGAGAACATTGGCCTGCGGATTCGGGGCATCAGCACGCTCAATAGCAACGAGGTGCTGGTGATTGTGGACGGTATTGCCATGTCGATGAAGAACCTGAATCCCAACGACATCGAGAGTATTTCGGTGCTGAAAGATGCGGCCTCGGCGGCTATTTACGGGGCGAGGGCTTCGGGGGGCGTTATTCTGGTAACGACCAAAAAAGGCAAGTCGGGCAAAACGCGGGTGACGTACGACGGCTACGTGGGGACGCAAAGCCCCACCCGCTTACCCACAATGGCCAACGCTTACGAACACGCGCTGCTGTTTAAGGAAGGGGAGCGCAACGACAATCCTAACCAAACCAACTTTACCTTCACGGATGCCGACATCGAGAAGTACCGCACCGGGGCATTGCCCAGTGCCGACAAGCTGGGGTTTCTGTTTCGGTCCGCCCCGCAGACCGGACACAACGTCGGTATTTCGGGCGGGGGCGAAAACTCGAATTATTACATTTCGCTGGGTTATCTTAAGCAGGACGGTATTATGCGGAACACGGGCTACGAACGAATTAACATCCGCACCAACAACAATTTTACGGTGGGCAAGCGGCTCGATGTGGGCATTATGACTCAGTTTGCGCCATCGCTGCAAAAAGCCCCTTCCGAAGCCTCGTACCCCAACGGACCAACCCGCACGATCAACGACATTATTTTTGAAGCCTACCGGCGCGGGTCGGTTTACCCAATTTTTACCTCCGACGGGCAGTGGGCTTCGGTGACGGCCTTTGCCAATCGGCTTGGGCTGGCCTCCGAAGATGGTGGGTTTGCACGCGAGCGGCTCAACCGGCTGACGGGGGCCGTTACGTTGAACTACCGCATCCTCGACGGCCTGTCGATTGGGGGGATGTACAGCGGAAAATTCGATCAGACGCGCCGGGTAGATTACAGTAAACGCATGAAATTCATCAACCCGGTAAATTTAAAAACCGTCGATTTTGATTATAGCACGAATTCACTGCTGACGGCCAATCAGACCAACTACCAGCACAACCTCCAGCTACTGCTGAACTACAACCGGACGTTCGGCGACCACAACGTGAAACTACTGGGCGGTTTCTCCCGCGAGTGGAATCAGGATTTTGCGGAAACGGTGGGTCGGCGCGATTTCCTGACCGACGAGATTTACGTAGTTAACGCGGGGTCGGCCAATACGCAGACCTGGACAACGGGCGGCTCGGCTTCGGAATGGGCAATCCAGTCGTTTTTTGGGCGGGCCAACTATGATTACAAAGGCAAGTACCTGCTCGAAGGCATCGTTCGGTACGATGGTTCGTCGCGGTTTGCCGCGCCCGTGCGCTGGGGTCTGTTCCCGTCGGTATCGGGGGGATGGCGCGTGAGCGATGAGCCGTTTCTAAAAAACAACCGCGTCGTGAACGACCTCAAACTGCGGGCCTCGTGGGGGCAGGTGGGCAACCAGAACGTGGCCCTGTATCAGTTTGCTTCGTCGGTCAGCACCAGTGCGTATTATTTCAACGGGCTACCTAACACCACTGCATTCTACAGTGGCAACCCCAACCCCGATTTGACCTGGGAAACCAAAACAACCGCCAACCTCGGCATCGACGCGGGTTTCTGGAGTAACAAACTGCTGTTGACCTTCGACATTTTTAAGGACCGCACACGGGGCATTTTGCTACAGCCGCCCGTCCCGGACACGTATGGCCGGGGCCGGGTTTTCCAGAACGTCGGTACGGTCGATAACCGGGGTTGGGAGATTGAGGTGAAGCATCAGAACCAGATCAAGGGTTTTCGCTACAACGTGGGTGTACAGCTATCGAATGCCCGCGAAACGGTGGTGGACGTGGGCGGGCTGGGTCCGCGCATCGACGGAACCACCATTACCGAAGTGGGCTACGGTGTGAACGAGTGGTTTGGCTGGGAAGCCGCCGGGCTGTTTCAGACCACTGAGGAAGTGAAAGCGGCTTCGTTTCAGAACGTGCAGACCGGCCCCGGCGACATTCGGTACGTGGAACACGGGGGTAATCCCACCACCATCACCGCCGACGACCGGGTACATCTGGGCCGCCAAACCCCCATGTTTCCCTACGGTGTCAATGTGGACCTGTCGTGGCGGGGCTTCGATTTTTCGGCCTTCGGGCAGGGAGTCGGCTACCGGCTCACGTACATGTCGTCGTTGGGCTGGCACGCCTTTCAGGATAATTTAGCCTCGGCCATGACGATTCACCTCGACCGCTGGACGCCCGAAACCCCTAATGGTCGCTTTCCCAAAACGCGGATTGGCGGGGTGAACAAAGCCTTTTCGTCGTTCCACCTGCAAAACTCCGCCTATTTCCGCCTGAAAAACATTCAGGTGGGCTACACATTACCCGCCAACCTGACGGAGCGACTGAAAATAGCCCGGTTGCGGGTATTCTTTAGTGGTGAAAACCTCGTCACGTTCACCAAAATGCTTGCCTTCGATCCCGAAGCTCCCAACGGCAGCGGCAACTTCTATCCACTCAGCAAGGTCACTACGTTTGGTCTGAATCTGTCGTTGTAAACTGGCTTTAACACAGACATCATCATGAAACTCTTTCGTTTTATCGCTTTTGCGGGGCTACTCAGCACGGTATCGGCCTGTAAGGATAATTTCCTCGAAACCTTGCCCCTCACCGCCCCCTCCGACAAACTGTTCTGGAAAACGGAGCAGGATGCCGTTTTCTGGATCAACGATGCCTACCGCACCTTGCCGGGCGCGGGCGATTATATCTTCAACGCCATGAGCGACGACGCCTACACCGCAACCACTGCCAACGGGGTTGTCGCCAACGGGACGTACGAACCCACGTCGGCGGTAATTGCGTCGAAGTGGGGCTACGGCACCATCCGGCATTGCCTTGAGTTGCTGGCGCGGGTCGATGGCATACCGGGAATCAGACCCGAACTGAGCAGTCGGCTCAAGGGCGAAGCGCAATTTATGATCGCCCTGAAATATTTCGAGATGGCAACCCTGTACCGCGACGTACCGCTGGTAGATAAAGTTTTGCCGCTATCGGAGTCCGACATCCCGAAAAGCGACAAAAAAACGGTGATCAAATATGCTCTCGATCAACTCGATCTGGCGATTCCAAATTTGCCCATCCGCTACCCAACGGCGGCTGACAATGGTCGGATTACCAAAGGAGCGGCTTTGGCCTTGAAAGCGCGGATTTTGCTGTTCAATGAGCGTTGGGACGAAGCCGCTACTGCCGCTAAGACCGTGATGGACCTGAATACGTATCAGTTGCACCCCAATTTCAACGAGCTGTTCCTGACGGCGTTCAACAATCAGACGAAAGAGGTGATTCTGGCCTACCAGTACGCTAAAGATCTGTCGGTCCATACCATTCAGTTCTCGTACGGGTTCTATCAGGTCGGCGGGTCGGGTCTTTCGCTGCCCTTGCCCGATCTGGTCAATTCCTACGAGAGCAAAGACGGACTGCCCATCACAGAGTCACCGCTGTACAACCCGCTGAAGCCGTTTGAGAACCGCGACCCACGTTTCGCCCAGACGTTCATTACGCCGTTTGAAACCTTCGCCGGGGTCAAGTACGATCCAATCAATAATAAAGACGACAAAACGCAGGCGAAAACGTACATCTACTACCGGAAGTATATTGCCGACCTGACCAATCAGCAACGCTCAAGCTGGGTCAACTGGATTATTTTCCGCTACGCCGACGTATTACTGATGTACGCCGAAGCGAAAAATGAAGCCACCGGACCAGATGAGTCGGTGTATGCGGCCCTTGACCAGATCAGGACGCGGGCCGGGATGCCGAAAGTAGATCGCGCCCGCAACACTACCCGCGAGTCGTTACGTGGCCTGATCCGCAACGAACGCCGGGTCGAACTGGCCGGGGAGGGACTTCGCTACTACGATATTCTACGCTGGAAAACCGCCCAAACCGTGCTGAACAAGCCGGTGGTCAGCTTCACCATTCCGGGTGTGTTGCCCCTGCAAAACATCGAAACCCGCGTGTTCAACCCCGCCAAGAATTACGTTTGGCCCATTCCGCAAACCGCCATCGACAACGCCACCAAGCTGGTGCAGCACCCGGAATGGAAATGATGCAGATGCGAATGCGACGGGTTGCAACGGCCACCGATTTATGAGAAAAAACGACGTGTTTGTGGTGGGCAGTTTCGTGATGGGGCTGACCATCCGGGTGCCCCGATCACCGGTACCGGGCGAAACCCTCATGGGGACGGGTTTCGACCTAGGACCGGGTGGGAAGGGGTTAAATCTGGCCATTGCGGCAGTCAGAGCCGGGGCTTCCGTTTCGCAAATCCTTTGCATCGGGCAGGATCTGTTTGGTGAAAAGGCCATGCAGATAATCAAACAGGAAAATCTATCTGCCCAATACGTTCATCAGGTCAAAGGCATTCATACAGGCTGCGGCTTTGTGACGCTACTTCCATCGGGCGAAAATACCATCGTGCTCGATGCCGGTGCCAACCAGTGGATGGCCCCAGATTTGGTGAGGGATGCAGAAGCAGCCATTGCTGATAGCAGGGTGGTTGTCGCGCAACTGGAGGTGCCCAACGATGCCGTTGAAACGGCCCTGCAACTGGGCCGCAGGCACGGTTGCCTGACCATGCTGAACCCAGCCCCGGCACGTCGCCTACCGGACGGTCTCCTGCAATACGTTGACATTCTGACGCCCAACGAAACCGAAGCCCGCTTGCTACTGGGTCTGCCACCCGACGACGGTACACCGACGGAAGACCTGGCCCAGCAACTTCTGGCTCTGGGGCCGGGTGCGGTGGTAGTTACGCGGGGAAAACTGGGTGCTCTGCTGGTGACGGCGAATCAGGTCGAATCCATACCTGCACCCAGCATTCAGACGGTCGATCCAACCGGAGCTGGCGATTGCTTTAATGGCTTGGTGGCCAGTCAATTGGCAAGAGGGAAGTCCCTGATTGACGCGGTTCGCCGGGCGGTTCATGGGGGAGCGTATTGTGCCGGAAAATTAGGCGTCATCAACGGATTGCCTACTACGTCCGAATTAGACGAGTTTATTAACCAACACCGCTTATGAGCATCTGGATTGCCGGCACGGTGGAAGAAGTGTTTGCGGCCTCGAAAACCGGATTAGTTAACGCCATTGTAACAAATCCAACCGTTATTGCGGGCTGGACGAAGGGTGGCCAAACACTTGAATCGGTAGCCTCCGACGTCATCAGCGCGACGCAATTGCCCCTGTACATGCAGCTTCATGGCCCTACGCAGGAGCATTTCCTACGGGAAACCGCGTATTTGAAACGAATCTCAGACCGAATCATTCCCAAATTACCGGCTACTCGCGAAGGGCTGGCTGCGGCTGCCGAACTGGAAGCCAACAACACCGAGACGCTTATCACGACAGTGTGTTCGGTGAATCAGGCGTACGCCAGCGCGTCGGCCCACGCCACTACCATTTGCCCCTACTTCAGTCGGGTACGCGATGCCAGCGAAGACGCCATTGAATTGATCCGCAACATCGCGACGCTGTACCGGCGTTGGGGGGTAAAAACCCACATACGGCCCGCCAGCGTTCGGTCCGTGCAGGACGTGCAGGACTGTCTGCTGGCCGGAGCCGATGGGGTTATTATTTTCTACGATGTGTTTGAGCAACTCTTTCTGCATCCGGTCACGGAGCAGTCGCTACAGGCTTTCGAGGCCGATTGGGAGCAAACGAACCGTTTGGAAACGTATCCGTTTGACTGAAAACGAACCCGTGTAAGCCGATGAAACGGGCGATCCAAACCGGCACACTGTGCCTTTTACTAATGGGTATATCTGACGTAAAGAGCCAGACAATACGGAGTGATTTTCGGACAGAACGTCAGCTTACGCACGACGCTACAGGCCACACCCTGAACAACACGCAGGTGTTCTCGCCCGATGACGAGTGGATTGTGTACGATACCCGCAACCTTGATACCGAGTTGGGCAAAACCTGCTGTATCCGAATCCTGAACCTCAAAACGGGCGAAGACCGGCTGGTGTATCAAACCCCAAATCAGACTGAGCATGGCCCTGGAGCCGGTGCCGCCACGTTTTGCCCAACCAAATCCCAGGTGCTGTTTCTGCACGGCCTCCGCAACGCCGATGCTCAAACACTCTACGCCATCACCCGGCGAACGGGCGTACTGATCCATATCGACCAACCCCAACGACCGCACTTTCTCGATGGCCGCGATGGTTCACCCCCGTTCACGCCCGGAGCTTTGCGGGGCGGCACCCACGCGCATCAGTGGAGTGGCGATGGCGAATGGGTCAGTTTTACGTACAACGACGAGGTAATTGAACGCCTGTCCCATACGGACATATCCGTCAAAGACCTGCGAACGGTGGGGGTAATGGCTCCGGTTCGGGCAGTCTCGGCTCCTGATGCCAACAACGCCGACACCTTCGGGGGTGAGTGGTTCGCGACGGTGGTGGCGCGGGTAACGGAGCAACCCCAGCCCGGCAGCAACGAGATCGACAAAGCGTTTGATGAAACCTGGATTGGCCGCGATGGCTATCAAAAGCCGGATGGTAGCCAACAGAAACGGGCATTGGCGTTTCAGGGAAATGTCCGCAACAAAGCCAACCAGACCATCACCGAAGTATTCGTCCTCGACCTGCCCAGCAATCCCAGCGATCTAACCAAAGCCGCCCCAAACGAACCCCTTGAAGGCACGGCAGCCACCCGACCTAACCCGCCCGCCGGGGTGGTACAGCGTCGGATCACGTTCACCGAAACCGGCATTGAAGGCCCACGCCATTGGCTGCGAACCACGCCGGATGGCTCGTTGATCGGATTTCTGGCCAAAGACGCCGACGGGTATATCCAGGTGTTTGGCGTATCGCCTAACGGCGGCCCGATTCGGCAGCTAACCCATCAGCCGTTCTCCGTTCAAACCCCGTTCAACTTCAGCCCTGATGGAAAACAAGTTGCGTATGCCGCCGACAATAGCCTGTTCATCAGCGATTTACAAACTGGCCACCCCCACCGATTAACCCCGCGTGCTGCCGACGAAAATCGACCCATAAACGGCGTTACCTGGTCGAACAAGGGCGACCGGGTGGTGTACAATCGCTACGTCAGCACGGTAGTCGGTCGGTTCATTCAAGTATTTCAACTAAGTTGGTTTTGATTGCCTGTCAGGTTGTGCAATTGACCATTACGGAGAATGCCCGAAAATAATGAGTAACGTTTTCTGTCAGGTTCTTTTCAACAAGCAGCAGATTACGTTGGTCAGGTTGATGTACGAATGATACGGCAAGGAGTTAAAGTGAAGCATGGGGGGCTGTTGTCCGTTATACTTTTTTTAGTCGGTTGGGCAGCTATCCGGCAGACGGCTCATAGCCAGCCCATTACCCCCAAATTTCATTCCATTTCGCAGGAACAGGGGCTGTCCAATAACTCCGTGACCTGCATTTATCAGGATCAGACGGGGTTTATCTGGATGGGTACGCGCAACGGCCTGAATCGCTATGATGGCCATGAACTACAGGTTTACTCCAAGGAACGGGAAGGCCGTTTCCACATTCCCCGCGACAACATTTACGATATTGGTGAGGATGCCCACCGACAGGTCCTGATCGCTACCCTCAATGGCGAACTGCTCGTGCAGGATTCGATAACGCACCAGTTTACCCCGTTTTTCAGGCCCGACGAGAACCAACGACACGGCTTCAATCAGATGTTGTTTCTTAAAATATACACCGATAGCCGGGGAATGCTGTGGCTGACTACGCATCGGCACGGCCTGATTGCCATTGACCAACAACGGCGGACGTTCCGGTTTTACACCACTCAGTCGTTGCCCGCCATCGCCAGCAACCGGGTTATTACGGTGCGGGAGGACACCCAGCATCGGTTGTGGGTTGGCACCGACGCGGGCGTGACGCTCCTGAGTCCCGACCACAAAAGCAGTAGTCAGTATGCGCCTGGAGCCAATGGGCGTAGCCGGGATGCGAACCACGTAAATGCTTTTTTTGAAGACCGCCTGAACCGAATGTGGGTGGCAACGGGCGGTGGGGTATTTTTGTACCAACCGGCTGAAGCGGCCTTTTTACCGGTCGAAAAACTGGCTCTTAGCCCATCCCTATTCGCAACGGCGCGTACCTTACAGGATGACTTAAACGGAAATCTCTGGATCGGCACTGACGACGGACTGTTTGTTTTTGATCTCCAGAAACAGACCCTTACGCCCGTAAAAACCGATGCGAGCCAACGCTACGCCCTTAACGATCAATACGTATTCTCAATTTGCCGTGACCGACAGGGCGATATGTGGGTGGGGACGTATTACGGGGGCGTAAACGTAACCTACTTTTCGGCTTATGGCTTCGATCAGTTTCCACAGCCTCGCGCCCACAGCGCGTTGGACGGTAAAATTATCCGCGATATTGTGGAAGACCGCTCCGGGAATCTGTGGTTTGGGCTGGAGAACAGCGGGGTAGTGGGTCTGATGCGCGACGGCCAAACCATTCGGGTGCTCAATCACACCGGTCCAACCGGCCAAACCTTGCTCGGCAATCAGATTCAGGGTCTCGACGACGATGCCGACGGGACACTCTGGATTGGCAGCTACAACCGGGGCGTGAACCAGTACGACCCCAAAACGGGCCGGGTGATGCACCTGCAACATGAACCGGGCAACGCCAATAGTCTGGTTTCCAATGCGGTAAACAATATTCTGGTGGATCGAAAAGGGCGCGTCTGGATCGGTACGAACCTCGGTGGACTGGATCGGTACGACAAAAAAAGCCAGACGTTCCGGCATTACCGGCACTCGGCCCGGCCCGGCAGCATCGACAACGATCAGATTGCCACGCTCTACGAAGACACAAACGGGCAAATCTGGGCAGGAACCACCACCGGCCTGAACCGCTACGATGAGCAGCGCGATCTGTTTGTGGCCTACTCCAAGTTGAACGACGCCGTATCGGCAGCGGGCCTGTACGTGACGGCTATTTTTGAGGATCAGCGGGGAACCTTGTGGGTAGGCACCGCGGGCGACGGGCTGTTTGCCCTAAACCCAGTTACAGGAAAATTCCGGCACGTTAGCCCGGACCGACAGATTGCCAATGCCACGGTTTACAAGATTTTAGAGGACCGCGACGGGCAGTTGTGGTTCGGGTCCAACACGGGTCTGTATCGCTACGCCCCCGCCCAGAATCGTTACGTGAAATACACCATTAGCGACGGATTAGTGTCTAATCAGTTCAACTACAACGCCGGTAGCCTGTTGAAAAACGGGCGGCTCATTTTCGGGTCAGTGAACGGCTACACCCTGTTCGACCCGGCCCGGATTCAAAAGCCCGATTTCAAACACGCCCTCGCTCTCACTGATTTTCGGGTTAACAACCAACCCGCCTATTCAGTCAACGAACTGGAGCGGGCTATTCCGCAGGCGGTTCGGCTGGCGCACGACCAATCGACGCTGCAATTTTCGTTTGTTGCGCTGGAATACGGTAGTTTCGACAACAAGCAGTACGCCTATAAACTCGAAAATTACGACGACAACTGGTCAACGGCGGCCAAAAACCGGGTGGCAACCTACACCCGGTTGCCGCCCGGTACGTATCAGTTTCGGGTGAAAGCCACCAACAACGATGGCGATTGGGTGGCTGCTTCATCGCCCGTTCTGATCACAATTCGCCCGCCCTTCTGGCAGACAACCTGGGCCTACACGGGCTACGGCCTGCTGCTTCTGGGGTTTCTGTATCTGCTTCGGCGGTATTCGCTGATCGAGATCGACCGCAAAAAACAGTTGTTGCTGGAACATTACGAGCGCGAACGGGAACAGGAATTGAGCGCAATGAAATACCGGTTTTTCACCAATATGTCGCACGAGTTCCGAACACCCCTCACGCTCATCAAGGCCCCGTTGGACGAGTTGTTGACGCTGGCGCAACTCAGCCGCGAGCAGGTACGGCAGCGACTCACGCTGATGAGTCAGCAGGTGGGCAAAATGGTGCGGTTGGTCGATCAACTCATGGACGTGAGCAAAGCCGAGTCGGGCTTTCTGCAACTGCACCCGCAGTCAACCGAGTTGGTCGCTCTGTGCACCGGGCTGGTGCGGCAATTTGAAGGTGCGGCCAATCAGCAGAACATCGGACTCCAATTTGCGCCGGAAATCGGTCGTTTGTTGGCCTGGGTCGATGCCGACAAGGTGGAGAAGGTGTTGTATAATTTGCTCACGAACGCTTTTAAATATACGCCCGCCAACGGCCAAATCACCGTTCGGCTTGATCGGACGGGAGCAAACCCAACGGGCGAATGGGCGGTAATTTCGGTAGCAGATACGGGCGTTGGCATCCCGCCGACCGACCTGAAGCGAGTCTTTGAACGCTTTTATCAGGCTGATAATCAACACCAATTGGCGCAGAAGGGAACGGGTATTGGCCTGGCCTTGTGCCGCGAGTTAGTGGAGTTGCACGGCGGCACGATAACCGTCGAAAGTAGTCCTAATCAAGGTAGCCGATTTGTGGTGTCGCTGCCGTTAGTTGTCCCCCCGTCGGAGCAGCAGCCGCCTTCGCCCGACCCCGTATCCACCGAAAACCCGGAACCTGCCGGGGCCGGGTTGGTGCTGCTGACACCTACCACTCACCGCCCGACGCTGTTGCTGGTGGAAGACGAGCCGGACGTGCAGACTTACCTGCGCGACCTGCTCCAAACGAGCTACGAGGTAACGAGTCTGAACAACGGGCAGGAAGCCTGGGCGTATTTGCAGGAGCACCTGCCCGACGTGATCGTGAGCGACGTGATGATGCCGCTCATGGACGGAATCGAGTTGTGCAAACGGATAAAAACCCACCTGACCACCTGCCATCTGCCCGTGCTGATGCTCACGGCCCGCAGCACGGTGGACGATCAGGTGGAGGGTCTCACCATCGGGGCCGACGACTACGTGCCCAAGCCGTTCCACCCGCAACTGCTGCTGATTCGGTTGCAGAACCTGCTCCAGAACCGGCAACTGCTCAAAGACAAGCTCCGCAAAGAACTGATCCTGCAACCGCAGGCCGTAACGACCAACTCGTTGGACGAAGAGTTTTTGAAGCGGGTTATGGACATCACCGAAGCGGGCATCGAAAACCCCGATTTCAACGCGCAGTTTTTAGTAGAGTCGCTCAACATGAGCCGCTCGGCCTTTTACCGTAAGCTACAGGCCATCACCGACCTCTCGCCCGGCGATTTCATCCGCGATGTTCGTCTGAAGCGGGCGGCCCAACTGCTCGCCCGGCAGGAGCTTATGGTCGCGGAAGTGGCCTACGCCGTGGGGTACAACGATCTGAAAACCTTCCGGCAGAATTTTCAGCAGCGATTTGGCATCACACCATCGGGGTACGGGAAAATTAACCCGGCCACTTCCTAAGAATCCCCCTTTCCGGTCGCTCTGACCAGTTTTCCCCCGTATTCTGGCACAAATCCCTCCCTTGTGGCTGCACAAATCCCCCTACTATTGCCCCACAGTTTTTGACTTATAACAAGTAATAATTACACTATCTGTATGCGCCAACGAATACACGTTCAATCAGGGAGCCGGTTTGTGGTCCGTTTACTGGCGTTTCTGCTGGTAATGGGCATAGGAATGGGGCTTCCCGTGTGCGGGCAAACGCCCTCGCAAAGCCGGATTACCGGCAAAGTAATCGACGAAACGGGGAGCGGTCTGCCGGGGGTCAGTGTCTCACTCAAGGGTACTCAACAGGGAACCACTACCGACGCAGGCGGCAACTACGCACTTACTACGTCGGATGCCAATGTGGTGAAGGGAACGCTCGTTTTCTCGTTTATCGGGTATGCCACGCAGGAGATTGCGATTGGCGGGCAAACCACTATCAACGCATCGCTGAAAGCCAGCGAACAGTCGCTGAACGAGGTAGTCGTGGTGGGCTACGGCACCCAGAAAAAGGCTACGGTGACGGGGGCGGTTTCGTCGATTCAGACCCGCGACGTGAAGCAGAGTCCGGCGGCTAACCTCGCCGTGACACTCGCGGGCCGACTGCCGGGCCTCACCGCCATTCAGCGCAGTGGCGAGCCGGGCCGCGACGTAACCCAGTTGTTTATCCGCGGGCAGGGCACCACCAACGCGCAGTCGCCCATTATTCTGGTGGACGGGGTCGAGCGGGATTTGACCTACATTGACCCCAACGAGGTGGAGACCGTCACGATTCTGAAAGATGCGTCGTCAACGGCGATTTTTGGGGTACGGGGGGCCAATGGGGTTATCTTGGTGACGACCAAACGCGGAGTGAGCGAGAAACCCGAAATCAATTTTTCTGCCGAAACGGGCCTTCAGGATTTCACGCGGCTGCTCAACCCGGTCAACTCCTATCAGTTTGCCCAGTTACGGAATCAGGCCCAGATCAACGACGGTCTGAAACCAACGTTCACCGATTACGCCCTCGAACGCTACCGGCTCGGCGATGATCCGGTTCGCTACCCAAACACCAACTGGCGCGACATGAACCTGAAAAAATTCTCGACGCAGCAACGGTACAACCTGAACGTGTCGGGCGGTTCCAAAAACATGAGCTACTTCGTGAATGCGGGGTTTCTGAGTCAGGGCGGGCAGTTTAAGGTAGAACCCGGTCTGAGTTATGACCCCAGCTTTTTCCTGAAACGCTACAATTTCCGCTCCAACATCGATATTCAATTAACCCCCCGGCTGAAGGCGTTTCTGAATGTGGCGGGCTATTTGGAAAAGCAAAACTCGCCCTACGGCGTGTGGGGGGCCTTGGGCGGAGACCCCAGCACCAACCTCGCCAATCAGTCGCCGTCGCTCTATATTCTGGCCAGTATTTTCTCGCTCCCGGCCACCGTCCCCGGCCCCGTCACGCCCGATGGACAGGTAACGACCTCGGACCTCGAAGTGAACCCAGTCTATGGGCAGATCAACCGGACGGGCTACATTCAGCAGACCCGGAGTAACGTGATTGCATCGTATGGCATGGAGCAGAACTTAGATTTTATCACCAAAGGGCTGTCGGCGAAGGCCATTGTATCGTTCGATACGCGCACGACCAACAACCTGTTTGCGGGTAAAACTTACCGCAAATTCGTGCAGGTGGTGGACCCGAACCTCAAGGGGCGCGACGGGCGCGATAGTGTGTATTACCGGCCCTACAACAACGATCAGAATACGCCCCTGAGTTTGTCGGGGGGGCGGGCGTTCAACACCCTCTCGAACGTGCAGGCGTATCTGAACTACAACCGGGTCTTTGCCGACCGGCATTCGTTTACGGGTTTGGTGCTGTATCAGCAGCAACAACAGGTGATCGACGCGCAGTTGCCGTTCAATTTGCGGGGCGTGTCCACCCGCCTGTCCTACGGCTACAACGATACGTATTTTGCCGAATTCAACGCGGGCTACAACGGCTCCGAGCAGTTTGCGAAGGGTCGTCGGTTCGGATTTTTTCCGGCAGTTTCGGCGGGATGGGTGGTGTCCAACGAGAAGTTTTTGCAGAATAACCCGGTGGTTAGTTTGCTGAAACTTAGAGGGTCATACGGTTCGGTGGGCAACGACCGGGTTAGTAACCTGCGCTTTCTCTACCTCGACAATATTCAGGTGGCCGGGAGCGGCTACACGAGCAGCCTGAACTTCGGGCAGCGGATTCAGGAGAGTTTGCTCCGCAACGAGGAGTTGCAGTGGGAGGTGGCCAAAAAAGCCAACGTGGCCATCGAGTTGGGCCTGTTCAACCAGCTTAATCTGGCGGTGGACGTGTATTCCGAAAAGCGCGACAACATTCTGCGGACGCGGGGAACCGTGCCGGTGCTGAACGGATTGCCGCTCAGTTCGTTGCCGCCGGTGAACCTCGGCGTGATTCAGAACCGGGGCTACGAAATTGAATTAGGCTACCAGAAACGCTTCAGCCGCGACCTCTCGGTATTGTCGAAAATCAATTTCAACCACGCCCGCAACAAGCAGATTTTCGCCGATGAGCCGCTGCTCCCCGCCGACTACGCTTACCGCTACCGGCAAACCGGCTACCCGATTGGTCAGCCATTCGGCTACATCGTGGACGGCTATTTCAAGAGCGACGACGAGATCAAGGCATCGCCCAATCAGGTGGTGGGGGGCCATGCCTCGCGACCCGGCGATTTCAAATACAAAGACCTCAACAACGATGGTATCGTGAACGAAAAAGACCGCGCGCCCATTGGCTATTCCAACGTGCCGCAATACACCTTCGGGGCGGCTTTCAACGTGACCTACAAGGGGTTCGACGTGAGTTTTCTGTTGCAGGGCATCACGGGCGTATCGAATTTCTACCAAAGCCGGGGCATTTTCGAGACGGTTGGCAATTACGTTAGCCGACACCTCGAAAGCTGGACCCCGGAGCGAGTGGCGAGTGGCGAACCCATCAATTACCCCCGCCTGACCACGCAGGCATCGCCCAACAACATTGCCAACTCGTTTTTCATTGTCGATGCGAGCTATATCCGACTTCGGAACGCCGAAATCGGCTACACGTTGCCTGCGTCGGTGGCCCGGCGGGTGGGAGCCAAACGACTGCGGGTGTATTCAAACGGCCTGAACCTGCTCACCTTCGACCGGCTGCCGACCAAAGACATCGACCCCGAAATCACGGACGGGCTTTCGTACCCCATCAACCGACTGTTCAACTTCGGCGTGAACGTCACGTTCTAAACCTCACTCTTTCGCATTTTACCAATGAAAAAATACATTGTTTTACTCACAGTTGGGGTTTTAAGCGTGGTGGCCGGTTGCCGCAAAGACCCGCTCGACATTACCCCCGATGGCCGATTGACGCTGGATGGCGTTTTTAAGGATGAACGCCTGACAGAAGCCTATCTGAACAGTGCGTACGAAGAAATTCCACTCTATTTTTACCGGTATCAGTTCTTCTCGTTTCTTGCCGGTACGACTGACGAATGCCAGGATTCCGACGATGGCAACGAGGGCAGCAACATCGCTGCGAACTGGGCCACCGGCTCGCTTACACCCAGTTACAACCCGCTCGAACAGGGTGGGCAGGGAGCGGGGGTGCTGACCAACGCGGGCGTGAATCACTACGGTCGGTTCTGGGCGGGCATTCGTAAGGCTAATCTGTTCCTGGAAAATGTGCCGACTGCCACCATCTCGAACCCCGTGAACCGGAGCCGGTTTACGGCAGAGGCCAAACTGCTGCGGGCGTTCTATTATTTGGAACTTGTGAAGCAGTTCGGCCCCATGCCCATTGTGGAGAAGCCGTTTACCATCTCGACCGACTTCACGACCCTGACCCGGCCTACGTTTCAGGACAACATCAATTTCATCGTGAAAAACTGCGACGAGGCTCTTGCCAGCCCGGACCTGCCCCTGCGGATCACGGAAAACGCCGAACGGGGCCGGTTCACGAAGGCCATTGCCCACGCCATCAAATCGCAGGCTCTGCTCTATAATGCCAGCCCACTCTGGAATTCGTCGGGCGACGCGGCCAAGTGGAAAGCTGCCGCCGACGCAAGCAAACAGGCCCTGACCGCGCTCACCGCCGGGGGGCAATACGCACTGGCGGCTGATTACGGCAACTATTTCCTGAATCAGACCGACATTTCAGCCGCCCCCGCCGACCGCGAAACCATTTTCGAGCGGCCCGACAACACCGATGGGACATTTACGATTATCAACAGCTTTGCCGCCAAAACGGGGGTTTTCAAAGCGGGTTCGTGCCCTACGCAGGAGTTGGTGGATGGCTACGATATGCAGGCTACCGGCGAACCGGCCATCACGGGCTACAGCGACGAAGACCACTTGAAGCCGATCATCAACGCCACGTCGGGCTACAGCGAAACCGACCCATACAAGGGCCGCGACCCCCGATTCTACGCGACGGTGTGGCACAACGGGGCGGCTTACGGAACCATCAACGGCGTACCCTACACGATGGAAACGTTTGTGGGCGGGTCGTCGGGGCTGAAACGAGTCCCCCCCAACCGTCAGAACACGCAAACGGGCTACTACCTCCGCAAGTTTATCGACCCTAAACTGGCATCGGGAACTACGGCCAATTCGCGGTGGAAGAAATACCGGCTGGCCGAAATTTACCTGAACTACGCCGAGGCCGAAAACGAAGCCTCCGGCCCCACCGCCGACGTTTATTCGGCCATCAACACGATTCGAACGCGGGCCAAAATGCCCAACCTGCCCAACGGCCTGACCAAAGAGCAGATGCGGGAGCGGATTCGGCGCGAACGCCGGGTAGAACTGGCAATCGAGGAACACCGGTTCTGGGACGTGCGCCGGTGGAAAATCCTGTCGCAAACCGATAAATTGGTGACGGGGATGGAAATCACCAAAAAGACCGATGGTACGTTCAGCTACGCCCGGTTTGTGGCCCGTCGGCGGAGCGCGTGGCAGGATAAATTTTTGATCTTCCCCATCCCCATTGGCGAGGTTTCGACGGTTCCCGATTTCAGTAAAAACCAGAATCCGGGGTGGTAGCAACCTCACCCCCGACCCCTCTCCTTCGTAAGGAGAGGGGAGACGTGAACGTCCAGCTTACACCTGTTATAGTCATTTGAAGCAATTTGAACAAACAGTAACTAATAGACTGGTAAGACTCCCCTCTCCTTCGCAAGGAGAGGGGTCGGGGGTGAGGTCGAACAAGATTAAGCGGTATCAACTTTCCCGATAAAACCACTCTTCCTTCAACCATGAAACACCTCACCCTGAAACGCATAGCCCTGTTTGGTATCGGTCTCCTGTCCATCGCCACGATCAGCCTGACCCAGAAACCGCCGACTTCTGCCTTCGATGCCCTTGAAAAAGGGTTTCAAACGCCCCCCGATTCGGTGAAGCCGAGCGTGTATTGGTATTGGCTGAGTGACAACATCTCAAAGGAGGGCGTTACCCGCGACCTCGAAGCGATGGCCGAAATCGGGATTGGGCGGGCGTTTATTGGCAACATCGGGTTGGACAAAAACGAAACGCCCTACGGAACCGTCAAACTCTTCTCCGACGAGTGGTGGGACGTGACCAAACAGGCGATTAAAACCGGTTCGCGGGTGGGGGTGGACATTGGGTTGTTCAACAGTCCGGGCTGGAGTCAGTCGGGTGGGCCGTGGATTAAACCGACCCAAACGATGCGGTATCTGACCACCTCGGAGGTGCGTGTGAAAGGGCCAATGCGGTACGCGCAGAAACTGCCGACCGTCGTGGCTGATTTTCAGGATGTGAGCCTGCTGGCGTTCCCGGCCCCCGAAAACGATGCCGACGATCTGATGAGCTACCAGCCGACGGTCACGGCTGCGGGCGTGACGGACGCGGCCAACTTAGTCGATGGGAAACCCGAAACCGAAGCAACGTTCCCCGATAATTCATCGCTGACGATTGACATCAGTTTAGCCAAACCAATCACGGCCCGGAGCTTAGTGCTGATGCCCGCCAAAAAGCGGTTCCGGGCCGACTGCCAGTTGCAGGTAAGCGAGGGCGGGGCCTACCGAACCATCAAAACGGTTGAACTAAACCGCAGCAATCCCGAACTGAACGTGGGGTTTATGCCCTACGGCCCGGTGGCGGTCTCATTGCCGGCGACCAAAGGAGACAAGTTTCGGCTGGTTCTGACGGGGATGAGTAAAAAAGGTGGGTTGGCCGACATCCAGCTTTCGGCGGCTCCCCGGCTCGACCGCTACGTGGAAAAGCAGTTGGCCAAGATGTTTCAGACCCCCCTGCCGCTCTGGAACGAATACCAGTGGCAAACGCAGTCGGAACCCGACAGTCGGGCCTTCACCATTGATCCGGCGAAGGTCATTAACCTCTCGAAATCACTCTCGGCAGATGGGACCCTGACCTGGCAGGTTCCGGCGGGCAACTGGGTGGTGGTGCGCTTTAGCATGGTTCCCACCGGCGTGATCAATGCCCCGGCTACGCCCGAAGGTCGCGGGCCGGAGGTGGACAAGATGAGCCGGGCCGCCGTAGATGCCCACTTCAACGACTTTATCGGGGCCATCCTGAACCGCATTCCCAACGCCGACCGCACGGCCCTGAAATGGGTGGTGGCCGACAGCTACGAGACGGGTTCGCAAAACTGGACCGACGGCATGGCGGCTGATTTCAAAAAACGCTACGGCTACGACCCTACCCCCTGGCTCCCCGTACTGACGGGCCGGATTGTGGGCAGCGCGACGCAATCGGACCGGTTTCTGTGGGATGTGCGCCGGTTGGTGGCCGACCGCGTGGCCTATCAGTACGTGGGTGGTTTGCGCGAGGTGAGCAACCGAAACGGCTTGAAACTCTGGCTCGAAAACTACGGGCATTGGGGTTTCCCCGGCGAGTTTCTGCAATACGGCGGGCAGTCCGACGAGGTGGGCGGGGAGTTCTGGAACGAGGGCGAATTGGGCAGCATCGAGTGCCGGGCGGCTTCGTCGGCAGCGCACATCTACGGCAAAACGAAGGTTGCTGCCGAGTCGTTTACGTCGGCGGGGCTGGGCTATCAACGCTACCCGGCCCTGCTAAAGAAACGGGGCGACTGGTCGTTCACCGAAGGCATCAACAACACTCTGCTGCACGTGTTCATCACCCAACCCTACGCCGACAAGGTGCCGGGCGTGAATGCGGGTTTCGGCACCGAATTCAACCGCAACAACACCTGGTTTGGGCAGTCGAAGGCGTTTGTTGATTATCTGCGTCGCTGTATGTTCATGCTGCAACAAGGCAAACCCGTAAACGACGTAGTGTATTTTATTGGCGAAGACGCGCCCAAAATGACCGGCATCCGCAACCCCGAACTGCCACAGGGCTACTCCTACGACTACATCAACGCCGAAGTGCTAAACACCCGCACGGCGGTTCGGGATGGGCGGTTGGTGCTGCCCGATGGGATGTCGTACCGGCTGCTGGTGTTGCCGCAGTTGGAGACCATGCGGCCCGAACTGCTACGAAAAATTCGTGATCTGGTGGCGCAGGGGGCAGCGGTTCTCGGCCCCGCGCCCAAACGCTCACCGAGCTTACAGAACTACCCGGCGGCAGACGCGGAGGTGCGGAAATTGGCCACCGAACTATGGGGCAAGGTGGATGGAAAAACTCTGAAATCGGCCAAATTTGGCAAAGGGATGGTGTTGATGGGCATGGATATGCAAACGGCCCTGAACCAGTTGAGCGTGTTGCCCGACGTAAAACTGGCCCCGCAGCCAACCGCAACACCGACCGTACTCTACGCGCACCGCACCACCCCCGACGGCGACCTGTATTTCCTGACGAACCAAACCGACCAACCGATCAGCCTGTCGCCCGCGTTTCGCATCAGCGGCAAACAACCCGAATGCTGGGACCCGGTGACGGGGGCGATCCGGTCGTTGCCCGCATTTACGGCAACGGGCGGCAGCACGACAGTCCCGCTCAAATTAGAGCCGTTTCAAAGCTGTTTTGTCGTGTTCCGAAACCTCATCAGTCAGCCTTCGGCGGTTGCCGGGACGGGTAATTTCCCGGCTCCTACGGTGCTGACGCAGGTCAATGGCCCCTGGACGGTGACGTTCGATGCGGGCAAACGCGGCCCCGCCAAACCAGTGGCGTTCGCGACCCTAACCGACTGGTCGAAACACGCCAACGACAGCATCCGGCATTACGCAGGAACCGCCCTGTATCACAGCACCTTCACCGCAGAGAAACCCACGAAAGGCGAGCGGGTTTATCTCAATCTCGGCGCGGTGAGCGTGATGGCGCGGGTGAAACTGAACGGCACCGACGTAGGCACCGCCTGGACGGCCCCCTGGCAGGTGGACATTACGCCCGCCCTGAAAACCGGCCCGAACACGCTGGACATTGAGGTGGTCAATACGTGGGTAAACCGGTTAATCGGGGATAGTAAGTTGCCCGTCAGCGAACGCAAAACGTGGTCGAACGTAAACATTTACAAGCCTGACAGCAAGTTAGTTACGTCGGGATTGATGGGGCCGGTTACGGTGCAGGCGGTTAACTTTTCGGGGTCAAAAACAGTAGAAGCGACACGCCCAACGGGTTCTGGTTCTACCAAAAATTAGCACCATGAAGCAACTCTTTTTCCGCGCTATTGCCCTGTTCCTTAGCCTGAACGCCCTGGCGCAAACGACCCCGTCGGCCAAACTCCCGCCTATTTTCGGGGCCGAGGGAAGCCGCCTGTCCCAACCCGACCCGATGGTTCGGCAGTATTTGGCACCGGTGAAAATCGTGTGGCAAACCGGGCCGATTACCAACGCTGAACAATTGCTGAAACCCGGCAACGGGCAGGCCGATTTGTCGGGCAGAAACATGTGTTCGTTCAAAAGCACGGGGCAGACAAAACCCGGCATTCTGCTCGATTTCGGGCGGGAACTGCACGGCGGACTTCAGATCGTGACGGGGCAATGGAAGGTGAGCAAACCGATTACGGTGCGGATTCGGTTTGGCGAGTCGGTGAGCGAGGCAATGGCCGACATCGAACCCAAACAGAACGCCACCAACGACCACGCCATCCGCGACCTCGTGGTGCAGGTGCCCTGGCTCGGCAAGCTCGAAATCGGCAACACGGGCTTCCGATTCGTCCGAATTGATTTGGTCGATGGCGATACCGAACTGCTGCTGAAAGAAGCGCGGTCTATGTTCACCTACCGCGACATTCCGTATTTGGGGTCGTTCCGGTGCAACGACGAGTTGCTGAACCAGATTTGGGCAACGGGGGCCTACACCGTTCACCTGAATATGCAGGACTACCTCTGGGACGGCATCAAGCGCGACCGGCTCGTTTGGGTAGGCGACATGCACCCCGAAGTGGCCACCATCAACGCCGTATTTGGCTACAACGAAGTCGTTCCGAAAAGCCTTGATCTGTCGCGGGACATCACGCCCCTGCCCGGCTGGATGAATGGCATCAGCACCTACTCGATGTGGTGGATTCTGATTCAGCGCGACTGGTATCAACAGTATGGCAACCTCGACTATCTCGACCAGCAAAAAGCCTACCTGTTGCCACTGTTGGCCCTGTTGGCCAAAAAAATTGACGATAAAAACAGCGAAATCCTCGACGGAACCCGGTTCTTAGACTGGCCATCCAGCGAAAACAAACCGGGTATTCATGCGGGTTTGCAAGCCATGATGGTGCTGTCGCTGCGGGCCGGGGCCGACCTCTGCCGCATCCTCAACGAACCAGCCACGGCAGCCCAGTGCGAGGCTGCCGTGGCCCGGCTGAAAACCAACGTCCCCCCGCCCAACGACTCCAAACAGGGCGCGGCTTTGCTGGCGTTGGCGGGCCTGATGCCCCCGCAACAGGCCAACCGCGAGGTACTGGGCGTGGGTGGTGCCAAAAATTTCTCCACGTTTTACGGCTATTACATGCTTCAGGCCAAAGCCAAAGCGGGCGACTACAAGGGCGCATTGGCCAATATTCGGGAGTTCTGGGGCGGGATGCTCAAGCTGGGGGCTACCACGTTCTGGGAGGACTTCAACCTCGACTGGACCACCAACGCGGCCCGCATCGACGAACTGGTTCCGGCGGGCAAAAAAGACATTCACGGCGATTGCGGGGCGTATTGCTACATCGGATTCCGGCACAGCCTCTCGCACGGCTGGGCATCGGGGCCAACCCCCTGGCTGACCGAACACGTGCTGGGCATCAGCGTGGTGGAGCCGGGTTGCCGGGCCATCCGGGTTACGCCCCACCTCGAAGACCTGACCTTTGTCGAGGGGACCTTCCCCACGCCGTTTGGGGTGGTGCGGGTGAAGCACACCAAACGACCCGACGGTACGGTGCAGTCGCACATCACGGGGCCAAAAGAAGTCCGAATTATTCGGTAGCCATGAAGACCCGATTTACTCAACTCATTTTGCTGCTCCAACTTCTCCTGAGCTTCACAGCCCTTGCCCAAACCAAACAACTCGTTTCCTCTTCAAAAGCCGATACGTGGGTAGCAACCGACGCGATGGGCCGGGCCGTGGCGACAAACACGCAGGGCGGGGCCATTCGGAAAGACAAGTTCGTCGGAATTTTTTACTTCGTCTGGCATGGGGCACACGGTTACGACAAACACAGCGGTGCCTTGCCCGATGAGCGCGTGATGCCCAAAGCCGCTTCAGACACGATTAGCCCCTACGACATCAGCAAACTGCTGGCGGCCAACCCCGACAACCCGAACTACGGTCCCATCCACGCCTTTCACCACTGGGGCGAGCCTTATTTTGGCTATTATCTGCCTGATGATGAGCGGATTATTCGTAAACACGCGCAGATGTTGTCGGATGCCGGGGTCGATGTCCTGATCTTGGACATTACCAACGCTGCCATTTATCAGTGGGGTTCTTCTTCCAACGGGGCATTTCTACACGCTAAGCAACTAAGGCCTTAGTTTTAAGCCTGATTTTCTGTACATAATTGTAAACAGTCCCATAGGCGACTCCTAGTGTTCTGTAACCTTAGTCGGTAGAGTTATGTTTATGGAAAAGTACTATTTTCTTTTCTCTATCATGGCTCGTCCTGCTCGTTCATTTTCGTTACCCGCTGATGAGTTGGCTCAACTCCAGCAGATGCTCACTAAAGGCAAACAGTCGGTGCGCAGCCTCAGACGGGCTCAAGTCTTGCTGGCTCTTCAAGAAGGCAAGACGCCCGCAGCCGTGGCTCAACTCGTTGGCGTCAGCCCAGCCATGGTCTACAACATTCGCAACCGCTATCTGGCCGAAGGCTTGAACGTAGCGCTGAGTGAAAAACCCCGCCCCGGTCAGCCCAGTAAATTTGACAAAGCCGCTCAGGCTCACCTGACCGCCCTAGCCTGTAGTGAAGCCCCACAAGGTCGGAGTCGATGGACACTCCGGTTGCTGGCTGACCGCTTGGTAGAGCTACGCCTGGTGGAGTCGATTTCCCACCAGGCCGTGGGTGAGCAACTTAAAAAAACGCCCTTAAGCCTTGGCTCAAGCAGCAGTGGTGTATCGCCAAAGTAGACAGTCAATATTTGGCCAAGATGGAAGCGGTGCTGGACTTCTACGCTCAGCCGACAGACTCTCAGCGCCCCCGTTTATGTTTTGATGAACGCCCCTGTCAATTGTTGGCCGACGTATTGGCCCCGTTGCCGGTTCAACCGGGGAAAGCAGCCAAGCAAGACAATGAATACGTTAGAAACGGCACGGCGGTGGTGCTGTTGGCCTATGATTTGGACACGGGTCAGCGCTATGTGCAGGTGCGCCAACGCCGGACCAAACGGGATTACGCTGAATTTATGCACACCGTATTAACCGAGCGTTATCCCAATGTCAATCAACTGCATGTGTTGCAGGATAATCTAAACACCCACCAAGCCGGTAGTTTTTATGAACGTTTTGATGCAGTAACGGCCCATGAGTTAGCCCATCAATTTGTCTGGCATTATACACCTAAACACGGGTCTTGGTTGAACATGGCCGAAATCGAGTTTGCCGCTTTATCCAAACAATGTTTGGATCGACGCATTGGGGATATAGCCACGTTGGAAAAAGAGGTACTGGCTTGGGTAGAAGAGCGTAATCGACAAGCGGTAAAAATCAACTGGCTGTTTGACACGCCACAGGCACGGAAGAGACTGAAGCGGCATTATACAAAGATCAACCCTGAGAATAGTACAATCATTGATTCTACCGACTAAGGTTACAGACCACTAGCTGCTTACTGATTTGATTCATTGATACGCCTTGACCATGCAACACGGCGATCTCGATCTGTTTCGATTCGGCCAACGGGGGACGAGCAATGGGTTTGCCCTGCGCTTTGGCACGTGCCATACCCGCTCGTACCCGCTGACTGATGAGCGAACTCTCGAACTGGGCCAGCGAGGCCATCACATGGAAGATCAACTCGCCCGTCGGCGTGGTCGTATCGATATTCTCCTGATACGATATGAAGTCAACCCCCAAACTCTGGAACTCTTTCAGGGCATTGACCAGTGCCTGCGTCGAACGGGCGAAGCGGTCATACCGCCAGACCAGCACCACATCGATCTGTCGTTTGCGGGCGGCCCCAATCATGGCCCGATACTGCGTCCGCTCTTCCGTTGTACCCGAAGCTGTATCGACGTACTCAGCCGCGATAGCGAAACCACGCCGGTCGGCATACTCCCGTAACGGCCGGAGCTGCGTTTCTGGGTCCTGTCCTTTGTCGAGGGTAGATACGCGGGCGTATAGGGCTACCCGTTTGGGCTGATCAGACGATTTCCTGGTCATCTTGACTTATCAAAAAGGAGTTCCTTTTTGATAAGCAATTAAATGAAAAAACAGAACAATCGGGCCAAACGGGTAGCACTATATGCCAGAGTATCTACTCTGGATAAAGGGCAGGATCCACAGACCCAGCTGGACCAGTT
>NZ_WELI01000015.1 GCF_009184635.1 Rudanella paleaurantiibacter
AACTGGTCCAGCTGGGTCTGTGGATCCTGCCCTTTATCCAGAGTAGATACTCTGGCATATAGTGCTACCCGTTTGGCCCGATTGTTCTGTTTTTTCATTTAATTGCTTATCAAAAAGGAACTCCTTTACAAATATACTTTTTAACGCTTAAAAACAGGCTTTAAACCTATTGCAGACGGGGTGAATTTTGATACCCTTTTTGATAGCCCCATTTTCATATGGCATCACGATTTTTGAACCAATCCCAGCGTGAACGTTACGAAAAGGTCCCGACAGAAATATCAGAATATGACCTGATGCAATTTTTCCAAATCACGCGGCAGGACAATATTTTTCTTAAATCGTTCAGAGGGGAGCACAACCGGCTAGCGATCGCACTCCAGATTGGGATTGTCCGGTTCATGGGTTTTCTTCCAGACAAATGGCAGCAGCAGATCCCGGCAAATGTAGCTGCCATGGTAAGTAGGCAACTGGATTCTGATATTGAACTGTTATTAATATACGGGCAACGGGATAAGACCAGAACGGAGCATTTAAATGTAATCTTAAAATATTTGAAATTCCGCCGGTGGCAGCCCCTGGATGAAATCTGGCTTTTGCCCTGGCTGCTCGATAAGGGGATGGAACATGACAACCAGCCGATATTGCTCAGGCAAGTGTGTTTAAAACTGGGGCAGGAAAAAATTATGAGGCCGTCTATTGGGACATTGGAAAGGATTGTTGGTAGCCTGGATGAACAGCTGCACCAGGAAACCTATCGAAGGCTTAGTTTGCTGCTGACCGAGGAAATGAAGGCCAGGCTGACGCAAATAGTCGAATTGGACGATACCGGCGGCATCACTTTGCACCGTTGGCTTTGCCAAGTCCCCACCAGCAATACGCCCAGGGCTATTAACCAGACGTTGGAAAAGATCAATTTTTTAAAATCATTAAACGTCCATGAATGGGACTTATCGGTAATAAGCCTAAACCGCAGAAAAAGGCTGGCCCAAATAGCCAGGAATGTTTCTAACAAGTATCTACAGCGGATGAACGCTACAAGGCGGTACCCGATTTTAATTTGCTTCCTGTATGAGAGCCTGATAGATACCAATGACAAGGTGTTGGAAATGTTTGATGATTATTGGGAGCACATTGTCAACGGATCAAAAAAGCAACTCGACACATATCAGCAGACCTTGTTCAAATCACAGAACGAGGCGATGAAAACCCTGTCCCAGACTGTTAGTATTATCATCAATGACACCATTACAGACGATCAGCTCCGTACCTGTATTTTTGAAATATATCCAAAGGAAATGCTCAGGGAGGCATTACTGGTAACCGGGGCTGCTCTTCGCCCAGCCAGGCAAACTTACTTATACTATCTGAACAACTACTATACAACCTTAAAACAATTCACCCCTAACCTTCTTAAAACCATTGACTTTCAAATTGCCCATTCCAAAGATGGCTTTCTGGGTGTGCTTGATATTTTGACCGGGTTGCAAACGGGCAAAAGAAGAAAACTGCCTGATGACGCGCCGATTGATTTTATAACGCCTTCCTGGAACAAACTGATTTTTGAAAACGATCAGCAACAGCCGGAAGCCCTTCCACAACGCCAACCTTACGAATTATGTGCCCTGGCCAACTTGCGGGACCGGCTCCGTGCGGGCGATGTATTTATCAATATCTCCCGAAAATATGCCGACTTTAACTCGTTGCTTCTTTCAAATGTGCAGTGGGAACTGCTACGACAGGATTTTTGCAATCAAATGTCAATGCCAACTCTTCCCACCGAGCGTATCGACCAGCGCTTGCAAGAGCTGGAATCACTGTTGAAACCGCTGGATGAGCTCTTGAATGCGGGTGGAGAGATCCGGCTTGAAGAAGGCATCCTGGTAGTGCCTGCATTGCCGGCAGAAGATGTACCCTTTTCAGCAAAAGCACTCCGGGAACAAATCAATCAACGGCTCCCGAAAGTCAACATCACAGATATAATTAAAGAAGTGGATGCATGGATAAATTTTTCCGAACATCTTCATGGATTGGAAAATGAACCGCGTAACCAGGAACACCAGTCTATTTTATATGCGGCTGTTTTTGCATCCGGATGTAATATTCCTCTGTCGGATTTGGCTAGGTCTTGTGAGATTGACTATCAAACGCTTTGGTGGACAAGCAATAACTATCTCTCAGAAGAGAATCTTAAAAAAGCCAACGATGCACTTGTTAACTTTCATTATCAACAATGGTTGAGCGGCTATTGGGGCGGGGGCACACTTTCATCCTCGGACGGGCAGCGGTTCCCGACCAGCGGGAAAATCCGGAATGCGAAGGCGCTCCCCAATTATTTTGGTTACGGTAAGGGAATTACCTTTTATACACATACCTCGGATCAATATAGCCAGTATGGCAGCCGGAGCATTTCGTCCACCGAAAGGGACGCCACTTACGTACTTGATGAAATTATAGGCAATGAAACCGATTTGACAATACTCGAACATACAACCGATACGTCAGGATATTCGGACCTAATCTTTGCGCTGTTTGATCTGCTGGGTATGGATTTTTGTCCAAGGATCCGGGACATAAAAGATCAGCGGCTGTGTAAAATCAAGGATCGGGAATGGGAATACCCTGCTTTGAAATTCACCGGTCGTGTTAATCCTGATTATCTCAAACAACATTTTGACGAACTTCTCAAAGTCGCAGCTTCCATTAAATCAGGGCGTGTAACCGCTTCATTGCTAATCTCTAAGCTTCAATCGTACCCGCGCCAAAATAACCTGATGTATGTTTTGCAGGCTTATGGCCAGCTGGTAAAAACCATTTTTATCCTTAAATACCTGCTTAGCATGCCTTTACGTAGAAAGATCAACACACAGCTGATCAAAGGAGAGCAGCTGCACAACCTAAGACTTTATCTTTGGTTTGGCGGCGATGGGATTGTACGCAGAAAACAAGAAGAACAACAGCAAAAAGTGGTCAGGAGCTTGAACCTGATCACCAATATTGTCCTGGTATGGAACACGGTTTATATACAAGAAATTATCAAAGAATTACACCAGGAAGGATATCCGATAGATGAAAATGACTTTGAATTTATCTCTCCTGCTCCATTTGCCCATATCAACCGGTTGGGAAAATACTCCTTCAACACAAACCCGGATCTTGGAGTCAATGGCTTACGGCCTTTGAGAAAGCCAAAACTAAATACATAGTTTACTAACGCCGTTTTCCGGCTATTTGTAAGAAGAACCTCGATACGTACAGGTGAACCGCTCACAGTTGTGCGACTCCCTGACACCGATAGTTTGTTGGGTGATAAATTAACGGCTTTTGCTCCGAATACAACGGGCATACTCTACACCAAACAGCGTCCTGCCGAAATCATCAAACAGCTTTTCGATGTAGGGTTGTTATTTGACGTGGTCACCGATCTGCGGATAGTTGAGCAGTCTTTCAATCATACGGCTCAGGAAGAGATTGCTTACCGTCGGCTAAACATCACCCCGACCGATGTGCTGACCGATGTAGCAGACACGGCCATGTTGATTACAAGACGGGATGACAAAGACTACCGCTTTATCCAATTGCAAGAAGGGATTCGGCGGCTGGCCAGTTTTGCCATTGGAACGTTTACTATCGAAGGGGCTATTCTGGCTGGGGCGAAAGCGGCCTATATTAGCAGACTACTGTCTGAAGGAGCTACAGCGTTACGTCGCTATAAACAACCAGGCGACATTACCGACTGGCAGCTTTCCGACCCTACAGTGAATCGACTCAACAAGTTAAAAAAGTCGCAACCGGAAGCGTTTTATTACTGGTATCTGGCTCTTGCCTAAGCCCGCCCTTTCACATACGTTTCCAAAGCCTCGCGCACGATGTCGCGTATCTCAATGTCTTCTTCGACCGAAATCCGGCGAATGGCTTTGTGTAGGGCTTTGGGGACTTTCGTATTAAGCTGAACCAGATCATCGACGGGTGCCGCGCTTGGCTTAGCCGTTGCTCTCGGTTCAGATGTCGTAACGGGGTTTACTTCCTGAATAGGAGCTTTGGGCGGTTCGTTTTTCAGCTTATCAGCCAGGCGGGCCTGCCGTTCTTTAAGGGTCTCTGCCATGATGTCGCGTGGTTAGAGTTGTTCAATGATTTCATCGGCCAGGTCGGCCATTTCCTCGTGGGCTTTGCTGTCTTCCAACTGCACAATCCCCCCGGCAATGACCGACCGAATGTAGCTGACCCGTTCATGAATACGGGTTTTCAATGTCGGAATCGGGTAGGCATCCAAAATGTCCTTGATCTCCCGGTTCATCGACGTGCGGGGCTTCACCATGTTCAGCACGATGCCGGCGCGTAGGTTGGGGTAAGCCTGCTGCGTCTCCTGGAGCAGTGCCATCGTTGCTTTCAGTGCCATCGCATCAAGGTAGCTGACCTTCGTTGGCACCAGGACAAAATCAGAAACGGAGAACAGTTCGGAGAGCTTGCTGGTCAGATACGGGGGCGTGTCGATCAGCAGCACGTCTAACTCAGGATAGTTGCCTTCCTGAAGAGCCTCGTAACTGATGAGGGTGATACCATCGAGAAGCGTATCCAACCCCTGTACGCTGCCTTGCAAGTCGGTATCAACGATACCCACCCGCTTGATATCTTTCAGGTAAAAGGCCAGATTCAGAGCCAATGTGGTCTTACCCACTCCGCCTTTCTGATGCGCTACAGTGATGATTTTCATGATAAAGTCACCGGGTCAGTTGTAGCAGCAAAAATGGAAAAAAAAGTGAAATAGTCAGCTATCCAGATAGCCTAAAAATAGAAAAGTAGTTAACTATTTGACTACTCAGCTTATAATCAACGAGTTTTTATGCCGCTTGTAATGTTTAGCGACAGCCAGAAGCTACCTAATTAACCAGAGATAGAACCCGTTCAACAGTGAAAATACCCACGACGCGCTGGGTTGTTGAGAAAATATCAGACGCTTTCACCGGAGTGTACTGTCCAGCCTTGGGCGTACCAATCACAAATTGATAAAGCGTAATCGGAAACGAATAGGTAATCTGCTTACCACCCGCCCCGCCAACGTTGCGATCAATCAACGTCATGGCGTTGTAGTCGGTGAGAATGTCTTTCTTGATGGTAAAGTACGTGCCTCCACCTGATTTCGCATCTACGGCATATGTACCCAGGTCGAGCTGATCGTACCGCCCGGCGGTACCGTCGCCTGTCAGTGAAAACTGTACTGAATCACCTTTAGCCTGCACCTCCACCATATAGCCACTGCCTTTGATCTGTCCCCGGCTTTCGGTGTAGCCATTATCCAACTGAAGCCGGACACAGGTATAGCTGCCACTGAGCCGAACGGCGGGAGTAGCAGACTGCTCATTTTGAACATCGGCAGTTGATGGAGCGTCGGTGTGGGAAGGTGAGCAACTCAGTAGGAAACTAAAGAGGACAACGAGAGCAAGTAAGGCTGAAAAGCGATTTAGTAAAGTAAGCATATTGGATAAACAGGATAAAGCTGTATGTAAAGGTACGACTGTTTCCAAATTATATGAAATGACCACTGTGACGTAAATTTTAAAGCAGTACCCTTGTTCAATTGACAAAGAATAACATACTGAATATAAGGGTAAACAAAATTTTATAAATAAAATTTTGTTTATTTTTATTTAATTAATTAAACATTTATATAATCTTTGCAGGGTCATCTGGCCGGAGACAGAACCTTTCAAAACATACGTTATATGAAACGAATCAACGCCGTAGGGCGCGTAGTACTCCTCGCTGCCTTAACGACAACCACAACGTTTGCCCAGACCGTAGACCAAACCAAAGGGATTGGAGCCGGCGTTCAGGTGCTCACGCAGACGACCAGAGACCTACAAGAATACTTCCGGCCAATGACCACCGTCATGTACGTGATCGCGGCCATCGTCGGGATTTTTGGGGCCTTTCGCATTTACTCCAAAATGCAGGCGGGGGACCAAGACGTACAAAAGTCAGCCGTCAACTGGGGCGGCTCGGTACTGTTCCTGCTGGCCTTTGCTGCCATTCTGCAAGCCGTGTTCTTCCAGAACGTATAAACGTGCGCCAAGCATGAATCAACTTAAAACAGGCCTTTTGCTGGGCTGCTGCCTGATGGCTTACGCGGGCATGGCGCAGGACGTAAACCTAAATGGCAGTGTGGCCACGCACGTAGGTATTGACTCGCAGTTTACCAATCCAATCCTAAGCCGGATGCCTACGTTTCTCAAATTCGTTTGGGCGGTGTGCGGCCTGATGGCCCTAATTGGAGGATTGCGTATCTATGCGCGGGTGCAGGCCGGTACGGGCGATTTTGCTTTAGAAACCTGGCGGTTAGCGTCAGCCGTGATTGGTATAGGGGTTGTTGCTCTGTTTCTGCAAGGATGGGTGAGCTACCGGATGCCTGGCGTTACGGCGGCTCGCTTCGGTATCGACAAAGTGCTGTTTCGGGGCGGTGAAGACAACTCCGAGGTGACCGATACGGCACCGGGTAACGTAGCGGCTACTCCGTACCTGCCCGGTCAGGATGCGCGCCTGGACTCGATTCGCAACTATTACCGCACAGCGTCTGACTCACTGCGCGAGCACACTCGATGATTCTGCTATACGACGAATTTCAGGCCTACGGTCAGATCAAATCCATTGGTTTATGGCTCTGCGCGTTGGCCGCCGTGATAGCGGGGTTCCGCATTTACCAGACCTGGAACCGGGGCGAAGATGTCGAAGGGCCGTTGGTACTGTGGCTGACCAGTATCGCCTTCTGTGGCGGTGCGGTCTATGGGGTAGATCGCTTCATTCTGAGCGGTGCGTTCTCGTCTTCGTTCGGGGGAAGCGATTACCTCGCCCAGCAATACACGCAGTCGATGGCCATTGAGGGCAACCGGGCGGCTCTGCTACTGGGCATTGTGGTGGCGATCATCGGCCTGATTCGGGTGTTCCAGAAGTTTCGGCGGGGCGACGACGACCTCTACGAATTCATGTTCAAGTGGTTTGGCTCATTGGCTTTCCTGTTCCTGATGAGTTCCATTATCTCAGCCATGCTATGAAGTCTTATTCTATTTACCGTGGAGTCGATAACGAAATTGAGTTTCGGGGCCTGCGCGGGCAACACTTTTACTACGCAGCCGCCGGGCTGATTGCCTCCGTCTTCGTGACGCTGTTCAGCTACATCGTGGGCCTACCCATTTTATTGGCTATTCTGCTGCTGGCTCTGGGGGCGGGGGGTACGTTGACCTGGTGCTTTACCCAACAAGGCCGTTACGGTCGGTGGGGAGCCATGAAGCAAAAGGTGCAGCGGCTCAAGCCCTCGTTTGTGTGCCAATACCAATCATTCAACCGGCTGGTGCCCGTGCGCCAGCACACGACCCGTAAAGCACGATGAAGAAAAAGAAGGCACTTACTGACCTCTTCCCGATTCTCTGCATCGACGGGCCGACGGGGTTTATCGTATCCAAAAACGCCGACATCACGATGGCGTTCGAGTTGCAGGCACCAGAAATCTTCGCGGTATCCGATACCGAATACGACGCGTTGCACGATGTACTTGTTCGCGCGGCTAAGGTGCTGCCTGTGGGCTATATGGTGCATAAACAAGACCTGTTCATCGAAGACGTATATACACCTGCGTTCGAGAGCGAGTTTTTGCGCTCGTCTAACTACATGGTGTGGGAAAACGAGCGGCATTTCAGCGACCGGCCGTACCTGCGCCACCGTTGTTATCTATACGTGACGCGCCCGGCGACCCCTCCCCTAAAGCGCACGAGCGGGCAGTCGTCGCTACTCAAGCGACACCTGGTGCCAAAGGAAATGCAGGAAAGCCGCACGTGGGCGGAATTTGGCGACGTAGTGAATCAGTTTGCGGCCATCGTTCAGGATTCGGGCAAGATGAAACTGCATCGGCTAACGCCTAACGAACTCCTCGACAATGGTGAACAAACGGGGCTGTTTCAACGCTACTTTTCGCTGTCATTAGACGACCCGACGCTGCACGACATCGACCTGACGGACGGGCTGACGGTAGCCGGGCAACGTACCTACACCTACACGCTGTCGGAGTTGGACGACTTCCCTAATGAGGTGTACAACTCCGCCCGGCTGGAGCAGTTTTCGACCGATAGCAGCCACTTCCCCATTTCGACCGGTTCGGCACTGGGGATGCTGCTGCCTTTCAATCACATCTACAACCAGGTACTACTGATTGAGGACGGCCACGCGCTGACGAATCAATTGGTGAAAGAAGTAAAGCGGCATACGTCGTTTGCGGCCTGGTCGAAGGAAAACGAGGTGAGTATTCGCTCGAAGGATGCGTTTATGGATGAGGTTAAAGACCGGAACCGGCGGGTGGTGCGGGCGCATTACAACGTGCTGGTGTTTCACCGCGACCCCGATGTGGCCGATACCTACCGTTCACAAACGGCTGCGGCTATCTCGAAACTGGGTTTCAAGCCGAAACTGGCCAGCCACGATGCGGAGACGCTGTTCTGGTCGTGTATCCCCGGCAACATCGCCGAGATTGGGGCGGATAACTTAGCGACCTGTTTTCTGGAAGAAGCCACCGCGCTTTGGAACACGGAGACCAACTATCGGGATGATTTCTTTTGCAAGAACGGGCTACTGCTCACCGACCGCTTTGGTCGCCCGTGCATGGTGGACCCGTTCTTTGGGCCGATGGAGCGGGGCATCATCGCCAACCGCAACTTCATGGTCGTCGGACCGTCGGGGTCGGGTAAGTCGTTTACCATGAACAACATGGTGTTCTACCTCCTCAGCCACGGGATGCACATCAGCTTAGTCGATGTAGGCGGCTCCTATAAACGGCTCTGTGCGCTCATGGGGGGCCGGTACGTCACCTACGAACCCGACAATCCGATTGAGTTCAACCCCTTCTACAGCCGGGATTTGGACCCCGACGAGGAGACGAAGGACGCGCTGGCTAACCTGTTGATGGCCCTCTGGAAGAAAGACGGTGAACCCGCTACAAAAGCCGAGGAAGTGACCATCGCTAACATCGTGCACGAGTATTACGGAGCCATGCGCCGGGCGCGGGAAGCGGGTGACGAGCCGTTCACCTGCTTCGATAGTTTCTATGAGTTTACGCGGGATACGTACCCGGCCATTTTCGCCCGGAACATGGGGTCGGAGCGGGAGTTCAATCTGAACAATTTTCTGTACGTGCTTCGCCCGTTTCACGCCGACAACCAGTATGGTTACCTGCTCAACTCACGTCGGAACATCGACCTGATGGAACTGCCCTTTGTGGTATATGAGTTGGATAACATCAAAGACCACCCCGTCTTGTTTCCCATCACCACCATCATGATTATGAACACCTACGTGCGTAAGCTATTCAGTGTCAAGGGTGTGTTGAAGATGCTGATCATCGAAGAAGCGTGGAAAGCGTTGGCGAAGGAAAACTTCGCGCACTTCCTCCGCTGGTGCTCGAAAACGGTACGGAAGCATTTGGGGTCGCTGGGTGTGGTAACGCAGGAGGTGGATGATCTTGTTGGTAATCCGATTGTCAAGGATGCCATTATCAACAATTCGCCCATCAAGTTTCTGCTGGACCACCAGAACTACGAAAAGCGGTTTCCCGAAATCATGCAGACGTTGTCGTTGTCGGAAAAACAGGCGGATATCATTCTGAGCATCAACAAAGGCAAAGACCCGAACCGCCCGCCCTACAACGATCTGGCCTTGCTGCTGGGTGACTATTGTAAGGTGTACGGGCTGGAAGTCAGCCGCACCGCCTACGGTACGTTCACCACCGAGCGGTCGGAGGTAGAACAGATAAACGAACTGGCGAAAGTGGCTTACGGCAATGATTTAGAGTCGGCTGTAAAGGGCTGGGCGCGGGGCGAACGGGCCGGGGGCTACCTGCCCGTCAATGCGCAGGGCGTACCGATGCTCCATCCCAACGGACGGGCACCCAAGCCGGTGAACGGGGCCACGCATTACTCAAAGCCGTAGCCCCGAACAGACCAACACATTTTTTACAACAAACCAACCGATGCAAACCAACCGACTTATGCGGGTGGCCGGGCTACTGCTTTGCCTGTGCCTGGTCCCTCCCGCCCTTCAGGCTCAGTTTGTGGTGAGCGACCCCATCCATACGGCGGTATCGAACCTGATGTCGCTGATTCAGAAACCGTCTTTTAAAACGATGGTGGATGCTATCGAGAAGCTGAAGAAGGTGAAAGGGGCCGTGCAGAGCTACCATCGGGGTCAGCAACTGATTCAGACCGTGCAGCAGACCACCCGGACGCTGCAAAGTATGTCGACCGTCATCAGCAAAGACGGGCATATTTACCCGGCGGAGTACGCGCTAATTGCCGACGACCTGAGTTCGATGGGTACCCACGCCAATGATATTCTGAAAGATATGCGGCAGGGGTCATCGCAGAACCTCTTCGAGATGAACGATCAGGGCCGGATTGAGTGGATTTTCCGGGCCTACGAGAGTGCCAAGAAGTTTCAGGGATTGGTGAACAACTACTATTACAAGGTGCGGGGGCTATCGCTGCGCCGGGTACGTTCACAAAAAGACTGGCAGATGACCAGCCGTCTGTACGCGATGGCCGAGCCAACCCTGAACAAACAGGGCAGCTACCAGGAGGTGCAGTTCATGCTGGGCGAGAAAGGGTATGACGACGATTACACCGACCGCAGCAAATCGGCTCTTGACGAAGAAACCATCGCGCAGCAGCAACGGCAGAAGCAGGCCGAGATCGACCGGAAAACAGCCCTGATGCAGGAGTGCCAGGACCGGCTTCAGATTGCTGACTTGCAGGGAGAACAGCAGGCATTCGCCGAGATGAAGTTTCTGTACCCGCCCTATTTCGATCCCGAAAAGAAAGGCAAACCAAACGGATACGTTGACCCCCACGACGGGCATATCATCTCCGATGAGGAGTTCGGGATTCTGGTACGCATTCGCGGCCGACAGATAGCCGCCGACAAACGGGCCGCCATTCAGCGCGAGTGCCAGGAAAAGATGAACAGCATCGGAGGATAAGCGACTGACTTAGAAGCTACGCACGTACCAAATCACTTACATCTTATGCTATTCGACGCGTACAAAACATTGCTGGGCCTTTACGCCGACATGACGGCTTCGACGATGGACATCACAGCCCTCATCGAAGCCAAGATTCGGGCAGTAGCGGGCATTGGCGCACTGGTCTATATCTTCTCACGACTTGTTCCGCAGGTGATGCGGTCGGAACCGATTGACTTCTTTCCGTACCTGCGCCCGTTTATGCTGATGGTGCTTATTGGCCTTTCACCCCGTATCTGCAACGGCATCGACAAATTGGGAGAAAGCATCCGCTCCGCCGTGGAGCGGCAAAACGGCACCCTCTACGAGAAGATTGCCGAGCAAACCAAACTCCTCCAACAGACCGTGGATGCCAAGTGGCAGGAGATCGGCGAACATCCCGAACTGTTCCGGCAGGTTGACCCTTCGTTCGATCCCGACGCGTTCGGGTCGAGTCTGAAACTGAGCTTTGCGGAATACTCCGAGAAGTTTAAATACGAGCTGCTCTCCTACACACAGGACATCCTGCTGGCCCTGATGCAACTGGCCGAGTGCATTCTGTTCCTCATCTCGTTCACCTACCGACTGGTGTTACGGATGGGTGCGCCGATTGCCATCGCGCTGGCCGTATTTCCCGGCATGAGCAACAACATTGCGGAGTGGTTCGGCAAGTACATCAACTACACGCTACTCCCTACTGTGGCGGCCATTTACTCCTCCATCGCCTTCAAGGTTACGCTCAAATACTTGAGCTACTACGACCCTAAAACCATCGTGCTGGGCAACGCGGGCGGTGCCGAAGCACACACGCCGGAGTACATGGGCCTGGCGTTCATCGGTATTCTGGTGATGTGCTTGATTGGTTACTGTCAGGTGCCGTCCATGACGAATATGCTGGTGACAGTGGGCGGAGTCGGCGCGATGGTGCAAGGTGCTACGAGCCTGGCTAAGTCAGGCGCGGGTACGGTGGCCTCCCCGGTAACTAAGCCCCTCAAAGCGGCTGGCCACTCGGTTGCAACCCGCGTTGGTCATAGCATCGGCAACAGTGTCACCAACGTTGCGCGGCTCGGTGGCAATATGGCGGCTGGCGTGGCCCGCTCTCCGTTTACGATGGCCGCGCACGTGGCCGGGGGGGTGGCCCGTGGCGCACGGGCAGGAGCATCGTCGGGCGGGAGTGCTGTTGGCCGGGGAGTTAAAGGGTTCGCGGGGGGCGTGGCCGGGGCCGTCATCGGGACGGGGGCCGGGGCTGTCGCGGCTGCTCACGGGGCCACCGTTGGAGCCTACCGCAAGACGTACCCGACCAAGAAAAATCAACTTTGATTCATTGCCTTGCAGCTACTCTGATTTCTTGCTTTTAGGAAAACGAAACCCAATGAATTACCATCAAAACAACCTGTTAGTCAAGCACAAACACACCATGTGGCTTTGTGTGGGCAGTCTGCTCACGCTGGCCGTTGTCGTTACCTGGAGCATCGTCTGGAGCTTTGGCCGCTACCGGCAGGCGACGCAGTACACCTATGTATTCCACCACAAAGGGGCCGCTGTTTCCATCTACGACGAACGTAGTATCCCCCTCATCACCAAATTAAAACCTTATCAACCTTACCGATGAAAGAGCTACTGCAATTGGAAAAGGATTTTCAGCGGGGGCGTTGGCTGCTGATCGCGGCTTTCGGGTTTAGCCTGGTTGTGGCCCTCACCGCCGTGGGTCTGGCGTTTAAATACAGCAACGAGTTCAGCAAACGGATTTACCTCGTCAACCGGGGCGAAGCCATTCAGGTGACGTGTGGCAGCGTGACCGACAACCGCCCGGCAGAGCTGCGGCATCACGTCGGGCGTTTCCACGAACTGTTCTTCACCGTTTCACCGGACCCGAAATCCATTGATGACAACATCCGTCGGGCCATGTTTCTGTGCGACGAATCGGCCAAGCGACTGTATAACAACCTCGCCGAGCAGAATTTCTACCGCGATATGGTGCAGGGTAACGTAACGCAGCGGGTGCAAATCGACTCGGTGGTGGCCGACCTGCGCCATTACCCCTACCGGGCCATCACCTACGCCCGGCTGGTGCAGGAACGGGCTACGGCAATTGTGCATCGGAGCTTAGTTACGCAAACTAACCTGGTTGACGTGAACCGGAGCGACAACTCACCCAACGGGCTGCTCATGCGCGACTTTCACATTCTGTCGTCGCGCGTCACGCAGGAATACAGCAAATAAGATGGGCCTGTTTGGATTTATAAATCGCCCTCCCCAGCCGGAGCCGGGCGAACGTACCCAGGATCATCCCGCCTTCCGGTTCGGTAAGCTGGTAGCGGGTTATATGACCCGGCTGGAGCATCGTTTCGCCAATACGCTGAATCAGGGACAGCACCGCATCGGGTTTGGGGCCAGAAATACCCTGCTCGTGATTCTGGGCACCTTTTTTCTACTCTATTTTATTGCCTTACTGACGCGATGAATTCAACTGAACAACCGCAAAACAACCCTTTTTTTGATACACCGATTGAGGAAACCCCCGCTCCCGGAAGCGAGACGGTTCAGAAAGGCAAGGTGGGCCGTAAGCAGATTCTGCTGCTTTTCGGCGGGTTTGCCTTCCTGCTCGGCGTAGCTATTTTTGGTTTTCTGGGCGGGTTTATCTCCTCCGACACAGCCAACCCAAACGCCCAAACGCCTGATGGCGGAGCCTCGGCGTTAGCTCCTCCTGAAGCCCGGCCTCACAACCTCGATGCCAAAGAGAAGTACGATAAGTACGGCTTCGACGCGGGTACGCTCAATCCGACCCAATCATCGGCCATTGACCGGCAGGCCGCTTCGGGTACCCAACTGCTAACGGGCAAAGACCCGTCGATGGCACGGGCCACCAATGAGACGCTGACCGACACCGATCTGAACGCTATTCGTAAACAGGCCGGTCAGACCACGGAGCCGTACCTGACGGCTACGGAGCGTAAATCGGCCAAACAACACCAGTTGAAACGCCAATTCGACCATCAGCAAGCCGAGCGGGATGCCATTTACCGGACCATGCACCGTTCGGCGAAAGGTCGTGAACAACTGGCCGAAGAGCGTATTGCCAAACGACAGCGCGACCTCGACCAACAAACCGCCGATGTGCTACTACGGCAGATTGACCGGGCCAATGGGCGAATGAATACCGGGGCTACTGGTAATGGCTTACCCGCCACAACCGAGCCACTGCATATGACCGAGTACCGGGAATTGAAAGCGAAATACGGGGGCGAGTTGCCTCCCTCCTACCGTACCTTGTTCAAGCGAGAAATCGCAGCTGAGGAAGGCACGGCTGGTATGGAAGACGTACCCACGGAATCTGTCATGTCGGCCCGACCAAACGGCTCACCAGATCGAAAGGCAATAGATTTAAGTAACACGGGCTTTTATGGACTATCGACATCGGCAGCTAAGCCAGTAGCGAACCCTTCGGCAACGGGTACGTCCATTCCCGCCGTTGTACACGGCGATGGCGACGCTGTGACGGTGCAGAACGGCAGTACGTTGAACCTTCGCCTGACGGAAGAAACCAGCCTTCGCTTGAACGGCTCGTGGGTCAAACTTCCGGCGCACACGCTGTTGGCAGGTACGTGCAGCATCAGTGCCGACCGCGTCAACATCGCTGTAACGAGTGTACGACTGGGCAATGACATCTACCCCATTCGGCTGACAGCCTACGACTTAGATGGCCGTGCGGGCCTTTCTGTACCCAAGCTGGCCGATAAAAACCGGGTGGCGCAGGGTCTGGGAACCTCGGCGGGTCAGGCTGTCTCGTCGCCCTACTACTTCGTACCGCAAGGCTCATTCGGGCAGCAGGTGGGTAGCCAGTTAGCCATGCAGGTGACCAACACCGCGTTTCAGGGCATCCGCTCCCTGGTGCAGTCCAAACTGACGGCCGTTAAGGTAACGGTCAAACCCAATTACCGCATTTTCCTCCGCGCCGAGCAAGCCGCTGCCGGTTATTCCAACTAACGATTCAAGACAACCTATTCATGAAACGTCCTTTCTTACTCTTTTTTATTGCCTTTACGCCCCTTCTGGCCCTAAGCCAAACCACTAAGCAAGCCGGGCGGGGTACTCGCTTTCAGGCATCGGTCAAACCGATTGCGGGCAAAACCCTTCCGCTATTGGGAATTACGCCGAAAGCTCCGGGTACGCTGGCCCTGCTTGCCCCCACGGGGACAAAGGCCGTTCGGCCAACGCGCACTGAGGGTGCTATGGTTGAGCAATCGCCCACCACCCCAGCACCCAAAGCTGCTACCCCGGTTCGGGTGGCCAATCCCGAGTTGGTCGAGCGCGTTCGGGAAAAACCGTATCTGTTACCCATCGACCGGGCGGCTGTAAAAGGGTCGTACCCGCTGGGTATTTCCGACCGGAAGACGACGCACATCATCTTTCCAGCGAAGATTAAAGAGTTCGACGCCGGCACCGACTACGTCCTGGCGCAAATTCCTGAGACCGTCACGAATGTCCTGCGCGTGAAGGCCAACCCGAAAGCGACGGTGTTTTGTCAGGCCGATTCAGGCAAGGAAACCAACATGACTGTGATTACCGAAGACGGTGGATTTTTCTCCTTTCTGATCCGCTACCAGGAAGAACCGGAGATTTTGAATATTAACATGGCCAACAACGTCATGGCCGACGATTACACCAGCCGGTCGCTGGGCATCAACCGAGCTGCGGCCATTACGTTCGTACAGTCCGTATCAGCAACGGATGGGGTGCCGGTGGCGGAAGCTGACTTACAGAACTATTGTGAGCGGGTGCTGGAGCGCAAGCCGTTCATGCGTAACATCGGGGCCTCGTCGATGCGGCTTACCAACCTGCTGACGGGCATCTACGTTGCCGACAAAGTGATGTATCTGCAATTCAACCTCCGCAACGACAGTCAGCTTGATTATGAAGTTGATTTTGTGAAGTTCTACGTCCGCGACAAAGAGAAGCTCAAGCGCATGGCGGCTCAGGAAGTCGAGCTAAAGCCCTACGGCCGCTACCCGGTGGAACCGAAACTACTCCGGGCCAAAACGGAGCAGCAAGTGGTGTACGCCCTGCCCATGACGACGCTCACCGAAGACAAAGTGATGGAGGTTGAACTGTATGAAAAGCAGGGTGGTCGCCACCTCCGCTTTCAGGTCGAAGCCGACGTACTCCTCTTAGCCAAACCTTTCTAAGCCATGACCAAACCTATTTTTTTACTGCTGTTCACCTGCGTGCTCTCGGCTGAAACTCACGCCCAGACGCACCTCAAAGGGCAACGTTTTGTGGAGATACAGGGGGGCGTGGTTGATGGGTTCTCGGCCCATCATCAATTGGGCATACAGGGCCTTATCTCGACGGGCTGCTACAACCGGCAGTACAACGCCTGGAAGGCGACAGCCAGCTATATGCAGAAGCCAATCATTGGAACAGACATGACCTCGGCGGGTCAGCTTCGGCAAGTCAGCATTGGCTGGGGATACGAATTTAACCTATGGCGTAATGCCTACCGTACCCGATTCGTGCGCGGCTCTTTTCAGCCAATCGCTACCTATGAAACAGTACCTGCTTCATCAAGCCCAATGATGTCCGATTCGATTTGCGCGACGATGCCATCGGGCGGCAGGTTTATAGTGGGGGCCGAAGCAGGTGTCGAAACGGAGTTTGCCCCGGTGATTCTGAGCATCCGCCAACGGTGGTTACCCAAATCAGGTATGCAGTCGTTCTACACGTTGGTTAGCGTGGGCTGGCGGTTGCATGGGCGGTGAATACTTTACTACACTTGTAGTGTAAGCCTCGCGGGTAGTCAACCGCGAGGCTTCATGGTTTATCTGCGATACAGGTATCCTGTCTTTCTCTCATCAGTGTTTTGTATCCCATACGGAAGCTCAAATTGGCCGAATGGAGCGCAGAACGACTCGACAAACCGTTTGAGTAGCCTGGATTCCTCAAGTACCTTAGCATCGTCCGATAAATGGTCAATTAAAGGTTGAGTAGCCAGCAAAATTAGCTTGGCTCTCGCTCGCGAAGCCAACACATTAAAGCGTCGGAGATTGTACAGAAACTCGTCTTCTGAGCGAATTAAATCAGGGTCACCAATCCCAAATGAAGCAAAAATTACGTCGCGCTGTTGGCCTTGAAACCTCTCTACAGTATCGACGGCTCCCCGGATTTTCTCCGGCTTATCATTGGGGAAAAGCTCTTGCAAACGAGTAACAATTCGGCTCATTTGTGCCCGGTGAGGTGTTACGATGCCAATTGCTTTATCCCAAAATTCGGTGCCAGATTCGTACACTTCATCTGTAACAGGTTTCTCGCTGTTATCAGGAAGAAGCTCGTGGAGAAGTTGACTTCTTAAACGTCCCCGCAGTAAAAATACCATAGCCGCAATTGTATCGGCTTCAAAGTCGTTTACCTGTCCCGAAGCATCATCGTCGTACACAAAAGCTGTCGTGGGGTAAGCTGGGTCGAGCAGTTGCCCCCAACCGGATGTCCACACCAACTCACCGGGCCAATTTACAGGCTGAATATCAGGTAGGGCAGGTAAGTTAAGACGCAGATCGGGGCTGAATGCGCGTAGGCGAGAATCGTACCCTGCCGTGCGGATGAACTCAACAAGCGTAGCGTTTGAGCGGTAGTTCCAGTTCAGCGGCAATGGTTCTACTCCCTGTACATGCCGTGTGTATTCAAAAATAGAACCGACGTAGCGCTCCAGGTGCGTCGGGGCTTCAGCCTGGTGGATGGGAGGCAGTTGTAAATCATCCCCTGCTAAAATGTAGGCTCCCTCGTCCGTTGCCTTCGACAGAACCAACGTCGCTGATGCCACATCCATCTGCGAAGCTTCGTCAATGATGACCAAGTCAAACCACTGCCGTTGCGTCATCATTGGACGAGCATCCTGTTTGTTTCGGGTGGGAGCCGATTTGTACTTTGTGCTCACTCCCAGATTATGAATTTGGTGTGGGATTCCGGCGACGACAGTTAGTCCTGTCGGTGTAGTCAATTCGTCCTGAAGTTGCTGTACTTCTGGCGGGGCTTGTAATTGCAACGGAACCAATGGCTGTATTTCAGCAGGTAGATTTGCGGGCGTTTCCTTAGTGCCACCCTGCAGTCGGACCATATGCACAGGTACGTTGGGCAGTACCGCGTTTAGCAAATCCGGCAAGTCAAGCAACACGTTGTCAATGGCTGAGTAGCCATTCGCCGAGATCAGAATCCTCAAAGGGATATTTCGCGAATGAGCATCGAGTAAGGCTGCAACAATGATGGCGCGTAATGTCTGACTTTTACCCGTGCCAGGAGGACCCCAAATTAAACTTAACTGCGTCGTGAGTGAGGTCCGCCAGGCGGTCCACTGCCAATCATTTAAATTTCGACCTTTTGTCTCAAGCACACGTTCCACGGCTGGCCTCACGGCGGCAACATCACGGACAATAGCAGTAGAAGCTAAAGATGACCCATCCCATAGAAAGCGGGCTGCGGGCGTAAGCGGATCATAATCGTTAGTAGCCTTTGGGGCGACGGGGGGCAATCCCAAAGCGACACGAATTGTAGCATTGTCCTGTGCCTCCGCTAATTTCGGGTAGCCTATGCCGGTAAGTGTAAACTTAACTTTTTTAGTTAAATGATCTTTCTCGACCGGATCTAGCATCACATCTGAAGAGAGATCAATCAAACCAGCCTCTTCTATAGTGTATCTGACACGCTGATTACCTCGCGCGGGGTCATCAACGCGAGTTAAGTATGCATGGCCATCTAATCTTAAGGCAATTAGCTTGTGTTGTCGATCAATTGCTTCAACTGTTACACTTGTTAAGCCTGCATCTGCAATAGTGTTAAGTTCTCCTGTTCCTTCAACTTTATAATCGGGTTCGCACAAACGCTTTGGAAACTGAACCAGAAAATCAGGACGGCTACGCGGAGATAATGCAAAGCCAATATCGCCCGGACGAACGTTAATATCTCGTGAGTCATCGCCCAGTCGGTACACCCAAAGCCCCGTACTCGTCTGCAAATTCTTACCAGCCGTTTCGCTTAGTTGGCTCAACGCATCGGTACGTTCTTTACCTTCTAACCGAACGGGCAGGTACGCCGATTTAAACTTAGCTTCCCGCTCATGAGCAGGCATGGCGCGTATGGCGTAAGATTCCAAATCCTGCAAGGCCGCGTTTAGCCGCGTAAACTCATAAAGCAACGTGCTGAATGGGGGCAGATTTGTTAAACCGCGAGGTGCCCGATTGGTCAGCTCAGGAGCAGCCAAACGAGCAGGCAGCAAGTCATCTCTCAGGTCTCGTTCTAACCGCGTGACAACTACGCCCAGCGCAAGGAGTTTGTTCTTGGTCGCCTGTTCAATATTCGCCATCACTCGTTTCCACTGTCCCCGGCGAGTCCACAATTCATGAATTCGCTCAGCCGGAATTAAATCGCTCAATGGGTCTTGATAGAGTGTAAAGATTTCGGGCGGAGTAAATTCTGGCGTATGATACTGTTGAGCTACCCCGGCTAAGGTGTAGTGATGCGGCAAATTAACAGCGATAGTATTGTGTACAACCTGTCCAACAAGCGTAAATGGACTTCGCACGGATGCTTCGTCGTGGTTAACTAACAGTTCAGGAGGAGGAAATAGCCAAGCTAATTCACGAATAGTTTGGTCGGCCAAAATAGCGGCCAAGTGCCGCCCGGCAACTCGTTGTAATTGCCGACGTTGTGCGTCGTCCCATAGAAAAATCTGATATGTTGAACGCTTCGGTATGCGGTCAGGATCGGTGGGGTCATTCCGGCGACCTGCTGCGATGTCATCCGTATCGGAACGGCGGACTTCCTCAAGTATACCTCGTAAGGCTCGTAGAAAATTTAGAAACTCGGTGCGTTCACGGTTCAAATCGCGCGTATCGACAACGAAAACCTCTGTATATCCGTCTTTCTCCCGCTCGTTCCAACGTATTTTGTGTCTATCGTCCGCGTTTAAAACGCTATAGGGTTCGAGCCAGAAAGCACGCAAACCAAACGTAACAGTTATAGCACTGGCTAAGTCATAATCGAGAAATACATAGACGTGCAAGTCGGGCCATCTCGGCATGAGCGCATCAGAGCCAGAGTTGGGCAATACTGAAACCGTGTCGTGCAGCAAAGCCGCTGCTCGTCCGGGAAAGCGTTCCCGCTGAGCCCGTAAGGAGGGTGTCCGCCGAAAAAACTCGTGGTCGGGTTGAAACTGCGCCAACTCAACTACAGTAGGGGTACCTAACTGTTTTCTGTTTCCCTGCGTCAAGTTGATAACCTGTGATGTATGACCGGTACGACGCGCTTCAGGCCAGCACCATAGATAATTATAGCTGATACTCCCATCTTCCAACGGCCAGGGGTATCCCATAAATTCGCAGCCGCTACATCCATAATCAACGTGCCAAGGCAGTTGCTGCCAGGGCGTAGCTAATACTTCAGGAAGTACGTCGGTAAAAAAACGTCGTAAACGGGCCACGAACGTATCGAACGGGGCCAACTCAATGTCGTCTTCCACGGCCTTGGCCAGATTTGCCAATGAAACTGGGATGCCTTGCTGTGTCAGTTTATACCGGGCCTGCATGACCGCCGAAGCGTCGTAGCTACCTGGCCAAACGGCAGAAGCAGCTACCACAACAAGCCGGTCTGTCAGGTTCTGCTCCTGTAACCATCCCGCTAACGTCAGGGCATAGTAAACCACTTCGGCGAAGTAATGTGCGCCGGGTTCCGAAGCCAGTTTAATGTCGATAACCCGGAGTCGTAAGCGATTGTCAGTATCTGCTAATTGAGTAAGCGAGCCGTCTGGAGCTAGGGCCCACCCATATACTGCTTTCTCATCAAGGTCAGCCTCTGAACGAGGAGGCAAGACCTGTATTAGATCAGCATGGTTGAAGCTGAAATCTAGTGGATTGCCTCGTTCATCGACCAACGCCACCACCCCCATACCTTGCCGGAACGCGACTGTGTCTGCGGTGTATTTCGCTTCAACGATGAATTGGTGCGGCCTTAAACCAGCGTCTATAATTGGTCTCAAATCCTGAGGTTGCGCCCGATTCTTCGGGCCACCTTTTACTTGTATAACACTGTCGGCTCCAAACACATCGACTAATTCATCGACTTTTTCCTCTTGCCAATTGTAGCCCAACTGACCGGCTATTCCAACTCCTGCACGCGCTTTCTGCGTTTCGGGCATTCCATTCTCTTTACGTGCATCGTCGGTTGGGTACATGCTGAGACGAAGCCGTCGTTTACAGCCATTTCGGATAAATGCCGAAAGAACCTTCTTCTGAAAAACAGGCATGGACGTATTAAAGTGGATGAGGGGTTAAATCGACACCAACGGCTCTGAAGCCTAACTCTCTTGCTGCCAGCAACGACGTATTGGAACCGGCGAAGGGGTCTAGCAGCCATCCGGGTCGTGTGGTTTCGCTACAACCACAGCTTTCCCAACCAACGTGCTGCTTCAGTGCGAACGTAAATTCACGGAAGTACCCACCTAAAGCCTGCTTGGCTTCGTCGGCCAATTGCTGGACTCGGGGCGAATTTTTGCCTGATCCATTTTGCAGTTTTTTACCCATTCCGACATCGGAAATACCAACGGCACGAATAGCAGCTAAGTGGTCTTCGGTTAAGTTATGTTCTTGAAAAAGTTCGATGGCTCGCCGGGCTTGTTTGCGGTTCGGGTTAAGAGCTGGCGACGGTTCCACTTGCCGCTGATGAGGTTTGCCACACTGTTCACAGACCCGCTCAGGACAAGCCAATAACAGAATTCGCCGGGCTAATTCTTTAGGAAAAGGAGCTACGTGTCCACTTTGACCCCGGCTCGGTGCTACGTGCCAGACATCGCCAATTTCGGCCTCCGGTATACGGTCGTTTAGAGCAAACCGGTCAAAGTAATACGTCTCTGTTGCCTTCTTTCTGGGTGGAACCAGTTGAAGAACAGTTTCGTGACGACTGGCTAGTCGGCGCGGTGAGGCTGTCGGCACACTGCTAGGTTTACTCCAAATTATCCGATGGGCAACCCTCCACCCCTTCTCCCTCATCGCCAACTCGAAAAGAATCGGAGTACCGACCAGAAACCCGTTATGATGCGTATCCGCCAAGTTAATAAATACTGAAGCATGAGGAGCCAACCAGCGTGCCCAGAGTGCTACTGTATCAGATAACACCTCTATATACTCATCAGGTGTATCTTCCTGACCGAGTTGTTCATCGTGTTCGTAATCTCGACGTTTCCAGTACGGCGGGGACGTTAGAATTACATCAAAACCCTGAACAGGAAATTGCAAAGACAAAACATCTAAATTCTTTGCATTTCCCTGTAAAATTTGATGATCAGGTAAATGAATCTCAACAACAGGTGGCTCTACAACCATACCTTAAATCTATAGTTAATTGTCGAAAGTATAAAATAGGCTTGGTACATACAATCCCGTGTTGAGATGCAGATGGTGACTTCTTCTTTCAGATCTGTCAACTATCATTCACCCCTCCCAATCTGCACCACCATAATATTCATCCAGAGCCAGCATCTTCATCGCGTCCTGCTCAGCCACAGGCCGGGCCTGGAACCGCTCCGGGTTATCGATGCCCTCAGCAATGACGATGCTGACGACTTCGCCCATACTGTCCTTGACCTCATACACCGATACCGACTCCTGCTGCACAAAGACGAATTGAACATCGTCGTTTCCTCGTCCATCGAGAATTTTGCTACCTGATTGTTTGTGTTCGGCTCCCATAAGCTACCTAAATAGTTGAATAGTCAAATATACAACTATTGCTTAAAAATGCATTCATAGACCCTGACGTTTATAGCTTCTTGAAGCCTGCACGGGTTCGTCGGACTGCGCTGGTTTAGCTACTCCAGGCTGCACCTGCCCAATTGGTGTTTTGAGCGTTTGTGCTTTATGGCCTTCTATCGCCATTGGTGCGCCGGGCGTTAGGCCGTGCCGCTCCTCTATCGCCCGGCAGAACCGCCCGACCTCCCGAAAGTTAAAGCTGGTTTGGGCGGTGTTCCTACCGGTTCCGTCTACCCGGCTGGCGATGATATGAAAGTGTTCGTGTTCCCGATCCCGATGCCGGAAGGCTACCATTGGGTTATTCTCCATCCCAAATGTGCGGGCGAACGACTCGCAGATTTTCACCATGATGTCGGCTGAGGGGCACTCACCGGGCGGAAACGAAAAACTTTGGTGCCATACCGGTTTACGTACCCGGTCGTTCAGGCTGGCCACCGACTGCATGGCCGTAGCCATTTGTTCCAGGTTCAGCCGCTGCTTGTTCTCGGTTCGTAACTTCTCGTCGCTGACAATAGTTACGCCGACGTGTTGCACAAAGAGCAACTCACCCCGGATTCGGGTACGGTCGAGGCTGTGATTGGCGCGGGTTTCGTAATAACAGTACTGCATGGCGCCCAAAAAGCTGGAGCCAAACCGGGCTACTTTCCCTATCATTTTTTGGGATGCGGGTTAAAGCTATCGCTGATTTTTTGCAACTGCTCAAGCACTTCGGACAGGGTTAGCTGCTGCCCTTCTGCTATGAGCTTATCAAGTTGGGCAACGGTGGTGTACCGGGCCATGTTCGACTGGCAGTACTGCCTCACCTGCCCCGCAATCTCGCCCACTTCGTACACGACAGCCCGGATGTCCTGAGCATAGACCGAATCTTCTGCGGCTCGCTGACTGATATACCAAAGTGCCGTTGTGAGCCTGTCCAGTTTTCCCAATTGAGCCGTGACTTCGGGCGGCAGTTGGCGAAGCCGGGGCAGTTGATCTAACTGCCCCAATGCTCCTGTTCGCAATAGCTGCGACACACTGATACCCGATTGCTGACTGAGCGTTTTAAGGGCTTTTCGCTCCTGCGGTGAGAGCCGCACGAATACGCCCGTTGATTTCGTCTCGGATGATTTCTCCGGCCTGACCCCTACCCCGCCTTCCTTCTGCTTGCCTGCCATTCAAGACTCCTGTATATACAAAAACATAGCTTGCTACACACCTCAAGTTTGGTTGCATCGGTCAACTCGGTTGCCCCGTACATCTTTTGCAACGCTTGCAATTCGGCTGGCTTGGGTGCAGGCGTTGCTTTTACCAACCAGGTTGTCTTGTACACCCCTTGCAACTTACCCATTCAAACCAACCAAGTTGTTTCAGTTGTATGAGTTGCAAATATGTAATTTATTATTTTATTTTGTGTAATTTTTTACACAATTTAAATAGAATGACCGGGAAGATTATAGCCATTCACACGTCCAAAGGAGGCATGGGCAAGTCCACGCTCACGGCCATCATAGCTTCGTATTTAGCGTATGTCGACAAGCAGCGTATCATCGTGTTCGACTGCGACCCACCCCAGCACTCCATCTCTGATTTGCGGGAGGAAGAGTTGGCCACCCAATCTACATTGGCCCAAACCTATCATGCTCTTTCTACAACCGAGCTAATGCAGATGGCGCAACCTTACTCCAGTGCCAATGATCAGGCGGCTTTTGAACGGTACCGCAACAACCGACAGCACGGGGTAGCGGAGCACTATGCCATTCATGCCCTACCCTTCTCGGCACTCCAGGAATTGGATATGAACCGGGTACGTGCAGACTTCGACTACATCTTCCTGGATATGGGCGGGCAGTTCAACGCCGGGATTCTTCGCGCCCTTGCCGAGACCGATATACTATTGGTGCCGTTCACGACGCAGCAGGTTGACGTAACGGCTTCCATTCAGTACGTCGGGGCTATTCTGGATTATGTAATGAATAGGCAGCTACCTGACTACCTAACTATCCGGTGTTTTTGGAACAAGTACAAGTTCACTTTCAATCGACGGGCCGATGCATTGGAAGCCTATCTGTCCGGGGTGTTCCGAAACGAGGTGATGCCGGTTTCTTTCCTCCGAACGCGGCTTAACGATGCCGATGCCGGCTTCGACAGAGCAAAGATGCTGACGACCATAGCGTCGCCCGTGCTCATGCCGGCAGGGCGGTATGTCCGGCGAAAGGAAGATACAAAACCAGCCGAATGGCGGGAGGCTCAGTACTTACAGGACATCGTTGGCCTCATTCAGGAAATCAATTCGCTACTGCCTGTTTCAGCAATCGCTAATCGCTAATGGATCTCGACAAATACCGTCGGCCTACTCCGGCCAAAAGCGAAGAAGACTCTGCAACGCCATTAGGCCGCCACCACCCGCAAGCCCCGGCTCTGGGTGGTGCAGTCGATAGCCTACGGCAGAAAGCAAACCGCTACCGGGATTTCGTGCATCAGGAAGCAGAGCCCGCAAAGCCTGCTGAACCAGATACTTCTTCACCAACGTCCTCCCCTACCCTGGCCGAGGTCACTCCTTCGCCTGACCAGCCAACTACAGAAGTATCGAAAGGCAATAAATTTAAGTCGGATTCAACCCCGCGTAAGCAAACCGTCCGGCCACCGACTTCGCCGAAGAAACGGGAGCCGTCTCCCCAAACCGGAGTCAAGATTGTCTATCTGGATGATGCCATGCGCGAGGAATATATTCAGATAGCTGGCTATCTCATGTTGAAGCACCGGGTCAAACTAACTATGACCGCCTACTTCTGCTTCCTGCACGATCAGGCGGTGGCGCAACAATCAGACGAAACTTTTCTCAACACCCTTGCCCAATTCGTCAAGAGAGACGGAGGGGCGACAAACCCATAATTTATGTTCCTCGTTATCTCTACCAGCACCTTCATCGTGTTGGCGACAGTAGCTCTACTCATCTGGGCGGGGTTGGTTCTTTGGTTCACGGGTCGGGGTAAGACCAAAAAAGCAACCCGCCCAACGCCCACCCTTATGTCCTTCTTTCAGGCTACAGCCGGTAAGACTCCCGTCGATGTGGCTGTGCCGATGGCTTCATACCACCGTAGCGAGCTGATTGTGTTTAATCGGGGTGGTAAACCAACACCCAACGTACCTATTGAGCAACCACCCACGGCAGTGCCCGAAACCCCAACCGATCAGGAGCCGGAATTAGACGACCCCACCTTTGCCCCGGCCCCTCCCCCATCTCAACCTGATGATCAATCAGAACAGGCACCCGCCACCGATGCGCAAGAAGGTAGCCCTTCCACTGGCTTTCGACTTTCCCTTGACCGGCAGCTTTTGAATCGCCTACTCAGCGATGATTCACTTTGCGAGGAATTCGAGCAAGCGCGGGCCACGACGCTGGAGCTACAGCGCGAAACCGGCCGTTCCTATGCCAGCTTGTTCCGGGAAGCCATCGCCGAAAAACCCGCCGACGTGCAGGCCGTGCTGCTCAATCTGCTAACGGAAGAAGAAGTCGACGATTTTGACCGCAGCCTACCCACCTACGGATGAGGGGGCTTTTAATGCCCGTATGATTTTTTTATTGCCTTTCCATTTCCCCTTTGATTCGCGCGGCAGGAGGGCAGGGCCTTTGGGGTGCGACCGGCCACGGAGTGGTGAGGGAGTACCCCAAAGGTGCTGACCGACGCGCCAGGGTTGGAATGGCCCGAAGGGCGTTTCCAACCCTACCCCTTGATTTAATAGTTGACTATTCAGTTATCTGAATAGTCAACTACTTACTCCTACCCCTTTGATTATCGCGCCATCAGGGCAGGGTCTTGCGGGGAGCAACCGACCGCGAAGCGGTGAGGGCGCGCACCGGAAGATGCTGCCCGGCGCGTTCGTCGGGAGGTGGCCCGCAGGGCGTTCTCCCGACGTACCCCTTTGATTTCTTTCTCACCGCGCCGACTCCCGGAGAAATCGGCGCGGTGAGTGAACTAAACAGCAACCTCGGCGGCTGGCTCTGGTTCGCCTTCGATTTCCATCCGGCGTTTGAGGTCGGCGACCTCCGTTTCTAAGCGGTGTAGGTCGGCTTCCTGTCGGAAGGGTTGCGATAGTTTACGGCTAAACTCCTGCTCGATGAGCCGGGCGCGTTCCAGTTCGCGCAAAAGTTGGGCAGGGGCTTCGTAGGCACGGGCTACGGCGGCTTTCAGCGAGGAAAACAGCCCGTTCGATGAACCGACTACACCCGAAAGGCTTTGCCCCCACTCGTACCGTACAACGGCCTGACCGGGTAAAAACTCGCTGGGCGGCATTCCGCCTATTAGTTCCTGCGACCGCTCCCCGGTCAGGGTTAATGCAAGCCCGTTAACGATTAATGTTCTGGGTTCATTAACCCGGCGTTTTGCCAGTCCTTTAACCTGCTCTATCAGGTGCTGTACGGCTTCGCCCCACTTTTCGCCGTAGGTCGTGCCGTTCACGGTTACGCTCATCACGGCGTATGGTGTGTTAAAGTGCTGCTGTAAGTGGGCGGCTTCCTCTTCCAATCCGGCCAACATTGGGCGGTGTTTCTGGATGAACCGTTGGGCGTTTTCTACCTGCCATTGGGCATCCATTAACCCGCGCTGCCAGTTTTTACGGGCTTGCTGCACTCGCGATAATTCAAGCTGGCGGGTCGTGTACAATAGAGCGTATTGGGAGCCGGATAACGTAGCCATCATCTGGTCGAACGACATGGCGGCAAAATCATCGTCTGCGCTGATGTCGGCCATTTGGTCGTCGGCAATGTGGCCCTTTAAAACCTGATTGATAAACTTTTGCTTAATCGCCAACCGTCCGTAGGCGGTCGCGTCGAGTGTTTTTTCTACGCCGTAGGTCAGCACTTCAACCGGGATGCCCCAAACTGCGTGTAAGTTGCCCTGCCGGATAAGCCGCCCATTACGCTGCTCAAAATCTGTTGGTCGGTTGGGGGCGTCCATGTGGTGAACCGCTACTAAGCGTTCCTGTACGTTTACACCCACGCCCGCCCGCTCCGACGTGCCGAGCAATACCCGAACCTCTCCCGTTCTGACTTTGGCAAACAGGGGTTCGCGCTTATCAGCTTCGGCGGGTACGATGGCGATTTCATCAGCCGGTACGCCTTCCGTGATGAGTTTGGCCCGTATGTCCTCAAACAGGTTGAAACGCGGGCCTTTACGCTCTGTTCCCTCCTCGTCTAACCAACCGCGTAGGGAGGGACTTTGGTAAGTATCGGCAAAGACCAATTGCGTACCGCGATACGTGGCCGACTGGTAGTAAAGACGCAAGATTTCTGTTACCACCCGGTTACACTTAGACCCGTCCTCGTCCGGGTTAGCCGCGTCGAGTAGTCGTAAATCAATGGTAGCTTTGCGGGCCTGCCCAAAGCAGACTAAGGGTACGTGCGAGTTGTCGCGCTTTTCGGCTCCGGTCAGGTTTTCAAACCAGCGCAGGGTTGCTTTAATGCTGTTCAGTTCGTCGGTTACGCCCTGGGTCTGCGGTAAGATAATCCGCGTGTGTTGCCCGTTTTTAAGCGTCGGCAACGTAGCATCCCGTTGAAACTCGATAACGTCTTCATTCAGCACCACGTCAACATGAGCGCGGTAGAGTTCCGAAAGCTGCTGCACGTTTACGAACTTGGCGAACCGCTCCACCGCTTTAAAGTTGCCCGTTGCGGTCAGTTCAAACGACTGAATTACGCTGCCGAACGCTCCGGCGAACTGGTCAAACGTGGACAGCATAGCGCGGTTTAGCCGGTCGGGGGCAATAAAGCGTAAAGTCGTCCATGCTTCGGCCATTGTGTTACTGATGGGCGTACCGGTTGCCAGGACTACCCGGCCCCGCCGTGCCTGCACCGTGCGGCACTTGAACAACGCACTTGGCGCGTCCTCACTACCCGCCGAATCAATGCCTTTAACATTCTGCCGGGCGGTGAAAAAGCCTAACCGTTTGTAGCGGTGGGCCTCGTCCAAAAACAGAGCATCAATACCCAACTGGTCAAACGTCAGCATTTCGTCTTTTTTGCGGCCGGCCTGCCGGATTCGCCGGTTTACCAATCGTAACTTTAATTCGTTCAGCCGCTTTACCGACATGGGTTTCTGGCGGCCCTGCCGCTCGGCTACGGCAAGGGTGTAGGCTATGCGCTCTATTTCTTCCTGAATAAATTCTTCCTCGCTGGCGGGGTCGTCGGGAATAAGTTTTAGGAAACTCTGCGGTATCAGCACCCCGTCAAAGTTGTTGGTCGCGATACGTTGCAAAAACCGTTTGCGGTTGCTGGCTTCAAGGTCGGCGGGCTGCGGTACGTAAATCAGGGCTGCGGGGTACAACCTGCGCCATGCGCTGGCAAAGTCGTTGAGTGTCGAGTTTTGTACTACAATCATCGGTTTGTGGGCCAATCCTAACCGCTTCAACTCCATTGCCGCCGTTATCATGGTAAAGGTTTTACCACTGCCCACGGCGTGGGCTAACAAAGTGTCCTGCTCTTTGATGCGCTCCACGCCCCGGAACTGGTGTAAGCGTAATTGAACGTCAGGCGATGCGCCGGGGTATTGCCGTAGGGCTGGTTCCCGGTAGGTTTTGTGTACGTAGCTGTTGTACAATTCATTGTAAACCGGCTCGATGGCTGCGCTGTGGTGGTCGCGCACAAAGTCAATGAACAGGTCGTTTAAGGCTTCCTGCGCCTGTACCGCCTGGCTGGTGGCTTCTACGTCTTTTACGGATTTCTCTTTACCCTCCGCGTCGATAATGGTTTTGGTCACTACCACCGTGCGCTGTTGCAAAGCGGCTTCGATGAGTTGGATAGCCGTTCGGCGCGACGTACCCAAGGAGCGATTTTGAACCGATGAAACGTTACCCATCCCGTCAATTTCGTACTGGCCTACCCGGTGGTTATAGCGTACCGTTACGCAATTGGTTTGCAGAGTCTGACTGATAAACTGCTCGATGATGTTGGTAGGAATCCAGACCGAACCCAACCGGAACGAGATAAGCGGGGCGGGAATGGTGGCCGGAACAACAGCCGCTAACGCCCGTTCATTCACCGCGTACTGTGCATCTGCTTTAACGGCCTCGGCTGCTGCGGCCAATTTCTTTCTAACGTTGCCCGATAGGTACGTATCCCTGTCCTCTAACCGGCCCGACGTTGGGTTTTGATAGGCCAATTCAGCGGCCAACAACGTCTGTTTTACCTCCGGGGCGGGTTGGCTCATCCATGCGCCTATCTGCTCGGCATTCACACAACCGTACAAGCCAATAGACAACCGTAGCGCGTCGGCCAACGATTCTACCCGCTCCGGGGTGTGCGCTGCCGGGTACACCCGTTGCCGAAAAATATCGGCTTTGTCGATGGTGTACGAGGTGGCTGTTTTCGGGTTGGACTGTGTTCCGGTGTTCCGGTCTGGTGCGGTGCGGCTCACCACTTCTAACGCCTGAACACTGGCAAACTGCGGGTCGTAATCTTCCAGAAACGACAAAGCCCGGTTTCGGTTGAGCGTACCGAAATAGCGTGTAAATAAGGCGTAAGACTGGTTCAACTCCACCCGTAGGGCGTCGGTCTCCACCTCTCCCCTACCCTCTTGCTCCGCCTTCCGAAGCTGGTTAAATGCCCGCTTCACCCGCTCGTATTGAGCAATGACGAGCGTTTGGCTGTATCGCTTGCCCCGAACCGTTACCGATTCGGTAAACCGTTGATCGGTAGTCTGTTTGGTTTCGGCTGTCTTATGGGCCTGCGCTGCGGGTTGGTTGTCCAAAATACCTTTTGGCAATTGGTTAAGGGCTTCGGCCAAGCGTTGCGGCAACGTGGCGGGGTCTGCGAGGTGTAGCGTGGGCTGGTCGGCCCGGTACAGTCCACCCTTATTCACCTCGTCGGCAAAGCGCATTTCGCCCAATAGCATAGCGGGGTAGGCGTGGTAATACTCATTTACCGCCAACGTCCTGACCGTATCTTGGTCGGTTGCATCGGCTCTGAGCGTAACGGTACGTTCAAACGGATAAGCCGCAAACGGTCGGTTGTCCGGCACTGCGGCAACGGGGGTACGATTCCGCAAAAACAAAACGTCGGTCGTTACCTGCGTTCCGGCGTTGGCTTCAAACGCATTCGACGGTAAGCGGATGGCTCCCAACAGTTCGGCGTTGGCTTCGACCGTCAGGAACTGGCGGAACTCCGGGCTTGCTGCATCGAGCGTACCCATTGAGGTAATGAGCGCGACAATACCGCCCGGCTTCACCAACTGCGCGGCCCGGCCAATGAAATAGTTATGAATGGGAAAACCCTTTAGTTCGGCGTGGTGGCGGTCGTACACCGTGTACGATCCAAACGGTACGTTGCCAATGACCAAATCAAAGCTACCCGCCTGCAATTTGGTTTCTTCCAGACCGCAAACGTGGGTTTCGACCTCCGGGTAAAGCTGCTGCAAGATTTGCCCCGATAGCCGGTCTTTCTCGACCGCTACCCATACCGACCGCTCCCGTAGTGCCGGGGGCATTAGACCGATAAAATACCCGATACCTGCGGCTGGTTCCAGAATGCGACCGCCTGTAAAGCCAAACCCTTCGATAGCCTGCCACATGGCCGCTACGACGTGCGGGGCCGTGTAGAAAGCATTGAGCGTCGATGCTTCGGCGGCTCGCTGTTCGGCGGGGGTTAACAACTCGGCCAACCGCTGGCGGGTACGTCCGTACTGACCGCCCCACCGGTTTACCGATTCGTCAAGGGCTTGGGCGGGGTCGGTCTGCGCGTGTTGCCACTGCTCGTAAACGTCGTTTTTCCAGACCTGCGATAAACCACCCCAACCCGTATAAAGCGATAGTAACCGCTGTTCGTCGGGCGTGGCTTGTCTGGTGCTTCCTTGCGCTGACTCACCGCTTATTCGTTTTAGGGTTTCGATGGCGGCAACATTGGCCCGTAGTTTGGCCGCGTTGCCAGTGGGTAGGGTGAACGTTTCCGCGCAAAGGCTAAATACGGATGGCTCCGCTATAGGCCGTAGCTCAATCTGTTCATCGAGGATCAACAGTGTTGCCGGGCTTGCGCTGCTCCGGCGTTCGGTGGTCTCACCGGGTTTGCGTTCTCCCCGCGTCGGAGGTATAAGACCGGGGTGTCCGAACAGGGTATATTGATTGGCAACGATGACCACGGGCCGGGCCTGAGCCGGACGAGTGCGGGGCCGCTCCGGCCTACCGGTTGTATAGCGCGTCATAAATAGCTGAATAGTTCTACACTATAAAGATAGCCAACTATTCAGCTATTTATCTATCTAACTTTCTATCTGTCAGCCTTTTACAACCCGCTTGATTTGAACAGTGCTTAGCCCCTACCCCTTGATTATTTACTCGATGACTACCTCCTCAGCGTACACTTTGAAAACGAGGTCGTGGTTTGTGGCCGAGATAAATCGAAACATGGGCCTGCCATCAGCATCGAGAGTTTCGACTTCATCAGACAGCCACCCTACCCTACCGGCTGGCATTAGCGGCCCCAACGACACCGTCAGTTTTGCCCGGCGGTAATTACCTTCAGGTGGTTTAGGTTCGTTCCGATTCATCACGGCATTAATGAGAACTTGCCAGATAGTTGAGTAGATGAGTACTCATCTATCTGTCAAGTTAATTAGCGAAATTGATAAATAGGCGGGTAGCTGTTCTGCGTTATCCGGTGGCCTACCGGTATCGAGATGCCCGGTTTATCCTGCGGTGTCCAGGCGGAGGGGCGGAACTCAGACCGAGCCAGTAATGACAGTAAACGTTGGTAGCGTTCCCGGCCCTCCTGAATGAAAGCCCGGCCAATAGCATCGGCGGTCGGCTCGAAATAGAAGACCTGGAAAGGCTCCGCTTTCTGAACGCCCAGAAAGACAAACCGCCGAGCCTTCAAACCATCTAAATAAAAGGCCGCTTGACGGTCGTATTGGTACTGCTCACAGCACTCGATGAATTGGCGATACGTCCGGGCGCGGGTAGTCTTCACGTCGACGATCAACCCGTGCCGCAATCGAATATCCGTCTGGCATTTACAGAGTAAGCCCGTGACCTTATCGCGAAACAAGTGGGGCTGTTCTTTCTGTCCCCATTGTAACGCCCATCGACCAAACCGGGTATCGCGAATTGCCTTTGCCATTTTGCCCAATCGCTCCCGGTCGATGGCTCCCTCGAACGGTCGGGTACTGCGCGGCTCCAATAACAACTGGTGAAAAGCTGACCCTTCGGCAAACGCCTTAACGGGTTTTCGGTTGGGTTCGCCCAACAGAAACCGCTCGTACTCGGTCAGGTCGGAATTGGAAAAAGCGGGAAACTGACGGTAATTGTCTGGTGTAAGCACTTGCATAGAATCAGGCAGAAATAGCGAATTATTAGTTGAATAAATAGGTAGTCAGTTATCTAAATAGCTGACTACCTAAATAAATTTAGACGACTTCCACGGCTTCAACCTCTGCTTGGGGCAGTTCTCCTGCGTTTAACGTAACGGGTACTACGTCTGTTGAGGGTAAAGCGAACGTCTCCGAAAAACTGAAGTAGTTCGCCGTGTGTTTCAGCGTATCGCGCCGGTAGATGGGGCAGTCTGCCGCGTACTCCGCAAGTTGCTGCACACTTTCGGGGTCGGCAAGCTGGTAGCTGAACCGGCCAATGAACCACGACTTTGTAGGGTCGTTTTTGCTGGTTAGTTTCTCCGGGCGGATGGTCAGCACCACGTCGCAAAGGTTCAGCGGTTCGTTCCCTTCGTAGATGAGCTTTTTCATCACGCCCCGCAACTCGGTAAGCGTAGTGCCGTTGAACATGATGCTCGATACGCAATTCAGCGCGTCGATAAAGAACAGTTCGGCCCACGCTTCGCGGTTCCGGTTAAACAGCCCGTCCTCGAAAATGCGGAACACAAACGGCTGAAACGTAAACTCCTTGATGGGCTTACCCGATTTGTCCAAAACGGGGGTGTCCCCGTCGATGTTGAACTGTCCGGTTTGTGAGTTGTAGCGGTACTGCTTCGGCTCACCCTCGATGTAGCGGAAGATGTCCGAGATTACAGTTTCACCATGTTTGTTGACGGTCTCTTGCTGATAGGATTTCATACCTGTATAGCGTAAAAAAGGGGTTGGTGCCTGGGCTTACACCGGCCAAGCGTTCGCGGTTTCAACATTACAAAGATAGCCAACTATCTGAATAGTCAACTACTTAACTACTGATACACAGCACTTTGTGAACCCGTTTGATTCGGCTGCTTTCTGCCTGAACTGTTTCAGAACCCCTTGATTATTCAAATAGCCGACTATAAAAGTAGTCGGCTATTCAGCTAATGGCTTAATTAAGGTAAACCTTATGGTCGGCCTGAGTGGGTAAGCTCCTGTTCGCGTAAGTACAATTGGTACTGCTGCTTGCGCGTATCGAGGATGCTTTCCAGCCGCTGCAACTCAGCGTTGAAGGAAGGAGACTGGTAAAGCGAATCGGCATCTGACAGCAGTCGTTGCAACGGAGCGGTTCGGGCTACGGCAGTTTGAGCCGACACGTACCGGTGCTGCCAGTAGCCAGCGGCATACGTGTCACGCTGCTGACGGGTTTGCAGCGAGACAAAGACCAATCCACCAACCAGCAGACCAGCGACAGCTATCCCCCCCGTTAGGTAACGCACCAGTTTAAGCAACGCCGACCCCGGCTGCTCTACCCTGACCACCTTCGGGACCAACTTATCGAGATGCTGCTCAAGGGCAGGGGTAAGGGTTGCCGGAACCTGGGGTAGCCACTCAGTAAGGTGGCGTGTCAATTGCTCCTGCTGCGTCTGACCCATTTTTTCAATAGCTTCCAGCAGACCGGCAATCAAGTGGGGAGGCAGGTCATCGGTTTGCGAAACCGGGAGTGAGGGTACTTCCTTCGAGGGTTTGGCCTGTTCTGTCTCGGCGGATGGCTTGGGGCCACGACTCCAATACGGATTCGATGAATAAAACTTATTGGTCGGAGCAGCCCTGGGCCGGTCGGGGCAAAGTGTATCCATATCAGGGTGAGTAGGGGAGGAGGTCATCGGTTAAAGAATTTGGTTCGGGCAAGACCGGAGCGGCCTTGCCCAAATCGGAGACATTATCACAGTTTTGCTTTGTACGTGCGGGCTGATTCCGAAGCAGATTGAACCGTTTCGCGTTGAGCGGTCTGTTCCGCCTTTATCTCCGTGTGAGGTTTGATGAGGGGCGGAGCTCCCATCTTCAGCGGACTCGAATCGGGCAGAGCCTCGCCCTGGCGGTTTTGCAGGATGTCGTTGAAGTCTTTCTGCTGCCGGGTGGGTCGCACAACGTGATAGAGCGACTGCCCCTGTCGGTTGTTGATTTCGTCGGTAAGCAGCGTGAGTGCCTTCACCAGCAGTCGACCGTCGTTGGGGAAGTGAATCCGGGTGCGGGTTACAGCCTGACCCTGATCAGGATCGACCAAGGTTTCGCGCTGAAACTCCTGCACTCGCTTTTCCTTGTCGTTCGGGTCATTGTTGTAGTTGAACTGCTTGGTAAAGCGATTCATCTCGTCCATGAAACGATGGAGGAACGCTTCGTTTCTGCCGCCCGCGATGTCGGCACCAGCCCCACCGGGCGACAGGGGTTGCCGTAGCTCCAGTTCCAACTTGTTCACGCCCGAATACAAATCCTTTTCCAACTTGGCATCCTTATGGTGTTGAATGCGCTGCTCCATTTCGTCGGGCGAAATCATGGCTCGTTCCCGCGCCACCCGAAACTCGTTACCCACCTTCATCTGCATATATTCCGACTGAGCCAGTTTTCCGGCCTCTTCCGGCATCGGAATGCCGTAAGCCCTGGCATACGTGAACGCCGGAATTACCGACTGCACCATCTCGACCGAAACCTTGACGTAGTCGTCAGGCATGATCTCTTTAAAGCGGGCCTGGTGGTTGATGGCCAGTTTATGCCCTTCTGACAGGTTGCCGTCGGGTACGTCGAACCGCTTCAGCACGTCGCTGAATGTTTTTATCTCAGGGTCGAAGGCAAACTTTGGCCCGAGCACGTTAGCCAGTGGGTTAGGAGGGAGGTTCGGCCCCGAATAGGCAATGTCCGGTTTGACGCGCAGGGCCGGGTCGGCAGCGGGGTGTTGCAGAGCGAGGTAGTTGATGGCGAACCGAAGACCGGCGTTGTCGCCATCCTGCGCGATCACAAACTGCGCCTGCGGGTTGCGGTCGAGCACTTTCTGGATAAAGCCCATCTGTCGGCTACCAGGTTGCCCGCCCGTCGCCATGTAGAACCGACGTTCGCCCTCGGCTTCAGGGTTGAGTTGCTTGAACGACATCGCATCAATGGCAGACTCAGCGACAAGGATGCGCTGGGCGGGCACCTCCTTGAAGGCCGGGCGGGCGGTTTCGAGCGGTAACTGCACCTGCTGCGGCTTTCCCTCCTGCACAAAATTGAACGAAACCGTTTCGGGGCTGAGCCGAACGACCGTACCGACAGTACCGGCAGGAAGGTCAGGTTTATCATGCATGGCCAATGGGGCTTTCAATTCGTAGAACCGGTTAGAGTGCCACATGGCTTCCCCGCGCTCCCCGGAAGGGAACGACTTGAAGCGTTCGTTACGAATGTCCATCGACACCAGGTGACCATCCTGGGCGTACATCGGGAAGGAGGTATTACGATGCGTGGTGCCCTTCTCCGTCGTGTAAGCAATGTTGTGAATGCGGCCGTTGAACTCCGGCGAAAAGAGTACGTCTTTATGAAGCGAGCGTCCTTCCAGATAGCGGGTGTCGGTCAGGGGCGCGATGGCGTACCGATTGTGCAGGTCTTTTTCCCGAAGCTTCGTGTCGATCAGGCTTTCCTTTACCTGCTTCAGGGGAGACGTAACGCTCTTTTCGAGTACGTAGTCGGCGGAGGACATGATACGGTCGACAGCCTTAAAAACGTTCCGGTAAATGCCGTTTTCGACTCGTTCCAGAAACTTGATCACGTCGCCCCGCCAGCCCCGCTGATCGTTCATGTCGACAAACATCTTTTGCCCGTACTTGTCGCCGGTATAAACGGCCAGCCGTTCCTTCGACCCTTTCTCGCCCCGCTCATAAATGAGCCACTCGTCGCTCGGTTTCGACTTCTTGGCATCGAGCACGAAGCCGTAATCTTGCAGCACCACTTCCAGATCCAGCTCGCGCTTGATGGCATCGAAATCCCGCACCAACTTTTCACCACGGGGCTTTGGTGTCGGCTGCGGCTCCTTCTGGGCATTTTGGGCTGGCGTAATCGTCGCTTCCCGATTCGTGGGGGAAGCTTTGGCCGATTCCTGGGCCGTTTGTGTCGCCGACGAGGGCCGGACCGGGGTCAGGTCGATACGGTAATCGTCGGCATACTTCTCCAGCGTCTGAATGTTCCACGCTTTGTGGTAGGCCGTGGATTCGCGCACGTTCTGGTATAGGTCGGGGACGGCCAATTGGCGATACGCCACCGAACCGTCCAGCTTGCCCCGGTTGGTGATCAGCGCGGCCCGGTTCGTCTGCGCCCGCGAAAACAGTTCGCCAAACTGATCCGGCGTAAAGCCGTTGATGGCAGGGTAAAGCCCTACCTTCTGCGGACCGTCGCCGAGCGTGAGCATCTTTCGCGGTTGAGGGTTTTCTGTCAACTCGGGCTTGGTACGGGTAAGTACGCGCGGACCATAGACCTCCTGAATGGCTTTGTCGAGTCGCTCGAAGTTGGCTTTTGTCGGCTCGACCCAGAGCTGCACGTTGCCAATGGCACGGGCCGGGTCGATGGCGTTCATGGCGTAATCGCCAAATGCTACGTAACGTACCCCGGCTTTATTTAACTGGCGTAGAATAGCCAACTGCTCGCGGGTGGCACGGTTCTGTGCTTTTTGCTTCATAACGGAAAGGGGTTACGGGGTTGTCAGTTCAAAACCACCCAGGTCAGGTTCGTTGGCCCGGTGCAGATCGGTAGCCAGTTCGGAGAGGTCATATTGAAGCTCCATAAAGGCCAGATACAGCCGTTCGCGCTCCTCGTCGGTGAGATGCTGCCAAAGCTCCGGGTCGTTGACCGACGCATTCAGAACGGTGATTGGCAGGTCGCCCGGCTCTTCGCCATCACCGATAAACAGCGGTTGAATCGCCTGATGAATGCGCTCGCGCCCCCATCGTACTTCCAGTTGTTCCAGATACTGCATGGGCATCAAAGGCTGGTTTTAACGGTGGGCGTGAGCGAGTCGGGGGCAAGGGGTTGTCCCGGCACCGGCTGCAACCGGGTATCTCTGGTGGGTGGGGGGAGCAGCGTCAACGATAGGGTAGGGGAGACCTCACCGGGCTGTTGCCGATTCTCGATTAGTACCGGACTAAGCGCGTGGACAACCTGTTCGTGGATGTCCGTCAGCACCGGTTGCCATACCACCGGTCTTCCCGCCTTGTCTGCTGCCTGGGCTAAGCAGGCATCGAACGACGGGGCGAAAAGCTGAACCAGCCGACTGGCCTGCTCGTGTGATAGCGGGCAAACAGCTTCATTACTTTTTTTCATTGCTTTAGTTTAATTTTTTATCGAATTTACTTTAATTAATTAAATATTTTGGCGTTTTGCGGTTTAATTTTGCCCGATGGCAAAGAGAAGAATACGTTATGGACTGCATAGAAACGGCCTAATTGGGGCTGTTATTAGCTTGACGCTGAGTGGGTCGAATTACCCAACGGCAATAAATCAGAGTAGAGAAATAGACCTGTTTGCGGCCCATACAATATCGGAATCGACTCACCCGCATTGGCTGGATCAGTGGGTGGGGGAGGCCACGTCGGAGCAGGTGGTGACTGCCTTTTCTAAACTGTTCTTTGCTTCACCGGAAAGAGCGCAGCGGATTCCATGCCTGCCTCCACTGGGTGATTGGTCGGGCAATCGGGTTTCGTCGGGTTTTGGGCTACGGGAGCATCCTACTCTGCATACCCTGCGCCACCACGATGGTATCGACATTGCCGGGCCACATCAATACGTTCGCTCGGCGGCTTCGGGCTTGGTGGCTACGGTCGGCTATAGTAGCACGCTGGGGCGTTACGTAAAAATTGACCACGGCAACTCCTACCAAACCGTGTATGGTCACCTGGCTTTGACCTCGGTGCGGGCTGGTCAGTGGGTAGTGATCGGCGAAACGCTCGGCATAACGGGTAGTACGGGCCGGGCCACCGGGGTGCATCTTCATTACTGCGTCCTGAAGCATCATCGGGCGGTAAATCCTGCCGATTACCTCACGCTGGCCATCCGCTTTGTGGCCCATTACCAACAGCAACAACGTACCCAAACACGCTAATTTATCATGCCCGAAATGACCAACAAGGAACGGGAGGGACACACCCAAACCGTCGAACTCTTCATCATTGCAGCTATCGGACTACTGATTTTGCACTGCTTATGGTATTGCTATGAAGTTGTCTATTCAAATAGCTGGCTACAGGAATATTTTTATAGCGGTCTATCTATATTAAACGAACGGTTGGAATTGTTCAAAAATCCGCTGATTACTAAAGCACTGGTGCTGCTACTACTGTTTCTGTACGCCATCGGCTCGAAAGGGAAAATCGACCCCTCGATTGGTCGGCACCAGGTATTGCGCTATGCTTCGGTCGGGTTGTTGCTGTTCCTGGGTTCTGTGCCGTTGCTTTACGCCAAAGCCCTTGTCGCTCCACTGGCTGTGGACGTGCTGTACATCGGCCTGACGCTGGCCGGCACCATGCAGTTGATAAAAGGCGGGCAGTATCTCTCGCGGATTCTGTTTACCCGCAGTCCGAACGACATCTTCAACGACACCAACGAGGAGTTTCCGCAGAATGAAACGCTGGTGCAGAATGAATTTTCCATTCACTTCCAGACCCTATATGCCTACAAAGGAGCATGGCGACGGGGATTGGTCAACATCGTCAATCCGTTCCGCTCGGTGATTGTGCTGGGCCTTCAGGGGTCGGGGAAGACATTTGCAATCTTGATTCAGGCACTTTGGCAGAGTATGTACAAGGGGTACGTGACCTACGTGTATGACTTCAAGTTTCCAGACCTGACGCTGGAAGCTTACAACGCCTACCGCAAGACTATTGCTGAAAACACCTACGCCTGGACACCTGCCGACCAATTAGCTGACCGCAAACACCGGAACGATCCGCTCATTCCAAAGTTCTACGTACTGAACTTCGATGACATCGAGTATTCGCACCGCTGTAACCCCATCGACGCCGACGGCATGACCGACGTGATGGATGCCTACGAAGCGGCTCAGACGGTCATGCTCAACCTGAACCGGACGTGGGCGCAGAAGCAGGGTGAATTTTTCCCAGAATCGGCCATCAACTTCCTGACGTCGGTGCTCTGGTATCTGCGGACTGTCAGCCTGAAGTATCGGGGTCTTTGTGCCGTGGAGGAAGCCAAACCCGCCAACCAGCAAAACCCGCAAAGGCTGGCCACCTACGCCCGGCTATCTAAATGCTGCACCTTCCCCCACACGCTGGAGTTCATTAACCGGCGGTACGACGAGACGTTCGCGCTCATGGAGCGTTACCCCGAAGTCGAGATTTACGTCAGACCGTTCATCGATGCCCGCGACGGGGGCGCGATGGAGCAGTTGGAAGGACAGATTTCGTCAGTGCGGATTCCGATGGCCCGCCTTTCATCGCCGACGCTGTATTGGGTAATGACCGGCTCCGACTTCACGCTCGACATTAACAACCCCAACGACCCCAAGATTTTGTGTACGGGCAATAACCCCGAACGTACTGCCATATACGGCACAGCGTTTTCGCTTTACACCGCCCGGCTCATGAAGCTGGTCAACCGGAAAGGGCGACTGAAATCGGCCCTGTTTTGGGACGAACTACCCACGATGTTTCTGAAAGGGTTGGACTTGCTCATCGCCACGGCCCGCTCCAACAAGGTGGCCACCTGGCTGGGCATCCAGGATTTTGAGCAGTTGACCCGCGATTATGGAGAGAAAGAAGCCAAAGTCATCATGAACCTGGGGGCAAATGTGTTTGCTGGTACGGTCGTGTACGAAACGGCCGAGAAACTTTCGCGCCGGTTTGGCAAAACCAATCAAACCAAAGAGTCGATTACGTACTCGAAAAACGATACGACCATCAACGTATCGCAGCAACTCACAGAGATGATCCCGGCGGCCAAGATTTCGCGCCTAAAGCAGGGCGAGTTTGTGGGGCAGTTCGTCGACAACTTCGGCGAAGAGTTCGACCTGAAAACGTTTAAAGCATTCATAGGTGTGGAAGAGCAGCAAATGAAAAAAGCTCATCAGCTACCGCCCATGCTGGACCTTGACAGCATCATACGGGACGTGTACGGCGTTGAACCAGCCGACACGACGCCGGCCATGCGTCAGGTGTTCAAGACCCAGTTGCTTCAGGACAACTACCGCCGGGTGAAAGAAGACATTCAGCTATTGGTCGATTGCGAGGTAGCAGAGTTCGGGATTGTCTTCAAAGAGCGAAAAGGATAGGAGGTTACAATCAATTGTTGATCGATAATTTAATGTTGAATGTAGTTACGCTAAGTCCTTTTTTCCAGACCGCTGACAAATAGTAGTTGTAGTAACGAATGCACTGAAACTACATCGGAGGTTTCGGGCTGTGCTGTTAGGTCGTTTGCAATTCCATGCAGCGCACTGACCATCATATTGGCCATCAGCTCAATCTGCATATCAGTCAAAGGCTCGAATTCGCCGTTGGCTACGCCGAAGCGGATAATGCCAGTTAAGTGGGCAATTTCTGGTGGGTCAGTGTGCAGGCGCATCTTGGCCAGCAGTTCAGGATAGCCCTCCCGCGTCATGGTCAAAAATTCGGTAGCCTTAGCGTGACGGAAATCAAACTTTATACGAAAATATGCCCGTAGCTGGTCGGCGGCTGTCGGGTGATTGGGCAAATCGCTGATCAGTTCGTGCAGGTATAGCTTGATTTCTCCCTCGGCGATGGTGGAAAAGATTTCCTCTTTGTCCTTGAAATACAAGTATAGTGTGCTGCGACTCTTGCCCACCGCCCGGGCGATATCGTCCATCACCAGTTTGTTATATCCAAACAGCTTGAACAGTTTGGTCGCCTGCTCCAAAATGACCGTGCGCAGGTTGGGTTCTTTCACATCAGGTTTAGCCATTATATGCAATGATTAGTCGAAGATACTGCCGGTTCGACGGTTCATGATAGACAAAACAAAATATATAACACACTGACAAAACAAATAAAAGTGTCAGTGTGTTATATATTTAGATAAAAATCAATAGTTATATGAAATCCGATCAACTTACAGAAGCTTACCAAATTCTGAGCCATACTTACACAACCTTCGATCAAACCGACGATGAGTGGATGACTAATGGACTCTCAGACACACCTTTCCGGAGTTTAGTATCGGTGGCATTATCGACTATGACGACCTCGAAACGGACTATTAAAGCGGCTTTAGCACTTTATGAGACGGTACATACGTTCGAGCAGCTACGCGATATGGATGAGCAGGAACTGGTTCACCGCATCCAGTCGGTGGCTCACTACAACCGGAAAGCGAAAAATCTGAAAACGATGGCTGCTCAAATCATCGACCAGTACCACGGACAGATTCCTCAAACGAAGGAGGAGTTGCTGACCTTGAGCGGCATTGGTCGTAAGTGCGCTGACATCATGCTGAATTTTGTGTTTGAGCAGCCAGCCATCGCCGTCGATACGCACGTATTTCGGGTTGTCAATCGGCTGGGCATGGTAAAGGCCACCACTGCCAACGCCACAGCCGATCAACTCAACCAGATTACGCCCGCTGAGTTCAAACGCCACGCCCACGAATGGCTGATTCAACACGGCATGAAAGTATGCGTAGCCCGCAAGCCCCACTGCGAGGAATGCCCACTAACCCATCTGTGCGAATACTACCAAGAACATGTTTTGAAAGGACTGACACAGGCGGCCTGAGGTGCATTGCCGTTCTTCCGCTCAACCTGCTTTCTGTTCTCAGCAGCCCGTATCAGTCATGAATAAGCCCTCCGGTATCAATGTCCTCTGGTTCAAGCGTGACCTACGTTTACGTGACCACGAGCCGCTGAAAGCTGCCATCGAAGCCGGTCAGCAATCGGGCCGACCGCTATTGCTGTTATACTGTTTCGAGCCGTCGGTCATGGCAGACCCAAATTACGCCATGCGGCACTGGCGGTTTGTCTATGAATCGCTGACAGATCTAAACGGGCAATTGATGGACCTGCCCATAACCTATACTGCTCCCGTTTATCTGTTTCAGCGAGAGGTGATCGACGTGCTGACCGCCTTACATCGTCAGTTTACCATTCATACCCTGTATTCTCACCAGGAAACCGGCCTGCGGATCACCTATGACCGCGATAAGATAGTAGCTCGTTTCTGCCAGCAGCATAGGTTAGACTGGCGGGAGTATGAGAGCAATGCGGTCCGGCGGGGGCTAAAAACCGGTGTAGGCGTTCAGGCAAATTGGGACCGAACCATGCAGCAGTGCCAGCAACAGCCTGACCTTACTCGCTGGCAACCGGTTCGGCTACTCGCCAATTGGTACGAAGTCGAGCGGGGGCCTGCCCTGCCTGATGACTGGCAGCAGACCGACCCCCAGTTTCAGCCTGGCGGAGAACGTAACGCCCACCGTTATATGACCAGTTTCTTTGCCCAACGGATTGCTCAGTACGAAAACTCCATTTCCAAACCGCTGGAGAGTCGGCGGGGTGGGAGCCGCCTGTCGCCTTATCTGGCCTGGGGCTGTCTAAGCGCAAGACAGGTATATCAGGCTTACCAGCAGGCGGTTCGTCCCCCTAATGGCAGCAATGGCATTCGCCCTTCGGCCCTGTTCATTTCCCGACTGCGTGCTCAAAGTTATTTCATTCAACTCTTTGAGCGCGATGAGCGCATCGAGTTCGAGAACAAGCACTCCGCTTTCGATGCCCTTGAAAAGCAGGTGAACCCAGCGCATTTTTTGGCCTGGCAAACGGGTCAGACAGGTTATCCACTAATTGATGCCTGTATGCGGTGTCTGATTGCTACGGGCTATGTCAACTTTAGAATGCGGGCCCTGCTGATTTCGTTTCTGACGCACCATCTGTTTCAGCACTGGCAGGAAGGGGGCTGGCATTTAGCCCGTCAGTACACGGATTTTGAACCGGGGATCCACTATGCTCAGCTTCAGCTACAGGCCGGAATTCTGGCCAGTGATCGCCAGCCCGTCCGAATTTATAACCCCGTCAAGCAATCACAGGAACACGATCCTGAGGGGCAATTCATCCGGCAGTGGGTACCTGAACTGGTTGCCTGCCCGACGCGGTACATTCACCAGCCATGGACGATGCCAGCGTTAGAACAACAGACCGCTGGGTGCCGGATCGGTCAGGAGTACCCGGCCCCTATCATAGACACGAAGCAAACGTACCAGTTCGCACAAGAACAGTTCTATAAATTTCGTAACCAAATAACCTCTTCGAGGAGCGACCTGCCCGGCGACCATCTGGTCGAAAGATAGTTGGGCGAGAACCATCCTTGACTAAGCTGTATTAGATGATAAAATTCTGAAGTTATAATTGTCTGGAAATCATTGAAAATTATAAACAATCTACCCCTTTGTTCCTCACTGACTGCCCTTAAAGGCAGTCAGCTTGCTTTCTACAAAATGTAGTGGGCAGCTATGGCGTGAAAGGCTTTTTCATCAAGGGCGTAACGGGCGGGTAGCGTCAGACCCGAATTACCATTGAATAGCGCGTGGTTTACGCCGTTGTACAGGAGCCAAGCGTTGGGGCCGGAGCCTAAAACGCATTCCTCGGTGGCCATACGTTCCATAGCGGCATCAACCAATTTTTGCGAAACACCCACTTTACGGACCAGTCGGGCGGCTTCCTGCCGGTCGGTTACGGCGGTGTCCTGCATCACGCTAAACACGTCCTGCGTAGGGCTGGGGCAGTCCTGCGCGTAGCGTAGGAAGTCGCGCAAAAAGTTGACCAGAAAGGCACGGAACTGATTCAGGTTGATACCCCGGTGGGTAAAGATGTGCTGATAGGCTCGTAAGGTCTCGGCACTTTCATAGACCCATTCCAAGCCCTTTACTTTGGCTTTCTCCGGCGTTTGACCCGTCACGAGCCAATCAAGGTACTGGTCAAGGCTTACGAACTCGTCGGCCCATCCCATCATACCGTTTGAACAGATTTGACGGTAAAATGCTACCCGTACCTTTTGCTCCCGTACCCGCTTCATCTCCGTACCCTGAATGGTAAACTGAGACTTACCCGTGTACGAATTAGTAAACGTCAGTTGCCGCTGAATCACGTCGTTAGGACCTACGGTCGTTTCGTCGGGCAGAATGATATTAATCGAGTACTCACCGTTACGGCTGTAGCGGATATGTACGGGCTGCTCAATACCCGTCACTTCTGTAACAGCATCGCGAATAACTGCGTTTGGAATGAGCGAATAGCGGGGCGACTGGGCGGCAAAAATCTGGCGTTCTTCGCTGGGCATGGTGCCGACGATAAAATGCTGCCGGTCGGTAGGTACGACCCGGTAGGGGTCGGGCAGGATGTCACGGGCGGGAACGGACTTGACGGGAAAGCAAATCGTGTCCCAAGAATCAGTGGTTAAAAGTTGGTTGTTTATGTTGGCTTTGCGCATGGCGATCAGCAAGTTTTGTTGTTTTGTACGGCCCTACCGTCAGGCCGTTTGCTGATATAAAAATAGCCAATCAATTACAGTATAACTAATTCACCATCAAAGACATAACACTTTCAACTCCACTATGTTAATGCAAATTTTCAGCACCCCTTGATTAAAAAAACGGTGCCGTAAAGGCACCGCTCACGACCCAAACGGATTGACAAGAGCACCAAGCAGGACAGCCATAAATCCTTTGATTCGCTCCCATAACGTCAACAGTCTTGGCTCGTCGCCGTGCGTAGCTTCGGGGCGATTAGTACGGCTCGCGATAACAGTTCTGGGTTGCTGTTGCTCATCTATGTACAGGATTTTGCCGGTCGTCTGACCGCTTTTTAGCCATTCTGTGAGTTGTTTGGCTGTGTCTGGATTATTCAGGATAGCTTTGGCGCGTTCGCTGTAGGGTGCTCTCATACTCAAAGATAAGTATTCTGTTACGCATACACACGGGAAAGAGAAAGCCGTAATCCAGTCATCCGCTCAATAGTGGCGTGTAACTGACCTATTTCTACCTGCTCGATGACAATTTCGGAAATGGTTTTAGCAGTCTCAGTTAGAAACGAAACTTCGTACAAATCGCTGGTGATGTCGTAGCGAACAGTAACACTTTTGATTTTCGAGTTGGCTATCTGCCACCTTAACGAGTTTGCCCGGTTATCGACGTGGAAACGTTTGGCTCCCATCATCGAGAAAGCCATAGGGCCAATTTGGTCGTACAGGGTTTGTACGTAGGGGTTCATAGTCTTTGTCATATCAGAATGAATAGGGTGTTTAAAGTAGGGTAGGGGGCTTATTGACGCATTCGGCGGGACAGATATAATTGAAACAGTGTGGCTTCGATGGCCTTTCCCATCAACCAGTGCATTACGTCGGGCGTACACATGAAGGCCGGATTTTCTAAGTCGGCGACGGCCACGCGCTCCCTGATGAGGAAGTCTTCGGGCGGGTTGCTGAACACAAATCCCTGCTCTCGGGCCGTAGCGATAAGGTCGCGGTTGATGCGGCTGTCGATGGCTAACCGAACGCGGGCAGGGCTGCAAAAACAAGTCATAAGGGCCGTAATCTCAGCGGGGTTAGTTAAGTCGTTCGCTGATTCACTACCTAAATTTACAGCCTACTTTATATACATAAAACTCTGATTTTCAATAAATTGCTCTTTATAAATCCTCTTTGATTTACCTATTTATCTTCGCCCAATCCCCTTTGATTATACCCAGATGGGCGTAAAAAAACCCGCTTCCAGCGGGTCAGAACGTTTACGCCTTAGACGGTTCGGGTAAAGGCATATTTTGTTCCTCAAGATAGGCTCGTTTATAGACAGCGAAACACAGACTAAACACCTGTTCGGGTGGTAAATCGAGGAACATGGCCAATTCTCCTATTTCATTGAGACTCAAATTGCGTAGGTGATTCTGTTTGGTTTTGTACCAATTGTTGTAAGACATCTTCATCACCTCGGCGATTTTGCCTTGTTTGATGCCCCGAAATTCAAAGAGGCCGTAGATGTCTTCGTAAAGAAGTTTGGGTTTCTGTTCCATATTCGCATAGCAGAGGGCCTGGTAAGCAAGCCCCTGCGGTGCAAATAAGATTATTTTTCACGGTTGTTACTAATAGATTCATTAGTTTTTTGTTTAATTTTTTATGTATTCATCATCGTCTCCTCTCGCGATAGGAAAGCCCAAATCCTCCACCATCTGGCAAAAGCCCGGACTGTAGTAATGCTTTCCGGCGCATACCGCCCTCAGAAGCCGCCCCATTTCTTCGTTGGTATCGGTGGCCGCACAGTACCCAGCCAGATCACTATTGAAGGTGTGAATGAACTTGCACAAGTCCGGTTTATCAAAATGGATGACCGGCGAAAACAGGGCATTTTGCGCTCTGTACTGCTGAATCTGAAAGATGATTTCATGCGACAGGGCACTTGCATCCGCCAGGAGCACCAGCCGCTTAGGCAGAATACAATTGACCTTGCTGGCTCTCCGCCAAAAGGTTTCCCAATCCATCACCTGACGAGGTCGCCATGCGCTGTCACCCTGATCTGGTGTTGATAATGAAGGCCATATGCTATTGGCCGAATTGCCAAACAACCAGACATCCTGGGTACGTGTAAATAAATTGTTGCACATCTTGGGTTAGTAAGGACTGCGCTTTTGTCTTCACCCATCAGTCAGGTGGAGCGTCCATGTTTCAAAAAAACAGGCTGAAGCGGTGCGCCCCAACCTGTATTCGATTAACCCTTTTGCATTTTCGACCAATCGGCGAAGTGGCATTCCTGTTCGGTGAATTTGTAGCAACGCTGCAATTCGGCCTGCTTAGGCGTAAACTGGACCTGATAGCAGTTCTCGGCGGGGATTAATGTCAGCGGCTCGGTGGTGCCATCGGGCAGCAACACTGAGGCCGTGAAAGCTTTGATACCGTTCAAAACAGAACCTTTTTCGCGCAGACCATTTTCGAGTTCACCGAAGTAGCATTGCACCGTCATGGGTTCACCCACCTTACCGGCACCTTTCAGTTCGAGCCAATAGCTGTGGGCCTGGGTCAACAGGGGAAGCAGGGAAAGCAGCAGGACAGAAAGTGTAGTTTTCATTTTTTCTATTGTTAATTATCTGAAAATCAGAATACATTGGACATCTTTAACGGTACTGATACCGGCAAAACACCCCAAACAAGCTGCGTTGAGTCGTGCTGATTAGAGCCAACGCCGGGTCTGGGTTCGGTACGCCCGATACGCTTCCCCGTGCTGTCGTTCCAGAAACTCCTCCTCCAGACGTACCTGTAATTGCATGACCACATAGCCCACGCCCAACAGGCACAGCGTAACGGCATTGGGCAGCACCAGAAACAGCCCGCCAATGCCGACCAGCATACCCAGGAAGATTGGGTTGCGGGAATAGGCAAAGATGCCGGTGGTAACCAGCGTGGTTGGATGAGCCTCATCGATACCGATGCGCCACGACTGATTCATCTGGTGCTGGGCAAGCATAATCCACAACAGCGACAAAGCGACCAGTCCAACACCGGTTGCCCCGATCTTAGGTCCCTCCAGCCAGCGAATCGGAGTTAACCAGCCATACCCGTCGGTAAAGCAATACACCAGAATCGTACCCAGCAACAGGCCCATCAGTACCTTGAAAACCCGCCCTGCGTAATCATGCGCCGAGTCAGTGTTGCCAAACGTTAGTGGGTTGATGCCGGTCTGCTTTCACACCCGGTAGGTGGGCAGTACCAGTACAATACCGCCATATAACAGAAAAATAAGCCATAAATTCGGTTTGATGTACGTCTCCATTGAGTGTGTAGGTAGGCCAGCCCTGTAGGGACAGGGCTGGTGTGTGTTAACTACTTTCCATCAAATTTCAGATTCTGCACCCGCACGGCGTTCAGGATGGCCAGCATCGCCACACCTACGTCGGCGAAGACAGCCTCCCACATGGTGGCTACGCCCCCGGCTCCCAACACCAGCACGATGGCTTTGACTACCAGTGAGAGCGTAATGTTCTGCCAGACAATTCGACGCGTGGCCCGGCCAATCTCCACCGCCGTAGCAATTTTAGAGGGTTCGTCGTTCTGAATGATTACATCGGCGGTTTCGATAGTGGCATCCGAGCCAAGGCCCCCCATCGCCATGCCCACGTCGGCCAGGGCCACGACCGGCGCGTCGTTTACGCCATCACCCACGAAAGCCAGCTTCGCCGGGCGACGCTTCGCCTTTGGGTTAGCGGCTTGCTCTGCTTTGAGCCGTTCTACCTGGGCTACCTTATCTTCGGGTAACAGATCGCCGTGCCATTCGTCAATGCCTACCTGTTTGGCCACTATCTCGACAACAGCCGACTTATCGCCCGACAGCATCACGGTGCGAATGCCTTCGGCTTGCAGCCGTTTGACCGCGTCGGTAGCGTCGGGTTTGGCTTCGTCGGCGATGGTAAAGTAGCCCGCAAATGTCCCGTCGAGGGCGGTCATCACCACCGTGTAGGGAATCCGGGTCAGTGCCTCGTCGAACGCTACCCCGAACTTGCGGAGCAGTTTGGCATTGCCCACCAACATTTCTTTCCCATCGACGCGTCCTTTTAGCCCATGCCCGGCAATCTCCTCGACGGCTTCGACGGGTACGTTCCCGAAGGCGTTATCATCCCCGTTTACACGGGCGTACTCGATGACCGCTGTCGCGACCGGGTGGGTTGATTTACTTTCTAATGCCGCCGTGAGCCGGGCCAGCGTACCCGCGTCGATACCAACGGGGTTGACTTCCTGCACCCGGAACACGCCCTTCGTCAACGTACCGGTCTTGTCCATGACAACGGTTTTGACCTGCGTCATCAGGTCCAAAAATACCGAGCCTTTGAACAGGATACCCTGCCGCGACCCCGCCCCGATACCGCCGAAGTAGCCCAGCGGAATGGAGATCACCAGCGCACACGGACAGCCGATCACCAGAAACACCAGCCCCCGGTACAGCCAGTCGGCCAAGCGGTAGTCGGCGACGAAGAAATACGGTAGTACCGTAATCAGCACGGCCAGCAAACAGATGATGGGCGTGTATATCTTGGCGAAGCGGGCGATAAACTCCTGAGTCTGCGCCTTGCGGCCTGTCGCCTGCTGCACCAGCTTCAGGATGCGCGACAACTTGGAATCCTGATACGGAGTCGTTACGTCCATCTCCACCAGCGATTGCCGGTTGATCATGCCTGCCAGCACCGCTTCGCCCCGCCCGATGGTGCGCGGAACGCTCTCGCCCGTCAGAGCCGCCGTATCGAACGTACCCGAGTCGGAGCGCATCGTCCCATCCAGCCCGACTTTCTCGCCCGGCCTGATCTGGATCACCTCGCCGACGGCCACCGTCGCGGCCTTCACTACCTGGGCGTTGCCGTTTCTAAGCACCGTTACCTCGTCGGGCCGCACGTCCAGCAGGGCTTTGATGCTGCGACGCGCCCGCAGCACGGCGGCTTCCTGAAACAGTTCGCCGATAGTGTAGAACAGCATCACGGCCACGCCTTCGGGGTATTCGCGAATAGCGAACGCGCCGAGCGTCGCGACGCTCATCAGGAAAAATTCCGTGAAGACATCCCCCCGGCGAATGCTGCTCCACGCCCGGCGCAGCACCGGCCAGCCAACGGGCAGGTACGCCACGACGTACCAGATGAGTCGCCAGGGGTCGCCAAACCAGCCCGGCGCGTATTGATCCAGCCCGATGCCGCCCAGCAGCAGCACCAGACTACTGATAGCCGGAGCGTAGGTACGTACCGTTTGGAACGGCCCTTCTTTAGCCGGGGCCGCGTCGGCTGCGGGGGTAGTCCCTGCTTCAATGAGGTCTACGTCGTCGTGATTGTGTCCCTCGTGGTCGTGACTATGGTCGTGTGCCATTTCGCTTAGAATTCAATGAAAAAGTTGAGAATCGCCAGCCCAACGAGGGTCAGGCCGGTAATCAGGTTTTCGTAGTGCTCGAACCAGTGGGGGTTCACCCGTTGCAGTCCCCGCCGACCAATCGCGACCATCACCAGCATTCCCGACAGCGTGACGACGTTATAGATCAGGGCTACCAGCAGTACCGCCGACCAGCCCTTCGCGCCCGCGCTGAGGAAGTACGCTTCGATTTCCAGACAGGGCGAGAGAAACATGGCCAGCCCCAGCGAGAGTAGCAGGGCCGAAAACGAACGCGCTTTCCGCGCTGTGTCCGTATCGATGTGGTCATGCACGTGGCGGTGGCGCAGGTGTTGCATCAAATACCACAATCCTAACGCCAGGAGCAACAGCGGTATGGCTCGCTCCGAGAGGTCGTGGTAGTTTTCGGCCAGTTGCCAGCCCGCCAGGCTCACCAGTACACCCAGCAGCGTCGTGCTAATCGTGTGAGCCAGCCCCGCAATGGTCGTTACCGTCAACGTCTGCCGAAGGCTCCACCGTTCGGTTTGCCCAATGGTGACGAAGGGGAGCCAATGGCTGGGAATCAGCGCGTGAAGCAGGCTCAGGGTCAGGCTACCAATCAGAATACTGTCCATCGTCCTGTCTGTTTAGTGCGCGTGTCCTTCTTCTTCCCCACTGGCCGCTTTGAGCTGCGACAGCAGCGCGTAGGCCCCCTTCACCACTACCCGTGACTTCGCTATATCCAGATTGCCCGGCAACGTCACCTGCGAATAGCCGCCTTCGGTTACGCCCCGGCGCACGGGTATTTGTTTAAACCGCGACGGTGGATCGGATGCTTCATGCTCTTCCTTCTCTGACTGTTCAGCTTCTCCTTCCTCGTGGTGATGTGCTGCCTGATCGTCGGTCTCGATAAAGATGTAATCTTTTCCCTCCGCCGACACGATGGCCCCTTCGGGCAGGGCCGTAACCCGGCTGTTACCGAGGTCTAAACTCGCTTTCAGAAACGTGTTCGGCACCAACCGGGCATCGGATTGGTCAAGCCGCACAACCACCCGAACGGAACGGTCTGCGTCGATGGCCCGGTTGATAAAGCTGATGCGTCCCAAACGCTCCCGGCCCCCTTCGTTGTTGAGTACGATGCTCACCCGCTGGCCTTCGCGCAACTGGGGCAAATCCTTTTCGAATACCGTCAGTTCGGCATACAAACCCTGGCTGCTGGTAAGGCGGGCAATCACGTCGGCGGGCTGCACGTACTGCCCGGCCACGGCGGGTACGTCGGTCACGACGCCCGCCACGGGAGCGGTAACGACGTAGCCGGCACTGAATTTTCCCGCTAATGCCGACTGGGGCGACAGGCCCACCAGCCGGATGCGCTGGGCCAGCCCCGTCACGCGGGCGCGGGTCGCCCTCAGATCGGCGGTGGTTTGCTGCAACACCTTCAGGGCACTGACGTTCTCGCGGCTCAGTTCCTGCTGGCGGGCAAACTCGGCTTCGAGGTACGTCAGGCGGCTGTGGGTTTCGGCGTATTCCTGCTGCACCCCGATCAGGTCGGGGTTTTCAATGCGGGCCAGGACCTGCCCCTTCCGCACGGGCTGGCCGGGTAGCAGGGGGATGGCCCGTACAAACCCGCCTTGCAGGGCCGTGATGTTCACCTGGCTCTGAGCCGGCACGGCCAATCGGCCATTGACCTGTAGCGTCTGGCCGAGGTTGCGGTATTCGACGCTGCCTACTGCTATGGCGGCAATACGTCGCTGATCGTCGGTCAGTTCGACCACATCCGTCGGGCCTTCTTCGTGGGGATGCTCGGCTTCCCCGGTTGGTTTTGCCGCGTCGCCGGTGCGCTGCTGGCAGGCCATCGGTACAGCCAGTAAGCTGAACAATAGGGCGATAAATGATACACTTCGTCTGAAAATCATGGATTCAGTGGGGTTATGGCAGGCCCAGAAGTTGCTCCAGTTGGACGACCGCCTGATTGTATTGATTGATCGTATCTAAATAGCCCGACTGCGTCTGGTAGGCGCGGGTCAGGGCCTGGCTGTAGTCTAAATAACCGGCTTCACCGGCCCGGAACGCCTTTTCGGCTCCCTCGGCCAGTCGGCGGGCAACGGGCAGGCCGGTCTGCTCATAATAGGTCAGGCTCGCCTGCTGCTTGCGTACCTCCTGCACAACGGCGGCCAAATTGCCTTGCAGATTCCGCTGGTTAAAGTCGAGTGCGGCTTCGGCGAGTTGCTGCCCCAGCCGGGCCGATTCGATGCGGGCGCGCTGAGCTTTCTGAAACAGCGGAATCGCCACGCCCACCTGCACCCCATGAAACCGCCTTCCCGCGCCAAAATACCGGTCCTGCCCGTCGATGTTCTGCATACCGATCAGTGACTGATTGAAGTAGCCCACCGAATAATCGGGCCGTAAACGGGCCTGCTCGACGGCGATTTGCCCCCCGGCAATGAACACCTGCTGCCGCAGCAAAGCCAGGGTCGGGTTCTGGGCCAGGGCCGAATCGGTCAGCAACGGTAGTGGGCGACGTGCCAGCGGGCTGGTCGGGAGCGTTAACGGACTCGTCGTATTAAGCAGCGTTTGCAGACTTGTCAGGGCAATTTGCCGGTCGGCTTCGGTCAGGGCCAGTTGGTTGCGTAGTTCGCCGATGAGGTTGTCGGCGGTGGCTACTTCGAGTGCCGTCCCCTCGCCGGTGCGCTGCCGCACTTCAGTGGCCCGGCGAAAGGCGACGAGCAGACTATCCTGCCGGGCCAATAGGTTGAGCCGTTCAATGAGGTACGTTAGTTCCAGGTACGTGCCTTTTACCCGCGCCCTTAGCTCGGTTTGGGTCAACTGGCGTTGTAATTCACCCCCCCGGATGGTTGCATCGGCCAGTCGTTCCAGCCCCCGGATCAGCTTGCCGTTGGGAATACTTTGGGAGATGGTAAGGTTGTTATCCCAATTAAGCGAATTGTACTGCCCGCTCACCAGCGATACGTCGGTCCGGCCAATGTCGCGGGCCGTGCGCCGGGCGGTTTGCTGGATAGCGATGTTCAGGCTGCTCACCCGGCTTGACCCATTATTGGCAATTGCCTGGTTCAAAGCCGCTTCGAGCGTCAGCGGGCCGGTCGTTGGGTTGCCCGTGTTGCCCGTCGGGGGCGTTTGCGCCTGGGCCGACAGGCCAAGTCCACCCAGCAACGTACCTACCAGCAGCCAGCTCGTCGCGGGCGCAGGGCGGGGTACGTTGCCCGATTTCTTCGCGCCCCAGCGGGTTTGCTCCCACCAGTAGAGGCAGGGCAGGACCAGCAGGGTCAGCAACGTAGCCGATACCAGCCCACCGATGACGACCGTAGCCAGCGGGCGTTGCACTTCGGCCCCGGCGGTCTGGGCCAAGGCCATCGGCAGAAACCCGAGCGAAGCCACCAGCGCGGTCATCATCACGGGCCGCAGCCGGGTAGCCGTGCCTTGCAGAATAATCGTCCGTAAATCAGCCAGGCCCCCTGCTTTGAGGTGATTGAACTCCCCGATCAGCACGATGCCGTTGAGCACCGCTACGCCAAACAGAGCAATGAAGCCCACGCCCGCCGAAATACTAAAGGGCATATCCCGGAGCCAGAGGGCAACTACGCCCCCGATGGCCGACAGCGGAATGGCCGAGAAGATCAGCAGGCTTTGCCGTACCGAGCCGAAGGTGAAGAACAGCAGGAGGAAAATCAGTCCCAGGGCGACGGGTACGGCGATGCTCAGGCGGTCTTTGGCTTCCTGAAGGTTCTGAAACTGGCCGCCGTAGGTCACGTAGTAGCCGGGGGGCAGCTTTACCTGGCTGTCCAACTTCTGCTGCAACTCGCGCACGACACTTTCTACGTCACGTTCGCGCACGTTGAAGGCTACCGTAATGCGCCGTTGGGCATTCTCGCGCTGAATCTGGTTGACGCTGTTCTGAAACGATACGTCGGCGATCTGACCTAACGGCACTGCCTGATTATTAACCGTCGTCACCAATAGGTTCTGCACATCTTCAAGTCGTTGGCGGCTTTGTTGCTGCAACCGCACCACCAGGTCATAGCGTCGTTCGCCTTCGTACACCAGCCCCGCCGAGGCCCCCGCGAAGGCGGCCTGCAAACTTCGATTGGCCTCCTCAATGCTCATCCCGAAGCGAGCCAGGGCATCCCGGTCGAACCTGACCACAATCTGCGACAACCCCGATACCTGCTCGACGTAGAGGTCTTTGGCCCCTGGCACCGTGCTGACCACCCGGCCAATGCGGGCGGCATAGTCGGCCAGAATCCCCAAATCCTCGCCGTAGAGCTTCACGGCTACGTCCTGCTTGACGCCCGTCATCAACTCGCTGAAGCGCATCTGAATGGGTTGGAGAAAGCCGAAACTCACCCCCGGTATCTGCTCTAATTTGGCCTGCATCTTTTCGGCCAATTCCTCCCGGCTGTTGGCCGAAGTCCATTCCCTGCGGTCTTTCAGAATCACCATCAGATCAGTGGCTTCGATGGGCATGGGGTCGGTGGGAATCTCACCCGCGCCGGTTTTGCCGACCACCTCAATGACTTCCGGGAAGTTTTGTTTGAGCACCCGTCCGGCCTGTAACGCGGCATCCGACGATTGGGCCAGCGAGGAGCCGGTCATCACGCGGGTTTCCACCGCAAAATCGCCCTCGTCCAATTGCGGAATGAACTCGCCCCCTAACCGGCTAAAGACGAATAGCGAAACGGCGAACAGGGCGACCGACAGCCCGACGACGATACCCTTGTGGTTTAATGTCCAGCGGATAGCCGGGTCGTAGAGCCGGTGGAAGAAGGCCATGATCCGGTCGGAGATAGTGCGGGTTCCTTCACGCACAGGTTTCTTGCTGAGCAACAGGGCCGACACCATCGGTACGTAGGTCAGGGAAAGGATGAAGGCCCCGGCAATGGCAAAGGCGACGGTCTGGGCCATCGGGCGAAACATCTTGCCCTCGATGCCGACCAGGGCCAGAATGGGCAGATAGACGATCAGGATGATGATTTCACCGAACGCTGCCGACGAGCGGATGCGGCTGGCCGATTCATACACTTCTTCGTCCATTTCGGCCTGGGTCAGGTTATGCCTATAGTTCTTCAGGGCGATGTGGTGCAGGGTGGCCTCGACGATAATGACGGCCCCGTCCACGATCAGCCCAAAGTCGATGGCACCTAAGCTCATCAGGTTGCCCGACACGCCGAAGAGGTTCATCATCGAGACGGCAAAAAGCATCGACAAAGGGATGACCGACGCGACGACCAAACCCGCCCGCCAGTTACCCAGCATCAGCACCAGCACGAACACCACGATCAGGGCACCTTCGATGAGGTTGCGCTCGACGGTACCGATGGCGCGGTTGACGAGTTTGGTGCGGTCTAAAAAGGCGTGAATCTCAACCCCTTCGGGCAGCGATTTTTTGATCTGCTCGATGCGGGCCTTGACGTTGCCGATCACTTCGGACGAATTGGCCCCCTTGAGCATCATCACGATGGCCCCCACGACCTCGCCTTCGTCGTTTCGGGTCATGGCTCCGTAGCGAATCGCCGAGCCGAACTGCACTTGCGCCACGTCGCGTACCAGCACGGGTACGCCCTCATCGGTTCGGCGCACGACGATCTTGCCGATGTCTCCTAACGTGCCGATTAGCCCTTCGGAGCGGATAAAGTAGGCGTTGGGCCGACGGTCGATGTAAGCCCCGCCCGCGTTCTGGTTGTTGCGTTCGAGGGCGGTGAACAATTCGTCCATCGTTACGCCGGTCGCCCGGAGCCGCTGCGGATCGACGGCCACCTCGTACTGTTTCAACAGGCCCCCGAAACTACTTACGTCAGCCACGCCCTTGGTGCCCAACAGTTGCCGCCGAACGATCCAGTCCTGAATCGAGCGCAGTTCCATACCGTTATAGCGTTTTTCGTAGCCGGGTTTCGCCCGAATCACGTACTGGTAGATTTCGCCAAGCCCCGTCGTGACGGGAGCCAGTTCGGGGTTGCCCGCACCGGCTGGTATCTGGGCGCGGGCCTGTTGCAGTCGTTCAAAGACCTGCTGGCGGGCTGTTAGTACGTCAACCGCATCGGTAAAAACGATGGTGACGACAGATAAACCGAAGCGGGAAATGGAACGTACCTCGACCAGATCGGGCAGGGTGGCCATTGTCTGCTCGATGGGAAAGCTAATGAGCCGCTCTACGTCGGGGGCCGACAGGGCCGGGCTTTGGGTGATGACCTGCACCTGATTGTTGGTGATGTCGGGCAGGGCATCGATGGGCAGTCGGGTCAGCGAATAGCCACCCCACACGACGAGCGCGAGGGTGAACAGCCCGATGATAAGCTTATTTTGAATGGAAAAATAGATGAGTCGATCCAGCATGATCGTGTCTGAACAAATGGACAATAGGAAGCTGCCGAACGCGCACAGACCGCCTAACTACGCTGGTTAGGGCATAGTAAAGCAGTCCATCGCAAACGGCGAAGGGTGTTCAGACCCGGTGTTTGGGGGGTTGCCAGATGGCCGTAATTGGGTCGAGGGGATGTTCCGGCGCGTCGCTAAATGCAGCGACAAAGGTCAATAGCGTCTCGACCGGGGTGGAAGGGGTGTACTGGAAGCGGGGGACTACGGTAATCGTCGTGGCGCAGCAGGCGCAGGTACAGAACGGCGTGCACGTATCGTGTTCGTGGTGCTGAGACCGCTCCGAGTCGTGAGCCAATGCCGACACCACAGCCGACCCGGCCTGCTCGCTGGTAAGCAGGGGTTCATCTGCACAGGGCCACAGCGAAAGGGCCAGCAGATAAAGGGCCAGTAGGGTAGTGAGCCACTTCACGGCGGCAAAGGTACGTAAACAACTTGTGCAACAGGGAGTCAAAAAGAAAGCTGAATTATAGAAGCCGCACACTTTTCAGGGGTACGGCTTCTATAGTCCTTACTCATACCTGCGTGTCAAGCCGACATTCCCATCATAGCTCGGCAGGCCTCGGCGCACCGCCGACACGCTTCGGCGCACTGCCGGCAGTGGTCCATGTGGTCGGCGTGTTTTTCACACTCCTCGGCGCAGGCTTCGCAGATTTGGGCGCACAGTTCACAGACCTGCTGGGCAAACCCACTGCCCGAAGCCATAAACGAAACTGCTGTGTAACATAGTTTGGCACAGTCGCGGTCCAGTTCGATGCAGCGGGCCATCATCTGTACGTCCTGCTCGTGGAGGCAGGCGTTGGCGCAGGCATCACAGGAAACCGCGCAGTCCTGACAGGCTTCAATACAAGCCTGATACTGTTGAGGTGCTAAGGTCGTTGCCATTCGTTGAGAAAAGTTGGTTTTCGATTTAACTGAGTAGTCTGCAATAGGTTAAAAGGACGAGGCCATAGAATCAGGATTTGACCTTATTCCATAAATTTTGTAATACACCCGAATAATCCTGTAAAGTATCTATTCACGAAAGCCACTACCTTTGTTCCCGTAATCGTGTATCCTGATGAGAGCACCCCTCTATACCCGTATCGTCTGTTGCTGGCTGGCCCTGTTGGTCCTGCTTACCAGCACGGGCTTTGGTATGGTGGAGCACTGGTGCCAGATGCGCGGTCATTCGAAGTCGCTGCTGACAGTTGCCAAGGTGTGTCCTAAACCCTGTCAGTCAGAAGACGGGTCGACTACGACACCCAGTGGCCCGGTCGTGAAGAAGCAGGCCTGCTGCAAGACGACATTGAGTTATGAACACCTCGATGTAAGCAGCTTCGTGGCCGATTACCACCCTCTCCCGGCTCCGGTAACAGCAGAATTTATACCTAATTCTGCTTTTCATTTCCTGCTGGCAGCACTCCTGGTGGTTCCCAACGCTGAACCTCCGCTGCCGGCGGCCGAAACCCCGCTTCATCGAACGGGGCGTTTCCGGCAGATTTCCCTTTGTACCTGGCTGATTTAGGCCTCCTTTTTCCTAATCGACTTATCCTTGACCCCTCTTTGTAACGGTCGAGGATGAGCCGTTGGTGTTGCTGTATGCCCATTTCTGGTTCAGCACATCCTTTCAGCTTTCGGGCCAATAGTGGGCAAGTTTGTCCCAGCCCTGTTCTCCTGCTTCCCCGATCAACTCCTGTTAACACCGAGTGCCTGCGGTCATTCAGGCGCACTGTACTCTTATGCGTACACCCCTTCTTGTAGGCTTTTGCCTGCTGGCCCTGCTAATCTCCCCACGGTTTGTTCAGGCGCAACTGAATCTTCCGGAACCCAGCCCTCCAGCTACGGTGAAGCAGCGAATCGGCTTTACCGACCTGACCATTGCTTATTCCCGCCCCGCTGCGAGGGGGCGCGTGATCTTCGGCGGACTGGTACCTTATGGTGAACTGTGGCGCACGGGAGCATCCGACGCGACTATCCTGACGCTGACCGACCCGGTCACGCTGGCGGGCAAACCCCTGCCAGCCGGGAGCTACTCCCTGTTTACCATTCCCGGCCGAATGGAGTGGACGGTTGTGCTTAACAGCCATGTAGGCGGGCACGGGCTGGATGGCTACGACCCCAAAAATGATGTCATGCGGTTTGTGGTTAAAGCCGACTCCTCGCAGCGCTTCTATGAGTCGTTCACCATTGAGGTAGGCGACATCGTCCGCAACCAGGCCAACCTGTATCTACTCTGGGCCAATACGTCGGTACGCTTCCCCTTAGTCAGCAATGCAGACGACCGGATTACGGCTGAAATTTTAAACCGTATCAATGTCAAAAAGGAGGATAAGCCCGGTCTGTATTACCAGGCGGCTCTTTATTACTTCGATCAGGAAAAGGATACGAAGCAGGCATTGGCCTGGGCTTCTCGTGCTGTGGCCTTGAACCCCGCGTTCAATTACCTCCACCTTCAGGCCAAGCTGCTGGCCCGTGCTGGCGACTACAAACAAGCTATCAATGCGGCTCGCCTGTCGGCAGAAGCGGCCCGAAAAGAGAAGTTCAACGACTACGTCACGCTCAACAACCGGCTCATTGCCGAATGGGAAAAGAAACTTTAAACCCTTTAAAACAACCCATCTCATGCACAAGAATAACATCGTGCGAACGACACTACTCTTCCTGCTGGTGCTGACGCCTATGCTGCTGGTGGCGCAGTCGAACTACAAGCAACCCATGACCATCGATGCCAAGGGGTTAGTCCGGGATGCCGGTGGTAAAACCATCGGTATGGTCACTAAAGATCAGATTATCAAAGACGCCAACGGGCAGAAGCTCGCCTTTGTGGACGGTCAGGGCAATCTGGTCGATGCCAGGACTGGCAAAAAAATGGGGCGTATGGGGAAAGATGGTAAGACCTACTACGATGCCACGGGGCAACTCTTGTTTACCGTCAACGATGTGGACGGGCCTACCTGCGACATTATCAACGCTAAAGGGGAGAAGATTGGCAATGTTCACGACAACTTGAAGGGAACGGCCTGTGCACTGCACTGCTTTCAGAGCGGCCACACCCACAAGCACTAACTTTTTTATTCTGATGAATCGGCAACACTTTCTCCGAACCCTCGGGCTGGGTACGGTCGCTACGTTGAGTGGTCAGGCCCTGCTGACGGGCTGCAACACGCACGACATGAGTGGCATGGATGCCGCCGAAACGGCTCCAACAATCAACGAGCTACCGTTCGACACGCCCCTGCGCTTTCCCGAAACCGTAAACGGCACCACCACGCTGTCGGCCCGTGCCGCCACCGAATCAATGCTTAAGGGAAAAGCTGGTCGGGTACTGGGCTACCGCGAAGGGGTGCTGGGACCTACCATTCGGGTAAGCAGCGGTACCGACGTCAGTCTGCGCTTTCAGAATAATCTGACCGAGAAAACCAACATCCACTGGCATGGCCTGCTGGTGCCGGCCGCAATGGATGGTCATCCTACGCAGATGGTAGCCGCCGGACAATCGTTCACCTATTCGTTTCGGCTCAATCAGGCCGCTACGATGGCGTGGTATCACCCACACCCCCACGAGAAAACCGCCAAACAGGTGCATCAGGGGCTGGCGGGCTTGTTTATCGTCGAAACACCCGCCGAGAAAGCCCTTGGCCTACCCTCAGGGGCCTACGAACTGCCGCTGGTCATTCAGGACAAACGCTTAGATGCGACCGGTACGCCCACCTACGCCCCCACCATGAACGACGTGATGATGGGGTATATGGGGGAAACCGTGACGGTCAATGGCGTGGCCGGTGCCCTCCATAACGTCGCTACCCGGTTTTACCGATTACGAATCGTCAACGGCTCCAATGGTCGTCTGTACAACCTGGCTCTGAGCAACGATAGCCCATTCTGGCTTATCGGGACCGACGGGGGGCTGCTGGCGGCTCCCGAATCGGTGACCTCCCTGCTGTTGGCTCCCGGTGAGCGGGCCGACCTGCTGGTCGATTTCTCCAAAGCAACGGTCGGCACGGAGGTCTTTCTGCGGAGCAATCCATTCGGTGGTGCCTCCGCGCAGGGCCGTCAGGGCTTCAACATCCTTCGGTTTGTCGTTAACCGCACAGAAGCCGAGCCGTTTCGACTGCCTGCTTCGCTGGGTACTGCTCCCACGCTATCAGCCGGTGCCGCTACACAAACACGCACGTTCAATATTGGGGTAGCCATGAGCGGCATGAACATGGGGGCCATGAAGGGGATGCACACCATCAACGGAAAGGTGTACAGCATGAACCGGGTGGATGAGCAGGTAAAGTTGGGTGCCACCGAAATCTGGGAGTTCGACAATAGCGCGGGCGACGAGCCGCACCCCATGCACCTGCACGGTACATTCTTTCAGGTGCTGAGCCGCACTGGAGGCCGTAATGCCCTCACCGCCACCGAGAAGGGCCTGAAAGATACGGTCCTGGTCATGCCCGGCGAGCGGGTGCGGATTCTGACGCAGTTCAACACGCCCGGCCTGTTTGTTTTCCACTGCCATAACCTCGAACACGAAGACGACGGCATGATGCTCAACTACAGCGTGAGCTAATCTGCGCTTCTGAATTTGTCAATTTTTCACTAAAACCAACAAGTCATATTTCCATGAAAACCGCTCGTTTCCTGCTTGCAGCCATGACTGCGCTGACCGTTTCGCTGACCGCTGCGGCCCAGAACACTACCCCGGCCCTGACGGCCTACTACGGCGTCAAAGATGCGCTGGTGGCAACTAACGGGGCCAAAGCCAAAACCGGGGCCAGTACCTTAGTAGCCGCACTGGGTAAAGTCGATGCCGCCAAACTCGCTGCCAGCGAGAAAAAGGCACTGGCTACCGCCAAAAGCAAAGCCGCTGCCATCAGCAAGACCGACGACGTTGATACGCAGCGTGCAGCGTTTGAAGGCTTATCGACCAGCATGATTGCGCTGGCCAAAGCGACTAAACCCGCCAAAACGTTCGTGCAGTTCTGCCCGATGGCCGCTGAGGGCAAGGGCGCGTCATGGCTCAGCGACAAGCGTGAGGTACGTAACCCCTATTACGGCGATAAGATGCTGAAGTGCGGGTCGGTGAAAGAAGAGATCTAACCCTAAATCACCCCGGAAGCAGCCGACAGAACTGCTTCCGGGGAACTTCTATCAGCGATGGCTCAACAGGAAATTTATATTAAAAATATGGTCTGCGACCGCTGCATCTGGGTAGTGCGCCGGGAGTTGGAAAGACTTGGTTATACCGTATCCCAGATTGAACTGGGCCGGGCCGTGATTGACGACCGGGGCGACGCTCGCCTGCCCATAGATCTGACCACTATCGGCCCTATGCTTCAGGAGCATGGCTTTGCGTTGCTAACTGATAAAACAACCCGGGTGGTAAATCAGGTTAAGACGCTGATCATCGACCTGATTCACGGCGGACGGGTAGCCGAGCTTCGGACAACGCTCTCAGATTACCTGTCTGAAAACGTAGGAATGGATTACGCCCATTTGAGCCATTTGTTTTCTACAACTGAGAATCTGACCATTGAAAAGTTTTGGATTATGCAGCGGGTCGAGCGGGCCAAAGAACTGCTCAGCTACGACGAAATATCAATTAGCGACATTGCCCGTCAGTTAGGGTATAGTAGCGTGGCTTACCTGACCAATCAGTTCAAACAAATCACAGGATTGACACCGGCTGCCTACCGCAGCCGGAATACCAATGATCGCAATTCCATCGACTGGATTTGACTGTTATATGATTGACAACCACGTTAAACGATTATAAAATGGTATCCTTATTCATTCGGCTTTCGCTTCCCATCTGGCTGAGCGTAACCGGTTTCAACGTAGTGGCCCAGCACAATGCCCACACATCACCCTATCAGGCCGAAGCGGGCCGGACCATTAAAACCCTGTCGGAAGCAGACATTAGCGGCTACCTCAACGGACGGGGCATGGGCCTGGCCAAAGCGGCTGAACTAAACGGGTATCCGGGACCGATGCACGTACTGGAACTGGAAAAGGAATTGGCACTAACCGCCACCCAAAAAGCCCAAATGCAAATGGCCTACAACGTCATGCACGAGCGGGCCGTGGTCCTCGGCAAACAGATTGTCGAGCAGGAAACCGCCCTGAACCGGCTGTTTTCGGCCAATGAGGCTACGCCGGAAGCGGTACAAACGACGGTCGAGAAGCTGGCACAGCTTCAGGGGCAGCTTCGGCTGACCCACCTCGACGCACACCTGAAAGCCAAACAAATATTGGCGGTAGAACAGGTAAACCAGTACAATCGGCTTCGGGGCTATACGAAGTAAAAATTGCAACAGAGGGCCGGAATTGTGTAATGCACCGACCCGGCCCGGTAGCGACTTTTGCAGGGTAATTCAGACAAACCTGTAAACAGTCATGGAAACAATTAAACTCAAAACCAACATCAAGTGTGGGGGCTGTGTGGCAACGGTGACGCCTTTTTTAAACCAGACGGTTGGGGACGGCAACTGGCAGGTGGACACGCAAAACCCCGATAAAGTGCTGACGGTAACGACGGAGGAGGCCACGCCCGAAACCGTGCAACAGGCCGTTCAGCAGGCGGGTTTCAAGGCCGAACCACTGTCCTGAGTGGACACTACGTTCTGCCGAAAGCCGCCACACCGGGCGGCTTTTTTGTTGCCGCCTTCACCAAAACAACCTGGCAGATGATAGAAGGCTTAATCAAATTTTCGCTTCGGAACCGGTTTCTGGTGCTGCTCATTGCCGCCGGTCTGTTTGGCTGGGGAGCCTACTCGGTCAGAACCAGTAAAATCGACGCGATTCCCGACCTCTCGGAGAATCAGGTGATCGTCTTCACCGAGTGGATGGGCCGCTCCCCGCAGCTTATCGAAGACCAGATTACGTACCCGCTGGTAACGAACCTACAGGGCCTGCCGCAGGTCAAGTACGTGCGCGGTACGTCGATGTTTGGCATGAGCTTCGTCTACGTCATCTTCAACGACGACACGGAGGTTTACTGGGCCAGAGAGCGGGTATTGGAACGCCTGAACTACGCGGCCCGGCTGCTGCCCGATGGTGTTTCGCCGACGCTCGGCCCCGACGGAACGGGCGTAGGACATATTCTCTGGTACACGCTTGACGCACCGGGCATGGACCTCGGCGAGCAGCGGGCCGTGCAGGACTGGTACGTCAAGTTCGGCCTTCAGAACGTACCCGGCGTGGCCGAAATCGCGTCCTTTGGCGGCTTTCAAAAACAGTACCAGGTCACGCTCGACCCCAATAAACTAACCTACTACGGTTTGTCGGTGCCGCAGGTCATTGGCGCGATCCGGGCCAACAACAACGAAGCCGGGGGGCGCAAGTTCGAGTTGAGCGGCATCGGCTACATTATCAAAACGACGGGGTATCTGCAATCCGTGGAGCAGATTCAGAACATACCGCTTAGGACCGTCAGCAGCGTACCCGTGCGCGTGGCCGACGTAGCGACGGTGCAGATGACGGGCGAGACCCGGCTGGGCATCTTCGACCTCAACGGCGAGGGCGAGGCTGTGGGCGGCATCGTGGTGATGCGCTACGGTGAAAACGCCGACGAGGTCATCGGCAACGTCAAAAAGAAGATGGAAGAGGTCGCCCGTGGACTGCCCGACGGGGTAAAGTTCAACATCGTTTATGACCGCAGCGGGTTGATTCAGGAGTCGGTCGCGTCCATCACTCATACACTCATCGAGGAAATGATTGTCGTGTCGTTGGTCGTAATCCTGTTTCTGCTGCACTGGCGGTCGGCCATCAGCATCATCATTCAGATTCCGATCACCATTGCCACCAGTTTCATTCTGCTCAACGCCTTCGATATCTCGTCCAATATCATGTCCCTGACGGGCATTGCGCTGGCTATTGGTGTCATCGTCGACAACGGCATCATCATGGCCGAGAATGCCTATAAGAACCTGGCCGTGCGGCAGGCGGAACTGACCGCCGGACAGCATGAATCGAAAGTTTCCTCGGTCACCTCTAAACCCGTTGAAGAGTATGGAAGCGAACGTACCTAAGAACCATTGGGAAGCCATTTACCGTACAAAGCAGGCTGACCAGCTAAGCTGGACGCAGGCTATTCCCGCTACGTCGCTGGCTTTTATTCAACAGGCTCAACTGCCCAAATCGGCGCGTATCATTGATATCGGTGGCGGGGACAGCACCCTGGTGGATTTCCTGCTGGATGAGGGCTACGAGCACATCAGCGTCCTGGATATGAGTGAAGCGGCTCTGATACGGGCCAAAGAGCGGCTGGGCAACCGGGCCGACCGGGTGGAATGGATTGTAAGCGACATTACCGCCTACACACCGGTTCAACCCTTCGATTTCTGGCACGACCGGGCGGCTTTTCATTTTCTGACGACTCGTGGGCAAATTAACCGCTACGTAGCGACGGCCCGGGCGAGCGTAGTACCGGGTGGGTACGTTACCATCGGCACCTTTTCGGAAAATGGCCCCGAAAAGTGCAGCGGTCTGCCTGTGCGTCGCTACAGCGAACAGGCGCTGACCGATGAACTAACGCGGGGCTTCCGCAAACTCCGGTGCCTAACTGAAAACCATATCACCCCTTTCCAGACGAGCCAGAACTTCCTCTTCTGCTCGTTTCAGCGAGAAGGGCAAAACTGAAAGCGAACTCATGTGGAAGAATCTAAAACGCTTCTTTGGCTTTGGCCATAAAAACTACGTCGACATCCCCGACGAAGAGCGGCTGGCGATCATCGAGCGGTCGAGTCTTCAGGTCTCGCGGGGCGTGTTTTACTCGACGGTCATCATCATTACGTCGTTTCTGCCCGTGTTCCTGCTGACGGGGCAGGAAGGCAAACTGTTTCACCCCCTGGCCTGGACCAAGACGTTCATCCTGCTGGTGGATGCCTTGCTGGTGGTCACGCTGGCCCCGGTGCTGATCTCCTTTTTCATGAAGGGCCGCTTCAAAGACGACCACGCCAACCCCATAACCCGCGTTCTGGAACGCATCTACGAGCCACTCATTCATTGGGTAATGCGCTGGCGCAAGACAACCATCGGCATCAATATTCTGGCCCTGGCCGTCAGCGTACCCATGCTGTTGAGTCTGGGCTCCGAGTTCATGCCGCCCCTCGACGAACAAAGTATTTTGTTCATGCCCGTTACGTTGCCCGACGTGTCGAACGCCGAAGCCAAGCGCATTTTGCAGGTGCAGGACAAGCTCATCAAGTCGGTGCCGGAAGTGGACAAGGTGCTGGGCAAGGCGGGCCGGGCTTCGACGGCCACCGACAACTCACCAATCAGCATGATCGAGACCATCATCATGCTCAAACCCAAGTCGGAATGGCGGGCGGGGCTGACCAAAAAAGACCTCATCAACGAACTCGACGCCAAGTTGCAGATTCCGGGCGTGGTCAACGGCTGGACGCAGCCCATCATCAACCGCATCAACATGCTGGCCACGGGCATTCGTACCGACGTGGGCATCAAGGTACACGGGCAGAGCTTGGACAGCATCTACGCCGTATCGGAGCAGGTGAAGGCCGCACTGGAAGGCGTACCGGGCGTGAAAGACCTTTATGTGGAGCCGGTTACGGGCGGCAAGTACCTGACCGTGGACGTGAACCGCGACGCGCTGGGTCGTTATGGGCTGACCGTAGACGACGTCAACGGCGTGGTTGAATCAGCCATCGGCGGCTCACCTATCGGCCAGACCATCGAAGGGCGCAGGCGGTTTTCGATCAACGTGCGGCTGGCACAGGATTATCGCAACTCGGTCGAGCGCATCCGGCGTATTCCCATTGCCACGGCGGGGTTCGGTACGATTCCCCTCTCGGCGGTGGCGACGGTACGCTTTGAAGACGGCCCGCCCATGATTACTTCCGACAACGCCCTGCTCCGGGGCGCGGTGATGTTCAACGTGCGGGACCGCGATCTGGGCAGTACCGTGCAGGAAGCCATCGACAAGGTAGGACGCGACCTCAAGCTGCCCAATGGCTACTATCTGGAATGGAGCGGGCAGTACGAAAATCTCATCCGGGGGCAGCGGACTCTGCTGCTGATTGCGCCCATCGTGCTGGTCGTCATTTTCCTTTCGCTCTATCTGGCCTTCGGTTCGGCGCGGGAAGCCTTTCTGAGCCTGATTACCATTCCGTTCGCGCTCATCGGCGGGGCCTACATGGTCTATTTCTACGGCGTGAATCTGTCGGTAGCGGTGGCCGTGGGCTTCATTGCGCTCTTCGGCATCGCCGTGGAAACGGGCGTGGTGATGGTCATCTACCTCAACGATGCTATGAAGCAACTGGTGGCCCGGCGGGGCAATTCCCGCGAGACCATCTCCCTCGACGAACTGCGCGAGTCGGTCATTCACGGGGCGGCCAAACGGCTCCGGCCTAAGATCATGACCGTCTCGGTGGCTCTCTTCGGGCTGGTACCCGTGCTGTGGGCATCGGGCGTTGGCTCCGACGTGATGCTGCCCATTGTCTTACCCATGATCGGGGGTGTACTGACTTCATCGACACACATTCTGCTGGTGACGCCCCTGATTTTTCTGATGACGAAAGAATATGAACTCAAGAAATTCGGTAAGCTCGACGTACTGGAAGCGTCTCATTAACGGGGGGCTCCTGGCGGTCGGCCTGCTGGGCGCGGCCTGGGGGCAATCGCCCGCGCCGACCGGGCCGGTTCCGGTGCTGTCGCTGGATACGGTACTGATTCGGATTGATCAGAACAACCCCCTGCTGAAGCCGTTCGGGAGCCGGGCGGCTGCGGCCCGCGCCTACGCTGAGGGCGCGCGGAGCTGGATGGCTCCGATGGTGGGCATAGGTACGTTCATGGCTCCCTACCCGGCGCAGATGGTCATGGACGACCGCGACCGGGGTTACGGCATGGTATCGGTCGAACAAGACATTCCCAACCCGGTCAAACAGCGGGCTACGCGGGTGTATCAGGAATCAAAAGCGGCCGTGGAGGAAGCCGGGCGGGGCGTCACGCTCAACCGACTCCGGCAGGATGCCAAAGGACTCTATTTCGACTGGCTGGTGCTGGAAAAACGGCGGGGCGTGCTGGCCGAGAACCGGCGCATTCTGCAAACAATGAAGAAGCTGGCCGACATCCGCTATCCATATCAACAGGGCAGCTTAGGCAACATCTACAAGGCCGAAGGCCGCCTGTATGAGCTGGACAATATGGTTACGATGACCGAGGCCGAGATTGCCCGTCGGCGCATTGGGCTGAACACGCTGATGAACCGGCCCACAGGCGACCCGTTGCAGATCGATACCACGTACCGCCCGGCCCCACCCACGACCGGCCTGCCCACGACAGAAGAAATCGGCAGTCGGCGCAGCGACATTCTGCGCATGGACCGGCAAATCCTGAGTATGCAGGCGGGCATTGAAGCGCAGCGGGCGCAGGCCCGGCCTGACTTCCGCGTCCGCTTCGACCACATGCAGCCTTTCGCCGGTGTGAAGAGCATGATGCCCACGCAGTTTACGCTGATGGGCATGATCTCGATTCCGATTGTGCCGTGGGCCTCGCGGATGTACAAGGCGGAAATCAAAGGGATGCAGCAGGACATCGCGGCTATGCGCTACGAACGGGAGGGGATGCTCATCGAAACGCAGGGCATGGTAGCTCAGATGCTCACCGACCTTCAAAACATGCGTACTCAGTTAGAAAACTACGAACGGCGGGTCATTCCGACGCTTCGGAAGAATTACGACACCCAGCTCATTGCCTACGAGCAGAACAAGGCCGACCTGCCCGTGGTGATCGACGCCTGGGAGACGCTCAACATGACCCAGATGGATTACCTGACGCGCTTACAGGAGTATTACCGCATGATCGTCCAATATGAACGCGAACTGGAGAAATAAAGCTCTCGGCGGGTTGCTGGCCATTACGCTGCTGATAGGCTGCAACCGGGGGACAGAAAATAAAGAATCCCAGGCCCCTGCCAATCCAAACGTTGCGGGCCACGAAGGGCACGGCCACACTTCTACCGAGGAAACGTACACCTGCCCGATGCACCCGCAAATCGTACAGAAGGAGCCGGGTACGTGCCCCATCTGCGGCATGGATCTGGTGAAAAAGGCCAGCACGGGGGGGGACAGCCTTACGGTGAGCGAAGAACTCAAAGCCCTGCTGCAACCGACTAATTCGGTTGTGGTCGCCAACATGGCCACCGTGCAGCCCGAAGCGCGCAGTCTGCCCACGCAGGCCGAAGCCAACGGCCTCGTTACCTACGATACGCGTCGGCTCTACTCCATTCCGGCCCGCTTCGGCGGACGGATCGAGAAGCTGTACGTGCGCTACCAATATCAGCCAATCCGCAAGGGACAGAAGCTGCTGGAACTTTACAGCCCCGACATCGTGACGGCCCAGCGCGAACTACTTTACCTGCTCGACGCCGATGCGGGTAATACCGCCCTGATTGCCTCGGCGAAGCAAAAACTCCGGCTGCTGGGCGTAACCGACGCGCAGCTTGCCGACCTGCAACGTAGCCGAAAGCCCAGCTATTCGCTGGCCGTGTACAGCCCTTACGACGGGTACGTCGTGGAGGAAAACACGATTACGCCTGCCGCACCAACGCCTGCTGCCGGAGGTATGGGCGGTGGCGGAGGGGCTGGTATGGGCAGTAGCGGCATGGGGGGTGGAGGGGGCGGGATGACCCCGTCCGCCACCGACGAAATCACGTTCAGCCAGCCCGCTCCCCCAACCGGGGGCGGGGCCATCGGTGGTTCACTACTCATTCGGGAGGGGCAATACGTACAGACCGGCCAAACTCTGTTTCGGGTCGTAAATCCTGGTCGGTTGTGGGCCGAGTTCCGGCTCTACGCCCGCGATGCAGCCGGCATCAAACCCGGCGATGCGCTGACCGTCTCGTTTGACCAGACCGGGCAACCGCCCCGACAGGCACGGGTGAATTTCGTGGTACCGTTCATTGAAGGCGGTAGCCCGTTCGTCACCATTCGGGCGTACCTGCCCGGTAGCAGTAACCTGCGCGTGGGGCAACTGGCCCGCGCTACCATCCGGGGCCGACGGATCGATGCGTTGTGGCTCCCGGCCACGGCGGTGCTCGACCTCGGCAATCAGCAGGTGGTGTTTATACAGGGCGATACGCCCAATACGTTCCGGCCCGTGCGGGTTGAAACCGGCCCCCGGACGGATGGCTACGTAGCCATTGCCAGCGGCCTTGATGCCGGGCAGACGGTGGCCCGCAACGCACAGTTTTTAATTGATAGCGAAAGCTTTGTCAACGTGTCTAATGAGAAATAACGTCATACTTAACCGATGGCTATACGGAGCGTTAACCGGGCTGATGCTGCTTGGGGCAGCTTGTCGGCAAAGGGGGAGCGAGACCACCCAACAGGCCGATTCAACTGCCGTAGCCAGGAGCGACCACGATCATAGCGGCCATAATCACGAAACAGGCGAGGGTGGGCAAACGACCTATACCTGCCCGATGCACCCACAAATTGTGCAGGATAAACCGGGTACGTGTCCTATCTGTGGCATGGACCTGGTGCCGGTGGTAAAAACCGGTGAGGCAGCCAGCGAAATCATGTTGAGCGAAAGCCAGATGCAGCTTGCCAACGTGGTGGTGCAGCCAGTAGCGTCGGGTAGCATCGGCAACAGCACCGTGCTGAACGCCCGCTTAGCCGCCAACGAGCAGCTCACCGACGTCATCAGCAGCCGGGTAGCCGGGCGCATCGAACGCTTATACGTTAAGGAGACCGGTCAGGCAGTCCGCAAAGGGCAGGTTCTGTACGAAATCTACAGCGAGCCTTTGCTGACGCAACAGCAGGAGTACCTACTGGCCCTTCGGCAGGCGGAGGAGTTGAAGGAACCCCGTTACGACGACTTCCGAAGGGCTGCCGAACAGAAGCTACGGCTCTACGGCATGACTCCCGAACAAATCGTGCAGTTGGCCCGCACCAAAACGGTGCAGCCGCGCATCCCGTTTGTAGCCCCGGCAGGCGGTACCGTTACCGAAATTGCCGCCAGTGAGGGCCAGTACGTGGGCGAAGGAACCTTGCTGTACCGGCTGGTGAACCTAAGCCAGCTTTGGGTTGAAGCTGAACTATACGCCGGTGAAGCCCGGTACGTGAAGGTTGGCGATCAGGTGCCGGTGGACGTGGTGGGCAGCGAGGGGCAGCGGCTATCCGCGCGGGTAGCGTTTATCAACCCCGAGTACCGGGCCGGAAGCCAGGTGCTGGTGATGCGGGCTGTACTTCCGAATCCCGGTGGGCGGTTCCAGCCCGGTCAGCAGGCGCGGGTACTGCTCCGGCACGGCGTACAGCGGGGGCTGATGCTACCCGTCGATGCCGTCGTGCGGGCGGGCGGGGGAGCCGTGGTGTTCGTGCAGAAGGGCCCCGGTACATTTCAGCCGCGCCGGGTACAAACCGGCACTGAAACCGACCAGCAGGTTGCCATCACGAGCGGGCTGACGGGCGACGAGTCGGTGGCCATGTCCGGGGCGTACCTGCTCTACAGCGAGCTGATTTTAAAGAAAGGCATTAACCCCATCACGGCTGATTTAAGCGAAGGGGTTAAATCTACCGCAAACACGGAAGCCAATCCGACACCGGCCCCGAGAGCGGAAGCATCGGCTACGCCCCAATCGCATGGTGCACCGGATGCGTTTAAGAAGCAGCTAACGGGTGTGTATGAAGCGTCGCTGAAACTGACCGAAGCGTTGGTAGCGTCTAACCCGTCTGGGGCCAAAGCCGCAGCCACTGGCGTTGAAAAAGCTCTCACCGGCGTGGATATGCTATTACTGAAAGGAAAAGCCCACACGGACTGGATGACGTACCTGAACGCCATGAATGGAGCTTTGAAAACCCTGCGTAGCGCAAACGATCTCGACAAACAACGTACTGCCTACGCCGGGTTTGAAGACGCGCTATACCGTAGCGTCAAGGCATTCGGCGTAACGGACAAACCCATCTACCGGCAGTACTGCCCGATGGCCCTGAACAACAAGGGCAGTTACTGGCTCAGCGACAAAAAACCGATTCGCAACCCCTATTTTGGCGATCAGATGCTGACCTGTGGAGAAACCAAGGAGGAGATTCGCTAAATTATAGTTGGGTTCACTTGGTATGAGCACGGCGGCAACCCTTGAAAATGGTTTCCGCCGTGCTCATTTTAGAGCTACATGCGTCTGTGCAATTCGGTAGAAATACTTAACATAAAACGCCCACTTTCAGTCCGGGGGTGCTTTGAAAAAGGTAGTGTTCAGCATGTCGGAGTAAATATGTATAATGGCTGTAACTTTTTTATCGCAAAAGTTTGTTACAAAGATTGTCAGTTAATCCACGTAGCCTATGCCAAACCTTGCTCATGTTCAGGCACTTCATAAGCGGTACAAGCCACAAAGCGAGATTGCTAAGTTAGGTGATGTGTCATCCTTTCTACTCAAGGAATCGCTTAATCCAGACCGTTTAGAAAAAGCGTTTCTTACTATTTCGAACCGATTAGGGCCAGAGTTTGAGACCTATTTTGATATGGGTTCCGACGCAGATGTTGCTTTGCTGTTCATTGATATCTGCTCGTTCTCAACCCGGTACGCACAACTTTCTTCGGAGGATTTATCTACTTTTTTAGATGCTTACTATGAACGATTAATTCCAATCATCTACGAACATGGAGGTGAAATTGACCGAATCATGGGCGATGGTATTATTGCAATTTTCGGGCCTCCATTCCTTAAGCCCACTACAAGTAATGCTATTATCAAAGCGTTAGCGTGTTCATTAAAAACTATTGTTCTGACAACCAATACGAAGTTTTTTTCCAAAATCGCTTTACACGCTGGTAAGATTCGATACTACCGCAATAAGAGTACACAATATCCTGAGTACACAATCATTGGTAAGCCGGTCACCGAACTCTACAGACTTGAATCGATTTCGTGTGACAACTCAATTACGTATTACAGTGGATCATTAGTTGACCAGAGCATAGAGCATCTTATAGAGATAGGAAAGCTGCCGGTTTACAACCATCGTAATTGGATATGTACGGGCAGCCAACCAATTATTTCAAGTTTAAAAGGAGTTGACTTCAATCACATTAAGCACATTCAACATTTATGAGCGCAAAAGATGCTGTCATTGAAATATCCAGCGATGTTGCAGACATAATCAATACAGGGTTTCAGTTTACTGTCTCAAACACGAAAAGTGTCCCCAGTTTTGATGACGATGATTTAACGTTCGAATATGGAGAGACCAAGCGCGCCAAGCAGATCGAAACTTGCGTTCTATACATCGACATACGTAATTCGACACAGATTAGCCTCACGCACAAACACCATCCGGAATTCTTAGGGCGGCTCTATGTTGCCTTCACGAAAGGAATGATGAAGGCTGCCGAGTATCATGGCGGAAGAGTGAGGAATATTATTGGCGACCGAATCATGGTTGTTTTTCCTAAAGAAGCCTGTTTCACTTCGGCGGTTCACTGTGCAATTACCATGAATATGGTCGCTCAGGATATTAACCGGCAATTCCCTACGATCACGTTCAAATGCGGCATCGGTATTGATTACGGGCAGATGCTTGTTCTAAAAACAGGACTGTATCGCAGAGGGGAAGAACGTAACTCAACACGTAACTTGGTCTGGCTGGGGCAACCGGCAAACATTGCCTCGAAATTAACGGATTTGGCAAACAAGGACATCAAGGAATCCAAGGTCAAAGTTGCCTATAAAGCCATTCAGTCTTTTTTGGGAAGAGGTTTGTTGGGCTACGGCTATACCTCCCCAACACTTGGCAAGTTACTCCAATCCCCAAAGCCGATTCCGGAAAAGGTTGAGAAGGAATTTACAACGGATGAGTTTGTTAGAAATCTATGGTGGTCAGATGCATACAGTAAACTAAATCATCTTCCTGGCGAATTGGAAAGTTTCGGAATATTGGAAATAAAAACCACGACAAAGTCTATTCTTATCACAGAATCTGTTTATAATGGGTATAAAGCTCATAATACCGGAGCAAACGACATTATTAAAGGCTGGTGGACACCTCAGCAAGTCAAGATTCCGAATTTTAGCGGTAAAGTGTACGGTGCAAGTCTTGTTTGGGTATAATCAGTATTGCAATTATGAATTACATGAGTGACGACTTGAAAATTATTTTCGCCAACGTGAATGATTGGTTGAAATACGCTGAAACAAAGAATGCTACATTAACTGCATTCAACGGAGCCGCTATCTTCGGGCTACTACAAGCCTGGCATATCCTGCCTCACGAAATTGTTACTGTCAACGTTCTGCTGCTGGCGACATCAAGCCTACTCGCCATCATATCATTTACTCCTCAGCTTTCCACCATCCTGAAATCCTCAAAAATAAGTGTTCAAGACTGGCCCCGTGCGAAGACGAGCATCAACATACTGTTTTTTGGGGATGTATCTAAGCTTTCCACCTCTCAGTTTATCGAACTGTATGGTGAACTGACCCAGCAACCCGTTCCTTACCAGCCCTCCCCAATGGACCTGAACGTTATCAATCAGATACTTGTAAACTCAGGAATTGCTTTAAACAAACATCGTTGGTTTAAAACTGCGGTACGCATCTCAATTATTACTATTCTGTTGAACTTGCTCTATGGCTCCCATTTAATTTTCGATTGGTTGAAGCTGTGAGCTACACAATTACTTCATACTCCGCTTCAGCAACTGCGCGTTCAACGCCACGATCACCGTGCTGGCACTCATCAGTACCGCGCCGATGGCCGGGCTGAGAACAAAATTGGGATATAGCACCCCGGCTGCCAGAGGAATAGCGATTACATTATACCCTGTTGCCCAAAACAGGTTTTGAATCATTTTACGGTAAGTAGCCCGGCCAAATTCAACTAAATTGGTGATGTCGGTGGGCTTGCTGTTGACGAGGATGATGTCGGCGGTCTCGGCAGCGACATCGGTACTAGACCCGACGGCAATACCCACGTTGGCCTGAGCCAGCGCGGGGGCATCATTTACCCCGTCGCCGGTCATAGCCACAAACTGGCCTTGCCGTTGCAAGTCCTTCACTATGTTCACTTTCTGGTCGGGCAAAACTTCGGCATAGACGCCGTCTAACCCTAACTTTTTCGCTACCGCATCTGCTACCTTCTGGTTATCGCCGGTGGCCATGTAGACCTTGATACCCGCCTGCTGCAATCGCCGAGCCGCTTCTCTGGAATCTTCCCGAATCCTGTCGGCCAGCGCAACGTAGCCCGCCAACTGCTCGTTGATCAGCACAAAAACTACGGTCTCGGCTTCACTGCCGTAAGCATCCTGGGGTAGTTGGATACCTTTTTCCTGTAAGTAGCGCGGGCTGACGATACGTACCGTTGCCCCATCGACGGTGGCCGATACGCCTTTGCCCGTAATTGACTGGAAATCGCTGACCTCCGGCAGGTGAAGCCCGCGTTTATTGGCTTCCCGGACAATGCCCTGGGCAATGGGGTGCTGAGACTGCTGTTCGAGGGCTGCTGCCGTGCTGAGCAGAGCCGTTTTATCCAGACCGGGCTGGAGCACGCTCATGCGCGTAACGCCAAACTCACCCTCGGTTAGCGTACCGGTTTTATCAAACACCATTGCGGTGATTTTTCGAGATTCCTCAAAAGCAGTGCGGTTTCGGATGAGCAGCCCCTTCTGCGCGGAAATGGCCGTTGAGATAGCCACCACCAGCGGAATAGCCACACCCAGTGCGTGGGGGCAGGCCGTAACCATCACCGTTACCATCCGTTCGATGGCAAACGACGGTTCTTTACCGACTGCTAACCAGACGATGAGCGTTAGTACACCCACTGTGAGTGAGATTAGGGTTAACCAGCCAGCAGCCCGGTCGGCCAGCGTCTGCGTTTGTGATTTGGCATTCTGAGCCTCTTCCACCATGCGAACGACTTTATTGAGGTAGCTATCCTCACCCTTATGCGTTACCCGAACCGTCAGCGACCCTTCACCGTTAACGGCCCCTGCGATCACACTGTCCCGCTGTTTTTTCTCGACCGGCACACTCTCGCCCGTTAGCATACTTTCGTTTACCGCGCTGCCGCCTTCGATCACCTCACCGTCCGTCGGAATGCGCTCACCGGGACGAATTAGTACCACATCGCCGACCGAGAGGACATCCACCTTCACGTCCTTCACGGTGCCACCCTCTACCTTGTGCGCTTCGGCCGGCAGCATCTGCACGATCAGTTCGAGCGACCGCGATGCACCCGCCACCGACTTCATCTCCAGGTAGTGGCCCAGCAGCATGATGTCGATTAATGTAGCCAGTTCCCAAAAGAAGTCCATTCCGTGCAGCCAGCCTACCGACACGGCCACACTATAGACATAAGCCGCCGTGATGGCCACGGCGACGAGCGTCATCATGCCCGGTCTGGATGGACCGGGCTGACGGGTTCGTAACTCGCCTACCATGCCCGTCAGGAATGGCCATCCTCCGTACACGTAGATGATGGTCGCCAGCACGACCACGAGCGGCTCCCGGTAGGGAAAGTCCAGTTGATAACCCGCTACGTCCTGAAACATCATCGACAGCGCCACGACCGGCACCGATAGCACCAGACAAATCCAGAACCGGCGCAGGAAGTCGGCAATCATAGCCCCGTGATCATGCCCGGCGTGACCATGTTTCTGTTTCATGCCTGTGCTTCCCTGATACGCCCGATGATTCACTGGGCCGCTATGCCCATCATGGCCGATATGCTGTAGTGCCCGGGCGACGCTTCGCTGCTTCTCGGCGGGTGGTTCCGGCTTATGGTGGTCGGGGTGGTGGTGATGGTGTTCCATACCCGTTGGCTGTTTAGTTAAACGCTTAAAGTAGAAAGGCTTTTTGAGCTTAACAGCCAACTCGGTGAAATGGAGCGTTCTACAAAAATTCTGCAACAGTACGGCCGAATTTTGCAAGCCGCCTGCCGGTCTGCAAGTGTAATTTTGTTTGTTATTCAATAAGTGGCGGCCAGGGTCAGGTATTTATCGCCCAGCGCCTGCAACAGCATCCAAATACGCTATAAACGCACACATCCGTGTTTGACACAGAAACTGTTTTGCCACCTGCCAAAGCGTATTCAGCGGTTCCTTTTCGCGTGAAAGGCATGGTATGCCAACGCTGCGTGGAAGAGGTTCGGAGCGAATTGACAAAAGCAGGTTTTTCGGTGCTCGACGTCCGATTAGGGTACGTATCGGTACAAGGGCCGTTAACGGCCGATAAAGAAAAGCAGATCAGCAAGCTGCTGGCTTCGCTGGGTTTTGGTGTGCTCGAAACGTCGGTACCTTTGCCGCAGCAGGTCAAAGATCTGGTAGCTGCCTATTTTGCTCAGAGCGATTTGAGTGAAATCAAAAGCGGCAATACCGGCGGACGGTTGTCGGTGCAACTTCAGGAAGCTTTGAAAGCAGATTACGCGACGATCAGCAGCCAATTTGCTAAAGAAGAAGGCATTACGTTGGAGAAGTATATCATTCGGTGCCGACTAAATAAAGTGAAAGAGTGGTTGGTTTACTCCGGTGAGACACTGACAGAGATTGCCTACCGCACCGGATATAGCAGTGTACAGCACCTCTCCAACCAGTTTCGGCAGCAGACCGGCCTGACCCCCTCACACTTCCGGCAGCTACGTCGGCAAAAACAGGAACTACAGTCAAGCCCTGCCCAATCTACAACGTAGCGGTTCAGGCTTCCGCCCCGCCATGAAGAATAGTCACGAGGTCCATAATCCGCTCAATGGTTGCCTCTGAAGCCATGTGGTTGCAAAGGCAATGCGGGCATAGCAATAGCTGCTCGTTGAAGAACAAAGTCAGATCGGCCTCGTCGATAGTGTGGTCTTTGCCGCATTGATCGCAGATACCACTTAAGCTCTCCGAAATAGCCTGCATCAATAGTTGTTGTGATGCTTTTGTTCGTCGGCCACCGCCCTGCATCCATTTGGACCAGAACAACGTACCCACGAAACGTTGAAAAGCCCGAACTGCCTTCAGGTGCTCGTAACCGGGCATCCAACTGAAGACCAACTCGTCGACCACGTGGGCCGCGTAAATCAGTAGGTAAGGCACAAAGTAATAGTAATGACGCCAGTACCGCCGATAGTCGTGATAGTTGGAGAACACGAAATTCAGTTCGGCTTCTTCGGTACGGTAGGCAGGATGGTTGGTAACGATGTGCAGGGCCTGATTACTGATGCCGTTAATCCCAGCCGGATTGTGCTTATCATACCGTAACCCATACACAAGGTCAGGCACGAACAAAGGCCCCGGATTGGCCATTCTGAACACTTCCTGAATGATTTGTTGTCGGTTCAGATTCGGTTCGCTCGGATCGTAGCCCTTTGGATTGCCGACGTGGAAGTATAATTGAATGAATTCGGCCGGATTAGTCAGGAGCCGCTCGAAGATGACCAGTTCATCCGTAAGCGGCTTACGGAGCAACGCATAGGCAACGGTCATCTTTCCCCGTTGAGCGCAGCTCAGCGATTCATACATGAAGTTGGCGAAGTCGCTCAGTACCGATAGGGTGATGTGCTTGGTGAGGATTTCGGCTAATTCAATGTGTTGCCCATTTGCCTTCATAAAATCGAGGGCGTGCATGGACCCATTTTGTAAGTCCTCGACGAATTGCTGGTTTGCGGGATCAATAGCGATTTCGACATTAATGTGTTCCAGAAAGTGCTTTTGGGTCAGGATGCTGGTGAACTGATCATAGATGACGGCGCACAGATTATTGACGGGTCGATATTTTTTGGGCAGATGCGATTGCTGGCCTTCTTCGATGAGGAGCATACGAGTGTTTACGTTGATAATTAAAGCTACTAAATTCTACAGTTTGGAGGAAGAATTGTGTAACACGGCGGCCAGTTCGACCTTCTACTTTTGTGGTAGCTAATGCGCGACCACAACAATGGAAACGAATCTCGATACGCTATCTCGCCCTCATCTAACGCGGGGCGGTTCATTAACCAGGCACACCTTTCCCGTGCTCGAAATGACCTGTGCGGCCTGCGCCGTGAGCGTCGAATCGATGCTGAAAAATACGCCCGGCGTAGCGGAGGTGGGGGTCAACTATGCCAATCAGTCAGCCACGGTCGCCTATGACCCGAAGGTCATTACGCCACAGGGTATGCAGCAGGTGCTGCAATCCATTGGCTACGATCTGGTTGTTGACGTAGAAGACCCGCAGGCCGTGCAGCAGGAAGCCCGGCAGCGGCAGTACGAATCCCTGAAAAACCGGACCATCTGGGCAGGTATTCTGTCGCTGCCGGTGGTGGTGCTGGGCATGTTCTTCATGAACCGGAACGCCGGAGCGGCCCCCTACGCCAACTACATTATGATGGTGTTATCGGCACCGGTCGTGTTCTGGCTGGGCCGGTCTTACTTCGTCAATGCCTGGAAGCAGGCCCGTCACGGCAAAGCGAATATGGATACGCTGGTCGCGCTTTCAACGGGGATTGCTTTTTTTTTCAGTACGTTCAACACGCTGTACCCCAACTTCTGGCACCAGCGCGGCCTGCACCCGCACGTGTACTTTGAAGCCGCAGCCGTCGTCATTGCCTTTATTTCACTGGGTAAGCTGCTTGAAGAACGGGCTAAATCGAACACGACCTCGGCCCTGAAAAAGTTGATGGGGCTGCAACCCAAGACCGTCCGTATTGTGGACGGTGCTACCGAACGGGAGATTCCCGTGGCGCAGGTGCAGGTGGGTCAACTGATCGTGGTACGTCCGGGCGAGAAGATTCCTGTCGATGGCGTAGTCGATTCAGGTACGTCCTTCGTGGACGAAAGCATGATTTCGGGCGAACCGGTACCGGTAGAGAAGCGGGCGGGTGAGAAAATCTTTGCCGGTACGATCAATCAGAAAGGCTCCTTCCGATTCCGGGCTGAGAAAGTAGGGGGGGATACCGTGCTGGCGCAGATCATCCGCATGGTGCAGCAGGCGCAGGGCAGCAAAGCCCCCGTGCAGAAACTTGTTGATAAAATTGCGGGCATCTTCGTACCAGTCGTGATTGGCATTGCCCTGCTAACGTTTGCGGCCTGGATGCTGTTTGGCCGGTACGCCGGAGCGGGTGAGAACGCCTTCACCCACGCCCTGCTAACGTCCGTAACGGTACTGGTCATTGCCTGCCCCTGTGCGCTGGGCCTGGCTACACCCACGGCCATCATGGTCGGCGTCGGTAAAGGAGCTGATAACAACATCCTTATCAAAGACGCGGAGAGTCTGGAACGGGGGTATCGGGTGAACGCGGTAGTGCTGGACAAAACCGGCACTATCACCGAAGGCAGACCGACCGTAACGGATCTGGCCTGGCAGATAAGCGAAGCAGAAATTCCCGGCCTTGTGCCCGTGCTCTATGCCCTGGAAGCCCAGTCTGAACACCCGCTGGCCGATGCGGTGATTGAGCGACTGCGGGCCAACGGCATTGTCGGCACGGTTCTCGACCGCTTCGAGAGCTTAACGGGCCGGGGCGTGTCGGGCCGCTCCAACGGGCAAACGTATCTGGTTGGCAACCGGCGACTACTGGTGGAGAAGGGTCTGGCAAATGAACTGGTTAAGGTAAACGGCATGGTCACCCGCTGGCAGGACGAAGCTAAAACCGTTGTCTATTTTGCGGATGAGCAACGGGTGCTGGCCGTGATTGCCATTGCCGACCCGGTGAAACAAACCTCCCGCAAAGCCATTCATACGCTCAGAAAACGGGGGATTGCCGTGTACATGATGACCGGCGACAACGCACAGACAGCCGGGGCCGTGGCCAAAGCGGTTGGCCTGAGCGACTTCCGCGCTGAGGCACTGCCCGCCGATAAAGCCGAATTTGTCAAAGAGCTACAGGCGCAGGGAAAGGTGGTGGCCATGATTGGTGATGGCATCAACGATTCGCAGGCCCTGGCGCAGGCCGACGTGAGCATCGCAATGGGGCGCGGCTCCGACATTGCGATGGACGTAGCAAAAATGACGTTGATTACCTCCGATTTGAACAGCGTCCCCAAAGCCCTGCAACTTTCCAGGAAAACGGTACAGACCATCCGGCAAAATCTATTCTGGGCGTTCATCTATAACCTCATCGGCATTCCTATTGCCGCCGGTGTGCTGTATCCCATCAACGGCTTTTTGCTCAATCCGATGCTGGCCGGAGCCGCGATGGCACTCAGTTCGGTATCTGTTGTGACCAACAGTTTGCGATTGAGGAACGCGGGACTGTAAGCGACCAAAAGTTTTGCAACTATGCGCTCCCAATCTTACAACGGATTGGGGGTGCTTTTTGCCGATGGTTTAGTCTAAATAGCGGAGCCGTAGTTGAGCGATTTCCCCAACTAACCCATCTCAATGTTTATTACATGGTTAAAAAATACGGCCAAACGGCTACTGCGTTTGGGTGCACGACTGGCTGGTCAGCCATTACATTACAAACACGAAACTGACGCGCTGCTGACTCCTTATGTCGTTGACCATACGCCGGAGCAAGGGGTGTTGCTACCTACTATCAGGGACAGCGGTATAGCGGAGCGAACCGTTTTTGACGCCAAAGAAGCCGTTACATTGCCCACCTACGTGTGGCACCTGCCCACAACGCCTGCGGCCACGCGGGTGTTACGCAGCGGGGCGGTGTGGCACCGGGGGGCGGTGTTATGTACTGATTACTGGACCCACCATGTTGTAAAGGACAGCTTGCGGCCACATAGGCGAACGGTGGTTCACGTCGAGACAGTGGTCGCTCCGTTTAGCCACTACCCGGACATGACGGCTTTTGGTGGATATTATGATTACATCTACCTCATTTTCGCCAAACTGTGCCGCATTGAAAAAACGCTGCCCGGCGGCTTTACCGAGGTAGCCATTACGTACCCGCTGTTCCACACGGCTTACGAATCGGAGTTACTAACGTTGCTTGGGTTCACCCCGGATCGTATATTCGACTCCCGTGAGTATGAGCTACAGGCCAACACGTATCTGCTGGGCAATGGTGGCGATTGGTTTTACCCCAACCTGAACGATGTAGTGGCTGCGCGGCAACGCCTGACTCCGCTGCTGCCCAATCAGGTAGCCCATCCTGCCCATCGGCTGTACATTAGTCGTGCGGGTCGGCGCAGAATCGTCAATGAAGAGGCTCTGATGCGGTTACTGGAACCCTACGGCTTTTCGTTTGTGGAAGACCGCCCTCGCTCCCTTGCCGAACAACTTAGCCTGTACCACGGGGCTTCGTTTATCATCGGACCACACGGTGCTTCATTTTCCAACATTACCTGGTGTCAACCCGGAACGTACCTGCATGAGCTTTGTTCGGTCAACTACGCGCCCGATTTCTTTCTGTATTTGGCTCAACTCAGACAACTGCACTACTCCGTATCATTACATGGTGCAGTGCGTCGGCAAGCCATCGCCCGGTCACAGATAGATGACATTATCGTCTCAATTCCCACCGTTGAACGAATCTTACCTCATTGGCTTAATTCCCAGTTACAGCCAACTGAGAGGGTACAATAAAAAAGGGTGTTTGGCCCAAAAGTAAGACCAAACACCCCTCTTGTTAACGAGCTGCTAATTGCGTCTCCAGCCTTTTTAATTCTGTGATTTCTTTGGTTTGTTGCCGGATGATATTGTTGGCCAGCGTTTTCATCGAAGCAACTTTCCCCTCTTTCAGGTATGCCTGAGCCATTTCGACTGCCTGCTGATGGTGTTGTCCCATCATGCTGGCAAAATCGTGATCCACGTTACCGTTCATTGAGTGGCGGCCGCTATGCATAGCGGCCATACCCTGTTGACCAAACTTAGAACCCGTAGATTGCGGTTTGTGCCGGTTTAGAAACTGGTCGAACTGTTTAATCTCCGCCTGATTGCTGGCTTTTATTTTTTGAGCCAGTGTCTTCACGCGTGCGTTTTTACCCTGACGGAGTTGTAAATCAGCCATTTCCACGGCTGACTGGTGATGCATCCGCATCATCGAAGCAAAATCGTGGTCGGGGTCGCCAGTCATTTTCATGCCCATCATCTTGTTCATGCCTGACTGCATGGACTTCATCATGGCGTTGTTGACCGATGTCTGCCCGGTTTGTGCAACAGCCGGTTGAGCTATATACAGGGCTACACTGAGTGCCACCCCATAAAACGGATTGATTTTCATAAAGGAGAACATCAATTAAGCCAGTGCGAACACTGGCAGGTTAGCGATTAATAATTTTTATTGGTTTTCAGCCAGTCCTGTAGCATTCCAATTTCCTTTTTTTGATCCTCGATGATCTTCGTTGCCATCTGACGGATTTGGGCATCGTCACCATATTTAAGCTCCGACATAGCCATTTCTATGGCACTTTGATGATGATCGATCAAAAGCTGGGCGTAGTCTACATCCGAGTCACCTGTCAGGATACGGATATCCTGCGCCCGCATCATCTTCATCATCGACTCCATTTCTTCCGCGTTGTAAGTCGCACCAGCCGTAATTGGAACAGGCGTATGACTTTGAAGAAATTGATTGAACTGGCTGATTTCCGAAGTCTGAGTGGTGATCACCTGCTGCGCCATCGCTTTCATAGCCTGTTATCGCCAGATTTAAGTTCTTCGTTCGACATATCAATGGCCCCCTGATGGTGCATCCGCATCATCATCGAGAAATCGTTGTCAGGGTCGTTGGTATCCTTCATTTTGTCCATCTCTGTCATCATACGATGGTTAATTTGTTGATACACGTTGGCATAATGAGCCTGTGGCTGTAAGCCCTCTTTGTTGTCGCAGCCCAGCATGACCCCTGCCAGGAATAAGACAGAAGTTGCCCGTTGAAGTGAATTTTCCATATAGTTGAGTACGCTTATTGCGTCTATGATTAACGGGCGGTTCCCCAAGAGGGTTATTACAAGATTCCCCTTGTAGATTACAGAATTTCTGGGGTTATATAAGTACTTTCATTGCTTGGCAAATCACTGTATATTCCTCAACTTAGCCATTCATTGGTGTATTCATTGACAATACCTATGCCCGCTACTTCTTTAATTGACCTGATTGACGACTATAAACGAAACCCGGACCTTACGTATCAAAGCTGGTTTCTGCACAACGAAGATCGCCTGAAAGCTTTCCGTTCTATCCGGCGTGGCGTGTTACAGGTTATCAGCGACATCAAAGAAGGTTCTTTTCCCAACGACTTCAAGGGCAGTTCACTCGAATTTGTGCTGAGTTGCATCACCGAGCAGAAGCAGGTTTTTGAGGGAGCATCCCACCCATTTTACTGGAAGCCAAAGCTCCGTATCCCAGATATTTATGAGAATCAGGACCATAAGCGGTATTTCGGTCAGTTTTTAGAATGCTGCCTGAAGGCTACGAAGCCCGAAACGGTTGTGAGCGAAATAAATCGGCTTGATGCGTATAAGATTAAGGGCTTAGGCCCTGCCGTAGCCAGTATCCTCTACTTCCTGCATCCGACCTGGGTGCCACCCTTCAATACGGCCATTATTAATGGTTACAACCGACTTTTTAATGAAAAGCGCAAGTTGGGTTCATGGTTGGAGTACTTAGCCATTCGGGATAAGATGCTGGCAGTGAATGCTGAATACCGACACGTTTTATCGAATGACTTAGGGGCGTTGGCGGGTTTGTTGTTCGAGATTGGGGCAGGTAATCTACTGGTGCCAGGCCTGGCCGATCAACCCCTTGTTGAGCGCGAAAAACTCGAAAAGCAATTATCTAAGCGTCATAAAGAAGTTGTCAATGAACAGCAGGAGGAACAAACGCACAGCGAGATGCAGTATCATTTGCTGACCATTGGGCGGGCATTAGGCTACGATGTCGCGGCTGCCCGGAATGATATGTCCCGGCAATATAATGGCCATTCCTTTTCGTTTCTGAGCCTGCCCAGCCTACCCGCACTGCCCGTTGCGCCCGAAACGGCTCAAACCATTGGCCTGATTGATATTGTATGGCTGGAGAAAGGTACGGGTCGGATTATTTGCGCCTTCGAGGTGGAGAAAAGCACGTCGATCTACTCCGGTATATTGCGCTTGACCGACCTAACCTGCTCCCTACCCGACCATGCAACAACGCTCTATCTGGTAGTTCCCGACAGCCGACGCAAAGAAGTTGAGATGCAGTTAACACGCCCTTCCATCAGACAGACTAATACGCCGATCCGTTATATCTTGATGTCTGAGTTACGCACCCACTGTGACGCATTATGTCGATTTGGGGATAGCCACCGGGTATTGGAGAAAATTGCACGGTCTGTTTGAATGCAACAGCTAATTTGAAGCCGTTATGAACCGAACAAAGTTTGCCACTCGCTATTATAGCCTATACATCTTCAACGGGGAATATTGTACCCGTTCCGCCAGCAATTACCTCAACGCCGTAGAGGATTTAGAAGATGTAGCCAAACAAGGAGCCGAGCCTTTAGGTATCTATGATTTACACGATTGGCGGTTCGATTGGAAGCTGAAGGATTCGACCCAACAACAGCAATATCAAGATCGTGTTTTAGAAATGACCAACTCGCTACGTCTGAAGCACGGGGAAGCACTTTAGTTTGAGAGACGTAATAGCTTCAAGTATCAGGGCTGTTCACGAGTAACTTCACGAATTAAGCGGGTTAGGTCTTGCTCTGACATTCTTGCTTTCACACGAATACGAAGCAAACGTTGGCCTGCCTTAGCCATGATTTTATCTTTTATTTGATCCTTAGCTTGCTGCTTTTCACTATCATGATATTCGCTGTCAATCTCCAGCATCTTGAATGGCTTAAACGCATTTTCTGCGTCGAAGACAACGCAATCTACTAAGGCTTTGAAAAAGTAATTTCGCTCATGCGGTTCCAAAAAGTGTTTGATCTGCTCAAGATCAACCAGTGCCGAAACCGCTACATTGGGGAAGACGAGGTACGTGCTGTATACCTCCCGAACTGCCCGGTAGAACTCGTACTCCTGCTTTGATTTGAATAAGCTAATTGTATGGTTTACAGCTTCGACTTCGCGGTTTACAGTCACGTGAATCGTTCGTTGCTGACTGTGTTCGACTACTTTGGGCTGTGTCCGTTCAAACTCCTGAAGCAATTCAGTACTGATAGACAGATGCGGATATTTCCTGGCATAGAGCAAAGCCGACTGAACTTGAGTCGAGCGATATCCAAGTATAATTTTTTCTGCAAGGCGTTCCACATCTACGGAGGGCAGAACAAAGTGAAAATTAGGCCCTGTGTGAAGTATATGGAACTGCTCTAAATAAAAGAGATAATCAGGGTCTTTGTCAAAGCTACTTCCGTCGATTAGTTCCCGGATGAACTGCGATTCAAGAATACTCCTTGTAATATCGTCCTGCCGAAGTTGGTCATAAATCTTATTATTTTTAAACAACTCTATGAGAGCCATCCAATTACGCTGCTGAAGAAGCTTGAATATGGTTTCGCGGTCGTAGAGCATTTATTATATTAATTGGGCGGTGAAGATAACTGTTTCCCTTCGGTATAAGAATGTAGCATTTTCTTTAGATTCGATGCTTGAATGAAAGGATTTCAATTTACCATTCCGTCAGTATTAGACTGTGAAACAGGTGAGGAGGTTTTCGCAGGGCCATTCTTCAACCAAGACGAAGCTGCTATTTTCGAGATACGCAGACAGTTAGAAGATGCTATCCGCAACCGACGCGACCCGAAATACAAATGCTACTACTGCAATCAGCTTATCAAAATTCGGGGTAAAGCCGAAAATGAGACAAAGCTAAAGCGGATGCACTTTGCCCACCAGTGGGACAGTGACGATTGCCCCATAAAGACCAGCCAGGAGTTAACCCAACAACAGATTCGGGCAATTAAATACAATGGGCAGAAAGAAAGCAAGCTGCACGAACGAACAAAGGAGTTAGTAGCAGCCTCTTTGGAGTCCAATCGGTTGACAGGCAAAGGTATAACCGAAGTGGCTACCGAAACGGTTAGACGGGATACCTCTGGACTATTGACCTGGCGTAAGCCCGATGTAAGCGCGGTTTACCAGTCGCGCCAAGTCGTGTTTGAGATTCAGCTTTCAACTACGTTTTTGAGCGTCATTGCAGATCGGGAATACTTCTACCAACAAAACCAAACGTATATTATCTGGATTTTCAAATTCTTCTCCGAAGAATTCGACAAACAGCGATTCACCGAAAAGGACGTTTTCTACGGAAATAATCAGAACGCGTTTGTTTTTGATGGGGAAGCTATCAGTGAGTCCAAATGCCAACAGGACCTTATCCTCAAATGCCTGTACCGTGAGCCTTACCGATCTGGTCAGCAGATAGCTTACCGATGGCAGGAACGGTTAGTTGGCCTGCACGACTTAACGTTTGATGATAAGACCTACAAAGTGTTCCTGTTTGATGTAGAAGGAGCTACCAACTTGATTAAGCAAGAAATTGAGGACGAGGAACGAGCCGAATGGGTGCGGCAACACGAAATTGAGCAACGTCAACAAGTGTATGAGCAACGCCGACAGGCTTACCAAGAAGAACTTGAAGAAGGCTTCTCCCGCGCCCGCTCTTCGATTCTTCAAATACTTAACGAGATACACGCTTATCCCGAACGAAGAAGCCCTTTACTGAATGAGTTTGCCGCATTTTCGGAGAACACGTACAATCATCTATTTGAACTGTTCTGGCAAGAGCAGGGCTACCAAACCACAGAACAGGACCGGGCATTTCTCAAAACCGCTTTTGAGCAGGAACGCACTAAGCGTTCTCATTTGGAACGCAATGATTTATTGACGTGCTTGTGTCTGGCAACTTGTTTGGTAAAACTGAAAAGTCCGCAGAAAGCACACCGGTTAAAGAAGGTGTACGGAACTGTATTTGCCCTCTTATCCTTCAAATTAAACTGTGTGGTCGGTCAGAAATTCACTAAACTTATTCAGGTAGCCCACACAGCTTTCTTTGGCAACTATTCATACCTATTTTTCAGGGTATTAGAAAAATATCCTAATGCCGAGTTCGACCGTCAGGATATTCAATCGGGGGGTAAATTGGCTAAGAAGATAACCGTTTTCCTGGAGAAGAACGTCCCGCCTGACCACAGCTATGACGACGTTTTCAGGCAGTTATTTCCTGAACTTTTCGCACAATAAGCAAATCTAACCGACTTTATTTGTTCCAAGACCTCGGCTTATAACCTACCTCCTGCCATGAGCGTAATAGGCGTTGGTATTTACATCGGCCATAATCCAGAAAAATGCTGTCGGCGGCAACCTCTATAAGGTACAGGTTGTGGGACTTCTGCTTCTGAATACCTAAAATAAAGATTATTTCAGCACACTTTCGCTTTGTTGGTACGTTCCTTACCCTGTAAAGTCGTGTATTGCCGCAGCAAAAAGTGGTATATCACACCCTCACTTATCCGTTGGTTGCTCACAAAAAACCGGTTGAACATCATGTGCAGAAGGGCGCGTAACAAATCGGAAAGGTCGAATGCATCTGCCTGATATTGTACTCGCAACTGCTGAATTAATTCATCGGGCAACAGCATGTCCACTGACTCCAATTCTGTCTGTTCAAAAGTTGATAACCGCTCCTGCCAAGCCCTGTACTGTGCGTTCAATTCTTTGCGGAGCCGTTCATTGTGTTTGTTCTCGCGCAGAAAACGGGCTTGAAGTTCTTCCGTCAACGCCTGTTTATCACGAACGGATAGACCGAAAGCATCGAGTAACCGATCTGCTCGCTGACAGGCTACCCACCAATATGCATCCTCATCAAGGGCAGCGCTTTGCTCAATCCACTGTAAATTCCACGCACTATCCCACCAAAATATACGCTCAACGAGCGGCATGCTTTGATAGCCATACCGCTCCAGTTCTCGTTGGTACGTATCCACACTTATCGAATGTACAAGGCCAGCTTCCTGCCAAGGAATCAGTCGTTGGGTAAGTTCTGTCAGAAGGAGATGATAGGTTTCCGCTGAACCATGAAACCGGAGCCGCAGATGAGGCTCAGGATCGTAATACCGTATAAAGAACCAGTGGTCAATCCACGCCTGTGCTGTGGCCTGCTGAACCAACGGCCCAACGATCTGAGTCAGCACGTCGTTGGCTGTCAGTTCCCCGACGTACACTTTTACGTATAGCCACTCACTACCCGGCCCAAACGAACGCTGTATAAAGCTGCCACTTGTCTTGAATGGAGAATGTTGGGGGAGGGAAGGAGTCTGCGCTATTCCAAACGGTATGACCAATTCACTCGAATATTGCTGCCCGGCGCGGTGTACCCAACACTGGTCAGGACTGCCAAGCCATTCGACAACCCGGACACTATCTCGCCTGCTTAGTTCTGTAAAAAGTATTTGTTGGCAGGGTGGGCTGCTTAAATCGAGTAGCAATTCATGATCACCCTCCACCAATGTAATCAATTGGGGGACAGAAAGTTTCTGTTGCATGTCGTGGGCCATCGTTGCGGCCGACAGCCAGTTTGCCCGTCTCATAAGGTTCCACTCGGCTCTGGCCACGATCAGGTGCTTGTAAATGATACGAGGCAACCGGGGCTGATTGGCCAACGTGCCCCACGACCAGCGAAGCGAAAACCCTTCGGCCTGATGGCTCAGGTCGGTTAAGAATCGGTAAATGTCGTCCGATTGATGGTAGTTATGCGCGGTGGTGTTACGTGGTATTACGCGACGGTTGTGCTGTTTCGACCAGAGTTCGACTGTCGTTGCGTTCACGGTTCTTACCCAAAGGTCTTTCAGGGCAATTGTGTGTTCTTCGTCAAGGGCTGATGGTGTGACATAGGGAATTTCGTATTGCCGCAGCGCGGGGCGACACAGCACATTACCCACACGCCCCGCCGGCAGATGGACAATCTCGGCCAGCAAGGCATCGGGGTACTGCTGAGCCTCCCAGGCAGTTAGTTGTTCGAGTTGATGCATCAACGGCGGGTGATGCGCGCCAAACCGGGCCATCAGGCTGGCACCAGAAGGGCCTGACACACTCTTTACCAGAAATTGGTAGTTTCCCGCGTCGATGGCCGCTCCGTCGGCGCCATATAATTCGCCCAGCACAGCCCAGCTACGAGCCAACGGTTTATCTGGCTCTGTTTGGGCAGCATTATTCAGGTCTTCGTCCGTAATCGGCTGAATCAACCGCCCTGTTTCCAAAAAATGGGTCAGTTTCTCAAGCCGCAATCCGTCCAGTCGGTCGGCTTTTGAAGGGCGAGTGATCTGCTGTTGGCTCAACTCGCTCAGTAGGGCCAACTGACCCGCGCGGGGGCCAGAATCACCGTAGCCGATACCCGTTTCGTGGTCGAGCACGGTGAGCAAAGGAACTGCCTGATTTCCATATCGGTCGTGTAAGCGTCGGGCAAAAGCTAATAGGGCAGGGGGCTGATTGTCGCTACGCAGTGGACTCAGTTGCAGCAGTTCCTGACCGATCTGCCGTAATACTGACCGGCTTAGCTCCACTATTTCCGTGGGTCGAAGAAGGTCCACGTGGTACACGCTTTTCTCGGTATAACCGTCGCCAACCAGTGCCCGCATCCGTTGCTCGGTCTGATGCGCCCCCAACGTGGCTAAACAGCCCACCCGAAGCTGTTCCTGAATCTGCGTCAATTCAGCAGTCAGTGCATTAAGTGCAGGTACGTTGGCAACGTGGTGCAGAACCACCCCTAAAGCGTCGGGGTCGGTTACTGGTAATTCCAGTTCGCTCACCAGGATGTGCTCGTCAATGAGTTCATTTACCAGTTCCTGGGCAGCTTCCGGCTCCTCGTGGAGCGTATCAACGAGAAAACCCACGATAGTCTGTCCTCGTGCTCCTCCAGAGCTAACATCCACAAAGTGCAATACAGCGTCGATGAGATCATCACCTGCCACAGAATTGATATAAAAAGCCCGCTGCCCTGCCTGTAGAGTGTAGTCGGAATAGCGTAACTGACTACCCAATCGGTACAGGCTGTTATTCACCTTATAGCGAAGTTCCGAGCGAGTTTGAGGTTGGGTAAGCAGTTTTTCTGTCAACACGGATAGCCAGGCTGCATCCGGGCGAATGCATAAACGGTGTACGTCGCTATTGATGGTTCCGGTCGTTTGCGGGCCTGTAGCGGCAACACTAACACCCGCAAACATCCCGAAAGGCGTACTCCGGCCACTCATCCGTAAGAGATACCGCCACATCGCCAACCGGGCTTCTTCTGACGGCAGTATAGCCCGTTGTTGTCTCCAGCGTAACCACACATCGTATAACGACGGAGAAGCAACCAGTAATGCCTGCGCCACCGTTGGCTGATTCAGCCAGTTCCACAATACCTCATCGGTAACGGCTTCGATTCGTGGAAGGTGATTAAGCAATGTGCTGATGGGCAGCAGCGGAGAACGGACGAGGGCAAATGGGTGGGTAACTAAAGAGAAACGCATACAATGCCCTGAGGACAACAAGGCCCGCCGGTAGCATACCAGCAGGCCTTGAAGGATTACACGGTGAAAATAATTGTTAAATCAATTGTGGTTGGGTACTTGATGGGCCGGGGCTTTAAGACGGGCATTCGGGTTCCAACTGCCTTTGTTTTCAGGCGTTTTACTGAAGTTGACATGGGTTAAAAATTAACAGTGAACAATATAAAAAACAGGTACTCGCATGATTAAAGGGCACCCCGGATGATGCTGCTCACTACGGATCGGTACGTAGTGCCAACCGGTACGCGCTGTCCGCTCTGCATCTCGATTTGCTGCCCGTCCGTCTGTCGAATCCTCGCCGTATTCACGATGAACGACCGGTTGACACGAACAAACAGGGGTGCAGGGAGCAGTTTTTCCAGTGCCGAGACGCGCTGATGACTGACCAGTGTGCGGTCGGGTAAGGTGATTTTTACGTAGTCACTCATGGCCTCGATAAGAATAATGTCCTGACAGGCCACGTTCACCATGTTTTTGCCTTCCTTGATAGCTAATTGACCAGATACTGCGCCGACAGTCGTAGCCAGGCTGGCCGTTGCTCCACCTGTGTCCAGAGCCTGAATGCGCTCATGCACTTTAGCGATGGCGCGTACAAAACGGCTGAACGTAACGGGCTTGAGCAGAAAATCGACGACATTGTTTTCAAAACCTTCAAAAGCAAACTCCTGATAACCAGACACTGCAATCACCCACGGAGCTTTGCCCGGAAGACTACGCAGGAGTTCGTAGCCGTTCATTCGGGGCAAATTGATGTCCAGCAGTAACAGGTCTGGTTTTAGTGACTGATACAACTCAATGGCCTGTAAGGCGTTGCTGGCTACACCAACTATTTCCAAATTGGAAACCTCCGCGATATGGTCAAGGAGCAGTTCTTGAGCCAGGGGTTCATCATCAATTAGCAGACAGCGTAGGTGCGTATTCATAAGTTGGAGTAGTTTCGCCCTTCCTTTTGAGCGGGATAGTCAGCCGGACGGAATACCGCTCGGGCTGGTCTTGTATAATCAGTTCATACTGATGTTCCGGGTATAGCAAGGCTAACCGGCGTCTGACATTCGTCAGCCCAATGCCACTATCGGCGGTATGAGAAGTCGGCGTCTCGCCTTTGTTATTTACCACCGTGAGGATGAGGGTACCGTTCTGCCCCAGCTCTGTGGTCAGGCGTATTTGTACCCATCCGCCTTCATAAACGGCGTTCAATCCATGCTTAAACGCATTCTCCACGAACGTAACCAGTAACAGAGGTGGAATAAGCCAGTATTGCATGGCTTCGGTAGGTTCCGGCAGGGAGCAATCGACCGCTTCGGGCGGTGAGTGCCGAATCCGTTCCATGTCGACGTACCCCTGAATAAATAGCAGTTCATCGGGTAGCGGCACAAACTCCTGGCTGGTTCGGTACAGCGTGTAGCGCATCAGCGTAGAAAGGTTGGCCAGCGTCTCGGCTGCCCTGCCATCTTGCCGGTGAATCAGCGCATAGATGTTGTTAAACGCATTGAGCAGGAAATGCGGATTGATCTGTTGTCGCAGAAACTGCAAATCCTTGGTAGCGTTTTCTTTTTCCAGCAGGAGATTGTTCAGTTCCAGTTGCTGCCGTTCCTTTTCAATGGCCAGTTGAGCCTGATTTCGGGCGTACCCATCCCGAATCGCTTTAATCAGCAATGGAATCAGGATGTAGGATATAAACTGCCCGAAAACAAAGAACATAATGGCCGGATCGACGACGTAATCATACCAACGCGCCTGCGCAAACAGGGTAACCCGCCGGGCCAGATATTCCGGTAAAGGCGCGTAGAACCTGTTCACCAACATCAGCAGCCCATACGTATTGACACACATAATGCCGTAGTAGCCGCCGAGTGTAGCCGTGGTCAGTAGCAAACGTTCCGAGAGTCTGCGGTGTCTGTACAGAATACGCGGAATCAACACGTATCCCAACAGGCCAAACGATACTAAGGTCGTCAGGAAATGATGCGTATTGACTACGTGTAGCAAACCCGCGTTGGGTTGACTCGAAAAAGCCCGCCGAAACTGACTGAACGTGAGAACATAACTCAGACTCCAAAAGACAATGTGCCAAAGCACGCGCTGCCAGGTAATTGGACGCCGGAAGGCAATGGCTTTCCGGGCACCCTTCCGTAACGAAGGTACCACTGGTAAATAGTAAGAAAACAGTTGGTATTAGTTCGCGTTACCCAACTTGCGAATGCCGACTAACAAGACCGCCTGTGCGCCGATCTCTTCATTTTTCCGGCCTGGTGCTGCGGTTGCTCTGATGGCAATACGATCAGGCTGCTTGCAGTTTACTTCCAGTTTCGCGTAAATGCTCCAGGACTTGTTAGGACCGGCAATCCAGTCCGTAGCCTGCTCAGCTCCTTCTATTGGGAAGGCACTTACCAACGATAAACTGTGCTGCACATACGCGTAGCCCTTAGGGATATCCACTTCCTTTTCGACCACCACGGTCGGCAGCCTGTCTTTGTTGACTACTGCAATAGGGACCTTCAGCGTGGAATCAGGTGGAGCAAGTCGTTGTTGCGTCGAGTCGTTTTTGGGCGTGTGCGTAATACTGGTTGTAAGGCTTGTGGTTGCCAGTACGCTCACCGGCAACGCTACTTTAAAAAACAAGGAAACAAGAGTCATAAAGCACGGCGGGTTTTACTCTATTATCAATACCCACATAATAGAGTAACGTACAACAAACCGTGTATATTGCTCAAATTATTTAATTAATTATCTTTTTTTCGATATTATTGAGTATTAGCAACTTATAAATCAGGCTCTGATGACTAATCAAATAATGACTTTGGAAAATCCTGTTTAGGCTGTGTAACGTCTATTTTCTGTGAAGAAGCAACACTGTTAAGCTCCTCATCAAGGGATTCGGGTGGTTTAGGTCGGGCGTATAACTGCTGCTTGCCTGTCTGGGTGATCAAGCTAAAGTTGTTGAGAAAATTTTCAATCTCCTTGTGCTGGTGCGGATGCTCACGACTAATTTCCCGAGTATCCACAAAAATCAGGTTGTAGCGTTGCTGTGTAATAACACCCTGTCCGTCGCGCTGTGGGTTTAGTAGATGCTCCTGGGCATTGGCGTACTCCTGCTCCGACGTGCGGTATTTGTAATTGAGTGTTACGTATTGGTAATCACGCCGGTAGTTAGAAACAGCAAAATCGTAGTGTTCAAGATTACGCAGAACATCCTGCCATGTCTTTATCTCCTGTTCCATCATCCCAATCATGCCCCGCTCATCAGAGAGGGCGGCTCCTGTCAGTTTGTTAATTTTGTCGAGCTTGATAGCCCGTTTCACGGTGAGTTCGTTGATATAGTTGGTTATCCGTTGCTCTTTATCCTCCCTTGTGAGGTCACTGTTCTTTAGCAAAATGTATTTGTGCTTCTTGAAGAACGTCAGCCGGGTTGCGGGTTTGCCAAAATTTACGAGCTTGATGGTACGGCAGTCGAAATGCTCATACTCAGCAAAGAGGGATTGGTCGCGGCTATCGACAAAATAGATGACACCTGTACCGTTCCACTCACCTTCAATGTCCCAGGTGTTGCGATCAGGTTGGAGCTTGTTCACGACTTTCATCAATTGAATAAGCCCCCGGAGTAGGCGGGCGTAGTCGGTGGGTTCGTAGGTTTTACGTTTGCGGGAGATCTTCTGAGCAGCCATCGTTAGCAAAAGAGTACAGGGCGCATAAGTTTACTTTTAAAGTAAACTTAATTTGTTCATTTCGCCAAATTCTCTTGATGGCTCCGCACTATTTATTGATTTTTTTAGCAAACCGCTTTCGATGCCCTCGCTCAAAATCAAAAGTTGTATTTTTAAAATTGTTCTGAGATTGATAATAGTAGCTGTGGATAAACTTTTGCTAAACTCCTCTGGATCAGTAATTAGTAGTGTGGATAAGTGGTACATTGGCAATGTATTAGAGTAGTTCGGCAATAGATTAGAGTAAAAGGGCAATAAATAAAAGTCAACATTGGGGGGTAAAGGCAATAGATCTAAGTTAGATCGGCAATGGATTAGAGTCGGAAGGGCAATGAATTAGAGTAGAAGGGCAATGAAATAGAGTAATGGCATAATCAAGCACCAAATACCTGCCAGTGTGAAAGTGTTAAGCAAGAAAAAAACGACATAAATGTTTAATTTTTTAAATATATTTTTAACGCTAAAGCACTTAATAATCAATGACTTAACCATGATAAGGCAATAAAAATAAGTAATGAAGCTAATTCCGTCAATTGATCACAGGCAAGGAATTGTCTTCAAAAATTGCTTTTCTCGCTTTCTTCGTTCTACTTAGGCCCATGAATGATGAAATTGTTATCCGCGAACCCCTAACTCTGTTGCTGGGGCGTTCCGAATTTTCGCTGCATGAACGTCGGCTTTACTGGAACATTCTGAAAGCCCTGAAGGGAGAGCAGACGTTTGATGTGAAATCTTACCGAGTTGAGGATCGACAATTTCGGATTCATTATTCGGATGTTTTTGTAGGCGAAAACTCCCACGCCCAGACGAACGTCATCCTCAAAATCCTGGATCGGGTTACCTCTCGTAAGATTAAGATATTTGACCAGGATCGGGGCAAGTACACGTTCATCGTCCCCATTCCGTATATTCACTACGAGTCGCATAAGGGGTATTTTGACATCGTTGTCAACTCGATGGTTCTGCCCTATTTTATCGACCTGAGCAAAGGCTATTCACAATATGAACTGAGCGCGGCTGTATCGCTTAGTAGTGAATACTCCCAACTCCTTTTTCCTCGACTGACCCGCTTTATCGATACCGGCTTGTGGCGCGTCGAGGTAACCGAACTGCGGGAGCTGCTCAATGCACAAAAGTATGTTCGTTACTCCAACTTCAAGCAGATGGTACTCTCCAATGCCATTTCAGAGATCAACCGAAAGACGTACCTCGACATTGTCATTACCGAGCAAAAAGAGGGGCGGGCTGTGAAATGGATCAATTTTATTATTCGCCGAAAGGGTAAGACCAGTCCCAAAGCGACGTACTACGCGCTCGTCAACAAAGATTTGCAGAAAGCCAGCGAACTATCCTTTGCTGATAAGCAGAAGAAGGCGGAGGAGTTCCTTTACAATTATCAATTTACCGATAGTCAGAAGAAAACTATTCTTAGTAGCGAGCAGTACCTCAATGAGTTTCTGCGTTTGGATAGTATGGTGACTCACGGAGCGGTTACGGTGGCCACGACGCCCACGCGCTACATAGCTGGTATACTGTTTAAAGACCCGTCAGGCCCTAAATCAAAGAAGCGGAAGAGCAACTAACCCGCTTACCTGCGAAGACTACACGTTAATGGCTTGTAAAATCTGCTCAAACTCATCGTTGGGCAGGTTACGCCAGTCTGGGTTACGGGCCGTGGTGCCATCCCAGGTAAATGTGACGAGGTCGAATGACTCGCCGTAGGGCTTTGGCCGCTGACTTTCTGGATAATGCTCGACAAATAGCAAGCGCACTGGATCGAGTTTGCAGCGATTGACTACTTCGGTAGCAATCAACTCTGCTGCGTTGGTCACGCTCATGCCCACGCCCGTCTCGGAAGCGATCACCAACGGAATGTCCCGGTAAACGGTAATGAAGCAGGTGCTGGGAAAGCGGTTGGGTGCTTTGTATTCAAGGGTGAACTGTTCTTTATTCATGTTGCTCGGTGTAAAGCCCTCCGTTAAAGAGAAAAATGAACGTAGCGTTTACATGCCTCAAGATAACCACACGAATTCTTACATACAAGGTATTGGGTAACTTTTATGTCCGATAAACTTTTCTTATCGGACATAACAGTAAAATCTGTACCTTGCTCCATATTCTTCTACACGTCTATGAGAAAGTCAGCCATTACTCCTAATGTTATCAGTGAGGCCCATTCCGTAACCATTTGTTCAGCACAACAACTGAATCAGCAAACGGCGGCTTTTTTTAGAAAAGGTATTGAAGGCTCGACTAACACGCGGATTGCCTACTCCGCAGACATCAAAAAGGTACAGGCGTGGCTTCGCCAGCAAGGCATCGATGATCTTCCAATCAGCCCGGCAACCTTAGCTACATATCTATCCGATCAGGCTTCCGAACATAAGTGGTCTACAATCATCCGTGGATTGGCGGCCATTCGAAAGTGGCATCGCCTTCATAAGCATCCAGACCCGTCGGCCGACGAAACGGTACGACTGGTTTTAGAAGGAATCAAACGTAGTATAGGTACTGAGCCGACCCAAGCACCCGCGTTTGATATACAGGAATACAAAGAGCAGATACGCCCTATTCCCCCAACACCGACAGGAATGAGGGATCGGGCACTGCTCCTGGTTGGGTTCGCGGGGGCTTTTCGCCGTTCAGAACTGGTTGCTCTGGATATCGAAGGAGTTCAGTTTACACGCCACGGAGCGATCCTTAGTTTTCAGGGCAGTAAAACCAATCAGTATGGGCGAACTGAACAGAAAGCAATCTTTTACAGTCCGGATCCCGACACCTGTCCTGTACGTTCCCTACAGGACTACATCAACGTATTAGAACGCAGCTCTGGGCCTCTTTTTGTACGGATACGAAAGGGAGAGCAGGTCACGACGGATCGGTTGTCGGACAAGCAGGTAGCGAGAGCGGTAAAAATGTATCTGGGTGAAGCCTATTCAGCACACTCGCTGAGGGCTTCGTTTGTGACTATCGCCAAACTCAACGGTGCTGATGATTCCCAAATCATGCAGCAAACAAAGCATCGTACGAGGACGATGATTGATCGTTATACTCGTGTACAACAGATTGTGAAACATAATGCAGCTATGAAGTTGGGGCTATAATACTATATTAGTTCAGTAATTTACGGGTCTTTCGAACTTATCTATTTAGCCAATGCTACAATCTAATTACTATAAAGGTCTATTATACACTGGGCTTTCAACCTAAAATGAGCCCTATCCATATTCAGAGTGAACCTAAAGTTTCTCACTAAAAGTGGCATAATCACACTATAGCAGTGAAAACAGGGCATGTTTTCTGCTTTCTAAGCTAATTCACACACTAAGCTGTTCGAGTATATTTAGCGGTAGCATGGAGCTCCCTACATTCTAATAAACTGTAAACTCCGGTTATCGAGGATGGGCATAGTAGCGGATCGTATCGTCGGTCAAATCCAACCGGGCGATCAACGGGGCTAGGTGTATGTGTATTCCGGTCAAAGTAGCTGAGCGTCACTTTGGGGGACCAGTCCAATTTCGACCCAACACCCGCAGCCGTAATAGGTTAAAGTTTGCTTTGCCATACATTGTTCGCTTGATGGTCTTCAGCCGGTTCACCTGTTCCTCCGTTTGCTTATCACTCCACTCTGAGAGGAAGGCTTCAATGGCAGCAAAATCTTGACGGATGCCCCACACAAAACCACTCAAGATAAGTAACCTTTCGACATCAGCACACCAACTAGCTAGTTTTGTCTCCATCAGTTTCTTAAATTGTAAACTCAAACGATGGACTATGGATCCATTACCACCAAGCAAGTGTTTCAGAAGGGGCCGATCTGTTTGTGGCAAATCCACTTCTGGCTGGCCAAGCAGTCGACTCAGCTGACGACTTAAATAACGAAGCTCCTTTTGGCTGGCGGCAAAGTAGGTGCAGGTACCAAACGCGGGTAATGAGCTAAGCAGACGGCCAAGATGGTATAGACACCAGTATAACCCTGGGTTTTGATTTCGTCAAACAGCGTTTTAACACAGGCTTCACCCCCTTGCCAGCACTGCCGTAAATAGGGCTTATAAGTAAGCAGCTTCGATTGCTTCCGTCTGGCATTAGGGACAAAATGAGTTTGTTTGCAATACTTTTTGCCTGTATTGCGGGAGCTATCTAAATGAGTCGCAATGGTTCGAAAACCCTGGCCTTTCTGCTGTAATTCTTTTACTCATTAATAAAGCCTATACCGTTTTTCGGTGGAGATTGGCTGTCCTGTCGGTTGATGATCAGTTAGTTGCTAGCTAGCGGGTTCTGGTAAGTCCATTTCTGACAGCGCAACAGAAGGGCTAGTCAGCTGAGCCATCGCTGGCTGGCTAATAAGTTGAAATGCTTCTCAAATAGTTGGCCGTTGGCTATCAAGAAAGCGTTCGACGGCTTCGGACGAATTTTTGAGTAAATGCCACCGGTCCGCCAATTGAGTGGTCTCAAGACAGGCTGTGGTGACGGCGCTAGCATAAATACTAGACTGATTACGTGTTACCAACACAATACCTGGACGGTTGGCCGCTGCCATGAGCGCGAAGCCAATCCCCCAGCGTTTTCCCCTCTCGATCTGGTAACAAATCAATGGGTTTATGCTCATCCAGATCGATCAGAATCGTACCATAGTTGCGTCCTTTTTTGAAGGCAAAAACATACACGCCCAAGCGCTTGGGCGTGTATGTTTCTACTACCGGCGGTGGGGTTTTGCGGATGATCCGCAGGACGGTCGAAGCACTGACGAACTGTCCTATAATATAAATGAGCCTCTGGCTTAGCACCGGCCTGTACCCCAATAGTTTGGATCTGTTAGTCTGCTCTGAGGAGTCTACGGGCATAGGGTTCGCAGACGGAGTGGCATGACTGGGCAAAGACTTTGCGAGCACAGTCGGCTAGTGGGTAGAAAAACTTGCGTAGCCACATGTGGAGTTTGATGCGTTTACCACTTATGGGTAGGTCGGCTAAGGTGCATTGGTAGAAACTATGCTCTCAGTTGGCGGGTGTCTGACAAAGCGGACAACTGCTAACGACATCGATGGCTAACAAACCAATAGCCAATGAGTCGTCGGTGAGTTGATGGTGGCAGAACAGAAATCCAAGCGGCAAGAGTGGGGTCAGGTCCATACTTCTTCAACCAAAAAAGTACTGGGATTCACCTAAAGTGACGCTGAGCCAGTTTACTCCGAAATACTCATTTTTTAAGGAATTGCTCATTCGTATCAATGATTTACGTATTGGGGGCATTTAAATTTAAGTTAATAGTTTGTTAATTGTAATGCTTTATATGTAGGACTAATTTTGACTAGATTAACTAAATAGCCTGTTAGTCTAACAATACGTGAGAATACCTCTATCAAAAGAATCATTACGTGATGAAGAACTTGTTCAGTTATACTTGAACACGCGTCAGGCCGTCTATTTCGACGCCCTTTACATACGCTACCAGAGTAAAGTGATAAGTTTGTGTAGCCGCTATACAAAGCGTCAAGAAGATGCAAAAGATCTATCCCAAGACCTTTTTCTAAAAGTCTTAGCCCGGCTTGACAGCTTCAGCGGTACTGCTCGGTTCAGTACTTGGGTGTACTCCGTAACTCAGAATTTATGCTATGACCATCTGCGTCGGCAGGACAAAATTCTGATTGAGGTAGTCGAAGAATCTGAATTTTTGCAAATGGATCTGGCAGCTGCTGAAAATGAAGAAAGTTTTGCGTGCCCTGAACAGCTCAGCAAGTCCATGGAAACGTTAAACAGTCAGGAAAGGAAGTTTATCAGGCAACATTATTTTGATCAGCTGTCGATTCGTGATATAGCACAACAAAATCAACTCTCTGAAAGTGCAGTCAAAATGCGGCTGATGAGGGCACGTGGTCGTTTGCGACAGAATTATGTGCAGTTTGTACAGGTGTAGCTATCCCAATACGAACCAGTGTGCCGCTTTTAGGTAGTTGTTCTACCCATAATGTTCCACCTTGGCGGTCCATCATTTCCCGGCAGATCCGCAACCCCAGTCCAACCCCTTTCTCTCCCGACGTACCGCTGCGTACGTCGGGGCTCTTGAAGAGGTTACTGATCTGTTCAGCTGTCATGCCCACGCCTGTGTCCCGAATGTGCAGTTCAACCATTGCCGATTTTGCTACCGTGTGCAAACGAATGAACCCATCCGTCGGCGTAAACTTAATGGCATTAGTCAATACATTCCTTATTACAGCCATAAGTTGATGCCGATCCGCGACCACAAGCTGATGTTTATCGACCTGATTAATAACCGTCAGTTGTTTCTGCTGGATTAACTCGCTGGTCTGACTGAGTACTTCGGCCACCAACTCTTGTAAAACAAGCGATTCAAAATTAAGCTGAAACCCTTTTAGCTGTACCATTGACCAATCGAGTAGGTTTGTTAACAGGTCCAGCACACTATCGACCTGTTGGTCTAAACGGTTCATCAGGGGTTTCAGATGGAACTCTGTGTCTGAGGACCGTAACTGACGGATGCTATTCTTCATGCTGGCAACGGGGCTACGCAGATCGTGGCTAATTAGCGAGAATAGCTTATCTTTAGTGGCATTGGATTCTGCCAGTGCATCGGCCGTTTGCTGCAACAGTTGCTGGTGTTCATTTAACTGGATGTTAGTACGTTGCGTTTTTCGAAGAAAATAGATGACAACCCCACATAGAAGACCCAACAGCCCGATCACTACAGCTGCTGCAAGCTGTGTTCGTTGAGCCAATTGAATTTGCTGTTGCTGCCGACTTGCCTGAAGTTGGGCAATCTGCGCGTTCTTCTGGAGCACCCGAATCGTATGCTCACTCGTTTCGCTGTCGAACTCGGCCTGCATCTGCGCTACTTTCTGGGCACTTTGTTCAGCAAACCGCCGATCTTTAATTTGCTGAGCTTCACGGCTAACGATCAGTGCATTGCGGAACTCTCCGTTGGCTTCGAGCGCAGTAACCAGCGTTTGCAGAGTGATTATCAACTCTTCTTCTTGCTTGTTCTGGCGCGAGTAGTTGGCGGCCTGTCGGGCCTTCTGCAGCGCAGTTTTGGGCTGTTGCATCAGCAGATATGTTATGGCCTGTTCACGCTTAGCCGTTGCCTGAAACGACAGGTCGTGCAATCGGCGAGCCATTACCTCCATGTTGTTGAACAAACTAAGTGCGGATAAGTATTGACGCCGGTGCCGTCCGTTTACCCCAAGGTAATGCAGCATTTCTATCACCTTGAGCGAGTCCCCGGTTCGCTGAGCACAACGTAACCCGGCTCGATATTCATTGGCTGCACCTTGCCACCTATTCTTTTTTTCCAATATCTGTCCTTTCATAATGTGGGCATACATCCTGTGGTCGGGTGGCCAGCTATCTTTAACGAGTGAAAGGTATTTTTGCTGATACTGAGCCTGTAGACTCGTATTACCCATGTTGCCGTACAACTCAATAATTAGCAGATAGTTGGCGGCAAGCATAGGCTCGTTCTGGTGTGTGAGCAGGTATTTCAGGTTGCTGCCTATCTGCTCTACGGCTTTTTCCAACTGGCCCGCATCAGAAAATATAACGGCGAGCACATACTGATACCGGGCCGATTTGGCCTCACTGCCTGCCCGGTCGGCATGACTAATGGCCTGTTGTAGCGGACCAATACCCCGGCGATAAAGCCCTTTGTGCCGGTAGTAGCGACCGAGGTAATAATACAATTCGCAGACGTAAAAATCGGAAGGGCTTGCCTTGTGAAACCCCAGACCCCGCTGCACATACCTATACAGACTATCGTATTGATTTTCGATCTGATACTGCCTCACAATCTGGGTGCAGACGCGCAACCGGATGCTATCATGCGCAGCAGTAGCCATATCATGCTTCCATTTTACTATCGGTGACGAGTTGGTGGCCTGAGCCTGACTCAGAAAAGGTAGCCAAACCAGGATGAACGGTAGAATCAAGCGCATAGAAGTGCTTTCATTACAGGTAGTTATTCGTCATGCCCCTCAAACAGGCCAAGCAGTTTTTCTAAACGTGGCCTGAATGATACCCCAATAGGCACCTGAATCCGACCAAGCCAGATGGTGCTGCGGTCGAAACTGGTGATTTTGCTTGTGTTGATTAAGTAGGATTTATGCACGCGCATGAATAAACGGGGTGGAAGCAGATTTTCGAGCGTTGAGATTCGCTCATTGACCGTGTAGATAGAATCGCCGGTAAACACTTTGGAATAAATACCGAACGCTTCAACATAAAAAATACTACTGTACTCAAACCGCTGTACTTTTCGTCCCATTTTAAGGTAGGCGACATCCGTCTCAATCAGATGCTGCGGGTGACGGGTGCGTTGTAAAGCCCTGCTGATGGCCATGTGTAGCCGTTCGAGGGTAAAGGGTTTGAGCAAAAAATCGACCGCCCGGCCAATCTCGTAACTGTCAACGGCATATTCAGGATAAGCACTGACGATAATGACGGGCGGGAGCTGCGTATTGGTCTTCAGTAGGGTTAAACCAGAGGTGTGCTCCAGCCGGATATCCAGAAAGATCATATCAGGAATTTGGCTCCCGATTTGCTCAATGGCTTCTTCCAGAGTGGGCACTATACCCAGGCATTGATACAAGCCCAGGGCGTCGAGCATCGAAACAAGCTGCCGGGCGTCGTCGACGTTGTCATCAACAATCAGGTACTGCTTAATCATTTAGCACAATGGATGAGAGGTGTCAACTGTATTGTCAAAATGAATAAAATCCATAGAAAAACTTCTCAATATGCTTCATTAGACGATGACGGCTTTATAATGAACCAGACTATTTTAGCACGGATGTAATGGTGGAGAGTAACCGAACGGTGAAGCTAAACCGAACAGATACCTGCGGTTGCTGACCAAAGATAGCTACATTTTTCTTGCCATTTTTTGTCGTATAGAGGTGCTTAGGCGCTAATACAGATCATGAAACTCATCGTTTAGGATAGTAAATATCGAGTTTAGGGCAATAAAATGCTTATTGAGCACAGGTTAGATACTATTTTATTCTTCAAAAAAGAGCCCGTCCGAGCCCTATGGGCCGACTCTTCAATTGAGGGTATCAAAACACAAATTGGCGATAATAAATAGACTTTTTGCATCAATGGCTCGTGCTGGATACCTACAAACAAACAAAGTGTCATGGTTTTTGTAACTATCCAAATGTGTCATACTTATAGCAAGCTGACACCTTAAGCAGCCCGCTATGTCAATATCAGTTTGTACCGTCTGGGTCAGTTTCTGGCCAGCCCCTGAGGCCACCGCTCCACGCCCCCCTAATCTGATTATCCAAAGCTACTTTCATAAATATGTTTACGTATATACGTAAGCGTTATCGAAGTGTCCGCATTTTATTAACTGGTTTTTCACCTAAATCTGGCCCATCCAAAAAAGCCCTCAACAGGGGTCAGGGGCATCGTATATCTATGAAAAAGCACATTTACTTTCTGACCAGTCTGATTGCTCTGATTTGGCTTGGTGGTACACTCGCCCACGCGCAGATGAAAATCGGGGCAAACCCCGGCATTATTGGCTCATTAAGCAACCTCGAAGTCGAAGCGACTAATGGTAACAAGACTGTAGTTGATAAAGCCACCGGCGCAGTAAGCATAACGGCTACCGCCGATCCCCTAAAATTGGTTGGCTTACAACCAGCAACGGGTTCGGAAACGGCCCTTTTAATTGACGGTAACGGAGTGGTGAAAAAACAGGGAACAACCATCAGCATTCCAACCGTGCGGGCTTCAGGGGGTACTTCGGCTAACTTCGATGCCACATCGCTTGGTTCTCTACGAAAGACACCCATTAACACCATGTCACTCAATGATGGAGGTTTCTCAACAAACACCAACAGCTATACCATTGCCACCAATGGTATCTACATGATATCAGGGGTGATTTCATTCAACTACACTACTCAGAATAATACCGTCGCTATCACTGCATATGTGGTTGTCAATAATACATCTATTAAAATAAACGACGTGGGTGGTGCAAGTTATGCCAACGGTCCGGGTAAGGCTGTTATGTCGGGATCGGTAACGATACCACTAAATGCGGGGGATATACTCTACTTAGCCACGCAATCTTGCGGCCCAAACAGTACGGCATGTCCTCAGACGTACACAATAACTCCAGATTTGACCAATCTGACTATCACAAAGATGTTGTAACCTATCAATCAACAGCCTCATGTCATACCCTCAACACATTCACCCGTTACAGCGGCTCCGGGCCGAGGTGACCTATATCGCCGACTTTGGCGAAATACGGCTCCCCACCGATGGAATGTACGCCTTTAGGTTGCAGATCAGCGATCCGGGCGGGCCACCGGGCACGGTCTATCACCTCTGCCTGTACTACAACAATGTGCTGGAAGACCGGGTAGAACTGAGCTTTTGGGCGGGGGCAGTTTGTACCACCACCCTTGGCGCCTGCGGACAGGCCGGAATGTTGGTGAGTCTGCGTATTCGGCAACAATTGCTGAACGCGTGGTGGCTCTGGACCAACGGCTCGCCTATGGCGCGGCCCAGCCTGCGCGGGACGTTGCTGCGCTACTGGCGCGTGGATGAGCCGCGAACCGGTGATAGCAGGCTCTACAGCGACGAATCGCGCTGGACTAATTTCTTTTTCTGCGATCTGCCTCAAACAACTGCCTAAAAAGACTACGACAAGCTAAAATAAGAATTCTTAAACAAGCACAAATCAGCCTGCTACCAGGCACACAAAACCAATGAAACAACTGATTTACGTATTCACGCTCCTGCTGGGCGGCTGGCTTTTGCTGCCCGGAGCGGCCCAGGCTCAGGTAAAAATCGGAGCCAACGCCAAGACCATCGGCCAAAACAGCAACCTCGAAGTAGAAGCGGCTAATGGGAATAAAACGATTGTGGATAAGGGAACAGGAAACGTAGGCATAGGTACTACAACACCTGGCAACAACTTAGAGGTTAACTCAGGAACAAGTGGTAAATCTGGCTTGAGATTTACTAATCTTAATAATTCAACAACAGGAGCCACGAGTGGCGCGAAAGCTTTGGGAGTAAATAGTAGTGGTGATGTAGTCACTGTGGAGGCCAGTGCAGTTCCCATTTACGTCCCCACTCTTAAAGCTGCTATTAATGGATACTCAGTAAGTGTACCTCAGAGTTCAAACACGCTTGGTTTGTCGACGCCGGAATTTAATACGATCCCTGGAGCGTCTGTCTCGGGAAATCAGGTGGTTTTACCCCCAGGTTTGTACAGAGCCAACTTTACGTTCTCAGCTCAATTCCGTTCTGCTGATATCTCTAACATTTCCACAGCCTATTTGTATATAAATGGCACCGGGCTTCAAGGTATTAGTAGTTATTCCCCGGCTGGAGCAAACGGTGGTGCTTATTCGGGCGTAGTTTCGTTCAGGTTGTCAGCTCAAAGCACAGTGACTTTTGTAAACAATGTTCAATCGGCGGGGACTTTTGAGTTATTTGGCGGGTTGGCTAACTCAAGTGTAGCTATTGAAAAATTGCAATAGTCGTAACACCACCTGTGTAAACCTCTACCCCACCCGTTCGGCTACAATCTGCTTGAGTACCTTGAGGATGCGAAAGATGTCAAGGAGGTCGTCGGAGGTGGCTGAGTAGCCGGGGCTGATAGCATACTGGCGGTCTTCGAGCGTCATAAACTGCCAAAGGCTACCCACCACGTAGCAGCCATACACAGGCAGGTCGGGCGAGGAATACAAGTTACATCTCGCTCAGAGATTTGATTTACACACATCTACGAACAAGGCTGTACACTACTCCACTTACCAATTATTTCTGTATGAGGTACGCTGTCTATAACTCGCCCCAAACAAATGTTGGGTCAGCTCGTCGGCATTGCCGTGCCCGGCTGGTGGGTCGGCGTGGGATGGGGCACCGGAAACGAAGGACTTTAGCATTAGGCGCGCGGGGCATTCGATATCCGTTATCCAAAGAACACTACGCTGCCACAACCAAACGGTGGCTGACCTGCCTGCTGATTCGGTCCCTGCAACGGCAACAGTCCGGAGAAGCAGAGACTTATGAACCATTTTTTAAAACCGACTTTACATGAAAAAAAGTCTATACTCGCTTCGCCGATTGTGCAGTTTGCTGTGGCTCCTGTTGTCGGCTACGGCCGTGCTGGTTCAGGCGCAGCAGACCCAAAGCGCGGTGTTCGGCACGGTGCAGGTTCACCCCAATGGCGGCAAGCTCGCGATCTACCAGTCGCTCACGTTTGTGAACGGCTACGTGATTACGCCCCGGTCCTCACCCGCCGACAATATCAGTTTCCGGCCCGGCAGCGGCTACACGGGCGCGTCGGACGCGAGCCACGTAAACGGTTACGCCGAAGTGGTGGGCACGGGTGCGTTTACCTTCCCCATTGGCAATGGCACAACGCTACGACCGGCGGGGATCAGCGCGCCTACGAGTGGCACCTTTCAGGCTGCTTATTTCGGTACTAATCCGGGGGTAGCCAGCCTGCCTACCGGCGGGCCATTTAGTACAGCGGCTCTCGGTACGGGCGTGTCGGCCGTGAGCAATACAGAATATTGGGACATTAATGGCCCATCAGCCGTGAACCTGACCTTGAGCTGGAATGCTGCCAGTTCCCTCAGCAGTCTGGTTGGCACTAATCTGTCGGACCTGATTATGGTGGGTTGGAACGGCTCGCAGTGGGTGAGCCTGGGTGGAGTGGCCACGGGTACGCTGGGCGGCAGCGGCACCATCACGACCACCACACCCGTAGTGCCCGACACCTACACGGCCTATACCTTTGGTAAGGTGGGCAGCACCATAACGCCCCCAACGGGCAGCACGGCCTGCGGCATTGTGATTCATGGGCCAACGAACGTGGAGGTCCACCCCGGCGGTACAATGGCCGTGTATTGCGACGTAACGTTTATAGACGGGTACGTGAACACGCCCCGCCCCACGCCGAACGACAACATTGTATTCATGCCCGGCACCACGTATTTCGATGCGTCGGACGATAGCCACGTGAACGGCTACGTGGAAAAGGTGGGTAACACGGCCTTTGTGTTCCCCGTGGGCGATGGCACCGCGCTACGTCCCGTGGGTATGTCGGCTCCCGGGTCTGTTACATCTACGTATCAGGCGGCTTATTTCAGTACCAATCCCACCTCCGCTACGCTCCCCACCGGCGCGCCCTTCAGCACCAGCAGCCTCGGTGCGGGCGTGTCGGGGGTGAGTCCGGTGGAGTATTGGGATGTGAACGGCAGCAGCCCGGTTGACCTAACCTTTACGTGGGATGCCAATAGCAACCTTAGCACCCTGACGGGCGGCAACCTGAACGACCTGATTATGGTGGGTTGGGACGGTAGTAAGTGGGTGAACCTCGGCACCCCCACCACCACCGGAACGCTGAGCAGCACCGGTACGCTATCGGTGCCGGGCATTACGCCCAATACCTACACCGCCTATACGTTTGGCAGCAAGACCGTTGTAGCGCAGCCGCCTGTGGTGGCCATTTTCACCCCGGCCAATGGTTCGCAGGCTTCCGTTAGTCCGCCCATTGTGGGATCAGCAACGGCAGGAGCGAGCGTGACCGTCAATGGTGGAGGCAACAGCATAGGCGGGCCGTGTATAGTAACGGCCGCCAGCGACGGAAGCTGGACCTGCACCAGCCTGACCTTTACGACGGGCCTGGGGCATACCATTACGGCTATTGCGAGCAATTCAGCCGGCACCAGCAACACCGCCACCAGCAGCTTTGTGGTGCCGGCCACCTGCCCCAACCCCTCGGTGGGTGGCATGGTGAGCTTTGCGGGCATGTTGCCGTTGTGCAGCACGGCGAACACCGGCACGCTGACCTTGAGCGGACAAACGGGCAACGTTTTGCGCTGGGAAACCAGCACCAACGGGGGCAGCACCTGGAGTACGGTAGCCAATACAACCACCACGCTCAGTTTCAGCAACGTGCAGAATAATGGGCAATACCGGGCCGTGGTAAATGCGGGCGGTAGCTGCGCCGATGCCGTGTCGGCACCTATAACGCTCACCACGAGTGCGGGAGCCTGTGGTGGAGGTTCAGGGCTAGTTACGTGCGATTACCCGGCGGCTGTGATTACGAAGTGATGTTCTCCAACAATAAACCCGCCCGTTTGGGCAACCAATAACCAATGAAAACGAACCGAATTTCACTCGCTTTCTTCCTTGTACTCACGGCCCTGCTGGGCCTATCCGATGTAACCCTGGCGCAGGTTAAAATTGGCAACAACCACCAGACTATTGGCCAGAACTCCAACCTGGAGGTGGAAGCGGCCAATGGGAATAAGACCGTGGTTGACAAAGCTACCGGAAGTGTGGGCATTGGCACAGCCACTCCTTCCAACAAATTACACGTAACTGATTCTGCTGACCCGCTCAAAATAGAAGGGCTACAGACGGGAGTAAATGGTGATGTTGGATTGGTAGTTACTGCTGATGGGGTTGTTAAGAAAGCGGTAGCGGAAGCCACGCCGTTGGTACGCTTTCTAGCTTCTTTATCTACTACAGGACAGGTATATCCGACTGGTAGCACTCAGGATGTCAAATTTCATAATGTAGATTTTGACACCTATCCTGGAAGTGCCAATACAACCAGTTCGACCATTAAGGTTCCAAGAGATGGGTATTACCAAGTTATATCCAACATTCACTTCTACGATGTAGGTACCGGGGGTAACCAAAGTTTCTGTATTTACTACAAAAAGAATAATGTCATAATCAGTGGATTTGAAGCTTGCTTTAGGAACACACAGCCACAACGTCAGGCAAGCTCAGCTGTTACAGTTTTGAAGCTGGTTGCTGGCGATAGTGTCTCAGCCATGCTTGTCAACGTTGGTACGCAGGCCCAGACAGTTACTGGCTCTAATCTTCAGGTTGTTGAATTGCGTTAAGGGCTATACCTCGTTATAGGCTTCTGTTGGAGACTGCATTTCTAATAACCCATAGGATCAACTATAAACTGGCAAAAGGCTTCGAGTGAGTCGAGTCGACGGGTAGAATGCATCAAAGGTCAGTAAGGTCGTTGGAGGTAGCTTCTGGGAGACAGGAGGTAACACATCAACGGCTACTATAAAGCAAGGCTTTCGAGCCAGTACGAAAAAATATAACAAGATTGTTCATCCAATCCCATGAAACGACTGCTACACTTTACCGTGTGCTGGCTGCTCCTAACCACGGCGGGCTTTGCCCAAAGTAGCCTGTACGGCAATATGGAGGTGCATCCGGGTGGGAAGGTCGGGGTATATAACTCCATGACCTTCAACAGCGGCTACATCAGTACGCCCCGGCAGGCTCCGCCGTCCAACGTGGCCTGGGCACCGGCATCGGCCCCGGCTGGCGCAGCCAACGGCAGCCACGTCAACGGCTACGCCGAAACCTGGGGCAATACGGCTTTTACGTTCCCCATCGGTAACGGCACTACGCTCCGCCCGGCCGGTATCTCGGCCCCCGGCAGCGGTACGTTCTCGGCGGCTTATTTCGGCACCAACCCCGGAGCGGCTACGTTGCCCACGGGCGGGCCGTTCAGCACGGCCAGTCTGGGGACGGGCGTGACGGGGGTGAGTCCGGTGGAGTATTGGGACATCAACGGCCCCTCGGCGGTGAACCTCACCCTAAGCTGGGATGCCAACAGCAACCTCAATACGCTCACGGGCGGCACCCTCAGCAGCTTAGTTATTGTGGGTTGGGACGGCACGAATTGGGTGAATCTGGGCGGCACGGCTACGGGCACCCTCTCCGGCACGGGCACCATTACGACCACCACGCCCGTGATTCCGAACACTTATACAGCCTATACGTTTGGGTCGGTGAGTACGGTTACCTGCGCTACGCCCACCGTAGCGGGGGCCGTTAGCTATCCGGGCGGGCAGGTGCTCTGCGCCAGCAGCAACGCCGGTAGCCTCACGCTCACCGGCCAAACCGGCACCGTAACGGGCTGGGAAACCAGTACCGATGGGGGCACTACGTGGCAGGCCATCACGGGCACGGCGGGCAACGCATTCTATACGTTCATCAACGCCCAAAACGGGCAGCAGTACCGGGCCATCGTCAGTAACGGGGCCGGGTGCCAGAGCCTGTCGGCCACGGCGGTGAGCATTGCCACCAGTAGCACGGCCTGCACCGCCACAGGCTGCGACCGCCCGGCCGGTACGGTGGCCATCAATACGACATCGGAGGCTACCGGTTCTAATCTGGTCAATCAGGTGATTCTGACGGATGCGTCGGGGGTGATTCAGTACGTATCACCGGCGGGCAGCGGGACGCTGTCGAATGTGGCAGCGGGCAGCTATCTGGTTTATCAGGTTACGTTCGACAACACGCAAACGCCCCTGCCCACCCTAACGCCGGGAACCAGCCTCACGGCGATGGGTGTGGGGGTTTGCATCAAATTCTCCAATCAGTTAACGCTGAACGTTTGCGCACCGCCCACGGTGCGCATCAGCGGTCCCGCGCCCGGTGCCGTAGTCACCACCACTACCCCGCCCATTACGGGCACAGCCACACCGGGTACGAGCGTCACGCTAACGGGGCCGGGTGGTCAGCAGTGCGTGGCAACAGCGGCTAACGATGGTTCCTATACGTGTACGAGTCTAACCTTTACGGCTGGGCCGCAGACCGTTACGGCGGTGGTTTGTACGAGCGTGGGATGCGCGTCGGCCACCACGAACTTCTCGGTCAATGCCTGTTCCAACCCCACGGTGGCCGGTACAGCCTCGTTCACGGGTGGCACGCTCTGTAGCGTTGCCAACGGGGGCACTATAACCCTCAGCGGGCAAACGGGTAACGTAGTGCGGTGGGAAACCTCAACCGATGGCGGCACCAGCTTTACGCCCATCGCCAATACTACAACGAGCCTGGCGTTTACCAACGCCCAGAATGGGCAGCAGTACCGGGCGGTGGTGCAGAACGGGGCCGGTTGCACGGCAGCAGCGTCCGCGCCCGTCACGCTCACGACGAGTGCCGGGGCCTGCCCGGTGAATTGTACCGTACAGGCCAGTGTGATTACGAAATAGAAACCAACCATTAACCCGCCCGGCTGGGCGATCAATTCCAATGAAAATCAATCAACTCTTTTACGTTTTTTTACTGCTTGCCGGTCTGTTGCTGTTGCCGGAAGCAAGCCGCGCTCAGGTCAAAATCGGCAACAATTACACCACCATCGGTAGCAACAGCAACCTGGAGGTGGAAGCCACAAATGGCAAGAAGGTAATTGTGAATAAGGCCGATGGTAGTATGGTGATCGAAACAACCCCTACCTCCACTTCTGCTTCGGATAAGCTATTGGCGGTTGACGGTGCCGGTAAGGTGGTAACGGTGGACCGGACGACGGTTATTAGCTCGGTTTCAGCAACGGGAACCCTACCTGTAGCTCCTTACATACGCCTTGAGGGTACATTTCCCTACCAGACAAATATAGGCTATAATGGCTCATTATCAAGTACGGGAACGATTAAAGGGCTATCTACTACGTTTAGCAACTTAATCAATTACAATAGTTCGACTGGTGATATAACAATAACTTCTCCCGGAGTTTATTTTATCACCTTTTCAATTCTTCCTTCCAATCTGAGCACTGCGGCTACTCAAAATGATGTCTGTGCTTTTCTGGTGAAAAATGGTGCATTAGTTGAGGTTTCATGTTCACGTTCACAAGATTATGTTGGTACTACCGCTGTCCTTACTGGCCTATATAAATTCGGTGCGAACGACATCTTATCACTACGGTTGTCTACCTCTTCAAACCTTGGCATCACAAGCAATTACTTACCAAAGGTTAGCATCTACAAGATGAGTGATTAATCGGTTAGGCCATGTGAGTTAGGGTTGATCAACTCAGGCTTGCACAGCTTACTTGACTGTCTATCGCTGCTCTGTCAGCCAATATCTTCTTTCACAGTTCATCTAAACGCATGAAACGACTGCTACACATACTTTGGCTGGCGTTGCCTATGCTCCTGCTCGTTCCGGTAGCCCAAGCCCAAACGGGCAGCGGGGTGTTCGGTAACGTAGGGGTGCATTCGGGCGGCCACATGGGCGTCTATGGCAACCTAACGGCCGTATCGGGCTACGTGGTGACGCCCCGACCCGAACCCACGGCCAACATTAGCTGGCAACCCGGCGCGTCGCACAGCGGCACCTCAGATGCCAGCCACGTAAACGGCTACGCCGAGGTAGTAGGTAACACTGCCTTTACGTTTCCCGTGGGGAATGGCGCGGTACTACGGCCAGCAGGCATGTCGGCTCCCCCAATATCGGGGACGTATTCGGTGGCTTATTTTAGTACTAATCCATCGAGCGGTACCCTACCCACGGGCGGGCCGTTCAGCACCTCGGCTTTGGGGTCGGGCGTAACAGGCATTAGTCCGGTGGAATATTGGGACATCAATGGTCCCGGTGCCGTGAACCTCACCCTAAGCTGGGACGCCAACAGCAACCTCAGCACCCTGACGGGCGGCAACCTGAGCAGCCTGATTGTTGCAGGCTGGGACGGTAGTAAGTGGGTGAACCTCGGTGGTACGGCTACGGGTACACTTAGCGGCACGGGCACCATCACGACCACTACACCCGTAGTGCCAAACACCTACACAGCCTACACCTTTGGTACGGCCAGCACCTGCGCCACGCCCACGGTGGGCGGTCTGGTGAGCTTTGCGGGCAGTCTGCCCCTCTGCGACCAGAGCAACGTAGGGAGCCTGACACTCACCGGCCAAACCGGAGACGTGGTTCGCTGGGAATCCAGCACGAACAACGGCCTCACCTGGCAGCCCATTGCGGGCAGCGCGGGTAAGGCGTCGTACAACTTCGTCAATGCGCAAAATAGCCAGCAATACCGCGCCGTGGTGAACAACGGCACCGGCTGCGCCGACGTTTCGGCTACGTCTGCAACCCTTATCACCAGCAACACAGCCTGCCAGACGGCCCTGTGCGACAGCCGCACGGGTAGCCTGAGCATCAATGTGGTAAGTCAGTCGAATGGGTCCAACATCACGGCGCAGGTCGTGGCCGTCGATTTGGCGGGCGTGATTCAGGCCGTTTCAGCACCGGGCGGTAACGGGGTGGCGGGCCTAGCTCCGGGAACGTATCAGGTGTATCACGTCACCTTCGATAACACCCAGACGCCCCTGCCTACCCTGTCGGTCGGCACGGCATTATCAGTGGTGGACGGTAGCTGTGTGCAGTGGTCTAACGGGCTGCTGTTCGGTGTATGCCCGTCCCTGCCCACCGTGGCTATCACCAGCCCGGCCCCCAATACGCTGTTAAGCAGTCTGACCCCGCCCATTACGGGTACGGCCACGCCAGGTAGCAGCGTAACGGTGACAGGTGGCCCCGGCGCAACAGGCGGGCCGTGCATCGTGACGGCTTCCAATACCGGAAGCTGGACCTGCACAAGCCTGACCTTTACGTCTGGCCGTAATAGTGTGTCGGCCGTTGCAGGCAACTCAGCGGGGCGGAGTCCGATAGCCACCACCCCGTTTGTCACGCTGGCGGAACAGACCTCCTTTGTGTGCGGCACGAGCGCGTATCTGTTCCAGAACCCAAGCGGTTCTCCAACCGATGTCATCAGCGTGAACCTGCAATCGGGTGTTGGTACGGTAGTAGCGCAGGACATTGTAGCGGCCCCTAATCGCGAGATGAACGCCCTAGGGTACAACACGTTGGATAACTTTATCTGGGGCTATCGACTGGGTACGAATCAGATTGTACGGATTGGAGCCGGCTGGGGTACCCAGGTCGTGACCATTCCCGGCCTGCCGACGACCCTCAACTTCAATGTGGGCGATGTGGGGCCGGATGGGGTACTGTATCTGTATGCCACCAGCACTACGCAGATCTACCGGGTGGATGTAAACCCAACGTCGCCCACGTTTCTGACGCTATTGCCCAGCCTGACGACCACTGCTTCGGGTATAGCCGACTGGTCATTCAGCCCGGTCGATGGTAATATGTATTCGGTCGATAATACATTCCAGCTGTTGCGTTTCAACCCTACGACGGGGGCGCGCACCGTAGTTGGTGCCGTAACAGGCACGGCGATTCGTGCTACAGATAGTGGTTTTGGAGCCGCCTACATGGATCTCGACGGAAGTTTGTACCTCGGTAACAATGCCAACGGGCAGATATTCCGTATTGTCAATCCGCACACAGGTGGCCTGGCGGCTACGCTGTTCTCGGTCGGCCCAGTCTCGGCCAACAACGACGGAGCGCGTTGCCCGGCTGCCCCCGTTGTAGAACCGCCCACGGTCGCCATTACCGGCCCGGCTCCGGGTGCACTCGTCACCACAACTACTCCGCCCATTACGGGTACGGCCACCCCCGGGACGCCGGTGACAGTCGTTGGCCCCGGCGGTCAGCTCTGTTCTACCACAGCCAGCCAGGCCGGTAGCTGGACCTGCGCGAGCCTGACCTTCACACCCGGCTCACAGACCGTCACGGCCATTGCCTGTTCGTCGGTGGGGTGCAGCACGGCGACAACGAGCTTCACCGTAGTTGCTCCGCCAACGCTGATCGTTGATCCTCTTCCGCCCACCGGCCCAACAACGGGTACGGCCACGCCGGACGCCCAGATTGTGATTACCGATCCGGGTGGGCGAACGCTCTGCACCACCACGGCCAGCCGTTCGGGTACGTATAGCTGCCCTGTCACCCTGCCGCCCAGTTTGACCAACGTGATTGTCACGGCCTGCAACCTGGCGGGCTGCACCAGTCAGACCGTAACGCCTTTGCCCAGCCTGACAGTTGCTCCGCCTGTAAGTCCTGGGCCACCCACGCAACCCATTACGGGTACGGCAAATCCGGGGGCACAGATCACCATCACCGGACCTGGTCCGGTTACGCTCTGCATCACCACGGCCAGCAGCAGCGGTACGTTTAGCTGTCCGGTCACCTTACCCCCCGGCGAAACGAACCTGACTGTAACGGCTTGCAATTCGGCGAGTTGCGTGACGCAGCCCACCAGCCGCACGGTGATTGGACCGCCTGTTGTGATCGTAGATCCTGTGCCGCCTACCGGCCCTATTACGGGTACGGCCACGCCGGGTGTAGCCCTGACGCTCACAGACCCCACGGGCCAAACCCTGTGTACAACGACAGCCAGCCAGTCGGGCACGTTTAGCTGCCCTGGTCCGCTGCCACCGAGCCTGACGAGTGTGATCGTGACGGCCTGTAATGTAACGAGCTGCGTCAGCACGACAGCTCCGGTGCGGCCTTCGCTGGTGATTGATCCACCGGTACGTCCCGGCCCGCCTACGCAGCCAGTAACGGGCACAGCAAATCCGGGCGCGCAGATTACCCTGACGGGGCCTGGCCCGGTGACGCTTTGCACCACCACTGCAAGTAGTTCGGGTACGTTTAGCTGCCCCGTAACGCTGCCCGATGGTATAACGACCCTGACGGTAACAGCCTGCAACGCGGGTGGCTGCACCAGCCGACCCGTAACACTGACAGTAGCCCAGCCGCCCGTAACAATGCCCGACATTGCCAACACTAACCCCGGTACGCCGGTGACGGGCAACGTGCTGACTAACGACCGCGACCCGCTCGGACTGCCCCTGACTGCTTCACTGACAACCCCGCCCACGGTGGGAACGGCCACACTCAACCCCGATGGCAGCTACACCTATACGCCCCCCACGGGCTTTACCGGCACCACCTCGTTCTGCTATACGGCGAGCAATACGGCCGGTCACAGCAACAGTGCCTGCGTGACGGTGAATGTCGTGCCCGCGCCCCAGTCGGCCCTGGCCAACAACGCGCCCGTGGCCAGCAACCTCAACACGCAAACCACGCAGGCCGTACCGGTGACGGTGAACCTGCTGACCAACGTGAGTGACCCCGACAACCCTAGCACAGCCAACGGCCAACTGAACCGGCCCACGCTGCTAAGTCAGCCCGCCCAGGGCACGGCGGTGGTTAACAACGACGGTACTGTGACCTACACGCCACCGGCTGGCTTCACCGGCATAGTCAGTGTGCCGTATCAGGTGTGCGACAAAGCAACTTCGCCCCTGTGCAGCACGGCCCTGCTGACGGTGAACGTGCAGCCAACACTCCCCACAGGCACCACCATCTCGCCGGTAGCTACCGATGGTGTGCTGATTACGCCGGTGAACACCCCAGCGATGGGCACGGTGGCCACCAACAGTTACGACCCACAAAACCTGCCCCTGACCTATACCGCAGGGCAGCCGCAGAGCGGAACGGTTGTGATGAGTTCGACGGGGAGCTATACGTTCACGCCCGCGCCGGGCTTCGTGGGGCCGGTTAGCTTCACCTATGCTGCCTGTAACTCGGCTGGCAAGTGCAGCCCGGCCACGGTATCGGTGCTGGTGCAACCGGCCCCCGTGGGTGGCCTTGTCCGGCTGAACGTGCGGATGCTCTTGCAGGGGGCGTTGTTCAACGTCGGCAGCGGTACACTCATGCGCGACGACCTGCGGGCGGGCGGCTATTTACCCGCCACCTCGCCCTACTCAGCGTCGGTCAGCCCGCGATTTAGTCAGAGCGGTGGCGGTGGTAGCGAAACCACAACGTCGGCTGTGCTGTCGGTGACAGGAACCAACGCGATTGTTGATTGGGTGCTGGTCGAACTGCGTAGTGCAGCCAACCCAACACTAATATTGGCTACCCGCTCCGGTCTGCTTCAGCGCGATGGTGACGTGGTGTTGCCTGCTGATGGTACCTCACCGCTTACGTTCACGGGCCTGACGGGTAATCAGTACTACGTGTCTGTGAAGCACCGCAATCACCTCGGCGTGATGACGGCCACGGCCCTACCATTGAGCAGTTCAGGTACGGTAGTCGACTTCTCAATTATGACATCGTCTCAGATCTACGACCAGCCTGGCGCAGTGAACTACAACGGCAACGAAATGGTGACCGTCAGTGGGCGGCAGGCTCTGTGGGCCGGTGATGCCAACGCTGATGGCAAGGTAAAGTATGCCGGTACAGCTTCGGACCTGACCACCGTGCTGAATGAAGTCATCACTGCTCAGACCGGCAACAGCAGTCCGACCTACAACTATGACTTCGCCTTTGGCTATTTCTGGGGCGATGTGGACCTCAACGGTAAAGTGAAATACCAGGGATCGATCAACGACCCAACCTGGATTTTCAGCAACGTGGTGGCTACCTACATACTAAATACTGGACCACTCTATAACTACGACTTTTTGGTAGAGCAGTTGCCCTAATCGGTAATGGCTGAACGGGTGAAAGACAGTTCGCTCGTTCAGCCATCATCTTGTATCAATAACAATGACACATAGTCAATCACAATGAAACGTCTATTTCTCCTTACATTCCTTCTGTTGGCCGGTATAAGTACTTATGCCCAGAGTGGACAAATTGACCTGACACTACGCTACAATCTGGCCCAGAGTCGCTATGAAGTGTATGCCCGGCCCAACTTTTCACAGACCGGATTTCTATGGGGCAGTGCCCAAGTAAGCGTTGTCACACCTGCTTCCGTAGGGAATGGGGCGTTCAACGTAACCAGCCACAACGCCGGCGCCTGGGACGACAACTCACAATTATATGCCCCGGCGGCCGCTCCAGGGCTTGATTTTCATGGTATTGGTTCGACCGGCCGCTCTACTACGCTTGTGGCTAATCAGGAACTGCTCCTGTTCAGCTTTACACTGCCGGGCAACGCCTGTGTAGCGGGGCTGCGGCTGTTTGTGAACGGCTCCGACCCTGGGTCGAACCCTTCAACCATGCCGGGCGACTTTACGAATGTCGTGTATGTAGCGGCCGCTAACAATACCACAAGCGTGTATCGGGCCAACTATGTGAACACAGGTACTCTTTGCACAGACTGTGTACTGGTAGCACCCTCACTAAGTAAGTAAGGTCCATCCCATCAAGCAACAAAAACATGACGCTTAATTTTACCCAAACGCACCGGAATGCCCTGCTGGGGTTGCTGCTGGCCCTGTTGGGGTTGCTGAACAGCGTCACGCTGGCGCAACAGACCACGGCTCCCTGCGACTACACTACCGCAACGGTTACCCTGACAAGCGCGGGCGGTTCAGGCGGTGGCACCGTTCGCTACGTGCTTGTCGATGCAGCCGGGTTGATTCGTCAGGTAAGCAGTACACCCACATTCGGAGGGCTGACCGGCTCGCAGAGCTACACGGCACTGGCCCTGAGCTACGAGGGGCAGGCGATGAACCTAACCGCCGGACAACCGTTGAGCGCGGTATCCGCTTCGTGCTTCAACTGGTCCAATGATCTGCCCATTCGGGTGTGTGTGAGTGCGGGTGATGCAGACGGCGATGGTGTAATAGACACTAACGACCGCTGCCCTGACACGCCCACGGGTACGGTAGTCAACGCTTACGGGTGTCCCCTCAGTCTGTCCGTCTGCGACTACTCAACCCCTACTGTAACGTTCAACAGCACAGGTGGTTCAGGCACAGGTATGGTGCGATATATACTGGCCGATTCGATAGGCGTTATTCGTCAGATCAACACAACCCCTACATTTAGTGGACTGGCTGGGACCCGTACCTATATGGCACTGGCCCTGAGTTACGAAGGGCCGGTAATGAACCTGACCGTTGGACAACCACTCAGTGCAGTGTCGGCCTCATGTCTTGCCTGGTCGGATGCTTTGTCGACGAGGGTTTGTGTACCGGCCTCTACGGACTGCGATTACACAATCGGAACAGTCATTAGTTTACGAAATTCAGGTGGTTCTCAGACGCCCAACACCCAGACCCGCTACCTACTGGAAGACAGCACTGGGTTGCTGGTGCAGGTGAATCAGCAATCGACCTTTACGACCATAGGCCTGACTCCCGGTATCTATCGTGCCTATAGTCTGGTATATACCGATAATCAACCTCTGACGCTGCAACCCGGCACCCGGCTGACTATTCCGACAGGCGTTTGTGTGGCTCAGTCAGATGTCCTCACTCTGCGGCTCTGTGCCGACTGCATTCCCAAATGTGTTCCGATCATCGTGAGCCGCTTGACTCGCTAAGGGCTTCGGCTACCCTTCAAGAATTTATATGAAAACACTCCGATTTACTATGTGGCTGCTGCTGGCCACTCCACTTTATACGCGAGCCCAGCCAACGGGCTTCCCAATGGTGGCTACAACAGGTCGGCAGTTGGGCGTACACCTGAGCTATAACGCCGAACAGAATCAGTATGAAGTCTATGCAACGGCCAACTTCAGCCAGACAGGCTTTGCCTTAGGGCCATCGCAGATTACGGTGGCCGTGCCCCGGTCGGTGGCTGATCAATCGCTGAGTGTCTTTGGCGGATCGGGTCGCTGGACTGATTATTCGTCGGTTTTTGCTCCCGCTGCGGCCCCTGGTCTCGACTTTCACGGGGTTAACAGCATTGGCCGTATCCTCGACGTGCAAGCCGATGTCCCTCTTTTGCTGTTTGCGTTCCGCCTTCCGGGGGGCTATATAGAAGGTGTTCGGCTGTATGCAAACGGGCGCGATCCCCGCTCTGCGCAGGCCGGTATGGGAGGTGGTGATTTCAGCAATACCCTTCAGGATCACAGGGGCATTGAGCTGTTCCGTCCCGTCTTGGACACCATCCAACTGGCGAACCTATCCATTTCCGAAATAAAGGCTTCGGATGCGACCCTGACGGTATTTCCCAACCCCATTACGGGCGACAGCTTTCGGGTCACACTGAAAGGCTACCCCGATGGCGCACGGCTGCGATTGAGACTGTTATCAGCTACGGGGGTTGAGTTTGGACGACTGGAAGAATCGGCCGACAAATTAATTAACTATTCGATCCGGGTGCCCCGCCAACTGACGGGACAAGCTTACCTGTTAACGGAATCGTTGGGCAATGCACCCGGGCGGACCGGCCTGTGCAACAAATTGCTCATTATGCCTTAACCCATTTTACCTACTTGCCCAAAGCAGGTTCTTCAACATATGGACAAAGTACTAACTCTCTTAGAGGCTTATTTGAAAAGCCGTAATGCTATTCTATGGGCTTGCGCCGATAGGCCAATGAGTGTACAAACTTCTATTGACTTGCTTAAGACGACCGCTACAGTTATTCATAAACGGCGTAAAGATCCCAAAAGCTGGAGACCCAGTGAACTAATTGTATTGGGCGAACGGCTCAACATAAACACTGTAGCTATTGCAAATCTTCGTTCGCTGACACTACAGTTAACCACGATGCCCGAAGAGACCATTCGCCCAGTGATGAAGGCGGCACATCTGGACCGTAAAAAACTCATCATACGAAACCGGAACTATGATAACTGGCAGCATGATGAGTTGGAACGGCTGGCATTGGTACTTCGTAACTGGAAGCCGCTCCACTTATCCAAAAAAACAGTATTACATCATGTGTCATAAATTTTTTCTCGCCTTCCTATTAGTAGTGGTGGCTTCGATGGGTGCAGAGGCACAATCGATTTCCGGCACGGTGTTTCGGGATTTCAACGCAGATGGCCTGTATACAAGCCTGCCAGCATCGGGTACCTATAGCTATGGAGAACCTGGTATTGGTGGAGTGAGCATTCGTGCTTACAATTCCGCCGGTACCGAGGTGGCAACCGTTTACAGCAATAGCTTGACAGGGAGCTATAGCCTGACAGGCTTAACAACCGGACAAACCTATCGGATTGAATTTGGCAATTTACCAGGGGGGGATTACGAGACCACTCGTGGTAGAGCGGCAGGAGGTAGCGCAACGTCTATTCAGTTTGTGAAATCCCCATCGACAGCTGTTAATTTTGGCCTAAACTATCCAAACGATTATTGTCAGCAGTCCCCTCCTCTAATCGTGCCTTGTTTTGTTAGTGGCGATCCCTTAGCCAGTAACAGTACGGTAGCTGATGAGCATGTGCTTGTAAATGTGCCTTACACAGCTCAGGGAACCGCCGTTGTGGCAACACCCCTGGCCGATGCAAAACATATTGGAAGCGTTTGGGGGGCGGCCTACCAGCGTGAGACAAAAAAGCTATTTACGGCCGCTTTTCTTAAACGACATGTTGGGTTGGGGCCTGCCGGACTGGGAGGAATCTACGTGACTAACACAACAGGAGCGCCTACGCCCTCTCTCTATGTAGACCTGGAAAGTGCTCCGTTCAATCTGAATCTGGGAGCTTCCCGGCTGACAGGGCGAACTCTACCGGTAAGTGGAACGGCCTCCAGCACAGATCCCCTTGCCTTTAGTGCCGTAGGAACAGTCGGGTTGGGTGGTTTGGCCCTTTCCACCGATGGAACCGTTCTTTACGCTGTCGATCTATTCAACCGGAAGTTATTAGCCTTAAAAATTGGCAATCCGGCGGCAACGTCGCTGTCAGGAGCCAATCTGACTCAAATTAACTTGCCTGATCCAGCCTGTAATCGTGGTGTGGCCCGTCCGTTCGCTGTCACTGTTCAGGATAGTAAGGTCTTTATTGGTATGGTTTGTACAGGCGAAAACGGAGGCAGCGCGAGCGATCTGTACGCCCATATTTATGCAATGAACGAAGGGGCTACCGCAATTCCTTCAATTCCTGTACTAAGCTTTCGACTAAATTATTCAAAAGGGCAAGTACATACTGGCGACAGTAATTTGGGGGATAATTGGGAAACCTGGGTAACACAATTCAATCAGCTCAATATAGGAGGCACTATTTCGAGCGGAGCCGTCCGGGTAGGGCGCCCACAGCCTATGATTACGGATATCACCTTCGCTGATGATGGTGATATGATAGTAGCCTTTAGCGACCGAAGTGGCCATCAGTTAGGCTATGAGCAGCGTAATACAACTGACGCAGGTAGTAATCCCACCCTATACAATGGATACATTGGCGGGGATTTACTGCGGGCTAATTATACGGGGACCGGTTGGGTGTTAGAACAAAACGCTACTTTGGGACCTTTGGCCAGCGTGGGTAGCAATAATGGGCAGGGACCAGGCACCCCAACAAGCAATGGCTACAGCAGCCCTTCAGGTGAATTCTTTTTCGGTGAAAATTACAGTACCATCCACGAAGAAACGGGTATGGGCAGTGGATTTTCTGTGCCTGGACTTAATCAGACGATTGTTTCTATCATGGACCCCTTCGATGTCTTTACGGGTGGTTTTGGCTGGTTCGACAATACAACAGGCGCCAGCGTAAGACGCGCCCAATTATATGATTCGAACAGTGATGGAGGCATTACCTATGGCAAAGCCAATGGCTTGGGAGTGATCAAAGCGTTGTGTGATGCTGCCCCTGTTCAAATCGGTAATCGCGTATGGTCTGATTTGAATAATAATGGGGTTCAGGACGCGGCTGAGCCAGGAATTAGTGGGGTGCTAATAACTCTTAAAGGCCCAAATAGCACAACTATAGGTACTGTAACGACCAACGCGCAGGGTGAATATTACTTTACGAATGCAGCCGGAACCGATGGCAACGGCTACAACTACGGCGTCAACCTCACCTATGGCGGTAGTTATAGTCTGTGTTTCCCAACATCAGCTAGTGGGTTGGCTCTTAGTAGCCAGCCTAATGCGGGCACCGGCACCAGCGCTGACTATATTGATTCTGACCCAACAGCGGCTGGGGTAATTGTCTTTACACTGGGGCAGGCGGGCCAGAATAATTTCTCCTATGATGCTGGTTATGTGCCATGCGCCTTGAGCTTCACGGCTACGCCTGGCTCCTGTAACCCAACTACCAACCGTTACGCTGTAACGGGTACGGTTACCTTCACAGCTACGCCCGGCGGTTCATTAACAATTATCGATGATGGGGCCAATACCCCGGCCGTAGCGACGGTACTATCCGTATCAGCTGGACAAGTAACCTTACCCTTCACTCTGACGGGGCTGGTCAGCGGTGGACGTCAGCATGTAGTATCGGTTTCGTTCTCGACAACGGACTGCGGTACCCAGAGCCTGACGTATCTGTCACCGACGAGTTGCATCGCAACTCCCTGTGTTGGAACAAACCTGCTTACGAACCCATCGTTCGAGCAGGGACTACCCGTGCTACCGGTCGGTCAGACACTACAGAGTCCACCTGTCGGCTGGACGGGCGGTACAGCCGATAACAACCCAAATGCGGGTTTTGCCGCGCCTGATGGGTACGCCTTTGCTTTTTCGGGCGACAATGGAGGAACGCTTTGCCAGTCAGTATCAGCCACGGCGGGAAACACTTACCAACTTACTTTCTATGCAGGTGTGCATCAGCTCAACGGGCAGCGGGTCACGCTCTCATTTCTTAACAGCAACAGTGCGGTACTTGGCACACCGGCCTCTTTTTCCATTACCCATATTTTGGAGAATACCAACAGCTTTGGTGGCCCGTATAGCTTGTCAGGTGTTGCTCAGGCCGGTACTGCTCAAGTGCGCGTTTGCGGGGTAAGTGGGAACGGAGTAGGTTCCAGCTTCTACGTTAAGCTCGATAATCTGTGTTTGACCGGCGCGGCCGCTCCTTGTGCAGTCAGTGTAGCAGTACCCCCCCCCGTTTGTAACACGACTACAAACCAGTACGCGCTGTCGGGTACCCTTAGTCTGACCAGCGCTGTAGCGGGTACAGCCACCCTGACAGACGGAACCACCTCAGCTACCTTAGCCATTACAACAGGGCAAGCCTCTGCACCGTTCACCCTGACTGGACTTCGCAGTGGCACCGGTGCCCACAACCTGCTGGTTACGCTGCCCGGATGTGGGTCAGCCTCGGTGGGGTACACAGCTCCTCCGCTCTGCGCCAGTTTGACGCTTGGTTCGGCCACCGTCTGCGCCGGGCAAACCGTTAGCCTGACCGCTATTGGCTGCCCTCAGTCGGTGTTATTTGCAGGAGGAGGCTCTGTTAACGGCAATGTACTAACGATTAGTACGGCGGCCAGTCTGACAACGACGGCCATTTTTACTTACACTGCTATCTGCACTAGCACCAGCATAAGCACGACAGGGACTGTAACAGTTAACCCGCTACCCAGCCTTACGCTGACGCAAACTCCTTCGGGAACGGTCACCACCGGTAGCACTGTAACGCTAACCGCTCAGGGCTGCACGGGCGGCACACTCCGCTGGTCAGACAACACCGCCAACCTGAACGGAAATACTGCGACAGTTATGCCAAATAGATCATCACAGGTGTACTCGGCTACCTGCACCACACAGTCTGGTTGTGTTGGTTCAGCCAGTCTGACAGTAACAGCGGTGGAACAGCCTGCGCAACTGGTATTGGTGAAGCAGGTAAGTACTAGCCGCGCTCGGCTTGGTGATCTGCTGACATACACGGTGGTGCTAGCTAATGTAGGTCTGGGCGCTTCTGAACCAGTGAGTGTGACCGATGTGATGCAGGGAGTAGTTTTTGTACCAAGTTCAGCTACCTCCTCGCGGGGTAGTTTCATAAGTACCCCGGCCGGGGGCGTCTGGACACTGCCAGCGCTGCCCGCCAGTACTACTGTGTCACTTGTATATACCGCGTCAGTAGCTGCCGATGGGGTTGTATACAACACCGCCAAAATTCCGTCGCAAACGGCTACGGTCTGTACCTCAGTTCCCATGCTGGTATGTGATAATAATCCGATTGCTATCCTGCTGACTGCTCCGGCTGGATACTCTCGCTACAAGTGGTTTCGATTAGGAGAAAACCAACCCGTTTACGACGGGCCACTGAACAGCTTCACGGCGACACAGGCGGGTGAGTATCGGGTTAGTGTAGTTGGTAGCCAAGGTGCGTGTACCGATGGGTCGTGTTGCCCTGTAGTCATTGAGGCTGTTCCATTTCCACCGGTTACAGCTCTGGCTGTAGCCCCGAGTTGCCAGGGTAATGTACCGCTCTCGAACGGGCAGATAAAACTGGCTTCTTTGGCATCCGCATCGATAGGAGCGGGGCTCCTATATCAAATATCGACAGGAACAACGTTTGATACTGAACGAGTACTGGCTCAGGGTAACGTGCCAATAGGTGGGTTACTAGCTGACAATCTGGGGGTGGGTGTATATACAGTTCGCCTAACCACGAGCACAGAACTGGTCTGCCAGCAAGATTTCGTTATTACGGTTTTAGCTACCTGTGTTTGTCCAGCACCTAAATGTGTGCCAATAGTTATAAAGAAGACAAAAGGAGGAGCTAAGTAATTACTAATGAAGGCCCGCTTATTGCGGGCCTTCACTTTATCATCTTCTTTTAAGCTACAGTAAGTAGAGCCAGGTCCACTTGTATTGATCTCTTATTGTACTTTGTAGTAGCTTATATTGCATAAACAAAAACAATCTTCCTCATGATGTCACGTTTACCTACTTTGTATATTTATTGCTTTGTCTTTCTGAATTATACTTAAAACGTGCGTTGGGACAGTCCAAGCCAGTCAATTTCTCTCATGAAATTACGCAGTACCGAGCTGAGTTGACCCGAGCAAAGACCCAGCTATTCGCGCAGAGGTATTTTTTCGACTCATTAAGAACTACTTGTTGTTCCGAAATTGTACGGATCACTCAAAGTGAATCAGACCCAGTTTTACTCCGAAATACTTAATACGTGGGATAAAGGTTTATTAATCAGAAAGCCTGACATCAAGGACGTCAGGCTTTGCCAGCTACTTTTGATAAATGTTATTTCCCTTCAAGTGCTATCTTAAGATGGACAGTCGTAAAGAATGTATGCTACTTAAAATGATATTGACCACAGAATGGACAACATGCCTTTGAAAGGTATGCATATAAATACTTTGCAAGTATACAGTTACAATCGATCAGAAACTATATACTATTTAGTTTTCTGTTAATTTAAGTAAACCGATTAAGGTGATAAAACGTGTTCATTTTTCCTTTTAATAACTCTTTTTCTGCAAAATTGTCAATGTATTCACTTTGGAAATAGTGTATTATAAAAAAACATACAATTAAGTATTATTAGCTATTTCCTATAGACAAAAAACACTATTTATAAAAGCAGAAAACCCACTCAAGCAAGCGGGTTTCCAGTTATACAAACTTCTTTTACTAAAATGATAAATTAAAGTTGATCAGCTTAGTAGTGAGAAGATATAATATGGGTTAGGGTATGCAGGTAATCCAAGAGGTAGCTTTCTTTTGCAGATAAACTACTTAGAATATGTGTAAAATTAGATGAATGGATTTAATATGCAATTAAGGATAAATAAAATATTGTCAATGTTTAATGTCGTCATTTTTGAGTAGTAACCAATCAATCGATTTACGAATAGATCAATAGGAAATATCTATATGACGACACTATCTTTATGTGATATTGTCGTCTTTTTAGTGAATAATATTGTGAGCATTTAATCGGCCTTTCTGATAACTATTAGATGTATGTATTTGAATACCCGAATGACCTTTTTAATCATTGATAAAAACTTTGAAACTTTCAGGGCAATCAAAGATGCATTGCACAAAGTTGACGCTCAAATAAAAATTTATATGGTAGGTAGTCGAACGGAGTTAGTCACTCATCTGGAGAGTGTTATTAAACTACCGCCAAACCTACTTATACTGGATACAATCCCGAATAGCAAACTCGATAGGCTGCCGGTGCCTAATCTGATCAGAACCTATGATCTAACGCATTTGACGCCTGTTATCGCTTACACGTACGAAGGGAATGATCGGTTCGTACCATCTCCATATCAAAAATATGGAGATGTGTTTCGTCAAATGCCCGAAGTAATAGAGGAATGGGAGAATACGATAAGCTATTTGGCTGGTACATGGAGGATTGACTCATTCCCGTCGGCTTGAGTCAATCCGGAGCACTGATTGCACTACACAAATCGTGAAATAATACTGTAGGTCAGATAGTTATCTACCGGTCTGTACATTATAGCTTACTGGTGAGTAAATATCAAATGTCTGTCAGTAGTTTTGCACTTGCATCTCATTAGTGTTATTTTTAAGTGTAAGTAGTGAGTAAATCCGCCTTCGCCTTTGAAGGCGGATTTCTGCTTACCGTTAGACCTATTGCTGGTGCATGCTTCACAACTAAGTCGAAAACGAATGTATGAATAACAATAAACAACTTAGTATTTTACTGGTTGAATCTGACAGTAATACCGTACAACTCATAAGGAATACTCTGCAAAGGGTTGACCCTATTTCTGTTTTAGAGGTAGCTAGTAGCCAGGATGAATTGGTAGCCATTCTGGATAAGGCCACGATACCTTTTTTCGACATACTTCTACTAGATTTGAAGTACGAGGGTGAGTTAAACGGACCCTTAGTAATCGACTTAGTTCGGAATTACCCTTGTACCCAATTGATGCCTATTGTGGCCCTAGCCTCTCAGGAGGACTTTCAGGCTGCAATGGCCTCTCAGCACCCACGCGTTAACTCTTACTTGCCGAAACCAGAGACATTTGAAGGGTGGGCGCATACGTTGAAACTCTTTACCGACTATTGGAAAGCAACGCTGCTGTCAATTCGAGTATTGATGATTTGATAGAATATTATGATCGAAAGGGGATCTGTACAGATATAAGGATTAAGTTAAATGGAAAAAGAGAAAATCCCAACTCAAAGAAGTTGGGATTTTTTGTACGCATTGTGCTAAAAGGGCCGTTTAATCATGTTTATAACCATCTTGATGCGGTAGTAAGTTATATTCTTGTGAAATGGAATAGTCAATAACTCAATCAATCGTGAACCTTCCGCTTTGTGTTAGGATGGCTGGTATTGACAGGATGGGGCTAGGCGACTAAGCCGAATTTGTTATCACGTTTATCACTGGAATACCTGGCTTTTATATTAACTAGCGTTTAGTAAACTCACCCTTCGATGAAGGGTGAGTTTCTTTTTAAGACTGTGCACCTAAAAAGTCAAAAGGGGGGCTATTTGGGGTTTACGGTTATTGGTATCGTTGGCTAACTACCAGTCCTGAATAAGTTTTGTGTAGGCCTGCCGTTTATATGGGTACTCTATACCCCCTGAGAAGATACGGGCTGATCCAGAATCACCCAAAAGTAGATCACCGACGTTAGGCAGTAGAGTTGGGTTGAGAATCTCCATTTTGAATAGCTCCGGAATTCCCAAAGGGTCGCGGGTCTCGAGTGCGATCGTTGCTCTATCTGCACAGGGTATGACATCGATGATTCGTGCGTCGAGGGACATACTTTTTTATTGGCGCTATAATTTAATCGTCAAATGCAAACTTGCACCAAAATAACTCTTCCGCTACAGGGTATACCTGTAAATGTTAGGACGGTTTATAACTAATTTCGTCAGTGGTACCATGATGGATCCTAACAGGTGCTACTAGAATCGAGATGATATTCAAACGAGATAGCAGGGTGTTCAATTTACTCCAGTCGCATAGCCATTGTTAGTCGTAATGTACGAAAGATTTTGTGAATTAATATATACATGAGTATGTATTTAAAAATACGAATCAATAGCTATAAATACCATCGGTTCGTTAATGAGTTTAATTTGCCTGTGCTGCTCATATGGCATCCACCAAAGTGTAGATTTTTAGCCCTTCAGCATATTACATATAGACGTAATAGAATAATCTTGAACTTTTATCCTACGCAACACCGCGTTATTAATTTTACCTATACCTTTAAGAATCAGTAAATAACTTCAAAATAGTTACTATCTAAAATGCCGGCCAAGAAGATACCACTATCAGACGAGCGCTATACTGCCAATCAATTATTCGACAAATCACCTCTCGCTATTGCTATAGTTAGTCATCCTTCTGGGAAATTGATATATACTAATCCCATATTTGAAAACGTCTATGACCTGAAGAGTTCGACTGTAGGGCAAACTGTAAAAGATGTATGGACAAGTAACAGTCAAACAGTTCTATTGAGTCTTATCGAAGAGGCATACCTGAGTGGCCAACCAGCTATGCTGGCTGAGTATCGAACGTATAATAATATCGAGGGTGTAAGTCAACGTGAATGTTTTCAATGGACGGCAACGCCTGTTCAAACAGCTTATAGTCAGGATATTCAAATACTTCTCCAAGGTGTAGCCATTAGTCGCTACGTAGAAGCCCCAAAACTTAATGATTCAAATAAGTTCGTTCTAAATCCAACAAACGATTATTTCGCTTTAAGTATAAATACCGGAAATGTAGGTACCTGGTATTGGGAAGTCGAAAAAGACGAGCTTACCTGGAGCCAGGAACAGTTGAATATATATGGAATAGAACCTGCCGAATTTGGAGGAAATTTCAGTAGTTTTTTTTCTTTTCTGTTTGAAGAAGACAAATCTCGCATACTTAATTTGACTGAATGCCATAATACGTCAGCGGGCGAGTATGAGTATCAATTTCGTATACGTCGTAAGGATGGCTCACTACGTTGGATTCAGGCTCGTTCACGTACTTGTTTTGATCAACATGGAAAAATAAAGTTCATTATAGGTACTAACTTCGATATTACCGAGCAGAAATTAACCGAAGAACAATTACGCCAATCCCAAAAACGGGTACAATTGGCTATGGAAGCCGGTAATATGTACTTTTGGGAGATTGATCTGCAAACAGGTCAGTCTATATGGTCTGACAATACAGCCCGCATCCTTGGTATAGCATCTGACTACCTACCCAAAACGTTGACTGATGCCCAACGATTTAATCATCCTGAAGATAGTCATGAGGTCCAGGAGTTGTTCAGTCGCGTATTGAAAGGAGAGGTAAATAAAATCGCATACGAACAGAGAATTATTCATCCTATTAATGGGTCAACAATTTGGCTTCAGGTACAGGGAATTGTAGAATATACAGAAGGGAACGCAGTTAGACTCATAGGTGTATCCGAAAATATTTCCCAAAAAAAGGAAGTTCAACAAGCCCTTTTAAATCAACAAAAATTTACCCAAAGTGTACTGGAAGCATCGCCTTCACTAACATACATATTTGATCTAACTACGCGCTCCAATACATATGTATCTAACCAAATTACTGACATACTAGGGTATACAGCTGAAGAAATCTCCGCTAAGGGTGACGCCCTCTTGTCTACTCTCTTACATCCTCAGGATATATCGGATGCTAATAAGCGTTTCCAACAATTCCTGGAACAGGAGGAGAATGATGTTCTGTCCGCTGAATACAGAATGCAGCACAAGAGTGGTAATTGGATATGGTTGTATGACCGAGCCCGGGTTTTTCAACGAGATATTCAAGGAACTCCAATACAAATTTTGGGTGTAGCTACGGACATAACCGAACGAAAACAACTTGAGAAGGAATTACAGGAGCAATTCGACGAACTTCAAAATATTTATCAGAATGCCCCCATGGGCCTGGCTGTCGTTGACAGAGAGCTTCGGTTTCTTCGTGCGAACGATAGGTTAGCTGAAATCAATGGATTATCTATCGAGGAGCATTTGGGAAATACAATCACTGATATTGTTCCAGACTTAGCCGGACAGGTTAGCACCATTTTACAGCACGTGTTTCAGACTGGCCAACCGTTACTAAACATAGAGTTGAACGGTTACACAAAAGCGGAACCCAACAAGGAGCGCTACTGGATGGAAAGTTGGTATCCACTCAAAAATGGAAAGGGTGATACCTTTGCTGTATCTGTTGTAGTAGAGGAAACAACAGAACGTAAACGTGCGGAAGCAGAAATCAATTCTCTTCGTGAACAACTGGAGCTTACCATTGAAAATATTCCGGCAGAAGTATATGTATTCGATGCTTCCCGACAAATAAGACTAAGCAATCGGGCTGCTCGCGAAAATATACATCAACTGACAGGCGAGTACAACGAATTAGGCACTGGTCTGCCATTTCTTTTAGAAATGGCAGACCAGAAATTCTTATATTTTGACGAGAATAATAACCCTTTGTCTAGCGACCAGACATGCACCTCCCTGGCCTTCCAAACAGCTAGAGAGAGCCAAGCAGTCGTTAAACGAGTGGAGAAAAATAACAATGCCACAAAATGGCTTATGTTGCATTCCACTCCCCTTTTAGATGAGACTGGATGCGTTCGTTTAGTTATCACCACAGCTACAGATATTACAGCAACGAAGCAGGCCCATGTTTTAGTTGAAGAGAGCGAAGCGCGTTTTCGTATCGTTGCAGACGCTACACCAACGATGGTTTGGGCCTTACACCCGGACGGGACATCTAAATATGCGAACAAGTGTGTGCTGCAATATTTTGGAATAACTGAAAAGCAATACTACCAAGCTTCCCAGCTGGATTGGGTGCACCCTGATGATATCCAACAAGCGCGAATAGCCTTCGCTAATGGGCTTCAACACCAGCAAGCTTTTGACGTAGAGTACCGTTTGCGTCGCTATGATGGGATATATCATTGGTTTTTAGTACGGGTTCGCCCCAGTTTTTATCCTACTGGTGAATTATATGGTTTTGTGGGTTCGTCAACTGACTTTACAGATCAAAAACAGAGCTCTCTCCGCCTTGAACTAGCGCAGAAAGTGGGGCGGGCGGGTTTTTTTGAGTGGAATCTTTTGACAAATAAACTACACGTCACAGGCATTCTAAAAGAGCTCCTGAATACGGTTACTGGTTTGGTTAATCTTACTGATTGGACGGGTCGCCTTGTTCCAGAAGATTATGAACGAACTAGAACGGTGCTCGATGAAGCTATCGCCCAAAGAAAAACGCAGCTAACCTACGACCTACGTGTACAAGTTGAAGATAAAATTAGGTGGCTAGCTGCTGAAGCAACTATAAACTATAATACGGAAGGCAAAGCCATTCAGATTCTAGGAATCAATTATGATGTTACAGATCGCAAACAAATAGAATTGGCCCTCCAGGAAAGTGAGGCTTTATTCCGACGAATGTCAGACGATTCTCCTGTTTGGGTATGGCGAGTTGACAGCCAAATTCGGGCAAATTATGCCAACTGGTCTATGGTGACTTATTTAGGACTCTCAAGTCCGCAGGAGTTCTCAGGGTACATCTGGGAAGGGTTAACTCATCCTGATGATCTGATTACAGTTTATGAGACTTTTACAGAAGCTGTTAAAAATCAGCAACCTTTCTCATTTGAGAGTAGGGTAAAGAACTCCGCAACGGGTCAATATGAGTGGTGCCTATTTAAAGGAGTTCCTAATATCCATGAAGGGAGCTTTATTGGATTTATTGGGACGGGCATTCATATTCACCACCAGAAAACATTTGCCGAACAGCTTGAAAAAGAAGTGACTCAACGGACGGCCGAACTAATGAATGTTAATGGTGAGTTGCGCCGGAGTAATGAATATCTCCAGCAATTTGCCTACGTAGCCAGTCATGACTTGCAGGAACCGTTACGAAAAATTCAGTCCTTTGGAGACATCTTAAGTAAACAATTCGGGCAGGTATTAAGTGAAGATGGGTTGGATTTGCTTTACCGTATGCAGAACGCTGCTAAGCGAATGTCCCAGTTGGTAAAAGATTTGTTGTCATATTCCCGCTTAAGTACTCATCAGCAACCCAAACGCCCTATCGCAATATCAGAGTTGATTAAATCCGTTTTGAGTGACTTTGAATTGCTTATCGAGCAAACCCACGCATCTATAACTATTCGGGAATTACCTACGATTATAGCAGATCCTTTTCAGATACAGCAGTTATTTTCTAATCTAATTGGCAATGCACTTAAATATGTTGCGGAAGGAACGACACCTGAAATCGTTCTGAATTGCCGAGTGATTCCTGTTGAGCAAATAGACCTTACCTTGATCTCTTCCCGCCCGGATACACACCAGCTCACTCCCTGCTATTATGAATTTACTATAACTGATAACGGCATCGGATTTGACGAACAGTATCTTGATCGGATCTTTGGCATGTTTCAGCGTTTAGTAGGAAAATCACAATATGAAGGCAGCGGTATGGGATTGGCGATCTGTAAACGGGTAATCGATAATCATAGAGGATTTATCACGGCCCGTAGTCAACCAGGGAAGGGAAGTACTTTTATCGTATATCTCCCTCAGTCTGATGATTAACTATATGGGTGAATAAGAATCCAAATGTTTGGTAGGGTTATGAGTCTTAAATTCTTAATGCAAAATATATTAATGTATTTTGCATTAAGAATTTAAGTATATAATGGGTGTTTCACCGGCTTATCCTTTTGTGGAGTTTCTTAATGTCAACGGCACTTAAGCTACGATATATTTCATAATCCGTTCAAGTAAACTCGTTTACGGAAACACTTGAACTATTTATCTGGTAATCGCTAAACTGTAGAGATAATAATTCACTATTTTAGAGACTGTCTAAAAATGGTATTTTGAATGAAATAAGGAGCTAGCAAGTTAGTCGATACAACACACGACCAATGTATACTACTTCCCTCACTGACTCCCACCGGGCAGTCGGCACTGTGGCAAATTATCTAAGAACTGCTTATCCATCAACGAAAACATGAACTGCGCCAAGTGCTCAATGCCATTTTCTATGTGGTCAAAGGGTATAACCCCTGGTGGTTGATGCCCACTGATCTACTACCCTGGAAAAGCGTCTACTATTACTACGCCAAATTCCGCAAAGCGGGCATCTGGCGGGAGCTGAACGATGCCCTGCGGGCGAAATCCGCTAAAAGGCCAAGCGCAAGCTGAGTCCCTCAGTGGCTAACCTCGATAGCCAAAGTGTGAAAACCAACTAGTGTGGTCGGCCAACGGGTTTTTGATGCGGCCAGTCAAAGGTCGTAAACGCCACATTCTGGTGGATACACTAGGGCTACTACTGCGGTGGTGGACTACCGAGCCAACATTGACGAACGGCAGGGAGCGGGTTTTGTTTTGACACAGCTGTGGAGCCGCAAAGCTATGTTTCCCTGGCTGGCGGTCATCTTTGCAGATGGAGGTTATGGTGGGGAGTTTGAAGCGGTGGTCAAGAAGACGTATGGGTGGGTGTTACAGATTGTGCGAAAGCCGTTTGGGTTGAAAACGTTTGTGGTGTTACCCAAGCGGTGGATTGTGGAGCGTACGTTTACATGGCTGAGTCAACATCGGCTGTTGAGTGTGGATTACGAGCGGTCGGTCAAATTCTCAGAAGCCATAATTCAAATAGCGATGATCCGAATTATGCTTAAACGAGACTGCTTTTTAAACTGTGTCAAGATTGGGTTTGAATAGAAGGGAAGAAAACAATTTCCTAATTTCCTACTCATGACTGACTCCTTCGACTACGAAGCCTTCAAAAAAGCGGCCATCAAGGGCC
>NZ_WELI01000016.1 GCF_009184635.1 Rudanella paleaurantiibacter
CTGAGCCTGCCTGTCCTGGTAGAAGAGGGGTGATTTTAGTCCATTCCTGCTCGGTGATCTCATAGCGTCTCATGCCACAAAGATCGTAGGATTGGGTAAGTTTATCCTAATTGTCCACACACTCTAGCAGCCTACTCATGGGGCGGCTATTCATGCATGAATTCTAAAAAATACCTGATTCATCGCCCGACAGCCCCTGAACACGCTCCCACGAGAACGGGTACCAAACCCCGTTGTAATCATCGAAGACCTCAGTAGCGGGTTCGCAGGCAAAGAGCTTGTAATTGAATTTGGGGTAATCACTCGCCAGGTAACCTGGGTAGTAGAACAATTTTCCAACCCGCCGGGCGTACTCTATTTTCTGTAACATCAGAAACTTACCCAGACTCTGCTTGCGGTAAGCCGGGTCGTAGAAGTTCATAATCCCGGCGATACTCTCCAGCCCATTGTCGAAAATACCGGCGGCAATAAGCTTCCCACCGTCGCGTACTTCCACAACGTACGTATCGAATACGTTGAACACAGACCCATTGAGCAAACAGGATTCGACCGACTCGGGCGCGTCGAAATCAATGCCGTTTTTATAATTGGCATACAGCCGCTCCAATTCATGCGTGAGCCGGAACGGCTGCACGATCACCTCATATCGGCTGTTGATCTTTAGGATTCGGAGTTGACTTTTGCCGTAGGTTACGTTGGGCAGTACCAGCCGTAACCAGAACACCTGACACAGCTTGTCTTCAAAAAAAACGTACCGGCACGTAAACAGGTCCTGCTGCATTCGGAAGTACCCTTCACTCAGGTACAAATCGAGGTCTCGGCCTCTCATCGGCTGTAACATTTATGGATGGGCCTCAATTTCGGTTTTTGGCCAATGGAATGCAACCCCAACAAAAAAGCCCAACCATTTGGCTGGGCTTCTATATGCGTTTGTACGCCTGAGATTATTGCAGCTGCGCAACGGCAGCCTTGATCCGACCAACGGCTTCAACGAGGTTTTCGTCGGAAGCGGCCGTGCTGATACGCAGGCAGTTAGGCGCACCAAAGCCAGAGCCCGCTACCGTGGCAACGTACGCTTTGTTGAGCAGCCAAAGAGCAAAATCATCCGAATTCTGGATGGTCGTCGCACCGTCTGATTTGCCGTAGTACGCACTCACGTCCGGGAACGCGTAGAAAGCACCCGTAGGCACGTTCACCTTGAAGCCCGGAATATCTTTCAGCAGTTTCACCACCAGATCCCGACGACGCTTGTAGGCTTCGTTCATGGCGTAAGTTGGCTCCATCGTACCGGTCAGAGCGGCTACAGTGGCCTTCTGGGCAATCGAGTTCGTACCCGACGTTACCTGACCCTGTAGCTTCTCCACACCGTCGGCAATCCATTTGGCAGCACCGATGTAGCCAATCCGCCAGCCGGTCATGGCAAACCCTTTGGCCACGCCATTAACGGTAATCACGCGGTCGGCAATTTCGGGGATTGAACCGATGCTGAAATGTCCTTCGGGGGTGAAGTTGATGTATTCGTAAATCTCGTCGGCGAGCACATACACATTGTCGTGACGAGCAATCACCTCACCAATGGCGCGGAGTTCGGCTTCTGAATACACCGACCCGGTTGGGTTATTGGGCGAGGCAAACATAACTACCTTAGTGCGGTCGGTAATGGCGGCTTCGAGCTGCTCAGGAGTAACCTTGAAATCATTCTCAAATGCCCCGTCGATCACCACCGAACGGCCTTCGGCCAGCTTCACCATTTCGGAGTAGCTCACCCAGTACGGCGCAAAAATGATTACTTCATCGCCGGGGTTCACCAACACGCTGATTACGTTAGCGAGCGAGTGCTTGGCACCCGTCGATACCACAATGTTTTCGGGTTTCCAGTTAATGTTGTTGTCCCGTTTCAGCTTGTCTGCAATCGCTTTACGGAGATCGGGGTAACCCGCTACCGGCGAGTAACCGTGGAAACCATCGTCGATGGCTTTTTTGGCCGCATCACAAATGTGTTGGGGGGTTTTGAAATCAGGCTCTCCTACGCTGAGACTGATTACAGCGTGACCCTGAGCAGCCAGCTCACGGGCCATTTTGGTCATCGCCAGCGTTGAAGATTCCTCCAGCGCGTTAATCCGATCCGCTAAGGGATGGGTGGCGTTGAGCGTTGCAGACATAACAGTGAATTGTACGTTAATATTTTGACAACAAATCGACCGCAAAGATACTATGATTGTATCGTAAAGGCCTGATTATTGACAAAATATAATTTCTGCTCCAACCTGAGCCGGGCGTTCTAATTGGGTTCAACTACTATCGGGTACCTACCCCGACGGCAACGAATTTCCTTTCTACCGACGGTTGGCTTTCCAGCGACTCTCTTTGGCTTCGGTCACGGCCGTTCCGTTGGTAGCCGCGGGCTTCCGATTGGCAAATAACTGAGCCGCCAACACGGCCGCCAACTGAGCTTCAGCCGCATCGGGGGCTGGTTTGAGCACGTCGGGCGTAAAATAACGGTTCACAAAGTGCGTATCGAAGTTGCCCGACGTGAAAGCCGAGTGCCCCATCACATAGCGGCAGAAAGGCAACGTGGTTTGTACACCCGTGATTTGATACTCATCAATGGCCCGAATCATTTTCTGAATGGCCTCGGTGCGGTCGTTGCCGTAGGTGATGAGTTTGGCAATCATCGGGTCGTAATAAATCGGAATCTCCATATCCTGCTCAAAACCGTCATCTACGCGCACGCCATTGCCCTGCGGCCGCACGTAGGTTTGCAGTGTACCAACGTCGGGCAGGAAGTTGTTGGTGGGGTCTTCGGCATACACCCGCACCTCTACGGCGTGGCCTTTTATTTCGAGGTCCTCCTGTTTGATCGCCAGCTCTTTTCCCTCGGCAATGTAAATCATCTGCTTCACCAGGTCCACGCCCGTAATCTGCTCGGTTACGGGGTGTTCTACCTGCAGGCGGGTGTTCATTTCGAGAAAATAGAAGTTCAGTTGGTCATCGACGATAAACTCAACCGTACCCGCCCCGTAGTACCCGCACGCCCGGGCCACATCCACCGCGCACCGACCCATTTCGGCCCGAATTTCGGGCGTCAGTACAGCCGAGGGCGCTTCTTCCACTACTTTCTGATGCCGACGCTGCACCGAGCATTCGCGCTCGAAGAGGTGAATAATGTTTCCGTGCTGATCGCCCAGCACCTGAATTTCGATGTGCCGGGGCGAGGTCACGTATTTTTCAATAAACACCGACCCATCGCCAAAGGCCGAAATAGCCTCACTTACGGCACGGTCCATCTGCTCGTCAAAATCTTCTTCACGCTCCACAATCCGCATCCCTTTGCCGCCCCCACCCGCACTCGCTTTAATCAGAATCGGGTAACCAATCTGCGCCGAAATGACCTTAGCCTCCGCCCGGTCTGAGATGGCCGAGGGCGTTCCCGGCACCATCGGAATATTATAGGTCGATACGGCGGCTTTGGCGGCTAGTTTACTACCCATCACCTCGATACTTTCGGGCGAGGGACCCACGAAGATCAACCCGGCCTCACGCACCAATTGCGCAAAACGGGCATTTTCCGACAAAAAGCCGTAGCCGGGGTGAATGGCATCGACCCCCAACCGGCGACACACCTCGATAATGGTATCCGCTTTCAGGTACGACTCCGACGAGGGGGCTGGCCCTACGCAAACGGCCTCATCGGCATACCTGACGTGGAGCGCGTGCCGATCGGCTTCGGAATAGATAGCCACGGTCTGGATGCCCATTTCGCGGCAGGTGCGCATGATACGGAGGGCTATTTCGCCCCGATTGGCAACAAGTAGTTTACGGATGCTTGGCATTGGTCTGTACAACGAAGTGGCACTTCGTTGGGCCGTCAGGCCTAGAAAATGAGTACAGAAAAATCAGCCTAATGGCTCAACGAAGTGCCACTTCGTTGTACAATATGCAAATTAGACAAACGGTACGGAATGTTCATAAAATTGAATTTTAGAACGTTGAATTGGCCAATGCCAACATTTCCTGTATTTTTGCACTTATTAAACTAGCGACACCCGTATTTCGCTTAATAACAGGCACATAACCGGATAAACGACTCTAAAAAGTGGATTTATTTGAGAAATTACGTACGAACCTGGGGCCGATAGGCTCTTCGTCGAAAGAGCTGAGTGGTCATCACTATTTTGCATTTCCAAAGTTAGAGGGCGAACTCGGTCCACATATGATGTTCCGGGGCAAGCGAATGCTCAACTGGAGCTTGAATAATTACCTGGGGTTGGCCAATCATCCGGAAGTACGCAAAGCCGATGCTGATGCGACGGCTGCCTGGGGTCTTGCCTACCCAATGGGGGCCCGCATGATGTCGGGCAACTCCGATTTACACGAAGAACTCGAAGCCCGTCTGGCCAAGTTTGTGGGCAAAGAAGATGCCTTCCTGCTCAACTACGGGTATCAGGGCGTTATGTCGGCCATTGAAGCCGTTGTGGACCACCGCGACGTGATCGTGTACGATGCCGAGTGCCACGCCTGCCTGATCGACGGGATTCGGTTGCACAAAGCCAAGCTGGGCGAGTACTACAAGTTTAACCACAACGACATGGCCAGCCTGGAGAAAAACCTGCAGCGGGCCGAGAAGAAAGCCGCCGAAAAAGGCGGTAGCATTCTGGTTATTACCGAAGGTGTATTCGGTATGTCGGGTAAAGTGGGTAGCCTCGCCGAGATTGTAGCCCTAAAAGAGAAATATGAGTTCCGTCTGCTGGTCGACGATGCCCACGGGTTTGGTACGATGGGCGAGACCGGCGCGGGCGTTGGCGAAATGCAGGGTTGCCAGGAAGGCATCGATCTGTACTTCTCAACGTTTGCCAAGTCGATGGCGGCTATCGGGGCTTTTATTGCCGGTGACCACGACATCATCATGTACCTCAAGTACAACATGCGCTCGCAAACGTACGCTAAGGCCCTGCCCATGCCGTACGTAATTGGCGCCATGAAGCGTCTTGACCTGATTCAGCAGCACCCCGAACTGCGGGCTAAACTGTGGGAAAATGTGCAGGCGCTACAGAGTGGCTTGCGGGCCCGTGGGTTCAACATTGGCGACACTACCTCGCCCGTGACGCCGGTTCTGCTGCAAAGCGAAGGTGGCGTAGCCGAGGCCACGGCCCTTGTCCGCGACCTGCGTGAGAAACACGGTGTATTCTGCTCGATTGTGGTGTACCCCGTTGTGCCCAAAGGCGTGATTATGTTGCGGGTTATTCCAACAGCCGCCCACTCTCTGGAAGACGTTGAGTATACCCTAAACGTGTTTAGCGAAGTGGCCGAAAATCTCAAAAACGGCCTCTACAGACAATTAGTGGCCTCTCCGGTAGCCGAAGAGACCGTCGAAGTGTCGGCTGAGTCTGCCGCAGAATAAGGTTAGGTAACGCTTTTTGCATTTTTCTCCTATTTTTTTGGGTCAGCTATTGCGTTGTATACAAGAATGCCTAAATTTCAGCCGAAAACCGCGTTTTTAGCGGATTTAGGGCATTTTTAACAATTAAACCTCATCCGTACTATCATGGCACGATTTGATGAAGTAAAAAATCTGGTGATGTCACTGGAAGCTGATTTCGAGAAATTCTACGAGAAGAATAACCAGGCAGCAGGCACGCGTGTACGCAAAGGCATGCAGGATCTGAAGACGTTGGCCCAGCAAATTCGCTCAGAAGTTCAGGAAGCCAAAAACGCGGCTGCTAAGTAATAGCCCGTTCTCTCCTTATGAAAGAACCCACTGATTACCAGTGGGTTCTTTTGTTTTTAACCGATTCCAAATAAGTCCGGGCTTAAATCTTTTCCCGGTGCATAAGCTTTGCCACCCCTCGGGTTGTAACCTTGCCCGTTTGCTTATCGCGAACTTCGCCCAGAATTTCGGCGATGTGCCGGGCCTCGTCGATTGACTGCACCGTAAACGTGACTTCGTAATCGGTATCAACAAACATAGGCCGCAGAAACTCCAGCGTTTGGCCCAGATACACCGAGCCGTACCCCGGAAACTCGGTTCCCAACACTTTGGTGAAGATACTTGCCCCCAACATGCCGTGAATAATGGGTCGTTTGAAGGGGGTTTGAGCCGCAAATTCGGCATCCAGATGAAGAGGGTTGTTATCGCCCGTAACGCGGGCAAAGTCTTCTACATCGGCCTGCGAGAACCGAAAAGCGTGGCTGTACGTAGCATGAAGACCAAATTCAGGCGTCATAAGTTGGAGTTATAGAGGTGATTCCCGTAGATTCAGGACGCTAAATAACCGCCAAATAGTATGTCTATGACTTCACGTCGCCATTTTCTTCGCTGGGGAGCACTTGCTCTGCCTCAGTTTCAGCTGGCCAACCTGATTCCGGGCACAAAACCCGTTGCCAAAAAGCCAATTGTTGTTTCAACCTGGGACAGCGGCAAAACAGCGAATAATGGGGCCTGGCCCGTGCTGCAAAAAGGCGGCTCGGCGCTCGATGCGGTCGAACAGGCCGGTATTTTTATCGAAAACGAACCCAGCTGCTGCGTAGGTCTGGACGGCAACCCCGACCGCGACGGATACGTGACCCTCGATGCCTGCATCATGGACCATCAGTACAATTGTGGCTCGGTGGTATTTCTGGAGCGGATTAAACACCCGATTTCGGTGGCCCGGAAACTTATGGAAACAACCCCGCACGTGATGCTCGCCGGCGAGGGCGCCCAGCAGTTTGCTTTAGCCAATGGGTTTGCGCTGGAACCCCAAAAGCTCTCGGCCGACGCCGAACGGACGTACCGCCAATGGCTCAAGAAATCGGAGTACAAGCCTATTATCAATATTGAAAATCAGTCCCGGCCCAAACCAGACCGCAAAGGAAACGGGCCGTTTGCCCCCTCATTCTTTGACGACGGTACGCCTAATCACGACACTATGGGTACGGTAGCTCTCGATGCCGCCGGCAACCTCTCAGGCATGTGTACCACGAGTGGAATGGCGTTTAAAATGCGGGGCCGTATTGGCGACTCTCCCATTATCGGAGCCGGGCTGTACGTCGACAACGAGGTAGGAGCCGTAACCTGCTCCGGGCAGGGCGAAGAGGTGATTCGGATGTGCGGTTCGCACCTGGTTATTGAGTTTATGCGGCAGGGCAAAAGCCCCGAAGAAGCGTGCCGACTGGCCATCGAACGAATTGTAAAGCGTGATGTAAACCGGGCCAAAGAGTTTCAGGTAGGCTTTATTGCCCTGAGCAAGGCGGGCGAAATTGGCGCGTATTCAGTACAGCCTAACTTCTCGTACACGGTTATGGCCGACGGCATCAATAACGTGACAACCGCATCCAAGAGTTATTTCAAGTAAACAGGGGCCGCGGCTTCATCCTATCGTGTGTCGCGGCTCCTACCGAATTACCCCGTAGCTTTGTGAGCAGTTGCCTGCCGCTGGCGGGCCGGTTCTTACTTATGTTAAAACGCTTGTTTTCGCTCAACACCGCATCGCAGAAGCGGGTCTTCGGGCTGGATGTACTCCGGGCCGCGGCCATTCTGATTGTGGTTGATGCACACGCCAACAACGCGCTGGGGTCGTACCATCAGGGCGGGTTGCTGCATCAGTTTCTGCCCGATGGCGTGGAGTTGTTCTTTGTCTTGAGCGGCTTTCTGATTGGTGGTATCCTGATTCGGATTTATGAACAGGAGGGGCGCATGGATGGCCCCGTGCTGATAAATTTCTGGGTACGCCGGTGGTTCAGAACCTTACCAAACTACTACCTGGTTCTGGGAGGTCTTATTGTTATCAACCTGATTCAATCGTTTCTGGCCGGGCAGCACCACTCGTTACCGGACAAATGGACCCTTGCCAGCTATTTTGTTTTCCTGCAAAATTTCGCCCGGTACGTACCCGATTTCTTTCCCGAGACGTGGAGCCTCGCTATTGAGGAGTGGTCGTACCTGTTTATTCCACTCATCCTGCTCGGCTGGCACCGGCTTCGGCCGGCCCATTGGTCGCAGCAGCAAGTGGTTTTGGCCGTTATTCTGACGGTGATTGTGGGCACCAACCTACTCCGGCTCGTTTTGGCGCTTCAGCAACCTATTGCGGCCGGTGAGTTAGGCTTTCGGGGCATTGTAATCACCCGGCTCGACGCCATTGCGTACGGCGTACTGGCGGCTTACATCAAGCAATATTATCCTACTTTCTGGCGTAGCCCGATTGCCCAGAAAAACGCGTTCTGGCTAGGGCTGGTCATGACCGTCATTACCGCCTTCACGGCCTCGATTCTGATTCTGGCCTTTTACGTCGATAGTGGCATATACCCGGCGTATGTGTTTTACAAACGCACGTTTTACTTTCTGGTGATTGGCCTGAGTATGATGCTGCTCATTCCGCGAATGGATGCCTGGCGGTCGGCAACGGGCTGGATTCCGCGCGCCATTACGCACGTCAGCCTGATTTCGTACTCGCTGTACCTGCTCAACCTGACGCCCGTGATGGGGCTGCTTATCAACCGCATTCCGACAACCTCACTGGCGGTTGGCTACGGCAAGGTAGTCTTGTTTTGGGTAGTCAGCCTAGGCCTATCGACCCTGCTGCACAAGTATTACGAACTACCCATGACGAGTCTGCGCGACCGTATGTCGAAACGCGAGCCCCACCTCACCGAGACGGCCAACGTCCACTAATCCGGTTAGCTCGAATGGTCGCTGACAATAACCCAGCGGCCTTTGAGCTTGCGCCACAACAAGGTATAATGCCCCCCGGCATCGCCTACCTGCGGGCGGGTCAGGTGCCACTTGCCTATGACGTAAGCCACATTAGGGGCCGGAAATTCGAGCTTCAGAATATCAAACTTGAGCGTTCCCATCGACGCCCGGTCGGGATATCGCTTTTTGTAGTTGGCTAATGTAGCCTCGTACCCTTTGGTTACCCCAATTTTGCCCACAAACGTGAGCGAATCCGACTGCCAGTAGCCGTTCATAAAATCATCGACGCGGCCCGCATTCCAGTCGGTTGTCTGACGGTCGAGAATAGCCAGAATAGCCCGGCGGTCGGCGGCCGATTGCGCCATGGCTGCACCAGCAGTCCAAACCAGCAGTAGCGCAACAAATATCTTTCGCATAGCAGAAACAAACCCATTAGCGGGTTCGGCAACAATATACGCACGAAACCGAAACGGGTTTACGACTCACCCTCACCGAATTGTATCGATCCGAACAGCTCCTCCGCGCCGGAGCGAATCAGGCCGGAGCTTCCGCCGACCGGGCCGGGTAGTATCAATCGGTACCTCCCGGTTCTGATTGGGGTTCGTGGGTTTCACTTGCGGGCGCGCCGGGCGGGCCTGTTGGGTGTTTGGGGTCGAGGTCGATTGGTTCATCACCGGCGACTGCTGCGCCCCGGCCGTCAGCGCCAGACCCAGGAAACTCGACATGAGAAAGAAGGTCGTTTTCATACGTGATTTATCGTTTTAGTTTGTGGTTGGTTTTCCTCGAAGGAGCCGATGCCGTTTAAGGGCGTTTCTTGTAAAAACTCACGTTAAATATTACGTACCCCCAAACACCAGCGGCTGTAACAAAAGAGGCCGGACGGGCGCTATTCCCATCCGGCCTTTCCTGAATCATCACATTCATGGATTAAACTGCTTGTTAATTAATCCGTGGTGCTGCGAGGTCTTGTTGTATTACTCCGGCGACCATTTCGCATATTCGAGTTCGTATCCATTGTCTGATTCGTGGTACGGTCGGTTGAACGTACCCGGTTCTGACCCCGGCGAGTATTACCCTGTTGCATGGTCCGGTCTTCCTGCGTCGAATAACTTCCGCTGTTCGTGCTACCCGTACCGGTTGTGCCAGTTGTACCCGTTGTGCCTTGCGTGTTATAATTTCCCGAGTTCGTATTCTGCGGGTTAGTCTGCGTTGTACCCGTAGGCTGCTGCGTTGGCGTGGTACCTGTATTGTATTGGCCGCCCGTAGTAGTGGGCTGGGTCTGATACGTACCCGCGTTCGTGTTGGTGCTCGATGGCTGCGTCTGATACGTGCCTGAGTTTGTATTCGTGTTCGACGGGTTGTTCATCGTACCCGTGCCGGTTGTACCGGTTGGCGTTTGCGTCGAGTTCGTTGTTTGCGCCTGGGCGTTCAGGGTCATACCAGCTGCCAGCATGAAGCCCATGATCATTAGCTTTTTCATCACTAAAACCTGTTTTGTCTATAGTTTTGGTCGTTTACCAAAATCCTAACAGCTGGTTTTAAGACGATGTTCGTTTTTATTGAGGGAACGGACCAGCCGACACCCCAACAACGCAAACAAAATCAAAATAATGAATACCTAAAAGGCTACAGTTTCAGCCTTACGGCCTCTTCTTTGAGCCTTGCCTTATCAATCGGAACCACGCCGACCGATTCACAGACAAGCCCGCCACCGAGGTTCGACAAACCCGCAACCAACTGGGGTGGCTGCCGCAGTGCCACACAGCAAGCGGCAATACTAATGACGGTGTCGCCCGCACCCGACACATCCGATATTTGCCGAAGATGGGCCGGCAAGCGGTGCTGCTGGTTATCAAAATCAATGTAAACGCCCCGTTCTGACAGAGTAATGAGCGCCCCCTTGATCTGCAACGACTCTTTCAGGGTGTCGACCGCCTGCTGAAATTGGGTGGGATCGTCAACATCAAATTCCAGTTTCAGGCCCTCCTTCAGTTCTTTCAGGTTTGGCTTGAAAAGCGTGGTATGGTGGTAGTTCAGGAAGTTACGCTTTTTGGGGTCGACCACCGTCGGAACACCCTGCTCATTGGCGAAGGCGGTAATCTCGGCAATCGACTCGGCATTGAGTACCCCTTTGTCGTAATCCTCAAAAATAACCACCTGACAGGTCGGAATCAGCTCTTTGGCTTTGGCAATAAGCTGGGCCCGCTCGGTAGCCGTGATATGCTTGTCGGTTTCGGTATCTACCCGCACCACCTGCTGCGAACCGGCAATAATCCGCTCTTTGATGGTGGTAATGCGCGACTCGCTCCGAATCAGACCATCGCACGACAGGCAACGCTCATTCAGTTGCCCAACCAGCCGATCACCGGGCTCGTCGGTACCAATTACCGAGCAGATGATAGCCTCAGCACCCAGTGCCTGCACATTAAGGAGCACATTGCCTGCACCACCCAGCCGCAACTCCCGCCGAACCACATTCACTACCGGAACCGGGGCCTCGGGCGATATACGGTCAACGCGACCCCACACGTAGGAGTCGAGCATCACATCACCAATAATGAGCACCCGAAGGGTATTAAATGCATTGAAAAGTTCATCGATGGCGACTTCACGCGGGGCATTTCCGTTCTGGGCATTGCCATGCCCGACCGTATCGAGTGCAGGACTCATGAGCAGCATTTGAGTTGTTTCTGGGTGCAAAGAAACGAAAAAGGCGTGGCACCAATGTACCTTTGCCTATGACTTTACCAAACCGCGACTCTGCTGTTATCTGGCATCCGTTCACTCAGATGCAAACAGCCCCACTCCCGATTCCGATTGTGCGGGGCGAGGGTAGCCTGCTTTTCGACGCATCAGGCCGGTCATTTCTGGACATGATTTCGTCCTGGTGGGTAAACCTGCACGGGCATAGCCACCCCCACATTGCCCAACGCGTGAGCGAGCAGCTCAACACCCTGGAACACGTCATTTTTGCTGATTTCACGCACGAGCCCGCCGTTCGGCTGGCAGAGCGGCTTCTCCCCCTGCTGCCTACCAACCAGCGCCGGGTATTTTACTCCGACAATGGCTCCACGGCCGTTGAGGTAGCCCTGAAAATGGCGTTTCAGTACTGGCATAACCTGGGGCAACCGCGTCGGCGGGTGGTAGCTTTCGAAGATGCGTATCATGGCGACACCTTCGGGGCAATGGCCGTAGGTGGGCGCAGCGCCTTTACGGCTCCGTTTGTTCCGTTTCTGTTCGATGTTGAATACCTGCCTGCTCCTACTCCTGGCCGTGAAGAGGCTGTACTCGAACAGGCACGGCACCTGTTTGCCGACGATGTAGCCGCCTTTATTTTCGAGCCTCTGGTACAGGGGGCCGGAGGCATGGTTATGTACGAGCCGGAGCCCATACAAGCGCTTATCCGCATGGCGCGTCAGCACGGCGCTTTGGTGATTGCCGATGAGGTGATGACCGGATTCGGGCGTACCGGCAAGACGTTTGCCTGCCACTACCTGACCGAGCAACCCGACCTGATGTGTTTGTCGAAAGGGCTCACCGGTGGCACTATGGCCCTGAGCGTAACTACCTGCACAGCGGCCATTTACGAAGCGTTCCTGTCGACCGACCGCTACAAGACTCTTTTTCACGGCCACTCGTTTACGGCCAATCCGGTGGCTTGTGCGGCATCGTTGGCCAGCCTCGATTTACTGCAGAAGCCCGAAACCGAACAGGCCATTGCCCGCATCGTGCAAAAGCACCAAACCTTTGCCGATACGCTACGGCAACATCCAGCCGTTGAAAACGTGCGGCAGCGCGGTACGATTCTGGCGTTCGATCTGCGGGTTTCGGGCGAGGGTAGCTCGTATTTCAACAGCATTCGGGATGTAGCGTACCGCTACTTGCTCGACCGGGGCATTCTGATGCGGCCACTGGGCAACGTGCTGTACCTGCTTCCCCCCTATTGCACCACCAACGAACAACTCGACGAGGCTTACAGCGCCATCCTCGGCTTACTCGACACGCTGTAAAACTAAAACATGAGTCATCCCAAATTTTAAGGTAGCAGAGGCCTCGACTCGACGCCCCGTTAGGGGCCCAATGTTGGTAGAAAAGACGTCTCCCGCCTATACCAAAGCCCCGAAGGGGCGTAACCCTAAACAAGTTACGCCCCTTCGGGGCTTTGATATTCGGTCTATTTCCCGGGTTAGCTACCAACATTAGGCCCCTAACAGGGCATTCAAGGAGGAGCTTGGGTTAAAATCATCAAGACCTCGAAAATTCGGGATGACTCATGTTTGATTAGTATCTAACGGGCAGCTACACTTCAACCGACGAGGTGTACCGGTCGACAACCTCATTGGGATGCACCTGCAAGACATTGGCCAACACCAGCAGAACCAGCGTACGGGAGGCAATTTTGCGGGGAACATTGGCCAAGCTCGCAAACGTATCTACGGTGATGGTCTGATGCTGACTCAAGTGTTGCATCAACACCCGCTCTTTGTCGCCATAGGTAAAGCGTACGCTACGGTCCGCGCGTTGTCCTTTCAGAATTTCCCGAACTTCTTTGCTTGCCTGCACCGAACGGTCGGCTACGCGCACGTAAGCTTTCTTCTCTTCGGGCTTGTCGGCGTCGAGAACCACATAATGCGGCCGACCGGGGCTGGCCGGAATCTTGAACAGGAGCACCTCGCGCTCGTCGTAAAGCGGAATACGCTCAACGGTGTACGGAATGGCCGGGAAGCAGAATTTCTGGATGGCGCGTTCGAGCAGGTACAGGTCTTCGTCGGCATGTTTAAGGCCGGGAATACTCAGGTCATCGTTCACACCGATAAAGAGCAGACCGCCTTCTGAATTGGCAAAAGCGACTACCTCACGGATAATTTTTTCGGGGTGATTGACTTTCAATTTAAACTCGATCTGCTGGCCTTCACCCCGACGAACCAGATCTTTGAGTGCCCGGTAGTCCATAATTGGCTTACTGATTGTGTGGAGCACTTACTTGTCTAAATATACAACGGGTATTTAAAAACACAAGTACGGCTTTCCGGCGGATGTTATTATCTTGTTACGAAGTTGAGCGAATGGCGTTAAGGCCCAACTTTCTGGCCACAAAATCGGTTATCTGAACAGGGTCGCAGGGCCCACCTGTCTGATTAACCTAACTTAATAACACAAAAATGCTACTAAACGTTGCCTTAGTCATCGGGACGTTTCTGTTCATGGAGGGCGTTGCCTGGTTTACCCATAAGTACGTCATGCACGGTATTTTGTGGAGTTGGCACCGCGATCACCACAACCACCACAAAGGTTTTTTTGAACGAAACGACCTGTTTGCCGTCGTTTTCAGCGCCGTTTCCATCTCGCTGATTGTGACGGGTGTCGAGGTAGAGTCGCTCCGTTTCCTGGCCTGGATCGGCGGTGGTGTAACACTGTACGGCATCTTCTACTTCGTTTTCCACGACATCATTGTTCACCAGCGGGTGAAGTTCAAACACCGCTTTACCGGCCCGTATATGCAGCGAATTATCCGGGCGCACTACATTCATCATAAAGTACACACCAAAGAAGGCGCCGAAGCCTTCGGGTTTCTGTACGCCCCAAAAAAATACGACCGGAACGTTCGGTCAACTACATCGGCTACCGAAGCCTAATCTCGGTAAACCCTGAGTACACGCATGAACCGTACAACCAACCTTCACCGCTTACGCACCGAACAATTTGATGTATGTATTTTAGGCGGTGGAGCCACTGGGGCCGGTTGTGCACTCGATGCAGCCAGTCGGGGTTTGAAAACAGCCCTGATCGAACGCAACGATTTTAGTTCGGCCACCTCCAGCAGTTCAACCAAACTGGTGCATGGCGGGGTGCGGTATCTGGAGCAGGCCTTCAAGAAACTCGACCCCAAGCAACTTTCTATGGTCCGCAAGGGCCTTTACGAGCGGCAAACGGTTTTGCGGCTGGCTCCGCATCTGGCTCATCCGCTGGCCCTGCTCACGCCCTGTAAAAACTGGTTTGCTGGTCTCTATTTTACAATTGGCCTGAAACTGTACGACCTACTGGCCGGTAGCCGCCGGTTGGCCCCCAGCCGCTGGCTCTCCCGGAAGCAGGCTCTGGAATACTTCCCGGCCTTTTCGACCAGGGGGTTTCACAGTGCGGTGCTGTACTACGACGGTCAGTTCGACGATGCCCGTTTCAATCTGGGCCTGGCGCAAACCGCCGATGGGCAAGGGGCGGCTGTAGCTAACCACTGCTCGGCAATTCGGTTTGAGACTGATGACACAGGCGCAGTTCGGGCGGTGCTGTTGCGCGACGAACTAAGTGGCGAGACATTCTGGCTGCGGGCGCGCGTGTTTGTGAATGCAACGGGCACACTGGCCGATTCGCTCCGGCGCGAGGCCAACCCCAAACAAGCCAACCGGATGCGCGCCAGCAAAGGGGCGCACGTAGTCCTGCCCATGCAGGCTGTGGGTAACACCCGGGCGGCTCTGCTCATTCCCGAAACGTCGGATGGGCGGGTGCTGTTTGCCATTCCGTGGCGAGGTCATTACCTCATCGGTACCACCGATACCGAAGCCGATCCCACCGAAACGCCGTATCTACAGCCCGACGAGGCTTCGTTTCTGCTCAAACATGTCAGCGAATACCTCACCGTGCCACTCTCGGCCGATCAGGTGACGGGCGGATTTGCCGGCCTCCGGCCGCTGTTACAAGCCGACCCCAATGCCGATTCGAAAAGTCTGGTTCGTGACCACGAGGTGGAGGTCGACGAAAAATCAGGCCTGGTTAGCATAATGGGCGGCAAATGGACAACCTACCGGCTCATGGCACAGGATACCATAGATGTATGTTGCGAGCGGCTGGGAACCCCCAAAGATTGCCATACTGATAAGCTAACGCTGCTGGGCGGTAGCGGGTACACGCCCGAATTTGTGGAGTCGCTGGTGAAGCGTCATGTGCATGTACCGGCACAGACCATCCGGCATCTGGCCCAAACATACGGCACACAGGCATCGGTAATACTCGACCTGATCGAAGCCGACCCAGCCCTTGGCGAAGAGCTGGTTACGGGGCATCCGTTTGTGAAGGCAGAAGTTTGCTATGCAGCCCGGCACGAGATGGCTCAAACTCTCGAAGACCTGCTCTTACGCCGGATTCGGCTCGGCCTGGTCGACTGGCGGGCGGCTTTAGCGGCAATCCCCGCTGCAACGGCACTGCTTAGCACCGAACTCGACTGGTCTGATGCGCACGCTCAGGCACAGCAACAGGCCTTCAAAACCCAAATTCAGACGTATATCGAGCAGGCAAAACATGGCCACTCTGAACCACTTTTAAAGTGATGAGTGATGAATCGGTTGGCTCAAGCGTAAAAAGGCGCGTCAGATAACTCATCACTTACAAAACAGGCCCCGTAGCATCTAGTTACGGGGCCTGTTTGTGTATAATGGGCGGGAGTTATTCCCGATTAGTATTCATCTTCATTAAAGAAGAAATCGTCCTTAGTTGGGTAATCCGGCCAGATTTCTTCGATGCTTTCGTAGGGTTGCCCATCGTCTTCCAGTTCCTGAAGGTTCTCAACCACTTCGAGTGGAGCTCCCGAGCGGATCGAGAAGTCAATGAGTTCATCTTTGGTGGCGGGCCAGGGGGCATCTTCCAGATACGACGCCAATTCGAGTGTCCAGTACATACGTATTACTTGTTTTAGAGTCTTGCTTTATGAGGGTGCAAAAGTAAAAAAATTTATATATCCAAGGGTCCTTTCGTAAAATTCTGCCCTCAGATAGAATAAACGGCGTTTAGGCCATAAACTGAGTGGCTATGCATTTGTTTATTTTGCGCTCAAATAAAGCTTTTTCACCATGCAAATCGAAATCTGCTGCTACTCGCTCACCGATTGCCACACCGCCGAACAGGCCGGCGCCGACCGGATTGAACTCTGTGGTGGCCTGAGTGATGGCGGCCTAACGCCCAGTGCCGGCCTGATTCAACTCGTTAAAGAACAGGTCGGGATTCCGGTTTGGGTGATGATTCGGCCGCGTGGGGGCGACTTTGTGTATGACGATGCCGAAGTAGCCGTTATGGAGGCCGACATTGACATGGCGCGCCAGCTCGGTGCTGATGGGCTGGTGCTCGGTTGTCTGCAACCGGATGGTTCTGTTGATGAACCGCTCACCCTGCGGTTAATAAACCGGGGGCAGGGCCTGCCAGTTACGTTTCACCGGGCATTTGATGTGTGCCGCGATCCGCTGTCGGCCCTGGAGGCCATCATCCGCACGGGTGCGGTTCGTATTCTGACGTCGGGGCAACAACCCAATGCACCGGCCGGGGCCGCCCTTCTGCAAACATTGGCCCAGCAGGCCGCCGGACGCATACAAATTATGGCCGGAGCCGGTGTAAACGCTCAAAACGCCCAACAGCTCGCCCAGACCGGCGTCGATGCGCTTCATTTGAGCGGTCAGCAAACAACGCACAGCCCCATGCAATACCGGTCGGAAGTGGTACGTATGGCATCGGCCGTGCAGGGCGAGTACGACCGGCACGGGGCCAGTCTGCAAAAAATCAGGCCGGTTGTTGAGCTGGTTCGCGCCCACACGAACGGGGTAAACCTGCCTAACCACTAACTTCAACAGAACGGTTACGGCCAACCCGTTGCTGAACATCCCGCAGGGCATCAGCATAAGGCTGGTACAAAACCCGCGCGGGCGGCTGTCCGGCCCGACTCAGGTGGACATCCCAAAGCCCCGAATGATGCCACTCGCGGTCAAGGTGGTCCCAGTCGGGCCGGTCGATGATAGGATACAAACAAACGCCCCAGAGTGGAACACCTTGCTCAATAGCTGCCCGGCACTCTTCGCCCACAAACCGAATCCAGCCCGGCCGGTCAATACCGGGGTGACTCGTTTCGGTGAGGGCCACCGGGCGTTTATACCGACCGTAAGCCTCAATAAGTAAGCTACGCAGAGGCCGCCAACGGGGGTCGTTGCCTTCATTGAGCCATGGCAAAAAATCGAATGTGGGTATTACCCATTGATTGTTGTAGTAGTAATTAAAACCCAGAATATCGAGGTTTTCCTCGGTTCCGCCCAGTTCGGGGCACATACGGCCAGCCAGCATATCAACCGCCTGATACTGGTTGGTATGAGCCTCGGCAGCCTGTTGAATCTGCTCAAAATCGGGGTGCAGCGGAGGTACCATATTAACTAGCGGCTCGGTGGTCAGAATACGCACCGTGGGGTCAACCTCGCGCATGGCCGCAATACCTTCGATGTAAGCCCGCATCAGACCGTACTTAACCGCAAAACCCTGGTTGGTGGTGTACGGCTGCGTTCCGCGGGCATCGCCCCCCAGCCACGAGATGAAACTGACCTCGTTGATGGGCGTAACTACCAGCGGGCCGTCGGGGCGGAGGTCGCGGTACATTTGCACAAAAGCCCGGCAGAGAGCCGCAAAACGCCGGGCAAACATCGGATGCAGGGGGTGTAAGTCGTCGGCGTAGCCGAAGTGGCAAATATCCCAGACTTGCTGAATACCGTGGACCCGACCCCGTTCCATTAGGTATTGCACCTCAGACCAGTCGTACTGGTAAGGCCGTTTTTCAACCTTACTCCAGCCTATTCCTTCCCGAACAGTTTGCAGGTCAAACGCCCGAATTCGCTCATAATCGGCATCGCAGAGAGCCAAATGGCCGGTAATATCGAGAAAATCGACCCGATTACCGAAGCAGTTCAACTGGTCTGTACATTCAAAACCCGCCCACCAAAACGAGGTAAACGGGTTCTGATTATAATTACTGATAGTCATTCGCGAGGGTTTGAGGCTAATTAACTACTAATCGGCCCGGTCTCACTTTCGTTACAAAAGCCGATTGAGTGGCCCCCTCTTCCGCGAATAACTACCCGTTGGGAGCAGGACAAGTTTATTTTTTCGACCGCCCGGCGGCCCGGAGGATTACAGGATATACAGGATTTTCTACGACCCCAATAAATCCTGTATATCCTGTAATCCTCCGGGCCGCCGGGCGGTCATAAAACTTTTTTGGCAAGCCTGCCGTGAGGAATCTTACTCCCTGGAACCTCATCTTAAGCATGGAGACACGAAAGTCCTCAACCGCTCAATCCTCCCAATCAAACGACCGCTCAACGGCCTTACTCCAGCCCCGCAACAAACGGGCGCGGGTAGGCTCATCGAGATTCGGCTGGTACGTTTTGCTGACTCCCCAGTTCCGGCACAAGTCGTCGGTATTTTTCCAGTACCCTACGGCCAAACCGGCCGCGTAAGCAGCTCCCAAAGCGGTGGTTTCGGTAATGGTTGGGCGCACCACCGGCACATCGAGAATATCGGCCTGAAACTGCATGAGCAGGTTGTTGAGGGTCATTCCCCCATCCACACGCAGTGAACTGAGTTCAATACCAGCATCCTGCTCCATCGCCCGAACAACGTCGTAGGTCTGGTAAGCCGTGGCTTCGAGCACCGCCCGGGCAATGTGGCCTTTGTTGACAAACCGGGTCAGGCCAGCCACTACCCCGCGCGCATTGGCCTTCCAGTAAGGCGCATACAGGCCCGAGAAAGCCGGCACAAAGTACGCACCGCCATTGTCGTCAACGGTTTTGGCCAGCGTTTCCACATCACCACTGTTTTTAATCATACCCAGGTTATCGCGCAGCCACTGCACCAACGCACCCGTAATGGCTACGCTTCCTTCAAGGGCGTAATTGACCGGCTCATTGCCAAATTTGTAAGCAACGGTAGTCAGCAGGCCGCAGGTTGATTCGCGGAGTTCGGTACCCGTATTGAGCAGCAAGAAGCACCCCGTTCCGTACGTATTTTTTGCCTGACCGGGCTCAAAACAGGTTTGGCCTACCAGAGCCGCGTGCTGATCGCCCAGAATACCGGCCACGGGCACCCCCGGCATTACCTCAGAGGCTACCATACCAAACACCTCGCTGCTGGAGCGGATGGTAGGCAACATGGCGCGGGGAATATTGAAATCACGCAGAAGGTCATCGTCCCAGTCGAGGGTACGGAGGTTCATCAGTTGCGTCCGGCTGGCGTTGGTCACGTCGGTAATGTGGAGGCCTCCCTGCGGTCCGCCGGTCAGGTTCCAGGTGACAAACGTGTCCATTGTTCCGAACAGGGCATCGCCCCGCTCGGCATCGGCCCGCAAACCGGCCACGTTATCGAGCAGCCAACGCAGCTTCAGACCACTGAAGTAGGTGGCTAATGGCAGGCCGGTTTGCGCCCGGAAGCGGTCTTGCCCACCCGTTGCCGAGAACGAGTTGACCAACTCGCCCGTGCGGGTATCCTGCCAAACGAGGGCATTGTAGTAAGGCTTACCCGTTTTCCGGTTCCAGACCACCGTTGTTTCGCGTTGGTTGGTAATACCGATAGCCTGAATATCGTTGGCGTGGAGTTTGGCCTTGATCCGGGCGAGGGCAATTACTTCGAGGGTATTCTTCCAGATCTCCTCAGGGTCGTGTTCAACCCAGCCGGGCTGCGGATAAATCTGCTTGTGTTCTTTCTGCGCCAGCGCCACAATGGTACCCTGCCGGTCGAAAACAATGCAGCGAGTACTGGTAGTGCCCTGATCAATAGCGGCAACGTAAGACATGAGTCAATAAGGGTTTATTGCTAAACCACAAACTTGCCGATTGTTTGGGACTGTATCAAGTGCCGGGCCTTTGTGTTGGTACAATATGCGCACACGGCCGCAACACCCCTCCGGGCGCGGGGATTGTTACCGAACGATTAAGCAGAAACGGATTGGCTACCGCAAATCGTCGGGGGTTGTGATTTTGATATTGGCGTAGTCGCCTTCGATCAGGGTAATGGGAAAATGGGCGTACTCCATCACACTGGCACAGTCGGTAAAGAAAGGCTGTTCCTCTACGGCAAACGCCTGCCGAAACCAATCGAGCCGGAAGGTTTGCGGGGTTTGCACGAGCCGCACCCGGCTCCGGTCTACGGCCTGACTCCGGCCATCTTCCTCAACAAGCCGAACCGAGTCTTTGGCCGGTACGCAGGTAACCGCACTCCCGGTTTGGGCCGCCGTTTCGAAACCCCGGCGGATAATATTAGTCGATACAAAGGGGCGCACCCCGTCGTGTACAGCTACGAATCCTTCAGGAGCCTCAATAGCCGCTAAGCCATTTCGTACCGACTGGAACCGGGAGGCACCGCCAATAACGGTCTGTACCGGCCCGTCGAACCCGTGCTCGGCGCAGAGCGCCTGCCAGGTTTCGAGATCACGGGCGGGCAATACCAGAATGATGTGCAGGTCGGGCGAATAGGCCCGAAATTGTTCGAGGGTATGTTGCAGGATGGGCTTGCCGTTGAGCAACAGGAACTGTTTAGCCACGGCCGATTGCATACGGCTACCACTCCCCCCGGCAACAATGATCGCGTAGTGGGTCATAAGGAAAAAAGGAGTGAGGAGATAGAAGTGGGGGGGGGGGGGGGGGGGGGGGGGGGGGGGGGGTGTGGGGGGGGCGGCACCGCGCGGCCCGCACCAC
>NZ_WELI01000017.1 GCF_009184635.1 Rudanella paleaurantiibacter
TGTTGTGGGGTGGGTTTTGTGCCAACCGCTTGAATAGTCCGCCCCCGCCACCCCCCCCCCCCCCCCCACTTCTATCTCCTCACTCCTCAACGTTAGATAATCAACATGGCATCGCCGTAGCTGAAGAAACGGTATTTCTCTTTGATCGCCGTTTGGTAGACTTCCTTCATGAACTCGTGGCCGCCAAACGCACTTGCCATCATAATCAGAATAGATTCTGGCAGGTGGAAGTTGGTCAGCAACGAGTTGGCAATTTTGAAATCGTAAGGCGGGAAGATAAACCGGTCAGTCCAGCCTTCAACGGGCTTCAAGCGGCTATTAGCCGACACCGACGACTCAATCGCTTTGAGCGACGTAGTGCCGATAGCGCACACCCGCTTACCGGCATCAAGGGCCGTGTTGACAATCTGAGCCGAGTCGGCCGGGATGGCGTAGTTTTCCGAATCCGTCTTGTGCTTGGTCAGGTCTTCTACATCGACCTGCCGGAACGTACCCAGCCCCACGTGCAGGGTGATCGGGGCAAAATGGATGCCTTTGATCTCCATGCGCTTCATCATGGCTTTGGTAAAGTGCAGGCCAGCCGTTGGAGCGGCTACGGCACCTACATGTTCGGCAAAAACGGTCTGATACCGCTCACGGTCGGCATCTTCGGTTTCGCGTTTGATTTCGCGGGGCAACGGCATTTCGCCCAGTTCGTCAACGGCCTTCATGAACTCTTCATGCGAACCATCGAACAAAAACCGGATCGTGCGTCCCCGAGAGGTTGTATTGTCAATTACCTCGGCCACCAGATCGCTGTCGCCGAAGTAAAGTTTGTTACCAACACGAATTTTGCGGGCAGGGTCCACCAGTACATCCCACAGTTTCATTTCGCGATTCAGCTCGCGTAGCAGGAACACCTCGATCTTGGCCCCAGTCTTCTCTTTATTGCCGTATAATCGCGCCGGAAACACCTTGGTGTTGTTAATCACCATGACGTCGCCGTCGTCGAAATAGCTCAGCAGATCAGAGAACATTTTGTGTTCGATTTGCTTTGTTTTGCGGTGCACTACCATTAAGCGTGCTTCACCGCGCTCAGCCGGATACTTTGCGATCAGGCTCTCAGGCAAGTCGAACCTAAATTCAGATAGCTTCATAAGCGTATTAGCCCCAAATAATCAACCCGTTATAACAAAAAGTCCGCAAATATACAACGCAAAAACCCGGATGCTTCTTTTTCTCCGGGTTTTACTTGCAATTTTCGCGATTATGTCCTAAACGCTCACTTTTTTGAATGGAGAACGGTTTATGGAGAATGAAAAATGGACAATGAAGAATGATCAATGGGCCGTGCAGGATACGACCCAAACCCATTCCCCTCATTATGCATTGATACATTGGGCATCAATTCCCAAGCGGCTGTACCGATCCCTCCGTATTGACCGTAGGCCGCTCGCCCACGTTGAACTTAGCCATTAACTCAGCCGATACTTCGTTGGCATACGTACCCTGCGCCGACACAAACAGGCCTTTTTGGCCGGCTTTAGTCGTAATGGCGTACAGGGTCATTTCGTCGCCGGGGTCGGAGGTACCTTCGAAGCGGTGAAACTCATCGACCATAAATTCGTCGCCCCGCACACGCATGTCGGTACCGGCTACGGTTAGGTAGTCGGCATGGGGAGAAAACTCGTAGCTGTAGCCCCGAGCGCGGAGGTTTTCCATCGCTTCGGTTAAGGTGGTGAAGTGATTCATGACGTTGGTCCGTTGTTTACCCCATTAACCGCCAGCCCGCCGGATGGTTTTTGAAGGTTACGGACTGGTCTTTTTTAGCGATGTCATCTTGTTTGGAAAGATGACATCGCTGTGTTTTACCGACTCGCTCACTGGCCTTTTGTAGAGCTTTCCAAACAAGATGACAGCTCGGTGAGCATCTTCTAAAACAAGCTGCCCTGTACCAGTTGTGGCTGAATCTGAGGTTCGCGGAGGTTGAGCCCGCAACACTCGTTTAGCTGGCGCACCCAGTACCGGATTAGTTCGGGGGCGGTATCGTTGTCGCCACCGCCATGCACAAAGAGGTAGGCCGTTTGCAGTCCCTTATCAAACCAGGTTTTGAGCCGTTGCACCCAGGCATCGGTACGGGCATAGTCAGATGGATGCCCCTCGTTGGCAATGAACCGAAGAGTGAGCACGGGGCTACTCAAGCCCATGTGCAACACATCGCGCCGACCCGCTACGTCGGTAATAACCACGTGCCGATGCAGGCCATGCAGTTTTTCGAGCGTGGCTGGCCACACATCTTTTTTAAACCAGTCGGGGTGCCGGAACTCCACGGCCACGTCGAGTTCGTCGGGGAGGTTAGTCAGGTACGTTTCCAGAATTGGCCACTTGTCGGGGGCAAACTGAGGGGGCAATTGCAGAAACGACATCCCCAGGTTTTCTTCCAGACCCATAATGGCGTTTACAAACTCATCGGTGAGGGCTTCAGAAGCCACCAGCATTCGTTCGTGGCTGATTAATTGCGGGAACTTAGGGCAGTATACGAAGCCCCCCTGCTCGGCCGTACGGGTACTTGCTCCGGCAATAGCTTCGGTGCGCCATTTAGTAATCATGGCGGGCGTCGGAATCTGGTAGTGCGTCAGGTTTAGCTCAATGGTATTGAACTGTCGGGTGTAGTGATGCAGATAGTCGCGCTCTTTGGCCGTAGTTGGGTATACTTTCCCGACGTACTGCCGGTTGGCCCAGATAGGCCCACCGATGTAGACCGAGGGTCGGGGCGCAGGCATGGCCTGACTCCAGATCTGCGCATTGAACGCCTGACCGGGCGGCAACGCAAAGTTGATCTGATCAATGTTGGCGGCTTTTCCGAATTCCATGACTTTGAGGATGAAGCGATTGGTTCTAAAAGAGATGACCACCGGGTAGCCCCGATCTTTCTAAACAGATGTCATCTCTTAAGAATCAGAAATTTACACCTTTTGTTTTCGACAAAACGGTCCATTCGCGAACTAAAATTCGGGCGTGCACAACAACTCCCCCAAACCAACTTATTGGGCAGAAAGTGGCCACCCAGAAGGCTCTGGGCTAACCATTTACGAAGCCGTTGCGTGGGCGATTACGTTTGACAACTCTAGGAAGCACCCGCTATTGTGCTCATTTATACACCCTCGCGCAAACGCACCACCGGTTATTTGTCGGAGGGGGTTATTTTTGCACCTTATATCCGTAAATCAGAACGCAGCCGGTCGGTGAGCCGGTGTTGCTTCTGGACAATTTCGCGCAGCATGATCGCTAAAACGTATAATCCCAGAGACGTCGAAGAAAAGTGGTACCAATACTGGATCGACAACCAGTTGTTCAAGTCGGTTCCTGATGAGCGGGAGCCGTACACCATCGTGATTCCGCCCCCCAACGTGACGGGCTTGCTCCACATGGGCCACATGCTCAACAATACGATTCAGGATGTGCTGATTCGGAAAGCCCGTATGGAAGGCAAAAACGCCTGCTGGGTGCCCGGTACCGACCACGCCAGTATTGCCACCGAAGCCAAGGTGGTGAACATGCTCAAAGAACGGGGCATCAAAAAAACCGACCTCACGCGCGACGAGTTTCTGAGCTACGCCTGGGAATGGAAAGAAAAGTACGGCGGCATTATTCTGAAACAGCTGCGCAAGCTGGGCGCATCCTGCGACTGGGACCGGACGCGCTTCACCATGGAGCCCGACCTCTACGACTCGGTTATCGACGTGTTTGTTGACCTCTACCAGAAAGGTAAGGTTTACCGGGGCGTCAGAATGGTGAACTGGGACCCGCAAGGGCTCACGGCCGTATCCGACGAAGAGGTTATCATGAAAGAAGTACAGCAGAAGCTGGTGTATATTCGATATGAGGTAAAAGGAGGAAAGGAGAAGGGAGAAAAGGAGGAAAGAAGTGGAGAAGCATCAACTGACTCTTCTGCCGTCTCCCTTCTGCCGTCTCCTGAATATATTACTATCGCTACTGTTCGGCCGGAGACCATCATGGCCGACTCGGCGATCTGCGTGAACCCGAACGACGAACGCTACGGGCACCTGATTGGCAAACAGGCCCTGATTCCGCTTATAAACCGGCCCATCCCGATTATTGCCGATGAGTATGTAACGATGGACTTCGGAACGGGCTGCCTCAAAGTGACGCCCGCCCACGACCCGAATGATTATGAGCTGGGCATTAAGCACAAGCTGCCGGTCATCGACATTCTGAACGACAACGGCACGCTCAACGAAAAGGCGCAGATTCTGGTCGGTAAAGACCGGTTTGCGGCCCGCAAGGAGATTATCGCGTTGCTGGAAGAAGCGGGGCACCTCGAAAAAACCGAAGAGTACAAGTCGAACGTGGGGTATTCGGAGCGGACCAACGCCGTGATTGAGCCGAAGCTGTCGTTGCAATGGTTCCTGAAGATGGACCAGATTGCGAAGCCTGCCCTCGAAAACGTAATGAACGACACCATCCAGCTGGTGCCGCCCAAGTTCAAAAATATGTACCGGGCCTGGATGGAAAACCCGCACGACTGGTGCATTAGCCGCCAATTGTGGTGGGGGCAGCAAATTCCAGCGTTCTACCTGAACGATGGCACCATTATCGTGGCCAAGAACAAACGCGAGGCTCTGCGCAAAGCCCAGCGCGAGTATCAGCTGTTTGCCCTCACTGAGCAGGACCTGACGCAGGACGAAGATGTACTCGACACCTGGTTTTCGTCGTGGCTGTGGCCCATTACGGTGTTCAACGGCCTGAAAGAGCCAAACAATGCCGATATTAACTACTACTACCCAACCAACGACCTCGTTACGGGCTTCGACATTATTTTCTTCTGGGTTGCCCGCATGATTATGGCCGGGTACGAGTACCGGCAGGAGCGCCCGTTCCGCAACGTGTATTTCACGGGGATGGTGCGCGACAAGCAGGGCCGAAAAATGTCGAAACAACTGGGCAACAGTCCCGACCCGCTCGACCTGATTGAGGTATTCGGGGCCGATGGCGTCCGGACGGGGATGCTGTTCAGCTCGGCGGCCGGTAACGACCTGCTCTTCGACGAAAAACTGTGCGAGCAGGGCCGGAACTTCAACAACAAAATCTGGAATGCCTTCCGGTTGGTGAAGGGGTGGACGGTTGATAGTCGGCAGGAGGCAGTAGCAGTTGGCAGTAATCAATTATCCATTCAGTGGTTTGGTGCCCGGTTGAATGCGACTCTGGCTGAGGTGGAAGACCATTTCAGCAAATTCCGGATTTCGGACGCCCTGCAAAGCATTTACAAGCTCATCTGGGACGATTTCTGCTCGCAGTACCTCGAAATGATCAAACCCCCTTACGATCAGGAGGCCAATGGGTCGCTGCCGATTGATGCGGCTACCTACGAGGCTACGGTCCACTTCTTCGAGCAACTGTTGCAGTTGGCGCATCCGTTTATGCCGTTCATTACGGAGGAAATCTGGCAACAACTGCGCGAGCGCGAAGCCGGTGCCAGCATCTGCGTGGCTCCGTTCCCGAAAGCCGGGGAAGTAGACGGGCAAATCATCGCCGATTTTGCCATCCTGACCGAGGCCGTCAGCACCATTCGGAACCTCCGTTCGTCGAAAGGACTGTCGCCCCGCATCGAGCTGCCGTTGTCTATCCGTACAGAAACGCCCGACCGCTACCGGCCGCTCGAAGGGTTGTTTACGAAACTGGCCAACGTGGTGGATATTCAGTACGTGACCGAAAAGGCCCCCGGCACACCATTCCTGATTAAGTCCGACGAATTTTTTGTGAACGTAGCGGGCGAAGTAGACGAAGAAGCCGAACTGGCCGAAGCTCGCAAAGAGCTGGAATACCTCACGGGTTTCCGCGACTCGGTACAGAAAAAACTCGCCAACGAGAAGTTTGTAGCCAATGCCAAACCCGACGTGGTAGACCGCGAACGCCAGAAACTGGCCGACGCCGAAGCCAAAATCAAGGCATTGGAAGAACGGCTCAAATAAACAGAGATGACAGATCTGCTTAAAAAAGCCTCCAACTGAGCAATCAAGCAGAATTAAACGCAAGTATTTGAAATAGGCGTTCTGTCATCCCGACGAAGGAGGGGTCTTTCTATCAGGCAATTAGAAAGATCCCTCCTTCGTCAGGATGACAGAAAAGTAGTCTGATTCTTCTCCCCAACTATGAATTATACCGAGCTAAAATTGACCCTCTCGCCCGACTATGCCGACATTCTGACGGCCGAGCTGGCCGAGTTGGGTTTTGAGTCGTTTGTGGAAACCGACGAAGGCCTCAATGCATACATCGTTGAGCCCGATTTCGACGAAGCCGCCGTGCAGGAAGTTATTGACCGCTACGCCCCGCAAACCGCAATAGTCTACGAGGTTACATCGTTAGAAAAACGAAACTGGAACGCCGAATGGGAGCAGAGTTATCAGCCAATTGAGGTAGGTCAGGCGGTGCGGGTGCGGGCGTCGTTTCATGAGCCCAATCCGGCTTTTCAATTCGATTTGGTCATCAATCCGAAAATGTCGTTTGGAACAGGGCACCACGAAACCACCGCCATGATGCTCGAACATCAGTTGGGTATCGACCACGCGGGCAAATCGGTGCTCGATGTGGGTAGCGGAACCGGGATTCTGGCGATTCTGGCCGCCCACATGGGCGCCACGCCCGTAGTTGCGTTCGACATTGAGGAGTGGGCCGTAGAAAACGCGCAGGAGAATGCTGCTCTGAACGATTGCGCAGCCATCCGGGTGTTTCAGGGCACCATTGCCGATGTGGATACCACCGACCGGTACGATCTTGTGCTGGCCAACATCAACCGCAACGTGCTGCTGGCCGAAATCCCGACGTATGCTGCCCTGATGAACCCTGGCGGCTACCTGCTGGTAAGCGGCTTTTACGAGCACGACGCGGCCGATATCGACGCCAAAGCGCAGGAAGTAGGTTTGAGTCCGGTTGGCCGAAAAACACAGAATGGGTGGTGTTCGTTGGTTTTTGCCAACCCTGCCTAAGTCAACAACAATACGATGAAACGCATTTCTATTTTGCTGGTTTTGAGCCTGGCCACTACGATCTCGGTAATGGGGCAGGCGGTGAAGCTTTCCGAAACGCCGGATCAGTTTATTGCCGATGTGCAGAAACTCATGGCCACCGGAGGCCCGGCAGCGGTCAAAGCCGGTACCAACCTACAGGCTCTCTGGTCAGAAAATCGGCTGACGCCCGCCCAACGCGACCGCCTGATGGCGCTAAGCCGCAAAATGAATGCAAAACGGTATCAACCAGCCGCACACTTCGCCCCGCTGTTCGAAACGTTCTACAACGCAGCCTACACCCAGAAGCCATCGGCCCAGCCCGTCAATCTGGACGACCTGCTGACCCTGGCCGAAAAGCAGTTTACCAACGGCGACGCCAAAGCGTTCGGACAGGTCATGAATGCCACGCGGCAGTTTCTGGAGCGTCGGTTACTGTACGCGGGTACGTACAACAAACTCTACGCCGAAGGAGGTACGTTCTCGTTCCGCTACCTCGACCAACCGCAAACTGCCGGTACAACTGACGTAGCCCCGCAAAGTAGCACGACCGCAGCCCCGACTACCAGTACCGCCCCGGCCAGTAACTTCGACGGTTGGGACGACCCGCTCCCCGGTGACTCGACCATGACCAAGCCCCTGGGCCGGGTGTTTATCCCGCAAAAACGGTCTATGCCCGCCCTGGTTGGCCCAGTGCTGACGATCAAAGACGTGTTTCTGAGTATGGTAGCCAACGGCGACTCCGTTGTGATTCCCGGCACGGGTGGCGACTTGATGCTCAACTCCGGTGTATTTGTGGGGAAGGGCGGCAAATTTGACTGGACAGTTGCAGGAAGGCCCGACATTTTTGTGACCCTCGGCGACTACACCCTGACCGTGATGAACCCCCGTTTGTCGGCCGACGACGTGACGCTCACGCACCCGGCCTCACCCAAGCCCATCAAAGGGGTTTTTGAATACGTCAGCAAAAAGAAAGGAACCCCGCAGGCCGCTCAGTTTCCCCGGTTTATGTCGTGGCAAAGCGATGTTACACTGCCCGACCTGGGTAAAGACGTCACCTACAAAGGGGGCTTTGCGCTGGCAGGTGCCCGTATTGTGGGCGCATCGGCGAGTGGCCAACCGGCCGTGATTACCGTCCTCGACGGCGGCAAACCCGCATTTCGAGTGCGTAGTAATCGGTTTGAGTTTACCACCACCACCGGGCGGGCTACCCCGGCCGACTCCTCATTCAACGGGGGGCTGCTGCCCGGCGAATCGTTGGGGGGCGCACCTGGCAAACCCACCTCGCTCATTACGGCGGCTGCGGCTCAGTTTTCGGGATACATCGAAACCGACTCTATTACGCATCCATCGGTGCAGTTTCGGTACGACAAAGAGGGCCGCGTGGCCTGGCTAAACCGGCAGGAACGCTCGCCCTATGCACGGGTGCCGTTTACCGACACGTACCACAAATTTTACATTCAGCCGGAGGTACTGCGCTGGGATGTAGCCCGCCGAAAAGTTGATTTCTACCAGATTGGGGCCAAGCGGGAAGTACCCGTCCGGCTCGAATCGTTCGATTACTTTGTGCCTGAGCGGTACTCCGACCTGAGCCTTGATTACGGCTTCCACCCGTTGCAAATTGCCGCCAATTACATCTCCAAAAACAAAACCCAGACGTTTCTGGCCGATGACCTGGCGCAGTTTGCCCGCCTAAACCCCAAAACGCTGGGCGGAGCCCTCGACCGGATGGTAATTGAGGGGTATCTGGACAAGGACCCGAACACCGGCCTGATGCGTCTGAGTCGCAAAGGGATTCTGTACGTGCTGGCCTACAACAAACAGCGCGACTACGATAACTTCCAGATTCAGTCGCAGTTTGTGTCGAACGACAGCGTTAAAAATGCCACCATCAACCTGAACGACAAGTTTCTGACGGTGCGGGGCGTAAAAACATTTACCATCAGCGACTCCCTCAAAATATACGGAGCCCCGACTGATAAGACCCTCCGCATTGGCAAAGGCCGTGCTTTTACCCTCAACGGGCAACTGAAATCGGGTACGTTCCGGTATTCGGGGCGCGACATGGCGTTCGATTACGACAAGTTTGCCATGAACCTCAACAAAATCGACTCCATCACCTTTACGCCCCAGCAGTTGGCGGCACAGGGCCGGACCGAAGAGGTAGGGGGCGATATTAAGTACGACAAACCGGGGATGGTGTACCTCGGCACGCCCGACAACAAATCGGGCCGGATGAAAGACAAGAAAACCACGCAGCGGCTCGTGATGCCCGAGGGCATGACCGTGTATTTCAACCAGCCGGTGCGGGGTAATATCACTTACAACGAAAAAGTCTATTTCAAAATCCCGGCCATCGACAATGACAGCCTCGGTAAAGGCGACATTTCGTTTGTCGGTACGTTTTATTCCGATGGCATTTTCCCGCCGTTTAAGGCTGAGCTGAAAACCATGCCCGACAATACGCTCGGTTTTGTGCACAAGGCTCCACCGGGCGGCTACGCTATTTACGGCAGCAAGCCTACAAGCACAACGGGAGCATCCACTCCGGGAGCATCCACTCTGGGCGGCTCAAATGTGAAATTCACCGGCGACCTGCGCATGGACAAGAGCGGGTTACGGGCCGAGGGTACGCTGAACCACCTGACTGCCAGCCTGACTACCGGTGGTATTCTGTTCATGACCGACTCGCTGCTGGCCTCAGGCCCCAAAGGCGAAATTCGGGAGGGTGTTTCGGGCAAACCCGGCCCCAAACAGGTGTATTTTCCGGCCGTACAGGTTAACGATTACAGCCTCAAATGGTGGCCCAAAGCCGATAGCATGGTCATCATGACTCAGAAGGGCAACTTCAATTTTTATAACGGTAGCACCAAACTGGAAGGAAATCTGGTACTCCGCAGCAGCGGCCTGTTTGGCAACGGCACCCTCCGCCGAAACGACTCCGAAGCCCTCTCGCGCAGTGTTAAGTTCAACAAAGACGGTTTTATGGCCGAAGATGCCCAGTTCAAAATCATCTCCGACGTTGCCCAGAAAGGAATCGCCAACAAGCCTATCTTGCTCGGTACGGGCCTCGATGTCGACTTTAATCAGGTGAAAGGCGTAGTGGGGCTGACTATTAAGCCCACCAAAAATGCGGCCATCGACGATACCCTCAGCGCCAGCATGGAGTTTCCGTACGCAGCCTACAAGACCAACATCAACCGGGCGCAGTGGAACATCAACGCCAAAACCATTGCCATGAAAGCCGGCGATGTAAATACCTCCACGTTTACGGCAACGGCCGAGGAGCAGGAAGGCCTAACGTTTAATGCCGGGGCCGCCCTGTACGATGTGGAGAAAATGACGCTCAACATCAGCGGGGTTCCCTACGTTAAATCGGCCGATGCCCGCATTTATCCCGACAAGGGTCTGGTGTCGATAAAACGAAACGGCGAAATGACGGCGTTTAAGAACGCCCGGCTCGAACTCGATACGGTATCACTGCACCATAAACTCAAAAACGGCAACATTCAGATTCTGTCGCGTACGCGCTTTACGGGCGATGCAACCTATCAGTTTGCCACGGCCGCAGGCGACACGGCGAGTATCAAAATGGGTAGCTTCGAGCTGAAGGAGGCCCCGGCAAATGCCGCGCTGGCATCGAATCAGCCGACACCCGGCCCCAAAAACCGCCGAAAAGGTACAGCATCAACCGGCCTCACGTACTTTACGGTAGCCCGAGCCGAAATCGACGAGCGCGACAACCTGCAACTGGCTCCGCGCATGACGTTTAAGGGCGATATTCTGATGCAGGCCCCCGATAAAGACCTGGCACTGGATGGCTTCATCAAACCATCGCTCAAAAAACGCCAGGACCTGATTAGTGGCTGGATTCCGTTTAAGGAAAAAGTAGTGGAGCGCATTGAAATTAAGGTCGACAAAAACCTTAAAAACGAGGGCGACCAGCCGCTGGTGGCCGGTATTCACTACCGGGGCGGTGAAGGTGGCCTATACCCCACGTTTCTGTCGCCTAAAGAAGACCCGCGCGACGACGATATTTTCACGGTGCAGGGCCTGATGCGGTACGACGAAAAGGATAAAGTGTTTCGGATTGTGCAGAAAGGGGCCGACGGTCTCGAAGACCTCGAAAACGCCTTTACCTTCAACGACCCAAAGGGCAGCATGACCTACAAAGGCCGACTGACCCTCATGAACACAGCACCGGCCGAGTACCTGCTGGCGTCGGGTTCGGCCAATATCAACATCGATAGCACCAAGTACCGGCTCAACACCCTGCTGGCCTTCACGTTTCCGGTACCCGAACCTATCACCGCCGAGATTGGCAAGAAATTGGTCGAGGCCAATCTGGAAGAGCAAAACGACGAACCCGCCGACGACGACCTGAATGCCCTCTCCGACAAGATGGTGCCCTTAATTGGGCAGAAAGAGGTAGATGCCTACCGGGCCAAAGCCCAGAATCAGCACGTATCGCTCGCGTTGGCCTCGCCCAAACTGGCGGTTCCGCTGGTGTTTGCCAATGTTGAATTACGCTGGTCCGAAAAAACCAATGCGTTTTACAGTATCGGGCCGCTTGGGGTCTCAAATCTGGGCACCACGGACATCAACGCGATGATGAACGGCTTCATCGAGATCCGCAAAACCGCCAACGGCGACGAAGCTACGGTGTACGTTGAGTCGTCGGATGAGGTCTGGGCTTTTTATGAGTTCAAAAGTCAGGGCAACGGTGGTGGTCAGTTAGCCATCACGACCTCCGATCAGGCCATCAACGACAAGTTGCTGGCGGGCTCGAAAAACTCGGCTAAATCGGCGGTTGAGATTGTATCGGCCACACCCGACGAGAAAGACCAGTTTGTGTCGTTGTACCAAAGCCAGTACAAGACGCGGGTTCGGCCGGCGCCGGCTCCGAAGCCCAGCACCATTGCTACGCCTGCCGCCAAAACACCGGCAACAACACCAGCGGCTGGCTCGGCAGCTAAACCAACGGAGAAAGCCGTTGCCACAGATGCCCCAGCGGGCAAAGGCACGCCAGCTAAACCGGGCGCAACGACACCTGGTGTAGCAACAAAGCCCGGCGTAGCGACGCCCGGCGTGACGACGCCCGGATCAACCACAGCGACGGGTGTAAAAACCCCTGCCGACAAGGCCGTAGTGACGAAGGAGCCAGTAACCCCCAAAGAGAAGAAAAAGGAGAAAGAAGAGGAGAAGGAAGGGTTTTGATTGTAGAGACGCAATATTTTGCGTCTCACCGCCGGAGGGTCTCACCGCCGGATGGCAATAGATTCCTCACCCACCAGTTAATTGTAAGGGTACCAAATGGCTGACGCAAGGGAGACGCAAAATATTGCGTCTCTACACGTTTTGTTTCCGCAATTTTTATACGTTGCGAATCTAAAACCACCATGCCATGAACGAAACCCATTTCCGGGGCCAATACCGAATTGATCCGGCGCGGTTAGCCGAATACGACTACGGCTCCAACGGGATGTATTTCGTGACCATCTGCACCCGCGATCGCCAGCCTTATTTTGGTTCAATTGTCGAAAAAGGTGACGGTTACGCCCTTCAACCGACCCCAATTGGCCAACGGGCTATCGATTGTTGGTTGGCCATTCCCGACCATTTTCCGTTTGTCTTGCTTGATGAATTTCAGGTAATGCCCAATCATGTTCACGGCCTGTTGTGCATCAAAAAACCGGATTACGATGGCTGGCAACCCAACGCGTTTGGGCCGCAACGCCAAAATCTGGCATCAATCATACGCGGCTATAAGGTAGGCGTGACAACCTTTGCTGTACAGCAACAAATAGAGTTTGGCTGGCAAACCCGCTACCACGACCGGGTAGTCCGCAACGCCGACGAGTTGCTCCGCATTCAAAAATATATCCGTGAAAACCCCGCCCATTGGGCCACCGATCAGGACAATGTAGCCGGGTTGTATATGTAGATAGCACTAATTGTCTGCCCCACCTGTAGAGACGCATATTTGCGTCTCACCGCTGGAGGGTTTTACCGCCGGATGGCAATTCATTCCTTACCCACTTGTTGATTGTAAGGGCACTAATTGGCTGACGCAAAAAAAGAGACGCAATATTTTGCGTCTCTACATATACAATACTTTGATTATTCCTTCTTACTTCTTTGCCGACGACAGGGTTTCGCCACGCTCCAGCTGCCGTGCCCGGTCAAACAGGGTTATGGCTTTGCGGTACGTCTCGTCGGCTTCGCTCATGACCCGGTAAAACTCGTTGTTTTGGCCGCTGCGGTTGTTGCGCTGATACGTGTAACGTGCCACATATGCTTTCACCTGCGCCTGAATGTATTTTTTCGACCGGGCAAATTCCTTCTCGTTGAATTTGATACCCTGAGCCGTTGCATCCTTCACCAGTTGGGCCATTTGCTCATCGCCAAAGTTGACCGTCTTGTTAAACTCGGCAAAGGGGAGTTTTTCGAGCATCTTACGGTTGTCAGCCGCATACTCCAGCGCATATTCCCGAATGATGTTCTTGCCGTAAAGCTGCCCCAGATAAGCCGTTTGCCAGGTCGTGTCGCGCGGGATAAAGTAATCGGGCGTAATGCCGCCACCGCCGTACACCACCCGGCCATTATCGGTTTTAAACTTCAACTTCGGATCGTTCTTGATCGAATCAGCAATGAAGTACTCACCGCGTTTCGACCGGGCCTCCAGCTCGTGTTCGTATTCGCTTTCGTGGCCCAGTACGTAGGGCTTCTGGATACTCCGGCCACTCGGCGTGTAGTAGCGCGAGATAGTCAGCCGAAGCTCCGAACCGTCGGATAGCTGTACGGGCATTTGCACCAGCCCTTTACCGAACGACCGTCGACCCACAATCAACGCCCGGTCGTGGTCTTGTAACGCCCCGGCCACAATCTCCGAAGCCGAAGCGCTACCCTCGTCGATCAGCACCACCACAGGGCCATGCTCAAACTGACCGGCAATCTTGGCAAATGTCTGCCGGTCATACCGGGTATCTTTTCCGTTGGTGTACACCAGCAGTTTATTACCGTCAATCAGCTCGTCGGCCAGGCTCGTAGCCCGATCCATGTAACCACCGGGGTTGTTGCGCAGGTCGAGCATAAGCTGGGTCATACCCTGCTGCTTGAGCTGGCCCAGCGCCGTGCGAAACTCCTCGTAGGTTGTCTCCGAAAACCGATTGACTTTGATATAGCCCGTTTTTGCGTCGATCATGTACGAAGCATCCACCGAGTAAGTTGGAATCCGGTCCCGGGTTACAGTCACTACTTTGGGGGCCTTTTCGCCTTTACTCAGGATTGTCAGGCGTACTTCGGTGCCTTTTTTACCCCGCAGAGCCTGAAAAACCGACCCGTTATCCACCTTACCGCCCGTCAGCGAGGTTTCGTTCACTTTCAAAATTTTATCACCACTCCGAATACCAGCCGTTTCAGAAGGGCCGCCCGCCAACGGAGCCACCACATACACGGTATCCTTGTAAATATTGAATTCGACGCCGATACCGTCAAAACCACCTTCCAGTTGAGACCGGGCCGCTACGGCTTCGTCGGGGTTCATGTAGGCCGTGTGCGGGTCGAGTTTCTCCAGCATCTTAGTGATCGAATAATCCACCAGATCGTCGGTATTGACCGTATCCACGTAGTTGTTCTCGATCAGCTGTAGAATCTCTTTATATTTTGTGTAGCCTCGCCCGATGGTATTCACACTCTTGGCACCGCCAAAAAATGTAGCGCCAATAAGCATACCACCCGCCAAAGTCACACCCAGCAACATGGGCAAACGCACCGTTGCTTTATCATTTTGGATGGGCGGGTCCTGCCGCCGTCCAAAGTTCGTATCCTCCGCCATCACTCTCCTGTTTTTAAGGTTGTACACACGCCATAACGCAGTATGAATACTATAATGTTTACCAAAATCGAGGGAAAGCAGAAAAATAATCAAACCCGGCCATTTTAGCACAGAACACCAAGAAAATCAGCTCCTTATTTGGTAACTGTAATCTTGCCCGACGCTACCAGTTCCACAAACCCATCGAGGGCTGCCGGGTTGCGCATGGTATCTCGACTCGCCACGGTTTGGGGGTCGCTGCCGGCCAGAATTTTCTTGACGGGCATCTCCATTTTTTTGCCGCTGATCGTGTACGGCACCTCCGACACCTGATACACGGCATCGGGTACGTGACGAGGGCTGTACTGTGTCCGAATCGCCTGCCGAATCCGGCCGATGAGGGTTTCGTTCAGATCCTGCCCATCGCGCAGGGTCACAAACAGCGGCATGAAGTAATTGCCACCGGGCAAATCGACGCCCACCACAAGGCTATCGGCCACTTCGGGAACACTCTCTACGGCACTGTAAATTTCGGCTGTTCCGATTCGAACACCGTCGCGGTTCAGTGTCGCGTCTGACCGGCCGTAAATCACCACGCCGTTATGCTCGGTGATGCGGATAAAATCGCCATGTCGCCACACATTCGGGAAGGTATCAAAATAGCTGCTTCGGTACCGTTCCCGATTGGGGTCGTTCCAGAAGAAAATCGGCATAGAGGGCATTGGCTCCCGAATGACCATTTCGCCCAGCTGATTCTGCACCGGCTCGCCCGCTTCGTTGAACGCATCAAGCTTGCAGCCCAGCAAACGACGCTGAATTTCGCCGGCATACACGGGTACCTCTGGGCAACCGCCCACAAAACCGCTGCAAATGTCGGTGCCGCCACTGAACGAAATGAGCCAGACGTCTTTCTTCACAGCCTCGTACACCCACCGGAAGCCTTCGGGCGGCAACGGCGACCCCGTTGAGCCTATGGTCCGCAGGCTCGTCAACGTATGGGTACGTATAGGCCGGAGCGGCTCGCCATCTACCCCTCCCCGCATACACGACACAAAGTAGGCCGCCCCGCCCCCGAAATGATTAATCTGAGCGCGTTCGGCCAGGTCCCAGAGGGCGTTAAGGTTGGGGTAGGCCGGAGAACCTTCGTACAGAACGAGGGTAGCCCCCAGCAGCATGGATGCCAACCCGAAGTTCCACATCATCCAACCCGTAGTGGAGTACCAGAAATACCGTTCGCCGGGCCGAACATCCTGATGCAAAGCGAGCACTTTCAGGTGTTCGAGCAGGCAGCCGCCCACACTATGCGTAATGGCTTTGGGTTTGCCCGTTGTACCCGATGAATATAGCACCCAGATAGGGTCGTTGAACGGCACCGGTTCAAAGTAAAGCCCTGTGTTGGGGGTTTGCACCACCTCGGCCCAAAGGTCGGACCCCGTCAGCCGGTTCTGCACGGGCAAATCGGCGTAGGGCACCCAGATTATCCGTTCTACCGTAGGCAGTGCCTGCCGCAGCTCCTGCATCACGGCGGTTTTGTCGATCAGTTTGCCGTTGTAGAAATAGCCATCCACGGCCAGCAGCACCTTAGGTTCAATTTGCCGAAACCGATCCACAATACTTGCGGTGCCAAAATCGGGCGAGCAACTCGACCAAACCGCCCCCAGCGAGGCTGTAGCCAGAAACGACACCACTGTTTCGGGAATATTGGGCAATACCGACACCACACGGTCGCCCATGCCTACGCCCGCTTCGCGGAGGTAAGCCGCCACCGCAGCAACCTGCCGCTCCAGCACGTGCCACGACATCTGAAACGGGTCGCGGCCTTCGGCCTGAAAAATCAGGGCCGGGTGCTGTACACTTTTGTGCCGGAAAATATGTTCGGCATAGTTGACCGTTGCGCCCGTAAACCAGCGGGTTCCTAGCATGCCCCAGTTGGGAGGGCCGGGCTGAGGCCGGTCGAGCACATCGAAATAGGGCGTATGACTCTGCACATCGAAAAATTGGTAGATACTCTCCCAGAAATCTTCCAGATCAGTAACCGACCAATCCCATAAGTCATCGTAATCCCGGAAGTAAAGGCCGCGTTTGATAAACAGCCATTCCGTATATTTTTTGAGCGTTGAATGTTCAGCCAGAAAACGGTTGGGTTTCCAGAGAGGGGTAGTCATGCAGGTAGGCAGCTTATTGACGAATACGAACTGAATAGGTACGGTGTTGGACAGACTTTTACTCGAAACCGTTAACGACAGAGAAGGGTTAGGGATTGTTTTCGGTTGAGGCAACGTTATACCAACGGCCAGTGATGAGAGTTCTGAGAAAAGCCGTACCTTTGCGTCCATTTTTGGACAATTTACAATACGCATAGCTGATAATCAGCCAATAGTTTATCTAACACAGCAGGGATTGCTGTATTTTTCCATGAATCAGGATCAGAATTTTAACCAGGATGATCGCCGGGATGGCGAACGTCGCTCTTTTGGTAAAAATACAGACGGCCGTCGGGATGACAACCGTCAACATAAAGGGTTCGAGCGCGGCAGTGCGCGGGGCGAAGGCGACAAACGCCCCCGGTTCGACCGTAACGACCGGCGTGGCGACGCCCGGCGTGACGACGCCCGGCCCGGTGGCTTTAATCGGGATGAACGTGCCGGCAACGACCGATTTGGCGATGCACGTCGGCCATTCAACCGGGACAATGATAGCCGGGATGGCGGCCGCTTTGGCCGTGGTGATGACCGCCGGAACGATAGCCGCCGTAGCGACGGCCGCCGTGACGACGGACCACGTGGAGGTGGATTCAACCGGAACGATGACCGCCGACCGGGTGGGTTCAATCGGGAGTCAGGTTCTGACCGCCCCCGGTTTGAGCGCAACGACCGCCGTAGCGACGGACCCCGTGAAGGCGGCCGCCGTGACGACAGTCGCCGTTTCGATGGACCGCGCGAAGGTGGGTTCAACCGGAACGACAAAGGCTTTGGCAACCGGGACGAGCGTCCTTCATTTGACCGCCCCCGGTTCGACCGTGATGACCGCCGGAACGACGGTCCCCGTGGAGACGGCCGCCGTGGAGACGGACCGCGCGAAGGTGGGTTCAACCGCCGGAACGATAGCAATGACCGGGGTCCGAGCCGTTTCGGTAATGAGCGCCGGTTTAATGACACCCGTGGTGGTGGCGACCGCCGTGAGGGTGGTTTCGACCGGAACAACGAGCGGGGCGAAGGCCGGCCGTTCAACCGCCGGAACGACGACAACCGGGGCGATGGTCGGCGGGGCGAAAGCCGGTTTACCCGCAATGGTGACCGGCCCGAAGGAGGTCGCCGGGATTTCAACAACCGGGGCGAAGGAAATCGTCGTCCGTTTGGCGATCAGCCCTCAGGCGACCGTCGGGGTTCATTCAACCGGCGTGACGACGCCCGGCGTAGCGACGACGCTCAGGATAAATCAAAGCGTTCTGGCCGCGATAATGAGTTTGACAAGCGTTTCACCGACGAGCAGCGCGACGATAGCCGCGAGCGCCGGGTAGGCCGCTACAAAGCCGCCCCCGATTACAAACTCGATAAACCCGGCCTCGGTAAGCCGAGCTTCAGCAAGCCCGGCTTTGATAAGAAATCAGACAAAAAGGGATTCGGCAAGCGCGACGACAAACCCCGCCCTGAACGCGAACCCGACGAGCGTGACCCCTCGGGCCTGATGCGTTTGAACCGATATATTGCCAACGCTGGCGTATGTTCACGTCGGGAAGCCGACGAGCTGATCAGCCGGGGCGACATTACGGTTAACGGTAAAGTCGTGACCGAAATGGGCTATAAGGTGAAAGAAAACGACGTGGTGAAGTACGGCAAAACGGTACTGAACCCGGAGAAAATGGTGTATGTGCTTCTCAATAAGCCGAAAGATTACATCACCACCACCGAAGACCCCGAAGAGCGCCGGACCGTAATGGAACTGGTAGCCGATGTAGGCAACTTCCGCATCTACCCCGTTGGTCGTCTCGACCGCAACACAACCGGTCTGTTGTTACTAACCAACGACGGCGAATTGGCCGACAAGCTGACGCACCCGTCCAACAATATCCGCAAGATTTATCAGGCCGAACTTGATAAGCCCATCACCGAAGAGCATTTTGAAGCTATTCGGGCCGGGGTTGAGCTGGAAGACGGCATGATTAAACCCGACGATTTGGCCCTTGTAACACCCGACGCCCAAGTGGTTGGCATCGAGATTCACAGCGGCCGTAACCGGATTGTCCGCCGGATTTTCGAACACTTCGGCTACGAGGTCATGAAGCTTGACCGGACGGTGTATGCTACGCTGACCAAAAAAGAGCTGCCGCGTGGTAAGTGGCGCTTCCTGGAGCAGAAAGAAGTAATCAAGCTCAAATACCTGAACTAAGAGTTCAGCGATACCATAAAAACCGGGGGTCTCACCGGCGTATTAGTCAAGAACGAAACTTCTTAGCTGATACGCCGGTGAGACCCCCGGTTTCTTTTATAGCAGGCCGGGCCTTACGACTCGCTGCGTTCGATACCCATTTCCAGACCCCGCAACTCAGCCAAACCGCGTAGCCGCCCGATGGCCGTGTAGCCGGGGTTTATTTTTTTGCTGGAGGTCAAGTCATCGAGCATCCGATGACCATGATCGGGCCGGAACGGCATCCGCAAATCTTCCCGACCCTCGTCCTGCCGACGTTTTTGCTCCTTCAGCAACGCCCGCATTACGCCGTACATATCCACATCGCCCGCCAGGTGGTCGGCTTCGTGGAAACTCCGCATCAGCGAGGGGTCTTCGGCATCACGCAGGGTGCTCCGCAGATGCACAAAATGAATCCGTGGCCCCAGCCGCTCTACCATACCAGGCAGGTCGTTATCGGGCCGAACACCATAGCTACCGGTACAAAAACAAATTCCGTTGGCTGGCGAGTCGACCTCACTCAGTAACTGACGGGCATCGGCTTCGGTGCTTACCACGCGGGGAAGACCCAGAATTGGGTACGGAGGATCGTCGGGGTGAATAGACAGACGTACCCCGGCCGACTCGGCTACCGGTGTAATTTCGCGCAGAAACGTGTACAGGTTTTGCCGCAATTCGGCATCGCCCGTGTGCTTGTAGGTGTCGAGTGCCGCCTGAAACTTTTCGAGTGTGTAGCTTTCTTCCGAACCGGGCAAGCCCGCAATAATTGTCCGGGTCAAGCGTTGCACGTCGGCTTCAGAGGCACCATCGAGCCATGCTTTGGCCTCTTGTTTGCGCGCATCATTGTATTCAGCTTCGGCACCGGGCCGTTTCAGGATGTACAGCTCAAATGCAGCAAACTCCGTTGCATCAAAGCGCAGGGCCGTTGAGCCATCCGGCATGGGGTAATCGAGGTTGGTACGCGTCCAGTCGAGTACGGGCATGAAGTTGTAACAAACCGTATCGATTCCGCACTGAGCCAGATTCAGGATCGACTCTTTGTAGTTTTCGATATGTTGGCGGTACTCCCCCGTGCGTGTTTTGATTTCCTCGTGCACCGGAATACTCTCGACAACCGACCACGTAAGCCCGGCATCTTCGATGATCTTTTTCCGCTGCTGAATTTCAGCTACGGGCCATACTTGCCCATTCGGGATATGGTGCAGGGCCGTTACGATTCCGGTGGCACCTGCCTGTCGGACGTGCGCCAGCGATACGGGGTCATTCGGACCGAACCATCGCCAGGTTTGTTCTAATGCCATTCAGACTACTTTTTGGGGTATAAGACGAAGGAGCGGCCGGTTTACCGATGCATACAAAAAAAGGGGTACTTTCCGCCAAGGATGTAGCTTTTTGGCGTGATTGGGGCCCTTTTAACGCCAAAGAGCCGCTACAAGTAGCGGCTCTTTGGCAAATCTCAGGTACCAGGAGCGGGAATCGAACCCGCACGGGCCTTACGGCCCACAGGATTTTAAGTCCGGCGCGTCTACCTATTCCGCCATCCCGGCAATCCACCCAACGAATCGGGTAACTACAAAAAAAGCACCGTGGTCGGTGCCTTTTTCTGGAGCGAAAGACGGGGTTCGAACCCGCGACCTCGACCTTGGCAAGGTCGCGCTCTACCAGCTGAGCTACTTTCGCGTTTGGTGATCCAGCGCCTGTGGTGCTGAATTGTGGGTACAAAAGTAGAGCGTTTTCTGACGTTTGTCAAGAGGTAAACCCAAAAAATTCAACAAGAGATTTTTTTAGGTTTGACGATCAATTACTTATATGCCTAAAAAATTGCAGATCAGGGGCAGCCTTGTGGCTCATGATAACGGATTACCCAGGGGCAACTTACCCGAACCGCCAATCAGGATTCTAAAAACAGCAACGTCAGAAAAAAACCGTTGAGCCCTATACCCGCCAAAACGGTCATCCGCATGGCCGAGCGGAAGTCGGCCCGCGCCTTGTCGTGCCGAACCTGCCCATACCAGGCCACAAAGAAGATCATGGCGGGCAGAATACAGGCCAGCAGAATGTAAAACGGCGAACGCCCTCCGAAATAAACGTAAAAACCGGCCAGCGAGCAGGCAAACACCAGCAGCGCACAGACAAACGTACCTTCAACACCCAGCAGGCGGCTCAGAGTAAGGTCGCCCCGGCGGGCGTCTTCGGCGTGTTGGTACACCTGCGTGAGAGGGTACATCGCCATTACGTTGAGCGTACACAGGCAGGCCGCTAGCAAGGGCTGACGCGTAAGCAACTGTTCGAGCGGTACGTTGTTGATAGCCTGTAAAGTCATCAGGTAGGTAAAGCCTCCCTGAAAAAGGCTCACGATGAGCCAGCTCCAGACCGGGTATTTTTTGAGCCGAATCCGATCGTGGCTGTACGCTTTGGAAATGAGCCCATAAATGAGCAAATAGCACACGAAAGGCCAGCCCACCAGCAGGCCCAGCAACAAGGCCAGTGCATCGAGCCCCCAGGCTACCCGGTGCAGGGTTTGGTCTACGGGGGGCGGGTTTTCGAGAATCCCGATACTTTCCTCGTCTTTATCAAAAAAGCTATTGTACGCATTACTCGCCGGGTACAACAAAACGTGCAGAATAAATGCGACCAGTACCGACCGACCCAAATCGGGGTTAACCGACTGACTCAGAGCGAACCAGAAGACGGGCAGCAGAAAAAACGAAAAAGGAACCCGCAGATGAAGCCAAATTTCGCGAAGAGTCATGGTGGAGGCAGATGAATGGGTACACACTATTCCGGGTCATAACAATCCTAAAAAACAGACGGTTACTACACTACAACCTATGCTGATGAACATTGAATAAGAACACACACGAATATAGCGCCTTTATCACGGCGATTGGCACGGCTGTGCCGCAATACGCGGTACCTCAGATGCAAATCGCCCAGTTTATGGCCGACGCGCTTCAATTTGATGAGCGCGACCGCCGACGGCTCACGGCCCTTTACCGTCAGACCCGCATCGAAAAACGGCATTCGGTTTTACCCGATTATAGCCGCGAGAATGGCGATTACACGTTTTATCCCAATACACCGGGGCTCGAACCATTTCCAACGGTTGGGCAACGGATGCTCCTCTACCGGCAGGAAGCAGTCCCGTTGGCCCGGCAAGCCATTGAAACCTGTTTGAGCAAACGGTCTGGTTTCGACAGGCAGTCGATCACGCACCTGATTGTAGTTAGTTGCACAGGCCTGTATGCGCCCGGCCCCGATATTGAACTGATTGAAGCACTGGGCCTGGCTACGACTACGCAACGGCTGGCTATCAATTTTATGGGGTGTTATGGGGCTTTCAATGGCCTGAAAACCGCCGACGCCATGGTACGAGCCGACCCCGACGCTAAGGTACTGGTGGTTTGCGTGGAGTTGTGCACACTCCATTTCCAGAAAAAAACCGAAACGGATCACCTACTCTCCAACGCCCTCTTTGCCGACGGAGCCGCGGCCGTGTTGGTCGAAAGCGAGCCAGTCTCTGAGCATTTGGCGCTACGGCTACGGTCGTTTTACAGCGACCTACTCCCCGAAGGTAAAGCCGAAATGGCCTGGCACGTGAGCGATTTTGGGTTCGAGATGACCCTGACCTCCGAAGTGCCCCGGTATATTCAACAGGGTATAGGCGAGTTGCTATCGCGGTTGCTGCAAAAAAGCGGCCTTACCATTGGCGACATTAACCTGTACGCCATGCACCCCGGCGGCCGCAAGATCCTGGAAGTTATTGAGCAGCAGCTTGGCCTCGAAACTACCGACAACCGATTTGCCTACGAGGTACTCCGTGACTACGGCAACATGTCGTCGGCAACGGTACTTTTCGTGCTGAATGCCGTATGGAAGGGCCTCCAGGCCGGTGATACAGAACCGGCCGTAGCTGCCGACGGGCATATTCTGAGCTGTGCCTTTGGGCCGGGCCTTACGCTGGAGTCGATGATTCTGGACGTAGTAGGCCAACCCGTGACCACATCTCTTACTTCGACAGTACGTTCCAGCGCAGCAATCCCCATCGGCTAAGTCGGTACCGGATTGACACGCCTAATACGCCAAGGCCGTAAATGGTGCTACGCTTGAAGTTGATCGACGAAGCTTCTTCAAAATACTTGGTGGGGCAAGTTACCTCGGCAATTTCGAAGCCCTTGTAGAAGATCTGGGCAATCATCTCATTGTCGAAGATGAAATCGTCGGAGTTATGGGTAAAATCGAGTGCACGCAGCACCTCACCCGAGAACGCCCGGTAACCCGTGTGGTATTCCGATAGCTTCTGGTTCATCAGGATGTTTTGCGCCAGGGTCAGGAATCGGTTTGCAATGTATTTGTACATAGGCATACCGCCTTTCAAGGCACCTTTTCCCAGAATCCGGGAAGCAAACACAACGGGATAGAGGTCGTTGCCGATGATCGAGATCATGGCCGTCAGCAGCAAGGGGGTATACTGATAATCAGGGTGAAGCATCACCACAATATCAGCACCCAACTCCATAGCTTTACGGTAGCAGGTTTTCTGATTTCCCCCGTAGCCCTTATTTTGGTCGTGCCGAATCACATGCCGGATACCCAGGCGCCTGGCTTCCTCAACGGTATTGTCGGGGCTGAAGTCATCCACCAGGATAACATCATCGACAATATCGAACGGAATTTCGCGGTACGTACGCTCCAAGGTAAGGGCTGCCCGGTAGGCAGGCATCACCACTATGACTTTCTTCCCATTAAACATGGCTCAAAACTAAGTAGACCGACGAACTATGCCAATACGTTCTGGAATTAGTTCACCGGGAGGCTTTTCGGGGACTATAGCAATTAAGATGCCATCCCCCTACTGACTCCCATCATTTCTTTGCCCATATTGCAACAGTTTTGCGCTGACCCTAACTTTTTTGTCATTGGCGGGGTTGTCGTTTTAATGATTCTTTGAGAACACATGCTAACAAGTGAAACAACTTTTTTCTTAGGCTTCGCGGCTTTCGTGATGGTCGTAATGGCCCTTGATTTGGGGGTATTTACGAAACAGAAGAGCCACGTGGTACACTTCAAGGAGGCCGCCATCTGGAGCGCCGTTTGGGTATCGCTGTCGATTGCCTTCTACTTTTTTATCAAGAACTACGGCTACCTGGTGCACGGCATCAATGACTTTGCGCGGCTTCAGGAGGTGCGCAATCTGTACGCCGACCATGTGCAACTGATACCGGGCGACTTTGAACAGAGCTTACAGCTTTTTCAGAACAACATGGCTCTGGAATACATCACAGGCTACCTGGTAGAATACTCATTATCAGCCGATAACATCTTTGTATTCATCCTCATTTTTGCGTCATTTGGCGTGCGGGAGCGGTATTACAAGAAGATTCTGGTCTGGGGGATTCTGGGGGCTATCGTACTCCGGTTCGTGTTTATTTTCGTGGGGTCGGCTTTGCTGCAACGCTTTGAGTGGATCATGTTTGTTTTCGGGGCGTTTCTGGTTTATACGGGGGTTCGGCTGTTTTTTGAGAAAGAAGGCGAAGAACAGATCGACACTAAAAACCACCCCGTGGTCAAGCTGGTATCAAAGTACTTCAACGTGTACCGGCGCAATGTAATCGACCACTTTTTTGTCCGGCGCAAAACCGACAATAAGCTGTTTGTGACCCCCCTGTTTATTGTGGTGGTGGTAGTGGCTTTCACCGACCTTGTTTTTGCCGTCGATTCCATCCCGGCCATTTTCTCAATCACTAAAGATCCATACATCGTATTTTTCTCAAACGTGTTTGCGATCATGGGTCTGCGCTCCATGTTCTTCTTCCTGTCGAGCATTATGAGTCAGTTCCGGTTCCTGAAAGTTGGCTTAGCGGTGCTGCTCACCTTTATCGGTGTGAAAATGCTCACCGATCATTATCTGGAAGAGCTCGGTTTTAAACCCGTTTATTCGCTGTACATCATCGTTTCGATTCTGGCCGTGAGTGTGCTGGCGTCGTGGCTCATCCCGGAGAAAAAAGCGGAGAAAGAGCAAGGTATCGAGGTATAAAGGTATCTGGACATGCGTTGAATTGGAAGCGGGCCGATGTGGCCCGCTTTTTTTATGTCTCCCGTCGTGGAGAAGTTTACCAACTTTTCTTACAGGGAAAGTCTGATTAACTTTTCTTCAACACACTTCTGAGCATCGGCATATTTTGTACGCTCCCGAAGATTACATTTTATCAGCCAGATATAATCAAATGCAGTAGGGTTTACCCTTGTAAAAAGCCAATATCCCCAAACGATACTTTCCAAATAGAAACCACTGTCAGTAAGTCACTTACAAGATACAAAGCAATTTTATCCTCTACCCATTCTTTACAAAACGAGGCCAATTAGCTCCGTCAAACGTACCCCGGCACAGGCCATTCCAGTTGTTCAAAACGCAATAGCAAACTTATTTTGTGGTCATTTTACCAAACAATACTCTGCCAGAATTGTTCTCAGGCTAATTTTATATTGTTTTTTGTTTAACCTTTACTACACAGATTTATGCAAAGTATTACCTTTTTGAGGGTAGTAAGGCTGACGTTTTGTGTGAGTATGTGGCTACTCAGTGTGGTCGCTTTCGCGCAGACAAAAATCAGCGGTACCATTAAATCCGAAGACGGCAGCCCTATTGCCGGCGCAAACGTGGTTGTAAAAGGAACCACAATCGGAACAGTTAGCGACGCCAACGGAGCCTACTCAATCACACCGAAACAGTCGAAAGCGACACTCGTATTCTCATCACTGGGCTACCAGTTTAAAGAAGTGCCGGTTGGCAATAGCACCACCATTGATGTGACGCTGACCGAAGATGTTTCGAATCTGGAAGAGGTCGTTGTAACGGGTCTGGCATCGAGCATCAAGCGGTCGAACCTGGCCAACGCCGTCAGCACCATTTCGGCGCGGGAGCTCGTTGGAACCACACAGATTCAGACCGTCGATAATGCATTTTACGGCAAATTGCCAGGCGTAAACATCAACACCAACGGTGGCGCACCCGGTGGAGGGGTTTCTATTCAGCTCCGGGGTATCTCGTCGCTGGTAGGGGCCTCACAGCCGCTGTATATCATTGATGGCGTATATGCAAACAACGCTGTAAACCGGACGGGACGCGGCTCAGTAACGGGGGCGTCGGCGGTAGAAACGCAAGACGATGCAGCCAACCGGATCTCTGACCTCAACCCCAATGACATTGAAAACGTAGAGGTGCTCAAAGGCCCCTCGGCTGCGGCCATCTACGGAACCCGGGCTAATGCGGGGGTAATCATTATTACTACCAAGCGAGGTAGTGCGGGTAAGACGAAAGTGTCCTTCGCGCAAGACTATGGCTTTGCTAACGCACAGCGATTGCTGGGCGTTGATAACTGGACAGAGGCTAAAATCAACACCTTTTTCTCAGCCGCCCGTCGCCCGGCCGAACTGGAGCGATTCCGGGCCGCCAACGGGCAAACCTGGGATTACGAAAAGTACTTCTACGGTAACACGGCACCGCTTTCGAACACCCGACTGGGCATTTCGGGCGGTAATGACAAGACAAAATTCTTTATTTCGGGTGCCTTCGCCGACGAGAAAGGGATTATCCGCCGGACGGGTTTCAAGCGGTATTCATTGCGGGCCAACATTGATCACAAGCTGACCAAAGACATTACGCTATCGGTTGGCTCCAACTACATCAACACCAACACTGACCGGGGCTTTACGGGCAACCAGAACAACTCGGGCGCCAGCATTGGCTACAACATTGTGTATGTACCCAATTATTTCAATCTCTTCCCCGACGCCAGCGGGCGTTATCCCGACAACCCGTACTTCAACGAGAACCCGATTGCCGTTACCGACCGGGGCATCAACAACAGCAACGTCAACCGCTTTATTCAATCGTTTAACCTCACGGCCAACCTGTACAAATCGGAGCGGGCTTTGCTGAAACTGATTGGGCAGGGAGGTTTCGACTACACCCAGAACACCACGCTGGTGTACTTACCCGAAGATTTGCAGTTCCAGCGCGGACAGGGTAACCCCGGCGATGTACTCTGGGGTAAAACGGAAAACGTAAATACCAACTTGCAGGCCGCTCTGGTTCTGAACTGGAACGTAAGCAAAGTAAACCTGACCAGTCAGGTAGGTGCCGTGCGGCTGAACTTCCGCGACGACCGGCTGCTCAACCGGTCGCGGGGTCTGGCTGGTGGTCAGACGAACCTGCGGCAGGGAACGGTTCAGGAGATTTTCGAGCAGCGATTCCAGAACATCACCGATGTAGGGGCTTTTGTTCAACAGGAGGCCAACTGGGACGACAAGGTGATTGCTACGGCCGGTATTCGCTTCGATAAATCAACGCTGATTGGCGATGCCAACCGGTTCTGGGCGTTCCCGAAGGCTTCGTTGGCCGTAAACCTGGCTAACTTTGAGTTCATCCGCTCGTCGAGCCTGGCCAATACCTTCTCACAAATCAAACCACGCATTGCCTACGGCGAAACGGCCGGGGTACCTGGTTTTGGTACCACGTTTACACCACTCAACTCGGCCAACATCGGTGGTTTGCTGGGCTCAGTTGTGACAACGGCTGCCGGTAACGCCAACATTGAACCCGAACGGGCAGGTGAGCTGGAATTTGGTCTGGATCTGGGCCTGTTCAGCAACCGGATTCAACTGGAAGCCACTTATTACGACAAGCAAACCCGCAACAACATTCAGAACCTGCAACTGTCGCCCGCGGTTGGTATCAGCAACATTCCAACCAACCTGGCACAGCTCCAGAACCGGGGGATTGAGCTCTCGCTGGCAGCTGCCCCTGTGCAAAAGGAAAATCTGCGCTGGAACACCCGCCTGATGTGGTGGCGCAACAACCTCCTGCTCACGCGTCTGGGCATTCCGCCCTACAACGCGGGTGCGTTTGGTGTAACTCTGGGCACGTTCCTCTACCAGGAGGGTTTTGCTCCAACAACCATTGTGGGTACGCGCCCCGCCAGCGATGGCAACGATACACCAGCCGCACAGGGCGTGCGGACTGGTGCCTACATTCTGGGCAACAACCAGCCCAAATTCCAGATGTCGTGGCTCAACGAATTTACGCTGTTCAAAAACTTCGACGTGAATATGCTCTGGCACTGGAAACAAGGTGGTGACAACATTAACCTGACCCAGTTCCTGATGGATTCGGGCGGTACAACCCCCGACTGGGCTCAGGACGACGATGGCGATGGCATCCCGAACGGCCGCGACCGCGGAATTGCCCCCAACAACGGTGCCGACCGCTGGGTGCAGGATGCCTCATACGTGCGTTTGCGCGAGGTGGCCGTGTACTATACCGTACCTACCAAAACGCTGGGTAACCTGTTCAACAACAAGGTGTCGCGGGTGCGGATAGGCTTCTCAAGCCAGAATCCCCTCACGTTCACCAAGTACTTTGGTTACGATCCCGAAACCTCAACATTCGGGTTACAGGCGGTAGGATCGGGCGTTGATATTGCCCCCTACCCCACTCAGCGTCGTTTCTTCGGACATTTGGTAGTTGAGTTTTAAGCCCTTATTCGTCATGAAAAAAACTCGTTTATATCTCTCCATGCTGGCCGGGCTGATGCTGCTCAACTCATGCAGTTTCTTTGAGCTGGAAGCCCCCAACGACCCCAACAATCCTTCGCTCGGGAGCGTATCACAAAACGCATCGCGCACGCAGGTACAAAACCTGGTTACGGGTCTCGAATCCCGCCATCGTGACTATGTGTTTAACGTCACGATGCTCTTTGGTACAATGGGCCGCGAATTATGGTACCTGAATGCCTCTGACCCTCGCTGGCAAACCGATTGGCTCGGTATGAACAACCGCACGGCCAATCCCAACATGTTCAACTACCTGCCCACCTATACAAACCCCTACTTCGCAATCCGGCAGGGGCTCACGGTGGTCGATGCCGTTCGGAATACCAACGCTTTTACCGATCAGGAAAAGAACGCGGTATCGGGTTTTGCCAAAACCATTATGGCCTACCAGTACCTGATTGTGGCAATGGGTCAGTACGAAAACGGCATTCGGATGAATATTGCCGATATTCAGAATCCGGGGCCGTTTGTGCCACTCCCGGAAGCCCTCACGCAAATTCGGCAACTGCTCGACGAGGCCAATACCGAACTCACCAACGGAGGTACAGGCAACTTCCCGCTGCGCCTGACGAGTGGCTTCACCGCAAATGGTTTCAACACGATTGCGTCGTTGCGGCAACTGAACCGGGCTATTGCAGCCCGATTGGCCGTATACCGGCAAGACTGGCAGGGCGCACTCGAAGCCGCTAATGCCTCGTTTTACAACGCAACGGGCAACCTGGATGCAGGCCCGGCCCACACCTACGGCGCGCCCCCCGATCAGTTCAACCCTCTGTTTTTTGTCCTGAATGCCAACGTGACTACCATGATGGTGGTACACCCCTCGGTGTTGCGCGACACACTGGCCAACGATGCCCGCGTTCGGGCGAAGTTCTTCCGCCGGACAGCACCGGTATCGGTCACCTCCGACGGCACTCCGCTTTCGGGACAGTATCAGGATCGGCGGTTCCCGGTCAACACCAGCGAGCTGAAGTTTTTCCGCAACGAAGAACTGGTCCTGATTGTGGCCGAAGCCAACGCGCAACTGGGCAACACACAGGCGGCTCTGGCAGCCATCAACCGCATTCGGACGGCGGCTGGCGTGGGGAACTACACCGGAGCTACCACCCGCGAAGCCCTCATCGACGAGATTTTGTTCCAGCGCCGGTACTCGCTCTGGGCCGAGCCCTGGGGCCACCGCTGGGTCGACCTGCGCCGGTATAACCGCCTGAACGCGCAGAATGTCGACGTGACCCTCGACCGGGGCTCTATTTTCCGGCAGTTGGCCAGGCCCCAAGCCGAAATCAACTGGGACGAATACGTACTGACGCGTTAACCCCGGCACCGCTTCCCCAAAAGGCCTGCCCCAAAAGGGTGGGCCTTTTTTATACACGAACAATTCGGGACCAAACAGACGGAGCGCCAACTTGTGACGTTTTCCCAAGAGGTTGTTATTTTGTAAAAACTCCAATCCGCCATCTTGATTCCGAATCGTTCTGTTCTCCGTACCTACCGCCGTCGTTTAACCAACCTCAGCAGCCGCAACCGGTCGTTACTGCTGTCGAGCCTGCCGGCCGATGGATTTCTGGACCTGCACGATACCGACTTTGTGCTCAACAAACCCTCGTTCGGTATTATTCAGCAACTGCTGGCCCGCAAGCCGAGTATTCCGCTCTGCGACGTGCTCGACCCCCGGCATGAGAAAGTAAATCAGATCAGCAAACGGCTGGGGCGCATTGCCCGCACAGCCCGGTTTATTGAGGAAGAGCGCGGCACCGAAGACCTGTACGTGGGCTGGCCGTTTGTGCGCGGCCTTTTTATGGATGGTACGCCCGTACATGCGCCCCTGCTGTTTTTTCCGGTGCAGATTGAGCACAAAGGCGACCAATGGCACCTCGTCCGTCGGGGCGATGAAGCAGGCTTCGTAAACCCAACGTTTATGCTGGCCTACGCCCACTTCAACGCCGTGAAACTGCCGGGAGAGTACGTTGAGAAGGAACTTGACGAGTTCGACAAAGACTCTCTCACGTTTCGGACGCAGCTTTACGAATGGCTCAAAGCTAGTCCGTTGAAAATCAACTTCAACCAGGACCTGTTTGTCGACCTGCTCCGCCCCTTCGACAAGGTTACCCAGAAAACCCTCCACGCCCTCGAAAAAACCGGCGAACTGAAATTGTACCCGGAAGCCGTTCTGGGCATTTTTCCACAAGCCGGCTCGTTTTTGGTGCCCGATTACGATACCCTGTTAAATACCGAGGAAAGCGAAACTCATACACCAGAGGAACCATCTCTAAGCGCCCTCCCCACATCGCTCACTCCCCCCTTAAAAGAACGCTTTCTCCGAACCCCGCTTCCTATGGATGCCTCGCAGGAAGCTGCCGTGCGGGCTGTAAAAAGGGGCGAATCGCTGGTGGTGCAAGGGCCACCGGGCACGGGCAAGTCGCAGTTGATTGCTAACCTTATGGCCGATGCGGCCGCTGAGGGTAAACGGGTCTTGCTGGTTTGCCAGAAACGGGCTGCCCTCGATGTGGTGTTTGAGCGGTTGAAACAGGTAGGGATGGGGCCGTTCATTGCCCTTATCCACGATTTCCAGGACGACCGAAAAGCCCTTTACGCCCAAATTGCCGGGCAGATTGAGGCCATCGACCACTACCGGCAACAAAACCACGGACTTGATGCCGTGTTGATTGAGCGGGATTTTGACCGTGAAAGCCGGCAAATCGACGAATTGCTCGGTGAACTAGAAACCTTCAAAAACGCCTTGTTCGACACGGTGGAGTGTGGCGTTTCGGCTAAAGAAATATACCTGAACACCAACCCCGAAGCGAACACCATTAAGCTGGACGACCTTTATCCACATTTTCAACTGACCAATGTGGATAACTTTGTTCAGCGGTTACGTCACTATACCGATTATCAACAGCGGCTGGGGGCCAACCACCCCTGGCACGACCGGGTATCGTTTGCGTCGTTTTCCACCACCGATCAGTTCGTGCTCGACCGGGCCGTTACGGCTGTGGGTACAGTAGCGCAACAAACCGCATCAGAAGCGGCTACGTTCGGGGTTCAACCGCCCTCGCTCGACGCATGGCGACGCTGGCATGAGTCGGCCTGGGCGCTCGACGCCCTGCTGGCCCTACTAAACGCCCCCAACAGCCGGGCGCTCTGGACGGCCGTTGGGTTTCTGCGCGAGGCCACCGATCATCCGGCGGCTACCGTAGCCGAGGGCGAGCTGCTCCGGCTGGCCAACCGCTGGGAGGAAGCCCTGAGCGCACCGGGACCCTTAATTTTGCCGACAGGACAAACCCGGCTCGACGGGCTGGATGCGCTGCTGAGGTCGGCAGTTGACGCACGGCCGTCGTGGGTGAGCTGGAACTGGTGGCAGCTTACCAACCCCGGCAAAGACCAGCTGCTTCAACTGGCGGGCATGAATGGGGTCACAACCTCGGCCAACGACCTTCGTACGCTGCAAATTCGCTTGCAGAAACGGCAGGAGTTAGACGAACTCGCCCCCTTCACCGAGCCACTGCTGGCCACGCTCCCGCTGGCTTACGAACCCGATACCTTACGGCTTTTGCAGGACGCCCGCGAGGTGGTTTCCCGCATGGCCGATTTACCCGTACTCGCCCAGCTACCCGCCCAACACTGGATTTCGGCGGGTCAGTTTACCCGAACCGTGCGGGCGTTGCTGGCCCAGGCAAACGAGGTAGCCAACGCCCTCGCCGACTGGCAACCACTTCTGACTACCACGCAGATTGAAACACTGTGGTCCAATCCAGCTCATGCCGATGCCCTCCGCCGGGCTCTCCGCTCCGATTTCGATTTACTGATTGAAAACGACCAGCTGTGGGCCGGGCTAAACGAAGTAGAGCAAACCGTAACCGAACGCATTACGGCCCATACCAAGGCCAACTCAACCGACGCGGAGGCTCTGTTTATGAATAGTCTCCAACTGGCCTGGCTAAACCACCTGGAACAGAAACACCCGAGCTTACGGTCGGTATCGTCATTGCGAATGAGCCAGCAGGAACAGGCTCTGCAAGCCAGTATCGAACAAAAACAACGCCTAAGCCGCGATATTCTCCTGATGCAGCTACGTCAGCAAACGTACCGCAACCTGACCTTCAACCGGCTCAACAACGTGACCACGTACCGCGATCTGCTGCATCAGACCACCAAAAAACGGAACGTGTGGCCGGTACGTCGGCTCATGAGTGAGTTTGCCGACGAGGTATTCCGGTTGGTGCCCTGCTGGATGGCCTCGCCGGAGTCGGTTTCGGCTATTTTTCCGCTTCAGGAGGGTTTGTTCGACTTGGTCATTTTCGATGAAGCCTCCCAATGCTTTGCCGAAAACGGCGTGCCCGCCATGATTCGGGGCAAACAGGTGGTCGTAACTGGCGACAATCAGCAGTTACGGCCCAGCGACTTGTACCGCACCCGTATGGCCGATGAAATGGACAGCGACGAAACCGACCAAACCGCGCTGGAGGTGGAGTCGCTGCTCGAATTGGCGGCTCAGTCGCTCCAGCAGGTATCGCTGACGGGCCACTACCGGAGTCGTTCGCTTGACCTGATCCAATTCTCGAACGAGCATTTTTACGGCAACAAACTGACCCTACTCCCCGACCGGCAAACCCTCAACCAACAAATACCGGCCATTCGGTATGTGCTGGTTGCCGGGCAGTGGCAACAAAACACGAACCCGGTAGAGGCCGATGCCGTGGTGCAGCACGTGCGCACACTGGCCACACAGCAGCCGGGCAAATCGGTGGGAGTGGTCACGTTCAACTACCCGCAGCAGCAACTCATTCAGGACAGACTCGAAGGAGCCAACTTACCGGTGGCCTTCGTCAAGAACATCGAAAACGTACAGGGCGACGAGTGCGATGTCATTATTTTCTCGGTAGGCTATGCCCCCGACGAGCGGGGGCGGCTGGCCATGCAGTTTGGCAGTTTGAATCAGGCAGGCGGGGCCAACCGGCTTAATGTGGCCGTCACCCGCGCCCGCGAGCAGGTGTACGTCATCACGAGCCTGCGCCCCGAGCAATTGTCTGTCGAGACGGTTGCAAACGATGGGCCGCGTTTGCTCAAAGCCTACTTACACTACGCCCAACGGGTATCGGCGGGTGAGTTTCGGCCGCAACCCCGCCCGGTTGAGGGACTACGCCCTCGGGGATTGCTCAAAAGTCAGCTATCGCGCCGACACCCCAACTGGCAACCTGAACTTCCGGTAGCCGACCTGACCGTTCGGGAGGGCGATACGTACGCGGCCCTGATTCTGACCGACGATGACCAGTACTACCGCCAAACCGTGAAGGAGGCTCACGCGTTGCTACCCTTTGCCCTACGCGACAAACAATGGCCCTACGAACGACATTGGAGCCGCGAATTCTGGAAAAACAACGCAGGTTGACCGGTTTTTTACCACCGGCCCCGGCCGCCCAGCCCTGCCCCCTCCTGAAATACGGGAGGGAGAGCCGAAACGTCCAACCTGACGGATACAAGGGAGTGCTGACAGCTTTTCGGTCCCGCCCGGTGAGCGTTGACCAAACAAACATATACGTTTCGCATCCCCAATCCGTCTACCGGAAACCCTTCACCCGGCAGGCCGCTTGCATCGGGTTGAGTATGCCCGCAATCAACTTTTCAAACTACCTTTGCGTTGTCAAAAAAGGAGTTCAAGGTTCTCCATTACACTTTCCCCATTAAGAAATGGCTTCACAGTACGATGTAATTGTGGTAGGTAGCGGGCCGGGCGGTTATGTAGCCGCCATCCGGGCGTCGCAATTGGGCATGAAAACTGCGGTAATCGAGCGCGAAAGTCTGGGCGGAATCTGTCTCAACTGGGGCTGTATTCCCACCAAAGCATTGCTCAAAAGTGCTCAGGTTTTTGAATACATCAAGCATTCGGCCGACTACGGGATCAAAGTAGCCGATGCCAGCGCCGATTTCGGGGCCGTTATCAAGCGGAGCCGGGGCGTAGCCGAATCCATGAGCAAAGGGGTGCAGTTTTTGATGAAGAAAAACAAAATCGACGTCATCAACGGCACCGGCAAAGTGGTTCCGGGCAAGAAAGTAAGCGTAACCGACAAAGACGGTAAAACAACCGAATACGAAGCCAAACATATTATTGTGGCTACCGGTGGCCGGGCACGGGCCCTGCCAACTGTTCCTATCGACGGGCAGAAGGTCATTGAATACCGCAAGGCCATGACCCTCGAAAAACGGCCTGATTCGATGCTCATTATCGGGTCGGGAGCTATCGGCGTCGAGTTCGCGTATGTGTATGCCAGCATGGGTACCAAGGTGACCATCGTAGAGTTTATGCCGAACATTGTGCCGGTCGAAGACGAAGACGTCTCGAAAGAACTCGCCAAACAATACAAAAAACTCGGCGTTGAGATTTACACCAACTCCGAAGTGTTGAAAGTGGATACGAGCGGAGCCGGTTGCAGCGTGCTGGTGAAAACCCCACAGGGCGAGAAAACCTTCCAGACCGACATTGTACTGTCGGCGGCAGGGGTGGTAGCCAACATCGAGAACATCGGTCTCGAAGAAACGGGCATCAAAACAGACCGGGGCAAAATTGTTACTGACGACTACTACCGGACCAACGTAGAAGGTTACTACGCCATCGGCGACTGTACCAAGGGGCAAGCCCTGGCGCACGTAGCCTCGGCCGAAGCCATCATCTGCGTGGAGAAAATTGCCGGGTTGCCCCATGTGGAGCCGCTCAACTACAACAACATTCCGGGCTGTACGTACTGCGTACCCGAGATTGCGTCGGTAGGCTATACCGAAAAGGCGGCCCGCGAAGCCGGTTACGAGATTAAAGTGGGTAAATTCCCCTTCTCAGCGTCGGGTAAGGCAAAAGCGTCGGGGGCTCCCGAAGGTTTCGTGAAGGTAATCTTCGATGCGAAATACGGCGAATGGCTCGGCGCCCACCTGATCGGCAACAACGTAACGGAGATGATTGCTGAGGTGGTAGCCGCCCGCAAACTCGAAACCACTGGTCACGAGATTCTGAAGGCAGTTCACCCCCACCCGACCATGTCGGAAGCCATCAAAGACGCAACTGAAGCCGCCTACGACGAAGCAATTCACTTGTAGTCAATTCGTTTGTGCATAAAAAAAGGCTGGCCGGGTGGCCAGCCTTTTTTTATGCTGCCTTTTCGAGGAAAAAATATGAGCGTTGTTCGTTCTCGATATCGTCGTAGGTGTAAAACCGCGCTCCTTTGTGTTTGGCCTGATACCGAATCAGCACAAAATCGCCGACGCAGGCCGTTGTGTGAATAAACAGGGTCATCCCCCAGAAAAAGCCGTACTGTGGCCAGATAACCCAGCCGACAATAAGCCCCCCTGAGATTACCAGAAAGGGCATAATGGCAATCCAGAACAGCTCCCGGCCATTGTGCACGAAGCGTTGCGCGTAGGCATACACAATCATGCTTTTCCACGACCCACCGAAGCCAACCTTCTGAGCACCGTAATACTTGAAAACAGCGGCATGAATCAGCTCGTGTATGGGCAGCAGCACAAAGAAACCCAGAAACGCCCAGCCAAACTCAGCACCCACCCGCCCAAACGCGTTGGGGAGTCCACCACCGGCCTTGCCCAATTGCCCACCAATCAGATACCCGAAAACACCTCCGCCCACCAGAAACCCGACGAAAAACAGGGTGGTCATTAAGCGATTATTGGGCTTTTGGGTGGATGAGGCTGTCGTTTGAAAGCCCAGTTCCTGCGCCAGAAACTGCCCCATTTCGTCGATGCGAAACGAGTTGATGAGTTCGTAGCGGTCTGAGTGATGCAGTTCGTCAATAGTCGGTTTCATACAGCAGGGGTTATTTTTTCCCTTAAAGTAAGTCCTTCTATCAAAAAACTCAACCGATTAGGGACGAGGGGTGTGGAAGGGCCATTGTTGGCGTACACGCGACGAAACCAGGTAAGCAATTACTCCAAGCCCGATCACGGTCAGGCCGGAGAGCATGAAGGAAAGCCCGGTCGAGACGAAGATAAACGCCCAGACTCCAATAGCCAGCACAATAGGCACAGGGTAAATAGGCATTCGGAACGGAAAAGAAGTCGCCTTTTTGCGCGACCGCAGAATCCATAACCCGACCGCCTGACCGATAAACTGAATAACGATCCGCATGGCCAGAATCGCCGTAATGACGTCGCCCAGCCGAAACAAAAGGCTGAATATAAACGCCAGTCCACCCAGAAACAGCAGCGAGATATACGGAAACTGCCGGGTCGGATGCAACCGGGCGAAGATGGAGAAAAACTGCCCATCGGCCGCAGCGGCATAGGGCACGCGCGAATAGCCCAGCAGTACCGCAAACAGCGACGAAAACGCTACCACCAGTACCATGCCCGTAGCTATCTGAGCCGCCTTCACCCCATAAATCCGCTCAATTACACTACTGACAATGAATTTGCTCTCCTTGGCCTCTTGCCACGGAATTACGCCCACTACGCTGATATTGAGCAAGAGGTACAAAACGGCAATGCCCGCAATGGAGATAAACATGCTCAAGGGAATATTGCGCCCCGGCTTCCGAATCTCCGACCCTAAGTGGCACACGTTATAATACCCAAGGTAGCAGTAGATGGTCTTTACCGAAGCGGCTCCCAGCCCTGCAGCCCACCAGTCACCATTGGCCGGGCTCGGTTCCAGTGCAGCGGCCAGAGTTTGACCAACCGGAATTTCGGCATGGGTGAGTCCTCCGATAATAATCCAGCTCAGGGTAAGCAACACAGCTCCCCAAAACACCATCCCAATACGGCCGATGTCGTCAATTTTGCGGTAGAGAAGCAAAATCACAAATAGTACCGCCGTACCCGAAACGGCTTTTTGCTGCCACGGATCGAGCGGCACGAGGTACGAGAAGTACTGCGCAAATCCAATGGCCCCCGAGGCTACTACCAGCGGGGCCTGTATGAGTGTTTGCCAGACGTACAGAAACGAAAACAAGCGCCCCCAACGCTGCTCTCCATACGCAATCTTCAAAAAGTTGTAGCTGCCTCCGGCCAACGGGTAAGCCGCCCCCAACTCAGCCCAGATAAAGGCGTCGATAAACGAAACTACCGCGCCCAGCACCCACGCCCAGATAAACTGAGGGCCACCAATGATCTGAATCACAAGGGGTAATACCACAAACGGGCCAATACCCACCATGTCGATCATGTTCAGGGCCGTTCCTTGTAAAAGACCAAGCCGCCGGGGCAAAGCGGTAGGAGTTGAATCAGAAGGGACACCAGGGTGTCCGGGAGCCGTAGAGTTTGCCAAATCAGGAGAGGAAAAAGGGGTCTGAACTACCGGCATTTAGCCGTACTGCTAAGTGAGACAGGCTGTTGATTAGTTCCGACGGGTACAAAGTTGTGGCGAACCAAGCCAGCCCCGGACCAGTGGCACTGTATCAAAACAAAATAACCAACAATTCCTGTAGACTTTAGTTGGTAAATAACAATCCAGTTGGAACAAACGACTCAACAACGAAAAACAAGCTCATGAAACGTTCATTCTTTGCCGCAGCATTGCTCATCGGCCTATCGGTCGGAGCCAGCGCCCAAACCCAAACGCAGAACACCTCCAATGGGGTCTCCACCAAATCGAGCCCCGCAACCGGGTCGGCCGAGGGGCTCAACCGGAAAGGTACCGGAGAGGAAAGCCCCAAAATGAAGTCAGGCGTTAGCCGAAGCGGTAACAGTAACCTCTCGCCTACCGGCCCCACCAACACACACGGGAGCACTTCCGAAGGTACCGGTAGTGTTCGCTCTACAGGCGGAGCCGAAGGAACTGGCACCCGGCAAGCGCGTGGCGGTGTGAAAGGGGCTCAAAATACCCGCAACAACACGGCCAACGACGGCGGTACAACCGGCCCCGGCGCTACCGGCGGCAACAGTCGCAATACTACCCGGACCAACGAAGAGTCGACCTCGGGCTCAACAGGCGGCTCAAAACGGCCTACTTCAGCTGCGAGCGTTCAGAAAGAATCACGCACCAATGACCGGAACGTGGGTACGGGTTACCCGGAGCCAACGGGCGTTGGTAAGCCCGGCACCCCTGCCGGAACGGCCAAAGGCAAAAAAGGCACGTCGAATCAATAAGGTTTCATGTTTTTTTGTTTATGGTTCAACGTGCGTCGGCAACAAACCATGAACAAAAAAAGGCCAGCTGCACCGCGGCTGGCCTTTTTGCAATCAGGTAATTAAGCCTCCGCGACTTCGGCCAGCACGGGATAATCCGTGTAGCCTTTTTCGCCGGGCGTATAAAACGTTGAGAAATCAGGTTGATTGAGGTCAGCACCGGCTTTGAAGCGCTCCACCAGATCGGGGTTGGCGATGAACGGACGGCCAAATGCCACCAGATCAGCGCGGCCGCTTTCGAGGGCTTCTTCGGCTGTCTGAGCGGTGTAGCCACCGCTCAAAATGAGCGTACCCGTGTACAACTGACGAATTTGCGCTACAATCTCGGGCGCTACCGCCGGAGCGCCCATGCTCGCGTGGTCTACCAGGTGCACGTATACCACGTAGTCGTTCAGTTTCTCGGCCAGATAGGTGTAGATCGCATCGTACTCAGGGCTGTACGGCATATCGTTGAACACACCGTAGGGCGACAACCGAATCCCTACTTTTTCTTTTCCGATAGCGGCCGACACGCCTTCGGCTACTTCCAGCGCAAACCGGGCGTAGTTTTCTACACTGCCGCCGTACTCGTCGGTACGGGTGTTGCTGGTAGGCCGCAAAAACTGCTCAATCAGGTAGCCATTGGCGCCGTGCAGCTCCACTCCGTCAAAGCCCGCTTCAATGGCATTCTGAGCGGCCGTTACAAACTCCTGCACCGTGGCTTTCACCTCTTCGGTTGTGAAGGCACGGGGCGTCGGATGATCCAACATACCCTGCTCGTCGGTGTAAATCTGACCCGCAGCGGCAATAGCTGAAGGAGCCAGCACCTGCCCACCTGCGTGCATATTTACCGGATGGCCTACCCGGCCGGTGTGCATCAGCTGGGCAAAAATGCGCCCGCCTTTGGCATGAACCGCTGCGGTAACGGCTTTCCAACCGGCTACCTGCTCCGGCGTGTACAGACCCGGTACCCGAGCGTAGCCATTACCATTGGGCGAGGGAGCCACGCCCTCTGTAATCAACAAACCGGCCGATGCCCGCTGTTCGTAGTACGTGGCCATAATGTCGGTAACGTCGTGACCGGCCGTTGCCCGGTTACGCGTCATGGGTGCCATTACAATAGGATTTGATAAGGTCAGGCCGCCCAATTGAGCGGGTGCGAATAGTTTATTTGCCATGATGATTTAAATCGTGTTATCCAGGAGCACAACCAATCGAATCATTTAAAAGTTTGAATGTATTTGAAAAAATTTTAACCCAGCCCTTTCAAAAAGTCACACAATTGCTGGAGTGCCTGCTTGTTGAGCCGCAGAAATACGTTGCGTCCTTCTTTCTGGGTATCCACCAATCCGCTATCGGTAAGCTGCTTGACGTGGTGCGATACACACGGCTGCGACAAGCCCGTCATCTCCTGCACATCGGAGCTGGTCATGGTTTCTTGCTTAGCCAACTGCATCAGGATCGCCAGCCGGTATTTATCGGCAATGGCCCCCGTCACTTTCTCCACGTTTTTTGGTTCCATAGCGGTAGGTTGTTCGTCCAAAACGATAGAGGGCGGTCTTTAATTCACTAACTCAATAGACATAGCCGCAAATTCCTCTTTCTCGTGTTTTTGACTATGAATGTAAAACGCTACGTCTACACCAGCTTACTCTGCCTTTTGTGCACGACCGCCCGAGGGCAAACGTTTACCTCATCTGAGCTACCCATCTTACTGATCAACACAGGCGGGCAACCCATCATCAACGAGCCAAAGATACGGGCTACGCTCACATTGATTGATAATGGAACCGGGAAACGCAATTATATCACCGATAAACCAGCCCTCACAAGCCCGATTGGCATTGAGCTTCGGGGGTCGTCGTCACAAGATTTTTTTCCGAAAAAGCCTTACGGGTTCGAACTGCGCGACTCCGGCGGTAGCAACTCGGTTAAGCTGTCGCTGGTGGGTATGCCCGCCGAAAGCGACTGGATACTCAACGCGACGTACAATGACAAAACCCTGCTACGCGAAGCTTTAGCCTACGACCTCAACCGCCGAATCAGCCGCTACTATACGCCCCGTTTCCGGTTCTGCGAGGTCGTACTGAACAATGGTACGATGGTCTGTACCTATTGCAGGAAAAAATAAAACGGGACAAAAACCGGGTCGATATCACCAGTATCAAGAAAACCGACCTGTCGGGCGACGCGCTAACGGGCGGCTACCTACTCAAAATTGATAAGTTTGAGGGGTCAATGTCAGAATCGTGGATGTCGGCGCAAACCGGGCTCAATACCGAACAGGTCAATATCCTCATTGACCGGCCCAAACCAGAAGACCTGGCCCTCGAACAGTTTCAATACATCAAAAAATACGTTACCGACTTTGAGACCGCCCTGGCCAGCGACGCATTTACCGACTCAACAAATGGTTACGCCCGCTACCTCGACGTAGAGTCGGCAGTAGATTATCTGCTACTTACTGAGTTATGTCGCAATGTCGACGGCTATCGGCTCAGCACCTTTTTTTACAAAGACCGGGACAGCCGAAACGGCAAACTCACGATGGGCCCCATCTGGGACTATAACCTCGCCTTTGCCAATGCCTCGTACTGCAACGCCGACAAGCCCGAAGGTTGGGCGTATCGGTTCAACGAAGTCTGCCCCCACGACCCCTACCCGCAACCGTTTTGGTGGGAGCGACTGCTGCAAGACCCTGCTTTTGCTTCCCGGCTAAACAATCGGTACAAAACGCTACGGCAGGGCGTACTGGCTACTCCCCGGATTCACGCCTACCTCGACTCCCTGGGAAAAAGCATTACCGATGCGCGTACCCGCAACTTCACCCGTTGGCCAGTGATCGGAACGCAGCTTTGGCCTAACAACTTTGTCGGAAAAACCTACGAAGATGAAGTCAGCTATCTGAAAAACTGGGTTGCCAAACGACTTGCCTGGCTCGACGAGGCTATGCCACAATTGACAACCGAACCAACTTTTAGCCTCCAGGTAAGCCCGGTTCCGACAACCGAGACCGTCACGGTCCGCTACCAGCTCGACCAGCGTACGGATGTCCGGCTAATGGTAACTGATTTGCAGGGGCGAACGCTGTTTAAAACCGAAGTCATAAATCAAGCGCCGGGCCCGCACGCGTACACGTTACCTTCGGGTCAGCTACCAACCGGCCACGGCGTTTACCTACTTACCGTACAGGCAAGCGGCTATAAGCAAGCCACCCGGCGGATTATACGCTATTAGGTTTGCCAAACCGTCTGCTTTTAGAGATACCGTCGGGTAATGCCCAGGTACGACCCGACTCGTCACGTAACCATTTAATACCCTGATGACTATTTCTTGGGCTGACTTTGAAAAGGTTGAGATGCGCGTGGGCACCATTGTGGCTGCTGAACCCTTTCCGAAAGCCCGTAAACCAGCTTACCAGCTCACTATCGACTTCGGGACGTTGGGTACCCGCCGATCGTCGGCCCAGATTACGACCCTCTACGAACCCGAAACACTGGTTGGGCGGCAGGTTGTTGCCGTCGTGAATTTTCCTCCCAAGCAAATCGCTACCTTTATGAGCGAATGCCTGGTGTTGGGTTCGGTAGCCGAAAACGGTACCGTAACCCTGCTACAACCCGAGCGGCCCGTGGAAAACGGGTTACGTATCGGTTAATTCCGTTTGAATACAGATTGATGCCTAATGGTCGCAGACCACATACGAATGAAAAAATTCCTGCTACTCGGAATCACGCTTTCCTTCTTCCAATGGGTTGCCAGCCCGGTAGACACAGTTGGGCAGTCGCGCCCGATGACCGAAGACGACTATTACCGAATCATCACCTTACCCGTACCCGAGGGGGTGAGCCTGGAAGTAGGTGGTTTGGCTCCCCTGCCCGATGGCCGGTTGGCGGCCTGTACACGCCGGGGCGATGTGTGGCTCATTGGCAACCCATACATGCAGGGTAGCCGCGTGCCCACGTTCAAGCGGTTTGCGGCTGGTTTGCACGAGCCCCTCGGTCTGATGTGGCACCCCAAAGGCTATCTGCTCTGTACGCAGCGGGGCGAGGTAACCAAACTGATTGATACCGATGGCGACGAGGTAGCCGACGAATACAAGTCGTTTTACAAGTGGCCTCTATCAGGCAACTACCATGAGTACAGCTACGGGCCGCTTCTGCTACCCGACGGCGATATGGTGATTACCCTCAACCTCGACTGGATCGGCTACGGGGCCAGCTTGGCCAAATGGCGGGGCTGGATGCTTAAGCTCAACGAGAAAGGCGAAATGACCCCCTGGGCTACGGGCCTCCGCTCTCCGGCCGGGTTTACCGTACTGCGCGATGGCAGCATTTTCTACGGCGAAAACCAGGGCGACTGGGTAGGCTCCGGCCGGGTGACACACCTCGAAAAAGGCGACTTTGCCGGCAACCCGGCCGGGTTGCGCTGGTCAGGCGAACCCAATTCGCCCCTCAGCCTGAAACCCGAAGAGGTACCCAGCACGGGTAAGCCCATGCACGAGGTGGCCAAGACCGTCAAAAATCTGAAGGTGCCCGCCGTATGGTTTCCGCACACACTGATGGGTATTTCGACATCCGACATGCGCGAAGACACCACTGGGGGCGCTTTTGGGCCGTTTGCCGGGCAGGTGTTTGTGGGCGATCAAGGACACAGCAAGGTGATGCGCATGGCCCTCGAAAAAGTAAACGGCAAATGGCAGGGTGCGTGCTTCCCCTTCCGCGAGGGCTTGCAGTCGGGCATTCTGCGCATGGTATGGGGGCAAGATGGCTCCATGTTTGTTGGCATGACCAGCCGGGGCTGGGCCAGCACGGGCAAGTCGCCCTACGGGATTCAGCGGTTGGTATGGACCGGTAAGATCCCGTTCGAAATGAAGACAATCCACTCGCGGCCCGACGGCTTTGAGGTTACGTTTACTATGCCCGTTGACCGCAAAACCGGCGAAGACCCCAACTCGTACAGCCTCAACAGCTTTACTTACAAATACCACCGCACCTACGGCAGCCCCATCGAAGACGCCCGGCCCGTACCCATTCGGGGCGTTATTCTGTCGGCCGATGGGCTTTCGGCCCGGATTGTGGCCGATACCACGCTGCGCGAAGGCTATATTCACGAGCTGAAAGCCGAAGGTGTTCGGTCGGTAGCAGGTAGCTTACCTCTGCTTCACAATACCGGTTATTACACACTCAACAGCATTGCCCCCGGCGAACGTGTCGCGAACTTGCCTGCCCGGGCAGCCGCAACGGCATCGGCAAGTACGGGCATGAGTGGTCACAACCACGGTGCTATGCTCGAAGCCTCGGCTAGCAAAGCCCCAGCCGTAAGTAGCAAAGGCAAGCCCGCCAGCGCCAAAACATCCGGAGCTAAGGCCGACGTAAAAGCTACCAAGCGCATCACCGAGCAACCCGCCGACTGGACCAACGGCCCCGACCAAACCATCACAATCAGCACCAAACCCGGCCTTAAGTTCGATACGGAGCAGGTGCAGGTAAAAGCCGGTAGCCGGATTAAATGGGTATTCAACAACAACGACGACATGCTCCATAACTGCGTAATCACCAAACCAGGAACCGCCAACGCGGTTGGTAACGCAGCTATGCGCCTGAACCTGAACGGCGCAAAAATGAATTATGTACCCGCTTCAGCCGATGTCCTGTTCCATACGAACATCTTACAACCCGAAACGGCCGAGAGCATCTATTTCGTAGCGCCCAGCGAACCCGGCGATTACACGTTTGTGTGTACATTCCCCGGCCACCACACCCTCATGCAGGGCACGCTAAAAGTGGTTAAGTAAATTTATCTGGTACGCCTGACTTTCACGAACCCGCCGGAATAGGGCGGGTTCGTGGCATTTTGGGGTTGTTGATAGGGCTAACCTAAGCACGCCGAATTTTCTCAAAAAAAATTTGCCGGTCTGCAACGCTACGTACTTCTCCTGGGTAATGGTTGTTTAGAAGCCGCAACCGTCAGGCGCCGACGCGCGGTCCCAACAATAAAACCAACCAGTTATCTTCATGAAAAAGATTTTGTTCCTCTGCCTGTTGGCAACGTCATTGATCGGTCTGTATGGTTGTGATTCCAATAGCTCGGCGGTAGAGCCCGAAGATGAATTGTTGAGCCAGGCTCGTATTGGCGCGCAGGCTGCCGGCCAAACGGGCGAAGGTCGCCTGACTAAAGTAGAAATCAGCGCGCTGCCCGCTGCCATCACCAGCTATATTGCTAAAAACTACAGTGGATACACGGCCGAAAAAGCCGGAAAAGACAGCGACGGCAACTTTACGGTGGTAATCAAGCAAGGCAATACCATGAAAGCGCTTCAGTTTGGCGCCGATGGGGCCTTCAAGCAGGAATTGGCATTTGGTGGTAAAGGCAAAGGTCATAACCATCCCGGTGGACCCGGTGAGCGCGGCCCCAACAGCTTCACTTCGATTGACGTGGCTACTTTGCCCGCAGCTATCACCAGCTACGTAACCACCAAGTACGCCAGCTCAACGATCAGCGGTGCCGCTCAGAATGCCGAGAAACTGTACGTGGTGTTCGTAAAAACCACCACCGACCGGGTAGTGCTTGAGTTCAACGCCGATGGCAGCTTCAAGCAGGAAGTAGTACGGCCCGGCCGTGGTAAGGGTAGCTTCACCGATGTAGCCATTGCCGATCTGCCGCAAACGATCTCGGCGTACATCAAGTCGACGTATGCAGGTAGCACCATCAAGAAAGCCGCCAAGAGCAACGTCGACGGGGGCTTTGTGGTCTGGATCACCAAAGCCGACGGCACCAATGTAGGCCTGTCGTTCGGAGCTGATGGGGCCTTCAAACAGGAAATCAAGTGCACGCGCAACCAGAAGCCAACCAACTAAGAACGTTTTGGGGATGAGCCAAACCCGGACATCCGGGTACGGTAAGCCCCTGGTCAATTGTTAGCTCAATAGTGTTTGTTTAAAGTAGTACAGAGCGGACCGGCCCTTATGCGCCGGTCCGCTTTTTTGTGGCTACAGGCTTTCGGGTGAGGGCCCTCCAAACGTCGGGCTGTCTCCTTATCTTTGCCCCATGAATACCAAACCGTTTATCGTCGGCATTACCGGCGGCAGTGCGTCGGGCAAAACATCGTTCCTTCACGAACTGATGAGCGCCTTTTCCGAAGATCAGATCTGCCTTATTTCGCAGGATAATTATTACCGCAGCCTTGATGCCGTACCAATTGACGATCAGGGAGTTCATAACTTTGACCTTCCCGAAACCATTGACCACCTACGGTATGCTGAGCATATTCAGGAGCTACGTTCGGGCGGTATTGTGGAGCAGTTGGAGTACACCTTCAACAACCCGACGGTAGTACCCAAAATTCTGACGTTCAAGCCCGCGCCCATCATCGTGGTCGAAGGCATTTTTGTCTTTTACTTCCGGGAGATCGCCGACCTGCTCGACCTCAAAATCTTCATCGACGCCAAGAATAGCATCAAACTGGAGCGCCGGGTCAAACGCGACGCCGAAGAGCGCGGTTACGACCTCGACGATGTGATGTACCGTTGGAAATACCACGTGAAGCCCACGTACAAGCAGTTTATAAAACCCTACCGGGCTGAGGCCGACATTGTAATTCCGAACAATGTGCATTACCGTAAAGGGCTCGACGTGGTGATTTCGTATCTGAAAACTAAAGTCTCGACGGTATAGCCAATGGCCTCTGTTCAGATTATGGCGGCCACCGAAGCCGATGTGCCCCGGCTCAACACGCTCATCAATAGTGCGTACCGGGGCGAGTCGTCGCGCCGGGGTTGGACAACCGAAGCCGATTTGCTCGAGGGGATGCGCACCAGCGAGACCGATCTGCGGCAACTACTGGACCAGCCCAACACCACACTACTCTGCTACCGCGAGGCCGACGAGCTGCTTGGGTGCGTGTATCTGGAGACTAAAGGCGATACGCTGTATCTGGGTATGCTGACGGTATCACCCGAGCGGCAGGCTGGCGGTATTGGCAAGCAACTTCTGCAAGCCGCCGAGGAGCACGCTCAGGCCCTGAATTGCCACGAAATAACGATGACCGTTTTGACCGCTCGTCACGAATTGGTCGCCTTTTACGAACGGCGGGGCTATCGGGCTACTGGCGAGCGGATTCCGTTTCCGTCCGATAACCCGAGCGTTGGCCAGCCCAAACAGCCGCTTGAACTGATGGTGATGGCTAAGTCGCTACAGCAAGGGAGTTAACAGTCGTCCTACGGCTTCAAGACCGTCGACATCGGCCTGACTGAAATCGTCGAGCTGATCACTGTCTACATCGAGTACCATAGCTACTGCGCCCTGCGGGTCGAAAATAGGCACTACCACTTCTGATTTTGACGCAGAACTACAGGCTATATGCCCTGGAAACTGCTCAACGTCGGGCACCAGAATAGTCTCTTGTCGAGTATAAGCCGCTCCGCACACGCCCTTATCAAACCGAATGCGGGTACAGGCAATAGGTCCCTGAAAGGGGCCCAGCACCAGTTGGCCTTCTTTTTTGAGATAGAATCCAACCCAAAAGAACCCAAACGCCTGCTTTAACGCAGCCGCCACATTAGCCAGATTGGCGGTCAGGTCGGTTTCGCCTTCGAGTAGTGCGGCAATCTGAGGCACCAGGCTCCGGTAAATAGCGGCCCGGTCGGCGGTTTGGGGGAGAATCAGTGTTTCTGCCATAATTTGAATGGAACGCGGATGACACAAATTGAACTGATCTACACAGATTTTCTTCGTTAATCCGTGCAAATCGTTTCAATCCGTGTCATCCGCGTGCTTTGTTAACGTGAGTTATGAAAAATGGCTGACACCCGTGATCCACGACTCACTTTATGTTAAAAATGCAGTTGATTAAGCAATAACTCGCCCAAAATACCGGTTTAGCCAGGTTTGGCTCGCGGGTTTGAGCCAGTTTGCGGCCAAATCGGCTTTGGTACTAACTAACGTATTAAATACCGTGGTTTCGGGGGTGAGCCGACCGTCGAGCACGGCTTCTTTGATCTTGGGCAGCGGTAGATTCTCTACCACACCACCGGGGGCCTCGTAAGCTGCCGACCGATCGAAAAAGTCGACACTCAGTTGTTGACCAATCTGCTTCAGGTAATGCGTTGAGGCATCAATCGAGCAACCGCTGGGGAGGCTGTAACCTTCGTCGACGGCAATCACGACAAACCGATTGGCCAGCACCTGTGCCGATGCCCGCAACGGTTGTCCATGAGCCGCCCATCCGTTCAGGGCCGGTTCGAGCGAGGCCCGAATCTGCGCTACCTCCGCGTCGGTCAGCGAACGATTTGCCTGATACACCCACACACGGGCATCGTCGGGAAGTGAATCGAAGTTTGTGTACATAACAGTAGCAGTAAGCAGTGGCAGTAGGCAGGGCTTACGTAAAAGACCTGATATATTAGGCTACTGCCACTGCTTACTGCTACCTATTACAACCCCTGCCCTTGGGCAATCAGTTCCGAAATATCGTACACTTTGACCCGCTCCTCCTGATTCTGGTTTTTCACTCCGTCCGACATCATGGTCATACAGAATGGGCAGGCTACGGCAATGGTATCAGCACCGGTACCCAAAGCTTCCTGTACGCGCTCTACGTTGACATCTTTATTGCCCGGCTCCGGCTCCTTGAAATACTGAGCCCCGCCCGCTCCACAGCAAAGGCCATTGGCTTTGGAGCGCTTCATTTCTACGAGGTCGGCATCCAGAGCCGCCAGTACTTCTCGGGGGGCCTCATACACTTTGTTGGCACGGCCAAGGTAGCATGAGTCATGGAACGTAATCCGACGCCCTTTGAACGACTCTCCACCGGCTACTTTTACCCGCCCCTCGTTGATAAGCTGCTGCAAATACGTCGAGTGGTGAATCACTTCGTACTGCCCGCCTAATTCGGGGTATTCGTTTTTGATGGTGTTGAAACAGTGCGGACAGGCCGTCACGATTTTCTTCACGTTGTAGCCATTGAGCACCTGAATATTCGAAACGGCCTGCATCTGAAACAGAAACTCGTTACCGGCCCGGCGCGCCGGGTCGCCGGTGCAGGCCTCTTCGGGCCCGAGCACGGCAAACTTGATACCCACGTGGTTCAGAATCCGAACAAAGGCAATAGTTACCCGCTTGTACCGGTCATCGAACGAGCCGGCACAACCGACCCAGAATAAAATTTCAGGTTCTTCGCCAGCGGCCATCATCTCGGCCATGGTCGGAACGGCGTATTGCATAGTATCTTGAGTCATGGTCTGTAGTTCTAGGTTTTTAGTTTATCGTTTTTAGTTTGGGAAAAACTGACCACAAGGGACTTACCACACAGAAACTAAAAACGATAAACCACAAACTATTTTTGGTTAACCTGATCGGCCCAGTTAAATCGGTCACTTGGTGAGAATTTCCAGGGGGCCATATTGTTTTCGATATTACTGAACATGGCATTCCACGAACCGGGTGCCTGCGACTCTTCCATCACCTTATACCGGCGCAGTTGCAGGATAATATCGAGCGGGTTGATATTGATCGGGCAGGCATTCACACAGGCCTGACAGGTAGTACAGGCGTTGATTTCTTCAACGGTGATGTAATCGCCCAGCAACGACTTGTCGTCTTTAAACTCGGGGCCATTTTGCACCCATCCGCGCTGAATATCTTCGAGCCGGTCGCGGGTGTCCATCATGATTTTCCGGGGCGACAGTTTCTTGCCCGTAATGTTGGCCGGACAAGCCGCCGTACACCGTCCGCATTCGGTGCAGCTGTAGGCGTTCATGAGGTTAATCCAGCGGAGGTCTTCCACATCTTTAGCCCCAAACCGCCCGATGGTAGGCGGCTGTTCGCCGTTTTCGTTGCCGCCGGACGGGTCGGCCTGCTCAGGCGAGATTCCCAGCATCAGTTGCACCTCTTTGGTCACCTCAGGCATATTGGTCATTTCCCCTTTGGGCTTCAGATCAGAGAAATACACGTTGGGGAAACCCAAAGCAATGTGCAGGTGCTTCGAGTACGTCACGTACACGGCAAAGCCCATGATTCCCAGAATATGCAGCCACCAGGCGGCCCGTTCGTAGGCCACAAGCGCTCCGTCACCAAAGCCTGTAAAGAGCGGTTTCAGGTACTGACTGATCAAGAAATCAGGAACAACGCCCTGCAACTCACCATAATGCCCAATACCCCGGTCGCGCAGCACGCTGTCCGATGCGTTCCAGGTCAGGAACAGCAGCATCAGCACGATCTCGGCCACCAGAATATAGGTCGCATCTTTAACCGGCCACTCTTTCAGTTCCCGATGGCGTTCGGGTTGCAAACGTTGTACTTTAGATACCCACCGACGCGTCAGGAATACCACGCACACAGCCAGTACCCCGAAGGCCAGCACCTCAAATACATTGATCAAAAACGGATAAATGGGCGTAATAAACGGTGCGAAGACCCGGTGCGCTCCGATAAGCCCATCAACGATGATCTCCAGAATCTCGATGTTGATGATGATGAAGCCCGCGTAGATGACGAAGTGCATGATACCCACCAGCGGGTTGTCGAACATTTTTTTCTGCCCGAATGCCACCTCTAACATGATTTTGAGCCGCTCACCAGCATTCGCCGAACGGTCTTCGGGTCGGCCCAGCTTAATAGCCCGCGCTATCAGTTTGACCCGTTTTGTGATAAACCAGGCCGTTATGCCCAGGGCTACCACAAAGAATACTTGCTCTAAATATGCCATACGAAAAGTTGATCGCTACTGACTTCCAACCGATTGGCTCGTCAGTTTGTCTGATGGTGAAAAATATTTTCTAAAAATGTTGCTTTGTGGGCAATCTGCCCATAGTTTTGCACCCACGTTTAACAGACGCCGAGGTGATGTAGCTCAGTTGGTAGAGCAAAGGACTGAAAATCCTTGTGTCGGCGGTTCGATTCCGTCCATCACCACCTCGCTTAGAAAGCCTTCTCGTTCGAGAAGGCTTTTTTCGTGTCTGTATGTCAGATAGTATGCGTGCATAACATTTTTTTGAATGGGCAAATATAAGCCATTTGACCCTTCTAGCAACACCTACAGGCCATAATTGTTGTACTATCAATAGATATTTAAGTACAATACCCGCCTGAGTCGAGCAGTGGTTTGCTCCGTTTCTACCTACCCAATAACCAACTGACTATCAGTTCGTAGACAAGGCCGACGGCTGGAGTCCGGCTTAATGATTACCTTTGTTTTATGGAAATTACTTCGTTTGACGATTTCGCTCTGAATCGCCAGCTACTCAACGCCATTGCCGATGCCGGCTACACCACCCCCACCCCGATTCAGCAGAAAACCATTCCGCTCATTCTGGGTAATCATGATGTACTGGGCATTGCACAGACCGGCACCGGCAAAACGGCGGCCTACGTGCTGCCGTTGCTGATGAAGGTGAAATACGCACAGGGCAAAAATCCGCGGGCGCTGATTCTGGCCCCTACGCGTGAGCTGGTCATGCAAATCGACGAAGCCATTGCCCAACTGGCCAAGTACACCGACCTGCGGCACGTAGCCCTGTACGGTGGCCTGGGCCCCAAAACTCAGATTGCCGCCCTCGACGCGGGCATCGACATTATTGTGGCAACACCGGGCCGTTTCATGGACCTCTACCTCACTGAGTCGATTGTGACGAAGGAGCTTAAGACCATGATTCTCGACGAGGCCGACAAGATGATGGATATGGGTTTCATGCCCCAGATCCGGAAAATTCTGGAGGTTATTCCCCGCAAGCGGCAAAACCTGCTGTTTTCGGCTACTTTCCCCGAAAAAGTCGAACGCCTATCGGCCGAATTTCTGGAAGCCCCGGTGCGGGTTGAGGTGACTCCACAGGCTACCGCAGCCGAAATGGTAACGCAAACACTTTACGAAGTACCCAATTTCCGCACCAAAATCAGCCTGCTCGAAGAACTGGTAGAGCGCGAGGGTTTCGAGCGGGGCATTGTGTTTACCCGCTCCAAAACGACCGCCGAAAACGTGTATAAGTTTTTGCAGCGTAAAGTTGTCGAAGAAGGGCAGGTACGGGTTATTCACGCCAATAAGGGCCAGAATACCCGAATCAATTCGATGGAAGCGTTTAAAGAAGGCTCGGTCAAGATTTTGGTGGCAACCGACGTAGCAGCTCGCGGCATCGACGTGGCCGAGGTATCGCACGTAATCAATTTCGATGTGCCCCTTATTTACGAAGATTATGTGCACCGGATTGGGCGCACCGGTCGGGCCAACCGGTCGGGGCAAGCCATTACGTTTATGACCCCACCGGAAGCGTATCATATCCAGAAGATCGAAAAAATTATTCGGATGCCCATCCCGCGCGAGACCCTGCCGACCAACGTCGAGGTAACCGAAACGCCGTTTGATGAGCAGCAGGCCATGCTCCGCGAAATCGACGAGCAGCGAAAAAAAGAAGACCCTACCTTCAAAGGCGCTTTTCACGAGAAAAAGTCGCTCGGAACGGCCAAAGCCCGGGCCGTTAAAAGCGGGGCACAATCGGCCCGAGCCGCCAAATTAGGCGTAAAACCAGGTGGCGGAAAGCCCAAAACGGGTGGACCAAAGCGGTCGGGCTCTTCAGCACGACCCGGCGGACCCAAACGAAAAGGACGGAGATAATCTGCCGGGAAAACACTATATTTCCCTTCCTTTTCGTTCTACGAAAGCATGTCTGTTATAGAGTATGACAATGAGCATTCGGATTCCCCATAATTCGTTCCTGCTGATCGTTGCGTTCCTGCCGCTCTGGACGATGGCCCAACCGGGTCAGTTCATCAGTTCGGCCCGGAGTGTAAGCTCAACGAGCCGGGATAAAGCGGCATTGCCTGGCGATGCGAGCGGAGTTGGGACCGAGTCGGCTCAGGCGGCTCGGGTGATGCCGTTATTTGGTGAACGGGCTAAATCGGGCGAGCAGATTGAGTTTGAAATTAATTTTCTGAACGACTGCGACCAGAATTTTAGCAACCGGGGCGAAGCCAGTCAGTTTTTTGCCGCCCGCGGCTGGGACTACCTCGGCGAAAGTCAGCTCGATACCGCAGCCTACCGGTTCAATCTGGCCTGGCTGCTCAACGAGAAAAATGTGGATGCGTACTGGGGGCTGGGGGTTGTTTGCTACCAACAAAACAAACTCGATCAGGCCATTCGAATGCTCGGCAAAGGCTTAGCCATTGCCGATACCAACGCCGTACTGATGACCGACCTGGCCACGGTCGAGCTGATGCAGTTTCAGCAAAAGAAAGACCCGACGCACCTCGCCGATGCCGAAACTCATTTGGCCAAAGCCCTCACGATCTTACCCGACAACGCTACGGCACACATAAAAATGGCCTTGTTGCAGTACACCAAGGCCGATTACGGCCGGGCGTGGGAACATATTCATCAGGCCCGGCAAATTGATTTTTCGAGCATCGACCTCACCCTCCTGAACGAGTTGATTGCCAAACAGCCCGATCCAAAAGGCGTATTTAAGTGATGTAAAAATCCCCAATGAATAATCGGCTTATCTACTGATTATCAGCTTTGCCGGCATACATTTCACACGGTTCAGTATTCGTTTAGTTCTGCTCCCCAACTCAGCCCTATACATCTTCGAGCAGCGTCCGGAAGGTAGCGTATTTGTTCGCAAATAGCTCATCGGCTTTCCGCTGGTGAGCATCAGCAAACGTGTGATGATACGCCAGAAAAGTCTCCATTGCCGTAAAATACACCTGCACTGAATACGTGGCCGCCCCATTGTCGAGCTCGGTCAAGAGCTTCAGAATCCTCACATTATCGGTCAGGGTAGTAGCCTCAATCATAGGCAGGTACTCGGCCTTAGCCCAACGGAGCCAGTCGCGTTCGATGGTAGGGTCGAGGCTGTAGGTAATATTGAAAAGAATCATGCGGGATGCGACTAAGTTGCGGACAAGTTGCCGTTTTGGTTGTTTATTTGCCGGGGAGATTCTCCCTTGTTGTAATCTGAAAAACGTATGTACTCTGGATTAGTTCATGCCCACTCGGGCCTACGCTGGGTCGCCCTGATCCTGCTGGTGGCTGCTGTAGCCACCGCTTTTGGCCGCTGGCAAAGCCGCAACGCCTTCACCGAATCGAACCGGAAACTGTACCTGTTCACCTTGATTGCCGTTCATACGCAGCTGCTGATCGGCCTGGTTCTGTATTTTATCAGCCCCAAAGTTGACTTCGGCATGATGAGCGACAAGCTCTACCGCTTCTACACCGTAGAGCACCTGGTAGGTATGCTCATTGCTATTGCGCTGGTTACGGTGGGCTACTCTCGCTCAAAGCGCCTGACCGATGCGGCCGATAAACACAAAGCGGTGGCCATTTTTATGGGTATTGGTCTGCTGATTATTCTGGCCTCTATTCCCTGGCCGTTCCGAATTCCGGGCGCAGGCTGGTTTTAAGCAATGAACAACCAACAGTGAACAACGAACAGTGAGCAACGAGCAATGAACAATTGACAGGGAGACATTTGACTCCTATTCGTTGTTGGTTGCTCACTGTTGGTTGTTCGTTGTTCACTGTTGGTTGTAAACGTATGGTTTCGATTATTATCCCTACCCTCAACGAAGAGCAGGCCTTGCCCCGCACACTGCGAATGCTACGGGGATTATGGCCGGCACCGGTGGAAATAATTGTGGCCGACGGGGGCAGCACCGACCAAACGGTGGCCATCGTGCAAAGCTGGCAAACCGAATTACCTCTTCTCCGACTGATTGAGTGCGCGCAACAAGGCCGCGCTTACCAGATGAATCAGGGAGCCCAGGCCGCACAGGGCTCCATCCTGTGTTTTCTGCACGCCGATACCCTTCTACCCGACGATGCGCTCGCTGTGATAGAGCGCACCTTACACAACTCAAGCGTGGCAGCCGGTGGGTTTATCTCGCTTATGCGGGGCGATACGCAAACCCGCTGGCTCACGTCCTTTCATAACTACATCAAGAGTTACTACGCTCCACTGCTATTCCGTCCATACCTTTTCGTTGCCAAAGGGGCCCGGTTGCTGTTCGGCGATCAGGTGATTTTTTGTCGGCGCGAGCAGTTTATGCGCTGTGGTGGCTACCGCGACGACCTGCCTATTATGGAAGAAGCCGACTTACTGCTTAGACTGGTGCAGTTTGGGCGCATCCGGCAGGTAAACCGGGTGGTCGAGTCGTCGGACAGGCGGGTAGCTAAGTGGGGATTCTGGCGGGCCAACGCTATTTTTCTGACGATTGGCTTTTTGTGGGGCGTTGGCTTTTCGCCTGAACGGCTCAAACGACTTTACGAGGATATTAGATAAGGGAAAAAAAGAAAAAAGGAGAAGGGAAGAACTCCTTTCTCCTTTTCCCTGCCCCTTTCCTTCTATCTCAAATTTGGTACGGGCAACACAGGCAGGCTTTCGTTACCGTCTTCGCTAACGGCCTGCACTGCGAAGTAGTAATTATCTTTTGAGTAAGGCAGCGTCATGCCGAGTTTGTTGGTGAAGAATTTCTTCTGCCAGAACGGCCAATGGGTTTCGCGCATGAGCACATAGTAGCCGCGCACCTTACCGGTAGCCGGGGCTTTCCAGTACAGGGCCGTTGAGTTGGTCAGGTTTCGTACTTCGATGGTCACGTTTTGCGGCACGGCAGGCGCTTTGGCTAAATTGGCCAACGTAGCTAAGTTCACAGCCGTGTTTTTGCGGAGGTACTCAAAGTCCATGAACTTGGCGTAGTCGCCAAACTCTGTTTTGTTTTCGGTACGAAGGTCCTGATGCTGATGATCGTAGTTTTCGTTCATTTCGGTCAGGCGCACGGCCGCAAAGCCACGTTGCACAAACGGCGTATGGTCACCCCCACGCAGGTAGCGGTCATTACGGTAAATCATGACTACTTCCAGATTCTCGACATACCGCTCCCCCACCTCTTTCAGGTAGCGGGCCAACGTGCGGGCTTTCCCGTCGTTCTCGTTACCAAAGTTCCGAATCTGAGCAATGCGGCCGGTGGTGTCGCGCAGCATGTTGGCGGGTAAGCCCTCGCTGAACACGCGCAGCCGGGTGTTATCGATGATGTTGGTCTCGTTGGAGTGGTTGCTGCCCATGATGTCGTTGTTGAGCACCGCTTCGAGGTTCCACTTTTCTTTCACAGCCCGGTTAGAAAGGTGTTCGGCCCCCAAAAGCCCCTGTTCTTCGCCCGTCAGGGTGGCAAAGACTATAGTGGCCGGGAAGTTCGACTTGCTCAGCACCCGGCAGAGTTCGATTACGGCCGCCGTACCCGAGCCATCGTCGTTCGCACCGGGCGCGGTGGCGTCGCGGTTCATCACGTTGGTCACACGGCTATCCATATGTCCCTGCACCAGAAACACCCGCGTATCGGTGGGGTCAGTGCCTTTCAGAATGGCCATAACGTTGGCCATTTCTACCGGCTTATCAATCCGGCGGCCGTCGGGCTGAAGCGTCCAGGTATCGAGGGAGGCCGTCATGCGCCCACCCGATTGCTGAGCGTACTGCCGAAACTTACCCAGAATCCACTGCCGGGCCGCGCCAATACCCCGCTTGGGGTCGGTGGTGGAGCTGAGTGTGTGGCGAGTCCCGAAACTTACCAGCCCATCAATATGGGCCCGCAGGCTGTCGGCCGACACCTCGCTCAACAGTTGAACGATCTGCGGGTCGCGGTTAACGATTTCCTGAGCCGAGGCCGGGACTGCGAGGGCCCCCAAACCAAGCGTAAGCGATAGAAGTGTTTTTTTCATAGGTCAGACGATGAACGGCGAAAATACCAAAAAGACTAATGACTTATCATTGACCGCTTCAGAATACTTCCGATGAAGCTGCCCACAAACGTAAGCCCTACCGAACCGAACAAGTTAAAGGCTTCCAGTTCTTTCTGACCACTTTGCGCGGGCTGATCCGTAAACCCATAATAACCGATCAACAGAGCGCTAGCCTGCAACAGCGCCAGCAACCACCCCCGGCGGGGTTCGGCGAAACCAATGGCGGCTGCCGAGATCGAAGCCATCAGATACGGCCAGTGAATCACGGGCGATTGCTTCACCACATACAGTAAGACTACGCTGTGCAAAAGGACAAAGAGGGCGTTAATGGCCAGCCGCCGATCCAGAAAAGCCGACGGCTGCGGCTCCTGACCCGGCACATTCCCCACTGATTGGGCATGTTCGAGGGTTGTAGCCCGTTCCGCGTCGAGTTGGGCCTCTTCCGCCTGCCCCAGCTGCTGCCGGGCCAAACCACGCCAGTAATAAGCCATGGGGTCTTGCCCCTTGGCATAAAAAACTGCCTGATCAAACGCCGAAAAGGCCGCATCGAATGCACGGCGGTCGTACAAAATCCGGCCAGTCTCCAGGTGAATATCAGCCACCGAGTTATCGTAACTGGCCCCGGTCTGCAAATCGGCAAGGGCCGCATCGCTATCGCCCAACTCGCGCAGGCAACGTGCCCGGTACAGGTAGGCAACACTCAGCCGAGGTTGCTCCTCAATCCGTTGGCTGAAATACTGCATCGCCCGGTCCAACTGATTCGTATTATACAGGTCGATACCCGGCTGAAGCAAACTGCGCTCTTTGTCCGCCGAAGTCCTCAGGTCAGCGTAATAACGCAGATAAATGATGTAGCTGATGATCGCAAACGTAATCAGAAGTTCCATGGGTGCAAGTTAACCCCTGGCAAGGCTACGCGTATAGCCCCAGCCTAAACAAAACCGCACCCGGAACTACAGGGGCAGAATAATCTGGAAGGTAGAGCCCTCCCCTGGTATGCTATAAGCCACTATCAGGCCCTGATGATTTTCAACGACACGCTTACAAATAGCCAGACCTACGCCCGTACCCGTGTACTGATTACGCCCGTGCAGCCGCTGAAACATTTGAAAAATACGTTCGGCATACCGCTCCTCGAAGCCAATCCCATTGTCGGCCACACTGATTTCGGCGTAGTTTTTCTGGGGAGGCAAGCCCTCGGGGACATCGGCACCCGACAAGGTACGGCAGCGAACCCGGATGATGGGCAACCGATCGGGGTGTCGATAGGTTACGGCGTTAATCAGGAGGTTCTGAAACAATTGCCGCAGCTGACTGGCATCGCCAGGTACGGTGGGCAACTCTTCGCAATCAGTAGTGGCCTGCCCTTCCTGCAGAAGCGGACTCAGGTCGTCGATAATCTCGTCGATCAACCGACCGAGCGATACCGGCTTCGAGGGTTCCAAATGGGTGGTCAGGCGCGAGTAAGCCAGCAAATCCCGGATCAGGGTAGTCATTCGGCCCGAAGCCGCCTGCATCCGCCGAACCAGGTCCATTCCGTTTTCGCCCAGCTGATCGGCAAACTGAGCCGACAGCAGGTTACCAAACGAATGAATCTTGCGCAGAGGCTCCTGCAAATCGTGCGACGCGATATAGGCAAACTGTTGCAGGTTTTCGTTCGATTGCTGAAGCGCCCGGTTCATATTCATCAATACAGCCTGCTGATGGCGCTCTTCGGTCACATCGGCCGCGTTCAGGATTAACCCCTGATCAAACTTTTTCACCGCCAGACTCAGCCAGCGGTCCGAATCGGGGTATCGGTACTGAAACCGTTGCGTTTGTCCGGTTTGGCAGGTCTGCTGGCAATATTCGAGCAGTTTTACGGACTCTTTCTGGGGGAGCAACTGGGTTGCCAGGGCGCCCTCCCGCAGTTCGGTCCCGAAGAGCCAGGCATCCTGCGCGGCCGGGTTAAACAGCACCAGTTGCAGATCGGTCAGCAAACCTGGCGACCCGTAAATAGGCTTACAAATAACTACCGGATTAGTCGTACTTGCCAGCACATTCTCAAACAGGCTTGCCTGCTGCTGATGGTCGAAAATGGCTTGTTTGAGGGCGGTCACGTTGGCAAACGTGATAATCAGGCGCGAGTCGGTCAGGCGGGCGATGTGAGTATTGAACCACTCGTTGGTCTGCTCACCGTAATGTTCTCCCCGGTAGGGCTCCCCCGAGTCCAATACGGCCTTGGCGATCGTTTGCAAAGGGCTAAAATCGGCGGGGGTCAGCAGCTCGCTCAGCATCATCCCCACCTGAGCATTTTTCAGGAGTAAAGCCTGATCACGGGCGGTCTGATTGACAAAAAGGCACCGAAAATCGATCACCACCTGCCCGGCATCGTACACCGATTCGACCACGATGATACCATTTAGTGTGGCATTCAGGGCGTTTTCAAGTAGATTGGACCCTAAATCAGAGGCAAAAATCATGTGTATTAGGAGCTAACAGACATAAAAGTACGTCCGCAAACACCCAAAAACTATACCTAAGTAGTAGATTTAACAGCCTTTTAAGTAGCTAATCAGTTGTCCAGGCCTACTAATGGAACAGTAAGCCCCAGCCCTACGGCCGCTCCCCCGTGCGGGGTAGGTTGCGCGCTTAGGCCAACACGCCCGTCGCGCAACACGGCGTTGTACCGGCGTACGGCGCTATCGACCTGATGATTACTAATGAGCGAAAACCCGATCGACGCTACCAGCGACCCCACGTAGATGGTACGGCTCGTTTGGCGGTCGGGCGTTCGGTTAAACAACACATAGGCTACCGAGGCCAGCCCAGTAAGCCGCCCTACGGTAGTCCAGGTCCGAAACCGCCGGAAATGCCGGATAGCTACCGGGTCATTCAATTCATAAATCGGTATCTCGACCGAAAAGGGCGATCCCAGTTTGCGGCCCTTGTACAGATACGTGCTACCCAGAATGGTAGACCCAGGTGCCCGCTCGATGGGCCGAAGCCCAACCGATGGCAAAGGAGCACCCGGCCCCTGCGCCCGCACGGCAGCCGGGGCCAGCAACCACCAGAACAGAATACTCAGTAAAAGCAGTTTGGCAGACGCCATAGGAAGGGTGGTGAGTAGGTGCAACAAAACTTAGGCGTGGTTTCGCAGGCCAACCTGTTCGTAAACAAGCTGAAGGATACCATCTTTAAGACCCAGATCAGGCACGATGATCTCCTGCGCACCGGCCCATTTCATTACCGAAATATAGATCTCCGAAGCGGGCACGATCACATCGGCCCGGTCGGCGTTGAGACGCAGCTTGTTGATCCGGTCTTCCAGACTGAACCCGGCAATGTAGTCCTTCATGCGCTCAATATCAGCCAGAGTCGTGGTTGTATCAGAGGTCTTCGACACCAGGTTGAATATTTTGCTGATGTTACCACCAGTTCCTACCGCAATAACCTCCCGCGAACGGTCCACGTTATCGTCAATCCAGGTCTGAATTTTACCCCAGGCCCCTTTGGTTTCTTTACCCTCGAGCAACCGGACTGAGCCAATCTTAAACGAACGCGAATTGAGCTTCCGGCGATTCTGATACAGGTTCAGCTCGGTGCTGCCCCCGCCCACATCGATGTGAAGGAACTGCCGCTCATCGAGTGCCTGAACCACCACATTGTTGATTAATTCGGCTTCCTGCTGTCCGTCGATGATGTGGATGTGGATACCTGTGTTCCGACGGATGCGCTCCGCAATCTCGGGTCCGTTGCTCGATTCGCGCATGGCCGAGGTCGCACAGGCCATGTAATGTTCTACTTCGTGCAACTCCATCAGCAGCTTATACACCTGCATGAGTTTGGTAGTCCGCTCCTCACTGTCGGGGGTGAGTTCACCAAATGTGAATACATCATGCCCCAACCGAAGCGGGAACCGGACATACTCGACTTTTTTGAAGCTGACGATACCGTCGTTATGAAGCACAGTTGAAATCTGGAGCCGGGCCGCGTTGGAGCCGATGTCGATAGCAGCGATTTTCATAGGGCGAAAATAGGGATTGGAACACGGATTCGGCGGATTGAATGGATTTAAACGGATTTTTTTAGGTTATAGCACAACAGCATGAATAATCAGTAAAAAACTGTTGCATCCGTTGTATTCGTGTTCCTATCCACTATAAAAGCACTATTTTTGCACTATTCTAAGTCAGTCAGTTGGCTGACTATCACTGGGGAAATAAACAATTGTATCGTTTGAAAACGATTACTGACCTCCTGCACGAACGCATTCTGGTTCTCGATGGCGCCATGGGAACCATGATTCAGCGCTACAACCTCACCGAAGCCGACTATCGGGGTGAGCGCTTCGCTACTTTTCCGCACGATGTAAAAGGGAACAATGACTTATTGTCGTTGACACAGCCCCACATCATCAAGGAAATTCATCGGCAATATCTCGACGCGGGTTCGGACATTGTCGAAACCAACACCTTCAGTGGTACGTGGGTGGCTCAGGCCGACTACTACATGGAACATCTGGTGTACGAACTCAACTATGAGTCGGCTAAACTGGCCCGCGAAGTAGCGGATGAAGTGACCCGGCAGACACCCGACAAACCCCGTTTCGTAGCAGGCGCTATGGGGCCAACTACCCGGCTGGCATCGATGTCGCCCGATGTGAATAATCCGGGCTACCGGGCCATCACTTTCGATCAACTGGTCGAAGCGTTCTACACGCAGGTGGCGGGTCTGATCGAAGGTGGGGCCGATCTGCTGCTGATCGAAACTATTACGGATACCCTCAACGCTAAAGCCGCGCTGTTTGCCATCGACAAATATTTTGTGGACAAGGGTCGGCAGCCGCTCCCGATCATGGTGTCGGGAACGATCACCGACGCATCGGGTCGTACGTTGTCGGGCCAAACTACCGAAGCGTTCCTGTATTCCGTGTCGCACCTGCCCCTTCTCAGCATTGGTCTGAACTGCGCGATGGGTGCGGAACTGCTGCGCCCGTATGTACAGACGCTATCCAATACCGCGCCCTTTTTCACCTCGGCCTACCCGAACGCGGGTCTGCCCAACGAAATGGGCGAGTACGATCAGTCGCCCGACGAAATGGCGGCTCAGATCGAAGGTTTCGTCAAAGACGGGTTTGTGAACATCGTCGGCGGTTGCTGCGGCTCGACTCCCGACCACATTCGGGCAATCGCGCAAACCGTTTCGGCATACCCGCCCCGTCCTAAACCGCAACCGGAGCCGTTTCAGAAGCTGAGCGGACTGGAGCCCTTGAAAATCACGGAGCAAACTAACTTCCTGAACATTGGCGAACGGACCAACGTAACGGGCTCCAAGGCTTTCGCCCGGCTGATTAAAGCGGGCGACTACGATGCGGCTTTGACGGTAGCTCGCCAACAGGTTGAGAATGGGGCACAGGTCATCGACGTGAACATGGACGAAGGCATGCTCGATTCGGTCGAGGCTATGACCACCTTCCTGAACCTGATTGCGTCGGAACCCGACATTGCCCGCGTGCCGATCATGATCGACTCCTCAAAGTGGGAGGTAATCGAGGCCGGGTTGAAATGTGTACAGGGTAAAGCCATTGTAAACTCTATTTCGCTCAAAGAAGGCGAAGAAGCCTTTATCGAAAAGGCACAGCTGGTGAAGCGATACGGAGCGGCCACTGTGGTGATGGCCTTTGACGAAACAGGACAGGCCGATTCTTACGAGCGACGCATTGAAATCTGCGAGCGTGCGTACCGAATTCTGGTCGACAAGGTCCAGTTTCAGCCGCAGGACATCATTTTCGACCCGAATATTCTGACCGTAGCTACCGGTATCGACGAGCATAACAACTATGCCGTTGATTTTATCAACGCTACCCGCTGGATTAAGCAAAACCTGCCTTTAGCCAAAGTATCGGGGGGCGTGTCGAATATTTCGTTCTCGTTCCGGGGCAACGAACCCGTGCGCGAGGCTATGCACTCGGCGTTTTTGTACCACGCCATCCGGGCCGGGCTCGACATGGGCATTGTCAACGCGGGTCAGCTGGCTATTTACGACGATATTCCGAAAGACCTGCTTGAGCACGTCGAAGACGTTCTCCTGAACCGCCGACCCGACGCTACCGAACGGATGGTGGCTTTCGCTGAAACCGTGAAAGCGAAGGGAAAAGCAATTGTTCAGGACGATGCCTGGCGTAACGAACCTGTTGGCGAGCGGCTCAAACATGCCCTGATTAAAGGGATCACCGACTACATCGACATCGACGTAGAAGAAGCCCGGCAAAGCGTAGAACGGCCCTTGCACGTAATTGAAGGCCCTCTCATGGATGGCATGAACGTAGTGGGTGACCTGTTTGGCGCAGGTAAAATGTTTCTGCCCCAGGTGGTTAAATCGGCCCGGGTGATGAAAAAGGCAGTGGCTTACCTGACGCCATTTATCGAGGCCGAAAAAAGCGGTGGAGCATCTTCAGCCGGTAAAATTCTGCTGGCTACCGTGAAGGGTGATGTACACGACATCGGCAAGAACATTGTTGGGGTGGTGCTTGGCTGCAACAACTACGAAATTGTTGACCTCGGCGTTATGGTGGCCACCGACAAAATTCTGGCCGAAGCCAAAAAACACAACGTTGATATTATTGGACTGAGCGGTCTCATCACGCCTTCGCTCGATGAGATGGTGGGCGTAGCCAAAGAGATGGAGCGCCAGGGCTTTACCATTCCGCTACTGATTGGGGGCGCAACCACCTCGCGGATTCATACGGCCGTAAAAATTGACCCGCACTATTCGGGGCCGGTTATTCACGTACTGGATGCCAGCCGGAGTGTACCCGTGGCCGGGCGGCTGGTGAGCGAAACCGAAAGCACCCGCAACGATATTTTCCGCGAAATCAAAGCCGAATACGCTAAGCTCCGCGAAGAACACGCCAAACGCCAGAAAGAGAAAAACCTGCTCGGCATCGAGAAGGCCCGGGCCAACAGTGTCCCCATCGACTGGTCGGCGTTTGAGCCAACCAAGCCCGCCTTTTTGGGGAATCGGTACTTCCAGGATTACCCACTGGCCGACATCGCCCAGTATATCGACTGGACACCGTTTTTCCAGACCTGGCAGCTTCACGGAAAATTCCCGAAGATTCTGGACGATGCCACGGTAGGTGCAGAAGCCCGCAAACTCTACGACGACGCGCAGCGGTTGTTGCAGGAAATCATTGATAACAAGCTGTTGCAGGCCAAGGCGGTGGTTGGGTTTTACCCGGCCAACGCAACCGAAGACGACGTGTTGCTGCATGATTTTGACGAGCTCACCCGCGAAATTCCCTGCGAGCGGCACGGTTCGCACCAGCACATTGAGTACAAAATAAGTCAGGTTGTTGCAGAACGGTTAGCAGCTGGTCAGTCCATGATGTCGGTGGGCGAAGCAGGCGAGCTGGTTTATGACACGAAAGCGGTTCTTCACTTTCTGCGGCAGCAAAACCAGAAAGCCGCCGGCCTACCCAACCTCAGCCTGGCCGATTTTGTAGCCCCTCTCAACAGTGGTCGCGAAGATTACATCGGCGCGTTTGCCGTGACAGCGGGTATCGGCATTGAGGCTCTGATTGACAAATACGAACGCGACCACGACGATTACAACAGCATTCTGGTAAAAGCCCTCGCCGACCGGTTGGCCGAAGCCTTTGCTGAGTTGATGCACCACCGCGTTCGGACGGAGTTCTGGCCCTACGCGGCTGGCGAAAACCTCACCAACGACGAGCTCATCAAAGAAGAGTACCAGGGTATCCGGCCGGCACCGGGCTACCCGGCCTGCCCCGACCATACCGAAAAGGCCACGCTGTTTGAATTGCTCGATGCCGGTCAGGTAGGTATTTCGCTAACTGAAAGCTTTGCCATGTACCCAGCCTCGTCGGTGAGTGGTTTCTATTTCAGCCACCCCGAGTCGAAGTACTTCTCGGTCGGAAAAATTGCTAGAGACCAGGTAATCGACTACGCGCACCGCAAGAATATGTCGGTTGAAGACATAGAACGTTGGCTGGCTCCTGTACTGGGTTACTAACCAAACGCTATTCGTTTTTCTGAGTGATAGACAAGACGGCTGCCCCCAGGTGGCCGTCTTGTCATTTTATCGGGCCTAACAGACAGTAAATTAGCTACGCATCAACGCTTAACGGGTAAGCATTAACCAATACCCTTTATTCACGTATGTCAACCCGTCGAGAGTTTATTAAGCAGGCATCGGTGGCCGGTGCCGGGCTGTGGGTAGCCCCACACATTCCGGTTTTCAAGGGATCGCCCAACGAAAAAGTGGTGATCGGTAGCATGGGCACCAACAGCCGGGGCTTTTTTCTGGCGCGCATGTTTGCCAAGATGCCCAATGTCGAAGTGGGATTTGTGTGCGATGTCGACCAGAAAGTAGTGGATAAAACTGTTGACGACATCTACAAAATCACCGGCAAAAAGCCCAAAGCATATACCGACGTTCGGAAGATGCTCGAAGAAAAAGACATGGATGCGATGATGGTGGCCGCTCCCGACCACTGGCACGCACCGGCTTCGCTAATGGCCGTGAAGGCGGGCAAGCACGTTTACGTCGAGAAACCCTGTGCCCATAACCCGGCTGAGGGCGAAATGCTCGTGGCGGCTGCCCAGAAGTACAACAAGTTGATTCAAATGGGTAGCCAACGGCGCTCGTTCCCTAAGATTCAGCAGGCCATGCAGGAACTACGCGATGGCGTGATTGGCCGGGTGTATTTCGCCAAGGGCTGGTATGCCAACGCCCGCAAACCCATTGGGGTAGGTAAGGTAACGCCGGTTCCGTCGTCGCTCAACTTCGACCTTTGGCAAGGCCCCGCCCCCCGGCGCGATTACAAAGACAATCTCGTGCATTATAATTGGCACTGGTTCTGGCACTGGGGTACGGGCGAAGCTCTTAACAACGGCACCCACGAGCTCGACGTAATCCGGTGGGGCCTCGGTGTCGATTACCCCGTAGAGGTGGCTTCAATTGGGGGGCGGTTCGCTTATCAGGACGACTGGGAAACGCCCGATACCCAGACTATTTCGTTTAAATTTCCGAACAACACAGCCTGCCATTGGGAGGGTCGGAGCTGCAACGGTTTCAACAGCGAGGGCACCGGGCGCGGTGTTATTTTCTACGGCGAGAAAGGAACGATGGTTGTGCCCGGTGGCGACGACTACAAGGTGTATAACCTGGAAAACAAGCTGATTAAAGACGTAAAAACCGAACTCCAGGAAGCCGACCGTACCAACACCATGGGCATGGGCGAACTGTTGGATGGTTTGCACCTCAAAAATTTCGTCGAAGCCATTCGGGGTACGACCAAACCGACCTGCCCCATCGATACAGGCCATAAATCGACGCTACTGCCGCAGCTGGGTAATATTGCCTACCGCACAGGTCGCGTGTTGCGCTGCGACCCCGCCAACGGCCATATCCTGAACGATAAAGAAGCCATGAAACTCTGGGCCCGCGAGTACCAGAAAGGCTGGGAAATGAAGTTGTGATGAACGATGACAGCTCGTTTAGAGAGCTGTCATCGTTCACCGTTTATCAGCTTAGCGCCTAAAAAAAGAGCTGTCATCCCTCTGTAACGAGATGACAGCTCTACAACTCCTTCCGACAACGCTATTTCAGCTTTGCCTCCAATTCTTCTACTTCCAGCATGGCCGACTCCCACTCGTCCTGAAGCTGATTCATCTCTTTCATCACCCGGTGGTACTCGTCATTGCGGGCCTGCATCAGCTTATCATCACCGTAAGTAGCCGGGTCGGCCAATTCGGCTTCGAGCCGCTTTTTGCGTTCTTCAAGTTGCCCTATTCTCGTTTCCGATTCTTCGGCCTGCTGCGTTAGTTTTTTCAAGGTTCGTTGCCACTCCCGGCGCTCGTCGTCGCCGGCACGGCCATTGGTCGAAGAGGCCTTGGCAGGGGCCGATACCGTAGCATTGCTGGCCTGTTTGGCAACCGACCCGTTACTCGTTCCGGCGGCTTTTTTCTCCTGCATCCACCACTCGTATTCGTCAAATGTGCCGGGGAACTCTTTAATCTGCTCGTCTTCGATATACCAGATTTTGTTGGCAATCTGCGATACAAAGTAGCGGTCGTGCGAAACTACCACGTACGTACCCTCGTACTGTTCCAGTGCCTGAATCAGGATATTCACCGACTGCATATCGAGGTGGTTGGTTGGTTCGTCCAACAACAGGAAGTTAGCTTGCGACAAAAGCACTTTGGCAAGCGCCACCCGCGACTTTTCGCCCCCCGAGAGTACCTTGATTTTCTTGAATACTTCGTCGTTCGAAAACAAAAAGCAACCCAAAACACCCCGAAGTTCACCCTCTGTTTTGGTTGGGTTAGCGTGCTTCAGTTCGTCGAGCAGCGTATCCTCTACATTCAGCGATTCCAGCTGGTGCTGGGCGTAGAAACTAAACGAGACATTATGACCCAGTTGCCGGTTACCTTCGTTAAGCGGCTCTGAGCCCGAGATGATCCGCAATAGCGTCGATTTACCCCGTCCGTTAGCGCCAATCAGGGCCACTTTGTCACCCCGTTCGAGCCGGATGTCAGCCTTGGTCAAGATGCGTTTGGGGCCGTAATGCTTCGTAATGTTATCCAAGTGCAGAATGTGCCGACCGGGCTGAGTCGAAAACTGAAACTTGAAGTTTACGCGGGCAGCCTCATCAATCACATCATCGATCCGTTCCATCCGGGCGAGTTGTTTCACTCGGCTCTGTGCCTGCTTAGCCTTGGTAGCCTGCGCCTTAAAGCGTTCGATAAACCGCTCAGTCTGCCGGATTTTGGCCTGCTGGTTTTCATAAGCTCCTTTCTGAATCTCATTCCGCAGAGCTTTTTCTTCCAGATAAAACGAGTAATTCCCCGAGTACAGGTTCAGTTTGGCATTGGCCACCTCAACCGTCACGTCGATCACATTATCCAGAAACTCCCGGTCGTGCGAAACCACAATAACGGCTCCCTCATAAGTCTGAATATACTTTTCCACCCACTGAATCGACGGTAAGTCAAGGTGGTTGGTTGGTTCGTCGAGCATCAGCAACGAGGGTTTCTGCAACAGCAGTTTGGCCAGCATCACGCGCATCCGCCATCCCCCCGAGAACTGACGCAACGGCTTCTGCAGATCGTCGGTCGAGAAACCAAGCCCTTCCAGAATTTCCTCCGCTTTGGCCTGTACACTGTAGCCGTCCAGGGCTTCGAACTCTTCCTGCGCCTTGCCCAGCTTATCCACCAAATCGTCGGAATAGTTGGTTTCCATCTCGTGCAGCAATTCATCGATACGAGCCTGAAGCTTGTTCTGCCGCTCGAAAGCCTGCATGGCTACCGACAAAATCGAATCGTCGGTTTGGTACGACAGCAAGTCCTGGTTGAGGAAGCCGATGGTCACATCGCCCGCTTTGGATATAGTGCCGCCATCGATCTGATATTCGCCCGTGATAATCCGGAGGAGCGTCGATTTACCGGTTCCGTTGAGGCCAATTAATCCAATTTTCTGGTTTGGCTTTATATGCAGGGAAGCGTTCTCGTACAACGCTCTGCTTCCCAGATAATACGACAGGTTCGTAATGGAAATCATGCCGCAAATTTACGAAAAAACAGGGCGGTAGAGACGTAAAATCTTGCGTTGGGTCAATTGCCCGTATATATTTGCGAACCTTTTCGGAAACTGTAGGCAACTTACAGCCTATTGTTACCCCAAATTGCCTCCTTAGCTCAGCTGGTAGAGCGACGCATTCGTAATGCGTAGGTCGCAGGTTCGAATCCCGTAGGAGGCTCAAAGCCGCTCAATTGATGAGTGGCTTTTTTTATTGGCCATAGCCCGACGCATTCGTGATGCGTAGGTCGCAGACGGAGGGCCGCCCCGTTCGAAGTCCCGTAGAGGCTCAAAGCCGCTCATCAATTGAGCGGCTTTTTTTATTGGCCATAGCCCGACCCACTCGTAATGCGCAACCGAAAAAAGCCCCCATCCAAAGGTTGGGAGCTTTTCGGTCACGTTGAACGTGGTACTCAAACACAAGCTATCGCCAGAAAGGCATCTCGCCCTGCTGAACAGCCTGTTGACGGTTACGACCATCCACATCCATCACCTGAATCGTGCGGGGGCCGGTATGGGTGTTGTCCGTGTTGGTGAAAATGATGCGGGCACCATTGGGACTAAACTGTGGATCGAGATCATTGGTACCCGCCGGCTTCGAGGTCTGACTTTGATTCTCCGTCCGCACCGACGAAAGATCCGTCAGCGTACCACTCACCAGATCCAGCACAAACAAACGGGCATCCAGTTGCCGTCCCTGCTCGTTCTGTAGGGTTCCTAAATCGACTGACAGAAGCAACTGCCGGCCATCGGGCGAAAAGACCGGGTTCCCCACCCGGCTACTCCGGCGGCTAAACACGGGCGTCAGCGCTCCACCCGCCACCGGCACAATCACAATATCGTGGTCGTAGAAACCCGCCGTCGTGCGGGCAACCAGCCGGTTGCCCTGACCCGACCAGTCGCAACCGGCAAAGAAACGGCCCGCCGGGGCCGTAGCCAGTTGCCGCAAGCCCGTGCCATCGGTCCGAACAGTATAGAGCTTATCATAGCTCGGGAAGACCAGTTGAGTGCCATCGGGCGACCAGCAAAACGACAGGTCCGTAGCCGACTGCCCACCGATGGGTACCGACGTCACCCGCCGACTGTTGCTCCCATCGGCATTCATCACGTACAGAAACGTTTCGGTGTCCACGTTCGAGATAAACGCGATCTGCCGCCGGTCGGGGCTGCCGATGGGCCGCCAGTTACTACCCGATTGGGTCAGCTGCTGCACCTCCGAGGGGCTGGGGCCGCTGGCGAAAATCTGGTACTGCCCCCCCACCCGTCGGGCAAACAGATACGGCAGGTCGGGGAAGGGCCGGGTGCGGAACGAGAACAACGGGCTATTGACCGTGTTGACTCCATCGCGGACGGTCACCTGCCAGATGTAGGTGGTGTTGTAGGCCAGGTTGGCCACTACCAGCGAGTCGGCCAGCAAGCCCGTGAAGGACTGCGTGGGCGAGGTGCTCCCCTCCCGGAACAGACGCACATCGTACCGCAGGGTGTCGCGGTTGGGGTCGGTAGCCCGCCATTTGAGGGTGAGTGTGGTGGGTACATTGGCCGTACCTGAGGTGGGCGTTACGGAGGCCGGGGGCGTGGGGGCCTTGTTCTGCGTCCGGTCTTCGACCAGCAGCAGGGTAATTTGCGACACCAGCTGCACATCAGCTTCCACCGTGGCCACCTCGGTCCGAAACGGCTCTTTGGTGGCCGAAACCGTGTAGCGACCCGCCAATACACTATCAAACCGGAAGTTGCCCGTCGAATCGGTTTCGGTGATGCGGCCACCGGGACTAATGCGCACCAGCGCCCCGCGCACGGGCTGTCGGGTAGTTGACACAAGCACCTGTCCGCGCACCGTAGCCAGCCGGGTCGGCTCTACGAACGTATCTTCGGTGCAGCTCCACAGGCCCAGCAGACCAGCGCAAAAAGAGATAAACAAACGAAAATGTCTCATGAAAATGGGGATGCAAACAGGTGATGATTATGGGTTGCTAGTCGCTTTACGCCCCGACCGAAACTGACCAAGATGGAAGGTTAGGCCCAGGCTACCGCGCAGGTAGTAGTCATTGAACTGACCCACCGTCTGCCCCTCGAGCCCATCGGTGAGGGGCTGGTGGTATTCGAGCATGGTCCGGAAGCCGATGGTTCGGCTGGGGGTAAACTGCACCCCAACCCCCGCGTTCATTTTAGCGTATTGCTGCCCAGCCAACCTAAAAGGAGTCTGGCCGGGTTGTCGGGCAATTACCCCACCACCAACAGACAGAACTGGCGAGACTTTCTGATAGGGCAGGGGCCGAAACAGCAGGTTCAGCTCGACGGTACTGACCCGGCGGTCGAACTGTTCGGTATGCACGAACCGGCCCGTCGACGCATTCATCTGCAAGCCCAGCCTGGGGGTCAGATGAAAATCAAGTGCCACACCATACCCGAGCTGGGTGGTCCGCCGGTTGTAGTCGCCGTAGAGACGCCAACCCGACAGTTGCGGCTGCAAGGTTATGAAGGGGGCATCCATAGCGGCATGTTTCATACCGTACACATCCACCTGGCTCATGTCGGCTTTTTCGCGCTCGTAAGCCTCCACGAGTGTCTTCATCTGACCGGCGGCCTTGTCGGCGGGCGTCCAGAGGTTATCACGGATTCCTTCCAGAATCAGCGCCTGCACAGCTTTTTCAATAGCCTCGGTTACGGCCATCTGGGCCGGCTCGTTGGTGGTAAAGCCGGTTTCGGCCTCCAACAACCGCTTAAACTGTACGTAACGGAACAGGCCCGCATCGACCGACTGCGACAGGATGGTTTTGGAGGTGTACACCGTTTTGAGAATCTTCCCCGAGCGGGTGGCCACGGCCCGCAGGTACACCGTCACCCGGTCTTGCCGGTACTGGGTAGACCCTCCTGCCGAAAAGTACCGCAGGCCCGCCCCGCCCGTGATAATGTTGGCATCGTAACTCACAATACCGCCTTCGAGAATAATACCCGCAAACAGCAGGGGAGGCAGGTTTTCGCCTTCTTTGTACTGGGCCACACTCGACCGCACAATCTTGCGCTCGTTGAGCAGGTTGGCCACGTTTTCGCGTTCGATGGTGGTGAACCAGTTGCTTTCTTCGAGGGCCTTGAGCAGAATATTGGTGGTGCCCTGCGAAATAGCGGTGGAGAAGCTGGTTCCCACTTCCGACTGTTTGTACTGGCCGGTCTGGTCGCGGAATTTGTAGACAGCCGCCACAATTTTCTCGCGGGGCGGGGGCAGGCTGCGGAGGTCGCCGGTGAGGGGGGTATCTTCCCCCAGGCGTGCTTTTCGGGTGCCGGTGGGCTGGTGAAAATAGGCTGAGCACCCTTGCAGCAGGTACAAAAGGGCCCCCATTGCCCCAGCCCGGAGCAAGTGATAGGATGAAAACAGAGTCATGGTTGTGATGATTAGGGCCCGGCAGTTACGTGCGTTGAATCCGCCAAACCAGGCCAGGGCTTATCAGAAGTAAGGGACCGTCACGGTGGTTTCGCCCCCTTTGCCGTCGACAATCCGGATGAGGACTCCATCGGAGGCATTGCGGATTTCCACCTGAAAATCACCAAACTGAAACACCCCTTCTTTGAGGTCTTCTTCGCCAAACTGATTGTCGATCAGGTCACGGGTGATCCGGCTGAGGAGTTGGCGCTGCAGGCTCTCGGAGAAGTCCTCGAGCGATGAGGTACGCGTGTTGGTAGCGCGGCTGGTTCGGCCCGCGGCCGGGTCTTTAAGCCGGTCCTGAGCCTGAGCCGAACTGAGCATCCACTGATAATTGAAGGTGTTGCCCCCAAAGGAGGGGTTTACCGGCCGGTAAATCAAGGCCTGTGAGCGGGCCGCGGGTGCCAGGGCCATCAGCCCCAACAACGCCAGCCCCAAAAGTGAGTTGTGTTTGTTCATACCACGTTTATGTTCAATCGGTTTATGCATTCTGTTCAGTACACCCCGGAGCCTTTCTGGTCTTCGTTGCCGAGCTGCTGCTGGGTTTCATTGTAGGTGGCGACGTACTGGCGTACGCCCTGGGCGGTGGCGACGGCAAACTCCTCGATGGTATCGAGCCGGTTCTGAATGAACTGCTGAAAGACAAGCTCATCGTTGATGGATACGGAGATGATGCTCCCCGTGCCCGAGTTGGCGGGTAATTCATCGATAGCAATCAAAAACAGATCAAGCTCAAATTCGAGGGGCTTCTGTACGGCTACCTTGCTCGAATCGGCAGGGTTAGCCAGCGGAGCCTGGGCCGGTAGAGGGGCTTCCGTTTGGGGGGCTTCGTTGAAAGCGCGGAAGAAAAACTCGTAGAAGTCGCGGCCCACTTTGCTACGGGTGTTGTCAAGCAGCAAGGTGGTAGTGCTGCCCCCTTCCAGGTTGGCGTCCTCGCGAAGCACATCGTTCAGATCGGCCATGCCGGGCACATCGGGGTCCTGCTGGGCCATAGCGTGGCCGGCCAACGCCATCATTAGCGTCAGGAAAAATACCCAAAAACGGTGCATACGGGATGTTAGTTGATGATCAGGCGCATACCGCCCGTCTGCGTAATTCGGAGCGGAATAGCCGGGTTACTGAGCGGATACCCGTTGGTTTGCAGTCCGTTGCCATCACCGATTTGCTCAATTTCTAACCGAACACCGTTGGTCTGCATATTTTTCAGATCAAGCACATTACGGTTGCCCAGCTGCTCGAGCAGATAGGTATTGTTGCTTCCCGTAAGCGAAAAGTCAAGCTGGTTGTTCTGGCCCATCTGGGTAAACGTGATCTGATTACCGGTGTTGCCTGCAGCCCCCTCGAAGCTGAACCGGTTGTTCTGGCCCGTCTGGTTGATGATTGCGGCTGTAGCGGTGCTGCCTGTACCGGGGGCACCAGCTGGTGTGAGGGCTGTGACAACGGCCTGCTGTATAGTAGGCGTGGGCACAATGTCGGAGCGCCAATACGCTTCCGACGTTTGGGCGTGGGCTACGCCGGTCAGGAGCAGAGCGCCCAATGCAAAGTACATTTTCATGGTTGTTCAACGTATAAAATGGGTGGTTCGGACTAGAGAAGCCAGCAGACTACAAAGGCAGTCTGCTGGACTCCGACTCATCCTCTCATTTTTACTATCAAGTACTTAGGCCGAAGCAAATGCATAACGAGCAGCAAAAAACAAATAACTGATTATCAGAAGACAAACATCATGCACTTACTTACTCTGGGTAATATTGATCATATTCCCCGCACCATTCTGACCAACGAAAGCGTTATTGCCCGTGGCTCCACCATTCGATTGCGTAATGTTGAGCTTATTCGGGTCCGCCAAGGCTCCCCCTTGCTGCGTACCGAACGTGTTTGCCCCTCCCAGCCCATACACAAAGTTGCCTGACCCGTTTTGAGTAATGTCGGCCTCGTTGAAACCCGCCTGCTGATCCATCAGCACCCGGTTGCTTTGGGCCGCAGTTGAAGCTCCATTCTGTTGCTTCACCGTCAGCTTATCATTGCCGTTTTGTTTAGCCTTTACCTCATCCCCACCATCCTGATTAATGGTAACCTGGTTCGAAGTACCGGTGATGTACAAACCCCGAGCCGAGGCATTGTCAACCGTAGTACCACCACCGCCACCTGTGCCAACCCGGTTATTGTTACCCGTTTGCATGATATCTACCGTATTCCCTTCTGATTGAGCCATGGCTGTACTTTGCACGGCCATGTTAATCTGGTTACCATTGCCCGTCTGCGAAAGCTCAACATCACTAAAATCACCGCTCAGGTACAGCCCCCGGCCCGCATTACTAATATCACCACCACTACTTTCTCCCGTAACACCAATGGAGTTCCCGGGAAGAGCCGTACCCGAGTTTTGGGTAACTTGTACCCTATTATTATCACCATCAATGGCAGCATTCACCAGATTCCGAGTAGCAGCGTTTGTATTTGTACCGCTCTGACTAACAATAACTTCATTGTCTTTCCCAACCGCACCGCTCTGCGAAGCGGCATCTCCGTAGACCTGCACTCGCGCCCAATGCTCATTACCTGTCTGTGTAATGGAGAAATTAGGATTAGCTTCGGTAGCTGTATTTGCGGCCCGTAGTATAAATCTGGCGTTGTTGTTATTACCCGTTTGCCGGATCTGGATGTTGTTATTATCGTTACCGGTTCCACGAATGGGAGTCATCCGTACCGTGGCCTCATTATTATTACCAAGTTGATCTACGGCAGTGGTATTTGCGTTTCCGAATGCTTCAATCTCGTTGGCGTTGTTACTTGCGCCATTCTGGTTTACCGTAGTCCGGTTACCAGTCCCAACCTGAATTACACCCATTGATTCCGCATTGTCTTCATACGGGTTTACTGCTAAACCCGGTGTACCGTTATTTACAATGCGGTTATTATTGCCACCTATTTGCGTAATAGTGATTTCATTGCTCGCTCCTAATTGCGTAGCCAATGCCTGCGTATTACGTATGGGCGTACCAGCCGTGCCCTGAGTTACCGTAATCTGGTTACCCGTCGACTGTACAGAACTGTTACCGTTTTGCCGGGTAATCACCGTATTCAGCTGATCGGCCGCTGATGTGGCTCCGCTTCCAAACTGTGTTACGGTTGCCGTGTTGCCTGCGCTGCGGTTGTTCTGATTTGTGACAGCTACATTAAAAGCCCCGTTCTGCGTAACCACCGCATTGTTATTGGAGCTTGCGCCATTGGCTCCCGCGTTCTGATCGACCGTAGCCGTCTGGTTAGCCCCATTCTGGTTCACATCGGCCAGATTACCCGTACTGGCGTTGGTGTTGGTGCCGTTCTGGTTAACTGTAGCCGTATGCGTTGCCCCAACCTGATCCACGTCGGCGTAGTTGCCTCCGGCAGCCTCAACGGCAGCCTGGTCCGTTGCTCCGACCGTAGGCGAACCACTACCACTACCTCCACTTTTATCCTTCTGGTTAATGGTAGCCGTACTTCCGCGCCCACCCGACTGGTTAACGTCGGCCCAGTTTTGATTAGAACCGTTGAGTTGGTTGATAAACGCGTTGGTTGGTGCCGAGCCTCCCTGCCCGCTGGTATTTTGGGTGGTTCCGGCAAAGTTGCCAACGTTTGTCGACGACTGTTTGTCCTGCTGAACACTGGAGTTTTGATACGTACCCGTTTGGGTTTGCTCAGCGGTTTGGCTACTGCCGTTCTGGTTGAGCGTAGCCGAGTTACTCTGGGCGTAGCTGACTGCCGCGAAGGCCATCAGTGCGGCCCCGGTGAGGATGATCTTTTTCATCGTGGAGTTATTAAGATGAAATGACTATCACGGTGCCCTCCCCGCCCCGGCTGGGGTCAGAGAGGGCTACCGTGTACGGATTTGCGCTAACCGGAGTTAGTTGTTCTGAGTGATGGTAGCGGTATTGCCTACGCCATTTTGCCCAACATTGGCAATATTTCCGATCCCAGTGCTGGTTTGCGATACAGTCAGGGCGTTCCCGTCGCCAGCCTGTGTAGCAAACGAGCCCGCCCCCGTCAAACCACGGAGAATGTTATTGTCTCCGGTTTGGGTAGCAGTGGCGACCTGGTTGTTACCCGTTTGTAACAACCGAGCCTCGTTCGTACTGCCATCCTGAGTCATCAGGGCCGTATTATTACTTGACACAATACTTCCATCTCCCTGCCGAATAACAGCGATACTATTTGAACCCGAAATCTGATTAATATCGGCATTGTTCAAGTTTCCACCTACCTGATAAATTTTGGCATTATTACCCGTTCCGGCTCCACCTTGCAAAATGTCTGCATCCGCATTGGTACCCCCACCCGTCTGCACAATCAGAGCCTGCTTATCAGCACCATCTGTTTGGGTTACCGATGCACTATTGTTTACACCAGACTGGTAGATGTTGGCATCATGGCTTGTACCAGAAACCTGGGTAATGGTAGCATCACCATCAGTTGCATCAGAGCCAAGCGTTACCCCAAATTCAAGAGCGACTGTACCGTTCTGCGCATCTCGAGCATCGGGACGCCCCTGACTAATACGAGCATTATGGCCTGAACCGCCTTCCTGAGAAATAGTGGCATCATTATTATTTGCTGATGAGGGAGTCCCCGTTGAGCCGCCCCAACCCTGATCAATACGGGCAGAAGAACCTGCTACATCCGAATCCTGAGTAATAGTTCCGTTATTACCACTACCGGTTGCTTTTCCGTCGCCAGCCGCAGAACCAACGCTCTGTGCAACCTGAGCGAAGTTGCTACTCCCACCTTGTGTGATGGAAATTTCGTTTCCTGATGATTCAGAATTACTTCCGTAGCCTTGATATGCACGGGCAGTACTACCACTTGCGGTTTGATTGATAGTTGCCTGGTCACCAGAAGAAATTCCAATATAGCCTTGGCCAATTAAAGCAGAACTGTTAGAGCCGCTCTGATTTACAGTAGCCTCACTACTCGTAGCACTGCTATTGAAGAGATTTCCCTGATAAACACTGGCTGTGTTACCCGTATTCGACTGGTTAATAGTTGCTTTGTTATCCGTAGCTATACCGTACTCAGCGCCCTGAATAACAGTAGCCGTATTACCCGCTGCGGTTTGATTAACCGTTGCCTGATTGCCAGTAGCTGTTCCTGCCTGACTATTAGCTGCGTCTCCATCTGGGTTAGCATCTGTTCCCTGATCAATACGGGCTGTGTTGCCATCAGCACCTTGAGTGACAGTGGCCGTATTATTTGTTGATGCCCCACCGGCAACGCTTACCCCCAATTTCCCTTGACTAACAGTGGCTGTATTACCTTTTACAGCTGCACCGGCAGTACCGGGTGCCGTAAAGCCCTGATATACGTCGGCCGTATTTCCCGACGAATTGATTGATTGATTAATGGTAGCGTTGTTCGCTGTTGTTCCAGCGTTATTCTGGTAGATTTCACCATCGTTTTTCTGGCTACCATTATTTTGGTTGATGGTAGCATTTCCCAAGGTTCCTTGTTGGAAGGTACCAGCAAAGTTTCCATCCCCTGCCTTAGCCGTTAAGGTTGCCTTATTAGTGGTTTCTCCGCCACTCGACCCGTTTGCGCCGGCGTTTTGATTGATTGTGCTGGTGAGGTCACCGCCTAATTGCGTACTGGCAGCCCGGTTACCCTGCGATACATTAGTCCCCGATCCATTTTGATTGATGGCTGCCGTATTAGAGCCTGTTGCGGGAGTAGCCTGCGTACCCTGATTCGTTGAAGCATAGTTACCAAAATTCAGCCCCGAAGCACCAACCTGCTGAATAGTAGATGTTTGTTGATTACCATATTGTGTAGCCTCAGCTGTTTGCCCATTGCCTGCCTGATTAACAGTTGAATTGTTCTGCGCGAACGAAGCGGCTGCGAACGCCATCAGGGCTGCGCCGGTAAGAATTACTTTTTTCATTGGTTCTGACTGTTTTTAAACGGAATATGAACTGGATAAAGTCGGATGCACAAAAGCCGATTAGGCGGATCGTAGAGCAAATCGTTCAAAAGAGGAAGAGCAGTACCTGGTGGCCCACTCCGCTACAAAGCATACCTATATCAATTGGGTTGGTTACTGTTCCTGCTTTCGGGGGGGCGGCCCAGGTCGTTTGGAGGCCGGCCGCTCCTGTTGCTCAATCACTACAGTTGAGCGGCCATCGTGACGCACCTCTACAGAGTTGGTATTTCCACGAGCTTCCACCACCTCCGTGCCGACGCCCCGCGCTGATTGCCGCACCACCGCCCGGTTGCCACTTCCCGATTGCCGAATCACCACCGTTGAGCCCACATGAAGGCCACCTACCGGCGTATTAAGGTCGGGTTCGGGAGGTACCCGCTCAGCACGAACCTGACCAAAGGCCGTGGAAGCCAGCAAAACAGCACTAACTGAGCCCAGTAATTGCAAGATCGTTTTCATCGTTGTCGGAATGTTCCGGTGTTACCACCCCCTGTTTGGTTTACCTGTACGGTCACTGCATTGGCCGAAACCTCAATCGACAGGTGGTTATTTGAACCTACCTGACCTGCACCCAACACGCGCCCAGACGCTCCCAGCTGACTAATCATCAATCCGTTACCAGAACCGTTCTGATCCAGATCGAGCCGATTATCTACGCTTGCCTGTGTACTGGTGTATTGGTTGTTGTTCCCTCCGGTCTGATCGAGTTGCACACTGGCTCCATTGCCGGTCTGGTTTATGGTTGCCTGTTGCCGATTGTTTGTTTGGCGAACGATGGCTTGGTTCGTATGGCCCGGCTGCGCGATGAAAGCCTCCGACTGGTTGCCAGTTTGGCTAATATTAGCTCCATTTTGGTTACCAGTTTGCAGTACTTCAATCCGCAGATCATCACCGGATTGAGTCGTTGTAATGCTATTTTGATTACCGCCCTGGTTCAAGTCAAGCCGGTTTCGGTTACCGAGCACGGCAGCCGACGAAATCGTGTTACCATCTCCAGACTGGCTAATAATCAACCGGTTGCCATCTCCTGCACTTACCGATACGCCCAACGTATTGAGGCTGCCCGTTTGCCGAATGGTTAGTTGGTTCCGGCTTGTTCTGCCCTGCACATCCATGTCGACAGTTGCCTGATTTCCGGTTTTCCGCTGTACCACATCGAGCTGATTGTCAGACCCGCGTAGTTCCAAATCAGCCGTATTGCCAGAGCCAAGTTGGTTTACCTCAATGGTATTATTTGCACTATTGGCACCCCTTAGGCGTAGCGTAGCCCGGTGAGGAGTGGCGCTGCCCCCCGAAAGTTGGTTCACAACCGAGTTGTTTTGCGTACCTACCTGCCGCCAATCAGCCTGATGATCAGCACCTTGCTGATTAATCACCGTACCGTTAGCCGATCCACTCTGTTCGAGTGTGGCCGATATAGTCTGAGCTTTGAGCCCAGCGGCAAACAGACCCAAAAACAGGGATAGATATACTTTCTTCATAATATCTTGATTGGTTCGACAGAGCAAATAGTTTTTCTCTCGCGAATACAGCCGTACGAATCTGGCAATACGTACAAAATGCTGGTTTAGAAGAAAGTATCAAGTAGGAGCGTACTCGCCGAAACGCTATCTGACGAGTGCGGGTATGTAGCAACCCTGACTGTAGAAGAAAATGAAAACCGGTTTTTGGTAGATTTAACGTTCATGGTGTGCACTGTGTCTAAAATGGTTATAGTCACATGTTAACTGCCTCGTATAGCTGAGAGACAACACAAATGTAGAGGGAGGTTTTACAAGAAGTCAACTACCGTTTAATAAATTGAAAAAACGTTTATATATTATTATTATAGTTCTATTCAAACTAATAAAATACAATTTTACATTACAAAATAAACTATTCTATAAATATAGGCACAATGTATATACAACTCACAAGCCAAATACAAACGTTTGATTATCAGCAATTTAATTATTTAGCCTAAAAACTAACTTGGTGGTCAATACCGTTTAATCAAAATTGAACAAATCAGAGAATCATGCCTGAGGTAATTGGCACTTTTTAACACGAATCATAGCCAAACTAACTCGAAATGGTTGATAATAAACCCCAAATTTTAATGCGCTTAATAAATCCGGCAAAAAAATAGTCAACGTGATTGGCTACACACATACTTTCGACACCAAATCATGCCATTTAATATATGAAAAATTTAATTCTACACCATGTATGCCTATGGGCTCTATTTACTTTATCAATAACGGCACAAACTTGGGGTCAGTCGTTTAGCTACAGTCTTTCCGGTTCTAATTCGTTTACGGCCAGCACCTGCAATCCGTCAGCTCCGCTGACTTTCCGGGTATCCATGACAAACCAGCCCGCCGACGTAGCTATCACTGTGCCGACAGGGTTTGAGGTTCGGGTAGGCTCCGGCACCTATGGCCCAACGGGAAGCATACCAGCTTCTACAACCAGTATAACCGTAGAAGTACGCTTATCGGGGCAGGTACCAGGGAGTTCGTCGGGGTTTGTGCGCTTCACACACGGCGGAGGAACAGCCAGTTATAACGTATCGGGTAACACAACCAGTACCAATGCCGTGGCTCTATCGGCCAGTCCAACTATACTCACCAGCTTTAGCACTTCACAGGGCACACCTTCTAACGTACAGGTATATACGTTAACAGGTTGTAACCTCAGTACACCAGTTGTCATTACGCCCCCCACCGGCTACGCCGTCAGCACCGACGGGAGTAACTTTAGCCCTACGCCACTGAGTGTCGCACTCGGGCAAGCAGGTCAATCAATCTTTGTTCGGCTGACAGGCGACGCTGCCGGTTCGTTCGGCGGTAGTATCGACAATCAGACAACGGGGGCCTCCACAACCGTATCGGTGTCGGGGCAGGTTTCGGCTCCTCCTATTGCAGCTCCTGACCTACAAACTCAGAGTGGACAGGGTTATCCGGGCGGGGTCAGTGCGCTAACCGTCACCCAGAACCAGTATGCATCGGTCGTGTTCACAGCAACCAACTGCGCTGGCGTATTGAGCTGGACGGGTAGCAACGGTAGTACAGGCACTGGAGATATTGCCGTGCCTACAAACACTACCGGTATGTTTACGTACACGGCGGTATGTACCTTACTGGGACAAAGCGGACCACCCGCATCGGCTACGCTCATTGTACAACCAGCAGCCAATCGCCCACCTTCGGCCACAAGTATCCCTGACCAGACTGCCGTTGTAGGTCAGATATTTAGTTACACAATTCCAAACAATACATTTACGGACCCCGATGGGCAAACTCTCACACTCACGGCATCGGGGCTTCCGGCTGGTACCATATTCTCAGGTAATAGCATTAGCGGAACCCCTTCGCAAACAGGTGTCAATTCGGTTACCGTAGTAGCTACCGACCCGGGCGGTCTCTCAGTAAGTGCATCTTTTTTGATTACGGTGGTTCCACAATCGACCACGAGTCCGCAACCTCTGCAACTCATTGCACCTACCTACAACTGTCTGACGGGCGTATTCCAGTTCAATACTATCGGCGGAGATAGTACACCCATTTCATTCAGTGCTATTGGCATTACAGGGCCTCGAGTAAGTAATATAGCCAGTTTGGTCGATGATGTAGACACGCAACTGGCCGAAGAGATTCGGAATGGCCGCCCCAACGTTGCCCCCATTCGATTGTCGGCTACGCAAAGCGGAGTTAGTGTAACGTATTTGTGGGATGCCGTTGCAACCTGTACCAGCAGTTCAACCGTAACTCCCCCACCAACATCGACTACGGCAGCCTGTGGCAGCCCGGCCGAAACACTGGGCCAATCTCTGCAAATGGTAGCCCCTACCTACAATTGCCAAACCGGTGATATTCAGTTTAAAACCACAGGTGGTAATGGCTCGGCAATTACGTATCTGGCCATCGGCATTGTTTCGGAAACAACAAACTGTATTGACCGAATGGATAATGAAGTGGCTATGGATGTGCAGAACGACAGCCCTAATGTACAGCCATTTACCCTTATTGCCCGGCAGGGTAGCCAGTCGTCTACGTTCAGTTGGGACGCCCGCGCGTATTGTCGAACCACCGCGCCTGCCCGGCGAGCGGGTACAATGTCGGACAGTGATTTACAGATAACGGTTTTAAATAACCCCACCGATCGGGAACAGGTTGAAGTACTCATTACAGGGGCTAGTGACACCCAACTGCAACTGTCGGTAACTGACGCAGCGGGCCGAGTAGTGAGTCGGCAGGTGATTGGCCTGGCCAAAGCCAAAGAACACCAATTACTCCACATAGGCTCAGCACCTGGTATGTATTTTCTGAAGGCGTTAACCCCCACAGGATCGCAAACGGTACGGATTTTGAAAAAGTAAGTGTGTCGATATCTCTTCGTTAACGCAAGGCCCCGATTTGAGTATATCGGGGCCTTTTGCTATCCTTACCCGTACAATTCTGTTTTCTCGGCCCATGCGCCAATACCATAGCCACCTGACGCTTATCGGCTCAGACCCTTCATCCCTACCCCGACTGGCTGAGCCTACAGACCTTTTAACAGACACCAGATTTTCAGATGGCTTATTTTTCAACTCGCCCGACTTTTTAGCCCTGCAACCACAACCTGTCTACCAACTAAACTGGGTAGATACGATAACCAGGCAGACAGCTATTCGATGTGCATTTGGGGTACAAAGTGGCCTTGCCCTAAGCCCGGTAGCGGCCCCGTTTGGCTCGGTTGAATGGGCAGTTCAGGTCACGCCAGCCGAGTTATCCCAATTTGTAGCCGAGCTGCTTCAGCAAGCACAGCAGGCAGGGGCCAACCAACTCCGACTAACGCACCCACCAGCCTGTTACGCCCCCAGCCAAGCCCATGAATTATTTGACATCCTGACGCAACACGGATTCAGCAGTAGCAGGCAAGTGGCTACCTTTCACATACCTGTGTGCGGACAACCGTTGGAGTACCGGATGCGGGCTTCCGAGCGCCAACGATTCCGTAAATGTGTGCGAACGGGCTTTCGGGCCTTACAATGGGAAAGCCCACAAATTGACGAGCTAATCAGGTTCATCACCGAACACCGTCGGCTCAAAGGGTATCCTCTTTCTGTATCAGAGGACCAATTAGCGCACTTGCTTAGCCGGTTTCCCGAGAACTTCCCGGTTTTTGGAGTCTGGTCAGGACGAACACTTGTTGCCACCTGTGTTTGTGTACGCGTCCGGGCCAATAGCCTGTACACATTCATACCCGTCAGTCACACCGATTATGCCACGTTCAGCCCAATGGTTATGCTACTCGAAAGCGCGTACGAATACTGCCAGCAAACGGGCATCGACCTGCTCGATTTAGGCCCTGCCCTCGATCCTATCGGTCAGTTTAAGCCCAGTTTGGCCCGGTTCAAAGAAAACATGGGGGCTATGTGTTCACCCAGGTTTACATTCGAAATTTCGTTGTGATAGGAACGCGAACCGAACCAATAGGGCGGCTTTAAACGGATTTCTTTATCCCGATCGAAAAAAGAAAATCGGCCTTAAACTGTTTCATCGATTTAATCCGCGTTCGTATCCCCTAATTTTGCGGCAGCAAAATCAATCCGAATGATCGAACGAGTCTATAAATCAGGCGCTCAGTTTCTGAATAGTCTGATTGAATCTTTACTGACGCTACTCCGCGTGTTGATTCAGTCGCGGATGCCGATGCCCCTCCCCCACCGCCGGCAGGCCGTTTGCTCCGTGTTAGGAAATGGCCCGTCGCTACGCGATACGCTCGAAAATCATCTCGATTTCCTGAAACAAACCGAGCTGGTGTGTGTCAATAACTTTGCGCACTCGCCCTACTTTGCCCAGCTACGGCCCCAGAACTACATTATTGTTGACCCCAACTATTTCGTTTTTACGGAGACCTCAACCGACCGGCCCGACATCCGCCAGACCTTACAGGCGTTTCAGACGGAAGTCGACTGGCCCATGTCGTTGTACGTACCCCGCTTTGCCCGCAACTCGTACGTGATACGGACCATACAGGCCGGGAACCCTAACATTCAGGTGGTGTTTATCAATCATGCTATTGCACGCGGGTTCCAATGGCTCCGGCACAAACTGTATCGGTCGGGTTGGGCCATGATGCAGTCGCAAACGGTGGTGGTAGCAGCTCTTTTTCTGACCGTAAACCGGAAGTTCGACGTTATTTATCTGTTTGGGGCCGATCAGTCGTGGCATGAGCAAATCCGAATCGACGAAAGTAATCAGGTGCTCATGCAGCAGCTGCATTTCTACGAACAGGCCAAAGACGTAGCCTACGAGCCAATTTATTCGGATAAGCACCGCACCCGAACCGATTCGATGGCCGCGCAGTTTCTGTCGTTGCACAAGGCCTTTCGGGGCTACGAAGTATTGCGGGAGTACGCCGATTCGGTTGGGGTTCGTATTTTTAACGCCAGTACCAAAAGCTACATCGACTCGCTGGAGCGGGTAAAACTCCAAAACTAGTTTTCAGTTTACGGTTCTCAGTTTACAGTGGTCCTGTCCCGACAACCGCTTTGCGCAACTGAAAACCATAAACTGAAAACTGAAAACTTTTTTTCATGCTTGATTTAAACGGAAAGTCCATTCTGATCACCGGCGGGACCGGCTCTTTTGGCAAAAAGTTCGTGGAGATGGTGTACGCCCGCTACCCGCAGGTAAAACGGGTGGTGATTTACTCCCGCGACGAACTCAAACAGTTTGAGATGAGTCAGCTTTACCCCCACTCGATGTACAAGTCGATCCGGTTTTTTATCGGTGACGTTCGCGACGGGGAGCGACTCAAGCGTGCCTGTGAGAACATCGACATCATTGTGCACGCGGCTGCACTCAAGCAAGTACCGGCCGCCGAGTACAACCCGATGGAGTGCATCAAAACAAACGTGTTTGGGGCCGAAAACGTAATCAATGCCGCGCTCGACAACGGTGTGAAGCGGGTGGTAGCCCTCTCGACCGATAAGGCCGCGGCCCCGATTAACCTCTACGGTGCTACCAAGCTTTGTTCCGACAAGCTGTTTGTAGCCGCCAACAATATGAAAGGTAGCCGCGACCTGCGGTTTTCGGTGGTTCGGTACGGTAACGTGATTGGCTCGCGCGGTTCGGTAGTGCCGTTTTTTCTGGAACGCCGGAAAGAAGGCGTTCTGCCCATCACTCACCCCGACATGACCCGGTTCAATATTTCGCTCGAAGAAGGGGTCGAGATGGTATTTCATGCCCTCGAACACGCCTGGGGTGGCGAAATTTTCGTGCCCAAAATTCCGTCGTACCGGATTACCGATGTAGCCGAGGCCATTGGCCCCCACTGTGAGCAAAAGTTGGTGGGCGTACGCCCCGGCGAAAAACTCCACGAGGAAATGATTACCGAAACCGATTCGCTCAATACTGTGGAGACCGACCGGTACTACGTAATTACGCCCTCGACACCCACCTGGGAAGTCGACGATTATCTGAAGGCGTTCAACGGCAAACGGGTCGAAATGGGCTTCAAATACAACTCAGGAACCAACACCGAGTGGCTCACCGTCGAACAACTGCGGGAACAGATTCGGACCCATGTCGACGCGAGCTTTGCCGTGTAATGTAGAAAGAATAATGTTCAGGAGAGTTAGTAATTCACCCATTATTCGTTTCACATTAATCAGTATCCATCTATGAATCCAATTCCGTACGGCCGCCAGCACATTACCGATGAGGATATGGCGGCTGTTGCCAAAGCCCTTACCTCGCCCGCCCTCACACAGGGACCTACCATCGGGCAGTTTGAAGAGGCTTTTGCCCAGTACATCGGGAGTCAATATGCCGTAGCGGTTGCCAACGGAACGGCCGCCTTGCACCTGTGTGCGCTGGCGCTGGGGGTTAACGAAACATCTAAAGTTATCACAACGCCGATTACGTTCTCGGCCTCGGCCAACTGCATTCGGTACTGCGGGGGCGAAGTTCACTTTGCCGACATCGACCCCGAAACACTTGTGCTGGACCCCAAAGCCGTGCGGGCGTTGCTCGAAAAACACCCCAAAGGCACCTTTTCGGGCATTATTCCGGTTGATTTTGCCGGATACCCCGCCGATATGGCCGCGTTTCGCGAATTGGCCGACGAGTTTGGGCTGTGGTTGCTCGAAGACAGTTGCCATGCGCCGGGGGCCTCGTTTACCGACGAGCAGGGGCAAAATCACCGCTGTGGCGATGGCTCACTGGCCGAACTGGCCATTTTTAGTTTTCACCCCGTGAAGCACATTGCCTGTGGCGAGGGTGGCATGATTACCACCAACAACGAGGCCCTGTACCGGCATTTGCTTCGGCTCCGCACGCACGGCATCACTAATAAACCCGGCGATTTCAGCGAACCCGAACCCGGCGAACCCGAACGGGGCGGCTGGTATATGGAACTGCAGGAGCTGGGCTATAACTACCGGCTAACCGATATGCAGGCGGCTTTGGGACTAAGCCAACTCAAACGGGCCGACGCTATGCTCGACCGCCGACGGGCTATTGCGGCCCGGTACGATGCGGCCTTTACCGGCACTGCCGTACGTACCATTGTACCTCCCGACCGTGTGGGTCATGCGTATCACCTTTACGTGATTCAGGTTCCCGACCGAAAAGGTCTGTACGATTACCTCCGCACGAAGAACATATTTGCTCAGGTGCATTACATTCCGGTTCACCGGATGCCGTACTACCGGCAGTTTGGCTGGAAGCTGGGTGATTTTCCGCTCGCTGAAGACTATTATGCCCACGGCCTGAGCATTCCGATGTTTCCGACCCTAACCGACGAGGAGCAGGCGTATGTTATCCGGGAAGTACTGGCGTTTGTGAACGGCAAGGTATAATCAGTACGGTATGAAGCTGACGCCAAACCGCGCACCCGAATGGCTTTTTGGGGGAGTTGCCCTGCTGCCAATCCTTTACTACGCGGTTACTCTTGTCCGTTACGCCTGGAACATGCCGTATATGGACGACTACCCGGTGCTGGTCGAGTTTCTGAATCGATGGCCGGGGGCTTCCTGGGCGGCCCGGCTCGATGGCCTGCTGGAGCAAAACAACTTCCACCGGGTTGTCTGGGTAAAAGCCCTAGCTTTGCTGAACGTAGGTGTTACGGATACCATCAACTTTACCTTTTTGCAATGGGTAGGCAACGCAGCCCTCTTGCTTACCGCCTGGCTGCTGTACCGGGCCTCGTCGTCAATCAGTCGTTGGGCGTTTTTGCCCGCCTTGTTTCTGATTTTCCAGTTTCAATCGTGGAACAACGCTTTTTGGGCCATGGCCGCCGTCTCGAACCTATGGGCACCGGCCTGGGCGTTGCTGGCACTCTGGCTGGGCAGTCAGTCTGGTCAACGCTCGTTTTGGATGGGCGTGGGCATTGGGCTGGTAGCCTTGCTCACCAACGGCAACGGGATTGTTGTGTTGCCATTAATCCTATTGATGTGCGTGACCAACTCAGCGCAACCGGTCGATCGGGTTAAACAAGCTATTGGATTGGGGACTATCACCCTAATTGCACTCTACCTTTACTTCCGAGGGTACAACAACCCTTCTGGCCCAGCGCTGAGCAGTTTGCTGAGTCCAGAAAAAATCGGGCATCTGCTGGCACTCGACACAGCATTTTTGGGGGCCATGTTTTATCACCCATCGGTGGCGTGGGTGAGTCAGGTAGTGGGTGGTTTCACCATTGTCTGGACGGGTTATTTGATACTGACCCGCTACGACCGGCACAACCCTACCCTGTTCTGGTTCCTTATTTTCCTGCACCTGACCGGGCTGATGCTGGCCGTAAACCGCATCGAAAAAGGAACCGAACTCATGTACGCGTCGCGCTACCGCAACATTACGGCCCTGATGCTGGCAACTACCTGGCTCACGTTGGCCGATGTGGCCCGGCTTGCCCGGTTCCGCTGGCAAACGGCCTTAACAAGCCTTGTTCTGGCAGGCTCGGTGGCTATCTGGGGGGTATCAAACTATACATATGCGGGCAAAATTGTCCGGTTTCGGGAGTTGAAACAGACCGACCAGTTTTTGTGGCAACAGGTGGGGATCATTCGGGGTTGCGCACCGACATTACAACCGGCTCAGGCATTGAGCCAACTAAGAACCAACCAACTGTTTTCACCCGCAGAACTGACTATTGTGCACCTGGCCTCAACACCAGTGGCTGTATCTATACCGCCACTTGGCTCCCCCGCCATCGATTACCGTATTGATTTGCAACAGCCAATAGGTGCGTACCGGCTTATTAGCGGCTGGGCCAAAATCCGGGGCCGCAAAGCCAATTTCAACGACACATACCTCGGAGTCAGAACTCCTAACGGCTGGCAGTTTTATAGCACCCTGTTCCATCAGCGGCTCGACCTCGCCGACTCCGTCAATGAAAAAGACACCGGCTTCAGCGCCATTCTACCGGCCGAAACCGCCGGTATGCCGGTTGGGATTCTGGTCCGTTCGGGCGGAAGTACCGGCTTTGTCGAGTTATAACTCGAACCAAACAGCCCATCCGATTGTCGTATCTTTGTCATTCAGACGCTCATCCGTATGTACGGGAGTGTCTGCAATCCATAATTTAAACGCATACGACAAGTTCATGACAACTGATCAGTTGAAAGACTTGAGGGCCAGAGTAGAGGCCCTGAGGGGGTATCTTTGACTACGATGCCAAAAAAGAACAACTAAGCGATCTCGAACAACAAACATTTCAGCCTGAGTTCTGGGGTGATGCCGACCGGGCCGAAACCGTTATGAAACAGGTACGAGCCCTGAAAGGCTGGGTAGGCGGTTACGACTCGCTCAATGGCCAATTGGAAGACCTCGAAACCTTATTTGAGTTTTACGAAGCCGGCGACGTTACCGAAGAAGAAGTAGACACCGAAGCGCAGAAAGTAACGGTTACGCTCGAAGAACTCGAACTGAAGAAAATGCTGAGTAATGAGGAAGACCAACTCAGCGCAGTACTCGAAATCAACTCAGGGGCGGGCGGTACCGAAAGTCAGGACTGGGCCGATATGCTTTACCGAATGTATATGCGCTGGGCCGAAAAACACGGCTACAGTGTAAAACAAGTCGATTACCAGGAGGGCGATACGGCGGGTATCAAATCGGCCACGCTCGAAATTGACGGTGCTCTGGCTTACGGCTACCTGAAATCCGAAAACGGCGTACATCGGCTGGTTCGGGTATCCCCGTTCGATTCAAACGCCCGTCGGCACACCTCCTTTGCCTCGGTCTTTGCCTATCCACTCGTCGACGATTCAATCCAAATCGACGTAAACCTGGCCGATATCGACTGGGACACCTTCCGGTCGGGCGGGGCCGGTGGGCAGAACGTAAACAAGGTTGAAACGGCCGTTCGGTTACGACACAAACCCTCGGGCATTATCATCGAATGCCAGCAGGAGCGTAGTCAGCTACAAAACAAGGAAGTAGCTATTCGACTCCTGAAGTCAAAGCTGTATGAGATTGAGGTACAGAAGCGCAACGCGGCCCGGGCTGAAGTAGAAGCTGGTAAGAAAAAAATCGAGTGGGGCTCGCAGATCCGGTCGTATGTACTCGACGACCGACGCGTGAAAGATCACCGAACCGGTTATCAAACCTCAAATACCGAGTCCGTTCTCGACGGCGACCTCGACGAGTTTATCAAGTCGTACCTACTGATGCAGGATTAGGTCGGAAACCGCGTGAGCGGGCCAACGGAGTGGACGGATCTAATGGACTCACACAGATTTCTTTAGGTTTTAATCCGTGAAAATCAGTTTTATCCGTTCAATCCGTGTACCTATTAAAAATATTTTGTAATTTTGCGCTCCTATTTTTGAGGGGTTTGATAACGTGAACGAGCTAAGGCAATACGAGATTCCGGTCTTCGGGCTGGAAAACAAGCGCTACGAATACGACTTTGAGTCGGGCGATGCGTTTTTTGCTGCGCTCGAGCAGGACTTGATTGAAAAAGGCAATATCCAGACCCATTTGATTCTGGACAAGTCTGAAACCATGATCCGGCTCGATTTTCAAATCAGCGGCACTGTGGAGCAAACTTGCGACCGGAGCCTCGATTTGTACGACGAGCCTATTCAGATCGAACGGCTTATGTTGCTGAAGTTCTCCGATCATAATGAAGAACTGACCGACGAAATCGAACTGATCGAGCGCAACACACACAGCGTTAACGTGGCAAGGTATATTTTTGAGTTCCTTGCTACCTCGCTGCCCATGAAGAAACTGCACCCGCGCTTCCGGGAGGAAGACGAGCAGGACGAGGATACTGAGTCGGAGGGAAAACTGATTTACCGCTCAGATTCAGACGAAGAACCAACGGACGAGCCACCTGTTGACCCAAGATGGGCAGCTCTTCGGAAATTGAATGACAATTGATTTAAATGTTTTCAGCGTGCGGTTTCCCAATTGCAGTTTTTGTGAGTAGGACCGTATTAACCAACTGAGAACCAAACACTATAAACTGTAAACTGAAACCATGGCACACCCCAAACGACGCCACTCTTCTACCCGTCGCGATAAGCGCCGGACGCATTACAAGGCCACTGCCGTAACGCTCTCAACCGACGCAACTACGGGCGAAGTACATGAGCGCCACCATGCTCACGTGTACGAGGGCAACTTGTACTACAAAGGCAAAATGATTGTTGAAGGCTACGCTTCAGCGGCTTAATATCAGCCATTTACGTGTGCCTGTACATAAAGTATTTCGCAGCAGTCTTCCGGGAAGATGAACGCGAAATACTTTTTTATTGTCTAGTACCTGCTATTTTTACGCGATTATTCCCTTTACATCACGAGCCGCGTCGGCTCCGACGCCTTAACTGAGTCAATGAAAATTGCAGTGGACATAATGGGTGGTGATTTTGCTCCGGAGGCTATCGTCGAAGGAGTAGCAATGGCCGCTACCAATTTACCCAAAGACGTACAGCTTGTTTTGATTGGGCAGCAGCGAGTTATCGAAACCCTGTTACCCAAATACACAACCGAGCCCCTTTCGAACATCGAGATTGTCCACGCCGAGGATGTTATCGAAATGGGTGAGCACCCAACAAAGGCCCTTTCACAGAAGCCCAATTCCAGCATTGGAGTTGGGTTTAAGCTTTTGAAGGAAAAACAAGTCGACGCTTTTTGCAGTGCAGGCAACACCGGTGCCATGCACGTAGGCGCTCTGTTCAGCATCAAAGCTATCGAAGGGGTCATGCGCCCCTGCATTGCTGGTTTTGTACCCCAATTGGGTGGTGGACACGCCGTTATGCTCGACATTGGCGCCAATGCCGATTGTAAACCCGAAATGCTCGCTCAGTTTGGCGAGATTGGGTCAGTATATGCCCAGGCGACATTCGGTATTGAAAACCCACGGGTGGCCCTGATGAATATCGGTTCGGAAGAACAGAAGGGGTCACTGGTTGCGCAGGCAGCCTATCAGTTGCTGAAAGAAAGCCGTCGAATCAACTTCGTTGGTAACATAGAAGGCAACGACATGTTTTTCGATAAAGCGGATGTGATTGTCACCGATGGCTTTACCGGAAACGCCCTGTTCAAACTGGGTGAGTCGATTTACGCTCTGACGAAGAAGCGGGGGATCAGCGACGAATTTCTGGACAAGACAAACTACGAGTCGGTAGGCGGAAGCCCCATTGTAGGCGTCAACGGCAACGTCATTATCGCCCACGGAATTTCATCAGCTTTAGCCATAAAAAATATGATCGGGCTTGCTATCCGGCAGGTTCAATCAGACGCATATAACAAAATTGCGCAAATGCTCAGTTAAAAGTAGGCAGTAGCGGTAGGCAGTGGGCAGTGTTTTTGCGCCAGCTTTTCTGCCTGCTGCCACTGCCTACTGCACACTGTTCGTTGTTAACTGCTCACTGTAATGATGAAAGCGGCAATTACGGGCGTTCACGGTTATGTTCCTGAGTACGTGCTTACCAACGCGGAACTGGAGAAGATGGTGGACACCAACGACGAGTGGATCACGAGTCGGACGGGTATCAAAGAGCGCCGGATCCTGAAAGGGGAAGGCATGGGTTCGTCGCACATGGGTGCGAAAGCGGTACAGGGCCTACTCGAAAAGACCAATACCAAACCCGAAGAAATTGATCTTCTCATTTGCGCAACGGTAACACCCGATTATGTGTTTCCGGCAACGGCCAACCTAATTTGTGATATGGTTGGTATTCGGAACGTGGGAAGCTTCGATATTCAGGCGGCTTGCTCGGGCTTTCTGTACGCACTTACCACCGGTACCCAGTTTATCGAATCGGGTAAGTACAAGAAGGTAATCGTGGTAGGTGCCGATAAAATGTCAGCTATCGTTGATTACACTGATCGTACCACCTGTGTTCTTTTTGGCGACGGTGCCGGGGCGGTACTGCTCGAACCCGCCGAAGAGGGGTTCGGGGTGATGGACTCCATTCTGCGGTCTGACGGAAGCGGTCAGATTCACCTGTTCCAGAAAGCCGGGGGGAGCCGTTACCCACCCACGCACGAAACCGTTGAAAAGCGGTGGCACTACGCGTACCAGGACGGCCCTTCGGTATTCAAGTTTGCCGTCAAGAACATGGCCGATGTATCAGCCGAAATCATGGAGCGTAATCAGCTGAAGGGCGAAGAGGTAGCCTGGCTCGTGCCGCATCAGGCCAACAAGCGGATTATCGACGCTACGGCTAACCGCATGGGTGTTGGGCCCGAGCGGGTCATGATGAATATTTACAAGTACGGTAACACAACCGCAGCTACTATTCCACTCTGCCTATTCGATTACGAGTCGCAGCTGAAAAAAGGGGATAACCTGATTCTGGCCGCATTCGGAGGAGGATTCACCTGGGGTTCGGTTTACGTGAAATGGGCATATTAAAAAAATGAATGATGTATAGTGTACAATGGCTTTAAGCCTGTCGACATCTAAACCCATTATTCATTATCCGTTAATCATTTTTCATTAAAACGATGGCAACAACCGCAGACATACGCAACGGTTTAGTCTTAAACTTCAACAACGACTTATTCCAGATTACGGAATTTCAGCACGTTAAGCCGGGTAAAGGAGCCGCTTTTGTACGCACTAAGCTCAAAAGCCTGACTACCGGCCGTGTAATTGATAATACCTTTAACTCAGGCGTTACGATCTATCCGGTTCGGGTTGAGCGCCGGAAGTTCCAGTTCCTCTACAAAGACGAATCGGGGTACAACTTCATGGATCAGGAATCGTTTGACCAGATTAACCTCGACGAGAAACTGGTTGATGGTGCCGACCTGATGAAAGAAGGCCAGGAAGTTGAAATTCTGATCAATGTCGAAAACGAAACACCCCTCACCTGCGAACTTCCGCCGTTTGTGGAGCTCGAGGTAACCTACGCTGAGCCGGGTATTCGGGGTGATACGGCCAACAGCCCCAAAAAGCGGGTTGAAGTGGAATCGGGTGCCAAGATCATGGTTCCCCTTTTCATTGAGCAGGGTCAGAAGATCCGGGTTGATACCCGTACGTACGATTATGTTGAGCGCGTGAAATAAAACAGGAAGCCTGTACTGATGAGCGGTCACCAGAGCCAAAACGCTTTCGGTTTAACCACTCTTCGGCCCAGACTCCTCTCTCCTACTTTATGGATACCAGAGACATTCAAAAACTGATCGACTTCATCGCCCAGTCGGGCCTCGACGAAGTTAATGTAGAGACCAACGATCTGAAGATCAGCGTAAAGCGCAATAGCGCAACGCCAGCGGCTCCAGCACCAGCTCCACAAGCCCCTGCGGCACCTGTAGCAGCCCCTGCCCCACAGGCTCCGGCAGCCGCACCGGTTGCGCCCGCGCCCAAAGCAGCCGACACGTCGAACTACATCACGATTAAGTCGCCCATGATTGGCACGTTCTACCGCTCTTCAAACCCGGAAACCCCGGCATTTGTCGAGATTGGCGACGAAGTGAAGGTGGGTAAAGTGGTATGTATCATCGAGGCCATGAAGCTCTTCAACGAGATCGAGTCAGAAGTCTCAGGCCGTATCGTGAAGGTACTGGTTGAAAACGCTACCCCCGTCGAGTACGACCAGCCTCTATTCCTTGTAGAACCGATCTAATTGGAGAATGAGTGAATGAGCGAATGAGCGAATGCCACAGCGTCCGCACAATTCACTCATTCACTCATTCGCTCAATCACTCATTATGTTCAAGAAAATCCTGATCGCTAACCGGGGAGAAATCGCGCTGCGTATCATCCGGACTTGCCGCGAAATGGGCATCAAAACGGTGGCAGTTTACTCAACAGCCGACCGTGATAGCCTGCACGTGCGCTTCGCCGACGAGGCTGTGTGTATTGGTCCGCCGGTGAGTAAGCAGTCGTACCTGAATATTCCCAATATTATCTCGGCGGCCGAAATTACCAACGCCGACGCTATCCATCCCGGCTACGGTTTCTTATCCGAAAACGCCGAATTTTCTCAGATCTGCGCCGATTACGGCATCAAGTTTATTGGTGCTACGGCCGAACAGATCAACGGAATGGGCGACAAAGCTACGGCGAAGGCGACCATGAAAGCGGCTGGTGTACCAGTTATTCCGGGCTCTGAGGGCCTGCTCGAATCTATTGAGGAAGGTAAGAAACTGGCCGAAGAAATTGGCTACCCCGTAATCATCAAGGCAACGGCCGGTGGTGGCGGTCGGGGTATGCGGATTATCAAGACAGAAGCCGACTTCGAAAAAGCCTGGAACGACGCCCGTACTGAAGCCGGTGCCGCTTTCGGCAACGATGGCCTTTACCTGGAGAAGTTTGTGGAGGAACCCCGCCATATTGAAATCCAGATCGTGGGCGATCAGTACGGTAAAGTATGCCACTTGTCGGAGCGCGATTGCTCGATTCAGCGTCGTCACCAGAAACTGGTTGAGGAAACGCCCTCTCCGATTGTTTCGGCCGAACTGCGCGAAGAAATGGGTCAGGCGGCTATCAAAGGCGCGCAAGCCATTGGCTACGAAGGTGCTGGTACGGTTGAGTTTCTGGTTGACAAATACGGCAAGTTCTATTTCATGGAAATGAACACCCGTATTCAGGTGGAGCACCCCATTACGGAGGAAGTGACTGATTTCGACCTCATCAAGGAACAAATCAAGGTAGCGGCCGGTACCGAGATTTCGGGCCGTAACTATACACCGAAATTGTACTCGATGGAGTGCCGGATCAATGCCGAAGATCCCGCCAACGGATTCCGTCCGTCGCCCGGTAAAATCACCAACCTTCACCTTCCAGGTGGCCACGGTGTTCGGATTGATAGCCACGTGTACGCAGGCTATACCATTCCGCCAAATTATGATTCCATGATTGCCAAGTTGATTGTAACGGGGCAATCACGCGAAGAAGTGATTACGCGTATGAAGCGGGCTTTGCAGGAATTTGTGATTGAGGGAATCAAAACCACGATTCCGTTCCATATCAAGCTGATGGACGATCCGAAATTCAAGTCGGGTCAGTTTACAACAGCGTTCCTCGAAGGGTTCGACTTCTCGAATCTGTAAGGATTTTTTCCAATACCAAACTGGCCTCCGGTTGCTGAATTGTCTTTCGATTATTCAGCAACCGGAGGCCAGTTTGGTAGTAACAGAGCTGTAAAGGCCAAACCAAATGGATAATGAACAGTGTAGAGCTTACAATAAATACACTGATTATCGGCCAATAAACCCGCTCCTCATTATGCCCTTTACTTCAGTACTGGACGTTCGGACTTCAGACACTGGACGTTAGACTTACTACCATTCTGTAGGGAGGTCTAACGGCTAATGTCCAGTACTGAGACCCTTTACACTATTCATTCACTAATACGCCCCTTTGTTGCGGTGATCGAAGCGTTTCTGTTGAACCGGGTTGAGCGGAATATTCATCCCGTTGGTGCTCCGAAGCCAGCCGAATACCTCACCCCGGAGTTGCTTGGCTATTTCCTGATGGGCCGGGCTTTTGATAAGATTATTCACCTCACCGGGATCATTCTGTAAATCATACAGCTCGTTGGTATCCCATACCCCGTAATTGAAAATGTATTTGTACCGGTCGGTACGTACGGCGTACATGGTCGGGGTTTGTGGAAAATCGATCTCCCAGTAGTACTCATAAAACGCCCGGTCGCGCCACGGGCGTCCCGCCCCGTCGGTCGATTGGCCCTGAAGAATAGGCAGAAACGAGTTACCCTGCATTTGCGTCGGTTTGGTCAAACCCGCATAGGCCAGAAACGTAGGCGCAATGTCGATGTTCTGAATCACCTGCTTCACTTTGGTTTGGGGCTTCACCAGGTCCGGGCAACGAACCAGCAGCGGTACCCGCATTGATTCTTCATAGGCATGTCGCTTGTCAATCAGGCCACGCTCCCCGAAGCTAAAGCCGTTGTCGCCCATGTACACCAGCATGGTATTCTGGTCCAGGCCATTGTCTTCCAGCCATTTCAGCACTCGACCCACGCTATCATCGACCCCAAGCAGGGTTTCGGCATAGCGACGGTAAAAGTTGTTGAAGTCCATCTGACCGTGGTACATGTAATCGACACCATGCCAGCTTCCCCGCTGTTGCTTCACCCAGTTCGGAATACCCGCCAGATTTGCCTTCACAGCGCCCATTTCGGGGTTACGGCCAGCATTGACACCCCCACCCCATACCTTGCTGGTATCAGTTGCCGTCAGGTACATAGTTTCGGGGTAATTGATAGGCATTTTAGCGTACGTATCACGGTGCCGCTTGGCGGGTTCAAACATGGCATGAACGGCTTTGTGCGACAAGTAGAGGCAAAACGGCTTCTTCTTGTCCAGCGTATTCATCCATTTAATAGCGTAGTCGGTCAGCAGATCCGTTGTATTGCTGCTATCGGTGTAAGCCACCTGTTTGCCGTTGATGTTAAACCGGGGGTTGTAGTAATCGCCCTGCCCTTTGAAGCTTAACCAATAATCGAAACCCGGTTGGGGCGCATCGTCGGTATTACCCATGTGCCACTTGCCCAGAAATGCCGTTTTGTAACCTGCCTTCTGCAAATACTGCGGGAAAAACTTCAGGTCGGCAGGCATGGGCGCAAAATTGTCGATTACCCGATGAGTATGCGCATACTGCCCGCTCAGGATACTCGCCCGGCTGGGCGAACACAGGGCCGTTGATACAAACGCGTTTTGCACATGTGCCCCCTCATGAGCCAGTCGGTCGAGGTTGGGCGTTTGCAGGCCGGCTACTTTTCCTGTAAAGCCCATAAAGTCGTACCGATGATCATCGGCCAGAATAAAAATGATATTCTTGGGCTTGGCAGGCGGGGCCAATGATGACCGGAAAGCTGGCAAACTCAATACGAGCAACAGCAGAGCCCCGATCGACAGCAGAGGTAGTTTCATAGCACAGGACAGTTTTATCGTCTGTACAAGGCTAAAAAAGGCTTTACATACCGATCTGAATGCAAAAACGCCCGGCCGATTTCCTCAGCCGGGCATTTTCAATGAAATCATAGCCTCTGCTTACTTTCCTTTTACAGCCTCTACAAATGCCTTAATCTGCGTTTGATCGGTCCCTTTCTCCTGCAAAAGCCGGATAAACGCGCTACCGATAATAGCCCCGTTGGCATATTGGCTCGCCATCCGAAACGTTTCGTTGTCTTTGATACCGAAACCAATCAGACGCGGATTCGTCAGATTCATCGCATTGATACGGTCGAAGTAAGCGAGCATTTCGTCGCTTACACCACTCACCGACCCCGTAATGCTCGCCGAGGATACCATGTAGATAAAACCGGCCGACTGCTCGTCGATCAGCCGAATCCGCTCGGTGGATGTTTGGGGCGTAATCAGAAAAATATTCAGTATGCCGTACTGCCGAAAAATAGGCGCGTATTCGTCAAGGTAAAGATCGAGCGGTAAGTCCGGTAAGATTACCCCATCGACGCCCACCGCCTGACATTGCCGACAAAACTCTTCTACACCGAATTGCAGGACGGGGTTGATGTACCCCATCAGCAGAATAGGAACGCTGACACGGCTCCGGCAATTGGCGAGTTGCTCGAACAAAAGCCGCAGCGTCATTCCGTTGTTCAGGGCCTGTAAGTTGCTTTGCTGAATGGTTTCGCCATCGGCCACCGGATCGGAATAGGGCATACCAATTTCGACCAGATCGGCACCTGCCTGCTCAAGCCCTTCGAGCACAGTCAGGGTATCGTCCAGATTCGGAAAGCCGGCCGTGAAATAAACGTTCAACAAGCCCTCATGTTTACGGCCGAAAAGTGCCGTAATACGGTTTTGGGTCGGTAGTGCCGAATCGGCTTGTGTAGCTACTGCTTGCGCTTCCAAAAGAATAATGGTCGAGGAGGTTTACAAATATTTGGCGTAGGTCGCTAAATCTTTATCGCCCCGACCCGATAGGCAGACCACAACAACATCGCTTGTCTGAAGGCCCATTTTAGGCAAAGCAGCCAGAGCGTGGGCGGTCTCAATGGCCGGAATAATTCCTTCAAGCTTACTCAGCTGAAAACCGGCAGCAATGGCCTCGTCGTCGGTAATAGCGTAAAAATCGCCCCGACCCGAATCGAACAGGTGCGCGTGCAATGGCCCAATACCCGGGTAGTCCAAACCGGCCGAGATCGAATAGGGTTCCGTTACCTGCCCATCTTCTGTTTGCATCAGAATGGTGCGGCTACCGTGCAGAACGCCCGGCTTACCAAGTGCCGTTGTGGCCGCCGAGTGCCCCGACGATACACCAAGGCCGGCGGCTTCGGCGGCCACCAACCGTACCGATGGCTCGTGCAGGTAGTGGAAGAAAGCCCCCGCTGCATTGCTACCTCCGCCCACGCAGGCCACCACGTAATTGGGATTTTCAGAACCTGTTTTCTCCAGAAGCTGACTCCGTGTTTCTTCGGAAATTACCGACTGAAACCGGGCCACCATATCCGGGTACGGGTGTGGCCCCACTACCGAACCGATGATGTAGTGCGTATCAACCGGGTTATTGATCCAGTGCCGCATAGCCTCGTTGGTAGCGTCTTTGAGGGTCTGACTACCGCTTGTAGCCGGCACTACCGTAGCACCCAGCATCCGCATCCGGTCGACGTTGGGTTTCTGACGTTCCATGTCAATAGAGCCCATGTACACTACACACTCCAGGCCCATCAACGCACAAACGGTAGCCGTTGCAACACCATGTTGCCCCGCACCCGTCTCGGCCACAATCCGTTTCTTGTTTAGCCGCTTGGCGACCAGAATTTGCCCGATGGTGTTGTTTACCTTATGTGCTCCGGTATGGCAGAGGTCTTCTCGTTTCAGGTAAACCGTAGCGCCAACCTCATTGGACAGGCGTTCGGCCAGAAACAAGGGAGTTGGCCGGCCCACATAGTCGGCCAGTAACGCCCGGAATTCGGCCTGAAACGTAGGGTCTTCCATAATGGCGCGGTAGTTCCGCCGAAGCTCCTCTACATTAGGATAGAGCATCTCGGGAATGAAAGCCCCCCCAAAGCGCCCATAAAAGCCTTTATCTGTTACCTCAAACGAGGCTTGTGGTTCTAAAACAGTCATAACGAGAAAAATTAGACTTCTTCCTCTTCTTCAACCGGGCGAACCCGGCTGATTAGTTCTTTCAACTTTTCAATGTCTTTTACGCCCGGCGAGACTTCAACCTGACTGTTTACATCAACTCCATACAATTTGAGGTGCCGAATCTGCTCCAGATCGGCCAGGTTGTTCAGCCCGATACCGCCACTGATGAAAAATGGTTTTTCGTTATCGTAGCGGCTCAATAGCGACCAGTCGAACGCAAATCCGTTACCGCCGGGCTGCTCCCCTTTGGCATCAAACAGAAAGAAATCGCACTGCAACTTGTAGTTATTGAGCATACTAAAGTTGAAGGTTTCGTCGACCCGGAACGCCTTGATGATATTGATACCCCGCATGCGCAGACTCTTGCAGAAATCAGGCGTCTCGGTGCCGTGCAATTGTACGTACTGCAAGTCGTACTTTTTTACATTCCGAATAATCGATTCTGGACTGGCATTTACAAAAACCCCCACTTTCCGAATGTTTCGGGGTAGCGACCGTACAACCTCTACATCTAACTCCTCACCCACAAAGCGCGGGCTTTTGTCGTAAAAAATGAACCCAACAAAATCAGGGTTCAATGCCGCTACCTCCTTTAGGTTATCAGCATCGCGCAAACCACACACTTTGACATTCATAGGTGTATCAGTTAGTAATGGTAGAATTTTGCTTACTCAGTTGGTCTACCAGCGTAGCCAGGGCCAACTCTGGAGCCGTTGTTTTCATAAATGCTTCGCCAATCAGGAATGCCTCGTAACCGGCCATGCGCAACCGATGCATAGTTTGTGCATCATGCAGGCCGCTCTCCGTTACGCGAACAAATGAATCGGGTATTTGACGAATCAACTCCATCGACGTCTCCACCGACGTCTCAAATGTTTTCAGGTTCCGGTTGTTCACACCTACCAGATCAACCGTATCGCAGAGCGTACGGTCCAATTCTTCGGCATCGTGCACTTCCAGCAAGACTTCCAGCCCCAGCTCATGGGCAAAGCGGCTTAACTGCTTCACCTCATCGGCCGACAGACAAGCCGCAATGAGTAAAACCAGATCAGCACCCCAGGCTTTGGCCTCAAGTAGCTGATAGGCATCAATCACAAAATCTTTGCGCAGAATAGGCGTGAGTGGATTGGCGGCCCGGGCGGCCTGCAAGTCGGCTGGCGTACCACCAAAAAACGGCTCATCTGTCAGTACCGACAAACAAGCCGCTCCGGCCCGAACATATCCGCTGGTTGTAGCAGCTACATCGGCGGTTCCGTTGATAAGACCTTTTGAGGGTGATTTTCGTTTGAATTCAGCTATGACCCCGGTAGAGTTAGTAGCGCGTATAGCGGCTATGGCCGAATTGACGGCCCGGTTAAAAAGCGGATAAGCCGCCAATGCCTGTTCCGAAACCTGCATCCGGCGTTGTGCTACTTCAACTCGTTTTTCAGTAATAATTCGATCTAAAATCGTCATTCGCTCGGGCAACTCACGCAACCAATTTAGTAAAACACTCTAACGCACGACCGCTCTCAATAGATTCCTTCGCAAGGGCTACGGCCTCTTCGCGCGTGGCCACCCGATCACTTACCAACAGTGCCATGGCCGAGTTAGCTAATACCGCCTGTTTTTGGGCAGGGGTAGCTTCGTTTTTCAGCACACTCATGAAAATACGCGCTGACTCCTCTACCGTTTCTCCCCCCGACAATGACTCCGCGCTCAGCGTGTCCAGACCTAAATGGGCCGGATTCAGCATTTCTTCCGTTCGGTTCGAAATCACCTTAAACGGGCCGGTCAAGGAGATTTCATCGTAGCCATCTAAAGCGTGTATGACCGAAAAACGCGTGTCTGTTTGCTGATAAAGATACGCATATAATCGGGCTAATTCAAGATTAAATACCCCAACGAGCTGTTTTCGGGGCTTTGTGGGATTGATCATTGGCCCCAGCACATTGAAAAATGTTTTTACGCCCAGGTCGCGCCGAATTGGGGCTACATTTTTCATAGCCGGGTGAAACAACGGAGCGTGGAGAAAACAGATACCGGCAGTTTCGATTCGGCGTTCAAGCTCACCAATATCGTTAGTGAACTGATAGCCCAGATACTCCATCACCGTCGACGAGCCGCACAGCGACGATACGCCATGATTACCGTGCTTGGCTACGCGCTGGCCCGCACCAGCCACCACAAAGGCCGACAAGGTTGAGATATTAAACGTGTCTTTACCGTCGCCCCCGGTTCCGCACAAGTCCATAGGATCGTAGGCCGATAGATCGATCGGTAAACAAAGCTCAAGCATCGCATCCCGAAACCCTTCCATCTCTTCAATACGAATACTACGCATCATGTAAACCGTCAGAAAAGAGGCTATCTGCGCCGTATTGTACTCGCCCCGGCCAATACCCAACAAGACCTGATTAGCCTGCTCTTTGGTGAGCGTTTTGTGCTCAAACAGATGATTTAATATCGCTTTCATTGGTTTACCCAGTTTTCCATCATTTTGACCCCACCTACTGTCAGTACCGACTCCGGGTGAAACTGCACCCCCCGCACATCAAACGTACGATGCCGCAAGCCCATAGTCCGGCCGTTTTCGTCTTCGGCAGTCACCAGCAAATGAGCCGGTACCGAGTCGCGAACAACCGACCATGAGTGGTAGCGACCTACCGTCAGATCGTCGGGTAAGCCTTTAAACAAATACTCGTCGTGGTCGAGTACACGTGCCTGATGCGCCACACCGTGCAACACATCGCCCAGGTTTTCGAGTTGGGCACCAAATGCTTCGCCAATTCCCTGATGCCCCAGACAAACACCCAAAATTGACTTTTGAGCACCGTATTCCTTTATCAGGTCCTGCATGATGCCGGCTTCGGTCGGAATACCCGGCCCCGGCGACAGGAGAATTTTGTCGTATTGGCCAACGGCCTCCAGCGCAATTTTGTCATTCCGAATCACGTCAGGCTCATGACCAAGCTCGCGCAGAATGTACACCAGATTGTAGGTGAACGAATCGTAGTTATCTAAAACAAGAATTTTCATATCCCTTTTGCTTGCTCAATGGCCGACCGCAGGGCCGCCAGTTTGTTATGTACTTCCTGAAGCTCACTCTCAACCGATGACTTAGCCACAATACCTGCTCCTGCCTGATAGTACAGTGTGTTGTTCTGACTCATAAACGTTCGAATCATGATAGCATGGTTAAACTCACCGTCGAAACCCATGTAGCCGATACTACCCGAATAGAACCCCCGGCTCTGATTTTCATATTGATCAATCAGCTTCATGGCCATGTATTTGGGAGCCCCCGACAACGTACCGGCCGGAAACGTTTCTGCCACAATCTGAAGAGGATCTGCTTTACCATTCAATTGCCCCACTACCTTCGACACCAGGTGAATCACGTGTGAGTAGTATTGGATTTCTTTGAAGGTTTCCACCTTTACTAAATCACAATTCCGGCTGAGATCGTTACGCGCCAAATCGACCAACATCACATGCTCGGCCGATTCTTTCGGGTCATCGTATAACTTCTGGGCCAATTCGGCATCCTTCGCGTCGTCACCCGTTCGTCTAAACGTACCAGCAATTGGGTAAATCGTGGCTTCTCCATTTTTTACAACAATCTGCGATTCGGGCGACGACCCAAACAGTTTGAAACTGCCATAATCAAAGTAGAACAGGTAGGGCGATGGGTTCAGCGACCGGAGAGCCCGGTACACGTTGAATTCATCGCCCCGGAATGGCGTTTGAAACCGGCGAGAGAGCACAATCTGAAACACATCGCCCCGTTTGCAATGGTCTATGCCGTGCTGGATAACCGCCCGAAACTCGTCGTCGGAAAAGTTAGAGCTTTCGTTGCCTTTAGTATCAAATGAATAAAGGGCAAAATTCCGACTGGTTATAATTGATACCACCTCATCGAGCCGACTAACGGTTGGCTCCTCGCCATCCCGCGTGTATGCGTGCTCAAAAATGTGGAGTTCGTCTTTGAAGTGGTTTATCGCGATAACATACCGATAGACCTGAAAAATAGCGGCCGGAATATCGTTCTCCGGGGGTACTGCTGCGGTCAGACGAATATCCTCAAACCCCTCAACCGCCGGGAACCCAAAATAGCCAAATAAGCCATTGGTGATAAACGAGTGATTACCTGGTTGGGCTTTAAACAAGGCTTTATATTCTTGTAAAGCCGGTATCAACTCCCGAGGCTCAATTTGTTTAGTGACCTCTGCTTGACCGGGCAATCCTATAGTAAGCACACCCTTGTTGTATTCAAATCGACTAACCGGGTCGAAGGCGATATACGAGAAACTGTTGTCGTTACCGTGATAATCGGCACTTTCGAGAAGAATACTGTTTGGGTATCGATCCCGAATCTGCAGATAAATACTAACGGGAGTGATTATGTCAGCCAGCATCCGCCGGTGTTGGGTCGTTACCACGTACGTTTCCGTTGACGGTGGTGAAGTTTGAGTCATCAGAATAGCAGTCAGAGAGTTTACAGTGATAAAAAACAAAAGGCCTACCGGGATGACGGTAGGCCTTGGACAGTATCGATCAGACACAAAGAGGCAACCTCATCCCTTTCGAGATAAGTGCCACCACCATGATTGAGTCTGAATAGTTTTCATTATTGTTCTATTGTGTCGGGGTGGCGGGATTCGAACCCACGACCTCTACGTCCCGAACGTAGCGCGCTACCAGGCTGCGCTACACCCCGATTCTGCTGCAAATATAAGAAAAGCTTAAAAACCTTTAACGCATCGGCACATAATTAGAAGTAGCATTCTCCAAAAAACTAACTTGCCAATTATAGCCATTAATACCATTCCTCAAAAAATCACTGCTGGTTGATGCAATGTTGTTCTGGTATGGGTGCCAGGCGATGCCTGCCTGGCCAGGGCCGACCACCCGGCCGGCACTCATACACACCTCCTCCCCCACGCCCGTAAACGCGGAAAGGGGGTGCTACCTCGTCTGAGATAACACCCCCTTCGCTTCTATAACTAGAGGTGGCAGCTTCCTACTCTCCCGGATCTGACTCCAGTACCATCGGCAGCACGGGGCTTAACGGCT
>NZ_WELI01000018.1 GCF_009184635.1 Rudanella paleaurantiibacter
GAGCCTGCCTGTCCTGGTAGAAGAGGGGTGATTTTAGTCCATTCCTGCTCGGTGATCTCATAGCGTCTCATGCCACAAAGATCGTAGGATTGGGTAAGTTTATCCTAATTGTCCACACACTCTAAAACCACCCAAAGCCAATAGGACCTATTTTCGTACTCATGCCGCGTATTGGCTTCCCCTAACCCCTTTGCCTGTGCATCGTATCTGGTCTATAGCGCTCTGGCTTCTGTTACAGCTCACCGCTGAGAGTCGAGCCCAAAACAGTCTGCGTTTTGAGCACCTGAACGTCAATCAGGGGCTGTCGAACCACATCATCTACGCGATGATTCAGGACAGCAAGGGGTATCTGTGGTTTGCTACCGACAACGGCCTGAATAAGTACGACGGCTATACGCTGACCACCTACCACAAAAACCCCAACGACACCACCTCGCTGGTGGGCAATGCCGTGGTACGGCTGATGGAAGACCGGGAGGGTACAATCTGGATCGGAATGATGGGCCAGGGCATTTGCCGGTTCGATCGGCGGACGGAACGATTCACCAACTACCCTCCGAACTCCAAAACCCTCCAACAAGGCACCATTCACACGATGGGCGAAGACCAGTACGGGTACCTGTGGGTGTCGAACGGGCGGGCCGAGTTACGCCGATTTGACAAAAAAACGGGCCAGTACTCGCGGTTCAACTACGCGACCCTGCTGGTCAACAAAACACCAACCGGCCCGGCCGTCACGCCCGTTGTGCATTCCGTTTACTGCGACCGCCGGGGCACTGTGTGGGCCTGCACCGATAATGGCCTGCACCGGCTGCAACCGAGCGCAACCGAAGGGCAGGCGCAACTGACCCACTACCGACACACCCCCACCAACCCGCGTAGCCTGAGCCATAATCGAGTTTGGGAAATTTACGAAGACCCAGGCGGTACTTTGTGGGTCAGCACCGACAACGGCCTCAACCGACTCGACCCCAACACCCAAACCTTTACCCAGTACACGTACACCCAAAAAACCGAAGCTGCGGCCAATACGGTAATCAATCAGGGCTTTCGATACCTTACAAGCGACAGGCAAGGTTACCTCTGGATGGGCACGGGCAACGACGGCCTGTTTCGGTTCGACCCGCGCGGAGGGCAGTTTACCCAATTCGTGCACGATCCGGTTGACCCAACGGGGCTTAGTAGCGATCATATCCGGGCGTTGCTCGTCGACCGGTCGGGGCTACTTTGGGTAGGCACCTACGGCGAAGGCATCGACAAAGCCAACCCCGCCCAGCTGCCGTTTCGGCACTACCGCCCCCTGCCCTATCGGCCCGAAACGCTCAGCTACAAGTTTGTGAGTGCTATTCTGGAAGACCGAACCGGCACCGTTTGGGTAGGAACCGGCCAGGGCCTCAACCGGCTCAACAAACGCACCGGCACCTTTACGCACTACTGGCACGACCCCGCCAACCCCCGCAGCCTGCCCAACCGAAACGTGGAGAGCCTCTTTGAAGACCGACAGGGACGCTTGTGGGTCGCCAGCCGGGGGGTACTGGCACTGCTCGACTCGAAAACAGGCTTGTTTACCAACCTCACCCAAGATACCCTCGGCTACCCCGGTCTGGGTGGGCAGTCGCGCATTTTCACCATTTACCAGGATCGACAAGGCAGCCTTTGGCTGGGCACCGATATGGGGGCTAAACGCTTCGACCCGGCTACCCGACAGGTGATTCACTACCCCTACGACCCGCAACGCACTGATGGCCTGAGCGACGGCTGGGTGCTGTCGATCCGGGAAGACCGGCAGGGTTATATCTGGATGGGAACCGGCAGTGTAGCCCTGAACCGACTCGACCCGAAAACAGGCGGCTTCAAACACTACCGACCCGACCGACAACGGCCCGGCAGCATCACGGCCGACGCCATTTCGGCCATTCTGGAAGATTCGCGGGGAGTGCTCTGGTTTGGCACTTCGGGCGGGGGGCTGTGCCGCTTCGATCCTAAAACCGAAACCTTCCGGGCGTTTACGCAACGCGACGGCTTGGCCGACAATTCAATTCTTGCCATTGAAGAGACCCCACAGGGTGATTTCTGGCTTGGTACCTCCAGGGGGCTCTCCCGGTTTTCGCCAACCCGCCTGACGTTTACCAACTACGACGCCAACGACGGCTTGCAACGCTACGGTTTTCGGGCAGCCCACTGCCGGGGTCGCGACGGAACCCTGTATTTCGGCGGAGACGACGGATTCACAGCCTTCGATCCGGGTGGGCTGTCCATCAACCTATACACTCCCCCGGTAGTAGTCACGCAGATTAAATTATTCGACAAAGCCATTGCGGGACAAGGCGGCACCCAAACACTCGACCTGAACTACGACGAGAATTTTCTTTCGTTCGATTTCGCGGCTCTCGATTTTCACAACCCGTCGAAAAACCGGTATGCCTATCAGCTGGTCGGGCTCGAACCCAACTGGGTGTACAGTGGTACCCGGCGGTACGTTAATTACACCAATCTAGCTCCCGGCACCTACACATTTCGGGTCAAAGGGTCGAATAACGATGGGGTCTGGAACGAAAGCGGTACGTCGATCCAGATTGTGATTCGGCCTCCCTGGTGGCAAACAACCCTTTTTCGACTGTTGGCGGGGGGCAGCCTCATCGCGTTGCTGGTCTTCGGCATCAGGCTCTACACCAAAGCCCGGCTGCGTCGGCAACAGCAAGACATCACCCGCATAATTCGCACGCAGGAAACCGAGCGTCGGCGGCTGGCGGCTGACCTCCACGACGACCTTGGCGGGACACTGGCTACCGTCCGTCGGCGGTTGTCCGACATTCGGCAGCGGCTTCGCGACGTGGAGGCCGCCCGCGAAATCGACGCCCTTGAACCCCTCATTCAGAAAAGCAGCCACGACCTCCGGCGCATCGCCCACAACCTGATGCCACCCGAGTTTGAACGCATCGGCCTGCGCTACGCCCTACAGCAACTGGTGGAGAGCCAACCGGCCCAACCAACCCGTTTTTCGTTTCTGGTGGCTGGTCAGGTTCGGAGTTTGCAACTCGAGACCGAGCTTAACATATACCGCATTGTGTCGGAACTGGTACAGAACGTACATAAGCATGCTCAGGCCCGGCAGGCGGCCGTTCAATTGCTTTATTACGATGATTATCTGAGCGTTACAGTCGAAGACGACGGTTTGGGTAGCCGAGCCGCAAAAACGGAGAACCCGCAGGTAGGAATTGGGCTAAAAAGTAGTAGTTTACGGGCTGAATACATCGGGGCTAAGCTGTGGCGCGAAGCAAGTGAACAGGGTACGCTGGTGGTTCTCGATGTACCTTACACAACCGTACCGCATGTTGCCGTCCGAGCCGACCCGAATTTTGCTGATCGACGACCATCACCTGTTTAACGATGGCCTGAAGAGTCTGCTGGATGAACAGCCGGGCCTGCACGTTTGCGGGCAGGTGTTTAACCCGGCCGAGGCTTTACCCGCTATTCAGCGGACCTCGCCCCACCTGATTTTGCTCGATGCCAATTTACAGGGCACCAATGGTATCGACCTGGCCCGTACCATTCTGAGCAGCTTCGCCCTCGTTCGGATTCTGATGCTGACGATGTACAATCAGCCCAAACTGGTTGAAGAGGCCCGGCGGGCAGGGTTGCACGGTTACCTGCTCAAAGATGCCACCACAGCCGAACTGATGCGCGGTATCCGGGCGGTACTGGAAGGGGGCACCTACTTCGATCCTAACCTGACCCCGCAGGCACCGCCTGCCAGCAGCACGTTTGACGATGACTTTGCCCGGCGGCTCAACCTTACCTTTCGCGAGGTCGAGATTATTCGATTGATCCGGCAGGGGCTAAACAACGAACAGATTGCCGAGCATCTGCACGTGAGTTACGAGACCGTCAAGACCCACCGCAAAAACATTCACTTCAAACTGGGCATCAGCAAAATAACCGACCTGATTCAGTTCGCTATTCGGCACGGGTTATGAGAATGGAAAGTCACGTATTTACTTTTTTAGCTTTCTGACTGCCCGTTTCAGCTCATCGAGTTCTGCCCGCTGCTGTCGGTTATTTTTTTCGAGTTGAATGGTGTAAAGGGTCAGTTCCTCTATCTTCTCCAGCAAGGTAGCCGTAAGTTTGGCTACATCGGCTCCCTCCCGAGCAACCTCCTGCGCTGAGGGCACCCCCGGTAAGTGACCATGCTGTTGTGTGTAAGCCTCTACCTGCGCTAATGACCGCAACCGATACCCCGGTGCAAATACCTTATCGGCCCATTGGCTGGCATCACCAATGCTGATCCGGTATCGGGCCATAACGGTCTCGCCCTGCTCGTTGACCGTCAGAAATTGGTCAGTTGCGCCATGACGCAGGTTAGGGTTACTCAGGTGGCTAAATTTGATGGTACCCCGGTTGCGGAGATTGATAATGCCCCGAACATCAAGTGGAAACTGAGGGGAGTCAGTCCCGATGCCAACAGCCATGCTCGTGTTCGTCGGATCGCCCAGTACGATGGCGTTAGAAACAGCCACACGGGCATTAGCACCGATGGCAGCTGCGTTGGTGAGACTATTGCTGACAACATCGGCAGCATAACCAATCAATGTATTTAGATTGCCTGTACTGTTGTTGATTCCGGCAGTCCATCCCACGAAAGTGTTTGAACTACCCGTACCCGTAGCACTGCCGCCATAGCCTGCTTTAAATCCCAGAAAAGTATTTCTCGCACCATTCACACCTTCCTGACCCGCTTGAGTGCCTACCATCGTATTCTCAGAGCCGGTTTGATTTTTCAAACCAGCACTTGCACCCAGAAAGATGTTTGAAGTTCCGGTAGTATTAGCCCACCCTGCATAGGAACCTAAAAATGAATTAACCCCTCCTGTATTATTACGTCCTACATAAGACCCGATAAAGGTATTATCGTTAGCAGATGTGTTACCTTCACCAGCAAATGCACCGATAAACGTGTTATTATTTCCTGTAGAAATATTCAGACCTGTATTACGGCCGATAAAGGTGTTTTGTTGACCTGCACCTACAGAGATATTATTTCCGCTGTTGATACCTAAAAATAGGTTACTACTCCCTGTTATGTGCAGTACTCGGTTACCACCAAAACTAATTTGTTGGGCCGCTAACGGCTCGTTAGTAAGCGAAAGAAAAAAGACAAGCAGATACTTTCTCATCGGTCAGTTATTATTGATGTTCAGTACTGAACTGGTGGTTGAAAGATCAAGGGTGCCGTTGATGTTAAGTGTATTCCTAACGGGGTACGTCCCACTTGGCACGGTGACAGTATGCCCGGCCTGAATAACCGGGTTCGTGTGTTGCGAGGGTGCCTGATAGGTCCAGTTACTGCCTGTCCAGGAGCCACTGGCAGTAGAGTAAACGGTTGCGGCCCAGTTTACGGCATTGAACGCATTGATACGGCCCGCGCCCAACTGCCCGATATAATTGGGGTTCTGAGCGTTGATGTTATCAGCAGTTGCTTTGATGCCAGCTTCTACCTGGGTTCGGTTCATCGTCGGATTAACCGATAGCATCAGCCCAGCCAGGCTGGCGACCAACGGAGATGCCATTGAGGTGCCACCAATAAGACCGTATGTGTTGTTAAGCAACGTACTTAGAATAGCACTACCTGGCGCGGCAATGTCAATCCAGCTACCGAAATTGGAAAAAAAGCTACGCACGTCGGCTATATCCGTGCTTGCTACTGAAATTACGTTATCGTATGCAGCCGGGTAGTTAAACGAACTTGCTGCATCATTTCCAGCAGAAGCTACCAAGACGCAACCCCGAGAAGCAGCGTAATTGATCACGTCCTGATTGCTTTGGCTAAAGGTTGGCGAACCCCAAGACATATTGATAACCCGTGCGCCATTGTCAGCGGCCCATCTTACGCCTTTATACGCCTGTATCAAACGCCCCTGATTATCGGCAATCTTAACAGGCATTACTTTTATACTGAAGCCTAGTGACGCAATGCCTCTGTTATTGTCTGTTGTGGCTGAAACGATGCCGGCCACATGAGTTCCATGATCGTCGTCAGACCGGTCGGGGTTGGGGTCGTTGTCATCATAAACCACATCACGTCCGGCAACCAGATTGGCGGCTAAATCAACGTGAGAAGTGGCAACACCATCATCCGTAACGGCCACCACTATGGCTCCACTTCCACGCGTAATATCCCACGCCCGTATGGCGTTAATAATTTCCAGATTATACTGTCCAACAAAATAACCGTTTGGAGGTGTGTAATCATTCGGGACATAGACCTTACGATCAACCGGAACCCGTTCGGCGTATTCAACGGCAGGGTCCTGAAGGAGTTTTGATATAACCTCTTGAACCTGTTCTGGTAAAAGGAATTCAATTTTGTAAATTCGCTGTAATCGCTCTGAATTAGGCGTGTAGAATGGCTTTTCAATTTTCGAAGCCGACTTGTTTCCCAACAAGGCCTGAATAAATGACAATTCACCTCGTTTATTAAGCGTTTCGCTTTTTCCAGCATCATGTATAGTGATGTTATCTCTGAGCTTAATATAGATCTGTCCTCTGGCGTAGCTTGAGTCAGCGATTTGCCCAAACCCTAAAACCGGTAAAAGGCAAAAACAGGTAAAGATTAGTCTCATAGAGCGCGGTTAAGTTCGATACAGCGAGCACCAAAAATAGACCGCCGACACCCCACATGGAATACCCCTTTCGGGGGATTTTCTGCATGAAAGAAGTATACGACACTAATTCTGTAATCAGTATTAACCTAGACCACTATTGGTGACCTCAGCCCCTTACCCAATTTTCAGCCCGGTCTGAATCAGGTTGGTACTGCACTTGGCAATAATCTTATCGGTGGAGCCCGTAATCTTACCTTCTACGTGTATGATATTGCGGCCCGCCCGCATAATCCGGGCCTCGGCCGTGATGGTGTCGCCTACGCGGGCAGGATTGAGAAAGTCGACGTTCAGATTCACCGACGTATAGCCGTATTCGCGACCGAGCGCAAATACCAGCATACCGCACAGATCATCGAGAATAGCCGAAGCCGCTCCGCCGTGTAAAACGCCCACTGGATTGGCCATATCGTCGCGAACGACGTATTCCGCCACCATACGGTCGGGCTCTACTACGCGCAGGGTGCCGCACAGCCAACGGCCTACCCCCGAAATACTCTGGGCCATAGGCTGGCCGATCTGCGACTGAAAATACGCCAGACGAGGATTTGTTTGCATGGCCAAAAATAGCACTATCCCAAGCCAAAAGGCGCTCTTGTACTCAATTTTCTGTACTTTCCTGTGTCGTTTGGCTAGGTTCTATTAGCTTTGGGCCATTATTAAGGTAGCCTACCTACTCACAACGAATGAATTACACGCTTACGCAAATCCCCGAACGCACCGCCAAGCCCCGTCATAGTGGTTTCACGATGGTGATGGATAAAGGCCTCAGCATTCGTCAGGCCGAAGATTTACTGTCAACCTCCGCCGACTACATCGATATTATCAAACTGGGCTGGGCCACTTCGTTTGTCACGCCTAATCTGCAGGAAAAACTGGACGTGTACGCAGCAGCGGGCATTCCGGTTTATTTCGGCGGTACCTTATTCGAGGCCTTTGTGGTCCGAAAGCAGTTCGACGATTACCGCCGATTGCTCGACAAGTACAAGATGACCTACGCCGAAGTCTCAGACGGTTCGATCGAAATGGACCCCGACGATAAGTGCGAGTACATCCGCCAATTGGCCACGCAGGTTACGGTACTGTCGGAAGTGGGCTCTAAAGACGAAGCCAAGATTATTCCGCCCTACAAGTGGATCAAACTCATGCAGGCCGAATTGCAGGCCGGTGCCTGGAAAGTGATCGGCGAAGCCCGCGAAGGCGGCAACGTCGGTCTGTTCCGGTCGAGTGGGGAGGTCCGGCAGGGTCTGGTCGAAGAGATTCTGACGCAGGTGCCCTTCGAAAGTATTATCTGGGAAGCCCCCCAGAAGGCACAGCAAGTTTGGTTTGTCAAGCTGCTCGGTGCCAACGTGAACCTCGGCAACATTGCCCCGCACGAAGTGATTCCGCTCGAAACCATCCGTCTCGGCCTCCGGGGCGACACGTTCACTCATTTTTTAAATCAATCCGAACTGTGATTTACGTGATTGGCGCGGTTGCGCTGTCGGAGACTTCTGACCCGCGTAATCACCCCAATCATACCGGGCCGCCGGTCGGTTCATACAACGTATGGAATTAATAAAAACGCTTCTGGATTTCCTGCTCCACCTCGACCGGTTCCTCGACATGTGGGCCAACGAGTATGGAGTGCTGCTATATGCCATCCTGTTTTTGATCGTTTTCACCGAAACGGGTCTGATTGTCATGCCGCTTTTGCCCGGCGACTCGCTGCTGTTTGCCGCGGGTGCCCTGGCTGCTCGAGACACCAACGACCTGAGCGTAGCCGTCATTATTCCCCTGCTCATTGTGGCCGCGCTATTGGGCGACAACGTCAATTATTTTGTGGGTAAAACCCTCGGCAACAAGATCAAAATGCGCGAGCGGATTCTGTTCTTCAAGCGCGAATACATCACCGAAACTGAGCAATTTTACGCCAAATACGGCGGCCAAACGGTAATCATCGCCCGGTTTATTCCGATTGTCCGTACTATTGCGCCCTTCGTGGCCGGTGCGGGTAGTATGGAATATGGCCGCTACATTCGGTTCTGCATTATCGGTGCGATCGTTTGGGTAGTAAGCATCACGCTGCTGGGTTACTTCTTCGGAAATTTCCCTATTGTGCAGAAAAACTTCGAACTGGTTGTGTTCGGAATTATTGGCCTGTCAATTATGCCCATGGTGGTTGCTTTCGCTAAGAAAAAGCTTCAGAACCGGCAGAAATAAACTATTTTTCAGGTTTGGGGTTGAAGAGACCACAAGCCGCCTACTTCATCAGAAATGGATAATGTGAACGAGCTGTAGTGGCTAATCGCATTATCCATTTTTTGTACAATACAACCTAACACCTTATGAACCGCTACGGACTCATTGGCTACCCGCTGACGCATTCGTTTTCTAAAAAATACTTCGCCGACAAGTTTGAGCGTGAGGGCATTACCAACGCCCGGTACGACCTCTACGAAATGGCCGACGTAGCTACTCATCTGCCCGATTTGCTACAAAGCCCCGGTCTGCGGGGGCTCAACGTGACCATTCCACACAAGCAGGCTGTACTCCCCTTCCTGAACCGGCTCGACAGTTCAGCCCAGAAAGTCGGGGCGGTTAATGTGATTCGGGTCGAAGCCGACGGGAGTCTTACGGGCTACAACTCCGATTACTACGGGTTCCGGCAGTCGCTCGAAGAGTGGGTAAGAAGTCAACACCCGGCCGTGCAGAGCCTCGCCGATTTTTTCGAGGGAGCACTCGTCCTGGGCACTGGTGGAGCTTCTAAAGCCGTTGTCGCGGCCCTGAGCGACCTCGGCATCCGGTACAAACTAGTGTCGCGGACGGCCGCACCCGGTGGGTTAACCTATAACGACCTGCCCGGCCAACTGGCCCAGTACCCGCTCATTATCAACTGTTCGCCGGTGGGGACTTACCCCAACGTAACGCAGGCACCCGACCTGCCCTACACCGAGCTGACGGCCAATCACTGGCTCTACGATCTGGTGTACAACCCCGCCGAAACCGTGTTTATGCGGCAGGCCCTCGACCGGGGTGCCCAAGCCCTCAACGGCTACCGAATGCTGGTTCTCCAGGCCGAAAAAGCCTGGTCGATCTGGAACGAAACCCGCTAACCATCAATCCCAAACCTCATGTCTCTTCTCGTTTTTGCCACCATTACGGCCAACCCCGGCCAGGAAGAAGCCCTCAAAGCGGCTTTCCATGAACTGATTCCGCTCGTGCGGGCCGAGGCTGCCTGTCAGTTATACGAACTCTACCACAGCACCGAAAACCCAACCCGGTTTATCATGCACGAGCGGTGGGACGATGAAGCTGGTCTTCAGGCCCACAGTAATATGCCCCACATGAAGGCGTTCGGTGAGAAAGCCCGCACCCACGGCTGGCTGGCCAAACCCGCCGAACTGATTCGGGTGCCCGAATAAGCGCGAATGCAGATGCTTTTTCGCAACGCCACCGTTTTCACCGGTACCGAACTGGTTAGCCAGGCGTCGGTACGGGTGGAAAATGGGCGTATTCTGGAAGTAAACACCACCGACGTATCGGAAGCTACTCCCAACAGCATCGACCTGGCTGGCGACTATCTGGTACCGGGCTTTGTTGACCTTCAGGTGTACGGCGGCACCCAGGTTTTCCTAAACCAGGCGCCCACCGCCAACACCGTTCGGCATATACTGAACGCCCACCGACGCTGCGGGACCACATCGGTGCTTCCGACCCTGTTTACCGCCCCTCAATCGGTGCTCATGCAGGCGGCCGAAGCCGTGCGCGAGGTTATGCATGAGCAGCCCTTCGGCGTGCTCGGTTTCCACGCCGAAGGGCCGTACATCAGTCCCGACCGCCGGGGTGTTCATCCGGCAGCGGCCATCTGCACCCCCAATCTGGATCAGCTGGCGCACCTGTTTGGGCAGTACGGCGATGTACTTTCGCTGATGACTCTGGCCCCCGAGCAATTCACACCCGAGCAATGGACGTGGTTGCTTGCCCACAAACCCGCCCGATTGCAGCTGTCCATTGGCCACAGCAACGCCACCTACGGGCAGGCTCGGCGAGCCCTCAACGAGGGGGTTACGCTGGCAACACACCTGTATAACGCCATGCGCGGTTTTGAGAGCCGCGAGCCGGGGGTAGTTGGGGCGGTTTTCGACCACCCGACGGTGCAGAGTAGCCTTGTGGCCGACGGGTTTCATTGCGACCCCGTCTCCATTCGGCTGGCCCACCGATTGCTGGGCAATCGCCTGTTCCTGATTTCCGACGCGCTATTGATTCGACCCCAGCAACATCAGTTCTGGCTCACTGCCGATATGCCCCTGCACTACGAAAATGGGCGCATTCTGAACCACCAAAATCAGTTAGCTGGCTCGGCTATTACCCTGCTCGATGCCGTCCAGCTCTGCGTGGAGCAAGTCGGTATCTCCCTCCCAAACGCATTGCAAATGGCTTCGACGGTACCCGCCCAAGTAGCGGGGTTTGGTCACACATTGGGCAAGATCGCGCCCGGCTACGTGGCCAACCTCCTCCGGCTCGATCACAGGCTGGAGCTACAGAACGTGTGGATTGAGGGTAGCCCAGTGATGTAGGCTACCGGGTGGTTTGGCTTAGCGGGCGCGGTAAATACTCAACTCGTCGGGGCCGACCATCTCCCGGCTCACCAACCGCCCACTAGGGGCTGGTGCCGGTACACCCGCCCCCAGCATTTTAGGACTCCGAAACACCCGCATCTCATCCCACAGATTCGCCTGTATAAACGAGCTGAGCAGCGCTACGCCCCCCTCTACCAGTACCGACTGGATATGCCGATGGTGCAAATCGGCTAATAACTGCGACAGGAAGTCTTTACCCGAATTGAGCGTTACACATGTGGCCTGCATATCGGCCGGTGGCTCGTTATACGTGTAGCATAAAGTTGGCTGCGACCCATCGAATACGTGCAGCGATTGCGGCAATGTCCCCATCTTGTCGATCACAATCCGGGTTGGGTTCAGCCCATGCCAGAGCCGGACGTTCAGGCTGGGATTATCGTTACGAGCCGTGTTGGTGCCTACCATAATAGCGGGTTCTTCGGCACGCCAGCGGTGCACAAGTCGTTGCGCCAGCGGGCCCGATATAGACACCGGTTGCCCACCCGGCCCACCAATGAAGCCATCAGACGTTTCGGCCCATTTGAGCAGAATGTAGGGCCGCTGTTGCTCCATTTGCGTAAAGAAGCGCCGGTTCAGCTCGCGGCCGCGCTCGGCCAACACACCCGTTTCGACAGCAATACCGGCCTCACGGAGCCGCGTTAGGCCGCGCCCGGCCACCAATGGGTTCGGGTCATCGTTGCAGACTACCACCCGGCTTACCCGCTTCTCCACCAGCAGGTCGGCGCAGGGGGGCGTTTTGCCGTAGTGCGAGCATGGCTCCAGGGTCACATAAGCCGTGGCCTGGGGCAACAGGTGCTCATCTTCGGGCCGCACCGATCGAACAGCGTTGACCTCGGCATGAGGCCCACCATAGCGTTGATGCCAGCCCTCGCCGATAATGCGCGGCCCGGTGCGGTCGTCGTACACCAGCACGCAGCCCACCATGGGGTTGGGGCTAACAAAACCGCGCCCCAGAGTCGCTAACTCCAGGGCGCGGGTCATATATAGTTCGTGGTTCATTGGGTAGGCTGTTTGCAAGCCGCCAAGTTAAAACCGATCGTCGTCATCTTCGTCCTCTTCTTCGCCAAAGTGTTTGGTCGGATCGAACATAGAGCCCACCAAATCCTGAAACGACTGCCCGGTATCCATCGCTTTCTTGCCAATAAGCGAGTATTCGGCAATGCCGTGGAGGGCAAACTCCATCATAAACAGTTTCTCGGCCTTACTCAGGCGCGGGTGCAGTTCGTCAATCAGATCGTCGAGACCATCAATGGTACGCAGGCGGCTTTCGTAATCGCGGTTGGGCAAATCACTCAGGATTTCCATCGTGTTACCATCACCAAACCAGTCGGTGATTTTCTTATAAATGTTGCCGCGCTTTTCCTTCTTAGCCTTTTCGGGGTTCGGAAAGTAGTTCAAAAATTGCGTCCTGATGGATTTCCCAATCAGGTTTTGGGCCACAATAACCGGGCCTTCTACCTCACCCTCGTACACAAGCTCCACCTTGCCGCAGATAGCCGGCACCACGCCGTACAGGTCGGCAATGCGCACGTAAGTCTCTTTCTCGCTATTGATCAAAGCCCGGCGCTCAGCCGATGATAACAGGTTTTCGTAGGCTGAAATGGTCATCCGCGCTGATACCCCCGACTTGGCGTCCACGTACTCACTTTCGCGGGCTTCCATAGCCACCTGCTCAATCAGGTCGGTAATAAGGTCGTTGGTTTTAACCAGCCCTTTCTGTTCCGTCTTAACAATGGCCTCCTGCATGGTAATTTTCTTACCCGTTGCAATCGACTTCGGATAGTGCGTCACAATCTGGCTATCAATCCGGTCTTTCAGCGGAGTTACAATGCTACCCCGGTTGGTGTAATCTTCCGGGTTGGCCGTAAACACGAACTGAATGTCGAGCGGTAACCGCAGCTTGAAACCCCGAATCTGAATATCGCCTTCCTGCAAAATATTGAAAAGCGACACCTGAATACGAGCCTGCAAGTCGGGCAACTCGTTAATCACGAAGATGCAGCGGTGCGAGCGTGGAATAAGCCCGAAGTGAATCGTCCGCTCGTCGGAGTAAGGCAGTTTGAGCGTCGCAGCCTTGATAGGGTCTACATCGCCAATCAAATCGGCTACCGACACATCGGGTGTGGCCAGTTTTTCGGTGTACCGGTCACTGCGGTGTAACCAGCCAATGGGGGTTGCATCGCCCAGTTCAGCAATGCGGTCGTGTGCATAGCGCGAGAGGGGTTGCAGCGGGTCATCGTTCAGTTCGGAGCCCTCTACAACCGGAATATATTCATCGAGCAGGTTGACCATCAGCCGGGCGATCCGGGTTTTGGCCTGCCCCCGCAAACCAAGCAGGTTGATGTGGTGCATCGACAAAATAGCCCGCTCAACGTCGGGAATAACGGTTTCTTCGTACCCCCAGATTCCGGGGAAAACCATCTCTTTTGCCTTAATTTTTTCGATCAGATTATCGCGTAACTCCTGCTTGATGGAGCGTGTCTGGTAACCAGCCGCTTTGAGTTCACCAAGCGTTTTGATAGTAAGCAACTCTTTTGCCTTCAGATTGCGGTAACTCATTCGTAGGGGAGCGTTGTTATTAGATGGTGTATTCCCGAAATCAACAGCCCGCAGGCCCGTTCAGACCGGACATACATCCTTATGCTAACAGGGTTTTCGGCCAAATGGTTTTTACAAATGTCCTCGGTTTTCCCCTGCATCCTGCATCGCTTTGGCTGCCCTATTTTTAGGGATTGAGCGTATCGGGTTTCGGTACTTCTGAGGCTCAGCTCGCTTACACCAATCCAAGAAAATCAGGCATTATTCAGTCAACAAAAAAGCCCCACCTTGCGAGCAAGGTGGGGCTTCCCATATGTGTTATGCGGTTGCCTACGTCGACGAGAGCGTCCGCTTCACTTCTTTGAACTCGAAACCTTCGATGATATCGCCAACCTGAATGTCGTTGAAGTTTTTCACGCTCAAACCACATTCGTAGCCCTGACGAACCTCGCTTACGTCGTCTTTGAAACGTTTCAGCGCGTCGATGTCGCCAGTATGGATCACGATAAAGTCGCGGATCACGCGGATCTTGTTGTTCCGTTTGATGTTGCCATCCGTCACCATACAGCCGGCTACAGTACCGATCTTGCTGATCTTGAAGACTTCGCGTACTTCGATATTGCCCGTAATAACTTCTTCCTGCGTCGGCGCCAACAGACCTTCCATGGCATCCTTCACTTCGTTGATGGCGTCATAGATGATCGAGTACAAACGAATCTCGATCTGCTCCTGCTCAGCCAGTCGGCGGGCGTTGGCCGACGGACGCACCTGGAAGCCGACGATGATAGCATCAGAAGCAGAAGCCAGCAGAATGTCTGATTCTGAAATCTGACCAACCGCTTTGTGAATAATATTCACCTGTACTTCACCTGTCGACAACTGGAGCAGCGAATCCGAGAGAGCTTCTACCGAACCGTCTACGTCACCTTTCACAATCACGTTCAGTTCTTTGAAGCTTCCGATTGCCTTCCGGCGACCGATCTCTTCCAGCGTGATGTGCTTGCGGGTCCGCAGCGACTGCTCACGGAGCAACTGCTCACGCTTGTTGGCAATCTCACGGGCTTCGCGCTCCGTTTCCATCACGTTGAACTTATCACCAGCCTGCGGAGCGCCCGGCAGACCCAGAATCTGTACCGGTGTCGACGGGCCGGCTTCTTTGATCCGCTCACCGCGGTCGTTGGTCATGGCCCGGATACGTCCGTAGTGAGCCCCTACGAGCATCACATCGCCCTGCTTAAGGGTTCCGGTTTCAACCAGTACGGTCGATACGTAACCACGGCCTTTGTCGAGCTGGGCTTCGATAACGGTACCGATGGCCCGACGGTTCGGGTTAGCTTTCAGTTCAAGGACTTCGGCTTCCAGCAATACTTTTTCGAGCAGATCATCGACACCCAGACCGGATTTCGACGAAATCTCCTGCGATTGGTATTTACCACCCCACTCTTCTACCAGAATGTTCATCTGCGAGAGGGCGTTGCGGATTTTTTCGGCATCGGCACCCGGCTTATCCACCTTCGAGAAGGCAAACACGATGGGAACACCCGCTACCTGCGCGTGGTTGATAGCCTCGCGGGTTTGGGGCATGATGCTATCGTCAGCAGCAATCACGATGATAACGACGTCGGTTACTTTCGCACCGCGAGCACGCATGGCCGTAAAGGCTTCGTGACCCGGCGTATCAAGGAACGTTACCATCCGGCCGTCGGTCGTTTTCACACTGTACGCACCAATGTGCTGTGTGATACCACCGGCTTCACCAGCAGCCACCTTGGTCCGGCGGATGTAGTCAAGCAGCGACGTTTTACCGTGGTCAACGTGACCCATGATGGTAACAATCGGAGCACGGGGTTGCAGGTCTTCGGCAGCATCCTGAATTTCTTCCAGACCCGCTTCAACTTCCTGCTCGGCCGTTACAAACTCCACATCATACCCAAATTCGTCGGCAATAACCGTGATCGCTTCAGCATCGAGACGCTGGTTGATCGACACGAACATACCGAGGCTCATACAGGTAGCAATTACCTCGTTGACCGAAACGTCCATCATCGACGCCAGATCGTTGGCCGAGACAAACTCGGTTACGCGCAGTGTCTTTGATTCTTCGTTCTCCAGTTCCATCCGTTCGCGCTCGCGTTCGCTGCGCTCCCGACGGCGATCCCGACGACGGTCGGCACCCCGGTTCTGGTTGTTACCCTGCAAACGGGCGTTGGTAGCCCGAATGTTGGCCCGTACGTCGGCTTCCGAAGGTGTCTCACGACGATCCCGTGTGCCTCCCCGGTTGTTGTTATTGCCTGTATTACCACCGCGGTTGCCACCCCGGTTGTTGTTATTGTTATTGTTGTTGTTTGGCCGACCGCCGGTGTTGTTATTGCGGTTGCCACCACCCTGACCCTGGCCTTGCTGACCCTGGGCATTGTTGTTGTTACCGTCGCGTGGGCCGCGGTCGTTGCGTTGACCACCCTGGCCTTGCTGGCCACCGGCCGTGTTGGCCTGGCCTTCGCGGGGTCCACGGTCATTGCGCGGACCTCCCTGCCCCTGACGGTTATCGTTCGGGCGATTCTGGTTATTACCGTCGCGTGGACCGCGGTCATTGCGTGGACCGCCTTGACCACCTTGTCCCTGGCCTCCGCCCTGTCCACCACCTGCATTAGGCTGTGCTGAGCTGGCCACGCTACCTTCTTTACCCCGAATCCGCTTCCGCTTACCCCGATCACGATCGCGACCACTGGGTTGACGGTTAAACTGACTCAGGTCAATGGTTCCTTTTACAGTCAGACCCTGCAGCTGAACTTTACCCTCTGCCCGAATCGTTTCGGGCTCTTTAGGTGGCTCAGGCGCGGCTGGTGGTGTGGTGGCTGGTGCAGCTGGTGGCGTAGCTGGGCGGGCCGCTTCAGGAGCGGGAGCCGGTTTCGGTTCAGCCGGGCTACGATCAGCCTGCTTCGGTTCAGCCGGGCTGCGATCAGCCGGGCCACGGTCAGCGACCGGGGCCGGGGTTGGCTCAGGGGCCTTAGCCACAGGAGCCGGAGCAGCTGGCGCTGGTTTTGCCTGCGCAACAGGAGCGGGCACAGGAGCAGCGGGCTTCGGTGCCGGTGCTGGCTCAGGGGCCTTGGCCACAGGAGCCGGAGTGGGCTCGGGTGCCTTCACTACAGGAGCAGCCGGAGCCACAGGGGGCTGGGCTGCAACCGGTGCCGCAGGCTTTGGTGCCGGAGCAGGCTCAGGTGCTTTCGCTACAGGAGCCGGAGCAACCGGGGGCTGCGGTGTAGCAGGCCGAGGTTGCGGAGCCGGTGCGCCAGGCTTAGCATTCAGATCAATTTTACCCAGTACCTTCAGGCCAGGCAGCGTTGAACCACCCGACTCAGGCTTGCGCTCACTCGGAGCGGCAGAACCAGTATCGGCCGGGCTTTGTGCCTGAGGCTGAACGGCCTCGGGTCGTTTGGCGTCCGATTCGATACGGCGCCCTGCGTCATCACGACGGTAGAGAATAACGTCATCGTCCTGCTTGCGGGGAGCTTCAGCCGGTGCCACGGGAGCGGGCTTGGAAGCGCCGTTCAGCAGATCGTTTGATTTGAATTCTTTCGCCAACACCTCCAACTGATCCATAGGGATCTTGGTGTTGGGATTACTATCGACCTTATACCCCTTGGCAGACAGCTTGCTCACCACGGTGGATAACCCCACGTGGAGAACTTTTGCCACTTGGCTTAGTCGCATTGATTTATCTTCTGCCATACGTTCGGTATATGATCGGCAAATTTAGCGGTTGTTCCTACGATATGAACAACAAGTACTTCAATTAAAATCCCGTTTACTCAAACTCTCTACGTAAAATATCGAGTATTTCCTCGATCGTAGCTTCTTCCAGATCGGTCAAACGAACCAATTCTTCTTTCGTGCGAGCCAATACGCTCTTGGCAGTATCCAGACCAACGCGCCGGAATTCTTCGATGATCCACTCATCGATTTCGTCCCGGAATTCCATCAGATCGACATCCTCGTCGTCCTCCTGTCCTTCGTTGTCGCGGAATACATCAATCTCCATATCCACCAGTCGGCCGGCCAGTTTAATGTTCTGCCCACCCCGCCCAATGGCCAGTGATACCTGGTCGGGCTTCATGAATACAGACACACGCCGGGCCTCCCGGTCAATATTCATCGAACTAACCTTTGCCGGGCTCAGAGCACGACTAATGAGCAGTTCGAGGTTTTCGGTATAATTAATAACGTCAATATTTTCGTTGTTCAGCTCCCGCACGATGGCGTGAATCCGCGAGCCTTTCATACCTACGCAGGCACCTACGGGGTCGATCCGGTCATCGTACGATTCAACGGCTACCTTGGCACGCTCGCCCGGTTCCCGTACAATCTTCCGAATAGAGATCAGACCATCATAGATTTCGGGAATCTCCTGCTCAAACAACCGCTCCAAAAATACAGGCGATGTACGCGACAGGATAATCTTGGGCGTGCCGTTGTTCATATCGACCCGGTGAATGACGGCCTTCACGGTATCGCCTTTGCGGGGCCGGTCTTTCGGAATCTGCTCGGTGCGGGGCAGGCTCAGTTCATTACTCTCGTTGTCGACCAGAATCGTCTCGTTTTTCACGAGCTGATACACTTCTGCCGTAACCAGGTCGCCTACCTGATCCTTGTATTTCTGATACAGGATTTCTTTTTCGAGATCCTTAATCTTCTGAATAAGCGTTTGCCGGGCCGTTTGTACTACCCGACGACCAAAGTCTTCGAGTTTTACTTCCTCGGCTACCTGCTCGCCTACTTCAAAGTCATCCTGAATTTTACGCGCTTCGGCCAGGGGAATCTTATCGTAGTCCCAAATGTCTTCCGAATCATCGTCAACAATCTCGCGGGTGCGCCACATTTCGAGGTCACCACTATCAGGGTTGATAATGACGTCAAAGTTTTCGTCCGTGCCGTATTTTTTACGAATCATCGTCCGAAACACCTCCTCCAGGACCGCAATCATGGTAGGCCGGTCAATATTTTTTGACCGGGCGAAGTCGGAAAACGACTCAATAAGTAAGCTGCTGGTCATTTTTATTGTTTACAGTTTCAAGTTTGCAGTTTATAGTTTCTGGTTTACAGTTCTTGGTTGGGGTTACCTGATGCGGGAAACGCTTCATGCAACGGCAAACTGTAAACAGTAAACTATTTAAACGATATTTCTACAGTAGCCTGTTTGATCTGATCGAACGAAAACGCGGTAGGGCCCTCGGGTCCGGGTGTCAGGCCAGCGGCTTTCATTTTGGTTTTCGACATCTTAACGGGCTCTACATCAAGTACAATCTGTTCGTCGGTCACGCTATCGAGCTTGCCTTTCACCTGCTTCCCGTCGGTCAGCGTCAGCAGTAATGTCCGGCCGATATTGCGCCGAAACTGCCGAATCCGGGTGAGTGGAAAATCAATACCCGGCGACGATACTTCGAGCGTAAACGGCGACTCGCCGAAGAAGTTCATCTCTTCCAGCTGATTGCCAAACTGACGGCTGATACTCGCGCACTCATCAATGGTAATCCCCTCGTCACTATCTAAAAGGAGCGTGACTTTCAATTTTCCGCCCTGACGACCCGCTACCTGTACATCGACTATATAGAAATAATCGTTATTAAGGTATGGTTGAAGCAGTTCAGTTATTTTTGCAACGTCATTCATGCCCTATGGCTAACAAAAAAGGGAGTAAAACTCCCCTTGCCGCACACCTTCATGGTTGGTTAACGGTGCAAATATAAGGCATTGAAGATGAAATATCAAGTCTCTACTCCTGCCATGCCGTTTGCATTCTCAGTACGCCAACTCATTCGTTTATTTTTCCGGTCGCTACTGTGGTCGCTCAACGTGGTGCTGGCACTTTACACCTTGTTTTTATACTGGCTTCTGGACGATGTGCCCGTTGAACACTGGTCGGCCAGTATGCTCATGATCACCCTGCCAATTGCCTGGGCCCTCAATATTGCCTGCCTGCTGATCTGGTTTTTTACCAATGCCTGGCGATGCCTGCTCTCCCTGCTGGTTCTGCTGGCGGGATACTGGCTATGGCCCCGAACCGTGGCCTGGAACGATCCCGTCTCGAACCTGTACGGTAAGCCTACCCTCACGTTGTTGAGCTACAACCTGATGAATTTCAACGCGGAGGAGTTTTTTCGGAACCCACAGGCCCGGCATGAAACCCGACTCCTGACCGACTGGGTGATCCGAAACGAGGCATCCGTGAAATGCTTTCAGGAGTTTTACAACTCGCAACGGCACCAAAGTTTGCGGATGATTGAGCGGTTCGATTCGTCGGGGTACGCTTACAGAGCCTTGCTCTACCCCGACTACAAACGCCAACCCGACATGTACATTGGGCTGGCTATTTTCTCGCGGTATCCGATTTTAAATCAGGGCCGGGAAGCGTTCGGGCCGAGCCATAACGGCATTGTCTGGGCCGACATTAAGATCGGCGCCGACACCGTCCGGGTCATTAACGTACACCTGGAGTCGATGGGAATTCGGGTTCGGCGGGTGCTCGATCAGCAGGAGATGGCGGGCGTGCGGCTGCAAACCCGGGGCATTCTGTCATCGCTGCGGGAAGGGTTCATGGCCCGTCAAGCCCAAATCCGAACGGTGGAGCGGTACGTCGACGAGAGTCCTTACCCGGTAGTTGTCACGGGCGATTTCAACGAGACCCCCTACAGCGTGGTGTACGGGCGTATGCGGGCCAAGCTCCACAATGCGTTTGAGGATGCAGGGCGCGGTTTTGGTTTCTCGCTCAACCGGGCACCGAGCGTACTACGTATCGACAATCAGTTTTATGATGCCAACGCTCTCACGGCCTTGCGTTTCAAAACGCTCCGGCACGTCCCCTACTCCGATCATTACCCGATTCTGGGGAGCTATATGTTCGAACGGGCGCGTAAGTCCCGGTTCTGATCAGGGCGTTGCATTTACCCACACTTCACCATCGGAAAACACCTCTTTTTTCCAGATGGGTACCGTTTGCTTAATGGTATCGATAATGTAGCGGGTAGCCTCAAAGGCATCGGCGCGGTGAGGGGTCGAAACACCAATCAGCACGGCCATTTCGCCAATACGCAGCAAACCTGTCCGGTGAATAACCAGGCAGCGCAGAATAGGCCACCGCCGGTGAGCTTCGTCCACTATTTTCTGCATTTCAGAGATGGCCATGCGGTCGTAGGCTTCGTATTCAAGCCGATCGACGGAGCGGGCCGAGGTATTGTCGCGCACAACGCCCAGAAACAGGTCGATAGCACCGGCCCCATCGGCCTGTAAAAACTTGTAAGCGGACCCCAGGTCGATTGGGTCTTTGGTTAATGCAATCATAAGTAGCAGTAGGCAGTGGCAGTAAGCAGTAGCAGTGGGCAGTGGGCAGTGGGCAGTGGCAGTAAGCAGTAGCAGCAGACTGACGCAAGATTACTGCCTACTGCCGATTTCGTTATCCTCCGCTAACGGGCGGAATGAGGGCCACTTCGTCGGTTGGGGTAAGTGGTGTATCGGGGTCGGCGTATTCTCCGTTAACCGCTACCAGCAACGCCCGGATTTCGCCCAGACGTGGGTATTGATTTTGCAACTGCTCCATCAGATCCGAAACGCGGGCCTGGGTCGGTAACGGCTGCTGAATGGTACTCTGACCGGTAATGTCGCGGGTGATACCGAACAGGAGAACTGTAATGGGTGTATTCATTGACCAAAGAAAAAGAGGAATTTTGTTTGTATCAACGTATAGTGTCTGGAAAAATTGAAGGCAAGCCGGCCATTTAATCGAAAAAAGGGGCGGCTCGGTTGTATCTTTGGTAATGCGCAACTGGCCGAACAATTCCGGCTGACGTGCTGTTTTGTCGGAGCATAATGCTCAGTAGTCAACAATTTCCCCATGAAAGGCTTTCAATTCTCCCAATACGTTCCGCCTGAGCAAAAAGAAGGCAGCAAGTTCGATCAGTTGCTCAACATTTTTCAGCAGTTGCTGCTGATTACGTCGGGCGATGTGGAACAGGCCATGTCCTGGATGAATCAGCTTGACCGGCAGTACAGCCTGACCGACGACAAGTACGGCATGGGCGACTTTTTTCAGGATCTGAAAGACAAAGGCTACCTGACCGAAGAAAAAGGCGAAGGTCGATTGGTGATGACGCCCAAAAGCGAGCAAACCATTCGGCGGTCGGCGCTGGACGAGATTTTCGGGAAGCTGAAACGCTCAAAATCGGGCGGGAACCACAACACGCCCTATACCGGTACCGGCGACGAACTCAGCAGCGACCTGCGTACCTACCAGTTTGGCGATACACTGGAGCAGATTTCGATGACCGAGTCGATTCGGAATGCGCAAATCAACAGCGGAGTCGAAGAGTTTACGCTCATGGAGCGCGACCTGGAGGTGACCGAAAAAGAGCAGAAAACTCAAACCTCGACGGTGCTGATGATCGACATTAGCCACTCGATGATTCTGTACGGTGAAGACCGCATTACCCCGGCCAAAAAGGTAGCCCTTGCGCTAACGGAGCTGGTGAAGCAGAAATACCCGAAAGACACCCTCGACATTGTGGTGTTTGGCAACGATGCCTGGCAGATTCAGGCTAAAGATCTTCCCTACCTGGAGGTTGGCCCTTACCATACCAATACAGTAGCCGGGCTCCAGTTGGCTATGGATTTGCTCCGCCGTCGGAAGAACAAGAACAAGCAGATTTTCATGATCACCGACGGGAAACCAACCTGCCTGAAAGAAGGTATCAAGTATTACAAAAACTCGTTTGGCCTCGACCGCAAGGTGGTGAGCAAGACCCTCACCCTGGCCGCGCAGTGCCGCCGTCTCGATATTCCGATCACGACCTTTATGATTGCCACCGACCCGTACCTGAAGCAGTTTGTGCAGGAGTTTACGAAGGTCAACAACGGCCGGGCCTATTACAGCGGCCTCCAGGGCCTCGGCAACATGATGTTTGAAGATTTTCAGCGCAACCGCCGGAAGAATATTAAATAACAGGGAGGAAAGGAGAAAGCAGGAAGGGAGAAAGGGGTGCGGGCGCGAGATTATAATCCGCCAGGCTTCCTTTCCTCCCTTTCTGCTTTCTCCTTTTCCTCCTTTCTCCCTATTTCCCGTATTTCCGCTTCCGGTTCCACTGCCACACCACGCCGATCAGGCCCACCAGCGCCACGGGGCCAATCAGGTTGAGCAGTTGCCAGCCGGTGCGCTCGTTTGGCAGCCTAACTTTGTCGAGCGGCCGCAGCGTCACCTGCCGGTTGCGGGCTTCAATAACGCCTTCGGGGTCAGCGAGGTAGTCGATAGCGTTGAGAGCAAAGTCTTTGTTGGCAAACGTCTGCCGGGTAAACCGGTCGAAGCCCAGCGGATAAGGCGTTTGATTCTGGTAGTTCACATCATTGACCACCAAATCGCCATCCGAACACACAATCACCCGCGACTCGGCCGTAGCCTCGGCCCGGAAACCGCGCGCACGCGGGTCAGTTGGTAGAATCTGATTGGCAAACAGCGACCGGAACCGCCCTTCGAGCAGGCATCCGACTATGCGGGTTCCCCCATTGTAGGTGCGCGGGTCGGGCTGTTGCCGGGCTTCGTTGTAGCCCACTACCACGGGGGCCTGCCGAATCTGGGTGTAGGGCGAGGTAAGCAACAGGGGGGTTTTGCGAATAAGACTGTTGCCCGCACCCACCGCCCGAACCGTATCAATCGAACTGACGAAACGAGTCCAGACCACATCGAGGTTGCGCACAATGGGGTGACTACCCGCGCCGGTTCCACGCCCGAAATTGTTGATAACCGGGTAAAACCGCCACGGCACCAGCTGAATATTGGGCTTGTCGCCCACGTTGCCCACGTTGAGCGGAATCACGTTGCAGCTCAGGTCTTTCACTACATCGCGGTTCACCCGAGCGCCCCAGCCAAAAAACAGCTCATCGAGGTTCAGGTTAAGCGGTTGGGCAAACGTACCCTCGGCCCCAACCGAATCGACGCGCTGCCCATCCACAAAAAACAAGGCCCGCCCGCCATTCACCACAAACTGATCCACTTTAAACAGATCGTCGTCCGAAAACGGTTGGTCGGGTTTGGGTACCAGCAGCACGTCCAGATTGGCAATGGGGCCGGGCTTACTCAGGTCAACAAAAAAGAGGTCGTAGTTTTCCTGCACCGACGCCAACAGGTCTGAAAACCGCGAGGGGGGCACGTTGGTGCGGGCCAGCAACCCCACCCGCCGACGGCTACCGGCCGGTTGGGTAAGCCGCCGAATGGCCGACGCCATCGCGTACTCTACGCCCTCATAGGATTGGTTCAGCTGCTCTTCGGGCGAGGCCGCCTTATTGCCTTTGAGCAGCGGCACGGCTACCTCCTGCCCTTTGTAGGAGACTACAGCGCCCGGAAAAATGATTTTTTCGGTACGCTTACCGCCTTCGTTGGCAAAGAGGTTGGTGGGCAGCAAGCCCTTCTGACTCAGTTGCTCAATCTGCTTGGCTTTGGCCTCAGCATTGCCAATGGCGTCGATGTCGATGAAGCGATACGTCACATTCTGCCCAGCGCGGGCGGCAAACTCATCGAGCGTTTCGCGCACGGCGTTTTCGAGCCGTTTGAAGCCGGGGGGCAGGTCGCCGGTGAGGTACACGTTGACATGCACGTCGTCGTCGAGGCCCGCCAGCAGGTTTTGTGTGGCTGTAGAGAGGGTATATCGTTTTTCGGCGGTCAGGTCGACCCGAAAGAACAGGAATGCCGACAGCACGTTGATGGCCACCACGGCCAACAAGACCAGAAAGACTTTTTTCATTATCTACTAAACGCAAAAGGCATACCCCTTCGCACATTTCGCGGTGCAAGGGGCTAGAGCCGGGCAAGTTACGGAATCAGGTGCTTTTTCGGATATTTGTCGTCCGCCACTCACCATTAGAAACCCTTTCTCTTGATTCATGTCTGATAAACAAATAGCTTACTTCGTCCACGCTTTCACCCATTTGAATACCGGCGGAGGGCGTATCAAAGAAAGTGCTCCTCATAAACCGCTGGTGCTTCTTTCGGTTATTCAAGGCTACGAAACCGGTCTCCTGACTGACAACAAAATACCTATTTCGCCAGAGTTGATTAGCCTGTTCAAAACGAACTGGAACCAGTTGGTCACTACCGGTCATACGTTGGGGTTCGCGATGCCGTTTTTCCGGTTGAAAAACGAGCCCGGAGCGTGGTGGCAGTTGGTGGCCAATCCGGGTTGCGAGCGGTGGGTACAAACCGGCGACTTATCCAACTTCAACAGCCTGAGTAATGCGGTAGCCTATGCCGAAATTGACCCAAAACTTGCCCAGCTTCTGCTGCACGATATATCCCGCACGGTTCTCCGACAAACGCTACTTGAGCGCTACTTTCCGGGTCAACAAATCAGTACTCCGGCCAATTCGGAGGTAACGATGGAGGCTATCAAACGCGAAATGTTTGACGAACCACCCGCCGATAACAGTCATAGGATGAAGGGCCTGAAGAAGCGTCTCAACGGCGAAACGTACGAGATTGAACTCTACACCCGAGAGGCCGTTTTTCGGCGCGAAGTTGTTCGGATATACAATGACACCTGCTGTGTAACAGGGGCGCGTGTTTCGGGTCCTTATTCATTCTCGATGGTCGATGCGTGTCACATCATCCCCTTTTACAAAACGTTTAACAACCATCCCACCAACGGTATTGCGCTCTGCCCAAATCTCCACCGGGCCTTTGATAAGGGAGCTATTTCAATTGACGACCATTACCGGGTTGTTGTCTCCCGCACGTTTGTAGAAAACGAAAGCAGCGTGTACAGCCTGAACGCGTTAACCGGGAAACCAATTGAACTCCCGAAAGACGAACGGTTTTTACCTGACCGCGAAGCCTTTGCCTGGCATCGGGAGCATGTATTCAGGCAGTAAAACGAACAGCGCCTAATTTTGAGCAACTCATTGTAGAAGGTATCAAAAGATTACCTCATTGGTGGCTTTCGACCAGCGGTACCCCAAAGAATAGTTCAATACACTGCCGGAGCCACATACCCCTGATGCAGTTGTGAAACGGGGAAAATCATATCCCAATCCCGGCCCCAGACCACGTTGCCCCGCTCAATGATCATGTACACGAAATGTACGCGACACCTGGGTCATGTACAAAAAAGGCGTATTATTGTACATGATAGATCTCCTACCTGAACAGCCTTATAATCAGTTGCCTCTGTTGCCTCCTCCGCGCGAGCATGTAGAGAGCGTACCTATTCTTCGGCAGGAAAGCCGTGCCATGCGGGCGTTAGCCGAGTTGAAAGGAATGACCCGGTTATTACCAAACCCCGCCATACTGGTCGATGCGCTGGTGCTTAAAGAAGCAAAAGCCAGTTCTGAGATTGAAAACATCATTACAACCAGTGATCGACTCTACCAGGCTTTAGCAGCGAAAGAGCCGAATACAGACAATGCCACAAAAGAAGTCCTTCGGTATCGTCAGGCTTTGTATACGGGCCATCGATTTATCCAGAGTCGCGGCTTTTTGAGTACAAACGGGATTGTTTCCATTCAGCAGGAACTTGAAGCCAATCAGGCGGGTATCCGGCGGCTGCCGGGAACAGCTTTGCGGAACGACCGGACGCAGGAAACCATTTATACGCCCCCCGATGACCCGCATACGCTTCAGACATTGATGCATAATCTGGAACTCTATTTGAATACAAATACAGAAGATGACGTTTCGCCCCTGATCAAATTGGCTATTCAGCATTATCAGTTTGAAAGTATTCATCCCTTTTATGACGGCAATGGTCGAACAGGACGAATTATGAATGTGTTGTATCTGATCTTACAGGAGCTGCTAACCGAGCCGGTTCTTTACCTGAGTGGATACATTATCCGCAATAAGGCTGACTATTATCGCTTATTACAGGAGGTTCGAACGCGGCAAAATTGGGCAGACTGGATTTTGTTCATGCTAAAGGCGGTTGAGGAAACAGCCCGGCAAACCATTGGACAAATTCTTCAGATTCAAGCTCTTTTTGAGCAGACAGCAGAGCATATTCGGCGGGACGCACCCAATGTGTACAGTAAAGAGTTGGTCGAGGTTTTATTTCTTTACCCGTACAGCAAGATCGAATACGTTGTTGATAGGCTGGCCGTTGACCGACGGACCGCATCGAAATACCTACGTACGATTGAAAAGATAGGCTTGCTGCGTTCGGAGCAGAAGTGGAAGGAAACGTTGTTTATCAACACACGTTTGTTTGACTTATTAAAGGAATAGAAATTGATGCCAGTTGAAGTTGGCTAAACGACGATATTTATTATGTTGTGGATGCGGGTGGTTATGCAGAAAAGGACCAAAATGGACAAGCTGCGAGGCTCCATCCGAAAAACTCAGCCGTAAACGGTGCTTTTCTACATGCTCTGCTCCTGTTACTGCCAGGGAAAGCATCCTTATCTGTTTGGGTCTATCAAGCACAAAGAACCTCAATTTTTCGTTATCTTGCTGACAGCAAAGCGAACCCAAGTATGGAAGCAACGTTTGTAGTAAAGCCTGAAGAATTAACCTCTGAATGGTTAGAGCAGTTGAAAAGCCATTTTGCAGATGATGGAACAATAACGATCACGGCAACTGGCCCAGATAAATCTTTATCTGCTGAAGAGCAGAGGGCTGTTAATCAACGGGCTATGTTTAAACGCTTACAGGAAACAAAAAAAATATACCCTACCCGTACCATAGAGGCTGACGTTGATATCAATAAGCTTATTGATAAAATGCACTGGGAAGGAAACCACTGATGATCTATTTTGACACCGATGTTCTGGTTAACTTCTTTGTTAAACAGAAAAAAGCTGAGCATTTACATCCAATTGCTATCAATGCAATGGAAGAGGCCACTACTAGCGGCCTCTTTTTTATTTCTATCCACTCGCTCAACGAACTCGGCTTTGCGCTTGCCAAATGTGGTGAAAAACGTGATGCAATAACGCAGTACGTGACAAGTCTCTATGCAGCGGACCCTGTCGGTATTACGCTCGATCACTTGAAACGAGCCACAAAAATCGCTTATAATGTAAGCTTTCACCACACCAGTGATTGTCTGCACACAGCCATTGCCGAAGAATTCTGTGATGAACTCATCACATTTAACGGGTCTGATTTCAACCTCATTAGGCATCATACCAAGTTGAAAATCACGATTTTGGCGCAGTAATCTTACACCAGCGCCCGCAGGCTCTCCACCACTTCCTTTACCGCTTTTACGGTATTTTCAATATCCGCTTCCGTCGTGAAGCGTCCCAGGCTGAAGCGCAGGCAGGAAAAAGCCTCGGTTTCGGTCAGGCCCATAGCCAGCAACACATGCGATGGGTCGATACTCGCGGCTGTACAGGCTGAGCCATTGGAAACGGCAATGCCCTCCAATCCCATAATTAGGGCATCTGAATCACAGTTTTCAAAGTAGATGTTGGTGGTGTTGTACAAACGGTGGTCACGGTTTCCATTTACGCGGGTGCCGGGGATCTGGAGTAGTTCAGTTTCCAGCTGGTCGCGCAACAACCCAACCCGTTTCATTTCCGTTAGGTCAGCCACCGGTGCCAATTCGGCCGCCTTTCCCATGCCTACAATGCCCGGCACATTCAGGGTGCCGCTGCGGAGGCCGCGCTCGTGCCCGCCCCCGTGTACCAAGGCTTCCAGTTTTACTTTGTTTGGTCGCCGTTGGCGGACAAACAGCCCGCCAATGCCCTTGGGGCCATAAAACTTGTGAGCCGAGAAAGTGAGCAAGTCAATATGGATGTTATCCACATCAATCGGCAACTTACCCACCGCCTGTGTGGCATCGGTCATGAATAGGGCACCCGCTTCGTGGGCGAGTTGGGCAATCTCGCGGATGGACTGAATGACGCCCGTTTCGTTGTTTACCCACATCACCGACACCAGTATGGTATCCGGTCGAAGGGCCGCCTTCAGGTCGTTCAAGTCTAACAGCCCCGCGCCGACGCTTCGGTCGGGTTGAACGGGCAGATACGTTACGTCGTAGCCGCGTTTTTCCAGATATTGACAAACGTCCAGCACGGCTTTGTGCTCAGTCTGCACCGTAACAATATGCTTTCCCTTGTGCTGATAATTTTCAGCGACACCTTTTATTGCCAAATTGATAGCCTCCGTAGCCCCAGACGTAAACACCAGTTCGTGGGTTTCGCAGCCCAGCAAATCGGCCAATTGCTGCCGGGCCGTTTTCACCGCTTCGTGGGCCGATACGCCAAACGGGTGCGTACTAGCCGCATTGGCGAAGTTATCGGTCAGAAACGGCATCATGGCGTCCAGTACGCGCGGGTCAATACGCGTTGTGGCGTTGTTATCCAGGTAAATCATATACGAAAATAGGGAGAAGGGAGGAAAGGAAGAAAGGAGAAGGCCCAAGTCCCCCAGGGTCGGTTGGGTAAACATACCCACCGGGGCGATGTTTGAGAAACAGCCCCTCTATAATCAGTTTTGTGACCATGAATGTAACAAACCAGGCGTCGTTGCCCCCCAATAAATGGCTTGTACTGGCCACGCTAGCCTTCGGTACGTTTATGGCGACGCTCGATAGCAGCATCGTCAACATTGCCCTGCCAACCATCCGGCGCGAACTGAATGCGGGCGATAGCGTGGAGTGGGTGGTGCTGAGCTACCTGATTACCACCACCAGTACCCTGCTCATCATGGGTAAACTCTCCGACTGGCTCGGTCGGCGGCCCATGTACATTACCGGGTTTATCATTTTTGTGCTGGGCTCGCTGCTGTGCGGGCTGTCGTGGAGCAGTGCGTCGCTCATTGGGTTTCGGGTGGTGCAGGGGTTGGGCGCATCCATGCTGTTTGCTATTGGACCGGCCATTATCTCGGATACGTTTGCACCGGCCGAGCGGGGTCAGGCCCTGGGGCTGATGGGGGCCGTGGTGGCAGCTGGTTCCAGCACCGGGCCAGTGGTAGGCGGCTTGTTGCTGGGCAAATTTGGCTGGTCGAGTATCTTTTTTGTCAATGTCCCGGTTGGGCTTATCGCCATCTGGCGAGCGTCGGTGGTGCTGCCTCCAAGTCTTAAACAGACTGGGCATAGCTTACGCCAGTTCGATTTGGTGGGGGCGGGCCTGTTTCTGGTGGGCGTTACTACCTTGCTGACGGGGCTTGATTTTGGCCCCGAACCCGACTACGGCTGGCGACATCCGCTGGTACTGGGGCTCATGGGTTCGGGAATGGTGCTGCTTACGGGCTTTTTCATCTGGGAAAACCGTACTCCCCTCCCCATGCTCCAGTTGAGCCTGTTTCGGATTCGGCCCTACACCTCGGCCATTGTGGCGGCCTGGTTGGGGTTTGTGGCCTCGGGCGGCAACCTGTTTGTTATTCCGTTCTTCCTACAACAACTCCTGGGCTTTACGCCCCAGCAGGCCGGGCTGGTACTACTGGCCGGGCCGCTCACGCTGAGCATTGTGGCCCCCATTGGCGGGTATCTCTCCAGTAGGGTCAGTACGCGGTGGCTGGCCAGTACGGGGCTGTTGATTACGGCTTCGGGCTACTTTGCTTTTTCGTTTCTGAGCACCGACTGGGACTGGCACGATGTGGTCTGGCGCAGCGCGCTAGTGAGCCTGGGCTTTGCCCTGTTCCAATCGCCCAACAGCAGTAGCGCGCTCAATGCGGCTCCGTTAGATCAACGCGGCATTGCCAGCAGTATGATTGCCTTTATGCGCAACATGGGGCTGGTGATGGGCATTGCCGTGGCCGCGGCCGTTTGGTACAGCGCCCGGAACGGGTATGCCCAACGCGCACACACCGACCCTACCCATACGGCCGCACAACTCGCCGGTATGCGCACGGTGTACTGGGTGCTGAGCGGATTGGTGCTCACGGCGGCCGGAGTCTCCTTGGGGCGGGGGTCGTTATCGCCAGACAAGCCCCGGCCCGACGGGGTTGAGGAGCAACTGAGCACGCCCGTCAGTTAAACGAACACCAAAAAGCCGCATCAGAACACATCCGACGCGGCTTTTCTATTTTAACGTGAATTATGGATAATGGCTGACGCGTATGCCTTCGACAAGCTCAACCGCACGTGGTCCGGGCTGACCACACATTTGCGAGCTGCCCGTCAGCCTGAGCCTATCGAAGGCCTATGCGTCAGCAACTATCTGTTTAACAGCTGATTGATACTCGTTTTACCCTTAACTCACGTTATTTTACAAGTTAGGCAATGAGGTAAAAATTAATGGATAACGCATGACCTGATAACCAACGGGAAACTCATTTTACATTATCCATTCTACATTGTACATTATCCATTCCACATTACCCATTCACTAACAATTACCCCCGGCGGTATGGGCCACCCGGCCGACGTCCGTACGATTGTTGAGCATCAAACAGACGGTCGCGTTGGGCGGAGGTGAGCACGGCCAGCATATCCTGACGCTTACGCAGTTGCAGGTCGCGGTAAGCACGGGGTGTCAGCCGCGAAGTATTCATCATCCGGTCGTACTGGTCTTCAATTTTGTGCAGTTGTTTTTCCTGACGGCGCGACAAGCCAACTATAGCGTCGATCCGGTCAATTTTCAGCTCTTCACGGTATTCATCGCGGGCATCGTTGTACTGAGGTTGCGGCCCCCGGCGGTCCCGATTGTCGGGGTAGCCGTAACCGCGATGTTGGGCAAACGTAGCGCCCGTGGTGAGGGCCATTAACAGAAGGGCGGCAGCAAGTGTCTTGTTCATGAGTACTGGTTGTGTTTATGTGGTATTTGTCTCTTGGAGGGCCAAACCGGGTCAGGGTTTAACAGGAGCTTAAAATAACCTTAATCGCCGTACAACCAGAGGCTATTCCGGGGCTATTTAATTTCTAACGCAGAGCCATTATATCAGGCACTTTTGTAACTCATTCTCTGGACTTTATGCGCTACTCCATTCGCTAAGAAGATAGCCGCGGGCTGTCCGTTTTGGAGACGCTTTTGTTATAAAGCAAACATACTCTCACTGGTTATGAAAACGACGTTTGACATCAATGCCAATGAATTAGACGAGCAATTCTTCGAGCGGTTCCGGTATTTTTTTGCCGGGCGACAGGTACGCATTACCGTTGAAGAAGCCACGCTGAGTCAGCCTGCGCCCACCCTGCCCGACCAACGGCAGTGGTTTGCCGAAATGGAAGATCTGCAGAAGGCTTATCCACCCCAGAAAATTCCATTGGAAGTGGAGATCAACACCCTGAGCAATAGTTTGTACGGACGCGCCATACGCTAATGATCTACTTCTCTACCGACGTTCTGGTCAACTACCACGTTGAGCAGGTTCCGGTGCAGCATCAGCAAGCCCGGCATTTATACCAGCAAGCCATTCAGCGGGGGCAGGCCTTTATATCCCTGCTCACGCTGAATGAGCTGGTGTTTGTGTTGACCCAACTCCATGTCGACGAGCACGACATTGCTCTCAAAATGAGCAAGTATCACGCGCTAACACCCGCCGGAGTCTCGGCTGAGCATTTCAAACGGGCCGTGCAACTTGCCGAGCGGGTTGGCTTTGGGCATATTACCGAGTGCCTGCATACGGCCATTGCCGAAAGCCACTGCCACGAGCTATACACCTACAATCGCCCGGTTTTTACCCGGATTCAGCCGTACAGCCCACTCAATATTGTTTGTTTTTAGGAACAGATAGAGCCAACAGAAAAATACCCCATCGGTGCGAGAACTCCCCGTATCTTTCTCCTTGTTGTTTTCTCGCCCGTATATTTGCGGCCAAATCAATTGGCTTTCATGCACGACCCGCTCGCAACCACCCTCCTTACGCTGATTCTGCTACTGCCTTTTGCGGGTTTTTTAGGCGTTCGGATGAGTTCGCGACAGGTGGCCGGTCCCTTGGCTATCGTGCTCACGGGCATTGGTTTACTCTTGTCGGGCGTGGTGCTGGTTGGTACCACCGGGCCCGCTGTCCCGATTCTGGCCGAGTGGCTCAACATGTCGGGGGTGTCTATCCCAATCGGTTTCCGGTACGACGGCCCCACGGCCATTATTCTCGTATTGGCCCACTTTGTAGCCTTGCTGGTACAGATTTACTCCCTCTCGTACCTGGATGCCGACGCCGACAAACCCCGCTACTTTGGGTATCTCCAGCTGTTTGTGGGAGCCAAAGCCGGTATTTTGCTCGCCAGCAACCTGATTGTCATGTACGCATTCTGGGAGTTGGTAGGTCTGGCCTCGTACCTGCTTATCGGCTTCTGGTACGAGAAACCACAGGCCGCCCGGGCTGCTCAGAAAGCCTTTTTGTACAACCGCGTAGGCGATGTCGGTTTCCTCATCGGGATACTACTCACCTACCGAATCTTTGGCACGGTTGAGTTTGCCCAACTCACCGCCGAGGCCCCTACTGTGGTGGGGCTCTTGCTCTTTATGGGCTGTATGGGCAAGTCGGCACAGTTTCCGCTCATTGGCTGGCTTCCCGATGCCATGGAGGGCCCCACACCCGTTTCGGCCCTGTTGCACGCGGCCACTATGGTAGCGGCCGGTATTTTTCTGCTGGCCCGCATTCACCCGCTGCTCTCGCCCGACGCCCTTGTCGTGATTGCCCTCATCGGCACCGTCACCACCCTCTGGGGCGGCTATTCGGCCTTGTTCCAAACCGACATCAAAAAAGTATTGGCCTTCTCAACCGTCAGCCAACTGGGGCTGATGGTAGCCGCTATGGGTACCGACAACCTGAACGGGGGCCTGTTTCACCTGCTCACCCACGCCTTTTTTAAGGCCGGGCTGTTTCTGGGAGCTGGTGCCGTCATTCACGCCCTGCACACGCAGGATATGCGGCAAATGGGCGGCCTGCGCCGGTCCATGCCCGTCACGTTCTGGGCGTACACCATTTGCGCGGCTGCTCTGGCGGGGGTGCCGTTTCTGTCGGGTTTTCTGTCGAAAGAAAGTATTCTGGCCGGGGCCTTCGCCTGGGCTTCGGGCCAACATAGCCCATTAGCCTACGGCATTCCGGTGGCCCTGCTGCTCTCATCGGGTCTCACGGCCCTGTACATGGCCCGGCAGGTACGGCTGGTGTTTCTGGGCGAAAGCCACGCCCCCACTCAGGCGCATCCGCACGAGCCCGACCGCCTGCTGTTAGGCCCAGTGGTGTTACTGGCGGTACTGTCAGCTTGGGTTTGGTTTGCGCTCAATCCATTGTCAGCGCACGGTAGCTGGCCCGATACCCTATTTTCGGCCGGGCAACTGGGCCAACCCGTCAACCCGGCTGCGGCTGCCCATATCGTACCCGTTTGGCTGGCTCCGCTTTCTATTGCCCTCGTATTGCTGGGGGGCTGGCTCGGCTTCCGGCTCCGCGACCCGGCCCCCGACCAACTGGTCGTGCGGGCTTCGGTGCAGTACGGATTCCTCGACGAGTTTCTGAACTGGCTCGTGGTGAAGCCCGTCGTTCGGTTGGCGCATGGCCTCTACCGGGCCGATACGCGGGTGGTCGACGGAGCGGTGAACGGTGGCGGAATCGGGGTGGTTGTGCTGGCGCACATTGCCAGCGCTGTCGACCGGTTCGGGGTCGATGGGGTGGTTAACGGCGGGGCCTGGCTCGCCAACCGATTGGGCGGCCTGACGCGCTCCGTTGGGGGCGGGCGCGTGCAATCGTACATCACGGCGGCCGTTGTGGGATTGTTATTATTGATTTGGTGGTTGGTTTAACGACGCGATATGCTGCTCTCTTTACTGATATTTCTTCCGCTGGTTGGTGCGCTGGTTATTGCACTCCTGCCCGACACCCTGCGCCCGCAGTTCCGCCTGATTGCGCTGGGCGTGACGGTGGCCGAACTCTTCATCAGCGGACTGGTTTACGCGGCCTTCGACCCGGCCAACCCCGGCTATCAGCTACTCCAGCAAACCGACTGGATTACCCTCGCGCTGGGCAGTATCGGTTCGGTTTCGATTGATTATCTGGTTGGTATCGACGGTATCAGCCTGCCGCTGGTCATTCTGTCGGCGGTGGTGATGCTGGTGGGCGTGGTCTCTTCGTGGAACATAGTTGAGCGGCAACGGGCGTATTTTTCGCTATATCTGCTCCTGACCGGCACCGTAATGGGCTGTTTTGTGGCCCTCGATTTCTTCCTGTTCTTCCTGTTTTTCGAGTTCATGCTGCTGCCCATGTACTTCCTCATCGGGTTGTGGGGCGGCCCCCGGCGCGAGTACGCCAGTATCAAGTTTTTCCTGTACACCCTGCTCGGTTCGGTACTGATTCTGCTGGTGATGATTGGCCTGTCGATGTCGGTTATGGACCCGGTAAGCACGGCCCTGGCCACAGGCCTCATCAACAGCCCCGAACTGGCCGACACCAACATCATCCGGCTCGTTCAGGCGCAACTGGCCAATGGGCAAATCGACCCCGGTCAGCTGGTGCACACGTTTGATTTCCGGTACCTGAGCGATGGCGGCAACTACCTGCCGAGCGCGTTTCTGAGCGTATCGGGCGAAACCCTGCCGCTCGGAATACCCGCCCGGATGCTCGCGTTCTGGGCCGTTTTTATCGGGTTTGCCATCAAACTACCCATTGTGCCGCTGCACACCTGGCTACCCGACGCCCACGTTGAAGCGCCCACGCCGGTGTCGGTGGTGCTGGCGGGGGTACTGCTCAAAATTGGCGGTTACGGCTTTCTGCGGATTGCCTGGGGCTTTTTCCCCGATGGCGGGGCCGAGTACGCCCGCGTACTGGCGGGGCTGGGTGTGCTGTCTATCATCTACGGCGGTCTGAATGCACTGGCGCAGAACGACGTGAAGAAAATGATTGCCTACTCGTCGGTTTCCCACATGGGTTTTGTATTGCTGGGGGTTGCCGCCCTCACGCCCGAAGGCATCAACGGAGCCATTTACCAGATGGTGAGCCACGGGGTGCTGTCGGCCATGCTGTTTTTGATTGCCGGGGTGGTGTATGACCGCACCCACGACCGGCGCATCGATTCGTACCGGGGCCTTAACAAAACCATGCCGCAATACGCCACGCTGACAACCATCGCCTTTTTCGGGTCGCTGGGTCTGCCGGGGTTTTCGGGATTTGTGGGTGAGCTGTTTACCCTGATGGGCAGTATGCAGTCGGCCTGGTTACCGGGCTGGTTTACGGCTGCGGCCACGCTGGGCATTGCGCTGGCAGCGGGTTATTTTCTCTGGACGCTTCAGCGTATGTTTTTCGGGCCGTACTGGAGTCGGCATGAGGCCTCAGCCCTCCCCGACCTGACCCCTCGCGAGCGCCTGCTACTGATACCACTCGGTTTGCTGGCGTTGGTGCTGGGCTTGTTTCCAAATCTGATTTTCGACCTGACCCATGCGTCGGTGGGCGAGTGGCTCAAGCGGTTTCTGGTTAGTTAACAATGGCCCCACCGATTCATAAAATTGGCTGGCGAACGGCCTGCTCTCTGGTGATTGCCAACATGGTGGGCACGGGCGTGTTTACGAGTCTGGGCTTTCAGCTGGCGGCCGTACAAAACACCTGGTCCATTTTGTTGCTCTGGACACTGGGCGGGGTACTGGCCCTGATTGGGGCGTTTACCTTTGCCGAGCTGGGCACCCACTACCCCGACGAAAAAGGGGGCGACTACGTTTTTATCTCCAAAGGACTCCACCCGTTGCTGGGCTACCTGTCGGCCTGGGTATCGCTGGTGGGTGGGTTTGCCGCCCCGGTTGCCATTGCGGGCAAGGCGATGGAGTCGTACCTCGAACCGTTTGAACTGGCCTACCCGCGTCTGCTTACGGTGGGGCTGATTCTGGTCATTGGCGTCATTCACTCCATTACCCTCCGTCACAGCAGCCTGTTCCAGAACGCCACTACGCTCATCAAAATGGCGTTTGTGGGCGTGGTGCTGGTCATTGGTTTTTACGTAGCTCCCCTGGCGGGCAACGCCCTCGACTGGAGCAGCAGCTACCAGCAGGAAGTATTCACGAGTCCCTTTGCCGTTTCGTTGCTGTACGTCACCTACGCCTACACCGGCTGGAACGCAGCCGCCTACATCGTTTCTGAAATTCGGGAGCCGGGCCGTAACCTACCCAAAGCGCTGTTGCTGGGTTCGCTGGTGGTTACGGTGCTGTACGTGGCGCTGCAACTGGTGTTTTTGCGGTTGTCGTCGGTTCAGCAGCTCACCGGTCAGGCCGACGTAGCCGTGGTGGCTTTTGGCGGGCGTTTCGGGGCTACGGCAGGCCGCTGGATTAGCATTGGCATCGCTTTTCAGCTGGTGGCTACCATGAGTTCGTACATCTGGATTGGGGGGCGCGTTACGAGCCGCATGGCCCGCGACTTTCCGCTTTGGTACTATTTCCGGCACGAAAACAGCCATAATATCCCCGTACGGGCCATTTGGTTACAGATTTTACTCACGTTGGTGCTACTTTTTTCGGGAACACTGGAACAGGTTCTACTGTGTACATCGTTTGTTCTGCAACTGATGGGAACACTGGCCATCGCCAGCCTGCTCCGTACCGAACGCCTACCCACCGACTTCCCGAGCCCGTTTCGCCCCTGGTTGCAGTGGGCCTACATTGCCTTCAGCCTGTGTGTGCTGGGGTTCATTGCCTACGACCGACCGGTAGAAAGCTTTACGGGGCTGGGGATTGTAGGAGTTGGTAGTCTGACGTACTGGATAAAGCGGCCTACGGCTTAGCCGAAGGGGTTGTGCGAGCCGACAGGGTTTCCGGTCAGGTATGGATCATTCTCAACCAACCGATGAAGCACGTATTCTCCGTTCTTTTATGGCTAATCTCGCTGGGAGCGTTTGCCCAGCAGCCCGAACTCCGGGGCCAGGTAATCGACGCCACCACTAATGCGCCCCTACCCGGCGCTACCATTCAGGCCACCGGCAACCGGGGCGCAGCCGCCAATGAGCAGGGTCAGTTTACACTCCGCGTGGGCGCGGGCGAAACCATCACGGTGTCGAGCGTAGGCTACACCACGCAGCGCGTAGTGGTACCGGCCGGAGGTACCCTCACCATTGCCCTGCAACCAGGCGAAAACCTCCTCGACAACGTCGTGGTGGTCGGGTCGCGGAGTAGCTCGCGCACGGTACTCAACTCGGCCGTTCCGGTCGATGTACTGCCCATGGGTACATTGCAGCGCACCCTGCCTCAGAACGACCTCAACCAGCTGATAACCTATGTGGCCCCGTCGTTCCAGTCGAACCGGCAGTCGTCGTCCGATGGTACCGAACACATCGACCCCGCTTCGTTGCGCGGTCTCGGCCCTGATCAGACGCTCGTGCTGGTCAACGGCAAACGGCGGCACACTACTTCGCTGCTCAACAATCAGGGCACGTTTGGCAACGGAACCGTGGGCACCGACCTCAACGCCATTCCGGTATCGGCCATTGAGCGTATCGAGGTTCTCCGCGACGGGGCTTCGGCGCAGTACGGCTCCGACGCCATTGCGGGGGTTATCAACATTGTGCTGAAGAAAAACACCAACGCGCTGGAGCAACAGCTCACGGGCGGCATCACTAAAGTGGGCGATGGCAAACTGCTGCGCTACAACGCCAACTACGGCACGGGCCTCGGCACCAAAGGGGGATTCCTGAACGTCTCACTCGAAGCGTACACCCGCGAGGCTACCACCCGGACCCAAAACCATAACCTGCTGCTGTTCGATCAGTCGGCGCAGGGCAACTTCTTCGCCTACGACTTTACCGACAACCCGGCGGCCTCGCGCGCCATCGACGATCAGATTCTGGCGCAACGGGGTCTCTCGCGCGACGATTTCAACTTCCACGTGGGCGATGCAGGCATCAAAAACGCCAATCTGTTTGCCAACCTGAGCCTGCCACTGGCCAACGGCAAAGGCGAGTTTTACGCCTTTGGCGGGTACAACTACCGCCGTGGGGAGGGCTACGGATTCCGGCGGCTCCCCAGCTCACCCAACCAGATGGTCTATTCTATTTTCCCGAATGGCTTTCAGCCCAACACCCTTTCCGATATTCAGGACCGGTCTATCGCGGCCGGGCTTCGGTACCGGCTGGGCGAGTGGCAAATGGACCTGAGCAACACCCTCGGCAACAACCGGTTCGATTTTGGAGTGAGCAATACTGTGAATGCGTCGTTGCAACAACGCTCACCAACGGAGTTTAAGGCTGGGGGTCATGCCTTCACCCAAAACACGGTCAACCTCGACTTCTCGCGGTATCTGAAAGGCGTAGCCAACGGCCTGAACCTCGCACTGGGGGCCGAGTTCCGGGCCGAGCAGTACCGAATCCGGGCCGGTCAGGAAGAAAGCTGGCGTAATTACGGCCTGCAAACCGCGCCCAACGGCGAAGTGACCAACCCCTCGGGGCTGGCGGGCGGAGCGCAGTCGTTTATTGGTTTCTCACCGGCCAATGCGGGAACGTTTGGCCGGCAAAACGTGGCCCTCTACGCCGACACCGAGCTCGACCTGACCCGCCGTTGGCTAGTGAGCGCAGCCGGCCGGTTCGAGAACTACACTGACTTTGGCAGTACGTTCAACTACAAACTGGCGTCGCGGTACACCGTTACAGAAGGGTTCAACCTGCGCGGGGCATTCAGCACGGGCTTCCGGGCACCCAGCCTCCACCAGCAGCATTTCAGCTACGTGAGCACCACCATTCTGAGCAATGGCCGACTGGGCAACACGGGCTTTTTCACCAACGACTCTCCACTGGCGCAGGCCCTCGGCGTGCCTAAACTCGCGCAGGAAACCTCGCGTAACCTGAGCTTAGGCTTCACATTACGACCCAGCAGCCAGTTCAGCCTGTCGGTGGATGCGTACCGGATTCGGGTCGAAAACCGGATTGTGCTGACAGGTTTGTTCGGTTTCGATCCGTTTGGCGAGCCCGTACCGGCTATCCAGAACCTGCTATTACCGTTCGAAGCCAGTGGTGCCCGGTTCTTTGCCAACGCCATTAACACCACCACGCAGGGCATTGATGTGGTGGCTACCTCCCAGAACACGCTCGGCCAGGGACGCCTGAACGCTACACTGTCGGCCAACCTGAACCGCACGTTAGCTGACGATCAGTTTAACGTACCGGCCCGGCTCGAAGGGCAGGAGGATGTTTTCTTCAGCCCCAACGAACGCGGCCTGATCGAAACCGTTAACCCACGTCAGAAAATTAACCTTTTGCTGACGTACTCACTCGGCCGATTCAGTGCCACGCTGGCCAACATCTATTTCGGCGAGGTAACCCGTAACGGTTTTCCGTTTGGTCCCGTTCAGACATTTGGCGGCAAAGTCGTTACCGACGTTTCGGTGTCGTACAACCTCCTGAAGAACCTCACCCTCACGGCGGGGGCCAACAATCTGCTCAACGTGTACCCAGACGCCCAGGCCTATGGCAACAGCTACTTTGGCGTGTTCAAGTACGCGCCGGTGCAGATGGGCATGAACGGGGCTTCGTACTTTGTTCGGATCACGTCGGTACTTGGCAAACAAAAGTAAGGTACGAGACAGGCTTGCCATTCGCTCACAAACGTCAACCTTTGCCAAATACTCTTGTTGTTTTGTGGAATAACCAAAGACAACGATCATGGCAAAGAAACACAAGCAGTCGAAAGCCAAACTGCCGGCGATGGCGCAAGTAGAGCCCATTCCGAGCGGATCGAGTAAGATTAACGTGGGCGATAGCGAACGGGTCCTGTCGGTGGCAGGGGGCGCCCTGCTGGCTACCATTGGTATCCGGCAGGGCGGTCTCGGCGGCATGTTGCTCGCCGTACTGGGCAGTACCATTGCGTACCGGGGCGTGTCGGGGTATTGCCCGGTCAACGATTTTGTGGGCCGCGACACCTCGGAAGCCAAAGCCCAAACCGACGTGATTGAAATTTCTCAGGTCGTAACCATTAACAAGCCCCGGGCCGAGGTGTACCAATACTGGCGGCACCTCGAAAACCTGCCTGAGTTCATGACGCACCTCCAGTCGGTCACGCAAATCGACGATAAGCGGTCGCACTGGGTAGCGCCGGTTCCGGGCACCGAAAAATTCGAAAACTTCGGCAACATCGAGTGGGATGCCGAGATCACGGAAGAAGTAGAAAACAGCCGCTTGGTATGGCGGTCGGTGCCTGGTGCGAGCATCGACAATGCGGGCGAGGTGCGTTTTACCGATGCCCCCCAGGGCCGGGGAACCGAACTCCACGCCGTAATCAAATACCGCCCACCGCAGGGCATTGTCGGCGAGCTAGTGTCTAAACTTCTCAACCCGGCCTTCAAAAGCATGGTCGAAGCCGAAATCCGCCGGTTCAAGCGACTCCTCGAAACGAATAGTGTACCGGTTTAAAGGGAGGAAGGAGGAAAGGAGAAGGGAGGAAAGGGAAAAAGAATGACCGCGCTTGCGTCCCTTTCCTCCTTCCTCCCTTCTCCTTTCCTCCTTTACTCCCCTATTTCATATTTTCTCCCATTCGAGCCGCCAGCCACTGGCGAGTTCGGAAACGGGGGGCAGGGTTACACCGGGTTGTTTGGGCTTTTCAACGGCCACCAGCCGCAGGTTGATAGATGCTTGCGTTTCGGCCACAACCAGCCGGTCGGTGTGCAGAAACACCCGGCCCGTGGTCGGCTCAATCATGTCGACGTAGGCATAGACCATATCGCCTACTGACACTTTCTGCCCGTTTACTTCGCTCGGGCGCACCACTTCAAACAACACCAGCTTACCTTCCGTCAGCGACTCCTCACCCAGTCGGCGGGTAAACAGGCGGGGACCAGCCGGGACTGACCCGGCTTCGGTTCCGTTGGGGGCGCCTACTTCAACCACCGGCGCGCCAGCCACAGCCTCCTCGTCGATGTCGATATCGGTAATCAGCGTCACCTCTTCAACCGGCTTTGGGACCACCGTAGCGGTCAGGTTCTCAACCACAAATGCTTCGGGAGTAGTGTACGAAGCCAGAATAGCCTCGCGCTCCTGCGTGGTTACCTCTTCGGCTTCGGTCTTGCTCAGCTGGGCCAGAATATGCTCGCTGAAATACTGCCGGTAATGCAAAGGCCGGGTGAGCAACTCCTTAATGGCCATTGCCTGATACACATACGCCTGCGTTTCGGCCGCGCGGTACGGCATCGCCATCGGGTGCTGATCGGGGTAGCGTCTCCGAAGCTGCTGAATGTAGTTAGGGCCGGCATTGTAAGCCGCAGCTACCAGCATCCAGGAGCCCAGCTGCGCGTGCAATTGCTTGATGTAGCGGCAGGCCGCGTGGGTAGCTTTCAGCAGGTCGTAGCGTTCATCGCGGCCTTTACCAACCCGCAGCCCCAATACCCGCCCCGTTTCGGGCATGATTTGCCAGAAACCCGCAGCCCCCCGGCGCGACACCGCCCGGTTCACGGCCGCACTCTCGAGCAGGGGCAGAAACTTAAAATCGGCCGGAATGCCGTAGCTGGCAATAATCGGGTCGATGACCGGAAACACCACCGAAGCCCGGCGCTTGAGGGTGGTCAGGTGGGTAGGCTGAGCAGCCTGCCGGTTCAGAATCCGGAACCACCGTTGTTTCACGGCGGGCAGATGGTCGGGTAATGATTCGCCACAAAACGCGACGTCGGCCGTCATTTGGGCAAACAGCGGGAAGGCAAGAAATACGGTGAAGAGTACGGTTGCGAGTACGTTTTTAATCATCAGAAAACGGTTTAACCGCTGGGTCTATCCTCCCGGACCTGACCCATTCGGCGAAATGGCACATTTGACATGACCACCTGTGCTGCCCAAACAGGCCTTGCACAGAGACTCCAAAACGGCCGCTTTCCCCTCTCTTTTCGGTTTATTCGCTCTCCACACCTGCTGCCCTGTTGGCCCTGTAACCCATCGTGTACCGAGGGGTCAGAGCGGAGCGGGCAGACTACTCTAACAGCCGTATAACAAAATTTTTAATGGCGTTTTTCTTAATAATCCGCGTCAGGCGTCCCCCTTCATAAATGTACTCGTCTTCCCGATCATCGAACTGCGCCCGGTAGGTACCTTTGGGGGTTTTGCTCATCAAAAAATAGTCGCCAAAATACTCCGCGAACACCCGGTTACGCCCAACCGGCTCGCTAAAGTACAGATTAGCAACCGAATAATCAATATTTGCGGTCTGCCGGGTCTGCCGTTCGTACTTGTACTGACTCGCTTTGATGTCGTAATGATCGCCATTCCAGACAGTGCTGGAGGCAAAATCGCCCCGGTTTGTTTTGGCTTCTACCACCGCTGATAAGAGCTTATTCCCCTCGTACCGACACACGGTTTTGTAATAGATTTTAACCTTGTACACCAGCAGATTCACGAGCACATCGCTGATAATGGTGTATTGAGTGGTAGCCCCCTGAGTCTGGCGAGTGGCAGTCATCGTACCCACGCGGGCACCCGCAATTTCGATAGCGTACCGGTGCGTTTCGGGCTGGGCGCTGGCCAGATTAGCCAGCAGCATAAAGGCGATAAAAAAAAGACGCATATGGGTAAAATTAGTGAAAAAGGAAGCACCAATGCTCTCGGCCACCAACTCGACCGAGGGAGCAGGTGTTACGTACCGAGTTTTTCCGTTTCTTGCAGGATAAAGCCCCTCCTTTGTTAACAAATCTACATGGCACAACCCCTACTTGCAGACGAAAAAACTGAGTTTAAGCGTTCGCTCGGCCTCACCGACTCCACGCTGATTGTATCCGGCTCCATGATTGGGTCCGGTATTTTTATTGTTTCGGCCGATATGGCCCGCAACCTCGGGTCGTCGGGCTGGTTGCTCATGCTTTGGGTCATGACGGGCGTGCTAACCGTTTCGGCCGCCCTGAGCTACGGCGAACTGGCCGGTATGATGCCCAAAGCCGGCGGGCAGTACGTGTACATTCAACGCGCATACGGTAAGCTGCTTGGCTTTGTGTACGGCTGGACGGTGTTTACCGTGATTCAGACCGGCACCATTGCTGCCGTAGCCGTAGCGTTCACGAAGTTTACGGCGGTGTTTATTCCGGCCCTCAACCCCGAGCTGGCGTTTTTCACGATGGGAAAGATCAAGATCTCGCTGGGGTCGTTGTACGCCATCGGTAGCCTTGTTTTCCTGACCTGGCTCAACAACCAGGGCGTACAAAGCGGCAAACTGATTCAGAACGTATTTACCTCGGCCAAGCTGGTGGCCCTCTTCGGGGTTATTCTGCTGGGTATCGGCATGGGCCTGAGCGACGGCACCCTGTCGGCCAATTTCGAAAATGCCTGGACCGCGAGCAGCACCAGTGCCGATGGGTCGGTGGTACCGCTGGCGGGGATGGCCCTGTTGCTGGCGTTCGGGGTGTCGATGATTGGTTCTCTGTTTTCGGCCGATGCCTGGAACAACGTGACCTTTATTGCCGGTGAAATCAAAAACCCACGCCGGAACATTCCGCTCGCTCTGTTTTTCGGTACTTTGATCGTGACGGTCATTTACGCCTTAGCCAACGTCGCGTATCTGTCGATGTTGCCCCTGAAAGGATCGCCCGAAGCCACCGACGTACTGAGCCGGGGGATTCAGTTTGCCGAGTACGACCGGGTAGCAACGGCGGCCGTGTCGACTATCTTCGGCGATGTGGCCGTGGCGATTATGGCCGTTTTGATTATGGTTTCGACGTTTGGGTGCAACAATGGCCTTATTCTGGCGGGGGCCCGCCTATATTATGCCATGGCTAAAGATGGGCTGTTTATCAAGCAGGCAGCTACGCTTAACAAGAACTCGGTGCCTTCAACGGCGCTGTGGTTACAGTGCCTGTGGGCATCGTTGCTTTGCCTTTCGGGCACCTACGGCGACCTGCTCGATTACTGCACGTTTACCTCGCTCCTGTTTTACATTGTTACCATCGGGGGGCTGTTTATCCTGCGCCGGAAAGAGCCCACAGCCGAGCGGCCTTACCGGGCATTTGGATACCCGCTGGTTCCGGCCCTGTACATCATTGCCGGCACAGCGATCTGCGTGATTCTGCTCACCCAGAAAACCTTCAACACCGGCATGGGCCTACTTATTGCCGGTCTGGGCGTACCTGTGTTTTATTTCACCCAACGCCGAAAAGACTGACCACTTACTCGAAAAACAACAGTGGACGTTGCATGACATTTTAATTCCTTTTTTATTTGTGGCACGTTCTTTGAAAAGAGAACGTGTACAATAGTACAAGTTACGGTGGGTAAAAAAGAGCTGGCGGATTGACCAGCTTATTTTTTTGTCCATCCCCCAAGGTTTTCAGACATAGACAACCCATTTAGCCCGTTTTAGGCCTAAGAATGCAAAAAGCCGCCTGTTGAAGGGCGGCTTTTTTTATAGTTACAGTGAGTAAAGAATTCTACGGATTGTGGCAGAGACTGTGTACAAATATACACGCCTGTTCCCCAATAATCCCAGTACTACCCTATTGAATTAATATACATTTAACAAAATCTGCATCCTGCCTGTGTTTTGGGGCAAACTTTTAGCGGAGTTTAATGGGAAGGGTTTGCGGGGCATCCCCTCCTACTGCCGCAAATGATTAATAAGCACTTTGCGGATGTCGGTTCGGGGGTCGTTGGGGTCGGGTTTTACAACGGCCTTCACACCAGCATTGGCGGGCGTTAGGTAATTCAGCCCGAACTCCTTACCAGTCATCAGAAAGTCGCTGATGGCAACCTCGTAATCGCGGTCGGTTTGGAGGGGCTTGTCGTTGATAAACCACGTGCTTGTGGGTTCATCGTAGCGGGCACCAGCCATTTGCAGAAACCCGCCCCGCCCTTTGTTGAGCCGCCCCGTATGGAGTAAACTATTCAAAAGTCGGCCGGTCATGGCAACGCGCTGAATTCCTCCGCCGAACGGTAGCATCCGAACAATATCATACTGGGTGATATTGCCCCGCACCACATCGTCGATTCGGATAGAGCCCCCGTTGAACAGGGCCACGTCGGCGGTTGGGTACGCGGCCCGCATGGCCTGGGCAATGGCGTCGGTCATGGCCGTTGCCTGCCGACGAACGGCGGCTTCGCGACCATCCCACGGCTCTTTGGCCACCGTGACCACTTGTGTAGGGTCGAATCTGAGCGCCTTAAAACTTTGATCGGCTATCTTCTGCCACCGGTTTACCACCACTTGCGTCAGGCTATCGTCGGGTGTAGAGGGGTCAATCGCTTTCAGCTCCGACTCTACCTGCAATTGCTTGTTGGTATCGAACCGGAGCCGGTGAATATAGGCCGTTTTGGCGTTGGCATCGGCTTTGGCAATCACCACATTACCCACCCGTTCGAGCATATGATCGTGGTCGTGGCCACCCATAATGAGTGCGAGGCCCGGCAGTGCCTGCGCCAGCCGCCGGTCGTCGACCATGTCGATATGCGTCAGGGCCACCACCGCATCGCACTGCGGTTTGAGCCGCTCGTATTCAGCGCGGGCGGCCTCAATGGGATCGGTAATCTGTACGTAGGGTTTATTAACGGGAATAGTTACGGCCATAACGCCGATTTTGCCGCCGGGTGTTTGCAGAATCACCGAAGCCGGAAATGGGCGAGCCTGCCCCCCTGCCTGCTTGGTAAAGGGCACAAAGTCGCCCCCCTGTTTCTGGCGGGCATTGGCCACAATCCAGTCGAAGGTCGACTCGTTGATACGCTCCTGTAGATTAGTGGGCTGCTCGTCGTCGAGGTCGAACTCATGATTCCCAAAGGTGACGTACTGGACCCCAGCCGCGTTCATGACATCGACCATTTGTCGCCCCCGAATGGTTTTACCCTCGCTTTTGAGCGTACCAATCACCGACGGGCTCACAAAATCACCGGCATGAAAAAAGTAGGTGTTTGGGTTATCCTTTTTCAGGCCCCGAAACACGGTGGCCACGCGGGCCATACCGCCCACTTTCCCGTTGTCGAGGGGGGTAATTTCGTACACATCGTTGATGTGCAGAAACGTAATGGGTTTGCCCGAAGCCGACGGGGCCAACTGCGAAACCGGCTGGGTTGTGCGGCAGCCCGCTATGGACAACCCTACAAGACAAGTATACAAAAACCGCTTCATGGGCGAAATAGTCGTTTGGTGGTAAGGCGAAAGTAGGTAATCCCTGATTAAAGTCATCTGAAAGAGCCGTTGAAACCGCCGAAAAATCACATCCGATCTGTTAATTTTGTAAGTCAGTAGCTCATGAGTGCCCTGTGTCCGGGAACCGGTTTACAGGTATCTGATTTTGATGTGCGTGCCTATTGTATGCACTTCTGAGCTGCCCACACAAACCACTGGAACTTATGCAAAAAACGTTTCTGTATAGCTGGATACTCGCCCTGTTTCTGATCGGCCTGGCTGGTTGCCAGAAAGCCGGTAACCCATCCGAATACAACGCCAAAGCGGCCGACCCTACCCGCTACGACGCGGCCGTCAACAAACTCACGCAGGTGGTGGTGCACGATATTTTTTCGCCCCCGGTTGCCAGCCGGATTTACGGGTACGCCAACCTGGCCGGGTACGAAGCTCTGGTGCCTTTTGACCCTAATTATGAGTCGTTGGGGGGTAAAATGAAGCGCTTTTCGGCGGGGCCACAGCCCGAAGCTGGTGCTGAATACTGTTTCCCGCTGGCTTCGGCCAAGGCGTTTATGACGGTGGCCCGCGCCCTGACGTTCTCGACCAATTTCTACGACGAGTTTGAGCCCGCCTTTTTTGAGCAATATAAGAAGGACGGCGTTCCCGACGACGTATACGACCGGTCGGTGGCCTACGGAGAAGCTGTTGCGAAGCATATTCTCGATTATGCCGCCAAAGACTCGTACAAGCAGACGCGGGGTTTTAAGCACACCGTGACAAACGAAGAAGGTACGTGGGTACCTACACCCCCGGCGTACATGGACGCGGCCGAGCCTCAGTGGAACAAGATCCGCTGCTGGGTGATGGACACCTGCAATCAGTTTCAGCCGCCCAAGCCCTTTGCTTACAGCCTCGCCAAAGGCAGCCCCTACGAGAAAGAGGTAATGGAAGTGTATAACGTAGGTAAGAACCTTACGAAAGAACAACGTGACATTGCTTATTTCTGGGACGACAACGCGTTTGTGATGAATGTAGCCGGACACGTATCGTATGCGTCGAAGAAAATGACACCCGGCGGCCACTGGATGCACATTGCGCAGACCGTAGCCCGCCAGCAAAAACTCAACCTGATGCAGAGCGTAGAGGCTTATACCCTCACCTCATTTGCCGTTGCCGACGGGTTTATTGCCTGCTGGGATGAGAAATACCGCAGTAAAACGGTACGCCCCGAAACGGTGATCAACAAGTCGATGGACCCGAAATGGACGCCTTTCCTGCAAACACCCCCCTTCCCCGAATACCCAAGCGGGCACAGCACCATTACGGCCGCAGCCGCTACCGTACTGACAGGGCTCATGGGCGACAACATTGCCTTCACCGACTCCACTGAGTTTAAATACGGGCATGGCGTTCGGAAATTCACGTCGTTTAAACATGCCGCGCAGGAGGCTTCGGTTAGCCGGTTGTACGGCGGTATTCACTACCGGTCGGCGCTCGACAATGGCGCGGCTATGGGCGAGAAAGTAGGCCAATGGGTACTGCAAAAAGCCCGCACCCGTAAGGGCGCCGTGGCGCAGAAGTAACACAGATTTGCCATTAAGCAGCTTGACTGACGCGTGGGGTTTTGGTAGACCCCACGCGTCTTTTTTTATCTGTGAAAGTCCAAATTGACTTTAATATTTCTCTGTCAGCTTTCCTGATACAGACAAATTGTTTACTTCGCATTTTGTAGCTAACCCGTACACAATTGGCTCTCACACCTATCTTCCATGACATTGACGACACCATCCGTCAGCAAATAAAGACAGCCACCACCGAAATTATAGTCAACGTACCTTGGTTTACAGATGAGTCATTGTTCAATGAATTAGTTGCGAAAGCCCGCGTTGGAGTTGCTGTATCTATTGGCATAGAAGATGACCAAATCAACAGAGGGGCCGCTATAAACCATAATCAACTGGCACAGATCGGCGGTTGGGTTTATTGGCACAATGCCGGTAATAAAGGAGGCCTGAACCACGAAAAGTACTGCATCATTGACCGCTGTAGGGTGCTGTTTGGTAGCTACAATTGGACGTATCGGGCTGCCACTCATAACCGCGAAAGCATCCTCATGATGGAGGATGCCCAAATGGCCGAACAATACTTCCTGCGTTTTCTGGAAATGACTCAACTACCTACGGTTCGTTGTGTTGGGCCAACACCACCCATTGCTGAGGCTAAGAGCAGGTCGGTGATCGATGTCTCTTTTTTCCTCAAAGCCGAAATCCTAGTGTTGGAAGCAGAAGTTACCCAACTCGAAACTGAAAAGGCAGACCTCGAACAACGGCTGGAGTACACAGCCAATCAGATTCAGATGGCGTTACATACGCTGCTAGTAGAGAAACTGAACCTTGAAACCCAACTAGCGGCAAAACGTGCCAAAGAAACGGATAAAGCCGCTGACCGCCAGAAAGCAGACAAGCAACAACAACGACTTGAGGAAGCAGAGGAAACTTTTCGACGGGTAGCAGAGCGGCAGCAAATACTTGATATGCCCGTGGACGAAGCTTTACTGAAAAAACTCTATCGTGAAGCCTGCATGCTAGCCCATCCCGATAAGTTTATGGATACGCCCGAAAAACAAGAGAGAGCCAACAACCTAATGGCACAGATAGCCGATGCGTACCGTAACAAAGATCTCGACACGGTACGGGCTATCTGGCAGCGGTTGCAAGATGGGACAGCCTTTGGGTTTGACTGGAACACCCCCCGCAACGCTTCCGTCTTGAACCAGATACGAGGAACGCTACAAGCCCGAAAAGATGAACTAACGGCTACTATCCATCGACTTCAACAGTCATTTATATACACCATCATTACCCAATATCCCGATTTGAGCGAATATATTGCCTCCCAACGACAACAGCTACAACAAGACATCGCTATACTTCGCCAATCGCTATCTGCCCAGCCATGAGTGACTTAATTTACACCGGCAATCGGCTGCCCTCCAACCACTTACTTCAGTTCGCCGATATGCTGGCGAAAGCGTCCAGCCCAACCGTTAAACCCCGTCCATACACAGCCCGCGTGTCGCGCACCACGCCCACGGCATTTATGTTTCTGCTCGACCAATCGGGTAGTATGGACAAGGAAGTGACCGTGAAGGGGCAAACCGTGAGCAAAGCGACCTTGTTGGCCAATTCGGTCAACGACTTGCTCAATCAACTCATTTCGGAATGCCGACGCGAAGGCGAATACCGCAATTATATCGACGTATGTGTGATTGGCTACGGAGCCGATAACGATGCAACCGCCAAATATGCCTGGCAAGGAAATCTGGAAGGGCAAAGCATGGTCACGATTCAGGCCCTGAAAGATAATGCTGTAGAACGGCAGGGAACCAAAGGTAAGTGGATTTCGCCTAAAGCTGGTGGCCTTACCCCCATGAGGCAGGCCCTCGACCTGGCTCACGATACGCTGGTGCAGTGGCTGGCGAGCCATGCTGGCAAAGACATCTACCCGCCCGTTGTCATCAACATCACCGACGGAGTAGCTACCGATGCCGATGCGGCCGGACTGATTGCAGCCGCCCGTAAACTAAGAAACCTCCGCACTGTCGACGGCAACGTACTGTTATACAACGTTCATCTGACCGCCGGGCATGAAGAGCCATTCCTATTCCCCTGCCAAAAAGAGGAACTACCCGAGGACGAGTACGCATACCTGCTGTTTGACATGAGTAGCGATTTGCCTGCTCTGTACAATGCGCCGATTGCGAAAATTACGAACCGTGATGCCAATCCGTCCTATACCGCCATGGCCCTGAACGCCAACCCCATTCAGCTTGTTCAACTGCTCAACATTGGTACCAGTGTATCTCGACGCCAACACGTCTGACCCCGGCTGGCAATCTGTTTGGCAGAGTGTAGCAAAACCTGATGGCGATTATGTCCCCCACAATCAGGATGCGGCTCACCCAGTGCGTTGGTTTCTGAGTGATGGGGCTGGCGGCACAGGCTTTTTTGCCGCCGACTGGGCCCGGCACCTTTGTGAGCACCTGCCCGCCAAACCATTTCAGACCAAAGAGGCTGTTACGGAATGGTTTGAGAAATTGCGTGTGCCATTTTTCAACGCCAAACGCTCAGAAGCCGCACAATCTTTTTCCGATATTCTGGATGACTACGATCGCGAAGGCTCCTCGGCAACTTTACTCGCTGTATGGCCAATTGCCAATAAGCAGATACAGGTACTACACTATGGCGACAGTGCGGCTTTTCTGCTCGACAGACAAGGCCACCTGAAACAACGTACTACGGCCCTAATAGACTTTACCGAGCCTCCTTGGCTGTTGCACTCCAACGAGAGCCTTTTGCCCGAACACCTGCATCTGAACATCTGGCCCGTGGCCGAAGGCGATACGCTGCTGCTGGCCTCAGATGCACTGGCTCAATGGCTTCTAATCCAGTTTACTTTGCGCGAACCGGCTCTGCAACCCGAACTGGATGCCGTGTTGGCTACACCCTACGGGCTGGGTAATCAGATTATCTATTGCCAGCAACAGCACGAACCGGCCCTTACATTACCCGACCTGCTGCATCACTTGGCTGAGATGTGCGCAACCGAAGCCGCCTTCTGCACCTTTACCACCAATCTATACCAACGCGGCCAATTGGCCCTCGACGACTATACCCTACGCCTATGTTTGCGAACACCGACCTCATAGAAGCCGTAGCCAACCGGCATTTCTCCTCCCTGACACACATGGAGCCGGTTTGGGATGAACAGTACGACGAGCCCTGGTACAGCACAGGCAAAATGGGCATTGTTTTTAAACTTGCGGACCCTGAAACAGGCCAACGCTTTGCCTTAAAGGTGTTTAAAGAGCGCGACACCGAGCGCGAAGAGCGCCTACGGCAACTTGCCGAACAGTTAGCGGCTTATCCTTCTCCTTACTGGGTATCGTACCGGTTTCTGCCCGACGAGTTACGAATTGAGTCGACATTTGGGGAAGCCGAAAGGGCCTGTGTACTGCTCATGGATTGGATTGAAGGCCAAACGCTGGGGCAGTTTGTGCGCGATGCCTGCCAACAGCACGACCGGGCTACCCTCTACAAACTAACCTATGCATTTGACCAAATGGCCCTGTGGCTGCTGGCCAACCCCTTTGCCCACGGCGACCTTAAACACGACAATATTCTGATCCGGCCCAATGGCGTACCGGCACTGGTGGATTATGATGGGATGTTCTTTCCCGTTTTCACCAACCTGAAAGCCCTGGAACTGGGCACCCCCGACTACCAGCACCCTAAACGAAACCTCAACCACTACGGCCCGTATCTGGACGATTTTAGCCTACTCGTTATCTCGTTGAGCCTGTATGCCCTGGCCCACCACCCGTCTCTCTACGCCGAGTACAACACGGGCGAAAACCTAATTCTGACCCAGACTAACTTTGAGCAACCTCGCCAAAGCGCCTTGCTCAGTACCTTACAGGAACTGGATGTTCCCGGTCTGCGGCAGCGCCTTGCCCTCCTCGACTATGCCCTCGCTCTCCCTCCTCAATCCGTGCCGGGGCTCGACGTACTGCTGAAAGATAAATTCACCCACTACGCCACCCTGCAAACGTTAACTTACCCACCAACCCCTGATCTGATTCCGTACCGAAAGGGAAACAAATGGGGCTTCTGCGACCGGAATAAGAAAATTGTGATTGAGTGTGTTTATGATGATGCAGGACCATTCGAGGAGGTACTGGCAAGGGTGAAACAAGGTGGGAAATATGGCTTTATTGATCAAACTGGTAAGCAAGTGGTTCCGTTTCAATATGAGTATGCGTCACATTTCTCTGAAGGGCTGGCAAAGGTGAAGCAGTATAGGCAATGGGGATTTGTTGATAAAATGGGGCGACTAGTCATTCGTGACCGGTTTGATGATGCTTGTGATTTCTCCGAGGGGATGGCGAAGGTAAAACAGTATGGAAAATGGGGTTTTATTGATAGAACGGGCCAACTTGTAATTCCATATCAGTTTGAGGATGTTTCGAGTTTCTCTGACAGTTTGGCGAGGATGCAACAGTATAGATATGGGGGATATGGCTACATTAATAAAACAGGTCAACTGGTTATTCCCTGTCAGTTTGTGCTTGCTTGGAGGTTCTCCGAAGGGATGGCAAGTGTGCGTCTGCATGAGAAGCTAGACTTAAAGTGGGGATTTATTGATAAAACGGGTCAACTGGTTATTCCCTGTCAGTTCAATAATGCTGGTTATTTCTCAGAAGGGTTGGCCAGGGTAGAAGAATATAGAAAGTATGGCTTTGATACGAAGTATGGCTTTATAAATAATACGGGAGAACTGGTTATTCCCTATCAGTTTAGCCATGCTGGCGATTTCTCAGAAGGGTTAGCATGGGTACAAAAAGAAGGGCAGTATGGTTTTATTAACAAGGTTGGACAATTGATTATCCCATATAAATTTGGGGGTGCTTCAAATTATTCCAATGGTCTGGCTAGAGTCGGACGGCATTTAAAAGTTGGTTATATAGACCGAGAAGGCAACCAATACTGGGAGGAAGAGGAAAGTCAAGAAGCTGAACCAAGTTCGTTCGGTATGTCTTTGCCCCCTTTCGTGAGCCAGTTTGCACTGGAGTTTAAGCCGCCTGTCGGTACTCGACAGGTGTCATGAACCTCAAGGCCTGGTGAGGGCGTTCCGTGTTGTATTCGACCAACCATTCATCC
>NZ_WELI01000019.1 GCF_009184635.1 Rudanella paleaurantiibacter
AAAGTGGGAAACAAAAACCTACAACTGGAAGGAGGTCATCAACGACCTGACAAGTATCTTTGAAGAACGCATCAAACCGCATCGCTTCGACTAAAGCCCGCCTGACACAGTTTAAAAATCACTCCCGCTTAAACGACTTTAAATCCCATTTTTAGACAGCCTCTAACATTTGAATTAATTCTGAAATTTCAGTTTCCGTTTGGGAAAATATAAAACACATGTCTTCGACAGGCAAAAACTCAATGTGATGAAGAGTTATAGATAGATTTTTGATGTTACGCTGCAATATGTCAAGTAGCTGTTCTCTATCTTCTCGGGTAGGATTGGCGCTTAATAAATGAAGTGTGCAACAAACGACACTACAAATGCTTTTAAGATCGTGTACTATTTCCCTTGACGAATAAGTATTCATATTCTATTATACATTTTGATCCTGCTTATTCGAACAGGATATAAGGGACAGTTTGAGCACGAGTATTATACAAAACTTGCAAGTTCAGTGTGTCGCTAAACCGGACCACCTCAGAGCGCGGCATTTTATCAATATGCACTCTACTATACATCTTCCGTAAAATAGCCTGGATACAAAGTCATTATGTAGTGAAAAACAAGTTCTGACGCTTCTAGTGGATTAAAATCTATCAGCCGCTTATTCAAGTCCTCATAACGAGTCATATTCTTTTTTTGAGACACTTTTAAGTGTGTGAGGTCGTTTCTCAAATCATTGATTCTAACAATCTTATTATACTTTTCGTTAAACTGGGTGTAATAGTCAAACCCACTAATAACAGGCATGACGTATCGAATCTTCGAGTTGAAATCAATCCATTCAAGTTGATTCTTTGTTAGTGGACTGCCTGCTTCATCCAAAAAATACCCCTCAGGTACCATTTGAATACCCTGATTAAAAAAGCCTTCCAGCGTCATAACCAAGAAAATTATACCCTGAGATACTTCTTTAAAGTAGTTGGTCAACAATCCAAAATAGTTATCTACTCTGTTCCGGCTGCGAATCATATTTCTTAATGGTTGCGCAGCCTCTAAATGTTCATTGGCAATTTGCAAATAAAGGTGAACGGGATTAGGTTCTTGAAGTAAAATAATCTGCCCCTTGTTCTGTGATGAGTTAAGTACGCTCGTTATAACAGCTTCATTCTTCTCATCTCCTGTCTTAACGGCCACGATAGCCTCACCGAACTTTTTTATAAATTTAAACGCTTCAGTAACACGCCGTTCTGCTTCGTCAGGAGGTAGATCATTTAGATCGATATGTTTAACTTCCGAAATTTTCAAGTTCAACGAATTGAGACTCGTCAAAGGATCGACTTTAATCTTCCTAAATACTTTACTCATAGGATTACCGTTTTGAGCTTCATTTAAAAGCCTATATACCAGAAGCTATAACAAATTCTCGCAATTTAAATTTCCCAAGATCTCAGCCTATAATTAACCTCCTCCCACGAGCGTAGTAGTCGGCTATGTTTTTGCCGGCCTCCGTCCATGAATATATAGTCGGCTAGTACCTCCACAACGTACCTGTTGTGGAGTTTTTGCTTTTGTATATCAATGAGTAGGAACAAATTGGCTTGCCCTCTGGCCCGGCAATAGCCATCAAGATAGTACGCTCCCTACCGGTCATATTCGCACCGATAGCAGTTGGTTATAAATTCGGCTTGTGTCCGGGCTGAGCCGGGCGGCCGGTGACGTCGTTTTACATCGACAATGATACGCTTATCGGGTACGGGCAGGTCGATTCGGGCTTGGCAGGGTAAGCCCATTCGTTCATCCGCCCAGAATTGCACCTGCTACGACTGGCGTAAGCGCAACAACCGGCTAAACAAGGGGTCGTTACATAGAACGTCGAGCATACGCCGGATAGCAGTGGCTCTCTTGCCGTTGGGTATGGTTTCTGTATCAAGTAGCAGGAAATCGTGAAAGCGGGTGCCGAACTCCTGGGCTGGATAGACGATGGGGTAAGCCCAAGATGTGTTTTTCAATTCGGTAAGATCGCTATTGGCGATGCGCGGAAATCGGCGGTACTTGTCTATTATAAAGAGGTATTGATTTAAATAGAAGGGAAAGAAAAAGCAATAGCCGGGCGAAGGTACAACGCCCGGCTACTTTCAAATCAATCCCACGACAGTACGTTTATAATTGGTTCGGTATGAATGTCGCCTAAAAACTTGACCAGATTTTGGACGTTTTTCAGGGTCAGTTTTGGCTCGACGGTACGCCCTCGGTTATTGTTTCCCACTACGAGCGCGATGCCATGAATCGGGTAGCTGAAGTAAGCAAACTTGAACGCGGGCGGTTGCGGCTCCGACAACAAAGCCTCGTCGTCAACGATCAGCGCGTCACCATTCGGCATCCGGCACACAAAGTCGATGGTGCGGCAATCAATGTGCCTGTAATACGCTGACAAACTGGCTTCTATTTCGATTTCATCAATCGTTCGTTTCTTTGGGTCAATGCTAATGGCTTTAATCGTCTTTTTCATAGTGGTCCGCCACTGCGGTTGTTTACTGTTCTTGTTGTTTACTGCTGGTAGTCAAATGATTTGAAATCAACCGCACCGGCGGCCCGGGTCGTCTGTTATGATGACAATGCGATTGCCTTTATCGTCCCACGCGTCAAAGCAGTACATTCGGGCTATCTCACGTGGACTGAAAGCAGTGCAATACGGTAGCCTATCGTCAGTTTTGGTAAAAGCGTACATCGTTGAAGGAAAAAGCAGACCGGAGCGGGTTGCCCCGGTCTGCAAGTGAGTCAATGAAGTTGGGACATTGGCTGCGGCTCAGAAGCGGCAAAGCCGTAGCGGTGTGAGGTCTTGAACCGGGCAGTGTCTGTGAGGGTCTCTTGTCGGAAGATGCGATTATCAGCAGCAAACTCCTGTCGTTGTTTGGTCAGATCAGCATCGGCCAACTCATAGCGAAACTGCGCGATGTAATACACCCCTTTGGGCTGAATCTTCGTGTTCTCTTTCCGTTCGGCGGTAGCAGTCAGTACAACATCGGCCAACGTGCGGTCGTCGTAGTATAGTGGCTCGATTTGACGAAAAATGTTATCGACACTGTACCCGTGAAACAGTATACTGGAAACACATCTCTGGTCGTCAATAAAAAACAGTTCGGCCCATTGCTTCGCGGGTTGACCCAGAATACTATCAATAAAGATGCGCCAGGCAATCGGTTGAAACGTCAAGCTACGACCTAACTTCTTCTCACCATTAATCGAGAATACGCCTTCCTTAGCGTCAAAACGGTAGTTGCGGGGATGGCCCTCCAGATACTTGTATCGACTGATAACGTCGCCGTGGGTCTGGTCGATTGTTTGCCAGCTTTTCAGGCCGGTTACGGGTTCCAATGTGGTCGGGTCAAGTACGCGGGCTGTTTCCATTAGTTTGAGAATGTTGGAAGTCATAGAAAATGCTTGTAATAACAGTGGGGTATGAGTGGCCCCGGCCTGACGGTCGGGGCCAGGCTCGTTAAATAATGGAGAATAACACGGCTTCACGGTTGAGAACCGGTGTCCATTCGCGGGTTGGCTCTGACTCTGTCTTCGCTAAACCCAACCGACGCAAAGCGAATTGTTTGATGTCTTTGTACTCCTGCTCTGTAATCAGCGAGTTACCCGTTTGCAAGGCCCCGCTACTGCCTTCGTAGCGTTCCACCCGTTCACGTCCGGCAACGGTGCAGCACATTTCTACCTGCTGAGTAGTTAGGTCAAGCGCGTAAAAGAAATTAGCTGTGTGATGCTTCAGATAGATAGTCATACAGAATATGGTTGCTGTTGTTTAACACTATAAATATACGACAAAATACCAATATTGTAAAATATTACAATATCACAAATGATGCTTTCTTGCGTAAGCCTACCTTTTTCTTCCCTTCAATTCACCTTTTTCATTGATTAACAGGGCATTGCTACTCTCACAATCAAACAGCACGTGGGTGCTGTTTGATTGTGCTGATATTTTACTCAACTCGCTATGCTACAATACTGAAATATTTATGTTATTTGCCGCCAGAAACAAGCATCTACATGGAAGATTTACGCATTATATCTGTCTGCTCCCAAAAAGGAGGGAGTGGAAAATCAGCGATAACGGTCTGGTTGGCTAACAGCCTCCGCCGGGAAGGGAAACGGGTGCTGGTACTGGATGCCGATGGGCAACGTACCATCGCTAAACTAAGGAGTCGGGAAGTTGAGCGTCTGGGCACACCTGAACAAGCCTGCGAGGTGATGGCTACCGACGACGTAACGACTGTACTCGATGAACGCTACGAAGACTTCGACGTAATTTTTCTTGATTTACCCCGGATGACCGGACCTGATGAAGCCGTGATGGCACTGACCTTCTGTGACAGCATTCTGGTGCCTATTCGCCTGGGCGACTCCGACGTACTGTCGGCATTTGAGTTTATTAATGCCGCCAAGAAGATGGGCGACATTCGGAAGCAAAAGGGCTTCGACTTCAACATCTACGGCGTTCAGAATTTTCGGCAACCGAACCTGCGCGAAAACAACGACATTCACCGGTACGCCGAAATGCTCGACATCACCATTTTTGACAACGGACTACCCAACCGGGCCGACTTTATGCGGGTTGGCACCATCGACTGCCCATCCGACTACGCAAGCATTGCTGAGGTTTATAATTCATTCTATCAGGAGTTTAAACAGCGATACCAGATCGCTTAACGTTATGGCAAAAAATAAACGCCCTTTCTCTACGTTGCTACAGGACGCAGATGCTAAAAAAGCTGTGCAGGAGGCCCTTCACGCGCCCGCTCAACTGCCCGATCAGGAGCTAGCGGCTCCTGCTGCTCCTGCCGTTCAGGTTGAAGCAATTGTTACACCACCTGTAAATCCGGTGAGTGAGCCGGAACCGAAAGGCAAACGGACACAACACGACGATTTTGTGCAGCTCGCTGTTCGTCGGTCAATTCATCCGTACCTGAAGATGGCTTCCAACTTTTACAATATCGAAATCAGAGAGTTAGCCAGTGAAGCTATCGCTAACGATCCTCGCATAAAGGCAATGATGGAAATGATGAAAAAATAAAAGCCGAAAAACGTCTCTATAGTTGTTACTTTTTTCAGTTTCAGTTTTTAGATTTGCACTCAGAATGACACTGAACACGACTTCAGAGGTAGCATTGCTGGGTGCAATCTTTTTTTTGGCCTTTTTACTATTGTTATTTTATCGACATAGTAGGAATAAGCGACTAACCAGAAAAGAGGCAAAGGTGCCGCTCCGTGTAAATCGTTCAGGATTATTAGCTGAACAAAAACGCCAGGTTTCCCTACGGAAGCAGAAGTTGGCCAACGCATCGGATGCAACTACCGCCCGAAAGCCAAAAACAGAGACAGCAGCTTTGTCTTCCTCGGATACTAGGCAATACGAACCGGCTGAAGATGGTTTTGGCGAAGACCTGGGCGCAGCCCTGTCACTGAGTCAGCAGGTGGATACCAAACCAAAGAAGAAGTCACGGTTTTCCTCGCTACAAGACGCTGCCGATCAGTTCAAAGAGATATACAACCGTAATAGTCAACTATGAAAAAGATCGTACTTCTCACTTCGCTTAATTGATTTAACTGAACGACCTTCCGACCAAGTCTGGTTTAAAGCTTCATTTTAGAAGAGTCCATGAGACGTATATACCTATACGTCAGGGAAACTATTGCCCTTTCTCTGGGCATTTACCGCGCAACAATCAACCAATTATATAACCTAAGAAAGCCTGCTATTGCGGGTACATGACTTATGAAAAAGTCGGTAATCTTTACCACTATGGCCTTACTGTGCCTAAGCTCGTTCGAGTTGTTTGCTCAACCGGGTGCGGCCGGTCAGGTATCGCAAACCCTAACCGGGTATTACAACACGATTGTTACCATCGGTAACGTCATTTTCAGCATTCTGATGGTGTTTGGGGTCGTTAAGACTGTATCGGCGTTCCTGACCAACTCAGGGGCGGGGCCTCGCAACCTGATCTTTCTGGTGCTGGCGGCTGTCATCTGGTTTGGGTTCAACCTGATCGTCAACGATGTACAGTCAGCTTCGGGCGGTTCGACGGGCGGTTACACCATGACGCGCTAAGTATGAAGGTTCAAAAATCTCTGGAAAAGCCCACGCGGATTCTGGGGATGCGGATGCAGGAATTGGGATTGTATGTCTGTCTGCTCATCGGCCTGGTGACCGTGGTGTCGCTGGCCCGGACAATACTCCCAATTCCCCGCCCCGTGTACGTGGTCATTCTGGCCACGCTCGTCGGCTCCTGGCTACTGCTCCGCTGGGGCGAACGGTATAAGCATCCGTCATTTCTGATCTCGCTGTTGTCGTGGGTTTTCTTCCAGCCAAAACAAGTCATTTACGTTAAACCCAATCTACGTGGCAAAGTCGGTAAACTACGACGCAGTATTCCCCGTCTTTAGCATCGAGCAAACAACCGATGGACGACCCGTGGCGATTCTGAAAGATGGCCGGGTGGCGGTGGGCTACCGGTTCGAGGGCGTCGAGACGGAAAGTATTACAGGGAGTGAGTTTGACGCGCTGGGGGCCGCTTTTTACCGGTCCACGCGCACCTTGCCAGTGGGTACGGTCATTCAACGATTCGATACATATTACACCGAACGGCACCGCACACCAAAGGGAGTTAAGGAACGTACTGACGCGCCGTTCACCCAACAACAGCATCGGCACATGCAGGAGCGTCCCGTACTGCACCATGCGGCTTATCTGTTTCTGTCGTTTGGCCCAGAAAAGCAGCCCCGTACCAACGCGGCCAATACACTTTGGGCTAAGCTGGGCTTGCCCAATCTGAAAGATCCGTTCGCCGACATCGAGCGGCTGGTCGAGCGGGCCGAACGGGCAGCAGACGAGTTCACGCAAAGTATTTCGCTGGGAAGACTGACGCTCACACGGCTGACGGCCGACGAACTGGAAGGGCTTTACTTCCAGTACTTCAACCTCGATTTCGGACGTACTCCCTCAGCCCTGAACCGGCAGGTTCAGCCTGACGTATCGTTCGTGGGCATTGGTGAGAAAAAGGCAAACATCCTCACCATGATTGGGCAACCCTCGGTGATTTATAACACCGGGCCCGGCCGCACCGGAGTTGAGGGGCCGTTTGTAAGCACCCTGGCGTTAGACCTTCAGGTGCCGCACGTACTGGTAACGAGTTTCCTGATCGAAGATACCGAAAAGGTGATCGGCGAGCTGGAGTTCGAACAGAAAGTCAACCGCAACTTAGACTTCCTGATGACCCACGAGAACAAGATCAAAATGCTTGAACTCGAAGATTACATCGACGGGCTGCGAACCGATAATAAGAGCCTGATGAGCGTAAACCTATCCCTGCTGGTCTGGCATGTAGACGACAAAGCGCGAGAAGGACTGATTCAGCGCGGTATTGCGGCCTTTCGGACGATGGGCGGGGCCGACGTGTTCGTCGAGACGATGGACACGACAAACCTGTTCTTCGCGCTGGCTCCGGGCAATGGCTATCAGAACTACCGCTGGCTGTTGATGTCGGGCGACAATGCCGCCTGTTACCTCAACTGCGCGACGAACTACCGCACGGCCAATCAGGGCGAACTGCTGGCCGACCGTTACGGCAACCCAGTGTTGGTGAACCTGTTCAACACCGACCTGAACAACCAGAACAGCGTCGTGGTGGGGCCAACCGGGTCGGGTAAGTCGTTCACGATGGGCTATTTCATGCTGCAACGGTACGAGACGGGACGTCGGCAAATTATCATCGACGTGGGCGGAACGTACCTGTCGCTGATGACTGCGCTGGGTGGCCGTTACTATCAGTACGATCCGCAGCAACCCATCAAGTTCAATCCGTTTGGCATTCAGCGCGACGGTGTCGGCCACTACGTACCCGATGGCGACAAGATCAACTTTCTCTCGACCTTATTGGCGATCATCTGGAAGGGCTACAAACGCCCCGTGCGTCAGGCGGAACGGTCGGTACTGGTACGCCTGATTCCGATGTACTACCAATGGTATAACGCTCAGATTGATCGTGATGCCGACAACCCACCGACACCGGTGCCGAGTCTGGTTGGATTCTACGACTTTCTGTACCAGTACCTGAAAGACAACGAAGGCACGGAAGAACTGACCCGCTGGAACAAGGCGTTCGATTTCGCCGAGTTCTTTACCTGTCTGGAACCCTTCGTGGTGGGCCACTACCGCGACGTACTGGACGCGACGGATAACGAAGACATCAGCGCGTTTCCGCTTGTCTGCTTCGACATGGCGCGTATTAAGGACAACGAGCTACTGAAAGCGGTCGTCACGATGCTGATTACCGAACTCTCGCTCGACGTGATCCGGCGTTATCCGAAAGATGTGAAATACCTCTACATGGATGAAGCCTGGTCGATGCTGTCGGAGGGGATGGGTGATTTTGTCGAGATGATGTACCGGACGATTCGGAAGAATAACGGCTCGATGTGCATCATCACACAGGGGGTAAAAGAGATTGAAGATTCGGCAGTTGGGCCAGTGATCGTGGCCAATGCCGATACCAAAATCATCCTGAACCATCAGGACACCAAGCAGCTTGACCGTGTGGCCGCCGTGCTGGGTTTCACCAAACACGAGCTGGACAAAATGCGCTCGATTCGGGTGGCAAAAAGCTGGCGCGAAATCTTTATCCGGCAGGGCGAATACGGTAAAATCTTCCGGCTCGAAGCGGCTCCGAACATTTATCCACTGCTCACGTCGAAGCCCGCCGAGCGGGAACACCTGCGCGATCTGACAAAGTCCTATGGCGGCAACATCGCCTTTGCGGTGCGGCAATTCAATGAAGACAAAGCAGAGGGTCTGATTTAACCAACCGTATTGTATGAATGAAACCTCGTTTGGCTTTTTGATGGCCAACAATGGCGATCTGATCCGCACGAAGGTACTGGGGCTGGCTGCTGCGCTTATGGTGATAAATTTCATCTGGGCAGTGGGTCGAACATTCCTTGTCTCGTCAGATTTAACGACCGACTACACGCCCGTCGTGCGGGCCATTATTCTGACTATTGTTCTAACACTCTACAGCGATCTGCTCTGGATTGCCGGGGGTATGATCGACTACGTAGCGGGGTTATTTTCCCCGAAAGACCCGCAGGAAGTACTAGCGTCGCTAAAGGCGATGACCGCCAAAGTGGATGGTGCCTTCACGACCGCTAATGCCAACCTCTGGAAAGACTTCGACCTGAGTTGGGACACTGACCAGATGAAGAAAGACCTCGAAATCGTGCTGGGCATGATGAACAACGCGGTTGAGATGATTATCCTGAAACTGGTCAGGCTGGTAGCCGAGGGGCTGACGCTGCTGGTGCGGGCCTTCGTGGCCAAGATGCAGGTGCTTGTCGTCGTGTTTCTGGGCATTACCGGCCCGATTGCCATTCTGATCTCGATGATTCCGGGTTTTCAGGGCGCAATGGCCTATTGGTTCCGAAATCTGCTACACGCCAAATTCTGGGCCATGACCATCGGTGTTCTCGACAATATGGTGAATTTCTACGTGGACAATCTGGTCGATACCCACATCGACAACATGATGAACAACGCCACGCTGGAAGAGCGTTTCGGAGCCATTTTCAACCTCGTTGTCGTGCATTACTGCGTCATGGGCGCGTACCTGGCTACTCCCTTCCTGACCAACGCCTTTATCGGGGGCATCACCTCGGCGGGAGGTCTGGCAAGCTGGGCGGCTAACAAAGGGGCCAACTTACCGGGCGAAGCAGCCCGTACCGCGCAGTCGATGAGCCGCAGCAGTTCGGGCGGTAGCAGCCGTTCCCGGTCGGGCAGTAACACCACGACCGACACGACGAGTAAAGCCACGAAAGATAACAGCACGAGTACGTCGCGGGCCGAACGTGAAGAAAGCTACGAAGCACGCATGGGCCGTCAACCGGAGCCACAACCAAATTACGACGCGCCCTCACTGGCCGAAGGGCAACGCCGGGCCGACGACGACCGCTACGACGACTACGACATCGTATAAACCATGATTCAACAAGCCAATAACGTCAGTACGTTAATCAAATCGCTCAAAACCATCTGCCTGAGTCTGGTGATAGCTTTGGCCCTGAGCAATATCGCCTGGCTGTACGCCTACGTGAGCGAAAGCAGCCAGAACGCCGAACGGGTGTATGTGGCCACCGACAACGGTACAACCTCGGCCCTTGCGGCCGGGCGCGTACAACCTACACAGTATGAAGCCCGGAACCTGGTTCGCTCGTTTATGGATCTGATGTTTCAGCACGATGCCAGTACGTTCCGCGAACGGGTCAACCACGGCATGAAGCTGATCGACCACAACGACGGCCGAGCCATCTACGAGACCTTCAAGCGGGGTAAGGTACTGGAAAACTATCACCGCTACAACTCGCACACAAACTGGACCTGCGACTCGGTAACAGTCGATATGAGTGTCGAGCCGTATCAGGGTGTCGTGTGGGGAGCGCAGGAGGTGGTGTATGACAACCAGATTGCCGTACAGCCGGTAGCTGCCCGTTTTACGCTCTCCCGCCAAATCCGCTCGGACATTAATCCCTACGGGCTGCTGATCGACGGGTTCAGCTTCATCGAGTACCGACGTGCCTTGCCTGATGGCTCCCGGCCTGTGGCAACCCGATAAGTCATCGGCTCTATTTCCAAAAACAACAAATCAACCGCAGCAGCGGATTTCCATGAAAAAGCTCTTTATCCCACTTCTGCTGGCCCTCGGTCTATCTCGGCTCGGTCATGCACAGACGTATCTGCCCGATACAATCCGGGTCAATCGGCTCACGACCACGTACCTGATTTTCCCAGGTAAAGTGTCGCTGGTGGACATCAGCCCGGAGTATCTGATCAAGATCGAATCGGGCAACATCGTTTTTGTGCGCCCCCGACTAACAACGGCCCGCAAGACGCCTATTTTCGTCCGTACCGACAACGCGACGTACCTCGGCTACTTAGCTGTTTCGGGTAAAACTCCACCGGCCTTTGTCGAGGTGAGCAAACTCCTCAACCCGGTCGGTAAACCGGCCGACCGTCTGCCAAACACTGAAACGGCGGTTGCTGCCGGGCGCGGGGTTCTTTCAGCTCCCGTTGCCTCTACAACGACGGCGGCTTATGCTGGTCCGCTGCTGGCTTCGCTCAATCCGCTGGCCGGTGTACGGAGTATAGAGGAAGAACGACCAACGACGACGAAGGACGTAGTTCGGGCGGCTAAATCGCTGCTACAGATTCGTATGGATTCGTTGCTGAGTGGCCCGGCCACGCACCACGCTACTGAGCGAAACAGCGGGATTTCGGTGCGCCTGACCCACCTCGTACACGACACAACCAATACGTACCTGCAACTGACGGTCGGCAACAAAACGGCTATGCCGTTTCTGCTCGATCAGGTTAGTTTCTGGTATCAGCACCAGGCCAAAAAGCGCAAAGGGGCTTATCTGGACGGGGAAACGTACCCAATGGAACCACTTGCCGAAACGGCACCAGAACGGATAGAAGCGGGTCAGACTGTCAGTCTTCGGTTTGCCCTGCCTCAGTTTGCTCCACAAAGCCGCAGCAGCTTCGTCATCAACCTACGCGAGAAGACCGGCACCCGCAACGTAACCATGACGCTGCCGATGCGCGAAGTGCTCTACGCCCGGCCCCGAAAACCCCTGCTGAAAGGTCGCTTTTTTGAAACCCAATCACTGATTTCCTTCCTGCGCCATGAACCGAAACGATAAAGATGCCCACCTCGACGACAATGTCTTCGGTAAACCCGGAGCGACACCCTCCACAGACGATTCACCATCCGACGAGTTGACCGAAGAGGAGTTTCAGGACGAAGAAGACGAGGACGACGAGCTGGCCGAAGAGGATAACCGATCCCAGCCGGGCAATACTGAAGCGTCAGCCAAACGAAAACGTACTCTGATCGTGCTGAGTCTCGGCCTGCTGGCCATGCTTGGTATCGGCTGGTTTCTTTGGAAAATGAGTTTTGCGAACAATGCTTTCCGTGCTCCTGTCCCCGCCGAACCCATCGACGTAGCCGAACGGGAAAGCAACCGCAAGCAGCAGCCAACCGACTACGCCGATGAGGAACAGATGCGGACGATGGATTACGGCAACGTCAACAGCATCTACGGTCTGACCCTCAAGCGGCAGGAAGCCAACCGGCTCAATGCAGCAAAGGACTCGGCCCGGCTGGGTACGTCCCGCCTGAATCCGGGCGTTCAGAACGAAATAGCCCGGTCAAGGCAACTGAGTTCGCAACGCACGACGTACCGTTCCCCGGCGTTGGCGGGTGGCTCGGCTTCGCAACCACGGCGGTATCAATCCGAATCGTATGGTTCCGGCTCAACATACAGTGGCCGCAGCTCAACCTACGGCGACCCATATCATGCCAACCCTAACCGTGACGACATGCTGCTCCGGGCTGGCTTCAACACCGTAAAGGCCGAAGGGCAGAACAGCAACGCATATGCCGATGCTCGGACGTTACCTCCTCCATCACTGGCTTCGCTGGAGACTGAACGCAGTCCGGTCGAGGAGAATGAGCCAATACCGGGCGTGGTGAGTGGCGATCAGACCATCATGAACGGAACGCGGGTCATGTTCCGTACCCTGGCCGACGCCAAGATCAAAGACCGATTCGCGCCGAAAGGATCGATTCTGGTCGGCTTTGCACAGGTGGGCGGAAACCGGGCTGTATTCAACATCACAACCCTCCGGCTCCCAACGGGCGAAGCCGTACCGGTGCGTCTGCGAACCCTCGACATGGACATGAACGAAGGGCTGGCCCTGCAATCCGACAAACCCGCTAAACAACAGGTCGATCAGGCGTCGGGCAGCGCGATCAGTCAGGCCGCAACCCAGGCCGCATGGTCGGCGGGGTACGGCATTAATCAGGCGACCCGGTCGGCCATTGCCGGTAACGCGATAGCCTCGCTGGGGGCTGGGCTGGCCAATGCCGCCACAACAGGCCGACGTCGGGAGGTGCGGCAGAAGCTGAATTTACAGGATGGTTTCAAAGTATTTTTCGTACCTCATAAATGAAAAAGACACTCATTTTATGCCTGTTGGCCGGTTTAGTCATTGTGCCAACTCCCGGTAGTAGTCAGGTAGAAGCTCTGCTGGTCGATGCTGCGTTGTCCTTGCTGGGACTTAAAAGCGGAGACAAATACGGCAAAGCACGGCTGATCGAGTTGAAAAAAATCCTCGACAAGAATAAAAAGGAGTTGGCGAAGCTGGCCCGAATTGAAGAGAGTGGTCAGGCGACGGAACTCTACACCCAGGCGCAACTGGAAATTGCCCGGAGCATCGAAGAACTGATGCGCTCGACCGGCGAACTAAGAGCCATTCGCTCCGCCGATGGTACGATCCGGTTCAATGATCTGGTTGTATTCAATCAGATTCAACAGGAGGTAAACCAGTACCTGAGTGGCCACGTACCCGCTCAGTTCCTGCGACAGTTGGAGCGGCAGATTGCCGATGGCGCGGCCCGTAACTACCCGCTGGCGGCAGACAATGGAGGTCAAATTTACGACATGTTCTTTGGCCGGTCGGGGCTGGACGTGCGTCAACCCGCCAACCTGACCGATCTCGGCGCGGCACGGGGCGAAGAAGCGCAACACCTGTTGCAGTTTCAAACGGCGGCCCAGAAAAAGAAAATCGTGCAATCGCTGCTGTATTACAAACTATCTGACGAACTCTACGCACAGTCGGTGACGCTGAACAACGCCCTGAACGATGAGCGCAATGGCGTAGCCCTCGATCTCGCCCGACGTATGCAGCGGAATGTGCTACAACGCATGTCGGGTACGAGCATTGATCAGTTGTTAAGCGATCCGACCAATTTGGGCATGGGTCTCGATATTTTGTCGATGGGTAGCCCTGCCAACTTGATTAACCAACTTTCCGAAGAGCTAAAGGGGCAGTTTCAACAGATGGTCAACGAAATCAACAGCGAAGCACAAAGCTTTCTGTCGGGACTCGAAGGCCCTTTTGCTACCGTAAACCTGGGCGCATCGCCAACACCTGACATGGGTTATTTCGCCGATGCAAACGCCCCGCGTGGCCTGCACCTGACTACGGGCGAACGGGCTTCTTTACAAAAAGCGGCTATGGACATGGCTTCGCAATCGGTCGAGTACCGGCAGAAGGGCGATAAGCTAATGGAAGAAGCGTTGGAGAAGACGCCCCTGCAACAAGTGTTGGAGATGAAGCGGGCGCGGTCGTACATGCAGGAATCGTACCGGTACTTAGACCTCTCACTGTAACATGAAAGACAACCAGAACGGCGGATCGTTGAACGGGCAGTTTCCGCCCCAAAGCCCAAACGGAAGCGCGTCGGTCCACAAAGTGAAAAGCAACGGACAGGCCAGCAAACGCCCTTCGGAAGCGGATACCGCGAAGGCCGAACGCCCAAAAGCAGCCCGGCCAGTCAATGCCGACCAACGTCCCTCGCCCGATCAGGGCAAGACGGACCGACATAACGATACACTAACACCAGCGCAGCAGTTATCGGAAAAAGCAACAACACTTATCGGAAAATATCCATTGCAGATCATCGGCGGCTTGCTGGCGGTACTGGCCGTGATTGTGCTGTTCAAAACGTTTTATCAGGGTAAAAACTGGAAGGCCAAACGCATGGCCGAAGAAGCCTACTACGTGGCCAATCAGTACGCCCGCAACAACAGCGCGAACCTGCAACCGTATCTATCGCGGGCCTTCCGGCAGCAGGTACGTCAGTTACCGGGGCTGCTACCCCTCTCGATGCAAACAGCCACCCGGGGCGGCACCGTCACCGCAGCCGAATCGGTAAGCCTTCGCGAGATCACGCCCGACTCAGTAATTGTTGAATTGAGTGTTGGTTTTGAGAATGGAAGGGAAGAAAAACGGTATCAGCCGCTGGTGTATGAGAAAGACCAATGGCGGTTGGGGCTGACGTATTCGAGGTAAACTCATTACTCAGTAACCAAATTTGTTGTATTATTGCTTGTCTCTTCTAAAGAGACAATTCTCTATAAAAAGAACTAAACCAAACGAGTGAAACATGGCAGGGAAAAAAGTGTTCGTAAGCTATGACCACAGTGAAGATCTACGTTATAAGGATCTATTACGAGCTTGGGATGCCAACACGAGCTTCGATTTTTCATTTGATCAACGTTCTCCTAATGTTGCAATTGACAGTGATGATGCAGGGAGGATAAAGGCTTCTCTGACAACAAAAATGAAAGAAGCAGATTACCTTTTAGTAATTATTGGATCTAAATCTTATGCCAGCAAATGGATGACGTGGGAGATTGAAAGGGCAAAAATGTCTGACGTTAAACTGAAGCTAGCAGCTGTAAAAATTGACAGCCAATACACCACACCTAGTGGTTTGTACGGAACAGGTACTGCTTTTACTTATAGTTTCACGCTTAATGGTATTGTGGATGCACTATCACGTGCTTCGAACAATTATTAAAATAATGGTTATTGCATTTGCTGGTCGACGTATAGACGCACTTGACTCAGAGGAAGTACGGTTTCCTCTGAGTCAAGTGCCTTTAATCCGTCAGAGGATAGAAAATAAACTTATTAATTTGAACTGTAACACATTAATATGTTCTGGTGCTTGCGGCAGTGATTTAATCGCCTTATCAGTAGCTCGCTCACTTGACATAAAACGAGAATTACTCTTGCCTTATAGTGTTGAAATTTTTAGAAGAGAGTCGGTTACAGATCGTCCAGGCAACTGGGGCGAACTGTTCGATCAGATTGTTCAGGAACTGACTCTAAATAAAAGTATAACTATATTAAATTTTGATGAGAGAGACCCTCAGACCTACTTTAAAACGAACGAAAAGTTAGTTGAAAAAGCCATTATTATATCAAAGAAGCAATCAATAAACTATCTTCATAATACTATAGGGTTAATAGTATGGGAGGGACGTAGTTATGGCACAAATGACACAACTAATAATTTCAAAAAAGTGGCTATAAATCAAGGGCTTATCATTGAAGAGATTTTAACTATCTAACTAAGATGCAGGAAGTAGATTACACTAAAATATGCTTCGCTATAATGCCATTTGGAGTTAAAAAAGTAGGGGAAATATCCGTTAATTTTGACTTTATCTATGAAAATGTATTTGTGCCAGCTATAGCAGCGACACCTTTACCTGAAGGAGGATATCTTATACCAAAACGAACTGATAAAGACTTCTTCTCTGCCAACATAGATATAGAAATGTTTAAGTACATTGAATATTCTCGTCTTACTTTGGCAGATATTACTGGTTTAAATCCTAATGTTTTCTATGAGTTAGGAGTAAGGCATCATGCTCATCCAACCGGTACAGCTATATTTAGATTGAGTAATGCAGTAATCCCATTCGATATATCTCGCATACGTGCATTTCCTTACGAATATGATCCCTCAACACTTATAGAGGAATCAAAAAAATTTATTACTAATATTTTAAGCGAGTCACTCATTCATAATACATTAGATAGCCCGGTTCAAATAGCTCTAGCAGCTCAGAGAGCTTTAGGATCAAATATTGATACAATATTAAAAGATGCAGAAAATGCAATTAGACATCGTAACCTTCCATTAGCGATAAATAAGTATAAGGAGGCTATTGCTCTCAATCCTTCTAACCATTCTCTTCATTTAGAACTAGGGGTTTTGTTTAAGAATGATGGTAATTGGAACGAAGCCGTAAAACATTTTAACAAAGCAATTAATCTTTCACCATCGTACAGTGATGCTCAAAGGGAGTTAGGAATTGCACAAAACAAACTGTATCACAAATCCATCGACAAAATTGGTCTTCCAGTTGGAGATCTTGCATTACGAGAAGCAATCCGCCTAAATGAGCAAGATTTTGATGCATACGCTTCTTTGGGTGGAATTCTAAAAAGAGCAAATCAGTATGAAGAATCTTTAAAATGCTACCAAAAAGCTGTTGAAATTTCCCGTGGTAATCCATACCCTTTGCTGAACAGCTTAAAACTTCAAATAATTATTAATGGTCGGTTAGAACTCTCTCCAAGCCAAAAATTTCAACTCCGCCGGGCTTATCAGAGCCGTAAAGTTCAAACTCAAAACACACCCCCATTTGACGCCCCTTGGTGCTATTTCGATCTTTCTGATATTGAGCTTTTTTCTGAAAATTACGAAAATTTTCTGTCATATATGGACATGGGTCTTCAGACGTGTTCGGATGTTTGGGAAGCGCAGACGCATCTTGAAAGCTTATTATTAATTTCAGATGCTTTCCATCATGTACCAGAATTTATCCGTGCTCAGAGACAGATAGAAGAAACGTTGCCATTTTTAACTAAAGTTTAGTTACAGTCTCTTTCTTGATATGATCCCCGCTTTGCTCATAGTTGGTGCTGCTGCACTTTTAGTAAACGCTATTTCCAAAGATGATGAAGACGTTCAGATACAGCGAAAAAGATTATTTATTAGCCATTCATGGAAGTTAAGTTCATCTGATTACCGAAAATTTGTTTCTAAACTCAAATATGAGACAAATTTTTACAATCATTCCATACCGCAGAACAAGGCCTTCAATACTTGGGATAAAGAGGAATTGAGAGAGATATTTCGTCAGCAAATGGCAGGATGCCAAAAAATCTTTGTTTTGGCGCATAGCAGTCTCAGAAAAAACAGCTATGTTGGTGTTGAACTAGAGATAGCTTCTTCAATGGGTAAACAAATTATTGCAGTCAAACCCTATGGTCAACAAGCAATTCCTACTTTCATTAAGAAGTACGCAACCGAAGTCATCTCTAATAATATTACATCAATCATCAGAGTAGTTCAGAGTTAGATAGTTATGACCGTTCTAAATAGGCTTACTTCGGCAGGCCCTAAAAGGATATTATCCTTAGATGGTGGCGGAGTCCGAGGCATTATAACCTTGGGCTATTTACAACGTATTGAGGATATATTGCGTCAGCGTTATGGCAACAATTCTGAGTTTAGATTATGCCACTACTTTGATTTGATAGGTGGGACAAGTACAGGCTCAATCATTGCTACCTGCTTAAGTTTAGGAATGTCTGTACAAGAAATTCATAAACTGTATTTCGACTTATCTTCTAAAATATTTGGCAAAAAGCAGTCTTTGTATCGCCGTTTCACAGGCGCAAAATTCTCACCTGCATCCTTGGAAAAAGCACTGAAAGATCAATTAGGAGATTTAACTATTGGTAGCAATGCAGTAAAGACGGGTTTATGCATAGTGACCAAAAGGGTAGATACTGGAAGCACTTGGCCTTTACTCAATCATCCCAAAGGAAAGTATTTTAATCAAAACAAGGGCATATTATTAAGGAAAGCTATTAGAGCAAGTACTGCCGCACCAACATATTTCTCTCCCGAAAGGATTGAAGTGGGAAATGGAGAAGACGCAATATTTATTGATGGTGGTGTTAGCATGTACAACAATCCTGCTTTGTTGATGTTCTTAATTTCGACTCTTGAAGAATTTAAGTTTAATTGGAGTACAGGAGCAGATAACCTTTTACTGGCGTCTATAGGTACTGGGTCTGGTCTCAGTAGAAAAGCTATATCAAAAGTATCTAAGAACCGAGTTTGGGATTGGGGAAAACAAATTCCAAATTTATTAATGAGAGATGCCGCTATTCAGAGTCATCTTTTACTTCAATATCTTTCTAATAGTCCTACAAGATCTGCTATAGACTCTGAGATTGGCGACATGAGAGGTGATTTGCTTGGCGGATCTGCACATCTGAATTATCTGAGATACGATGTAAATTTTGAAACTAATGAGTTGAATTCTTTAGGCTTTACAGATGTACAAGTCGATAAGATATTTGAGATGTCTGACCCTAAAAATATTGACATTCTTCAGAAAATAGGCAAGAAATCTGCTGAGTCTAAAATGAACAATGACCACTTTCCAAAAGGTTTCGATATAAGCTTCCATAATGGCATACCTCAACTTAGATAGATTGCCCGATGTACGCTTTCAGAAAGCGTTACCACTAAATGAAGGTCTTGGTAGTAAAAAGATATACTCTGTTTTCTTGTCATACAGGCGAGTCGATAAGCAATATGTCGCTAAAGTCGTTCAGTTCCTGAATGCTTTGGATGCCTCAATTTATATCGATTTTCTTGACGATGAGTTAAATAACACTCCAAATGACCAAACTGCACCAACTCTGAGAAAGAGAATTCAACAGTCCAAAAAGATGATACAGTTAATTACACCTAATTCTTCAGATTCTAAATGGATGCCTTGGGAGTTAGGTCTTGGTGATGGAGTTTTAGGTTATCCCAACGCTGTTATATTACCGACGGTTACAACTCATTTTAGAAACTTTGACCAAGAGTATATAAAAATGTACGGGCGCATTGAGACTAGTGATAGCAGAGATGGTACCCGAAACGATTGGGCCGTTCTATATCCAAATGGCGATGGAGTATGGTTCAGGCAATGGCTAATCTCATAATAAATAGATCAATTTGCAGTGCTAATCTCCCCCAACGGCACCTCCTTCCGCACCCTCAACCGAACCGGCACCGCTTGGCTTTGATTCATCGCTCCCGTCGATTGATAATCCTGTGTGCGTTTCGCGCCGGTCTTGTCGATTAGGCCCACTTCGATTATTACGTTTTTCGCTTTGCTCGATGACAAATAGCCTTCCAATACCCGGTCGGTGGGTACGTTGGCGTAGATGGTCGTGTCGTATTCGTTGGTGAAATAGATAGTCCGGTTTGTCAGAATACGGATAGTTCCGTCCTCAGCGCGGTACGTCAGGGTGTCGAAGCCAACTTCGTTACGCGGCTGGTTTGGGTCAGTGAGTTTGAATACCCGAAACGAGTAATATGCTTTTGTTGGCGGGAAAGTCGGCTCAACAGAAGAGTTTTGCTGACAGGACATCGCGCCAATGAGCAAGCCAGGCAGAAATAGACGTTGTATTTTTTTCATGACGTTGTTCTGGTTCAATGTAAACCGGTTCTACAGGCTTTGGCCTGTCATAGGCGACGCATACAGCACAATTGATTGTCTCCATGCCCGAAAGCTTATAAGCGGATAGTCGGTGATTCCCCTCACCTACAAGATAATAGTCCTGCGTTCCGTCTATCCGCTCCAATTGAAGACGTGACGGATCGGTGGCCAGCAGACTGGGCATTCGGTCAGGCCGGAATCGGACCGCCGTCGCGGTTGCTGCACCTTTTCGCGTAGGTTAGCATTTGCAGCCAGACCGTAGCTTGGATGCGTTGTGCCGATAACCCGTTCGAGCCGAACAGTCTCCACGTTCTCCTCGCCTGTGTTGTAGGCGTGATAATCGAAATAGCGAATCGTCTCATAGGCCCAGCTCGGAATTGGCTTGCCGGGAAACAACAGGGCAAAATGCTCTTCGGCTGGTCTGTTATCTGACATCAGGCAAAAATGCTTCTACGCTTCAACTCAAAAAAACAACGGGCGGTGGCCAGCATGTCGGCGGTCGCGTCGTGCATCCCCATCATACGCTTGCCCGTTAGCAGCTTGTACAACTCTTCCAGTTTTACCGGCTCCCGGTTAGGCGTCACTTTCACGCTGGCATCCATCGTGCAGATAACCGGTCGGGCCGGAAACTCACCTACCCGACCGGGCTTCGCTTCATTGACTCGTATAAATTCCGCTCCGATAACACCGTAGTCGAGATCGATATTATGTCCTACCCAGACATCGGCCCGTTCTAGTGCTGGCCGTAGCTGGTTCAACACATCGACCAACGGCTGCCCTTTTGTTTCGGCTTCTTCCGGCGTAATACGATGAACCTGCTGGGCCACCTTGTTCCAGCGGTATCCATCTGGTTTCACCAGTGCATACTGCCGACATAGCTCCTTACCCTGCTCATCATACAACCCCCAGGCCACCGAAATAAGTCGTGGCCAGTTGGTCAGGTCAGTAGCGGGCAAATGATACGACTGCGGTAGGCCGTTGGTCTCTGTATCGATGATTAGGTAGGTCATTAAATGCGTTTCAGATACTGTTTAATTCCTCCATATAGAACAAACAAAAAGGCCAAAACGAGCACAAAAGGCAATAAATTTAAGTCATTTGGGCCTGTTCCAAACCAGCCTGTTTCTACTCCCGATGCTTGTGTAATATCTGGGTAGGATAGCATCTCGATACCGTTGCTCATCGTTTCATTCCGGTTGATTCGTTGGCAAAACTTGGCAGGTCGAACTTCGGCATCATCCTCGGCCCTTCTGCCGATTGCACCATCTGCTGCTTCGCTTCACCGGGTAAGGCCGGTAGCGTCAGCTTCTCGTTTCGCTGGAGGTCTTCGGTGAAATCCTTGTGCACCGGCAACTTCAATGCAACTACTTCGTTCAGCCCCTTGGCGGCTACCAACTCGTTTTGGGTACGTACCAGGTTTTGCCGGGTGTTGGGCATCGACACCTCGAACTCGGTCCGGTTGCCCTGCCAGCCACTTACCCGGATGCGGGCTTCCGGTTCATCGTCCGGTGCTCCTTTGTTGAGGGCTTTCGAGAATCTATTCGTCAATTCTTCTACCCGCTGTTTTCCTGCTACCGAATCAGTGGCACTAACCGATACCGTTAGCCGCAACTGGCTGGGCGTGGGTACGGCCAACTGCGCCTGAATGTTGTTGCTCTCCTCGATGCCCGGATACCGCAACCGACCAACCAGATTGATGTTCGTCCGAAAGCCGCCATTATCATTGTCGTTGGCCATCACGATCTGCTTCGGCTGGTAGCGGTCGATCAGCTTCTGCACCGTATCGGGCGCACCCGACGAGAGGTTACCCGCTGTGCCGATGTACAATCTTTTTTCCCCTTCTACCGGTGGTTTCAATTGGTGAAAGCTCATCGCATCAATGGGGTTTTCGGCCACCACAAGCCGGTCGGCGCGACCATCGGGACCTATCACTTTTGGGTTAGAAATCCAGACCCCATCTCCACGCGGCCCCTCAACCATTTTCAGCCCGTCGTTCCGCACGATAATGGCGACCGTTCCCTGTTCGTTTTTAATCGGAAACACGGTATTGGTGTACTGCTTACCCCGGCTCCGGTCAAAGTAAGAACGGTTGAAAACCGTATTCTCAAACTCAGGTGCGTTTACCGTAGCGGGCGACAGCCCACGGCCACGCAGGTACGTGTCGTCGGTCAATGGCTTCAGGTCGAAGCTCCGCACGACGGCCTGTTCACGAGTAGGTATCGGTTGGTTATCGGGAGGTGGGGCGGGTCGGGCCGGGCGTTGCTGTTCGGGCACCTGACCGATATAGCGTTGCAGGGTTTCAATAGTGTCTTTCCACTCGCCCGTACCACGCCGGTGCTGAAACTGAACGACAGTTCCCTTATCGGCTCCGTCGTTAGGATTAAAGTAGATGTCTATGCCGCTCCGCTGATTCGGGTACACAACAATTTTGTCCCGGCCTCGGGCATCGTCTTTGTAGAGCGTTACCGAATTACCTCCACTCCTTTGCCGGTCTTTGATGTAGCCCTGATCCATTGCGTACTCGACCAGGTTGATGCGCTGCTTGAACTCATCGAAGTCCACTTTGCGGGCGGTGCCCCGCTGGGCTTCATAAGCAGGTTTATCAGTACTTCGGATACGTTCGGGTTGCCGGGTAATCCCCATAACCCGTTCCTCTATATACGTTATGTCCTGCAAATCTTTGGGCCGACCTGCGGCCTTCTTGCTGGCAACCAGGTCGTGGGGCGAAACGACACTGTAATCGGTTCCGTCTTTGGTTCGGGCTGGCACACGGTTTGGGTAATGGTCGGCAAACTGGCCCAGACCCGGTACGTCCTTATGAATATCGATTCGGTACGGATTTCGCCCGAAATACACGATTTTATCGTCGGTAAAATCGCGGGTATGCATGTTGGCTCCGAGGAACTCCTTCACCGACAACACCATCTTACTGGCATTTTCGGCTGATGGGTTAATCCATACATCAATGTCGTCGGCCTTGCGGGTACTGCCGTATGACTGAACTGCCTTTCCCCCGATGACAACATACTCCACCTGGTGCCGATTGAGCACCTGCAAAAACTCCTCCTGATCGCGGGTCATTTGTTACACTTCCTATTACTGCTTCTCCTCTTTTCTGTCTGCTTCGGCCTCCTCTTCTTTCATCAGCGTGAAGTCTTCCCGGCTCACCTTGCCAATAATCCAGGGTTCGTCGGCGGGCTTCTCGGCAAAGCCGTACCGTTCAATGGTTTCGTTGCGGATGGCGTCAAAATCCACTACCAGCCCTTCTGGTGTTACCTCGACGTGCGGCCCTAATTTTTCTGGTTGATTATTCTCCATTTACTCTATCAATTTAAAACTCAAATTTACCGCTTTTTAGAGACGTTTTTCGGTTTTCACCCAAATAATCTATCATCCTGAGCTAATCATCTGTTGCGGCCATTGCCTTTATGAGAGTTCCTTTTAAGGTTAAAATGCATGTCTATTTGATATATTTACAATTCCATCGGCTTAATATACACAAACCATTTTTCTTGATCCTCATGAAAAAGTATGTACCCAAATTGATCCCTAAAGAGCATCGGGTTCTTCCCGACTACTTTAAAGAATCGATTGAAACGACGCCGAACAAGGCTGAAAATACAGGTGATCTATTGTGGAATGTCTTATCCCTCCTATCAATACTGGCCGCTATTATTGTTTTCAGCTATCATGTAGGATTCAGTTTGTCGTTGTTGCTCTTTGCTTTTTTTGCTTCAAGCTGGGGGAAAAATCGGCTCGAAAGGTTACTAAAATTCCGGTTCGTTCCAACTCTAAAACTATGCACACTTGGGATAATGTCCTTCATCCTGATTGGGAACGGCTTTCAATATCGAGACCGTATTAAGCAGGCGGAGGAAGACAAAAGGATAGCCGCTCTTGCTGAACAAAAAGCAGAAGTTGAAGCAAAACGAAGAGAAGTTCAGCGCCTTGATAGTGTACGAACGTACCTGTCCAAGGCCGATAATCTCTTAGAAAAAGGTGCTTACGCTAAGGCAATCTATTTTTACAACCAATCCGGTCGATTTGTCTCAACTGACGAAACAGACACGCAACACCGGCTACACGAAGGACTTGCAAATAGCTACGTGCGAACGAAACAGTATAAACTGGCACTTCAACACTACGATGAACTGTCCCGAACTAGTTCGCTGAATGGTGAACAGTTGTATCAACAGGCACTTTGCTATCAGCAAGTAGGCCGGAAAACAGAAGCCATTGCCGGATTTCGTCAGGCATCCGAAGCCGGTCATCGTCAGGCAACCAAGCTCTACGACAAGCTCAACCCGTTAGTCCGTAAACTACTTTACTACCAAACCGTTTGCTGTGATGGCAGCTACAGTCCCTCGAATGCTAAAGGCAGAGGTGCCTGTTCTCACCACGGGGGCGTATGCAACTGGAATAAGCCAATTTATGAAACCTATAGAAAATACGATGTCAACGGCCTTTGAGACAAGACCCTTGAGGTCGCTGAGTTTGATGCAACGCCTACTCCGGCAGCACCCTGAGGAAAATGCTATTATTGAAGTTAACAACCTCCTGGCCAACCGCCCAATCAGAACGATCACCCGGCATGATTTAACAGATATTGAGCAACGATACAGCTTTCCACTAAGCCGGTTCATGCTAAATCTGGAAGAATTTTACGCTGTCCATCTTAATTATAAACTGTCTGATAAACAGTTGGGAACAGATGGGTTGTCCGATCTCGAGCATTTACGAACATTATTTAACTTACCGCCCTCAACGGTCGAGATGTTACATGCTCAAATTGGCAAATTGGTCTATAAGCAACGGGTAGAAGACGTTATTAAAGATGGGCATATATCTGAGACCGATAAAGTAGCTCTGTCGGCATTACAACAGCTTATCCCTATTCCTGTCGATCTGACTGACAGTATCTATAAGGAAGTATGCCAAGATCATTTAAATAAGCTTACTCAAAAATATTCATACAACGCCCGTATCTCTCCCGAAGAGGAACATAAAATTCTGACCGTAAGTAAGAATTTGGGTACCAAGCTTAGTGCCAATACCCGACGTCACATGGAAAGGTACATGCGCTATTGGGCTATTGAAAATTCAGACTTACCCGTAATCGAGGTAGCTATCACCCTTCAAAAGTTGGAAGTATGCCATTGTCAGGCCAGCGATGTGCAATGGTTTGAGGAACGCGTAACCGTTCGCCGAACGAACTACACCGACCGTTTTGAACATCGTAAAACGCTTGATATTGTCGATTTGACATCGAATGTCCTTCACAACCATCAGGACACGTTTGACATCATCAAACTGATTAGCAGCGGATCTCTCTACGTTACCAACAAGAGACTTATCTTCGAAAGCCCAAATAAAACTACGTCTATCAAGATCGATTCAATAGTTCAGGTCAAGGCTTATAAACAAGGTATACTAATTGATAAAATAACTGGTAAGAGTATGCTCCTTCTGATAAACCGCGACAGCGATACCTTAACTTTAATTTGCCAGCGTCTGCTTACTCTCAAATCGTCCTTTTAGCACCTAAAGAGTCTACGTACTTGCTCCTGCTAAAAAGGTTCAATAAATTTGATTGTTCAATAAAAATGAACTCTTCAATATTTTGAACAAACTGGGACGTTTCGCCGATCAGGCAGTCGAAGGATTGCGTGATGCCACCGGCTTGAAAGTTTTGTGGGAAAACAAGGCTACTCCCGGACTTGATGGCTTTGTGGTTATCGATACCGGGAACAACACCATTCGCCTGCCTACTCAGATCAGGCAGCGGGCAATAGCTCATCATGTAGATGAATTAAGACAGTTGAGCAAACCCAACACGTTGCTGCTGGCCGAACATATACCTGATTCGCTTAAACAAACGCTGCGGCAAACCCAACAAAATTACCTCGACGGGGCTGGCAACTGTTACATACATGTCGGCAGTGTGCTGATTATTGTGCAGGGGCGCAAGCTGGCTCAGGCCCCGGTCGTTGCGAAACAGCCCTTCGGCAAAAGTGGTCTGCGAGTACTGTTTACCTTGCTTATACATCCTGACGGGATCAACCTAAGCGTTCGGGAACTGGCGGAACAGGCTGGCGTTTCGGTCGGCACAGCACAACACACCATCGACTACCTCAAGAAGTCGGGCTACGTCGTCTCGGTGGATGCTAAACGAAAGAAGCTAACTAAACTGGATAAGCTGCGGGACCAGTGGGTCGGTCGGTATGCTGAGGCCCTCAAACCGAGCCTTATTGTGGGTCGCTTTCGACTACCTAAAAATCTCTTCCCTGCCGACTGGCGACAGGTAGCGTTACAACCCGGTACGTATTGGAGTGGGGAGCCTGCTGCGGATGCCCTCACGAACGACCTGCGCCCGGCTACGTTGACGCTCTACACCGATCAGAGTAAGGCGGGTTTGCTCAACACGTATAAACTACTGCCCGACTCCGATGGGCCGGTGGAGGTTAACCGGCTGTTCTGGAAACCTCCTGTTGGCCAAGGTGACTGCTTTACCGTACCGCCCTTATTAGCCTACGCCGACTTGCTAGCTATTGACGACCCACGCACAACCGACATCGCCCGGCGCATTTATCAAGACCATGTAGTCAATGTATAGAATCACTTTTGAGCAACTTCGACAAGGCAACCTCGGCGAACTGTTTGCCGTGCTGGAAAGCGAGCTGGTTACACTGGGCGTCGATTTCTACCTGATTGGAGCCATTGCCCGCGACATCTGGCTAACGGCCCTACACGACATTGAGCCGGGCCGCGTCACCCGCGACCTCGACCTGGCTGTATTGCTGGCGAATGAAGAACAATACGGGCACCTGCGCGACCGCCTGATCGGTACGGGGCGGTTTATTGCCCGGCGCGACAACGCCTATACGCTCGTCTTCGAGGACGGGCGGCCTGTGGATTTGCTGCCGTTTGGAGCCTTGTCGATGGAGCAGTCAGTCAGTGTAGCGGGGCAGGGCCTGACGACTATTCGCGTGGATGGATTTCAGGAAGTGTACGAAGCAGGCACCGAATCTGTCGAAATAGACAATCAGCCGTTTCTGGTCTGTACGCTGGCCGGCATCGTGCTACTTAAATTCATTGCCTATGACGACCGACCCGAACACCGCTCGAAAGACATCCTTGACATCGGCGCAATTCTGCGGCATTATTTTGACATTACCGAAGACGACATCTACGAAAATCACAACGATCTATTCAGCGACGACGAGTTCGACATCACCCTAACGGCCGCGCGAGTGCTAGGTCGTCAGATGGCTCCCATCGTTGCCCTCTCCAATGCACTCCACCAACGTATCGACCAGATCATTGATCAGCAAATCAGTTTAGGTGAGCAAAGTCCCGTCGCTGAATTACTGGTTCGTGATAGTCGCTGGTCGGTCAGCTACGCGCTGAATCTGCTACGGCAGTTGCGGAGGGGGATGGGGGAGTAGTAGTGTAGAAAAGACTTTTCATCAAAATCCGTCTTTACGGTGAGTTGAGACGGATTTTGATTGACAAGAACGTATTGACAAAATCATCACTTTAAATCAAATAGCTCAGGAAACAGGATCTTAAAAACGTCGTCATAGCTGTGATCAGGCTGAATGTTTTTTTGCTTAAATGCAGCAATCTTCTTAGCCAGTTTACCACCTGAATGGGCATCCTGTTGAATTAAAGCTGTGTTGGGCCAGTGTTCAAGTGCCTGTAAGAACAAGTGCGAATACGTCTCTTTACCAGGGAAAACAGTATGAGCCACTTGTATCAATTTACTAAATTTTTGCCCAACCACGCAATTCAGTTTAATGGATAATAGAGCCAGAACAGGACCTTGTACCTTCTTCAGGCGATGAGCTTTTTGGGAGGTTTTCAATTTTGTCAAACAAGTTACCAAGCATAGGCAAGTCAGTAGATCATTCCGCTCCAGATGAGAGCGGTTTGCCCGTTCCTGCTCAAAGGCTAACCTTAAAAAGCTTTTGTCTAAGTCTGTTAGTTGATAGCCCTGCTCTTGCCCAAACAGGTCGAATAAATTCCGCTCAGTTTCATGTGAGAATACAGCAAATTCACGCAACAAAGGACTACGTCGTTCAGGATAAGCATCAATTTCATTGAGCGTTTGATGAACTGACAAGCGGGCAAGGGAAAACCCTTCTTCCAGCTGTTCTTCATAGGCTTGTTGGCGTTGCTCATACGTTTGTTGCCGTGCCGCTAAATCACGTTGTCGCTGCGTTTCCGTACGCTCTTCCTCGTCGATTTCTTGTTTGATAGCTTTTACCGCTCCCTCTACATCGAAGAAAAACACTTTGTAAGTAGCATTATCAAACGTCAGGTCATGTAGGTCAACCATCCGTTCCTTCCACCGATAGGCTACCTCTTGACCAATCCTATAAGGCTCCCTATACAGACATTTAAGAACAAGATCTTGCCGATGTTTGGATTCTCTGATAGCCTCTCCGTCGAAAACAAAAGCATTCTGATTATTACCATAAAAAACGTCTTTTTCAGTAAATCGCTGCTTGTCAAAGTCATCAGAGAAGGACTTGAAAAGCCAGATGATATATGTTTGATTTTGTTGGTAAAAGTGTTCACGATCTGCGATCACACTCAAGAAAGTTGTCGAAAGTTGAATCTCAAATACAACCGAATACGATTTGTAAACCGCGCTGACATCGGGTTTACGCCAAGTCATCATTCCCGAGGTATCTCGCTTAACGGATTCCATAGCCACCTTTGACACACCCTTCCCTGTAAGTCGGTTTTGTTCCAGCGAGGTTGCTACTAACTCTTTTGTACGGCGATGTAATTCGCTTTCTTTCTGTCCGTTGTATTTGACAGCCAGCACTTGGTGAGTTGTCAAGTGCTGGCTCGTTTTGATTGGACAATCCTCACTATCCCGTTGGTGGGCAAAGTGCATTCGCTTCAGCTTTGTTTCGTTTTCGGTTTTCCCTCGAATTTTAATAAGCTGATTGCAGTAATAGCACTTAAACTTAGGGTCGCACCGGTTACGGATGGCATCTTCTAATTGTCTGCGTACCTCGAAAATACCCACTTCATCTTGTTTGAAGAACGCACTGGCAAACACTTCTTCTCCTGTTTCGCAATCCAAGACTGAAGGTATAGTGAACTGAACATTTTTCATCTGTACGATAAATCACCAGGGTTCTTGTAGTAGATCAGGATAAATTTCCCGAATGAGTTGGCCTACTGATTTCAACCGAGAATTGATCTTTATCATATCCAGAGCATTAAGGCGATAAATAATGCTTGTCTTTGTCGTGAAATAAAATCTGGCCAGGTTAGCAATAATTGTATTGAAGGCGATTCGGTTATCCAACTGATCGTCCAGATAAATGGGCTTCCCAATTTGAAGCCCCTGCTTATATTGCTCTATACCCAGACGATATAAAATTGACTTACGTGGTAGCAATAGACTGGCTGCGAACTGATTCGCCTGCCATTCAAGCCACGTCCTTGGATTATTCAACTCATGGCGATTGATACTCAAATTATAAGCTGAGTCACTGAATGATTCGTATTCACGTTGGTTGAGGGCAATTCGGTTGTGTAAAAAGAAATGACCCAACTCGTGAGCAAGAAGAAAGGGAGCTCGATTGGTATTTTCCAAAGTCTTATCAACTTCAATGGTCTTAGTCAAAAACGAACAGTGACTAATAATTCTATGACCACGACAGTCGAATCCATCCATCGAATCGAACGAAATTGTTAGCTCATACACCTGCGAAAGAAATATCCCAAATTTTTCCCAATCAAGCCTTCGTTCTCCGTTGACTACATCGGGATTATAAGCCATTAGAATTGAAGATGTAAACTCATCAATTTCTTCAGCGGACAAAATTGGAACATCAATTTCCTGTCGCCTATACGAATTTGCAATTACTTGATAAACGAATATGCTTAATAATTCTTTGTCAATCTTTCGCTGGATTTTACGAAAGATCATTTGTTGAATAATAGGATCTTCGTTTTCAATTCCAGAGACGTTGTAAGAATACTCTTCTTCTATTTGCCGTTGGCGATTTGCTTTGTGTAAGATGATGTTGAGGGAAATTAAGTCGTTTACTATTATCAGCATCATACCAACGGATTTAGCGAAGGTAAAAGCCCCCTTCTGGAAGCCATTATTCGTAATAAAAATACCTTTCACATTAACGTGACCGACCTGACTGATTTTAGCATAAAACTCCTCGACATCGTCAACCGGGACTTTCTTGGCGTAATTTTTACATTCGATTAAATTAAGAATAGCATAGTTTTTTGACCCCTCAGGCCACACTTCTATAGCTATGTCAAAAATGATGTTTCTTTTTCGGAGCGATGAGTAATACCCTTTCTTTTTAAAGACCCGACAATTACCTGGTATTAACCCTAATTTGTAGTCATTGAGTGCCTTTTCGATTAAATGCGCGGATAAATTCTCAAATTCATCGCCCTTTTTTACCGTGTTTAAAGGCTTCTCATTCATGGATGGATGATTTCTGATACCGGTCTCAAATTTATAACCGCTTGCCACAATGTTTGACGATTTTTCCAAATAGGAATGATGACTTATTACGGCCCTGCGATTCTATCAGCTAAAAATAGTAAATTAGATACACACTTGTGAGCCTGAAAAAAGTAAACTGACTGTTCTATAATCTAGGCCAAGAAGCCTGATTGAAAACATCTACTCCATGTAGACACAATATTGTCTTTCAAGGAGTTTCAACAGTTCCGACAGCGGAAAGCAGCTTCTCAACCGCCGTATCCTCCAACCCCAAAATCGTCGCGCAATCGAGTACAATGCTGTCCATGTTGGTCTGTAAGTCGTGCTGTGTCGAGAACTTGGGCAGATTTTTGACCGGCTGCACCTCCGGTTCCAGAGCAATACGGCCCCAGAATCGGCCCTGCTTCGACTCGACGGTGAAGCCAATGAACTCACCTTTATCAAACTCGTGCAAGTCCTCCGGGTTGACGATAGGGCGTTCCTGCTTGCGGTAGGCAATGGTACGGCGGTTCCGCTGCGGCTGGTGCTTCGCGTCGAACAAACTACCGATGTCGAATGCCGGGCTATTATCACGGGTTTCCTCCGGGGTGATAACCTCATGCTTACCGATCAGTTGGCTTACGTACTTGGCCGTCTCTGCACTCGAAACGGCTCCGTAAAACTGATTACTCAACGTACCCAGAATCATCTGGCTTTCTTTCTCGCCGTAGTACTTACGTACCTGCGACAAGTCCTGGCACATATACACCGTCGCAATTTGCGAACTCCGACCCGTCGCCGGTATTTGCTCAAAATTGGGTATGTAGATCGTCGGGGCCTCGTCCAATAGCAGAATAGAATGGTGCTTGCCCTGCCGGTTCATCCGCTTTACGGCTACCGTTGTGTATAGCCCCAGCAGCGGCCGTAGAGCGTCGATCAGTTCGCGGTCACCACCCAGACAAAGGAAGATCGGATTTTCGGGGTTATTCAGGTCCATACTGAAACCTTCGTCGGTGGCCGACATCACCCAGAAGACCTCCGGCGTGGCCAGCTTGGCCAGTATGTTCTGTAACGTACCGATCACACCCGATAGCTGATCGGCAGACTTGTTGCCAATAGCTGTAATTACACTCATGACGTAACTCAAACATTCCGAGTCGCTGCCGATGAGGGTCATCAATTTGTCGTAGGGCATCTTCGTGATCAGCGTCACGACGTGAGGTAAGGTACACTGAGCCGGGTGGTGCTTGCGTAAGTACCAGATCAGGCCCGTCAGCACGGCCGTGCAGGAACGTGACCAGAAGTCCTGTTTCTCGATGATTTCTTCCTGAAGGTTCTTCAGCAAACCCAGCGCGTATTCCTCGGCGTAGGTGATGCTTAACAAGTTTTCCGGCGCAATAGGATTAAGCCGGTGCGTCCGGTTCATATCCTGAAAGTTCAGCACACAGAAGCGCGAGGTCGCATCAGGGTTTTGTTTCCGGTAGTGATAGGCGTACTTGGTCAGTTCAGGAAATTTTACGTCGTACAGGATGCCGCAATAGTCCTGCTCGATGGCCTGCCGGATAAATGGTTTAGCTAAAGACTCCGACTTGCCCGATCCGGGGCCACCCGTGATGAAAACGCCCCGGAATGGATTCTGCACTTTGATGTATCCTCCCGTAGTAGTGCGGAACTCAAATCCTTTTTTTGCGACACCCGCTTTCTTGTCTTCTACGATAGGGCGTTTGGGCTGCGGCCGTAAGAGCCAATGACCAACACCGATACCAAACAAGCTACTCAGTCCGGCTCCAACCGGCACCATGTAAGCGAATTGGTACGGAAAGCGATGCGCTACAGCCAATAAAAGCGCGCCCACCACGTACCCAGCCAGCACACTGAGTTGCACTTTCAACGGCGGACGTTTATCCCGGCGCAGTTCCGCCGGGCGGCCGCTGCCGAAGCTTTTGGTATCGTCGGGTAAGGCAAAACTCAGCGGTACCAGCGCGGCAAACAACAGTCGAAACAGCCAGCCCCCCTTTGAATAGAGATTGAACAATTTGACGTACCACCCGGCATCGCGCGGGGGAATGTGCAGCAACAGATAGTACTCACCTGCGGCCAATAACCCCACTACTGTAGCCAGTAGCAGTACAGCGTTACGATTTTGATTCATGATATGTAGGCCTTGCTGTTATTGCAGAATTTTACAATTGCAGCATAGCAACATTTTGACATTATGATATTGCACTATCGTCGGCGTTTTATGCGTCGCCGATAATCATCTTCCTGGCTACGGGCCTGATCGCCGGTTTCTGGTACACTTTCAAACCGAAGCGCTTTCAGCAACGGGCTTAAGTCAACCCGGCCCGGTTTGTCATTTGTGCTTGCCTTGTTCACAGCTTTATCGTGCGTTGTCCTGACTTCGGGTCGGGTAACATTCTTATCAACTTCCTCTACCTTTTCTATAGCAGGTATGTTTCCTGCTGGTAGTACCGGGCGGGTGGATTCGTCAATTCGATTTGGTCGTCCTTGACCGGGTGCTTCGTAGGTACGTAGTTCCTGCTCCCCTCCTACCCTGCTCTTGTTTATCTTTTGCTTCGGTTCAACGGTCTCCTGTAATCGCTCGTAGGCTTGATTGGCTGTGAATACCTTCCCCTGTCTGACTTCCCGTTCTACCTGCCCCATGCTCTTCCAGAAATCGGCTGAGTAGGCATGGTGCTGACCTACGAGTTGTATCCGTTCCCGGTCGAGGGAAAGCCCTGCCCGGTCAATTCGGGCGATTTGCTTATAGAGCCGTTCCCAGTGCTGCTGTTCGCTGATTTTAGTTTTGTAATCATACGTCCGCTCAAAATCATGTTGGTTTTTGGCAAGCCAGGTCTTGTAATTGAAGCGGCTGCTTCCTGCGTCGGGGTGCAACGACCGGCTCATACTGCGGTCACGCGCCGACACGATAACATGCACGTGAGTTTGTTCGCCCTCCTTTCGCTGTCGGGGTTGTGCCTCTCCCGTCTGTACCGCATCGTCGAGGCCGGAATAGTGGCGGCTCCTGTGAATGGTTGCGTACCATACCAAGTTGTCACTCGTCAATGGCTTGTGTCGTTTTCCGCCAAAGTTGACGGCATAGTTTTCCATCACTTGCCGCGTGTACTCGATTAGATTGTTCGGGTCATCGTTCAGATGTCGTAACTCATCTTGACTTGGCGCGATGACAAGCGAGTGAAAGTGTGGTTTGCCTTTTTGCAACCCGACGACGTTTTCGTCAATACGTTGCTGCACCTCTTCTCGGCCGATACCTTCCCGACCTTGGTCGAAGAAAATAGCCCGATCAGTTTGCCCGGTTTCACGAGCTTCATGTTCGAGGTACGTAACCAGAAAGCCCGACGAACCCACGTTGGAATAGATACCACCCTTACTGGCGGGTAGAATACGAACAATCATTTATATAAGCTTACAAAATTTCCACATACTACTATTGCAAAATTTCAGTATTTCTATATTTTACAATAACAATATCTCAACCTTACTCGTATTTCTCCATAAGCTCATCATAGCGAGCTTTGTAGCGTTGGCCTGCCCACTCCTGAATTTCAGCAAGCGCGTCAGGGTTGTCACGGTATTGGTGAAATAGCAAATTCAGGACGAGGTCGCTGGTCAGGTAAGAAAACAGACTCATCTCTTTAATAAATTGAAGATCAGCCGTTGACTCCGCTGATCCACTGGGACCAAAAGTATCCTGCTGTTCTAAGCGTGCATCAACCCGCTGAAGGTGCTGCTTCACGGGTTCCATGTACCACTTTTCGTGGCTTTGCAGGTAGGTGATAATCCGGTCGGTAGTCCGCACAACGGTTTCCTTCAACGGGTTATTGTCTTCGTCGCGGGAGGGGTCGTAACCAAGCTCAATGTAATGGTCAATGGCTTTACTAAGGAACTCACCGAGGGTCACTTTAGATGGTTTTGATGCGCCTTTCTTTCGGGCAAGCCGTTGGTTGATTTTCTTCACTTGTTCACGAGCACGTTGGGCTACGTCCGCATCAATTTTCACTGTCTCACGCTCCATCTCAAAATCAAATACTTACACAATGAAGTGTACAGATTACAAATCAGAACGTCCTGATTTGCAACATATTGAAAATATGCTGTACACTTTCAAGTACATATTTACATCGCAATTATCTCTAATTCAGCGAGTTGTTATGTCCTATCTTGCTATCGCCAAATCAGGGCACATTACTATCGCCAAATCAGGGCACATTACAACTGTTTCTACCGAATAAATAGACTAACAAAATTAAACTAAAAACGTAGATAGAAAAAGTGAGTAAACAGGATAGGTCTGATATCAGTCGGTCAGGGTATGCAGTAGGCTAACGACTCCATATAGAGTCCTACAGTTTCCAAATCTTCGACCTTCCATGAATCAGGATGGTCACGTCGGCGGGCCAATTCCCGATAATGTTGCAGCCCCAGAATACGCCGGTATTGGGCTAACGAAATAGGTGACTCGCGCAGACAGTTGAATATATTGTCCCGAACTTCAATAAATGTTTTATACTGAGCTATTTCTTCCGGGGTGCCATACCGCTCCAGTATCTTTTGCACATCGTTATAGGTAAATCGTAATTCACCCCGCCGTTTCGTATAATAGTTTGTCAGGCTGATTCCCAGAAAAGCGGCTACTTCCGGATGGTTCAAATCCTGCTGTAGGTACGTATCTACGCAGGTCAGCAAGTGTTTATACGAGTTGACAAAGTCGATCAGTTTACGCTTGGCAGGTGGCGCATCCGTTGGCATTAGGAGTAAAGTAAAAGGTAACGGTGCTGCAAAGAAGGCCCAATGTTGCGTAAAAACCGTGTTAAACTTCGTTTATAGGCATTTTTTAGAGATTAACGGTACATAATCTATTATATAAGATGACATCAGTAATTATAGCATACCACAAGATTACAATACCAATCTTGCGATATGCTATAATTTTAACAGTTATCAGTCTCTTCAGCTATTCAAATCATTTTTTCAAATTCATTAGGTGGTACATGCGTCCAGTAGGGCGACCGAAATCAACCCAGTTTATCCGACCCATTTCTGTCGATGCACCACACCGGCCTTTAGTTTTGTGGGCTGGCGTGGGTGTATTGTTCCATCATGATAAAGAAACAGCCCCTACTGCCTACAAAAGGCAGACAGTAGAGGGTAGAGGTATTATTCAGGAATGTTTTCCGACTCGTAAGTGATGAGAAGGTTCTGAATAAAATGTGCTGCCTTCTGCGCCTTCTGAGCAGCCTCAAAGAAGAATCGCTTATCACTCCGCAGCTTGCTCAGCCATCCGTTTATGTATGCTGCGCTATTGTCGAGAGTAAGAGCACTGATACCGGTTACACCACAGAGATACGCGGCTCCCATTTCGGCGGTTAGTTCCTCCTTGCTATACGTTTGTGAGCCAAAAGGAGCCATTTCGCAAAGTTCGGCACGGTTCAATCGGCTGCTATGCCCGGTAGCGTGTACAAGTTCATGGAACAGAACACTGTAATAGTCCTCTGCCTTTTTGAAGTTTTGCGCTGGCGCCATGTTCACAACGTCTAACGACGGTGCGTAGTAGCAGCGTGAAGGGTCATTGTGAACGAGCCGGGGGCGGTTGGGCATCTGCTCAACGACACGTTGACAGGCTTCGATAACGACCGGCTCAGGCTGCTGCTTAGGCTCTCTGATTTCGACAGGTAATGTAGTGTCCTCAATGTTAAAAACCCGGTAATAGCGCAGCACTAATTTGTCCTCCTCTCCACCCATATCGTTTTTAACTTTGATCGGCTTCCAAAATACGATAGGTAAACTGGCTGCTCCCTGCTTCACCATACCGCCCTTCTCCTTAACCTGATTGAATGTTAAAAACATAGGGGTTCTGTAAGGCGTAAGAGCGAGCAAAAAGGCGTTAACTCCTGTATAAGGCCGCTTGGTTGCATAGTTGTGTGGCACACTGTATTCCATCCCCTCGACAATGGCTACTTTCCACGGCTTGCGCCAGGGCAAGACGCCCTTTTCGAGTTGTTTAATAACCTGCTCGTTGATGAACTCGTACACATCAAATTTTGCGTCGGCTTTCGCACTCATAGTATAGCTGTTTATCAAGTGATTACTTTACGAATTTAATCAGTATTTTGATATTATACAATATCAAAATACTGATATTACAATATAGATCAACTTTTTCTTCCCTTCAATTCGATAAAAACAAGCATCCGTGCGGGGCCTTTTCGGCCTGGCGCGACCGCTTTCTTGTCGCGGCCCCGCAGGGGTGGCGACCTAACCAGCAATAAAAAACCACTGCTGGAATAAGTAAGCGATCGTGAATTCTGGTGTAGTTTTATCTTTAAAAAAATAGTACATCTGTAGCCTTTGTCTGCACTCATCAATGTCCATTACACCACACTTAGCCCGTTATTTAGCGTTCGACCTTACCAAGCATAATTCATCTGATGAGATCGACAAACTAGCGGCAACCCTAGCCGATGCCCGGGTCGATCTGAATCCACATCAGGTTGAAGCCGCGCTCTTTGCCTTTCGGTCTCCGCTGTCAAAAGGGGCGATTCTGGCCGACGAGGTAGGACTGGGTAAAACCATCGAAGCGGGTTTGGTGATTGCTCAGAAATGGGCCGAACGCAAACGCCAGATCATCATTGTTGTGCCGGCGAATCTGCGTAAGCAGTGGAGTCAGGAACTGATGGACAAGTTTTACCTGCCTTCCATCATTTTGGAAACAAAGTCATTTAACGAAGCCGTCAAAGCCCGGCGATTCAATCCCTTCGATCAGGATACCATCGTTATTTGCTCCTACCAGTTTGCCCGTAGCAAGTCCGCCTACCTGGAAAGCATCAACTGGGATCTGGCTGTTATTGACGAAGCCCACCGGCTGCGGAACGTCTATAAGTCAGGCAATAAAATCGGTAAGGCTATTAAGGAAGCCTTGAACGACATTCCAAAAGTGCTACTGACGGCCACACCCCTGCAAAACTCGCTGATGGAATTGTTCGGGCTCGTTAGTATCATTGACGATTACACGTTTGGCGACGTAAAGAGTTTTCGAGAACAGTACGGCAAGGTTCGCGACGACACCGACCCGGCTGTATTCAATGAACTGAAACAACGACTGCAACCCATCTGCAAACGGACGCTGCGTCGGCAGGTACTTGAATACATCAACTACACCGAGCGCCGAGCGCTGGTAGAAGAGTTTTATCCGACTGACGCTGAACAAAGATTATACGACGCGGTAACGGGCTATTTGCAGCGGCCCATGCTCTACGCCCTGCCACCGAGTCAGCGGCAACTGATGACGTTGATTCTGCGCAAGCTGCTGGCGTCGTCGAGCTTTGCCATTTCGGGTACACTCGGCGGGTTGGCCGACCGGCTGGAGCAGCGCCTGAAAGCGGATGCCGAACTGCCGGAATTGGCGGTGGCTGAAGACTACGAACCCTATCACGAAACCAAAGAAGAGTGGGACGACGAAGACCCGGAACCGCAGGAACCCCTTACCCCGGCCCAACGCGAAGAAGTACAGGCCGAACTAACCGCGTTACGAGCGTTTGAAGCCCTGGCTAAATCCATTGAAGCCAACTCAAAAGGGGAAAAGCTGATACTCGCTCTCGAAAAAGGGTTTGAGGAAGCCACCCGGCGGGAAACCAACGGCACCACGGCACCGCGTAAGGCCATCATCTTTACCGAAAGCACCCGCACCCAGCTTTATCTCAAAACCCTGCTCGAAAGCCGGGGCTATGCCGGCACACCCGACGCCCCCACTGTCATTATGTTTAACGGCTCCAATGCCGATGCCCAGTCACAGCGGATTTACCGGAACTGGCTGAAACGACACGAAGGGACGGACGGGATTACCGGCTCGAAAACGGCCGATATGCGGGCCGCGCTCGTGGACTGTTTCCGCGAGCAAGCAACCATCATGATTGCGACTGAAGCTGCGGCTGAGGGCATCAACCTTCAGTTCTGTTCATTAGTCGTCAACTACGATATGCCCTGGAACCCACAGCGCATCGAGCAGCGGATTGGCCGGTGCCACCGCTACGGACAGAAGCACGATGTAGTTGTCGTTAACTTCCTTAACAAAGCCAACGCGGCCGACGTGCGGATCTATGAACTGCTCGATCAGAAGTTCAAACTGTTCAGCGGGGTATTTGGTGCGTCGGACGAGGTGCTGGGTAGTATTGAGAGCGGTATTGATTTCGAGAAGCGCATTGCTCAAATCTACCAGGAGTGCCGGACACCCGAACAGATTCAGACATCGTTCGATGCCCTTCAGCGGGAACTTGACGATCAGATAAGAACCGAACTGCAACAGACCAAACACAAACTGCTGGAAAACTTTGATCAGGAGGTAACCGAAAAGCTCCGCATGAGCTTGCTCGACAGCAAAGCCCGGCTGAATCGCTACGAGAATAACCTGTATGACCTGACCCGGTACGTACTGCGCGACCATGCTGACTTTGACCCCGATACCTGTTCGTTTACCTTACGGCGTCGGCCTATTGGCCATACCGACGAACCGCTGGGCGGCACCCCGCTGGGCCGCTACCAGCTTGGTAAGAACGTGACGGACGCGCACGTGTACCGAACAGGCCATCCGCTGACGCAGTGGGTGTTGCAGCAGGGCCGCCAAACCAACGCGCCTACGCAGCACCTGACCTTCAACTATTCGCAAACATCCGTCAAGATTAGTGCGCTTGAACCGCTGCTGGGACAATCGGGCTGGCTGGCGGCTACCGTGCTGACGTTTGACTCGTTCGAGACGCAGGAAAACATCTTGCTGACGGCCTTTGCCGAAGAGGGTCAGGTGCTCGATGCCGACCTGTGCGCCCGGCTGCTGACCTTGCCAGCCACGGCCCTACCCACCGTGGTGCCCGACGAAGCGGCTGAAACACTGGCCGATCTGGAAACGAGCAGCCAACGGGAGTGGGTGGAGCGGTGCGAAGCCAAAAACGCAGGCTGGCTGCTACAGGAAACGCAGAAACTGAACAAATGGGCCGACGACCGCATCCGCTCCGCCGAGCAGGATATCCGCGACGTGAAAGCCCGCATTGGGGACCTGAACCGCCTGAGCCGCAAAACCACCAACCCAGCCGAGCAACTGGCCATCCAGAAAGAACTAAACCAACTGACAGGCACCCAGAAGAAATTGCGGCAGCAGATTTTTAGCGTTGAAGACGAGATTGAGCAGCAGCGCGACGCCCTGATTAGCCAGATTGAATACCGGATGAAAAATCAGCTTACCAGCACCCGACTCTTTACGGTCCGCTGGACGCTTTGTTAATCTTTTTTTAGCACTTTTGCCGATTTGTTACGCATCGCCGGCCCGGCGAAACGTCGGCCCGACGCTTCGGCAGTTGTGACTGTCAGCTATCATTTGAACAATGACTACCAATTACGATAAACTAATTGCTGTTCTGAAGGAAGTATTCATGCTCGATAAGGCCGAACTCGACTTTGGCATCTATCGGATCATGAACCAGAAACGCGCCGATATTACGCAGTTTCTTCAGCAGGACTTAGTACCCCAGGTAAAAACGATTCTGGCCCAAAACGGCTCCGGCGACCGCAAGGCCCTCGAAAAAGGACTTGACGATGCTGTGAAGCAGGCGCAGGCACTCGGCATGGAGCCGGACGCGGTGCCGAAAGTGAAGGAACTACGGGCGCAACTGGCCGATATTCCCGACCTGACGGCGCTGGAAAACGACGTGTTTTCGGGACTGGCCCAATTCTTCAAACGGTACTTCGACAACGGCGATTTCATTTCCATGCGCCGGTACAAGCGCGATGTGTACGCCATTCCCTACGAGGGCGAGGAAGTGAAGCTGCATTGGGCCAACGCCGATCAGTACTACATCAAAACCGCCGAGTACCTGAAACACTACCGGTTTCGGCTCGACGACACCCACCACGTATCGTTCGACCTGCTGGAGGCCAGTACCGAGCAGAACAACAACAAGGCTCAGGGCGACAAAGAACGCCGGTTTGCCCTCTGCCACGACCGGCCACTCGAAGTAATCGGCGATACGCTGCACATCTATTTTACCTACGAACCGACCGACAAGAAACGCAAACAAGACGAGCTGCTGACCGAAGCCGCCGACCAACTGAAGCCGCTGATTCCGGCCGATTTTCTTTCCTTACTGGCCCTTAGCCCAACCGAAAAGAACAAGAACCGGACCCTGCTAGAGAAGCACCTGCGCGACTATACGGCCCGCAATACCTTCGACTACTTCATCCACAAAGACCTCGGCGGTTTTCTGCGCCGGGAACTGGACTTCTACATCAAAAACGAGGTGTTGTTTCTGGACGACCTCGACACCGTGGACGACCGGCAGGTGTTAGCGCAGTTGGCCAAGGTGCGGGCCTTGCGGCAGATTGGCGAGAAGATCATTCAGTTTCTGGCCCAGTTAGAAGACTTTCAGAAGCGGCTGTGGCTGAAAAAGAAGCTGGTAGTAGACAGTCAATACTGCATCACGCTCGACCGAGTACCTGAATCGTTCTATGACGAAATAGCGCAGAACGAAGCGCAGGCCGACGAGTGGGTACGTTTGTTTGCCATTGATGAACTACCTCCAGATGTTGTGGTTGGTGTGGGTTACAGTCGTCCTCTAACTATAGACTTTCTAAAACAGCATCAATATCTTGTACTTGATACGGGCTTCTTTACGGAGGAGTTCAAGTCAAAACTCATTGTAGAAATAACCGATTTTGAAAAACATATAGATGGGTTGATTATAAATTCTGAAAACTTTCAAGCATTACGTTTCCTACAGGAGCGCTATTACGAACAGATAAGATGCGTATATGTTGATCCACCATATAATGCTGCAGCGAGCGAAATAATGTACAAAAACGAGTTTAAACATTCGTCGTGGTTGTCAATGATTGTCGACAGAGTGGAACAGTCTAAGCACTTGATGAGTGAGCAAGCAATTTTTTGTATAACAATTGATGATTACGAGTATCATCGGCTTCAGTACATGTTGGGAGAAGTGTTTGGGGAAGAAAATTACTTGGCAACTGCTCTCATTAGAAATAATCCTTCGGGGCGCTCCACTGTAAAGGGGTTTGCTGTGAATCATGAGTATGCAGCTTTTTTCGCAAAATCAGATAAGTTAACTGAAGTCGGTCGCTTACCACACTCAGAACAGCAGATAGAGCGGTATGATGAAGTGGACCAGAACGGTGTCCCGTTTGAATGGGAGAACTTCAGAAAAAGTAGCGCTGATTCAAATAGATATGATCGGCCTAAACAGTTCTTTCCAATTTATTTCAATAAGAACACAGAAGCTATTCGGGTTCCTGATATGCGCTGGTCAGACTTGCAAAATTCATGGGTCATTAATGAACAGGTTACAGAGTCAGAGATACCAATTTATCCAATTAATAGTTCTGGTAATCAGAAAGTTTGGCAGTATGGAGTTGATAGAGTACGTGCTGATCTAACAGAATTCAAAGTTAAATTGCAGGGTGATTCGTATGAAGTTTATAAAAAGAAACGTATAAATTTAAGTGGCATACTGCCTCGAACATGGTGGGATAACCCGCTTTATTCAGCACGTGATAACGGAACTGCAGCTATAACAGATATTTTTGGCGATAAGCAGGCGTTTAGTTTCCCAAAATCGGTTCATGCCGTAAGTGATTCGTTGAAAGTTTCTGGGGTTGGTAAAGAATCAATAATCCTTGACTATTTCGCCGGTTCGGGTACAACAGGGCACGCGGTTATCAACTTAAACCGCGAAGATGAGGGCAAGCGTAAATATATTCTGGTCGAGATGGGCGAGTATTTCGATACCGTCACGAAGCCGCGTATCCAGAAAGTCATTTACTCGAAAGACTGGCGCGACGGCAAGCCTCTTGGCAGGCAGGGCATCAGCCACTGCTTCAAATACCTGCGGCTCGAAAGCTACGAAGACACGCTCAACAACCTTAGCCTGGCCCGCACTGCTCAACAGGAACTGGCACTCGGTGGTTCGGCCCAGTTCCGCGAAGGGTATTTGCTCCGCTATATGCTCGATGTGGAAAGCCGGTCGTCGCTGTTTGATGTGGCTCGCTTCCGAAACCCCTTCGCCTGCTACATCGACGTAACTCGGCAGAACGAACGTACCCCCACCCGCGTCGATCTGGTCGAAACCTTCAACTACCTCATCGGCTTAGTCGTCGAGGGCCAGTATACCAGCGGGCCACACATCCGCGTTGTTACGGGGCAAACGCTCGGCGGAGTAAAGACGCTGATCATCTGGCGCAACCAGGACGAGGTCGATAATGCGGCCCTGAACGAATGGCTGCAAAAAAGCGGCTATAACCCACGCGACCGCGAGTTCGACCGCATCTACGTCAACGGCGACAACCACCTGGAGAATCTCCGGCGCGACGACGAGACATGGAAGGTTACACTCATTGAGGAGGAATTCAGCAAACGAATGGGGTAGGGTAAGAAAACGTAACTTTGAGTATGGACAAGCAGCACCTTTTAAGATCGATCGAAGTTAGCGGGTTCCGATCAATCAGGGATCTCAAACTATCTGTCAGCAGCTTAAATGTTCTGATTGGACAAAATGGCGCGGGCAAGTCGAACTTCATCGAGTTATTCCGATTTTTAAATGAGATTATCAATCAACGTTTGCAGGTTTACACAGGTGTAAAAAACGGGGCAGAGAAATTGTTGCACTACGGAAGTAAGGAAACCAAAGAAATTAAGATTAATCTTCACTTCCCCCCCAATCATTATTACATCACGCTAATCCCGGCAGGGGAGGATAGATTACTCATCGAAGATGAGAAGGCGTTTTACGATACCAGTTGGTATGCTAATGCATACTCCTACAAAACAATTACCTCAGGTAGCTCTGAATCAAAACTTCAGCAATACGCTAAAGCAAATCAGGGTATTAGTCAATACGTCGTCAACGTGCTTAGTTCCTGGCGTGTTTATCACTTCCACGATACCAGCGCCGAGGCCCCGGTCAAGAAGCTCGCCGACCTCAATGACGTAACGTACCTGCGGCCCGATGCCGGCAACCTGGCGGCCTTCCTGTACTATTTGCAACAAAAGTCGCCCCTGCATTACGACCGCATCGTCAGCACGATTCAGTTGGTGCTGCCGTTTTTCAAGGATTTTGCGCTGCGTCCCAATCCGTACAACGAACAGAAAATTCTGCTAGAGTGGCAGGATACCGGTTCAGATATGCGCTTCAACGCGGGCGATCTGTCCGACGGATCGTTGCGGTTCATCTGTCTGGCCACGTTGCTGCTGCAACCCAATCTACCCAGCCTGATCCTGCTCGACGAACCCGAACTGGGTCTGCACCCCACGGCCCTGGCCTTGCTGGCCGGGCTACTCAAAAAAGCCGCATCGCGTACTCAGGTCATCGTCTCCACGCAAAGCGTCAACCTGGTCAACGCCTTCTCGCCCGACGACATCATCGTCGTGGACCGCGAAAACGCGGACGGCCGCCCCGGAAGTTCCACGTTCCGCCGGCTACAGACCGAGGAACTGGCCACCTGGCTCACCGAGTACAGCCTGGGCGACTTGTGGGAGAAAAACGTAATCGGCGGAACCCCATGATTCGATTGAACATCACCGCCGAGGGCCATGCCGAAGAACAGTTTGTCAATCAGTTGCTGCGTCCCCATTTGCTTCCGCTGGGCATCTACGCCGACGTACGCCGACTGCGAACCAGCAAAGGGCACCGGGGAGGCTACACCAGTTTTGGCAAAGCCGAGTTCGACATCCGACAGTGGCTTCGCGAAGATCCCACCGCCTGGCACACCACGCTGATTGACCTGTATGGCTTAGATAGCGGGTTTCCAGCCTATGAGGAGGCCCGGTTGCTGCGGCCGTATGCGCGTGTCACCCTGCTCGAACAGGCCTTTGGTGAACGTATTGATCACCACCGGTTCATTCCGTATCTGCAACTGCACGAGTTTGAAGCCCTGCTGTTCGCCGATCCGGCCCATACCGAAAGCTGGCTTCAGCTCGACCATCCTAAACTGGTAGCCGGTAGTTTAACCGCAATACGGCAAGGGTATCAAACCCCCGAAGAGATTAACGATAGCCCGTTAACGGCTCCGTCGAAGCGCATTTTGTCGCTCTGTCCCGGTTACGATAAAGTGGCCGACGGAATCTTAATTCTTAAAGAAATCACCCTGCCCGTTCTCCGACGCGAATGTCCTCATTTCAATGAGTGGCTGACGCGGCTGGAAGGGTTGGCTCAACCCCGTACTGACTAACAGAATGCCCCGCCTTTCGCAAGCTCTGCTGCTCAACCAATACATCCTGCACCAATTCGGTGTCAAAGACCTACAAGCCCTGTCCGAGAACCTGCGCGACGCAGCCTACGAGGGCTACGACGAAAACCACGTCAGCCATTTTCACCGGCAGTTGGTGCAACGCTTCTACGCCAACACAAACCTGCCCGAATCGCTGCTGTTCGAGTACGATCAGAACATTGTCTCGCACACCCTGCGTATCAGCCAGTCGCGTCCTCATCCGGTGCGCTGGAAGTATTTTCAGTACGTGGCCCTGCTGTTCACCGAAATCTTTCTGGACCGATACTTCCGCGATGCCGACGCGCTCCTGACCGACATCAACCGGTTTTGGGAAGAACGATTCGACCGCTCTACAGGCGTTAATAAATACACCGACGTATCCGAACTAACCAAACTGGCTTTCTGGAATGCCACCGGGTCGGGCAAAACCCTGCTGATGCACGTCAATATTCTGCAATATCAGTACTATTTGAAAAAGCATGGCAGAGAGAAAAGCTTGAACCGGATTATCGTGCTAACCCCAAACGACGGGCTATCACGGCAGCACCTGGCTGAGTTTGGGCAGTCGGGGCTTGATGCCGAACTGTTTTCCAAAACGGGTGGTGCGCTGTACGTCGGGCAAAAGATTGAAATCATCGACATCAGCAAGTTTCGCGAAACGGGTGGCGAAAAGACGGTGGCCATTGAAGCGTTTGAGGGCAACAACCTGGTCTTGATTGACGAAGGCCACCGGGGCAGTGGGGGTGAAGTCTGGAAAGACTACCGAAACCGCCTGAGCGCCGAAGGCTTTTCCTTTGAGTACTCGGCCACCTTTGGGCAGGCCGTTAATGCCCAGACGGGCAAAAAACAGCGTGACCTGCTGAACGAATACGGCCGCAGCATCTTGTTCGATTACTCGTACCGGTATTTTTACGCCGACGGATACGGCAAAGATTACCACATTCTGAACTTAGCGGAAGGCCGCCCCGCCAATACCCAGTCCAACGACTTCACAACGCGCTACCTGACCGCCTGCCTGCTCACGTTCTTTGAGCAGTTGCTGCTCTACCGCAATGACCGGGCCGGTGCCACCGCCTTCGGCATCGAAAAGCCCTTAGCTATTTTTGTGGGCAGTAAAGTAACGGCGGTTCGTACCGACGGCGGCAGGAAGGTATCAGATGTGGTGGAGGTGCTGCTATTCCTGGCCGATTTTGTGAAGCATGGCGACCGTAGCCGACGCGATATTGACCTGCTACTGGTCGGGCAGGATGGCCTGATCGACAAGGCAGGCCGGTCTATCTTCAGTAACAGTTTCCGTTACCTTCGCCAGCAGGGGTTCAGTAGTGACCAATTGTTTACGCAATTGCTGACCGACGTGTTCAACAGTTCGTCGGCCAACGCCCTGCTGCACATAGATAACCTGAAAGGGCAGGACGGTGAAATTGGCCTGCGGCTGGGCAATGCCGATTACTTCGGCGTTATCAACGTCGGCGACGATACGGCCCTGCTCAAACTCTGCGAAGAGGTCGGCTTGCTGACCGACGAAAAGGAGTTTTCGGCCTCACTGTTTCGGTCCATCAACGCGCCTGGTTCGCCGGTCAATCTGCTAATCGGCTCCAAGAAGTTCTCGGAGGGCTGGAGTAGCTGGCGGGTCAGCACAATGGGCTTGCTGAACATTGGACGGGGTGAAGGCTCCGAAATCATTCAGTTGTTTGGCCGGGGGGTACGCTTAAAGGGATATGGGTTTTCACTCAAACGAAGCACCCAACTTGACGCCAGTATCCGGCCGGCATCTATTGCTGACCACTTGACCCGGCTGGAAACCCTAAACATCTTCGGCATACGAGCCGACTACATGGATCGTTTCAAGGAGTACCTGGAAGGGGAGGGACTAAAAAACGGCGATGAGGAGGAGGTTTTTCTTACAAATGTCCGGAAAACGGCGTTAGTAAACTACGCTTTTAGTTTTGAGGCATAATTTATACACTGTTCTATACGAAATTTCCAGTTGCCTTGAAATAGGGTTCTTCTGGTCCGCC
>NZ_WELI01000020.1 GCF_009184635.1 Rudanella paleaurantiibacter
TTTTAACCGCTTGAAACAGTATCGCCGGGTAGCAACTCGCTACGAAAAAACAGCCAGCAGCTTCTTGGCGATGGTTCATCTGGCTTCAAGTATGATTTTGTTGCTCTGATTGTCCACACACTCTAGTACAAAAGGAAACGTTGCCCCGGCGTTATCCAAGAAGAGAAGAATCATGAATGTATTGGAAATTGCCGGGCTCTCGGCTTCGATTTGTGTGGGCATTTCGCTCGGTCTGATTGGCGGAGGGGGCAGCATTCTGACCTTGCCTATTCTGGTGTACCTGTTGCACATAAACCCGGTCACCTCATCGGCTTACTCGCTCTTTGTGGTCGGAACCACCTCTCTCGTGGGCGCTATCACGTATATGCGGCAACGACAGGTTGACTATCGGGTAGCACTGGTTTTTTCGGTGCCTTCGTTTGTCGCTGTGTACGTCTCGCGCCATTTTCTGCTCCCGGCCATTCCCGAAACACTCGGTGCCGTGGGGCCGCTTGTGCTCACCCGTAATGGACTAATCATGGTCCTGTTTAGCCTGCTCATGCTGGGGGCTTCCCTGTCGATGATTCGCGACGGGGGCCATACGGGTAGGGTGGGCCGGACCAAAGGTCTAAAACTACCCTTGATTGGAGCCGAGGGTGCTCTTGTTGGGCTGCTGACCGGACTGGTTGGGGCAGGAGGGGGCTTTCTGATTATTCCGGTGCTCGTGCTATTGGCGCGGTTGCCCATGAAAATGGCCGTTGGGACATCGCTGCTCATCATCGCCGTGAAATCACTGCTTGGCTTCACCGGCGACCTACGTCATGTTGCTATCGACTGGCCCTTTTTGCTCTGTTTCACGCTGCTATCTGTCACAGGGATTTTTATTGGCACGTACTTGTCGCGGTACGTGTCGGGGTCTCGGCTCAAAAAATCGTTTGGTTACTTTGTGATGCTGCTGGGTGTTTACATCCTCCTGCGCGAGGTTTCGTAGCGGTGAAATGGAGTGGGTGGTGAGCTTACAACCGCCAGTCGCAAGGCATTGCCGACCCAAAATAGTTGGTTTGTGTCGGTCAGATCGATGATAACGAGCAGGGTTGTTATCTGGATACCCTTCAGTACGCCATCAGCGAAGGTGAGGGAATGCCTTTCATCGGCCGAAAGTGCTTACTATGATGTATTTTCGAGGATAGACTTACTTTGTTTGGGATGCCCCCGCTATGGCTTCCCCGATGCGCACATTTCGGACAATCTCGTCACAATTGGCGCACGCAGTTGCGCCCTGCTGATGGAACCATCGGCAACGTTCGCGGATGGCGCAAGCCACCAGTGTGGCTTCGGCCTTGCGGTTCATGCCATCGACAATCCTGACCACCAGCCCGCAGCCCGTGCCTTCCCCGGTCCAGTGGCCGCAGCCGGTTTTGATGCAGTTGCTGGCGAATCGAAACCGCTCTTCAGGTACACGTCCCTGCCGTGCGGTTTCTACAAACGTTTTATCAACAATAATTGGCTCGTCAAGATATTCAATATGGCCCGATGCGTTCTGAACACCGAAGAGTTTAGCACCGGGCTTAGCGATTGAACTGGGGCAGAGGAGGGTAGCCATAATCTGTGTGAGGGTCGAGCGAATCAGGCACCAGCGAAGTCTGTTTCGTTTGGTGCCTGATTCGGCGTTAGTTATAGTGTGATCGTACCCGGAAGCGGCATAACATCGGGCTCAGGCATCATACCGATGGGCATAATGCCGATGGGCTCAATGCCGATGATTGTTTTCAGATCGCCTTTGCTCAGCGTTCCTCCGCTGACGGCGTCCAGGACGTCGTCGGTCAATTGACCTTCTTCGTCAATTTTGGCCAGCGATTTCATCAGTTCTTCCTGGTTTTCGGCTTCGTTACGCAGGGCGTCAACTTTGTTGTTAATTGGCTTATCCATGATTACTATTAGTTATTTGGTATATGTTTAATTACAGTTCAAAGGTCGGGTGGTGAATTCCCGGAAGCTATAACACGAGGTTGTACTTTAGTCCATCTGGTTATAAGACACTGCCATTATCCGGTCGGTGTAGGTTTGGCGAAGCTGCTCGGTTCCGTTCGCCGACGCCAAAACGGCCAGATCCGTCAAACACAACGCATCCATTCGGCAGGCCCCGTCCTGGTCAGAACGCATTTCGCCCGCATGGGTATCGAAGTGATCAATCGTATCGATGGCTCGTTTGATGAGGCCCGTGAGCTGCCCGAAGCTCTCTGTCGAGAGTTGAGCGTTGCCTACATAGTTTTCTAACCGCGCTCCTTTCCGGTAAACCGGGTAATTTTCGAGTCCCATAAACGCCAGCATCCACTCCTTTCGGAAATGGCCTGCCGCTTTGCAGATGCCCATGTAGTCGGCCACAAGCTCATCGTGCAGATTGTTGGATGCCGAGCCAAATCGGTTGAGTGTGTAGAGGTGCGTGCATTCGTGCTCGAGCCGTATTGCCAGCGAATACGATGCCCACTGGTCGGGGTCTACGCCCACCTGTTCGGCCGACACGTTGCTGTAGGGTTTGGTGCTCAGAATAATCAACTTGTCCTTGTACAAGCTGCGATCCGGCAGCACATGGCGCGTAAACTGTTCATTCCAGCTGCCCACCTGTTCGGTCGACTCCCACTCGGTTTTCAATCCGCGAATCCGTTCCCAATTGTTGACACCGTTGACCAACAGCGCACCCATCGACGAGGGAACCGTCACCGGGTTGTTTTTGTGGAGAAGACACTGCACGAGCCTGACAAAATCGGCATCATCGGGCACAGTCAGAACCGGAACCGGACCGGCAAGGCTTTCGTGGAGCGTCAGTCGCAGGGCTTCGAGCTGTTTCAAGGCCGGCGAACGTTCAGCGTACTCACCCAACGGCTTGCCTTTCAGTACGGTATCTATGTAAGCCTGTGTTTTGTTGATGCCCTCTGCAACAGGAAAGTTTAGTTGTGGATAGCACGTTTTCAGGAACGCAAACGCCCTATCCCCAGCCCAATCGGATGCGTGATTCTTCCAAAAGCGGATGGCTGGTTCGTCGTCCGAAACGACCTTTAGGCCGTTATCGGACGAACAGAACTTGTTTGCAACATAATCCCTCAGCTCATCGGGTAACTCAAGCCCGTAACCCTTCACAACTGACTCTGATGCGGTTGCTATCATGGCTTAGGCGATTTGACGTTTGGCCAATTGTGCAAACAGGCTATCTTTTTCCATGAGCTCGTCGTAGGTTCCTGACTCGACAATGGTCCCCTTGTCGAGTACGTAAATACGGTCGGCATTCTTGATCGTACTAAGCCGGTGGGCAATGATAATCCGGGTTGCCTGGAGCTTATCTAAGCTCTGCGTCACGGTATTTTGTGTCCGGTTGTCGAGGGCGCTCGTGGCTTCGTCCATAAAAAGCAGTCGTGGCTTGTGGGCAATGGCCCGCGCAATCATGAGCCGTTGCCGCTGCCCTCCCGAAAATGTTCCGGCCCCCTCGCTCACCACCGTGTGCATCTCCATCGGCATGTGCTTGATGTCTTCTTCCATGCCGGCCATACGCGCAGCCTCCCAGGCATCGTCTAAGGTCAGCTCCGAGTTGCCGATGATGTTCTGAAAAATACTGCCCGACATCAGGGCCCCGTTCTGCAACACAACGCCAATCTGCCGACGCACCAGTTCTCGGTTCATCAAATCAAACGAGTTGCCATCGTAATAAATGGACCCGGCTTCGGCCTGTTCAAAGCCCAGCAGTAATCGCATGATGGTTGATTTGCCCGAGCCCGAAGCCCCCACAAAGGCAACCATTTCGCCCGGCTTAATCTTAAACGTGACGTTGTTTAGCACGAGGGGCTGATCTTCCTTGTAGCGGAACGACACGGAATTCATTTCGATTTCCCCGGCCAGTTCGCCCGGATCGACGCTCTGATCGGCCGATTCGGTTTCCTCTTCCAGGATCGGCTTCACCCGTTCGTAGAGGGTAATCACATTCAGCGACGTAATCAGGGCCATGCTCAACCGCAAACTGTCGTTCAGAAACTGATTGAAGGAGGTGATGAACGCCATAAACACCCCGACGGATAGCACCCCGGCTGTCGCATTGGCTGTAGATACGGTGTAGTACAGGAACGCGAAAAAGAAGATGTTTGTGAGTAGGGGGTAGGACGCGTTGAAAGCCTCCACAAAGTTCTGGTACGTGCCCGAATTGAAGCCCAGCTTTTTTAAGGTCGAAAACTTATCGGCCCACAGGGCAAATACCCGCCGTTCGCCACCTGTGATGCGTATCTTGGTAATACCCGACAAAAACTCAAACAAAAACCCCTGAATCTGCCCCTGATAGGTAGATACCTCCCGGTCGTACTTGAGCTTTAACCAGCCGATAGTGGTCATAAACAGGGCGGCAAGGAGGCCCAGCCCCACACCCACCCAGGCTAATTTACTGTCGTAATAAAAGAGAAGAAACAGGTTTACCGACGAAAACGCCCCACTCAACACGGCGGTCATCAGGGTGCTGGAGATAATCTGCCGGATGGAGTTGATACTCAGCACCCGGTTGGTAAGGTCGCCAGCGGAGTATTTTTTGTAGAATGTGACCGGCAGGCGCAGCATATGGTCCATCATACCGGCTTGCAAATTGACGCTCGATTTTGACTCGAGCCGCAGCCGCAGGGCACCCTCCACCAATTGAATGCCCGCTTTGACCAAGGCAATCATAATCAGGATCGCGAATACCTCCAGATGCAGCGACCGGTCGGCCGTAGGCACCACGTCGTCGTACATAATACCCGACAGGATGGGCACCAGCAGGCCAATCAAACTACCCGCCAAAGCCGCCGTCATAAGCCATTTGGCGTCTTTTTCGACTCCGCTGATGGCAAACCGGAGCACCTTTTTTACGGAGGTCATCTTGCGGTCGAAGCCCGAAAAAAACATGTAGCCAATCGGCTCCAGCTTTGCCGCCACCTCATGGTTTACAACCGTTTCGATTCCGGCCGACAAATCCTTCATGACATAGCTGCTCGACGTTTTCTGGAGGAGCGCGACGGGCGTTTTACCGTCTTTGGTGAAGGCCAGCAGCGGGCCGTTTTCCGATTTCCACCAGGTATCGCGCAGAATAATTTTGCGGATGCGCAGCTTCGAGCTCTTGGCAATGAGGTGCAGTTGATTGGTGACGTTGTTCTGGTGCGACTCAACGTATTTGGGCTCCTCGAGCGTAAAACCAATCTGATCGCCGATCGCCTGACACGTCCGAAACAAGAGATTTTTTCCCTTTTCGGTGAGGTTTGTGGCCCCTTCAGCATTGACCGAGTTCCCCGCCACTACTGATCTGATTTTGCCGAGGGTGTTCTCCAGGGCCGCCTGATCGTTGGCCTGTTTGATAGATAGGTGATTGCTCTCTTCAGCCTGCTGCGTGGCAATTGTCTGGTTGATCTGACTATAGAAATAGCTCTCTAACTTGCTCAGAGCCAATAGAAAGTAAATTTCATCCTGCAACAGGATTTCCCGTGTACTCAACACGCGCACAACGGTATCCTTCGTTCTGGCTCTCAGCCACAGCTTATTCGACACAGGGGCCAGGAAGTCCTGGTACTGTTCGTGGCTCACCTCTGTACTTTCGGCATACAGGCCCACGGTTCCTTTCTGCAAATGAATCCAGTGGATACCTGATGACGGGAACGCCACCGTATTTGCGTCCAGGGCAATATCCCCAAACTGGTCGAGCGGTTTGTAAACGCGGGGTGCCTGCGCCGTGTTAAGGGCGGCTGAGGTTTTGGTAATCCACTTGTTAATCATATTCTTCAAGAAGAAATGATCAACGTCGAGCAGATTATTCTTATCAATGGCCAACAGGGTAGCCTCGCTGGAAAAGGCCAGAAGCCGGGTATTTTCGGTATTATCCTGGGGTAATAAGCTAAATAGTACTTCGCCTTTTTGTGCGGTGTATAGGTATTTGAGCCGGTGCTGATAATTACCGGCCTCATCAATTTTTGTATAGAATAAATTGACCTCGCCCGAAAGCACCATCCAGAATGTGTCCGGGCGATGGAGTACATACGGGCTTTCGGCGCAAACGTATATCTTTTGATTGATAGCTGACATAGGAATAGCGTTTATTTCGTCTCGATCAAATGGGCATAGACGCCGTTTTTCTTCATCAATTCCCCATGCGTACCCCGCTCTACTACCTTACCGTATTCCATGACGATGATCTCATCACAATCGATGATCGTACTGAGCCGGTGCGCCACAATCAGACACGTACATCCCCGCTTTTTGATGTTGTCCATCACAATCTTCTCGGCAGTAGGGTCCAGGGCACTCGTGGCTTCGTCCATGATCAGAATCGACGGATTGGTTGCCAGCGCCCGCGCGATTTCCAGGCGTTGCCGCTGACCACCGCTGAAATTCGATCCACCTTCCATCACTGAGCTATCGTACCCGTCTTTCCGCACCGACACAATGTCGTGAATAGCCGCATCGCGGGCCGACTGAATGATGTGTTTATCAGGAATAGTTGCGTCCCAGAAACTGATGTTCTCTTTGATGGTTCCGTTGAAAATCAGTACCTCCTGATCAATCACGGCTACCGAGTTCGTGATGACATGCCGGGGGAATTCACTCTTGGGCTTCCCGTCGAACAAGACCTCACCACTCCAAAGCGGGTACAAGCCGGAAGCAATCTTGGCCACCGTCGATTTGCCACTACCCGAGCCGCCAACCAGCGCTACCCGGCTTCCGGGCTTCACTTTCAGATTGAAATTCTCGATCAGCGGGGCTATCGTTGTGTTGTATCCGAAGGTGACGTTTCGCATCTCGAAGTAGCCGACCAATTTGTTCTGGGCAGCCTCCGCCTGATGGGTTGCAATGACAGCGCTGCCTTTAAATTGTTCGTCGGTCTCATAGTTCATCACGTCATCGATGCGACCCATATCACTTTCGGTTTCGTGCAGCATGGTGCCTACGGCAATCAGCTGGTTTACCGGCCCAATAAAGTTGCCCATCAGGAAGGTGAAGGATACTAGAGAGCCGAGAGTCATTTCGCCATCCATAATCCGCAACGCTCCCAGCCCCAAAATCAGGGTGGTCGTCAGGGATGTGATGAGTGGGGGCAGTACGTTCAGCCGGATCGTGAGCCAGCCCAGTTCCTGCTGAGCGTTCGTAACTTTGGCCATGTAGCCGATCCAGTTGGTGAAGAAGTCGTTTTCGCGGCCCGATGCTTTCAGTGTCTCGATCATACTGATGCCCGACGTGGTGGTGCCCAGTAGTTTTCCTGTTTCGTTACTGAGCATCCGGCTCCCGTCTTTCCGTGCCCGCGACACAAACTTCAGGGCAATCACGTTTAATAGCGCCATACCAATGCCAATCAGCGTCAGGGGCACATCGTAGGAGAACATCAGCACGGCATAAAACACGACGATGATGACGTTCAGGGCTGCGTTGGCCAGATCGCCACTCAACAGCCGGGCTACTTTGTCGTTGAGCGACACCCGGTTGCCAATTTCCCCGCTGTATCGCTGGGTAAAAAACGAAATGGGCAGGTGAAAAACGTGCCAGAGAAACTTACTGGAGGTGGCTAAAGCAAGCTTCGTTTCGAGCTTGAGCAGGTAATACTGCTGAATATAGACCAACACGGCGTTGATTGCCAGCACGGAGGCCATAATCAGCAGTAGGGGCATGACGAAATCGGCGTGCCCATTAACTAAGTACTTGTCAATGAAGATTTTGATGAACGAGGGGATCACCAAACCCGGAACAACCAGAAAAAGACTGGCCAGGAGAATGTAAACAATACTCAGCTTGGAATTGGTAATCCGCGACGCCAGCGACGAGGCCAACCCCCGCTTTTCGTTACCCTTTTCAAACTGCTCGGTTGGTTTAAACGTGAGCACTACGCCGGTATAAGCCTCGTCGAATTCGTCGTACGTCACACTGTAGCGCCCCTGGGCCGGATCGCTCAGAAACACCTTTTTCTTGGTAAAGCCCTCCAGCACCAGAAAGTGGTTGAAGTTCCAGAAGATAATGGCCGGAGTCTCGATCTGCATCAGCTTCTCCACCGACTTGGCGTATCCTTTCGATTCTAACCCAAACTGTTTGGCGGCTTTGATAATGTTGGTTGCCTTGAGGCCATCGCGCGAAACACCACAGGCAATCCGCAGTTTCTCCAGCGGAACAAATTTGCCAAAGTGCCCCAGAATGATGCTGAGTGCGGCTGCGCCACATTCGACGCTCTCCATCTGTAAAACCGTCGGGACCTTGACCGGGCCGGCCTGTTTCCCAATGGGAAATGTTGTTGTGGTTGCCATCTCGAAAAGTCGGATCAGTACAGGTTGAAGAATTTCTTGAACGCGGGAACGACAATCGAGATGGGGTTCTCCTGCTTGACGGTGATTTGGCCCATGCACGATGTGCCCTCTTTGATGGCAATATCTGGTCCCTTCGCCGACGTCCACCGGAAGCCGCTGTGCGATTCGGTGTCCTTTTCAAACTCGACATGCACTTCGAAAAGAGGCCCCAGGGCAAGCAGCCCCTTTGCCAACTGATCGTTTTTTACGGAGGTCATCATGCCCTGCTGCGTAATCGGAAAGTCAGAAACGTAGGTAACCTTGCCTTTGATAAAGCCGTATTCCTGGGGCTGAACCGTGGAAGGCACCACGAAGGCTTCCATGTTTCGCTTGATCTTCTTGCCATCGTGCGACGGAATATACAGCACCCCCTTCAGGCTAACTAATTGCCCCTCCTGCCCGTTTTTGAGCTTGAACAGGGGCGTGCCCGGCCCAACCACAACCCCGGCGTCGGTGAGTACCTCCACGACTTCGCCACTGTACGAACTGACAATGTTCGACTGAGTGTCGTAGCGTTCGGTCAGGAACTGTAAGCTACGCTCGGCTTCGGCAATCTGCTGCTGCTGGTAGGTGACTTTCTGTTGCATCCCATAGCCCACATCGTGCTGCCGGCTCGACATCTCGGCCAATTGCCCTTTCAGCCGCTCAATAGTATTTTGGGAAGCGTCGATCTGTTGCTTCGTGTTGGCTACCTGCGCCTTCACGATCAGCCCTTTTTCGAGCAAATTCACCTCCGATTCCAACTGATTCGACAGGAACGAAAGCTTCTTTTTCTCGGCCTCGATCTCGCCCTGAATACTGACCCGATTTTGAACAATGAGTTCGCCCTCGAGCGCGGTTCCTTTGCTGCCGTACGAAATGACTTTGTTCAGTTCGTTCTTCTTTTCGGCCACAACCGCCCGGGCGTTTTCAATCTGTTGCTGGAGTTCGGGTTGCTGAATCGTAGCAATGACGTCTCCTTTGGCGACCTTATCGCCAATTCGTACGTTCAGTTTCATCAGTTGCCCCTGAGCGGTAGCCACTACTTCGTGGACTTCGCCCCCCAGTACGACGCCCGTCACATTTAGTTTGGTACTTACTCGTCCAAAGACAGACCACGTGATACCCGTGGCCAGGGCAACGAAAACGACCGAGAGTGTAATCCAGGCTTTGGGGCCGGTCACCTTAATTAATTGATCTAATTTTTCGGGTGTTGACAGCTTCTCTAAGGCTGACTTTCTAAAAAAACCTGCTGACATGGCTGTTTCGGTTAATTGTTAGTTGGGTCAGGAATCGTGTAGAATACGTTCTGATCAATGGTAAATCCTTTCGCGTCGGATCGAATCAACGTTCCGGTATCGTGCCGGAGGTTAATAATCGCATTGGCAAATTGCCGGTAGGCCTGCAGATACTTCAGTTGCGCCGATGTCAGGCGGTCCTGAAACAGAATGAGGTTCAACATAGTCGTCAGGCCCGACTGAAACTTGATCCGCTCGTTGTTGTATACATCCTGGTTGTAGTTCAGTACCTCCTCGGCTTTCTGCAGGCCCGCAACGCTATTGTTCAGGTAGTTAAGATCATTGCTGATGTCCAGCTCAAGGGTGCGCAGCAGATTGTTCACCACCACGTTCTGATCATTCATCGCCACATAACTCTTCACCAGATTACCCTTTGCCAGGTTGTTGTTTACTGGAAACGTGAAGGTCAGTTTGGCCCCCGTTCCAACGGTTCGCCCCTGGTAGTTTGAGAATGACGAGAGTGCGTCGGTCATGCCGTTGCCGGTGCTTACGCCCCCGTATGAGATAAAGCCGGTCAAGTCTAACTGCGGCTTCACATTGTTCTGTGCGAACTGGTATTGCCGCTCCAGGGCTTCGTTTCCCTGTTTGGCTGCCCGCAAATCAGCTCGTCGCTCCTTCGCTACGCGAACAAAATCGGCCTTCTCCAGGTCGGGCCTGTATGCCGACCCCGCTATGCTCGGAAAATCGTTCTGGGGGATGTCCAGCAGCTGACTTTCTTCCGGGCTAAAGCCAACCACTTTGCCCAGGAAGATTTTAGCCGCATACAGCTCCTGCTCGGCCATCAGCGTGAGCCGCTCCTGACTGGCTAAGTCGGCGCGAATCTGCACCAGATCACCCGCGGGCTTTTTGTCGCCCTTAATCAGCTCCTCGGTAACGGACAGCACGTTGCGGAGCCGGTTCTCACTTTGTTTGTAAATATCCAGGTTCTTGTACGCTGCCGTGTAGCCCCAATAGGCCGTTGCGATCTGCCACAGCTCGTAGGAGTTGGCGAACTCATTGTTGCTTTTGGCATTATCGACGTACAACGTGTAAGACTGTTCGAGCGCAGTGGTAATTCTACGTCCCCGACCCCGCAGCAGGGGCTGAGTCAGAGACAGGTTGAGGGTACCCGCGTTGTTACCCAGGAAGGTGCTAATCGGCTGATTATAGGTATTCAACGGGTAATTGTTGTTGGAGAACCGATAGTTCATGCTTACCTCCGTCAACTGTCCCGTTCGGAGTCGTTGGCGAACCCCCGCAGACATGTTCAGCGTGTTCGACTTCAGGAGGCTGTTTTCAACCAGTGCTGTTCGGGGGTCTGCGCCGGGTAGCACATACTGATTGGTCTGCAGCAACAACTCAGAGAACGAATTGAGATCGAAGGCGCTCCGCTGAATCTGTAAATTCGACTCCGCACTCCGCACGGCGTATTCACTGCGAACAATGGTTGGGTTCTTAGCCAGCGCACTGGATGCAATGTCGAGAAGGTTTGTCTTGATCGTTGCTTGCCCGTTCGCGTAGTGGTCTAACCCTAACCAGAGCAGCCATACTACGAGTATAAAATTTCTCATTTTCTACCAATTGATCTAATAACGTATACCTATATACGATAGCTTGATGTACTCCATATTCACCCTCCACTGGTTCGCAAAACCGGACTGGGTGCGCCCGTTTACACCTCGGAAAACCGGTGTAAGATTTTAGTAAATCGCGATCCAGCCTGAGCTACGCCATCGAGCACGCCCATTTCCACCATGTCTTCTTCTTCGGGGTTGCCAAAGCCAAGCTGATCGGTGGTTTTCCGCAGACGGTTGGAGAGAAACAGGGCCAAGGCATAGTAGAAGTTGGCCTTGAAATCGGCGTTTGTCAGCATGCGGGCGCTGATCTTGTCGCGGGAGATCTGGAAAATATCGGATGGCTTGGTTACGATCACCGACACCGACGGTGGCCGCGACTCCAGAAATGACATTTCGCCGACCACCTCACCCGCTCCCAGGGTGGCAATGCACTCGTCGGAATTGGTGGTGGCACACACCGCCAACTGGCCCGATAGTACAATGTACAGGCTATCAATAGCTTCTCCTTTGTTGATTAGCCGATCGCCGGTTTCTAACGATAGTTTACTGCCATTCTGAAGCATCCATTCTACGTCTCTGTCGTTCAATTGGCCCAGGAAAAAAAGTGCTCGTTTCATGATTAGCTTAGTTAATAATATACGTATTTAGACAGAATTAAATGTATAATGAAGAGGGTAAAGTGCACAATGAAATGTCTGATTATCAGTAGCTAAACCAACTGTCTATTATGCATTGCACATTCGCTTAGTATGAGCAAATGTATCGATGCCCTCACCGACGAACCTGACAAAATCACTGTCAAATCAGACAGGCTTGTTACCGCAATGAATGCAGCAACTCTTTCGGCGCTACGTTATATTGGCCTGCAAACAACTTCGAGAAGTAATGCACGTCGCTATACCCAACGGCATAGGCGATCTGTGAAACGGACTGCTGCACGTAATTGTCGATCAGCTGCTTAGCCCGATGTAAACGCAGTATTCGGATATACTTGTTGGGAGTCAGAAACACCAGGTTAAATATTTTCCGGTGCAATTGCCGCTCACTAACCGCCATCTTGTACGAGAGTTCGCCAAGGTCAAGAAAGTCCTGACTGATATTGCCGTACACCTCTTTCTCAAGTCCTACCAGCCATTCCTGATCCACCTTCGCCACCTTTTGCGGGTTAACCTCCCCAGCGCACATGCCCCGCACGTTTTCGTTCGACTCGTAAATACCAAAAAACTCCGGTTGATGGTGGTACGTGACGCTCAGAGACTTGGCTTTGGCTTTGTTTAGTATATCCTCAATAATTACGCTGATCTCTATACTGCTCGAAAACAAGATCTCTTCTAACTTCTCTTTATCATACTCCCCGCTATTTTTCCCCACTGAAATGATAGTCTCCAATGGCCCCTTAATGGTCTGGGCAAGCTGTTCTAAAATATCGGGGGAGTTCCAGTTGATGGTTATATTCTTTACAGTATACATTGGTAGAAAGTTTGATTTTTAGGAGATTAGCGTTCAGCAGCGAAGATTACAGATACCGGATTTATCTATTAATTCAACTATAAGAATAGAAGCTATTTCACTCAACTATGAACCTTCGGAGATAAAAAAGCTTGGGAATTTCTTTTATTGCATAGATAGCAGGTAGTAAAGTATCCTCTAAAAAAATGCTTGGAGTAGTAAACGGTATCCTTGCCAAATTTGCCCAATCTATATGCTCTTCGACAACGTCAGTCAATACATCATTCTCCTCTACCTGAACAGAGAAGCCGCATTTATTAAAGTCAGTCCACTCAAACCAAGCAGTAAGAGCCGCTAGTCGTTGGTTGGTAGGGTAGCCCAAAATGTTCTTAATAATGTTTATGCCAATAAAATCATTGGGTGAATCAGGAACGAGTATTATTTTACTACTAATCTGTTGGGTCGATGCAGATAAAGAAATTAGTTCTTTGAACCTGATAGCACCTAGAGCTGAGCTTGGATTTAGAACTACCAGTAGAGTATTTGCTGCATCGGGGTTTCCAACTTCTACAAACTGCATCTTATCAAAAATAGGCGGAGTAGTCGAGCTTTTGCTGAAAATAGTCTGCACGTAATCAATACTAAATTTCAATTTTTGTAATGCATAGTATGTACTTTCATTGCTCATTGAGTTGAACAGATACTTCCTTATGAAAACCCACAAGGTCAGTATCAATAGAAAATTAGTTAGCAAATGATTGTAGGGGAAATGGTTATTTTTCTCGATGAGCAAAGGAGCAGCAAACAAAAGATAAAACTCTCCCAACAACAATACTACTGATGCTATACATAGCAAACACGGCTTCCGAATTACAAATCTCTGGTAGTATATGGCCCACAGTACGTAGAGTACTGTTGTAAAATTAAGCCATTTTAAAAAAGCATATATATTACTGTGGTTTTCAGTATCTAACAACAATAAAGTTGAAAGTCCGAAAACGAAATAGATTAAGCCAATTTCTGACCAATTAAGAAAACCTAAGATCTTGCGAGTGCTTAAATTAAGGCTATTTTGCAACTTACTTTTAACGTCAGTTATCTTACTATTTCCATCCAAAGCATTAATACTGAGTCTAGTTAAAATAGCGCATAGAATAACACCAATGATTTTAATCGACAAAATGCTCCGAAAAAGCTCACTTTGAATACTTAAAACATTAGTAGAAATATAGACAACAAAATATCCAATCAAAAACGCTAAAGACGCGTAGATGAAAGGCAATCTGAGTTTATTACTTTTTTCGGTAATACGACTAGTTTCATAATAGTCTTCTCCTGCTTTTTCGTCTGGTTTCACAACCATAATAGCACCTTGCCATTTCTGACAGAATTCTGAAATAGTTTCTCTACAAGCTCCCGCTTGCTCATGATGCCACTCAATGAGGTTATTTTCTACATCTACTTTATTAATAACAACGTATCCCATGCCGTTTTCAAGATGAGCAACGGCAGGAATGGGGATCTTACCCAACTGCTTAGGATTGATGATTAACGGAGCATTGAAGATAGTAAAGTCCGTAAGTACATTGCTCAATGATAACAAACTCGGAAATGTAGGTTCCTGAAGGAGTTTGTTTTTCAAATGTAAGCCCGTTATCCTCACATTTTTTAAATCAAGAAGGCGATTGACTGCCCCCAAAGCGCTGATTTCGTACTTGGAAAGTATCATGTTAAGAGCCGATCTAATAATTCTTTGTGGTAGCTTGGCGTGTATGTATTATTTACTTTCGCATTAAACTCTATGATATTCTTCTTATACATTCTATCACTCAGTAACTTCTTAATTTTGGCTTGCATGTACTTAGTCTGCTCGTAGATAAAATTGCCCCTTAGTCCAATGCCATGATGTTCTACTTTCAGTGAATTTCCATTTTGGTCATAATGCGGGTCAAGGGGATAAACCAGCATTGGTACTTTGTGAAAAATGCTTTCCTTCATTCCTCCCAAACCTCCATGTGTAATAAAGATATCAGCTATTTCTAATACTTTTAATTGTGGTACTCTAGAAAAGAACAAAGCGTTATCAATATTTTTTCTCTTCGTCAGCAGTGTTCGACTTACATATTTGTTAACCGAACAAACCAAAAAAGTATTTGGGATTGTAGCGATCGCGTCTAATACTTTATTGATAAAATCTAACATTCGAGGATCAGCAGCCTTGAAAAACGTCCCGAAACTGCAATAAATAATTCGCTGCCCCTCCTGCTTTTTCTCTAAGATAATTTTCCATTTGTCATCGAACGTATTATCCAATTCCGTGTCGATTCGGCCTACACGTTGGCATAGTCCTAAGTAATGCTGATAATCTTTTTTTACAATAGGAGAAAACTCAAACTCAAGGGGTAATAATAATAACTCAGGAACATTTCTAAACGTCTTTACAAACTTGTTTTTTACAAATTCAAACTCGACTGGCACTTTGCTTGATTTTATAAGTTCGCGCAGTTGCCTTTGTGATAACCAGTCAAGAAGTGGTTCTTGAGGTGCTTTAATAAAATCAGATAACTTTGTTCTCTTATTAGTGACGATGCTGAAATTGTCTCTTAACCAGACATTCTCAGAAACAATAGGAAACCCATCCACCTTGTACGTGGAAGGCATCGGATTGAAAAATAATACGTTGATCTTCTTATAATACGAATGAAAAAAAATAAAATCAGTACTGTTGTAAATATCAATGACAACAACAACAGGCTTTATGCACTCCACTAACCTATCAATCTCTCTTTTACGGTGCCAATATAAAGCGTTAGTAAAATAGCACTGAACTAATTGTAAAAATGATCCCTTCTTCCCCTGTGCTTCAATAAATGTTCTCTCAAGATTAGCTCCTACTTTATATTTCGAAATTTGTTGAGCTTTGAATCCATTCTTAATAACAGACTCTTCCAAAATTTTATTCGTTACAGCATATGTCACATCGTAATCCTTTGAAAAAAGATCAGCTAAGAAGAAGGAAGGCAGCACATGGCTTCTGATTGAAGCAGGTATAAATAAAGCTTTCTTTTTCATTAGTAATACGTTCGTTCTATCACATAGCATCACATGTGAATGCACTCAAGTTCCTAGGGAACTTTATGCTCACATGATTTCTACACTTAACCATTTTGAGATATAGTCCAATTGCTCTTTTTTGTGATTTTCTGAAAGAAGATTTATCCTGTAACTTATATTTTCAAGGCAACTGTACTCAAAGAGCTTTGTTTCTCCACTACCTGATAAGAAGGCATCTTGACTGCCCAGGTTAAAGATCGGTATATCTCCATTAAGCATTTGGCTTGTTTCAAAATTTAGGATGTACCCGAAATTATATCTATTTTCTCCTTTGAAAGCCTTTGATAATAAATCGTATAACTTAGAATTATATGTTTCATAACTTGACATAAAAGATGCTGCTCTCATATATTTTAAAATTCTGAAATATACGAAAGTGGGTCTCCACACATAGCGCACTTCGTTATTTTTGAATAGTTCAAGAGGAGAACTTGCAGATCTCAATTCATTCTTTGAATGTAAAAACATATCATAAGCCGAAGTAAAACCCTTAATGAAATGTTCTTTATAGTCATTTGCAAAAATGTATTCTCCGCTGTATTCAGGTATATTTTTATTTACTATTCTTCTTGTAGCGAAGCGAGTTGTTCTTTTGGAGTTTAGGGTATTTGGATTGATAATTTTTTTCTCTAACTCAGTTACTTCAATATTCCCTTTCACTCCATATCCTACAATATCCAATGGTGCCCCTGTATCCTGGTTCACAATTAAAACACTTTCTAAAACTGAAAAAGGCGGTATTTTGAATTGATCATCCCATGAACGAAAAGATTTATCATTAAAATATGGCTGAATAATCGTTTCATGGTCTATCAAGACAGGATTCCTACCTGAGGCAATTATGTTTTCGTGGTGGCAGTCTTTGCTTCCCAAAAGTAAAGTAACAGCTAATAGTATTCCTGCTTTATGGTAATATTCTCGTAATTCTTTTTCTGAACTGACTTCTTCATAATTGACAAATTCTATCCAGCCATAATTTTTACAATCCAACACTTTAAATGTTCTTAAATCTGCTTTTAGCTTCAAATTAACCCAGTCAACAAAAGAATTATATGACGTAGTTATGCCAATGTTTCTGGGTTTATATATCAACTTTGTTCCATCTGATAAAAATACTAAGGAAGTACCTTCGCCATTGTGCCCATCACCAAGGCTAACATCAATATCTACAATCTTGATGTTACTTAAATTAAATACTGACTCTATATTTTTAGCATCCTTGATAAAACGGATAAAAATATTACGAATGTGATTTAAGAAATTATTGGCCTTTACCTTTAATATCCTATCTAAAACTGGATAATCAATTGGTAATGACACAATCATTTTTTCAATAAATTCATCAAAATCGATATTACCGTTTGCGGTAAAATTATCTAATTCCGATTGTAGAGTAACCTCTGCTACGAAACTCAACTCTTCTAATAATTTCTGCTCTAATTTGTTATTTAGAAGAGTTTCTAATCCTAAATCGGAAATAGTACTACCATTCTTAGAGTATGATAAAAGAATTTCAACAAACGGAATCGTATTGAAGCTTTCTTTAACCAAATATGGAGCTTGAACTGTCATTTTTCAGAGTTAGAAGAATAAGTTTAACAAACAATTTTTTTGATACAGTATATTTAGATTAATTTAATAAACTTATTTTTTCATATTTAGGTAGACTTTTTTAAGGCAAAAAAAAATATTCATTTAAAAACATATAACAATTCCATTCAAAAATTTTACACCTATAACCCTATTAAATTGATTTGATAAAACTTTTTTTGAACAGCAAAATTCGACGCTAAATTCAACACAAGAATTTGTATCTGAATATCTGCCGAATTAGTCACAATATCCATTATTAATTAAGTCTTTTCACACAGAAAGTTTATAAGCCATTTTAACTAAAATGTACATTTAAATCAGTGCCTCACTATCTATAAGTTGTACATTTATAGAAGTTTTGAATCTAGATACTTTATTGCAACGCATACTGTAAAACTTGGTCTATTTTAAAGTTTGATGACGTTTCAGTTATTTCAAGACGTAACCTATTTATTTCATTAAAATCTACTAATGTATTTTCTTCAAATCTCTTAACCAATTTAAGGAAAATATCCCAATAGTTTAGGTTGTCCTCTGGATGTGGAATATGGCCAGAAACACCAAGTTGTTGTAGTCTTTGAGCTATATCTTCTCTATCGTAACACAGTGTACCGATTGTTAGAGAAGGAACACTATTCATTATTGGATAATGATACATTCCTGAGCCACATTGATGAATTACAAGCTTAGAAATTCCACATATATAATTTAGTGGCAGTAGCTTCTTATAGAAAACCGATTGCTTGTGGGGTTCCCTTATATCACAATTACAGGTGGTTATAACAGCATAGCCACGCTCTACAAAATACTCGATAAACTTTTCTATGGGTGTTTTATCTATTGTGCCAGTAGTGATAAAAACTATTGGTTTCTGTTTATTTCTATTTAAGAAATCTTCTAATCTGATAGATAATTCCTTTGAAGGTTTATCCATTACAAGAAGGGGTCCAGAATAAAAGTACGATTCTCTATTTTCTATGTTATCAGGTAAGCACTCAATTGTTGGTATCCCAGGAATAATCTTTGCTTTAGGTTTTACGTATTGTTGCAGAAAAAGGGTTTCAGAATGATTAAATATTTTTGTCTTTAAACTGATAGTATCTGAAACAAACAATGATCTTTCTGTGTGCTCACCTTTTTGCAGTGAATGTACATGATTCTTGTTTCTAAAATAATTATCAATGGATCTAAAAATGCCCGTTCTCTGAATTGAAATCCTAGGAATATTGTTTTTTTCCGCTATCAACGGAGTTGTTAAAGAAGTGTCCTCAATAATCAGAACAGGCCTTACTCTCTCACATGCCTCTCTCTCTTTTTCCGTCACATACTTTATCGTCTTTACACTGTCTTGCAACATCAATATTGATTCATTTACATCCTCAAAATAATCTAATGGTACACAACTAATACCCTGTGCTCTAAGAAAATTTTGTGTGTGCTTACTGACAAAAAAATGATTTTTAATTTCAGTATCTTTTTTTAAATGTTTGATGTGTAAAGCATATAGTGGGATTAGATGTGATAGTCCACCAGCAAAATATGGTATGTTTAAAATATTCATAAGGTATCTATAGTTTTTCTTGCCTTTGTTGCATGGTTTCAAAAAGCCTGGCTTTGAGACCTACTAATCATGAAAATATACCGGCTTGACTGCTACGAATTGTAAATGAATCAATTACAATTACCTAAAGGGGGGCAGAAAATACATTTAGAGTAGTTTTGCTGAACATGGAAGAGTCATTCAACAGAGCCTTTTTTCTTCATACTAATTTTAAAACTTAATAAGTATAAAAGATCTGTAAATCTTTAAAAAGTTGTTGAAACAAATTCAGATTGATAATGTGATGTAAAAGATTAACATACATGATAAATTTAGCATTAAAACATACAATGGGACTCTATTATCAATGACTGTTTACTTAAATGAAACAAATGAGCTATTTAGCACACCCCATTTAACCTTTGTTATATACGTGTTTACCAAATAATAATAATAGAATAACACCCAACAAAGCCAAGCTAATTTTTACAAATGGATTGTCGTCAAACATTTGAGCTAGAGAAATTGATGCGAAGCCACCAAATAGATATAAACTTTTCTTATCCATGATTGTAAAATTTAAAATAAATATAAAACAGATTCGAAATGTACTATATTCTCAATGGAATCTTAATGTTTTTCGAATCCGTTTTATATCTAAATGATTAGTATTAAGTAGTCAGACAGAATTAAATGTAAAATGAATAGTGCAAAATGGACAATGAGATGACTGATTATCAGCAGGTAATACAATTGTTCATTATACATTATACATAGTTCATTCACTTAAAAATAATTTATTTGATAACCAGACGACGTCAGAACGTTGGCTTATAGCATACGCCTTAACGATTTGATAACGTCTACATTGACAAATTAATTATATATCAATATGTTATTATTTGTTAATAATAACAGTAGTGTTATTATTAATAGTAGTGTTTCCACCACTATCACCACTACCACTAGCCCCACAATATCCAATAACAACTCCTACCAGAAAAACCCCCCCAACTACACAAAGTGGAGTACTACCTCCAGCAACCATCTCTAACTGTTCATCAGTTAGTTCTAGTTCAATAAAATCCGGTTTCTCAGGGATATTGAGGTAAACAGTACTACTATTACTTTGATCCTCAACAACAATTCTCTGTTTTCCACTTTCAAGACTAATGGATCTTCCAATAAAGCTTTCTATTGTCGGAATAGGGCTACTTAGAAGACTTTTTTTAAATGATTCATCCTTCCAAGATTGTGAAATTAATTTGTAATAAAGATCTTGATTCTCTGCAACGTTCATGATTTTTCAAATTTTTGATCGTTTAACTACTTCCCCTATTTTTCTACCAACTATAACACCTGCTGCAAGCAAAGCAATACAAGCTGCCACATACCCAGCATACAGATACCAAGGAGCAGATTTTAGACCATCCAGTAACAATATCATAGATATTATTACTTAACAGCATTCCCTAATGATTCACCAACTGTGACACCTGCTGCTAATACACCAATCAAGATTACAGCATACGCAGCATATCCAACACACAAGGGAGTAGAACCACCCGAAACTGTTTCTAACTGTTCATCTGTTAGTTCTAACTCATCAAATTCAACTTTTCTTGGAATATTTAGATAGATAACAGAATTATCTGTTTGATCCTCTACTACAATTTTTGTGTTTGGTGTTATAGCTTGCCCCGTAACCGATTCAATTGTAGAAACTGGATTTCTAATCAATTGCTCTTTGAAAGTTGAACTCTCCCAAGCCTTTTGCGCTAAAGTTCTTACTAACGTTTCCGCTTGTTTTTGCTGTTCTTGCGTCATCATAATTGTTATGTTTTATGTGTTTTTAAATTAGAAACAATACCATTAGTCGTTTGCTGGTGGTAGACTTGTAGTTGGTGATGTTGGGGGAATATGGAAAGGTAAACTTACAATAATGGCTGTTGTAAGAGTACCACCTGCAACAGCTTCTAGTTGTTCTTCATTAAGCTCCAAATCCTCCGTATTAGGCTTAGCTGGAAGGTTGATGTACACCGTGCTCTGGTCTGTCTGGTCACGGACAACCAGCGTCTTGCCTTCGGGCAGGTTAAGCTTCTGGCCCGTCAACTTTTCGATTGCAGCTACAGGGCTAGCCATTAACTCACTCATAAACTGGGCATCTTCCCATGCTTTTTGTACGATCTCGCCGTACATTTTTTGCTCTTGTGTAAATTCCATTTTTTGAGATAACTGCTTAAATAAGAATAAATTAATATTGAACCGTCTTGTCAGGGACCGGGAAAGTTGGTGTTGGCTTCAAAATATCAATGATATCAAAGATTGTCCCACCTGGAAACGTAGCCCCTCCTGCTACAGTTTCGAGCTGCTCTTCATTTAACTCTACATCCTCAGTAGCGGGCTTAGCAGGAATGTTGATGTACACCGTAGACTCATCAGTCTGATCGCGTACCACAAGGGTTTTGCCCTGGGGTAGGTTGAGCTTTTGGCCGGTTAGTTTCTCAATAGCACCCACCGGATCAGCCATCAATTCACTCTTAAACTGTGTGTCCTCCCAGGCTTTCTGTACAATTTCTCCGTACAATTTTTGCTCTTGTGTAAACTCCATTGTTTTGTTTGTTTTGGTTTATTTATAGATGTATTATAGGGTAATGCAATCGTTGAGGTTTGGGAACAAGTTTCGGATAAAGTCGCCCCAAATTCTTTGCCCACCGCCCGCAACCGCTTCGAGTTGCTCTTCGGTCAGTTCCATGTTTTCAATTTCGGGTTCGGCGGGAATGTTTACGTAGATCGTGGACTTGTCGGTTTGATCCAAAAACACTAAACTCTTTCCCTCGGGTAGGACCACTTTAACGCCAGTCAGTTTTTCAATTGCCTTTACTGGGTCAGCTATCAGCTCCGTTTTGAAATTCGCGTCTTCCCAGGCTTTTGAGATGACAGCCTCTATGATTTCTTGTTTTCTCTGTTCCATATCTTTATTTGTATGATACAAAGCTATCTTTATACTTTCTGACGAATTTGCCAAATTGACTGTCAAAAGTGTCTACCCATATCTTTCTAGTTATCAGGTAAATAGCGCAAGCTTTGCAGATAACAGGGTAGGTTGTAGGTAGTCGCTGTTCAGGAAACAGTCGGCAGAGGCCCGACTCAACAACTGTTTGGTATCCTGAGTCGGTTAATGCGAAACTTCTGTTATTGGACCGTGTTCCGTCGGCTGATTTCAGCCTGGATGTTCTTTAACCTTTTAGAATATACGTTTCCTATCAGGATGGCAGCAATCACCAACATGTAAGTGAGGCTAGAACCGTTGTGTGTAGCCGACCAAATGGCGATACCAGTTAATACCCCTATGAATAGAGCCGTTGGCATCTTCCATGATTTCAACTTTTTCTCCGCCGACACTAACTCATCAGGCGTCATTTTTGAGTAAATTTCTTCTGTTTTCATAGCACGATTTGGGGAACGTATTCACCAATTAAGCGACCAACTGAGCTACAGCGCTTTTCTCAACGAAGTACATCGCTATATCGCCTTTGCCTTTTGCATTAACGCTACCTCGGTACTCGAAGCTGAAGCACGGTTCATCCTTTATTAGTTGATACAATGTCTCACTGATATTAACCTTTCCTACCTGGCTACTACTCTCCATACGGCTGGCGGTATTGACCGTATCGCCCCATATGTCGTACTGGAATTTCTTCACCCCGACGATCCCGGCAACAATTGGCCCCGCGTGTATGCCCAGGCGCATCTCAAAAGCCGGACGGCCCATACTTCTGTTCTCATCCGCTCGCTGCGTCATAAACGACTGCATCTCCAGGCCGGCCAACACAATGTTCTTCAGTGAATTCTCATCGGCGTGGGGGATGCCGCCGGCGGCCATGTAGGCATCGCCAATGGTTTTTATTTTTTCAATCTCATACTTCTCCGTGATCAGGTCAAAAGCCCGGAAGCAGATGTTTATCTCTTCCACCAAACTCTGGGGGGTCATCTTCTCGGCGGTCTGTGTGAACGACTTGAAGTCCGTAAAGAGTATGGACACTAAGTTGTAATCGCGGGCATTTACGCTGCCTTTTTCTTTCAGTTCCTCGGCTATCTCCTGGGGCAGAATATTCAGCAGCAGGGCCTCAGAGCGGTCTTTTTCAAGTTTTATTGCCGCTCTCGACTTCCTGACAAAGTTGAGTTGGCCCCACAAACCGACGGCAACCAGGACTATAAAGCACAGCGATAGAATGATTAGGTTACGCTGCTTCTCGCGTCGCTGCACCTCCTCTTTGTGCTTTAGTTGAATCGAGTGTTCTTTCTTGACATAGGCAATGCTATCGACCAACTGCTGCTTCTGAAACTCTATGCCCATCACCTTGTTTGCTGCTTCCGCTAAGTTCAGACTGTCTTCAAACGCATTAGTCTGCTCATAATAGCGAAGGGCCTGTTGCGTATTTCCGAGCGCTTTATGTGATAAATACAGACACTCGCATCCCCGTTTTTTCATGGGTACCGAACCCACTTTTTCGGCTAATTGTAATCCGTCCTGGCATTTTTTCACTGCGTCTCTACTCTTACCCAGCCGGTGCATAATAGTACCAATAGCCACTTGCGCTTCAGCTTGATTTTGCAAACTACCAATCTGATCTGAGTAGTTTAGGCAACGCGTGAAATAGGGTAGTGCTCGGGCATAATCTGACTGCGCATAAAATAAATCACCTAAGCTGGACAGGGCCATTACTTGTAGCTGCTTATCCTGTTTCTTGTTAGCGACTCGTAATGAGTTAGTCAAATTTTCATACGCGCTCTTGTAATTGCCTTGCTTTGCATAAATATTTCCTATCTCATTCAGTACCTGAGCTATTGCCTCCTGATCACCTTGGACTGTATGAACAGTAAAAGCTTGGCCTAAATATTTTAGAGCATTGTTGTAATCTTTTACCTTAGAGTATACGGAGCCTATATTCTGAGTAGTCGCAGCTAAATTCTTTGTATCTCCCATTTTATCGAACAGAAGAGCAGCCTGTCGGAAATGATCCAACGCTTCCAGATAGTTTCCCTGGCTCTTATATACAGCACCTAGATTATTTAATGTTGAAGCAACCCCTTTCTCAAACTTTATCTTTCTGAAAGCTTCTGCTCCTTTCTTAAAATTGATAGCGGCTTTTGAAAAATCGCCTAAGTAAAAATGGGTTACCGCCATTAAATTGAAGCAATCTCCCTGTTTCTTACCATCTCCAATACGCTGATACATATCCAGGCTTTTTTCAAACAGCAACAAGGATTTGTTATAGACTTGCGTATTGTAGTAGTGCGAACCCAGTTCAAAGAGGCTATCGGCTACCTCCTTATTGCGAGTTGCTGTTACATTCACAGAAGTGGCTGTCTTCTGTTTCAAGGTGGATTGTGCATACAGTTTCGCTTCTATACAATTTGATAGAATGATTACCAACGATATGCACATCCATGACCTTGTCATCCGATAATCAATTTATTCCCATCACCACCACCTGATATAATATCTAACTGCTCTTCGTTCAGCTCCATGTCCTCCAGGTTTGGCTCGGCTGGGGGGGTATTCGAAATGGTTGACGCGTTCGTTTGGTCAACGCTGACCGACTGCTTGTCTTTGGGGGTGTTCTGTGCATTCATGCTTTTGTCCGTTTATGTTGGTTTGGCACAAAGTTGTTCAGCTACTTCCTGACAGAACTGACAAAAAAACGGTCAAAACTTCCAATCGGCGAAAACCTCATTAACTCACTGTTTCAAAGGTAGGCTGGGTTCGTTGCGTGCTCAATAACTTCCGGTTGTAGTTTATTCCATTTGGTTATAGGATATAACTTCGGTGGTTAATGGTGTGTACAAAACTCATTGCCGTGTAAAATGGCTATGCCGAACTTCTGCTGCTAATTTCCGCCTGAATGGCTTTCAGGTCATTCCCCTTTTTGTTGGCCCCGGCTGCCAGCAGTGCAATCAGAATCAACAACGCAGAATGCCGGAAGCCAATCGAATAGAACGCGAAAGCATAAATCAAAATGCCGAAAGCTATGCCAACCATAGCTGTGAGAAAAGAGGCCTGTTTCTTAATCCTGGCTTCCTCACCGGTTAACTCTTCCAGCGTGAGTCTTGAGTAGGTTGTGTTCGCGTCCATAATTTCGTGCTGTTAAATAACCCGATTCCGGGTTTGCAACTCTTTTTTCACTGCTCTTATATCATTTATACAAAGAAATAAAATCGGCGACAGCGCAAATGGCATAATCATCAGGGGGAGTCCAACCGAGGAGTTCTCCTTAATAGATAAATTGATGGCCAATATCAGTAGCGCTACAAGCATTCCAGCTAATATACCCGTTACCAGTACTGTTGTCTTTTTTCGTTTGAGTAACGCTTCGTCACTCAAGTCCTGAATTTTCTGACTCATTACGCGACTGATTTATTGGTTAGACTAAGTTGCCATTTCGGGTAGAAGTTCTCCCCCGCGTATTGGCGCGGGGGAGTTTCTATACCTGCTTTTATCACCTGTATGAATTACTTTGTATGATTTCCGGCGTAGCTATTGTGCTACCCAGGGCACTCTTATTAGTATGTTTACTAGTAGAACCCGTATGAATGATCTATCTATTTTGCTTACTTTTTATTTCGTTTTGCCTATACAAAAGTGGGCACCAACCACGCAGCGATCAAAAACCTCAGGTTATAGTTTATTCCGTCAGGTTATAACGCGGCTGCGGTATTAGGCGGCCTCGTCGTACTGATAAAGCGGCTCATCTGTTGGCAGCTCCATACCGTCGAATAAGTCGCCGGCCGATACCATCCAGTTGTCGTCGAACGAGCCAATTTCATCGGCCATTGAGTCCGCATCGTTATTGATCCATACCTCAAAGGAGAACTCCGGGTTGATGTGCTTTTTCATGAGCGTATCCGTTTAGAAAGCCATTATTACGTCTTGTTTGTGCTTGTTTGTCCATTCAAAATTGGCCGTATTTCCCCCCGTTTTCAATAACTATTGGTTGTATTATAATCCATTTGGTCATAGTTTATTCCGCCAGGTTATAACGTATGCTCCCTCGTTAGGCTAACGCCTGATTGGCAGGTTGTCGGGCCTTCTGCGCATCGTAATACTTAGCCAGACAGTGATAAAGCACTAACTCATAGGCCCGTTGTTTAGCCGGGAAAAGCCGGTTCATAAGCATGTGGATCAGGCTTTGCAGAATTGGCATAAGCTGCTTTGTCCCCGGAAATGCCTGGCGGAGTTTGTTCATCAGCTCCACTGTCAGGCAATCCGGCATGGTTTGTCTCAAAACATCCTGATAAGCGGTACCAAGTGCGTAATCAATTACCGGACGGTAGTGTCTAAACTTTTCGTTCTGCTGCCGACGCAGGTTTACGTCTCCGTTAAACTCATTGAAGAAGCCGTCTTTCATCTGGTTCATTAACTGGCTTCGTTCGGCAATAGACAATCCTACCCCTGTTAACAACCAATTGATTTTGGCCACGGCAAAGGCGAAGCGACTGCTCTCGTCGAACACCGCTTTATGCTGGGCCAGAAATGAAAGCGTCGTCAGACTGTCGCAGTGGAAAATTAATTCACATAGTTCGATTTGCTCGTGGCCATAGCGTTCAATTTCGCGGACGTAGGTGTCCATCTGAACCCGGTGAACAACGCCCTCCTGTACACGGTCGCGGAGGGCTTCTTCAACCTTCCGCATCACTACGTGGTGAAAATCAAGGTAAGGGTTTCCGTGAAACCGCAGTCGCAGATGGGGATCGACGTCTTTGTACCGGACAAAAAAGAACTGATTGATCACTCGGTTAGACAGCAGTTGCTCAGCAATCGGATACAGGACATTGGCCAGCAGATCGTCCGACGTTTTTTCGCCGGTATAAATTTTCAGGTATAGCCACTCGCTGCCCACCGAAAACCGACGCTGAGGCAAGGTTGTCAGACCTGGCAACAGACCGGACAATTTTGGCGCAGCCGGGTTACTGAACGGGATAACCACCTCGTTGGTAAAGGGTTGCCCACCGACTGATACAGGGCAGTTGTCGGTAGTAGCGAGGTACTCATAGATCCGAACGCTGCTTCGCTTCTGTAATTCAGCAACTAAAAGGTTTAACGAATGCGGATTATGCAGACACACGAGTAGCTCATGGTCGTGCATACCAACCACAAACTGCTGGGGAAGCCCCTTTTCATTCAACTGGATTGCCAACTGAAACAGATTTCCCAATGGCAGATCTTTGGCCTGTAGCTGCCAGGTAGCCCGGCTCAGAATAATATTCTTGTAACGTACTCGTGGTAGATAAGCCTGCTCAGCCAGTACGCCCCAGTTCCAGCGTATATCCAGGTAGCTATCCTGATGCTGTAAATCACACAGAAAACGGTACGTAGGTAATCCCTGATGGTAGTTATGGGCGTTGGTCAGGCGCGGTATAACCCGTTTGTTGAGCCGGCGAGAACGCAGAACCACCCGCCCCTCGCGCACCGAAATCATCAAATCATCGAGCGGAATCTGATGGTTCTGATCGACCGACGATTGCGCCAGGTAAGGAATCTCGTACTGATAAAGCGTGGGACGGGTTAGTATATTGCCCGCTCTGTTCTCCGGAAAGTGAACAATTTCGGCAAAAATAACATCGGGATGGTGGCGCTCGGTGACTCGGACACAATGCTGCACCGCTTCGGTTAAGGTGGCGCTGCCCTCACAAAATCGGCTCAGTAAGGTAGCGGCCGACGGCCCTTTGCAGGCTTGCATCACAAACCGGTACTCATTTCTATCAATGGCCTCCCCTGATTTTGCCAGCCAGTTGCCAAACACATAAAAGCTTTCGGGTAAAACGGGCGTTTCTCGACGTTGTTTGGTAATTCGGTCCAGGTCTGCCGGGCTTAAGTCAACCTCGGCCATACGACTGTAGAGGCTCTCGGAGTATTTATCCAGTACAAACGATTGCCACCAGTTCCAGGCTGGGGCTTGTGCGGTACCTTCGATATTGGGTAACGACAGATCGTCGATCATGGGCGCGTAACCAACCCCTAAACCAGACTGTATACCGTAACCAATGCCGAATTCACTATCCAATGCCAGGGCCAGCGGAATTTCTTCCTCTTCGTACCGGTCGTAAAAACGGCGTTTAAAGTCGTCCATATCCGGGCAATGGTGGGGCTGATTCAGTATGGCCAACTCTTTAATCTGCTCCCGCAGATTTTCCATGGCCGACTGCCCAAGGGTTAGTACTTCTTCGTAGAACGAATCGACCTGTAGCCGGTCTGCGGGGGCATCGAGCTGTTGCGCATCCAGCCAGGAACCGATCTGGTTTCCGAGTGTAATCACATTGGGTGAGGAAGCAACCAGCTCTTTTAGTTGTATCAGCTTTTGGGTAATCAACTCGGTGTGTGGCAAAGCTACCACTCTGGTAATCAGTACATCGAGATACGAATCCCCAATGAGTAGTGGGTCAAGATTGCAGCTAAGCAGCTGTTCATCAATCAGCTGATTAACAAAGGCGTGTGCTTCGCCTGCTTCAACGTTCATTTCCACGAGGTAGCTAACCAGCTGAGGCACGGTTGCGCCCGTTCTGGCCCGCTCGAACAACCGTTTGAGAAACGGATCGCCCGTTAGTGCGGTAATGAAGTAGTTGCGGCCTTTGGTGGTTTGCTGCATCTCAACATACCGGAAATTACCGCCAACGGCATACAGAGAATTGTTGGTGTAGAATAAGATCCCGTTGCGAATAACGGGTTGTCTGATCAGCCAGTCCCGAATGGCCATTAAACACTCTATGTCGAGCCGAATATGCCGCCGAACCGGTTGCGGACTTTTGGATCTCAAGCGCGTATAATCCGCAGAGTCAGCCAGTGTACAGCCTGCAAAAAGGCCGTATGGCGTACACCGGGTGCTCATTCGAATGGCGTACTTATAAAGCGTTTGCTGCAATTTATGAACGTCGGAGAGTTGCTCACCCGATAGCCACCGTGTAAAGCGTTCGTGTAGGGAGGGGGAAGCCAGATAGATTGCTTCCTGAGCAGCGGGATCACTGTACCATTCGCGAAGGAGTTCGTCCAGGGTATGATGAAGTAGGCGGTCCTGCATCTCGTTTAGTTTGCTGATCGAGAATACGGGGCGACGCACAAAAAGAAAAGGGTAAACAGTGAACATATAGCAAAATGATAAAGAGAGGTCCCTTCAATTTTGCAAATAGGTACCAGATACCCATAGTGTTCTACTAAAAAAAGGCAAAGAATCTCATAAACGGTATAAAAACGATCTATTCGATTGAGCTACCCACTTGTTATTCATTCAATTGTCCGGACAGACACAACTCCAGAGCATATTGAAATTGGCTGAACGAATAGGGTTCATTTAGAAACGCCGTGGGGTGAAGCTCATAATGACTATACAGATAGAAAGGATATTGCGCTGTGAGCAACAGTTTTTCCTGCCTGCGTAATGCGTCGAGCAATGAACGTTCAATTACCCGATCAGGGGGGGGCAAACAGGCCAAGGTCAGTCCAATCTCATTGTTCTGGAGATGCTCAACGGTCTCATTTGTGAATGCACCGGCCCAGATGACATCCAGAAAGCCGGTGCGATTCACAAACTTAGTGAGCAGACATTCGCCGGCTCCGTAATGAGAAAGGATAAGACTGGGAATCATTCGATTACTGAGCAGTAATGATCGTGATCAGGCATGAAAAGCCAGATTTTTGTTTCCCCTGAACGCTGTCCGAACTAAGGTTGTAGATGCGCTCCTTAACGAGAACAAGGCGCTGGGGCTGGAGTTGCGTTTGCATGAAGAATACAGTTTAGGTTTTTTTTGTGCGATTACTGAAACAAACGTATGGCGGTACAAAACGAGAAAAAAAGTATTTCGTCCAATCGGTCGGCTACTCCCGGCCAATACCCAAAAAAACACGGCGAATGAATACGCCGAATCTAAGCGAGTCGTAGCTGGAGGGTCACCTGGTAAGAATCAGGCTTGGCATCAACTGATAGTTCGTGCTGGTCTGGATATAAAATTTGTAGTCGCTTACGGGTATTTACCAACCCAACCCCTCCGGGTTCAATCCCGGCTTTATTTGTTTCGGAGACTCCGAGGCTATTTTTGACAATAAACGTAAATAACCCATCCTGCATAGACGCCTGTATGTGAATAAAAGCTGCTTGCTTGCTTTTGCGGACGCCATGTTTAAAGGCATTCTCCACAAACGAAATCAACAAGAGTGGGGCGATTTGATACCCCGTCAGGTTTCCCGTTTGGTCAAATCCGATGCTTACCTGATGCCCGTGCCGAACCCGTTCCAGATCCAGGTAATTCTGAATGTAAGCCATCTCTTTTGCTAAGTCAGCCTGTCCCTGGTTCGACTCATACAAACCATATCGCATCAGGCTGGCGAGTTTCAACACCTGCTCGGCAGCCTGTTCATTGGTGTCCATAATGTCGACATAGACACTATTCAACGTATTGAACAAGAAGTGAGGGTTGATCTGCGATTTAAGAAAGTTGACTTCTAACTGAAGATTCTCTTGCTCAAGGGCTAATTTATCGCGCTCTAAGGCTAATTTATCGCGCTCCAGAATAAGCTTATCATGTTCTAGTTTCGCACTTTTTCTTTGAAAGTTTAGGATATCCCTAATGGATTTAATCGATAAGAGAATTGTTGGTATAAAAAGACTTATTGAGTAATTCCAAGCCAACAAACGTAAACTTGTAAAACCGCCAAGCCACCCACCTTCTTCTTTTAAGAAGACGTCCCAAGCACGTCTTATGTATGTCTTCTCGTTCCCTGCATATCCATCTGTAATACTCAACAAACTTTTGAAAGTAAAGTAGTTAATTAAATAAGTTACGTAATAGGCCACTACAATAGAAACGATCACAACCGTAACTTTCTTTTTATATAAGAACCTGGGAAAGATAAAGTAGCCAAAAAAATAGAACAAAGACACATATAAGATAAGGTCTAAGCCACTAATTATGTTTATAACCAAGTTATTATCTCTGTGAATTGTTGTAGTCATCCATCGTTCTACACCAAAGTAGAACAGTAGCCATAACCCGACATGCAATCCAACTCGTAACCACTTTTTCTTTGTTTGCTCGTCCATACTCGCTACCGCATCATCCGTTTCAATTTCTCCATCACTCGATCTCGATAGGTGACGCCGATTGGTACCCGCTTCCCATTCGAAGTGGTGATCAAATTCCCGTCTATTTCCTTAATGGCTCCCAACCGAATCAGGTACGAACGATTAACGCGCAGAAACTCGTCCGCAGGCAGCATCGATTCCAGTTTACCCATTGTCATGTAGGTCAAAATGGTCCGATCCCCTAAATGGATGGTAAGGTAATCGCTGTCGCTCTCCACAAATACGATGTCGGCAGGAGCTACACGGATCAGCTTTTTATCTTCTTTGACCAGAAAGAAATTGCCTTTTTGCCCGGCTGTCTCCACCGGCTCCGATTCTGCTACTGGTTTCGTGAGGGGCTCCGGGGCTGGTAAAGTGGGCAAGCTATCGGGGGGGAGCGCGGTAGCGGTGGTTATTCCCTGCCGGGCTTTGTATTTGTTGATCGCCTGCATAAACCGCTCGAAAGGGGCCGGCTTGAGCAGGTAGTCCAACACGTCGTGTTCGTAGCCCTGTACCGCATACTCCGAGTAGGCCGTCACCATAACCACGGCTGGACGCAAAAAATCGGGCCGGCTGGCGGGTAAGGCTTTCAGGAATTCGATACCCGTCATCTCAGGCATTTCGATATCCAGAAAGATCAGGTCGGGCTTGGCCTGCTCAATGGCAAACAGGGCGTCGACCGCATTATAGGTTTGCCCGACCAACTCCAGATAAGGAACGCGTTTGATATATTTCTCGAGCAGAACGTGAGCAGGGGCTTCATCGTCTACAATAAAACAACGGATAGTTTGCTGCATAAGACAGGTTTGCCTCGAGGGTAAACGGTGAAAGCATACATCGTAAGTATACGTGTATTTGCCGAAATAGACGTATGGTTCGCCGAAATAACTTGATCGTCTTTGTTAACGGTCTTTACTTCGATTCATCAATCAATGCGAAAGCACCCAACTAAACACTGCACGCACATGAATCCGATTGCGCTCAAAATCCGCAAGCTTCGTGAAATCCACAACTACCCCCAGGAGTACGTTGCGTTTCAGTTAGGAGTCAGTCAGGCTGCATACAGCAAAAAGGAAACAGGTCGCACCGAACTGTCGCTAACCGTTTTGCAGCAGGTGGCTACTCTTTACGGCATCAGTCTTGTTGACCTCATTAGTCTGACGTTGCAGGATCTTATCGTTCACGCTGTGAAGCAGCAGGTTTCATAGAGTGGGTTGACAATCAAGAAAAGATATGGATACATGGGTAACCCCCAGATCATTTTATTGGCCAATAACCTGTTTTCAATATTCGGCAAATAGCTGAATCATTGCCTGACAATGACTAAGGCGTAGCAAGTCAAGTAATATAGGCTAAGTATGCCCGCCCCCCGGAGCCGCTGTGTAATCACACTTGAACGGCTCTGGGGGACGGGCATTTTGATTTCGTACACAGGTAGAGGTAGTCAACGTTTTTAAGATCGTCGGGCTTGTTCAGGTGGTATCGAACAAGACCGACGATCAGGCCATCACCCCCCTCTATTGTTCGAATACGGATTCATATACCCCTGCTCGTACTGCAACCGGGTGGGGCCTTCCCTGGCTTTAGCCAATTGTGAATTTGGCGTCTTGTTGTCCGCAGCGCAACCTTATCAGATTTTGGGGTAGAAATACAAAAACGGGTTTTCAGGCAGCTGTGCAGACCTGTTTTCTTAAAAATGTAACATGGGTGTTGATCAATGTAACGTGAGTGTTAGCACTCCAATAGCTCCAGATCGTACTTGCAGGCGCAAACATACCAGCTCTAAATAGTTGCCAAACGATCACTACTACTTTTCGGCTGGGTAGTGACCGTTAGCACCTAGGCTACCTCTATTAACCCCTTTCACCTTCTCATGAAACTTCGTTACTGTTTTCTGTTGAGAGCCTCCGTAGATTCGAAGTCTTCTTTTCGAGTTTCACCTTCCCAATGGCTCGGGCGAGAGCAACGACTGCCAAGTCTGCTCACTTCTTTTCTGAAAAGACCAACGTTTCGTGCAGATCTGATAACTGATCTGCCGGGGGGCATTTTTTACAAGGTGATTTGTTGGTTGGGAGTCAACCTATTTACCCTGCTTTTTATATCGAATGCTGGATTCGCTCAGGCACCATCAATTAGCTCGTTTTTACCCACGAGTGGGCCTATTCATTCCACGCTTACGATCAATGGAACTAATCTTAGCGGTACGACTAGCGTACGTTTTGGCGAAATTTCAGCTCCATTCACGGTAAACTCAAATACACAGTTGACCGTGACAGTACCCCGAGTAGCTTCAACCCAGCTCATCAACGTAACAAACGCCAGTGGATACGCCTTGACGCCTTCGTCCTTCACGGTGACTCGCACCAATACTACCCTTACGTATAGCCTGGTTACCAACAACTTTGCTGGTATAGATGTTGGGACTGAAGCGGCTCCAACAGTTGTTGATTTTGATCAGGATGGCCGTCTGGATTTGTTCGTCGGACAGGACGATGGCACCGTAAGTCGTTATGAACAGACTGCAGTTAATGGCACTGTCTTCACGAATTTGGGTAGCCTGAGCGATGGCAATGGTACTATTGACATGGGGGGGCGTGTGACGGTGAGCGTTGTCGACACAGATGGCGACGGGAAATTTAGTGTACTCCTGGGGCGTTCCGATGGGCTTGTTCATGAATACGAGCAAACGACCATAGGGTCATCACAGCTTGTTTTAGTAACAACGTCGTTTGGGGGAGTGGGAACGACCAGTTTTGCCGTGGTTGGCATGACAGACTTCAGTGGCGAGGGAAGGCTGGAGTTCCTCACGGGAAAAGGCGATGGAATTGTGGGCTATTTTAACCAAAGCGATGTGAACAGCCCTGATTTTTTTCGTGTAAACTCAGATTACCTTACCCTAACCAGCAACACGGCTCCGTTTTGTGTTGATCTGGACGGAAATGGGCGGATTGATGTATTGATGGGTGTAGGGGGGGGGAGAATCTATCGGTTTGAACAAAACGCAGTTAATTCAACCAGTGTCACCCAGCTTACTACTAACTTCAATAATATTAGCGCAGTTAGTAATGCCAAACCCTGCGTGACCGACATAGATGGGGATGGAATGCTTGATTTGCTCGTGGGCCGAGCCGACGGTACCATTGACCTCTACGAACAGGAAACAACGAACCCGTCTCCAACCCTCGCGGGGTTTGCACCCGTAACAACCCCTGTCTGCACGGGTCAAACCACTACTTTCACTGCCACGGTGGGCAATGTCAGTCCGCCTTATGCCTTCACGCTGACCAACGGCACGGAGACCATCACCGGCACCGCCAACACGACCGCCTTCAGCCAGGCCTGGACGGCAGGGGGGAGTGGTACACAAACGTTCTCGCTTATTGTTAGCGGGAATGGTACGGCGCTCGCTACCACCACGCTGACCGTAAATGTCCCGCCCTCGGCCAACATCTCGGCACCCGCGACAGAAATCACCTGTACGGTGCCTAACATCACCCTGACGGCTTCCGGCGGAGGTACCTACCGTTGGGATAACAACACGACCACCGCAACGCGCACAGTGAATACCGCCGGGACATACTCCGTCACCGTCACGGGTGCTAACGGGTGTACGGCCGTCGATTCACAGGTTATCACCAGTAATACCACGCCACCCATTGTCACAATTGGTTCTGCAGTATCTGTACTCAACTGTGTGACGACGGCTATCACCCTGACGGCAAACGGAGGCACCTCTTACCGCTGGGAGAATAACACAACCGGGCAAACAAATAACGTGAATGTTGCCCGACCGCACACCGTGACCGCGACCGGAGCCAATGGCTGTACGGCCACGGCATCCAAGAGCATTGCTAGCGATTACACGCAACCCACTCTCAGCCTGACAGCAACCAATGCCTGTGCCGGGCAAAACGTGTCGCTGCGTGCCACACCCGGTTTGGATAATTACATTTTCTATTTGCCTTCCGGACAAACCATTAACGCGGGCCTGACGAGTAATACAGTAATTGCCGGGTTAACGGCCAATACGTACAGCTTCTCAGTAACAGCCCGCCACCCAACAAGCTTTTGCCAGGCTACGGCTACAGCAGGGGCAACTGTTTCGCCACCGCTCACCCTGTCGCTTAGTAACAACAATACCTGCCAGGGGACCAACGTAGTTTTGCAGTCGGGTAGTGGGTTTGATAGCTACACCTTATTAACCCCCTTTTCTGGTTCGTTGAGCAGCTCAAACGGCACGTATGGCTTGAACCCGCCTATATCGGGGGTCTTCACTTACTCAGTTAGCGCAATCAATATTCAGGGTTGCCGGGCTACGGCTACAATTGTCCATACTGTTTTGCCTCTGTCGGTGGCCACACTGACAGCCTCACCCTCAACAACGATTTCCTGCACCAATCCGAGCCTGACCCTTACGGCAGCCTCAACGGCTGCGTCGCAGACCTGGAGTACTAACGCTACCTCGTCTAGTATTGTCGTTACCACGGGTGGGGTATATAGCGTTACAACCGTGAGCCCCGACGGCTGTCGGTCCGTGACAAGCATTACCATTAGCGTGGATTTCCAAACGCCGACAGCCACACTAACGGTGTCTCCATCAAACACGATTACCTGTGCGAACCCCGTCCTGACGCTTACGGCGGGAGGCAATGGCTCGTACGAGTTTCGAAAAAATCCGTCGAGTACTGTATTGAGCACTGGCCCTACGCTGGATGTCTCCACGGGCGGGCGATACACCGTGCTGGTGACTGCTCCGAGCGGCTGTACTGCTTCAGCTTTCCGCGATATTTTTGTCAATACAACGCCACCATCTGTGTCGCTTGTTGCCTCCGGGCCGCTTACCTGCGCCCAGACCTCCATTACCCTGACTGCCACGGGCGGAAACAACTATCTATTTGAACGTAGTGGGGGAGAGGGTATCCTCAGCCAGAGCCCAACCGCCGGTACTGCACTTGTCAGTGCATCAGGCACCTACTCAGTTACCGTTACAAATGCGGCTGGCTGTACAGCTACCGGTACCATTACGGTCAATAGCAACACTGCGACTCCCGGTGCCCAAATCAATACGCCTAACGGAACCACGCTCACCTGTAGCACAACCTCACTCAATCTGGTAGCCGTTGGCGGCAATTCGTACCAGTGGGATGATAATTCGACCATGCCCACGCGGGCCGTTTCCACACCCGGTACTTACTCAGTTCTGGTCACGGGTTCTAATGGCTGTACCGCAACCGTTAGCAGAACCGTAACGAGTAACACGGCCGTCGTGACTGTCACTAACCCAACCACGACTACGGGCATTTTGGGATTGACATTCAGCCAAACGTTTACGGCCTCCGGTGGGCAGGGGTCATACAGCTTTAGCGTGGTTAGTGGCACCTTGCCTGCGGGGATGAATTTGTTTCCTTCAGGGGTTCTGATTGGAGACCCCGCCCAGCCCGGCAGTTTTACGTTCATCATACGGGCTCGGGATGCCAACGGATGCTCAGGCTTTTCTCCGCTCTTTACCTTATTCGTAAGCACCACTGCCACGGTCTCAACAGCGGCTGCCGTCAACATCTCCGGCATTTCGGCCACACTCGGGGGCACCGTTTCTGCCGACGGAGGGGCGACGGTCACTGAATTCGGGATAGTGTATCTGGCCGGGGCAGGCACGCCAACCACCAGCAACACCAAAGTGATGATGGGGGCCGGCGTGGGAACGTATAGTCAGCTCGTAACCGGACTCAGCCCCGCCACCACCTACAGCCTACGCGCTTACGCCATCAACCGGGCGGGCACCAGCTACGGCAACCTCCAAACCTTCACCACCTCGTCGGCCCCTCTGGCCCCCGTCGTGCTCACACCCGCCAATGGTAGCGTAACAGGCCAGAACCGGCCTACCTACACCGGCACAGCCGCCCCGGGCGATGTGGTCACGGTACGGGTGGACAACATTATTGAAGGCCAGGTTACCGCCGATGCGAGTGGCAACTGGTCAATCACGTCCTCCTCGCCACTACCCGATGGGCCTCATTCCGTATACGCCAGCGTGTTTCGCGATGGCGTACTGAGTGCCAATAGCAACACCAACTCGTTTACCGTCGACACCACCCCGCCACCCGCTCCGGTCGTGACCACTCCCGCCAACGGCGCTTTGCTGAGCAACAACTCGCCCACCTACACCGGCACAGCCGAGCCTGCGAGCACCCTGACGGTGATCGTGGATGGATCAACCGTGGGCACCGCCACCGCCGATGCGAGCGGCAACTGGAGCTTCGCCCAAAGCACCCCGCTCGCCCAGGGATCTCACACCCTTCGGGCCCGCGCGACGGATGGGGCGGGGAACACCAGTGTGGACAGCAACACCAACACGTTTACCGTCGACACCAGTGCGCCCACGGTGACCATTACCAGTTCGGCGACGGACCCCACCCCCACCGGCCCCATTCCCCTTACCTTCACCTTCTCGGAGTCGGTCACCGGGTTTGTGGTGGAGGACATCACGGTGGGCAACGGGAGTCTGAGCGGGTTTGCCGGCTCGGGGAGCACGTACACCGCCAACTTCATCCCCGCAACTCCTGGCCTGGTGTCCGTGAGTGTGGCTGCCGGGGTCGCTCAGGATGCGGCAAGCAACCTCAACGGGGCATCCAACCGGTTCACCCTCACGTATGCGCCACTACCCACTATTGCCGGGTTGAGTGCCTCACCAACGGCCATTTGTACGGATAATCCGGTTACGTTTACCGCTACGATTGGCAACGTAACGGGCAGTTATGCCTACACCCTCACCAACGGCAGCAGCACGGGCACGGGCACCTCGTCGAACCTGTCGTTCAGCCAGGTGTGGCAAACCGCAGGCTCGGGTGTGCAGACCTTTACGCTGACGGTAGCGGGCAATGGCCGCAGTGTGGCTACCACCATGGTCACGGTGAATGCCTTGCCGGTGGCCACCCTGAGCAGCAGTGGCACGCTGACCTGCGCCCAGACCTCGGTTGTACTGACGGCCACGGGGGGCAGCAGCTATGCCTTCAGCGGGCCGGGTGTGAGCCAGTCGGGCAGCGGGAACACGGCCCCGGTTTCGTTGCCGGGCACCTACACCGTAGTGGTCACGAATGCGGCTGGGTGTACGGCCACGGCGACGACCACGGTCGAAAGTGCGACGAGCACCGTGAACGCGTCGCTCGTGGCCTCGGGGACGCTTACCTGTGCTAACCCGACGGTGACGCTGACGGCCTCACCCGCCGGGGCCAGTTACACCTTCTCGGGACCGGGCCTGAGCCAATCGGGAGCTACCAACACGGCCACCGTTTCAACGGCCGGTACGTACTCGGTCACCGTTACCGCAGCCGGAGGCTGTTCGGCGGTGGCCACCGTAACTGTGCAGGGGAACACCACCCCGCCCACAGCGAGCATCGCCCCTACTTCGGCCACACTCACCTGCACCAACCCCACTGCGACACTCACCGCAAGCGGTGGAGGCAACTACCGCTGGGAAGACGGTAGCACCAATGCTATCCGAAGCGTTAGCTCGGCCGGGACATACTCGGTGACCGTTACGGCTGCTAACGGCTGTACGGCCACCGCGTCGGTGACGATTTCCGAAGACAAAACCCTGCCCGCGGTCAGCTTGTCGGCCTCTGGCACGGTGACCTGTGCTAACCCCACCGTCACGCTCACCGCTTCACCGGCGGGCCAAGGCACCTACCGCTTCACCGGTCCGGGCCTCAACCAGTCGGGTGCCGCTAACACGGCCACCGTCGCGGCCGGAGGAGTCTACATGGTGACCGTCACGGCCGCCAATGGCTGTACGGCTTCGGCCACCACCACCGTCGAAAGCGCCACCAATGCGGTGAACGCTTCCCTTGTGGCATCAGGCACCCTTACCTGTGCCAATCCGACGGTGACCCTGACGGCTTCACCCGCCGGGGCTAGTTACACCTTCTGGGGACCGGGCCTGAGCCAATCGGGAGCTACCAACACGGCTACCGTTTCAACAGCCGGTACGTATTCGGTCACCGTTACCGCAGCTGGAGGGTGTTCAGCCGTAGCCACCGTAAACGTGCAGGGCAACACCACTCCGCCCACGGCGGGCATCGCCCCCACTTCGGCCACGCTTACCTGTACTAATCCCACCGCCACGCTCACCGCGTCGGGCGGGGGTAGCTACCGTTGGGAGGACGGCAGCACGAATGCTTTGCGCACGGTCAACTCGGCCGGGACGTATTCGGTGACGGTTACGGCCGCCAACGGCTGTACGGCCTCTGCGTCGGTGATGATTAGCGAAGACAAAACTCCGCCAACGGTTTCGCTGGCCGCATCGGGGACAGTGACCTGTGCCAACCCCACCGTCACGCTCACCGCGTCGCCAGCCGGGCAGGGCACCTACCGCTTCACCGGTCCGGGCCTCAACCAGTCGGGTACCGCTAACACGGCCACCGTCGCGGCCGGAGGGGTCTACATGGTGACTGTCACAGCCGCCAACGGCTGTACGGCTTCGGCCACCACCACGGTCGAAAGCGCCACCAATGCCGTGAATGCGTCGCTCGTGGCCTCGGGCACGCTTACCTGTGCTAACCCAACCGTGACGCTGACAGCCTCACCCGCCGGGGCTAGTTACACCTTCTGGGGACCGGGCCTGAGCCAGTCAGGGCCGGGTAACACGGCTACCGTATCAACGGCCGGAACCTACTCCGTAGTCGTTACCGCAGCCGGAGGCTGTTCGGCCGTAGCCACCGTGACCGTACAGGCTAGTCAGGAGCTGCCCACCGTGAGCATCAGCGCCAACCCCGGCTCGGCCATCACCCAGGGACAAACCCTTACCCTCACCGCCAGCGGGGCAGCTACCTATCGCTGGAGTACCGGAGCGACCACCCCCGCCATCAACCCGCCTACGTCGGCCACCGGATCAACCGTTTACTCCGTCACCGGAACAGGACCCAACGGCTGTTCGGCCACCGCCCAGATCACCCTTGCCGTCTCGGCCAGTGTGACTCCGCCCCCTGTGAGTGTGTGTGGTTCACAACCCGGCACCCTCGGTGGCCCCCTGACTCTGCTCGAACCGATCTACAACTGCGCCACCGGGCAGATTCAGTTCCGCACCAGCGGGGGCAACGGTTCGCCCATTACCTATGCAGCAATCGGCATCACTGGGCCCACCACCTCCTGCTCGGCCACGGTCGATGCGCAGGTAGCTGTGGATATCCGGGATGGCAAACCGAACGTGGAGCCCTTCACCCTGTTTGCGACTCAGGGCAATATCACCGTCAGCTTCCGCTGGGATGCGCTGGCCTTCTGTGCCGGTACGCCCCCGCCTGCTAATACACCGCCTACAGTGGCCAATGGTGTGGGGCCACAATCGGCGACGGTCGGCGTGGGCTACAGCCTCAATGTGGGTAATGTGTTTACCGACGCCCAGACACCCGCTAGTCTGATGCTGTCAGCCTCGGGCCTGCCCGCCGGGCTGAGCCTGAGTGGCAGCACCATCACGGGTACACCTTCGGTATCAGGCGTGAGCACGGTAACGCTGACGGCTACCGATGGGGGTGGGCTGAGTGCCAGCACGAGCTTTGTCATCACCGTGAGTGGAGCAGGCGGCACCACCCCACCCGTGGGCGGGCCTCTGGCCGCTACCGTGGTGAGCTACAACTGCCAGACCGGGGCCATCACCTTTGGCTTCACCGGCGGCAGCGGTTCACCCGTGGAGTACCTGGCCATCGGGATCACCGGCTGGACGACCAACCCCAATCAAGTGATTGAGGCCGGTCTGCGGGCCGACCCCAAACCCGTTACCGTGCAGATTCGCCAGAACGGCGTGGCCGGCAGGTCGTTTGTGTTCGACTTTGGTAGTTTCTGCTCGGGTAACCCCCAGCCGCCCACCAATACGGCACCCACGGTGGCCAATGGTGTAGGGCCACAATCGGCGACGGTCGGCGTGGGTTACAGCCTCAATGTGGGTAATGTGTTTACCGACGCCCAGACACCCGCTAGTCTGATGCTGTCAGCCTCGGGCCTGCCCGCCGGGCTGAGCCTGAGTGGCAGCACCATCACGGGTACACCTTCGGTATCAGGCGTGAGCACGGTAACGCTGACGGCTACCGATGGGGGTGGGCTGAGTGCCAGCACGAGCTTTGTCATCACCGTGATTGGGGCAGGCGGTACCACTCCACCTGTAGGCGGGCCGCTGGCGGCTACCGTGGTCAGTTACAACTGCCAGACCGGGGCCATCACCTTTGGCTTTACGGGGGGCAATGGGGCCGCGGTGGAGTACTTTGCGATTGGGATAACGGGGTGGACAACGAACGTCAACGGGGTGATTGAGGCCGGTCTGCGGGCGGACCCCAAGCCGGTGACGATTCGGGTACGGCAGAACGGCGTGGAGGGCACTCCGTTTGTGTTCGACTTCGGCCAATTCTGTAGCCGACCTGCGCGGATAGCGGCCGAGTCTGTCTCGGAGCTGGACGTGGTCGTACTGGGCAACCCCACACCCGACAGCTGGGTAGAGGTGCTGGTGGGTAACCCCGCTGGTGAGTCGCTGCACCTGCGGGTGGTATCGGCACAGGGCCGCTTAATGAGTAGCCAGGCTATTGCGCCCACGGGGCAAGGGGTACGGCAATGGGTGTCGCTGGGGTCGGAGGCAGGCACCTATCTGCTTCAGATTTCGACACCTACCCGAACCAAAACGGTAAAAGTGGTACGGCAATAATTCGGTGGGGAATACAATACCCTGCGACTGAAAGCTTACCCGAAAATCGGTAAAGCCTGTATGGAAAGACTGGTTGTGGTATGAAACACAGCAACCGGCTATCCATGCAGGCTTTCTGGTATAAACAAGGTCATTTCCCATATTCACCCAATCACTTTTTGAAGTATCACTAAGCTGGCGCTGGCTCCGATTGTATTCGGCATTCTTTCCGGGTGCACGAAGGAGTTAGGTTTTGATCTACCCTATGATGGGGATAAACCGGTTCTGTACGGGGTATTGTCACCAGATAGCGTAGTGTCATTGCGGGTGAGCCGAATCTACCCCCAACGGGTCGTTACAACTACGGACGGTGGGTCACCAACGCCAGGGCGCAGCTGTATGAGGACGGACGATTATGCCGTCAGGTTGTCAGGTTACAGCAGGGGCTTTTTTGTGGCGGTCAATTCGTTTGGTCTTGATCGGCCGGATGAATATGGGGACGGCTGTGGGTTTCGCAGCGCAGGTCAATTGAATGAATATAATCTATCGGACGTCTGCTTTAGCGGCCAGTCAACAACTGTTCGGGTAGGGGTAGAGCTAGAGTGTGTGGACAATCAGAGCAACAAAATCATACTTGAAGCCAGATGAACCATCGCCAAGAAGCTGCTGGCTGTTTTTTCGTAGCGAGTTGCTACCCGGCGATACTGTTTCAAGCGGTTAAAAT
>NZ_WELI01000021.1 GCF_009184635.1 Rudanella paleaurantiibacter
GCTGTTTGAGGATGGCCACCATTTGCGATTCGGTGAATCGGTTTGCTTTCATTTCCCTTTTGTTTACCGTGAAAATTAAGATTTTTGCTCTATTTTTCACTGGCTCACTTTCAGGGGTTCAAGACAGTAGCAACTCGCTACGAAAAAACAGCCAGCAGCTTCTTGGCGATGGTTCATCTGGCTTCAAGTATGATTTTGTTGCTCTGATTGTCCACACACTCTAACAGAAGCGGTAATAGTACTTGTACAAAACCATGAAACGAACACTACCATTCCTGCTTATCACCGTGACCCTCACCGCTCAGGCCCAGCAGCCCAAAGCACCTCCACTCACCATCACAGCTGACTCGGTGGCCCTGTTCTCTATTGAGGAAGATGCTCTTCAAACGGGCCGTGAGCTACAGCGTCAACAGGGCTATGTCTCCCAAATCGAGCTGACTCCTCAGGGGGGCATCCGCTTTGGCGTTTGGCGGCAGCACAACACCTACCTCACGGCCCATAAAGCCACCCACCTCCGCACCGGGTTGAACGCCCTGCCTGCCCTCATGCATCTATAAACCCAGTCTGGAGAAATGATTTGTCTCAACATGATCTTGTAACTCGCCCGGTAAAGCCACATTCAGAGCGGGATTTTTGATCAGGGTTGTCTTATTTCTATTGCTTGAACGTACAAGGTGAAGTGTCTGATAAATAATAGTTTTCTGGAAGTCAGTCTGTTAGTTGCTTGTTCTTTTTTGTATTCGTTTCAGTACCGGAGATTGGTACAGTGAAGCGGTACTGGTCGGCGTTCCGATCCGCTCACCCGTAAGGCTAAAAATTGGCCTAATGGCCCAACCGAGCACCGCTCGATTGTACAAATGTCCAATACTCAGCGTGTTCGTTATGCATTTCGTTTTGACAGGATACCTACAACTTGAGGTAATTAGAGGTAAGTAATTTGGGGGGTAAACCTAATTTCGGGTAAGCGTCAGAAAGGTGTCTGACAGCTTCAACCAATCATTGACCCTGCGCTCTTAACCGATTAAGCGTAACGCGCAAAACGACCCTTCATGATGAATACCCCTACCAAAACGTGGACCCGCGCGGCTGTGCTGGCCCTGACCTTGCTCGGCCCGGCGGCCTATGCCCAACCGGGCAGACGCCTGCAAACTGGCTTTCAAAGCCCGCCCAATGCCGCCCGGCCCCGCGTGTGGTGGCACTGGATGAACGGCAACGTCACTAAAGACGGCATCACCAAAGATCTTCAGTGGATGAGCCGGGTGGGCATCGGCGGATTTCAGAACTTCGACGCGAGCCTGTTTACCCCGCTCGTGGTGCCCAAAAAGCTCGTGTTCATGACGCCCGAGTGGAAAGAGGCTTTCCGGCACACAACTCAACTGGCGCAGCAGTTAAACCTCGAAATGGCCATTGCCGGGTCGCCGGGCTGGAGCGTGACGGGTGGCCCCTGGGTGAAACCCGAAGACGGCATGAAAAAATACGTCTGGACCGAAACCCGCGTTCGGGCGGGCGGGCGTTTTGCGGGTAAGCTGCCGCAGCCTCCGGCCGTTACGGGGCCGTTCGGGCAGGCTCCGATGGAGTCGGGGCTGGGCAGTGCGCCGGTCGAAAATCCACCTACGTTTTACCGGGATGCTCTTGTGGTTGCGTACCGCTTGCCCGATACTGACAAGCCTTTTACGGACTTCAACCCGAAAGTGAACTCAAGTGGGGGCACCTTTACCGTGGCCGACCTCACCGATGGCAACATTGCCCGGTCGGGCTACCTGCCGCCCAAAGCCGTAGGCGAAGACATGTGGATTCAGTACGAGTTTGATACTCCGCGCACGGTGAAGGCGTTTTCGGTAGCCGGAGCCAATAAAAAACCGTTGCAGGAGTTCAACGGCGGGCCAGAAAACCGCACGTTTCAGGTGAGCGACGATGGCGTAAACTTTCGCGATGTGGTAGCTCTGCCGGGGAGTATTGTGCCGCTGAACACCCTCAGTATTCCGCCCACGACGGCCCGCTATTTCCGTATGGCGTTTAAAACCCTGCCGCCCGCACCCAATCCGTTTGCTGCCATGATGGGAGGCAAGACCGAACCACCCAAGCCCGAGGGGGTCAACGTGGCCGAACTGGTGCTGCACCTGGCCGACCGGGTCCATCTGGTCGAAGACAAAGCTGGTTTTAACCCCTGGAAAGAAGAAACGGTACCAACAGCCGCTACGGCCGACGCCATTGCGCCCGAAAGCGTGATAGACCTGACCGGAAAAATGCAGCCCGACGGTACGCTCGACTGGACACCCCCGGTCGGTACTGCCGACTGGGTGGTGCTGCGGCTGGGGTACTCGCTCACAGGTCGGCAAAATCACCCTGCCTCGCCCGAAGCCACCGGCCTGGAAGTGGATAAACTCGACAAAACGGCCGTTTCGACCTACATCAACACCTACCTCGACATGTACAAAGACGCTACGGGCGGCCTGATGGGCAGTCAGGGGTTGCAGTACATGGTGCTCGACAGTTACGAGGCCGGGCACATGACCTGGACTCACGCTATGCCCGAGGAGTTTGCCCGCCGACGGGGGTACTCTATGCTGCCGTGGCTGCCCGTGCTGACGGGTCGGGTGGTGAAAAGCGCGGGGGCAAGCGAACAGTTTTTGTGGGATTTTCGCAAAACCATTGGCGAGATGATTACCGACAACCATTACGATGTGATTGGCGAGGCCCTGCATAAGCGTGGCCTGAAACGCTACACCGAATCGCACGAAAATAAGCGGATTTACCTGGCCGATGGGATGGACGTGAAACGCAACGCCGATATTCCGATGTCGGCCATGTGGACGCCGGGTAGTTTGGCGGGCGGCAGCGACGAAGAAATTCGGAGTAAGGCCGACATCCGCGAGTCGGCGTCGGTGGCGCATATTTACGGGCAAAACTTGGTCGCGGCCGAGTCGATGACGTCGGTGGGGAATGCGTTTTCGTTTCATCCCGAAAAACTCAAACGCACCGCCGACATGGAGATGGCCTCGGGCCTGAACCGCTTTGTGGTACACACCTCGGTGCATCAGCCGCTCGACGACAAGGTGCCCGGTTTCTCGCTCGGGCCGTTTGGGCAGTACTTCACCCGGCACGAAACCTGGGCCGAACCTGCCAAAGCCTGGGTTGATTATCTGAGCCGGAGTTGCCACCTGCTGCAACAGGGTCAGCCGGTGGTCGATGTGCTGTATTACTACGGCGAAAACGAAAATATCACGTCGCTGTTTGCCAATGCCTTGCCGCCCGTACCCGCCGGGTATGCGTATGATTTTGCCAACGCTACCGTTGTGCAGAACGCCTTGCGCGTGGAAAACGGACAGATTAACGTGCCGAGCGGCCTCACGTACCGCTTGCTGGTGCTCGACCCCTCAGCCCGGTACATGACCCTGCCCGTGCTGCGGAAGCTGGGCGAACTCGTCAAATCGGGTATGAAACTCGTAGGGGCCAAGCCCGAACGCTCACCGAGCCTGAGCGACAATCCGGCTCAGTTTACGGCCTTAGCCAACGAAATCTGGCGCAACCCGAACGTATCGACCCGGCCCCTGGCGGAGGTGCTTCAGGCGTTGAATATCGCGCCCGATGTGGTGGTGTCCAATGCCCGTGCCGAGGTGCTGTTTGTACACCGCAAAACCACCGAGGGCGATGTATACTGGCTGTCGAGCCGTAGCGATGCCCCTAATACCGCCACCCTCAGTTTCCGCGTGGGCGACCGGGTGCCCGAGTTGTGGCACCCGCAAACGGGTAAAATCGAGAAGGTGTCGTATCAGATCAAAAACGGCCGCGTGGTGGTGCCCCTTACCTTCGACCCGTGGGATGCGTATTTCATTGTGTTCCGGCAAAAAGCCACTGCGCCTGCCTATACCCGCCCCGTCGCAACCGAAACGGCCGTGGTGCGTATCGAAACGCCCTGGACCGTGCAGTTTCAGCCGGGTCGAGGTGCACCGGCGCAGGCTACGTTTGCGCGACTCACCTCCTGGACCGACCATACCGATGCGGGCATCAAATACTTTTCGGGGACAGGCACTTACGAAAACACGTTTGAGCTTGCCGCTACCGACGTCAACGCGCGCTATGTGCTGGACCTGGGCGAGGTGAAAAATCTGGCCGAGGTGATTGTAAACGGAAAAAACATGGGTGTGGCCTGGAAAAAACCGTTCCGGCTCGACATTTCGGGAGCCCTGAAGCCGGGTAAAAATTCGGTGCAGGTAAAGGTTACTAATCTTTGGGTAAACCGCCTGGTGGGCGATGCACAACCGGGCGTTACCCAGAAGGTGACGTTTACGACCATGCCGTTTTACCGCGCGGAATCGCCCTTGCTGCCTTCGGGCCTGATGGGTCCGGTTTCGGTGGTGAAGCTGAAATAACGCGAGTTGTGAGGGAGGTACTTGGGCTGGTTTGTCTTTCGTCGGAAGGACAAACCAGCCCATTTCAATTACGTTTGTTTAAGTACCTGACCGGAGCCAATGCGGTATTTTACCCCTAACCCCTCCCCGCCAGGGAGGGGCCGGGGGTGGGGTGAAACGCCTAAAACCTACCCCGACTTAATCCTGCTCCATCGCTTAGAAAAACAGCGTCAGGCTCAGCCGGGCGAAAAAGGGCGTGCCGGGCGTGAAGTGAATCTCGTTGACAGGGGCCGCTTCGTTTAGCAGGCGGCTTTCGGTGGCAAACTGAGTTTCTTTCCAGCGGGTGTTCAGCAGGTTTTGCACCGAAAGGCCAAGGCTGTAGTTCTTACGGGTGTAGTTGGCCTGTAGGTCGGTTACGAAATAGCCTTTGGCCACAATCGAGTAATCTTCGTTGGCCGGGCGGTCGGCCATGTACCGGTACCGTAGCGAACCGCTAAAGCCCGACTCTGTTTGCAACGATAATCCCCCAATCGACGTGAGTACCGGAGCCAGCGGCAGGTAATTCTGCCCCGACTCAACGCCCACGGCTCGGGGCCGGGCGGTGTTGAGGTCAAGGTCGGCGTAGAGATTGGCGCCGTTGGTACGGTTGGTAATCTGGTACCGCACCGATACATCTACCCCCTGCCGGCGCGACCGTCCACCGGGCTCTACCACGCCCTCGTCGCCCACGTACACAAATTCCTGATCGAGCCACAGGTACCAGGCGGCCGCATTAACCAACAACCGGGGAACAGGCTTGAAAATAACCCCCGCATCGGCCCCGTAGGCACCGGGCAAAATCTCGCGGCCACCCTGCGGCACCACCACGCGGGTGTCGTTGGAGTGAAAACCCTTGCCCGTGTTGAGGTACAGTTGCAGGCGTGGATTAGCGGTGTAGTACAGGTTCAGCTTGGGCGACACAATGGCTTGCCGGGCGCGCCCCACGGTGGCAGGTTGGGGGAGCCGGTCGGTGTAAATATTGCGGAAATAGTCGACCCGCAAGCCCGCGTTAAGTGTCAGCCGGTCCGAAAACTGAATCTGCTCATCGGCGTACAGAGCCGCATTCAGCTCATCAATATCGCCGTATTGAACCCGTTCGAGGGTCTCAGTCCGGTTGCGGGTGTACGACAGCTCGGTGGGTACGCGCCCGCCCGTGAGGTCGTGCCGGTACTGCGCGCCCACGGTGGTGGTTAGCCGGATTTTGCCGAGGTAAGTTTCGTGGGTGTAGCTGCCCGTGTAGCCAAACAGGTTCCGACGTTCGCGCTGCCGAATCTGATCGCCATTGACCGAGTCGCGGGCGAAAAACGTGAAGTTGGAGTACAGCTCAAACCCGTAGTTGCTGTAGAAAAACGAGTTTTTGAATACGTTGTTGCCGGGCGTAACGGTCAGAAATTGCGCGTTGAGGTTGGTCCGGTCTGTTTCGCCCCCTTCGGTGGGGTCAATGGCCCCGAAGAAGCCAATCTGCCCCGAAGCCACGGCCCGGTCGGGTATCTGCCCCGAATGATTCCAGCGGCTCCAGAACGTCGAGCCCGTGAGAGTGAGGGTGGTACCGGCACCGATGTGCCCGTGGTACTTGCCCATCAGGTTGAACCGGTTGAACCGCTGCGGGCTATCGAAATAGGCGTTTGAAAAGGAGTACTCGGAGGCCAGATACGCCGATTGAGGGCGTCTGTCGTTCGAGCCTGACCGCCGGGCTTTGCCGAGCAGATCGACCCCGGCCACCGCCCGGAACGTATCGAACTGACCGCCTTCGAGCTTCACAAACGAGCGGTCGAGGGTAGTACGGGTCCGAAAATCGGCCCAGCCCGCCGTTACAAAATTGCCTTTGTCGGCCCGGTATGGCCCTTTCTTGAAATCGACCCCCTCAATCAGTTCGGGAATGACAAAATGCAGATCGGCATACCCCTGCCCGTGTGCGTGCGACACCATGTTGACGGGCATCCCGTCGACGGTGAGGCCAATGTCGGTGCCGTGATCCAGATCGAACCCCCGCAGAAAGAGTTGTTCGGCCTTGCCACCCCCGGCATGTTGGCCAATAAACAGTCCCGGCACCAGCCGTAGCACTTCCTGCGAGTTGGTAATGGGCCGGAGTTTAATGTCGAGGTTGCTGATGAGTTGCTGATCGTGGGGGCGTCCCGACGAAATGACCACTTCGCTCAGGGCCACCGGGGCCACGTTCATACCCGTGCGTAGGGTAGTGGTTTGGTCGTTTTGCACCGTCACGTCGACTATCTGGGTGGCAAACCCCACGTGTGACAGTTCGAGTTTGTAGGCCGACGCGACCAGGTTGTCGAATCGGTACTGACCCGCTTCGTTGGTGATGGTGGCCCGGTTCAGGCCCGTCAGTCGGACGGTTACGCCTTGCAGCGGGCGGTTATTGGTTTGATCGTAGACCGTGCCGGTCAGGTTGCCCAAATGCGCATAGGCCGAGAGGCTGATGCACAGGCAGCAGAGGATAGATAGAATGGTTTTCATACATGGCAAGGAAAGGTGCAGCCGAGAGGTGCACACGATGGGATAGATACTCAGGAAAGAGTAGGTCCTTGCCAGGGGGGAGAGAAAATTGCGTTGCAGACGCCCTCCGAACGCTTCAACCGGTACGTATTCACCACGATTCTCTCCCAATACGTGGGGGTGGGTAGCGGTCCAATAAGTTCGTTGGGTAAACAGTGCACATCCATCATTTTGAGCAACGACAACTGATGCTCCGACGCCTTGCGGGTTTCTTCGGCCTGATTGGCCGCCAGCTCGGCGTTTATTTCCTCCAGAAACGGAGCAATGTCAAGATGATGGCAATGCGGGCAATGGAGTTTGTGCTCCTCAAATTGATCGATCACGTAACGGGGCTCACCGGGCGCGTTCATATACCCTCCGCCCACTACCAGCAGGTAGTTGAGGAAGAGCATAATAGCGACCCAGGGTCTCGTTATCATGATTCGTTTACGCATTGACGGGCTTACGTTTTGGGTTTCTGGTTTTTAGCGGCCGGCGCTCCGGTTTTTAGTTGGCTTACGAACCGGTTTGGGTTGGTTATGTATCGTCAAAATTAGCCGTTGAACACGGTTTAGAGCACCGGATTAGTCTTTTTGGCGGCTGCAATCAGCTTGTTGCCTTCACCGGCATTGCCCAGCGCCAGCTGAATTTCACCCGCCCGTTTCAGCAGTTCGGGGTCTTTGCTGCCCGTGCGTAACGCAATTTTCATGTGCTCCTGCGCCTTTTTGGGGTCGTTCTTGAGGAAGTAAATGTCGGCCAGGGCGTGGTTCACGTCGATGTTTTGTGGCCGTTTGTTCAACTCTTTCTGGCCGTACGACAGGGCTTCGTCGAGGTTGCCCGCCTTGGTGTGCAGCTTGCAAAGTTCCAGATCGACTGTATGGCCCGACTGCGCGTCTTCTTCCAGCATTTTGGCTACCTCAGCGTACTTGTTGGCGGCTTTGGCTTTGTCGCCCTGCAAGGCGTAGATGTCGGCCATTTCTTCGTGAAACGAGAACTCCGGCATGATCGCGGCTGCTTTTTCGAGCGTAACCAGGGCTTTGTCGTACTCTTTCCGGGCTTTCTGGATACGGGCCTGACCGCTCAGGGCAAAGGCGTAGCTGGGGCGCAACACCAGAATTTCGGCGTATTGCTGCTCGGCTTTAGCCAGTTGGCCGGTGGTTTCGTACAGATGCCCAAGGGTTTGCTTACTCCAGCAGTGGGGTTCCGAACCGGGCAGGCCCGCCTGAACCGCCAGTTTCATGGCCTCAATAGAGCCCGGATAGTCGCCGAATAATTCGCGGAGGTACGATGCCCGTGAGTACGACTCCAGCGAGGGCTTCAGCACCTGCATCTGATCCGACATCTTCACGGCTTCGTCGTAGTTGCCCAGTTCCACATTGGCATCCACCAGAATGCCGTACACGTAGGCGTTGTTGGGGTTGATCTGCCGGGCTTTTTCGGCTACCTCTTTAGCTACCGAAAACTGGTGCTGCGACATTTTGACCGAGGCCTGAAACACCAGTGCTTCGAAGTTTTTCGGGTCGATAGTCAGCACCCCGTCGAGGATTTTCAGGATGGCGGGGTAGTAGTACGGGTGCTCGCCGGTAATACGGGCCTCCGACAGGTAAATGACCACGAGCTTGAGCCGGGGCTTTACATCGTTGGGGTTTTTGGCGATTTCGAGCTTCAGGTCTTCTACCTTCTGCTGCGTCTTAGGCCATTCAGTGGCTTTGGCTAATTCGCCTTCACGCTGATACAGGGATGGCAGTTCTGACGATCCAGTCGACGATGCCGTCTGCTCCGATTGTTTGGCGCAGCCAGTCAGCAGAAACAGGCCGACCAGTAGCGTAGCTATGGATTTGCGGGGTAATGAATTGATTATCATGATGAAACAGAGTTTTACTATGGATATTATTCTGCCGGCCGCCCGAAGGCGACCGGCAGTGCATTCGATGAGTGGATATAGCCTGAGTGGCTTTTATTGCCGTACTACGCGAATCGTCTGGGTGCTGGTTGGGGTAGCGGCCCGGATGAGGTACACACCCGGCTGGCTGCCGATTTGTACCGTCCGGTGCTCTACCGCGCCCGCCATACCCACCACTTGCTGGTGAGTCATCTGACCGCGGCTGTTCACCACCTGCAAGCGCAGTTGCTCGCCCGATGCGCCCTGCACCTCAATCATCACCTCGTCGGTGGTGACGGGGTTGCCCATAACCCGCATAGTGAGCGATGCGTCGCCCTCGTTGGCCAGACGGCCCCGTGCTCCGGCGCAGAAAGCCCGGAAGTCGAACGTCGAAGCTACCTCCGACATAGGGTCACCTACGTACCGAACCATAATCCAGATGTTACGGGTGTTGGGGTCGAGACGTACGCCCGGTTCCAGTACACGCGTGGTGGTGGGGCCGTAGCCTCCGTTCACGGCACCTACCGTACGGAACTCAACCGGGCGGTTGGGATCGCCACCGGTGCGGCCGAGCGTCACTTCACCCGTAGCACAGTTGTATGCTAGTACCGTTGCTGCCAGAGGCTGTGAGGCCGCCGGTACAAACGAGTTCGGGCCTACGTACTGATTGCCGAGGAATCCGCGCCAGGGGTCCTGTACGAATGGGAAATTCGCTTTGAACGTGGTGTCGTTTTTGGTAACACCCGCGTTGAAGCCCAGTACACCACCCAATTGGGCCGTTACGGGGCTTGGGCTCACACCCGGCGTAAAGTCGTCGTACCACAAACCGATAGCGGCCAGTACCACACCACCTACCGCTTGGAGCTCAATGGTGGTTACGTCGTCTTCCAGTCGGCGACCGTTGGGGAAACCGTCCATGTTCGGAATAAACTGGAGATTCGGGTTGGCATACGTCGGGTTCGTCAGACCGAGCACGGCTGCCTGCACCAGACCCAACGAACTAAAGTTCGGATCGTTGCGGGGGGTAGCGGGTACGGCCATGTTGAGCCGGAGCATATCACCCAGCGTGGGCAGGAAGTTGTGGATGAACGGCTTACCACTGGCCAGCGGGTTGCCATTTTTACCGGTTGCGAGCTGGTAGGGGCGCAGGTTAGGCACACCCGTGTAGAAGATCGGCAGCAGGTCGACAGCGCGGGGGCTGGCTGCATCGGGCAGCAGTACCGGACCAAAGGCGTTCTCGGCCAAAGCCGTACCAGCTACCGCCGTGCTGTTGCGCAGACCCGACAGACCGGGTTGACCGTTGCGGAAGTCAAAAGCCCCCAATGACTTCGACTGAATCCGCAACGGGGCCAGACCCGGCACGGCTGCACCAAACTTCGAGTCGTCCATGTAGAGGGCCAACTCGGGGTTGGTGAAGTACTTGGCAAACTGGAGGTCATTGCCGTTGTAAGGCGTCAGGGCGTTCCAGCGGTCTTTCATACCAACCGGGATTACGGCCTCGTTGGTCAACGGCATACCCAGACGCGATACCTGCACCCAGCCACCGTCCGAACCTACGTCACCACCCCGGTACAGGGTCGTAATCATCCGGCGGCTCGACGACGCCCATACACCGATTACGTAGTCGGGGTCGAGGATGTTGCTCGCCTGTGCCACCGTCTTGCGGTCTTTTTGCAGCGTTGCTACCGGCACCTCAATGGCAATTGTGTGGCAGTTATAGCGCGAAACCGCATCGCGGCCTTGCTTGCGGAAACCACCCACGTCAAATGCACCGCCCAGGTCAACGAAGAACGGATCATCGACCGGACCGCAGAATACCCGCTCGCCGGTTGACGCTGTCATGATCGACTGGTTAGCCAGAGCATTGTAGCTATTCGCTCCCAGACCAACCGATGGATTCTCGATTGACCGCGGGCCAATGTTGGCGGGCGGAACCGTACCACCGGCCACAATCACCTGAAACGTACGGCCACCGTCCATGCTGCGCTCGCAGGTGTAGGTCACCTTCTGGTTTTGCTTACCCAACCGGATGTTGAAAAACGTGGTGGGGTCTTCGTTGACCTTCGTGAAGGTGAAGCGGTACGTAATGTCGTCGCCGGGTGTGCTGGCGTTGTTTTTTACGTGAATCTCGTACCGGATGTTCTCGCCAAAGGTGTACCAGTTTGGCCCGCCATTGGGGTCTTCAAACGGGATGTAGTTGGCAATAAGCACAATGCGCTCCGCATTGGTTGGGCTTTTAAACGCGTAAACGTCGGTATTATCAGCCAGCGGATCATTCGAAATAAGAGGGGCTTCGCGGTGACTCGACGCGAAGGCCTGGCTAAGTGGCAAGTAAGCAAGTACGGCCACCAGCAAGAGAAATAATCTGTTTTTCATGTGTGTACAGATGAATAGTGATCGTGCCTTACTGGCGTGCCTGAACTGTATAGTCGAAACCTCTCCAGGGCGTCTGCACGTAGGGGAAGGTAGCCCGCAGGGTCGTGTCGTTTTTGGTAACACCCGCGTTGAAGGTCAATACGTTGACCAGGTTCTGCGTTACAGGGCTTGGGCTGGTGCCGGGCGTGAAATCGTCGTACCACAAACCAACGGCGGCCAGTACCACACCACCCACGGCTTGCAGCTCAATGGTGGTTACGTCGTCTTCCAGCCGGCGACCGTTGGGGAAACCGTCCATGTTCGGAATAAACTGGAGATTCGGGTTGGTGTACATCGGATCGGTCAGACCGAGCACGGCTGCCTGCACCAGACCCAACGAGCTGAACTTCGGATCGTTGCGGGGCGTAGCGGGCACGGCCATGTTGAGCCGGAGCATATCGCCCAGCGTGGGCAGGAAGTTGTGGATGAACGGCTTGCCACTGGCGAGTGGGTTGCCATTTTTACCGGTTGCGAGCTGGTAGGGGCGCAGGTTAGGCACACCCGTGTAGAAGATCGGCAGCAGGTCGACAGCGCGGGGGCTGGCGGCATCGGGCAGCAGTAGACCACCAAATGCCGACTCGGCCAGAGCCGTACCATTCAGAGCGGCATTACCTTTCAGACCGAACAGACCCGGCCGGTCATTGCGGAAGTCGAATGAACCAAGCGACTTCGACTGAATCCGCAGACCCCGGAGCGAGGGTACCGCACCGCCAAACTTCGAGTCGTCCATGTAGAGGGCCAACTCGGGGTTGGTGAAGTACTTGGCAAACTGGAGGTCGTTGCCGTTGTAAGGCGTCAGGGCGTTCCAGCGGTCTTTCAGACCAACCGGAATCACGGCCTCATTGGTCAACGGCATACCCAGGCGCGACACCTGAATCCAGTCGCCATCAACGCCTACATCGCCCCCTTCGAACAGGGTGCGGATCATCCGGCGGCTCGACGATGCCCATACACCGATCACAAAATCAGGATCAAGGATGTTGGTAGCCTGAGCCACTGACTTGCCGTCTTTCTGCAACATATTGACCGGAATTTTGAGGGCAATCGTGTGGCAGTTGTAGCGAGCTACGGCGTCTTTGGGTTTGTTTACCCCGTTGCCATCCGGCCGGAAGTTACCCAGATCGAACGCACCCGCAAGATCGACGAAGAACGGGTCATCGGCGGGGCCGCAGAATACCTGCTCACCCGTAGTGGCCCGCAGAATAGCTTCCTGACGCAGCGTTTCGTACGACTTGCCCAAACCTACGGTGCCGTTCTCGATCGAGCGTGGCCCTATGTTGTAAGCTGGCACAATGCCGTTCATCACGATAGTCTGGAACGTACGGCCGCCATCGGTGCTTTTCTCACAACGATAGGTCGTTTTGAGGTTTTGCTTACCCAACCGGATGTTGAAAAACGTGGTGGGGTCTTCGTTGACCTTCGTGAAGGTGAAGCGGTACGTAATGTCGTCGCCCGGTGTATTCGGGTTGTTCTTTACGTGAATTTCGTACCGGATGTTCTCACCAAAGTTGTAATAGTTTGGGCCACCTTCGGGCGACTCAAACGGAATGTAATTGGCAATAATCGTGATCGTATTTGGATCATCGGGGCTCTTAAACGCGTACACGTCGGTGTTGTCGGCCAACGGGTCGTTTGAGATGAGGGGAGCTTCGCGGTGGCTGGAGGCATAGCCGCTAACGCCCATCAGTAGTAAGGCACAACTGAGAATAAATCTTCTCAACTGTCCCAGTCGCGTGGGAGAGATACGCATACTGTTTAGGTGTTTACGTGTTGAACATGACTGGTGGTTCTGAATCAGAACCGCCATACATACTCCCAAACCAGGTATCTCAGATGTTGCCCACTCACTAAAAATTTAACTTTTACCTAAAATTTTGTAATAAATCACGAAAAAGTGCCGAGGGGTATATTTAAAGAGTGCGGGCCGCGGCCCGCACTCTTTAACTCGTTTACTCCTTCGCAAAGCTTGGTGTTTTACTGCTCGTTTTTACGTAGTTGCCGCTGACGGAGGCCCCGTTGCCGAAGCCGCAGTCGTAATCCTCGCCGACGTAGGCAATGCTGGCCCCGCCCTCAAAAAAGGTGATCTTGAGCGTGCATTTACCAAATTCGGTGCTCTTGTAAATGGCCTGATTAGCCCGTAGCCTGAGTGTCGTTTTGTCGATCATGGCCATGTTGTAGGAGGGCGCTCCCCGGTTGGCATCCATCGAAACAACCAGTTTATCAGTACCCAGTTGCTGTACCAGCAGGGTGCCCGCCGGGGCTCCTTCGTTCTTCCCGAAGTTGTAGCTGTAGGTACCCGTCAAACTGGTAGCCGATGGGGCCGGAGCCGGGCGGGTGCTTGTCTGCGTCAGTGAAAAAGAAAGCTCTTTACCGTTCTCTTTGGCCAGAAACCAGCTACCCAGATACCCTTTGGCCGACGCCTTTCCGTTGAAAATTCCCGTAACAGTCGCTTTCGGGTCGAACTCGTGCAACAGAATGTCGCTGCCATCGACCGTTCCGACTACCCGAATCGGGATGCCCGATCGCTTGTAAATCAGCGTACCGTGGGCCAGGTTATCGTACGTAGTGAGGGTCAGCGAAACCGGGTAGCGGTCGTTTACGCTGCCTTCGTAGGTGCGGAGGGTTCGGGTAGGGGTTGTTTGGGCCTGCGCCGACAGTGTCAGCAGGCTTAGTAAAGCAAACAAATAGCGCATGGTGGTTGTGATTTTGTCGGCAATTTACGGGTAGGTGTACCCCAAATACCAACGTAAACCCCATTTTTGCGCGCACCGGGCGAAAATTATCCCATTCGTTGCGCACCCGGCGCATCCCGATTTTAACTTGCCGTATGATTGCTGTACTCCAACGCGTGTCCGAAGCCTCCGTGACCATCGACGGGGCCGTAAAAGGGCGCATCAACACCGGATTCCTGATTCTGCTGGGTATTACCCATACCGACACCGACGAGGACGTGGTGTGGCTGAGTAAAAAGATTGTCGGGATGCGGATTTTCAATGACGAAGCGGGCAAAATGAACCTCGACCTCGCAGCCGTAGGTGGCAGCATCCTGCTCATCAGCCAGTTTACGCTGCACGCCAACACCAAAAAAGGCAACCGGCCGAGCTTTATCGAAGCAGCCCGCCCCGAAGTGGCTATCCCGCTTTACGAACGCATGATTGCCCAGCTCTCGGCCGACCTCGGGCACCCCGTGCAAACGGGCGAGTTTGGGGCCGACATGAAGGTAGCCCTGCTCAACGATGGCCCCGTAACGATCATTATCGACTCAAAAAACCGGCAATGAACACGCCCCGCCTGACCCTGGCCGATATTCAGGCGGCCGAGCCCCGCATCGACCCCGTTTTCCGGCAGTCGCCCCAGTACATTTGCGAACCGCTGAGCGAGTTGCTGGGCTGCGAGCTGACGCTCAAGGTAGAGACCCAGAACCCGATTCGCTCGTTCAAAGGGCGGGGTGCCGATTGGCTTATGCAGGGGCACACAGCCGGTCGGGTGGTGTGCGCCAGTGCGGGTAATTTCGGGCAGGCCGTGGCGTACGCGGCCCGCAAACGTCAGATTCCGCTCACCGTCTACGCCGGGCTGACCGCCAACCCGCTCAAAGTGAGCCGGATGCGGGCGCTCGGCGCGGAGGTGATCTTGTTCGGGGATGACTTTGATGCGGCCAAAGCCGAAGCCCGGCGCGTGGCCCAAATCACCGGCGACCGCTTCGTGGAGGACGGCCTCGATCTTGAAACGCTCGTGGGAGCGGGCACCATCGGCACCGAACTGGCCCGGTTGCCGTACCACCTCGATAGCTTGCTCGTGCCCCTCGGCAATGGGGCGCTCATCAACGGTATTGGTACGGCGCTTAAAGCCCTCCGGCCCAACACCTCCATCGTAGCGGTTCAGGCCGAAGGTGCCCCAGCCATGCTGGAGTCTTGGTGGCAGAAACGGTTGGTTGTCCATGACCACATCCAAACCATTGCCGACGGTATCGGGGTGCGTGTGCCGGTTCCGCAGGCCCTCACCGATATGGAAGCTACCGTTGACGACGGCTTGCTGGTGTCAGAAGCCGGTATCCGTAAAGCCATGCAGTTGTTGCATCGGCACGCGGGGCTGGTGGTAGAACCGTCGGGTGCGGTGGGTGTGGCGGCCCTGCTCGAACACTCCGACCGGTTTCGGGGCAGCCGCGTTGGGGCGGTGATCTGCGGGGGGAATCTGACCGAAGTACAAATTCGGGAGTGGTTGTTTGAGCAATAAGTAATAGAATTAAATGTACAATGGACAGTGTAGAATGTATACGAAAAGGGCTGACTGTCAGTAGGTAACCCAAGTGCTCATTATGCATTTTACATTGTTCATTCATGTAAGTCTGATACTGAAATTAAATCATAACGAGCCACTGCACGGACGAACACCCAATATTTAAGAGTATGAAAACACTCACCGACTTACTGCTTTTAGGCGATCCGCGCCTGTACGAAACCTGCGCCCCCGTGGAGCGCGATGAACTGCCGTTGGTGGCGGGTTGGGTAGCCGACTTGCATAACGTAATGGAAGAAATCCGGGCAAAATACAATTTTGGTCGGGCCATTGCTGCCCCTCAGTTGGGCATTATGAAGCGACTGATTTACATGAATGTGGCCCCGCCGGTTGGTCGCGGTCCGGTCGTGTTTATCAACCCCGTTCTCGAAAACCTGAGCGACGAACAGTTCGAACTCTGGGACGACTGCATGAGCTTTCCGCATTTGCTGGTGCGGGTTAAGCGGCATAAGTCGCTCACGATTCGGTATCTGGATGAGCATTGGCAACCCCAAACGTGGGACCTGACCGACGACTTTTCGGAGCTGCTTCAGCACGAATACGACCACCTCGACGGGATTCTCTGCACCATGCGCGCCGTTGATGCGAAGTCGTTTAAATGGCGATAGGGGATATGTATTGAGTGAATGAGCGATTGAGCGATTGAGTGAGAACCGCTCGTTGAGTCATTCACTCAATCACTCATTCGCTCAATCACTCAATAAAGTATGCGTAACGTAGCCATTCTGTTGTTCAACGAGATTGAAGTGCTCGACTTTGCCGGGCCGTTTGAAGTATTCGGCGTAACGGGTCGGCAATCGGGGCAGACCCGCTTTTCGGAACCGCCCTTTCGCGTATTCACCGTGGCCGAGCGCGGGCCGGTGTACGCTCGCAACGGCCTGTGCATTACGCCAACCTACCTGCTCGACGACCACCCGCAGGCTGATGTTCTCGTGATTCCGGGCGGGGGTGGCATTCACCCCGACGGCACCCGCTACGGTACCCGGCGCGAGATGCACAACCCGGCGATTCTGGCCTGGGTGAAGCGGCAGGCCGAGCGGGCCGAGCTGGTACTGTCGGTTTGTACAGGTTCCTTTCTTCTGGGTAAAGCCGGATTGCTCGACGGGCTGGCGGCCACCACCCATTATAAAGCCATAGACGGCATGCGCGAAGCCGCGCCCCATACCGAGCTTCGGCCCACCCAGCGATGGGTTGATAACGGTAAGATCATTACGTCGGCGGGAATATCGGCCGGTATCGATGCCTCGTTGTATGTGGTAGGCAAATTGCACGGCCATGCTGAGTCGGTCGAAACAGCCCGGTATATGCAGTACGATTATTGGCAGTAGCTTTTGGGGCCGCTGGTGAGCCGCCAGCGGAGGGCCTTTTTAATCGACCGTACCAAAGCTAACCTTGCCCTGACTACTCTGAAACGAATACCCTCCGATGATGAAGGTTCCGTTACTAATACCGACTGAATACCCATTGAACGTGTAAGGAGGGCTGTTATCGACTACCCTGCGAACCTGATTCCAATTGGTACCTGACCGGATAAACACGTAGGCTGAACCCTGGTACACATTGCTACCAAAAGCACCGATGAGTGCGTAATCGCCCGAAATGGCTACACTCCCACCGAAAAGGTCAGAGGTTGCCCCATCGTAGAAAGCGGTTAGTTTGGCCTGCTGAACCCAGCTTGTCCCTGATCGTACAAAGACATAAGCCGATCCTTGATCCCGAATGCTGTTGATGTCATCGGTGTAGGCACCAACAATAGCGTAATCGCCCGAGATACCAACGCCGTACCCAAAGTTATCAGTTGGTTCACCATCGGCTGCGGTCAGTTTAGCCTGCTGCGTCCAACTTGTCCCCGACCGTACGAAAACATAGGCTGAACCCTGATCGGTGTTGGCAATAATGTCATCGAAGTTTACGCCAACAATGGCGTAATCGCCTGATATGGCTACGCTACTGCCAAACTGGTCGTTTGTGGCTCCGTCTGCAGCGGTTAGTTTGGCTTGCTGAACCCAGCTTGTTCCCGATCGCATAAAGATGTATGCGGAGCCCGCATCAGCATTAGCCCCAATGTCATCCATAAAGGCGCTCACAAGAATGTAGTCGCCCGAAATAGCGACGGCGTTGCCAAACTTGTCGTCGGGAGCCCCGTCGCTCGCGGTTAATTTAGCTTGCTGAGTCCAGTTGGTTCCCGACCGCACAAAAACGTAGGCCGAACCTTGGTCTGCGTTTGCATTGACATCATCTGCACGTGCCCCAACAACGGCATAATCGCCCGAAATGGCTACGCTAACCCCGAATACATCTCCTGAAGCTCCGTCATTCGCGGTGAGTTTGGCTTGTTGTACCCAGTTACTGCCTGATCGGACAAAGATGTAAGCGGCCCCCTGATTGACGTTGGGGCCAATATCGGCGCCACTGGCTCCAACAATGGCGTAATCGCCCGATAGCATTACCCTGACCCCGAAGGCGTCACCCTTAGTACCGTCGTTTGCCAGACGATCAATGGGGGCGAGGTTGCTGTTGCTCGTAGTTGCCAACGGAAGCCAGTTTTGGCCGTCGTGTAGGTAAAGGGTACCCTTATCAAGATCGAAGACCAGCGCCCCAACCTGCGGGTTTACGATAGCGAGCCGTTGGGCGGTGGTGAGCCGGGGCGGGTAAAAGGCTTTGTCGTTGGCGGGGCTTTTGAGGTCGAGTACAGCCGAGGAGTGCGGTTGGCCCCCCATGCCGATCTGGGCACGCGTGCTGAGGGCCAGACACAGCAGTAAGCTGGTCAGGCAATAGTATAAGTACGTCATGTGAAGGTGGTTAGTAAAGAGAGCGAATTTAACGTCTGGCGTACAACAAATGCAGGCAGCGGTGCCTTTGCTTGTAGTTTATTTGCTTCAATCTACTAACCTAACAATCAGTTATATACTGTTTAAAGGGTGTGTGTTGGTTCAATACTGGACATTCGGACTTCAGACACTGGATGTTAGACTTACTACCTTTAGATATGGAGGTCTAACGTCTAATGTCCAACATCTAATGTCCAGTACTGAGGTGTATTAGCGAGTTGATTTAATCGACCATACCAAAGCTAACCTTACCCTAACTGAACTTAAAGCCCGGTCCACCGATGATAAACGTACCATTGGAAAGGGCTACAGATTTCCCGTTGACTGTGCCGGATAAACTAAAGTCGGTCACTGTTTTAACCCGGCTCCAGAGGGTTCCCGACCGGACGAAGAGGGTAGCTGACCCCTGAAAAATATTGGTGCCGTGCGCACCAACCAGAGCGTAGTTGCCCGACAGGGCCACGCTGGAGCCGAGAAAATCGCCGACGGCGGGTTGGTTACTCGTCAGTTTTGCCTGTTGGGCCCAGCTACTTCCCGACCGGGCAAATACATAGGCGGCCCCCGCCTGATAAACATTGCCTGGGTTATTGAAGTAAGACCCCACGATGGCGTAGTCGCCCGTGGTGGCTACGCTGATGCCGAAGCCGTCGGACGCAGTTCCCGTTGCATCATTGGCCACCAGCTTGGCTTGCTGCACGTACGTACTCCCTGATCGGAAGAAAACATACGCTGCTCCCTGATTCGGGCCGGCAGGGCCACCGCCATCTATGGCCCCGGCCAGCATATAGGCGTTTGATATAGCTACGCTACCTCCGAATCCGTCGTTTGCGGCTCCATCGCCTGCGGTCAGTTTGGCTTGCTGGTTCCAGTTTGTAATCGACCGCATAAAAACGTAGGCTGACCCCTGATCGACGTTACTGCCAACATCATCGCCACGGGCCCCAACCAGGGCGTAACTGCCCGAAATAGATACACTGCATCCGAAGTTATCGGTTGCGGCCCCATCGTTTGCCGTTAGTTTGGCCTGCTGAATCCAGCTATCGCCCGACCGCATAAAGATGTAAGCCGAGCCTTGTCCGTTATTGCTGCCGATAGCGTCGTTTGGCGCTCCCACAATGGCATAATCGCCCGCGATGGCTACGCTGCTGCCAAACTGATCGCCCGAAGTCCCATCGTTTGCGGTTAGTTTAGCTTGCTCGGTCCAGCCATTACCGCTGCGGACAAAGATGTAAGCCGACCCCTGTGCCGCATTGCTGCCGATAGCGTCGTTTGGCACTCCCACAATGGCGTAATCGCCCGAAATGGCTACACTAGTGCCAAATGCATCGTACTCCATGCCATCGCTTGCTGTGCGCTCGATGGGTGGTAAACGGCTAAGGGAGGTGGGAGCCAGCGGAACCCAGTTCTGGCCATCGTGGTAAAAAAAGGTGCCTTTATCGAGGTCGAACACAAAGGCCCCAACCTGCGGGTTCACGATAGCCAGCCGCTGGGCGGTGGTGAGCCGGGGCGGGTAAAAGGCCTGGTTGTTAGCGGGGCTTTTGAGATCGAGCACGGCCGAGGGGTGCGGTTGCCCCCCCATGCCAATTTGCGCGCGGGTGGTAAACGTCAGCCCCAACAGCAGGAAGGAGAGAAGGGTAAAAAAGTGTTTCATATTATTTAATCGACAGTGCCAAAGCTGACCTTGCCCTGTGCGTTTCGAAAATTCGATGCTCCGATGATAAATGTACCGTTGGAGAGGCTCACCGAAATGCCGTTGAAGGTGTTGCTCGGACTGGAATCGGTTATTTTTCGAATCCGGCTCCAGGTCGAACCCGACCGGACAAAAAGGGTGGATGACCCCTGAAAGGTATTTTCGCCATACGCGCTGATGAGGGCGTAATTGCCCGAGAGGGCCACGCTGAATCCGAAGAGATGACCACTGGCGGGGTTACTATTGGTCAGTTTGGCTTGCTGCGTCCAGGTACTTCCCGACCGGATAAATACATAAGCTGATCCAGCTTCGGTAAGTCCACCTGGGTCATCATAATACGCCCCAACCAGAGCGTAATCGCCCGAGAGGGCGACACTGACGCCAAATTGATCGTCGGCCGTTCCGTCGCCCGCAGTTAGTTTGGCTTGTTGGCTCCAGGTCGTCCCCGACCTCAGGAAAACGTACGCAGCTCCCTGGCTTGGGCTGATCGCACCACCTCCATACGGGGCTCCCACCACGATGTACGTGCCCGATATGGCCACGCTGGTGCCAAAAAAGTCGTTGATGGCCCCGTCGCCCGCGGTGAGTTTGGCTTGCTGGCTCCAGGTCGTACCCGAGCGTACGAAAACGTAGGCTGAACCCTGATTGGTATTGCTGCCATTGTCATCGGCAGAGGCTCCTATAACCGCATAATCACCAGCAATAGAGACGTTGAAACCAAACTCATCGTTTGGGGCTCCGTCGCTCGCCGTGAGTTTGGCTTGTTGTATCCATTCATCACCCGACCGCATGAAGACATAAGCTGAGCCCTGTCCGCTATTGATCCCGATGTTATCGGAATAGGCCCCAACAAGGGCGTAATCGCCCGCAATAGCCACGCTGTAGCCAAAATAGTCGTTTGTGGCGCCATCGCTTGCCACCAGTTTGGCTTGCTGCACCCAGCCATTGCCTGTCCGAACAAAGATGTAGGCCGAACCCTGATCGATCGTGCTCCCAACGTCGTCGCCCAAAGCCCCGACGATAGCGTAATCGCCCGAAATAGCCACACTAAGGCCAAACTGGTCGTTGGCGGCTCCGTCGCTCGCGGTGCGGTCAATGGGCGGTAGCTGCCCCGAGGTAGTAGGAGCCAGCGGAAACCAGTTTTGTCCGTCGTGCAGGTACAGTGTGCCTTTGTCCAAGTCATACACTAAAGCACCGGCCTGTGGGTTGGGTACCGCCAGACGTTGGGCGGTGGTGAGCCGGGTAGGGTAAAACACCTTATCGTTGGCGGGGCTTTTGAGATCGAGCACGGCCGAGGGGTGCGGTTGGCCCCCCATGCCAATCTGGGCGTGGGTGTAGAACGGGAGAGCCAGCCACAGAAAGGGGATGAATAAGAAGATGTGCTTCATGCTCAGTAGGTTGATTGTGTAGAACGAAGGTACTTATTCTGAAAGATAGGGCTGTTGATGAGTTACTAAAAGGTTACTAGCCAGTAAGCTACGCGGTCTGCCTAGGCTGATTAGTAGAGGGGCATCTGCCTACCGAAACCCCTGCAACAGACTATCCAGATGCTGGACCGAAGCGCTCTAAACCGGACCGGTGCGTCCGAGTTTTTTGGGCCACACAATCGCTTCGGTTGTGGCTCGTTTAGCAGAAAACAGTACTTTTACTAAAACCTCCGTCCGTTATTACCCTCTCGCAGGAGTAAACGTACTACCTCGAATGGATTTTTTACCACCTGACTTAACGGCCTATGCCGACGCCCACACCTCGCCCGAGAGCGAGCTGCTTCGTCGGCTCAACCGCCAAACCCACGCCAAGGTACTGCACCCCCGCATGTTGTCGGGGCATTTCCAGGGGCGCATGTTGTCGTTATTTGCTCACATGATGCGCCCCCGCCGGATTCTCGAAATTGGTACTTACACTGGTTACTCGGCCCTGTGTTTGGCTGAGGGACTGACCGACGACGGCCGTCTGGTTACCATCGAGAAAAACGAAGAGCTGGAAGACACGATCCGCGATTTCTGGCGGGAGTCGCCCTCAGCCGACAAAATCGATCTGCTCATTGGCAATGCCGCCGACCTGATTCCCACCCTGACCGATACGTTTGATCTGGTCTTTATCGACGCTGACAAGATCAGTTACTCGCTTTACTTCGATCTGGTAATCGACAAGGTACGGCCGGGAGGTATTATCATGGCCGACAACGTGTTGTGGAGTGGAAAAGTGGTGCAACCCGTGAAACCGTCGGACAAAGACACCCTGGCCGTGATGGCCTTCAATCAAAAAGTTCAGGATGACCCTCGTGTTGAAAATGTGCTGATGCCTGTGCGCGACGGAGTCATGATGATGATGAAAAAATAACTATGAAAAAGCTGCTAACTCTCCTTGTTGTTTTTGTCAGCACCCTGGCCGTGGCCCAGCCGCCCGCTGTTCCGTCGGTGCCGCCCCGCACCGAGTTTGCCGGGATCTCGATTCAGCTCGACGAACAGGCCCGTCGGCTTATTCAGCAGGACATCAACGCTCTGTACGCCAATCGGCAGTACTGGAATGCCAAACTTGACCGGGTGGTGCTGTACTTCCCGATCATTGAGGCTATTCTGACCGACGAAGAAGTCCCGACCGATTTCAAATATCTCGCCGTGCAGGAGAGCTCACTTACGCCCGATGCCGTGTCGTCGTCGCAGGCGGTTGGGTTCTGGCAGTTCAAGCGCGAAACAGCCCTGATCAACGGGATGCGCGTAGACGATGAGATCGACGAACGCAAAAGCATTACTGGCTCTACGCGCGGGGCGGCTACGTACCTCAAAAAGAGCAATACGCAGTTCAACAACTGGGTATCGTCGCTGTTTTCGTTTTACCTCGGCGCGGGTGGCATCAGCAAACTGATTCCGCCCGATTGGTCGTACGCGAAAGAAATAGCCTTGTCGGGGTCAACGGATCGATATATCCTGCGGTTTCTAGCCCACAAAATCGCTATTGAAAACGCGCTGCCTTCGTACCAAACCCAAAATGCGGTGGCTCTGGTTGAGTACCCGAACGGCGGGGGGAAGTCGATTCAGCAGATTGTGACCGACCTCGGCGCGCAGGGTGTGCAGGTCAACACCGACGATCTGCTGACGTACAACCGCTGGATTCTGGGCGGTAGTATTCCCGCCGATAAGGCATACACCGTGATGATTCCGGTGCCGAGCAATCAAATCAATGAGGTACGGCAGCGGGTGGTGGCGGTTTCGGACAAGAAAACGCCCGACTTTCTGCAAAACGACGTGGGTTTTCCGGTACTGAAAAAAGTGACGCTGGGCGTACGGAGTCAGGCCGACCCTATTTTGTACGAAATCAATGGCTTGCCGGGTATTCAGGCGCAGGCTGGCGACAATGCCGGTACCCTGGCCCGCAAAGCCAAGGTGAGCTATTCTAGCTTCCTGCGGTACAACGACCTGACCGAAAAAATGCCGATTGAACCCGGTGAGGTGTATTATCTGGCCAAGAAGCGCAAAAAAGCGCTGGTGCCGTTTCATACCACCCGCGAGGGCGAAACCACCCGCAGCATTTCGCAGCGGTATGGTATACGGCTGAAACACCTGCTGAAATACAACCGGCTCGACCGGGTGCAGCGGCTTCAGGTGGGCCGGGTGATGTGGCTGCGCGAGCGTCGGCCCCGCAACCGCCCGGTCGAAATTATCAATGTGCCGACGCCACCCGTGTACGATCCCACGCCGGCCACCCCATCCACTCGCCCCGACGTAGCGGCCTCGGGCAATAGCAGTACTGCACCCTCGCGCCCGGTCAACAGTGATAATATTCCGCGCAACCCGTCGGAGCGTAAGCTCTACACGCCCAAGTTTGGGGGTGAAAACGTGCCATTGACAACCACCACGCCCCCCGAAACGGGCAATGGCAGTTCAACGGCATCACGGCCAACTACCCGCCCGGCCGACCGCCCCGTGGCTTCAACGACGCGTCCTGCCACACCCCCTGCCACGAATAGCGGTAACGGAAGCGCCCGCACCGTAACGGTGAAGCCAGCTACCCCGGCCACTGAACCCGACGAAGACAATGACCTGCTGCCTTCGGTGCCCACAAAGGCCAATCGGCAGGGTGGTTATGAGGTAACAGGTAATGAGCCAACGTTGCCGCCCAACACGCGCCCGGCCACCGTTCCAACCGACCGGACGGCGGGCAACACACGTCCGGCACCGTCAGCACCCGCTACCCGTCCCGCCCCCGCTAATCGGCCGACAACCCCGGCTGGTGGCCGTACCATGACTCACTCGGTAGAGCCGGGACAAACGTACTACAGCATTTCGAAGCTGTACGGAGTGAGTATCGATGATTTGCTGGCTGCCAATAACCTGACGCTGGACGATAAACTATCGGTAGGGCAACCGCTTACGGTACGCAACGTGCCGCAGGGTTTCCCGGCCGGTCGGCCACTGAATACCTCGGCGCCGACGGCCACGCAGCCCCGGTCAGAGCCTATTTATCACACGGTTGAAAAAGGGCAGACCATGTTCCGAATTTCGAAGCTGTACAACGTGACCATCGAGCAGATTCAGGAGTGGAACGGCCTGACCGACGTGACCGTTAAGGAAGGGCAAAAGATTAAGATTATTAAATAAAAGGAGATAGGAGCGAGGAGTGAGGAGTTGCTGACGCGTTAGCATTACTCATGCGTCAGCAACTCCTCACTTCTCTCTCCTCAAAAAAATATGATTCTAATTGAGAACACAGTCATCAGCGATGACATTGCCGATAAATTCTTTGTTTGCAACCTCGACAAATGCAAGGGGGCTTGCTGTGTCGAAGGCGATTTGGGTGCACCCCTTGAGGCCGAAGAATTGCATATTCTGCAACGTATTTATCCGAAAGTAAAGCCCTACCTCTCGCCCGAGGGCATTGCCGCTATCGAAAAACAGGGCCTTTACGAGCCTGATGGTGAGGGTGGTTTTGTGACAACAACCGTGGGCGGGCGTGAGTGTGTATTTGCCACCTGGAACGATAAGGGAATCCTGAAATGCGGGATCGAGGATGCCTACAATGATGGGCAGGTTGATTGGAAGAAGCCGATTTCGTGCCATTTGTACCCCATCCGGGTAACCAAATACGATCAGTACCATGCCCTCAACTACGACCGGTGGCCTATTTGTAGCCCGGCCTGCGGTCTTGGCAAGGAGCTGAACGTGCCTGTTTACAAGTTTGTCCGTGAAGCCCTGGTGCGGGCCTATGGCGAAGCCTGGTATGCCGAGCTGGTTGCCGAAATTGAAGGAACAGCGAACAACGAACAGTGAACAATCAACAACGAACAGCCATTAATTTTCACGGCTCACTGTTCATTGATGACTGTTCGTTGTTCGTTGATGACTGTTCACTGTAAGTATGGAACAACGCGATTACTTCGAGGATGTGTACGAGGTGGTACGGCAGGTGCCTCGCGGCCGGGTAACAACGTACGGAGCCATTGCACGATACCTGAGTTTACGGGCCGGTGCCCGGATGGTGGGCTGGGCTATGAATGCCAGCCATACTCGCCCCGATGTACCCGCGCACCGCGTGGTGAATCGACTGGGTATTTTGTCGGGTAAACATTTTTTTGGTAGCCCCACCCGGATGCAGGAGCTTCTGGAGGCCGAAGGGGTTTCCGTTTCCGACGACCGAATCACCGATTTCAAAACTCGCCTGTGGGACCCCACCGAGGAGTTGACTCTGTAAACGGATAGCGGAGCGATTCGCGGTGAACCAAAACCCAGAACAGCAAGCTATCAACCCGCCGTAGCCCTACAAATTCCGAACGTATTTCTGCCCACCGAGGGCGCGCATTTGCCGGGCTATCTGCCGGGTTCGGCGTTGGATATAGTTAGACGGGTTGGCAATCGAAAAGCGGATCGGATTGGGTAGTACGGCCGCGATTCGGGCGGCTTCGTCGCGGGTGAGCGACTTGGCCGGGTGGTCGTAATAGCGTTGGCTGGCGGCTTCCACGCCAAATGTCATGGGGCCGGTTTCGGCTACGTTCAGGTAAACCTCCAGAATCCGTTTCTTGCCCCACACCAACTCAATCAGCACGGTAAAGTACACCTCCAGCCCTTTCCGAATGTAGCTCCGGCCGTTCCAGAGAAACACATTTTTGGCCACCTGCTGCGAAATGGTACTGGCTCCGCGTGGGCGTTTGCGCCGTTGGTTCTCCTTGATGGCATCCTGAATTTCGTCGAAGTCGAAACCCCAATGGTACGGGAAGGCCTGATCTTCGGAGGCAACCACCGCCAGGGCGGCCTCTTTGCTGATGTTTTCGTACGAAGTCCAGTCTTTGTAGACCCGGCTGCTTTGGTCGGTGCCGAGAGTATCCCACCACCGCGACACCACCAGCGGGGTTACCCAGACCGGCACCCATTTGAGCACAATCACCCAGCCAATCGAAAACAGAAAGAGGTATAGCGCCAGTTGGGCCGCTATCCGGTACAGTTTGCCTACCCACGGATGCTCCCGTAAAAACCGACGCCCCTGTGCCCAGGCCGACGCCCCTGTGCCGGTGCGACCCGTACCCGCCGAGGCCGTGTTGCGTGAACCCGTCGTACCTGTAGCGGAGTACGAGGTATCGGGCTGACGGGGGGCGTTGCTGTTACGTGGGCGATTTTCAGACATGGGCTTGTGAGGTACACCAGCAACTTACCGGTGCAGCATAAACGCGAAAATGCTAAAAAAAGCTGTATCTGAGCCAGAAAATGAGCTAATCTACAAACAGGGTGGCCGCTACCCGGTCGGCAAAGAGTTTGCCTGCCGGGGTGAGCCGGAGAAAGCCGTCGGTGTTTTGCAGCCATTGTTGCCGGTACAACTCGCCTAGGGCCGAGGCCTGTTGTTGCTCAAAATCCCCTCCTGCAAGTTGGCTCAGTTCGGTCAGTGAGCAGCCCCATTGGGTACGCAGGCCCGTCAGCAGATACTCGTTGACCCGGTCGGCGGGCGTCAGTACTTCGGTTTCGGCGGGTAGCTCACCGGCTTCGAGGGCCCGCAGATACAGCGCGTTGTTGGCCACGTTGAACTGTCGGCTATGGCCGTTGTACGAGTGCGCACTCGGCCCCACGCCCAGGTAGGGACGTTGCTGCCAGTAGGCCGTGTTGTGCCGGGCGTAATGGCCGGGCCGGGCAAAATTCGAAATCTCGTAATGCTCGTAACCTGCCCCCGCGAGGGTTTGGGTGAGCTGCTCGAAATGGTCAGCAGCCAGGCCTTCGTCGAGGGCGGGGAGTTTACCTTTTTGTGTCCAGCGGCCAAAGGCCGTGTCGGGCTCAATCGTAAGTGCATACGCCGACAGGTGCGGCACATTGAGCGACAGGGCGCGGTCGAGGTCGTATTGCCAGACGCTGAAAAGCGGAATCCCGTAAATCAGGTCAATGCTGAGGTTATCGAAACCGGCCTCGCGGGCCAGCCGCACGCATTGCTCGGCTTCGGTGGCATTGTGAGCGCGGTTCATCCAGCGCAGGGCCTCCTCGCTGAACGTTTGAATGCCAATACTGAGCCGGTTCACATACCGCCGGAGCATGGTTAGTTTGGCGGGTGTCAGGTCGTCGGGATTCGCTTCGAGCGTAATTTCGGCATCGGGGGCCACGGCAAATTGCGCATGAATCGTGTCGAACAGCCGGGCCAGTTCGGCTTCGGTCAGCAGCGAGGGAGTCCCCCCGCCGAAATACACAGTTTGGAGTTCGGAGGAGGGTAAATAGGCCGCTTGCAGGCGGATTTCGGTTCGGATAGCCTCCACCATTGCATCTTTTCGGCTCAGGTTGGTGCTGAAATGAAAATCGCAGTAGTGGCAGGCCTGCTTGCAAAACGGGATATGGAGGTACAGATGCATTCGTTACGATTAACCCGCGAGGGCTTTGATCCCTTTTACCTCAACAACCGTTTTTTGCTGCCCGTTTCCGGCGCAGTGAATCATGGCCAGTCCTATCTCTTTCAGGCTGCATACGTAGCTGGCAAACAGCACCCGAAATGCCGGGTAAAGCCAGCTTAGGTATTTGTAGTAGGGGAGGGTGTTTTTGAGCCCTTCGGTGGGTTGAATGTAGCCCGGTCGGAAGTTGTACACCTGCCGGAACGGGAGTTTCATCAGGTCATTTTCGGTTTTGCCTTTCACGCGGGCCCACATGGTGCGGCCTTTTTCGGTACTATCGGTGCCGGCCCCCGACACGTAGCAGAACGTCATGTCGGGATTCAGTGTGCTCAGGGTTTGGGCAAAGTTGAGGGTAAGCGTGTAGGTGACTTTGTAAAAATCGTGTTCGCTCATGCCGAGCGACGAGGTGCCGAGACAGAAGAAACAGGCGTTGTAGCCGCTCAGATCGGCTTCGACGGCCGAGAGATCGAAAAAGTCGGGCACCAGTAATTCCTTCAATTTGGGGTGGCCCACCCCGCAGGCTTTTCGCCCGACGACCAGAATGTGCTCAACGTCGGGGTGGAGCAGGCATTCGTGCAGAACACCTTCGCCAACCATGCCCGTAGCACCGGTGATAATAGCTTTCAGTTTCATGATGAACAGTGGGTTGTTACTCAAATGTACACATTGACAACCACTATTCAGTTAATGAACGAGCTTCTTTTCCAGCACAATCGTCAATCCACGTGTACCCTGCACCGTTCCTACAATGTCGAATCCATGCCGCAGGTTCAGGATTAGCATTGAACGCCATTGGTTGTAGGTTTGGGTGCGCAGGGTGTGGTAGCCCCGTTGGCGGCACCAGTCGTGCTGCCCCGTCATGAGGGCGGAGGCAATGCCTTGCCCCCGGTAGGTCGGCAGTACCCCTCCGAGCCAACTGTAAAAATGCCCTGGTTTACGCTCATACCCGATTTTGTAGCCAATGAGCGCCGGGCCATCAAACGCCAGCCCGATCAAAAGCGGGGTACGCGCCTGTTGGTAATCCAGCTCGGCAGCGGCCTCTTCGGGCAATTGGCCGCCAAAAATCCGGGCGATAAGTTGTACGAGTTCGGCCCGAAGCAGAGGGGCCAACGGGTCGGTGTGCCATTCGTAGCGTGGTGTCATGGCGCAAAATAACCTACCGGTCGGGGCACTTCTTACATCGTTTACCTTTCTTGTATTTCTTGCAGCATTTTTTCAGGACACAGTCGACGCCCGCCAGCCGGTTTTCGGCAACGTGACGCCCGGCAAACGGCCCCGGTGTAGCAGAAGGGCAAATGTCTTCGGTCATGGATGATGTTTACGCGAACGGCCCGGATGTTTATTCGGGGTCGTATGTACTCCATGAACGTAATAGAGATCCTTTTTAGTTTAGACTGTTTCTAAATTTGTACGACTTTGTTCATAAAACCGAGTCGTAAACGCCCGAAAGCCCCTAATCTTGTACGGTATGCTCTCTTCTCTCTATTCGTTATCACGGTTTCGCGAGTTTGGTGTGTTGCTGCTTCGGCTGGCATTCGGCCTGCAACTGGTGCTATCGTCGTGGCCTTACGTAAGCGACTCCGCCAAACTAACCGAATTTACCAACTACCTCACTACGCTTGGGTTTCCGTTTCCGGTGCCGGGGGCGTATGTGTCGGCCTACAGCGAGTTTGTGGGCGGACTTTTGTTGATGCTCGGCCTTTGGACCCGCCCGGTGGCTCTGGTACTGGCGTTTAACTTTTTGGTGGCGCTCCTGCTGGCCCACGTGTTCACGGCCGACACGTATCAGAACTCTTACCCATCGGCCAATCTGCTGGTTGTCAACTTGTTTTTAGCTTTCAACGGGGCCGGTTCATACGCCATCGACGCCCGGTTGGGCCATCGCTAAACGCTTTATTTACTTTTTCAGCACTGGACATTCGGACTTCAGACACTGGACATTAGACTTACTACTTTTATAGATGGAGGTCTAACGTCTAATGTCTAACATCTAATGGCCAGCAGTGAGATTTACTTCATGAAAACATTGATTACGGGCTTGTGCCTGAGTCTATTGCCGGCCTTTCTTTGGGCGCAAACCCCCGCCGTACGCGACACCCTGCTGACCGGCTTTACCCGCTCCGAATTGACGCCACTTTACTACGGCCTCGGCACCGACCGGCTGGGCGGGGCGCGGATGGAAACCCTCGATTCGGCCGTGGTACTCAACCTAACCGGGCTCGACTCATCGGGTCGGTTCTGGCGGGTTCGGTTGGCCCCGTCGCTGTCGGGGTTTGTGCCGGTCGAGCAGGTTCGTATCGATACCACAGCCCGCTACCCAACCGGTGGCCTAACGGGTAACTGGACCGTTTCGGGCGATGCCATCTTGCCCGGCAAAGCGTTGCCCGGCAACGATATATTGGCGATTCGGCTACCGGCGCGGCTGCCGTACCGGGGGCAGCTTCTGGCCGATGGGCACCTTATTGTTGACCTGTTTGGCGTGACCAGCAACACCAACTGGATAACCCAACGTGAATCGGCCGGGGTGATTCGGGATGTGTGGTTTGAGCAGGTTGCCGACGAGATTCTGCGCGTGCATGTGACCCTGAAAAAGCCACGCAGTTGGGGGTACAGCCTGGTTTATGCCAAAAATACCCTGACCATGCGGGTTCGGCGGGGGCCTGCGAAGCCCCGGTTGCGCGGTCTGACGGTTGCTGTTGATGCCGGACACGGTGGTAGCAATACCGGGGCGCGGGGGCTGGAAACAGGCGTGCTCGAAAAAGACCTGACCCTCGACGTGGCCCGGCAGGTACGCGACCTGCTCACCCGCAAAGGAGCGCGGGTAATCATGACCCGCGACGCTGATACCAACATTGGTCCTACGGCCCGGCTCCGGGCTATGCGGCAACTCATGCCCGACCTGTTGGTGAGTATTCACTTCAATGCGTCGGGTAGCCGGGCGGTACGGGGCATGAGTACGTACTATAAGCACCTGGGGTTCCGGTCGCTGAGTCAGGTGATGCTGCGGGAATTGTTACGGGTAAAAACCGGCGTTTCAGGTGAGAAAATGCCCGAGTTTGGCAACGTGGGGCACTTTAACTTCTTTTTCAATACGCCCACCGAGTACCCGAATGTGCTGGTGGAGGGCCCATTTTTGAGTAATCCGGCGGATGAGCAACTCATTGTTGACCCGCGCTTCCGCAAACGTATGGCGCGGGCCATTGCGACTGGTATCCGAAAGGGGATTCGCTGAGTTATTCAGATGTCATCTCTCAAAGCGAATTATGTTTTAGACACTGCTGGCTGCAACTGTCCATGACACTCACTGTAAACGCGAGAAGAATAATGAAATCGTTTACGAAACTGCTTAGGGTGCTGCTTTGGGTAGATTTGGCATTGGTAGCCTATGTTTTTACCCATGTACAAGCCTTGTTGGAGATACCAGTCGTTGCGAGGGCACTTGTATTGGGTCTAATGATGCTGATACCAATCCTGTACTTGATGCCGAAAATCAGGGATGGATTTCGAAACTGATTTTACTTTTTGTCACGCAACGATGTCATCTCGTTTGGAGAGATGACATCGCTGCGTGGTCATTACCCAACGTGAATATCGGCGGTCATGTACAGCTTCACCTGTCCGGCAATATCGACCCGTTCGCCGTTGTGTTTGCAACGGAGGTAGCCGCCCCGGCGCGAAATTTGGCGGGCGGTAAGCTCGGTTTTGCCGAGCCGTTCGGCCCAATACGGAATAAGGGTCGTGTGAGCCGAGCCCGTGACGGGGTCCTCATCGACGCCCGATTGCGGTGCAAAGAACCGCGACACAAAATCCACCCCTGATTCGCCGGGCGAACCGTCGCCCGGAGCCGTAACAATGACGCCCCGTGCCGGTACTGAGGCCAGTTCGCGGAAATTGGGGTTGAGGCTCTCGATTTCGGCCTGCGAGCCGTACACCAGCAGGTAATCTGACTTGCCTTTGTAAATCTCGAGCGGCCGTTGTTCGAGACCGCTCAGCAGGGCTGGGGGCTGCACATTGGCCCGCTGAATGGTATCGGCGGGGAAGTCGAGCACGAGCCAGTCGCCCTGACGGCATACGTTCAGTTCGCCACTGCGCGAATCCAGATAAATTTTGTCGGTATTGCCCGCAAAAGGCTCCAGCGAGAAAATAACGTGGGCGGTTGCCAGCGTAGCATGGCCGCACAGGTCGACCTCGACGGTGGGCGTAAACCAGCGAATGTGGTAGCGGCCCGTAGCGGGGTTGTGGGTGTAAAAAGCCGTTTCGGCCAGATTGTTTTCGGCCGCAATCTGCTGCATAGTCTCGTCGGGCAGCCACTCGGTGAGTGGGCATACCGCGGCTGGATTTCCGGCAAAAAGCCGGTCGGTAAAGGCATCGAGTTGGTAAAGACGCATTCGGTTCGGTAGAAAAGGGTTTTAGGGAATGGCGGCTTCCAGCGATTGAAAAGCAGGCTCGTCGAAAGCCAGTAACGACGGAATAATCAGATTGGCAATCGCAAATTTAGGGTCTTCGGCCTCAAAAAGAGCGGGGACCGCCACGGTAATCATATTGGCCCCGTGCGCTGATTTTAACCCGTTGCCCGAGTCCTCGAAAGCGAGGCAATGCGTTGGCGTTACGCCCAGTTTGCGGGCTGCACCGAGGTACACGTCGGGTGCGGGCTTGTTGCGAGCTTCGAGCGTGGCCGAATGCCAGGTTTTCAGTAGCGACCGAATGCCCAACCGGTCGATAACAACCTCGATCAGGTTCATGGGGGAGGCCGACGCAATGGCCGTTGGAATGCCCCGGTCGTGGAAGAAACGAAGAATCTCGACGGCACCCGGCATAGGTTCGGCCCGGAGGCCAATCTGACGGTGGGCCCCTTCGAGGATAGCCTCACCGATTTCGGCCCGCGTGCGGATAGTCTCATCCCAGGGCCGACGCTCAAACCAGTACTCGGCTACGGCATCGGTGGGCAAGCCGGTGGTACGTTTGCATTCGTCTTCGGTCAGGTGAAGGCCGACTGTGGCAAAAATGTCAATTTCGACGGCGCGCCAGTGGGGTTCTGAGTCCACTAGAAGGCCATCCATATCAAATATGGCTGCTTGTATCATGCAAAATGTAAAAATGACCTGAATTTGCGTGGGCGCATTTACCGGAACGAGAGGCTTATGTGCTGCACGGTGGGGTTTAGCCCCTGCATAACCGGGTTGGCCGACGAAAACTCACCATCGCCCGACACGGTTTGGTAGCTTTGTTCCTGCGCAGGCGAAAGGGCCCCGGTTGCAAATTGCACATTTAGGTACACCTTACCATCCGGGTCCTGTAGCTTTCCGGTTTGCCAGCTCGACACGTTGCCGCCGTAGTCCCAGTCGAATCCGTACAGACTAAACGCTTTCCCGTTCAGTTTCTCTACTTCTTTTAGGGTACTGCCAATGCGTAGCCCCTCGGGGGTAGCCCATCGGCTGGCGCTGGCAGCCGGCACCGCCTTATCGACCTCGGCGGCAGCGGCTTCAATCAGGACCATTTCGGGGCGGGTGTGCTGCTCATCTTTCCAGATAATCTGGGCTTGGTCGGGGGTACCTTTAAAAAGCGTCGTTCCGATGTAAAAATCACCCTCGGCTCCCCAAACGGTATCACCTTTGGTGACGTTCTCGGCCCCCAGAATCTGGATGAGTTGGCTCTCGGAAGTATTGGCCCGGACAACGCCCGCCTGTTCGCCCGGAATAAGCACAAAGTTGTCGGGCGATGCCTGCGGCCCTTCGGTAGAGAGGGTAGTGGCAAGGGTATCGTCGTCGATTACAGACGTTGAATCGGTGGTCTCCCCGGTATTGTCGGGTTTCGATTGGCAGGCCGTCAGCAGGGCCAGGCACAGAAAAAAGGAAAGATGTTTCAAGGAAGTAGTCAGGTTACGTAGGGATTACCCCCGCCTTAGTTGGAGGAGGGAAAGACGAAAGGTTAATATTGACCAACTCAAGCGTACAGGTAAACGACAGATGGGTGTCTGTTAAGTTACCCCTCCTGCTTTTCAGGAGGGGGTTAGGGGGGGCAGCCGGTCGTTTCAGAGTTGAGCCTGTCGGAAGGGCTTGATGTCAATTTTCTCCCAAACCTTGCCCTGTACGTAAGGCTCCCACGATAGCCAGTCCTGAAGCTGGGCTTCGGTCTCGAAATCGAGGAGCATCATAGAGCCAATCATTTGACCCTCGGGGCTGAGCAGGGCTCCACCCACGACGTAATGACCCATCTCTTTCAGTTTACGGACTCCGTCAAAATGGTTCGGGCGGACGGCCATCCGGCGGTCGAGCGCCTGTTCGTCGGTGCCATCGTAGGCGTGTACAACGTAAAGCATTGCGTAGCTGTTTTGGGCACCAAGATAATACGATTGTCGCGCTTTTGGGTGACCTTGCCCGAATGGGGTGTAAGACAAGTTTCTTTCTCTGACCGCCGGGCGGCCCGGAGGATGGCAGGACAAACAGGATGGATTCAGGCTCAGGAAAATCCTGTTCTGTTTATCCTGTAATCCTCCGGGCCGCCGGGCGGTCAGAAAATTTTCGAGAACCCCCGCCGTACTGAACTTGTCTTACCCCCGAATGGACATCAGATTCGGGGTTTTCTTCCTAATTTGGGCCTTTTATAGCTTCTTCATAACAACAATGCTCCGTCTGTACTACTTAGCCATTGCGGTAATAGCATTCCCGGCATTTGCCCAACCGCAACCGGCCGCTTCATCGTCCCGTCTGACCGTCGAGAAAATCATGCAGGACCCCAAAAATTGGGTTGGTACTGCGCCCTCGGGTGTTTTCTGGGCCGAAGATGGCAAAACGGTCTATTTCAACTGGAACCCCGAAAAAGCCAAAGGCGATTCGCTTTACAAGGTGGTGCTCGCGGGCGACCGCAAGCCGCAGAAGGTAAGCCCCGCCGAGCGCCGGAGCCTGCCCTCGGGACCCGGTGTTTATAACCGCGACCGGAGCCAGAAACTGTACGACAAAAATGGCGACCTGTTTCTGGTTGATTGCCGAACCTACCAGACCCGGCAGCTGACCAATACCGTAGAGCGGGAAGCGAACCCGCAGTTTTCGGGCGATGAGCGTTCGGTGGTGTTTGCGCGTGGGGGCAACCTGTTTCGGATGGCTCTGAGCAACGGCGAGCTGACGCAGATTACCTATTTTGACCCCGGCACCAAACGCGCGGAAGCCAAGCCCAACACGCAGGAAGCGTTGTTGAAAAAAGAGCAACTGGGTCTGTTTGATGTGTTGCGTGAGCGGAAAGAAAAGCGCGACGAGGCCGAGAAAATCGACAAGGCCGATACGCCCAAGCGGCCCAAACAGTTTTACACTGAAGGCCGGACACTCATGAGTCCGCAACTGAGCCCCGATGGTAAGTTTGTGACATTCACACTCGCCAAAGCGGCTGCGGGCGCCAAAAGTACCGTGGTACCCAGCTACGTAACCGAGTCGGGTTTTACCGAAGACCTGCCCGCCCGTACGAAAGTGGGGGCTCCGCTGGCGTCGTACGAGTTGTTTGTGTACGACGTTGACCGCGACACGGTACAGGCGGTTTCGCTGCGGTCGGTGCCCGGCATTACTGACCGCATCAACTTCACGGGTGGGGCGGCCACGGCAGCTAAGCCGGACACGAGCAAACGGGCAGCCCTGCGCTCGGTGACGATCTCAAACGTACTGTGGTCGCCACAGGCCACCAACCGGTATGCCGTGCTGGTGTTGCGGGCGCAGGACAACAAAGACCGCTGGATTATGCAGCTCGACCCGGCTACGCGTACGCTCAAGCTGATTGACCGCCAACACGACGATGCCTGGGTGGGTGGCCCCAACATTGGGTTTGGCCCGAATCCGGGTACGCTCGGTTTTCTGGCTGATGGGCAAACGATTTATTTCCAGTCGGAGGCCGATGGCTATTCGCATCTGTACACGGTAAACCTGACCACGGGTGAGCGTAAGCAGTTGACTTCGGGTCGGTTTGAGGTACAGCAGGTGAGCCTGTCGAAAGATAAAAAGTTTTTCTTCCTGACCACCAATGAGGTACACCCCGGTGAGCAACACCTGTACCGGATGGCTGTAACCGGCGGCCCGCGCGAGAAACTGACCACCATGACCGGAGCCAACGATGTGACCCTCTCGCCCGATGAGCGCAATATGGTCATTCGGCATTCGTACACCAACCGCCCCTGGGAACTGTATTTTCAACCTCAACAGTCGGTAGTGGCAGCGAGCAACAAGAAAAATGCGAAAGCGAAACCGGTAGAGGCTTCGGTGAGCGGTGCGCCGGTTCAACTGACCGATTCGCCCACGGCCGAGTTTAAGGCGTACCCCTGGCGCGACCCGCAGGTTGTGACTATTCCGGCCCGCGATGGGCAGGCTATCTATGCCCGGCTCTACAAACCATCGGGCGATGTAAAAGCCAATGGGAAGGCCGTGGTTTTTGTGCACGGGGCCGGGTACCTACAAAATGCGCACAAGTGGTGGAGCCAGTACTTCCGGGAGTATATGTTTCATAACCTCCTGGTCGATAAGGGGTACACGGTACTCGACATTGACTACCGGGCGAGTGCAGGCTACGGCCGCGACTGGCGCACGGGCATTTACCGGCACATGGGTGGCAAAGACCTGACCGACCACGTCGATGCGGCTGCCTGGCTTGTTAAGAACCACGGTGTTGAGGCCAACCGGATTGGTATTTACGGTGGGTCGTACGGTGGTTTTATCACCTTGATGGCCATGTTTACCACGCCCGGCACGTTTGCGGCTGGCGCGGCCCTGCGTCCCGTGACCGATTGGGCGGCCTACAACCACGGTTACACAGCTAATATTCTCAACGAGCCCCAGACCGACTCGTTGGCGTACCGCCGGTCGTCGCCGATTTACTTTGCGGATGGCCTCAAGGGGCATTTGCTCATCTGCCACGGCATGGTCGATGTGAATGTGCACTATCAGGATGCCGTCCGGTTAGCCCAGCGGCTCATTGAGCTGAAGAAAGAAAACTGGGAATTGGCTTCGTACCCGATGGAAGACCACGGTTTTGTGGAGCCCACCAGTTGGATGGATGAGTACAAGCGAATTCTGAAACTGTTCGAAGAACGGTTGTAGCGTAGATGCTTCTAAGACGCTCAAATTGAATTGCTTTTTTGCGTACGAAGCGGCAAGGGGGCGTAACAAGACTCATCTGAGTTGTTACGCCCCCTTGCCGCTTTTCTCTCCTAATCGTTACCGTCTCCGCAATATAAAATACAGCCCTGCCGCAATTACGGCACCCAGCGCCATGCCCCGCGCTACGTGGTACGAGGTGGGCGTGGGCATCGACACAATCCCGTTTTCGTCGGTAATGGCGGGCTCCTTCACGTACCGCCCCCGTGAGGGTATGGAGCGCTGGTCAAAATGGTCAACTAAGCGGCTCAGTTCCAGCGTAAGGTCGAGGCCCCGGATGGAAATGCCGTGCCCTGTGCCTGCCGTCAGCGGGACCAGATCGGCCAGCTTTTTCACTGATTGCCGGGCGTCGTCCCAATTGATAGTGAAGTAAGCCGGTGGCCCCTGCACTTCCAGGGCTTGCGTGGCTACAGCCGTCAGGGCATTCTGGTTGGTAGTGATAAAGGCATCGCCTGCAATCAGGGTGCGGTCGCTATCGCGGAACAGCGAAATATGCCCCGGAGCGTGACCGGGAGTATGGATGGCCCGCCAACCGGGCAGGTCGTCGATATGGCCATCGTCGGTAATGGTACGTACCTGCTGGCTAATGTCGATGGGGCCGAGTGGAAACACCCAGGAGAGGTACGCCATACCCCCGCCCCCGATGGCCGGGTCGGGTGGTGGGTAGCTCGACTTGCCGGTCAGGAAAGGCATCTCGAGCCGGTGCGTGTACACCGGCACATCACCCCATTCTTTCAGCAGTGTTTTCAGCGAGCCCACGTGGTCGCCGTGGCCGTGAGTTAGGACAATGGCTTGCGGTTTGCAGGGGCCACCGTTGGGATTAGGACCATAGAGTTTTTCGGCTTCCTGCCGGATGGTGTCGGCATAGCCGGGTAGGCCGGCATCCACCAGTACCCAGGGGTTGCCGGGGCCGGGTTCGCCAATGAAAAATACGTTTACAAACAGTGTTTTAATGCCAAACACGTCGTAGGTCACATCGTAAGGCGTAGCCTTTCGGGTAACCATTTCGGTGGTTTGTATTTCCATAACAGTTGAGGTTTGATTTGAACCGGCCCGTTTAGTCAGTGCGCCGGTTCTCTACTCAACTGCTGGGGTTTTGCAAGGTTTCATTAAATCGACTTAGCGAGGTTTTAAACCTGTAAGGTCTTTGAGACCTTGCAGGTTTGGATTGACTTTGTCTTTGCCCCCTTTCGTGAGCCAGTTTGCACTGGAGTTTAAGCCGCCTGTCGGTACTCGACAGGTGTCATGAACCTCAAGGCCTGGTGAGGGCGTTCCGTGTTGTATTCGACCAACCATTCAT
>NZ_WELI01000022.1 GCF_009184635.1 Rudanella paleaurantiibacter
TTTTAACCGCTTGAAACAGTATCGCCGGGTAGCAACTCGCTACGAAAAAACAGCCAGCAGCTTCTTGGCGATGGTTCATCTGGCTTCAAGTATGATTTTGTTGCTCTGATTGTCCACACACTCTAGGACCATCCGCCTTTACCAAACAGGCAGCGATGCTTAACACGCAGTCCGTAGAACACGTCCTGGCCCTGCATCCCGTGAAGCATGACCTTACAGCAACGCTGAAGACCCTCTACAGTCGAGGGCTTGTCATTCAGGCAACGCCCGGCGGCAACCGAATCGGCCACTTCCTTTCCCCACCGGAAAGCTACGTAGCTCTGCCCGAAACCCTCAAACCCCTACTGGCCGGTATCGCTCCGACCCCACGCTACTACGAGCAGCAGGTAGCCGCCCTACAGTCAGAACGGGGCCGTGCCATGGTAAACCTGGCTGTGGCCATCGACCGCAACCATCCGGGGACTATTACCAAACAGGTGAACTACATTACGGGTAAGGCGGAAGATCTACGCCCCTATCGAAGCGATCCTAATACGCTCTTGCAAGCCTTATCACAAACCGAAGGGCCACTACGGATTGAATCAAGCAAGGACGTAGCCGAAACGCAAACGGATGACTACATCGAGAGCCTTATGGGACAGCCAATAGGTACAGACAATACCAACCACTTAAGCGCAGCGTTTGATGCTGCCTTTACCCCCGAACCCCGGAAAAAACGGAATAAAGGGGTAGGGGGTGGAGTCAGTCGCAGACCGAAGCCTAAACTGTGAGTTTTAAGAAAGACTTGTTACTGTATAGCTACTATTATAGCCTCATTCAGTTGTTAGCTTTTGGCCCACTCCCGAATACATATCTTGCCACGGGGTGGGCCAACTATTTTAACCCATATGCCTATCATGTGTTATTGCCTTTCACATCGATGGATTTCTGATAAACGTATCTTCCAGATACCCTACAATTCTTTTTAGTTGGCTAATATGTTCGGCCAACTCTGTTTCGGAAAGAGAATCAGGAGCGACAAGCATTTCTCCTCTACCTGTAATAAGCCAATCGATATTCAGTTGGGGGAATCGATTTGAAATGCGTACCAACGTTTTAATGCCAAGATCATTCCCTTTTATAAATCTAGCTATTGAGCTTATGCTAGTACCCGTTTCCTTTTCAAAACGAGTCACAGTCATTTGAAGATGCTCTATAAAATGGGCGAGTCGTTCATTGGGATTTTCAAAGATTATCATCGTTGATTTTTTGGAATTGTAAGGTAATGACCTTATATTTGATAGGAATTCATCAAAAGCTCAGTAAACAAATGAAATCTATGCAAAACAAAAAGAACAAGGCCTTTGAGTCTTTGGCTGATTATTTCCCTCAAGGGGAGACTGATTCTAAACCAGTTTTAAAAGGTATCAAACACCTTTCAAAACTGTCAAATTCAGAAACCATTAAAGATATTCTCAGCGCCAGATTGCTCCATTTCAGGACCATGCTGAATAAAAGCCAGTATGAGATTGCTCAGGAGCTGAACATATCCCAGAACGTAATTTTTAGAAGCGAAAACAAGCTAAGCATCAGTTTAACGATGCTCCTTAACTTACTTTTCTTCTATAGAATGAAGTATAATCTAAACATATCCTGGTTGTTTGCTGAAGATCCGGATTTATTCACGATAGAAAACTCTGATCCGCATCAGGCAAATATAAACCACAACAAACTGAAAACGATTACCGCAAAGTTTATCAGGGAGGCTGAGGAGCTTGTGTCGTAATCTATTACAAAAGGGGGGGGCTTGGGTGCTCCTCCCCTTTTTTGTTACAGTCGGGTGCGATCGACTAAGATACCTCACGATGTAGTCGGATCAGATCGAAAGGATAAGGCCAGACAGTAAATTGGTTCTTCCGTACAAATGAGACTGCCAGCAAGGAGAGTAAAGTGGCCATAGGGACAGGTAAGTCCTCATTGTACACATGTATCCGGTAGAAATGATGTCCACGTTCTTCCCGGCCGGCACTGGAAGTCATACTACTGACAACATATTGATAGGGACTTTCTGAGTACCATATGCCTCCGGCATATACTCCAATAGCTTCGCGACTTCGCGCCGATTTACCAGGATCCTGCGCTTTTATGTCCAGGATCCTGGGCCAGTTTGGCATGGCGATAACCTCTGTTTTTTCTAACTCAAGCACCTGCTGGTCTACCAGGATGAAATGAGCGTTGATAAGGGCGACATCCGCCCTCTTCTCATCTTTACCGATTCTGGTGAGAAAGGTATTTCTAATGGTACTCCATGGAATGAATCGTTCCTGCAGTACCCTTTTACCAGCCGGTGTTTCAAGATCTGAAAACCGGATTTGTCCATCCTCAAAAAATAGCAACACATTGTTTGAAATGAAGCCCCATGCATTGACAAGTTGGCTCATGTATGGTAGACAAGGCATTGAGGAAAGACAGGAGACTTTACCCGTAATCACCCATTTTAACCACAATTCGCTGAGGCAAACCTCCAGATTTCGTTCCAGATTGGCTCTATGCCGGGTAGCCTGTTGCTCGTCGAGCTCACCCTCACCAAACCCCTCGCTCATAGGCTGTATGGAGGGTGCCATGAAGGAGTAGGTTAAGTAATCCTTTGCAATTGCGAAATCTTCTCCCCGGTTTGGGTTAACGTTTAGGGACTGTTTGACAACGTGTGGGTACTGTTTGTAAAGAATTTGGTAGGGATCCTGAACGCCTTTTTCGGTTAATAGGCGGGGCTTGTCGTTTTCGTCGAGCCCAAACGCGGTAGGGTCAACGTCCTGCAATACGAGTAAGGGTTGGTTTTCATTCAAACTTGCTAAAGAGACTAACCTGAACTGTAGGGGAATCAACCCATCACTGGTATGAAATGGATAGTCGTTTAACCAGTTGAGATAAACATCTGTGCTTACCCCTGACCGGTTAAGCCGGTTATCAAGTACCTGAATCTGCCCAAGACGTTGTACCGGTAGTGGGCTGTTCTGCGTAGGTTGTCGGCATAGTGATTCTTCTCCGAGAGAAACGTTAAATCCGTAGGATGTCAGAAACGCTCGAAACCGTTCCTGTACATGCCGTACAGCGAAGGAGCGACTCTCTTTATAATTTGCTCCATCATTATGCCAGTCGGATTTCGCTTTACGCCCTTTGATCGGGGCTTGCTGATACAAGTCACCCGAAAAGGAAGCAAGCTGACTGGGCCGTAGCTGCCGAAGGTAGGTGTGACCACGACTCTCAAAGAGTTCATAGAAAGTAGACGTACTTCCCCATGCCATTGATTCACTTGCCTTGCCCTCGGCGGTACGAACGCGGCTAAACCGCTGCGTTTCGACGCTTAGGGTGAGTTGGAAACCGGAACCCGCATTGGAAACGGATGGCTTGAACTCAACAACTGTCTGCCAATTTGCTTTGTGTTTCCCCTTTATACGGAGATAGAACTTATTTTGACATACCCTCCGATCCTGTTCGTTTGGGCTTGCTTCATAAAAACAAAGCGCCATCATTAACTTGAGCAAAACGTGGGGCCTTACCTCGTCAGGTGCCAATGTTTGGTACGCAATTTCTTCAGGCTGGGTTTGGGGCGTACTGCCGAATGGGTAAAACCAGGGTTCAGGCTTTTGGTCATTAGGTATCAGTGAATATAAAGACGCATAAGGGGCGTCGTAGGTATAAAAGTAGAAAGGGCGATCGAACTGGTTCTTGTAGGCATTGGTAAATCGGGCAAAGAAGTTTCGGTCAGCGAAGCGCCGGTGGTTATTTTGGGCTTCCGTAAGCTGATAGCGGTAGATCGTATAGCGCTTGGATAGCGTTGACCATTCGGGTGGAAACTCAATGTAAAGTTGATTCGTGAGAATCTTTTCGGTTGGAAAGGCCCGCTTTGCTGGAGGAGGTGTTACATGAATAGACATAGCTTGTGGAGGGTGATACAGTTCAGAGGGTTAAGTGTGCTGCCAATGCATGAAATGCTGGAGTAAGCAAATCGATTGCCGTGGATGGATTGGTTTTTAGTGCACCTGTCAATACAACGATACGGGCATCTTCCCACGAACCAACCGGTTCAAACTGAGTATCATAATAGCGAAGAGCCCCATCGTCATCACTAACCAGATTGATAACAATTAACCGAATTGGTTCTGGGCTTTGAAGGACACGTTTTCCAGATGGTTCGGTCTGTTGGTAATGGTCTATCTGGTGCCACTTGTGGATCATTTTGCCTTTAAAGTGGGTATCATTAAGGGCGGGATGATACAAAGGATCATCGGGAGGTAGGGCAAACTGCGTGATAGTACGGGTACCGAAATTTTTACAATCAATGTATATAGGTCGGTCGACAACCTGCAAGTCAACTACTTCAAAAAGACGATCAGGAATGACTTCGGCAGTGGCCAGTATCCCTTTCATGCTTAGAATAGCCTGCGTTGCCTCCTCGCCTATCGCCCCCATTAGGATAGCTTGATAGACGTAAGGGAGGAAAAAAGGCCCAGAGTTCAGAAAACCAAGCTCATACCCCCGAACCCGCAAATAATTTGTTAAAGCAGAGTTCTTTTGCCGCGTGAGCGGGTAGTAAACACTGTTCAGATTCCATGGTTCAAATTCAGCGGTATGGGTGGAAGGTGGCGCTATCTGCTGATGTTTGTTAATGTAAAGAGTCCCATCCAGAATATAGTCCGTTTGAAAGGTCCCCTTAATTTCCTCAATCGAATGGGCTTGCATGGTGTGTCTTAAGACATCCTCGCGCAGCCGTTGCCACCGATTTCGAATGTCAGCGGGTTTACCATGCTGACGAAACTGTTGAATTTCGACGACGAGTTGATGTATGGCCGCTTTCGCCTGGAGGTTCGCCCGGCGAATATCATGTAGCTCGTCCTCAATGTGAGTACGGTGTTTGTGGGCATACCCCGAAAGGAGGTTGATAACCTGATGCATGCTGGCCGACGCATACCGAAGAAAGTTGTTCCGTTCTGATTTGAATTCCTCAGCTGTACAAAACTGCTCGAACGCTTGATAGACACTCCGGTCAACGAAAAGGGTTTGTTGAGGAGTAGGTTGCCAAACGCGCTCGATACGTCCTATAGCCTGAATGAATACGCTTAACTGGTTCAACACTCCATCGGGCATAGCTACATATTGCCTGTTGAAGCGATCGATCTTCCGAATATTACTAAGCTGACTAATGGCGTGCGCTTCTGAAAGTTGCTTGGCGTGCAGTAATTTCATCAGGCTGTAGACGTCCCGTTTGATTGCCGCCAGGTTCTCAGCTGTTGTTGCTTCCCTGTTTATGCCATTGAAGTAGAAATAAGGGCTATCCAATAGGTGGAGATACCGAAAATCCCGCTTGCCCGCAGACCGATGATTTTCAAAGTCGCTTCTTTCCCCGTAGTACTGAAGATTAACGCCATTGCCGGCCGAGGGATAGGTTGTCAGGACAATAACCGGCTTATTACCCCAGAAAAGTTGGTTGTAGGCTTTCTCTAACTCTGGATGCTGTTGAAGGTCTTGCCCAAACCCGGCATCGTACAGAATAACGTATGCCGATATTGTTTGCCCGCTTTGTTCGTCCTGATAGGTTAGATCGTATAAGTTGAGTGATGATACTGACGCATTGGATGTTATTGACGTTGCCTTGAACCAGCCGTCTTCATCTGCTTTCACGCTACTCAGTAAATAGGCGATCTGGCGGATAGACGAAAGAAAGACTAAATGTGTCTCATCAGCCCCTTTTGGGCTTTTCCCTTGCCGATTAATGATTCCTGATAACAAGCCAAAAAAATGACGGACCCGTCTTAACCGATACTTTCGGGTTTCTCCGCTTTCAAATACATCCCGAGGACTAATTTTAATCCGTTTGAATAACCCAGTATGGTTCGGCGATAATAGTCAGTGAAAAAGAAGTCCATGAAGTTTTACGAGTTTGTTTAGTGTGAATTGGCTTGTCGGGATATGGAGTTTGAGAATCTACAAACCAGCACCTATGCTTAAGCATTGGATTATATGGGGTCGGTGGTGGTAGATGTACTTTACTAGTCGCATCCTGGCAAGGGTTATGGTCTAACTTCCCCTACCCCTTCTTAAAATACTGTATTTAGCGAACCCTATTTTTTTTCATGCGTACAGGCCAGCAAGGATAATGCTGGCAAGAAATGAGTAGCAATAAATCACTGAATCCTGTTTTTCAGGCGAATAGTACGCATAGATTTGCCAATAGTATGCCAATTCAGATAAGGCCCTTATCGTGCCCCTTAGAAATGCAGATAGTTTAATTATTGATTTTTGCTGTCAATTATTGATAGGTTTTGAGTGTTTTGACAAAACACGATCTCGTAGAATGAATGAACTCGTTTTAGGATGTACCGAGAGTATAAATGGGCGAGAGGCACATACTTAGAGTATGCTTTGTATAGATAATTAGTATCTGCCCTGGAGCACAGTTCTATGCTGATAGCAGGGGTTTAAGAAATATACTCAAGTCAGAGTGATCGTATGAACAAACTATTATTGTTTCAAAATGATCTGAAGTGGTATCGCAACCCATTCTTACACCATACCCATGTGCCACTATGCCTTCCACCAACTTCGACACAGTGAAGAAGGCTCGACGGGTTGATTATGCCAAGTACCTTAGATGAATAACTTCAGGCTGTTGGTAGCCGGGGATCAATGGGGTAAGGAATAATACGGACTACCTGACAGGCAGCTCGTAACGGGTGAAGAGGATCCACCAGTACGTTTCGGGATGGGGAAAGTGGTACTACGGCGGAGGGTATCGCCAGCGCTAACGTGTTATGTCGTCTAAACTGTTCATCGGCAAATTGGGGTAGCCCATCCGGGGTAGCATAGGGGGAGTCCCAACCATTCGGTAGCTGATGCACGTCTAAATACGTAATGCACTTTGCCGGCACTGCAATCTCACAAAGGATGAGTGGAGGCAGGTCGGCCAGTGGGGTACCTTCCAGATGAACCATGTATTCAAGGAAGCATAGTTCAGGTGTGGTGGCCGTATAAACCATCGGGCGACCTTTCGCATTCCAGCGCCCACCCCGCATACGGGCACCAATACCATCCAGAATCGTGTCCCGATGCGCATCGGTCTGAATCCGGTAAAGCAGGATTGGATCTTCAGCCATTAGCTAAACACGCCGTATTCAATACGTCCTAAAATATCCTCCACCAGTTGGATCCCGGTGGTGCTGTCTAGTAGGTCCAGCGGAGAACGGTCGGCCAGCAGGCGCAGGGGTCGGCGCAACCAGCGGGTAAACTTACCCTGATCCTGAAACACCGTAGCACCGTATAGGGCTAAGCGGGTGAGCAACAGTAGTCGCTCGGAAGTAGCGGGGTCTAATCGCTGAAGTTTGGTCTGCCGGTGAAAGGTGGCCACCGACTGATTCAGTAGGCGGGCCATTTCTTTGTCGGTAATCTGCAACAACCCGGCCACCCGGCCCGGCTCGGTCCCAACTAGTCCCTGTCGGGCTCGGTCGATCAACTGAAGCGGACTGAGCTTCACCAGATTTTGTGTATGTATTGCGGGTTGGGTTGCCATAGGGGTAATTAGTGACTAAATCAGTCTCATTTGATTGCAATATAACACGCGTTTGATACATTTGGTGCCCTTATACTCAATGCGATCATTTGCCAATGGTACTGCGTCCCAAACAAACCAGAGATACGCTAAGCGTTAAACTTTGGCGTGGTTGTCTTTTCAAACGCCTGAAGCTGAGCCCGTAAATCGTCCGCCCCGGTAATGAGTTAATAACTGCCTTTCCCGGATGACAAATGGCTAGAATCCGAGAGAAGTAGTTAAAGCCTGATGGTTTCATTTTTAATTTGTAGAATGCAGGCTACCATGCTGTATTGGCTTATTTGTCACTTTCCATGTAATCTTTAGCCGTGTCGATACATACAGACGATATTCAGGTTTGGCAGGCTTTCCAGCAGGGAGACGAAGAGGCCTACACGAGTCTTTACCGGACTCATATCCGGCCAATGTACCGCTATGGTATGAGCCTGACGCCCATTTCCGAAGCTTTTGTTCTGGACTGTATTCATGATGTATTTGCTGAACTCTGGATAAAGCGAAACCGCCTTGGGCAACCTGAAAACGTTCGCTTCTATTTACTGAAAGCCCTGAAAACACGCATGATTCACCTGATGCAGCGAAAAGAACGCCCTTATCAGCCGCTGTCTCAGGTAGAATTCGATGAACTCTGGGCGGAACCGTCTTCAGAGGAGCTTCTCTCCGAGCAGCAGGAGACGACAAACCGCCAGGAACTGGTCCAAAAGCTGATTAGCCAGCTACCACCCCGCCAGCAGGAGGCTGTTCGCCTACGGTTTGTCGAAGAAATGGATTACCACGAGATTGCCCAGGTCCTAGATATAAACCGGCAGTCGGCCCAGAATCTGGTCTTCCGGGCCGTCGAAAAGCTCCGAAAATGGCTACTGGCATTTATTTTACTTTTTCTAAATTTATTCGCATTTGTCCGAGTATGAAAACAGTCACTTTGTCATCTACTGACAAAAACAACTGTTTCTGTGCGCTCCACCTACCAACATTATTCTCCCACTGACTTTGTTTGTGATGACGCTTTTCTGAAGCATCAGTTGGAGCCAACTGCACAATCCACGCAAGGCTGGGAGGAATGGTTGCAGGCGCACCCGCACAAGAGAGAAGATTGGCAACAGGCGGTTCAGCTACTGGAAGCGGTGCGCCTGGGATTAACCTCCTATGCTCGTACCTACCTTTCAGAAGAAGCTGAAGCGTACTTACTCGCGCGCATCAGAGCAACAAACAGACAGGCCGGATATGTGGAAGAAGGCGTTACCCAGGTAGTTCCAATTTGGCAAAAGTCCTGGTTCCGAACTGCTGCCGCAGCCAGTGTCGCATTGGCACTCGGGGCAGGCCTCTGGCTAAACCGTTACCCTACAGATACCGGCTATTCGTACCGGGAGCAGGTTGCCCAGTTGCCCCAAGCGAAAACTGAACAGGTGAATCTATCGAATCAGATCAGAGAAATCACCCTGCCAGATGGCTCCCAGGTCTGGCTAAAGCCCCAAAGCCGAATAAGTTATGCACCCAATCTTGGCCAGGATGATCGCTCGATTTATTTGTCAGGCGAAGCCACCTTCGAGGTAACCAGAAATCCTAAAAAGCCCTTCTACGTGTTTGCGGGTAAGATTGTGACGAAGGTGTTGGGTACCCGTTTTGTGGTGAAAGCGTTAGAAAACGCGGATAACCTGGTCGTGCAGGTTCAGCATGGACAGGTTAGTGTTTACCGCCACACAAGCAAGGACGTTAAACTGCCCCGACAAGCTCTGGATGGTGTCTTGCTGCAGCCTAACCAGCAGGTGATTTTCTCTCGACGAAATGAGCAGTTCACCAAATCTATTGTTGAGCAGCCGGCTCTTTTACCGACCACGATCCCGGTCGAGAACAGCTTTGTCTTTGAAGAAACACCTGTAGTAGAGGTTTTGGAACGGCTTAAAGCGGCCTACGGCATCGACATCATCTATAATGCCGAGGTGCTGGAGGACTGCGAATTGACCGCTTCGCTCTCGGATGAAAGTTTATTCCAGAAGCTGGAGATTATTGCCCAATCTATCGGTGCTACGTACGAGATAGTTGAGGGTCAGGTCATTTTTACTGCAAAGGGCTGTAAAAATCTGTAAACCTAACCGTAAACCCAACCGGCCTATGACCAAGGTATAACCCCCTACCCCACTCCCAAAAAAGCCAGTGGTTCTTGCACAACCACTGGCTGACTCCCTGCCCATTGACAATGCATTGCGGCCCAGCCTTCCAGAGGCTGCATGGGGATGTATTGCCCGAACTCAAACAATCGAACAACTACCGTTAAAAGTATGAAAAAAAGTAACCCTTTACTGTTGAGGATTATGAAATTTTCGATGGTTCAACTGCTGGTTTCCTGCCTGTTTGTCGGCTTGTCCTGGGCAACCGACGTCAGTGCACAGGAACTGCTTGACCGTCGGTTGAGTATTGAGGTGTATAATGAGAAAGTTAAAACCGTTCTGACTTCCATAGAACGATCGACCCGTATCAAATTTTCCTACAGCCCTCAAATCATCCAGGCGAATCGCAAACTCACGTATCAGGCGCAGAACGCAACCTTGGGTTATATCCTGAATAACCTTCTGCCACCGCTCCAGCTTACGTACACCATTATTGGGAACCAAATCATTCTGAAGCAGCTCTCGACGGCCTCTCCAACCAGCAGCGTACAGGTTTTTCCCGCTGAAAAGCTTACCAGCTTACAAACCGCGGACCAGCTGATCAATGGACGGGTAACGAGTGAAACCGGCGAAGGCCTGCCCGGGGTAAACGTCTTACTTAAAGGATCTACCCGAGGGACTTCAACGGATGCTGAGGGTAGATTTCGGCTGAATGTGCCGGAGTCAGGGGAGCGGATTCTGGTTTTTTCGATGGTAGGCTATACCACACAGGAGATAGCCCTTGGTAGCCGGACAACCCTTGAACTTCAGTTGGTCCCCGATGATAAACTCCTTAGTGAGGTAGTCGTAGTTGGTTATGGAGTGCAAAAGCGGGCAAACCTGACGGGGTCCGTTGCAACAATTGACCAGAAGTTTCTGGCTAACCGGCCCATCACTAATTCATCCCAGGCACTACAAGGACTTTCCGGGGTCTACGTCAACATGTCGAGGGGACGGCCGGGTAATGATGGGGCCACCATCAGTATTCGAGGGGTTGGTTCGTTTGGGACTAACACCAATCCACTGGTCCTGGTCGACGGGGTAGAATACAGCTTGCGGGATATTAACCCGGCTGATATTGAAAGTATAACTGTCCTGAAAGACGCTGCCTCCGCGGCTATTTATGGAAACCGGGCTGCCAATGGCGTGGTCCTTGTGAAAACGCGCGGAGGTGAAAAGGGTCGGTTCAAAGTAGATTACAATGGCTATGGAGGCTACCAGGAAGCCACTACATTCCCGGATGTGGTATCCAATGCGGTAGCGTATATGGAAGGTAAGAACCGGGCCCTGGCTAATCAGGGGAGCCCCGCCGAGTATCCACAGGCCCTTATCGATGAGTATAAGACGGGTACCGACCCGTACATCTACCCAAACTCAAACTGGTTTGACATTATGTTCAGAAAAGCCCCCCAGCAGGAGCATAATATCCGCTTTTCGGGTGGGAATGAGCGCACTTCGTTCGCCTTGTCTATGGGGTATCTGAATCAGCAGGGTGTGCTGATCGGCTCGGGAGCCAAGCGGTATTCGATCAATACCAACCTGACGTCTGAGATCAACAACCGGTTGCGCGTTGGCGGGAACATCATAGCGAACTTCTGGGATTACCGTGAAACGGCCTTTACCTCCGATGAAGGGAACGGTGAAGGCGGGTTGATGGGCCTTATTTACCGGGGGCTACCGATGCAGGTTGCCACGCTGGCTGATGGATCTTATGCAGACCAATGGGTGCGGGTACCGGGTCATAACTTCTACCGGAACCCGTATGCACTGGCGCTGGAAGGCTTCCGGAAAAATGGCAGTTTCAGTGCTCTGTTTAACCTGTTTGCCGAAGTGCAGCTGCCGGCCAATCTGAAATATAAGGTAACGGTTGCCCCCAACATCAGCTTTGCTACGCAAAAATTTAATAACCCATCTATTGATCTGAAGCAGCCCAAAACCGGAGCCATTGCTCCTATGGGAAATATTCCTCCCCGAGGTGTGCGTCAGGAGTTAAACAACGCTTTGAGCCTGACGAATTTTCATACGCTTACGTGGAATAAAGTGATGGGCCGCAGTGCGGTCGATGCTTTAGCCGGGTTTAGCCTGGAAATGTTCAGCAACAGTAATTTTAGCGCGGCTAATCAGGGTTATTTCGCCAACGAGATCTCCGAGCTGAATGCCGGCAGCGCCAATCCGGTGGTTCAGGGGACGTCATCCCAATCAAGACTGATGTCTTTCTTTGGGCGCGTGAACTACGCCTTTAATGACCGGTACCTGTTTGAAGCTAACTTTCGCTACGATGGCTCTTCTCGTTTTGCCGCCGACAAGCGCTGGGGCTTTTTCCCGTCCCTCTCCGCTGGATGGCGTTTATCCGAAGAAGCATTTCTAAAGGGTGTTCAGGCCTTATCAAACCTCAAACTTCGGGCTTCGTGGGGTCAGTTGGGGAGCCAGCCGCAGCAACTATATGGTTTTGTTCCCACCGTTACCTCGGGAATCAACTACAACTTCAATAACAACGTAGTCACGGGCGGGGCGATCACGCAAATTGCGGAGCAAAACCTAACCTGGGAAACGACCACAATGACGGACATTGGTCTGGAATTTGGGTTCTTCAATCAGCGACTGACGGGTGAAGTCGACTGGTTCAACAAAGTAACCTCCGGTATTCTCCGGCAGGTGAATATCCCCCAGCAGGTAGGTAATCTGACGGGGCCGGTTCGAAACGTGGGCGAGGTGCAAAACAAGGGGATTGAGGTAGCCCTTGCATGGCGCGATAAAATTGGTAAAGTAGGTTATAACGTAGGAGGAAACCTGACACAGGTGGCTAACACGGTGCTGAATACCAATGGACAGCAAATTTTCAATGGTAATCGGGTTATTTTCGAAGGCTATCCTATCGATTCATACTTCGGACTGCGTGCGATGGGGTACTTTCAGAATGCAGATGAAATCACTGGTGCGCCCCGGCAAAACACCGTCACCCTACCAGGCGATATTCGGTACCGCGATCTTAATGGCGATAACAAGATCGATAATCAGGACCGGGAAGTTATCGGTAACACCTTTCCAAAATACACGTACAGCTTTACCCTTGGGGCCGATTACAAAGGTCTGGATTTCTCCGCGTTTTTGCAGGGCGTTGAAGGCGTGACTAACTACGTCAATGCCAACCTGGGTTTTCCCTATCGTAATGGGGCCGGTGTTACTCAGGACTGGCTAACAGAATCTTGGACACCCGAAAACCCGGACGCAAAGTACCCACGTCTGACCACCGCCAATGGATATCCTCAGAATTTTCAGGTTTCAGATTTCTGGTTGCGGAATGCCTCTTACCTGCGGCTTAAGAATATTCAGTTAGGCTATACACTGCCTGCTACACTGACCAAACGGCTGGGCGTAAGCCGGGTTCGGGCCTTTGTAAACGGACAGAATATCCTCACCTTCACTGACTTCTCGCTGGGTGATCCAGAGCGGAATGCGGCTAATGAAACCATTATCGCCTATCCCATTCCTAAAACCATCACCGGCGGCCTGAACCTCACCTTTTAACTCTTAGGCACTCACCATGAAAAAATATATAGTTGCCATCTTAACGGTTGGTCTGACCGGATGTACGTCGTTTTTTGACATTCCGCCTACGGATCAGTTGACCCAAAACGAATTCTGGAAAACCCGCCAGCATGCCGAAGCGGCCCTGATCGGTGCATACAACCAGCTCGTAAATGGTAATATTTACGGGAACGTGTCCATGATCGGTATGGAAGCTGCAACCCCCAATGCCTACACGTATAACAATACGGGCGGGGGGGGATTCATTGCGCAGGGAATCCACGATGCTGCCAATAATGGCATCATCAATAATAAATGGGGAGCCTGCTATACCGGGATCGGGCGCGCAAATACCTTACTGGATAATATCGGTCAGGTGACAATGGATGAGGCTACTAAAAAGCGGTACATCGCCGAAGCCAAATTCCTGCGGGCACTTTACTATCACAATCTCTGGAGTTTCTACGGGGGCGTACCGCTGATTCTGGAAACGCCCAATCTGGAAAAGCAGGGTACCCTGCCGCGTAATTCGGCGGATGAAGTGTACGCCCAGATTATCAAGGACTGTAACGAGGCTATTCCGGATCTGCCGCAGACAGCCGCTTCGCGGGGAAATGCTTCCAAAGGAGCTGCCCTGGCGCTTAAGGCCCGGACAATGCTCTACAAAGGCGAGTATCCCGGAGCGGTCGAAGCAGCCAAGCAGATTATCGATAGTAAGGTATATTCTCTGTTTTCTGACTATCGGGAGCTCTTTCAGCTGGATAAAGAAGGCAATTCGGAAGTGATTTTCGATGTGCAGTTCAAACTGCCCGAGTTTACGCATAGTCTGGATATAACTTTCACCGACTTCAATTCCATCGCCCCCCTACCCGATCTGCTTAACGACTACTACATGGTGGATGGGTTACCAGCGGCAAAATCGCCCTTATTTAATAAAGCCAAACCGTACGACAATCGCGATCCGCGCCTTTACCAGACCAACATCCTACCCGGTACTCAGTTCAGAGCGCGCCTTGTAACACCTACCACTTTTGGCTTTACCGGTATTGGTCAGAAAAAGTATACCGTCTACAAGGATAACGAAGCCGGAGTCACCGTGGCCGAAAACCAATCGCAGCTTAATTACATGGTTTTCCGGTATGCCGATGTATTGCTGATGTATGCCGAAGCCCAAAACGAGGTAGCAGGCCCTAGCCCTGAAATTTACTCGGCCCTGAATCTGATTCGTCAGCGGGCCGGCATGCCGGCCTTTCCGAAAGACCTGACGAAAGACCAGCTCCGGGAGGAAATCCGCCATGAGCGTCGGATTGAGTTAGCGGGAGAGGGATTGTATTACCACGACATCCGGCGCTGGCGTACGGCCGAGACCGTAATGAATACCGAGATTGTTAATTATGCCGGTGGGAAACTGGGGGTTCGGCGGTTCAATAAGGACCGGGATTACCTGTGGCCGATTCCCACCATTGTGCTGGAGCGGAATCCGAACTTAGTTCAGAATGCTGGTTATGGTAAATAAGCAGGCAAACGTCATGTGGATACGAACCCTTATTCTTTGTGGGTACTTGCTACTGGCTGCGTCAACAGCTGCTCGCCCGTCAACCCCACCCTTGAAGCGAAAGCCTAATATCATTTTCATCCTGACGGATGATCTGGGGTATGGTGATTTGGGCGTGTTGTACCAAAATAGCCGGCAGAGTACTGGAAAGCCAAACCTGCATACACCTCATCTGGACAATATGGCAAGGCAGGGGATGCTTCTGACCCGCCACTACGTACCGGCTCCGGTTTGCGCTCCTTCAAGGGCATCGCTTATGCTGGGTGTCCACCAGGGGCATGCGAATATTCGAAATAACCAGTTTGACAAAGCTCTGGCAGATAACCACACCATTGCTTCGGTTTTGAAACAGGCTGGTTATGCCACCGCGCTGGTAGGAAAATGGGGGTTACAGGGGCTACAGGGAGATAGCCCACAAACCTGGGAAGCCTATCCTACCAAACGGGGTTTTGACTATTTTCTGGGATACGTACGGCACCGCGACGGGCACAATCACTATCCGGCACACCAGGCCCGTGAGCGGCCCCCGGTAGAACTCTATCATGGCCAGGAAGAGATTTCCAGAAAGCTTCAGGGTGTTTATACAGCCGATCTGTTTACGGCAACGGCCAAACGGTGGATAACTACCCAAAATCAGACCCGGAAAGAACAGCCTTTCTTCCTGTATCTGGCGTATGATACCCCGCACGCGAGTTTGCAGGTGCCAGCGAAGGCCTACCCTCAGGGGGGCGGCCTGAAGGGCGGAATGCAGTGGATTGGACAAGACGGCCGGTATATAAACACCGTTTCTGAAAATATAGATAGTTATATACATCCCGATTATGCGTCAAAACCCTGGCCCGACGAGCAGAAACGGCATGCCACCATGGTGCGTCGGATTGATGACGGAATCGGAGACCTGATGCAATTGCTGAAAGATCTGAAAATCGATCAGGAGACACTGGTGGTGTTTACCTCCGATAATGGCCCCCACACGGAGTCGTATGGCTATGGGCCTTATCAGCCTACTTTTTTTGACAGCTACGGCTCTATGGACGGTATCAAGCGCGATGTCTGGGAAGGTGGCATTCGTGTTCCCTTAATTGCCCGTTGGCCGGGTCATATTGGAGCTGGTCGTGGGGATGACACCCCGAGTGGTTTTCACGACTGGCTTCCAACGCTGGCCGAATTGGCAGCTGTGCCCGCTCCAGCGAATACAGATGGTGTGTCGTTGCTGCCGACGTTGTCAGGAAAAGGAAAGCAGCCTGCTTCTACCGTGTATATCGAATACCAGGTCTCCGGCAAAACTCCCGTGTTTGAGGAATTTTTACCCGCACACCGAGGCCAGGCGCATGGGGAGATGCAGGTGATCTATCAGGACGGCTATAAAGGAATACGGGTAAACCTGAAGTCGTCTCAGGATGATTTTCAGATCTATGATACCCGGGTCGATGCTCAGGAGCGCAAAAATCTGGCTGGAAGCAGTCCTTATTTCCAGCGTTTACAGGAACGCATGAAGGATCGGGTGCTGCAACTCCGGCGTCCGGATACGAGCGCAGTACGCCCATATGACCGGGATCTTATGCCAGCTTTGGGCCAGATAAGAGCAACGAAACAGGGAGTCAGCTACCGGGTGTACGAGGATACCTCCCCCTGGACACCCCTGACGGCCAGCTTGCGGAAAGGACCGATAAAATCTGGGGTAAGCGAAGGATTGAATGTCGGCATACTAACCCCGGATAAAGGTATGGTCATTGAGTTTCAAGGCTTGTTAGCTGTGCCGGAAGATGGTGAGTATACGTTTGCGCTACAGACCGATCAGGGTGCGGTGATGCGGCTTCACGAGGCTACAATTCTCGACGCTGGTAGGCAAATCCGATCCGGCCATTCCCTTAGTGCTACCGTTCGTTTGGCGAAAGGAATGCATCCAGTTAGCCTGGTATATGCCAGCGGGCTTACAAAGGTGCCTACACTGACCGTCCGATGGAGTGGTCCTGGATTTGGTGCAAAGCCACTGGCCCTTTACCAGAACCCGACTGGTTCCGTGTCTAACTAAAGACCTTACGAATAAGCCTACACATGATGAAGCCAGCTTTTACAAAAGAAGCTGGCTTCATCATGTGTAGGCTTGTCTGGATGTATGGTAGGAATTGTCTAATGATTTTCTACTGGAAGCTCAGTTAAGGATAGCGCAAAGTGATTTCAGCAGAAGTCCCTACCATCTTTTTTGAAACTCTGAGTAGGTAGGGCATATCGTTTCTGGGCCTATAGAGTTTGGTGTTAGCTAGTGGTTGAAGCAAGAACCCTCGTGCTTTTTGGCCGACGAGTGTCAAATGTAGAAAAGACATGCCCTTAGCATGGCACTACGATTTGTATGAAAAAATAATTTAAGTGTTTGTGAAGATTTTATTACGAATTTTTAAATATTTCGTTTCATTTGCAATGAAATCTTTACAAACCCCGACACTATGCTGACGCTCGAAAGCGCAAAACTATTCCTGAAGCATAACCCTGCTTTGACAGTTTCGGTGCTGGAAAAAGAATCTGGTTTGCCCAAGGGAACACTCTCGCAGGGCCTTTTAGGCTCTCGTAACCTTAATGCAAATCATCTGACTAAACTTGAGCCGATTTTAAACAAATATGGGTACATGGAGGGGCTGTACACTAAGGCACGAGTCATTGCGGTAATTAACCACAAAGGGGGAGTTGGCAAAACAACTACAACTTCTTCCCTTGGGGCTGCTTTAGCCAGCCGTGGTTTTCGTGTGTTGTTGGTTGATCTGGATCCGCAGGGGAACCTTAGTCAGATTCTGGGGGTAGAGCAACCCAAATACCAGGTAGCGCAAGCCTTGTTGACAGACGCCCCCCTGCCGGTTGTCAGAATTTCGGAAAATTTAAGTCTAGCCCCGTCGGATCTTGAACTGGCCGATGCCGAAGTGCAGCTCATTTTAAAAGTGGGTGGTGATCTTCGCTTGAAAAACAAGCTTAGACCTCTCCTACCTGACTTTGATTACGTACTCATCGACTGTCCACCTTCCTTAGGAAAGTTGACGACCTCGGCTATGAATGCCGCCAATAGTTGCCTGATTACACTATTACCCGAAATCTCGGCCGTTAAGGGGGTAGATTCACTGCTGAGCCGTTACATGGAGGTAAAGGAAAACTTGAATTCTGAGCTGGTTATTGACGGGATAGTCTTTACCATGGTAAAGAAAAATACTGTTCACGATGGCATTAAGGAAAACGTCCGCCAAACGGTACCTTGTAAGATATTTAATACGCAGATTAAACACTTGATCGATTATCAGAAGTCGCAGGTTATGCAAATGCCGATCAATGCGTTTGCGGGTAATTCTGAAGCGTCAAAAAACTATGATGATTTTTGTGAGGAATACATTGCTTACCTCCAGATTGTAAAATAACGACCCTCATGGCCAAACTAGACCTGAAATCTGCGATCAGTAAAAATGTTAAGAGCTCACTTAATAATGCGTTTAGCAGTACTGAGAACATCAAGCAACATATTGTCGTGCTGGATGAGTTACGGAGTTGGATACCCGAACCAACAGAGGAGGAGAACAAGCAGCTAGAGTTAAATATTGTCGCCAATGGCTGTCGGGATGCCTTAACTCTTTGGGAAACTACTCAACACGAGATCGATCCCGATTCGACTAATCCCGATGAGCCAGCCTATGTGTTGGTTGATGGCCATAACCGCTATCGAATTTGCAAAGCGCGAAATATTAGCTTTAATATTCAGTTGATGGATTTCGCAGATTTGAAGTCGGTTAAAGATTTCATGATAGATCTGCAGTTGGGGCGTCGTAACCTTACCCCCCAACAGATTCATTACTTCCGGGGGCTTCGTTACCTAAATGAAAAAAACCAGAAAGGGAGATACGACCGAATTGAAGATGAGAAACCTACCGCTGAAGCCAAGGTAGCAAAAGCCAAGGCCACCAGTACTGCCGAAAAGTTAGCACAGGAATACAACGTTGGAAAAAATACAATTATCCGAGATTCGGAATTTGCGGCAGGTGTCGAACGACTTGCTCCTGACCTGAAAAAAAAGGTACTTTCAGGTGCTGTGAAAGTAGATAAAGGCGCCCTTCAAAAAGTAGGTAAGATGCCCTCTGAAGCCGCGATTGCCAGTATTGAAGAGCTAGAATCACTGGCGATAGGTAATCAGAATAAAACGGAGACACCCGTTGCAGAGAAAAAGTCTACGGCAAAGGCCAAGGCACAATTGGAGCTGACTGGATTTATGGAGAATCTGTTGTCAGGGAAGCCTCTTACTCGGGCCCGCCTTGACCAACTTATTCTCAAGGCGAATGTCTTAAAAGAATTGCTGTAGCGCCTTGTACAGGGCATTGAGAAATCCATAAATAGTTAACCAAAAACTCCCCTCGGAGCATAATACCCATTTTGGGTATTATGCTCCGAGGGGAGTTTTTATATCAGGTTGAAATTTGTGAAAACTACACATGTTTTAGTCTTCACTATGGAAAATCAGTTAGTTATAGCATAATACCCATTTTGGGTATTATGCTATAACTAACTGCGCCCATATTGTGTAGGTAAGAATTATTACAACGGATGTGATGAAATGAACTGGATGAATGCCGAAGTTTGAAATGTGCACAAATCTGTGCTCAAAAGCTGGTCAGTGGGCAAATGCTTGAGTGGTACAATCCTGGGTTTGCTCATGAAACGGGGCATGTATATCCTCGACCAATCCGCCCCTATTCCGCAATGGCAATCCCCCAGTGATGGACGAAGCAAAAGCCGTAGCATGGATATTATGCATATGTCGAGTGGGCTACGCTGCCGTGCCCTCAAGACCCCGACTACGACCCGTCCATGGGTTATACCGATCATCTGTATCTTTATACCGGTGGAGTTAACTCGTTTGCGTATTTGGCCAACCTGCCTCAACAGTGGTTGTCTAATATAGTAGGACGCTACCTCAATAGCAACCCGGTACCTTAACCGGCTGAGCGTCGAAAAGCTGGGCGAACCCCCAACTTTTCTTTTCCGTAATGAGCCCTATTCGATGAAATAGGGGTACGTGATCATGGAAACCGATCCCTACGGTAACTACCTGACGCAGGGGTATGCGTTTGCATTGGCCCCGGCTGGGTAATCTGTATTTGCAGGATGGCGTCTGGAACAAGGAACGACTATCGCACGAAGGCTTCGTAACGTTTGTGAGTACACTAGCCGAGCCTTGGGTAGCCGATGTCCTACCAATTTACAGTGGGTTGTTCTAGATTAACGGAGATGGTGGCTGGGCACTACCCAAAGAAGCTTACTCGATGAATAGCGCTGTTGATACAAGCCGTACCCGAAAATAAAAACTGACTTGTAGCTCTGAATAAGGTCGAATGACGCTTTGAAGTGCTTGTCCTCTTCGAAGGAGGTAATACGTCGTATCTGACTTCCGATTAATGTTTTAATTTATTTGATCATTTGTTTGCATTCCTCAGGCGACATTATGTTTACTGGTCAAAAGTGTTATTATTTTGTATTGAGTATATCAGCAAATAACCATGAAAACCAATCCCTACGCAGACGAGGACAATGAACCAATAAAAGGGCAGGAGTTGGAGTTTATGGCTTGGTACACTCAAGACCCAAGTGCATACCTGGCGACGTTGCCTGAGGATGAACGGGCAAGGGAGGAAGAGCGCATGGCATTCCGAAACCAGAAGATGGTGTCTGAGCAGTTCTAAGATCTTGGCTACTTCAATTATTTCTATCCCGTTAAGCCTTATTTTCTATAAGGGGGTTATTCATATAGGCTGATTGCCGACAATTGCATTTTATCCACAGAAACCAAATAATGGGAGTCAATGAGGGGATGGTGGTCGAAGATCCTTACCTCTGGCACTACAGGTGGAAAAAACTACGCTATCGTCCGTGATATGGTGGGTAAGTTTACGGGCGAAAGCGGGGCGCTGGCCTTGATGACATCGGCCAACGGCTACGACTGGCAACCCGCCCGCTACCCCAAGGTAATTGGTAAGACCGTTTACCATCAGCCTGGTAAACGGTTTGACAATAAGTTCGAATGGCCGTGTCTGTATACCGAGAAAGACGTTCCCCGGCTGATGTTTGGCGCCATGGGTATTCAGAAACGGGCTCACTCTATGGATATTTACGTACCCTTATCTTTTCGAAATGAAATACTTTGTTTTGCTCGCTATTCTTGGCTGGTCTGCCATGGTGCTGGCGCAACCCACCCAGCCGCTTTCTGTTCCTCTGGTGAATCAGGCCGGTTACAATCGGGGTGAGGCCAAACGCTTTGTCTGCTACGATGCTCCCGATGCCACGCTTTTTCACATTATCCGGCTATCCGACAAAGCCGTTGTGTATTCGGGGGTAGTCAAAAACCGGGCGGGCGATTTCTCGGCTTTCAACCCGAAGAATGGCCAGACCGAATACGTGGTTACCATTAAGGGTCGTGAGCCCTCGGTGCCGTTCCGCATTGCCGATCACCTGATCGAAAGTATTTCCACGAAACTGGCCTACGACTTTTTCGTGGACGTGAGGGGTTCTGAGGACCCGGTTCATTCCAACGAAGCAAAGGTCTACGGCGGAGGCCCTTCGCGCGACCAGGGATCTTACGGGCTGGAAACTACCTTCGAAACCTTGTTCTATGCTTCTAACCCGGCCCTCTTTGACCGCTGGACCACCGAACTGGGTGACAAAAAAACGGCTGATCTGATCGATCTGATTCTCTGGCATGGCGAGTTTGCCTACCACCATGTCGAGTACAACGGACCGGTTGCCAACCGGCACGGTACGCTGGGCTACAAGGATCAGCCGCGCATGACGTACGACTACTGGAATACGCTTGACCAGCTGGCGGCCGTTTGTGCCGGCTACCAGAGTTTTCTGAAACCGTACCTGCCCCGGGAAACCTACCTGAAATACCGCGAAGAATGCCGCAAACGCTGGCAGGTTTATGACCGACATAAGGTGGTGCGCTACTGGACTTTTAGTAATAAGTGGGTAGATGAAGGCTTTCAGGAGTTCAACGAGATGGGCAATGCTTTTGGGCAGTCGGTGTTCAGCAACTTGTTTATGTACCTGTCAGAGAAAGAAGAGGCCGATGGACAGCCCGAACAGTACCTCCGTTGGGCGCAGGGAAGTGCCGAAGACATCATCAAGAACTGGGATTTCAATAATCCCCGGCATATGTGGTGGATTCGGAATGCCGAACACATCACCCCCGCAGGCACTGGCGTTCTTTCTGCTGGTAGCTCCCGATAAAGCTCCCAAAGGTACCCGCGAAAAGCTGATGGCCTGGCGGGACCACATGAAGCAGAAAACCGCCAATTTCTGGCATTACCGGGTGCATAGTGAAACCGAATGGGCGCACCCACGCACCAAAGAGCTGGGCGGTGCTCCGGCGCTGGGGGGCTCCATGTTTGCCGTGGCGCATCTGCTGAGCGACCGCCAACTGCGCGACATTGGCTGGTCGCAGGTCAATTTTGTGTTTGGGCTGAATCCTCTTGGGGCCCACCTCAGCAACAAAAGCGCCGACCGACTGGCCATCAACGGTTATTGGGATGGGGTCGAACACGGCTGGCCCCGCAGTCATCCTAACGGCTATGGTATGTTGGGTAAAGTACGGGGTACCCTCGACGGCACCCCGCTTGACGGGCAGTTTCCCCGGCCGGGCGCAGCAACGGTAACCGAAAAATCGGCCGGAGGGCAGGGGGATCATATTGGCGAGAATGCCTACGCTACCGAGGGCTGGGCCATCTCGAACCGGGGCTGGATGGCTACGCTCACCTTTGCCCCACTGGGTACGCAGCAGGTACGGGTTCTGGATTCAGTTGGTAAAAAGCCGCTGACTTCAGTGAAAGCGGGACAATCGGTGCTGCTCGAACTGAAAGCCGCCCTCAATCTGGACCCTTCCATGCCCGAATCAGGCTGGGTGCTGGTCCAGGTAGACGACGAAGAGCCCGTCCGGGTAGCCGTTCTGGAGACCGCTCCCGATTCGGGGGTGTTTACGGCCGCGTACACGCTCCCTTTGGTGGGCAAACAGCTGCAGGTGTCGTATGGTTATTGGGGATTGGGTAGTAGGGTCAGCTGCACCATTCGTTAACCCGAAGATTATAGTGACTAAACCGTACGTACTGGCGCTACCGGTCGGTATACTACTGACCACCTGAGGCTACTGGACAGGCTCTACCTCTCACAACACGGCTCCGACGGATTTGAATATTCAGGCCATGATTCCGCCGGTGCCGGCCGGTTACGGAAGTTCCGAGCGACTCGGCGTATCTTATCTGGGTTGGTACCCTCGTTTGCGGGAAAGGCGGCATTTGCCACCTCTACGACTGAATGAGGTTACTTACAATATAGATTGCGTGTTAATAATGAATCAGTTAGGTATTCAGTAGCAGGTTTCTTACTTTTAATGCAGTGTAGGTGGTACGTGCGAACTAAGTATTTAGGTTTACTCTTTCCCCCTACTTATGAAACGGTATTTTTACGTATTAATGATTTCCTTCGAGCTGAGTGAATGGTATACGCAAGTGGCCTCCATTCAGTCTGAAATTACCCGTCGGCTCACCACTTATTACACCGTCCAACCAAGTCTGGCTAATTGCCTACAGGAGGAAATCCCTGGGGAAGCAGTACACAAGCTGGGGGCAACAGCGAGGAAACTGTTTGCGAACAATCCCCTTGGCCACGACCATATTCGTCCCGAAGGTCTGGCAACCGTCCCGCTCTAAATCTCTACTCAGACCACAATGCTAAACTGGAGCTTAATAGCGCAAGTGCTGTGCAACAAATCAGCATAGAAAGTCGGCAGCTCATACAATTCAGTATTCATAACCTGCCCCTAGCTACGCTCAATCCGGCCAACACGACCGTTGGGGGAGTTGATCTATTGAAAGCTAATCTGTATCGGTTAGGACTCGAGACATAGAAAACTTAACACACCATTATAATAAGGTAGTGGTAAGACATGTTCCCTAATTCGATGTTTAGAGTATTTTGAAACAGCGTTATCCATGAAGTACCATTCATCAGGCGAGATCACCTTTGCTTTAGATAATCCAGTATTGAAAAAGTGCTTTGCCGCCGATTTTAGAGGAGTTTGAGCACCAGTAACAATATATGTTAAAGGGAAAGAAGAATGCTCTGTGTGCCATTTAATAACACCATTCTCAGAATAAACAAGGGCCATATTAAATGGCCCTTGTTCTACTATTCTTCTTGAAGTTGCAGTTAAACTTGTCTCAAAGCGGTCAGCTAAGTGTCGAACGAGTTCGGTAGTAAAACTAAGTCCAGAGCATTCAGGAGCAAATGCATTTTTTGGCATTAGGAGTTCTGCCGCAAATTCATTGGCTTCTTGTTCATGCCCACCTTTAGATAGCCATTGTTTAAATGATTCTTCATCGCAATTAAACATTGGTTTAAGATCAAAGTGGAGGTTAAAATGCCCGAATTCATGAGCTAACACAAATCGCTTTTGCCCCTTGTTTGTAATTTTGGAATTGATTGTGATTAAGGCTGTAGAGCCTAAAAACTGAATACGTCCCTGAGATCCAGTCATTCCTGATTCTTGTAAGTAGCAGTTCGGATGCCATTGTATAAAATCCTCAAGCACAAGGCCCCTTAGGTCACAGATGCCTGCATCTCGTAAAAGTTTACGAGCAATCACACGTGGATCTTTATTCTGGCTTACTGGTGTCATCGAATTTGTTCTTGATAATAGTCAATATTGTTTGATTACACAGTATATCATCTATCTCATGCTGAGACAGGACCCCCTTAAAATCTCTGTGTAAAGCAAGACGTATTGCTTGATTTTGGCTTTCAAATGAATCCACTTCATTGCTTTTCGAACTATTTAACAGTTCAATAGCGTAAGATTTAGCTCTTTCAAAAAAACTTTGTTTTTTGATGGAGGCAGTACTCATTTGATTTGCTAACTCTATTTTTCGGAACAAATCCTGGCCTTGTTTATCTATGACATTCAAGTCATAACCTTCTTCCTCCAAGAATTCGCTGGCGAAATCAGGATCGTTAGAGAGTGCTTCGGAAAAAACCAAGAACATCTTCTTAGCTTGTTCCACATTTGGTGAAGTTTTACGGTTCATGGTTGCAGTGCAAAATTGACAAGGGTTTAGGAACAGCCATGACATTGCAACGAGTTCTACTCGTTGCATTTAAAACGGGTAAAGTGCTGTTTCGATAATTTAGATTGAAGGTTTTACTTGCGCGGGTTTCGCAGTGCTGATCGAATACGTTTTCGGGCGTTCTTAACCTGTGCGAGAGTGAGACCACCTTCAGTAGCAGTCTCCTGTAAAGACTTGCCACTCTTCCATTCAGTGAGAACGAACCAAGACTCAAAATTTTTCTTGTCGTACTCGACAATAAGCATGTCTACTTTTTTTATAAAATAGGCTACCAAATTTTGAAACTCACCCTCACCCATCTCTTCTTCAGCTTCAGCTATCAACCACTCAAAAAGGGCTTCATCTGACATTTCCGTTGTGGGATCTGCTGGATGCGTTCGCTTGGCTCGTCGATTGCGCTCGGATACTTCGTTTCTTACCATATTGCCCACCTTTCGATTGAAGCGATCAAGGTCAAGATCTTCTGAATTTAACGCAAAAGGTTGAGTGCAAATTTTTAAAAGCACTTCCTGAACTACATCTGCTACTTCCCGAGCGTCTATACACATATTACGTGGGCGTTTATGCGCCCAGAATTGTGCATGAGCTGCGGCATACGCAGATCTATATATAGCTTTTTGGTTAGTGCTAATGAACTGATGGACATCATTATAATTCATGGCAGTGAGATAGAAAAGCTTTTAGTCACGGGCAGGGTCACAATGATAATGGGAATGAGTTTCCATAATTTTCCATTTATAGACAAAAATTTTTTTTGGAAAATTACGTCACTTGCTTCCCAATAACAATGAGTGGTTAACCAACACTCATGAATCAAATGACAGCACAGCCTGAAACTAATGGAGTAGGACTTACCACTACTCTCGCCATCACCTTTCAGAACAAGAAGTTTTCTTGGCCACAGCAGTACGCCACCGGGGCGGAGTTAAAAAAACTGTTCGGTGTGAACGCAGAACAAGTACTCTACCTATCACTTGTCGACCCGTGGGATGACGTAGTGGTGGCGAACGAGGAAAGCATAAACCTCGCCCGGCCAGGAACCGAAAAGTTCTACATTCGCCAGCCCCTCGAAGTCCGACTGGAGGACAAAAAGCATTCGTGGGATAAGCCATTCATTAGCGGAGCAGAGCTGCGTAAGCTGGGTGGTGTTGAGGAGGGGGACGAAATCTGGCTGTCTGTTGCTCGACCCAACAATGACGAGTTGATTGCCGATGCTGAGCGGGTTGACTTGACGCGAGCAGGTCTGGAACGTTTCTACGTCGTGAAGCAAGAGGTCGTTATCCGCATTAACAACGTGGAGCATGCAATAAAGCGGGGAACGTACACGGTGACACAGCTCAAGAAGATCGGTAATGTAAAGGCGTCCGATGAAATGGATGCGCTGGAGGGGCATAAGCTTACCCCACTCGACGATGCGGCCACGGTCGTCATTAAGGGCGGAGAGCAGTTTATTTCGCACGTCCGGGACGGTTCTTCTTCTTAGCTCCTGACCAATATGATTTTCTCTGAAGAAGAAATCCACGAACTGAAAACCATAGCCCCCAACCTGAGTGTAGCCCAGGAGGGGGGCTATACCTATATTCTAATCTGCGGTTTGCTACTGCCTGATGGTTGCCAGCCAGCGGTTGCTGACGCTCTGCTTTGTTCTCTACCGAGGGAAGGCTACAATTCACGTCTCTTCTTCTCCGAGCAAATTGCTGGCGGTCCAACGCTTAACTGGAATGGTAACATTCGCGTGCTGGGGAGAAACTGGTACGCCATCTCTTGGCAAACGCAGCCAGGGTTACGCTTAGCTGAGATATTAAGTGTTCATCTAAAAGCTTTTCGGTAAATGAGACAAACACGCTCCGCCATTCGCCTACGAATCCCACAGTCGTTGCATCGGCAAATGCTCGATGATCTTCGGCGGTCTCATCCTTATGCTGAAGAGCGTGTAGGATTTTTACACACCACGTCTAAAATTCTTGCCGATGACACGGTTCTTGTTATCGCTACGGAATACAGTCCTGTCGAAGATGAAAACTACATTGATGATGATCGGGTTGGTGCCAAGATAAATTCGGTCGCAATCCGGGCGGCCATTCAACGTAGTTTAGAGAAACAGAACGGTTGCTTTCATGTTCACTTACACGACCACCGAGGCCAGCCCGGTCCAAGCCGAACGGATAAAAGCGGCTTGCCGGGCGTTGCTAAGAGCCTTACTAACATCGCTCCTGACCAAGCTAACGGTTTCCTGATACTAAGTCAGAATTCGTTTTATGCTTCGATCAAAGCCCCCGGCGAGACAGAGTTCTTACAACCAGATGTAGTTTCTGTAGTCGGAAAGCCCATGCTGTTATCATTCTTTGGTGAAAGGGGTGATAAAGGCCGAGTGTATGACCGACAATCATTTTTGGGCGAATCGTCCCAGTTCCTATTTGAGAATATTAGAGTTGGTATCATCGGATACGGAGGGGGAGGCTCACACATCGGCCAGCAACTGGCGCACCTGGGGGTTAAGAACATTGTCGTTTTTGATGACGACAAAGTCGAGGACACGAATCTGAACCGGTTAGTGGGGGCACAGTTTTGCGACGTAAAGAACGCTGTGCTTAAAACAACTGTAGCAGAGCGGGTTATCAAAATGGTTCTGCCCACAGCTAATGTTGTTCGGGTTAATAGCCGTTGGCAAGATAATCCTGACTTGTTACAAGCCTGCGATGTTGTGTTTGGTAATGTAGATTCTTACGCAGAAAGGCAACAGGCAGAAGCTGAGTGCCGGCGCTACCTGATCCCGTACATTGATATTGGTATGGACGTCTATCAGATAGATGACGATCCCCATGCCATTGCAGGGCAGGTCATTTTGTCGTTGCCAGGCTCTCCGTGCATGAGTTGCTTTGGTTTTCTAAGTGAAAAGAAGCTTGCTCTGGAAGCAGCAAAATATGGTAAAGTGGGCGGGCGACCGCAGGTGATCTGGCCTAACGGTGTACTGGCTTCAACGGCTGTTGGATTATTCGTGAACTTAATAACAAACTGGACGCAGGATAATAAGACGCCGGACTACCTATCCTATAACGGGAATACCGGGATGATACAGCAGCACGTTCGTATTCAGTACCTTACCAATGAAGATTGTTCGCATTTTCCGCTCGATCAGGTAGGTGCCCCCGTTTTCGTAAAACTGTAAACCAACAAACCTTCACAGATCATGAGCAATCGAAAGTTTTTCTTTGGTATCTTAATCGGGGCTGCTGTTTTTGTTTACCTAATTGGGGCGTTCCTAATCGCGTCATTTAACATTGCGATGTGGAAGGATGGGCACAGATTTTTTGCTGTAGTGATTTATTTGTTTTTGGTATGGAGCAGTCTGAAAGCTTTGGCAGAACCAACAAAGAAAGAAGAGCCAAAGCAGAGAGAATTGGAAGCAGACCCCAATAGTTAAAGTTGGAAAGGCCCTTCAGATCCAAAAAGAAATAGCTAAGAAGTCATTCTTAATAAATGCTTAGGGGCCTTTTATAATCGCTTGCGATTCATCGACTATACGTCATCCCAGCCGCCACTGGTCTTTCTCGTACACTAACGGTTGGTAGCGTTTTTCTTGGCGAGTCGTCGCACCGCTTCAATCCTCGAAGCGGGCATTTAGTTCAACTACGACCGAGTCGGGCGTGATCTCGCGCAGGCCAACCGACTCGGCTGCGGTGACAGTGCCGCCCCGCGTGGCCGTCTGCATCGAGAGAGGCAGCAGGTACGTCAATTGACGTACCTGCTGCCGGAAAACCCGCGATAAATATGGTCTAAGGTTTGCGCTGTTGTTTTGGACATACTGATTGACCACTGTAGATGCTCCTTCGGCCATGCGTTTGGCTTTCCAGTTTTACCCTGATAAAACGTCTTGAACAGCACGATCACGGCCAGTACCGCCAGTAAGCCGCATATGATCTTCAATGGATGTTTTCCGATGAGTGTCGTTGCCTCTGCCGATAACTGCTGTGCTGGTTTTAGTGTTTCATTACGTCAGTATATCTTGCCTTGATCGGAGGGGGAACGTTGGCCAGCATTGACTGGCCGGGGTGCTATTGGTCGTTCGGCCTTCGGGGTATTCGCTTCAGGGGGGTGGTTGCTGGCCTGTCCGTTGCTTTTTGTCCTGTGGGACGACGCGCTTCCGTTAGGACTTTGGAGCGGGAACGACTCGTTCAGCGTTCCGCCGTTTCAATTGTCTTTCAATTACAGTGAGAGGTCTAAGCACCGGTACGATTCCTGCACGTCCGACCGCACCCTTACCCGCCTAGCCACCCCGGAATGGCAGGCACTCAACCGCAACAACTCGTATGAGTACTACTACTACCTGACTGATCACTTGGGCCTACGTTTTGACAACGTACGGGCGGTGCTGGAGAGACGGGGTCTGTGGCCTACACCAAAGGCACTATCCCGAGTGGTTCATGAGTATCAACTCTGTCATCTAGGGTCAGGAGCACGTAAGCTTCTATGGGTATGGCTAGTATAATCCTGAGCCACGCAATGATCCATGAGGGCTGTGCCTGGGGTGTCTTCAAAATGAGAAAAAAATTCAGCAGTCCATTTCGAAGAAAGTTGAAGTAACTATTTCGGGTGCCCATCAGAATGATTTTTTGTTGCGGGCTTATATGGCAGAAGACACGATTCCCTGTTGCTCTTACCTGTATCGGTTTATTGATTTCGTCGACTTAAAGAAACAATAGGGGAGAGGTAAGCTCTATTGACTGTTGGAAACGTCCAGGATTAAATGAGCTTACTGGGGCTGTCCATTCACAATTAGCATGACCTCCCCCTGTATAGCCCGCTGGTAGGCCATTTGATACTCGCTTTCCAAAATGGGCGTACCGTTCTCCCGAATCGCCTTATACTCAATTACTTCTCCATCTATGTCCAGATTGAACTCCGTCAGGTCAATCATGGGATATTCGTTTAAAAAAATGATCCGTTCACAAGCGGGCGGTTGCCGATTATGAATGAGTTTGTAGTAGGTATAGATCTCGTCGCGCTGGAGTCGTTTTGTCTTGAACCCCTGAAAGTGAGCCAGTGAAAAATAGAGCAAAAATCTTAATTTTCACGGTAAACAAAAGGGAAATGAAAGCAAACCGATTCACCGAATCGCAAATGGTGGCCATCCTCAAACAGC
>NZ_WELI01000001.1 GCF_009184635.1 Rudanella paleaurantiibacter
AGAGCCGTTAAGCCCCGTGCTGCCGATGGTACTGGAGTCAGATCCGGGAGAGTAGGAAGCTGCCACCTCTAGTTATAGAAGCGAAGGGGGTGTTATCTCAGACGAGGTAGCACCCCCTTTCCGCGTTCAAATGCCCTATGTATTTACCAGAGCCATCTATGCTGGTTGTTGCTGTTTACAGCTCTATCAAGCAGCTAATTATTCTGTCTACTTTGCTGTTTAACGTGAGTTATGGATAATGGGTACGCGCAAGCCATCGCTAATAAGTCATTGGCTTACTAAAGGATTTATCCGTAACTCACGTTATTTAGTGGTTCCAGCGCAACCCAGCGATCTGAAATTTGATCTCACGTGGTTTTTGGCCAGCGAATGAGAGGTTGACCACCATATTTTTAGCCCGCTTCATCTGCTCAATCAGTTTAGCCTCTTTCTCGAAAAAGACAATGTTGGCACGCCCATTGGCAGCTGCCGATAAGCTGTAGATTATGGGCTTTTGTCCATCGAACTGAACTTGAGCGCTACCATTCTGGAAGCTTCTAGTAAATAGGCCTTTCTCAACTTCTAAATAGACATATCTGTCTCCTTTAGTTTTACGTATCGTCAGCGATACGTTGGTTCCGCCCGCGTACGGGTAGGAAAACTCAATCATGTTAGTTGAGATTAAGGTCGCTCTGTACGTAATATCTCCGGCTGTGCTTTGCGACTGACTATATTTCCATCCTGCAGCAGATGAGCGAATTTGTGAAAGAGGAAAGGCTTCTAGTAAGCGGCTATCCGCAAAAGAGGAACAGGTAAGCGGATTGAAGGAAATAAACGTGAAGAAAGGAATCAGAAGGATACGCATAGCAAATTAGAGTAGCTGAGATAAGAAAGGGTGCAGTTTACCCTATTTAGGCCTTACAATAGCCTTATCAACAATGTACATAGATTCTGGTTAATCGGGTAGTTGCACAAGCAAAAGATTATCTATGGCAGTTATTGGTGAATTGGTACGAAAAGCGATCGATGTATATGGTTTTATCACATCTGACCCAGAGCCAGCAAAGGCTCAGCGGGCTGTATTGCAATCTCTTCTGGAAAAAGCGCGTTTGACTGCTTTTGGGAAAAAGTACAGCTTCAGCGGTATATTGAACAGTGCCGATGTGGTACGTGCGTTTCAAGAAAGTGTACCGGTACACGATTACGATAAGATGTACGACGAATGGTGGCACTATCTGCAGGAAGGCCATCAGAATGTAACGTGGCCGGGTGGACAACGTTATTTTGCGCTGAGTAGTGGCACGACCAGTACAAGTAAATCGATTCCGGTAACCGATGATATGCTCGACTCAATTCGGCGGTCGGGATTGCAGCAGGTGGCGAGTTTGAAGAACTTTCAGTTGCCTGCTGATTTTTTTGAGAAGCAGATAATGATGTTGGGGAGTAGTGTGAGCCTAATTCAAAAAGATGACCACGAAGAGGGCGAAATCAGTGGAATTAGCGCGGCTAACATACCGGGCTGGTTTCGGGGATACTACAAGCCGGGCGTGGAAATTGCGTCGATCACAGATTGGGATGAGCGTGTTCATCGGATTGCTCAAGAGGCACCTATGTGGGATATCGGTAGCTTGAGCGGTATTCCCTCCTGGATTGAAATGATGTTGAAAGAGGTAATCTCGCATAACCGAGTAAGCACCATTCACGATCTGTGGCCCAATTTACAGGTGTACACTTCGGGTGGAGTTGCTTTTGAACCGTACCGAAAGAGCTTTGAGTCGCTGCTGGCTCGTCCGCTGACGTATATCGATACCTATTTGACTTCGGAAGGGTATCTGGCAACGCAGAAGCGCCCTGACACAACCTCAATGGCTTTAATTCTGGACAATGGGATCTTTTTTGAGTTTGTCCCTTTCACCGACGCGAATATGGATGATGATGGCCGCGTGAAGCAGGATGCTCAGATTCTGAGTCTGGAGGAGGCCGAAGAAAATGTCGATTATGTTTTGCTGATCTCGACAGTTTCGGGCGCGTGGCGGTACATGATTGGTGATACAGTTATGATTACGGACAAAGTCCGTTCAGAAATTCGGATTACGGGTCGGACAAAGCATTTTCTGAACGTGGTTGGCGAGCAGCTATCCGTTTTTCAAATGAATCAGGCTATGCAGAAGATGCAGAGTCAGTTCAACGTAGAGATTAAGGAGTTTGTGGTCGCGGCTGTTCGGAAAGATGGAGAGTATATCAACAAATGGATGGTTGGCTCAAATCGCGATGTTGATAATATCCAATTTGCCCTTTCGCTCGACAATGAGCTGTGCGAAACGAATAAAAACTATAAGGTAGCGCGTAGTAAGTCGTTGCACGGGGTAGAGGCCGAGGTGATACCGGTCGATCATTTCTACCGTTGGAGTGAAGACTACAAAAAGCTGGGGGGGCAGACGAAAATTCCGCGGGTTATGAAAGAAGATGATTTCCGGGATTTTGAGCAGTACGTGCAGAAATTGCGGTAGCCCGGACGTTAACGCTCGGCCTGCTCCAGTTTTCTAACCTGCTCAACAATCTCCTCGGGCGAAACATACAGCCGGGCAATCTTATCTTTGTAGGCCTGTGGTAACTCGGCATGGTTCAAAATGAACCGCTTTGTGGCTACCAGATACGGCCCCAAATCGCGTTCTACGGCAAACGTGTCGGCAATGCGCTCTACCTTGCGCACGTACTCCGTCGAGAAAACATAGGAAAAGCCAAAACGTACCAAATCCCAGTTGCTACGGCGCTCATAGTCCATAATATGCCCTAGCTCATGGCCGATCCAGCCAATCATGATTTCGCTGGGTAGCTGATGGATGGGGATGGCTGTATGGGTGAGGGTAAACAGCGCGCTGATGTTGATTTGGTAGGCCCGGTGTTGGCGGTTGCCCAGTAGCGACCCAAAAACGGGTTGCGCCTGCATAACCGACGAGCGTATTCTGGGCTTCAATACAAACCGAATAGGTGTTTGGTTCAGCTCAGGGTAAAACGAAAGGGCCGTCAGAACGTCCTGCTCAATACTCGAAGGGATAACTTTGTGGTGGCCCCAATTCATAAGTTCAATGGCGTAGTATGGGTCGGGTCGGCTTACGGTCAGATTCGTGCACGTATAGTGTTAACGGTTGGGGCGCTGATTGGTTTTATCAGAGTAGTGAGGTTCATGAGTGCCCGGTAGGTAAGCAAGAATCGGGTAACAACAACGCTATGGTAACAATAGACGCGTTTCGGCAGATGGCGCTGGCCTTGCCCGAAATGACAGAACATCCGCATGCAGGTAACCGGGCTTTCAAGGTCGGGAGTAAAATCGTAGTGACGCTCAACAGCGCCGAAAACCGGGTTTGCCTGAAACTCTCGGAACGAGATCAGGACTTGTTCTCCGTTTTCGACCGAACAGTTATCTATCCCGTACCCAACAAATGGGGGAAGCATGGCTGGACGTTGGTCAGTCTTCAGAAAGTGGAGGCCGAAACCCTGCACGATGCCTTGATTGCGGCTTACTACCATGTAGCGCCCAAGCGTCTGTCAGCCCTGATACAGCCAAGTACGGATTCAGAATGAGACTTGGCCAACAAAAAAGCCGCTTCGGGTGAAGCGGCTCCTGATTAGTTTGTGCCTTGCAGACAAACTGCTTATTTCTTGGCAATCCGGTAAAGCCGTCCCTGGTCGGTCACGGTGTAAAGAGCCCCGTCTTTGCCCTGCGTAATGTCGCGGAAGCGTTGGTAATCTTCGGTGAGCAGACGCTCTTCGGCCACTACCCGGTTGTTTTCGATAATCAGCCGGGCAATGTGCATACCGCTAAGCGTACCAATGAACAGGTTATTTTTCCATTCAGGCATTTGATCACCGGTATAAAAGGTCATACCGCTGGGTGATACCGAGGGGTCCCAGTAATAAACGGGTTGTTCGAGGCCAGCCTGCTGCTGAATTGCTTCGCCTACTTTTTGACCACTGTATTCAATACCGTACGTGATGGTTGGCCAGCCGTAGTTTTTCCCGGGCTCCACGCGGTTAAGCTCGTCGCCACCACGGGGGCCAAACTCGTTCTCCCACAAATCGCCCGTAACTGGGTGCAGGGCAAGACCCTGTACGTTGCGGTGACCGTATGAGTACAATTCGGGGCGCGCACCGTCTTTGCCAATAAATGGATTCCCTGAAACAGGCTTGCCATCAGTGGTGATTCGGATTACCTTACCCAGACCTGAGTTGAGCGATTGCGCCTGTGGCCGGGTCACTTTGTCGGAGCGTTCGCCGGTGCTGATAATCAGGTTGCCTTGTTTGTCGAACAAAATACGGCCTCCGTAGTGCAGCGTGCCCTTGTACGCAGGGGTAGCGCGGTAAATAACTGTTGGGTTTTCGATCTTCTTTTCATCGGCCGACAGCTTACCTTTAGCTACAGCCGTCAGGTTACCATTGTCAGATGGTTCAGCAAAGACCCAGTACACCATCCGGGTTTTTTCGAAAGCCGGATCGACCCGCACGCCAAGCAAACCACCCTGACCGGCTGAATTAACGGCTGGCAAGCCCGTAATAGTCTCGCTCAGTTTTCCTTCTGGCGTGGCAATGCGCATGGTTCCTGCTTTCTCAGTGATGAGCAACCGACCGTCGGGCAGACTTGTAATGCCCCAGGGCGATTTGAGGGCTTCTGTCAGCACTTTGCCTTCATAGCCTGCTTTGGTTTTAACGCTACCCACGCGCGTTTGTCCGGCAAACGCTGATTTGTAGTTTGAATTAGGCTCTTTGGTCTCGACAGGAGCGCCCAAACCTGCCTGTTGTGCAAACAGGGAGTGAGAGGCCAGTACAAGCGTAGCGGCTGCTGTAAGGCCTATGATTCGGTTTATCATTGTTGATAATGGTTTCGGGTAACAGAACGCAAGAGCGAACGGATTGGTTTAATCCAACCGTTTGTCGCGCCCAATTGCGTGAGTGTTTATACAGGAGTAAGCCAAATAGGGGACAATCCTAACCGAAAACCGAATCAGAACAAAAACAAAAAAGCCGCTTCGATTGAAGCGGCTTTCGTGCACTCGTAGGGATTCGAACCCCAAACCTCCTGATCCGTAGTCAGGTGCTCTATCCAATTGAGCTACGAATGCATTGCCCCGTGTTGGGACTGCAAAAGTAGAAAGAAGTTTTAAAAATCCCAATCGTAAGGCTCAAAAAAAATCTCATTTTCCTCTGAAATTCGGCTTCTGTTTGGTCACAAAGGAGCCAATGCCTTCCATGGCGTCGGCTGAGTTGCCCAGTATTTCCTGATTGTCAGCCTCTTGTTCGAGCATAGCCTCCAGAGTGCTATAGAGCGATTGATTGAGCACTTTTTTCATCAACCCAATGGCTTTGGTGGGTGCTGCGGCATAGGCACCTGCCAGTTCGGTAACGGCGGCATCTAACTGCTCGGCTGGAACCGACTGATTGACCAGCCCCAGTGTCAGGGCCTCGGGGCCGTACACGCGTCGGCCTGTGCTGCAAAGTTCAAATGCTTTGAGCGAGCCCACCAGACGGGGTAAGAAAAAAGTAGCGCCTGCATCGGGCATGAGACCGATGTTGATAAAAATCTGGCTGAAATACGCTTCGTTGGCCGTGATAATGGCGTCGCAGGCCAGCGCCAGCGAGCAACCCGCCCCGGCCGCTACGCCGTTAACGCGGGCAATTACGGGTTTCGGAAGATTTCGAATCGCCAGAATCATGGGGTTGTACCCTTCTCGTAGCGATTTGCCCAACGAGAGCCCGCCCTCCGAGGCTCCAGCCATGCCGTCTTTCAGGTCGGCACCGGAGCAAAAGGCCTTGTCGCCCGCACCCGTCAGCACCACTACCCGAATAGCCGGGTCGGTGGCTACCTGCCCAATGGCTTCGGTTATTTCCCGGATAAGGCCGCTGCTGAGGGCATTATACACCTGAGGCCGGTTGAGCGTAATGCGGCAGATTCCATCGGAGACTTCGTATAGAATAGATTCGTACATGGCTGTAAGGCTGAAAGAATAGTATGCAAGCATACGATTTTTGGCGCAATAAAAAAAGCGGACTTGAGCCCGCTTAGGTTCTGAGAGGGTATCTCAGAAAAGGATCAGTACCGTCAGGGCGCTGACTAAAAGACCCAGCATAAGGCCCGCACCAACCTGGGCCGGGGTGTGCGCGTTGAGGTGAAGCCGGGCGCTCAAAATAAGTCCGGCGAGGCCTGTGAGCAGGGCCAGAAATAGAATGAGGTCGGTTTCGCCGAATTTGACCGTAACGGCCATGAGTGTACCCAGTACCCCGCCAATACCTACCCCGTGGGCGCTAATTTTCCAGTACAGCGAAATAATGCCAACCAGCAACATAGACAGCGTGATGCTACTCAGAATGACGGCGATTTCCGGCGCGGTATCGGAAATGAGCTGCATCTGAAACGCAAACATGAACGTGACGCCCGCATACACTAGGGCGGTTAGCAGGTAGGGTAGCCGCCGGTCGAGCCGGTTGTCGAGGTGCAGATTGGGGATGTACCCACCCCGGAGTAAAAACAGGATGACGATGGTCGGTACGCCGAACGTACCCACCGCAATAAGCATCAGCAGGCTTCCGCGCAGGGTTGTCGAAAAGGCGTCGAGACCCAGTACGCCGGGTGTCTGAAAAAAGAGAATGCCGAACAGGATCGTCGGCATTAGCAATGGGTGAAACAGTGCCGAAAGCGTTCGGGCCAGTTTGTCGTTCACAGAAGTAAAAAGACCACGTTGGCGGTCAGGTTGTATTTCAGGGGCAAAGTTACGCCCGAAAGGGGTTTGTTGCACCCCCTTGTCATAATTGCTTGCGCAAGCGAGCCACCGGAATATTGAGCTGCTCACGGTATTTGGCTACCGTTCGGCGGGCAATGTTGTAGCCCCGGTCGTTGAGCATTTTCTCGAGCTTGTCGTCGGAGAGCGGGTTAAGCTTTGGCTCGTTGTCGATTAGCTCTTTCAGAATATTTTTTACTTCGCGGCTGCTGACATCCTCGCCCGAATCGGTCGAGATACCTTCGGAGAAGAAGTATTTAAGCGGGTAAATTCCAAACTCGGTTTGTACCGACTTACTGTTGGCCACCCGCGACACCGTCGACACGTCCATGTCGATCATCGTTGCAATGTCTTTCAGAATCATGGGCCGCAGCTTCGACTCGTCGCCGGTCAGAAAAAAATCGTACTGAAACTTCACGATGGCGTTCATGGTCTTCAGCAGGGTTTGCTGTCGCTGCTTAATGGCATCGATAAACCATTTGGCGGCATCGAGCCGTTGCTTCACAAACGTAACCGTTTCTTTCAGGGCCTTGTTGGTTTTGGTGCTCTTATCGTAGGTGTCGAGCATCTCGGCAAAAGACCGGCTTATTCGTAGTTCTGGGGCATTCTTTGAATTTAAGGTGAGTTCGAGTTTACCGCCGTTGTTGGTCAGAATAAAATCGGGAATCAGATACTGAGCTGTTCCGTCTCCGCCCTCGACCGAACCCGGTTTGGGGTTCAGCTTGGTAATAATAGTAATGACTTTCTTGAGCGATTCGTCGGAGACGTTGAGTCGGCGCTGAATTTTTTCGTAGTGCTTCTTGGAGAACTCTTCGAAAAACTCGTCGATGATCCGAATGGCCAGCCCAACACAAGGGTCTGATTGGTCTTTCCGTTGCAGTTGCAGAATCAGGCATTCCTGGAGTGTGCGGGCGGCAATACCAGGCGGGTCGAAGGTCTGAATCATCGCAAGCACCTCTTCGAGTTCGTCGACATCCGTAAACACGCCCTGCGTAAAGGCCAGATCATTGACAATAGCCTGCATAGAACGCCGGATATAGCCGTCGCTCTCGATACTGCCCAGTAACTGAAGCCCAATCGTGCGTTGCTCGTTGGAAAGGCGCAGATAGCCAAATTGCTGCATGAGTGAATCCATCAGGCTCGACGTACTGGCCAATGGCGATTCGCGCTCCTCTTCGGCATAATTACCGTCGCCCTGCATCTTGTAGCCATTGTAGTCGTCGCTGCTCAGATACCCGTCAATGTCGAGATCATCGTCGTGCGTACGTGCGTCGTCGCCGTATTCATCGCCATACGGATCGTCATCATTATTTGGCTCCTCATAATCGTCCATGCCCTCTTCCAGGGCCGGATTGATTTCCAGCTCTTCTTCAATGCGCGTGTCGAGCTCAGCTGTAGGAATCTGCAACAGCTTGATAAACTGAATCTGTTGTGGAGACAGTTTCTGCTGAAGCGATTGATTTAAGCTTAACTTCTGCATGATACAATCAGGTAAATGTTTAGGGTACGTTGAGCAGAAGAGGCTGAGCCAAGCCCCTCACAATTATCAGACCAATTTTAGTGGTTTTTTGTTTGTTGGCAATAAAAAAAATAGAAACATCGGTTATTTAATCTGTTACTCTACCAAACGGATCAATTTTGCTTACTCAATTATCTAAAATGTGCTCTTTAAATTCGATATGATGACGATTAACGGCTTGTTGGGAGAGTACGAGGTTATTCTGTTCGATCTGATGGACACGCTGATGTTTGGCGGGAACCGGTTTTCGACCGACGAAGATTACGCGTACACCTACGCGCAACTGGGCGGGCATTTATACTCAAGTGTATTTGTGCAGTCGCTTATTCATGCGGTGTATGAGCGTATGCATGCCGACTACAACCATCCTGGCTGTTACACCAACTTTCCGGCGGCTTCGGTGTACATTCAGCAGCTTCTGACAGAACGACAGGCCTCAACCGCCGACGCCGACCGGCTAGCGCAGGTGTTTGCCCTACACGAGCTGGGACATATACCCGATGGGCACGTGGCTACGCTGGAGGCTCTCAGTCAGACACACCGGCTGGGGCTGGTGAGCAATCTGTGGGCCGGGGCCGATTTGTTCCGGCGGGTATTTCGGGAGGTAGGCATTCATCACCTGTTCGAAGTGCTCGTTTTTTCGTCCGACCATGCCTGCATCAAACCCTCGCCCCGCTTGTTTCGGGTGGCCCTCGACCAACTGGCTGTGGAGCCCCGGCGGATTCTGTTTGTGGGCGATGATGCCGACCGTGATGTGGCTGCGGCCCGGGCACTGGGTATGGACACCGTTTGGGTAACCGGGGCCAAACAGGAGCCGGGGCCCGGCCGTTGTGTACGGAGCGTGGTTGAATTGGTGAGGTAGCCGCCCGGTCGTTTCGCAAAACCTATTTTTGCCTCATCTTTGTTACTCAGATAAAGACAGCCAACAGGCTGGGTAACCAATCAGCCCGGCCCATTGCTCACTTGCTCCCGAATCAATGAAACTCCTGAAAGTTGCCGCTGGCGTACTGAATCAGACGCCCCTTGCCTGGGATTCTAACCGTCAACACATTATATCGGCCATCGAAGCGGCCCGGCAGCAGGAGGTAAGCCTGCTGGTACTGCCCGAACTTTGTATTTCGGGGTATAACTGCGACGATATGTTTTTTGCTCAGAACACCATCGATCAGTCGATTGCGTCGCTGCTGGAGATTGTAGAGCACACGGCCGACATCGTGGTGTCGGTGGGGTTGCCGTTGCGGCACAACAACCGCACGTACAACACGGCCTGCCTTATTGCCAACAAGCGGATTCTGGGCTTTGCCGTGAAGCAATACCTACCCCAAAACGGGATTCACTACGAGCCACGCTGGTTTCAGCCGTGGTCGGCTTTCGTACGTGACGAGATCAAGATTGGCGGCCCGTCGCACGGCGGTCCGTCGCACGGGGAGTTTAGCTACCCATTTGGTGACCTGGTGTTCGAGCTGTCGGGTGGTCCGGTTGGGCCGGTGCGGATTGGGTTTGAAATCTGCGAAGATGCCTGGATTGCCAACCGGCCGGGCAGGTCGTTGTACGAGCGGGGTGTCGATGTGATCCTGAACCCATCGGCCAGTCATTTTTCGTTCAACAAATCAGTTACCCGTGAGCGACTCGTGGTTGATGCTTCGCGGTCGTTTGGGGTGAGTTATATCTACACCAACCTCCTGGGCAACGAAGCTGGCCGGGCTATTTACGATGGCGACGCTATGGTGGCCTCGAACGGGTCGTTGCTGGTATCGGGGCCACGACTGAGCTACGAGGATTACTTGATTGTGCCCGCCGTTATCGACATTGATCTGACCCGCCTGAATCAGGTGCAGAACCGGGGTAATCTGGCGTTGGCTTATCCTAACCTTCGAGTGGCCGAGCGGTTCGACTGGCCCAATGTAACGCCCGTGAAACCACAAGTAGCCGAGCTGGAATCGTGGGAGCGGGGCGGTTATATCCGTGAAGAGGAGTTTGCCCGCGCCGTGGCGTTGGGGCTGTTCGATTACCTGCGCAAAAGCCGGTCGCAGGGGTATGTGCTCAGCCTGTCGGGCGGGGCCGACTCATCGGCCATTGCGGCTACCGTGTATCTGATGATTCGGATGGCGGTCGAAAACCTTGGCCTCGACGGGGTGAAGCAAAAGTTGGGATACATCAAAGCACTTCAGGATTGCCAAACGGCCGAAGAGATGGTTGGGAAGCTGCTGACGGTGATGTATCAGGGCACCGAAAACTCGTCGGACGATACGTTCAACTCGGCCAAAGAGCTGGCCGAGAGTATTGGAGCCAAGTTTTTAACTATCAACATCAACGGTCTGGTTGAAACGTACCGGGGGCTGATCGAAGCCCAATTGGGTCGTCAGCTTTCGTGGGAAACCGACGATCTGGCCCTGCAAAATATTCAGGCACGGGTACGGGCCCCGTCAATCTGGATGCTGGCCAATATCAACAATGCCTTGTTGCTGAGCACCTCCAACCGCTCCGAAGCGGCCGTGGGCTACGCGACGATGGACGGCGATACGGCGGGGAGTATTTCGCCTATTACGGGCATCGATAAGCACTTTTTGCGGAGTTGGCTGCGCTGGCTGGAAACTGAGGGGTTGAACATTGCCTCTACGCCATCGTCTGCGAGTGATAACAGCCCCTCGGCTATCCGATTGTCGGGTCTGCACCGTGTGAATAACCTGCAACCGACTGCCGAGCTACGTCCGCTCGACAAAAAACAGACCGACGAAGACGACCTGATGCCGTACGAGGTGCTTAACACCATTGAGCAGCTGGCGATTCGGGACAAGCAGACTCCGCTCGACATTCTGAAGGCTCTCCAGCCGATTTATGCCGAGGCTTACGGGGCCGACAAACTGCTGCTCTGGACGGAGCGGTTCTTTAAACTCTGGAGCCGTAATCAATGGAAGCGGGAGCGATACGCGCCTTCGTTCCATCTTGACGATTACAGTCTGGACCCGCGCACCTGGATGCGGTTCCCGATTCTGTCGGGTGGGTTTGAGAAAGAACTGGCCGAGATGAAGGAGTGGGCCGCGTCGGAAGGGGGCGCGTCGGTGAGCCGGAAAGCCCACGGCGGCCGGGGCCGCATCGGGTTCTGATGGGTATGAGCGATTCACAACAGACAGAATCTTCTGCATCGGGTGGGGCGGTTGGTAGTGGGGCTATCCCCGGCTTATTGTTTGCCGCATTTTGGGCGTCGGCGTCGGTAGCTACAAAGTTCGGGGTGCAGTCGGCGCACCCGTTCTGGCTGGCTACCATTCGGTTTATGATTGCCGGGAGCGGTATGCTTCTGTTTGCGTACGGAATTGGCCGCCGGAATCCGCTCCCCAACCGGGTGGAGTGGCAACGTCTGACGATCTTCGCCTTTCTGAATACCACCGTTTATTTGGGGCTGTACGTGCTGGCCATGCGCGAAGTGTCGGCCGGTATTGGTAGTCTGGGCGTGGCTACCAACCCGCTGTTTATCACGCTTATGTCGGCGGTGTGGTTGCGTCGACCGCTACGCTGGTACGAGGGAGCCGGTATTGCGCTGGGCCTGATTGGCGTAACGGTGGCTACGTATCCGCTGCTCGAAGATGCTCACGCCACCGTGCGCGGGTTGCTTATTCTGATGACGGGTATGGTCTCGGTATCAGCTGCTACGGTGTACTACGCTCGGTTCGACTGGCGATTGCCCCCAATTGTGATCAACGGTTGGCAGGTGCTCATTGGCGGGTTACTGTTATTGCCCGTAACGCTGCTGGTGGCCGATTTCCAACCCGACCGTTTCGACCAGACCTTCTGGGTATCGGTATTCTGGCTGGTGTTGCCGGTGTCGGTGGTGGCCCTGCAACTTTGGTTTTATCTGGTGCGGCAAGATGCCGTGCGTGCCTCGCTATGGCTGTTTCTGTGTCCTATTTTCGGCTTTGCGTACTCGGCGGTACTCACGGGTGAGCCCATCACCTTGTTTACACTGGCGGGTACGGCCTTAGTACTGGCGGGGCTTTGGCTGGCCCGGAAAAAAAAGTAAACGTTACGGATTGGGAAGAACCGTGATTTCTACCCGCTTGTTTCGGGCGCGGTTCTGGGGCGAGAGTGGCCCCGGTAGCGGGCGCGTACCGCCGTATGCTTTCATCGCCACTCGGTTAGGATCGATGCCCGACTGGACCAGAAACGCCCGAACAGCCTCGGCCCGGTCGAGGGCGAGGATGCGGTTAAGGGTAATATCGCCGACGGTATCGGTATGGCCGGCTACTTCGATCCGCACGCCCGGATTGGCTGTTAGCTGCGTAGCCAGCAACCGAAGCGCCCGGACAGCCTCGGGCAGCAGGTCGGCCCGGCGGGGGGCAAACGTCAGGGTTGGCAACACCACGGGCATCGACGCGGTCGGTCGCGAGGCCGAACCCGGTTCGAGCCGGATTTCTTTCCCATAGATACGGTCAGCGCGCTGATCCGAAAACGCCAGTTTCTCTTCTAGGTCCTTATACCCATCAGCGCGGGTCACAATCGAGTACGTACGCGCCGGGTCGAGCGTGAGCCTAAAGGTTCCGTCGGGCCGGGTGCGACCGTTCGAAAATACAGTGCGTTCGGGCAGTACAATAGCCTCAATACGGGCGTCCGCAATGGGTTGGCGCGTGTTGGCGCTCACCACCGTTCCGTCGAACGTAGCCAGGGGGCGGGGCTGATTTTGCCCGTTAACAACGCTCGTCCAAAGTAGCCAGAGACACCCCGTAAACACGCGTAAAGTAAGTTGTGTCGCCATCAAAATGACAACGGAATCTCTCGGGTAAATAGTTTGAAAAGTCGCCTAAAATGCCTAATTTAAAGACGTATAGCTAATGACATTTCTGGGCCTAAAAATACTTTGTAAATATCTGTTATTCAGATGGTTAAAAGGGCGTTCTGGGGCGTTGAAATGGAACGACGAAGAAGGCTATATTGTTAGTAGAGTATAATGCAGAATAACAACGCGACAACAGATACAATGAACAAGCAAACAGTGTTTTTGACCACGCCGACAGGGGGGGCTTTGCCCATCTCCGACGCTTCGGCAGCGGGCCGTCAGGAGGGTTTGCCGCTCGACGAAAACTGGCGTAAGCGAATTGCTACCCAATCCATTCCGGCGCAGGTGTTCCTGAATCACTTCTTTGCCATGGATTACCATATTCAGCATCAGAACGACCTGGACGACCTGACCCGCTTCCCAATTTTTATCGATTTCAAAGGGGGCGTATCGGAAGAAGGCCGCAAGTCGCTCGAGAAGCTGTTGCTCAACAGTTGGAGTGCCGAGTATGCCCTGCGTATCACGCCCGTGGTGAGTGCTGGATCGGCCGGGGCGGAGGAGTATCTGCAAAGTTCGCTGCACTGGACTTTCCCGCAGGCCTACTACAGTATTCTGTTTAGTGCCCGGGCGTTTCTGGCCGTGCAGGGCATTCAAGTGAGTAACGAAGAGCTGATTCGGAAGCGGATTGGCAACATGGTGGTGCGTGGCTATTACCCGGCTTCGGTAGGGTACTACGCGCTCGGGCCACTCAATAATTACAGCATCCGTCGCCTGCCCATGGCCAAGTTTAAGCCTGATTTGGGTTTACCCTCGCGGGCCGGGGCAGCACAGGCTGAGTTGGGTCAGTTTCTGAAAACCACGCGCGACGGCCGCATCAAAGCCCTGCGCAATGCGATTCAGAATAACCCCAAAACCGCCTTGCGGAGCCCGCGTACGGGTGAGGTGTTGCAGAAGTTCGGGGTGGAACAATACAAAACCCTGGCCCGGCAGATTGGCTACACCACGTATTTCGATATGCTGAGCCGCCTGCGCATCTCGTCGAATAATCGGGAGATTGAGCGGTTTGTTGATTCGGAGATCGATGTGCGGCTGTTTCATCAGAGCCTGGTCAACATAGTGTCGCACGTCAATGCCATTCATGAGGCTTACGTTGCCAAGGCGCTGGGACTCGATGGGTTCCGCCAACTGGTTGCCAAGTTGCCAACCTACTTGCAGGAGGGTTTTCTGCGCGACCGGATACAGGCAGTCATCGAACCCATGTTTAGCGTCAACGGTGGGTCTGAACTAACAGCGGCTGCGTAATCGTGACTTTATTCTCAGTACTGGGGATTGGATGTTAGACACCAGATGTTAGACTTCTCTACAGAATGGTAGTAATTCTAACGTCTAGTGTCTGAATGTCCAGTACTGAAGTCTTTATGCTCAGTACTGGACAAAATGTACAATCGAGCGGTGCTCGGTTGGGCCGATAGGCCAATTTTAGCCTTACGGCTCAGCGAAGCATCGCTTCACTGTACAAATGTGCAATACTGAAGTCTTTATTGAATATTGAAAATAGTTGCTTGAAAGCCAGCTTTTTACAAGGCTGGCTTTTTTGTCGACCGAAAACTAAACTCTGGCCAACGCGATACCAACAGGGTGCTTTGAAATGTGTAATGTTGCTAAACTTTTCCTTTAACCACGTTACAACATGAAAAAAGTAGGACGTATCATCGCGATCGTACTGGGTATACTGGTACTCGTCGTAGGAGCCGGTTTGGCGTATGTGAAGCTGGCTCTCCCCAATGTTGGCCCTCCGCCCGAAATTACCATCCGGGCCGACTCGGCGCAGATTGCCCACGGCAAATATCTGGCGCATCACGTAGCTCTTTGTATGGATTGTCACTCTACCCGCGACTGGACTAAACTCGCCGGGCCTATGGTAGCCGGTACCAACGGTAAAGGGGGCGAGGGCTTTTTGCGCACGATGGGTTTCCCCGGCGACTTTTACGCGCCCAACATTACCCCGGCCCGTCTGAAAGAGTGGACGGATGGAGAGATTTTCCGGGCAGTAACTACGGGTGTGAGCCGCGACGGCCGGGCTCTGTTTCCGGTGATGCCTTACCAGAACTACGCCAAAATGGACCCGCAGGATATTCGCGACATCATTGCCTATGTCCGCACGCTTGCTCCGATCGAAAATCAGGTGCCTGCTCCCGACCCCGACTTTCCTATGAGCTTCATTATGCACACCATTCCAGCCAAAGCGGAGGGGGGCCAACGTCCCCAACCTACCGATGAGCTGGCGTATGGGAAGTACCTGACCACGATGGCAAGCTGTGGCGACTGCCACACGCCCGTTGACGATAAGGCGCAGCCCCTGCCGGGTATGGAGATGGCGGGTGGCCGTGAGTTTCCGATGCCTACGGGTACGGTGCGGTCTATGAACCTGACCCCCGATGAGACGGGTATCAAAGCCCTGACGAAAGAAGCCTTTGTGGCCCGGTTTAAGGCGCACGACCATGCCGGAGCGGAAAACATCCGGGTAGGCGACGACGAGTTTAACTCGCTCATGCCCTGGACAATGTACGCCGGTATGTCGGAGCAGGATCTGGGTGCTATTTACACGTATCTGGCTTCGCTCAAGCCGATCAAACACAAAGTGGAGCGGTTTACGCCCCGGTCTAAACTGATGGCAAGCCGGTAAGAGAAAGAAGCTCAGAAACAGGCGAGAGGAGGCCAATTCGGTTCGGAGAATCGGGTTGGCCTCTTTTGTCTACAATCGGTTTAACAAAAAAAAGACCTGCTCAAAAATCTAAGCAGACAGCGGCTGCGTATTAATGGTGTTTAATCTGCAATTAATCATCACCTCAAACCACGAATACGATATGCCTGCTTCTCTATTACAACGGCGCGTATGGGCACTGCCCTTGCTGGCCGCCAGTATGCTGACAGTGTTCTCCTGCAACGCGCCCCAGGAACAAATGAAGCCCAGTTCGACCGGGTTTGATCAGGCTCGCTTGTCGGGCGATCTGATGTTTTACGCCCTGACCGACGGCAACCAACTGCTCCAACTGTCGAGCGGTGCGCCCTCGACCCCGATGGCAACCATCAGCGTAACCGGTCTGATGCCCGGCGACCGTCTGGTATCTATCGACTTCCGTCCGGCTACCGGCCAACTCTACGCCGTGTCGAGTATGAGCCGCATGTACACCATAAACCCGATGACGGGTGCTGCACGGGCTGTTGGCACTGCGCCGTTGACACCCGCTATTGATGGCGATGGCGTAGGTCTTGATTTCAACCCCACTGTTGATCGGATTCGTCTGGTAACCAACAAAGGGCAGGATCTGCGACTCAACCCCGAAACGGGTGCCGTACAGGCAGTGGATGGTGTTATCAATGGCGCTCCCGGAGCCGCTATCTCAGGTGTTGCCTACACCAACAACTTTGCCGGGGCTACTACCACTACGCTGTTTACGATTGATCCGGTCAATGATAAGCTGTACCGGCAAGATCCACCAAACAATGGTACGCAGGTTGAAATCGGGCCACTGGGTGTCGATATCATTGGGTTGAGTGGCTTCGATATTAGCCCGGCAGGTGAGGCTATTGCGGCTCTCGGTCGTACGGGTGCTGGTTCTGAATTGTACGAGATCAACCTCAGCACCGGTCAGGCTACCAAAGTGGGTAATCTGCCCAACATGAGCATTATCGGGTTGGCTATCCCAACGGCACCGGTAGCGTATGCCGTGGATGGCCTGAACCGACTGATGATTTTTAACCCGCTCAACCCCGGTACGCCCATCGTGAAAATGCTGACCGGTCTGCAATCAGGCGAAATGCTCGTGGGTATCGACTTCCGGCCAGCTAATGGTCAGTTGTACGCCATCAGCAGCCGCAGCCAGTTGTACACCATCAACACCTCCAATGGAGCAGTAACCGCCGTTGGCACACCCATCAGCCCGATGCTGACGAGCGTGGATGTCGGCTTTGACTTCAACCCGACCGTCGATCGGATTCGGGTGGTGACGAGCACGGGACAGAACCTCCGGCTTAACCCCGACAACGGTACGGTTGCCGCTATCGACGGTAACCTGAACCCAGGTATGCCCAACGCTACCGGATCGGCTTATACGAACAATTTTGCCGGCGCAACAACTACGGTTCTGTACAACCTGGATGCTGGTTCTGACAAGCTCGTTCGGCAAGATCCTCCCAACGCGGGTGGCCTGGTCGATGTAGGACCGCTGGGCTGGAATATTGAAGGTGCCAACGGGTTTGACATCGGTGGCACGAGCAACACCGCCTATGCTCTGTTGCGGGCAGGTGTGGTTTCGGGCGTGTACCGGATCAACCTCATGACAGGTGCCGCTACGCCGGTGGCAACGTTCCCCTCGCCAGTACAGGCTATGGCGGTTGGCTTAGGCTTCTAACACCTTCTGTCTGTGTGAAATACGAAGAGGGCGCCCAAACGGGTGCCCTCTTCGTATTTTGTGGGTTGAAAAGCCTTTTTGGAGCAGCTGACTGTTTACTTACTCTGATAACCAGGTAGTTTCGAGGTGTTGCGCCAGCTTGATGAGGTCGGTGTAATCGCCGGGCTTTGTAATGAAGTCCGATGCGCCCGACGCGAGGGCCTTAGCCCGCTCCTGTGCGTTGGACGACGTGGTATAAATAATAATCGGGAGCGCATCGAATCGCTTCTCCTGCCGCAATTGACTCAGGGTTTGGAGACCGTTGAGCCGGGCCATGTTGAGGTCAAGCAGCATCAGTTCGGGCAAGCCATCCTGCGCATTCAGGTAAGGCAGCACCTCATCGCCATCCGAAAGAGTGACGACTTTAATGGCTGAATTGGTCTGCTGGAATACGTTGCGGATGAGAAATTGGTCATCCGAGTCGTCATCCACGACAACAACCGTATTTTTCAATAACGTCATAATGTTACGGTAAGATGCTGCCAAAGATACAGCTTTTGGATGACCTAGCCATATTTAGTCTATTTAGCTGGTAAGGCAATAGAGAGCCCGGTAATGCATTTGGGCGGGGTAGTTTAGGGGGCTGGTTGGGCGTATTTCAGTAGGTCTTGGTCATATCGGCCGGAATAACCAGAATGGCATTGGCCAGGCCCGCTTTGTCGGCAGGTAGCTTGTCGATAGGGCTCAACTCGACCGACGAAATCGTGAAAATGCGCAGATTGGGCCGTTGCTGACGTAAATACCAGCTAATTCCCTCAAAATTCTTGGAGTGATAGTCGCCGTTGTAGTGCAGTACGGTTTTGCCTTGCTGCCAGCTTTGGTTGATAAAATGGGCCATCGTGGCATCTTTAATGGCCTGTGCCCGGGCAAAGTTAGCCGCTGCATCAGACGGAGCTGTAGACCCGTGCGGATTGTTGCCGGTAGCCTGTGTGCTGTGAGCCGAACCGCCCATCATGTCGAGCATAGCCTTGTAGCCCGGCAATGTGAGATCGACGGTCAGTGGTAAGGGGGCCAGGAGTTGCTTGTTGGCGGCCGTTACGGTGTCGAGTGCCGCAAGACCCTGGTGCGCTACCAGACTCGCGTACCGGCGGGGGGCATTGGTAGCCACAAACGGGATTTTGTTAGCGCGGGCAAAATCGACAAGGGGGCGGTAATCGGTGGGGTAGTTGGGCCACAACCGGGCCTGTTTGGCAAACTCCTTGTCGGTGGTGCGACCCTGCGCATAGTCGGCGAGGGCCGTTTGGTTGTCAGTTTCAAACATTTCACCACCCAGCACGAGCTGCTCTTTTTTGAGTGCGTACAGATCTTTGGTGAGCTGGAGTTCGAGCCAGTGGCAAATGGGGTTGTTGTGTAGCTCGCCAAACAGAACCACATCGGCCTCGGCCGCCTGTTTGAGCAGCTTGCTGTACGAAATAGCCTTACCCTGTTGGCTGTATAACTGATAGGCTGGCCGGTCGGGGGCCGTCATGGCCGTCAGAAAGGCACAACCGATACTGAACAGCGTGTAAAAAAATGGCTTCTTCATGAGGTAAGGCAGTATCGGTTCAATCTGTGGGATGTAGGACAAGTTCATTACGGCAGATTTACCCAAAAAGTTTTCCTGACAGGATTACAGGATAAACAGGGGATTCTTAGGACTGAATAAATCCTGTTTATCCTGTAATCCTGTCAGGAAAAGAAACTTGTCTTACACCCCAATCCAGGTTACAGCTCCCGAATCCAGATGTTCCGGAAAGCGGTTGGGTTACCGTGGTCTTGCAGACGGATGGGGCCTTTGCCGTGAGCTTTCACATCGGGGAAACCAATGTAGGGTGTACCTCCGCGAATGGCCGTGTGGTTCTGCACCAATACGCCATTGAGCAGTACGGTAATGTAGCCGGGCTCCGACATCAGCCCTGATTTGCTGAACCGGGGGGCCTGATAAATGATGTCGTAGGTTTGCCACTCGCCGGGCTTACGGCTGGGGTTGGCCATCGGAATCGCCTGCTTGTAGATAGAGCCTACCTGACCGTTTACGTAGGTTGGGTTCTCGTAGTTGTCGAGTACCTGCAACTCGTAGCGGTCTTGCATAAAGATACCGCTGTTGCCCCGGCCCTGTCCTTTGCCTTCAACAACGGCGGGCGTCCGAAACTCGATGTGCAACTGATAATCGCCAAACTCCTGCTTGGTCTGTACGTCGCCCGTGCCTTTGGCCACAATCATGGCGCCTTCGGCCAGGGTCCATTTGGGGGCCGACTTGTCTTTGGTCGATACCCAATTATCGAAGTTTTTGCCGTCGAAGAGCACAATGGCATCCGAGGGGGCGGTCAGGCCCGACGCGTTGGGCGAGCTGGTACCGGGCGTTACGATCGGGGGAACGGGTTCCCAGATCTCCGACGATTCGGGCGTTTGCTTATTCGGTTGAAGTTGCCCGAAGGCGATGCTGGCCACGGCCAGATTTAGGAACAAAAACGAGCTTGTCTTTTTCATGGAGCAATTAATTCACTTATATAACTACTCAAAAATAACGGAGAAAGGCGGTTTTTACCCATGCAATCGGGTGCATCTGGGTGTAATCTGACCTATATGGCCAAAATGAGCTATCTTTAAGCTCCCAATTTCCCTTTTTGTTTACGGCATGAACCCTTTGTTCTCTCTGCCCCGGTTGTTGTTCAACGCCGGGCTATTGGCCCTGAGCGGATCGGTAATGGCCCAGCCGCCAGCCTCCCGCTCCGTATCTGTTCCACTCACCGACCTAAGCGCCTTTCAGAAAACCTCGGCCAACTGGCGCATCGTAGGCGACGCTTCGGCCAGCCTGACGCAGGCCAACACCCTCAGCACGCAGCCCGGCACGGGTGTATTGGCTAATGTGCCGCCGGCTAAGTTCGAAAACGGCCAACCCTACAATATCCAGACGGTACAGGAGTTTGGCGATATTGACCTGGAGCTCGACTACATGATGGCGAAGGGCTCAAACTCGGGCGTGTACCTGCAAGGCCGCTACGAGGTACAGTTGCTCGATAGCTGGGGCGTTCGGATGCCGAAAGCCGGCGACAATGGCTCGATCTACGAACGCTGGGACGAGAGCCGCCCCGAGGGCAGCAAGGGCTACGAAGGCCACCCCGCCCGGCAAAACGCCAGCCGTGCGCCGGGTTTGTGGCAGCATCTGAAAATTTCGTTTCAGGCTCCTCGCTTCGACGCGTCGGGTAAGAAAACCGAAAACGCAAAAATCGTTCGGCTGGAGCTGAACGGTGTACTCATCCACGAAAACGTGAACCTGAGCGGCCCTACCCGCGGCCCCATTGCCAACAACGAAAAACCAACCGGCCCGCTCTTTATTCAGGGCGATCACGGCCCGGTGGCTTTCCGAAACATCCAGATTACAACCTATGGCCGCCCCCGCCCTGAGCTGACCAACCTCAACTACGAGGTGTACAAGGGTAAGTTTGAGCAGGAGCCTGCCTATGGCAAACTGCCGCCCGAAGCCAAAGGGCCCACGAGCGACTTGTCGCCGTTTGTGACGACGCTGAACAACGAGTTTCTGGTGCGTTATACCGGTACGCTCAAGGTGCAGGAAGCGGGCGAATACCGGTTTAACCTCGGGGTGCCGGGTGGCGGTGGCGTGTTGCGTATCAACAACAAGCCTGTAATTGCCAAAGCCGACTGGCGCGGTAACGGCCGGGTGGAGCTACCCGCCGGTGAAATGCCATTTGAGCTGATTTACAGCAAATTTGTGGATTGGGCGAAACCAAATATTGGCCTGGCCGTATCGGGCCCCGGTATTCGGGAGTATTCGCTCACGAGCCCGATTGCCGACGAAGAATCGACGGACCCGATTATCGTTGAAGCACCGACCAACACCCTGCTCCGCTCGTTCATGGATCTGCCCGGCGTACCCGCTACGGGCCTGATGGGCCAGAACAACCGGGGCGCTTACCGCGTTACGCACGCCGTTTCGGTAGGTTCGCCGGAGCAGGTACACTACACTTACGACCTCGACAACGGCTCGGTGGTACAGGTATGGCGCGGTACGTTTCTCGACACCACACCGATGTGGAACGACCGGGGCGATGGCTCGTCGCGCCCAACGGGTATGGTGCAGCGGTTTGGTCGCCCGGCCCTGATGCTGGCCCCACTGGCTACGGATCAGGTTGCCTGGCCAACCGATACCACGGGTAGCCGGTTCCGGCCCAAAGGGTATATGCTCGACGATCAGGACCGGCCTACGTTCCGGTACACCTCGTTTGGCGCGACCGTGCAGGATCAGTTGCGTGTGCTCGACAATAGCCACGGCCTGCGCCGGGAGCTGACGGTGCAAAATGCTGCTACTCCGCTGTATGCCCGGTTGGTAACGGGGACCGCCATTCGTCCGCTCGAAAATGGTCTGTACATGGTCGATGGGCAGGTTTATGTCCGTATCGACAATGCCGAGGGAGCCGTGCCGGTAGTGCGCAGCAGCAACGGTAAGCAGGAACTCATTGTGCCGGTTAAATCAAAACTCACGTACTCTATTCTTTTTTAAGCAGCCATGAATCGCATTCAATCATATCTTTTGGGGCTTGGTCTGCTGGCGTCGGCAACGGTGCCGGTACTGGCGCAGGAATCGCCCAAAGAAGAGGACTTTTTCAAAATTGTGAAGGTATCGGCCCCCGAGGGTACCTTGCTCGAAGTGGGTGGACTTACCGTATTGCCCAACGGAGATTTGGGCGTAGCTACGCGTCGGGGCGATGTCTGGATCGTTGAAAACCCGACGAGCCGGAAGCCTTATTTCCGCAAGTTTGCCACCGGTCTGCACGAAATTCTGGGTCTGGCCTACAAAAACGGCGCTCTCTACTGTGCGCAGCGGGGCGAACTGACCAAGATGGTCGACACGAACAAAGACGGGAAGGCCGATTTGTTCGAGACGGTCTATGCCTGGCCGCTGTCGGGTCATTACCACGAATATAGCTTCGGGCCTAAAATTGCGCCCGACGGTAGCTTCTTCGTGACGGGCAACGTGGCCTTTGGCGACGAAGAGTGGTGGCGGGGCGAAAGCCGTGTCCCCTGGCGTGGCTGGACCATGAAAATTTCGGAAGACGGTAGGCTGGAGCCCTGGGCAACCGGGATGCGCTCTCCGTGCGGTCTGGGTATGATCGATGGCGAATTGTTTTACGCTGATAACCAAGGTGACTGGCACGGATCGGGCGGTATTATTCACGTGAATAAAGGGGCCTTTGCCGGCCACCCGGCTGGTCTGAAATGGACCAATATGCCCGGTTCACCGCTGCAGTTGACTACCGAGCAACTGTACGCCCGGGTAGACCCACGTCAGAACAAAAATGCCGCTGGCCGGTATATCAAGCCCGAAAACGTAGTCAACGAAACCCCTACGTTGCTGTATGAAGTAAAGAAAAACGTGCCGCAGGTAAAGCTGCCGGCCGTATGGCTGCCCCACGGTATCCTGGGTATCTCGAACTCCGAGATTCTGGAAATCCCGAAAGGCAACTTTGGTCCGTTTGAAGGGCAACTGCTTGTGGGCGATCAGGGCATGAGCAAAATCTCGCGTGTGTTCATGGAAAAAGTGAACGGTGAGTTTCAGGGCGCGGCTTTCGATTTCCGTAACGGTTTCCAGTCGGGCGTACTGCGTATGGCCTGGGCACCCGATGGCTCCCTGTTTGTGGGCGAAACCAACCGGGGTTGGGGCTCGGCCGGTACGGCTAACGAAGGCTTACAGCGCTTAGTCTGGAATAACCGCGTACCGTTTGAGATGCGTGCCGTGCGTGCCATGCCCGATGGGTTCGAGGTGGAGTTTACCAAGCCTGTTGACCGGGCCTCGGCCGAAGACCTGGCGTCGTACAAGGTAGAGAGCTTTATTTACAAGTATCAGCCGGTGTACGGTAGCCCCACCATCAACAAGGAAACGCACGGGCTGAAAGGTGTCAAAGTGTCGGCCGATGGGCTCAAGGCGCGTCTGATTGTTGATAATCTGCGTCAGAACTACATCCATCAGCTCACCATCGATGGGGTACGCGCCGTTGAGGGTTCACACTCGCTTGTACACCCCATTGCGTACTACACGCTCAACAACATCCCGGAAGGTAGTAAACTGGCCCTGACGGAAGCGAGCACGCGTAATTCGGCCACGGCTCCGGCTAAGAAACCTGCAGCAGCACCGGCTACCAAAACCGGCGTAAAAACAGGGGCTGCCAAGCCGGCCATTAAAGGCGCTACGGCGGCTGTTGCAGCCGCACCGACCTACGACGAGGTGAAGGGCTTGCTGGCGCGGCACACGTGTCTGGCTTGCCATAATACCGAAAAGCGGCAGGTAGGACCGGCGTACCGGGCTGTTGCCAAGCGGGGTTATACCAACGATCAGATCGTCGACCTGATTTACAATCCGAAGCCGCAAAACTGGCCTGATTATGCTACCGAGATGCCGCCTATGCCGCAGGTGCCCAAGGCCGACGCGCAGAAAATAGCGGCTTGGATTAACTCGCTGGCACCGGCTGCCAATACCAAAGCGGCCGAAAAACCATAACTGAACAGAAGTACCGATTAAATTATCTGAGCGAACAGAGGCTGATTTAAAGGCAGATGCGACTTGAAAGGGCTTCTGTTCGCTCAAATTGATAAAATCTGTGCTTCTTTTTTCTTGACAAAGCCGTCGGGTATTCTTATCTTTGCAGTCTCAAAACGGTGATTGTAGCTCAGTTGGTTAGAGCGTCGGATTGTGGTTCCGAAGGTCGCGGGTTCGAGCCCCGTCTTTCACCCTACCGAAAGCCCCCTCGCAAGACGGGGCTTTTTTGTTGCATTTCATCCCAACTTTCCCCTGCATCAGGCAGTTTAGTGGGTATGTTTACCGCCGTATCTGTTACCGATCAAACGCACCAACGCATTGTTACTGTTATGGCACTGGCTTACATAGCTGGTGTAATTGGGCTTCAATTGCCCGCTCTGGTGCCCTATTTTCAGCCTCTTTCTCCGCTGAATCTGGTTGTTTCACTCATTTTACTCTTGTTGTATCATACCGACTGGCGTCGGTCGTTTATCTTTTTTGCCTTGCTGGCCATTGGGGTTGGTTATGGTATTGAGGTGGTGGGGGTGCATACCGGACTGGTGTTCGGTGAGTATGCGTACGGGGCTGGCCTGGGGCCGCACCTGTGGGCGGTGCCACCCGTAATCGGGCTCAACTGGCTCATGCTGGTGTACTGCTGCGGTTCGGTTTGTAATCCGATCAGAATGCACTGGCTGCTCAAAGCGGCTTTGGCGGCCTCCATGATGGTGGGGCTCGACTACTTTATCGAACCCGTAGCGGTTCAGCTCGATTTCTGGAGCTGGTTTGGGCAGGATATTCCACTCCAGAATTACGTAGCCTGGTGGTTGGTTTCCTTTGGCCTATTTGTGGTTTGGTTTGCGTTGCCGTTCCGAAAGGAGAATCGGCTGGCTCCCTGGCTACTGGGGTTTCAGTTCCTGTTCTTCCTGGGACATAGTCTCTTATTTTGGATTTGATAGCAACAAATCGGCTTGTCTATAGGTTTTATTCATAAAAGCAAGCATGGGTAAAAATTTTTAGGTATATACGTTTTGGACACTCCATTCATAGCGGCTAAATTGTGCAACATTTTGCATTTCACGTTTGTAGCTATACGTTCACTTGCTTTTTCTTTGAATTTTTCAGCTGACTTCACGTTGTAATTGATTCGCCCATGAGCAACTACTCAATAAAAGATTTAGAACAGCTCTCGGGTATCAAAGCGCACACGCTTCGAATCTGGGAACAGCGGTATAATATCATTTCGCCCAAGCGGACCGATACCAATATCCGCACGTACGACGACCAGGACCTGAAGCTGGTCCTGAATATTTCGCTGTTGAAAGATCACGGTTACAAAATCTCCGACATTTCTAAGATGTCGGTGGAAGAAATGTACCGCGAAGTGATCAAGATTTCGGATCGGCAACTGAATTACCCCGACCAAATCCATGCGCTAACGATCTCGATGATCGACCTCGATGAAGAGCGGTTTGAGAAAATCATTAGCACCAATATTTTGCAGTTCGGCTTCGAGAACTCGATGATTCACATCATCTATCCGTTCCTGAGCCGGATTGGTACACTTTGGGTGACGGGCTCTATCGGCCCTGCGCAGGAGCATTTTATCACGAACCTCATTCGCCAGAAAATCATTGTGGCGATTGACGGGCAGGTGAGTAAGCAGCGTCCCGACGGCAAAAAATATCTCCTGTTCCTGCCCGAAGGCGAGCTACACGAGATCAGTCTGTTGTTTGCCAACTACATTATTCGGGCGCGCTATAACAAGGTGATTTATCTGGGGCAGACGCTGCCTTTTAATGAGCTGGTGTTTGCCTATAATGTGCACAAGCCTGATTATGTGTTCACGGCGATTACCTCGGTACCGTCGAACAGCGATGTGCAGCCGTTTGTGAACCGGCTCATCGACACCTTCCCCGAAAGCCATATTTTGCTGACGGGTTATCAGGTAGTAGGGCAGGACATCGAAACCGGCGACCGGGCTACGATTATCAATAACATTGAAGATCTGATTCGGTTGGCGAGTACGTAAGCCCCCGCGAACCACAAAAACGAAAAACCCGCTCAGAAGGCGGGTTTTTCGTTTTTGCTAGTTCACCACGTTGGTGGGTGAGCCGGCGGCAAAGGCTTTTATATTCTCAATAGTAAGCTGAAGCAACCGGGTGCGCGCTTCAAAACTGGCCCAGGCAATATGCGGAGTGATGATGCAGTTCTGGGCCGTGAGTAGGGGATTATCGGCCGAGGGTGGCTCTACCGACAGCACATCGATACCGGCTCCTGCCAACACGCCCGTGTTAAGGGCTTCGGCCAAGTCGGCCTCGTTGACAAGGGCACCCCGGCTCGTGTTGAGCAAAAACGCCGACGGCTTCATTTGTTTCAGCAACTCGGCGTTTACAAATCCCTTGTTTTCCGGTGTAGCCGGGCAGTGCAGTGACACTACATCGCTCTGAGCAAACAAGGTTGGAATGTCAACGTACTGCACGCCATCGCCCGCGTCGGGGTGGCGCTTATTCACGAGGATATTCATACCCATCGCCCGGCCAATGTCGGCTACTTTCCGGCCAATATCACCGTAGCCCACAAGGCCCAGCGTTTTGCCCGCCAACTCAATCAGAGGGCTTTTGGCGTACGAGAAATCGGGGCAGCGTACCCAGTCGCCCGCGTGTACGCTGTCGTTGTGCCGACCCACGTGCAGGGTGAGTTCGAGGAGCAGCGCGAAGGTGAGTTGCGCCACCGAATAGGTGCTGTAGCCGCGCACGTTGGTTACGGTGATACCCAGCTCGCGGGCGGCCGCCACATCAATAATGTCGAAGCCAGTGGCGGTTACGCCAATGTAGCGCAGGTTTGGTAACTGACTCAGCAACTCGCGGTTCATCCGGATTTTATTGACCAGGATCACGTCGGCATGGTGAGCCCGTTCGAGGAGCTGCTCGGGAGCGGTGCGGTCGTAGAGTTGCACATTGCCTAATGCGTGGAGCGGAGCCCAGTCGAGGTCGCCGGGGTTGAGGGTGTAGGCATCCAGATACACTATGGTCATCGGGGAGGGGAGTTATTTCAGGCCAAACAAAAGCCGCGTGATTCGGAAGGGGCGGATAAGGAACCAATACAACCCCACCGACATCAGCAGCGATGCAAAGCTAATCACCAGAAAGCCATCGTAAACGCCCAGAGTGGTTTGCAACGCCCAATATCCGATCAAAACAATAATGGTTTGGTGCAGAATATAAAACGGATAAACAGCCTCGGTGAGGTGGGGCAACACGGGGTGATTGGTGTTGAGGTACCGGTATCCGTAGGCTACCGTAGCCAGTACCGAAAACCAGGTGAGCCCAAGTGAATTAAAGCTAAACAAGGTGCGCAACAGGGCCGATTCTTCGAGGGTTTGCTCGCCCACATACGCCCGTACTGTATAGAGAATGACTGTACAAACGAGCGTAGCCACCCCAAAAATATGCCGGTCGTTGGCGATCGTTTGCCAGAATGCCCGGCGACTAATCAGGAGAAAGCCACCCCAGAACAAAAGCAGATTTTTCATGAAATAGGCCCAGTCGTCGATGAGGGCGTGCGTCTCATCAGGAAAGAAGCCCCCCAGCGCGAGGTCGTTTAGTAGCAGCGGAACAACACCCCACAGGGCTCCGCCCGGCCGCGCAATGAGCCGACCTACCCAGTTGGTGAAGCGTTGGCCGCGCTCGGTTTTCAACCACCGAAAAACCGGAATACTCACCACCGAATACAAAAACAGGTACGCAATAAACCACAAATGATGCCAGCTGAAAGCTCCGCCAGTGCCGCCGTCTTCGTAGGGTTGAAACCGGAACACTTCGGGATAAAAATCGGTGTAGCTACCACTGAACCGCTGCCGAAACAGCCACTCGATGTAAATCTGCGGGGGGACAATCACAAACATGCCGAACACAAGCGGGACAAACAGTCGACGGAATCGCTCCCCGGCGTAGGCTCCGTACGACCGGCGTTGCAGGGCGAAGAAGGTGCCCGCCCCCGAGATGAAAAACAGGAGGGGCATACGCCAGCGGTGCAGCCAACGCATCACCTCTTCTATGGGCGCGCTGTGCGCGCTGCTTTTGATGTGCCAGCCCCACGACACGTAAATCATGCCGGTATGGTAAAACAACAGAATAACAATGGCGATGATACGGAGCCAGTCGAGGTCATACCGGCGGGTGGGGGCGAAGGTTTCGCGGGGCGGGGCTTGTACGTCGGGTTGCATAAACGTCTGTCGGATTAGATGCCCCAAAAGTGGCCTCTTACCCGGCCAGATGTACTATGTTCCGATCATGACGAAGTTCGTGCCGACCGGAACGAAGCCGGCGTTTGGCCCGTAATCCGCTTAAAAGCCGTATGAAAGGCGGAGGGCGCATTGTACCCCACCCGCTCGGCAATCTCGTCGATTTTCAGGTGGCTCGTGTCGGGGTGGTTCAGGAGCCGCTGGGCCTCGGCAATCCGATGGGTAGCCAGCCAGTCGAAAAAGGTTTGCCCCAGCTGATCGTTAAGAACCTGCGAAACGTAATGGGGCGATGTGCCCAGCCGCTCGGCCAGTTTCGACAGTGACAGGTCATTGTCCAGATACGGCTTTTGTGTTTGGGTAAGGTGCGTGAGCCGGGCCAGAATGGCTTCCTTCTGCTCGTTGGTAAGGGCCGATTTTTCGTATTTTTTTCGGCTTTCGACCGGGGGCTCGGGCGCGGTAGGCAACGTTTCGGGCATAGGGACCAGCGGTGCCTGATGGTCGCGGAAGAAGTCGGAGCCGCGCATGACCAGAAAACTGGTCACGTAAATGATCAGGGTAAGATAACTGGCCAGAATATGGTCGCCGAGGTCTTCGGGGAACCGGGTTTTGGTGATGACAATCAGGAGTGGAAACAGGCTGTTGAGTACCACCAGGCTCCGAAGTGTACGGAGCGAAGGGTCGGCGTCGGGGCTCCAGATAGAGCCGTACCGGGTCTGATACGCTCGGTAAACAACCCGAATCGACAGGGCTGAGTAGACGAGGCAACTCAGCAGAGTAAGCTCGTTGATATAGTTGCGCAGGCCCGTGAAATCGTCAGTTTGGTAAGGTTCCGACGGTACGTAAGGGAGTTCGGGATGCCAGGCGCTGATGTACGAATTGTAAAAAAATGTCTCGGGCTGGTAGAGCCAGGTCACGGCATTGACAAGCCATACTGCGAACGGAATCAGGTGCCAGCCCCAGCGCTGGGGTAGTTGGCTGTGGAGCCGCCCAAACACGAAGAAGTAAAAAAGCGGCCCGATAATGAAGTTGAACGGCTCGGCCGAGTCGATCAGGGGCAGCGTTCGGAACATGTAATTGGTGTATTCGAGCCACATCTCGGTCTGCATGGCGGCCGTGGCCAGCATGAGCAGCCCCAAACACAGATTGGATACCGACTGCCGCCGGTGACCCGTCAGAAAAAACACTCCCAGAAACAGGGCCTGTGCTATACCCAGCAAAATGACGAGGGCATACAGGTCGAAATGTAAGGGGAGGGTTTGCATGGGTTGCCTGAGAGACTAAACGATTTGTCCCTAAAGTTCGAAAAAAAGGGCCGACGAACCCGCCGACCCTTTCGCGAAAATCAATTTAACCTACTTTATCGAATCTCCATCTCGAACGGCAGACGGGCCTGAACCCCTTCCATCGTTTTCAGTTTGCGGAGGTACGTCACGTATGGGGCCAACTCGCCCAGTTGCGCGTTAAACTGCGCCTGTTCTTCGTCGTTCATTGAGCTGAGCAGCTTTTCTACGAAGTCTTTCTTACGCGGTACGTACTTAATTTTATAGTCGTCGCTGTCGAGCTTGGCGGTTTTGGCGGCCAGCTTAATGGCGTCTTCCAAGCCACCCAGCTCGTCGACCAGCCCATTTGCTTTAGCCTGCGTACCCGTCCAGACCCGACCGCTGGCAATAGCCCGAACGCTATCAATTGGCAGTTTGCGGCCAGTGGCTACTTTGCCCGTGAAGGTGCGGTAAATTCGTTCGGTGCTTTGTTGCAGCGTCTGTTTCTGGAACGGCGACATCTCGTGCGTGAGCGAAGGGAAGTCAGCGTTGGTGTTGGTCAGCACCCGGTCGTAGGTTACGCCCAGCTTGTCCTTGAAGAAATTCTCGGTATTGAATAGCAGCGAGAACACCCCGATAGAGCCCGTAATGGTGTTGGGCTGAGCCAGAATTTTGGTGCACCCCATCAGCATGTAATAACCCCCCGAGGCCGCATAGTCGGACATGGAGCCGATCACGGGCTTCACTTTGCGGGCCAGTTCCACCTCGCGCTGCATTACATCCGAAGCCAGGGCGCTACCACCGCCCGAGTTTACCCGGATCACAATGGCCTTCACTTTATCGTCGAGCCGTGCCTTGCGGAGTTCTTCGGCTACCGTCTCCGAACCAATGGCGTTGTCGTCGCTTTTACCCGAGTTGATATCGCCCGAAGCAATAATGACGGCAATCCGATTTTTACTTGAGTTTTCGTCGTCCTCAGAAGGCACCGCATCGTTGTATTTCCCCAGCGAGATATAGTCAATTTTCTTGCGGTCGGCCACGCCAATTTGCTTCCGAATCAGGTCTTCTACTTCGTCCTGGTAGCCCACGTTCGTAATCAGTTTGCGTTTCAGAGCATCGCCGGGGGTCTGAATGGTCAGGTTATCGGCAAAGCGTTGCAGGGAGTCGGCACGGAGGCCCCGGCTCATGGCAATGTTGGCTACCATGTGGTTGTTGATCGACGACAGGAACGACTTCACCTGCAAGCGGTTGGGGTCGCTCATATTTTCGCGGGTAAATGGCTCCACGGCGCTTTTAAAGTCGCCCACTTTGAACACTTCGGGCTTGATGCCCAGTTTGTCGAGGGTGCCTTTAAAGAAGGTCAGTTCGGCATCCAGTCCGTTCCATTCGATGGCTCCGGCTGGATTGATGTAGATTTTGTCGGCTACCGAGGCCAGATAATAGCCTTTCTCGGTCATCACCTCGCTATAGGCATACACAAACTTTTTCGACTTTTTGAAGTCGATCAGGGCGTTCCGAATTTCTTCGACGGTGGCCCAGCCAGCCTGCGGATATTGCGATTCGAGGTAAATGCCCTTGATGTCGTCGTCGGTTTTGGCTTTTTCCAGAGCCTCCCGAATGTCGATCAGGCCGATCACATCACCTTCCGAATTGAAGGGACCACCGATGCCATCGAACGGATTATCGACGCTTTGCTCCCGAATGGGGCTATCGAGGTTGAGCCGTAGCACCGAGTTTGACTTGACAATGGTTTTATTGCCCGACGACAAAGCCGCGCTCATGCCGATCAGCAGCAGAAATCCGACTAAGCTAAAAAGCAACAGGCCGACGATAGTGGCGAGTACGTATTTCAAAAATTGGCGCATGAATGAAAAATCGATTCGTATCAGAGTACTTACAATAAACAAACTTACGCAGCGATTTGCACCCCAACGGGCGAAAAATGTTGAGTGCGCCTATTTGGGGATTAATGGCCGAGAAGCGGCCGGGAGTGGAAACCCGCCCGCACCCGTTGCTGCTCAGGTGCGGGCGCTTACTTATGAGGAATAGATGACTATCAGGGTGTTTCTTCGGCGCGGCCGCTGAGCATCTGAAAGAGTTGGCTGCCATCGCCGTAGAAAAGGTCGCCAATGCGCCATTGGCCGTTTTCTTTTTCGAGTAGGTAAGTAAGCTCCTGTTTTTCACCGAAGTTGGTAAACGTAACCAGCACCTCGGCCCCGTCGCCGTCAACTTCAGGCTGATGAATCACAAAGTTTTTAATATCCATATCCTGCGCATTGTACAGCGGATCGGCCGAGAGCAGGCCCACGTCGCCGGTTTGGGCGGATAGCACAGCATCGTCCCAGATCAGGTCGGCCATTTCTTTCACAAAGAAGCGGTCAATCAGGGCGCGATCTTTATTCTGAAAAAAAGGACTCTTGCCCGCTTTGTGAGTCTGGTACAGTGCCCGGATGAGGGCGTCGGGGGTGTTTTCGGAGGTTGTAGCCGTCAGAGCGGTTTGGTGTACGGCTACCGCAGTTTGCGGGGCTGGCCTGGTTTGGGCAGAAGCTTCTTGCTGGGCCTGATGGGTAGTGCAGCCCAGCAAAGCCATTGAGCCAACCAAAACAAGGTGGGTAAACGGGTTTACCATGAGGAAGTGGGTTTAACTGGCTGAAAGATAGCCTTTTTTTAGGGATTGCCCGTTCTGGGGTACGGTGCGGGGCATCGGCATGGCCCTGTTCTAGCCGGGACCGTTGCCTAACTTGTCTATGTTTTCTTGTATGAATGCTATTGCTTTCATTTGTTGCTCTGTTGCTCAGCAGATTCCCCTCTATACGTCTGAATAAGCATTTTTTGCCAGTTCAAAGACAATTGTATAGCGTAAGTTGAATAGAGAACGGGCTTCCCATTGGCTAACTATCCTTACCGAGCCGACATGTGTATATTGTTAGATACAGAAAAGTACTCAAACTTTACACCTCTCAACGTTAGTTAATCCATATGAAAGAAGGCCTCCTTGGAGCTGCTGTGCTGAGCGCTGCCCTCCTCCTGGTTGCCGCCCTCCAAAAAGCCCTGATTTATCTCGATCTTGAGATTTTGCCAGGTGAGGAGTTGTCGGCCGCGAAATACGTTATTTACACCTTTGCCGCCACTGCTTACCTGGCTAAAGCCGGAGATTTCCTATTAAAACGAAAACGGACCCTGATCGATACGGGGAGTCCGACCTCTTCCCCCATTTTTAGACGGATGAATGAGGACCGTCGACATTGACGCTCCCTGCCCGTGCTCTTCGCCGGGCCGTCTTACTCTCTGTTCGTATAAAGCACGCCGTTAGACCCGCTCTCTGCCTGTCTGACCCCGTTTAGTATCCATATCTATAGGCATACCCTGTTTATAGGCCACTTTCTTTTTCCATTCGCTATTAAGACTGAGGCTTCGGTCTCTACTCGTATGCATTCACCTTATTTAAGCTTCCGGCTGAGGGGGGCAGTACGGTCGGGCGTGCAATCGCTCATGCTGTGCGGTACGTTGGGCTTTTCTGCACAGGCGCAGTCTATCAATCAATTGTCGGCGGGCAACACAGGCCAACTGCAGGATAGTGGGCTCGGGTTGCCACGTCCCACAACTACAACCGACGACGACCTGCCGGCCAAACCTGACACCATTCCGGTGCGGGCACACCTGTTGCAGGCCGAAGCGGGTGTACTGGCTTCCTCAACCGATCAGATTCCGTACTGGCTTCAGACCAATCAGTTTGGGATTATTCCGAAAACAGGCCCGGCGGGTTTGCTCATCGGTACGGCCCAGTCGGACTATCGGTACCCGCAAAGTCCTCAGCGCCGGAAACTCGACTGGGGGTATGGTGTGCAAGTGGTCGGGCAGGGCGCGGCCGAGAGTCGGTTGCTCGTGGCCGAAGCGTACGGTAAAGTCCGGGTGGGTGTGCTTGAGCTCTGGGCAGGTCGGCGGAAACAGGTAGTGGGGCTGGCCGATAGTCGACTCTCATCGGGGTCGTTTATCTGGTCGGGTAATACCCTGCCCATTCCGCGCGTCGAACTGGCTATTCCTGAATATTGGCCACTTGGTTTTACCAATGGCTGGGTGTCGGTGAAAGGGTCGTTTTCGCACGGGTGGTTTGGCCGGGGCGAGTACGTTCGCGATTCGTACCTGCACCAGAAAGCCATTTACGTACGACTGGGCAAGCCACGGTCCTTGTTTCGGGTGTATGGCGCCTTCACGCATCAGGCCCAATGGGGCGGGTATGCGCGGTTTCTGGAGCGCGACCCTACGAGTTCGTTTGAAGGACAATTGGCCGACAGCTTTGTGGCGTACATGAACGTGGTGCTACCCCTCAAAACTGATGCCCTCAAGAACCGGGCTAAGTTTACCACATTTGACCAGAACCGGGTGGGCGATCACCGGGGCTCGGCCGAGGTGGGGCTGGAGCTTCAGTTGCCGCATGGTTCGCTGTTTCATTATCAGCAGCACTTTTACGATCTGGGTCGTAAGCTGTATAATTTCCGCAATATCGAAGACGGTCTCTACGGGTTGCGTTATGTGAGTAAGCGCCCCCGCGCATTGCTGAATGAGGCTGTTCTGGAGCTGTTTAACTCGGGTAATCAGGGCGTGTACCAGTTCGGGCGTTACCTTGGGGGCGAGCCGGAGCAGTACTTTATTAATGGGCAGTACCCCGAGGGCTGGTCGTATCAGGGCCGGACCATTGGCACGCCCCTCATCAGCCAAACATCCGACACGAACCCTGACTTGCCTTCGATTCCGTTTTCGGGTTACACGCTCGATAACCAACTCATCAGTGGGCGGTTCGGGATCAATAACTACCGGGTTTGGGCCTTACACACGGGCTTATCGGGTAACCTGAGCCGGTGGTGGGGCTACCAGACCAAGGTAACGTTCAGCCGAAATTACGGTACGTTCCCGGCCGCCTTTCCGGCCAATACAAATCAGGTATCGGGCTTAGTTTCGGTGACTCGTACACTGCGTGGGGCTGCGGGCTCTACGCTGCTGGTATCGGTCGGTTACGATCAGGGGAAGCTGCTCCGACACCCCAATCAGGTCGGTGCTTACGTTGGCTGGCGCAAAACGTGGTCAGCTTTATCGCGCTAAACAGGTAGGATTCATTTAACTCAACGAACGAAAATCAGAGAAATCATGCTGTGCTCATCACCCCTTCAGAAACCCATGCTGGCTGGCAAAGACCAATCGGCTTACTTACGGATTCCGGGCTACAAAAACCGGCTCACTGTCGATCAGATCGTCTGGGTACAGGGCGACGGTAACTACTGCCGGATTCACCTGGTCAATGGCCGCCAGATTATGATCAGCCAAACCCTCAAAGTAATGGAAGGAATACTGCCGCAGCTAACCCGCATTCATAAATCCTCGATGGTCAACCCCGGCCATGTGCAGGACATTCATACCCTGCCCGGCCACCATACGGGCTCTGTTCGGCTCACGGGCGGGGTTGAGCTATCGGTGGCCCGGCGTCGGCTCGACGGGGTGATGGCGTTGTTTCGGCAACCTCAAATGGCCTGACCGGATTATCTAACCCCTCAAAAAAAGCCGCCGACTGGACCAGTCGGCGGCTTTTGCATTCAAACACCTTTGCTGTTTAGATGGCGAGCTCGGCATAATCTTTCAGCGAAGCCTCAATTACCTGCTGAGCCTCTTCGCGGCCGTAGACGTTGGTAATTTCGGTATGCGCTTTTTCGCCGGGCAGGTTCTTGTAGGTCAGGAAGTAGTGCTGCAACCGCTTGGTAACGGCGGGCGGCAGGTCGGTCAGGTCGTCGTACTGGCCATACATGGCATCACCCTTCAGTACGGCAATGATTTTGTCGTCGGCTTCGCCCTTATCGATCAGGCGGAACCCACCAATCGGGATGGCTTGCAGGATGATGTCGCCGTGGGTAATTTCGCGCTCGGTCAGCACGCAGATGTCGATGGGGTCGCCATCGCCTTTCTCAACGGTGCGACCGGCTTTTTCAGAGGCCAGTTTGGCAATGTGCTCTCCGCAATAGGTCTGTGGAATGAATCCGTACAGGGCCGGAATCACGTTGGAGTATTGTTGCGGACGATCGATTTTGAGGTAACCGGTTTCTTTATCGATTTCGTACTTAACTGTATCCGTTGGTACAATTTCAATGAAGGCCGTGACGATCTCAGGGGCTTTCTCGCCCACTGGAATACCATGCCAGGGATGGGCCTTATAGCTTTGCTTCATACAAAAATAAACTATTTACACTTCCTCTTTAAACGTTTTCTAATCCGTTATTGTCTTTGCATAAAGAATGTAGTTTTTGTATTTTTAGGAGAAAATGACCGTTGTGTCGTCTATGCACAGAAAATTTTACCCCCATTCGTTCGTTTTTTTTCTGATTGTTGCCGGAACGGTCACCCTGTCGGCGGCTTTCACGATGGACCCCACACCCGCTCGCAATTCGGTTTCGCTTCGCCCATCGGTGGCTAAAGTGTTTGGCCGGATCAACAGCGACATTCTGAAAAACGGCCGGGCCTACGAGACCCTTGCCGATGCCAGCAACCAAATCGGGCACCGCCTGACCGGCAGCCCCAACGGTGCCCGAGCCGAGCAGTACGCCTACGAGCTGCTGCGGTCGTACGGATTTAAGGAAGTGCGCTACGAACCCTTCGAGGTAGAGTCGTGGATGCGCGACACTGTCACCTTGGCCGTTGTACCCAACAAGAGCGATAATTTCCGGGATGTGAAAGTGGTTTCGCTAGCGCACTCGCCCGTAGAAGCCCACATCCGGGGCGAAATTGTGGATGTTGGTAATGGCCTTGAAGGTGATTTTGTTGCCCTCAAAGACAAAATCAAAGGCAAGGTAGCCCTCATCAACATCGGCCTGAGTGGGGCCAAAGGGGCCCGGAACCTGCACCGCTCCGAAAAAACCGCCCTCGCTATTCAGTACGGAGCCATCGGGGTAATCATGGTCAATCTGGTGCCAGGCAATGTGCTGCTCACCGGAACGGCCTCGGTGACGGGGAAACTCATCCCGATTCCGGCGGTTTGTATCTCGTACGAAAGCGGAATGGCCCTCCGGCAGTGGATGGCCGAAGAAGCCAAAGACCGGCTTCATGCGGTAATCGATATGACCAACGTGAGCCGGAAAATCAAAGCCCGCAACGTGGTGGCTACGTTGCCTGGTAGCGACTTCCCGAACGAGAAAATCGTGATTGGCGGCCACCTGGATTCGTGGGATCTGGCCACCGGAGCCATCGACAACGGCATTGGGTCGTTTTCGGTGCTCGATATTGCCCGTACGTTTCGCAAGCTGAAACTGAAACCCCGGCGCACCATTGAGTTTGTTATGTTTATGGGCGAAGAGCAGGGCCTGCTTGGCTCGCGCGCTATGGCCGAAGACCTCAAACGGCGCGGCCAACTCGATAACGTCCGGTACGTGATGAACCTCGACATGACCAACGACCCGACCGGTATCAATGCCTTCGGACGCGACGATATGCTGTCGTTTTTCAAGGCTGTGGGCGAAACTATTCAGCAGGTGGAGCCCGCTTTTCAGAACCAGATGACCAATCAGGCCGGGTTGCACTCTGACCATCAGCCGTTTATGGTTGAGGGTGTGCCCATTGTGGGCATGAACGGGCATCTGACCAAAGAGGTGCTCGATTGTTACCACGCCAACTGCGACCGGATTAACCTCGTCAACCGCGATCAGATGCAGAATACCGTTCGTTATTCAGCTATGGTGCTGTACGCCCTGGCCGACGCCGACGCCATTCCGACCCGTCGTTTCGACGATACCAAAACCCGCGATTTTCTTATTGCGCAGGGCTTACGAACGCCCTTGCAGATTGCTAATGAATGGCGCTGGAAAGAATAGTCGGGTGGGGGCATGGTCGGTAAAAGGTCATGCCCCCACTCGTCTTGTTTCCGGCCAAACCGTAACTGATACGAAACTATGCTTTCCAAAACCTTTGGCGCGGCTGTTTACGGCGTCAATGCGAGTCTGATTACCATCGAAGTCGTGGTGGCGCAGGGGTTAGGTTTTAACCTCGTGGGCCTGCCCGACAGTGCCGTGAAGGAAAGTGAGCACCGGGTTGAGGCCTCGCTCAAATCGTCGGGGTTCAAAATGCCCCGGCAAAAAGTGGTGGTCAACCTGGCCCCGGCCGATGTGCGCAAAGAGGGCTCGGCCTACGATCTGCCCATTGCCCTCTGCGTGTTGCAGGCATCCGAGCAAATCACAACGGAGAAAAACCTGACCGATTACGTAATTATGGGCGAGCTCTCGCTCGATGGGCGGCTGCGGCCCATCAAGGGTGTGTTACCCATTGCGATTGAGGCCCGCAAGCAAGGGTATAAAGGATTTGTGCTGCCCATGGAAAATGCGCACGAGGCCGCTATTGTCAATAACATTGATATTATCGGGGTGGAAACGATGCTCGAGGCCGTCGAGTTTTTCGAAGGCAAAAAAGACATCAAACCCCTCGTAACCGATACCCGCGACCTGTTTTACAATACGCTCAACAGCTACGAGGTTGATTTCTCGCACGTGCAGGGGCAGGAAAACATCAAACGGGCTATGGAAATTGCCGCTGCCGGTGGGCATAATGTGATTATGATTGGCCCGCCGGGAGCTGGTAAAACTATGTTAGCCAAGCGGTTGCCAACCATTTTGCCCCCTTTGACTTTACAGGAGGCTCTGGAGACGACAAAGATTCATTCGGTGGCTGGTAAGCTGGGCAACAAGGCTTCATTGATCTCAACCCGGCCGTACCGAGCTCCGCATCATACTATTTCCGATGCGGCTCTGGTAGGTGGAGGGAGTTTTCCGCAGCCCGGCGAAATATCCTTGGCGCACAATGGCGTCCTGTTTCTCGATGAGCTGCCCGAGTTCAAACGGACGGCCCTGGAGGTGATGCGCCAACCACTCGAAGAGCGTCGGGTGAGCATCTCACGGGCGCGCTGGGCGGTTGAGTTTCCGGCCAACTTTATGCTCATCGCCAGTATGAACCCTTGCCCCTGTGGCTACTACAATCACCCCGAAAAAGAGTGCGTGTGTGGCCCCGGCGTGGTGCAACGGTATCTGAATAAAGTAAGCGGCCCCCTGCTCGACCGAATTGATCTGCACGTGGAGGTAACGCCCGTTTCGTTCGACCAAATGACGGCTAACCGCCCGGCCGAAACGAGCGAGGCTATTCGGGAGCGGGTCATTCGCGCCCGCGAAACCCAAACCAAACGGTTTGCCGACGATGAGGGCGTGTACTGCAACGCCATGATGCCCTCGCAACTGGTCAAAAGTATTTGTGTGATCAACGATGCAGGTCGGATGCTGCTCAAAACGGCGATGGAACGGCTGGGCCTTTCGGCGCGGGCCTACGACCGGATTCTGAAAGTATCGCGCACGATTGCCGATCTGGCGGGCTCCGAAGAAATCAAAATTGAGCATCTGGCCGAAGCCATTCAGTACCGTAGCCTGGATCGGGAAAACTGGGCTGGATGATGGCCCGCCATAAAATGCACATTGCATAGTACTCAGAGCATGGCTCAATCGGGTAGTTAAGTGTAGGTACTAATTGGCCAAAGCACCGACAAAAAGCGAGATTTTGGGCGGTTTTGTAGGCTAAAATGCGTAAATTGATAGGTAATCAAACCCAACAAATACGCAATGGATTACCGAATTTTACTACGCATTGAGGCTGTAGCCAACGGGCATACAGACACCCTTACACTCGATAATCTACATCTGACGGAGCTGCCTGACGCGGTTTTTGATCTGCCCCATTTACGGGTGTTGTCGGTACGTGGTTTTGGCCTGCAAAGCCATCAGGGGATTATTAGCTTGCTTGAGAAGGTACCTGCACCTGGTTCGGCTGAATTGGCTGAGGAGTTGAAAAAACAGGAGGAGGATCTGCAAAACGAGCTGAAAATTCCCCGGCAGTTACGCAGTCTGGACGCCCGAATTGGGCAATTAAAGTCACTCGAAGTGCTCGACCTGGGGTACAATCAACTTGACTATCTACCCGATACACTCGGTGATTTGGTGAACCTTCGGAAGCTGATTGCCCGTAACAATCTACTAAGTAGCGTACCGGCTTCGCTAAGCCATTTGCCCAAGCTAGAGTTGCTGGATATTCGGCATAACCCGATTACAACCACGCCTGAAATACCACGACTGGTGGTGTACGAAGAACAGAAAAACCATTTTCGGCTACAGAAGAATCTGGCTATCAAACAAAACGATTTTGAGCTGGCATCGTGGTTTTATAAACAGGAAACACAGTTCGGTCTGCATATGTAAAGCATAGCGAGACGGAAAAGTTACACGACCCATTTGGAAACTTGACCGTATCTTTGCGGGTTTACAACCGTATGATACAATCACCCCGCGAACTCACGCATCTGCTCCGGCAGGGTAAACTCATTGGCCTGGCCGACGAAACGGGCTTTTCCGTTGCCGCTGACCCGCAAAACGACGCGGCCGTCGCCCAATTGCTTCAGCTTCAGTTTGAGCTGGGTACGCCGTATCTGCCAACAATTCTGACACAAACCACCGAGCAGGTAGGAATGTACGTGGTCAGAATGCCCGAAATCGCGTTCGATCTGGTCGAGTTTGCCCGAAAGCCTCTGACCGTCTTGTATGAGCAGGGCAAAAACGTGGCTCCTGTGTTGCTCGAAAAATCGCCCGAGATTGCTATCCGGCGCTCGCTCAATGCCGATATTCAGCGGTTTCTTGGGGGCTACGGAAAAGGGCTTCTGACACTTCCTTTCGAAACAAACACACTACCGGCGCAAGCGCAGGCTGCCATTGAGGGGGGCATGGGGCAGGTGGTGTCGACCATTCAGAAACCGCAGATCATGCGGCTCGGATTCAACGGTGAGGTCGAGTTTATCCGGCGCTAACCGCTGATCAGTCATTGCTTATGAATTTCTCGGAGACACTCCATACAAATCCTATTTTTGAACTGATTGTTCAACAGGCCGACTCCCTGGGTGTACCGGCCTATGTAATTGGCGGCTACGTGCGTGACCTTGTGCTGAAACGGCCTTCCAAAGACATCGACGTGGTGTGCATTGGTAGTGGCGTTGAGCTGGCCCGTGCGGTAGGCTCGGCATTGGGCGTACCGGTCAACGTGTTTCAGAGTTTCGGCACGGCCATGCTCAAAACGGCCGATGGCCTGGAAGTTGAATTTGTGGGTGCCCGGCGCGAATCGTACCGGGCCGATTCGCGCAAGCCGATTGTGGAGGACGGCTCGCTCGAGGATGATCAGAATCGGCGCGACTTCACGATCAACGCGATGGGTATTGGTCTCAACCGGGCCAACTATGGTGAGCTTATCGACCCATTCGAGGGCTTGAAAGACCTCCGACGTAAGGTGATTCGGACACCCCTTGGCCCCGACATTACATTTTCCGACGACCCCCTGCGCATGATGCGAGCTATCCGGTTTGCGGCTCAGTTGAACTTTGATATTGAGCCCGACACGTTTGATGCCATCACGCGCATGAAAGACCGGATGGGTATTGTCTCGGCCGAACGCATTGCCGACGAACTGAACAAGATTATCATGGCTCCCACGCCGTCGTACGGCTTCAAGCTGTTGTACCACGCGGGCCTGCTCGACCTTATTTTCCCGGAGTTTGTTTTGCTGCGGGGGGCCGAGTTTGTGGATGGTAAAGGGCATAAAGACAACTTTTACCATACGCTTCAGGTGCTGGATAACGTAGCCAACCGGACCAATCCGGCCAAGGCTGCCCCTGATCCCGAAACCGAACTTTGGCTCCGTTGGGCGGCCGTACTTCACGATATTGCCAAGCCGGCTACCAAACGGTTTGATAACCGGGTGGGCTGGACGTTTCACGGGCACGAAGACCTCGGTGCGCGCATGGTGCCGGGAATCTTCAGGAAGCTCAAGCTACCACTCAACGAAAAAATGAAGTACGTGCAGAAGCTCGTTCGGCTGCACCTACGCCCCATTGCGCTGGTCAAAGAAACTATTACCGACTCGGCCCTGCGCCGGTTGCTGGTGGATGCGGGAGAAGACCTTGACGGGCTGATGGCCTTGTGCCGGGCCGACATCACCTCCAAGAATTACGAGAAGGTGCAAAAACACCTGCGTAACTTCGATAAGGTGGAGCGCAAACTGCACGATTTGGAAGAACGGGATAAACTACGCAGTTTTCAGCCTGTAATTACCGGTGAGCTCATTATGGAAACATTCGGGCTGAAGCCATCACCGGCCATTGGCGAGTTGAAAATGGCCGTTCGGGAGGCCATCATCGAGGGTACGGTACCTAATACACTCGAAGGGGCCATGCCGTTTTTACTCGAAGAAGGCCGTAAGCGAGGGCTGGAAAAAGTGAGCTGACAAAAATTAAAAAGTTAAGAGTTGGAGGATCTCAATCACCAACAACTCAAACATTTACTATCTATCTGGAGCTATACCAATGAATAACAATCAATTTCGTCGTTTTTTCGGCGCGGCCCTGACCATTATCGGCACTGTAGTTGTTTTGTTTGCCTGTGTGGCCTTTTTGTCTGACGGGAAGCCCGTGCTGGGTATGAGCATCAGCAAAGGTGAATCGGCCGCTCCCTTTATTGTGGGAATGATTTTCTTCCTGTCGGGGGTGAGTCTGGTTCGGGAGTCGTAGTAAAGAGTAATAAACGATGAGTGATGAGCCTGCTGACACAAAACCATACTCTGGCGTCCGCAAACTCATCACTCATCATTTTATCACTCATCGCTAATAAGTCATTGTCTTCGGGCTGTCAGAAGCCAGCTATAGGTGTTGCGGGGAACGGGCAGACCGTCGGGCAACAAGTGCAGGTACATCAGGTGGAGGTGCGTGGGTGAGCGGGTTTTGTAAGCATTGTACCCCGATCGCCCCATGGTGGCTAGCTTTTGCCCTGCCTGTACCCATTGGCCGGGCGTAACATCAACCACATTGTTGTGGGCGTAATAAAATAGGCCGTGCATTACCGGGTCGTACACCCAGATCCAATTGCCACCCCGGTATTCGCTGCCGGGTTGCCAGCCGGTTTCAATGGCCAATACCAGCCCGCTTGTCATAGCCAGAATATCAACGGGTTGGCGTGAGCGGTCGTCGAGGCAATCCTGATTCGTATCGCGAATAAAAATATCCTGAGCCGGGTGGCTACCCCGCACGTTATAATCGAACAGATCAAATCCTTTGCCCCGATAGCCTTCGCCGTGCGTTCCGCCAATGGCGCTGGGGCCATAACCCCGCAACGGAAACACAAAATAATTGCCCGAGCGTTGCAGACTGTCGAGCGACACACTGTCGGCGGGTGTCAGGGTATCGGCACCCATAATAGCCCCGGCCGAGGCCCCATTGCCCGCAAACCGGGCCTTCAACCCGTTCATAATCTGGCTGAACCGAAGTCGTGCTTCGGATGGAGTGACCGTTTGCTGCCGAATCTCGACGTAGAGACCCTGAAATTGCGTGCAATAGCTGTATAGGGTAGCTTCGGCCGGAGCACTGGTTACCGCTTGTGACGATGCCACGTTCACCCCTCCCAAAACAACTGCTGTCACAACGCCCCAAAACCGCATAAGATCACCTAAACGAACTTTCACCGAACAGATTACTTGAATGAAGGGCAAAAGTACGGAAAAAGTAGAGCCGCAATATGTTGCGGCTCACGGGCGGTAGGTTAAGCTCGCGATTACGGGCCCGTTTTGCTGATGCTTGTGAGCCGCCCGTTTTGCTGACGCCTGTGAGCCGCAATATGTTGCGGCTCTACTCGGGGCACGTAATCTTGTAAAACGTGTAACTGAGGGTGATGGCCGTGTAGGTGTAGCTGTCGTTGAGGGCGGGGTTCCCCGATGCCAGACGGGGTGCACCGGCGGCTTTGCCCAGCCCGTCGAGGTCGTCGTTGCGGGTGAACCGGGTGCCAAACTCGAACCCAATGCTCCAGGGCCGTTTGATCTCGTATTTCAGACCAACGCCCAAGGGGTACATTACCCGGGGGCCGCCCTCGTTGCGGGGGCTGTACGACATATAGCCTATTCCACCAAACACGTACGGCGACCAGTTTTTAACCCGGCGCAGCATTTTGAAGTCACGGAAAAAGTATTCCATATCTACGGTAGTCTCTCCAATGCGGGTCCGAAACGAGCGGTTGCGGGCTTGCTGAAAGGGATCGCTGCTGACCCGGTCTTCGGCCTTGATACCGCCCATGGCAATACCAGCCCGCATGGAAAACGACCGCGTGAAATTGTACCGGAAAAACAGGTTGCCGGCGGGCCGGTAAAAACGTGGATTCAGACTCGGCGCCAGATCGCCTTTGTAGAGCATCCCGCCCAGCCCCCCGCCCAGTTCAACCTGTTGGGCATGGGTAGCAAGGGCCATCAGCAGGAGCCCCATAAAAAGCCCGACCGTGGTTAGTCGGGCTGTGTGTTTACTATTCAGGCAAGCAGGCATGCAGATTGAGAGTCGACCTCTTCACAAAAAACAATGAACGCAAAACTATAAATGACGTTACCGAATCGGTGGGCACTTGATTTTACCCGGAATGGTATAGATGAGCTGAATTTGCGTGAGCAGGTACCCATCCGACAAAATGCCTTTGGCTCCCCGGGTTGTGGTTGTAAACGCATTGGGGTCGTTCAGGGTCAGATCCGACAGTTTGGGGTCGCGGTCTTTGTTTTTGCGGGCGGCAAACTGTTCGGCCCGGCGGTCGGCCATGGCTGCCGACAGGCCCGATAAGGTGCCGGTTGCGGCATAGGGGCCACCTACGTCGTCCAGATAGTCGGAGAAGGCGTAGCGGTAACCCACTTCAGCCGCAATCGTAAAATCGTCGTTGTACTTGTAGCGTACCCCAAACCCAACGGGTATAGCCAGCGTCACAAGGGAATATGGCTTAGGGTAGTTAGGTTGTCCCTGTCCCTCGGTGCCCAGCGGTTGCAGTTTGACCCAAACGCGGCTATCATCTGCCTCGGGTGTGTTAGGGTCGTCGTAACCCACGGGGGTGCGGGCTTCAGGGCTGTGGGCTATCAGGGCTAACCCGGCAAATACGTAGGGCGATACCTTGGCGCGTTGGTTTGAGTTGCGGCCGTCCGGGCGGAATTTATAAATCCCCGTCAGAGCAAACTCTTTCAGGTCGTTGCGGAAGTGCAGGTTCCGGACGTACTGCACCGGGCCACCTCCATTGCCTTTATTAAACGTGTAATCATCACCGGCAATTCGTGCCCAGGTGAAGCCAGCCCGGGCGGCAATGCGGGGCGTAAAGTGCCGGGTGTAGTGCAGGCCGGCATTCCAGCGAAGCATGATAAACGTAGCTTTGGGCGCAGCCCGGTAGCCGGCCAAATCGCCGTAATAGCTGGACGTACCTACGCCTACGCCGACTTCAGAGTACGGGGCAAATTGGGTATTCGGTCGGCGTTGCGCCATACTCTCCTGAATGCCCGCGCTCACTAACAACGCCGACAAAATACCCGAGGTCAATGCGTGTATACGCTTCATATATTGAGGATAAAACCACTACGAACTGATTATCGACCGAAGTCGACTATTTCCGAAACGGCTATGAACTGAATTTTATTGAAAATCTCGCACGAAAATTATGCCAAAGGGATAAGGAGGTAGGAGTGAGTAGTGAGGAGTTGCTCACTCCTTCAATTCCGAATATCGAAGCCCCAGTTGAGTTTACTGCGCAGAGTGTTGAGGAAATTGTCGTCATTGAGCTTGACAAGCCGAGCCGAAAAGTCGGCTTTCTGCACACTCAGGCGGGTCGAAGCATCGACCGTGCGCGAGCGCGAGTCGAGGGCGACCAGGAAATTGCCACTCCGGCTCGAAACCTCAAACGAAAGCTGGCAGGAGTCCATCACGACCATGGGGCGCACGTTCAGGTTGTGCGGGCTGATGGGAGTGATAATGAAGTTATTTGTGTGCGGCAACAGCACCGGTCCTCCGCAACTGAGCGAGTAACCCGTTGATCCCGTGGGGGTTGATATAATGAGCCCGTCGGCCCAGTAGGAGTTTAGAAACTGCCCGTCGAGGTAGGTATGCACCGTAATCATCGACGACATTTCGGTGCGGGTAATCGTGAAATCGTTCAGGGCGAAGGGGATACCCTCAAAAATATCCTTGTCGGTTTGCAGGCTCACCAGCGAGCGTTCATCAATCGTGAACTGCCCGTTTACAATGGCGTGGAGCATATACTTGATGGCCGTAGGGGCCACCGTTGCCAGAAACCCCAGCCGCCCAATGTTGATCCCGACAATCGGGGTTTGGCGGGCACCTACGTGGGCAACAGCCTCCAGCAGCGTACCATCGCCCCCGAGGCTGAGCATAAAATCGGCATCAAAAAGCTCTTCGGGCGTGCGGTAGGTGGACTGGAAAGGGTGGGCAACGCCCGCAAAATTGAGAAACTCGTGGTAGCCGTGCGAAATTTGTACTTCTGCCTGTCGCTCGACCAGATCGTCGAACATGGCCTGCACGTACGGCTTTGTTTGTACGCTGAAATTACGCCCGTGAATGGCAATTTTCATGAAAAAACGTTTTCAGTACTCGGTTTTGAACCCCAACGGGAAACCGGAACTCTAAACCGAGAACTCTAAACTACGTATTAAGGTAGCGCAGCAGCAAATCGAGCCGCTCCTGATCAATACTTTCGATGGGGGCATTGGCAAAAGCCGCTTCGATGTTGTAGCCGAAGCGTTCGAGGGTCGAAACAACCGGGCCAATATCGCGCCGGTTCAATTTCAATGTAAGTCGCGACTTGTCGGGCATGCCGTAAGCCGCGCTGCTAAAATAGCTGCTGATTACTTTCGTGTTGTTCGACTCAATCAGGCGGCTAATTTCAGCCAGTGAATAGTCGCGCTCGTCGATGCTCAGAATCAGAATGGCCCCGGCCTCGGTCATGCCCAGCTCGTTGGCGAAGTTCTTGAGTAGTTCGTTGACCGATACCGTACCCATAAACTCCTTGGCGTCGTTGAGCACGGCCAATACTTCGAGCCGGTGCTCAAGGGCTACGCTCAGCAGCTCAAGGGCGTGCTGGGTTTCGTAGACGTACACTTGCTCAAACAACCGCATCACTTCCGAGAGCGGGCGGTCTTCGTCGGCCACGTCCATCAGCACATCTTCCGACAGCAGACCTTTGTACTCCGTCTGATCGGTCAGCACCATCTGGCCGATGCGGTGTTCCTGCATCCAATTCAGAGCCTCCCCGACGGTGTCGGCAGGCTTCAGCGCTGGCAGCATGGTATCGATCAATTCAGCAGCAAGCATAAAGGGCAGAAACAGCTGGAAAAACTGTATGAGGGAAAACTAAGAAAAAGTCGTCAGAGTTTCCAAAAGGTTATTGTAAAAGTTAGCAGACCCACACAGTCGTTGCCGAAACGTAGGATTTTGGTAAGGCCTGATTGAATGCTATCCGGTGTAATGCATACCGAAGTTACATCGTTGAATGGCCCGACCAGTCTTGTTTATTCAACGTCGTACGGGTAGCCCACCGTATGTCAGGCGGCCAATTCGCGCAGGGCTTTCACGAGCGTATCCAGCTCGGCGGTTGTGGTGTACAGGTGTGGCGTCACGCGAACCCCCTGCACATTAGCTCGCTCAATGCCCACCGTCCAGATTCGGTATCGGTCGAACAGGGTTTTGGCGAGGTCGGTGGGTTTCATGCCGCGAATACCCACGTTGGCAATGCCGCACATCCGGGCCGGGTCGGCGGGGGTGTTGACGATGACGTTGGGTACCGATCGCACCTTCGAGGTCCAGTACGCTTGCAGGTAGCGCAGTCGGGCTTCCTTGCGGGCAATCCCAATCATCTGATGAAACCGAATGGCATCGGCCAGAGCGAGGTCGGTATGTACGGGGTGGGTGCCGGTATGGTTTAGTTTTCGGATGTCATCGTCGGCAAAACCCGCATCGCCAAACATAGGCCACAACCCTTTCACCTTGTCGCGCCGAACGTAGAGCATACCGGCCCCAAGCGGGCAACCGAGCCACTTGTGCAGGCTGCTGCCGTAGTAGTCGCAGCCGAGGTCGGGTAGCCGAAAATCGAAATGCCCAACGGCATGTGCCCCGTCGACCATGACCTCTACGCCGTGCCGGTGGGCCATATCGGCAATTTTCCGAACGGGGAGTATCTGACCCGTAATATTCACAATGTGACAGAGCATCAGCAGCCGGGTTTTGGGCGTGATCGCCTTTTCGTACAGGCGCACCAGCTTGTCGTCGGATTGCGGGTGGTTAGGTAGCTCCACTTCCCGGTTCACAATGCCGTACCGCCGGGCCTGCTGGGCAAACATATCGAGCATGGCACCGTAGTCCTGCACGGCCATCACGGCCTCGTCGCCCCGTTTCCAGTCGATACCCGAAATCACGGTATCGAGCGACTCGGTGGTGTTGCGGGTGATAATCAGTTCGTCCGACGAGCAGCCCACCACCTCGGCCAACTGTTTCCGCACGGCCAGTTTATCGTCGAACTGCCGGGTGCGCATGTAGTACGACGAAACCCGGTTCACCGTGCGGGCGTGGCTCACCAAGGCATCCATCACCTCGTTGGCGGCCAGGATGTAGTAGCCGTTTTCGAGGTGGATAAAGTCATTGGTGACGGTAAAATGTGACCGTAGGCTTTCCCAGAAGGCTTCTTCGCGGGCTACAGTGTCGGCCGGGAGCCCCTCTATGGTTTGGAGTAGGCTATGGAGGGGGGTAAAGGGCAGAGCCGCAAGGCCCGTGAAGGAACGGAGAAAGTCGCGCTTGGTCATACGTGCCGTTTCCGTAGGCATGGGGCTACGGAAACGGCTGTAAATAACGGAATTTAGGCAGAATGGGCAAGGCCGTGTCAGGGCGTTGCACTACTTCATTTTACCGAAGTATAAGGAGAGGTTTAGCCCGCCAAACGAACGTTTGTCGTTTAGATTTCCAAACGCAGTCAGACCAATGCCAATCTGCTTTAACGACGCCATGTAGCGTATTTCGGCCGGAATGCCTATCGTTTTGTAGCCTACATATTCGTGGACTCGACCAGTGCCCATCAGTGGGTCAGGGTCGGTGTACAGATACTGCCCCCGGAAGTTCCCTTTGATGTACGATAGCCCTGCTGCGAATAAGAATTTGCGGACCCGTCGGCCGTACAGCAACCCTAACTCCTGCGTTTTAATACCCGGTTCAACGGCTGGTATAAACTCTGCATCGACTACGTAGCGCCCCACAAGAGCACTCTGTGAATTCTGGGGCTCAAAACCAACGGCTAGCATCCCACTGGCATAGGTTGCTTTACCTAAGCCCGGACTGACCCAAAAGCGGGTTGGTATGGTTTGCTGAGCCAAAACGATATGCTGAATCGGGTACACAAACAAAACGATCAGTAGCGCTTTGACTCTCATTATAACGTAAAGTCTTGGGGTGTGAGGGGTGAGATTCATTTCGCCAATAAAAATGCAATGTATACGTTTTCAATAGTTTGTTGAATAGTGACGTAATATGAGTTATGGATAAAGGCTTTACAAGTAATTGGTTTGTAGATAGTTGCTGACGCGGAGGGCTTCGACAGCCATTTTCAATAATTCACGTTAATGTACTGTGTATAAAGATTCAATGCCGGACCACCATCGACCTGTTTTAGCCTGGCGGATGGACGGGAGTTTTCGGGGGGCAGCAATCTAACTTGCCTCTCGGTCAGTTTCGGCAAGCGCCCGCAGGCAATCGGCGCAGAGGCACCCTTCGTAACGGGCGGCAATGTAGGTCCGTTGGGCAGGGGTGAGAGGCACAGCCGCGCATTGGCAGTTATGGATGGTGGCGGCCCGGCATGCAAACGGCCGGTGGCAACGTGGGCAGCGGGTTGGTTCGTCAGCGGGCATGGGTCTGAAAGATTGTTGGATGGGGTAAAGATATACCGTAGCCTCACTCGGTGGGGCTGATAGCGAAACAATGCGGCCCACCAGCGTGCCTATTCATGGATAAGTAAGGCTATACACAACTGGCAAAGCCTGACTCTGCTGGAGTCAGGCTTTCTTTTTGCCTGGCGCGGGCCGGTTACTTACGAGAGCGGGGGCGGTGGGGGGGTGTGCGGAGCCCCGGCCGGCCGGGAGTTGTCGTGCGGGAGCGGAATAAATTCGGCGTTGTCGTTGGGAGGCAACGCAATGCGGCCCGCTTCCCAGTCAGCTTTGGCTTGCTCAATCCGGTCCCGGCGCGACGATACGAAGTTCCACCAGATAAATCGCTCACCCAGCGGCTCTCCGCCAAGCAGCATAAGCGTGCAGGTTTCGTGGGCCACCAGTACCGGGTCGATGCCGGGCGTAAACACCAGCAACTGACCCACGCCGTACCGATGTCCATTGACCTCCACGCTCCCTTTGGCCACATACGCCCCCCGTTCGGCATGACCGCGTGGCAACCCGAACCGCGTACCGGCCTCTAACACCACATGGGCATAAAACAGGGGCGAGTGCGTTTTTACGGTGTTGGTGAGCCCAAAGGCGTCGCCCGCAATCAGGCGCATCCAGATACCCTTGTCCGTAAACACGGGCAGAATATCAGGTTGATAGTTTTCAAAAGTGGGCGCACGTTCTTCGTCGGCTTCGGGCAAGGCTACCCACGTCTGAATCATCTCCAGCTTGCCCCCGGCCAGCATGGCGGGGTCTTCGAATCGCTCAGAATGGGCAATGCCGCTGCCGGCCGTCATCCAGTTCACCTCGCCCGGCCGGATCACCTGCTGTACCCCAAGGCTATCGCGGTGGGTCACCTGCCCATCGAACAGGTAGCTGACCGTAGAGAGGCCGATGTGCGGGTGTGGCAGCACGTCCATGTCGGCCACCCGGTCGGGCATGATGTTTACCGGCCCGGCATGATCCATGAAAATAAACGGCCCGAGCATCCGCCGGAGCCGGTAGGGCAGAATCCGCCGGACACTAAATCCGTTGCCAAGTGAGGCCGCGCGGGCGTCGATGATCTGATCGAGCATAGGGTGTGTAGTTAACCAATTCGGACCGATGTCATGGTGAGTGAACCACCCACGGCCCGGTCATTGAAAAACGATACGGCGTCTTTGCCCGTCCGGAGGCCGAGCGTGTACAACAGGGGCAGGTAATGTTCAGGCGTTGGAATAGCGAGGGCTCCTTCGCGGCCGAGGCTGCTGTAATTGATCAGGGGCTTTACGTCGTTTTGGCTGATGAGTTGCTTAAACGTATCGTTGAGGCTGATGGCCCAGTCGTAACCGTAGCTTGGTTCGTTCAGTTTGTCCCAGGCCACCATACGGAGGTTATGCACCATATTGCCGCTGCCCATAATAAGCACGCCTTTTCGGCGGAGCGCGTACAGCTCGCGGGCCAGGTCGTAGTGGTACTGCGGCCCTTTGGTGAAATCAATGCTCAATTGAAGCACCGGAATAGTGGCTTGTGGGTACATATGCCGCACAATGGTCCAGGTGCCGTGGTCGAGGCCCCAGTCGTGACTCAGCTCTACGGGTGTCGACCGGATGAGGGCGGCCGTCTCCTTCGCCAGTGCGGGGTTGCCGGGGGCGGGGTACTGCACATCGAACAAGGCCTGCGGGAAACCCCCAAAATCATGAATGGTCTGGGGTTTGTCCATCGCCGTGATTTTGGTGCCCCGCGTAAACCAGTGGGCCGACACCACCAGCACCGCCTTCGGAGTCGGAATCTCGGTTGCCATCTGTTTCCAGCGTCGGCTGAAATCGTTGTCTTCAATCCCGTTCATGGGCGACCCGTGGCCCACAAACAAGACGGGCATCAGGGTTTCGCCTTCGGGCAGTGTATCGGTAAATTGCTCGAAAGCCGATAAGGTGTTCATACCAAGGGCTCCGGTCAGGAGCGTTTGCAGAAAGTGTGTACGTTTCATGGTGGTCTACAAACACAACAGCGTAGCCCCGCCAACTGGTTCGGGGCTACGCTGTTAAGGACTAATTCAAACGCAACCAAGTAGAGCAGAATTAAAAGTAAAATGAATAATGTAAAATGTATGATGAAATGGCCGATTGTCAGTAGGTAGTACAATTGTTCATTTTACATTGTTCATTCACTTATGTACTATGACGTGATAGAACGCGGATAATGCGCATCGGGTCGATGTATGCATTCCCTTTATTAATCCGCGTATATCAGCTCAATCGGTGTCATCCGCGTGCCAATTCCTGGCCGAACGCGCTTACAACGGTTTGCCCAGGGCCAGTTCGAGCAGCTCTTTGTCGGGGTTGTTTTTCACCTGACACGTATTGTCGAACAGCATGGTAGCTCCGGTTTGCGGGTTGTACGCGGGCCAGTTGGGCAAACCCTTGTGGTTGGGGTTGCCGGTACGCGCAAAGGCCACCCAAGCCCGACTCATGCGGTCGGCGAGCAGATGAGCCTCTTTGCCTCCGCCCGTCATTTCTTCGCACCGGCTGATGTTGTCGAATACAAACGGCAGTTCCATGCAGTGCATCGATTTGTACATGCCGTCGTTAACGGGCGAAGCCCAGCTAAACAGGTACATATACACGGGCGCGGCATCGGCCACGGCTTTTTGGTTGGCCTGCCGGATGGCACCCGCCCGGAAATTGATGTCCACGTCAAGGTAATCCGAGGCTTTGGCGGTTTCGGGGTACGCTTTCCGAACGGCGGCCATATAGGCATCGGTTTTGTCGCCCATCCGCTTTTGCAGGCTTGCTTTGGCGTTGTTCAGGTCAGTTTCGCGGTTAGCGGGGTTAAACGGGCCAAACTCGGTTTTGGTCGAACCCACCAGCAGCGGAATGGTTTTAGCCAGTTCGCGGGCGGCTGCATCGCTTGGTTGGTAGGGGAGGAACAAGCCATCCAGTACCGGCCCCCAGCCCAGCCCAAAGCCCGAACGCTCCTCCGGTTTGAGGCTTTCGTTGACCTTGCGCAGGGCGCGCTTGCTGGCTGCACTCAGACGCTCATACGACATCGTTTGCAGCGAATCGACCTGCGAAGGTTGCAGCTTCAGCTCGTCGAGCATGGCGGCTCCTACTTTCTGGGCCAATGCCCGGCTCGTGAAACTGCTCAGGTAGCTGCCGCTTTGCACAATCGCTTTGTGAAACAGCCCTTTGGCCGACGGTGCGTTCATGAGCGTAGTCACTTTGCCACCCCCGCCCGATTGCCCGAAGATGGTGACGTTGTTCGGGTCGCCCCCAAACTGAGCAATGTTTTGTTTCACCCATTGCAACGATGCCAGCAGGTCGAGCATACCGGTGTTGGCGGAGTTTTTGTATTTGTCGCCAAACGACGAAAGGTCCAGAAAACCCAGTAGGTTGAGCCGGTGATTGACCGTCACGACGACCACATCGCCTTTTTTGGCCAGATTTTCACCATCGTACGACGGCAACTCTACCGACGATCCGGCCGAGAACCCACCGCCGTGGAACCACACCAGTACCGGCCGGGGCGCTTTGGCCGCCGTCAGTTGGGGCGACCAAACGTTCAGGCTCAGGCAGTTTTCGTTCATGTAGCCCCAGTTGTGCTGAAACGAGAACTCAATTTCATCATTGACCGTGGTGGTGGGGTCGATGGGGCAAACCGGCCCGTACGTTGTAGACGAGCGCACGCCTGTCCAGGTATCGGGTTTGGTAGGGGCCATAAACCGCTCTGCTTTGGCGTACGGAATGCCCTTGAACGTGTAGGTGCCGTTGTGAACATAACCGCGCACCTTGCCCGACTCGGTCGATACCACGGCTACGTCTTTACCCGCTACAACGGGCGTAGTGGTTTTAGGGGCTTGCGCCGTAGTGAGCAAGGGCGTAGCCAGCGCGGCCAGCCACAAAAGGGTTTTGGAGAACTGCATAGGAATTGGGTTTGTACGTGAATTCTGAACTGTTTTAGGGGCGACTCATGGTTTTAAACAGGAAATCGAGCGCGGCACTGTCGGGCAGGGGATGGGCACCAATTTGGGTATCGAGCATCAGCACCTGTTTCGACCCTACCGAGTACGCGGGCCACGTGGGCAGGCCCGTGCCGTTGGGGTTGCCGGTACGGATAAAGTTGGCCCAGTACGCCGACATTTGACGGGCCAGTTCGTCGTCGGCTGGTTGCAGGGGGCGCAGGCTTTTGTCGATAAACCGCAGATTATCGTAGGCGTAGGCCACCTCGCCGGTATGAAACGCGCCATAGTGGGCGTACTCACCCGTAGCGGGTACTTTCCGTCGGAACCGGTACACAAACACGGGCTTTCCCTGTCTGCTTTGCAGGTTAGCCCAGGCGTAGTTTTGCGCCCCGAAAATCATATCCCGCGATACCCGCATCTGCGAGGTAGCCGCTTCCGCGTCGGTGTTGGCGGGGTAGTGCTGCAGAAAATCGGCCGCGTTAGGGCCCTGCTGTTGCTCAATCTGCTTCCGGTACGCTTCGGCTGTCTGGGGTGGCCCAAACCGCATCCCTTCGTCTTCATTCCAGCCGGTCAGCAGGACCACATCGTTTTGCTGGCGGGCGGCAAAAATGGCCGGAATCGGTTGGGGAAGCACGTACCCGTCTACAATGGGCCCGCGAGTGCCTGCTGCCTTCTGGATAATCTGACTCGCTGGCAACGCCCGCAGGTCGGCCAGGGTGGTGGCTCCGAGGGCCTGAGCCAGTTTCACTCCACTTTCTTCGGCCTGTTGTAAAGAAGGGCCGGGCGCAGCCATGTTGGCCCCACTTTGGGCAATCGCTTTCTGGAAAAGCCCTTTCGCCAGCGGAGTGGCTACCAAACAGTTTACACTCATCGACCCGGCCGATTGGCCCGCGATGGTAACATTGTTGGGGTCGCCCCCAAACTGAGCAATGTTTTGGTTTACCCACCGCAGGGCCGCTACCTGATCCATCAGGCCGTAGTTGCCCGATGCCCCCCGGCCCGACTCGCGGGTGAGTTCGGGGTGGGCAAAAAAGCCGAGCGAGCCTACCCGGTAGTTGAAGCTCACAAAGACGATGCCTTTGCGGGCCATCGCTTCGCCGTCGTAAATCGGTACCCCACTACCCCCGCTGTTGAACCCCCCGCCATACACCCACACCAGCACCGGCTGTTTCGGGCCCGACCGGCGTTGTGTCCAGACATTCAGGTAGAGGCAATCCTCGCCTATGGGTTCTTTCGGAATCAGGTACTCGGCACTCCACGGGCCAAACGGGGCCGGTACGCCCTGCACGGGACTCGGCCCGAAGGTGTCGCACCGGCGCACACCCGTCCAGGGTTGTACGGGCTGCGGGGCTTTCCAGCGCAGATTCCCCACGGGCGGGGCCGCAAACGGAATGCCCCGGAAAATCTGAACATCGCCCTGAGTGCTGTGCGTGCCCGAAATCCGGCCACCGGTTATGGCAACGGGGTCCGTATCGCGGAGGGCAGGCCGGAACGCCAGCGCAGCCGCTACCACAAGCAGGCTTCCGAGCAGGAGCATGAATGATTTTTTCATCGGTCTGATTAGGGAATAAGCACCCCGTTGGCGTTTAGGATTTTGCTGAAGAACAGAACCTGATAGGGCAGGGCGTTGTCCCAGTACTCCCAGGTATGGGCGCCGGGCCGTTCGAGGTAGTCGTGCGGGGTTTGGTTGGCTACCAGTTGGCGGTGCAGGTCGCGGTTACCTTCAATCAGAAAATCATCGACCCCAATATCAAGCATCAGGGGTAGCTTGTTGGCTTTGAGCCGGTCGGCCAGCGTAACCATCGTGTAGCCGGGGTAGGGGGAGTCGCCCGGTTGGGGTGGTCCCAGCAGCCGGGCCAGGTTGTCGGCCCGCGATTTGGCAAACTCGGCCGGCACTTTCCAGGTGGCCGTGTTGATGTTCATGACTCCGCTCATGCTCCCGGCGGCCGCGTACAGCTCGGGGTGGCGGCTCGATATGAACAGGGCACCGTGCCCGCCCATGCTCAGGCCCGCAATCACGCGGCCTTTTTTGTCGCGCACGGTGCGGTAGCTGTTGTCAATCTTCTCGACCAGCTCTTTTGCGATGAACGTCTCAAACTGACTCGACTTGACGAGTGGACTGTCGAAATAATAGCTCGTGGGGTCGCCGTCGGGCGTGACAATGATGAGGTTGTATTGGTCGGCGAGCCGGTGGAGCAGGGTTTTGTCGGGTGTTTTGGTGAGCCAGTCACGGAAACTGCCCGAGCCACCATGCAGCAGGTATAGGACCGGAAAGGGCCGGGCGTCACGTTTTTTGGCTTTCACGTACCGGTCGGGCAGCACCACAGCCGCCCGCAATGTGCGGTTCATGCTGGCACTTGGCACATCAATGGTATCTACTTTGGCCGCCCATGCCGACCCCGCCAGTAGGAAGGTCAAGGTCAGGAGTAATAGTTTGGCAATTGGTTTTTTCATGGGTTCTTGGTGTATTGTTTTTGGTTTTTGTGAAGGAGTTTTTTGCAGATCAATAGGTCATGTTTTCGGTTTGTTGGGGCTTCTACCAAAACCCTCCATCGGAGCGCTGGTCACCATAAACCCAAAACTTCAGTACTGGACCTTCGGACTTCAGACACTGGACGTTAGACTTACTACCATTCTGTAGGGATGTCTAACGTCTACTATCCAACATTTAATGTCCAGTACAGAGACCCAAAACAAAAAACGATAAACGAGCTCAGGGCAGCAGCGTACCGTTGGCGCGGAGGATGTTGCTGAAAAACAAGACGTGGTAAGGCAATGAGTTTTGCCAGTAATCCCAGGTATGACCACCGGGCCGTTCGGTGTAGTCGTGCTCCACTTTGGCGTACACCAGCCGACGGTGTAGCTCGCGGTTGGGCTCAATCAGAAAATCGTCGACACCACAGTCGATGATCAGTTTCTGGCCGTTTGCCTTCATCCGGTCTACCATATTCACCACCGAGTTGGCCGCGTACAGGTCGGGCGAAGCGCCCAGCGGCCCCAGAATCCGGCTGAAGCCGCTTTCCACGGCCTTTTCAAACTCTGGGTTAATGCGCCAGTTTTTGTAGTTCAGGTCGAGGGCACCGCTCATGCTACCGGCCGCGCAGTACAACTCTGGGTGCCGGGTAGCCAGGTACAACGCACCATGCCCGCCCATGCTCAGGCCCGTAATGACCCGGCCTTTGCGGTCGCGGATGGTGCGGTAGGTGTTGTCAATTTTCTCGACCACTTCTTTCGAGACGTAGGTTTCAAAGAGGTTGTCTTTTTGGACCTGACTGTCGAGATAACCACCCAGCCGGTCGCCTTCGGGCATCACAATGATGAGGTTGTACTGATCGGCCAGCCGGTGCACGGCCATTTTGTCGGGTGTTTGCTTAAGCCAGTCGCTGAATTGGCCTCCACCCCCGTGCAACAGGTACAGCACCGGGAAAGCGGTTTTGCTCCTGGCTGCCGATTTGTACGATTCGGGCAATACTACGGCCGCCCGCATGGGCCGTTTCATAGCCGCACTCGGAACGTCGAGTGTGTCGGCCTGCGCGCACCAGCCCAGCAGGGGCAGGCACAGAAGCGCGAGTAAGGTAATAGACTTTTTCATAGTTTCTGCTTAGATAGCCACCCATGCACCTACGTGTAGCCGCACCGGCCCAATCAGGCCCGCTTCGAGCAGGGGGGCATTTTTATCGTAATGTTTCCAGGTTGTAAAGGTCACGCGGCCGTCGGTGGGTTTGGGCTTGCCTTGCTTGTACCAGTCGGGTAAGGCCTGGATAGCCCCGTTCGAGAGACTGGCAAACCCGCCCGCCCCGGCTCCGGCCGTAAAGGTGTCGGCATCGGGTAATTGAGCGTCGCCAATGAGCCGATTGGGCCAGCCGTTGGTCACCCTAACATCGAGCGTATTGGCCCCTGCTTTCAGGGCTTCCGTAATGTCGAGTTGATACGGTCGTTTCCAGAGCGTACCGAGCTCTTTGCCGTTCACGCGCACTTCGGCGATCACTTCGACCCGTCCTAAATCGAGTATCACCCGGCGGTTAGCGGCCAGGCTTGCTCCCGGCACATTGAACGTTTGGCTATACGTGGCCGTCCCCGAAAAGTACCGCACACCCGGCTCCGAATGCCGGTGCAACGACATCAGCTGGGGCAGGGTAATCTGGGCCGGTGCCCCCCGATTGGCCTGAAAAGCCACCGTCCACGGGGCCGTCAGCTCAATTGGTTTGGGTAGCCCTGATACATTGAGTGCTGTGCCGCGACCGTCACTGTCACGGAGGGTATACCGACCATTTTGCCAGATTAGCAGTCCGGCTTTTTCGGTTGTGGCTATGTCGATGAGCCGCCTTTCTGACGGGAGGGGCGGTACGCCAGCCGCAGCCTGTGCGATGCGTTCGGGCGCGAGGGCTGCGGGTGTGAGTTGGGGCTCGGTCATGTCGCCGTTGTAAAACGAAGCCCCATCGCTTAGTTGAGCCTGACCGAGAGCCGGGTGGACAATGGCCGTGCCTTTTTTGCCTTGTTCAATCAGCTTGCCATTCACGTACACCGCGGGGGCACCGTCCTGATACACGACGGCCACGTGGCTCCAGCCCGAAATAGGGGTGGGTGCTGCCAGTACGAGCACGGGTTTGCCCGCGCCCCGTTCCCAAACGGCCACCCCGTTGCGCCCGACCGTGAGGCCGCAGGTAGCATGACCCGCACCGTATAGGGCCTGCCCCGAAGCCGGGTAAATGGCGTAATTGTCGGTCCAGGGATCGGCAATGCCTTCCATGAAGTTGCGGGTCGTGAGCATGATATTCAGCTCAGGCTTGGCCCACAAACTAAGGGTAAACGTATTCGTCACCGACTCGTACGGCCGGGCCGGTTGAGTAATTGGGGGTTGTACACTCAAAATGGGCGTTTTGCCCGCCAGCACCGACTGAATGCGTCGGGCCGGGGCCGCCGACCGAAATACCACAAAGACCGAGCCCGACGGCCCCAGCGTAAGCGGTACCTGTACCCGTCCGTCGGCGAGGTCGTACACGCCCACAGGGGTAATGGTACCCGTGTCGGGGTCCCATAGTTCGGGCTGTTGGTTGGTAACCCGGAAACTGACCAGCAGGCTCTCGGTGGTTCGGCGCTGATTGGCCAGAAAATAGACCTCCGCGTTGTCGATTTTCCGGTGAATAGCGGTAACCGGGGCGGCACCTGTCGACGACCAAACCATGACGTCGGGTGTAATGCCTAGTTTCGAGAGTAAGTCGGCGAGGGGTTGCGGGCTAAACACCTGCCCTTGCCCCAGCCGATTTGGGGTAGCGGCACTTGCCGACCCCCAGATTTCGGCTACCAGTTGCCCAAATTCAATAGCGGCATTAGGTCCCCCGCGGAGGCCCAGCCACCGCTCGGGGCGGTTGCCAACTACGGTCAGCCCCTGCCGCACCAACTCCTGTAGTTTGCGGAGTAGCGCCAGGCTCATCGCCTTCGTATTTTGTAATACCAGTACCCCGTAACTCAGTCCGTCGGGTAGGGTCAGGCGGTTGTTCCGAACGCTGGCACGGGTCAGCAGTGTTTCGCCGTTGATCAGGTCATAATCGTAGCCGATGGGCGGGGGCGGCACGAGGTTTTCTGGGTTGATAAGGGCGTACCCATTGCCATCTTCACCCGTGAAATACGCAATGTCGGCCACAAAAAGGCCTTGTTGGAGCAAACTCTGGCACCGCGACAGGTAGCTGATCCAGGCTTTGGCGGGTTTCCACCAGGTATTGGTCCGGTCGAAGTGAATGCCCCAGGGGCCCATAGTCATGCCGGGCTCGGCGGTGGGGTGGGGCTGGTGCGCGTACCGGTGAAAAATAACCCGGTTAAGTCCTTCGGTAAAGAGCTTATCGCCCAGGGCCTTCATGGCAAACGGGTACTCCTGCCACCGGGCCGACTCGGGCTCGGCCGTGAAGGCTTCGGCACCCACCACCTGAAAGTCGCCAATGCGCTGCCCGTTGATATGGGCAATCGACGCGGCCAGTTTGGTGGTTCGGCGCATGGTCCAGTTGTTCTGAAAAATGCTCGATAGCCCGTTCCAGAACTCACCCATGTTCACATCAACCCGCGCCCCAATCTGCATCTCTTCCATGGGCCCCCGGTCGTAGGGCTCGGTGTACGAAATAAGGTTGTGCTGATGGCAGAGTGAAGTGAATTGGCCGTAATAATTGTCGGCGATCAGGTCGGCCTGTGTCCGGCGAAAATCCCACAAAAACCGCTCGGTATCGTCGGCAGAGCCAACCACGCGACCTGTCAGCGCCGGAAAATAGCGGAACAGCGGGTAGCCGTTGCGTTGCCCAAAGGTCAGCTCGAACCGGGGTGTCCAGTTTTGCATACCCACCTCGTAACTGTCGATCAGCAAGCCCACCTTGCCAGCCTTAGCCAGCGGTTTGAGGGTAGGCAAGAGCTGCTCCATCATCTTGTTGAAATGGAACGTGATGGCCGTGGCGCTGAATTTATCGCATTCGAGACCCACGCCCGTGTCGGGTGCCGATCGGTTGAGACTACCGGTAGGGGTGTAGCCCAGGCGCAGGATCGTCCAGCGTCCGGCGGGGGCGTCCCACGTGAGCAGGCCGTTTTTATCGACCCGGCTAGTTAGGTCAATAATCGAGTCGGGCGCAATAATCGACTCGGCCGGAACGGTGGCCGTTTGGGGTTGCATACCGGCTACCCCGGCAAAGGTATAATTAGCTTTCTTGCGCCAGTCGGTCAGGCGGGTAGCTCCCGAAACACTCAGCTGTGCCAGCCGGACAGGCGCGGCCGCCGACAGCCGGATGTGCCGGGTCGATGTTGCCCCGAATTCCAGCACCGTAACCCCATCCGTCAGGCTTCCGGTGGTCAGCTTCCGAAACAGCGTACCGTCGTCCGAAGCCTCAACCGTCACGGCCGGCCCTCCGCCAAAGCCCCCGCCCCCCGTGCCCATGCGGCTCCCCGCAAAACTTACCGAACGGATGGTGGCCGCCGATTTGAGGGCTATTTGCAGGTAGGTGGTGGGCGTATCGAGAGCGATGCCGGTAGTTAGCTGAGCGGCTGAAATGGGCTGGGTACCGAGTGTTAGCGATTGGGCCAGTTTATCCAGAGCGCCTTCGCCCGGCAGGGCCGGAAACGCCACCACGGCTACATCCTGATAGAAATCCAATTTGGCCGCTGGGTTAGGAAGCGGTACTTGTATAGACCCGCCCCCGGTAATGCCCGTTTCGCTCCAGGTGAGCTGTTGCATGGCCAGTTCGGGCGTAATCCACGGCCCTCCACTCGACGACCAGCCGGGGCAGTTGTGCATAGTGAACTCAAGCCCCAGCCGTTCGGCTTCGCGAATGGTGTGTTCTTTGAGGGCCAGCCACTCGGGGCTCAGGTACTGAACCGGGCCTTTGGGAATACCCGTGCCAGCGTCGAAATTCTGAAACCCACCCAGCCCGATTTGCTGCATGGCTTCCAGATCGAGCGTGATTCCTTCACGGGTTACGTTGCCGTTCATCCAGTGCCACCAGGTTTGTGGCTGGGCCGTATGCGGAGGGTTCTGAAACCGATCAACGAGCGTGCCGCTCTCGGCCACCTGCTGCCCAAATTGCACCAGACCGCGCGGGGTAATGAGCGCGACAAGGCCCGCCGTTGAGGTTTTTTTAAGAAATTGTCGACGTTTCATCAAAAAGGCATTGGATTGGGCTGATAAACCATCCTGGGTCCGTTGCTTACGGGTAAGTAGACCGATTGTTTATCTTTACGTCAAAAGTACGTAAAGGTGCTATTCCTCCTGCCTTATCCCTCCCTTAATTGTAAAATTTTATGATGGATTATAATCAACCGACTAAAAATTTCCAGAAAGAGGTCGCCGAACAGTGTATCCGTTACCTGTCTATCGACGGGGTGATTTTTGGTTTCCATCAGAACCAGCTTAACGTGCTGCTCCTGCGCTGGAAAGGTACTAATGAGTGGTGCCTGCCCGGTGGTTTTATCCGGAAAACGGAGTCGGTCGATGAAGCGGCTGAGCGTGTGATGCAGGAACGGACAGGCCTAAACGAGCTATTTCTGCAACAATTTCACGTATTCGGCGCGGTGGTTCGGTACGATCAGGACGCCGTTTGGCGCAAAATCAACCTGAACGTCGACGCTGATAGCTGGTCGGAGCGCACCATTTCGATTGGTTACTATGCCTTGGTGGAGCACTCAAAAGTGGTGCCTACGCCCGATTTCCTGACCGAGGAGTGCCGTTGGTGGCCCCTCGACGAAGTGCCCGGCCTACTTTTCGACCACAATCACATAATCGAGGTAGCGACTCGGGCGTTGCGCCGTCAGCTCAACGATCAGCCCATCAGCCACCTCCTGCCCGAGTCATTCACCATTCCTGAGCTGCAACGGCTGCACGAAACGATTCTGGGCCACCCGCTCGATGCCCGCAATTTTTACAAGAAGATGATGGCGTCGGGTACGCTCGAACGGCTGACGGAGCGCCGGGCCGGCACCCCGCACAAGGCCCCGTATCTGTACCGGTTTACACGAAGCGAAAGCCAGGCTTGATAACCTTTCTTATTCGTTCAGTCAGGCCACCCGAATTACTCTGTTCGGGTGCTTTGTTGTGGCCAATTCTTACTTGTTTGTATATAATACCCTATTTTTTTATACAAAAATAAATAGACTATACTTGCAGAACTGATGTCGTATCTGTCTAACTATTAGCCAGTTATGTTTATAGACTTAAAGTGTATTTGTAAGCATAACAGTATACGGTAACGAATACGAGCTATGGCAGATCTGAGCACGACAACTGCTAATTGATTGTATAATCTTCTTCTTCTTTCCAGATGCATTTTACATCTATGAATGTCTGTTTACAGCCGGTCAGGTGTTTTTGGGTAGGGTTAATGGTTAGCCTGTTTGTGATGGCTAATGCGCAGGCGCAAAGTTTTGTCTGGGCAAAGCGTGTGGGGGGCTCTTCATCGAACTTAAGTGATGCCGGTTTCGCCATCACTACCGATTTTGGTGGTAACGTGTACACCGCCGGGCGCTATGGCGGAACGGTCGATTTTGATCCGGGACCGGGTACGGCCAACCTGACGTCAACGGGGCTAAACGATCTTTTCGTGACCAAATTTGATGCCGCTGGTAATTTCGTTTGGGCGAAGAGCTTTGGTGGACCGGGCGACGATTTTGCTTACTCTATAGCGGTTGATGCCCTTGGAAACGTCTGTTTTACCGGATTTTTCAAAGCTACCGCCGACTTCGACCCGAGTGCAAATGTCTTTAATATTACTTCTGCGGGCGATTTTGATGCGTTTGTTTGCAAGCTGGATGGGTCCGGCGGTCTGGTTTGGGTTCGGCGCGTGGGGGGCGTAGGCGAAGATCGGGGGTACGCGCTGACGATCAATTCGTTGGGCTCGATCTATATAACAGGGGCGTTTACGAATACGGCTGATTTTGATCCCGGCCCCGGCGTAACCCAGTTTGTGTCACGGAGTGATTACGCCCCCGATATTTTTGTATGGCAGCTGGATCGGGATGGAAATTTTGTCTGGGTACGAATCATAGGCGGTACTGAATTCGACTATCCATCCTCTATTTCGCTGGATGCGTCGGAACGGATTTATGTCACCGGACGATTTGGGTCAACAGCCGATTTTGACCCCGGTCCGGGGGTATACACCCTAACGGCAGGCCAAAGCGATGGATTTGTGTGTAAGCTTAATACGGAGGGTAATTTGATGTGGGTAAGGCAAATGGGGGGCACCAGTGGCGATAACGCGTCTTCGGGCGCGGTTATGCCCGATCAGGGTGTATGTGTGACGGGGTCCTTCACCGGAACTGCTACATTCGGCCCTGGAGTCACGCTCGGTACGGGTAGTATTTACACAGATATTTTCGTTTGCCGATACGATTTGAACGGTACTTTGATCTGGGCAAAAACGATGGGTAGTAGCAACTTTGATGCAGGGAATGCGGTGGGTGTGGATAAAACGGGAAATATTTATGTGGCCGGGACCTTTCGGGAAACGGTGGATTTCGACCCCGGGCCGGGTACAACCAACTTAAATGCAGTGGGTGTAGAAGATGCCTTCGCAATTAAGCTCAGTCCGGATGGGCAGCTTTTGTGGGCACGAAGTATAGGTAGTCCCGGCTATGACAATGCGCGGGCAATGAACATTGATGCTGTTGGCGATATGCATCTGACAGGTAACTTCGAGCAAACAATGGATGCTGACCCAAATTCAGGCGTGTTTAACCTGTCGTCAGCTGGTTTTCAGGATGCGTTTATTGTTAAACTTACCGGGAGCAATGTCATGAATCATTATTCGGTGCAGGCCGGCTCGTGGAATCAAACGTCTACTTGGTCGTGCGGTTGTATACCCTCGTCTACCGATGTGGTCACCATCAATCATGCCGTCACGGTGCCGGTAGGCGGCCCACTCATCACGAAGCAAATCAGGCAGGGGGCAGGGGGTAAACTACAGTTTACTTCGGGTTCCCGCTTGCAGGTTGGCGCATCGAATTGAGTCGTCAAGTAGAGAAGTAAATAGGTGAGCCGCCGGGTGGTAATTGAATTGGTCAACATTCAATTACCACCCGGCGGCCCGGTTGGTTTCCAAATATATAAAGGCTACGCCAGTGCGTTTTCTTCGGTCTGAATCGGGTGCCGGGCGAGCCAATCGAGCAGAAGCTCATTGAAACGCTCGGGGTGCTCCATCATGGGTGCGTGGCAGCACTTATCGATAAAATGCAGTTCCGAGTTTTTGATAAGCCGGTTGAACTCGTGCGCTACTTCGGGGGGGGTAATGGTATCGTTGAGGCCCCAAATGAGCAACGTGGGTACGTCGATTTTGTGCAGGTCCTTGGCTACGTTGTTGCGTTGGGCCGATTTGGCAATCTGCACAATGTTCATGCATTTAGGAATGCTGCTCGTAATCTCAAACACCTCATCGATCAGCTCTTTGGTAGCCACCTTTGGGTCGTAGAATGTATAGGCTACGCGCTCGGCAATGTAGTCATAGCTACCGCGCTTGGGAAACGAGCCACCCATCGAGTTTTCAAACAGACCTGAGCTACCCGTCAGCAGCAGGCGCTTTACCATATCGGGGTGCTTGAACGTGTAGAGCAGGCCCACATGCCCGCCGAGTGAGTTGCCAAGCAGAGTAAGGTCAGTGAGGTTCCGATAAGCCACAAACTTTTCGATAAAGGCCACCAACCCCTCCAGGCTGGCTTCTCGCATGGGCATATCGTAAATAGGCATAACCGGAATCACCACCCGGTACTGCGTCGAGAACGTCCGGATAACACCATCCCAGTTACTGAGGGCCCCAAAGAGACCATGTAATAACAACAGGACATCGCCCTGCCCCTCGTCGATATAACGGAACCCTTCTTCTTCCCGAACCACGTAGGTTGCTGATGAACTCATAAGTAATGCTGATTCTGTACGGTGTCTGGATTGCTAACGGACCCAAAAGGAAATTGTACCCAGAAAGTTAACTATCTGCCTACATCGTAAACCAGAGTAGGGAGGCCAAAGACGCGCACTGCGGCTGAGGCAATTTACTCAAATGGCTCCCGGCGTAGGCCTTCTGTGTCGTAAACCTAACAACAAAATAAAGCAGTCTAAGAATAAGAATGAAATACTTTTTTTTGATTGCTGATTATCAATGAGTTTTATTTTTAACTGCTCTGAAAAATTCTATTCTTCTTGAAAAATTACTAAACCTGTCCGTTTCCTCGCTCATATTGGCGTGCACGCACTAATTTTGGCGACCAAATCTGACGATCTATGTCCAAGCAACCCATCCTTATTGTCGGGGCCGGAATGGCCGGTCTTAGCTGTGCCGTTTACCTTCAGCAGGCCGGATACGATACCCTCGTTCTCGAAGCCTCGGACGGGGTAGGCGGGCGCGTTCGCACCGACGTTGTCGATGGATTTCGGCTCGACCGGGGCTTTCAGATTCTCCTGACGGCGTATCCTGAAGCGGAACGATTACTGAACTATTCGGCCCTGCAACTACGGGCATTCCGGTCGGGTGCGTTGATTCATGACGGGCCCAACGGCTGGATGAAACTCCTCAATCCACTCCGCGAACCGACTACCGTGTTTCAAACGCTCGCGTCGGCCGTGGGTACGCTGGGTGATAAAGTGAATATTCTGCCCTTGCTACGCCATACACAGGCATTGCCGCTGGAGGAGCTGTTTCGGCAGGAGGCTACTACCACCCTCGACCATCTGCGCGAACAGGGCTTTTCAGACCAGATGATCGAGCGGTTTTTCCGGCCGTTCTTCGGGGGCGTATTCCTGGAGGATGACCTCCGCACGTCGAGCAATTTCTTCGATTTCTGCTTCCGTATGTTTTACACCGGCGACGCGGCCGTGCCCGCGCTCGGCATGGGCGAAATTCCAGCTCAGGTGGCTGCCCGGTTGCGACCCGGCAGTGTTCGGCTCAACAGTCCGGTCGTGCGCGTAGGCGCGGGTGAAGTGCAACTGGCGTCGGGCGAGGTGCTCACTGCCCCCGCTGTAGTTCTGGCCGTTGATGCGGCTCCGGCGGCCCGGTTGCTGGGGCGTCCTGAACTGCAATCCGATGCTTTCACGCACACCACCTGTACGTATTTTGCCATGTCTGAGGCCGATAAGCCTGCCGTTAGTCAGGGTGATAAACTCCTGATGCTGAACACTAAGCGGTCGGGGGCGGTGCACAACATAGCCGTGATGACCGATGTCTCGGCCGAGTATGCCCCGGCCGGACAGGCGCTGGTGTCGGTCAGTACGCAGGGACTGGACCAGGTTGATGAGCAGACCCTAACCGGGCGTATTCGGCAGGAGCTAACCGAATGGTTTGGCGAGTCGGTGAGCCGGTGGCGGCACCTGCGTACCTACCACCTTCCACAAGCCCTGCCCGCCTATGGTCCCGGTAAGGTCCATCAGCCCTTACAATTGGCGGATGGCCTGTTTCAGTGTGGCGACCAAACGGCTTACCCGTCGCTAAACGCGGCCATGCAAACCGGCCGCGAAGTAGCCGAACGAATCATAGCTGGGTAATTATTGGCTGAGGCTTACCCCAGAGCCTCGGCCATAGCCAGGCCCGATAGGTAAGCCCCTTCCACATTTCCCGGTCCGAAGCCGTCGCCCCCTACCAACAGGGGGGCGTCGGTATGGGCGCGCAGAAATGGCTCAGGGTGGCGGGTTTCGGTGAGGCTATACCGCCACCGGTGCACCTGAAAACTGACCACCCGGTCGGGGGGGACTACCGAAGCGACTGCCTGAAGCAACGTTTGACCTACTGTGGTCAGGTCGTCGTCGAAATGAGCGAGGCTAAACGCACCTCCGGCCTGAATCGTGACTGACGGCTGGTTGGGCGAGATACCTTTCTGATAATTGTCGGCTACCCAGGCTACCGGGCCTTGTTCGGGCCAATAGGCACCTGGTTTCTGGATATTAGTTGGCCCTGAAAGTACGGCCATGACCGCAATGCAGGGCGTGTAGGTAATGGCTTGCAGGGCGTTTAGGTCGATGTCGGTGGGGTCGAGGTTGCTGTCCTGAAGCAGGGTAAGCGCCTGCGGAGCGGGCATGGTCAACAAGACCTGATCGGCCTCAAAGGTGTGGCCGGTATCGGCAATGGCGCGCCAGCCGGGTGTACCCGCCCGGTCTATTTTTTCGAGCTGGACAACCCGTTCGCCGGTGACCACGTTAAGTCCCTGGGCCAGATACTTCGGAATCGTACTCATTCCGTCCCGACCGATGTACGGCAACCGGTCATCGTCGGGTCCCGACACGGGCCATATGCCCGCTATACTGTTCAGGAGAAGCTCTTCGACAAAGGCCGAAAATTCGGGATTATGGGCCGTGAAGTACTGGGCACCGTGGTCGGCCCGACTTTGTTCTATACGGCGGGTAGCCATTCGGCCGCCTACGCCCCGACCTTTGTCGAGAACCGTGACGGTATGGCCTTTTTGCATAAGTTTGCGGGCAGCGGTCAGGCCAGCTATGCCCGCGCCAATCGATAAAATTGAAGGCATAAGACGGGGGTAATCACCGAAAATAACCACGTGTAGGGCCGCTTTGTTATACCCATAATGCGCCGAATTACGCCTTTCTCGCTCTTTGTGTCGTTTCTGATTGTGCTACCTGTAGCAGTGCTTTGGCTGTTTCCGGCGGTATTGCGTTGCCTCGCGGTCGGATACGACGACGATTTTTTGGCGGTTCAGTCGGCTGGTAATCAGGTGTATATCAGTCAGCAAACGCCCGCGCGCCAACGACAGCGGCTGTTGCAAAACAACCAGCAGGCCACCGGCCGGATTCGGCAGTTTTGGGGCGATAAAACCGGGCAGGCAACCCTTATTTACTGCCATTCTGTTGAACAATATGCCCTGTATTGTGGCAACGGTTCGGCCGAATCGTCGGCGGGGTGTAGTCTGGGTACGCCCTGGGGTAGCTCGTACATTGTACTTGGCCCCGAAGGCAACAGTGCCGATGTCATTGCGCATGAGCGGTGCCACGACGAATTGCTGGCGCGTGTGGGCTGGTGGCGCACCCGGCGGCAAATTCCGCAGTGGTTCAATGAGGGATTGGCGCTCATGGTTGATTACCGGTTTACCGATCCGCATACCGACCGTCGGCAGCGGGCCCGCGACTTCCGGGCCGAGTGGGAATACCGGGCCTATGGCCGGCAAATGGGCCTGTCGCTCAACGACCTCGAATCGATGCGCGATTTTTTCGGGGGCGACTATCACCACGTGATGCTGGCTTACTACACGGGTGCGGCCGAGGTGTCGCGTTGGCTGGCACGGGTAGGGGATACCGGCCCGCGCGAATTGGCCCGCCGGGTGGGGGCTGGCGAAGCGTTCGGCTCGGTGTATGGCCCGGTTCCGGCTACTTTGTATGTTCCTGAAACAGACTCGTTATACCATCATGACACAAACTGATTTTATGCATTCACTGAGTCAGTCGGCCCCGGCTTCGGATTGGCCGCCTGTGCTGAAGGCGCTTTGGTACGATGCCAACGGCAACTGGGAGCAGGCGCATAATATTGCGCAGAGCCGCGAGGGCACCCGCGAGTACGACCGTCTGCACGCGTATCTGCATCGTAAAGAAGGCGATGACTGGAACGCGGGCTACTGGTACCGCCGGGCCAAAGCGGAGGTATTCAGAGGGTCGCTCGACGCCGAATGGGAAGAACTGGTAAAGCTGACGCTGGCGGAGCGCTAAGCGTTGTGCCTGTATTTTCCCTGCCAGTGGTCGTAGACCCTGGCAGTGGAAATTATTGGTAGCGGAGCGGCCGCAGACCCTGGCAGTGGAAATTATTGGTAGCGGAGCGGTCGCAGACCCTGGCAGTGGAAGTTGCTGGTTGGATTCGACAATCCAATCCATTTGGGTATACGGAGGTAAGTTTTCAGAAAACCTCTCTCCCTGAAGCTCTCAATGCCCCAAAAAAGGAGCGGGGTAACTACTATACGGGCCTGTTGACCCATACGGTAGTTACCCCGGCATCCCGTCTATTGATGAATTACACGGTTTCTTCTTGTTCGAGCAGCTCAGCTACGGGCACCAGTGGCAAACTGAATGCATCGGCTACTCCTTTGTACACCACTTTGCCTTCTACCACGTTCAGACCGGCTTTCAGCTCGGCATTGTCGCGGCAGGCCTGCTGCCATCCTTTGTTAGCCAATTGCAGCGCATAGGGCAGGGTTGCGTTGGTCAGAGCCAGTGTCGAGGTGTAGGGTACGGCACCGGGCATATTAGCTACGCAGTAGTGCACCACATCGTCTATAATGAAGGTTGGGTTCTCGTGCGTCGTGGGCGAGCACGTTTCGATACAACCACCCTGATCGACGGCTACGTCGACGAGCACGGTACCCGGCCGCATCAGCTTAAGCATATCGCGCGTGATGAGGTGGGGCGCTTTGGCACCCGGAATCAGCACGGCCCCAATGATGAGGTCGGCGTGTTTGATCTCTTCCCGGATGTTGTACTCGTTCGACATGATGGTGTCGACGTTTTCGGGCATAATATCCGACAGGTACCGCAACCGGGCGAGGCTAATGTCCATCAGGATTACATGAGCGCCCAGACCGGCGGCCATTTTGGCGGCCTGCGTACCAACAATACCACCACCCAGAACAAGCACACGGGCTGGTTTCACGCCCGGTACACCACCGAGCAGAATCCCACGGCCTTTCAGGGGCTTCTCCAGATATTTGGCTCCTTCCTGCACGGCCATCCGACCGGCCACTTCCGACATGGGTACGAGCAACGGCAGACTCCGATCGCTTTTCTCAACCGTTTCGTAGGCCAGACACACCGCCCCTTTGGCAATCATGGCGCGGGTTAGTTCTTCCGACGACGCGAAGTGGAAGTAGGTAAACAGAAGCTGATTTTCACGGATCAGGTCGTACTCAACCGCAATCGGCTCCTTTACTTTCATGATCATTTCGGCAATTCCGTACACCTCCTCAATGGTCGGAAGCATCGTGGCACCAGCCGCAACGTACTCTTCGTCGGGGAAACCGCTGCCTTCGCCGGCTGTAGCCTGTACATACACAGTATGCCCATGCTTCCGTAGTTCCGAAACGCCAGCGGGCGTCAGCGCCACACGGTTCTCATTATTTTTGATCTCCTTGGGAACACCAATAATCATGATCGTCTGTTTTTGCAATGAAGTCTATAAAGAACAAAAGTACAATCGCCTACTTTATTTCTGAATCCGTCTAAAAAAATGGTATTTTGGTTTTATCAAACGTGTTTCAGTGGGAATTTTTCCTGAAACAGTCTTTGTTTGGTTTTACTTACCAGAACGTCGTTCGGTTGGGGAATCAACGCCTGTACGCCTACTCTGTATGCTCGACAAAATAGACCGGCAGATTATCACCCTGCTCCAACAAAATGCCCACCTGACCAATGCCGAAATTGGCCAGCAAATCAACCTCTCCAAAACACCCGTCCACGAGCGCATCAAGCGGCTCGAGCGCGAAGGGTACATTGACCGGTACGTGGCCATTGTGAGCCGACGCAAACTCGGTAATCTGCTGACGGTGTACTGTCAGGTGTCGCTCGACAAGCAGAACCGCGACACCTTTGCCCACTTCAACAAGATCGTGCGTACCCTTCCCGAAGTGCTGGAGTGTAATCTGGTGTCGGGATCGTTTGATTATCTGGTGAAGGTGATTGTGCGCGACATGGACCACTATAACCGGTTTTATCAGGAGGAGTTTTCGGTTATTGCCGGGGTGCAGCATATCAGCAGTTTTTTTGTGATGGACGAGGTGAAAAACACCACCGCTGTCCCGGTAGGGCTGGCCTAAGCCTGCTTCATGTGTACCGAAATAAAGCGTATATCACCGTTTTTGGGGTTTGGTATGACAATTGTGATGGGCTTGAGCAGGTGCCTAATTGGGTGCCTATCCATTCGGTTATCATTTGAGGGTCAGTCCCATGCAATTACGTTTACTCGCCATTATTTGCCTGCTGGGCCCGTCGGTGTTTGCGCAGGCTCCTAAACCGTTGCTGTACCGGCAGGAGTTGAAAGGGCTGGCGTCGACCGCGGGCGAGCTGCCGTTCTGGTTTCGAGCCAATCAGTATGGCGTGGTGCCCCGGTCCGAAATGCTGTACAGCCTGCGCTCGGCCTGGCAGATCGATTATCGGAAGCCACCCAAAACCCGTGGAGATAGCTTGTGGGCCGAGCTGCAAAAAATAGACTGGGGCTGGGGTCTCGAAGCCGTAGCCAACTACGGCCCCACCACCCGGCAGGTGATTTTGCCGGAAGCGTACGTGAAAGCCCGCTACCGGGCCTTTGAAGCCTATGCCGGCCGACGCCGGGAGGTGTATGGCCTGGGTCCCGATTCGGCCTTGAGTTCGGGCTCGTACAGTTGGTCGGGCAATGCGCTGCCCATGATTAAGGTGCAGGTGGCCATTCCGCAGTTTTGGCCCGCCAATGGCCGGTTGGCTATTCGGGGTACCTTTGCGCAGGGCTGGTTCGACAACGGCTTTGTCGAAAATTCACTGCTGCATCAGAAATCATTGTACATCCGGCTGGGTCGTCCGGGTGCGGCCCTGAAACTGTACGGTGGTTTCAACCATCAGGTGCAGTGGGCCGGGCGTACCAAATGGCTGACCAACGAGTTTATCAAAGGAAACCAGTTTCCGTCGTCGTGGCAGGATTACTGGTACACCATAGCCGGTACAAGCCTCAATACCGTGCGCGGCATCGATACCACGCGCTACAGCACCTTCGACCGGGGCAACCGGGTGGGTAATCACCTCGGCACGATTGATTTGGGGGCCGAGGTTCGACTCGGGCAGGTGTCGGTGATGCTCTATCGACAGAGTATTTACGAAGATGGCTCGCTGTTTTATCTGATTAACATCAACGATGGGTTGCACGGGCTGCGGCTACAAAACCGGAAACCCACAACCGGCGGCTTTCGGCTGAATACCCTGGTGCTGGAGTTTCTGAACACCTACAGTCAGGGCGGTAATGCCTTTGTGGATGGCGACCCGAAACGCCGGGGCCGCGACGATTATTTCAACCACGGGCAGTACCGCGATGGCTGGTCGTATCGGGGCCGCTCGCTTGGCACTCCGTTTATTGCTCCTGCTACCGACCTCGACCCCGAGTTGCCGTCGTACCTGTTTACCAACAACAATCGGGTGCGGGTGTACCATGCTGGGCTGTCGGGGCAGGTGGCCGATGCCGTTCGGTTTTCGCTCAAAGCGTCGTACAGTCAAAATGCCGGTACGTATCAGGTGCCTTTTCTGGATGAACCCACGCAGCGGTCGGGGATTGCCACGGTGAGTGTCCGGCTCCGGCCGGCAGGGGTATGGCTCAACACGGCCGTTGCCGTAGATCGGGGTGGTCTGTACAGCCGCAATACGGGTTTTGCGCTTAGTTTGGTGAAGGAAGGTGAGTTGTAAGAGGGCAAAAAAAGCCCCGTTTCCATACTCCTTGCCCACCTGAGGCCCGGAACACAGAAACGGGGAAGCCGCAACGGCCTTGGAAATACGTTATTTACCGACCGAAATCAGGTTGGCAAACAGCCGGTACGCGCCCGGCACCCCGGCGGGTAGTTGCCGGAAAAACGCCAGGCCCGTGTAAATAAAATGACCTTTGCCGTGCTTGGCGTAAATCAGGCTACCGTTTTTGGGCGCTTCGCCCGTGTCGGCAGCACTGAAAATGGGTTCGTACGCCTTATCGAAATCAACCGCGAAATACAGGCCACGCTCCTGCACCCACCCGTCGAAATCGCGCTCAGTGAGTTTGTTGGGCGTGTTGAGCAACGGATGCTGCGGGTTGATAAACGTCATTTTGGCGTCTTCTTCGGTCACCCGGTCGCGGCCTACCGTAAATGGATAGGGTCCCAGCTGATTCACTTTGAGGCCATTGGATAGCACCGCCGAGCCACCCGGCGTCACGTACTGCACAATCATGGTGCCGCCGTTCTGCACGTATTGCAACAGTTTGGCCTGGTAGAACTTCAGGTAATCTTCGGTATTGTAGGCCCGTACGCCCACCACAATGGCATCGAACCGGCTCAGGTCTTTGTTCAGTTCGATGGGGTCGAGCAGGGTTACAGTGCAACCCATCTGCCGGAGGGCCGTGGGTACTTCGTCGCCTGCGCCCATGATGTAGCCAATCTGCTTGGCGGTAGTTTTCACGTCGAGCCGAACCAGTTTTGCCTCGCTGAGGGGGAAGTTAGTTTGGGTCGGAATGTGCTTATAATCGACCAGGCGGATACCGCGCGTAAACTGTCCGTTGGCGGTAGTAGCTACGGCCTGAATCCGGTCAATGCGGTCGGTGGCTCCGGCGGTCGTCGCTCCGGGGGCTTTGCCTGGCGATACCGTGAAGGTCAGCCGAGCTTCCTGTCCTTTGTCTTTCAGATCGAATGGAGCATTGGCAGGTGTGATGTTCCAACCGGCTGGTACCGACAGCGACAGCGTACCCGATACACCAGCCCGGCCCGCTTTTACCACTGTTTCAATGGTTTTGGGGCTATTGTCGGCAAACGCATACACTTTTTCAGCCACGTTGATCATGACGTCGGGCTGTACCACAAACGGCCGGTAAATTTCGCCATCGACGGGGTCGGTAAACTTGTAAATCCAAGGTCGTGAGAAGGTAAATTGTTCACCGGCAATATCAAACGTAAACTCAGTGGTCAGTGCGGGCGGGTTTTCGGGCAATCCAATCAACCGCTGATCGTCGACCTGAAACAAGCCTTTCTGCATGGGTTTTTCGAGCCAGTACGGCAGCGAAATCGCCTGTTTGGCCGGTATGGAGAGTTGAGCTGTCAGGGGCACCACCTCGTTGGGTTTCAGCGTCAGGTTCAGCGTGGTATCGCGGCCGGCTTGTGGGTCGCGCACGCGCAACAGCCGAACGGGGACCTCGGTCGTACGCCCTACTACGGTACTATTCACCCGAATACGTTCGCCGGGCGTAGCTGCGTAGTCGACAGGGTTGGTTTCGAACCAAAGGCCCAGACACTGCTGAATAAGCAGTTCGACGTCGGCCAGTTTGGTGCGTACGTTAATGTCGGTTGTGTCGAGTTTACCCAGCGCCTTGTGGAGTTGTACCAGCAAGGGCACCGAAGCGGCCGGGCGGTCGGGCCGAAACTGCCCGATCAGCTGATTGACCAGCGTTTGTACCGACTCGCTCCCTTTGATGCGCTTCCAGGTCATATCGACTCCGTCGAAGGGGTCCTGCTGCATAGGGTCGCCGGCTTTGGTGAGCAGGTAGTCGATGCGGGCACCCCGGTTGGCAGCTACCCCGAATCCCTGACTTTTGTGCTGACTGCGGCTTTCGGCGGCAATTTCGCCGTACGATTTACCCAGCAACGGATTGAACAGACCCGTTTCGACGCCAATCAGGTTGCCAGCTTCGTCGGGCTTTTTGTTGCTCATAAACGCGCTCGGAATAAACACGTTCCACATAATCCGCTTGGGTTGCCAGGGCTTGGCATACGCCAGTTGCTCCGGGAACTTGGTGGGATCACCCGCAATTTTGAAGGCCTCTTCGGCCAGATACCCCGATGCACTGTGGTGCCCGTGGCCCGCGCGGGGGTCGGGCGGGAACCGGGTGATGATGATGTCGGGGCGGAATGTGCGGATACGCCAGACCACATCGGCCAGCACCTGATCGCGGCCCCAGGTACGCACGGCTTCGTCGGTCGATTTGGAGAACCCGAAATCGTAGGCCCGGCTGAAAAACTGCTCAGGGCCATCGACACGCCGGGCTGCCAAGAGTTCCTGCGTCCGAATCAGGCCAATGTATTCGCCCTGTTCGACCCCAATGAGGTTTTGGCCACCGTCGCCCCGCGTAAGGGAGAGGTAAGCCGTGCGGGACAGCCGTTCTTTGGCCAGGTACGAGAGCATGAGGGTGTTCTCGTCGTCGGGGTGGGCCGCTACATACAGCACCGAACCCACTACGTTTAGTTTTTTGAGGTTAAGCAGAATCTCACCGGGAGGAGCGGGCCGGGCCGGGCCATAAGGCACCTGAGCGGAGGTCTGTAAAATAGATACGAATAAAAGGCAGGCAATTGACAGCGAGCGAAGTGTTTGAAGCACGGTCGTAGCAGCTTGTGGGTTATGATGGGCGTAAAGATACGATTTTTCGGGCGTGAGGGAGGCAAACAGAAAAGGGCCAAACCGGTTCGTTCCGGTCTGACCCCTTGCCGATTATTACTGGACAAAATGGCCACTGGTAAGAAATTGAACGCGGATAACGCGGATCGGGCCGATGTACGCGGATTGATGCAGGGGATCAGCGTATATCCGTTTAATCCGCGTCCAATTACTATTGAAATGAATTGTCACTGAGCGTTAGTCGAGCTTCATAATTTTAAACGTTTGTGTGGGGCTACCCTGCGGAGTTACCTGCCAGAGATAGATTCCCGTGGGGAGCTGCCGCAGGTTGAGCCGTAGCCCGGTCGGCGTGGTTTCGGGGGCTGCTACCTTCAGCTCGTAACCCGACGCCGACAGTACCCGGCTGCTCCAGGTGGCGTTGGCCGCGCCGGGCCAGAGAAGCTGCACCTCGTCGGTGGTGGGGTTGGGGCCTACTACCCACTCCATAGTGGGCTCGGCTGCCGGGGCCATCCGGGCCGATGTGCCCGACATAGAACCCCCCGTGCAGGCGCTCCGGATGTTCCAGACGAGCGATACCTGTTTGCCGTTTTGCCGGGCGTAAATCGTGATGGTCTGCGCGTCGCGCCGGATACCCTCGCCGATGACGTGTGTAGGCGTGGTGGTCCAGCCGGTAATGCCCGGTGCCATGTATTCAACAACGCTTCCTGTACCACCGATGGTCGAGAAGGTAACCTGCCCCGACCCACAGTTGTAGATCGGTACGAGCAAAATCAGATCAATACTGGCCGGTGGAGTACTCGGCTTCGGGGCCGAATCGCTCGTGGGTGGGGTAGTTGTGGATGGGGGCGTGGCCGGTGCCGAGCCATCGCAGGCGGCCCGGATATTCCAGTTGAGCGAGATCTGCACCCCCGATTGCCGGGCGTAAATCGTGATGGTTTGAGCGTCGCGCCGGATGCCTTCACCAATCAGGTGTGACGCATTCGTGGTCCAGCCGGTAATGCCCGGTGCCATAAATTCTACGGCACTGCCGTTGCCGCCCGTGGTTCGGAACACAGCCGCGCCGGTCTGGCAGTTGTAGAGTGGTGTTTGCAGGGCTAAGGCTCCGCCCGTAATCGGTGGCGCGGGCGTTTGGGGGGCGGTGTTGGAGGCCGGTTGGCCCGTGCTGGGGGTTGTGCCGGGCGATGTTGTCGGTGCTGAGCCATCGCAGGCCGCCCGAATTCCCCAGATCAATGAAATCTGCCCACCCGACTGCCGGGCGTAGATAGTCAGGGTCTGGGCATCGCGCCGGATACCTTCGCCCACGGTATGGGCCGGGTTGGTGGTCCAGCCGGTAATGCCCGGAATGGCAAACTCGATGCGGGTGCCGTCGCCCCCGCTTGTATTGAGCACAATAGCTCCGGTTTGGCAGTTGTAGGTCGGTGTGGTGAGCCGGAGGGCGTTGCCCACATTTTCTTTCGATGGGTCGGGCGTGGTGGGCGTTTGAGCCACCGGGTCGGTTTGGTTCGATGCTGCGGGTGAGGCCGGGCCGTAGTTGGGCAGTGAAGGCTGCGACTGCCGGAAATAGTCGGTGGTGAGCGAGCTGCTCCAGAGGTCGGCTAAGAACCCGTACGCGTTTTCGGTAAAGTGCAGCTTGTCGGCGCGGTAGTTGGGACCGTAGTACGGGTCCGTATAGGGCCCGGCAAAGGTATTGCTCGTGCTACCGATGAGGATATTCTGCGCCGTAATGATGTTGGGGTCTACCTCTTTGCCGGGGTAAAATGGGTAGTACGACGCCCGTGCTATCATCCAGGAGAGGTTTCCGAAACCGCTGTCGTTACGGGTTTGGCCTATAACCACGCGCATGTTGTTCACGTAGCCCTCGGTGGTCTGGAATGAGTTGTCCGACTCGCCCTGATGCCACAGAATACCCCGGATACCGGTTTTTTTGCCGTAAACCTGCAAGGCCAGCCGGAGCGGCTTGTACGGGATATTGCCGGTCCAGTCGCGGCCGCTCACGTTCTCAACGCCCTGGGCCGCTTCGCGCCAGTTGTTGGTCGATGCCCCCGGCCCGGCCGCGCCCAGAAATAGGACCGGAACACCCAGTTTAGCCACCAGCCGGTCGCCCAGACCACCCCAGATATACAGCGGGTTGCGGGGGGCACAGTTGGTACCGGGGCCAGCCTGTGAGAATACCATTGGCAGAGTACTTTCGCTCACGTGCCCTTCGAGACCCGGCCAGTAGTTGACAACCGACACCCGGTCGTCGGCGGCTGGTAGCCCTTTGCCTTCTTCACCGTAGTTGTTCGACTGGCCCGAAACAATAAATACTTCGCCAACGCCGATACGCTCGCGTCGTTGCCGGGCTACTTCGGTGTTACCCGCGAGGGCAACTACCTCGAGGTCGTAGAAACCGCCCGTTGCGGAAATGTTGATCTGAAACGTGCCGTTGCTGAGGGAGCCTTCGCGCCAGTCGGTTGTTTGCCCGCCCTGCCGCGCAATCAGCCGACCCTGTATGCGGGTGGCTGAGCCGGGTGCCTGCCCCCGGACCGGGACAATGGCTGTGTTGGAAGAGGAACGCTGGAAAACCATCCGGCTCACCGGTGAATCGAGCGTTAATGTTTGACCCATGAGTTGAAATCCTAATAAACTCAACAGGCTTACTAAGAGGTAGTTGCGCACGTTCATGGACGTATCTTGTAGTTTTAAATCAAATGGTAGTTGAAACAGGGTGCATTCACTTGCATTAATTACTCGGATTCTGTTTTGTTCCAAAGGGTTGTAGAGGCAAAGCGTAGTTTTGATTAAACGGCGTATTTTGTTGAAGATGACCTCTACAAGATCCTGATAGTGAGGATAATTCGTTTTAACGCCGTTTGTTCAATTTTTTGTGAACAAAAAGCCCATTTTTCACTCATTGTTTTGTGGAATCTTTTGGGGTCGATTAATCCACAAAAACAGTAGGCTATCTAGCTGGTAGGACAAATAAAAAGCCGGGTTCGTCAGAACCCGGCTTCTCAAAAGCGCGTATGTACAGTGCTTTTATTTTTTGGTCACCCGAACGGAGATTCGGCGGTTTTGTGCACGGCCCTCTTCGGTGTCGTTGCTGGCTACAGGATGCTCCTGACCGTATCCTTCCGACTCCAGTCGGCCACCGTCGATACCCAGTTTTACCAGTTCGCCTTTCACTGAAGCCGCCCGGTCGCCCGAGAGTTTCAGGTTGCTGTTGGCATTGCCGGTGTTATCGGTATAGCCACCCAGCTTGATGTTCACGTTGGGGAACGCCTTCAGAATCTCGGCAATGTTTTTCAACTGCTCCTGCGATTCGGGTTTCAGCGTGGCGCTGCCCGTCTCGAACGTCAGCCGGTCAAAATCAAACCAGGTGTCTTTGTCCACAGCCTTGTCCGACTTAATAAAATCGAGCAGGTTGGCTTCGATACCTTCGGCGTTCACCCCCTTGAGCGACACGCCCCCGTCGAGGGTCAGGTCGGTCAGTTGGTTGGGCGTTGATACGTCGGCATTGTCGGCCGCGGTCGATTTTTCGAGGTCTACACCCTGTACACCGCCAACGGCTTCGATGCCTTCGGTAGCATGACCGGCGTGGTCACTTGATTTGATAGCGATGTACGGCGCAATCACGAGCGATACAATGGACATCAGCTTGATGAGGATGTTCATAGAGGGGCCCGACGTATCTTTGAACGGATCACCAACGGTATCACCTGTAACCGACGCTTTGTGCGGCTCCGACTTTTTGTAGTACGTCTGTCCGTTGATTTCAACGCCTTTTTCGAACGACTTCTTGGCGTTGTCCCAGGCACCACCGGCATTGTTCTGGAAAATACCCATCAATACGCCCGATACCGTCACCCCGGCCAGCAAACCACCCAGTACTTCGGGGCCAAAAATGAAGCCCACGATCACCGGCACGGTCAGGGCAATAGCGCCCGGAAGAACCATCTCCCGAATAGAAGCCTGCGTTGAGATAGCTACGCATTTTTCGTATTCAGGCTTACCCGTACCTTCCATAATGCCTGGAATCTCACGGAACTGCCGACGTACTTCTTCTACCATGCTCATGGCGGCCCGACCTACGGCGGCAATCGCCAGCGACGAGAAAATAAACGGAATCATGGCCCCCACAAACAAGCCCGACAATACGTCGGCCTTGTAAATGTCGATAGCCGAAATACCCGAAATACCTACGAATGCAGCAAACAGGGCCAGGGCCGTCAGGGCAGCCGAGGCAATGGCGAACCCTTTACCCGTAGCGGCTGTGGTGTTACCCACGGCGTCGAGAATATCCGTGCGGCCGCGAACTTCTTCGGGGAGGTAGCTCATTTCGGCAATACCACCGGCATTGTCGGCAATCGGCCCGAAGGCATCAATCGCCAGCTGCATCGCCGTAGTGGCCATCATACCTGCGGCCGAAATAGCCACGCCGTACAGACCCGCAAAGTGGTACGAGGTATAGATACCAGCCGCCAGTACCAGAATCGGCAGTACCGTTGACTCCATACCTACCGACAAACCGCCGATGATGTTGGTAGCCGCACCCGTAGCCGACTGACGAATGATGGACAGTACCGGCCGCCGACCCATAGCGGTGTAATATTCCGTGATGATCGACATAAGCGCGCCCACAACCAGACCCGTAACAATCGCGTAGAACACATCCATCCGGGTAAACTCAACCCCCCGAATCTGCATGGTGGTGTCGGGCAGCATGGTGGTTACGAGGAAATACGACGCAATCACGGTAAGGATAATCGAACCCCAGTTACCCATGTTTAGGGCACCTTGTACGTTGCCATTATCGTCTTTCACGCGCACGAGGTAACAAGCCAGAATCGAGAAAATCAGGCCCAGGCCAGCAATCACGATGGGCAGTACAATGGGAGCATGACCAAGAATTGGGTCGTTGGGGATAATGATTTCGCGACCCAGTACCATCGTGGCCAGAATCGTAGCCACGTACGAGCCAAACAAGTCGGCACCCATACCAGCCACGTCACCTACGTTGTCGCCTACGTTATCGGCAATAGTAGCCGGGTTACGCGGATCATCTTCGGGAATCCCGGCCTCTACCTTACCCACCAGGTCAGCGCCTACGTCGGCTGCTTTGGTGTAGATACCACCCGCCACGCGGGCAAACAGGGCAATAGACTCTGCACCGAGCGAGAAACCGGCCACCACTTCGAGGGCGCGTTCCATCTCGATACCATTCACGTTGCCCGAACCGCTAACGAAGTAGTTATAGACAATAATAAACAGCACGCTCAGACCCAGCACTGCCAGACCTGCCACACCGATACCCATGACCGAACCGCCCGTAAACGATACGTCGAGGGCGCGGGTGAGGCTCGTGCGGGCCGCCTGAGCCGTCCGGACGTTGGCCTTGGTGGCGATCTTCATACCGATATAACCGGCGAGGGCCGAGGTGAACGCGCCAAACGCAAAAGCGATACCAATGCTCCAGTGTGAGTTTTCGACCAATGAACCTGACCACGACAACAACACGGCAACAATAAGCCCGAAAACGATCAGAACGCGCCACTCAGCTTTCAGAAAGGCAATGGCTCCATCGGCGATGTAGCCGGAAATCTCCTGCATCCGGGCGTCTCCGGCATCCTGCCGCGAGACCCACATAAACTTGGCGGCCATCACGACCAGACCAATCACGCCCAGAATGGGAACAAGGTAAAGACTCGAATTCATGCGAAAAAAGTTGAATAAAAGTTAATAGGCTTCGATTGTTAGCGCCCAAATATAGCGGTTTGCCGTTCGAATCGACAAGAAATTGCCCGTGTTATTGGCTTCAGGCAAGGATAAATTGGTTTTTATGGTGAGGGAACGGCCCCTAAACACAGCCCTAAATGAGGTTTGTCCTTCATTTTCACCGCAAACCGTTCAAAACGGGGGAGCCCGGTCATCGGTATGCCCTGCCCGAGCGTATATTTGGGCACTGTCTTTTTCCTACTTATGCGCTCCATTGTCATTATTGGTAACGGAATTGCGGGTATTACGGCCGCCCGCGAGATCCGTAAACGCTCCGACGATTCGCTTACCGTGATCTCGTCGGAAACCGACCATTTCTTTTCCCGCACTGCCCTGATGTATGTGTACATGGGGCAGCTGGAGCCGCATCATCTGAAGCCCTACGAGGATTGGTTCTGGCCCAAAAATCGGATCAATCTGCTACGGGCTCACGTAGAGAAAATCAATTTTGACCAGAAAACACTCTTCCTCTCCGGGTCGTCGGCGGGGGAGGAGTTGTCTTACGACGTGCTGATCCTCGCCCTCGGCTCAACGCCCAATCCGCTGGGGCTGCCCGGCGAGCAGTTGGCCGGGGTGCAGGGCCTGTACGGCCTGCCCGACCTGGCCCGGATGCAGGCTGATACCGTTGGGGTGCGCGAGGCCGTGGTGGTTGGGGGCGGGCTGATCGGTATTGAACTCTGCGAAATGCTCCTGTCGAAAGGCATCCGGCCGACGTTTGTGGTGCGCGAAAAAAGCTACTGGAACAGCGTACTGCCCGACGAGGAGTCGGCGCTCGTGACGAACCATATCCGTGAGCACCACGTTGACCTGCGCCTGAACACCGAACTCACCGGGCTGATCGACGATGGCTCCGGCCGGGTAGGGCAGGTGACTACCTCGACGGGCGAAACCCTACCGGCTCAGTTTGTGGGTATATCGGTGGGTGTGCGGCCTAATATCCATTTTCTGCGCCACACGGCCCTCGAAACCGACCGGGGTATTCTGGTGAATAACTTTCTGGAAACCAACCTGCCCGACGTATACGCCATTGGCGATTGTGTACAGCACCGAATCCCTCCGCCGGGCCGGAAACCGCTCGAACAAATCTGGTACACGGGTCGGATCATGGGCGAAACACTCGCCCAAACGCTTACGGGCACCCAAACGGCCTACCGGCCGGGCGTATTTTTTAACTCAGCCAAGTTTTTCGATATCGAGTACCAAACCTACGGCAACGCCCCGGCCCGCCCCGACGAGCACCCCGACCTGCAAAGTTTCTACTGGCAGCACGAGACCCGAAAGCTGGCCCTGCGAATTTACTTCCGGGCCGATACGGGCGCGGTGGTGGGTATGAATACGCTCGGAATCCGGCAACGGCAAGCAGTCTGGACCGAATGGATCGAGACCGAAAAGCCGATTGGTTGGATAATTGGGCATTTGGTCGATGCCAACTTCGATCCCGAATTTTTCCGGCGGTACGAGCCCGATATGGCCGCTCAGTTTACCCGGCAATTTCCGCAGTGGCCGGTCGAGACCCGGCCAAAAAAACGTTTGCTTTTTAGTTGGTAAGGGTTTCGCATGAATGTTTTTCTCCTCAAAATAACCCTGATGCCGTCGATTATTGCCCTGGTTACGCTGGTTGCCCGGCGCTGGGGCAACCGAATCGGCGGGCTTATTGGCAGTATGCCCTGGATAGCCGGGCCTATTCTTTTCTTCTTTATCCTCGAACAGGGCAAAGTATTCGGTGTGCAATCCATCGAGGGCGTGTTGATCGGGGTTTTGTCGCTGCTTGGGTTTTGTTATACCTACACTGCCCTGTCGAAACGACTCCCGTGGTTTCCTACGTTGCTCGGTGCGTACGTGCCTTACGCAGCTACGGTCTTGCTTTTTAGTTACCTCCGGCCGGGTCTTTGGCCTTGCTATTTGCTCATCCTGGGCGGGGTGTTTGTCACGTTGCGGTATTTTCCCAAACCCACCACGGAGCCGGTCAAACCCCGGCGTTTGCCGTTCGAGATCCCTATTCGGATGGGGGTGGCTACCGTGTTTGTGGTTCTGATCACGCATCTGGCCGACGTGCTGGGCCCTACCTGGAGCGGTATTCTGACGCCCTTCCCGATTATGACGTCGATTCTGGCCATTTTTTCGCACACGCTACAGGGAAGCAACGCGGCCATTAATACGCTACGCGGGCTGGTGATTGGCCTGTTTGGGTTCAGCACCTTCCTGTTTTTGCAGGCGTTTCTGCTGCCCCATTTTTCGGTGGCGGTTTCGTTTGGGCTGGCGTTGGTGGTCAACGCGGTCATCAACATGGTAGCAAATCGGGTGTGGTGACGGAATAAAGCCCCAGCGTTCCAACCATTTCGGGTCTGGCAGAATCTATACAGCAACGGCAGTTCAAATGCATCATGTTCAGTGCTGGACATTCGGACTTCAGACATTAGACGTTAGACTTACTACCTTTATATAGGAAGGTCTAACGTCTAGTGTCCAGTGTCTGAAGTCCAGTACTGAGTGTCCAGTATTCATTGTACATTCTATTATGAGGTGCCGTGGTTGATAAACTTGTCAGGTAATCATGAAAAAGGTATGGTTTGTAGGATTACTGCTTGGGCTGGCGGGTTGCGCTGGCAATGAGATTGCCGCTAACCCGGCGGATGTGGAGGTGGCCTATGCCGAAACCCAGTGCGCCGATCCGTGGCTGCGCCCAACTAACACCAGCGCCATTGGGTACGTGGCCGACGATACGCGGGCTACGGCTATTCTGGGTTATCTCAAAACGAACGGCGTACCCTCAGCGCGTGATGTTCGGTTTCAGGCACCGCCCCCGGTCGGTTTCAACTGCCAAGACTGTACGTGCCCATCGGGCCGAACGATTCGGGTTACTATCAGTTCCGTTGATCTGGAGAATGCCCGAAAAATAGGCTTTAAACGCGAATAAGTAGGTTTTTATGGTTTTTTAGCCCGATCGGAAGCGGTATGCCCGGTTGGGCTTTTTCTGTTTTGGAGCCACGGTATATGGTGTAGACTGACGTAAACTAAGTCGATACAAATAGGATGAAATCATCGGCAAAAAGGGTCAGTTCGTCGGTGTTTATTCCCATTCCCTCGGTTTAATGGTCGCTGGACGCAACGTCTGTCGTATTAATGGTGTACTAATCATTAGTTAGCGTCCGGTTTGTACACACCGGAGTCTGCTTCTATCCACCATGAAATCAGGAGTAAAATGCAGCAGTCTTACTTATCGGTTGTTCTGATTACGCTTAATGCCGAACGGACTTTACCCCGGACGTTGGCTTCGGTAGCGAATTGGGCCGATGAAATCGTGTTGGTTGACTCGGGGAGTACCGATGCCACGCTCGACATTGCCCACTCGTACGGGTGTCGGGTGTTACACCGCTCGTTTGATGGCTTCGGTGCGCAGAAACAGTTTGCCGTTGATCAGGCAACCCATGACTGGGTGCTTCTGCTCGATGCCGACGAAACGCCCGACGAAATCCTGAAACGGTCAATTATGGATGCCCTCCGGCAGCGGCCCGACCCGCAGCAGGGGTTTTGTTTGCCCCGGAGCTTGGTATTTATGGGGCAGATGTTACGGCATGGCGGGGAGCAAAACCGCCCGGTGTTGCGGCTGTTCAACCGGCAGCACGCCCATATCTCGCCTGCCCTTGTCCACGAATCAGTAGTGACCACCGGCTCCGTGACCGTGCTGGAAGGGACGCTCTGGCACGATAGCTACGGCTCCCTGCACGAGTATATCACCAAAATGAATCAGTACACCTCGCTCAACGCCCGGCAGGCGGGTGTACATCAGCGCAAGCAGGGCGCTTTGGAGGTTTCGGTACGGTTTGGGTTTAAGTTTCTGAAAGTGTACCTGTTCAAAGGGAGCTTTCGCGATGGCCTGCCCGGCTTTGTATGGGCTTTCTTCTCGGCTGTTTACCCGGTTCTGAAATACACCAAGTTGTATGAGGCCACCCAGAAAAAAACCAAAAGTGAGCGAGTGACTGGTGGCAAACAATTGTCTGTCAGTGGTTTCTGAGCAACGTTAAGCTGATGTGAGCTATGGGCTGAGCTGCCCGTCAGCCCGGACCGCGTGCGGTTGAGCCTGTCGAAGGCCTGAGCGTCAGCTATTTTCCATGATTTACGTTAAGAAACATGAGACAGGGGGTTAGACTTTCTTCTTTTTAGCGAAGTCTAACCCCCTGTCTCATGTTTGTCTACCTCTTATAAATTCTTACGCTTCAGTTCGTCAACGGCAAAGTTGGCCGCGCGGGCTGCCAGGGCCATAAACGTAATCGAGGGGTTTTGCGAGCCCGTGGAGGTCATGCTGGCTCCGTCGGTCACAAACACGTTTTTGCACAGGTGCAATTGATTGTGGGCGTTCAGCAGCGACGTTTTTGGGTCGCGGCCCATCCGAACCCCACCCATCTCGTGAATATCTAGACCGGGGTTGCGCTTATCGTCCGACGGCCGGATGTTTTTGCAACCCGCCTTGTCGAGCATCTCGGCTCCCTGCGTCAGAAAATCCTCCATCATGTTTACGTCGTTGTCGGTGTATCCCACCGACGTTACCAGCTGCGGAATGCCCCAGGGGTCTTTCTGGTCGGTGCTGAGCCGAACGTGGTTTTCGTAGCGCGGCACGGTTTCGCCCTGCATCATCATGTACACGTGCCACGGGCCGGGCTGGGTGAGGCTCTCTTTGAAATGGGCGCCGAACGTTTCCGTTGTGGGTTGCCCCGTTCCCCGGCCCGCGCTAAACGCCACCATGTAGCCCCGCTGAAAATTGCTCATCTCCTGCTTGTCGACGTTGCGGAAGTTGGGCATAAAAGCCGTGGTGGGGCGTCGGCCGTAGTAGTAGCCGTCTTCAAATCCCTCATAACTGGCATTAAGGCTACCCCGGTAGTTATGAAACGCCACGTAACGGCCCAGCAGGCCGTTGTCGTTACCGAGCCCGTTGGGGAACCGGCGCGAGGTGGAGTTGAGCAGAAGCAGGTTGGAGTTGAGGCAGGCGGCATTGACAAAAATCACTTTGGCAAAATACTCGGTAGCTTTTTGGGTAACGGTGTCGATGACGCGTACCCCCGATGCCTTCCCCGCCTTTTCATCGTAGATAATAGAGTGCACCACCGAGTTGGGCCGTAAGGTCAGCTTGCCGGTTTTGGCCGCCCAGGGTAGGGTGCTGGAGTTACTGCTGAAATAGCCCCCATACGGGCAGCCCCGGTAGCATAGGTGCCGAGCCTGACACCCGGCCCGGCCCTGCGCGTAGTGAATCGGCTGCGGGTCGGTGAGGTGGGCGCACCGCCCGATAATTACGTGACGGTTTTTGTAGTTAGCAGCTACTGATTTCTGGATATGTTTTTCGAGGCAGTTCAGTTCCCAGGGCTTCAGAAACTCGCCGTCGGGCAGGGTTTCGAGACCGTCTTTATTGCCGCTGATGCCCACAAACTTCTCCACATGGCTGTACCAGGGGGCCAGGTCGTTGTACCGAATGGGCCAGTCAACGGCGGCCCCGTCGCGGGCGTTGGCTTCAAAATCGAACCGGCTCCACCGCTGGGTCTGCCGCGCCCAAATGAGCGATTTGCCTCCCACCTGATAGCCCCGAATCCAGTCAAACGGTTTTTCCTGTACGTAGGGGTGTTCGGCGTCTTTGACAAAAAACTGCTGGGTAGCCTCGTCGAGGGCGTAGCACTTGGTAGCAATGGGGTTGGCCTCGTCGAAAGCGAGCGGCATCCGGTTACGGTGCGGAAAATCCCAAGGGTTGCTGGTGGCGGTGGGGTAGTCGGTAATGTGCCGAACGTCGCGCCCGCGCTCAAGTACCAGAGTGCGCAGTCCTTTTTCGCACAGTTCTTTGGCCGCCCAGCCCCCGCTGATGCCGGAGCCAATCACAATGGCGTCGTAACGGTGTTGTGATTGGTTATTATGCTCTTTACCGGGTCCGTTGATATACATAGTGGCGTTGGTTTAATCGATTTCAACCTGAAAAGGCAGGGCGTACTGGTAATTAATGGGTGTACCGTTGACGCGGGCGGGTTCCCAGCGTGGCATTCGGTTGAACGCCTTCATCACACTCGTGACGTATTCGCTCATTTCTTCAGCTACGTCGGGGGGCGTGGGCCGCGAGGTAACCTCCACGTTCCGCACCCGGCCGTTGGCCAGCACCAGAAACTTTACCGTGAGTTGCCCGGCATTGAATTTCTTACGCCGTAATGCTTTCGGGTATTTGACGTGGTCGGCAATGTACATCATCAGGGCATCGTGCCCGCCCGGAAACTGCGGTTTCTGGATGGTCGGGTCCACGAGTGTGTCGGTCTTGGCCGAAGCCGCCCGGCCGCGCATCATATCGACAGGGCCTTGTGCCCAGGCACCCAGGGCGTACCCCCAGAATAGGGGAATCAGGAGAAATAAACGATACCAGACAGGGAAATTCATGGGGTAAAGATACCCAGATTTTGCGCAGGTGGTAGTGCTTCGGTTGGGTGAAGAAAAACCTGTAAGCCGGCCGCCCGGCTTACAGGTTTGGTAGCTGCTACTGGAGTATAGCCACGGGCCACTCGTTCAGGAGGTTACTCAGGTCCAGTTCGGTAACGGACTTGTGGGTGAGAATACTGGTCCAGGTGGCAGGGGCTCCGTCGGGCAACAAAACCCGCGTATGCTGCCAGTCGAGTTGGGTGGGGTCCGGTACGCCCTGTTCGCGGCATAGGCGGGCTGTGTACAAAGGCACAACTACCACCAGCCAACGGGCTTCGTGTTGCCGGGCAAACGCCAGGGCGTACTCACTCAGAGGTCCATCAATGGTGAGGGGAACGTAGGCCCCGTACCCGAACAGGTCGGGGTTTTGCCGCCGGGCCTGCAACAGTTTGTACGTCAGGGAGAATTTAATCTCACCGCTCCACCGCTCGTGCCACAGTGCCGACGGATTGGCCTCGCCTTCCGTTGCCTGCGCGAGCCACGACCGACGCAAATCAAAATCGACCGGCCGCCGGTTGTCGGGGTCCACAAAGCTCAGGTCCCACCCCTCGGCACCCTGATACAGGTCGGGGATGCCGGGGCAGGTGTTTTTGAGCGTTACCTGTACGAGTGAGTTGGTGATGCCCGCATCGGCAACGCGAATTAGGAACGACGTAAACCGGCTCCAGAACGGCCGGGTGGGGTCGAGCAGCCCGCGTGCAAACGCCCGTGTAGCTTCAATATAGGCGTCATCGCCCGGCTTGTGTTGCTCCGAAACATGCCGCTTGGCTTCGTGCAGGGCCTTTTGCAGAAAACTATCGAACCGCTTCGCCACGTCGTCCGGGTCCTCGCCATCGGCCGCGACACGAGCTACGTTTACGGCTCCGTCCACGCGGGTGGGCATGGGGTAACTCGCCAGCAGCGACTGGTACAGCAAGTACTCGTCGTTGGGATCGGGGGCGTTGTTTGTTTTCAGGTCGGCGTTGAGGGCTTGCCATTCCCGTACTTCGGCGAGCCACTCGTGTGGCAGGGCGGTGAGCACGTTGAGCCGGGCGCGGGCATCTTCGCCCCGTTTGGTGTCGTGGGTCGATAGGCCGTTCATACTCAGCGGCAACTGCTGTTGCCGCTCCTGCATAATCTGGTGAAAATCGGCCACCGACAGCCCAAATCGCCCCGGCGAGTCGCCTACTTCGTTATGCCCAATAAACCGGTTGTAGGTGTACATGAGCGTATCTTCCACACCTTTGGCCATGAGCGGGCCGGTAAACTGCATCACCCGTTGGTAGAATCGCCGGGCCCGGTCGCGGTAGTCGGCATCGGCTACGGGCGGCTTAGTCAGCAGAACCTCTTCCAATACATCGACGGCTGATTCGAGGTCTGGTTTTTCGGTGCGGATCGCTGTAAACAACTGGTGCAGAGCCGTTGCTTCGGCCGGTTCGAGGGGCAGTTGGTTGCCGTAGTAGCGGTACACCGGGCAGTGAATAAGCAGTTCGCCAATGGCCAGCCGAAGTGCGGCATCGCTTACGTTGGCGTCGGGTTCGGCTAGGTTTAGGTCGTGAAAATGGTCGAGTAGGTTGTTCAACTCTCCGCCCATGTGTGCGTACAGGATGTAGGCTTTGCGGTCGCGGATACGTTTGTTCATGGGCGTGTGCGTACCCACGAGCGACTCAAAAAACTCGGTCAGCGGAGCCTCACCGGTAGGGTCGGTGAGGAGGTTATTCACCTGCGCCAGAAAATCGTAGCCACTACTGCCCTGAATGGGCCATTGCGCGGGCATAGGCTCGTTGGCCTGCTGAATTTTTTCGACTACCACGTAAGCCTCAGGGCCTACCAGCTCGCGGAGCCGGTTGAGGTAGGTGTCGGGGTCGTATAGCCCATCAACATGATCGACCCGGACACCCTGAAACATGCCCTTCTCCACCAGTTTGGCAATCAGGTCATGGTACTGATCGAACACGTCTTTGTTCTGCATATTGAGGCAGATCAGCCCGTTGACGGTAAAAAAACGGCGGTAGTTGATCCGGTGCATGGCTTCGGTCCAGGCGCAGAGTTCGTAATGCTGTTCCCGCACCAGCGCGCCCAGGGTTTCGGGCTGCTTATTGACCGCTTCCAACCGGGTATCTATCCAGCTCCGGCCGCTGTCGGTTTGGGCAAGGGCCGTTAACTGAGTCAGGCATTCGTCCCAGGCAATGGCTAAGGTTTCGGGTTGGTCAAGGGCGTGTAGCGGGGCCAGGAGGGCAAGCCATTGGTGTTGGGCGTCGGTTTGGGCCTCAGAGCCTAGCACAGTAGCGTAGGAGCCGGGTTTGAGCGGAAACTGATTATCGAAACATTGAAGCATGAGCCGGTCGCGGTCGTAGACCACGCGCAAGGTCCCCTGTTCGAGTGTTTTTTCGAGCGATTCGCCTAAAAAAGGGGCCATGAGCCGCCCGTGGTACATATCGCTCGTATAGGTCAGGTCAAAAAAGTCTTTGTAGCGCGACAGAGGCCCTTGTTCAAGCAGGTCGACCAGCCAGGTGTTGTGCTGATGGTAGGCCATGTGGTTGGGCACAATGTCCTGAAGCCAACCCATCTCGGCGTTTTTCAGTTGCCAGGCGAGGGCTTCGAGCTGTTCGGTTGTGCCAATTTCGGGGGCAATCCGGGCTGGGTCTACGCCGTCGTAGCCGTGCGTGCTGCCGGGAGTAGCTTCAAAAATGGGAGCCGCATAAATCGTTTTGATACCCAGGTCGCGCAGGTAAGGCCAGAGTTTTTCGACGGCCGCCAGCGGAAACGAATCGTTGAGTTGTAACCGGTAGGTACTGAGGGGGTTGTACATGATGGATAAATACCGTTGAGTCTATAAAAAAAAGCCCGCATGGGGCTTTTGTACTACTGTCACAAACGCCGGGCTGCGTGGCGTGTTTGAAAAAGTTATTGGCTGGGGGCAAGCCCCCAGCGTACATTACATCAGCTTGTCGAGTGTGATGGGCAGTTCATGTACGCGCTTGCCTGTTGCGTGAAAAATGGCGTTGGCAATGGCGGCTGGCATACCTACAATCCCGATTTCGCCCACGCCTTTCACGCCCAGCGGATTCACCACATCATCGTGTTCTTCCACGAAAAGAACGTCCAGCTCGTGAATGTCGGCGCAAACCGGAACGTGGTACTCGGCCAGGTTGTGGTTCATGAACCGGCCATAGCGGTGGTCCATCACGGTTTCTTCTTCCAGTGCCTTGCTGATGCCCCACACCATGCCGCCGATAATCTGACTCCGGGCCGTTTTGGGGTTCAGAATCCGCCCGGCGGCAACGGCTGTTACGGCCCGTGTCACCTTCACGGTGCCCAGGTCCTCGTCTACCTGCACTTCCACAAACACCGCCGAGTGGGCGTAGCGTGTGTACTTGCCTTGCTTGAGCGAGTTGGTCATCGAGGTCGCTGTAGTCCGAATAGCCCGGCCACCGTTCTGGTCAACCAGGGTTTGCAGGTCGATACGGACCGAGGGGTCGGCTTTCAGGCGCATCTGTTTTTCCACGAAAAAGACATCGTCGAACTTCGCTTTGGCAAAGGGTGAGTTCGGCATCTTGCGGGCGAGTTTAAGCAGCTCTTTGCCGAGATCTTCGCACACAATTTTGACCGCTGAACCTACCGTGCCGGCCGTCAGCGACCCACCCTGAAACGGGGCCAGGGGCATGTCGGTATCGCCCAGCCGGAACAGCACATCCTCCAGAGGCAGGCCCAGCGTATCGGCCGCAATCTGCGTCATAATTGTGTACGTGCCGGTGCCAATATCGGCGGTGGCACTGCTCACGCGCAGCTTGCCGTTTACAGTCAGCACGGCTTCGGCGCGGGCCGGTAGCTGATTGGCATCCCAAACGCCCGTAGCCATCCCCCAGCCAATGAGGGTATGGCCCTCGCGCATGGACCGGGGCTCGGGCGAGCGTTTGGTCCAGCCAAACCGTTCGGCTGCCTGTTGGTAGCAGGCTCGTAGTTGCTTACTCGAAAACGGCCGCTTTTCGTTCGGGTCTTCTTCGGTGTAGTTCTTGAGTCGGAGTTCGAGCGGGTCCATGCCAAGTTTGTACGACAGCTCGTCCATGGCGCATTCAATGGCCGACATCCCCGTGACGCCCCCCGGTGCCCGCATATCGAGTGGTGTGTACTGATCGAGTGGCACCACGTTGTAATCGAATTGAGCGTTGGGCGCCTTGTACAGCGCCCCCGACCAGTTGACCACTACCTCGATGTAGTCTTCAAAGCGCGAGGTTTCGGCCGTAGCCGCGTGCCGTAGCGCATCGAGGGTGCCGTCGGGTTGCGCCCCCAGGTCGATGTGCTGCACAGTGGCCGGGCGATGCCCAAACGTAAACATCTGCTGACGGGTGAGCGACACCCGCACCGACTGTTTCAGTTCGCGGGCGGCCATCACCGCCAGAAAAAGCTGGTACTGAGGGCGTAGCCCCGATCCAAAGCCGCCACCCACGTAGGGCGAGACCACCCGCACATCGCGAAACGGAATATTGAATACCTGCGACACATAAAACTGACTGTTGGGCGCCCCCTGCGTTTTATCATAAATGGTCAGTTTACCGTCTTTCCCGTACACCACCGTCGAGCTGAATAGCTCCATCGGGTTGTGGTGCTCAAAACCGTGAACGTAGCCGGTCGAAAGCTGTACCGGAGCTTCGGTAAACGCCTTGTCGAAATTACCGCGTGCTTTGGGTGGGGGTGGTTTCAGAAGCGAGGCCAGCCCGCTTGCAGGTTTACGGGCTGTGTCGAGATGGTGCTGTAAATCGGTTTCGTGCGGTTCCTGGGCGTACTCGATCTTGACGAGGGAGGCCGCGTACCGGGCCTGTTCGAACGTCTCGGCCACCACAAGCGCTACGGGCTGCCCGTTGTACTTGATACGGTCGTTGTGCAACGGCCTGAAGGGCGAACCCGGCGGGGCATCCAGGTCCTTATAGCTCATATCGAACCAGGCCAGTTTAGGCCGGTTCTGATGCGTGAATACCTTCACAACGCCGTCGAGGGCGAGGGCATCGCCCGTGTCGATGTGAGTGATGCGTCCTTTGGTGATCGTGCTCGACACAACCACACCGTGGAGCAGGTCGGGCGCTGTAAATTCGGCGGCATACTTGGCCTTGCCCGTTACTTTGGCCCGACCATCGACGCGGCTGATGGGTTTTCCAATTACCTGATTGTGCATAACGGGGTTATTCAGTTGGTTCGAGTTTGGCCGCCTGACTCAAGGCGCGTACAATGGCGCGTTTGGCCAGTTCAATTTTGAAGGTGTTGTGTCCGTACCCCTGAGCCCCATCGAGCAGGGCGTCGGCGGCCCGTCCGAAAACATCGGGCGTGGGTCGTTGGCCAACCAGCAGAGCCTCGGCTTCGGTTTTGCGCCAGGGTTTGTGGGCCACGCCCCCCATGGCAAGCCGGGCAGCACTAATCTGATCGCCCGAAGCGTCGGACCGTTCCAGTTCGAGCGCGGCCGCTACCGATACCAGCGCAAAGGCATACGAGGCCCGGTCGCGGAGCTTGAGGTAGCTGTTATAGTGAGAGAAGCCGTTGGCGGGCAGATCAATGGCCGTAACCAGCTCGCCGGGTCGGAGGGTGTTGTCGTGCTGGGGAGTATCGCCCGGTAGCCGGTGAAAATCGGCAATCGGGATTGTGCGCTCGCCCTGCGGCCCCGACACCCGGACGACGGCTTCGAGGGCGGCTAAGGCCACGCACATATCGGAGGGGTGAGTGGCAATGCAATGCACATTGCCATCGGCCGACTCAGTCCCCAGAATCGCGTGAATCCGGTTGTAGCCGTGCAGGGCTCCGCAACCCGCCGGGCCCTGGCTGGGGCCACTGTGCCGTTTGTTGCAGGGCATGGAGGTATCGTAAAAATAGTAGCACCGCGTGCGCTGAAATAGGTTGCCGCCGTTGGTGGCCATGTTGCGCAACTGGGCCGAAGCCCCGGCCAGAATCGCCTTCGATAAAAGCGGGTAGCGTTGCTCCACCAGCGGATGGTAGGCCGTGTCGGCATTGGTGACAAGCGCCCCGAGCCGGAGGCCACCATCTTCGAGTTCTTCAACGGTTGCCAGCGGCAGGCGGTTGATGTCGACGAGCGTAGTGGGTTGTTCCACGTGCTCTTTCATCAGGTCGATCAGGTTGGTGCCACCCGCAATAAATTTGGCGGCATCGGGTTGGGCGGTGAGGTCGCGCACGGCTGCGTCGACGCCGGTCGGGCGTAGGTACTGGAATGGCTTCATTGGGCGGTTGGGTTTAGTTGCATCACATCCCGAATGGCATCGACAATATGGGGGTAGGCCCCGCAACGGCAGATGTTGCCACTCATGAGCTCCCGGATGTCGGCATCGGTTTTCACCCGTCCCTCGTTGATCATCCCAACTGCCGAGCAGATCTGCCCCGGTGTGCAGTAGCCACACTGAAACGCGTCGTGGTCAATAAATGCCTGCTGCACCGGGTGAAGATCGCCGGTTTGGGCGTCGGCCAGCCCTTCGATGGTGGTAATCTGATGGTCTTCGTGCATCACCGCCAGGGTCAGACAGGAGTTAATTCGTTTGCCATCGACCAGCACCGTGCAAGCTCCGCACTGACCATGATCGCAGCCTTTTTTTGTGCCTGTCAGGTCGAGGTATTCGCGCAGGGCGTCGAGGAGCGTAGTCCACGGGGCTACGTTGAGCTCATATTCGGCTCCGTTGATGGTGAGCGAGAACGAACGAACGCCGGTACCGACGGGCTCGGGCGGGGCCGAGCGCGGTTGGGTGACCGGCGTTGGGAGAGTTGCCGTTTGCATGGATAAAGACATTGATTAGTCCATGCAAAACGTAGGATATAAAGTGATGTTTCAGAAAGGGCCGTAATGGGCCGGTTGACAGTAAGATGCAACTGACAGGATTACAGGATAAACAGGATTTATGTAGGCCCAGGATAATCGCGGTTATCCTGTAATCCTCCGGGCCGCAGGGCGGTCCCAAAAATGTTTTTGGGAAATCTGCCGTAATGAACTTGTCCTACACCTAATGGTCAGGCGTGTTCCCTGAACATCAAAGTTTTAGTTTGATGCCGAGCCGGTTGAGCCGCCCGGCCACCCATACACACAGGAGGGCAAACGCAAACGATTTGGCCAGCCCCACACCGCCCGCCAGCAAAAATGCGGGCAGGTGTAGCCCCAGCCCCACCATCAGCGCGTAGGCAAAATGGGGCATCAGGTAGCAAAGTAGGGTATCAGTACCGGCAGGTTTGATAAACCGGAACCAGTGGCCTTTGCCCGCTGCGTCGACGAGCCAGTACAGGGCCGTGAAAGCCAGCAAGGTAAACGCACTGCACAGAAAGAGCCAGGCCGGGGTAGCCGCCAGTTTGGAGAGGCCCCAGAATGGACGTGTGTACACCGACAACCCAATCAGTACTCCGCTCATGACCAGAAAGCCGACCGTCATGGGCCGGGTTAGGCCACGCTCAAGGCAGTAGCGGAAAACAGTAGCTGTAAGTACCCCGCCCAGAGTCAGACCGGCCAGGGTTCCGCCGATGATTGGTTCAGGAATAAACAGCAGGGCTTTCGGGACGAGGCCTGCCCCAAACGCCATGCTCAACCCGCAAAAAGTAACCCATACCAGAGCCAGTATGGCAATGCGGCCCCGGGCCAGCAACGTAGTCACAGCACCCACTAGATACGACCAGCCAATCAGCCCCAGAATACCCCACCAGTGGGGTTCAAACCGGGCCGTGCCGTCGCCACCCCGGTACAGAATGGCCAGGGTCAGCAGCGTACCGGCTCCCAGTAATCGGGCGCCAGTTATCAGCCATTGGGGAGCTGTTTTCGGGTAAGTATTCCAGATCAGGATAAACGAAATGCAGGACAGCGTGTTCCAGACCAGCCGGTGCATCCCGGTGGCGGCTTCGTTGATCGACTCGCCATTGACGAGCCAGAGCCCCATAACCAGCAGAGCTACCGTGCGGCCCAGAATATGCAGCAGAATGGCCCGGTCGGAGTCGCCCCGGTTGCTGCGATGGGCAATGGCGAACGGGGAAGATAGGCCAACAATGAACAGGAAGGCCGGAAAAATGACATCGGAAAAGCCGATCCCGTCGACGCCGGGTGCTACGTGTTCGAGCCATACCGGCACGCCTGTAAGCGACCATAAATCGTTGACGAAAATCATGAACACCATCGTGATAGCCCGCAGGACATCGATAGAGCCGACGCGTAAAGCCGCCGGAAGCGTAGAGGTGGCCGGAGCCTTGGGAAGTGAGGTAGATAGCATAGGTTGGGTATATACCTCCAAAAGCGAAAAAGCCGTCCTGTTTAATGAAGTCGGTTCAGGAAATGGCCTCTATGCGGTACTCCATTCTGTTGAACGTAGCGGAGTCACCCATGCGCTTGCCCAGGAGCAGGGCCCCGATAGGCGAGGCTGGCGATACGGCGAAATAGTCGGTGCCGTCGAGGGAGATTTTGCCCGCACTGATACTGATGTAAAATGTGCCCCGCGACGTTTTCACCAAACTGCCGGGGATAGCCACTGCCGACTCGGCCGCGGGGTCGAGTTTTTCCAGATCGGCTTTCATCCGCTGGGCTTCGGCGAGGAGTTGGGCGTGGCGGTCGCGTTCGAGTTGCGCCATGGCCCGGCCGGTTTCGTACTTATCGCCCGCCGAGCTTTTGGTTTCTGAATTGGCCGATTCCTGCGCGGCCTGCATAGCCTCGGCGGCATTGTCGATGCGCTCCTGCACGTAGGCCAGGCAATGGTCGTATAGTTTGGCTTTGAGGAAAGTGGTCACGAGGGAAGTGGGTAGGGGTGAAGGTATAATGTTCTATGTATCGTTCACAATACGTTTTTTGTCTTCGTATGATTCCTACACCCCGCCCAAACCTATACCCCCCGAATTTCGTTTATACAGCGAGTAGAATAGTACAAAATCGTACTATATTGCCGAGGGTAGGTAAATGCTTTTTGTTATCGAATGAAATACGGACTAATCCGCCAGCTGATCGATTACGCCGAGGCTTACGAGCGCGAAACGGCTCATACGGGTGGGGCCGCTGAAGCTACTAATTCGGAAATGGTGTATTTTCTGGCCTGGCTGAACGAACGCGTTGCGGCCGAAAAGCGAGCCGACCAGGCGGCCGAGGGCCCCGTGCAGTCGGTTTCGGGCGCGGCTCCCGATACGCTCATCGGTAAGCTCGTGACCTACCTCTATCGCTATGCCCGCTCACTCACCAAACGCGCTTTGACAGATACCCCTCTGGTTAGTTCTGACGATTTTGCGTACATGATTTCGCTGATGTACAAACCGTTGCAGACAAAAGTGGAACTGATTCAGTACAACATTCATGAGAAAACAACGGGCATGGAAATTATCCGCCGACTGATTGCCAATGGCTTGGTGGAACAACAAAATGACGAAACCGACAAACGTAGTAAACGGCTGAAACTGACCGATGCGGGTGTGGCTATGTTGCACCAAATCTGGCCGCGTATGGTACAAACGTCCATTCTGATTGGCGGGCCACTGTCCAATACCGAAAAGTTGCAGTTGGTGGGCCTGATGGAGCGGCTACACCAATTCCATAATCCTATTTTTCTGAGCGACCGGTCGGAGTCGACAGAAGAACTTGTGCGGGAGCTACAAAAAAAATAGTACAAAAACGTCCAACATTTTTCGAGGTAGCGTGTTAATGTTCCGAATCCCATTCGGTACTTAACTTATGCGCTTTTTATACAGTATGGTCTGTCTGCTGCTCATTGGCACGTTGCAGGCCCAAACCCCCGACCAACGGGTGGGGAATATCATCGGAACCGTTCGCGATGCGGCAACGCAGGAGTTGCTCATCGGCGTGACCATCAAAGTGGCCAACGGTACGCAGGGTGTCGTGACCGACACCGAAGGCCGGTACAAACTGACCCTGCCCGTGGGTACTTACAACCTACAGGCTTCGTATGTGGGCTACCAATCGCTGGAGAAGTTTAACCTCGTGGTGACGTCGGGCAACGACAATCAGGCCAATTTCGAGCTGACTGAAGAAAATCAGCGGCTATCGGAGGTGACGGTCAAGGCCAACCGGGCAACGGCGGCCGCATCGACCATCTCAAGCCCCAACTCTATTCAGCGGCTCACCACCGAAGAAATCAAGACCAACCCCGGCGGTAACTTCGATATTTCGAAAGTGATTCAGACCCTGCCGGGCGTGGGTGGCTCGCCGGGTGGTCTCCGCAACGACATCATTATCCGGGGGGGCGCACCCAACGAAAACGTGTTCTACCTCGACGGCATCGAGATTCCGGTCATCAACCATTTTCAGACGCAGGGCGGCACGGGTGGCCCGCAGGGAATCCTGAACGTGTCGTTTATTGAAGACGTGACCCTGTCGTCGAGCAGTTTCGATGCCCGGTACGACAACGCGCTGGCGTCGGTGTTTCAGTTCAAGCAACGCGAGGGCAACCGCGAGCGGCTACAGGGCAATTTCCGGGTGAGCGGCACCGAGCTGGCCCTGACTACCGAGGGGCCGTTGTCCGAAAAAACAACCTTTCTGGCCTCGGCCCGCCGGTCGTATCTGCAATACTTCTTCCGGCTTATCGACCTGCCTATCCGGCCTAATTACTGGGATTTTCAGGCCAAAATCACCCATCGGTTCAGTAAAAAAACAACCCTGACGGCCGTGGGCGTGGGCGCGCTCGATGAGTTCAGCTTTGCCGTACCCCGCGAGGTTACACCCGACAAAGAATACACCATTCGGCGGGCTCCGCTCATTAATCAGTGGAACTACACGGGCGGGCTGGCCCTGCGGCACCTGATCGAAAACGGCTACCTCAACATCGCCCTGAGCCGGAATGCCTTCGACAATGCGCTCGACCGGTTTGAGGATGCCCGGCAGAATGACGAGTCGGCGCGGGCGTTTCGGTTGCGGTCGCGGGAGATTGAAAACAAGCTCCGTATCGACGTGAACAAGTCGGTGGCAGGCTGGCGGTACTCATACGGGGTATCGGCCCAGTATGCACAGTTCAACAACGACATTGCGGGCAAGATTCGGAATGCCGTGTTCGACCCATCAGGGCAATTGGTATCGCCCGAAGTCCGTATCCGGTCGAATACAAGCCTTGATCTGGGCCGTTTCGGGGCGTTTGTACAGGTAAACCGCAACGTGCTGAACAACCGGCTGGGGGTTTCGGCCGGCTTGCGTACCGACATGAACACGTTTACCACCACGGGTATGAATCCGCTGCAGACGTTGTCGCCCCGGCTGGCGTTGAGTTACGCCCTCAACGAGCAATGGAACCTGAACGCGTCGGTGGGGCGCTATTTCAAAATGCCGATTTACACCGTGTTGGGCTACCGTGATGCGCAGGGGCAGTTTGTCAACCGCGACAACCGCTACATTGCCTCGAACCATTACGTGGCGGGTATCGAGTTTTTGCCGAATCCCACGCGCCGGTTTACGGTCGAGGGGTTCTTCAAGCAATACAGCAACTACCCGGTGTCGGTGCGGAATGGTATATCGCTGGCTAACCTGGGCGCTGATTTCAACGCTATTGGTAATGAAGCCGTTACGAGTACCGGCAAAGGGCAAGCCTACGGGGTAGAGGTATTTTTTCAGCAGAAACTGGTCAAAAACCTGTTTGTAGTGGCCTCGTACACCTACGTGCGGAGTTTATTCTCAGGATCAAATGGTGTGCTGGTGCCCTCGGCTTGGGACAACCGGCACCTGTTCTCGGGCTTGCTCGGGCGTAAGTTCAAGCGCGGTTGGGAGATGGGCCTGAAATACCGCTTTGCGGGTGGAGCACCGTTTACGCCGTTCGATATTCCGGCTTCGCAGGCCAACTTCCTGGCGTTGGGGCAGGGCATTCCCGACTATTCGAAGCTGAACACGCAGCGGCTCGCTCCTTTGAATCAGTTTGATTTCCGGCTGGATAAGAAATGGAACTTCCGCCGGACAACGCTCGACCTGTTCCTCGACGTTCAGAATGCTTTTGTACTACCCACGCCCGGCCTGCCCGATTTTGTCCTGAGCCGCGCCCTCGATGGCTCGGGCTACCTGACCACCGACGGAGCACCCCTGCGCGCCAACGGCAGCAACGGTATCCCGGAAGTACTATCTAACAACAACCCATTTGTAACCCCGACGATTGGGTTTATGGTAGAATTTTAGGAGGAAAGGAGGATTTTCCTTTCCTCCCGTCTTCCTTCCTCCCTATTCATTTAGTAGATTTATCTGAACAACCCCTAAAGGGTGGCGTTGAAAGCTTGAGATCGTTCGTTTCAAGCTTTCAACGTTATGGAGAATCAGATTCCGCCCCAGCATCAGGACCCGCAGCCGGGCATTGAGGGGCAAATGACCCCCGAACCCAAGTACATTCGGTATAATTACCGGGGGGCCAACAAGCTTAAAAATAAAGTGGCCCTTATCACCGGGGGCGACTCAGGTATTGGCCGGGCCGTGGCCATCCACTTTGCCCGCGAAGGGGCTGATGTGGCCATTGTATACACGCCCCGCGAGCAGCAGGATGCCCAACACACCAAAGACCTGGTGGAAGCCGAAGGACGAGACTGTTTGCTCCTGTCGGGCGACCTGACCGACCCCAATTTTTGTCGGCAGGTGGTTGAAGATACTGTCCGCGAATACGGGCAGCTGAATATTCTGGTCAACAATGCCGGGATTCAGTATCCCCACGATCACTTCGAGCAAATCCGCGACGAAGACCTGCTCAAAACTTACGAAACCAACATTTACTCGTTTTTCCGGGTTACACGGGCCGCTTTGCCCCACCTGAACGAGGGCGACGCTATCATCAACACCACGTCGATTACGGCGTATCAGGGTCGCGCCGACCTGATCGATTATTCATCGACCAAAGGAGCGATTATGGCTTTCACACGGGCGTTGGCGGGCAATCTGGCGTCGAAAAAGATACGGGTCAACGGCGTGGCGCCCGGCCCCATCTGGACCCCGCTCATCCCGTCGTCGTTCGATAAGCAGAAAGTGGCCATGTTTGGTAAAGATGTGCCCATGAAACGCCCCGGTCAGCCCTGCGAGGTGGCCCCGGCCTATGTGTACCTGGCCTCCGACGATTCGTCGTACGTGACGGGCGAAGTGATTCATCCCAACGGCGGCACCATCATTAATGGCTAACCAATCTGTTTGATACAAGACGTTATGGAAGACATGAAACTAGAAACCAAGCCCCAGCATCAGGATGCGCAGCCGGGTTTGGAACACCAAATGGACCCGCGCCCGATTTACATTCGGGAAGGCTACGAAGGGTCGGGTAAGTTAGAAAACAAAATCGCGCTCATCACCGGGGGCGACTCGGGCATTGGGCGGGCGGTATCGGTGCATTACGCCCGCGAAGGGGCCGATTTAGCCATTATTTACCATCCTCGCGAGGAGCAGGATGCCCAGGAAACCAAGCGGTTGATCGAAGCGGAAGGCCGTCGGTGTCTGTTACTGCCCGGCGATTTGCGGAGTATCTCGTTTATCCGGGAGGCCGTGGGCAAGGTGGTGAGTACCTACAAGCGGGTGAATATTCTGGTAAACAACGCGGCTAATCACGTAGAGCAGCAGGAGTTTACGAACATCTCCGACGAGCAGCTGAAAGACACCTTCGAGATCAACATTCTGGCGATGTTCCGGCTCACCAAAAACGTACTACCCCACATGGCGGCCCACGACTGCATCATCAACACCTCGTCGGTTGTGTCGTATCGGGGTAGCGAATCACTCATTGATTATTCATCGACCAAGGGCGCTGTTACCTCGTTTACGCGGTCGTTGTCGCAGAATCTGGCCGACCGCAGCATCCGTGTGAATCAGGTAGCGCCCGGCCCCATCTGGACCCCGCTTATTGTCTCGACCAAAACGCCCGAAGAGGTGGCTAAGTTTGGGCAGGATGTGCCGCTCGGTCGGGTGGGGCAGCCCGCCGAACTGGCCCCGGCTTATGTATTTCTGGCTTCGGAGGATGCCAGCTACATCACCGGCCAAACCATTCATGTGAATGGGGGCGAGGTGGTGAACTCGTAATTGATTATCCGCAACTCGACACCCAACCGCGAAGTACTGCATTCCATGACGCTGGCAACAGGCGTGGGGGCGCAGTGCTTCGCGGTGTGTTTTGTAGCTACTGGTTACCTAATAAACCTTTTCCTCAGCACCCGGTTTATAATCAGTGTAAAGCGATTTTTACACTACACGTTATGAAAAATACAGAATTACCAACCGACGGCTCGTCGGCGGCCCAACCGTCGGCACCCGTTTCCCCCAACGACTACACTACCCGCCCCGGCAAACCCTATCCGCTGGGCGCTACCCCCGATGCCGAAGGCACCAACTTTGCTCTCTTTAGCGGCAATGCCACGGCGGTTTACCTGTGCCTGTACGACCCACAAGACCCCAGCCGCGAGCTGGTGAGCATCCCCGTCACGGAGCGTACCGAGTTAATCTGGCACATTTACATCAACGATATTCAGCCCGGTCAGTTGTATGGCTACCGCGTCGATGGGCCGTATGACCCCGAAGCCGGTCATTATTTCAACCCCTACAAACTCCTGCTCGACCCGTACGCCAAGGCGATTCATGCGCCCGTGGTGCACGACGATTCGTTTCTGGGGTACGACTACAAAGAAGAAGGCGAAGAGCGGGTGCTCGTGATGGACACCGAAGACAGCGGCCCTACCATGCCCAAAAGCATTGTGGTCGACTCGGCCTTTGATTGGGACGACGATACCGCCCCCGATGTGCCGATGGCCCGGTCGGTTATTTACGAGGTCCATGTGAAAGGGTTTACCCATCAGCACCCGACCATTCCCGAAGAAATTCGTGGCACTTACGCGGGTATGGCCGCTCCCGAAAGCATCGATTACCTTAAAAAACTGGGTGTGACCGCCGTTGAGCTGTTGCCCGTGCATCAGTTTACCAACGAAAGCTACTGGGGCTATAACTCCATCGGCTTTTTTGCTCCGCAGAACACTTACTCGGCATCGGGCATGATGGGCGGGCAGGTGACTGAGTTTAAGGAAATGGTCAAAGCGCTGCACAAAGCCGGTATTGAGGTGATTCTGGATGTGGTGTATAACCACACGGCCGAGGGCAACCAAATGGGGCCGACGCTCTCTATGAAGGGCATCGACAACCGGGCCTATTACCGGCAGGTGGAAGAAAATCCAATCTATTTCAACGACTTCACCGGCACCGGCAACACCGTCGACCTGACGCACCCCCGGACGCTGCAACTGGTGATGGATAGCCTCCGCTACTGGGTGACCGAGATGCACGTAGACGGATTTCGATTCGACTTGGCCTCGGCCCTGATCCGCGACGAAGCCGAAGCGGGCCGGGTGTCGTCGTTTCTGGATACCGTAGCCCAGGACCCCGTTCTGGCACAGGTGAAACTCATTGCTGAGCCCTGGGACATTGGCTCGTACCACGTGGGGCAGTTTCCGGTAAGCTGGGCGGAGTGGAACGGTAAATACCGCGATTGTGTCCGCAAATTCTGGAAAGGCGACGCGCATCAGGTGCCCGAACTGGCTTCGCGGCTGTTGGGTAGCCCCGATCTGTACGCCAACGATGGCCGCTCGCCCGTCAATAGCGTAAACCTCATTACGGCGCACGATGGCTTTACGCTCAACGATCTGGTGAGCTACAACGAGAAGCATAACGAAGCCAACGGCGAAGACAACCGCGACGGGGCCAACGATAACGAAAGCTGGAATCACGGTGCCGAAGGGCCTACCGACGCCCCTGAGATCAACCAGCTTCGTGAACGGCAGAAACGCAACTTCCTGGCTACGTTGCTGCTCAGTCAGGGTACGCCTATGCTGGTGATGGGCGACGAGTGCGGCCGCACCCAGAACGGTAACAACAACGTCTATAATCAGGACAACGAACTGAGCTGGATGAACTGGAACTGGACCGAAGACCAACAGGCCCTGTTCGATTTCACGAGCCGCCTGACGGCTCTGCGCGCACAGATGCCCTTATTGCGTCGGCGCAAGTTCTACGATGGCGAGCAGATAACGTGGGTGCGCCCGGACGGTCATCCGTTTACCGACGAAGACTGGGCCAATGGCGACACGCGCTGCGTGGGCCTCTACATCAACGGCGATGCCGTTACCGATCAGGAGGAAGATGGCACCGCCGTGGAGCCTGACCATCTGCTGTGGGTGCTCAATGCGTACTGGGAAGAGCTGCCGTTTCACCTCCCCAAGCCCGGCCGTGGGCATCAGTGGGCTGTTGTGGTCAACTCGGCCGATCAGACAGCTAATCCCGAAGGTCATAAAGTGAGTGTGAAAATACCTTTTATGATTCCGGGCCGTTCGTCGGTCCTGCTGAAAGTGGTGTAATGGTGCTCGTCTTTTCGAGTCACTTCGACCCCCCCCGGCCCCCTCCTTGAACTAAGGAGGGGGAGGCTTATCTGGCAAGCAGAGCGCTTTTTACATCCCCTTTTTTAGTCAAGGTTGACGTTTTTACCACCCCTCCTTGAACTAAGGAGGGCTTTTTCATAAAAATTAGCTGTATTGGGTGATTAGGTTGTTCTCGCAAGGAACCACTCCCTGGGTCTCCCCCCAGGGGCTGGTTTTTGGCAACCCAAACCCTGCCAGGGGTCGAAGACCCTGGCAGTGGTTGTACACGACAGCCAAAAGGAGAATAACCTTATCACTCAATACAATTAGCCACTAACTTTTTGAGCGAAAATTGCTGACGCATAGCCCTTCGATAGGCTCAGGGTGACCCAGAATTTGAAACATGATTCTCGAATTGTCGCTGTTTGATCGTCACCCTGAGCCTGTCGAAGGGCTATGCGTTAGCCATAATTTTTTATGAAAAAGCCCTGTTAGTTAAAGGAGGGGGAGGCTTACTTGGCAAGCAGAGCGCTTTTTACATCCCCTTTTTTAGTCAAGGTTGACGTTTTTACAACCCCCTCCTTAGTTCAAGGAGGGGGCAGGGGGTGGTCATTTTGTGCTCTCTTCACTGTCTGAATGTCCAGCTCAATTCTTCAACTTCGGCGTCGTTGAGGGCATTATACAGCTCGGTATCGTCGGTGAAGGCAAGTTGCGTGAGCAGGTACGATTCAACATGGACCGTGAACTCACGCGTGGCAAATGGCCACGGCTCGAGCCCTACCGAGCCGTCGGTGCGCTGGTAAATGAAATAGGGGATCTGGTCGGGGCCTTTGCTTACTTCGAGTCGCCGTTCTTCAATCTGAAGCAGGTCCTGACACAGCACGAGCGAGAGCGCGTCGCACCATTGTAGGAAATCGTAGGCATACCGGGCTTCGGCTACGGTGGCCCCGTAGGTTTTGCGCCACTTGGTCTGATTGGTCTTCTGCTGGTCCAGAAATTCGTCTAAGGCCCGGTCTTCGCCCCGTTTTTCGGTATACAGAAACGTCGTGTGCATGGAGAGCATGAGCGCATTCCAGCGGCTCTTTTCCAGCCCAATCCGAATCATGTTTTTCATCTGCTCCACGGAGTATTCCAGCTCGTGAAAATCGAGGGGAGCCCCGGCGTCGGTCAGGTGATTTCGGCCCTCCCAGGCGTCCTGCCCATCGTCGTGTTCGAGCAGGGCGGCCAGGGTTTCGTGCCAGCGGGCCGGGCGGTTTTGGGGTTTCCAGTGCAGAGCAAGCTGCATAGCCAGCAGCCCATGCGCCTGCTGATGAATCACCCGCCAGCCGGTGTTGGTATTTGTTACGATCATGGTGGTAGGAGTGAGAAGGTAGGAGGCAGGAGTGAGGAGGTAGGAGAGAGCAGGTAGGAGTTGCTTACGCGTAAGCAATACTCGTGCGTCAGCAACTCCTCACTCCTCACTTCTCTCTCCTACCTACTTTATCAATTGTATACCTTCCGATTCTCGCCTTCCTTGTATGTGTCGCCGGTGACGGCAGCGCGGGCCATTTCGAGGAAGCGCACCATCCGGCTCGACGTGGAGTCCCAGTATTCGGCCATGTGCGTGTCGACTTTGAGAATAGTCAGTTGCGGGTCGTCTTTCCCGTCGGGGAACCAGGGCTTGGCCGCTGGCGACCACAGTTCGTCAATTTTCGCCCGGTCGTCCAGTTCCTGAGCCGTACCACTGATCGATACGTATGAGGCATCTGATACATCGGCAAAGCTCAGGTTCACCTGCTGCTCATGATTTTCGACCTGATCTACCTTGGGTGAGCTTTTTTTGGTGAAAAACCAGAGGGTCCCGTTAGCATCCATCTGCATTACGGCCATCGGGCGGCTTACCAGATGCCCCGCTTCGTCGACGGTCGTCATCATGGCAATTCGAATATCTTCAATCAGATCTTTAACCTTTTCCAGGTCTTTGTTGTGCTGGTGCTGTGTTTCCATAACGTTTTGGTTTGTATGCCTGAAACGGCCAATGTAGGGTCGGGGTTTGAAAAAACGAGTTAACGCCCGATTGGGTAGGTATGGCCTGATTGCGGTAGGCCATATACCAACGAAAAAGCCGCCCCGGAGTAAATCGGAACGGCTTTATGGTGAGGTATTAGTCGTTGTTGTTTATGCTTAGTTGTACAGGGTTTCGCGCAGGTCGATTCCGTAGAACAGCGACGAAGGTGTCGTGCTGGGGTTGGTTGAGTCGAGCGTCTGCTGGTGCGACATATCCAGAATATTTACGCAGCTCCGAATCGTCTGCTGGCACATGGCATATACCTGCTGGGTTTCGGGCGTGTTGAAATTGGCGGCTTCTTCGGCGCATTTTTCACACACCTCAATACAGGTTTTGGCCAGTAAGCGGGTGTTTTCCGAACCCCGAACGTACAACATGGCTACCTGACGGCAGAGGTCGGCACAGTCCAGATTGAGGAAGATGTAACGATACCAGTTTTCAATATCGGCCTGGCGCGACGCGTTCGTGGCGGTTTCGTCGCAAAGGGCTGCACATCCGGTCAGGGAATCGTAAATGTTTTTCTTCCAGTTCATAACGGTAGAGCGTAAAAGGTTTAAAATCAACGAGAATGGGATGAATACAGGCCCGCAGCGTCGGTGCCCGAATAGCTCAACCGAGCCATCCGGCGTGCTTCGCTGATGCTCACAGTAATCGCCTGTTGCTTTGTCATGTCGCCCTGAGCTACCAAACGGTTGGCAATCTCAATTGCTTTCGCCCGAGTGCTGGGGTTAAGCGAGCGCATCGCTGCCGGGAAATGAGTATCGCTCCACATCATCTTCGTATTCATTTACGCTATGGGTATAGAAATTTTGGTGCCAATATGGACGGAGTATCTGGGTTAAAGTAACACGGGTTTCGTAAGCGGCTCAAAATCAATTATAAGGCAGTATTTCGGGCGTTATTGGCTACGTTAATTGGTAGCGGGGCAGTTGGGCCGGTGCGCTGAGCTGTAGAAAAATAGTGGGGTGAGTGTGGAGTTTATTGCCCACCGGTTTCCCGGATTCCCCAACAAAAAGACCCGGCACCGGGCCGGGTCTGTACTGCGTTTGAAAACAGATTGTTAAGCCGAAAGCGGGAAGTTGATTCGGAACGTGGTACCGAAGCCTTCTTTCGAGTCGACTTCAATGCTGCCTTTGTGGCTGTTCACAATGTTTTGCGTGGTGGTCAGGCCGAGGCCCATACCGCTGCTCTTACCCGTAAAGAAGGGGTCGAACAGCCGCTTGCGGTTTTCCTCCGAAATACCACTACCGTTGTCTTTTACTTCCACAATCACACGGTCGTCGTCGGAGCAGGACGTGCTCACGGTCAGAATTCCCTTACCGGGTTCCATGGCCTCTACGGCGTTGATAAAGATGTTGAGCAAGGCCGTTTTGATCTGCTCACTGTCGAGCAGGGCCGTGCAGGGGCTGGTGCAGTAGTTGGTCTGCAACTGCATGGATTTAAGCTTAAGCCGGTCCGAAACCAGGTGCAGCGTATCGCGCACAATGTTTGTCAGGTTTTGCGGCTTGCGGTCGAGCTCGCGCGGCTTTGAGGAATTGAGCATCTCGGTAATCAACTGCCCGATGCGCTCCACGTTGCGCTGAATAATGTCGGTGAACACCTGCGTGCTGTCGTCGTCGGCGGGGAGTTCCTCCTTGAGCTGTTCGAGGGCAAGGCTGAGGTTGGTGAGCGGGTTCCGAACCTCGTGGGCAATGCTCCGGGCAATTTTGCCGGTCATCGACAGCTTCTCGGCCACAATCAGGTCTTGCTGTGCCCGCTTCTGCTCGGTTACGTCGCGAATAATGCCCTGATACCAGTTGGGTTGCCCCTGATTATCGTCGACGGCCCAGATCGACACCAGACAGGTGCGCTTGCGGCCCGCTTTGCTGATGAGAGTGGTTTCGTAATCCTTCAGCTGATTGTGCTCCCGGACGTTGAACCGAATTTCGCGCAGGGCGTCGATGTTGGTAAAAAGCCGGGCCACATTCATGTACTTCAGGTCGTCGCGGGTGTAGCCCAGCAGTTGTTCGACAGAGGGGTTGGCGTCCTGAAAAATCAGGTTGCTGTCCATCACAAAAATGGCGTCCATCGACCGTTCGAACAGCGCCCGGTACTTGTTCTCGTTTTTAGCCAGTTCGGCCAGGGTTTCGGCCTGCCGCAGGGCGTACCGGATACTCCGGCCCAGTACCTGCGCGTCGATGCGCCCTTTGACCAGATAATCGGCCGCCCCCAGTTCGAGGGCCGAGTTATCGACCGACAGATCATCCTGTCCCGTCAGCAGAATCATGGGGGCCTGGCTACCCAGCCGGAATGCTTCCTGAATCAGGTCGATACCGGTATTCTCGCCGAGCCGGTAGTCGATCAGATACACGTCAAATTCGTTGCGCTGAATAGCTTTCAGCGCCGAATCGTAGTTGTCGATCCACTCGAGTCGGATGTTGGCGTTTTCCCGCGACGAAACCAGTGTACGCGTCAGCACGTAATCGTCTTCATCGTCTTCCACCAGCAGAACCCTGATTTTGTCTTGTTTAGCCGGGGCTACGTCAAACGTAATTTTTTCCTGAGAAATCATGGTTAATATGGATAGCAAAGGAGGCCTTTGGTTTACTGAGGCAGCCGAACCGTTTCGAGCCAGTATGCCTTCAATGCAGCGATAACCTCAACCAGCCGGTTGTAATTAAAGGGCTTGATTACAAAGGAATTGACGCCCAGATTGTACGAGCGCACCACATCTTCATCGGCCGAGGAGGTGGACATGACCACCACCGGCAACCGGCGCAGATTGGGGTTTTCCTTAATGAGGCCCAGGGCCTGAAAGCCGTTCATGCGGGGCATGTTCAGATCCAGAATCAGCAGGGTAGGGCGCGGAGCCGACTGAGCCGTGTAAGCGCCCCGTCCATTCAAATAATCGAGTAGTTCTTCCCCATTCTCAACAGATCTAACTTCGTGTGTGTAACCATTTTGTCGTAAAGCCTGCTCCAGAAACATGCGGTCGTCGGCATCATCATCAGCAATCAGTATTAGCATGGAAGTACGCTGGGTATTGGTCATGACCGGAAAGTTAGTAGCAACTAATCCAATAGTAATGTAAAACTACTTAATTGATAGGTAATAAGAGCTTAAAAGTGGCGCCTTTATTTGGATAACCCTCGGCCACAATCTCACCCCCGTGATTCTGAGCAATCTTTTGTACGATGGCAAGGCCGATTCCGGTGCCACTATACTCGCTGCGGCCGTGCAAACGCCCAAAAACCTGAAAAATGCGCTGGGCGTGCTGCTGTTCAAACCCGATTCCATTGTCGGTAACAACCACCTCAACCACCAGCCGACGCTCGTCGGTAGGGTCCATGTGCAGGTTGGCCGAGATGTTGATCATGGGTTGCACGCCCGCCCGCGTGAACTTGAGGGCGTTGGATAGCAGATTCTGAAACAGTTGCCGAAACTGACTGGCATCGCCCTGCACCACGGGGAGTGACCCTACGTGGATGTGGGCGCTTTTTTCGCGGATATTGGCTTCCAGATCGTCGATTACCTCGGCCACAATCTGGTTCAGGTTAGCGGGTTTAAACGGGTTCGTTTGGGCCGAAAGCCGGGAGTACGTCAGCAAATCGTGAATCAGGGCCGACATGCGCCGGGCTGCCAGTTGCATCCGCTGCACCAGATCGTAGCCGGTTTCGCCCAGGGCCTCGCGGTACTGATCGGCCAGTACGTCGCCAAATGATTGCACTTTGCGCAGGGGCTCCTGCAAATCGTGCGAGGCCACGTAGGCAAACTGTTCCAGATTGGCGTTCGACCGTTTCAGCTCGTTGACCGATTCTTCCAGCTGCCGCTGAAACAGCCGGTTCTGGGTCACATTCCGAAACGTAAGCATAGCCATCACCGTTTGGTCGGCATCGTTGTGAACCGGGGCAAAAAACACCTCATAAATCTGGTCGCCTACCTGCTCTTCCATCCGTTGACTACGGCCCGATAGGGCTTCGGTAAAGTTGGCCAGACCTTTCTCCCTGAACTCGGGTACCACCATTTGGACAAAAGGCTGGTTGGTGAGCGCCTGATTACTACTGACCCGAAAAGCGGGCGGCAGGTCGCCGTTGGCGTACAGAATTCGGAGCGTATGGTCGCAAACGAGCACACCCGTTTCGGGCACATTGTTGGAAAGGGCCTTGAACAGAATCGACTCGCCCATGAGTGCGTGTTGCGCCTTCCGAACGTCGGTAATGTTCATAAAGGCAACCACCAGCCGGTTGCTGCCCGATGGCGAAACTGACACGTCGAGCCAGCGCTCAAAACCATCCTGATTCATGTACACCTCCTGCCGGTGCTCTTTCTGTTCGCGCAAACTCGTTGTGTAGAGGTCGAAGAGGCCCGTGTCAATATGCCAGGGGCAGCACGTGAGCAGACTTTTGCCAAGTAGCTCGGCTTCGGTGGTTTCCAGGAACCGTTCGGCGGCCCGGTTGACCACCACAAACCGGAAGTCGATCAGTTGGTGCCCGGCATCATACACCGCTTCGAGCGAAACCAGACAACTGATCGACCCGTTGAGCACCACCCGGAGCCAGTCGGCCTGCTGCTGTACGGTTTCGAGCGCCAGCCGCGATTCGGTGATGTCCATGAAGGTCACCAGCAACGTGTCTTCGCCCAGTCGGCGGGCCGACTCTTCGAGCCAGAGGGGTTGCTCGTCGCCGTTATACAGGGCCTGCATTCGCTGAGGCTGCCCGGTTTCCATGGCCTTCACGTACATGTCGAATAGCCCCATCGACAGGTTCTCGGGGAATAGCTGAAGCAGCTGCTGCCCGATCATGGTCGATTCGGGCATGTTCAGGTACACCTCGGCGGCCTGATTGGCGGTCAGAATCTCAAAATCCTCAATCTGGCCCTCGGCATTGCGCATGGCCCGGAAGGTCATGATGCTATTGATGGAGCCATCGAGCACACTGTTGAGCGTATCAACCAGTTCGCGGTGCCGAATTTCGGTTTCTTTGCGGGAGGTAATGTCGCTGAAGTTCAGAACCAGGCCATCCTGCCATACACTCGCCGAGTAAGCGTACCACGATCGGCGTTCGGTCTCGTAATGCTCGTACTCGAACGGCTCACCCGTACTGATTAGTCGCACGCATCGGTCAAACAACCCGGTTTGTTTTGCCTGTGGATACCGCTGGAGCAGGGTATGCCCGGCGAGGCCGTCGGCCGGATAGCCCGCCAGTTGCCGGGCAGCCGGGTTCATGCTTACTCCCAGAAAATCGTACACGACCCCGGCCGTGTCGCGCAGGGGTTTGTAAATCTCAATCCCGTTGGGCGAATTAGTAAGCAGATTATGCAGCAGTTCGGCCTGGGGCTGATTCTTGGTTTCGTCCAGTCCAAACAAGGCATTCATCTGATTGGCAGGGTTCATTCTGGTAATAGTTAAGAACGGTGGGTTGGTTGATTAATTCCCCGATTTGGGGAGACGAATACGCAGTTCATGGGGGTAAACCACTTACTTGGGTACGTCAATCAACCAGTTAATATGCAAGTAAACAGGGTCATAATCAGTTTCCAAACGTATTTATGACGTTCGGCGATTAACTCTGGCACGAAATTGACCCTATACCTGAGCAATAATGCTTTAGTCGGCATTGTCAACTAACCATTACACGTTATGAAAACTACACGCAAATCATGGTTGGCTTTAGGTCTTATGGGTCTCGGAGCCTTCTTGTTTCAACCTACCGACGCCAATGCACAGAACCGGGTTCGGGCGGGTATCAAAGGCGGTTTCAACGCCAGTTCCATCTCGTTCGAAAACGCCAATGCCAACGACCGTAAAGAACGGTACGGCTTTCACGGGGGGGTATATGCTCAGATTCCGGCGGGCGAGTTTTTTGCCATTCAGCCTGAGTTATTGTACTCGGCCAAGGGGGCTTCGGCCAACTATAATCTGAGTGCGGGGGGCTTTAATTTGCAGGGCCGAAACACATTCCGGCTCAATTACGCTGAATTGCCCGTACTGGCAACGTTTAAGTTGGGCAACACCGTTGAGTTACAGGCTGGCCCATATGCCGCTTATCTTGTCAACTCCAACGTAAGTTCTACGGGTGATCTCGGAAGCAGCACACTGGCTCTTAACCGCGATGCTTTCAATAAGTTTGATTACGGTGTAGCCGGTGGTCTGAACGTATTTCTGGGTAAAGCTCTGATTGGCCTGCGCTATGGTCAGGGTCTGCAAAATATTGCCAACTCGGCAGCCGCCCGCACGGTATTGGGTAATGCCAAAAACGGCGTCGGGATGATCTCGGTTGGTTTCAGTGTTAACTAATCGGCTTAGATTCACTCATAATAAATCGGGGTCGGTAGCTAAATGCTGCCGACCCCGATTTGTATTGGTGCCAAAGAGTGAAACGTGATACCTCGCGTCTTAATAACCGTAAACCGTAAGTAATCAGGCAGAATTAAGTTGGGCTTTGGTTTGTCATCCCGACGCAGGAGGGATCTTTCTAATTGACTGACTGTAAGATCCCTCCTGCGTCGGGATGACAAAAACGTCTATTTAAGTAATTCAGTTTAATTCTGCTTAACTACTTAAGTGCCTTATCTAAAATACTTTAAAGTATGCATTTTGTCATGCTGACGAAGGAAGCATGACAAAATGCACGCCAATATATAACCTAAACTACTTTGGGTGACCTACTTAAACTGTAAACTCTAAACCGTAAACTCTAAACTCTTATAAGTGTATGTCGTACGCTTTGAGTTTGTTGTAAAGCGTTTTGCGGTCAATGTTAAGCACCTCGGCGGCTTTGGTTTTGTTGTAGCCCGTTTTTTCGAGGACTTTCAGGATAGCGGCTCGCTCGGCATTTTCCGATACCGACTTCAGGTTGCTGGCTGGTTGCGCGATAACCGTTGCCCCGGCCCGAATCATGTCGGGATACACCTGAACCCCAGCCGCTACACTCTGCTCTTCGGGATGGAAGTACGTCGGGTGAACTATCTCGTGGGGGAGGGCCTCAACCTGTACGTAATCGCCCTGGGTGAGTAGCACTGCCCGCTTCACCACGTTCTGCAATTCGCGCAGGTTGCCGTGCCAATAGTAGTCGCGGAGCTTTTCTTTTGCTTCGTCCTCAAAACCCTGCACCTCTTTTTCTAACTGTTGGTTGGCCAGTTGGAGAAAGTGCTCGGCAAAAATCATGATGTCGGTACGGCGTTCGCGGAGGGGGGCCAGCTCAATCCGAAACTCATCGATCCGGTGGTAAATGTCCTCGCGGAAACGACCCTGACGCACGGCGTCGCGCAGGTCTTCGTTGGTGGCACATACAATGCGCACATCGACCGGAATATCCTGGTTGCTACCGATACGCCGAATCTTGCGCTCCTGAAGCACCCGCAGCAGTTTAATCTGGTTGTCGTACGACAGGTTGCCAATTTCGTCGAGAAACAGCGTGCCGCCGTTGGCGTACTCGAAACTACCCGCTTTGTCGGACAGGGCCCCCGTAAAAGCCCCTTTTACGTGGCCGAATAGTTCGCTACCGGCCAGGTCTTTTGAGAGCGCCCCGCAGTCGATGGCTACAAACGGTTTTTCGGCCCGTTTGCTGCGCAGGTGAATGGCGTTGGCTACAAATTCTTTCCCCGTTCCGGTTTCGCCCGTGATAATCACCGACATGTTGGTCGGGGCAATTAGTTCAATGTGTTTCTGAAGCTGTTCGGCGGCCCGGCTCTTGCCAAAAATGAAGCGCTTGCCGTCGGGTGCCATCGTGGCGGCCTTGGCACCCCGGCCCGATGTTCCTTTAGCGGGGGCTGAGGCTGGTGCCGTTTCGGTTTCGGTGGCGGCTCCGGCGGGGTTGGTCAGGGTTTGCTGACGCCGGTCGAGCGCACTTTTAATGGTGTACAGAATTTCGTCGGGGTACAGTGGCTTGGTTACGTAATCAAAGGCACCGTATTTGAGGGCCTGTACCGCAATCCGAACGTCGGAGTACCCGGTTATGATGATAACCGCCGTTGATGGGCTGATGACTTTGATCCGGCGCAGCATTTCGAGGCCGTCGATATCCGGAAGTTTGAAATCGCAGATAACCAGTTCGAAGGCATCTTTGCGGATCTGGGCCAGGCCGTCTTCACCCCGCTGGGACGAAGCCGTTTTGTAGCCCTGCTTCGACAGAAACCGTTCGAGCAACAGGCAGATATCGTTATTATCGTCAACTATGAGAATACGTTCCATGGGCGGTAGTGTCAATGAAAGCAAAAGGTGTTGGCAGGGCAAAGCAAAAGAGCGTCGTGTATCGACACGACTACCCACGAACACGCGTTTTATGAAATCGGGTGATGCAGATGCAGCCTATACAAAGATAACTTATTCCGAAATAGCTTGCAGGGCCTGTTCAACCGATTTCCGGGTGAATGGTTTGCCGATAAAATAGTCGGCTCCTTGTTCAGTGGCTCTTGATCGCTCGGCGTTACCATCGAAGGCACTAATCATGATCACCTTGGTCTCATTGTGGGTGGTTTTGATGGTTGGGAGCAGATCAAAACCTAACCCATCGGGCAGGTTCAAATCGAGAAATACGGCGTCGAACTGTTGCGAACGCAAACACCGACGACCTTCCTCCAGAAAATGGGCACAGGTGGGCTGATATCCTAACCGTCGTAACAAACCTGATAGCAATAAGCATATATCAGCTTCATCGTCAACGATCAAGACTCGTTTTATAGTTGTCATATCATATTTCACGGTGGGGCGTACTTGCTGACCCGTGTTGGTTCCTATTGCTCGTATCACGATGCAAACAATTCAAAGTTCGGTAATGAACTATTCTAAATTGATGCCTAACTCAACCGGGCCAGCAACTGGGGTGATCTTTTAAGGTTCAAAAACCACAGTATGAGCTATTTAATAAGTTTATGCGAAGTTTTTTTGTCTATTTCGCTAAATAACTTAACCTGACCGAGTGCGTGAAATCTCTACAGTATATTCTACAACTGTAGAGATTATTCTACGATTTTTATACTACCCACTTTTGTCTACAAAAGCGGCTTATTTGTTTTTTACCGCTCATTTTCAACTAATAAGCGGCTCTTACTCTACTAACCACAAAGGTTATCATTTTCTGGCATAACTTTTTCTATAAACTTAACCGAAGCGAGACACAGCAATGGGCTTCGGCCTCCATGCTGCTCTGATTTACTCAACTATTGCCTCAACGAATGTTTGCCTGCCCGTCGCACTCTTTTGGTGGGCAAACAATGAAAAAATAACAAAGACATTTTCGCTGTCTCGACACAGCAGCGAGCCAATTTAGGTTAAGTACAAGTTACGGTGGGTACGGAATTCCTGCGCCAATTTGAGCGCAGGAATTTTTTGTTTAAGCCGGTTTGACATCGTCCGTATCGGATTGGTTGGCCGATAAAGCCTCGGTTATTTTTTCTTTTGCCTCTTCCAGATCGTTGCCCTCAGGCTCGGGGATGTCGTCTATGCGTTCGGGATCGGGGGCGTAGGTGAGCGCAACCAGAATCGGGAAGTGGTCGGAGCCGCAATTAGGCAACCGGCGAAGGCTATTAACCGTAAAATGGTGCGATACAAAGACGTGGTCGAGGGGCCACCGCAAAAAGAAGTACTTCGCGTGAAAGGTACTGAATAGGCCCCGCCCAATGCGCGGGTCGAGCAGGCCACTTACCCGCCCAAAGAGCCGGGTTGTGTGCGACCAGGCTACGTCGTTAAGGTCGCCGGCTACAATAATTGGCCCTTTCAGGCCGCGCGCTTCCCGGCCCACCAGCAGTAACTCGGCATCGCGCTCGGTAGAGCGGTAATGCTCGGTCGGGCTGGGCGGCATCGGGTGTACGCCGTAAAAGTGAATCCATTTGCCCGAAGGTAGTTGCAGCTGCGTATAAATGGACGGGATGTCGTCCTGAATCTGAAACCGTACCTGTGTGGCCCGCATGGGTAACCGCGAATAAAACAGCATGCCGTAGGTATTCTCCAGCGGTATAAGCTGCCGGTAGGGGTAGTCGGGCTCAATACCACTCAGCGCCTGCCGCCAGGTCTCGTTGCCCTCCAGAATAAGCACAATGTCGGGTTGGTGTTTGCCAATGAGCCGGCACACATCAGGACATTGCGTGTTGTCCATGAACACATTGGCGATCAAAAGCTGAATACCGTTGGCTTCAACTTCGGGCGATTTTCGTTTCTGACGCGGCACCTGCACCCGGTGTAGGAACGTGTATGGGTAAATGAGCCACCCCTGATACGCCAGTGCGGCCGTCAGCAGGGTCGGTACGAGCAACTGTGGCCATGTCCAGTCGTTCTGAAAAATGAGCCAGGCTACCAGCCCAACGGCGGCCAGCACCATGAGCTGAAAATGGGGGAAATCCCACATCCGAATCCACCAGTAATCGAGCCGGATAAGGTTGAGGAACGAGGCAATACCGACAAAAAGGCCGTAGCCCAGGAATAGTGATTCGGCGAAGTTCATGGCCAGATAACTAACAGATGTGTTCGTCTGTTGGGGTTGCCCCTCAAAAGTCGCCTGAACGCATGGTGTACCTACTCAGCGGTAATTTGAAGGGCAATAGTCGGCCGGGAAATTATGAGGAATAAAGTCGAAGAAGTGTAGAAAATCATTCCCACGTTTGGTCCCCATCAATCTGTCGGTATAGTTATAATTTTCTGATAAAGAGTATATTATGTCTGGGGTACTTGTCTGGTACGCTTTTTTCTAAAAGGTAGGATGTCGGAAGACGATACACAACCGACTCGACGAACCATGAAAGCATTACCAGGAATTCTGATTGGACTTGCGGCTGGCGTAGTGCTTGGCGTGCTGATGGCCCCCGATAAGGGCAATGCAACACGTAAGCGTATTTCGAACGACGCAGATTCATTCTTTAAAGACTTGCAGGATCAACTGCAGGAGGGCATCGAGACCATTAAGGGGCAATACAATGATTTTGTAGAGACCTCAGCGTCGCGCACAAAAGACGCCCTCGGCCGGGCTGAGCGCCGGGCAAAACGTTAACCGATTATCAACCTAAAAACAAACAACGATCATGCGTAGCACACGCGATTTTCTGACAGGTGTATTGACTGGAGTAGCTATCGGCTTGCTGACAGCCCCACGTAGCGGTAAAGAAACCCGTGACAAACTCAAAGAAGAAGCCAACAAACGTTCGGGCGATCTGAAAGATCAATGGAACAAAGGCGTTGAGCAGGTGAAACAGGGCTACGAGCAGGCTAAAACGCAGGTTTCTGAATACACCGATAAGGCCAAGCAGCAACTTAACGAGTACAAGTCGCAGGCTCAGAATGAGTACGACAAGCAGCGTGCTAAAAGCCAATATAACGATACCGTCGACCAATTGGCCGACAACACAGAGTCAGGTATCAACTCGACTCGTGAGTCGCTCAAAATTGATTAAGCAGGGCTAACCTCCGCTTTCTGATTTACTCAACATTATGAACAAAGCCTCCCCATCCGGATTCCGGGTGGGGAGGCTCTTTTTTTGTCCCTTTTAACTATGATTTAACTGGTGTTTAAGTGCGCTTTAACAGACATGTTACAACTTTGTACTGTCAATAGTCTACAGGCTTTTACCCCCATGCGCACGTCTAACTTTGCTACCGAGTCCTGGTTCCGTCTGATTGCCCTGCTGACCCTGCTGGTCATGGCGTATTTCGCTCAGAATTAACCACTCGGTTTGTTACCTCATCCAAACAAATCGTCTATACAGCACGTTTCCGTTCCAACCTTCGTATCAAAATGACTAAATTGTATTCAACCCCTCCGTGCTTCCGTCGCCCCAAAATTCGGGACGTATTCGGCTTCACAACCACTACAACGCCAGGCAATAGCTTCGCCTTTGTGGTTCGTAAGCAGGCAGGGTACACAACCAAGGCTACCCAGGCATTCGCCTGACCCCTATAAACAAGAAAACCTGCCTCCAGAGGAAGCAGGCTTTCCAATCCCACCATTCACTACACTACCAAGGCCAGTCGAGCCATCGACGCGTGGGCCGATTCGATGCTCTGTTTTTGCCGCAACAGCAACTCGCGGGTGCTGGCGGCCAAGTCGGTTTGCTGCAACACGTTGTTGTAGTCATCGAGCGCTTCTTTGTCGCCCCGCTGACATTCCTGTACGGTTGCTTTATCATTATCACTTGCAAAAGCTGATTTGATGTTGATCCAGGCACGGTGTAAATCCGACAGAATACTCGTGTTCTTGTCGGGCTCGCCACCCAGTGTGCGGATCTCCCGGTCGAGTTCCATAGCGTACTCGGCCCGCTGCCGTGATTGAGCCAGAAAAAGACTTTTCAGCTCAGAATCCTTCGTATTTTCGGCAGCCTCCTGATACCCTTCTTCAGCGTCGTGGCTGCGGGTCAGCAACGTGTTTAGTGCGTCGAGAATTTCTCCCCGGGTCTGTTTAACGTTCATAATGTTGAGTTGTTGGTAATCTACTTTGCAAATCGACAAAGGCGATTTGGCTTTGTATCTACTTAAATCAGAAAAAGTCAACTTTTGTTTGGGTCATGCCCCCAGTTTTTTAGCGAATATTCCCAGTTACTTCCCCGGCTCTCTTTAGGCTCCTGCGCCGAGTGCCGTTTGATATAGCTGATCACCTTCCGCATGTGGGCATAGTCGTCGTCGGTGTATTCGGCGTTTTTCTTACCCAGAAGGTCCACGATTCGCTCGCCCGATTTATGGCCAGTTGATTCAGAATCACCGTTTTGTTTCTGGCCAACCGATTTTGACTCGTCGGTGTCGAGCCATTTTTTCAGTTGGGTAGCCGTCATGTTTACGAGTTCGTTGAATTCGTTTCGTACGGCTTTCTGATCCTGCGTATCGGTTGCTGTAGCCATGTCTTCTTATCAAACGGTTTACTTCTTCGTGACTTCACTTGCCGACTTAACGACTTTAGTCTTTTTGTCCTGTGTAATCACCAGCGCAGGTTCTTCGGTCGATCCTTTGCGTTTGATTGTCTTTCCCTGTACGGTTTTGCTCACGTCTGACGTGTGCACTTCGGTAATGGTGCCTTCGCCCGTTCCTTTACCGTACTTCCACGCTACGCGGTCGCCTTTTTTTACCGTTGCCATGATAGATGAAAGAAGAATGTACAATGCAGGATGAATAATGAGTTTTACGAATCAACAATTAGCTCATTCACTATCCATTCCGTCCATCATACATTTTGCATTTAGTTCAGTTTGCCGGGGCATCAGCTGACTTTGACAGCAACTGATGCCCCGTGTGTGCGCGTGACCTGGTTAATCGAGGTTGCCGTTTTTGGCATCCCGCTTCATCTTGTCGTTCGCAAAAACGGCGATGTCGACCCGGCGGTTTTTCTGCCGACCGGCTTCACTGTCGTTATCGGCTACCGGCTGCGATTCACCGTAACCTTTCTCATCCATACGACCGGCTTTTACGCCCTGCGCCTTCAGGTAGTCGGCAACGGCATCGGCCCGTTGGCGCGACAGCCGCAGGTTCAACTCATCGGAACCGGTGGCGTCAGCGTGGCCTTCAACCAGAATGTCGGTGTCCTGATACTTCTGCAGGGTTTGCGCAAAATCGGCCAGGTCCTTCTGTGTCTGGGGCTTCAGGTCATATTTGCCCACATCAAACAGAATATCGGACCCGAACGTAATCTTGATGCCCTCACCGACGCGCTCAACTTTAGCGTTGGGCAGGTCGCGTTGCATCTCTTCGGCGGCTTTGTCCATGCGACGGCCAATCACGGCCCCGGCGGCACCACCCACGGTAGCACCCAGAATAGCCCCCATCACGGTATTGCCCGACCGGCGTCCGATGATTCCGCCGACGGCGGCACCACCCGCTGCGCCAATGGCAGCACCCCGCTGGGTTTTGTTCGTATTTCGTTTGGCCGATTTACAGCCTGTCAGGACATCGCCTGATAGCAAAGTGAATGCGATGGCTACAGTGGCCATCTGTTTCTTGGATACTCCTCTGTTCCAGTTCATAATCCTGTGGGATGTTTAGGCAAACAGAGGCCAAAAGTTATACCAGTAGAACGCCCAGTAAATAACTTACACCTATTTATTGTATATAAGTAGTTGTTTTTCAGTTGAATATACTTTGTCTATTTATTTTAAAGACTAAAAGGTTGTGCCTGAAAGTCTGCTGGAAAAGGAATAGGCTTTCCTCATAATTGTGGAATGCCTTCTACGTGGCTTATGGGCAAAGGGTTGCTCTCCGCCCGAAACGATTTATCCGCTCGAAGTGTTATGTTTATGGCCAATTACGGCTTTTTCTTCCCCCTCAATTTTCCTTCATGCTGTTTACAACAAAGACGTTTTTGAGCGTCCTGATGATGACGTTGTTGTCAGGATTGGTTTTGCTGGGTCCCAGCGGTTGCCGCACGGCCCCGGCCGAGGAGACGGTAACGCCCGAACCCCAGTCGTCGGTGCTGGTGAGTGCCACAGCGGTTGGGGAGTACACAACAGCCCAGCTGGGCACCCGCTACACGGCTCTGTTCGGGAATTTGGCCCCGCTGTTGGTGGGTCAGTACCTGAAAAACACGATTACGGTGTACAAGCTCACCTACAAGACCCGCAATACCGACGGCTCCGAAATTCAGGCGTCAGGAGCCCTGGTTATTCCGAAGGTAAGCGGGCCGTTGGCTATGGTGAGTATGCAACACGGCACGATCCGGTCAGATAGCGACGCGCCCTCGTACAACGGCCCCAATAGCGATACTTATCTGTACGGCTCGTTGTTTGGCTCGTCGGGCTACATTGTGGCCCTGCCCGATTACATCGGCTACGGGGCGTCGCGTTCGGTACCACATACCTATGAGCACCGGGCGGGACTGGCGCGGGCGTCGGCCGATATGCTGCGCGCGAGCCGGGAGTTTCTGGCCCAAAATAAAACCAACTGGGACAAGCGGCTCTTCATAACCGGCTATTCGGAAGGGGGCTACGCAACTATGTCGCTGCACAAGTACCTCGACGAAGAAGCGAAGGGTGAGTTTAACCTGAAAGCGTCGAGCGTAGGGGCCGGTGCCTACGACAAAACCTCGTTTATGAAGTACGTGGTGAATACGGCTACCACCAGCCGTAACGACTACACCTCGTTGTATGTATGGGTACTGCTCACTTACGACCGCATTTACGGCCTAAACCGACCAATGTCGTATTACTTCAAGGAGCCGTATGCGAGTCAAATTGCGAGTCAGGGGCAAAACGTGAGTCTGAACGCCAGCCTGAGCCAGATATTTACCGATACCTTCAAGCAGTCGGTTAATAGCGGTTCCGATGCCGCTTTCGTGCGGGCCGTGGCCGATAACGATGTGTATGATTGGAAGCCCTCGGCACCGGTGCAACTCTACCACGGTACTAATGATCAGCTTGTGCCCTTTTTCAATACCCAGAATGCTTTCGATGCCATGAAAAAACGTGGGGCTACCGTATTAATCAACCCGATTCAGGGCGCCGACCATACTGACGTAATGGCCCTTACTAACTATGCCCTGGGTACGTTCGAGTTCTTCAGGACGGTGCAGTAAAAGCGGGGGTAAAGGAGAAGAAAAAAGGGAGGAAGGGTGCGTGTTTAAAGCGTTTCCCTTTCTCCCTTTTCCCTTCTCTTTTTTTCCTTCTCCTCCTTTTCTAATAACTCACAAAGGCGAACTTTTTGCTGTCGGGCGACCAGCTTGGCACGTTGATGGTGCCTTGCCCCCCACGGAACCGGGCCAATTCGCGCAGGGCTCCTGATTGCAGGTCCATGAGCCGGAGCATCACATCCTTGTCGGCCGGGTGGGCCGAGCCCTGATCCTCTACATAGCTGATAAATACGATATACCGGCCGTTGGGCGACGGGTGCGGAAACCAGTTGGCGTAGGCATCGTTGGTGAGTTGGGTGGGGGCGCTGCCGTCGGCATTCATGCGCCAGATTTGCATCCGCCCCGACCGGATCGAGTTGAAGTAGATGTATCGGCCATCGGGCGAGTAATCGGGGCCGTCGTCGAGGCCGGGCTCGGTGGTCAGGCGGGTTTCGGTGGTGCCGCCTGTAATGGGCATGGTGTAAATGTCGTAGTCGCGTTTACCGTCGGTGCCGGTACGCTCACCCACGTAGGCGAGGGTTTTGCCATCGGGCGACACTCCGTGCCAGTAGGAGGGAGCCTGCTCGGTAATGAGCCGGGGTACCCCGCCCGCTACCGGCAGTGTAAACACCCGTGAATTGGCTCCTGAGGTGACTCGTTTGTCGTTGTGGCTGATAATGATGGTTTTACCGTCGGGCGTAAGGCCGTGGTCGTTGTTGCAGGCCGTAGCAAAGTCGGTATTGATTACCTCTTTTCGACCCGTTTTCAGCGTGACCCGGTACAGTTTGCCTCCCTGGTTGATAATCAGAAACCGTCCATCGTTGGTCCAGTTGGGGGCCTCAAACCGCACGGTGTCCCGGTGTATGACACTCCGTTGTCCGGTAGCGAGGTCGTAGGTTTCGAGTTGGCTGGTCAGGCGTTGCGCCCGCACCGATTGCGTGAGGGCTAAGGCCGTGATACAGAGAGAGAGAGCAAGTGTACGGTTCATGCTGTCTAAAGCACGGCCACCTGCTCTTCTCCTGTTTAGCTTATTATACGCCCGGCACGTACGATTCGAGCAGGGTCATTTCGCCGTCGGGAATGAGCGTTACCGACTTAACCGATGCCGGAATCAGTGCGCATTGGCCCATTTTGAGGGTTACTTCGTGAGTATTGCCCGACTGAATAGTGACGCCACCACCCACGCAAACCAGAATCACGAATGAATCCAGATGGCTGAAATCATGTAGCACTTCTCGATCAAAATGCAGCACGTTGGTTACGAAGTACGGGCAGGTAACCGCATTAACGCTGTGGTTCAGCGCCTTTTCGTATTCCGTTTTGTAGGTGTCGTGAAATTGGTAGTCAATCGCGTCGACGGCCTGCTCGGTATGTAGTTCGCGCTTTTGGCCCTTGTCGTCGGTGCGGTCGAAGTCATAAATGCGGTACGTAATGTCGGACGTCTGCTGAATCTCGGCGAGCAGCAGTCCTTTGCCAATATAGTGCACCCGGCCCGCTGGCAGAAAAAACACATCGCCCGGTTTAGCAGGTTCGATGTTCAGAATATCCATCAGGGTGTTTTCTTCCACGGCCTTGAGGTATTCGTCGCGGCTTACGGTGCGGTTGAAACCCGAGTTCAGCGTAGCGCCTTCGTCGGCCTGAAGAATATACCACATCTCGGTTTTACCAAACGAATTGTGCCGCTCCTTGGCCAACTGATCGTTCGGGTGCACCTGAATAGAGAGGTCGTCGTTGGCGTCGATAAATTTCACCAGCAGCGGAAATGTATCGCCAAACTGCTCGTACACATGCTGCCCTACAAGGTCGGCTTTATATTCGCCAATCAGTTCGGCCAGGTTTTTACCCGCCAATGGCCCATCGCTCACCACCGACACGTTGCCCTCAACCCCCGATACCTCCCAGGTTTCGCCACAGTTGGGCAGGGCACCCGCCGACTCGGCGGTGAAGTCTTTGCCGAGGATCGTTTTGATTTTTTGACCACCCCAGATTTTGTCCTTGAAAATCGTCTCGAACGTAAGCGGATACAGCATCGGTAAAAATTGAATGTTGGTAAAAAAGACGCTACTCCGTTTAAAAAGGTCACGCCCCTTGCTCTTTAACGGCAAAGTAAATGCATTGTTGGCAGTATTGAAGTACCGGCCTTGCCCGACCGCTCATCCGGCCCATTAGCCATTGGTGTGGCGGAGGCATCTGAATTTAGACAAATTGTGAATTTTTTAGTTATTCAATTAGTTGATATATCAACTGATATTATCTTTGCGCCATGGTTTTAGATCGAGATAAAGAATTGAAGGCAAATTTCGCGAGCAAAATGGGCCACCTGTCCATCTTCATGATTAGTCAGGCGGGGCATTTGATGGTTCGTCAGGCCAACCGCGAGTTGAGCCGTCTGGGCTTTGCCTTGCAAATGGAGCAGCTCCCCATTTTGTTTATTACCTACTTTGCCGATACCGATTTGCTTTCGCAACAGGAGATTGCCAACGCACTCCAAAAAGATAAATCGGGTGTTCAACGCTCTCTGCGCACGCTGGAACGGGATGGCTACCTCCGAATTGTAGCCGATAGTGCCGACCGCCGGAAAAACTTGATTCAACTGACGCCCGCCGGTAAGCTGGTAGTCGACAAGGCAATCGAAACGGCCGGTGAGATTAACAAGCGCCTGACCGATCAGCTTACGACTGAGGAGCTGGACGCATTTCAGGTTACCCTTCGCAAAATCATTTCATTATTCGACCAATAAATTTTTTTCACTAAATAGTTGATATGTCTACTGTAGACACCTCAACGTTTTTTGACTTATGAAACAAAAAATTGCACTGAGCTTATTAGCACTGCTACCGTTCAGTGGATGGGCTCAATCCGGTATGGCCGGGCCCGACGCAGCTCAACGAGCCTCAACGGGTACCTCTTTCCGGCTGAAAGATTGTATTGACTACGGACTGAAGAATTTCGGAACAACCCGCATTGCGCAGTATCAGGTCGAAACGGCCAATCAGCAGGCCCGGCAGGCTCTGGGTCTCTACCTGCCGCAAGTGAGTGGGGTTGGTACGTTTACGAACAACATCAAGTTGCAAACCTCCATCATTCCGGCGGGGGTATTCGGGCCGGAGCCGGTTCGAGTGGCCTTTGGTCAGAAATACCAGACTAACCTGGCGGCACAGGCATCGCAGCCAATTTATGATAAGTCGCTGTTGCTGGGCCTGAAAGCGGCCAAGCCCAACCAACAACTGGCCGACATCAATTCGCGGCAAACCCGGGAGGAGATTATCTACAACATCGCCAGCAATTACTATCAGGTGTTTGTGGTACAGCAGCAAATTAAACTGCTGAAAGACAACCTCGAACGGACGCAACAGGTGTTGAATATTCTGAAGCTGCAACGCGACAATGGCGTGATTCAGCCCATTGACTACACCAACACCGAGGTGAATTACAACAATACCCGGTCGCAGTTGGCCCTGGCCGAGAACGACTTGAACCTGGCCCTGAACCGGCTCAAGTTTCAGATGGGTATGACGCAGGAGCAAACCATTTCGCTGGCCGATTCGCTCGTGGCGAGTCAGCTGCCAACCGTACAGCCCGCCGTATTTGACCCCCGTAATCTGGCCAGTTACCAGCAGGGTGAGGCCAATCTGGCCCTCCAGCGGATTCAGCTCGAACGCAACCGGGCGGGGTATCTGCCTACCTTAAGCGCAACGGCCAGTTATGGTACATTGGCATTTGCCAACGACTTCGGCGGAGCGTTTAAAAACATGACCGGCTTCGGGAGCATTGGCCTCCGGCTGAACGTGCCGATTTTTGACGGGTTGCAACGCGACGCGCAGGTGCAGCAGGCCAAACTAACCGTACTGACGCAGGAAGAGCGGCAGCGGCTCAACACGGCCTCGTTTCAGTTGCAGTTCAACAACGCCCAGTCGCAGTTGCAGCGGGCGCAGGTGAGCGCGCAAAACGACGATCGCAACGTGCAGCTGGCCCAGCAGGTGTACAACGTAACCACCCTCCAATACCGGCAGGGCACCAAATCGCTAACCGACCTGCTCAATGCCGACAACAGCTACCGGCAAGCGCAGTCGAACTACATCAATTCACTCATTAATTTTTATCAGGCGCGGCTCGACCTCGAACAGTCGCAGGGTACGCTCCTGACTTTCTACAACGGGCTTTAATCAACCGGAATACAACCGAATGTCATGAAAAAGACACCTTTAATCGTCATCATGAGTGCCTTAGCCATTGTCGCTTTGATCGGCTTCCGGCTGGCCTCCAACAAAAAGAAAATCGACGAGCAGAAAGCGCCCGTCGTAGCTACCAACGTGGCTATTCCGGTTACGGTAGCCTCGGTGGAAGAGGGCACGGTGAGCCAGCAGCTGATCAAAACGGGTAATCTGATTCCGTTTCGGGAGGCCAACATTACGGCTACAACTGCCGGTAAGGTCGAAGCGGTCAACTTCAATCTGGGTAGCCAGATTCGGCAGGGGCAGATGCTCGTACAGCTCGACAATAAGCTGAAAGAATTGTCGCTCCAGTCGACGCAGCTGACCATCGACAAACTGAAGAAAGACGTTGACCGGTATAATACCTTGTTGGCGGGTAATGCTACCACCGAAATTCAGGTAAACGAAACCCGGTATAACTACCAGAACGCCCTGAATCAGGCCGAGCAGATTCGGAAGCAGATTCAGGACGCCAACGTGAAGGCCCCTATCAGCGGGCAGGTGGTGAAAAAAGACATTGAGCCGGGCGAGTACATTTCGCCGGGTACGGTGCTGGGTACGGTACTCGATGTGTCGCGGCTGAAAGTAAACGTGCTGGTTAATGAAAGCGATGTGTACGGGCTCCGCAAAGGGCAGTCGGTACGGATTTCGGCCGATGTGTTTCCGGGTCGGACGTTCAGCGGGCAAATCTCGTACATCGCTCCGCAGGGTACCGAAGAGCACAATTACCCCGTTGAGATTACCCTCAGCAGTGCAGGTGGTTTGAAAGCAGGCACGTTTGTCAATGTTGACTTCTCGCAGCAGTCGAACCAGAAAGCCCTGCAAATTCCGCGCATCGCCCTGGTGGAGAGCATCAAGAATCCGTACGTGTACGTGATTGAGGGCGGAGTAGCCCGGCAACGGAAAATTAAGGTGGGTCGCGAGTTTGGCGATGCAATCGAGGTAATCGGTGGATTGTCGGTGGGTGATCAGGTAGTCACAACCGGTCAATTGAACCTGAGCGACGGTAAGACCGTGCAAATCACGAAATAACGAGAAATCATGTCTGTATCCGAAATAGCTGTCAAACGGCCGCTGTTGGTCACCACGGTCTTTATCGTACTGATTTTGTTCGGTGCGCTGGCCTACCAGCAGTTGTCGTATAATTTGTTACCCAAGTTTGAGGCCAACGTGATTAGCGTGGCCACGGTGTACCGGGGGGCCTCGGCCGATGAGGTCGAAACCAACGTAACCAAACGCATCGAAGACGCCTTGTCGTCGCTCGAAGGGCTCGACCGGATGACCTCAACCTCGCAGGAGGGGGCTTCTATTGTGGTGGTGCAGTTGAAAAACGGGGTGAGCACTACGCTTGCCCAACAGGATGCCCAACGCAAGGTGGAGCAGATTCTGAACCTCCTGCCCGACGGTGCCGACCGGCCTATTCTGAATAAGTTTTCGACCGATGAGATTCCGGTGTTGCGGATGGGCGTGACGGCCGATATGCCCCCCACGGCGCTTTACGACCTCATCGACAAGAATATTAAGCCGCAGCTCTCTAACGTGTCGGGGGTGGGGCAGGTAAACATCATCGGTGGGAACGAGCGTGAAATTCAGATCAACGTAAACAGCGAGAAACTGCGCGGTTACGGGATGTCCATCGGGCAGGTGTCGCAGGCCATTGCCTCGGCCAACGCCAGCTACCCGGCTGGTCAGATCGAAACCCGCGAGTCGCAGTACTCCATTCGGTTCGATGCCTCGGTCGAAACCACCAACCGGCTACGAAACCTGATTGTGGCCCGGCGGGCCAATGGAAGTGAGGTGTTGCTGAAAGACGTAGCCGAAGTAGTGGATGCCACCACCAAGCCTACGGCCATTAACCACATCAACGCCCGCCCGTCGATTGGTTTGCAGATTCAGAAGCAGTCGGACGCCAACGCCGTGTCGGTGAGTCAACTGACGCAGGCGCGTATCAAGCAGCTCGAAAAGCAGTACGATAACGTGAAGCTGAAGTTCAATATCGCGTCCGATCAGTCGGTGTACACGCTGGCTTCGGCCGATGCCGTGGTGTTCGATATGGGGCTGGCTATCCTGATTGTGTCGGTGGTGATGCTGCTTTTCCTGCACAGTTTCCGGTCGGCCATGTTCGTACTGGTGGCGTTGCCTTCGTCCATGATTCCGACGTTTGCGCTCATGTACATTATGGGCTTCTCGCTTAACCTGATGACTCTCATGGCCCTTTCGCTCGTGGTGGGTATTCTGGTTGACGACTCGATTGTGGTCCTGGAAAACATCAACCGGCACCTCGAAATGGGTAAAGACAAGCGGCAGGCGGCCTTGGATGGCCGGAGCGAAATTGGCTTTACCGCCCTTGCTATTACCCTTGTCGACGTGGTGGTGTTTGTTCCGCTCGCCATGACGGGTGGTCTGATTGGTAACATTCTGCGCGAGTTTGCGCTGGTGGTGGTGTTCTCTACGCTCATGAGCTTGCTCGTGTCGTTTACCCTGACCCCCTTGCTGGCGTCTCGGTTCGGTAAAATTGAGGTGCTGAACCCGAAGTCGTTGTGGGGTCGGTTGAACCTTGGTTTTGAGAACATGATTACCCGCCTGACCGAGGCATATGGCCGGGTGTTGCAATGGTCGCTGGGGCATAAGCGTTGGATTTTTCTGGGCGTTATTGCGCTGATGGTGGGTTCTATTGCGCTGGTGCCGGCCGGATTTATCGGGGGGGCATTTATGCCGCAAAGCGATCAGGGCGAGATGAACGTTCAGATTGAGCTGGCTCCAACGGCGTCTATTTATCAGACCAATGCCGTAGCGCAGCGGGCCGAGCAGATTATTATGAAGCATCCCGAGGTGACCAATGTGTTTACCAACGTGGGTTACAGCAGCAACGGTCTGGCAACGGCATCGAACAGTAACCTGGCCGACCTGAACGTGAAGCTGGTGGATAAAAAACAGCGGACTGTATCGACCGAAGGGTTTGGGCAGATCCTGAAAGACGAAGTGGGGCGTATTCCGGGCGTGAAAGTAACGGTAAGCCCTGTGGGTATTGTGGGGGCGCAACAGGCTCCTATTCAGATCGCCGTGAAGGGTACCAACCTTGCCGACATTCGGAAGGCAGCCGCCATTGTGAAAAAGGCAACGCAGGCCGTGCCGGGTACGCAGGATGTGAAGTACTCGGTGAAAGACCCCAAACCCGAAGTGACCGTAAACCTCGACCGCGAGAAAATGGCGCAGTTGGGCATCAATGCGGCCGAAGTGGGTATGGCCCTGCAAAATGCGTTCCGGGGTAACGATCAGTCCAAGTTCAAGCAAAACGGTAACGAGTATGATATTCTGGTTAGCCTCGACCGATTCGACCGGAGCAACCCGCAGGACATCAGTCGCCTGGCGTTTATGAACAACAAAGGGCAGATGTTCGAGTTGTCGCAGTTTGCCCGCGTGGAAGAACAGGTAGGTGAGAGCGTGCTTGAGCGGATCGACCGGCTTTCGTCAGTGACCATCAACGCGCAGGTTGTGGGTCGTCCGGTGGGTACGGTGGGTACCGATATTCAGAATCTGATGGCTAAAGAGCAACTACCCGAAGGCGTGTCGATTCAGTATCTCGGTCAGTTGCAGCAACAGTCCGACGCCTTTGGTAGCCTCGGCCTGGCCCTCGGTATAGCCATTTTGCTGGTCTATTTCATCATGGTGGCCCTGTACGAGAGCGTTGTGTACCCGTTTGTGGTCTTGTTCTCGATTCCGGTGGCACTCGTTGGGGCGTTGCTCGCACTGGCCCTGACCATGGAGAGCCTGACGGTGTTCTCGATTGTGGGGATGATTATGTTGCTGGGTCTGGTGGCTAAAAACGCCATCCTGATCGTCGACTTTGCGAACCAGTTAAAAGCTGAGGGGCACGATGTGATTCATGCCCTGATCGAAGCGGGTAAAGAGCGTCTGCGCCCGATTCTGATGACCACCTTAGCCATGATTTTGGGTATGTTGCCCATTGCGTTGGCGAGTGGTGCCGGTGCCGAAACCAAAAACGGTATGGCGTGGGTTATCATCGGTGGCCTTACCTCGTCGCTTTTGCTGACCTTGCTCGTGGTGCCGGCCATCTACCTCGTTGTCGACCGGCTCATTGCCCGGTTCACCCGGAAAAAGGTGCAGCCCAAGAAGCCGCAGGAACTGGAAGTAGCCAAGGCGATTAGCTGATTAGTGACTAGAGCCAGGATGTTATCTCATTTAGGGAGATGACATTCTGGCTCTAGTTAATTTATCGCTTATTCACTCAATTACAGGCCCAACTTCAACCGGCCGCCTGTACCGAATACATTTAGCCCACCCATTTTGTACTGAACGCGAAAAGCCGCCACCGATACATTCGGTGGAATCGTAACGGAATGCTGAATTTCTACTGAATCAGCAAACGTAGGTACACGCCCGCACGACCAAACGGATGGGTCTGTCCAATCGCCGTTTCGCAGTGTAAATAAGGCTGACGCATCTGTCTGTAATTCCAGCGCTCCAATATCTATACGTCCATTGCCGTAAAAACGAGGGGCCCCGGCAAAATCGAAGATGCCGACTTGCGGTTCCTGAATTGCTGGGTTACCCGCATTGATGGCGGGTGAGCAAGGCGCTAATTGTAGCGAGATTGCGCTAATAAACGGCGACGAAGTGGCTGTAAAATTATTTGTGCCAGTAAGGCTGGTCGGAAACTCTTCAAACAAGCTATGATTGGCTTCACAAACCCGGTCGTGCGTGTTGATAGATCGTGCCCCATTGTTCCAAAGAATACAATTATCCAGCTGAAGAGTGGCAAAATCATCGTAAAAAGCTCCGCCAAAAGGTGATCGGTTGCCTTCAAACGTGCAGTTAATCGCCTTGAGTGTACCGCTGTTTGTTCGGGCCACTCCTCCATTAAAAGCCGAGTTTCGTTGGGCTATTGAGTTTGTCAGTGTGATAAACGAGTTAGGTCCAACATTATAAATAGCCCCACCCGCATCAGTTGAGGTATTATCGTTGAGCCGGCATCGATTGAATTTAATGGTGCTCTCTCCATTGTTGCATAAAGCACCTCCCCGTTGTGTAACGGTATTTTCGGTGAAAGTGCAGTTGTCCAGTATGGAGTTAGCCCGAAACGTATACAGCCCACCTCCATACGCCGATTTGTTTTTCTGAAAAGTACCACCAGAAACCGTGGCTGTTGAGCTCAGAACACTAACGGAAGCTCCGTACACGGCCGAATTGCTCTCGAAATGAGTGGTTGTTATCGTACCAACGGCCGCATCCAGCTGAACTCCTCCGCCATAGTTTGTAGCAGTATTCCCAGTCAAGGTGCAACTGGTGATAAGCGTGGGCCGGGTGGTGGCTACGCTTGCGTTAGAGAGTACATAAACTCCCCCTCCCGAATTAGCCACATTGTTTTTTATAGTACTGGTAACCAGACTAAAACTCGTTCCATTCGTACTGAATACGCCACCTCCAAGCGTTGCGGAATTGCTTTCTAACGTGCAATTTGTCAAACTTGCCGACGATCCATTTAAGTAGATTCCCCCTCCGGGGCTTTGGGATACATTGTTTTTGAAAAGGACATTGGTGGCCTGCAGTGTGGCTCCTGATTGAAGGTAAGACCCAGCCCCCTGAAGGGCCCTATTATCGCCAAGAATACAGTTAACCATTTTGGGAGCTGATCCGGCCCCCAGTAACATCGCACCGCCCTGGCCATCTGTTACATTGTAACGGAATGAACAATCTGTAAAGGTTGGAGAGCCTTCGTAACAGGCCACGGCAGCACCACCACCCGAAGCAGCGTTATATTCGATGCTACAGTTCTTTACATGGATGGAAGAAAAGAGTAAATAGATACCTCCACCGTTCGTATTTTGCGTGTAGGCGTACCCGCCCGTGATAACAAAGCCATCTAATTGAGTGCTGGCATTCCCGTAGCTTTCAACAACTCGATAGCTATTGTCGGTGACCGATCCGGGTAAACCGATCTCTCCACTTAAGGTTGTCGAAATAGCCGAAGTCGTTGCGGGCATCTGCAAGGCTGGCCGTTGGTCAAGTGAGGCTTCGTTGCCAACGAAACTACCGTAAACCTTAACCCCTGATGGAATAAAAAAGGAAAGGCCACGATTGGTGTTACTGGCTCCTCCAGGTTTGTATAAACCATTCGCTATCCATACCTGATCCCCGGCCTGACTGGCGTTTAGGCAACCTTGTAAATTCGTCGTGCTGGTTGCCCAACTGGTAGCGGATGCCGGATTCGTATTCAGACCGGTTGTACTAACAAAGCGAGTTGTCTGACTCTGTGCTGAAAAGGAGATTATTACAGAAAAAAGGAGAATAATAAGGCGTAGAATTTGCGGTAAACGGTAAAACATCGGCGTGTATGGTGAGTATCTAATTTGTTGCAAACCGTAAATAAAGCCTTAAAAAGTAATCGACCAATATATATTGTATTTACGGCTACATCTGGTTCAAAGCGGCCTTTGCTTTGTTGTCGATGCTGTTTTTGTATTCGTGTTTTTTGTAGCTCAGTGCTTTTTCGAAGAATTGTCGGGCCAGTGTTCGCTGGCCTTTTTGTTGGTGGATATAGCCTAGTTGCAGAGCGGCTGTGGCCCCAAATGATAGCCCCGCCCCAGCGCTGTCGGTGAGGGTAATGGCCCGCCGAAACGGAGCCAACGACAGTTCCGGCGTGTTTCGGCGCTGGTAAATACGGCCCAGCCGGTACTGGTATTCGGCCCGGTCGGCGAGGGTCGAAAAGCGGATTTCGGTGTACGGAGCCAATACCGCAAGGGCGCGGTCGGTGAAGCCGCCATCGGTAGCGAGCCGGGCCTGCATCAGTACGGTTTGCGCGGGGGTGAGTCCCCGGTTGCCCTGCGTTTCAGCAAACTTCTGAGCGGCCTTGTCCGATTCGGTCACTGTACGGCCCACCGTTCTGACTTTCTGGAGGTAGGGGAGGGCCACGGCCGGGTTGCCGCTTAGCCAATGACTCAGAAACAGTTTGTAGTACGTGTCTTTCAGGAAATTCTGGCCCCGGTACTGGCGCAAAAACTGTTCGTAATGCCGGATTGACGCGCTTTCGTCGCCTTTTTGCAGATAAATATCCCCCAGAATATTCTCGATGATGGGCATGGGCAGGTACGCGCTACCCGTTGGGCGACTCTCCAGAAACAGCAGTGCCTTGTCGCTTTGCCCGTTTTTCATCTGTATGGTGGCCCCAAAAAAGTGCAGCAGCAGGTTGTCGGGGTTTTGCCCGACAAGGATAGTCAGTTGTTTGGTGTCGGCATCGGTAAAGCGCAGAATGTACGACCGGATCAGGAGCGTCACCATCTCGACCTCGGTTCGGAACACCGGGTCTTGCCGGGCCCGTTCCAGTTCGGCCAACCCTTGTTGCACATTACCCCGCAGACCAATCAGGCGGGTTACCCAGGTGTAGTTTTCGGGCACCGACCCGATCAGGATGTGTAGCACCCCAAGGGCTTTCAGTTGGGGTAAAAACGTGGGGTGGAGCCGGGCGTTCTCATCCAGCAGCTTGTACGCCTTGATAATATCCCAGCAGGCGCTCACCTCGCGGCCAAACTTCAGCTTCACAAACGCGTCGTGTAGTCGCACTTCGGCCTGTAACATACGCGCCCAGGGCGATTCGGCCGGGAGAGCCTCCAGCCGTTCGAGCCGGGTTTGCAGCAGATCGCTTTTGCGGTCATACCCCGACTCATCGTCCGACACGAGCAGGGTAATCATCTCCGCGTAGTTAGCCAGCCAGATCGTCAGGCCATTGTTAGGGTTTTCGCGGGCAATTTGGGCGCGGGCATCGGTAACACGCAGTTTAATCAGGTCGGAATAGGCTCGCTGGAGGCCGGGTGTCCAGGTAGCATACACCGTTGGGCCGGTGTTTTTTGCGTAAACCGCAACGGGTGGAACGGCCGCACTCTGGCCAGAAAACAAGGCAAATGCTGCAAAAAAAATGAGCAGCTGACAGCCGATGGCCCGAAGAAACGTTCTTCTCAACCAATTGCCTGTCAACTGCTCGTTGCTCACTGTTCGTTGTAGTCTACCGACGGCCGGGTGTTACCGGCTCAGGGGCACCTTCAACATCGGCCAGAATACGGCCGCAGTGTTCGCACACGATGATTTTCTTCCGGTCTTTGATGTCGGCCTGACGCTGGGGTGGCACTACGTTGTAGCAACCCCCGCAAGCACCCCGCCGAACGGGCACTACCGCCAGTCCGTTGAGGGCGTTACCCCGAATCCGGTCGTACGATTTCAGCAAACGCTCTTCAATGGTCAGAGCCTGCTCGTCGCGCTCAACTTTGAGGGTCTTTTCTTCCTCCTGACTTTCGGCCAGAATCTGATCCAGTTCCTGCTTCTTTACTTTCAGGTCTTCTTTCCGCTCATTCAGGGCAGCCTGCGTAGCCTTGATTTCCTCTTCCTTCGTCCGAATGCGGAATGAAGCTTCGTTGATGCGTTTGTCAGCCAGTTCAATTTCGAGCGATTGGAGCTCAATTTCCTTCGAAATAGCGTCGTATTCGCGGTTGTTCCGCACATTCATCTGCTGCTCCTTGTACCGGGTAATCAGCTTCTCCGCGTCTTTCTTAGCGGTTTTGTTGCGGTCGATTTCGTCGTCCTGCGTTTTGACTTCGTCCTGAAACTTACTGATGCGGGTTTCAAAACCGATGATCTCGTCTTCCAGGTCGCGTACTTCTTCGGGGAGGCTACCCCGAATCTTTACCAATTCATCGAGTTGAGAGTCAATAGATTGCAATTTGAGGAGAGCATCGAGCTTTTGCGCAATCGTTAGTTCCATGTTGCTATATTAATTAGCGAATGAGTGAATGAGTGAATGAGCGAATAGTATCCCCGCAGGGTCATTCGCTCATTCACTCATTCGCTAAATCACTCATTGAAAAAAGTAGTTGACCGGATTGGTGACTGTTTCCGATAAAATTACCGCAAAGGTAGAGAAATTTTTTTCCAAATGCTGTCCAATCAGGTCTTTCGTGAACACTTCGCTCTCGTAATGGCCTATATCGCAGATGGTAACCCGGTTGTCGGCATCGAAAAACTCGTGGTACTTATAATCAGCTGTTACAAAGACCTCGGCCCCGGCTCGTAGGGCATCGTTGAGCAGGAAGCCACCGGCCCCTCCGCAAACGGCTACCCGGCGCACCGGTCGGTCGAGCAGGGCCGTGTGTCGGATTACCGATAGGCCCATCTGATGTTTCAGGTAATGCAGCCATTCGCGGCCGTACATGGGTGCGGGCAGGTCGCCCACGGCCCCCGAACCCACGGTCTGATTCTGGTTGTTCAGCGCGTACAAATCGTAGGCGACTTCTTCGTACGGATGGGCTTGTTTCATGGCCGCCACCACGGCCGATTCGAGGTAGCTCGGAAACACCACTTCCACCCGATGTTCGGCCACGGCTTCATCGTCGCCCACGGCCCCGATGGCGGGGTTAGCTCCGTCGAGTGGTCGGAAGGTACCGGTGCCTTCGGTTCGGAACGAGCAGCGGTCGTAGAGACCAATTTGCCCGGCTCCGGCATCGTGCAGAGCATTGAGCAGGGTTTGCGAATGGTCGACCGGGACAAAAACGACCAATTTGGTCAGTACCCCACTCTTGGGGGCCAGAATCCGGACGTTCTGAAGGCCCAGTTTTTCGGCAATCATGAAGTTGACCCCGCCCACCACATTGTCGAGGTTGGTATGAATGGCGTAGAGGGCTACATCGTTTTTGATGGCCTTAATCACAGTGCGCTCCACGTAGGTGCGGCCGGTGAGTTTTTTGAGGCCCTTGAATACAATAGGGTGGTGGGCTACCACCACATTGCAGCCTTTGGCAATGGCCTCGTCGATAACGGCTTCGGTAGCGTCGAGCGAAACCAGCACCCCGGTTACTTCGGTGTTGGGATCGCCCACAATCAGGCCCGAGTTGTCGTATGATTCCTGATAGGCCGGTGGGGCCATTTTTTCGAGGATAAAAGAAAGTTCGCGGAGTTGAGTCATTCAAATGGGGTCTAAAACGTATGTATTGGCTACAACGCGGGAGCGCGCAAAAAGAGTTTAGCGTTGCTGGTTGATCCTACCAAAAACGCTAAACCCAAAACGGCTATCAGTCGGCCAGCTCAAACATGGCTTCGATTTCGACGGAGATGTTGCCCGGCAACGAGCCCATTCCGACGGCACTACGCACGCCCACGCCGTTTTCTTCGCCCCAAATCTTGGCAAACAGCTCGCTGCAACCATTGATTACCTTGGGGTGCTCACCAAACGTTTCAACGGCGTTGACCATGCCCAGCACTTTCACTACGCGCTTCACGCGGTCGAGGCTGCCCAAAGCCGCCTTGAGCGTAGCCAGAATCGCCAGACCGGTTTGCTGAGCGGCCGCAATGCCAGCTTCCATATCCACTTCGGAGCCGACACGGCCCACCATCAGCGTATCGTCGGGTTTGTACGGGCCGTGGCCCGATACGTAAATCATGTTGCCCACAATCAGCGAGGGCTTGTAAACGCCTTTGGGGGCCGGGGCTGGGGGTAACTGAAGGTTGAGGGCCTGAAAATTCTGTTCGGGAGACATAGGGGGGAGTTTACAGTTTATGGTTTATAGTTTATCGTTTCTGGTCTATGGTTCCTGGTTGCGTATGAATAACCATAAACCAAAAACGATGAACCCTATTCTTACCGACGGCGCAGCAGGGCGTCGCGGGTGAGTGTGATGAGGTGGCCCACTGGTTGTCCGTTGCGGTAGGTAATTACGCGCAACGTGATGGGGCCATCGGGTACGGCAACGGGTTGTGTGTACTTAGCCGACTGAGCATCGGGCATCGTATCGTCGAAGGTATAGTGAATATCGAGGCCCGGAATTTCGCCTTCCAGTTCGAGCATCAGTTTACCGTCTTTCTGAACCGCGCGAATGATGGGGTCATAAATCGCTTTGGCGTAGTTGATGTTAGCGGCATCGGCGCGCCCGAAATGGGTTTCCATCCGTTGTACAAAATTCGGCCAGTTTTTGGCTTCTACCGGCGACCAGAACACCTCCGACAAGGCCCACGCCCGCGGGAAGGTCATGTATTCCATGTGCCGAACCGTCGGGATTTGCTCGGTCCAGAGGTTGCCCTGCCCGCCCAGAATCCGCTTGGGATCAACGCCCGGCGGCACGGGGTCGTAGCTGTAGCTTTTCTGTGCCCGCAACGATGCATAAATGGGCGGGTCGATGGTGGGGTCGCCCTGGGTGTAGTCGAGGTAGGCGAAGGTAGTCGGGGTCATTACTACGTTGTGCCCGGCCTGAGCCGCTTCGATACCGCCTTTGATGCCCCGCCAGCTCATGACGGCCGCATCAGACGGAACGCCCCCTTCCAGAATCTCATCCCAGCCAATCATCTTCTTGCCTTTCGACTGCACAATTTTGGCCACCCGCTCCATAAAGTAGCCCTGCAAATCTTCGACGTGCCGGATATTAAGCTTCTTCATCAACGCCTGACAGCCGGGGTCAGCCGCCCAGAAACCCTTGTAGCACTCATCGCCCCCGACGTGGATGTACGGGTTCGGAAACAGCGTAGCTACCTCGGTAAATACCTTGTCCAGAAACTCATACACCTTCTCGTCTGACGGGTTGAGGGTATTTTCTACGAGCATCTTAAACGTACCGTTGCCGTACCACTCCGAGAAAGCCGTGCCGGGGTTTACGCTAACGGCCGCTTTGGTGCAGCTCAGTTCGGGGTAGGCGGCCAACGCGGCCATGCTGTGGCCGGGCACGTCAACTTCGGGTACGATGGTCACATGGCGGTCGGCGGCATAGCGCACTACCTCCCGGATATCGTCGTGGGTGTAAAAACCGCCGTACGTGGTTGGTTCGTTGGGTTTGGGGGCTTCGCGCTGCCCAAATTTACCCGACCGGGCTACCCGCCACGCACCCACCTCGGTGAGTTTGGGCAACGACTTGATCTCGATTCGCCAGCCGTTATCGTCGGTTAGGTGCCAGTGAAACGTGTTGTATTTCAGAGCCGCCAGCTGGTCGATGTAGCGTTTTACCTCCTCTTTGGTGAAGAAATGGCGGCTCACATCGAGCATGATGCCCCGCCACGGAAAGCGCGGATAGTCGGTGATGTTCACGGCCGGGGCAGTCCAGGCTACGTTGGCCACTTTGCTGCCGTTGATTTCTTTCGGAAGCAGTTGCAAAAACGACTGAACCCCGTAAAAAAGACCGGCGGGCTGGTTGGCCGCAATCACCACCTGCTTAGGCGTTACCTGTAGGGTGTAACCTTCCGGGCCGAGCTTTTGGTCGGGCGTGGCGTTAATTTTCAGCTGAATGCCGCCCCGGTCGCCGGGTACAGCCCGGAGTTTGAACCCCGTGGGCGTGTTCAGTTTTTGGGCGAGCATATCGGCCGCGTACTGCGCCGGTAACTGCCCGAAATGAATGCTGGTGGTATTGGTGAGCCGAAACGTACCTGCCCCGGCCTGTACCGATACGGGCTGCGGAATAATCGAGATCGGCAGCTGTTGGGCAGCAAGCGACATCGAAAACAGCAAAAAGCCGTTTAAGAGGGCCAATAATGATAATTTCATCAATCCTGTGGTTTATGAAGTTCGTGAAATAAAAAGGACAAACTCGTTTTGCCAAATCGGTGGGCTTGGCCGTTCTCAGAAAAAACCGAAGTGTGTCCCAACCCTTTTAAAGCAAAAAGGGTCTTAAGGCTATCCATGCCGATACGAATCTTTCGCTTTCGAGGTGAAAAGAGGAGGTCGGTGGTCCACGATTCCCGGTTTACCTAAACAGCAAAACAATGAAAAAAGCACGCATAGGTACGCATTTGCTCACTACCGTGGCTACTACGCTCGCTCTGGTAGTGGGCTGCACCTCGTCGCCCCAAACGCCCGACCCCGGCAGCACGGCCGGCTCGTTGCGGGTGTCGGCTCCGTTTGCCGCCCAAACCACCGATTTTGCCTTTGATCTGCTCAAGCAGGTTAGTGCGCAGGATGGTAGAGAGACCAACTCGTTTGTGTCGCCCCTGAGCCTGCACATGGCGCTGGGTATGTTGCTCAACGGAGCCAAGGGCCAAACCGCGACCGAAATCCAGAAAACGCTCAAGCTCGATGCCCAAACGCTGGCCGAAGCGAATCAGACCTACACCAATCTGCTCGAAAACCTGCCCGGCGTTGATCCCAAGGTGAAACTAACGCTGGCCAACTCGGTCTGGTACCGGCAGGGGTTTGCCGTCGAAACGTCGTTTGAGGATGTGCTGCGGAAAAGCTTTAAGGCCGAAGTAACGGCTCTCGATTTTGCCAGCCCTACGGCCAAAGACCGCATCAACACCTGGGCGAGCAACCAAACGAACGGTAAAATTCAGAAGGTGATTGAGGAGGTGAAGCCCGACCACGTTATGTTTCTGCTCAATGCCCTGTATTTCAAGGGCGACTGGAAAACCGAGTTCAAAACCGAGCAAACCGTGGAAATGCCGTTCCGGCTGGCGTCGGGGGCGACCAAAAATGTGAACATGATGCGGCTCAACACCGGCCTGCGTCGGGTGTTCCGGCCTACGTACACCGCGTTTGAGCTGCCCTACGCCAACGGCAACTTTGCCATGACGGTGCTGCTGCCCGCCGAAAACTCATCGGCCGATGCGCTCATCAATAGCCTGAACGGTGCCGCGTGGACTGCTCTCCAGAAAGACATGACGGAGGGGACTATCGACATCGGGATGCCCCGGTTTACGCTGAACTACGAAATTCAGTTGAACAACATTCTGTCTAAAATGGGTATGCCAACCGCATTCTCCAACGCGGCTGACCTCTCCGGCATCCGGCGCGAGGGCGGACTCAAAACCGATTTCGTGAAGCAGAATACCTTTATCGCCGTCGATGAAAAAGGCACCGAAGCAGCCGCCGTCACCTCCATCGGAATTGTGGTCACGTCGATGCCGGCCTCGTACCATTGCGACCGGCCGTTTGTGTTTGTCATCCACGAAAAAACGTCGGGTACGGTGCTATTTACGGGGAAAATCGCCAATCCGCAGACCAACGGATAAGGGCAGATGCTAATTTAGGCGAACCAACCGCCTGAGTTAATGAGTCCAATAGATGCGGTTGGACAACGGATGATAGCACAACGCATTTCTAACATTTTGGTGGCTTTGTGGCTGGGCTGTATGCTCACCGGTACGGCCCAGCCCTTGCCCAACAGCCCCGACAATGTGGGCGCCATTAAAGAGGCCGATATTAAGCGCGACCTGTTTGCCCTCTCGGGTGATCATTTCCGGGGACGCCGGGCCGGTACCCTCGACGAGCTGCGGGCGTCTATGTGGATTGCCGAACAGCTCCGGGCTATGGGCCTGCAACCGGCCGGCGACGACGGTACGTACTTTCAGTTTTTTCACCTTCAGCGCACCCGTATTTCTGAAACCAGCCGCCTGACCATCGGCAACCGTACCCTCGAATACGGCGAGGATGCCATTGCGCTGGCACCGGCCATTGCCTCAGTGGTGGCTCCGCTGGTGTACGTAGGTACCGGCACACCCGACGATCTGGCAAAGGTCGACGTGAAGGGCAAGGCCGTTGCGATTCTGTTTTCGGGCAATCCGCCGGGCGATATGAGCTACCGGCGGTTCTTGTTTTCGAGCATGCAGCAGCGGTCGGCGGCTCTGGTAAAGGCCGGGGCGGTGGCTGTTTTATTTGTGTCGGATGCGCCCGCGCAAGCCATTTTTGAGCGGTGGAGTGGAGCCTACGATGCCGGCCGGTACGACCTGCCCGGTGGCCCAAACACCCGGGTGTTCAGCCAGGCACCCACCATCTGGCTACCGGCTAAGGCCCTGCCCTGGGTGCAGCAACCCGACGCGCAGTTTACCAACATCGTCAACGTCGAGAGCTTCAGCTATCCGTCGGTCAATATTGTGGCCAAAGTGCCGGGCACCGATCCCGTGCTCAAAAACGAGTACGTGCTGTTCAGTACCCATCAGGACCACGACGGGCTCCGGCGTCCGTTTATCGAGGGCGACTCCATTTACAACGGGGCCGACGACAACGCGACGGGCTGCGCGGCTGCCATGGCTATTGGCCGGGCGTTTGTGAAGAAGCCCGGTAAGCGGTCGGCGCTGATTGTGTTTCACGGGGCCGAGGAGCGGGGTCTGCTGGGCTCGCGGTATTTTGTAGATAACCCAACGGTGCCTAAAAACAGTATTATAGCTTGCCTGAACGGTGAGATGATTGGCCGGAATGCCCCCGACAGTGCCGCGCTGCTGGGCTCTCAGGTGCCCCACCGCAACTCACCCGATTTGGTCAATATTGCTTTGGCGGCCAACCGGGCTACGGCCAATTTCAAGCTCGATACGCTCTGGGACCGGCCCGACCACCCCGAAGGCTGGTATTTCCGCAGTGACCACCTGCCGTATGCGCGGGCGGGAATTCCGGCCATTTGCTTTACTACTCTGTTGCACCCGGATTACCACACGGCCAACGACGAGCCCGACCGAATCGATATTCGGAAGCTAACCAACGTAACCCGCTGGATGTACCGAACGGGCTGGGCCGTGGCCAACAATCCCAAACGCCCCGCCGTTGATCCCAATTTTAAGCTCGAACGGTAAAGTCCTTACCGAATACGGCCATCTGCCACGGCCTCGTCGTCTTCGCCCCGGTTCAGGTTACCATTGCCGGGCGTAGAGTCGAGGTCGGTGCCGGTGGCCGTACTTATTTCGCATCGGAGCTGAAACGGTCCTCTGACCGCTCCAACGCGTAAGATAAGCACCTGTGTGCCAGTTTGGTCCGCATCGATTAAGCCGATTGGCACCATAACCACCCCGCCCGTTTGGCTCTGACCGGCGGTTGGCAGCAGTTGCCAGCCTGCCGGGAGGGTAGTTTGCACCGAAACCGCTGATGCCGAAAGCCCGCCCGCGTTGGTCACCCGAATCTGTAGCTGAAGCGTGTCGCCGGGTTGGGCAACACGTCGGCTTAGCTCGGTGGTGAGACTGAGGTCGGTGTGGGTCGAGTCGGGGAGGGGTTGGTTCGAAAGTACGGGCGGTAGCACACGCCCGTTGGGGTTGGGCGACACCCGGCGGGTAAGCACCCCATCAAGGGTGCGGACGTCGGTACCGGCCATGTCGTTCTCGCCATCGTCGGTGCCGGAGCCGGGCAAACTGTTCGGGTCGGTTTGGTCGAGGGCCGTAATTTCGGCCCGATTGTCGAATACGCCCGGTGCCCTAACAACCGCGCTGAACGTGAGCGATTGGGTAGCCCCCGGTTCCAGTCCGGCCAATGTGGTGGATAGTACACCACTCAACGCGCTCACCCCAGTACTGGTACCGAATTGGAGGGCATCGGGCAGTCGGTCGGTCAGGCCAATATGGGTGGCATCGTCGGGGCCGTTGTTGGTGACCTGAATCGTGTAGGTGAGGTACCCACCCACGGGCACAACCCGCTTATCGACGTGCATCTGCAAAGCCAGATCGGCCTGGTCGGGGAGGGATTTGGGCGTTGGTGCCGTTTCGTTGGCGATGTACACCGTATGCCGTTTGTCCAGAAAAGTCCCTTCAACCCACACCCCCGTGCCGGTGTCGCCCTGCCGCCGTACCGACAGCCGGTACCGGCCCCACTCAATACCGCCCACACCCAAGGCCACCGGCGGGTAGTTTCGGAACTGGTTAAAGCTGGGGAAGTTGGCTGTTGGGCTCGCTAGGGTCCAGTTCGTATCGGTAAACAAGCCGCCATCGAGCCGTTGCATCCGTATCTCGACCGGCTCCGACGCCCACACCAACGCTTCGAATCCGTGCGTTGGCGCATCGTACCGATACCCGATCCGCACGATGGCGGGGTCGGGCTGCCCGCCAGTCACGAACGGGGTCGAAGGGGCCGGGTTTATGGCTGGTGCCGCTACCGGGTCGATCTGAAAAGGTTCGCTCCAGCTGCTATTCAGAACAGGCGAGGTGGTTTGCACCCGCACCCGATACACGCCCGGCCCAATTCGATTGGGTATAATCCAACGAATCGGATCTTGGTCAGTAACGAGCTCTGATTGAGCCACAATTACCTCGTCGGTTGCGCGGGCCAGTTGAAGCCGGAACAAGTTGCCGGGCAATAACGGAGCTGTTTGTACGAAGGGCACCGAAAGGGTATCGCCCGGACGGCGGCTGAGTGGCAAAATATAGCCGGTGGTAAGCATGGCCACCGAGTCGGGCATGAACGGTGTTGCCGAGTTGAAAAATTGACCGGAGAGCCGTTCGTTCCAAAGGGTGGCCAGTAGGCTTAACCCCTTGTTTCCCCCAAAATGCAGGCCGTCGAGTCGCAGAGAGTCACTCGTGTAGAGGTCGGTTTCGGGGCCGGGCCAGATGTTTTGTGTGCTGGTAATGAGGTTGTTTTGTGCCTGGATAATGGCATTGCTGGTGGTGCCGCTGATGTAGCTGGCGCGCGACATGAGCCAGGGCAGTTGCGCAAAGCCGGTTTGCTGACGGGTTTTCTGAATCACCGTGAGCAGGTTGTTTACATACGTTTGTACCGAGGTGCCGCCCAGATTGTCGCTTTCGCCCTGATGCCAGAGAACGGCTCGTAACCCCGTCCGGGCTGCGTAGTGCCGTAACGCAACTCCCAACCGGCGGTAGGGCGACAGGTACGCCGGGCCCACGCCACTTGCGGTTTGGGCCCACTCGGAGCTGGAGGTGCCCCCCTGAGCCGCACCCAGAAACAAGACCGGCACGTTGAGCCGTCGGGTCAGGCTATCGCCCAGAATAGTCCAGATGTACGGAGGGTTGGCCGGGCCAACGTTCGTTTTGGCACCGGCCCGGCTAAACGGTAGCAGAAGGCATTGCTCGGCGGGGTCGTCTTGCCGAGAGTCGATGCAGGAAACCCGGTCGTCGGTGGCATCAACGGATTCTTCAAACACACCCAATGCGTTGGATTGGCCCGCTACCACGAAGACTTCGCCCACACCAACCCGGTTCAGCGTGGTTTGGGCCAGCACCGCAAAACCGGCTTTGGCACGTACCTGAAGCTGATACCACCCTCCCTGTGCCCGCACATGCCCCCGAAACGCGGTTGTACCATTAATGAACGAGAGAGATTGCCAGTTGGTGGATGTTCCCAGCCCCTCAGTCAACGGCAAAAGACGGGCCTCAATGCGGGTGGTGCCGGTGGGAGCGATGCCCGTTACGGGTACGCGGGCTTCATTGTTCAGGGCACGCTGATAAACAACCCGCGCTTGTGGGGTGCTCAGGGTAATGGATTGTGCCTGAATGGTCAGGGTACTGAATAGAAGAAATAGAAACCGGTAAAATGACGGCATACTGTAACGGCTCATGGTGGGTGGTACCCGGCGGGCCGGGTGTACTATCAGCATCTAATTACTGGCAATTGGACGCCGATGAAAGCAAACGTACTATGTTTTTATTATGCGTAAAGGTGTCTATTTATTTCTAAACCTTCATATGTATTTGGGCGGATTAATCGGTTTATAACTGAGCTTTTACCGGGTCTCTGGCCGCCTTGTATGAAATATTGTACTTGCTGTATTTGAGCTTGTGTTTAAGTAAGTTTTGAGTATGCTTTTCGGTGTAATTGTGTACGAAGAACCTGAGTAAATAATTGGGGTTCTTTGTCTGTTTTATCGGCTGGGCGATTCTTTCGGAATAGCGTGTCGAGTCAGGATGCGCTGTTTTTCGGCTTGACCAATGGCTGTTTTGCGAGGCCGGTGGAGCTCGGTTTGGGCCGCGCGCCCGGTGACAGCAATGTCGACAACCGGAGCCGGGTAATCGACCCCAACCTGAAACCGATAAAGTGCCTGCTCAAGTGGGGGCATGGTCCAGGGTTGATGGATGTAGGCGTTGGGGCAATGGGTGAGCTCGGGCACCCACTGTCGGATAAAAACACCCTCGGGGTCATGCTCCTGCGATTGCTTCACGGGGTTGTACACGCGCACGGTGTTGGTACCGGTCATGCCGGCCTGCATCTGAATCTGCGCGTAGTGAATACCGGGCTCAAAATCGGTGTAGAGCCGTGCCAGATGCAGGGCCCCCTCTTTCCAGTGTTGAAACAGATGGTGGGTCAGAAATGACGTGAGCATGGCCCGCATCCGAAAGTTAATGTACCCGGTTTGGTTCAGGCAGCGCATACAGGCGTCTACCAACGGGTACCCGGTGCACCCCTCGGCCCAGGCCTGGTACTGCTCAGGATTGGTGTGTTTGGCGAGGCCGTCGAACGCCCGATTCACATTTTCGAACTCAATTCGGTCTTCGCTCTCAAACTTCTGGATGAAGTGACAATGCCACCGCAACCGCGACGCAAAGGCGGCTAATTGCCGCTTATGCCTGCTGGTTCCTTTGGCGGCCTGTTGCGCCCCAAATACCTGCCGAATGCTCAGGCAACCCCATGCGAGGTAGGGCGACAGGCGGCTGCATCCCCGCCGACTTTCGAGCGGTTTTGAGATGCTCTGCGCGTAGAGGGCTATCCGGTCGGTGAGAAAGGAGTGGAGATACCGGTGGGCATTGTACTCCCCGCCCGGCTGAAAACGTCCATTGGGCTGTTGCCACGCATCGGGTAAGGGGCCCCCTTTTTGCTGCTCGTACCAGGTGGGGTCGAGGTGGGCGGGTAGCCAGTGAGGTAGGTCGGGGTGTTGTTGCGGAGCCCGAACAGTCTGATACCAGCGGGCCGTCCAGTCGGTACGGTTGGTGAGTCGCCGAATCACGCCATTGCTCTGAAACTCCTGCCATTGTATGCCCTGCTCGTGGCAGAAACGGGCCACGGCTTTGTCGCGCTCAAAGGTGATGCGCAGGCCCGTTTCTTCGTGTGAAAACAAGTTCTGAATGGTGTATTGGCTATTTAACTCGGTAAGTACGTCGAGCACTTCCCGGTGAAACACCCAGAGCTGTTGCGGGCCGGGTGCCGGGCGTTCGGCCGCTGTTGGCGGTAGGGGTGCTTCCTCGTCAAACACAAACGGCAACCATTCTACAGGCTTCGGCGGCTGGATGGTCAATGCCGCCGGGGACGCCAGTTGCAGGTCGGCGAGTTGGCGGTTGAGGTCGGTAAGGCACTCGTGCACAAAACGCCAATGGCGTCCGTCGTAATTCGGATCAGCCACTACCGAGGGTTCAAAACAATAGAGCAACAACAGCGGGACACCGGCCGCGCAGGCGTCGATAGCGGCCTGCAAGGGGGCATGGTCGCGCAGGCGCAGGTCGCGTTTGAACCACAGGATGTTTATCGTCGGGCGTGTCTCCACAGGGTCGGGCAGGGCCGAATAACTCGGCAAACCCTTCAATGAAGCCATTGTTGACCCTTTTTGTTTTGGGCCGGTTAGAGACCTGACCTCGCTTGCCATTGCACGGCCAACGTGTTACATTATAATCCGCCTAATCTTGTACCTTCGGATTCAATCCTGCACAACCAAACCTGATATGACTCCCGAAACCGCTTTCACGCTGGCCAACGCGCTGGTGTTTCCGCAATGGTTGCTGATGGCCGTAGCCCCGCGCTGGCGGGTGACCCAATGGCTTGTGACAACGCTCGTAATCCCGATGGTTCTGGCCGTGATGTACCTGGCCTACCTCTTCACCGGCTCGAAACCGCTTGACTTTATGGCTTTCAGCACGTTGCAGGGTGTTATGTCGCTGTTGGGTTCGGGCGACAAAGGCCCGGCCCTGGCGGGTTGGGTTCATTACCTCGCCTTCGATCTGGTAGCCGGTAGCTGGGTACTCCGCGACGGGCAGCAACGCCAGATTCACCACGGTTTGCTGGTTCCCTGTCTGCTATTCTGTTTCATGCTTGGTCCCACGGGCTTACTGTTGTATGGAATTGTGCGGCTGGTGGCATCCCGGAAGTAAACAGCTATGATTTGCTTCCGGCAACCTCCTATTTTCTTTGGCCTTTTACTGGGACTCTGGCTCTGTAAACCATACTCAGGTTACGGCTGTAGCTGCGATCCATTGCGTAGCGTTCAGGCAGAGTACCAGGCAGCTGATTTAGTGGTTTACGGACGAATAAAGATAATGAGGTTTCTGCCCTGGGCTGACACGCAAACAGTCAATCTACTGGAGGGGGCTTGGCTACTCAAGACCGTTGCCCGTTTGCCTGCTCACCCTCATATTTGGGGCTCAACCCGCGCAGTAATCATCGAAGTACTACATGGTTTTAAAGGTGCTCACAAGGGAGATGTTATCACGGTGTTTACGCCTGTTAGGATAGCTGCCTGCGGCTACAACTTTGCCAGTGTAAGTGCGAATTATATCATCTATGCGATCAGAGATAATTTCGATGGAAGTAGCCAGATTCAGGCGCGTCTGTCTCGGCCTTTTACATTGGATACCTTCTGGACAAGCCGCTGTAACCGCACGCAACCGTATTCGATCCGCGAAATCACTGCTCTGGAAAAACTCCAGTCAGGCAGTGAAAAGTATGTAAATCGGCGAAAATCGGGCTAATTGGCGTCATTCGCGTGCTATTCTATCGCAACTCCTTCCAGCTATACGCGTACAAGCCCACAAAAATGAGGCTGAAAAACACGCCAAATGAAGTGTGCAATGCGCTGAAACCAAGTAAGGCAATGGGCGCAATGATACCCACCAATACGCCCGTTACATACACGAAAAAACCCAGCCGACGCCCGAAGAACATTAGCAAGGCACCCACCAGCGTGATGAGGTTGTAGACAAAGCTCGAAGCGGCCAACGGCCGAATTTCTTCGGGGTCGCCGGGGATGGGATCATCGCTATTAGAGCGGTCTTCGAAATACTCAGGGGGTTTGGTGGGGTCCACCTCGCGCGGGCGGTCGATGCGCTGGGTGCGGGCCACGTCGGCTGTTCGGGTGTATGATGTGGCACTATCGATAAGGCCGATTCCGCAGCTCATAAACGTCAGGATGCACAGCAGGGTCAGAAAGTCGGAGCGTTTGGGGCGGGCCGACGGGGTCGCAGAATCAGATGAAGTCATCGTTTTTTGAATTCGTATAAATCCGGTATAGTTTTGACAAAACGTAGTACGCCAACAGGCGGCCTCCCCGGCAGGGTAGCCATTACGTTTCAAAGAGCAAAACAAACGAAAAACCAATTACCAATGACTTTACAGGAACTTACTGAGCAGATCCGACTGAAAGCCGCCCATGCCGACGGCCTCGACGCTACCGTGAAAATTGATACCGATCAGGGCCCTATTTTTATCGACGCCCGTCAGTCGCCCGCCGTCGTAACTAACGACGATCAGCCCGCCGATACGACTATCTCGGTCAGTGTGTCTGACCTCGTAAAGATGGGTTCCGGCGATATGAACCCCATGATGGCCTTCATGACCGGTAAGCTGAAAGTAAAAGGCGATATGGGTCTGGCCATGAAAATGGGGCAGATTATGGGATAAGGTGAATGAGCGATTGGGCGAATGAGTGATTGAGTGAAGGGAGAAAGGAGACTCTGCCCTCTTTTATGTAAGCATATCGAGGAAACGCCGTTTTCGGGTTTCATTCACCCAATCACTCATTCGCTCAATCACTCATTGTATGAAGCGTCGCAACTTTCTCAAAACCAGCGCCGTGGCGGCCGCTGGTTTTTATATTGTACCCCGGCACGTGCTGGGGCGGGGCTTTGTGGCCCCCTCCGATAAACTGAATATTGCCGCTGTGGGCTGTGGCGGCAAAGCTGACTACAATATTCAGCAGGCCTACAATGGGGGCACCGACAATGTGGTGGCCCTTTGCGATGTGGACGACCGGCAGTCTAAAAAGTACCGGGCCAAGTTTCCGCAGGCACCATACTTTAAGGATTACCGGCACCTGTTCGATCAGGCCGGGAAAACCTTCGACGCGGTCATTATCAGCACGCCCGACCACATGCACGCACCCATCGCTATGGCGGCTATGCAATTGGGTAAGCACGTGTACGTAGAAAAACCCCTCACGCACAACATTCACGAGGCCCGGATGCTCACCGAAGCCGCCCGCAAATACAAAGTGGTGACCCAAATGGGCAATCAGGGTAGCAGTGGCGATGCCACCCGGCACATTGAGACGTACATTCAGAAAGGTCTCATCGGGCGCGTACACAAAGTGGAGTGCTGGACCAACCGCCCCGTTTGGCCGCAGGGGGTGAAGTCGCCCAAAGACCGGGGCGAAAGCCAGCCCGTACCGCCTGAGGTCGACTGGAAACTGTGGCTGGGGGTGGCTCCGTTCCGCGAGTATCACGAGGCTTACATGCCGTTCCGGTGGCGGGGCTACTGGGATTTTGGAACCGGGGCGCTCGGCGATATGGGTTGCCATTTTATGGATGTACCCTTCCGCGCTCTGAAACTCAAATACCCCACTTCGGTCGAGTGTAGCGTGGGTTCGGTGTACGCCGATTTTTTTCAGGAGGCCTTTTTCGACGATGTGTGCCCACCTTCGGCGGCTATTCACCTCACATTTCCATCGGCCGACCCCAAGGTGAAGGAGATTAAGTTTTCGTGGTATGATGGAGGCATCCGGCCGGCCTTGCCCGACGGCATACCCTACGAAGTAATGTTTGCCAGTCAGGACGGGGGCATGATTTTCTACGGCTCCAAAGGGATGCTCACGGCGGGCCTGTTTGGCAATAATCCGCGCCTGTTTCCCGAAGAAAAATTTAACGGCAAAAAGCTCCCTGACCCCGAAAAGCCGCTGGTGGAGGGCAACGTAGAAGGGCATCAGCAGCAATGGGTCAAAGCCTGCAAGCAGGGGTACGGCGCTTACACCTCGTCGTCATTCGAGGAGGCCGGGCCGCTCACCGAAACCGTACTGATGGGCAATCTGGCTACCCGTAGTTTTATGTACCGCGAGGGCAAGCAGTTTCCGGGTCGCAAAAAACTGCTTTGGGACGGCGAAGCGATGCGTATCACCAACTTCGATTACGCCAATCAGTTTGTGAAATAGGGAGAAAAGGAGAGAAGAAGGAAAGGAAGAAAGGGAGGAAAGGAGAAGATGAAACTACGCTTGCGTCCCTTTCCTCCTTTCCTCCTTTCCTCCTTTCCTCCCTTTCTCCTTTTTCCTACAACCCCCGATTCGTTACGTCACGTTCGGGGTCGATGGTGCGGTCGGAGTCGGTGCGGTGCATATCGGCGTTGGTACCCGACAGGTTTTGCACGTCGACATCGGTATGGCGCACCGTATCGCGGATGGTCTCGTCGCGTTCGGTCACGTCTTTATTCAGGCGAACCTCTTCCACAACCCGGGCCTCTTTGCCCACCACGGGTACCTCAGCATGTTCCACCATTTCGACGTCGCCCTCGCGGAAAGCCGTAAAATCGGCGTCGGTGGCCGGGCGGTTCACGGGGTTGCGCTCAACCCGGACCCGCTCTTCGCGCAGGCGGACGCTCTCTTCTACGGGCCGTTCTACGATCCGGCTCCGCAGCCGCATACCGCCCCGTTCTACGGTCCGCTTGCCTACGTTCAGCTGTTCGTCGATAATCGGAATGTTGAGGCTCTCGTCGTTTGTGGTGTTTCTGAACTCGTCCCGATCCATCCGGCCCCGATCCAAATTATCGTGCTCATTCAGGTTGGTATCGGCATAATTGGTCGTACCTGAAGTGGTAATGCCTGAGGTGACACCGTAGGCCGGGGCAAGTGGGTCGGCCGATACACCGGTGCCCAGCGTTGAACCCGGGTAGCCCTCGTCGGTTGTGTACGAGCCCCGGTTACCAGCATAGGTGCCGCTCCGGTATTGTTCGGCCCGCTCGTCGACATCAATCGCACCGGCATCGTCCATAATATCGGCTGCCCGCTGGGCTTCATCGGCATCCATGGCGTGTACGGTCAGAATAGAGTGACGGTCGCCCACGGTGGTGTAATTGTCGCGCATCCGCCGATCGTCGTCATCGTCGGTGCCAAAGAGCGACGCAAAGAACCCGCTAATGCCGCCTTTTTCCTCGCGGTGTTCGTGGGTGTATGAGCTATCAGTTTGGTACGAGCTGCTGCCAGTCATGTCTGAGCTGGTTTGCGCTGAAAGGTCGATGTTGTTGCGCGAGAAACCCGCTTCCATCAATTCCTGCATTGCCTGTTGGGCTTCTGAGGCATCATCGAAGACGCCGATCACGGTCTGTGCCATGGTTTTGTTTTTTTAACGTTGATACTTCATTTATAACTCAGCAGATGAGTCCGTTGGGGGTGATGCACTGGGTACCCGTTCGACGCTGACCGTCTCCTGCCGTAGCGACACGGTCTCCTGCCGATAGGTGTGCACGGGCTTGCGGGTAATGTGAACTTCTTCGACCAAAATCAGTCGTTTAAGAATTGTTACCTCTTCGCGCAGCACGGGTATGATGAGCGTATCGCCCTCGTGCCGTACCGGGGGAGCTGTATCGATAACCTGATTGACGGCCACCCGATAGACCTCCGTTTCTTCATGCATTTCGGGCAACTCAACCGACTGCACCGTTTCCTCGACCGATTTGCTTACCCGAAGGCGACCCGTTTCGACAAGCTGGCTATCCACCCGTAGTTCTTCCGCCCGAACCGGAATCACCACTGAGTTGGTCTGCTCAAATGGCCCTGGCTCCTGTTCTGTGTTGGGCTGCTTTTCCGGTTGATTATCCATTTATTTATTGCCTATGGGTTTAGTAGGTGAACAGGTGGGGGTGCGGGTTGTTTTGAAAAATTTCGTTATCCGAATTAAATTTTTCGTGAGCCTGCTCGGGTAAATAGGTGGTTTCTTTGACTGATAAATAGGTTAGAGTGAACGCCGTTGAGTAAGCATATTGAGCGTCATTTAGGACTATTCCGATAAAGCCCTATTTTTGTTGCGTACAATCACCACCTGCTTTGGACAGTTCGACGGTAACTCCCTCTGATACCATTTACGTTGTTATTCCTCTTTTCAATGATTGGGAGGCACTAAGCCTGTTGCTCGAACGGATGCGCGCGGTGGTGCCCGCTCCCTTACTGGACCGGCTCTCGTTTCTGGTGGTCGATGACTGTTCGGCGCAGGATTACCGCACGTTGCCAACGGGCATTGGGCGGTCGTTGTCTATTCTGCGTTTGTATCGCAACGTGGGCCATCAGAAGGCCATTGCCCTGGGGTTGTCGTACCTGGCCGACGAGAAAGTGTCCTGCCCGGTGATTGTGATGGATTCCGACGGTGAAGACCAACCCGAAGACATTGCCCGGCTGGTGGCAGCTTCGGAGCAGCAACCCGGCCATGTGGTGTTTGCGCACCGTGCCAAACGCCGGGAGCGACTCCTGTTTCGGGTGTTTTATTCCCTCTACAAAGGCATGTTCCGGCTGCTGACGGGCAAGGTAATTACGTTTGGTAATTTCAGCCTGGTACCGGCCCCGCTGCTGCGTAAACTGGCGCACGTGTCGGAGATCTGGAATAATTATCCCGGCGGAGTTATCCGGTCGCGGTTACCCTACACGGCCATTCCGCTCGAACGTGGCAAGCGGCTGGCGGGCGAGTCGAAAATGAATTTTGTATCGCTCATTCTGCACGGCCTCAGCACCGTGTCGGTCCTGATGGATACCACGGCCGTGCGTATTGCCTTATTTTGTGTGCTGGCTGCAGCGGCCTCGGTAGTGGGCATTGGTTTGGTGGTGGTGGTGCGGTTCTTTACTGATTTTGGCCCTAAGCCGGGGGTACCCAGCTGGGGCAGTTTTCTGGTGTTTTCGTTTCTGGTGGTGATTATGCAGGCCTTCCTGATCTCGCTACTTCTGGTTTTTATTGTGTTGACCTACCGTACCCAACCGCAGTTCATTCCGGCTATTGAGTACCAAAGCTTTGTAGAACGGCGAGAGGTAATATACTGACGTTGGATACTGGACGTTAGACGCTGGACTAAAACCGAAAGTCTATTGTCTAACGTCCAGTAGCTAACGTTCTCTACTTATGATTTCATTAGATACAACTTCGCTTGTTAAAACCATCATTGCCCTGGGGCTTTCGGCGGTGGTTATGCTGGTTTGGTATGGGCAACGACGCCTGATGCCCGTGTTGGACGCGCACGAGCGCACTACCCGCTGGCTGGCGTTTGTGGCGTTGCGGCTCGTTCCGTTCGCGGCTGTTTATCTGGTTCTCAATCAGGAACCGCGCTCCGACGTTATATTCTTCTACGAGCGCGCCGTCCCCGCCATGGAAGGCAAGCTGGTGTACCGCGACTTTCTGTCGTTTCATGCGCCCTTGTTTACCTACCTCACGGTTTTGCCCCTGTTTATCTGGAACAATGCCCGGGTGCTGGTGCTCATGATGGCTTTGCTCGAATTTGTGATTGCCAATGCCACCTATCGTTACGTACGGCCCCGTACCCCCGATGCGCTGCTCCGGTACGTGTTGTATTACCTGTTGCCGTTGCCCTTTGTGGCCATGGTGCTCAGTAGCGAAGAGGACGTCTGGATGTGGGGTTTTGGGCTGCTGACGCTTGCCCTCCCGGCGAGCCTGAGCGATCGCCGATTTGCTTTCCTGACGGGCCTGATTTGGGGTGTAGCCATGCTGACCATCAAGTTCATGCTGGTTGTGCTGCTGATTCCGTTGTTTTTTCTGATCAAAGATCGGTTGTACTATCTGCTGGGGCTGGCCGTCGTTGGTATTCCGTCGATTCTGATTCTGTACGCGCTCATGGGAACGGCTTTTCTGATGCCCATTCAGCACTCATCGTACCCGATGGCCCCGAACCTGGTCAGCGTACTCCGGCCAATTCTGGGAAGTTTGTTTGGGCAGGTATCGCTCACGAGCCTCAACTGGGTGGGTTTGCTGGGTACCATTGGCGGAGGCTCCTGGGTGGCCTGGCAGTTCCGGCAGTTGGGGTACCGGCGGGCGTTTCCGCTCGTGTTCTGTTTCGTGTTCGGGTTGTTTATGGTGATGCTACCAAGTGCGCCGGGTTATTACCTCTTCACGCAGGAGATGGCGCTGGTGTTTGTGTTGCTGGCCAATACCCGCACTCACTGGCTTCGGTTTGCCGTACTTAATTTTTTACTGGTGGTACAGCCAATCCTGATGATTGTGTACGCCGATAATGCGCTGTACACCAGTTTATCGATGCTGAGCAATCCGGTGTACCTGCTCGATTATGGCATTCAGGTAATCGAGCTGGCCGGGCTTATCTGGCTGGTCGTTCTGAGTTATAACAAACTAAAAGTGGAGGAAGTAGGAAAGGGAGTAAGCGCAGAAAAGGGGGTTGTATAGTTCCCTTTCTCCGTTCTCCCTTTTCTCCTTCCTCCTTCCATTCCATGTTTATCGTCCTTGTAAAAACAGCTGTTTCCGTCGGATTGTGTTTGTGGCTGGCGGTGTTGCTCTGGAAACGGCTGTGGATCACTGAGTATCTGCAACAGCATCACCGAACGCCCTGGATCGCCCTGTTTTATACCGTTTTTCGGTTATTGCCAATCGTGCTGACGTTCTTCGTGCTGGGGTATCAGCCCCAATCGGACGTTCAATATTACTACTATCCCATTGCCAACACGGCCCGTCAGTTTGGGATTGTGTATCGTGATGTGTACTGCCCCTACAGCCCGTTTTTCGGGTACTGGCTTTCTATCCCGCTGCACATCTGGAACGACATGCGAACCATTGTCGTGGCTATGACCCTCATTGAGTGGCTGGCGGTGTACGTCACGTTCCGTATCTATCGGGGTGTTGAGAGTAACGGGCAACGGCTGTTCCGAGCCTTATTTTATTTCAGCCTGCCGGTACCGTTTGTGATGTGCGTGTTCAGCGGGCAGGAGGACGTAGCTCTCTGGCTGCTGGCTCTGGTGGCGGTGTGGGTCTGGCAGGAGAAAAAAAGTCCTTTCTGGGGGGGCGTGTTGCTGGCTTTGGGCTTGCTCTCTACCAAGGCAGTGTTTGTGTTTCTGATTATTCCGTTGTTTCTGATGGCCCCCAACCACCAGAAAGCCCCGTTGGTGGCGGGGCTGGCCGCTCTGGGCCTGCCGGTGCTGGCATTTCTGTACTGGAAAACCGGCTTGTTGTTCATTGAGCAACCCCTCGATGAGGGCGAATACCTGAAAGCGCCCAACTGGCGGTCGGTACTCAACCCGATTATTGGGGGGCTTATTCCCGAAAATGGGGGCGTTTGGAAATGGGTGATGATGCTGATCACACTCGTCATCATTTCGCTGACCGGTATCCGGGCGTATGGCAAACGACTGGTGGATACGTTACCTCTTATCTTTCTGGTGGCTTTTGGGAGTATGACGGTCTTGCAACAAAACGCCGTAAGCAACTACGCGTATCTGTTTGTACTGCCCGTGGTGTTTACCATGACCGATTTCAAAAGCCGTCTGACAACCTTTTTGCTGATTGGTTTCAACGCACTGGCAGCTATTCACCCTTCGTTGTGGTGGCGTATTGGCCAGCCATTTTACAAGGGCTTCGATATGTTTAGCCGTCCCGACTACGCCCTGGAGTATGGCATCGAACTGGCCCTGGTCGCGGGCTTTCTGTATTATGCCTGGCTGGGGTACAGAGCTATTGATGACGTGCCGCTCTCGGCCGAAGGGGCCGTGCGGAACCGCTCGTTTCGGGGGCGGTTGTTTGGCCTGAAATAGCGCAGGAGGGGCGTTGACCAATCAAGGTTCGCCCGCAATGGATTACTTTTGTACAAACCGGGCTGTCTGTGGCTACGCTCAACCGAGCAACCTGCCCCGGCCGCATCGATGCATAAACACCTACTTATTACCGAATGACCCCTTTAATTTCCATCGTGGCTCCTCTCTACAATGAGCGCGAATCGTTTGGGCCGCTGATTGAGCGACTCAATGCGCTCATGGATAAACTGCCCTACCCGGTAGAGGTGGTGCTGGTCGACGATGGAAGCCGCGACAATACGGCCGACCTGATCCGGCTCACGGCCCTGTCGGACCCCCGCTATCATGGGGTGTTGCTGGCGCGTAACTTCGGCCATCAGACAGCCGTAACGGCGGGCATGGCGGCCGCGCGCGGCACCGAAGCCGTGCTCATTATCGACGGCGATCTGCAGGACCCGCCCGAATTGCTCGAAGAGTTTTACGCGCACATTCAGAATGGCTACGATGTGGTGTACGCCGTTCGGCGGAAACGCAAGGAGGGGGTGTTGAAGCGGTTTGCCTACTCGACCTTCTATCGAATCCTGAAGAATATCTCGTACGTTGATATTCCGCTCGACAGTGGCGATTTCTCGATGGTGAGCCGTCGGGTGGTCGACATTATGAACAAGATGCCCGAAGAAAGTCGGTTTTTACGCGGTATGCGGAGCTGGATCGGCTTCAAGCAGATTGGTGTAGAGTACGAACGGAGCGAGCGTGTGGCGGGGGTACCCAAGTATTCGTTCAAGATGCTGCGTCGGCTGGCCTACAACGGGATCTTCAACTTTAGTGAGTTTCCGGTCAAGTTTATCATCCGTACCGGGGCTTTTGCCATCGGTATCGCATTGATTTACCTGATTCAGACGCTGGTGAAGAAATATGTATTTGGCACGGTGCCGCAGGGATTCACGGCGCTTTTGTTCGTGATTATCCTTTTCAGCGGTATTCAGCTTATGGCGCTTGGTATCATTGGTGAGTACGTACTGCGCGTATTTTTCCAGGTAAAAGGCCGTCCCTTGTTTGTGGTGCGGGAAGAAATAAAAGATGGAGCGGCAGGTGCGCCAGAAAGTATGATTACGTACAAGTGAGTTTAGGGGGTAATAAGCTGCTCCAACTCGCGCAGGTCTTCGTCGTTGATAGAGGTTTGCGTAGGTAGCGGGTCCTTGTAAAAACGGGCAATAAGTTGCTGTATAACAAGATAGCTGGAGGAGGAAGCTAAAACGGGCCCCGCGAAAAGCTGGATAATCTGGGCGAAAAGCTTATCCTTACGGGCCTGATATTGTGAAAGCATGAACGAATCGGCCGAGTGTGTTTTGTGCAACGTAATCAGTTCGTCCAGTTGCTGAACATCTTTGACAAGGTCGTAGATCTTTAATAGTCTTGGATTCTTCATGATTACTTGTTGATGGTTAGTTCAAGAAAGCCTTTCGGATAAATTACCCCTCTACGGTTACGAGGTGTTTTATCAAATTTATCCATCCAGTAGGCGCGGTCGCCGTAGTATAAAGCGGCTAACCGATGGTCAGAAGGATAAACTTTTACAATATAAGCATCTATTCCGAATGAAAGTGATTGCGGATATTTCAGGGGTTGTAAAGCAGACTCTACGTTCTCAACAACATCAAATGGAATAAAGCTAACAATGTCAATGTCCGATGGTTCGGGTTTTCGGGTGGTAAAGCTTCCGTCGACCCACTGTACAAATGGGGTGTGGCCTACAACCTCAGACAGTATGTTCAGATAAGTTTTGTAGTTTTCAAACAAGTCTCTTCGAGCGTGTGAATCAATGTCCCTTACAAACATTTCCTCCATTTCGTCAACCGTTGAGGGAAGATTATAATTGGGGACCAGCAAACCGCGATTATTGAAAGTAAGCATGACTGCAACCTATTTAAAATTAGCCAATTTAACCAGTTGAGGGCTGAAGTAGCTGCTTACGATTTTGCCTGTTTATGTTATTCAACTCTCTCCAATTCCTGCTTTTTTTCGTCGTCGTGACGATCCTGTACTTCAGCCTGAGGTTTCAGCTGAGGTGGGCGTTGCTGCTGGCTGCCAGTTGTTATTTCTACATGGTGTTTCAGCCGGCGTATATCCTGATTCTGTTTCTCACGATTGTCATCGACTACATAGCTGGCCTGTGGATTGAGCGTTCGGAAGGCAAAACCCGAAAATGGCTGCTTATTCTTTCGCTTATTTCAAACATCGGCATTCTGGCGTTTTTTAAATACCTCGGGTTCTTCACCGAAAATATTGCGCTTCTGTTTGATACGCTCAGTATGCCCGATTTCGCCGACCGCATCACAAACGGTACTAACCGCATTTTTGTGGGCGTGCTGAAGCTCTTCGGCGAGAGCGGTATTGATTCGTTTAAAGACAACATGAGTATTCTGCCCATTGGCCTGTCGTTTCACACGTTTCAGGCCATGAGCTACACCATTGAGGTGTACCGGGGCAACCAAAAAGCTGAGCGGCATTTCGGTATCTACGCGCTGTACGTGATGTTTTACCCGCAGTTGGTGGCCGGTCCTATCGAACGACCGCAGAACGTACTGCATCAGTTTCATAAGCCACATGCCTACGACTTTGAGGAGGTAAAAGCTGGCCTTATGCAGATGGCCTTCGGGTTTTTTAAGAAGTGCGTCATTGCCGACCGGCTCGTCTTGTTTCTCGACCCGGCCTTCAGCCATCCGGAGGGGTACAACGGCCTGTCGTTGCTGATGGCCACGTTTTTCTTTACTATCCAGATTTACTGCGACTTTTCGGCTTACTCGGATATTGCCATTGGGGCCGCCCGCGTAATGGGCTTCAAACTGATGGAAAACTTCCATACGCCTTACTTTGCCCATTCGATTTCGGAGTTCTGGCGACGCTGGCACATCTCACTTTCGACCTGGTTTCGCGATTATCTGTACATCCCGCTGGGCGGCAACCGAAAAGGGCAGTTCCGGACGTACCTCAACCGGTTTATTGTGTTCATGACGAGCGGACTCTGGCACGGGGCCAACTGGACGTATGTGATCTGGGGGGCGCTGCACGGCTTGTACATTGTGCTCGATATTGCGCTGGATAAGCGCAATGCGCGGAAAGGAGAAGGGAAAACCCAAAAAACGGCAGCACAGTTGGGCGGGTTGAGCCTGTCCCGCCGGGTGTTTGGTGTCTTGTTTACCTTCGTACTGGTAATGCTGACGTGGGTGTTTTTTCGGGCTGTATCGGTGTCAGATGCCCTGCTGATTCTGGGCCGTATCTTCACGCTTTCGCCTACCGACCCGCTCCAATCGGCCCTGAACCCAGTCGAGCTTTGGTTCAGCTTCGGGCTGATTGCGTTTATGTTCTGGAAAGAGTGGTACTATTTTATCATTCCCACGCGGAGTACCGCCCGGTTTGTGGTGGTGTTTGCCTTGCTCGCCTTTACCACCTACCTATTTGGGGTGTTTACGAGCAACCAGTTTATCTATTTCCAGTTTTAAGACCTGCGTGTAGAATGCTGAGTCGTTCGGCCACGTAGCTGGAAACTACGCCCGACTTTTGGCTGGTTTTCCATTACTCGTCGGCCTGGATGCCCTCTTCCTGGAGCTTACTCTCGGCGTCTTTGATCGCTTCCTCTACGGAGTGCGATTTGCGGAGGTCAATGTGCTTACGGGTCAGTTCGGCCATGGTGTGGTAGTGCTGGCATAAGACCTCCAGTTCATCATCGCCCATTTCTTCTACCGCAACGAGCCGGTTACTGGCCCCTTTGGTGGCGGCAATCAGTTCGTTAAGTTTTAACTGAATCGCCAGCGAATCTTTGTTTTGGGCTTTCTGGATAATAAACACCATCAGGAAGGTCACAATGGTTGTTCCGGTGTTGATGACCAGTTGCCAATCTTCCGAATAGTTGAAAATTGGGCCGGTAACGGCCCAGACCAGTACCACCCCGAAGGCCGTCAGAAAGGCTTTCGAACTACCCGTAACCTTGGTAATGTACGTGGCAAAATGATCGAATTGGGTGTTGAGTCGACTCGGTTTGTGGTTCTCCATGACTGTAGGCCTTCGTAAAGACGATAACAAAAACCAGCCCGAACCGCCGTATTCTTTATCCGACGGTTCGGACCGGGTGCCTAGAAGTTAATATCCCCCAGTTCAAAATCGGCCTTGAGCGGAATGATGCCTTTCTGGAAACCGGGATGGTAGATAATCTCCTCGGGTTGAATGAGTTTCTGGATATTACCCGTATCGCGTCGGCCATTGCCGTTGCGGTCCAGAATAAGCCGCACCCGGTATCGCCCCGGTTTGAGCCGGGCAAATACGTAATTAGGCGTATTGGCCACCGACCGAATCACCTTGTAGTTTTCGTCGGTCAGCTCCACAATGAATTTTTCGCCCGTGGGCCGGTTCACCTGCCCCGAAATAAGCCCAAAGTCTTCTGTATTAAGCACCCGGTACTGAAGCCGTGCCCGCGCTGAGGTATCGTTCTGAATGCTCATAAACGCCCCCCGCCGAAACAACAGGTTAAGCGTATCGGCTATGTTGGTGCGGGCCGTAATGGTCAGGCGGGTGTTGCCGTTGCTGAATGAAAACGACGTAGCCGAAGCCGGCAGGGCCTTGGTACTGTCGGAGCGGTAAATCCGAATCAGGTCGGGGGTGAGGGTTTTAATAGGCTTGTTAAACGTGACCGTAAACACCTGATTGTTATCGATAGCTTCGCCCGATTTGGGGTCTACATCCTGGCCCAGCACCACCCGGTCGCGGGCGCGCGACTTGAGCGGGGAGAAGTACAGCCGCTCGCGGAGTTCGTTGGCATTGCCCACCGAGTCGATGGTTGTGATGAGCACCGGAATGGTGTCGCCAGCCGCCCGGCCTTCGGGTTTGTAGATTCGAATGAGGGTGGGCCGTTCCAGAAACGATATCACCGAGTCGACGGGGGTGAGGGTTGAGCTACTCGGGATTTGTGGTTGCAGCCGGTAGCTCGCGATACCGCTGCTCAGTTCGAGGCCCATGGTTTCGTCGGTGCGTTCGCGCCGGGTGATGCGTGGTTTCACATAGCCCCGAAAGGCCACCAGATTCACGTCGTCGTAGTTGCGGTTGAGGTTCACGAGCGAATCGCGGAAGGCCACCCGCTCACCGGGCTGATTGTTCACCAGGTTCAGGTCTTTGTCTTCAAACGCAAACGGTTTGTAGGCTGCGGTCTTGATGTTCTCGATCAGGTACACCCCGTTGCTGTCTGTCCGGGCAAAGTACTGCGGGCGTTTGCGTTGTACCGGCAGGGTATCGTCGGGCGCAAAGAGCCCAACCACCATGCCCAGAATCGGTTGTTTGGTGTCGGCGTCGAGTATGGTACCGCCAAGGCGGAGCGAGTCGATAGCGGGGCCGGTGCTGAACACCAGCTTAGGGTTTTCGGCCACGTTGCGCTCGGTTACGTCGCGGATGGCGTCGGCAAAGCTGATGGTATAGGTTGTGTTGGGCTTAAAATTCTGGTTGAACACCAGCCGGAACCCCTGCGGAAGTTGCCGTACCACAAAGGGGTTGGTATCCTGCGGAGTGATGAGAATTTTCTGTTGCAGATTCTCGGCCGACACGTACTCGTCGAACAGGAGTTCGATTGTTTTACCCTGTACATTCAATTGTCGGTTTTTGGGGATGCTGCTCACCAGTTTGGGAGCCAGCGTGTCTTTTTTACCACCCGGCGGGTTAGCTACCTGCGCGCAGTTTTGCAGCAGAAAGGGCAGCGAAAGCAGAACCAGAAAGAAACTTATGCGTAAGGACATTCAAGTGTTGGAACGGTTGAGAGCCCCGAAATAAACGGGCCATCAGTATTTCAGAACAAACATACGGCCCAGCCGGGCTGCTGCCGATGCCCGACCCCTTAAAATTAGTTAAGTAGCCGGGGTGATGTAACGTAAAAACGCTCGGCATGGGTGCCCGGTCGGAGTATATTGGTTGGTAAACATAGGGCTGTACACTTGTAAGTGGTTGATTACTTGCTGTATATGTCTACGTTCGAGCGGGTGTGAGAAGCTATTTTGTATATAAAAACAACAAATTATCAGCGTGTTTACATTTTACTGACCAGATAACAGATTAATATTTATTAATATAAAAGGACTATATAGTTTTGGTAAACCTCTATAAACCTTAACTACTTTACAATCAAATGGATGCAGGCGGCTGGGATGTTATCTACGCCAGCGATGTAGCCCGGCTCAACGTGGTGTTGGGCGAGTCATCGCAGCAGTTTATGCCGACGTTTTCGTTCAACGATTCGTCGACGCAGGTGTCGTTCAACGGCACGTTTGGCCCGTGGGCCATTACGCCGGGTGGGAGTGCCAACCGGATCAATGTGCAGGTGCCCGTTACGCAGGGAACGCTCAATGCACCGGGCTTCTCCAACTTTTCGCTGACCGGTATCCAGCCGGTGATGAATATGGCACTCACGTTTGTGGAAGATGCCAACAGCGCCGGTACCCAAAACGTTGTGTTCGATATTCAGTCGGTGGCTGCTTCGGCTACATCGGCCACGGATGGGCAGATTTACGTGGCCAACCCCGACGTCAGCGGAACCCTGAACCAGCGCGACCCGTCGGGCACGGTAAAAAGTATGCTGGAAACTGACTTGCCCCAGTGTTTCATTACCAACCGGGCGGCTATCTCGTTTGTATTTGCGGCTTTGTTCACCAATCCGCAAAATGTGCCGTGGTTAACGCCAAAAGCCAGTAGCATCGTGTATTTCGGGTCGAGCGACAACTCGATTCAGGCTATTGCCATTCGTACGCTCACACAGTCGCCCTGGGGCCCCGAGGGGCTGTCGACTTCGGTAGATCCGAGTTTGCTCAACGCGAATCAGAATCTGTTTTACGCGCTCTCGCAGGGTGTATTCATGAAGAACCTGTTGCTGCCCGCTTTGCCGTCGGCGATGGGAAATGTGGCGGCCGATGTATTCCAGTTCAACGGGCCCACACAGCCCAATCAGCAAAACGCCTGTTCGATTACCAATACGCGTTCGTTCAATACGAAATCCGTCGAAAACGCGGGCACGACCTACTATCCGCAAATTGATAGCTTCACGATGAAAATAAGTGATAATCAGATTATCACAACGGCATCGGGGCAGTTCAATATCACCGGGTTGGCGGGAGCATGGGTGTCGTTTGATAACTTACAGGTTGTCAACTCAATCTCATACAACCCGGCCACCAAGTCTATTCAGTTCCAGTTGGTAAGCCAAACGTCGCCCTCCACCACGCGGCATATTCCGTGGGAATACTGGTTTCTGGCACTGGGTGGACTGATTGGGTTGATCGTGATCGCCATTATAAACATTGTGGTGACGGTGATCGAAAACGCCGTACAAAGCGCCCTGACCGGAGCCGGTAATCTGTCGGTGGTGGGGCTGCCTACCAGCACGGCCTCGTGGGCGGGTGCCGGGTCATTCCAGATCAACCAGGCCGACCTCGAAAGCGCCCTCGTCATTCGGGGCGAAAGTGCTTCCTGACACGTAGTTTCTGGTTTTGGGTTGCTCGTCTATCCCCCAAAGCCATCCATCGCACCGACTTTTTAGTACCTCTTTATCTCGTTAACCAAAAACAAAACAATCATGGTAATGCAGGAAAATCCGACGGCTACCGCCAGCGGTGGCGTCGACCTTATGGGCTGGGATACCGTTTTTGCCCTCTCGCTCGAAGCCCTCAACGATTCGATAGTGGCGCAAAACACTACCCCGCCCTCGTTTTCGGGCACCGACCCGCAGGGTGGGGCCTCGGTGAGTGGCTCGTGGGGGCCGTGGAGCGTAACCGGGGGCGAAGGCACCGGTATTTACATTAAATGCCCGGTCAAAACGGGGCAGCTGACCGTGCCGGGCTCGGGCAATCCGTTTACGCTGGATGGGGGCTCGGTATGCGTCGAAATCACGTTGCAGCAAAATAAGGCTCCGCAGCAAATCGACGACAGTTCGGCTAAGCCGGGCACGGGCACTACGTATCATTTTCAGGCCAACAGCACCTCAGAAGATCCGTTTCAGCAGCCAAAAGTAATCGGGGTGAGCTTCACCACCGTAACGGGCTACATCGTGTATGCCTGCGAAGCGGCTTTTGGCAACTACTTCAACAATAACCTGTCGGCATTCGACGCGGTTTTTTCGGCCGTTCGGCTCGAAGAAGAAGCCATTGAAGCAGGTAAACAGTGGCTTAAACCGCAGGTTTCGCTGTACGCGATGGCCTCGCCGGGCTCGTCGGTAGCGGCTGACGGCAGTGGTGGTACCCCCTGCGATCAGATTCAGCAGGGGGCGTACTTCGGGATTCTGAGCCTCACGTCGCCCGCACCGGGTAAGCTACCACAGCAGAACTTCGATCTGCAAATGTTTGCACCTTTTGCCAAAACGACTCCGCCTACCAACTCGGTTTTTGCCATTTCGGGCCCGTTGGCTATGCAAAACATGATTATGCAGTCGGCTTCGTTGTGCGTAAAACAGTCGTCGGTAAGTGATTTCAAGATTACCAACAACGGCATCACCGTCACCAACGTGAATACATTGAACTGGGGCGATTTTCAGTTCGATAAAAACGACCCGACCAGTATCGTGACTCCGTCTATTGCGCCGGGTAATTTTCAGCTCACGCTCGACGGGTCGCAGTTTCACCTCTCCATTAGCCAGGCGGCCTTTACCACGCCCGACGGAAGTTGTGACGTAAAAATCACGGCCGACCAGTACTTTAATTTCGGGGCTACTAAGCTCTCCGACGGCAAGTATTATTTCACGCCCGACCCCGGTTTGGGCACCAACAGTATCCGGGCCGATGTAACCGCCAACAAAGGGTTCGAGATCGCCATGATTATCGAAAGTGTAGTGATTGGGGTGGCCTTCGGGTTCATTGGATCGTCGTTGGGGGAAGCTTTGGGCGATGCCCTGTCGTCGGGAACATCGTCGGCTACGGAAGGGGCTGTGGAAGGAACTGCCGAGGATATCGAAAACAGCATCAGCGAAATGAGCGAGGAAGAGATACAGCAGGCCACGCAGGACTCACTCACCGACGCCACCGATTCGATTTCGTCGGAAGGTGAAAATACGGGCGGGAAGACCGGCATTTTTGCCAACAAGTTTAAAGTATGGGGCGGGGTACTGGGCGGCATGTTCGGAATTCCGGTCGGGTTGCTGCCGCAGATCATGACCGCCATTTACAACAATAAGATTACGCAGGGCAACGTACCTACCATCGACGATTTTGCCGCTAACTTCACGGGTACTGTGCAGTGGCCGCAGGTATCGAGCTGGCAGGTAACGGGCGGCACGTTTCAGGGTGCGTTTTTGCTCGCGGGAAGTGCATCGGCCGGAACATCAGCCACCGAATAACCGACCCAGGCCATGTGTAATTCAACAACAACGGGCGAAATCTCGACTTTCGGGTGGGATACAGCTTTTGCTGTGCGTATTGAAAACGTGAATGCCGCTATTGTGAGCCAGAAGTCGTCTCCGGCGGGCTTCAGCTTTACGGACCCGGCCGACGCACAGGTACACTGCTCGGGTACGTTTGGAGACTGGCAGGTGGTACGTGGGGGCGATGGCAGCGGGGTGAATGTGCAACTGCCGCTCCTGAACATCAGCGGGCAAATGAAAGACAACGATGGGTATGTGCCGTACACCTGCGCGGGAGCTTCTATCATCGTGACGGTTCGGCTGACGTATTTTGATACGGGACAGCCCAATGAGCAAAATCTGAAGGTAAAACCAACCAGCGATACCCCCGACGTGCCGGTAGTAGAACTCTACTCGGCCGATTTTTCGCAACACCCGGTGCAGCCAAGTTATGCTTTGTACGCCATTCAGGCGGCTGTAATGAACTGGTGCGCCGAAAATCTGGCCGATTTTGAGCACGTCTTTTCGGTGATCGACATCAACGATGAAGCCGATACCGGCGCTTGGTCGTTTCTGAAACCAACGGCTGTGTCGTACGCCTACGTGGATGGTGAAACCGACGCCGACGCGTTTCTGGGGGTTCTGGCCATGACCACCGGCAGTCCGTCGGGCGGGCTACAGCAGGTACTCGATACCCGCATTGTACAGGCATCTGAAGAGGGAGCTTTCTGTATTTCGCGGGGGCTGTTGCTGAGTAAGCTCATTTTGCCCAATCTGATGGCTCTGTGGCCCAACCTACAGGCGAGCCAGATTTCGGTGCTCGACGACTGCATCAAGCTCAACCCCAACCAGTCGGTCGATTTGCCGCAGACCGAGTATCAGGGCAATACCTACACGCCCCAGCTTAAGCAGTTTACGCTGTCTATTGAAGGACAACAGGTGACTATCGACGCCTACACCGAAACCGATGTGCAGGATGGCGTTACGGCCTGGTGCCGCAATGTAGCCCAGTACACCCTGGTGAAAAGTACGAACAAAAGCGGCCAGACAACCCTCGCGTATAAGCAACTGGGTGAGCCTCAAACAAGCAATGGCCACTACATTGCCGAGTGGGTCCAGATCACCGATGCGATTCTGGCCGTTGTGCTCGGCGTGGCTTTGGCGGCTTTGGCCGTTGTGACCGGTGGGGCGGCTGTACCCATTATTGCCGTGATTGGTGCCCTGATTGTGGGAGCGGTTGCCCTGTCGCCCACGATTGATGGGATGATTCAGAACAACGACGCTCCCGCCATCGACCTGTTGCAGGAAAATATCTACGCGCCCATTGTATGGACCGATAGTCAGGCGTTTGCCGTCAGTAGCGTCGACCTGAACGGGTCGCTGCGGCTGGGTGGTGCCCTCGGGTTCAGTGCCTTGCGGCAGATACTGGCGAACCAACAACCCCTAAACGCGCTACAAGCATGTTAACCGAACTTTCTGACGCTACTACAGCTAGCCCGGCCATTACGTCGTTGGGCTGGGATATGACCTACGCCACCACCTTTGCCCAACTCAATCGGGTGATGGCGGCATCGGGAACACTCCCCCAAACCTTTGCGGGTACCAGTGCCAACGCTGCTGCCGTATCGGGGGCGTGGGCGTCGTGGACGGTGGTGAGTGGAGGACCCAGCAACCGGCTGTATCTGAGCTGTGTGGTAGCCCACGGGCAATTGACCACCGCGGCCAGGCAAAGCGACATCAGCGGCTCGGTCTGGACGGTGCAGTTGGGGCTCACCCTGGCCAAAGGAGGCACTACGCCCGGCGGAGGTACACGCTGGCAACTGGCTACTTCGGCAACTGGCCCCGAAGCCCCCATACTAACCGGCCACGCGAATGTGCAGGTGTCGGGCAGCGATTTGTACGTGCTGGAGCAACTTATGGCCGAGGCTATTGTGCCGCAGGTGCTGGCACTCGACCTGTCGGGCATTGCCATTACTACCGGCGATACAACTTCGGCATCCGACCAACCCTGGCTGGTACCAACGTCGGCCGAGTTTGCGTGCGAGTCGTTGCCGCCGGGCGACGCACGGGGGGGCATCATCGGGCTATTGGCCATGACCGAAGGGCGGTCGGCGGCCGGAAAACAGGTGGTGATTGATGCCCGTGTACTCGACGGTGCGCCCGACGGCGCGTCGGCGGCCTGGTTTCTGGGCCCCACGCTTATGACAAGTCAATTGCTGGCTCCGGCCATTCAGGGACTGGTGCAGGGCTCGCAGGCGGCCAATTTCAGCGTTGATGGTACGGGAACTACGGTGTACAATAATTCGGATATGACCTGGGGGGCCTTTTCGTACGATGAGTCAGATGGAACCACCGTAACCGTTACACCCCGGATTCCGAAAGGAAACATTCAGCTGTCGCTCAATGGCTCGCTGGTGCACTTGTCCATGTCGAATATCAACTTCCCGTATCCGGGTTGGGCTGGGCCGGGCGAAATCACGGTCGCGTTTAATGCCGAGCAGTTTATTGGTTTCCAGTTTATTCAGCGTGCTGATGGTGGATTGGTCATGGTGCCCGATACGCAAACGTTTGGCAGTAGCAGCAACATCACGATTATACCGGATCAGACCGTACTGGAATTTCAGATTGCGCTCAATGCGGTGACCCAGGTTCTGATGGCGTTTGTTGGGGGAGCTATCGAGAGCGTGGGCGAAGCCGCCGGAGCGGCCATGCAGGAGGGAGCCGAAGGTACGTACAATGCCGAATTCGACCTGATTGAGATGGAAGAGCTGGGCAACAGCGTGAACCCGAATGTAGAACAGACCGAAGAAGACGCAGCTACTCAGGCGGGCGACGCACTCGCCAACGAAGGCAAGGCGGGCTACGTGCAGCGGTTCAAAAACGCCGTTATCGCCAACCGTTGGAAGATTCTGTCGAAAGTGGTGCAAAAAATGGTGACGATTCCGGTAGGTAAGGTGTCGGACATTGCACTCTGGGCGGCCGAGAAAGATTACGACAAACTCCCCACCTTACAGCCCTTTGTAAGTAATGCGGTCACGGCCGTGCACTGGGCCAACGGAGCCACGTTTACACCCGTGGGTGGTAGTGTGCAGGGCGGCATGTTGATCTGGGGAACGCTGACGGAGTAGCCCGGCAGCCCCGCCAAACGAGTTGTAAACCGTACTTAGTCGTGTTCATCGACGTTTTTGGTCGACCAGAAAGCCCGTAGCGGTTGGTCAGCCACAGGCGTTGGTGAACACGTTTTGTTTAACCGTTTGTCCTAAAATAAACAACCTTAACCAATCGGTGCCATACTTTCGTTAGGTTAAAAGACGTTAACGGTTTTTGATGCAGGGCACCATTCTTCATTACGATTCTCTCACGGGCTGTGGCCTCCTTCGCGTTGATGCCCATCGGCGCGACGACCACCCTATTTTGTTTCGGCAGAACCAGTTGATCGACGCCCGCTCTGTGAAAGCGGGGCAGCGTATCTCGGTGAGTGGCTCAGGAGCAGGACTAACCATTGTGACCCGGTCCGGCGAGACCCGGTCCGGCGAGACCCGACCATCGGATGCCATCCCTGACCAGTACGAGGAGTTGCTGGATGCCGAACCGGTAACGTATCTGGATGCCAAACCCGTCATTCCACGCGCACAACCTGTTTATGACCAGACCGCTTACACCACCGGTTCAGGGCCGGTTGCGCCTGCATCGGGTGGGTTGTACAACTGGCCGGGTACGCTGGTGGCAGCGGCCGCCTTTGGGTTGCTGCTGGCGGCAGGGCAGGGCTACAAACCCGAGAGCCGGGTCGAGAAGAACGTGCCGCTGATCAACTCGATCTGGGGCATGGTGGCGGCTGCGCTGCTCGTGATGACCACCTACTGGCAGGCCGTGGGTATGTCGCGGGGGCGGGTACGCTCGGCCGTGTGGGGCGTGGCCATTTGCTCAATAATGGCGTATCTGTTGCAGGGTTGCAGCGGATTTGTGGCCGATGGCGCGGCTCAGTGGTACATTTACGCCCTCATTGTGTTATTTCTGATTGTCTATATATTGCCGTATCGAGTACGATTTTGAGTACAGTGGAGTGGTACTCCGCTGGGCCGTTAGGCCAAAAAAATAGTCATGTAATTGGCCTGGCGGCCCAGCGGAGTACCACTCCACTGTACATTAAGAACACTATGCCTACTTTGCGAATAATACCGATTGCTTTACTTGCTTTCTCGATCCTCTTTTCTTCCTGTGGAGGGGGGGGGAAGCGCAAGCCCAAAGATGAGGCTACCAAACCTGCCCAGAAAGCGGCAGGCATTGGCCGTATTCATTTCTTTCTGGAAACCTCAGCCAGTATGGGAGGCTACCTTAAGGGAGCCACCACGTTTAAAGATGTGGTGTCGGAAGTAGTCAATAAAAGCAATCAGATTGCTCCCGTTTCGGTGTACACCATCACCGATAAGCCGCAGCCGTATCAGGGTGGGGTAGGGCCGTTTGTGGAGGGACTGGCTACCACGCCCTTAGCCAATGGCAAAAGCTCGAAACTGCACACCATTTTTGGGCAGGTAGGGGCCAAAGCCACCGGCAATGATGTAGCCGTGCTGGTGTCAGACTGTATCCTGTCGTTTCCCGACGCCGACATCAAGCGTGACCCCGAAATTAACCGCAACAACGCGTCGAGTGTCCTGAAAAACCAGATCAACGATCAGTTTGCGAGCCTGAGCCGCAAGGGAATATCGGCTACGGTATATGCCTACAATTCGGCCTTCAATGGTACGTATTACGATTACCAAAACAAGAAATCGCAGCTTAATGGCGAGCAGCGGCCGTTTTATATCTGGGTGATCGGCAAGCAATCGCTCGTGGCCGATTTCGATCGGCAGCTGCTGGAGCGCCTGAGCGAACGCCCGGCTCAGCAGCTTAGTTTTGGCTCGGGCGATGGGCTGAAAAAGTACGAACTGTTTTTCGGCCTGAACAAAAAAGGCGACTGGCGCGCTGAGCGGGGCAACGTGACCGAAATCAAATTTGGCCGCAAAGCCGAGCCGGCGGAGTTTGCCATCGGCCTCGATCTGGCCGGGCTGCCCGCCTACGCGCAGGCTCCGGATTATCTGAAAGAGAATCTGGTGATTAAGGCCGACAATGCCACGCTCAAGCTCGTGAACGTGCAACGGCGCGAAAACGTGAACACCACCAAACGCATGACCGACCGCGAGCAACAGCTACTGGCCCGGAACTCGCACGTGCTGACCTTTAAAATCGATGATCTGTTCGACGATGAAGCCACGGTGAACGTGCGGATGCCTGTTCGGTTCGATACGTGGTACCAAACCGACTGGTCGACGATGGATGACCGCACCGAGGCCGGTCGGCGGAAGAAGACGTTTGCGCTCGTTCATCTCATGAACGGCGTCCGCGAAGCCTATCAGACCGGCACTAACGATTTTGTCAACTTTACATTTAAACTCGAAAAATAGCCAACGCGTAATGATGAATGCGTAACGCGTAATTGCTTGCGCCAGCCCATTATGCATTACGCATTATTCATTACACATTCATAAAAACCATGTTTACTTCCCTATACGAACTCTGGCTGGGTCAGAACGACGACCCGATTTACGCAGAAACCATTTTCAACCCGGTCGGCCTGCTCACGCTGGTAGTAGCGTTTGTACTGGCGGCCATTTTTTACCTGGGTCTGGGCCGCTGGAAAGCCGTTTTCTACAAAGTGGGGCCGTGGGTGGTCACGCTGATTGTGGCGGCTTTGTTTGGCTATGCATATGCCCTGAGCTATGCCCTCGACCAAACCGGTGCCGACGAATCGGACGCGTATATGCAGGGGTTTGGTGGGGTAAATGCCCTGTACGCCGTACTGTACTTCGTCCTCTTTTCGTTTTTACTGAAGCGTTTCTCGATTTACGCCCGGCGGACACCGGTTTAAAAGTAGATAGGAGTGAGGAGGTAGGAGCGAGTAGGGCTGACGCAACGTTGCTTTCGCCGGACGGCTCCTAGCTCCTCACTCCTAGCTCCTCACTCCTTCAAAGTATGAAACTATTCCTTTTCGGCATCGGCGGAACCGGTGCCCGCGTATTACGCTCGCTGACCATGATGTTGGCGGCCGGGGCCAAAACCCCCGCTGACCTGACCATTGTACCGATTCTGCTCGATATGGATATGCAGAATGGCGATACCGAACGCAGCCTGCGGGTGGTCGACCTGTACCGCACGATCCGCCGGGGCGCGTACGAAGGGCCTACCGGTTCGCAGGGCCAAAAAACCTTTTTTGCCACGCCCTTGCAGCCTCTCGGCACCCTACAGGCCGAAAACGCGCAGGAACGGCTAGGCGATTCGGTGATGCCCAAGCTGACCGATCACGAGGGTACGTTCGAGGAATTTTTGCAGGTGAGCAGCATGGACGATACCGACCGAGAACTGCTTAAACTGCTGTACGATAACTCGGCCAAGCCAACCACGGCTGAGCTGAAGCTGAACCTGTCGGTGGGTTTCAAAGGGAATCCCAACATCGGGAGCGTGGTGTTCAATGCCCTCGAAGACTCGGCGGTGTACAAATACTTCACCGGGGCCTTTAACGATGCCACCGACCGGATTTTTATCATCAGCTCGATCTTTGGCGGCACCGGCTCGTCGGGGTTCCCGCAGTTGGTGAAACTGTTGCAGCAACCCAATCAGAAGCTACCCATTCGGAACGCCCGCAAAGGAGCCGTGACCGTGATGCCCTACTTCGCGCTCGAAGACAATACCAATAGCTCGATTGACCAGAACCGGTTTCTGTCGAAAACCAAAGCGGCCCTGAGTTACTACCAGACGCAAGTGCACCTCGACGCCCTGTATTACATTGGCGATCAGGCCGGTGGTAAGCTGTACCCGAACGTAGAGGGCGGTGCGCAGCAGGTCAACAACGCTCACGTGGTGGAGATGCTCGCGGCTGCGGCCGTGCTCGATTTTGCCCGGCGGCCCGCCGATGAGTTTGGGGGGGGCAAGCAGCATTACGAATTTGGGGTGAAGCGGAACGACCGCACCCTCGACTTGCCCCACTTCTACGACCGTACCTACAACGACTTGCTCGAACCGCTCATCCGGTTTGCGTACGCCACCAAATTTTACACCGATTTCCTGCCCGGTCATCTGACCGAAGCTTTTGCCCGCAACCTGAACCTGCGGCAGGACATCACCACCAACTCGTTTTACACGGCCCTGCAAAACTTTATGGGTGTGCATTTTCGGGGCTGGCTGGCCGAAATGGCACAGAATGACCGGGCCTTCGCGCCGTTCGATCTGAACGCTGATTTTAACTCGATGGTCCGCTCGAAGCAGATTGAAACGGGGTTCTTCAAGAAAGGCATCAGTGAGGGTTTTCTGCGCGATCAGGCCGGCGAGGTCGAAAACAAGTTGCAAAAAAGCTTCCCCCAGAACGAAGCCCGTTTCATGCAGATGCTCATTGAGGTAGCCGACCGTTGCCGCGAAAAATTAGAAACAGTAAACCGACAATTAGCTGACAGTTAATGAATAATGCAGAATGTATAATGAATAGTGCTCTGGCTGAGCGCCTGTTCACCATTCACCCCATTATACATTAGTCATTATCCATTATCCATTAAGAAGTTATGCCACATATCCTTCGCATTGATAAAGACCCGAATGTGGGTCAGCAGGACCATCAGGACTGGACCCAGAGCCGGGGCGGCCTGACCGGCAACCGCATTGAACACATTCCCGACACGCTCACGGGTGGTAGTGGCTCGGCCTCGAAAGCAGGCACGTCGATTCCGTCGCCGTTTGCCCGGCTGTATCTGTTCGATACGGCGTTTCGGATGGTTAAAAATGACCTCAACCCCCGCGAGCACTCGCTGTATCACGTGCTGGTGTCGCACTGCCTCGACCTGCTCGAACTGTTGTTTCAGGGTGGCCCGCGCAATACCGACATCACGTACCGGGTCTGGAACAAAGGCGAACGGCTCGAAGCCCTCCGGCAGCGGGCCGGTGCGCCGGGCTCGGGACAGCGGCACGCGCACGCGATTCTGGCCAAAGCCCTCGAACTGGATATGCAGGGCGACCTGGGTACGCTCCAGCAGATTACCATGATCTACTACAAGGGGGCATTGCTCGGCGGAACGTCGCCCCTGTCGCTTGTATTTACCTCACCCAACTGGGAGCAGGAGCGACAGAATCGGTTTATTGAACCGCCCAAAAGCACCAATGGTCGCACCCTGTTCCGCAATGAATACGTACCGCTGGCTGACCGCGATATTGCCTTTGTGACCTATCTGGCACGCATTTATCGGGAGCAGAATGGACTGCTGACGGGTGGTTTCCGGGAGTTCTTGTATCGGATATTCGACGATAACACCTCGCCCCTCCGTACCGAAGCCGACAAAACACTGGGCAGCTTCGACCCGATCACGGTGGGGGGCGAAACCAACGCGACCCTTCAGGTGGTGCCGGGGCTGGTTCTCTACGGCGTTCGCGAAGCCGACGTGCTCGAAGATATTGAGCGCGAAAGTGATTTTGTGATGCAGCCCACGGTTGATTATTACGCGGCCGAAACCTACGCCAACGGGGCCCCGACCAAAGTACGCAAGCCACTGGCGTTGGCCTCGCGCATGGAGGTGGCCGGGAAATACGTAAAAAATACCGACTGGAATCCGCGTACCGAGGTCTTGCCCGTTCACCTGAACGACCTCAGCCGCGATGGCCTCCTGGCCGACCGGTACCTGCCCGGCGTGGATAATGTACGGTACCCGTTTGTATCGACCGACGACTTTCTGGAGGATTTTCTCGTCCGAATGCCGTACAAGATCAACAACGAGCGTTTCCAGACCGGCATGCGCGATGGGGCTGATTGCCATTTCCTGTTGCCCGTACGGAAAGAGTATTTCAACTTTTTCACGCCCGATGACCTCGACCGGTATCTGACTATTCAGATTGACGCTAACATGGTAACGGCCACGCTCGAAGTACCCGTGAAGAACAACCGTCGGGTTACGTTCCGCAAAGCCTACGATCTGCGCGACCCCAATACCGTCATCGAGTTTCGGGCCGATCTGGCGTTTTTCCCGTTCTACCGGGTTACCCGCCCCGATTTGCAGGACCTGAACAATTACACGGTCATGCTGGCCGATGGCAGCGGGGTAGAGTACGGTTTCCGGCCCACGGGCGTGCATTTTTACCAGTTTCCGAACCTGATTCGGAAAGCGCCCGTACAGGTGAACACGCCCGAAGCACGGAGCCTTAAATCGCCGTTGGCCCCGGCTTCGTACTACTACAAGGTACCGCAGGCCTTCGACCTGATGGAGGTGCAGCTCAACTACGGGGGCGACACGTACCGGGGGCTTATTCTGCCCTCGTTCCGGGTTATCAACCAAAGTTACCGGGCCTTTACGTTTGCCATCGACTTTGGTACGTCGAACACGCACGTTGCCTATCTGGAAAACGATGGCGTAGCGGGTAATGCCGAACCGCAACCCCTGACCGTAGCCGACGATGCTGAGCTACAGGTAGTTCTGCTCAACAAGCCCTACAACGGGCCCGAAGCCCAGACCACCTATCAGCGGTACGCCCTGAAGAGCGGATTTGGTACCTTCGATGAGATGGAGCCGCTGATTCGGCGGGAGTTTGTGCCGCCCGTTATTAGTGGCGATGGCCGGGCGGGCTCGCCGTTTGCGTTTCCATTGCGCACCACGGTGTACGAGAAAAAAGGCATTCAGGACGGGGGCGATTATCTGTTCAGCAAGCTCAATCTGGGCTTCAATATCGACCTGGAGCAATCGGCAAGTGGCGATGTGAACCGCTACGTGACCAACCTGAAATGGTTGTTTGAGAACCAGCCTAAAGATGCCCTCAACCGGCCGCGGGTACGGGCGTTTTTCGAGACGTTACTCCTGCTGATCCGCAACAAGATTATTCTGAACGAGGGCGACATTACTAAGACTAAAGTGGTTTGGCTGGCACCGTCGAGTATGCGCCGGGGCACCCGCAACGGGCTTGTTGAAGAGTGGCAGAAGGCCTTTGAGCAGGCGTTCAGAGGCAGCGGTCAGTTTGTGTACGAACCCATTTCGGAGTCGGTAGCGCCGTATTTCTACCTCATGAAAAAAGGCGTGCTGCCCACGTCCGATGCCGTCAACATCGACATCGGGGGCGGTACCTCCGATATTATGTTGTTTGTGCAGCAGCAACGGCGGTATCTGAATACGTCGTTCCGGTTTGCAGCCAACGATATTTGGGGGGGCGGCCTCAACGAACAGGGCTATCCGTCGTACCGCAAAGACAACGGTTTTATCCAGAACTACCTGCTGTACAAACAGCGGAACCCCATGCCGTACCGGGCTGAGGATGGTACGCTGGAGTCGTTTTTGCAGAAAGACGAAATGACCGCCGAAGACGTGGTAAGCCTGCTGTTCAAGCAGGATGCGCACTTCCGGTTTACGCAGTCGATGAAAGATTTCCGGCCGGCGCTTCGGATGGTGCTTTACCTGCACTACGCGTCGATTATCTACCACCTCACGCAGTTGCTCGAAGCCAACGGCCTTCAGTTGCCGCGCTTCCTGACCTTTACCGGCCGGGGCTCGCAGTACCTGAACCTGCTCGGTTCTACGGCCGACCTGACGGAGTTTACCCAACTGCTGTTTCAGGCGTACTCGAACCAGCCGGCACCGGGCGGTTTCCGAATTGTGTTTACCGACAAGCCGAAGGAAACCACGGCCAATGGCGCCGTGCTGTATCAGCAGCAACAGGATACCAACGTTGGGCAAAGCGTACGCCCTGAGCCGGTTACGTACTGGGGTGAGGCCCGGAAAACCGACGAGGCACCGGTCGATTTTGTGTACAATATCACCAGCGCTGAGGAAGCCCGCTTGCGGACCGATTTCCACGAAGCGGTGATCGAAAACGTGCGGGTGTTTCTGGAAAAGACCCTGAAAAACCGCACCATCGCGTCGTTCCTGGCCGATTTCGATATTCAGCGGCCCGACCAGTATTACGATTTTCTGGTGGGTAACGACCCGGCGTCGCGCCATAATGTGCTGTGGGATAGCTATCTGCTGGGCAGGTTGGCGATTGAGCGCGACCCCGACGCCCGTTTGTCGGAGACGTTCTTCTTCCTGCCGCTCAAACACGCGTTGTACGAGTTGTCGAAACATATTCAGCAGGGCTAACCACCGCGAACCCACATGAAAACCTTTCTAACTCTCTTTCTTTTCCCGCTGACTACACTCGCCCAAACCCTGACCGCCGATCAGGTGGGCGACCGGGCCTTCAAAATGGCCAAAGCAACGGTCGAGTTTTTGGCTACCGACTCCAAAACGTACGGGTATCCGGCCAAAAAATCGTGCCCCGATTGTGTAAGTTACCCGAGCCTGAAAACGTTTATTCGGGAACAGAAACTCACCAAAGCTGATGAGCTTGTGGGTGGGGTAGAGCGCTGGGTTGCCAATCCGGCTACAGCAGCCAAAGACCCGGCTACGGCCCTCGCTGAGCTACGTACCGATCTGCTCAACCGCGTCACCAGTGGAACCGAGCGGCAACACCGGCGGAGCTTGCCGTCTTTTGCTTCGTACGAAGCGCAGATGACCGAGCTGTCGGGCGGGCAGTCGGCACCGGCAACGCTGGCTATGAACGCCCCTGCTCAGGGTGGAGACCCCGCCCAGGGTGGTGTCACAGAAATCGACACGGCGTATGCCGACGCCGATGACATTACCCCCGTGAGTGCTACGCAACAGGCTGACAACGGTTGGCTCTCCAAAAGCGGATTGGCCCTGGTTTTGTCGTTGCTGGGTCTGGCGTTGGCGGGTTGGGTATTTTTTATTCACCGCCGGTCGGGCGGGTCGGGGGCAGCTCCTAAGCCTCTGGATGCGGCTACCGACAAGCAACTGGCGCAGCTAAGCGATGATCTGTTTCACCTGAAAGGCGAGCGGAATCGGGTGCAGGATGCCAACCGGCGGCTCGAAGAACGAGTAGCTCAACTGGAAAGTCAGATTGCGGTGCTGCAAAAAGCGGTGGGCCTGCCAACGGGCATACCGGTGGTAGCGGCCCCGGCCACCAAAGAGCCTGTGCCTGCCCCGGCCCCCCGTGCTCAAATGCAGCAGGCCACAACAACGTCGGCCCCGGCACCTGCGCCCGCAGCCGACAATCGTCCGGTGAACCCGCCATCTCCGCAGAACCGGCCCCGTTCGGCGGCCCCCGCCCCGGCGCAGCCACCGGTGACCTCGGCCCCCGCAGCCGTGCCCCCGCAACCAGCCCCGGCTCCGCCTGCCCCTACGCTCCTGTACGCGCGTACGGTAGACCTGGGCGACGGGTTCAGTGCCGACTCGCTGTCGGAGAAAACAAGCGAGCGCCCTATGATTTACCAGTTGCAGATACAGGCTCCCGGGCAGGCTACTTTCCGCGTTGCCGACGACCCGTACGCGCAGCGGCTCGCTCTGAGTGACCCGTACTCGTACCTCAACGATGCCTGTGAGTACACCTCGCAACCTGCACCCAACAGCCGGATTCAGACTATCCAGCCGGGGCGGCTCGTTTTGCAGGGAAATAAATGGCTCATTCAGGAAAAAGCGCAGATTGCGTTTAGCTGAGAGAGAAAAGCGAGTGGATTAACCCGATAGAATACCCCGTTAGGGGTCAAACATAGGTAGAAAAGACGCCATCTGCCTCCTCATGAAGAGCCCCGAAGGGGCGTAACTTGTTTAGGGTTACGCTCCTTCGGGGCTCTGGTATTCGGTCTATGTTCCGGGTTAGCTACCAACATTGGGCCCCAAACGGGGCGTAGCGTAGAGGCCTCTGCTACCCTAAAATTCGGGATGACTCATGCTTAGTAGTCCGGGGCTCAACCAATTAATTCAGGTTATGCGCTGACAGAGCCATTTGGCGGCAAGCTTCGGCACAACGGCGGCAGGCTTCGGCGCAGGCCCGGCAATGGTCTTCATCGTGTTGGCCACACTCGGCCGCACAAGCCTCGCAGATATGGGCGCACAATTTGCACACGTCAGCGGCATGCGCACTGTTCGACGCCATAAACGAAACGGCCATCTGACACACTTTGGCACAATCACGGTCGAGCCGAATACACGCAACCATGTGGTGTACGTGTTCTTCGCCTAAGCAGGCATCGGCACATTGGTCGCAGGCGAGGGCGCAGGCCTGACAGGCGTCTATACAATCCTGAACGTGTTGAGCAATCATAGCGTATAACGGTTTGTTTACCGCCTTAACCCGGTAGACTATTGAATGTTGGTCAATTGCGATTACCCGGTCATTTTCCAAAAATTATGTACAGGTTCAGCCGGGCCTGGCTACTGACCGATTCCGCGAAATGAGTCTAAACAGGTACACACAAGGTGCCTGCTTTATGAAAAAATGGCCTCGGTTCAACGTTACGTCGCCCAATGATCTGTATAACTTTTCGGCTAAACCGAGCGATACGCGTTCTGTTAGAGCGCTGATTGTGATTGGTTTGTTTTGGGTTGGGGCGTTTGTGTATGTGTACTTTCAGCGGGCCAACCGGGGGTATTCGTGGCTATTTGTGCTCCTGACTATCTCGGTTGTGTTCAAACTGCTTCGGCTCCTGCACGAATGGTACCATTACTGGAAGGTGGTACCGCCCGTTCGGCCGCCCGTAACCCGCACCTGGACCGTCGATGTGCTGACCACGTATTGCCCCGGCGAGCCGCACGAGATGGTCATCAACACCTTGCAGGCTATTGAAGCCCTTACCTACCCGCACACTACCTACCTCTGCGACGAAGCCGACGACCCGTACCTGAAACAAGTGTGTGCCCAAATGGGCGTGCGGCACGTGACGCGTACCGACAAAACCGACGCCAAAGCGGGAAACATTAACAACGCCCTGCGCGAGGCTACCGGCGATATATGTCTCGTGATCGACCCCGACCATGTGCCGGTGCCTGATTTTCTCGATCACGTATTGCCGTATTTTGAAGACCCCAACATCGGGTTTGTGCAATGCACGCAGGCGTATTATAACCGCAAAGAAAGCGTGGTGGCCTTTGGCGCTACCGAGCAGACTTACAGCTTTTATGGCCCCATGATGACCTGCATGGGGCAGTACGGTACCGCGCAGGCAATCGGGGCCAATTGTACGTTCCGGCGGGCCGCCCTCGACTCTGTCGGGGGGCATGCCAACGGCCTTTCCGAAGATATGCACACGGCTATGCGGCTCCATGCCAAAGGCTGGCAGTCGGTGTATGTACCCCTGCCGCTTTCGTATGGTCTGGTGCCGGCTACGCTGTCGGCGTATTACAAACAGCAACTGAAATGGTCGCGCGGAACGTTTGAACTGCTCGTGACCACATTGCCACGGGTGTTTGGTGGGTTGTCGTGGCGACAAAAAATTCATTACCTGACCTTGCCCCTGTACTACCTGCTTGGGGTGGTGCAGCTCATCGACCTGCTGATTCCGATCTGTTCGCTGGTGATGATGCGGTTGCCCATCAAGCTCGACCTGCTCTTATTTGCGATGGTCTATACCCCCCTGCTACTGACGGGGTTTCTGATTCGGCAATTTGCGCAGCGGTGGCTCATTGAGCGGCACGAAGCGGGTTTCCACCTGCTCGGCGGTATTCTGGCGGGCGGAACCTGGTGGGTGTACGTGCTCGGGTTTGTGTACACCCTGTTTCGGGTTCGGGTGCCCTATATTCCAACGCCTAAAGACGACCGCCCGCGCAATAACCGGGTCTTGGTTTTGCCTAACCTGCTCATGGTATTGGCTACGCTGGGGGCCATTGCCTACAGTATCTACTACTACGGCCGCTTTGCACTCAATAACACGTACGCACAGCTCATGATTGGGTTCGGGGTGATCAATGTGCTGATGCTGAGTGCCAATGTTCTGATTGGGCAGGAGCTGTTCTGGGCCCGGCTGGGCCACCGACTACAGGCCCTGTCGAGCGGAAACATGGCCGTTTGGCGCATGCGTATTGCCGCCTGGAAAGTACGTTACGGGTTGTACTACTGGCTGCGGCTGTCGGCCATTCCGTTGGCGGGAGTTGTGCTGCTGCTCACCCTCGGCATGACCATGTACAGCTACCGAACCGAGATTATCCGGCCGACAATTGATATTCGGTATGCCAACACCCAGCCGTTTTACGTGGGCATGAACGGCATCACAAAGCGAACCTCAGTGCAACTGGCCGATTCGACTGCCTTTATCATACCGCAGTCGGTACGGTGGCTGACCGGGCCGGGTAGCCGTATCGACCAGCCCAACTGGCCGCGTGTGGCGGGGCAGATTCCGTTTTTGTCAATAGAGCCGGATGTTCGCTTAAAGCCCACAGAGCAACAGGTTGCCGGGTTTCTGAGTGGCATTGTGAACCGTCGGCACGATACCACCCTACTCGAATTTCTACGGGTTTCTAAAGCCTACGGCCGCCCGGTACTGGTTAGTTTTCTACCCCAGTTTGATAACCCCGACCGGCCGTGGGGCTCGCGTCGGGATACCACGTTGATTCTGTACCGCATGGCCTGGCAGCACATCGTTCATCTGGCCCGGCAACAGCGTGTGCATAATCTGGCCTGGGTCTGGTGCCCCTCGCGTCCGTCGAGCATCAGTGCGCACTATCCGGGCTCCGATTACGTACACTGGATTGGTCTGAGCGTGGTGAATAACCCCGACCGCGCCCCCGACGGCCGTAGTCATTCGTTTGCGGCCTTGTACCAACCCCTGCATACCACCATCAGGACCCATGCCGCCTACAGCATCCGGCAAAAACCGATTTTGCTCACCCATTTATATTCTACCGAACGAGGTCCCGCCGGTGCGAAGTGGCTCACTGAAGCGCAAAATCTGCTGCACGAGCGATACCCACAGATTCGGGGGATACTTTTTGAGTGAGCCCCTGACGCTGACAGTCGCCGAATCTAAAACAGCTACCTGTGCCACTTACTTAGCAGTAACCGGGCGCGAATTGGCGCTTTGGCCAATAGGCAAACCGCCTAACTGTTGACCATGCGCACCGTACTGCTTTCCTTTCTGATTGGATTTTTCCCCTTCGGGCTACAGGCTCAGGCTCTGCCCGAACTGCCTCTTTGGCCCGGCGAAAAAACCGTTGCGGCCGATTGGCTCGTGACCCCGGTATCGGCTCCGGCGCGGGTGTACCGCTCGGCCGACAACCGCGAACTATACCTGACCAACGGCCTCCTGCTCCGCCGGTTCCGGCTGACGCCCAATGCCGCTACTGTTTCGCTCAAACACCTCGGTACGGGTGAGCAGTTTGTGCGCTCGGTGCGGCCCGAGGCCCGGCTTACCCTCAATGGCCGGTCGTACAACATTGGGGGCCTCATGGGCCAACCCCTGCACGCATACCTGCGCGAGGAATGGCTCGACAAACTGACCGCGTCGGCGGCTGATTTTCAGTTGCAACGGGTGCAGGTAGAAACCCTGAAACCTTATGTGAACTGGAAACCGAAGCTGTGGGCCACCAACCCCAATCAGCCTACCGGCCAAACGCTCTCGTTTACGTATACTCACCGGGCTCCTGAGCTGAAAGACCTGACCGTGACGGTGCATTACGGTCTGTACGACGGCCTGCCGCTGTTGGTAAAATGGCTGACGGTGCAGAACGGTGGTACGGCCGAGGTTACGCTCGATGCGGTCACAAATGAGATTCTGGCGGTGCCCGAAGAGGAGTCGGCCGTGGTGGGGCGGCCCGATCAGATGCAGAAACCGGCCCGGTTGTACATTGAAAGCAACTACGCCTTCAACAACGCCATGAAAGCGAACCTGTCGGACCAGACAACCCACTGGAAAACCGATAGTTTGTACCGGTCACAGGTCAATTACGAGTATCAGACCCCCTGTTTGCTGGAGGTGCATCCGTCTATTGGGCCGGGCGTAACCCTGTCGGGCGGGGCGTCGTTTACGTCGATCAGAACACACGAGCTACTCCTCGACTCCTACGATCGGGAGCGCAACGGGCTGGCCAAGCGTCGGATGTACCGGACTATTGCCCCCTGGACCACCCAAAACCCAATTTTCATGCACCTGATCAGCACCGATCCGGTCAAGGTGCGCGATATGGTAGATCAGTGTGCAGCTACGGGCTACGAGATGATTATCCTGAGCTTTGGTAGTGGTCTGAACATGGAAGATACGTCGGCGGCCAATATCCAGAAGTTCAAAGCCCTGGCCGATTATGCGCATAGCAAAGGGATTTTATTGGGTGGTTACTCGCTGTTTAGTAGCCGCCGGATCAGCGATGCCGACGATGTGATCGACCCTAAAACAGGCCTGCCCGACAAGGGCGCGCAGTTTGGCGCGGCTCCCTGCCTCGGTAGCGTATGGGGGCTGGCGTATCTCAAAAAGCTGAAAAAATTCATCACCGAAACGGGCTTCGATATTCTCGAACACGACGGCCCTTACCCCGGCGATGTGTGCGCGTCGACCACGCATCCCGGCCATAAAGGGCTGGCCGATAGCCAATGGGCGCAGATGGAGATGCAGAAAGGATTCTACCGCTGGCTCAACGAGCGCGGGGTGTACATCAACGCGCCTGACTGGTATTTTCTGGACGGCACCCACAAGATAGCTATGGGCTACCGCGAGGTGAATTTTTCGCTCCCCCGTGCCGAACAGATTGTGCACGGGCGTCAGCATATTTTCGACGGGACTTGGGAGAAAACGCCCTCAATGGGCTGGATGTTTGTACCCCTGACCGAGTATCAGGGCGGGGGCAGTGCGGCCACTATTGAGCCTCTTTCGGAACACCTGCCCGACTACAAAGCCCTGATGTTGCAGAATTACGGCTCTGGCGCGCAGGCCTGCTACCGAGGGCCCCGCCTGTACGACACCGACGTAACCAAAGCCGTGGTGAGCGAGGTGGTGCAGTGGTACAAAACCTACCGAACCGTACTGAACGCCGACCTGATCCACCTCCGCCGACCCGACGGTCGCGATTGGGATGGTATGCTACACGTAGACCCGACGGGTAAGCAAAAAGGGCTGGCTATCCTGTTTAATCCGCTCAAAGAGCCCATCACCCGCACCATTCAGCTGCCTTTGTACTACACCGGCCTGACGGGAAAAGCCCGGATTCGGGTGGGGGAGGGCAAGCCCCGCGTGTACCCGCTCAACGGGCAGCACGAAGCTACCGTTACGCTCGAAATGGCTCCCGAAAGCATGACCTGGCTACTGATCGACTGAGGCCGGTTTCCCGGTGATCTCGAACGAAAAATTGCCGGTAGCCACGTGGTTGTGGGTGTCGTACACGTTGACGAAGAGCCGGTAGGCCCCCGGCTGTGTGGGCAACCGGAACGAAACCGCCCGTTGGTCGGTGGTTACGAACAGCCCCTCCAGAGCCGGGCGCGGGGTGCCAATGTAGTCGGCCGTGCGGAGGGCGCGGGGCTTTATTTCCCACAAATACGTTAGGCTATCGCCGTCGGCATCGGTAGCTATCACCTGCCCCTGGTGCAGGCCGCTCCGGGCGGCAAATGATCGGTGAGTAGCCGATTGACCATCAATCAGCAAGGCTCGGACCGACGGGGCTTTGTTGGCCGGTTCACGACCACTCCAAAGCGTCTGCATCAGCCCGACGAGGGGTGTTTCGCGTCCTTTGTCATCAAACACGCTGAACCATGTGTGCGATTCTTCCTGCTTGGTGCCCCAGTAAAAGAGATAGGCTCCCAGGCAGTTGGCCGGTCTTGACCCAATGTACGTTGGGTAGAACCGACGCACAAAGTCGGCTTTCTGATCGCTGCTGGGTTCAATTGGGGCCGACCAGGGCGTAGTCGTGGTTTCCCAATACGCCTGAGCCCCGTATTCCGAAATGATGTAAGGGCCTTTCCAGTCGCCGTCTCTGAAAAACTCGCTCAGCTGGCTCGTGAGGGCATAAGCATTGACCGACAGCACGTCTACCGCCGGGCACCGCTGGGCCACCAGCCAGATAGCCCGTTTGCTGTCGGGTGAGATAGCCGTGCTCACCGGATGGTCGGGGTCGAGGTCATGCACCAGTTTGGCCAGCCGGTTCACCTCATCATAGACCTTAAAATTATCGGCGTTCTGTGCCCACTCGTTACCCACACACCAGAGCAGCAGGGCCGGGTGATTGCGGTATTTGAGCACGGTTTTGCGGATACGTTCGTACTGCCGGTCTACAGCGGCCTGATCATCGTAATCAAAACCCTCGATTTCGCGCTCAACCCACAGACCAAACATGACCGTGAGCCCTAACCGGTGGGCTTCGTCGAGCAGTTGGCCCGCGTCGATGTCGTCCCAGATTCGGATGGAGTTGCCGCCTGCCGCCTTGAGCCGGTCATAGTACATAATGCCGCCGGCTCCTTCGATAAAATACGGCTTGCCGTACCGCAGCAACTGGTAGCTTTTTCCGTCGTAGCTGATCGAGGTAGGCCGGGTCGACGGGTCGGAGTTGGATGGATTGGATTGGCTGCTGGTACAGCCGGGAAGTAGCCAGCTACTCAGCAGCGTCAGCAGCAACAGGGTAGCCAAACGCATGAGTCAATGAGAATAGCGATTCTGATGTATTGACCCTCAGCAACGGGCGTCGTCACATTTCGGGAGTAAAGTTGTAAGCATTCCGCATAATTGTGTAAAAATAGGCGGGGTTGAGGCAGCGGGGCTTTCGGGGTGAGCGTGTCAAACGTGAGTAAACAATGCCGGGGCTTCGTTACTTTTGTAGCCAGAAGAACATGGCAACATTACAGGAGCGTATTAAGGAAGAAATTGTTCTCCGGCGAGGACAGGTGAAAGAGCGCCATTGGCGGCAAACTGGCTTGCCCGAGGAGGCCGCCCGTGAAGGCATTTCGGCCGAGGAGTTTCGCCGATTGGTCAACGAGGTGAGTCGGCAAATTAACTTTGAAAAGCTGGCCGACCTGCGCCGTCGGCTCGAAGATGCCCTGGCAGCTCCACCGCTCTACCAACTCCATCAGACCCAGACCGACGATTTTGTAGCCGAGGCCGAACGGATGGGCTTGGGTAGTGTCTTTGTGCGTGACCGCTGGATTCCGCAACTGATTACCGATCTCAAACAAGTAGCCTCCGCAACAACCGAGGTGGTATCCCCGCCCCTGGTGGCACCCCCTGTGCCCGAAACGCCGGTAGCTCCAACGACAACTCCGCCCGTTGAGGCATCTGACCGCGATCCGGTGGCCCAACCAGACGTGGCCCGACCGAATGCGGCCCGACCCGATGATGCGGCAGCGGTGCGCGCGCGGGTCAAAACCATTCTGGATGAGTACGAGGGGCATATTACGGCCCGGGAGCTGCGTTTGTTGTTCCGGGCGATGCCGACCGACGAAAAAGTACTGGCAGAAGAGGTGCTGGCGTACCTGTCGGCTAATTTTTACGCGTCGGTGACGGAGCCCGCTGGGAATACCCTGTCCGAAAAGCTCCTGTCGACCGATTGGCGGCACCTAAGCTGGTGGGATAAAGAACCCGAGCCTGCTCCGGCCCCCGTGGTTGAGCCTGTTCGGGCGTACGTGCCCCCGACACCACCTCCGCAGCGTCCGGCACCAACGCCACCCCCGGCCCCGCGTCGGAGTTCGCTCTGGTCCGATGCGGGGGTTTGGGGTACTGTGTTTGCTGTTTCGGTAGTAATCATTTTGTACCTGCTGATTAAGCCCAATGCAAAGAACAGGAACACCGGGACCGACGAAGACCGCCCGGCCCGTTCGGAGCAGGTTGAAGAGACGCGCCCCTCAAAACGTAAACGCGAGAAAGCCAAACGGACATCCGAAGCGGTAACTTCCAACGAAAGTGAGGCTACCGACGAACCCATGCGTGAGCCAAAGACGGCCCCTGAACCGGCTCCGACCGAGAAACCGGTTGTGGTCGAGGAGAGCAAGCCCGATAAGAAATACGATCAGGTGCTGGCAACAACCGGTGATTTTGGCGAACGCCCGGCCCGTTTGGGGCGTAAGTGGGGCCTTTGGCGCGACAACAACTGGATGATTTTTCCGATCTACGACGATATTACCGTTTTCCGCGACGGTCGGGCTACCGTTGTGCGGAATGGCCGCACCTACGATATTGATGATAAAGGCAATCCGGTTGAGTAAACCCGGTTGAGTGGGGGTTAGGGCGTGCGGACCGTGAGGTTACGGAAGGCGAGCCAATTCCCTTTGGCAAACACCCCGACGCCATTGCCCCGCACCGCCCGGTTCAGGAACGGGCTGCCGGGTAGCTCTTTGTCGTTGACGAACACATGCAGTCGAGCGCCCCGACGCCATACCGTGATTCGGTTGCGGCCTTTCTGCGTCGGAAACCGGACACTGGCAAGCCGGTCGTTGGTTGAGGTCAGGTCGGGTTTGCCATCGACAATCTGTTGCACAATCACCCGGTCTCTGCCGTTGAGCCACACCCGGCTGTAATTGAGCGAGTCGGCTACGCCAAACAGGAGGCCACCGTCGGGGTACATATCGGCGCGGGGCAGCACGTCAAGTTGGACCATAAACGTATCAATACGGGGCAAATCGAACCGGTTGGCGAGCTGAATCCAGGCGCGGGCCAGTTGACTGCTGTCGGCCCCCCGGCGTTCCAACTGGTAGCCTACCGGACCGGGCGTGTAGGTAAACCCCGCGCGCAGGCCAACGGGCCATCGGTTGGCGTTAGCCTCGGCGAAGGTTTCCCGAAATACAAGCCCCTCGGGGGATCTCCAGGTGGGCATGGGGCTGGTTTCTACCGCTACCCACGCACTACTGGCCGATTCAACGGTTTTCGACTGGGCGAGGGTCAACTCCGGTAGCCAAATAAGCAGAATGAATAAAAGTCGGATCACGGGTCGTAGTTGGTTTAGTAGCCTACAGGCACTGCCGGTTCCCTCAGAACCGGGCGCGTATCTGGGCGGTGAGCACCCCGCTTTGCCAGCCCGGTGCCCAGGTTACGGTTGAGGCTTTTCGGACCGCATGTTGGTCGCGCAGGCCGCGTATAAGCGTGAGCGTCACATCGGTAGCCCAGATCAGGGCGGCCGCCCGTGTGGCTATATAATACCGTTGGTGGTAGGTGTTGGCGGTTTGGTAAAAGGGCTCGCCCTCGGTTAGGTTTTTCTGGCGGGTGTACTCGTCGTACCAGGCCCGTGAGAGTCGGCGTTGGTTGAGACCGTATAGCAGCGCACCGTAAAAGCCGGCGGTCACCAGCGGCCGGGCACCCACCCGAAGTTTGGGTTTACCTGTTATGCCCCGGTGCACAAACATATTGCCCACACCGGGCAGCACAGCCGACAAGGCGGCCCAGCCGGGTCCGATAGGCCACCGGCTCTTATCGTTCAGGAGCGGATAAAGGGCAATGGCTTCGGGGGCTTCCTGCACAATAGGGCCCGGCAGCGCGAGGGGGCGGGCCAGTACCCGCACCTGTACGTCGGATTTGATGCGGTGGCCCTCGTCGTAGAGGTACCAAACAATACGGCGGTTGGGGCCTACGGGCACATTACGGCCATAATCGCCGTACAGATAAGCCGCTGTGGGTTTGAGTTGCCCACCAAAACGGGCTTCTACTTCGATCCAGACCGAATCGGCGGGTTCGAGGAGGTTATACCAGATTTCGAGCCGGGTGGGGTCGGGCATGCGGAGCCGAACATCGGTCACCCGCTGCGCCATACAAAAACCCGGAAATAACCATAGAAAGAGAAAAATGTGTTTCATGCGCAACAACCATAGAAACCATACCTGTTTGCTACCCGTTGCCTGCTACTGAATGGTGATGGTTCGGCTCGTCCGAAAAACGTCGTTGCAGCTATTAGCAATAACGATGGATATGGTGTACGTGCCGGGTTTTGCGTATCGGTGGTACACCGGATTACCAACGCGCGTACGCCCATCGCCCAAATCCCAACCCACGGAGCCAATGTCGCCCCGCGGGTTGGTCAATGAGAATTCAACTTCCAAAAGATCCTGTTTGAAGCGAATGCCTGCTTCGGGTGCCTGACACTTCGGAAAGTCGAACCGCCGTAAATCGTACGGTTCACAGGCCGCAAAAAGGCACAATATGAAGCATAGAGGGCCAATTCGTTTGATCATCATTCATATGGGTAGAGTCTGCAAACATACACCAGAGCTACTCGCAGGAGGCCCTAACTGTCGTGCAGTCAGATAATAAGACGTTAAGCCGGGGGGGAAGTATCGCATAAGCCGTCTTTTTTTGTAGTTTAGATGATTCATGGATACCAAACGGTATACTGGTGTGTGCTACACAGCCGCCATACAGTCAGGTATCAAACAGCCAACAGCATTCGTTGTGAACACGCCCTCATCAACATTGCCAACTCAAACCGCCCTTGCCACGCAGCCCGCTACGTTCGACGTTCGTCAGACGGTCGATCAGCTCAATTTGATTGGACTGACCGTCGACAAAGACGGGACGCTTAGCTACGCCAATCCGTACACCTATCGCGTAACGGCATGGCAACCCGACGACATCATCGGTCGTAATTTTTTTGATGTGTTTGTGCCACCCGCCGACCGCGCCAAACTCGAAGGAGAATTCGAGGAGGCCCTCCGGCGCGGGGGCTTCGTAGAACAGCGAGAAATCGACCTGCTGGCCCGTAGTGGGGCCGTCAGGAACGTACTCTTAAACTCGTTTATCGTCAATCACAGGGCCGGTGAACTGGCTTCATTTACCATTATTGGCGAAGACATCACCACAAAAAAACGCGTCGCGTCGGCACTGTCGTTTTCAAACGCGCAGCTACAGGATCTGGTCGATAACACCTCCGATCTGATTCAGCTCGTCACGCTGGACGGCAAGTTCATGTTTGTGAACCGCGCCTGGCGTGAGGTGCTGGGATTCGGCTCCGACGAGGTGGCCTCGCTCACCCTTCACGATGTACTGCATCCCGATTACGCCGATGTGACGATGCAACGGCTTGGGCGGATACAGGACGGAGAGAAACTGCCTTACTTCGAAACGGTTTTCCGCAGCAAGGCCGGCAAAACCATCTTTGTGTCGGGCAGCGTCAACTGTCGCTACGACAACGGCCGGCCGACGGCCTTCCGTTGTATCCTGCACGATACAACGAGCAAAATTCGGGCCGAAAAAGCCCAGAAGCTGTACTACAGCATTGCCAACTGGACCATCAATACCCGCGACCTCGACGACCTGTACGGCAAGATTCACGAGGAACTGGGCAATATTATCGATGCCCGTAACTTCTTTATTGCCCTCTACGATGGCTCGAAACGTTACCTCTACTTCCCGTACTATGTGGATGAGTACTTTGGCGGGCACCTCCGGTTTACCAAGCGCCGGTTGGGCAACGGCCTCACCGAGTACGCTATTCGGGCCAATAAGGCCCTGTTTTTGTACGAGAAGGATATTCGGCAAATGGCTGACCAGCACCAGCTTGACCTGTACGGGCAGCTTCAGCCGAAGGTGATGCTCACGGCTCCGCTGCGGGTGGGTGAGCAGGTGACGGGTATTATCGGAGTGAAATCGTACACCGACGAGCGGACCTACGGCCCCCGCGATCTGGAATTGCTGGAGTTTATTTCGGGGCAGGTGGCGTTGGCCATTGCCCGTAAACAGGACGAAGCCGCTCTGAACAAACAGACGGCCCGGCTCAACGCAATTGTTGAAAGCAGTACGTACCTGATCTGGTCGGTCAACAAAAGTTTGCAGCTGACCTCCTTTAACAAGAATTATACCAGCCTCATCGAACGCAACGTGGGTGAGCGCCCAACCATGCTGGGCAGTGCGCCCAATTTGGGCTGGCGGATGATTGGAACCGAAAACCGCCGGGCCCTGGAAGAGAAGTACCGGCAGGCGTTTCGGGGGGTACCCCAAACGTTTGAAATGCGGATTGGCGGGGAGGGAACCGGCACGGCCGAAACCTGGCTCGATTTCCAGCTCAACCCAATTCTGTTGTCGGGTGGAGTAATTGAGGAGGTGTCGGGCATTGCGCGCGACATTACCAACCGTAAGCGGGCCGAAATTGCGACCCAGCAGAGCGAAGAGAAGTTCCGGGGGATTTTCGAAAACCTCCAGGATATTTACTGCCGCGTGGACCGGAACGGACACATTACCATGATCAGCCCGTCGGTGTACAAGCGCATGGGCTACACACCCGAAGAGGTACTCGGGCAGGACGTAACCCAGTACTTTGTCGATAAGAGTATTATCCACAAGGCCATGTTGCGGCTGGTGCGTAACCGGAGCCTCCGCAACTTTGAGGTGACCCTCCGGCGGAAAGACGGCACCGAGCGGCAGTTTATGTTCAACATGCTTCTGCTGAAAGACGATGCCGGGCATCATTCAGTAGTGGCCGTACTGGCCCGCGATATTACCGAACTGAAACGGCAGGCCGCCGAACTGGTGAAGGCCAAAGAAGAAGCCGAACGATCGCTGAAGGTGAAAGAGCGTTTTCTGGCCAACATGAGCCACGAAATCCGAACGCCCATGAACGGGGTAATCGGGATGATTGACCTACTCAACGATACGCCCCTCGACGTGGAACAGCGCGACTACGTGCGGACCATCAAGCGGTCGAGCGAAACGTTGCTGAATATTCTGAACGATATTCTGGACCTCTCGAAGATTGAAGCCGGTAAAATGGTGCTGCACGAAGCGCCTATTGCCCTGCGGGAGGTGTTCGATAAACTGATTGCCTTGTTTGGGCAGCAGGCGGCCTCGAAAAATAACCAGCTCACCTACCGCCTGGCCGACGACCTGCCGACGTTCGTGATTGCCGATCAGACGCGTCTGTTGCAGATTCTGTCGAACCTGACCTCCAACGCCATCAAGTTTACCGAAAACGGCGAAGTGACCGTAACGGCTTCGCTGGTGGGCAAAAAAGGGAAGTTCAACCGGATTCGGGTGGATGTGCGCGACTCGGGTATCGGGATTTCGCCCGAAAACATCAAGTTGCTGTTCAACTCCTTCAGTCAGGTCGACGAGTCGTCGCGCAAGTCGTTTGGCGGCACGGGTTTAGGGCTTGCCATTTCTAAAGAGTTGGCCCTGCTGATGAAAGGTGAAGTGGGCGTAGAGTCGACGGTAGGGAAGGGGAGTACGTTCTGGTTCGTGATCGAACTGAAAGAGACGGCCATCAGCCCCACCCAGCAGACTACCGAAAATACGGAGGTTACGCTTATCGATTTCTTTAAAACCACGCATCCGCAGGTGTTGCTTGTCGATGATAACACCACCAACCGGAAGGTGGCCAGTGAGATTTTGCGGAAGGCGGGGTGCCTGGTTACGACGGCTGCCAGCGGGCCCGAGGCCATTGACATTGTGAAGGGAAGGCGAACGCAACCGGGAGAAGGAGCCGACGGGTTGTCAGATACCGCTGCGTTGCCGTTACCGCCTTTCGATGTCATTTTTATGGACATCCAGATGCCCGATATGGACGGCGTAGAAACGACTCGCCACCTGCACGAGCTGTTTGGCAACGACCTGCCGCCTATTGTGGCCATGACGGCCTACTCCATGCGCGAAGACCGGGAGCGGTTCCTCAGTCAGGGGCTCGACGACTACATTGCCAAACCGATTCGGGCGCAGAGCCTGATTGCGAAGGTGAAAGAGCTGGTGGATGCCGCCAGTACCAAGCGCGAGACTCAGCAGCTGCAACTCCGGCAACAGCAGATTGCCCAGCAAACGGCCCAGATACAGGCCCCGCTGCCGCCCGTGATTGATGAGGAGATTGTGTCGCAGCTGCGCGATCTGGGTGGTCAGGAACTGGTGGATGAGATTATGGGTGAGTTTGTGACCGAGGCTACCGAGTTGGTCAACGGGGCCAACGATGCCTTTGCGCTCGGCGATATTCCGACGGTGAAGAGTCACCTGCACACGCTCAAAGGCAGTGCGGGCACTATTGGCGTGTCGCGAGTGGCTCACATTGCCCGCGAGGCCGAGGGTAAACTCAAACTAAGCGACACCAGCCACCTGGCCGAAGAACTTCAGGCGCTGACCAGAGCATTTGAGGAGTTTTTGCTGACGCGTAAGGGGTGAAACATAATGCACAATGTGTAATGTATAATGCGTAAAAAACCAGACGCTGTACACGGCATATTGTGCGTTACTCTTTTGTAAGGTCATGACCAACTATCACATTCGATGGTGAACAGGGCTACCGAGTCGGCTGCGAGGGTAGCCGGTGGCGCGGTGGGCTGCTGGGTGGTGAAGGTAAAGAGGAGCAGGAGAATGGAAGGTAGCGTTCGTTGCATGGTTTTGGTAGCTAGATTATTCCACTAACTTTCATAATTGATGTCAAAGTCAACTTTTTCCTTTAGATGGTTAAGCAAAAAGTTTTGATTAGTCAGGTTTTCGTTTGGCGACCCAAGTCTACATACCGAAACCCCTGCGGGCTTCTTCTAAAAGGCGAGAGTTAAGCAAAGGGCTAGCCCCTTCTTTTCATCATAAATTCAAGGCGGGCTAGCTCTTACGAAACTAGCCCGCCTTGGCATAATCAGTTTATGGAAACTTACAGCTTAGTCAGTATCTGTTTCAGCTTAGAAATGTCCTCCGGTAATGTTGAATTTTCCAGGCGAGAAATTTCATGCTCCATAATTCCCACTATAAAGTCCTTTTTAAAGTCCCCATTCACACTTATTTCTTTCTTATTTTGAAGACTATTTTTAATCGCTGCTATTGCTTTTTGATTTGATACAAGTCGTTGTTCTGCATCATGTAGTACAAGGCGCGTTTCTTGTTCAAGGCGCGTCTGGTCAATGTGACCATTGAGTTTAGATAACCCTTTAGCAAGGGTACTGAAATCTAATGTTTTAGACATTCGTAGCTGGTCAACATAGTAATAGATTAAATCATAATCTGTTTGATTCAACAGGTTATACTGATTTAGCATTACCCGTGCATAGCGCTGTTGAAACAAAGGAATGACCTTATCACCTTTATGTTGATCCAAAAAGGCAGTGTACCGCTTATGGGCTTCCTCTACAGATATAGCTGGCTGACTATTCTCAAGAGGAATGGGTATTGTTGCAATTTCTGACAAGTGCTCTTGTAACGCTTCATTCTCCAAAGCAGCAACCTTCATTTGAGCAGCAGAGAGCTTAGAATTAGAAGGGTTGACTCCCGGAAGATTTAAAGGAATCGCATCAGCTACGAGTGGTTTGTTCGATGTTATCCCTGAAGAAAACCTATCACTTGAAACGTTTTCTTGCTCAGTAATCCCACAGCTTGATAATGTGAGGGCAACACAGCTAATTATTATGTACTTTTTCATGATAAGTCAGTTTAGCTTGGATTAATGGATGAATTACAGCCAGCAGCATACTGGACTTCAGCAATAGTAACGTAGTACGATACTGTAGATGAATACACCCCGTTTATATAGTAAGCGTAGGTTACTAATGCTAATCCTGATGTCCGTGCGCAGCAGTCTGTATCTTCGACGACCCACTTGATTATTGCTACACCCGCAAGCGTACCATCATCAAAATGTCCTGTTCCTGTACATTCGTTTGCTTTCCCAAAACTTGTAGTTATACCCATAACTAAAGCTAGCCCTACTAAGAAGGCTCTCGCAATTTTTGTGTAAATGATTTGCGTTAGTGGATAGAATATTTGTGTGAAGAATGGCATCTAACGCTCTCTCTCCAGAGTTCAAGGAGGTTAGATCTTCTTAAATGTAAAACATTTTTATAGTTTTGTTAAAAAATATGTATACTTTGATTGCCAATCTATTAAACGGCTCCTTTTTATTTGTATAATACTGTTGCTCATAGTGTTCAGGGCTTTTGTAGTCCAGCGACGACCGGGCTGCCTACGTACCTAATTGTAGTAACCTTCAATGTAGGCTAACACTTCGGTTCGGACATCTTCAGCACTCAAAAATACTCCGTCTTTGAGCAATTCAGCTTTTAGACGGCCCCATAGTGACTCAGCGTAAGCATTGTCATATGGATCGTCTGCCCAGATACAGGCCCCGCTGCCGCCCGTGATGAATGAGGAGATTGTGTCGCAGTTGCGCGATCTGGGTGGTCAGGAACTGGTGGATGAGATTATGGGCGAGTTTGTGACCGAGGCTACTGAGCTGGTCAACGGGGCCAACGATGCCTTTGCACTCGGCGATATTCCCACGGTGAAGAGTCACCTGCACACGCTCAAAGGCAGCGCGGGTACCATTGGCGTGTCGCGGGTGGCTCACATTGCCCGCGAGGCCGAGGGTAAGCTCAAACTAAGCGACACCAGCCACTTAGCCGAAGAACTTCAGGCGCTGACCAGAGCATTTGAGGAGTTTTTGCTGACGCGTAAGGGGTGAAACATAATGCACAATGTGTAATGTATAATGCGTAAAAAACCAGACGCTGTACACGGCATTGCATTACTCCTTTGTACTGGACATTAGACATTAGATGTATTGGGTGATAAGGTTGTTCTCGCAAGGAACCACTGCCAGCAACATCCGTTGTGGGGTCTTCGACTACTGGCAGGGTTTGGGTTGCTCACTCCCTGCCAGTGGTCGAAGACCCCACAACGGATGTTGCTGGCAGTGGTTGTACAGGACAGCCAAAAGGAGAACAATCTAATCACTCAATACAGTTGGACGTTAGACCTCTCTACAGAATGGTAGTAAGTCTAACGTCTAATGTCCAGTATTGAACACTATTCATTATCTATTTGACTTTAATTCAGTAAGGTTATGACCAAAACCCACATTAATCCGATGCCGGGGTTCTTCGACCGGTACATTAATCTGGCACCTGATGGGGAGCTGATCGATGCGTTGGCGGCTGGTGCCCGGCTCGAAACGCTATTGCCTGCCCAAACGCTCGAAAGCCTGGGCGATTACCGGTACGCACCCGGCAAATGGACGGTCAAAGATATTGTTCAGCACCTGATTGATACCGAGAGGATTATGGCGTACCGAGCCTTGCGGTTTGCCCGCAACGATCAAACCCGGTTGCCGGGCTTTGAAGAAGACGATTTTGCGCAGTACGCCCAGGCGTCGCGCCGGTCGCTGACCGATCTGTACGACGAATACGCGCTGCAACGGCAGTCGACACGGGCATTATTTCGGAGTTTCGATGCCGAGATGTTACAGCGTACGGGCATCTGTTTCAACCAGACTATCTCGGTTCTGGCGTTGGGGTTTGTGCTGGTTGGCCACCCAATACACCACGCCCGGGTGGTTCAGGAGCGGTATGTGCCGGGTGTACAAAAATAGCCTGGTGCCGCACGGGTTCTTATCCGTGCGGCACCAGGCCACGAACTAGTCAGTGATTAATCGCGTACCGGAAACTGTTGCAACTGCTCATCGAGCGTAACAATGGCTTCCTGAAGTTGCGTAGAGTCGGGCGAAAGCGTCAGATAAAACGCTTGCTGATCGGTGGGCTGCCAGCCGGGCTGGGCCTCGTGCGAGAGCTTGAGCCGTAAGTCGTATCCATCGGTACCGCCCGAAAAGTCGCTGAAACTGATTTCGGGCTCCACAAACGTAATCCGGCGGGATTGGTGCTGATGGGCCGCTACCGACGACATCCAGTCGCGGAGGAGTTCGAGCTCCCAGGTCGAGAGCACAGGTACCGCCTGCGACCATTCGTGGTTCTGGTGCCGGGTTCGGATGTGTACCAGCAAGCCGTTGCGCTCCAGAAACCGGGGCGAATCGCTGTATTCGTAGTCTAATACAGCCAGTTCAAATGAGCCCGTGGGGCCGGTGAGTGTCATAGGTTTCATACGGAAAGAGAGGTAGGTTACAAGATGAGTGAGCAGGGCAATACGATAAGATAAGGGCCGCCTGCTCGGAGCCCCACCGCGCTTCAGAAGATAGTGCAGATTAAAATCTGTTGACTGGAATAGTAAATATACGGAATAACTTCCTGATTTTCTGTAGTTGTCACATTAAATTTTGCCCGCTTGCAGCGCGTGTAACGGATACCGCTAAACGCCCGTAATTTTTTAGGTTAAGCGATTTATCCGTAATTTCACACCGAATCAATTGCCAACTCCGGTTTCCCCATGTCAGCCAAGCGCGTTCTGATTGCCGAAGACAGTTCTGTCATTCAAAACTTAGCTCGTAAAATTTTAGAGTTCCAGAATTACGACATCACCTCGGTCAAAAATGGCGAGCAGGTGCTACAGATTCTGGCCAAAGAAGACTTTAACATCCTGCTGCTCGACATCAACATGCCCGTGATGGATGGGATGGAGTGCGTGCGTCAGGTGCGGGCATTGTCCGACAAAACCAAAGCCGAGGTGCCCATTGTAGCCATTACCGGCAACGCCAAAAACTACACCGAAGAAGAATTCAAAACGGCTGGTTTCAACGATGTACTCGTGAAGCCCCTCAACTTTGATCGGCTGGTTGAGGTAGTGAATCAGCTAACGGATAAATAATTGAGTGATTGAGTGAATGAGTGATTGAGCGATGTTCGCTACTGTAGAAACCAATCACTCATTCACTCAATCACTCAATCACTCATTATGCTCGTCACTCTCCTCGGAACGGGCACATCGTCGGGTGTGCCGATGATTGGTTGTACGTGTGCCGTATGTCGGTCGCTTGATTTCCGCGACAAGCGCCTGCGCACGTCGGCCCATATTGCGGTGGAGGGGAAAAGCCTGTTGATTGACACCGGCCCCGATCTCCGGCAGCAGGTTCTCCGGCTGGGCCTGACCCAACTTGATGCCGTCCTGTTTACCCACGAACACAAAGATCATACGGCCGGTATGGATGAGGTGCGGGCGTTTAACTTTCGGCAGGGCGAAGAAATTCCGGTGTATGCCCGCGAACAGGTGCTCGATCAGCTTCGGCGCGAGTTTGCCTACGTTTTTGCCGACTTCAAGTATCCCGGCGTGCCGCGCGTACAAACCCACGAAATCACCAACGAACCTTTCGAAGCGGCCGGTATTCGGATTATTCCGATTGAGGTATGGCACCATAAGCTACCGGTGTATGGGTTCAGAATCGGGGATTTCACGTATCTGACCGACCTGAACGGCATTACCGACGATGAGCTCGACAAAGTGCGCGGCACCCGTGTGCTGGTACTCGACGCTCTCCGGCGAGAGCCGCATCTGTCGCATTTTACGCTTCAGCAAGCCATTGACCTTGTTGAGCGTGTGCGCCCCGAGCGAACCTATCTGACACACATCAGCCACCAAATGGGCCTGCACCGCGAGGTGGAGAAAGAGCTGCCGCCCTACATCCGGCTGGGGTATGATGGGTTGCAGATAAAGATGTAGTTGGGGCCTTCCAAACCCTTTCATTACACAGCCTGTTTACCGGGTATGACAACCGCCCGCATAAAACCTACCCGCGCTTTTACGTCCGAATGGCTCGAACAGTACCGACAAATGGGTGATCCCCCGGCCGATGCTGTTGTGGCTGAAGTGGTAGCGCAGGGCGGTCGCGAAGGGGTGAGCCAACTGATGCGTTGGTTAGGCAATACCGGCCAACTGGCCCCTACCGATCAACTACCCGTAGTACAGCAGTTTTTTGCCGATCACAGCACGATGCCCGTCTGGGCCGATTCGGCTCGTATGCAGCGGGGAATGGCCTTTTTCAAAAAACATGAGGGGGCTATTGGGTTGGCGTTGGGCACCCTGTCGTTGCCGTACACCTACCTGGGGGCCAATGGCGTGCAGGTGCTCTGGCTCACCGAACGGATCAAAACCGATACGGCCCGTCGGCTGCAGGAAACGGGCGAGTGGGTATTTGCCGTGAACAACCCCAAAAACTGGGTACCGTCGGCGGGCACGGCGTCGGCTATTTTGTACACCCTCAAAATACGGCTGATTCACGCGGCTTCGCGCTGGTTTGCCAAACATACCGGCCGTTGGAACGAAGCCTGGGGAACGCCTATCTGTCAGGAAGATATGGTGGGTACAATCGGGGCGTTTGGGTATATCGTACTGCGCGGACTGCGCAAGATGGGCGTCTCCATGACCGAGCGTGAAGAAGAAGATTACCTGCACCATATCAACGTAGTAGGGCATTTCAACGGGGTAGTGCATGAGCTGTTACCCCAGAACATGCGCGAGGCTTTCCACCTCGATGGGCAAATAGCTCGTCGGCAGTTTGCCTCGTCCGAAGCGGGCCGGGGTCTTACCAAATCGCTGCTCGAAGCCATTGTTACCATTAGTGGCAACCCGGCAGCCCGGAACCTGGCGACCGCTCAGATGCGTTTCTTCCTGGGCGATGCTCACGCCGATGCGCTGGGCCTACCGGCAGTGCCGCTTGAGCAGGGACTCATCAACGTGGTGAATCGGTTGCCCATTTTTCCAAAACTGATAACAAAGTAGTTTTCTGTTTTCGGTTTACAAGTTTTCGTTGGCGCTCGTGAGGGGGCCATATAGAGTCCCTGCAACGGACCCCGAGGCCCGGAGAGGGTTCTGAGAACTGTAAATGGTAAACTGAAGACTGAAGACGTGTATGCAACAATTTGAACCCATTGCGGCTCTGGCTACGGCCCCCGGTATTGGTGCTATTGCCGTGGTCCGAGTGTCGGGCGAAGGGGCTATCGATATCACCAATCGCATTTTTAAGGGTAAAGACCTGAGCACACAACCGAGCCACACGGCGCATTTTGGTACGCTCCGGCAGCCCGACGGGACCCTTATCGACGAGGTGCTGGTGACGGTGTTTCGGGCGCCCACATCGTTTACCAAAGAAGACGTAGTCGAAATATCGTGTCATGGTTCCGATTACATTATCCGGCAGATTCTGACCCGGCTCACCCGCGAGGGCGTGCGGTTGGCGCGGCCCGGCGAATTTACGCAGCGGGCTTTCCTGAACGGTCAATTTGATCTGGTGCAGGCCGAAGCTGTAGCCGACCTGATTGCGGCCGACTCGGAAGCGAGTCACCGCTCGGCCCTGAGTCAGTTGCGGGGTGGTTTTTCCCGAAAACTAAAAGATTTACGTCAGCAACTGATTGATTTTGTGGCTCTGGTGGAGCTGGAGCTGGATTTTGGCGAGGAGGATGTTGAGTTTGCCCGGCGCGATCAGCTACGGAGTCTGATGGTTGATGTCCGGCGGGTACTGCACCCCTTGATCGAGTCGTTTTCGGTGGGGAATGCCGTGAAAAATGGTGTGCCTACCGTGATTGTGGGTAAGCCCAACGCGGGCAAGTCGACCCTGCTCAACGCCTTGCTGGACGAAGAAAAAGCGATTGTGTCGGATATTCCGGGAACTACCCGCGATGTGATCGAAGACGAACTGTTTATCGATGGCATCCGGTTCCGGCTGATTGATACGGCGGGTCTGCGCCACACTACCGATACCATTGAGGCTATTGGGGTGGAGCGTACCCGGCAGCAGATGGAGAAGGCTTCGGTGGTGGTGTATCTTTTCGACGGGGCCGAAACTACCCCCGGTGAATTGCGCCGGACTATCGCTGAACTGGAGGAAGCCGGAAAACCCTACCTGCTGGTAGGCAACAAGGCCGACCTGACGCTCGATTCGGGCCGGCAAACCCTCGACGATATTGCCGGGAAGGGCAAAATCATCTGGATTTCGGCCCGCGACCAGCGGATCGACGAGCTAAAAGCGGCTCTTTCGCTGCGCGTTCGTACCGATTCGGCCGTGCAAACCGACGGTGCCCTGATTACCAATGCGCGGCACCTCGAACACCTCACTGCCACCGACGAAGCCCTTGCCCGCGCCATCAATGGCCTCGATGCGGGCGTGACCGCCGATTGGCTGGCTATGGACCTGCGCGTAGCCCTGCGCCACCTCGGCGAGCTTACCGGCGAAATCACCACCGACGACCTGCTCGACTCTATTTTTGGCCGGTTCTGTATTGGCAAATAACAGTTTGGGGTTGGCAGTTTTGGGCGAGTCTATAGTTCTATATTTAGCCTATAAATGGTATAACAACTGTAAAATAACAATATTTATACCTTTACGGGTATACTATAGTGTTGTTTATGCTTTTCTATACCCTAAAAGGTATATTATGAAGACTTCATTGAGCCATTTCGTAAAGGAACGTCGAAAAGTTTTTAAGCTAACACAAGAGGGTTTGTCTCAGAAAGCAGGCGTTGGATTACGTTTCATTCGTGATCTTGAGCAGGGCAAAACCAGCTTACGACTCGATAAAGTCAATCAGGTACTCAGTTTATTTAATTATGAGGTAGGCCCCGTGCCAACTCGGTTTCTGCCTGAATCAGAGAAGAAAATGTGATGAGACAGGCTAACGTGTACCTATTTCATCCGCCCATATTGGCGGGGATCCTGACAGAAACCGATGAAGGTTACGAGTTTATGTATGAACCTGACTATCTGGTTCGACCCGATGCCACGCCTGTAAGCCTGACATTGCCGCTTTGCAATACCCCATATCAGGGTACGATGTTATTTCCATTCTTCGACGGTCTAATTCCGGAAGGATGGTTGCTTGATATTGCTGAACAAAGCTGGAAGTTACGGTCCAATGACCGCTTTGGGTTGCTGTTGGCTTGTTGTCGGGACTGTATTGGAGCGGTCAGTATTGTCCCTGTTCATAGTAAAGCATGAGACGCTGTTTAGCTTGCTATGAGTTGCTAGGCGACCATGAAACCGATTTCCACCAAAGGTGTAGTCGGAAATTTTTCGGTACAGTACAGGCGCCTATTCTGCCTTATTCACTGGATAAAATGCATGAACTGGCGGAGGAAATTGTACGCCAGCATGTAACTGTAACGGGTGTGCAGCCCAAGTTGTCACTTGATTTGCAACGACAGAACGGTGCCAACCGTCTGACATTAGTGGGGCTCTGGGGGCGGTATATTCTCAAGCCTCCATATGCTCTTTATCCAGCAATGCCGGAAATCGAAGACTTGACCATGCACTTAGCGACTCACTTTGGCATCGGTATAGTTCCGCATGTGCTGATTCGGCTACAGACCGGAGAATTGGCTTACCTGACCCGGCGTATCGACCGCGATGAGAAAGGCCGTAAGTTCGCTATGGAGGATTGTTGTCAGCTGGCTGAAAAAGTTACTGCCGATAAATACAAAGGCTCTATGGAACTCGTTGGGCGATTGGTGAAAAAGTATAGCACACAGGCAGGTTTGGATGCATTGACGTTGTTTGAAGTGACCTTGTTTTGTTTCCTGACAGGGAATGCTGATATGCACCTAAAGAATTTTTCACTTTGGGAAAAAAACGGCTTCATCGCACTGACTCCAGCCTACGATCTATTAGCTACAAAACTGCTCTTGCCATCAGACCCTGAAGAATTAGCCTTATCGATGAATGGGCGGAAAAGCCGCCTTCAACTAAACGACTGGCACACCTTTGCCAACTATCTTGGCCTTACCGAACGACAACGAGTTAACGTGTTTACACGATTCAACCGACAGCTACCCGAAGGGCTTGAGTGGGTCGACAAAAGCTTTTTAAGTACTCAGATGAAGACAGCCTACAAAGACTTGATTCAGGATAGGGCCAGTCGTTTAGGACTTACTATCCACTAACCCGTTTTACCTCTCCTCCCGTGCCGCTGATGTAAGTCGGATGTTGGTCATCACGAAGCCACTGCGGGGGTGGGTGGGCATCCGCGAAAGGCTGAACCCGAGGTTCTGCGCGGGTACCTCGTAGGTGATCTGACGAGTTAGAAAACGCAGGGCCAGCTTGATGGCCTCCTGCGTAAGGGCCTCACCCGCGCACCGATGCCCGCCCAGATAATCGCCCCCGCCCTGCGGAATGAAATTAAACGAGTTAGCGGTGTGCTCGGCAAACCGCTCGGGCCAAAACCGGTCGGGGTTTTCCCAAAGGCGGGTGTCGTGGTTAGTGCCGTATAGATCGAGCAAAACCAGCGTCTCTTTCGGGAACCGGAACCCGCGCCAGACAAACGCCTGCCGTACCCGTGCTCCGGTCATGGGCGCAAACGGGTAATACCGGCGTACCTCGTTGGCAAACCACCCCAACTCTGTATCCGTAGCGGTTTGTAGCCGGTGCCGCCAGGCCGGGTGCTCGTGCAGGGCCAGCGCGGCAAACGTGATGTACCACGAGATAGCGACCGTTGGCCGAATCAGGTTGATTAGTTCAACCCCGGCGAGTTGGGCGCTCAGATGCCGCATTTTACCCTGCTCATTCGGTTCTCGATGGGTGGCAATCCGGTGCGCGGGCGAGCCAGTAGCTACCAGTTGGTTTCCTTTTCGGACCTGCTCGATAAAATGCCGGGCCCAGCGTTCGGTGCGGTAGCGTGCCCACCGCCCACGCAGGTGCCGGAGCCCTATGCCCCCAAACGCATCGACCATCCGGGCCATATCGCGGCTTCGGTGAGCTACCTCCCGGTCGGGAAGCGGCATGCCAACCCAGTCGCAAACGGCCCGACAAAGCAACTGTTGTGTTTGCTCCATCAGAATCACCGGCTCGTTGGTACGGGCCCAGCGTTTGGTGGCCGTTTGCCAGCCGTCGGCCATGTGTTTCAGAAGCACTCGGAAGTTGTCGGGGGCCAGAATCGCCATGAACAACTGTTTACGCTGTCGGTGCAGCTCGTCGTCGAGTGTCATTACACTCTGTTCGCCCAGTAGGGTATGCTGAATCGGTTCGGGAACAGCGCCCTTCCGAATAAACCGGGAGGTGTCGTAAAACAGGCGTGCGCCATCTTCGCCCGTCAGGCAAATGGTGGGTTGAAACACGAAACGGGTGCTGAACACATCGGAATGATGATGTTGGCAGCGCTTTTGGATAAACCGAAAGCCGTCGCGGAGCAGAGCTATTGAACTATCAAAGCTCTTTTCACGGGGAATCGTTGCCATGGGCTGTATGGAAACTGAGCGTCGTTTTGGAAAGAGAAGCCGCTCGAAGCTGTGTAGCAATCGGCGGTTATTTATTTAACTGATCTATAGAGTGAATAGGTACTAAAAAAGATATTAGCTGAGCCAACGGTCCCACGTAATAGGAAAGATATAACAATGTTTAACCATTTGTTAGTCAGTTAGTTGTCAGTATGGGGCATTCCGGGGCCGGTTGGTGGTAGTCGGGATGGTGGTCTGGTTCAACGGCGCAGAGGCCGGACCGTTTCCTCATTCGGTCATTGGGGTTGTGTGTGATTGGACATCGGCGGGCGGTTGTTTGGTATGAACGGGCGGGCTTCAGAGCCGGCTTAACAACCGTTCGATGCACTTACTTTTTCACCTTACGTAAATTGAAAAACGTTATGACAACAATGGACGAACTCATGGAGCACACCATTCAGGATCTGTACTCCGCCGAACAGCAGGCACTGGAAGCTATGCCCCAATTGGCCGAGCGGGTAAAAAACACCAAGCTACGGCAGGCGTTTATCACCCACATGCGCGAAACGGAGCAGCAGGTGAAGCGGCTGGAGCAAATTGCCCAGCAATTGGGTATTGAGCCCGAGGGCGAAGTGTGCCTGGCCATGCAGGGGCTGATCGAAGAAGCACAAGACCTGATCGATCAGCTCGAAGAGGGTGAGCTGGCCGATGCTGCCATTATTGGGGCGGCTCAGAAAATGGAACATTACGAAATAGCCAGCTACGGCACGGCCCGTACGTTGGCGCAGCAAGCCGGACAACAACAGGTGGCCGAACTACTGGAGCAGACGCTCAACGAAGAGAAAGCCACTGATGAGAAACTGACCGTGATTGCCACGGGTGGGGTGAACCAAAAGGCCGCCCAGAAATAAGTATCCGGTTTGTTTAGCGGGTGACTAGCTCAACTGCTGCCACCCGCTAAACAAACCGGTCTCTTTTAGACCACATCTATGCACACACACGTACCGACCTTCGCTACCGACGCTCAGCCACTGGCGTTGTGGGGTGGCCTCGAATGCACCGTCAATCGAGTAGGCGACCAGTATGGAGATCAGATTGTCCGGACCGGGCATCACGACCGACTCGACGATCTGGGGCAACTGGCCGATCTGGGTCTCCGTACGCTGCGCTACCCCATTTTGTGGGAACGCACCGCCCCTCACCATCCCGACGGACCAGACTGGCGCTGGGCCGACCAACGGTTGCACCACTTGCGTAAGCTCGGTATTCGGCCCATTGTAGGGCTGGTGCATCATGGCTGCGGCCCCCGGTACGCTACCTTTGAGCAAACAGCGTTTGAACGACACCTGCCCCGGTATGCCCGGCAGGTGGCCGAGCGGTATCCGTGGATTGATGCGTACACGCCGATCAATGAGCCGCTGACAACGGCCCGGTTTTCGGGGCTTTACGGCTTTTGGTACCCGCACGGAACGTCGGATCGGCTGTTTGTCGATCTGTTGCTGCGGCAGTGTCGGGCAACGGTGCGGGCCATGCGCGAAATTCGGCAGGTACGGCCCGATGCGCAACTGGTACAAACCGACGATCTGGGCTACACGCACGCGTCTCCGGCGTTTGGGTATCAGGCTGATTTCGAGAACGAACGGCGCTGGCTGGCGTGGGACTTGCTGTGCGGCCGCGTCACCCCCGATCATGCCTTGTGGAATTACCTCCGCCGATCGGGGGCAACGGAAGGTCACCTCTGGTTCCACGTCGAAAACCCCTGTCCGCCCTCGGTCATTGGGGTCAATCATTACGTTACGAGTGAACGATACCTGTTTCCCGACCGCAATTCGCCTACCGGCTACGGCGATACCGAGGTGGTGCGGGGTGCTCCTGAGCAACGTCTGGGCCTTGGCAATCTGTTGATGCAGGCATGGGAGCGGTACCAATGCCCTATTGCCGTAACGGAGGCTCACCTGGGCTGCACCGTCGATGAGCAGATGCGATGGCTGGCCGAAAGCTGGCAACAGGCCGAGTGGGCGCGCCGGCAGGGGGCCGATGTGCGGGCCGTAACTGCCTGGGCCTTGTTTGGCCTCTACGACTGGCATTGCCTGCTTACCCGCTGCGAAAACCGTTATGAACCGGGCGTTTTTCATGTGGCCGATGGCCAACTGCAACCCACCGACCTGAGCCGTATGGTGCAGCAGCTGGCCCACGGGACACCGGTCGAACAACTGACCCCGGCCGGTTTGGGCTGGTGGCAGGTCGAAGAAATTGAGAGTCTGATTTGAAACCGAACCTGATCTAAGTACCAGGACAAAATCGAATGGATAATGTACGGCGCCAAATGGGTTATAAACAAGTCCATAATCAGCAGAATGAGCCATTGTTCATTGTGCATTATTCAGTGTGCATTCACGTATGAACGAGCAACTTGAGGTTGTTGCCGAGGGCGGTGGTCGGTGGGAAGAAGAACGCGCTGACGAATGGCTATTCGGTCAAACAACCGACCGGCGTCAGATTGGCGTAAGCTTTTTAGCCGACGGCCGGGCGCAGGTTATGGTGTGGGCACCTCGTGCCAGTTGGGTCGCTTTGGCTATTGAGGGAAACCCCGACTCTCTGCCCCTCGATAAAGAAAAATTTGGGTATTGGTGCCTTACAACCGATCAGCTCCGACCCGGCGACCGGTACCGGTTTGTACTACATGGCCCCGAAGACGCTCCGCCCCTGTACCGACCCGACCCAGCCTCGCTGGCGCAGCCCGAGGGCGTGCACGGCCCCTCGCAGGCGGTGGATACCGGTTTGTTTTACTGGGAAGACGCCTGTTGGATCAATCCCCCCCTGTCGTCGTACCTGATCTACGAAATTCATACCGGTACGTTTACGCCCGAAGGCACGTTTGCGGGTATCGAACAAAAACTCGACTACCTCAAAGCGTTGGGTGTCAATGCGGTTGAGATTATGCCGATTGCCGAGTTTCCGGGTAGACGTAACTGGGGCTACGATGGCGTGCTGGGGTTTGCGGCTCACCATGCGTACGGGGGAGCCAAAGCCCTGCATCATTTGGTCAATGCCTGCCATTACCGGGGTATGGCCGTGGTGCTCGACGTGGTGTACAACCATTTCGGGCCGGAGGGCAACTACCTTGATGACTTTGGTCCGTACCTCACCGATCAGTACCAGACGCCCTGGGGTAAGGCCGTCAACTTCGACGATGCCTGGAGCGACGGCGTCCGGCGGTATGTGATCGAAAACGCGCTTATGTGGCTGCGCGATTTTCATATCGATGCCCTGCGGCTCGACGCCGTGCACGCGATCAAAGACTTTGGCCCGGTGCATATTCTGCGCGAACTCCGGCAGCATGTCGATGCGCTTACGGCCAGCACGGGCCGCACGCATTACCTGATTGTGGAGAGTGATCTCAATGATCCCCGCGTGATTAGCCCGTTGGCCGAACAGGGCTACGGAATGGATGCGCAATGGGTCGATGAGTTTCATCATGCCCTGCGCGTGACCGGGGGCGGGGAGCGAACGGGTTATTACGCCGACTTTCAGAAGATTTACCACCTCTCCAAATCGTATATCGACGCCTACGCCTACGACGGGCAGTTTTCGGCCGTGCGGCAAAAGCGGTTTGGTCTCCGGGCCGAACGTAACCCGGGGCATCAGTTCATCGTGTTTTCGCAAAATCACGATCAGGTTGGCAACCGCAAAGGCGGAGAGCGGTCGAGTCAGTTATTTAGCTTCGACATGCTCAAACTCATGGCCGGGGCCGTACTGGTGAGCCCGTTTATTCCGATGCTGTTTATGGGGGAGGAGTGGGGCGAAACTAATCCGTTCTTCTACTTCGTGCACCATTCTGACCCGGCGCTCATCCGGGCCGTGCGGGAAGGGCGGCAGAAAGAGTTTGAGGCTTTTTACGATGGGGGGCAGATGCCCGACCCGCAAAGCCGGAGCACATTTCGGCAGAGCAACTTGCAGTGGAGCCTGCCCACGCAGGAGCCGCACCAGACCCTGCTCCGGTATTATCAATGCCTCATTGCTATTCGGAAGCAACTGCCGGCCTTGCATCACTTGAGTCGGCGGCATTTACGTGCCCTGCCCGACGAGGCTAATCAGACCCTGGTGTTGCACCGCTGGCATACGGATGCGCACGTGCTCTGCCTGATGAATTTCTCGAAGGAGACCCGCTTGATCCCGTTGCCCGATGGCGAGCACCGCTGGCAAAAACTGTTCGATTCCTCAGCCGAGGAGTGGCAGGGCCTGGCCCGAACCGGCCCAAGCCCCTCGCCCGAGAGCGTACTGTCGGGCGAGGCTATACCCGTGCGGCCCGAGTCATTGGTCCTGTACGGCCGGGGACATGAGCGGTTGCACGTGGTGATGCCTCCGGCTATACCATCCCCATTATTTATGCCGACATGAAAAAGGAAGAGATTCACCTTGCCGACTGGCAACGGATCTTGCTGGGCGAGGCTCCTGCGGAGTTTATGCTCGAAGTCTTGCTGCGGTCGGTGCTGATTGTCCTGTTTTTCTCGGTGATTGCCCGGCTGTTGGGCAAGCGTATGAATGGGCAGGTGTCGCCAACCGAACTGGCCGTGATGCTATCACTCGGGGCCGTGATTGCCCCGGCTATGCAGCTCCCTGACCGGGGGGTATTGATGGGTGTACTCGCTTTGACGGCTGTTTTGGCGTTTCAGCGTGGGATTACGTGGCTAGGATTCAAAAATAGCAGCTTCGAAGAGGTGTCGCAGGGCGTTGAAACGGTGCTGGTGAAAAACGGCATTCTGCAGCTGGATCAGATGGCCGAGTGCCGAATTTCGCGGCAGCAGCTGTTTGCAGTATTGCGGGCGGCTAATGTGTACAATCTGAGCGGGGTAGAGCGGGTGTATATGGAGGCCTGTGGTCTGTTTAGTATCTACCCAACCGACCAGCCCCTCCCCGGTTTATCCACCTTGCCGCTGCATAGCGATGCGTTGAAAGAGGCCATCCTGACCGGCATTCAGGAGCCTGTAGCCGGTGTGTCAGCCTGTAATCATTGCGGAAACACTGTGCCCCAACAACAGGCAACCCACGCCTGCCCAGTATGCGGAGATACTGACTGGACCGGGGCCATTCGATAGCCGAGCTATATTATAAACCCAACAGGGATGAAGAAAGAGGAGATTCACCTCAGCGACTGGCAGCGTATCCTGTTGGGTGAGGTGCCGGGTAGCTTTTACGTTGAACTGCTTATCCGGGTGGCGGTGGTGTACTTGATTCTGCTCGTGTCGATGCGGCTCATGGGCAAGCGTATGGCCTCGCAACTGAGCCGGACCGAAATGATTGCTATGGTGTCCTTGGCGGCCTCGATTGGTGTACCGGCCCTGGCACCCGACCGGGGCTTGTTCCCTGCTGTTATCTCAGCTTTTGTGATTGTAGCTATCCAGCGGTTGTTGGCCATCCGAACGGCCCAAAATGTAGGCTTCGAAACCCTGGTGCAGGGAGATATGAGCGTGTTGGTGAGCAACTCGGTGTTGCAGTTAGACGCTATGGAAACGGCCCGAATCACCCGTGAGCGGCTCTTTGCTCAGCTCCGGTCGAATGGCCTCTACCACCTGGGGCAGGTTAAATACCTCTTTATGGAGTCAGATGGCAAGTTTACTCTTGTACAGGAACCTGAGCCCCAGCCCGGCCTGTCGGTATTACCCGGCTGGGACCGGGATTATACCGACAAACAAAACAGGGCCAGTAACCGGGTTGTGTGTCAGCAGTGCGGCCAACCCGAATCAGCCCCGACCCAACCCGATCTCTCCTGTGCCAACTGTGGCGACCGGCACTGGCAGCCAGCGGTGCAGTAGGGCCGTTGCCTCATCCTCTAATCTATTGGCCAGTCGTCAGAAAGACTTAATGAGTTGGGTAGAAATAGCTTTGAACAGGATGAAAATTGGCGAGAAACTTCTGAAGCAGCTGAGCAAACGATATGCGCCCTCCACGCTCGTTACGTTTCGGTTTGGGCGGTACGATGTGGCAGCCAAAACTGACAACGAAGGAAACCCGGTGCTGGCCTTTGTGGGCAAAGCCGATGAACAGGGCCATATCAAAGGCGATCAGTTTACCCGTAAATTACTCAAAGACGAGACCGGTACCGTGCTCAAAGACCATTGGGATTATAAGGGGAAGGCATGAACCCCGACCCTCAATTGCTACTCAACACGATGAACTTTACGCTCAGAATCTGGCGACAGAAAAACGCCAATACCCCCGGCAAATTTGTGTCGTACGCCGTGAGCGACGTTTCGGCGGATATGTCGTTTCTGGAAACCCTCGATGTGCTCAACGGGGCACTCATCCGGCGGGGTGAAGACATTATTGCTTTCGATCACGACTGCCGCGAGGGGATCTGTGGTTCCTGCTCGCTCTACGTCAACGGGCGGCCGCACGGCCCCCAAACGGGCGGGGCGGTGTGCATGCTGCATATGCGTTCGTTTATCGACGATAGCACCATTATTGTCGAACCCTGGCGGGCGCGGGCCTTCCCGATTATCAAAGACTTATCAACCGACCGCACGGCGTTCGACCGGATTGTGCAGGCGGGTGGGTACATTTCCGTGGGTACGGGCTCGGCCCCCGATGCGAACGAGATCGCTATCCCGCGCGAAACGCAGGAGGCATCGATGGATGCCGCTGCCTGTATTGCCTGTGGGGCCTGCGTAGCGGCTTGCAAAAACGCGTCGGCTATGCTGTTTGTAGGGGCACAGGTGACCAAGTTTGCCTTGTTACCGCAAGGGCAGCCCGAGCGAAAAAAACGGGCCGAGCGCATGGTGGCGCAGATGGATACCGAGGGTTTCGGGGCGTGTTCGTTTACGGGTGCCTGCTCGGTAGAGTGCCCGGCTTCGATTCCGCTCAACGTGATTACCCGCCTGAATCGCGAGTACCTCGGGGCTAAGCTCACCTCCGAAAACGAGACCTAAACACCAGCCGCTACCACCATTCGAATTTCGCCAAACGAGACCGAATTGTTTAGCCCGGCTCTGATTTCGCTCGTTTTCAGCCCCTGGTTGGCCCGCACAAACGCCCGAATCCGGTCGATGGTATCGGCTGCAACCAGCGACTCCACCGGCACCTGACCGGCCTTGATCGCCTGGGTGAGGTGGGTTTCGATGGTCGAGAGCGACAGCCCCCGTTTGTCGGCAATGGCCTGGGGTGATAACCCGGTGAGCAACAGGCGGATGGTGGTTTCGTGCGTGGGCTCTTTATCGGCTTTGGCCGGTTTGGTACCTGATCGGGTTGTACCCGTGCCACTCCGGTACGCATCCAGAATCCGCATAATATCGGGGCCGATTTGCTTTACCTTGGTTTTGCCAAATCCTTTGATCGCCAGCAGCTCGGCTGTTGAGTTAGGGCGGGTTTTGACCAGCTCGACAATGGTTTTGGTAGGTAGCACCATGTAGCCGGTGGTGTTGTGTTCGGCGGCCATTTCATCGCGCCACCGCACCAGGGCTTTGTACAGGTCGTCGCGGTTACTGCCGCCCGCTTCTGCGGCTTTTTCGAGCCGTTTGCGGCTGGGTTTGAAGTCCAGTTCGGCATGGTTGCGGGCTTGCAGGTACCCGAGCGCATCGAACCCCTCGGCGCACCGTTCAAAGCATTTGAGTTTCACAAACAGTTCGCGTTCCAGCTCGTCCATCACGTCGAGCAGAGCCTCCCGCACGGCTTTGTTGTCGGAGTCGGTCGGGGCCTGTTCGAGGGCCGGGAGCAGGTCGTTGGCGAGTAGCGGACCAAAGTAAGCGGCTGCCTTGCGTACTCGTTCCTGAAGAGATTCGTTGGCTTCGGGCAAAGGCTCCTGCGCGAAATAGTGGGGGAGTTGCTGCGCAAACCGGCGGCCAATGTCGCGGGCTTTGGGCCGCAGTTCGTTTTCGAGGGCTTCGAGGGCGGGCGCGAGTTCGTCGGAGAAACTGGCTCCGTGCGTATTCACCTCGCGCCGACACCGGTACAAGAGCGTACTAGCGTGTTCAAACGAAAACAGCTCGTCCAGCAGGGTTTCCTGATTGAGCCGTTTGGCTTCGTGCAGGTGTTGCTCAGTGGGTGTTTGCTGCTGCACCTGTTCGTGAAAAACCTCCAGCGTTTGTTCGGTTTTGATACTGCTCGACGGAATCGGGGTGCGGAGTACCAGCCCGTCGAGGGTTTTGCAGCGACTCAGGGCCACGTACACCTGCCCGTGCGCAAAAGCCGCCGATGCGTCGATAATGGCCCGCTCAAACGTAAGTCCCTGACTTTTGTGAATCGTGATGGCCCACGCCAGCCGGAGTGGGTACTGCGTAAAGGTACCAATGACCTCGGCCGTAATTTCCTTGGTTGCCGGGTCGAGCGTGTAGCGAATGTTTTGCCACTCGGCGGGCGTCACGATGATCGTGTCGCCGTCGGCCTGCCCTTCTACGTAAATCACCCCGTCTTCCTCATCAATGCGAAGCACCCGCCCGATTTTGCCGTTGTAGTAGAGTTTCTCGCGGGAGATGTCGTTTTTGATAAACATCACCTGCGCGCCCACTTTGAGCGTCAGTTCCGACTCGGTCGGGTAAGCCGAAGCCGGAAAATCGCCCGTGGTGGTGGCTTCGAATGAGTACTCCTGGCCCGGTAATTCGGCGAGCCGGGTGCTGTTGATCTGTTGGGCGGTGTTGTTGTGGGTCGAGAGGGTGATGTAGCCCGCGTCGTCGGCCGGTCGGAAATCGGCAATGTACCGCTGGTTGAGGTCGGCCAACTGGGCAGAACTGATGGTTTTTTCCCGAATAGCGTTGAGCAGGGTAATAAACCGCTCGTCGGCCTGCCGATAGATATGGGTCAGTTCGATACTCACATACGGAATTTCGCGCAGGGCCCGGCTTCCAAAAAAGTAGCCGGTGTCGTAGTAGGGGCGGAGCAAGGCCCAGTCGTCGTCGCGGATTACGGGCGGTAGTTGCTGCATGTCGCCAATCATGAGCAGTTGCACCCCACCAAAGGGTACGTTGGGGTTACGGTACCGGCGCAGCACCTCATCAATACCGTCGAGCACATCGGCCCGTACCATACTGATTTCGTCGATAATCAGGAGATCGAGGGTGCGCAACAGCCTGATTTTGTCGCGGTTAAACTTGCGGCCCTCGCGGGTGGTTGCCCCGGGCGTGAGCGGCCCAAACGGTAGCTGAAACAGCGAGTGAATAGTAACGCCCCCCGCGTTGATGGCGGCCACCCCGGTTGGGGCTACTACTGCCAACCGCTTTACAGCCGCCCCCTTAATCTGGTGCAGAAACGTGGTCTTACCCGTGCCGGCTTTGCCCGTCAGGAACACGTTATGGCGGGTATGAAGCACAAAATCAGTGGCAAGCAGGAGTTTTTCGTTGACGGGGGCAGGCATTCGTTCGGATGTTCGGGGTGTCTGGTTCGGTTATCGGCTGGGGTTCCGCGCCCGATAAGACGAGCGGCAACCGGCCGGGTAACTTCGGGCACAAAGTACAAACAAAGAACACCAATCGGGAAATGTATGTGCACCGTTTATCCGATAATTTGCCCGCTTACCTATTCACTAGACCACCCAGAAATAGAGCACCCAGATTTTTTGCTGGGCGTGCAACCTCCCCGCATCCCTTGTGCATCTGGACTGTAAAACGGGTTTAGCGCTTTTTCTAAACCCCTAAACAATCGCCTGAAAAACCATGAAACCATTCCTTCTTCTCTGCGCTGCCGCCCTTACTTCGCTCACGACAGCTACTGCCCAAACCGCCCATACGTCGCCCGACGAAACTCCTTACAAGCCCCGCATCATCAAAGATTTTGGCTTTTATATCGGTATAAACGGGGTGAGTGGTGCCGGAGCCGATGGATTTCAGCTACGTCCGCTCGGGTCACGGTTTGTGGCTCTGTCATGGCGTCGGCAACTGCCCCTGAGCAACCGACCCGATGGCCCTCGGATTGGTGTCGGTCCCGAAATTGCCTGGAACAACTTTATGTTTGAGCGGGATCAGCGGCTGGTATCAACCGTAAACCCGGCCACGGGTCGGCAGGAGTCGGTGCTGGTGGGCGATAACCGCGACCTGAAACGGACTAAGCTGACCACGTTTCAGGGTAATATTCCGGTACTGCTCATGTTTGGCCCGTCTGATAGAGTAACCTTTGGGGTAGGGGCCTACGCCGGTATCCGGCTCGACAGCTACACGAAAGTAAAACCCGATGGCGGTGAGGCTACCCGTCAGCACGGCGGTTATAATACGACCTCGCTGCGGTGGGGGCTCACGGCCGAAGCCGCCTGGGGCGAAGACACCGGCCTGTTTGTCCGCTACGAACCATCCACGATGCTTTTCCGCGATGGCCAGGGCCCCAAAGTAAATGTTTGGTCAGTAGGTATCCGGTTGTAAGCCGGTGGAGCCTCCCCAATCGAAGCGAAACCGGCTTCGATTGGGGAGGAAAACGTGGCAACTCAACGGCCGTTATCCAGTAATTAGAGTAGTTCTATAGATATTTCGAAGTCATATTCTACCGTTCAGCACGAATTTTTATCAGTTCGTGCAACTTTCTGTTTCGGGCGCGCATCTCTGTAGTGACCTTTACGCCCATCAGCCGCTCTTCTGGCGTAATCTCAGCCACAAAATCACCTCAAATCCGCTTATCTACCCGATCCGACCGCTTGTGTAAGAAAAGGTACTTTGTAATGCCAGCTACCTACCTTTGCAATGTACTTCTTGCTTGAACAGGACAACAACAGCAATAATCGTCATGAAATCCGTTACACTTTCCCTTCTGCTTTTGCTCCTCAGCGCCTGTATAGTCGCCTTCGGACAATCGCCAACCAAACACACCATCAACGGTCAGGTAAAAACAGCGGCTGGCCAACCTCTTGAGTTCGTAACCATGCTGCTGGTACAGGCCTCTGACTCGACCAAGCTCGTAAAAGGGGCCATTAGCGATGCCAACGGGGGGTACGCCTTCGAAAACGTGACGCCGGGTCAGTACCGGATCGGGGCGCAACAGGTGGGTTTTGCCAAAACGTATAGTAAACCGTTCGCAGTCGATGCTACGCAGCCGACAGTGGCTGGCCCCGCACTGACCCTCGCCGAAGAGTCGAAAAACCTGAGCGAAGTAAAGGTGGTTGCCAAGAAGCCGTTTATTGAGCAACAGGTCGACCGGACGGTGGTCAACGTGGAAAACAGCATCGTATCGAGCGGCAACACGGCCCTGGAGGTGCTCGAAAAAGCCCCCGGCGTTACCATCGACCGCCAGAACGACCAGATTCAGTTGAAAGGGAAAGCGGGTGTCATTGTGATGATCGACGGCAAGCAGACCTACCTCTCGGTTCAGGAAGTATCGAACCTGCTGAAAAACACACCGAGCGACAACATCGAGAAGATTGAGATTATTACGAATCCCGGTTCTAAATACGATGCGTCGGGCAACTCGGGCATCATCAATATCAAGATGAAGCGCGACAAAAATTTCGGTACAAACGGCACGGCGATTCTGGGCGCGGGTATGGGTCGGTTCGAGAAAACCAACGCCAGTATCAACCTCAACCACCGCCAGGGCAAAATGACATCGTTTGGTAGCGTGAACGCCCGGTACGGCCGCTCGTTCCAGACGAATGACATCAGCCGTGTGATTCCCTTGCAGGGCCAAACGTCGTACTTCGACCAGAATTCGTACCGGGTCAATTTCTCGCGTAACGTCAATTTCCGGGCGGGCTTCGACTACAATCTGACGCGTAAAAGCACGGTTGGGGCCGTTCTGACCGGTTTCTCGAACCTCTGGGCGCAACCCAACGGCATCAATACGAGCTATATCAGCAATGCGAACCGCGAGGTAACGCTGGTGCCAACTACCAATATCCGGTCGGATAATCGCTGGAACAACATTACGGGTAACGTTAACTACAAGTATGATTTCGACGGAAAAGGTCGCGAACTGACCGCCGACGCCGACTATTCACGCTTCAACGCCGACAACCTCAACGACATGACCACCCGGTTCTACAATGCCGCCGGGGCAGAGGTGCAGGGCGCGCAGCGGTTCCGTAACCCGATGATGGCCGAAATCAATATCTGGGCCGCCAAAGCCGATTACGTACACCCGACCAAGAAGGGTAAAATCGAAGCCGGGGTGAAAAGCAGCCTCGTGAGTACCGACAACGACATGCGCTTCTTCGACATTATCGACAACCGCGAGGTGGTCAACGTTCGGCAAACCAACCGGTTCCAGTACAACGAAAACATCAACGCAGCTTACACCAACTTTGCTACCAAGCTGAACAAGAAAACGAACTTGCAGGCAGGCCTTCGGATGGAGCACACGCACTCAGAAGGCAAGTCGGTGACGCTGAACCAGATCGTTACCCGCGATTATGTCAACCTGTTCCCAACGGTACACGTTTCGCGGCAGCTCGACACTAACCACGTACTGAACGTATCGTACAGCCGCCGAATCGACCGGCCGAGCTACCAGGACCTGAACCCGTTCAAGTTCTACCTCGATAAGTACACATATCAGGAGGGTAACCCGTACCTGCGTCCGCAACTGACGCACTCGGTTGAGATGACCCACGTATACAAGAGCGCGTTCTCGACTACGCTTGGCTACAGCCGCACCAACGACGTGATTTTCCGCGAGGTGCCCGGCCAAAACCCTGCCGACTCGACCACGTTTGTGATGACCCAGAACATGCGCTTGCAGCAGAACGTGACCCTGACCCTGAGCTTCCCGATTCCGGTACGCAAGTGGTGGAACATGCAGAACAACATCACGGCGCTGTACAACAACATCGACGCTGAGTACCGGGGGGCTAACCTGAACGTGAAGGCGTTCACTTACAACCTCTATTCCGCGAACAACTTTACGCTGGGCAAGGGCTTTAGCGCCGAACTGGCAGGCTGGTTCAACTCAGCAGGGGTGTACGGAATCATGAAAACCCAGCCGATGGGCGCGTTCAGCCTCGGGGTGCAGAAGCGGGTACTCGACGGAAAAGGTACGCTCCGGGTCAACGTAAACGACCCCTTCTGGATCAACAAATTCCGGGGCTCGGCGCAGTATCAGGACATCAACCTCCGGGTTGGGTCGCGGTGGGAGAGCCGTCAGGTACGGGCCACGTTTACCTACCGGTTTGGTAATCAGAATGTAAAAGCGGCTCGTCAGCGGCAGTCGGCCACCTCGGCAGAACAAAACCGCGTACAGAGCAACAACTAAGATACCCGATGTGCGTGGGCCGGTCTTTCGGCTGGCTCACCACACAACCGATTCATTGAACAGGATTGACTTTAGGTTAAGAATACAAGTAGAAAGCCGCCCTCAACTTGAAGAGCGGCTTTTTTGTGTACCGGGTTTGGGCTGAGTTCATTGTGACAGGTTTCCTAAAAAAAGTTTTTTGACAGGATTACAGGATAAACAAGATTTTCGTGGGCCTTTATAAATCCTGCTTATCCTGTAATCCTCCGGGCTGCCGGGCTGCCAAAAAAAGAAACTTGTCCTATACCCTTCTGAAGCAAATGGTGCCCAGAAAGGCTTTTTCGTAGTATCTTGGGTTTTGATTCGTATGAAACGCCTGCTAACACTCCTTCTCATCGGCTTGCCGTACTGGGTCAGCGCCCAGTCAGACGAGTATGACCCGTATCGTCTGTACACGCCGACTCAGTTGCAGGAAGACCTGGCTGTATTGCAACGGGCGTTTGTGCAACTGCATCCGGGCCTGTACCGGTACACCTCGCCCGATAGTCTCAATCTGGCGTATCGGCAGGCCGTAGCGCAGATTGATCGGTCGATGCACGACGTCGAGTTTGGGTTGTTGTTACGGCCCTACATCGGGCGGGTGCGGTGCGCCCACACGGGACTGTCTATCTCCAAAGAACGCCAACGGTATCTGCGTCAGCTCCGGCAACCCCCGCTGCCCCTATCGCTGTTGGTGCGGGGCGACAAGCTGTTTGTGGCTACGCAACCCATGCAGGCCACTGGTATAGCGGCTTTTGAAGAAATTGCCTCGCTCGACGGCCGCCCGGCCACCGATCTGATTCGTCAGTTTCGGCCGATGGTTTGGGGGGATGGCTACTCGCAGACCGCAACCGACGGGATGCTGTCGATGCTGATGCCGGCCTTGTACCGGGCCGCCTATGGGTATCAGGATACCCTCACTGTACACCTCACCGACTCGACCGGCCGCCTGCGTAAAGTGGCCCTGCCCACGCGGGGTGTCTCGGCCCGTCGGTTGGCTCGCCATGCCAAAGCCGACACCGTTCGGCGGCAGCGGTCGGCTCTGCCTACCCGCACGGTACTCAACCGCCGGGGCATTCGGCTGTCGGTAGTACGCGAAGATTCGGCCATTGCTGTGCTCAAAATTGACCGATTTGCCGATGGGCCCATGCGCCGGGCTTTTGCGGCTGCTTTCAAGGAAATAAAACGCCGGGAAATTCGGCAACTGATTGTCGATGTCCGGGGCAACCTCGGAGGTAGTGCCCAAACCTGCCGCGATCTGGTACGCTATGTGGCTACGCAGCCGTTTGTGTTCTGGGACTCGACGGTGGCCAACGCCCGAACAGCCCGAATTCCGGGCGTCAAAACCTGGCTCAGCAGCCCGTTTGCGTACATTGATCTGCGGTTCCGGCTCCGGCGCGACGATCACGGGAACCTCCAGTTACCCACGTATCGCAAAACCGTTCGGCCCTACGAGAACCGGCGGTTTACGGGGCCGGTGTACATTCTAACGGATGGGCTCTCCTTTTCGGCGGGCTCTATTTTCCCGGCTTTGGCTCGGCAGTACAACCCCAATGTTCGGATTGTCGGGCGCGAAACGGGGGGCGGGGCCTATGGGTGTAATGCCGGCCAAAGCATTTTTGTGCAGTTGCCCAACACCCGAATGGTGGTCAAAATACCGGCCTACCGGATTCGGCTCCCCTTGCCCGGCCGCGATCAGGGCCGGGGTGTCATGCCTGATTACCCCGTGGCCTACTCGCTTGACGACCTGCGGCAGGGCCGCGACCGTGATCTCGAAACAGCCCGGCAACTCATGTCGCGCGACCGGGCTACGTCTAATACCTTATCTAATTCCCGTTGATTTTCGTCCGGCTTTGGCCACTTATTGCCCCTTCAGGCATCGCCAGAACCGAAATCATGCACCCCACATGTGGTATCACCTCACTAACCCTGACCTGATTGATTCGCCCGCCCTGCTCGTACATGCCGGGAATGTGGCCGACAATATTCAGAAAACGATCCACATAGCCGCTGCGGGTGGGCCCGAAGCAACGCCCGGAGCTGGAGCCGCCCGGTTGCGCCCGCATGTAAAAACGCACAAAATGCGCGCCGTGACCGATCAGTTACTGGCCGCTGGTATTCGTCAGTTTAAATGCGCGACGCTCAAAGAAGCCCGGATGCTGGCCGAAGCGGGTGCCCTCGATATTCTGCTAGCTTACCCCGTGGTGGGGCCCAAAGCGGAGGGGCTTCGTCAACTGGCCGATGCGTTTCCGGCGGTCCGGTGGGCGTGCCTGACCGATTCAGAAGCGGGGGCACGGCACCTCTCGGCTGTGTTTGCCGATGCCCCGCACCCGATCGACGTTTGGATTGACCTGAACGTAGGTATGGGCCGTACCGGTATCGACCCGGCGGAAGCCCCGGCTTTTGTTACGCAAATCCGTCAGCTTCCCGGCGTGCAGGTGGCCGGTTTGCACGCCTACGATGGCCACATTCGCGATACGGACTTTGCCGTACGTTGTGACCGCGCCGATGCGTCGTTTGCGCTGGCCAAAGCGGTGCAGCAACAGATTTTAGCAACGCATGGCGTTGAGCTACCCATCGTGGTAGGCGGTACGCCCAGTTTTCCGGCCCACGCCCGACGCACCGACCCCACCATGCAGCTGAGCCCCGGTACGTTTGTGTTCTGGGATGCCGGGTATGGGCAGGCCCTGCCCGATTTGCCCTACCAGATAGCCGCTGTGCTGCTCACGCGGGTGATCTCGGTTATCGACGACCAAACCCTGTGCATCGACCTCGGTCATAAATCGGTAGCGGCCGAAAACCCGTTTCCGAGGGTGCTCTTCCCCGACCACCCCGATGCCGAGCCGATTGGCCAAAGCGAAGAGCATCTGGTGGTGCGGGTGCCCAATGCCCGTGCGCACCAACCGGGCGACGTATGGTACGGGATTCCGATCCATATTTGCCCGACTGTGAACCTGTACGATGCCGTGCAGGTGGTAGCTGACAGGCAGGTAGTTGATCAATGGCCCGTAACGGCCCGGGGGCACTGAATACTATGAATTTAGCAGAAAACCGGATTAGCGGCACGAAAAACCAAAAACAATAAACCCAAAACCGATGATTATTGACGCCCACCTCGACATCTCGCTCAATGCTATGGAATGGAACCGTGATTATCGCTACCCGGTAGCCGCCATACGGGCGTCGGAGCAGGGAATGGACGATAAAATTGACCGGGGCCGTGGGGTGGTGTCGTTGCCCGAATTACGCCGGGGCGGCATTGGACTCGTGGTCGCCACTCAGATTGCCCGTTTCAACGGTACCGATTACACCGCAGCCTCATCGACCCTCACGGGGGCTATGCGGCCGGGGGCGGGCTGGAGTTCGCCGGAGCAGGCCTGGGCCATGACGCAGGCGCAGCGGGCCTGGTACGAAGCGATGGAAGACGACGATTCGGCGGGGTTTCCGCAAATGCGCCAAATCCGCGATCGGGCCGGGCTGGAGGCTCATCTGGCGCTTTGGCAGGATACGTCGGTTCCGAACGAGCAAAAGCCGGTGGGGTATATTCTGAGCCTCGAAGGGGCCGATTCGCTGGTGCGGCTGTCGTATCTGGAGCGGGCCTATGGCTACGGATTGCGGGCGCTGGGGCCGGCGCATTACGGGCCAGGCCGCTACGCACCGGGTACGGGTATGAATGGCCCACTGACCGCCCTCGGCCGCGACCTCCTGCGCGAAATGGACAACCTAAATATGGTGCTCGACGTAACCCACCTGACCGACGAGGGCTTCGACGAGGCTCTGACGTTGTACAAAGGCCGGGTGTGGGCGAGCCATCATAACTGCCGGGCGCTGGTACCGCATCAGCGTCAGCTTACCGACGAGCAGATTCGGCGGCTCATTGAGCGCGACGCCGTGATTGGTGGGTGTCTGGATGCCTGGATGATGAAGCCCGGCCTGACGCAGCGGCAAAGTAACCCTGCCGATTTTGGTGTGACGCTCGACACGCTAATCGATCATTACGACCACATTTGCCAGTTGGCGGGCAATGCCCGGCACATTGCCATCGGCTCCGACCTCGACGGCACGTTTGGCACCGAACAGTCGCCTGTTGATCTGGATACCATTGCCGACCTCGCCCGGCTGCCTGAGTTACTGGCCAAGCGGGGCTATTCGCCCGACGACATCGACGGGGTTATGTACGGCAACTGGCTGCGGTTTTTGCGCGAAGCGTGGACGTAAATCAGAAGCTGACTTTGTGGTAGATGTCCCGGAGGGACAGTTCTGCATCGCCCAGCTTGATTACGGCATCGAGTGTGTCGTAATCATCGTTGAGCCAGTGGTGAACATCACCGTTTTTGGTGTAAACCGAAACGTAGGGCAAATACTGCTCTACGTAAATAATGTACTGAACGGATGGGAGTTGCTTGTAGCAACGGAGTTTCAGGTTACGGTCCTGTTTCTGGGTCGAGTCGGAAAAGACCTCTACCAGCATGTACGGGTTTTTGATGCCCGCTTCCTGCCCTTTTCGGGGATACAGGTCGCTGGGGGCGTTCATAACTACCAAATCGGGCTTCACGGCCATTTGACAAGGTTCTACGTACACCGTTCGGTTGCTACCCATAACCCGAACATCTGGATAGTCGTAATAAATTGATCGTAGTGTGCCTGCCAGATTGGCGACGATGAGTTCGTGAAAGTCAGTTGCCATTTTTATACGAGCGCGGAGGTGGCCGTCTAGATATTCAATATCGTATTCCATTGGCGAATGCTCTTCGCCAATTTCGGACGCCACCTCCCAATACTCATCCAGAGAGACAGGCACTAAAACCTCCTCTTCGGTTTGAAGCCGTTCCACGATTTGTCCAGACAGACTGAGCGTTGCATTAACCATACTGACGCTATTTTTTTATCAAGTTAACGTGAATTATGGATAACGCAGGTCACGACTGCTTGATTTACAATTAGTTGCTGACGCTTGGGCCTTCGACAGGCTCAGGCTGACTGTAGACTTGAGAACTGCCTGTCAGCCTGAGCCTGTCGAAGGCCCAAGCGTCAGCCATTTTCCATAACTCACGTTAAGTTAGGACAAAAGTCGGGAAAAGCCAACCTCAATTAAACCCCATAGCCTGCCGCACGCGCTCGATGGTTTGGCGGGCTACCGCACGGGCTTTTTCTTCGCCAGCACGCAATTCTTTCTCCAATTCATCGGGGTTTTCCATGTAAAAGCTGAACCGCTCGCGCTCGGTGGCGTAGGTGTTCATAATCAGCTCGTACAGCTCCTTTTTAGCGTGCCCGTACCCATAACCGCCAGCCTCGTAGTTCTGGCGCATTTGGGCCGTTTGCTCGTCGGACGCAATGAGGCTGTACAACTGAAACGTGATGTCGGTATCGGGTTTTTTGGGCTCCTCCAGTGGTGTCGAGTCCGACTTGATTTTCTTAATGACCTTGTACAGATCGTTGGCCGGCTGGAAAATGTCGATGTAGTTCCCGTACGACTTGCTCATTTTGGCCCCGTCGATGCCCGGAATCGTCATGATTCGCTCGTCGATGCGGGCTTCGGGCAACACAAACACATCGCGGGCGGGGTCGCCGTTGTTGTAGGCCCGGTTCACGGCCGAGGCAATGTCGCGGGTCATTTCGAGATGTTGCCGCTGATCTTTTCCAACGGGCACCAGATTGGCGTCGTAGAGCAGAATGTCGGCGGCCTGCAACACCGGATACGTAAACAGACCCGCGTTCACCACCGAAGTCCCCAGTTTATCGGCCTTGTCTTTAAACGAGGTCGCATTCTGGAGCATCGGCATGGGCGTGAAGCAGTTCAGATACCACGCCAGTTCGGTATGCTCGGGCACCCGCGACTGCCGCCAGAGGGTGTTATGCTGGGTGTCGTACCCGAAAGCGAGCCATGTAGCCGCAATGGCCCGCACGTATTCCCGGCGGGTTTCGCCTTCTTTCAGGGTGGTGAGCGAGTGCAGGTCGGCAATGAACAGAAACGACTCATTGCCCGGCTCCTGCGATAGTTTGATGGCGGGGACAATAGCCCCCAGAATGTTACCCAGATGCGGCCGGCCGCTGGATTGGATACCTGTTAGGATTCTCATAGTAGGAATGCATAATGCACAATGCATAATGCGTAATGACGAACTGCCGTATCTACGAACACCCCATCATTATGCATTACACATTACACATTACTCATTAAGCATTACTTTCCTTGTGCCCCCACAACGGCGATAGCCACCATGTTGACGATTTCGCGCTCCGACGAGCCCAGCTGCAATACGTGTACCGGCTTGCGGATACCCAGCAGAATGGGCCCAATGGCGTCGGCACCACCTACTTCCGACATCAGGTTGTAGGCAATATTGCTGGCCGACAGGTTCGGGAAGATAAGCGTGTTGGCGCCTTCCTCGATCAGCTTGCTGAACGGGTGGTTTTGCTTCAGCAGTTCCGTGTTGAAGGCCAGGTGCGCCTGAATTTCACCGTCCACAATCATGTCGGGGTTGCGCTGATGCAGCATTTCAACCGCCCGGTTCATTTTCTCGGCGTCTTCGCCTTTGGCACTGCCAAAGTTGGAGTACGTAACCAGCGCAATGCGGGGCTTAATGTTAAACTGCTCTACGGCTTTGGCGGTCAGCTCCGTAATTTCGACAATCTCTTCAGCCGTTGGGTTGAAGTTCACCGTCGTGTCGGAGAAGAACAGCGGGCCGCGCTTGGTGAGCAGAATGTACATACCGGCCACCTTTTTCACACCCGGCTCGCGCCCAATTACCTGAAGGGCCGGCCGGATAGTGTCGGGGTAGTTGCGGGTCAGACCCGAAATGAGGGCGTCGGCTTCACCCGACTCCACCATCATGGCCCCGAAGTAGTTGCGGTAGTACATCAGCTTACGGGCTTCGCGGGCGTTAACCCCTTTGCGCTGCCGGCGCTGGAAATACAAATCAGCAAACTTCTGGATGAGGGCATCCTGTTCAGGGGCGCGTGGGTCCAGAATGGGCGTATCGCCCAGATCGATGTTATTCTGCTCGATCATCTGCCGGATCATGGCCGTTTCGCCCAACAAAATGGGGTAGGCAATGCCCTCGTCGCGCACTTGCTGAGCCGCCTTGAGCACTTTGAGGTTTTCGGCATCGGCGAATACCACCCGCTTGGGGTTCGACTTGGCCTTGTTGATGATCACCCGCGAGATCCGGTTGTCTTGCCCCAGTCGGCGGGCCAGTTGGCTTTCGTAGGCTTCCCAGTCGGTAATCGGCTCTTTGGCTACGCCCGATTCCATAGCCGCGCGGGCTACCGCCGGAGCTACCGTACTGAGCAGACGCGGATCTACGGGTTTGGGGATGATGTACGTCCGGCCAAACATCAGGTTGTCGGTGCTGTAGGCCATATTGACCAGATCAGGTACCGGTTTTTTAGCCAGATCGGCCAGGGCTAGCGTTGCCGCCAGTTTCATGGCTTCATTGATCTCGGTGGCCCGCACGTCGAGGGCACCCCGGAAAATGTACGGGAAACCGAGCACGTTGTTTACCTGGTTGGGGTAATCCGAACGGCCCGTAGCCATGATGATGTCGGGCCGGGCGGCCAGCGCTTCTTCGTAGCTAATTTCGGGCGTGGGGTTGGCCATGGCAAACACAATCGGGTTCTCAGCCATGCTCTGCACCATCGCCTGACTAACCACATTGCCTTTCGACAGACCGATGAACACATCAGCCCCTACAAAGGCTTCTTCCAGCGAGTGCAAATCGCGTGAGGTGGCAAACAGGGCTTTGCGCTCGTCGAGGTCGGTGCGGTCGGCACGGATCGGGCCTTTAGAGTCGCACATCACAATGTTTTTCACATTGGCGCCGAGGGCTACGTAGAGTTTGGTACACGAGATGGCCGAAGCTCCCGCGCCATTGACCACGATTTTGACTTCGTCGATCTTTTTACCCACAATTTCCAGAGCGTTCAGCAAGGCGGCTCCTGAGATAATAGCCGTACCGTGCTGATCGTCGTGCATCACCGGAATGTTCAGCTCTTTCTTGAGCCGTTCTTCGATTTCGAAGCATTCCGGGGCCTTAATATCTTCGAGGTTAACACCGCCGAAGGTAGGTTCCAGAATCTTAACAGTCCGTACAAATTCGTCGACGTTCTTGGTGTTCAGCTCAATGTCGAACACGTCGATATCCGCGTAGATTTTAAACAGCAGGCCCTTTCCTTCCATAACCGGCTTGCCGGCTTCGGGGCCAATATCACCTAAGCCGAGTACCGCGGTTCCGTTTGAAATCACGGCTACCAGGTTGCCTTTGGTGGTGTATTTGTACACATCTTCGGGGTTGGCGGCAATAGCCAGGCAGGGCTCTGCCACACCCGGCGAGTACGCGAGGGTCAGGTCGCGCTGGGTGCTGTATTCTTTCGATGGAATGACCTCCAGCTTGCCGGGCCGGCCTTTTGCGTGGTATTCGAGGGCGTCTTCGCGCCGTATCTTTTGTTGCATATGATCGGTTTCTGAGGGGTCTTGTTAAGAGTGCGAAGGTACGGAAGTACGACGAAATGGTCGTGAAAGTCTTTATTTTTGTCCTATGCGATTGTCTATTTTGTGTCTGTTTGCGGGCGTTCTGGCCGCTTGTGAGTCGGCTCCGTCTACGTACTCGTACGCACCCGGCATCGAGACTGCCGCTACTCCCGATGCCTTTGCTACCTCCCCGTCGCCGGTGTCGGTAGCGGCTCCGGCGGGCATGGTGCTGGTGCCCGGTGGCGTTACCCAGATTGGGTCGGCAGAGGGTTTAGACGCCGAAAAACCGGTGATCTGGGCCCGGATAGCCCCGTTTTTCATCGATGAGTCGCCTGTAACGGTAGCCGAGTTTCGCAAGTTTGTACAGGCAACGGGCTACAAAACCCAGGCTGAGACGTTTGGCGATGGGGGCGTATTCAGCGAAGAAAACCGGGGCTGGACACTCGTGAAAGGGGCGTGCTGGCACCACCCGCAAGGCCCTGATGCGCCCCCGGCCCCCGACAATCACCCCGTTACGCAGGTCTCCTGGAATGATGCCACCGCCTACGCTACCTGGGCCAAAAAGCGGCTCCCCTCCGAACTGGAGTGGGAACACGCAGCCCGCAACGGTCGCAACGATCAAACACTGTACTCCTTTGGCAACGACTTAGTGGAAAACGGAAAGCCCCGTGCCAACACTTGGAATGGCATTTTTCCTGAGAAAAACGCCAACACCGATGGCTTCAGGACGACGTCGCCCGTGGGCTACTTCGGCAAAACACCCCTAGGCCTTACCGATATGACCGGTAATGTGTGGGAGTGGTGCACCGACTGGCGGATGAATTACGGCGATTTGGTGGCCGGAAAACCCGCGCCCACCTCTGGCGACGAAAAAGCCATGCGGGGTGGGTCGTTTTTGTGCGAGCCAAGCTGGTGCCACGGCTACCGGGTGTCGGGGCGGTCGTTTAGCACCCCCGAAACGGGCCTGATGCACGTTGGCTTCCGGTGCGTCCGGTCGGTACAGTGAGGGTAGGGTTCAACGGAATAGTTTCCAAACGCAAAAAGCGGGCAATAGGCCCGCTTTTTGCGTTTGGAAAAGCGTGTTATTTCGATAAATCGTCTACCGAGAACCGCTCAATAAATGGCTCCAGAAAGTCGGTGTTCGACGGCATGTCCAGATAGTGCCTGATGCTACTAACCTGCCAGGTAGTAAACCAGCCTTTGAGGGTAGGTACGCAGGTAATATCGACAAAGTGCGAGTCCAGATAATACAGGCTCCGCATCTCGGTATTGCTGGTAACAGTTGTCAGAAGCGTCCCTTCTTTGTACGTGAGGCTCAGTTGCTCCTGTATATCCATCGATTGAAAGTCGGTCGTCAGCATTGTAGTAAGCGGATTCTATGATGAAGTTTCTTCTGTGTCTGTTTCGAGACTGCCTACAAAAGCTGTCTCCCTGTGGTTTTGTTAACGCATATTTACAGAAAAAAGGTTGAACTATTTGCAAAGTTTTGCAGAAAAATATTCAAAATAGCTTATAACTATTTATATAGTTGTTGTTTATGGCTTACAAAAACTGGATTTTGGCAGAAATAGGTGATAAAAAGCGAAAAATGCCACGAAGTTAAATTTTTCTAATCTTAGCCAGTGGGGCCGCCAAAACAGGAGGAAATGAGGGGAGTTGGCGAGGGTATGGCTCAGTGTTACAAAAAAAATAGGGACAACCGTCTGATGGTTGTCCCTGTGATTTCTGTTACCAAAAAATAGAGCCCGTTACCGGTTTACCAATAGCCGGTTGGTCAGCTTCCGGCGGCCCGTTTCGACTGCTACAATGTACGTACCGGCTGGTAGCTCGCGTACACTCATGCGGTAGGTGTTGGCCTGCAACCGCTCAACAGGTACGGAGAGCGGTCGACCGGTCATATCCACTACCTGCACCGATTGCAGCCCTCCCGGACCAAATAATTCTGACTCCATAAGAACCTCGTCGACGGCGGGGTTGGGGTACAAGCCAAACGTAACGAGTGGGTCTTCATTGGCGGCCACAATCTGACGGAACATCGGGGCTGGCTCAAAATTGCGGAGCAGCACACTATTGGCTGTAGCCGTGGTTTCACCAAGCCAATCGGTGAGGAGGGCCGAATATACCTGCCGGAAATCCATCTGCATCTTGATTGAGTTTCCATCAAGGTCGGTCAGCGACGGATTCTTGCCTACAAACTGGGTTTTGATGCCTTCGCCCGCGAACACAAACACTGGAGCGGCTACACCATGGTCGGTGCCGCGCGCACTGTTCGAACCGGCCCGGCGACCAAATTCCGAAAAGGTCATGCCAGCCACCCGTTTGTCGATGCCCATCATCTTAAGGTCGGTCATAAACGCCCGAATTCCGTCGGATACCATTTTGAGCAGGTTTGCGTGCGCCCCGATGCTCGTGTCGGTGGCATCGGTCTGGGTCGCGTGCGTGTCGAACCCGCCGATCGAAACGTAATATACCTTGGTACGTAACCCACCGTGAATCAACCGGGCTACAATCTTGAGCTGATCGGCCAGCGAGTTGCTCGTGGGGTAGGTGGCCATATTTTTACCCTTGCCAGCAGCTGCCTTGATTTGCCCGGCATACTGCACCGACGACACCTGTTGCTGCCGGATAAAGGCAATGCTGCGCCCGGCGGGTGTGTTGGCCGTGGTGCCGGGGTCAATGGCTGCTTTGTCACCTACAAGGGTCGCAAACGTATCCGGGTTCTGAATAGCAATCGCCATCGACTGCGAGGGGCCCAGCAACGAGGTCGACGTGATATAGTTAATCTGTACGGCGAGCGGGTCGGGCATGGCCGTGCTGGGGTACTTATCGGGATAGCCGGGAAACTCGGAGTCTAGGTACCGCCCCAACCAGCCTGTCGTGAGGGTTTGGTTGCTGTTGGCCGCCGTAAACCAGATGTCGCTGGCCCGGAAGTGCGACTGTGAAGGCGAGGGGTACGAAACTGAATGTACAATCGACATTTTCCCCTCGTTAAACAGGTCGCGCATACCGGTCATGGCCGGGTGCAGGCCCGTTGTAATGGTATTGGTGAGCCGCAGTACTTTGTCTTCTTTGATGGCAATATTGCTCCGAAGGTTGTTGTAGGCGCTCATCTGATCGAGCGGGATCACGGTATTGAGGCCGTCGTTACCGCCGTTGAGCTGTACCAGCACCAGTACCCGGTCATTGGTATCGGCCACTGAAGCGAGCGCATCGAGGAACGCCGTTTGACCGTAAGCGCGGGCGCTGTACCCACCGAGTACAACCGGAGTCATGGCTCCGGCAGCAGCGTATTGTATAAAATCGCGACGTTTCATTGTTTAGGACATTTGGAACTCGGCCATGCGGTACATGAACAGAAAGAGATTGTCGAGTTTGATCTTGACACTCATGCGCTTGGCGTTGGTGGGGCTCTGCGCATAATCATTCCATTCAGCAGGCCATTCGTAGCGCGGCAAGCCCGGCACCAGCACCTGATCAATCAGGAAATCTTTCTGTGATTGAGACAGCGGTACGGCAAAGACCAGATCGGTCAGCTCGTCCATCATCTGCACAGGGTCGCCGGGGTTACTCAGGGCTCTGACCACTTCAACCGAGTCGAGACCGTAGGTAACATTATTGTAGCGAATCTGCCCTCGTATAAACTGATCGGTAAAGAGCGAGCGTAGCGCCAGCGTGTTGGCACTAATCCAGATTCGGTCGAGGCCGGTATCGTAGTAAGGCGGGTAACCGAATACGGTTGGTTGTTCGTACACGTCCATCTGTTGCTCGCGGGCGCGGCCACGCAGGTAGTCGCCCAGCTGATTGAACGCGGTGGTGCCGTGTTCGGGCGTTTTGAGCCCCGCAAACCGGAACTGCCCCACCAGTAATTCGAGTGGCGACCGGATGATGGCCCCCCGGATGCTTTCTTCGTAGAAATGGTCGCTCGTAAACAGGGTTGTGAGTACGGGTTTCAGTTCGTACTTGTTATCCCGGTAGATTTTGGCGAGGGGCTCGATAACGTTTGATTCGACGGCCGGGGTAATCTCGGTACAAACAAAGAAGCGGTACAGCTTACGAATCAGGAACCGGGCTGTTTCGGGTTGCCGCAGAATCATGTCGACCATGTCGGCCAGTTCTTCGTCGCCAGCGGTGGCCCCGGTGCGGCCTTTGACCACATAGTTGCCATACGCAGCCGAAAACTGTTTGTTGCCGGTATCGTGCTGATTCGCCCGAAACGCAACCGTGATGTCGGCACTGGTGGTGCTGCGGAAACCCGTATCGGCCCAGCCGGTGAGCACGCGGGTGGCCGCTTTCACGTCGTCTTCGGTGTATTGGCCCCCCAGCCCGATCGTAAACAGCTCCTGCAACTCCCGCCCGTAGTTTTCATTGGGCTTGTTGGCTACGTTGACATTGCCGTTGAGGTACCGCAACATGGCCGGGTCTTTGGTCATGTCGATCACAAACTGCCGGAAATTCCCTGTCGCATACTGCCGAATAAGCAGCAGCTGCCGGTAGAGATAACGGGCGTCTGACACCGTAGCGTAGGTCGACACGAAATGGTTTTGCCAGAACAGGGTCAGCTTTTCGCGAACCGACGCCCCTTCGTTGATCATCAGGCCCAGCCACCAGTTCTTTAAGGCCGTTTGGTGGGCCGTTTGCAGGTCGTTGTTAAACGGCAGATCGACAAAGGTTTTTCCCGTTGTGGTGTCGATGGGGGGCGTAGGCGTAGGCTGATCGGCCAGCAACAGCGCCACGGCAGCTGCGGGCTTAAGGCCCGTAAACTGCCGGAGCTGAGCCGCCGTTGGACCAAAGGTAGCCCGTCGGAGCAGATGGGCCGCCTGTGTTCTCGTCAGCGATTGAGTATAAGTAGATAACCAGGGCATAGAATTGCACTAAAACGCGATCAATTTAGATTGACAGCAAGATAGGCAAAACCGTTGCGTTTAAATGACTATAAATCAGTAAGTTAACATTTACAAATAGGCATGCATTGATATGTATGCCCAACAAGTTAATGGTTATCAGGGAAGCGCCGACAAAGCGAGTAAATCTGGTAGTTGGGTAGGTGGGCGGTTATTCCCAGACCACAACTTCGTCGCGTTCGTACCAGTGCTCCAGGTGCGGGCCGTAGTGAGCCTCGACCACATTGCGTTTGGTTTTCATGGTCGGGGTAAGCATGTTATTATCGACCGTCCAGGTATCACGGACTACCACCACTTTTTTGACCCGCTCATACGCGTGCAGTCGGGGGTTGAGGGTATTCATGGTGGCCGACAGGCTTTCGGTTACCTGCTCACGATTGACCGAGCGGCCCAGTTCCGACAACACCACCAGCGCAACCGGTTGGGGAAGATGCTGCCCAGCCACGCAGATTTGCTCAATGAGGTTATTGTCCGAAAAGCCAAACTCGATTTGGGCGGGTGCTACGTACTCGCCTTTGGCCGTTTTGTACATCTCTTTCACCCGGCCCGTAATTTTCAGGAATCCGTCGGCGTCCACTTCACCCACATCGCCGGTGTAGAGCCAGCCATCGCGCAGGGTTTGGGCGGTCAGTTCGGGTTCGCGGTAGTAGCCGAGCATATTCCAGGGCGAGCGCATGGCAATTTCGCCCGTTACGGGGTCGATTTTAACCTCGACGCCGGGATACAGTTTGCCCACGGTGCCGTCTTTTACCTGATTGGGTGGCATCATAGACACGGCTCCCAGATTTTCGGTCATGCCGTAGGCTTCCTGAATAGTAATGCCTAACGCGCGGAACCACCGGATCAGCGACGTAGGCATGGGCGCGGCCCCGGTCAGAATCAGTTTAGCTTCGTTCAGGCCCAGTCCTTCCCGAATTTTTTTCTTGACCAGGCCCGACACAATCGGGATACGGAGCAGCAGGTCGAGTTTCTTTTGTGGCATTTTGGCCAGAATCCCGAGCTGAAACTTTGTCCAGATACGCGGCACGGCCAGAAAATGCGTGGGGCGGGCGGCTGCCAGATTCCGGGCAAACGAATCCAGCGTCTCGGCGAAGTAGATGGTGCCCCCGGTCATGAGGCAGGTAGCTTCTACGAGGTTCCGCTCGGCAATGTGGCATAGGGGAAGGTACGAAAAAAACCGGGTTTCGGGGAGGTCGTGCCGCAGCATGGGTCTGGTTTTCTCGATGGCCTCGGCCATGGCCCGGTACTGCATCATCACGCCCTTGGGGTTGCCTGTGGTGCCGGAGGTGTAAATAATGGTAAACAGGTCGTCGGGGGCGGGCCGGAACGTGCCGGTCATGGGCCGGTACCGGTCCAGAATATCGTTCCACTGCACCAGATCGGGGTCTATGGGGCCATACTCGGGAAACTGAATCCCAATTACATCCGTGGGGACGCCCGCTTTGGTGGCGGGCCAGTCGTCGAGTTTGCCAACAAACAAAACCGGGCAACCACTGTGCTGCATCACCTGCCGGAGCTGATCGGCGGTGAGGGTAGCATAAAACGGCACCGAAACATGGCCACTGATCATGATGGCCAGATCGGCGATGATCCAGTGCGCGCAGTTTTTGGAGATCAAACCGACGGGGCTTCCCGGTGGCAAATCGAGCGATTGCAGGTAAGTGGCCAGAATCCGGGCCTGCCGACCGGTTTCGGCCCAGCTAAAATCGATAAAGGTATCGCCCACGGGTTGCCGCAGAAAGATATCGTCGGGGCGGGTTTGCTCATACTGATAAAACGCATCGACAAGCGTGACGGTAGCCAGGGCGTTGGTTAGTTCGGTGTTCATACAAGAAGGCTGTTGTAATTTTATACGATAAAACTATATTTTTCTTATAAAAGCAAGTGCTTTGTTTCCTTTACTACTTCACAATCAAGGCTTTTGTGAGGCTTGCTCGTTAGGGCTCTGGATACTGGACAAAATGTACAATCAATCGATTGACTTAGCCAATTGAACGCGGATGACACGGATTAGGCAGATGTACACCCATGAGTATATCTGTGAAAATCTGTCCAATCCGTGTCATCCGCGTGCCAATTCTTTCGCACTGAACAAATGCCCAGTACTGAGCTTGTGGGGTGAGGGCCAGTCTGGCGGCTTATAAAACGGAAAGGGTGGCCGGTTCGAATCCAGCCACCCTTGTATGAGGTTCAATCGTTGTATGTGCCCTGACTTACTTGCCGAACAGTTTATTCCAGAAGCCTTTTGCCTTTTCTTTTACTTCTTCGACCTGCTCGGTGGCTTCGGCCTTTAGTTCATCGAGTTTCTGGCCCGCGGCTTCGAGTTGCTCGGCGGCTTCGGCTTTAATTTCGCTTAATTTCTCACCGGCTTCGTCTTTCAGTTCAGCCAGTTTTTCCGACGCTTCCGCTTTGAGTTCGGCGGCCTCGGCTTTCAGCTCATCGAACTTCTCCGACGCTTCGGCACCCACTTCGGCTAACTTTTCCGATGCCTGCGCGGCTACCCCCGATGCTGCCGTTTGCAGATCGGCCAATTTCTCTGATGCCTGCGTTTTGATACCGTCCACGTCGACGCTGTCCGCTAATTCGGAAATCTTCGCAGTGGCTTCGTCTTTCAACTCGGTCAGTTTGGCCGTTGCTGCATCGATTTGCTCCCCGGCGGCCGCTTTAAGTTCTTCAACTTTTTCGCTTGCCTGATCGCCTAAGCTTTTGCTTTGCTCGCTCATTGGTTTGTACGGATTACGTAGTGATTTGTGAATGAGCGGGTAATTAGAGAAAAAACTGAGCCCTTTGCAAATGAAGTAACCCCTAATTGTGTTGTTACGGTACTATGAGACAATTGGCACTTACCCTGCTAAGCCTGGCCTTGCTGACCGGCTGCGGGCAGAAATCGACTACCACCACCCAATCGGCCGTAAAAGATACCTCACCGGCACCCCTGCCCGAACCCAAGCCGGGCGAGGCTGTTGCTACCTTTGCCGGGGGCTGCTTTTGGTGTATTGAAGAAGAGTTTGAGCAGTTGAAAGGCGTTCGGGAGGTGGTCTCGGGCTATGCGGGGGGCGACCTCGAAAACCCAACCTACGAACAGGTAGGCACCGACCAAACGGGCCATGCCGAAGCCGTGCAGATTTACTACGACCCCAAAGTGATTCCGTACGATACGCTGCTGACAGCCTTCTTTGCTGGCCATGACCCCACCACACCCGACCGGCAGGGACCCGATATTGGCAAGCAGTACCGGTCTATGGCGTTTTACCGCACCCCCGACGAGAAAGCCCGGATCGAGGCTACTATTGGGCGGGTGAATGCGTCGGGGCATTTTGATAATCCAGTGGTGACGCAGGTGGTTCCGTTCAAGGCGTTTTACGCGGCCGAGGTGTACCATCAGGGCTACTACCGCGCCCACCCCGAAAACCCGTACGTCGAAAACGTGTCGAAACCCAAAGTAGAGAAGTTCCAGAAAGCCATGAAAGCGTGGCTTAAGGAGGGTTTATAGCGGCCGGCGCTCCGGTTTTTGGTTTTTGGTTTTTAGTTTATGGCGGCCGGTGCTCCGGTTTTTGGCTTGTCAGCGCTCTATAAACCATAAACCCAAAACCATAAACCACACCTACCCACCCAGTCGGCGCATAATCAAGCTGTCGACCAGGGTGTAGAGACCGACGGGCTTGAGCGTTCGCCAGTTTTCGATTTGTAGGGTGCCGCCAAAATTGATGTAGTAGTCGAGGTGGTATTTTTTCCACTCGCGCTCCACAAACTCCGGGAAGTTGAGGCCCACAATCCAGCCGTCTTCCACGTCTTCAAACCATTCTTCGTAGTACGAATCGTCGGAGCCGTGGAAGTTCAGTACGTTTTCGCCGATCAGAATAAAGTGGTTGATTCCCTCTTTCACGAGAGGATCAACCACTTGCCGTTTCAGAAACATAATGTCGTTGTGGAGCGTGTCGTTCCACTCGCCAAACAGCTCGATAATAACGTACCGCCGGTCGTAGTCAGCAAACAGAATCTTGCAATAGAGCGTTTCGGAGCCGATTTCGTCCCAAAGCGGATGAATGTAGTACCCGTATATGTTATTCTCGTACTGGGTCATATTGTACTCCCGCTCGTGGAACGGCGACCGCTCATCGTCGGCCGATACGTAGTACTTCTCCCAGCCGTAGTAGGGTTCAATGTCCTGCATACAAAGCTTCGTAAAACCGTCTAACGAATTGCGTAGCCTCTCTGTTACCAAATCGGCGCCGAAAAATAGCCTGCCGACTTACGCTTCGGCCCGGAGCACTTCGAGCGGGGGGCGCACCAGCACGGCCCGGCTGTTGAAAAGCCCAATGAGCACCGTCAGCACCGTGACCACGGCCAATACCGCCAGCAAAGGCAGCAGGTCGGGGCGGAACGGGGTTTCGAACACGAAATACGCCAGCCCCCAGGTGGCCCCCAGCGCCAGAATCACGCCCGACAGAGCCGCCAATACCCCCAGCATGAGGTATTCAATGGCCTGAATCCAGAGAATCTGGCGTCGGCTGGCTCCGAGTGTGCGCAACAAGACGCTCTCCTGCATGCGCTGGTAACGGCTGATAATGACCGAACTGGCCAGTACCAGCAGGCCCGTCAGGATACTGAACAGAGCCATGAACTGAATCACAAACGAAACCTTTTGCAGAATCTCGTCGACTGTGCGCAGAATCAGCCCCAGGTCGATGGCCGATACGTTGGGGAACCCACTCACCAGCTCGCGCTGAAACGCGGCCGACTGTTCAGTGTTGCTCACGCGGGTCATGAGTACCTGAAACTGCGGGGCCTGTTCGAGTACACCATTCGGAAACACAATGAGAAAATTGGTTTGTACCCGGTTCCAGTCAACTTCGCGGGTGCCGCTCACGACCGTGGCCATGGGCGCTCCCTGCACGTTGAACGTGAGTGTGTCGCCCAGTTTCAGTTTCATCCGGCTCAGGTAGTCTTTCTCGACGGTGATGGCCGGCATGTTGCCCGCGTTGGCCTGCACGGTGCCCGCCGTCAGTTTTTCGGAGTCGATAAGCGAGTCGCGGTACGTAACGCGGTACTCGCGGGTGAGCGCCCACTCTGGGATTTTAGCTGAGGTATCAGCCTGTATAGCCTCGACCGAACGGCCGTTGATGCTCGCCAGACGCATGGTTACTACCGGCACGGCCTGCACCACCGGCAGTTTATATCGGTCTACCAAAGCCCGTACGCCCGCTTTTTGCTCGTTCTGAATATCAAACAAAACCATGTTGGGCCGTCCGGAGCCCCCTTCGCCCCCCGAAAAAGCTACCCGGTCGAGCAGCAGGTTTTGGGTGAGCGTGAGGGTAGCAATCAAAAATGCACCCAGCCCGATAGACGTAATCAGAATCACGGTTTGGTTGTTGGGTCGGTACAGGCTGGCGAGGCTTTGCCGCCACACAAAACTCCAGTGCCGGGGAAAAAACCGCCGAACCCCGTTGATGAGCAACAAGCCCAGGCCGGTCAGAATCCCGAAGGCCGCCAACAGCCCGCCCGTGAAACCTACTGCCACTTTCCAGTCGCGGGTTTGCCAGTATGAGAAGGCCATGACAAACAACACGATCAGGCCGTAAACCGCCCAGCGAAACGGGTCGCGGCCGGCCGTATCATCTTCGTACGAAGCCCGCAGCGTGCGCAGGGGCGACACGTTGCGTATGGTCAGCAAAGGCAGCATGGCAAACAGCACCGCCACCAGCAAGCCTACGCCTACGCCCTGTGCCACCGCCGACCACGAGATGGCCGTTTCGACCGTGACGGGCAGGAAACCGGCAAACACACGCGGCAACAAAAGCTGCACTAGCGAGCCCGCCAACGCGCCCACAATGGCTCCTACAAGACCCATAAGGGCCGTTTGGATAAGGAAAATGAGAAAGGCCTGCCGCCCGCTTGCCCCCAGGGTGCGGAGTACAGCCACCGAGGCTACTTTTTCTTTCACGTACAGGTGCACGGCACTTGCCACGCCCACGCAACCGAGCAGCAGGGCCACAAAAGCTACCAGATTCAGAAACCGGGTGAGGTCGGCAAAGGAGCGGCCGGTTTGTTGTTTACGGCTCTCGACGGTGTCCTGATTAATGCCCACTTTGTCGAACCGGGCTTCGTTGGCTTTGACAAAATCGGCCACGTCCTGCCCCTTCGCAAACTGGTAATAGTAGCGGTGCTGAATGCGGCTGCCCCGTTGCAGCAGGCCCGTTTCGGGTAGCGATTTGGCCGCCACAAAAACCGTGGGCGCTACCGACGTGGTCACGGCCGACTGACCGGGCGTTTTGAGCACCCGACCCGCAATAAAGTATAACTGGGTACCGAGCCGCACTGAATCGCCGGGTTTGGCTCCGAACTGAATCAGCAGGGCATCGTCGACAAGGGCCACGCGTTCGTTACGGGCCGCAGCCTGCCGAAACTGCTCGACCGCCGAGCGGGGCTGTACCTCCCACTCGCCATAGTACGGAAACGGCCCATCGAGGCCCTTAACCTGCGCCAGCCGTACCCCGCCTGTGCGCGGGAAGAGTGTCATCGATGCAAACGATACCTCGTAGGTTCGGTTTTTGCCGATTTTTTTGAGGTAGTCTTCGGTTGGTTTTGGAATCGCTTTGGCGTACGACAGCACGAGGTCGGCCCCTAGGAGCTCGCGGGCTTGCGCGTCGATGCTGCGGGCGAGGTTGTCGCCAAATGAATTGAGGCCCACCAGGGCCGATATGCCTAGCACAATGGCCGACATAAATAACAGTAACCGTTGGCGGCTCCGGCGGCTATCGCGCCAGGCCATGCGGAAGAGAAAGTTCATTGAGCGAATGAGTGATTGAGCGAATGCGAAAGGTGAGTTAACCAGTAATGAGAGATTTTAGATAGGATTCTCTATAATCCATTCACTCAATCACTCATCCTCTCATTCACCAATTGGTCAACTACGGCTCCGCCCCGCATTTTCAGAATACGGCCCGTGCGTTGGGCAAGTTCAAGATCGTGGGTAACGAGTACGAGTGTAGTACCGGCTTCGCGGTTGAGGTCGAACAGAAGGGCTTCGACGGTATCGCCCGTGTCGGTATCGAGATTGCCGGTAGGCTCGTCGGCAAACAGTATTTTGGGTCGGTTGGCAAAGGCCCGCGCAAGCGACACCCGTTGCTGCTCCCCGCCCGACAGCTGGGTAGGGTAGTGGTGACTCCGTTTGGCAAGGCCCACCCGGTCGAGCAGGTCAAGGGCAGTTTTTTCGACGTTGCGGGCGCCTTGCAGCTCCATCGGGACCATCACGTTTTCAAGGGCCGTAAGGGTCGGTAGCAGTTGGAAATTCTGGAAAATAAACCCTACATGCTGGTTGCGCACGGCGGCTCGCTCATCTTCGCTCAGGTTGTCGAGCCGGATTCCGTTCAGATATACGCTGCCCGACGTGGCCCGGTCGAGACCGGCGCAGAGGCCGAGCAGGGTAGTTTTGCCGCTACCCGAAGGTCCGACAATCGAAAACGTATCGCCCGCCTGAATCTCGAACGAAACGTTGTGCAATACGGTCAGCGGACCGCTGCCGCTGGAATAAGTCTTGGTGAGATTTTCGACGCGCAGAATGCTCATAAGAATCAATAGGGAGCCCGGTCGGTTGCCGGGAATAAAAACCGAACATTGTTTTAAACTAATTCTCTCCCTGAGTGGGTTATAAAATGACAAACGGCTTGATTCTTATTTGTATGCGTACACCCATCCGAACGCTCCTGACCACACTCACTGCCAGTACCCTGCTCATGCTAACTATAGGCTGCTCGGGCAACGGCGACCAGAAAAAAGAAACTAACCCGCCAATGTCGGCATCGGCCACGGCTGCCCAAAGCACCACAACAGCCGGGGCGGCCGCGTCGAAAAAAACGGTTCTGTTCTACGGCAACAGCCTCACGGCGGGCTACGGCCTCGACCCTGCGCAGGCGTTTCCGGCCCTTATTGGCAAGCGCATCGATTCGCTGGGACTGGGCTACACCGTTGTGAATGCCGGGCTCAGTGGCGAAACCACGGCGGGCGGTAAGAGCCGCATTAGTTGGGTGTTGCGTCAGCCGGTTGATGTATTTGTGCTCGAACTGGGGGGGAACGACGGCCTGCGCGGCATCGACCTCCGCTCGACCCGGCAAAATCTGCAAGCCATCATCGACACCGTTCGGACCAAGTACCCCGACTGCAAAATTGTGCTGGCGGGTATGCAGGTGCCGCCCAACCTTGGGGCGCAGTACACCCGCGATTTCCGGGCGATTTATGGGCAACTGGCCGACCAAAACAAGCTCCCTCTTATTCCGTTTCTGCTCGAAGGCGTGGGTGGAGTGGCCCGCCTGAACCTGCCCGATGGGATTCACCCCACGGCCGAAGGGCACCGGATAGTGGCCGAAACCGTCTGGAAAACGCTGAAAGATGTTTTATGAGTGAGCCGCCTGGGTCGGGTCGGCCGGGCGGGGCTGCGTAGTAGTAGGTAGCTGGATTTCAGCTCAGTAAAGCCACCCGTCTGGGTGTCTTTTAGAGGCATGAAAAAATGGATACCTGCCCTTGCTTTACTGGCTGCGTTGGGCTGTTCGGGGGGTGGGCAAACTACCACCCAAACCGAAATAGCCACCCCGACGTTTAAACTGACGCCCGCGCCCAAAGTCCTGTTCAATTCGTTTGTGGATTGTAACATGGCCGAAGCCTGGGTGGGCGATACCTTCCGAATTTTTCCGGGTAAATACGGTGAAGACCCGTTATGGGGCAACGCCCGCGACCTGAAATACGCCGACGGTAGCCATGCCGAAGAGGCTTTTGCTCGGAAATCCGACGAGTTTCACGAGCCTGTGATGCCCAAAAATGCGCCCATTGGTACGCCGGGATTGCACGGGGCGGTTTGGTTTGAAACCGTTTATCAGGACCCCAACGACACGTCGGGCCGGACACTCTACGCGGTTTACCACAACGAAAACTATCCCATGACGTTGCCCTACGACCCCAAAACGGGCGAAGGGTACATCGACAAAAAGTGGCCGCGCGGGCTTACCGGCCCTACCTCGCCCGCTGCGGTATGCCGCATTGGTATTATGAAATCGACGGACGGGGGTAAGTCGTGGGACAACCGGGGATTATTTCTGGAAGACCTTCAGCCCCGCATGATTCTGAAACCGCACAACACCTCGAACACCTTTGCCGGGGGCGTGGGCGACCCGTCGGCGGTGGCGAGTGGTGATTATCTGTACCTGTTTTACGGCGAGTATGGCTACCCTGGCCAATACGACGAAAAAGCCTACGACCCCCAAAAAGAATGGAGTGGGCAGTGTATCAGTGTGGCCCGCATCCGCCTGAGCGACCTCGACAATCCGGTGGGTAAGGCTAAACGTTGGGATGGCAAAGGGTTCAATGCCCCCTGGAATGGGGTGGGCGCGCCGATTGCCTCCTTGCAGATTCCGCGCGAGGCCGGGGGCGGTCCTGCCTCGTCGCCAACGGGCGGCTTTCACTGGGGGCCGTCGGTGAGCTGGAATACTTACCTCAATGGCTGGGTGATGCTCATGGGTAAAGTGACGGGGCCATCGTGGGCGGGGAGTAGTATTCACATCTCGTTCAACCCGCACAAAGACCTTGGCGAAGCGCTACAGTCGCAGGCCTGGAGCAAACCCCAGCTCCTGCTCGATAAGCCGGGGTTCTTTTTGTGGTATCCTTCGCTGCAACCCATGAACACCCCCGACGATATAGCCAACAAACACACTTGTTTGCGGCTTGGCCGACGGGCGCGGCTATTTGTCAAAAACATAAAGCCCGAAAAAAGCGAGTACATGTCGGAGTATATCATCGAGTTTTCGAAGCCGGAGTAGGCCCATGCGTGGGTGGGGTCACTCGTAGGTAAACGGGTTGCCCGACGGGATATAGCGCACCGAGACACCCGGCACTTTCGGTTTGAGCCAGTTCACAAACCACTCCATACCAGCGGCTTCGCTCATAATGTGTCCCAGCACCACCAACGACACCTGTTGACCCTGCCGGCGGGCGTCGCGGATGTATTCGGGGGTTTCCCACTCGTTGGCTTCCCCGCACAGAATCACGTCGGGCCGGTATTTTTCGACCGCCATAATGTGGCTGCGCCCGCCCGATGCTCCCGGCATCAGCAATACCCGCCTGCATACCTGATTGCGGTCGCCCACGAGCCGAACCGTTTTGATGTCGAGCTTTTGTTTTACATGGCCAATCAGCGTATTAAGCGGAGTCGGTGGCATCACGAGTAGCGGCTCGGTGTCGGCTTGGCTATACTGGCTCCAGCCGAGCACATCGAGCATCCCTTTCCGAATACCATCGGGGCGGTGCGCGTGCCAGTAATCGTGAAAGCGCCATACCGCAATCTTGTGTTTGTCGAGCAAAGCCTGCTTGTGTTGCAGTACGGGGCTGTCTTTAAGCCAGTCGGTTTCGTCGGCGTGGTTGTAAAAGGTCGGCTCGTGGGCAATGATGAAATTAGCCCCGGCGGCAATGGCCTGTTCAATCACTTCGATGGTGGTAAACATGGTCGAAATGATGCCCGTAACCGGCTGCTCGGGGCGGCCCGACTTGAGGGTATCGACGGTTTTGGGAAAAGGCGCGCCCGGAATGGTTTTCAGAATCAACTCCATCACCTGACCCACCGTAAGCGGAGCCGATGCCACGGGGGTAGCCCCCGCGCAGAAGGGAATATTGAGCAAGTAAGCGGCCCCCAGCGTTTGCGAGAGGCCCGCGATAAATTGTCGGCGATTGGCCATGTTCAAATCGGAAAAAGGTTTCGGGAATGTCGGAAGAGAATGGACGATGAATAATATAACGTGAATTATGCATAATGGCTGACGCAAAGGCCTTCGACAGGCTCAGGCTGACATTCGTCTTGAGAGTCTCCAGTCAGCCTGAGCCTGTCGAAGGCCTTTGCGTAGCAACTACTTGTAGGGCAGGGGTTATACAGTACGCATTATCCATAACTCACGTTAATATACAACATGCCTGTCAATGGCTCGGCTAATCAAGGCTTGTGTGTACCCCACCCCCGGCCCCTCCCCGTTAGGGAGGGGAGAGACCCATGACGGGGAGGGACCGGGTTAACCACCAAACACCCTGCTGTACTCGTCGGGTTTGAAACCTAGGGCCACAATTTGACCGTTGGCCTCAATCAGCGGCCGACGAATAACCGAATGCTTCTCCATCATTAGAGCAATAGCGGCTTCGGTATCGGTCGGTTTGTCGGTGTCGGGCAGTTTTTTCCAGGTCGTACCCGCCCGGTTTACGAGTTCTTCCCAGCTTTTCTGGCTCAGCCATCGCTCCAGCGTTTCCCGGTCGATACCCGCTTTTTTATAATCGTGGAATGTGTACGCAACACCTTGTTCGGCCAGCCAGGTGCGGGCTTTTTTTACGGTGTCGCAATTCGGAATAGCGTATAGTGTGTACATGGTTGTACGTGAATGTATCATAAAACTACGGCGACAAAAGTCGGTATCGGGGAGTAAAAGAAAAAACCGACTATCCTTACGTTTCAGAAGCTATCCAGGTAAACCCCTTCGCCCGAATATGAAACTGATTGTGTGGATGCTCGCTCTTGGCCTGACCCTCGGCGGGTGGTCCAAAGCTCTTGCCCAACGGGCCGGACAGCTACAAGTGGTGGTGCGCGATGCCGCTACGGGCAAGCCTACCCCGGTGCGCGTGCGGCTCACGCGGGCGGATGGTGGTCCGGTGCCGGTGGTGCCGCCCCAGGTGGTGGCGGTGCAATACGGCCTGTGGGACCATGCCGATGGGTACGCTTTTCAGCCCGATAGCTCGTTTTATGTGTCGGGTACGTTTAGCCTTACCTTGTCGCCCGGTACCTACAACCTGAGTCTCTCGAAAGGGAACGAATACCTGCATCAAACCCACCGGCTACACATCAGGCCGGGGCAGGTGCTGCGCCAAACCTACGCTCTCAAACGCTGGATTCATATGGCCGCCCGCCACTGGTACTCGGCCGACGACCATATCCACATCCGGCGGTCGCCCCGCGAAAATCCGCTGTTGCTCGACTGGATTCGGGCAGAAGATGTGAACGTGGGTGTATTGCTCAAAATGGGCGATTTCTGGGAGACCTACTATCCGCAGTACGCTTTTGGCGAGAAAGGCACGTACCAGCAGGGGGCGTTTTTGCTGATGCCCGGTCAGGAAGACCCCCGCACCCCCGAGCTGGGCCACGCGCTGGGCTTTGGGGCTTCGGGATCGGTGCGCTACCGGCAGGATTATTACCTCTACGACCGGGTATTTGATGAGCTGCACCGACGCGGTGGCCTCACGGGGTACGCGCATCAGGCCGAGTCGTTTCATGGTTACCGGGGGCTCACGCTCGATGGGCTGCGGGGTAAAGTCGATTTGCTCGAAATTCTTCAGTACTGTGTGTCGGCCGAGCCGCTTCGTACCGAGCATTATTACCACCTGCTCGACCTCGGTATACCGCTCACGGCTACGGCAGGTTCTGATTTTCCGTGGTGCGGCCACGACCATGACCACGGCCCGCCCGAACACTCAGCCCGGATTGGGAATGCCCGTTTTTACACCTACATCAACGGTCCGCTCACCCCGGCGGCCTGGCAGGCGGGTGTAGCCGCTGGGCATACGTTCGTCACGAGCGGCCCTATTCTGGATTTACAGGTGAACAGCCCGGCCGAGCGCGGCCCGGCCCGACCTGGCGACCGGTTGGCGGTGAAGAAAGGGAGTACGCTCACGATTCGGGCTGAAGCGCTGGGCGAGGCTACGCAGGTACCACTAACGGCCCTCGAACTAGTGGCTCACGGCCGGGTACTGGCGCGGGTCACGCCACAGCAGCCGGGGCAGTCGGCCGCCCGGTTGGTTGCACAGCTCGACCTGCCCGATGTGCAACAGGGGCTCTGGATTGCGGCCCGTTGCTATGGAGGGCCGCGCTCGGCCGCGCACACCACGCCCGTGTATGTGAGTGTAGATGGGGGCGGGTTTCATAACCCCGAAACGGCGCAGGCGTATCTGGACAAAAGCGAGGCTTACCTGCGTGAGTTAGAGGCCGAACTCGATACCCACCGTGATAACCCTGAGTTTCGGGCGTGGTATTACAAACAGCCCCTCAAAACCCGAATCGAAGCCACTCGGCAGGTCATTGCCGATTTGCGGAAGCGGCTGATAAGGCCCTGATAATCAGCAGTAAGCTCCCGTCAGACCAACAGACCAACCGCTGGAGTAGAGGCCCCAATCACCAGACTGGCCTCCAGATTTACAGTACTGGACATTCGGACTTCAGACACTGGACATTAGACTTATTACCTTTATGTATGGAGGTCTAACGTCTAATTTCCAACATCTAATGTCCAGGACTGGCCTCCAGGTTCACCTGCGTGATGCGGTTGGTGGTGATGGTGTCGGGCAGAAGCTTGGTGGCTACCTGACTTATTTCCTCTACTGGTTGACGGATGTAGGTAGGGGGCGCGTAAAACAACTGGCAGGCTTTGGTTTCGTCGAAGCTTGTACGTTTGGTACGTTAGGAATCGGTTCGTGGAAAAAGAATATTTTTTGCCTGTTTTTATAATTATTCAAATAAATATACGGGTCGTAATCAATAGATTTGGGTCAGACAGGGGTTTCGGGTTCAAAGGATTAAACTTTTGCCAAACCCCTCCCGTTTCTTTACTGAGTGCCGGGCCGCCTATGGTACCGGCCTAAGTGGTTGATCAGGAGGTCTATAGCAGAGGCCGATCAAACTGTATCACCTAAACAACACAAGAACTAATGGAACTGACTCAACAATATAAGCATACTCGTCTGACCCCAAACGCGGTCGGGCACCGGCTGTCGACGTTTGTGAACAATAACAAGGCCGTGTTTGAAGCATTGAGCCGCGTGGGGTCGCCGTTTGGTGGCAACGTGGCACCTGCCCAAACAAGCCGCCCCGCAACGGCATCTGAATCAATGGCCCCGCCGACTGAGCACGTCATCGGCGAACCGTTGGTGCATCTACAGCGTCAGCTCGATCAGTTGAGCCGCACAGTTGCCCAGCTGAATAGGCAGCTTGAGCATATTCAACGCGCCACTGCAAGTCAACCGGGCGAGACCGGGCGGCCAACCAAACTAATCGGGATCAACCGTTTCCGGGCCCTGCGCGCTCAGTCATAAGCCTGTTCACGTATTAGGGGGTTGCGGAAGTGTGGGCCGGGGCGGTTAATTTGCGCCACAAACTGTTTACACGCTCCCGCAATGTCTACGCTTCTGTATACCGGTACCTCCCAATCCCACCCGATCCGCCGGGTACAGGCTGGCCCCCTAACGGCCCTGTACGAAAATGGCTTTTTACGCTATGTGAAACTGGGCGACGACGAGGTGGTCAGAATGATCTATTTTGCCTTGCGCGATGCCCGCTGGAATACCCTCGACTGGCAACTGACCGACGAGCAAGTGGAAATTGGGGAGCAATCGTTCCGAATTTCGTACACGGGCGGGAGCTTCGAGGGAGTTACCGAAATTATCCGCTGGCAGGCGCAGCTTACCGGCGATGCAAGCGGCCGTATTGACTTCGGGCTTGAGGGCGAGGTGCTGGTACCGTTCTGGCGGAATCGGGCTGGCTTGTGCGTACTGCACTCACTGGCCGAAACCGTGGGCCGCCCGGCTATTGTCGAAACGCCCGATGGCCGTACCGTAGAGGGTATTTTTCCCGAAAGTATCACCTTACAGCAACCCTTTCAGGATATTGCCGTCCTGCGCTGGACGTTGCCGCACCAAGATGTGGTTCAGTTATCGGTTGCGGGTGATGTGTTCGAAACAGAAGACCAACGCAACTGGGGCGATGCTTCGTTTAAGACGTATTGCACGCCGGTACGTTTGCCCATGCCGGTGCACATTGAGCCCGGCGACCGGATTAGCCAGCGCGTAACGCTCGAACTGGTAAACCGCTCGGCTGAAGAGAGAATGGCCACCGCGCAACAACTTCGGCTTGTGCGGCCCGACGGCCCCGAAAATCCTTTGCCGGTTATTGGCTTGTGTCAGGCACTCGATACGCCCAAACTCAAAACCGACGAGGTAACGCAACTTCGGCGCATGGCCCCCCATCATCTGCGAATCGAACTGAATTTTGGTCGGCCCGATTGGTCGGAGTGGTTTACGGTGGGCCTGAGCGAAGCCAAAAAGTTGCAGGCGGAGGTGTTACTGGCCATTTCGTTTACGGATAACTACCCGGCCGAACTCGATTATTTGCAACAGGCCGTATCGTGGCTGGGTGTGCAGGCCTGGGCAGTCGAGGTGTTCAGCCTCACCCACCCGGCCACCCCCGACGGGTTGCTAACGGCCGTAGCCGAACCCCTGCGGGCGCTGTTTCCGGGGGCGCTGCTGGGGGCGGGCACTACCGGCCCGTTTGTCGACCTGCAAGGTGCTACGTTTGAAACCGACCGAACGGACTATCTGGTGTGTTCGCTTAATCCGCAGATGCACCTCACGGGCGACTGGACGGTTATCGAAAACAAAGATGCTCATGCCGACACGGTTCGGTCGATGCAGGCCCTGCTGCCGTCGACCGCGATACACGTAGGGCCGGTGTCGCTGCGTCAACGATTGTCGGGCGTACCTACCAACTTCGATACCGATTGGCCCGCCGATATTGACCCCCGGCAACCGTCGTTGCTGGCGGCAGGCTGGTTTTTGGGTAGTTTGGCTTCGCTGACGAGTGCCGGGGCCGCTCGTGTCACATTTTTCGATACCAAAGGCGGGCGGGGTGTGATTCAGGGCCTCGATGCGCCCCTGTTCCCTGACCGGTTCAGTGCCGAACCGGGCGATGTGTTTCCGGTAGGGCTGGTGTTGCAACTACTCGCCGATTGGAAAGGGGCCGTAGCCAAACCCATTGCGTTTCTGGACCCGGTGCAGGGCAGTGCCCTCTGGCTCACCTGGCACGATAGACACCTGCTGGTGCTGGCCAACCATAGTCCGGAGCCCCAAACCGTCGACCTGGGTGAGTGGCCTGTAACGCCCGCCGAGGTTTGCGTGCTCGACGAAATCACGGCCCCAGCCGCTATCAAAACCGGAACCCTGCCACCTGTTGCCCCGTTTGCCGAGACGGCTATCACCCTTAATCCGTTTGCTATTGTAGCCCTAATGAGTGCCTGATTTGGGCCTGTTTTTAAGTTGTCAACTCTCTCATCAACAATGCACTACGAAAATACACTTTCCTTTGCGCAGGCGCTCGATGCGCAGGATTCGCTCCGCGCCTACCGCGACCGGTTTCATATTCCGCAACGTGACGGGCAGGACCTCATTTACCTATGCGGTAACTCACTTGGTTTGCAGCCCAAAGCCGCCCGGCGCGCTCTGGATAGGGAATTAGATACCTGGCAGCATCTTGGTGTGGAGGGGTGGTTTGAGAGTTTAGATGAGGCAACACCTTCGTGGCTGGGTTATCACCAACGTTGTCAGGAGCCGCTGGCCCAGATTGTGGGAGCGCAACCGCTGGAGGTTTGCCCCATGAACGCCCTGACGGTGAATCTACATTTGCTAATGGCCTCATTTTACCGGCCGCAGGGCACCAAAACCCAGATCCTGACGATTGCTGGTGATTTTCCGTCTGACCAGTACGCGCTTGAAACGCACATCCGCTCACGGGGGCTTGACCCCGATAGTGTCCTGATCGAGATAAAACCGGGTGAGGATGGCCTGATTGATACGCAAACGATTTGCGAGGCTGTGGCAACTCATGCTGACTCCCTTGCGCTGGTTCTCATGAGCGGCCTCAACTATTACACCGGACAAGTGTACGATATGGCAGCTATTGCGCATGCAGCCCACGCGCACAATCTGCTGGTTGGCTTCGATTTGGCCCATGCCATTGGCAATGTGCCCTTGCAATTGCACGATTGGGGCGTTGATTTTGCCACCTGGTGTTCGTATAAATACCTCAATGGAGGCCCCGGTGCGGTTTCGGGCGTGTTTGTGCACGAGCGGCATCATACCGCTGACGTACCCCGGCTGGCAGGCTGGTGGGGCTACGACGAAGCGAGCCGGTTCAAAATGACCAAGGGGTTTGTGCCGATGTCCGGCGCGGCCGGCTGGCAACTCAGTACACCCAATATTATGGCGTTGGCCCTGCACAAGGCGGCTATCGACATCACGGCCGAAGCCGGTATGGCGGCTTTGCGGCAGAAAAGCGAACGACTAACGGGGTATTTGGCCTACGTGCTCGAACCGTTTGCGGAGACCATTCAGGTGCTCACGCCCGCCGACCCCGCCGGGCGCGGGTGTCAGTTGTCGCTACTGGTGAAGCAAGACGGTAAAGCTCTGTTCAATTACCTGACCGAGTCGGGAATTATTGGTGATTGGCGTGAACCCGACTGTATTCGACTAGCTCCTACACCGCTGTACAACTCGTTTAGTGATGTGTGGCAGGTGGGCGAGGCTCTACGCAGCTTCTTCGCCGGGCGACGCTTCGCCGGGTGACGCCCCGCTGGAGGGCGTATCGCCGGAAGCTGATTGGTTCAGGTTCGCCAATCGCTCTTTGTGAAACAGGTACGCTCCGTGGAAAATATTGGACAGGGCGGTCTCAATGCGCGCCCAGCCTTCTTCTGTGTCGACGTTAATGCCCATCACCTGTTTGTGTTGGTGGGCATATAAGGTCAACAACGTAAGGCCGCTGACAATGACTGCCGGAAAGCCCCGCCCGTCTTTGTTGCCGATCATCGAAGCCAGTTCGTCGATAATTTTTTTTAGCCGCTCTTCGCGTTCGAGTACCACCGGGTTACGTTCGTCGTGGGTATTGTACAGATCGGCTTTCAGGAATTCCTGGGCTACTACATTGGTTCGGAGTTCGCGAAACTCGTTCAGAATGTATTCCAGGCACACTTGAAAAACACTCTCAAGCGGAAGGTTTTTTAGGTGTTCAACGTCGATGGTAGGGGCGGCAATTTGGGGTTGTTCCTGTTTGTAATAGGCTGCCAGAAGCCCCTCAAGCCCACCGAAATAGCGATATATAAGTACCTTATTTACCTCTGCCTGTTGCGCTATTTTGTTTATTTTGAGCTGATCGAAGCCCTGCTCGCGAAGTATTTCGCCTACAGCCTTAATCAACTTTTGTTCCTGGTTTATCCTATCCCTTGGCATTCTTTCCTGTGGCGTGTTGTTTACTTTTTACAACAAAGTAACCATCATTAGAAAAAATAATCAATGGGTTGGTCACCATTTGTTGCTAAATGGTTAATCATTCATAAATAAAATATTCCGTTTAAGCCCCTCAAGCTTAGTGCGTTTAACTGCCGATCTGCGGAATAACTCCCGAAATACTTCCTCAGTAATTTCTACCCAGTCTTGTCGGCTCATATCTAAAAGGTCCTGTTTGGGTGATAAAGCCGGTGTTTGGTGTGGGCGGGCAAACCGATTCCAGGGGCAAACATCCTGACAAACATCGCAACCAAAGATCCAGTTATCGAACTTACCCTGCATATCGGTGGGTAAGGCTTCTTTCAGTTCAATGGTAAAATACGAAATACACTTGCTCCCATCCACTACATACGGTTCGGTGATGGCCTCGGTCGGGCAGGCATCCATACAGCGGGTACAGGTGCCGCAATAGTCGGCAATGGGGCCGTCGGGTACCAGGTCGAGGTCCAGAATCAGCTCGCCGATGAAAAAGAAACTGCCCATTTGCCGGTTAATCAGGTTCGAATGCTTACCTACCCAACCCACCCCCGACCGTTGCGCCCAGGCTTTGTCCATAACCGGGGCCGAATCGACAAATACGCGCCCCCCCACCTCGCCGATCTCCTCCTGAATAAACGACAGGAAATCTTTTAGCTTATCTTTTATGACAAAGTGGTAATCTTCTCCGTAGGCATATTTCGAGATTTTCAGGTCGTCGTCGCCTTCGGGAAGCCGCCGTTCGGGATAGTAATTGAGTAAAACAGTCACCACCGAGCGGGCACCCTCAACAAGTTTGCGGGGGTCGAGCCGCTTGTCGAAATGATTGGCCATGTAGGCCATCTGTCCGTGGTAATTCCGATTAAGCCAGGTTTCGAGCCGAGGGGCTTCGGCTTCCAGAAAACCCGCCTTCGACACCCCGCAGAAGTCGAATCCCAGCCGGGCAGCCTCGGCTTTGATCAGGTTGGTATGGTGCTCAATGACAGACATGAAGAGGCCGTTCTGCAAAAACGGGAGATACAGTTGGTACGTACCCAGCTAAACACCAACCGGTCGGCAAAAAATCCGATTGACACAGGTGCCACCACAAACTCGGACAACTTGGCAGATTTGTGGGGTTTGGCAACGCTTTTGCGCCTACTTTTACACCTGAATTATGACATACTAAGTGCGTTACAGCATGGAAAATAAAGACATTTTGGACGACGAACAACAGCAGACCAACCCACAAACTGACAGTGCCGATCACGAAACCCTCACCACCGATGAGGCCGTGACTGTAAACGGCGGAACTGCCGGAGGGGAGGGCCAGGCCGCTACTGAATCAGCCGAAGACAAGACGTACAAGGAGTTGGTTGAACTGAAAGATAAATACCTGCGTCTGTACGCCGACTTTGAGAACTTCCGTCGGCGCACGGCTAAGGAAAAAATGGAACTGATTGCCAACGCGAATGAAGGCATGCTGGTGGCATTGTTGCCGGTGGTCGACGATTTTGAGCGGGCTATGCAGGCCATCGATAAAGCCGAAGATGTGGCCGCTGTGAAAGAAGGCGTCAGCCTGATTTATCACAAACTGAGCCGTACCCTCGAAAGCAAAGGCCTGAAACCGATGGTGGCTAAAGGTGAAGTATTCAACGCAGACCTGCACGAGTCGATCACGCAGTTTCCGGCTCCGAGCGACGATCTGAAAGGAAAAGTAATCGACGAAACCGAGCGCGGTTATTATCTCAACGACAAAGTCATCCGGTTTGCAAAGGTGATCGTAGGAAGTTAAACTAATTGAGTGAATGAGTGATTGAGTAATTGAGTGAATAGTTTAAAGACTTCTCACACAATCACTTATTCGCTCAATCGCTCATTGAAAACATGGCGACGAAACGAGATTATTACGAAATATTAGGCGTTGAAAAAGGCGCTTCGGCGGAAGATATCAAGAAGGCCTATCGGAAGATGGCCATCAAATATCACCCGGACAAAAACCCGGACGACCCGTCGGCCGAAGAGAAATTCAAAGAGGCCGCCGAAGCCTACGATGTACTGAGCGATGCCAATAAGCGGGCGCGCTACGATCAGTTTGGCCATGCCGGACTCGGTGGTGCGGCAAGCGGTGGCGGCTACGGAGCGGGCGGCCCATCGATGGAGGATATTTTCAGCCAGTTTGGCGACATCTTCGGTGAGGAGTCTCCGTTTGGTAGCTTCTTCAACCGGGGCGGTGGCGGTTCGCGGCAGCGCGTTCGGCGCGGCTCCGACCTGCGCATCAAGCTGAAGCTGAACCTACAGGAAGTAGCCAACGGCGTTGAGAAAAAGATCAAGGTAAAGCGCCACGTTTCGTGTACCACCTGCGGAGGTAACGGCTCTAAGAACGGTACGGCCGTCCAGACTTGTTCGTCGTGCAACGGCACGGGTCAGGTTCGGAAGGTGGTGAATACCATGCTCGGACAGATGGTGTCGACCAGCACATGCCCTACCTGTAACGGCGAAGGCAAAATTGTGACCGACCGCTGTGATGCTTGCTTCGGCGAGGGTCGGGTGCTCGAAGAAGACGTAATCCCGATCAAGATTCCGGCGGGTGTAGCCGAGGGAATCCAGCTCTCGGTGGGCGGTAAGGGCAACGTACCTCCCCGTGGGGGCGTGGCCGGCGACCTGCTCATTGTGGTTGAAGAAGAAGAAGATGTTGACCTCAAGCGCGACGGCAGCAACGTGGTGTACGACTTGTACGTTACGTTCCCCGATGCGGCTTTGGGTACGAGTGTCGAGGTGCCAACCATCGACGGGCGCGCCCGCATTACGCTCGAACCGGGCACACAAAGCGGCAAAATCCTGCGTCTGAAAGGCAAAGGTATCAAAGAGCTCAATGGCTACGGCCGGGGCGATCAACTGATTCACGTGAACGTGTGGACTCCCCGTACCATTTCATCAGAAGAGCGGGCTATTCTCGAAAAACTGCGCGCATCGCCCAATTTCCAGCCTAAGCCGAACAAAAACGAGAAAGGCTTCTTCGAGAAGATGAAAGACTTCTTTCATGGTTGAAAGCGATTTTTAGCGCACTGGCTATCAAAAAAAGCCGTCAGGTCCCAGACCTGACGGCTTTTTTTGTGAAAATACGAAGGAAAATGGATAGACATGACATTTCTCTAAACGAGATGTCATGTCTCCCTGCCCCACGCTTTTCTGCTACAGCCCTTTTCTGCTCAACTCTTTGCGCACCTTTTCGGCCGCGGCCAAATCGGTAAGGGTCACTCCAAGGCGCTTGCGCAGGGTGGGCGAGGTGGTCAGCATCTCGCTCGCAATCTGAATGAGCAGGGCAGCCGTAGCCGTACCGTTGGCCTTATGACGGCGGGCCGGAACTGCCGCAGGCGCATTGTATGTAGTGGTGGTCAGCAGTTCTAGCGATTTCATTGTGCGTTGTATCCGTTGTTTCTGGTCTGCTTATAGAACAATAAAATGGCCGTTTTAGCTCATTTAAGCCTACTTTTAGCGATAAATAGTACACAATTTGGCCTTGTTTTTGGGGTCTGATTTAAGGCGTGCCCGTAAGCAAAACACCCCTGCCGACGCGGTGCCGACAGGGGTGTTTTTGAATATAATTGGCGTGCTGATTAACCGCCGTAAGCCGAATAGTGCTTTTCGAGCAGGGCTTCGTACTTCTGGGCGAGAGCATCCTGCTTGGCTTCTTTGCAGGCTTCAACAATTGAGTTGAGGCTGTACAGATCCGACCGAACATCACCAAACTGCCGACCCGACGTTTTGTTGTAAGTCAGGTTCTGGTCAATGCGGGTCACCATCGTATCGGCAATTTCGAGGGCCTTCTTGGTGTCGCCTACGTTGAAGTATAGCTGCACGAAGTTCGACGAAATCTGGTCGAAGGGAATGGTGCTGTCGGGGATTACGCTGAGCGAGTAGTCGAGTACCTTTTTGGCTTCGGCTTTTTTACCCTCGCGAATCAATTGATCGGCCAACCGGAAGAACGCGATCCGTGCCGTTAGCACCGGCGACCCTTTATACGTTTCGTCGTAGTAGGTGTTCGGGTTGTTCATCTCACGCCAGAACGACCGCTTCATCAGGTTGTTAGCCGCAATGTCGGTATTCACAAAACCATCCGACGCGCCATCGACCCGCACCGGCATCAGGCGGTACGCGTAACCCTCTACCTGCATGTGATCTTTCAGATTGAGGTAGTTGTCCGATGCCAGCGTCGATGAGAAATAGATCGGCCGCTGCCAGTTGTTCGTCGCGATGATGTCGAGCATAATCAGGTCAGGTTTGTACAGATCACGCTTGCCAATGGTCCACTGAAGGGTATCGCCTACGAGGGGGCGCAGCAGCGAAGGTACAAAATTGGCTTTGTCGACAGCCGCCTTGTCGATAGGCAGGAACAGTACCGACGAGGGGAGAATGCTCGTCATTTCGCCCGTGGTGAGGGGCACCCGAACCGCTTGACTACCCTGCTTCACGAGGTTGATATACTGTTTCAGGTCGATACCGTCTTTCACGGCGCTCATCTCGTAGAACGGAATCACGTCGTTTTCGCCCTTGTTGAACTGATCGAACTCAAGTGAAATCGGGAGTGCCTCCGACTCGTAGGTTTTGCGCTTCATCTGCTGAATGTACCACTCGGTACCCAACAGGCTCAGGTTACACACCCGCACATCGCGCCGGAAGCCTTCAACCTCCTGCGCGTACCAGAGCGGGAAGGTATCGTTATCGCCCCCGGTAAACAGAATGGCGTTGGGTGCGCACGAGTTAAGCAGGTTTTTGGCAAAATCGACCGAGTGGTAGCGGTTCGAGCGGTCGTGATTATCCCAGCTTTTGGCGCCCATCATCACCGGCACCAGCAGGCTCAGGCCCACAATAGCCCCGTTGCGGGTCATGTCTGATTTGAGGTATTGTCGTAGCCCCTCGGCCAGCGCCATTACGCCCAACCCAACCCAGATGGCGAAGAAATAGTACGAAGCTACGTAGATGTAGTCGCGCTCGCGGGGTTCGGAGGGCGGTGAGTTCAGGAACACCTGCAACGCAATACCTGTGAACAGAAATAGCAGCCCGACAATCAGAAAATCGCGCCGGTTGCGGTAGTACTGGAATACAATACCAAATAGGCCCAGCAAGAACGGCAGCATGTAGAAATTGTCGCGGGCTTTGTTGGTCTTGAGCAGTTCGGGAGCTCCTTCATCGGTCGACCAAGGCAGCAGATAACCGGCCCCTTCCTGATCCGATTCGCGACCGGAGAAATTCCACATCAGATACCGCCAGTACATGTGCCCCAACTGGTAGTTGAAGAAAAACTCCAGGTTATCGCCAAAGGTTGGTTTTTGCCCTTCGGCCAGACCGAGCATTTGGCGGTACAGCTGCGGGTGGTTTTGCTGCGAGCTATACACCCGCGGGAACAGCATCTCGTCGCCGGGTTCATACACGTACTTAGGCGAGTTGCCGTACTCGACGTATTTGTTCCCTTCTTTCTTGAAAAGCGGGTCGCCGGGTTTCTGGTCAACCGGGCGCGAGGTAAACACCGGCCCATAGGTGAGCGAACGGCTACCGTATTGCTCGCGCTTGAGGTACGAGATAAAGTTGAGGGCGTCGCTCGGGTCGTTTTCGTTGATAGGCGGGTTGAAGTCTGACCGCACCAATACCTGAATGTACGAGATGTAGCCCACCAGCACGAACGCCAGACCCAGCAGGGCCGTGTTGATGTACACCCGTCCATTCTTGTTCGACCAGAACAGGGCGTAAATCAGAGCCGCAAAGAACAGCACCGCAAACACGGTCATACCCGTGCTAAACGGCATGCCCAGTGTGTTGACAAAGAATTTTTCGAGTACAAAAGCCGCGCTGGGCAGGCCCGGAATAATACCCGCGTTGATGACACCCAGTACCGCAAACCCGATGATGAAGGCGATGGCACCCCCTTTGAACGTGGGCCGGGCGGTTTTCTTGAAATAGTAAATAAGGGCCAGGGCGGGCAAGGTCACGAGGTTGAGCAAGTGAACCCCGATAGACAGGCCAATGAGGTAGGCAATGAAGATCAGCCAGCGGTTGGCCGCGGCTTCGTCCTGAATGCGCTCCCAGCGGAAGGCCGCCCACACCACAATGGCCGTGAAAAACGACGACATACCGTACACCTCGGCCTCAACGGCAGAGAACCAGAATGTGTCGGAGAAGGTATACACCAGCGCCCCCACTACGGCCGAGCCTACCACGAGCAGGGAGTCGGCTGTGTTGTATTCCGATTCCGGTTTGCCAATCAGTTTCTGGGCGAGCATAGAGATAGTCCAGCACAGAAACAGAATGGTGAAGGCCGAAGCCAGTACCGATACCATGTTGATCCAGAAGGCTACCTGCGTAACATCGCCCCCGGCCAGCAGGGAAAAAATACGACCAATGAGCAGGAAGAACGGTGCCCCCGGAGGGTGCGGAACCTGGAGTTTGTAGGCACAGGCAATAAATTCACCACAATCCCAGAAGCTGGCGGTGCGTTCGACCGTGAGGCTGTAGGTTAGCAACGCAACCGCGAAGGTGGCCCAGCCCGCAATGGTGTTCAAGCGTCGGAATGACTGCATAAATTGTGTAGGAGTCGTTAGTCGAAAAGTCAATAGCTCTGTTGTGTGCCGGAGAGTATAAACAAGCCTGTTTTTGTCATTCCGTCCTATTTTGTCATCCCGACGGTAGGAGGGATCTACGCTTAATCCATTCAATTTGAGCGGATACGAAAAAGATCCCTCCTGCCGTCGGGATGACAAAAATGCGTTTGAGTAGACTTGTCTCGCACCCTATATAAGGCAACGCAACTGCTTTTCTGGTCAAAATTACTAAAATTGACTCCGACAACCGGACAGGGGCCTGTTAAAAATCGTTAAGGTGGCAGGAGAGGGTTCGCGTGAACGGCTTTGCGATCCAGATAGGTTTGGTGGTATCGCCGAAAAAAAGGAAATTTGACTAAAAGCAAACAAAGATGAGCGTACAGGTTATTCACGACAGCAAAGGAAATCCGGCGGGTGTTTTTATACCTATGCGCGATTGGAATCAGCTTAAAAAGAAATACACCGATTTATCTTCTTACGAAATAGAAGAGCCGAGTCGTGAACAGCTAATTTCGGAATTGAAAGAAGCTATTCTTGAACTTAAGGCCGTTGAACAGGGAGTAAAGCAAGCGAGGCCTTTAGCCGATCTGCTCAATGAATTATAAGATTCTGACCTTGGCCGTTTTTGATAAACAGATCAAGCGGCTGGCCAAAAAGTATCCATCTATAAAATCGGACCTTATTCATTTAGGAGAAGAACTTAAAGAAAACCCCACGCTCGGTCAATCGTTAGGTGGTAATCTCTATAAAGTCAGGCTCAAAATTACGTCAAAGAAAACAGGTAAGGCAGGAGGTGCTCGTGTGATCACGTATGTGAAGGTGGTAAATGAGACCGTGACACTGTCATATATTTATGATAAATCGGAGCAAAGCACTGTTTCTGGTGATGAATTGGATGATTTGCTGGCATTGCTGGAAAGTTAAAAAGGCATGTCTCCCGACTCAATAATCGCTCACATTGCTGCCCTCCAATCGCATACCGATTCGCGATTCTCGCCCGGTCTGTTTCCTTCGTACCGGATTCAGCCGCAATGGCTAAACTACCGCCGGGCCGACAATAATGTGTTTCTGACGGCCTGCACGCTTTTTACTTTGCAGGGGATTCGGCACCGGCTCGCGCCCGATGCGGCCCGGCTTGTTGATGAAATAGGCGAACGAGCCGCGCGCGCTTACCCACACTTCCGCAACAAGGATGGTCTCGACACATATAATTTCTGGCCGACACGCCCCTCACGGCATTTTTCCAATGGGCGGCTACTCCACCGCTTCGATCATTTTCGTATCCCCGACGACATCGACGATACGGCTCTGGTGTTTCTGACTCAGCCACCCGCACCTGAGACCCTGATTTGGCTCAAAGAAAAGCTCTCCCAACACGCCAACGGCACCCGGCACCGCATCCGCAACACCTTTCCTGAGTACCGCCACCTGCGCGCTTACTCTACCTGGTTCGGCAAAAAAATGCCTATCGACTTCGATGTCTGCGCGTTGAGTAATCTGCTGTACCTGATTTTTCGGCATAAGCTGCCCCGGAATGAGCACGACACCGACAGTCTGACCCTATTGGTACAAATGGTACGTTCGGGCCAGTACGTCTCGCAGCCGTTTCGCTGTGCTCCGCACTACGCTCGAACGCCCCTCATTCTGTATCACATCGGACGGTTATTGGCTATGTTTCACCCACCCGAACTGGTTGCCGTGCAGCCTCAGCTCGTGGCCGATGCCCGTGCTCAACTCGCTCAGGTTACCCACCCGATGGACCGGGTGATTTTGTCGACCACCCTCCGCCGGCTCGGTGAGAACCCGCCCCCGCTCGACCTGACCCATATCGAACAGTCGTTCGAAACGTTCCATTTTTTCATTGCCGGGATGCTCACGGCCTACGAGCACCCACTGCTGAACCGGCTGGCCACCAGTCCGTTTGTGCATATGCGCTGGGTTTGCGAAGCGCACTGCTGGGCGTTGGTAGCGGAGTATTTGACAGAGGGTGGAGGGGAGGAAAGGAGAAGGGGGTAAGGGAGAATCCGTTCGTATCGGTTTTATCCGGTTCGATCCGTTTACCAATCAACTCTGTATGAAAATGGATAACCGGGGCTGATTCACGCTGTAAAGGACAGACTCGTTATTGCTAACTCCTCGTTTCCGCGTGGGGTGCGGAGGGTGATGATGTCGCCAACGCGCTTGCCTTGCAGACTGCGGGCCAATGGAGCCGTAAACGCAATGAGGCCCTGCGTAGCGTCGGCTTCATCGACCCCCACAATGGTCAGCTGGCGCGTCGTGGCCGACTCCGATCGGCCTGTCAGTGTTACGGTCGCTCCAAACCGAACCACCGGATCGTCGGCGTGGTCGTGCGGATGCACCACGGTGGCACTCGCTATCCGGCTGTTGAGGGCGACTATTTTGCCATTGATGAGTGCCAATTGGCGGGTTCGCTCGGTTTCGTCGGGCTCGACCGTTTGCAGACGTACCCGCTCGGTTTCCAGATCGGCCAGCTCGGTACGGAGCAGTAACAGTCCCCGGGGCGTCACGTAATTGGTAACGCCGGGTGGCAGCGGAGCCCGGGCCGGAATCACGACTGGGTCGTCGGCAGTTTCGTTTTTGAGGAAGGCACGGCTCATCGGAAAACAAAGGAAAAAAGTACAGGCACCTGCTTTTATCCCTAAAACCCCGTACCCAATCGGTTGTTACGGAAATCGATGGTGCGCTCCTGATCGGCCGGGTAGCGTTACCGGGCCCCGGTTGGTTCTGTTTTAGTCCAGTTCCCTATCTTTGTCACATGACCTCTCAACCCTCTCCAATCCGCGTCCTCGTTGTGGGCTGCGGCAATATGGGCGCGTCGCACGCGCAGGCTTACCAACTTCTCGATGGCTTCGAAATCTGCGGTATCGTTTCGACCGGTAAGAGCAAGCACGTTCTGAACGAAAAACTCGGCGGAGGCTACCCGCTCTTCGACGATTACGCTGCGGCCCTCGCCGAAACCCGCCCCGATGCGGTTTGCATCTCAACTTACCCCGATACCCACGAGCAATTTGCCATTATGGCGCTCGAAGCGGGCTGTCACGTCTTTATCGAAAAACCCCTGGCCGATACCGTCGAAGGGGCCGAGCGCGTGGTGGAGGCCGCCGTGAAAGCCGACCGTAAAGTAGTGGTCGGGTATATTTTGCGGGTGCACCCCTCGTGGGAGCGGTTCGTGCAGGAAGCTCAGCAGCTGGGTAAGCCACTTGTGATGCGCATGAACCTGAATCAGCAGAGCCACGGCTACATGTGGACCGTGCACCGTAACCTGATGAAGTCGCTCAGCCCGATTGTTGACTGTGGCGTGCATTACATTGATGTGATGTGCCAGATGACCCGCTCGAAACCCGTTTGGGTGAGCGCCATCGGGGCCCGACTGACCAACGACATTCCGGCCGACAACTACAACTACGGCCAACTGCAAATCCGTTTCGAAGATGGCTCAGTGGGCTGGTACGAAGCTGGCTGGGGCCCCATGATGAGCGAAACGGCCTTTTTTGTGAAGGATGTGATCGGGCCGAATGGCTGCGTATCCATTGTGGCTAAAAACGCGGGTGCTGTTGGTAACTCCGACAACGTGGACGCCCACACCAAAACCGAGTCGCTGCGGGTACACCGTGCGGAGATCGACGCCAACGACGAGTTTACCCAACCCGACGAGTGGATCGACCTGACCGACGAGCCCGACCACCAGGAGCTCTGTAACCGTGAGCAGCGGTACTTCCTCAAGTCGATTCAGGAAAACCTCGACCTGACCGATCACCTGGCCGATGCCGTCAACTCTCTGCGCATTGCCTTCGCCTGCGACGAGAGCGTTCGCACGGGCGAGGTAGTGCGGTTGTAAGATACTTTGCCCGGTAAACCGGTCTGGTTGTACGCTTTTCAACAAAACACCTTCCTGTTATGAACGAGTGTGAACCGGACCGGCGGGCCTTTGTCAAATCTGTAACGCTGGGTATGCCACTTCTGGCCCACTCGCTGGGTTCAGTTGCTGAGCCCGCGCGCCCTGTTGAACCCGCCCGTCGCGGGCCGTTGAAGATCAGTTGCAACTTGTATTCGTTCAACGAGCCGCTGACCCGAAAGTCGATGACGCTCGACGACGTGCTGACGTTTTGCTCCGATGTGGGATTTGATGCCGTCGACCCAACGGGGTATTATTTTCCGGGGTATCCGGCCGTCCCGCCCGACAGCTATATCTACGCGCTTAAACGAAAGGCGTTTCGGCTGGGCCTCGACATCAGCGGAACGGGCGTTCGCAATGATTTTTCGTTGGCCGATGCGATCCATCGGCGGGAAGAGATTGCCCTCGTAAAAGCCTGGATCGACGTGGCCGCTAAACTGGACGCGCCCATTCTGCGCATCTTTTCGGGTTTGCGGGTTCAGCCGGAACTGATGCGCGAGGAGGTGACCGAATACATGCTCGAAGCCATTGATGAGTGCGTAGCGTATGGCGCCCAACGGGGTGTGATGCTCGGTCTGCAAAACCACGCTGACTTTATCGAAACGGCCGATCACATGCTGGAACTGCTTAACCGGATTAACTCCGACTGGTTCGCGGCCAATCTGGACATTGGCAGTTTTCGTACCGGTGACCCATACGCCCAAATTGTGCAGGTAGCGCCCCAAGCGGCTACCTGGCAAATCAAGGAAAAGTTATTTGTAAATGGGAAAGAAACCGAAACTGACCTGAGCCGGATTATGCAGATTGTGCGGCAGTCGGGGTATCGGGGGTATCTGCCCATTGAAACACTCGGCAAAGGTGACCCGCGCCAGAAAGTACCCCTGTTTTACGAAAAGGTCCGTACGGCCCTGTTGGCTTCGTAGAGCCGGGGGGGTGGCCAGTTATTGTACAACTAAAACCTTATCAACGTTACTTCTCTATCCCAAACAACCATGACCTCAACGCCCAATATTTCGGTATTTATCGCGACCAGTCTCGACGGGTTCATTGCCCGGCCCGATGGATCTATCGACTGGCTTACCCATTCTGATTATCAAATCGATGGCGAAGATTTTGGCTATCAGTCGTTTATGAATTCCGTGGATATGATTATCATGGGACGTAACACCTACGAAACGGTGCTCGGTTTTGGGGGCGAGTGGCCGTACCGGGGCAAGCGTATGCTGATTCTGAGTAGCCGACAACTGGCTATCCCCTCGGCACTGGCGCACGAGGTGGAGGCAACGCAGCTGCCCCCGGCCGAACTGGTGGCTCAGTTAGCCGAACGCGGTGTCCGGCAGGTGTACCTCGACGGTGGCCGCACCATTCAGGGGTTTCTGGCGGCCGGGCTGGTGCACGAGCTGACCATTACCCGCATCCCGGTGCTGCTGGGCGAGGGTATTCCGCTCTTTGGGGCCACCGGGCACGACATAGCCTTGCACCACACTGAAACCCGCGCCTTCCCGAACGGCTTTGTACAGAGCCGGTACACGGTTAAAACTACGTAGCGTATTCGTTATTTTCCCATCCAGACTTTAAAATCGCTCACCTTTTCGCGGCTCACAATGGCCTCCTTGTCAAACACCGGCCTGAGCGTCAGGGCAAGCCGGTTACCAAAATAGGGCTGAATTTGCTCCACGGCATTGTGCGTCACAATCAGCCCCCGGTTGACCCGGAAAAACTGGCCCGGATCGAGCGAATCGGCCAGTTCGTCGAGGGTGTAGTCGACCAGAAACTTTTGGTTCGAACGGGTCTTGAAAAAGCTGAACCGCTCGTCGGTGTAGAAATACAGAATATCACCGACCTCCACCGACAGGAGTTTTTGCCCCTGCTTTACCAGAAACCGTTTGCGGTACTCCCGGCCCGCCGGGTTGCCTTGCCCCTGTAGCTCGCGCAGGAGCTTTTCGATGTTGAAGGTGGGCGTATCGGCTGGTGCGTCGGCGTGGCCATTAGTGGTCATCAGGTCGCGGAGTTTTTTCAGGCTCCGCTGGAGGTCTTCGCGCTGAATCGGCTTGAGCAGGTAATCGATGCTGTTGACCTTGAACGCTTGCAGGGCGTATTCATCGTACGAGGTGGTGAAAATGACCCGGCTGCGAATATCAACCTGCTCAAAAATCTCGAAGCTCTGCCCATCGGCCAGTTCAATATCCATGAAAATCAGGTCGGGGGCGGGGTGGTTCTGCAACCAGTTGACCGAGTCTTCGATGCTCGACGTAACGCCCTGAATGGCCAGTGTCGGGTCGACCTCCTGCACCAGTTTGCGGAGTTTGCGAACGGCTAAATCTTCGTCTTCAACAATCAATACGTTCATGACAGTGTCGGGGTTAAAAGCGGTAGATGGACAGTAAAGAATCCGTCGGTTTCGTCGACAACAACGCCCGGTGTCGTAGTGCCGGGAGCGCCCTGGCGCTGAGCCAGTAGGCGGTATTTGGCGGTTATGTTGCTCAGCCCGACCTGATTGCTCAGAACGCGGGTGGTTTTGGGTTGGCGGTTATTGCGTACCAGTAAGCGGCCGCCAGCCTCCGATCGAATCTCGATCACCAACGGCTTGTTGGGATGAATGACGTTATGCTTCACGGCGTTTTCGACCAGCATCTGTAACGTTAACGGAGGTAGCAGGCAGGCCATGTCGGCTTCGGGCAGGGCTACATCGAGCCGGATACCAGCCCCGTAACGGGTTTTGAGCAGGTGGAAATACGACTGGATAAACGCCATTTCGGCCGCCAGGGTGGTCAGGTCGCCGTCGGTTTCGTCGTCGGTGCGCCGGTTGGTTTGCAGTAGGTAGCGGTACACCTTAGCCATCTCATCTACAAATTGCTCGGCGCGTTCGGGTTCATCGGCGATGAGTGACGAGAGTGAGTTCAGGGTGTTAAACAGAAAATGGGGGTTCACCTGATTTTTAAGGCTCTCGTACTGGCTCTGTAAGGTTACTTTTTTGAGCTGCTCTTTCTGGAGCATGTTTTCCCGCCATTTATTGAGCGAATACATACTCTCAAACGTCCCGACGGAAATTACGTTGATCACCACGTTGAAAAGCAAAATGCGGGTGGTGCTGCCGGGCTGCGTGGAGTACCCAAAGAGGTGCCAGTGGTCGTAGGCCCACAAGGCCAGCAGAATCACGGCCGGGGTAATTGTCATAAACGCGAGCAGGAGTAATCCCAGCCGTTGGCCGGTTTGACCGAGTTCGGCGTAGCGCCGGGCAATACGCTGGGTAATCAGGTCCAGAATCATCTGGCAACCAAGCCCAATCAGGGCGTTGAGTAGCGTAGCCCCCAAAAACGTAGGCAGGTGATGCAGGTAGCGCGGGCCCAGCAGCAGGTACGTAATGAGCGGAATGAACCACGGGAACACCAGTAGCAACTGCCACTTAAGCTGCTTGGTGGGTCGGTACCGCCAGGTACGGGTCAACGAGGTTACAAACGACGGCATACGCGCTAATTTCGGGAGCGGAGTTTATTGGGCTCTGATCAATGGCAAATTACGAAGGCCAGTTGGGCCTCACACGGGATGCATGACTCAACTGCTGGTTTTAGTGACTGGGTTGGGATAAAAGCCTGTAGAAATGGGTAGGAGTGGCAGGTAAATTCGGCACTCCGCCGGGTCGACCTCGCGTTGCGGAACAGCCCCACCCACCGATTCGTACTGTTTCAGGACATCGGCAAAGCCCGGCAACTGCGTATCGACCCGAACGGTACGGGGCTGGCAGTTGTGTCGGATGCAGAGCCGGTCTGTATCGGCAAACTCAATGTGTATCTGTAACGGCCGCGACGCCATGAGCGTATTATGCTGAATAATATCGTCGATCAGGAGTTGCAGCGTCAGGGGAGGGAGCCCAGCATCAGCCGGGCCGGTTTGGGTGGGCAAATCGACCCGAAGCGCTTTGCCATAGCGCACATGGAGCAGCTGCACATACGACCCGATAAACCGGAGTTCTGCCTCAACAGCTACCAGGGGCGTTTTGTTGGCCTGAAGCATGTACCGGTAAACTTTGGACAGTTCGTCGACAAATTCTTCGGCCTGCTGAGGCTCGTCGGCAATTAGGGCCGACACCGAGTTGAGGCTGTTGAACAGAAAATGGGGGTTAATGCGCGATTTGAGCGTGCTCAGGGCCAGTTTCAGGTGTTCCTGCTCCAGATTCTGCCGGTCGAGCTGATTGGTTTGCCACTGCATAAACGCGTAGGCACTTTCAATGAGCCCCGAGGCTACAATGCTCGATACAAACACGAAGCTATACACCCAGATGTTGGTTTCGGGGTCGTAGCGAAAGGCCAGAAACCGGGTAGCATCGAGGCCGCGCAGAGTCAATTCGGCCAGGCTGATGTTGATAAGGCTGAAGGCCAGCGTCAGTAACACCACCCGCTGAACGCTTTGATCGGCCTCTGGGTAGGCCCGAATAACCCGTTTGAGCAGGTACGTATCGGCTGTGTTTGCCATCACCGACAGAACCAGAATGAGGGCGTTGCTGCTCAGAAATGCCCCCCAGCCCGACAAAATAACCTCCCCGAAAATAAGGTACGTCACAATCGGAACGAACCACGGCAGCAGAAACAGGTAAATGTAGCGCCGTAGATTATCCTGCCGGAGTTGGGTGTACAGTCGAACCAGACGGGTGAGCAAACGAGGCATGGCGTTCCGGAGGGGTCAAACAGCCCCTTTTTCAAAGGTACCCGGCCCGAGGTAGGTACCCGTGCCAACCCGTTCTGAATTGACAAACAGAATGAATGAACTGCTCAAAAAAGCGGATGAATTGTAAAAACGTTGCCTACGATGGGTGGGATAACCAAACACCTGACCCCTAAAATGAGTCTATAAACTGGCGGGTATTGTTTCAACCCGTTTGTCTGTATGACTTTTTTTAACGCCTGCCGGTATGTGTTTTTGCTGGCTGCCGGGTTGCTGTTTGGGCAGCCTGGCTATAGTCAGCGCCTGCTCGACCATCAATCTATTGGCTGGTATGTGTACAACGGTGCCTATAAACTCAACCCTAAATGGAGCCTGCGGACCGAATACCAATTCCGCCGGATCGATTTGGTTCGGACGTGGCAGCAATCGCTCGCCCGGCTGGGGGCATCGTACAAGGCCTCTGACCGGGTCACGTTTGGCGGAGGGTACACGTATTTCGTTACGTTTCCGTTTGGGCAGTATCCGCAGGCCGACCGGGGCGTACCCTATCCAGAACACCGGCTTCACGCCGATGTGTCGCTCGACGAAACCTACGGACGGCTAAACCTGACGCACCGATTCCGGTTAGAACAACGCTGGCTGGCGGGCCAAACCGACCCCAATCCGCGCCGGATTACGGGCTGGGAGTTTCAGAACCGGATGCGCTACCAGATAGCCGCCGATCTGCCTCTGCGGGGTTCAACGCTCGACAATCGGGAGTTTTACCTCAACTTTTTCGATGAGGTGTTTATCGGCTTTGGCCGAAACGTGGGGCAAAATATCTTCAACCAGAACCGGCTGTCGGCCGGATTAGGTTACCAGGTTTCTGATGCCCTGCAAATTGAGCTGAACTTCCTCAATCAGGTGCTTCAACACGCTGACCCCGACCCGGTTTCGGACCGCCCGGTATTTGAAATCAATAACGGTTTCCGGCTCAACCTGAATCATACCCTCGATTTTGGCCGATAGCAGGCCAATTGACGTTTCGCTTATAACCGGCGAGGTTGCCTCTACCATTTCAACGGTAGAGGCAACCTCGCCGGTTATAAGCGAATGAACCATGTAAAATGTATAATGAATAATTGTGTTACCTGCCGATAATCAGCCATCTCATTGTACGTTTTACACTCTTCATTTTACATTTAATTCTGTCTGACTACTTAAGTAGTCAAGCAGAATTAGTTTAAACTTTGGTTTGTCATCCCGACGCAGGAGGGATCTTACAGTCAGTCAATTAGAAAGATCCCTCCTGTGTCGGGATGACAAAAGCATCTATTCCAAATACTTCAGTTTAATTCTGCTTGACTACTTATGAACCCCGAGTCAAGCCGTTAAAACTGGGCCACGTTGCCCTGCGCATTGCCGCTGAAGGTGTTGAGCGTACCGGCATCGCTGTTGATCTCGGCGTTGGGTGTGTGGGCAATGCCGTACCCTCCGCTGTTGGTGATGCGGCAGTTTTTAATCGTCAGTTTGGCTCCGGCACCAAATACCCCCACGGCGGCCCGCTTGCCTGAGGCCATCACTGAACTACCAGCCCCGCTAATGTCGACCTGTTCGAGGGTGTTCAGGTTGCTCACTGAGTAAATCATAATGCCTTTCCAGTGTCCCGAGCCTGTTGCCGAGCCCGTAAAGGTTATGCGTTGGTCGGCGGTGCCTTTGGCCGAAATATACCCGTCGCGGTTTACGTTGATGATCGCATCGCGGGACAGTTCAACCGTGACGCCCGGTTTCAGCGTCCAGCCGGCTTCTACTGCCAGATTTCCCAGTAATCGGTACGGCGTTTTGTCGGCCAAAGCGACCCAGGTCAGGTCGGCATTGCCCCGGATTGCCGACGCCAGCACTTCCACCACATTGCGGGTGTTACCGCCGGTAAAGCTCGAGGCCGCGTCGAGCAGGGCCGCGTTGTAGGCATCAATAATAACGCCCGCTTCGGCATTGTTACGGAAGCTGTTGCGGGCAAAATTGCGCAGTACCGACCCCTCCTGCACGTACAGGCCGTACCCGTCGGTATCATTTAGTTGGCAGTCGGCCAGGGTCATGAGGGCCTTGTTGGGGCCAAATAGGGAAAGACCCGCTTTGGTCGAGCTGAGAAGCCCCCGGCTTCCGGCATACTGAATCTGAACAAACGCCAGCTTGTTGGCTGTGCTGGGTGAGTAATTGGCAATACCAGCCCAGAATCCTTTCTCGGGTTTTACCCCCGTAAACCGGATTTGGCTATCGGCGGTGCCCTCGGCAATCAGCGTTCCCTCATATTTGAGCTGTATCGCCGTGTTGCGTTCAAAGGCGACCGTTACGCCGGGGTCGATGCTCAGCTCGGCCGAAATAGCCAGATCGCGCGACACAATGTAGTCGGGTTGGGCCGGGTCAATCAAACGATCTTTCAGCCGGGTTTGGGTTTTTACCTCGTTGCTGAGAGTAATCGGCCCGGTTTGTTCGGCCCGGACCACCACCCGATCCTGACTCTTGGCTGCCCCGCTCGAAACGGTCAGTTCGAGTTCGTATTCACCCACAATGTCGGGCGTAAACGTGGCTTTAGGCGTGGAGGCTCCTCCGAGCGTGAGGGTGCTGCGCTGTGGCTTACGAACCACCGTCCACTGGTAAGCGAGTGTGCCCGAGCCGGTAGAGGCTGAGCCGTCGAGGGATACGGCTTGCTCGGGGAGTACGGCCTGATCGGCCCCGGCGCGGGCCGTGAGCGAGGTGGGGGTAGGGGCTACATCGGGTTCTTTTTTACAGCTACTCAGCGTAGCGACCGAAAGAGCCAACAGGGTGGCGAAAAGGGAAGGACGTTGCATGGTTGTTGTTTACTGTTGGTTTGAATGAGGTACGTGCCAGCGGTTGTGCCGACACCCCAAAATTGGGCGTTGAGGGCCCTCATTTGGAATGGGGTCGCGCCTGAATTGCGACCCGGAGCGCCCGAACTGAGAGAAGGCCATCCTGAACTGTCGGTCGGGTGCCACTACGCCGGGTTAGGTGTACTAAGGGCCAATATGTGAAGGAATTAAAAGGGCATTAACCGTTCAAAAGGTTCTTTAGGCCATTGGTACAATTCATGGCCTATTTGTTTCAATTCGCACCGAATTTTGAGCAACCAATTCAGCCCGTAGAGTAGATGTGGGCTGGGCGGGCTTATATTCGACTATTCAATCTCCTTCCTCTGCCCTTTGTGTTGTGAAACGCCCCCAATTCTTTTCGACCTATGAATGGTGGTATCACCTGGCCATGATGCCGGTGCTGTTTCCGGTCGGTAACTGGTTGATGATCGGTCCTCGTTATCTGGACGATGCCCGTACGTTTGCCGTCGGAACGGGCCTCATTTTCATCCTCTACTGGTTTTCGGTGGTTACGCTGACACTGGTGATCCGGCGGATCATTACCCGCTATCCGTGCCTGGGCCAAACCCGGTTACGCTTGCTCAGTATGTTGCTGGCCGTAGGGGCTCTAACGGCCGTTTTGGCTGTTTTCGATGTGTGGGTGTACAGCCTTGTGCCTATGACCGGGGTGCAGTTCGATCTGGATACGATACGGCCTATCTGGTGGCTCGGAGCTTTGTTCGACGTCTTACTCTGTACGGCGCTGGGGCTGTTTTACTCGTTTGAGCAGTGGCGACTCAACCAAACCGAAACCGAACGGCTCCAGCAGGCGGCCCTTCAACATAAACTCGATGCCTTAAAGGGACAGGTAAACCCGCATTTTCTGTTCAACAGCCTCAGCTCAGTATCGGCCCTGATTGGCGAAGACCCCCGGCAGGCCGAACAGTTTGTCGACCATCTCGCTCGGGTGTACCGGTACATGTTGCAGGCTGGCTCGCAACCTGTGGTTCCACTCTCCGCCGAACTCGATTTTATCCGAACGTATGCCGAACTGCTGCATACCCGGTATGGTCGAAACCTGCGTATTATCGTGCCCGAATGTCCCTCGAAAACCGACAGTCAGTTGCCCGCCCTGAGCCTGCAAACGCTTATCGACAACGCCATCCGGCACAATGCCATGTTGCCGGGTAGCCCGCTCGTGGTTCGGGTAGAGGTAGGGGCCGATGGGGGTGTGCGGGTGGTCAACAACCGCCAGCACCGTGCCCGTACTGTAGCAATGGACCGGGATGGCTTATCGACGCTGATTGCCAAGTACCAGATGCTGAGCCGGGAGGGTGTAACCGTCGAAGAAACCGACAACCGTTTTAGCGTGACGCTGCCGTTACTGACGCCGGTAGCTGTTTAATGTAGTCCTGTAGCGGGGCTACAAGCTCTTTGCTTTCCCTTAGCCCAAAGAGATGAACGGAGATAACTCCTTGATCAATAATTAATGATTTGGCTTATAAGTGCTAGGACAAAATGTACAGTACAGAATAGCTAACGAATAAGCTGATAATCAGCAGAGTAATCTATTGGCCATTGTGCATTATTCATAGTACATTCACTTAGGTGCCCAGCATAGTGGTGCATCTAAACATTCATGGCTGGTCTGGTAAGCCACCCCCTCCTTAGTTCAAGGAGGGGGCAGGGGGTGGTCGACGGTCAACGCCAGCAGGCCCCGTACTAAGAGTCATTCTCAGACATGCCGACGGGTGAGGGCCAGTAGCAACAACGCTAATCCGCACAGCGTGCCTTCAATCAGCATCCATTGGTAGCCAAAATCGCCCAAAGGTCCTTCGGTTAGTTGGGTAATCAACCGCGACAGGGCGTATAGGCCACACAAAATAGCTACAAAAACCAGCCCTTGCCGGGGTTGCCGGGCGGCCAGATATACGAGCCAGAGTGCAATGGTCAGCCCGGCCCCGCCATACACGCCCCGGATAGAACTGTAGGCGTCGGGATTGGGTAAGTGTACGCCAACCAAGCTCATCACATCCTGCGGGTTGGCGAAAGCCATGCACGCCACCGACGCAATGCCGAAAGCCGTGAGGCCAATGAGCAGGCGGGTGCCAATGAGCAGAATAGGGCGTTGTGTATAGTGGGCTGAGCGTGCCGTTGACAAAAAAGTAATCATGATATATACCAGTTAGTGAACAGCGTAAAGTTGGATTTGGCCTTAGTGCCTGACCAGCCATACCTATCTGAAATGAGAAACGGAGCGATTCAACTGTGTAAAATACACGTATAGCTGGTAGGGTGATTTACGCCTAAATGAGTAAATAAGGTCGGGTTGCGTGATTTGGCCCGCAACGGCTATCTTTGAAAAAGTGGTGAGTTTCTGAGCAACCCCGCCTTTATCTTATTGAAAAAACCAAGTCAACTGATGGAAAACAGCGATAAGCAGTCGACCAATCCGAACAACCTATCCACGAATGCCCGTGGCGAAGCTACCCGCCGTTCGTTTCTGAAAACCCTCGGTGTGGGCGCGGCTGCCGTACCCGCAGCGCTCACCGGCGCCAATGCGGCACCTACCACGCAGTACCTGAATCTGGTGAAAAACCACGCCAGCACGGCGGCCAACAGCAAAATGCGACTCGCTCTCATCGGAACGGGTGGCATGGGCATTGGTGATACCCAAACGGCCTTGATGGTCGACGGGGTAGAGATGGTAGCTGCCTGCGACCTGTACGATGGTCGGTTGCGCCGGGCCAAGGAGCTTTGGGGCACTGGCCTGACCACCACCCGCGACTACCGCGAGCTGATCGACCGCTCGGATATCGACGTGGTTATCAACGCCACTACCGACCACTGGCACGAGAAAATATCGACCGACGCTATGCGCAAAGGCAAGCACGTGTACTGCGAAAAGCCGATGGTGCAAAAGGTTGAGGACGGCCATACCCTGATTAAAGTGGCGAAAGAAACCGGCAAGATTTTTCAGGTCGGTAGCCAGTTTGCCTCGTCGATCATCGTCTCCAAAGCAAAGGAACTCCTGAAAGCGGGCGACATTGGCGAGTTGGTTTTTGTCGAAGCGCAGTACGACCGGCACAGCGCGCTCGGTGCCTGGCAGTATTCTATTCCGCCCGATGCATCGCCCCAAACCGTCGATTGGGACACCTACCTCGGCAGTGCGCCCAAGCGCCCGTGGGACCCGCTCCGGTTTTTCCGGTGGCGCAATTATCAGGACTACGGCACGGGTATCGCCGGTGATTTGTACGTACACCTGCTCACCACCCTGCACACCATCACGGGCTCGCTCGGGCCCACGCGGGTGTACTCAAGCGGAGGAACGCGCTACTGGAAAGATGGGCGAGATGTGCCTGATATTCAGTTAAGTATCTACGACTACCCGAAGACGGCCGAACACCCGGAGTTCAACCTGACCACGCGTTCCAACTTTGTTGATGGTGGTGGCGGCAACTATCTGGTGCGTCTAGTAGGTACCGAAGGCGACCTTTCTATCGGTTGGGACAGCCTGACCGTGCGTAAGAACAAATTCCCGAAAGCACCGGGTATGTCGGTCGATAACTTCCCGAAAGACCAGAAGGAGCTGTTTGTGGCGGAGTACAACAAAATGTACCCAAACCGCCCCGAAATGGAAGGTCCGAAAGAGTTTAAGTACATGGTGCCCAAAGACTACAAAGGCGACCGGTATGAGCACTTCGTGAACTTCTTCGATTCGGTTCGCAGCAACAAGCCCAACATCGAAGACGCCACGTTTGGTCTTCGGGCGTGTGGCCCCACGCAGTGCGGCAACATCAGCTACTTCCAGAAGAAGATTGTTACCTGGGACCCTGTCCGGATGAAGATCGGTAACCCTGTGTAGTATACGTCTGGTTAGAAACAACGCCGGGCTGTGGTCGTCAGACTACAGCCCGGCGTTGTTTTGGGTATCAATTCCGGCTCCGTAGCGGCAGTATCTTATTTTTTATCAGCCGATTAAACGTTTACTACGCTCATCACTCTAAGAAATAAATGTCCCACAACAACAAGGTGATGAAACGAGCAGGAACATTCTGGATAGCGTTGGTTGGCGTTGCGCTCAACCTGGTGGGAATCGCCACCGCCTTTGCCCAACCGGGGTACGGCCAACCGGGGTACGGTCAACCTGGCTACGGTCAACCTGGCTACGGTCGTCCCGATTACGATCAGCCGGGGTACGGCCGTCCGGGGTATTACAACCGGCCGTACGACGACCCGTATGGCCCAAACGATGGCTTCTACGATGACCTGGCCCCCTACGGGCAGTGGGTCAACACGCCGGAGTACGGCACTGTCTGGATTCCCGATGTCGACCGGGGTTTTCAGCCCTACGTCAGCAATGGCTACTGGGTTATGACCGAGTACGGCAACACCTGGGTATCAAACTACGCCTGGGGGTGGGCCCCGTTTCATTACGGCCGCTGGTTTCTCGACCGGTACCAGCGCTGGGCATGGGTGCCCGGCTACGAATGGGCACCCGCTTGGGTTAGCTGGCGTTCGGGGGGCGGCTATTACGGCTGGGCTCCGCTGGGCCCTGGTCTCAATATCAACGTGAATGTCAACATTCCGCCGAACTGGTGGACGTTTGTTCCCCAAATGTACATTACCAGTCCGCGGCTGTATAGCTACTGCGTGCCCCGGCCCCGCGTGGTCAATGTGTACCAGAGCACAACCATCATCAACAACGTGTATCGGGTGAATAACCGCTCGTACAACTTTGGCCCTCGTCGCGAAGAAATTGAGTACGTAACCCGCCGGAATGTACCCGTGTACCGGCTTGAACACGGGGGCCGACCCGGCCGTGACGTGATTCGACAGAACTCGCTGGGGATGTACCGCCCTGATATGGACCGTAACCGCAACTGGCGCTCGGATGGAAACCGGAACGACGACCGGCGCGAGTACTCACGCGGTACATACACCCCTGACCCGCGCACTAACCGCCCCGAATATAACCGACCCAACTACGACAATCGGCAGTCGGGCCCACGGGGTGAGACGATGCCAGGAGGGCAAAATCGCAATCGTTACGAGCCCCCAACGCCCGATAAAATTGACCGGATAGAGTCGCCCCAACGGGCCTGGGAGCGGGCACAACGCCCAGAACCAGCTCCGCAACCGCAAACCGGTGAAGGGAGTCCCCGGCGCGACGATAACCGAAACCGTGATAACTGGCGTAATAACCAGCCGGGTGGGGGAGTGCCCGAAAACCGGCCCCGGTATGAGGCCCCCGGCTATAACCGCCCCGACGCCGGACAACCCGCGCCCGCCCGGCCCGAGTACAACCGCCCCAACCAGGAGAGCGGTCAACCCGATGGTGGGCGCACAGCTACCGGTGAGCAGCCGCAGCGGATGGGTGGCTTTGAACAACGCAACCGGGGTGGCGAACCAGCCCAGCCCGCACCCGCCGAAGGCTCCGGAAACCGGGGCGGTTCGCGCGGCCCACGATAAACAACCCCATTATTTAGTGAAGCCGAGTGCGAGACGGTAAGCCCTGTGGGTTTACCGTCTTTTTTGTAGCTCGTCGAGGAGGTAATCGAGGCCGTTAAGCCGAATCTCATACAGGGTTTGCAGAAGCATGCCAAGCTTACCGGCCGGAAACCCTTTCTGAGCAAACCACTCCAGGTATGATACGGGTAACTCACGCAAACGCAGGCCTTTGTACTTGCCAAAAGGCATCTGATAGTTCAGTAATTCGAGCAAAATTTCCGGGTTGCCGTGGGCGGCCTTGTCGTCGTTCATACATACCGGAAAGGCAACATAAGCGGGTTGGGTTCCCTGAGTGAATGCCATAAACATAAGTCATCCCGAATTTTAAAGTCTTGGTGTTTTTGGCTCAACGCTCGTTTTGATGCCCCGTAGGGGCCTAACATTGGTAGCCAACCCGAGCATGGACCCAAGACCAGAGCCCCGAAGGGGCGTAACCTTAAACAAGTTACGCCCCTTCGGGGCTCTGGTGTTCTGAGGAGACGTCTTTTCTACCAATATTGGGCCCCTGACGGGGCGTTCGAGTAAGGCATCTACCCCTAACCTAACATTCGGGATAACTCATGTTTATAAACCGGAATGAAAAACTTAGCTGCTCTTAATCAGTTATTTACCTAGGTGCTGTTACAGGTGTCTGCTGCATCTGTTGATTAAGTCGCTGAATTTCGTCGGCCTGCGACTGGGCTTTGAAATAGTAGTACAGACCAAAAACCAGAAAGATTTTCGACAGGATAAATACGGCGATAAAGGCCGGCCGCCAGTATTTATGCACCTGAATGTGAGTGTTGCTCACCTGCACATCTACGTAATCAGACTTGTCTTTGTGGGCGTCGTTTGTTTGTTGGTTGCTACGTCGCTCGTAGGGGCCTTCGTAAGGTTTTACGGCTTGCGGCTCGGTGCGGAGGGCGATCTGCTCCCGCAGGCTCGGCGGGGGCGGCACAAGTCCCTGCCCAAACTGAGCAGCCAATTGCCCCGACAGTTGAACCACGTACTGTTGTAGCTCAGGGTGGGTACTGATCATTTGCTCAACATCCCGCCGGTCGGTTTCCGAGACCAGATCTAGCAGGTAAGCTTCCAGAATGCCACTCGTTTGATATTCGCTCGTTTTCAATGTTGTGAATACAGTTAAGCCTGACGGAAAGCGATTGAGTAGTCGTGAATAGCCTTGAGAACCTCAGCTTTGGTAAGCTGTAGCTTCTCGGCAATAGCCTCGATAGAGTACCCCTGACGAAACGAAAGGTTGAAAACGGTATCGGGTAAATTGGCTTTAGCCGTATCGGGGTCAACCGTTGACGGGAGTGGTACACCCAGACGAGACTTGGCTTCCAGCGCTTTGGCCCGCGCCAACCGAATAATGGTAAGGGCCATGTTTCCGGTCGGATTCGGTACCTTCAGTAGGTCGGTCGATGTAAATAAGTCGAGCATTACCTCCTGTGCCTGAGGGGCCTGGGGTAATATCTGGAGAATAACGCCGTAAGCTATTGAACCGTAGCGATCATAAAGCGCAAGCTGTTCGGTAGGTTTAGTTATCACCGATGGTGTTGCTCTTTCCCATTCATTCATACTGCGATTGGTTATTCTGAAACGCTTACAAATGTCGATTAGTGGTAGAACCTAAGTACAGACCAAATGTTGAGCATTGAGCCATACAAAAATGACCTGCCCGATTCTTTGCTGCCTTTGTGTTCTAACTGGGTAATCTTTTATTGGGGTAGGGTGCGCAAAGGTACTACGGAAACAGTTTGATAAGTCAACTTGGCTCAATTAGGCCTCAATAGAGGTCATTTATTATCAAATTGGAGCCTTTCGGGGTAAAGTTGTATCTTTTTGGTAAATACAGTTTACTTTAGCGTAGGTTTACTTAGCAACCTATTCCCATTTTTGATAAAGTAAGGTGTTTATTCCTGTTTATACAAATTGTATAAATGCCAATACTTTAAATAAGGTAAGTTAGGGTGCTCCGGTGGCCGGATAAGGGTCTAATGCTGTGCGTCAGCACCTGTACCAGTAAGGGGCTTTTACCAGTTGGAGCGGAGGGGTGTAGTAGATGGCCTGATTGGATAGCTTACACCGTTGAAACCGGTTGCAACAGGCACCAACCCAAAATCGTCAAACTAATAATCAAACAGCGTATGCGAAGCCTTGTATGTATACTACTGATGGCGCTGACCGTATCGGTGCGGGCGCAGGGCCTGATGAGCAACCGGGACCGGGAGGTGGTGTTTCGGTCGGTGGCTGTGATTCCGATGGACGCCGAACGTGTACTCGAAAACCAGACGGTGGTTGTGCGCAATGGCCGCATTTCGGCGATGGGGCGCGAAGGTAGCGTTCGGTTTGCCAAAGATGCCCTGATTATCGACGGAAAAGGCAAATACCTCATGCCCGGCTGGGCCGAGATGCACGCGCATGTGCCGCCCATCGATGATATCGAACCGATGAAAGAGGTGCTCACGCTGTACCTGGCCAACGGCATCACTACCATTCGCGGGATGCTGGGCCACTCGCGGCACCTCGAACTACGGAGCAAAATCAAGGCGGGCGAGATTCTGGGGCCTCATTTTTACGCAACAGGGCCGTCGTTCAACGGTCAGTCGGTGAAAACGGCCGCCCGTGGTGCCCAAATGGTACGCGAGCAAAAAGCCGCCGGGTACGATTTTCTGAAACTCCACCCCGGCCTGACCAAAGAAACGTTTCCGGCCATTGCCCGCACCGCCAAAGAGGTCGGGATTCCGTTTGTGGGGCATGTGTCGTTCAATGTGGGCGTATGGCGGGCTATCGAAGCCGACTACTCTTCCATCGACCACCTCGACGGTTTCATTGAGGCCATTACGCCCGGCAGCGATACCCTCGCCGAGCCCGAAACCGGCCTGTTTGGGGCCTGGATTGCCCACCGCGCCGACCCGCGCCTGATTCCGAAACTAATTAAAGCCCTGAGCGACCGGCAGATTCATGTGGTACCTACGCAGGCTTTGGCCGAGCGGTGGCAGTCGCCATTGCCAGTGTCGGCGTACACGAGTGCCCCGGAAATGAAGTACATGAAGCCGCAGGAAATTCAGGGGTGGGTCAACGCTAAAAACAAATACCTGAGCGACCCCAACTTTCGGAAAGAAAACGCTGAAAAACTGATTCAGATTCGTCGGCAACTCCTGCTCGAATGCCAGAAAAACAACGTGCCGCTGTTGCTCGGCTCCGATGCTCCGCAGGTGTTCAATGTGCCCGGCTTCTCGATTCATCACGAAATGAAATACCTGGTCGATGCGGGACTGACCCCTTACCAGACCTTGCGGACGGGTACGGTAAACGTGGCTAAATACCTCAAAAAAGCGGATTCGGGGATGGTGAAAGCTGGTTTTGTGTCGGACCTGGTTTTGCTGAGTGGCAACCCTCTGACCGATATTGGCCAAACCCGCAATATCGAAGGGGTTATGATGGGCACTAATTGGCTTCCCAAATCCTACATTCAGCAGGAGCTTAAAAAGCTGGAGCGGTAGTAGCAGACCACCCCGCTCCAGCCACAACAAACGGGTTTAAAACATGGGCTCGTCGGCACTGGGGCCGTAGCTGCCGGGAATCGGAATATCGAGCAGGCGTAGATTAACACCCAACTGCGCCCGGTGGTGCACAATCTGCGAAAACGACATCCGAATCATCTCGCCTTTGGTGGTTTGACTCAAAATGGTGTCGCCCGAACGCAGCGTCCAGATGGGCTGGAGTTGCTCCTCGGTCACCGTTTCGAGGCTGGCGAGACCCTCGGCCAGTGATTTTTCGTGCAAGGCCAGTAAATCGGCGGTGCTATTGACGGTGGCGGGCTGGTAGGGCGACGTCTCGAAGTCAAGCTCGTCGGTATGCACGGCCAACTGTACCCAGGCTGGCAACTCGGCAATGTGGGTGGCCAGATTCCGCATGGTCATGCTTTTGGGGTGGGGTTGCCAATCCAGCTTATCGTTCGGAATCCGCTCCAGCATCTTGCGGGTGGTCTGAGCTTCCTGCTGCATTTCCTTCATCAAAGCATCTACGTGCGACATAATCTTTGGGGTTTGTTTTACCTTACAAAGGTCGCGGAGGGTGGTGACAGCCCTATGTCAGCAGGGTTTGTATGGGCTGAGGTTTATTCAAAAACGGCTCAGATCGTGCCCTCAAACAGGGTTTGAAGCATACGGGCAAACTCCGCCTGAATGGGGGCTTCAATCGCAACAGATTCACCCGTATCGGGGTGCCGAAACTCAATCCGGCTGGCATGTAACAGCATGGTATTCATGCCGAATTGCTCCAGAAACAGCTTGTTCTGCTTGTTGCAGCCGTGGGGCCGGTCGCCGATGATCGGGTGCATAATGTGCGCCATGTGCTTTCGCAGCTGGTGCATACGGCCCGTGGTGGGCGTCAGCTCAACGAGTGAGTAACGCGAGGTGGTGTGCTTACCGTGGGCCAACGGAATCTCGGTGCGCCGAAGTGTGCGCAGGTGCGTAACGGCCTCCTGCAACGGCCCCGGCCGACCGTTGTCATCGTCGCGACGGAGGGGGTAGTCAATCGTTTGGGTGTCGGGGGTGTAACCGCGCACAATGGCGAGGTACGTTTTATCGACCTGCCCCTCGGCAAACTGCACCTGCATAGCCGAGTTCATGGCTTCGGTCAGGGCAAACAGAAGTACCCCGCCCGTTTTGCGGTCGAGCCGGTGAACGGGGTACACACGCTGCCCCAGTTGATCGCGTAGAATCTGCACTGCAAACTCACTCACATCGCTCGCAATGGGCGACCGGTGTACGAGCAGCCCGTGCGGTTTGTTGACGGCAACGAGCGTTTCGGTCTGGTACAGAATGGGTAATGACTCGGTCATAAGGGAAGTGACAATGAATAATGTAAAAGAAGAATGGCTTATCCTGTTGATTATCAGGGTATTAATTTCATTCTACACTGTACGTTTCAATACTGGACATTAGATGTTGGACCTCCCTGTATAAAGGTAGTAAGTCTAAGGTGAGTTAAGGGTAAGATGCGTATCAATCAGCTGTTAAACAGATAGTTGCTGACGCGTAGGCCTTCGACAGGCTCAGGCTGACGGGCAGCTCGCAAATGTGTGGTCAGCCCGGACCGCGTGCGGTTGAGCCTGTCGAAGGCCTACGCGTCAGCAACTATCCATAATTCACGTTAAGTCTAACGTCCAGTGTCTGAAGTCCGAATGTCCGGTACTGAAACTGTACATTATTCATTTGATTGTGGCTGGGTCATAAGCTAAGCCGGAAAACCCGCACTGGCTTTGATTTCTTCAATTTGTTTGCGGTGCCGCTCGCCGTGGGCGGCAATGGTAAGTACGCCCTGGTAGCAATCGAGCCAGCCGAGGGCAATGTGCCGGATGTAATGCTGACGAAGGTCGGTGGCAACCGTCTCGACAAACGCGACCGTTTGGGCCCGCCCGGCATCGAAGGCCGCCAACGACCCGGCCGAATCCCCAAAACGCCCGGTCGGGACAAACGGGTCGGGGGCCGGAAACGAGACCGTCCGGCTCCGAACGGCCTTAATCACATCTACGTCGATTAGCCGGACATCGGCCCGTTTATCGGGGTTGGCGGGGTACGTCATGCCTTTCTGAATACCGGCAAAAAGTCCGGCTTCGACCAGAGCAATGTGTTCGAGGTTTTCGGCAATAGACCAGCGGTTGTCGGCTGGTTTGTAGTTCAGCTGAGCATCGGTCAGGCCCGCAACCGATTGGTGCAGGGCTTCGGCAGTGCTACGGAGGGCATCGAGTGCATAGGACCGTTGCTCGTTGGTAACAGGCCCCGTTACGGGCGTTGGTTCTAAATTTTGCATGATTGGTTTGTTTACGGGTGGAATACTCAACGGGCTACCTCGATTTTGTATTTTTTGCCTTTCATCTTTTCCTGACCTATTCGTCCCAGCAAACCCCGGACTTTATCGGCCCGCACGGCCGCAAATGAGATAAAATCCTGCACGTCGATACGGCCCAGGTCGCCTTTTTCCAGACCGCCTTTTTGGGAGAAAAAGCCTACGATATCCACCTTGTTGAGCTTGTTTTTACGTCCTCCGCTGATGTACACCGTCTGGAACTCGGGGGGCTTGGGCAGCGAAGCCTGTTGAGGCAGGGTAAACTCGGGCAGCGACCGGGGCAGAAAATCGGGCCGGGGCTCGTCGGTATGCAAAATCACATAGACCGTGCCCGACGTGGGCGCGCCCGACGTATGCAACCGGGCGGTGCGGCCGTTACGATGCACAAACTCGTGTTCTTTGAGGGGCAGGTGGTAGTGAATCACGTACTTCATTTCGGGAATATCGAGACCCCGAGCCGCCAAATCGGTGGTAATTAAGTAGCGCACACTGCCGTTCCGAAACCGGATCAGGGCCCGTTCGCGGTCGGGTTGTTCCATGCCCCCGTGGTAAACGGTTGTCAGAATACCGCGTTCGGCCAGCAGGTCGCGGGTGCGTTCGGCGGCTTCGCGGTGATTCAGGAAAATAATGGCGGGTTCGGAGTTGAGGGTACAAAGCAACCGAAAGAGCGTGTCGATTTTGTCTTTGTCGGGGGCATACACCACCTCGGTGGTCAGGGCGGGCGCGGCCGTTTCGGGGGCCTTGTGAATGACTGTTTGCGGGTTTTTCAGGCGAACAAAGCCCGGAATCTGAATGCCGTGCGTGGCCGAAACGAGCACCTGTTTGCGGAGCCCACTCAACTGCCCGACAATAAAGGCCATCTGATCGTGAAAGCCCAGTTCGAGCGATTTGTCGAACTCATCGAGTACCAGCACCTGCACACGACCCGCGTCAAACGAGCCCCGGTCGATATGGTCGGCAATGCGGCCGGGTGTGCCAATGAGCAGGGCGGGTGGGTTGCTCAGGTTTTTGATTTCGGTTTCGACCGAATGCCCGCCGTAGCAGGTATTTACTTTGAAGCCGGTGCCCATCGTTTTCCAGACCTGCTCAATCTGGAGCGCCAGCTCACGCGAGGGAGCCAGCACCAGGCATTGTACGCCCGTTTGGTCGGGCCTGAGTAGCCGCAGCACGGGTAGCAGAAAGGCGACCGTCTTGCCCGAACCCGTCGGGGCTATAAGCACCGTATCCGAATCGTTCCCGATGGCCTGCCCGGCGGCTTCCTGCATGGGGTTGAGTGCTGCAATGCCCAAATTGGCCAGCACTTGCCCTTGTCGTTCATTCGTCATACCCCAAAGGTAGCTAAAGTGAAAGAGCGAACGAGTGCGGGCCGCACTCGTTAATGCCGTACCTTTGCAAACTCGCTCCAACAACACAACTATGACGTTCGACGAACTGAATCTGAACAAACCCCTGCTCAACGCCCTGGCCGACCTCGGTTATTCGCACCCGACAACGATTCAGCAGAAGGTGCTGCCCGTGGCTATGTCGGGCCGCGATGTGTGCGGCATTGCTCAGACCGGTACCGGCAAAACAGTGGCGTATTTGCTGCCTTGCCTACGTCAGCACCAGTTTTCACCGGCCAAAACGCCCCAGATTGTCATTCTGGTGCCTACGCGTGAGCTGGTGGTGCAGGTGGTCGAGACCATCACAGCCCTGACGGCCTACATGAATGTGCTCACAGTGGGGGTATACGGCGGGGTGAACCTCAAGCCGCAGGCCGCTCAGGTGCAGGCCGGGGCCGATGTGGTGGTGGCCACGCCCGGCCGATTAGTCGATTTGCTGGCGAGTGGGGTGCTCAAGACCAAAGCCCTCAAGCGGTTGGTGATTGATGAGTTCGATGAAATGCTCAATCTGGGATTCCGGGCGCAGCTGACGGCTATTCTCGATCTGTTGCCCCCCAAACGGCAAAATCTGCTGTTTTCGGCTACCCTCACGCCCGAGGTCGAAGCCCTGATGGATACGTTTTTCAACGACCCGGTACGGGTAGAGGCCGCACCGGTAGGCACCCCGCTCGAAACCATTGAGCAACAGGGCTACGCCGTTCCGAATTTTTATACCAAAGTAAACCTGCTTCGGTTGCTGCTCAACCGCCATGCCGACATGAGCAAGGTGCTGGTGTTTGCCGCTACTAAAGAGCTGGCCGATGAACTGTACGACGAACTGGCTCCTTCGCTGCCCGATCAGGTAGGCCTTATTCACGGCAACAAGGCCCAAACGCACCGGTTCGAGGCCGTAGAGCGGTTTAAAGATGGCCGGTATCGGTTGCTGATTGCCACCGATATTGTGGCGCGGGGTATCGACGTGGCCGAGGTGTCGCACGTGGTTAATTTCGATTTGCCCGACGAACCCGAAAACTACATTCACCGGATTGGCCGCACCGGTCGCGCCGACCGCCGGGGTACGGCCCTGTCGTTTATCCGGCCCGCCGACGAGCCCCTGCAAACCGCCATCGAAGCGTTTATGAAACAGCCTATTCCGATGTTGCCCCTCCCCGACGACCTCGTGGTGGTAGACGAACTGGCTGATCATGAGCAACCCAACATCCGCATGAAAACGCTGGAGCCCAAGGTGGCCCGCATTCGGGAGTCGGAGTCGGCGTTTCAGGAGAAGATCGACAAGAATAAAAAAGTAAACGTCCGGCGGGATTATGAGGCTGAGAAACGGAAAAAGTACGGCCGGCCCATCAAACGCAGTGGTAAAAAGTAACACACGTGTCTTACGGCGGGCCGTTTCGGGTGCGCTGTGATTTGTTTTCTATGTCATTTTCCTCGTTAGGGCTGTCGAAACAGCTGCTTAAAAACGTAGCTGATCAGGGCTATCAGAAACCGTACCCCATTCAGGAGCAGGCCATTCCGGCTATTCTGAAAGGGCGCGATATTATGGGTCTGGCCCGCACCGGATCGGGCAAAACGGCGAGCTTTGTGCTTCCCATTTTGCAACGCTTGCAAACGCAGCCTCCCGCTACGGGCCGCTCCGTCCGAACGCTCGTGCTGGTGCCCACCCGTGAGCTGGCCGTGCAGGTGGCCGAGGTGTTTCAGACCCTTGGGCGCGACCTGCCCCGGCGGGTTAAAACGGTAGCTGTGTTCGGGGGCGTGTCTATCAACCCCCAAATGATGGCTCTCGGTGGTACCGATGTGGTGGTGGCAACGCCCGGCCGTTTGCTCGACCTCATCAGTCAGAACGCCGTGGGTTTGTCGGCCGTGTCGACGCTGGTGCTCGATGAAGCCGATAAAATGCTCGACCTCGGTTTTGCCGACGAGATGACCGACCTGTTTCGGATGCTGCCCCGCAAACGGCAAACGCTGTTGTTTTCGGCAACGCTGGGGGGCGATGTGCAAACCCTGCGCGAACACCTCCTGCGCGACCCGCTTTGGGTGGAGGTTGAAGAAGAGGAGCGCGACCTGAGTCAGATTGAACAGGTGGCCTACCGGGTGAGCGACGAGCGTAAAGGCCCCTTGTTGCGCTACCTCATCAAAAAAGAGGGTATGAAGCAGGTGCTGGTGTTTGTGTCGTCGGTCCGAACGGCCGATAATCTGGTGGTCAAGCTGAATAAAAACGGGATTCGGGCGGCTGCCATGCACAGCCAGAAAAGTCAGGGTGGGCGTACTGGGGTGCTCAATCAGTTCAAAACCGGCAGTTTGCAGGTGCTGGTAGCAACCGACCTGCTCTCGCGGGGTATCGATATTGAAGACCTACCGCACGTAGTCAATTTTGAGTTGCCCCGCTCGCCCAAAGACTATGTGCACCGGATTGGGCGCACCGGCCGGGCCGATGCCCGCGGGCAGGCGATCTCGCTCATCACGCCCGACGACGAGCACCATTTCCGGGTCATCCAGAAAAAGATGGGCCGCTGGGTCGACTTTGTCGACTCGGCCGACTTCGACCTGCATGGGGTGTAAATTGGAATCGGGGTGTTGAAACCTTCGCGCCGGGTTGGTGGTATATATACCTGAAAGGCCACCCGGCCCGCCGATTTCTGCCATTCAAATCGCATGTTACCGACTCGCTGTATGGGCACTCTGCCCGTTGTACTGACCGTTTTTGTTCTTCTAATTGTAACAACCGCAACCGGCTGGGCCCGCCCGAGCAAACGCACCCGCGATATTCCGTATCTGGCCCCCAATACCGCCGGTTTCGACCCCGAGCGGCACCTGCTCGATGTGTACCAACCCCGCCGGAAGTCGGCTACTCCGCGCCCGGTAGTGGTGTTTATTCACGGCGGTAGCTGGAATAGCGGCAGCAAAAAAATATACTGGTTTATTGGCCGACGCCTGGCTAAACAGGGGTTTGTGGCTGTAATTATCAACTACCGGCTGGCCCCTGCGGTGGAGGTACCCGCCATGGCCGACGATTGTGCCCGGGCCGTAGGCTGGGTAGCCAGTCAGATTAGCGCCTATGGGGGCGACCCGTCGCGGATTTACGTAATGGGGCACTCAGCCGGTGGCGGCCTGGCTGCGTTACTGGCTTCTGGACCAACGGTGTTCACGCGCAACGGCTTACCCACCGGGTTGGTGAAAGGGGCTATTCTGAACGACCCGGCCGGGATCAATATGTACGACTACCTGCAAAAGATGGAGTACCCCGACGACCGGAAGTTCCTTATTCCGTTTGGCAAAGAGCCAGCGGGCTGGCAGGCTGTTTCGCCCCAGTATCAGGTACAGGCCGGGGCTCCGCCTATGCTTCTGTACACGGGTGGACGCACCTACCCGAGCATCATCAAAGGCACCGAAGAGTTTCATCAGACGCTCCAGAAACTGGGGGTACAGAGCCAATATCGGGTGATTCCCGGCAGAAAGCACGTGCCAATGGTAACCGGCCTTTTCTGGAAAAACAACATCATCTACCGCGATTTGCGTGATCTGGCCAAGCCTTAGTAGCTAAACTTTCAGTTGCTGCTGTGGGTTAGCATACAGAGTCAATAGGCTTATGCAATCGCATACGCATGGGCACTGCTGCCTTCATGCAGGGCAAAAACGAAAAACGATACACCAAAAACGACAAACCATTTCCATGGCAGACCAGATTAAAACCGCCTACATCACCGGCGGCTCAAAAGGAATTGGCTACGGGGTAGCCGAAGTGCTCATTCAGCAGGGAATCAAAGTGGCCATTACGAGCCGGTCGCAGGAGGCTGCCGACAAAGCTGCGGCTCAACTCAACACCATTAAAGAAGGATACGCACTGGGTTTAGCGGCCGATGTGCGCGATCTGGCATCGCAGCAGCGGGCCGTTGATGCAATTGTGCAGCAGTGGGGCCGGCTCGATTACGTGATTGCCAACGCGGGTGTGGGCCATTTTGCACCTATTCAGGAGCTGACACCTGAGCAGTGGCACGAAACCATCGACATTAACCTGACGGGTGTTTTCAACACGGCCAAAGCCTCACTCGAAGCCCTCAAGCAAACCGAAGGGTATTTTATTTCGATTGCCAGCCTGGCGGGCACCAACTTTTTCGAGAAAGGGTCGGCCTACAATGCCAGTAAGTTTGGGCTCGTGGGTTTCACGCAGGCTATCATGCTCGATCTGCGTAAAGAAGGCATCAAAGTATCGACGATCATGCCCGGCTCGGTTGCCACGTATTTCGACAATCACACGCCCACCGATGCCGACGCCTGGAAAATTCAGCCCGAAGACATCGGTCATATCGTGTACGATCTGCTGAAAATGCACCCGCGTACCCTGCCTAGCAAAGTAGAGGTGCGCCCAACTTTGCCCGGTGGTAAAAAATAATTGCCGTTCGGGGGCGTCGTAGATTCGGCCGTTTTGGGCCTTCTGGTAGAAACGTACGTTACTCTATGCGCCCCCTTCTACTTGTTCTCCTCTCTCTTCTGTACGGTTTGCCCCTGTCGGCGGCCGTTCGTTTGCCCAAATTCTTTGCCGACCACATGGTGTTGCAGCGCCGGAAACCCGTTCCGGTTTGGGGCTGGGCCGATGCTGGTGAACGGCTGACGGTCCTTTTCAACGGGCAATCCAAATCGGTGAAAGCCGGTAAAGATGGCCGTTGGCGTGTTGACCTCGACCCGATGGAAGCCGGTGGTCCTTTTGTTCTGAATGTGCAGGCCAAGTCGGGCACAACCTCCCTGTCTGACGTGCTGGTGGGCGAAGTCTGGATCTGCTCAGGGCAGTCGAACATGGAAATGAAAGTGAGTGGCTCGGCCAACGCGACCGAAGAAATCGCCCAGGCGAACCACCCGCGTATTCGTCATTTTGCCGTGCGTCGGGCAACAGCTTTGGCTCCGCAAACGGATGTCGAAGGTGCGTGGCAGGTATGCAGCCCGGCTACAGTGGGTGGGTTTACGGCCGTAGGTTATCAGTTTGCCGTTGCCCTCATGCAGCGGCTGAACGTGCCGGTTGGTCTGGTACACACCTCGTGGGGTGGCACCCATTCGGAAACCTGGACAAGCCGCGAAGCCCTCGAATCGGACCCCGAATTACAAAAAGCTGCGGCCCGGATTCCGGCCCCCAACGACACCATCCGGTCTATCCAGAACAAACCGAACCTGTACGGTACGCTATTGTACAACGCCATGTTGCCCCCCCTTATTCCGATGGCTATGCAGGGGGTAATCTGGTACCAGGGAGAGTCGAACGCGGGCCGGGCGTATCAGTACCGAACGGCGTTTCCACTCCTGATCGAAGACTGGCGCCGGCAGTGGAACCGCCAGGTGCCGAGTGCGGGCGCCTTTCCGTTTTTGTTCGTACAGCTGGCCAGTTTTAGTGCGAAAAATGGCGATAGCCAGGCTGGTAGCACCTGGGCCGAACTCCGCGAGGCCCAAACCATGACTCTCCGGCTCCCCAATACGGGTATGGCCGTTGCCTCCGACGTGGGCGAGTCGAAAGACATTCATCCCAAAGACAAGAAAACCGTGGGGTTGCGCTTAGCTGCCGAAGCGCTGCGCGTAGCGTACCCAACCGAGGGTGGCGGCTCCGACGCGTCGCGCGGGCCTATGGTTGAGCAGTTGAGTGTATCGGGTCGGGAGGCCGTGGTGAAGTTTCGGTACGTGGGTACGGGCTTGGTGGCCCGCGACAAATACGGCTACCTCACCGGCTTCGAAGTGGCCGGGGCCGATGGTAAATTCCATTATGCACAGGCTCGCATTACTGGCGATAGTGTGGTGATTACATCGCCCGACGTAGCCACGCCCGTAGCCGTGCGCTATGGCTGGGCCGATGATAACAAAGACGTGAATCTGTACAATCGGGAGGGCTTTCCGGCGGTGCCATTCCGTACCGATACGTGGAAAGGCATTACGGAACAGGCTCGTTTTTAAAGCACGAAGTCCCAATAAGACTGTAGCATCCCCTGCCTGAGGTTGCTGGTATGCCTTATTGGGACTTCGTGCCTCTTTTGAGCCTATGGTTTTTTAAACAGGCTCATTGTCAATCAAATGTGTTTTGTCAGTTCGTCGGGGGAGAGAGGCTGGGTAAACCGGTGCTTCACGGAGCCATCTTTGTCGATGAGCCAGCCGATGAAATCTTCGGACGGAATCAGGTTGAAGCCTTCGGTATGCATCAGATACCAGCGGTCGGGCTCAACGGTGGTAGAGGCAATGAGTACCACCACATCCAGATCGTGTTGGCTCAATTGGGCATCGGCCGCGTGGAGTTGCTCCTGCTGATCGATGATATAATGCTGGGCGTCGTCGCGGCCGTAGAGGAGCAACACGCGCCGGTTGTTTTTCTTTTCGTCGAGCGTCGCCTTGAGCGACTTGTGTAGGTTGCCAATACTTTCCATATCCGTTGAGTGATTGTTGGAGTCATAACCAACCGGGCGGAGGATTGTTGTATGGCTTATTTTGCGTCTTCGGCAGTTCATTGACCACCAATGAACTGCCGAAGACGTTTCTCTATAAATCTTCAGACCGCTCAAGCAGCAGAATCGACGACTGGGGCACAATCACGTATTTCTGCCCCTGATACTCCAGATCGATGGCGTTACGTTGCAGGTAGATGGCCGTATCGCCCTCCTGCGCCTGTAGGGGCATATATTTCACTTTCTCTTCGGTTTCTTTCCACGGCTCATCATCCACCGGCGACGGAATCGGATAACCCGGTCCTACCTTGATTACGTAGCCGGTTTGCACCTGTTCTTTTTCGGTCACGGTGGGGGGGAGGTAGAGTCCGCTGGCGGTGCGGTCGCTGGGGTCTTTGGGCTGAATCAGGACGCGGTCGCCTACCACGAGCAGGCGCTTTAGTTTGTTGTCGGGGGTTATGTTAATCATACGTGTCGGTAGTTTTTCTCTTTAGGTTTTCTGTAGGGTAATCGAATTTGATGGGGCAGGTTTTGGATGATACAAGTAGCATCATCGGCCATGCTGAAGCCTAAACGCTGCCAGAGGGGAAGCTGCAAATTTCGGGCACAACGGGGCCGGGTTGTCAAAATGTCAGCGTGAAACGAGTTGACTCACGGAACGGGGTCGTAACCATGTCCGCCCCAGGGATGGCATCGACTGATGCGCTTGAGGCCCATCCAGCCACCCCGCAGGGCTCCGTGCTTCTGAACAGCCTCAATCATATATTGCGAGCAGGTAGGTGTGTACCGGCAGGCATTAGGCAGGAAAGGCGAGATAGCCCCCTGGTATAGTCGGACGAAAGCGATGACAACAGATTTCATACGTGAATGAACAATGAATACTGTACAATGGGTAATGATCGAGCCTGTCGACTGGCAGATTATTACTGGTTCGTTCTGCACTGTACAATATACATTTGATTCCGAGCCGGTTTTTGGAACAACCGAGCCCCTAAACTCACTAAAATACGGGTAAGCCGAAAGTTGGAACCAGAAACCCGAAACAAAAAACGCATTTCGGCTATCTTTGCCCGTTCTCAAAACCACAACGGCCCCGAAAACAATCCGTTATGCACAAATACATTGTCTGGGATGTTGATCCCGAAATTTTTTCAATTGGTCCCCTCTCCATTCGCTGGTATGGTTTGCTGTTCGCGCTGGGTTTTCTCATCGGGATGCAAATCATGACCTACATCTACAAAAAAGAAGGAAAACCGGAAGAAGACACCGATACCCTGCTCATCTACATGGTGATTTCGACTGTGTTGGGGGCCCGGCTGGGGCATTTTATCTTTTACGAGCCCGAAGCCTTTATGCAAAACCCTTTTCAGGTGTTTATGCCGCCCTTTGCCGGTTTGGCAAGCCACGGGGCCACCATCGGTATCCTGCTGGCGCTATGGTTGTATTCGCGCCGGGAGGGGAGTCACAAAACAGGGCAAACGTTTTTGTGGGTTACCGACCGGATTGTAATCACAGTGGCCCTCGGCGGAGCGTTTATCCGGTTGGGTAACCTGATGAACTCCGAGATTATTGGCCGCCAAACCGACCTGCCCTGGGGTTTTATTTTTATGAACGCCGACTACCGGGGCCTTACTGAGCCGTTTAAAGTACCGCGCCATCCGGCTCAGTTATACGAGTCGCTGTCGTGTTTTGTCCTGTTTTTCTTCCTGCTCTGGTTCTGGAACCAGCGTAAAGAGAAAACCCCACGCGGCAGCATGCTGGGTATTTTCCTGATTTGGGTGTTTACACTCCGGTTCCTGTACGAATACGTGAAAGAAAATCAGGTAGCTTTTGAAGATACCCTGTTCTTGAACATGGGACAAATTCTGAGTATTCCGGCTGTGTTACTGGGGGTTTATTTCCTGGTACGGAGTTTCCAGAACCGGTCGATGAGCGCCGGATGACCGGACGATAGCTGTTTGTTTAAACACTCGGTTCGCCGATTGGTATACCATTTAAAAGCCGAAGCCCCGATACGTCATGCGTGTCGGGGCTTTGTGTTTGGGCTTATGGTTTAGGAAGGTGAAGTTGAAAGAAAACGCCAAAGTCAGTCGACATTGGAACCGTACGAATGCTTGTACTTAGGTCGATAAAACTTGATGCCCTCTACAAAATCAAAATCTTTTTTGTTGAAGGTGAATAATTCCACTGGATAAGTCAGGGCCGTGGCGGCAATAATCATATCAGCAATGCCAGGGCGTTTTAGGTAGTGTTCTCAGGTAAGGTTTGATAGGTGTCGCGAAATTTCCGAATCCAGACCAATGATATTAAATCGGTTGATTGTTTCGGTTGTTTTACGCATCTCGCTGCGCTTCATGCCCACATACATTTCGGCTTCTGAAATAACACTAATGCAAAGGCGATCAAATCCCAACTCATCTAGTTCCTGTAGCATTATTGGGATACCCCGGAAGTAGTCGAACAGAACGTTAGAATCACACAGAATTAGCTTCGCTTTGGCCATGCTTTTGCCCGAATAGTAGCTAATGTTCGTTCGTCGTTAGCCCATATGCCTCCGAAAGCGGCTGGTGATTCACCGGGTTCGGCTTTACTCTTTCGTAAAAAAGGAATGGGCTTATCCTCCTCTGGTTCGGTCGGAATACCGTTCTGGGCCAGTAACTGTTTAGCCCGAATGAAATCTTTGTCGCTGACAGTCAGGGTCTTCATGGCTCTGTTATCGTTGCTGGGAAATGCTTTCTACAATAGTACAACAAAAAGTCCACTCGTTTTGCTCACGGGTAACTGATCCTAAGAGTATAGGTGCGTTGGAGTACTTTTCTATTAACCAGAATCCGCTTTACAAGCTCTATAAGCCTGTTTTAGCGTATGTGTCTAAGGTATTTTTACCCCCTCAAAAAGCTGGACTGTCGTAGGTAGCGGGGGTCGGGAGAGAAAATGAACAGGCACGAACCGCCCTCAATCACTTTGATAATGGGCGTACTCATGTGGTTGGGTACAGCGGGGCAACCCTGACTCCAGCCGAGCCGACCGGTGTGCCGAATGGTGTCTTCGCTCACGTAGTCGGCCCCGTGAAATACAATAGTCCGCTCGAAGGCGTTGCTGTTAATGCCCGGTTCCAGCCCTTTCAGTTTGAGCGACAGGCCATGTTTACCGTGATAGGACCCCATCGTTTTGTAAAAGCCAAGGCTCGACTGGTTCGACGAAATCTCGTTGGAAAACTGCCGGGGCAGGCGGTCGCCGGAGTTGCGTCCGTGGGCTACGTAGGTGTTAAACAATAACTTTTGCTTAGCCAGATCAAGCACGTACAGCCGTTTATTGGTCGAGGGCTGGCTCATGTCGGCAATCGAAATAACCGTGGGGCGGGTCTCCATATTGAGCAAACCGACCATCGCATACTCAAACGCAACCCGGGATAGGCCCACTTTCGATAACCGAAGCTGATCGTATAGTTTCGACCATGATGCCGTACGGGGAGTCATGGGCTGACGCCCTAAAACGACGGTACTACAGCAAAGGAGGGTTAGTAAAGCAATTCGTTTCATACGGTCGTTTGGCGGGTTACGGTTCCAAAACGGTTGGGCAAGATAACCAAAAATGGCGTTCGCTCATATTGGGCAAACCCTTATTGAGTAAACGTGTTGTGTGGGTATGGAAACAAATCAGGACAACCTATACAACCCCGCCGACGATGATAATCAGGGCGTGGTGCAACTTATGGCACAGGGCGAACAGGCTACCGCCGAGGGGGCCGACGAGCAGGCGCCTTATATGAGCCCGACCGAAGCCGAAGGGGCTGAGCAGGCCCCAAAAAATACAGATACGCCCGCTGAATAACGGAGCGGGTTAGGGTGTCGGCACGGGTATGAGCGACGAGCTGACCAACTGCCAGAGCCAGCGGCCTTTCACGTACACATCGGTGTAGAGAACATAAACCGGCGTTGGCTGGCTATTCTGAAGCTGAATCAGACGCGCTTTGCCTGTGGCTACAGCAGTGGTACGGTACACGCGTACGGTAGCGTCTTCGACCTCGATAGCGGTGTACCGAACGCGTGGCAATGCGACATTGTGAATAAAGTCTCGTTTCGACTCCGAAACACCGTCGGGATGGTGATAAACCAGATCGGTAGCCAGTACTTTTTCCAGAAAAACGGTGTCGCGCCGGACCTGCGCGTCGAAACGCTGTTTGGTGAGTTGCCGAATCTGGTCTTCTACTTTTTTCTGGGCCAAACCCGACAGGGGCAACAGAGACAGCCACACAAACAGGCAACGTAGCCGGGTTTGGGCCGGGGTGTTGCCTGCCGCGTTATGCCTCCAAAGCCATGTCTGCAAACGCATGCCTTATTTGCCCGTGGTGGCTGTCGGTTTGTCCGACGACTCTGCCGCCCGGTGAATGGCTTTCCGAATCCGGGCATAGGTGCCGCAGCGGCAGAGGTTGCCCTGCATGGCCGCGTCGATGTCGGCATCGGTTGGTTTCGGTTTGCTGTTGAGCAAAGCCACGGCGGTCATAATCTGGCCCGACTGGCAGTAGCCGCACTGAGGTACCTGCTCGTCGATCCAGGCTTGCTGTACCGGGTGCAGATTGGTTTCGGTGCCAATGCCCTCAATAGTGGTTATTTTCTTATTGGCAACCGCCGACACGGGCGTCACACACGACCGAATCGGTGCGCCGTTGAGGTGAACCGTGCAGGAACCACACTGGGCCATGCCGCAACCAAACTTCGTACCTTTGAGGCCCACTACGTCGCGAATTGCCCAAAGGAGGGGCATTTGAGGGTCGACGTTGAGCGAATGCTTTTTGCCGTTGATCGTAAGCGCGATAGTAGCCATTGGGTTGTGCTGTTTTCTGTTGCGTAAAGTTTGTAAAAATGCCGTTTTGAAGCAAAAAACTCTTTCATCATGAATGAAGCATCGACTGTTGTGAAGCAGAATACCCATCGCCATCGGTTCGAATTGGACACCGACGGCCACCTGTCTGTAGTGGAATACCAGATGGTCGACGATGAGACGATGGCCCTCACCCACACCGAAGTACACCCCGAACTGGAGGGAAAAGGCATTGGCTCCCGGCTGGTGCTGGGCACGCTCGAATACGCCGAGCGTAACAACCTGTACATTGTACCGATATGCCCATTTGTGGTTGCTTACATCAAGCACCACCCCGAATGGAACCGGATTGTCTCGAAAACATACCCCGCCAGTAGTTTCGGGGCAGGGGAGGAGTAAAACTTCAGTACTGGACATTCGGACTTCAGACGTTAGACGCTAGACTTGGTACCATTCTGTAGAGGAGTCCAACATCTAATGTCCAGTATTCAGGAGTAATGCCACTCCGTTAGCCTTCGGGGCGGTTGCGCCAGATGAAGCCGTCGAGCACGTAATGTGTCGATTGGGGGAGCGACAGTAGAGGGACCAGCCAGGCGAGCCAGGTATCAGTCTGAACGGGCGGGAGTTGCCCAAACATACCGAACACCGACGGGTGCTCGCGCCAGACAAGTCCATCCCAAAGGCCCTCTTCCAGATAGGCCAGTACGACCAGTACGCCCAGGAAAAAGACAATGCCATACGAACGTAACAGCGACGCCCACACGCCCCGGCTAGGCCGTGAAGTAACCCAAATCAGGGCTATGTAGGGTATGCCGTGGGCCACTACGTTGAGCATGGTAAAGGCTACGTCGCCGTTGAAAAGTACAATACCGGCGTACCACGATAGGGCCGTACCTGCTACCAGCAGATTGCGGGGCCAGTTGACCCACTGCCGGGTCTGGTACAGTCGCACCTCTTTGGCCGCGTACAGGAGCAGTAAACCGATATAAAGGGCCGTCAGGACCGTGCGGATGCCTGTTTGGGGAGAGGCCGTTTGCCAGAAATCGCCATCCACAAACCAGTTGAAATGACGCCCCGGAGTCAGGTGCCACCAAAGTAATGGGTAGAGCGTAGCCGCGTAAATCACCACGGTGTCGAGTTGGCGGTAGGGCCGGGGGGCGTTTTCGGTGCGGGAATAAAGCCGCAGAAAACCGTACTGCTGACGCACAAAATGAAACACTGCCAGGTACGCCAGTACGCGCCAGAACCACCCGGCATCGAGACTGTACAACCCCACGCCTACGGTGTAGCACAGTACCGGGATGGTCAGAAACAGCGTGCGCCGGGGCCGAAACCGGGCCGGGTCAAAGTACGTCCGAAACAAGGTGCTGTACACATGAGCCACGTCGATGAGTAGTACCAGACTCACCCAGGCAATCACGGGCATCTCGTCGGTACTGCGGAAGCGTTCGGGCAACAGCAACACAACCGCCAAAGCCGCGAATGGCGGTAGCAGAATAAACAGACCATCGAATCGGGGCGATTTAATCCAGGGTTGTGTCACGGCGGCAGGGTGTTGCGGTTAGAGGGCGGTGGATTGTCGGTTGGCCAGGATGGCCTGAGCCGACCGGATGCCGCTGTAAAAAGCTTCCTCAAAAATCGATATACCACTGTAATCGGTATGGGCGAAATAAATCGAATGGCCAATCGGTTGGCTCTGTACCGTACGGTTGCTGTGCCAGAGCGCACCCACCGCCGGGGCTGCCATGCCGTGCCCCCACACCCAGATGTCGATTTCCTGCACGTGCTGGCTAATGCTGGGGTGGGCCGTCTCGAGTTCGGCCAGGATTTCGGTAATCCACTCCTCGCGGGTGGTGCCGTAGGCTCGTTTCCGGGCTTCGCTCACCTGCGCGGAGGTATGGCCCGTGAGGGGTTTGTAAAACGTGATTACCCGCTGCGGGCTATCGTGCAGATGCTGATGGTTGGCCGAAATATAGCCGACCGAATCGGTTCCGTACACCACGTTGTCCCAGCAGAGCGGTACACCCGGTCCCTGCGGCAGCGCATCGACCGTGAGGTTGGCAACCACCCAGGGCGTATGAGTCAAGGGTTGCGGTGCCGCAGCCGGTGCCGCTTTGCCCAGTAGTCGACGGGTGATAAATGCAGGCGTAGCCAGAATAGCCGTTCGGGCGTTGATGGCTACGGTCCGGTTGCGGGCCAGGTCGCGGGCCAGCACCCGAACTCCTGTTTCGGTTTGTTCGAGCGAAAAAGCCAGGGTGTTTGTGCAGGTGGGTGTTTCGGCCTGTTGCCGCAACTGGTCGGCCAGAAATGCGTTGCCTTCGGGCCAGGTCAGCACGGCCGAGCCCGGCGCGTTGGCGGCCCGCCCCTTGCGCCCGGCAAAATAATGCAGCCCGGCCCAGGCCGAGGTTTGTTCGAGCGAAATGCCGTAATCGTCCTGACAGCAGTAGTTCAGATACCAGCGCAGGTAGGGCGAGGTAAACCCTTTCTGGGTCAGGTAATCGGCAAACGATTGCATATCCAGGTTCCGGTAGCGGGCGTCGGCTGATGAGTGGTCGAGTGGAATAGCGAAAGCGTCGCGGCCATCCGTACCTACGGCTTGCCGGAGGGTTTCAATCTCGGCAAAAAACCGCCGAATCTGGTCGCGGTCGCGGGTAGGCACGCCAATTTCAGGCACGAGGCCCTCCTGCCAATGCCCGTTGATAAACAGGCGTTCTTCGGGGTCGTGGCAGAGGTGGTATTCGTTGTACAGGGGCAGTCCGGCCTGGTTGTACCCGGTAATACTCCCTGCCTCCGCCAGAAAATCGAGGAGTTCGCGGTTGCGGATGTCGGGAATGGGCAGATAGTGGGCACCCCACGGGTAGGCCGACACGCTGTTTTGGCCCGCTGCCGAGTTACCACCGGTTTTTTCCTCCAGCTCAAGCAGCAACACATCGGTTATACCAGCTTTGGCCAGCCACCGCCGTGCCGACAGGCCGGCAATACCCCCGCCTACAATAACTACCTCTGCCGAATGTGTTTCGGCCGGGGCGGTATGGGTCAGGTCGGGCAAAGGCCCCCGCAGCCAGTGGCCCGCCCGGTGGTTTGGCCCGAGGGTTTGGCCGGGTATGGCCTGCGCCGTGCGGCAGCCCGGCAGTAGGGGAGCTGTGGCCAGTGCTGCTACGCCGAGGGCCGTTTGGGTCAGAAAAGTCCGGCGGTTGGGTTTCATGGCACGGCGCTCCATTCATCTTCAAAATACTGAACCAGCGCCTGATTGTTGAGCCGGTTGACCTCGGTAGGCACCTCGGCCATGTCGGGCGCAAAGGTGGTCATGTCGCGTAAGGTAAGTGGGCTCACATACCGCAGGCCGGCGGGGAGGTTCAGCCGGTTGGGGCTGGGCCAGCCTGTGCGCTCGGTTGTGCGGCTGGCCAGCACGTAGCCCCACTCACCAAACGACGGCACGTGTACGTGGTAGGGGAAGGTACGCAGACCCACTGCTTGCAGCGTGTGTGCAATGCACCAGAACGCCCGCCGGGCCACGTAGGGTGAGGTCGATTGCACCACCACGACACCACCCGGTGCCAGCACCCGGTCGAGTTCGCGGTAAAAAGCGGTACTGTACAACTTGCCAATGGAGTAGTTGGACGGGTCGGGAAAATCGACCACTACCACGTCATAGCGGGCGGTATCCTGCCGAATCCAGGTGTAGGCATCGGCATTGACCACGTCGACTTTGGGCGACAGTAACGACCGCTTATTTAGCTTCAACAGGAGTTCGTTTTGCCTGAACAGTTGTGTCATGCCGGGGTCCAGATCCACCAGCCGAATGGTGCGCAGAGCCGGGTATTTGAGCAACTCCCGCACGGCGAGTCCGTCGCCCCCGCCCAGCACCAGTACCCGCCGGGCGCGTGGGTTGGCTTGCATGGCCGGGTGCACCAGGGCCTCGTGGTAGCGGTATTCGTCGGCCGAGCTGAACTGAAGGTTGCCGTTGAGGTACAGGCGCATTTCGCGGGCGTTGCTGGTGAGTACAATGCGCTGATACGGCGTCGATTGGCTGTAGATTACCTTGTCCTGCAAGGCTACACTTTCGGTGTAGGTCATCACCCGTTCGGCCAGGGCGAAGCCCGCGAGTAAGCCCAGTATCGTGAAGCCAATCAGCATACCCTGCGCGGTGCGGTAGGGGCGGGTTTGCGGGAATTTGTACAGGACAAAAGCGGCTACCAGCACGTTGAGCAGCCCGAAAAATAGGGCTGTACGAATAAGGCCGAGCTGTGGCACCAGCACCAGCGGAAAAATAACCGACGCCAGCAAGGCTCCTATGTAATCGACAGTGAATACCCTCGATACCAAGTCTTTAAACGAAAGCTGATGCTCCAGAATCCGCATCAGCAACGGAATTTCGAGCCCTACCAGAATGCCCGTAAGTCCCACCAGCCCGTACAGTACCACCCTAAACGAGGCCACGTACTCGAACAGTACAAACAGCAACGGGGCACTAAACCCGCCGACGATGCCCACCAGAATTTCGATGCGGATAAACCAACGCAGCAAGTCGCCGTCGAGGTATTTCGATAGCCACGAGCCAATCCCCATCGCAAACAGATACGCCCCGATGATGGTCGAAAACTGCGTGACCGAATCACCCAGCAGATAACTGGCGAGGGTGCCCGCAATGAGTTCGTAAATAAGCCCGCAGGTAGCAATCACAAAGACCGACAGGAGCAGCAGAATCTGGAACGAATTGAGCGATTCGCCCTCAGGCCGGTGAGTTTTAGAAGCCGCCAACGGGTCGGTGGGTTCGTCAGCCATGAATTGCCGAACTGATAATGATCGACAGGGCAATCATAAACGCAGCGGCCAGAATCGCGAGCGCTACGTTTTGCTCATCAACAATCTTTTTCCAGAGATTTTCCGGAGCAATTTTTTCGATGGTCACGAAGCAAATGACCAGAATCACGATACCTACCAGCGAGTAAACAATCGAAGCAACGATGTATTTGTATTCCATACAATTGGAGAGTTAAAACAGTGAACAGTTATCAACGAACAACGAACAATGAGCAATGAGCAATGAATAATGAACAACGAACAGTGAGCAACAGGCGATTGCGAATAAGCTTCCTTTCCTCCCTTTCTCCCTTCGTCCTTTTCTCCCTTTTTCCTATTTATGATAAAACCCACTGCGACCACCCCGGTAGCCGCGCCCTACCGACCGGTGGAAGCCTTTTTTGTCGTCGCGTTTTTCGACACTGTCGAGGTCGTCGCCGGTGAGCCAGGTACCCGTCAGGCCCGCCCAGGCGAATCCGCCGAGCAAAAGCGCGATCAGGAAAACGTAGACCTTAATAGCCGAAAGGTTTTTGAGCATGGGAGCAAGTAAGTTTATTCGGTTCCTTCATCCGCAAAGTCGCTGTTTTGCCAGCGGTTACTTTCCAGAATCTGTTTTTTGAACAAGAGGTAAATGGGATAAATGAGGAGGAGTGTCAGCAATATCATCAGGTTGCCGAAGATCGTTGGGTTTTGGGTCACCCGGAGCGAGCCCCGCACACTGGTTTTTCCCTGTGAGATAGGGTAGAGGTTCAGATGGTACCGCCCCGACGGAATCCGCGACAGTTCGGCTTCGTCGACGGCTCCGCCCTCCGACCAGCTTTCGCCCCCATCCACACCGTGATAATACTCCAGCACCTTGGTAAACTCGTACGATTGGCCCGTTTGCTCGTTCACCAGGCTCATCGGAAGCTCCACCCACTGATTATCGATGTCGGCCGACACCCGGATTTCGAGAGCCGCCGGACCCTTGATGGTAAACGACGGCGAGATGACCGGCTTAAACAGGCCGTTGCTCACGTTGGTGGCACCGGTGTCGAGTTCGGTGCTGTAGGTGGTATCGAGCACAAACTGACGGGGTTTTACAACCGCCAGCAGGAGTTGCAGCCCGAACAAAATCACCAGAGCCATGCCCGTAAACGACAGAACCCCCTGCCATTTCTCAGGGCTGATGGCGGGTTGGGCGGCCCCTGTTCCCTGCGGTTTGGGTAGGTCGGAGGGACTCAGACCAAAGGCGTTGGCTACCTCCTGACGGGTTTTATAGATGCCCTTGTACCAATCGGTGCGCGTAGAAGATACCTCAGCCACGAGGGTGTAGGGCGGGTTGATGTACTCCGATACACGCATCCGGTCGTCGTCGAGCACGTTCCAGTCGAACTCACCAATGGCCAGCAGGGTCTGAGGGTCGTAGCGGTTGTAGAGCCGGTATTGCCGTTCTTCGGTGTCGACGTAGTAGGCATTTCCGCCTTTGCCGTATTCTTTATACTTGGCTTTGGTGGGAACTATGTATGTCCAATGGCCTTCGTATTCAGCCAGTTGGGTGTACACGCCATCGGCCCGAAAAAGTATGTACTCAACCCAGTTGTAGGGCTTGCCCCGTTCTTTTCGGTGCATGTAGCCCACCACCCGGTGAAACTGCCCTTCTATAAAGCCTTCTGTGCCAACCGGCAATACGGGTTTGGTCTGATTGTCGAACTGCGTCAGGCGTCGGGGTAGGCTTTCGGTTTCGTACTTGAAAAAGGTTTGGCAGTTGGGGCAACCATAAAATGAACTCCCCGTTACGTCGTAATACGTAATGGTATGTCCGCAGTGGGGGCACTGAAGCGTTGCCGATGCGGGCTGCGAGTCGGAGGGTAGAGCGTCGGTCATCGGGTCAGTTCGTGGCGGGTTTGTTCGGTCGCGTCGAAATGGCTCAGTGTGCGCGCGTAAAACAGACGCACCTTGGCCTCGTTATTGCGCTGAAAGTTAGACAAAAAGACGTCAAATGTAGCCACGCCAAACTCGGGCCAAGTATGAATCGACACGTGTGATTCGGTAAGGCAAACAACGGCCGTAAACCCGCCATTGGGGAAAGCATGGTAGGTTTCGCCTACTTTGGCAAGGCCCAGCTCGTCGATGAGGGCGTCGAACAGGGTCCGGCAACCGTCGGTATCTGTCAGGTGCGTGAGTGGGGCCGTAAAGGTGGCCAGTATGTGCAGGCCGGGGGTGTAGGTAGTCATGGGTTCTGACCAACGGTATCTGTCTGATGGTCAGTATGACAAAACTATCCGTTTTAAGCGCGTTTGCAAATCGGATTTTGTCTGAAAGGCTGCCGAAGCAAAGCAGATGGTTTTAACGGGTGGTTAACGGGAGCGAAAGAGGATACCCGTTTTTCTGTACTTTTGTGGCCGACACTGTATCGGCGGGTTGATTCTGATGGTAAAGATTATACGTGTGCGGGCTCTGTTTGCCCTTTTGTGCTTAGTTGTGTTGGTGGGTTGCCGGGTGCAAAAGTACCCCCCCGAACTTACTCAGGCTTTGCCGAATCGCTCGCCCATTGGGCAGGAAATCACCCTGACAGGGTATCAGTTTAGCGATAAACCAACGGTCACCTTTGGTAAAGACGGCATTGTGTTTCCGGCTGAGGTAAAAGAGGCCAATGATCAGACAATCAAAGTAAACGTACCCCGGATGCCCATTGGCCTGGCTATGGTGCAAGTGGCCAACGAGCAAGGTATTACCGATCCGGTCGCGTTCTCGGTGCTGCAACCACTCCCTGTTGTGAACAACGTAACGCCGGGCAATGCCTTGCCAGGGCAGAACGTCGTTATCACCGGTGATTACCTCGACCAATTGGTCTGGGTGCGGTTTGGACCGGGCGGGGTCAACACATTTGTGGCCAACACCCCCCAGTCCATCACGGTCACAGTGCCGGTGGTGCCGCGCGGGCCGCAAAATCTACAGGTCGAAACCGTAGGCGGAATCACAAACCGACCGTATCTGATTGCCGGTACCCCCGAAATTACGGCCTTCTCACCCCGTCGGCCGCGTTTGTCGGAAGAAGTGACGGTGCAGGGAAAAAACCTGTTTGATGGCGTGGTGCGACTCAATGGCCAGGTGATGCCTATCACCAAAAATACCGATACTGAGCTTCGGTTTAGCCTGCCTCCCACGGCTACATCCGGTAAAATAGCCGTTACGTTGTACGATCAGCTCACCGTCACCAGCGCCGACAGCGTCCTGGTGGCGTTTGCGCCTACCATCAATCCAAATGGGTTCAGTATTACCGAAGGGATTCGGGGTGATCGGTTGATTATCAGCGGTCGTAACCTTCGCGATGTGTCGGCAGTGACGGTCGGAAACCTGCCCGCCACCTTCAGAGTCCTGAGCGATACGCAGCTCGAAGTGACCTTGCCCGACCGCCCGCAAACCGGTGAGTTTTTCGTGACTCTGACCAGTCTCGGCGGTAGCATCACCAGTACCCAGTCCATACTGTACTACAACGCGCCATCGGGGCTGACGTTTACGCCGTTGCGTACCCTGCGTGGGCGCGAGGTGACCGTCAATGGCCAAAGCGTTTACCGAATAACCGGCGCGACGGTGAACGGTCGCCCGGCCGCTATCACAAGCCGGATCGAAAGCTCGGAGGTGAAGCTTACCGTGCCGCCCGACGCTACCACGGGACCCATTGTGCTGACTAACCGGGCGGGTAGTGTAACCAGTGCCCGCAGCCTGACCGTGGTGTTGCCGCCCACTGTGACCGAATTTACCCGTAAAGCCATTGTGGGTAACCGGGTGCAGGTGTTCGGAACGTTTTTGCTCAATGCGAAGGTGTATTTTGCCGGTAGCGCCAACCCCGCCCAGAACGACGGCCGCGATACCGACGGCGAGGTGTGGGTACGCGTGCCCAACGACGCGCAGAGTGGCCCCGTGCGGGTAGTCAACGACGCAGGCGAAACCACAACCGCCGTATCGTTTACTGCTCTTCGGGCTCCAGCGGGCATTGCATTTGGCCCCGACCTGGCTCGGGTAGGCACCGATATCAACGTGACTGGCCAAAACCTGACCGATGTTACGGAAGTGCGGTTTAGTAACGGCCGCTCAACCCCCGCTCGGTTCAGGGTATCGGGGCAAAACTTGATTGTGACGGTCCCCACCGACGCGCAGAATGGCCCCATTTGTCTCACTAACGAGGCCGGAACAGCCTGCTCCATTGGTAGTTTTACCGTGTTGGCTCCACCAGCTAATGTCCTGTTTACACCTACCAGTAGTACGTTGGGAGGCACCATTACCATTACAGGTACCAACCTGACTAATGTGCGGGAAGTGCGGTTTAACAACGGGCGGTCCAATCCGGCCTTGTTCAGAGTGTCAGGGCAAAGCCTGATTGTGACGGTGCCAAGCGACGCGCTGGATGGGCCTATCTGTCTCACCAACGAAGGTGGAACAACCTGCACAACGGTAAATTTCAATGCCCTGCTGCCACCCGCCAACCTTGCTTTGTCGGTCACAACGGCCGCTGTCGGAGCCGAGATTACCATAACCGGTGCTAATCTGGCGTCGACAAAGGAAGTTCGGTTTGGCAATGGTAAATCGTCGGCGGCCCGGTTCAGAGGCACCGGCACCACGCCCCAGGGACTTATTGTGACGGTCCCCGCCGACGCAACAACCGGGCCTATCTGCATCACCAACGAAGCGGGTACCAGCTGTACCTTAAGTAGTTTCTCGGTGCGATGAGGGCTGGAGAAACGCCCACTCGCTTTACGTAAACTTATGCCCCGTACGGCATAGAAAGTACCACCTTTTTCTTTAGTTTTGCTCTATTGTAATCAACACAGGCCTTATGAAATTTATCGTCTCCTCCTCGGTTCTTCTTAAGAATCTTTCCAATATAAACGGGGTAGTTGCGTCGAACCCCATTGTGCCCATTTTAGAGAATTTCCTCTTTAAAATCGAGGACGGGACACTGACCGTTACGGCTTCAGACCTCCAGACGACCATGACCACCCAAATCCCGGTTGATGCGACGGAGAATGGGTCGATTGCGATTCCGGCCAAGCTGCTGCTCGACACCCTGCGGAGCCTGCCCGAACAACCCGTCACGTTCCAGATCGATACCGAAACGTTTGGTACGCAGATTCTGACTGATAACGGCCGTTACAAACTCTCCGGCGAAAACCCGATTGATTTCCCCAAAATCCCGGCGGTCAACAAAAATCTGTCGGTCGAATTGTCGTCTGATGCCCTGCTCGACGCGATCAATAACACCGTTTTTGCGACCAGCACCGACGATCTGCGCCCGGCCATGACGGGGGTGTACCTGAACCTGAGCGACGATAAGGCCACGTTTGTGGCTACTGATGGCCACCGCCTGATCCGTTACCGCCGGACCGACATCTCGGGCTCGGCCAATACCTCGCTTATCGTGCCCCGGAAAGCCCTCCAGCTCCTCAAGGCGTCGTTGCCCGAGGGAGTTGATGTACGGGCTGAGTTCAGTCAGGCCAACGCGTCGTTCTCGTTTAGCACTACGCAGCTGATCTGCCGCCTGATTGATGAGCGTTTTCCGGACTACGAAAACGCTATCCCGACCAACAATACAAACGTCATGACGATTGGCCGTACCGATCTGCTCAATTCGCTCAAGCGGATTATGATCTACGCCAACCGCACAACGCACCAGATTCGGCTGTCGCTGAAAGACAATAAGCTCACGATTTCGGCCGAAGACCTTGATTACTCGAACGAGGCCAACGAAATTCTTTTGTGCGACTACGAAGGAGTACCGATGGAGATCGGATTCAACGCCAAGCTGCTCGTGGAGATGCTCGGAAACCTGAGCGCCAAGATGATTTCGCTCGAAATGTCGGCGCCAAACCGGGCGGGTCTTATTATCCCGGCCGACAAGGAAGAAAACGAAGAACTGCTGATGCTGGTGATGCCGGTGATGCTGAATACATACGCTTAATTAATGCGTAATGCATAATGCGAAATGATGAATGGGCTGGTGCCAGATAAACTCCTGCGCACCAGCCCATTCATCATTTCGCATTCCTTTCTTATGTCGACTCAATCTACCCAGGCCCGTGGTGGCTCGGCCAAGCGTGGCCCCGCCCTCGTGTTTATTTTTATCACCCTTCTGATCGACGTGACGGGGTTAGGCATCATTATTCCGGTGGTGCCCAAGCTGATTGAGCAACTCATTCAGGGCGATCTGAGCCAGGCGGCCCGTTATGGTGGCTGGCTGACATTTGCGTATGCCGGTATGCAATTTATGTTTGCCCCCGTGCTGGGTGGACTCAGCGACCGGTACGGCCGTCGGCCGGTGCTGCTGTTTTCGTTGCTTGGGTTTGGGATCGACTATACGCTGACCGGCTTTGCGCCAACCATTGAGTGGCTTTTTCTGGGTCGTTTACTGGCGGGCGTTACCGGAGCCAGCTTTACCACGGCGAGCGCGTACATTGCCGACATCAGCACCCCCGAAAAACGGGCGCAGAACTTCGGGCTTGTGGGGGCTGCGTTTGGGGTTGGCTTTATTCTCGGCCCCGCGCTGGGTGGTACACTCGCTCAGTTTGGCCCACGAACGCCATTTTTTGTGGCCGCCGGCCTCTCGTTTGTCAATTTTCTGTATGGCCTGTTTGTGTTACCCGAATCACTGGCTCCTGAAAATCGTCGGCCGTTCGACTGGCGACGGGCCAACCCCGTGGGCTCTCTGCTCCGGCTGGGCCATTACCCGGTTATCCTGGGGCTGGTGGCCTCGCTCGTGCTGATCTACATCGCTGGCTTTTCGGTGCAGGGTACCTGGACGTTTTACACCATGGAAAAGTTTGGCTGGGATGAGGAAATTGTTGGCTGGTCGCTGGCAATGATTGGCCTGTGCTTTGCCATCGTGCAGGGCGGCCTCACCCGGATTATTATTCCGAAGCTAGGGCAGCAGCGGTCGGTGTATGTTGGGCTCATGTTTTCGGCGGTTGGGTTTGCCCTTTTCGCTATGGCCACCCAGAGCTGGATGATGTTTGCGTTCATGGGAGTTTATGCCCTCGGGGGCATCGCCGGGCCGTCGATTCAGGGTATTATCTCAACGCAGGTACCTGCCAATGAGCAGGGCGAGGTGCAGGGTGCCCTGACGAGTCTGGCCAGCACCACGTCCATTTTTGGGCCGCTCATCATGACCAACCTGTTTTCGTACTTTACCAGTGCGGGTGCGCCGGTGTATTTTCCGGGTGCCCCCTATGTGCTCAGCGCCGTGCTGACGGTGATAAGTGCCGTGCTGGCCTGGCGCGGTTTTCGTAAGCCGAAACTGGTGAGTACTCAGACTGAATTAAATGTATAATGAACAATGTAAAATGCATAATGAAGTGACTGGCTTTGAGTAGGTAATTCAATTATGCATTTTACATTGTTCATTCACTTAGAATGCCGTAAGGGCGGCATTGACATTGATGCGGCCCCAGCCAAAGTTGCTGCTTCGGTTGGGGTAGTTGCTGGCCGACCGGCTCAGGCGGTCCAGAATCTGAGCGCGGGTCGCGGTTGGGTTTTGCGACCAAACCAGGGCCGCCATGCCTGCTGTGGTGGCTGTAGCGACTGAAGAGCCTCCTACCGTTGAGGGTGGGTTGCCATTCATTGCCAGCGTTGGGATGTGCCGACGGTTGGCGGCTTTTTCCATGACCACCACAAAGTCGATTTCGGCTCCTTCGTGGCAGGTTTCGCAGCGTTGGCTCAGGTTGTCCTGAATACCCGTAATCGCCTGAACTTCTGACATACTGGCGGGGAAAATGACCCCTGTCCAGCCCGCCGACCAGCCAAACGAGGTACCTCCCGCGCAAAACATCAGCTTCCCTTTGTTGAAAGCGTACCGAATGGCGTCGGCCACCTGTGAATTGTACAGAATAGTACCGAGCGACATACTCGTGATTTTGATGTCGTCGCGGTTACCGGCCAGAATGTACGCATCGGCAACGCCTTTCATTTCACGCGATTCGTCCAGAAAAACATCGGTGGCTGCCCGAACGCTCACCAGACTGGCATTGTAAGCAACGCCCATAGCGGCACCGTCGGTACCTCGTGGCGCTACCATGGCCCCCGCCATGGCGGTGCCGTGCCCACAGCCATCGTTGGGGGTTTCGGCCGACGACCAGAACCAGGCTTTGGGCAGTGTAACTCGTTTTTCGATGGTGCGCCCGGTTGAGCTTCCCTGATTGAACGCACTGCCGAGGTTGTCCTGGGTGTCGCTGAGACCGGTATCGATAAGCAAAATTTTGGTGCCTGCTCCGGTGCTTCGGCTCCAGGCGTCGCGGATGCCGTGGTAGGGGTGGTTCCAGGGCGACTTGGTACCGGGGGCGAGGGTTGTATAATCGGCTCCTTCGGTCAGGGGAATATCTGCAATATTAGATCCGCATCCGCTACTTGAAGCCGTTTTGGCGCGGCTGTCGCTTTGGCCGGGCTGATAGCCCATCGGCTCCACGTACCGCACCAACCCCGACGCCCGCAACTGCTGGATAGTCTCCAGGCGTTTCACCCGCAGATCGAGTACGGGCAGGGTTTCTTCCGAAAACGCCACCAGATCGGCTGCTTTCAGGGTTGGGTCGGTTTGCTGCTCGGTTTGTAGCACCAGATCGAGCAGTTGCTGTCGGGCCTGTTGCCAGGGGGCATCCTGAATGTCGATAGTGTGAATAGTCTCGCGCAGATCCGCCGATAAACCGGCTGGTTTGTACCCGACCGACACTACTCCGTCGGACTGCCGCAGGGCACTCCAAACCAGTTCGTCGGAGGCCATTGCCCAACGGAAATCACCTTTTTGTTGCAGCGTTGTTCGGATAAAGGCGTCAATCTCGGTATTGGAGCGCAGCGTGGCTGGGGCCGTCTGAATGTCGGTATTCACCTGGCAACTCTGCGCCAGAAGTGCCACGAGTAGTGTAGTTCCGTAAAGTTTGTTGTGCATAACAAAGGAAAAGAGTTAGGCCACCAAAATACAGAACTATAGCATTAATCGAATTAATTTTTGTTTTCTGGTTAGACAAATGTTCGATTGCTTATGCATCTACATCCGAAACGCCAGCGAAAATTTGATCTTTAGCTCATCTTCTACGGGCACCATCATCAGGCTTGGCTTCTCGATCTCATGGTCGGTGAGCTTGGTTATAAACGAACCTTCGTATACCGTCATACCTCCGCTTTCTTTCCGCACAACGGGTACCGTGACCGCTCTGGTAATGCCATGAAACGTGAGTCTGCCAGTCACGGTCAGTTTGCCAGACCCATCGTCCTGAACCTGTTGGCTCGCAAAGGTTACGTTGGGGTATTTGATTCCCTCCAGCACTTCAATGGCGTGCGAGTCGCGGTTGGCGTTCTGACTGTCGAACGAGGCCACCTTGGCCACAATAGCCACGGTTTCTACCTTTTTCGATTCATCATCGAACACAATGGCGCCGGTCACATCGCGGCAAACACCCTCCCACGTATGCATGGGGTGCCGCATGGCGTAGGTGATGGTCGACGCTTTTTTGTCGGCCATCAGTTTACGTTTGGCGACGTGGTGTGCGCCTGTATTGCGGATGCCCGGCCGAGTTGGGGTATCGGGCGAAATAAAACTAAAGAGCGCAAGAAAACCGCCTGACAGGAGCAGAGCTCTGCCGGTTTGGAAGACGTTCATGACTGAGTTGATTACAGGTGATGCCTAAAATTTGATCGCAATGATAGAGGCTGCATAAGCCCCAAACGTAGTAAAGGCTGCGGCCCGGTGCCAGCTTTTCAACTGATCGTTTTTCGACGCCTGTTCCGACAGAATATTGGTGGCAACCATGCCCGCCATGTGCAATATGGCCAAATACTTGTGCAGCTTGATGGAACTAGGCCCCCGGCGTTCGCTCACCATCTTGGGCGGGGCCGTCAGCGACAGCAGGGCCGTGGTGGTGTAGCCAATGTTAATGGCCGTTGCTAGGTTGCTGTGGGTTTCACGAATCCGGAGAATCTCGGTGCCTTGTGCCTTGTAAAGCCGCGACCCCACAATACCCTGGGCCACAAAACCCGCCAATGTCGCAAATCCAAGAACCTGATGGGTGACGAGCATAGTGCGCCGGATTTTCAGCTCTTTAGCCCGCCCTTCGGGTGTAAGCGGAGCTATGTTGGTCAGGCGCAGCAGTCCTTTAGGCCCCCAGAAGGCGCGTTGCGTGAAAATCATGTGCCGGGGCATGAGGGGAGCTGCCTCCGTCGAGTCGGTCAAACCAGCCAGCAGGTCATCGGCCGACGTAGCGCCCGCGTTAGGCTTGAGCGTGTCGGCGGGGCTTGTTTGCCCAAAAGCAGGTGTGAGCAAAACACTCAGGGCGAAGACCCAAAAAAGATGTTTCATGGTTCCGTTAAAGGAATGAGAGCGGAAGAAACGGCCGATTAGGGGGCCGAAAAGCTCCCCGCGAAGGGTACCCCCCCCGCGGGGAAGAAAAATTAAGAGGCCAACGGCCAAAAGATGCCCTTGTAGACTAAAGCGATTAATTCGAACAGCTTCTAAGCTACAATGCGCAGCGAATCGCCGGTACGGGTGGCTTTGTACGCTTTTACAGGAGCCGTGGGCGGAGATTGCTTCACGGCACCCGTTGTGGTAAACAGCCCCGCATGCACGTTACACTGAAAATCGTTATTCGCTTTACGGTACGAAAGCTGCCCGCCCTGATGGGTACACACGTTGCTGAGGGCCACCAGCGTTCCCTGCGCATTGGCAACTACAATCTGACCCAGTTGCACAAACTCGCCTTCGGTTTTCAGCTTCGAGTAGGTCGTGTTGTTCAGGTCGATGGTGAAATCAACCACGCCTTTGGTGGGGTCGAGATTACCGGTCAGACCTGTGCCTGCGCCGGGAGTTGGAGCAGGCGTAACCGTGGCTGGCTCGTTGCTGCTGGAGCAGGAGGTAAGTGTTCCCATGCAGTACAGGGCCATGAGGGCACCGCTGCTGAGCCCCAAACTACGTAAAAATTGACCCCGGTTGATTGGTTCGGTGGTTACTTCGGATTGCATACGTGGGTTGTTTAAATGTAGTTACACGAATTGAACGAAAAAGTTGGCATGCTCTGTACATCTGTACGAAATGTGGAAGCCTACAGTTTGTAACGGAGTGATAAAAAAGCGCCTGTGCTGAATAAATGGACTTTAAAATAGCCAATTTCTTTCAGCGACATTTTCAGAAACGGCTCCACTTGCCACGAAAAACGCCGACTCAGGGGACGTTCGTAACCAGCCGAGATATTTAACTGACTGAACCCGTACCGACCGGTATTGCCCGACCAGGACCGAAACCGGATGCGCGGGTCGGTGGGGTCTTCGTACTGGTAGTCGTAGGTTTCTTTGCGCATGATGTACGTGGTGGCTCCGGCGCTCACAAACACACGGGCGGGTGGCCGCTGCGGGTTAACTGTCCGTTGGAATACATCATATCGAATATTGATCGGCACGTCGAACATATCACACCGCCCTTCGACGCCTACCGGCCGAACGGGCCATTTCAGATACCCCGGCCAGTAATACTGATCGGCCCGGGCGTTGTACAACTTAACGCTGCGAATAAGACCAGCCTGCACGCTCCACCGATTGGTAATGCGGTACTCGGCCAGCAAACCGGCGTTGGTGCCGGGCCGGGTAAAGCCCGAAAGGCCAATACCGCTCAGATCAGGCGAAACCACCAGCCGAACACTCAGCCCCTGCTCCCGCACGGGTTGGCTCGCTACAGGGGCGTTTACTACGGGTGGGGCCGTGCGGTCGGGTATATCGAGGGTTGTCCACTGGGGCCAATGCAGCGCTTGCCGATGCGTCAGGGTCGTTGTCGGCTCAGACGGGAGAGCCGTTTCAGTTGGTGTGATTCCATCCGTTTCTACGTCTGCTTCTGACCGCAAGGCGTCTGGGCGATTCGGAACTCCATCCGTTGGCTGAGCCGGGGGAGCCTGAATACCCTGGTCAGCTTCGGCCCGGATTGCCAGGCCGGAAGGTGTGTCGCGGTTGGCGGCCGTGTAGCGAGCCGATAAAGGTTGCCGGACGACGGGCCAGCGCAGTCGCCGATTCTGGCTGGTCTCACTCTGCATAGGTTGGTATGTAGGTCGTCCGGCAATGTCGTTGCGGGGGTTTGCCCGCTCCCGAAGGTTGATGGCTATGCGTTGATCATCGGCTTCGGGTACTGTTGTCTGTATTTTGGTCAACGGTCGGTTTGGCACCGGGTTCGTAGCCTGCGTTGGGCGTAACACTACGCCCGCTGGGCTGTTGGTCGCTGTTGCTACGGCTGGTTGCCCAGGCACGGCGGGTTTGGCCGCCGACACACCCGTTTCGCTACCGGCTGGGTTGTCGGTTCCGCTGCGAATGGCAGATTGCTCAGCTACCGGTTGTGACTGCGAAGCGGCCCGGGCAAGGGGCTGCCCGCCCGAAGCCGCTGCTCCAACCGGCAATCGGGGGGCTGCCCCTTGTCTGGGCAGGGCTGTGGGCTCGCTTTGGGCCTGCCGGTAGCTGTACCAACCTCCGCTTAGCAGCAGAAGGAGGCCCAACAGGCCCAGGCTCCAGCGGAGCAGCCTACCCCAGCCCGCAATTCGGTCGCGCTCGTCGAGCTGGGCGCTCATGCTTGTCCAGGCGGCAGGGTCATACGGGGGCTCAAACTCTTCAGCTGATTTTCTGAAGAGCCGGTCGAGGCCGTCGAAGGCCGCGTCGTTATCGGGTTGCTCTTGCATACTCATCGTTGCCTTTTTTTTGAATCATGGCCCGCAGGTTTTCCCGCGCTCTGGCTAAGTTTGATTTCGATGCGCCCACCGAAATCCCGAGTTGCCCGGCTATTTCGTCGTGGCTAAATCCGTCAATCACGTACAGGTTAAATACCAGCCGGTAAGCTGGCGACAGTTGTTGAATAAGTGCAATCAATTCTTCGTGGGCGAGTTGGCTGTACGCATCGGCCATATCGGTCGATACGTGTCCGGCTTCGCCCATATCTTCGTGCTGATGGCGTACCGACGCCCGGTAGTGGTCAACGGCCGTGTTGATCAGGATTCGGCGGAGCCAACCCTTGAATGGCTGGTTGATGTCGTACCCATCGAGCCGGGTGAACACTTTCAGAAACCCATCATTGAGCACTTCTAGGGCTTCTTCCCGCGAGTGGGTGTACCGCATACAAACGCTCATGGCGTACCCGTAAAACTGCCGGTAAAGCAGTTCCTGGCCCCGTCGCTCATTGCGCAGGCAACGAGCGATCAGGTCAGGTAGAGCCGGTGAGTTGGGCGAGTTAGCCATCCGATCAAGCGTTCATCAAAACGGGTCGTTACTCTTGAGCAATTGCACCGAGAGCAAGGCGGGCGTGTGCCAATAGCCTGCTTTAGGTGGGGTACTAAATGGGTGCTTCGGGTGTACTGGCATTGACAATGGGCCAAACGTTGGGCCGGGGAAAACTAACCCCTTTGGTGGCTCCGCGTGTGGTACCATCTCCGCCGAAGTAATACAACGGCCAGCCTTTATAAGTCAACTGGTTGCGCCCAAAAACCGTAATGCTGCCGAAGTCTGCTTTTTTCAGCGACGAGGGCAATTCGCCCAGAGCCGACGCCGGAACTTCAAACAGCGGCCAGGTGGGGTTGTTGCTAAAGTCCTGCCGGGTGTAATTATTCTTGTTTTTCCGGTCATTCGCAAATGCGTATAGGGCCATTCCGCGGGCGTCGGTCAAATACAGGGTGCTACCGGTGCCTTCGGTATAAGCGATAGTATTGGCGGTGACATAATTTTTGCCATCGTGCCCCACCAGTTGGGTGTTCCCGATCAGAATGGAGTAATTGGGTTTGGCTGCCATCCAGACCCCGCCCACATTGTCGCCGAGTACATCGCCCGCTTTGGCATCGTTTTTAAAATAGTACAGCGGCCAGCCTTTGTAAGCCGTCTGGAGCCGCCCATCGGGCCGGTTAATCACGGTAAAGTCGGTTGCATTGAGCCCGGTACCCACTTGCAGGGCGCTCGGCTCCGCGTAGAAGGTAACCCAGTTGGTTAGGCATTGGGGGGATGTGCAAGCCGATGTTCCATTGACATCCGAAGCAAAGAAGTAGAGCGTTTTGCCGCCACTGCCCGTCAGAACCGGCCCGAGTGCGGTGGTGGTGAGATTTACACTTGCGTCATCAACTGCACCAACCGGTTCGGTGGTGTCGTTATCGCAGGCCATCATGGAAAGAGTCACGGCCAGCGCCAGAAACAGGCTGCGGCCAGGAATAGTAAAATGCATAGTCAACAGTGATTGTGAATTGGCAATACGACAGTTGAACCGGTTCATCTGACAATACGGAGCGTAATGGCGGACAGTTGCGTCGGGCAAAAAATAAACCCTCAAAACCGGGATCTTCCAGCTTTTGAGGGTCTATTTTCGGTTTATTGTTTCTGGTTTATCGTTTTTGGTGGGTTCCGGGCTACGTGTCAGGTAGACGTTTCCGCAACGCGTCACTAAAAACGTTTACCCCTTCAGGATCGCGTGACCCATCTTGTCGCGTTTGGTGCGCAGATAGGCTTCGTTGTGGGGGTTGGCCGGAATTTCGATGGCAACGGAGTCGACAATTTCAATGCCGTAACCCATAAGACCCGCCCGTTTCTTAGGGTTGTTCGAAATGAGCCGGACTTTGCTGATGCCGAGGTCGCGCATAATCTGAGCGCCTACGCCGTAGTCGCGGGCGTCCATTGGCAGGCCCAGCTCCAGGTTAGCCTCTACCGTGTCGCGGCCCAGCTCCTGAAGTTTATACGCCTTCAGTTTGTTAATCAGCCCGATACCGCGCCCTTCCTGATTCATGTACAGCACCACGCCTTTACCTTCGCGCTCAACCATGCTCATGGCCGCGTGGAGTTGCCCCCCGCAGTCGCACCGGCACGATCCGAAAATATCGCCCGTGACGCACGATGAATGTACACGCACCAGCACGGGCTCGCCCGGCTCCCAGGACCCTTTCACCAGGGCCAGGTGCGTATCGTCGGTGTTGGTTTGTTTAAACGCGATCAGGTCGAAATGCCCCCACTCGGTGGGCATGTCTACGCCAATTTCGCGCCGGATAAGGCTCTCCGTACGAAGCCGGTACGCAATCAGATCCTGAATACTCACGAGCACCATACCAAACCGGTCGGCAATTTCGCGGAGTTGCGGCAACCGGGCCATCGTACCATCTTCGTTCAGGACTTCAATCAGCACGCCTACGGGTTGCAGACCCGCCAGCCGGGCCAGATCAACGGCGGCCTCGGTATGGCCGGCCCGCCGGATTACGCCCCCTTCAACGGCCCGAAGCGGGAAAATATGCCCGGGGCGGCCCAAATCTTCGGGTCGGGTGTTGGGGTCTACGAGCGCCTGAATGGTTTTAGATCGGTCAGAAGCCGAAATGCCTGTGGTACAGCCGTTACCGAGCAAATCGACCGAAACCGTAAACGGAGTAGTGTGCACCGAGGTATTGTCGCCAACCATCATGGTAAGGCCCAATTCGTCGCAGCGTTCCTGCGTAAGCGGGGCGCACATAAGACCGCGCCCTTCTTTGGTCATGAAGTTGACAATTTCGGGCGTAATCTTTTCGGCGGCACAAATCATGTCGCCTTCATTCTCACGGTCCTCATCGTCAACGACGAGGATAATCTTTCCGTCACGGATGGCAGCGATGGCGTCCTCAATTCGGTCGAGCCGAATCGGATTTTCATCACTACTGGTATTATTATTGCTCATAGCGAGTTGGCTGGTAGCAGTGAATTTGTTGATGAACTAACGATTCACCACAAAGATACGTTCGGGAGGGCGCTAAAACGACCCGTAAGGCGTTGATAATGCATCAGCAAACGGATTTTAGATAACGATCAAACGGTTACTTTCTGTGAGGTGCTTTGTGGATTACCGGGGCTTTGCGCCCGGTTGGGTTGCGTTTAACCGGGCGGTTTACGGCGTTGCTGTATCGGGCCGGTTGTTGAAGGTACTGGGCTGGGCCGCTATCGCTCTGGGGTGGTTTGGCGGAGGTATCTCCCTGGCGCAGAACTATTGCCAGCCGCAGCCCGGCGTTACGGCGGGAGGTTTTACCCTCAACCGCACACGGGTATGTGCCAATAGCAACACCAATTTTTCGGTGACGAACACGGTAGCTGGTGCAAAAAATATCCAGTACATTTTTGGCTACAATGGCAACGGTTTACCCACCACCGGCGGTGTCTCCGACTTGACCGGTACCTCCACCGTTACGCTCCCTACAAGTTCTACACCCGGCACTTACACCATTCTACAAATTGGAAGTGGTGGTGGAACAAATGCTCCTCTGGCTAAGTGCGAAACCGTCACTGTACTGCCCAATGCACCTATTTCGTTTTCGGCTGTTTCCTGTTCGGGGCGGAAAGCAACCCTGAGCTTTGCGCTGACAAACATCACCAGTCAGTACGACGCTGTTCGGGTTGATTGGGGCGATGGGGCTGTCATTGATTACTATACCACGCAGGCCCAGAACGGACCCGCTATTGAGCATACGTACACCAGTACCAACCCGGTGACGATCAAGGTTGAGGGACGGTACTTCAATGTAAGTGACTGCAATGCGCTCCAAAGTACGTTTACCGTAACGCCTGTTGATACCCCGCCCGCGCCCCCCGTGGTTACCAATCTGACCACCGTAGATGCCAACACCATTCGAATGCGGGTGCAGGGCGCAGCCAATACACCCATTCAGATCTGGCAACGGGGTGCCGGAGGAGCGTTTCAGCCTACCAACCAAACAGCCCTGAGCGGCCAAACGGTTACTATCGCAGCCAATACGGCCCAAAGCCAGTGTTTTCAACTGCGTACCGCGAGCGAATGCCCGGCACCGACCTCGACCGAAGAATATTGCAGTATTGTGTTAAATGCGCAGTCGGGGGCTAACCGGGTTGATCTGACATGGGCGCCATACACGGCCACCACCAGTGGTAGTTTCCGCTGGAGCCTCAACAAAGATGGTTTCACGTTGCCTATTCAGGGGGCCTCAAACCGCAATACCAGCACGTATACAGATGCCAACGGGATTGTTTGTGGGGAGCGGTATTGCTATCAGGTACAGGCGCAGATTGGTAATACAACCATTGTTTCCAACTCTATTTGTGTGACGGGCTCCAACGGGCAACCGCCCCAGCCTATGACTGACATTCGGGTGAGTGTTGAAACGGATGGGTCGGTTCGGTATCAGGCGTTACAGCCGAGCGTGGGGGCTACCACCAATTTTACTACGATTATCTCCCGCGCCGACTCGCCCAGCGGGCCGTTCAATGTAGTGGGGCAAACAACCAACGACGCTATTTTTATTGACAAATCGGCCAAAACGAGCAGTCAGGCGTATTGCTACCGGGTGGTGTATCGCAATGCCTGCGGGCAGGAGTCGGACCCCTCGGCCTCGGCTTGTACCATCTGGTTGCGCTCCGATTCGCCGGGTGCCCTCGACTGGACCGCCGACTCACCCTTTGGCCCAATTCCCGTAGTGGAGTACGAAGTTGAAATCATTGACCGAATCACGGGCAATGTGTTACGCCGGCAACCGGTGGGTAGTAACACCCATTTTGAGCCCGACCGCAGCGACCCCGACCTGCCCTTGTACCGGTTTGTGATTGTGGCTACAGCCACCAATGGGTTCAGTAGCCGGTCGAACCCGTATGAATTGAACCTCGAAGCCGGTATCTTTGCACCGACGGCCTTCACCCCGAACGGCGACGGTATCAACGACCGTTTCCAGGCGAAAGGGTTTTTCACCGACAACTACCGGCTGACTATCTTCGATCGCTGGGGCTCGGTGATCTACAGCACTACAAGTTCCGACGAGAACGACGGCTGGGACGGCACCCTCAACGGGCAGCCTGCTCCGGCGAGTACCTACGTCTGGCGCGTTGAGGTGACCGATGGATCGGGCAAAAAGACCGTCAAATCAGATTCAGTGCTGCTGATTCGGTAAAAGACAGTTGTTTTAAGTACCCCACCCCAACCCCTTCCCGATAGGGAGGGGCCTAAGTTGAGCGTAAGCCTAGTCCCTCCCTATCGGGGAGGGGTTGGGGTGGGGTGCAAGACAGTTTTAGTGGTGAGCGTTCACCCGATGTGGTTTATGAGAGCTGGGGCGTAGGCGAGTAATCGGGCGTCAGCAACTCCAAACGAAAAACCATAAACGAAAAACTTAAAGAAGATATGTTCGGAAACTTAGGAAATATGATGGACATGTTCGGGAAGATGAAAGACATTCAGGCCCGAATGCAGGAAGCCCAACAGAGTCTCTCCACTCTCACCGAAACAGGCGAGTCGGGGGCGGGTATGGTGCGGGCCACCGTCAATGGTCTCAAGCAGGTGATCAAACTTGACATTGATCCGGACATGGTGAAATCAATCGGTACCTCCAACGACGACCGTGAGATGCTTCAGGATCTGGTGGTAGCGGCCATCAACAAAGCCATGGAGACAATGGAGCCCAAAATCCGTGAACACCTTCGCAAATCGACCGAAGGCCTATTGCCCAATATTCCCGGAATGGACCTGGGTAGCATGATGCCGTAACTTTTAAAAATAGTTTACAGTTGCGTGTTTACAGTTTGCAGTTAGCTGCCGCTGGGAGCTCAAATCTGTAAGCCGCAAACCATCTGAATGACCCGGCTTGCCTTAGTTATCCTTAACTACAACGGACAAACATTTCTGGAGCAGTTTCTGCCGCTGGTACTCCAACACGCCGACGGGCACCCGGTTTTTGTGGCCGACAATGCCTCTACCGATGGGTCGGTGGCGTATTTGCAGGCCAATTTTCCGGCCGTAACGGTCGTCCGGCTCACGCGTAACACGGGCTATGCCGGTGGCTATAACGAAGCTCTCGAACAAATTCGGCAGGTACACGGCGGGGCTACGTATTACGCGCTCGTCAACTCCGATATTGAACCGACTGCAGGCTGGATTGAGCCAATTCTGCGCCTGATGGATGCCAACCCGCGTATTGCGGCCTGTCAACCCAAAATCCGTGATTTCAACCGGCGCGACCTTTTCGAGCACGCTGGTGCGGCTGGTGGCTACCTCGACTACCTCGGCTACGTGTTTTGCCGGGGCCGTGTATTTGCCACGTTCGAGCCCGACCGGGGGCAGTACAACGACAACCGGCGCGTGTTCTGGGCAACGGGGGCCTGTCTGGTGGTTCGGGCCGATGTGTTTCACCAGTCGGGGGGCTTTGATGCCCATTTTTTTGCCCACATGGAGGAAATCGACTGGTGCTGGCGCATACAGCGGCTGGGCTACGAGGCCTGGGCGTGTGGTGAGTCGACGGTGTACCACGTTGGCGGGGGCACCCTGCCCAAAGTAAACCCCCACAAAACGTATCTGAACTACCGCAACAGCCTGTACATGTTGTACAAAAACCTGCCTTCGGGCTGGTTATGGCCCAAGTTGCTGTTTCGGTTGGTACTCGACGGTCTGTCGTCGGTATTGTTTCTGAAACAGGGGCAGATAGCCGATGTCTGGGCTATTATTCGGGCGCACTTTGCTTTTTACGGGCACCTGCCTACCCTCATGAAACAACGCCGGGCGCTGAAACCCCAACAACAACTCTCCGAGCTGCCGGTGGTGCAACAAAGCATTGTGTGGCAGTATTTTGCCAACAAAAAACAGACGTACGCTGAATTGGTCGAGAATGGGTAGGCGTGTGTTCCAGGCGCATGTTGCATGCACCCGGAAGCCCATCCCGGAAAACTCCTGCTACAATTCCCAGATGGTAGGGTGGGCGTGGCGCCGGAGGTGTTTGTTCATCTCCATCCAGAATGCCAGCACCAGATAAATAACGACGGGTGAGCCGAGCGTCAGAAACGAGGTGTAAATGAAATACAGCCGGATGCTGCTGGCGGAGATATTCATGCGTTCACCCAGAACTGAGCAAACACCAAAAGCTTGTTTTTCGACGAAGTATCTGATCTTGTTCATGAAGCTAAGCGCCTGCTGGGCAATGTATATACGTTGAACTCGGTATTACACAACGAAAACCTACAGGATTTTGTTTAGTGGCCTGTTACTCAAAATAAACCATTTATTTAACGGCCTTAAATTAGTGAAAAGTTTTGCGGTTGTGTGGAACAAATTTACTTCTTTTGTGTTCAAAGGGAGTCGGTTATCTTATCAAGATGCCACACACTGCCTGACAAAGTGCGTTCAGTTGATTGCCAAGTACTCTTGTTTGCGTCTTTGGTGCCTATTGCGTCCTTTGTAAGAAAGTGCCTTTTTAATGTTTTATTTTTTACTTTTTACAATCATGCAAACAGGAGTAGTAAAGTTTTTCAACGAAAGCAAAGGGTACGGTTTTATTGTTGATGATGAGTCGAAGAAAGAAATCTTCGTACACATCACCGGCCTGAACGGCGTCACGATCCGTGAAAACGATCAGGTACAGTACGAAGTAGTTGATGGCAAGAAAGGCCTCAACGCCGTTAAAGTACAGAAACTGTAAGGAAGGGGGCTTGTCCCTGACTTTTCAACATACAAACCCCGCCCGGTCACCAGGCGGGGTTTTTTGTGACCTATAATCCAGTTTGTCGCTCACTTTAGCGGGTTCGCCCACCGTTCAAATCAATTCATGTTGAAAATAGATATTTGTGTTTGTGACGTACTGCTTTTCATCCTAGTTTTACGCGATTCACTATTACTAATTCATTCATGAAAAAAGTATTCCTTTTCTTGATGCTCACCGTAGCCAGCATGAGTGCTTTTGCTGCCGATGCATCCGTTGAAGCGTACATGGTCGATGACCAGCAAGTAGAGCAGTTGATCGCCCAGAGCGAAGACATCAGCCTGTCAGTTGTGCAGAACGATATGCTGCAAAACCAGTCGGCAATGACCGCCATGACAGCTGCTCCAACGCAGGTGAAAGCCAACAAAGAGTTTGTTCCGGCTCTGTTGCTGAACCTGTTCCTGGGTGGTCTGGGTATTCACCGTCTGTACCTGGGTACCAAGCCACTTACCTGGATTGGTTACATCCTGACGTGTGGTGGTATCTTTGGCGTTGTACCTCTTGTTGACTTGATCGTCCTGATCATCAACAACGACAACCTGTCGCCTTATATCGACAACCCGAAGTTCTTTATGTGGGCTAAGTAAGGGCTCAAAGTCTATGAAATGAAAGAAGGCATCTCACCCGGTGAGATGCCTTCTTTTTTATACCTTTTGCAGCGTTGGTTTATTGGCTAAGTGCCAAGATACAATCGAATGTATAGTGCAGATATTCTTCATTGTACATTCACTTGTCTACCTGTTTGAGTACTTCTTTCTTCACCGTCTCATTGAACTGCCGTACCTGTCGGCTGTTGTATTCCTTGACGAGATTTTGCGACCGGCGAATTCCTCCCGCGTGAAACGACCCGAACAGGGCGGCTCCAACACCCCAGGCCGAGAGGTAGTAACCCGCCAGAAAGTTGGTAACCCCGAAATACAAACCCGCCGACTGCACCAGAATGCTCAGGATCGCTTCGCCCGGTTTGCCCGCATAAAATTGACCCCCGCCCGGTATGAACGTAGAGAGACGTTCGGCCTTTTGTTCGCTCTTGAGCCGGGGGAGTTGCCTGTAAGGGGTCTTTGTGGTGTCGGCACCAGCCTGCGCAAGCAATTGCTGATAGGCGGCCCCGGCTTCGGGCCAGCGCTGTAGTTCGTTGAGCGACAGAATCCGTACTACACGCGTCAGCGGGGTTTCGGTGGGGCGGTCGGGGTGAAGGTAGGGCAGGCGTTCCAGTAAGGAGAGGGCGTTTTCAAACTGCCCGGCCAGATACGCACAGGTAATTTGCTCGTGCCGTAGTACCAGCAGCACCGAGTCGGGGTAGATATTGGTGACCTCGCCGTTGAGGTACTGCACGGCGGGGGCAAATCGTCCCTGTTGTTTCAGGCAGTGTACCTTACCGAATACAGCCGACAGCCGGGCCGCCGAATCGGCTTCTTCAAAACCGACCCGGTCGTAGGCGATGCCTGCTTCGAAAAAACGCCCGGCCCCGGCCAGCGAGTCGGCCTGTTGCAACCACCACTGCGCCAGCGACTGCCCGTTAGTTAAGCAGGTTGCGCACAGGAATGTGCATATCAAACAGAATCTTGTTATCATACTCGCGCCTGAATTCGTTGCGTTTGACTTTCACGGATAGAATACTGCCCCAGATATTGCCGACGTAGAAAACCGTAAACAATGACCCGAAGCCAATGAACCGGGCACTGCGCGGGCCATCTTTTCGTAGGCCCTCGTACGTGAGCAACCCAAGCGACAGAATGGGCAGAAAGGCCGCAATCCCCTGTTTTGTTTTGCCCGCGTAAATTTTGCCTAAGCCCGGCAACGCGGCACTGTACAGACCTGCTACCAACGGCGACCGGCGTTTTTCGGCACGCAGGGTCGAGTCGTAACGGTTGAGCCGTTGCTGTTCATTGACCAGGGCATACGAGCGGTAGGTAAACGACTGCCGTTGGGCCTCATAGTCGGCATACCGGCGTTGTAACAGGGCCAGCCCGCCTAATTGCAGGGCTTTAAGCTCGCGAAACGTCGAGTCCGGCGTGGGCAGGGTTTGCATAGCCACACGGGCTGAGTCGCGGTTGCCGACAAAGGCAAGGCAGTACGCACCAAAGTAGCGAGACTTGGTGTAAAACGGCGAAGTTGCCGATACCGACAAAAGTTTCCGGTGCGCTACCGTTAAGTCTTTGCTGGTGTAGGCAAGCCAGCCCCGAAAATAATTGAGCGAGTCGCGCTGTGCGTTGGTTTGGGCCAGTGGTTCGAGCCGCTCGAGGACGTAAACGGCTTCAGTAACGGCCTCTTTGTCGGCCAGATACTGCGCAAATTGCCACTCGCGCCCAAACGAAATAGGAGGTTGCGCGTACGCTCCCGATAAACTCATCCAAAGCAACAACGCCCCATAGTGAAGCCATTTCATCGGTACCAGCTGAGAGAATCCAGAACGGTGCCGTCCTGTTCGTTGATGTTAATAAGCCGTACGTCGAGTAACCCGATGCGGTTGCAACGGGTAATGCGGTCGGCACTCAGAAAAACGCCTTTCACAAGGCCGTACTGTTCAATGGCGCTTTTGCTGAAGTTGGAGCAGGTGAGTTGGTAAGGGCAGGAGCGAGCCAACTGCTGCGACATGAGCCGCTGATACCCTAGCATGGCTCCTTTGAGCGTGAGCGATACGGGGTTATAACGCGCCAGCCAGCTTTGTCGGCGGGTAGCCAGAGTACGGTTGCTGTTGCCTGCCCGACGATACTGCGCAAACTCGTCGCCCGTTCGGAAATCCCGGCTGGCAATTAGCTGAAGGTCGGCTTGCTGACGGCTCTGAGCCAGAGCCGGGTAGCAGCAAAGCACCACGAATAGAGACGCGATAATTCGCGTTGTATTCCGTAAAAGATTTCGCGTTTTAGTCGGGATTTTTACCATGACAAAGGCTGACGCACAAGAGCCACAATGTGCTGTACATGAGCTACAAGATAGTGTGGCTCTACAGAGGGCTCAAACGATTTATTCGACACGGGCATTGGCCGGTATGCTGTACTGAAAATATGGACTGTTGGCATCGCCGTTGATTTTGATACCGCCGTAGGTGGTTTTGGCTACGGTTGAGTCGGCACCGTCGTACACAATCTCGGTTGTCGCCATCGGAAACGGACGCCCGTCGATTGGTTGGTAGCTGTAGTAAAACACCTTGCGGATAACCTTACCAGCGGTGTTTTTATAATCCATGTAAATCGGGTTGGCTTTATCGAACACCACTTTAACCCGTTGAATGGCCGCTTTGGGGTCGGGGGTTTTGAGTCGCCACTCGGTCACGAGCAGTTTGCCGGTATTGTAAGTGCGGTCTTGCACAAACCCGAGCTGAATAAGGCCCATATCGGCAGTAGCCCCCGTCAGAAAGTACGCCAGTTGGGTAGTCGAGGTGCTGAACGCGTTGTTCTGGTAGCGCATGACGGCGTTCCGGCGAGGGTCATAAATGCGGGTTTCGCCCAGCTTGTTAGCCAGAATCACGATCTCCTGCGGAAAAGTAAAGTGTGTGACCATGTTACCATTGCGCTGGTAATACACCTCGCCCCGGACCGTCACTGATTTTCCTTTTTGTACCTGCCGGGTTGTCATTGTCGCCGACAGCCGCTCAACCGTTTGTGGGGCCGCTATAAACGCAAACAGGCTCAACAGGAGCCCGGCGAAAAGAACGTTTCTCATGGATCGTAAATAGAGAGTGATTGAGCGAACCCATTTCGAAAATAGTATTCACTCAATCACTCAGTTAGGTGGTTTAGGTTTTTAGTGCACCAAACGTGGAACATAGGGGAGAGAATGGGGCCCCTAAGCTAAAAACCCGAAACGACTTGAGGCAATGAATAATGTAGAATGAATAATGTAAAAAAGTGGATAATGCAAAATGGATAATGAATAGGTTGGTAATCATTGTTCATTACTCATTATGCATTACTCATTACGCATTCCCCATTGTACATTCACTTAAATGCCCAGATCGAGGGTCTTCAGTACGTCGTTCATGTTCCGAACGGCATCAGCCGACTTGTTGAAGGCCGCCTGCTCTTCGTCGTTCAGTTTGTAGTCGATGATTTGCTCCCAGCCGTTTTTGCCGATCACTACGGGTACGCCGAGGCAGATGTCCGACTGACCGTACTCACCGTCGAGGGCTACGCAGCAGGGGAAAATGTGCTTCTGATCGCGCACGATGCTCTCAACCAGTTCAGCCACGGCAGCACCCGGTGCGTACCAAGCCGACGTACCAATCAGTTTGGTCAGGGTGGCACCGCCCACCATGGTATCAGCGGCTACTTTCTGGAGGGTCTCACCGTCGAGGAACTGACCAACCGGAATACCGTTGCGGGTAGCCAAACGCGTGAGCGGAATCATGGTCGTATCACCGTGACCGCCGATTACAGTACCCTGAATATCGTTCGGGGGGCAGTCGAGGGCCAATGACAGATACGTTTTGAAGCGGGCCGAGTCAAGAATACCACCCATACCGATGATCCGGTTTTTGGGCAGCCCTGATGTTTTGAGCGACAGGTAGGTCATTGTGTCCATCGGGTTCGACACAATGATGATGATCGCTTCGGGTGAGTGCTTCAGGATGTTATCGGTTACGCCCTTCACGATATTGGCGTTTGTGCCAATCAGTTCTTCACGCGTCATACCGGGCTTGCGGGGCAGACCCGACGTGATCACGACTACATCTGAACCCGCTGTTTTTGCGTAATCATTGGTAGAGCCCGTGATTTTGGTATCGAAGCCACAAAGGGTGGCCGTCTGAAACATATCGAGTGCCTTGCCTTCGCTGAGACCTTCTTTGATGTCGAGCAATACGACTTCCTGAGCGAGTTGACGGCGGGCGATGTTATCGGCGCAGGTTGCCCCAACGGCACCTGCTCCTACTACGGTTATTTTCATACGGTTATAAAGGACTGCTGTCCGGGTTTTGACGTTTTGAAACCGGCCGCAAAATTACGGCCTGGATTGTGGACAAACCAATCTATTTTGAAAGAGATATGGCAAACTGCCCACATCTTTTTGTAAACGGGTTTGCCGCCCACGGTGCGCTCTGACCTTGCAAAATAAATTGGGCCTGTGGCTCAGTTTTGAAATATATTCGACCCGTTTGATGTTATACGTCTGGACGGTTCCACCATGATCTTTTCACCCAAACAACCGGCCAACAAAAGTATAGATGGAAAAAAGCAGTCTTTTGTCGCGTGTGCTCAAATCAGTTTTTTTCCGGTCGGCAGGCGGTCGCGCTTACCGAACGGCCAAAAACAGCCGCAGTATCCTGAAATTAGTGCAGGACGCCCTTCAGAAGTCGGGTGGCCTCTCGGGAGCCAACGCAGGCATTCGCGCGCAGCTTAGCCTGTTGACCCGCCTGCTCAAAGCGTACGCGTCGGGCGAGTATCGCGAGATACCCTGGAAAACGCTGCTTCGGATGCTGGCCGTACTGATTTACTTTGTGTCGCCCATAGACTTTATACCGGACTTACTGCCGGTCATTGGTCTGACCGATGATATTGCCCTGTTGATGTGGCTGTTCAGTTCCGTAAAAGACGATCTGGAGAAGTTTGCACAGTGGGAGAGCCGGAAGGATATTATCCCGATTGGCTAACTTTTAATGAGGAATGGTTAATGAATAATGGTTGATGCGGAGCCTTTGGCCAACCTGTCAGACAGTTGATTATTCATTCTGCATTATTCATTTTACGTTCTTTTACTTTAACTTTGCATATATTCAAATCCCAAAAATTATGACTTTCGCATCCATTTTAGGTTTCCTTGGAGGACTGGGCACAGGAGAATTGATTCTGATCTTTGCAGTGATCGTCCTGATGTTCGGCGCGAAAAAACTTCCCGAATTGGCCCGTGGCCTGGGAAAAGGTATCCGTGAGTTCAAGGATGCCACGAAAGACGTTCGCGAGAATATCGAGGACGGACTGAGAGAAACGAAATAAGCAGAATTTGTCGAGCCGCCCACGCGGCCTGAAGTCGCAGATCAAAAGTCGGTTGACGCATTCATCGTGACTGCGTAGGTCGACTTTTGATCTGCGACTTTTGACTTTTTGCCCCTCCGTAGCGATTTTTGGCTTTTGACTTTCATATCGTGACCGATTACTACCGTAGCTTTTCTTTGGTTCAGGCCGACCTCCGGGCGGGCACCATTACCTGCCGCCAACTGGTGGATGGATACCTCGCCCGTATTGAGGAGAACCGACATCTCAACGTTTTTACGGAGGTTTATGCCGAGGAGGCCCGCCAACGTGCCGACGATCTCGACCGGCGCTGGGCGGCCAACGAACCCGTAGGGCGATTGGCGGGTATGGTCATCGGTCTGAAAGACGTACTCAGCCATGCCGGCCACGGCTTGCAGGCGGGTAGCCACATGCTCGATGGCTTTGTGGCTCAGTTTACGGCCACGGCTGTACAACGGTTGCTCGATGAAGATGCCATTGTGATCGGTCGCCAAAACTGCGACGAATTTGCCATGGGATCGTCGAACGAGACATCGGCTTTTGGGCCTGTCCGCAACGCGGCCGACCCCACGCGGGTGCCGGGTGGGTCGAGCGGTGGTTCGGCAGTGGCCGTGCAGGCAGGTCTTTGCCTGGCCAGTATCGGCTCCGACACCGGGGGCTCCGTTCGGCAGCCGGCCGCTTTTTGCGGAGTTACGGGCCTCAAGCCTACCTACGGGCGCATCAGCCGCTGGGGTCTGATTGCCTACGCTTCTTCGTTTGATTGCGTGGGTCCCATTGCCCACACCCCCGCCGATTGCGCGCTTCTGCTCGAAATTATGGCTGGCCCCGACGAGTTCGACAGCACTGTGTCGAACCGCCCGGTGGAAGCCTACAGCGCGGCTACCCAAATGGCGAGTGCCCCCCGGCGGATTGCGTACCTCCGCGATGGGGTAGAGAGCCCTGGTGTGGATGCGAGCATTCGTGAGGCTACCCAACGCACCATCGATGCCCTGCGGGCGGCTGGTCATACCGTGGAACCGGTGAGCTTGTCGCTGCTCGATTCACTGCTGCCTACGTACTACATTCTGACAACGGCCGAAGCCAGCTCCAACCTGTCGCGATTTGATGGGGTGCGCTACGGCCACCGGACTGCCGAGGCCACCGACTTGATTGAGCTGTACAAAAAAAGCCGGACTGAAGGCTTCGGTTCCGAGGTTCGTCGGCGGATTTTGCTTGGGACGTTTGCCCTGAGCGCCAGCTACTACGATGCGTATTACACCAAGGCGCAGCAGGTTCGTCGGCTGATTCGGGAAGAGACCGAGCGGTTGTTTGCTGAGTATGATTTTCTCCTGTCGCCCACTACGCCCAGCCCGGCATTTAAATTGGGTGAAAAAACCGGCCGAAATCCTGACGACGATCCGCTTCAGATGTACTTAGCCGACATTTTCACCGTTCAGGCTAATGTGGTGGGTTACCCGGCTATATCAATTCCCAACGGTGCCACGCCTGAGGGCTTACCCATTGGCCTGCAACTGATGGCCTCGCCTTTCGCCGAAGCCTCGTTGGTGGCCATAGCACAGGAGATTACCGATTTGTAAATGCTTTTAGGAGTAATTTTGAGTTTGAGGCTTATTGTTTGGGTCGATTCAGTAGGGGAGTTTCACGTTGAAAGCGATCTGTCCGCTTGAGAATCACGTAAAAAATGGCCTAAGAACCCGGAACGAGTAAACATCTAAAACCAAAACGCAGCATGAGGAAAGCAGCCGTTGTGATTGTGAGCCTGCTTGGTTTCAGTACAGTTTGTTTGGCGGCCCGCCCGTTTGTGGCCGATACCACCCGCACCGATTCGGTGGTAGTTGTTGAAGAATACACCAGTACCCCCTCGGTACCCGCAGCGCTCCTGCAGGAACGGCTGCCCAAATTGCAGAAAACCATTCCGCTGCCGTACCACAAAACGGTGCATGGGTTTGTCGATCACTTTTTGTTCAGAAAACCCAGTTACACCCGCACCATGCTGGAGCGGATGCCGATGTTTTTCCCGTTGTACGAGCGTTTGCTGGCTCAGTACAACCTACCCGACGAACTGAAATACCTCTCCATTGTGGAGTCGGGGCTGAACCCCCGGGCTGTGTCGCACGCGGGTGCGGGTGGCCTTTGGCAGTTTATGCCCGGCACCGGTCGCGATATGCGTTTGTACCAAGACGACTACGTAGACGAGCGAATGGAACCTGTAAAAGCGACCGAAGCCGCCTGCAAGTACCTCCGCGACCTGTACCGCATTTTTGGGAATTGGCCGCTGGCTCTGGCGGCCTACAACTCGGGGCCTGGTACGGTGAAGCGGGCCATGCGCCGGTCGGGGGGCGATTCGTTCTGGACAACCTACGACTACCTGCCCAAAGAAACCCGGGCGTATGTGCCGCAATTTATCGCCTTTACGTACGTCATCAACTATGCGGCTGACCACGGCATTACGCCCGAAGCCCCCGATTACCCTATTCCGTTCGATACGATTCACGTGAACAACTACTTCAACGTGGTCACGTTTGCCAAACAGACTGGCATTCCCGTGTCCGATATGCAGAAACTAAACCCGCACATTACCACGGGGGTGTTGCCGCCGTACACGCGCAACTTTATGCTCCGTGTGCCCAGCGATCAGTTTGCGTATTTCGAGCGGCACCGGAAGGCAATTCTGGACTCGGCGAGCCGGATACCCAACGTGATGGATCACATTCTGCTGGCCGATACCGAGGGGGTTCAGTACGATGCTCTCAAGCAGGTTCAGGATAATGATCGGTTCTCGCTGTCGCGGTTGAGTGCGCAACAACCCACAACACTTTTGGCCTCGAACGCGCCCGTCCTGAGCGATGACGAACCCGCCCCCGACGATGTAGACGAGGTACTCGTGCAGAAACCTAAAAAGATCACGTACGTGGTCAAGAAGGGTGAGGGTTTGTTTCGGGTAGCCGAGCGGTTTGGTGTAGAGCTGTACGACCTGAAAAAGTGGAACAAGCTCACGTCGAACACCGTTGCGGTGGGGCAGAAGCTGATTATCCTGAAGGATGTAGGCGAGACCCAGGCCGAAGCATTAGCCGATCAGGGCACGCCGAAAGCGACCAAAACGAAGTCGGTAGCAGCCCGCAAGCCAATCAAGACCCGTTACCACCGGGTACAGCAGGGTGATACCCTCTGGAACATTGCCCAGCGGTACGACGGCCTGACGATTGAGCAACTGAAGAAAGTTAATAAAATCCGGGGCAATGCTCTTAAGCCGGGCCAGAAACTCATTGTGGGCTAGTGTCTATTGGGAGTACCCACTGAGGGTAACTTTAGCGTCTGTTTTGAAACGATAATCGGGCCTTGCTAATCGTAGACCGGTGCGTCAATCGGTACCATATACATTGGGTTATTCTCCCCCTTTTTGTGTATATTTACCGATTAGTAACCCTCTAAACGAGACGCCATTAAGGCATGATTGCATACTTAGACGGAACGCTGGCTTACAAAGAGCCAACTTACGCTATCATCGACGTGAAAGGCGTAGGCTACGCGGTTCACATCTCTTTAGCCACGTACTCAACACTTCCCGGCGGGGGCGACAAGGTAAAACTGTTTACCCACCACATTTTTCGGGAAGATGCCCAACTCCTCTACGGATTTGCGAGTGGCGACGAAAAATCCCTGTTTCAGGATTTGATCAGCGTGTCGGGGGTGGGGCCTAACACCGCCCTGATGGCTCTGTCGGCCCTGAGCCCGTCTGACCTCCGTATGGCTATTCTGTCGGAGAATGTGCGGGTGGTGCAAAGCATCAAAGGGGTAGGTGCCAAAACGGCCCAACGAATTATTTTAGAGTTAAAAGATAAGATGAAGAAGGCCGGCGTCATTCCCGACGGGCCCACGTACCGGCAGGTGGCGGGTGCTAATCCCGTTCGTGAAGAAGCCCTGGCTGCTTTGATGGCCCTCGGCTTTCAACGGCCATTGGCCGAGAAAAATGTCGATTCTATCCTGCAAAGCGCCGATGGTGCCGATCTGAGCGTTGAAGACGTAATTCGCCGTGCACTGCGCTGACAATGAGCAACGCACCGTGAACAACTAACAACCAACAGTGAGCAGTTACCAATGACTGGTAATTCTTTGCTTTTTGTTGATAATCAATGTGTTATTTTTTGTAAGGCCGTATGCGGCTCTACATGTAGGCGTTCTGAGCACAGTTAGTTGCTCATTGTTAGTTGTTCACCGTTCTCTGTTCGTTGTTATTGTTCGCTGTTCATTGTCCAATGTTTATACGATTGGCACGATGTTAGCCGTTTGAAGTGAAGACCTGTGCAGTTGCCGTATCGTGATCTGTCACACCACCGATTTGACGCATTACCAATGGTGAACCCTTACCTTGTTCACGACTTCTTATTTACCTCTGTGACTACGCTTCAACGCCGGATCAGGCGGCAGGCTGTAGCCCGATGGCTGCTGTGTGCAACGCTGGGGGTTTCGGCCGTTAGCGTGCTGAATACGAACGCACTGGCCCAGAACGGTCGGCGCGGAACCGTACCCCGGCGCAATACCACCCCGGCGGCTCAGGCAGCCCAACAGGCCGACTCAACCCGGCGTGCCAATGCCCGTTTGGCGGCTCAGGAGCGCGCCGATAGCATCCGGGCGGCCCGCTCGGCCAATCGGCGGCCTACCGTCAACTGGCCCGACCGGTACGCCACCCGCTTCTCCGAACGCACATCCCGCTCACCGTTTATCCTGCGCGATCCGCAAGGAGTGGGGACCGATATTCGGCTCGACAGCCGCGACCGCCTGTCTGTTTACGAACAAGTACGGCCGGGCGTCGGTACGTTGGGCGTTGGTACATCGGGCGTCGCTTCACCGCAAGGGCCTATATCCAGTACAACCCCGCCGGGCGCATCCACGCCGGGCGTCGGTACGCTGCCATTCAGGCCGGCCGAGAGTATCCCGTTTAGTGATTATCAGCGCCTGCAAAATGGGCGCGCACAGCAGTCGCTCTGGCGTGATTACAGTGCACAACGCGACGGCCAAAGTGCCGTACGGGGGCGTGGGTTACTCCCAAAACTGGAGTTGCCGCCAGTAGTCGACCGGCTGTTTGGTGGATCGCAGGTCGATTTTAAGCCCAACGGGTTTGTGATGCTCGACTTTGGGTATCTGCATCAGTTTATCGACAACCCGGCTATTCCGGTTCAGCAACGGCGGCAAGGTAATTTTATCTTCAACGAGCAGATCAACATCAACTTCAATGGCAAGATTGGGGAGCGGCTCGGTATGCTCGCCAACTTCGATACCAAAGCCAGCTTTAACTTTGAGAATGCCCTCAAACTGAACTATAAACCACAAGGCTTACTGCCGCCCGGTTTACCCGGTGGCCTGCCCGGCGGTTTACCGGGTGGCTTGCCCAATGGTCGTAACCTTACACAGGGGCTGGGGGCTCCTTCTATTCCTGATTTTACGCCCAAGAACGAAAGCATTATTCAGGGCCTCGAACTGGGTAACATTAGCTGGCCCATCAACAGCCAACTGATTCCGGGCGTGCAAAACCTCTTTGGTTTCAAATCGCAGCTTCGGTTTGGGCGGCTCAACGCAACGCTGGTGGGCTCGCAGCAACGCTCACGCAAGCAGGAGATTGTGTTGCGGGGTGGCACCATCGGGCGGCCGTATGAACTCCGGGCCGATCAGTACGATGAGAACCGGCACTTCTTCCTGTCGCAGTTTTTCCGGGATAACTACGAGCGCGGCTTGCGGTCGCTGCCCATGATTACAACGGGTGTGAATATCACGCGTTTGGAGGTCTACGTTACCAACCGAACCAACACCACCGAAACCCTTCGTAACCTGGCGGCTTTCTCTGATTTGGGTGAAAACCGGCGGCTCAATAGCCCCAACAACCCGAATGTGCAGATTATTGCCGGATCGGCTACGGCCGATAACCGCTCGAATACCCTCTACGACCGGCTTCGGAACAACCCCGATATTCGGCAGGTTGACCGGGCGAGTTTTGTGCTCGACGGGCAGTTTGGCTTCCAGAAGGGCGTCGACTACGACCTGTTGCGGGGCGCCAAGCGCCTGACCGATCGGGAGTACAAATTTCACCCTGAGCTGGGTTATATCTCGTTGCTGACGCCCTTGCGCAACGACGAGGTGCTGGCTGTGGCTTTCGAATACACCTATCAGGGCCGGAGCTACAAGGTGGGTGAACTGACCGAGGATTACCAGAATCGGCGCGACAATGAGGTGCTGGTGCTGAAAATGCTGAAGTCGGCCACTATCCGCAACAACCTGCAATTGCCGATGTGGGACCTGATGATGAAAAACATCTATACCCTCGGTGGGGCAGGTGGCATGGGCGGAGCTGGTGCGATGGCTGGTCAGCAGATTAACCGGCAGGGCTTTCAGCTCCGAATCGTGTACAAAGACGATCAGACGGGTATCGATAACCCCAACTTGCAGGAGGGGCAGAACCTGCGCGATCGGCCGCTGGTGCAGGTGTTCAATATGGACCAGTTGAACCAGCAACTTGATAAGCAGCCCGACGGCAACTTCGACTTTGTCGAGAACGTAACCGTTGATCCGCGATTTGGCCGGATTATATTCCCCGTGCTCGAACCGTTTGGGTCGTACCTGTCGCGGCAGTTTACCGATGCCGAAGAAGACCTGCGGGCAAAGTACGTATTTAATGAGCTGTACCGCCTGACCCTGGCTGATGCCATTCAGGTGCCCGACCGCAACAAGTTTTTCCTCAAAGGAAGTGTGCAGTCGGGGGTAGGGCCGTCCGTGCAGTTGCCATTTGGTGTGAAAGAAGAATCGGTGCAGGTGTCGGCCGGGGGCGTTCCTCTGTCGGCCGGAGCCGATTACATTTTCGAGGCTTCGACGGGCCAACTCCGCATCCTGAACGAGAGCGTGGTAGCATCGGGCCGCGAGATTCGGATTGCCTACGAGCAGCCCGACTTGTTCCAGAACCAGATTCGCCGACTCATCGGTACCCGGCTCGACTACGCCATCAGCCCCGATATTTCGGTGGGTATGACGGCCATGAACATGCGCGAAACGCCCGCCGGTTTTCTGACCCGCGTGGCCATTGGCAATGAGCCTGTCAACAACACAATTCTGGGTTTCAACCTGAACCTCCGGAAAGAATTGCCCGGCCTGACCCGCTTTGTCGATAAGCTGCCGTTCCTGCAAACCAAAGAGTTGTCGACCATTGCGTTGCAGGCCGAGGTAGCCCAGCTTTTCCCCGGTGTAGCGCCCCGTGTGAATGACAACTCGTTTATTGATGATTTTGAAGCCGCCCGGACCATTTTTGACCTGACCCGACAACCGACCCGCTGGCGTTTGGGGGCCACCCCGCTCCAGTTTCCACAGGGTACGGTTCAGAATCCGTTGGAGTACGCCTACAACCGCGCCAAAATTTCGGTGTATAGCGTCGACCAGACTATTTACAACAACACCTTGCCGGGGGCTATCCCGCTCAACCTGTCCGAAGACGACAAGCGGAATTTCTATGAGCAGTACTTTCTGCCTAACCAGTTGTTTCCCGGTCGTTCAACGCCAACCGTTGTATTACCGACCCAAATCCTCGACGTAGCTTACTTCCCCAGCGAGCGGGGTATGTACAATTACAATCCTAACCTGACCCGTGAGGGCTTCCTGCCCAATCCACGCCAGAACTTCGGTTCGGTAACGCGGGCGGTGGGTTCGGATATTGATTTCGACAATGCCAACGTCGAAACGCTTACCTTCTGGATGATGGACCCGTTTTTGCCCGGTGAGCGGGGTAAGGTGCGGGCCTTCCCCGACGATTCGCGCAACAAACCCAATACCACGGGCGGGCGGTTGATTTTCAACCTCGGCGATATTTCGGAAGATGTAGTGAAAGACGGTCGGTTCAATTTTGAAAACGGCCTGAAAGTAAACCCCGAAGACCGCGGCCCCGACAACGACACCACGGCCTGGGGTAAGGTGACCCGGCAGCAGTTTGTGACCAATGCCTTCTCAAATCAGGCCGGAGATCTCGAACGGCAGGACGTGGGCCTCGACGGGTTGACCAATGCCGAAGAGCAGCAGAAATTTGCGGACTTCCTCACCCAGATTCGGCCCCGGGTCAATGCTGATGCCTTCGAGCAGATTCAAAGCGACCCATCAAACGACGACTTCCGGTTCTACCTCGGCCCACAGGCCGACTCGGCTAAGTACATCGTTGCCCGGTACAAGCAGTTTATGGGCATGGATGGTAACTCCAAAGACCTCAACAATCGCAACCAGTTCCTGACACCCTCGTCGACTAACCTGCCCGATATTGAGGATTTGAACGTCGACAATACCATCAACGACAACGAAGCCTACTACGAATACCCCATTGATCTGCGGCCGGGACAGTTGCAGGTTGGCCGGGGCTATATTGTTGACAAAATTGAAACGGAGGGGACTACCTGGTACCAGTTTCGGATTCCGGTGCGCGACTTTGCCCGCAAGGTCGGTAATATCAACGGCTTCAAGTCGATCCGGTTCATCCGGATGTACATGACCGATTTCCAGGAGCCGGTAGTGCTTCGGTTCGGGCAGCTTCAACTGGAAGCCAACCAGTACCGCCGGTTTACAGGCGACTTGAATCAGCGTGGTTTGCAGGAAGTGCCCGAGCCCTACGATGCTCAGTTTAAGGTTACTACGGTAAATATCGAAGAGAACAGTCAGAGCACAACGGCCGTTACCGGGGGGGGAGTAGCACAGACCAAATATCGGTACACGGTGCCGCCGGGCTTCCAGCGCGACCGCGACTTTACGCAGATTGCCAACGTGGAGCTCAACGAGCAGTCGATGGCGTTGAGCGTGACCAACCTGCGCGATGGCGACTCGCGGGGGGCTTTCCGTATCACCAACCTCGACCTGCAATTCCGCAAGCGGCTCAAGATGTTTGTGCACATGCACAACGAGCAGGATGAAAGCGGGCAGGTGGCGGCCTTTATGCGAATTGGTACCGACTTTACGGATAACTACTACGAAATTGAAACCCCCGGTCTGCAGGCCACGCCTTCGTCGGCCATTGCCGATACCGAAGTATGGCCCAACGAGAACGAAATAGATATTCTCCTGCAGGACCTGATCGACCTGAAAGTTCGCCGAAATGGTGAGCTGACCCGTCGGTCGGCGGTGCCTTACGAGGGACAGGCCGTTGATCCCGACGACCCGTCGAAAGTGTACAAGATCACGGTTGTGGGTAACCCTGACCTGAGTGCGGTGCAGTCTGTTATGATTGGGGTACGCAACCCGCGTTCGGCCGATCAGCAACCCAAAACGTTTACGATCTGGGTGAACGAACTTCGCACCAACGGCTACGACCAAACGGCCGGTAAGGCTGGGGTGGTGGCTATGAACGTCAAACTGGCTGATTTCGCCAACGTGACGGCTTCAGGTAAGTTTACAACCTTCGGATTTGGCGGGGTACAAACCAAAGTGGGCGAGCGTACGCGTGACCTCACGGTGGAGTACGGGGTGTCGTCGGCAGTGTCGATTGATAAGCTCTTTCCCGAAAAGTGGGGCCTGCGCATTCCGATGTATTTCAACGTCGATTCCCGCCGGATTGCCCCGCAGTTTGACCCGCTCGACCCCGATGTGAAGCTCGAACAGTCGTTACTGGCCTTCCCCGATGGCTCGGCCCGGTCGTCGTACCGCCGGATGGTCGAGGACCGCACCATGCGCCGGGGGATTAACCTCTCCAACGTGCGGAAGGTGAAAACCAACCCCAACGCGAAGAATCATTTCTACGATGTCGAAAACTTCGGGTTCTCGTATGCCTTCAACGACATTGAACGCACCAACATCCTAACCGATCAGTACCTGCAACGGCAGTATCGGGGGGGCATTACGTACACGTACAGTCCGCAACCCCGTATACTTGAGCCGTTCAAGAACGTAAAAAGTCTGGAGCGCAAGTACCTGTTCTGGCTGAAAGATTTCAATCTGAGCCTGGTACCCTCCGTGGTATCGATACGGACGGATATGGACCGGAGCTTCATTAAAACCCAGCTTCGTAACGCCGACCCTACGGCTGCGGGCAGTGGCGGAACGGGCCTGACCACCCTTGGCGTGGCTCCGTTGTTCGAAAAATACTTCCTGTTCAACCGGTACTACGATATTACCTGGAACCTGACGAAAAACCTGTTGCTCACCTATAAGTCGCAGGCCAACGCCATTATCGACGAACCGGCGGGCGACATTGACCGCCAATGGAAACGCGACTCCATCTGGCAGAGTGTGCAGAAATTGGGACGCATCAAAAACTACCAGCAGGATCTGCGCTTTACGTACCGACTTCCGCTCGATAAACTCCCGCTCACCGACTGGATTGCGGCCGATGTCAACTACGGCATGGGCTACCAGTTTCAGGCCAACGCCTTTGGCCTAACCGACTCTACCGGGGCTTCGTTTGGTAACGTATTGCGCAACAACCGCGAGCGGGGTATCACGGGCCGTATCGATCTAGTGCTGCTTTACAACAAGATCAGAGCGTTACGCTGGGCCAATACGCCCTCGCCGGTGCGGAAAAACTTTGCCCGCAGCCCCGGTGATATTGAAGAAATTGTGCGTAACGAAAACCGCTTGCTCAAGTCGGCTACGCGGGTGTTGCTAACCGTGCGCGGCATCAACTTCAACTATACCATTCAGGAATCGACCATTTTGCCTGGTTTCTTGCGGACACCCCGGTTCTTCGGGCTCGACCGTGAGGGCGCGCCCGGTCTGCCGTTTGTGTTGGGGGCACAAGACCGGCAGATTCAGATCAAGGCGGCCGAGCGTGGCTGGCTCACCAACAGCACCGTGCTCAACACGGCGTTCCAGCAGAGCATCGCCAAAAACTTCACGGCAACTACTAACCTGGAGCCCTTCAAGGATTTCCGGATGAACGTACAGATGCGGCTCACCCGCGCCGACTCGTATCAGGAGTTTTACCGGCCCTCAACCGTAGGTGGCAACTTCGAGAGCCAAAGCCCGGTGCGCAACGGTCAGTTCAGCATGTCGTTCTGGTCGTTCCGAACAGCCTTCAACGACCTGGGCTTTAGTTCGCGGGTAAATAATAATGCTTCGACCCTGTTCAAGCGGTTCGAAGACAACCGGAAAGAGATTCTGGCGCGGTTGCAGCAGGTAAACCCCACCGAGCCGGGCCGACCGGGCAGCTATACGCTCAACTCGCAGGATGTTCTGATTCCGGCGTTTTTTGCCGCCTACAGTGGGCAGAGTGTGAAGAAAACGAGCCTGTCGCCGTTCTACAATTTCCCCCTACCCAACTGGCGTATCGACTACACGGGTCTGAGTAGCCTGCCGATGTTCCGCAAACGGTTCAACTCGTTTACGCTGGCCCACAGCTACACGTCGAACTACAGCGTAGGCAACTTTGTGTCGGCACTCGACTACTCGGCTATGCTGGTCAATCTGGCTGTGATGGATTACCCGTTGGCCAGCCGGGCCACGCTCGAAGGTCTGTACATTCCGGTTTTTGTCATGAGCACGATCCAGATGACCGAGCGGTTTGCACCCTTGCTGGGCGTTCAGTTCCAGACCAAAAACCGCTGGTCGGGCCGGTTTGAGTATAACCAAAGCCGCGATGTAGCACTCAACCTTTCCAACGCGCAGGTGGCCGACCTGACCAACAAAGACATCACGGCAACGGTAGGGTACACCAAAAACAATTTCCGGTTGCCCTTTATGGTTAACGGGCAGCGTCGGCGGTTGAAAAACGATATGACGTTCCAGTTTCAGTTCACCCTGCGCGACACGCGGGCTATTCAGCGCAAGCTCGATGCCGAGCAGATTGTCACGTCGGGCAACTATAACTTCCAGATACGCCCCACGATCAATTATGTTGTGAGCCGCCGGTTGAACCTCAACTTCTACTTCGACCGTACGTTCAATGATCCGCTCGTACTCAACTCGTACCGTCGGGCAACTACGGCCGGTGGGGTACAGGTTCGCTTCAATCTGGCCGAATAAGGAGTGTTGCTAACGTATTGAGAGGTGTCATCTTATGTGGAAAGATGACACCTCTTTTTGTTTTCTATGGGCTTGGGCAGCGATGTCCGCCGGGCGGCCTCAACCAGCTGCCTCACGTTAAGATTAGATTATATATGAAAGAATTGACAAATAAATTTTTGATAAAATAATTGTGCTCTCCAACTTTGGGGCAAAGTAGTCTACTACTTTGATGGACTCTTTGCCCATGCAGACACCGTTACTAAGCAAACCTATTCTTCCTGATCAACTGGCTATACCCCTGGTTGTAGGCTTGCTGGTTGTGCTGACGACGCATCTGGGGCTAATGCCCCTTGACCCGGGCGATGAATCGCGCCGGGCGCTGGTTGCCCTTGAAATGAAACTGTCGGGCGATTACCTCACGCCAACCCTCAACGGCGAGCGGTATTTCAACAAACCACCTCTTTACAACTGGATTATTCTGGGCTCGTATGCCCTGTTTGGTTCGTATTCGTCGTTTGCTCTGCGTTTCCCAATGCTTGTTTCGTTGCTCCTGTTTGGGCTGACGATCTACGCGTTTGTGCGCCGGTACACATCGCCCACGGTTGCGTTTCTGGCTGCTCTCATGACGCTCACCACCGGCCGGGTGTTGCTGTACGATTCGTTGTTTGGCTTAATCGAGATTACCTACTCGTGGGTTACGTACACGACCATGCTACTGGTATTTCACTTCGAGCAACGGCAAAAATACACCCTCATGTACCTGAGCAGCTATACCCTAACAGCGGTTGGGTTTATGCTCAAAGGCTTACCGTCAATTGCGTTTGAGGTGCTGACACTGGTGGGGTGGCTGGGATACACCCGGCAATGGAAACGGTTGCTGCATCCGGCGCATCTGGCGGGAGTGTTGCTGTTTGTTGGATTGCTGACGACGTATTATGTGGCCTACTTCAGTCGCAATTCGATTCCATTGGCCGAGGTGGCTGGCGTACTGTTCAATGAGAGCGCCAAACGGACGGTTGCTCATTTCGGGATTGGGCCAACCGTGCTGCACTTGTTTACATTTCCGGTGGAGGTCTTGTACCATTTTGCGCCCTACCTGCTTTTGGTGGCCCTGTTGTTCCGGCCCGGAACCCGCGCTCAGGTTCAGCAGCAGCCCTTTATTGCGTTCAATGCGTTGACGTTTGGGCTTACCGTGCTGGTGTACTGGACCTCGCCCCAAACCTACGGTCGCTATCTAATCGGTCTCATGCCGTTATTGCTTACCGTTCTGGCTTATCTGTACGTCAACCACAGTACCCCCACCGAGCCATACCGGTTCTGGGTGGAGCGGATATGGTTGGTCGCTACCGGTATTCTGGCGGTCGGGTGCTGGGCCACGTTGTTTGTACCGGCTACCCAACAACTACCCGGTATGGTCTGGAAAACGGCCTGTATATCGCTGGGGCTGGCCTTGCTGGTCTTACAGATGGTCCGGCAACCGGCCAACCGGTTAGTCTGGCTCGTGGCTGTCATGCTCGTCATTCGGTTGGGGTTCAATTGGCTGGTACTACCCGGCCGGGCTGCCAAGCGGGCTCTCTACAAGCAGAAGACTGAGGAGGCCGTACGGCCCACCTTGGGCAGTCCGCTGTATGCATACCGTAACACGATTGTGTTTGATGGCGGGGCCGACCTCAACACATTCCATATTGAAGCCTTGCGGGGCGATGTGCTCCGGCGCAGTACCCAGAAAATACGGGGGGCGTACTACATCGCTGATTCGGCCAATCTGGTGGGCGAGCCATACCGGATTGTACGGCCAATAACCCTGTTTGATCGGCATTCTGCCTACGTTATCCAGTTTAGAGACGATGATTCCACGCCGTAGACACCCCCTGAAACGCCGATTTGCGCTGGCCGCCTTGCCGCTCGGGAGCCTGCTGGCGGTTGTCTGCACCAATGTGCGGGCGCAGGTTCGGCTTGTACCCGACGAGCGGGAATTTGGCCTCAGCACACAGATCGGCCTGGGTAGCCCGGCCCGGTTTGTGCCTAACAGTGAGCAGGCTGCGGTAGGCGTTGAGGCTTCGTTTAACCGACTGCTGGTTCGGCAGAATAACGGCGTACCGTGTGGGCCGCTTGCCCGCGCCGGGGTGTTGGTACAGGCGTATTCGTTTCGGAACCCAGTTGTACTGGGGCATTCGCTCGGGGCTGCCTTGTTTTACGAGCCACAACTGCTCAGTTGGGGTCGTTTGGCGGTATCTGGCCGGATTCTGGCGGGTGTTTCGTACGTGAGTCGACAGTACGATGCCGAAACCAACCCGACCAACCGGGCTATTGGTACAGCCATGAACGGCCTGATTGGTGCGGGTTTGCTGGCCCGGTACGTAGTAGCCCCCGGCTGGCGGGTTCTGGTTGGGCTGGAAGGTAAGCATCTGTCAAATGCGGGTGTTCGGTTACCCAATCAGGGACTCAACACGCCCGCTCTTACGGTTGGTATGACCTATTTTACCGGAGCGTCGGGCGCGCAGTTGGCCAAACGGCCTAAGTGCCCTTCGGGTATGCTGGGTAAACGGTGGCTCACCCGGATGGTGATGCTGGGGTCAACGCGGGTTTTGCCGGCCACCACCGACCGCCCGGAGCGTGGCTACCCCATCTGGGGGCTTAATCTGGTGGGCGGGTATGCCGTTTGGCGAAGCCATTATCTGTCGGGTGGGGTAGAGGTGCTCGACGACCGGAGTTTTCGGGAACAGCTTCGGCGGTGGCACGGGGGGTATCAGGCGCATCGACAGGTAACCATGCTGGCGGGCTACGAATGTTGGATGGGCCCTTTCGGTCTGACCGCGCATATGGGCTGGAATATTGTCCGGCCCCCTACGTATAATCCGACAACGTATCAGAAATATAGCCTGCTGGCCAAAAGCCGATCGGGCCTGACGGGAGGAGTAGCTGTAAAGGCTTATGGCGACGATACAAAGAATATTCAGCTCGTTTTGGGGTATTCGCTCTGATAACCACCCACTTCCGAGTGTAAGTAATATTCTGTTCACTATTTAGCTGGACTAAGTAGGTAAATGGGGTTTGTGTAGGTAATGTTTTTTTGAAAAAAATTTACATGAACATAAAGTCATAATTTAGATATATCCTGTTCGGGCCTTATCTTTGACTGTCTGGAAGAAAATTCTGAGGGGTTTTGACCAAAATGCAGGGATAAAATTTGTTTTTTAATATAATTAATATTCATATGTCAAGTTTTTCTGTTGAGGTGAGCAAGCGAGTATTTATCACTGGACTTTTCTTACTAGTCTGGCTGTCGGGTTGCGTGAGTCCTAAACAGTTGGTCTATTTTCAGGACATATCGAGTACGCCCGATTCTATCCGTTTGGCCCCTTTCTCGGCAACCATTCGGCCGGGTGATCTGCTGTCGGTACAGGTGAGTAGCCTCAACCCCGAAGCCTCGGCTTTTTTCAATCCGCACCCGGCACAGCCGCTTACAGCCGCCCCGTCGACGTTGAACTCAACAACGCCCCTGCCCGCTTACAACGGCTATCTGGTAGCCCCTGACAATACCATTACCCTGCCCCTGATTGGCAAGGTTGCGGTAGCGGGCCTGACCAATGTACAGGCTGCCAGTCAGATTCAGACCCGGCTGAAAGATTATCTCAAAGAGCCAACGGTGAGCCTGCGGAATCTGAACTTCCGAATTACGGTACTGGGCGAGGTGGCCCGACCGTCGCTCTTCAATATTTCGAACGAACAAATTTCATTGCCCGAAGCCCTGGGGCTGGCGGGCGACCTGACCGTGTACGGTCGGCGCGATAATGTGCTTGTGATCCGTGAAGAAAACGGAAAGCGTACCTCCGTGCGGCTCGACCTGACCCGGCGCGATGTATTTCAGTCGCCTTACTACTACCTGCACCCCAACGACGTGGTGTATGTAGAACCCGTTAAGGCGCGGGTCGCTAGTGTCGACCGGGTGTATCAGATCACCCCTATTGTACTGAGTGCCCTATCCTTTCTGGCCATAATTGCTTCACGCTGGTAAACTCAAGAAGTACTATGAACAACGACTCAACTTATTCTTACGTCCCGTACCAGATGGTCGAGGGCGAATCGAAAAACTTACGGGCGGTACTTATGCGATATGCGCGTAACTGGCCCTGGTTTGTAGCGAGTATGGCTATCGCGCTGGCGGCTGCCTACGTGTACCTGTTGTATCAGCAACCGGTGTATAAAGTGCAGGCCAGTTTGCTGATTAAGGACGAAAAGAAAGGCCTTGATCAGAGCAGTGTGCTGAAAGAACTCGAAATCTTCACGCCCAAGAAGGTGGTCGATAATGAGATCGAGATTTTGAAGTCGTACACACTGATGGACAAGATTGTGTCGCGGCTCCAACTGACTACCCGGTATTATAAACCAACCCGGTTTGGGTACCGCGAAGTGTACGAGGCTCCGTTTCGGCTGATTGTGGAGAAGCCAACACCCCAGTTGTACGAAAGCGAACTGAATTTTGCCTTTTTGTCGGATCAGACGGTCGACATCAACGGGAAGGTGTACCCCCTCAACGAAAGTGTGCAGACGCCTTACGGTCGTTTGCGGGTGTTCAACCGGAAGCCCGTGGGGGTTAATACGGAACCGGTTCGGGTGCAGGTGGTGACGCAAACCGAAGCCGTTACCGACTTTTTGAAGAAGCTCAAGGCCGAGCCAACCTCAAAGGCATCGAGTGTGATTATGCTGACCCTCGAAGATGCTGTGCCGCACCGGGGTGAGGCCATGCTGAATGAGTTGATCGAAGAATACAATCAGGCGGCCATTGCCGACAAAAACAAGATGGCGGCTAACACCCTGCGCTTTATTGAAGAGCGGCTGGCCCTGATTTCGAGCGAACTGGCATCGGTGGAGAAAGACGTAGAGCGCTACAAATCGAACCAGGGAATTACCGATCTGGGGGCGCAGGCGCAGAATTTTCTGGCCACAGTGCAGCAGAACGACGTACAGATGAATCAGGTAAAGATTCAGATGAGCGCCCTCAACGACCTGGACCGGTATCTGAAGAGTCAGTCGAGCAGTCAGGGGTTGGCCCCGGCTACCCTCGGCCTGGCCGACCCGGTATTGCTGGGGATGGTAAACCGGCTGTCGGAGCTGGAACTGAAGCGGGAGCAGGCCGTGCGGACTACCTCGGAGCTGAACCCGATTGTACAAACCCTCGACGGGCAGATCAAAGAAACCCGTACCAACATTACGGAGAATGTAGAAACCATGAAGAAGCAGCTGGCGAGTACGCAACAGCAGCTGATGGCCAACAATGGTCGCATGGAAAGCATGATTCGGACGATTCCGGCCAAGGAGCGGTCGTTGCTGGATATTACCCGGCAGCAGTCGATCAAGAACGGGCTGTACACCTACCTGCTTCAGAAGCGTGAAGAAACAGCCGTTTCGTTTGCCTCGACTATTTCGGATAGCCGCACGATTGATGCTGCCCGCGCGGGTAACCTGCCCATTAAGCCGGTTCGGCGGTTTTTCTTCCTGGTGTTTGGTTTGCTGGGTTTGCTGCTGCCCATTGGGGTGATTGCGGGCCGCGATGCACTCAACAACCGGGTATTGCGCCGGGCCGATGTGGAAGATCAGACGCAGGCCCCGATTCTGGGCGAGTTGGTCAAGAACAAAAATGGGGAGGCTATGGTGATTCGGAGCCGGAGCCAGTCGGTTTTGGCCGAACAAATCCGGACGCTGCGAACCAATCTCCAGTTTTTGCGGACCGATGCAGAGCGTAGTCAGGTTCTGTTGTTCACGTCGAGCATCAGTGGTGAAGGAAAGTCGTTTATCTCGCTCAACCTGGGTGCCAGCCTGGCCCTGACTGGCCGCCGGACGGTGGTACTGGAAATGGACCTTCGGAAACCCAAGCTGCACAAAAATCTGGGTATTGCCCACGGGTCGGGTATCAGCAATTACCTTATTGGTGATGCAACTGTGGAAGAGATTCTGCGGCAGGTTCCGGGGCACGATAACTACTTTATCATCACCAGCGGGCCAATTCCGCCCAACCCTGCCGAACTGCTCAGCACTCCGAAGCTGACCGAACTGATTAATGCCCTCAAAGAGCATTTTGATTATGTATTGATTGACTCACCGCCGATTGGTCTGGTGACTGATGCCCAACTGATTGCCCCATTGGCCGACGCTACCCTGTACGTGGTGCGCCACGACCTAACGCCCAAACTGTACCTGAAACAACTGGATACGTGGTATCGGGAGCAGCGGTTCCAGAAACTCAATGTGATTCTGAATGCCGTGGGTGATGGTGAAGCGTATTACAACAGCTACGGCTACGGGGGATACTACGACGAGAAAAAACCGGCGCGAACCGGCAAACGAGCGTAGCGCCAACTTCTTTTTTATTCCGGGTTATACTGCCAATTATTTCGTTTTGTTCCCATGCTTTCCATCGATTCAACTTATACTAAGGTTCACGACGTTCGTCGTGATGTTGATGCGGTAGCTACCGGTTTACAATCATCCTGGTATTCGCAATACGGTAAGCGATTGTTTGATATTACGGTTGCTTCGCTTGTTACGCTCTTTGTGCTTTCGTGGCTGCTGCCCATTGTATGCCTGATCATCCGGATTACCTCACCGGGTCCGGGTTTGTTCAGGCAGGTGCGGTCGGGTAGGCGGGGGCAGGTATTTCGGTGCCTCAAGTTTCGGACGATGTATTACAACCCTAAAGGGAACTTTGCCCAGTGCCGACAGCATGACTCCCGCGTGACGCCCATTGGCCGGTTTTTGCGTCGGACTAACTTGGATGAAATGCCGCAGTTTCTGAATGTACTGTGGGGCGATATGAGCATTGTAGGGCCCCGGCCGCATGCCATTCAGCACGACGAAATGTACTGGACCCGGATTCCGAGCTATCATAAGCGGTATCTGGTGCGGCCGGGTATTACGGGCCTGGCGCAGGTGCGCGGGGCACGGGGCGAAACCCGCGAACTGATCAATATGAAACACCGAGTTGATTATGATCTGCTGTACGTTCGGCGGGAGTCGCTGGGGCTCGATGTCAAGTTATGCCTCGCTACAGTGAAGGCGATGGTGAAGGGTAATGTTAATGCCTGGTAGGGGAGGGACCACCGGCCGAGAGTGACCACCCCCTAACCCCCTCTTGAAAAACAGGAGGGGAAACAGACAGACAGTTTACCTACAGGTGACCTTCAATATGTCAAGTTGGTGGTGTACAATTCCCCCTCCTTAGTTCAAGGAGGGGGTTAGGGGGTGGTCGTCCGCTACGATCAAGTAAAACACGCAGGTATCAGACTGCGATATAACCCGGAAAGGCATTGATTGCCGTTCCGAAAAACACGAAAGCTTTTCATGTTCGCCGTAATTCATGCGCTTCGGTTTCGCCTGCAACGACCTGCCAATGTGGTAGACGGTGCGGCACCCTCCAGTGCCGCACCCTCCGGTGCGGCACTCGAATCGAAAATCAACCGGAGCATTGTGGTTTCGTTTGGGGTTCGGTTTCTGAGTATAGCCGTTACGTTTCTGTTTATTCCGCTGGCTATTCAGACGCTCTCGCGGCATGAGTTCGGAATCTGGATGGTGTTGTTTTCGATGGTCAACTGGTTGGCCATTGTCGAAACGGCGGTTATCAATTACCTGCGCAATGAACTGATTGCCTGTTTTGTGGCCGACGATACCGACCGGGCCGGGCAGGTGGTGGCCTCGGCGGTGGCTACGGCCGCCCTCATTGCGCTGGCATTGGTTGGCGTGGCTGGTGTGGCGTATCTGATGGGTTGGCTCAGCCCGTTGCTTAGCCTGCTTTCGATCAACGAACCGGGTGTGCAGCAGGCGTTTGGGGTGGTGCTGGTAGGGCACGTGTTGCAGATGATGATGAAGCTGTACAACGGGGTGCTGCTCGCTGACCATAAAGTGTACCTGACATCGGTGAGTTTGCTGACCTGTAACCTCATCAGCTTTGTCGCGATTCTGCTGCTGGCCTACTTTCAGGTTAACTCACTACTTGTATTCTCGGCCATTCAGAGCTTCATGCCTATTGTGGTGTACGGCGGCTTTCTGGCGTATGGGTTTCGGACGACGTACGCCCGGCTTGTGCCCAACATAGGGCATTGGGCAAGTGTACGTATTGGCTCGGTGCTGAGCCGTAGCGGTAGCTTTTTTGTGTTGCAGCTCGTGAGTACGCTCATGTTTACGTCGGGTAGCCTGGTGGTGGCCCGGTACTTTTCGGCTACCGAAGTGACTACCTATGCCGTTACGGCCAAGTATTACAGCCTTATTCCGACCATCTACGGCATCGTGATTGCGCCCTACTGGTCGGCCTTTGCCGAAGCGTTTCTGAAGCGTGACCATCGCTGGATTACGGGTACTATGAGTCGGCTACACAAGTTCTGTGTGGCTACGGTACTAGTGGCGGCTGGTATGCTCCTGATGAGCAATATCGCGTGCCGGATCTGGCTGGGCAATACGGTGACTATTCCGTTTGAGCTGGCGTTTGCCTTCACGGTGTATTCGGGCGCGTATGTGCTCCTGAGTAACTACAACTACTACACCAACGCGGTGGGTCGGTTACGGTTGGCTACGATTGTCTCAGCGGTTGGTTGTGTTCTCTTTTTCCCGCTCAACTACCTGTTTATCGAGGTGCTGGGATTAGGGTTGTCGGGTGTGGTGTGGGTGAGCACGGTCTGGTGCCTCTTACTGACCCTGTGTTGCCGGTACGAATACCAAAAATCACTGGCAACGCTATGAAAAAGCCTACCCTACTGAATAGCCTCTATCGGCTCGTGCGGTACGGATACCGGCTCGTGCGGGGCGCTATCGGTCAGGGGCTAAGTAAGCTGCTACTCCGGGCCAATATGGTGGAATACGGAGCCAATTTTCGCAGCAACGGCGTATCCATTGTCGACATTCGGCACCCGGCGTCTATGCGTATGGGTGATAATGTGTCGCTCAACAACGGGCTGAATTACAACCGGATAGGGCGGCAACAGCGGTGCATGTTTGTGGCCAACTACGGCGGGATAATTACCATTGGTAACCACGTAGGTATGAGTGGAACGGCCCTGATCTGCCACTGCGGCATCAGTATTGGCAATCATGTACTGATCGGGGGCAACACCGCCATTTACGATACCGATTTTCACCCGATTACGGCCGAGGGCCGACGCCGGGGCTCCCACGCCGAACAGGCCGCCAAAAAGCCGGTACGCATCGAAGACGATGTGTTTATTGGCGCCCACTCGACTATTCTGAAAGGCGTGACCATTGGCCGGGGGGCCGTGATCGGGGCCGGGTCGGTGGTGTCGCGCAATGTTCCCCCCTACGAAATCTGGGCTGGTAACCCGGCCAAGTTTATCAAAGCCGTCGACCAATGAAGAATCTACCTTACATATTGCTCATGTACGCGGGGGTACTGGCTTTCCCGTACGCTCTCGAACTTTACTTCGGGTTTGGCGAATCGTACCTGTACCCATCGGTAGAGAGTCATTTGCCCCTCTTACTACCCATTATTGCCATTTTTACCCTCCGTAATTTCTTTACCCGCTTCTTCCTGTCGGTTTGGGTAGCGTGGTTGCTGGTTGGCGAAACGTTCATTCTCTCGTACTACGAACACAACCCGTATTATATCGCGCAGGCTGAGGGTTGCCTTATCTACGCCCTCTTTCTGGCGGCTCTGTCGGCCGGGATGCTGCTGTACGAACAAAGCAACCCGCAGCGAATTCACGGAGCCATTCATAAAGCTATGCACACCTCGGTGTCGTACGACCTGGGGTATCTGGAGTACGGCTTTGTGGCGTATCCGTTTATCTGGATTGCCATTATCTACAGCAACATTGGTTTTATTCCGCTTCTGGCTGGTAAAGACATTACCGACAGCATGTACGAGATTCAGTACGGCTACATTTATGGCTATGGCCTCTACAACTGTGTCAGTGCGCTGGTGGTGTACCGCAAACTACGCATGAGCCGGGCTCTGATGGCCAAGGTTCTCTGGGGATTGATATTGCTGGTGGTAGTCCTGATTATGTCGTTCGATAGCAAGCGGCTCTTTCTCCTGCTGACAATCCTGGCCATCATGGTCTACGAGCAGATGACAACCCGCAGCTTTCGGATCAACAAAGGCATGATTGTGGCGGGTTTGTTTGCGCTTGTCATGTATAGTGGTCTTCAAAGTGTCCGGCTCGGTAACAGCGACGTGGGTAAATATTCGAGTCAGGGTTTACCCGTGGGCGTCGAGTTTCGGGAGTACATCCGAACCGTCAATAGCTTCGGGCCGGGCGATATTGCCAACTATGACCTGCTCACGAGTACCCTCGGTCAAATGCTTAATTCGTCGCTGATTCGGTTGGCGGGTTTCGACAAGACCGAGCTGATTAGCCAGGATAGTGCCACCGCCTGGATGAAACTCTTCGACGATAACAATGCGCTCGGTATCCGAACGGGCCTGATTTCGGAAGTGTATTTCGCCTATGATTTTGCCGGTCTGTTGCTGATGGTTCTCATCGGGTACGGGATCAGTGCCTTGGGCAATGCCCTGCTCAGAGCGGGTCGGTTTAGCCATCTGGTGATGCTGGCTACCGTGTACGGCCTTACGCTCCTGACCGTGTTCGGGCAGCTATCCGTTTGGGGCGGGTGCCTCACCGTACTGGCTTATCTGTATGCCCTGTTGTCTGTTTTCAATCTGATTTTGGGCCGAAAGAGCCCTCAGCCTGCCGTACCTTATCTTGTTCGTCATGATTTACGTCGTTATTCCCGTTCATAACCGCAAACAGTACACCCGTACCTGCCTGCAATGCCTGCGCGGGCAAACGTACCCGTCGGTGCAGACAATTATTGTAGACGATGGCTCTACCGATGGTACCGACGCCATGGTGCAGACCGAGTTTCCCGAAGCCGTGCTGCTCAAAGGCGATGGTAACCTTTGGTGGACCGAAGCCACCAATGTAGGTATCCGGTACGCGTTTCATAAGGCTCCCGCCAACGAAGAAAACTTTATCCTGACCCTCAACGACGATACCGAGGTGGGTCCCGATTACGTGGCGCAGCTGCTGGCTACGTACCGCGAGCACGGCCCCTGTCTGGTTGGTTCAGTAAGTGTGGATTCGGCCAACCCGGCCCGGCTCGAATACGCTGGTACCCGTGTAAACCTGCGCTGGACGGGTGAGGTCGATCTGGCCAGTCAGCAGTATCAGAATCAGTACAGCCGCCTGAAAAGCGGCCCAACGGCCCTGCGTTCAGATAGTTTGCCGGGTCGGGGTGTACTGATTCCGTTTCGGGTGTTGCACGAGATTGGCCTGTTCGATTCGCGCCGGTTTACGCACTACATGGCGGATATTGAGTTTAGCGTTCGTGCGCACAAGGCCGGTTTCCCGCTTATGGTATCGGTTTTGGCCGTTGTGCGCGAGCACGTACACGCTACTGGCCTCGATGTGAAAGGAACGCTATCGTTGGGGCAGTTTGTCCGGGGGATGTTCTCCATGCGGTCGTCTACCTACCTCAAGCCCCGGTTCTATTTTGCCCTCCGGCACTCACCAACCCATTTGCTTTACTTTCTGCTCGATGTAGCCCGCATGTTTACCGGCTACACCCTGCGCCGGTACAAATCCCGTACGCTCAAAGCCGGGCTCTAAGCGAGTACACCGTCCTGTTCAGCGACTTCACGATAGCCCGCGCCGAACCAGCCCGAGGCCCCAAACGATAATCCGCGTAAACCTTAACCCCTAAAAGACAGCGGGGGCCGACTCTTTCGAATCGGCCCCCGTTGCGTTTGGGTAGGGTTTTATTCTGATTACTTGTTGGCCAGCGTGCAGTCTTTCAGGGCGTTACCCGTAGCTGAGTCGCTTTCGTGCATAAACTTGGTTGACGTGCCTTTGCGGTGCAACTGACTGTTGCTGATTACGTTGCGGCTGGTTTTGGCACCCGTGAATTTCACAATGGCCGCTGCCGATTTGCTTTGCTCACAGCTAATGGTACTGTTGGTGAAGCTATTGTTCTGGCAGTCGAAGCTCGTCGACTCAATGCTAACGGCGCAGGCGCCCCGGCTCGTGATCCGGTTGTTGTGGAAACGGCTGTCCGATACGTTGCGGATTTGTACAAACAGGCTCGTATTGAACGTGTTGTTTTCGATGGTTGAGCGGAGCATGTTACCCAGAAACAGGTAGGCATTGTCGTTGGCGCCCGTGTTCTGATTGCCGCTGATGGTCACGTTTTCGTGAAAATCACCTTTCAGTGATGAGATGGCGATGATGGCCGTTGGGCGATTCCCTTCCACGTTGGTGCGGTTCAGAGCCGTAAACACGTTTTGCAGAATCTGTGCGTTTTTAACGGCTCCGGCCAGCTCAATGCCCAAATCGTACGGATTGCTGATGGTGTTATTGGCAATGACAATCTCGCCACCTTTGCCCGACAGGCTAACCGCCATGCCGTGGTGGTACGCGCTGTTTTCGTTCAGGCCCAGGTTCCGAAATACCGAGTTCCGAACCTCAATGTTGCTGAACCGAACCACGCCGTCGGTCAGGTGGTTCTGAATCTCGATACCCATGTTGCCCAGATTGGTAAACGTGCAGTTGTTTACCCGAAGGTCGCTCACGGAGGCTCCTACGGCGTCGGTCACGAGCTTGATGCCCGAGGTAGCACCGTAAGGGGCCGTAAACGTACACCCCGTAAACGACAACCCTTTGATAGCTTTGCGGTTGCCCGATACCAGTCCAAAGTAGTACGTGCTACCATCGCGGCTGCTGCTTTCAAACGTCAGGTTGGCAAACGAAACGTTCGTTACCGAGCCCAGATCAAAAATGGTGCGTACACCCGTTACGAGTTTAGCGTCGCCAACGCCTACCAGCTCCACATTCGACTCCTCCAGTTTGATTACCTGCGACAGCTTGTACGTACCGGCACCAAACAGCAGTTGCTTGCCTGTACTGGCTTTCAGGGCCTTCCGGATAGCCTCGGTGTCGTCGGTTTGACCATCGCCCTTTGCGCCGAACGTCCGCACGTCAACTGCATTCGCGTCGATCTGAACACTTACCCGTGCTGCGGTAGTCTCAACCACCGGGGTAGCTACGGCTTGCGGAGCCACTTCGTCGGCGGTAGGGTTGCAGCTCGTCAGCAAACCACTCATCAGTACCGTAATCGCCAGTACCGCTGAGCGGACCATTGAGCTGGTCAGACGAACTTGAGTAAGGGTGTTAGCTGTAGAGAGGGCCATGTTTTTGATCGTTTTAGCGCGTTGGCTGATCAAAATTGGCCTCTAAATGAGGGGAGGAGGGGGCTAATTCGATGAGTTGCAGAATCCGCCGGTTTTTTGGCAGGATATTGAACAAAACTGGTTTGGGTGAACAGTTAAAAATTGCACTATTAAATGATTTTTAATCTCGAATGATTGTTTATTATAAATGATAATAAGTTTATTATTTTGACTGTGGCCTTAATAGGGCATTAAAAACATAATTATATATTATATTATAATAATTTATAAGAATAAAATTTGGAATTTTTGCCTATTAACATAGAGGTATTGGTTGTATTTTTCCTATAATCATTCTTGTTAATCTGCTTTTAATAATTGTACTTTTTGGGGCTACTATTCGTGTGACTATACTTCTGAGCGACGCGGGACAGGATTTACAAACAGAAGAACATGGATAAAAACAAAACCCCCTAACATGCATGAATAGCACATTAGGGGGTAAATGATGAGGCTAGCTACGCGTATTGGATAGCCTTTAGCTGGACACTATGCCGGCCGTTGGGCGAACGTATTCTCCTTGACCACCGATTCATAAATCGACAAGACCTGGTCGAGTACGCGGTCGGCTGCGTACCGCTCCTGAAATTCGTGGTAGAGCAACTCGGTCTGGGCGGTTGTCAGCGGTTGTTGGCGCGTCTGTGTCAGGGCCTCGTGCAGCGATTGAGCGTCACCAGCCTTGAAAGCCGTGCCGAGTTTACCGTGCCGGATAATCGTAAGCAGATTCTCGACATCCGAGGTAACAATGGGCGTTCCGGTGGCAAAGGCTTCGAGCATGGTAGTCGGGAGGCCTTCGTAACAGATAGACGTAATCACAAACGCCCGGCAACGTTTCAGTTGTTCGGCGGCTTCTTCGCGGGGTAGCTTGCCAATATATTGCAGATGCGGGAGTTCGGCGGCTGCCTGCTCAACCAGGGGCCGGAGGGGACCATCGCCCACAATCCGGATGGGGTGAGTGCCCAGTCGGGCTGCGTCGATCAGGGTCTGAATCCCTTTCTCGGGGGATAGTCGGCCTACGTACAGGAAAAAATCCTCCCGGTGTTCGGGGCCGGAGTACCCCAGATCGGGCACAAAATTGGGTTTGACGACTACCTGCTCCGGTCTGAGTTTTAGCGACGACTGGAGTATCTTTTTCCGGCCAAACTCGGTGAGGTTGATAAACCGGTCGATACGTTGCCAGGTGCCCATGAGCTTATGCAGGCCCGTGATGGCCGTGAGTTGGGCCGACTGCACCTTCGAGTCGCGGAAGCACCCAAACCGGATTCCATCGAGCGGAAGCGTTTGGGTGAGGCAGCGTTCGCAGGGCACCTCGGTGGGCCGCATCAGCATCCCCCCCACGCACACCAGGCGGTAGTTATGCAGGGTCATCACAATCGGAATGCCCCGTTTCTTGATGGTATCAATTACCCCCGGCGAGGCCGTGTAAAACAGGTTGTGAATGTGCACCACATCGGGTTTGAACCGGTCGAGCGCTTCGTTAACCCGCCGGGCCGATCCACTATGGTGCAGCGACCGGATAGCTCCGCTCAGATTGCCCAGCAATGACCCATCGAACCCTTCGTTGGTAAACGTAACCGTTTCGACCGGTAGGCCAGCCTGCCGCAGCGCATCCACTTCCTGTTCGAAAATGACGTCTTCGCCACCGCGTTGCTGGTAGTAATTATGAATAAAGAGAATCCGCATACGTCAACGTTGGGATAAAAGAGTACGAAAACTGAGCATGGCCCCCAAACTGTTGCTGAGCCAACGCCCTTCGTCGGCGGCTACGGTGAGCCGTACCTGCGACTGCGTGCCCCACCGCACGGGTACCAGTACCTCGGCCATGCCCGATAGTTGCGTGCGCGGGGTACGGGGGTCGTGCCAGATAGGGCGACCAAAGTTGCGGCTGTGCGACACTAGCGCCCGTACCTGTACACCCGAAGGCCAGCCGCCCAGCAACCCCAGGTGCAGCACCTGTACCCGGTTGTTGCTGATCATCATACGACCGAACCCCCCGCGCAAATCGCGCAGGTCGGGGCGGGTGTCGAGGTAACGTGTCAGAAATGGCGTTCCCAGTACCCGCTGCTGATGGGTCCAGCCGTCGCGGTACTGATAATTATTGAAATAGTCGTCGGCTCCGTCGTACTGCCGGTTTTTAGTGTCGATGGTAAATCCGCCCTGATTCATGGTGGTCAGGAGTTCGGCCGTAACCTGCTGCAGCCGAAACCCCGTGCCGATCTCGGGAGCCGCGTTGCGCCACCGCAGGCCGTACAGCCCGTCGGGCATATTTTGCATGGCTACCCCCGATTTGTCTTCGAACGGGTGCTGGTAGTACAGATACCAGTTGGCCCGGCTACCGGCCAGTTCGAGGGCCACGTCGATAGAGCCGAGGTGGTTGCCTACCCGGTTGAGCAGGTCAAACTGGCTGTACTGGGCCGAGTCGCTGGCCGGGGGCTGATCTACGGTGATGACCCGCCAGTAATCGCGGAGCGAGCTGGGGAGCCGACCACCGGGCGCGAGTTTTCCCACGGCTTCGGACCGGCCACCCCATTGCGCATGGTGCGTGACGCCCCCAAACAGCCGAACCCGGTTGCGAAACAGGCTGACTCGGCCAAACAGGGCTTTCTGATGCAGAAATGACCCCTGCACCGAGTCGGTGTTACTAAACCAGCCATGCGCGTACAGGGCCGACACCGCCAGAATCCCTTTGGTGAAGCCCACGGGCACAAACCCCCGCGTGCCAATCTGTAGTTTCGGAATCGGCATTGCATTGCCCGACCAGGCGTAGCTACCCGATGTCAGCAGGGTGTCGCCCAGGCCAAACACCTCGCGCCGTTTGCCGACATAAAGTTCAAACGCACCGAGCCGGGCGCTGGCGTAAGCCTCGGGGAGCAACACCCGGGCGGCACCGGGCGCGGCTGTGCCTACAGCTTCAAGGCCCAGTTTCAGGTGTACCTGTTTGGGGTTGTCGGGGTCGCCCAGAAACCGGACGGCGCCCACCCGTACCAGACCGGCTGGTGCATTGAGCGGAACAATTCCGTACTGGCGCGAGCGCAGCCAGAAGGGCGTCGACGAGCCCGAAGCCACCAGCCCCCCGGCCTCGGCAAACACCCGTTGCCCCCGTTGGGTGGTGTCCGGAATTTGTTGCGCGAAGCCAGGAGTCAGAGCGGCAATGGCCGTGAGGCCACCGAAGAAAAGTCGTTTCATTACGAGAGTTTGCAAACGGAGGGTCAAAATGAAAGATGTCGGCGCATACGGGTCAGGTCCGATAAAACCCGGCTGGTCAGGCGGGTGGGCAGGCTAAACCGCTGCCGCATACCCCGCACGTAATGGCTGGAGCAAACGAGCGAATCGGGAAACGTGAACGTTTGCCGGGTGCCGGGGTCCAGGATGGTTTCGTACCGGTTATAGCCTGATGTGTTGGTTGAGTCGAGGCTGAAACCGATGTTCCGAATTTTCGATACGGTCGGGTAGAGGGTTACACCCTGATGTTTGGCTTGTGCATAACACCACCGGATGGCCCACGAGTCAATTTCTTTGGTGCGCCAGCGCCGGAGCATCCTGGGTCGGTCGCTGCCGAAGTACGCAAATTGGCGGTAACGGGTTTTGTCGGCCACAAACTCATCATAATCGGCTACTGACCAGTCGGCCTTGGCCCACCGGTCGGCCCAGGTAGCCCACCCCCACGAACTCGTGCGGGGAAATACGTACGCATCAAACGGATAATGGGCGGGTTTGGTAAACGGAAAGGTATAGCCAGAAATAGAAAACAGCTGCGGCTCATGCGCGTAGTGCGTGAGTGCGCTGTTCATGTAATCGAGGAAGTTGGGCGTAGTAAGCAGGTCGTCTTCCAGTACGATAACCTTGCCATACTGCGCCATCACGGCCGATACGCCCGTAATGACCGAGGTGGCTAACCCTCGGTTTTCGGAGGCATAGTGCCGATACACGTTTCGGAATCCATCAACCGCGTCGACAATAGCCCGCACGGCTGCTACTTTAGGCTCATCGGCGGGTTTTTTAGGTCCATCGATAAACACATGCAAATCGCTCTGGGAAGCCAGATAATTAGCCCGCAGGGCGTCGAGCGTCTGTTGAATTTCGGCGGGGCGTTTATAGCCAAACAACACAATCGGGGCTAACGAATGAGGTGCGTTCATGAGCGTTGCGGGTTAAGCATGAGTCGGAACGAGTGCCGGGCCAGGTGCAACAGAAACAGCGAGTTGGTCACGGCATAGCGTTTAAACAGCCGCCGGGGCTCCATAGCCAGCCGGTAGGCCCATTCGAGCCCGTTTTGCTGCATCCAAAGGGGCGACCGCGACTGCACCCCGGCCAGAATGGGGAGCGCCCCGCCAATACCGAGCAGCACGGCCCCAATACGACCCCGCATTTGCGCCATCCAGCGTTCCTGCTTGGGGCATCCGAGGGCTACAAACACCAGCCGGGCACCCGACGCGTTGATCTGGTCAATGGTCGCTTCTTCCTCGGCCGGGGTGAGCGGCCGAAACGGGGGCGACAAAACGCCGGCAATCTGCAGGTTGGGGTGCCGTTCCTGGCAAACGGCTACCGTTTTGGCCAGTACATCGGGCGTGGAACCGTAGAAAAAGACCGGCAGGCTCTCGTCGGCTGCCCGCCGAACCAGGTCGGGTAGCATATCGATACCGGCCACCCGATCCTGCCGAATCTGGCGTTGCAGCCGGATAGCCCAGGTCAGGGGTACGCCATCGGCACACACCCAGTCGGCCCCGTTGACCAGTTCGGCAAACTCTTTCTTTTGTTGGCCTTCAATGGTCATGTGCACGTTGGCAAAGCAGACCGTCCGCGACTCGCCCTGTTGAGCGGCCCGGATAATCGACTCCCGAATGTGGTCGTACGAGCCGAGGGAGACGTTGAGGCTAATTACGGGCGCTCGTTCGGGCTGTTGAGCGCGTATGGGCGAACCGTTTGTAAAACTGGACATTGAGTGATTTATCGTTTTTGGTTTCTGGTTTATCGTTGTTAGGGTAAGGTCCAGATTTTTGGAGTGGCCGACGTTTCAGTGTATCGGTTTGGGGTTATGATTACGTGGGAACTGGCTTAGAAGGTCTTGGGCAGAGCACAGAATCGAACTGCCAATCTTTATAAACTCACGTTACAAAAGCTTCTGATTCACAAGAGGTTGTTTCGAAAGCAAGTCCCAGTCGGCTGAGGTGAATACGGCGGGCAAACAGGCCAAATCAGCCTCTCGGTGCAGATCACTGCCCAGAAAGTCAACACAGTGTTCCTGCAAAAGCAATTGCGCGAACCGCTGGGTTCGGGAGCCGTACCGCCCCGTCAGCGACAAGAGGTTGAGCTGCATATGGCACCCCTGGGCTCGTAATTGCTTGAGCAAATACGGCTCGGTCTGGTAATAGCGATACCGTTCCGGGTGGGCCAACACGGGGGTGTAGCCTTTCACCTGCATAGCAAAAATCCAGTCGGTGAGTTGCCGGGGCGCGGCTGCCCACCCGGTTTCGATCAGCACATACTGAGCCTCTCCGAATGTCATAAGCGAGTCGGTCCGGAGCTGATGGTCAAAGTTCTCATCGAGCAGGTATTCGGCTGCCACACTAAACGTAATTGGCAACTCCGCATCGGCAATGGCTGCCCGCACCAGGGCTTCTTTCTCGCGCAACAAGGCTACCGTGTTGGGGTGGTAATCCTGGCTAATGTGCGGGGTACAAACCACCCGCCGGATACCCCACTGCGCGTATTGCCGGAGGCACGTCATGGTTTCGTCGAGGGTTTTCACCCCATCATCGACGCCCGGAAGCAAGTGATTGTGCATATCTACGGGCCATGTAGCCGCCATGCGCTCCTGAAAAGGGCCATCGTCGGGTTTCCCCATACGCCACCGTCGAAAATACTCCCACATACCTTTCTATCCACTCAAAACGCCAAACCCATCCGACTACCGTACTGCGTTTGTACACGTACTCCACTCCTGAAGAGGGATTCTTTAGCTGTTACGGTGATCGTTTGAGTCGACCTACTTTGGTTTGGCATAACAAAAAAAGCTAATTTTATTAAATGTTCATATTAAATTGCATACAGAGTTCTAAACTATCCCCTTAGTGTGTATAGGTTTGTGTGTTAAACCGCTCATTGTTTGCGCGTTATGAATGTACTGATTACGGGAGGAGCCGGTTTTATTGGATCAACGTTGGCGGGCCGACTGCTGCGTGAGGGGTATCGGGTGAGTATTGTCGACAATTTCAACAGTGCCTACGATCCGGCCCTGAAACGCCAGAACATCCGGCGGCTGGGCCCGGCCGGGTCGGTGATGGTGTACGAGGGCGACGTGCGGCAACCGCAGTTTATGCGTCACGTACTTCGGCACGAGGCCGTTGATGTGGTTGTGCACCTGGCGGGTCTGGCGGGTGTGCGGCCATCCTTACAAAACCCAACTGCTTACTTCGATCATAACCTCAACGGCACCACAGTGCTGCTCGACGCCATGCGCGATACGGGCGTTAGTCGGGTGGTGGTAGCCTCGTCGTCGTCGGTGTACGGCAACCGGGTGCAGGGGCCTTTTCTCGAAACCGACCCGGCCGATGAACCAGTATCGCCCTACGCGCTTTCCAAACGGGCGGTTGAGCTGGTGTGCAGTCAGTACAGCCGTTTGTATGGTCTCAATGCGTACTGTTTGCGCCTGTTTACGGTGTACGGCCCCCGGCAGCGGCCCGATATGGCCATTTCGCGGTTTCTGCATCAGCTGTACCGGGGGCAGCCCGTCCGGCTTTTCGGCGATGGACACAGTCAGCGCGATTATACGTACGTCGATGATATTGTCGACGGTATGGTACGGGCCATCCGGCGGGTGAGTGGGTACGAGGTGATCAATCTGGGTAGCGCGGCTCCGGTATCGCTGCTCGAACTGGTCTGGTTGCTGCGTGATATTACCGGGCGGCATTCGCCCATTGAATGGCAGGCCGATCAGCCGGGCGATGTTCCACTGACTTACGCCGACATTGACAAAGCCCGGCGGTTGCTCGGCTATGCGCCAGCCACCAATTTGCGCGAGGGCCTCACACACATGGTCGAGCAGTTAGGAAAACCGACCGTACTTTCTCTATCATGAAAAAACCATACCTCTCGGTTGTTGTGGGGGTGTACAACGAGGCCGGCAACATTGCCCCGCTTATCAGTCAGCTGAGCGCGGCCCTCGAACCCGTCGATTACGAACTGATTTATGTGAACGACGGCTCGACCGATGCCACACTGACCGAGCTGAAGGCGATGGCTCATCCGCGTTTGACGGTGCTGGATTTACAAAAGAACTACGGGCAAAGTCTGGCTCTGGCTGCCGGTATCGACGCAGCCACGGGGGCCTTTATCGTCACGATGGACGGCGATGGCCAAAACGACCCGACCGATATTCTGCGGATGCTCGAAACTGCCGAACGGCAGGACGTAGATCTGGTCATGGGTATTCGGCAGGCCCGGCAGGATGGGTTCTGGCTCCGAAAACTGCCCAGTCAACTGGCCAATGCGCTGGTGCGTTGGGTGCTCAAAGCGCCTGTGCAGGACAATGGCTGTGGCATTAAGCTGTTTCGGGCTGAGCTGGCCAAGTCCATCGGGCTCTATGGCGAGATGCACCGGTTTGTGGGTATTCTGGCCTATCTGGAGGGGGCGCGGATCGTACAAGTGCCTGTGCGGCATCATGCCCGCACCATTGGCCAGTCGAAATACGGTCTGAGCCGCACCTTTCGGGTGTTGAGCGATCTCATTTACCTGTATTTCCTGAAACGCTACCGGCACAAGCCCATGCACCTGTTTGGAGGGCTCAGCTTGTTGCTGGCCACCGTGGGGGCATTGCTGTGGGTTGGGCAGGGGCTGGGTTTCCGGTCCGAATCGTTCAGTTTGGTCACGTTGGGTGCGGTGGCCATGCTGGGGAGCCTGCAACTGGCTGGTATGGGGTTGCTGGCTGAGGGTCAGCTACGTACCTATCACGAATCGCAGGGGAAGAAGCCGTACCGGGTTCGGCGGGTGTTCAGGGCTTCGGGCGGGTCAGGTCGGTCAGTCGCTGCCCCTGTTGCCGCCCCCATCGCAACTGCTTGGCCTGCCCAATAACCTGCGCGCCGTAGATACCCCGGTGCCCGGTGCACAGGTACGCCACTACGCAGGCAATAGCTACGTAAGGGCCGCAGGCTACGCCAAACAGTTCGAGCGCCATCAGAATGCAGGCCAGGGGGGTATTGGCCGCCCCGGCAAATACAGCTACAAAGCCCATACCGGCCAGCAGGGCCGTGGGTAAGGGGAGCCAGGCCGAGAGGGCACTGCCCAGCGTGGCCCCGATAAAAAACAGGGGAGTAACCTCGCCCCCTTTGAACCCGGCACCGAGCGTAAGGGCTGTAAACAGGATTTTGAGGATGAAATCGGCAGGCGAAAGGGTCTGCTCAAACGATTCGACAATAACTGGTACGCCCAGGCCAATGTAGCGCGTACTGCCGAGGGCCCACACGGCTCCGGCTACCAACGTACCGCCCACCAGCGGCCGGAGGGGTGCAAACGCCAGCCGGGCTTTGAATGCCCGCCCGATGCGGTGGGTCAGGGTGCTGAACAGGATAGCCGTTGCCCCAAAGACAAGGCCCGCCAGAGCCGCATAGAGCGCGTAGGCGGGCGTGAGGTCGGGCACGGCCGGGATGTGGTAATGGGTATGCCCAACCTGCCACCACCGCGTGACGTAATCGGCCCCAATAGCCGCAGCAAAGGCCGGAAACAGGGCCTCGTAACTCAGCCGACCCACCAGAAACACTTCTAAGCCAAATATCGCCCCGGCCAGCGGAGTACCAAACACCGAGCCGAACCCCGCACTGATACCCGCAATGAGCAGGAGCCGACGGTCGCGGGGGCGCAGGCGAAACACGGGCGTAAGCCGGTCGGCAATAGCCCCACCCAGTTGTAGGGCCGTACCCTCGCGCCCGGCCGAGCCCCCAAACAGGTGCGTACCCACCGTACCGATCAGAATGAGCGGTGCCATCCGAAACGGAATGGGCGACCGGGGCCGGTGAATGGTTTCGAGGAGCAGATTGTTGCCACCTTCGACCGACCGCCCCCAGTAGTGATACATCAGCCCAATTAGAAAGCCGCCGAGGGGCAGCAGGGCAATTATCCAGGGGTTCGATTCGCGCCAGTTGGTGGCCCAGTCGAGGGCGACGAGAAACAGAGCCGAAGCCGAGCCAACGCCTACCGAAAGGAGCGTACAGATGACCAGCCACCGCGTAATAAAAACGAGAGAGGGAGCCCACCGGGCCAGAGCCGTCAGGGAATCAACAGGAGAAAGACGAGCCGCCATAGAGGGTATTAAATTACAATATTCTCCCGCAAAGCCCCGCGCCTTTATGCGGCAGCGGCCGACCGTCGGGGATATAATCGGGGCGCCCCGTGGCGGATCAACGCGCCCGAATGGGTGTAAGGTTCTGTGCGTCAGACTGGTGGGTTAGTGTCTTTCGAGATAAGATACCGGACGTATGCCGAAAAGTTAAGACCTAACTTTTTAGCCGCTTCTTCGGCCTGCTTATGTAGACTTGGGTTCATACGAACCAAATAGGCTTTTTGAGTTTCCTTTTCCATATCACTTGCAAATATATATCATAAATATTTGCAAGTGATATATAAATGATATACAATTGCGTAATGATTCAGACGGTCCGCCACGCGGTCAAAACATACCGCTATAAACTTAACCCTACCCCGAGCCAGCAACAGGCATTGGGGCAATGGTTAGGCGCGTGTCGGTATATTTATAACCTGACACTGGACTACAAAAATACTCTTTGGGGACAGCATAAAGTGAGCATTGGCAAGAATGAGATTCAAAAAGAACTTACTCCAATTGCCAAAGAAACAGCGTGGATTGGTTGTGTTCACTCGCAGACGTTGCAGGACGTAACCGACCGCGTATTCAATGCGTATGATGGATTCTTTAAACAGGGCAAGGGTTTTCCCAAGTTCGCCCGGAAGGGTCAGTATCAATCCTTTTCGTTTAAGCAGGGCGTTAAGATCAACTCTACGCACGTTCAGCTACCCAAGCTTGGAAAGATCAGATACCGCAATAGTCAACCTTGTACGGGAACCGGAACGCCGGACCGAATCAAACGGGCTACCGTTCGGGAACGTGCGGACGGGTGGTATGTATGCCTGTGTGTGGAAACATACATTGAGCAACTATCCGAAACATCGGCAAGTATTGGTATCGACGTTGGAATCAAAAGCCTTTTAGTCACCTCGAACGGTGAAACAATTGAGAATCCCAAACACCTCTACAAAGCTGAGAAGAAATTAAAGCGTCTGCAACGGTTGGTGAGCCGCAAAAAGAAAGGGTCTGCCAATCGCAAAAAGGCCGTTCAGAAGTTAGCCCGTCAGCATCAGAAGGTAGCCAACACCCGCAAAGACTTTCACCATAAGCTAACGACCCGGCTGATTAGAGAGAACCAATCTATATCCGTCGAGCAGTTGCAGATTAAGAATATGTTAGGGAATCACCATCTGGCAAAATCCATATCGGATGCTGGTTGGTACTCGCTAACCCAAATGCTCGAATATAAGGCCTGTTGGTATGGCCGGACGTTTGAGAAGGTCAATGCCCGTCACACCTCGCAGGATTGTTCGGAGTGTGGCTATCGCAATACAGACCTGACACTTTCGGTTCGGGAGTGGATTTGCCCTGAATGTGGGGTAACGCACGAGCGGGACGTGAACGCAGCAACCAATATAAAGAATAGGGCGGTAGGGCATACCGCACGGGAGACCCCGCGTCTCTCAGCTTGTGGAGTCCGGCGTTAGTTGGACGTTGAAGCAAGAATCCCCGTGCCTTTAGGCCGGGGAGTGTCAAAAAAAATAACTCCCGGCCAGCAGGTCGGGAGCTATCTGGTAACCCTACAGTACGCTTCAATGGCAAAATCAACTCACAGACAACTTCATAACGTTGAGTCATCTGCGTGACTGATCGGGCTCGACTCAAAACAGAAACACCAGGTAATATAAAGTCTCTTAGTACTTTTTGCCGGTTGGCTTCGGCATACGGGGGGGACTTTATTTGGTTTGGCAAACTAACCATTTGCCTGTTAGAAGAAGCTTACACTTTCCTTAGAAAAAGCTTAGAAATTAGCCCCATTTTGGGACTGTAGTTTTAATTTTAAGGTTATAATAAATTGGTTTACAGATAATTACTTATATTGTTTTGCTCTGGGTGTCCGAACCCGTCACATAGCGCGCCCTTCGGGCGTTTGAAAGAGAAAGATACCTTTGTTTTCAGTACTGTACGTTGGGCAATAGATAATATTCCCCGATATGAGAGAGGATAGAGGTCCAGTATCCAGCGTCTGATATCTTTACTGGTTCCTGTAACGAAACAAAAGGCTACTGAATTACGAAGGCTGGGCCGGTGCTGTACCGGCCTGTATGATGCCGCACTATGAAAACGATTCTGATTATTGAAGACGACCGCCGTATTGCTCAGAATATCAGTCGGGGCCTTGCCGCCGAAGGGTATCAGACCGAAATAGCGTACGAAGGGTACAACGGGCGTGATTTGGCCTTGCAACAGCCGGTCGATCTGGTTATTTTAGATATTAACCTGCCCGGCCTCAACGGGTTTGAGGTATGCCGCAACCTGCGGTCGGCCAAGCCGCACCTGCCCATTATCATGCTCACGGCTCTGGGCGAAGTGGAAGACAAGGTGGAAGGGCTGGAACGCGGGGCCGACGACTATATGGTGAAGCCTTTCGACTGGCGGGAGCTGAGCGCCCGGGTGGCTACCTGCCTCCGGCGGTCGGAGCGGCTCAACGCCAACATTGCCGATGAGGTGGTGCGGATCGCTAACCTGACCGTGAACCTGACCGCCAAAGATGTGTACCGCGATACCCAGCGTATTGACCTGACGGGGAAGGAGTTTCGGTTGCTGGAGGAACTGGTGCGGAACCGGGGCCGGGTAGTGACCAAAGCCGATCTCGCCGAGCGTGTATGGAGCCTCAACTTCGACCCAGGAACTAACGTGGTAGAGGTGTACATCAACTATTTGCGGAAGAAAATTGACAAGGATTTTGAGCCCAAGCTGATCCATACCCGGTCGGGGCTGGGTTATGTGCTTAAAGTAGACTAACCTGACCGTTAACCGCCCCGTGTTTCCAACCATCATGACGCTCCGGGCTCAGATTGCCCTTCGGTTTTCGCTCATTGTAGCCACCATTCTGCTGTTGTTGTTCAGCATCATTTACGTGACGGCATCGACCTACCGGCGCGACGATTTCTACGACCGGCTGAAGCAAAAAGCCCGCACAACGGTGCGGTTTCTGGTGCACGTGAAGGAGGTAGACCGGGCTATGCTCAAAATCATTGACCGGAACTCGCTCACAGCCTTGTTCGACGAGAAAGTGCTGGTGTTCGATCATGCCAATAAGCTCATCTACAGCAGTGTTGATGATGCCGAGATTGACCATCCACCCGCCTTGCTAAACCGAATCCGGCAGGAGGGCGAACTCGAAGTACAAATGGGGCAGTACGAGATGGTAGGTATTGCTTCGACCCAGAAACAACAGCAACTCGTGGTACTGGCCTCGGCTCTGGATGCCCCCGGCCTGACCGAACTGAGGCACCTGCGCAACACCTTATTCTGGGGGTTTATTGGGGGGGTGGGCCTCACGATTCTGGCGGGAATTTTCTTCGCGGGGCAGTCGCTGCGGCCGTTGAATGAGTTCAACCAGCAGATTAAGTCCATAACAGCCCGCAACCTGCGGCAACGGCTTGACGAGGGCAACCGGCGCGATGAACTCGAACAACTGGCGATGAATTTCAACGCCCTGCTGGCCCGGCTCGACGAAGCCTTTGCCCAGCAACGGGCCTTTGTTTCGCACGCGTCGCACGAGTTGCGTACCCCGCTTACGGCCCTCAAGTCGGAAATACAACTGGCTCTGCGCCAACCCCTCGACCGCGCGGAGCACGAACGGGTACTGCACACGATGTTGCTCGATACCGACCGGCTGATTGGCCTGGCCAACAGTTTGTTGTTTCTGGCGCGGTCGCTCGAAGATGTGATTCAGATGCCGCTGGAGCCGGTACGAATCGACGATGCGGTGTTCGAAGCCCGCGACGAGTTGCTCAGCAGCCACCCCAACTACCGGGTTGATATTCACTACGGGCAGGCCCCCGACATTGACGACGAAACACTGGTAGAAGGCAATGCGATGCTCCTGCGCCGGGTATTGCTCAACCTGTTTGATAATGCCTGTAAATACTCGCCCGACCATACGGCGCGGGTGTGCATCACGACCGATAATCAGCAGTGCCACGTGGTGGTACAGGATGCGGGTATTGGCATTCCGGTGGGTGAGCAGGCTGCCGTTTTCGAGCCCTTCCGGCGGGCGTCCAACGTGCATGAGTACGAGGGGTTTGGGCTGGGGCTACCCATTTGTCAGCGCATTGCTGAATTGCACCGGGGCAAGATTACCCTTGAAAGTAAACCAAACGAGGGGAGCACGTTCCGGCTTTCGCTGCCGCATCTTTAGTTTAGAGTTTTGGGTTTAACGTTGTTGGTGGGTGCACACCCTAATTCTAAGTTTTTTCTAATGGATCTGTAAGGGTGGTTTAAGATTGTTGGTGTTGTTTTGAGAGAAGAAGTTCAAGTAGTAGACGTTCAACCTAAATCACCCCAATCGATGAACTGGCTCGAATACAGTAAATGTGTCCTGGAGAAAGTGCGGTTCGACCGGGCGTTGTTTCGTAAGGAGTTGCGTAAGTTTCTGGGCTGGTTAACGCCTGCCGAGCGGCTCCATTTGTTACGCTGGTGTCGGCAAAGTCACCGGCAACTGATGGGCAATAGCCTCGTTGCTGCCTAATTTAACCGCAAGGAGATGTATTTTTAGGGTAGTCGGCTCCGTATCAACAGGGTGTTGACTGCCAAGGGTAATGTCCCTCATAGCTGACCGGTCGGCCCGGCGACTTTCTTCAGGGAAAGCGCCCGGCCGACCGGTTTTTTATTGGCCTTATTAGGGCTAATCAGAGCGCACTGCCAAGCAACAGATGCAGGTAAGCCCCCTGGGTGTTGGGTCGGGGACCTCCACTCAACGACACCCCGTTGGTTTGCCAGTCGGGCTGGGTGAGGGGCACGAAATACCCGACCCGCGCCCCCACAAACAGTTTGCGGGCGAGTGGGCTACTGCCCAAACTCGGCCGGGCTACGTGCAGGCCCAGATTCCCCATAAACTGGTTGCGGGCCACGTGAATCTGATTGGTGGGGCCTACCAGATACCCGGCAAAGGTGTTGCTGGCGGGGGCAACGTCGGACAGCCGAGCGCCAAACCACGAAAACACCAGCCCGGCGTACGGGATTAGCTGAAACTGCTCGCGGTTACGGACAATAAGCCCCAGTGAGGTGCCTGCCGTAGAGGCCCGGGTCCAGCTACTGCGGCCCTGCTCCGTTCGGGTGGTGCTGTACGACGAGAAATTGAACAACGTAGCCAGCCTGATCCGTGGAAACAACGTAGTAAAACCTGCCCCCCGAACCAGATACTGTTCGGGCAGGGCCAGAAAACCGGCTTTGGTTAATTCGGTGTTGAGGGCCGAAAGCCCCGGGGCCGATACACCCAGTACGGAGTGCAGATAAACCGTTTTTTGGCCCGGCTCGGGGGCCGAGGTTTGCGCCAGAGCCGGGCTACAGCAAAGCAGGGAGAAGGCGAGGTGCCGACTAAACCGGCGGAGCGATAAGGTCAGGGTATGCATGGCACGGGCGTTAACAGCATGTCGTTATCGAATGACAGCTTCGACCGGTCAATGAACGCCATCACTTGGTCTTTTTCCTGCACAGGGCCGTAGCCTTCGGCGAGTTTGTTCCCTTTGCGCAGAAACACCACCTCCCGCACCGACTGTTGCCCTTCCGACTCGAAGGTGTAATTGGCGAGGATAGTGTCGCCCTGTACGCTGCCGGTAATCGTTCCCGTGTTCTGGTCTTTTCCGCTAAACCTGTAAAGTAACTCGCCGGTAATGGTATTGCCGGAGCGGACAAGCTTGAGCCGGACGCTATCCTGGGGTGAGGCAAAGGCGTAGCATTCGGTGGTTATGGCGCTGCCTGGTTTGGTAGAGGCTGCGGTTTGTGTCGTTTGCTCCGTATCTGTTGCCGACCGTTCTTGCTGGCAGCCTGTTCCGAGGCAGCATACTGCCAGAAGGATTCTATATCGTGTTTTCATGGGGATGATAATAGGTGGTTATTTTCGGGTAAACCGCATTACGGCCACGTCGTCGGTCAGGAGGACAAGGGTATTGGGGTCGCTCAGAGCGTACCGATTCACGCGTTTGAGCGTGTTCAAAAAGACGGTCTCGCCCTCGCCGGGGCACATTTTGCGGGTCATAGCCATACTGTCGGCAAAACGGATGCCGTTGCCGCTGACCGTTACGGGCCCGTTGAACGCATTACAGCTGGTGTTGCCACTCAGGCGTCCGTCGGTGCCAAACGTAAGGGTAGGCTTTTGTTCCGGGTAGAGGCCGCCAAACGCAATGCGAGGCCCCGATATGTAATTGAGCTCCCAGCTGCCGCCCAGTGCCCCCGTGTTTTTCCCTGCCGCCCCTGTTTGCGCGGCCCCCAAAAACTGCCGCTCGGTCAGAAACAGGTAGGGCGGGTGAAAATGGTGAGCAAATATTTTCTCTTTGCTTTCGGGGTATTTTACAAAGTAGGCGGAGTCGGCCCGGAGCACAATGGTCTGGCCCGTCCGAACGTAGTGGTTGCTGTTGTAGTACTCAGGCGCTACGTAGCCATTCAGGTTTTTGCGAACCGTTTTGGAGGCAATGGTACCCAGGTACTTCTGGTAGTTTCGTTGCGCCTTCAGGGCGGGTTTGGTCAGGTTGTTGTACACGTGTTTGAGCACAATCCGGTTCAGGAGCTTTTGCTTTTTGATTACATCGGGTGCGCCCGAAAACGGGTTAGTCACGTTGAAATCGTTGAGGGTTTGGATAGACAGAGGCACCTCGGGCACCCAATCGGCGGAGTTGACCACGTTGAAGCCCCAGCCGCCCTGCGTCATGGCTTCGTACTCGTAGGCGAAGTACAGGTTACCCGGCTTAGGCCCGGCGCTACAGTACGTTTTCAGGCGCATATCAGCGGGTAACCGCCCCGATTTCTGGAGGTTGTACAAATGGGCCGTCAGCAGGTAAGCAATGGCCCCGCCCTGACTGTGCCCCATCACCAGAATATTTCTGACGCCCTTCTGGTAGCTCGAATCCAGTTTGGGCAGAATATCCTTGCTCAAAAATGCGGTAGCTACCAGCCAGCCTACGTGTACGGCCGCCTTGGGGTTCTCGGCCAGGTTGTAGGCAAACGTTTCGGTATCGCTTATCTGTAAATCACCTTTGGCCGGCACCATAGCCGCGTAGAAGTTGGCGAGCCAGCTGGTGCTGTTGGCCGTAGTGCCGCGCAGGCTGATAACGGCCGTTTGCGCGTTGTCGGTCCAGAGGTCCCAGCGGTTGTCGAGCCCCACAATAGGCGAGCGATATACGGGCTTGAAGCGTTGCGGGGCCGGATAACTGGCTACGTAGGTGGAGTCGCCAAAGCGAGCTGACACTTTCATTAGCTCAATGTACTCGGCCGGATCGAAGCCGGGTTGTAGAGATTGCGCCCGCGCTGTACTCAGCGTGAGCAATGCCACCAGGGCGAGTAAACCGCTTTTCAATGGGTGAATAGCGTGCAACATATAGGGAACGTGTTGGTGATGGGACGAAAATGCAATGTAACGCACTAATTAGTAAATGATGAGCCGTTTGCTAATAAATTGATTGTATGCATGTTGCGGACGGCAGCGGGAAATAAGACCATTTTTTTGATACTCTATTCCAACGGTCGAGAAATAAACGGGGTCTATTGGGTACACTCCGGAGGTGTTCAACCCCTTTTGTTTTATTTTTTAACAACACGCATGAATCGATTAACCACGTCTGTGTTGGCCCTACTCGCCCTGGTGAGCGTGGCCTGTCAGGACAATCAGTCGCTGACTCCCAAACCAACTACCGGTGTTTTGCTGGACGAAACATTTGCCAATGGACAGAACGGCTGGGAGGGCGAATACACCGATTACGGGGTCGCGCAGGACTCCCTCATCCAATTTAAATTTGAATACGTAAAACTGCCCAGCCCGCTCGATAGCACGCGCAAGTCGTTGCACGTGTACGGTCGCAACCGTAGCGACGATCTGTTTATGTTTGTCCGGAAAAAACTGACCGGTTTGGCTCCCAATACGGAGTACACGTTGCTGTTCGATGTGGAGTTGGCCTCCATGTACCCCGAAAACAGCATCGGCATTGGCGGCTCACCGGCTACGAGCGTGTTTCTGAAAGCCGGGGCATCGGCGCAGAAACCCGAAAAAGTGAAGAAAGACGATTTTTACCACCTGAGTGTCGACAAAGGCTCACAGTCGGATGAGGGTAAAAATGCGGTTATCATTGGCAACGTAGCCAACGGTAAACAGGAAGAAGGATACGCCCTGATTCAGCGGTCGAACAAAGGCAAGCCCCTGACGGTCAAGACAAACGAGGCTGGTGAACTCTGGGTCTTCGTCGGCACCGATTCAGGCTTTGAAGGCGATCAGTCGCTCTACTACAGCCGGGTGAAAGTGACGGCGGTAGGGAAGGAGTAAGGGAAAAAGGAGGAATCGGAGGAGAAGGAGGAAGAGAGGTAAGGGTACACATCGCTCAACCGTTCCCTTGCTCCTTCCTCCCTTCTCCTTTCCTCCTTACAATAAATCACACTCATACCCCACGGCGTGCAGAACGCTCATGATTCGGTCGGGGTTGATCTGGCTACCCTCAACCCGCAACACGTTATCGCAGTCGTCGAGGTCGAAATTGACGCGGTACAATCCGAACTGACGGCTGAGTAATTGGGCGAGGGCATCGGCCTGTTGGGGGGCGGCCACGTTGGTTTTGAATACTTCGACCCGTCGTTTGAACAGGATCGACTCGGGGAAATCGGTTCGGAGGTTCATCGGGATTTGTTGTTTTGCGGTCGGTAAAAATCGGCAAAATTCTCCAAACGTATACGGGCTAAGCGTGCCTATTTTCGGGGGCGTTTGTGCCACCAAATCTGCCCGGAATTGCGTATTTTTGGGGTACCTATTTCCCCGAAAACCATGAAGAAAGTTGCCCTGCTCGTCTACGAAGACGCGGTGCTGTCGTCGATCTCCGGCGCCATTGATCTCCTGCTCGCCACCAACGGATTTCTGGGGCAGATGGGCCAGTCGCCCGCCTTTCAGCTCGAACTGGTGAGCGATGCCGGCGGGCCTATTCAGCTCCATGTACCGGCTCAGTTTATCAGCTCACGCACGTTCGATGAGGTAACCGAAACCGATCTGGTGCTGGTGCCCGCGTTTTATGTCAGCCCCGAGCTGGCCCTGTCGAAAAACGGCCGCCTGATTGAATGGTTACTGGCCCGCCGGGCTGAGGGCACCGAAATTGCCAGTATGTGTTTGGGAAGCTATTTTCTGGCCGAAGCGGGCCTGTTGGCGGGGCGGTCGTGTACCTCGCACTGGACCGCGCTCGAAGACATGCAACACCGCTACCCCGATGTGGAGGTGTTGACCGATAGCGTTATGACCGACAAAGACGGTATCTACACCAGTGGCGGGGCCTTGCTGTCGTGGAACCTGATTCTGTACCTGATCGAGAAGTTTTGCGGGCGCGACATCAGCATTGGAGTCAGCCGCCGGTTCAATATCGACCTCGACCGGGTAAGTCAGTCGCATTTTGTGGTATTTCAGGGGCAGCGCAAGCACGAAGATGCGCCGATTCTGAAAGCCCAGACTTTCATCGAACAAAACTACCATCTGCCTATTTCGGTGGAGCAAATTGCCGAACAGGCCAATATGAGCAAGCGCAATTTTATCCGGCGCTTCAAACAGGCCACCCAAAACACCCCGCTCGAATACCTGCAACGCGTGAAGGTGGAGTCGGCCAAGAAAGCCCTCGAAAAAAACGCCGACGACGTTAGCTCCATCATGTACAATGCGGGCTATAACGACGTGAAAACGTTTCGGAAGGTGTTTAAGCAGATTACCGGCCTTACTCCGCAAGACTACCGCCGGAAATACAGCCGCGACGTGGTGACGCTGAGTTGATTGAGTGAATGAGCGATTTGATGAATTGGCGATTGGATGAAGCAGGACTTGCTACAGACCCGCTTCGGAGAGCCAGTTTTTGAGCACTGTCAGGTCGCGTTTCATGCCGGCTACGAGTTGTTTGCGTCCCTCAGCCCCGTCTTTGGCAGTGGGCATGGGGTATTCAAAGTGGATAGACAGCAGCGGTCGCACACCAACCTGTTTCATAAGCCGGAAAAAAGCCGGGAAGTCGGTTTGCCCTTCACCCAGCGGCACCGATTGGTTTTTTAGTTTCTGCCCCGAACCCATCCAGCGAAAATCTTTTACGTCGACCGTACGCACGAAGGGGTGAATGCGTCGGAAACCTAGTGGCCAGCTGTTCGACCCTTCGACGGTGGCATGGTACAGATCGTACTGGCAACCGAGGTAGCGGGCATCCTGCCCCCGCAGGGCATCGGCGAGGTCCCAAACGGGAGCGCCAAATTTTTGGCCGCTATGGTTCTGATACCCGCCGTGAATACCGTATTTCTGATTGAGCCGGGCGAGTCCAGCCAGGTCTTTGCGAATCCGCGCGACCCCGGCCTCCATCGTTTCGTTTGGTAGGTAATCAATCCAGCCGGTTCGGTAGGCCCGTACGCCCTGCGCGGCAGCTGTTTTCACGATAGCCTCGGCCTGGGGCGACTCGGCACTCGTGAGGGCTGTCACAATGGTGGGGATGCTAAGTCCCGCTTTCCGGGCGGCTTCAATAGCGCGAGGTAGGTCGTCGGCAACGCGTTCGGGCAGTACATGCCCTGCTGGCCTGACGGTCATATCGAGCCCATCGAAACCGGCTTCGGCCGATAGGCCCGCTATTTCGTCGTAGCTAAATCCGTCGAGGTGTTTGGTAAAGACCTGAATCCGGAGTGGTTCGGGGGCGGGGGTAGCGGCCCAGAGGTCGGTGCTGGCCGCTACGGCGGCTGTGGTGGCCAGATGGCTCAGAAACGTTCGGCGACTGTCGGAAAAGGGTGTCATGGAGTAATCAGTAAACGTCAAATGTATAGCGTATAATGTAGAATGGATACTGTAAAATGTATAGTGTAAGAAAGGTAATAAATGGCTTGATAATCAGCTGGAGAATCATTCTTCATTATACATTATTCATTCACTCCCTCAATTTTACAGGGCATGGTCGGCTTTTACGTCTTGCCCTGACCAGATTTTACGGGCCGTCCAATCCACGGTGGGGCCGCTCCAGAACGGGTCGGTAGGGGGTAGACCCAGGGGCAGAAACGCCACCGTACAGAGGTACAAGCTCCCGGTTGAAATGTAATTTTCGCCGAGCGAGGGCTGATGCCCGCATAGCCCAATGGTGAGCCAGCCATTCGGGTCGAAAGTGCCGGGAGCGTCCATGGTGCGCCGAATCACGGCCGTCAGCGCCGACCGAACCTGATGGGCCGGTAGCTCGTCGGGCAGCGACCGTTGCAGAGCCATCTGGGCCAGGTGCTGAAACGCCCCACACCGGTACGCCAGCGACCGCCCGAATGCCGCAAACGAGCCATCGGGGGCAATGAGCCGCTCCTGCACGACGGCAAACCGTTTGGCGCGGGCCATAATCGGGTCGACGGTGGCTTTGCTTATTTTCCGCAGCGGCAGCAAGGTCTGCACTATGTCTACGAGCATTGGCTGAATCACGAAACTGTTGTAGTAGTCCCAGTGGAAATTAGGCCCGTCGCCGTACACACCATCGCCCTTGTACCACTGCTCATGCTGCCGAATGGCGTAGTCGAGCCGCATTTCGTCGGCTTCGCTGTTCAGTTTAAGCAAGGCCGTTTCAATCATCCCACTGAATAGGAGCCAGTTGTTGAAAAACGGCTTGATGGTTCGGGTTTGGCGGAGGGCTGCCAGCAGATTCTGTTGAGCAGTGGTGTCGAGCCTGGCCCAGAGGGCGTTCGGCGCCCGAACGAGGGCATGGGCCAGAAACGCGGCATCTACAACGGGCTGGTTATTTTTGGTCCAGTTGAGGTACGTACCGGGGCTATTTGTGTCAACGGCGCGGGCAATGGCCTGCCGGGCCAGTTCGCCAAAACGCTGTTGACGCGCTTTTTCATCGGCGGGTACCTCGGCCTCAAGCCAGGGGGCTATACCCGCCAGTGTGCGGCCCAGAGCCTCCAGATGCGTAACCGCCTGCCGACTTGCCTGCTGTCCCGGTGCCGACTCGACGGGCATCTTCTCGCGGAGTTGCCCAGCGGCTGCGGTTACCAGCACCGGCTCGGCAATTTTGAGCAGGGTCTGGAGCCAGTAGACCCGGTCGGTGGTGGGCTTGGGCTGAGGCTGTATGTTCGGGATGGTCAGCGCGGGTGCGGCCAGTACGCCAGCCGATTGGCGAATAAAAAAGCGACGGTTCACAGATTGAGGTTGTTTGTGGTTTCAGCGTTATCTGCGTTTGATTTGAATTCAAAAGATTGGCACGCGGATGACACGGATTAGGCAGATTTTCACGGATTTACTCATCAGCGCGAATTCGTTAAATTAGAGTTATCCGCGTGCCGTTTATACGTAAAAGATTGGCACGCGGATGACACGGATTAAGCGGATTTTCACAGATTTACTCATCAGCGTAAATCCGTTAAATTAGCGTTATCCGCGTGCCGTTTACACGTAAAAGATTGGCACGCGGATGACACGGATTGGGCCGATTTTCACAGATTTACTCATCAGCGCGAATCCGTTAAATTAGCGTTATCCGCGTGCCATTGTAAATCTAAAAGGTCTTTCGACCGCCAAAAATCTAAACCATTCAAAGGTTGCCACCAACACGCAGGCCGCTGGGTACGCGCTTCGGAATGTTCCGGTCGAAGGAATCGTCGTTGAGCGTGTTCAGAAACTCAATAATCGTGTTGATGTCGCGAAACTGCACCCGCAGGTGTTTGGTGAGCGGGTCGAGCTGCTCGGCCTGTACGCGCGGGTTGGCAATGGTAGTGCCCGATAGGTCTTCGTAAAACATAAGTACTTTCTGAAGGTCGGGCAGTGTGCCGTTGTGCATGTACGGTGCTGTGCGGCTCAGGTTGCGGAGGGTGGGCGTCCGAAACGCGTACCGGTTGTCGGGGCCAGCGTCGGATTCGGGCAAGGCCGCGTAATCGGCCACACCGAGGGTATGCAACTTAAAGTCCGACAGCATGGGGCCGTTGTGGCATTTAGCACAGCCCGACTTCAGAAACAGCGCCAGCCCCTCCTGCTCGGTTTGCGAGAGGGCCGATTTGTCGCCCCGCATGAACTGGTCGAAGCGTGAGTTGTTGGCAACCAGCGTACGTTCGTAGGCGGCCAACGCCCGCGCCAGATTCGGCACGGTGACCGGCACGGGGTCGGCAAAGGCCTGCCCAAACAGGCGTCGGTACTCACTGATACGCCGAAGCCGGGCCACTACGCTGTCGGGGGCTACCTCTTTGGCGTAGGCATGGCCCCGCATTTCTTCAAACGCTTTGATGGGTTCGAGTGCCTGTTTTTCGAGGCTGCTGGCCCGTAAATCCCAAAACATGGGTGCCTGCTCGGCCCCAACGGGGTTTTCGTGGGTTAGTCCGTTGAAAGCCGCGTTGAGTACCGACTGCGAGTTACGTTTCACCAACGGAATGGTGTTGGGCTCGCGGAAATGCCGCTTGGTGCCTGTACCCTCCCCATTGACCCCGATGGATACGGGCAAAAACTCGGCGTACCCAAAGTCGGGGTGGTGGCAGGTGGCGCAGGCTACATCCCGTTTTCCCGACAGAATTGGGTCGTAAAAAAGCATCCGGCCCAGTTCTATTTTGGCGGGTGTGCCGGGGTTGTCGCTGGGTTCGGGTACGTGTACCGGCAAGGCTTCCAGCACCGAAATGTCGTCGGGCGGCTCTTTCTGGCTCAGGCGCTCCTGCCGTTCTGACTGACAGCTCAGAGCCACCGAGGCCCCAAAAACGAGCCCCGCTATGCCGAGAAGAATGCGTTTATGACGTTTCATACCGAAAAACACGGGTTTAAAAGCCGGGCCGTTCCCGCCAACGGGTACACGCACGACAGATTTATTTACGCGGCCAACTGCTCAGGGCCGGGGTTGGCGTGGTGGGCACGTTGGCCCCCTGCGGAATGAGCAAGACCGTGAGTGCACCCGTTGCCCCGGCGGGCATCTGCACCTCAAATCCTACTACCGACGAACCAGTATTTGGCGCATCGTACGAGTTGGGCGGGGTGGTGCTCCAGGTTTTCATGGTTACCTGAGCGGGCTCCTGCACGCGGAGGGTGAGTGTTTGCCCATCTTTCCGCAGCTCGGCCGTGTTGGGGCCTGTAATGCTCACCTCAGCCGGTGTCAGCAACGACCAACGAACCGTGGTCGGTTGGGCAGCGGCTTCCAGTTCGTCGCGTACCACCACGTAGCTGCCCGCCATGAGCCCAATACCCCGCCGGGCCGTTTTAAGGCTCCCCTGGTACACGCTGCTCAGGTCGGTTGTGGCATTCTGAAACGCGGGCGTACTGGCGTAGCTGGTCAGCGGGGCGTTGCCGTTTACCCGTTGCAGTTCGTTGTTGACGGTCAGCGTGCTGTGTACCTCGTTGCGGTACCGAAACACCTGCCAGCGTTGAGCGTTCTGGTCTTTGCCCCAGATGTTCAGGCCCTTCGATTCGAGCGAGTTGTAATCCTGCATACCGAGGTCCATGCCCCAGCGCACGCCATTGGCTTCGAGTACAAACGAGCCCGCGTCCATGTGCGCGTGGTTCACCGAGGGCGAGCCGCCTTTCATGCCCACATATACGGCTTTGGGGTCTTGCCACGACGACCGGAACAAAGCCACCGGGTTTTTGCCACCGCCCGCCCACAGGGTAGCGGCTGGCGGGTTAATCCGGTTCATTTTCACGCCTTTTCCCCAGACCATCATGGCGGGTAGAATCCGGTCGTTGAGCATCGGTTTGGGGTCGGCGGTCAGGTGGGTGCGCTCAACCCACAGGAGCGAGGGGTCGTTGCGTTTCTGCGAAAACCAGAACATAGCCGGTTGAACCCCGCCCCCACGGCCGGCATCGGAGTAATTAAACGACGCTCCCGAGGGGCCGGTCATGTGCAGGAGGTAATCGGCCGTTTGCATAAAACCCGGCTGGCGGGATAATCCAAAATCGCTGCGGAAGGCACGTTCGAGGGCACTAATCAGGAGCACGTTGAACGTGGTGCCGTAGCCCCAGTAGCTGTAGCCTTCGGGGTAGGCACCGTCGGGGGCGTAGTCGGCCATAGCGCGCACCACCGTCCGAACGGCGCGGTTCACCAGCATACGCCCCTGCTCAGGGTTATTTTCGTAAAGGGCCAACGCGCCAAACGTAATGCCCGCGTTGCAAACCTGATTCCAGTTGTGCGTAGCGGTCAGCCAGCTGTTATGTTTCTTTTCGAGCGAAGGCTCAATGCCTTTTTTCTGAATGGCTTCGCGGATTTGCGTCCGGGCCGTTTCTGAGAGGTCGTTGTAAAGCCAATCGTAGCCAATAGACACGGCCATGGTCATCTCGGCGACATCGAGAAAGTGCGACGGGTTCCAGTCGCTAAAGGCCGACACCGCGAGCAGTTCGCGCTCGGCCCGGTCGAGGTAGGGTTTCTGACCCGTCAGCCGGTAGGCATACGACAGAAAGAAAATCCGGCGCAGGGCCTCGCGTGACTTGTCGAGCAACCGCCGACCAATCTGGATGCGTTCAACGGGGGGGAGGCTCTGCATCCGGTCGCATTCGGCCAGAATAGCCCCGTGCGCCTTCGTCCAGACCGGGTCGGCCTGAATGGCTTTGAGCAGGGCTTTTTCCTCGCCTTTCAGCAGCAACAGACGCGGGTGATCGGGCAATTTGGCGTTGGCCCGCACGGTGTCGGTCTGGGCGCGGGAGAGCGTCGATGCCAGAAAGAGAAGGAGGGCGAAAAAGGCGAGTCGGGTTGTGGTTTTCATGCCTACCAAAGGCACAAGGCACGGGTTGTTTACCCAAACAAACTAGCCTGGTTGTGGGCATGAAAGTTTAGATTAGCTCCTACACCCGTAGCATCTCAGCCCCCCATACTATCCCATGCGCAAATGGTATGAGTAGAACCTGTGCCAGTACTGTTCCAGCCAGCCGGGCCAGTAGTGTCTGCGCCAGATACCGCCGATACGCTCCCTGACTTACTTGCCCGGCGACCACCTCATCGGTCAGCAGTGCCAAATCGGGGTCGATAAACAGGGTGGCCAGAATAGTAGCCAGTCCGTTAATTAGCCCTGACATCGACGCTGAGGTTGAGCGTAGATCGGGGTTGAGGTAGCCCGCGTAGAGTGTAGCCAGCACCCCGGCCGTCAGCACAGCGCTTGATACGGCGTTGAGCATAAGCATAGGTATCGACACCACCCGCCGACGATACAAGCCGTCGAGGTTGGCCGGATCGGGCCATTTGAGGTAGGCTGGCATCCGTCGCAGCGTACGCCAGCGTAGGCTGGAGAGCATAAGTTTTGGGATAGAGCGGTAATCATAGTACCGTTCGACAGCCCGCCCCAGTACGCGCTGAAACGAAGGTAACAGCCCGCCCCCCACCAGGGTGGCGAGGGTGGCCGAGAACATAATAAACCGGAACTCAGCGGTTCCTCCCAGCTGCCCGGCTTTTATGTTTGTTTCGATGGTTTTGGCCAACAACGGAGCCTGTAGGGTACTAGCCAACCGCGATACCAACACCATAATGTTGAACAGGGCATACGCCATTGACCAGCGGTGGGTGCGTAACCCCACAATTCGTACGGCCAGGGCGAGTGTCCCGATGAGGGTAATAACAAAAGTTAGCCCGATAACCAGAACGAGCGACGCGTTCATACGTCGTAGGGTAAATCGTGGTTTTTCCAGTCGTAGCGCATCCGGGCCTGTTTATACATCCAGCGTATCTGCGAGGGACCGGGTTTGCCTTTCCGAAACAGGTTGTAAGCCAGCTGTTGTTTTCTGATGTAACGGTAGGCTTTGCTCAACATATTCGACGACTTAACGGGCAAGAGACTATAGTACGTTTGCTCGGTAGCCGAGGGGCGCGCGTCGTGTAGCCAGCGGTGTACCGAGTCGGGCAGGGCCAATCCAAACTCATCTGTCAGCAGCCGCAACCCAAGCTGAATGGGGGCGGTAAGGCCGTATTGGCGGGCCAGCTCGGCCAGCTCGGTCCAGTCGATGGTGGGGTCAGCCCGCCGACAAACGGCCAGACTGTCGGGAATCCAGCGCAAAATGGGGGTGGTCGTAGCGTGAAAAAGCGGGCTGCCGTGGGCGAGTACGTGAAACAACTGATGCGTAGCCGAGAGCATGTAGGCCGGTGTGCTATCGGGCAGAGTAATAGTTTGCCGGTTATTCCAGAACGGGGCATCGGCCGATGGGTAGGCATGCTGGGATAGCAGGTGCCAGTGCAGGTCTACGTCAATTTTGTCGGCGTCCCATCCGTGCATAGCGTGTATAGTATCGCGGTGGCGGGTTTCGTATTGGCTCACCCGCAGATTCAGCGGGGGGCGCTGAATACAGGCAATTGCCTGCGTAGCCTGCTCAAAAGGCACCATCACGTCGAGGTCGCCCATCATTCGTACCCCTGCATCGGCATAATAGTGGAGGGTCAGCGGGATTCCTTTCAGCATCATCGACTCAATACCGGCCTCATTGAATACGCGTACTACCTGCTGCATTTTGAGAAGATGCCGTTGGTTTTTCATCCAGGTATAGCGATAAATACCGCGCAGGTGCGGAACAAGTGCGTCGCCGGTCGGTTCCAGATTACGGTAAATAAGGGGCATCAGCCGTTGAGATTCCCAGTCGACGGGATCAAATAAGCGGGGGAGTAACGATTGGTCGGTGGGCGAAAACCGACCGACTCCCCGTGCCTGTCGGTAAGCCTGCCAATAGGGGAGTGCTTCTGCAGCGGGGAGCACAGCTGCTTTAAGAAGCAGTTGCTGGTCGGGAAGAAGTTGGTAGTAATAACGCACTCGATATGAATAACTTAGGGTTCCTGTTGGGGTGCTTTTGTTTTCTGGCGTTCCAGGTGAGCTTTCAGAATCTGGGCGAATTCGTGCTGGTGCTGGGTTTGCGAAGCCAGTCCGTTGCGGTGTAAGCGCCGGTGGGCCAGTACATCGGGCAGCATGGCATAGCAGAGCCCTACGTGTTTGGCGCGGGTAAACCACTCGATAAAGTCACCGGTATGGTAAGCCGGGTCAAACAAGCCAGTACGAGCAAAGGCGTCGCGTCGAATGAGTAACGTAATTTTCGACCACCCTGGTTGGGCCTCTGCAGGACAGGCAATACTGGCCCTGACGGGTGCGGGCAGGTCGGGGCTGACAAATTGCTTGATATAGCTAAAACAGGCATCCAGTGCCGGGTTTTGTGCCATATATTCGAGTTGGCGAGCCAGTTTGTGGGGCTCCCAGCGGTCGTCGGCATCAATAAAAGCAATTAAGTTGCCCGATGCGTAACCGATGGCTTCATTGAGAGTTTGACATACGCCCCGGTTTTCGCGGCTGTGGAGCCAGACCCGGTCGGCAAACGGCAATAGCCATTCGAGGGTGTCGTCGGTTGAGCCGTCATTGATCACGATTACCTCGGTCGGAAGCCGGGTCTGGGTTAATACCGATTCAAGGCATTCAACCACGTACCGCCCGGCATTGTAGGCTGGTATGATTACACTAACGGTAGGGCTGACGGTCATGACGGGCTTTGGGTTTCGGCTGGGGGAGTTTCCTGCTGGAATTGTGAAAAATGGGGCAGTGCCTGCACGGTTTGTCCGCTGCGTCGGCGGTCGAGCGAGTATTTGATGGCCTTTAGCAGGGTACTTTTGACCAGTTCCTCATCGCGGGTGTAATTAGCATCGTGGTGTCGGTAGTAGAGCATGACCTCATCGGTAGAGCGAATTCGGACACCTTGTTCGCGGGCGCGGTTGTACCAGTCGCCATCTTCGCCAATACGCAGTTCTTCGTTGAAAAGGCCAATGCGCCGAAATACGCTTGTTCGAAACAGCCCGGCCCCCATCAGAATATTCCAGACCGTGCGCGACTCATCGGGGAAGTGAAACCGCTCCGGGTTAGAACCATCCAGAAAAACATACTGGGTTTTGCCAAAGACCACGTCCAGGTCGGGCTCGGCGGCAAACGTAGCCAGCTGTTTGCTCAGTTTGTAGTCCGGGTAAAGATCATCGTTGTCCAGAAACGTTACAAACTCGCCCCGCACCAGCTCGAAGGCCCGGTTACGGGCGGCTGCCGGCCCCCGGTTTTCCTGATATACGTAACGCACTACTGGCCCAAAAGCCTGCACAATCTGGGCCGACGAATCGGTGGAGCCATCGTCTACACAAATAATCTCAACATTTGGGTATTGTCCGTTGAGCACCGATCGAATAGCGTCGCCTACAAACCGTTCTGCGTTGTAAACAGGCATAATCACACTGACTAGGGGCTGTGGGGCAGCCTTACTGGTGTCGGTTTGGGGCTTGGCGTCGGGCATTGGCTTTGGGTTAAGTTGGCTTAATATACCCCGAACAGCCGCCGGAATCTGGGGCAGGTCGGTACCGGTTTCGAGCCAGTAGAGGGGGTATTGCTCTACCAGCTGGGTTAGTTTGCGGAAGGTAGTCGGTCCGGCTCCGAGCAGGGCCATCGTAGAGGGGGCAAGGGCTAGCAGAGCCTCGGCGGAGGTTGCCGGGCGATAGGTGGTGCCTGTTGTTCCGCCAAAGTGTGGTAGGGCAATGGCCCGCAATAGAAACTGATTGAGCACCTGTTGGGGCCGGTGCTGGTAAACAAACAGCTGTCCTTTCTGGGCGGGCATCGAATCGCGATTGGCCACCTGAGAGGCCCAGTGCGGAAAACGGCTCAGGTTGTCGGCTTCGAGTTTGGCTACATTGTAGAGACAATGGACGAGTCCGGTGGTGGTGTCGATAAGTACAAAGTCGTCGCCGGCGTAGCCAAGGCCACCATCGAGACAGGCTAGTGTGGCCGTCGACTTCCCTGCGCCCCCCTTCCCCGTAAGCAGCAGCCCGCTTGTAGGGTCTCCTACACCCCCCGCGTGCACCAGTACCCAGGGTGTAGGCTCGAGCCATTGGTGGAGCAGTGTCCGAAAGGGAAAGCTACGTTCCCATTCGGGGAGGTCGGTGAGGTTGTCGGCCCAGATAAGAGCCCGGTTGTTTGCCCGGTCGAGAAGGGTAAATACGTTGCCCACCTGCTGATAGGATGCGTAGCCCTGTTGGGGGTCAATGCCCGGAATAGTACCGTGCTGCCCCAGCTCTCCCCACGACCAGAAAGGTGCGGGTAGTTGGAGCGCCGAGTTGTGGCGGTCGGCTACCCAAACGGTCAAGTCGGAAATGGAGAGATTGGCCTGGTCGTTTACGGCCCGATGCGCAATGGCATCGGTAAAAAAAGAGACAGGTACCTCCCCCACAAATTGAATCTGTAAGCGGCAGGCGGCAAAATCAAATGTCTGCGTATACACGGGAGCTGTCAGGTTGGCACAGGCGGAGAAACAGGCTTGGGCAAACGCTGAAAAGGAGACTGTAGAAGCAGGCATTGTTTACTTCTGAATAGGCCAGCCCTGCTGAGGGTCAACGTCGTGAATAGGGTCGAGGGCCAGTAAGTCCTGCATATCCGTGTAGGTTTCAAGCAGGGGGTGGGTGTAAGGTCGGCGGGCTGAGGGCGTATCCAGCGATTTAGTCGCGAGGGGTTGGTCGGTCAGAACAACGAGGTGTTGGCGGACAAGTTGCTCTAAAAAGGTGAGCACGGCGGCTTCGGCCTCGGCGGCCTCAACGGTGTAGCTGTCTACGAGCCGTTGGACGAGGGCTTCGGTTGAGAGGCCAGCATCGAGGCCCTGCCAGATGGTAGCTGCTGTGTCGCGTAGGCTATAGTAATGGCCCATGCTCATGTTGACGAGGATAACTTCGTTATCAAAAAACTCACCTACAACGGCGGGGGTATTAGTACGGTAAACAGGAAAAGACATGTCTTGCACGAAAGAGATAACAAGTAACGGGGCGTTTCGGTAGGGAGGTAACTTGCAGGTAAGAGGTGTAAGTCCCTCTATTAAAACAGGTTAGTAAACCTACTTGACTCAACGCAAATATACTATCATAGTATTACTTTCATCTGTTAGGCTAAGGGATTTCCCTTAATTTTAGCGGGTTGTTTTGCCAACTTTACTTTCGTTACTACACAATGCACCGTAATATTATCTCTTCTCTCCATCGGATTAATCAGGTTACAGGTTTATTAATGAACTACTTACGTTCGCTACGGGAAAAGAAGTTTGAAAGGCAGCTCAAGCAGATCAGTACGTTTGATTTTACCTCCGACTGGACTACCTATAATTACTCCAACTGGGAACAGTGGTTTACACGTTACCGCAATGCACCTAATTTGCGCATACTCGAAATCGGTAGTTTTGAGGGCCGGTCGGCGGTTTGGTTTCTCCAGAATGTACTAACACACCCAACGGCTCAACTGGTATGTGTAGATCCTATGCCGTGGCCTGTCAACCCGCCCCGCCCGCGCTTTATGCACAACATTAGCCTCACCGGCAAAGCTGGGCAGGTAACCCTGATTCAGGAACGGTCGGAGATAGCCCTGCTTCAGCTACCGCCCGCTAGTTTCGATATAATTTACATCGACGGTGCGCATGAGGCCATTAATGTACTGGCCGACGGAATTTATAGCTGGGAGCTACTTAAAGTAGGCGGGCTTATGTTATTTGATGATTACCTCTGGGAGCCCGATCAGCCGGTACATGCACGTTGTCAGGGGGCTATCGACCTGCTGCTCAAACATTTCGGCGACCGAAAAACGGTCTTGTACACGGGTTATCAGGTTCTGATTCGTAAGGATACAGAATAGGCAAACGGAAGTCGTCCCGAATTGCCAACCGGATAGGCAAGCAAACTCGGGGTAGGTCTGAATTTAGTAGAAAGCTGATGCCTTGGATGCCTATTCTACCGATTACGGAAAATTCGGGACGACAACTGTTGGTTAAGAGATGGTCACTTTCCTTCGTTAAAAAACACCGTTAGCCCATCTTTGCCGGCCACTACGATGTCGGGTCGGCCGGTGCCGCGCAGGTCGGCGAGGGCGAAATAGATGCCGGTGCCTTTGCCCACCCCGGCCGGGCCGTAGGCTACGGTGTGTTTGGTAAAGGTTTTACCGTCCCACGTAAAGTAATACAGGCCCACGTCGTCGTAGCAACCAGGGTCGCCATCGTTGTGGGCTCTGAACCGCTTGCCCGTGATTAGTTCGGGGCGTTTGTCGCCGTCAATATCGGCCCACTCCATGCTGTGGTATTGCGAGTTTTTCTCGTCGATACTGTGCTTCACCCAGGTGCGTGTGTTGCCAGTGCGCTTCTGCTCGTACCAGTGCAGGCCGTAGCTATGACCCTGACCCACAATCATGTCGGCCAGTTTGTCGCCATTGAGATCAGTCACAATAATCGGGACACTTGCCGTACCGAGGTCAAACTCTTTGCGGAGTTCCCAGCGCTCGTTGCCCATGTTTTCGAGCCAGCCGTTGCTCACAATAAAGTCGCCTTTACCGTCGCCGTTGATGTCGCCGAAACCAAGGCCGTGGCCCTGCGTGGGCGCCACGGGTACCTGCCTGAACGTGTTGGGTTTTTGCAGGGTGAAGTACTTCAGCGGCTTGCCGGGGTTGTTGGGCACAATCTCCACTTTTCCGTCGCCATCTACATCCCAGGCGCGGGTGGTTTCTACATTGCCGACCTGCGCAATTTCGTGTTCTGGCCAGGGCTGCTTACCCTCGGGGCCGTTGTTTTCAAGCCACCGCAACGTTCCGCTAAACCAGCCCCCCGTCACGACGTCCTGATCGCCGTCGCCATCCACATCGAGCGGAATGGTCGAAAAGTCGTCGTAGTATTCCGAAAAGCGTTTCTGGTCGCCGATGAGCTTCCGTTTGCGGAACGAGTTTTTGCGTTCCTCGCCGTTTTCGTACCAGAAATCGCCCGAAACAATGTCGGGTTTTCCGTCTTTGTTCACGTCGATAATCCCGACGGATTCAAAGCTTTCGGCGGCTACAAAATGCCGGGCAAACTTCAGTTCGCCGGGCGCGCGCGTGGGGTTGAGCCGGGTGGTAGAGGCTGTCAGCAGCGAAAGCCCCACGAGGCAGAGGGTGGGGGTTAATCGGTTTACGTTCATTCGGTTGAGGGTTGTGGTATTGGAGGTAGGCCGGTCGGGGCGACCGGCCTACAGAAGCTACACGGATGTCTATACGGTATCTAACGCAAAAACGGGCTTGCGGGTCTTCCATTTGCCGCGCGTAAAGTCGGGAATGGCAACGGCCGTTGAGCCTTTCCGAATCGACTCTTCGGAAAGCGGGCTGATGGCACTCCAGGCGGCTGCGTCGTACACGTCGATGGGGGGCGCGGTGCGGTTCCGAACCGAGTCGATAAAGTCGCGCATCACAAAGTGGTCCATACCGCCATGCCCGGCCCCTTCGGCCAGTTTGCCTTCTTTTTTCCAGTAGGCGTGGTCGTACTGCTGCATGTAGGCTTCGTCGGGCTCCCATTGGTGGGCTTTGGGGCTACGGCCTTCAATGTAAATGAGGTTGCCATCGTCCATCCAGAGGCCCTGCGTGCCCTGCACCCGGAACCCAAGCGAGTAGGGGCGGGGCGAGTTGGTATCGTGCGTAATCAGAATGGTTTCGCCATTGGCGCATTTGATCATGGTCTGCACCACGTCGCCCAGTTTGAACTTCACCTTCGCGTTGGGGTGGTCGGGGCCACCTTTATCCACCACGTACTTGTGCAGCCCACGCGCGGGCGAGGCCATCGAGGTGAGGTACAAAAACTGGTTGCCCCGGTTGATGTTGACCATCTCGGCCACCGGCCCCAGGCCGTGCGTGGGGTAGAGGTCGCCGTTGCGGTCTACAGAGTGCTGTGTGCGCCAGCGGGCTTCCGAGTAGCCTTTGGGGCCAAACTCCACCCCTCCGCCGTAGGGCTTGGTGCCGTCGTTGAACTTCACCTCGCGCAGGTCGTGCTGATAGCCACATTGCAGGTGGTTGATCTCCCCAAACACATTTTGCCGCACCATGTTGAGCACGGCCATCACATCGCGCCGGTAACACACGTTTTCGAGAATCATGCAGTGGGAGCCCGTTTTCTCAAACGTGTTTACCAGGTCCCACGACTCCTGCAACGTTACCGTAGCCGACACCTCAACCCCGGCGTATTTGCCCGCCCGCATGGTGGCCAGCGCCATAGGCACGTGCCATTCCCAGGGCGTTGAGATAATGATTCCGTCGATGTCGTCGCGCTTGACCATGTTCTCAAAGTCGCGGTCGGTTTTGCCGTAGGTAGCGGCTTCTTTGCGGCCGTTTTTGGTCAGCATCTGCTGGCTCTGGGTGAGGGCGGCCGGGTCGGTATCGCAGAGTGCGGTAACGGTGACGTTGGGGAAGTTAAGCGCGTTGCGGAGGTGGTTGCGGCCCCGTTGGCCCACCCCGATAAAGCCCAGCCGCACGGGTTTGTCATCGGGGTGGTGGTACTGCATTCCGGCAAACAGAGAATTTGGTAAAAGGGCGGCTCCGAGGGTCGCGGTGGCGGTGGTTTTCAGAAAGGTACGTCGACTCATGGTTTTCTATTGCATACGTGTCTGTTACCCTAAAAACGGGTAAGGGGTCTGCTTCTACCAATGGGCCGCTTAATTGGGGAGGGTATTTGCCCAAACGGGGCTTTCCTCATCGACCAAGTAGCCCACCCGAAACGGAACAGAGCGGGGCAAACAGGTCTATCAAGATTTACTTTTCGCGATCTGGGTAATGGCCATCACCAACCGGTCGAGGTCGGCGAGGGAGGTGTACACGTGGGGGGTTACGCGTACGCAACTGATGTTCTCCCAGACCGTGGGTGAGGTGTTAATCTTGTATTTGCCAAACAATCCGCTTTCCAGCTCGGCAATGGTCATGCCGTCGACACTCACTCCGCAGATACCGCACGAGTACGGTGCCTTGAGCGAGGTGTGCAGGCGCACGCGGGGGATGTTGACCACCCGCTCGGCCCAGTAGTTTTTGAGGTAGCGGATACGCTCTTCCTTGCGTTTGGTGCCAATGGCATTATGGAAATTGAGGGCTTCGCCAATGCCCTGCTCAATGGCAAAGCTGCGGGTGCCCAGCGTTTCGAATTTGCGGATGTCGGCACTGTTGGGGCTGGGGTTGCAGAGCAGCGGCCATATACCGGCAATTTTCTCCTGCTTGATCCAGAGCATACCCGTACCCACCGGGGCCGACAAAAACTTGTGCAGGCTGGTGCCGAAATAGTCGCAGCCGAGGTCGGCAATGTTAAAATCGAGCAGGCCAAACGAGTGCGCCCCGTCTACGAGCACTTCCACTCCGCGCTGTTTGGCCATCCGGCAGATTTTCTGCACCGGTAAAATCTGCCCCATCCAGTTAATCACGTGCGTTACGTGCAGAATTTTGGTACGGGGCGTAATGGCTTTCTCGTAGGCGCGCACAATGGCGTCGTCGTCTTCGATGGGGAAGTTAAAATTGAGCTGTTTATACACCACACCTTCCCGGCTCGCCCGTTGCCGCCAGGCCTGCACCACGTTGGGGTAATCCTGTAAGGTGCCCACCACCTCGTCGCCCCGTTGGAGCGGGAGGCCGTAAATCACCGTCAGGAGGGCTTCGGTAGCGTTGCGGTTAATGGCGATCTCGTCGGCCGGGGTGCCTGCCAGCAGGGCCAGTTTGTCGCGCACGGCCTCGCGGCCCTGATCCAGAATCCGCCACATGTAGTACGATGGCCCCTGATTGATGAGGGCGTTGTACCGTTCGAGGGCGTGCTGCACAATGAGCGGAGCCGGCGATACCCCCCCGTTGTTCAGAATCAGGATGTTCGACGACGAGGCTGGGTACGCTTGCTGAATCCGGTGCCAGTAATCTTCGTCGGTAGCGGCCTGTTGGGGTGTGAGCTGATCGACGCGGGCCGAGGCCTCGGCCCAGTCGGCTGCGTGGGCCTGGGCAAACAGGCTGTTGGCAGAGAATGCGCCCCCGGCGAGGGCCAGTTTACCTAAAAAAGAACGGCGGTTGGTTGGGGTTGACATGGGGTTTAGGTGTTTAGCGGACCTGCTTGCGGAAAAAATTCAGGGCTTCAACGTGTACATCCAGATCGTTGGGGTAGTCGTGTTTGCCACCGTTTACTTTGAGCAGCACCACATCGGGCTTACCGGGGGTCTGGTACGCAAACCGCTCTACCGTTTTGCCGTCGCTAGGGTCGGTATCGGGCAGGGTTTCGTGCGTGGGCGAGCCAGTATGGCCTGCCAGCTCGGCCCAGTACGCAAACGTCCGGTCGGTAGAGCGTACCTCGCCCATGTTCATGTTCTTGCCCAGCACCACCGGGCCACCCTGATAGGGGTTAATGGGGTCGTCGGTACCGTTAACAATCATCACGGCCACCGGCTTGCCCGACGGAACACAGTCCAGGTTAGACGTATCGGGCAGGTTGGCAATGAGGGCCGTTACCGCCCGGAACTGTTGCGGCATGGTCAGGGCCAGTTTGTAGGCCATATGTCCTCCGCCCGACGTTCCCACCGCAAATACCTGCTTCGTATCGACGCCATATTTTTTGACAAAATACCCGATCATGGCTGTGAAAAAGGCCTGCTCGTTTACATCGTCGAGGTTGGCCTGTGCGGGCGATGCCTTGCGGCACTCGTTCCAGTATCGCTTGTAGCCATCGGGGTAAACCACCAGTGTGTTGCTCGTGGCGGCCAATTGCTCCATTTTTTCGGCGGCTTTCATCATGCCCCGGCCATTGCCGCCCGAGCCGTGCATCACAAACACAAGGGCCGGTTGCCTTAGGGCTTGCGTGGGGGCGTTGAAATGAAACGAACGGTAACGGCCTTCGATTTGGAGCGAGTCGCTGATGAGCTGGGCCTTAGCGAACGCGCAGCTGAGAAAAAGCAGCGCGATAGAGAGCAGACACTGAAGCATGAGGTCGGGTTTCGGTTTTGACGAGGACGAATGTACGGCCATAAATTGGAATAGGCCAACCCCGATTCGCGTTTGCAAATCCCGCCCGGACTGCCGTATTTTGCGGGGCAAACATCGCGCGATCAATGAACTTTCCCCAGGAACTGAAGTACACCCAGGATCACGAGTGGATCAAATTTGAAGCCGACGGATCGGCTGTCGTTGGGATTACCGATTTCGCTCAGCACGAACTCGGCGATATTGTTTACGTAGACATCAACACCGTTGGTCAGTCGTTGAGCAAGGGTGATGTGTTTGGCTCGGTCGAAGCCGTAAAAACGGTTTCGGATCTGTTTTTGCCCATCGAAGGCGAAATTCTGGAGGTAAATACCGAGATCGAAAAATCGCCCGAACTGGTCAATACTGACCCTTACGGTGCTGGTTGGATTGTGAAGGTGAAACCCGCCCATGCCGCCCAACCCGACGACCTGCTGAGCGTGGATGCGTACAAGGAATTAATCGGTCAGTAAGTTTACCGTTTGAATAGAGGAAAGGCTCCATCAGGGGCCTTTTTTTTAGGGTATTACCTCCAAAATTATGTCCATTCTTCTTCGTTCCGCGCACATTATCCATTCTGAGTCGGCTTTTAACGGCCTGACGCGCGACGTGCTCATCGAAAACGGATTGATTCGTCAGATTGCCGACCGAATCGATGCGCCCGACCATGCGCAGGTGGTCGAGCTGCCTAACCTGCACCTGTCGGCCGGTTGGGTCGATATGCGCGTGTCGACCGGAGACCCCGGTTTTGAGCAAAAAGAAGACCTGACGAGTGCCTGCCGGGCCGCCGTAGCCGGTGGGTTTACCGATATTGCCGTATTGCCCAACACCCGCCCCGTGGTCGACTCGAAAGACACGCTCGGCTACGTCCGGCGCATGGCTGAGGGGCAACCCGTGGCGGTGCACCCCATCGCGGCCATTACCAAAGGGGCCAAAGGCGAGGACTTTACGGATATGATCGACCTGCACCATGCCGGTGCGGTTGCGTTTTCGGATGGGGAGCACCCTCTGCAAAACGCCGACCTGTTGCTCAAAACTTTGCAATATCTCCGGCCGTTGGGTGGGTTGCTTATGAACCGCCCCGAAGAAACCGGCCTGACCCGCTTCGGGCAGATGCACGAGGGCGTGCAAAGTACCCTGCTGGGCCTGAAAGGAATGCCTGCCATGGCCGAGGAGCTGATGGTAGCCCGCGACCTGCGCCTGTTGGCTTACGTGCTGGGCGAGGCCGGTACCACCGAAGCAGATACCCTGCCGGTGCTGCATTTTTCGTGCCTCTCAACGGCTAAGTCGGTGGAGCTGATTCGGCAGGCCAAAGAACAGGGCCTTCCGGTGAGCTGCGACGTAGCGGCCCATCAGCTGGTGTTCGACGATACCGCTCTGGCGGGTTTCGACACGTTTCTGAAAGTAAACCCGCCTTTCCGGTCACGGGCCGATGTAGAGGCACTCTGGGCCGGTTTGGCCGATGGCACTATTGACGCTATCGTGTCGGACCACAGCCCGCAGGACGACGAAAGCAAGCAGGTGGAGTTCGATCATGCCGAGTTTGGTATGACCGGTCTAGAAACAGTATTCGGTGCCCTGATGTCGCATAATCCCGGCTTGCCGCTGGGGCAGTTGATTGCGGCCCTGACCACCGGCCCACGGCGCGTATTGCGGCTACCCACCGCGACCATCGCCGAGGGCGAACCAGCTACGCTCACCTTGTTTGATCCGTCGGGAACCTGGACCTTCGACCGTTCGGTTTCCAAATCAAAAAATTCACCGTTTCTGGGCCAAACGCTCACCGGGCGGGTGCTCGGCACCGTTCGGGGAGGGAAGCTTTGGCGGTAAGGGTTAAAAGGTAAGGCCAATTCTGCTCAACTACGTAACCGTTGGGCTGCTTCGGTCAACTCTTAACTCTAACGCCCAACACCCTTTGGCCATTACTATTTGAACTATGTCTGCTGAAACCTCTTTTTTTTCGCATCCATTGCTCCGCGTTCCGCTTATTGCAGGGGCGGCTACGGGTGCTTTGGCCATAGCGTATTTGCTGGTGCTGTACGTGATGGGCGTTGAGTCGGTGTTGTACGTGCGTTCCATGCGCCCGCTCGACTTTGGGTTTTACCTCATTGCCATGGGGACCACGCTTTGGTATTACCGGAAATACATCAATGGCGGCCTGCTGCACCTGTGGGAGGGGCTCACGATCTGCTACGTGATTAATGTGGTGGCAGCCTTGCTGACGGGCTGGTTTATTTACCTCTTCATCAGCTTTGTCGATGCCGACCTGTTTACCCGTTATATTGCCGACCTGCTGAAATTTCAGACGAGTGATAAGGCTGCGTTTGTGAAGCAGTTTAGTGAAGAAGCGTTTGCGGCTCAGATCGCCAAAACCAAAGCCACTCAGCCTGCCGAGCTGATTTGGGACGAACTGCTGAAAAAGTCGCTCATGACGGTTTTTCCGGCACTCATTTTGTCGCTTATTTTCCGCAAGCAGGATTACAGCATCATGAATCCAGGCTGAGCCTGAACCGTACACCCCTTAACCACTTTCAAACAAACTATGGAACCATCTCCCGCTCGTGTTGCGCTTAAATGGGGCCTGATGACGGCCTTAGTCGAAATCCTGATGACGTCGATCCGGTACGCACTGGGTTACTACTTTAGTTTTGCGTTTCCGGCCCTGACTCTGGTTATCCTGCTGGTTGGCCTGATACTGGCCATGCGGGAGCTTCGGGAACAGAACGGCGGCTACATGACCTACACCGAAGGACTGAGCCTTGGGGTACAGATGTTTGCCATCATCGGCCTCCTTGATACCACCTACACGATGGTGTACACGGCATTTATTGATCCCGATGTAGTGGTAAAAACGCTGGCGCAGACCCGCGATTTCATGGAAGGGTTCAACGTGCCCGACGAACAACTGGAGAAATACGATGAGCAGATGGACGCCCTGGCCGATCAGCAGAAAAAAGGGGTGAGCGGTATTAGTTTCATCACCGGAATTCTCGGTTGGATATTTTGGGGCTTCCTTTTGTCGTTATTGGTGAGCGCGTTCATGAGCCGCAAAAAAACGAACCCCTTTGATTGATGCTGGCCATTTTTCGGAAAGAGATTAACCAATTTTTCAGTTCGCCCATCGCGTACATCATCATGGCGGTGTTTCTGACCGCCACGGGCCTGATGTTGTGGGTGTTTCCGGATACCAGTCTGCTGGAATACGGCTATGCCGATATGGCTGCGTTTTTCAATCTGGTGCCGTATGTAATGCTGTTTCTGGTGCCGGCTATTACCATGCGTTCCATTGCCGACGAGGTGCGTACCGGCACGCTCGAATGGCTTTTGACCCAGCCCGTGAGTCGCCGGGCTATTGTGGGCGGTAAGTTTCTGGCCTGTTGGCTGCTGGTGGCGCTCACGCTGTTGCCAACGGCTCTGTATTACCTGACGCTGTATCAGTTGGGCAGCCCCCCCGGTAACATCGACTCGGCGGCTGTTTTGGGCTCGTATGTGGGCTTACTGTTGCTGGGAGCCGTGTTTGTGGCTATTGGGTTGTGGGCCTCGTCGCTCAACGACAATCAGGTGGTGGCGTTTGTGCTCGGCGTGTTTGTGTGCTTTCTGTTTTATGTGGGCCTGAGCTCGCTGGCGGGCCTGGGTGCTTTAGGCAATCTGGGCTATTACCTTGCCTACGTGGCTTTCGATGAGCAATACCGCGCGCTGGGCCGGGGGCTTATCGACTCCCGTAATGTGGTGTATTTTGTGAGCCTCACGGCCTTTTTCCTCTTTCTGACTACGCGCCGACTCCGATGACAATTGCCGGTCGATCTTTACAATACTGGTTGGCTGTAGGCTGGACCATCGCCATTTTCGTTGCCTGCTCGCTGCCGGGCAATGGCAAGGTCAACCTGACCAACTCCGACAAGTGGAATCATGCCGGTGTCTTCTTTGTGTTCGGTATCCTGTGGGTCAACCTGGGCCGCCGGCCGGGGTTGGTGATTCTGGCTGGTATCGCTTACGGTATGCTGATTGAAGTCTGGCAGGGAATCATGCCCATCGGCCGCACCTTCGATTGGTATGATGGGCTGGCCGATGCGGTGGGCGTAGTAGTAGGGGTAGGCGTGGCCCTGCTCGCCGAACGGCTGCGTAACCGACGTTCTTGAGGACTTCGAGTAGAGGTATAGAAAAGCCCCGAAACTGGCCAGTTTCGGGGCTTTTCTATATTGGTTATTTCGATGGTTTAATGGATTGAGCTGGAGCACCTGGCTGTACTTAGAGAACCTCCTAAACCCAAACCGATAAACCAGACGGGTTTACCGCTGAGCCGTCACGCGGTTGCACTTCTCACCAATAATCTTGTAAGCCGGTGTGTAACCCAGTTCGCCCGCGCGGCTCAGGTCGATGCAGCCGGCCTGTTCGTCGCCGGTATCGTAACGAACTACTCCACGCAGGTAATACGCTTCGCCATGTCGGGGGTTCAGCTTCACGGCGCTATTGCAGTCGATGACAGCCCCGCGCTGATCGCCGAGCGATGAGCGGATGATGCTTCGGATAAAATACGACTCGGCATTGGTGGGGTTCAGTTCGATAGCCCGGTTCAGATCAACCAGGGCGGATTTACCTTCACCCGACGCATTTTTGAGCAGACCCCGAAGCAAAAACGCATCCGACCGGTCGTCGGGGAGTTCGTTGATCTTGTACCGATCCTGAATCACCGTGCCCAGCAGCGGCAACAGGTTTTGCGTGATAAATTCGCTGTAGTACGCCTTGGTTTGCAGGTTATTGTTGCCCATCTCAATCGACTTGTCAATGTCGCTGATGGCTTGTTTCTGGCTGCCCAGACGGCTACGGCAATAGCCCCGGCTAAAATGCGCCCGGAAATGGCTCGGCTCCAGTTGGAGGGTCTTGTCGAAATCGGCCGTTGCCCCTTCAAAATCACCAATGCGCGATTTCACGAGCCCACGCTTGTAAAAGAGATCAGGGTCATTGGGGCTGATTTCGATAGCCCGTACAAAATCGGCGAGGGCCCCTTTGGCATCTTCGAGCCGTAAGCGGGCGTAGCCCCGGCCGGCTAGGGCCTGCGATTTGTTCGGCGATTTTTCCAGTGCGAGACTGAAGTCGGCGAGGGCCCCTTTGAAGTCGTTCATCTGTGTCTTACAGTTGCCCCGAGCTGTAAGTATATTTACGTCGTTAGGTGCCAGCGTAGCCGCCTTATTAAAGTCGGCCAATGCTGAAGCCAGATAGTTGACCTGCGCCCGGCTAAGCCCGCGATGGTAGTACAGCAGGGCGTCGTTGGGGTTGATCTCGATGGCGCGGTTGAAGTCCTGTACGGCCCCCCGGAAATCGTCGATTTTTGTCCGGTTGATGCCCCGGTACAGAAACGCGTTGGCATCCTGCGGGTTTAACTCAATGGCCTGGTCCAGGTCTAAAATAGCCCCCTGAATGTCGTTTAGGCTGATTTTGGCTAACGCCCGGTTGTAATAACTCGGCGCGTTTTCGGGGTTCATGATGATGGCCGTGGTAAAAGCCTGCAACGCACCGGGGTAATCCTTCGCGTTACTTTTTTGGATGCCTTCGTTGAAATAGTCAGAAGCCGAAGGTGCTGATTGAGAAAAGCCCACAGCGGGGGCCAGTAGGGCTATCAGTAAACTGATTCGTAGTAAAGAGGTAATCATGCGATTTTGATGGGTTGAATTGGGCTGAGACTGCCGGTGGTAAATATACAGGCAAATATGCTCAGTGAACCATAAAGATGAGTTAAAGTAATGGTTACATCAAATATTTAATACATTGATTGTTAGTGTATATATAATATGTATATAGTAGACTTAAAGAGCATTTTGCTCACCCTCTCGCCAGAGCAAGCAGTCAGAGGCCGGCTAAAAATGCGTGAACCAGCATGGGTCTGACCAATGAAGTTATGCGACGATATGGTCGGTCTACTCCACTGCATCTCGCTGAATCAGATTCCGAAAGAAATTAATCCTTGATTAGGCGGATTGGCTGTACGAGATAAGCTGAACGCTCCCATTTTCGTCGGTCGAGACGGTGAGCCCAAGCGTATTCAAATAGCTGTTCAGCAGTGGGAGTAACGATTCATTGCCGAATATGCAGGTGTTGTAATACCAATCCAGCGACTCGCCCGCGACTTCTTCAGTTACGGCCCGGTAATCGGCCAGGGTGTAGCCCACAAACGGCTTGCCGAACCGCTGCCACATGAGTCGCATTACATCATCGAGCGATCGGGTGCCTCCGCTTATCTGCCGCAGGTGCAAGTCCAGAATAAGCGCTACAATGGCCCCTTTGTGGTAAACCGATACTTTCCGGTCAGGCACCCCTTTATCGTATCCGTCGAGCCAGAGATCCCACGACGATTCGGTGAGTGACTGAAAAGCCCGCCCGTTGGCCTCAAAGTGCCGTTTCAGGGTTACGTGCAGCTCTTTGAGGTATGCGTTTTCGTTGAACACCCCCGACCGGCGTAACATCAGGTCGCCGTAGTAGGTGGTTACGCCTTCGGCGACAAAGCAGGTGGGGAAGTAATTTTCGGCTGTGAAATCGTAAGGCAGTAGTTCAGCTGGGCGGATTCGGATCACGTTCCAGGCATGAAACAACTCATGCGAGGCTACGCCCAGCAGATCAGTGTAGAGCCCCTCGCCCTCATCGGCGGGCCCCAGCACCAACACGGTGCTGTTGCGATGCTCCACACCGTGATAGTGTGCTACGGGCAGCACAATGGTCAGAAAATGGTAGTTCTCCTCAGGAAACTCGCCAAACAGGTCAATTTGCGTTTCGGAAAACCGCTTGAAATCGCGCACAACCCGTTCGGGGTCGAAGGCCATCCGGCCGGCCACCCAAACCGTAAAATCAACACCCCGGGCTTCGTATTGAATTTGGTGCAGAGCCGGAGCCGCAATGAGCGGGCAGTCGACCAGCTCGTAAAAATCCCGGGCATACAGAGTTCGGGGAGCGGTTTGGGGCATTCCGCAGGCAATGACCCAGTTGGCCGGAATGTCCAGTTCGAGCGTACAGGGCTCGTGAATGCGCCCCTCAGTGTACAAACACAGATTTACGGGGTTTACGTACAGCATGGGGCTCGCGTCGGTATCGTCGCTCAGGTAGCTGCTACCGGCATTGATGAGGTTGGCGTAGTAGTTGTATTGGGCTACCACTTCCTGAGCCCCGTTGGTCTGTACCAACCACCGGTCTTTTGTGATTTTGCGGAAAGGCAGCGGGGTACCTGCGCCATCGGTGACGGCAAACCGTTGTATGTTTTTGGCAAAGTGCTGAAGCTCATACCGACCCGGCCGCCAGGCGGGTAATTGCAGTTCGACCTCCGCCTGATTTACCTGGGTGAGTCGGGCCTCTACGGCAATGTAATGAGGGAGAGAAGGGTCGGCAGCGAGTCGGTAATACATACGATTCAATACGTTTGGGTTGTTCGTTTAGGGGGCACCGGAGCCTGTATCCTCCGTTTCCGAACCGGTCAACTAAGCAATAGACAAAGGTAATACGCCGAAAGCGCGGGATTGTTTTTGGGGCGAAAAGCCGCTGAAAAGTCGGTTTGCGCGTGTGGCTATGGGCGATTGGCGGGCTGGGCTGGGGTATAGCCGGTTACAGCCATAATAAATTCAAAACACTCCTTGTAATATAGCCGGGTATCGCGTAATTTTGCGGACTCATTTTGGAAACAGGCATTACGCTATTGAATTTATACGGCAATGAAAAGAACATATCAACCCTCAAATCGCAAGCGGAGAAACAAGCACGGTTTCCGCGAGCGTATGTCGACGCCTAATGGCCGGAACGTTTTGGCTCGTCGTCGGGCGAAAGGTCGTCACAAACTGACTGTTTCTGACGAGAAGAAAGGCAATCGCTTCAAATTGTAGTGGCTGATTTATAGCCGGTAGTGGCCGGTTGCTGGCAACGTGTCTGCCAACTCCTCAACTGCTATTATCAACCACCGTCTTATGCGCCACACGTTCCCCAAAACAGAACGCCTGTCGGGCAAAACGAAAATTCAGAGTTTATTCCAAAAAGGTAGAGCGGACTTGTATTCGTTCTACCTTTTTCCGTTTCGGGTGATCTACCAATACGCCCCCCCACGGCCGGAGACCTCCCCCGCACCGCTGTCTGACGATACGGATAGTGAACGGCTTGCGGTCGCTGCTGAGCCTATCGAAACGCTCCCGGCGGTGCTCATCAATGTATCCAAGCGGCAGTTTAAGCGGGCCGTCGACCGTAATCTGTTGCGCCGACGGGTCCGCGAAGCATACCGGCTACACAAGCAGCGACTAGGGCACGCCAATACGCCACCAACAGAACTTGCGTTTTTGTATATTGCCAAAACAAAATTATCGTTTGAGGATATAGAACGCGGTATGCGACGAGCCCTGCAAAAAGTAGATGTGAAGCACGTTGATCCGCCCCGATGATGGCGTGTTGCATCCGGCAGGTTTTTACTAACCTCACGGGCCGCAACGAATGGTAAATGACGAACAATGAAGCACATGACTATCCGCAAAAAACTACTGCTTGGCACGTCGGCCCTGATGATTGCAGGTGGCCTTACCGCCTTCAACCGCGACGATCGGTTCTTCGAAATTGCCCGTAGCCTCGACATCTACGCGACCATGTTCAAGGAACTGAACATGTACTACGTGGATGAGGTGAACCCCAACCGGATGGTGAAAACGAGTATCGACGCGATGCTCAAGAACCTGGACCCGTACACCAACTTCTTTGCCGAAGACGAAATTGAAGACTACATGACCATGACCACCGGCCGCTACAACGGAATCGGGGCCTTGGTTGGGCAGCGGCAGAATAAGAGCATCGTGATGATGATTTACGAGGGCACGCCCGCCGAAAAGTCGGGTTTGCGTATCGGTGATGAGATTCTGAAGGTGGATGGCGTGACCGTGAAAGACCGGAAAGATGCCGACCCCGGTAAGCTGTTGCGCGGCCAAACCAACACGGCCGTGAAGCTGACGGTGAAACGCTACGGACAGAAAGACCCGCTGGAGCTGACCGTGATGCGCGACGTGGTGAAGATGACCAACGTGCCCTACTACGGCATGATTAACGACGAAGTAGGCTACATTGACCTCAAAGATTTTACGGCAACGGCGGCCCGCGAGGTGCGTCAGGCGGTGGTTGAGCTGAAAGGGAAGGGCATGAAAAAGCTCATTCTGGATGTTCGGGAGAACCCCGGTGGGTTGCTCAACATGGCCATTGATATTTCGAACCTGTTCATCCCGAAAGATTCGGAGGTAGTGACCACCAAAGGTAAGGTGCAGGAGTGGAACAAAACCTACACGGCACTAGCCCCCCCGCTCGATCTGGAAATTCCGATTGCGGTGTTGGTGAATAGCCGGAGCGCATCGGCCGCTGAAATTGTGGCGGGCGTGATTCAGGACTATGACCGGGGTGTGCTGATTGGGCAGCGGAGCTACGGCAAAGGGTTGGTGCAGACTACCCGCGAGCTGTCGTTCAATACGAAGCTGAAAATCACCACCGCGAAATACTACATTCCGAGTGGACGTTGTATTCAGGCTATTGATTATAGTCACCGCAACCCCGACGGCAGCGTGGGTAAGATTCCCGACTCACTCCGCACGGCCTTCAAAACTAAGTCCGGTCGGGTGGTGTATGATGGGGGAGGAGTATTGCCCGACCTGGTGACCGAGGAGCCTAATCCGACACCAATTGCACTGAGCCTGACCAACAAGGGGTTGATTTTCGATTATGCCGTGAAGTATCGTAACGAGCACCCGACCATCAAACCCGCCCGTGAGTTTCGGCTGACTGATGCCGAGTACAACGAGTTTGCCAACTGGCTCAAAGACAAGGAGTACGACTACACTACGCAGGTTGAAAAAGACCTCGGTACGCTCGAAGCATCGGCCAAAAAAGAAAAGTATTTCGATCAGATTCAGGATCAGCTCAAGGCACTGAAAACCCGCGTGGGTCACAGCAAAGATGCTGATTTGGCTACGTTTAAGCCGGAGCTGAAAGCCCTGCTCGAAAACGAAATTGCGGGCCACTATTACCTGCAAAAAGGCATGAAAGAGGTATCGTTCAACAACGACCCTGAAATGAAAGCCGCCCTCGACCTGTTCAAAGACATGAACAAATACCGGGGAATTCTTAAAAAATAAGGAACAGGGAGAAGGGAGGAAAGGAGAAAGGGGCAATATGATACAAGCTCCCTTCTCCTTTCCTCCCTTCTCCTTTCCTCCCTTTTCACTATGCTTCTTCTTTCAATTGATACCTCGACAACGGTTTGTTCGGTAGCGCTGCACCGGGCCGAGGCCGGGGCTACGTCGGCTACGCTGCTGGGCGCTTACGAATTGTTTACCGAGCGTACCTCGTCGGCTATGCTGACTACGCTTATGGGCGACGTGGTGCGGCAGGCGGGCTTCGACCTAAGCGACCTGAGCGCCATTGCTGTGGCCAAAGGGCCGGGCTCGTACACGGGCCTGCGCATTGGCGTTTCGACCGCCAAAGGCTTGTGTTTTGCGCTCGATAAACCCCTGTTGGCCGTCAATACGCTACGGGCTATGGCCGAGCAGGTCCGGCGGTTGATGCCCTTGGGCGAAAAGGCACCTCTGCTTTGCCCCATGATCGATGCCCGCCGAATGGAGGTGTACTGTGCGCTGTACGACAAGGCAGGTCGGGAGGTGAAGCTCACGGCTGCCGAAATCATTGATGAGCAATCGTTTGCCGAATGGCTGGCAGAGGGGCCGGTTGTCTTTTTTGGCGACGGAGCCGCTAAGTGCCGCCCGGTGTTGGGCCTACACCCCAACGCTCTGTTTCCCGATGAGCCAATCCGGCCGTCGGCCCGCACAATTGGGCAGCTCGCATTTCATCAGTTTGAAGCGGGCCGCTTTGAAGACGTAGCCGCATTTGAGCCGTTTTACCTTAAAGAATTTATGACCACCCAGCCCAAAAAAGTGGTGGTATAGGGGCTATGGCCCCCTTCGGGGCAATACTAAACCAACCGGCCTTCGAAACGCGCTTTGCGTAGCTTTCGGGGGCCGGTTTCTTTATGCAGGTATGAACCCCCTATTCCTGTTGCTGCTTGGCATTGTGGCCATTATTTTGCTTAGTTCCCGGTTTAAACTGCACACGTTTGTTGTCTTGTTCGGCCTGACCCTCACGCTGGGGCTACTGGCCGGGTTTGTGCCGGCCGATGTGCTCAAATACGCCCGCGAGGGGTTTGGGCACACCATCGAGAAAGTGGGGTTGCTTATTGTGTTGGGTACCCTGCTGGGCAGCTTACTCGACCGGAGCGGGGCTACGCTGAGCATCGCCAATTTTCTGCTCAGTCGGGTAGGGGCGGGCCAAACCGCGTTGGCTGTTACGCTGATGGCCTTTTTGGTGGGGCTCCCCATCTTTTGTGATTCGGGCTTTATTGTGCTGAGCGGTCTGGTGCTGGCCCTGGCCCAACGGGTGCAGCAAGGGCATCTGCGGCTGGTGCTGTGCCTGGCGGGAGGTTTGTATTCGGTGCATTGTCTGGTGCCTCCGCATCCGGGTATTACGGCCGCCGTGGGGGTGCTCAATGCCGATACGGGCCAAATGATGCTTCTCGGTACTGCCCTGGCTCTGCCACCAACCGTAGTGGCCTACCTTTGGGCGCGGTACGCCGACCGGCGGTTTGGCTGGTCTGTCGATCAGTTTGATGCGGAGATTGATACGCTCCGGCCTGAGCCGAGCCCGCCCACCCTGCTGCCGTCCGTAACAGGGGCGTTGGCGGCTATTTTTGTGCCTATCGGACTTATTGCGCTCAAGTCGGTGCTGGGCCTGAACCCAGCACTTTGGCCCGCAACGCTGCTAACCGGGGTCGGTTTTCTGGGCGACCCGATTGCGGCTCTGGGAGTGGGTATCGGCATTGCCCTGAGCCTGTTTCCGAAGCTCACAAAAGCTCTGTTCAACGAGCTGACGGAGGAGTCGATTGTTAAAGCGGGGCCTGTGCTGGTGATTGTAGCGGCTGGTGGGGCCTTTGGCGAAATTATTAAGCATATGGGCCTCGAAACCCAGCTCACAGGCTTTGCTCAACAGGTGAGCCTGGGCTTATTATTGCCGTTTGGACTGACGGTGCTGCTCAAAACTGCGCAGGGCTCTTCGACCGTGGCTGTGTTGGCTGTAGCGTCGCTGTTGCAGCCGCTATTGCCCATGCTGGGGTTTGTGACCGACTGGGACAAAGTGCTGGTATTGGCCGCCATGGGGGCTGGGTCGATGACGCTCTCGCACGCCAACGACGCGTATTTTTGGGTGGTGGCCCGGTTTGGGCAGTTACCCACTCCGCTCATGCTCCGAACCTACAGCGTAATGACCGTTTGGATGGGATTATCGGCGTTTCTATCCTTGTTGCTGGTGGCCTGGCTGACCCGGTAAAAACAAAAAGTTGGGCCTCTCCAAACCCTGCTGACATAGGGCTGTCACTCACCCAACCGACCTTTGGGATAGTCATTCACCAAAACCGATACCGCGTATGACAACCCAACTGACTATCCCGGCCACCGCCCTCTCCGTTGCCGAAACACTCCCGTTTACGGCGCTTGCGTTTAAGACACGTGCCACCTTGCCGACCATCACGCAGTACGACCCCGTGCCGGAGCAGTTGTTTGAAGAGGCCGCTCGTTTGGGGCTACAGCCGGCCGGTCCGATTCAGTTCATCTACACAGGTGTCACGGGCGACGAAACGGTTCCGTTTGATCTGGAGATTGCTTTGCCGGTTTCGGGTGAGCCCACGGGTTCGTCGGCGTTTGTTCTCAAAACATTTGACGCCTTCCGCCACGTGAACTACACGTTTGTTGGTCCCTGGGCCGAGCTGATGCCGATGTACGATGTGCTTTTTGCGACCCTGTATCGGGAGGGGTACAAGCCCGACAACCGGTTACGCGAAGTCTATACTATACCCGATTTCGAAATACCCGAGAATTGCGTGACTAATATCCAGGTGGGCTTGGCCGAAGGCTGATCCACAACCCTGCTCATCCAGTAAACAACAAAAGAAAACCCCCGAAGCCGCTTCGGGGGTTTATAGTTTTTAGCGCATTGGTTTTGGCGATCGTAGTATTGGACATTTGTGCAGTATTGAGGAATTGGCACGCGGATGACACCGATTAAGTGAATTCTCGCGGATTGATAATCGGCGTACATCTGCCCGATCCGCGTGATCCACATTCAATTGGTATCCATTGGCCAATTCAAACGAATCGACCCCCGCAACCAAAAACTATGAACCAAAAACCATAAACTACTTATCAGCCAGCAGCGTGCGGGCGGTTTGTTCGTCGGCTTGTAGCTGTGCCACAAGGGCCGGTAAACCGCTGAATTTTTGCTCGGGCCGGATAAACTCGCGGAACCGCAAAGTCAGATGTTCGCCGTAAATATCGCGGCTAAACGTAACGGCCGGGTCTCGGTCGAAAATGTACGTTTCGATGGTCTGATTTTCGCCAGCTACCGTAGGCCGGAAACCGATGTTGGTCATCCCACCCAGTACCTGATCTTTGTACAGGACATCGACCGCATACACGCCATTGGCCGGCACCAGTTTGATCGGGTCGTCGACCTGTAAATTGGCCGTCGGGAAACCGAGCGTCCGGCCCAACTGCCGCCCTTTTACCACGGTGCCTGTGAGGTTATACGCCCGGCCCAGAAACAGGTTGGCAGCGTGAATGTGCCCCTCGGCCAGGGCCGCCCGAATTTTAGACGAACTAACGCCGACATCCTCAATGTCCTGACGGGGAATTTCCTCTACCTCAAACCCGTACTGCACCTGATGCTGCTGAATGTAGTCGAATCCACCTTCGCGGTCGCGGCCGAACCGGTGGTCGTAGCCGATCACCAGCTTGCGGGTGCCGATACGTTGTATCAGAATTGACTGGATAAACTCTTCGGAAGTCAGTTGCGAAAACGAGCGTGTAAACGGAATGACTACCAGATGACCGACGCCGGCGGCCGCTAAAAGCTCAATTTTTTCTTCCAGCGTAGACAGCAGACGCAGGTTCTGACTGTCGTTGGAAACAACCGTGCGGGGGTGTGGCCAATACGTCAGCACAACCGATTCGCCACCAATACTCTCCGCTATTTCGGTCAGGCGGGTCAGAATTTTCTGGTGCCCCCGGTGTACACCATCGAAGGTACCGCTCGTGACAACGGCATTGCGCAGGGGAGTTAGTTGATCTATACCGTGGTGTACGTTCATGGGCGTAGGTCGAGTCCGTTTTCGGTACGGTAGCGGGTAATAAACGCGTCGACCGTGTCGGCGTCTTCGATGCTGAAATCACCGATTCGGGTCCGGCGCAGGCTGCTCATGTAGGCGCCATTGTTCAGCAAAAGGCCCAAATCGCGCACCAGGCTCCGAATGTACGTGCCTTTGGAGCAGACAATACGAAACGGGATTTCCGGGAAAGGCTCCTGACCTACCTGCTTCGTGTCGACCTCGAACCGCGATACCGTAACGGTGCGGCTCTTGATGTCGGCGGTTTCGCCCCGGCGGGCCTTCTCGTACAGCCGCTCTCCGTTGACGCGCACGGCCGAGTATATAGGCGGAATCTGCTGAATTTCGCCGGTTAGCTCTCCAACGGCCTGCTGCACCTGAAGGGGGGTAATGGCTGAGGTGTCGAACTGCGCATCGAACTCGGTTTCCAGATCAACCGAGGGCGTTGTGCGACCCAGAACCAGCGTGCCGGTGTATTCTTTTTCCTGCGCCTGATACCCGTCGATCTCTTTGGTTTTCTTGCCCGAACACAGAATGAGCAGGCCCGTAGCGAGCGGGTCGAGGGTGCCCGCGTGTCCGATTTTTTTGAATTTACAGGCCCGGCGCAGCTTGTTAACCACGTCGAACGATGTCCACTCCAGCGGTTTATCAATCAGAATGACCAGCGCGGGGTCAATGGGTACGTTTGGTTTTTCCAAGTCTAAGCTGTCTTTACACCACGTCCAGTTTCACCCCTGCCGCCATGAGGCCAAGCAGCAGCAGCCCGAGCGCAATACGATAATACCCAAACACCTTGAAGCCGTAGCGGGTCAGGAAACCCACGAAGCCCCGGATGGCCAGCAACCCAACCACAAAGGCAATGCCGTTGCCGATAAGCAGCGTCTGGTAGTCGGCGGGCTCGAGCATTTTGTACGTTTTGAGCAGTTTGTAGCCGGTAGCCGCAGCCATGGTAGGTACGGCAAGGAAAAACGAAAACTCGGCCGCCTGTGTGCGGGTCAGGCCCTGAAACATGCCGCCAATGATGGTAGCTGCCGACCGCGACACCCCCGGAATCATGGCAATGCACTGGAAGAATCCGATTTTAACCGCTTCGGGAAAGGTGACGTCGTAATCGCGGGGGACTTCGCGCATAATGCGGTCGATAAACACGAGTACAATGCCGCCCAGAACGAGCGAAATAGCCACCACCGTCACGTTTTCGAGCAGTGAGTCGATAAAGTCATTGAGCAGGAAGCCGATTACGGCTGCGGGCAGAAACGCCACAAACAGTTTGGCGTAAAAATCGGTGGTCTGCAAAAACCGCCGACTGTACAGAACCAGCACCGACAGAATACAGCCGAACTGAATATTGACGGTGTAGAGCTTGGTAAATTCGTCGCCAGCGATACCCGCGAGTGAGGAGTAGATAATCATGTGGCCAGTCGACGACACCGGCAGAAATTCCGTCAGACCCTCAATTATTGCCAGAAGAACGGCATGCAGTAAATCCATGCAAGAGCAGTTTGGAGGCCCAAAAATAGGTTGAGGTTTGGAAAATCCCTATTGATTTCCCAAACCTCAACCTGCTCCGAGGGGTCCAATCAGGCCTTTGGATTCTTCAGAATTGCGAAGAATTCGATGATAAAGCCGCTCAGAACCACCAACGGACCGAGGGTCAGACCCAGAAAGCCGAAGCCAAATTCTTCTTTGTCGAGCGTCATAATAAAGAAGCCCGCCAGAATAACCGCCAGGCCAATGGCCATGAGCCGGTAGTTAGCTGCGCCAAAGGGCATCGCACTTACCGTTGATTTGGGCGTTGCTGATACGACGCGCTCTTCCGCGGGGGCCACTTCAGCAACGGGTGAGGCTGCCGCTGAGGCAGGCCGGGCCGCAGTCTTGTCTGTACGGCTCGGCACAGGGGTCATTAACGATTTACCTTTTGCCATGTCTTTATGTCGGTTTACGCTTCCGGGGGCATCAGGTTTGCCGTGCCGAAGGCTGTTTTAAGCACTTAGGTTGAATTGAATGTATAATGAATAGTGTAAAATGTGTAATGAAAAAGCTGATAGCCAGCACACAAACCAATTATTCATTACACCCTATTCATTGTGCATTCTCTTAATACAATTCGTCGAGCGAAACGCCCAGGTAACGGTGAACGGCCTGATACGTGCTCACAAAACCAATGAGCATCCCCAGCACCACCAAGGCTCCGAGTATCATCGCGATTTTGACCGGCTCCTGCAACACCGCCAATTCGGGCAGGTTATACACGGCCGCCTGTTGTAAAGCCACCAGCAAACCCGAGGCAATCAGTCCGGCCAGCAGGCCCTGCCACAAGCCCCGCAAGAGAAAGGGGCGGGTAATAAACCCGTTGGTGGCACCTACCAGCTGCATACTCCGAATGAGCATCCGCTGTGAATACAACGCCAGCCGAATGGTGTTGTTCATGAGCAACACAATGATGAGCAACAGCACCACTGCGAACCCCGTCATCACAATGTAAATCTTATTGATGTTACGGTTGATCGTATCGACCAGATTCTCCTGATACACGGCCTCCGAAATACCGTCGATAGCCTCCAGGTCTTTCTTGACCGCCTGTAGTTTAGCCTCTTCGAAATAGTCTTCGGCCAGCCGGATTCGGTAGCTGTCGTGCAGGGGGTTATCGTCCAGAAACGTCTTGAAATCTTCTTTGGTTTCGGCAATAAACTCGCGGGCTGCGGCATCGCGGCTTACAAAATTGACCTGCGGTTGTCCGTTGGCCGTCAGCACGTACGGGCGAGCCACAATCTTTTTGTACACCGGTTCGGCCTTTGCGGAGTCGATATCGCGGTCCAGAAACACCCGTACCTCGTAGTTTTCGCGGATATACGTCACGAGCCGCTTTGACTGGAGAGCCAGCAAACCGCAAAACCCAATCAGAAACAGGGCCACCGTCATGCTGAACAGGATGAGACCTCCGGGGTACCGACCAACTTTTTTCTTTCTACGCGCCATGCAGACTGTTAAACGAACGGCGAGATCCAATCATTGAATCTCGTACCGTATGGATACAAAAATAACGGTTTCTGTAGAATGCCACTTTTTTATTAGCGGCTGGCCGGGCGATTTAGGAAAAATTAAGAGGATACGCCGACCGTTGCCAGCCCGAATCAGGGGCAGAGACACAGACCGTAGTCCATGCAATGGTGTGGCACTCCTAAGGGCTTTGTCTGTTGTTGCGCTAAAGTTTGTAGTTTGCCAGACCGTTTCAGGGGCCGGGTCTGGGTGACTGAGATAGGCCGTTTAACCAATCTGCCTTGTATGAAGCTCCTCTATTTTCTGGTTACCCTCTGCTGGCTCAGTGCGCTTTCTGCTGTCTGTTATAGTCAGACGACTCGCACAACTTCGTCGCCGGATAAGCGTATTCGGCTCACTGTCAGCGTCAATGCTACGGGCGAACTCGCCTACGCCCTTACATTTCAGGGGCAGCCCGTAGTGCAACCTTCGGCTCTTGGCTTCACCCTGAGCAAACCGGCGTTGGCACTCAACCGGTTTCGGCTGGTTTCGGTGGATTCGTCGCGGACCGATGAGACCTGGAAACCGGTGTGGGGTGAGGTGGCACAAATTCGGAATCAGTACAACGAATTGGCCCTTCGGTTGGCTAGTCAGACAAGTCCGGCCGTGCAGGTAGTGGTTCGGTTCAGAGTGTTTAACGATGGTCTGGGGTTCCGGTATGAGTTTCCCCAACAACCCGACTTCCAGCATTTTGTAGTAGCCGACGAGCATACGGAGTTTCGGATGGCGGCCGATCATCAGACCTTCTGGATTCCGGGCGATTATGACACCAACGAGTACCTTTATAATACTACCAAGCTGAGCGAAATAGATGCGGTGGCGGCTGCAGCTAAAGAGAAAGACATTGCCTTACAGGCCATTATAGGCCCCGATGCCGTGCAAACGCCGTTGCTGATGAAAACGGCTTCGGGCTTGTATATCAGCCTGTTCGAAGCGGCTGTGCTGAATTATCCGGTCATGCACGTGCGGCTCGATAAGGCTCGGTTGGCGTTCCGGGCGCAGTTGGTTCCCGATGCTGTTGGTAACAAAGCCTACCTGCAAACGCCCACACAAACGCCCTGGCGCACGGTGATTGTGAGCGATAAAGCAACCGATCTGCTGGCATCCAAACTGATTCTGAATCTCAACGAGCCGTCCCGCATTGCGGACCCCTCCTGGATCAAACCCCAGAAGTTTGTGGGTATGTGGTGGGAAATGCACGTCGGGAAAGCAAACTGGCCCCTGGCGGGCGGGAAGCACGGGGCCAACACGGCCAATGTGAAAAAATACATCGACTTTGCGGCTCAGTACGGTTTCGATGGGGTATTGGTTGAGGGCTGGAACGTGGGTTGGGAAGATTGGTTCGGGAACTGGAAAGAGGACGTATTTGATTTTGTGACTCCTTACCCCGACTACGACATCGACGCCCTTACGGCCTACGCCCGGCAAAGGGGCATCCGGCTCATTATGCACCATGAAACTTCCGGCTCGGTCACTAATTACGAGCGACGGATGGACGCGGCTTTTGGGTATATGCGCTCAAAAGAGATCAATACAGTAAAAACAGGCTATGTAGGCCGGATTATCCCTCGGGGAGAACACCACGACGGTCAATGGATGAACAACCATTACCAGCGGGTAGCCGAAAAGGCGGCTCAGTACAAAATCATGGTCGATTCGCACGAATCGTCGCGCCCGACGGGCCTGCATCGGACATACCCAAACTGGCTGGCGAGCGAAGCCGCCCGGGGCAGTGAGTTCAACAATGCCCCAACCCTCGGCATTACGCCCGAGCACACCACCATACTGCCCTTTACGCGGATGCTGGGCGGCCCAATGGACTTCACACCAGGGCTGTTCCACATGCGGCTCAACCAGTTTGAGAGCACCCGTACCACGCGCGTTCGTACGACGCTGGCCAAGCAACTGGCCTTGTTTGTGACACTCTACAGCCCCCTTCAGATGGCGGCCGATTTGCCCGAGAATTACCTGAAATATCTGGATGCCTTCCAGTTTGTCCGGGATGTTCCCGTTGATTGGGATGATACCCGGATTCTGGCGGCCGAACCAGGCGAATATGTCATGACAGCCCGCAAAGGAAAGGGGAGCAGTGACTGGTTTCTGGGGGCAATCACCGACGAGAACAGCCGCTCGCTGCCCCTGCCGCTCGATTTTCTGGAGGCAGGAGCCACCTATGAGGCAACCTTTTACCGCGACGCTGACAACGCTGATTGGGACACCAACCCGGAAGCCTACACAATCGATAAACAGCGCGTTACCCGCGCATCTAAACTGACGTTGCGATTGGCTAAAGGGGGCGGGTGCGCTATTCGGTTTCGTAAGTTGTAGCGAATACCTCCATCTGACGTTTTCAACTTCGTGAGCCGATGACATTGCCCTTCAAAACGCTGATACAGCTCGATAAGGCGGCTGGGCAGCCCATATACGAACAGTTGAGCGAGCAGCTGGGGCAACTGATTCGGGCGGGTACCTTACCCGCTCGGCAACGGTTGCCCGGCACCCGCCAACTGGCGCTTTGGCTCGGCATACACCGGCAAACCGTGGTGGCTGCTTACGACGATCTGCTGGCGCAGGGCTGGATCGAAAGCCGACCCGGAAGCGGCACGTTTATAGCCTCGCACCTGCCCAGCATACGCCCACAGGCGTTAGATACGGGAGCGCCCACCCGTATGGGTACCCAAACGGGCTTTGCTTTTACCCGCCGGACCGAGTTGGAGCGGCCCGTACTTAGCAGCCCGGTAGGGTTGCGTTTCGACGATGGGTTCCCGGACGCCCGGCTGGCTCCGCTCGATGCCATGAGCCGGGCGTATCGGTCGTACCTGAACTGGGGCAACCCGCAGGCGCACGTAGGCTATGGCGACGTGAAGGGCCATCCGTTGCTACGCGAGGAGCTGTCGAAATACCTCAATGCAACCCGGGGGCTGCGCACCACGCCCGACAATATTCTGATCACGCGGGGGAGCATCATGGGACTGTACCTAAGTTGTCAGGTGTTGCTGCAACCGGGCGATGTGGTCGTGACGGGCGAAACCACCTGGGCGGGAGCTACCATGAACGCGCGCCGGGCTGGGGCTACGGTGCGCACGGTGCCGGTGGATGAGCATGGGCTCGACGTGGACGCTCTGGCGCACCTGTGCGAGTCTCAGCCCGTTCGGATGGTGTATGTAACGCCCCATCACCACTATCCAACCACCGTAACCCTTCGGTCCGACCGCCGGGTGCGGCTGTTGCAACTGGCCGAGCAGTACCGGTTTGCCGTGCTCGAAGATGACTACGATTTTGACTACCACTACCTCGGTCGCCCCATTTTGCCTTTGGCCAGCGCCGACCGGCATGGTTTGGTTGTCTATGTGGGCTCACTCACCAAATCGGTGTCGCCGGGATTTCGGGTGGGGTATGTGGTTGCACCAACCGACCTGATCGACGAGTTGGCCCGGTTTCGGCGCATCATCGACCGGCAGGGCGATATTGTCCTCGAGTACGCAGTGGGCCAGTTGTTTCACACGGGCGAGATGAAGCGGCATTTTCGGAAATCGCTGCGGGCGTATCAGAGTCGACGCGACCATGTGTGCGCTCTGCTCACCCACGAGCTGCCCAATTGGGTGCAGTTTCAGAAGCCTGACGGTGGCATGGCTATCTGGGCTACGTTTGACCCGGCCGTCGATCTAGCGCGTTTGGCCGAGCGTGCTTTGCGGGCTGGGCTATACTTATCGCCGGGGCTGGTACACAACCCGGCGGGTAAATGGCTCCATAGCACCCGGCTGGGATTTGCTTCCAGCACTGAAGATGAGCTGACTCAGGCTGTGGCCGTGTTGAAGCGGGTTTTAGAGGCCGGGAAATAAACCCGATGTAGCGTTTGCTATTACCCCGCTAATTAAGCGGCTATAAAACTGCTATCCGCTGATAATCAGATTTGTAACAGCCTCGGCTTCTTCGTGCTGAACCCAGTGGGTAGCGGTTTCAAAATAAACCACCCGCCCCTGTTCGCAGAGGTCAATGCTGGGCTGGGCCATCTCACGCATCAGAAACCGATCCTGAGCTCCCCAGATCAACAAAGTCGGCACGGTGATTCGGCGTTGCGCCCGTCGGCGGGGCGGATGCCGTGCCAGCGCCCGGTACCAGTTTATCATGGACCGAATGGCCCCCGGCTGAGACCACGCAGTGCGGTAAAGCTTTAAGTCGTCGGCCGAAAACGTACCGGGTCGGCTACTCGACTGAAGGGTTCGCGCCAGGGCCGACCAGTTGCCCAGCCGCGAAAAAAACTCAGGTAGCACCGGGATTTGGAAGAAACCGATGTACCAGCTTCGGAGCATCTGCCGGGGTTGCTGTCGGGTAAACTGCTTCATCGCAGCCGGGTGGGGTACGTTGACGGTCACGAGCCGCTCAACCCGTTCGGGATACGTAGCGGCCACCCACCAGGCTACGGCCGCCCCCCAGTCGTGCCCAACCACAATGGCTTTGGGCGTTTGGGCCGCATCCATGAGGCCAACCACATCGGCGGCCAGTTCGTCGAGGTTGTAAGCGGCCGTGTTTGTTGGTTTATCGCTCAGGTTGTAGCCCCGGCCATCGGGTACCCACACCCGGAAACCCGCTTCGGCTAAGGGCAGAATCTGGTGGTTCCAGCCGTACCAGAACTCCGGAAAACCATGCAACAGAAGGATAAGGGGTCCGTTGGTGGGTCCGGCCTGCACCACATGCAGTCGGATACCGTTGGTCTGGACGTAGTGATGTTCGAGTGCGTAAGGCATGGCCGGGCGTTGGATTGTTGGGCCAAGTTAATCGGAATTACGCACAGCGATGAGCTGTATGCTGGATTTGCCGCCCGGCCCGTCAGACCCGAAGGCCTACTTCGCAACGTGCGGCCTCCCAGCCGAGCATGGCCTGCTTGCGGTCGATGCCCCAGCGGTAGCCACCAAACAGGCCCGTTTTCTTGATAACCCGATGGCAGGGAATGAGGTAGCCAATGGGATTGCTACCGATAGCGGTACCTACCGCCCGTGAGGCTGTGGGTTGCCCAATGGCTTCGGCAATCTGATCGTAACTGGCCAGTTGGCCCTCCGGAATCCGTAGCAGGGCTTCCCACACTTTTAGCTGAAAGGCCGACCCACGCAGTAACACCGGCAAGGGGTGGGTCGGCCGGGCTTGATGGGTGTTAAGGGATGGGAAAATAAGCGTAGCCAATGCCTGCACAGCTGCTGGATGGTGCTGCCAGGTGGCTTCGGGCCAGGTAGTCTGAAGCTGGAGAAGCGGATCGTCGGTCGGGTTGAGAAACTGTAGAACCGTGATTTTTCCCTCGAACGCGCCCAGCACATACGTACCAAACGGACTGTCAAAAAGGCCATACTGCATGGTAAGTCCTGCTCCACCCTGCTTGAACTGACCCGGCGTGACGCCTTCAATCGAAACAAACAGATCGTGCAGGCGACCCGTGCCCGACAGGCCGGCGTCCTGAGCCGCAGCCGTGAGCGGTACACCCTGCCGGAGACGCTCCTTGGCGTATTCGAGGGTGAGGTACTGGCTGAATTTTTTGGGGCTCACACCCGCCCACTCAGTGAACATCCGCTGAAAATGAAACGCGCTGACGTTGGCATGCTCGGCCAGTTCGCCCAGCGTTGGCTGATCCCGGAACGTTCGGTTCAGGTGTTCGATAGCGCGGGCAATTTGCTCGTACGTGTACGGGTTGTTCGGGTTGTTCGGGTTCATCAGGAGGTGTTGTTTGATCGCTTCAAAGGTCGTCAACCAAGCCCCGACGATCAACCCGATTCTTGCGGAAAAGGGGAGAAAGGAGAAGGGAGGAAGGGAGAAGGGAGGAAAGGAGAAGACGAAACTACGCTTGCGTCCCTTTCCCTTTCCTCCCTTCCTCCTTATTTCTTATTCCCCAATCGCCTGATAAACCAGCACCTTAAACTTATCGGTGAGGTCGCCGAAGGAGTTGGGGACTTTTTGGGTGTAAATCAGGGCAACGATACCCTCTTTAGGGTCGCCCCAATAGGTAGTGCCGAAATAGCCGCCCCAGTCGAACGACCCTTCTGAAATAGGCATCCGGGCGGCCCCTTTCTCGGTAGTCAGGGCGAACCCAAGGCCAAATTTACCCGCGCCTACGTTTAGGTCGCCGATTTGATTGCTCAGCGCCATGCGTATGGTGGTGGGGCTCAGAATCCGTTTGCCGTTGTAGGTGCCGCCGTTCATGACCATTTGCAGGAAAATGGCATAATCGAGTAAGGTGGATGAGAGGCCTGCCCCGCCCGAGTAAAAACCGCCCGCCTGTTTGGGGTAGTCGGCGCTTTGGCCGTTACGGGCCGGGTACGGAATCGTTTTCTTGTCGGCATCTTCGGTGTAAAGGGTAGTCAGGCGGTTGTGCTTAGAGGTCGGCAGGTAAAAAAATGTGTCGTTCATGCCGAGGGGCTCAAACAGCCGGGTGCGCAGAAACGCATCGAGCGATTGCCCCGAAACCACCTCAATAAGCCGCCCCAGCACGTCGATGCTCAGGCTGTAAATCCAGCGTTCGCCGGGCTGGCTCAGTAGAGGTAGCTTCGCCAGCCGATCCACTGCTTCGGCGAGGTTCGCGTTGGGGGTACCAATACCACTCGGAATCGAATATTTGGCGTAGATGGCGTTGGCTTCTTTGCTGCCAATTTGCGGGTACCCAATGCCCGACGTGTGCGTAAGAAGGTGCCGGATGGTAATCTCGCGCCGGGCCGGAACGGTAGTAAATGAGGTGTCTTTCTCGTTGAATTTATCCAGCACCGGCGTTGCTTTAAAGGCCGGGATGTATTTCGAAATGGGGTCGTCGAGCAGCAACTTGCCTTCTTCCAGCAGAATAAGCACCCCCATGCTCGTAATGGCTTTGGTTTGCGAAGCAATCCGGAAAATAGCGTCGCGCCGAAGCGGGGTTTTCTGGGCCAGGTTGTCGTACCCGTAGGCTTTGTGATGAACAATTTTTCCGTGACGGGCAATCAGCACGGCCACTCCGGCTTGTTTGCCTTCGTCGATGTACTGTTGCACCACCCGGTCGAGCCGTTGGAGCCGGTCGGCACTCATACCGACGGTTTCGGGACGGGCCTCCTGCAATACTGGAGCAAGCGGTTTCTGGGCCGAAACGGTTAGTTGCAGGCAGAGAAAAAGAAGGGTAAAAACAGAGCGCATAAGTGGGTTGTGTTAAGGAGAAACAGGGGAGCGAAACTACGGACGTTACCTAAAAACAGGAGCCCTGGCATCGAATTTTTTGGGCGTCATTCTCGTTACATGCATGTACCAAACTAAACGCATGGCTTCTTCCCTGATTTATTTAGTCGACGACGACGAGGACGACCGGTTTTTTGCAAAGTTGACGTTTCAACAGCATTTTTCCGATACCGAGCTGGTTTGTTTCGAAGACGGTGAAGAACTTCTGCTGCACATTGAGCAGCACCCTGATGCCGCCCTGCCCGAACTGGTATTAGTGGACCTGAATATGCCCCGCATGAATGGCTTCGATACGTTGAAGGCGCTCAAAGAGCATACAGATTGGAAGCAGGTGCCCGTGGCTATTCTGACTACATCGAGCGACGTACACGATCAGGAACGGAGCAAAGCCTTGGGGGCCTGTGCGTTTCTGACTAAGCCCGCTACCTACGAAATGCTGGCGCAGACCATCAAGTCGGGGCAGATTAGTTGTGGCGATTAATCCGTACCCATTGGCCTGATGTTAAGGCGGGTAGCTCGGTTTTCAACCGGGCTTTTTTTGTGATCAGCTATTTGCCCCGACCACAAAAAAAGCCTCCGGGTGGCCGGAAGCTTTCGAATAGATGGCGAAAAACGCCTTATTTTTTGAAGCCGGTGATACCCAGCACTTTTTTAACAATTGTACCTGACTGATCTTTTTCCGAACTGGTGGTCATGGCAAACTTGGTTCCGTCGGCAAACTCACCCTTACCCTGATAGGGGGCATCAATGGTGGTTACGCCCACGGTGATCTGCTCCGACTTCTTGTCGATAATCGTAAACTTGGTTCCGTCGAGTTCGGCGGTCAGTTTTTCGGTGTATTCAAACTGCTTGCCCTTGTTGTAGAGGAAAGACATGGTCAGCTCTTTAGGAGCCGCAGCCTTGCCCACCGTGATCGTGACTGTACCCGAAGGCCGCTCCGATACAATGGAACCAATAAATACCTGTCCGGTGTAGCCACCGTCGTCGTAAACACCTATGTACTGATCGCGGGGATCAACCTCGGCTTCCTTGCCACTTAACTGCTTGCAGGAAGTCAAAAGGCCCAGAAACAAGGCAAAAAACAGGAACGAACGTTTCATGGTTTGCGAAAGAATAATGCTGGTGAATTTGGGATGTCAAGCCGGTTAAACAACGTTAGTATTCAACCAAACGTATGTGGCGCAAGAAGTATGCCAAAAAAACAAGCCCCGCCGAAAGGCGGGGCTTGTTGCTGCTCAGGTAGTTAATGCCCAATAAAAATTAGTTTCGTTTGCTGATTTCATCGCGGATTTTGGCGGCCCGCTCGTACTCTTCGTTGCCGAGGGCTTCGTCGAGCATCTTCTGAAGTTCGTCCACGGTCATATCTTTCAGTTGCTCGCCAAAAGCGCGGGGTTGTCGGCTCGACGAACGCACCACTTCTGGTTGCTCTTCGTCTTCTTCATCGGCCGCGCTGGTAGTAATACCCGCTTCCGACAGAACGGCCTCGTAGGTGAAGATAGGCACCCCGAACCGGATACCGATGGCAATGGCGTCGGACGGGCGCGCGTCGACAACGGTTTCCCGGACACCGTCGGAGCAGACAATCCGGGCGAAGAAAATACCTTCGCGTAAATCGGAGATCACGATTTCCCGAACCGTAAACTTAAACTTCTCCGCAAACTGCTTGAAGAGGTCGTGGGTCATGGGCCGGTTGGGCACAATCTTCTCAATTTCTATAGCTATTGCCTGGGCTTCGAACATGCCAATGATAATCGGCAGCCGGCGATTTCCGTACTCTTCGCCAAGTACCAGGGCAAACGAACCCGCCTGCGACTGGCTGGGCGATAAACCTAATATTTCTAACTTAATTTTTTCCACGGCGCGAATTTACCTGTTTGTCTGTTTGCTTGTTTGTCTGGGTGTTTCTTTCTGCACCGAAAGCACGCCAAACAAACCAAAACGGCCCTTAAGACCGGACGGGCAGGGTCTTACAGGATAACTATAATACCCATAGGGGAGTTCACGCCCATTCTTTCATTTTTGGCCCGTGTTGTAAGGTTATGGGCTGTAAAATACCTCTTTACTGAGCTTCTGCCCAATGGTCAATTGATGTCCTGAGCGAGCAGGCCCCCCATTGGCGCATGGCCAAAAAAATAGCCAGTGGCCTTCCGGGCACTGGCTATTTTGGGGAAACGGTCCGTTTGTAGGGGCCTTTACAGAGCCTGTACAGCTTTGGTCAGGCGGGGTAATACCTCAAACACATCGCCCACGATACCGTAATCTGCCGATTTGAAGAATGGCGCTTCGGGGTCTTTGTTGATGACCACAATCACCTTCGAGGAGTTGACACCCGCCAGGTGCTGAATGGCACCCGAAATACCGGCGGCAATGTACAGGTTTGGGCTTACCTTGATACCCGTTTGGCCCACGTGTTCGTGGTGGGGACGCCAGTCGAGATCCGACACGGGCTTCGAGCAGGCGGTGGCTGCACCCAGGGCTTTGGCCAGGTCTTCTACGATGGCCCAGTTTTCGGGGCCTTTCAGGCCACGGCCTGCTGATACCACCAGGTCAGCTTCGGGCAGGAGTACGTCGCCCGTTGCTTTTTCGGTGTTAGTCACTTTCAAACCAAAATCGCCCTCGTTCAGCGCGGGGCTGAATGCCTCAACCGAAGCCGTGGCGTCGGTTTCTTCGGGCGTGATGGTATTTTTCTTGATGGCCAGAATTTTGGTGTCGGCTGTCAACTCGGTTTCGGCAAACGCCTTGCCCGTGTAGATGCTGCGCTTCACGCGGAAGCTATCCCCGAGCTGAGGCAGGTCGATAACGTTGGCCGCCAGACCCGCTTTGAGTTTTCCCGCCAACCGGGCTGCCATGGCATCAGCCAGCGACGACTTAGCCAGCACGATAACCTTGGCGCCTTCCTGCTGAGCGGCCGCGGCCACCACCGACGCATAGGCCATACCGTTGGTTTCGTTCAGCTTTGGGTCGGCAGCATGCAGGACTTTGGTCGCCCCAAACCGGCCCGCCGTAGCGAGTTCGGCACTATCGGCCTCTCCAAGTACTACAGCCGTAGCCGCTGTTCCCATCATACCGGCCACCTTAGCGCCGTAGAATATAGCCTCCTGTGAGGACTTCTTGATTTTACCTTCGTCTAACTCGACAAAAATGAGGACTGACATAAATAAGTTTTCAGTTTAGGGTTTACGGTTTTCAGTTCGTGTTTTGGGGTAATTCACGGGCGTTGGCCAACTGTGAACTGAACACTGAAAACAGTAAACTTTGCTTAGATGACTTTCGCTTCGGTACGGAGCAGTTGGATAAGTGTTTCGGCCTGATCGGCAGGGATCATTTTGACGGCCCCACGCGGAGCGGGCAGCTCGTAGCTAACCACCTGAGTCAGGGTTTCGCGGCTGCTGGGCTCTACCACCTTCAGGGGCTTGGTGCGGGCGGTCATGATGCCGCGCATGTTCGGGATTTTCCATTCGGCAATTGGCTCCTGACAACCCAGCACAAGCGGCAGGCTTGCTTCGAGGTCTTCTTTGCCGCCTTCAATCTCGCGAGTCATCTTGGCGGTAGTTCCCGAAATATCGAGTTTCATTACCGGCGAAATCGACGGAATACCCAGCATTTCGGCCACGATACCGTGTACCTGCCCGCCGTTGTAATCAATCGATTCGCGACCCATCAGAATCAGGTCGTAGCTGTTTTCTTTGGCGATGGCCGCAATTTGCTCGGCCACGAAATACGCGTCTACAGGGTCGGCATTGACCCGGATAGCGTCGTCGGCACCGATAGCCAGACACTTCCGGATAACCGGCTCCGCGTCGGCTTCGCCTACGTTAAGCACCGTTACCGATGCGCCCGTTTGTTCCTTCAGTTCAACGGCCCGCGCCAGGGCGTAGTCGTCGTAGGGGCCGGTGATAAACTGCACACCTGCTTTGTTGAGCTTGGTGTTGTTGTCAGTGAAGGTAATCTTGGTCGTCGTGTCGGGCACGCTCGTCACGCACACTAAGATTTTCATAGGAAATCAGTTTTTAGTTTACTGGTTCGAGTTTTAGCCTAAAAACGGCCGGTTTGCACCTATCCCGGTTCAACGGCTGCCCCAAAACCTCAATTTTGGGGCTAATTTACAAACCTCTTTCAAAAACAGTATGCATGCATACTAATTTTTTGTGCAAATGAATACCGAACGAATCCAACAATTGCTCCAGTTCGTACAGGATGAACCCCACGAACCCTTTAATGTTTACGCGCTGGCCATGGAGTACCTGAACACCAACCCCGGTCAGGCTCAGCATTATTTCGAGAAACTGCTCAACGAGCACCCGCAGTATTTGCCCACGTATTACCACGCTGCCCAGCTCTATGCCGACCTCGGCGACCGGACCAAAGCGGCCATGTATTATGATTTTGGGTTGCAGTTGGCGCGTCAGCAAGGAAATCAAAAAACCTTCGATGAGCTTCAGCGAGCGTACCGTGCCTTTCAGGACGACGACGAGTAGTGACCATTTTTGTCTTTTTTATTCGTTTGTATAGGGCTGATTCTCAGTGATTGGGCGGCCGGAGGGTCTGAATTGCGCGGGCCTGAAAAATCCAGACCGAAACCGGGCGCGTACTTATGACAGGTGCCGCCCAAAGCGTTCAGGCTCGCCGGTGCCGCTTAAAATCGCAAGAACAGTATGGAAAAGACAAAAACAGATCGGCCCGCACAAGCGGTAGATCGGCGGTTGTTTCTGCGGTATGCAGGGGTGACCATAGCGACGGGTGCAGTATTGCTCGAATCGTGTGTTGACAAGGATTACATGACTACGCCCATTTCGGCGGCTACGGTTGATCTGGGTTCGGGCGATGTTGGTATTCTGAATTATGCGTATGCGCTGGAGCAGCTCGAAGCCGCTTTTTACACGCAGGTAATTGCTACGCCTTACTCAGGTATTACCGATGCCGAGCGTAGCCTGCTCACCGAAATCCGGGACCACGAAATCATCCACCGCGACTTTTTCAAGGCGGCTCTGGGCAACAGTGCCATTGCCAGCCTTGAAGTTAATTTCTCAAGCATCAACTTCGCCGACCGGGCGAGCGTACTCAACGCGGCCAAGACCTTTGAAGATCTGGGTGTAGCGGCTTACAACGGCGCGGGTAAGCTGATCAAAGATGTGAACTACCTCTTGCTGGCCGGCAAGATTGTGTCGGTTGAAGCGCGGCACGCGGCTGCTATTCGGTCATTGTTGAGCCCCAAAACAACCAGTTTCGCGGGCGACGACGTGGTAACGCCCGCTACGGGCCTCGACCCGGCGAGTGCCCCCTCGGTGGTGCTGCCGCTGGCGCAACCTTTTGTTCGTACAACCATCACGGCTAACAATCTGCCCAAGTAAACCAGGCTGACCCCATGAACTTATTCAAATTATTCCAGGATATCGAAGCCGTAGATGGCGATGCCACCGAGCGGTTGGGTTATTATTCACGGCGGAGCCTGCTGCGGCTGGGCTCTAAAGCGCTGGCAGTATCGGCACCGACCGTTATGGCCAGTGTGCTCAACGAGGCTTACGCGCAGTCGTCGTCAGTGCAGGACGTACTTAACTACGCCCTTACGCTGGAGTATCTCGAAGACGACTATTACCAGAAAGGCAATGCCGCTGCTAACCTGATTCCGGCCGCCGACAAAGCCATTTTTACCCAGATCGGCAAGCACGAAACGGCCCACGTGGCTCTGCTCCGTGGAGCACTGGGCTCAGCGGCTGTTGCCAAGCCTGCTTTTAAATACCCGGCGGCTACGTTTACCGATTACCAAACGTTTTTGCTGCTGGCACAGGCGTTTGAAGATACGGGCGTTCGGGCCTACAAAGGTCAGGCAGGTAATCTGCTGGGTATGGATGTGCTCACAACGGCGCTGCAAATCCACTCGGTCGAAGCGCGTCACGCATCGGAAGTGCGCCGGTTGCGGGGACTGCGCGGCTGGGTATCGGCTACCGACGAGGCACCGGCTCCGGTGTATGCGGGTGAGGCCGTAACCAGCCAGGCAGGTGTTGATCTGGTCGCTTTGACAGGCAAAAGTGCCGACCGCGTTCGGGAAGCCTTCGATGAGCCTCTCGATCGTGCGGCCGTGCTGGCTATTGCGCAGCCGTACCTGTAAGCGACAATTGTATCAATCGACGTATGCAAACGGGCGAGTGGAGAAATCCGCTCGCCCATTTGCGTATAGACTTACCTTGAAATGTGGTTAAAATGTAGACATGCTTAGCAGACAGAGTCTTGTGTTTTAGCTTCATTTACAGACTCTTATTTGGTTCTGATGGGCTTTGTAGGCTGTTTCTATATTAGCAGGTTATCATACGGGTGGGGCTTTCGTTGTACCTTTGGCCCTTCGTTTTAGTATCCCATTTACTCGTACTTGCGCTCCATGACTTCATCACAATTGCCACCCGCCTTTCGTCATCCGTATTCGTTTGCTCCGGCTTACCGTAAATCGGTCGCTTACTTTTCTATGGAATTTGCCGTCGATCAGGCCTTGAAAGTGTACTCAGGAGGGCTTGGTTTTCTGGCGGGCTCGCACATGAAAAGTGCTTTCGACGAGCGTCAGAACCTGATCGGGATCGGGATGTTGTGGAAATACGGGTATTATGATCAGATTCGCCGGACCGACAACGCTATGGACGTGCAGTTTCGGGAGAAGATTTACGGGTTTCTGCAAAATACGGGCGTTCGGTTCTCGATCGACATTGCCGGTCGGCCGGTTTGGGTGGAGGCCTATTACCTGGACCCGAAGCACTTTAACACGGTGCCGATGTTTTTTCTGACGACCGACGTTGCCGGCAATGATACCGAAGCCCGAAGTATTACGTACCGGTTATACGATGCCGATTCGGCCCTGAAAGTGTCGCAGTGCATGGTGCTGGGCTTAGGCGGAGCTAAATTTCTGGATCAGATCAATTATGCGCCCGAGGTGTATCACCTTAACGAAGCGCACGCACTGTCGGCGGCTTTTCACCTGTATCAGACGCTGGGCAGCGTAGAGGCCGTACGTGACCGGATGGTGTTTACGACCCACACGCCCGAAGAAGCTGGCAACGAAAAACACGATATTGGGTTTCTGCAACGGCTGGGGTTCTTCGGGGGCTTGCCACTGGAACGGGTGCGGCAAATAGCGGGGGTTGACGATAGTATTTTCAACCATTCGCTGGTAGCTCTTCGGCTGAGCCGCAAAGCCAACGGGGTGTCGAAGCTGCACGGTGAGGTGTCGCGCCGGATGTGGGGCTCGTATGCGGGCATCTGCGAGATTACGCACGTGACCAACGCGCAAAATCATGGCTACTGGGCCGATACCCAGCTGGATGCGGCTCGGTCGGCATCCGACAGCCGGACGCTGGCGGCTCGCAAAAAGGCCATGAAGAAGCCACTATTCAACCTTGTTGCCGATCAGGTTGGTAAGCTCTTTGATCCCAATATACTCACCATTGTATGGGCGCGTCGGTTTGCGGGTTACAAGCGCCCTGACTTGCTCACGCAGGATGGCGAGCGGTTCCGGCGGCTCATGAACAACCGCGATTATCCGGTGCAGATGATCTGGGCCGGTAAGCCGTATCCGTTCGATGAGGGAGCCGTGCGGACGTTCAATCACCTGTATTATCTGAGCCACCTGTACCCACGTATGGCCGTGCTGACGGGCTACGAACTGGCGCTCTCCAAAGCGTTGAAAGACGGAGCTGATGTGTGGATGAATACGCCCATTGTTCCCCGCGAAGCCTCGGGTACGAGCGGGATGACGGCCGCTATGAACGGCGCCATTAACCTGTCGACAAACGACGGCTGGATCTGTGAGTTTGCCAAACCTAACGGCCCCGATCAGAACGCGTTTATTGTCCCTACGCCCGGCGACGCGGATTTTCGGAACCCCGATGCGCACGACCGCGAGCACCTGTACCGGCTGCTGGAAGAAGATATTCTGCCGATGTACTACGACCGACCCGAAGCCTGGCGTGCGCTTCAGCTTCGGAGTATGGCCGATGTCAACGCGTACTTCACCTCAGCCCGTATGGCACGGGAGTACTACGAGCGGGTGTATTAAGCACAAACCTGTAAGGTCTTCGAGACCTTGCAGGTTTTTTGTTATATTCCCAAATGCCTCCCGGCAATGTAACCCGTAGTCCAGGCATTCTGGAAGTTGAAGCCGCCCGTAATACCGTCTACGTCGATTACTTCTCCCGCGAAAAACAGGCCGGGGTGGGTGGTACTTTCCAGTGTTTGCGGGTTCAGGCTGCCCGTGGCAATACCCCCGCAGGTCACAAACTCATCCTTAAACGTACTCTTACCACTCACGGCAAACTGACTGTTGGTTAGTTTTTCGATGAGCCGATTCTGTGCTTTACCGGGTAGTTCGCTCCAGCGGGTAGTTTCGGTGATACTCGCTTCGGCACAAAATGCATCCCACAGCCGACCGGGTAGCCCAAACGGGTTTTGCGACGTAACCAGCTTTTTGGGGTGCTGCTGCCGGAACAGGGTAAAACCGTCGCGGATTTGGGCCTCCGTGCGGTCACCAAGCCACTGAACGCGGAGGGTAAACCGGTAGTCGACCCCGGCGAGGTCGCGGGCGGCCCAGGCCGAAAGTCGCAGAATAGCCGGGCCACTAAATCCCCAGTGTGTAATGAGCAGGGGGCCGTTCTGACGTTGGTTAGTACCCTGTACGCTCACCAGCGCGTTGGGTACCGATACACCCGCCAAAGCCAGCAAGGGATTGTCGGGCGTGTTGAAGGTAAACAGCGAGGGTACCGGCGACACGAGCACGTCGGGGTGGGAAACCGGCGGTAGCCAGCCGTACGACGGACTCTGCGGATACCCACCCACGGCCACCAGCACGCGGTCGGCGGTGAGGGTTTCGCCCGTTTGGAGCTGAAGTGTCCAGCCATCCTCGGCGGGGGTAAGGGCTGCAATGCCGCAGCTTGTGCGTATCTGAACACCCAGCCGGTCGGCGGTGCGGGTGAGGCAGTGGATGATGGTTTCGGACGAGTCGGTGGTGGGAAACATGCGTCCGTCGGTCTCGGTTTTGAGGGCTACCCCCCGCGACTCGAACCAGCGTACGGTAGCCTGCGCGTCGAACTGATTGAGCAAGGGCCGTAGCCAGCGTTCGCCCCGTGGGTAGTGTTTGATAAACTGCCGGTTGTCGAAACAGGCATGGGTGACGTTGCAGCGCCCTCCGCCCGAAACCCGTACTTTACCCAATACCTGTCGGCTTTTCTCGTAGATCGTGACCGTTGCGTCGGGGTACGTTTCTGCCGCGGTGATGGCTCCGAAGAACCCCGCTGCCCCCCCGCCGATCACGGCAATGCGTAATGAAGACATACCCGCCTAACAGTCATACCCGGTTCCGGGTTTCATTCGAATACGAAGCCCCAAAACCACAACCCTGCTTACCTTTGTACTATGTTTTTTCGTTCTAACAAATCGTACCATCGGCGGTCCGGCGTTTATCAGCGCGGGTTCCGGCTGCGTGGTAACTCGCTTGTTTTACTGTTTTTCTTTTTCATGGTGGGGCTGTTTCTGCACTACGGCGGCCGTACAAGACCCCTCGTGGCTTTCTGGAACGACCTCAAGGGGATAGTCGGAATAGGGCCGTCGTCGGACCGGTCGGAAAAAGAGACGAATCCGTACAAGGCGCCCGAACCCACTGAGGATGTGGCCTCTGACGAGGCTTCGGACGAAAGTAGTGCCTCGGATGAGGGGGGCGCGAGCGACGGAAGTACCCCCGATGAACAGGCGAGCCAATCGGGTAATCAGCGGTTCGATTTTGAGAAGAAACCCGATTTTATCCTGCCTGCTTTTTCATCGTCTGACGAAATTGTGCGCCATGATGGCTACATTCTTCGCTACCGCGATCAGTACGAACAGGCCGATTGGGTGGCCTATCCGCTGCTGGCGTTTGAAACCACAGGCGATGCCGACCGCGATTACGAGCGGTTTCAGCCCGATCCGCTCGTAGAAAGTGGCACGGCGTACCCCACTGATTACACGCGGTCGGGGTACGACCGGGGGCACCTGGCACCGGCCGGCGATTTTAAGTTTTCGCAACGGCTCACCCGCGAGTCGTTTTATATGAGCAACATAAGTCCGCAGGCTCCGCAGTTTAACCGGGGTATCTGGAAAGAGCTGGAAGATCAGGTGCGTACCTGGGCCCGGCGCGACCGGGGTGTGTACGTGGTGACTGGCCCGGTGCTGAAGCCGGGTCTGGAAACAATCGGGAAAAAGGTGGAAGTTGCCGTACCTGAGCAGTTCTACAAAGTGATTTTGTACTGCAACAAGCCCGACATTCGGATGATCGGGTTTCTGATGAATAATGAACCGTCCAACGAACCCCTCCAGTCGTTTGTGGTACCAGTTGATCAGATTGAGCGGCTCACCGGCATCGACTTTTTTCCGTTTATCCCCGACGATCTGGAACGCCGGCTGGAAAGCAGCCGCAAACCGGATGAATGGTTTAGGTATTAGGTGTATTCAAGCAGAATTAAATGTATAATGAATAGTGTAAAATGCATAATGAATTCGCTGATTGTCAGCAGCTAATTCCGCTATTCATTAAGCATTTTGCATTGTTTCCTAATTCGTTGTCTGGCGGATTTTGGCGGCTCGCTGGGCCGGAAACCACGAGGTAAGAGCCGTAATGCCGAGTACAATCAGAGCCGTAATCCAGAGGTCGGTTGTGTCGACCCGGACCGGGTAGGCATCGATGATGGATGAGGTGGTGCCAACCCCCACAAGCCCGTATCGCTCCTGCATCCAGCACAGCCCAACCCCCAACACCAGGCCCGTAACCGCCCCTGAGAGGGAGATGATAGCCCCTTCGGTAAGGAATACCCGCCGAATGAGCCCCGGCGTAGCGCCGAGTGCCAGCAGGGTGCGGATGTCGTTTTTCTTTTCAATAACGAGCATTGAGAGCGAGAAGAAAATATTAACCGACGCAATCAGGATAATAAACGAAAGGGTAAGGCCTACGGTCAGTTTTTCGATGTTGATGGCCCGGTAGAGGTCTACGTTCAGGTCGTCGCGGTCGCGTACCAGTAATTGGTCGCCTGCCAGCGTCTGTACAGCGGCTTTGGCGGCTACCAGATCGGTGCCGGGCTTCAGTTGCAGTTCGATACTCGTCAGTTCATTGGGGCCGTAGCCTACCAGTTCGCGTACCACGGGCAGCGGGGCAATCACAAAATCACCGTACTGCTGGGCATCCACAAAAAACACACCCGAAACCGTCAGGGCCTGCGTCGAAAAGGCATTCTCGTTCAGTAAGTTGAGCGTTCGGCTACCGCTTTGATTCTGCGGGTACAGCAGTTCGAGCGGAGTCAGAATATCCTGCGTTACAATGCTCAGGTCGTTGCGGATGCCTTCGGCCACAATGGCGTAGTTGATACCGTTGGTCTGAAGTCGAAACCGCCCGTCGACGAGGGCTGAGTCGAGCTGCGAACGCTGTAAGTAGTTGTTAGCCACGCCTTTCACCGTCACTACGGTTTGAGCGCCGTTGTACCGGGCGAGGGCATTGTCCTGAATGACGGGCGTAACCAGGTCGGCACCGGGCGTGCGGCCGAGGGCCGTAAGCAGGGTGGGAGGAGCCTCAAATCGTTTGCCCTGCCGGGGAGTAATGGTCAGGTCGGCCTCAACCGAGCGAAACAACGTTCGGTTAAGCTCTTCCATGCCGTTGAATACCGACAGCACCACCACGAGCGCCATTGTACCAACGCCCACCCCGATAATAGAAAGTATGGAGAGCCAGCCAATAAAGCCGCGTTTTTTGCGCGTAAAGAAGTACCGGCGGGCAATAAAAAAGGGCAGATTCATAGGTGAACGAGTAAAAGAGTGAATGAGCGAAAGGGAGAAACAGTTACTCAGCACCACTCTTTCGCTCATTCACTCGTTCACGCATTAATTGTCTTCATCATCTTCTTCGGGCGCGGGCGGAATATCAAGGCCCGCAAAGAGCTTGTCCATTTTTTCGGCATACTCGGCCGTATCGTCCACGAAGAAGTTAAGTTCGGGTACGATGCGGAGCTGATGCCGCACGCGCTCACCCAACGATTGCCGGATGGTGCGGCTTTTCTCCCGAATATCATCGAGAAGCATCTCCTTGTTTTTCGTACCCAGAAAGCTCAGGTACACCCGGGCTACGCTCAGATCGGGCGAAACCCGCACGTTGGTCACCGTAATAAAGGCCCCGTTGAAGGAATGAGGCAGTTCGCGCTGAAAAATCTCACCGAGGTCTTTCTGCAACTGCCGGGCCACCTTTTGTTGTCGTTTCGATTCCATGTTTGTGCAAATATCCGTACCTTTTTTCAGATCGCCGAAATGCGCCGTAACTTCGCATCAGTGAACAGTGAACAGCGAGCCGCCAACAGTGTTTAACGTGGGGCCGTTTTCTGGGTTAGCTGATCGCCCATTATTGCTCGCCAATATGCTGAGTTTTTTCCGAACGTATGCACCGTATCAGTACATCAGCCTGATGGTGCTGCTGCTCATTATCCGAATTCCTTTCCTGGTTTCGCCCCTGCCTTTGCTCATCCCGGAGCTGAACTGGATGCTCGTGGGCGAACAAATGAGTCAGGGTTATTTGCTGTACCGTGACATCTGGGACAGTGTGAGCCCGCTGTCGGCCCTGGTGTACCGGGTGCTGCACGCGTTGTTTGGGCGGTCGCAGGGGGCTTTGCACGCCATGGCAACGGTGGTGTCGGTGTTTCAGATCGTGTACTTCAACTACGTCATGAACAACCGCGATGTGTACCCCGACCGGAATTTCTGGCCGGGCTTGCTCTACGCCCTGTTTCTACACCTTTCGTTCGATTGCCTGACGCTCTCGCCCGTGTTACTCTCAACTTCGTTTTTGTTGCTGGCTTTCGGTACGCTCATCAAGCAACTCGAACGCCAGGGCGTAACCGACGAAGTCTTTGAAGTGGGTATTTACGTGGGTTTGGCGGCCTTGTGTTATCTACCCTCGGCGGTGTTTATTATCTGGGCGTCGGCCTCGCTGCTGCTCTTTACGGGGGCTACCTTCCGGCAGCATTCGCTTACCTTGTTTGGGTTTGCGTTTCCGGTGGCCGTCACGGTCCTTTTTTATTATCTCAACGATAGTCTCGACGATTTTAACCGTAACCTGCTGGCGTCGGTATTTCGGGTGCGGCAATATGCTCTGTCCGACTACCGGGCCTTGATCGTGTCGCTAATTGTGCCACTCGGAATTGGGATTTTGGGCTTTTTCAGCTTGTTCAACTCACCCAACCGGTACGTCAACTTTCAGCAACGGTGCCAGCAAATCATGCTTTTCTGGGCGTTTGCGGCCGTGCTGACCATTGCGCTCATGCCGTTTATTGCGCCTATGGGCTTCCTGATTTTTGTGCCGCCCATGGCGTTCTTCGCCGTGCTGTACTTCATGAACGTCCGCAAGGCGTGGCTGGCCGAACTGACGTTTACCGGCCTAGTTGCCCTGATGCTGGGCATCTTTTATCAGGGGGCACTCGGTATTCTTCCGGGCATTAATGTGGGGCGGCTGGATAAGCTACAGGTGAAGCCTTCGCCTTTGCCCGGCGACATTCGTAACCAGAAACTGCTGGTGATTGGCGAAGATCTGAGTGCGTACTGGCAAAACCGCCCCGCTACCCCGTACCTCAACTGGGACCTGGCCAAGTACGACCTCCGCAACCTCGACAACTACGAGGCTGTGGTGAATGTGTACGCTCATTTCCGCGAAGACCCACCTACGTACATCATCGACCGCGAAAATGTGGTCGAAAAGCTGTTTCAACGTGCCCCGGCTTTGGGGGCCATGTACCGCCCGACGAATACGCCGGGCGTGTATCAGCGTCGATAGCACTAATTACGCACAGGCCATTTTCTGTACCCGGCGTTCGTGACGGCCGCCTTCAAACTCGGTTTCGAGAAACAGCCGAACGCATTCGAGGGCGTCGTCGAGCGAGATAAACCGTTCGGGCAGGCAGAGCACGTTGGCGTTGTTGTGCTGCCGGGTGAGGGCCGCAATTTCGGGTTTCCAGACCAGAGCCGCCCGAACACCCTGATGCTTGTTGGCCGTCATGGAAACGCCCTGCCCACTCCCACAAATCAGAATGCCCCAATCGGCGCGGTGCTCTTCCACGGCCGAGGCTACGGGGTGCGCAAAATCGGCGTAATCGGCCGAATCGGTTGAATACGTACCGAAATCTTCCACGGTGTAGCCACCATCGGTCAGGTGTTGGCGAATCGCTTCTTTGTAGGTGAAACCAGCATGGTCGGCTCCGATGGCAATGCGCAGGCTCATTGACTAAACAGTTTGGTAGGAATTGAACAAATTTTAGGCAAAAATACGTTATTGCATTCCTGCCTTTAGCAAAATGCCCTCCGAAAAAAGGCATTTCGTCGTTGGAAGAGGATAGCTGATGGGCCCCGGCTGCGCTTAAGTCCTGATAAAGAAGCCGGTACGTTCAGGGCAGGGAAACACAACCTTAAAATACATGTTAACGACATGGTGGGCTACTGCTCACCCGCTGCATCAACCAAGCGTATGAACACAGAAACGAAAGAAACGGTACAGCGCTCCGAAGTACAGAGCACGACCCAGATTCAGAAAGATTTACCCAAACGTGACGAACTCCTCCTTACACCCGACGAACAACGGATCAAAGAAGCGTTTCAGGATCGGAACTGGAATGAAATCAAAACGGCCGATTCGTGGGTAATTTTTAAAGTAATGGCCGAGTTTGTCGAAGGGTTCGATAAACTGTCGAAGATTGGCCCCTGCGTTTCGATTTTCGGATCGGCCCGCACCAAGCCCGACAACCCGTACTACAAAATGGCCGAAGAAATTGCCGCCAAACTGGTACGGCATGGCTACGGCGTCATTACGGGCGGTGGCCCCGGTATCATGGAAGCCGGTAACAAAGGGGCTTTCGAGCAGGGCGGAAAATCGGTGGGTTTGAACATCCAGCTGCCTTTTGAGCAACACAGCAATATTTATATCGACGCCGACAAGAGTATCGATTTCGATTTCTTCTTTGTTCGGAAAGTGATGTTTGTCAAGTACGCGCAGGGCTTTATTGTCATGCCGGGTGGTATGGGTACGCTCGACGAACTGTTTGAGGCTATCACCCTGATTCAGACCAAGAAGATTGCCCGCTTCCCGATTGTGCTGGTGGGCCGGACGTACTGGCAGGGCCTTATCGACTGGATTGAGGGCGTAATGCTGGGCGAGGAAAACAACATCAACCCCGAAGACATGAAGCTGATCCGGTTGGTAGATACCCCAACCGAAGCCGTGAAGGTGATTGATGAGTTTTACTCGAAATACCTGCTCAAGCCTAATTTTTAATAGGGCAGAAGGCAGAAAGGAACAGGGAGAAGGGAGCGCTCGTGCAATCCCTTCTCCCTGTTTTTGTAATGCCTAGGGGCAGGCGTATTCGTAATCAATAACCCCCACACCGTAAGAGTCCTCTTCCATTAACCACTGCGGGTTCAACGCCTTACCGTTGGCGATACGCCGTTTGACCAACCCCCGCTTGTCATAGCTATACTGGAAGGTACGCTGGTAAACCGGTCCATCAGCGAAGCTGCTCGATAGCCGCATCTCCCTCACTTCTTTTGTGGGCAGGTTGTGGGAGGTTGCCCCTAAGAACTGGCGAGGTTCGGGCAGGTTGGGCCGGGCAAGGTCATGTTCATACCGAATTAATTGGTAGTCGGTAGGTATCCATTGCCCGTTTTGCTGCACCCAGGTGGCAAAGCGTGTTTGCTCGGTGAGGTTCCCGTTGAGGTATCGATTTAGAATGGCAGGCCGATCCGGGCTGCTGCTCACCATCTGACCTTCTGCATTGTAGACGTACTGCGATTGACCGACGGGGGTATAGTAAGTTAGTAAACCATCTGAGTTGAGCGGTAAAAAGGTTGTATCCTGACGAACTAGTGTCTTCTGGCTATCGTAGCTCTTTATGAGCATGGTAAGCTGACGATCTCCGTAAATGAAGCTGATGACTCGAGAGGAGCCGCTAGGTCCCTTATCGGTCTCCTCTGTGATTCGGCCCTGTTGATCATAGTGATAAGTGGTTATGTATTCCAAGGAAACGCGTACCTGTCGTCCATCATCGAGCGTGACTTGTTCGGGGTCAGCTATTTTTAAATTTAACTTGTAGGCTCCTTGTGTTTTATAAATGGTACGCACAATCTTACAACCTTCGGGGGGCAAGGGGATGGTGGTTGGCTGCTCAATCTGGGGGGGGCGGCAGTAGCTGAGTAACCCGCTCAGAGCAAGCAGATAGAGGGTTATGCCGACAAAAGCCCGACGGGGTGTGGTTCGTTTCATGGCAGGTTTTTTCAGGGTGAATGCGCGCTACAAAGGTGCTCGACGGGCGTGTTCAAAACAATAACCCCTTGGGGTTAATCTGGGGTTAGTCGAGCAGCCGCAACAGCCTGCGGAGGTCTGATTTACCCCGTAACCCTAACTTTCTGAGTACATTTTTGCGGTGACACTTGGCTGTTTCCTCTTTGATGCCAAGAGCCTGGGCAATCTCTTTGTTGGTCATTTCCTGGGCGGCTAACCGTAGCACCCGGTGTTCGCGAAGTGTGATTTTTGACCTGATTTGGTCAGCGGTACTCGTATCGAGGGGGGGGGCGTGGTTTTGTTGGGCATGGGGTGTGTATTGTGTCTGGAATGGTTGCGTTATATACTAATCATCCATCAAATAAACAAGTATGGGTTGCCCGAAATAGGGGCGCAGGGAGAAAGGGGAGAAGGGAAGGCACCTGCCTTCCCTTCTCCCCTTTCTCCCTGCTGCCTAAAATTCCAGATATGGCCCTCGCAACGGCAGTTAGCGTTGGAGGACTACTTTGCTGCTGCTGACGCGGTTGCCCGCCTGTAATCGGACCACATACACCCCGGCAGGCTGACGGCTCAGGTCTACGGACTCCTCCTGCATCCGGCCTGTTCCTGATACGGGTTGGGCCTGTAGCGTCTGACCCGACAGGTTTACTACCGACAGGGTGCCCGCCTGTTTGTCGGTCAGCGTAAAGCGTACCACCACACGGCCCGTTGTTGGATTAGGGCTAATGAGCAGACCCTGCGTAGTTTCGGGTTCGTCGTGGGCCAACGCCAACCGGCCATTACTACAGGTACTGGTAAAGTTTGTACTTACTTCGGGGTTGCCCGCCTGCCGTGCCCACAAGGTGAAGGTGGTTCCGTTGCGTTGCCAGCTCGGAATGGTCAGGGGGTTGGTGCTCCAGTCCTGCAACCCGATGGCCCTGTACTCAACGGGGTTGGCATTAGCCCCGCTCAGGCTCATAGTAACCACGCCGTTGCTGCAATTGAGCTGAACACCCGTGATGGCAAACGAGGTAGGCGGAGGGGGTGGGGGTGTAGTTGTGCCGGTGCCGGCTCCGCCAGCGTTGATACACAGGCGGTCGAAGGTAAAGTTCCCCTGCCCACTACCCTCAATACGGATGGTATTGGTGCCCGCATTGAGAGCCAGGGTTTGGCTCGCTTCGGGGCCGGGCGTCCAGGAGGCCGTTCCGGCGGGGCGCATGGGCTGTACGGCCCCGCCGTTTACGCGCAGGTTGATGCCAGCCTGGGCATCGCCGGAGGCATAGCGTATGGTGAAGGTATAATTGCCTGCCGAAGGAATGTTGGTAAAGGTGTACTCCATAAACTCGCTGCTGTTGCCGAATCCGCCCACAATGGCTCCGTTGGGGGTGCGGTTGCCCCCGCTGTTTTCGTTACCTGCTTTGCATTGGTTGGTGGTGGTAGTAGGGGGCGGAGTGTAGCCTGTATCGTCAACGATGACATAAGGAAAATCTACTGCCTGAGTGAGTATAGGCAGGCCATTGCTATTCTGGAGGACGACTTGATAAGTTCCAGAAGTCTGTACAGCACTTTTGGCAAAAACTTCCGTCTTGCTGGTTCCTGAACCATACCTGGCTACCTCACTTGGAGTGGCAATCGATTGTGTTTGGGCAATAGGCGTATTCAGATCGAAGGAGTATCGGCCTGATACCCACCTATAATCAGCAAAGCCTGAAGGTGCTGTTAATTCGGCGCCATTCTCGCTGATTTCAAGTTCGCGAGGTTCGGTGCCCAAATCTTGTAGGGTGACAGGGAGTAATCGGTTGTTTCGGCAGATGTCTTTTAAGGCAGATGACCAGCGGTCTGCTATAATTTGTGTACCGGCTGAATTAAAATGTACTGGCCAATCCGCACCGAACAGAATCCGATAAGTTGAAAGCAGATCATCTGTATTTGTCATTTGATACAATCCGGGTAGGCCAATAGCAGAAATCAGTTGCCCATCACGCACTATCTGGGATGATACTCCACCGTTGTCTAAGTCACGGCGTGAAGGGTTAGCACCTATGTAAGAAGTCTGGGAGATAACCCAGGGGACTTCTTTACCCGGAACCTCCGTACGGGATTTTTGAATGACAGCTCTCAGTTTAGCTGCATATTCGGCACTATTTCTGACCCACAACTTTTCGTTCGGTTCATTGGCTGCGTTGGTCGGAGGAAGTACTTGATTCCGAAGTCTGTTAAATAGAGGTCTGTCAGCCCATCCATCTTTATACAAGGGGTCTTCTTTTTGGACAAGAGCTTTTGTGTCCGATTCGCCCTGCATCCATAGGACTGCCCGAACACCGTAGGTACTGGTGTACAGGCGTAGCATATTACCGAAAAAACCATAAGGAGACCCTGCAATGAAACGGTCGGCAGTTGGTGATTGAATATTAGTAGGAGTATATTGACCCGATGCAAGAGCATCAGGATTGGTAGAAGTAGCCCATTGGGTAATGGTTGTGCCCCCAAAGGCCGCATTGAAGAAAGCGACCGGAACCCCGCAATCCTGTGCCAGTTGACCACCCACTGAGGCCCAATACCATAAGCTTCGCCCACGTGGCCCAATCTGGGTTGCCTGTTTGGTAGAGGTAAGTTGTTTAACTCGTTTGTAATCGTTCGGATAATCCCGCCAGTCTTGTGGTGGGTCTGCTTCATTGATCACACGCACAGCATCCATACGCCATTGGTCGGTGTTTGGGGGTAGCACAAAAGACCCTGTGTCTCCAAACTCACGGTGCCCGCCTTCGGCGTTTGATTGCCCGGCTATAATAAATACTTCGCCTATCCCTACTTTTAAGGAACTGGTAAAGGTTCCCGGGCCAAACGGAAGCCCCGACACTCTTTGGGCTGTAATTGTGAGCCGATACCAGCCTTTAGGAACGTTTACTTCCTGAGCAAAGGTTGTTCGACGTTGTCGCAAAGGGAACCGAATAGGGGTATCTGCAGTGGGTTGTCCGTTTACCAAATCCAGTTTTTGAAGCTCTCCGATCAGAATATAAACGGTACCTAACAAAAACGACCTGGAATTGAAATCTCCGCGTATGATGATGCGCCCTGAGCCCTGCGCATTTTGCTGATAGACCGCTCCATCAAGAGGTTGGCTAATGGTTAATCGCTGGGCTTTGCCTGGCCTTACTACAAAAGCCAATAAAAAAACTGTAAAGTACAGGAGATGCTTTTTCATGGAAAGATGGTTGTGTTAACGGTAATGACAATACATTCCCAACCCTGGCCTTCAGGGGAAGAGAAATAAAAAATGCGCATGATTTTGTAATGCCTATGGGCAGGCGTATTCGTAATCAATAACCCCCACACCATAAGGGTCCTCTTCCATTAACCACTGCGGGTTCAACGCCTTACCGTTGGCGATACGCCGTTTGACCAACCCCCGCTTGTCGAAGCTGTATCGGAAGGTACGCTGGTAGACCGGCCCGTCGTCAAAGGCACTCGATAGCCACATTTCCCACACTTCTTTTGTAGGCAGGTTGCGGGAGGTTGCCCCTAAGAACTGGCGAGGTTCGGGCAGGTTGGGCCGGGCAAGGTCATGTTCATGCCGAATTAATTGGTAGTCGGTAGGTATCCATTGGCCGTTTTGCTGCACCCAGGTGGCAAAGCGTGTTTGCTCGGTGAGGTTCCCGTTGAGGTATCGATTTAGAATGGCAGGCCGATCCGGGCTGCTGCTCACCATCTGACCTTCTGCATTGTAGACGTAAAGTGATTTTCCATCGGAATTATAAATAGTCCACAAACCAACCTGATTGATAGATATAGTGTCTGTATCGGTAAAAGATAGATTATCTGGTTTGTTATAGCTCTTTATTGATTGAATAAGCTGGCGATCACTATAGGCAAAGTTGATGATATAATAAGAGCCGTCGGGGTTCTGATTGTTCTCCTCAGTGATTCGGCCCTGTTGGTCATAGCTGTAGGTAGTCGTAGTCGCCAAAGAAACTCTCACCTGTCGGCCATCATCGAGCGTGAGCCGCTCGGAGTCAACTTCCTTGCTATTAGCTATAGAAGCGACACGATTCTTGTAAATGGTACGCACAATCTTACAACCTTCGGGCGGCAAGGGGAGGGTCGTTGGCTGCTCTATCTGGGGAGGGCGGCAGTAGCTGAGTAACCCGCTCAGATAGAGCAGATAGAGGGTTATGCGGACAAAAGCCCGACGGGGTGGGGTTCGTTTCATGGCAGGTTGCATCCTGAACGATGCTGGCTACAAAGGTGCTCGGCGGGCGTGTTCAAAACAATAACCCCAAGGGGTTAATCTGGGGTTAATTTGGGGTTGGTCGAGCAGTCGCAACAGCCTGCGGAGGTCTGATTTACCCCGTAACCCTAACGTTCTGAGTACACCCTGACTTCGCCAATAGCACCGGTATTGCGCTTGCGGAGAAACGGAAGGCACGAGCACCCCTTTCTCCCAGCTCCTTCTGCTTTCTCCCTAAAACTCCAGATACGGCCCCAGCTTTTCGAGGAGCCGGGCGTCGAGAATCCGAATGGGCCGTAGCGATTCGAGCGAGGTGAAGGCTCCGTGCTGCTGCCGGTACGCAATGATAATTTCGGATTGCCGACGCGACAGGTAGGGGAGTCGGTCCAGGTCTTCGGCCGACGCGCTGTTGATCCGAATCCGCCGAACTGCCGACTGTACCCGGGCGTACTTCTGCAACTCGCTCAGGGCCACCGAGTCGATGTTGAAAATCTCGGCAAACTGCTCCGGGGAAGCAAAGCCACCGAGCGCATCCCGAAACTTCAGAATCTGACGGGCCCGCCCTGACCCGATTCCTTTCAGTTTCTTGAGGTCGTTGGTATCGGCCGTGTTGATGTCGAACACCTGCGGGGGAGCGGGCTTCTCAAAGCGCGGCCGGGCCGGTTCGTTGGCGGCTACGGCCTCGGTGGGCCGGTTGGGGTTGTTGGGCAGGGTGTTTGGCCCGGTCGGCGCACTGCGTTCGGGCAACTGCACGTAGGGTTCAAGCTGCTCGTAGAGGTCGGGCGGGAAATCGTAAATTTTAAGGAGGTCTTCTTTTCGGCGGAACTGCCCGCCTTTGCGCCGGTACTTGTCGATGCGCTCGGCCATGTATTTGGGTAGCCCCAGTTGTTGCCAGCCCGCAATACTCACCGTGTTGGGGTCGAAGCGGAAGAGTTTGGGCTCATGAAACTGCTCGGCGGTGGTTCGTTCGCGGTCGGGCTTACCGTAGCGGTTTCCGTACCGGCTACGGCGTTCGGCTTCGTCGGCCAATTCCTGGGTGCGCATTATCGAAACCAGACTGTCGAGCTTGCGGGCGTCAGCGGCTGAGGTGTCGCGCTGAGGTTCGGGTATGAGCCATCGGTACAGAAACGGCGTCAGCAAGGCCAGCAAACCAATGAGCAGCACGACTATAAAGCCGTTGGCTTCGCGCTGTGAGAAACCAAAATGATCGCGTATGCGGGCAATAAGGCGTTTGAACATAGCTTAGTTACGGTTCGGTTACTTACGTGCAACTTAGGCTATAATCGGGGTATAGTCAATGGGTAGTGTGTGTTCGGTGACACGACGGTTGTGTGGAGACATAAACCACTGACACCAATCTCCGTTCCGTTGTGGGGTCTTTGACCACTGTCAGGGTTTATCGAAACGAGTGGAGCAGCTTGCTATGACCGTTTAAGCGGAAGGAGGCTGTTTTGGGGCGTCGGATAGGGACAAACTGAAATTAACCGGCTTGTAAAATAGCTGCTTATCGACAATCACTTATTTTTGCGGCCACTATGAATGCAACGACTGCTTCGGCGACCGGCGCTCCGGCGACCTCCCTTCAGGATATTATCGCACATGCGAAAGAATACGGATTCGTTTTCCCCTCTTCCGAAATCTACGACGGCCTTCAGGCGGTGTACGACTACGGGCAGAACGGGGTCGAACTGAAAAACAACCTCAAGACCGTCTGGTGGAAGGCAATGACCCAACTCCACGACGAAGTAGTAGGTATCGACGCGGCCATTTTTATGCACCCACTCACGTGGAAAGCCTCGGGCCACGTTGACTCGTTCAACGACCCGATGATCGACAACCGCGATTCCAAGAAACGCTACCGCGCCGATCAGCTGCTCGAAGGCAAGGCCGAAGCGTATGCCAACGCGGGCGATGAAGCCCGGGCGCAGGCACTGCTCAACGAAATGGGTCGGTTGCTGGGCGAAAACGACCTCGATGGGGTGCGCAACCTGATTATTGCCGAGGGGATCAAGTGCCCTATTTCGGGTACCGACAACTGGACCGAAGTGCGTCAGTTTAACCTGATGTTTTCGACGCAGGTGGGCTCGGTGGCCGAAGATGCCAGCACCATCTACCTCCGCCCCGAAACCGCGCAGGGTATTTTTGTGAACTTCCTGAACGTGCAGAAAACCGGCCGGATGAAGGTTCCGTTTGGTATTGCGCAGATAGGTAAGGCATTCCGCAATGAGATTGTAGCCCGTCAGTTCACGTTCCGGATGCGGGAGTTTGAGCAGATGGAGATGCAGTACTTTGTGCGCCCTGGCACCGAAATGGAGTGGTACAATAGCTGGAAACAAACCCGGTTGGCGTTCCACAAGGCGGTGGGCTTACCGGCCGAAAAACTCAAATACCACGATCACGAAAAGCTGGCGCACTACGCCAACGCGGCCGTGGATATTGAGTACCAATTCCCATTTGGTTTCCGCGAAATTGAGGGTATCCACTCCCGGACTGACTTCGACCTGAAGGCCCATCAGGACCTGAGTAAGAAGAAACAACAGTATTTTGATAACGACATCGACCCCGCCACGGGCAAACCCTACGGTAACTACATCCCGTACGTGGTCGAAACCTCTGTTGGGGCTGACCGCCTGTTCCTGGCGGTGTTCTGCAATGCCTTCACAAAAGAGACTGTCGGAGAAGGAGAGCAACAGAAAGAGCGGACATACCTGAAACTGCATCCGGCGCTCGCACCCGTGAAAGCGGCCGTGTTCCCGCTCGTGCGGAAGGATGGACTGCCCGAAAAAGCGGAGCAGATTGTAAAAGCTCTGCGGTCGGAGTTTCGGGTGATTATGGAAGAGCGCGACGCCATCGGTAAGCGCTACACCCGTCAGGATTTGATCGGAACGCCGTTCTGTATTGCCGTTGATTACCAGACGCTTGAAGACGATACCGTGACCATCCGTCACCGCAACACCATGGAGCAGGAGCGCGTCCCCATTAGCGAACTGAAAGCCAAAATTGGCTATGCCGTTTCGATGGAGCGGATTCTGGAGCAGTTGTAGATTTTAGGAGCTTTAAGCTAAAGAATCTAACAGATTTGTTTAGCGCGGGTGTTTTGTCATCCCGACCGCAGGAGGAATCTTACAGTCAATGAGTTAGAAAGATCCCTCCTGCGGTCGGGATGACAAAAGCGTCTGTTTTAAATACTTTCGTTTAATTCTGCTGCACTTCAAGAAAAGCGATGACATCTCTCCGAACGAGATGTCATCGCTTTTTTTGGAGCTACCTCATGTGGAAAACAATCCAATTTTTAGCCGGTTAAACGGAGGTAGCTTGTCGACTCATGAAATTAGTTCTTACGACCCCTGTACGCCAATCCGTCACCCAGGTTTGGGCCGGTTTCGACCGTCAATTGTTTAACCGGTTAGCCCCCCCGTTTCCGCCCGTCGAGGTCGTGCGTTTTGATGGCTGTCTGAAAGGCGATGTGGTGCATCTGCGGCTCAATTTTATCCTGTTCAAACAGGACTGGATCAGCGACATTATCGACCAGCAAACTGTCCCGAACCAGGGGATGACAGCGCAGCCTGACGAAATTTTCTTTGTCGATCAGGGCACGCGGCTCCCTTTTTTTCTGCGCTACTGGCAACACCGGCACCGGCTCGTGCGCGACCCCAAAACGGGCGGTACCCTGATTATCGACGACATTAACTTCCGCACGCCCTCGCGCCTGACCGATTACCTGTTTTACCCACTGATGTGGCTTCAGTTTGCCTACCGCAAGCCTATTTACCGGCGGGTATTTAAGTAGCACTGGCCTTTGGCTTACCAGTCAAAGGCTAATTTTTCCGAATAACCCCTGCTTACCCTTCGGCTCACCCGCCATAGGCCGGTGCTACAAACCCTCAGAAATTCTGCTATTTTTGCAGATACCCCTTTCGACAGACAAACCGAATGAAACTAAACATTACGACCAAAATCGTCATTGGCTTTGTGCTGGGTGTCGTGATTGGTCAGATACTACACAGTACCACCGATCCCGAAACGGCCAAATCTGTTTCCGACAAATTCCAGTTGCTTAGCCGCATTTTTCTGAAGCTTATTAAGATGATTGTAGGGCCGCTGGTGTTCTCAACGCTGGTGGTAGGTATTGCCAAACTGGGCGACTTTAAGGCCGTAGGTCGCATCGGTATCAAGACCCTCGGCTACTTTTATTTCGCCACTATTTTGTCGCTAATCATCGGTTTGGTGGTTGTTAACGTGACGCGCCCCGGCGAAATCCAAAGCTGGCCGCGCCCGTCGGCCGGTACGGCTACCGGCATTGAAGGCAAGAAGCTAAACAGCCTTGAAGACTTTATCCTGCATATTTTCCCCGACAGTGCGTTCCGGGCCCTGGCCGAGAACGAAATTCTCCAGATTGTGGTCTTCGCCCTGTTTTTTGGGGTTGCGCTGGGTGCCATTGGTGAGAAAGGCAAAGGGCTACTCAAAGCGCTCGACGCTCTGAGCGAGGTGGTATTTAAGATGGTAGGCTACGTGATGCAGATGGCGCCGTTTGCGGTGCTGGGTGCTATGACCGCCGTAGTAGCGGCCAAAGGGCTGGGCATTCTGGTCTCATACGCGTACCTGCTGATCTGCTTCTTCGGTGGGTTGCTGTTCTTTATTTTCGTGGTGCTGTTTGCCATTTGTACGGTGGTAGGCATCCCGTTCTTTAAGCTGATGGCGCAGGTCAAAGACGCCCTGCTGCTGTCGTTCAGTACGGCGAGTTCGGAGGCCTCATTACCGCAGCAGATTAAAGCGCTTGAGAACTTCGGTATCTCGTCGCGGATTATTGGCTTTGTATTGCCGTTGGGATATTCGTTTAACCTCGATGGCTCCATGATGTACATGACCTTTGCTACGGGTTTTCTGGCGCAAGCCTATGGCGTGCCCCTCACGCTCGAACAGCAGGTGCTCATGCTGCTGACCCTGATGGTGACGTCGAAAGGTATTGCGGGGGTTCCACGGGCCTCGCTCGTGGTGATTGCCGGTACCATGGCTATGTTCGACCTGCCGCCCGAAGGGTTGGCCCTTATTCTCGGTATCGATCCTTTCCTCGACATGGGCCGCTCGGCTACGAGCGTAGCGGGCAATGCCGTGGCTACTGCCGTAGTCGCGAAGTGGGAAGGAGAGTATCATCCCGGTCGTGAAGTGCCGGTAGATGAGGAGGTGTAAGGAATTAGCACATCATGCTCCATAACAGAAAACCGGTCGGATTTCCGACCGGTTTTGCTTTTAAAACATACTCAGTTTAGTATGGTAGGTTAGGTAATCCTCAATTGGTTTTGCCGGTCAGTAAGGGGTTCAGTTACGTTGGCCGACATACAGACCAAACCTATTGGATAAGTACTTCATCTCTGCTATCCCAATGGGTAGTATTTCCGCAAAGTTTACAGACTACCCCATCGGGTAGTCTGTATAATTCTACTTGAAGTGATTTGGTTACTTCTTGATATTCACTAAAAACTCTTTTCGGTCTTTAATATCAAGTAATTGGTAAATGTTTTTGATGTGGTATTTGACCGTATTTTCCGAAATAAAGAGTTTGTCAGCAATCTCGCGGTTCGATAATCCCTCTGCCATGTAGTTGAGCACCTCGCGCTGCCGTTCCGACAGGGCGTTGAGGTACGATTGTTCGGTCATGACCGCTTCGGGCTGGGCGGTTTTACTCGCTATAATGTAGTGTTCCAGCTCTGCCTTCATCTGCGTTAGTTCGGTCTCAATGCGAGCCTGTTTGCGTCGGTAGGTGACCAGCCAGAAAAGCAACCCAATACTGGCTAGCAAAAGCCCGATGGCCAACGCCGTCACGAGTTGGCGGTTGGAACGTTCGGTATTTAACTGATCGTCTTTGTCGCGCAGCAGAATGGTCTCTTTCTGGTTGTGCAGAGCCGAAAGCTTTTCCTCCTGAGCGTATAGATTCCGAAGCGAGTCGAGGGTTTGGGTTGTATTGGTGATACCCGTTACATCGTTTCGTTGCCGGTATATATTCAGGAGTTCTTCGTAGGCGTAGAGGTGGTATTTGATGATACCGCACGAATCAGCCTGCGCCGATGATTGACGTAGAGCGGCCCGAAGCTTATCCATCCGGTTGATGGCTGCGTAAAGCTGCATTTTCTTGACCAGAATCATCGGCAGGTCGCAGGGCGACGACGTGCGCAGCCAGCCAAGGGCTCGGTCATAAGCCGCTTCGGCTTCGGTGTATTGCTTGTTCAGAAACAAGAGGTATCCCTGCTGCATCACCAGTTTAGCTTTATTCTCCTGGTCAATATGCCGGAAGTAGGTAGCCTCCAGCCGCTTCATGAGACTATCGGCTTTGGCGTACTCGTGAATATCGAAGTAAACAAACGCTTCCTGACTTTCGATAGTGGCCAGATACTTATCCCTGTTTGTTGTTTGATCGGCAAAGCGCCGGGCTGTTGTCAAAAACCGTAGGGTCGACTGGTAATCGGACACCCGTTTGTACGTGTACGAAAGCCAGAGCGCAGCCTGATACTTCTCATCGGCACTGTACAAATCGCTCTCCAGAACAGGCAGTAGTAAGGCCTGTGACTCGGTATACTTTAATTGATTGTTAAGAGTATATATTTTCTGCTCAAGTTGGCGAAAAGGTACATTTTGTGCCCATGCGGGTGTGAATGTTAATAAAAAGGGTAAAATGAGAAGAAGGTAAGTACGAATACTGTACATAATATAGAGACTAAAGCGCAAACATATGGATTCGTACATAATATCAAAACGGTTCCTGTGAGCTTCGGGGGCTAGTCACATACGAAAAAAAAGAACCTCCCGATTTGCTCAGGAGGTTCTCTGTAGAGAGGTATTAGCCGATCAGGCTTTGTAGAAAATCCACTTCGATAGTTCGGCAAACGTAGGTTTCTTGCCATACATTAGAATACCCACCCGGTAAATGCGGGCGGCTACCCACGCAACCCCGATAAAGCCCCCAATCAGCAGCGCAACCGACAAGGCAATTTCCCAAAGTGGAACGCCAAACGGTACCCGTACCATCATAATGACGGGGGAGGTGAACGGAATCATCGAAAACCAGAAGGCAATGGGACCGTCGGGCTCCCGAATCACAAATTGGGCCATGATAAAGGCCAGAATGAGCGGAATCGTGATCGGGAACATAAACTGTTGCACGTCGGTCTCGTTGTCGACGGCGGCTCCAACGGCCGCAAACAGGGCGCTGTAGAGCAGGTAGCCTCCCACAAAGTAAATCCCGAAGCAAACGAGTAGCATGGTCCAGTCGAGCGTGCTAACGGCGGCTTTGGCCTTACTGAACACGTTGGCTGTTGCGGGGCTTGCCGTGGGTACGGCCGGTGCGTTCGCGTCGGTCACGGTTGTGCCGTTGGCCGCCTGCCCCGGTTGGTTGTACATGCTACTGTTGCCCATTTTGGCCACGGTGTCGGGGCCAAAAGCAGCCGATAGGGCCGACGACAGCCCGAACGTGAGCAGAATCCAGAGCAGAAACTGGGTAAGCCCTACCAGCGCAACCCCGATAATCTTACCCGCCATGAGCTGAAACGGCTTCACCGATGAGATGATAACCTCAACAATCCGGTTGGTTTTTTCTTCCAGTACCCCCCGCATTACCTGCGCGCCGTACAGAAAAATGGTGAAGTAAATAGCAAAGGCAAATAGGTAGCCAAGGGCCGTAGCCGCGCCTGAGCTACTGTCTTTTTCGCCTTCGTCGCTCAGGTTGTACGTATCGGCCGTAACTTTCACCTTCGTGCTTTCCAGTACCTTGCGGTCAATACCGGCCTGCAACAGCTTTTGGTTTTCAATTTCCTGTTCAACGGCGTCTTCAATGCCGTTCTGAACCCCCAAACTCACGTTTTTCTCAGCATACAGCTTCAACGATTTAGGGTTCTCCATAATATCGGCCGGAATGTACACCAGTACGTCGTAGCCGCTTTTGGTAAACTCTTTCTTTGCTTTTTCGAGCGGCAGGTTACCCGCTTCAAACTTCAGTTCGTTGGTCGATTTAAAGACCGAGGCAAACCGCTTGCTGTCGTCAATGACCTGTACTTTTTTGAGGTCGGTGTTGCGCATGGCCAAATACACCGGCAGCAGCCAGATGGCCGACATCAGTATGGGCGTCAGGAGCGTCATCACGATAAATGACTTTTTCTTGACGCGGACCAGATACTCGCGTTGAAGGACTAGGAATATGGTTCTCATGGGAGTGATGATAATGCACAATGATGAATGCGTAGGGTGTACTGGGGTTGGCGCAAATTGTTGCGCATTACGCAGTCATCATTATGCATTATTTTTCGTTTACGGCTTTGATAAAGATGTCGTTCATGCTGGGGATGTTCTCGCCGAAGCTGCGGACGGCTACCCGCTCAAGCAGGGTCCGAATAAGGTCATTGACCGACGCATCGGGCGGAATCCGGATGTCGGCACGGGTGAAGTTATCGTCGGTAGGCTTGCTGCCAACTACCTGAAACGCCGAAGGTAGATCCGTTAGGCTGCCCTGGTATTCAACGTGGTAGGTGTGCGTTTTGAACTGCTCCTTGATCGTGCGCTTGGGGCCATCGAGTACCTTGCGCGAGCGGTTAATGAGGGCAATGTGGTCGCACAACTCCTCGACCGATTCCATGCGGTGGGTCGAGAAAATAATGGTAGCCCCGTTCTTTTTCAGCTCCAGAATCTCATCTTTTATCAGATTGGCGTTGATTGGGTCGAAGCCCGAGAAGGGTTCGTCCAGAATAATCAGGTCGGGCTCGTGCAGAACCGTAGCCACAAACTGAATTTTCTGCTGCATTCCCTTTGAGAGGTCTTCTACATTTTTCTCCCACCAGGTTTTGATATCAAACTTGGTGAACCAGATTTTGAGCTTCTCCATAGCCTGCCGCTCGGTCAGGCCCTTGAGTTGGGCCAGATACAGCAGTTGCTCGCCTACCTTCATTTTTTTGTAGAGCCCGCGCTCTTCGGGCAGGTAGCCAATGCGCCGGATGTGGTCGGGGCGGAGGGGCTCGCCCCCCAGAAACACCTCGCCCGCGTCGGGGGCGGTAATCTGGTTAATGATGCGGATAAGAGAGGTTTTACCCGCCCCGTTCGGTCCCAGCAAACCAAAAATGCTACCGCTGGGTACGGTCAGACTAACATCGTCGAGTGCCCGGTGTTGGGCGTACTGTTTGACAATATTGCGCGTTTCGAGAATAGATTTTGGGATCACAGGCTAAAGTCCGTTTGCCAGGTAGTTAAGAGTACAGACCAAATATACGGTCTAAACGGTGGCAGCGGCATAGAATCGGACAAACGATGTCCGGCGTGTGACAAACCCCTTTTTTTAGGGGATGAACGCCATCAGACCGGAAGGACGTATTACTGCCGCCGGGCCCGGATCGTTGTGGTGTAGAGCCGATCGACGGTGGTAATGTCGAGAGCGCCGTCGGTAATAGAGCCAATGGGCTTGCTGTCGTACGTTTGCAGCAGTACTGATTTGTTGCCGTTTTTCACGATGCGCATGGACGTGGGAAACGGGCTGAAGATCGTTGTGTTCTGGAGGCTTAGCACCTGACTAACGTCTACAAATTCGCGACCACTGCTCACCACCGAGATTGTTCCGATAGCGCCAACTTTCGCTTTGTCGTATTCGGTCCCGTTGGCATTGTAGTAGTCGATGGTATAGTTACCCACCACGGCGGCCCCTGGGTTCTCGGGGTCGATGGGATCGTCTTCTTTCCGGCTACAGGCCGCAAGACTCAGAAAAAACAGACTAACAAACAGCAGAGTGAGGCTCGGGCGAAGCCGAAGGAAGAGAGTTTTCATAAAGGGATAGAGACGTTGAGCAAAACGAAATTCGCCCCGGCTACTCAGAAGCAGAGCTGCCGGGGCGAGTACAAGGTATATACGTCGGAAGTGGGCAAATGGTTTAAACCATGTACTTGCCCCGTACCTGAAACAAAAGGTACAGACCCAGTAAAAACGACAGTATAACACCGATAATGTCAAACGAAATAATGGCCGACGCGATGTAGAGCAACTCGGCAACGTACATCTTGGTCCAGCTTTCGCGGGTGCGTTTGAACAGGCCCGGAATGGCCAGCACCCCTATAATCAGCGATGCTACCACGAGTAAAAGTGATAAACTGGCTCGCAGATTCAGAAAGAAACCACTCAGAATAGCCACCCCGCCCCCAAAAATAATAGCCAGCATAGATAGGGGTAAAAAGATGACGGCTATGTATGGTACGTATTTGGCAAAACCCTCCCGAAACTCTTCGGGCAACTGAAATGGGGCTTTTTCCGTAAAGAGAGGGGCCAGTTCGGGCTCCAGCACAGCTTGTTGTGTCATAGCGAAAAGATTAAGAGGTTTTAGGTACAAATGGCTGAAAAACAGCACCCTAACCTATCGAATCGCTGGCACAATGTCAAGCGGGCAGTCCCAGCTTTGACGGAAAGGCAAAGCCGGAACTGCCGCATTAACTAAGGCTGGAGAATCCCGGCGAGGTTGGCCGGTGAGTAATTGATGCTTTTGAGCGTTTTTTTGTCTTCATCCCGGAAGACCAGATACCGCCCGTCAGACTCAACATAGTGACAGGCAACGCCTTTGGCCTGGTAGAAGGCCACGGTGGCTTCGGCTTCGTCGGTAGTGAGGCAGGCCTTACTCATGTTGGAGCGCTGCACCTCATCAAACAGGGCCTTGAACTGATGGCCCAGCCCAAATTCCAGCACGGCACCAGAAAGTACATACTGCAAATCGCAGAGGGCATCGGCTACGGCCACAATATCGCCTGCGGCAATGGCCTCCCGAAATTCATCGAGCTCTTCGGCCAACAGCGACACGCGCAGGCGGCACCGCCCTTCGGCCGGAATTTGGGGCGTATCGAGTACAGGGGCGTGAAAAGTATGGTGGAACTCGGCCACCGCACGTAAAGAATCAGGTGATTGCATCGCGCAAAGTTAGGGGAAAGCCGGGTATCTGGGCGAGCCGCGCTAAAACTGGGGCAACAGATTCGTTTTGAAAAGTTTGATGGCAATAGCCAGCAGAATAATGCCGAACACTTTCCGCAAAACGGCCAACCCGCCCGGCCCGAGCCGGGTTTCGAGCCATTCCGACGATTTAAGCACCACGTACACCAGCACCAGATTGATGACAATACCCACAATGATGTTGGCCGTTTGGTACTCGGTGCGCAGCGAGATGAGGGTTGTCATGGTGCCGGCACCGGCAATGAGTGGAAAGGCAATGGGTACGATGTGCGCGGCCCCGTCGGCCTCTACTTCGGATTTGAAAATGGTCCGGCCCAGAATCATTTCGAGGCCCAGCAGAAAAATAATGAGGGCTCCGGCCACCGCAAACGACGACACATCGACGCCGAACAGTTTCAGGATTTTTTCGCCCACAAACAGAAAACTTACCATCAGCGCGCCCGACACAAATGTGGCCTTTTCGGACTCGATAGCCCCGAATTTCCGGCGTAGGTCGATGATAATGGGCAACGAGCCGATAATGTCGATGACCGAGAACAGAATGAGTGTGACCGAGATAATTTCTTTGAAACTGAACATGGTGGTGAGCGGGCGTGTGCCCCGATGAGGGCGCAAGATTACGGCAAACAGGTGGTACGGGCAAATAAGCCGGACAGGAAGCCCCTAAACCAGTGCCGACCCTGGGTTTGGCTCACTCACCCATCCGGGCCAGAAAAGTGAACAACAAGGCAAGTAAAGCCGGAACCGCCTGCGTGAAGAAGATTTTGCGGCTCGCCGTAAAGGCTCCATAGATGCCTGCAATGGCCACACAGCTGAGAAAAAAGACCGCTACATTTTCGGACCACCGGGCGTCGGTAATGGTAAAGCTCCAGATCAGGCCCGCGGCCAGAAACCCGTTGTATAGCCCCTGATTAGCGGCCATCACCCTGGTCGGTTTGAACAGCTCGTCGGGCAAAGCGCCTTTAAACGTCTTTTTGCCGAGCGTTTCCCAGGCAAACATCTCCAGGTAGAGAATAAACAGGTGCTCAAGAGCAACAAGAGCCGTCATGATTGTAGCCACTAATTCCATGTACGTGAAGGGTTTAGGAAAGCTGCAAATAAAGCATCAGGAACGATATTGCCGTAAAAATGCCTTTAGTTCGTCGATCTCTCCGTCGCTGATGGCCGGGAAGTTAGCAATCCGAAACGTGGTGTCTTTCCAGGCACCGTAGCCATTCCCCAACGTAATACCGGCCGCGTTCGCAGCCGCTTTTACCGCCTTGATTGCCTCGGACGTGCCCTCCACAGCAATCACCGTATCCGAACGCCGGGCGGGTTCGTCGATGAGCAGGGTAAAAGGTAGTTGGGGTACCTCCTGCTCCAAAAAACGGTACCACTCGGCGGCCCGGCTCCGGGTTCGCGCGTCGACCTCGGCAATGGGGGGCAGCTGTTCGAGCACCCGCATAAGGCAGTAAATGCCCAGACCGTTGGGTGTGTACGGGGTCTGAAACCGGCTAAAATTGTCGTGTATAAACAGCAGGCTGTTGTAATGGTCGTTTTCGGCGAGGGCCTGAGCGCGGGTCAGGGCATCGGGCGAGTACACCAGCACGGCCAGCCCGGCAGGTAGGCCGAAGCACTTCTGCACCGACGCAAACCAGACATCGGCAAGTGTCCAGTCGAGCGTAATACCAGCCATGCTCGATACGGCATCGACGGCTATCAGGCCCGTGAAGTCGCGCCGAAACTGAGCCAATGTTTCCCGGTTCAGTTGGGTGCCATTCGACGTTTCGTTTTGCACCAGACAGAGCGTATCGGCCAGATCGGGCCGGACCATCGGACGAATCCGGTGGGCGTACTCCATCCATTTCTGCCCGAATGCCCCACTGTGCGGGTGCAGGCTCGTGCTCCCCGTGAGCGACTGGGCCACAATCTCCCAGCACTCCGTGGCCGATGAGACAAAGGCAATGTGGTAATCGGCCGGGATGGCCAGCTTTTGGTGCAGTAGCTCAACGGCCTGCCGCACAATGTCCATAAAGCCCGCACTCCGGTGGTTCAGGCTCACAATGCCCGACCGGACGGCCTCAGCGGCATATTCGGCAACCTGGGGATATACTTTCGAGGGGCCGGGGTAGAAGGTTGGCATAATAGGGGTTTTAGGAGGGCGGAGTTACTCTTGCACCAAATACCGCACTGCCAGTTCGTACCCTGTCAGCCCCAACCCAACAATCACCCCTTTGCATTTGGCCGAGAGGTAGCTGTGGTGCCGGAAGGCTTCGCGGGCGTGTACGTTTGAGATGTGTACCTCCACGGCGGGTGCCGTCACGGCCGAGAGGGCGTCGGCAATGGCAATCGACGTGTGGGTGTAAGCACCGGCATTAATCACAATACCATCGAAGGTAAAGCCGTGTTCGTGAATTTTATCGATCAGTTCGCCTTCGTGATTCGACTGGAAATAGTGAATTTGCACCTCCGGAAACTGCGCTTCGATTGTTTTGAGGTAATCAATAAACGTGCGGCTGCCGTAAATGTGCGGTTCACGCTTACCCAGCAGGTTGAGGTTCGGGCCGTTTAGGATCAGAATCTTTTTCATGAGCGATGAACGATGAGCGATGAATTATGAGTGAATCTACCGGTACAAACCGCTACGGCGGAACGTTCATCACTCATAGCTTATCACTCATCACTAAAATTTTATGTGGCAAAGGTATAGTAACAGCTTCATTAGTTATCTCAAACTGGAGCGGTCGTTGGCCGAAAACTCAGTGGAAGCCTATGAGCATGATGTTCAGAAGCTGTGGCAGTACCTCTCCCTACACGGCGAACCCATACCGCCCGATGCCGTGACCGAGGGGCATCTGTTGGGGTTTCTGGCCTATCTGAGTGAGTTGGGGCTGTCGGCTCAGAGCCAGGCCCGGATGCTTTCGGGGCTGAAAGCGTTTTACAAATACCTGCTGCTCGATAACCTGATTGACCACGACCCGACCCAGCTGATCGAAGGCCCTAAAACCGTCAGGAAACTGCCCGATACGCTCAGCTTCCCCGAGATTGAGGCCATGCTCGACACCATTGACCTCTCGACCCCGGCCGGCCCGCGCGACCGGGCCATGCTGGAGGTGCTGTATAGTTCGGGGTTGCGCGTGTCTGAGCTGCTCGACCTGCGCATTACCAACTGCTACTTCGATATGGGCTTTTTACGGGTGCTGGGCAAGGGGAGTAAAGTACGGCTGGTGCCTATTGGCCAGGATGCCATGCACTACACTCGACTCTACATCGACTCGGTGCGGGTGCATCTGGACGTGAAGAAAGAAGCGCAGGACCGGGTGTTTCTGAACGCGCGGGGTGGGTCGCTCTCGCGGGTGTCGGTGTTTACCATGATCAAGCGGGTAGCCGATGAGGCTGGCATTCGCAAAACCATCAGCCCGCACACGTTCCGGCATTCGTTTGCCACGCACCTGATCGAGGGCGGGGCCGACCTGCGGGCGGTGCAACAAATGCTTGGGCACGAATCGATTACGACTACCGAAATTTACACCCACCTCGATCGCGAGTACCTCACCCAAACCATGATCGATTATCACCCCCGGGGGCGCAAACGAAGTTTCCGGTAAGGTACTGAATACAAAATCTGAATCTACAATTATGCATTTCACACCTACCTGTCTTCTTATCGCGTTGGTTCTGACTATCGGTGGCTGGGGCTGTACGCAAACCCAAAAAGAGGCCTCCGTGCCCGTAATGCAACCGCCGGTACAGGCTCAAACCATTGAGAAAGGGCCAGTTGAGTACGTCTCAAAAGATCAACTGAACTATTACACTCTGTACGACGGCACGTCCTGCGTGGGGCCTTATTTTCTGGCGGGTCAGCCGTTGGCTATTCCGCTGAAAGGTCAGGACATGACCGATAGCCTGCGCGTTAGATTTAAAAATGGGCAGCGCGAGTACGTGGTGACACCCCGTTATTTTGTGCGTGAAACCGGAGATGTGGTGGTTACGGTCGATTCGGTGATGCGGGCGGGCAACTACACGGTGAGCCTCGTGCGAGCGGGCAAACCTGTGTCGGACTGCTACGCCATTAGTGTTCTGGCATATAGCGGTCAACCGTACTTCAACATGCTGAATTGTTTCTCGGCCAAGTGTCAGCCTAACGACGAGTACGTTCTGCAAAAAGGCGAATTATACACGCTGGGGGTTCCGTATACGGTGTCTGGTAATGGACAGGCAGGCTACCTGGCCCCATACGCCGGTGCCGAACAGGCCGAGGTACTGTGTATTAGTACAGCTGATTCGGCAGATGTATATCGAATTCGGGTTACGCTGCCCAAATCAGTCGAAAGTGTCCCCCGATTTACGCTCCCCGACGACCTGAAACCGGGTAGCTATTGGCTGAAGCTCGCGGTTGGGTACGCAGATGGAAAGAACCGGCAGAGTGAGCTTTTTCAGTACCGGGTTGTGGTTCGGTAGGCTTTATTTAGGCGGGTTAATGCAACCAATAAAAACACCCCGCGGCCATCAACCACGGGGTGTCCCGAACACCTGTTAACCCTAACCTAAACCACTATGAATGGCTCATCGATGAAACTATATGGTTGGTTGCCAATTGTCAGAACCGACGGCGATTTGTAGAGTTAATGGCCTCGCAGAGAGAGGCCTTAACTCAACCATCCTGACAACTAAAACAATAGACTTAAAACTTATTTTCACTCAGATTTGTGCACAAATCATGCCATTGCGTCGGCCGATGATTTGTCGCCAATAAACTGGTGTTCAGCGTGTTTGAATAAGACGTTGAAGGAGGTCAGGCTACCGTACACCCGCGTGATGTACTGCTGAATATTGACCTTCGATTCATCGTCTAATCCACTGGCGTTGACCCGCTGTTCGAGCGTCCGAAGCCGGTCGCGCACCATCACAATCTTATGAAAGAAGGTGTCGATCGGTAGCTCTTTGGAGGCCAAATCGGCTCGGCCGGGTTTCAGGATCAGCTTACCACCTTTCCATTTATCGCCCAGCGGTACGAGTTCGGTCACGTCGGCCCACTTTTGCAACACCCGCGAGAGTGCCTGCTCCACATCGAGCAAACTAACCAGATCACCATCCGGCTCCACAGCCTCAATCACCGTGAGGGGCGCGTCGAAACGCATTACCCGCACGCCGTGATTAATATACGTGATTGTGTAGCCGTTGGATTTCAGATTGATAATAACTCCCGGCCCAAATTCAGGATGCTCCACGCGAGAGCCGACACCCAGCAACGTCTGCATAGCTTGTAAAATCGTTCGTGATTTTTGGGTTTATCGTTTTTGGGGTACGATACGGTGGCTCATAGTATGTGAATAGCTTTGTTATCAGGCTATTCGCACTGAATAGAAACACCGGCCGCCCTGAGCCCAAAACGATAAACGTACGTAAGCAGAACGGGTGGCAACATTTGTGCCAAATAAAGGCTACGTTGTCCTCGCTGTTATGGACAGTATACACCCTAAACCACTTTTAGCAACCCCTGCCAGTGGTTGTCCAGCCTATGAAACAATACACCGAAGAGCGACGTAAGAGTGGAGAGAAAGGACTTTAGTTGCCCCGCAGCACTTTACAAACGCAGGTGCCTTTCGAGGTAAGAGTAGTGGTCTCGTCGAGTAGCGGGAAACCGTCTTTAATATCGGTCCAGAGTTTGGCGCTGTGTTTATGGTCGTTGATCGTCACAATCAGCAGACCGCCGGGTTTGAGGAAGGTAGCCAGCCGTTGCAGGGTCTTGAGTGGGTGCTTGCTGTAGTAGATCACCTCGTTGAAAATGATCAGATCAAACTGTCCTTCGGGTTTGTAGGTGTCCATGTCGGCCACCAGATACCTGCATTTGGTATCCCCGGCATCGTTGGCGGCTTTCTGAATGGCCAGGTCCGAAATATCGGTCCCGACGTACCGGCCGTAGTTTTGGGTCTGAAGCCGTTGTTGGAGCAGGCCTTCTCCGCAGCCAATTTCCAGAACATCGGGTTGGCCGGGTTTCAGAAACTTCACGTAACCTACAATCACGCTAAAACGAGCCAGTTCGTCCAGCGCTTTCAGGCCGTCCCAGAGGCCTTTTTCGTACTGGTAATTCCAGCGGTCGCGGTTGATACGGAAAACTTTACGCTTAATAAACGAGATCAGGGTATTCATACAGGCAACTTGTAGGTTTAACGGCCCTACAAGGCTACGACTTTTTACGGTAACTTCCCGACGAAAACATCCTGAATGTATGATAACCCAAAATCATCAACTTACCTGCCAGAAAGAACAATTTTCGCTGCCTGCTCATTTGCACTACATCAACTGCGCTACCCGCGGGCCATTTAGCCGGGCGGCTGAGGAGGCTGGTATTGAAGCGATCCGGCGGCAGACCAATCCCTTTGGGCTTACCGCAGCGCACTTCTTTGCGCAACCTGAACCGGTACGTCAGCTGTTTTCCCGGCTGATCAACAATCCCGACCCCGACCGTATCGCAATTATTCCGTCGGTATCGTATGGTATGGGTGTGGTAGCCCGCAACCTGCACCGCAAGCCGGGCATAGCGCGGGGGCAGGAGATTGTGCTGCTCGATGCCGAGTTTCCGAGCGATGTGTACGCCTGGGACCGCGTTTGTGCCGAACTCGGGCTCACGGTTCGTACCGTGCCTATGCCCACCCAGCTACCGAGGGGAGCTGCCTGGAACGAACGGCTGCTCGATGCCATCGGCCCGCAAACGGCCCTCGTTGTGGCTCCCCCTACGCATTGGATGTACGGCATTCGGGTCGACCTGGAAGCGGTGGCCCGCCGTACCCGTGAGGTAGGTGCCTGGCTTGCCATTGATGGAACGCAGGCCGTGGGTGCCATGCCGTTCGATCTGGAGAAAATACAACCTGACGCCCTTATTTGTGCGGGATACAAGTGGCTGATGGGGCCGTACTCCACCGGGTTGGCTTACTACGGCGAGGCCTTCGACAACGGCGTGCCGCTCGAAGAAAGCTGGATGGCCCGGCTCGAAAGCGATCAGTTTCATAAACTATCAGAGTATCAGCCTGCCTACCGGCCCAAGGCTTACCGCTATAACGTAGGGGAGCAAAGCCATTTTATCCACATGCCCATGCTCGAAGCCGCCCTGACCCAACTGCTCGAGTGGCAACCGGTCCGCATTGAACAATACGGCCGCGACCTCATGGCCGAGGCTATTCCGCAGCTACAGGCTGTTGGCTGTGGTGTAGAGGAAACCAGCTGGCGGACGCACCATCTGCTGGGTATCTGGCTACCCGACTCGGCCGACCCGATTGGGATTCAACAGGCGCTGCTGGCTAACAATGTATCCATTTCGGTGCGGGGCCGGGCTATCCGGGTGGCCCCGCATGTGTACAACGATGCAGACGACGTGGCCGTTTTTGTCGATACCCTCGTCCGGCAGTTGTAGTCGTTACCGCAGTGTGTCGAGGCCGGTGGTATCAATCGTGATGCCATCGGCTGGGGGCGGCAGGGTTTGGCCGGGCAGGGCGCGTTCGAGTTGTTTGCGCCGATTCCAGGGGGCGGTGGTTCGCCGGGCCATGTCGATGGTGATCAGAACCACAATGAGCACGAAGGCGATAAAAATGATGATGAAGATACGACGGTTACGGTTCATACAGGTAGTATGCGAATACAGGCCTAAAACGCTCTTAATCGTGGAGTTGTTTGGGGGCGACCTGAAAAGCAAGCGTCCCGGTGCGTCCCGAAACCTCGGCCCAGTTTAACCCCTCAAACGTGACGGCTACAACAGCCCCCTTGCTCATAGAACCAACCGACTGATGAGTCAGGTACTCCGAAAAGTAGGATACATCGGGGTTATGCCCAAAAATCATCACCGACTCGCAGGTCTCGGGCAGGGCGTTTACAGCCGCCAGATAGGCCCGTGGCCCCCCGTCGAAGAGGTGTTCGTCGAGTTGAATGGTCTCGGGCTCAATGCCCAGTTGCTCGGCAATTACCTTGGCGGTGTCGCGGGCACGGTTGGCGGTGCTGCTTACCAGCACATCGGGCTTAATGCCCTGCTGCCGCAAGTGCCGACCCATACGGGCGGCCGCCATAATTCCATCCGAAGTAAGGTCGCGGTCGTGGTCGCGGAGGTAAGGGCTGTGGTCTTCGGCTTTGGCGTGCCGAACAATATAAAGAGTACGCTGCATGGAAGAAGGGCGTGTTTCGGTAACTTAACCCGAAATGAGCCGTAAAGATAGAAGGTAAACCGGTCAGAATGGTCTAAACCTTAGGGTTTGGGCGCGTTCTGTAGCCGCATTCCGGTGATGTTCCAGCAGGTTTGGGTGGGGGTGTCTTTGCACTCAAACATGGCAAACTGTTCTACGGTGTCGGGAAGCCGTTCGAAGTAAAGCACAAAATCGACCCGTTCGTGGCCACGCACCGTTTGCGTATTGGGCGATACGGGTATGCCGGTTGCTTTGACGAGCTTGTACGTGTCAAGGCTGTTGAACGGCATGAGCACGGCCCCCGATTGAATCGAAATTTCGGACGTAGCCGAGCTATACGTGTAATCGCGGCCCTGCGGGTCGCCGAGCGAAAACGTCATGTACAGTACCGTGTAGCTGCTGGTTTGCCGGATGTCGGTCAGTCGGATGTTAGGGTCGTTGGTTTGGCCCAGCCCGTTGATGGGGTCGGGCAGGAGCTTCCGTCGGCTAACGTCTGCGGCCGAGACCCCCGGCGAGTAGTACTCAGCCTCATCGACGGGCGCAGGTGGGCCGGGCAACGCCCGGTTGCGGGCGCAGGCACCCACTAAAAGGCCAAACAGGATACAGCAGAGAAGCTTCATGTGGGGGGCTGCGTAAAACGGCACAACGGTTTGTTACACCTAATTTACAACGGAGGTACGGATAGTAAACGGTAGCTGTCCGTCTTTTTTTTGTGCGGCCCAGGATGCCCCATATCGGATGTCCATCAACGAGAATTTTGGCCAAAAAGACGGTGTTCTCCCGTTTATCGTAGTACTTTGTAAAAACCTCATAGATTCCCAACCATGCAGATTGGATTCGTTGGCCTTGGCAAGATGGGCTATAATCTTGTCGTAAACCTGTTGCGGCATAAGCACGAAGTCGTTGGTTTTGATATTAATCCCGAGTTAGTGACTGCCATCAAGGGCGAAGGTGCTACGGGCGTAAACTCGTACGAAGAGTTGTTTAGCACGCTACCCAACCCTCGGGTTATCTGGCTGATGATCCCGGCCGGCCCCCTTATTGATAAAGTACTCGATCAGTTGTTGGCCGCTGGTTTGTCGGCGGGCGATATTGTGATCGATGGTGGGAATTCACATTATCAGGATACGCTCCGGCGGTACGAACTGCTCAAAGGACATGGTGTTTCGTACGTCGATTGCGGCACAAGTGGTGGGGTAAGTGGTGCCCTCAACGGGGCCTGTACCATGGTCGGTGGAGACCCTGAGGCCGTTGGTAAACTCGACGACGTATTCCGGGAAATCTCGGTGGAGAATGGGTACCTGTACACGGGCCCGGCCGGTAGCGGTCACTTCACCAAAATGGTGCATAACGGTATCGAGTACGGTATGATGCAATCCATTGCCGAAGGGTTTGAGGTGTTGGAGAAAAGCCCCTTCCCGTTCGATTACGAAGCCGTAGCCCGGCTTTGGAACAATGGGTCGGTGATTCGGAGCTGGCTCATGGAGTTAACCGAGAACGCCTTTAAGAAAGACGCCAAGCTGGAAGGTATCAAAGGACGTATGTTCTCATCCGGGGAAGGTAAATGGACGCTCGAAACGGCGCTCAACCTCGGTGTACCCACTCCGGTAATTGCCATGTCGCTGATAATGCGGTACCGCTCGTTGCAGGACGATACCTTCACCGGTAAAGTAGTGGCTGCTTTGCGCAACGAATTTGGCGGGCACGCGGTAGTGAAAGCTGAATAGGCGATACATTGCAGAAAAACATACAGATAAGGTTACTGGTACATCGATTGATGAGACCGGTAACCTTTTTGTTTGCGTATATATACGGTACTGTTTGTGCCTATATTGACTAATGCTAGTTCTATTTTTACCAAATAGTAAAAAACGTAGTTGTTTTAAGATTTAAGATAGTAGGGTAAGCCAGTAGCCTACTTTAAAAGGTGTTTAATATTAAGCCTTGTGCATGTATGGAAACACCCTTTACTCCTGATGTAGCGCCCCCGATTCGGCGGGACAAACCATCCTTTATGAGGTTACGTGATGCTCTTTTCAACGTAACGCTCCTCCTTTTAATGCTCTGCTCGGTGGGTGCTATGGCCCAGTCGAAAGTTACCGGAAAGGTAATCGACGATGAGGGACAAGCTCTGCCCGGTGTGAGTGTGGTACTGAAAGGTACAACAACCGGTTCGGTAACAGATGTCAATGGCGGTTACTCGCTGAATGCGACGGACCGTAACGGCACGCTTGTGTTCTCGTACATTGGTTACGTAACGCAGGAAGTACCCCTCAACGGACAGACAACTGTCAACATCACAATGGCGACAGACACCAAGTCGCTCAATGAAGTGGTGGTGGTAGGTTACGGTACGCAGCGCAAAGAAACCGTAACCGGTTCGGTAGTGTCGGTGAAAGGGTCTGACCTGGTTAAGTCGCCAACCGTGAACCTTTCAAATTCTATAGCGGGGCGGCTGCCGGGTGTTGTTGCGGTGAACCGAAGTGGTGAACCTGGCTACGACGGGTCAGCTATTCGTATCCGGGGTACCAACACTATCGGCAACAACAATGCCCTGGTTGTGGTGGATGGTATTCCGGCGCGGGCAGGTGGTCTGGACCGTATCAACCCCAACGACATTGAGAATATCTCCGTGCTGAAAGATGCCTCGGCCGCTATTTATGGGTCGCGGGCTGCTAACGGGGTTATTCTGATCACCACAAAGCGCGGTAAAACCGGTAAACCCCAATTGTCGTACTCGTTCAACCAGGGTTTCTCGCAACCTACCGTTATTCCGAAATTGGCCAACTCGGCTCAGTACGCCGAAATGCTCAATGACTTGAACATTTATGAGTTGCCGGTTTCAGAGTGGGCGACTGCCAATCAGGCCTATAAATCAACGGGTTCATTCACCCGGCCTAACGGATCGGTGCGGACGGCTCCTTACTCCCCAGCCGACATCACCAAATACAGAGACGGTTCGGACCCCTGGCGTTATCCAGATACCGACTGGTATGCGGCAACACTCAAAAACTGGTCGCCCCAGCAGCAGCATAATTTGCAGGTGACAGGTGGCACCGAAGATTTCAAATACCTGGCTTCGCTGGGCTATCAGAATCAGGATGCCTACTACAAACAATCGGCTACGGGCTACAAGCAGTATGATATGCGGGTCAACCTGGACGCCAATATCAACAAGTACATCCACGTAGCCGTTGGGTTGCTGGGTCGTCGGGAGTTCCGTTTCTACCCAACTCGTGGGGCTGGTGCAATTTTCCGGATGCAGATGCGCGGCAAGCCCAATCAGCCTGCTTTCTGGCCCGATGGTCGGCCAGGCCCGGATATTGAAAACGGCGAAAACCCGGTGGTGATCACTACCAATGCCACTGGCTATGACCGCGACAAGCAGGATTATTTCCAGTCGAATGGACAGGTAGATTTTAAAGTTCCTGGCATTGAGGGCCTGAAGTTCAGCGGTACAGCGGCTATCGACAATCGGCAGCGGAACCGGCGGCTCTGGCAAACCCCCTGGACACTGTATCAGCTCGGCTCCGGCACTGATGCCAATGGTAACCCAAACCTGGTACCCAGTCTGCGTGGTCCTGCTGAGCCAAACCTAAACGTTTATGGTGAAACGCAGCTGAACATACTGCTCGGGGGCATTGGTACGTACGAACGGAAGTTTGGCGATCATGGTATGACCGTTTTGGCAGGGGTAAACCGCGAAACCGTTCAGGGCGACAATGTGCAGGCTTTCCGGCGGTATTTTATCTCGCCAGCCATTGATCAGTTATTTGCCGGGGGCGACCTGGAGCGTAACGGAACAGGTGGAGCCTACAACCGGGCGCGGATCAACTACTTCGGACGCGTGGCCTATAACTACAAAGAAAAATACCTGGCCGAGTTTCTGTGGCGGTATGACGGCTCTGACATCTTTCCCGAAGAGACCCGCTACGGTTTCTTCCCTGGCTTTATGGCGGGTTGGGTGATTTCCGAAGAAGGTTTCTGGAAAAATGCCGTGCCATCGGTCAATTACCTGAAGCTGCGGGGCTCCTGGGGGCAGTTAGGAAACGATCAGATCTACCTGCCAAACACGGAAACGCTGGCTACCTACCAGTACCTGGCCACTTACGGCTTCAATACGTATATTATCAACAATGCCCCCCAAACTACCTTGTCGGAAGCTCGTATTCCGAACCCAACCATTACGTGGGAGGTGGCCAACAACATGAATATTGGTCTGGAAGGGCAGTTCCTGAACGGGAAATTCAGCTTTGAGTTCGACTATTTCAACAACCTACGGACCTCGATTCTGTTTCCGCGCAATGCGTCTATTCCGCGCTCCACTGGTCTCACTCTGCCGCCCGAAAACATCGGAAAGCTTCGTAACCGGGGCTTTGATGCGCAGATTACCTACAACGGCCAACAGGGTGGCCTGAAGTACTCGGTAGCTCTGAACGGTGGTTACGCCCAAAACAAAATCTTGTTCTGGGACGAAGCCCCCGGTGCCCCTGAGTGGCAGCGGACCACGGGTCGGGCTTTGAACTCCTACCTGGTGTACGAATACGATGGCGTGTTTAAAGATCAGGCCGAAATTGATGCCAATAAGATCGATTATACCGCCATTGTGAAAACGCTCCGCCCCGGCGATATGAAGTATAAAGATTACAACGGCGACGGTAAAATCACACCCGACGATCAGTATCGGCTCGAGCGCACTAACCTGCCTTTGTTCCAGGGCGGTATGAACATTACAGCCTCTTACCGGAACTTCGACCTGACCGTTTTGTTCCAGGGTTCGGCAGGCGCACGTCAGTACATTAGCTTGGGCGAGTCGGGCAACATTGGTAACTACCTCCGGGAGTTCTATACGAATCGCTGGACCATCGACAACCCCAGCAGCGTACACCCGCGCATTGCCAACCGGAGCGATCAGTACTTCTCCAACGGGAATACGTACTGGCTGCGTTCGGCTGATTATATCCGGTTGAAAAACGTTGAGCTGGGCTACACTATCCCCGAAGCCCTGGGTCGCCGGGTAGGACTGAACAACCTGCGGGTGTATGCCAACGGCCTGAACTTAGCTAACATAATCAACAAATTGGGCTCGTTCGATCCAGAATCGTCCAACTCGACAGGGCAGTACTACCCACAGGCTCGTGTGATCAATTTTGGTGCCTCGCTACGATTCTAATTCCTCATTCAAGATGATACGTAACGTTAAAACGATAGCTCTCACCCTGTTAATTGGTGGTTTGACCGTAACGGGCTGTAACGATAGTTTTGTAAATACCCAACCCCTCGATCAGGTGTCGGGGACGGCTGTCTGGTCCGATGCGGCCCTGGCCGAAGCCTTTATCACCGGTATTTATGCGGGTCTGGGACAAGGTGGTTTTAATGAGCAGCAGCTGGCTTCGCTCACCGACGAAACGCAGTTTACGCACCCCGGTCGCAACATCACGACCATTACCGAGTCGCGCTCGAACCCGGCCGATCAGGGGTGGATCAACAACACCATCGAGTGGAATCAGATGTATCTGCGCATTCGGGCGTGTAACCTGGCGCTTGAGAATCTGGCCAAGCCCGGCTTTCCCAATACCAACAATATTGTGGAGCGGCTCACCGGTGAAGCCAAGTTTATGCGGGCTTATTATTACCACCAACTGGTTCGGTATTACGGTGGTGTACCCATTGTGGATGAGACGTATAAGCTCGGAGAAGCCGACTATACGGCACCCCGCAATACCATGGAGGAGTGTATTAACTTCATTGCAAAGGATTGCGACGATGCCGCTGCTCTGCTAAAGGGCCGGACAATGGCACTGGGCCGGGCCAACGAAGGGGCCGCCCTGGCTCTGAAGGCCCGTATCCTGACCTATGCCGCCAGTGATCTCTACGACGTGGCTACGGCAAAGGCCAAGTCGAGTGCACACGCTGCCTTTTCTAAACCCGAACTGCTGGGTTATGTGAGTGGTAGCCGTACTGAACGCTGGACTAAAGCCCGCAATGCTGCCAAAGCTGTGCTGGACCTGCCAAATTTTGGCTCCCAGATGAACCTGGCGGCTCCGGTAACGCCTACTGTAGGTACGGAAAACTACATGAACATCGCCTTGGCCCGCAACGGGGGCGAGAGAGACATCATCTTCTCTCGCTTGTTTACGAACATCAAACAGGAAGACGGCGGTCGTCAGGGGCTTTTCAACGGACCCAATGGCTACAACAACTGGGCCGGCAACACGCCTATTCAGCAGATGGTAGATGACTACGAGATGATGGATGGAACCCGGTTTAGCTGGACCAACCCGACCCACGCCAGTGCTCCCTATGCCAACCGCGACCCCCGTTTCTACGGATCTATTCTGTACGATGGAGCGCAGTGGAAACCCCGTTCGGCGGCCAATGCTGCGCGTGACCCACTCGGACAAATTCAGACCGGCCGTTACGAAGTTGTTAACTCTTCAGGCGCCAAGGTAACCCACTTCGGATTGGATACGCGCAATAGCCCCATTGAGGACTGGAACGGTAGCTACACCGGCTACTACATGCGTAAGTTCATTGACCCTAACCCAGGTATTGTAGACCAGAACACCTGGCAGCAGATTCCGTGGCCGTTTTTGCGCTACACGGAGGCCGTCTTCAACTACGCCGAAGCCTGTATCGAGTTAGGGCAGGATGCCGAAGCGCGCACCTGGCTGAACAAAATCCGGTTCCGGGCCGGTATGCCTGCCCTGACAGAGTCGGGCGATGCCCTTCGGCAGCGTATGCGCAACGAAAAACGCATCGAAATGGCGTTTGAAGAACAACGCTACCACGATGCCCGGCGCTGGATGATTGCTCCCACTACGCTCGGCCGCAAAGTGCAGTGGATTGCTATTACGGGTACACTGAAACCCGGTAAAACCGTTTCGCTTTACCGGTATGATCCGACTAGCTACGATTACACGTATCGGGTTGCAGAAGGTGACCCTGGTAAAGAAAACCGTGCCTGGTCTGATAAGATGTACTTCCTGCCCATTAACCGCGATGAAATGAACCGGAACAACAAGCTGGTTCAGAACCCCGGATACTAACGTTGGTTTACTATAATTCACAATCAAGGTTGGAATAGTGCTTATCCCCGTTGGTCGACGCCGAACCGACGGGGATTTTTTGTAAATTTCTGGTTCATTTACCTATTCTGATGGCCTTACGTACCCGTTTCCTTTTCCCGTATTCGCTCGTTGCACTCCTGCTGTCGGCTTGTGGGCAATCGAGTGAATCGACTGAGTCAAAACCCGACGCACAACCCGCCGGACCTCCGCTTTTTACGACGCTCTCTCCCGATCAGACGGGCGTGACTTTCTCCAATAACCTGAGCGAAGGTCTCAACACCAATGTGCTCATGTACGAGTACTTCTACAACGGGGGCGGGGTAGCCGTGGGCGACCTCAACGGCGATGGCCTACAGGATATTTATTTCAGTGGCAACATGGTGCCTAACCAGTTGTACCTCAACCGGGGCGGCATGAAATTTACCGATGTGACCTCGGCTGCGGGCGTGGCCGGGCGCGAAGGCCCCTGGCGCACGGGGGTCTCGATGGCCGATGTCAATGGCGACGGGCGGCTCGACCTGTTTCTGTGTTACTCCGGTAGTCTGCGCCCCGAAAAACGGACGCCCCAACTGTTTATCAACGAGGGGGCCGATGCGCAGGGCGTGCCCCGGTTTACGGACCAAACGGCCCAGTTTGGCCTCGACAAGCCCGCTCAGTCGACGCAGGGCACCTTTTTTGACTATGACCGCGATGGCGACCTCGACCTGTTGCTCCTCAACCACAATCCCAAGTCGCTGCCGGTACTCGATAAAGCAACCACCTCGGTGTTGCTGAGCGAATCGAACCCGGAAATTGGGTTGCGGCTCTTCGAAAACCGACGCCAGAAATTTGTTGACATAACCCCCGGTTCGGGCTTGAGTAGTTCAGTGCTGAGCTACGGGCTGGGCGCGGGTGTGTCGGACATCAACGGCGATGGCTGGCCCGATATTTACGTTTCCAACGACTATGCCGTGCCCGATTACCTCTACCTCAACACAGCTGGTAAGGGGGGAGTCGCGTTTCGGGATGTGCTGGGCAAAAGCCTCGGCCATACCTCTAATTTCTCGATGGGTAACGACGTGGCCGACATCAACAACGATGCCCGCCCTGACCTGATGACCCTCGATATGCTGCCCGAAGACAACCGGCGGCAAAAACTCCTGATGGCTCCCGACAATTACGAGAAGTTTGCTTTTGGGGTAGAGTCGGGATTTCATCATCAGTATATGCGCAACATGCTGCATATCAATGAAGGAGGAACTACGCCTGTTTTCCGAGAGGTGGGGCAGCTCGCCGGTGTATCGAATACCGACTGGAGCTGGGCTCCGCTCTTTGCCGATTACGACAACGATGGCTGGAAAGACCTGTTTGTTACGAACGGGTACGTCCGTGACTATACCAACCTCGATTTTCTGAAGTACATGGCTGATTTTATGCAGAATCGGCCGACCGATGTGCAGCGCAATGATGTACTTGAGTTGGTACACCAGATGCCGGCGTCAAACGTGACCAACTACCTGTTTAGGAACCAGATGGGCGATGGGCGCGAGTCTGAACCAGCTTTTGCCAGTATGGGCGCTGCTGGAGGCATGAATCAGCCTTCCAACAGCACCGGCGCAGCCTACGCCGATCTCGACAACGATGGTGACTTGGATCTGGTAGTCAATAACACCAATCAGCTAGCCTTTATTTTTCAGAACGATGCCAACCGTTTGCGCAAACATCACTATCTGGCATTTGCGTTGCAGGGCAGTGGGGCCAATACCCAAGGTGTAGGGACCAAAGTGACCGTGTATCAGGGCGGCCGGTCGCAGTTGGTTGAGCAAATGCCGACGCGCGGTTTCCAGTCGAGCGTGTCACCCCGGCTGCATGTGGGTCTGGGTACTACCGCTACTGTCGACTCGGTGCGGGTGGTGTGGCCCACGGGCAAAACCCAGCTGCTGACGAGCGTTAAAGCCGACCAGATTCTTACCCTCCGCGAAACGGACGCCAAAGCTACATTCCGGTCTACAACTACCCCGGCCTTGTTGTATCGGGAGTTGCCTGCGGTGGTCAATCATACGTACCCGGCCGTTACGGTCAATGATTTTAAGCGGCAGCCGTTGCTGGTCAATGCGCAGTCGTATGCGGGGCCGTGCCTGGCCAAAGCCGACGTAGATGGCGACGGGCGCGAGGATGTGTATGCGGGCGGCAGCGCCGGACAGCCGGGCGTGTTGCTCATGCAGCAGGCCAATGGCTCGTTTACGAAAAAAGCCCAGCCCGCTTTCTCGGCTGATAAAGCCTGTGAAGACACCGACGCTCTGTTTTTTGATGCCAATGGCGACCGTTTTCCCGATCTGTACGTGTGCAGTGGCGGCTACGGCGATTTGCAACCCGGTACTGACCCGCGTCTGGACGACCGGCTGTATCTGAACGACGGGAAAGGCAATTTCACCAAACAAACCGGGGCTTTGCCCAGCCTGCGTACCAGTACGAGTTGCGTGCGGGTGGCCGATGTGAACAACGACGGCCGACCCGACCTGTTTGTGGGTGGGCGTGTGGTGCCGGGCCGGTATCCCGAAACGCCCCGGTCGTTCTTGCTGATCAATGCGGGGGGAGGAACCAGCCCGCGCTTTGTGGATCAGACGAAACAAATGGCTCCTTTACTCGAAAAAATCGGGATGGTGACCGATGCCGCCTGGACAGACCTGAACGGCGACCGTACCCCCGAACTGGTGCTTGTGGGCGAGTGGATGCCCGTAACCGTACTGGCCTGGTCGGGCGGGAAGCTGGCCGATCAGACCACCGCGTTTTTGGGCAAACAGTACCGGGGTTGGTGGAACAAACTCACTGTCGACGATTTGAACGGCGATGGCCGCCCCGATCTGGCGGTGGGTAATCTGGGCCTTAATACGCAGTGCCGGGCCTCAGACCGCGAACCGGCCGAGCTGGTGTATAAAGATTTTGACGACAACGGCACGCTCGACCCGGTGCTGTGCTTATACGTACAGGGTAAAGCATACCCTCACGCCACCCGCGACGAACTGCTCGATCAGATGGCGATGCTCCGCAAGCGGTTTACAACCTACGACAGCTACGCCAACGCGACCCTTACTGATGTGTTTTCGGCCGAGGAACTGCAAAACGCGCAGAAACTTACCGCCAATGAGTTTCGGTCGATGGTATTTATGAGCACGGGCGCAGGCAAGCTAACGGCTACCCCGCTGCCGATGGCGGCACAGGCGTCGCCGGTGTTTACGCTGACCCCAGTCGATTTTGATAAGGACGGTCGCAAAGATTTGCTCGTAGCGGGCAACACCTACCAGACCCGGTTGCGGTTTGGGCGGGCCGATGCCAACCGGGGGCTTCTGCTGCGGGGCGATGGCAAAGGTACGTTCACGGCGGTGCCGCAACAGCAGGCCGGCTTCGACCTCCGGGGCGATGTGCGCGCCGTGGTGCCCGTGGGCGACCGTTTGCTGATTGGTGTCAACAGCCAGCCGTTGCGGATGTATGGCCTAAGTACGCGATGATAAAACCGGGCTTATTTCTTCCGAAACGTCATGGCATACTGGCCATTGACGAGCAACGTAAGCCGGTCTTTACCAATTCGAAATAGCGATGATTGATCGAGGGCCGTCAGAAAATCGGTCTCAAACGTACCCGGGGCTGTTCGGCGGGTGGTGGTTTTGGGAACCAGATCGAGATGGTCGCCCTCGGCATCGATAGCCCCTTTGATTTTATTCCAGCCGGTGGAGCCGACTAATTTGTGTCCCGCCAGGTCGATTTCCAGATAGGGCAGTTGCTTGTCGCCGAACTGATCGGGGCGCAGGCGCTGCCCTTTAAACGTTTCGAGCACCCAGGCACCATTGAGTCGGTCGCTGCCCTTGATAAACGCCCCGCAGCCCGTAAATCGTTTGCCGTTGGCATCAATCCGAACCGTGTACGCATAGTCGCGTTTGCTGACCGGGTCTCGGCAGGCAATGGGCTCAATGTACACCTTCAGCCGCGCTACTTTGGGGGCTGCATTGCGGCTCGCGGCTGTTCGGCGTGTGTTGGATGCGTACACGGGTGTTGCTTTCGCGTCGAGCACAACACCCATGGTTTTGCCCATAGGTTGCGGTTTGGGAATGGGCGTCAGCAGCTGAGGCCCGTCGAACGACTGAAACAGCATCTGTTTCGAGAAGTCGATGTCGAGTCGCCAGCCGATCGTCGTGGCTGCGGGGGCGGTGCCCATAGCCACGAAATCGATGCCTTGGCGCCGTTTATCGGCCCAGTCGATGGCTTCGGAGAGGTTGGCTCGCGTGGCTTTCCCGCCCGATTCGCCCGTAGACACCGGTCGCCGACAACCGGAGGAAGTCAGCAATGCGAGCCAGAATAAAGAGAAAACGAGCGATAGGGGTAAGCGAGTGAATCGGTTACTCATGCCGACATGCGTTGGTTTTGTGGTAATGAAACAACGTATGTCGACTTAGAATAGTATTTCTGTAGGATAGTGAAAAGTTAGGAGTTGATCGTTAAGAGTTCGGGGAGAGCGAATGGGCAACTCCGAACTCTTAACGATCAACTCCTAATTCCTTACAGGTTATTCTTCTTCATTTCCCGCACGGCGTAGTCGACGGCGCGGGCGGTCAGGGCCATGTAGGTGAGCGAGGGATTCACGCACGACGACGAGGTCATGCTGGCTCCGTCGGTTACAAACACGTTTTTGACAGTGTGCATCTGATTCCAACCATTCAGAATAGACGTTTTGGGGTCGCGGCCCATGCGGGCGGTACCCATCTCGTGAATGGCCATGCCCGGCGCACTTTGGTTGTTGTAGGCCCGAATGTTTTTGAGTCCGGCGGCTTCGAGCATTTCGGCAGCATCGTTCATCATGTCGATCTGCATCTTTTTCTCGTTCTCGCGGAATTCGGCGTTGAAAACCATCGTGGGCAGGCCCCACTTGTCGGTTTTTGTGCGGTCGAGCGTAACCTGATTGCTGGCGTAGGGCAGGCACTCCCCAAAGCCACCGAGGCCCATGGTCCACTCGCCCGGCTGGGTCATTTTCTCTTTCATATCGGCCCCGAACCCTTCAGCGCCTTCGTTGCGGGTCCGTGCGGCCCGGCCCTGATACCCAAAGCCGCGCAGGTAATCCCGTTTGTCGTTGCCAATGTTGCGGTAACGCGGCACATAAATGCCATTGGCCCGCCGACCGTAGTAGTAGCTATCCTGGAAGCCGTCGTACGTACCCGAAGCCCCCACCCGGAAATGGTGGTCCATCAGGTTTTGGCCCAGCACCCCGCTATCGTTGCCAAGCCCGTTGGGGAACCGCTTCGAGATCGAGTTGAGTAAAACGAAAGTCGTACCCAGCGTAGAACCATTGACAAACACCAGCTTGGCAAAAAATTCCATGCTTTCGCCCGTTTGTGAGTCAATCACGCGTACGCCTTTGGCCCGGCCTTTCTGCTCATCGTACAGCACCTCGGCCACAATAGAGTGGGGGCGGAGGGTCAGTCGGCCCGTTTTCTGGGCTGCGGGCAACGTAGCCGCCTGGGTGCTGAAATAGCCGCCGAAGGGGCAGCCCCGGCTGCACAGGTTTCGGAATTGGCAACTGGCACGGCCCAGGTCGGTATGAAGCTTCTGGGCATTGGTCAGGTTCGCTACCCGCCCGATGGTCATGACCCGATCGCCCTTGTAGGTCGACTTGATGGCCGAGGCTACGTGCTTTTCGAGGCAGTTCATCTGCATCGCGGGCATAAAATCGCTGTCGGGTAGTTGGGGCAGATTCAGTTTTTCGCCACTGATTCCCACAAACTTCTCCACATAACTGTACCAGGGGGCAATGTCTTTGTACCGGATCGGCCAATCGACGGCGATGCCTTCTTTGGCATTGGCCTCAAAGTCGAGGTCGCTCCAGCGGTAGGTTTGCCGCCCCCACATAATCGACTTACCGCCCACAATGTCGGGCCGAAACCAGTCGAACCGTTTGGTTTCGGTGTACGGAGAGTCGGTGTCATTGATCCAGTACTGCGCGTTGGCTTCCTGAAAAATGGTGTCGCGGCTCAGGTAGGGGTGAGCTTTGATCTGCTCGTTGGTCAGTTTACCCCGGTGCGGCATTTCCCAGGGGTCTTTCATGGCCGACTCGTAGCCCGTGACGTGTTCGAGGGGTTTGCCCCGGTCGAGCATCAGTACGCGCAGGCCTTTTTCGGTGAGTTCTTTGGCGGCATAGCCCCCGCTGACGCCAGAGCCAACCACGATGGCGTCGAAAGTTTGGGGAGGAGCGATAATGTGCATGTATGAGGGGGAGAAAAACTTGAATCAGCTTGTATTACACCAAGAAACACGAAAATACGCGGTATCTAATCGGATTTAGCGAACAGGGGGTAGGACAAGTTTATTTTTCTGACAGGATTACAGGATAAACAGGATTGATTGAGCCCCAAAAAAATCCTGTTTATCCTGTAATCCTCCGGGTCGTCGGGCGGTCAGAAAAAAACTTCTGTCGAACCCCTATCACAAAGAACTTGTCCTACACCCAGCGAACAGAGTGGGGAATTAAACAGACCTTTTGTGGGCGAGGGAGCCGGGCGGAAATCGGGCGTACGGCTGAAACGCGTAGACAAGGCTTTTTTTGCCCCAATCGCGCCTATTTCTTTGTAACTTGCGGCTTCGTTTAAAATCACTTCACTATGACCAAATCACTATGGACACTGGCCCTGGTTGCCAGTCTTGCCGGTAGCGTACAGGCTCAGATTCGGACCCCACAAGCCAGCCCAATGGCTACTGTTTCGCAGGGTATTGGCCTCTCAAAAGCCACGGTTGAATACAGCCGCCCGGCGCTGAAAGGCCGCAAAATGTTTGGTGATCAGGTACCCTACGGTAAAGTATGGCGTACGGGGGCCAACATGGCAACCAAGCTTACCCTCGACGCTGAAATGAGCGTAAACGGGAAAGCGGTACCGGCGGGTAGCTATGCCTTGTTTACTATTCCCGGCCAAAACGAGTGGACCATCATTCTGAATAAAAACACCAAGGCGTTTGGGGCATTCGATTACAAAGAAGCGGAGGATGTGCTGCGCTTTACTGTGAAGCCCGAGAAACTGAGCACACCAGCTGAATACTTTACCGTTGAATTTACCGACTTTACACCGACTACCGCCAATCTGGCCATGCGTTGGGAAAATGTGCAGGTGAAATTCCCGCTCAAGCAGGACTCCGATGCCCAAATTATGGCGCAGATCGACGCGGAGGTAAGCAAGCCCGATGCCAAGCCCGGTGTGTTCTCGGCCGCGGCTAATTACTACTTCGATACCAACCGGGACCTGACCAAGGCCCGCGCCTGGGCTGATAAGGTGGTTGAAGCCGATAAAAAATACTGGACGTACTTCCTGCGGGGTAAGATTGCCGCCAAGCAGGGTGACTGCAAAACCGCCCGTGCCGACGCCGAGGCTGGCCTGAAAATGGCGCAGGAAGCCGGTGACGATGCCTACATCAAAAACCACAAGGGGATTTTGGCAACGTGTAAGTAAGCGGTTGATAGCTAAACATACCTGCTATTGACTAACTGAATTAAAACTATATCTTTGGTAGACGGCAATGGGTTAGGTCCTATTGCCGTTCTTTATTTTTAGGTATTCCCTTAGCCTTCAAGCCTATGCGTACACTCGGCCCCCTCAGCGACCCCGGATTTGTGCAGCCAGCCTACACCCGTTTCGACCGGTTCTGGCTCCAATTTCTCAAAGACGAGCGCGATTTGCCATTTATCTATCTAACGCTCCGAATTGTGGCGGTACTGATGCCGATAGCGGTGCTTTTGTACATGCCGTTTCTGAACGGATGGGCCTGGGGTGCGGTGGCGGTGCTGTATTTTTATCTGAATAATCTGGTGTTTAAGGGGCCTTTTGGACTCATGCTACATTGCACGAGCCACCGGCCGCTCTTTAAACCCGAGTACAAAAACGCGTACTATTTCTGGACCTGGGTCTTGGCCCCGCTTTTCGGCAATACCCCCGAAACGTACTACAGCCACCACATGGGCATGCACCATGCCGAAAATAACGTGGCTCCCGACGAGAGTACAACGATGCCGTATCAGCGCGATAGTGTGCGGAGTTTTCTGGCTTACTTTCTGGACTTCTTTTTCTTTGGCGTACTTGAGTTGCTTGCGTACCTGCGCCGGAAAAACCGTATGAAACTGCTGTACCGGGCCTTGCTGGGCGAACTGAGTTTTTATGCCCTCTGTATCGGGTTGTCGTTTGTCAATTTCCCAGCCACGGTGGTGGTGTTTATCCTGCCTTTTTTCATGTTCCGGCTTATTACCATGCTCGGTAACTGGACTCAACACGCCTTTGTATGCCCCACTGAGCCGCTGAATCCGTACAAAAACAGCATTACCTGCATCAACGTCAAGTACAACCATAAGTGCTGGAATGATGGCTACCACATCAGCCACCACTACCGGCCCGGTCTGCACTGGACCGAACACCCCGCCTTTTTTCTGAAAACGGTTGACAAGTATGCTCAGAACAAGGCTATTGTGTTCGACCGGCTCGATTTTCTGGGTGTATTTTACAACCTGATGCGCAAACGGTACGACGTTCTGGCCAGCCACGTGGTCAATATCAACGGGGCCTTTTCGAGTCAGGAGGAAATTGAAGCGCTGCTCCGTCACCGGACGCAACGTATTAAAGATGAGCCCGCTATCGTAATGCAGCCCGCAGCCGCCGTGTCGTAAGCCCGTTGCCTTTCTTTCCCGAACATTCGCCCGAAAGGGCCGGTTAGCGTCATGTACACAATCACTCGTGTCATGGCGCTCAACGTTTTATCCTACCTCACTGATCAATTTTCACCCTCGGTTGTCGATCAACTGAGCCAACATCTGAATGAGACCCCCGCCCATGTGCAGAAAGCCGTGGGTGGCACGCTGCCTGCCCTGTTGGGTGGGTTGGCAAGCCGGGCCGGGCAAGGCGGAGCTGACGACATCATCGATCTGCTCAAAAAAGGGACCTACAGCAAAGAAACTACGCCCATCGATGCCTCGCAGGTGGTGGATACCCGTGAAGAAACCGGGCGGGCCGTGGCCAACGGACGCACCTTCGTTGATGGCATTCTGGGCGACAATGCCCCCCGTATTGCCGAACACATTGCGCAGTACAGCGGAGTACAACCGGCATCGGCCCTGTCTATTATGAGTCTGGCGGGCTCGGTACTGATGGGGGTGCTGGGGCGGCAGCAACACGAACAGGGCCTGTCGGACCTGAATCTGAAGTCGCTCCTGCTAGGCCAAACCGACATCGTCAGGGGGGCTTTGCCCGCTGGGCTGTCGGGCGTGGCCGGGCTACTGGGGCTCGATGCCTTGCGTACGCCCACCGGCGGCCCTGCCGAGGTGCAGGGAGCCGACTATTTTAGTGGAACTCCGCTCAATCCGAACATTCCGAAAAGCACCGACGGCGAACGCCAACGCGAGAACATACGGTGGTTGCGCTGGGCCATGTTTGCCTTAGCCGCGCTGGTCATCGCGTTGATTGTGCAAAAGTGCCGTGAGCCGCAAAACGGGGTTGATGGTGTGTACACCGATACCACGCGCCGGGCCGAACCCGACGCCGTAGAAGACACGACTGCCTCGACTTTGCAGAATATTGAAGACGCTAACGGGCAGGCAAGCGACTCCACGGTACCCGGTGCGCTGGGCATCCGAACGCCTGTGCAACTACCCGGTGGTCGGCAGATCAACGTGGCGGAAAAATCGTTTAACGCGAATCTGGCCGCGTTTATGGCGGGTAAAGAACGATCGACCCCGCGTACGTTCCGGTTCGATAACCTGACGTTCGAGACAGGGTCGGCCCGGATCACGACTGACTCGCGCTCAAACCTCAACGACTTGATTCAGATCATGCAAGCCTACCCCTCGCTGTCGATTCGGGTAGAAGGGCATACCGATAATACCGGCAACGGACAGGCTAATCAAAAACTGTCGCTCGACCGGGCCAATGCCGTTCGGGCAGCCCTGACCGAGGCTGGTATTGAGGCCACCCGGATTGTGACACAGGGGTTCGGGTCGAGCAAGCCCATTACTACCAACAACACCGAAGAAGGACGCGGGCAAAACCGCCGAATCGATGTTATTGTAACAAAAGTGTAATTAAATGCTGAGTTGAAATAAAATGTATAATGTAAAGTGTATGATGAAAGAGCTGATTGTCAACAGGTAATCCAGTTATTCATTGCACATTATTCATTGTACATCCACGTAAAACAACCTGATTATGAAGAAGAGAAATGGATCGGTTTGGGCCCTGACGCTGATGACCGTAGTTGTGATGGCGAGTTGTGGAGAAAGGAAAACGGAAAGTGGCAGTGCAACGGCCAATTCGGATTCCATGTCGGCGGTTGAGCAGGGCAATACGCCCGTTATGGGGATGCAGGGCGACACCGCCAACAGCAGCACAACGGGGCCTACGCAGGCTCCGCCCGACAGCGCCGATGGCGGGGCTATTGTGCCCGCTAACGTCAATGTAAGAAAAGAGTAAATCGAATTCTTAAACAATAAAAAGCCCTGTACACCAGTTCTCGTACAGGGCTTTTTATTGTTTAAGCCGTTTAGGGGCGAAATAGACTAACCAAACTGATGAAGGTGTATACGTTTTAATATTTCTTAATGGGCTATTAATGTACATTTGAATTTGTTTTTCTGTTCATACTCTTACTCAACGCATATGCGTAAACTGTACTCAAGTTGCTTTATTCGTGTTATTAGGAGTTGTCGACTGGCGTGGCTGGCAGGGTTGCTGGGAGTTTGGGTCTGCGTAGGTGCACAGCCCGGCCTGGCTCAGTCGGCCGGAAACCCACCCAAAAAAAGCCCCCGAGCGGATGAACTGCCGTTTTGCGGAACCCCTTCGCTCCCCGACGACCAACGGCAGGCTCTCGAACGGCAGGTTCAGTTTGCACTGGCGATCAAAAAAGCCTCTGGGCAGGCCAATACAGGCATTACGTACGTGCCCATTAAGCCCCATATTTTTCAGCAGACCAACGGGGCCGGTGGGATGAGTCTGAGCAGCCTGAACAATGTGTTGGCTCGTACGAACCGGTTTTACCTCAACAACGGTAGCGGCATCCAGTTTTATTTCTGCGGAACCACCCCGGATTACATTCAGAACACAACGCTATACAATGGCTTTCCACGGGCCAACGAGTCGGGCGTGAATGGTCGCGATGCGACCAATGCCCTCAACGTGTATTTCATTAATCTCTTCGACGAGTCGCGTTTGCTGGGGTATGCTTATTTCCCGGAAAACACGTTACAGTCGACCCGTGCTTTTATTCGGACCGGGGGGCTTGCCGACCGCTACATCAGCGATTACATTCTAAACCACGAGCTGGGGCACACGTTTAACCTCTACCACACGTTTGAGCGCACGTACGGTACCGAATTGGTTACCCGGAGCACAGGAGCTAACTGTAGCACAGCGGGTGATTTTTTGTGCGATACTCCCGCCGATCCGCTCAACCTGCCCGGCTCGGCGAGTGATTTTGTGAACGGATGCGAGGTGTACACGGGTACCGCAACCGACGCGAATGGAGAAACTTATTCGCCCCAGACAAGCAACATCATGTCGTACTACGAAGGCTGCAACGTGTTTTTCACGGGCGACCAGTATGCGCGGATTCAGGGTGGGCTGGCAACCCGGCAAACGGCCACAACATACAACCTCAACTGTGCCCCGACGGTAGTAGCTGCCCCGTCGAGCGTGAGTGCCAGCCCCCTGGCTACGGGTGGTATTCTGTTGGGTTGGCAAGACAATGGTACCAATGAGCTGGGCTATATCATTGAACGCTCGGCCAGTGCCGATGGGCTGTTTGTGCCTATTGGCGGGGTGGCCCCCAACAGTACCTCGTATCGTGACATGGCTGTCAGTACAAATTCGGCCTATTGGTACCGGATTCGCCCATCCAACAGCACCACTGGGGGCATTTCGGTGGTGGTATCGACAACCGCGGGGGCTACATACTGCCAGCCAACGTTTAGTGTTGGCTGTACCGATGAGGACGGCCTTAACAGTTTTACACTCAATGGTGTAACCATGAGCAGTAATTCAGGGTGTTCGCCCACGGGGGTAACGTCATTTCCGGGGCCCGCTCCGGTCATAACGGTGGGTCAGGCGGTGAGTGTGGCAGGTCAGTTTTTGGGAAATACGTTTTTTGAAGGAGTGAAGATATGGGCGGACCTCAACCGGAATGCCGTGTTTGACTCCACTGAAGTCGTGTACGCTACCCCACAGACCGTAACCTCGGGTTTTTCGGGTAGTCTAACCATTCCGGCGAGCACATCGGCAGGCCCGCTGACGTTGCGCGTGATGGTCACCTATGCCGACATCCCCGCCGACCCCTGTGGCACGTATCAGTACGGCGAAGCCGAAGATTACGTAATTACTGTGACGGCCCCGGTTTGCACAACGCTCATATCCATCAAAAATGGAAACTGGAACGACCCCTCGGTTTGGTCGTGCAACCGGGTGCCGGTAGCGGGGGATGCCGTCGATATTCGTCATACTGTAACTGTACCGGCTAACGCCCTGGTGCTGGGACAGAAAATACAGTATTCGGCGGGTGGTAAACTGGTTATGACTGCCGGCAGCCGACTCCAATTGGCACCCCGCCCACCCGAAAGCTGACACGATGCCCGCCGGGGCCATGTCTTTGCCCCTTGCGTGCTATCTTTGTCGCTTACTTTTTTAACCTGGTTGCTATGTTTGTTGACGCCATTGAGCGTGTCGAACCGTTTACCCGCCCGTTACAATCCATCATTCGGCTGTATGGACACAGCGAAGTGGTGCCCGGTAGCGCGACCCTTTTTTTTGTGAATGAAGACGGGTGTGCCGTTACCTGTAAGCACGTTGCTGAGCTGATTGTACGCGCCGACGATATCTACAAACACTATCTCAATTTCCAGGCAGACCGGCGCAAGTTGCCGCGCGACCGGCACTACCCCGAACACCTGCGCTTGCTGGAAGAACGCTACAAGCTACAGGCCGAGACTATTGTGCGACTGCGCAACAACTTCCACGGCTGTGTTGACCGGATGCAAAAGATCCATATCGATATGCACCCGGTGTACGACCTGGCCTTGATTCGGTTTGAGGGATACACCCAAACCCTGTATCAGTCGCACGCGGTGTTTGCCAAAGACACCTCGTACATTAAACCCGGCCGTAGTTTGTGCCGGTTGGGCTTTCCGTTTCCCGACTTTACCAATTTCCGCTACAACCCCCAACTCGATGATATTGAGTGGACCGAGAGCGGCCGGACGGAATCAGTACGCTTCCCGATCGACGGCATTGTGACACGGTTGATTGCCGACCCCGACGGTACCATTTCGGGGGTTGAAATGAGTACGCCCGGCCTGCGTGGGCAAAGTGGAGGGCCACTTTTCGATGTGCGCGGGCTTATCTGCGGTATGCAGTCGGCAACCCGGCACCTGCACCTTGGTTTCGACATCGAAGACCGTGAGGTACTGGTTAATAACCGCAAAACGAAAGTCTCAAACTACCCCTTTCTGAATGTGGGCCTGTGTGTTCATGCGGACGTGATCAAGCGGTTTTTGCGCGAGAAGGGCGTACGATTTTATGAGGCTTAACGTATCTTTGACTAACCGTACTATTGAACTAACTGCATGATTAGCCAAACTACCTCCCGACAGCAAGCCCTGACCGAGTCAGCCATCTCGCTGCTCAAACAGCTGATTGCTACTCCTTCGTTTAGCCGGGAGGAAGACAAAACGGCCCTGCTGATTGAGCAGTTTCTGACCGATCAGTCGATTCCGTTTCGTCGGAAGAAAAACAATATCTGGGCTTACAATCGCTACTTCGATCCGGCAAAACCAACGCTGCTGCTCAACTCCCATCACGATACCGTAAAACCCAATCCGTCGTGGACACTCGACCCGTTTGAGCCGCTCGTGCAGGATGAAAAACTGTATGGTTTGGGTTCTAACGATGCGGGCGGCTGTCTGGTGTCGTTGCTGGCTACGTTCTGCTATTTCTACGACCACTCCGATCTGCAATACAATATAGTCATGGCGGCTACGGCCGAAGAAGAAATTTCGGGTCGGGAAGGGCTGGAAATGATTGTTGACGATCTGCCGCCCATCAGCTTTGCCATTGTGGGCGAGCCTACCGAAATGCAATTAGCCGTGGCCGAAAAGGGCCTGCTCGTGATCGACTGCACGGCCCACGGACGTTCGGGGCATGCGGCTCGCAACGAAGGGGAAAACGCCATCTACAAGGCGATTCAGGATATTAACTGGCTCACCACATACCAGTTTCCGAAGGTGTCGCCCACGTTGGGGCCCATCAAAATGTCGGTGACGATTATCAATGCCGGTACGCAGCACAACGTGGTGCCCGATGCCTGTACGTTCACTGTCGACATCCGCGTGACCGAGCAGTACACGCTCGAAGAAATCATTGAAACCATTCGGCAGCATATCAGCTCCGAGGTGAAACCGCGCTCCATTCGGTTGAAACCGTCGAGCATCCCGGTTGAGCACCCGATTGTTCAGGCCGGGCTGGCTATGGGCCGGACGACCTACGGCTCACCGACTACCTCTGACCAGGCGTTGCTTAACTGCCCTTCGCTCAAGTGCGGACCCGGTCATTCGGGCCGTTCGCATACCGCCAACGAGTTTATCTACCTGCGCGAAATTGAAGAGGGCGTGAAGGGATACATCGCTATGTTGGAGCAGGTGGTGAGTAATGGATAATGAATAGTGAATAATGGATAATGGGCTGGCGCAGGTATGTACCCGGCAGGCCATTATCCATTATTCACTATTCATTATCCATCAAAAACCTACTCTTCCCGCACTTCTACCCGCACGGTGTCGATACGGGTGCCGTCCATCGATTCGACGGTGAATATGAAGGGCGACATTTCGATGCGCTCGCCTACGCTTGGGAGGTCTTCGTTAAGCGCCAGAATCAGGCCGCCGAGCGTGTCGTACCGGGCCGAGGGCTGATCGCCCTCCGGTATATCCCAGCCGTATTGCTCGTTGAGGTACGCAATCTCATGGCGGGCGCTGAGCAGATACGTATTTTCGTCAATCTGCCGTTCGGTCCAGTCTTCATTGGTGTCAAACTCATCCTGAATCTCGCCAAAAATCTGCTCGACAATATCTTCGATGGTGATCAGACCGGCCGTTCCGCCAAATTCATCCACCACTAAGGCAAGGCTTTTCCGTTCGCTCGTAAACCGCAGGAGCAGATCCTGAGCAGGCATGGTTTCGGGCACCGTCACAATAGGCGTCAGAATGCTCTCAATGGTAGCGGGTTTGCCAAATAAGGCAAGCGCGTGGCAATACCCAATCACATCGTCGATACTCTCGCGGTACACCAGAATTTTGGAGTGGCCGCTGTCCTGAAACGCCCGGCGCAGATCGTCGATACTATCATCGACCTCAACGGCCGTTATTTCCCGACGCGGGATGAGGCAATCCCGCACCCGCACATCCCGAAACTCAATGGCATTGTTGAAAATCCGGGTATCTACATCGACCTCGTCTTCATTCGGGGTTCGTTCAGAAGTGCGGTGGTGGGCCTGTTGCAGGTACTGATTGAGGTCAGTGAGCCCAAAAACCGGACGAATTTCATCCTGTTTTTGCCGAAGCACGTACCGGTTGAAAAAACGGGCCGTACTCACCAGAATTCGCACGATAGGAGCAATGGCCTGATAAATAACCCAAAGTGGTACGGCCAATCGCTCAAGAAACGCGTCGGGGTGAATCAGGGCAAGGCTCTTGGGCAGGTAATCGGCAACGGGCATGAAAACCACCGTCAGGATAACCGTTTCGAGGGTAATCACCACAAACGGGTTGTCGTACTGATCGGGGAGCGTCTGGAGGAGCAGGGGATGTAAGGCTGTTACACCCAGCACGGCGTACAGCACCAGAAACAACGTATTACCAACCAGTGTAGTCCCCACAAACAGAATAGGCTTCTTAAGAAACTGCGACACCAGTTTTTCGGCCAGAGGCCCCTGCTTGCTGTGCAATTCGAAGTATACCCGGTTCACGGATAGGTACGCCGTTTCGACGGCCGAGAAGAAGCCGGCCAGAACCAACGCCAGAAAAGCACCAAGGAGAAGGAGCATCGTTTACAATGAACAATGAACAATGAACAATGAACAGTGAGCAACGATCAACGGGTTACTGTTCGTTGATCGTTGCTCACTGTTCACTGCTCACTACTTTTGTTTCTTTTTCTTCTGATCGGCGGCCATCTGCTTAATCGTTGGCGACACCTGTTTTTCGCGCTGAATCCGCTTGTTTCTCACAAACTGGAGCGTGAACAACAGCGCCAGACAGAGCATCAGATAAATGTAGCTTTCGGCAAAACTGGTCCGCTGCAATTCCAGTAGCCAGATAAGCAGGGCCCCGGCGGCTCCGGCCAGCAGAAGTGTTTCGTTTAGTTTCATGCCAATCCTTTATCGCGCATTTTACTGAACTCCCGATACCGCCGTACGGTCGACATACCAAAGCCAAGGGCTACTATCAGCGTTCCGATCCACAAGACGTTGATCAGTGGCTTTTCGTAGGCTTTCATCACAATGTAGTCGCGCTGTGTGGTGTTGACCCCGAAGGTGAAATTGCCCGTGCGTGGGTCGATCTCCATCAGTTGCATCCGAACACCGAGTTCGTCGCTTACAAACGCCGGGCGTGCCACCATTTTGTCGCGGATGATGAACGAAGGAGTCAGCATGTACTCCCCATTTTTGTCGAGCACCCGAACCTGCGCCTGCACGGCGGCATCGCCGGGGCCGAGCGTAACGCCATCGACTTTATCAACCCGCGTCACGTTGTCCAGAATGGCCACGTAATCGTTCACAAAGAATGTGTCGCGCACGGCTACACTGAATGTTTCGGTACGGCTCCACTCGTTATCGGCGTTCGGGTCCGGCACCGACGACACGTGCGTGTACAAATCCCGGCCGGCGTTGCGCTTAATATCAGGCGATACCAGCAGGCCCATACGGGGGTTAGCCTGTGCGCGTGGGAAAAGCGTGAAGATTTTGCCGTCGGGCTCGCGGTACTCTACCTCGTAGTACACGTTTTCGGGGTAAAGCGCCAGCGTATCGCCTTTCTTGTGGTAAACCTTTCCGTTTTGCTCAATATCACGCTGGGCAATGCCGTGGAAGTCGCCTTCGATAACCGTTACCCAGGAGCGGGGCACGTAGCCCGGCACATCCCGAATTTCGATGCGCTGCCCCCGGTAGGTCATCTGAAACTTGTCCATACGCTCCGGCTGATTGATCCAGAGCAGTACGTTCTCTTTGTTTTCCTGGTTATTGTTCTTCGTAAACTCGTCGCGCTTCGAGATCGGGATGCCGCTATTGTTAATCGAAATGACTTTCGAGTAGCCCGCTGAGAACAGTATCCCGATAAGCATAAGCGCCATACCGATGTGCGCCACCGCCCCGCCCGACAGGCGGTAGTTGCCCCGGATAATGCCCCAGAGAACGGTGCCGTTAGTGACCAGCGCAAACACTGAGGCCACCGTCAGAACAATGTAAATCGGGTTCGACATCTTGGCGACGACAATGATCCCGGCACTCAGCAATAATGTGATGATACCGGGCGTGGTTAGCGCCGTCCAGTTGCGACCTTCTACTTTACGCCACCAGAGGTACTGCCCCACACCGGTAAGGATGGCAATGATGATAAAGAACCAAACCTGAAACTTGTTGTAGTGGGCAATCTGATCGGCAGGAAGAGCCAGGTTCGAGATGATCCCGAATCCTTCCATGATTTTGTTGTACACCGGAATCGACGTGGTGGCAATCACCTGAAAAGCCGCCAGTGTAAGTGTGGTCGCCCCAATGAACAGCCAGAATTCCTTGGTGTAAATAGAGGCTTCTTCGGCATCGGTGGGTATTACTTTCCATTTCCGGGCCATAATCAGCACCGCCCCCACCACAAACACCAGCATGTACACGAGCAACTGCCCCGACAGGCCGAGGTCGGTAAACGAGTGTACCGAGGCATTGCCCAGAATACCACTCCGGGTAAGGAATGTTGAGTACAAAATGAGCAGGAACGTCGAGATGGTCAGAATCACGGTTGTTTTCAGACCAATCGAGCTTTTGCGGGCAATAAGCATGGTGTGCAGACTGGCCACGAGTACGAGCCACGGCACATACACCGAGTTTTCGACGGGGTCCCAGTTCCAGTAGCCCCCAAAGTTGAGGGTTTCGTAGGCCCAGTAGCCACCCATCATGATACCAACGCCGAGAATCAGGCCGCCTACGAGCGTCCAGGGCAGTGCCGGCCGAATCCATTCAAGGGGCTGGTTGCGCCACAAGCCGGCAATACAGTAGGCGAAGGGTACCAGCGTGAGTGCATAACCCAGAAACAGGGTGGGCGGGTGAATCACCATCCAGTAGTTCTGGAGCAGGGGGTTCAGGCCGTTACCATCTTTCGGAACGAAGTTAGGGTCAGTAGCGAAGATGGGGGTATCGGGCATGGCTTCGCGCAGCAATAGAAACGGCGAGCTACCAATCTTAAACGTACCGCCAAACACCACACCCAGAATCATGGATGCCAAAAACGCCTGTACCAACGCAAATACCGTCATCATGGGGGCTTCCCACTGTTTGTTGGTGTTGATCAGGATAACGCCCAGGAAGGCATTCCAGAACAGCCACAGCAAAAAGCTACCTTCCTGCCCTTCCCAAAAACACGAGATCATGTACTGCACCGGCAACGCCAGCGATGAGTGACTCCAGGCGTAGTGGTATTCAAAATAGTGGTTGTAAACAATGTAGTACAGGCACACAATGACCCCTACAATAGCCGCACCGTGTACATAGAAGGCCCAGCGGGCCAGCGAACGCCAATCGTCGCGGGCGGGTAGGGTAGCCTTGCCCGTATTTGCCTGTTTAGGCCGTTTGGTAGCCACGCTACCCCGGCTTGTTTCGCCGGCATAGGCCAGTTCGGGTTCAGATACGGCTTCGGCCTGAAGCGCCTGCCCTTTACCGAGTGCTGAAAGCAGATAGGCGACCGTAGCCACCAACGCCGTCACAAACGACAGAATTACAAAAAAGTGGCCAACCTGGCCGATGGTTTCGTGAATCATAACCGCTTAATGAGGTTGTTATACGTTGAGTGATGACCAATCCAGAACCAATACATATCATCACCCTCTAAAAGCCCAAGTGCCCGGTAGTGATCGCCCACCCGGGCTGACCATAAACCATCACGGCCTTTTATTTCCTTAAAGTGCAAAGAAGGGTGCTCTGGGTCAGCTTTTACTAACGCAAAGTTCTTATCAGCTAACTCCTGAATAGCTTCTGGTAAATCGAAATAGCATTTCCAGAATTTACCCGTCGCCCTGTGGTTCATAAAGGCTTAAAATCACCTTTACGAATTTCTTCCTTAGCGTCACGGATTAAATGGTCCAGACGACCCGTTACGGCGTCTTCTTCAAGCTGCTTATCCCACTGCTGATTCATGTATTCAGTGAACCAATCCGACAGCTGCCACTTTTCCTGATCGCTTAGTTGGCTAATCGCGATCTCGATTTCCTGAACGCTCATAGCTTTGCCGTTTTTGCCTCGTGTTCTGTTGTTTCCAACTTTCCATCCTGATACTTCGAGGGGCATTTCAGCAGGATCTTGTTGCACTGGAAGTGATTACCTTCTACAGCGCCGATCACCACAATCTGCTCCGAGCGGTCAAAGTCCTGCGGTTTGGGACTGTTGTACACTACCCGGCGGGCATTATTCTCGTTATCCACGAGGGTAAACTCAAAATGATTCGGGTCAATCTGGGGATTGTACAGCATATCCGTGATACGGCCGCTACCGTCCTTGGGCAGCTTACCAACCACGTGTACCATGTCGCCGTTACCTTCTTTGGCCATGGCTTCTGCCTTGGTGAAGGTGGTATAGACACTGGCGTCACCGGCTGTTGAAACGATGATGCCAATGGCAATGGCAATCACAATGATTCCGAGAATATGTGTCAGTTTCATGTTTGCAATTCAGTGTGTTACGGAGATAAAATTAAGCATCAAGCGGCTTCTTGTCCAGCCTTTTGCGTTGTACTTCTTTTTCTACACGGCCCAATTGCCGATCCAGCCGAATCAGATACGTAATCAGCCCGGCAAACACGACGGCTATAACGAGTACAACCACCCAGATTTTGCCATCGGCCCGGAGCTGATCGGCCATTTCAACCGATTCGGGCTGTTGGAACCAACTAGTCAACGCCAGCGAAAGCGAAAGAAGTACATTCATGAAAGTATGTTTTGGGAGTTCCGGGCGGGCCGGAACATTGACTTAACTAAGCAAAAATTGAGATAAACGTGGGTCGGCTTTATAACAGCAAAACCGGCTGAATCATTCCTCGATGTAGGCCTCAATTCGCCAGGTGCGAACCCGTATTTCGGTAATCCAGACGCCGAGCAGCGTAAACCCAATCACGGCCGGATAAAACACCATCCGCATCTGATTGTCCATATCGTACTGCCCAAAAGCGGGGTTACCTCCGTTGCCGGGGTGCAGCGAATCGGTCAGGCGGGGTACAATGAAAATAAGCGGAATGAATACCGCAAACGCAAAGATGTTGTACACCGACGAGATGCGGGCCCGGCGCTGCTCATCATCAAACGAGCCGCGCAGAATCACGTAGGCCAGATACAGCAGCATACCCACGGCTACACTGTTGAGTTTAGGGTCGTTAGGCCAGGGCTCGCCCCAGGTAAAGTTAGCCCAGATAGAGCCGGTCAGGCAGCCCAGCAGGCCAAATACCAGTGCCGTATTGGTAAACTCGACGGCTACGCGGTCGTGCTCGGGGTTGCCCGAGCGCAGGTAACGCCCGGAGAAAATAGCCGCCGTTAAGAGCAGAATGACCATGCCAAACCAGAGCGGAACGTGGAAATACACATTCCGGATACTTTCATTCAGAATCGGCTGACGCGGAGTCGGGCCGAGTAATCCCCAGAACACTACGTACGTTAGAAGCAGGACAGCAACGCCCTTCCACCAGTTCTTTTTCATCGTTTATAGTTTTTGGTTTTTGGTCTTTCGTTTTTGGTTGTAAAGCACAACGGGTAAACACAACTGCAATAAGGGGCGCTGTTTATCCTAAAACTGGCTCGTCGACAACCATAAACAATAAACTCAAAACCCGTTTCAGCTCCGCCATATAAACGGAAACAACAAGCCCGAAAGCACCAGCACAATGGCGTCGATGGCCAGCAGGGTGATAATCTCGTCGCTGCTCAAGCTCCGGTCGAGCCCGTCGAGGGCACTTTTCGAAATCCGCAGCAGCATCAGCAACAGGGGCAGAATAACCGGAAAGCTCAGAATGGCCATCAGAGTGGCCGAGTTCTCGGCTTTCGAAGCAATACCCGCTACGAGTGTGAGTGAACCGGCAAAGCCTACGGCCCCCAGCACCAGACTCAGCAGGTACAGCGGAATATCCTGCACCGGATTACCGAGCACAAAGGCGTAGGTCACAAACCCCAGCCCGGCCAGCACCAGCATCAGCACCGTGTTGTACAGAATCTTGGAAACAATGATCTGGAGCGGACTGGCCACGGTGTAGTAGTACAGCAGCCGACCGGCGCGTTCCTGCACAAAGCTTTTGGCCACTGCATTGATGGCCGAAAACAGCAGAATAATCCAGAAAACGGTGTTCCAGACAATGGGCGTCAGCTGCCCCCGGCGGGCGTTGAAGCTGAGGTAGCACACAAATACGGCCCCCACAATGTACAAAAGCATACCATTGAGAGCGTAGCGTTGCCGCCACTCCAGCACAAACTCTTTACGCATCAGGGCACCTATCTGCCGCATCGATTCTGACATACCTAAACAATCGGGTTGCAAAGTTACGGCTTAGACGGTGAAGTTGCAGGGTAAAGTAGACAATGTTTCGGGGGTAAATGGTAGCCTCGCCTACGACCCACCCGGTATGGACTAGCGGCCTGCCAACCCGACTACCCGGTGCAGCGAACCTAAACTTTGAGTTGTGGCTTGCACAGACAAACTTTCCGTTGTAAACTTGCGTTAATTAAACTGAATCTAAATAGTTTTGGCCGTTTCGATGCGGCACCACCGTTATGAGCAAGCGTAGTGTTGCTGACCTGAAAATTGGCGAGCGGGCCACCATCCAGTCGTTCAATGACCAGTTGATGTCGCTCAAACTCCTCGAAATGGGTTGCCTGCCCGGTGCTGAGGTGTGTCTGCACTGCAAAGCTCCACTGGGCGATCCGATCTGCCTCAACGTAGCCGGGTACTGCTTGTCTATGCGTCGATCCGAGGCCGCTACTATCCTTGTTGAATAGTTTTCAGTGTACTGTTTTCAGTTTACAGTTGTAGATACCCGATAGCAAAGTCAGAACTGCAAACTGTGAACTGCAAGCTGGAAACTGTAAACTGTAACTGTTTTGTCTGCCCCCGTAATAGCCCTTGTGGGCAACCCCAATGCCGGTAAGTCGTCGCTGTTTAATCAGTTGACCGGCCTGCGCCAGAAAACCGGAAACTTTCCCGGTGTTACCGTCGATAAAAAATCCGGTACCTGGCCCCTTGATGCCCAGACTACGGCAACCATTGTCGATCTGCCGGGTGTTTACTCCATCTACCCCAAGTCGTTAGACGAGCAACTCGTAACTGATATTCTGGCTAATCCGGCGCATCCTGATTACCCGGATGTTGCTATTGTTGTGGTTGATGCCTCGAACCTGCACCGGAATCTGCTCCTGTTTACCCAGATTGCTGATTTGGGCGTCCCGACCATTCTGGCGCTGAACATGCTCGATGTGGCCCGTGACGAGGGCAAAGAGGTCAACGGCGCCCGGCTCGCCATGCGATTGGGCGTACCCGTAATTCGGATCAACGCCCGTACCGGCGAAGGCCTCGATCAGGTACGGAAGGCGGTTCAGGGGCAATTGCTACAACCGACGTTGCCGGCCAAACTCTTCTATGATCCGGCCGAAGAAATCCCGGAACTGATTGGCGAAACGCGTGAGCAGTACAAGCTCGATAACAATTATCTGGCGTTGCAGTACCTGATTCAGCACGACGGGTTTTCGTTTCTTGGTGCCGAACAGCGGCAGGGCCTTGACACACTCATCGCCCGGCACGACTTTAGTGAGATTAAGTTTCAGGCCAACGAAACCATCACGCGCTACAAACGCATTGCAGCTCTGCTGACAGAGGCCGTTACCCAGCAGAAAACCGATGGTCAACTGACCTGGAGCCAGAAGCTCGACCGGGTGTTGCTACATCCGCTCTGGGGCTATGCGCTATTTGGGCTGATTATGCTCCTTATTTTTCAGGCTATTTTTGCCTGGGCAACTCCCTTGCAGGACTTTATTGATGAAGGTGTTGCCTGGCTCAACGGTACGCTGAAAGAAACTTTGCCGCCCGGTCCGCTCACCGATCTGCTTACCGATGGGATTCTGGCAGGTATCGGCGGTATTCTGGTATTTATTCCGCAAATCGGTTTTTTGTTTTTGCTGGTGGCCCTGCTCGAAGAATCGGGTTACATGGCGCGGGTCATGGTTATCATGGACCGAATTATGCGCAAGTTCGGGCTCAACGGCCGGAGTGTGGTGCCTCTTATTTCGGGGGTGGCCTGTGCAGTACCAGCCATTATGGCCACGCGCAGTATTGGCACCCGGCGCGACCGGCTCATTACTATTCTGGTAACGCCCCTCATGAGTTGTTCGGCGCGACTGCCTATTTACACCATTCTGATTGCCCTCGTTGTGCCCAATGAGCGGGTTCTGGGGCTGTTTAATCTGCAAGGGCTGGCACTCATGGGCCTGTACCTGCTCGGATTGTTGAGTGCTCTCATAGCGGCTTATGTGCTCAAGCTGGTTCTGAAAACAAAAGAGCGTAGCTTTTTTATCATGGAACTGCCCACGTTTAAGCTGCCCCGATGGAACAATGTGGGCCTGACGGTTTGGGAGAGCGTACGCTCGTTTGTGTGGGAGGCCGGTCGCGTCATTCTGGCTATCTCGATTGTACTCTGGGTGCTGGCTAACTATGGCCCCGGCGACTCGATGCAGCAGGCTGAAGACCGGGTGCGGGCGCAGTCGGTGGGTGTAGAAGCTGCTGAACTTGACAACCGGGTGGCCTCTGAACGGCTCGAAGCCTCGTATGCGGGCCGGTTTGGGCACTTTATCGAGCCCGCTATCCGGCCGTTGGGTTACGACTGGAAAATCGGGATTGCCCTGCTCAGTTCGTTTGCTGCCCGTGAGGTGTTTGTAGGCACCATGGCGACCATCTACAGCATTGGCGATGGAGCGGATGAAGAAGGGGTCACGATTCGGGAACGGCTCAAAGCCGAGCGAAACCCAACCACCGGCGGGCCCATGTACACCGAAGCGCTGGCGTGGTCGCTGCTTATTTTTTACGTGTTTGCCATGATGTGCATGAGTACGCTGGCCGCAACCCTGCACGAGACCAAAAGCTGGAAGTGGCCTGCCATACAACTGGTATACATGATGCTACTGGCTTACGGAGCCGCCTATCTGACGTATCAGGCTCTTTCGTAAAGCCGGATAGTGTTCTCCAAATCAAAAAAGCCCGCAAAAGCGGGCTTTTTCATGGGTGTATAGATAGAAGGGAGTATTACCAAAGCAACCCCTTCGAAATCAGGGGGTAAACAAAGTGATAAACGATGTAGGTGAACAAAGCGAAGGTCAGGCCTCCCAGCGCCATGGTCTGGTCCATACCCGTTTGCATTTTACGCGTAGAACGATTGGTACGTAGTGGTTTAGTGGTGAGGTTTGCCATATGCACTGTCTATTTTAAGATGAGTATGTTATGGATGTCACAAATTTCATACCATCTCGTGAAGACTTTTAGCGCATTAGTACGGGTTTTACGGAATACGTATTACTACGTATCCTGCGGTTGAATTTCACGGTTCTGTTTATCGGCAGTCAACTTGGATTGGGTATAAAAATCCACACTTTTGTGCAGTTTTTGCCCACACTTTTCTACATATTCCAGCGCAGATGTTCGATCACATCGGTGGCCGTGAGTCCAATTTGTCCGCGGTTGGCCGCTGCAATATCGCCCGCCAAACCGTGGCTGTACACACCCAATACCGAAGCTTCAACCGGGTCGTACCCTTGCGCCAGCAGGGCCGTAATCACGCCCGTCAGCACATCGCCCGTGCCACCGGTGCTCAACCCCGGATTACCCGTTGAGTTGAAATGCACCTCGCCTTCGGGGGTGGCAATGGCCGTATGGGCTCCTTTCAGAACCACCACTACGTCATACCGACGGGCAAAGTCCTGCAAAATTTCGAGTTTGTCGTAGTCGTTTTCCCAACGTTGGGTGAGCCGTTCAAACTCTTTGGGGTGCGGAGTCAGAATACTACGTTCGGGTAGTAGGCCCAGTAGATCCCGGTTTTTAGCCAGAATGTTCAGAGCGTCAGCATCGAAAACGGCCGGTTTGCGGAGCGATTGTAACAGCCCCCGAAGCATCGAAACCGTTTCGGGACTTTGCCCAATGCCCGGCCCCACACCCACGGCTGAGTACTCACTAAAATCGGGTCCTGAAATGTCGCTCATACCCGTCAGAACGTGCTCATGCTGATCGGGGCGGCACATAGCCTCGGGGACGTTCGTTTGTAGAATATCGTAACCGCAACGGGGTGTCTGAACCGTGAGTAACCCTACACCCGACCGCAAACAGGCCCGGCTCGCCAGCAGGGCGGCTCCAATTTTACCGTAGCTCCCGGCCAGAAGCAGAGCGTGCCCGAACGTCCCTTTGTGCGAAAATCGGTCGCGGGTGCGCAGGAGCAGTCGGGCTTCCTCAGGGTTGGTGTAGTAGTATAACGTACGTGTCTGGTCAATGTAGCGTCGGCTGAGCCGAATATCAAGCACCTGCCAATTGCCCACGTACCGGCTGTTTTTGGGGAGCAAAAACGCTAGCTTGGGCAGCTGAAATGTCAGCGTATAATCAGGCTCGACAATTACATCACCGGGCTGATTAGGCCGATCGGCGTATAAACCACTGGCAATGTCGATGGAGATTACCATGGCTGGCGACCGGTTAATGGCCTCAATCACGGTCTTAACGATTCCTTCCGTGGGCCGCGATAACCCCGAACCGAGAATGGCGTCGATCACAATCTCGTTATGCCGTAGTGCCGGCATATCCTGTGGTTTCTCGATGTAGTTCGGATTGGTGAGCAGCTTAAGACGGCGGTGATTGTGGGCGCAGTCGTCGGATTCGCGGGGCGCGTACCGAACTACGTTTACCTCCACGTTATAGTCGAGCTGAAGCAGCATACGGGCTACGGCCATGCCATCGCCCCCGTTGTTACCCAAACCGCAGAAAATCTTAACGGGGCGCGTGGCCGGGAACTTCGCCACAAACCAGTCGGCAAACGCTTCTGAAGCGCGTTCCATCAGATTGATGGGGGCAATGGGCTCGTGCTGAATGGTGTACTGATCGAGTTCGCGGATTTGGTTAACGTTCAGGATTTTCATAGTTGGCTTGGAATAGGAACACGGGTTAAATGGATTGAACAGACTAAAACGGACAATAAAGGGCAATCGGTCATGATTTGCTTTGTCCGTTTACTCCGTGTTCCTATTTATTCTTGCAACGCGAATTAGGCAAAAACTCTGTAATCGCCCAATCATTCCGACTCAATGGCGGCTTATGAAGCAGTTGCTCAACAAATTAGTGAAAGAAGCTTTCACCTTGCTTAATTTCTCCTTATCTTTGCGGCTCATTTTACAACATCAAGGCGCTGCAAGCGTGGTGCTCGCAACCTTGTGTTCGCATTAACTTAGCTGACGATACACTACAGTCATGAATGACCTGATCAAATTAGTGGAAGCCGACAACGCACAGCGTCGGGCTGATATGCCTACCTTCCGGGCAGGCGACACGGTCAATGTGCACGTTAAAATCCGCGAGGGTAATAAAGAGCGTATTCAGGTGTTCCAGGGTACGGTCATTCAACGCCGTAACCCAAACACCAACGGCGAAACGTTCACCGTTCGTAAAATCTCAAACGGCATCGGTGTAGAGCGTATCTTCCCCGTACTGTCGCCAAACATCGACAAAGTAGAAGTTCTGCGTCTGGGTAAAGTACGTCGTGCTCGTCTGTTCTACCTCCGTGGTCGCCAGGGTAAGGCTGCCCGCGTGAAAGAGCGGAAAGCAAAAGCGTAATTACGCCCCCTGCATTTGAGCAAAGGTCTCAGCGTGCTTCCGCCCTTAATTTTCGGCGTAGGCAAGCTGAGACTTTTGTCTTTTTCCCTCCTGCCGGTTGCCCCTCGGTAACCCGGTGCTAACCTCGTTCAGAAGCCATGCATTTCTTTAAATATCAGGGTACCGGCAACGACTTTGTCTTGATCGACGACCGGGCCGAAACCTTCCCGCGTCACGATCAGGCTCTGGTGGCCCGCTTGTGCGACCGCCGGTTTGGGATCGGTGGTGATGGCCTGATTTTGCTCCAAAATCATCCTGAACTGGATTTCAGAATGGTTTATTTCAATGCCGACGGGGCCGAAGGGAGCATGTGTGGCAATGGCGGGCGGTGCATTGTCCGGTTTGCGCACGACCTGGGCCTGTTTACGGAGCACACCCGCTTCATGGCCGTGGATGGTGAGCACGAAGCCACCGTAACCGAGGGGCTGGTGTCGTTGCGGATGACCAACGTAGCCGGTATTGATCTGGGGGGCGAATATAGCTTTACCAACACGGGATCCCCGCACGTGGTCATGACTGTTGATGGGCTGGCGCAGTACGATGTGGTTGGCGTAGGTCGGCGGCTTCGGTACAGCGATGCCTTTGCGCCCAAAGGCACCAACGTCAACTTTGTACAAACCGACGAGGACGGAACGCTTTTCGTGCGGACGTATGAGCGCGGGGTCGAAGACGAAACGTACTCCTGCGGTACGGGCGTGACGGCGGCTGCTTTGGTGGCAAATCGGCAGTCGGGAGTATCCTCGCCAGTGGCTATCCGGACGTTGGGTGGGCCTTTGCAAGTTGCTTTTGTCGAGTCAGAATCGGGCGGCTACGAGCGCATTGATCTGATTGGCCCGGCAGTGCGGGTTTTTGAGGGCGATATTGTGCTCTAACAGTTTGACCGTTTGGCGGTTTATAAACAGTTACTTGCCTTACTCAACGGTATATGATTGTTTATAAAACGCACGATTGGCTACAGGCCATCTGGAAATTCCATACCGGCTCAACGGTACTATCCCTCCTCAAACGACTGGCGTTCGTGTTTGTTTACGTCGTCGTTGTGATTGTGGTCGAACTCAACTTCCTCGATTTTAAGCTCAAAAACACCCCTACGGAGTTCCTGTCGACTATGGGAATTCTGTTGAGCCTGCTTATTATTTTTCGGACCAATACCGCCTACGACCGTTTCTACGAAGGTCGGCGGACCTGGGGAGTACTGGTAAACACCTGCCGAAATCTGGCCGTGTACTACAACGCGGTGCTGGGCGAAGGCCGCCCGGCCGAGAAGCTCTTTTTCACCAAGGTGATTTCGAACTTTCCGTTTGCGCTCAAAAATCACCTGCGCGATGCCCGTAACCTGAACGACCTCGACGAAACTGTACCCGGAACACTCGCCATGTTGCAGCGTTTCGACCACGTGCCCAACGGCGTGGTGTCGCAGTTGCGTAACCGAACTGAGCTGTTGTACAAAGAAGGCGTTATTTCGGAGGGGCAACTTATCAATCTGCACGATTTACTCACCGTTTTGCTCGATGTGGCGGGTATCTGCGAGCGAATCAAAAGCACACCGATTCCATTTTCGTACAGCTTTTTTATCAAGCTATTTATTACCTGCTACATTGGCATCATGCCGTTTATGGTAGTTGAGGACTATGGTTACCTCACGATTCCGGCGGTTATGCTGGTGTCGTATGTGCTCGTGGGGCTGGAAATGATCGGTGTCGAGATCGAAGAGCCGTTTGGGCTCGAGCGCAACAACCTGCCTCTGACGCAGCTCTCACAGGTGATTCGGGTCAATGTGCATGAAATTTTCGGCTACAATCTGCCCAATATCGAGAAAGACGCGGCCAAGCTGGGCTTCGTGATTGTGACGTAAGCCTGTTCAACTCAGATCGCCAATGAGGCCGCCGTGGAGGTGATAAATGGTTTTGTGCTGTAGCTCAGGCTGTCGCAGAAAATCTTTGGCAGCTACCCGGCTTCGAACGCCGTTGGTGCAAACGACAATCAACGAGTCGAACGGCTCAATTTCGGCTTTGCGGGCCCGAATGTCGGCCAGTGGAATATTGATGCCGCCCAGATTAAACTCCTCAAATTCCCACTCATCCCGAACATCAATGAGCAGTGTGCCCGGCTGCTGCCGGAGTTGCTCCATCGTATTCAGATCAATATCGGTATAGCCTGTTGGTTGCAAAATGGGGTCGAAGGTGGGTGTATAACCACCTTCGACCCCATAACATCCCGAAAGGTTTTATCGGTTCGGGAACCGCCGTCGATCAATGGCTTCGGCGGGTTGGCTACTCCGTTTGGGAAGAGTCTGTGGCTGTACCGACGTTTGGGCTTTTCCCGGAGCGAACGCATCGCGCGTAGGGGGGGGCGCTACTACGCAGCTGGCTGAGATGGTGCTCGTAGCCGTCAGGCTTACGACAATCGACGCGCCCGTTTCACCCGTCGACCAATGTACCTCGCCATCGGGGCAGCCGGTGGCTGTCAGTTGAATGGTGTTGCCGATACACACGCTCGTTTGGCTGGCGCTAATGCTGAGGGCAACCGGAGCCTGAACGGTGAGGCTGGCCGGTGGGCTGAACGTATTGGTTTGATATACTACCCGCAACTGGTATGCTGTACCGGCAAGAAGCGTACCGGGCAAATCGACGGTCAGCTCGGTACTGGTGCTGGTAGTTGGGGTCAGGGCTGTTTGGCTGGCAAAATTATCCGTTGACAGTTCGACGCTGAAGGGGCCAGCATTGTTAAAGGGACATTGCGTGGCCGCATAGCTCAGGCTCAGGGCCTGCCCCGGCAATGGCGTGTTGGTCGAGAGGGTAGGGGCAGCCGCAAAAGCAGGCGTATTGATGGTAGCCGTGCCAGTGGCGGTTGTAGTACAAGTACCAATGGTACAGGTGGCTGTGTAGCTGCCCGTCAGGCTGGCCGAGAACGTACTGCCTACTACACCGCCGGGCCAGGCTACTGTACCACCCGTACAACCATTGGCCGTGAGTAGCACCGTACTGCCTGAGCAGGCAGAACCGCTACCACTCACGGTAAAGCCCGTAATGGTGTTGTTTTGGGCGACGTTGGTGCTGGCTACGCTGGTACAGCCGTTGGTGCCGGTTACAGTAACTGAGTAAAGTCCGGCACTACTTACGGTAGCCGTTGGGCCCGAAGCCCCCCCCACCTGCACGGCCCCGCTGCTAAACGCAAACGAAGTCCCTGATGTAGTGCCCGCCGTGAGGGTCACGCTGGTAGCCGTACAATTAAGTGGGCCACTTGCTGCAAGGGTAGCGCCGGGGGCGGTGGTGTTGCTCGTGATGTTGCTGGATGCGGTAGCTGTACAGCCGTTGGCGTCGGTAAGGGTGACCGAAAACGTACCCGTTGTGTTGACTGTGATGGTGGGCGTGGTAGCCGTTGTCGACCAGCGGAAGGTACCTGTACCAATAGCGGTTAGCGTTTGGGTAGGCTGAGTACAGGTGAGTACCGCACTATTGGGGTTAATGCTTACACTCGGTGGGGTACAGCCGGTGGTAAAATTAAAGATGGTATTCGTAAGGATACCCCGGAAAATACGACCATCGGCATCGAAAAAAGTCCCCTCGTCGGCTCGCAGTGCGTAGTTGGTCAGGCTGGCTAGCGTACTGTTAGGGTTAACTGTCCAGGTGGTTCCTGACCCAGTTACCTGCGCGCTGGTGACCGGGATCGTTTCTACAATGCTATTATTGGAGGTGCGTACCAGATATAGGTTGCCTGTTCCTTTGGCCATGCTCCGGTTAAATGTCAGTACCAGATTGGCTGTGATTGACACGTTGGTGGCATTATTGGCGGGGTTAGTTGAGCTAATAACGGGTGGGGATTCATTCTGCCGGATAATCCGCCCTGCTGAGCTTGCTGTACCCTCGAATAGGTCTGTATCGCCATCGTTGTCGTAGTCGATAGCGTACAGCGCTGCACTATTGGTGCTACCAATCGTCTGAAATGAAATGCCACTGAGTGGGCCCGATGGAAATGAACCACTTCCGTTTGTCGCACTAATGATGTTGCTAAAATCGCCACTACCATTATTAAGCCTTAAACCAATGTCGTTGCCTGCTGTCGTGCCCGTCTGATAGAGGATATCAATGTCGCCATCACTGTCTACATCGAAGAAAACCTGACGTCTGAAGGCGGCTATCGTCGGAAATGGGCTGGTCTGGACACTAAAGCTACCGTTGTTGTTGCGAAGCACCCGTCCGGCACCACCTGCTACTGTCTCATACAGGTCGGTATCCCCATCATTATCATAATCAACAGCAACCAGAGCTGTGTTGCTGGTAGGGCCGTTGACTTCTCGTATGGTGATCCCATTGAGTGGACCCGATGAAAATAAGCCGGTTCCATCGGAAGCTGAGAAAAGCGTACCGAAATCGCCACTACCATTGTTCAGCCTCAGGGCAATGCTGTTAGTTGCTACTGTAGTGGACTGGTACAGAATGTCTACATCCCCATCGTTATCTGCATCAAAGAAAAGTCGGCGGGCAAAGCTGGCTAAGGCGGGGAACGGGCTGGTCTGGACACTAAAACTCCCGTTGTTGTTACGCAGAATCCGCCCGGTAGAAGAGGATGTCGTCTCGTACAGGTCTGTATCTCCGTCGTTATCATAATCCAGTGCTACTAAGCCGGTAGTACTGTTTGGGTTACTCACCTCGCGTAGAGCAATTCCGTTGAGTGGCCCAGATGTGAAGAGCCCAGTTCCTTCAGTAGCTGTATGTGTAGTGTTAAATCCTCCACTACCGTCATTGAGATTTAAGCCAATTCCGGAGCCTAAGGTTGTGGTGGTTTGGTATAGAATATCAATATCTCCATCGTTATCGGCATCAAAAAAAAGCCGCCGTTGAAAGCCTGCCAGAGCTGGAAACGGACTGCCGGGTTCTGAATAAGCCACTGGAGCCAACAGGGCATGAGCAGTGGCTTTGGGTGGGTCAGTTGGTGAAGTGGCCGCCTGGATAGAAAACGTAAATAAGCAATGGAGCAAAAGGCCCAGAAAAGCCATCTGGGCTGATGGAGCGTAGCGATTCGTCATGGTTGGATAGAGGAAGGGAACAGGTCTAAACCCGGCTTTGTAATCAGACAAAGCCGGGTTTAGACCCACAAATGCCTTAGTTACGGCTTGGGAAAATGCCATACAGCGCAATGCAGTAGTTCATTGCCAGGTAAGGCTGCATGTTGTTGTGGGGCTGGTTGCCACCGGCTGCTCCTATGGCCTGCTGACTGGCCGTGGCGTCGATTGTAGCACCATATCCCGAAAGTGGTTCACCACCTGACGATGATACTGCCGGAACATTCCCGCCTGGCGTAGGGCTCGTGCCTGCCTGGTTCGATACATTGAGTGTATGCACGTGTTGAGGCATTTCGTTGTATAAGAGCGTGACGTTCTCTGTGCCCGACATCTCACCAATAACGCGCGGTGTCAGGCCTGGACCATTGCCCATACCGATAGGAGTACGGCCACGCAAATCGGGAAGAGCAAACGTAGTTTGTCCGTTACCGCCGTACGTGGTTCCCAACAAGGCAAATAAGGCTGAGTTTTGCGAAATAGATAATAGTTGCCCGTTGCAGAATGCCCAGTCTTTGGGGGGGAAATTGAAGCCAAACAGGCCAATCATGCCAATGAAAACTTCCATGATTTGAAAAAGTAGTTAGAAAATGTTGGTAGAATAGAATGGTTCAGTACAACCGTATGGATTGCCTGCCTAATGTATATAGGTTGATTATATTAGTATTTAGATGCATTTATATTTTCTGGTATTCGGTAGGACTTTCTGGTATTTGGTAGTTGATTTTTAGGGTGTTGTGTTTTTGGTTACAGGCGATGGGCACAAAAAAAGCCACTCGGTTGGGAGTGGCTGTATGGGTGGATGGCTACTAATTACTTTGTGGCAACGTAGAAAAAATCGAGGCTTTGGGCAGGGGAGTCGCTCAGTACATAATCGGTGTGCCGGATTTCGGCGGCCAGACCATCCTGCTTCAGCAGCCTGTTGCGATTCATGCGGTTGGCAATATCGTAAGGCACCTGAAGTAGTCGGCGGGGCAACCGGTATTGGAGGTTGAAAATGTCCCAGCGCGTAAATCGTTCAACCGACTTCTTGTTTTGCTCGTAATACGTCATCACCTTGTCGTTGCCGTGGATACCGCGCGTTTCGACAACTGGGAAATAGCGGCCCATGAGTGCCCGAAGCTCGTCGGCTACGTACTCGCGCACGTGCCAGGGGTTGCGCGTCAGAGAGTACGACTTGTTGACCGTTGTGAGCAACAGTTTACCCCCCGGCTTGAGTACCCGGTAGGCTTCCTTCACAAACAGGTCGTCGTTTTCGATGTGTTCAATTACCTGAAACGTCACCACGAAATCAAACGTATTGTCGGGCAGAGGTTGCCCGGTGCCGTCGGTGAGGGGGGGGATATTAGCCGCTACGAAGGTAGCCTTGGGGTAGGCCAGCTGAAGGGAGCCAATCAGGTCGGCGTTTTTGTCGATACCCGTGTAGTGGGTTGCCGCCTGCGTGAGCAACTCCAGCCCGCGGCCCCAGCCGCACCCAATTTCGAGCACTTGGCCGCTTACCATTTCCGCGGCTTCGACATACGGAAAAAGCAGCCGCTGATGAACCGGGTTGTCGGAGGTAATTTCGGCGGAGGTAATCTCGGTGGTTTTGTACATGCGTAAAGTCGATAGTCGGTAGCCGACAAAACAGGGCGCCTGTCGACTATTCTACAAAATTACTCGTTTGTGTTTGCAAAGAAAAATAGGAGTTTACAGGCCATAAGGCACCTCTTTTTCGTTATTTTACCGTATCTTATTCAGAACGTTACTTATCTGTGGTGTATGCGCCTACTTTCCGCGATCACACTAACCCTGCTTGTGTCGGCCTGTGCTTCGTCAAAAAAGACCCAGCCGACGGCCTACGACTCGAATCGACCCACACCGTCGCGGGCTGAAACCCCTAACCGGCCGAGTGACATGAGCAACCGCCCCCGGACTGCCGGTTCGCTCAATGCCGACCCCGGAGCGTCGGCTCCCGGAGCATCGGCGCGCCCGGCTGGCAGCCCCAATGCCCGGCCTACCACGCCAGCCTCGGGAACCCCTCTTACCGGTGGTGGCAATTCGGCGTCTGATTACGCGGTTACGGCTATCAAAGGCAAGTTTCTGACCGTCGACAGTACGGCCACCCGCGTGTATCTGCACATCTACACCCGTCAGCCGGATGGGAAGCCCATTCGGAATATCGACGATTTTGCGACTCGGTTTCTGGTCAATTACGTGTTGTACCCCGACTATAACAACCGGGAGCGGTTGGGCTACGGCAATGTGCCAATCAATGCCGAAACCATGACTGTGTTGGGCGATTATCTGGTGCTAAACTTCGAGGTGAAACGCCCTAAAGATGCTGTTTCGGCCATTATGCTCACTGAGATTACCGAGGTGAACTCGGGCCGCAAAGCTCTTAACGATTTGCAGCTTCGGTTTCAGGCTCCGCGTGTCACCGATCGGTTTACCCTGTTCGATGCACAGGGACGATTGCCCCGGTTGCGCAATTTTGTGAGCCGTAACGATACCGTTGTGATTCGGGATGTCAACGGTACGAGCAAGCCCTTGTATGGTTTCCGATACAAGCACGAGTTCGACGCGGCCTCGTCGCCGATGAACACCGGTAACCGGCCCGTTCCGAAAACATTGGCGGTCGACTCAACGCTCACCGTCATGACCAACCAGCCCTTTCAACTGCCTAAAGAAGGTTTGTATTTCTTTCTGGAAGACACCACCGATACCTATGGACTGGGCCTGATGGTGACCGACAACCGGTTTCCCAAACTGACCCGCCCTGAGAAGCTGGCTAAACCGGTAATGTACGTGAGCACCAGTTCGGAAATGAACGAGCTGGGGGGCGCGTCGGACGCTAAAAAAGCCCTCGACAAGTACTGGCTGGGCCTTATGTCGGGCAACGAAGATGTAGCCCGGCGTACCATTCGGGCGTATTACAACCGGGTGGAGGAAGCCAACCGGCTTTTTACAACTTACAAAGAGGGCTGGAAAACCGACAAAGGCATGATTTACATTGTGCTCGGCCCTCCCGACCGGGTGCAGCGTAGCCGCGACCGCGAGGTGTGGGTGTACAACCGGCGGGCCAACGTGTCGGAGATCAATTTTACCTTCAACCGCAAGCCCAATCAGTTTGTCGACGATCATTACGAACTGGTGCGTTTTGCGGAGTACCAGCCGGTATGGTACCCCATTGTGGAGGCCTGGCGTACCGGTGCAATTCGGGACTAATTTGGGTACAATCGGTCGGGGGCGACGAATAACGCGAAGAGTTTGCGACCTTTGCGGTATTCGTCGCCCTTTGGCGATTAGAAAAAGCATATGAGTTATAACAACAGACCCAATCGGCAGCGCCCCAATTTCCGCCCGGAACCCAGCTCTGACGATATGGTATTCGGAATCCAGTCGGTGCTGGAAACCCTGCGGTCCGATCAGCAGATCGACAAGCTATACATGGAAAAGGGGATGAGTCACCCCGAAATTCAGCAGCTGGCTTTCCAGAACCGCGTGACCATTCAGCGGGTGCCGGTAGAGAAACTGGACCGCCTGACGCGCAAAAACCATCAGGGCGTGGTTTGCCTGGTAGCAGCCGTACAGTACGTGAAACTCTCCAACGTACTGGCCGATGTGCACGAACGGGGCGAAACGCCGTTTCTGCTTCTGCTCGACCGGATTACCGATGTACGCAACTTTGGGGCTATTGCCCGCACGGCCGAGTGTGCCGGGGTTCAGTGCATTGTGATTCCGGGCCGGGGAGCCGCTGCAATCGGGTCCGATGCCATGAAAACCTCGTCGGGGGCGCTGAACCATATTTCGGTATGCCGGGAGTACAACCTCGAAGATACCGTAGCGTATTTGCAGAAATCGGGTGTTCAGGTGGTAGCCTGTACCGAAAAGTCACCCCGTGATTTGTACGAGACACCAACCGATATGACCGGGCCGCTCGCTATTGTGATGGGCTCCGAAGAAGACGGTATTTCGCCGGAGATTCTGAAGCTGGTAGATACCCACGTTAAAATTCCGCTGCTGGGGTCGGTGGGCTCGCTCAACGTATCGGTAGCAACCGGCGTGGTGCTGTACGAAGTGGTGCGGCAACGGAGTAAATAATGAATACTGTATAACGAAAAATGGGTAATGTGTAACGGGTCTGAACATCCATTACGCATTACCCATTTTTCGTTACGCGTTACTACGCTTTCTTTTTCGATGGAGCCTTTTTAGCGGTACCGTCGAGCGTATTGATCCACTTCGCCAGTTTCAGCGCATCTTCCTTCGGCACCTGCTTCATCGGAGCCATCGGCGGATAACCCGGCCAGTTTGATGGCTTGGGGTTATAGATCAGCTCAACAATCTGAGCGTCCGTATAATTTTTCTTCGCCACATCTTTATAAGCCGGACCAACCAGCCGCTGGTCTACCCGGTGGCAGGCAATACAGGTATGCTTCGTCATCAGGGCTTTCATGTCCTCAGGAATGTTGTCCTGAGCCTGCGCATTGAATGAACCAACGGCCATAGCTGCCGTTGCGAACAATAAGCCAAACGTTTTCTTCATGGGGCAATCGTTAGTAAAAAGAACTGGTTAATAGAAGGGATAGACCCCCAACGGTGGAAACGGTAACTCGACGGATTCCGTCAAACAACTGTAGACCAAAGTTGGACATCTGTAAGCAACAGGTTGTATTGGGCAAAAATACGGTCTTTAGCGTCTTAGGCCAATTAAAACCTAACTTTATCCCATAAAACGATTCTTTGATCTGTTTTACCCAAAAAGGTTTAATCGATGGCAATTCTTGATCGATTTTCGGCCCACGCTGCCAGTTACGCCCGGTACCGGATCGACTACCCGGCCGAGTTGTTTACGTATGTTCTGGCCGCTGTGCCCGCCCGAAATCAGGCCTGGGACTGCGCCACCGGCAACGGGCAGGTTGCCACGGCTCTTGCCACGTATTTTGAGCAGGTAGAAGCCACCGACATCAGTCAGCAGCAACTTACCGAAGCCCCCACCCGGCCCAACGTGCGGTATCGGGTGAGCCCAGCCGAGCATACGCCTTTTGCCGATGGGCAATTCGATCTGGTCACGGTGGGGCAGGCCCTGCATTGGTTCGATGTGGATGCGTTTCACCGCGAAGTCCGGCGGGTACTCCGGTCGGAGGGCGTAGTGGCCGAGTGGGGGTATGGCCTGTGCACCGTCAACCCGGCGGTCGACGGGCTGGTGCGGGATTTTTACACCGATGTGATTGGCCCGTACTGGGACACCATGCGTCGGCATGTAGAGGACCGATACGCGCAGTTGCCGTTTGATTTTGCTGATGTGCAGCACGCCAGCTTCACGGTTGACCGACGCTGGACGGCCGAGTGGTTCCTGAACTACCTGCGTACCTGGTCGGCGGTGCGGAAATTTATCCAAAGAAACGGCCATGACCCGGTCGATGCGCTTGCCGGGCCGGTAGAGGCAGCCTGGGGAGCAGGCGAAGCCTTGGTACAGTTTCCGGTATTTCTGCGCCTGGGGCGAAATAAGTAGTTATACGGGTACTTGAGGTAAGTGTCTTTTCTTTGTGTCTATCTTGGTAAAACAATATAGAAAGGGCGCGTGATGAATATAAAACAGACCTAATAATTGAAAATGGCCTTTATTCGTTTTTAATCTGAAGTGAGCCTGTTAGCTTGGTATCCTTTAATCTGAGCTAACTTTTATGCGGATTTTTACTTACGGATGTCTGGTTCTGTTTATATGGGCTTGTAGTACGCTGGTAACACTGGCGCAAAAGGGCCAAAAGGCTGCTGGCCCTCTGGGCGAATGCGGTACCGTTTCTCCCAGTAAAGAGGCAATTGACGCGGCCGAACAGGCTATTTTCGACCTCAAAAAAAAGCTGGGCAATAAGGCTCTGCCGGGGCCGGTAAGCTTACCCATTAAGGTACATATCGTACGTCAGACAAACGGATCGGGCGGGGCTACCGTAACGGCCCTAAATGCAGCACTCACACTGTTGAATGCCAAGTACCAACCCGTCGACATTCAGTTCACGCAATGTGGCCCTATTCATTACATCGATAATGATAATTTTTTTGCGTGCGATCTTAATTTGGATCAGCCCTCTCTGGTGCTCAATAACGTTAACGATGCAATCAATTTGTACGTGACTGGCACTCTGGTAGCCGATGGGAGTGGGCTGAACGGGGTCGCTTATTTTCCGAGTGGTGCGGCCAGCTCAAACCAGATGATTCTGAGCACGGCTGCGTTAAGCAACGGCGAAACCCTTGCGCACGAAATGGGTCATTACCTGAACTTGTATCATACCCATGAAACGGCAAAAGGCAAGGAGCTGGTAACTCGCGGAAGTGGTGCCAACTGTACAACCGCCGGTGATTTGGTTTGTGATACCCCCGCTGATCCTTGCTGTTACTTCTATAATGTATCAACCTGCACCTACACCGGTACGGCGGTGGATACCCAGGCCAATTCGTACACGCCCCTGGTGAGTAATATTATGTCGTACTACGGTGGTTGCCGGACTCAGTTTACGCCGGGTCAGTACAGTCGTATTGCCGACGGGTATCTCTATCGTACTTCGCTCATGCAAACGTCTGGAGCGTATGTGTACAACACGGCTTGCCCGGTTGTAGCGGCCCCGACTAATCTCTCCGCTCAGGAAGGCACGTGCTCGGTACGTTTGAACTGGACTGACAACAGTACCAATGAGAACGGGTTTATTGTGGAACGCTCGCTAAGCCCCAGCAGCGGGTTTATTGCTGTTGGGACGGTGACTTCCAATGTGACATCCTTTACAGATACCAGCCCGGTTGCAGGTATGGCTACCTACTACCGAGTTGTGGCAGCAAACAGCAGTGGGACAGTTGGAAACACTGTTAGCGTAACCGTTGCGCCAAACAACATTTGTTACTGTGTGCCGGGCGTGACCAATTGTACTTTAGGTGACGATATTATCAATTTCGCCTTGCGCTCGGAGAGCGCCACGCTGCTTAATCAGGCCTCTGGATGCGGAACAAACGGGTATTCAGATTACAGTTCCGTGTCCTCGGCAACGCTGACACCCGGTCAGAGCTATACCATAGCGGTTACCAACCGGGCTCAATACCCCGAAGGATTTGCGGTTTGGATTGATTTCAACGGGGACAAAACGTTTGCTGACTCAGAGCGGGTATTTACATCCGCAACGCACTCCCGAACGGCTGTTCAGACGGCTACGTTTACCCTATCGCTCAGCGCTCTGGCAGGAACTACGCGGCTCCGAGTTCGGCAAAGTGATGATAGCAGCCCGGTGCCTACCTTGTCCTGTAATTCGTATGTCTACGGCGAAACAGAAGATTACACAGTGGTTATTTTGCCCTCCACCGCTACGAGCGTTGCCTCGGGCGCCTGGACAAACAGTGGGATTTGGTCGTCAGGACAGGTACCGACCGCAGCGGTTGATGTGACGATCAATGCGGGGCATACGGTTACGGTGGATACCCCTGCAGCTAATGTTAAAAGGCTACAGTTGAATGGGAAACTGTTATATCAAACTAATAGTAAGTTGAGGGTAGGGCAATAAACCACCTGGCTCCACTACGCTTCCCAGATAACCCGCACCACCTTGGCCCGCACGCCGATGGTCTGAAAAAACTGAAGCCAGTGTAACTGCTGCGGACCGAGGTGGTCGGTGGGTGATTTTACTTCGACAAATTCGTACTGCCCGGCCTCGTTCCAGATCAGCAGGTCGGGAAAACCGCGCGTGTGTTCGCGCACGTTGCGAGCCATTTCGAGCAGAATGAGCCGCAACTGCTCGACATCGAGCACGGTAATGATCTGATTGACCAGATGAAGTAATTCGTCGTTCCAGTCGACCAGCACGTTGGTGATGCCGTATTTAGCGTTGAACATCCGGCCTACGTGCCGACGCCAGTCGTCGGGGGTTTCGAGTTCGGTCAGGCGCTTGCGGAGGAGTTCGGCCCGGCGGAGGTAGAAATCGGGCAGGTAAAAATCCGACGGGGCGCGTTGTAGCGGGTGGTGAATAGCCGACACGTTGGCGTCGTAAATAATGTCCCAGAACACAAGCCCAAACAGACCCCGCCAGGGGTAGTTCTCGGTAAAGGCCGCGTCGAAATCTTGCTCTAGGTAGTAGTTCATCACGCCATTTTCGACGTGGTGCCGGTACGCAGCCGGCACCGATACGCTCTCGGCATCCGACAAGAAGCGGGTGGTTGTTTTGCGGCTCCGCTTTTTCTCGCTCAGTCCGAGAATCTTGTCGCGGAAATCGTTGGCAAAGTATCGTTCCTCGGCGTTTTGCGGAGTCACGGCAATCTCGTCGCAGAGGGCGAGGGCCTCGTCCATTAGCCCATTCCGAAACAGAAGCCGTACCCGACGTTCACGGGCGGGCACCCGGTCGGAGAGCTCATACACGGCCAACGCCTGATCGGGTAGCTTATGCCGTTCCAGAAATCCGCCCACTTTGCACACCAGCCGTTGGTAGCCCGGAATGGCAATTTCGGAGAGCTCGGGCCGGGTTTCGTTCCAGTTCAAAAACCAGTTGTAAATATCTTCGGCGGGTGTTTCGGCTTGTTTGAGGTCGTAAAAAGCCTCACCCGTGAGCGAAATCAAGAGCTTATCTTCTACCTCTTTCCGCGACCGAAACCGGGCGGTGAGCTTGCTCTCGTCGTACCGCTCAAAGTTGACCATGCCCAAATCGCGAATTACAAACTCGGTCATATCGGAGCTGCGATTCCCAAAGAACAGGTACTTAAACATAGTCACCTCGGCCTCAAACCGCATTTTAACCACCGTCTCAAACGTGGTCAGGCTGGTCACTACCTCGCCAAAGTTCAGTTCGTGCAGGGCATAGGCCGTTACCTCTTCTTTTTTCTGCGCCCGGAGGGGTTTCAGCTCTTCGGGTTCGAGTGGCAGGAGCGAGAGTAGTTCGGGCTTCGTGAAAACGCTTAGAGCTTCCTGCCCCATAACCTCGTGGTGGGTCGACAGACGTTCTACAAAGCCGGTTTGCAGTAACTCGGTCAGGGCAGCCGGTAGGTCAGTTATCTCGGTATACTGTAGTTTGTTTACCCGAAAAAACAGTCCTTTGCGGTTGCTGAACCGCACAAACAGACATTGCGCATCCTCACTCAGAGCGCTGAACCGAGCCACGAAATCCGTTTCGGCTTCGTTAAGTAACGAGCCGTAAAGCCGCTTGACAAAGTCGAGGACGTAGCGGAAATTGTGCAGATAATACCGGGGTGTAAGGGGCGTTTTCTGGCGACCGAGCATACTTGTATAACACCAAATCAGGCGAATATGTCCCCTAAAGAGATCCTGGACCAACTGCATGAGCGGGGGCTTTTACCAACCGGCCAACACGCACTAATCGACCGCGTTGAGCGCGAACGGCCGTTTTCGCTGCATTGGGAATTGCGCTCGGTGCTGTACGTCGGAATTCTGTTCATGAGCTCAGGACTGGGCCTGCTGATCTACGAAAACTACGACGCACTTGGTCACGTGACTATTCTGGCCGGTATTGGCCTGTTGTGCGTGGCGGCCTTTGCCTACGCCTGGTCCGTGCGACCGCCCTGGACCCCCGCCCTCACGCAGTCGCAGTCACCGTTTGGCGATTATGCGCTGGTGCTGGGGTGTTTGCTGTTTCTGTCGCTCGAAGGCTACGCTCAGTACGAATACAATCTGTTCGGCGACCGGTACGGACTCGTGACGTTTTTGCCCGCTATTCTGTTTCTGGCGCTGGCCTACCGGTTTGATCACCGGGGCGTGCTGGGTATGGGTCTCACGGCGCTTATGGCCTGGGTGGGAGTTACGGTTCGCCCGTTGGATCTGTACCTGAAAACTAACTTCTTCGACGAGCGAGTCATTTATTCTGCCCTGATGTTGAGCGGAGTCCTGATTGGGGCTGCAATGCTGCTTCAACGACGGGGGATAAAACCCCATTTTACGTTCTCGTACTTGCTCGTGATTGGCAACCTGATGCTGGTAGCCTTGCTGGCAGGCATGTTCAATGTACCTGACTTACGGCTGCTGTTTGCGGTCGGCCTGGCCCTGGCCTGTATGCTGTTTGATCGCTACGCCCGCCGGGAACAGTCATTTCTGTTTGGGCTGATGGCCGCTATTTATGGGTACATTGGCCTGAGCTATTTGCTATTCCATTACCTGCGCCCCGACGAGTATGTGTCGACGTTCTACCTGTTGTTGTCGGGCGGGGTACTCGTAGCGTATTTGCTGACGTATAAAAAACAAAAGATCGACCCTGATGCTCCACCGACCGGCCCAATAAGCCGTTAACGCGCCGGTGGCGTGGCTGATCGTTTTCTACTCCACTATTGAAAGCATACAACCCCCAACACGTTCGTAACCGTCTGGTACGCCAACAGGCCGAACGCTGGCAACGCGAAGGGCTCCTGAAGCCCGAACAACTGGCTGCTGTCCGGCAGGCCTATCCGGTATCGTTTCGGGAAAACAACGTTTTCTCGGAGATCGGAGCCTTTATTTTCACGGGTATTGCCGTAGGGGGTGCTTATGCCCTGATGATGCTTTTCCTGAGCGGCCTGGTCGATCAGGCTGATGCCTTCGGTCTGTTCAATGCGGTGGTGGGGGCTGGAGTGTTGCTGCTGGCCCGTTGGCTCATTGGCCGGTATCATTTTTACCGGAGCGGCCCCGACAATGCCCTGATTGTGATGGGGGCAGCTTTTTTGCTGGCCGCCCTCAATGTGGTGCTGCCGGGCGATGTTCCCTTTTGGCTACGGTGTTTGCTGGCCGTGCCACTTTTATTGGGCTTTGTGTGGTATTACGGCGATGTGATTCTACTATTTATTGCCCTGCTGGCGTTTTACGGGGCTATGTTCGCGGGGTTGCTTGAGTTTCCGTGGGGCCGGTTGGCCTTGCCGTTTGTGCTGATGGCGGTTTCGGGTGCGCTGTGGTTTGTGCTGCGTCGGCTCAAACGCGCTATTCCGAACTCCGATTACTACGCTGACGCGTTTGGCATTGCCGATTGGGTATTGTTAGGAGTATTGGCTGCTGCCGGGAATTACTTTGTGGTGCGCGAGCTGAATGGCTTACTCGCCGATCCGGTGCCGGGTGTTTATGGCGATACTGAAGCTCCTCCTGTTCGGTGGGGCGCGTTGTTTTGGGGCTTGACCTTCTTTTTTCCGGGGCTTTACGCTTGGCTAGGTATCCAGCAGAAAAACCGGCTCCTGATTATTCTGTCAATTCTGGGTATAGCAGCCGCCGTCAGTACGGTTCGGTATTATTATCCGGTGGGGCCGTTGTCAATTTACCTGACCCTAATTGGCCTTGTGATGATAGCGGTAGCCGTATGGCTGATTCGGTATCTGCGGCAGCCACGCCGGGGTTTCACCGATGTACCGGATGAAGAATCGCCCCGGCAGTTTTTCCTGAACGCCGAGACGTTGAGCCTTATTTCAACAACCGGGGCTACGCTCGACCGGCAACCCGACCTGCGCTACGGCGGTGGTGAATTTGGTGGGGGCGGGGCTGGTAAAAATTACTAGAAATAGGATATAAAAAAGATAAGGCCACCTGATCGTGCAGATGGCCTTATACTGACTATTCCTAAACCCTTAACCTTTTCTACATGAAAAACTAACTTTTACCCTTTTCTGTTCCAGAAACCTGACAAAATTGGTAGATAATTTAATCTACTCAGCGTCAGGAGTTTTGCTGGCTTCGGCTTCTACATTCCACAGCAGATTAATCATCCGTGCAGTTTGGTTTGCCTGATTAGCCCAACGGGTCACCTCCAGGTTTCCGTTGCTCTTAGCTAATTCGTTACTCAGTTGAACGTTTGCTTCGTTGAACTTTTTACGGCTTGCTTCGTCGAGAGACAGAACAGCAACCGGGTTCTGATTATACAACGAGACTACGCTCATAAAGTTTTGCCAGCTCGACTTTTTCGTGAAATTGTTCAGCTTTTGCTCCACAAAAAGAGCGAATTGCTTTTCAGAACCATTTACGAGTAGTGCGTTTGCCGGCTTAGTTGAAGCCGGGCTATCATCAAATATGGTGGTAGCCGCGCTTGACTCACTAATCATTAATCCTAATCCAAGAATCAATGATGCAAAGGTAACACGCGATTTCATTGTTTTGTTCTATTTTGGTTTCGTATTGAGAACACACAAATGTCCCTCGAAGTTTTCATTTTGCAAAAACTGCATGTGCTCAATACGGAATAATATTCTGAATAATATCCTGCAAATCGGCGTTTATCTTAATTGACTCGCTGTTAGAAACTTAAAGGCAAAATTTTATTTTACTTCAGACTTAGTTCATATGGAGAAAATAATATTTTGCGAAAAATGAAAATTCTTTATAAAGTTATATCATTGGTTAAAATTATTCATGGCTTGTTGTATGCCCATAGTACAAAAACTGAGCACGGCATCGGTTGTTTTGTCAAGGACGGTCGGCAATTGGTCTAATTCATCGTCGGGAAATTGCCCCAGCACGTAATCAACCTGTCGACCTTTCGAATAATTATTTCCGATTCCGAACCGCAATCGGGCGTATTCCTGCGTGGCCAGCACCTCATCAATATGGCGCAGACCGTTGTGCCCCCCGGCCGAACCTTTCGGTTTCATGCGCAGCTTGCCAAACGGAAGGTCTTTGTCGTCGGTAATGACAAGCAGATTCTCGACCGGGATATTTTCGCTCTTCAGGTAATACTGTACGGCCTTGCCGCTCAGGTTCATATACGTGGTTGGCTTGATGAAAAACAGCTGTTTTCCTTTGTAAGACCATTTGGCGGTGTAGGCCAGACGAGTCATCGAAAAACTAAACCCGTGTTGGGCAGCCATACGGTCGAGCACCATAAAACCAGCGTTATGACGGGTAAGCGCGTATTCGGGGCCAATATTGCCCAGACCAACAATCAGAAATTTCATAGGTATGTAGTTGGGAAATGGTTCATAGTTTTTGGTTTATTGTTTTTAGTTGCGTCGTGCAGTTCAAGCTGTAGGCTGAAAACTGTAAACAATAAACTAAAAACGATAAACGCTGAACTGTATCTGGCCGCAAAGTTCGTGTTTTCTGTCCTATCCAAAAGGGGCTGATGAGAAATGACCAACGACTATGCCTAACTTTACCCAATGAAACGCCTAATCCTGAGTAGCCCATTACTCGAAATCGTTATTAGCCGTCTGTGTCAGGAGCTGATTGAGCGCCATCAGGACTTTACCGATACCGTACTGATGGGTATGCAGCCGCGGGGCATCTATTTTGCCGAACGTGTAGCCCGCGAACTCAACCGAGCCCTCGGACGTACCTCGGCCCAAACGGGTGTGCCGCTTGGGTATCTTGACGCGACGTTTTACCGCGACGATTTTCGTCGGCGGGATAGCCCCCTGCGGCCCAACACCACCCACGTGCCGTTTTTAATCGAGGGTAAAAAAGTGATCCTGATCGATGATGTGCTGGCTACCGGCCGCATGGTTCGGGCCGCTCTCGATGCCATGACCGCGTTTGGGCGGCCCCGCAAAGTGGAGCTGCTGGTGCTGATCGACCGGCGCTACAACCGCGACTTGCCCGTGCGTGCCGATTATACCGGTATGCGCGTAAACACTCTCGAATCACAGCGTGTTTTGGTTGAATGGACCGAGCAGGGCTCTGAAGCCGACCGAATCTGGTTGATGGATTAACCCGCCTGCGCTGTCCCGCTTTACCATTGGACGTTACTGCCTTATGCCATCCGTAGCTCCCGTTTCTATTCAGCGAATCCGGGCGGCTGTACGCAGCGACCAGCCCGACTTGCTGGCGGTGGAGGAACCCCTCGAAATTCGGTTGGGCTATGGCCCCGTAGCCGACCGGCAGCAGCGTACCCTCGCCGTAACCATGCGCACACCCGGCCACGATCCCGAATTGGCCCTGGGGTATTTGCTGGGTGAGGGCCTGATTCGGCACCGGTCCGATGTGCTCTCGTGCCGTCATTGCGTGCAGGACGCCCACAAAGAAGGGAACGTACTGCGCATTGAGCTGGCCCCGACCGTTGCGCTCGACTGGGCCACCCTCGACCGATTCAGCTACGTATCGGCAAGCTGCGGGCTCTGCGGTAAATCGACCATCGACGGTATTCGCCAACGGGGTGTGGAGCCGCTGGGGGCTGGTTTTACATTGGCGGCTTCGGTTATACCAACCCTTTCCGAAAAAATACGTCCGTTCCAAACCGCGTTTCGGCACACGGGCGGTATTCATGCGTCGGCACTTTTCACGGCTGAGGGGGCGGTGGTGCGGGTGCGCGAAGATATTGGCCGACATAATGCGCTCGACAAAGTGATTGGCGCAACCTGGCTCGAAGAAGGCGGTGCACTGTCGGGCTATGGCCTGTTTTTGAGCGGACGCATCAGTTTTGAGTTGGTGCAGAAAGCCTGGATGGCCGGTATCCCGCTTATTGTGGCTGTCGGGGCTCCGTCGAGCCTGGCGGTAGAGCTGGCCCGCGAAGCCAACCTGACACTGATTGGATTTGCCCGAAACGACGGCTTCAACATCTACACAAGCCCCGAGCGGGTTTGTACCGATACGTACTGATAAACCCGTTACGCTCACCCGACGCCCCCGGACTATTCAAATCGACTTTTTCAACGTTCTACCCATGTCTGTACCTCCCGAAGAGCTAAGCGGCCAACTCGAAGTTCGCCAACCCCAAACCGAAGCCGCCGGTATTACGGCGGTTATCAAATCGGTCGAGCATGTGTTTAGCCGTACCGATTTAGGACGCGGCTGGACGGCCCTCTATAAGGTTAATCAAACGGATGGGTACGACTGCCCCTCGTGCGCCTGGCCCGATCCTGACCACGGCCGCTCGGCTATTGCGGAGTATTGCGAGAACGGTGCTAAAGCGATTGCCGATGAGGTAATGACCCGGCACACGGCCTCGCCGGTACTGTTTCAGCGGTATTCGGTGGCCGATTTGTTGCAAAAAACAGATCACTGGCTGGGGCAGCAGGGGCGGCTGACGCACCCGATGGTGCTGCGGACGGCGGGTAAATCGGCCGCACCCCACGCGTTGCACTACGAGCCTATCAGCTGGGACGAGGCTTTCGATCTGATTGCTACGGAACTGAAAGCCCTGCCTTCGCCCGACGAAGCGATTTTCTACACCTCCGGCCGTACAGCCAACGAAACGGCCTTTTTGTATCAGTTGCTGGTGCGGATGTACGGCACCAACAACCTGCCCGATTGCTCGAATATGTGCCACGAGTCGACGGGAGTGGCTCTGGGCGAAACCATTGGCTTGGGCAAGGCATCGATTGTGTACGACGATTTTGCTAAGGCGGAGGTGATTATCATTATGGGGCAAAACCCCGGCACCAATGCCCCCCGGATGCTGACCGCCCTCGAAGAAGCCAAACGCAACGGAGCCCAGATTGTCGCTGTGAATCCGTTGGTCGAAACGGGTCTGCTGGCGTTCAAACACCCGCAAAAAGTACGCGATGTAGTGCTGGGCGGGCAAACCCTCACCGACCTGTATCTGCAAATTCGGATCAATACCGACTTAGCTCTGATGAAGGCCGTGTGCAAACTGCTGTTGCAGGAAGAAACCAAACATCTAGGCCGGGTGCTTGACCGGGCGTTTATCGACGCACACACGGCGGGCTACGATGCATTTGTACAGGCGCTGAATGGCTACGAACTCGACGACCTCATCCGGCAAACCGGCCTGGCCATTGAGCAGGTAATGACTCTGGTCGAGGCTATTCGGTTCAAAAAGCGAATCATTATCTGTTGGGCTATGGGCCTGACCCAGCACAAAAATGCCGTCGAGACCATCCGTGAGGTAATCAACCTGTTGCTGCTCAAAGGCAGTATCGGGATTGAAGGCGGTGGCGTGGCCCCGATTCGTGGACACAGTAACGTACAGGGCGACCGCACGATGGGTATTTACGAAAAGCCCAAGCCGCAATTTCTCGATGCTCTGGAGCGGGTGTTTGGGTTTACGGCCCCGCGCAAACCGGGTTACGATGTGGTGGCGGCCGTGAAAGCCATGCACGAAGGTCGGGCGAAGGTGTTTTTTGGGATGGGGGGCAATTTTGCTTTGGCCACCTCAGACACGAATTACTGCGCCGAAGCCCTTCAGAAATGCCGACTGACGGTGCATGTATCTACGAAACTAAACCGGAGCCACCTGACGCACGGTCAAACGGCTCTGATATTGCCTTGTTTGGGGCATTCCGATATCGATCGGCAGGCGTCGGGTGAGCAGTTTGTAACGATGGAAAACACAACCGGCGTGGTGCAAATGTCAAAAGGGGTGGTAGAGCCTATCTCAAATCTGATGCTCAGCGAGCCCGCTATTGTGGCAGGTATTGGTAAACGACTGCGGCCTAATTTCGACTGGGATGCGTGCGTGTCAAACTACGATACCATCCGCGACCTGATTGCCGAAACCATTGAGGGCTGTGCCGACTACAACGCCAAAGTGCGGCATAGGGGTGGCTTTTACCTGCCCAACGGCCCCCGTAAACGCCAGTTTACAACCCCCGACGGCAAGGCGCATTTTACGGTCAATACGCCCATTGTCCACACGCTACGCCCCGGCGAGCTGTTGCTGATGACGGTCCGTAGCCACGATCAGTTCAATACCACGGTGTACGGCAACGACGACCGCTACCGGGGTATTTACAACGAACGGCGAGTGCTGTTTATGCACCCTAACGACATAGCTGAGCAGGGTTTGCGAGACCGGCAGGTTGTGGACCTGCATAGTCATTATGCCGGTACCGACGGGGTGGTTCAGCAGCGAACGGCGCACCGGTTCATCGTGGTGTCGTATGATATTCCACGCGGTAATGTGGCGGCTTACTTCCCCGAAACCAATGTGCTTGTTCCTATCGACAGCATCGCTGATAAAAGCCACACGCCCACATCCAAGTCCATTGTGATTACGGTAACACCTTCTTTATGAGATGGCTATGAAAACCTGTAAGGTCTTGGAGACCTTACAGGTTTGGGTTACTTACTTAGCTGGGGGTGTAATCATAATGTGTGCCCGGTAGGTGCCGGCATCCATAATCCAGGGCATACCCGGCACTTCAGCTTTGGTGGGTAGACCGGTGCTTTGGGCTGTAGCATTGGCAATGTAAACCACGTAACGCAGGTTGCCATCGGTCACGGTGCCGGTGGTGGCATCGTACCGTTCCGAGGGGGCCGAGAACACAAACAACGTAGCCGGTTGCTTGGGCATCTTAAACTTTCCCGCTTTGGCGTCTTTGTCGCGTTGCTCATTCATTTCGGGGCCTTTTTTTCCTTCCATCCGCAGCTTACGGCCCCAGGCCATAAACGGTTCGAGCGATTCGTGGTAGCAGGCCGCGCTGAAGCCTTTCTGGTTGGGGTCGTCGGTGAGGCAAACCAGGTCGTTGGTGCCTTTGCGCAGGGTGATATACTTGCCGTCGGTGTCGTAGCCAATCACGGTAGCCCCGTCTTTTTTGTCGGTCGGAGCCGCTAACACGGCCGTTTTAATCTGAATATCGGGTGCCGGAATAACCGTTTGGGCCAAGGCCGGAGCCGCCAGCAAACTGAGCGAAGCCAGAAATAAGGAGGGTTTCATACTGAATAGGAATAGAATTGACTGATTGAAAATACGATTGGTCCAAAGATAACCGGATTTTTCATCTCGGTGGCTTCGGGAAATGAGTACGCAGGTGAGCTGATTGGAACATAAATATGGGTGTCTTACACCCCCTCTACCAGCCGACGATGGTAGTTGATTTGCCCGAGATGATAGCTTAAGTGGGTAGCCAGATGCACAAGAAAGTATTCGGTCGATGTCTTTTCGCCCAGGACCAGCAACGGGTATTCGTCTGCTAAACGAGCCGGGTCGACGTTGGCGAGCGTTCGTTCAATTACCTCGATTGTCTGGTCAAGCTGTTGGATGAGTTCAGTCCGGGGCACATCCCGGCGTGAAAATTCCAGGTCGCGGTGACGTATATAGCCGGTTTGTCCCAGTTCGGCCCCGATGTATGTATTTAGGTTCCCAACCAGATGCAGGCTAAGGTTACCGGCCGAATTGCTAATACCCGGCAGAACGGCCCAGATGTTGGCTTCGTGCCGGTACAGGCTCAACTCGGTGCGAACCCGGTTTAGATCGCGGATGAAAAGATCGGTGAGTGTTTTGAGAATCATGGGCGTTAGTAAGCGTACGTTTCGGTTTGAGAAGGTACTCGGCAACGGGTTACTTGTTGTGGCAGCGGTGCGGTATGGTGGCGCGAAAGGGGCCGATACAGCCCGGTAAAGGTACGCTGAAAGGGAAACGCAGCGCCGTCGGTAACTCAATTTGCGGTAAATGGATCTGTGTCGAATGGTTTCTAAACGGACCAGGAAAGCGGATGAGCTGAAAAAAATAATGCGCTCCTTAACTCACACGCCATCAACTGAATGCCCCCCTTTGGCTAACTTTTTTACCGAAGGACCTGCGCCTTTCCCCTAAACTTTCCGTACTTTTACATCCCGTAACGACACAAACGTACTATACAGACATGGCGGCTACGGGGCAAAAATCCGCAAAATACATCTTCGTGACGGGCGGGGTCACTTCATCACTTGGCAAGGGCATCATAGCCTCTTCACTGGCCAAATTATTGCAGTCGCGGGGGCTGACGGTTACGATTCAAAAGTTCGATCCGTACATCAACATCGACCCCGGCACACTCAATCCTTACGAACATGGCGAGTGCTACGTTACCGACGACGGGGCCGAAACGGACCTTGATCTGGGGCACTACGAGCGGTTTCTGAACCGGCCAACTTCGCAGGCTAACAACATCACAACCGGCCGGATTTACAACAACGTAATCACCCGCGAACGCCGGGGCGATTTTCTGGGTAAAACCGTGCAGGTGGTGCCACATATCACCGACGAAATCAAGCGCAACATCCGGCTCCTGGGCGATACGGGCGAGTACGACATTGTAATCACCGAAATCGGCGGTTGCGTGGGCGATATTGAGTCGTTGCCGTTTGTAGAAGCCGTTCGGCAGCTCAAATTTGAGCTGGGCGAGAAAGATACCCTCGTGATTCACCTGACGCTCATTCCGTATCTACAGTCGGCGGGTGAGCTGAAAACCAAACCGACGCAGCACTCAGTGCGTCAGTTGCTCGAAACCGGGGTACAACCCGACATTATCGTGTGCCGGACCGAACATCCGTTGCCCCCGGAGATTCGGCGGAAAATTGCCCTGTTCTGTAACGTGCAGGTTAACTCGGTGATTGAGGCCATCGACGCCGAAACGATTTACGACGTGCCGCTGCTGATGCGGAAAGAAAAACTCGATCAGCGGGCGCTGTACATGCTCGATCTGTACAACGATCAGGATGCCGACCTGGATGCCTGGAAGGCGTTTCTGGGGCGGCTCAAAAACCCGACCGATACCGTTACGATTGGTCTGGTGGGCAAATACGTGGAACTACACGATGCCTATAAGTCTATTGCCGAGTCGTTTATTCATGCCGGTGCGGCCAATGAGTGCAAAGTCAAAATCGAGTGGATTCAGTCAGAAACCCTTGTCGATGTCGACTATTGCGCCCACACGCTGAGTCAGCTCGACGGGATTCTGGTAGCGCCCGGCTTCGGTGAGCGGGGTATCGAGGGGAAAATCAACGCTGTGCGGTACGCCCGCGAAAACGGGGTGCCTTTCTTCGGAATCTGCCTTGGCATGCAGATGGCCGTAATCGAGTACGCCCGCAACGTGCTGCACATTGACGATGCCCACTCGTCGGAGATGGAGCCTGACACCAAGAACCCCGTGATTGGGCTCATGGAAGACCAGAAAGACGTGACGAACAAGGGTGGTACTATGCGGCTTGGTGCGTACGACTGTAAAATCAAGAAAGACTCGCTGGCCTACCGCGTGTACGGCAAAACGCTCATCAGCGAGCGCCACCGGCACCGGTACGAATTCAACAATGCGTACCTCGCAGCACTCGAAAAAGGTGGTATGCGGGCGTCGGGTATTAACCCCGATACAGGTCTGGTCGAGATTATCGAATTGCCGTCGCATCCCTGGTTTATGGGTGTGCAGTTTCACCCCGAGCTGAAAAGTACGGTAATGAGCCCCCAGCCAATTTTTGTGCATTTTGTGCGGGCGGCTCTGGCCCACGCCCAAAACCGGCGTTCGGGTACGATAACTCTGGCCGAAGAAACCGAAACACTGTCGAACTAAGCAACCAGCAGCGTGCTGTTGTTTATACCCTGTAATCCAAAGCCCCAACTGCTGGGGCTTTGGGCGTTTTGGGCCTTGCGGTGTCTTAGGGAGTGGGTCTTGGTTGATATTTATAGTTGTCTCAAAAGGGCTAACCCAACCCCTCAGGTGGTAAACCGGCACTGGCGCGGGTTTTTACAAGGGCTGGTGGGCCGCTTTGATGGACAGACGGTTTGGACACCCCGCCCGAAAGGCGTAATTTTGCGCAAAAAATGAGTTTACAGTTTACTGTCTACAGTTTTCAGTTGGCGATGCATCCGCGGTGTTTGTGTGTCAGCAACTGCAAACGGCAAAACGGCAAACTGAAAACTACAAACTCTCCAAATGGATCGTAATCAACTTATTGGTATTCTGCTGATTCTGGCGATGTTGGTCGGGTATCAGTTTCTGGTGCCAAAACCAGAGCAGACCGAACAGCCCGCTCAAACAACGAAAGTAACCAAGCCTTCTGCTTCATCGGCAACGTCGGCCGCCCGTCCCCAAACGCTCGACTCGGCCGCTGCCCGCGCGCTCTACGGCGATTTTGCCGGTGTGAGCACCGGTCAGGAACGCGATATTGTTCTCGAAAACAAAGACGTTAAAGTTACCTTTAGTACCCTCGGGGGCCGCGTGAAAGAGGTACTCCTGAAAAACTACAAGACATTTGATGGTAAGCCGTTGCTGCTGATCGATAGCCGCCGGAATCAGACGGTCCTTGAACTACCCACCAACCGGGGCAAAGTCGATCTGCACAAGCTGTACTACCAGACCGGGGCTCAGAGCGGTTCTGTGAACGGTGGGGCAACGCAGGTGGCGTTCCGGGCCGAGGTGGCACCGGGTCAGGCCGTGGAGCAGGTGTACAGCCTGCCGGCCGAAGGCTTCACCATTGATTACGACCTACGCCTGAACGGCCTCACCAACGTGGGTAACGGCGATGTGCGGTTTTTCTGGCAGGACCGGATGGAGCAGTTCGAAAACGACCTCAAAAACAACCGGTTGGCCGCTACGGTCAATTACCTGACGGCGGGCGAAGAGTTTGACCACCTGGCCGAAACCGAAAGCAGCGACGAGGTGACGGTGGAGGAGCCTGTGAAGTGGTTCTCTATCAAGCACAAGTATTTTCTGGCGAGCTTCATCACGAAAAACGCTCCACTCAACAAAGCCAACTTCCGGACCCTTGTTGACCCGGCCGACAGCCTGACCGTGAAAACGGCCGTAGCTGATGTATCGCTGCCGATGGCGGATCTGAAGAGTGGTAAAGGGCAGTACCGGTTCTACTACGGCCCCAACGATTTTCAGGTGATTAAAGAAGGCATCGCGCCCGAGTTCGACCGCAACGTGTACCTCGGCTACTCGATTCTGAAGCCTATTAACCAGTACTTCTTTGTGCCGGTATTCAACCTGCTCGAGAAGTTCATCAGCAACTACGGTATTCTGATTGTGTTGCTGGTGGTGTTTGTAAAACTGTTGCTCACGCCCCTGACGTACAAGTCGTACGTGAGCATGGCAAAAATGCGCGTATTGGCTCCTGAACTGGCTGAGATTCGGGAAAAAGTAGGCGACGATATGGCCAAGCAACAACAGGAGCAGATGAAGCTGTACCAACAGGTCGGTGTAAGCCCGTTGAGTGGCTGTGTGCCGGTGTTGGCTACTATGCCTATTCTGCTGGCCCTGTTCCAGTTGTTCCCGAACCTGATTGAGTTGCGCGGTAAGTCGTTTCTGTGGGCTCCTGACCTGTCGACCTACGATGCGTTCCTCCAGTTCCCGTTGGCTATTCCGTTCCTCGGCAACCACCTGAGCTTGTTTACGGTGCTGATGACGATCTCGTCGATTGCCTACGCGTACTACAACAACCAGACAACCCCGCAGCAGCCCGGCCCTGTAAACATGAAGGCGCTGAGCTACATTTTCCCGGTGATGTTTATGTTCGTGCTGAACTCGTTCCCGGCGGGTCTGACCTGGTACTACTTTGTATCGAATGTGGTGACCATTGCCCAGCAGCAGCTGATTCGGCGGTTTGTCGATGAAGACAAAATCCGGCTGGTGCTCGACGAGAACAAGAAGAAATTTGCGTCGGGTGAAGGCAAGAAATCGAAATTCCAGTCGTACATCCAGAAGCAACTGGCAGCCGCCGAAGAAGCCCGCAAGCAGGCTGAAGAGGCTCAGCGGAATCTGGAAAAACGCGGTAAGAAAAAGTAAAACTGGCGCGTTGGCCAATTCGAAAAGCGTACGTTGAGGCCCCGTACTCTAAAATAAAAGCAACGTCATTGACAGGCGTTGCTTTTATTTGTTCAGGAGATAAGTTCTTTGTTGAAGCAAAACCCATAAGTAACGTACTGGTTATAAAACAATGAAGGATGTTAGAAGGATAAAAAGCCCGGTACTACCCCTGATACTGGCTTTGTTGCTTACACACGCCAATCTGTGGGCGCAGCTTAACCCCGAGGTTGAGCGCCGATACCGGGCGGCTGTTAAAATGGTGCAGTTAGGCGATTACGAAAAAGCCAAAACAGAGTTGCAACCCATTATGCAGCGTGGCACGGCGCTGTCGCCGTTTGCGTACTATCACCACGCGATTGCCTCGTTTCGGCAGCGGAATTTTGGCGCTACGGTTCTCACGGTACGGCAGTTGCTCGATAAATTTCCTGACTGGCGCAAGAAAGAAGATGCCAACTATCTGCTGGCGTCTGCTCTGTTTGAAACCGGTAAACTCGATGAAGCTATTCAGACGGTTCGGAAAGCCAATACCCCTGAACTTCGCGCTGATGTTGACCAGCTGGAACGGCATTTCTATAGCCAGATTACCGACCTGAACCGGCTTAAAGTCTTACAACGGCAGTACCCCGATAACCGGAACCTGGGCCTGGCACTGGTTGAACTAATTCAGCAAAAATCGACCGATAAAAACGACCTCGAACTGTCCGACCGGCTTTCGAATCGGTTTGGCGTTCCCGCGCCCACGCCGGGGCAGTCGGCCGGGTCGGCTGCACCTGTCAGAGCCACGCCCACCCGTACAGGCAAGGCCAAAGGGTATTACAATGTGGCGGTTCTGTTTCCGTTTCGGGTAGATGGGTTCGATGCCGAAAAACGACTACGGGCCAATCAGTACGTGTACGATCTGTACGATGGCATGAAAATGGCGAAAGCCAAGCTGCAATCGGAAGGCGTAACCGTGAATCTGTTTGCCTACGATATTGACAACAACGAGGATAAGACCCTCGAATTACTCAACAACCCCACATTTGCCCAGACTGATCTGGTGTTTGGTCCGCTCTACGCCGAGCCTAACCGGCTGGTTCGCGATTTTACGAATCAGAACGGGCTTGTGCTGGTCAACCCGATTGCCACCAGTAGCGAGCTGGTGACCAATCAGCCCTCGGCGTTTCTGGCGCAGGCTTCGTTGGGGCAACAGGCCGAGCAGGCACTGGCGTTTGTAAAGTCGCTGGGGGTGCCTAAAAAAGTGGCCATTTATTACGGGGCCTCCCGTCGGGATTCAACTCTGGCGGCTACATACCAGACCGATGCCAAAAAAGCGGGCTATCAGGTTATGGAATTCCGAAAATTAACGGGTAACGGGGTGGCTATGGCGGCCGGTATGACCATTTCGGACGTGAATAAGCCGGGTCATGTGTTTTTCGTAAGTAGCAACGATGAGGATGGCTCGAACCTGTCCGATGCGCTGAGCCGACGGAAAGTAAGTAGCCCTTTGCTGGCTACAGCCTCGGCGTTTGACTTTTACAAAAGCTCCAGTGCAGTGTTTGCCCGGCGGGAAACGTACCTCATTTACCCTGAGTTTATTGACCCTGATCGCCCGGCTGCTGAGGAGTTTCAGAAAAAGTACCTCGCCGAGCGCAACATTATCCCATCGGTTTATGCCTGTCAGGGATACGATCAATTGCTATTCTTCGGGCGGCAGATTGCCCGCCGGGGGCTTCCGCTCAAAAACTGGGCAACTCTCCGCACTGAGCCCGGTGAAGATTATGTGATGTCGGGTTTCGACTACACCAAGAACAACGAAAATCAGATTGTCCCGATTGTTAAATACGTTGGGGGCCGGTTTACGAAAATTAATTAGCGTAGAGACGCAACATTTTGCGTCTCACTCTTGTGCAACCTATTGTTGAGCAGAGACGCAACATATTGCGTTTCTACGTAGAATACCCATTATGACTATCAGCGAACAACTTTTTGAACAGGCTAAGACCGTAATTCCGGGTGGGGTCAACTCACCGGTGCGGGCGTTTCGGGCCGTAGGTGGCCATCCGTTATTCATCAAGTCGGCAAAAGGGCCGTACATCTACGACGAAGACGACCGTCAGTATATAGAACTCATCAATTCCTGGGGCCCGATGGTGCTGGGGCATGCCTTCGAGCCGGTTGAGAAAGCCGTGCGCGATGCCATTGGTCATTCGTTCTCGTTCGGGGCTCCTACCCGTAAAGAGGTCGAAATGGCCGAACTGATTGTGTCGATGGTACCGTCGGTCGAGAAGGTTCGGATGGTAAATTCGGGTACAGAAGCCACCATGGCCGCTATTCGGGTGGCGCGTGGATTTACAGGCCGCGACAAGATCATCAAGTTTGAAGGGTGCTACCACGGCCACGGCGACTCGTTCCTGATTGCGGCTGGTAGTGGGGCCATGACCATGGGCACTCCCGACAGCCCCGGTGTGACCAAAGCCACCGCACTTGACACCCTTACGGCTCCCTACAACGATCTGGCTGCTGTTGAGGCTCTCATTGAGAACAACACCAACCAGATTGCGGCTCTGATTCTGGAGCCGGTGGTGGGTAATATGGGCTGCGTATTGCCCGAGCCAGGTTTCCTCGAAGGGCTACGTGAGCTGTGTACCAAGCATGAGATTGTCCTTATCTTCGATGAGGTGATGACTGGTTTCCGGTTGGCACCGGGCGGGGCGCAGCAGCGGTTTGGTATTACACCCGACCTGACCACGATGGGTAAAATCATCGGGGGTGGTATGCCCGTGGGTGCATACGGTGGTCGGGCCGACATCATGAATATGGTATCGCCAGCCGGGCCGGTGTATCAGGCCGGTACGCTCTCGGGCAACCCCATTGCTATGTCGGCGGGCTTGGCCATGTTGCACTACCTCAACGATCACCCCGAAGTGTACACGCGGCTGGATGAAATTGGTAATAAGCTGGCAACCGGCTTCCAGGCCAGCCTGACCAAGCTTGGGCTGCCGTACACGATCAATCAGATTGGGTCAATGTTTACGCAGTTTATGACCGATAAAACCGTGACGGACTTCGAAACGGCTAAAACCTGCGACGTTCCCCGGTTTGGCCGTTATTTCCACGCCATGCTGAAGCGGGGTGTTTATCTGGCCCCGTCGCAGTTCGAGAGTCTGTTTGTATCGGTAGCCCTTACCGACGAACTGATTGAGCAGGTTATCCAGGCCAATGAAGAAAGCCTGATAGAAGCAGCAGAGATGTAAATGGAACGCGGATGCCGCTGATCGGGCTGATGAACACGGATTTTGATTTCCGCTGAACCGTGTGGAATTTTGGAGGTTCAGCTAAAATAAATTCTTGTTCAGGTTTGAAAAGACTTTTCGCTTGAATTCGGGTTTAGGGCCAAAATTGAAAAGGAAGCCAAGTTCAATCGGTGTTGCTTTTAGGTAATTGATAAGCTGTGCTTCGTGCTCATTCGTGAGTGTCGACACAGCTTTCAATTCCAAAATGATTTCGTCATTGACCAGAATATCGGCAAAATATTCGCCCACTAACTCTTGTTCATAATACACGCTGATGGGAGCCTGACTAATGCAGACGAACCCCGATCGTTGAAGCTCAAGTATCAGGGCTTTTTCATAAACACGCTCCAGAAAGCCATAACCGAGAGCATTGTAGACTTTATAAAAACACCTAATAAGCTGATCGGTGGGTGTTTGCACAGCTATATTCATGCTTCTTGTGGGGTTGTTGTAGTGCAATAGTACAGAATAGTTTAATTGACTTACAAGTAGTTTTCGGTTACGGAGTAGCCTGTTGTTTAATCTATATCTGCGTAGATCTGTGCCATCTGTGTCATTCGCGTGCCATTTCTGATCCCGTTCTCCTTCCCATGTTATTCTCTGTCATCGTTCCCATCTACAACCGCCCCGACGAGTTACGTGAACTGTTGGACAGTCTGACCCAACAGACCCGGTTACCCGATGAGGTATTGGTGGTAGAAGACGGGTCGACGAATCGGTCGGATGGGGTGGTCGCCGAGTTTGCAGACCGCTTGCCGGTTCGGTATTTCTACAAACCGAACTCCGGTCAGGGGTTTGCCCGGAATTACGGGTTTGAGCGGGCCACGGGTGATTATTTCGTTATTTTCGACTCCGACGCCATCATTCCCCCGCATTACTTCGAAACGGTTGAAGCCCATCTGCAGAAAGACCCGCTCGATGCCTACGGTGGCCCCGATGCGGCCCACCCCGACTTTACCGATGTGCAGAAAGCTATCAGCTACTCGATGACATCGCCTTTCACGACGGGCGGGATTCGGGGAAGCAAAAAAAATCTGGGAGGTACGTTTCACCCACGTAGCTTCAACATGGGGCTGTCGCGCCGGGTTTGGGAGAAAATTGGAGGCTACAAAATCAGCCGAATGGGGGAGGACATTGAGTTTGCCATCCGAATTATCGAAACGGGTTTTCGGACGGGCCTTATCGCCGATGCCTTCATCTACCACAAACGGCGGACAAGTTTTCGGCAGTTTTTCCGGCAACTCCAGTTTTTCGGTCGGTCGCGGATCAATATCTCCCGGTTCTACCCCGCCGAGCTGAAACTGGTACATACATTTCCGGCTTTGTTTACCTTGTTTCTGGTCTCGGTTCCCGTGTGGGCGTTGGTGAGCCCGGTGCTCTTTGTTTGCGCCATCGCCTTTTTGGTTGTATATTCCGTACTGATAGGCATTGATGGAGCGCGGCAGGCGGGTAGCCTCAATGTGGGATTGCTTAGTGTAGTAGCGGCCTTTGTGCAACTTACGGGCTACGGCACCGGGTTCCTTCAGGAAGGCTGGAAGCGTTGGCGGGAACCCAAAGATTTTCGCGAGACAGGGGTGGATGTAGAATATCCCTCCTGATTTGGCAAGCAGTTTGTAGTTTTGAGTTTGTAAGTAGTAGAGCAGAATTAAATGTATAATGAACAGTGTAAAATGTACAACGAAAGGGCTGACTGTTAGCAGGTAACCTAATTACTCATTCTGCGTTTTACGTTGTATATTTACTTAAGTACTGAGTCAAAATGAAATGAACAATGTAAAATGAATAGTGAACCGATTGATAATCAATAGGACGAGCCATTATCCATTGTGCACTGTTCATTATACATTCCTTTAACATAAATAGGCAATGACAATCAGTGGCCCCGTAAAACCGCCCGGCAAGCGAGTGATAAAGCGAATGAGTACGCGCACCAAATGGCTGTTGCTATCGGTGGTGAGCTTACTCTTGATCGGGGCTGGCTTGTGTATTTTTAGTGAAGCAGCTCATCTCAAACACTCGGGGCAGCCTACGGGACAATGGGTATTGCTGGGGACGTACAGCCTCATCCTGATCAACGGCGGCTTATGTTTGCTGGGGCAGGCTATCCGGTTCCGGGTCATGATGGACACCCGCCGGATTGTACGCCGGGAAATCAAGAAAAAGGCCCGTTCGCTTCGCCCTAAGCGTAAGAGTCCGTCAGGTGCGTAGACATCTGTTTGAACCAGTCCCCGTTGTAGCACAAGCACAAAAAAGACGACCCCATTGAGGTCGTCTTTTTTGTGCTCGTATTGATTAAGAAGGGCTTACGCAGCTTTCTTCTCAGCAAATGAAGCCTTGATAGCCTCTACGTCCACGTTGCGGATTTCGGGCCGACGCAGCAATTCTTTGATCTTTGCCACCTTGTTGTTAGCGCGGGCCTTGTTCTTGCGGTCCTTACGCTTTAATTCCGTTACTGCCATGATCGCGTATAAATTATATTTTGTCAGTTTCTGAAAATAGAGCGCAAAAGTAAGCATTTTTTAGATAGCATGACAGCCTCCGGGGGATTTTGTTTGGTTATGAGGAAGGTAGGCCCTTCGGGAGTGCAAACGAAGTTGAGTCCTGTTGGCGTTTGAAGCCTTCTCTGGCCAAGGTAGGTAAGAATCCTGTTGTACCTTTGCGGCATGAAACCATCACTTGTCAAAGGAACACGCGACTTTGGGCCGGAGCAGATGAGCAAACGGCTGTTTATATTCGATACCATCCGGGCTACGTTCAAGCGATTCGGTTTTTTGCCGCTCGAAACCCCCGCTATGGAAAACCTGTCGACGCTGACAGGGAAGTACGGCGACGAGGGCGACCAACTGTTGTTTAAAATTCTGAATTCGGGCGATTTTGCGGCCTCGATTGCGCCCGAAGTACTCGCAACCGGCTCCAAAGCCGTGCTGCCTAAAATAGCCGAAAAAGGGCTTCGGTATGATCTTACGGTACCTTTTGCTCGCTACGTGGTGATGAACCGTCACGCGCTGGCACTGCCCTTCAAGCGGTATCAGATGCAGCCCGTATGGCGCGCCGACCGCCCGCAGAAAGGCCGCTACCGGGAGTTTTACCAGTGCGATGCCGATGTGGTGGGTACCGACTCGTTGCTCTGTGAGGCCGAAATTGTGCTGATGGTGCATGAGGTGATGCGAAACCTCGGTATTCAGAACTTCGCCCTGAAAGTAAACAACCGCAAGATTCTGACCGGTATTGCCGAGGCCATTGGCGCACCGGGTATGGAAGGTGCCCTGGCCGTAGCCATCGACAAGCTGGATAAAATTGGGCAGGAAAAAGTACTCGACGAGCTCCGCGACCGGGGCTTTGCCGAAAGTGCCATAACGGCCTTGCTGCCCATGTTTACCATGCAGGGCACCACCGAAGAAGTGCTGAATAAGCTCAAAAGCTGGCTCACCCAGTCCGAAACGGCTCAGAAAGGTATTGCCGAACTCGAAGAGACCCTTCGGTTGGTAGCGCAGTATGGTCTGGAAAATCCGCAAATCGAACTCGACGTGACCTTGGCGCGTGGGTTGTCATACTATACCGGGGCCATTTTTGAAGTAAAGGCACTGGGGGTTAGCATTGGTAGCATCAGTGGGGGAGGGCGTTATGATAACCTCACGAGTGCGTTCGGTACCTCGGAGCGGCTGTCGGGCGTGGGCATTTCGTTCGGTGTCGACCGGATCTACGACGTGATGGAAGAGCTAAGCCTCTTTCCTGCCGATGCCGGACAGGGCACAACCGTATTACTCGTGCCTTTCGATGCCGAGGGCCGTTCGGTGGCGTTGCCGCTGCTCAATGCGCTTCGTCGGGCTGGGGTATCTGCCGAAATGTACCCGGATTTGGCTAAGGTGAAGAAGATGCTCGATTATGCCAACGCCAAACGGATTCCGTACGTGGTCCTGATTGGGTCAGAAGAAGTGCAGACCGGTCAACTGGCCGTGAAAAATATGCTGACGGGTGAGCAACAGAAAATGACAGCAGAGGCTGTAATCTCGTTCGTGCAGGGATAATGCATCCCGACTCACTCTGTATGGCCCCTGAGGACTCATCGTCTTCAGGGGTTTTTGTTTGCGTAGGCGGTCTCACTCTGGGTATCGTAGATCAAAATCCCCTCGGTGGTGGTATCCAGTTGGGCCAACAGCGTGCCCTCCGCATTCCATACGCCCGATTGCCCGGCGGCTACGAAATTGTCGCAGGGGCCTACGCTGTTGGCCATCAGCACGGGCATGGCGTAGGCATTGGCAATGGCCGAGAGGGCCATCGCGGCCTTTTCAGCGCCTTCAGCCGATTTGGCTACGCTGGCCACGTACAAGTTGGCTCCGTCCTGATAAGCACGTTGTGGGTGCCCCGGAATTGATAGTTCGTAGCAAATGGCTAAGGCAATGTTGGTGCCCTGTACGTTGAGTAAACCCGGCTCGGTACCGGCCACGAAGTAAGGGTACTCGTCGGGGTGAAGGTACTGTTTGGCGTAAACCTGCCTCGGCTCGCCCGGACTGAGTAAAATCATGCCAATCTGAACGCCTGCCCCGGTTCGGAGCGGCATACCCACGCCAAGCGTTATTTGACCCCGGTCGCTAAGGGTTTGTAATGGGTCAAACAGGGAGTCCTGGGGCGAGGTAGCCAGCAAATGAGCCAATTCGGGTTCGTAGCCTGTGAGCGACAATTCGGGGAAAAATAGGGCCGAAACGCCAGCCGCTACGGCCTGCTCGGTCAGGCTTTGATGAACCTGTAGGTTGTAGGCTACATCGCCCCGGAGCGGGCTAAGTTGAGCAATACCAATTTTCATGAATGGGTAATCGTTCTGGTTTACGCGAATCTTTACGTACTTTTGACGTAAAGGGTTTGCCCGGTGCCTTCCATAAGTTTACTGGGGCAACTCCGCATCTATAACTCTTTATTTGTCAGATACATGAAATTACTTCTTTGCTCCCTCATGGCCGCTTCGTTGCTATCGGTGGACGGTGGGGGACCGGTGGAGACAAAACCCAGCCAGCAAGTTAGTGTTCAGGAACGCTTCACCAAAGCGAGCGACGTGGTATGGGCCTCGCCCAAAGGTTTCGACCTGACCATGGACATCTACACCCCCAACACGGGTAAGAAAAGCTACCCGGTCATTGTAATGATTCATGGCGGGGGCTGGCTCATTAACAACAAAAGCATCATGAACGAAGCTGCGGCCTACCTGGCGAGCCATTCGGAATACGTGGTGTGTAATGTGAACTACCGGTTGCTGCCTGATGGGAGCAATACCGTAAAGATGAACGAGATTGTGGAGGATGTGTTTGGGGCGGTTCTGTGGGTGAAAGACAACATCGGGCAGTATAAAGGCAATCCGGGTCAACTGATTGTAACGGGCGATAGCGCCGGGGGGCATTTGGCAACCATGGTTGTGATGCAGGGCCATAATCTCGAATCCGACGGGTTTGCGGGGTCAACGCTCGGTTTCCGACCGACGTACCTGCCCAAAGGCAAAACAGCCGAGCAGGTAGCCAAAGCCAACGGATTGGCCGTACAGGCCGCCCTAATCAGCTACGGCGCGTTCGATCTGTACGGCAGCGCCCTGGGAGGTTTCGAAAAAGAGGGGAATATGTTCTGGGCCATGGCCAAGGCTAAAGCCAGAGGTATGTTTGGCGAGGGCGTCGATGCCAGCGCCCAACCGGCGTTGTACAAGCAGGTGTCGCCCCTGTACCTGATTCCGAAAGCGAGTGAGCGCAAATTACCGCCCATGCTGTTTACGGTGGGTTCGAACGATAACCTGACTACCCCGGCCTCGATTGAAGCGTTTATGGGTAAACTGAAGGAAGCAGGCCATACCAATCTGGAGTATTGGGTGCACGAAGGACGCCCACACGCATTTCTGGACTCAGGCTCGAATCAGTTTCTGGGTATCAGTTTCGCTAAAGACGCCCCGCCCGCGCTCGACAAAATGATCAATTACCTGAACAAGATTTTTTATTAACCTATCAGGGTGTAGCTCAGTACTGGACATTAGATGTTGGACACTAGACGTTAGACCTCCCTCTATAAAGGTAGTAAGTCTAACGTCCGAATGTCCTGAAAGGGTCTAGAATAGAAGAAGCCCTGTAGCAGCGTGCTACAGGGCTTTATTTTAACGTGAATTATGCATAATGGCTGACGCAAGGGCCTTCGACAAGCTCAGGCTGACATTCGTCTTGAGAGCCCCCAGTCAGCCTGAGCCTGTCGAAGGCCCTTGCGTCAGCAACTACTTGTATGACAGGGGTTGTACAGTGCGCATTATCCATAACTCACGTTATTGTATGGAGAGTTAGAAGTTCTTCTACGCGGGCTGATCACCCGGTACGCTCAGCGTCTCGATTCGGTTTTGCCAGTCGGCGAGCGGAAGCCCGGCTACCTCGCCCAGCACAATAACGGCAGGATTACCAACACCGGCCGCTTCGACCCGCTCGCGAATGGTCGAAACCCGCCCCAGTACAACCCGCTCGTCGGCGGTAGTGCCGTTCTGGATAATGGCTACGGGCAAATCGCTTTTGCCAACGCTCGTAAACAGTTCGGTGATTTTGGGGAGCTGATGCATACCCATCAGCACAACAACCGTAGCCGATGACTGAGCTGCCAGGTGCAGATCGCGCGAAAGTTGACCATCCTTCGTAGTCCCCGTTACGACCCAAAAGCTTTCAGATACACCCCGGCTTGTGAGCGGTACTCCTGCCGACGAGGGCACGGCGTAGCTACTCGAAATTCCGGGCACCAACGCCACCTCCAGCCCGTGTTGCCGGGCAAACTGCGCTTCTTCGTAGCCGCGCCCGAACACAAACGGGTCGCCCCCTTTGAGCCGAACCACATGACCGTATCGCTGGGCATAATGCACGATAAGCGGGTTGATGTCTTCCTGCATACACGAGTAAGCCCCCTTGCGCTTACCCACGTACACCTGAAGGGCATCGGGGCGGCAATAATCGAGCAGTTCGGGGGCTACCAGTGCATCGTACATCACGACATCGGCTTCCTGCAAAGCCCGCACGGCTTTTAATGTAATCAGTTCGGGGTCGCCGGGTCCAGCGCCTACGAGTGTCAATTTCATCATGAGCGAATTAACTATCCTGCGCCTGTACCAGCTCCTGCAACTGCGGCATGCCTTCGAGGGCAATCTGACGCTCGCGATACGCTAACACAGCCTCCCGGAATTGTTCAGCTTTGGCAATAAAATCGGCGGCAAATGCTTCGGAGGGTTCCTGCTTATTAATACTGAAAACCAACGCTTTGAACTCGCCTTCGAGCGTGTGGAAACCGTCTTCGCCAACAAACGTCCGGTCAAAGTCGGCCACAATACCGTGTTGGGTATTCGTGTTTACGTCGCGGCTCATCAGGGCGGCTTTGGCCCCCGTGATAAACACGTTGTATGCATGATAGATAGCATCGGCCGGGCGGTTTCCGGCTTGTGCCTCATGGGCCCATGTCAGCTTTTCAGCGGCTTCTTCCAGGGTGGTAGCTACCAGGTCGATCATCACACCGGCACACTCACCCACACCTACTTCGGTGGTGAATTGTTCGGTATGATCCCAGTCGATGAAATCGTTGGCTGTAACCAGTTTCAGATCGGCCAGGGGTTTGAGCAGGGCGTAGAAATAACTTTTACCCTGCCGTCCGTAGTAATCGTTGAAGTACTCACCCTCGAAGCTGTTAGCCTCGTAGTCCTGCAACAGAAGCCGCAGGGCGTCGGGGCCGCGTTTGGTCGGAATCTTCACGACTTTATCGCCAATTTGGCCTTCGCCCGCTCCGTTGAATCCACCGCCGAGCAACACCTGCAAAGCGGGCATAACGGCCGCGCCGTTTTTCACCGATGAGCCGTGAAAACCAATATTTGCCACCGAGTGCTGCCCGCAGCCGTTCATGCACCCGCTGATTTTGATCTTAATATCGTTGTTGTAAATAATGTCGGGAAACTCGGCGTGCATCATCGTTTCGAGGGCCCGCGTGATGCCGTAGCTGCTCGAAATTGCCAGATTACAGGTATCGGTACCGGGGCAGGTGGTGATGTCGGCCGTAGTATCAAAGCCGGGTGTTGCCAGCCCGAGGGCGTCGAGTCCGGCGTACAGTGCTGGTAGGTCTTCGGGGCGCACAAACCGGAGCAGATACCCCTGATTAACGGTCACCCGAATATCGTCGGCCGCGTAGGTTTTGACCAATTCGGCTAAGGCCCGTGCTGTATCCGACGACATATCGCCTACCTGTACGCGCAGTTGCACGCCGTACCAGCCGACCTGTTTCTGCTCAAACACGTTGGTACGGAACCAGTGCTTCAGTTGGGTGTCTTCGGTTTCGAGCTGATACCCCGAAACCTCGGGGCGGGGTGCGTACTGGTCGCTGCTCGATGGGGCCGTGGTATCTACCGCCAGCGTTTTGTTTTTGAGAGCGGGCCACTCTTCGGCAATGCGGTTCCGAAACTCGTCGAGACCAATGTCGTTGAGCAGGTACTTCATCCGGGCCTTGTGCCGCTTGGTGCGTTCGCCGTACCGGTCGAATACCCGGATAACCGCTTCGATGAACGGGATGGCGCGGTCTTCTTCGATAAATTCGGTAACGGTTTGGGCCGCGAAAGGCTGCGCCCCCAAGCCACCACCGAGCAGGACTTTGAAGCCCCGCTCTCCATTTTGTACGCGCGCAATCAGGCCAATATCGTGCATGTAGCCATAGGCCGAATCTTTCTCCGACGACGAAACCGAAATCTTGAATTTACGGCCCATCTCCTGGCAAATCGGGTTGCGGAGGAAGTACTCAAAAATAGCCTGTGCGTAGGGCGAAATATCGAACGGCTCCTCAGGGTCGACACCGGCGCGGGCCGATCCCGTTACGTTCCGTACGGTATTACCGCAAGCTTCTTTCAGGGTGATGCCTGCGTCTTCGAGTTCGGCCCAAAGCAGGGGTGAGTCCGCCAATTTGACAAAGTGCAACTGAATATCCTGCCGGGTAGTAGCGTGGAGGTTGCCCGTCGCGTACCGGTCTGAAACATCGGCGATGCGGATCAACTGATCGGCCGTGATGCGTCCGTACGGGAGCTTAATGCGGATCATTTGCACACCGGGCTGCCGTTGTCCATACACGCCCCGAGCCAGTCGGAACTTACGGAACTGCTCGTCGGTCATCTGACCGCTGTAAAAGGTACTGATCTTCTTCTGGAGGTCAAGAATGTCGCGTTGAGCGGCTGCACTGACGTTGTCCGAAAAGGCAATTGACATAATAGTAATTCTCTATAGAGTAAATATACTATCTAATAAAAACAAAGGCCGGAGGTCGGTCCGGCTTTTTGAAGAAGAAGTGTAGATGCAAAAGTAAGGATTTCTGGTGTGGAATAGTTCGCTAAAGGGGGTGAAATTATGGGTTTGCGGGGTTAGGATGGCTTGCGTATTGTGGCAATTGGTGATAATGAGCTGTTAGGATTAGTGTATCAAAGTCCTGCATTTAGGTCCTCGATTTGTTTTTTCAGGAGTGGTAGATCTCGTATAACTATTGTCCAGATTATTTCATCTGAAATGTTGTCATACGCATGAATAATACGGTTACGCGTTCCGATTATCTTTTTCGCATTATCAATTGGGAAGTTGCTATCGAGTTTCAAAATTCGGCTCATTGCTTCACCAATAATTTCGATGTTTCTTTCGACAGCTTTCTTTGTTTTTAGATCGCTTTTGTACTCCATAAAATCTCTGCGATCGCCTAAAAATTCGAATATTTCGTCAATGCAAGCATGTATATCTAAAAGCCATACCTGAATTTTAGTATCCATAAATTTTCACTTTAGTGTTGTCAAGTTCATGTCTGAAGATCCTGTTCTTTATAGCTCTTTCTTCCAGTAGATCAACTTGTCTATTAAAAATGGCTTCTAATTTTGATTTTAAATTGAAATACAAGTCCGTATACCTAAATGGGTCTTTCTCGTCAATGTCGACGACCAAATCAATGTCAGAGTCCTCGTTAAAATCATCTCTGGTCACAGAGCCAAAAGCAAACAACGATTTTACCTTGTTCGCCCTACAAAGCTCTTGAATTTGATCTATTTTGAGTTTTTCAATTTTCATGGGTTAAAAGCAAATTGTCGAGATAGTATTTTGCCTAACGGCAGTTAAGTGCCTGCCGCAGTGCGGCTGTTCCGTGATTCGTCTGCTTACATTTTGTGGGGTGCATTCGGTCAGTCACACCAATGATTTCTAGCGAGGCATGGTTCTGCGTAACTGATAGTTCCTGCGTCTTCCAGTTCACTCGATGCTAAAGGTTCAAAAGGTCAACACCTGCAATTTCAACGTAGAACTCGCCAAACTGAGGTGAGTCAATTAATGTGACCCCTCCAATAGATTGCAGAACTACGCCATTTTCAATAACAATACTAAATGGAAAAACTTCACTATTAGCTCCGCCTTTAGATATAGTTATCGCTTGAACACGCATTCGGTATTTCTTGTATTCTGGAGAGGCAGTCATGCTACCACCCAATACTCCCATATATTCGTCTATAACATTCAAATTTGCCTCACCGATTCTGTCCTTATCAATAAAAACCTGAGCTCTTATCATCTCAAACAATTTAGGGGCGGTGATATGTCACAACTAACAAATATATAAATACTTCACCACTGTAACTCGGTGCGTTGACTGGAAACAGACAAACGATAGAGTTCCATAAATCTTGCACTGATCCCTAAAAACTAAATACGCGCATTTCGCATTGCCCCAGGAGAGAACAACACAAAATGCGCGTATTCGCTACGGATTAGCCCTGAGCTTTTAGGTTTCTCCTTCGAGCATGACGGCCCCGACGGTTACGTTGCTGGTCTCGTCGATCAGAATAGCCCCGCCGTTGGTCCGGTTCAGGGCGTAGGTATCGAATGCTACCGGCTGAGCGGTTCGTAAAACCACTTTGGCGAGGTCGTTCAGCTTAAGGCTTTCTACCTCTTCGACATGTTCGTACGTCTCAATGTTGAGCCGGTACGGAATCTCGCGGATCGAGCAGCGGGTGCGGGCCGTGCCTACCTGCAACACGTACTTGCTACCCACTTTAAGCTCTTTCGTGTCCATCCAGCAAAGCATCCCTTCTACGTTCTGGGCCACAATCGGCTGGGTATCGCTGCGAACAATGAGGTCACCCCGGCTGATGTCGATGTCGTCGAACAGATGCAGGATCACCGACTGTCCGGCTTCGGCTTCGGTCAGGTCCTGCTCGTTGAACTCAATGCGGCTGATGGTTGAGGTTTGAGCCGACGGCAGTACCGTTACGGCATCGCCTACGCGGAACGCACCACTGTTGATTTTGCCCGCATAGCCCCGGTAATCGTGCAGTTCGGTGGTTTGTGGCCGAATAACGTACTGCACCGGAAAACGGGGTAGCGTCAAGTTGGTATCGTTGCTCAGTTCAACTGTTTCGAGGTGTTCGAGCAGGGTAGGGCCCTCGTACCACGGCATATTGGCCGACCGGTCGACTACGTTGTCGCCGTTGAGCGCGCTCATCGGGATAAAGCTTACCTGGCTGACATTGAGCTTTTTAGCCAGTTCGGCATACTGGATGCAGATATCCGAAAATGCATCCTGGGCGTAATCGACCAGATCCATTTTGTTGATAGCAACCACAATGTGCGGAATGCCCAATAGGCTGGCAATGAGCGAGTGACGCCGGGTTTGCTCCACTACACCATTGCGGGCGTCGATGAGCACAATGGCCAATTGGCAGTTCGACGCGCCCGTTACCATGTTGCGGGTGTACTGAATATGCCCCGGCGCATCGACAATGATAAACTTGCGCACCGGCGTCTGGAAATACCGGTACGCTACGTCGATGGTGATGCCCTGCTCACGTTCTGAGCGCAGACCATCGGTCAGCAGGGCGAGGTCGATACCCCCGCCATCGCCCTGATTTTTGGTTTTGCTGGCCCGCTCAATGGCTTCGAGCTGATCGACCAGAATGGATTTGGAATCGTACAGCAGCCGTCCGATGAGGGTACTTTTCCCATCATCCACGCTACCGCAGGTTATAAAACGTAGTAAGTCCATGCTCATTGAGTGAATGAGCGAATGAGTGATTGAGCGAACAAGTGGGGCCTAAATCCATCACTCCATCACTCAATCACTCAATCACTCAATTAAAAATATCCTCCCTTTTTCCGGTCTTCCATGGCGGCCTCCGACATTTGGTCGTCCATGCGGGTTTCGCCCCGCTCGGAGATACGGGTTGCCTGAATTTCGGCGATTACCGCGTCGAGCGTGTTGGCCTGCGATTCGGAAGCGGCCGTGCAGGAAATATCACCCACAGTGCGGAACCGGACCGTCCGGGTCACAATCTGATCGTCAGGCTCGGGCTTGATAACTCCGCCCGCTGTAGCCATCAGCTTGCCATCGCGTACGAGGAGTTCGCGTTCGTGGGCAAAGTAGAGGCTGGGCAAGGCAATTTTTTCGCGTTGAATGTAGTTCCAGACGTCGAGTTCGGTCCAGTTCGAAATCGGGAATACCCGCACGTTTTCGCCTTTATGAATACGGCCGTTATAGAGGTTCCAGAGTTCGGGTCGCTGCCGTTTGGGGTCCCACGAGCCAAATTCGTCGCGCACCGAAAACACCCGTTCTTTGGCGCGCGCTTTCTCTTCGTCGCGCCGGGCTCCACCAATACAGGCGTCAAACTCAAACTCTTCGATGGTATCGAGCAGGGTGAACGTTTGCAGCGCATTGCGGCTGGCATTGCGGCCGGTGGGCTCCTTCAGGTTTTTCTCGCGGATGGTATCTTCTACGTACCGCACAATCAGGCGTTCGCCGAGGCTGTTGGCGAGCCAATCGCGGAAATCGAGGGCCTCCTGAAAGTTATGACCGGTATCGATGTGTACAAGCGGGAACGGAAATTTGCCGGGCCGAAACGCTTTGCGCGCCAGGTGCACCAGCGTGATAGAGTCTTTCCCGCCCGAAAACAGGAGCGCGGGCCGTTCAAACTGCCCGGCTACTTCGCGCATGATGTGAATCGCTTCCGATTCAAGTTGATCGAGGTAATCCATTTTTAATGAGTGAATTGGCGAATGAGTGAATGAGTGAATCGTTGGCTGTCGCGCTTGCGTCATTCGCTAATTCACTCAATCACTCATTCACTCATTTACTATGTAGTCCACATTCCTTTTTCGAGTTGTCTTCCCACCACCAGCGGCCGGCGCGGAAGTCTTCGCCGGGTTGAATGGCGCGGGTGCAGGGCTGACAGCCAATGCTCACAAAGCCCCGGTCGTGAAGCGGGTTGTAGGGGACATTGTTGGCCCGTACATACTCTTTCACTTGCTCAAAGGTCCAGTCCATAAGCGGGTGGAACTTAAAAAGTCCGTGGGCTTCGTCCCATTCCAGTTGGGGCATGCTCGTGCGGTTGGCCGACTGCTCGGCCCGAATGCCCGTAATCCAGATTTTCTGACCGGCCAGGGCGCGGTTGAGGGGCTCTACCTTTCGGATAAAGCAGCACTCTTTACGGTTTTCGACCGACTCATACATGCTAAACGGCCCTTTGCCCGTCATTAAGGCCTCCACAGCTTCCTGCTTCGGGTACATGGTTTCAATGGGAATCCCGTACCGGCTGAGGGTTTTGTTCCAGACCGAGTAGGTTTCACCGAACATCCGGCCTGTGTCGAGGGTGAAAATTCGGATGGGCAGATTATTCTGGACAATCAGGTCGGTAATGACCTGATCTTCATAACCCAGGCTGGTGGAGAAAACCACCTGACCGGGAAAAAGCTCGGCCAGTTTGCGCATGGCGTCGATCTCGGAGAGACCGGCGAGTTGCGCCGACAGGCTTTCGAGCGTGTATGTGGGTTCTGCTATCATGTGTTGCCGTAATGACAAAATCTAACGAATCTTTATTGTCTTTCCTGTTTTCGCCGAGGTACGGGCGGCTTCCAGAATCTCCATTACAACCAGGTTATTAGGCAGTGACGTTAGGTTGTCGATCTCTTTTTCGTCACCGCGTACCACTCGGGCCAGATACGCAAACGGATCGGGGGCGGGGGCATCGGCCGAGGTCGCTTCCTGTATCCGTTCCGGTTCGCGTTCGTTCAGCCGAACCCGCATTCGTTTGGCGTCGAGGGCCATAATCGAGCCCGTTTGTCCGTACACTTCCATGTCTTTGCGGGCGTAGGGCCAATTCCACGAGGCCTGAATAACAGCCTGTGCCTTGGGGTACGTCACAATAATGGTAGCCTCGTCGTCGACCTTGGGGTAAATATCGGGCTTGATTTGCGCGGTCACGGCCATTACGCTCGTGGGTCGTTGGCCCTGCATGAGCCACGTTGCCAGATTAGCCCCGTAACAACCAAAATCGAACAGAGCCCCGGCCCCGTTCTCGACCGGATCGGTGAGCCACGTCAGAAACTCGGGTGTACAACCAATTTCCTGAGGGCCCTGATGCCCGTCGTGAATGACCAGCTTCCGAACATCGCCAATGGCCTTCTCGCCGATGGTCATGGCGTAGGCCCGGTGGTTGCTGCCGTACCAGGTAGTTTCGTAATTCGTCAGCAACTGAATCTTGTGCTTCTGCGCCAGGTCGGCCATCTGCCGGGCGTGATCGAGGCTCACCGCCAGGGGTTTCTCAACCATGACATGAATACCCCGCGGAGCCGCCAGCCGAACGGTTTTCAGGTGGTCGATGATCTTGCCAAAGTCGGTTACGGCTTCGGGTTTGGTCGCGTCGAGCATAGCCTCGATGGTGGGGTAAACCAAACTCATCGGGAAGCCGTATTGCTTAGCATAGCGCTCAGCCAATTGGCGGTCGGGCTCGGCAATGCCCACAATCTGGATGTCCGTTTGGCCTTTCTCGCGGTAGGCTTTATGAAAAACCCCGTGTACGTGCGTATGCACCAGCCCGACCACCCCAACCCGAACCGGTTGGCGGGCGGGGGTTTGGGCGTTGGCAACATAGACCAGCATAACGAAGAATATGACCAGGCGCAACGTCATAATTCAGGTTGTTTGAATAGCTCCGAAAATTACCGTGGTAACTACATAATCCCGGACAAAGGCACGAGCGAGATTTAGATCAATAAAAACGGACAAAACTCTTTTTTTACAGGATAAACCTACTCAGCACCAATGAGTTCCTACACACTTTGGCGGAGGGCCTCGGCGCTGACCGTGGCCGCCTGTTCAAAGTCGGCCACGAGATCGTCGATGTCTTCGAGCCCTACCGAAATCCGAACCAGCCCCGGCGTGATGCCCAGCAGTGCCTTCTCGTCGGGCTTCAGTTTGGCGTGAGTCGTGGTGTTGGGGTTCGTGACAATGGTCCGTGCATCGCCGAGGTTCGACGAGAGCGTTGGAATCTGGAGAGCATCATAAAAGGCCTGTACACGCTCAAAACCACCTTCCAGCTCAATCGTGACCACCGCTCCACCGGCCGACATCTGCGCCTTGGCCAAGTCGTACTGCGGGTGCGAGGGCAGGAATGGGTATTTCACCGTGGCTACGTCGGGGTGCTTTTCGAGGGCCTCGGCCAGAATGAGGGCGTTGCGGCAATGCCGCTCCATCCGCAGGTCGAGCGTTTCGAGGCTTTTCGACAAAATCCAGGCGTTAAACGGTGACATCGACGGGCCGGTATGCCGGGCAAAGAACCGAATCTGTTGCATCAGATCGGCCCGCCCAACGACGATGCCTCCCAGTACGCGACCCTGACCGTCCATAAACTTGGTAGCCGAGTGCACCGACAAATCAGCCCCGAAATCGATGGGGGTTTGCAGGAGTGGGGTAGCAAAGCAGTTGTCGACGTTCAGAATGAAGCCGTATTTTTCTTTCAGCCGGCCCAGCATCGCCAGATCGACCAGTTCAAGACCGGGGTTCGAGGGCGTTTCCAGATACACCATTTTGGCGGCTGGCTTGTCGGCACTCGGTTGGATGGCTGCTTCCCACTCGGCCTCGGTGGCCGTGGCATCGACGTAGGTGTGGGTAATGCCCCACTTACTCAGAATCTGGGTGATAATCTGGTGGGCCGACCCAAACAAGGCCCGGCAGGCCACAATATGGTCGCCTGATTTAAGCAACGCGGCCATACTGGCAAACACGGCCGCCATGCCCGTACCGGTAGCAATGCCTTCTTCGGCCCCTTCGAGCATGCATACTTTGTCGACAAACTCGGTGACGTTGGGGTTCGAAAACCGGCTGTAAATATTACCCTCTTCGGTTTCCTCAAACAAGGCTTTGCCCTGCTCGGCACTCTCGAATGTAAAACTCGACGTCAGAAACAAAGGCGTTGAGTGTTCCCGGTATTGCGTTTTCCGCGTTTGGGTGCGAATCGCTTTGGTCTGTTTTTTCATAGTGTTTTAGCCATGGTTCACAGGATTGGTATCGGGGGGAAATCTGCCCATTGGCCGATCAGAACCCTGTAATCCTGTGAATCCTGTCCTAAATTAGGCTGTCAGAAAAACATAATAATTTTCCGCAAACTTACGATAATGACTACGATGCCAACCATCACCATCATGGTTTTCACGGGCAACCGGCGCGAGAGGTGAGCGGCAATGGGTGCGGCAATGCTCCCGCCCAGGATAAGGCCGATAATTACCAAACCATACTGCGCTAAACCTACATACAGGGCGAACACCACCGATGAGGCAAACGAGATAAAAAACTCGGCCAGGTTGACGGAGCCAATCGTGTACCGGGGGTGCCGACCGCTGGCAATCAGTGTCGAGTTGACAATGGGGCCCCAGCCGCCCCCGCCAATGGCGTCCAGAAAACCGCCCGACCAGGCCAGAATCCCGATGTTGCGCACGGGCTTTTTCTTCACCCGCTTGGTCAGGGCTTTTTTGATGATCAGAAAGCCCAGAATGGCCGTGTACACCGAAATAATGGGTTGCAGCACTTTGGCGTATTCTTCCAGTGATGTCAGTTCCGAAATAACCCAGGCCCCCAGCGCGGCCCCGATTACGCCCGGAATCAGCACTGCCCGGAACAGCTTGCTGTTGATGTTGCCAAACTTGAGGTGCATATACCCCGATACCCCCGATGTGAAAATTTCGGAGCTGTGCACGCTCGCCGTGGCGTGTAGCGGGCTGATGCCCACACTCATCAGAAACGTAGTGGCCGTAACCCCGTAGGCCATACCTAGGGCCCCGTCGATCATCTGAGCCACAAAGCCCGCCATCAGAAAGTAAAAAATCTCGGGGCCGATCTCCACCGAACTGGCCAGCACAGTCACCTTTTCCCAGGTGAAATAGCTGAACAGCATGTGGCCTACCACCATCAAAGCCAGTGCTGATGTTGCGTAGATGATTATTTCCTTCCGATTACGCCGACGTAGCAGCGGTTCGGGGAGGTCGGTAGCAATGCGGGCCGATGGAAAGGCTGTGCGGAGCGCTTGGGCCTGAGTCTCGGCGTTTTGGCCCTGTACCGTGATTGTCAGACCGTTAAGATCAAATGGGAGCGAGGCTGACGAGGGGTCAACCGATTCCGTGTCGCTGGAGGCCGCGTGTTCCGCCTGCATAAATAGTCTAACTATATCGACTTAATAGATTAATTCTTGAATGAAAAACGCCACACTGAAGTGGCGCTCATTTGCTGGGAAGTGTAACACAAAGGTCGTAGGTAAAGTGCAGAAAACCAAATCCAGAGCTACTTCGTCGGCCTCACGGATAGGCTCGTTTGCCCTCGGCGGCCTGCCGAACGGTTTGGGTAATACGTGCTGTTCGGGTTTCAGGCCGTTTGGCGCCACCGATCCAGGCGAGGATAATTTTGCGGGTACCGGGCGGAAACCCGTAAAAATTAGCTCGCGCTACGGAGTTGGCCAACAGGGCCGTTTCCAGCTCGTCGGGCACAAGGAGGTTATCGCTGTCGGTGAGGGCATCCCAGGAGCCATCCTGTTTAGCCTGTTCTATTTTGGCGAGCCCGGCGGCCGTCATTTGTCCATTGTCCATCAGGCGCTCAATACGCTCTTTATTGGGTTGCGACCACACACTTCGAGGCTTGCGGGGCGAAAACTTGAGTGCATGCCGGTTATCGTCCATCTTGCGGGGTAGGCTGTCAATCCAGCCAAAACAGAGAGCTTCTTCCACCGCTTCGGCATAGGTGAGCGTGGGGTGGCCGGTTTTCTTTTTATAAAATACGAACCAGATACCCGGTGCGGTTGTGTAGTTGTCGGCCAGCCATTGCCGCCACTGTTGGCGGTCGGCGGAGTAAAAAAAGTCGAGTTCTACGGGCATTGTTTTGTCTGATGAGTGAGTTGTTGCTTAATAGCCGGTTAGCGGAGCCACTCGGCTACCAGAATACCGAGGTACGTGCCGATGGCGTTGCCTAGCGAGCCAACCAGTACAGCCGGAAGCTGCAAGTCGGGTCGGTTGAGGCTGCGTGCTAAAGCAAGGGCTGAGGTTGCCCCGCCAATATTGGCTTGCGAAGCAATGCCCAGCACATCCCAATCCTGCCGAAACAAAGCGCCAATTCCAAAAACGATCAGGGCGTGAATAAGCACGAGGGTGCAAATCATGCCAAACAGAACCACGGCCAATTGCCCGTCGCGAAGGAGCGCGCCCACGTCGCAATAAGCGCCAATAACGGCGAGAAACAGGTAAATAGCGCTCAGGCCCAGTACACGCGCGCCCTGTAGCCGGTTCACGGCCCGAAACTGAGCCAGTACCAGGGCCAGGGTGGTCAGGATCAGAACAAACGGTAATGAAGAGACAAACGTGCCCAGCCACTGCGCGAGCCACATGGCTCCCAAACCCAGCGTAATGAGCAGGGCCAGATCGCGGGGGCTGACTGTTTCCGCATCGTTGGTCAGATCAGTTGCTGAAAGCGATTCGCTCGAAGAAGCCGTTTGCAGCCGGTCTACGGGCCGCAAGCGTTGCATGAGTTGCGGAATCGCCAGCGTTGCTACCATCCAGACGGCCGTCAGAATATTGTCGGCGGCCGTGGCAGCCACGAACAGATTGCCTGACTTGGCAACTCCGTAATGCAGGGCCACCGCATGGAAATTGAGTGCTCCGCCAATGTATGTGCCGGTAAACATACCCGCCAAAGCATAAAACTGAGAACCAACGCTTTGGGGGCCATTAAACAGCCACATACTGACAACGACTCCTACGATTGTTCCGGCTGACCCGATCAGAAACAGGGTCAACATAGGCAGGCCCGCCCGGCGCAAATCCTGCAGGTTGACATTGAGCAGAAGGACAAACAGGGCAAACGGCGTGACGTAGCCGAAGATGGCGTCGTAAAGTGGGGTATCGGTGGTGGGTACGAGCCCGACATTAGCTTCAATAGCGGTCAGGATAATAACCAGCAGGGCGGTACCCAGGTGTCGGAATCCGGGCTTGGTACTCAGCCACTCGCAGACAAAGATGTTCAGAAAGAGCAAACACAGAATAGGTAGTGGTTCGGTCATGGGCAGGCAGTTTGAGGGTTGGAAGATACACAAATAACAAAAGCGGCCATCCAGACCTCAGCCGTGCTTTAGGGTCGGGATGGCCGCCTGTTGGGCGTAAGCCTGTTTATTTGCGATACGACTCTTTAAGGGTCACAAACTCTCCGCCCTTATACGAGCCATCATTGATTTTTTTCACGAGCGCGTCGAGCTGGGGCGTAGCCCAGTCGGGAATATATTTATCGGGGGTTTCGATGAACACACGGGGGTAGGTGTACAGATTCCGGCCCACGCCAAACTGAACGGCGCAACGTTTCATGGCATCCGAAATTCCACCTTTGATTGGCTCAATATCGGTTCGGTTAGCGCCATCGGTTTTGGTCAGGCGCGTCCCATCGGGCAGCGTTACCGTAATTCGGCACAGAAACCCGTCCTGAATTTCGGTAATGTCGTTTTGCCAGCCATGCCACCCGAACTGCCGGTCGAAGCGCTCCATCACGCAGCGGTTGGTGATGTACGGGACCACAATCAGCTTGCCGGTTTTGGTCTGTTGCTGTACACGCCATTCAATCTCGTCGGGCTGAATGGGGCTGCTCAAAATGTCCAATGGGTACTTCGTGTCTTCCATGTTTTTATAACGAAAAATAACCCCTGTTTCGTTCGTTTATGTCTACTTAATTTGATCGCCTAAGGTGCTGATATACTGATTGATATAACTATCTATGGCCTTTGATTTGTACTGTAAAATATACCGGGGATGATCGAGGGTGAGTACCCGCTCGAAAAAGCTATTTTCGGCGTTGAGCCGCTTTAAGAACTGCTCGTTTTTCCGGCCCAGACAGATGACTACATCGCGCCGGGCACCAAACTGAAGCTGCTGTCGTACAGAGTCGGTGATGGCGGGCCAAAGAGCTTCGGTGGTAGCGCGGTCGTCGTAAAAATTGTAGTTGACCGGTCCGGCGTTCCGGTTGTCTTTAACCAGGGCGAGTGGGTATAGGGCCGACAGAAAAAAGTGACTGTAAAACGAAGACGCTCCGCCAAAGGCCTCCACAATCTGATAAATGAAGCGGCTCGACAGCTCTGACGTCGGGGGCAGGTTGTTGTCGATACCGCAGTAGCGTTGCAGATTCTGGGGTGTGGTAAACGAAATGCCCGTAACACCTGCTCCAAACCGGCCCGGATTGATTCCCAATACATACACACGGGGGTGCTCGTCGTTGAAGAACTTTCCGTAAAACTCCCGGCCGATGCGCTGCACCTCGGGGGTGCGGTGGGGGTTCAGGGCCGATACGCCGGGTGGTAGGTTGGTTGGCTCAGAGAGACGTTCGTAAAAGGAAATAGCGCGTTGAGCAAAGGACATAACAAATCGAGTGATTGAGCGAGAACGTGGAGGTTCGGGAGCTCCGTTTACCCAAATAAACGCAAAAAAGGGTTTTGAACCGATGTAACCCCTGCATCGATCCAAAACCCTACTTTACGATAGCTGTCTGCCCGAACGCGGGCTCTTGTAAGCCATTTCAGTGAATCACGTTGGCTGCACGTTTCAGCTCAAAGTGATACCCAAACGGCCTCTTATTTCTTCGTCAGCTTGTAGGCATAGTAGCCCGGCATCCGAAGGTCAAGTTCAATGGTGTAGGTGTCAGCTGAGGGCACTTTGATGTTCTGTCCGTCGTACTCCAGGAAGCCATCGGCGCCGTTATCGCCGAAGTTGAGGGTCCAGGCATCGTTGGCGCGGAATTTCAGTTCGTCCTGCTTCAGGCTCAGTTCGGCTTTCCAGGTGCCCGACTTAGCGTCGTAGGTCATGGGCGTGCTGGCATCCCAGCCTTTAGGCGTAGCCGCGCCGATAACCCCCCATGTTGTTGGCGTAGCACTCCAGGTAAGTGTGCCCGTATTGACCCGGAACAGATAATACCCACCCGCAGCGAGTTTAAGGTTGTCGCCCGTTGACGATATTTTGTCGGGGGCGGTTCCAATACCGTAGTTGGTGCTGTTCCAGTTGGGGGCCGAGGTAATTTTGAATTCCGATGCGGCCGGGAAATAGATGTAGCCTTCGTAGCTGCCATCGCTTTTCACCGACGAAATCTTGGGGGCAACATCGGGTGCCCAGCCCTGGTATCCACCCGGTACGTACAACGACGGGTAGTTGACAATGACAAGGTAAGGCGTGCCCGTGAGCGTTACGGGGGCTGAGTAGGTCAGCTGACCCGGTTGGTCGTTGGGGCGGTTAATGGCCGACCGAACCCGCATCTCAATTTGCCCGCTCATACCGGGCGATACGCCAAGCCGCAGCAGGGTGTGGTTGAGGTCGGGGTTCGACAGCGCCAACGTGGTCGATTGACCGGCCGTTACTTCGATAGGGGCTTTGAATTCGTTGCCTTTTTTGTCGAACTGAACGGTGTAGTTGACCGGTACAGCCACCCCGTAGTTAACGGGTGTCCAGTTGAGGGTGAGCGCGTTCGATGCCGAACCTGAGCTGGTGAGCGTTACGGTTGAGGCACTGGGCGTGAGGGCAACTGTCCCCGGTTCCTGCATAACCAGCCGATCGCCCTCGTTTTCACAACCCCACAGCAGGCAAAGAGCCAGCAGGGAGAACACACTGTATAGAGTGATGCGTTGCATAATTAGTTGAATGATAAGTGGTTTTGGGTGTTTGTGCGTTAGTTAGCAGTCGCTGGGCGGTACTAAACCATCTACCAGACACCCAAAACCATAAACGTCTTAATAGCCTGTGTTTTGCTTCAGATTCGGGTTGGCCACCAGATCCGTTGCCGGAATCGGGTAGAGCGTGCGGAACGCTTCTACGGCCCGGCCGGGGGCAATTCCGCCTTTCCAGGGCCACAGATACGTGCCTTCGGTAAAGCGGTTGAACCGGATCAGATCGGTCCGGCGGGTGCCTTCCCAGTACAGTTCGCGGGCCCGCTCGGCCAGAATAAAGTCGGTAGTGAGCTGGGCAGTGATGATGTTACCCGTAGTGCCACCGTAGGCCCGTTGCCGCAGCAGGTTAACGTAGTTGAGCGCGTTGGCGGCACTGCCACCCGTACCGCCCCGAACCACCGCTTCGGCGTACATCAGGTACACATCGGCCAGCCGGAAGAGTGGGAAATCGGTGTCGACAAAATCGCCCGCCGGGTCTTTCCCCGCCTGACCAGCCCGGGTTACGTTTTTGTACTTCGTGACGGCGTAGCCATCGGTAAACCGGGTGATGTCGGCAATTTCGAGGGTTTGCCCCTGACTGTAGAACATGGCCCGCTTGTCGGTTCGGCCCGACGGGTCGGTGAACTGACCTACCAGGGCGCTCGTGGTGCGCAACCCGGCCCAGCCACTGTTTACCCCAAACTCGCGCACAGGCATAGAGCCACCAATAGAGGCATGAATCAGGAACGTCATACCGCCGTAGGTCTTGGTGTTCAGGCCATCGAACGTAACCGGCAGAATGGTTTCGCGTGAGGTGTTGTTGTCGGCCAGAAACAGGTTGCCGTAGGTCGACTCCAGGGTGTAGGCATTAGCCCCAATTACCTTGCTGGTGTACGTAATCACGTCGTTCCAACGGGCGGTGCCGGTATAAACCTGAGCGTTGAGGTACAGTTTAGCGAGCAACGTCCAGACGGCCGCCTGATCGGCGCGGCCATATTCTGCTTGCCGGGGGGCGCTCAGTTCGGTTTCGAGGGCCTTCAGTTCCGACTCCACGTAGTTGAACAACTCCTGCCGGGTGGCCTGCCGGGGCAAAAACGAGCCCGGTGCGTCGGCTTCGGTCACAAACGGTACGTTGCCAAACATATCAATGGCGTGGTAGTACGCCAGAGCGCGCAGAAAACGGGCTTCGGCCCGGTAGGTGCGGGCATTGGTGGCGGCATCGCCCGTGATGTTGCGCGTGGCCAGCCGGTCGTCGCCGGTTTCGCGGATAAACTCGTTGCAGGCGGCTACCAGATAAAAAATCCGGTTGTACATGGCCGTTACAAAACCGTCCGAAGAAGTCCAGCGCATAGCGTGGAAATCCTGAATAGTCTGGTCATTCCAGCCAATCACGGCTTCGTCGGTGGGTAGCTCCTGGAGTTTCCACAGCAAACGCATGTAGTTGGAGGTTCCCTCGTCGATACCCGAAATATCGGGTTTGCCCGACGGCCCCTGCTGCCCGCTCACCGACATAACGGCGTAGAGCTTGGCCAGTACGGCTTTGTAGTTGGCCGGATCGGCGTAAACCGACGCCGAGGTCACATCAAATTTGGGTTCCCGGTCCAGATCATTCACGCACGACGACACCGTCAGGGCGGTGGTGAGCGCGAAGAGAGTGGCTATTTTATGTATTGGTTTCATGAGTTTGAGCTACCTCGCCCTCTGTCCCTCTCTGCAGAAAGCAGTTTGCCGTGGCCGAGAGGGGCAGGGGTGAGGCTTGTTTAAAAGTCGAGGTTCAGACCCGCCGAAACAATCCGGGGGCGTGGATAGAAGTTGTTGTCGCGGCCGTTATCAATTTCGGGGTCGAGCCCTGAGTACTTCGTGATAACGAACAGGTTCTGTGCCGTGAGCGTACCCCGCAGGTTGGCCTTACGATCGCCCTTACCCCAGATACTGCCGAAGTTGTACCCCAGATTCAGGTTGTCGAGCCGCACAAACGAGGCATTTTCCACGTAGTAATCCGAGAAGTACTGGCTACGGGTAAAATTGGTGGTGAGCACATTGTCGAGACCATTCGACAGGAAGCCGAGGGCGTTGACAAAGTTGTTGTACGCACTGCCGTTCGAGCGGGTGTTGTTGTACACATAGTTGCCCACCGTGCCGCGCAGCACGAGCCCGGCGTTGAACCGGCCGTAGGTAAACTGGGTGGTAAAGCCCATGAGCCAGTTGGGGTTCGAGGCCTGATACCGCACCCGGTCATCCACCGTGATCTGTCCGTCGCCGTTGCGGTCTTCGTACACGCCTTCAACCGGCAAACCGCTCTGATTGTATACCTGACGCAGCACGTAGAAGGTATTGATGGGGTAACCTACCGTCTGAATTTGAATGAAGTTGCCCGTACCGCCTGAGATACCCCCTACCTGCACGCCCGGATCGTTGGGAACGGGCACGCGGGTCAGATTCGTGATTTTGTTCTCGTTGTAGGTCACGTTGAAATTCACGTCGAGGTTCATGCCATCGCGCCGGATCGGGTTGGTGTTGATAGCCAGTTCGATACCCCGGTTGCGGAGGCTACCCACGTTGGTCAGCACCTGATTGGTGAGGTTGGTGCCCGCGGGTACCGGAATCACGGCCAGCAGGTCGCGGGTGTTTTTCTGGTACACATCCAGGCTACCGCCCAAACGACCGTCGAAGAAAGCCACATCAACGGCCGCGTTGATAGCCTCGGTTTGTTCCCACTTCAGGTTGGCGTCGTAGCCTTCAGCCCGCAGGGTGCGGATAAAGGTGTTGCCAAACTGGTACTGCGCTGTGGGGTCGCTGATGGTGTAGCGCGGCAGGTAGGCATAGTCGGAGGCCAGCCCGGTGAGGTCTTGCTGACCCGTAACCCCGTAACCCAGTCGCAGCTTCAAGGCCGACAGGGCATTGGCTGATTTCAGGAACGGCTCGTCTTTAATGCTCCACGAGAAGCCCAGCGAGGGGAAGGTACCCCAGCGGCTGTCGGGGCCGAAACGCGAGGTGGCATCCCGACGCACGGTGGCTGTAAGTACGTAGCGGTCTTTGAGCGAGTAGTTGATCCGGCCAAAAAACGCCAGCAGCGTGTATTGGGTGCGGAATGGAATACCGGCAGCCGCAATCGTATCGCGACCATTGGCCCGCAGGTTGGGGTAGCTTGGCACATCGCGGATGAAGTCCTGGTACGAATAACCCGCCGTAGCGTCAATACGGTTGCTCGGGTTCAGTTGCTTCACGTAGTTGAGGTAGAACTCCAGCGTTTTGTTGTTCCGTGAGCCGGTCGACTTCTGCGATTGGCCCCCGTTGCCGCCCTGCACAAACTGTGCACCGGCGTAGGCCGGGGTGAAATTCAGACCTTCCGACTTCGAAATATCGTAGCCGAGGTTCAGGTTAGCGCGTAGCCCCTGCACAAACGGCAACTGATAGTCGAACTGCACGTTACCAATGCTCCGGGCAATCTCGGTGCGGTCGTCGCGGTTGTAGAGCATACCGAGTGGGTTGCGGGTAGCCTGTGGGTTCGGAATACCCGTGGGCGTCAGCCATTCGTAGAAACCGCCGAAGTTTTCGTTACCGCTGTAAACGGGCTTGGTGGGGTCGAATGCCACGGCCGCGCCAATAGCGCCCACGTCGGCAAAGCGGTTGTTAATGATCGAGCCCTTCAGGTTGATGTCAACCCGGAGTGTGTTGTTGAAGAAGCGCGGGCTCAGACCCAGCGAGCCAGAAACCCGCTGAAAATTTGATGTTTTGAGGGTACCGTTTTGCGAAATGTACCCTACCGACGCACGGTACGGCATCGACTTAGTGGAGCCGGTGATGCTCAGGTTATTGTCGGTGCTGAAAGCAGGCCGGAAAATCTGATCCTGCCAGTTGGTGCTTGTTTCGGGCGTGGTGCCCACATTGAGTAAGGCTTTCTGATCTTCGTTGCCGATGCGGTTAATCAATTCCCGGAACTGGGTTGCATTGAGCGTTGAGAGTTGCTTACCGTTGACCGATACCGAACCGAGCGTGCTGAAGCTGATACGCGTTTGGTCGCCGGTGCGGCCTTTTTTGGTCGTAATCAGGATAACGCCGTTGGCGGCCCGTGAGCCGTAAATAGCTGCGGCCGAAGCGTCTTTCAACACCGTAAATGTTTCAATATCGTTCGGGTTGATAAGGCTCAGGGCGTTTGAGGCCCCCGTGATTTCGCGGTTGTCGAGCGGAACACCGTCGATAACCACGAGCGGGTCATTGCTGGCGTTGAGCGACGAGCCCCCCCGAATCCGAATGGTGCTGCCTCCGCCCGGCTGACCCGAGGGGGGCGTAATTTGCACCCCGGCCAGCTTACCGGCCACCAGTTGCTCGGGGTTCACAATGTTTCCTTTCTGAAACTCATCCGCCGAAATCGACGCGATTGAGCCGGTCAGGTCTTTCCGGCGCTGGGTGCCGTACCCGACCACCACAACTTCCTGCAATGACTTGGAGTCGTCGGCCAGGGTAACGTCGATAACCGATTGATTGCCGACAACGGCTTCCTGCGGGGTTTTTCCGATGAAGCTAAACACGAGCGTAGCACCGGGCTGTACGTTGGTGAGCTGATACCGCCCGTCGATGTCGGTATTGGTGCCCCTTGTAGAGCCTTTCACTTGTACCGTAACACCGGGAAGGGTGGTGCCGTCGGCTTCTTTAACCGTACCGCTGATGGTTGCTCCCTGGCCAAAGGCCGTTTGTACCGAGAACAGTAGTGCCAGTACGAAGCCAAACACGCCGAGCCCAGTTCGGAGAACCGATAGGCGTGCCTGCCAACCCACGGCTGGCGGGCCAAACGTCTTGTAAAACGCTTTCATAAATTAGTTGGAGTAAATAGACTGGTAATTAGGTGCTTATGTCGAATCCTGTGGATTAATACATTTTCTCACAAAAGTGATAAAGTCCCGTACGTCTGTCGTTCCACTTTGCCCTGTATAGGTGCTATTTTCTGTTTTTTATATCTACTGTATAACTAATTGACTATCAGGTGAAATTGGTCGTATTTGGTGGTCCACTTTATAAAATGGTACGTATTGGCCGACTCGGTGTCTTGGCTTAGTTCTATTTTATTCCTCCAGACGCGGCTCCTGAAAGTAGTCGCGCGGGGTTTGGTTGGTGATTTTTTTGAAGGCCCGGTTAAACGCTGTTTTGGAGTTGAAGCCTACATCGAACGCCAACCCGAGCAGGGTGTAGTGGCGGTTCTGGGCGTCGTCGTACCGGCGTTTAAACTCCTCAATGCGGTGGGAGTTCACAAAGTCGAAGAAGTTCCTGCCGTAGCTTTCGTTGATTACCCGCGAGAGCAAATGCGGAGAGATATGGAGCATGGCGGCCAGCTCGTTGAGGGTCAGCCCCGCGTTGATGTACGGCTTCTTCTCCGCCATCAGCGCATCGAGTTGTTCGCGGTAGGGCAGGAGGTTTTCGGCCGGAGCCGCCAACGCTATTTTGACTGCTTCGGGCTGTACCTGCCGGATAATGGGCGGGGTCAGCGGCCGTTGCACCACCGGATCGGGGAGAATGCCCCCCGTCGGTTCGGGCTCGGGTTGGGCTTCGAACAACGGAATAGACCCGGCTGCGGGCATCTTGAAAATTTCGGGTTGCTGAATGGCAAAGTAGCCCAGAAAATACGGAATGGTGGAGAACGCCAGCCAGATCAGGTCGATGCTCTGCCGCCAGATCAGGCTCAGTTCGAGCGGAAACCAGCTTCCTGCCGCAATAAACAGCCCCACCACAAACCAGAGCAACAGGCAAACCGCCTGAATCGCCATCACGGTGTTGAGGTACCGTAAATTCTGGTCGTGCGAGGCCTCGGTGGTAAACCGGCGCTCATAACTGCGCAAGGCCCGCCAGCACACAATCCAGTACACCAGATTGATACCCCAGGCCACAGCCCCTACGCCCTGAAACACCCATTGCAGGGCTGGGTCGTGGTTCACAATCCGTAGCTGCAATGGCTTCAGCTCCATGAAGAAAAACGGCAGGTACACAATCAGCTGAATACCAGCCGGTACAAAATGCAGCCACCACCGGCGCGGCAGGCGGGGTGGCCGAAACAGCAGCCGACGGATGTAGAAATAGAACATCGGCGCGTAGAGCAGCATCACAAAATCGGGCACCAGCAGCAGGTGCGTGTAGGTCTGGGCTATGTTGGGGTAGGCGCTCACCACCCGAATGAGCAGCAGCAGGGCGGCCGAGGCCAGGGCCAGAATGAGCCAGCGGTTGGCCTCCCGGTTGTAGTTCTGCAACGAAACAAGGGCAATAATCAGCAACACGCTCTGGAAGGCCGAAAACAGGAGCAGCAGGTCGTAGATGGAGAAAAAATTGAACGAACCCGACAAGTCTTCCCAACTGGCAATCTGCAACCGAATAGGCTCTGAGGTGTTCTGACTACTGCGAAACAGCACCCGGTTGGGCCGGGCCCGCCCGCTGCCGGTGCCCTCCACACTGGGCCAGGTTCCGCGCGTAAACTTGTACTCAATCCGGTCGAGGTCGGTGGCGACCGTTACCCGGTACGACCCGTCGATGTGCCGCCGGAGCCGAAACAGCTCGTCGCCGGAGTTCCAGTTGTTAAAGTTGCCCGAGATGTAGAGGGCCGCATCGTGCGGGGTATTGGGCGGAATATCGGTAATGACAAACTGATACGTTGGGGTAGCTTCCCACCCGGCAATCTGCGCCATAATCTGACCGGGCGGGTTGGCCGTAGCTATGTTGTAGGTGCGGTTGGGGCGGTTGCCACCCGTAGCTGTCCCTTCGGCCAGGGCCCAGTAGCCCCGCGTAAATTTGTATTCAAACCGGGGGGGCGTTTGGGGCAGGTTGAGCACGTAATGGCCGTTGGGTTGCCGCCGAAGCTCAAACCGGGGGTCGCCGGGCGTCCAGTTGTTAAAGTCGCAGGCCATAAACAGCCGCTGCACCGAGTCGGGCATGGGCGGGTACGCCACTACCTCGACCCGCACCTGCGCCATCGTCCATGACCCCAGGCCGGTTAGCCACAGGGTCAGAACCAGTCGGAGCAGGGCGCCCGGGCCCAAAGCGGAAGTAAAGGATGTAATAGTCCCCAACGTGTTGAACTTGAATAGTTTATCGTTCTGGTTTTGGGTTTGTAGGTTGAGGTAAAACAGCCGCAAGTGTCTCATTGTGAGATGCTTGTTAGTCTGTCTGTTTCGTTACAACCCGCAAATCTTAAACCCAGAACGGGCGGATAGTCTGGTAATATAACGATTGGATGGGGTATCTGTCTTGCCCGACGTACCTATTTAGCTTCGTTAACGATCAATCCGGTACGTAATCAGGGTGAGCGGCTGCCCCATGCCGCCGGTGCCATCGTATTGATTGACAATACAGGCCCCCAGCGATTCGGGAATTTTACGACTGGCCATGTTGCGCGAATCGACCGGATACGTCAGGTATTCATAATTGAGGTAATGGTCGGCCCATCGTTTGAGCGCCCGGACGGCTTCGCGGCCGTAGCCGTGCATGTGCGCCGACTCTTTCACCCAGATACCGAACGCCGGGCGTGGTTCGGTCAGGTTGTGCAGGCCAATACAGCCCAGAAACTCCCCCGTTTGGCGGTCCAGAATCACCATCGTCAGGTCGCGGCCCTGCCTGTTGTTCCGCACAGCTTCGGTTACAAACTGTTCGGTATCGGTGCGCTCCTGAGCCGGGGCGGGGTACATATACGTGGCAATGGTGGGGGTGAACTCCCCAAAAATAGCGTCGGTGTAGGCGTCAGAAATAGATTCGAGCCTCAGCCGGTCGGTGTCGAGTTTGAGGCAGGTTAAATCGGGAAGCATAAGGCCAACAGGTGTTGTGGCGAATATAACCATTTGAACGCAGGAAGCGCAGCAAGGGCTACCATTCGGTGCTCCTGCTGCGCTTCCTGACAAGGGTGGGTACTTAGCCTTGCTTTTTCCGGCGACCCTCTTTGTGGGGGCGGTGTTGTTGTTTTAGTTTTTCGCGCTCTTCGGGCGTCATTTTCGCCATTCGTTCCTCCCGCATCTTTTTGCGTTCGGCCATAAACGCCTTTCGTTCTTCGGGCGTCATGGCGGCCAGCCGGGCTTTTTGTTGCTCCCTAAAGGCCTTCCGCTCTTCGGGGGTCATGGCCTTGAGCCGGGCCTGTTGTTTTTCCCGGAAAGCCTGGCGTTCCTCCGGCGTCATCGCGTCGAGGTGGGCTTTATGGTCGGCTCCCAGTTCGGGCGCGGTCCTGGGCGAACGGTCGGGGCGGTTCAGGTGTACCTCAGGGGTTTGCTGGGTCTGGGCGAAGGCACTCGCCGAAAGCAGGAGGGTAGCTGCCAGCAGGATGGGATTCATAGGCATGTGTTTACAGATCCGGTTTAGTGACGAATCTGGCTCTTGGATGTAAACGCCCGCGTAGGGTTTAACCGGGGCCGTATAGCTTATTTCATTTTTCCTGCGTAAAGCGATACGTTCAGACCAATAAACGAGCGTTTAGTATTAACATTTCCAAAGGCTGTAAGTCCAATTCCTACATGCTTAAGAGCTGCTATATACCGTACTTCCATAGGTATGCCAATAGTCTTGTAATTAATCTTTTCATAGACTTTACCAGTCCCCAAATAAGGATTAGGATCTGTGTATAAATAGTTGCCACGAGCGGCACCAGACAAATAAGATACCCCTGCTGAAACGAGTATATTATTTAATCGTCGTCCGTATAGAAGGCCCCATTCTGCTGTTCTGATTCCCGGAGTATCGTGCATTATCCATTCTCCGTTTACAGAGAAACGCCCTGACAGGATGGTTTTTGTATTAGCCGGTTCGATTGCCATTGCTATCATCATGCTCGGATAAGTCGCTTTTCCAATCCCAGGACTAACCCAAAAGCGAGTTGATGAAGGGGATTGTGCCTGAGCGTACGAGACGATAAAAGTTAGGCTGTAGATTAGCCCCAGGAGGTAGGTTTTCATAGTCTATTTATGGTAGATAAATGAATACAAAAGAGAGGGCACTTTAATAAGTTCCTCTCTTTTGCGACTACTGAATTCTTACAGCGTTTGGATAACTCACATAGTTAGCGTCAGCTAAAGCGTTTACATCGCCATAGGTCAAAGCAAGAATGGCACTCGCTGATGTCAGGTATCTAATCTGGTTAACATCATCATTACAATGGTTGGCCATGTCGTTTTTAATGCTACTCTCACTTGGCATACTTCTCAGTCCAAATACCCCCCAACTGATATTGTTTTTCATGTAGCTTCTTCCCTGCGCGTTATTGTGCAAGTCCATCGCTGTATCAATATTATTGGGGTCAAGATTTCCATTGTTAACGTTTGGGTCTCTTTCATGTGCTGTTGCAAACTGCTTTGTCAAATCATACTACCTTTTCTACTACTCTGTAGAATAATTCAGGGTCGTAAACTTTAGAAGCAACTGCTTCACGCCCATTTGGCGAATTTTTGGGGATGGTTCCCAGAAACTGTGCAACTTCTTTGTTAGTCTTAAAAGTCAAAACTTCAAGAGGAACATTGGCTGGTTTTACTACGTTGAAGCCTTGAAAAACAAGATAAGGCTCAGGTTTGGTAGAGTCCTGCGATGGGGTTAGGGAGTCCTGCTGGCATGATAAGACAAGACTGCTTAACAAACAGAAAGCAAATAGATGCTTGTGCACGGTGAAAGGATGTTAATGTTTGATTAGACAAAGATAGTTACATAATATATAACGAAAAATTTATTTTTACGCAACCCACTTAACAGGGGTATTTATGCCTTGTCAGACGAGACCCGTCTTACTAAAAAGTCTCTCCTATAAAGTGTTTGGCTTGTTGGGCACAAACCTGACTATTTAACTGACCGTAGCCGATCCAAAGCGGTGTAGTCGTTTATGAGTATTGGTGTGATAGGCGGGCGAGATTACCCTGGAGTCGGGGTACCCGTACGAAACCATCCGCGAACTGATGCGTAAAGGCCACAAAATCGGTTACGGGTTGGGTAGCTACGGCGGGTATCAGGCCATTATGCTCGATGTGAAGAACAAGGTCTACCACGGGGCTACCGAGTCGCGCAAAGACGGGCAAGCGGCTGGTTACTGAGATACATGTGGAGGGGTTGGCTTTCGGCTACCCCTCCACACTGCCTCTGGCCGATTAGTTATAATACCCCCAGATTTCCCGAGGTTTTTCAACGGACTTTTTGATCGTGACCGGAACCACTAACTCCTCCAGCACGGTACGGTTTCCCAAACGACTTTCGTCCAGTTTGTTGATAGGCGTGTAGGCTGCCTGCCTGTCTTTGAGGTTGGTGAGCGTAAACGCTACTGGCAAAACATAGCTGCCAGCATAGGTAGGTTTGAGCTTGAGGTATTTTCCAAGCCCCTGCGTAACGGCCAAATCAAAGCCATAGCCAACATTTGTTGGGCTCAGCAGCGTGATGTTTTTCAGACGCCCGGCCGAATTTACGTCGAAGCCTACGTACACGCGGGCGTACAACTGGTTTTGCCAGCCCTGACTTGGGTAAACGATGTTATCGTGCAGAAACTGGGTAAAAACCGGCTCGGCGTTCAGGGCCGGTTTTGTTTTATTCGCTTCGGCATTTAGTTCGTCGTAATACATGATTACGCGGGCTACTTCATCAACGGTGAGGGTTTCTGTTCTGATAAATTTCGCAAGGGCATCGGCCTGTTCGAAAAGGACTTTCAGCAGAGCGCTTTTGGTCAAGGCAATCAGTTCAGGGCGGGCATCTCCTTTCTGAACGAAATAGTTTTTTTTGAGAGCAAACGTACCGGCAAACTCATTCACTTTGGTGTAGCCATTGGTAGGCACGCTTTCTACGAGCAGCACTTTTTGCATACTCAACAACAACTGGGTGGGGCCTGTATGTAATAGGTTTGTGTAGATATGAGCGGCTTTTTGTCCTGCCAGTAAGGTGTTCTGCCGGTAGTAGCGCATGCCGTCTACCTCAAACATGTAAGGGGCAATGTGATTGGCGGTTAGCTCACCGTTAAGTTTGCAAAGCAAATCGCTCGAAACCATATCGAAAGCCAGCTCGCAGGGAATTTCGGGACTTCCCGGATCGATTTGGATCTTTCCCTTGCCCCAGGTCGGATAAGTGAGGTATCGGGTGCCCAGATACTTTCGCTGGGCATGACTGGGGAAAGGTACAGCTCCCGAGACCTGCGATTGATTGTAGATTGTGCAGGTGGAGATGATTCGACCGGTTTCGTCCTGTGTTACTTCACAGAGCTGCTGGGCAAAAGCTTGCCTTCCCTGGAAGATAATCAGGGCCAGTAAAATGCGGTTCATGGCGTTGGGATTTAGTGTAGGGATGAGTTCAAGAAATCGCCCATAATGTACTTGTTTTTTGGTTCGTTTTAGCCGGGTTGTTTCGTCAAAGGGAATGGCTACCCCCTTCCTGGGCTTTATTTCAATTCGCTAATCCAGGTGGCGCTGTGTGGTCAAGTACAGTACTCATTCCATTATGCTTTACCTACACCCCAACGGCTCCGGTTTCTGGCTCGCGTTGCCCCACCCGGAGCGTGCGCCCCTGTTGGCGCAACATCCTGACCGTGATCCAGATTGAAAGGGCAATGGTAGCCACCCGACAGCCATTGGCTACCCAGCCACCCAGCGCTGTATTGTCGACGGCAAAGAACCCCCACCAGGCGTTCATCAGGATATGGGTTGCCACCGGAACCCACAGGTTGCGCCAGCTGGTCCATAGCCACGCGAACCAGATGCCCCCTAATGCCGTAACGCCGAAGATGCCCAGAGCCTGCACCGGCTCGCTTGCCTGATACAGGTGGGTTAACCCGAAAAAGACTCCCTGTGCCATGGCTGCCAGCCAGAATGGCCAGCGGCCGTGGCGGTATAGTTGCCCGAACAGAAAGGCCCGGTAAAAGGTCTCTTCCGCCAGCCCCGCCCAGAATGAACCGGTGTAAAACTTGAGCAGCAAGTCGGTAGCGGGCCGGTCGACGGGGGTAAAGGCCAGCCCGAAACCCACAAGCATGGGTAACGTGAACAAAGCGCCCATGGCGAGCCCTTTGGGTAGATTCGCCTGCCAGCCCAATTCGGCCAGAACCTTGCGGGGGCCGTGTAAGATGGAGAGAGCCAGAGCTGGAATCAGGATGTTCCAGACCAACCGGTAAACCGTGTATTCGAGCAGTGTGTAAGTACGGGCGGTATCGTAGCCGAGGGCGGTCATAATTGGCTGGCGTCCGAAATGAATCAGTGCTGCCGTGCCGATGATCACGAGGGTAACGGTGAAGGGCTTTTTCATGGCTGATAAGGCTAGTTGTCTGGTGCGACCAGGTGGAGATGCGTTTGGCTATTGCCGGGCTACCGTGTTGGACTCGGGAGCCGTGTTGGCATCGTTGATACGGGAAAATTCGAGGGTCATGGCGGTGCTCATGCCCCGGAAGGTTTTCCAGCGGTTTTGGCTACCATACCGATAGTGGTGCGTGGCCATAGCAGGCATCAAAATAGGCAGGGCCAGGTAGGTGCCTTTCCCTTCGCTGCCCACCCATTGTACGCTTGCTACCACATCGCCTTTGGCTACAATCCGATACGGCTCCAGATCGACGTCCACCCAGCCGTTGTGTTTGGCAGGCAGCGTTACGTACACATTCCGGGTCAGGAGAGGCCGCATGGTGCGGGCTTCGTACAGGTTAATCCGCATCGTAACCGACGTAAAATTGCTCAGGATGTACGCCCGGTATTGGGTAATCAGATGGGTTTTGTTGGGCAGGTTAAACCGTCGGCCTACTTCGGAGCCTAGGTTCTGGCTCGGTTGGCCTTCAATCATCAGGTTGGTCTTCATATTAGTCTGGATCCGACGGTTGCCAATGGTTTTGTTGGTGGTGGCCAGTACACGGACTTCGGCGAGTTGCTCGGCTTTTTCGGTCAGAACGAGGGTTCGCTGCCCCCGCAGAGCGGACAGTGGGAGGCTCAGCGTATGATAGCCTAAGAGACTAAAACGGACCGAATCGGTTGGGTTGTTGCCCGGTTTCAACGTGAGTGTAAACAGCCCCTGTTCGTTTGAGACCGTGCCAACGGGCGTGCCCGGAATCCCGACGCTAACGTATGCCAGCGGTTGCCCGTCGGCAGTTTGAACGCGCCCGGATACCGGCTCAGGGGCGGGGCCGGTTTGGGCGAGGGCGAAAAAAAGGCTGAGGCAGTACGCAACGAGTGTAAGCAGGGTAAATTTAAGGAGGCTCATGGCTGTTGATTTATGGCTGGTTTGTGCTGTTTCGGGGTAGATTGTCTTTCTCCGCCGACGATGCAAACCTAAGCGCCCAGCCGCCGGGAGGGCAAGTGGCCTGGAGTCAGATACGGCCTTTAGCGCCCGAAATAAGGCTTTCGTACGCCTGAATTGGCGTGAAATGCCGTCAAAGTTGCCCGAAATACGGCTGTATTTTTACCTTTGGAAATGACCGAGCCGAACCGCATTCCGATAACATTCCGCACCCGGCGCCAGTGGAAGGTATTTCTGCTGTTTACGCTGATCGGTATCTTGCTCTATCAGCTTATGACGCTTCAGCGCAGCGAAGGAAGCGACTTTGCACCCCTTCGCCGGGGTAATGTGGGGCATTACCTGAAAATGCTGCTGGGCTACTATTATCTGTTCGAGCTGGTGTCCGTCTTTATTTTTGTGCGGCTTACGCTCTGGTACGTGCGGGTGCTCGGGATTCGGAGCATCGAACCAACGCTCGGTGGGGTGCTTCGGTACGAGCTAACTCTACTGCCGGTCTTTCTGGGCGGTATTCTGGTGTTTGGACCTATCACCAACACATTACGGTACGTAGCCGTGTTCTTTCCGGTGTATAGCTGGGCACAGTATTTCCCAGAGTACTTTTTCACGGGGCGGATGTATGCTAACTACCTGTTGCCGTTTCTGCTGGTGGGGTACGGGTTCGTGAATCTGAACCTGTTTCTGGACTACAACGAATACCAGAAAGAGCAGTTGGACAGACTACGTAGGCAGGCAGCGAGCGAACCGCTTGAATCGATGGAACCGACCAGTCCGCAACCAGCTTACCCATCTGTTGTGGAAGCCTCTGACGATGAAGGCGAAACCCTCGTACCGGTAGGGGGCATTTGGTACATTGAAGTCGAAAACAAGAATTATCTGGCCTATACGGCTGGGCGCACATACCAGCTTCGGAAAACCCTCAGCGAACTGGAAGCCGAACTCGATCCGCAGCAGTTTTACCGGATCAACCGGTCGGTGCTGCTCAATCTGGCATACCTCAAAAACTATTCATTCTGGGAGAACGATAAGTACATTGTTCGGCTGACCGACGGCAAAACCGAGTTTGTCATGCAGCGGGCCCGCCTGCGCGAGCTGAAAGAACGGTTGAGCCGGTTGCCTGCCCCACATCCCTGATGCTGGCCGGGAGCATATTTACGTTGTCCTGCCCAACAGGTACTTACAGGTGCTACTGGCCCAAAAGCGGAGGGATCAGGGACCTTAGTTGAGGCCGTAAACAAAAAAAATGAGACCGAAAAAGCCCTGCCTGTTGCGCTAGGGCCTTTTTAGCAAACGGTCATTATTGCCGAAAAAGATTCCGCTGTAGCTTTGTCGTCTTACCAGTCAACTCTACTTGTTTTGATAGACGTATCGGTCATCATTGTTAATTATAAAACCCCGCGCCTGATTTGTGATTGCCTGCAGACGCTCTACCAATACACCAAAGCGGTCACGTTTGAAGTGCTCGTGGTCGACAACGACTCGGGCGATGATAGTGAGAGCCAGGTTTTAACGGAATTTCCGGAAGTACGCTGGTTTAATATGGGGTATAATTCGGGATTCAGCCGGGCCAGCAACCGCGGAATCGAGAATGCACGAGGTCGGTACGTTTTTTTGCTCAATTCGGATACCCTGCTCATCAACGATGTGCTGGCTCAGTTAGTGAACGTGCTGGACAACCGACCGGAGGTAGCGGCCGTTTGCCCCATGCAGATTAACCGCGACCGGCAGGTGCATCACGCCATCTTTACGTCGTTTTCGCAGTTACGTCGGCATTTCTTTATTTTTCCCCACACCCCCTTTATGCTCAAACTGGTGCATCGGCTCATACCCGATCCCGTGTACAGTGAGCCCGACGAAGTACAGTGGTTGTCGGGGGCCTGTCTCATGACCCGGCCCTCGGTAATTGCCAAAGTGGGCGCTCTGGAAGAGAGCTTTTTCATGTATGGTGAAGATAGTGAGTGGAGCAACCGGCTCGGCAAGGCCGGCAAACTGCTTACCCTGCACGATGCCTTCATCATTCACCTTGAATACGGTAGTCAGGACGATTACCGGCAGCCCGATCTGTCGCATATCAACCGGTTTCGGACGCAGATGCACGTTTCCAATCTGCTCTGGTATCGCAAGCAGTACGGCTTAGTGGCTTATCTGCTGGTTATGTTTCACTACATTTCGCTCGTGCCGATCATCTTCGGCTGGAAAATGGTGGTGAACCTGCGGCAGGGGCGACCCCCTTTGTATCAGCTTGATAACCAGACTAAGTTTGCCAAACAGTTAGGGGTATTTCTTCGTTTTTTCTGGCCTACGGTATTCGACCGCAAAGGCTTTTATAAGGTATAAATGGACAAACCGCGCATATCTGTTATAACCATCGCGATGAACGCCCGCGATGACCTCGTTCGCTCGATTATGAGCGTGCGGGAGCAGACGGGCGTTGCCTATGAGCACATCGTAATTGATGGCGGTAGCACCGACGGCTCGGTCGAATGGCTCCGGCAGGATAATCACCCCTGCGTTCGCTGGATTAGTGAGCCCGACAAAGGGATCTACGACGCCATGAACAAAGGAATTGACCGAGTACGGGGCGAGTGGATTTATTTCTTGAGTGGGGGCGATCGGGTGCTGCCCGGTGTTTTTGAGCGCGTTGGGCCCCTGCTCATGCCCAACCTCGACGTGCTGGTGGGGAATATCCGCCAAACCGACGGGGGGCGCTTTATGGGGACATTTTCGGAGGCTATGCTCGTGAGTAACCTCATTCACCATCAGGCGGCTTTCTACAACCGGCGGCTCTTCGATTCTTTCCGGTACGATACCTCGCTGCGGGCTATCTCTGACTACGAGCTGAACCTGATGCTGTATTTAGAGAAGAAAAACGTGAAGGTAGTTGACATGGATATGGGCCTATGCGACATGAATGGCATCAGCTCGGGGCTGTGGCGTTCGCTGACCGAGTCGCACCAGATCCGCGCCAAACACATGGGGCAGGCACAAGCCAGCCTGTATAGTGTGGTGTTGGGCTGGAAATATCTCATGCTGCACCTCCGGCGGCTCAAACAGGGACTTAACTAAGTGAATGGATACTGTAAAATGCACAATGAATAAGTAGCTTATCTTCTGACAAACAGCTATTTCATTCTACATTCTACATTCTACATTCTACATTCTACATTCTACATTTCTTCCGCCTAAATACTTAAATAGGGGCACACCGGTAATCCGGTGTGCCCCTACTCCGTTAAAAACTATCCATTACCGCTTCCGCCGGACGGCACTCACCCGCTCTTTTTTGTTGAGCAGTACGTTTTCGAGTGCATTGAGCCGACTGTCGGCCCGGGCAGCATCGGCTTTTAGGCGGACAATTTCGGCTTTCAACTGCTCATTTTCCTTGATCAATGCCTGTACTGCTGTAAAGGTTACGGCCGTAAAATCGTGGTTTTCGAGCAGGGTGTCGCACCCAATGGTGCCGAGCCCGTCATGCCCAAAGGCCGCGAAGAAATCCTGCGCCATTGGCCCATAGTGCCTGATACCCGCCTGCCCTTTGTAATTCCAGGTCCCTACCCGCATAGCCCCGATTTTCTGGAGTAGGCCGGTTCCATCAACCGGGCGGAAATTTTCTTTCTTGGTCGAGTCTGAAATAGTAGCCCACGACGATGCATTAGGGGCCAATACCGCTCCGTTGGCGCTCGTGCCGCTGGTGGTAAGTAGCCGGTAGCCACCCGCAAAGCGCGCCGTAAACTGATTGGCCGCCGTGCTGGTAGTCAGGCCGCTATTGTTGGGGTCGGCATCACCAAGGATAAACGAGCCCGTTTGGCTATTAGTCGACACGAGCCGACCCATAGCCGACGAGTAATCGCCACTGGCTACGTTCTGTGTGCCCATCGTAGAGGCCAGAAACCCGTTGGCCGAGTTGCCGCTACCCATCACGGTGGTGCCGTATCCGCTGGCAATGTTGTTGCTACCCAATACCGATGCGTTGGCTCCGCTGGCTACGTTGAAATAACCAAGGGCCAACGAGTTGAATCCACTGCTCACATTGGCAAAACCGGCCTTAAACGAGCTACGGAATACATCGAACTGCATGGCGGCTCCGAACGTAATGGGCGCCGGGCTGGTAGAGGGCTCATCGAGCAGGGCTCGCCACCGTAGGCGAAACCCACGCCCAACGGTAGCATTGCTGTTGGTGACGAAACGGATTGTGGCTTCTGACGACAACACAATGTAGCGAGTTGGCGTATTGCCCGAAAATAACTGCTCAAACCCGTTGGCATCCCGAATAGAGATGTAATCGGCCAGCGGTTCCGTGTCCAGGTCGTCGAAAATCAGCTCGATACCAACCGTTGGCACACCATTGATGGTAGTTGGTACGCTTATTTTCTGAGCACAATTGATACTTGCTGAATAATTCCCGTCGCCTGCCGGATCTTTCAGGGTACCTGCCGCAGTGGTCAGGTCGGGCGCGGGGCTGGCACAGCTCAGATTGTTGATGCTGGCGTTGGGATCGGCATTGGCGTACTGGTACCGGCGTTGAACGGCAAATCCATTCCGGCTATATATTTCCAGATCCTGCGTTGGGCGCACACCCGAAGGCGAGTTGAAACCCATTTGTGCGACCGCTGGCAGTGAAACGCTAGCCGATAATCCCAATAAGTAACTGATACGGAGAAGTTTATTCATAGTGGATAGGATGTTTATAAAGGTGAATGTGAATTTATAAAAAAATCAGAGTGCGGGTAGTGTTGACTTATTCGGTGGACAAGCTGGTTAAGCATAACTACTTACACTTTTGATAGTTTAGGCCGTATATACGTAGAAAAAGCCCCCCTGTATTTGTCCGGGAGGGCTTTTCTGTGATTTAATACTTATTTTCCTGACGAGAGCTGTACCTGACTGTGAGACACAGCGAATTGCGTGCATCTGTCTGATTCGCGCCATTCGCGTTCAATTGGCTAAAGTGACCGAATGGGCACGCGGATGACACGGATTAGACTCATTCTCACGAATTGATGAGTGAAAATGGGCCTGCGTTTGTGGTGATACAAGTTGACTGATTGTCCCTTAGAAAACGGCAATCAGGTTGAGTAACCGGTCGGGGTTAATGAACAGAATGACCACCAATGCCGCGAGCGATACAGCCAGCCAGACGGCCGTTTGCGGAAGAGGTTTAGTAACCGATGAGTCCTGAGATGGCCGGAAGAAGAGCAGAAATGGAATTTTCAGGTAATATGCCAGCGATACGACGGCGTTGAGCAGCCCAACCGTAAACAGGGCCAGTAACCAGCCGTTGCCGGTAGTCTCGTAGGCATTGTACAGGGCCGAAAACGCCAGCAGCTTGGCCGTAAACCCGACGGTTGGCGGTAAACCGACCAGCGCGAGCATCACCACCGTAAGGGCTATGGACAATACTGGCAACCGGGCTCCAAGCCCTGCCAACTGCCCAATCTGAAGGCTACCACCGTGGTGCCGGGCCAGCAGGTCGATCAGGAAAAAGGCGGCCAGATTGATCGGCAGGTAGGTGGCCATGTAAAAGAAAGCGGCTTCGAAACCGGCTTCGCTCAGTGCTACTACGCCCACCAGCAGAAACCCCGCGTGTGCAATGGTCGAGTAAGCCAGCAGCCGTTTGGCGTCGGTTTGCCGCAAGGCCGACAGGTTGCCGAGTGTAATACTGGCTAGCGCCACCACCGCCAGCGGGGTTTGCATATCAACAAACTGACCCAACGGCAGAGCCGTGAGCAAACGCATAAGGGCCAGCAGAGCCCCAGCCTTGGGAGCAATGGAAAAGAAGGCTGCTACGGGTAGGGGAGCCGCGTCGTACGCGTCGGGCGTCCAGACGTGAAACGGCACCAGCGAGAGCTTGAACAGAAAACCCGAAAGGGTAAGCAGACTCGCGACGGCAATAACAAAACCGCTGTTTTTGGCCAGTTCTACGGTGAAAACCGTACTGGTGATTTCGAGGGTGCCTGTTAGGCCGTACAGAAGCGACATACCATACAGCATGACGGCCGAGCTGATAGCCCCGAACAGCATGTATTTAATGCCTCCTTCCGACGCCCGGCGTGTGCGGCTTAGGGCAGTCAGCAGGTATGAGCTGATAGATACCAGTTCGAGGCTGAGGTACATAGCCAGCAGATTGACCGACGTACTCAGCAGAAACAGCCCGATTATCAGCCCCATGAGCAGGTGGTGCAGGGGCGAGTAGGTGGCTTCGGGCGTTGGGGGGCGAGTAAAGGCGTCGTAGACAATGACCAGAGCGCCCGTCAAGGCTACTACAATCTGAATAAAAACCGCCTGATTGTCGAGAAACAACAGGTGCAAAAACAAGTATCCCCGAACGGGTGTCAGCAACGTCCAGCCGGCTGCTACCAGCAGGCTCAGGGCCGAGAGACCAGCTAACCAACGCCGGGCCTGTACAGCACCCACCCGGTGTGACATGACCAGATCGAGTACCAGCCCTACCGAAAAAGCAAGGCAGAGCCAGAGTACCGGTCCAAAACCGCCAAGGCTATTGAGAATGTCCTGAAGTTGATCCGTTAGAGACAAGTGGGGAAAAGGAGAAGGGAAAAAGGAGAAGGGGAAAGGACTAAAGGGCTTTATTGCTTTTTTCCTTTTCCCTTCTCCCTTCTCCAGAATTAAATCATACCTTCTTTGTGCGCTTCTTCGCCGTATCCGTGCAACTGAACCGGTGGGGCTTTCTTCCGAAGCTGCATGTTCAGGAACTCAACCAGCAGTGAGAATGCAATGGCAAAGTACAGGTATCCTTTGGGCACAGTGCCAATGTGAGAGTCGAAAATCACAAACTCCGACAAGTGAGCGCCTTCGGCCACCAGCATGAAACCAATCATGATCAGGAAGGCCAGGCCCAGCATCTGAATACTAGGGTGCTCGTTGACAAACTTACCGACTGGGCCTGAGAAAAACATCATCACCAGTACCGACAGCACGACGGCCGCAATCATGACGGGTACGTTTTGGGTAAGCCCCACCGCCGTCAGAATCGAGTCGATAGAAAAAACAATGTTGATAATGGCGATTTGGGTAACCACACTCGATATGGTTGCCTTTCCGGCTGTTGGCATCGATTCGTTTTCCGACATGCCTTCCAGCTTGTGGTGAATTTCGGTGGTGGCTTTGTAGAGCAGAAACAAGCCCCCCACAATCAAAATAACGGCCTGCCCGGTAAAGGCGGCTTTGAACCAACCCAGATCAATGTGGGTAAATGGCTCCGAAAGGGCAATCAGCAGCGAAATACCGAACAGCAGCAATACCCGGAAGATCATGGCGAGTACCAGACCGATGTTGCGGGCTTTCGGCTGATCCTGCTTGGCGAGCTTGTTGGCCGCAATCGAGATAAAGATAATGTTGTCGATGCCCAGAACGATTTCCAGAAAGGTCAGCGTGAGCAGGCTAATAAGGTTTTGGGCGGTAAAAAGTCCATCCATTGGCGTGTCGAAACAAACGTTTTAGGGTCGCAAACTTCCGAAGAAAACCCTTGGAGTGCAAGAAAAAGGGTTAAGTGGGTCCAAATCGGGATAAAATAAAGGCAGGGCGGCACTTTGTACCGCCCTGCTATTTCATTGGGTTAACGCCAATGCGTTACCTTATTTGAGAATAGGCTCCAGCGCGGCCCGGTTTTCGTCGAGCCAGGCGTGAATGTCGGTCACAATTTCCCGAATCCCTTTTTCGGGTTTCCAGCCAGTCATTTGCGTCACCTTCGTGTTGTCGGTGATGTAGAGCCGAATGTCGGCGGCCCGGTTTTCGGTCACGGCTTTGATCGGGATGGTTTTGCCCGTTACCTCCTGACAAATCTGGGTCAGCTCCTGCAACGAGGCACTGCTTTCTGTGCTCCCTCCGGCGTTCAGAATTTCGCCGTTCACGGCGTCGAGGTTGTGCAACTGCCAGTCGATCAGGCGGTACAGATCGTCGATATGGAGCATATCGCGGGTTTGCTTGCCCGTGCCCCCGTAACCGATATACGCCAGTTGCTGCTCAAAGTAGTGTTTGGCAATCCAGAGCACCATCACGCCTTGATCTACTTTGCCCATTTGCCAGGGGCCGGTAAGTACCCCGCAGCGGTTAATCACCGTTTTGAGGCCGTAAAACTCGTTGTATTCCTGAATCAGCAGCTCCGAAGCCAGCTTGGTGGTTCCGTACAGCGACCGGGCACCGTCGAGCGGGAAGTTCTCGGCAATACCCCGGCTCGAAACACCGGCTACCGGCTGATCGTCGGTCAGAACAAACCGGGTATCGGCTTCCTCAAAATTGAGCGTTTCAATGGTTTTGATCGGGTACACTCGGCTCGTCGACAGGAAGATAAAGCTCGCCTTGTGCTTCAGCGCGTAGTTGAGGCAGTTGACCGTACCAAACAGGTTGGTATTGATCAGGTAATCGGGCGTACCATCGAGGCCAGCCAGTACCGAAGGCTCTGCCGAAGCTTCGATCACGGTATCTACGGCGGGAATGTTGTCGAAGTCTTCCTTACTCCGAATATCGCCATGCACAAACTCAATACCCGCTGCTTTGAGCCGGGCCAGGCTCAGTTCCGAACCGCGCCGTTTGAGGTTGTCTAGTGCAAAAATGGTGTACTGGGGGTAGTTCTTCTTCAACGCAATAGCCAGCGAGGAGCCGACAAATCCGGCCCCGCCGGTAATGAGGATTTTCATGCTGCAGTCGTTATGATTGCAAAACTACACAAAAGCACTAAAAACCGCCTGCCGTCAGATAGCTTACCAATCGTTCAAGAGTTTACGGGCCAGTTCGCGCAGGGTTGCTTCGGGGCTGTTGCGGTATGTTTCGATCTCCTGCCGGGCCTTGTCGCCCTTGAGCATAGCCAAAGCTACCACATACGGCTGTGCATTGCCGTCGCTGCCGACCCGCTCGCGCCGACTCACGGCAATGATGGCATCAATGGCTCCTGTATCGCCCAGCCGCCCCAGTGGCCGTACTTTATTTCCTTTCAGTGAGTTTCAGGCCGAGCCCCACTGATGTGGCATATCTTGGCATTAGGCCAGAAGTATGCTGCTGCAATTACCTCATTCTTTTTGCCATTTTTGGCTGGGCAGTATATCAGAAAAAGGGTTGAATCAATAGCTAGGCCAAGCATATTAGTGGGCTTTGTAACTAAGTTATAAACTTGTGGATGGGTACGTTTGAAATAACGTACTGGTAGGGTTTTGATGTCCAGCACTGACTGACAAGAGCAATATTGTTGCGCATAACCAATGGTCACGTTCTTGAAAGTTTGAATTTCGCGGAGCCTGCCTTCTTCCTGTTGTGCCTGACTTGCGTCTGTAACGCGAGTAGACTTCTCAAAATAGAACGAGTAATAAACATCTTTATCTCGCAAACCCAGACTATCGGGGCCACCTAACTGCTGAATGAATTGAAGTAATAGATTTTGGCGAACCCTCTCATACGAGTCAAGACTAACTCGTTTAGATTGGGCTATCAATAAGTTTGAGCTACTTATGTAGAGTAGAAAAGAAAGGAGTAAGAGTCTCATTGTTATTGGGATAAATGGTTATAGACTACTCAACTCTGTGGGTAAACTGACCACAGAGTTGAGTAAGAAGTACTAGTCACAACCACCTGTATTTCGATCAGGTGTTCCATAATGCGATTGTACCTCAGCCCTGAGTTGGCTTATACTGGCTGAGTCAACACCATAAATTACCTCGGTTGGGTTACGGCGCGTAATGGTGACTGACTGGGCGCAGGCCGAAAAGAAGATAAGGCCGATAAGCAGCGTGAGTAAACAACGGTTCATGGGTGTGTCGGCATCTGATAACGTCGTAAAGATGAGGACACAGCACGCCTAAAAACTTGATCTATATCAAGAAAGCCTCAGTACTGGACATTAGATGTTGGACATTAGACGTTAGACCTCCATCTATAAAGGTAGTAAGTCTAACGTCCAGTGTCTGAAGTCCGAATGTCCAGTACTGAAAAGAAAGTAAACACGGGGGAGGATACCCGCTGTTGGTAGCATTTATCGCTTCTTAGCCCGAATCCGGCTCACGGTCTCGGGGGTGAGACCCAAAAACGAAGCGATGTGTCGATTACTCACCCGGTTGAGTATGGGAGCATACTCGGTTGTAAAGGCCTGATAAAGCTCGTCGGCGCTGAGAGTTCGGAGTTGATGAGCCCGCCATTCGCTCCGGGTGTAGTATTGTTCGGTGATGAGTCGGCCAACAACGTTGAACTCGATAAAGCGAGTGTATAATTGCTCTAATTGACCTTTACTGAGCGCCCATAACCGGCTTCTTCCAGCAACTCAAGGTACTCGTAGGAGGGCGTCTGGGTAAAAAAGCTGAGTGGAGAAATGATGAAAGAGCCTTCGGCCATGAACCCGGTCGAAAACTCTTTCCCATCGCTCAGATAGTAGCCCCGTACCAGCCCGGCTTCCAGAAAGTACAGTTCAGACGAAACCTCGCCGGGCGACAGTAACAGACTACGCTTTGGTAAATCAATTCGCTTAAGTTGAGCCGTTAACGCCTGTAAAAATTCATCGCTGACCGGGTGCAGACGCCCGATCAAATGGATTAATTCGTCCATGCCCAAACGGCTCCGAGTACCTTTAGCTTGGTATGCGTTTCAACTTCACATTCTCGACCGGCCGGATCACGAGCGGCACTTTCTCGATTTTCACCGAGCTGCTGTCGAGGCCAAACCAACGGTCTTCGGTGGTCGTTAAGGTCTTGATAAAGAAGTAGATGTTCATGATCACCCGCTCGCGGAAGGGCAAATCGTTTTCAAACGACAGGAACTTCTCGAGCACTACAAACCGGAAATCACCGATTACGTTCTGCCGGTTCAACGACTCGTACCGGCTTGTAATGTCTACCTCTTTGTTACGTACCAAGTCTTCGATTACCTTCCTGAAAAACAGGTTGATGCGCTGCTCCACCCGGAATCCCAGCTTGAATGTCACCTTGTAAGCATCGTCGGGGGCAATGGTGTTCACCTTGTACTCCATCGTGTACGGGTCGTCGGTGGTATCCACGTGTACAAACCAGTAGATGTCGGCCCGTTTGGGGCGTTTCTGGAAAATGGAGTAAATAATCTTCGACTCAATCTCCGACTGCCGGGCCGCATTGCTCATGAATACGAGGTGCGTAGCGTATTTCGGGATGCTGATGTCGCGGCTAAGTTCTTTGATAGCCTGTAAATACGTATCAATGCGGACGTACTCGGTCAGGCGAAGCTTGATCTTAAACGCCTGTAGCCAGATAATCATGATGCAGGCCATGAGCCCCGCAATGAGTACCGACACCCAGCCGCCGTGGGTGAACTTGATCAGGTTGGCCACCAGGAAGCAGCTTTCCAGACTCAGGTAGAACACCAGGAAGAAGATAACGAGCCAGGCGTTGTACTTTTTCGAGTACATGTAATAGCTGAACAGAATGGTGCTCATCATCATGGTCAGCGTAATAGCCAGACCGTAAGCGGCTTCCATTCGTTTCGACTCCTGAAAGTACAGTACTACAGCAATACAACCCGCGTACAAGAGCCAGTTGATGCTCGGCACATACAATTGCCCTTTCTGCACGCTCGGGTACCGGAGCCGCACTTTAGGCCAGAGGTTGAGCCGGATAGCCTCGCTGATGAGCGTAAAGGCCCCGCTCAGCATAGCCTGACTCGCAATAACCGTAGCCGCAGTGGCAATGCTGATACCGATAATGAGAAACCACTCGGGCATAAGCTCATAAAACGGATTGCGCTCACCCAGTGCCTGACCTGCCAGCGATTCGACGTAAGCACCCTGCCCAAAGTAGTTGAACAACAGGCATGTTTTTACGTATACCCAGCTCACCCGGATGTTACCCCGGCCACAATGGCCCATGTCGGAGTACAGGGCCTCGGCACCCGTTGTCGACAGAAACACGGCACCTAACAACCAGAAGGCACCGGGGTAGTCCATCAGAAAATTGTACGCATACGTGGGGCTGATCGAGCTCAGAATGCTCAAATCGCTCGATACATTCACGATTCCCAGTACGCCCAGCATCGTGAACCAGACAAACATGATGGGCCCGAATGCGGTACCTACTACCCCCGTTCCGAACGACTGGATCAGAAACAATAACGACAAAATACCAATCACAATTGGGATGGTGTCGATTTCGGGGTAGATAATCCGCAACCCTTCTACGGCTGATGAAACCGAGATAGGCGGGGTAATGATACTATCGGCCAGCAACGAGCTTCCACCGATAATAGCCGGTATCGTGAGCCAGGGGGCATGCCGACGAACCAGTGCGTACAAGGCAAAAATACCGCCTTCGCCCCGGTTATCGGCCCGTAGAATCAGGATGACATACTTGGCTGTAGTCTGGAGAGTGATGGTCCAGAAAATACAGGATAACGCCCCGCGTACTACTTCTGGATGAATGGGAGTGGTTTCGCCAAGAATGGCTTTGAGTACGTACAAAGGCGAGGTGCCAATGTCGCCGTAGATGATACCGAGGGCTACCAGCAAACCAGCGGCCGATACGGTATCTAAGTGCTTTTTATCTTCCATGAGAAAGAGAAGGCCCCCGCGCAATGGAAAAGCGGAGGGGCTGCTGCAAAACGGGGCAAAGATAGATGTTGTTTGAATTTATTTTTTCTGTAAGCTCACAAAGTTGTGTATCAGCAGCTATCAGCCTGATTTTGCGAGACATAGACAGGGTTAAAAGTCGGTGAAATCAGAACTGAACATTCAATGCTGGCCACCAGACATCAGACGTACTACCATTCTGTAGAGAAGTCTAACGTCTAGTGTCTGAAGTCCAAATGTCCAGTACAAAAGTCCGTGAATGGATTTTTCGCGTAAGTTTTCTTCAAATCGGTGGACAAATGCGAACCAGACTTGTTGTTCCATGCAGAAGTAGCTTTCTGATGTCTGCCTCTCACTAATCTATACAGCTTCGCAATGCGAAAATTTACAATCAGTTGGCTGTTATTCAGCCTTTTATCGTTTACTGCCTTTGCACAGACTACGGACCTTACCGTAAGTGTGCGCGAACTCGCCCGCCAGCAACCCCTGTCGGGGCAGGTGGTGTATCTGGCCAATCCGTCTATTGGCCTCAGCTTGTCAGCAACGTCGGGTCCCAACGGACAAGTGCAGTTTCGGGCGTTGCCCCTCAACGGTGTGTACCGCGTTTTTGCGAACGAAACCGACACTTACCTCGAAAGTGCGGCCGAAGGTATTGTGCTCCGGGCCAACGCCCGGCAGTCGGTGACACTCTTGCTACCCTCCCGGCGCGAGGTGAATCTGACCGAGGTGCAAGTCCGGGGCCGGAGTACGTCACGCATCAATACCATCAACGCCGAAGTGGCGTCGCAGATCGACGTTCGGAAGGTAGAAGAACTGCCCGTTGAAGGTCGCGACATTACGCGGGTGCTGTACCGTCTGCCCAATGTGAGCCAGGCAACGGGTTTCTTCCCCGAAGCCCCCAACGTGAGTATCAACGGGGCCAACGCCTTGTTTAACAACTACCTCATTGACGGTATGGATAACAACGAGCGGTTTCTGGGAGGACAAAAATTTGCCATGCCGATTGGGTTTGTACGCAACGTAAACGTCCTGACCAACAACTACTCCGTTGAGTTTGGTAATACGGGCAACGGCATCATCAACCTCACGACTCGCTCAGGGAGCAATCAGGCAACGGGTGAGGCCTTTTTCCTGACCCGCCCCGGTGCCGTAATCGACGCCCAAACGGAGTATCCCCTCCGCGATTTATCGGGTAATCAGGTGCGCGACGGTTTTCAGCGGTATCAGGGTGGTTTTGGCGTGGGTGGAGCCCTTGTCAAAAACAAAACCTTCTACTACCTCAACGCCGAGCACACCACCGATATAAAGGATAACCTGCTGACGGCCCCCCTGTTGGGTGTAAACGAGACCGTACGGGGTACCAACCGCTTCACGTACGTATCGGGTAAGCTCGATCAGTTCTGGACCGATCGCTTCAAATCGTCGTTGCGTTTCAACGTGGGTCAGGTAGCCATTGGCCGTCAGGCGGGTGGGCTTACCGGTGGTTTGGCGTTTCCGTCGGCGGCCAACGCGCAGGATCGGAACTCGGTGCTGATTGCGTCGCGCAATACGTATAATACCGAGCGGTTTGCGTCGGAAACCAACGTGCAGTACGCCCGCTTCCGCTGGAATTACGCCCGCCCTGTCGACCCAAACAGCCCCAACGTAACCGTGCTCGACCCCACGGGTCAAACCGTAGCGGTGCTTGGGCATCCTGGCTACCTCTTCGATTCGCACGAGAGCACGATGCAGTTTCAGCAAAAATTCTCGTTCTACCGGGGTAACCATACGTTCCGGGCGGGAGCCGAGCTGATCAGCAGCCGTCACCGGTTGTTTGGCGGAGGTAACCCCAACGGTAGCTATACCGTGCAGCTAACGGCCGGTCAGCTAACGGCCTTGCAGGCCCGGAATCTGGGCAGCAACTTTGGTGTGAACGATGTACCCGCCGATGCCCGCGTAACGGGGTATTCGGTTGAGCTGCGCCCTAATTCATTCGGGACAACCCAGAACATTGTGAGCCTGTACGCCGAAGACCAAATTGCGGCTACCTCGCGCCTGAACCTGACCCTCGGCCTGCGCTGGGATTACGATAACCTCAGCAAAGGGGGCGACTCGCGGGGCGACTTCAACAACGTGGCCCCCCGTGCGAGCTTCAACTACAAACTCACGGGCCGCTCGGCTCTGCGGGGTGGTATTGGCTTGTTCTACGATAAAATTCTGTACACCATTTACTCCGACGCCCTCCAGCAAAACAGCACGAGCGCCGACTTTAAGCGGCAGTTGCAGTACTTCAAGGAGCGGGGCATTCTGCCAGCCAATACCGACATCGACCGGGTTACGTTTGACGGAAACCTCGGCGTAGGCACGAGCAACAATGCAGGCTTGCCGTTCCGGTACTTGCAGGGCCCGGCCGCCAGCACCTTTGCCAATCAGCGTAACCTTCCTACGGGCGAGCGCCGGATTCTGAACCCCAACGGGTACCACAATCCCTACACACTGCAAACCACGCTTGGCTACCAATACCAGGCTAGCGACAAGCTGTTGTTGTATGCCGATGTGGTGTATAATGAGTCGTATAACCTCTTCCGTACGCGTAACCTCAACGCCCCGGCAGCCTGGGATTATAACCTGAGCGCGCAGCAGGGCATTGCCCGGTCCACGGCCGTTGCCGACCTGACCCGCCCATTGCCGATTCTGGCGTCGGGAGCTGGGGTAAGTGGCGCTACGAATATTCCTGGTGCGGCCCGGAGCGTGGTTGTGACCGAAACCGAAGGCCGCTCGCGCTATGTGGCTCTGAGCCTGAACATGCAGAAGGAGCGAATGGACGATGCGTACAGCTACCGCTTGATTTACACCTTGTCGTCGCTGAAAAATGATACCGAAGACATCAACTTCCGGGCGATGGATGCCAACAATTTCGCGGCCGAATGGGGGCCAAGCATCAACGATCGGACGCACATCATCAACGGTATTTTCAATTACTACATTGGCCGAAATTTTGTGGCAACGGCGGCTGCGCTGGTGCAGAGTGGACAGCCCATTAACCGAATTCCCAACGGCGCTATGTACCGGATTGTGGGTGCCAACGGACAGCCTTTGCTGGGTGCTAATGGTCAGCCCCTGACAACAAACGACCTGAACGGCGACGGTGGTGCTTTTGGCGATGCGTACGTGGGTAACTCCGACCGTCAGCCGGGCGAAACTCGCAACTCTGACCGCTTACCCTGGTCGAAGGTGGTAGACCTGAGCTTACAGTACCAGATTCCGCTGGGTCGGATGTTAGGAAATAGTGAGGGTACTACCCGTCGGGTTGAGATTCGGGCCGATGTGTTCAACGTGCTTAACACCAACAATTTGAGCGGTTATTCGAACAATGCAACCCAAAGCAACCAGATTCAGGTAGGCCTACGGGGTAGCGGTATTGTGCAGCGGAATGCCGCTCCGCCCCGCCAGTTCCAGTTTGGTGTTCGGTACCTGTTCTAAGTTTATAAATGAATGTACAATGTAAAATGTATAACGTACAGTTGGGTTGTCTGTTGATAATCAGCCATTGTCCATTGCGCATTATTCATTATACATTCACTTAAGTGCTTGAGCTTATCGTTTTTGGTGACCGACATTGACCAAAAACCAAGAACGATAAACCTAAAAGAGCGGGCCGCCCAGAGAAGGTAGACTTCTTCGGGCGGCCCGCTCTTTTGGGTTTGAATTCGTTACTGCTTCACCACTTTCACGCTTTGGCTGCGCGTAGGGGTACTAACCTGCACCACAAATACGCCGGGCGTTTTACCCACCCATACCTGCTGCCGAACCGTGTCGCCCGAGGGCTCAACCTGCCGGGTGCTCAGTACCTGTCCCTGTACGTTCAGAACCTGTAGCGAAACGGGTTCGTTGCCAACCGACTGGATTTCGAGCCGGGCCCATTCGTCGGGTGTGGGGTTCCCCAGCACCAGTACCGTGAGTTCGCCGGGGCTTTCGTAAGCCATGCGGGAGGTAGCACCGGCACCGGTACAGTACTGTTTGAAGTTGAACGTAAACGTGTTGCTCGTCACGTTGCCCTGCCGAACTTTCAGCTGGAAAGCCCCAATGTCGGAGTTCGGGTTATTGATTGCCTTCACCATATCCGGGTTATCGAGTATCCGCAAACAGTTGGTCGGGTCGGTATTTTTCAAGCCTACGTTGTTGTCGTAGAAAATGGTGGTCCCGTTACCCCCGCGTGTGCTGATGCGGAACGTTCCCGTTTGGCAATTCACGTCTGTAACGCCCATAATTCGTAGCGTTTGCCCAATGGTATTGGCCGGACTTCCGCAACCGGTAGTACTCACGGGTGCATTCACCGTCAGGATAAAAATAGTAGCGGTGGTGAGGCTGCCGGGATCGGTAGCTACGAGGGCTACATTGCTCTGACCAGTGACCGAGGGCGTTCCGGTGATCGTGGTACCGGTCAGGGTTAACCCGGCAGGTAGTCCTACAACCGATAAAGTCAGACTATTCGGCGTTTCCATATCCGTAAACACCGACCCAACATTGAGCGAGTAGTTTACTCCTTGTGTAGCCGTCTGCGGACCAACAAGATTGGCAATAACGGGCCGTGTGTTGCCCTGCGCAATTGTGATCGGAATCCGGAACGTTGTTGAAAGTCCGCCCGGATCAGTCACGGTAATGACTATCGTACTGCTACCGGCTACGGTTGGCGTACCAACCAGATTGGAGCCTGACAGTTGGAGCCCGGCGGGTAGTCCGCTGATCGACATCAGAAGTTGCGTAGGAGTTTCGGCATCCGTAAAAATGGCGCTTACATTCAGGCTGTAGCTCACACCGGTTGTCCCCGATTGCGGGCCAACGGGATTCACAACAACCGGGGGCGTGTTACCCGAACGGACTGTCAGTTGGAAACTGGTGCTTACGGTCAGGTTACCGGGGTCGGTGGCCTTTAGCGTAATGGTGCTCACGCCTGTCGCCGAGGGGGTGCCGGTGATGGCCGTTCCCGTGAGGGTCAGGCCTGCAGGCAGGCCCGTTGCCGACAGGGTCAGGCTACCGGGCGTCTGGGCATCGGTAAACACTGAGCCAATATTCAGCGAGTAAGCCGTACCGACAGTACCCGTTTGTGCGCCGATGAGGTTCACCACGGTAGGGGCCGTGTTGGTCACTACCGTCACGCTCGGAGCCGGGTTCACCGTCAGCACAAAAAGAGTAACGGTGGAGAGACTGCCGGGGTCGGTGGCTATAAGAGCTACATTGCTTACCCCCGAAGTCGACGGCGTACCGGTAATAAGGCTACCGTTTAGGGTCAGGCCGGTCGGTAGGCCCAGCGTCGACAACGTCAGACTGTTGGGTGTTTGGGCGTCGGTGAAGACGTTGCCAATGTTGAGCGAGTAAGCCGTACCAACTGTGGCCGATTGTGGCCCGACGAGGTTGACTATGGTAGGAGCCGTGTTGGTCACGGTAGTCACACTGGGTACGGGACTCACCGTCAGTTGGAAACTGGTGCTTACGGTCAGGTTACCGGGATCGGTGGCCTTGAGCGTAATGGTGCTCACGCCCGATGCCGACGGGGTGCCGGTAATGGCGGTTCCTGTGAGGGTCAAGCCTGCGGGCAGGCCCGTTGCCGACAAGGCCAGGCTACCGGGTGTCTGTGCATCGGTAAACACCGAGCCAATATTGAGCGCATAGGCTGTACCAACCGTGGCCGATTGTGGTCCAACGATGTTCACTACCGTAGGGGCCGTGTTGGTTACAGGCTGCGGGGCGCTACAATACGCTTTCATGTCGAACGAGAACGACAGCCCCTGTACACCACCCTGCCGAACCATGACCGAAATGGTCTTGGGGTCGGAGCGTAAGCCAGCATCCAGAATATGCGAGGGGTTAGTAGTCCAGCCCGTGATACCGATAGCCGCGTACTCGACCGTAGAGCCATTGCCGCCGGTAAAGCCAAATAGAATGGCCCCTGTCGTACAGTTGTACGTAACCACCGTGGCTGCCAGCGGCCCGCCGGTTATTGGGGGCGGAGGGGTGGGAGTGGGTGGGGCAGAGGCCGGGTTAATCGTCAGCACAAAGGTTGTCTGTGCCGATAGGTTACCCGGATCGGTAGCCGTAATTGTAATGGTGCTCACGCCCGATACCGAAGGTGTTCCCGAAATGGTGCCTCCCGAAAACTGAAGGCCCGCGGGCAAACCAGCCACCGACAGCACCAGCCCGGTTGGTGTTTCAGCATCGGTGAATACTGTACTCAGGTTCAGGCTGTACCCTACACCTACCGTACCCGACTCAGGGGACAGAGCCTTGGCTACCACCGGCGCGGTATTGGCGGGCGGCAGTGGGTTACCCGAACAGTACGCTTTCATGTCGAAGTTGTACGAAGCCCCCTCCACGCCATTTTGCCGAATGTAGATCGTGATGGTCTTTGGGTCGGCCCGCAAACCGGCTTCAATCGTTTGATTGGCGTTGGTGGTCCAGTCGGTAATACCCAACGCTTTGTATTCGATCGGCGAGGTAGTGCTGCCGCCCGTAAACCCGAACACAATGGCCCCCGTTGAGCAATTGTACGTCGAGACAGTAGCTGCCAACGGCTTGGGAGCCGGTGGGTCCATCGTGGTCAGGGCGGGCGAGAATGGGCTTGTACCGGTAGGCATGGTACCCCGGCCGAGGAAAATCTCGTCGCCTTTCAGGTTGATCGTCGTATAGAACCGGTAGCTCCCCTGCACGTACCGTACCATCAGCTGCGTTTCCTGACTCGCCGACGCGTATGGTTGCGTAGCGGCAATCAGAATCTGGTTGCCGTTAACAATGGCCCGCGCAAATGGCTTACCGCTCCGCTTCTGCGCGTTCGAGTTCAGCCGGTACCAGGTCTTGCCGTTATCGTACGAGCATTCGGTGGCTTCGTTGAGGTAGGTTTCCTGCCCGTTGAACAAGTCACCGTGATGCTTAAATAGCCGCCACAAGCCGTGGAGGTAATGTTCGTACACGCTGTAGTTCCGGTTATTGTCGAGGTTTTCGCGGCCCGGCACTACGGGGGCATTAGGCGTCAGAATATTCCAGTCGTCCCACAGAATAGCCCCGTGTGCGCCCGTGAACCAGTAAAAAATGCCTAAACCTTCTGCAATGGCCGGTGGGGCCGGGTACTCAGCCCGCGCAGCCTGTCCCGGCTCCGAACTCTGGGTATTGAACAGCCACTGCCAGGCAATTCGCTTTTTGGGCGACAGCTTCATGTTTACTTCCTGCTCGCCCAGTACGCTGGCCAGCCAATGCCGGTCTTCATCACCAGTATGCCGGGCTGCGTAGTCGAAGTCTGACGATAGAAAATACGTGCCGGGCATCTGAAAATGAGCCAGTTCGCCAAAGGTTTTACCCACAATTGCATCGGGCATACCCCGGCCTCGGGTATTGGTGGCGTCAATCTGTTTGGCGGGCATGCGCCAGAGCCAGTCGGGCGAGCTGAAATTGGCAAAGTCTGACGAACGTGAGTACCCATAACTGTTGTGTGGTACCGGGCCAATCCCGCCAATTTCGGTGTAAGGGCTAATCCGTTGCCGAAGCATCCACATCTTGTATACGTACAGGTTAGCGTGTTCCTGCTCGTTACCAGGGCTGGTGCCTTCGTTCTCAATGTCGAAGAAAATTTTGCCGAACGTACTCACCTGCCCCGAAGGAGGGCAGTCGCCGAAACCAACACAACCCCCGCTCAGCTCAGACATGGCCTGCCCCAGACTCTCGCGCTCGTTGATGGAGCCGGGTGGCCGCAAAAAGTACGTGTCCTTGGCCAGGTCGCTGTTGCGGGCCCAGGGCAGATTAAAGGGTAAATCTGTAAAGTAGTTCTGGTACAGAATGAGCGAACGTTGCTCGGGGAGTAACCGGCTGGTCCAGGTGCTCGACTGCGTGAATTTTGACCCCCGGTCATACTTGGCGTTGGATAATGGCGAATACCCAAGTTCGTCATCGGTCATCCGCGACCGTTCAATAGCCGAAAAGCCCCGTCGGAACAGTTTGTCCCAACTGTCTTTAACGTGCAGGTTGCGCCCGGCCCCACTAAAGGTGAGGTGTTTACTCTTGGGCAGCGTAAAATCATCGACCACATCGATATTCCAATACCCCCGTACCGATTGCGGGGTCGGCGTAAACGCTTTTCGGGGCGACGGAATCAGGGCCGTTTGTGCCGGTATGTCTTGAGAAAAAACATAGCTACATGTAACCGATAGGCAAGTGAACACTAATAACGGAAGAGTAAATTTTTTAAGCATACATACGGGGGTTTTTATTTATTCTTATAGGCAATTTTGATTCCAATTTCTTATAATTGTTATATGATAATAAATATATTTGTGTAGAAACTGTCCCGTTGCCTCAAATAGACATTCAATTCTATATTCATAGTAAACATTTAGGCTTAGAGGGGAAAGTTTTTTATTAATTGGTACAGTTTTTGAAGAAGTGGTATTGTTTTTAAAAGTATAAGTATTCCGACTAAGCAAAAATGGAGCAACTTGTTCCTATGTATCTTAATAAATAGATATGGTATTATTTGCTTGATAGGTAGTTTAACAGTTCTATTGACTGCCGAGTAGTGCTTGAGGAGTACTTATAGTAAATACATACGCGAAAAGGGCGACCGTAGATGTACTTTCTACGGTCGCCCTTTTCGCGTGTTAAGATTACTTATTCAGGTTAGCTCTACCTGTTGCCCGATGGTGTAGAGGACTTCGTTGGGAGCAGCTGTTCAACGGGTTGCTGGTTACCAACGGGCAATTGCCCATCAACCGTGTTGGGTGATGCCATTCGGGCATTGGCAGCACTGACGCACGAGGCCGAGATGGTGGTAGTGGTCGCGGGGTTAACAATAATGCTTGGTCCGGTTTGCCCGGTACTCCAGACTACTACATTCGGGGCTGGACAGCCGCTGGCGTCGAGTTGCACCTGCCCACCGGGGCAAACGGCTGTCTGGTTGGCGACAATAGTGAGCGTTGTACTAACCACAAAGGAGGCTACCGGGCTGTAAACCGCATTGGCGTAGCCCACCCGCAGGTAGTACAGCTGCCCGGCGTTGAGCGAAGCTGGCAGCGTAACCACCATCTGCGTGGGGTTGGCCGTGGTGGGGGTAAGCGTAGTGGAGGTCGGGAAGCCCGAATCCGAAGCTATCTCAGCCCAGAATGGCCCGTTGGCTGCAAACGAGCAATTCCCCGGCGCACTATTAGCCATATATGACAGGGTGAGTGATTGCCCACCCGACACCAGCGTTTGCGATAGGGTAGGGGCACCCGCAAACGTTGGTTGCAAAACCGTGGTGCTCACGGTTGCTGTTGCCGATAGGCCGAGGGCGTCGGTAACCGTAACCGAGTACACCCCGGCTGTGCTGGCAGTAGCTACGCTGTTATTGCCCGGAACGGCTACCGCACCCGCCGAAAATTGGTACTGATAAGGGGCTGTTCCGCCCGAAACCGATGCAGTCAGCGTATTCGATTCGCCCGCGCAGACCGTGGTGCTGGCCAACGTTATCGATAGCGGGGCGGCATCCTGCACCCAAACCGAATAACTTTTGGCAGGTAGTTCCAGGTAAACCCGGTTCTGCCCGTCGACTACGGCAAACGGGAAGGCCGAGCGGCCCAGCACGTCGCCAAAACGGGTGCCGGTTTGAATGCCGTTGCGGGTGGTAATCTGATGGTCGACCCGCAGCGGCTGATTGTCGAAGTTAATGGCCACGAGCACTTCTTTACCGCCTACAGAACCTGCGGCATTCAACTGGTAAACCAACACCTTGTTGGGGCTGCTCTGAATGTAGTTGTTCGGTGCCGGGGCTGTGTTGCTGCCGCCAAAATGGTTGAGCAGGTCCATGCTCGTGGAGCCGGTAATGTATTTTTTGTGGACCTGAATCAGTTTATCGATGGCGGGTTTGAGAGCCGGTAGCCCAACGGGGTGGTAATTAAACCCAATCACATCGTTCCCGTAGGTGGTGTTGCGGGCCGGGTAACCGTAATAATCAGGGTAGAAAACGGCCGGTACGCCTAACTGGTTATTGGTCAGAATCCAGGCGTAGCCCAGGTCGGGGTTGTTGTGCACCAGGGCGTCACCAAACGTGGGGTTGTCGCTGCGGAAATCGTGGTTGTTCAAAAACGTCACGATGTTGTTGCCCGACCCAAAGCTATTCCCATCGGTGGCAAACCGAAGGCTGTTGAAATAGGCATTGCGTGGGTCGGCTCCGTTGTCGAGCGCCTGTTTGAGCGCATCGCGCAGGGCAAAGTCGAATACCCGTACCTGCACATTGTTGCGGGTATCGGTGTTCATGCCGCTATACACCGCATCAACCCAGCCTTTCAGTTCAGCCCGGTTATTGCCGTACCACTCACCCACAACAAGGTTGGGCGTGCGGCCGCTGGCGCGCATTTCTTCGAGCATGGTACGCATGAACGAAGGCTCAAAATGTTTGACCGCATCCACACGGAGTCCCTTTGACCCTAAATCGTCGAAGGCCCATTTTGTCCAGTCGACCAGCAGGTCTTTGGTAGCCGGAATGTTGTGGTCGTAATCGTAGAAATAATCCAGACTCTGCATCGACCACTGCGGGCCCAGGCAGGTAGTTTGCGACCAACCCGCCGGACTGCTGCTGGTGAAGTGTGGCCGGAAACCGTTCCAGTCGAGCGCCCCGCGCCCGCTGGGCATATTTGTAAAGTTGGTGTAGGTCTGAAACTGGAGTTTATACCCCGCCCCAAACGGATTAGTGAAATCGGCTACGTTGTAGGCCCCTCCACCGTTGGCTGGCACGTAGAAAATATCAATGGGCAGGTGGTCGGAGTACTCGCTGTCGTAGTTGATGGCCTGAATAATGAGAAAATCGCCGGTCGCATTGAAGTCGTTAGCAGTCACGGTCACGGCAAATTCATCGAGGTCGCCGTTTCCGTCGATGCGGTTGAGGTAGTTCCGACCCAGCTGAGCTGTGTACTGAAACACGTCGGCCGAGGTGGTCAGGTCAATGTCGGGTGTCACAACCGGACTCCACCGCGATCCGCCGATTTTGTTGGTCGTGGCATGAAACGCGTACTTGGCGCCGTTGAAAATATTTCCCCGCGACCGCATCTTGATGTAATACGTACCGGCGCCCTCGGCGGCCGAGCCGCCTATCGGAATGACCATTCGGTACCGATCCGACGGAAAAGGCCGTTTGAACCCGCAACTGGGATTGTTGCCGCTCGCAAAGGTGGTGATGTAGTCTTTTACGGCGGGGTTGGTTTCCAGATCGCCCGCGTCGCGGTGGTTGTACACCATGTCGGCTACGGGCGTAATACCCACGGCTGTCAGGGAGTTGACCATACTTTTGATTTCGGGAAGGGTGCCGAGGGAGGTTTGCGAGGGGCCCACAAACAGGTCGCGCGGGTCGTAGCCACCACTCCGGTTGCCGTTGCCTGCAAAGGGCGGGTACCATACGTGGGTGAAGCCGGCCTGACTCAGGGCGGGGGCTTTGAGCCGGAGTGTATCCGACCAGTTAAACGAAACGCCCGATGGGCCGGTGGTACTCTGACCCGTTTTGGGATAGTCCCAGTACCAACCCTGAAACATAATCTGCGGTGTCGACTGCGCGACGGCCTGAAGGGCGAATGCGAGCAGGCAACAAAGGCTGAGTAAATGGTTTCGCATGGACAGTTGTTAGATGAACAGTAGTTTCAAAATAGGATAGATGAACTGACAAATATAATTCATCGGCGAGTTTGTTCTCAGTGGGGTGACAAATATGACCACTACATGAATGTACCATGAATAGGGTATAATGTACAGTCAGCACAATAGCTCATTATACACTGTACACTATTCATTAGACAGTTTGTGCTGACATAGTGCGTGTTCAGCGTCTATATAAACAAAGAGCCCCCGACGGTCAGGTCGGGGGCTCTCGTTCAAAGCAGATCCTGTTACTGCCGAACCACCTTCACGGTTTTAGTCCGGGTCGGTGTGCTTACCTGCAAGAGGTACGTGCCCGCCGATTCGCCCAGTTTCACCCGACCACGAGCTACGCCCGAAGCAGGAGTTACTAACTGGTTGCTTACCGACTGACCTTGCAGCGCAACCACGCGCAGGGTGACAGCTTCGCTGCCTACTCCGCGTACTTCGACCTCAACTGACTCGGCCGACGTTGGGTTGCCCATTACCGTAACTTCCAGTTCAGCAGCCGTCTCGCTGGCAACCCGGGCTCCGCCTGTGCAGACTCCTTTGAAGTTGAAGCTAAACGTATTGCTGATGGTAGCACCCTGAGTCACGCGCAACTGGAACGGATTGATGTCGGACGATGGGTTGTTCACCGCATTAATCAGATCCTGGTTATCCAGTGACCGCAGACAGTTGTTCGGATCGGCATTTTTCAGACCGACGATGTTGGCGTAGCTGATTGCGCTACCGTCGCCACCGCTGGTCAGAATCCGGAACGTACCCGTCTGGCAGTTTACATCCGCTACACCCGTGATCTGGAGTGCACCACCCAACGTATTGGCTGGGCTACCACAGCTTGCCGGGGCAGGCGGAGTTGTTGTGCCGCTCGTTGCCGGGCTTACCGTGAGCTGGAAGCTGGTGCTTCCCGACAGGTTACCCGGATCCGTAGCTGTCAGCGTAACTGTAACCACGCCCGATACCGATGGGGTACCGCTGATGGTGGTGCCAGCCAGTGACAGACCAGCAGGCAGGCCGCTGGCTGCGAGCACTAAGCTACCCGGCGTCTGAGCGTCGGTGAAGACGCTACCCACGTTGAGCGAGTAGGCTGTGCCCACCGTTGCCGACTGAGGACCTACCGCGTTGGCCACCGTGGGGGCCGTGTTGGTGGGTGGCTGTGGGTTGCCTGAGCAGAAGGCACCAAAGTCGAAGACAAAGGCCGTTCCTTCCACACCGTTCTGGCGTACCCGCACCGTCACCGGCTTAGGATCGGCCCGCAGACCAGCCTCGATCACGTGGTTGGTGTTGGTTGTCCAGCCGGTGATACCGATGGCCAGATACTCAACCGCTGAACCGTTACCCCCTGTCGAGCCGAAGACAATCGCACCAGTCTGACAGTTGTAGCTCACCACCGTTGCCGCCAACGGACCGCCCACAGGTGGGTTGGTCGTGGTGCTGGCGGCTGGGCTTACCGTGAGCTGGAAGCTGGTGCTGGCCGATAGGCTACCCGGGTCGGTGGCTGTCAGGGTTACTGTTACCACGCCCGATACCGATGGGGTACCGCTGATGGTGGTGCCAGCCAGTGACAGACCAGCAGGCAGACCGCTGGCTGCGAGCACTAAGCTACCCGGCGTCTGAGCGTCGGTGAAGACGCTACCCACGTTGAGCGAGTAGGCTGTGCCCACCGTTGCCGACTGGGGACCTACCGCGTTGGCCACCGTGGGGGCCGTGTTGGTGGGTGGCTGTGGGTTGCCTGAGCAGAAGGCACCAAAGTCGAAGACAAAGGCCGTTCCTTCCACACCGTTCTGGCGTACCCGCACCGTTACCGGCTTAGGATCGGCCCGCAGGCCAGCCTCGATCACGTGGTTGGTGTTGGTTGTCCAGCCGGTGATACCGATGGCCAGATACTCAACCGCTGAACCGTTACCCCCTGTCGAGCCGAAGACAATCGCACCGGTCTGGCAGTTGTAGCTCACCACTGTTGCCGCCAACGGACCGCCCACAGGTGGGTTGGTCGTGGTGCTGGCGGCTGGGCTTACCGTGAGCTGGAAGCTGGTGCTGGCCGAGAGGCTACCCGGGTCGGTGGCCGTCAGCGTAACTGTAACCACACCCGATACCGATGGGGTACCGCTGATGGTGGTGCCAGCCAGAGACAGACCAGCAGGCAGGCCGCTGGCTGCGAGCACTAAGCTACCCGGCGTCTGAGCGTCGGTGAAGACGCTACCCACGTTGAGCGAGTAGGCTGTGCCCACCGTTGCCGACTGGGGACCTACTGCGTTGGCCACCGTGGGGGCCGTGTTGGCAGGCGGAGCCACCGTGGTGCTGCTGGCCGGGCTAACGGTCAGCGTGAAAGTAGCGCCGGTTGAGAGGCTACCCGGATCGGTGGCGCGCAGCGTTACGGTGCTTATACCTGAGAACGATGGCGTACCGCTGATGGTCGTACCGCTGAAGGTCAGACCGGCAGGCAGGCCACTTACCGACAGCACCAGGCTGTTCGGCGTCTCCATATCGCTAAACACATTACCAATATTGAGCGTAAACGGTACACCTACCGTGGCCGACTGCGGGCCAACTGGGTTGACTACCGTTGGCGAGTTGTTACCCATACCACCCGCGCAGGCCGCGAGCGCGTTCCAGGTATAGCTCACCGTTACGCCGTTTTGCGTTGCAAACAGAACGAACGGCTGAACGTTGGGGCTCTGGTTGCGGATGTCTACCGCTACCTGACCATCAACCATCGCTGTGCAGCTTATGGTTGGGCCGGTGATACCCACTGCCGAGAACGTAATCGGGCTACCGTTACCACCCACGGTGATAAACTGAATCTGCCCTGTCTGACAGTTGTAGATCGGCTCCATCAGCGCCAGTGGCTGACCAATGGTGCCCGCTGGGCTACCGCAGGCCGGTGCTACCGTGTTCGATACCGTAATCGAGATGGTCGCGGTGCCTGAGCAGCCGTTACCCGCTGTACCCGTTACCGAGTAGGTGAAGGTTCCTGTTGCTGAGGTGGGCGGGTTGATGCTCGCCGTCGTGGCACCGGTGCTCCAGGTGTAGCCCGTTGCACCCGAGGCCGTCAGCGTCAGGGCCTGGCCCATCGTTACTGCAGTACCCGGCATAGCCGCAATGGTTACGGCTGGTCCGGCGGTGCTGCTCATCACGGTTGCCGTAGCAGTCGCCGTGCAGTTGCCAGCATTGCTGACCGTTACGGTGTAGGTACCGGCGGTTGATACGGTGAAGATACCCGTCGTGTTGCTCTGACCATTGCTCAGGCTGTAGCTGGTACCGCCCGTAGCGGTCAGGGTCACGCTCGTTTGGGCACAGGTGAGTGTACCCGAAGCGGCCAGTGTTGCGTTGACGGCGTTGGTTGCGCTTTCGACCGTGGTTGTGGCCGAAGCGGTACAACCGTTAGCCGCCGTTACAACTACCGTGTAGGTACCACCTGCCGATACGGTAGCGGTGTTACCCGTGCTACCACCAATCTGCGTAGCTCCTGCGCTGAACACATACGTGCCCTGGCCAGCTGGTGTAGCCGTCAGTGTTACGCTGGTGTTGTTGCAGGTAATGGTGCCGTTGTTGGCCAGGCTAACTGTGGGGGCTGTTGTGCTACCCATCACCGTAACCGAAGCCGACGTGGTGCAACCATTCGCGCCCGTGATGACTACTGAGTAGATACCCGGCGTAGTTACCGTAGCCGTATTACCCGCGCTGCCGCCGATCTGGGTAGCGCCCGCGCTGAATGCGTACGAGACAGCACCCGCTGGTGAAGCCGTCAGCGCAACAAACGTGGTTGAGCAGCTGAGTACACCACTGGCGGTGAGAGAAGCCACCGGCGATGTTGAGCTACCCATTACGGTAACCTGAGCTACTGCTGAGCAACCACCCGCGTCGGTAATCGTAACGGAGTACGTACCTGCCGTGGTTACGGTAGCGGTATTGCCCGTGCTGCCGCCAATTTGCGTGGCCCCCGCGCTGAACACATACGAAGCGAGACCCGATGGGCTAGCCGTGAGCGTTACGCTTGGGTTGGCACAAGAGATGGTTCCGCTCGCAACCAGTGTGGCCGTGATGGCGTTGGTGGTGCTCGTGACCGTAGTGGTTGCCGTTGAGGTGCAACCGTCGCCGTTACCAACCGTTACGGTGTAGGTACCGGCCGTTGATACGGTGAAGATACCCGTCGTGTTGCTCTGACCATTGCTCAGGCTGTAGCTGGTACCACCTGTTGCCGTCAGCGTAACAGTCGTGTTCGAGCAGCTCAGTACACCGCTGTTGGTGAGCGAAGCCGTCGGGGTTGTACCTGCACCTACCGTGAGGCTGGTGGTCGATGAGCAACCGCTGGCGGTAGCCGTTACTGAGTACGTACCTGCCGCGTTGATCACCGCCGTGTTACCGGCACTGCTCACTACATTCGACGAGAACACATACGTGGTACCCGGCGTTGTGGCCGAAGCCGTCAGTGTGGCGCTGCTACCTGAGCATACCAGAGCCGGACCTGCCAGGCTAACCACCGGCGCAGCCGATACAGTAGCCGTAGCCAGTATCGACGTGCTTTCGCAGTAGCCGATGCCAGAAGCTACGCAAACCACCGTGTAGTTATACGTACCGGCTGTGGTTGGGCTGCTGAGTGTCGATGCGTTGGTAATGGTACCATCGCTTGCACGCCAGCGAGCGGTGGTGTTCGTTACGCAGCTGGCCGACAGGCTAACCGGCGTACCCTCGCAGGCTGTAAAGTTATTGGTGCTGCTGACCACCGGAGCGGCTGGCAAACCAATCGTGACAATGCCTGAAACACCGGGGAGCAATGGTGTACATCCGTTGGCATCCGTTACCCGAACCGAGTAGGTACCGGTTGCTTCAACCACGATAAACGGATTGTTCTGCTGGCCCGCTGGCGCGTTAGTCCAGGTGTAGCTGAACGGACCTGTACCCGTTGCATTGGCCGTCAGCGTTACCGACTGACCTGAGCAAATCGAAGCTGCGGCTGGCGATACCGATACCGTTGGCCGTGGGTTTACGGTTACCTGCGTACTGATGGTGGTGCGGCAACCGGCGTTGGTTACCGTTACACTGTACGTGGTAGTCGTGTTGAGCGGAAGTAGCGGAGCAAACGAGGCTGAGGTATTGTTGATCAGACCCGGTGCCCAGCGGTAGGTGCTACCTGCTGGTGCGTTTGCTGTCAGCGTAACCGACGTACCTGCGCAAACCGTTTGCGAGGGGCTCACGGCCACGGTCACATCTGGAATCGAGTTCACCGTTACTGTGACCGATGCCGTACCTGTACAACCAATGGCGTTGGTACCCGTTACCGAGTAGACCGTAGTGGCCGTTGGCGAGACGCTGATGGCGGCCGTTGACACGCCCGTGCTCCAGGTGTACGATACCGCACCGCTGGCCGTCAGGTTTGCACTCGTACCGGCACAGATTGTGGTGGCCGAGGGGCTGATGGTCAGGGTTGGCTGCGTGTTGTTCAGCGTTACTGACGAGGAGGCCGTAGCCGTACATCCACCCGCGTTGGTCACCGTTACGGTGTAGCTGCCTGCTGTTGATACGCTGAAAATACCCGTCGTGTTAGTTTGGCCGTCGCTCAGGGTATAGCTGTTACCACCCGTGGCGGTCAGCGTTACGCTGGTTTGCGCGCAGGTCAACGTAGCCGATGAGAGGGTGGCCGTAGCGGCAGCTGATTCGGTTACCGTCAGGCTCTTGCTGGCCGTACAACCGTCGCTATTTGTTGCGGTTACTGAGTACACCCCGGCTGTATTAATCACGGCCGTGTTGCCCGTGCTGCTCACCACATTGGGCGAGAACACGTAGCTGACTCCACCACCGGCGGTCAGCGTCAGGCTGTTGCCCGTGCAGATTTCGGCCGGACCTACCAGCGTAGCTACCGGCAGAGGCTTGCCTGTTACTACTACCGTTGCCGACGTAGCACAACCGTACGTATCCTGTACGTTCACCGTGAACGTTTGCGTGCCCGATGCCGACAGGGTGCCGGTTACGGCGCTCAGGTTAGTAGCGTTAACGGTAGCACCAGCTGGGGCTGCCCACGTGAAGCTATACGGAGCCGTACCGTTGAGGGTTTGGGCCGATAGCTCGACGGGTTGGCCAATGCACGCCGTTGCCGACGCGGCCAGGGCCGTTACCGTAAAGGCGGCTGGGCCACTGTACCGAACATCCGTTGTGTTACCGCTAAAGTTGTTGGCATCCACCGTGTTGTTACATACGGTCGGTGAGTTACCCCGGCCGAAGTAAGCGGGTGAAGCGCCCGCATCCTGGAGACCATCGCCCGCGTTGTTGGCAACGTAGTTGGCCGCGGGGTGCAAACCGCCCTGCTGCTGAATACCAATGTTATTGTTGTTCAGCGTGTTGCCCGTAACGGTATGGTTCCGGCCTTCGATCACGATACCGAACCCTTCGCTCTCGGTCGGTGCCGACACCTGATTCTGGTGCTGGAAGCCCGTCACGGTGTTGTTCCGAATCACCACGCCTGTGGGTACATCCGGGTAGCCTTCCGTGTTGTTCGGCAGCATGCCCCGCCGGTACACCGAAATACCCGCATGGTCGCGGTTGTTCATCGATGGGCTGGCGGCAAAGCTTACCGTGTTGTTTTCAACCACGATGCTGCCGTCGCCCGAGGTAGTCCCCGTTCCGTTCGGATTCTTGATTTCAATACCGAAACGGCCGTTGTTCGAAATGGTGTTTCCGGCGATGAGGTTAGCACCGGCTCCACCTTTCAATCCCGTTAGGCCGATACCGCTGTCGCCGTTACCCGTTACGGTGTTCCCCGTGATGGTAACGCCCGATGCCGTACCGTCCTGCAACTCGATACCACAACAGTTGTTGTTGGTGACCGTGTTGTTGACAATGTAGATGTTCTGCTTGAAGCCGTTCCAGATCACGATACCCCGGGCTGCCCCTTTCGAGTTGTCGTGGCCCGAGAAGGTCGAGCTTGTTACCGTCACGCTCTGCACGGGACCGTTGGCGTAGAAGCCAGCTCCGCCTGAGTTGCTCAGCGACTGTACGTCGGAAACGACCAGGTTGTTGTTGCCCTGTGCTGCGTAGATACCGGCACTGCTGTTGGGGCCGTTACCCACATACTTCTGCACGGTCAGGTTGCGGATGGTCACGTTGGTGACTCCGCTATTGATCGAGATACCGCTGCCGGTACCGCTCAGTCCTGTACCATCGAGGATGGTGGCGGTTTTGCTGGCTCCTTGCAGAGTGAGCGACTTGTCGATGGTCACTCGCTCGTTGAAGGTGTACTCAGCCGCTTCGATGACGTCGCCCACATTGGCAGCATTGACTGCCGCCTGAATGGTGGGGAAGAACGTATTCTGCGTGAGGTTACGTACCGGATCGAAGTAGATCAGCTGACCCACGGCCGCGTCGTCGGGCTTGTGGAACAGCAGGGTTTCGAGGGTAGCACGCTGCGAAGCGTTGAACGTTGACGGCAGCTGTGCGCCTGAACCCAAATCGAACCGGTTGTTGCGGATGTCGATGTTTGGCGTCCAGGGGCCCATGTTCGTTGGCCGAATTGAGCCACCGTACTCAGGGAAGCCCGCAGCACCCGTAAACGGCGACGATGCCCCCGTAGCTGATGGCCCGGTTGAATTGTCGACACGGATAAACGTGCTAATGCCCGCGTTGAACGTGTTGGCGTTGCCCGTAGTTCCGAACGTGATGGTTCCGAACGTTGGGTTGTCGGTATCGTGGTTGTAGAAAGCCACGCCCGTACCGCCCGGTGTCCCCGAACCATTGAAGGTATTGTTGGTCAGGGTTGCCGACTGGTTGCCCAGCACAATGTCAGGCGAGTTCGAACTGATCGACTTCGTGTTGACCGTCAGGTGACGGAACGTGGTCGAGTTCGCCAACGGGGTAAACGTGTTGTTGTTGTACGTTACCGTGTTAAAGTTCTCCTGGCTGATACCCCACTGGTGTTGCGAGAAGGTGTTGCCTTCAACCACCACCGTACGGCCTGCCTGATTGTTTTTCAGACGTAGTACCGCCGTGTTAGGAGCCGCTGCATTCGCGAAAGCCGCGTTGAAGGTGTTGCTCGCAATGGTGATCTGACCGCTGCCGGCATTCGGCTCGGCAAATTCTACACCGCCCCCGTTGAGGGTGTTGTTCGAAATAGTTACCGCACCTACACTGTTAAACCGTATTTGAATATCCTGATTGATTGACGTCAGGGTATTACCGGTGAACGTACCACTTACCTCATCGGCCGAGATGCCCGACCGGAAGTAGCTGGCGGGTGCCGTACCCGTCACGGTGTTACCCGTAAAGGTTACGCTGTTTACGCCCCCGGTTGCTACGCGGTACGCCGTGTTACCATTGAAGTTTACGCTGACCGCATTCCGGTCGGTGTACGTTCCTGAGGCAGGCGTTCCGTAGCCGTTGATCGTATTGTTTTTGATGGCAATATTATCAATGCTGGCTCCGCTGGCGATGATCGCACTTTTCAGTTTCGCCAGATCCACTGAGAACGTCAGACCCTCGATGCTGACACCGTCGGCCGATACATCAAAAATAGTGGGCTTGCCCGTTACGGTTCCTGTAAAGTTCAGAACCGGCGAAGGCGTGCCTGAGCCGACAATCCGTACCCCTTTGTTCACCAGCACCTGCTCGCTGTAAGTACCTGGGCTCACCTGCAAGGTGTGACCAGTCTGAGTACCGGCAGCGTCGATGGCAGATTGAATTGAGCAGAATTTCTGGCCAGTGTTCGTGTTGGTGACCAACTCTACACCCAATACGTTGCCGACATTGCGGGCGTCGACGCCGTTACCGCTGAAGGTGTTGCCCGAAACCGTGTTGCCACAGGTAGCGGGTGAGTTGCCCCGTCCGAAATACGAATCGGCCAGGTTTGACTGGTCACCGTCTGTTATGGCATTAGCCGCATAGGGGCCATGACCAGCCTGCTGCTGAATACCTACATCGTTGTTCTGTACCGAGTTGTTCTGTACCGTATGACCGATACCTTCAACCACAATACCGAAGCCATCGCTGGTTGACGGTTGCTGATAGCCCGATACCGTGTTGTTCCGAACCACAACCCCCGTCGGAATATCGACGTTGTTGTTACCGATCACAAAACCCCGGCGAATCACCACAATACCGCCAATGTCGCGGGCATCGGTGATGGCCGTAGACCGGGTTACCGTGTTGTTTTCTACGACGATGCTGCCATCGCCCGAAGTAGCACCGGTACCGTTCGGGAGTTTCACCTCAATACCAAAACGGCCGTTGTTCGTGATTGTGTTGTTGGCAATCAGGTTTGCCCCGGCTCCCGACTGTAAGCCGGTGACGCCGATACCATTGTCGCCGTTGTCGGTAATGGTGTTCCCCGTGATGGTGACGCCCGATGCCGTACCGTCCTGCAACTCGATACCACAACAATTGTTGTTGGTGACCGTGTTGTTGACAATGTAGATGTTCTGCTTGAAGCCGTTCCAGATCACGATACCCCGGGCTGCCCCTTTCGAGTTGTCGTGGCCCGAGAAGGTTGAGCTCGTTACCGTCACGCTCTGCACCGGACCGTTGGCGTAGAAGCCAGCTCCGCCTGAGTTGCTCAGCGACTGTACGTCGGAAACGACCAGGTTGTTGTTGCCCTGCGCTGCGTAGATACCAGCGCTGCTGTTGGGGCCGTTGCCCACATACTTCTGCACCGTCAGGTTGCGGATGGTCACGTTGGTGACTCCGCTATTGATCGAGATACCGCTGCCGGTACCGCTCAGTCCTGTACCATCGAGGATGGTGGCGGTTTTGCTGGCTCCTTGCAGGGTGAGCGACTTGTCGATGGTCACTCGCTCGTTAAAGGTGGCCTCCGCTGCCTGAATCACGTCGCCCGCGTTAGCAGCATTGACTGCCGACTGGATGGTGGGGAAGAACGTGTTCTGCGTGAGGTTACGCACCGGATCGAAATACAGCAGTCGGCCCACAGCCGCGTCGTCGGGCTTGTGGAACAGACGGGTTTCGAGCGTAGCACGCTGCGAAGCGTCGAAGGCTGAGGGAAGCGTTAGACCACCACCAATGTCGAACCGGTTATTCCGAATGTCGAGGTCGGTAGCCCAGGGGCCCATGGTCGTAATTGCTGATGAGACGCCCGCGTAATCACCGAACGGCGAGCCATAGCCTGAGCTGGCACCGGTGCTGTTGTCGAGCATCACAAACGTGCCGATTGCCGCGTTGAACTGGTTCTCAGAACCTGACGAACCAATAGTAAACGCGCCAAACTTGGCCCCGGCCGTGCGGTGGTTCAGGAACGCAATGGCCGTGCCGCTGTTGGGCGTCGACGAGCCGTTGAACGTATTACCCGAAATCGTTCCGCCCAATGTCTGCATTTGCGTGTCGGTCAGCGTAGCGCTGTTCGAGGCAATCAGCTTGGTGTTGACCGAGATATGCCGGTAGTCGGTAGCGGCTGCATTGGGCGTAAAGGTATTGCCCGTGATGGTGAAGCCCGCGTTGTTTTCGGCGCTGATAGCCCAGCGGTGGTTCGAGAACGTGTTGTTCTGTACCAGCAGGGTTTTCGTGCCCGAAATACCGTTGTTCTGAATCCGCAACAGAGCGCCACTAGGTAGCACACCCGTAGTGGGTTGTGCAAATGTTCCGTTGAAGGTGTTGTTTGATACAGTGATATTACCTGCTCCCGGATTGGGGTCCGAAATCTGAATACCACCGCCACCAGCTGTGTTACCCTCGATGGTAATGTCTCCCTGGTTGGTAAACCGGGCGACTACATCGTGGTTGATAGCCGTAAACGAGTTGCCCTGACCAGCACCGCTGCCACCAATGATTCCCGAAGACAGGTCAATCTGGACAGCGGCCCGGAACGAGTTGCCAAGTGTGCTGTGTGCATTGACCCGGTTCCCCTGCACCACTACGCCCCCAAACCCGTCGTTGTCGAGGGTTGCAGTAGATAACCCTATATTGGGGTTGATAGCAATGGCGTTCCGGCGACCGTACTGCCCGCTGATGGGCGTACCTACTGGCGTGATGGTGTTGTTCAGTACGCGCAGGTTCGAGCGGTCGTTGCCGGTGGTGTGGATAGCCGAGTGCGTCTTGCTCAGGTCAACGGTGAAACCGAAGTTCTGAATGGTCACATCGGCTGAGGCTACCGTGAAGAGTGAGGCCAACGCTGAAACCGGCACCGTACCCGTAAAGGTCACATTGGTGCTGGTGCCCTGACCGCTGAGCGAAAGCGGCTTGTCGATTATCACCATCTCGTCGTAGGTACCGGCGGGTACATAGATGAGGTCATTGGGGCTCGCTGCCGAAACGGCGGCCTGAATCGTAGCGTAGAACAGATTCTTGGTCACGTTCTGTACCGGGCAGCCGCCCCCTGTACCCGTTACGGTAGCGGTGGCCGTAGCCGAGCAACCGTTGGCGTCAGTTACTGTAACTGTGTACGTGCCGGGTGTATTTACGGTAGCCGTGGCTCCGCTTGCGGTAACAGCTGCCGGACCGGTAAACACATAATTGGCCGCCCCGGCTGGGGTAGCGGTCAGTGTAATGGTTGGCGCTCCGCAGCCCAGTGTTCCGCTCGGCGTGAGCGTAGGCGCAGTACCAAACGAGTTCACGGTAACCGTGACCGTGGTGAAGCTGGTACAGCCGCCCGCGTTAGCTCCCGTCACCGTATACGTGGTGGTGCTGGTCGGGTTTACGGTAATCGAAGCGGTATTAGCCCCTGTGCTCCAGGTGTACGATACCGCACCGCTTGCCGTAAGGCCCACACTGGACCCGTTACAAATGGCCGTGGCCGAGGGCGAAACGGTAACCACCGGCGGGTTCTGATCAACCGTAATGGTGATGGTCGCCGAACTCGATACGTAACCGGTCGTATTCACCACGACCGAGTGTGGCCCCGCCGTATTGACGACAGCCTGATTGCTATTCTGGGCAACGGGCGTAGCACCCGCGCTAAATGCGTACGTTGTTGATGCGTCAGTTGCTGAAGCAGCCGCCGTGATGGTTGCCGAAGTCAGCTCGCAGTTAAGCGAGTTGCTGCTGGCGAGCGTAACGGTGTTCTCGAAACCTGTGACTGTCAGGTTATCAATCGCGATCTTCGGACGGCTACCCGTAGAGCCTACTGGCGTTCCTCCGTTGTAATAATAAAGCCGGAAGATTGCCTGGGCAGCATTATTAAATGCTGCTGGTAACTGCACCGATACGTTTGCAGAGCCAGCGACATTGTTGGTTGCCGTGTAGTCGGCGTTCAGGTCTGTAAAGCTGGCACCGTTGTCGGTTGACCCATACACTTTCAACGTGCCTTTACGATCCCCGGCAGTGTTAAACACCGTTGACGCATCGAACGATAGCGTTCCGGCTTTAAGGCCAGTAAAGCTTACGTAGAAGTCAACGGCTATACTTGTCGTGTTATCACCGGTACCAGTGGATAGTAAGACTAATGTTCCTGTCCCCCTCTGTAAGCCCCCCGAAGAACCAGTCGTAAAGGATGTACTGGTAAATGTGGTACGAGTTGGGTCAGGAACTGATGCCGAACCGCCTATGGGGACTCCTTTGAATCGGTTGGCTTCTATGCCAGTCGCAAAGTCGTTCGTCCAGTTAGCGATATCTGCAAAGGTAGCTGTGTAAGATAACCCAGGTTGAGAGGCTAAAGGTACGGGGGTTTGTGCTTGACCACTGCGCGCCAAGCATAAGGAGAGCAGTACCAACAGGCACGTCAGAAGACGGCCGGTTGGCGGTCGTAGTAGGTGAGACATAAAACGGTAGTAAAATTTAGACAAATTGAATGTGGAATACAGATGTATTTGTTCTCGCAATATTGCGTAGAAGACGCGATATTATAAAACAATTAAAGCCTGAACGGAAACTTTTTCTGGTAGTCGGTTGGAATAATATATATGGCTGATTGTCAATATTTTCAATCCCAATAGGGTGTTGATTAAATTGATAGAATTATAAGGGTAGTATACAAAAAATCCGTATTTATCCTTAAGTAAATAGCAAGAAAAAAGCCCCTCGATTTGAGGGGCCTTTTCTCGTTTTTACGCAAAAAACGAAGATTACTGCTTCACAATTTTCACCGTCTGCTTCTGCGTACCGGTAGTAACCTGGAGTAGATAAATACCCATAGCGTTACCCAACTCAATGCGCTGACGCAGCGTGCCTTGTACCGGTTGGGCCGTGTGTTGGTTAATTACGCGTCCCCCGGCCGTAGTCAGCATGAAACGAACGGCTTCCTGACCGGCTCCGCGTACGTCGACTTCAACATCCTCGCTCGTGGTAGGATTACCCAGTACCGTAACGTTCAGCTCACCGGCTGCTTCGCGGGCGATCCGCGCCGGAGCAGCTGTACAGTACTGCTTGAAGTTAAAGCTAAAGGTGTTGCTCTGTACACCACCCTGGCTAACTCGCAGACCAAACGGACCAATATCTGACGAAGCCGTGTTGATAGCCCGCAACAGATCAGGACCGTCGACACCACGCAGACAGTTGTTGGGGTCGGCATTGCTCAGACCGACAATGTTTGCATAGCTGATGGCACTACCGTCGCCACCGCTGGTCAGAATCCGGAACGTACCCGTCTGACAATTTACATCCGCTACACCTGTTACCTGGAGCGACTGACCAATAGTGCTGGCCGAGCTGCCGCAGGTGGTTGTGCCCGTTGGTGGGGTCGTGGTGGTACCTGAGCCAGGGTTGGCGCAGAAAGCACCGAAATCAAACGTGATGCTTACGGTAACACCGCTTTGGGTTGCCGAGATGGTCAATGGTTTGGCATCGGCCCGTAGACCCGCTTCTACTACACCGGTGTTGCTGGTAGCCGAAGCCCGCTGCACACCGACTGCTGAGTAGGTGATGGTCGTACCGTCGCCACCTTTGGTGTTGAAGGTAATGTCGCCCGTAGCACAGTTGTAGGTTGGCGGCAGCAGAGCCAGCGCCGAACCCGACGGTGGGGTGGTGGTAGTACCTGAGCCAGGGTTAGCGCAGAAAGCGGCAAAGTCGAACGTGATGCTTACGGTAACACCGCTTTGCGTTGCCGAGATGGTCAACGGTTTAGCATCGGCCCGCAGACCCGCTTCTACCACACCGGTGTTGCTGGTGGCCGAAGCCCGCTGCACACCAATAGCCATATAGGTGATAGTGGTTCCATCGCCACCTGTGGTGTTGAAGGTAATATCACCTGTCGAGCAGTTGTATGTCGGTGTCAGCAGAGTTAGCGCCGAGCCTGAAGGCGGAGCTGTGGTGGTGCTGGCAACTGGGCTAACCGTGATGGCAAACGTTACCGACGCCGAGAGGCTACCGGGGTCGGTGGCCGTAACGGTTACGTTGACTGTCCCCGACATCGAAGGCGTACCTGTGATAACCCGCGAAGTTGCATCGAAGCTCAGCCCGTTGGCGGGCAAGCCCGTAGCTGCATAGGTAAGGGCGTCGTTGTTGGGGTCTGTGAATGCCGGAACCGTGAAACTGTAGGCAGTACCTACTGTAGCTGATTGCGGTGCTACCGAAGGCGCTATCGGAGCCAGGTTCTGCTGGGGAGCCGGGCTAACCGTGATGGCAAACGTTACCGACGCCGAGAGGCTACCGGGGTCGGTGGCCGTAACGGTTACGTTGATTGTACCCGTTGTCGAAGGCGTACCCGTGATCGCACGCGAAGTTGCGTCGAAGCTCAGCCCGTTGGCGGGTAAGCCTGTGGCCGCGTAGGTAAGGGCGTCGTTGTTAGGATCAGTGAACGCCGGAACGGTGAAGCTGAAAGCCACCCCTACCGTTGCTGACTGTGGAGCTACTGAAGGCGCTACCGGAGCCAGGTTCTGCTGGCTAACTGTCACGCTAACCGTTGTGCTGGTCGTTTGGGCAGTAGGCGACGTAGCATCCACGGCCGTTACCGTAAACGTTTGTACACCAGCCGACAGACCAGATACCGAAGCGGTATTGCCACTTGGCGTGATGGTGCCGGGGCCGCTAAACGAGTAGGTGTAGGGCGACGTACCACCGGTTACCGTGGCCGACAGCGTGGTGGTACCCGAAGTGGTGATGGCGCTTGGCGAGGCCGAAGCGGTCAGTGTCAGGGCCGTTACCGGTGCTGCAAAAGCGAAACGAGTCAGCGACGGATAGTGATCCGACGTTGAGTTCAGGTAGTTGGCAACGATCGGGCGAACCGACGTTGTGGCGTTGGTGATCGTGTTGGCAAACAGTTCGTTCGATACCATGATGTGGTCGATGGCGTCGGGGTAGCCGCCCGTGGTTGAGCAGGCACTCTGGTTGAATACGCTTGTTACCACCCGGTAGTTGTTCGCATCATCTACAAACGGTTTGTAGGGCGATGGGTTGCCTACCGCAATCGAAACATCAACGTCGTCGTTGTAGTCACCTGTCAGAATAACGGCATCATTCGGGAAGTCAGCATCCATCCGCTGCTTCAGGGCGTTGAGGTCATATACCCGGCGGGCCAGATCTTCAACGGCCGAGCCTGACTTGGCGTGGATGTTGATTACCCGCACCCGGCGTGTAGCTCCGTTGATATTTACGTCAGCCGTAAACAGGAATGGGAAGCGGCCCGAAGCCCAGAAACTGCTGTTGTTTCCGGTTGGGTAGTTGCTTACCGGGAAGTCGGTCAGGTACGCACGCGTTTCGCCGAGTACCGGTGTTACCGTGCTTGTTTTGTACACCACGCACACCCGCTGTCCAAAGGCATCGGGTGGGTTTGAGAAGCTGTACGAGTACCGGTCAGAGCAGATATACGAGTAGCTGCCCAACTGGCTAACGGTAGCCGCAAAACGGGGCAGGTCGCTGATTTCCTGGATGGCGTAAATATCGGCATTCAGGTTTTGCAGAACCGTCCGGACGTTGGTGGCCTGCTGATCGTTGTTCGAAGGACCGTTGGTCGGGTGTCCAAACCATTCCACGTTCCAGGTTACCAGATCGAAGCTGGTATCGTTGCCTGAGGTGGTACCGTCGCCGGCGCAGAATGAACCTGAAGCACCACCCGTAGCCGCGCCCGATACGTCGCGCAGAATCCGGCCCTGCAACTGCATGTTGTCGTTACCAGCTACGGTTGAGCCGTTCACAAAGCGTTCGGCAATACCGGTCAGCGTAGCGGCAGTAGGCTTGGTAGCCCCGGCGAGTTCTGAGCTGGCATTGACCCGGAAAATACCGTTTTGGCCACCAGCCGTGATAGAGTAGTTACTTGAGGTAGTTGCAAACGTTGTACCACCACTTGTAAAGGTAGCGTCGGCAAGTTGCACCAGTCGACCCTGATTGGCCGACAGTTGATCAATTGACGTAATCACGACCGGGGCCGGTACGTCGAGGGAGGTACCCTTGGTGATGGTGTACCCCGTGGGGGCATCAATTTCAAGGTATCCGTTGAATACCTTCACGAGGCCCGTCACGCGAACCAGATCACCCAGTTCGGCCACGCTGCCAATGGCGACAGCCGGAGAGGCTCCGCTGAAAACGGCCATACCTGCCGTGGCATCCTGAATGTAGAACAACCGACCGCCGAACTGCGAGCTTACCGTTACCCGACCTTCCACGGTGACGGTGTTGCCGCTCAGCGTACGTGCCGTGGCAATCGAGATCGGAACGCCTGCCGGAACGCTCACGGTACCGCTTACGCTCACGGTAGCCGTCAGTACACCGCTCGTGTGCGTAATGTTGCCTGAGAAGGGGCCTACGGGGGCTCCGTCCGACAAACGAACGAAAATAACGGTCGAGGTAGCTGAGGCTGGAATCGTCAGCGAGCCGGTGTAGGCACTGCCTGAGGTAGTCGAAATCTGGACATTGCTCGAAGCTGTTACCGTGACGTCGCTCGTCAGGTTAGCGGTTGTGAGCGTGTACGACTGCTCGCCCGATGCCGTACCCAGTGAGGTGGTGAAACCGGTCAGGGCGTTGGGGCTAACAGCCAATGAGGGGCTGTTGGCCGGATTGACCGTCAGCGTAAAGGTGGTGGCTACCGATAGGCTACCGGGGTCGGCGGCTACCACCGTTACTGAGCTACTTCCTGCCGTGGCAGGCGTACCCGTAATGGCCGAGGTCGACGATGAAAAACTCAACCCATTGGGCAGGCCGCTCACGGTGTACGTCAGGGCGTCGTTGTTAGGGTCTGAGAACGTATTGGCCGGAATAGTAAAGGTAAATGGTACACCTACTGTACCCGTTTGGGCCGGAATAGCGTTGGCTACCGTCGGCGGCTGTGGGCCGGTGACCTCAAGCGTTGCTGTTACGCTTAAATCATCAATGCCAAAGCCATGATCGTTACCTGAATCATTCAGATCATTCCACCGAAGAATAATTGATTCTCCATTGGCAACAGGTGTTGTAAAAGTAATGAGCTGCGATAACGTAGTGCGGTTAGCTGAAGCGTTACCGTCGAGTGCTGCCGCAGTAGCCGTGTTTACAAGAGTCGTAAACGATAGATTAGAAACCGAGGTGTATCCACTTGTTGCCGAAAGTGATAAGGTACTTCCGGTGGCGTACTCAAAAGCAAGTACTTGCGCCGTTGTATTTCCGCCGTTTCTCCATTGTTCCCCCGTGTAGGTAACGCTCAGAGACGTTATTGCCGACCCTGTATTGTTCGTGAAAAGCACACCATAGCGAAGGGCAACCACGCCCGAACCTGGCGAGCCTAATCCCGCTGCGCCAGACGCGGCTGAGCCCAGCGCCCGGTCAGTTGAAGCAGAGGAACCAAAATTGAAAAATGCCCCAGCATTTGATGAACCAGTACTTACACTAAGTGAAGTCAGTGGGGCTCCTGTACTGTTTACTGCATACCAACCAGGCAATGTCGAATTATTAGTCCAGGTCATGTTTGATGAGCTAGACAGACTATTAAAGTCCTGCGTATAAGTGAGGCTACCTGAAGTCAGGCTCACCTGTGCCCAGGCACTTTGTGCCGACAAGGCCAGTAGCATAAGCCACAGCCAGGTCAGCGGTCGTGTTAATAGATGTTTTGTCATGAAATGAATTAGAGATTAAATAATAACAAAAGTAAGACATGCGGTTGGTTTCTCACGTCACCCTAAGATTAACTTATTTTTACGAATTGTGAATTTGGGACACTTGAAAGAAAAAGTCCCATTTGTGTTGTTGTTAAGTAGTACAAAAGGGTGGAGGAGTCGGGTAAAATACTGACAAACAATGTATTCATGAAGGCTCAGTTCTGTGCCTTTAATCTTTCATCTTGGTAGGAATAACCTCGTTCGTACTGTAACTTGCCCGCTCGTAACTCCTTGTGCGTAGCCGTTGAATTTAAATTTGTATGCTGTCGGTTCAGCTTCCTGAGAGTCAGTTTTTTGAACTTCTCGACACCCTTCCCGGTGCCGTGGTCTGGATGCAGTGCATCCGCAACAATCAAGGCGAGCCGATTAACTTCCGGGTGCGATTCGTCAGCGAACAAGCGGGTAAACTTGCTGATACGTTCGGCGTTTCCTCTCCCGAAACCTTACTCCTGAGTGGGGAGTCTCCCTCTACCACCGAACAGGCTCACTTTCGGCAGTTAGTGAATGTTCTGCAAACGGGGCAACCCTATCAGATAACACAAGGGCACCTGACCGGAGAATACCGCGCGATGGCCGACGGGGTGCTGCGCCTGATGAAGCCCTCGCCCGTTGAGGCAAACCCGGGCAGTCGGAGCCGGGCAATGATTGAGGGCACAACGCAGGGCATCATGTTGCTCGAACCGGTCTTTGCCGACGATGCGATTGTCGACTTTCGAATTTTGGGAGCTAATTCAGCGCTGAGTGTGATGACGCATGTTACACCGGCTGAGGCCATTGGGCGGCTTCATAGTGAGGTGTTCCCGCAGTACCGGGCCGATGGGTTCTTCGGGCAGTTTTGCGCTACGTACACCGACGGGCAGCCGCGTCGGGTAGAGTCGTACTACAGCGATGAACAGTTACAGGGATGGTTTGAGGTGGCCGCTGTCCGACACGGTAACGGATTGGTACTCACGTTCTCCAACAGTACCGAGGCTCGCCAGTATAAAAAAGCCCTCGAAGAAACGAATACCTACTTACAGCGTATTATCGACTCGTCGCAAACGGGTATTCTGGTACTTAAGCCAGTACACAACGAAACGGGTGAGTTAATCGATTTCCAGTTTACCCGGTCTAGTCGGCTCACCGAAGCTTTTGTGGGGCAACAACCCGAAGTACTTCGGCAAGTGCTTGTAGAACGGTGGGCGAATATTATTCGGGAGCCAGCCCTGATGGAGCGCTACCGACATACGTATCACACAGGTGAAAACGTACGCTTCGAAACCAACTATAACCTCGACGGTTTCGATGTCTGGTTCAATGTGCAGTGCACGCGGCAGGACGACGAGGTTCTGGTGACCTTCACCGACATTACGGCCCTAAAAAAGACCCAACAGACCCTCGAATGGCAGTTGAGCCGCAACCGCGAGCAGGCAGGTTTGCTCAATAGTATTCTCGATAGCTCCGATAATGGCATTATGGCGTTCGAAGCCATTCGCTCGCCCGAGGATGGGAATAAAATTGTTGATTTCAGGTTCCTGATGGCTAATCAGGCCAGCTCAAACATCACCGGCCGCCCGCCGGCCAGCGTTATCGGGCGAACCTTGTTACGGGTATTTCCGGGCAATGCCGATTCGGGCCTGTTTGATGGGTACGTACACACCACCGAAACCGGTGAGCCGTACCGCACTGAGGTGTACTACAATTACGACGGGCTTGATTTTTGGCTGACCATTTCGACGCACAAGCTTGGCGATGGGTTTGTGGTGACCTTTTCCGATGTGTCGGCTCTGAAACGGGCGACGCGCATTGTGGAGCAATCGGCGATGGAGTTGCAAACCATCATCAACTCGTCGCAAACGGGCATTATTCTGTACGAGCCTGTCAAAAGCGAGCAGGGTGAGCTGGTTGATTTTCGAATCCGGCGGGCCAACCGGCAAATTGCTGGTTACATGAGAATGGAGCCCGAAGATATGGTGGGTGCCCTTGCCAGTGAGTGGTTTCCCAACTACAAGAACGAGGGCCTGTTTGCGCAGTACTGTCAGACATACCACACGGGCGAAACGCTGCACTTCGATTTTAACTACGAGGACAGTGAAATGAGCTTCTGGTTCGACATCATCAGCACGAAAATGGGCGACGATGTGCTGGTGACGCTGGTTGACTATACTACCCTCAAACGCCTGCAACAGCAACTTGAAGGGTCTGTTGCCGATTTGCAGCGGTCCAACGATAATCTTCAGCAGTTTGCCTACGTAGCTTCACACGACCTTCAGGAACCGCTGCGCAAAATTCAGGCATTTGGCGATGTACTGAAGCTGAATTATGCTCCGCTGCTGGGTGAGGGGGCCGATATTATTGCCCGGATGCAGGCATCGGCCATGCGTATGTCCACGCTTATCCGAGACTTGCTCGAATACTCGCGCCTGTCAACCCAGGCGATGCCTATGGGCCCAGTCGCTCTAAACGATGTAGTGGGTCTGGTACTTGAGGATCTGGACGTGCCGATTGGTGAAACCCATGCATCTATTGAGTACGCTGACCTGCCTACGGTACGGGGCGAAGAGTCGCAGCTGCGGCAGCTGTTTCAGAATCTCATTTCCAATGCGCTCAAATTCCGCAAGCCAGACACCCAACCGGTCGTTACGGTTCGGGCACGGACGGTGGTAGCCGCCGAGTTGCCTGCTGATGTCAGCCCTGTACGGAAAGCGTCCCGGTACCACATGATCACCGTATCCGACAATGGAATCGGGTTCGACGAGCGGTACCGGGAGCGTATTTTCCAGGTATTTCAGCGGTTGCACAGTAAACTTCAGTACCCTGGTACGGGTATCGGGCTGGCTATTGTGCAAAAAGTAGTCGATAACCACGGCGGTGCCATCACGGCATTCAGTACGATGGATGAAGGGGCCACCTTCGTGGTATATCTGCCGTATTAAAAATCGGTGTCGGCTTTTTTCAGGTCCAGCGGCTTAATCCAGATGTTGCGGTAAAGCACGTTATGGCCTTCAGCCTGTAGCTTGAGGCCCCCCGGCGTGTCGGTGATGCCTTTGCCGCCGTCATTCCCGCCGTCGATACCGGAGTTAGGACCACCCCACACCTGCTGAATCGGGCGGTTGACGTGCACCTTCTTGCCGTTGAAATATAGGGTGACCATCGCGGGCTCTACGCGTTTGCCCCCGCTGAATCGGGCCGCCCGGAACGTAATGTCGTAGGCATTCCACTTGCCGAGACCATTGTAGGCGTAGTAAGGTGAGGGCGATTCGTTAATGACAGCCGCCATGCCGTGGCTGGTAGTATCGCCGTCGAGCACCTGAATTTCGTACCGGTTTTGCAGGTAGACCCCACTGTTGCCCCCTTTTTCGGGAATCAGAAATTCGATGTGAATGCGGGCGTCACGAAACTCTTTTTTCGTGACAATATCAGCCGCACCATACTTGCCACCGGCACCGGCCGGGTCGTTGGTGTTGAGTACCTGCTCGGCCGGGTTGGTGGGGTTGGGCTGCAAAAACCACTTGATGGGTAACGTAGCCGCGAGCCGGGGACCTGCCCAATAGGTCCATTTTTGGTCGAGCATGGCACGGGTGCCGTCGAAAAACACCTCGGCCCCGTCTGGAGCTTTGGTGCCAACGCCCACGGGCTCTTTACGGAGGGTTGGTCGGGTGAGGCTCAGGGTCAGCAGAGCGGCAAATAAGGTCAGAGTGGTAAGAAGTCGCATGGTATAAACAGGATTTGAGATAAGAGAATGTACAATGAATAATGCACAATGGGTGCTGGACATTCGGACTTCAGACACCAGACGTTAGACTTACTACCTTTATAGAGGGAGGTCTAACGTCTAATGTCCAACATCTAATGTCCAATATCGACTGGGCACGTATTGGACAGGGGGTAGTTATTCGTCTATTTCATCATCAGGGCGCTGTCGTTCATGTTAAACGACTGGTTTTTGAGCAGATTGATTACTTCGGCACCGGCCAGCAATACCGGGCCGTACCCGTGGGCCGCGTACACATTGATGGGGCGGTGGTAATAAAACGCCGGATCGAACGCCATGCCCGTACCCACGCAGGTGCCTTCTACCTGCCCTTGCGCGTTTACCTTGGTGGCTACTGCATTCCAGGCAAGCAGGGCAGCCGGTGAATACGCCCGGGCGTCGATCCAGCCCCGGTTGATGGCCCGGGCGAGGCAGTAGGCGTAAATGGCCGTGGCTGATGTTTCGAGGTAGGAGTCGTGCCGGTCGAGGAGCTGATGCCAGAAACCCGAGCCCGACTGCTGGGCCGTGAGTCCCCGTACGTGCGCCCGCAGCAAATCGAGCAGGGCCGCCCGGCCAGGGTGGTTTTCGGGCAATACATCGAGCAATTCAATTTTGGTCAGAATAGCCCAGCCGTTGGCGCGGGCCCAGTGAAAATCAGGGTGGGCGGTCATCCCCTCAACCCAACCGTGCATGTACAGCCCTTTCTGAGGGTTAAACATCCGCCCGGAGAACAACGTCACCTGTTTCACGGCTTCATCATAATAGCGGGTTTCGCCGGTGAGTTTGCCCATTTGAGCCATGGCGGGTACGCTCATAAACAGGTCGTCGAGCCAGAGGGTGCGGGGCAAAGGTCGGTTGCGGGCCAGTGTCCCGTCGGCGAGCCGAAACTCCTTGTTCATGATGTAGTCCATGTAGGCATCAATCTGGGGTCGGGCCGCGTTCGGTCGGGCCGCGCTCGGTTGGGCCTCGGTATCCAGCCCACCTGCGCGGCTGGCTTTGATTAAGGCCGCGCACATAGCACCGGCATCGTCGAGGGCGTGGGGGGCCAGCATTTGACGGAGCGAGCGGTCGAGTGGGGCTCCTTCGGTTCGGGCCTGAACCAGAAACGGCGCGCGGAGGCTTGTCAGAAACCGGAGCCGCGAGTGGGTGTATTGGGTGTAGCGCGGGTCGCCGGTGGCCTCGCCTGCCAGCAACATACCGGCGTAGGTGACGCCCCACTCGTAGCTGGTCAGTCGAAAATCACCGGGTTTAATAATCGCGTTGGCCCGCACCGATGCGTCCGATAGTCGACTCAGGTCGGTAATGGGTTTCTCAGTGGTTTTATCGATCAGTTGGGCGGGCGTGTTGGCATCCAGATACGAAAAGACCCGGTCGAGCACCGCCTTCACCTGCGCTGGCTTGGGGGCCTCGTACGGCACCGGGTAGTCGGGCTGTAGCGCGTGCAGGGGCGTGGTGGTGTCGTTGGCTTTAGGGGGTGTCTTTTTTTGGGCCAGTAAAACCGCTGGTAGTCCGGTGGTAAGGAGCAGGCTCAGGGTGAGCCGGGGCAAGAGCAACTTCATAGGTGACAAACGGGGTATTGCGTTGCCCTGATAAAGCAAACCCCTTACGTATTTCTACCAATTCGCTACAGTAAGTCGGTAACCAACACCGTGCACCGCCACCAGTTTCAGGGTCGGGTCGGGCTGAAGCAATTTCCGTAGCCGCGACACAAACACATCCACGCTGCGGCCTACCGTGACGCCCTCATCTTCCCAAACGGCACCCAGAATAGCCTCGCGGGTGAGCAGTTCATTGGGATGTTCGGCAAAGAGTCGGAGTAGTTTGGCTTCCCGGTAAGTAAGCGTATGGCTTACCTCGCCAATCCGAACGGTTTGGTTGTTGGGGTCGAAATACACCGAACCAATAGTAAGCCCAACCGGAGCCTGGACTTGCGGTTGGGGTGCGGTTGGGGCCAATGGTTCGGGGGTGGGCCGGGGCCAGGCCGTGTACACAAAGCCCAGGAACAAAGCCAGACTGGCGAGCCCCCACCCGACAGCGGCCGACGAGGTAGCCGGGGCCGTTTCCCGAAATGTGACCTGTAGCGTAAGGCAACCCGCCTGCTGATCGCGGCCTCCACAAGGTACCGTTTCATTAGCGAGGAGGTCGCTGGCTGTGTAGCCGAGTTGGAGGGTCTGGGTGTCACAGTCAAGAACGGCCACGTCGTACGTACCCCGGATCTGGTACTGCTCAAACGAAGTTTGGAGCAACCGGGGGAGCTGATCGTAGTTGAACGAGCGCGACAGTGCCAGCCGGAAGGTTTGCGCGTCGGGCTGGCTCACGGGCGCAATGCGCGAGGTGGAGTCTCCCGCGTGGCGCAGCAGATGATGGGCCGTTCGGCGGAGGGCCAGATTAACCGCATCGGCCCGGTTCCGGTCGGCGGAGGGGGTAGCCTCCACCGACCGGATCGTAAACCAGCCCGCCAGCATCAACGCGAGCCCAAGTGCCAGTAAACCGAAAAGGCGTGTCTGTTTCATACCATGGTTAGCAGCCGTCGTTTTTGGCGAAGGCAAATCCGAAAAAATTAAACGGCTTCAGCGGAATCACCTGCTTACCCGACCTGTTTCGGTCCCCGGCCGTGTGTTTGGGCTGGGTCGGTTCGAGAATCAGCAAATCGCCGTAGCGGGCCAGAGGCAGTAATTCGTTCAGCGGCAACGCGTATTGCTGCCCCGACTCAGCTCCCGACATGGGCAGGATGTCTGTGTCGCCCCGACGAAGATACGCTTTAAACGGAATTGGTTGTCGCTTTTTCGATTCAGAGCCAAGCTCATACAGGGCTAAAACGCCCCGACTACTGAGTGAGAACAGCCTAAAGTCAATTGGGTGGCCATTGATGTGGACTACCACCGGGGTGCGTTGCGCCTGGCTCAGTGTAGTGAGCAGGCAAAGGGCGAGCAAAAGGAGGCCGAATCGGGTTAGTTGCTTTGTCATGGTTTTATCGGATAAAGATTTCATTGTGAGGCAGGGCATAGCGAGCGTCGAGGGTCAGCAATACAATCCGGTCGCCTTTGGTACATTGTGCCAGCACTTGCTGAACAGGTACCCGCCGAAACGACTTGTCGGCAAATAGGCGCAGGGTGCCCGTGGCCTTGTCGCGGATGGCTACTTTAAAGTCAATGGGCTCTACGGCTCTTGACGAAGTGGCCGACAGCTCGACAGTCTGCACCGTCAGCTCACCGGTGGCCGAGGTCGCGAGGGTGCATTTACCCTCAGGGGTGTATTGGTCAACCACCATTTTGTCACCCACAAACGCGGCCGAGCAGGCATGGGGTGTTTGGGCGAGGCTGATGGTGCCCCAAAGGCTTGCCATCAGGAGGGCGAAAAGGTGTCGTGCGATGGTCATTGGATTTGTCTGTTTGGTTCGGAACAAATCTAAATGGCCCGTCGGCAAGGGGCGTCAAGCGGCTGTAAAACGTTGTTAACGAAATGTAAAAAGTGGTTTTGGTGCCTTGTAAGGTATGTTATCTCGTTTCGAAGCGATGAACGGTTGCAGGTTGGAACTCGCTTTTCTCGAAAAGAGATGTCATCTCTCTGAAACGAGATAACATCTCCGGGGCTAACTTCGGGGCGTGAAATATGCTACCCTGAATATCCTTATTTTTCTGTTGCCTGTGCTGTTGGCAACAACCGGTTGGGCGCAGCAAAAGCCCCAACTCGTAACCCCCTACGAACGGAGTGGCGGCCGCCAAACGGCTACCTACGCCGAAATCATCGATTATTACGGGCGGCTCGACCGGCAGTTTGAACAGGCTAAACTGGTCGAAATTGGTAAAACTGATGTAGGCAAACCCCTGCACCTGTTTCTGCTGGCGGCCGATAAGGTATTTACGGCCCGCCCCGACCGGGTGACGCTACTCATCAACAACGGCATTCACCCCGGCGAACCGGAGGGAATTGATGCCTGCATGATGCTGGCCCGCGACCTGCTGGTGGCTAATAAGCTGCCCAAAAATGTGCTGCTGGCCATTGTGCCGGTGCTCAACGTCGATGGGGCGCTCAACCGGGGGCTGTCGCGGGTGAATCAGAATGGCCCTGAACTGTACGGTTTTCGGGGAAACGCCCGCAACCTGAACCTGAACCGCGATTTTATCAAGGCCGATGCCGAAAATACACGGGCGTTTCAGGCTATGTTCCAACGGCTCAAACCGCAGGTGTTTGTGGATAATCACACCAGCAACGGGGCCGATTATCAGTACGTTGTCACGTATTTCGCTACGCAGAAAGACAAGCTCCACCCCGACGTGTCGGGGTACATGACCCGGACCTTTCAGCCCGACCTCGACCGGATGCTGGCCAGTGCCGGTTTCCCGACGGCCCCCTACGTGAATCACCCCAAAGACACGCCCGAAAGTGGTTTGCTTGGCTTCAATGATTCGCCCCGGTACTCCACGGGCTACGCGGCTTTGTTCAACTGTTTCGGGTTTACGCTCGAAACCCACATGTGGAAAGACTACCCGGCGCGGGTTAAGGGAAGTTATGCCTTCGACGAGGCTGTTTTGCGCCTGTGCGAGCGCGACGCCCGTACCATTCTGGCCAATAAACAACGGGCCGATGCCGCCGTGAGCCGCCAGACAACCTTTGATTTGAATTATAAACTCGATCGGAATCGGGTCGATTCGGTGACGTTTCTGGGTTACGAAGCTGGCTACAAACCGAGCGAGGTGTCGGGTCTGCAACGGCTTTATTACGACCGTACCAGGCCGTTTACCAAACGGATTCCATACCTGAACACCTTTGTGCCCGACCTTCGGTTGACCCGCCCGCAGGCTTACCTCATTCCGCAGGGCTGGCAGGAAGTGATTGCTCTGCTCCGGCGCAATGGCGTGCCAATGCAGACACTCACGCGCGATACGCTCATGCAGGTGTCGGCCTATTATCTGGACGATTACAAGACCAGCCCCCGGCCCTACGAGGGGCATTATCTGCACACAGGGGTGAAGGTTCGGACCGAAACCGTTACGCTGCCGTTTTACAAAGGCGATTACCTGATTCCGGTCAATGGCCCCACCAACCGCTATCTCATTGAAACGCTGGAGCCACAGGCCGCCGATTCGTTTTTTGCCTGGAATTTCTTCGATAGCATCCTCGACCAGAAGGAATATTTCTCCGACTATATTTTTGAGGACACGGCTGCCGAGTTGCTCCGTACTGACCCGGCCCTGCGGCAAAAACTGGCCGAAAAACGGGCGGCCGACAAAGCCTTTGCCGAAAACGCCAACGCCCAGCTCGACTTCATTTACCGACAGACGCCCTATTTCGAAAAGACCTTCAACCGCTACCCGGTGTACCGGCTCGAAGCGGCTCGGCCATAATCGTGGCCCGGCTGTAAGTCAAGGCACCGAAACGGTTCCTTGGTACTGTTTTGGCTCGGTGTAGAGCGTGGTGCCCAGCAATTGCCACTCGACGGTGCCCATAACCGTGTACCTAAACTGCCCTTTGCGGGTCTCCACGACCGACACATCCGACGGTTTCCACTTGATGCCGCCAACCAGCCCGGTCAGCACCGAGTAGGCATCTATCGGGTGGTTGGTTTGGGGGCCTTGCTGGTATCGGATAGTGAGCCCATAGGTGGATAAAAGGGTTTTTTCCAGCTCAACGTTTACCATCTGCATTGTACCCTGTTGCAGGCTGTCGACGGGGTTGAGCGTCCACGTTTGAGCGTTGGTATTGGGCGCACCCCGACCGGCCGTCGGGCTATCGGTTGACCGCGAAACGAACGAGAGAATCCCAAAAACCAGAAACAGTGTTGTGGACAGCCCCAGCTCCTGTCGCAACAGTTTGGTAGCCCGAAAGCAAGTAATCAGGAAAACGACAAACACCGCCGTGTTTAGCAGTGTCCAGAGCAGGTGTAGCATGAGGCTGGGGTTTTGTAGGTTGCAGATAGTCTGACACTGGTTCAATATAAATAAAAAACCTGCAAGCCGCTGGGTTTACAGGTTTAGGTTTTTGGGGGCGTTAAGTTTTTTTATTACGGTAGGTTTGCCCAAAAAGCTTTCTGACCGCCCGTCGGCCCGGAGGATTTACAGCCGGGCCGACGTATCGGATAAACAGAATTTCTTTGGGACTGACAAATCCTGTTTATCCTGTAATCTTGTCAGAAAAAGAAACGTGTCTTACATCCGGTATCGGTTATATCTCCTTCAGCAACCCGCGCCGACGCAGTAAAGGCTTAATGTCAGGCTCGGCACCCCGGAACTTACGGTACAAGGCCATGGGGTCTTCGGTACCGCCCCGTTCGAGTACGTTTTTCCGAAACGATTGTGCCGATTTCTGGTCGAATAAACCCTTTTGCTTGAATACCTCGAAGGCATCGGCATCGAGCACCGCCGACCAGATGTAGCTGTAGTAACCGGCCGAATAGCCACCCGCAAAAATGTGCTGGAAGTACGTGCTCCGGTAGCGGGGCGGAATCTGGTCGATCAGCCCGATTTTATCCATCGCCTGTTTCTCAAACGCCAGCACATCGGTTGGGGTCTGACCCGGCTTCAGGGTATGGTACGCCATATCGAGTAGCGAGGCCGCCAGGTATTCGCTCGTGGCAAACCCCTGATTGAACAGGCTGCTCCGCTTGATTTTCTCTACCAGGGCGTCGGGAATCACCTCGCCGGTTTTGTAGTGCTTCGCGAAGAGTTTGAGCATTTCGGGTTCTACGGCCCAGTTCTCCATGATCTGCGAAGGTAGCTCCACAAAGTCGCGCGGTACCGACGTTCCCGACTGACTCCCGTACCGAACATTGGACAGTAAACCGTGCAGGGCGTGGCCAAACTCGTGGAAGAATGTGCTCACCTCGTCGAGGGTAAGCAGGGCGGGGGCGTTTCCGGTTGGCTTAGAGAAGTTGCAGACAATGGAAACCACGGGGGTGATTTTCTTGCCATTGTCGATCTCCTGGCGCCGGTAGCTGGTCATCCAGGCTCCACCGCGCTTGCTCGCCCGTGGGTGAAAATCCATGTAAATAAGGCCAACGTGTTTGCCGTCGGCTTCTTTCACCTCGTACACCGTGGCCTCTTCGTGGTAGAGGGGTACGTTGGTAAGGCGCTCAAACCGCAGGCCGTAGAGCCGGTTGGTGAGGGTAAAGATACCCTCGCGCACGCCTTCGAGCGAGAAGTAGGGGCGGAGTTCTTCTTCGTCGAGGGCGTACTTCTCTTTCCGTAGCTTCTCGGCATAGTAGCGCCAGTCCCAACCCGCCAGTTTCTGGCCTTTCCCGACGGATGGGTCTTTGTCCATCATAGCCTGAAGGTCGGCGGCCTCCTGCTTAGTCACGGGTACGGTGGCTGTCCAGAGCTGGTTGAGGAGTTCGGCTACTTTGGCGGGTGTTTGGGCCATGCTCTCTTCTAGCACGTAGGCCGCGTGGTTTTCGTAGCCGAGTAACTGCGCTTTTTCGGCCCGCAGAGCTACCATATTAGCCATGATGGCTTTGTTGTCGCGGGCGTCGTTATGGTTGCCACGCTCCAGATACGCCCGGAAGATTTTCTCGCGCAGCGCCCGGTTGTCGGCATACTGTAAAAACGGCATGATGCTTGGGTTCTGCAACGTAAACACCCATTTGCCGTCCAGCTTGCGCTTTTTGGCATCGTCGGCGGCAGTTGCAACGACCGATTCGGGCAAGCCCTTGAGGTCGTCGGCTTTGTCGATGACGAGGGTGTACGAGTTGTTTTCGCCCAGCAGGTTCTGGCCAAACTTGAGCGTGAGCACCGACAATTCACCGTTGATCTGACGCAGACGCTCCTGCTTCTCGGCGGGCAGGGCCGCCCCGCTCCGCACAAAGTTTTTGTACATTTTTTCGAGCAGTCGCCCGGCATCGCCCGACAGTTTGAGCTTGCTGCGGTTCTCGTACACGGCTTTCACCCGGCCAAACAGCACGGGGTTGAGCATAATGTCGTCGGAATGCTTGGCCAGTTTGGGGGCTACAGTCTGGGCAATTTTCTGGAGTTGATCGTTGGTGTTGGCCCCGTTGAGGTTACCCAAAACCGTGTTGACCCGCCGGAGCAACTCTCCGCTGGCTTCCAGAGCCTCTACAGTGTTGGCAAATGTAGGGGCGGCTTTCTGGCTCGTGATGGCCGTAATTTCGGTGGTTTGCTGCCGGATACCCTCGTCGATGGCCGGTTCAAAATGCTCAGGCTTGATCTGATCGAACGGAGGAACGCCAAAGGGCGTGTTGTAGGCGCTAAAAAACGGGTTGGTAGTCGGCGGATCGGCCGGGAGGGTGAAGCCCGTCATGGCAATAGTCAGTGCTAATAGGGTTGATGCGAGTTTCATTCGATGAAGTTAACTGGTCAGTTTTCGTAGACTTGCAAAGGCCAAATTTACGAAACAACGGGGTCAGTTGATAGCACTAACCCCGTTGTGGGTATCCTGCCAGTGCGGCTGCTCTACTTCATGGCGCGTACAAAAAACTCGGCACTGATGGGCCGGCCACTTACGCTGCAATTGGGCAGATACTCGATCAGGTTGCCCGAGAGTTTTCCTTTTACGTACTGGCCCGGTTTGTAGGTTTCAAACACGACCTGCCCCACGGCATACACGTCCTGTCCGTTGCAGTTATGGTGGCCTGAGTCGTACTGGGCACCGTCGTTGAACGCAAATACAACCCGGCACTTGCCCGCTTCGCTTACATTGTTGAATGGGAGCACGTTGCCTTCGGTGCCGTTGGCGAAATTGATGCTCAACATCTCGGTAGCGTTGCCGCCCACAATGGCTGCGTATTCAGGTTCGTCGTCGTTGAGGTACACACCCAGGTTGTATACGCGCTCTTTGCCCAAAAACTTGACCTTCACGTACCCCCGCCCGATGTGCACCTGCCGCAATAAAATCACTTTGGCGGGGCTGTTGCCAAACGTCAGTTCAACCGATAGCGTCACGGGGTTTTGTTTGGGTTCGGTGCGCGGGGCGGTGTAAGTGGCAGTGTAGCCGCCCGGTCGCAGTGTCCCCTCGCCAATAAGCGACCATTTGGGGCCCGATCCCCCGGTTTTAATCGCGAGTGGTTCTTCGGTGTGGCCTGTCAGCGGGGCTATCTCAACTACTTCCAGCGTCATCGACTCGCCGAAGTCCAGGAACATCCCTTCACCGCCCGATACGCTTACGAGATGAAAACTCTCAAACAGACTCCAGTCGCTGAAGTGGGGCATGGGCACCGAAATTTCCCGTTTTTGCGGGTTCATCTGTTTGCCGGGTACGGCATACCACACCCGGTTGGCGCGCTGGTAGGCAATACCGAGGGCTTCGGGGTCGCTGTCGGCCACGTCCGATTCGGTGTAGGCGAGGGTGAGCGTCGCCGGCTTCTTGAACTGAAGCCCGTCGGGTAAAAACCGGTAGGCTTGCCCTACGCCGTTGGGGGTATTGTTGGTGATGGGCTGAATCGAAATAGCGGTTGGTTTATCGAGAGCCCCGGCCGGAATCGAGAGCCGTACACGTCCATCGGGAGTAGTGAGGGTACCGCCTTGGGTGCTAATCGTCTGAGTGAGGGCCACTCCATCGGGTTCGCCCATGTCAGTGACTTCGCCCGTTGGGTCAGGCTCTGCAATGGGGTTGGGTTCGGTGCGGCAGGCGCTCAGGCACAGCCAAACCGACAGGAGAAGGTAAAGTAGAGTTTTCATGGGCAGAGACATGTATTTGTTGCATCAGCGTTGGTCGCTGTTGCTCAAAATTGTCTTGCCCGCTGCGCAGGGCCATTTCAAACCCGCCTGAGTTGTCAGAACGACTTCCAGAAATGCCGTTTTATTCTGATGAGTTGGGAGGGGTGGGTTTTAGCGGCCGGGGGGCGTTCTGGTTTATTGTTTATCGTTTTTGGTTGGGTAGCCACTCAGGGGGATCAGGCCCACACCACCTCGACCAAAAACGATAAGCTAACGTAAATTATGGATAATTTGTATTGTACTTAGTTGTTTAACAAATGTTTGCTGACGCCAGGGCCTTCGACAGGCTCAGGCTGACTGGGGACTCTCAAGCCGAATGTCAGCCTGAGCCTGTCGAAGGCCCTGGCGTCAGCAATTATGCATAATTCACGTTAAACTAAAAACCATAAACCCTAAAACTGAATCGTCTGGGTCAGGTGTGTGCTATCGGCGTCGCCTTTGATGCGTACCGTGGCCGACAGGGGTTTCTGGCCCCAGTTGACTGTAATGTGGCCGTAGTTCAGTTTGGCTACCATCTCGCCTACGCGGTGGCGGTTGGGCTCTACGTGTGGCTTCGATACGTGGGTGAGGCCGCTGCTGGTAATGTCGTACAGGTCGTAACCCAGCCCCGGAATACTCACTTTGGCCACCTCGGCAATGTGCCGGTCGCCACTGATGAGCATGGCTCCTTTGGGTTTGGTTTTAGCCAGCAAATCGAACAACCGCTGGCGGGCGGTGGGGAAGTTAGCCCACTTCTCGTAAGGGTGCTCGTCGGCGATGAACTGAATGCCGGAGCCGATGATGTGCACCTCGGCGTCGGAGTTGGTGAGCTGGGTTTCGAGCCATTTCCACTGGGTTTCGCCCAGTACATCGCCCGATGGATCGGGAACGTTGTTGCGGCCCTCTTTCTTGAGCGGGTCGCGGAAGTACCGGCCGTCGAGCAGAATCACCTTTACGCGCTGCCCTTTGGGTCCATACGTGTGTACCGAGTACGCGCCCTCCTGGGTACGCCGGGGGCTGTTGGCGGGCACGTCGAAGAAATCGAGCATCAGTTGCTGACTCTCGCGCCGACGTGGGTACTCTTTGCCGCCGTCATTGACGCCATAGTCGTGATCGTCCCAAACGCCAATAACCGAGGTCGACTGCCGCAACTGGGTGTAAACCGGGTTACTTTTTTGCCGGGCGTACTTATTGCGCAGGGTGTCGAGGTTTTCCGAATCGCCGTAGATGTTATCGCCGAGCCAGATCCAGACGTTCGGCTTTTGAGCCAGAATATCGTCCCAGAGGGGTTGGGGGCGTTTCTGGTCGCTGCACGAACCAAACGCAATGACCGAAACGGGCTGTTGTCCACCTGACGCCGAGGTGTTGGGCGTGGTAGTCCGGCAGCCGGTAGCAAAAACGCACCCGAGCAGGCCGAGTGTGAACAGGTTCTTCATGAAAGCAAAGTAGTTTTGTAATTCTGGCAATATTAAAACGACCCGGCCTTTTTTATATACTTTTCAAAATTTGTTAACACAGCGAAAGGGGGCCGTTGCTTCAGTAGAGGGTATTCAAAACGAAGCTAAACCGCCTGTGATTTATGCATTTAGGTAACAGAGTGCATCAACGGGATAAGTCAACTACGAGGGGGTACTGAGTTATCAAGAATTTCCTCGTAGTTGTATTCCTTTAACCACAAGGGCACTCATGAAAAACTACCTTCTTCTGCTTCTGACACTGCAGCTTTTCTCGTGTAGAGATGCACCAAAAATCCGCATAACCGGAAACCTGGAAAACGTGCCTGATGGCCACATGATTTTCTACACCCGCAGCCGACAAACCGGAAAGGTAATTGACATGGACTCGTGTCAGCTGAAAAACGGCCGGTTTGAGATGGTCTTTTCAAAAGAGGAATACCCCGAGGCTATCTGGGTATTCCTAAATCATAGAGAACCGAAAACAGGAATAAAGCGGGTTTTTAGCTTCAAAACAAACCTAAAGTATCGGGGGGCGCCATTGGGTTCTGACCACTTTTATCTGGAAGATGGAATACAGGTCAACGGTAAGGTAACCGAGATGACATTCAAAGGATTTACACCAAACAAGGGTATAAAATTAGTTTCATTAGATCGCCCTCTCGTAGTTGGCAGGCAAACACAGGTTGCCTACAACGATACCCTTGACTTTGGGAGCCTAAACCAGCTTGATAAGATAGAACAGGCTATCTCAAACCATCCCTACTCGTACTACTATCTGTATAATTTACCCCAGCTTATACCAAACTTTTCTTCGGAGGAGCTGCTGACTGCTTTCGAGCGCTTCGATCCAGCTGTACAGCAAAGTGAAACGGGGCAAAAGTTGCTGAATCGGATAGAGGGTCATAAGAATGTGTCGCTGTCGTTCGCTACCCAACTGGAAACTCCTTCGGGTGGGCAGGGGGCAGTGCTCGACAAGCAATACTCCTACAATCTGGTGGTGCTGTGGGCATCCTGGTGCGGCCCCTGCCGTCAGGAGATACCCGACTTGAAGCAGTTGTACACCAGCACCCAAAAAGGTCAGAAACTTCGTATTGTATCGGTGTCGGTAGATGAGGATTCCGATGCCTGGCAAAAGGCGCTCACGAAAGAGCAGATGCCCTGGAGTCAGTTGCTGGTTTCAGGAGCCGCCCGGCAGCATGTAAACAGGTTGTTCCGGTTCGATGGCAGTATTCCAACAATGTTGTTGATTGACCGGGAGGGTAGACTGGTTAAAAAGGTAGTGGGGTTTGAAGCGGGCGGCTTGAAAGAAATAGAAATGGCGGTTAGCAGGGGTTAATTTTACGCTCGCTCCCAAACGTGTCGACACATAGAACAAAGGGGAGTAGCTACATGAATTTGGCGTCTATTTCGGATTACTTCCTGGATCAAGTGCCCGATGCCTGCACTCGCTGTCGGGTGGAGCGGGGAGAGTACGTTTACAAAGCGGGCGATAATCGTCCCTTTATCTATCTCATTGAACGGGGTGTGGTCAAAACGGGTAGCCTGGGCCCGCAGGGCGAGCGGGTGGTTTACGATGTGCTGCAACCGGGCGAGACGTTCGGGGATCTGGATTACCTCGACGAGGTAGAGTTTTTTGAGTTTGCCCAGGCCGCTACGAGTGCGGTGGTGCTGGCGGTAGATCGCTCGATGTTTCGTCACCGCACCGTTCACGACCCGGTGGTGGCCGAATGGTTTGGGCAGGCCGTGGTACGCCGATGGTACAAGGCTGAGGTGAGGCTGTTGCAGCGCGCCCGCGAAACCGTCGAAAATCGGCTGCTGCATCTGTCCCGGCAGTATGGCGCACCCGTGCGCGATGCCGACCACGGGCTACACCTGCCCTTCGAACTGCTGTCGCATCAGGAAATGGCCGATTTGGTGGGGGCCACCCGGCAAACGGTCTCGAAAAAACTCAAGCAGGTTATCCGGCGCTGATGCCCGTGTTTGTTACCCGAATGTGTGTACAATGTTATGCTAATGCTACGTTTTTGGCGTTGCGGGCGGGGGTGTTTAACCAATTCGTTAAGAGTGTCGGGATTGTTAATTTTTAACATGCCTTAACCGGAGGCAGAGGGGAGTTTTGCGATGACTTGCTATACAGTCATTGCATTTTATGAGAAACAACTCCTTGTTAGTGAAGTATGTAGCCTCTGTTCTGGTCGGGCTGCTTTTGCTGTCTACATCTGTTTGGGGGCAGGCTACCGATGCCACCATTGCGGGTATTGTGAAAGATGCCGCCGGGGCCGTGTTGCCCGGTGCCACCGTCTCGGTGAAAAACGAATCGACCGGTTTCCAGACCGGTACCCAAACCGGGGTCGATGGCCGGTTTACCCTTAAACAGTTGCCATTGGGCGGGCCGTATACCGTCACGTTCACGTTCGTGGGGTTTGCGCAGGTTGTGCGTACGGGTTACCAGATGAATCAGGGTGATCTGGTCACGATTAACACAGCCATGACCGAAACGAACCAGGATTTGCAGGAAGTGATCGTTACCGAAACAGGCCTGAAAAGCCGCGTGGATCGGTTGGGTGCCTCTACCGCAATCACGGCGGGCAACATTGCCCGGTTGCCGGTATTCAACCGGAGTTTTACCAACTTGCTGGCCCTGTCGCCCCTGAGTAACGGTATCAGTATCGGGGGGCAGCTCCCGTCATCAACCAATTACCTGATCGACGGGGCCAGTGCCCGCAACAACCTCACCAGTGGGCAGTTGGGCAGCGGGCCGTTTTCGCTCTCGCTCGAAGCTATCCGGGAGTTTGAGATTGTTGCCAACGAGTACGACGTTACCAAAGGTCGGCAGGGGGGCGGTACGGTGAGTGCCGTAACCAAGTCGGGTACCAATAAGGTGATGGGTACGGCTTTTACGTACTACAACGCCGACGCGCTGGCCAGCCCGCGCGATATGCGGGGCAACGTCCGTACGGTCGACTTTAGCCGGTTCCAATACGGGTTTAGCCTCGGTGGGCCTATCATCAAAGACAAGCTCCATTATTTTGTGGCCCTCGACCGGCAGACCGAGTCGGCCCCGTTTTACATTGCCGATATTCGGAGTGATGCCGATGCCAACGCGCTGGGCATCAGCAAGGCTGTGCTGGATAGCGTGATTACGATTGCCCAACAGAAATACGGGTTGAGCCAAACCCAGCAGGTAGGGGAGTTTAATCGCCAAACAGTAGCCAATACGGTGTTTACCCGGCTCGACTGGCAGATCAACGCTAAAAACACCCTCACGCTGCGCAACAACTTCAGCAACTGGAATAACCCCAATAGCAACAACGACAACTCGGCCATCAACCTGTTTGAGGTGTACGGCGGTTTCAAGTCGCTCGAAAACAGTACGCTGGTATCGCTCCGCTCAACCATCAAACCGACCCTTGTCAACGAGTTGAAACTCCAATACCAGCACGCAACCCGCAACTACGAGCCCAACAGCCTCTTGCCCTCGGCCAACATTCCACGGGCTATTGTTACGGTTCGGTCATTGTTACCGAATGGGCGCACCAGCAACACATCGGTGCAGTTTGGCGGGCAACGGTTCACGCCCGAGCGGAACCTCGAAAACCAGATACAACTGGTCAATACGCTCTATTGGAACAAAGGCCGGTATAATTTCACGTTCGGTACCGACAATACCCTTACCTACTTGGATACGTATATTTCCAACGAGCAGAACGGCCGGTTTATCTTCAACAACATGCAGGAGTTCAATAACCTGAACCCGTCGCGTTATGCCCGTGAGGTACCCATCAACGGAGTACCGTCGGTGCAGCAGTACGTACTCAATGCGTCGTTGTTCGGGCAGATGCAGTTTAACCCTCACCCAGATGTAGCTGTGCAGGCGGGTCTCCGCTGGGACCTCACCAGTTACCTGACCAAAGGCGATTATAACCCCGTTGTTGATCGGGAGCTGGGCCTGCGTACCGACGCCAACCCGACCGACTGGAACAACATTCAGCCTCGTTTACAGCTCACCTGGAATCCGGGCGGCAAAAATCGGGATGTGGTCCGGTTCGGAGCGGGGGCTTTCTCTGCCTACGTGATCAACTACGCGCAGGTCAACAATATCCAGAACAGCGGTACCAAAGTAGCGTCGATTGATGTGACGCGCCCGGCCAACGTGAGCCAGCCTAACCTGGTGCCGCCCCCCGATTTTGTGGCCTACCGCAATGACCCGAGCACCGCACCGGGCGTACCTGCCGGGGCCAGCTACGTGTCGACCATCAACCTCAACGACCCGAAGTTTCAGGTGCCAACCATTTACAAGGCTAACCTGTCGTACAGCCGGTTTTTCGGCGACCGGGTACGCCTAGGGGCCAACCTGCTGTACGCCCGCACCGTGAACAACTACGTGTACATTGACCAGAACCTGGTGGATCAGCCCTATTTCCGGCTGAGCAACGAAGCCAACCGGGCGGTATTTGTACCCGCCAACACCATTGCAACCAACAGCGGACAGACCAACAACGTACTCGGCCGGAAAACGCAGGCTGTGGGCCGTACGCTCATGCTGACCAACGGGGCCAAGCTGCAAACCCTGACGTTTGTGTTCGATGGGGAGGTGCGCCTGCCCCGGAACGGCTCGCTGGCGTTTAGCTATACCTGGAACGATGCCAAAGACAACACCTCGTACAACGGAAACGTAGCCAACACCTCTACATTCCGGCCCATCAAGAGCGACCCGCGCAGCCTCGACGAGATCAACTACTCCGACAACCAGTTCCGGCATAAGATTGTAGCTTTCGGCTCAACGCCCTCGGTCGGTGGGGTGGTACTCAGCGTTCGGTTTACGGGCGTGGGCGGAACCCGCTACTCGCTGGTGGTAGATGGCGACATTAACGGCGACTTTGTGGGTGGCCCCGGCAACGACAACGACCTGGCTTTTGTGTTCGACCCGAACAACCCCGAAGTGGCGCAGAGCATTCGGACGTCGATGCAACGGGTACTCGACAACCCCGACAATCGGGCGGCTTCGTTTATCCGCAACAGCCTGGGAACTATCTCGAACCGGAACGGGGGCGAAAATCCGTTCTTCGGTACGTTCGATGTGCGGCTGGCCAAAGCGTTCAAAACGTTTGGAACCCAGAAACTCGAAGTCAGCGTCGATGTGTTCAACTTCGCTAACCTGCTGGGGCAGGCCCTTGATGGGGTGACGCTGAAAGGCAACGAAGCCACCTCGCGCCGGAACTGGGGTGGCAATTACAACCTGGGCAACCAGACCCTGCTGACGCCCTCGGGCTTTAACCCCACAACCCGGCAGTACAGCTACCGCGTGAACGAAAACGTGGGTGTAACCCAGAAAAACGGTACCCCGTACTCGGTGCAGTTGGGTGCCCGCTATACGTTCTAAAAAATAGTCGCAATGCAACGCGCCCCTCCGGCACCGCTTCCAGGAGCGGTGCCGGAGGGGCGCGTTGTTTCTGTGTGAAGCGTGGATCGCTACCAAACCCTACTTATACAGCAGGTATTTCTTCCGCATGGTTTTGTAGGCCGACAGCCCCGGCTCCCAGCTTTTTCGGATTTCGGCTTCGGGCGTTCCGGCAATGATTTGTTTTTTCAGGTTTTCGGTGCCGGCCAGCTTGTCGAAATTACCAATTTCGCGGCTTTGGCTCATGTCGAAGAACCGGGCTTTGTCGGGGTAGGCTTTGTACATCTCCATGAGCCATTGCAGGTTCAGTTGTTTCGACCGGCGTAGCTGAGCCGTGTCGTACTGCCGTAGATCGAGGCCGTAGCATTCGGTGTCCTGATGCAGCGGGGCTTCTTTCATACCCTTGATGCTCACCGGCTTGAACGAAAACGAGTATTGCCCCTTGAGGGCCGGTGCGCCCAGCACCGTAAATGGAATGTACGTGCCGCGTCCCTGACTGATAATGGTGCCTTCGAACAAACAAACGCTCGGGTACAGCAGGATCGACTGAGGTGTGTTGAGGTTGGGCGAGGGCGCTACCGGCAGCACGTAGGGCGTATCGTGCGTGTAGTTGGCTACCTTGATGATGTTCAGCTTGCACTGCATCTTGTTGGGTAGCCAGCCTTCGCCGTTGATCATCCGGGCAAATTCGCCGATGGTCATGCCGTGCGCAATGGGTATGCGGTGCATCCCGATGCCCGAGTGCAGGTGGTCTTCCAGCATAGGCCCATCAACGAGGTAGCCGTTGGGGTTGGGGCGGTCCAGAATAAGCAGCTCTTTCCCGTTTTCGGCGCAGGCCTCCATCACGTGGTCGAGGGTGTTGATGTAGGTATAAAACCGGCATCCCACGTCTTGAATGTCGTACACCAGCAGGTCAATTTTGTCTAACTGCTCTTTGGAGGGCTTCTTGTTTTTGCCGTACAGCGAAATAATCGGGATACCCGTTTTGGGGTCTACGCTGTCATCAACTTTGGCACCGTTGCTGGCGTTGCCCCGGAAGCCGTGTTCAGGCCCAAAAATCGACACGATGTTGACGCCCAGACTCACCAGACTATCCACACTCGGTTTACCCCCGATCACTGACGTCTGATTGACCACCATCCCGATGCGTTTGCCTTTCAGGTAGGGCAGGTAGCGGCTTACCTGATCGGCACCGGTTTGCAACACAGGCGCGGGGCGGGTAGCGACCGACACCGGCCGGGGCTGTGAGACCGGCGAAAACACTGCCGGGGCCAGTAGTCCCAGCAACAGGGAGAGCGAAGCGAGTTTCATAGGAAGGGGAGTAATGAACGATGAGCGATGAGTGATGGACCATCCGCCGGCAAGTTGCCCAGAAAAGCCGGGGCATCCAAACCGGGCGATGAGTTGTCCTCGCTTCACTCGGCCCGAAGGCTCCTGACCGGGTTCATCAGGGCGGCTTTTACGCTCTGAAAACTCACCGTGACAAACGCAATGGCCAACGCCAGCAATCCCGCCCCGGCAAACACCCACCACTCAATGTCGATTTTGTAGGCGAAATCCTGCAACCAGGCGTTCATGGCGTACCAGGCCACGGGCGAGGCAATGAGTACCGCAATCAAGACCAGTTTCAGGAAATCCTTACTGATGAGCGCCACCAACCCCGGCACCGAGGCCCCCAACACTTTACGCACGCCAATCTCTTTGGTGCGTTGCTCAATGGACAGCAACGCAATGGCAAACAGCCCCATGCACGACAGCAGTATGGTAAGCCCGGCGGCCAGTTGAAAAATAGTGGCAAACCGTTCTTCGCGCACGTACCAGCGGTTCGTGTTTTCGTTCACAAACGAAGCCTGAAATGAAGCCGTCGGGGCCATCTCGCGCCAGAGGCCTTTTAATTGATCCATCACCCGAATCATACCGCCCGGCGTGGTGCGGATGAGCGCATACGCCAGTTCCGTCGACGCGTCCAGATGCATGGTGATGGGGGTGGCTTTTTGCCGTAGTGAATACAGGTTGAAATCGGGAATGACGCCGACAATCTGGTACTTCGGGCCGGTGGTGTCGGGGTGGATAAATACGCCCACCGGATTCGTTTCGCCCAGTTGTTTGGCCATGCTTTGGGTGATAATAACCGCCGAGGCCGTGTCGGTGCTAAAGGCAGGGCTGAAATCGCGGCCCGCCAGCAGGTTCATGTCCAATGTTTTCAGGTAGTCGAAATCGACCCGGAGCCAGTCGGTTTGTACCTCGCGGTTGTTATGCGTCCAGCCGCTCATACTCCGCGACATACCGCCGTCTATGCCTTCGCCCACGTTGCTTGCCGTACCCGACACGCTCACCACATCGGGGTTGTTGCGGAGCCGGTCGCGCAGGAGCCGTACAGCCCGGTTGCCACTCAGGTTATCCTGATTACGAAGGGGCAAACTAATCACCTGCTCTTCGTTGAAGCCGAGCGGCCGTTCGCGCAGGAAGCGGAGTTGCTGCCCAATGAGCAGAGTGCAGGTGATAAGCAGGCTCGCCAGGGCAAATTGAGCTACAATCAGCACGCTGCGTAACCCGCCCGCTTTGGGGCCTTTGAGCTTACCTTTGAGTACCGTAACGGCCTCGAAACGAGCCATTAGCCAAGCCGGGTAGCCACCCGTGAGCAGGCTGATCAGGCCAAAGCCCAGCCCGATGGCAACGAGCGTGCCGGGTTGAAACAGGAGGTCGGTACTGAGCCGGGTGCCAAACAGCCGGTTGAACGAGGGGCGTAGCCACAGTACCAGCCCGAACCCGATACCGAGCGCCAGCACACACACCACCAGCGACTCCGCCCAGAATTGCCCCAGCAGCTGCCCCGGTTGCGCGCCCAGCGATTTTCGGACGCCCACCTCCCGCGCCCGCGTTACCGACCGGGCCAGCGACAGGTTTACGTAGTTGATGCCCGCAATCAGCAGGATAAACAGCCCAATGAGCGCCAGCGCATACACGTAGGTGCGGCTGATACCCCCGCCCATTACGCCTTTGGTGTCGAAATGAATATCGGTGAGGGGCTGCAACCGCAGGCTGATGTATTCGCCCCGCTCGTCGGGTTTATCGCCCCGGCGTTTGGCCTCGGCAATGTCGGCCTGCCAGTATTTCTGACTCAGCGCACTCAGCCGCCGTTCGGCCGTTTGGGCGTCAATGCCGGGCTTGAGCTTGACAAAGATCTCGTGGTTCCGATTGCCCCACTCGGCCTTGTTGGGTTGGTAGTCGGCGCGTACCTCGGGCCGTACCAGCGCGTCGAACTGAAACGAGGAATTGGAACGCGGGTTGGCAATCACGCCCGTCACCACAAAATCGCGGCCTGTATTGAGACCGTCGGTGCGAAGGGTTTTACCGATTGGGTTCTCGGTGCCAAAAAGGTCCTGTGCCATGTCTTCGGTCAGGACCATGCTGCTCAATTCGTTCAGGGCCGTGTTGGGGTCGCCCTGAATAAACGGAAACGAAAAGGTTTTGAAAACGGCCGGATCGACAAACCGGATGTCTTTGGCTACCCGTTTCTCGCCCACAAACTCGGTTTGCGACCACATGAACCGAGTTACGGCCTCGGCGTCGGTCAGTTCGGTTTGGAGGGCGGGCGTGAGTGGGTACGGCATAATACTCGTCGACTCGCCCGACGACTCCTGAATGTAGAGCCGGTAAATCCGCTCAGAGTCGGTATGAAACCGGTCGTAGCTCCACTCAAACCACGCCGTCATAAACAGCAGCGTAGCTGAGGCAAACGCTACCGATAACCCAATCAGGTTGATGAGCGAGTGGGTTTTGTGTTTGGAGAGCGTTCGGAAAGCGATTTTTAGATAGTTGCGGAACATGGCGATTGGAGAAAAAGGGAAGTCGGTTAGTCGGTTTGAATCGATTTGACCGGGTCGGCCAGGGCGGCCCGGTAGGTTTGGAAACTGATGGTTATGCTACCCAGTAGCAGCAGCACGCCAAAGCAGGCACCGAGCGTTTCGAGCCCGATAGAAACGTGGTACGCAAAATGAAACAGAATGGCGTAGCCTGCCAGAAATCCGAGTGGCAGGGCAATGGCCGCAGCCAGCAGTAGCAGCCACACGAACCCTTTCGATAGGAGCCAGACAATTTGCCCCACTTCAGCGCCCATCACTTTTCGGATGCCTACTTCTTTGGTGCGGGTTTGGGTGGAATACGTAACCATACCCAGCAGACCCAGGCAGGCAATCGAAAAGGCCAGCCCAACCAGCAAACCCATAAAATCGGTGTCGTCGGTATGGGTATGCCGCTCCCGCAGGTGGTTGTCGTACCACATTCCGGCAAACGGGTCGTAGGGTTTGAGACCTTTCCAGATACGAGCTACCTCGGCGCGGACGTTATCGGTAGCCCCCTCGGCTACGGCTATGTTGAGGTACCGAAATTGGCCCGGTTGTTGGCGCAGCACAAGGGGCATAATGGCCCAGGCAAAGCTCGTAAACCGAAAATCGGCTACCACCCCGGCTACCTGTAGCTCGGCCCCGTCGAACCAGATCGTTTGCCCAATAGCCTCAGAGGGGCTACCGAGCCGGAGTTTCCGTACGGCTTCTTCGTTGATCACGATCCGGTGGCCGCTTGAGTCGGCCGCGGATGAGAACGGGTCAGTACCGGCTATGAGGTTGAGGTGGAGGGTTTGCAGAAACTGACGGCCTACGGCAAACGTAAAGGCGGGGGTGGAGTCGGGGGCGTTGCGCTGCCGCCGGGCCATGCGCGTGTCGCCGTGGGAGCCAAACAAGGCCGAGGTAGCTCCTACGCTCTCTACACCCGCCAACTGCTCTATTTGGGGGGCCAGCCGGTCGGCGGGAAGGTCGGCCAGCGGCAGGGTGAGTACGTTTGCCCGCCGGAAACCGTAGTCGGCCGTGGCCATGTAGTTCATCTGCCGCATGAGGGTCAGCAGCGTAATCATGGCTACGAGCGAAATGGCAAACTGAGCCACAATCAGCGACTTGCGCAGCGATAATCCCCGCAGTACCCGGAGACCAGTTTGGCTACGCAGTACCTGTGCGGGCTCAAACCCCGACAAGATCCGGGCCGGTACCAGCCCCGCCAGCAGGCCGGCCACGATGCTGAAACCAAAGCACATGGCCCACAACGGGGCGTCCCAGGTCATACTGCCGAGCATCCATTGCTGCACAAAAGCCATGGGCCTGACCAGTTCGAGCATAACCACCGCCAGCCCGAGCGCCAGCAGGGCCACCACCACCGATTCGGCCATGAACTGTGCCTGCACTTGCCAGCGTAAGGCCCCGGCTACTTTGCGAATGCCTACCTCGCGGGCGCGGCCGAGCGAGCGGGCCAGGGTTAGGTTGATGTAGTTGAAACCGGCCATCAGCAAGGTAATCAGCCCGATGCCCAACTCGGCCAGGAGCCCGCCAATTTGCGGCTCGTAGGTCGTAAACATCAGGTCCTGCCGCGAGGGTGAGAGGCTCGTGAGGGCCTGCGTGCGAAAGCTGTAGCCTTTTTCGTGCGCAAACGCCAGGCCCCGCGTTACCCGCCGGGCGAGCGAAGGCAGCACATGTTCGAGTTGCTCGGGGCGGGTGCCCGGTTTTAGTAGCACGTAGGTGTAGCCGTTGTGGTACTCGCGCCAGTCGTAAAAAACACCCGGCAATTTGGCTTGGGCTGAGGTGGCGAGCGAAATCAGTATATCGAACCGGAGGTGCGACGGGGCCGGGCTCTCGGCCAGCACGCCTGTAATCAGCATCGGGCCGTTATCGCCCTGTTGCAGGGTTTTGCCAATTGGGTTTGCCGTCCCGAAAAACCGTTCGGCGGTTTGGCGGGTCAATACGGCGGTGCCGGGTTCGGTGGCCGGGCGGCCCTCCGCCAGAGGGTAGCTGAAAAGCTGAAAAAAGTCGGGATCAACCGCGAAGGTCAGCAGCGACAGTACCCGCCCGTTGCCCGAAACATCACCGTAGGTGCGTACGGCCCGGGTGGCGGCTGCTACAAACGGGTAATCACGTTTGAGCACCTCGGCCAACGGCATGGGCGAGGTGGCGTAGGGGTGCGTATCGTTCGTCCGCGACACCACGTCGGTCAGAATCCGGTACGTGCGGTCGCGGTTTGGGTGAAAAGTGTCGTACGTGAAGGCTCCCCGGATGTGGGCAATAGCGAGCAGGCAAACCGTCAGCCCCGAAGCCAGCCCAAACACATTGATGAGCGAAAACAGCTTGTGTTTCCACAGGTTCCGAACGGCAATTTTGAGGTAGTTTCTGAACATAGTCGTGGCCCGGAAGCGATAGCGGATATTCTTGCTCAATAAACGACCAAACGGTATGCCGAAAAATGTAAATACCTGATTGTTAGTTTATTGATTTTGAGTGGGTAGGCTGATTGTCCGTTTGCGGACGCCATACGTTCGGCCCCGGACACTATCAGGAATGTGGAGTGGCAAGCTCTCTGCTTTGCCTTCCCAACTTCTGAGCAGTTACCACAACGTGTGCTACAAACGCGGTGGTAACAAAAGAATAATATGTCGTTTGCTGCATATTTGGATTGAAAAGGCGATTTTAGGTGCCGAAACCTCTCAAATCAAATTTTATGCAATTCGTTAACCTAAAGGCCCGGGTGCTGGTCACAGCTGTGCTGGGTGTTTTACTGGTAGGCTGCCACTCGTTCGATGGGCTCACGCCAACGCTCCAGCCCACACCGTCGGCGGGGTCGGCCAAACTGCTGGCCGTATCGCTGACCGAAGGGTTTGAAGTGGGCACTACCAGTCCCAAAGGCTCGTACGACATCAGCCCCACCGGTTCGGCCAGTGGCGATAACGTAACCTTACCGTCGGGGTCGTGGAATCTGTACGACGCCCTGATCGGGAATTTGAGTGGCGACCGGCGGGCGGGTAGCTGGTCGGCCCGCATCCGAAATACGGGCAAAATCACGATGTTGTTCAACACAGCCTCGGGCATCAGCACCGTGACGGTTAAACACGCCACGTACGGCACCGATGCCGCCAGTCAGTGGGGGCTCTGGTATTCAACCAATAGCGGCAGTACCTGGACTCAAACGGGATCGAACGTGACCACCACCACGACGCTGCAAACGCAGACATTTACGCTGAACGTGTCGGGTACGGTGCGGCTCGAAATCCGAAAACTGACGGGTTCCACCAACCGGATCAACATTGACGATATTGTTATCAACGATTATGCGGGTGGCGGCACCCCAACGCCAACGGGCAAGAAGTTTCTGTTCGACGCGAGTAAGTACGAAAATGCGGGCAATGCCGACTGGTTGATCGATGCCGATGGAACCGAAAGCGTACCAACATACACCGGTGGTACCACAATCGAGAGCAAAGCACAGCGGTACCCAACGCCTTCGTACACGGGGATTACGGCCAGCACCACCGAAACGTACTGGAAAGGCGGTATCTCGGCCTGGGCGGTTGAGTTGGTGAAGCGCGGTAACCTGGTCGAAACGCTACCCGCCGGTACGGCCATCACCTATGGAAACACCGCCAACGCGCAGGATTTGAGCAACTATGATGTGTATGTGGTGGTGGAGCCGAACCGGCTCTTTACGGCTTCGGAGAAAACGGCTATCATGAACTTTGTGGCTAATGGTGGTGGTCTCATGCTCATTGCAGACCATACGGCTCCTTCGCTCACGGGTACCGACCCCAACGGGTACCTGCCCTCCGACCGCGATGGCGACGGGGCCGACTCACCCCGGGTTCTGAACGATCTGATGACCAATAACGGCATCAATAACAATAACCCTTTCGGTTTCCGGGTCGATTATATTGACATTGACGAAAAACCGACTACCAAGGTGTATACCGGCACGAACACCAATGCCCAGAAAGTACTGAACGGCGTAGCCGGAACCGCTTCTAAACTGGCGTTTTATGCTGGCACGTCGGCCACGTTATACCCCAGCAACAACGCGACCGTGCAGGGTCTTTTCTGGCGAATGAGCAGTACGCTCAATGGCACCACGGGGGTAATGGCGTTGCTCTCGACCTACGGCAGTGGCCGTATTGTGTTTGTTGGCGACAGCTCACCGGCCGACGATGGCACCGGCGATACGAACGATACGTTGTTTAATGGCTGGTCGGGCGATGCCCCTTCGGGCTACACCTCGCACCCGGCTCTGCACATCAATGCTTCGCTATGGCTGGCTAAGTTGCAGTAACAAATCTGGCCTGCATTAAAACAACAGCGGGGAGGCTCCATCTGGAACCTCCCCGCTGTTGTTTTGAGTCAGCCTTAGTTGGTCTTGCGAATGTTTCCGCGAATTTCTCCTCCCGGAGCACGGGTAGTGTGCAGGTTGGCGTACGTCCGGTTGGCGTACATCTCGTCTTGCTGAGTCTGTGTCAGGGTGGTTTGCCCGGTGATAGGCGAGGTAAGAACGTTGCCAAACGGGATACTCACGGGGCCGTTGTTGCCTTCGGCGGTTGCGGCCGTTACTGAGTGGATATGCCCCATGGTGGGTGTCAGCCCCTGATACGTAACGGTGTAGCTCAGTACTTTGGAGTTTTTGTCGAAGCGACCAGTGTAGTTACCTGTTGCCGTGGTGCTCACAGCCGGTACTTCCTGCGCTCCGTTCAGTGTGGCTCCAAATGTATCGACATTGTTGACGGGTGTGGCCGTATCATCATCGTCCTTACAGGAGAACCCCAAAACCGCCAGCCCCAGCAGGGAGCCAAACGCTAATGCTTGCATTGATTTCATGACGTACTGTTTAAAGATAAATGGCGTTATGCAACGCCTGATATACAAACCGCTCAGGTTTGTATTTTGTTAATTGTCTTTTGTTGCTGTTTTAGTATACAATGTTGATTCAACGTTAAAAACAAGCTATTGTAGATCGCCTATCCGATGCGTTGCCGTTTGTCAAATAGCGTTTGGAGAGACCTGTTGAGTAGGCTTACCTTGTCGAGTGCTCCCCCAATCTGGGTGCTTCCCCGATGAAAAAGATTCTCGTTTCGTTTGCTACGGCCCTGCAAAACATTCGCGGCCGGTTTTTTCACACGGTTCTGTCAATTCTGGGGATTGTGATTGGGGTGGCGGCTTTGGTCGCGATTTTGTCCCTAATCGATGGGATGGAGCAGTACGCCCGTGAGCAAATCACCAAAACGACCTCTATCAAAGCCATTGGGGTAAACCCCCGGCTGTTTAAACAGGTCAATGGGGTGGAGGTACGTAAAACAGCCTTGGCCTACCTACGTCCCAGTCGCTTCGATAGTCTGCGGGCGTCGCTCACCAAACCGGCCACGGCGTACCTGATCTGGCGGCAAAGTCAGGAGTTGCGCACTTCGGTCGGCAATCGGGCCATCGGGGCGGTTGTCATGGGAACAAGCCTACCGCTGCATCCCAATGTAAGTTTGCAATACGGCCGCGCGTTTACCCCGACCGAGCTGAACGCAGCCCAACCGGTAGCCTTTGTTAACCCACACCTTGCCCGGCAACTCGTGGGCAAACAGCCTGAGCAATCGGCAATAGGTAAGCAACTGGTGTATGGAGACAAGGTGCTAACGGTGCTGGGGGTTACGGCCGATAAAGAAGCCAAAGCGGGGCAGTTAATCATACCGATCACCCTCTTATCCGATAGCATCCTGAAATCCTCCCCACCCATGTGCGTCATCGAAGCCGACCGGGTGGAAGACGTCCCCGCACTGAAAACCGAGGTCGAAACGTGGCTCAAAACAAAGGTGCCCAACGGCATCGAAGATTTTTCTGTTGCCACCAATGAGCAACGGGTGGAACAGGCCGCCAGAGGGTTTTTGCTGTTCCGGCTCGTAATGGGGCTTATTGTAGGTATATCGGTGCTGGTGGGCGGTATTGGGGTGATGAACGTGCTGCTCATCTCGGTAACCGAGCGCACCGTCGAGATCGGGGTGCGCAAGGCGTTAGGAGCCAAAAAGCGCGATATACTGTGGCAGTTTCTGTCGGAATCCATCACCATTTCAACGCTGGGGAGCTTGCTCGGTTTGCTCTTAGGCGTAGGCGCTACACTCGTGTTTGTTCCGGTTATCAAAGCCTTTACCGAAGTGCCTTTTCAGGCGGCCTACACCCCCACCACGTTTCTGGTGATTTTGGTGGTAGCTATGGTTATTGGCATTGTGTTCGGTACGTACCCTGCCATGCGAGCCGCCCGTCTCGACCCGGTTGAGGCTATTCGGAGGGAGTAGGGGAAAAAAGGAGGAGAGGAGGAAGGGAGGAAAGGGTAAGAGGAAGAAAAGTGGCAACGCTTGCGTCTCCCTTACTCCCTTACTCCCTTACTCCCTTACTCCCTTACTCCCTTACTCCCTTACTCCCTTACTCCTTATTCCGATCGCAAACTCTTCACCGGATAGACAAGTGCCGCTTTGATGCTCTGAAAGCTCCGGAATGAGTACGTTTATCCGAACTTGTGTTGCTCTGACTATTCCGAATTTTTCAATGACTTGGCCAATTTTACGTGGGCTATTTTCCAACTCTGTACACTCACGGCTATGGCCGCTGTGAGCAACACCACCAGATTCGACACCGCGTAGGGTGATAAGCCCAACCGCAAACCACCCGTAAACTGCTGCGTTTGCGCTAACAGCAACTGGATTCCGCTAAAACACAGAACGTTGGCCAGCACACCAGCCATCAGTAACAGCGTGATGAATTCCCGGTTCACCAGAAAAATGACCTCCGAGACCGTGGCCCCCAGCACTTTGCGGACGCTTACTTCTTTGATCCGACGTACAAAATGCTGTGTGGACAGCCCATATAACCCCATGCAGGCAATCAGCAACGCCAGTGCCGACAGCACCCCGAACCCCGCCGAGAGCCTGCCGGTCGTTGTGTTGAAGTGTTCGAAGACATCTTTCTGATAGAACCAGGAAGGGGGCATGGTTGGCACCTTTGCCTTCCAGATGCGCTCAACGGCTGCGGCCACCTGCGCTCCGCTGCCCGATTCAAATTCGGCGATCAGATACGTAAAACGGGGTTCGGGTGCGGTTCTGAATATAGCCGGGCGTTCTGAACCGGCGCCAAACCACTTGAAATTCTGCACCACGCCGGCCACGGTCACCAACTGACTGTCGAGTCGAAGGGCCTGACCCACAACGGGTTGTTTGAGGCCATGTCGATCTACAAACGTCTGATTTACCAGCACCGACTGTGCGTTTTCGGCCCGGCGTTGGGCATCGAAAAACCGGCCCTGCGCCAGCTTCAGACCGAGTGTTTGCGGGTAGTCGGGTCCAACCTCGAACACCAGCGACTGCTTCTCCTCGCCACCAATCCAAACCGACTGAATATTCATCGATTCGCCCACGTGGTTGCTCGCCCCTGACACAGCCCGCACGTTGGGCAGTTGCCCCAACTCGTTTTTCAGGATGGTGTACTGCGTGCTGTCGGTCAGGCGCAGCACCAGCGTGTTGTCGGGCGTGTAACCCCAGCCCATGTTCTGCCACTGTTTGCCGGCGTCGGTGAAGGCTACGCCGATGATGACGGCAATGAACGCCAGCGCGAACTGCCCCACCAGCAACACTCGCGCCACAGTACGCCGGTTGCTGAACTTCAGCTTGCCGGTAAAGACCACCGTGGGCCGAAACGCCGACACATACAGGGCCGGATAGGCTCCCGAAACTATCGCCGTAAACACCAGTAAACCGGCCAGAAATACCCAAAGCCCCATGTTTTGGCCAAACGTCAGCGAGATGGTCATGGTCATTAGGTCGTTGAACAGGGGAATCAGGAACAGTTCGGTGATCACCAGCCCGAACGCCAGCGCGAACGCACACAACAGTAGGTTTTCGACCATGAACTGCCCAATCAGTTGCTGCCGGGTGCTGCCCAGCACCTTCCGCATCCCGATTTCTTTGAGCCGACGCGTAACGCTCCCCAGCGAAATGTTGACGTAGTTGACACACGAAATGGCCATCATGACCAGCGCAATAGCTACAAATACCAACGAGATGAGCGGGTGGTTGGCTTCGGCGGGTCGGCGATACACGTCGTAGGCATCGGCGGGTGGGTGCCGGAGGTTGTCGAACACAAACGACTCGATGGGTTTTTCGGGGTTGCGGGCGTTGTAACGGGCTATATAGGGCTTCATCTGTCTGGACAGCGTGGCGATGGTAGCCTGCGGATGCAACTCCACAAAAATTCCACTGATATGACTGCTCCAGTCCTGATTTTTCAGGGCGGCATGAACGGGGTGGTAGCCCGTCAGCAGGTCGAACTTAAAACCAACATTATCCGGGAACTTCGCGGCTACACCCCGCACCACAAACTGTTTCTGCTCACGGTTGCTGGTCAGAACGGTGAACGGTTGCCCGATGGGATTCTGACCGGGAAAGTATTTCCGGGCTATGTCATAACTCAGAATCAGGGCTGATGGGTCGCGGAGGGCGGCCGGGCTACCCTGTGCGAGCGGAAACGTAAAGACATCGAAGAAGGTAGAGTCGGTATAGGTAATCATCTCGCCAATGACGCTCTCGTTCCGATAGACCGTCACATTTTCGCGCTTGATCCGCACGGTTTGCTTCACTTGCGGGAAGTTTGTTTTGAGCGCGTCGGCCATGAGCGCGGGGGCATCGCCGAAGGTGCGGGTTTCGTCCTGATGTTTCTGTACATACTCAAGCATGTATATCCGGTCGCCATTGACATGGAAATCATCGAGTGTCCAGAAGTTTCTTAGTACCAGAAACACCGTGATGCTACATGCCACCGCAATGGACAGCCCCACTATGTTGATGGTGGAAGCCAGTTTGTTGGCGAGCAGGTTTCGCCACGCGAGGAGGAAGTAGGACTTTAACATAGTGGGAGAAAGGGAGAAAGGGGAGAAAACGGAGTAGGGGGCCTTTCGTCCCTTTACTCCGTTTTTAGCGATTTCACCGGATTAACAAGTGCCGCTTTGATGCTCTGGAAACTCACCGTCAAAAGTGCAATACCTACCGCCAATACACCCGCCCCGGCGAATACCCACCACTCGATGTCGATTTTGTAGGCGAAATCCTGTAGCCAGCGCTGCATGATGTACCAGGCCACGGGTGAGGCCATAATAATGGCAATCAGCACCAGTTTGAGAAAGTCTTTCGACAGCAGCGCCACGATGCTGGTAACACTGGCCCCCAGCACTTTCCGTACGCCAATTTCCTTCGTACGCTGCTCGGCGGTGAAGGCTGCCAGCCCGAATAGCCCTAAGCAGGCAATGAAAATAGCCAGGCCCGCAAACGTCAGGGCCAGATTGGCAATGCGTTGCTCAGCGCGGTATGTCTGCTCGAAACTCGCGTTCATGAACTCGTAGTTGAACGGCATACCGGGTGCCATTTGCTTCCATTTGGCTTCGATCTGACTCACCAGCGTGGGGATATTTGCATCGTGCAACCGGAAGGTGGTGGCCGTTACGTTTCGGTCGAGGGAGAGCGATAGGGCACCAATGGATGAACGTAGCGATTCGTAGTGGAAATTCTTCACAATCCCGATCACCGTGTACACCTTTGAGGACCCCATGGAAGCGTCGTTGAGCCGGACAATACGTTTGCCCAGCACACTCGGTCCGCCAAAGAGTTTGGCTGCGGTTTCGTTCAAAATAATGCCGAGCGAATCGGTGCCAAACGTTCGTGAAAAATCGCGCCCGGCCACCATCTGCATGCCCATTGTTTTCAGGTAATCATGATCTACACCCCAGTTTTGCATGGTTACACTTTTGTTTTTATTCACCTCGCCTTCCGCAAAAAATATCGTGTTGGAGCGGTCGGAGGGGGTAGGCAGATACCCCGATACCGACCCGCTCACCACGCCCGGTAGCTTTAGCACCTCCTGCCGGAATGCTTCGGTCTGTCTATCCAGCGCGTAGGTGTCGTTGATAATTAAGACCTGATCGCGTTGAAAACCGAGGTTCTTGGTCTGGATGAACGTAATCTGCCGATAGACCACAATAGTGCTTACCATGAGCACTACCGACATCATGAACTGAAACACTACCAGCCCACTGCGCAGGCTTAGCCTACCCAGTTGAAAACCATCTTTCCCGATGGTGGGGATTCCGCCCTTGAGCACGCTGATGGGCCGGAAACCCGACAGAAAAAAAGCGGGGTAACTACCGGCCAGCAGGCCCACAACAATCGGGAACACCGTTAGCACGAGCAACCATTGCGGGCTGAATAACTGCCCCAAACCAATTTCTTTGGCGGCCAGCTTGTTAAACACCGGCAATGCGAGGCTCACCAGCAGCAGGGCCAGCCCCATAGCCAACAGCGTAGTGAGCACCGATTCGGCCATGAACTGCCCCACCAACTGCCCCCGTTCTGAACCCAGCACTTTTCTGACGCCCACTTCGCGCGCCCGTTTAGCCGAGCGGGCCGTCGCCAGATTCATGAAGTTGATGCAGGCAATGATGAGAATAAACAACGCTACGGCCGAGAAAATGTAGATATACTGAATGTCGCCACTCGGCAGTAGCTCATTTTGGTGTTTGGAGTACAGATGAATGTCGGTTACGGGCATCATCGTGTACCGAAGCCGGTTGCCACCCGCCCGGAGTTTCGCCAGCGACAAACCCAGCACGCTCTGCAACTGAGGCCCAACGTATTTCTCCGTGACGGCGTCGAGGTTTTTAACGAAGGTAGCGGGGTTGGCCGGTTCGCCGGCGCGTCCTTCTTTCAGCACAATGTAGGTATAGTAGTTATTGCCCAGCCACTCGCCAACCGGCGACCCATCGCTGAGCATGGTGGCGAGGAAATCGGCTTTGAAATGGCTGTTCGAGGGCACGTCGCGCATCACGCCCGTGATGGTGAACGTGAATCGGTTGTCGAGGCTAAGCGTTTTACCCATGGGGTCGGCATCGCCAAAGTGCCGCCGGGCGGCTGTCTCGCTGATAACGATTGTATTGGCCTGATTCAGTGCCTCTTTGGGGTTGCCCGATAATAGTGGCAGCGTAAAAACGTCGAACACCGTGGAGTCGGCAAAAAGGATATTCTGTTCACGGATAGCCACTGCGGATTCGGGACGCTTCACCTGCCAGGTTCCCCGTGGGTGGAGTCGTACAAACTGCTCTACCTGTGGGTAATCCTGTTTCAATGTAGGCCCGAGTGGGTCGGGAACGGTAGCCATTTGGGCGTCAATACCGTTGAACTTAACATCAATGCCCAACCGGTACATGCGGTCGGCTTTGGTATGAAACCGGTCGTAGCTCAGCTCGTCTGTCACATAGAGCATAATGAGCAGACAGCAGGCCAACCCGAGGGCCAGCCCAAAGACGTTGATGAACGTTAATCCGGGCTGTTTTCGCAGGTTGCGAAGGGCGATTTTGAGGTAATTCGTTAGCATGGGAAGAAAGGGGGGGATAATGGGGGAGAAGGCAGAATGGAAAAGGGAGGAAGTGAGGGGAGGAGTGGCTACGCTTGTGTTCCTTCGCCTTTCGCCCATTCCTCCCCCCCTTTTTACTCACTTCGCAAACTCTTCACCGGGTTTACTCGGGCTGCCCGGATGCTTTGGTAACTGACCGTGAGCAGGGCGATGAGAATGGCCAGGCCGCCTGCCCCCACAAACACCCCGATACTCATGTCGATTTTGTAGGCGAACCCCTGCAACCACTGTTGCATGACCCACCAGGCAATGGGGGAGGCCAGCAGAATGGCGATGGCTACGAGCTTGAGGAAATCGCGCGAGAGCAGGGCCACAATACCGAGTACCGACGCCCCCAGCACTTTCCGTACGCCAATTTCCTTGGTACGCTGCTCGGCGGTGAACATGGCCAGCCCAAACAGACCCAGACAAGCCACAAAAATGGTTAGCCCCGCAAACAGGCCCAGAATCTGCCCGGTTTTTTGCTCGGCGCGGTAGGTGTTGTTGTAGCTTTCGTTCAGAAAGGTGTACAGGAAGGGCGCTTCGGTGCCGTAGGCGGTCCACTGTTTTTGCAGACTGGCGAGCAGGGCCGTCACCTCCGGGGTTTTTACCTTGGCAATCACCGAGCCGCCATTGTGCCCGTAGAGCATCACCAGGGGCGAAATGGGCTCGTGTAGCGACCGGAAATGAAAATCGTTGACAATACCGATCACGTGGTAAGTGGCTTTGCGGCCGTTGTTGTCGGTGCGCGAAAGCGTATGACCAAGCGCTGTGTCGCCCCAGCCCAGCACCCGGGCGGCCGTTTGGTTCAGAATAACGGCCGTTGAATCGGTACCGAACGCCCGCGAAAAGTTGCGCCCCTGCCGAATTTGCATCCCCAATGTCGGGATGTACCGCTCATCGACCTCGTAGGCCAGTGTTTTGAACAGTTGCATGGGACTGTTGTCGGGGTAAACCGTAAAGTTGTTGGAGTTGGAAGGCCCGGCGGGTACATACCCCGACACCGTTGCGTTGATGACGCGGGCATCGCGTAGAAGCTCTTGCCGAAACTGTTCTTCTTTGGCCCCCAGTCGCCATGTTTCGCGCATGACCAGCACCTGCTCTTTGTCGTAGCCGAGTTTTTTGTGCTGGATAAACTGAAGTTGCTGGTACACCACCGTGGTGCACATAATGAGGCAGATAGAAACGAAAAACTGAAACACAACCAGCCCCCGGCGCAGCCCGATGCTTTGGCCACCCCCAGTCAGTTTTCCGGCCGAGGAACCGCCCTTCAGTACGTTGATCGGCCGGAATGCCGACAGGAAAAAGGCCGGATAGCTGCCCGCCAGCAGGCCCACCAGCAGCCCAAACGCCAGTAGACCCGGCATCAGCCAGGGCGTTGATTGGAACGAGAGCGTTAGCGTTTTGCCCGATAGCGCGTTGAAATAGGGGAGGGCCGCATAAGCCAACACCAGTCCAAGCGTCAGCGCCAGCAGCGTCAGCAGAATCGATTCGCACAAAAACTGACCGACCAGTTCCTGCTTCAGGGAGCCCATCACTTTGCGGATACCCACCTCCCGCGCTCGTTTCGACGAACCCGCTGTGCTCAGGTTCATGAAGTTGATGCAGGCAATCAGGAGCATAAAGAGCGCAATGGCCCCGAACATGTACACGTACCGAATATCACTGCCCGGCTCAAGGTCAAACGGAATGTCGGACCGCAGGTGAATGTCGGTGAGGGGTTGCAGAAATAGCCCGACCTCGTTGCCTTTTTGCCGAAATTGGCTCAGGCTCATACCCATCGACTGTTTCAGTTGCGGACCCATGTATTTCTCAATCACCTGCGGGAGTTTGGCCTCCAGTTGGCGGTAGTTGTATCCTTCGGGGAGTACGAGGTAGGTAAAGAAATTGCTGGCCATCCAGGTAGGCTGCCGGGCTTCGTCGAGGCCCGCCATCGAAACGAGCATATCGAAATGAAAATGGGCGTTGGTCGGGATGGGCTCCATGACGCCTGTAATCCGAAAGGCGCGGTTCCAGCCTTTAAACGTAAGTACCTGACCCATTGGGTTAGCGGTGCCGAAGTATTTCTGCGCCATGGTGGTGGTAATCACGGCTGTGTTGGGCGCGTTGAGGGCCGTTTGCGAATTGCCTTGCCGGAAGGGCAGGGTAAACACCTCAAAGAAATTGGAGTCAACGTAGGCTATGTTCTCTTCCCGAAACGCTTTGTCGGCATAGGCCACAACCGGCGTACCGGCATCGCGAATCCGGGTGGCTTCGAGCACCTCCGGGTATTGGGCTTTGAGAGTTTGGGCCACCGGGGGCATCACAGTGGCCTCCCGAATTTTCTCGTTGTTGATGGAGGCCCGGAAAATGACCCGTACAATCCGGTCTGCTTTGGTATTGAACCGGTCGTAGCTCAGCTCATCGAACACAAACAGGCTGATGAGCAGGCAGGTAGCCAGACCAAAGGCCAGCCCTACCAGATTGATGGCCGATATACCCTTGTGGCGCATCAGATTCCGCCAGGCGATTTTCAGATAGTTCGTTAGCATGGGAGAAAAGGGAAGAAAGGAGGATGGAGGAAAGGAGGAAGGAAAGGAATGGCCGCGCTTGCGTTTCCTCCCCTTCCTCCTTTCCTGCTTTTATTCGCTTCTTAGTGATTTGACCGGATTCATCAGGGCCGCTTTTACGCTTTGGAAACTCACCGTAAATAGCGCGATGCCGACCGCCAGCGCACCCGCCAGGGCAAACACCCACCACTCGATAGTGATTTTGTAGGCAAAGCCTTGTAGCCAGCGGTCCATGGCGTACCACGCCAGCGGAGAGGCTAACACAACAGCAATCAGCACGAGTTTGAGGAAATCTTTAGACAGCAGAACCATCACACTGCCGACCGTTGCGCCCAGCACTTTCCGCACACCAATTTCTTTGACCCGCTGCTCTACGTTGAATGACGCCAGCCCAAATAGCCCCAGGCAGGAGATCAGAATAGCGATAAAGGTGAAGTAGCTTACCAGCGTCGAAAGCCGGTTTTCGGCTTCGTAATTCTTTTGGAAATCTGCATCAAGAAAGCTGTATTCAAATGGCTCGGCCGGGTTGAGCCGTTGCCACACACTTTCCAGAGTCTGCAACATAGTCTGGGTGTTGCCCGCTTTGAGGTTTATTACCGCATAATTGTAGTTACCTCTTGGGTTGAGCATAAAGCCGAAAGGCGTAATGGGTACGTGCAGGTCTTCAAAATGGAAATCCTTTACTACGCCCACAATCGTGAAGCGATGGCCGTCTTGCCCCCAGTCAGAAATAGCCTGTTTGCCAATAGCAGCCTGCGCCGAGGCAAAGCCCATCTCTTTGACGCTCTTTTCGTTCAGGATGATTCGGTTGTTGGTGTCGCCCGGAAAAGCCGCCGAAAACAACCTGCCTGCCACAAGGTTAATTTCCATTGTTTGTAGATAATCCGGGTCAACGCGATTGATTTTTGTCACTTCAGCATCGCTTTTAGTTTGACCCTCGCCATAAAATTGGGCGTCTTCGGGGTTGAAAATACCCGGATAATAGGCCGATGCACCTACCGATTTCACCTGCGCCGTGCCGATCAATGCCTGTTTCAGGGCCGGGTAGGCTGCTTTGGCTGTTTCACTGCGTAGAGGGATGATTAGCTGTTGCTCTTTAGCGAAACCCAGGTCGGCCGACCGCAGGTAACGCATCTGCTGAGAAATCACGACCAACGCAATCATCAGCACTACCGATAGCGTAAACTGCACCACCACCAGACTTTTCCGCAATGATACGGCTGCCAGCGAACCACCAACCCGACCAACTCCGCCTTTCAGCACCGCAATGGGTTTGAACGACGACAGATAAAACGCCGGGTAACTCCCCGCCAGTAAGCCTGTGAACAAGCTGATACCGAAGAACGAAGCGAGCAACTCCAGCCGTTGGGTCACAGAGAAGTGTAAGGTCTTGCCCGACACCCTTTCAAAAACGGGTGTCATCAGCCAAACCAGCCCCACCGCCAGCACAAAGGCAAACAGGCTAAGCAGCAGCGCTTCGCTCAGAAACTGCCGCACCAGCGATGTTTGCCCGGCCCCCAGCACCTTCCGGACGCCTACCTCGGCGGCTCGTTTGCCCGACCGCGCCGTGCTCAGGTTCATGAAGTTAATGCAGGCAATGAGCAGCGTAAACAGCGCGATAGAGCCCAGGATATAGAGGTAGGTTAGGCTGCCGTTAGGTGTAACGTTGTGCGTCAGGTCGGTGTGCAGGTGAATGTCGCGCACAGCCATCAGAAACTGCTTTTTGTCGAGTCCCGCCACCGCTAAATCTTTCCGCATATACTTCTCCACAAAGGTGGGCAACTTGGCTTCCAGCTTGCGGGCATCTGTGCCGGGCTTTAGTTTCAGGTAGGTGAAGAACATATTGTTGCTCGCCATGCCCGTGGTACCATTGATATACTGCGACAGTCCGCCCCCGGCATAAGAGAGGAAAAAACGCGCGTCGATGTGTGTTGGCACCGTACCAGACCGGAATACCCCCGTTACGGTGTAGTCACCTTTACCGTTGGTATTACTCTCGACATGAATAGTCCGATTCAGCGCCGGCTGCCCACCGAACAGGTTACGGGCAATTGTTTCGGATAAGACAATGGAGTTGGGGTTTGCCAATGCCTTGCTGCCATCGCCCTCTACGAAGTTGTACCGGAAAAAAGAGAAAAAGGAAGAGTCGGCCAGATAGCCTTTAGATTCATAGAAAACGGCTAGTTTACTGTTCATTGCGTTTCCTGTGGGATTAGCGCGAAGCAGCGTTTTGTCATCGCCGAATAAGCCAACCAGCCGGGTAGTGCTACCTACTTCGGGATACTCCTGTTGCATGGCGTCGGCCAGGCGGTAGGGCGTTGCGGCTGTTTTCCGCTCACCGTCAGGGTTGATAAATGCCGTACCCACCTGATAAAGCTGTTCTACGTCGGGGTGTTGGGTGTCGTAGCTAAGTTCGTCGTAGATGTACAGGCAGATGAGCATGCAGCACGACAGCCCCGCCGACAGCCCGACAATGTTGATAAACGAAAAAGCCTTGTTATTGACAAGGTTCCGCCAGGCGATTTTCAGATAGTTCGTTAACATGGGAAGAAAGGAGGAAGTGGAGGATGGAGGAAAGGAGGATGGAGGAAAGGAGGAGGGGAGGAAGGGGAAGGGAACGGCCGCGCTTGCGTTTCCTTTCTCCTTTTTTCTTTTCCCTGTTTCTTTTTATTCCGTTCGTAAACTTTTAGCGGGGTTCATCAGGGCGGCCCGGATGCTTTGGTAGCTGACTGTCAGTAGTGCAATACTCACCGACAGCAGCCCCGATAGGGCAAGTCCCCACCACTCGATCTGGACGCGGTAGGTGTAATTTTCGAGCCAGCTCTGCATCAGATACCACGCAACAGGCGAGGCCACCACAATGGCCACAACCACCAGTTTCAGGAAATCTTTATTCAATAGTATTACCAGACTTAGTACGCTGGCTCCTAGTACTTTTCGCACGCCAATTTCTTTGGTGCGTTGCTGAACCATATGCAGTACAAGGCCGTAGAGACCTAAGCAACAAATTAACACCGCCAACAACGTGAACGTATTGACAAGCCGGGTAATGAGCCGCTCTGTTTCATAAAAGCTGGCTACCTGATCATCCAGAAACTGGTATTCAAACACTTCGTCAGGGAAAATCTGTTGGTAGATCTGCCGAATATGCTGAATTGTCTGGGTAGGGTCTTGCCCAGTTATGCGTACACCTGCCCACCGATACCAGGGCGACCAGTTGGCAATAATACAGGGAGCTACTTCGTCGCGCAGCGATTTTAGGTTGAAATCTTTCACGACGCCCACAACCGGTAGCCAGGCCGGCACGAGGTAGTGCCAAATACGCTTGCCCAACACCTGTTCCGGGTTTTGGTAGCCAAGTTTGTGTAACAACGTCTCGTTGATCACAAACTCCCATATGGTATCGCCGGGGGTAATGTTGCGGCCAGCCAACAGGTGCAGATTATAGGTGCGCAGGTAATCGGCATCGGCCAGCCGGTCGCGGATGGCGAATTTCTCCCAGTCGGCCCGGCCATTGAACTTAATTTGCCCGCCAAACATGCTTGAACTGGATGGAGGTAGTGCCGATAGGCTTACCGACCGAACATCGGCAGAGTTTGCCAGCGTTTGTTTGAAAGCACTATGCCGGGCTGCCTGGTCGAAAGGGAGCGAAACCAGTAGCACATTCTCTTTCTTATAGCCAAGATCTGCCTGTTGTAGGTACTGTACCTGCCGGGCCACAACCAACGCACTAAGCAACAATAACTGGCAAACGGCAAACTGCCCAATTACCAATGCTTTCCGGGCAGATAGGCTACCTGTAGGTGTCGAGAGTTTCCCTCTTAAGGCTTCCCAGGGCGAAAATCCAGATAAAATACCGGCCGGATAAGCACCTGACAGGAACGTTATGCTTATGAATATCCCGGCCACAATGCCTACAGTGAGCCGGTCGGCCGACAGGGATAACTGGAGTTGTAACCACTCGTTGAAGTGAGGTAGCAGAGCCACTACCAGGAGTACAGCCATGCCTGTAGCGACAAACGAAATAAGACCCGTTTCGATGAAAAACTGCCCTGCTACTTGCCGTTTTGAACTACCGAGTGCCTTGCGGACCCCTACCTCCTTACCTCGCCCGACGGCCTGCGCGGTAGCCAGATTCACGAAGTTGATGCAGGCCGCCAAGATGATCAACACACCAATAGCGCCAATTGACCACAGCAACGACGGACGGATACTATGAGCGGGGTCGCGGGCTACATCGAAATGAAGTTCGGACAAAGGCTGCACCACAAAGCGAAAAAATCGTGCCGACTTGCCGTATTCGCGTTTGGTGAGCGCAGGCATGGCCTGTTGTAAATGGGGTAGGGTTTCGGGATTTTTTAGCCGAGCATAAACCCGGTTCGTGCTGTTAAGGCTATACCAGTCATTGGTCATTCCCTGCCCAACACCTACCTGATTGATGGTTGATAACGATACTAATAGCCCCTGTTCCGTATCTGTGGGCCCCGGAGGGTCGGCTACAATGCCCACCACGGTAACCACGGCCTTGTGGTTGAGCGTGACGGTTTGCCCGAAGGCCCCTGCCGTACTACCAAAATAACGTTTAGCCCAAGACTCGGTCAGAATGGCCTGATTGGGTGCCCGAAGGGCTTTTTGGGGATGACCGTACAGGAATGTATACGTGAGCACATCGAGCCATTCGGGTTCGGCAAACCCAACGCCGGTATGTTCGAGAAACCGAAAAACCTGTGAACTGCCGGGCCGACGAAAACTCACGTTCATGTCGGAGAAGCCTGCCAGAAAACCCGCCTGTTCTACCTGCGGGTAGCGCGTTCGCAGTGCTTGGGCCATTGGAGGTGGGGCTTCAGGGTTATGCTCTACAGTGCCGTCGTCCAGATGTAAGTCGGTGCTGATCCGAACGATCCGCTCATAATGTACGTGATGCCGGTCGGTGCTGAGGTGGTGGCGAAGAAACAGGTAAATGAGTAGTCCACCCGCCACGCCTACGATCAGCCCCAGCATATTGATGGCTGTGAACAGACGATTCTGCCACAGGGTGCGGAGGGCGATTTTCAGATAATTCGTTAACATGGGAAGAAGGGAGGAAAGGAGGATGGAGCAAAGGGGGAGGTGGAGAAGGCAGAAGGAATGGCCGCGCTTGCGTTTCCTTTCTCCTTTTTTCTTTTCCCTGTTTCTTTTTATTCCGTTCGTAAACTTTTAGCGGGGTTCATCAGGGCGGCCCGGATGCTTTGGTAGCTGACTGTGAATAGGGTAATCAGCAGGGCCCCCGTACCGACCGTCACGAAGAGCCACGGGCTGATTTCGATCCGGTACGCGTACTTTTCGAGCCACTGATGCATACCAAACCACGCGATGGGTACGGCCAAACAAAGCCCCATGAGCACCAGCCGGATGAAATGCCGCGAGAGCAACAGAACAATACCGGGCACGGTGGCTCCCATCACCTTGCGAATGCCTATTTCTTTGGTGCGCTGTTCAACTGTGAGCAACGCAATGGCGAACAGACCGATGCACGACAGAACCACGGCCACCCCCGACGCCAGACTCAGTACCTGCGAGAAAACGGCTTCGTTCTGGTACCAGGCATCCACGTTCTCGTCCAGAAACGAGCCCATAAACGGCGACTGCGGAGCTACGGTTGCCCAGGTAGCCTTCAGTTTGTCCATCGCGCCCGGTAGGTGTTGCGGCAACACACGTACAAAAATGTAATGTAGCGGCTGGTTATTAGACAAATAGAGTATGATAGGGCGCGTTTCGTCGGCCACGGAATACAGCTGAAAATTGGGCACTACGCCAATAATTTGGGCTTTATTGCCGGTGGTGTCGGCATCGTCGCCGAGCAGCATCCCCACCGGGTTGGGCTTACCCAGTTGCCGGGCCATGCTCTCGGTGATGAGTACCCGGTTGGCAGAGTCGGTGGCGAAGGCCCGGCTAAAGTCGCGGCCCGCCGTGGGTTTGATGCGTAAGGTCTGGAGATAGTCGTAGTCGACAAACAATACATCCGACGTAATCTCTTTGCCGTTGCTGGTAAACCCAAACGTACTCCGTGAGGTAACCCGGTCTCTACCCTTGCCTAAGTTCACGCTCGCTCCCGTCAGCGACAGAATGGTGGGGTCGTGGGCCAGCACCTGACGTAGCCGCCCCAGCACCTGCCGTCCGTCGACCTGCGTTCCGACCGGGATGCTGATAACCTGCTCTTTGTCGAAACCGAGCGGCATTTGTCGCAAAAAATCGACCTGCTCAAAGGCAATGAGTGTACAACAGGTGAGCAGGCACGAGAGCGTAAACTGGGTGATGAGCAGGGCGTTGCGCAGGCGACTGGGTCGCCCGGCCTTGAGGTTGCCCTTCAGCACCTGAACGGTTTGTAAGCGGGTCATCTGCCAGGCTGGATAGCCACCTGCCATGAGTGTTACGAGCAGAAAGAGGGCCAGAATAAGGCCAATAAAACCGGGCTGATACGCCTGGGCGAGCGTCAGTCGCGCTCCGAAGGTGGCGTTGAACGTTGGCAGAAGTATGACAGCGAGTGTCAGGCCGACTACGAAACCGAGCCCGCACAGCAGCGCCGATTCGCCCCACAACTGCGCAAACAAACTCCGCGAAGGCGCACCGAGCGATTTCCGAACGCCCACCTCCCGCGCCCGCGTCACCGAGCGGGCAATGCTCAGGTTAATGAAGTTGATGCAGGCAATAAGCAGGATAAAAAACGCCAGTCCCAGCAACACGTAAACAATGGCGATAGGCGTGCCTTTACCGTCGTTTATTTCGCGGTTGAAATGGACATCGCGGAGCGGTTGTAGCCGAAGCGCCAGTTTATCACCTCGCTCGTCGGGTTGGGCTTTTTTCTGAATTAACCCGTCGAGCCGGTCGGTAAAATACTTCAGCGTAAAGGGTTTTAGCCGGGCTTCAAAGCCCGCCTTGTCGACATGGTCCGGGAGTTTCACAAAAACCATCGGCCCACCGTCGTTCCAGTTGTTCAGGCGGGCGGTGTAATTGGGTGAGCGCTCAATCCGAACCAGGGCATCGTACTGAATGGTTGAGTTGGTCGGGGCATCGGCCAAAACGCCCGTCACGGTGAAGTCGGTTAGTTGGCCATCTTGCCCAAGGCGCAGGCGTTTCCCAAGCGGGTTCGTTGTTCCGAATACATCCTGCGCCATATTCTCGCTGATGACCACACTGCCGGGGTCGCGCAGGGCCGAGGCCCGGTGCCCCGCCCGCAGCGGGAACGAAAACACGTTCAGAAAGTCGGCGTCGGTATAGTTGATGAGTTTTTCGTAATACGTGCCTCCCGATTCAACCAGACTTTTGCGCCCGGTCATGACGCGGGTAACGGCCTCTGCTTCGGGGAAGTCGGCTTTAAGGGCCGGCACAACGGGCATAGGCATAGCGCCGGTTCTGACCGGCTTTTCGGGGTCGTTGGCAAACAGGTAGGTCTGATAAATCCGGTCGCTGTCGGCGTGAAACGAGTCGAAGGTAAATTGCTGATAAGCAATCAGAATCAGAAACAGGCTGATACAAAAAGCCACGGCTAACCCCAGCATGTGAATAGCGGCATACCCCCGGCTACGCCACAGAGTGCGGAGGGCGATTTTGAGGAAGTTCGTTAGCATTCGTTGTTGGGTTTTGGGTATCTTTGGATAAACAAAATCACTCTGGTCATGGAGCAGTATCCACATCCATCGGCATCTCGGTTAATTCTTGAAGAAGATGGCGTTTATGGCCCAATTCTACATCAAAGCGTGATTGCCAGGCTGACAGCAGGCTTGTATCCTTTGTATCGGTCGGGGCGAATCCCTTATGAACCTTTGCCCGAAACGATGTTGGCGGAGGAATATGCGGCCCCGGTTCCAGACGTAGTTTTGTACGACCACCAAACAGAACAAGCCCGAATCATTATTGAGGTTTGTAAGAATACCGGTCTAAAGCACGACATCAGTAAGGTTGTAAAATTGACCGATGGTGAGCTGTATGGTATTCTGGAGGGGTTCGTCTATAATTATAAAACTGGTCAATGGCTCCGTTACCGCCTTGGCGATGGGGGCCTCACTACCGAAACCTCCTTCTCCGACGTCCTGAATCTGGACCTGAACGGGTTTTTGTAGTCCTACACGTGGAAGTTCTCCGTCACCACCCGGCCGTCGAACAGGTTCACAATCCGGTGGGCAAACCCGGCGTCGTAGGGGGAGTGCGTCACCATGATAATCGTGGTGCCTTCGTCGTTCAGTTCGCTCAGTAGTTTCATCACTTCTTCGCCGTTGGTCGAGTCGAGATTACCGGTAGGTTCGTCGGCCAGAATCAGTTTGGGTCGGGCCACTACGGCGCGGGCAATGGCCGTGCGCTGCTGCTGACCGCCCGAAAGTTGCTGCGGAAAGTGGTTGCGCCGGTGCATGATGTTCATGCGGGTGAGGGCTTCTTCCACCCGGACTTTGCGCTCGTCGGCGGGCGTTTTGAGATACAGCAAAGGTAGCTCCACATTCTCGTACACGGTCAGCTCGTCGATCAGGTTAAAGCTCTGAAATACAAACCCGATAGAGCCTTTGCGGAGCTGGGCCCGCTGCCGCTCGGTCATGCGGGCTACGGGGGTGCCGTAGAAATTGTACTCCCCATCGGTGGGGTTGTCGAGCAGGCCCAGAATGTTGAGCAGGGTCGACTTGCCGCAACCCGACGGCCCCATAATGGCGACGAACTCCCCGTCGCGGACATCCATCGTAATCCCATTGAGGGCGGTGGTTTCAACCTCTTCCGTCGCGAAGAGTTTTTGTAGGTTGATGGTTTGGATCATGATTTTTTGGTTGAGTCACTGGTTTATTACACAGAGATTCGCGGAGAATAAAGGAGATTCACAGAGAGGTTTTCAGTAGTTCTCTGCGTATCTCTTTTCCCTCAGGGCATCTCTGCGTACCAATTTTTCTAAAATTCCAACACCTCGTTATCCCCGAAGTTCTCGTAGCTGCTGGTGATCACCTGCTCGCCGGGTTGGAGCCCTTCCAGCACTTCGTAATATTCGGGATTCTTGCGGCCGAGCACAATGGTGCGTTTGCTGGCCCGTTTGCCCGTATTGTCGAGCACGTACACCCAGTTGCCGCCCGTGTCGGAGAAGAATCCACCCACCGGCAGTAAGGTCGCCTTGGCGGCTTTGCCCAGCTCCAGCCGGATAGGCGACGATTGCCCCCGCTTGATGCCCTGCGGCCACCCGTCGTTGTCGGCCCCTTTCACAAACGTCATGTCAATCTCGAACCGGCCGTTGCGCACCTCCGGGTACACCCGGCTGATGGTGAGCGGGTACGCTTTGCCGTTAAACTCAAACGAGCCGTTCAGGCCGGCATACACCCGGCTGATGTAGTGCTCATCGACCCCAACGCGCATCTTGAACCCGTTCAGGTCGTCGATCTGACCGATGTTCTGCCCCCGGTTGATGTTGCTGCCCACCTCCACATCGATACTCGACAATTGGCCCGACACAGGGGCTTTCACCACCAGATTATCGAGCGTTTGTTGCCAGAGTGTCACGTTGCGCTGAGTGCGGTTGAGGGTTCCCTCCAGTTGCTGAATCTGGAGTTTGGCGTTTTCTTCCTGATACCGCTGCGACTCGGCTTCAATCTCGCGTTGTTTGAGCAGTCGCTCGTAAGCGCGCTTGGCTTTCAGAAAATCCTCTTCCGACACCACTTTGTCTTTAATCAGTTTCGTTTGACGGTCGTAGGTGTCTTTGGCCTGCTCAATCTGCGCGTCGAGGTCGGCGAGGGTTTTGCGGAGGGCGAACCGCTCTACGCGCAACCGCTGCCGGGTGTTTTGCAGTTCGTTGACCAGCCGGTTAGCCTCTGTTTCCGATTGCAGAAAACTCAGTTTCAGGTTCTGGTTTTCCAGTTTCAGCAGTACCTGTCCCTTGTTCACCTGAACCCCACCCTCAACCAGCTTCTCGGTCACGTAGCCGCCCTCGATGGCGTCGAGCCGGATAGTTTTGAGCGGTTGTACGACCCCCGTCACCACGATAAACTCCTCAAACGAGCCCGTCGAAACGGGGGAAACGGTCAGTTTTTGCCGGTCAACGTTTAGCCGCGAGCGGTGATCGGCGAAGAGCAGGGTATAGGCGATGAGTCCAAGTAACAACGTACCCCCCACAGCCAGCGCCAGGCGCTGTTGAGTCCAGAAACGTTTAGGTAAGGCGCGATCCATAATGGCAAAAGAATGAAACAGAAAACGAGTTGTTCGTTCGTTGTACGGTACGTTTCAAGTGTCGTGCCAAGTTATATAACCTGTTGTATATCAGTAGTATGGTATTAGGTTGGGCTTCGTTTTACGTCCGGCCACGGACAAGGTTTCGTCCGAAAGCGGACAGCCTTGACAACGGGTGTATATTGCAATCGTAAACAACAACTGATAACGCGTATTTACCGATAGCCTCAGCGATGGTCATTACGCATTACGCATCCTGTATTCGTTATGGCCCGTATCCTGATAATCGACGACGACCCCGATGTGCTCATGGCTGCCAAGTTGCTACTCAAGCGACATTTTGGCCATGTCGACATTGAGAAAAACCCCGAACGGATTCCGTTTCTGGTCACCAACGGCCGTTACGATGCGATTCTGCTCGACATGAATTTTCAGCGCGACCTGAGTAGTGGCCGCGAAGGGTTTTTCTGGCTCGACCGAATCCTCGACATCGACCCCTCGGCTTCGGTGGTGCTGATTACGGCCTACGGCGACGTTGAAATGGCTGTGCGGGCCATGAAAGTAGGGGCCAAAGACTTTGTGCTCAAACCCTGGCAGAACGATAAACTGCTGGCTACCATACGGAGTAGTGTGGGCGGAAAGGAAGACACCGAAACGGTGGATAAGAGCGGCACTGCAAGCCGGGGTGGACGGGCAAAAGCACCGGTTTCCGGGACTGCTTCCTCGTTTATAGCCCAAAGCCCGGCCATGCGGCAGGTGCTCGACACGGTAAGCCGTGTGGCCAATACCGACGCCAACGTGCTTATTCTGGGTGAGAACGGAACGGGTAAAGACCTCATTGCCCGCATGATTCACGAGCAGTCGGGCCGAAAAGCGGCCCCGTTTGTCTCGGTCGATGTGGGCGCGCTGAGCGAGTCACTGTTTGAGAGTGAGCTGTTTGGCTACGTAAAAGGGGCCTTTACCGATGCCCGCGATGACCGAAGCGGCCGGTTTGAAGAAGCACAGGGCGGTACTATTTTTCTGGACGAAATTGGGAACATCACGCTGCCTCAGCAGGCCCGGTTGCTCACGGTGCTGCAACAGCGGCAGGTGACCCGGCTGGGTAGCAACAAACCCCGACCCATCGACGTCCGGCTTATTTGCGCCACCAACGCCAACCTGAGCGAGCGCATTACCAACCGCGAGTTTCGGCAGGATTTGTTGTACCGGATCAATACCATTGAGGTGCATCTGCCGCCCCTCCGCGACCGCCCCGACGATATTGTGCCGCTGGCGGAGCATTTTCTGAATATCTACCGCAAACAGTACGGGCGGGCCGTTACGGGCCTGAGTCCGGCCCTGGTGCGGCACCTGAAACAACACCGGTGGCCGGGCAACGTGCGCGAGTTGCAACATGCCGTAGAACGGGCTGTTATTCTGACCGGGGAGTCGGTGCTGGAACCGGGCGACTTTTTCGGTGGGTTGGGCGGGGGCGCGTCGGGGCTGGTGTCGCCCGTCAGTGCCGCCACCGAATCTATGCAGCTCGACGATATGGAACGGCGCATGATTCAGCAGGCTATGCAGAAATACGGCGGCAACATCACCGACGTCGCCCGTGAACTGGGCCTGTCACGACAGGCCCTGTACCGGCGGCTTGAAAAATACGGAATGTAGATGGGCGGAACGCCCCGGAGTAGACTACAGCTTTTCGACGTTCACCGCGTTGAGCCCTTTGGGGGTCATGGTGGTCATAAAGCTTACTTTGTCATTTTCATTGAGTGGACCGGCCAACGCGTTGATGTGCACAAAAATGCTTTCCTGCGTTTGTTTGTCCCGAATGAAGCCGTATCCTTTCGATGCGTTGAAGAACGTCACCACGCCCTGACGGGTGGTTGGTTGGGCATCAGCTTCGGTTTGCTTGGGTACCCCAATCTGAATATCGGCTTCGTTGATTTGCCGCTTCTTGGTGGGGTCGGGTGGGGTGGAGGTAATGTTACCGTTCTCGTCAACATACGCCATCATCTGGTCCAGCGACTGGCCTTTCTGCGCGTTGGCTTTCCGGTTTTCTCGTTTCTCCTGCTTGTCTTTTTGCCGTTTCTGGCGTTGTTTTTCTTTTTCCTTTTTGCTGAAGGTTTCCATGATAACTGTTTTTTCTCGCGGGTGGATCATGGATGCGTACAGCATGATTTTGGTTCGAGAGTGATACCCCTTTACGGCTAAAACGACCGGATGGTCACAGAGAATATACCGGTCCTTTAGATAAAGAACCGTATATAACTAAAATAAGTTGATGGTTGGCCAAATTAGTTTTTACATACCCTTTTTTGTCTCCAGAAGACCCGGAAAAAGTCTTATTAAGGGTTGGTTAGCCGTTCCCGAATGGCGTCTTCGGCCTGTTTAACGACTGTTTCGGCGGGTTGCCCGGCGGGGTCGATGGGGGGGAGAACCGTCCACGACATCGGTGTGAACGACCGCAGCGGAAAAATACTTTTCGGGTTGAACCGCCCCGTGTGCCGGATCACAATCGGAACTACCAGTGCTCTGGGGGCCTTTTTGAGGAGTACTCCCACACCAGCCGTAGCAAATGGTTTGAGCTTGCCCGACGCTGACCGGGTGCCTTCGGGAAAAATCACCGCCGACTCGTTACGGTCGCTTATCTGTTTACCCAGCCGGGCGATCTCGACAACGGCTTGTTTGGGGTTGCTTCGGTCAATGAGGGCAGCTCCGCTTTTTCGCAAATTGTACGAAATGGCCGGGGTGCCGTGGGCCAGCTCAATTTTAGAAACAAACGTGGGCGTGTGGGCCCGCAGAAACCAGATAATGGGCGAAATGTCGAACATGCTCTGGTGGTTGGCGACAAAAATAAGCGGCCGGTCGGTGGGGAGGGGAGCCTCCTGCTTAAATCGGATACTGCTGCCGGTCAGGTACCAGCCGTAGGCAATGCTTGCATTCATCCAGTCGACTACTTTTTTGTGAGCCGGTCGGCCCAGCAGGCGGAATGAGAGCACTTGCAGGACATGGAAGACCAGAAGCAGCAGAAAGAAATAAAGCAGGTACACACCGCTTAGTACGTAATCGAGCAGTCGTTTCATTGGGGTGCAAAATTAACGTCCTTCCGATTTGTTCGGCAGAAAAAGCCCGGAATGTGTGGTAAGCCCCCTAAAATCTTCGTTCTTTTGTATTTATTTGGAAACACACTTTGTCTGTCTGAACACGCAATCCGCTCGTGACACACGTTCACCTGGTTTTGGTTCAAACAATAAGGTCTTTATCTGCTGGTTGATTATGACACTTTCTGGTTCACGTTTGGATGTAATGCGCTTCGTCGGCGAAAAAATGGACTCATTTCTGGAAGAATATCTGAAGCCCATTGATACAAACTGGCAACCCTCTGACCTGCTGCCCGACGCAACGCGCGAAACGTTTTTCGACGAGGTGAAGCAGTTGCAGGAAAGCACCCGCGAGCTCTCGTACGACTACATGGCCGTACTCGTTGGCGACACCATTACCGAAGAAGCCCTGCCCACCTACGAGTCGTGGCTGGTGGATATGATCGGGGTGGAACAGGAAAAAGCCGACGGCTGGATGCGTTGGATTCGGGCCTGGACCGCCGAAGAAAACCGTCATGGCGACCTGCTGAACAAGTTCCTGTACCTCTCGGGCCGGGTCAACATGCGCGCCATGGAAGTATCGACTCAGTACCTGATTGCCGACGGGTTTGATATTGGTACGGGCAAAGACCCTTACCGCAACTTTATTTACACGTCGTTTCAGGAGTTGGCCACTAACCTGTCGCACCGCCGGACGGCTACCCTTGCCAAGCAGGCGGGTTGTACACAGCTGTCGAAAATCTGCGGGGTGATTGCCGCCGACGAGATGCGCCACGCTAAAGCCTACAAGGCGTTTGTAAGCAACATTATGGCGGTTGACCCGTCGGAGATGATGCTCGCCTTTGAGGACATGATGAAGAAGAAAATCGTGATGCCAGCTCATTTCCTGCGCGAAACCGGCGTGAAAATCGGGCAAACGTTTAGCCACTTCTCCGATGCGGCCCAGCGGCTCGGCGTGTACACCACTCAGGACTACATTACGCTGCTCGATTCGCTGCTCGAAGACTGGAACATTGGGGCCGTTACTGACCTTAATGATGCTGGTCAGCGCGCCCGCGATTACCTGATGGCGCTGCCCGACCGCCTGCGCCGGGTAGCCGAACGGACCAAGGTGCCTAATCTGGCCTACGAGTTTAGCTGGATTGCTTAAGGGAGGTTTATGACGGTCGGCGTTCCGGTTTTGGGTTTATCGTTTATGGTTTGGTTTTGTGGCTGGTGTTCCGGTTTCGGACAGAGGACATTTTTGATAGTGAGTGGTTTATAATTATTTCCGCTCGAGTCCGAAGCCGGGTCGTCGGCCGCCCTTTAAAAACCATAAACCAAGAACTATAAACTCTAAACCCTTACCGCATGAACCGCTTTGTAATTGGCATTGGCTGGCGGGTGGTGGTGCTGCTGCTGGTAGCGCTGGCCACTGGGTATGCCATTTGGGGGCCATACCCCCGGCTGTTGCCCTTGCTTGGCGGGTTAGGAGGGCTTCTGCTGGCTGCTAATCTGTACTTCTACTGCACCAACACCAACCGCAAGCTGATTCGGTTTCTGGAGTCGGTGCAGTATTCTGATTTTGCCATCTCGTTTCGGTCCGACAACACGCTGGGTCCAACCTTCCGCGACCTCAACGGGCAATTCAACACCGTGCTGGAGGCTTTTCGGCAGGCACGGGCCGAGAAAGAGGCCAATCTGCATTATCTCAATACGCTGGTTCAGCACGTGAATGTGGGGCTGCTGTCGTTTGAAAGTAGCGGTCGGGTCGAGCTGGTCAATCAAACGGCCCTGCGATTGCTGGGGGTGTACCGGCTCCGCACCCTCGCCGATTTGCAGGCTACTCAGCCCGACTTGCACGCGTGGCTTCAGGCCAATGCCGGGGCGGCTGTAGCTACCTATCAGGGCGGGCCTCAGGGTGAGCTGACTGTGCGTTGCACGAGTGTGCGCCTGCGGGGCCGGTTGGTGTCGGTGGTGTCGTTGCAGAATATCCGGGGCGAGTTGCAACAGAAAGAGCTCGAATCGTGGCAGAACCTGACCAAGGTGCTCCGGCACGAAATCATGAATTCCATTACGCCGATTGTATCGCTCACGGGCACCATGCGCGATATTATTGAGGTTGATTTGCTGGGTAAGGACAACGACCCGGCCGAGGACCTGTCGCCCACGGCGTTGGGTGCGCTCAACGACCTGCGCGACGCCCTCAGCACCATCGAAAACCGGGGCCAAAGCATCATGCGGTTTGTGGATGCCTACCGGAGTTTTACGTCGATACCACAGCCGAAATTAACGGAAGTGTCGGCCCGGGAGTTGCTCATGGGCGTGGCTAACCTGGCTCAGCCCGACCTGAACCGGGAGGGCGTCAAACTCACCGTGGTAGTGCCCTCGCCCGCGCCCATGCTGCTGGCCGACGCGGGACAGATTGAGATGATTCTGCTCAATCTGCTACGCAACGCGCTCGAATCGTTTGTTAAACCCACGCCCGGCGCGGCCATCCTGCTCGAAGCCTCGCTGGTGGACACCCGTCCCATACTGGCCGTGATCGACAACGGACCCGGTATCGAGCCCGAGGCCATCGAACAGATTTTCATTCCGTTTTACACCACCAAGAAAACCGGGTCGGGTATTGGGCTCAGTTTATCGCGTCAGATCATGCAGCAGCACGGTGGTTCGCTTACGGTAGCCTCGGAGCCGGGTAAAGGCAGTACATTTCGGCTGATATTTTAGGGGAGGGCTTCCCCGTTCGGTACTGGACATTAGATGTTGGACATTAGACGTTAGACCTCCCTACAGAATGGTAGTAAGTCTAACGTCTAACTGTATTGGGTGATAAGGTTGTTCTCGCAAGGAACCACTGCCAGGGTCTTCGACCACTGGCAGGGAGTGAGCAACCCAAACCCTGCCAGTGGTCGAAGACCCTGGCAGTGGTTGTACAGGACAGCCAAAAGGAGAACAACCTTATCACTCAATACATCTAACGTCTAATGTCTGAAGTCCGAATATCCAGTACTGAAGTCGCCCCGACGTTCGAAGGGGCCTTATGGTCGACGGTTTAGAAAGCCTCCTCCCGCGGTCGGGGTGACACACTAACGTTTACGCTAATGACTCTCCTCACTTCATCGATAAAAGACCGCAAAAGAGGATCGGGACAAATCCGTTGGGTATAAATAAACCTTCGGAATGATTATTAGTCCATACACCAACACCACCAACCCGTTGGGTTGTTGTTCACCGCCTTCTCGATCCTGACGTATGCACACCTTCCTGATTCGCGCCGGTTGCCAATGGGGCTACGGTTTTCTTTTTATGCTACTGACCACGGGCCTGAGCCTGGCCCAGCAAACCGGGTCGGTGAGTGGCACCGTCACCGACCCCAAGGGGGAAGCTCTTATCGGGGTGACTGTCCGCCTGGTGGCCCAAACCGACAGTAGCCTGCAACGCGGGGCCGTAACCGACGTGAGTGGTCAGTTTTTGGTCGAAAACGTGCCGACGGGTGCGTATCGGCTGCTGGCTACCTTTATTGGGTTTACGCCCGTTTCGCAAACCGTACAGGTCGATTCGGGGCGGGTGCAACTGCCAACAATCCAGCTGAGCGAAACCGCCCGCGAGCTGAAGGAGGTGGTAGTGAAGGGCAAAACCCTGACGGCCGAGCAGAAAGGGGATACGCTTCAGTTCAATGCGAATGCCTTTAAGGTAAACCGCGATGCCCAGGCCGAAGACCTTGTGCGCAAACTGCCGGGCATTGATATGAGCGGGGGACAGCTAAAAGTACAGGGTGAAAACGTGCGGGAGGTGCTGGTAGATGGCAAACCGTTTTTTGGTGACGACCCGACCGTGGCCCTTCGGAATCTGCCGGCCGAGGTAATCGACAAAATTGAAGTGTTCGACCGGTTGAGCGATCAGTCGCAGTTTACGGGCGTCAACGATGGCAACACGCTAAAAACCATCAATATCGTTACCCGCCCCGACCGCCGGAACGGTCAATTTGGTAAGGTGTACGCCGGAGCAGGTACCAACGAGACCTACGCGGCTGGGGGGAGTGTGAACCTGTTCAACGGCGACCGACGTATCTCGATTATCGGGCAAAGCAACAACATCAACCAGCAAAACTTCTCCAATCAGGATCTGCTCGGAGTGCTGGGTGGGGGCGGTGGTGGTGGCAATGCCCGGCGGGGTGGCCGTGGCAATGGTGGAGGCCGGGGTGGCCGTGGCAACGGTGGTGGCGGTGGCAGTAACGGGGGCGGCAGCACCGATAATTTTCTGGTGGGTCAACAAAGTGGTATCAACACCACTAACGCTTTTGGTATCAACTACACCGATACATGGGGGACGAAGCTGGCCATTCGCGGGAGTTATTTTCTGAATCAGAGCCGCAACCGAAATGAGCAGTCGCAACTGCGGGAGTATTACCAGAACATCGGCGACTCGACGCAGCGGTACCGTGAACAATCGGGCGATAATGGCTCCAACCTGAATCACCGGCTCAACGCCCGGCTCGAATATACCATCGACAAAAAGAATTCGCTGATTCTGACGCCCCGGCTGAGCTTTCAGACCAACACGGCTAACTCGCTCACCAACAGCGAAACCCGGCTTGGTAGTAGCTTGCTCAATAGGTCGGACAATACCTTTTCGGCCCGCAACAACGGGTATTCGTTTAACAACGGGCTCCTGTTTCGGCACCGGTTCGACAAACGCGGCCGGACGTTTTCCATTAACCTAAACACGGCGCTCAACGACCGCGACGGGCTGAGTATGCTGGCATCACGCAACGAGTTTTTCGAGATCGATACAACCGTGCGGCAGCTTCAGAACCAGCAAACTACCAACCGCTCAAACAGTTATCAGGTGTCGGCCAATGCGACCTATACTGAGCCCATTGGCAAAGGAATCCTGCAGGTTTCGTACAATGCGGGTATCAACCGGAGTAACGCTGATCGATATACGTACCGGCTCAATCCAGCCTCTGACCGCTACGACCGGCTCGACTCCCTGCTGAGCAACCGATTCGACAACGATTACCTTACGCAGCGGGCTGGCCTTGGCTACAATCTGGCGAACAAAACGGTGCGGATTTCGGTCGGGCTCGACCTGCAACGGGCCGATCTGCTCAGCCAGCAGTTGTTTCCGCGCGTGGGCGAAGTGCGCCGGGTGTTTACCAATGTGCTGCCTTCACTGACGGCCGATTACCGATTTACCGACGACCTGCGTCTGCGCCTGACCTACCGCACCGGTACGCAGGCACCGGGTATCAACCAGTTGCAAAATGTACTCGACAACACGAATCCCCTGCAACAATCTATCGGGAATCCCGGTCTGAAACAGAGCTATACCCATACACTTACCACCCGCCTGACCCATACCTCGGTCGAAAAAGCGAATAATCTGGTGGCGCTGCTCAATTTTGGCTACCTCAACGACCCCATCGGCTCGTCGTTGTTCATTGCCGACAGTGCCCAGTTTGTACCGGGCGTGGTCGCGTCGACGGGGCAGGGCGTGTTTCTGCAAAAAGGCACCCAACTCACGCGGCCCATTAATACCGAAGATGCTGTGAACGGGCGGGCGTTTATTTCGTTCGGCACACCGGTCTCGTTTATCAAAAGCAACCTGAACCTGAATACCTCGCTCACGTACAACCGCACGCCGAGCCTGATCAACAACGCGGTGAACCGGGCCCACGCCTACGGGCTGAGTCAGGGTGTGGTGCTGAGCAGTAACATCAGCGAAAAAATCGACTTTGCCCTCTCGTACACCTTCGGCTATAACCGGGTCACCAACACGTTACGGCCGCAGCTCGACAATGACTACAGTACGCAGTCGGCGGGGGCCAACCTGACCTGGAACCCCTGGAAAGGGCTGGTCATTCGCTCTGACCTCAACTACCAGCAATACGCGGGGTTGTCGGGTGGGTTCAACCAGCAGTTTGCTCTGTGGAACGCGAGTATCGCCCAGCGGGTGTTCAAAAACCAGAATGGCGAAATTCGACTCTCGGTTTTCGATTTGCTGAATCAGAACAACAGCATCAGCCGGACGTTTTCGGAGACCTACCTCGAAGATACCCGCTCATTGGTGCTCAACCGCTATTTTATGCTGACCTTCACCTACAACCTGCGGCAGTTTAAATCGTAGGTTGTGCCTACCCCAGCCAGTTAAACGTACTCCAGAGCAGGTACGCATTCAGGGCGATAATAATAACCGCTACAAGCCAGGCCGTAATGGTCACCCAGCGGGGGTTCACAAAACGGCCCATCTTGAGCCGATTACTGGTGAACCGCACCAGTGGCACCACCGCAAAGCTTAGTTGCAGGGACAAAATCACCTGGCTCAGCACCAGCAACTCGGCCGTACCGCGCTCGCCGTACAAGATGGCAACGATCATGGCCGGGACCACCGCCAGCAACCGCGTTACCAACCGCCGAACCCACGGTTTGAGCTTCAGATTCAGAAAGCCTTCCATCACAATCTGGCCGGCAATCGTGCCCGTAAGGGTCGAGTTTTGGCCAGATGCCAGCAAGGCCACTCCAAACACAATACTGGCAACGGTGGAGCCGAGCAGGGGAGTCAGCAGTTTGTAGGCATCGTTAATATCGGCCACTTGTTGGTTGCCGGAGTAGTGGAATGTGGCGGCCGCCAGAATAAGTATAGCCGCATTGATAAAGAAAGCGAGAAAGAGCGAGGCCGTTGAGTCGATGGTGGCAAACCGGATAGCCTGCGTGCGCCCTTCGTCGTTGCGGGCGTAGTTGCGGGTCTGTACAATGCTGGAGTGCAGGTACAGGTTGTGCGGCATCACGGTAGCGCCCAGAATCCCGATGGCTACGTAGAGCATACCCGGTGTGGTGACCACCTCGGCGCGGGGAACCAATCCACCCAGCAAAGCCGATACGTCGGGTTGGGCCAGTAGCAGTTCGTAGGCGAAACAAACCACAATAATCAGAATCAGGCTCCCCACAATACTTTCGATCAGGCGGAAGCCCCGCTGTTGCAGGTATAGCAGTACAAACACATCGAGCACCGTCAGGGCCACGCCAACGGGCAAGGGCAGGCCAAACAGCAGGTTGAGTGCAATGGCCGACCCGATGACCTCGGCCAGGTCGGTAGCGGCAATGGCAATTTCGGCCAGTGCCCACAACACCAGCGACACCGGGCGCGAGTAACTGTCGCGGCAGGCCTGAGCCAGGTCGCGACCGGTGGCAATGCCCAGCTTGAGCGACAGGTGCTGCAAAAGCATGGCAAACAGATTGGAAATCAGTATGACCGACAGCAGCTTGTAGCCAAACTGTGAGCCCCCTGCAATATCGGTAGCCCAGTTGCCGGGGTCCATGTACCCCACGGCTACCAGCAGGCCCGGCCCCGCATACGCAGCCAGTGTGCGCCAAAACCCTTTGTTGAGCGGCACATGGATGCTACCATGTACTTCGGGCAGTGAGTTGGTCAGGTTGGGCTGTCGCCAGGCTTTCATAGGTGAGTAAACGATAGAGTTTTGGTTGAGTACAGGGTTTGAATAGGGTTTTTGTTCGCCAAATTCAGATTTACGACAAGTATACGTCTAAAATTTAGACTTGCCTAAATTTTTTGTTCGTCATGATTAAAAACTATTTTTACGGAGCAAATGTTCGCGCTCAACCACTGAAATGTTCGGGGGGAGAGGGGCATTCTGGTTTCGCTTATGCATTCGTTCACCGAAGAAAATTATCTCAAGACCATCTATTACCTCGCTACCCGGCAACAGGGCGAGGTGACGACCAATGCCTTAGCCGAAATGACGGCCACTAAGGCGGCTTCGGTAACAGACATGCTGCGTAAGCTGGCCGACAAACAGTTGATTCATTACCGCAAGTATCAGGGCGTGCGGCTTACAAGCGAAGGCGAGCGGCTGGCCCTGAAAATTATCCGGCGGCACCGGCTCTGGGAGGTTTTTCTGGTTGATAAACTGGGCTTCGGCTGGGACGAAGTGCACGACATGGCCGAGGAACTGGAACACATCCGGTCCGACGAGCTGGTGGAGCGGCTCGATAAGTTTCTGGAGCATCCGCAGTTTGACCCCCACGGCGACCCCATTCCGACCACGGCGGGGGCCATGCCGCAAACGGGCTACCGCAAGCTGTCGGAGGTGGCGGCCGGGGAGTCGGTTTGTGTGATGGGCGTGCTCGAACACTCCCCCGAATTTCTGCAACACCTGAACCGGACAGGGCTCACGCTCGGTTGTTCTATAACGTTAAGAGAAATTAACGCGTTTGATAAGTCGCTGCTGGTGCAGATTCAACCCGAAAGCACGTTGTTTGTAAGTCACGACGTGGCCCGTAACCTGCTCGTAGAGGGAGAATAATAAGAAATTAAACGCTCTGCCCCGGCTTGTAGGTCTTTCGCCTATTCTATGAAACTTTTAGACTGGTATATTCTCAAGCGATTTCTGCAAACCTACGTCTTTGTCGTAGCCGTAATCGTGCTGGTGGTCGTGATGATCGACTACACCGAAAAAATCGAAGATTTCAGAAAACACAACGCGCCCACCAACGCGGTTCTGTTCGATTACTACCTCAACTTTATTCCGTACTGGGCCAACTACATCAGCCCGCTTATGGTGTTTATTGCCACGGTGTTTCTGACATCGCGGCTGGCGGCCCGTACCGAGATTATCGCCATTCTGAGCAGCGGGGTCAGTTTTATGCGGCTTCTGTTGCCCTATGCCGTTGGGGCGGGTATTCTGGCCGTGTTCACGTATTTCATGGTGAATTACATCATTCCACGGGCCAACAAAACCCGCATTGCTTTTGAGCTGAAATACACCAAAGACGCCTACACGTTCAACGGGCGTAACGTACACCTCAAAATTGCGCCCGATGTGTACGCTTACCTCGAAAGCTATAACAACACGACCCGTACCGGCTATAAGTTTACCCTGGAGCGTATGCAGGGCAATCAGTTGCAGCAGAAACTCTCGGCCGACCGGATTGAGTGGGACAGCACCCGCCGTAAATGGGCTATTGTTGACTATAAAATTCGGACGATCAATGGACAGAATGAGACGTTGCAGCCCGGCACCCGGATCGATACGACGCTCAACATGAAGCCCTCCGATTTTGAGAGTGATTTCAATCTGTTTGAAACCTTTACCCTCCCCGAACTGAACAATTACATCGACCTGCTCCGTAGCCGGGGAGCCGATGGCATAGAGGTGTACCTGCTTGAGAAATATTCACGCGATACCCGCCCGTTTGCCATTATCATTCTGACGGTTATCGGGGTGATTGTGTCGGCCCGTAAAAGTCGGCGGGGGGTAGGCTGGCAGGTCGCACTGGGTTTCTTTCTGGCGTTTACGTACCTCTTGTTTTTCATGCTCGGCAAAGGCATTGCCGAATCGGGTAACCTCAACCCTCTGCTGGCCGTCTGGATGCCCAACATTCTCTTTGCCGGTATTGGCGTAATTTTGTACCATACGATCCCGAGGTAGGGGTAGAAAGAGTGATGAATGATGAGTGATGAACGATGAACAGAAAAACTCATCGCTCATCACTCATCACTCATCGCTCCTCCCTTACGCCTTCACTATGCAAACCCGTACTGCCGATTATTTACATCTCCATTTTATTGTACTGATCTGGGGCTTTACGGCTATTCTGGGTAAGCTGCTGGATCCACTGTCGCCCCTGGCGGTGGTGCTGTATCGGACCTTGCTGGCCGTGATCGGCATGGGCGCGGTGCTGTGGTATGGACACCGGAACGAGAACCCGGTGGCGCCCGTGTCGAGCCGCGACCGCTGGCGTTTGCTGGGTGTGGGGGCTATTATTGCCGTGCATTGGATGGCGTTTTTTGCGGCCGCCCGGCTGGCCAATGTTTCGGTATGTCTGGCGGGCATGGCCACGAGTTCGCTCTGGGCGAGCGTGCTGGAGCCGCTGCTGTTGCGCCGACGGGTGCGACCGGTTGAGGTGCTGCTGGGGGCTGTGGTGATGGGTGGTCTGTACCTGATTTTTCGGTTTGAGTTCGATAAGGTGGGCGGGTTGCTGGCCGCCATACTGTCGGCTATGCTGGGCGCCCTGTTCACGATCATCAACAGTCAGTTTACGCACCGGTACGAGGCTCTGGTTATTTCGACGCACGAGATGGCCGGGGCTTTTCTGACATCGGTGCCGCTGGTGGGGCTGTACAGCCTTATTTGGGGCCAACCGACCGATGTGTTCTGGCCGCAGTCGGGGGCGCAGTGGGGGTGGCTTTTGCTGCTTGCCTGGGTGTGTACCGTATATGCCTACACGGCGGGTGTCCGACTGTTGCGTAAGTTTTCGGCGTATCTGGCCATATTAACTGTAAATTTGGAGCCAGTTTATGGAATCTTGCTTGCCGTACTCATTTTCGGGGATACCGAGCGCATGACCACTGGGTTTTACCTGGGTACACTGGTTATTCTGGTTGCGGTGATCGGGTTTCCGTTTCTGGCAAACAAAGAAAAATAAGTGGTTTTTAGTTTATAGCGGCCGACGATTCGGTTTCTTGCCGACCGGATAGGCGAGAGTAGCTTGTTCAGTACGAGTGAGTTGCCTCGTTTCGGTCTATTCTCTGTATGAAGTCACCCATCATTCCAATCGCCACCAAACTGGCCGGATTCGGTTTCTTTTTGGCGGTGTTCGTGCCCCTGTTCATTCTGTCGTTTTTTAACCATCCCTCGGCTGCCGACGACTACTGTTTTGCCGATACCGCCGTACGTGAAGGGTTCTGGCAGGCACAGGTCTACTACTACGACTGGTGGACGGGCCGGTACTTTTCTAACTTTCTGGTACACGGCAACCCGCTGGTATGGGGCTGGTACGATGGCTTTCGGCTCATTCCGGCCCTGTCGATACTGGGCTTGCTGGGGTCGGTATTCAGTCTGATGAGCGAGCTCTTGCGCGGGCAGCGAATCACGACGATTCTGCTCACAACGGCCCTGCTGTTTTTCTCGATGATGGTGGCGCAACAAAGCACCGTCGAAGCGTTTTTCTGGACAGCGGCCGTGGCCTCGTACACCGTTCCGACAGCCCTGACGTTTTACCTGCTGGCTGTGATGATCCGCTGGTACCGGCTACCGGCTGCCGGTCTCATTCGGCCGCTGACGGTTGTCTGGGCGTCGTTTCTGGTGTTTGCTATCGTCGGCTCGGGCGAAACCAACCTTATTTTACTCGTTTTATTACTGCTGGCTATTGCGGGGTATCGATTGCTGTTTCAGCGCACGTTTGATCCGTTTCTGGCGGGGCTGGTGCTGGCTGCCCTGATATCGAGCTGGCTTCTGTTCCGGGCACCGGGCAATGCCGTCCGGATGGGCGGCAATCCGCACAGTGGCGATTTTGTGGCTTCGTTTCTGGGTTCGTTTGGCTGGCTGGCCCAGTCGGTCGGAACGTTGCTGCTCAAGTCGCCCCTGATTCCGTTGTCACTGTTGTTTGTGCCCGTGGCTTTGCGGCTCACCCGGTCGGGGAGCCCCGTGCGGCATCTGTTTCAGTTACCGGCCTGGCTGGTGTCGATAGCATATGTGGGTCTGCTGGCTGCCATGATTTTTCCGTCGTACTACGGCATCGGACTACCCCCGGCTTTCCGAACCATGAACGTGTTTTACGACATGGCCCTGGTGGGGTGGTTGTTCACCCTCACCGTTTGGGTGAATACGTTGGCGCGGCAGGGGGTGATTCATTCCGAGCGGTTGCAGGTACCCGTGTGGGCACCCGCGCTGGCGGGTGTCTGGATGCTGACGAGCCTGTACTTTAGCCGACCTATTCGGCTGGTGTACAACGATCTGCTGCGAGGCCACGCGGCTACCTATAACCGCGAAATGAACGCCCGGCGCGAGCAGTTGCTGGCCTCGGGCGAGTCGCTGCGTATTCGGCCAATCAGCGTGTACCCGCCGAGTCTGTTTGTCGAAGACATCAACCCCAATCCACAGCACCTCTGGAATAAGTGTCAGGCGGGGTATTACAAGCACAAAACCATTTTGCTAATGATGAATGATAAACGATGATTGATGAGCTTGCTAACGCGTAAGCCACGTTCATCACTCATCACTTATCGTTCATCACTCAATTCATAATCATGACCGCCATCATTATCCCCTGTTACAACGAAGCCACACGGTTGCCGGTTGCCGATTTTGAAGCGTATTGGCAGCAGTACCCCGAGGTGCGCTTTTGCTTTGTCGACGATGGCAGCACCGACCAAACCCGCGCCCTGCTCGAACGGCTACAAGCCGAGCATCCGGCGCAGGTTGAGGCCCTGATTTTACCGCAAAATCGGGGTAAAGCCGGGGCGGTGCGGGCGGGTATGCTGCACGTAGCGGAACAGGGCCAAGCCGATTTTGTGGGGTTTCTGGATGCCGATCTGGCTACGCCCCTGGCGGCTATTCAGGATCTGGAAGCCCGGATGAGTCCACAGCCGGAACTGGATCTGGTGATGGGGTCGCGAATCAAGTTTTTGGGTACCGACATCCGCCGGAACCCCTTTCGGCACTACGCCGGGCGGGTGGTGGCTACGTTTATCAGTAATATTCTGAAACTGGGCGTGTACGACACCCAGTGCGGGGCCAAGCTCTTTCGGCGCGAAACCATTGCGGGTCTTTTTGGTGAGCCTTTTCTGAGCCCGTGGCTATTCGATGTCGAGATTCTGGCCCGGCTGATCCGGCAGTACGGCCGCGATGGTATCCGCGCGCGGGTGGTTGAGATGCCCCTGCGGCAGTGGATCGAAAAAGATGAGTCGCGGATCAAAATGTCGTATTACCTCAAGCTCTGGTTCGAGTTGTACCGAATCGGGCAGGCATATAAGTGAGAAGCTGTTTGAGTTAGTCCCTTTGGCCCGTAAGGGCAGCTTTTGGTCGCTGTCTGCGCCACTTTTTTGGGTCGTAGCAACCGCTACGACCGGCAAAAACTGGCTTGTCAGCAACCAAAATTCGCTCCCTACGGTCTCAAATCGCTAACTCAAACAGCTTCTAAAGGGCGGTAAAGGCTCGTGGCCACATCTTCCCTGATTAGCCGCGAACGAATCCGCCCCATGTATCGAACAAAAACCTTTATGATTTGAAACTATTCACGAACCGATACCTCCAAACGGCCTTACTGATTCTTCCCATTGCCGTTTTCTTTGTGTATTTCTTCGCGCTGCGGTACAACATTCCGTGGTTCGATGAGTACGAGAATATCCCGTATTTTCTCCAGCGGTTTGTCGATGCCCGTTCGGTTTCCGAAGGCCTCGACGCCCTGCTGAAGCCCAACAACGAGCACCGGGTGTTGTACGCCCGGCTGGTGGTGTACGCGCAATACCTGCTCACGGGCGGGCTTTCGTTTTCGGGGCTGATGCTGTGGGGAAACCTGGGCCTAGTGCTCATTTTCGGGCTTCTTTACCGCAGTACGAGTTCGCTGGAGGGGGCTAATTCGCGGTTCTGGCTGCTGCCTGTACCCTTGATGCTCTTTGTGGCGCAAAACTACCTGCTCACGTTCACGGCTATTTACACCCTGCAATACTTAGCCATTATTGTGCTGGTGCTGCTTACGTTTTTTGTGCTGGCTTACGACCGGCCCGGTTCGTTTGCGGGGGCATTGGGGCTGGGGGCGCTGGCTACGTTTAGCATGGGCAATGGTATTTTGCTCTGGCCTGCCGGGGCGGCCATGCTCCTGATTCGTCGGCGGTGGTTATGGCTCGGTATCTGGCTGGTATTCGGGGCGGTGTGTATCTGGCTGTATTTTCTGAATTACCCCGTGCAACAGGGCAATGCTGAGGGGTTTGCCTATGTACTGGCTCACCCGATTCAGACCCTGGCGGGTTTCTTCATCTTCGCGGGGAGTCTGTTCGATTTTTTTCCGGCCTGGACCGTCGAACGGCGGTCGGCCCTTCCATTACTGGCCGGTCTGGCGGTGGTAGGTGTACTGGCCTGGTGGCTCGTTCGGGTGGTGTTTCGGAAAGAAGCCAACCGCTCGCATTTCGAGACGTTTTTGACCGGGGTAGCTTTGTTTTTGCTGGCCAATATGGCCCTGATTGCGTTTTTCCGGATACGGTTTTACTTCGGTATGGTACTGCACAGTTCGTACCGGACCTACTCAATGGTACTTTGGGCCGTAGGCTATCTGGCGTTGCTGAGCCTGCTGAAACCCCAAACCCGGCAACGTCTGGTGCCGGTTCTGTGGGGGCTTTTCCTGTTTGTCAATGTGTTGACCTACGTGACGTACGTACCTGAGGCCGTAGTGCGCCGGAAACATATGCAGGGGCTTACGTTCAATCAGCAGCACAATCAGATTGGCCTCGGTGGTACGCACAACTCGCCCTTGGCTCGCTGGATTATCGAACTCGACAGCACCATGCGGGTACGAAATTGGCACACCCTGCCTAATCCGGCCATTACGCCCGACGAAACCCGTTTGCTGCTCGATTCAGTCGGGCGGGCGCAGCTTGGCCCCCGGATTGCCACGTCGTTTCGTTTGCTCGACCAACCGGGGTATTTTAATCTCGAAAGCGATGCGCCCGGTTATCGGGTAGGTATGAACGAGGGCACCTACGTGGTGTTTTGGCCCTCAGACGGGCGCAAGGCGGCCTACGTGATGTTTGCCGAGCCCCGCAAGCCAACCGGTAAAAACCCGTTTGCCCGGCCGAATGGCTGGCTTACGTCGATGCCTAAAGGTCTGCTGCCCCCCGGCCGCTACGACATTGGCCTGTTCGAAACGACACCCGCTGGCTCGCGTCTGGTGCGCACCGATCAGACGGCCACAGTATTGGCGAAGTAGTGGGGTACCACCCCCTAACCCCCTCCTGAAAAACAGGAGGGGAACAAAACGTCTATCCTGATAAATAGCAGAAGGCTTTCAAAGACAGTTGTTGAGCTGCTAAGTCTCTTCCATTGCATCTCTTTCAAATACCCTATTAAGTTGGTTATCCAGAGGTTAGTTATTGATCTGGTAAGATACCCCCTCCTGTTTTCAGGGGGGGGTAAACCAACCCTCAAAACCGGTTGCCCACAAGGCGGCCGGTTTTTTTATGACCAGTTACGTAAAAATGAAGGACTGGAACTGACAAAGTTTTGGGATGATTTTCGCTTCCGCTTATCTTTCCCGGTAAAGAAACTCTTTCCATGAATACCACGATTGCCATCGCCGATGATCATCAGTTATTAGCGCAAGCCCTGGCCGAACTCATTCATAAATTTGAGGGCTATCAGGTGCTGTACACGGTGGGTAATGGGCGGGAGCTGATCGATCAGCTGGAACGACAGAATATTCCCGATATTTTGCTTCTCGATGTGAATATGCCTGAGATGGATGGGTTCGAAACGGCGGCCTACCTGCAGCAGCACTATGCCGATCTGAAAATTCTGACCCTCTCCATGATGGATCGGGAAGACCATATCGCGCAGATGGTACGCTACGGCGTGCGGGGTTATTTGCTCAAAGGGTGCCGCCCGTCGGAGCTGCGAAACGCCCTCGACGAGGTACGTACCAAAGGCTTCTACTATTCTGAGTACCTCACCCGATACCTGTTGCAATCGCTGCGGAAGCCAGCCACACCGCCCGCCGTTCAGCTGAATGCCCGCGAACAGGAATTTCTCAAACTGGCTTGCAGCGACCTGACCTACGCCGAAATTGCCGACCGTATGTGTGTCAGTACCCGTACCGTAGATGGCTACCGTGAATCGCTTTTTCAGAAGCTCAACGTCAAAAGCCGGACCGGTATGGTGCTCGAAGCCCTGCGGCTTGGTTTGGTGCAGCTATGACCCTTCTGTACCGGGGCAGCCGGGGAAGGCGGTGGGTAGCTTGTCGAGTTCATCGACCAGAAATTTCATCGTGTCGATTAGCTCTTCCAGCCGGTCGGTGCCCAGAATTTGCCGGAAGTGTTCGTTCATTTCGGTGACGCACTCGTGCAGGTTCAGAAACAGCTCCTTGCCGCGTTTGTTGAGATAGATGACATTGGACCGCGAGTCGCTGGCGTTTTTTTCCAGATAGATATATCCTTCTTTTTCCAGCAGACTGACCGTTTTGCTCATCATCTGCTTGGTAACGCACGCCCGCTTGGCCAATTCGTTGTTGGTGGTGCCGGCCTCTTCAATATTGGCCAGTACGCCCAGATAGCTCAGCTTAAAATCGGCAAATCCCCGGGCCTGAATACGCGGTTCCAAAAAGCCGTCAATGAATCGTTTCAGACGCCACGAAATCCGGCCTAATGACCGCATCCGAATCGTATGGAAGCGGTTAAAATCAAAAGTTACGTTGTCTGATTGGGTGACCATGTCCTAAAAATAGCCGTTTCGGAGGGCATTCAAAAATATTTCCCGAAAGATAGTCAACTTGCTTGACTTTAATAGTCAACCGGGTTTACATTTGCCTTCTATAGTCAAACGAGTTGACTATAAGCTTTGTTGTAGGAAACTTTAGAACGGTTACGAAGAGGGATGGCAACGGATTCATCAAATTGGGGCAAGCGGTTGGTAGCGCCCCTGCTGGGGGTGGTGGTAGTGGCTACCGGTGGTTTTTACGGGTTCAATGCGTATCGGCACAACCAGCAGTATGAAACAACCGACAATGCGCAGATCGAAACAAGCTCGGCACCGGTATTGGCGCGGGTGGCCGGGTACGTGCAGGCCGTGAATGTGAGCGACTACGCGAGTGTACAAAAAGGGGTGCCGTTGCTGACCATCGACCCGCAGGAATACCAGTTGGCGTTGCAACAGGCCGAAGCCGATTATCTGCAAACCGAAGCCGACCTGCAAACCGCCCGGGCTGATCTGCAAACCGCACAAGCCAACGCCCGCAACGTAGCGCAGAATCTGAACGTAGCACAGGCATCAGCCGGGGTACAGGCCCTCCGGCGCGACAAAGCCCGGCAGGATTTGCAGCGCGACCAGAATCTGTTCAACGATCAGTCGCTGACCCGGCGGCAGCTCGACGATTCGCGCAATAATGCCGACGTGCAGGAGCGGCAGCTCCAGACCAGTCAGGAGCAGGTAGCCCTTGCCCGTACGGGGCAGGGTGTGGCTGGGGCGGCTATTGCCCGCGCGCAGGCGACGATAAAGAAAATGGAGGCCGTGCTAAAGGTAAAGCAAACGGCTATCGATAACGCCCGGCTGCGGTTGAGCTACGCGCAGGTGTCGGCCCCGATTGCGGGCAAAATTGGCCGGAAGAGTGTGGTGGTGGGGCAATACGTGCAACCCGGTCAGAACCTGATGACCGTCATTGCCGACTCTACGTTTTGGGTAGTCGCCAATTTCAAAGAGACCCAGCTCGAACACATGCGGGTAGGGCAGGAGGTCGACATCAAGATCGACGCGTACCCGAACCTGACCGTAAAAGGCCGTGTGGCCTCGTTGTCGGAAGCTACCGGAGCCCGGTTTGCCCTGCTGCCGCCCGACAATGCATCGGGCAACTTTGTGAAGATCACCCAGCGGGTGCCCGTGAAAATTGAAATCCTGAATCCCGAAACATACCGCGAGCAACTCCGGGCCGGCCTGAGCACCGACGTGGCCGTTAAAGTGCAGTGAATAATGAACAGCTAACAGTTAGCGGTAGGCAGTTAACTGTTCGTTGTTCGCTGCTCATTGTTCACTGAAAAATTATGGAACAAAAAACGGGATTTCGCCGGTGGGTGGTGGTCATTACGGCCATTACGGCAGCCATTATTGAACTGATCGATACCTCGATTGTAAACGTGGGCCTGACTGATATTGCGGGCAACCTCGGCGTTACTATCGAAGATGTGTCGTGGGTGGTGACGGCCTACGCCATTGCCAACGTGATTGTGATTCCGATGACGAGCTTTTTGCAGCGGTATTTTGGTCGCAAAAACTACTACATCGGCTCTATCATTCTGTTTACTGTAGCGTCTTGGGGGTGCGGTTTTGCCGATAATCTCTGGGTGTTGGTAGCCTTTCGGTTTTTGCAGGGGATCGGGGGCGGGGCCCTGCTATCGACCTCGCAGGGGCTTATGTACGACTCGTTTCCGCCCTCCCAACGCGCAACGGCTTCGGCCCTGTTCGGAATGGGCATTGTACTCGGCCCTACGCTCGGCCCCACGCTGGGGGGCTACATCATCGACAATTACCACTGGAGCTGGATGTTTTACATCAACGTGCCGATTGGAATTGTGGCGGTGCTGATGAGCGTACTTTTCATCGACAAGAAAGCCGATGAACTGAACATCGACCGGCGGGCCATTCGGATCGACACAATGGGGATTCTGTTGCTGGCTGTTGGCGTAGGTGCGTTGCAGTATGTGCTGGAGCGGGGCGAGGCCGACGACTGGTTTGACAGCCGGGTAATTCTGTACCTGACCGTATTGGCCGTGGTGGCGATACCATTTTTTATCTGGTGGGAGCTGCGCGGCACACCCGAACCGGTGGTCGACTTGCGGGCGCTCAAAAACCGGAACCTCGCCATTGGGTCTATTCTGGTGGTGGTAGTGGGCTATGGCCTGTTTACCTCGGTGCTCCTGTTTCCGTTGTTTGCGCAACGGATTGTGGGCCTTACCGCTACCCAAACGGGGGTTTTGCTGATTCCGGGCGGGTTAGCTACCCTGCCCATGTTTATCCTGACCGGGCGGCTGCTGGCCAAAGGGGTTTCGCCCCGAACGGTGGCTATCATAGGATACGTGGCCTTTGCCTCCTTTTGCTTTATCATGTCGACGTACAACGCCGATACCTCCAACGGCGATTTTGTGTTTGCGCTCGTGATTCGGGGTATTGGGCTGGCGTTTGTCAACGTACCCCTAATCAACCAGTCGGTATCGGGGCTGGAGCCGCGTCAGATGCCCACGGGCATTGCCATTGTCAACATGATGCGGCAACTGGGCGGGGCATTTGGCGTGGCCATTACGAACACCTACGTGACACAGCGGTCGGCGGTGCACCGGGGCGATCTGATTACCCATATCTCGCCCGATAATCCCCTCTGGACCGAGCGTTTCAACGCCATGACCCAGGGTCTGGTGGCCCGGGGCATGAACGCCGTAGATGCCGGTACGGCCGCTCTGCGCAACATGGACCTGATTATTCAGAAACAGGCCCTGATGATTTCGTATCTCGACACGTTCCGGCTGGCCGGGTTGTTTTTCGCTTTGTCGTTTCCGCTTTTGTTTTTGCTCAAAAAGAAAAAAATGGACCCGGTAGCCGCCAAAGCAGCCGCCGATGCCGCCCATTGATCATGAAATACACCTCACTCATCTGTTTTCTGTTTCTGAACGCGCCAGTTTGGGCGCAGCCCGCCCTGCCCGACGACTTGCGGGCGCTGATTGGGCAGGCCAATACCCATTTTCCCCGGCTCAAAGAGCAGCAGGCCCTGATTCAGGCTGGTGAGCTGCGCACCGATATTGCCCGTACGGCCTTACAGCCGGTCGTTTCGGCCAACGCGTCGTACCAGTACATCAACCCCGTGCCCAAGGCAAACCTGCCGGTGAATGGCCGCGATGTGTCGGTGCAATTTCAGCCCAATCATAACGGCAATGCGTCGCTCAACGTGGCTGTACCGATCTATGACTGGGGGCGCACCCGTGCCAACGTGGCCCGCGCGCAGGACGATGTGCAACTGGCCAAAGACAACCTCGAACTTACCCGCTTCAATCTGGCGTATCAGGTGGCCGGGGCTTACTACGGTATCGGGTTTCTGCAACGTAGCCTGGCCGTGCAGGACTCAGTCATCAAAACGGCAACGGGCAATATTCAGGTGATTGCAAACCGGCTCCGCAACGGGGATGCGCTCGAGTTCGACGTGCTGACACAGCAGGTGCGGCTCGAAACGGCCAAAAACCGCAAAATTGATATTCAGAACCAGCTCGACCGGCAACGCGCCCTGCTTACTTACCTGACCGGTGTGCCCACGGCGGCCCAGACAATTGGCGAAGCCGCCCGCCGTTTCGACGGGTTTGGGGCACTGCCCGCAACCGACCAGACCGATGCTCTCGCGCAAACCGCGCAGGGAGCCAACCGGGAACTGGTGCTGGTGCTGGATCGGGTACGGCAGGCCGAGGCCGACATTCGGTCGACACAGTTGGCTGCCCGACCCAGCCTTTCGTTTTCGGGGGCTGCGGGCTACCGCAATGGGTATTTGCCTGAGATCAACCGGCTACGGTTCAACGAGGTGGCCGGGGTAAACCTGTCGGTGCCGCTCTATGCGGGCAAGCGGTACAAACTACAGGAGCAGGCTGCGCAGGTGAACCTGACGGCCAGCCGGTATGCCGTTGAAACGGCCAACGCCCAACTGCGGCAGAATATTGAGCAAACTCTGGCCGATATGCGGGCCAACGCGGCTCGTTTGCAGAACCTGAGCACCGCCGTCGCCCAGGCCGACAAGGCCCTCGCGCTGGCTCAGACCCGCCTGCGTAATGGGGTGATTACGCCGGTTGAGTTGCAGGCCGCCGAAACGGGCGTTGAAGAGGCTCGCCTGGCCCAATTGTCGTTTCAGTATCAATTATTGCTGAATCAGTTAGAATTAAAACGACTGTTGGGCGAGAATTTATAAGCTTTGTGCGAAGCAAGTAGGTGACTGAATGGCCCAAAAAACCGTTGCCGGAGGCTTCTGAACCACTCATCCCCGCCTGGCAACCGGTGGTCATTCGTTTCATAAAAATTCCTAATTCAAAACAACAAATGAGCTTGTCTGGCAGTTACTTAACCAGATAACACCACGACAAATTACAAACCCCGACAACAGGTATGAAAGAGAAGATTATCGATATATTAAACGGTTTCGGGGTGGAGCGAACAGCCATCACGGACGACGTTCACTTCACGCGTGACCTCGGACTCGACAGTCTCGACACGGTTGATCTGATCATGCAACTCGAACAAGAGTTTGGCATCCGAATTCCCGACGAAGATTATTCGAAACTCACCACCCTGAGTGGGGTTATCAACTACCTCGAAGCCGAACAACAGGTCGAACAGCCCGTTTAAATCCGGTCTTGAGACTATACGACAACGGCCCGGTTCCTGCACAGGAACCGGGCCGTTGTTTATAAGTAGCTTACCCCTTACCGTCTCATATTGACCAGGGCATTGCCGCGCAGTACGGGTACTACGTCGTACAGGTCGTGTTGCAGGCAGTAGGCAATGTCTTTCTGAATACCCAGACGTTGCAGCCGCCGGATGTGCGACGAGTTGGCGAGGTACTGAATGAGGTTGTCCTGCCCCTGACAGTACAGCCGCCAGGCCATAATGGTGCTGTCTTCTGCCATCATGTACGTGTCTTTGAGCCGCTCCACCAAAGCCCCGGCAAAGAGGGTATCTTCCAGATTGAACCGGCCTTTCCAGCCCGCGCAAAGCACCAGTACGTCGTACGGTTGCGATTTGAGGTAGCGCACAATGGCATCCAGATTCAGAAATGACCCCACCAGCACTTTCACCGCCGACCGCGACTTGGTAATGGCCAGCGTGCCGTTGGTGGTGGTCATGGCTACCTGCGCCCCCCGAATGTGGTCGTCCATGTAGCTAAACGGCGAATTGTCGAGGTCGAAGCCTTCTACTTTCTGGGCGTTGCGCTCGGCTGCGGCCAGAAACCCCCGGCTTTGCAGGTCGCGGCACTCATCCACCGTTGCTACGGGGATAATACTCTCAACACCGTACGCAAAGGCCGTAACCATGCACGAAGTGGCCCGGAACACATCGGCTACCACCACAATCGTGTTGTCGATCTTGTGCAGGTGGAGTAGTTCGGGGGTAATACAAACGTCAATGTTTTTCATAGGGGAGAAGGAAAACCGGAGAAGGGAAAAAGGTGTGAAGAGTACATAACCCTCCTCCTTGTTCCCTTCTTCCCATTCCCTTTATTTCTTAATAAATGGCAGTTTAACAACCTGAGCTTTCAGCAGGCGGTCGCGTACCTGCACAAAGAGTTCGGTGCCGGGTTTGGCGAGTTCGGCGGGTACGTAGCCCATGCCAATGCCCTTGCCGAGCGTGGGCGACTGTGTGCCCGAAGTAACCTCACCCACCACCGTGCCGTCGGCCGTACAGAGGGGGTAGTGCGCCCGCGGAATGCCCCGGTCGAGCAACTCGAATCCCACCAGTTTGCGGGTTACGCCCTGCTCTTTCTGGGCTTTGAGCACGTCGGCGTCGATAAAATCATGCGAGAATTTAGTGACCCAGCCGAGGCCCGCTTCGATAGGCGAGGTCTCGTCGCTGATGTCGTTGCCGTACAGGCAGTAACCCATTTCGAGCCGCAGGGTGTCGCGGGCTCCCAGCCCGATGGGCTTGATACCGTGGGGGGCACCGGCTTCCATAATGGCATTCCAGACGGCCTCGGCCTGATGGTTGGAGACATAAATCTCGAAGCCACCCGCGCCCGTGTAGCCCGTAGCCGATACAATCACGTTGGCCTGACCGGCAAAGTCGGTTTTCTCAAACGTGTAGTACGACATGGCGTCGAGCCTGGCATTGGTGAGCGGCTGTAGCGCCTGAGCCGCCAACGGGCCCTGCACCGCAAACAGACACATACCATCTGAAACATTCACCAGCTCCACGTTCAGGTCGCCCACGTGGCTGTTGATCCAGGCCCAGTCTTTGTCGATGTTCGAGGCATTGACCACGAGCATGAACTCCACAGGGCTGATTTGGTACACGAGCAGGTCGTCGACGATGCCGCCTTTGCCGTTGGGCAGGTAGCTGTACTGCACTTTTCCGTCGAAGAGCAGGGTGGGGTCGTTGGCCGATACGCGGCTGATGAGCGCGCAGGCATCGTCGCCTTTGACAATAAACTCACCCATGTGCGAGACATCGAAAATACCCACGCCGTTGCGGACGGTGTGGTGTTCATCGAGGTCAGACGTGTAACGAACGGGCATGTCGAAGCCCGCGAACGGGATTATCTTGGCTCCAAGCTGTTGATGAAGGGGATGGAGCGGTATTTGTTTGACGGTCATAGTGCCGCAAAAGTACGGAAATTAGGGGTTTGATAGCACGATTGAACAGGAACGCGGATGACACAGATCAGGCCGATGCGCGCGAATGGCTTTTCTGATTCCTAATCCGCGAAAATCCGTTCAATCCGCGTCATCTGCGTGCCAATCCGTTTTGAATTAAATGGCACGCGGATGACACAGATCAGGCAGATGGACGGAGATTGGTCTTTTAGTTATTAATCCGCGAAAATCTGTTCAATCCGCGTCATCCGCGTGCTAACCCCTATTACGTATTACCGCAAAGCAAAGTTGATCGGCAGACTGTACTTCACCCGTACCGGCATACCCCGCTGAATACCCGGTTTCCAGTTACCATTCATCGCCTTCACCACCCGTAGGGCTTCGGCGTCGACAGCCGGGTGAACGCCTTTGACTACTTCAAAATCGCATAATGTGCCATCCGTGCAGACCACGAAGCTCACAAATACCTGGCCCTGGGCACCGGCCCGCTGGGCATCGGCAGGGTAGCGGAGCGTAGAGGCTAAAAACTGCGAAAGCCCCGGCATACCGCCCTTAAATTCGGGCTGCTGATTGGCTACTGTGTACCGCAGGGTGTCGGGTTGGTTGGCAAAGGCAGCCTTGCCGAGTGTCAGCTTGCCTTTGTCGTAGTCTTCAACATAGCTAAACGAGCCATCGGCAAACTGACCTGTCCAACGGCCAACTTTCATACCCTTTTCAAAGGTGCCGCGCTCGATAAACTGCGTGCGCCGACTAGTGTCAGCATAGGAAGTGGCCGATTCGGAGAGGGCCACGGTGCCGGTACCTTCGCTGACAAGTTGGGTGCCGGTGCTGTCCCAATAAGCAAGCATCTGCTCCGATTCAGGGGCGATGCTTATCATACCTCGTTCTCTAGGACGCGTCCGGATCTGCTGCAACTGCCCATCGGGATACCAGGCCTTCTGGACAAAACGCGCCCCGTCGAAGGCATCCTGTCGGAGTACGGCCCCGTTGGGCATCCGGTCGGTTTGGCGCACCAGGTTCCGGTCCAGATCGTGGAAGGATCTCTCGAATGCCTGTCCATCGTTGGTGATCTCGTACAGATACCCAAACGGGCGCTCGTTCACATCGCGGTGGCCCACCCGAAACGCCAAGTTCGAGGCCGGAGCGTTTTTGACGGGTTCGCGGTAGTACGTCATTTCGGCTTCTTTTTTCCACCGGCTGCCCGAACGGACGTAAAACACGAGGTTACCCGTAGGTAGGCCCAGCGTGTCGGTCGGAACCTCCGAACGGATCGTGGCTGTATCCGACGGGGCAATGGAGCGAAACTTGCGATCGTAGTACTGAATAACAACCCCGTTTTCGTACTGCAACGGCGTTGATGCCCGGAAGAATACGGGTTGGGTGATAATTTGCCGCACGGGCTTGCCGTCTTTCAGAGCAGGTTGCCAGGCGTTGAAAAGCCGGAATGCGCGCAGGGCTTCCCGGTCGCAGTCGGGGCGTAGGGGTTTGATCACCGTAACCTCGGCAATGCGCCCATCAGGCTCTACGACGCCTTGCACCACCACCATGCCTTTCACGTTGGCTACCTGTGCCATAAACGGCTTGCGCACGTTAGCTGCCATGAACTCGTTGAGCATAGAGGCTCCGCCTTTGGGCACGGCCGGGCGTTCGACTTCAAAATCACGGTAGGCCGTTTGTTGGGCCTGAGCGGAGATACCCGCCAGCAGACAGAAACAAAGCAACAGGACACGGTTCATAATAGCGTATTGGTTTGGATAATTTAGGAGACAAATAAATGAAAAAGTAGTGATACAAAAGCCTAATCGGCTACAAAGTGAATCGGGAGTGTAGAAGCGGCTTTAACCGGTAGGCCGTTTTGATAAGCCGTTAGCCAGAACGGCACTCGCTGCCGGTTCATGAGCCTGACTACCCGCAGGGCTTCGCGGTCGGCGGCCGGGTGGAGGCTTTTCGCTACCCGAATGTCGGTGGCCCGGCCGTAGGTGTTCACCTGAAAGCTGACCAGTACGTACCCCTGCACACCTCCCAGTTGCTCGCGGGTCAGGGGCCGAAGCTCGTGCGCCAGAAACCCGTTAAGTCGGCCGAACCCCCCCATGGGCATGGGCGGATGGTCAGTTGGGTGGAACGTAAGGGTGTCGGGATAACCCGCAGTCCAGAAACGTTCGTGCTGAAGCACACCCTTGTCGTAATACTGCCTGTTCCAGCAGGAGCCATCGGCATAGGCCGTTTGCCAGTAGCCCTGCATACGGCCATTTTCGTACTCACCTTCTTCAATAAGCTCAACCTGCTGCCGGTAACGAATCCCCGAATTGACCTTAAGTTGTCGGCTGAATTTTCCCCGGCCTTCCATAATCTGCTGATGGCCAGTGCTATCCCACAAAGCCAGCAGTTGCGACGGTTGCTCCGCTTGTGAAGGCAGTATAGCCGTCTTTGAGGCATAAACAATCCGGACATTGCCGACGAGCCCCGCGTGCGACCACATCTGTTTGATTTGCCCACTCGGATACCATTCCGTAACGATATAATATCCATTCAGTTGTTCGGTGCTTTTGACCACCATTCCCCGCTCGTCGCGGTCGAGCCGGAGGCCTACCGTTCCGTCGGGGCCCTGCACGTACTCGGCCAGAATACGTCCGTCTTTGCTCAACTGATACACCGGCCCAAACCCCGATTGGTTGGGCATCCGATGAATGAGCAGCGTACCACCCCGAAACGGTTCCGTGGATAAGGCAATGGTGGTTTCCGTCTTCCATTGGCCCTCTTTTCGTTTGAAAAGCTGTAGGTCGCCGGTGGGCAGCCCCAACGTGTCGGTGGGGATTTGGGAGCGGTAGAGGGCCTCCGGGTCGGTGGGGGCTACCCGGTTCAGGTTGGTATCAAAATGCCAGGTAGCCAGACCGTTTTGGTAATCAACGGGCTCGTTTGGGTGGAAATATACGGGGGCCGTGACGCGTTGCCGTACGGGTTGGCCCTTTTTAAGGGCGGGTTTCCAGGCGTTGAAGAGCGAAAAAGCCCGCACGGCCTCGCGGTCGCAGTCGGGCCGTAGGGATTTGAGCACCGTGACTTCGGTGATGCGTCCATTGGGCTCGACAACACCCTGCACCACTACCAGGCCTTTGACATTGGCGACCTGCGCCAGAAACGGCTTGCGCACGTTGGTACTCATAAACTTGTCGAGCCAAGTTTGCCCTCCGCCCGGCTCGGCAGGCTGGTCGACTTCATAATCGGCATAAGCGGTCGACTGAGCGGATACCGTCAGCCGAATGAGGCAAAAACAAAGGGTAAGAATAAGACGTGAGGTCACGGGTGGCTTATAATCGTTTCTTTAAAAGTAAACAATTTCTTATTTCTCTGTAGATCATATGCTTACTTTTTAGGGAAGAAAACAGGTAGTATAAACCGGCTCGCGACCGGTCGGCCCTGCTGTTGAGCAGCTTGCCAGTCGCCGTTGGTACGTTGCACCACGCGCAGAGCTTCGGCGTCGGCGGCAGGGTGAAGCCCTTTTACGAGCGCAACGTCGCTGATTTTTCCGTCAATCAGTACGGTAAACCCGACCAGTGCGTAGCCCTCTACCGAACTTCCCACCAAAGCGGTCGGGTATTGCATCCGATCAGCCAGTACCTGACTCAGGCGGTCTAGTCCGCCCATGAATTGAGGTGACTTGTCGGTCTCGGTGTACCGGAGTGTATCAGGGCTACCGGTTAGCACAACCATCCAGCTTTGCAACACCCCGGCCTTATATACCTCGCCTATCCAGTACGAGCTATCGGCCAGGATACCGGTAGTGAGACCCTCCCTGAACCCGCGCTCGTAGCGGTTTTCATTGGTTTGATCGACCAACTGCCCGTATTGCCTGAGGGACTTCCAACTCTTCGGGTACCGGAAGCGGATGGCGCCGTTGCCTTCACTCACAAGCTGTTGTCCGGTACTGTCCCAGTACGCCAGCATTTGCTCGGGTACGGGTTTGTCGGTCCGGTGTGGAGGTATCCAAACTGATTTGATCTGGCCGTTAGGGTACCAGTCTGTGTAGACAAAATACGAATGTACAGGGTCGGTCCGCCGGGTAACCATACCGTTGGCGTCGCGGTCGAGCCGGAGCCCGATTCGGCCGTCGGGAGCCTGTAGGTAATCACTCACCAGCCTGCGCTGTGCGTCGTGGATAAATACCGGCCCAAAACCGGCAAAATTGGGCATTCGGTAGATGAGCAACGTTTGGCCTGTATTGTAAGCCTCGGGGAAAAATTCCAGATCGGCCTCTTTGCGCCACCGTTTGCCGTGCCGTTTCCAGAGGTGCAGCGGGCCGGTTGGGTAGCCCAGCGTATCGGTGAATGATTCGGCACGGTAGAAGGCGGTCGTATCAAATGGCTCAACCAATACCATGTTTCGGTCGTAATAGCGTAGGACCCTGCCATTTGCATATTGTAGGGGGCCGGTCGGTACAAACCGGACCGGGTAGGTGACGCGTTGCCGTACGGGTTGGCCGTTTTTAAGGGCGGGTTTCCAGGCGTTGAAGAGCGAAAAAGCCCGCACGGCCTCGTGGTCGCAGTCGGGCCGTAGGGATTTGAGCACCGTGACTTCGGCGATTCGTCCATTGGGCTCGACAATACCCTGCACCACTACCAGGCCGTTGATGTTGGCGACCTGTGCCAGAAACGGCTTGCGCACGTTGGTACTCATAAACTTGTCGAGTAGTGCCTGACCTCCGCGCGCTTCGGCGGGCTGGTCGACTTCGTAGTTCTCGTAAGTGGTCGACTGGGCCGAAGCGGTGTGGTAAAGCAGACCCAGAATAAAGACAAGCAGGCGATTCATGGTAGACAATGGCCGGAAACAATTCGACCAAATCTACTACAAACCACCGACGATGCGAACCTACAGCGGGGTGGTGTTATGCAACGTAATCCGGTCGACCCGCGCGTCGACAAGCTGCTCCAGTTCGTCGGGCGTTGCGCCATCGGCTACAATTTTGACCCCCAGCGTGGTAGGTGTCCGTTGCCGAAACGCCAGGGCCTGTTCTATCGAAAAAGACGTGGGTAGGGTGCCCGTTGCGTTTTTAACAAAATCGGCTCCGGCATCGGCGGCTGTCTTCAGCATCCGGCCCAGTTCCTCGTCGGTCAGCAGGCCCGACTCCAGAATCACCGTGAGGGGTTTCTCGGCGGCATGGGCTACGGCTACCAGTTTCACCAGCTCAATTTTGAGCCATACCGACGTCGGCGAAAACAAAGCCGAGGTATTCAGCACAACCTCCACCTCCGATGCGCCATCGCGCAGGGCCAGCTCCAGTTCGAGCTGTTTGGCTTCGGTGCGGGCGTATCCGTAGGGGTAGCCGATCACGGCCGAGAGGCTCGCCGGGTGGGAGTCACCCATTTCCCGACGCCATTTTTTTACCCAGAACGGAGCCACCGTCAGGCCCGCCAGGCCCAGCTGAGTAACCTCGTCGAGGGCTTCGTATTGCTCGTTGATGCGGATGTCGGGCCGAAGCAGGGCCCGTTCGATGTAGGGGAACAAATGATTCAAGGCGGAGCGGGGTCGGTGATCGAAGACGCAATTTTACAACCGGGATGCTCTACTTTTGTTGTATGAATCTGTTAATTGAAACGTTGGGCTGGATTGCTTCGGTCCTGATTGTAGGCTCTTATGCACTAAACCTGCGGGGCACCCTGGCCGCCAGCGACCCGCGCTATATCTGGAGTAATATTGTCGGCGGGCTGTTTTTTGTGGTCAATACCGTACATCACGGGGCCTACCCGTCGGCGCTGGTCAACGTGGTTTGGGTTATCATTGCGTTTGCGGCCCTGCTTCGGAAAAAGTAAAAATACCGACCGCGTAGATGGGTGTGCATCAAGATTCAGACCCGTTCTGGCTTTTGCCTGCTGAACGCCCTTATCACCCGACGCCATGACCCCTCCCGACCTGCGCCTTTGGCAGCACGAACTTGAGCAAGAGCTTAAAGCCATTTTGTCGTACTGGCAACGCTACGCGCCCGACCCTGTCAACGGTGGTTTTTACGGAACCGTGGGCTACGACAATCAGCCCCGGCCCAATGCCGAGAAGGGGGTGGTGCTCAATAGCCGGATTCTGTGGACGTTTTCGGCGGCAGCCCGGCATACCGGTCATTATGAGCAGTATTTGCCTACCGCCAAACGGGCCTTCGACTATCTGGACGCCCATTTCCGCGACCGGCAGTATGGGGGTGTGTATTGGATGGTCGACGCCAAGGGGCAGGTCGGCTCTTCGCCCGGCACCGACGACAGCAAACAACTCTATGGGCAGGCTTTTGCCGTGTACGGCCTGAGCGAATATTACCGGGTTACCAAACATGAGCCTGCGCTGGCGTTTGCTCAGGAGGTGTACCGCGCTATGGTCAAACACGCATTTGATACGGACCCGGCGCGCAAAGGGGGGTATTTTGAGGGGTTTGCCCGCGACTGGGGGCCGGCCCGGCAGTACGCTATTTCCCGCAAAGACAATGGTGAGTCAAAAACCATGAATACGCATCTGCATATTCTGGAGGCTTACGTGAGTTTGCTGCGTGTGTGGCCCGATGCGGGCCTGAAAACAGAGGTGCGAGGGCTGCTAAACAATTTTCTGGGGCAGATTATTAACCCGCGCACCCACCGGATGATTCTGTTTCAGGGTGATAATTGGGAAACCCGCCGACCGGGCATCAGCTATGGGCATGATATTGAAGCATCGTGGCTCCTACTCGAAGCGGCCGAGGTGCTGCACGAGGCCGATTTGCTGACACGAGTGCGTAAAGAATCGGTCTTGATGGCGCGGGCGGCTTTGTCGGGCGTTGACCCCGACGGAGGTATGAATTACGAATACGAAGGACCCGACGAAGACAAGCCGACGCAGAGCCGTGAGTTGAAGGCAGCCCACTGGAACCGCGAACGTTCGTGGTGGGTAATGGCCGAGGCTATGGTCGGGTTTATGAATGCTTTCCAACTGACCAAGGAGCCGCGTTTTCTGGAGCAATCGGCCGCGAGTTGGGCTTATACCAAAAAGCATCTGCTCGACCTCAAAAATGGAGAGTGGTTTATGGGGGTCGATCCGGCGGGTCAGGTGCGGGGTAGCACCAAAATCAGCCCCTGGAAATGCCCTTACCACAACGGCCGGGCGTGTATCGAAATGAGCGAGCGCATTGGAAAACTGATTGACAAATAGCCGATAAGCTCAATATCGGAGCTTATCTTGCTGGGAAAGGCATCACGGTTGACTAAAACAACGAGGCCCGGCGGAATCTCCGCCGGGCCTCGTTGTTGGTCAAATTAATGGATATTGTAAAATGCGTGATGAGCCAACTAATAGCCAGCATACAGTTCATTGTGCATTATACACTACCCTTTTTCTGTCTTAGATACCACGCTTCATGGCTTTGTACAGAGCCTCCATCACGTTGGTTCGGATATTCATCGAGCTGATTTTGTTATTTTCCCGCGTGGGGTACACCCGGTTCGACAGAAACACGTAGGTCAGGTTATACGCCGGATCGACCCACGTGAAGGTGCCCGTAAAACCTGAGTGCCCAAAGCTCGATGCACTGGCCGAACGGGGTGCATTGGCGTTGTATTTGTAGGCTGGCTTTTCAAAACCGAGACCCCGCCGGTTGCCCAGTTCCGGGAACTGATAGCGGGTAAACTCCGTCAGTACGGCCGGGCTCAGGTACTGACGACCTCCGTAAGACCCCCGTTGTCGGTACATCTCCATCAGTTTCATCAGGTCGTTGGCCGATCCAAACAGGCCCGCATGGCCCGACAACCCGTCGAGCATAGCGGCTCCTTCGTCGTGTACACGGCCCCAAATGAGCGTTTTGCGGAACAGCGAGTCGTACTCGGTTGGTACAATGCGGTTGAGCGGATACGACAGCCGGGGCTTGTACGTGAGCGTGGTGGCACCGAGTGGCCGGTAAAATGTCTTCTTCAGAAATTCTTCAAAGTCCTCGCCCGCCAGTCGCTTCACAATCTGGGGGTAGAGGTAAAACGAAAGGTCGCTGTACACGTACTCCGATTCGCCGGCCGCTTTCTTCTCATTCAGCGGAGAATCTTTGATTTCCTCAAAAATCCGGTCGGGGTAGCTGCGGTGCAGAAACAGGCTGTCTGTTACTTCAATCGGGTACCGGCGCGAACGGACGTTACTAAACGTTTTCGGCTTGAAAGAACCGTCTTCGTTTTTGGTTTCGCGCCAGAACGGAATCCAGGCCCGTAGGCGTGCCTGATGCGTCAGCACATCGCGCCAAACCAGATTCGCCTTGTTCGACCGCTTATAACCGGGCAGGTACGCGCTCATGGTGGCATCCACATCGAACAGACCGAGGTCTACGAGCCGCATCAGGGCGGGCGTTGAGGTGCTGATTTTAGTTACCGAAGCCATATCGTACAGATCGTCGAGCCGAACCGGGCGGGGTGTTATGGCCACGGCGGGCTGACCCAAAGGCTCGGCGAAAACCGTTTGCCCGTAGGCTTTGCGGTAGATCACTTTGCCATCTTTGGCCATCTGTACGACGCAACCGGGGTAGGCCTTTGCCTGCAAACCGGCGTTCACCACTGAATCGACCTGCTGGGCCAGGTAAGCCGACGAGATACCCACTTCTTCAGGAATCGTGTATTTCAACCGGCCGAGGCTGAACGTGGTGATCCCGGCCCCCAGTTTGTACTGGCTGTTGACCGTAACGGGTAGCCGACCCGAAGCGCCAATGGCTCCAAAAATCAACTGAGCCGAGAGTTCTTCGGTCATGGGGGTAAGCTGGTAAGGCATCACCAACGCCCGCGCCCGATCAATGCCGGGCAGCTTGTCAATGGCGTAGGCATTGCCAAAAACGGTAATCACGGCTTTGTCGGTCGCGGCCAGTTGCTGCACAAGGGCGGCCGTTTTGGCTTGCATACCGTACCGTGCGCCCGGCCGGATGTTGCTCAGGTGCACATCCACCAGCAGGAGGTTGTAGTTGGCCAGTTGCGCCTGAATCCGGGCAAGGGTCGTGTCGGCCATAGCCGACGTCAGGTTGAAATGATCGATCTGCGTGTAGTTGCCCGCCATTTGCTGGAAAGCCGTTGGCGTGGGTGCTTCGAGAGCCACGGTCGCAATTCGCAGTGAGTCGAGGTTACGCAGGGGTAGCAGGTTACCGTCGTTTTTGAGCACCGTCAGCGACGCTTCGATCAGCTTGCGGTTGATCAGCTCCGACTGGGGTTGGTTGAGGTCGGCCACCAGATTGTCGAGCACGGTAGGCTTGTAAGCATCCAGACCCACCCAGGCTTTAGCCAGAAGCACCTTCATACAGCGGGCATTGATGCTGGCCTGCGTAATGCGCCCTTCGGTAATAGCTTGCTTGATTTCGGCAATGGCACGGGGTACATCTTCGGTAAATTCGAGCACATCCATGCCGGCTTCTACGGCCATCCGGTCCGAAACGCCCGCCGGATAAAACTTGGTCAGGCCCTTCATGTTCATGGCGTCGGAGAATGTTAGTCCCTGAAAGCCAAGCTCATCGCGCAGGAGGTTAGTCAGAATTTTTGACGAAAGAGTGGCGGGGAAATTCCGGGCCGAGTCGAGGGCTGGAATACTCAGGTGTGACACCATCACGCCCGCTGCGCCGGCATTGATTAATTCCCGAAATGGGTACAGCTCCAGGCTGTCGAGTTGCGCCCGCGACTTGGCAATCACGGGGAGGTCGTAATGCGAGTCGACGCCCGTATCGCCGTGGCCGGGGAAGTGTTTGATGCTGGTCATCAGGCGGTTGTCCTGCATGCCGCGCATGTATGCCAGCCCCTTGCGGGTCACGGCGTATTTATCTTCCCCAAACGCCCGGAAGTTGATTACGGGGTTGTTGGGGTTATTATTCACGTCGACAACGGGGGCAAAGTTGATGTGGATACCCAGCCGTTTACACTGCCGGGCCATATCGGCGCCCATCTGGTAAATCAGGTCGTCTTGCCCAGCCATGCCGCCGAGGGTCATCTGGTACGGAAACCGCACGGTGCTGTCGAGTCGCATGCCCAGGCCCCACTCTCCGTCGATGGCAATGAGCAACGGCACTGCCGACAGGGCCTGTAGCCGGTTGACGAGTTTGGCGTGCCGAACAGGCCCACCCTGAAACATCACAACCCCACCCAGTCGGTGCACCCGAACAAGGGTAGCGAGTGAGTCTTCGTACGCCCCATTGCGGTTAGAGTATCCGGCTACCATAATGAGCTGGGCAATGCGCTCATCGGGCGTAAGCATGTTAAACACCGAGTCGGCCCACTGCTTGGCACGGGGCGTCGGAACGAGGAAAGAGGGTGGGGGAGCCGGGGTCTGCGCCCAGCTGGAAACCGTAATAAAAAGTAGAGACAGAGCGAGAGCCGCCCGCCGAACCGTTGCGAAGGCAGATGGAAGTACCATAGATACGCAAAAGTACGGAAAAAGGGCAATAAGGAGGAAAGAGAAAAAGGTGATAGAAAGGGAAAAGGGAGGAAGGGAAACCGCAAGCAGTCTTCCTTCCTCCCTTCTCCTTTCCTCCTTTTTTTTCTTCTCCTTTTATCGTTTTATCACCTTCAGCGCCTGAACCGGTTGGTGGCCGTCGAGGACGCGGAGAATGTACAGACCTGCCGGAACGTTACCCAGCGATACCCGGAGTTTACCCGGTTGCGCCTGTTGAACCGGTACATCGGTGCTGATACCCGCTAATGAGGTGAGCTGCGTACGCACGTTGGCCAGGGGCAGGCTTGCCGGATAGGCAACCGTCACCTCGGCTTCGGCCGGGTTGGGGTAGGCCTGCCAGATGATCTCCTCCGCTGAGGGTACGGCAGCCACACGGGCATTGGGGGCTGTTGGTATGCTGAAGATGCCGTTTTGCAATACAATCTCTACCGACTGTCCGTTGCCTGAGTCGCCAACCTGCCGGACCGACAATCGGTAACGGCCGGGCACAACCCCGCCTACTCCCGGCGCTACCGGTGAGTAATTGCGGAAATGGTTGTAGCCGTTGTATTGGGTACTGCTGGTTGCACTGCCCCAGTTGCTGTCGGAAAATGATCCGTCGATGCGTTCCAGCCGCATTTGTACCGCTACGGTAGCCAGCGATAACAACTGAAAACCATGCGTCGGCATATCGTACTTATAACCAATTGACTGGATGAGGCCAGTGGGGGCCGTCGGGGTCGGAGCGGTAGGTTGGGCCTCTGTAACGGGTTGTGTTGGCTGCGGTGCAGGCTGGGCAGGCGCGGGAGTAGAGCTTGTAACGCTACCGGCCCAGGCTTCAAACAGGCCATTGCCCAGCGTAATTTCGATTGACTGACCGTTGCCGGTATCGCCCGCCAACCGGGCCGACAGCCGGTAACGACCGGCTTCTACTCCGCCTACACCCGGTGCTGCCGGTGCGTAGTTGCGGAAAGCGTTGTAGCCACCAAACTCACCACTCGCGGTGACTGCGCCCCAATTCGTCTGAGCAAAGCCGCCGTCGAGCCGTTCGAGCCGAACTTCTACCGAGGCCGTCGCATTGGTCAGGAGCTGAAACCCGTGCGAAGGCATATCGTATTTGTACCCAATGCGCCGAATCTGTCCGTTTGTTGAGCCACCTGCCACGGGGGGGGGCGTCGGTGCGGGCGGGGTTACACTATTTTCGGTAGGTTGTTGCGGAATAGGCGTAGTTGTGGGCGTTGAAGTGCCGACTCCGGCCTGAAACTGCCCGTTCTGTAAGGTCACCTCTACCGACACTTCGGTACCGGCGGTACCCGCCCGGCGTGCCCAAAGGCGGTAGCGGCCCGGTTCTACACCACCTACGCCCGGCGCTGCGGGAGAGTAATTGCGGAAGTAGTTGAACGCGCCAAAGTTTGCCGTAATGGCTCCGCTTGCCCAGTTCGTTTCGCCGAAAGGTCCATCGAGCCGTTCGAGTTTGAGGTCGACGGGACCCTGCGCCATCACCAGCAGCTGAAACCCGTGCGAAGGCATATCGTATTTATACCCTAACTGGCTGACGTAATCGACCGAAGGGGTGGTCGTAACGGGGGGCGGTGTCGGGGTGGTTGGTACTGAGGGCGAGGTAGGCGTTGTCGGGGTAGGGGTTGGCTGGGTGCTGTCGGAGGTGGTGTACACCGTGGTGCGGCCATTGAGCAGGTTAATTTCTACTTGCAGACCGTTGCCCGAGTCGCCAGCTTTCCGTACTGATAACCGGTAACGGCCCGGTTCTACGCCACCTACACCCCCGGAAATAGGGCTGTAATACCGTACCTTGTTGAAGCCCGGATGCTCGCCATTGTCGCCTGCCGATGCCCAGTTGGTTTCGCCAAAATAGCCACCGTCTACGCGTTCGAGCCGAACTTCAACCGGGCCCGACGCGCTCACGAGTAAATGGAATCCGTGGCTGGGCATGTCGTAGCTGTAACCCAGACGGCTGATGCTGGCGTCGGCGGTGCCGTTGATGGTAGCGGGTTGAATGGGTGTTTGTGTACCAGTTTCGGCCGCACCGGGTACTACCCGGAATACCTCACCGGTGGCACCCGGTACTGAATATTGCGCCGACACCACGCGGGTGCGGTAATTGCCACCGGGCAGGTTGCCTGGCAGGGTAAGCGCAATGGGGTTCTGGTTACCCGCCGACGATTCGGTCACGACTCCGCCATCACTGTTGAGGAGCTGTGCTTTAAACGAGTTGCCGGGGCTATTATTAAGATACGGAACCCAGATCTGCCGACCGGGAGCCGTCGTGTTGGGCAAAACATAACCGGCTGTTGTAGCGGGTGCGTCGGCCGAGGGGCTGACGGGTTGCGAACGGCTGAAGAAATCGTTTGATAGGCTCAGGTTCCACAACGCGATGAGTTGAATCAGACCCGACCCGCCGAAGTGCACATCGTCGAACCGGTTTTCTGGTCCCACCAGAACATCGGTATTAGGCCCGGCAAATACATTCGGGACACTGTTGATGATTTGCTCCTGCGCCTGAATAATGCCTGGATTGCTGCGGCCCTGCGTGTAGCTAACCCGCGAAACCACCCACGCCATTGAGCCGGCATTGGCTTGTTGGCGGCTTTTGTCAATCACGTAGCGGATATTGTCGATGTAGGCCTGACCACTACGGTCAATATCGCCCTCGCCCTGATGCCAGAGCACCGCCCGAACACCCGTGCGGGCAATGTAGTGGTACAGCACCGAACCCAACCGGCGGTACGGAAACAGCGAACCCGACAGGCTGGCGTCACCCTCGGCCGACCGGCGCCACTCTTCGCTCGTGGTACCGGGTTGAGCGGCACCCAGAAACAGTACGGGTACCTGCAACCGGCTCACGAGCTGGTCGCCCAGTTTACCCCAGATATAGAGTGGATTCGACGGCCCTACGTTACCACCGCCGTCGGCGTGGCTAAACCGCATGGGCAGCAGTTGCTCGTTCACATCATTATCACGGAAATCAACAACCGAAACCCGGTCGTCAGAGGCTCCACCGGCCTCCTGAATACCAAAGGCGTTCGACTGCCCGGCAATTACAAACACCTCACCTACACCCACACGGTCGATGCTTGTTTCGGCGGCCAGGTTACCGTCGGCCCAGGCCCGGACTTCGAGCCGGTACCAGCCGCCCGAGCCTGTAATAGAACCCCGGAAGGCTTTGTTGGCGTTGAGCAACCCAACCGGCGACCATCCTGTGGTGGCGCCCCCGGTCAGAGCCACCAGTCGGGCTTCTACGCGGGTTGCGTTTTGTGGGGCTGTGCCCATTACTACGATATTGGCCTGGTTGGCCCCGTTACGCTGATACACAATGCGCGACTGGGGAGCGGTAAGGTTCAACTGAGCCAATACCATCCCGGGCCACCACAACAGCAGCCACAGCAAGGAAAACTTATTCATGAACTAAATGGGTACAATAAGGGGTAGAAACGGATTGTCCGGGTGGTCGTGTCCGGCAATGACGTTTGGTTAGGTAGATGATCTTCGCGTGCTGCCTGGCCAGATTGAGTGTACGGCCATTGACAGATCAGGCACAACCCAGAGGAGGGGTAAGGGCACTATTGATCACAGGAGGGCAAAAGACGGGGGCGTGTTACGCGGCCAAAAGGGGGTAAGGGGCCAGTGTAGGGTCTGGCAACAAATAAGTTTTTACCTTAAAAAGGTACTCCAGAGAGGCAATGTGAAGTTTAAAACGCATGATCAAACTGCTCAGAATCAAAATTGCATTACTAGGTTTCGTGATTCAAAAGTAACCAATAAGACCTTTGTAGAATTATATTTTGCCCTTCAGATTGTTTAAAAAACTTTTTTAATGTTTCGTCTTTTCTACAAAAATTTCCTAAAAATGAGCCTGTATAACCACCATTGGCCGTTTTGGTCTCTAAATTAAAATTTGATTTTAATTGTATATTCTCTATTCCCTTAGTCGAATACGCACGAAAAAGAGAGTTAGCTCGTTTCGCGCCTGCACAAGCGCGAAGTGGGCCATTCAGTCATTTATTCCATTGGTTCTATGGGTGTAAACAATTTTAGGCGACTATCTCAGTTGGTCATGTACCGGCGGTTTGTACCGACGGCGTGTACTTTTTACTCAAAACATGATGAAACGTATGAAGAAGCAATGGATGTTCGTGCTTGGCTTAGCCGTAGCGACGGTGGGTGGTGTGCAGGCCCAAACTAGCCCCGCGGCTAATTCGGGTCGCGACCAGAGCAGTACCACGACCAATGCCCCAACCACAGGTGTATCGACCAATGCCGATCTGGCAGCCAGCGCAGCCCTGTCATCGGATCATTCGACTTTATTGCAGGCATTGCAGGCGGCCAGCCTGACCGATATGGCGCAGAAAGGTGGTCCCTACACAGTTTTTGCCCCAACCAATGCGGCTTTTGCCAAAATTGATGCAGCTACACTTGAGTCGCTCATGCAACCCGCCAACCGGCAGCAACTATCGCAATTGTTGGCTTACCATGTGGTGCGGGGGCGCTACACCTCGGCAACGCTCAAGAACAACCAGACCCTCACCACTGTGCAGGGAGGCAAGCTGACCGTGAAAAAAGAAGGTAATACGCTCGCCATAACCGATGCGGCTGGTAACACCTCGACCGTTAATATGGGCGACATTACGGCCACCAACGGCATTGTGCACTCAGTTGATACAGTGCTGATGCCCGGCGCTCTGAGCACGGGTGCTAAGTAAACGGCGGGCTTGTCCATTGCCGAACAGCCAACGTCCGTAAACGGACAGGTAGGCTCTCAGAAAGCCGCTCCTTATACCGGGGGCGGCTTTTTTGTGTGTCTGGCATACACGTTGCGCATGGGTCTGCATAGCTTTGTTTTTGCTTTATGATCCAGCTAACCAACGTCGCCAAATATTATCCGACCGGATTCGGAAAAACATACGTCCTGCGCCAGATCTCGCTTTCGATCAACGAGGGCGAGTTTGTGTCTATTATGGGGCCGAGCGGGTCGGGAAAATCGACCCTGCTGCATATTCTTGGATTACTCGAAGAACCCTCTGAGGGCGAATATCGGCTTCTGAACGAACCCGTGCAGAAACTGTCGGAGAAGAAACGGACCGAGCTTCACCGAACCCAGATCGGGTTTGTATTTCAGGCCTACCACCTGATTGATGAGCTGACTGTGTACGAAAACATCGAGACGCCCCTGCTCTACAAGGGGCTGTCGGGTTCGGAGCGAAAAAGCCGCGTTGCCGAACTGCTTGACCGCTTTAATATAGTGGCGAAAAAAGATCTGTTTCCGGCCCAGCTGTCGGGGGGGCAGCAGCAATTAGTGGGGATCGCCCGCGCTATTGCGGCCCGGCCGCGCGTCATTTTCGCCGATGAGCCTACGGGCAACCTGCATTCCGATCAGGCGCGCGAAATCATGGAGTTATTCCGAAAACTGAATCAGGAAGACGGCGTCACTATTGTGCAGGTTACCCATTCGGAGGGCAACGCGGCCTACGGAAACCGGGTGCTAAACCTGAAAGACGGCTGGATGGTCTGAGACGTTGCATCACCCTTCACAAACAAGTAACAACCGGACGCCAGTAGCCGCTGACGCCCAAGGGTTATCGGCTATACGCCAAAATCGTCCGTTTATCCCAAATCGGTAGGTACTGCCTGCTGCTTATCCTTAACATTGAACCGAAAATACGTCATGAATATGCGAGTGGAGTGGAGAAAGGCTGCCTTGATCGGGGCCCTGTGCTTACAGGCTGCAGCCGGTACAACATGGGCCCAGAATACCCAGGCCCCCAATGCGGTTTCGCCGGGTGTCGCTACATCGGGCGTCGCCACGCCGGGCGTCGCTACGTCGAGTGCGGCCAACGGCTCACCGGTGCTTTCGTTGCAGCAGTGTGTTGATTTGGCTTTGCAGAATAATATTCGGGTTCAGCAGGGCCAGATTCAGGTACGTGGTTCCGAATTGCAGCTTCGGCAGTCGAAGTTTAACCAGCTCCCCACGGTCAACGGGTTTATTTCGCAAGGGCTCAACTCGGGTCGTAACATTAACCCCGGTACCAACACCTTTGTCGATCAGGCCGTTCGGTCCAATAACTTTCAGATTGGTGCCAACGTCCCAATCTTTCAGGGCTTTCAGCTGAAAAACCAGATTCTTCAGAACCAGACTAACGTACAGGCTGCTTCGAAAGAGCTGTCGGCTACGCAGAATGACGTGGCCCTGCTGGTGGTACAACAATACCTGAACGTACTCACGGGTGCCGAGCAACTCGAAATTGCCCGTCGACAACTGGAGGCTACGCAGGCCCAGCTCGACCGGACCCAACGGTTAGTCAATGCGGGGTCATTGCCCGAAGCAAACCTGTTTGATTTGCGGGCGCAATTGGCCAACGACGAGCTGGCTATCGTGAATGCCCAAAACAACGTCGACCTTGCTAAACTGGCCTTGTTGCAGGCTATGAACCTGTCGGGTGGGCAAAACTTTGAAATCGAATACCTAAAACTGCCCGACCCCCGTGTGGAAACATACTCGGCTACGGCCCAGCAGATTTACGAGATAGCCGTAGCCTCGCAACCACAGGTGCTGGGTGCCGATTTACGCACGCAGAGTGCCCGGCGGGCTATCGACATTGCCCGGGCGGGTTTGTACCCTCGCTTGTCGCTCAACGGCTCCCTGTCGTCGCTGTTTTCGAGTGTAGGGCTTCAGCGCCGGATTCCCGACGGAACCGTGCAGATTCCGCAAACGGTTATTCTGCCCGATGGCTCGTCGCAACAGATTTTCTTCTCGCAGAACAACTTCCGATTTGAGGACTACAGTTTCTTCGATCAGTTGGGCAATAACCTGAACCGCTCGTTGCAGATTTCGCTCAACGTGCCAATTTTCAATCAGCGATTGAGCCGCACCCAAGTTTTGAATGCGACGTTGCAGCAGCAGAATGCGCAGCTCAACGCTGATAACATCCGGTTGCAGCTTCGGCAGCAGATCGAAACGGCTTATACCAATCTGACGGCCTCGCTCAATCGCTACCGGGCTACGCAGGTGCAGGTGACGGCTCTGGAGCAGGCGCTACGGGTGGCCGAGAGCCGTTTCAACGCAGGTGCCCTCAACGGAACGGATTACAACATTGCTAAAACGAACCTCGACCGGGCCCGCGCCAGTTTGGTGCAGGCGAAATACGATTACGTGTTCCGTACCAAGATTTTAGATTTTTATCAGAATAAACCAATTGCATTTTAATAAGCGAGTTAGTGCTTGTGCGACAGTCTGACGTTTCGATGAGCGAATACCTGCCTGGTCGGGTGCCTATCTGCTGATTCGTTTGTTACTTATTTGCCCATTCACTTATTCACTCATTCGCTCATTATGAAGAAGAAGTCGAACCGTATCTGGTGGATTTTAGGAGGGCTGGTTGTGCTGCTGGCTGGTGGGCTGGTAGCGGCCAAACAGGCCGGGGTGATCGGCAAACCCAAAACGACCGACGTTGATTTTGCCGCCGTCAAGACAACCGACATCATCGAACGCGTCAGCGCTTCGGGGCGTGTTCAACCCGAGGTTGAAGTAAAAATCAGCCCCGATGTGTCCGGCGAAATTATTGGCCTGTACGTAAAAGAAGGCGACCCGGTCAAAGCCGGTCAGTTGCTGTGCCGGATTCGGCCCGACAACTACGAGTCGTTTCTGGCACGGGCCCGCGCTACGGTCGATCAGAGCCGCGCGCAGTTTGAACAGACGAAAGCCAATGTGGCACAGGCTGAAGCCCGACTGTTGCGTGCTAAAGCGGATTATGAGCGAAACCGGAAGCTGCTGGCCGATAAGGTGATCTCATCGGCCGATTTCGAAACGTCGGAGGCCAACTACAGTGTGGCCCGGCAGGAGGTTGAGGCCGCGCGGGCCAACGTGCGGGCGGCTCAGTTCAGCATTAAAAGTGCCGAAGCCAGCCTGCGCGATGCGAGCGAAAACCTGCGCAAAACGACTATTTATTCCCCTGTCAATGGTACGGTATCCAAGTTGAACGTGGAAGCGGGTGAGCGCGTGGTAGGTACCTCGCAGATGGCCGGTACCGAAATTATGCGGTTGGCCAACCTGAACAATATGGAGGTGCGCGTAAACGTCAACGAGAACGATATTGTGCGGGTAACCCTCGGTGATACCGCTGACATTGAAGTGGATTCGTACACAACTACCGGCCGCCGGTTTAAAGGTATCGTGACCGAAATCTCGAATACGGCCAACGGCATGGCGGGGAATACCAACTCGGCGGCCTCGGCCATGTCGAACGATGCCGTGACTGAGTTCGAAGTGAAAGTAAAAATCCTCAACTCGTCGTACTCCGACCTACTGGCCAGTCAGAGCAAAGGGTTTCCATTTAAGCCCGGTATGACGGCATCGGTCGAGATCATCACCGACCGCAAGTCGAACGTGTTGGCTGTGCCTATTGCCGCCGTAACAACCCGTATGCCGGAGAAAGAAGAATCGGGCGACGAAGAAAATACATCGGTGCAGACGCCCGAAGCTAAACCCGCCAAGAAAGAGGAGGTGAAAGAGATTGTGTTCGTGAATCAGGGCGGAAAGGCTGTGCAGCGGGTGGTGAAGACCGGCATCAGCGACTTCGAAAATATCCAGATTGTATCGGGCCTGAAAGCCGGCGAGCAGGTAGTATCGGGGCCGTTTCTGGCTGTCTCGAAAACGCTCAAGGAGGGCGACCTGATTGTGAAGCGTGATCCGAACAAGGAGAAGGAGAAGAAAGAAAAGAATAAGGACTAACCTTAAGGACCCCTAAAAGCAATCAGCCCGGCCAATTATAGGCCGGGCTGATTGCTTTTAGGGGTTGGTCTGATGAGGAATCCCAAACTGAACGCGGGCTTCCAGTCGCATGGTTTTGACCATTTCCTGCACCGCGTCGATCAACTCATCCACAGCCAGGTCGGCAATCGTCGGATTTGTCTGGTACAGGTCTTTGATTCGTCGGAGGTCGCGGGTGGTGCGGTCTTTGAGCTGATCGAGCTCAGCGCTAAACTGCCGGTAGAAATCGTGCTGGTAGGCTAACCGACGCAACGTTTCGTCGTTTTCGCGAAGCTGCTTCATACTATTTTCGGTAGTAGTGAGCTGTTGGAGGAGCCAACGGTTATGCCGCCAGAGTATTTCGTTTTGTACAGTTGGTGGCAGCGACCCAAACGGCCCGGCCGAATTGTCGGGTGGTTGAACAGAAGGAGACATGGTAAACAGAAGGTGAAGTGGGTGGGTGAATCCGGTTCGGCAGAATCGGTTTCGTAGGGTAAGTATACAGCTCATTGGGCTACTTTCGAAACCGAAACCGTGTATACGGGGTGGTCAACTCATTATCACCAACCGAAAGTCTGTTAAGTTTGCTGTATGAAACACGACTCGCCGGTTCGTATTACTATGGTGGGCGGGGGAAGTTGGGCCACAGCGCTCATCAAAATCCTGTCCGAAAACAATGTTAGTATCAAGTGGTGGATGCGGAGTAAGACCGATGCCAACCACATCAAAACATTTCATCACAACAAGAGCTACCTCAGCGATGTACAGATTAACCCACGAAAAGTAAAGGTTTGCACCCGTGTGCGCGATGCGTTCCGGGAGAGCGAATACGTGATTCTGGCGGTGCCTGCCGCGTTTGTGAGCGACGCCCTCGCTGGGCTTGATACCCGCGACTTTACCGGAAAATGCATCATTTCGGCCATTAAGGGCATGATTCCCGAGAAAAACCAGCTCGTGACCGATTGGGTAGCCGATCAGTTTGGGGTGCCCAATAGCCGGATGGCCGTTATTGCCGGGCCTTGCCATGCGGAGGAAGTTGCCCTCGAAAAGCAATCGTACCTCACCATCGGCTCCACCGATCTGGAGTGTGCTGCTGAGGTGGCCCGGCTGTTAACGTGCCGGTTTGTACAGGCATCGCCCCTGGCCGATATATACGGTATTGAGTACAGTGCGGTCATGAAAAATATTATCGCGCTGGCTTCGGGCATTACGCGGGGTATTGGCTATGGCGACAACTTTCAGGCCGTGCTGGTCTCCAACGCCATGCAGGAAATTAAACGGTTTGTGGATGCCGTGTACCCGCAACACCGCGACTTGAGTGCGTCGGCTTACCTCGGCGACTTGCTCGTAACGGCTTATTCGCCCTTTAGCCGTAACCGCACGTTTGGTACGCTCATCGGGCGGGGGTACACCATTCAGTCGGCGCAGGCCGAAATGAACATGATTGCCGAGGGGTATTATGCCGTGAAAAGCATTCATGCCATCAACCGACAGCACAACGTTGATATGCCCATCACCGACGCTGTTTACAATATTCTCTACGAACGGGCCTCGCCGGTTGCCGAGATGAAAATCTTGCAGGGTAAACTTACCTAACATGAAGGGCAGCCAAGCGGTTGCCCTTTTTCATTTGAGCACCTTCCAGGTCAATCGGTGGCCGTCGGTGGTTTCCAGGGTGAGCAGGTACACGCCTACGGGCAAATCGCTCAGGTCCCACTGCTCCCGGCGCGAGCGACCCGCAAGGGTTCTTTGGCGCACTGTGCGGCCGTTCATATCGGTGAGTTGAAGGGCAGTGAACGGAGCCACCGAGGGGTCGGCTTCAACTGTCAGCCACCCGACTACGGGGTTAGGAAATACCCGAACGCCCGTGTTGAGTAGAGGTTCGGCGCTGAGAGCGAGTGCGCTGACTACTAAATTGTTGCGAATGTTACCGTTGGGGCAATTGAGGTCGCTCAGGTTACGCAACGCGAGGGTATAATTCGTAGGCTGAGAGGCTATGAGTGTAGCCAGGTAGGGAGTTTGGTTTGCCTGCACCGTTTGGTTATCCCAGCGGGTGAAGCGCCAGGGTGGACTACCCGTGAGGGCTACGCTCACGCGGGTGCTGTCGCCCAGTACAAACGTGAGTTTGTCCGTGCTCAGTTCGGCCGATGGGCGGTCGGCTACGTCGATCAGGAGGGAGTCTCGCGAGCGGATTTGCGGCTGGGTCATGTCCAGATGGAGTACGTACCGGCCGGGTGTTATAGTAGTCGGCAGCAGGCTACTGGCAACAGTCAGCTTTCCTTGCGTGCTCAGGGTAGAGGTCAGCGAGTAAGCAGAACTAGCTGCTCCCGCCCGCTTCAGTACCAGATTGAACCGATTACCAGCCCCCGCTTCCCCAACCTGTCGATAGGAGAGGGCGAGGGTATCGCCGGTGCAGAACACCGGTTTGCTTACATCGTGTAAAACTAGTTGGGGCTGAACCGTGATGGTCAGGACGGCTTCCGGGCCCGAACAGATGCCCTCCACACAGCGACTACGGAAGGTAGTAGTGTTCGTGAGGTTTATCCGTAGCGCGTTACTGCCTTGAGTGGACCAATTCGTTACGGTATCCGACGCACTCGTCCAGGACCACATCACGTTGGTACAACCCTTGGCCGTGAGGCTGATTTTTTCGTCAGCCAGGATCGTTGTTTGACTCGCTGTCAGCTCGGGCCGGGCAACATTGGTGCAGGTAGCGTACCGCATCAGTCCAAACAACCCGCTGAACCACACATTACCCTGCCTATCAACGGTCATGTTGTTCAGGTTGGTGTTGAACGGTAATTCGTCGCCGAGCTTTTCCCAGCCGAGGCTGTTGTGCCGGTACAGTGCGTAGGGCGGACTGCCCGTCAATACATACAGCCGGCCGGAAGGGTCGCTGGTGAGAAATTGAGCCGACGTAATAGGCCCGGCTGGGGGCGTTGTCCAGGCTTGCCCATCGAACAGGACAAAGGGTGCTTTGGCAGAGCGCGTAGCCTGAGCAACCCATACATGTCCCTGTTGGTCGAGGGTGATTTGGTTGATGATCGCGCCTAACTGTGGGGTGTTCTGCGAATTGAATGTTTGGACACCCCGGCTAACCGGGTCGAGCCGGAGTACTTCATGCTGCCCCATGCTTGTATTGTAAACGAGCATCCAGATACTCCCGTCCCGCATCAGTAGCTGACTGATGGTAACAGGAAATGGGGGCGTGTAAACTGAGTTCAGCGAAAAGTCTTTTATCTCGCCAACATGGTTGTAGCCCGATAGCACCAGCGGATTATGGGTCAGATACTGCGGGTTGTAGCCGTTGGTAGTGAAGTTGTAGCGGTCGGTCAGAGAGCCGGTTTGTTCATTGAGCCGCCCCAACTGATTGAACTGTACCGGGAAGCCATCTCTAAACGTATTGATCGATACCCGGTTGGTTACCCAGACGGTGCCGTTGGTATCGGCCCCGTGGGCCAGTACACTGTTGCCCAGGCGGCCGTTGGTGGTATTTTGGTTATACACGCGCAGCCGTAAGCTGTCGAGGCTGATACGGGTGAGCCCGTTCGACGTACTGTACCAAAGACTATTGTTGCCCACCGTTAGCGGGCCGTATGCGCCCCCCTGCGGCCAGTCGGGGTGCGTTGTGCTGTTTACAAACGACCACCGGTCCGACAATGGGGCCGCCCCGGTCTGGAACGACCGCTGGGTCTGAGTGAGTAGCCCTGTCGGTAGATTGGGGTTGGTGGTGTTGTATTCTTCGGCCCGAACGTAATACGTTGTGTTGGGTAGTAGGTTTTTGAGTAATAGGGAGTATGTCTGTTCATACTGCAGCTCCTGACGGTGCATCAGCCGGGCAAACGAAGGGTCAGTAGCTACCATGAGCACTACCCGACTCTCGCGCCCGGTCACGCTGTAGTAAGCAATCGGGAGGGTTAGCGGGGCCGACTGCGGGGGTTGAAAAGGCAGACCGATGTAATAATCGGGCGGATTGATCGCGTAAAGCCCCTCTGCCGACCAGGGGCCGGGTATATTGTTGACCACTGCCCGAACTTTGGCCCGTACCATACCGAATAATAGCGAGTTGTAGGTATCGGTAGGTCGGCTGATTATCAGAGTATTGGGGGAGCGAAATAGCAAGTCGGAGCTATTTGTTACCTGAACATGGTACGCCGTAGCTCCATCGACGGGCTGAATAGCGGCCTGAAACGCAGCCTGACCCGCAAAAAAGCCGCTTGCGGGCGGTGGCAACAGCAGCGGTGCCTGTAGGCCCGGTGCCCGTTGTCGTTGAAGCTGCCCCGTGACCGACCAGGCCGATGTCCCTAAAGTGTTGATGGCCCGTACCCGAACAAAGTAAGTAGTGCCAAAGGGTAGCGACCCCAGCAGATACCCGTTCAGACTACTGGTGTCGCTTCGGAATTTCTGGGTAAAGGCGGCATCGGTCGCTACGTCGATTTCGTAGCGGTCGGCCGAGGGGACGGGCGTCCAGCTCAGAAAGGGAGTTTGAGTAAGGGTTGTGCTGACGGGCAGGGCAGGGGCGGAGGGGAGCGTAATCCGGCCGAGCGAACGGTCGGTGGCATTTGTCATCAGCGCCTGGCAGAGCGGATGAAACGTGAGCCGCGTGTCGGTGCAGTAGCTCATGAGTGTGCCGGGTGCATTCTGAATAGAACCGCTGTAACAGTCGCCGTTGGTCGATTCAATGGTGGAGCAAAAGTCGATGGGGCCACCCGGCCACGCGCAGTGATGCGTGTGTGGCGAGTCGAAACAATGTCCGAGTTCGTGGGCAAGCGTAGCAACCGCCGTTCGGTTAGCCGCAATAGCCTGGTTACCACCGCCTAATCCTCCAGCCCCCGACGTGCTTTTGGTGGGCATATACACCCGTTTGTCGTACGGTACCGGCACGGGCGTTCGGGCCCAAACGCCGTTCATGATCGAGTACAGCGTGTACAGGTTGCCTTCGCCCCGGTACGGGTCAGGGTCGGAATCTTTCCAGATGCGTACGTACACCACTACCAGTTGGGTGTTTATTTCGTGCTCGAATATCCGGGATGCCTGCTCCACCCGGTTCAGGTAAAACTGCTTGATTCGGTTGGTATCGCGCTCAAATTCGACGTACGTATCTGAGTCAACTTCCAGCGCAATCCGACAGATTTTGCGCTCGCTGGCGGCCATGCGGGCGCGTTGTTGCTGCATCAGCCGGGGAAGCTGCCCCATGAGTCGAACGGTGCTGTCGGGTAAAACACGGTCGCTAACTCCGCAGGGTAGCTCATCCTGGGCCGAGGTAGCCCCAACGAGGCCCAGAAGCAAAAGCGATTGGAGCAGCAGGTAACGGAAGGTCATGAACAGAGGTGTTGGTCCGGACACGGATTGTCCAACCAAGTTCCGAAGATAGCGGGTGTGCCACAAACCAAGACCATTCATCGGTAACAAGGCTTATTTTCCGGTCATTGTTTGGTTCATTTTTGGGTGTACGGGTTTCGGTCGTATGGTTAAGACGAGCCCCTAATTGCCTTTTTCCCTTGTTGTTCAATGCTTCGTTTCAACTCCTTATTTCCTATTCATTGAAAAAGCTTCTGCTCTTGTTTCTCTTGCCAGTGACCTTGCTGGCTCAACCCGCCGAGCGGCTGGTAAAAGTGATTGTAGCCCCCGACCGCACCGACTGGACGTATAAAACCGGCGACCCGGTACGCTTTACAATTCAGGTATTGCAACACGGGAATCCGGTGCCCAACGCCAGTGTTCGCTACGAAATCGGCCCCGAGCAACAACCCGCTACCAAAACCGAAACAGCCTCGATTGCCCAGGGGCGGCTCACGGTGGATGGGGGCACCATGCGGCAGCCGGGCTTTCTGCGTTGCGTAGCCAAAGTGCAGCTCGACGGTAAAGAGTACCGGGCCGTGGGAACGGCAGCTTTTAGCCCTTCAGACATTAAGCCCACGGTAGAAAATCCGGCTGACTTTGATACGTTCTGGAGCAACGCCAAGGCCGACCTCGCCAAAATTCCGCTCGATGCCCGCCTGACGCTCCTGCCCGAACGCTGTACCGAAAAAGTAAACGTTTACCATGTGAACCTGCAAAACTGGGGCATTGGGGCGCCTTCGCGCTGGTATGGTATCCTGTGTGTGCCTAAGGGCGATGGTAAGTTTCCGGCCTTGTTGCAGGTGCCGGGCGCTGGGATTCGACCCTACGCGGGCGATGTAGCCAATGCCGAACAGGGGGTTGTGACCTTTCAGGTAGGTATTCACGGCGTGCCGGTCAACCTCGACCCCTCAGTGTACACAAGCCTGGCTGCCGGGCCTTTGGCCGGGTATCAGAACTTCAATCTCGACGACCGCGACCGCTACTACTACAAGCGGGTGTATCTGGGTTGCGTGCGCTCGCTCGATTTTCTGGCCAGTTTGCCGCAGGTAGATGCGGGCCGGATGGCCGTAACGGGTGGTTCGCAGGGGGGCGCACTGAGCTTGGTAACGGCCGGGCTCGACGAGCGAGTGAAGTACCTTGGGGCTTATTACCCGGCCCTGTCTGATGTGACGGGCTACCTCAACGGCCGGGCCGGTGGTTGGCCCCATATGTTTGCTGGACAGGCTACTAACTGGATGAATAAGCCCGAAAAAGTGAAGGCCGTTGCGTATTACGACGTGGTCAATTTCGCCCGCCGGGTGAAAGTGCCGGGTCGCTACTCGTGGGGTTTCAACGATGAGGTGTGCCCACCTACCTCCATGTATGCGGCTTACAACCTCATTTCGGCCCCCAAAACGCTCGCCCTTTACCAGGATACCGGGCATTGGACCTACCCCGAACAAACCGAACGTATGACCGCCTGGCTCATGGAGCAACTGAAAAAATAAAACGAACCGGCCCCGTAACGCATTGCTACGGGGCCGGTTCGTTTTGTACAGAACGGTCTTACAGATACTTCCGAATCTGGGCGGCTGTTTCGGCCAGTTCTTCAGCCGATGGCTTCATCTTGTTGTTGAAATTCATGTCGGCCATCGAATTGAGCGGAATCAGGTGAACGTGCGCATGTGGCACCTCCAGACCCACCACCGCTACGCCCACGCGTTTGCACAGAATGGCTTTCTCCACGGCGGCCGCTACGGTTTTGGCAAAGGCCATAAGGCCCGTGTATAGCTCATCGTCCAGATCGAAAATGTAATCCACTTCTTTCTTCGGAATCACCAGTGTATGCCCGGTGGTGGTGGGCATCACATCCAGAAACGCCAGAAACTGATCGGTTTCAGCGATTTTATGAGCCGGAATTTCGCCGGCTACTATGCGGGAGAAGATGCTGGGCATAGGTTTATCGTTTACAGTTTGTAGTTTTCAGTTGGCTGACGCATTAGTAGCTGGCGTGTCAGCCAACTGAAAACTGTAAACTACAAACTGTAAACTTGTTTTTATCGGTCGATTTCGATCACTTCAAACTCAAGTTTACCGGCGGGTACGGTGATTTCGGCGGAGTCGCCTACTTTTTTGCCCAGCAGGCCCTTGCCGATGGGCGACCCTACCGAGATTTTGCCCTGCTTCAGGTCGGCTTCTTCTTCCGACACGAGGGTGTACGTCATTTCAGCACCGGTCTTTTTGTTCTTGATCCGAACTTTCGACAGTACCGATACCTGCGACGTGTCGATCGTCGACTCGTCGAGCAGGCGGGCATTGGCTACGATGTCTTCCAGCTTCGAAATCTTCAACTCCAGCAAACCCTGCGCGTCTTTGGCGGCATCATATTCCGCATTTTCGCTCAGGTCGCCTTTGTCGCGGGCTTCGGCAATTTGGCGGGCAATATCAGCCCGGCCTTTGGTTTTCAGGTCGTTCAGTTCAGCTTTTAGCCGGTTTAGGCCTTCCTCAGTGTAATAACTAATCTTTCCCATGATGCATGTAATCTGGAATCAACGGATTAAAACCGGGATTTCATCAAGGCCAGAAGGATTACGCAAGAGGTGGTTACGACATATACGTACCCTCCCTATTGCGTAATCCTTCTGGCCGGAACAAAAGCCCGGTTTGTCTGATTCTGACAGGTTTTCCCCCGTTATATAAAACAAAAAACGGTCTACTGACCGTTCTGCAAGCAAAATCCATTTGTTTTGCAGCCACGTCAGATACCACCGCGGTATAGCGTATGTTTTCGCGTTTTTCGCATAGACAGTTCGCTTTCCCAATATTAAATCGGGATTACAAAAGTAGTAATTCTCCGGGCCTATATCAAGTCTCCGGCCCCGCTACGTCCAAAAACATAGGAAACGGAATATGACACCAGCAGCACGAATTATATTTATGGGGACGCCCGACTTCGCCGTGGCCAGTTTGCAGGCTCTGCTCGATGCAGGTCGCAATGTGGTTGCGGTGGTCACCGCCCCCGACCGCCCGTCGGGGCGGGGCTTGCAACTGACGCCCTCGCCCGTCAAACAGGCCGCCCTCCGGGCTGGCTTGCCGGTCTTACAGCCCGAAAAACTGCGCGACCCCCTTTTTCTGGAGCAGTTGGCCAGCTATCAGGCCGATTTACAGGTGGTGGTGGCTTTCCGTATGTTACCCGAGGTAGTCTGGGCTATGCCGACCATCGGGACGTTCAACCTGCATGGTTCTCTGTTGCCGCAGTACCGGGGGGCGGCCCCCATCAACTGGGCAGTTATCAACGGCGAAACCCAGACCGGTGTCACCACGTTCTTTATCGAGAAAGAGATTGATACGGGCCAGATGATTTTTCAGGATACCGAGCCCATTCACCCCGACGATACGGCCGGCACCCTGCACGACCGGCTGATGGTGCGGGGGGCGCAGCTCGTGGTTAAAACGGTGCTTGCCATCGAAGCGGGCAATTATCCACGCACCCCACAGCCCGACACCGGCGACCTGAAACCGGCCCCCAAGCTGCACCGCGAAACCACGCAAATCAACTGGAATCAACCGGCAACGGCCGTGCGCAACTTTGTGCGGGGCCTCTCGCCCTACCCGGCCGCCTGGACAATGATCAACGGGCGTTTCTTTAAAATTTACGCCGTTTCGGTGCAGTCCGCCGTCGCGGCTAACGAAGCGCCCGATTTTCCCAAGACCGACGAGCCCAGCCTGTCCGACGTGGCTGCGGTGTATACCGATAAGAAAGCCAAAATTATGGTTCGGGCGGCCGATGAGTGGCTGAACATTGAGGTGTTACAGGCCGAGGGGAAACGCCGGATGACGGCCGAAGAATACCTGCGCGGCAATCAGCTGTAAGTATTCGTGACGAAGGGTTTTTTTCGACGGAAGGTCGTTCTAATTTTACGGCCTTCCTGAACACCTAAACCCCTGGTATCATGATTTCTGTAAAGCCGTTAGTGGCTTCTCTGATTGCCCTTTTTGTCGCCAATACCGCTATGGCCCAGCCCGAACCCCAAACATATGCCGAGAAGCTGGGCTTTCCGAAAGGCAAAAAAGTGCTCGTACTGCACGTTGATGATGCTGGTATGAGCTACGAAGCCAACCGCGGGACCATTCGGTCGATGGAGCAGGGAATTGCCAACTCCACCAGCGTCATGATGCCCTGCAACTGGGTGCCCCATTTCATGAGCTACGTGAAGGCCCACCCAACCCTCGACGTGGGTGTGCACCTGACCATGACCTCCGAATGGGACAATTACCGCTGGAATCCGCTGGCAGGCAAGGCAGTAGCGCCGGGTCTCTACGACGAGCAGGGGGCGTTTTGGCACAGTGTGGCGCAGGTAGTGCAACACGCCAGCCCCGACGAAGTAGAGACCGAAATGCGGGCGCAGATTGCCCGGTACCGTGCTTTTGGCCTCGAACCCACTCACCTCGACTCGCACATGGGTACGCTGTTCGACCCGAAGTTTCTGGAACGGTACGTGAAGGTGGGTATCACGGAGCGCATCCCGATTCTGTTTCCGGGTGGTCATGCCACGCTGGTGAAGCAAACTACCCCACTGGCGGCCCGGCTGGCACCGATGCTCCAGCAGGTTGGGCAGCAAATTTGGGCGGCTGGTATGCCCGTGTTCGACGATCTCGATGGCACCAGCTACGGCTGGAACCCCGACAAGCCGGGTATGAGCGATGCCGACCTGCAAAAAATGAAAACCGACCGGTTTATCGACCTCTTCAAGCGTGTAAAACCTGGCCTGACGTATATTATTATGCACTCGGCCGATACCACCCCCACGTTTAGCGAAGTCACCTCGTCGGGGCCAACGCGCCGGGGCGATATGCTGGCCATGCTTGACCCGCGCCTGAAACAATACATCGAACAGGAAGGTATTATTCTCACGACCTGGCGCGACCTGGCCGAACGACGGAAAAAAATTAAATGAGTGGATGAGCGAAAGACCGGCCCGGTCTTTCGCTCATCCACTCAATCGCTCAATATGAAAATAAGCCTGATTGCTGCCGTTGCGCAAAACGGTACTATTGGCCGGAATGATGCAAACGGCAAACCCGATTTGCCCTGGCATCTGCCCGACGATTTTAAGTTCTTTAAAGACACAACGAGTGGGCACCCTATCATCATGGGGCGCAAATCGATGGATGCGCTGGGTAAACCCTTGCCCCGACGCACCAATATCGTGATTACCCGCAACCTCGATTTTCAGATGCCCGGTGCCACCATTGTGCACACACTGGAGGAAGCGTTGACCGAAGCCCGGCAGGTTGAGAAAGACGAACTGTTTATCATTGGCGGGGCCGAGATTTACGCGCTGGCACTGCCTGTGGCCAACACCCTGTACCTGACCGAGATTCATAAAGCGTACGAGGGGGATGCCCATTTCCCGGCTTTCGATAAAACCGAGTGGCGCGAAGTAAGCCGCCGTCGACACGAAGCCGACGATCGGCACGAAGCGGCCTTTGATTTTGTCGAGTACCACCGGATTCAGCACTAACGAATCTGTTTTTGTCTCTCGGAGGTGGGCAGTAAGCCGGGCAATTGTAGGGAATAAAATCCACAGTGATGGTAGATTGATTGGCGTATCTGTCTGGCAGAGAGTGCATGAAGCCCCAAAAAACACATGGTATGTTTTTTGGGGCTTCATTTTGCCGTAAGCTGGATAAAATGATACGAACGTTATGATCAAGAAAACATGGGTGGTGGTTTCAATGCTGGCCGCTACCGTCGGACTCTCGTCGTGTGCGTCCCTCGAAAATTGGTTGTACGGCGACTCCGGGTCGTCGAATTCATCGGGTCGGCAGGTGTCACGCTATGAGCAGGACGACCGCCGAATGACGGATCGGAACGAAGACCGGCGGCAACAAAACCGCTCGGCCGATCGGAATAGGGATCGGGACGAAAACCGCCGGTGGGATGATCGACGGTCGACCTCGGCGGGACGTTACGAGGATCGGGATAGAGATTCGTACGATCGCCGTATGGATATGGACGAAAATCGGTACAGTTATCGGTCAGACGATCGAGACCGGGATAGCCGCTCGGGAAATGAATACCGGTACAACGACGACCGGTATGGTAACCGGTACAATGATCGGGATGAGCGCTACCGCGATGATCGGTCAAGCGAGCGTGGGCTGTCCAATGACCGGTATAGTTACCGGAGCAACGACCGCCGAATGGACGGGGATGATCGCTACAGAGGTCAGTCTGGCGACCAATATCAGGATAACCGGCGGGATGACCGTAATAGCGATAACCGCTACCGCGATGAAAATCGGGGTGGCTACGCCGATGATCGGGATTCGCGCTATGGGGATGACCGCGACCGCCGTTCGATGCGGGACGATGAGCGCCCAAATGACCGGGACCGTAACAACCGTGATAGCTTCAGCAGCGAACGGCGGCAGTTAGGCAACCGGATTCAGGACCAACTCGACCGGATTGACCGCGATCTGCGCGATATGAAAGCCGAAGTAAAAGGCGAAAACCGTCAGGAGCGTAAACGCCGGGAGGAACGGGTGCAAGAGCTTGAAAAGAAGCAGAAGCAGCTTGAAGACCAATACAGCAAAGTGCAAAAATCGACCGAAGATGACTTCCGGCAGATTCGCCGGGAAACCAACCGGGTAGTCGATGATATAGAAGAGGCTCTGGAGAAAGCGGCTTCTGATGTGAAGAAAGAGTTGAAAAAGTAGAGGGTTGATTGCACTCCCCAGACAGTGGGCAAACACCAGCCAACAGAAGACAGCGGACTTAGCTAACTTTGTCACATTGTTCACTGTTCGTTGGTGGTTGCTCACCTTTTTTTATGATTCTTCCTGTTCGGGGTATTCGGCCCCAGTTTGGCGAAAACTGTTGGTTAGCGCCCAACGCAACTCTGGTTGGCGATGTGGTCATGGGCCGCGACTGCACCGTGTGGTTCAATGCCGTGGTTCGGGGTGATGTAAACAGCATCCGTATCGGCGACCGCGTTAATATTCAGGATGGGGCCGTGATTCACTGCACTTACCAGAAAACGGCCACCACAATCGGCAATCAGGTATCTATCGCCCACAACGCCATTGTGCACGGCTGTACCATTGAAGACAATGTTCTGATTGGTATGGGAGCCATTGTGATGGATGGGGCCGTGATTGGTACGGGCAGTATTGTGGCTGCCGGGGCTATTGTGACCCAAAATACGGTGGTGCCGCCCGGCAGTATTTATGCTGGCAACCCCGCCCGGTTCCTGAAGGCCGTCAGCCCCGAAGCTGCCGAAGTGTTTGCCCGCACGGCCAATAACTACGTGATGTACGCCGGATGGTTTAAAGACGAAGCGTAAGGCGCGGACGGTCTGGGTCGAAGGTGTGCTGCTGCCCGCCAAAACGGGAATTTTCCCGTCGGTTTTCTTCGGAAAAGAGTGGTATTTAGCAGAAACCTTCACAACCATGCTACCGCTAACTTCGTCCGAATCTGTTTTTACCCGAATCGCCCTCAGTATGTCGGGGGGCGGTTTCCGGGCGGCCGCCTACAGTCTGGGTACCCTCAGCGCCCTGCACAAACTCGGCCTGCTCGACCGCGTACACATGCTCTCAACTATTTCGGGGGGTACGTTTACGGGTATGTACTACGCTATGCGCCGGAAGCAGGGCGCCGACTTCGAAACCATTTATCGGGAGTTTTCGGCCCTGCTCGAAAGTGACAGTATCCTGCCCAATGCCCTCCAGTCGTGGCAACAGACCATTGGGTCGGGGAGCCGTGATTACAAACTAATCCGGGCCTTTGCCGATGAGTACCACCAAAGCCTGTTTGGCAAGCAAACCTTCGATTTATTCTGGCAACCCGACCCCGCCGGCGCTCCGCCGTTTCCGTTGCAGAGTTTGATATTCGGAGCCACCGAGTTGTACACCGGCGTAGCGTTTCGGTTTCAGTACGCTCAATTTCCTACCGAGCAGTACACTGACCGCTGGGGCAAACAGCGCGATAATTTCTTGATTGGTAACGGCAACGTACACATTTTGCCCCAACGGGCCCGCGCCCTGCGGTTGGCCGATATCGTGGCCTCGTCGTCGTGCTTTCCGGTGGGCTTCGAGCCACTCGAATTCCCGGCCGATTACCCCGGTCAGCCGGCTGCAAGTCCGCTGTTTATGGGGCAAAACGAGGCCCCACTCAGCCTGACCTCGCTGGCTATTGTCGACGGGGGCGTGTACGACAATCAGGGTATCGAGGGGCTACTGCTGGCCAACCGCCGGAACCGGGCCTACTGTGCGTCGCCAGAAGGGAAAAAGGCTCAGGAAGACGGAAAACCTCTGCCTGAACCAAGCACCGTGTTTTTGATTGCCGACGTTGCGAGCGCCGAAACCGACCTGTACGAGGGCGTAGGCCCGGCTCCGCTGCGGGGCTCCGACAACGCGCTGGGGCAATGGGGCCGCACCTTTGAAACGCTCAAATGGGCCCTGGTGGGGTTGCTGATGGTGGGCGTGCTGATTCCGCTGGGGTACGGCCGAGCCAGTTTTCTGTCGGGAATGCTGGTAGGTATATCGGCGGTGGGGATTCTCCTGATTTTGCTGGGTCAGCGGTTGTGGACGTGGTTTTCGGATCTATTCCGCAACGCAGATGCTCGAATCCATGCGTTGGCTATTCCGCCCCTGCTCACGCTCACCATTTCGCAACTGGGGTATCTGCTTAAAATTCGGGCCAAAACGGCCTTTACGTTGCTTCTTTCGGTGTTTTTACGCCGGGTGCGGAGCCTCAACTACGATCTGCTTTACACCGACGAAGAAGGCGATGCCCAGCCCCAGGCGAATGTGTTGCCGAGCATTGTGGGTAGTATTTTGCGGGACTACGAAAACCCTAATTTTCGGGACCAACTGCGCCCTGTGTACGAGACCGTGCTGACAGCGAGCAAAATGCCCACAACCCTCTGGTGGCTGAACGACAAGTTTCGGTACAAAGCGCTGGTCGAAAGTGGCGAGATTACGCTGGCGTGGCGCATCATGCGTTTTTTTGCCCGGCGCGAGCGCCAGAACCAGAAAGCCCGCAAGGATGGAAAGCCTGAGCCATACCCCATTCACCCCGACGACCGGCGGGTATGGGAAGCCGCCGAAAAGCTGTTCAGGCAATACGCTGGATGACAGGTTTTTACTCCCTGCCGGTGGTCGCAGACCCCGGCAGTGGAGTAAAAACCTACTCTCGACTACCGCCAGGGGTTTGGGTTAACTGATTGGCTCTCCTGTTCAGGGCCTTCAGAAGCCATCAGCTAACGTGAATTATGGATAATTTGTATTGCATCTAATTGTTTAACAAATGTTTGCTGACGCCAGGGCCTTCGACAGGCTAAACCGCACGCGGTCCGGGCTGACATTCGGCTTGAAAGTCCCCAGTCAGCCTGAGCCTGTCGAAGGCCCTGGCGTCAGCATTTATGCATAATTCACGTTAAATACTGAGAATTACTGCATTTCCCGGCGGGCGTTGATAAACCCACGAATCACTGTAAACGTAGTGATAGCCAGGAAGAACAGGATGATGTAATGGACGTAGTCGATAATCCACGGGAATTTCTCCCCGAAGTAATAGCCGCCCCCCACCAGCGAACCTACCCAGATAGCTCCACCAAGCACGTTGTACAGCATAAAATAGCTGAAATTCATGTGGATGATGCCCGACAGGAGAGGGGCAAACGTGCGTACCACGGGCAGAAAACGGGCAATGATGAGCGTGCGGCTCCCGTATTTTTCGAAGTACTGCCGGGTGGTGTCGATATGCTTTTTCTTGAACAGTAAGCCATCGGGTCGGTTCTGAATCCGGGCCCCGAAAAAGTAACCCGTGCCGTACCCAATGAGCGAACCTACTACGGCCGCCCCGAAAATACAGAGCAGCAGCATCCAGAGCGGTACTGCGAGTAGTTTGGTGCCCGCAAACACGCCCGAGAGAAACAGGAGGTAATCGCCCGGAAGGAAAAAGCCGAAAATGACCCCGTTTTCGATTAGAATAATGAGCGTGATAAGCACCAGACCGCCCGTACGGATGATCTCTTCGGAATTGAGTAGGTAGCGGAAAAATTCAAGTAGTTGATCCATGGTGAATGAGTGAATGAGCGATTGAGTGAATGAGTGAATACACGGCCGGCAGGGATTGAATTAGCCAGGTCATTCACACATTTGCTCATTCACTCAATCGCTGATTAAGCATACTCCGCCAGTTCGAGCCAGCGGTCTGATTTGGTGGTAATTAATGCGTCGAGCTGCCCAATTTCGTTCGCCCAGGCCGTCAGTTGTTCATGATGACCCCCGGTGTTGAGCAGTTCGGTAAGTTCGGCTTTCCGTTGTTCGAGTTCGGCAATCTCGGTTTCGAGCGTTTCGTATTCACGCTGCTCTTTAAACGAAAGCCGTTTTTTGACCTCCGGGGCCTTTGCCTGCGTAACGACGGGGGCTGCGTTTTGGTTTGTCGACCGGCCCGCATTTGGGGCAGATGGCTGAACTTTGGTGACACGCGGCTGTTTGTCGCGCCACTCGCGGTAGTCGGTGTAGTTGCCGGGGTAATCGCGCACTTTGCCTTCGCCCTCCAGCACAAACACGTGGTCGACGAGCCGGTCCATGAAGTAGCGGTCGTGTGTTACGATCAGGATACAGCCGGGGAAATTGAGCAAAAACTCCTCCAGTACGTTGAGCGTTGTGATGTCGAGGTCGTTGGTGGGTTCGTCCAGAATGAGAAAGTTCGGGTTCTGCACCAGCACCAGCAGGAGTTGAAGCCGCCGTTTTTCGCCCCCGCTTAGCTTGGCTACGTAGTCGTACTGCTTTTGCCGGTCGAACAGAAAATGGTGGAGCAACTGACTGGCCGTTACGGTCTCGCCCGAAGCCAGTTTCATCACTTCGGCCACGTCCTGCACCACGTCGATCACGCGCTGATTTTCGGGAATGCTGATTTCTGACTGGGTGTAGTACCCAAACCGCACGGTGCCGCCCGTCGCGATTTTGCCCGAGTCGGGCCGGGTTTGGCCGGTAATCATCTCCAACAGGGTGGTTTTACCCATGCCGTTTTTCCCGATCAGGCCCACCCGGTCGAGCCGTTTGAAGGTGTACGTGAAGTGGTCGAGCAAAACCTTTTCGCCGTAGCGTTTGCTCAGGTTTTCGACCTCCAGAATCTTGCTGCCGAGCCGGGCCGTGCGCAGGTTCAGTTCCAGCTCACCGCCTTTCCCCTTGCCACTCACTTTTTCCTGCAACTCGCCAAAGGCATCCTCGCGGTACTTGGCTTTGGTGCCCCGTGCCTTCGGTTGCCGACGCATCCATTCCAGCTCGCGCCGAAACAGGTTCCGGTCTTTTTCGAGTTCGGCCGCCTGCATCTCCTGCCGCTCAGCTTTTTTCTCCAGAAAGTACGCGTAGTTGCCTTTGTAGCTGTACAGTTGGCCCCCGTCGAGTTCCACAATCTGGTTGCAAACAGCATCGAGAAAATACCGGTCGTGCGAGACCATCAGCAGCGTGCCGTTGTTGGTGTTGAGGTAGCCTTCGAGGTATTCGATGGCTTCCAGGTCGAGGTGGTTGGTCGGTTCGTCGAGAATCAGCAGGTCGGGGTTCTGAATAAGTACCCGCGCCAGAGCCACCCGCTTACGCTGCCCGCCCGAGAGCGTGCTCACCGATTGGTCGACGTCGTGAATACCCAGTTCGCCCAGCATCTGCCGAAGTTGCGACTCATAGTCCCAGGCTTCCAGTTTTTCCATCTGCGCCATGGCCCGTTCGAGAGCTACGGCATCGCCCGAGTTGAGGGCTTTCTCGTAGGCCCGCACGGCTTCGAGCTGCACACTCTCGCCCGAGAGCACCTCCTCCATTACGGAGAGGGCCTCGTTGAGGGCCGGTTGCTGGTCGAGGTAACCCACGCTGATGTCTTTCCGCACACTCACGAGCCCATCGTCGGGGGGGAGGGCGCCGGCCAGAACAGAGAGCAAGGTGGTTTTTCCGGAGCCGTTGGCCCCGACAATCGCGACTTTATCGCCCCGGTTAATGCCAAAATTGACATTCCGAAACAGGGTACGGTCGCCGTATGTTTTGGTTAAGTTCTCGGCTGAGAGATAATTCATAACAGACTGATGAGCGCGCCGTTTGGGCCGATACCCCGCCCGAATAAACGGGGTTGGTTGGGGATAGCCCGCGCGCCCTTGTATTTTAGGCAAAGGTACAACAAGGAAATCAGTCGTACTTTTATCTTTAATGGGAACAAACCTGAATGTATATCAACGGCATGATTCGTACCCCTATGTTTGCCCGAAAACTTCTGTTTTCGCTTTCGCTTGCTCACACCGTCGCTTTTTGTGTAGCCCAAACCAAACCCACCCCGGCCCCGTCGGCCGCTCCGGTTGTTACCGACCATAAATCGTACACCCAGGCCATCAGTGGCAGTAATCAGGTGTATCCGATGGTGGCTATTCCGGGTGGTGAGTTTATGATGGGTAGCCCCGCCACCGAAAAAGGCCGCAAAGCCGACGAGGGGCCGCAACACAAAGTGAAGATTGAGCCATTCTGGATGGGGCAGTACGAAGTTACCTGGGATATTTACGACCTGTTCACGACTAAAAATATCGAGAAAGAAATGGCGGCCCGCTACCCCGAAGGAGCCGACCTGAGCAAGACCGACGCCAGCACGCGTCCCAGCCCGTCGTACGTAGATATGTCGTTTGGCATGGGCCGGTCGGGGTATCCGGCCATCAACATGACCCAGTATGCGGCTATTAAATTCTGCGCGTGGCTGTACGACAAGACCGGCATTTTTTACCGGCTCCCCACCGAAGCCGAGTGGGAGTATGCCTGCCGGGCCAACACCAAAACTCCGTACTCGTTCGGGGCCGACCCGAAACTGCTGAGCCAGTATGCCGTGTATAAAGTCAATAGCGATGGCGGCTACAAAAAAATCGGGACGAAGAAGCCCAACCCCTGGGGCCTGCACGACATGCACGGTAACGTGATGGAGTGGACCAAAGACCAGTACATTCCGAACTATTACGCCCAAAAAGCGAGTGGCAAAGTGAATGAACCGTTTGCACCCACCACCAAGCTGTATCCGAACTCGGTGCGCGGAGGCTCGTGGGACGACGATGCCCTGCTGCTCCGCTCGGCGGCCCGCGTCGGCTCCGACCCGGCCTGGAAAGTAATTGACCCACAAAGCCCTAAATCTGACTGGTGGATGACTTCGGCTTCGTTTTGTGGCTTCCGAATTGTGCGGCCTGTGACCCCGCCCAGCCCTGAAGAAATCCGGGCGTATTACGACATTAAGCCCATCAAGGACTTCGGATTTTAAGCCGCCAAAAGCCTTCTCAACGTACTCAGGCCCGGATTGGTATGCTCCTGGAAGATACCATGCGCTAATTTTTTTTGCCTAAGCCAACGGGTTTGGCCGTTGTAGCGACAAACCAAAAAATGCCAATGCCTATGGACAGCAGCCTTACGAATGGTCAGTTAGCCGCCTTGATTCTGCGGATTGGGTTGGGTGTCAATATGCTTCTGCACGGAGCGGTGCGCTTACCCAACCTCTCGGCTACGGTGGAGAAAATGGCGGCTGGGTTTGCGGGTACAATCTTGCCCGACATGGTCACGAAGGGGTTTCTGTACAGCGTGAGCTTTATCGAAATTCTGATTGGGCTGGCCATTTTGATCGGGGGGCCGTTTGGCCGGTGGGGGTATTTTGCCGGTGGCCTGCTGATGACGGCCCTCATGTTTGGCACGTCGCTCAAAATGGATTGGGCTACGGTAGCCACGCAGGTTGTGTACCTCATTGCATTTTACTTAGCCCTGAATCATACGCCAAATCAACGGAGTTAAAAGCGATGAGCGATGAGCGATGAGCGATGAACGATGAGTGATGAGCTTCGTGCGCCAGCAAACTCATCGTTTATCGCTCATCGTTCATCGCTTCTAAAACTCTTTATCCCCAAATTCGTTGCCGGGTAGTTTGGCCCGCTTGCTTACCTGCCGGAGCGAGTAGCTGAGGTTAATGAGGAAAATGTCTTTCTCCTGAATGTAATTGGTGGTGGTGAAGAAATTGAGCCCCCGTGTGGTGATTCGCTGCTCGTTGGTGGGCAAAATTCCCAGCCCGATATTCTGCCACTGCGCCATAACCGTAAGCCGAGAGCCCAGCAGGCTCTTTTTCACCGACAGATTGGGCGTCAGGAATCGGGAGTCTTCGCCCTGTGCCGTAATGCGCCGGGAAAGGTAGTTTACGTTAGCCTGAAACGTGAGGGTAGGGGTCAGCTGCACCGTGGTGTTGGCATTGACCGAGTACACCCAGGCCGCCCGGTCGAAAATCACCTCGTTGGCAAAAAGCTGCCCGCTTTGGGTGTAGCGGTACACCGTGCCACCAAGATACGCTTTCCAGGTTTTGGTGAGCCGCAGATCGGTGGCCAGCTCGATACCCAGCCGTTGCGCCAGCCCGGCATTGGTATAAATCCGGCTCAGAATCGTATCGGCAAACACCCGGTTCACGCGGTTTACCACGTTCTGAATCCCCTGATAGTACACCGTTGCAATCAGCGTACTCCGGCCCGCTTCTTTGGTTACGCCCACCTCGGCCAGATTGATAAACTCCGGCAACAGGTTGGGGTCGCCTTGTTCGAGGGTTTCGGAGTGTTCGCGTTCGGGGAGGGGGTTGAGGGCAAAGTTGCTGTTGCGTTGCACCCGGCGGCTGAATCCGGCCCGGAGCGCCAGCCCCGTTTGCGGTTTGTAAAGCAGGTTGAATGACGGAAACAGGTTATTCAGGGTAAGCCGGTAGGTCTCGTTGCGTGGGAGCGACAACACCGTGCGCTGGGCGTGCTCGAACCGAAGCCCCAGTGTAAAATCGAGTTGTTTGCGCACCGCGCCAAACTGCCCGTACCAGCTATGAATGTGGTTGGTAATGGCCGTGCGGCCCGTAAAACTGGGCACTATGAGCAACGGCTGCCGGTTGCCGTCCTGTTGTTGAAACCGGTAATTGCCCGCATCGTCCTGATACCGGTACTGGTAGCCCCCTTCGAGCTTGCCGCCCCAAATGGGCAGGCTACCGTCCAGATTGGCCCGGACGTTCTGAATAGGCCGGTCGGTAGTTGAATAAGCGTACTGAAGCGTATCGCGAAAATTGGTTTGGCCGAGGTTGCGGTTGGCCGTAAATCCGTCAATCAGGTCGTACTCGTACAAGGCCCCCGCGCTCAGGGTTGCCTTGCCCAGAAACGTGTGTGTGTAATCGAGGTTGGCCGTGTAAAAACGCCCTCCTTTCCGAACCAGGTTGCTGTTGAAGTACGCCCGCTCGCTCAGGAGTTGGCCTGTGTTGAGGTTTGTGGTAGTGGTATTGTAAAAAATGTCGGCAATACGATCTTCGGTGCGTTGGCTTTGGTAGAGGCCCAAATTCCAGGCATTGGATTTGTTCGGGACGTAGGCAATGGCGAGCCGGTTGGTGAACGTGTGCCGGTCGAAGCTACGCTCTCCGTCCGACGGAAACCGCGTGAATCGGTTGCCAAGGGTGGTCGTCACATCGCCCACCCGCCGACCGGCAATGTCGTTGCGGATATAGGCCGAACTCAGAGCCACATCCCAGCGCGCCGACCGGAAGTTGAGCGTCAGGTCGGGGCTGTACCGAACCGGGTTGCGGGCGTTGCCAAACGCATACGTACTCGGTAAACCAATCAGAGCGTTGACCTGCGCCGACCAGCCCCCATCGACTCCCTTTTTGGTGACAATGGCAATAATGCCCGCCTTGCCGTCGGGGTCGTAGCGGGCGTTGGGTGTTGTAATTACTTCGATAGACTCGATGCTGTTGGCCGGTAGCTGATTGAGCAGGGTGCCCAGATTAGCCTGCACGGGTTTACCGTTGAGTAGCACCAGAAACCCGTTGGCTCCCCGCAGGCTGACGTCGCCTTCGGCATTGATGGTGAGGCCGGGGAGGTTGCGCAGCACATCGGTAGCGGTACCACCCGCGGCCGACTGAAACTGCCCCGCGCGGTAGGTTTGCCGGTCGGCCTGCACCACCACATCCGACCGTTGGCCCGCCACCCGGACTTCCTGAAGCATTCTCGACTCGCCCTCCAGTTTAAGCACGCCGAGGTCGAGCGGTTGTCCCCGCACCACGGTGACCGGCACCGAAACGGGCTTGTAGCCAACAAAGAAGGTTCGTAGCAGGTAGCTGCCTGCCTTGGTGTTGGCAATGAGGTACTTACCGGTTGAGTCGGTTATGGCACCCCCTACGGCGGTCGAGTCCGACAGTTGGTACAGGGCCACACTCACAAACGGAATGGGTTGGTCGGTGCCTTTGTCCCGAATTTGACCGTTGACGGTAGTTTGGGCCAATACGGACCCCGACGTGAGGACTAAACTGACAAACAGATTTCGTAAAGTACGGATAAGCGGAGACATTGAAGAACGGAGAGACGGGAGGTTGGCGTACAAAGGTACGACTCTTTGTAAATACCGGGATTCGTTCTGGTATACTCTTCCATGTTATCAAATTGTGCGTGCAAGGGTTTTTGGGAGGTTTATGGTTTATAGTTTTTCGTTTATGGCGGCCGGCGCTCTGGTTTTTGGTCCGCTAACTCATGCAGCCAACCAAAAACCAAAAACCACAAACGAAAAACCAAAAACTACAAGCCACACTTACTCCTCATAACACCGGACCTCCAGCAAACTTGCCGGAACTGTGCCCGAAGGAGTCTTCAAGTGAAGGGTCAGGCTGCTGGTCTGGACGGGCGTTTCGAACCGGATGGTGTTGCGGGCCTGATAATTGCCCGTTTTCTCATAAATACGCTCTTTTTGATCATTACAAAGCACATAGTCCTGCACGCAAAACGGCGAAACCGTTTCGGGATTGAGCATAATCACCGTTTCGAGTGGGTGGTCAAAATCCGTATCGAATGACAACTCCACGCGGCTGATACGCTGTTTGGCTGGCCAGGTCAGCGTGAGGGTCGGGTTCGGGTCGGTGAGGCCCGCGACCCAGGCGTTGGGCTGATTGGTGGGGCGTTGCAGGCCATTCCGCACATTCTCCGGCCCGAACAACCGGATACCCGGCCTCTCGTTGCCCGGCCTCTCGTTGCCCGGCCTCTCGTTGCCCGGCCTCTCGTTGCCCGGCTCAATACGCAAAGCGACGTTATGCCCTTTGGGCCGCCGGTCGGGGCACCAGAACTCAAAGGTTTCGACGCCAATATCCTCGGTTGGTTCCTGCTTACCGTAGTTCGACACGGCCGGGTTGGTCTTGTTGAATACCGACAGCACACCCGTGGCCCGCATGGCGCTGTATTGCAAACTAACAAGCGGGTTTTTCATAAAACAGACAAACACGTACTGAGCCTCGTCCAGCGATACCCCAAACGGCAACTGTACCTCCTGCCGACCTTTGCGCAACTCAACGGTGAGCGTTTGCAGGGTTATGTCGGGTGTATGGTTGTGTGGTTTGCTGCCGGGCCTCGATTCGCTTCGGCGCAACTCAACGGTGAGGGTGGTTTCGGCCTCGGCCGTGACAAATGCTGTCAGGTGCGGTATGGCGCCCGTGGGCAGCGGGAGCATCTGAGCCGCTGAGTCGGTGAGGGGTTGCAGCGGGCCGTCGGGTGGGAGGTTGTTCAGGACGAATTCGCTGCTGGCAGTCAGGGTAGCCGCGTGGGTCAGGTCGTTCGGGTCGTGCAAGGTCAAGCCCGGAATGTGCTGCCCGGATTTTAGCAGTTCCTGTTGTAGAGACCGCACTGGCGGACCGGCCAAATCGCGGGGTGTTAATTTGTCTCGCGTGCACAGGGCCGCAGCCATACCCACAGCCTGGCCCACGTGTGCACTCGTGCCCATCACCCGCGATGACCCAAACGCTACGTGCGTCGCCGAAATAATCCGACCCGCCAGAAACAGATTACTGATGTTGCGGCTGTACAGACAGCGGTAAGGGATTTGATAAATTCCCTTGCTGTGCCATTGATTACAACCTGGTTTTTCGGAAAAAACGCCATCGGCCGGGTGCAGGTCGATGCTCCAGCCCCCAAAAGCCACCGCGTCGGGGTGAGTGCGCTGTTCCACAATATCGTGCTGGGTGAGCATGTAATCGCCCTCAAACCGGCGACTTTCGCGCTTGCCCGGAATCTGCCCCACCCATTCGAGGGTCATGGTTTCGGCTTCGGGAAACTGCCCCGAATTTTTGATGTAATTCCAGACCCCGTACACCACTTTCCAGAGTTCCCACTTGATGCGCTCGGTATCGTGCACGGTATCGAGCCGCCCGCCGTACTCAATCCACCACAACTGACAGCCGTACTCTTTGGCGTTGAACCGGCGGTAGCGCGGAATCTGCGTGATGTCGTTCAGGGCGTAAGCCGGGGGGACAAACCGCACCGGCCGGCCGGTATCTTTGGTGTAGAAGTACAGCGAATGACCCAATAACTCGCCGTAATCGGCCGAAGGGGCAAACTTTTCGCCAAACTCTTCTTTCGACTCGGCCCCCATCCGGAAGGCGGCCCCGGCCTGAAACGCCACGATACCATCGCCTGATGCATCGCAGAACAACGGAGCCGCCAGCTCGTAGGTGGTGCTGTTTTGGGCGCAGAACGCCCGCAGGAGGCTGATGGTATCGGTCGCCGATTTTTCGACATCGTACACGGCCGTGTTGAGCAGCAGGGTAATGTTGGCTTCCTGCATTACTTTTTCGAGCAGGATGGTATCGTAAATGAGGGGGTTGCCCTCAGGATTGCGGTACCAGTTTTCCACCAGAATCTCGTCGATGACGCCCCCTTCGCGGGCCCAGCGGTTGTTGTTGCCCATGTGCGAGGTAGCCCCCAGCACCCACAGGCGCACCTCGCTCGACGAGTTGCCGCCCAGTACCGGGCGGTCTTGCACCAGCACCACGCGAATGCCCGCCCGGGCGGCCGTGATGGCACAACAGACGCCGGATAGCCCTCCGCCCACTACAATCAAATCGCCCTCATGCCGGACGGTTCGGAGGTTACGTTTATCGGTTGCTTGTTCGCGTATCATGCGTTACATCAATGGTTTGTGACAGAATCGAAAAGCCAGTTGGTTTAAGCACCTCTACCGTTACCGCCGGGTCGAAACCACGTACGGGCAGTACCAGATCGGTACTTTGGCCGGGTTGCAAGTCGGGTAGGGGGTAGGCCGTGCCGTTTAGTTTAAGTTGATAGGCCCGGAGGGGGTAGGCCGGAAAATCGGCGCGGGCCGCAATGCGCAGGGTCAGGCTGTGCACGCCTTCTGGGCCGGGTTTCCAGTCGGCTTTGGCCACGGTGAGCGGGGCCATACCGGTTTGGTGAGCCGTGTACAATGGGCGCAGGTTTCGCTCAGGTCCCACCAGTCCCCACGGCCGAAATCCGTTGGCGTTGGTGGCATGGTACCGGCTCCGGTAATCGTTGAACGACCACCACGAGGCCCCAATTACGTACGGTAGTTGCCGAATATCGGCCAGAAACTTATCCAGATAGGCCACCTGCCCGGCTTCGGTGTTGGGGCCGTCGGCGCGGGTGCCGTATTCGCTCACAAAAATGGGTTTGTCGGGGTAAAGCGCATGAATGTGTTTAAGCACATTGGCGTGGTTGCCGTACGTATTGGTCGACACAAAATCGCAGTATTGGCTGGCTTCGTCTTCGGCTTTTTTGGGCAGAATATTGAGCCGCATACTCGCAAAGGTGTACAGGCGGGTGGGGTCAAGCTCGCGGGCGAAGGCAATCATGTCTTTGGTCCAGCGTTGCCCGGCGGGTTGTTCGGAGAGGTACTCGTTGCCCACGCTGTAGGCAATTACGCAGGGGTGATTCCAGTCGCGTTCGGCCATTTCGCGAAATTGCTGCCGGAATTTGGCCCGGATGGTGTCGTTGTCCATCTGCCGGGGGGTAAGTTGCCAATTGCCTGCTTCGGTAATAATGAGCATCCCGTGCTCGTCGGCCCAGTCGTACACGGCTTCGGAGGGGGTGTAGTGCGTGAGCCGGTGCAGTTCCATACCCGCTTCTTTCATTAGCCGCATGTCTTTCTCGATCAGCCAGTCGGGTTCGAGCGAGCCCAGACCAGGGTAATCGACAACGCGGTTGCCGCCCGCCATTTTGATGGGTTCCCCGTTGAGCAGCAGTTGAGCGTTACGCACCTCTACTTTCCGAATCCCAAACCGGGTGCGGAGGGTGTCGCCCGCCAGGCTTGCCGTAAGGGCGTACAGGTAGGGCGTATCGGGGCTCCAGCGTTTCACGTCGGCCGCCCGGAGGGTAGTTTCGAGGTCAATCAGGCCCGTTTGCCCGGCCGGAATACTTGCGTTTGTTCCTTTCCAGCTCACCGTCACCGGTCGGCCCTGTGCACTTACCGAGGCCGTCAGTTTGGGTTGGGCGGCCTGTCCGGTAGTGTTGCGTACCCGCGCCCGCAGCCGCAGCGTGGCGGTTCCTTTGGCGAGGTCGGGCAGGGCATCGACCTTGATGTTTTCGAGGTACACCGGTGTCTCAACGGTCAGGTACACCGGCCGGATTAACCCGCCGTAGTTCACCCAGCCCATAAAGGGGTCGTTGACCTGATTATTGTCTTTGGCACCGGGAATAGTGCCGGGCTTCCAGGTATCGTTGTCGACCGAAACAGCCAGCGTGTTGGTGCCTTCTTTCAAAAACTCGGTGATGTCGACGTGAAAGGGCGTGTAGCCGCCTTCGTGCGTGCTCACCTTCCGGTTGTTGAGGTAAATGGTGCTGGCGTAAAAGGCAGCATCAAAATGGAGTAGCACTCGTTTGTTGGCAGCAGGTTGCCAGGCAAACGCTTTGCGATACCAGACCTTGCCGTTGTAAAACAGGTACCGGGGGTCGGCCGTGAAGCAGTGCGGCACGGTGACTTTGTCCCAGCGGCTAAGGGGCTGATCGTCGGCGAACCAGCGGCCGGTTTCGCCCTGATTGGCGGGGTCGAGGGCGAAGTGCCAAAGGCCATGTAACGGAATGGCGTTGGGTTGCCGAATGGTGTACTGAGCCAGCGACGCACTGAGGCTGACGCATAGAAGGGCTGTTAGTAAAGCAAGTCGAATTTGCATACAGGTCGATTAACCGGTAATAAGCTACGATTGCGTAACCTTTTGTTGGACAGAAGTTGTGTTTGGCTGGTCAGGCGTCCGTTGCGAGGCTCGCCACGGAATAAAGGCCCCGGCCAGCACGAGTACGGCAATACCCGCCGTGATGCCGCGCCCCTCGGTAGTCAGAAAACTCAGCCCCAGCAGCATAACCGCCGTAAATACCAGCGATACCGCAATGACCCGCAGGCCAAACTGATTTTGCCGCCGAATGGCCTGGGCTTCCGCAGGGTCGATAGCCAGCCGGGCGTCTTCGCGTTTCTGGTCGCGGGCCCGTTCGTAGTTTTCGTAGTCGGGCGAGGTGGCCGTGCGCCGGGCCGCCCACAACTCATACGCCAGCAGCAACAGCAGGGGCAAGCCCACACCAATCACGGTTTCGGTGGCGCGCGTGAGCTTGTAATCGAGCAGCCAGGGCGACAGCACCTTGAAAAACAGATTGACCGATAGCCCGATGCCCGTAATCCAGAGCGTTACCCGGCTCGTTAGTCGTTTTGAGAACAGGGCCCAGAGCGGAGGAGCCAGCAGCGGCCCGCCCGAAATGGCCGAGATACTCAGTACCACCTCGACAATGCCCCCGGCGGCCGGCACCAGTAGGGCAATGCCGATCATGCCCAGCCCGAAAAACCACGACGATCCCCGCGCTACCCGAATCAGTTGTTTGTCGGATGCTCCGGGGTTAATCAGCCCCTTGTAAATGTCGTTCGTAAACACGGCCGATACCACGTTGAGGGCCGTGTTGGCCGAGGCCGACGTGGAAAAGTACATACCCGTGAGCATGAGCCCCAGCAAACCGGGTGGCAATACCAACTGACAGATTTTGAGGTAGGCGTTTTCGGTATCGAGGCCCGTGAGTGAGGGGTCAATGGCCTTGTAAATCATGGGGGGCAGCATCCAGATAATCGGGCTGACCAGATACAGGCCGGCAAACAGAAACGCCACCTTGCGCGACGATTTGGGGCTGTCGACACTCGTGTATCGTTGCACAAACGTCCAGTTGCCGCCGATGTAGGCGATGTGGTAAAACACAAACGCCAGCACAAAACCAAAGGTGTATTCGCCGTTGAGGAGGTTAAAAAAATCGTCGGGCACCTTGTTGGTAAAGGCATCGAACCCACCCACCCGGTCGAACGAAAGCGGTAACAGAATGAACACTGCCGCTGACAGCACCACGAATTGCAGAATATCCGTGACCATTACGGCCCAGAGCCCGCCCACGGCCGTGTAAGCAATCATGAAAATACCCAGCCCGATGGTACAGGGCACCAGAGGCAGGTTGAGCGAGGTGCTCACCAGTTTGGCCACGGGGTACAGCACCGACCCTTTGATGAATACGCTCACCAGGGTGAAAATGAAAATGTAGGCTTTCTGCACCGTCAGTCCGAGCCGTTGGCGGATAAATTCGGCCGCTGTAAGGGCGCCGGTTGCTTTCCAGCGTGGGGCCAGATACAACCCCGTAACCAGCGCACCAATGCACATGGTCCACTGAATGGTGATGGCCACCCAACCGTATTTGTAGGCAATGCTACCCCAGGCAACAAACGTGCCCGCCGAGAAAAAACTCATGAACAGCGACAACCCACCGATGAACCAGGGGACGGCTTCACCCCCGGCAAAAAACGATTTAAGGTTGCGCCCCGTGCGGACAAAAAGCATCCCGATTCCCAGCACAAAGGCCGAAAAAATGAGGATCACCAGCGTGTCTATAGTCAGGCTCATAAATGATGAAAGAGTGCGGGCCGCGGGCGGTCGAGCCGCGTTCGGTCGGGCCGCGTAGGGCAAAGAGTGCAGGTTGTAAAGAGTGAAACCGGAGCGCCGGCCCGTGGGTCGTGTATTTCGCTCCGGTGTACCGGGTCGGTTGGATGGGTTGGTAGATTATTGGTCGAGGGTGACGATGTCGAGGCCGTAAGCCGGTAGCTGCTTCGAAACGGGCGGCTTTCCGGCCAGGGTTAGCTTTACCTCGGCTGGCCTGGCGTGCATGTTCATCAGAATGACAAATGTTTGATTGCCCTGCACGGCCTTGGCCAGAATATGCTCCACGGCCGGGTTGTCGAGTTTCACCAGGTTCTCGTTGATAATGAGATTGGCTTTCTGCCCGTTGACCGTACCCGGTGCAAAACCGTAGGTCTGATGCGGCCCCACTTTGGGCGTCACAAACCCGCGCGGGAAGCTCACCTTCCCGTCTGAGCGCAGCTCCGCTTCGGCCATCAGGTAATCGGTGAGCCAGCCAATCTGCCACCACGCATGGTGCGGGTACGGCCCGGCTCCCCGGTTCATGGCCTGCCAGTAGTACGAGGCTACGCTCGTTTTGGCATCCACAAAGGCATGACGGCCAACGGCCCCTGCCCGCGCCATATCGGCAAAAATAGGCTCTTTGGTGAGGCCGTACATCCGAATAAACAGACCTGAGTGGCTCGCCAGTTGAATAGGGCCGTGGCGCGTGGCCGACCCAAAAATACCGCCGTGTTCGAAGCTGAGGCCGGTTTGGCTGATCTCCCAGTCCTCACGTTGAACGCCGTTGACTCGCTTGGGCTGATGGCTCGCAATGGGGTGAGTGTAAATGGAGGTGGTGTATACCTTGGCAGCCGTGATGGCGGCCTGCTTGTAGCGTTCGTCGCGGGTGAAATCGTAGAGGTCCAGAAACGCCTGTGCGGTTTGGCCGGTGGCAAAGTCGGGCGCGTAGCGGGCATCGCCACACACGCCGAGGTAACTGCCCGTTTCAACCGCGTTTTTGATGATCCAGTCGGCTCCTTTGCGGGCCCCGGCGAGGTATTTGGGGTCTTTGAGCAGCCGGTAGGCCACCATCAGACCGTAAAAGGTGGGCCGTACATCCTGCACATCCCGGAACGTTTCGGCTTCGGTAGCCCGGTCGTAGGCCACGGCCCAGCTACCGTTTGGTTTTTGCCAGCTCAGAAGCCGGTCGGCCCCGAGCCGGAGCCGGTTTTTAAGCTCGGCGTCGGTCGGGTTGAACAGAAGCATATTGCCCAGATCGAGCATGATGTAATACGTCAGGGCGATGGGTTCAACCACTTCGCCCCATTCTTCCACAAACTTCTTTTTCTTGGCCAGATAATACTGTCCGGCGGCTGCGCCCTTGAAAAAACCGTCGCTTGTCTGTTGTTGTGCCAGCTTGAAGTTCTGGGCATAGGGTAGCACATTGCGGGTCAGGAGGGAGTCGCCGGTTGCCGTAGCGAGCATCCACATGGCGCCGTAGTCGGAGTTTTTCATAGCGTCGCGGTCGGAGCCAACCACGCCACCGAGGTACGACTGCGCTCCGATTTTGCGACCGTTGTACTCTTCCACGTTCCAGAGCGACGTTTTGGGGTCGGTGAGGTAGTGGTGCATTTGCTGAATCCGGTCCATGAGCGACTGTTTGCTCTCCCGAATCGCCACCGACTCATTGAACCGGTAAATGTCGTACACGGCATGATTGAGAGCCTTGAACCAGTCGCCGTCGGTAAGGCTGTACCGGAACGTGTAGCTGAGGGTTTGGCCCGGCTGAAGGGCCGACTTGGGTTCGCCCAGCACGGGGTAGTAGAGTGTAGGCGAAAGCTGGGCTTTGCGGTTCATGTGCGACAGCCCGATGTGCCAGTCGATCTGCGTGATTTTATCCACGGCCCAGGGGTCGCGGGCGAGGCCCGGTTCAGGAACTACCGACAGGGTAAGGCCGTTACGGGTGCTTACCATGGGCGAGAGCGTGGTGGCGCATCGTTCGCGGTACACCACCGGGCGGTTCGGGATGCCGTGCCCGTAGGCGTAGGCCAGTGCGAAGTTAGGCTGGAGTTTATTGCCTTGAAAATAGCCCGGCACCGTGGCCCAGCTCATCTGCGACTCAGCCACGGTAGCCAGGCTGGGCGTGGCCAGCGAGAAAAAGCCGTTCTGTTTGGCTGTGAGGGTTTGTTTCACCACCACATCGGTTGGGAACTTCGGGTCGAGGGTCCACTCCGTTGTGATGGTGGCCGCTTTGGTGTCCTGCCGGAACGTCAGACTATTAGGGCCGGTTTTGCGGGCTTCGGTCGGAAAAAAGTAGATGGCTTGCCCGGCCGTGTTGAGCGAGACAGGATTGGTGCTTTCGGCCCATTGCACGGCCTGATAATGGTATTTGGGCCCCGGAAACTCTTCGCCCGTGAGGCTCTTGAACGTTTCAGACGGTTTGTCGGATGGTTTGTCGGCTGCGTAGAGCAGGGTGTTTTCGCCCGATGGTGTGCCCAATGATTGCCAGCGACCACCTTGCCGCACCCCAACCCCATTGATCTCGTAACCCCGGCTTGTTTTGGTCCAGCTAATACGTACCCGTTCGTTGGCGAGTTGGGTGGCCGGAGCCTGTGCCGACCCGGCATGGGTTAGGAGCGTAAGGGCGGAAAAGAAAAGAATCGTTCGATGTCTCATAAACTACTGATGCCTTTGGTGGCAAATGACTTTAGTTGGCCATCCGGCCCGGTAAACAAAAGGTACGCGTCGAGTTCGGGGTGGCGGGTCAGAAACCGCTTTGTTTCGGTCAGGCCCATCACCAGAAAAGCGGTGTCGTAGGCGTCGGCCGTAATGGCGTCGGGGGCAAACACCGTCACACTGAGTAAGTCGCCTGCTTCCATCATGCCCGTTTTGGGGTTGATAATGTGGCTGAACACCTGCCCATTAACCGTGTACTGATTGCGGTAGTGAGCCGCGGTGGTCATGGCCCGGTCGGTCAGTTTGAGCGTGGTATGCAGCCGGTCGGGTTGCAAGGGGTTTTCAAGGCCCACGGTCCACGGCTGCGAGCCGGTTTTGGGCCCTTTCGTGCGGATTTCGCCCCCAATCTCGACCAGGTACTGCCTGATACCCTGTTGCTCAAGCAAGAGGGCTACCCGGTCTACTGAGTACCCCTGCGCAATGCCGTTGAGGTCAAGCCGCACGGCCGGGCTCGGCTTTCGAATACCACGGGTGTCGAACTGAATCTGCCCGAAACCAACCAGTTTTCGCAGCGAGTCCACATCGACCGCGCCCGTCCGGGCCACATTCTTAGCCCCGAAACCGTAGGCTTCAACCAAGGGCATCACCGTAGGGTCGAACGCTCCGTTTGTTTCCCGAAACACCTCGGCGGCTTTCTGCAAAACCTGATAGAAGTGTTCGGACCGAAACCGGTGTTCGTGCCCCCGGTTAAACACCGACAGCTCGGAGTCGGGCCGGTAAAGCGAGAGGCACCGGTCAATGTCGGCCAGCAACGAATCGACGGCTGGTTTGAGGTTACGCTGCCGGTCGCCGCGGTATTTGATGTGGTACGTAGTGCCCTGCGCTTCGCCTTCCAGACTGACCAACGGGCTCTCCTGCCCCGTGCCGAACCAGAACAGCAGAGGCAGGAGACCCATGACGGCCCGTTTAGGGTTTAATGGAGGCCGTTGGTTCATCTTTGATAATCGCCATCAGTTCAGATAGGTGCGTTTGGTACACCCCTCTCGGCGTGGTGTTGTGTTTTTTGCTCAGGTAAGCCGCCATGCCTACCACTTCGCCCATCATGCCGCAGGTACGCATCACACGGGTGCTCCCGAAGGCCACGTGGGTAGTGCTGATGTTGCGGCCGGCCATAAACAGGTTACTGATGTTTTTGGAGTACAGGCAGCGGTACGGAATGGTGTACGGAGCCACTTTTATGTGCTTGGTGCCCGCAAAAAATTCCTGCCCCTCGAAATACTTCTTGTTGCGCTCGTCGGGAAAATGCAGGTCGATGGTCCAGGTGGCCGTTACGGTGCCGTCGGGGTGCTGCTTGCCTTCCTGAATATCCATCTGGTTCAGAATATGGTCGCCAATGAGCCGGCGCGACTCCCGCTTGCCACCGATGTAAGCCACCCAGGCCAGCTCGCGCTTGCCGTATTTGGCCGTTTTGTTGTTTTTCAGGTACGACCAGTTGCCAAAAATGGCCCGCAGGTTGTGGTCACGGATTTTTTCGGCGTCGGTAATGGTGTTGAAATTACCAAAGCCGGTTTCCCACTGCCAGTCGGCGCGGGCTTCGTCGATGTGGTATTCGTCTGAAAACTGAATGGCCCAGGGCGTTTCGGGAAACGACGACACGGTGTCGCGTTCGAGCGAGGCCCATAAATTAGAAGTGCCGAGGGTGAAATCGTCGGCTTTTTCGGATGCCAGCGACTCGCCTGTTTCGGCCTTGCTCTCGCGGCCAAACCGGTATTGTGCCCCGGCCAGATGCCCCACGGTGCCATCGCCAGTGCAGTCGGAGAAGTATGTGCCCCGGAACCGGGTTTCGGCATTGGTGGCAATATCGCGGCCTACCACGGCCACAATCCGGTCGCCTTCTTTTTCAACTTTATGAACGTGGGTGTTCAGGAAAAGCGTGATGTTGCGCTCGCCTTTAACAATGGCAATTTTGCGCTCATCGCCGTATTCTTTGCCTTCGGGGTGGCCGTTGCCGGGGTCGCCATTGTCCATTTCGCGGACAATCCGGCCCAGTTTAGGGTAGTGGTTTTTGTCAACATCGCCCCGGAGGTGCACCCGAATTTCGGAGCTGTTGTTACCACCCAGCACGGGCCGGTCCTGAATCAGAGCTACTTTCAGGCCCAACCGAGCCGCCGAAATAGCCGCGCAGGTGCCTGCAATACCCCCGCCTACAACCACGAGGTCAAACTGACCGGCATCGGCTGTTTTGCCCGTCAGGTTCAGTTGTTTGTTCCGAAAAGCGGTCAGGGCTTCGGCTCCGTCGGGTGGGGTGAATTTGGGTGCGTTGGTAAACAGAATAGCGTCGCAGCGGCCGTTGAAACCCGTCAGGTCGTGCAGGGCCATCGTTACCTGCTCGCTCTGAATGTCGGTTTCGCCCCCGTAGTACCATTTCCAGGTATCGGAGCCGCTTTCGCCAAACACGGTGTTTAGGGGCTTGCCGTTCAAGGCGACCTGAAACTTACCCGGCCCTTTCGGAAACGGTGCCCAGTCTTTGGTGCGTACCCAAATCTGATACTTGCCTTTTTTCGGAAACCGCACGGTGGTGGTGGCATCTTTTACGGGCCGACCCATGCCGTGCGCCATCAGGTACGACGAGCCGATGACCACAAACGACTGTTGGTCGATGACCCAGCCACCTTTGTTTTCAAACGATTCGGTCTCGATAAAAACGTGGTCCTGTGCGCCTACCCGCAGGGCAAGCAGCAAGAGGACAATTAGGCGGATTGTAGTTTTCATGTTAGTGTTGGGGTTGAACAGGTTTGGACTGGAAACGGGCCATCTGAGCCTGTACGGCCCGATTTTTGGGTCGTTGGCTCGTTAGTAGCTGGTAAATCCGGGCGGTATAGTCCGGGTTGGAGCCGCTCAATTGCCCGGCCATGGCCAACTGGGTTTTTTCGGACAGGGCGGGTTGCGCAGCCAGTAGGTTAAGCAGTAACGTAAATTGTTCGGGGTTGGCATTGGGCAGGTGCCCGGCCATTGGTTCGGTCAGGGTGGGCAGAAGCCGGGTGGTGGTTAGTTTTTTCAGAATAGCCAGTTGCAGGGTGTACCCGGCTTTCAGGTAGGTGTCCCAGAGCCAGCGTTGGCGCTCAGGGGTATTCCAGAAATCGGGGGCTACTTTTTGGAGGGCGTAGCGGGCCGTAAACACGTTTTTGCCGCGAATCAGCCCCTGAACATCGGCCGCAAACGTTGGCGGTACCTGCCCGCCCGGTCCCAGCACCCGGTCCAGCGCCCAGTACTGGTAGTGGTGGTTTGTGCTCGTCATAAACCGGTGGAGCAGGGCCTCGCTCCGGTACGATTCGGTGATTCGCTGCATTTCATTCACCACCTTCCCGTGGGCAATATGCCAGAGCGTGTAGCAGGTGTACACGGCCCCTTCAATAACCTCGTTTTTGACCGTTTTGAGGGTAGCCCCGGCTTTGGCATCCACCGAGTCGGCCAGATTTTCGGTGCCTTTACCAACCAGGTCGTCCATGGCTACCTGCCTGAACAGCGAGTTGGTGTTGGCCAGAATGGTCTGCAATTTCTCGTAGTCCTCGGGCTTAAACGGCTTGTGATCCATTTTGGTGAGCTCCTCGCCGGGCGGAAAATCGAATCGGGTGTAGTTACCCAGCAAATCCCAGTAAAAGTTGATATACACCGGTTTGCACTCGCCCGTGAGGCAAACCGGTGTAAACACATTCCGATAAAAGTAAGCGGGTTGCCCAGCCCCGTCGAGAGACAGGTGCAGTACGTAGACAGTGGTGTCGTTTTCGGTGATGGTGTACGACCGCACCGACTCGGTTTTCGGCGCGGGCATGGGTTTACCCTCCGAAATACCGGTCAGCCCGAGTAGCAGGGCCATCCAGAAGCCAATCCAGTTGCCAGCGTTTTGCATATTGAGCGAATTAATGAGTGATTGAGTGAATGAGTGATTGAGCGATTGGGTTTTTCAGTACTGGACATTCGGACTTCAGATATTAGACGTTAGACGTACTACCATTCTGTAGGGGGAGGTCTAATGTCTAATGTCCAACAGCTAATGTCCAGTACTGAGATTGGGTTTATAATTCACTCATTCGCTCAATCACTCATTCACTCATTTATTTCCAGTCTGGGTTCTGTTCGAGTTTCGGGTTGGCGTTCAGTTCATCCTGCGGAATCGGGAAGTACTTGTGTTTGGCCTGTACGTTCCGGGTCGGGTACACACTGTTGACGGCCTTCGGAATTACCGTCAGGAACTTACCCGTGCGGGTGAGATCGTACCAACGGTCACCCTCGGCGAAGAACTCCCACGCCCGCTCCTGCAAGACAGCCTCAATAAAGGCATCTTTGCTCAGGCCCGCAGCCAGGTCGGGCAGGCCCGCCCGCTTGCGCACGACGTTGATGTTGGCATAGGCGGTTGCTGTAGCTCCGTTGAGCCGGGCCTCGGCTTCGGCTGCAATCAGGTACATGTCGGGAAGGCGCAGAATCGGAATATTCGGGATAATATTCACCGTCGAGACCGGGTCCTGATATTTCTTGATGAGCACCCCGTCGGTCGTGATGGGCGTTACGCTCCGCTGCGGTACTACCTTCCCGGCTTTGTCGACATAGTTGGTGTCGAGCAACTGCCGACGCTTGTCGAGGGGGTTGAAGCTGCGGAAAAACGACATGTACGCAAACATCGACCCAAAGGTAGTACGGCCGTATTCGGGACCGGCGCTACCCGGAGGGCCACACAGGCCGGTCATCTGGTGCGAGCGGCCCGGCGAAAACGGGTCCACCTCGTAGGCCCACATGTTCTCAACCCGGGCGGCATCTTCTACATCGTAGCGGTACACATTGCGCACATCAGGCATGAGCGAGTATTTGCCCGACGTGATTACGGCCTGTGCTTTTTCGAGGGCTTTGGCCCAGTCTTCGTTGTAAAGCGCGGCTTTGGCGTACAGGGCATTGACTACTTCTTTGCTCGGACGGCCCTTGTCAACGGCCGGGTACGAGGGCAAACCGGCGGCAAAGGCCATGTCGAGGTCGCTGTAAATCTGCTTGTACACCTCGGCTTTGGGGCTTTTGCCCACAACCGCGTCGGCTTCCGAGTAGCTGGGCGTGGTCTTGATGGGTACATCGCCAAAATTTTTGGTCAGTGTCCACAGGTAGTAGGCCCGCAGAAAATACGCTTCGCCGATAATCTGCTTTTTGCGGGTTTCGGACATAACGGCGTCGGGCACCTTGGCAATAATCCAGTTGGCTTTTTCGATACCGTCGTACCCCGACGCCCAGATCTGCTGGGGCGACTCGTTGGTGCGCGAGTTGCTTTTCTGTACCGTGTAGTTTACGTCGTAGGTAAACAGGGTGAGTGTGTTCCGGCCCACCACCCCACGCGGGTAGGTCTGGTCGTCGCTGAAGTCGGGCACGAGCGTTGCCGCCGGGCCGCCGTACATATCGCCGAGGGGGTCGTAAGCTGCGATGAGCCCTTTTTCGGCGTCGGCGGCCGTTTTGTAAAAGGCCTCCGTGTAAATCGACGAGTAAATGGTTTCTTCCAGCTCGCAGCCTGTCAGGGCAAGCAGCGGAAGCAGGTATATGAGTTTCTTTTTCATTGTAAAGAGTGAAAGAGCGGAAGCGTGAACGAGCGAGTGCGTGTGTGAATGAGTGTGGGTAGAGATGGCCTCGTACCTGCTCCGATTTTCACTTATTCACGCAATCGCTCATTCACTCAATAAGCTAAAAGGTTACCTGAATGCCCCCGAGGAACGATTTCGCCTGCGGATACACGAGATTGTCGATACCAATGGCGGTGTTCGAGCCCGCATAGGTGTTCACTTCCGGGTCGAAACCGCTGTAGTTGGTCACCGTAAACAGGTTGTTGGCACTGGCATACACCCGAATGTTCTGGAAACCCTTGATGGTGGGCAGTGTGTAGCCGAGGGTAATGTTTTTGCACCGCAGGTACGACCCATCTTCCATCACGTAGTTGGAGATAGGCAACCGGCCGCCCTGAAACCCGCTCACGTACTGGTTGTTCGGGTTGGTAGCCGACCACCGGTTAACCACTCCTTTAAACTGGTTGCGCTGACCCAGCGGCATTTCGAACGACAAACGGCTGGCGTTGTAAATGTCGTTGCCCTGCGAACCAGCCAGAAACGCGCTGAAATCGAAGCGCTTAAACGACAGGTTGGTCGAGAAACCGTAGATGAAATTGGGGTTCGGGTTACCCGTGATGGTCTGATCGGCAGCCGTGATGGTGTTGTCGCCGTTGAGGTCGCGGACTTTGTGGCCCCCCACGCGGCCGTCGTAACCGGGCAAAATTGTTTCGCCGGTCTGGTTCACCCCGTCGAACACGTAGGTTTTGAAAATACCCAGTGGGCTGCCTACCTGAAGGAGCGAGTAAGCCGTGATAAACCGCTCTTTGGTGGTGCCACCGTCGAGGTCGAGTACCTTGTTGCGGTTCACGGTCATGTTGCCCGATACGCTCCACTTGAGCGGCCCATCGAGCAGCCGGGCGTTAACGGCAAACTCAATCCCCCGGTTCTGCAACGAGGCAAAATTGCCCGTGATGGTGCCGTACCCTGAGCTGAGGGGCAGGGCCTTCACGTAGAGCAGGTCGCGGGTGGTTTTCTGGTACACATCCACCACAATGCTGAACCGGTTGTTGAGCAGGCCAATGTCCAGACCAATATCCGACTGTGCCGACCGCTCCCAGCGGAGGTCGGGGTTGGCAATGCCTGAGGGGTTGATGCCCGTTATGTACGCGTGGTTGATGTTGTAATCGCTACCCGAAGCCGAAACCGTAGCCAGCGACTGGTAGGGGTTCAGACCGGCGGCATTCCCCGTGATGCCATAGCTGGCCCGCAGTTTCAGGTCAGAGAGCCACGAAACATTTTTGAGGAAGGGTTCTTCGATGATGCGCCAGGCCGCTGAAATAGCCGGAAACAAGCCGTACTTGTGGTTCGCCCCGAACTTACTCGACCCATCCACGCGGGCCGTCAGGTCCAGAAAGTATTTGTCCCGGAAACCGTAGTTCACCCGCGCCAGATACGAGTCGAGCCGTTGGCTGCTGCGGCTGCTGTTTACCGTGCGGTTGAGGGCCAGTTGCAGGGCCTCGTTTTGGGTGGCATCGTTGGGGAAACCCGTGGCACTGATGCTGTTGGCATTGGCATTTTCGACCTGCGTGGCATATACTGCCGTGGCTTTGAGCGAGTGGTTGGTGCCAAACATCGTGTTGTAGGTCAGAATACTCTCATGCAGCAGGGCCAGGTTATTGACGTTGGTTTTGGAGCCCGAACCAGAGTTGTCGTTCAGGTCAGCGAGGGCTACGTTGGAGCGGGGTGAGTAATTGTCCTGCAACCGGCTTTGCATATCCACGTTGAATGACGCCCGGTACGTAAGCCCTTTCACGAGATTGAAATCAGCATAGACATTGGCCAGCGTGCGCCGGATGTCGTTGCGATTCAGAACGTTGGCGAATGATAGCGGGTTGGTTACCTCGCGGTACTGCCCGTTGGCCTGCTCTCCAAACGGAAACAGGGAGCCGTCGGGACGGTAGGGGAGCAGGGTGGGCGGTGCACCAATGGCCGCGCCCAGAATTGAGCCCGTCACCACGGCTCCGTCGCCGATGGTGGTAGACCCCGTTGTGATGCCGTTGTTGACTGCGTAGCTGCCCAGAATACTCGTTCCGATCTTGACGCGCTCGCTAATGCGGTGGTCAACGTTGAGCCGGAACGAATACCGCTTGAAATCGGAGTTGACAATGATTCCTTTCTGGTCGAAGTAGTTGGCCGACAGGGCAATCTGGGTTTTGTCGTTCCCGCCATTCACCGAGAGCTGATGGTTCTGAATGGGCGCTTCGCGGAAAATAACGTCCTGCCAGTTGATGCCTTCGCCCAACGACGACGGGTTGGGGTAGTAGTTGTTGCGGAACACCTCGTTTTCGAGCTGTGCAAACTCGGATGCGTTGAGTACCGGCAGCTGTTTGGCTGCGTTTTGCACCCCGTAATAGCTGTCGAGCGTAACGCGGGTAGCGCCGGTGCGGCCCCGCTTGGTTGTGATGAGCACTACGCCATTGGCCGCCCGCGACCCGTAAATAGCCGACGCCGATGCGTCTTTCAGAATCTCAACCGACTCAATATCATTGGGGTTAATGGTTGAGAGAGGGCTTACTTCGTTGATGCCTCCACCGTTCGAAATCTGAATTCCGTCCACTACGTAGAGCGGCTCGGAGTTGCCGTTGATGGAGTTGGTGCCCCGAATCCGGACGCTGATGTTACCGCCCGGTGCGCCCGTGTTCTGGTTTACCTGCACCCCGGCCACGCGGGCCTGCAAGCCCTGGGCTACGTTGGCCACCGGGGTTTGTATCAGCTCGGCCGATTTCACCGACGCAATAGAGCCGGTTGTTTCGATCTTGCGCTGGGTACCATAGCCCACCACCACTACTTCCGAGAGCGACCGGTCGTCGGCTTTGAGCGTCACGTTGAGGCTCGATTGATTGCCTACCGGAATTTCCTGCGTTACGTACCCAATATACGAGAAGGTCAGGCTCACGTTGCCAGCCGGAATCGACAGGGTGTAACGGCCGTCGGCATTGGTGGTTGCACCCTGTTGGGTACCTTTCACCACTACGTTGACGCCGGGCAGCGGATCGCCCGAATCGTCGGATACCCGCCCACTAACTGAGCGGTTCTGTGCCAGCAGCAGTTGTGCTGTCATCATAACCAGTAGCAGGGTTGCTGCTACACGTTGTACAATCTTTGTCATACTCATGTGGGATAGGAAAAATTCAATTTTTAGGGGGTTTGTTACTGTTTTTCATAGGGTATTGTGGGTTTAGAGTAACCGCTTGTATATCAGTAATTTGCAAATGATTCTGCGCGGCTCTTTTATTAATTTACCCCCGTTGCTGACCGATGCCAAGAAAAAATTTGATTATTTGTTTGGGAATGTTCCCAAAACCGGTTGGGAATGTTCCCAAAAATGAGGCCTGTTTGGAGTAACTTCCCCGCTTGAACTGTTTATTATTTCGGAATAATCCAAAATGCACCAGCCAACTATCATCGACATTGCCCGCCAACTCGGTATCTCCAAATCGACGGTATCGCGGGCGCTCACGGCCCATCCGAATGTGAATGAGAAAACCCGGCAGCGGGTGCTTGAGCTGGCCGAAAAACTCGATTATCAGCGCAACCAACTGGCTATCTCGCTGCTCACCAATCAGACCCGCACCATCGGGATTATGGTGCCGGAGTTTATCAGCTTCTTTTTCCCGAAAGTGATTATCGGGGCGCAGGAAGAACTGGCCAAAGCGGGGTATAACGTGGTGATTTGCCACTCCAATGAGTCGTACGAAATTGAGGTGACCAACGCCAGGTCGTTGTTTGCGAGCCGGGTTGATGGGCTGATTGTGTCGCACACGAAAGAGACCCGCAACTTCGACCATTTTCGCACCTTTACCCGCAAGAGCATTCCGGTGGTGTTTTTCAACCGGGTTTGGGAGAGCGACGAGGTGTCGAAAGTGGTGGTCGACGATTACACGGGGGCGTATCAGGCAGTGGAGCATCTGGTGCAGACCGGCCGCCGACGCATTGCGCACCTCTCCGGCCCCGACTCGCTGCCCAACAGCCGCAGCCGCCAGAATGGATATCTGGACGCCCTGCGCCATTACGAGGTGCCGGTCGATCCGTCGTTAATTATCTCGTACGATTTAACCCTCGAAAAAGCCAATATTTACGTCAACCATCTGCTCAGTCTGCCCGAACCGCCCGACGCCCTATTTACCATCAACGACCCCACGGCCATCGAAGCTATTCAGGTGATTAAAGCACGGGGCCTTCGGATTCCGCAGGATGTAGCCGTGGTGGGATTTAGCGATGACCCGATTTCGGCCCTCATTGAACCGGGGCTCACAACGGTGGCGCAGCCCGTTGATGAAATTGGCCGGCAAGCAGCAGCCTGTCTGCTCGCGCAGTTACAAGCCACCAATCCGGTTGCCGAGGTGCAAACGGTGGTGTTGCCCACCCGGCTTATTGTGCGTGGCTCAAGCTAAATGGGGCCGTTGCCCGGTTGGCAAATGGCGGGCAGGGCTGAGTAAGCGTTTGTGAATTAGCGGATTGGGCGTGATGGGGGCACGGGCTGTTCACAATGGTTGCGGATAGGGTAACTTATGCCCGCTCAAATGGGTTATAGGGGTAACTACTCTAACTGACTATGAACGAATTGAATGGACCGGGGAGCCTCCAACCCGATACCGAAAAACCGAGAGCCAACCGGCACGACGGCGTGTTTGCGCTCGAAAACGTTACCCAACTGCGGGAGGCCATTGAGCAGGTGGTGTACACCGATAATGAAGCCGATACCCACACGCCCGACGAACGGGCCGAAACCATTGAGGTACTGACAACCCTCGGTCAGATGGGTATTTTGACAGAAACCGACCTTGACGAAGCCCGCAAAGGGACCATTTAGGTATAGCTGCGAGGTGCTTGCCGGTTTGGATAAGCAGTGTCAGATCGAATGTTGGCTTTTTCATCCCGGCGGCCCGGTCTTACCGCCGGGATGATGAAAAGGCCTCTTTTATCTTATCCCCTCATTCAAACGGCCTTACTTCTCAAACTGAAAAATCTTGTCCATCAGTACCCATTTCTCGCCCGGTTTGGCGTTGGGTACGGGCTTCTGAAATTTCCACATCAGTTCTTCCCAGGCGGCTACTTTGGGTTCCTGCGCGTCGAGGGCCCGCTTCTTTTCAAACGTGAACTCGTCGTCGGTTTCCAGAATCATAAACATCCGGGTGCCGGTACGGTAGATTTGCAGGTCGAGAATACCCGCGTTGAGGTCGTTCTGCCGGACTTCGGGCCAACCTGCGCCGGGGCTGTGCCAGCGTTCGTACTCGGCAATCAGGTCGGCATCGTCAACAAGGTCGAGGGCTAAACAGAAACGTTGCATAGGTTTGAATTGGGGTTTGTTGTTTGTGGTTTATAGTGCTGGACATTCGGACTTCAGACATTAGACTTTCTACCATTCTGTAGAGAAGGGGTGTCGGACAAGTTTGTGCCGACCAACCATCCATTGCCGGTTTCCCGCCTTCAACCACCCCCCAGCCCCCTCCTTGAACTAAGGAGGGGGAGCCAATGAAAGCCCCTTTTCTGCTCCCCCTCCTTAGTTCAAGGAGGGGGCCGGGGGGGGGTTAAAAGGATGGTTGGCAAACTTGTCCGACACCTGTAGAGAAGTCTAATAAACCATTATCCCGTTACCCAAAATACCGCCGGTATGAGTCGATAGTTTGGCGGGCGGCTGTGTCGGGGTCGGGCCACGGAAACGCTTCGGCTGATACACACTGCGCGTAACCGATGTCGCGGAGGGCCTGCACAATGTCGGGCATGGCCGTGTGTCCGCCACCGATGGGCCGCCGGTTGCTATCGGCAAAATGTACGTGACCAATCCACGCCCCGGCCTGCCGGATACTGTCGGGTAAGGAAGCCTCCTCGATATTCATGTGAAATAAATCGGCCAGCAGCCGCACGTTGCGGGTACGGAGCGATTCGAGGAATTGCACCCCATCGGCAAGTCGGTTGATGAGGTTCGTTTCGTAGCGGTTCAGCGGCTCGTAAATGAGCGTGACGCCCCGGCTTTCGGCATGACTCCCCAGGGTTTCGAGCCCCTCGGCCAGCCACGCCAGCGCCTGTGTGTGCGTCACTCCCGCCCCTGCATTACCCTGCATGGAGCCGATAATGGCCGGAGCCTGTACCGAGGCCCCAAAATCAATCATATCGCGAATAAAGGCCACGGCCTGCACCCGCACGTCGGGGTTCGGGTCGGTGAGGGTGAGCCCGTGCAGTACTTTGCCAGCCCCCGTGCCGACTGCCCCAATCCGCAGACCGGTATCGGCCATGAGTTGCCGGAGCGTAGTGGTCTGAACAGCCTCGGCCGATTCGGTGAAGAGTTCGACGGCATCGAAGCCGAGCGCGGCCGCTTTTTCCATACCGCTTTGGAGGTCTTGCCAGTAAATCCAGGGTCCCGCCTGAATAGCCGGGACCAGGGCAATAGTTATGCAAGAATACATAAGGGCTCAGGCGTCAAGTCCAACCATAATTTTTGTGATGGGGCCGGGATTAGCTGACCATTCGGCGAGGGCCGCCCCGGCTTCGTCGAGCGAAACCGTCCGGCTGATGACGTCTTGCACCGGAAACCGCCCCGATTCCAGATACGCAATCACCTCCGGAAATTCGCCCAGACAGTTGCGCGAACCCAGAATCTCAATCTCTTTCCTGACAAACGTCCCGGTCTGATAATCAACCGGTTTTTTGGCGTAACCGATATATACCACCCGGCCTGTGTAAGCCACCTCATCCACCGCAGCCCGGTAGGTAACCGGGTTGCCAACGGCCTCGATAATCACATCGGGGCCATCGCCGTGGGTAATGGCCGAGAGTGCCTCGTGCAAATCGACCTGGGCCGAGTTGATCGTATGCGTAGCCCCGGCTTTGCGGGCAATAGCCAGTTTGCTATCGTCAATATCAACGGCAATCACCTGAGCGCCCCGGTAAGCCGACGCGGCCAAAGCGCCCATGCCCACAATGCCGCAGCCAATCACAGCCACGGTATCGGTAGCGGCCACCCGCCCCCGCTCGGCGGCATGGAACCCGACGGTAAGCGGCTCTACCAGAGCCAGTTGCTTCAGAGAGAGTTTGTCGGACGTATGGAGTTTTTGCCAGGGGACGACAATATAGGGGGTCATGGCACCGGCCCGACGTACACCCATCGTTTTGTTGTCCTGACAGGCGTTGGTGCGGCCTTTCCGACACGACAGACAGGTGCCACAATGTTGGTACGGATTTACAGTGACGCGCATACCGGGCTGCCAGGTATCCGGTACACTTGGCCCTGTTTCGACCACGGTAGCGCCGACCTCGTGGCCCAGTACGTTCGGGTATTCCTGCAACTCAAACAAACCCCGGAACCCGTTGAGGTCGCCCCCGCAGAAGCCCACCCAGCTAACCCGCAGAAGCACTTCGCCCTCGGCAGGGGCGGGTTTGTCGATTTCCCAAATCTGGGTTTGGCCCGGCTCGGTGAGCACTAAGGCTTTCATTTTAGTCATGCTATTGGGTCGGTTTAGGGATATTATTTTCGGGACGACCTTCAAACCACATCCAGTTTTTGACGGGAGCCACCAGCGCGTGAATCGCGTCGAGCAGGCCGTCGGGGATGGTAAAGTCGAGAACCGCCACGTTTTGCTCTACCTGTCGTTGCTCCGACATGCCCACAATGGTGGTGGCAATTACCGGGTGGTCAATGGCGAATCGCAGGGCCACATCGCTCAATGACACGCCGTAGTCGCGGCAGAGCCTGATGAGCTGGGGTTGCAGGTCTTTGACGGGTTGGGGCGAGTTCTGCCAGGCTGGTACGGTAGCTTCCGACAAAATACGCTGCATAAGCGGGGCGGCATTGAGCAAGCCAAACCCTTTTTCCTGCGACAGCGGCACCAGTTCGTCGTTAATCTCATCGTCGAGCAGGGTGTAGTGCCCCCACGAGAGTACGGTGTCGACCTCAACTTGCCGGGCAATTTGGGCGAGGTAGCGCACAGGCAAGCCCGAGAACCCCACGAACCGGGCCTTGCCCATTTCTTTGGCTTTGAGTGCGGCCGGAATGGCTTCGTTCAGAACCTGCTCACGGTCGCCAAATTCAATGTCGTGTACCTGCAACAGGTCGACGTAATCGGTTTTCAGCCGGGCCAGCGACTCGTCGATGCTCGACAATACGCGGTTGTACGAAAAATCGAAATGGCCGTTGGCGTAGCGGCAGCATTTGGTTGCCAGAAAAATAGACGAGCGTTTGGTTTGGAGGGCCTTCCCCAGTCGTGTTTCGGCGAGGGTATCGCCGTAAAAAGGGGCTACGTCGAAGAAATTAACGCCCCGGTCGATGGCGGTATGTACGGCCCGGATGCCTTCGGCCTCGTCGGTGGTGTCGAATACATCGCCGAGTGGAGAAGCTCCAAACGCCAGCACCGAAACGTCCATATCTGTTTTACCCAGCCTTCGGTATTGCATGTATAAAGAGTGTAAAGTGTGAAAGAGTGCGGGCCGCGGGCGGCAAAGTGTGTCGGCCGCAGGCGGCAAAAAAGACTACCTGCATTCCTTTTCTCAATGTTCCCGGAGGTAAGTCTTCTACTCATTTAGGCCGCATTTTCTGGTAGGTGCAGACGCTGGCGGGCTGATGATGAAGTCCTTACCTCTGATCACTAACAAATTGGGAGGTAATATTTTAGCCACCGGAGGGGGCTTTCTGTACTGGACCTTTGTTCAGTGCGAAAGAATTGGCACGCGGATGACACGGATTGGACAGATTTTCACAGATATACTCATGGGTGTACATCTGCCCAATCTGTGTCATCCGCGTTCAATTAGCTAAGTCAATCGATTGATTGTACATTTTGTCTAGTATTCAGTAGATTCCTCGAAAAAGACAATTTTTACTCTGTATCAGATAGTCTACCGTATTGACCATTTGGCTAATTTGCAGCACTATTCAGCCACAGAGCCTTCCGGCGGTACTATCGACGACTCGCTAAGTAAGTCGGCTCTGATCAACGCCTTTTACCGGCATCACCCACGTTTCAATATTTACCAGACGACGTTTTCAGGGCGTTCGTCTAACCCATAGTAACTATGTGGATCGTCCGCTTAGCGTTAGAAAAAAAGTACACGATTGCCGTGATGGCGCTCCTGATTCTCATTATGGGGGGCGTTTCGGTACTTCAGATGCCCACCGATATTTTCCCCCGGATCAATATTCCGGTGGTGTCGGTACTGTGGGGGTACAACGGCCTGTCGACCAACGAGATGGAGAAGATGATTACCAACTTCTCCGAAACCTCAATTATTAATAACGTAGGTGATATTCAGCGGGTTGAATCGCAGACGTATAATGGCGTAGCAGTCATCAAAATTTATTTTCAGCCCACGGTCAAGATTGAGGAGGCCCTGGCGCAGGTATCCGCCATTTCGCAGACGATTCTGGTCCGGATGCCGCCCGGCACTCAGCCCCCGCTCATTGTTCGTTACAACGCTACCGACGTACCGGTGCTGCAACTCGGTCTGTCGTCGGATAGCCTGAGCGAAACCCAGATTACCGATTATGCCGCTACCCGAATCCGGCCCCAGATTTCGACCGTGCCGGGTAGCCGACTATCGCAGCCATTTGGCGGAAAAAGCCGACAGATTGTGGTTGATCTGGAGCCCGAACAACTGCTGGCGCATGGTGTTACGCCCGAAGAGGTAGTCAACGCGGTATCGGCCCAAAACCTCACCCTACCCAGCGGAAACCTCCGATTGGCCGAACGCGAATACGCGGTGCGGCTCAACTCGAAGCCCGAAATTATCTCGACTCTCAACGATATTCCCATCAAGGCGGTCGGTAACACAACCGTGCACATGCGCGACATTGCCAACGTGCACGATGGCTCGGCGGTGCAAACCAACGTAGTGAAGCAGGACGGCAGCCGGGGGGTATTGATGAGCATCGTAAAAACCGGTAATGCATCGACCACGCGGATTGTAGACGAGCTGCGCAACCGGGTACTGCCCACGGTTCGGGCGGCTGCGCCTTCGGGCCTGCGGGTGGTTGAGCTGTTCGACCAATCGGTATTTGTGCGGGCGTCTATCGAGGGCGTAGTGGTGGAAGGGCTCATTGCAGCCCTGCTCACAGCGGCCATGATTCTCCTGTTTCTGGGCAGTTGGCGGAGCACGCTCATTGTGGCCGTGTCGATTCCGTTGTCGATTCTGGCGTCGCTGTCGATTCTGTATCTGTTGGGCGAAACCCTTAACATCATGACCCTTGGCGGCCTGGCGCTGGCAATCGGGATTCTGGTTGACGATGCGACGGTGACTATCGAAAATATTCACCGCAACGAAGAATTGGGGTTACCGCTGCGGCAGGCTATTCTGGAGGGGGCTCATCAGATTGCGACCCCGACGCTTGTGGCTACCCTGACCATCTGTATCGTGTTTGTGTCGGTCCTGTTTCTCGAAGGCCCCGCCCGGTTTCTGTTCGGGCCGCTGGCAATGGCCGTGGTGTTTGCCATGCTGGCTTCGTACGTGCTGTCGCGGACGCTGGTACCCATGCTGGCCGACCTGATGCTGCGCGGAGAGAAGCACGGCCACGGGGCTGAGAGTGCCGGTGGTAGCCGCTTTTTGCAGGCTTTCAACCGGGGCTTCGACCGGTTTCAAGGCCGGTACATGCGCGCCCTGACCTGGACACTGGACCACCGTAAAGCCGTTTTTGGGGTATTCGTGCTCGTGTTGGGCGTAACGGCGGCCATGTTGCCGTTTATCGGCCGCGACTTTTTCCCGAAGGTCGATGCCGGGCAGATTAAGCTGCACCTGCGGGCCCCGGCCGGGTCGCGACTAGAGGAAACCGAACGGATTGCGGCCGAAACCGAAGCCGTGGTCCGGCGCATTATTCCAGAAGCCGAAGTAGGCTCGGTTATCAGCAATATTGGCCTCACGGGCGAGCGCTACAACTTTGTATTTACCGACAACTCGGCCACCGGCTCGGCTGATGCCGAACTGCTTATTTCGCTCACCGACGAACGCTCGCGGCCTACCGATGACTACATTCGGCAACTGCGCGAAACCCTGCGCGATGAAATGCCCGAAGTGACGTACTTTTTCCTGGCCGCCGATATTGTCGGGCAGATTCTGAACTTCGGCCTGACCTCGCCCATCGACGTGCAGGTGAGCGGTTTCGACCGGGCCAATAACCTCCGCATTGCCAAGGAAATTGTGCAGCGCGTGAGTCAGATTCCGGGGGCGGTTGATGTGCACCTGCACCAACTGCTCGACGCACCCGAACTTTACCTCGAAATTGACCGCGAACGGGCGAGTCAGTTTGGCCTGACCGAGCAGCGGGTAGCCAGTAACCTGAATATTTCGCTCAGTGGTACGGGACAGGTTCGGCCTAACTTCTGGGCCGACCCCGTTACGGGTTTCCCGTACCTGATTGTGGTACAAACCCCGCCGTACAAACTCGATAGTTACGATAAGCTGATGCGCACACCCCTCTCGCCGGGCGTGACCACGGTCTCCAACTCGACCGAACAGGCCGTGTTGCCGCAGATGCTCAGCAACGTAGCCACCATGAAACGAACATCGACCCCCGTCATCATCAACCGCGTAAATACCCAGCCGGCCTACGATGTGTACGCGTCTGTAGAGCGCACCGATCTGGGCTCGGTAGCCAACGAGCTGAACAAGATTGCCAAAGAATACGAAAGCCAGCTCAAACCCGGCAACCGGATTCAGATTCGGGGGCAAGTCGAAAGTATGGAGAGTGCTTTCAGCCGGTTGGGCATCGGGATTGTGTTTGCGGCCGTGCTGGTGTACCTGCTGATGGTGGTCAACTTCCAGTCGTTTCGGTACCCGTTCATTATTATTACGGCCTTGCCTGGTGCGCTTTGCGGCATGGTCTGGATGCTGTTCCTGACGCACACCACGTTTAGTATTCCGTCGTTGATGGGGGCCATTATGTCGGTGGGGGTTGCTACGGCCAACTCCATTCTGATGGTGAGCTTCGCCAAAGACCACCTGCCTGCCGTGAGCGGCAATGCCTACGAAGCCGCCCTCGAAGCGGGCCGCACGCGCCTGCGCCCGATTCTGATGACGGCCATTGCCATGATTATCGGGATGCTGCCTATGTCGCTCGGGCTGGGCGAAGGGGGCGAGCAAAATGCCCCGTTAGGCCGGGCCGTCATTGGCGGTCTGTTGCTGGCTACGTTTACCACGCTCCTGTTTGTACCGGTTGTGTTTAGTTATCTGGCCCGGAAAGCGCCGAACCATAAACCCCAATGACGACACTCATTTACCACGTAACCACGCAGCCTGACTGGCAGCGGCAGGCTACCGAGGCTGTTTACCGGGCCGATAGTCTGGAAACCGAGGGCTTTATTCACCTCTCGCAGGACCATCAGGTAGCGGGGGTGCTCGACCGATATTACCATAACGTACCCGACCGGCTGTTGCTGCACGTTGACCCCGACAAGCTGACGGCCGAACTTAAATACGAACCCTCTACGGACAACGAATTATTTCCGCACCTCTACGGGCCTATCGATAAGGTGGCCATTGTGGAGGTCGAAAAACTATAGACCGAACGCATGAAACGTTTTATACTCTGGCTTATTCCCCTCGCGCTCATTGCCTTGTTTGTGCTGGTTGGCGTGATGCCCCGGATTCGTAATCAGCAGGAGCTTCAGGCCGCTGCCGAAGCCGAGCGCAGCCGCGAACCGGTAGTCAATGCCATTCCGCTCCGGCAGGGTGTCGATTCGGCGGGGCTTTCGTTGCCCGGTCAGATTCGGCCGTTTATGGAAACCCCCATCCGGGCCCGCACGCAGGGTTTTGTGCGGAAACGGCTGGTTGATATTGGGGCTACGGTAGGGCAGGGGCAACTGCTGGCTACCCTCGATGTGCCCGAACTGGAACAGGATATTGCCCGCGCCCGCGCCGACCTGCAACTGGCTCAGTCTAACCTGAGCCGTGTAACAAGTGTAACGCTGCCCGGTGCTGTGGCCCGGCAGGACATCGACAACCGGCAGGCGGCTGTGCAGGTGAGCGAGGCCAACCTGAAACGGTTGCAGACCCTGCGTAGCTTGCAGGAAATCCGGGCACCGTTTCCAGGTATTATCACAAGCCGGGCCGTGGAAGTCGGTGACCTGATTTCGCCCACGAGCGCACAGCCTATGTATATGCTGGCACAACTCGACCGGCTACGGGTGTTTGTCGATGTGCCGCAGAACTTCTACCAGCAGGTACAAATTGGTATGCCCGCTACAGTGGTGGTGCCTGAGCTGAAAAACCGGACGCTCACGGGCACCGTGGTCCGCACGGCCGGGGCCCTGAACAACAGCACCCGTACGTTGCTCACCGAGGTGGTGATTCCGAATCCGGGCCGGGCTATTCCGTCGGGTTTGTATGCGCAGGTGAAATTTGCCGCCCGCCCGCAGGGTCAGAATGCCGTGCTGTTACCTGCCAATGCCCTCAAGATTACTCCGCAAGGGCCGCTTACCGTGATTCTCGACCCTGACATGAAAGTGCGTTTCCAGCCGGTGACTCTTGGGCGTGACTACGGAACTACCATTGAAGTGACGAGTGGCCTGACGGGTAACGAGCGCGTGATAACCAACCCTAACGACCGCCTGAAAGATGGCATGAAGGTACGCTTGCGCCAGTCGAGTGGGGGAGCCAAAGAAACCAAAGTGTAGGCCGCCAAGGTGCGTAACCGGCTCGCACCGATGCCGAATCTATTTTGAACAGGTCATTAATGAAAAACTGCCTCAGTTTTGTTCTGATTGCCTTATTCGCGGGTGAAACGCTGGCGCAAACCACCCCGGCGGGTGGGGCCGTAACCCTCACACCCGCGTCGAACGGTACCGTGCAGCCCAGCCCGGCACCGGCCTCTAACCCGGCCGCTTTGCCATCCGGTTCGGGAGTCAGTGCCTCTACACCCGATTACACCACAACAGGGTTTGCCCGTTTCAGTGACCCTGCACTCGATGGCCTCATTCAGGCGGGCCTTGCCAATAGTCCTAACTTGCGGGCGGCCCTGAGCCGGTTAGAAGAAGCTCGCGTACGGGTGCGTATTGCCCAATCGTTTCTGTTGCCATCGGTGCGGAGCAGCGCGCTCATCACCACCCAAAGTTTGTCGGAGCACCGGCCCGTGGCCATCCCGTTGGCCGCCGACCGTCTGCCCCGATTTCAGCTCAATACGTTTCAGCTCCTGCCCATTGATGCCAGTTACGAACTGGATTTGTTCAAACGAATTCGGGCGGGCGTGGTCGTAGCCGATTTGCAGGCGCAGGCCACCGACGCCGATTACCGGGCGTTTCGGCTGACGCTGGCCTCGGAGATTGCCCGCACGTACTTTCTGATTCGGGGCAATGATGCCGAACAGGCCGTTTTTCGCCGGAATATTCAGGCCCGCGATTCTACGGTAGCCATTGCCCGTGAGCGTTTTCGGGTGGGTTTGGCCGATATTCTTGATGCCCAACGCGCCGAAACCGACGTGGCCCAGCTCCGGGTGCAGCTGGTAAGCCTGCAACGCGCCCGCACCGAACTGGTCAACGGGCTGGCCCAATTGGTAGCCCAGGAACCCGCCACTTTTACACTCAACTCCGGCGACTTACCAGCGGCTGTACCCGCGTTGCCGGGTGCCGTATCGACCGCCGACCTGGCGCGTCGGCGTCCTGATTTGCAGCAGTTTGAGCGGCAGATTCAAATTGCCGGGGCCCAGCTTACGTTGCAGCAGGCCGCTACCCGCCCACGCGTTACGGTCGTAGGGTCGGGGGGCTTGTTGTCGGGGCAACTGCCATACTGGCCCGCGCCCAGCAGTGCCACGTACCTGTTGGGGGTCAACGCGTCGGTGCCGTTGTACGAAGGTCGCCGGAATCGGGAGCTGATTAACCTCTCGCGGCAGCAAACCCAAACGAGCCAGCAAACCTACCAGCAGGCTATTCAGGTTGCCGGGCGGGAAGTTGAAACGGCCGTAGACAACCTCACCCTCATTCGGGAGCAGCTTACCGCCCAAACTCAGGTGTTGACGTTGGCCCGTACTACCGAACGGTACAACCGCGAGCGATACGTGCGCGGCCTGACCACCTACCTCGAAGTACTGGACGCCCAACGGACGATTCTGGCGGCCGAGCAAACGCTGGTGCAGCTACGCACTCAGGAAGTACAGTATGCCGTGGCACTGCTGCGGGCCGTTGGGGGCGATTTCTGAGCGGAGACGTTCTAATCTCATAGTTGCGGTCGACCGCATCGGGGAAAACCTGGCTAACAATCAACCCAAGCCCCTCACCCGACGGGGAGGGGTTGGGAAGGGGGCAACTCACTCACCGTCTCGCGCCCAGACCGGGGATAAATACGTTGTAATTACCAGATTGTGTGATTTTTTGGGGTAAAATGCTCCTATTGACCTCTTTCTGTTATGAACTTGTTTAAAATCTCCTCCCCTTACGTATATGGCCCAGAATCTAATTGAATCAGGCGCAAACCGACGTGATTTTTTGAAAACATCAGGACTTTTTACGGGAGCGGCTATACTGAGCCAACTCCCCTTTGGTAGCCGGGCGGCCGGGTACCATTCGTCGGTGGACGATACCATCAAAATTGCCCTCGTAGGTTGCGGTGGCCGGGGTACCGGTGCGGCACAGCAGGCATTGAATACAAAGCAGAATGTAAAGATTGTGGCCATTGCCGATGCGTTTCAGGATCGTGTCGACAAGGCATTCAGTGGCCTGATGCAACGCCCCGACGCAGCCGCCAAGGTGGATTTGCCGAAGGAGCGTCAGTTTGTCGGTCTCGATGCATATAAGCAGGCTATTGCGTTAGCGGATGTGGTCATTCTGGCAACTCCTCCGGGTTTCCGGCCGGGCCATTTCGAAGAGGCTGTTCGGCAGAATAAGCACATCTTCATGGAGAAGCCCGTAGCCACCGATGCTCCCGGTATCCGTCGGGTGTTGGCCGCTGCTGAGGAAGCGAAGAAAAAGAAGCTGAACGTAGTGGTTGGTTTACAGCGCCATTATCAGAAAAACTACCGCGAAGCCATCAAACGAATTCACGGCGGAGCCATTGGTGATATTGTCGGGGGCAGCGTGTATTGGATTAGCGGGGGCGTCTGGATGAACCCCCGTAAGCCGGAGCAAACGGAGCTGGAGTACCAAATGCGCAACTGGTATTATTTCAACTGGCTCTGTGGCGACCATATTGTAGAGCAGCACGTACACAACATCGACGTGGCCAACTGGGTGAAAAATGGTTACCCCGTATCGTGTCAGGGAACGGGCGGTCGTCAGGTACGCAACAGCAAAGAGCACGGTGAGATTTTCGACCACCACGTAGTTGACTTCACGTATGCCGACGGTACGGTGATCAATAGCCAATGCCGCCACTACGAAGGAACGTACAGCAAAGTCGATGAGATGTTTATCGGTACTAAGGGCCGCATCGACTCATTCGGCAAGAATACGATCCTGAAAACGCACAAAGGGCAGGCCCTGTACACCCACCCGAATGACCCTAAAAAGCCCGATGGTAACCCGTATCAGGTTGAGCACGACGAGCTATTTGCGGCTATTGCGGCTGGTCAGTATAAGTTTGCCGATGCCGAAAATGGGGCTAAAAGTACCATGACCTCTATTATGGGTCGTATGGCGACTTATTCAGGTAAGCAGGTGAAGTGGGAGGAAGCGTTGAATTCAGACATCAACCTCTTCCCCGACACGTTGGCCTGGGATGCGAAGCCGAAGCTTCTGCCGGGTCCGGATGGTTATTACCCCGTGGCGGTTCCCGGCAAAACCATTACGGTTTAAGTTACAGCGTAAAGTCTTTTAGCTAAGGTGAGCCAACGACCAGAATCGTTGGCTCACCTTTTTGTTTGTAAGTGCCTGAAAGATTTTAAGAGTTAATTAATTGCTTTTTTTGGATAGTGTATGGTATTGCCACTTGATAAGTATAAATGGCTGAGTAATAAAAGCTATCAGGTGCCAGTTGATTTTGCGCATTCATAAACAAAATTCGGTCATTTGTAACCGATTTTGCTTATGTTAGGTGATCTGAATGGCGGTTGGTATAGTATTTGTTAAGTCGGGCGGCTTATTGACTTTTCCTTTTTCGGATGGCTATCAAAAATGATGCTACAATTTTTTTTAAGGCTTAAGTGTATTTAATACTATTGAAAGATACATGATGATACATTGTATTTAGTAGTTTAATTTTCATATATCGGTAACATATTGTGATGTTGAGATATTGTTATATCAACTGTTAATGATTCATTAGACACAAAAAGTTTAATCTTTTGATTCGTGTTTAGAGTTATGTGTTCTGAAAAAAAATAATGACTACAAAGGGCGATTTGTTAAGTGCTCAATATTGATAGGCTTAGCGGATTGGGAGGTGGCTATGATTTTGCCGAATGAGTGAGTATTGTCAGTGGAATCTTTAGTCCATCAATACCAATCTGTAGGCTTATGAACTACATCTCCTTCATTCGGAATAACTACAAGCGCGCTTCTCTTAGGGAAAGAGTAGGGGCGACTTTACTTTTCTCGCTCCTGTATCAAGTATTTCTACGGGGGATGGTTGTATGGAAGTCTCGCCAGAGAAATGCTGAGAGTCTAATGCAGTCTGATTTCAAAACAGTCTGGCTTAGCCTGATTGCTGTAACCCTGGTATTGCCTGCCGTTGCGCAGATTGCGTCGGCACCACCCAACACACGCTCGCCCTGGGTAAGTAGTACGTACACGGGCCTGTCTACCCTAACGGATGATAATAGTAGTATAATTCCACTCAGGTCTGTAAGCATCAGTGGGGAGGCAAACTTGATCGATGCCAATACCGGAAATTTTGCAACCGTCTCAATCACAGGAATTGGTGGCCGGGCCACAATTAGTGTTAGAGATAATGATGCGGCCGATACGTATCCGGTGGGGACGTTTGCGGGTTTCCGAATTGGTACCGAAGGGTTGTTGAGCGCTACATTAGCTTCGACCGTAACAATTCGGTTGTTGAACAACGGGTCGGTGGTTCAGCAACAGGATGTGGTGTCGGGCCTGATTGGCATTAATACCAGTTTGCTTGGGGCTGATGGCACGGCAACGCTCGGTTTTATTTCGACGGTGGCTTTCGATGAGATTCAGATAGAATACAATGCACTGTTGGGGTTGTTGTTTACTGCGCAGGTTTACCATGCCGTTATTCAGCGGTTCACGGCAGGGCCTACACTTGATTGTAACGTACAGACATCCGTAAGCAACCCGGCTTATCCGGTTGCGGTGAATAGTGGCAGAACAGGAATCACCGGCGTATGTGTGGGGTGCTCCGTTGAAAATGCTGACAATGCGATCAACAGCAGCACGAGCGATTTTGCCCAGATCGTCCTGACGGCAGGTGTAGCCGCTACGGGAAGTATTAGTGTTCAGGATCAAATCACCGACTACCCGGCGGGCACGTTTGCCGGCTTCAACATCGCTAACCCTTCGTTAATCGGGGTAAACCTACTCTCCGGGCTGCAAATTCAAACTTACCTGAATGGTACGCTCCGGGAAACCTCGTCGGCAGGTACTATTTTGTCCGTTAACTCGGTGCTGACCGGCAACGGGGCTCAAACGGTCGGTTTCGTAACAACCCAAAGCTTTGATGAAGTACGCTTGGTAGTGAGTAACCTTTTAGGGTTGCTGAGCACAACCAACGTTTATAACGTAGTGCTGCAACGCTTCTGCGCCGGGCCTGCCCTGAGTTGTAGTACCAACTCAAACCTGGTAACTCCGGCCTTCCCAGCCATTGTCGACGGTACCCTGACCGGTATCAACGGGGTGGCCTGCGCACTTTGTTCGGTGAGCAACACGCAAAATGTAATTGACAATGACCCCAACACGGCTGCTTCGATTGTACTAACAGCGGGTGTACTGGCCAGCGGGTCCATTGCCGTGAAAGACCAGCTGACTACATACCCGGCGGGTACGTTTGCTGGCTTCGATATACAGAATGCATCATTGATCGGGGTGAACCTGCTGGGTGGTGTTACGGTCACGACCTACCTCAACGGGGTTCAGCAGGAATCGAGCGGAGGAAACCTAATTGCATTAGAACTGCTCAGCTCGACCCGGCAGATTGTCGGTTTCAAAACAACATTACCATTTAATACGGTACAGATTCGGGTGAGTAACCTGGTATCTGTAGATGTTGGAACAACACAGGTATATGGGGCTGTGCTGCGGGCTGCCTCAGCGGCAGGGGTGGTAGCACCAACGTTATCGTCTACAGCGGTTATAACCAACAGCTGCCCAACAACAACCATCAACTTAACCTCACGGACGGTGACGAACCAGCCGGCGAGTACAACAATCACCTACCACACTAGTGCAACGGCCACCACGGCTAATCGGGTGAGCACACCCACTTCGGTGTCGGCTGGCACATACTTCGTCGCGTTTTACGATCCGGCCAATGATTGCTACAGCCCCACTTCGCCCGTGACGGCTACGACCGTGGCCTGCCCGCCTTCGGTCGCTATTCTGAGCCCGGCCAACAACACGACTGTAACTACAACGGTGACAGTGAGCGGTACGGCCACCCCGAACGCTCTGGTGGTACTGACCTCATCGACGGGGACGACACTCTGCACGACAACCGCCACGGCTGGAGGCTCGTGGAGCTGCGCCGTGACACTTGCTCCGGGTTCACAGACCTTGACCGCTGTAGCCAATAACGCAGGTGGCACTTCGGCCCCGGCTACTACGCAGGTCACAGCAATTGCTGCCGCTACGGTGGCAATCAACAGCCCCGCCAACGGATCGACGATTGCCAATCTCAATCCGCCTATTTCGGGGACGGCCACACCGGGTAGCAGCGTAACGGTGCAAGGTCCCAATGGGCAAACGTGCATCACAACGGCCGATGGGTCGGGTAACTGGACCTGCACAAGCCTGACGTTTGTGAATGGACAGCCCGCCAGCGTAACGGCAGTAGCCTGCACGGCGGGAGGTTGCAGCAGCGCGGTGAGCAGCTTTACGGTGGCCGTTCCACCGACGGTCGCTATTCTGAGCCCGGCTAATAATACGACCGCCACCACAACACCAACTATTAGCGGTACGGCCACACCGGGGGCTCTGGTGACTATTACGGGTGGTCCCGGTTCAACGGGCGGTCCGGTGAGTGTGACGGCTAATCCGGTCACGGGCGCTTATTCAACATCGGCAATTACATTCCCCGCGGGTCCGCAAACGGTAACGGCCGTCGCTACAAATGCGGGTGGTACCTCAACCCCCGCAACGGTTAGCTTCAACGCTGTAGCACCTGTAGGGCCATCGGCAGGCACCATCGACTGCTCGAAAACGCAGATTATTCCGGCACCCGTAGCGGGCGTTCCCGGACAGGCGGTACTGGTGGTTACGGTCAACGTAACGGTTGCGGGTACGTTTAGCCCCATTACGGTTTCGGGTTCGGGTATCAGCCTCGCCAACGGCGTTACGTCAGTGAGCACACCGACAACCGGTATCCAGAGTTTCTTTATCCCGATTCGCTACGATGGGTCTGCGTTGGGTACCCTCAGCTTCACGGTAGGCAATACCGGTAGCTGCACGGCCGACCTGACCAAAGCACCCAAGAAAGCCATTACCGATGTGTGGACGCTGGATTGTATTCCAACGGTGGGCCCAAGCCTGAAATAGAAGTCATTACTCAATTAAACGGTATTTGATGTGAAACGATCATTTCCAAGTTCAAGTTGGGTAATAGGCTTCGTGCTGGGAGTTCTGTGTCTGATGAGCCAGTTGGTTCAGGCCCAGACGCCCACCATCGACCTGACTACCCACGAGCCAACGGCAGCATTGCCGGCTGGCGTCACGCTGGAGTGGCATAATGCGCTGCCCATTGGCCCCGGTAATCTGTTGTCGTCGGTACAAACGCAGTCGGCCACACCGGGTGTCTATTACGCGGTATTTAATTACGGAGGCACGCCGGTTTGTTATAGCCAGCCGTCGTACCTGCGCGTGATTACCAACGTGTGCCCGGCCACAACCGTTGATCTGCAAACGGCGGTCGATGCCGCGGCTACACCGGCAGGATCGGTGGTGACGTACCACTCGGCCCTCACCGGAGCCGGTACGGTAGACGGAACAAGTCAGTTAACACCGGCTCAGGTGGCTGCCGCTCCGACCTCACTGTCGGGTACTACGTATTATGTAGCTTATTTCGACCCGGTAGCGAACTGTTACTCGCAGCCAAGCCCGATTGTGGCCGTCACAACGAACTGCTGTCTGGTAACGGGGATTACCCCTGTGCTGTCGACTACGGCCATTACCAACAGCTGCCCAGTTACGACGATTAATCTGAGCGCGATTACGGCGAGCAATGCCCCAGCCAGCACGTCGCTGACCTGGCATTCGGGTACACCGGCTACGGCGGCTAATCAGTTGCTGAGCATTACGGCCGTATCGGCAGGTACCTATTTTGCTGCCTTTTTCGACCCGATCAATAATTGCTATAGTGGCACGGCGGTGACGCCCGTAACAGCAACGACGGTTTCGTGTGCGCAGCCTCCGATTGCTCGTGGCGACATTGCCAACACGAATGTGAACACGCCGGTCTCGGGCAACGTGCTCACCAACGACACCGACCCGCAAGGCGGCCCCCTGACGGCCTCGCTGCTCACCCAGCCCGCAGTCGGTACGGTGGTGCTGAGCCCCACGGGTAGCTTTACCTACACGCCCCCCACGGGCTTCACCGGTACGGTGAGCTTCTGCTACGCGGCCTCCAACACGGCGGGGCTGAGCGCCAGTGCCTGTGTGAGTGTGAACGTCAACCCCCAGCCGAGTCTGCTGGCCAATGATGCGCCCATCGCCAACAACGACAACACGCTCACCCGCTCGGGTGTGGCGGTGACGGTGGCGGTGCTGGCCAACGATTCGGATCCCGACTCGGCCACGAGCCTGGCCGGTCAACTGGCCAACCCCACCTTGCTCGCTCAGCCCTTGGCCGGCACGGCGGTGGTGAACGCCAATGGGACGGTGACCTACACCCCACCGGTGGGCTTCACGGGCGTGGTGAGCTTCCCCTATCAGGTTTGTGACGGGGCGACGCCAGCCTTGTGTGCTACGGCCCTGGTGACGGTGCTGGTGCAGCCGACCCCACCAGTGGGCACGACGTTGGCCCCGGTAGCGGTCGACGATGCGTTGGTAACGTCGGTGAACACACCGGGTGTGGGCAGCGTATCGATCAACGATAGCGATCCGCAGGGTTTACCGCTGACGTACGTGAGTGGTCAGCCGGGCAGTGGCACGGTGGTGCTGTCGCCCACGGGGAGCTACACGTACACGCCAGCGGTGGGCTTTGTGGGTCCTGACAGTTTCACCTACAGTGTGTGCAACTCGGCGGGCCTGTGCGACAAGGCCACCGTGAGTGTGCTGGTACAACAGCCGGCTAACCAGCCTCCGATTGTGACGCCTGACGTGAACACGTTCATTCCGGGTACCCCAACGGCAGGCAATGTGCTCACCAACGATCGCGACCCCGAAGGCACGCCCTTGACAGCCTCAGTGGTGGGTACGCCCCCCGCCGGCTTCACGCTCTCGCCCAACGGCTCTTACACCTATACCTCTCCGCTCAGCCAGACGGCCCCGGTGACGGTGGTGATCAACGTGTGCGACAGCGCCACACCCCCGGCTTGTACTACGTCAACGCTGACGCTGGTGCCAGTGGTACCGCCGACGCTTGCCAACGAGTCGCCGATTGCCTTGAATGATGCGACGCGGACTACAGTGGGTACACCTGTAACAGTTGCTGTGCTGGCTAATGACAAAGATCCCGAGGGTCAGTCTCTGAGCAACCCCACCATCCTGAGCCAGCCCACAGTGGGCACAGCGGTGGTGAACGCTAATGGCACGGTGACATATACCCCGCCCGCTAATTTCACAGGTGTGGTGACGTTCCCCTATCAGGTATGCGATACGGGTACGCCGGTGGCCTGTGCTACAGCAGTGGTGACCGTAGCAGTAGATCCAACCCCGCCAGCTGGTGTGACCAATATTGCTCCGGTTGCCATTGATGACCAACTGCTGACGACCAAGAATGTAAGTGCAACGGGTACGGTAGCAGCCAACGACAGCGATCCCAACGCGGGCCAGACGCTGACGTTTACCAAGCTAACCGACCCGGCCAACGGCACGGTGGTGTTTGCGGCTAACGGCAGCTACACCTACACGCCCCCGGTTGGGTTTGTCGGCACGACCAACTTCACCTACCAGGTCTGTGACAACGGGGTGCCCGTACTGTGTACAACAGCCACGGTGTACATTACTGTGAGCGATCCGCTGGTGCAAGCGCCGATTGCCCGTGGCGACATTGCCAACACGAATGTGAACACGCCGGTCTCGGGCAACGTGCTCACCAACGACACCGACCCGCAAGGCGGCCCCCTGACGGCCTCGCTGCTTACCCAGCCCGCAGTCGGTACGGTGGTGCTGAGCCCCACGGGTAGCTTTACCTACACGCCCCCCACGGGCTTCACCGGCACGGTGAGCTTCTGCTACGCGGCCTCCAACACAGCGGGGCTGAGTGCCAGTGCTTGTGTGAGTGTGAACGTCAACCCCCAGCCGAGTCTGCTGGCCAACGATGCGCCCATCGCCAACAACGACGACACGCTCACCCGCTCGGGTGTGGCGGTGACGGTGGCGGTGCTGGCCAACGATTCGGACCCCGACTCGGCCACGAGCCTGGCCGGTCAACTGGCCAACCCCACCTTGCTCGCTCAGCCCTCGGCCGGCACAGCGGTGGTGAACGCCAATGGGACGGTGACCTACACCCCGCCGGTGGGCTTCACGGGCGTGGTGAGCTTCCCCTATCAGGTTTGTGACCGGGCGACGCCAGCCTTGTGTGCTACGGCCCTGGTGACGGTGCTGGTGCAGCCGACCCCACCAGTGGGCACGACGCTGGCCCCGGTGGCGGTAGACGATGCGTTGGTAACGTCGGTGAACACGCCGGGCGTGGGCAGCGTATCGATCAACGATAGCGATCCGCAGGGTTTACCGCTGACGTACGTGAGTGGTCAGCCGGGCAGTGGCACGGTGGTGCTGTCGCCCACGGGCAGCTACACCTACACGCCAGCGGTGGGCTTTGTGGGTCCCGACAGTTTCACTTACAGTGTGTGTAACTCGGCGGGCTTGTGCGACAAGGCCACCGTGAGTGTGCTGGTACAACAGCCAGTTAACAACGCCCTGGTGTTACGACTCAAAGTGATGTTACAAGGTGCTCTGGTGGGTGGATCGGGTGGCCTCATGCGCGACGATCTCCGTAGCCGCGGCTTCCTGCCAACCACTGAGCCCTACACCGCCATTGGGGGCGCTCGCTTCACCCATGTGAATGGGGGAGGGGGCGAAACCATGCCCGCCAGTGTGACGGCGCAGAATGTCGGTACGGGCAATGCGGTGGTCGACTGGGTATTTGTCGAGCTGCGTAACCCCGCCAACATGTCGGTGGTTGTGGCCACGCGGGCGGCTCTGGTACAACGCGATGGCGATGTGGTGCTGGCTAGCGATGGCGTATCGCCCCTGAGCTTCACGGGTCTGTCGGGTACGAGCTTCTACGTGAGTGTGAAGCACCGGAACCACCTCGGTGCGATGACGGCCTCGGCCATTCCGCTCTCTACGACGGGTACCCTTGTCGACTTTACGACGGCGACAGGGCCTCAGTTGTACAACACGGTCATTGGTGCCTTCAACTACGAGGGTTGGGAGCAGATCAACGTAAACGGGGTGCAGGCCTTGTGGGCGGGCAACGCCAACCACGACGTGAAAGTGAAGTATCAGGGTTCGGCCAACGACCTGATTACGATCTTCTCGGAAGTCATACAGGCGCAAACGAGCATCGGAATCACCAACCCGATTTACAATTACGACAACGCGCTCGGCTACTATTTTGGGGACGTAAACATGGACGGCAAAGTGAAGTACCAGGGTACCAGCAACGATACCTCGCTCATCTTTACCAACGTGATTACCAACTACCGTACCGATACTATGATGAACGTAGATCGGTTGTACAACTTTGACTTCATGCTTGAGCAAATTCCATAAGACCCACCCGGAGCGTACGTTCACGCGTACGCTCCATCTCATTTTCTACCATTTTTGCCATGAAAAAGCTCCTTTTTATCTTCTGTATGCTGGGGATCGGTCTGCCGGCTTTGGCTCAGACAGTCGAGTACACCATTCGTTATAACCTTTCCCTGAGTCGGTATGAAGTGTATGCCCGCTCCAATGCTACGGCAACCCAATTCAACTGGGGAAGCTCGCAGGTGTCTATCGTGACGCCTGCTTCGCTCACCAATGTGCCGTTTGCAGTCAATAGTGTTGCGGCCGGAGGTTGGTCCGACAACTCCCAGATCTATGATGTATTTGGGTCCGATTTTCACGGCGTTGGCTCTACGGGCTTAAAGGTCGATCTGGTAGCGAATCAGGAGACCCTGCTGTTTCACTTCACTCTGCCGGGTGGTGTCTGTGTTCCGGGTATCCGGCTGTTTGTTAACGGGGTTGACCCCAGTTCAAGTGTGCCCGAGTTGAAGGGTGGCGATTTTGCCAACACCATGTACTCGGCTAACGATATTCTGGGCAGTAACAACCTGTACATCCAGAATTACGCCAATACTGGCACTGTATGTACGGCGTGCAATCTGGTAGCTCCTACGCTTAGTAAATAACCCAAGGCCATGAACAGCAAAAAAATGTATCTATGGCTGCTGGGACTGACTGTCTGGTTCGGGCAGTTGGGCGGGGTGGCCTGGGCTACGGCTCCCCGCGACGCCCACATCCTGACAACGCCCTGGCTGGCTGATAGCGACCTCGATGGGGTTGATGATGCCGTTGATCTTTGTCCCGGCACGCCTACAGGAACTCCGGTCAATGCGTATGGCTGCCCGGTTTCGTTGTCTACCTGCGATTATAACACCTCTACCGTTTCGCTCATGAGTACAGGCGGAAGTAGCGGTACGTCGGTGACTACGGCCTATGTCCTGACCGATGCGGCAGGTTCCATTTTACAGATCCGCCCCACGGCCACCTTTTCGGGGTTGAGTGGTACGGCTACTTACATGGCGGTGGCTCTGACGTACGAGGGGGCCGCGACTAACCTGACGGTGGGCGGTTCGCTAAGCGCCGTAACTGCTAGCTGTTTCGATTTGTCCGATGCACTCGTGTTCAAAGCCTGTGTACCCCCGTCAACGACCTGCGATTACGAGATTGGTAACCCGATCACGCTCCAGATCACCGGTGGCAGTTCGGGTACGGGTGTCAAAACAAGCTACGTTTTGACCGATGCTGCCGATAAGATTCTACAGGTTTCGGCCACGCCTACCTTTAGCACAACCGGCCTGGTTGCTGGTACGTACAAAGCATATGCCGTAACCTACAATGACGATGGTACCATTACCAATCTGGTCGCCAATGGTACCAACTCGATCCTGCAGGTGACGTCGAGCTGCCTGGCCATATCGCCGGGCCTGCCACTGGTACTGTGTGGAGGCTGTGTTCCCCGTTGTGTCCCAATTACGGTTACCCGTCTATAAAAAACTGCTATATCATGAAAACAGCAAAGGCCTTAGTCGGAATCGCTGGCTTGACGGGTTTATCATACCTGGCCCAGGCCCAGTCACAATCTCCGCTTAATCTCCGACTCGATTTCAATACTGAGCTAAACCGGTACGAGGTGTATGTGAAACCTACGTTTAGCGCCCAACGCTACACCTGGGGACCATCGCAGGTAACGGTAGTGGTGCCTAAAGAGTTGGCCGACATCACCATCAGCCCGCACAGCAGCCAGGCCGGGGTTTGGCTCGACCAGTCGGTGGTGTATAGCCCCGCAGCTGCCCCCGACCGCGATTTTCATGCCTTTTCAACGCAAGGGGGGAAGATCGATCTGGTAGCGGGCGAAGAGCAGCTTTTGTTCGAATTCACATTAGCGAAAGGGTATCTGGAGGGTGTACGGCTGTTTGATCCGGCCAAAGACCCCAGCTCGGCCGCGCCGGGTATGAAAGGGGGCGATTTTAGCTCCTATGCGTCCAACGACAAAGGGGATGTGAAATTGGGCCTGAACACCCGCCCCGCTGAGCTGCCCGTGGCGGTTGAGGCTGTCCGGTCGACTGGTGCTGAACCGGGTGCTTCGTTTGGTGTAGTTGCCTACCCGAATCCAAGTGGATCGGGCGTGTTTCGCTTGCACTTGAAAGGTGTCCCTGATAAAGAAGTCGTGCAGGTGCAGATGGCTACCCTCAACGGTAAAGTCCTGAAGCAGTTCGATGAGTCCGTTGAAACGCTTGCCGGACGCGCCATTCCGGTGCCGGGTGGAGCTAGTACGTACCTGCTTGTTACGGTTACAAGACCCGGAAAGCAGGAGGCTATCACTCAGAAACTTTTGGTGAAGTAGGTCTGGCTTCTGTTGAGCCGATACCCGTTCATTACCTGGTCGATTGCCATCGGAGCAATCGACCTTTTTTTTGTTCGACTACCCAGACCTGAATACCCGGAAACCGACGTGCCAATCGCTTGTTGGGTCCCCAGTACGAAAGCAGGCCCCGCGATAAGCTGAAGACTTTAGTGAGGGCGTCGGCCCGGTATCCATCGGGAGCCAGCACCGTAGTTCTGACAAAGTGGGTCAGTCCCAGGCCCGAACGTGGGTTCATGATGTGCGAATACCGGCGACCGTTGAGGTCGAGGTGCCGGTACGTATCGCCTGATGTGGTAATGGCCCCGTTTTTCAGGTAGATAATCAGCGTGTCGGCTGGGTCGGGTCGCGCGTTGGTACCCGACCCCATGTCTACCCGCCAGCCCTGCGGTCGCTCCGGCGGAGGGTCGCCCGCTAATACATCACCACCCAGATCGAGCAAAAAACGGGAAATACTGGCTGCGCGTAACACCCGACCGGCTTCGTCAACGGCGAAACCCTGTCCGATACCGCCCACATCGAGCCGCATACGGGGCCGTAATAGGCGCACTGTGCGACGAACGGTATCGAGCCGGATAAGTCGGTAGCCAACGGCCCGGCGGGCCTGTCGGCGCTCTTTAGCGGGCGGAAACGTTCGTTGGCGTACGGCTCGTCGCCAAAGCTGGGATAGGGGGCCAATCGTCGGGTCGAAGCGCCCCCCAGACTGATGGGCAATCCGGCACCCTTTTTGTAGAATATCAAACAGCTCGGCCGATACGGGAACGGCCTGTTTGCTTCCGCTCGACTGCGACAGGCGGTTTATCTCTGATCCATCCAAATAGTCGCTCAGGATGGTGTTGAGCGTATCCATTCGGGCCGATACCTGTGCGTAGACTCGTTGAGCGGTCAGGCTATCAGGAGCGTATAAAGTAACTGTAAACTGCGTGCCCATGAGCCCCCGCCGAAAGCTGTAGCGCTCGAGTGGCTGAGCCTGTGTGGTGCTCCAGGTACCCAAAAGCATAAAGCAGATGATAAACCAACTCCAAACTGAGATGTACATACGGTACCATAAGCTGATCCCGACCTTATTTTTTGGCCACCAACTAAAAAAAAAAATTGGCAGCGAGACATCCAGAGCGTAGGTTTCGGCGTAGATATGAGAGCTTTTTTGTGAGGTCGTTATAAAGTGCAAGTTTTTCTCAAAATGAGGCAGTTGTACCATAAAATGAGGTTATAGCAACAACGTTGCACGATACAAAATTTTATGGAACTAAACGCCCCACTTGAAAAATAATTGAATCCAACTCTTGCTTGATACCTAATTATTAGGTTACTTTGATTCTACAATCTCGCAATTCGGCACAAAAAATTAAACCAGCACACACTATCGATAGCACGCTCTACGTTACCTAATTGTCTTACTGAAAATGGAAAAAGCCCAGGTAACAGACAGTGAGCTGATTTCTCTGTACATCCGTGGTAGTGAAAGTGCCTTTGCCAAACTCGTTCATCGACATAAGTCTAAGATCTACACAACAATTTACCTGATTGTAAAGGACCAGTACGTAGCCGAAGACCTCCTTCAGGATACGTTCATCAAAGCGGTTGATACAATCAAGTCGGGTAGATATAACGAGGAAGGCAAGTTTCTCCCCTGGATCATTCGAATTGCTCACAACTTGGCCATTGACTATTTCCGGAAGGATAAACGCTACCCCAATGTAGTGTTTGAAGACGGAAGCAATGTGTTCAATACGCTTGAGTTTGCCGAGGACTCTATCGAATCCATGCAGATCAGGCAGGAGACACATGAGCATTTGCGCGAGTTGATCCAGCGTTTGCCGGAACAGCAGCGCCAGGTTCTGATCATGCGGCACTACGAGGAAATGAGTTTCCAGGAGATTGCCGATGCGACCGGCGTCAGTATAAACACAGCTTTGGGACGTATGCGTTATGCGCTGATTAATCTGCGCAAGCAACTAAGCAAACGTTCGCCGAGCTATGATAAAAACTTTTACTCACGATGATGTAATCCGGTATGTCTACGAGGAGACCTCCCCAGAGGAGAACCTGCTCATCGAAGACGCCATGATGTCGGACCCCGAACTGATGACTCAGTTCCTCGATACGCTTGAGCTTCGGGCGTTGATGGATAAAATTGAGCGGCAGCCCCGGCCCGATACGCTTAACGCGATACTCCAATATTCACGATCGTACCCGCCGAACCCGGCGTCTCGTTTGTTGGCTTAGGTCACACAAAAGGGCGTCGGGTTTGTCGTATCTTTGGTCTTAGGAATGGGTTTATGAGATGTCATCTTATTTAGAAAGATGACATCTCATAAACCCATTCCTAAGACTTTTCTTGTATATGCTGAAGAAAGAACGTTTCCGCCGTTTCATAGACTATTTCACAACGCACTATGCTGAAGTGCAAACCGAGCTAAACTTCAGTAATCCGTTTGAGCTGCTGGTCGCCGTCATTCTGTCGGCTCAGTGTACCGATAAACGCATCAATCAGATCACGCCCGCTTTGTTTGCGCGGTTTCCGGAGGCCGAGTCGCTCGCGGCTGCGTCGGTCGAGGAGGTGTTTTCGTACATCCGCTCGGTGTCGTACCCCAACAACAAAGCAAAGCACCTGGTCGGTATGGCCCGGCTGCTTGTGGAGAAGTTTGGGGGGGAGGTACCGGCTACGCTGGCCGAGTTGCAGTCGCTGCCGGGAGTTGGCCGTAAAACGGCGCACGTGATTCTGTCGATTGTGTACAATGAGCCCACGATGGCCGTAGATACCCACGTGTTTCGGGTGTCGCACCGGTTGGGGCTTGCGCCCTTAACTGCAACAACTCCTTTGGCCGTTGAGAAGGCCCTGGTGGCTCACATTCCGAAGGAGCTGGTACCAAAGTCGCATCATTGGCTCATTCTGCACGGGCGGTACGTATGCGTGGCCCGCGCACCCAAGTGCGACATCTGTGCGTTGAAGGATTTTTGTAAGTATTACGAAAAACAAACAGCTCCGCCCCGGAGAGTAAGGCAGAGCGTGTAACGAAGTAGCCAGAAGGAGCGGACCGATTAGTTCGCTCCTTTTTTTGTCAGCCAGGTCCAAACAGTGGCTGATGTCATCAGGGTAGCCTTGGCATAAGCCGTGGCTTTGGTGCGCGTTGGGCAAGTCGGTTGACTCGCAACCGGCCGTTTTGCCCGAATCTGCTTACGAGCAGCAAACAAGTTGTGCGGGTGCCCCATACCAAACGTCTGAAGACTCATCCCCACGATCAGAACCGTCATTGCCAACTTCGTTTTCATTGTCTCGTCCGATTTGTTGTTCTTGTTGACACAAAGATATAGGTAACGTTTGGTATCTTGCAATACAAAGTACTAAAAATATTTTTCGAAGGCCATTTTTTTGATGGTTGTGAGTGGCTGACATTGGTAGGAATCAATCCGAATGCGGCTGATAGCCAGCACACTTACAACCATAAAATGGCTCTTGGGTTAATTTATTCGATAACTACCCGCTGTACGGCTCCGTCTTCGTTTTGCGTCACGCTGAGGAAATACACCCCGGCCGAACCCTTTTTGCCCAGGTCAATTTGCCCGACAAACTCACCCGAAAAGTCTTTCAGTTCGCGCCGGGCTACCTCTTTGCCCTTGGCGTTCGTGACGACAATCTGAATATCGCCCTTGGCCGGTGCCGTAAAGCGAACGTTCAGCTGGTCTTTGTCCGGATTGTTAGGGTAAGCGCTCAAACCCCGGATGGTTGAAGGCTTGTTCCGAACATTGTACGTACGCGACCAGCCGTCGAACGCCCGGTTTAGCTCGGGTTCAATATCGCGCCGGAAGAAACGCTCGGTGTTGGTTACCAGCGAATCAACGTTCATGCGGAAGTTGTACTGCCAATTGGGCGACACATAAGGCCGACGGGCGTACACATCGCCCGGCCGCTCGCGCACGCGGGTGCCATCAATTTGGTCGATGATGATGGTCATTTGCCGGTTACGCTCGTTGGGGCGGGCCGCCTTGATGGAGTCAACGAGTTTCATGGCAATCTGATCCCGGTCATCGTTGCTGTTGAGCTTGTACGTCCGGGTGGTTTCGCGAACCTGATCGCCGTTGCGCTCAATAATCTTGATCGTAACATCTTCGCCCTCGGCTGTTTTATTTTTCGACGACTGCTGAGCGAGGGTAGGGGTAACGGCCAGGCCTATCAGCACTGCTGGAATCCAGAACCGTTGGTAAATAGAGCGTGTTGTTTTCATAGTGCTTGTCGTTGTGTAAAGGAACAAATGAGTTTTCAGAGGGTCTGTGAGTGAGCTGTTAAAGTTTGTTAAACCGGACCTGTGGGCCGTGGCCCTTCGTTAGTTTTACAAACACCGCCCGGCCCGTGGGCCTGTTGAACGGTTTTTACCAAGGATGAATGTTCTGGTAGCAACGTTGCACGGGAATCAAAAAAATGTCGAAACAACGTATTCGCTGGATTGTCGCCCTCATGACGGTAGGGTTGCTGGGGCTGGTAGGTCTACAAGGCTACTATATTACCTCAGCGTGGCGGCTTCAGCGCGAACAGTTTGATTATAAAGTGACCGACGCCCTACAGGAGGTTGTGCGGACACTCGAACGGCGGGAAATCATGGACCTGAGCCGGCAACGGCTTCGTGCCCAGCAGCAACAACAGGGGCTGATGGCTATTTCGCGCAAGGCCGAGGTTAAGCCTGATGTGAAGCGGGCTCCTTCGCCCAAGCCCCTCACCGAAAGCCGCATTGCCCGGCGGCTTCGGCAACAGCGGGCTTCCCAAACCGGTTCTGAAATGCCCACAACGGTGGTGATTCAGTCCGATGTGTTGCATCCGCAAACCCAACCCATCACGCCCGAGCAAGCGCTGGTGGTGGCTACGTTTTTTGAACAACAGGAAATGCTGGCTGCTGCGGGTGAGTGGCAGGCTCAGCTTGAACAGCAACGGCAGTTTGAAGAATGGGCTAATCGGGAGCTGGTGGGGCAGATGAATCAGTTTAACCACGACCTGACCCAGTCGTACCTGAAGGCCGATTCGCTGCGCCAACGCCAACTGGCAGTGGGGCGCAACCGTCCTAAAAAACAGACGGAGCCGACCCGAAAACCCGTACCTGAACCGACGGCTGTAGCTCAGTTAAACAAGCGGGCCGAGGAGCAAACCGAGATGGTAAAGGGTGTACTCAAAGAGCTGCTGCTGTCGGAGCGGCCAATTGGTGAGCGGGTTGACCGACTTACGCTCGACACGCTGTTACGGCAAAGCCTGGCCGAGCGAGGTATCTCGCTGCCGTTTGCCTATGGGGTCCGCAGCGACCGCACCAGTAGCGGTAAGCCGCAATTTCTGTTTGCCACCTCCAATACCGACCCCAACCGAATCGCAATGGCAGGCTACCGGGCCGTGCTGTTTCCGAACAACCTGCTCGATACGGGCAATCACCTGTACGTCTATTTCCCGACCCGGCAGGAGTTTATCTGGAGCCGGATGGGCTTTACGCTGGCCGCATCAGCTTTGCTGATTCTGACCATTCTGGCTTGTTTTTATATCGCCATCAGCACCATTGTGCGGCAGAAAAAAATGGCCGATATCAAAAACGACTTTATCAATAACATGACCCACGAGTTCAAAACGCCTATTTCGACCATCTCGCTGGCGGTCGAAATGGCGGAGAACATGGGTTGGCGGGAACAAACTGACTCCCAACGCGCAGCTGACCCGGAAGAGGCCGGGCGGCTATCGCGCTACCTCGGGATCATTCGCGACGAAACCCGTCGGCTGGGCTCGCACGTCGAGAAAGTACTTCAGATGGCCCTACTCGACCGGGGGGCGGTTAAGCTGGCTATCGTACCGGTGAATATTCACGATGTGGTCGAAAAGGTGCTGAACACCATTGGGTTGCAGATTGAGCAGCGCGGGGGCGAACTGGAACTCGATTTTGAGGCCGAGAACGAGGTTGTCGAAGCTGATGAGGTACATTTGACCAATATTGTGTACAACCTCGTTGACAATGCCATCAAGTACTCGCCCGGTAAACCGCATATTACCATCCGCACCCAAAGCCTGCCCGACGGGGTAAGCCTGACCGTAGCCGACCAGGGGCTGGGTCTCTCCAAAGAGCAGCAAAACCGAATTTTCGAAACGTTTTACCGGGTCCCGACGGGCAACCTGCACGATGTGAAAGGTTTCGGGCTGGGTCTGAGTTACGTTCGGAAAATGGTGGATGCCCACCACGGCCGCATCACGGTTGAGAGCCAGCTGGGGCAGGGCAGTGCATTTGAAGTAGTCATTCCATATAAAATGAATAATGGATAGTGGTAAATGGATAGGCTTCTTTGCCAATATTATTCATTGACCACTATCCATTATTCATTGACCTATTATACATCCTATTCGATGGCAACAATCTTACTGGCCGAAGACGACCCTAATCTGGGGCAACTTGTTCAAGAATATCTCACTCTACGCGGGTTTCAGACCGACCGGGCTACCGATGGCAGCATGGCGCTCGAATTATTCACCCGCGGCCAGTACGATTTGTGCATTTTCGATGTGATGATGCCCAAAAAGGACGGCTTCTCGCTCGCCCGCGAGGTGCGCATGACGGGCCGCGATGTGCCCATCATCTTCCTGACCGCCAAGTCGATGAAAGAAGACACCATTCAGGGGTTTAAGGTCGGGGCTGATGATTATGTAACCAAGCCTTTCAGCATGGAGGAACTGCTGCTGCGGATTCAGGCCATTTTACGCCGGTATCAGCGGGGTAGTGCCGATGCCCTCGAGCCCACGGTCTATACCATCGGGTCGTTTTCGTTCGATTATCACCATCAGCTGTTGAGCCGGCAAGCCGATGGGCACGAACCGTCGAGCCAGAAACTCACCAGCAAGGAATCGGAGCTGTTAAAATTGTTCGCTCAGAACCTCAATCAGCCAATAAGCCGTAGCTTTGCGCTCAAGATGGTCTGGGGCGACGATTCGTATTTCAACGCCCGGAGCATGGACGTGTACATCACCAAATTGCGCAAATACCTGCGCGATGACGAGCGGGTGCAACTGGTTAATGTGCACGGCGAAGGATTTAAACTGATTGTGTAATGGGTGGGTCGGTTGTGGTTCAGGGTTGATAGCCAGCGGCCTGGGTGGGGCCTGCCCCCGTTTGCGTCGTTTGTAAAGGCCGGGCCAACAACGCCATACACCCAAAACGATACACTATGAACCTCATTCGACGTCCCCGGCGTAACCGCGCTTCGGCGGTGATTCGGGATATGGTACAGGAAACCCGCCTGACCCCCCACGATTTTATTCTGCCCATCTTTGTGATGGAAGGGCAAAACCTGCGGACCGAAGTGGCTTCGATGCCGGGTATTTATCGCCACTCGCCCGACCTGCTCATGGACGAAATTGCCGAGTGCGTCGACCTCGGTATCCGGGCGTTTGATCTGTTTCCCAACTTGCCTGAGGCCAAAAAAGACAAGTACGCAACCGAGAGTACTAACCCCGATGGCCTGTACCTGAGCACCATCCGGGCTATTAAAGACCGTTTTCCGGAGGTGTGTATTATGACCGATGTAGCCATGGACCCCTATAGTTCCGACGGTCACGATGGTCTCGTTGAAAACGGACAGATTCTGAACGACCCAACGCTCGAAATTCTGGCCAAAATGGCTGTAGCGCAGGCCGAAGCCGGTGCTGATATTCTGGGACCCTCAGACATGATGGATGGCCGGGTGGGGTATATTCGGAGTGCACTCGATGCGGCCGGTTATACCAACGTGGGCATTATGTCGTACGCGGCCAAATACGCCAGTGCGTTTTATGGTCCCTTCCGCGACGCCCTCGATTCGGCTCCCAAGTTTGGCGATAAAAAAACGTACCAGATGAACCCTGCCAACAGCCGCGAAGCCCTCATTGAGGCCGAGCTGGATGTGCAGGAGGGCGCTGACATGCTCATGGTGAAGCCCGCCCTGGCGTATCTGGACATTATCAAGCTGCTACGCGAAAATGTGAATCTGCCCATTACGGCCTATAATGTGAGTGGCGAGTATGCCATGATTAAGGCCGCTGCCCGTAATGGCTGGCTCGATGGCGACCGCGCCATGATGGAGACTCTATTGTCGATCAAACGCGCCGGTGCCGATGTTATTCTGACGTATTTTGCCAAAGAAGCCGCTAAACAACTAAACAGTAGGCAGTAGCAGTTGGCAGTAAACAGTAAGCAGTAGTCACTCCCACTGCCTACTGCCACTGCCCACCGCCTACTGCCACCGCCTACTGCCACTGCTTACTGTAATGAAACTTCTAATTCTAAACGCCAACCTCGTCAACGAGGGACAGATTACCCAAACCGATCTCCTGGTTGAGGATGGTTTTATTGCCCAGATTGGCCCCAACCTTTCGGGGCGTCCGGCCGACCGGGTCATTGATGCTAATGGGCAGTACCTGCTGCCGGGAGTGATCGACGATCAGGTGCATTTTCGGGAGCCGGGCCTGACACACAAAGCCAACATCCACACGGAGTCGATGGCGGGTGTGGCCGGGGGGACTACCACCTTTATGGAAATGCCCAATACGGTGCCGAATGCACTCACGCAGGAGCTATTGCAGGATAAATACGACATTGCCGCCCGGACGGCCATGGCCAACTACTCCTTTTTCATGGGGGCATCGAACGATAACCTCGACGAGGTGCTGCGTACCGACCCCCGTACTGTGTGTGGTATTAAGGCGTTCATGGGTTCATCGACGGGCAATATGCTGGTTGACAACGAGCAGGTGCTCGACAATCTGTTTCGGCACAGTCCCATGCTGATTGCCACTCACTGCGAAGATGAAGCCACCGTACGTGCCAACAATGAACGGTTCAAGGCGGAGTACGGCGACCACGGCACGGCGGCATTGCACCCCCTGATTCGCGACGAGGTGGCCTGCCTTAAGTCATCATCGCTGGCGGTGGAGCTGGCCAAACGGCATAACACCCGGCTTCATATTCTGCACATTTCGACGGCCGAAGAACTGGCCCTGTTCCGTAACGATATTCCGCTGACTGAAAAGCGCATTACGGCTGAAGTGTGTGTGCATCACCTCTGGTTCGATGCCGACGATTACGAGCAGCTGGGCAATCAGATCAAATGCAACCCCGCCATTAAAGCTCCGCATCACCGGGCTGAATTGCTCAAAGGCTTACTGGACGACCGGCTCGACATTATTGCCACCGATCACGCCCCCCACACCCGGGCCGAAAAAGCGCAGTCGTACTGGCAGGCCCCGTCGGGCTTACCGCTGATTCAGCACTCGCTCCTGCTGATGCTCGATTTCGTGCGGCAGGGCAAACTGGACATACAAACGGTGGTCAGGAAGATGTGCCACGCGCCCGCCCAGTGTTTTCAGATCGACCGGCGTGGGTATGTGCGGGAGGGCTATTGGGCCGACCTGGTTCTGGTTGACCCGAATCAGACGACGTCCGTTACCGACGAGAGCGTGTACTACCATTGCGGCTGGACTCCGTTGGCTGGGCAGACCTTCACCAATGCCGTAACACACACGATTGTATCGGGTGAGTTAGTGTATGAGCGGGGGCAGTTTCTGGTAGAGCGGGCCGGGCAGCGTGTACTGTTTGCCCGGTAATATAAAAAGCCCTCGAAAGGAGGGCTTAGTTTATTAGTTGAGTCAGTAAGTTGAGCGCGTCAGGAAAATCGGACGCGATAGAAACAGCGATTTAAGACGGAGCGGTACATCTTTCCAAACTGTTCGTAGCACCACGACTTCAGATGTTTCACTTCGTCGGGCAACAGGGATTCAATGGCTTTACGGAGTTCTTTCTCAAAGAGGGATTTGTCAAAACTAACCTTTTGCAGGATGGTCTTAATATACTCCAGCATTGGGGCCATGGGTGTACTCATTTTAAGGTTAAAAAAAGACTATGAGTTTATGCGTATGGATTAAAACTCGTTAAAAAAACAACGCAGAAATCCCTGAATTGTTGCAACAAAGTAACAATGAAAATTAGAATATTCGCCAAATTTCTTGTATTATTTTTTTGTGCGGTCGCGGGGCTAAAAGCACAACAAATTGATAATGTACCTGTTATAGAACTTGGAACGCCTACTTTTTCTATAGACCGGCCTTACACAATTTCTGTACTCGTTCGGAACAGCGATTCGCGCCCGGTCATTGCCTTTCCAGACATCCCCGGTCTGGCCAAACGGGGCACGGCCACCAGTATCTCAACAAGCGAATTGGAGGGGCAAACGGTGGTAAGTCAGGTGATTACCCAGACCTACATGGCGTTGCAGTCGGGTACAATTCGGGTGCCTCCATTTAGCATCACAGTTAACGGGGTAACGGTTCGGTCGGAGGGGACCGTGTTACAGGTACGGCCCGCCAACACGCTTCCGGGTAGTAGCAGTGGCCTGTCGGCCCCGCTCAAAATACCCACCGAAAGTGGGGCGGCCTTTCTATCGCTCCGGTCTACTAAAAATGGGGTATTTGTGGGTGAGGGGTTTGGCGTACAATTATCCTTGTTTGTATCGGATAGCTACCCGTTTGAGTTACGGTTCGATGGCGTTGATGCCCAGCTCCAAACCGTGCTGAAACAGCTGCGGCCCACCAATGCCTGGGAGGAGGATGCCGGTATTCGGGAGCTGACGGGGCAACCCGTAGTTATCAATGGGCGCAAGTTTACCGAGTATATCATTTTTCAGGGTACCTTCTTTCCGTTGTCGGCCGAGCCAATCCAGTTGCCCTCGGTAAGCCTGAATCTCTTACGGGTACGGCAGAGTGATCGCCTGCCTGACCCAACGCCGTCGACTTCGGCAACCGCTACCAGTAGTGAGTCGGGAACACCGGGTGCTCGTCGGCCTCAACCGGCCCCAAAGTCGGCCGAAATGGTTGAGCGTGTGCCGTTTATCACCTTGCCACTCTCCATTGCCGTGAAGCCTCTGCCTGCTCATCCCTTGCGGGGACAGGTGCCGGTGGGCTCGTACCGGTTGGTGGAGAGTATTGACCGGACCAAGGTGGCGAGTGGGCAAAGTACCCGCTACACCATTCGGGTGGAGGGAACGGGGAATATTGCCGCCTTACAACCGCCCTTGCTGAGTAATCAGCGCGCCTTAACGGCCGTAGAGCCCATGTCGCCGGCGACTGATGCGGGGCTGGAAGCGCTGCCGGCCGGTTCCAATCAACAAATCAACCGGCTGAACGGTCAGGTGACGGGGAGTAAAACATTTAGTTATTTTCTGGTGCCGCGTCGGGGCGGGAAGCTCCCCTTGTCGAGCCTGTTTGGTCTGGTTTACTTTGACCCGCAAACAGCCCGCTACGATACCCTGATGCCTGTAACGGTGCTGACAGTGGGAGAGGGCGCTTCGGTCGGAGCGCCTGCTCTGGCCACCGAAAATGGGGCACAGGCCAATTCAATTGATGCGCTATATGCGGGTCTTAACCAAATGGATAGCACGCGGCAACCCCTCAATTGGGTGGTGCTGGCGCGGGCGATTGCCAATGTTCTTTTGGTGTTGATGATTCTCGGAATGATCTTTGTGTTTTTAAGAAAATAACTTTTACAGCAACTCCCGAAAGGCGAATAGTCACCTAATTTCTGTTCTCTACCGGTTGTTCGTTGTTCACTGTCATGAGTAGTACCTACGGAACCCTTTTCAAAATAACCACCTTCGGCGAATCGCATGGCCCGGCTCTGGGCGTCACTATCGACGGTTGCCCGGCTGGTCTTCGTTTCGACACCGACTTTATCCAGCAGGAACTGGATCGGCGGAAACCGGGACAGTCGCGCATCACAACCCAACGGCGCGAGGCCGACGAGTTCGAGGTGCTGTCGGGGGTTTTTGAGGGTGTTACGCAGGGAACCCCCATTGCACTCGTGATTCGGAACACCGACCAGCGCAGTAAAGATTACGGGCATATTGCCGGGCAGTTTCGGCCCTCGCACGCTGACTACACATACATGGCTAAGTATGGCACCCGCGACTACCGGGGTGGTGGGCGCTCATCGGCCCGCGAAACGGCAGCCCGCGTGGCCGCCGGAGCCGTGGCCAAAATGCTGCTTGAGTCGCTCGGGGTAACGGTGCAGGCGTATGTCTCGGCCGTGGGGACCATGAAACTCGAAACACCGTACCAGGCGCTCAATCTGGCAACGGCTGAGGAAAACGCGGTACGCTGCCCCGACCCTGTGGTGGCCGAGCAGATGTTTACGTACATCGACGAGATCCGTAAAAAAGGGGATTCCATTGGGGGTGTGGTGAGCTGCGTGGTTACGGGGGTGCCCGCCGGTTGGGGCGAGCCTGTTTTCGACAAATTGCACGCCGAGCTTGGCAAAGCCATGCTGAGTATCAATGCGGTAAAAGGCTTTGAATACGGGAGCGGCTTTGCGGGTGCGGAGCTGACGGGCTCAGCGCACAACGACGCTATGTACACGGATACGGACGGCCGCGTGCGTACCCGAACCAACTTTTCGGGCGGAATTCAGGGTGGCATTAGCAACGGAGAGGATATTTATTTCCGCGTTGCATTCAAGCCCGTTGCCACGATCATGCAGGATCAGGAAAGTGTGGATGTAAACGGCGAGCCCGTTACGGTGTCAGGAAAAGGGCGGCATGACCCCTGCGTAGTGCCCCGCGCGGTGCCTATTGTTGAAGCCATGACCGCCCTGGTACTGGCCGATATGTGGCTACGAAGCCGTAATTCACACCTTTAAGTAGGTGCGTGTAGAATTACCTGAACAATTAAGCTTATTTCGGGTTAGCTGTGCTGATGTTGAGCCGAGGGAATTCCCTATATTTGAGGCAGTACTGGTGATAATGTGCAGTTTCTGTCTATTATGGTTATGCGTTGGGCTCTTGGGTTACTTATTACTATGCTCGTTGCAACCAGCAGCGGGTGGGCCCAATCACAGCTATTCCCCGAATTTAATTACGACCGCCGGGGCGATAAAGCCTATGTAGACAGCCTGTTGAAAGTTGGTCACCAACGGCTTCGGCAGGCGAAACAAGCGCCCCGTTCTCCCCAAAATGATACCCTCCATCTGGAGTCTATCCGGTTTATAACCCGGGTGTTCAAACAATTGCGTACGGCCGAGCGCGACAGCAGCTACGTGTACGCCCTGCGGCTCTCGGCGCAGGCTCGCCAATACGGCAACAATCTGTATCAGGTGTACGGGCTTATTCAGGAGGAGTACTACCTCCGCATGGTTCGTAACGACTTTCTGACAGCCCTCTCACTTGACCAGAAAGCGTCGGCACTGTGTGAGAAGCAACGGCCCGACGTGTACCCTATCTGGCACATCCACATGAACATGGGCGATATTTATCTGCTCATGAAAGAGTACGATAACGCACTGTACAACTATCAGCAGGCGTTTCGGCTGATGCCCAAATACCGGCTGCTCTCAAAGCGCAATCAGCGTCTTATTTATTCACAGTTAACCACGCAGATTGGCGAAGTGTACGAAGCGCTGGGGCGGTACTATCAGGCTCGGAAACAGTACGAAACCTCCCGTCAGATTGCGTTTGAGACCAATAGCCAAACCAATATTGCCTATGCCGATGAGCGCCTGGGTGATTTTCTGATTAGCCGCAAGCAGTATCCGGCAGCGGTAAAGGTGTATCAGGAAGCCCTGAACATCTGGAATCAGCTGAACGACGAGGGGGGCAAAGCGTCGGTCTGGGCGCGGCTCGCCGAAGGCTATTTCTATACCAATCGGTTGCCCGAGGCCATTCAACTGGGCGAGCAGGCATTGGTACTGGCGCGCAAACGTGGCAACGCCCGAATCCAGCAAATTGCCTCGTCGGCGCTGTATCAGGCTTACCGGGCAAGTGGGCAGTACGAGCGTGCACTGGCTATGAACGAGATCAATGTGGCTCTCCGTGACTCGCTGGCCAACCAGAAGCAGGTCGAAGAGATGATGGTGTTGCAGCGGCAGTTTGAAACCAAAACCCTCCGGGCCGAAGCCGCCCGGAGCCGGTTTGAGCAACAGGCTCGTATTGCTACGCTTAACCGCAACATTGAACGGCAAAATCTGCTGCGGGCTGTGTTGCTGGGGGGGCTGGTGATGCTGCTGGCGTTTGTGGGGGTGCTTTACCGACGCAACCGCCTGATTCGGCAGCAACGGCAGCAGATCGAACAGCTCAATGTGGGCTTGGAGGACAAAGTTCGCCGACGGACGGCCGAGCTCGAACGGGCCAACGAGCAGCTCCGGGCCAAAAACCGCGAAATTGAGGAGGCTTTGCTGCGTGGGCAAACGCTCGAACGCAAGCGCGTGGCCGCCGATCTGCACGATAACCTCGGAGGGCTGATTTCGGCCATTCGGTTGAGCTTGTCGGCCCTGAATCCGGGGCACCTTTCGGAGCGGGAGCAGCAGGTCTACAAAAACCTGCAACACATGACCAAGGAGGCCTATGCCGAGGTACGGCACCTGTCGCACAATTTGCAACCCGAAGAGCTGGAAAAGCAAGGTCTGGGCCATGCCCTTAGTCGTCTGGGCGATAAGCTCAACCAGAACCAACTGATTCGGTTTTCGATTGATACTGGGCAATTGCCCCGGCTAACCAAGGCCACTGAGTTTCACCTGTACTCAATTTGTCTGGAACTGTGCAACAACATTCTGAAGCATTCGGGGGCTACTGAGGCTTGTATTCAGTTCCGAAAGTACGGGGAGCAGCTCAACATGATTGTGAAAGACAATGGCCGGGGTATGGAAACGGTATTGCCTGTTGCCCAGCAGCACAGTCAGGCGCAGATGAATGGCATGGGCTTACCCAACATACAGGCCCGTACCGACGCCATGAAGGGGCGTCTGGAGATTTACTCGGAAGTAGGAGAAGGCACCACGTTCTTCTTTATCTTGCCGCTGTCCGCTACCTTCGCGGAAGCATCGCAAGAAACAACTTCATGAAGTTCAAGAAACACGTTTTCATCTGCACAAATCAGAAAGACGCCCCCAAGAAAAGCTGCGGCACCGAACATGGTCTCGCACTGGTCGAAGCCTTTAAACAGGAGCTGACGGCCCGGGGTCTGCAAAAAGAAATCCGGGCACAACGCGCCGGTTGCCTCGACGCCTGTGCCTTTGGCCCCGCGCTGGTCGTTTACCCTGAAGGAACCTACTACGGTAATGTTCAGATCGCCGACGTACCTGAGCTGGTAGAAAAACACCTGGTCGGTAACGAGGTTGTGGAACGGCTGGAATTGAAATTTTAATGTAGAGACGCAACATCTTGTATCTCAGTGTTGTCTGGCTGAGAAACAAGATGTTGTGTCTCTACTTTCGTTATGTACAAACATCTCTTTTTTGATCTCGACCACACCTTGTGGGACTTTGATCGCAACTCGGCGGAGTCGATTGCGGAGTTGTACGAGCGGCATCGCCTGCACGAACTGGGGATCGAATCTGTCGATCAGTTCAGTGATGCCTTTATCCGGATTAACCGGCAACTCTGGCGGTCGTTCGATCTGAACGAACTGACGCACTCCTACATTCGCGAACACCGGTTCCCGCTTGTTTTTCAGGAGCTTGGCGTTTCTGATACATCGTGCTGTGCCGAACTAAACATGGGCTACCTGAGCCTGTTGCCCCGCAAGGCGCACCTGACCGAGGCCGCCCGTGACCTGCTCGATTACCTGCACGACCGGTACGAAATGCACATTATCACCAATGGGTTCGACGAGATTCAGGCCGTGAAGCTGGCCAGCTCCGAAATTGCCCATTATTTCACGCATGTTGTCACAAATGAGAAGGCGGGTGGGTATAAAAAGCCTGACTCGCGCATATTTGAGTATGCCCTGCGTGTGGCCCGTGCCGATGTGGCCGAAAGTCTCATGATTGGCGATAATTACGAAGCCGATATTCGCGGTGCCCAAACGGTTGGTTTAGATACAGTTTTCTACAACCCCAAAGGCGAAGTGGTCGATGTGGTACCTACGCACGACATCCGGCACTGGCGCGAGTTGATGGAGATTTTGTAAGTCGCTGTTGGGCCATCACCCAACTTTCTTATCCGAATGAAACGCATCCTGCCCGTTCTCCTCTTTGTTCTTTTTTCCATTCCCGGCCTTGCCCAAACTTACGATATCTGCGTGTATGGCGGCAACTCAGCAGGGGTAATGGCGGCCGTTGCGGCCAAACGTGCCGGTAAATCGGTTATTCTGATTGAGCCGGGTAAGCACCTCGGCGGGCTTACGGCCGGGGGGCTCGGAGCTACCGATATTGGCAATAAATTCGCTATTACGGGGCTCTCGCGTGATTTTTACCGACGCATTGGACAGCACTACGGTAAGTTTGAGCAATGGACGTTTGAGCCGCACGTTGCCGAAAATCTGTTTAAACAGTACCTGCGTGAGGCCCGGATAGAGCCGCTGATGGCGTACCGCATCATAAACGCTCAGAAGCAGGGTAACCGCTTAGTCTCGATCACCGTCGAGCCTGCGTCGGGGGCCAAGGGGCAGAACCGAACCATTGCGGCCCGGCAGTTTCTGGATTGCACCTACGAGGGCGATCTGATGGCACAGGCTGGAGTCTCGTTTACGGTTGGCCGCGAACCGAACCGCCAATACGGCGAAACCTGGAACGGGGTGCAGTATCTCGACAAGCATCAGTTTCCTGATGGCGTAGACCCCTACGTAATTCCGGGTAAGCCCGAAAGTGGCCTGATTTATGGCGTGAGCGCTACCAAACTGGCTCCCGACGGTACGGGCGATGCGGCCGTACAGGCCTACAACTACCGTATGTGCCTCACCGACGACCCGGCCAACCGCGTACCCATCACCCGCCCTGAAGGCTACGACTCGACTCGCTACGAACTGCTACTCCGCCAAATAAAGGCCAGCCCAAAGGTACCCGACGTACTCACTTGGAACCTGATGCATTTTGTGCCGATGCCCAACCGCAAGACGGACATAAACAATTGCGGAGGCATGTCGACGGATATGATCGGGGCTAATTTTGAATACCCAACCGCCAGTTACGCGCGCCGGGAGGCCATCATCCGCGAACACGAACAATACACCAAGGGGTTCTTTTACTTTATCGGGCACGACCCCCGTATGCCCAAACACCTGCGCGACGAAATGCTGCAATGGGGCTACCCTAAAGACGAATACACCGACAACGGGCATTTTTCGCATCAGCTCTACGTGCGGGAGGCTCGCCGAATGGTGGGTGAGTATGTAATGACTCAGGCCAACTGCGAGGGCAAAACGGCCGTGACCGATGGTGTCGGAATGGCTGCGTACACCATGGATTCGCACAATTGCCAGCGTGTTGTGGTGGAAAAAGACGGCCGGATGATGGTTAAAAATGAAGGTGACGTACAGGTAGGGGGCTTTCCTCCGTATCCGGTCAGCTATCGGTCGCTGGTGCCTAAACGGGCGGAGGTGCAGAATCTGCTGGTACCGGTATGCCTGTCGGCCAGCCATATTGCTTACGGCTCCATCCGAATGGAACCCGTGTTTATGGTATTGGCTCAGTCGGCGGCTGTGGCAGCCTGCCAGGCTATTGATGAGCAACGCCCCGTACAGGACATCGACATCAAGAAACTACAGGCCCGACTCGCCACCGACCCTCTGCTCAGCGGACAGGCAGCCGAAGTATTAATCGACAACGACGATGCCAACCGCGTGACCCGCTCGGGCGCCTGGGAGCGAACGACCAAAGGTGGCAAATACGGGACATCGATGCTGGTGAGTCAGAGTGACGCATCGGCGCGGGTCACGTTTCAGGCAGCGAACGCCCGGCCCGGCCGTTACAAAGTGTATCTCTACAATCCGTTGTTGCAGGGTGGGGGTGGCAACCCCGATCAGGTAGGGCGGCAGTCGGACAAGGCCAACCGCGTGACAGTGTTACTCTCCGACGGTAAAACGGAGAAGAAACTCACGGTGGATCAGCAGGTGCAAAATAACGACTGGATTAGCCTGGGCGAGCACGCACTCAGTGGCCCGCCCGCGCTCACGATCACAACGGCGGGCAATACGGCCCCGGTGGTGGCCGATGCGGTACTGTTTGTGCCGATTAACTAAGCAATTACTTTCACTTCTTCTATGAACTTCATTGACAAAACGGCCCTCGTTACGGGGGGCGCTTCAGGCCTTGGCGAGGCCACTGTTCGTCTGTTTCACCAACAGGGCGCCAATGTCCTTATTCTGGATTTGAACACCGAACGGGGCGAAGCCCTGGCAACCGAACTCGGCGAGCGGGCTCGTTTTATCCGTACCAACGTTGCCGACGAAGCCGATGTGCAGGCCGCCGTTGAGCTGGCTCTGAGCACCTTTGGGGCGCTTCATATAGCGGTTAACTGCGCGGGTATTGCCGAGGCCCGTAAAACCCTCGGAAAGGTCGATGGTGTATACGCACCGCACTCGCTCGATGTATTTCGGCAGGTAATTAATGTGAATTTGGTCGGTACGTTCAACGTGATCCGGCTGGCGGCTTTTGCCATGGAGCGCAACGAGCCGAACACTGAAGGTGAACGGGGCGTAATTATCAATACGGCCTCGGTAGCGGCCTATGATGGTCAAATGGGGCAGGCGGCTTACTCGGCCTCGAAAGGAGGTATTGTGGGGATGACCTTGCCCATTGCCCGCGATTTGTCGCGGTCGGGTATTCGGGTGATGACCATTGCGCCCGGTCTGTTCGAGACGCCTTTGCTGATGGGACTGCCCGAGGAGGCCCGGATTTCGCTGGGTCAGCAAGTCCCCTTTCCGTCGCGGTTGGGTCGGCCGGCTGAGTACGCCTTGCTGGCAAAAAGCATCGTGGAAAACCCCATGCTCAACGGCGAAGTAATCCGACTCGACGGAGCCATCCGAATGGGACCGAAATAGCGTAACTCTGGATGTTGAAGAGACTTTTGGTAGCTGAATGCTTGACTATTAACTAATTGTTTCTAAAAACTGACGAATGCCTTCAGTACTGGTCATTCGGACTTCAGACATTAGACGTTAGACTTACTACCGTTATGGAGGAGATCTAACGACTAATGTCCAACATCTAATGTCCAGTACTGAGACGGATACCACTCTCAAAATCAACTGTGGGTTCGTAGCCGAGTAGCAGCCGGGCTTTGGTGATATCGGCCAAACTGTGCCGAATATCGCCGGGCCGGGCGGCTGCGTACGTCGGGAAGAGGGAATAACCGACCTGCTTTCGGATAACTGCCCAGGCATCGTTGAGCGAAATTTGCCTGCCCGTAGCTACGTTGAACACCTGCCCAAGAGCATCGGGATTGGTGGTAGTCAAAGCCAGCAGATTGGCCCGGACCACATTATCGATGTGGGTAAAATCGCGGCTTTGGTGCCCGTCGCCGAAGAAAACGGGTGCTTCGGTTTGCCGGGCTGCCTGTAGCAAACGCGGAATCAGGGAGGCATAGGGGCCATCGGGGCGTTGGCGGTGCCCAAACACATTGAAATACCGCAACCCAACGGTTTCCAGACCGTACAAACGGCCCCAAAGGTCGGCTTGTTGCTCGTTGATCTGTTTGGTGAGCGCATACGGCGACAGCGCCCGGCCCGTGCGGGTTTCCTGCTTGGGCAGCGTTTCGTTATCGCCATACACTGAACTCGACGAGGCATACACCACCCGGCGCACCCCTGCTTGCCGGGCTGCTTCGAGCAGGTTGCTGAATCCCACCACATTGACCATCATAAACCGTTCGGGCTCCCTCAGCGATCGGGGTACCGACCCCAGCGCGGCCTGATGCGTTACGTGGGTCATCTGGGCACAAGCCCGCTCGCACGCGGTCGGGTCGGTAATGCTGCCCCCAATCAGTTCAAAACGGGGATTATTCAGGTGCTCGCTCAGATTGGCCCGGCTGCCGTTGCTCAAATCGTCGAGCACCCGCACCAATTCGGCCCCTTGAGCCAGTAAGGCATCTACCAGGTGCGAGCCGATGAACCCTGCCCCGCCAGTAACCAGAATACGAAAGGCTGATAGCATAAATGGTCAGACAGAATTAAATGTTCAGTACTGGACATTTGGACTTCAGACATTAGACCTCCCTCTAAAGGTAATAAGTCTAACGTGAGTTAAGGGTAAAATGCGTATCAATCAGCTGTTAGACAGATAGTTGCTGACGCATAGGCCTTCGACAGGCTCAGGCTGACGGGCAGCTCGCAAATGTGTGGTCAGCCCGGACCGCGTGCGGTTGAGCCTGTCGAAGGCCTACGCGTCAGCCATTATCCATAATTCACGTTAAGTCTAACGTCCAGTGTTTGAAGTCCGAATGTCCAGTACTGAATATGAATTATACATTGTTCATTCACTTGCCAGTTTATGGTTTTGGGCTGCCGATGCTTCGGTTTTTGTTGGAGATCTCTACTTGTGTGGTAAGTTTCCCCCTCCTGAAAACAGGAGGGGGTTAGGGGGGGATAAAACCTAAATCAAAGCCGCCCATCGGCCAGACCGTCGCGCAGACAGCCCTTTACATCGTACACAATTTTGCCTAAAGCCCGTACCTGATCCTGAAAGACGGACTCCGTGAAAACATCGTGTGCAACGGTGAGCACAACCGCATCGTAATCCCCCAGTCCATCAAGCGAGGGTAGTAACGACAGACCGTACATAGCCTGCACGGCATCGGGGTCGGCGAGGGGGTCGTAGATATGGGTCGAAACGCCGAACTCGTTCAACTCCTGAATCACATCGAGTACCCGTGAGTTACGAATATCGGCGCAGTTTTCCTTAAACGTAATGCCCAGAATCAGGGCTTTGGCTCCGTTGATGGCGTAGCCGTTGCGGGTGAGCAGCTTGACCACTTTGCCCGCCACAAACGCACCCATATTGTCGTTGATGCGTCGGCCGGCCAGAATTACCTGCGGGTGGTAACCCAGCGATTCGGCTTTGTACGTGAGGTAGTACGGGTCTACACCGATACAGTGCCCGCCCACCAGCCCCGGCCTGAACGGCAGGAAATTCCACTTGGTGCGGGCGGCTTCGAGCACAGCCTGGGTGTCGAGGCCCATTCGGTCGAAGATGAGCGCCAGCTCGTTGATAAACGCAATGTTGATGTCGCGCTGACAATTTTCAATCACTTTGGCGGCCTCGGCCACCCGAATAGACGGGGCCAGGTAGGTGCCCGCCGGAATAATCGATGCATAGAGCCGATCGACAAATTGGGCGGTAGCGGGTGTTGATCCTGACGTAATCTTGCGGATACTCTGGAGTGTGTGCTGTTGGTCGCCGGGGTTGATGCGTTCGGGGGAGTAGCCGCAGAAAAAGTCGACGTTAAAGCGCAAACCTGAAAGCTGTTCCAGTATCGGAACGCACTCCTCCTCGGTACATCCCGGAAAAACCGTTGACTCATACACCACCACATCGCCCGTTTTGAGTACTTGTCCTACGGTTCGGGTCGCCGTCAGAATCGGCGTCAGGTCGGGTTGGCGGTGGGCGTCGATAGGCGAGGGGACCGTCACGATGTACACCGAACAAGGCTGCAAGAGGGCCGGGTCGGCCGTAAGGGTCAGGTGCGTAGCCTCGGCCAACTGCGTGGGGGTGAGGCTGTGCGTTCGGTCGTGTCCCGAATAAAGCTCGGCAATGCGGGTCGGGTTGCTATCGAAACCCACAACCGGGTACTGCCTGCCAAACGCGGCCGCCAGGGGCAGACCCACGTATCCTAAGCCAATAATACCAATATGGGGTGGAGGAGAAAGCTGCATAATCAGATCCGAAACGCGTGCCGGGCCAGCAAAACTACGATAGCCAGCACCAAACCCGACATAATGCCGGCCAATACAATCCATTTTCGGGCGGGCCAGCTACGGCGGTCGGGCACCTGCGCCGGTTCGAGGATTTTGAATACGGGGGTCACGGTCTGCACCCGGATTTGCGCTTTGGCGTGTTCGCGGGCCAGGTCGTGGTAAAGCGATTCGGCCAGGCGGTATTGCTCATCGAGCCGCCGGTTGGGTAACGCGGCCGAAGGCAATGAAAAAAAGCGGGTCTGATCTTGCTGGTTCAGCCGCTGTTTATCAAGCTGAACCATCTGTTGATGAGCCTTGGTCAGCTGTTTTCCGAGAAACGCTTCGTCGTCACGGGCTTTCTGGCTTCGGTACTGCCGCACGTAGGTTTGCAGGTAATGAGCCGCAAATTGCACTACCTGAGCCGCTACCTCGGGGTCGGGCATGTGCGCTGAGATGGTCATAATGCCCGATTTTACGTCTAACTCGGCCGTAATGGCTTTTTGGGTGTCCTGCACCAGCTCCCGTTGGTCGGTCGAGAGCCGAAACGGTGTTTGGGTGGGTAGTGGGAGTTCGACCATGCCTGTCCCGGACCCGCCTACTCCGATTGACAGCCAATCAGGTTTGTTCAGCAGCTGGTATAGTGTGATGGAATCGCCTGAGCGCGTGCGGACGCGCTGATGAAGAGCCGACAACGCAAACGGAACCGACTCCAGAATGTCGGGGTAGAGGTCGGGCCGAATGGCCTCAACGGGCGTTTGGGCGTCCAGATCAATATTGAACGACTCGGCCAACTCCCGAAATGGTTGCCAGTTTATCGCTTCGGCGGCCTGTAGTTCGGGTAGCAACCGCACCGTGGCTGTGTATCGTTCCGGCAGAACAAAGGCCAGAATCAGACTCAGCAACAAGCCTGCGAGGCCCGCGCCCAGGAGCCAACGGCGCTCCTGCCGGAGCGTTGTCCAAACAGGCCGCAAGGTCGGGGAGTTAGTAGCAAGTTCAAAATCAGGGGTTTCCAACATGTGTGCGGGACAAGTCGGACCAATAATAACAATTTGTGGCCACTCATGGCAGGGCTAACGCGCCTGATGAGTGGCCACCAGTGACAATTAATAGCTATTTAATTCGCTACGGTATCAGTTTCAGTTCAACCCGCCGATTGCGGGCCTGCCCAACCCTGGAGTCGTCGCCGATGGGTTTGAAGGCCCCGAAGTAGTCGATCAGAATCCGGCTTGGGTCGTCGAGGCCCGCCCGAACAAGGTACTGACGAACGGCATCGACCCGCCGACGCGAAAGGGCCATGTTGTACCGATCAGAAGCCCGACGGTCGGCATGACCCGACAGTTGCAACCGGCATTGGGTGCGGTTCATCAGCTCTACTACCCGGTTCAGAATGGTCCGGTACTGCGGCTTGATAGTTGCCTGATCGGTATCGAACTGAATATTGGCGAAAATTTCGGCACAGGCCATTTCGGGCAGGGCCGCCGTAATGTACTTCTCAAAATCAATGGATTCGCCGGAGCCCGACACCACACTGCCCGCCGGGGTATTGGGTTGCTTATCGAAGAAGTCCGATACCCCGTCGTTGTCGGTATCCATCATCAACCGCGGGTCAATTTCCTTGGGTCGGTTGGCCTTGGCTACCGAGTCAATCTGCGCCAGTGATAGCACTGTGGGTGGTTTTACGAGCAAAGCCGGATCAGTCCAGCGGAGGTGGTAGGTACCCGCCTTGGTATCGTAGTTGTATTTGCCGTTATTCTTTCGAACGCGGGCGGCCCCTGTTCCCAGTTTGTAGGTGAGCATGAGCGCGCCGTATCCGTACTTGTCCTGGGCCGACTCGCCCCGTTTCACACTCGTGCCATCGAAACTGCCCCGGCTGCCGGTTGGGTCGAACACGCTCGAATTGTCTCCGCCAATGGTGGCATCGAGCCGCTCGGTATTGACATGGTTGATACGAAAATCGAGACCAATATCAAACCGGGGCGATAACTCGTAGTGAAAGGCCACCCCCATCGGTACCGACCAGTCGCGCTCAAACCGGGCCGGGCGCACCGTGCCGTCGCCGGTGTTGACCTTGGTGAACCGTTGAACCCGGTTGGTGCCCAGTTCGTAGGCCGTTGACCGAAAAAACGTAACGCCAATACCCGTGTACGCATCAATTTTCCACCGCTTCATTTTGTTGGGGCCCATCAGCAGACTTTTTACGTTGACGGTTCCGGTCAGTTCGGTATTGGCATACTCGGCCTGGAAGTACGAAAAGTAAATGCGCCGTTTCATGCCGCGTAGGGTACCGTAGCTACCTCCCAGTTGCAACCCAAATAGGTGCGACAACTGCTTGTTGACCGTCAGACCACCAAAAAACGACTCGCGTTCGTTGAAGCTGTCGCGGTTGGTAACGCCCACCGGGTAAAAGTCGTACTCGCGCAGGTCGCCAAAAAATTGGGTGGGGCCACCGTGCACCGAAATCGACCAGGTGTTGAGCCGGGGTGGTGCATCCGTGGGGGTACCCTGACCGAGTAAGCTGCCCGAAAGGAGGGCTAGCGAAGCTGTGAGGGAAAGAGAGGAAAATCGCATAGTTCTGAGGCTTCGTCGTCGGATTTACGCGAGCAGGTGCGCCGGAGGCAGGTTGCAACAACCCATCTGGCGCGTGCCTACAATCGCTGCATAAGCCGGACTACCATTTCGTTTTTCCAGGAAACATAGTCTCCCGCCCGAATATGGAGTCTGGCTTGCCGGACTAACCACAAATAGAAGGCCAAATTATGCAAACTGGCGATTTGGGCACCTAAAATTTCCTCCGAACGTATTAAATGGCGCAAATACGCCTTCGAGTAAAAGTTGCTGGCGTAGTGATCGAGGCCCGAATCGATGGAGCTGAAATCGCGGCTCCACTTCTCATTTTTGATGTTGATGACCCCTTCGGTTGTGAACAGAATCCCGTGCCGGGCGTTGCGGGTGGGCATTACGCAGTCGAACATGTCGACCCCGAGGGCAATGCTTTCCAGAATATTGGCGGGTGTGCCAACACCCATCAGGTAGCGAGGTTTGTGCCGGGGCAAAATCTCGTTTACAATCGCAATGGTCTCGTACATTTCCTCGGCGGGCTCACCCACAGCAAGGCCGCCAATAGCGTTGCCAGTACGTTCTTTGCTCGCAATCACCTCGGCCGACTCCCGGCGCAGGTCTTTGTACGTGCTACCCTGCACAATCGGGAAGAGGTACTGCCGGTAGCCGTATTTATCGGGTGTGGCATCGAAACGGGCAATGCACCGGTCGAGCCAGCGGTGGGTCATGTGCATCGACCGGCGGGCGTAGTCGTAGTCGCAAGGGTAGGGCGTACACTCGTCGAACGCCATGATAATGTCGGCCCCGATGGTCCGCTGAATATCCATCACAACCTCGGGTGTAAACTGATGCTTGGAGCCGTCGATATGCGACCTGAACGTAACGCCTTCTTCCTTGATTTTGCGGGTATTGGAGAGCGAATACACCTGATAGCCACCTGAATCAGTCAGAATGGGTCGTTTCCAGCCGTTGAAGCCGTGGAGTCCTCCGGCGCCTTCGAGTACGTCGAGGCCGGGCCGCAAATAAAGATGGTACGTGTTGCCTAAAATGATCTCGGCGTTAATGTCCGTTTCGAGTTCGCGCTGATGAACGGCCTTTACGGTGCCTGCCGTACCGACAGGCATAAAAATGGGCGTTTCGATAGGCCCATGATCCGTGGTCAGCGTACCCGTGCGGGCAGCCGATGCCGGATCGGTACTGGTAATATCAAAGGTCATAACCCGCCTAACGTAGCTAAATGGTTTAGGGTTTCATCTATCTTTGCGCGTTCATCGTACTCATTTCTGGTATTCATCACGTTATACGCTGTTTGTGGTTTCTTTAGTGCTGATCGGCTGGCTGCTCGTTGTAGGGGTTCAGCTCGTGTTTATTTTGTTTGTTTTCGGACGATTAGCTTTCGCCCGACATACCCCACCCGGCGTTTCCGACGCGCAACTCCCACCCGTAACGCTGGTTGTGTGTGCCCGCAACGAACTCGAAAACCTGCGTGTACTCCTGCCATTACTGCTCCAACAAGCCTACCCCCAGTTTGAAATTCTGGTCATGGACGACCGCTCGACCGACGGCTCCGACGCGTTTCTGGAGGAAGTGGCGGCCGAGTACCCGCAAGTACGTACCATTCGGGTTACGCAGGAATACGACCATGTGACGCCCAAAAAATACGCGCTGACCATTGCGCTCAAAAAGGCCCTGCACCCGATTGTGCTGCTCACTGATGCCGACTGCCGACCGGCTTCGGACTACTGGTTGCGGCAGATGGTAGCCGAAGCCGAAGGAGACCGCCGGGATCTGGTGCTGGGTTTTTCGCCCTATATCCGGTATCCGGGTTTGCTCAATTTTCTGATCCGGTCCGAAACCCTGTCGACGGCCGTACAGTACCTGTCCCTGGCGCTCTGGGGGCGCCCGTACATGGGTGTTGGCCGAAATTTGCTGTACCGACGGAATCTGTTTTTCGCGAATCGGGGTTTTTACTCGCACATGAACGTACTCGGGGGCGACGACGACCTGTTTGTCAACGAAGTGGCTACCGGCCATAATACGGCGGTTTCGCTCGATCCCGATACCTTTGTGTGGTCGGAGCCAAAGCAGACCTGGGCCGAATGGCGTCGGCAGAAACGGCGGCACCTCAACGTGGGGCGTTATTACAAAACGGGCGACAAAATCCGGTTGGGACTTATTTCGAGTAGCCATATTTTGTCATGGTTGCTGGGTCTGGGAGCCGGTTTGTTTGCGCTTTGGCTGGTGGTGAGTGAGCAACAGGGCCGACTACTGGATGCATTGTTGCTGGCAGCTACGGGTTTGTTTGCCCTCCGTTTGCTGGCGTACTGGGTGGTGGTGGGCCGGTCGAGCTACCGGTTGGGGCATACCGTGCACTGGTTGCTCATTCCGATCATGGATCTGTTGCTGGCCATTTACTACGCCCTGATGGGCCTGCGCGTGGTGTTCACAAAGAAGAAAAAGCAAGTGTGGTAGGTAGTTAATGTATAGTGTGTAATTCATAATGGGCTGACGCTGTCAAAAGGTCTGGTAAGCCATTATTCATTTTACATTACTCATTATACATTATCACTCATTCAAACTAAGATGTCTGTAGACCTGATTTATAAACATTTTCCGAAGCTTACCGAGAAGCAGCGCGAGCAGTTTGCGGCTCTGGATGGGCTGTATACCCATTGGAATGCGCAGATCAACGTGGTATCGCGGCAGGACATTGAGGCCCTGTACGAAAGACACGTGTTGCATTCGCTGGGTATTGCCAAGGTGATTCAGTTCAAGCCCGGCTCCGAGATTCTGGATGTTGGTACGGGGGGCGGTTTTCCGGGTATTCCGTTGGCTATTCTGTTTCCGCTGGTCGATTTTCACCTGGTTGATAGTATCGGCAAGAAAATCAAAGTGGTGCAGGAGGTAGCCTCGGCCCTGGGCCTTCAGAACGTGAAGGCCGAACAGGCTCGGGTTGAGCACCTGAGCACGACCTACGATTTTGTGGTGAGCCGGGCCGTAACGCGCCTGAAACCGTTTATGGGCTGGGTCCGCTATAAAATTCGGAAGGTGGGTAACAACGACCTGCCCAATGGCGTTCTTTACCTCAAAGGGGGCGATTTGGCCGAGGAATTGGCCGAAATCCCTGATAAGTACCGCATGTTCAACCTCTCTGACTATTTTGAGGGCGAATTCTTCGAGACCAAAAAAGTAATTTACGTACCTAAAAAATGAGTTTACAGTTTAGGGTTTACAGTTTTCAGTGCGCTAACCGGTTTGAATGCGTAAGCCAACTGAAAACTGTAAACCTCAAACTGTAAACCGAAAAAAAATGAGCGAACGTTTCTATTCCAGCAGTTTCAAAGATCCGATCAACCGCGATGTGGTTGAGTTTTCCGACAAGGGTGTCACCTTCCGGGTGAAACGACTCATCGGCGGAACGGACAACTTTGTGTTCTACTCCGATATTTCGGGCGTTGAGATCGACAATGGCCTGTTCTTTTCGACGATCCGGGTTATTCCACGGGCGCGGCCCGAAATCGTCATTCGGAACTTCTCGAAAGGTGACGCCCGGCGGGTGAAGGAGCTTATTTTGGCTAATGTACCCAGCCACCGTCCCGATCCGTACGGAAATCGATAATTTTTTTGCCCGCACCGGTCTGCCAATACTCGTTGATTGTCATTTAGTTGTTGTCGACAGAAACCGGGTAAAAGCAGAAATTAGGCTGTTGCGGGCAATTTTTTTCGGTCAGGCTCTTGCGCGACGTCAATTTTCGCTCTACTTTTGCACCACAATACGACGGAGACGCACCGGTTGTGACAGTCCCGAATAGCTCAGTCGGTTAGAGCATCTGACTGTTAATCAGAGGGTCGCTGGTTCGAGCCCAGCTTCGGGAGCCCAAAACAGAAAAGCCGCTTGCAAGTAATTGCAAGCGGCTTTTTCATTCGCACAATCTGAGCTATACCTAGCGTGCAACTACAGCTTAACCTCACGAAAGTATCCCTTTCTCAACTTGAACAATACCTCGCTAAAGCCGCCTGGATTCTGAAAGGGCCTGTCGGGGCGTCCGACTTCAAGGCGTATATCTTCCCGATGCTGTTCTTCAAGCGCATATCCGACGTATACGACGAAGAGTATCAGTTGGCGCTCGACGAATCGGGCGGGGATGAAGAGTATGCCTCGCTGCCCGAGTTTCACCGGTTCACTATACCGGAAGGGTGCCACTGGAAAGACGTCCGTGAAACGACCGTCAACGTCGGGCTGGCGCTCGAACGGGCGTTTCGGGGGATTGAGCAGGCCAATCAGGAGTACCTGTACGGTATCTTCGGCGATGCGCAGTGGAGCAACAAAAACATGCTCTCCGACCACCTGCTCATCAACCTGGTCGAACACTTTTCGCAATACAACCTTGCCAACTCCAACGTCGACCCCGACATACTCGGGCAGGCGTATGAATACCTCATCAAGCACTTTGCCGACCTGACCAACAAGAAGGCCGGTGAATTCTACACGCCCCGCTCGGTGGTGCATTTGATGGGCCTCATTATCGACGCCCACGAAGGCGAAAGCATTTATGACCCCGCCTGCGGTACGGGTGGGATGCTGCTCGAATCCATCAACCACCTGAAGGAAAACGGCGAAGACTACCGGACGCTGAAGCTCTACGGACAGGAGAAAAACCTGACCTCCTCGTCCATTGCCCGCATGAACATGTTCCTGCACGGCATCGAGGATTTCCAGATTGCGCGGGGCGATACGCTCCGCACCCCGGCTTTCTTTGCGGGCGATGCGCTGAAAACCTTCGACTGCGTGATTGCCAATCCGCCATTCTCGCTCAAAGAATGGGGTTCCGACAACTGGGTGAATGACCCCTACGGCCGCAACATCGCCGGTACGCCCCCCGACAGCAACGGCGATATGGCCTGGGTGCAGCACATGGTAAAGTCCATGAACGACCATACCGGGCGTATGGCGGTGGTGCTGCCGCACGGGGCCCTGTTCCGCAAGGGGGCCGAAGGCAGCATCCGCGAAGCGCTTATCCGCATGGATCTGCTCGAAGCGGTCATTGGCCTGGCCCCGAACATCTTCTACGGCACCCAATTGGCCGCCTGCATCATGGTGTTCCGCCGACGCAAAGCCACCGACCGCCAGCAAAAGGTGCTGTTTATCGACGGGTCGGCGCAGATGCGCGTGGGCCGGGCGCAAAACTTTCTGGAAAAAGAACACGTCGATCAGCTCTTTGGCTGGTATGCCGCCTTCGAGGATGTAACAGACTACGTGAAGGTGGTCGGGCTGAACGACATTGCCGCCAACGACTTTAACCTGAACATTCCGCTGTATATCGAGAAGTCGGTGGAGGACAACCTGCCGAGCGTCGACGAAGCCCTCGCCGACCTGAAAACCGCCTGGGCCGAGTGCCAGCAAGCCGAAGCGATGTTTCTGGAGAAGCTATCAAAATTTATTGAGTGAATGAGTGATTGAGCGATTGAGTGGGTCACCTTCAGCCTATGCATTGGTGTATTAACCCGCTCAATCACTCATTCACTCAATCACTCATTCACCCATCCCCCCCATGACCCAACAACAACTCGAAAAATACCTCTGGGGCGCGGCTACGTACCTGCGGGGACATATCGACGCCGGCGACTATAAACAATACATCTTCCCGCTGCTGTTCTTCAAACGCGTATCCGACGTGTACGACGAAGAATTTGAACAGGCCATGCAGGAAAGCGACGGCGACCTCGAATACGCGGCTTTTGAAGAAAACCACCGCTTCCAGATTCCGAAAGGGGCGCACTGGAACGACGTGCGCGAGGTGACCACCAACGTGGGCGTGGCCCTACAGGACGCCATGCGGGCCATCGAAAAAGCTAACCCCGAAACGCTGTTCGGGATTTTTGGCGATGCCAACTGGACCAACAAGGACCGCCTGAGCGACGAAACGCTCATTAACCTCATTGAGCACTATTCGCAGCACAAACTGAACCTGCACAGCGTACCCGACGACCAACTGGGCAACGGCTACGAATACCTCATCAAGCAGTTTGCCGACGATAGCGGGCACACGGCCGCCGAGTTTTACACCAACCGGACCGTGGTGCGCCTGATGACGCTCATGATGGACCCGCAGCCGGGCGAGAGCGTCTACGACCCCACCTGCGGCTCGGGTGGGCTGCTGCTCAACTGCGCCCTGCAACTCAAACACGCGGGCAAGGAATACCGCTCGCTGAAGCTCTACGGGCAGGAAATCAACCTGATTACCTCGGCCATTGCCCGCATGAATATGTTTATGCACGGCATTGAGGAGTTTCAGATTATCCGGGGCGACACCCTCGCCGAACCGGGCCTGCTCGAAAACGACGCCCTCAAAACGTTCAACGTCATTCTGGCCAACCCGCCTTACTCCATTAAGGCCTGGAACCGCAACGCCTTTGCTGCCGACCCCTACGGCCGCAACCTCTGGGGTACACCCCCGCAGGGCTGCGCCGATTATGCGTTTCAGCAGCATATCCAGAAAAGCCTCGACCCGCGCAACGGGCGGTCGATCTCGCTGTGGCCGCACGGCATTCTGTTCCGCGACTCGGAAGCCGACATGCGCCGGAAGATGATTGAAAGCGACATTGTGGAGTGCGTGATTGGGCTGGGGCCGAACCTGTTCTATAACTCGCCAATGGAGGCCTGTTTGCTGGTGACCAATAACCACAAAACCCCGCAGCAGCAAGGCAAAATCCTGTTTATCAACGCCGTGAAGGAAGTGCGGCAGGACAAAACGCTGGCTCTGCTCGAAGAACACCACATCCAGAAAATCCTGACGGCTTACCGGAGCTTTACCGATAGCGATGGATTCTGTAAAGTCGTAGACATTGACGATATTTTGCAGAATGGCGGCAAACTGGCCATTAACCTGTACGTACAGCCGGGGCAGGAAACAACCGCTTCGGAACGCACGTTTGAACAGGCATTTAGCGACTGGCAACAAAGCAGCAACGCCCTGAAAACATCCATGAACGAATTATTTGACTTGCTGGCATAATGGTAGCGGAACCGATACAGACGACACTTTCAATTGATAAATCAGGCTGGAAAAAAATAAAGTTGGGCGACGTGGTGCGCGAAGTGCGCGAAACGGCCAAAGACCCCGTAGCCGAAGGGCTGGAACGGGTTATTGGCCTGGAACATCTGGAACCCGAAAGCCTGCACATAAAAGCGTGGGGGTCTATTGCGAATGCAACCACGTTTACCAAAAAATTCCGTAAAGGGCAGATGCTTTTTGGCCGACGCCGGGCGTACCTAAAAAAGGCAGCCTTGGCCACCTTCGACGGCATTTGTTCGGGGGATATTACTGTACTGGAAGCCAAAAGCGGCTTATTGCCGGAGCTATTACCGTTCCTAATTCAGAATGATAAATTCTTTGAATTGGCCATTAAAAACTCCGCTGGTTCGCTGTCGCCCCGTGCCAAATTCAACGACTTTGCCGATTACGAATTCCTCCTCCCGCCCAAAGACCAACAAGAACAAATCGCTGAACTGCTTTGGGCTGGGGATGAGGCTTTACAAAGTTCTAACACAGCCCTATGTAGTTTGAATGAAGTTCGCTTAGCAGTAAGACGGAATGCAGTTTGTGACAAAGCTCATCAAAGAGTACCGCTTTCAGAAATTTTGCAAGGCATTACTGCTGGTAGGAGCTTAAATGGAGTAAACACACCCGCAGAAAATGGAAACAAAGGTGTACTGAAAGTCAGCGCAGTTGGGCCCAACGGTTTTGAACCTCTGGAAAACAAATTATTGGATAATGGAGAAGAGTTTTTACCAAGATTCAAAGTCAACAAAGATGATTTACTAATCACAAGAGCAAATACAACTGAACTTGTTGGTAGAGTTTGTCTTGTAGAAGATGATTATCCCAACTTAATGTTGTGCGATAAAACTTTAAGATTAGATATTAAGGTTCAAAAAGCATCAAAACTGTTCTTACTTGAAGCCCTTCTCAGTCTTGAGACAAGAGCACAAATTGAAGGCGTTGCAACAGGAACAGGAGGTGCAATGAAGAACATTTCGCAACCCGAAATAATGGCTTTGAAGATTCCACTACCAGATTACAATACTCAGCTTACGATAGCAGAAAAGATAGCAAGCGTAATTGAGAACCGAAAAGCTATTATTGAAAATATAACTCAGCTTTCAAGGCTCCAAAAATCCCTAATCAACCAGTTCTTTTAAGCACCAACGTACCTGAACCTATCCCACCCACCATGGCTTTTAACGAACTCAACACCGTCGAACATTACATCATTCAGCAACTTGCTGGCCTCAACCTCAACAGCCGCCATTGGGCCGAAGACAAACCCGCCTATGGCTACGAGTGGCAGTACCAACCGGCTTCGGCCATTGGGCGGGGCGTCAACGAGGTACTGGTTGAGCCTGAGTTGCGGGCGGCCCTCATCCGGCTCAACCCCGACATCGCCCAGAACCCGGCCTTTGCCGATGAGGTAATCTATAAACTCCGGGCCATCCTGATTTCCGTCAATCAGGTGGGGCTGGTGCGGGCCAACGAGGAGTTTGCCAAATGGCTCACGGGCGAGAAAACCATGCCCTTCGGCCCCAACAACCGGCACGTACCGGTGCGGCTCATCGCCTTCGAACCCGAGCAGGCCGGGCTAAACCGCTACGTAGTCACCAATCAGTACCGCGTGCACCACCACGAAACCAAGATCCCCGACATTGTGCTGCTCATCAACGGCATTCCGGTGGTGGTGGGCGAGGCCAAAACGCCCATTCGCCCGTCGGTGTCGTGGCTCGATGGAGCGCACGAAATCCACAGCATCTACGAGAATGCCGTGCCGCAGTTGTTTGTGCCCAACATCCTGTCGTTTGCCACCGAAGGCAAGGAGTTTTACTACGGCTCGGTGCGCTGCCCGCTGGAGTTCTGGTCGCCCTGGCGGCTCGAAGAAGCCCGCAGCGATCTGATCAAACAACTCGGGCTCGGGCAGGTTGGCGACGAACTGAGTAACCTGCTGCATCCCCGGCGGCTGCTCGATATTCTACAAAACTTCACACTCTATTCCACCGACAAGAAAAAACGGCGCATCAAGGTCGTGTGCCGCTATCAGCAGTACGAAGGGGCCAACAAGATTGTGGAGCGCGTCCGGGAAGGCCGCGTCAAAAAGGGCCTTATCTGGCATTTTCAGGGCTCGGGCAAGTCGCTGCTGATGGTGTTTGCCGCGCAGAAGCTCCGCAAAACTCCCGAACTGAAAAGCCCCACGGTGATTATCCTGGTTGACCGCACCGACCTCGACACCCAGATTTCGGGGACGTTCAATGCCGCCGACGTCCCCAACGTGCAACCTACCGAGAGCATCGGCGAGCTGCACGACCTGCTCGAAAAAGACACCCGAAAGATTCTGATTTCGACCATCCACAAGTTCCGCGACGCCCGGGCGGACATGAACGCCCGTGACAACATCATTGTGCTGGTCGACGAGGCCCACCGCACGCAGGAGGGCGATTTGGGGCGCAAGATGCGGGCGGCATTGCCCAACGCGTTTTTGTTTGGCCTCACGGGTACGCCCGTCAACAAAGCCGATAAGAACACCTTCTGGGCGTTTGGGTCGGAAGAAGACGAAAAAGGCTACCTCTCGCGCTACACCTTTCAGGACTCCCTGCGCGACAAGGCCACGCTACCGCTTCACTTCGAGCCGCGCTTGGTGGATGTTCACGTCGACAAAGCCACGATCGACAAGCTGTTCAAGGAACTGAAAGATGATGCCGCCCTGACCGACGACGAAGCCGACGCCCTGAGCAAAAAAGCCGCCCAAATGTCGGCCTTTCTGAAATCGCCCGAGCGGGTGCGGCAGATTGTGGAAGACATCGTGAAGCACTTCCGGGAAAAAGTGATGCCGCACGGTTTCAAGGCCATGATTGTCACGCCCGACCGCTTTGCCTGCGTGCAGTACAAGGAAGAACTCGACAAGCACTTCGTGACTGAAGCCAGCCGGGTCGTCATTTCGACCTCGGCCAACGACGACTTCGATTTCAAGCAAAAGTGGGCCACCGACAAGGCGCAGCAGGAAAAGATTACGGATGAGTTCAACGACCCGAACTCCCCGCTGAAGTTCATCATCGTGACGGCCAAGCTGTTGACCGGCTTCGACGCACCGATTCTGCAAACGATGTACCTCGACAAGTCGCTTAAAGACCACACCTTGTTGCAGGCCATTTGCCGGGCCAACCGCCTGTTTCCCAACAAGACCTTCGGCCGCATTGTCGATTACTTCGGCGTGTTCGACGATGCCGCTGCCGCCCTGCAATTCGACGACGAGATGGTAAAGAAAGTGGTGAGCAACTTACAGGAGCTGCGCGACAAGCTGCCCCAAGCCATGCAGGATTGCCTCAAACACTTCGTCGGTGTCGACCGCACGCTCGTAGGTTTTGAAGGGCTCGAAGCCGCCCAGAACGCCATCCGCACCGACGAACAGAAAGACGCCTTTGCCGTCGATTACAAGTACCTGACCAAGATTTGGGAATCGCTCTCACCCGACGACGTACTCAATCCGTATCAGGCTGATTACAAGTGGCTGTCGCAGGTTTATGAGTCCGTGAAGCCCACCGCCGACAACATCGGCAAGCTGCTGTGGTTCCGGCTCGGGGCGCAGACCACCAAACTCATCCACGAAAATATCCACGTCGGCGGCATCGACGACCTGGAAGAATTTATCCTGGATGCCGACGTCATCGACGACCTGTTCAAGAACCCGAATTCAAAAAAGGTCAAGCAACTCGAAAAAGAGCTGATCCGGCGCTGGAACAAGCACGCGGGCAACCCTAATTTCAAAGCCCTCAGCGAACGGTTGGAAGATTTGCGTGATAAGGCTGAAAAGGGACTCATTTCGAGCATCGAATTCATCAAAGAGTTGTGTAAGCTGGCGAAAGAGACGCTACAGGCTGAGAAAGAGGTAGAGCCGATCAGCAACCAGAAATCAGCCACAACTGCCCTGACAGAGCTATTCCTGGAACTGAAAACAGACGAAACCCCCGCTGTAGTGGAGCGAATCGTTAGAGACATTGACCAGATTGTAAAAGTGGTTCGATTTGATGGCTGGCAAACCACGGCCTCGGGCGAACGGGAAGTGCAGAAATCGTTGCGGCAAGCTTTGCTGAAATACAGTCTTCACAAGGATCAGCCTTTATTTGAGCGGGCGTATGGGTATATTAAAGAGTATTACTAACCCCCCTCAATAATCCCAGTGCCGGTGCCGACCCGATACGTCGAAGTGCACCATGCGCGGGAACGATTGGCGGTATAAGCCAACCCCGCCCCGGTAACGCGGGTGTTGGCGGTCGAGGTGGTCGAGCGCGTCGGACAGAATCCGCAAGTCGGCCGGGTCGAAACGGTCGTTGCCGTTGATGTCGAACACAAACAGGTCGATGGCCTGCCCCTGCTGATGCACACTTTTACGCGCCGATAAAGGCATGAGCCGGTTGAGCCACGGGGGCCGGTAGCCCGATAGTAATACGTAGTGAGTCTGATACCCCCGCTCGGTGAGGTAGCGGTCGAGCAGGCGTTTCTTTTGCCAGACTCGCGGACTTAGTCCACTGTAGCTGATAGCAGCATACCCGCCCACGAGTAAAAGCACTAGGCCGAAAATAATCACGACGATTCGCATGGAGAACAAAGGCTTGGATAGGCGAAAATAGGTCTTCAGGGTGGTTTGTAGAAAATGACCCACAACAAACCCGAAACCCTAACCGGTGTAACGCATCAAACACGGCCCCGGTAGGCCAGTCGTTCCGCGCACTCGCCAACAGTCAGGTATTGGTGTGGATATAGCGGGCCGCAAAGCGGGCGCTGCGGATGACGACCGACCCACGGGGCCGTGTATATGGGTTACGGAATTCGGTGTGGTATAGCCAGAAAGCCTGACGCATTTCCTGCATGTACACCAGTAGATTAGCCAGTTTCGTGCCAACGGCAAAAAGGCCGTTTTAGGGGATTTTATTCGTTCAATTTTATCTATAATTGAAAAGTAATATCAATAATTGACGCAAAAAGGGATAGTTTTAGGCTTCAAGATGAATAAGCTATGAAGATTCTGGTGTCGTGGTATGCGTATAGTAATGACTTTGCCGGTAACGAGGTCCGTACCGATGGGCCAACCTACCAGTTTCACCAGTACTTTTTTGAACACGACCGTCACCTGATTCTATCGTCGGCCGCCCCTGACGAAGACCCCCGGCTCGACCGGCTCATCAATCGGTTGTTGCTCGATTTTCCAGGCCGTCAGATTGAGGGGAGGGGCATGCGCGTTGCCGACCCCATCGACATGCCCGACATCAAAACGAAGGTCGAAGCCCTGTTGCTGGGTTTGTCGGACGCCGATCAGATTGACCTCTTTATTTCGCCCGGTACGCCAGCCATGCAGGTGGCCTGGTACCTGTGCCACACAAGCCTGTCGCTCCCGACGCGCTTGCTGCAAACCCGTGCTCCGCAGTTCACAAAAACCAAACGGCCCGAGCTGATGGTGGTAAACACCGAGCGGTCGGCGGTGCCCGTTTCGATTGTGATTCGGGAGGGATTGCAAACTAAAGAGGCCAAAGCGAGTGCCACCGAATACCTCATAACACCCGCGCTCCAGCCCGTGTACGACCGGGCGGCCAAGCTGGCCCAAACCGACCGGGTCACCGGGCTGATTCACGGTGCGAGTGGGAGTGGCAAAGAACATTTGGCCCGGTACATTCATCAGCAGTCGCATCGGTCGGCGGGGCCTTTTGTGGCGGTCAACTGCTCGGCCCTGGGCGACACTCTGCTCGAATCGCGCCTGTTTGGGTACGAAAAAGGGGCTTTTACGGGAGCTGAAAAGAAGACGGAGGGGTTTTTCGATGCCGCCCGTGAAGGCACATTGTTTCTGGACGAGATCGGCGACATTTCGCCCTATATGCAGCAAACCCTTCTGCGCGTGTTGCAGGAGGGCGAGTTTACGCCCGTGGGAGCCACCAAAGCCCGAAAAGCGGATGTTCGGATCATAGCCGCTACGCACCGCAATCTGCGCGAGGCCTGCGAAGCGGGGCAGTTTCGGTGGGATTTACTGTACCGGCTCTCTGTGGCCGAGTTGCATCTGCCTGCCCTAGCCGAGCGGGGCATGACCGACAAACGGGCGTTGGTCGAGTATTTTCTAAAAACGAAAGGAAAAGCGTTCAAGCGATCCAAGCCCCTCAAACTGGCACCCGTTGTCTGGAAACACCTGGACGCGTATCTGTTTCCGGGCAACGTGCGCGAACTCGAAAACCTGATTGAGTCACTGTATGTATTTGCGGGTGAAGTGGCCGAAGAGGCCGACCTGCCCGATTGGCTGCTAACCCCATCGACTCAGGGCAGTACGTTCGACTGGCAGGCCCACGAGAAACAGCTCATTCAGCAGGCATTGGCCTACTTCGGAGGGAATAAGTCGCAGGCCTGCAAGGCGTTGGGGTACGGGTCTATTAATACCCTAACGGCCAAGATTGCGGGCTACGGGCTCATGTAAACGTGACGTAGTTCAGGGTTCATTGTTTCTGGTTACCGAAACCCTACGCTTCCATTACCCCTGCCGGACGGCGATACTTTCAAACAGGTCGCGGCCGGTCATGCTCAGAATTTCCTTGCCGTTGAAATAGGCGGTTACCAACCTTTTCCGGTAAAACCAGCTGTACGTAAACCGGAATTGCAGCCACACGAAAAGCAGCATGATGTAGTAGGTAGGACTTTTACGGACGGTAAACCGTGATTCGAGCCCGCTGATGATTCGGGAGAGGTGTAAGGTAAAGGTATAACTATACATTGGGTAAGTGTATTTCTAACTTGAGGCATACCTACGTCATATACACCACCACAGATTGCTGTATTTATATAGATTAATCCTGTTTTAACAATTCTGGTGTTTATGCCAGTAATATGATTGATAAGCCTATACGAGTGGATAGATAAAAAATCTTTAAGCTCTATGTGAGGTATCTTACTTAGAAATTGTCTTTATATTATACAAGATTTCCCGGCAATTTTTATGCAGAAAGTGTACCCTTCCAATTCCGATTCGTCGGCAGATAAATTCCCCTTTTCGGTTGGTGGACCGGTGGGAGAGGGTAAGCTTACAGACGACGAATTACTCCTTAGGCAGCATTTCGAGAAAGATGCGGCCGGGGCGTTTGCGCTGCTTTTTCGGCGGTATTACAAGAATCTGGTCAACCACGCGCTCCGGTTCGTATATGGGCGTGAGGTAGCCGAAGATCTCGTGGCCGACGTGTTTACCCATTTCTGGCAGGAAGAACTGTACAAAACGGTACATACCTCGTTCCGGGCGTATCTGTACCAGACAGTGCGGTACCGGGCTTACAACTACATCCGGTGTGAGCTACACCCGGCCAATCCGCTCGAAGCAGCCGACGATCAGCCGACGCTCACGTACCTGCAACCGGATCAGATTATTCAGTACAGCGAACTGCAACACAAAATCGAAGTAGTGGTGCAGCAGTTGCCTCCTCAGTGTCAGCGGGCCTTTTTACTGAGCCGAATTGAGGGTAAAAAATACCACGAGATAGCGCAGGTGTTGCATATCAGCAGCAGCGCCGTCGAGAAACTCCTGATCCGGGCCCTCCAGAAACTCCGGCAGGAATTACAGGCCGGCCGGTTTCTTAGCTACTTGCTAATGTTTTTTACTTCAGCCATTTAAAAATAGGTCGACTGCTTAGGTCGGCCAACAACCCATGAATCAGGAGCAAATCAAAAAAATGGTGTTCGATCATTTCGACGGAAAAGCCACGCTCATTCAGCGTAATTTCCTCGAAACCTGGCTGACCGACCATACCCATCAGGAGCTTTACTACCGCTACCTGGACGAGTGGGAAAGCGAACGCCCTCAGCTCGCTCTCGATACCGACGATGCCTTTGGTAGGCTACAGCATCGGGTTCAGGTTGCGCCCGCGCTCCCCGTTGTTGGCGAGAAAACCAAACGGATACCGGTACAACCCTGGCTTATTCGATACGGTTGGGCTGCTGCGGCCACCCTGTTACTGGTGACAGGGCTGGGGGGCTACCTGCTCCGCGATCAGGTTCGCTATCAGACCTACCAGACAGCCTACGGCGAAACGGGTTCGTACCAATTGCCCGACGGCACACGTGTAACCCTCAACGCTAACTCGACCTTACGGGTGCCCCGCTTTGGGTTTGGGGATGAAACCCGCGAAGTATTCTTAAAAGGTGAGGGTGAGTTTACTGTAACGCACTTGCCTACTCATCAGCGGTTTGTCGTGCGGACTGCCGATGATTTTCAGGTTGAAGTTCTGGGTACTGAATTTGTGCTGTATGCCCGTGAGCGGGGCAAGCGCGTGTATCTGCGGCACGGAAAAGTGAAGCTTGGTTTACCGCAGGGCCGTCAGCTAACCATGAAGCCGGGCAACGTCGTTACGGTGTCGAATTCGGGTCAGTACCGGCTTCAGCAGGCAGCCCCCGCCCAGCCTTACGTGGCCTGGAAAGATCACTGGTTTTATTTCGACGACACCTCGCTGCTCGAAATTACGGCTCAGATTCGGGAGCGGTTTGGGGTTAAAGTCGTGGTGGCCGATACGGCATTGGCTCACCGGCGGATTGCCGGCAACTTCAAGGCTGAAAACGCCGACGATCTGCTGCAAACGCTGGCCGGTTTGCTGAATCTGAGCATTGTAAAAGGCCCCAAACATATTCAGTTAGAACATCCCAAAGAGGTCAATTAATCTAAACCCGTTAACTCGTATGACTCGTATTTTTACCCTCATGGTGCTCTGGGTAGGCGTCGGGAACGTAGCTTCCGTAGCTGGGCAGTCGGTACTGCTGGCCCGGGCGACCGTTCAGCCCGACCTGGCGTTGCAGGCCACCCGAAACCAGCCCCTTAAGCTGAAAGATGCGCTTAAAAGCCTGAGCCAGCAGTTTGGCGTGAGTATTTTGTTTGAAGAAACCACCGTGCGCGACCTGTCGGTTTCAGCCGACCTCCGGCGGGGAGCGGGTGGGGTAGAGCGGCAGCTGATGCAACTCATCAAGCCGTTCGATCTGGTGATTAAGAAAGTAAACGATCAGGTGTATTACATCCTGCCGCAAACCCCCAGCGCCACCTCACGCCGGTTGGGCGGGTTGCTGGCGCCCCGGAAAGGCGAGCCCATTGTAGCCAGTCAGACCCAGTCGCTGTCGATGATGCAGACGCTTGCGTTCTCAACCGAAAGTGCGGTGGCCCCGGCCGATATCACCGTGACCGGAACCGTGTCGAGCGAGTCGGGGGAGCGGCTGCCGGGTGTCAATGTACTCATTAAAGGGACGCAGCGCGGCACCACAACCGACCAGAACGGGGCGTTTAAAATCGACGTGCAAAACGCGAACAGTACGCTCATTTTCAGCTTTATCGGCTATGTAAAGCAGGAGGTTGTGGTAGGCAACCAGGCGGTACTGAACATCGCGCTCAAGCCCGACGATATGTCTCTCAATGAAGTGGTGGTGGTCGGTTACGGCGAAATTAAGAAAGCCGACCTTACCGGTGCTGTGGTCTCGATGCAGCCCAAAGATATTGTGCGCGGCAACCCGGTGATGGCGGCCAAAGCCATTCAGGGGCAGGTAGCCGGGGCAACCGTTACCAAGTCGAGCAATAAGCCGGGGGCGGGGTACAATATTACCATTCGGGGTGAGAACACGATTAATAACTCGACCGAGCCGCTCGTGGTGATCGACGGCCTTATGGGGGGGAACCTCAACAACCTCAACCCCAACGATATTCAGTCGATGGACATCCTGAAAGATGCGTCGTCGACGGCTATTTACGGGGCACGCGGTGCCAACGGGGTGATTATCGTGACGACGAAAAAAGGTCTTTCGGGCAAACCCCGCATCAGCTACGACAGCTACGTGGGTCTGAAAGTACCGGCTCACCTGCCTAAGCTCATGACGAGCGAGCAGTTTTACAAAGCGGTGTACACCGACCGGGTGCTCGAAGGCTCGACCGGGGCTACGTTTACGGCTGCCGAAAAAGCGAATATCGACGCGGGTAAAACCGCTGATTGGGTCGACCTGATTACCGACCCCGGCCTGCAAATGAGCCAAAATCTGAGCGTGTCGGGTGGTACCGACAAAACCACTTACCGGTTTTCGGGTGGCTACCTCAACGAGAACGGCAACGTGCTGCATACGGGCTTCAAACGCTACAACCTCAACGCGGGCCTCGACAGCAAAATTGGGCGGCTGTTTAAGCTGGGCTTTACCTCGTATGCCAGCTACAGCGATCAGAACGTAGGTTCGGGTGAGTCGTTGCGGAATGCGTACCGCGCCCGCCCAACCGGCACGGTGTATTTCAGCGATCTGGCTAACCCGTCGGAAAACAGCGATTTCGACATCGACGGTTATGCCTACTGGATGGGTATCAACGACAAGCAGGTGCCTAACCCGCTGGCCGATATTGACCCCAAAACCTCGAAGCTGCAAACCACCAACCTCACCATCATGACCAACGGTTATGTGGAGTTTACGCCCGTAAAAGGGCTGAGCATCCGGTCGTCGCTGTCGGGTTCGTACACGGCCGAGCGGTTTGGTGATTTCCGGGGACAGTGGTCAAAGTCGCAGATTGGTGCCAAGCCACGGGCGCAGTACGACAACCGAATCATGGGCAATTACACCCTCGACAACATTATCACCTACAATCTGGATCTGGGCAAGCACCGCCTGGGCGTAACAGCCCTGCAAAGTGCCTTTTACCAGCGCAATGAGGCTTACCAGATTGCCGTGCGCGACCTGCCGTACAACTCCGATTGGTACGCCCTGAACACCGGCACCCTGACGGGCATGAACAGCTCGTTGGTCGAACGCTCGCTGCTATCGTTTATGGGCCGTCTCAACTACTCGTACAACGACCGGTACCTGCTGACGCTGACGGGCCGCTCAGACGGGGCGTCGCAACTGGCTGAGGGAAATAAATGGGCGTTCTTCCCCTCGGTGGCGCTCGCCTGGCGTCTGGGCGATGAGCCGTTTATCAGTAACCTGAACGTGTTTTCGAACCTGAAACTGCGGGCGAGCTACGGCGAAGTGGGTAACTCAACCGTGAACCCCTACAGCACGCAGGCGGGTCTGATTAATACAGGCTACGATTTCGACGGGACGCCCGCCTTTGGGTTTGCCCCCGCCAACCTCGCTAACAAAGACCTGCGGTGGGAGCGGAGCAGCGAGCGTAACCTCGGTATCGACTTCGGGTTCTTTAAAAACCGGATTGCGGCTTCGCTCGAAATCTACAACCGGAAAACCGTTGACCTGATTCTGAACCAGAAGATCCCGACCGTTACGGGATTCTCGCAGGTGATTGCCAACGTAGGGCAGATCGAAAATAAAGGCATTGAGCTGACACTCAACACCGTGAACATTGCCAGTCGCAATTTTGGCTGGAACAGCACCTTCGCCTTCACCCGTAACCGCAACAAACTGCTCGAACTGTACGGCAACGGCCAACTGGCCGACAAGGGCAACCGCCTGTTTGTGGGCTACCCGATCCGGGCCAACTTCGATTACAAGTTCGACGGAATCTGGCAAACAGCCGACAAAGACCTGGCTGCCAAGTACAAGCAGGTGCCCGGTTCAGTGCGCGTAGTGGATCAGAACAACGATGGCATTATTTCCTCAACCGAAGGCATCGACGACCGCGTGGTACTGGGTACGCAATTGCCCAACTGGATTCTGGGTATCACCAACCGGTTTACGTACAAGCAGTTCGATTTCTCGTTTTTCACGTACTACCGCAACGGGGTGCAGTACAACAACAGCACGTTGTCGGGTACGTTCGGCGAAATTTCGGGAACCCGCTACAACAAGCTGGCGTCGCTCGACTACTGGCGGAGCGACAACCCCTCAAATTCGTACTTTGGGGTTGTAGCGGCCAACCCGTACCGGAGCGCCATCAACTATCAGGATGCCAGCTTCCTGCGTATTTCGGACATCACGCTCGGCTACGCCCTGCCCAAGCCGCTTATGGAAAAGTGGAAACTGTCGAACGCCCGGGTATATACGCAGGTCATGAACCCCTTCGTGTTTACCAAGTTTGTTGGCTTCGATCCAGAGTTTAACTCGGCTATTTTCCAGGACGATGTGCCCTCGGCCATCTACAACCTCGGTGTAAATATCAGTTTCTAACCCACCTTTTTTAAACAGAAACGCGAATGAAATCTTTCGTTCCTACCCGAATCGCGTCGGTTGTGCTGGCCCTTTCCTGCCTGACGATACCGGCTTGTAAAGATGATTTTTTGGTTGAAAAGCCCGTTACGACCCTCACCACCGATGTGTACTACAAAACCGAAGCGGGCTTTGAAGATCTGGTGCGGTCGTGCTACCCATTGCTGCGAAATATTCACCAGAACCGGGCGCTCGTGCTGAACGGCACCGATATTTTTTCGCAAACCGGTTTCAGCGATCCCAAGTTTAATACGCCGGGCATCAACACCAGCCCGCTCGAACAGTACGATGTCCGCCTGAACGCGACGATTCCTGAGGTGCAAAGCCTCTGGACGTTGCTCTACGCTGAAGTAGCCCGAACCAATACGGCTATTGGCCGGGCGGCTGAGGTGACCACCATGGCTACGGCTCTGAAAGAGACGCGCGTAGCCGAGGCCAAGTTCCTGCGGGCGTTGGCGTATTTCTACCTCGTGCAGCAGTGGGGTGATATTCCGATGCCGCTTACCGAAACCACCAGCCCCAGCAAAGAGGCTAATCGGGTGGCATCGGCCGAGGTGTACAAACAGATTATTGCCGACCTGCTTGAGGCCGAGGCTAAACTGCCCGTAACGGCCTCTAACGTTGGTCGGGCAACCAAAGGGGCGGCTCAGTTTCTGCTCGCTCGGGTGTACCTCACGCGAGGCTGGAACTTCAAAAACTCGCTCGGTGGTTCGCAGGGAGATTTTGACCTGGCGCTGCAATATGCCGACAAAATCATTGATGCGTTCCCGCTCGCTACGAACTACAATCAGTTGTTCCCGATTCGGTCGGAGAACCCGCTGAAACAGTACACCGGCGCTCAGAACGACAAGAATGCCGAGATTGTGTTTGCCGTGCAGTATAATGCCGATGTGCTGACGAATAAAACTGATCCGGCTTTTGTTCAGGATGCCGCTGGCGGCAACAACCTGCACTCGGTATTTGGCGGCAGTGGCGAAGGCTACCCCGGTACCAAAGGCCGCACGTCGGACTATAACCGGCATCAGCCTTTCCACGTGACCACCCCGGCCATGTACCGCCTGTTCGACCCCGAAAACGACTCGCGCTACGACCACAACTTTGTGGAAGTAGGCTACGCCCTGCAAAACGTAGCCGGTTTCCGGCCTTTGCCCACGGTAAATCCGAACCTCCGCATCGACATTAAAGCGGGTGATACGGTGGTGTATTTCCGGCCCTGGAACAAGCCGGCCCTTACCCTCGCTGAACGCGGTGTCGATTACGGCGGCCGCAAAAACTACTCCGTTGTAAACCTCGACGAGTATGGCGGTGGGTATGGTTTCATCAACGGAAGCGCGGTTAATGTGAGCGGTTTCCCCGGCGATTTCCCGATGATGTGGAAGTTCTGGCAACCCGGTATTCCCTACGGCGATGCGTTCGGAACGTTCAACGAAGCCGTATTCCGGTCGGCCGAAGCGTACCTGATTGCGGCCGAGGCTATTGTGAAAGGGGCGAAAGGCGGTAAGCTGGGCGGTGCCGAGGTGTACTACAACCGTGTGCTCGACCGGGCACTCGTTCGGAAAGGGGCAGATCCCAAGTGTGCCAAAGATCCCGAAAACCTCAAGTCGCTCGAAGCGGTATCGTACCGGGCTACGGCCGCCAATATTAGCATCGACATGATTCTGGACGAGCGCGCCCGTGAACTGATGGGCGAGTATAACCGCTGGTTCGATTTGAAGCGGACAGGTAAACTGGTTGAGCGGGTAAAGAAATACAACCCCTGGGCCGCAAAGAGTGCCAGCATCAAGGATATTCATTACCTGCGGCCCATTCCCCAGGCGGAAATTGACCTCTCGTTCCCGACGATGAAGCAAAACGAGGGCTATTGAGTTTGACGTGAACTATGAAACGTTGCTGAAGTGTAGCAAGGGTCTGTAAAACGGCTGTTTACACTCATTTTCGTCTGGAACTCACACTAAGTATAGGTTGGATTATTGGAAAGGGGAGAGATTTCATGTTTCTCCCCCTTTTTTTGACGCGCCCGGTCGGGATGCCCAAAGTCAGCTACTTTTTTATGCTAAGATTCCCCTTATCACTTCTCCTGTCACTAACCCTCCTGACGCTTAATACCTACGGTCAGGCCCGCTGGAAAGACCTGTTCAACGGCAAAGACCTCTCCGGTTGGACCAAGAAAAATGGCAATGCCGAGTACAAAATAGTCGACAAAGCCATTGTGGGGGTCTCGCAGCTCAACACCCCCAACACCTTTTTGTGCACCGAGGAAACCTACGGCGATTTTGTGCTCGAATTGGACGTAAAGGTGGAACCGGGCCTGAACTCGGGCATTCAGATTCGCAGCCTGAGCGACCCAGCTTACAACAACGGACGCGTGCATGGCTATCAGGTGGAGATCGACCCCGGCAACCGGGCTTGGAGCGGAGGTATCTACGACGAAGCCCGCAACGGCTGGCTGTACCCGTTGTCCATCAATCCAACTGGGCAGAAAGCCTTTAAAACCGGGCAGTGGAACCGCTACCATATCGAAGCGGTTGGCCCGCACCTGAAAACCTGGATCAACGGCATCCCCTGCGCCGACGTCTGGGATAACCAGACGGCCCGTGGGTTCATTGCCCTGCAGGTCCACGCGATTAAACAGGAAAAGCAAAACGGACTCACCGTCCAATGGCGTAACATCCGCATCGCCACCGACAACCTCGACAAAGCCGTCTGGAAAACGGGAGAGGCTATTCAGGAGGTGAGTTACCTGCAAAATCAGCTGACCGAGCGCGAAAAAAAGGCGGGCTGGCGGCTGCTGTGGGACGGTAAAACGGCCAAGGGCTGGAAACTGGCCAATGCCGACAATTTTCCGGCAACGGGCTGGGCCATGCCGGATGGGGTACTCACCGTACTGGGCTCGAAAAAAGACAGCCTGCGCAAGGGCGGAGATATTGAAACGGTGGAGGAGTTCGGCAATTTTGAACTGGAACTGGACTTTAAACTCACCACCGGGGGCAACTCGGGCGTGAAATACTTTGTGGTGGATGACCCGAAAAAGAAGGCAGGTACCGGCCTGGGCCCGGAGTTTCAGATTCTGGATGATAAAGTCCACCCCGACGCCAAAGCAGGCGTAAACGGCAACCGCACCACCGGTTCGCTCTACGACCTGATTACAGCCGAAAACCTCTCGGAAGGTGGCACCGACAAACGCATGATGCCGCCCGGCAAGTGGAACAAGCTGCGGATAGTGTCGAAAAACGGGCATGTTGAGCACTGGCTCAATAACCTCAAAATGGTAGAATACGACCGCCATTCGCAGATTTTCCGCAACCTCGTGGCCAAGAGTAAATACAACACCTACCCTAATTTTGCGCAGGCGCCCGCCGGACATATCCTGTTCCAGGACCACGGTGATGAGGTGCATTTCAGAAGCATAAAAATCAGAACGTTATGAACCGCCGAACCTTTGTAAACCTCACCGCTACCTCTCTCAGTCTACTGCCTATGCGTGGTTTTTCCCGCGTAGCTACTCCCTTTGCGCCCGCCAAACCGGCCTGGCTGCTCGACTGGATCAAAATCAACGACAAAGGATTCCCGAACTACGCGCCCCTGAAAGTGAGCAGCGGCCCGTACGCGGGTGGGTACCTGAACGATATGGAGATGCCCAACCCGCACTCGACCAGCGGGTTTCTGATGAAATCCTGTATGCTGTTCGCTACCCCCGAATCGGCCTACTACCAATCGAAAAGTCTGCTGCCCGAGATCGTAGCGGCTGCTCAGGCCATGCTCCGGTTTCAGCATTCCGACGGCACCATCGACCTGCTCGAAACCAACTTCCACTCCACGCCCGACACGGCTTTTGTGCTGGAAAATATCGTACCGGCCTACCGCTTTCTGCTCGAATCGAAGGCTAAAGGCACCGAAAAGGCGCTGGATTTGCTCAAAACGTTCCTGAAAAAGGCCGGCGAAGGGCTGATTGTGGGCGGTATTCACACGCCCAATCACCGCTGGGTGGTGTCTGCCGCCCTAACCAAATTGAACGAGCTGTTCCCCGACCCGCGCTACGTCCGGCGCATCGACCAATGGCTGGCCGAACACATCGACCTCGACCCCGACGGGCAGTTCAACGAGAAAAGTACCAACAGCTATTCACCCATTGTAGATCGCTCGCTGATTATCATGGCGCGCGGCCTGAACCGCCCCGACCTGCTCGAACCCGTCCGCCGGAACCTCCTGATGACGCTCTACTACGTGCATCCCAACGGTGAGGTCGTAACCGAAGCCTCCAACCGGCAGGATAAGGGTACCGTCGGCAATATGTCGCGGTACTACTATTGTTACCGGTTTATGGCCCTGCACGATAACAACGGCGAAATGGCGGCCCTGTGCCGGCTGATTGAACAGACCTGCCCCAAGGAGCAGTTGGCGGGCTATCTGGATTATTTTCTGGAAGACCCCACCCTCTGGCGCGAACTTCCGGGCAGCAAACCTCTGCCCACCAGCTACGCCAAGGCGTTCCCGTACTCGGGCGTGGTGCGTATCCGGCGCGGCAACTGGGACAGCACCCTGTTGTCGAACAACGCTACCTGGCTGACCTTCCACAAGGGTAACGCCATTTTGCAGGGGATGCGCGTAGCCGCGTCGTTCTTTGGCAAGGGGCAGTTTCAGACTCCGAAAATTGAGCAGCAGGGCGATACCTGGATCATGCGGCAGTCGCTGGAAGGGCCCTATTACCAACCCATTGCCACCGACAAAATCGACCCCGAGGGCGACTGGGACAAAATGCCCCGCACGGCGCGTCCGCAAAGCGAAATTCAGAAACTAACCTATACCGTGTCGGTCACCGAAACCGCCAATGGTCTGCAAATCGACCTCGACATCTCGGGTACCGATAACGTACCGGTGGCGCTGGAGCTGATTTTCCGGCCGGGTGGCACCTTGTCGGGGGTAGTGGCGCACCCGAAAAAGGAGAAGGCCTACCTGCTGGCGGGTGAGTCGGGCAGCTACACGGTCGGGACTGATGTGATTCGGTTTGGGCCAGGCCGGGCAGAACACAAGGGCGTGCAACTGCGCGGAGCCTTACCTGCCATGGATGCGCCCACGGTATACCTGACTGGCTACACGCCTTTCAGGCATAAGCTAACGTTGGGTTGATACAGTTTCACGCATGACAATTTCACAACGATACAGAGCTGAGTTTTGGGCGTTTGTGCTCCTGAGCATATGGGCGGGCTGCGGTTTTGCCGTCGCCCAAAAGCCCTCCCATACGCTCTGGTACGACAAACCGGCTGCGGCCTGGCACGAAGCCCTGCCCCTCGGCAATGGCTATATGGGCGCCATGGTCTTCGGCGACCCGCAGAAAGAACACCTGCAACTCAACGAAGGAACCCTGTACTCCGGCGACCCTACGGGCACGTATAAGTCCGTCAACGTCCGCAAGGACTTTAAGCGGGTAAGTGAGTTGCTGGCCGCCGGGCAATACGCCGAAGCGCAGGCCCTGATTGCGAGCCAATGGCTCGGCCGGAACCATCAGCTTTACCAGCCTATGGGTGATTTGTGGTTCGAAGCGGCTCCGGCCAACACGCCCATTTCCGACTACAAACGCCAACTGGACCTGGAAACAGCCACCGCAACGACCACCTACCGGGTTGGCAACACTACCTACACCCGGACGTACTTCGCCAGTTACCCTGATCACGCTATTGTGGTCAAAATGAGCGCCAGCGGGCCGGGCAAGATAAACGGCAAGTTTTATGTATCGACGCCCCACACGCCCACGGCCCGGTATCAGGCCCAGGGCCAAACGCTAACCATGCAGGGCAAAGTACCCGGTTTAGCGCTCCGACGTTCGTTTGAACAGGTCGAGAAACTGGGCGACCAATACAAGTACCCGGAGGTGTACGACAAAACCGGCGGACGTAAGCCGGGCGCGCAGAACTTCCTGTACGACAAGCAGATCGACGGGTTAGGTATGGCGTTTGAGACGCGGGTGCGGGTGCTGCATACCGGCGGTCAGATTAGTCAGGAGCGGGATGCCATTACCGTTCGGGATGCGTCGGAGGTGACGCTGCTGGTGTCGGCGGCTACCAGTTTCAACGGCTTCGACAAAAGCCCGGCTTCCGAAGGTCTCGACCCGAAACCGATTCTCGACAAACGGTTTAACGCGTTGGCGAAGAAAACCTACGCCGATTTGTACCGGACACACCTGAGCGACTACCAAAACCTGTTCAGCCGGGTGGAGCTGGAACTGGCCGCCGAAACCGAGCAGTCCAAACTCCCCACTGACCAACGCGTGGCCCTGTTTGCCAATGGCAAAGACCCGGCTTTTACCGCCCTGTATTTCCACTACGGCCGGTATCTGATGATTGCGGGCTCGCGACCGGGTGGTCAACCGCTCAATTTGCAGGGCATCTGGAATGACCTGATGACCCCGCCCTGGAACGGAGCCTACACCATCAATATCAACGCCCAAATGAACTACTGGCCCGCCGAACTGACCAATCTGTCGGAATGTCAGGAGCCGTTTTTCCAGGCGATTAAAGAACTGGCAGTCAACGGTCGCGAAACAGCCCGCAACGTCTACGGCAACGACGGCTGGGTGGCCCACCACAACACCGACATCTGGCGTCATGCCGAGCCCATCGACAATTGCAACTGCTCGTTCTGGCCGATGGCAGCCGGTTGGCTCACGAGCCATTTCTGGGAGCGCTACCTGTTTACAGGCGACAAGACCTTCCTGAAAAACGAGGTTTTTCCCCTGCTAAAAGGAGCCGTTCAGTTTTACCAGGGCTGGCTGGTGCCCAACGCGCAGGGCTATCTGGTGACGCCCGTGGGCCACTCGCCGGAACAGAACTTCCTGTACGACGGGCAAAAGCAAGGTACGTTCAGCCCCGGCCCAACGATGGACATGGCCATTATCCGGGAGTCGTTTTCGCGCTACGTAGAAGCTTGCGAGCTGCTGGGCATTTCGGACGATTTCACGGCATTGGTCAAACAAAGTCTGGCGAAGCTGTTGCCGTACCAGATTGGCAAATACGGTCAGTTGCAGGAATGGCAGCTCGATTTTGAGGATGCCGATGTGCAGCACCGCCATTTTTCCCACCTCTACGCCATTCATCCCAGCAATCAGATCAACGCCCAAACCACCCCCGAACTGACCGCAGCCGCCCGCCGGGTGATGGAACGCCGGGGTGATGGAGCCACGGGCTGGTCAATGGGCTGGAAAGTGAACGTCTGGGCGCGGCTCTACGAGGGCGACCACGCGCTGAAACTGTTGACTAACCTGTTCAAACTCATCACCACCGAGCAGGCGCATATGTCGGGCGGTGGCACCTATCCCAACCTGTTCTGCGCGCACCCGCCTTTTCAGATCGACGGGAATTTTGGGGCTACGGCAGGCATTGCCGAAATGCTCGTCCAAAGCCACGCGGGCGAAATCCACCTGCTACCCGCCCTGCCGCAAGCCTGGCATACGGGCCGAGTGAAGGGCCTCAAAACGCGCGGTGGTCTGGTGGTGGATATGACGTGGAAAGCGGGCAAACTGACCAAAGCGGTGATTCACGCCAATCAGGGCGGCACCTTCCGCATCCGAACCAGCGACCGCCTGACCATGACGCCAGCGGCCAACGTGAGCAATGTCGCATCGCCAAACCCACTTCTGCGCTTCGTGGATGCCGGAACGCCCCTGATCAAAGACAAAACAAAACTGGGCGAGACGCCCACCGTACCGGGTTTTACGATGGAGGTAAAGCTGGAAAAAGGAAAGGTTTATGAGATTCGATAGTGTACGCATGAACAAGTCAACAATACTTACTGGCCTTTTAACACTCGGCCTACTGCCCGCGCTGGCCCAAAAGCAACCCGTCGATCTGGTGAACCCGATTGTCGATGCGGCCAACTCGCGCTGGTTCTTTTTCAACTCGGCGAGCCGGCCGTTTGGGATGGTCAACCTCAGCCCCGACAATGCCGTCAATGCCGACTGGGGCGCGGGCTATCGCTACCATCAGGACAGCATCAAGTGCTTCAGCCACGTTCATGGCTGGCAGTTGTCGGGCGTGCCCGTGCTACCCACAACCGGCCCCTTCAAAGGACATCTGGGCGCCGATCAATACGGTTCGAAATTTTCGCACGGGAAAGAGGTCATGAAAGCGGGTTACCATAAAGTCGTGCTGGATACCTACAACATCACCGCCGAACTTACCTCCACCACCCGCGTTGGTTTTCACAAATACACCTTCCCGGCGGCTGACCAAAGCCATATTCTGTTTGATTTCTCGACCTTCCTGGGACCGTCGGATACGCAAAAAGGCTTCGTCAAAAAAGTAAGCAATCAGGAGATTGAAGGGTACGCCATCATGGCGCCTACCATTCGTCGGCCTAAAATCCTGCCTGTTTACTTCGTAGCCGTGTTTGATAAGCCGTTCGAGTCGTTTAAAGGCTGGCGCAAGGGGCAGCTCGAAGCAATTGATAATCAGATTGAAGGCGAACGCGTGGGCGCGTATGTGAGCTTTAAGACCAAAGCCGGCGAGGTGCGAAAGATGAAAGTGGCCATTTCGTACGTCAGCGAGGAGCAGGCCCGGCTGAACCTCAAAGCCGAACTGGCGCACTGGGATTTCGAGAAAACGGTACAGGACAGCCGCACCGACTGGAACAACTGGCTGAGCCGCATTGAGGTGGAAGGCGGTTCCGATACCGTCCGCAGCCGCTTCTACACCGACCTCTGGCACGCGCTGCAAGGGCGCCGGATTATTTCGGACGTAAACGGCAAGTATTCCGACATGACCGGCCCCGAACGCCGAATCCGGCAGATTCCGCTGGACGCCAGTGGCAACCCCAAATTCAACCACCACAATTCCGACTCGTTCTGGGGGGCGCAATGGACACTCAACACCCTCTGGCATCTGGTTTACCCGGAAGTTACGGAGTCGTTTGTGAACTCGATGGTGATGATGTATCAGGACGGCGGGCTGATTCCGCGCGGCCCGGCGGGGGGCAACTACACCTACGTGATGACCGGGGCCGCCACCACGCCCTTTATCGTGAGTGCCTACCTGAAAGGCATCCGGGGCTTCGACATTGAAAAAGCCTACGAGGGTTTACGGAAAAACCACTTCCCCGGCGGCATGATGAGCAAGGCGGGCTATGAGCACAACACGGTCAAAGGGGGCGGGGTCGAATACTACATCGAACGGGGTTATATCCCGCATCCGCTGAGCAAAACCCGCTACGGTTTCCATCAGGACGGCTCCACCCAAACGCTGGAATATGCCTATCAGGACTATACCCTAGCCCAAATGGCCAAGAAATTGGGCAAGATGGACGACTACGAGCTGTTCATGAAGCGGTCGCAGAATTACAAAAACATCTGGAATCCCGAACTGGGCTGGATGTGGAACCGCACCCTGGACGGTAAATGGGCGGAGCCGGTAGATATTCTGCGCTACGACAACGGCTGGGAAGAAGGCAACGCGGCTCAGTACACCTGGTTTGTACCGCACGATGTGCCGGGTTTGATTAATCTCATGGGCGGCAAAGAAGCGTTCGTCAAAAAGCTGAACAGTTCGTTCGAGAAAGCGCAGCAACACGATTTTGTATCGGGCAAATCGCACGACAAAGAGACATTGGAGCAATACCGCCGGGTGTTTCTCAACTACGGGAATCAGCCGAGTATTCAAACGGCCCACCTCTTCAACTACGCCGGGGCTCCCTGGCTGACCCAATACTGGGCCCGGCAGGTGGTCGAAAAAGTGTACAGTGGCATCTCGCCCGACGCGGGTTACAGTGGCGACGAAGATCAGGGGCTCATGGGCAGTCTGGCGGTCCTGCTGAAAACGGGGCTGTTCTCCACCAACGGCGGCACCTCGCCCGACCCCTATTACGAACTGAGCAGCCCGATTTTTGACAAGATCACGTTCAAACTCAATCCGAAGTATTACAAGGGAAAGCAGTTTGTGATTGACGCTAAAAACAACTCTGCGAAGAACCTGTACATCCAATCGGCGCAACTGAACGGCAAACCGCTCAATAGCCCCTGGATTCAGCACGAAACCCTCGTCAACGGCGGTACGCTGACCCTGCAACTAGGCGCACAGCCAAATAAAGCCTGGGGGAATCAGTAAAACGGAATTGCATTCCGTTCGGCGTTCCGGCATCCCGGCCAAAATACCCATTGACCCATTAACCAAACCCGTTCTATGGCCCGACATACCGTATCCTGCTTTGTGTTGCTGGCGCTGCTTGTTTCGTTCACCGGATTCGTCGCCAATCCGCTGGAGGGTGCCTGGAACTGTTCGATTCAACTGAACGAAAAACTCGCTGGTACGCTCAAACTGAGTCAGGTGAATGACGCGTACTCCGGGGTGCTTTTCTCCTTCGAGCGGGGTGAAATACCGTTGCAATCGCTGACCGTCGACGGGAGTACGCTAACGGGGCGTTTCAGTCTGCGAAAAGTCGAGTACGCGCTGACGGCCGAGGTAAAAGGCGATTCACTGACGGGCAGCGTGTCGGCGGGGGGTAAACGTTTTGCGCTGCGGGCCAGCCGGATAAGCGAGCCTCCAACGGCTTACACCCCACCCAAGGTTGCTTACACACTCTCGGAAAATGACCTGAACGCCTATGAGCGCGACATCGACCACGCGGGCCTGATTGAACGATTCGACCGGCAGGGGTACACGCGGGGCGAACGCATCTACAACGCCATTTGCGTCAACTGCCACGGCGACCCGGAAATCGAGGGCTCTATTCCGCTCTCGCATAAGTTCTGGAAACAGCCGTTCAAGGCCGGGTACGATCCGTTTTCGATGTACCAAACCCTCACCCGTGGGTACGGCTCCATGCCGGCCCAGATGACGCTTACCCCGCAGGAGAAGTACGACGTGATTACGTATATCCGCGAGCAATTTATCCGGGAGAGCAACCCTACCCAATACCACACGCCCACGCCGGGCTACCTGGCCAAACTGCCGAAAGGCTCGTCGAAAGGTCCGGCGGTAAAGCCCTACCACCCCTGGTCGGATATGGACTACGGGAATTTCTTTATCAACACCTACGAGCTGGCAGATTCGGCAACGGGGCCTAAACGCTTTCACTCGCCGGGTCGTCCGCCCTATGCCGACGAAGACTACCGCCGGAACAATTTTGCCTACAAAGGCATAGCCGTTCGGCTCGACTCCGGCGCGGGCGGAGTTTCGGCCGGGCGTGCCTGGATGATCTTTGACCACGACCTGATGCGTGTGGCCGGTGCCTGGACAGGCCGGGGCTTTATCGACTGGGAAGGCATCCTACTCAACGACAACCACGAAACCTACCCCCGCACCATCGGGCAGTTGCACGTCGAAACGCCCGTGGGACCGGGTTGGGCCAACCCCGTCACCGGCTCCTTCGACGACCCCCGGTTTACCGCCCGCGATGGCCGTCAGTTTGGTCCGTTACCCAACGAATGGGCCAACTACAAAGGGCTGTACCATCACGGCAATACGGTTGTGATCGCCTATACCGTGGGGAAAGCCGCTATTCTGGAAAAACTGGGCTTGGAAACTGCCGATGGGCAGATGGTATTTACCCGAACATTAACCGTCAGTCCCACCGGGCAACTGCTTAAAACACGGGTAGCGCGGGCTGGTACGTCGGTGGTATTGGTCGGTAAAGGAGCATCGCTGACTGAAGAAAACGGCTACGTTGTGTTGCAGATTTCGGCTTCGGCCAAAACTACCATCAAACTGTTGATGGCCCGGCCCGGCACCCCCATCGGAGCCGATTTTGTAGCCCGGTCGCCCAGGCCGGAGCCGCTTGACCGGTACACCCAGGGTGGCATGCCGCATTACCCGCAGACGCTGTACACGAACGTGTTGCGCGGCAATGCCGACGGCCTGTTTGCGGTCGATCAACTGACGCCCCCGTACGACAATCCTTGGCAGTCGCGGATGAAGCTCAGCGGTATCGACTTTATGAAGAATCCCAACATCGCGGTTTTGTGCACCACCGACGGGGATGTGTGGCGGGTTACCGGCCTGACCGACCCACGCGGGCGGCTGGGCTGGAAGCGGATTGCGTCGGGGCTGTTTCAGCCGCTGGGCATTAAAGTGCTGAACGAAAAAATCTACGTCACCTGCCGGGATCAGCTGGTGCGGCTCCGCGATTTGAACGGCGATGGCGAAACGGACTTTTACGAAAGTTTCAACCACGATCATCAGGTAACCGACCACTTCCACGAGTTTGCGATGGGCTTGCAGGCCGATAAGGAGGGCAATCTGTATTATGCCAAAAGTGGCCGACACGCCCGCGAAGCCCTGATTCCGCAACACGGCACCCTGCTGAAAGTCAGCAAAGACGGTAGCCGGACGCAGATTATCGCCACCGGTTTCCGGGCCGCCAATGGCGTGTGCATCAACCCCGACGGCAGCTTTATCGTGACCGATCAGCAGGGCTACTGGAACCCCATGAACCGCGTCAACTGGATTGAGGGCAAGGGGAGGTTTTACGGCAACATGTGGGGCTACAACCCACCGAACGACTCAACCAAAGCGGCTATGGAGCAGCCTATGGTCTGGATCGATATGGAGTTCGACCGCTCGCCCTCGGAGCTGTTGTGGGTCGACAGCAAGCAGTGGGGACCTCTGAACGGTGCGCTGCTCAGCTTTTCGTACGGCTACGGGAAAATTCAGCTTGTGCTGCCTGAAACGGTAAACGGGCAGAAACAGGCCGGGGTAATCGACCTGCCGGGCGTAAAATTCCGCACGGGTATCATGCGCGGACGATTCAACCCTGCCGATGGTCAGCTATACGCCTGCGGCATGTCGGCTTGGGGCACCTCGCAAACCATCAAAGGGGGCGATTTTTACCGGCTGCGTTATACCGGAAAGCCCGTTCCGCTCCCCACTCGGCTGAACGTGGAAACGGATGGTGTTACGCTGACCTTTGCCCGCGAACTGGCCGAAAAAAGTACCCGTAACCCGGCCAATTTTACGGTGAAAAGCTGGGAGATCCGCCGGAGCCGGAAATACGGTTCAGAGCGGTACAATACCCAGACCCTGAGCGTTTCGGCGGTAAAGCTGAGCCAGGACCGAAAGAGCGTAAAACTGATGCTGCCCGGCCTGAAACCCGTCGACATTATGACCATTGCCTATACCGTGACCGACTCGAAGGGAACCACCTATACCGGCAAGGTGCAAAATACCATTCATGCGTTACGAAAACCCAGCCAACAAGATTTTGCCGCTTTTCGGTAAGGCATAGCGTATGAAGCCCAAAATACCCAAGACCATGAAAAGACTCCTAAAACGGCCTTTGCTGAACCCGATACAGCCATCCGGCAGGCTATTATGCTGCCTGATTCTGCTCGTCACCGGTAGCTTTTTGTCCCTCCAAACCCCAAAAGTCGCTGAACAACGCCCAAACATACTGTACATTCTGGCCGACGATATGGGCTATTCGGATATTGGCTGCTACGGGGGCGAGGTCAGCACGCCCAATTTGGATCAGTTGGCGGCTAAGGGCATCAAGTTGCGGAGCTTTTATAACAACGCCCGCTGCTGCCCCACCAGGGCCTCGCTGCTCACGGGGCAATATCCGCATACCGTCGGGATGGGGCTGATGGTGACCAACCCCAGTGCAGCCATTCAGCCGGGTAGCTATCAGGGGTTTCTGGACGACCGCTATCCCACCCTTGCCGAGCGGCTCAAACCGGCTGGCTACAGCACCTATATGGTGGGCAAATGGCACGTGGACGAACGGCGGCAGCATTGGCCACTCAAGCGCGGCTTCGACCATTATTTTGGGCTGATTTCGGGCGCATCGAGCTATTATGAAGTGATACCCGCCGAACGCGGCAAGCGGTTTATCGTAGAGGATGATAAGGAGTTTACGCCACCGGCTGAGGGCTTTTACATGACCGACGCCTTTACGGATTATGCCGTTCGCTACCTCAACGAGCAGAAGCAGCAACGGGCCGACAAGCCGTTTTTCATGTATGTGGCTTACACAGCTCCCCACTTTCCGCTACACGCCCCGGAATCGGAGATTGCTAAATACGAAAAACTGTACGAAGCGGGTTGGGACGTAATCCGGGCCAAACGTTATGAACGGATGCAGAAGATAGGCTATGCCGACAAACGTTACCCGCTTACGCCCCGTCCCGCCGACATCCCCGACTGGAATTCGGCCACCGACAAGGCACAGTGGGTGCGTAAAATGGCCGTGTATGCCGCCATGATCGACCGGATGGATCAGAACATCGGCCGGCTGATTAAAACGCTGAAAGCCAACGGACAGTACGAGAATACGCTTATTGTGTTTATGTCGGACAACGGCAGTTCCAACGAAAACGTAGAAGGCCGCAACTTCAACGACCCGACCAAAAAAATCGGCGAAAAAGGCTCCTACGTCACCTACGATACGCCCTGGGCCAACGTCTCCAACACGCCCTTCCGCAAATACAAGCGTTTCCTGCACGAGGGCGGCATGATTACCCCCTGCATCATGCAATGGCCAAAGGGCATCCGTCCGCAGTCGGGCTACGTGGAAGGCGTTGGGCACGTCATGGATCTGGTGCCAACAGGCCTTGCGTTGGCGGGTCTTCCAACCAACGATTTGCCCGGCCAAAGCCTGTCATACCTGTGGGGCAAGCAAAAAGCCACACCCCGCACTTATTGCTGGGAGCACGAAGGCAACAAAGCCATTCGGAAGGCCGACTGGAAACTTGAAAAAGACACCGATGACGCCGACTGGGAACTCTACAACCTGAAAGCCGACCCCTGCGAGATGAACAATCTGGCAGCGTCTGAGCCTCGAATGGTGGCCAGCCTTCGGGCCGAATACGATGCGTGGGCGCAGAAAGTAGGGGTTCGGGAGCGGACCAGCGGTAAGAGCGAGTAAGAGTACAGTGGAGCGGTGCTCCGCTGGGGCGCGAAGCGGCCAAAAGTAGCCTTCGGCTCAGCGGAGCATCGCTCCACTGTACACATTTAGACACTTGATTATGCAATACTTATACAACACATTTATTTTCCTCCTCCTCACCGCCAACAGCTACGCCCAAACGCGCTCGTACGTCATTACGGCTTCCGGGGCCGTGGCCGATGGCGAAACGAATAACGCGGCCGTTATTCAGAAGCTGATCGACAAAGCCTCCGCGCAGGGCGGTGGCCGGGTGGTGGTGCCGCCGGGCAACTTCATGACGGGCTCCATTTTTCTGAGATCCAACGTCGAACTCCACCTGCAAAAAGGAGCCCGGCTGCTCGGTTCGCCCTACCTCCGCGATTATTCGTCGGGGCGGGTGGCGATGAAATCGGCCCGGCCGGGCGAATACAACGATTACGGCAACGAGCGCATCGCCGTGGTAGCGGCCCACAATCAGACCAATGTAGCCATTAGCGGCAAGGGCGTAATCGACGGGCAGGGACAGGAACTGATGCTCGACATTTTCAAAAAACTCCGCAGTGGGGAGATCAAACAGGACACGATCTGGAAAGTAAAACGCCCCTCCGGCCGGGCGCTGGTTCTGAACGTCACCGGTTGTAAAAAGGTCAGCGTGACGGGTATTACGCTCAAAAACTCCTCGGAATGGGTGCAGGACTACCGCGAATGCGACGGCGTAATCATCGACGGTATAACGGTCCAAAGCACCACGTACTGGAACAACGACGGCCTCGACCTCACCGACACCCGGAACGTTCGCATTACCAACTGCTTCATCAACTCCGCCGACGATGGTATTTGCCTTAAATCCGACAACCCCAAGTCGGGTTGCGAGAACGTGACCATCGAAAACTGCACCATCCGCAGCAGTGCCAACGGTCTGAAATTCGGTACGACCTCGGCTGGGGGCTTCAAAAACGTCAAGGCCCGCAACCTGACCATTTTCGATACGTACCGCTCGGCCATTGCGCTGGAACTGGTAGACGGGGGCATGATGGAAGCCATTGACATTCGCGACGTGGTGGCCCGCAACACGGGCAACGCGATCTTTATCCGGCGCGGTCACCGGAACAAAACCGGCGCGGTGGGGTCGCTCAAAGGCATTTACATCGCCAACGTCAAAGCTGAGGTGCCGCTGCTCAAACCCGATCAGGGATACCCCCTCGAAGGCCCACCCGACCACCTGCGGCCGGGCGAAGACAAAATGCCCGTTCGGCCGTCGAGCTTCCATATTTACGGCCATCCGTACCTGCCCTATAACCTGGTGCCAGCCTCCATTACGGGCCTGCCGGGCTACCCCGTTCAGGACGTAACACTCGAAAACATCGAAATCAGCTACGGGGGCCGGGCCGACAAGCGCATTGCCCATATTCCGCTCGACAAGATCACCTCGGTGCCCGAAAACGAAGCGGGTTATCCTGAATTTTCGATGTTTGGCGAACTACCAGCCTGGGGCTTTTACGTGCGCCATGCCGAAGGTGTCCGCTTCAAAAATCTACGCCTGCGTTACGTGGAAGCCGATTTCCGGCCCGCCATGATCTTCGACGATGCCCGGCAAATTGAGCTGACCGACGTATCGGTGCTGACCGCCCAGGAGATGCCCGTGATTATGCTCAACAATACGGCTGAGGTAAAAACCACCAACCTGAAACTGCCGGTAGAGACTGAAAAGGGGATCTTAAAAACGAACTACAGCAGATGAAAAAGGCGTTTTACCATTCCCACTGCCTGCTGGTCACCTTACTGCTGGCCATCAACCTGTTCGCTAACGAAGCAACCGCACAGGTAGCGGTTTCGTGGAAAGTGGGCGTTTCGGTGGCGCCTGCCCTCCGGCAGTCGTTTCTGAAGGGCGGGCGGCTGTTGCTGCACGTGACGAAACAAAAAGAACGGGAACCCCGTACCCGCTCCGAAATCACGGTGGGCATTACCCCGCAGAACTGGGACGGCAAAACGCCTTTCCAGATGGATACGCAGGCTAAAGAAGCGCTTTCGGTTGGGCTGGATAAGCTGGACGACAACCCATCGGGCCTCTACTATTTTCAGGTCGTTTATAAGCAGAACCCCGACGACGGACAGGAAAACGTACCCGGCAACCTCTACAGCAACATCGACTCGGTACAGGTTGAGGCCAAGCTGAGCCTGAACCTTACGCTCAACACTCTGATTCCACCCTGGACCATCGTCAGCAATAAGTTTGTAAAAACGGTCGAAATTAAAAGTGCGCTGCTCACGGCCTTCCGGGGGCGTCCAAGCTGCCTGCGAGCATCTGTACTCCTGCCTTCGGGCTATTTCGACAATCCCGGCAAAGCCTACCCGATCTGCTACCGGATTCCAGGCCTGAACGGTCGCTACACGGCGGTGAACACGGTGCTGGGCAACAAAGACTTTTCGGACTGGTGGTTTGGCAAAACAGCCCCGCAGGTGATCTACGTTTTTCTGGATTCGCAGGGGCCGTATGGCGATACCTACCAGGTCGATTCGGAGAATAATGGCCCCTGTGGCCGGGCGTTGACCGAAGAACTGATTCCCGAAATTGAGCGGCAAGTCGGCTATAATCCGGCGTCAAAAAAACGCTTCCTGACTGGCAATTCGACGGGCGGCTGGGTGTCGCTAGGCTTACAAATCTTCTACCCCGACTTCTTCGACGGCACCTGGTCGTACAGCCCCGACCCGGTCGATTTTGAGCACTACGGTCTCATCAACATCTACGAAGACAAAACTATTTTCTACAACCGCTACGGCTACCTCCAACCTGGTCGCCGGACGATTTACGGGGAGCCAACCTTCTCGATGAAAGACTGGATTGCGGGCGAAAACCTGGCCAGTCGGACGGGCAATTACCTCATTTCGGGCGGGCAGTTTGGCGCTTACAACGCCGTTTTTGGCCCCAAAGGCAAGGATGGTCTGCCGTCGCTCATGTTCGATCCGGTTACGGGCGAGATCGACCACGCCATTGCTAAACAGTGGGAAAAATACGACCTCAAAAAGGTGCTCGAACGCAATTGGACAACGCTCGGGCCCAAACTACAGGGCAAAATTTATATCTGGATGGGCGACATGGACGGCCTGTATTCCAACATAGCCACCCGGTTTTTGCAAAAATTCCTCGACAAGACCGAGAATCCGAAGTCGGATGCCACGCTCCGGTTTACGGCGATGGCCGGACATGGGCAGGAATGGAGCGACAAAGCCGTATTAACGATGATTGCTGAACGAGTTTCTGGTAAATAGAATGAAGCGTTTGACACAACTTTTGCTGGCCGGATTTTGCGGCCTGACCACTGCTACCTACGCGCAGCAAACCCGCCCGGTCTGGCTGGACGAGATTACCATCAAATCCTTTTCGGAGGGTATTCCGGCGGTGCTGGGCAAAACCAACGCGGCCGGCGACTCCATGCTCATCAACGGGCGGTACTTTAAGCATGGCGTGGGCGTGAATGCCACCAGCATTCTGGCCTTTTTTCTGGATGGTAAAGCCACCGAATTTTCGGCCCTGGTGGGCGTGGACGACAAAGGCAATCGCAACCTGCCACATACGTTCTACGTCATCGGCGACCGCAACATCCTGTTCGACAGTGGCGAGATGCGCCTGGGCGATGCCCCCAAGCCAGTAAAGGTGAACCTGACGGGCGTCAAGCGGCTGGGGCTCTTGGTGAAGGTCAATGACGAAGGCCGCACCAAAGTGTATTCCAACTGGGCCAACGCCCAACTGGTGATGCTGGATAACCACCTACCCAAAAACATCCCGAACGATGGCGAGCGGTATATCCTGACCCCACCCGCCCCCAAAACACCCCGCATCAATTCGCCGACGGTGTTCGGGGCAAGGCCGGGGAATCCGTTTCTGTACACCATTGCCGCCACCGGCGACCGCCCCATGACCTTTGCGGCCAACCGCCTGCCCAAAGGGCTGGTGCTGGACCCGAAAACGGGCAGGATTACGGGTAGCGTTGCCGAGCGGGGGACGTATGCCGTAACGCTTTCGGCCAAAAACGCGCTGGGTACGGCCACCAAAACCCTGAAAATCAGGATTGGCGATACCATTTCGCTGACCCCGCCCATCGGCTGGAACGGCTGGAACTCCTGGGCGCGGCTGATTGACCAGGAAAAAGTAATTGCCTCCGCCGACGCGCTGGTAAAAATGGGCCTGCGCGATCACGGCTGGACATACATCAACATCGACGATGCCTGGCAGGGCAAACGCGGGGGACCGCTCAACGCCATTCAGCCGAATGAGAAATTTCCCCGCTTCAAGGAAATGGTGGACTACATTCACTCGCTGGGCCTGAAAACCGGCATTTACTCCACGCCCATGATTACCAGTTATGCGGGCTACGTGGGCGGCTCGTCGGATTTTGAAGATGGGCACATTACCGACGAGATCATTGCCAACAAGCGCTCGTACCGGTACGTGGGCAAGTACCAATTCGAAGCGGCCGACGCCCGGCAATTTGCCGAGTGGGGCATCGACTACCTCAAATACGACTGGCGCATCGAAGTACCTTCGGCCGAGCGAATGGCGGTGGCTCTGAAGCAGTCGGGCCGGGATATTCACTACAGCATTTCCAATTCGGCCCCGTTTGCCAATGTGAAAGACTGGGTGCGGCTCACCAACAGCTACCGTACCGGCCCCGACATCCGCGATAGCTGGAACTCGCTGTTTGTATCGGCCTTCACGCTCGACAAATGGGCGCCCCACGGCGGTCCCGGCCACTGGAACGACCCCGACATGATGATTGTGGGCAACGTGACCACGGGCACCCAACTGCACCCCACCCGCCTGACGCCCGACGAGCAATACAGCCATGTGAGCCTGTTCAGTTTGCTGGCGGCACCCCTGCTCATTGGTTGCCCCCTCGAACAGCTCGACCCGTTTACGCTCAATCTGTTGACCAACGACGAAGTCATCGCCATTGACCAGGACCCGCTGGGCAAATCGGCGCGGCTGGTGATGGAGCAGGATGGGTTTCAGGTCTGGAAAAAACCGCTGGAAGATGGCTCCTGGGCCGTGGGGTTGTTCAACGTGGGCGATTTCGGCAAAACACCCCAATCGTACTTCCGCTGGGGCGACGAAACCGCCCGCTCATTTACGCTTGACCTGGTAAAAATAGGGTTAAATGGTGCTTTTACCTTCCGGGATGTTTGGCGTCAGCAAGATCTTGGCAAATTTTACGGAACGTTCAAAACAGAAATTCCTCATCACGGTGTTGTGATGGTGCGAATGTTCCCGGTAAAATAAACTCACCAATCGATATGGCCCGCAGACGACCATTCAAGCTCGTTATCGCTTTATTAACTTTATTTTCTGCCCTGCTGGCAGGTTTTCAATTTATCCCGTCGCACTCGACCCGCTTTTCGCTCGCCGACTATCAGGTAGAGGAGGGTTTCAAACTGAGTCTGGTAGCCGCCGAACCTATGCTGAGGGCACCCGTCGGCCTTGATTTTGACAACAAGGGCCGGATGTGGGTGGTCGAGATGGTAGGGTATATGCCCAACCTGGAAGGTGTTGGCGAGGAAGAACCCAACGGCCGGATTGTGATTCTGGAAGATGGGAACAAAGATGGCGTGGCCGACCGCAGCAAGGTTTTTCTGGACAAACTGGTATTGCCCCGTTCGGTAGCGCATGTGTACGGGGGCTTGCTGTATGTGGATGGCCCCAAGCTCTGGTTCGTGGAGATTGTGAACGATAAACCGGGCAAGAAAACCCTCGTTGACCCGATTTATGCCGAAGGCGGCAACGTAGAGCATACCTCCAACGGCCTGATGATGAACGTGGATAACTGGATTTACAACGCCAATTACAACTTCCGGTATCAGCTCCGCAACGGCAAATGGATTAAAGAACCTACCACCAGCCGGGGGCAGTGGGGCATTACCCACGACAACTTCGGCCGACTGTATTACAACAACAACTCCACCAACCTCCAGGGCGACTACGTGCTGCCCAACCGGGTCATCCGCAATAAGTATTTCAAGCCCACCTTCGCCGAGCATCAGCGACTGGCCAGTAACCGGGTGTACCCGATTCACCAAACATCCGTAAACCGGGGGTATCAGCCGGGTGTGCTGGACGAAAAAGGGATGCTACGCGAGGTAACGGCGTCCTGCGGCCCACTGGTGTACCGGGGTGGGGCCTTCCCGGATGCCTACAACCAGAACGCCTTCGTCTGCGTACCCGAAGCCAACCTGATCAAGCGCAATATCCTGGATTTTAGCTCGCTGCAAACCAAAGCCCGGCAGGCCACAGAAGGTAAAGAGTTTATTGCTTCCACCGATGAGGGCTTCCGGCCGGTTAACCTGTTCAATGGGCCGGATGGGGCCATGTACGTGGTGGATATGCACCGGGGCATTATTCAGCACAAAGCGTACATTTCGCAGTACCTCACAGCGCAGCTTTCCGACAAAAAACTGGATACACTACAAAACGCCGGCCGGATTCTGAAAATAACCAGTACGACCGCCAAACTGAACGCCGTACCGGACTTCGCCAAAGCCACCACCAAAGACCTGATTGCTCTGCTGAGCCACCCCAACGGCTGGCTACGCGACCGGGCGCAGCAATTGCTCATTCAGAAAAAAGACCTCACGGCCGTAAGCCCGCTGCTTGCTCTGGCCAAAGGGGAGAATGAGTTGGGTACGGCTATTCACGCGCTGTATGTGCTCGAAGGGATCAACGCCCTGACGTTTGAACGCCTGACGGGCATCATCAACGAATCGAAACAGCCCCAGACCATCGCCCACGCGGTTGGGTTGCTGGAGCGATTTGCCACGAAAGAACGGGTAGGGGCCATGAAATTGCTGGTTGCGAACCTGCTGGCGCAGAAGGACGAAACGATAGACCTCTACCTGTCGATGGCGCTGAATGGCTGGGTGAATGTGTCGGAGACGACGTTCCTGCCCGTGCTGTCGAGTATCGAGAAAAAATACGCCACCCAGCGCATTTTTGGCGAAGCTCTGACCAGTGGACTGGCTGGCAAGGAAGAGCAATACTTGGCGTCGATGAACCCCGGCGACCTGCTCAAAAACAACCTGACGGCCACCATCGGCAAGCGGCAGAAAAACGAAATGAACCCGATTTATGTGGTGCAGAAAAACGAGGCCGATAACCGGACCAAAGGCCTGAAACTGTACCGGAGCATCTGCGGAACCTGCCACGGGGCCGACGGCAAGGGCATTCAGGACCTGGCCCCACCCCTCAAAGGCTCCGAATACATCGACGGCTCCATGAAGCGGCTGGCGGCCATCATTCTGCACGGCGTCAGCGGCCCCATTCATGTGGATGGCAAGCTCTACCAACTGAACAACGAAATGCCCGCGCTGATCAACAACAAAGACATCAGCGACGCCGACATTGCCGACATCATCCGCTTCACGCAAAACGCCTTCGCCAAACAAGGGAAGGGCATTTCGGAAGCGGACGTAAAGAAAATGCGTGCCATGAAACCCGCTGGAAACGGCGTTTTCACGGAAAAGCAACTGCTGGAAACGGACTTTGATAAATGAAAAATTAATGAATAATGGAGAATGAACAATGTATAATGAAGGGGCAATGCGGCCATGACTTCCCATTATTCATTCTCCATTGTTCATTATCCATTACTCCCCCCTATGCCTAAACTCTTTACCCTTCTTCTCCTTTTCGTATCCATCACCTCCCTCGCCCAGACCACCCAAACCGTTTGGCTGGATGATCTGCCCATTCAAACTTTTTCGGAGGGGCTGCGGCCAGTGAAAGCCAAACGCAACTACACCGAGGATACCCTGCGGATTAGCGGCAAACGGTACGCCCGTGGACTGGGCGGCCAATCGCCTTTTGTGGTGGCTTTTGACCTGAACAAGCAGGCCCGGCGGTTCCGGGCGCTGGTCGGGGCCGACGATCAGGGAAACAAAGACATTGCCCTCTCGTTTTTCGTGCTGGGCGATGGTAAGGTGTTGTTTGCCAGTGGCGAAATGAAAATTGGCGACGCGCCCATCCCCGTCGATGTGGACCTGACGGGCGTTGGTCGGCTGGGACTGCTGGTGACGGATAAGGTAGGGGGTGTCGGCAACAAGCGAACCAACTGCAACTGGGTGGATGCGCGGCTGGAGATGCTCGGCAACGCCATGCCCGAGCACATTCAGAACCCCGATAAGCCGTATATCCTGACGCCCGCGCCCAAGCCAACTCCCCGCATCAACTCGGCCAAAGTGATTGGCGTTACGCCCGGCAATCCGCTCCTGTATTACATCGCGGCCACCGGAAAACGGCCCATGACCTACTCTGCCGAACCGCTTCCGGTGGGACTTTCGCTGGATGCCAAAACCGGTATTATTTCGGGAAAAGTGGCGCAGCGCGGCACGTATCCGGTAACGCTGACCGCGAAAAATGCGCTGGGAAAAGCTACCCAAAAACTGACCATCAAGATTGGCGACACCATTGCCCTGACGCCCCCCATCGGCTGGAACGGCTGGAATTCGTGGGAAGCGCACATCGACCGCGAAAAGGTAATTGCCTCGGCCGACGCGATGGTTAAGAAAGGGCTGCGCGACCACGGCTGGGTGTACGTCAACATCGACGATGCCTGGCAAGGTAAGCGCGGTGGGCCGCTCAACGCCCTCCAACCCAACGCCAAATTCCCCCGGTTCAAGGAAATGGTGGACTATATTCATTCGCTGGGTTTGAAAGCCGGGTTGTATTCAACACCCTACATTTCCAGCTATGGCGGTTATGCCGGGGCCTCGTCCGATTCGGCCAAAGGGGGCGAAACCCATGAGACGATTATGGTAAACCGGCGGGCGTTCAACCGCATTGCCAAATACCGGTTCGAGACCGAAGACGCCAAACAGATGGCCGAGTGGGGTTTCGACTTCCTGAAATACGACTGGCGCATCGACGTGAACTCCACCGAACGCATGGCTAATGCCCTGAAAGCCTCGGGTCGCGATATTGTCTTTAGCCTGTCGAACAATGCCCCGTTTGAGAAAGTGACGGACTGGGCGCGCCTATCCCAGATGTACCGCACCGGCCCCGACATCAAAGACAGCTGGACAAGCCTGTACTGGACATCCTTCACACTGGACAAATGGGCACCCTACACCGGCCCCGGCCACTGGGGCGACCCCGACATGATGATTCTGGGCAAGGTATCCATCGGCCCGGTGATGCACGACACCCGCCTGACACCCGACGAGCAGTACAGCCACGTGAGTATATTCAGCTTACTCCCGGCCCCCATGCTCATCGGCTGCCCCATTGAGCAACTGGACGACTTCACGCTCAACCTGCTCACCAACGACGAAGTCATCGCCATCAATCAGGACCCGCTGGGCAAAGCGGCCCGGCTGAAACACCAGCAGGACGGCGTCGAAATTTGGGTAAAACCGCTCGAAGACGGCTCCTACGCTGTGGGCCTGTTCAACACCGCCGACTTCGGCAAAACCCCGGAATCGTTTTTCCACTGGGCGAACGAAAAACCCAAAGTCTTTACGTTTGACTTCACGAGCATTGGTCTCAACGGCCAATACAAGCTCCGCGACGTCTGGCGGCAAAAGGACCTCGGCCTTTTCGACGGTTCTTTCAAAACCGAGATCCGGCATCATGGGGTGGTGATGTTGCGCCTGTATAAGTGAGGTTTTTGTGTTTTTTCTGTCATTCCGACGAAGGAGGAATCTTAAGCCTCACACGGGTAGCAGTTTATAGGATTTTATCATCACATCACTCGACAGGAATGTTTGTCACAAATCAATGTACGAGACGATGCTTTATTTAGACACTGACGAAAAAGATGGAGAAAGTAATCGAGACTACTTTTAAACAAGTACTAAGCAACCTTCATAAGGTTGATAATTGGGAAACATGTGTACTGGTTATGGAATATTATAATCGTGAACCAGGAGTTGGTTATAAGGCATATTGTACAAACAAAAGCGGGCAAAACGTTGACATTGACGCAGATGTCAATTATGACTTTCTCTTCTTATATAAAATAATCGAGTGGAATCGAGAGAATGCGACATCAAGTAACCTCTGGAACAAGGCACAGTTTTCGTTAAACATCAAAGGGAGCTTCGAAATAAAAACTTGGTGGGATGAGGAGTTTCAAAAAAAACTTTATAATGAAGATTGAAACACATCCTGTTCTCGCTTGCATATCTCGGGGGAGAACTATCGAAAGGGCTCTTTACGGAGCACTGTTGCCGCTTTCCATGAACTGTATTCTCCTAATCCTTCGAAAGAGACACAAGTTTGCGCTATGCTTCGCCAAATCCACCCCCAAAAAGGTCAACTTGGCGAAATATAAATCTGAACTTCGCCAAATGTGGCATAAAATAGGCCAACTTGGCGAAGTATAAACGTTATGATCCGCCCAAACGAGCACCATCACCAACGAACTGACCATTAATGATCTAATTACCTAATGCGCCTAAACCGTTAACCGAACCAAATGAATGTCCCTAAAATCCATTATCCTGGCAGTTCTGCTACTGGGCGTTTGTAGCTCGCTTTCGGCCCAACCCGAAGTGGTGCGAAAATTCACCTACGCCACCCTTTCACCCTATCAAAAACAGTTGTTTGACGACTTTCTGGCGGATGAAATACCGGCGGGCAAGCAGGTGGCCGATGTTCTGACCAATCGAACGAGCCTGCGAACCAAAACCCGACTGGCCGAAGCCCTGTTGTTTCGCAACCAACCCGGCGACAAAGAGCAAGCGGCCCAAATCCTGTGGTGGATTCTGAAGAACCAGCACCGCGACGAAAACACCCGGATCTACGGCATCTGGAAAACGTCTATCGACGAAGATAAGCTGGACCAAAACTGGCGGGAGTTTATCGGCTGCGACCTCATCATCATCCGCAAAAATTTCAGTCATTTACTCCCCGAAGACCTGCGGAAAGAAATCGAAGTGGGGCTGATTCACGCGGCCAAAGGGGCTTTGAAACGCAACGTCGCGCCCGATTACACCAATATCTCCATCATGAGCGCGTTTCTGATGGCGTATGTCGGGACTGAATTCAAGCTGGACGAGCTGCGAAACGCGGGTCAGCAGAAAGCCCGCGACATTTTCAACCTCTACCAGAAACACCACACGTTCAGCGAGTTCAACTCACCCACGTACTACGGTGTTACGTTGATTGCCATTGCCTTATGGCGCGAACTGGCCCCATCGGCCGAGATGCGGCAGATGGGCCAAACGCTTGAACGTGAGTTCTGGCACGAAGCCGCTACCTTCTACCACCCGACCCTCCAGAACATGCCGGGGCCGTACTTCCGCGGCTACGGTATGGACATGCGGAAGTATTTCGCCATCATGGGCATCTGGATTGCCGTGGCCGTAGACAACGAAAAGCAGGCTCCTATGCCCCCCGCCAAAGGCCCCAAATACGGCGAAATGAGTAATCTGGCGCCTATTTTCGCGCTGGGGCTGTCGATTCCGAAAGCGGATTTGGCCGCGCTCACCCGCTTCAGTGGCCCCCGCTACCTTAGCCGAACGGTTCCCAATACCTACAAGGGCGATAGCCTCAAACAGGTCACGGCTACCCTAACCGACAACTGGATGATGGGGGGCGTGTGGGGGAATCGGCGCGTGTGGGGGCAGATCAAAACGGGTACCTTGCACTGGAAAACCGCCGACGGCGACATTGGCTGGCTCCTCGTGCCCGGCGATGGCAAAACCAATGTTCGGGTCGATAAAACCACCATGAGCCTGTACCGCGCTGACCCAACCACCACTACGCTGACGGTGTATATCGGTGTGCCCAACGTCCAAACCGACGCCTTTACCGACACCCGCTGGAACCTGCCTTCTATGCCGCTGGGCGTTCGGACTGCGCTCAGGAGGTTGAGCGTTGAACGGGTAGACTCGGCCCGGTTCGAGGATGAATGGGCGGTTTCGGAACCTTGTCCAAATGTGATTCGTGTCGTTTACGAAGTGCCGACTGACTGGAATAATGCGATGCCTTTGCTCGAAATCAATTGCTTATAAGCTCCCTTACAACCTCCTGATAACTTACATGCTCCGCTTTCTCCTTTTCTCCTTCCTCGTCGTATTTGTCCATACCGCCATGGGCCAAGCGCTACCCGCCCCCCGGCAGCTTCGCGTTGACTTACTGAAGAATGCACAAGCCGTTAGTCAACGCGGCAAACCGGTGGTGGCAAGCCTGAGCGAGGCCGGAAAACAGCCAACTCAATATCAGTTTGCCGCCATCACGAGTACCAACCCTATGTTCAGTTGGGAGCTGGATGCCCAAATCGCCCGGCAAACGGGCTATCGGGTTTTGGTGGCCACCAAGCCTGAGCAACTGGCAGCGGGTAAAGTAGATATTTGGGATTCTAATAGGCAATCGTCCGGGCAAGCGCGGGCCGTTTATGCGGGTAAACCGCTCGTTGCCGGGAACGTTTATTACTGGACCGTTCAGGTCTGGAACGCAAACGGACAGTCCACGGCCTTCGCCAAACCCGCTTCGTTTCTGTACACCGAGCAGAATCCTGTCGAACGTTTTGCATATTACCCGCTGGTGGCTGAGGCCCAGAAGCCCCGCCTGGTACAGAAAACCGGTTCCGGTTCGTATTTCGTGGACTTCGGGAAAGATGCCCTTTGCCAGTTACAACTCCACCTCGACAGTCCTGAGAATGATACAGTTTGGGTGGAAGTGGGCGAGGCCGTAAGTGCTCCGTACACCATCAATCCCAAAGCGGGTATGCGCATCCGCTACCTCAAAATGCCGCTGGCTGTTCGTAAAGGCAAGCACGACTACCAACTCGACTGGCCCGTTGACACGAAACGGAACAGCCGCAACCCGGTGCAGATGCCCGACTATATTGGCGAGGTTTACCCGTTCCGTTACGTGACGGTTTCCAACGTAAAGGGCCCCTTCGACCGGGCATCGGTGAGCCGGACGATGGTGTACTACCCGTTTGACGAACAGGCTGCTCAGTTCACCTCCAGCGACACCATTCTGAATCAGATTTGGGACCTCTGCAAGTACTCCATCAAAGCCACAAGCTTCACAGGCTACTACGTAGATGGCGACCGCGAGCGGATTCCGTATGAGGCCGATGCGCTCATTAACCAGCTCTCGCACTACGCCGTCGATGCCGAGTACAGCATGGCCCGGCGCAGCATGACTTACCTGCTCTACAACCCCACCTGGCCTACCGAATGGAGTTTGCAGAACGTCCTGATCGCCTGGAACGATTACCTCTATACGGGCGACGACCGGCTGCTGAAAACCTATTACCCCGAACTTCAGAAAAAAATCCTGATGCCGCTGGCGGGCGAAAACGGGCTCATCAGCACCCGCACGAACAAACAAACCGACGAGTTCCTGACCTCCATCCACATTACCAAGACGTTCGACGGTCGGCGGGGCCTGCACGACATTGTGGACTGGCCCCAAAACGGCGAGTACATCAGCCCGGAAAAAGAGCACAAAGGCGAAACCGACGGCTTTGTGTTTACCACCTACAACTCGGTGATCAACGCCTTTTACTACCGCAATCTGGTGCTGATGGCGCAGATTGCCCAGGCCTTGAAAAAACCCGACGATGCCGCTTTCTACAAAGCCAAAGCGCAGGAGGTGTATTCGGCCTACCAAACGGTGTTCCGCAACCCCAAAACCGGCCTGATTAAAGACGGCGACGGCACGGACCACAGCTCGCTCCACGCCAACATGTTTGCGCTGGCGTTTGGACTGGTTGCCGCTGCCGACGTACCCGCTGTTGGGCAGTTTATCAAAAGCCGCCGGATGGCGTGCAGCGTGTACGGCTCTCAGTTCCTGATGGACGCCCTGTACGACTCAGGCATGGGCGATTACGCTTTTGACCTGATGACAGCCACTACCCAGCGCAGCTGGTACAACATGATTCGCGTCGGTTCAACCATTTCGATGGAGGCCTGGGACATCGCCTTCAAACCCAACCTCGACTTGAGCCACGCCTGGGGAGCCGCCCCCGCCAACCTGATTACCCGGAAGCTGATGGGCGTTGAACCACTCACCCCCGGCTTCGATACGTTCCAGATAAAACCTCAACTGGGTCGGCTAACCAGTGCGGCTGCAACCATCCCCACGATCAAAGGGCCCGTAACGGTTTCGATCAAAAAATCGGCTGATGCCCAAACAATGGAAGTAAGCGTACCAGGCGGCTCAACGGCCACGGTGTACGTGCCAACCACGTCCGCCCAATCGCAACTGACCGTTGACGGGAAAAGGACCGTAATGGGGGCGCAGGGTGGTTATTTTCGGGTCGACAAGGTACCGTCAGGCAAACACACGTTCGTACTGAAATGAAGCAACCAAACCGAATTTTAGGCTTGCTGTGCCTGCTGCTGTTTGCGGGAGGGAGCAAGGCCCAACCGGGGCTAAATTGGACCGAGGTGCATCCGGGTATCTGGAAACTGACCGTCGGGAAGCCGCAACGCATCAGCCTGCTGAGTGCTGCCGAAGCAACGCCCAACCGCCGGGGGCTGGCCGAGTTACCCAAAACAGCTTTCCCGCTCGATAAAGCCGGGATTTCGGTGAAAATTGTTAACCAGAAAACCTACCTCCGGTTTCCACTGGAGCGCGAAGAACAGTTGTTTGGCCTGGGTCTGAATTTCCAGACCGTCAATCAGCGGGGGCGTATTCTGAACCTGCACGTAGACCACTACGGCGGTAAAGACAACGGCCGCACCCACGCACCAGTGCCATTTTATGTGTCGTCGCGGGGGTACGGGGTGCTGATTGATGCGGCTCGCTACCTCACCGTGTACGCGGGTACGGCCGTGCGTACCGACACCCGGAATCCGCCCGTTCTGAGCGACCGAAACACCGATAAGAAATGGTCGTCGCAGCCGTATTCCGATGCCGTTGAGGTGCTCGTACCGGCCGATGGGGCCACGATTTACGTTTTTGGTGGCCCCACACCCATGCAGGTGGTGCAACGCTATAACCTGATGAACGGCGGTGGTTATTTGCCGCCCAAATGGGGGCTTGGCTTTACGCAACGCGTCCCAACACTGTACTCCCAAACCGATATTCTGAACGAGGTCAAGGGCTTCGAAGCCCACAACTTCCCGCTCGATTTTATCGGTGTTGAACCGGGCTGGCACAGCATGGCTTACCCTTGTACGTTTGAGTGGGACAAAACCCGGTTCCCCAACCCCAAAAGCTTTCTGGACAGCCTGGCGCGCCGGGGAGTCAGCGCTAATTTGTGGCTCAATCCATACGTTTCGCCCACGGCTTCGCTCTACCCCAAAATCAAGCCACTGGCAGGTTCACACACGGTCTGGAACGGCATTGTGCCCGATTTTACCCTGCCGCAGGCTCGTCAGGCGTTCAAAGGTCACTTCATGCAACAGCACCTGAAGCTGGGCGTAGGCGGGTATAAAATCGACGAGGTAGACGGCTACGACAATTGGGTTTGGCCCGATGTGGCCACGTTCCCGTCGGGTCTTGAGGCCGAGCCAATGCGCCAAACCTACGGCCTAATGGTACAGACCATGACCGGGAGCTGGTTCCGGGAACTGAACAAACGAACCTACGGGCTGGTGCGGGCGTCCAACGCGGGCGCGAGCAACTTCCCGTACGTGATCTACAACGACTACTACAGCCACAAGGATTTTATTACGGCACTGGTCAACAGCAGCTTTATCGGGGTGCTGTGGACGCCCGAAGTCCGGGCCTCGCCGAGTGCCGAAGAGTGGGTCCGGCGGATGCAGTCAGTGTGTTTTTCGCCCATGGCCATGCTCAACGCCTGGGCCGACGGCACCAAACCCTGGACGTTCCCGGAGGTTGAAAAAGCAGTGACTGAGGTGGCCAATTTGCGGATGCAACTGCTGCCTTACCTGTATTCGACCTTTGCGCAGTACCATTTTGAGGGCAAGCCGCCGTTTCGGGCTATGAATCTGGTGGAGGGGTTCGGTTTTAAACCGACCACCGTTGCGGGTACGTTCGACGCTACGGCCAATCCGTATGCCATGAGCATTCGGAAAGACATCAAAGACCAGTACATGATGGGCGATTACCTGCTGGTAGCTCCCATGTTTACGGGCGAAAAAAGCCGCAAGGTGTACCTGCCCGCCGGGAAGTGGTACGATTTCTACACGGGCAAACTGGTGGGCGAAAACGAGGAAATCACGATCAACCCATCCCTCGACAAAATCCCGCTTTTTGTGAAAGACGGTGGCCTGATTCCGATGGTGCCACCCCGTCGGCAGGCCCCCAAACCGGGCGAGGTATTGCCGCTGGAGGTGCGTCATTACGGCACCCTGCCCGGTAGCTTCCTGCTGTACGACGATGACGGTGTTTCGTTCGACTACGAACGCGGTGCCTATTCATTCACCCGGTTGAGTGTTATAAAAGACCCAAACGATCCTTTAAAAGGGCAGGAGATCACCGTGCCAAAAGGCAAACCGTTTGGCTATTCCGCGTCGGTGAAATGGACGTTTATGTCAGTTGGTCAGTAGTTTAAGAGAGCTGTCGAAGGGCTACGCGTCAGCTGTCACCAAGGAAACGATATCAAAGTTTGCGTTAGTCTTAACTTTTTCAAAAATGGAAAACGAAAAATCAACCTCCCTCAACCGCCGGGACTTTTTAGGCAAGGCCGCCACCGCTGCGGCTGGTTTTATGATCGTCCCCCGGTTTGTGCTGGGCGGCAAACGTCCCGACGGAACCAAATACCTCGCCCCCAGCGACATTATTTCGCTCGGCTTCATCGGTACGGGCAAACAGGGGCGCGGCCTCACTACCTCCTTTCTGGGTACCAACGAGGTGCGCATTGTCGGGCTGGCCGAGGTGTACAAAGCCAAAGCCCAGCTGACCCTCGACCGCATCAAGGCACATTACGAAAAAAATACCCAATTGGGTAAGTACAACGATATTCCGGTATACAACGATTTCCGGGAGTTGCTGGGTCGCAAAGACGTGGATGCTGTCGTGATTGCCACTCCTGACCACTGGCATGCGGCTATGGCCGTTCGGGCGGCTCAGGCGGGCAAGGACATTTACTGCGAAAAGCCGCTGGCCCTGACCGTGAAGGAAGGCCGGGCGATGGTGAAGGCCGCCCGCAAATACAACCGCGTGTTCCAGACCGGCAGCATGCAGCGCTCGTGGCCGGAGTTTCGCCAAACAGCCGAGCTGGTTCGGAACGGCTACATCGGCCAAATCAAGCAGATCAAGGTGAACGTAGGACCACCGCCCAAACCTTACGACCTCCCCGCCGAACCCATTCCCGACGGCCTCGACTGGTCGGCCTGGCTGGGGCCCAATATGCCTGTTGCGTTCAACTCCGAACTGGCTCCCCCGCTCTCGAAAGACGTGTTTCCGAACTGGCGCAACTACAAAGAGTTTGGCGGAGGCATGGTGACCGACTGGGGGGCGCACATGTTCGATATTGTGCAGTGGGCGCTGGATATGGACAATAGCGGCCCCGTGGAAGTGATTGCTCCCGACGGCAAGGAACACCCGTTCCTGACCTACAAATACGACAATGGCATTGTGATGACCCACGAAAAATGGGACTGGAGTAACGCCATCCATTTCATCGGAACCGAGGGCGAAATCAAGGTGCAACGCCGGAAAATCGAAACGACGCCCGTTTCGCTCGCTACCAAAGTAATCGGTGAAACCGAGAAGCACGTATACAAAAGCGAAAACCACTACAAGGACTTCCTCGACGCCATGCGCAAGCGAAGCAAGCCCATTTGCGACGTGGAAATTGGTCACCGCACGGCTTCCGTTTGCAACATCGGCAACATTGCCTATCAGCTCAAACGCCCGCTGCAGTGGAATCCGAAAAAGGAGAAATTCAAAGGCGATAAAGAAGCCAACGCACTCCTCGGCCGCGACATGAATAAGGAGTGGGGCATCAAGATTTAGTCAGGAGGTCGAAACAGCCGTAGTGTGTACAGTGGAGTGCCAGCCCGGTCCACTGTACACCTAACCTCACTAGAGGTGCTCGTCTCCAGTCTTTTATTCTAACGTGAGTTATGGAAGTAGCCATCCAGGCAAGGCAGGTCCTGAAAGCGCGTCAGGCCACCCAGTTAATTTTTCTGGTCTGCGGTTTAGGCATGTCCAGTTGGGCGCCCATGATTCCGTTCGCCAAAGAACGGTTAGCTTTAAACGATGCGAATCTGGGCTTGCTACTTCTGCTGTTGGGGGGTGGTGCCATGCTGATGATGCCCATATCGGGTTGGTTGGTAAGCCGTCGGGGTAGCCGTATGGTGATGGCCGGTGCTGGTCTGGTCATGGCCGTTGTGCTACCCCTGTTACTCATCCTCTCCTCTGCACCGGCCATGGCGGTAGCCTTATTCGTGTTCGGAGCAAGCATCGGAACCATCGATGTCGCCATGAATGCCCACGGGGTGCAGGTGCAAAATCTGTACGGTAGGCCCATCATGTCGTCATTGCATGGGTTGTTCAGTGTGGGAGGGCTGTTCGGTTCGCTGGGTTTGGGCTTTCTGATCAAGCTGGGGCTTAACCCCGTTTATGCCATTGTGGGCATTGCCGCGCTCATGGTTGTCATCACCCTCACGCAGTACAAAAACTTGTTTCCTGTAGCGATAGAGCAACAAGCGATTGCCCATTTCTCGGGCGTGGAGGCCAAACCAGCCGAGCACAAGCAACCGTTCCAATGGCTGCACGCGCGGGTTTTGTTTCTGGGGCTGATGTGCTTTGCCGTTTTTCTGGCCGAAGGGGCCATCCTCGACTGGAGTGCCATTTTTTTACAGGAGGTGAAAGGGCTATCGCTGGAGTTTGCCGGGGCAGGCTATGCCGCCTTTTCGGTCGCAATGGCCATCATGCGCCTGATGGGCGATACGTTGGTGGCTCGCCTGAGCGGCAAAACGGTTGTGGTGGGGGGAAGTCTGATTGGGGCCGTCGGCTTGGGCATTGCCGTTTTGAGCCCCTGGGTGGTTGGGGCACTGACTGGTTTTGTGCTGCTGGGATTAGGCGTCGCCAATGTGGTTCCCATCTTTTTCAGTGAAGCAGGCCGATTACCCGGCATTTCGCCAACGGTAAGCATCCCGGCCATTACGACCATTGGCTACACAGGGATGCTGGCCGGACCGGCCCTACTGGGGTTTATTGCCCATCATTTTTCGCTCACCATTGCGTTAGGCGGCTTAGCCGGTCTGCTGGCGCTGGTCGCACTGAGTTACCGGATAAAAGGCCATTAAATACATGCCTTAGCATACCAAGTTTGCCCTTCACTACTACGTTTGAGTTTGATAACAATGAAACCCTTTCTACAAATAATAGCCCTGGGGAGCGCTTTGCTTTCGCTGGCCTTCATGGTTCCAACCCAGACGAAGCAGCGGCCCAACATTGTGTACATTCTGGCCGACGACCTCGGCTACGGCGATGTGTCGGCTTATAACCCGGCGGGTGGCATTGCTACGCCCAACATCGATAGGCTGGCGGCTCAGGGAATGCGCTTCACCGATGCGCACTCGCCCTCGTCGGTGTGTACACCCACCCGCTACTCGATTATGACGGGCCGTTACCCCTGGCGAAGCCGCTTGCCGGTGGGCGTTTTACGGGGATACAGCCGCACGCTGATTGAGCAGGATCGGGCTACGGTGGCTTCGTTGCTCAAAAAAGAGGGGTATCAGACCGCCGTGGTGGGCAAGTGGCACTTGGGCGTCGATTGGGTGGTGAAACCCGGTAAAGAAGCCTTGCTGGCTGATGCCGAGTACGGAATCAAAACCGAAATGAACCCCGACGATATCGACTACGCCAAACCCGTGGCGCAGGGGCCCAATACGGTTGGGTTCGACTATTCGTACATTCTGCCGGCCTCGCTCGATATGCCGCCCTATTGTTACCTCGAAAATCACCGACTCGAAGCCGAGCCCACGGCGTACACCAAGGGCAATAAGATCGAATCGGGGTATTCGGGGCCGTTCTGGCGCGAAGGTAAAATGGCCCCGGCCTTCGATTTTCACGGGGTTTTGCCCCGGTTTATCGACAAGGCGATGGCGTTTCTGAATCGCCAAACCGCCCAGAAGCCGTTTTTTCTGTACCTGCCGTTGGCGGCTCCGCACACACCCTGGATGCCTACCGATACCTACACCGGCAAGTCGAAAGCGGGTGAGTACGGCGATTTTGTGCAACAGGTCGACGCGGCTGTGGGGCAGATTCTCCAAACCCTCGACCGGCAGGGGCTGGCGCAGAACTCCATCGTAATTTTTGCGAGCGACAACGGCCCGTACTGGCGTCCCGATTTTGTGCAGCGTTTCAACCACAAATCGGCGGGGGAGTTTCGGGGCATGAAAGGCGATGCCTTTGAAGGGGGCCACCGGATTCCGTTTATCGTGCGTTGGCCGGGTCATGTCAAACCCAATTCGGTGAGTGGCGCGACCACCACTTTAGCCAACCTGATGGCTACCTGCACCGATTTGCTGGGCAACCGGTCGGCCGCGTTTAAGCCCGAAGACAGCTACAGCATCCTGCCCGTGCTGACGGGGAAAGCCAAACAGGTGCCCAACCAACCGGCCGTGGTGCACAGCTCGTCTATCGGCTATTTTGCCATCCGCAAAGGCGACTGGAAGCTGATCGAGGGCCTGGGGTCCGGCGGTTTCACCGATCCCAAAGAGATTAAACCCACGGCGGGCGGTCCACAGGGGCAGTTGTTTAATCTGGCTGCCGACCCCGCCGAAACCACCGACCTGTACACCCAACACCCCGAAAAAGTAGAGGAGCTACGGACGTTGCTGGCCGAGATTAAGGCGAAGAAGATGCAGTAAGATTAGGCCCTGGGAGTTCGGCTTAATGCCCGTATTTCACCACAATGGCTAATTGACCCGCGTGATAAGCCGTGTGCGACGTGATACGGCCCAGTGCCTGTGCTTTGGTTCGACGGCCAAATTCCCTGGTTTCGATAATCACATCCCAGTCGGTCTCAGACTGGGCCAGAATCGCTTTTTCCAGACTTTCAAACGCGTAATTCTGGTATTCAAGCAGTTCCGAGAGGTTGGTCCATTCGCCGGTGTCGCGCTGGGCTATAACCGTCTTGGCGCTCACTTTGAGGTCGGTTTGGCCGAATACATTGCGGGCAAAAAGCAGTTCGACATCGGCGATGTGCCGAATCAGAAACCCCGCCGAATTGACCGAATCGCCTAATTTTTTGGTGAGGTCGGCTTCGGTAAGGGTGGCCAGCTGATTCGAGAAACGGGTGCGGGCTTCCTGCCAGAGGGCGTGTACGTGTTCGGTTATCATGGTTCAGAATGAAGGTGTTTGTGTAGTCAAAGATGGTGAAAGAAATAAGACTCATGCGTGATAAATGTCACGGAATAGGATGATTTGTGCCGCCACCTTTGTACCATCATTCTAAAACGAACACACACATGCTTTCGCTTTTCAAGTCAATTCTCGGAGGAGGAAAAAATGAAGAACTCGATGCGGTACGGGCTCAGGGAGCCGTTATTATCGATGTCCGGTCGCCGGGCGAGTTTGCAGGTGGGCACGCCAAAGGAGCGGTCAACATCCCGCTCGATGTACTCGATACCAAGCTGAACATCATTCGCAACTACAAGAAACCCGTGATTGTGTGCTGCGCGTCGGGGATGCGGAGTGCCCGTGCCAAAGCGTTGCTGAGCAGCCGGGGCCTTACCGAGGTCTACGATGCCGGTAGCTGGCGCAATCTGTAACTACTCGTCCGGGTTGCCCCGGTGTTGCCGGGCGTATTCGGATGGCGAGAGGTTGTACAGGTTCTGGAACGTCCGCCGAAAATGTTTCAGGTCCTCAAAACCAACCTGATGCGCCACTTCGGATACACGCAACCCTCCCGTAGTCAGCAGTTGGGCGGCTCGTTTCATACGGACGTCGCGGATAAACTCGACCACTGTTTGTCCGGTAATGGCTTTAATCTGCCGGTAGAACGCCGACTGGCTCATGCCCATTTCACGGACAAGTGTCGGCACCGAAAACTCAGGGTCGGCGAGGTGTGTTTCAACTACTCCCATCGCTTTCTCGAGCAATTGTTTCTCGGCGTCCGGGATTACCACGGTGGTAGGTTTGAGCAGAATCTGCCGATCGTAGTATTCGCGGAGCCGGGCCCGGCTTTGCAGCATCACCGACACCTTGGTGAACAGAATTTTGGGGTTAAACGGCTTGACCATGTACTCGTCGGCACCGGTTTCGAGGCCCTCCAGTTCATGGGCGGCTGCCACTCGTGCCGTCAGGAGCACCACCGGAATATGCATTGTTTTGGGGTGCTGCTTGAGTCTCTGGCAAAGCTCCAGCCCGTTGCTGCGGGGCATCATCACATCGCTCACCACCAGGTCGGGGAGGAGGGAGAGCGCCTTGTCCCAACCGTCGAGGCCATCGGTAGCGGTGTGCACCTCGTAGGCCGGGCTAAACAGGTCCGAGAGGTACTGCCGAAGCTCATCGTTATCCTCCACGAGCAAAATCCGACCCGAAGGTGTCGGGGTTGGGGTGGCAATGCGTTCGGGCAGGAGGGGGATTTCGGCCGACGGGTGGGGGTCGGTCGGGGTTTCGTCTACAATCGACTCAGGAGCGAGGTGTGCCTGTCCAAACGGCAACCGGATGGTAAAGGTGGTACCTGCGCCGGGGGCACTCTGCACCGTAACCTCGCCCGCGTGAGCCTCCACAAACTGCTTCACCAGCGACAGCCCGATGCCCGTGCCCATCATCCGCAGCGTGTTGGTGTGCGAAGCCTGGTAATACGGGTCGAAAATCTGGGCTACCTCGTCGGGTCTCATACCGATGCCCCAGTCCTGCACCATGAGTTGCAGGTAGTTGTTACTGAGCTGATTGTTGTAAAAAAGGGCGGCTTCGTCGGGGGAGCCAGCCATCGAAATAGTCACCCGAATTTTTCCGTTTTCGGGCGTGTATTTAAACGCGTTGGACAGCAGGTTGGTCAACACGATTTCGAGCTTTGCCCGGTCGAAGTACAGCGGCACGGGCTCCGTTGGGGCTTCCATGTCGTAGTCGAGGTGCATCTCTTCGGCTTTGAGCTTGAAAATGAGGAATATCTCGGTAACAAACGACAGAATATTGCCCCGCTCCGCCCGCAGCGATACATGTCCCGACTCTACCTTCCGAAACTCCAGCAACTGATTGACCAGATCGAGCAGTTTGCGGGTTTGCTGGTGCATCAGCAACACCTTGTCGCGCAGCCCGCCCGCCATTCCCGCCGACACCAGCTCGTCGAGTGGGCCCATGATGAGCGTCAGGGGCGTGCGTAACTCGTGCGAAACGTTCGTGAAAAACCGGAGCCGGTTGTCGGTCACTTCTTTCTCTTTTTCGGCTTTGTATTGCTCCAGTGCCAGTTCGTTTTGCAGGGTTTGCTGCGTTACGGTGATGCGTCGGTACAGTAGCAACGCGCTCACAGTCAGTACCGTGTACAGCAGGTAAGCCCAGCCCGTTTTCCACCAGGGCGGCAATACCGTAATCTGGAGGGTAGCGGGTTTGGCCGACCATTGCCCCTCGCCGTTGCCCGCCCGCACTTCAAGCGTGTAGTCGCCCGCGGGCAGGTTGGCAAAGTTGGCCGTGCGCTGCCCCGGTGCGGGGTGCACCCACGCGTCGTTGTAGCCAATAAGCCGGTAGGCGTAGGTATGCTTTTGGGGGTTGGCGTAATTGAGGCCGACAAACTCGATCGAAAAGTCGTTTTCGGCGGCTTTGATGGTCAGCGTTTGGGTCTGATTGAGCGCTTGGGAGAGCACGACCCGCCCGTTTACCTCGTCGCCCACCGGTACAATTTTGTTGAAAATGCGAAGATTCGTGAGCTGAACGACCGGCGGGTAAGGGTTGGGCCGGATCAGCCGGGGCTGGAAGTACGTCACCCCCTTGATCCCGCCAAAATACAGGGTTCCGTCGGCATCGCGGTAGGCCGCGCCCACCTTAAACGAATTGCTTTGCAGGCCGTCGGCCACGTCGTACCGGATGGCCTGCCCCGTTGTGGGATTGAAGCGTAACAAACCGGCGCCCCCCATCCAGAGGTCACCCTGTTCGTCTTGTAAAATACTCTCGATATTGGGTTCGGCAATCACCCGATCGAACCGGCGGATGTGTTCGCGGCCCTGCCGGTCGGTGGTGAGTTGGTGGAGCCCCCCGCCAATGGTGCCGATCCAGAGCCGTCCGAGCCGGTCTTTCAGCAGGGGCCAGGTGTAATTGACCCGTAAACTGGCCGGGTTGTTGGGGTCGTGCCGAAACTGCCGGAGTACCCGGAGCGAGTCGGGGCCAATCTGTAATTTCAGTAGCCCTGTGCCGCGTGTACTGGCCCAAAGCACATCGGTAGCCCGGTCGTACAGCAAAAACGTAATCTGGTTGGTGGGCAAACGGCCATTATCGGCGCTGAAATGCCCCAGAAGTTGCCCCTGCCGGTCGAATCGGAGCAACCCTCTCTCGAAACTCCCAACCCAAATAGTACCGAACCGGTCTTCCACCATGGTTTCGAGGCTGGTAGAGCCGAGCGAAAGCCCACCCGGTAAGGCGGTCAGGGTCGACAGGCGGCCTTTGCGCAGTATCTTGAGGCCACCGTAGCGGGTGCCCACCCACAGCGTACCGTCGGTTGTTTGGTGAAACGAAGCCACATCGACACCCGTTGCATCGCCGGGCAGGGTGCGGCTCTCGTAGTTCTGGTACGTTCGGGTGGTGAGGTCGTACCGCGAAAAGCCGTTGCGGGTGCCTATCCAGAGCCAGTTTCGGGTGCGGTCTTTGTAAATGGCGTTGGCGTAGTTGTTGGGCAGGGTGGGCTGTTGCGAAAACTGCCGTTGCAGGTTCTCGAAGGGCTTACGGCCCAAATCAACCTTGTTGAGGCCCCCGGCCGACGCGGCCAGCCACAAAATCTGGTTTCGATCCTCAAAAATCTGGTGAACCCGTCCTGAGTTGATGCTGTGCGGGTCGTCGTCGCGGGGGTAAAAAGTCGTTTGCCGACCCTGGTCGATGGGTGGTTGGCCCGCCGGAGCCGCGCCCGGTAAGCGGGGCCAGAACAGCAGCCCGTAGTTGGTGCCTACCCACAAATGCCCAAAGGAGTCGAAATGAATCGACTCGATTTCGTCGACCGTGCCGTTGAGCGGGGTCAGCCCGGCCCGGCCCGTTGTTAGCCCTCCGCTGTTGTGGGTCCAGTAAATCCGTTCGTCGGTGCCAATCCAGAGACCACCCCGACTGTCGGCGTGTAGGGCGCGCACAGTGGGGAAATCAACCGAACCGGAAGCCCCACTGTGGGGGAGAATTACGGTCCGGGCGCGGGGTGTCCCTGAGGGGGCTACCCACCAGAGCCCTTCGTGCGCCGTGCCAAACCAAACCGTGCCCGACCGATCAGTAATTAGCGTGGTTACCCAAAAGTCGGCTTGTGTGCCTGCGGAAACGCGGGTAAGGCTGGTAAGCTGTTGGTGTTCATTGAGGGTGAGTAGAAACAAACCTTCCCGGCGCGTACCGACCCACACCTGGCCCTGTGTATCCGACGTGATGGCTTCTACATTGGCGAGATCGAGCCGGTCGAGGAGGCCCCGGTCAACGGTAGGGCTGGCCAGTTGGCGGAGGCTGACGAACCGGTCGCGGTGCATATCGTACAAACTGACGCCGACACTCTCAGAACCTGCCCACAGCCGTCCGCGCGTGTCGGTATGCAAAGCCCGTAGCCGGTTGCCTGCCAGCCCGTTGCGGGGGTTTACGGGGAGGAGGTAGCTACGGAGTTCATAGCCGTCGTACCGATTGATGCCCTGATTGGTGCCGACCCAGATGAACCCGGCCCGGTCTTGCGTAACGCACATGGCGTCGCTGTGCGAAAGCCCCTCGTCGACGGTGATGTGCTCAAACCAGACCCGGTCTGGCGAGACCCGGTCTGCCTGAGGGGGCTGAGCCGCACCCGGAAGGCAGGTTATGACCTGAATGACCCCCAAAAAAATAAATAGCCGAAACCACTTCATGATCAGGGACCAATTTACCCCTCTAATTTGACGAAAACGGACCCTTATCAACGGATTTCGCCCTTCTAAATTTGTACAATTTACGAGGTTTTTTGGGGAGAAAGGTTGACACAAATCGGTAAGAAATAGCGCCGGTTTTGTTTGTCATTCTGTATCAATCTGTTGCCAAACGTTTTATGTTCACTTCTCTACTCAAGTACAGCTTACCCCTTGGGATTCTGGCGGGGCTCACTACGCTCCCGGCTTTCCACCGGGGCACAGACCGGGCTCCGGCCCGAACGGCCCTTGCCGATACCCTGAACCGGCCTGAAGAAAACCGGTTCACCAAAACGGTACTCTCCAACGACCTCAACGAGCCGATGGAACTGGCCGTGGCCCCCGACGGACGGGTGTTTTTTGTCGAACGGGGCGGTAAGTTTTACCTCTACGACCCGGTTCAGAAGAAAACCCGGCTGCTGCACGATTTTCCCGTTAAGGCCGTCGACAAGTACCTGAACGGGTTGCTGGGCATGACCATCGATCCTGATTTCAGCCAGAATCATTTCCTGTATTTTTTCTACACGATTCAGGAGGGTGAGCAAACGTTGCAACGCATCGGCCGGTTTCGGGTGAACGATGATAGCTCGCTCGATGTGGCCAGCGAAAAATCAATTATCGAATTTCCGATTGATCTGGAGGTGAGTGCCCACACCGGTGGGTCGATGGCGTGGGATGCCCACCGCAACCTGTTTATCTCGACCGGCGATAATACCGTACCCTTCGAATCGAACGGACACGCGCCTATCGACGCACGGTCGGGCCGGCTTACATTCGACGCGCAGCGGTCGTCGGGTAACCCGAACGATTTACGGGGCAAAATCCTGCGGATCAATGTCAAAACGGATGGTTCGTACACTATTCCAGAGGGTAACCTGTTTCCGAAAGGTACCCCCGGCACCCGCCCCGAAATTTACGTGATGGGTTGCCGTAACCCGTACCGGATTTCGGTCGACCCGGCTACGTCGATTCTGTACTGGGGCGAAATTGGCCCCGATGCCGGTACCGACGGGCAGCAGGGACCACGTGGTTACGATGAGTTTAATCAGGCCAAAAAAGCGGGTAACTACGGCTGGCCCTACTTTGTGGGCGATAACAAGGCGTACCATCAGTACGATTTTGCCACCAAAGCCGTGGGGGCATTGTACGACCCGATGGCGCCCGTCAATAATTCGCCCAATAATACCGGGGCCAAAACCCTGCCCCCGGCCCAGAAAGCAATGATCTGGTATCCGTACAACGCGTCGGCTGAGTTTCCGAAGCTGGGTGTGGGTGGGCGGTGCGCTATGGGCGGGCCGGTGTATCATTACGACCCCGCGCTCAAATCGACCACCAAACTGCCCGCCTACTACGACAAAGCCTTGTTTGTGTACGACTGGATGCGGAACTGGGTGTACGCCGTGCGGCTCGATGCCGACCAGAACTACCAGTACATGGAAGCGTTTATGCCCCAAACAGGCGATTTCCGGCGGCCGGTCGATATGGAAATTGGGGCCGACGGTAGTATCTACATGCTCGAATACGGCTCGGTGTACGGGATCGACAACGAAGACGCCCGGCTGGTTCGGATTGATTTCAACGGGGGCAACCGGGCTCCGGTCGCGCGGGCTTCGGCCACCGATACCATCGGGCTGGCTCCGCTGACGGTCGCTTTTTCGGGCGGCAAAAGCGTTGATTTCGATAAAGATGCGCTCCGGTATAGCTGGCGCTTCGAGGGAAATAAAGTAGCATCGACGGAGGCTAATCCGACCTACACCTTCCGCAAAAATGGCATTTACCGGGCCATTCTGACCGTGACCGACCCGGCTGGTAAGGTGAGCACCGACACCGTGACCGTAAAGGTGGGTAACACTACCCCGCAGGTAGCCGTATCGACCCCGCAAAACCGGACGTTTTTCTCTCCGCAGGCCACGCCGTTTGCCTATACCGTGAGCGTGACCGACAAAGAAGACAAGGTGATCGATAAGAAGAACCTGAAAGTGGTGCTCAACTACATTCCGAAGGTCCGTAGCGAGCCCATGATGGGCCATCAGCAACTGACATCAACGTACAGTCTGGGCAAATCGCTGGTGGCTGGCTCCGACTGCAAGGCTTGCCATCAGGTAGCCGCCAAATCGGTGGGGCCGTCGTTTACGGAGGTGGCTAAACGCTACCGCGACGACAAGACCGCGATTGCCAAACTGGCTAACAAGGTCATTATTGGCGGGGGCGGTGTTTGGGGTGAGCATGCCATGAGTGCGCACCCGCAACTCTCGCGTGAGGAGGCCACCGAGATGATTAAATACGTACTTTCGCTGGGTACCGAGCCTACCGAAAATCGACTGCCGCAACAGGGTACGCTGACGCTCAATCAGCACGTAGGCAAGGAGCAGGAGGGGCGTTATGTGCTCACGGCCTCGTACACCGACAAAGGCGCGCTGTTGCCGCCCAAGGCCCCGCTGGCCCTCACCAAAACCGATGTGCTGGTGCTTCGCCCGACTAAAGTGCTTGGTAGCGAGGCCGATGTGCTCTCCAATATGACCCGGCAGGGCAAGCGGCTGGGTAATATTCACCATCAGTCGTACTTTGTGCTCAAGAACATCGACCTGAAAGGCATCGATCAGCTCACATACCGCTATTCATCGAAAGATAAAGGCGCAACCATCGAGGTGCATATCGACTCGCCCACGGGCCCGGTCGTGAGCACGCTGGCGTACAAGCCCACGGGCGACTGGCGCAAGTACGAGGAAGCAGGTGCCCCCGTTCGGGACCCCGGCGGCCTGCACGATTTGTACGTGGTGTTTGTGAAGCCCGAAGGCCCAAACCGCGATTTGTTCAGCCTCGAATGGCTGCTGTTTGGTAAGCCCACGGCCGTAGCTGAGAAATAATGCAATCACCTAATCATCCCATAACCTTATGCTTCGACTTACGTTTTTACTCCCTCTCTGCCTGCTGGCGCTCCTGAGTCTTGGGCAAGGCCGCTCTAAAGGTTCCGGGTGGATCGAGCTGTTTAACGGCAAAGACCTGAAAGACTGGGCCGTAAAAATATCGGGCCATCCGCTCAACGAAAATTACGGCAACACGTTTCGGGTAACGGATGGCAAGCTGGCTGTCAGCTACGATGGTTACACCTCGTTCGACAATCAGTTCGGGCATATTTTCTACAAGAAACGGCCGTTTTCGGCGTATCTGCTTGTGCTCGAATACCGGTTTGTGGGGCAGCAGGCACCGGCCGGTCCCGGTTGGGCTATTCGCAACAGCGGGGCCATGCTCCACGGGCAGGCTCCCGAAACCATGACGCTGAAGCAGGATTTTCCGATCTCGCTCGAAATGCAGCTGCTCGGGGGCGACGGACAGCACGAGCGGCATACGGCTAACCTCTGCACGCCCGGCACGCACGTTGAAATGAACGGTAAGCTGTTTACGCCCCATTGCATCGAGTCGAAGTCGAAAACGTACCACGGCGACCGTTGGGTGCGGGCCGAGGCTTTGGTGCTGGGCGATTCGGTGATTCACCACATTGTGGAGGGCGATACCGTGCTGACGTACCAGAAACCACAAATTGGCGGGGGCACCGTGTCGAACCACGACCCGGCCCAGAAGAAAGACGGCCAACCCCTGCGCGGTGGGTATATCTCGTTGCAGAGCGAAAGCCACCCGATTGAGTTTCGGCGGGTAGCCGTGTTCGATCTGGAGCCGTATATGCAGAAGCCCGAAGCGCTGCGCAAGGTGTTGCGGCAGTTGCAGACCCGCAAGTTGTAGCCGCCCAACAAACAGAATGATACCCGGCCCGAGTCCGAATTGCCTGCTGGCAGTTGGGGCTCGGGCCGGTTTTTTATTGGCCCGGCAGGGTCCAGAACGCGCCTGGCTGTCGAAGTCTTTCTAAAAAGTGACCCCAGACGAATTACCCCCTGTTTTCTGGCGAATTATGCCCCCCGTTGAGCACCGGCTGAAGCCTAGTTTTGCACTATTCAAATGTTTGATTTATTCGTTTCTGGTACTTAGTAAAGAAAATCACCGAATAGCCAAGAAACCTTTCAGCCGTTCTATGAATCTCAAAAGGCTACTTTTTTGCGGGGCGTTGCTTCCAGTTAGTGGAATGTTGGCCCTACCGACTGCCTACGCGGGCAGTCCGCTTCATGCCGCCGTTCGACCCTCTGTTTTCTCCACCGACCGGTTCGATGTGCAGGTACTCACAATCACCGGGCAGGTGACCGACGAGAAAGGGGAGGGGCTGCCGGGCGCCAGTGTGTCGCTGAAAGGCTCAACAATTGGGGCTAACACCGATGCGCAGGGGAACTACACACTGCGGATTCCCGACGGGACTGCTAACCCCGTGCTGGTGATTTCGTACATCGGTTACGCGGCTCAGGAAGTAGCCGTTGGCAACCAGACCGTGGTGAATGTGCAACTGAAAGCCGATGCCAAATCACTGAACGAAGTAGTGGTGGTGGGATACGGTACCCAAAAACGCTCCGACATTACGGGAGCTGTGGCCTCGGTGCCCAAAGCCCGTTTGTCGCAACTGCCCGTGACCAACGTGTTGCAGGCCGTGCAGGGAGCTGTAGCCGGGGTCAACATAAGTCAGTCGTCGTCGGTGCCGGGAACCGCGCCCTCGACCATTATCCGGGGGCAGAACTCGATCAACGCCAACTCGGGGCCCTACGTGGTTGTCGACGGGATTCCGCTCAGCAAAACGGGTGGCTCACTCAACGACATTAACCCCAACGATATTGAGTCGATCGAGATTTTGAAAGATGCGTCGGCGGTAGCGATTTACGGAACCAACGGGGCCAACGGCGTTATCCTGATCACAACCAAGCGCGGCACCACCGGCAAGCCTACCATTCGGTATAGCAACTACGCCGGGGTCGAGAATTTCGCCCACATCCTGCGGCCGCGCAACGGCGAGGAGTACGTGCAGAAATACAAAGACTACATGACGCAAACGGGCCAGAAACTGGTGAATCCGGTCCCGAACTTTGAGGAGTTGAGCAACTACAACGCCGGGATTACCACCGACTGGATTAAGGAGGCTACCCAAACCGGGGTGTTGCAAGACCACAATCTGAGCATTTCGGGCGGCACCAGTAATGTACGTTACTTTATCTCGGGCGAATACCTCGATCAGAAAGGCGTTATCAAAGGCTATCAGTACAAGCGGGCCAGTTTCCGCTCCAACCTGGATGTCAACGTGACGGATTTCCTGACGGTGGGTACCTCCCTTTTTATCGCCAACAACAACCGCGACGGTGGCCGGGCCAACCTGCTCAACGCAACGGCCATGAGCCCCTACGGGCAGGAGTACAACGCCAACGGGACGTATAAAATCTACCCGATGTTTCCTGAGCAGCTGTACACCAACCCCATGCTTGGCCTCACCACCGACCGGGTCGATCGGAATACCAACCTGAACGGTAATGGGTACGCGGAGGTGAAGTTTTCCGGTGCACTTGAAGGGCTCAAGTTCCGCCTGAACGCGGGTTACTCGTACATTCCGGCCCGTACAGGTAGCTACGTGGGGCGCAGTGCCAACGACCTGCTCGGAACGGCCAACACGTTTTTCTCGGAAACCAACAGCTTCACGCTTGAAAACATCCTGACCTACACCCGCGACTGGGGCAAGCACCATTTCGACTTTACGGGCCTCTACAGTGCCCAGCAGCGTAAATATGCCACGGCAAGCGGTTCGGCTACGGGCTTTGTTAACGACGAACTCTCATTCTACAACCTCGGGGCGGGGGCCACTCAGTCGAGCAACTCATTTGCCGACCGCTACGGTCTGAATTCGCAGATGGGTCGTGTCAACTACTCCTACGATAGCCGCTACCTGTTTACCCTGACGGCCCGTCGCGATGGCTCGTCGGTGTTTGGCGCCAATACCACCAAGTACGGCCTCTTCCCGTCGGCGGCTCTGGGCTGGAATATCAGCAACGAAGCCTTCATGAAGAATGCCACGGTGGTGAGCAACCTGAAACTCCGGTTGTCGTACGGTAAGTCGGGCAACGAGGCTATCAGCGTGTACCGCACCATTACGACCAACAACACGGGTCGGTCGCCGTTCAACGGTGTCAGTACGATTGGTGCCCTGGCGGGTAACCTCGGTAATGCTAACCTGCAATGGGAAACCACGCTCAGCCGCAATATTGGTCTGGACTTCGGATTCCTCAATAACCGGATCAACGGTAGCCTTGAACTGTACAAGAACAACACCAAAGGCCTGTTGTTGCTACGGAGTCTGCCCATTATTACGGGATATTCCAGCGTATTTGATAACCTCGGCGAAACCTCGAATACGGGTATCGAACTCACGCTGAATACCCGTAATGTGACCAAAGGGGATCTGAAATGGGAAAGCGGGGTGGTGTTTGCCTCGAACCGCAACCGGATTATCGACCTCTATGGCGACCAGAAAGACGACCTCGGTAACCGGTGGTTTATCGGGCAGCCCATCAGCGTGGTGTACGATTACAAACTGGCCGGTGTATGGCAGGTTGGCGAGGATGCCTCGTCGCAGGACCCCGGCTCGGTGGCGGGTGATCTGAAATTTGCCGACCTCAACGGCGACAAGAAAATCACGCCCGACGGCGACCGTATGATTCTGGGCCAAACGGCACCTAAGTGGACGGGTGGTCTGACGAACACATTCCATTACAAAAACTTCCACCTGAACGTGTTTATTCAGACGGTGCAGGGCATCACCCGCAACAACGCCGACCTGACCTATGCCGACGAAACCGGTAAGCGGAACACGCCGATCGACGTAGGTTACTGGACTGCCGAGAACAAGAGCAACACCCGCCCCTCGCTGGCGTTCAAAAACCCACGGGGCTACGGCTACGCGTCGGATGCCAGCTTTACCCGCATCAAAGACGTAACGCTCAGCTATGTGTTCGGGGCTAAAGTGCTGGATAAGCTCCGTTTGGGCAATGCCACCATCTACGTCAGTGGCCGTAACCTATACACGTTCACGAACTGGATTGGCTGGGACCCCGAAGCCGTGCAGCAATCGCGCGGGGTGGGCGACTGGGCCAACAACTACCCCCTGACCCGCTCGTTTGTGATGGGCCTGAACCTTAGCCTTCGTTAACCTGACTGCTTACATCCGATCTCATGAAATCAATTGCTAAACTTCTCTTCGTGTCGGTTGTGGTTCTGGCTTCAGCCTGCAAAGACACGTTTCTCGACGAAAAACCTTACTCGTCGTACACGCCCGTTACGCTTAACGATTCGCTCGGTTTCGAAGCGCAACTCGTTGGCCTCTATAACCACACCAGCACCATTTTCTCCTGGGCCGACCAGCAGGGATGGCCGAGTGTGTGGCAGGTCGGTACCGACGTAGCCAACGCGACGGCCAACCAGCAGGGTATCGAGATTCCGTACTACAACTACGCGCAGCTGACCTCAACGGATGGCGCAGCCGCCCGGACCTGGAACCGGAGCTACATTATGGTGAACCTGTCTAACATTATCATCAATGGAGCCGAGTCGCCATCGCTGACGAGCATCAGCGCGGGGGGTAAAAACAAGATCAGCGCCGAGGCCAAATTTTTCCGGGCCTACGCGTACAACACCCTGGCGACCTGCTTCGGTGGGGTGCCCCTCTTGACACAGGCCCTCACCGGTCCTAAAACCGATTTTGTGCGGGCGCCTGTCGAGGATGTAAATAAGCAGATTGTCGACGACCTAACGTTTGCCATTGCCAATCTGCCCGACATCGACAATGTGAAGTCGAACGCGAAAGGCAAGCTCTACGGCCGTGCCAACAAGTTTATGGCGATGCAGTTGCTGGGTGAAGTGTACCTGCGCATGGGTAAGCCCGACCTGGCCGAGGCTCAGCTCGGAGCAATTATCAGCAGTGGTAAGTTCAAGCTGGTCAAGAGCCGTTACGGCCTCAAAGCGGGTAGCCCCGGCGACTATTATTCCGACATGTTTGTGTACGGCAACCAGCGCCGGGTGCAGGGCAACACCGAGGCTATCTGGGTGCTGGAGCAGGAAAACCCAAGCACTGTGGTGGGCGGTATCACCGACAACCCGCAGCAACGCCGGGTGTGGGGCGCGGCTTACCACAATGTGCAGGGCATGGCCTTGTCGGACTCGACGGGTGGTCGGGCACTGGGCCGGTTGCGACTGAGCAACTGGGTGTTGTATGGCTTATACAAGCCCGGCGACATCCGTAACTCGCAATACAACATCCGGCGTCGGTATGTGTACAACGACCCTACCAAGCCAGCTACGTATGGCAAGCCGGTGCCGTACGCCGGTACCGATACCCTGTTCAACATTGCTCCGCATACCACCAAATGGTATCAGTTCGACCCGAACGATACGTTTGGCTACGCAATGGTGAAAGATTTTATTCTGATGCGGCTGGGCGAAACCTACCTGCTGCTGGCCGAAGCCCAGGTGAAGCAAGGTAAACTCGAAGCCGCTGCGGCTAGTATCAACACCCTGCGCGAGCGGGCGTTTCCGGGCTACCCAGCGGTGGGCAAAGTGTCGGCGGCTGACATGACGCTCGACTTTGTGCTCGATGAGCGCGCCCGCGAACTGATTGGCGAGGAAAACCGCCGGATGACCCTCATGCGCACTAAGACGCTGGTTGACCGAGCCACCCGACTCAACGCCAACAACCCCGTAAACCCGATTCGTGGCCTGACGGAGAAAAACCTGCTCATGCCGATTCCGCTGACCGAAATTCAGTTGAACAAAGACGCCGTACTGGCCCAGAATCCCGGATATTAATTTATACTCACAACCCGACAACGAGTCTTCACCGGTTTTTCGGATGGAGACTCGTTTCTTTGCTGTACGATGCCTCAACTCCTTACTCTAACTCTCTGGCTGGCCTTTTGCACCTGGGCCGGAGCCCAGCCCGTGCCGAAACCGGCCGAGGTGCTGCAAACAGTACAGCGTGTTAATGATTACTGGCAAAAAGCCAGGCCGACGCACGGGAACGCCTTTTGGGACAATGCCGCCTACCATACGGGCAATATGGAGGCTTATTTCCTGACCAAAAACGAAGCCTATCGGCGCTACTCCGAAGCCTGGGCTGAGCAGAATGATTGGAAAGGGGCCAAATCGGACAACCGGGCCAACTGGAAGTACACCTACGGCGAAACAGACGAATACGTGCTCTTTGGCGATTGGCAGATTTGCTTTCAAACCTACATTGACCTGTATAACCTGCAACCCGACGCCCGGAAGGTGGCCCGCGCCCGCGAGGTGATGGAATACCAGATGAGTACACCTTATAATGGGTACTGGTGGTGGGCCGATGGCCTGTACATGGTGATGCCGGTGATGACCAAGCTTTACAAGCTGACCGGGAATCGGCTGTACCTCCAGAAACTGCATGAATATTTTACCTTCGCCAACGGCATTATGTACGATGCCGACGCCCGGTTGTACTACCGCGACGCCAAGTATGTGTACCCGGCCCACAAAACTGCCAATGGGCTGAAAGATTTCTGGTCGCGGGGGGATGGCTGGGTGTTTGCCGGACTCGCTAAAGTGCTGGCCGACCTGCCCGCCGACGACCCGCACCGGGCCGAGTACATCGACACGTTCAAGGGCATGGCCGAGGCCATTCGGAAGGCACAGCAACCCGACGGTTACTGGACCCGCAGCCTGCTTGATCCGGCGCAGGCACCCGGCCCCGAAACCAGCGGCACCGCCTTTTTTACGTACGGGTTTTTGTGGGGTATTAACAACGGCCTGCTCGACGAGCGTACGTACCGGCCCACGGTCCTGAACGCCTGGCAATACCTCACGAAGGTGGCCCTGCAACCCGATGGCCGTATCGGGTACGTACAGCCTATTGGCGAGAAAGCCATTCCGGGGCAGGTTGTCAACGCTAACTCCACGACCAATTTTGGCGTAGGGGCATTTTTGCTGGCTGCGTGTGAGCTGCATCGGTACGTATCAAAATGAATCTAGCCCGCCAAAGTTGACAATGATGAAGCACTGGTGTTTTGCCCTGATGCTGACTGGCCTCACGCTCATGTTTGTGGGGAGCCCCGGTTTAGCCCAGAAATCGAAAAAGAAGATGTCGCCCGCCCCCGTTCCGGTAAGCGACCGGCAGTTCTGGCTGGCCGAAATGGATCGGATGGTGCGTCCGGTTATCACCAGCCTGGCTGCCGACAGCCTGCGTATCCGAATGCCTAAAGTAACGTCGAACCGCGTTGATAACCGGGAGCAGCGGATTGGGGTACAGTACGTGGAGGTGCTGGGGCGGGTGCTGAGCGGTATGGCTCCCTGGCTGCAGGGCGAAGGCGGTACACCCAACGAGGTTGCCCTCCGTAATCAATACCGCCAATGGGTGCTCAAGGGCATAGCCAACGCGCTCGACTCGACCAGAAAAGACTACATGCGGTTCGATATCGGCGGTCAGCAGATTGTGGATGCTTCGTTTATCGCCTATGCCTTTGTGCGGGCTCCCTGGCTCTGGGAGCATTTGTCCAAAATGGATCAGGACCGACTGGCCAGTGCTATTCGGAGTACGCGCCGGTTTAAACCCGTATTTTCGAACTGGCTCCTGTTTTCAGCCATGAACGAGGCTTTCCTGTGCCGGTACGGCTACGAATGGGACCCCATGCGTGTCGATTATGCCTTGCAACAGCTGGAGCAGTGGTACGTAGGCGATGGTATGTATTCCGATGGCGTGCACTACGCTTTCGACTACTACAACAGCTACGTGATTCACCCGTATCTGGCCGGTATTGTCGACATTATCGGTAAGAAAACCAATGCCTACAACGGCATGATTGCCAAAATTCGAAAGAGTAACGAACGCTACGCAATCATTCAGGAACGGTTGATTAATGCCGACGGCAGTTTTCCACCCACCGGACGCTCGCTGGTGTACCGGGGCGCTGCGTTTCATCATCTGGCCGATATGGCCTGGCGGAAAGCACTCCCCACCGACCTCAGGCCCGCTCAGGTACGCGGGGCGCTCACGGCCGTCATCAAGAAAACGCTCGAAAGCCCTTCGACGTACACCAACGGCTGGCTCACCATTGGGTTATACGGTGCCCAGCCCGACATTGCCGATGTGTACAACAACCAGGGCAGCCTGTACCTGGCGACGGCTATTTTCCTGCCGCTCGGTTTGCCCGATACCGACCCGTTCTGGGCCGATCCGCCCGCTAAATGGAGTGCTCTGCGCGTTTGGAGTGGCGATGATTTTCCGCACGATAAAAGCGCCGACCTGCGCTAACCGATTTTGCCTATGCAACGTACCGTATTGGGAGCCCTTTTGCTGTTGGGGCTGCGGGGTATGGCTCAACCCCAGCCGGTACCCACCGGCCTCCGTACCGATCTGCTTCTCCATACCGACCGGGTGTGGCATGAGGGATTTCTGACCAATCTTTCTCTCGAAACTGCCGATTCGGTGCAATTTCCGGGGCAGCGGGCCCTCATCCGCAGCACACACCCTTCGTTTAGCTGGGAGGTGCCGCCGGGGCTGGGTCGTCAGACTACGTATCGAATTATCGTTTCTTCCTCCCGTAAAAACAGCCTGGCCCAATTGCCTGATGTGTGGGACTCGGGTACGGTAAAGAGTGGGCAAAGTGTAGGAGTTTTGTTAGGCAATGCGGGCCTCGATACGAGTCGGGTGTACTACTGGCGTGTCAAAGTTGGTAGTGCACAACTGGCAGAAACGCCGTTTTCGGAGCCGCGCGCCTTCAGAACAGCCTCCCGGTTGAACCGGTACGAAACGCCTTACTACCCGCTTGTTAAAGCCGAAGAAACGCCCCGTCAGGTGCGGAAACCGGCAGTTGGGCAGGAGCTGTACGATTTTGGCGTCGATGCCTTCGGGCAGGTGTACCTGACGGCCACCTCGGTCGCCGGTCGCGATACGCTCGTGCTGCACGTAGGCGAAGCCCTCACCCCCGATGGCCGCGTGCATACCAAACCACCGGGTACACTCCGGTACCGCCGGATAACGCTGCCGTTGCTGAAAGGAACCCACCGATACGCGGTGCCGTTTCGGCCCGACAAACGGAATACGGGACCCAAAGCCATTCTGATGCCCGAGTACATCGGTGAGGTGCTTCCGTTCCGGTACGTTGAGGTAGAAAACCCCGGCGGAGCTGTTGCGGTAGGAGCGGTGGTGCGACACACGGTGACGTATCCGTTCGATGAAACCGCGAGTTCGTTTGTTAGTTCCGACACCACGCTGAACCAGATCTGGGCGCTGTGCAAGCACACCATTAAAGCGACTACGTTTGCGGGCTACTACGTGGATGGCGACCGGGAGCGGATTCCATACGAAGCCGATGCCCTGCTCAACCAGTTGTCGCACTACGCCACCGATGCCGAGTTCAACATTGCCAAACGGTCGCTCAACTACCTCATTTATCACGCTACCTGGCCTACCGAGTGGAGTTTGCAGAATGTACTCATTGCTTGGTACGATTACCTCAATTCGGGTGATTTACGCACGGCTGAGGCCCTTTACCCCGAACTGAAAGCCAAACTACTCTTACCGCTCGCCCGGCCCGACGGACTCATCAGTACTCGCACCGGACTGCAAACGGCCGAGTTCAAAAAGTCCATTCATTACGATACCTTCGACGGTCGGCCGATTTTGCAGGACATTGTCGACTGGCCGCAACAGGGAGTGCTGGGACTTGGGAAGAAAGAAGCCGGAGAGACCGACGGGTTTGTGTTTCGGGATTATAACGCGGTGGTTAACGCGTTTCATTATCAGGGGCTGGTATTTATGGCCGAGCTGGCGTCGCGGCTCGGAAAAGCCGACGATGCACTTTTGTTCACCAACCGAGCCCAACAGGTGCGGTTGGCATTTGTGGCTGCTTTTATCGACCCCAAAACGGGGCTTGTGCGCGATGGCGAAGGTACCGACCACGCGTCGTTACACGCCAACATGATGGCGCTGGCCTTTGGCCTGGTGCCCCAGAAAAACCGGCTGGCCGTGCTGGCGCACATGCGCTCGCGGGGTATGGCGTGCAGCGTGTACGGGTCTCAGTTTTTGCTCGATGCTCTGTACAACGCCCACGAGAGCAACTACGCCCTTGCATTGCTGACATCGACCGAAGAACGGAGCTGGTACAACATGATTCGGACCGGTTCGACCCTGACAACCGAGGCCTGGGACACCCGTTACAAGCCCAATCAGGACTGGAATCATGCCTGGGGAGCGGTCCCGGCCAACATTATTGTCCGCAAACTAATGGGTATCGAACCGCTGACCCCTGCTTTTGAAACCATGCAGATAAAACCGCAACCCGGCACACTGCGGCAGGCATCGCTACAACTTGCTACGGTTCGGGGAGCGGTTGCGGTGTCGTTTGTCAACGTGCCCGGACGGTTTCAGTTACGGGCGTCGTTGCCGGGTAATATCGATGCTGTGGTGTATTTGCCTCGCAAAAGCTCAAAGGAACGGGTTCGGCAAAACGGGGCTCTGGTGAAAGCTGTATCAGCGGGAGACTTTTGGCGCCTGGAGGGCATACCGGCCGGTACCTACGAATGGATTGTCGAATAAGCCATCTTGCAACGACCGTTTGTAAGTTTGCAGGCCGTGTGCCGGTTTGGTACTGGTTGCTCAGTGCCGAGGCTGGTAGCGGGCATAGCGTAACACTCAAAACAGAAATTATAGAAGAATGCAGTCTGAACAAAACTCCCTGACCCCCACAACGACCGGGGCCAAAATAGCGTTTGAGAGTCGCTATGCCAGCTCACCCAACGAGGTGAAAACCATGACTACCGAAGGGCTTCGGCAGGCGTTTCTGATCGAAAAGCTGTTTGTGGCTGATGAGTTTCGCTGGACGTTGTCGTTTTTTGATCGCTACCTGACGGGCGGCATCATGCCGGTGTCGGGGGTAGTATCGCTCGAAGCGCCCGAGCAGCTCAAAGCCGCTTATTTTCTGGAGCGTCGGGAGTTGGGGATGATCAATGTAGGCGGTCCGGGCCGGGTGGTGGCCGATGGCGTTGCCTACGACCTTGAGTACAAAGAAGCACTGTACATTGGGCAGGGGACAAAATCGGTGGAGTTTATGTCGCACGATGAAGATAAACCGGCCCGCTTTTACCTCAACTCGACACCCGCCCACACGAGCTGCCCGACCCGGAAAGTATCGCGGCAGGAGGCCAACAAGCTCGAAATGGGGAGTCTCGAAACGGCCAATAACCGTACTATCAATCAAATGCTGATCAACAAGGTACTGCCTACCTGCCAGTTGCAAATGGGTATGACCGAGCTGAAAACCGGCAGTGTCTGGAACACCATGCCCGCTCACACCCACGACCGGCGTATGGAGGTCTATTTTTACTTCGAAGTGCCCGAGGGGCAGGCTGTGTGCCATTTTATGGGACAGCCGCAGGAAACCCGGCATATCTGGATGCAGAACGAACAGGCCGTTATTTCGCCCAACTGGTCGATTCATGCCGGGGCTGGCACGTCGAACTACACGTTTATCTGGGGCATGGCGGGCGAAAACCTCGACTATGGCGATATGGATTTTTGTGCAATACCTGATTTGCGATAATATGCGATTCTCGACTTTACTCCCTTGCTTACTGGCTATTGCCGGGCCGGTACTGGCACAACAAGGCAACCTGAACATCTCTAACCCAGGCACGGCGGCCTACGAGTCGGCGGTGGTTGAAATACCGTGGGCTACCGTGGCGAAGGCCTACCCGCAGGTCGATACGGCCCAGCTTCGGGTGGTGCGCGCCGACAATGGGCAGGAGGTAGCCTATCAGCTGGAGAAAAAAGGAGGGTCGGCCGTGCAGAACCTGCTCGTGCAGGTTACGGTGGCTCCCAAAGGGTCGGTGGGGCTGGTGCTGAGTAAAGGCAAGCCAACCCCCGTGAAACCCATGACGTACGGCCGGTACGTACCCGAACGCTACGACGATTTTGCCTGGGAAAACGACCGGGTGGCGTTTCGTATTTACGGGAAGGCCCTCAACGGTCGCTCCGACAATGCCTACGGGTCCGACATCTGGGCCAAGCGCACTCCCGAACTGATCATCAACAAGTGGTACAAACAGAACGACTACCACAAAGACAATGGCGACGGGCTCGATTACTACAAGGTGGGCCTGACCCTCGGCGCGGGCGATGTGGGCGTTTTCCTGAACGACTCTATCCAGTACATTCATAATTATACCACCTGGGAGGTGCTCGACAACGGCCCACTCCGTACCACGTTTCGGGTGAAGTACGACCCGTACACCTTCAAAGGCGTGACCGTCACCCAGGCTAAAACGATTTCGCTCGATGCGGGGGCACAGTTGAGTAAAATCCGGGTCGATGTAACCCATACCGCACCGGGAGCGCTACCGATGGTAGCGGGTATTGTGCTGCGGCCCGAAGAAAGCCCATTGTTGCTCGACGATAAGAACGGGGTGCTTGGCTACTGGGAGCCCAAACACGGCCCTGATGGCACCATCGGTGTAGGGTGCGTATTTCCGGGCAAGTCGGGCGGTATGATGCGCAAATACGGTCACGGTTTGGCCCGGCTGGCTGTCAAGTCGGGCGAAGGCATCACGTATTACAGTGGAGGAGCCTGGGATAAAGCCGGCCTGATTACCTCGTCGGATGCCTGGTTTGCCTACCTGCAAGCCCAAGCCAACCGACTCCGGCAGCCGTTGGTGGTAACAACATCGGCCCCGCGCAAAGCCGGCCGGTGAGACCGGTTCATGGTTTTTGGTTTATCGGTTTTAGTGGTCTCAAGATATGTAAACGTATGTGATGCGTGTTCCAGGACCCTAGTCAGATCGAACCAAAAACCAAAAACTCTTAACCATAAACCATTTGTATGACTTCTGTTTTAAATACATTTTCGCTGGCGGGTAAAGTAGCCCTCGTGACGGGTTGCAAGCGTGGTATTGGCAAGGCTATGGCCGAAGCCCTTGCCGAAGCCGGTGCCGACATCATTGGCGTGTCGGCCAATCTTGAACCCGAAGGCAGTGCCGTGGCGCAGGCCGTCGAGGCCCGAGGCCGTCGGTTTTTTGCCTATCAGGCCGATTTCGGCAAGCGCGATTCGCTCAATGGGTTCATTACGCAGGTGAAGCACGATCACCCCGTTATCGATATTCTGGTGAATAACGCGGGGACTATTTTGCGGAAACCAGCCGCCGAGCACCCCGATGAGTACTGGGATGAGGTGATTGCCATCAACCAGACCGCACAGTTTATTCTGACCCGCGAAATTGGCCGTGATATGATTGCCCGTGGTAGTGGTAAAGTGATTTTTACGGCTTCGTTGCTGACATTTCAGGGCGGTATTAACGTGCCCGGTTACGCTGCCAGCAAAGGGGCAGTGGGTAGCCTGGTGAAGGCGTTTGCCAACGAGTGGGCTGGTCAGGGTGTCAATGTAAATGCCATTGCACCGGGCTATATCTCAACCGACAATACCGAAGCGCTCCGTGCCGACCCCGCCCGCTCGCAGTCGATTCTGAGCCGAATTCCGGCTAATCGCTGGGGTGAGCCCGACGATTTCAAAGGGCCGGTGGTGTTCCTGGCCTCCGATGCCGCCCGGTACGTGCACGGCACCGTGTTGACCGTTGATGGGGGCTGGATGGGCCGGTAGGTTGAGGAATTTATTAAGAATAAATCTAAATAGTTGTGCGATTCTGCATGGCGTGCTTTATCTTTACGGCAGATTCAGACAAGTTGGTGGCCTTCACCGATTTGAACCCTAAAGCATTTACCATGACAACGCGTTTTCGTCTGCTGTTGCTGTTGTGTCTCTGCCTCGGAGCGAGCGTAACGAGCTTTGCCGGCACTATTTTTAGCGACACCACCCGGGCTTTTGCGGTGCCTACACTCACCAGTACGCCCAAAGGTACGGTGGCTCTTTCCTGGACCGAGAAAGACCAGAACGGTCAGATTTTCTTTTACTGGGCTGAGTCGGCCGACCGGGGAAAGACGTTCGGGGCCAAGAAGCTGATTTTTGCCTCGTCGGGTATTGGCAACTCGCGCCTGATGCGCCCCAAGCTCCTGTTCCGGCCCAATGGTACGGCGGTAGCGGTGTTTGCCCTGCGCGGTGAACAACCGGCTGCGGCTCCACAGGCGAAAACCGAAGAGCACAACCACAATGAGCATCAGGGCCACGGTGCCCCGGCCCCGAAACCGGCTGCCAACAGCAACCGGGGTGGTGGCCGACCAAGCGACCTTCAGATTGTGTTTGCCCAGTCGACCGATGGAGGGAACACCTGGACCAAACCAGCTCCCGTGCATCAGGACAAAACCCCGAACATTGTGCGGGGCTTCTTCGACGCAACGGTGCTGGCCAACGGCGAAATTGGCGTGGCATACCTGAACGATATTGTAGGGCAGGCCCATCAGCGCGATTTGCGGCTTGTTACCTCAACCAATGGTGTGTTTGGTGCCGAGAAAGTGCTCGACCCATTCGTGTGCGATTGCTGCAACATCAGCCTGCTCGTTGACAAGGCGGGGGCGTTGCATGTGCACTATCGCGAAAATCAGGAAAATATCCGCGACATTGCCCGGATGACCTCTACCGATAACGGCCTGACGTTTGGCAAGCCCGCCATTATGTCGCCCGATAACTGGAAAGTAAATGGATGCCCGCACTCAGGCCCAACCTCAAGCGCGGGCGGTGGCTCGAACCTGGTAGCCTGGTTCTCGGGTGCCAACGATGCCCCTGGTATCCGGGTAATTGACCAGACAACAGGCAAGCGGTTGTTTGTGATTGATGAAGCCACGGCGAAGAATGCTTATCTAGTGCCTGCACCAGCTTCGTCGGTGCTGTTGTGGGAGCAAAGCCAAGTGTCGGAAACCGGTGCTACCTCGATGATTGCCTACCGCAATATCCTGAAAGGTCAGCAACCAGCTACCAAAATGGTTAGCGGTTCGGTCAACGGTACCAACGCCAGCGGTCTGGTCAGCAACGGCAAACTGCTCGTAGCCTACGAAGTGCGCAACCCAAACAACCGCAACTCGATGGCTGTAGCCCAGCTTGATTTGTAAGACTGGGTTTAGGAAATAGAATAACGGTTGTTTTGTGCTCCATGTGTCAGCCATTTTTCTGTATTTCATGTAAGAATCGGCATGACTACTGGGTGGCTACCATCGCTCGAAACGAGATGACATAACGTAAAAAAATCCCCTCCTTGCTGCAAGGAGGGGATTTTTTTATGCACCTAAGCTGTGTTTGGTCATCATTTGGCGGATAAACTGTAGACCCTGTTCGGCAATGTTCCAGGGCTCGTTGTATTCGCGCCAGACGTTGATAGCGTTTGCAAAATCGGGGTCGTTGCGGGTGAAGGCTTCGATGGTGAGCCAGCCCCGATAATTGGCTTTGGCCAGTGCCGAGAATGCATCGTCCCATGGAATATGACCCGAGCCGGGGGTGCCCCGGTCGTTTTCGCTGATGTGCACATGGGCCAGAACCGGCGCAATCGTAGCAATAGCGTCGGGGTATTTTTTCTCTTCCATGTTGGCATGGTGCGTGTCGAACATAGCCCGCACGTTGGGGTGATCGGCGCGCCGAACCAGATCGGCCAGTTGGGTCATGGTGTTGCAGAGATAACACTCAAACCGGTTAAGAGCTTCGGGTGTGAGCAGAATGCCGGCCTGAGCGGCATAATCGCCAGCCTGATGAAGCACTTCGGCGCTCCGGTTGTATTCCTCGTCGGTGGGTGCCTGCCGCGAAAACGTGGCAAACGCCGAATGGAAAGGCCCACAGATAACGTCGGCATTCATGGCGTGTGCACAGTCGATAGCCACCTTGAGCCGGTCGAGGGCTTTGGCCCGTACCGAGGGGGAATCGCTCACCGGGTTCTCATCGGGGCCGAGTGTAATCACGGCCGACGACGACATCCCCAGCTGTTTCAGGTGGTCGCCGTAGCGTTGGTACACCTGCGTATCGGTTTCGCCGAGGTAGCACTCAATGCCATCGTAACCAATTGTTTTAAGCCGCTCGGCCATGGGGTTCATCTGCTCCGACAGCGTGGCGGTCCAGACGAGCAGGTTGAAGCCTATTTTCAGGGATCGGGGTTGAGCTTGGGTTGAATCCGTTGTCATGAGGTGTCAGAAGATCAGGATTTAGCCGGGTGGCCGTAGGGTACGTTGATGTTCATGCTGCCTTTCCAGTTTTTGGGAACCGGTTTGCCCGCTGCCCAGTGAATGGCATTGATCACCAGCCGTTGAAACGATTCGACCTGAAAATCTTCGGGATGCCCCAGGGTGGTCAGAAACGCCCGGCCGCCCCATTGGTTTTTCCAGGTCCAGGCCACGGGGTTTTCAATAGCTTCTTTGTCGGGGTTCACGGCTTTGCCCATCAGCAGCAGGGTAGCGTCTTTGGGTGGATAGTCGGGCCGCACCCGGTACAGCCACGAAGCCGCGTGAAACGCAGGTGCTACGCCCGTCAGGATGGGGTTTTTGGCCGCTTCCGAAATCACCGACACATCAGTTGTGCTTTTGTGGCCGTAGTGCGTATGCTTGGCTGCACCGCCCCAGCCCGGAGGGCTACCAAACGCAAACTCGCCAAAGGCGTTCCAGGGTCGGCGGTCGTCGCCTTCGGGGTAGTTGAACGCGTGTGTGGTGGTGCGGAACCCAATTACCGGTTTGCCCGACTTCAGGTACTTGTCAATGTGGGCCAGCTGCTCCTTGGGCAGTAACCGCCAGCGTAGGTAAAACACGGCTACGTCGGCATCGGCCAGGGCTTCGAGCCCCGGAATGTCTTTTTCCGCATTGTAGTCGGGGTAAGCCGTAAGTACCTTGGTCCGCATCCCGTACTTCTTTTCCAGTTCGGCCGCGATGATAGGCAACGTCAGTTCACTACTGTATTCGTGGTCGCCGGTAACGAATACGATGTACGGCTTGGCCGCCGATGCAGAAGCCCCGGCCTCCAAAGTGCTCAGGCCAAGCGCTCCGGCCAACGTCTGTAAGAAGGTGTTACGATTCATTGTGGAAAAGGGGGAAAGAAGCAGTTAGAGAGGTGTCTGGTTATTTTTTGACGAACTGTGCCATGTTTTCTTTCGTGACCAGCTGAAACGGAATGAGCGTTTCTTTGTCGAACGGTTGCTTTTTGGCGGCTTTGATGGCCGTTTCAACCGCTTTGGCGCCCTGCTGCTGGGCATTCTGGAACACCGTAGCGTCGAGGGTTCCTTTCTGCATGGCCTGGAGGGCATCGGGAATGGCATCGATGCTAACCACCATGATTTTGTCTTTCAAACCGGCATCTACTAGGGCTTTTACGGCTCCCAGGCCCATTTCGTCGTTGTGGGCAAATACCGCGTTAATCTGATTTCCGTAGGCCTGAATCCAGTTTTCCATCAGGGCCATCCCTTTCGCGCGGTCCCACTCGGCAGTCTGGTTGGCGAGCATCTTCATGTTCGGGTATTTTTTGAGGACTTCCATAGCGCCCTGTGCCCGTTTCAGTTGCCCGGCCTGACCCATGTAGCCTTCGAGCATTACCACGTTCCCCTTACCACCAAGTTTGTCGGCCAGGTACTGCATAGCAATACGACCCGCTTCAACATCGTCGGAGCCCACAAAAGCGGTGGGCTTCACACCCGTTTCGGAGTTGACGTTGATAATGGGAATATTAGCGGCCAATGCTTTGCTCACCGCCGGTGAACAGGCTTCAACCTCGGCCGGGTTCAGAATAATAGCATCGACATTCTGCGCGATGAAACTCTCAATCTGCTCAACCTGCTTAATCGCCGACCGCTCAGCATCGACCGTAATCAGTTCGATGCCGGTTTCCTCGGCTTTTTTGGTCATTTCGTCGTGTACATTGACCACAAACTCATGCTGCATACTGAGCATACTGGCCCCAATAACAAGTTTCTTGCCGTCGGCACTGTCGGTTTTGCTGTCCGATGCCGATTGGCTGCAACCAACGGCCAGTAAAGTGAGGGCTACGAGTAGGGGTTTAAACGCGTGTTTCATAATGGGTATTAGGAGAATAGGAGAAAGACACCCTTTGCCGGGTGCCTGTTTAGTTCGTTTTCTGGTTAATGCTGTCGAGAATAACAGCGCCAATAATAATCACGCCCATCACTACCTGCTGGTAGTACGACGAGACGTTGAGCAGGTCAAGCCCATTGCTGATAACGCCAATGAGCAGGGCCCCAATGAGCGTACCCGTCATGGTACCGGTGCCGCCCGAGGTGCTTGTGCCTCCGATAATGGCTGCGGCAATGGCGTCGAGTTCGAAACCAGCCCCGGCATTGGGTTGGCCCGTTGAGATGCGTGAGGTAAGCAACACCCCCGCCAGAGCCGCGAGGCCCCCGCTGAGGATGTAAACCTGCATTTTTACCTTGCCTACCCGGATACCCGACGCCCGTGCGGCCTGTTCGTTGCCACCCACGGCGTACATATACCGGCCCGAAACGGTCTTGCGCAGAACAATGGTGCAGACAATGAACGCAATCACCAGAACGATAATCAGGTTGGGCACGCCCAGAATCTTGCCCCCGCCCAGAAAACTAAACGTATCGGACAGGTTGGAGATGGGCCGACCTTTGCTCAGAATCAGGGCTAAACCACGCAAGATGGTCATGGTGCCGAGCGTGACAATAAACGGCGGTACTTTGCTCCGGGTAATCACAAACCCGTTGAGCGCCCCAAACGCAACGCCCGTTGCCAGGGCGAGAGCCAATGGCACAATGACCGGGTAGGTGTCGGGGTGGGCAAACGATGCCGCCACCACACCCGCTACGGCCACAATAGAGCCGATAGAGAGGTCGATACCGCCGGTGATAATGACAAACGTAACCCCGAAGGCCAGCAGGGCGTTGATAGACACCTGCATGACAATAATCATAAGGTTCTGCACCGTCAGAAACTTGGGGCTGATAACCGACAAGCCAAGGCATATCAGGATAAACGCCACTAAGATGCCGTATTGTCCGAGCTTGCGAATCTGGGTTTGGTAGGTGGTTTGACCGACCGGTTTAGTAGGGGTGTCGATGACGTTGTTCATGAAAAACCGTTACAATTGGCTAAGGGGCGACTCGGTCTGCATGGCGTGATGCATGATGGTTTCCTGAGTAGCTTCTTCCCCTAAAAGCACGGCAGTCTGTTTTCCTTTAGCTAATACCACAATTCGATTACTCAAACCTAAAAGTTCGGGTAGTTCGGAAGAGATGAGAAGGATGGCTATTCCTTTGGCTGTCAGATCGTTGATGAGCTTGTAGATTTCGGCTTTGGCACCTACATCAATTCCGCGCGTAGGCTCGTCCAGAATAATCAGACTTGGGGCCGATTGCAGTACTTTGCCAATAACCACTTTCTGCTGATTGCCCCCGCTGAGGTAAACTACGTGCTGGTTCAGGCCAGCCGTTTTGATGTTCAGGTCTTTGACCAGCTGGGTGGCCGCTGCCGTTTCGGCGCCTTCGGCAACAAGGCCCCGGCGGGCAAATTGCTCCAGACTGGCGAGCGTCAGGTTGTGCTTCACCGACATACCCGGCACAAAGCCCGACCCCTTACGGTCTTCGCCCACGAAACCCATACCGAGCGCGATGGCCTCCTGCGGGGAGCGCACCGTTACGGGTTGGCCGTTGAAATAAACGGTGCCCCGTGCGTACGGGTCAAGACCAAAAATAGCCCGCGCCACTTCGGTACGACCGGCTCCCATAAGGCCCGCCAAACCGAGTACTTCGCCCGCTCGCACACTAAACGTAATATCTGAAAATTTGCCCGGCTGCGTGAGCCCTTCTACCCGGAGCACTTCGGGGCCGAGCTGAGCGTGCGAAGGGGGGAATAAATCGCCGAGTTCGCGGCCTACCATCATCGCAATCAGGCTTTGGGCCGTAAACTCCGACGCGGGCCGGGTAGCAATAAACTGCCCGTCGCGCAGTACGGTGATGGTGTCGGCCAGGGTAAATATCTCCTCCATCTTGTGCGAGATGTAGATGATAGCGACGCCCTGCCGCTGCAAATCCCGGATAATGGTAAACAGGGTGGCTACTTCTTTGTCGGACAGGGCCGAAGTGGGCTCGTCCATGATAATCACCCGCGCTTTGTTGGAGAGTGCCTTGGCAATGTCGACGAGTTGGCGTTCGGCTACGCTCAGGTACTTCATGCACACATCGGGGCGGAGGTCAACGCCCAGTTGCGTGAGGAGCTGCGTGGCCTGCTCGTTTAGTTTTCGCTCGTCGATGATACCCCACCGGCGGGGTTCGCGGCCCAGAAAAATGTTTTGGGCTACGGTTAGTTCGGGTACGGTAAGTAGCTCCTGATGAATCATCGAAATGCCGCGTTCGAGCATCTCGTTGACGTTGCTGTGGTGTAGCGGTTTTCCATCGAAAATAATCTCACCGGCATCGGGCTGTAACAAGCCAATCAGGATTTTCATGAACGTCGACTTACCGGCTCCGTTTTCGCCCATGAGGGCGTGTACCTCGCCTGTCTGCACGGTAAGTTGTACGTTGTTTAGAGCCTTGACGCCCGCAAATGATTTGGAAAGATTAGTGACGGAAAGAATCATACAAAAAAGAATTCGAATCCTACAAATAGAAGCACGAATCGGATGAATGCAACGAGTGGGTCGGTATTTCTTTCAAAAAATTAGTCAGACGGGCGGCCGGAAAACCGTTTCGGCCCTCAAATAGCTGTAGGACAGGCTTGTGGAGATGGTGTCTCCTGCAAACCTGTCCTACGCTATTTAAACTGTGTTTTCGCTCAGATTAAGTGAATGAACAATGTGAAATGCACAATGAATAATTGGATCACCTGTTGACAATCAGCTCTTTCATTATACATTCTACACTGTTCATTATACATTTAATTCTGCTTCACTACTTACATCGTAAACGTCTGAACGCCGGTGTCTTTCCAGCTGCGTGTGTTGGCCGACTCGATCACGGCTTCGCAGACCTTTTGGGTCTCCAGTGCGTCGCGGAAATTGGGTGAGCAAGGCTCGCCCGTCTCGAGGCTCTTGAGGAAGTCAGCTACCTGATGGATGAAGCTGTGCTCGTAGCCAATACCGAGGCCGGGCACCCACCACTTGTCCATGTAGGGTTGGTCGCCGTCGGTAACGTGGATCGAACGCCAGCCCCGCACGATCGACTCGTCGGAGTGGTCGAAGTACTCCAGACGGTTCAGGTCGTGCAAATCCCAGCGGATCGATGCGTGTTCACCGTTGATTTCAAAGGTGTACAAGGCTTTGTGACCCCGGGCGTAGCGCGTCGACTCAAACAGGCCAAGCGAGCCATTGGCAAAGTGGCAGTGGAAAATACAGGCATCGTCGATACCAACGGGCTGCACCTTGCCGGTGAGCTGATGCATCCGCTCTTTCACGAAGGTTTCGGTCACGGCCGACACGTCGCTGATAGCCCCGTTGAGCCACATAGCCGTGTCGATGCAGTGCGCCAGCAAGTCGCCCGTTACGCCCGAACCAGCCGCGTCAACGTCCATCCGCCAGGTGCCCGTGCCGCCCTGTGGTACATCGGCACTGATCGTCCAGTCTTGCAGAAAGTTGGCCCGGTAATGGAAAATTTTACCCAGCTTACCTGAGTCCACAATTTGCTTGGCAAGCGTAACGGCCGGAATCCGGCGGTAGTTGTACCAAACGGTGGTTTGAACACCCGCTTTCTCGGCGGCCTCCACCATCTGCTCGGCCTCGGCCACGTTACGGGCGAGGGGTTTTTCGCACAGAATCATTTTACCGGCTGCGGCCGCGGCAATGGCGATTTCGGCGTGCGAATCGTTCGGCGTACAAATGTCGACGGCGTCGATATCGTCGCGGGCAATGAGTGCGCGCCAGTCGGTCTCAACAGATTCGTACCCCCACTGATCGGCAAAAGCCTGTACTTTCTCGCGGTTGCGCGAACAAACGGCTTTCAGCACCGGGTTGTAGGCGAGTTGCGGGAAGAAATTAGGTACTCGGCGGTAACCGTTTGAGTGGGTACGACCCATAAATCCGGTACCAATCAATCCAATTCGAAGGTCTTTTTTGGCAGACATTGATGGTTTATGTGTTTGTAGAGACGCAACGTGTGTCCGTCTCAGGGATAATGGTCTGTTCGGGTACTCGTAGAGACGCAATAGGTTGCGTCTCTACTCTTGCCAGCCGTGTTTTTCACGGACTTTGATCATCGTGGCCAGAATATCGTTCCAGGTCTGCTGGTTGTTCATCACGTCGTTGGGGAACATACAGCCGTCCCAGCAGATATGCCGCATTTTCTTGGTCAGGTTGCCGTTTTCGTCGCGCAGCCAGAAACCGGCATCATTGGCCACATCGAGTTTACCATTGGGGTCGAGGGCCTGGCAGTGACGCCCGGTTTTGTCGTGCGAGCCCGACCCGAACACGGTGCCGTCGTTCTGAGCCACGTGGAAGTCGATGGTCCAGGGGCGGAGGGCGTCGGTCAGGGTCTTGAGGGCGTCGGTCAGCACCTGCCGATCCTGCCAGTCGTAGCCTTCGGGCAGAATCCGGTCTTGTTCCCGGTTGTAGCCCATTGTGTACAGCAAGGTGTGCGACATATCGGCCTGGAAGCCCATGTTGGGCCGGTCGACCTGCTGAAGCGTGTCGAGCATGGCACGCCAGCTGTGCATACCTGCCCAGCAAATTTCACCTTCAGCGGCAATCTGCTCGCCGTATTCGGCGGCAATGTCGCAGGCCGCCCGGAAGGTCTCGGCAATCAGTTTGGTGTTGCCCACCGGATCGGCATCCCACTGCTGGGGCGAACTGGCCGAGTCGACCCGGATTACTCCGCTGGGGCGCATCCCCATGTCGCGCAGCACTTTACCAAAGTGGCAGGCTTTGCGTACCATGTCGAGGAAATGAGCGCGGTCGGCATCGCTGCCCAGCACGGGCCCTCCCCAGATGGGAGCCACCAGCGACCCAACAACCAGATTGTGGGAGGCAATTTTGTCGGCCAGCCGCTTAATATCATCGTCGGAGCTTTCGATATCAACGTGCGGCCCGATCAGGCCCAGATCAACACCGTCGAATTTAACCCCGTCGACCTCGGCAGCTGCGGTCATCTGGAGCATGGTGTCAAATGGAATAATGGGCTCAGAATCGGGGCCTTTACCAACGAGTCCGGGCCAGGTGGCGTTGTGAAGTTTGGGGTAGTTATTCATGGTTTTAATTTAGAGTTTACAGTTTACGGTTTTCTGTTTACAGTTCATGCCGACTGGCTCTCGCTCATCATGCCGACTAGCCTGAGCACTGAAAACTGTAAACAGAAAGCTGGAAACTACAAGGTTAAGTCTGGGTTTTCGGGGCCAAAGTGCTTGAGCATCACGAGCGGATCGGTTGAGGAGTAGTTGGTGATCGTGACGCCTTCCTGAGCGGCCTGCTCACTCACAAAAAACTCGTCGTTGGTCAACTGGCCGTACCGAATCAGGGCGGGAGTTTCTACATTCCATACGCCCATTTTGCCGTGTCCCTGCATCATAATCAGGCCATAAGCCGCACTATCGCGGATAGTCACGGTTTGACCGGGGAGCACGGTCAGTTCTTTGGCGCTAAACGCGTCCGATTTGTAGCAAACCCACACCTCGCGGTAGCCTTCGGCGGCCATTTCGGCTTCGTCGCGCACGGGTACGGGCACCATGTAGCGGTTTGCCATCATGTTGGGGTCGGTGTTCAGGTCCCAGTCAATGGCATCCATCAGCAGGTCGTAATCACCGATGCGGTCCTGAGGGGTGCCGTTCCAGAGTAGTTCCTCTGGCACAATAGCCTCGTTGACCAGCGATTGGTACATGGCAAAGATGTCCGATGCCTTCTGGGGCTCGTAGGTGCACATACTACCGGGGGCATGGAGCAGCCCCGGCGGCACATCCCAGCCGGTGCCCGGCTCAAGCCGGTAGGCCATCGAGTAATTGGTGATCTTGTTGTCGCCCTTAGTGAAATTCATCAGGCATTCCTTGATCTGCTCTTTGCTGGTGCCGGGGGCAATGCCGATAAACGTGTACGGAAAATCGCCCCCGTGGTTGTTCAGTTGGGGCGGGAAATAATAGGCCTCGGGCTTACCCAGCTGACCGGTGAGGGCCGCCTGCTCGTCGTTGTGGTGCACGTGGTGGGGCAGGGGACCCATGTTGTCGAAAAACTTCGAGTACATCGGCCACGACTGGTATCCGTTCCAGAGCCGGTCGCCAATAAGGGCACCTTTCAGTTCATCAACGGCGTCTTTCAGCAGAAACTGAACCTCCTGATCGCCATCGTTGAAAACAACCTTGCTCAGGCCTTCGTGTTCGCCGGTGAGGGGGCCATTTTTGGCCGGTGTGGTGGATGAGAGCCAACGCTCGTCGATACCGCCCCGGTTGCCACCGAGTACGTAATAATCGTCGGGATGAAGTTTGATGCGTCGGCCGGGCACGCAAAATGACCGGGGTACCCAGGTGGGGGCCAGGCGTAAAATGCCTTTACCTTGTTCGAGGGCTTTTTCGGCCAGGCTGTGCGCTGTTGCTGTTTGCATAAAGGTTGTATGGTTAGTCAGTCAAAAAAACAGGTTGTTGTTCGGTTAAACAGACGTTTACTCGTTCAAAGCGAGCCAATGCTCAATTGCTACTTGATCGGTCAGGATTTCGATTTTTAAACGGTAGTTTTTTTGCTCGCCGGGCGCCAAAAAGATGAGCGTACCCTGCTCGCGGGCCTGGGCCTGCCCAATGGGCGGGTGGGTGCCGGGTTCGAGGCCCGTCACGTATTCACCTTTGCCCCAGTGTTGCCAGTTGGTGAGCCAGGGGAGTTGCTCTTTCTCGAACTGAACGGCTACCGCCAGCCCCAGCCGGGGATTGTAAAGCCCCGTTGTACATAGCCCTTCGGCGTTGGGCGTGGGGTCAACAAAGGCGGCTCCTTCGCCCGTACCGCTATGGGCGTCGAGTGGAGGGGGGCAGGTACGGTAGTCGGTATCGGGGTTGAAACGGGCACGGCTCATATCGTCGGGGCGAGCCTCCCAGTTCCCTTTGGCCAGAATCCGGGTACCTTCGTCGACGAGTGGCCAGCCGAAATTCAAGTGGTACAGCAGCATGTGCGGAGCGGGTGTGTTGCCCCGGTTGATGACCGTATCTTCCACATAAATAACGGCTTTGCCCAACTCGCCCGACACCGTGCGTTTCAGTTCTAAAGTTGGTCCAAATACCTGCGACTCACGCATACGCCCACTTACGCTCCAGCGCAAATCGCCGAGCAAGGGGTCGGGCTGAACCACCCCTTCGAGTTCGGCGGGGAGGTTACTGATACGGCCGTGCAGACCTCGTTGGCCGTAGGCGTCTTCGTTGGGCCCGCCCACGTTGGATAGCCCGCAGGTGGTGAGTAGGCCACCAGGGAAGGTGCGGAGCCAGTCGATGCCGTGATTGATGGCCGGTTCGGGGGCCGTAATGCCGCCATGACTCAGCCAGGCCAGGCTATGTTCGTTGTAAAAAGCCTCCACAATGTCCATGGCCCGGTCGAGCACCATTTTGAAGCGGAGACCCGTGCCCGTGTTGATCCAGGCAATGCGCGAACCCCGGCCGGGGCCATTATCGAGAACGGAGGTTTCGATGCCCCCCAGCTGAGCGGGGTGCGAGATTTTATCGGTCCAGAGAGGGCGCGTCACAGTTTTTTCATCATCAGGTTACGGTACTGTACTTTCATGGGCGGGCCTACGTGCACCTGAATGCCGAGTAACCCTTTGGCTTTGCCGTTGACGGTGTCTTCGTCGACTACTTCGCTCATCAGAATGTCGTTGACATAGTGCCGGAGGGTGTTGCCCTTGGCGACAATACGGATGGTGTTCCACTCGCCCGGCTTGACAAAGTTTTTGAGTGAGTCCGACGTGCCAAACGAGCCCGTGACGGTGCGGCCGGTCCAGGCATTGCGGGCCACCTTGCTGCGGATAGCCTCGGGCGATGCATCGCCGGAGAAGGTGTTAATGGTTGCCTTTTCGCCCCGGTAGGCCAGGGTAGTACGCCGACGTTCTTCGTAATTCTGACCGGTCCACATCCGGCGGCCGTCGATATCGGCCTGATAGCCGCGCAGGGCAAACGGTACGTCGGTCAGGCGCTCGCTGCGGTAGTTGATGCCTGAGTTACCCGACTCGGTGATGTTGAACTCACCTTTAAACTCAAAATCGCCTGGCTCACCGCCTTTCCAGATAATGAAATTGTTCGTTTTGAGGAGTTTGTCGGGCGTTATTTCGCCCACCAGAATACCCTCTTCTACCCGCCAGTAGTTGGGGTCGGCATCCCAGCCGTCGAGGTTCTTGCCGTTGAAAATGGAGGTAAAGCCTTTCTCTTTTTTGGCCTTTTGCGCCAGGCTGGGCAGGGCCAGTGGGCCCGAGAGGCACAGCGCCAGCAGCAGGCAGGGTAAGGTGTTGCGTCGGAGCATGGTCAGAATGATGCAGGTTGTTAGGGTTTAAAAGAGCGTACCGATCAAGCAGTTAGGTTGATCGGTACGCTGTTACTGAGAGAGTTATTTGCCGCCGTTGCCGGGGCTACCGGCTTTAAACAAGGCGTGGTCCGACTTGCCGCCTGCTTTCAGGTACGCCATCAGGTCGCGGAGTTCGTCGGGGTTGAGGCTGTTAATGAGGCCGGGCAACATGATTGACTCCGTCGAGTATTTCTTGTTGACGACGTCTTTCTTCGGAATTTTCCGCAGTTGGTCGGCGGCAAACGGGTTTTGTGAAACCGAGTAGTTCACCTTGTCTTCGTTCACCAATCGACCTACCACCGACTGCCCGTTTTTGAGCGTAAAAATGGTGGCCGCGTACTGGTCCGAAATAGCTTTGTTAGGCATCATGATAGCCTCCAGCATGTCTTTGTTCGAGAACCGGGTGCCGAGCTGAGTCAGGTCGGGGCCAATATCACCACCTTCGCCCTGCATACTGTGGCAGCGGGCGCACAAAATGGCGGAGTAGATTTTCTTACCCCGGTCAAAATCGCGGTTGGTCATGGCCGTGTCGATAGCCGCCAGGGCGGCATCCAGTTCCCACCGGCGGCCGGGGCCTTTGGGGGTGTAGCTCAGGGCCAGGTCGTTGCCGGAGCTAGTGAGCAGGTCGGCACCCGACATTTTGTTGTATTTCTCAAACTGCTCCTTGGGCACGTGGGCAAGTGCCAGCTTGCGAGCTTTGTCGATAAAGCCGACGTAGCTGCGGCCTCCCTGGAAATTAAACGCATTTTTGAACCACTGGAAGTACGTATCGCGCAGGGCGGGTGTCCAGCCAGTTTTGGCGCTACTCAGCATGGTGGCATAGTAAGTTTGCTGGGCGGGCGGGAATTTCTCCAGCATCCGGGCAATGTCGAGGCCGTACTGCGGGTTGCGCATGATGAGGTCGCTGGAAGCCGTTACGGTTTCGCCACCCACGGCATTCTTACCGCCCTCGTCTTTCAAGGCCATTAGCTTCATGGTTTTTTCAACCACGCCCGGTGCTTCGAGTGATACGAGCAAGCGAACATAAAAACGGTTGAGGTCGGCAGTTTTGGCCGGGTAAAGCGGGTTGAGCAGGGCAATCACACGGTCGCGGTCGGGGCCTTCGGGCAAGCCAAACCGAGTGCTCACCAGTTCGAGTGCCCGCAGCACGTTCAGTTGGCCTTCTTCATTTAGGGTTCCCAGTTTTACGCCCGTCAACGCCTTGATCATTTGGCTTTTGAGCGATTTGTCCCCGTGGTGCGATAAGGCAAACATAGCCTGGCTTAACCGCATTGGGTCGGTTTCGGCGAGGGCGCGGGCCTGCCATTGGGCTACGGGCTGATGCTCAACGGCGATCCGGGCGGCATGGCGTACAAACCGGTCGGGGTGGTTCAGGTGCGGCCACGCGGCATCTACAGCTGCCGGATTCGGGCCGGTATGGTACTGCTCCAGTTGAGTCCGCAGTTTGTGCTCTGGCGTAACGGTTACTACTGTTGAGGTCGGAGCCGTCGACTCGCTACCCGTGTAGGTAATGCGGTACAGGTCCGACTCCAGCCGACGGCCTCCGGTCAGGAAGTATAAAGCTCCGTCGGGGCCGATCATGCCATCGGTAAGGGGTAGGGGCGAGCCCGATATAAACTCTTCGGCGGTGGCGCTGTACGAGGCCCCTTTGGGTTGCATATGCACGGCGTACATGATGCCGAAGCTCCAGTCGAAGGCATACATTGCCTTCTGGTATTTTTGCGGGAAGCGCGAGCCCCGGCCGGCAAACACGCCCGTTGGCGAGCCCTGACCCATGTTGAGCGTAGCAGGCAGGCAGTCCATGTACGCGGGCGACCAATTGGAGGCCGCCGTCCGCCAGCCAAACTCGGCACCACTGGTTACGTGGCAAATACGGGTGGGCTTGTACCAGGGCAAACCAAAGTCCCATTCCATGTCGGAGTCGTACCCGAAAATGTCGCCCGCATCATTGAACGCAAAGTCGAAGGTGTTACGGAAACCCGCTCCCATCAACTCCCAACGTCCACCGTCGGGGCTCACTTTCGCGAGCCATCCGCCCGGAGCCATCCGGTCGGCCGCGTGGCCGCGTGGGTCTTTAATAGCCGGGAATAGGTTGTCTTCCTGCCAAACACGCGGCAACCGGTACGCGTCGAGTTGAGGTACGTCGGTGAAGTTACCGCACATCACGTAGATCGACTGCTTATCGGGGGCCAGCACAATGCTGTGGGGCCCGTGTTCGCCCTCACCTTTGAGTTGCTTGAGCAGGGTTACTTTATCAAATTTATCGTCGTTGTTGGTGTCCTGTAACCGGTACAGGCCACTCGTTTTTTCGAATTCTTTGTTACCCCGGTGATTCACCATCACGTAGAGGCTGTTAAAAGCGTACAGCAGGCCCTGTGCGTATCCCATGCCCACCTTGTTTTTGGTAGTATCGCCGGGTTGAACAGTCACTGGAACGTCGAGTTTTTCGACTTTAGGCGTGCCGCCTGCACCAATGGGCGGCATTTCGAGCCGATACAAAAAGCCGTACTGATCGGAGGTAATCATACGGCCTTTGTCGTCAAATGTCATTGAAACCCACGACCCCTGTTTGTTGTCGGATGGGCTATACAGGTGCTCGGCCTTGAAGCCGGGCAAGAGTTTCAGTTTATCGGTCTTCGACGGGTCCTGAGGTTTACCCGTATTGGCCTGTTGCATCGTGATCCAGGAGACCCCGGTAAACGCGATGGCTGCCAAAGCAAAGCCGAGTTTGGCCACGTTGATGGTTGAAAACATAATATTGTCCGTAGGGATGTTTACGAGGTAGTCTGAATAGAATCCAATTGTATTGCCTGTATAGTGCTAAGAGGCATACGGGCGGCTGGTTCTACTGTCTGCTAAAAGGGCCGGGAAGAGTGGTCAGTGCCTGGGGCACTGACCACCAACCCGTTCATCGATCGCATAGTGGGTAAAAAGAGACGAAAAGGTTCCGGCTGACCTCGCTCTTGAAGTCAGCCGGAGCAGGATAGGCCTAAAAATGCGGGGTCAGATCAGACTCTACAGCCGGTAGCGGGTAGTAGATGTCTAAGTTCGTAAAGGCGTTGGGTGGCGGCACCGCCCCGGCCGGGAAATAGTAGGCCTGTGGGTTGGCCTTGATCCGGTTGCCGTACGGTACAATAATTTCATTCACCCGGCCCGTCCGGACAATATCGAACCAGCGTTTGTTTTCAAAGGCTAATTCAACGCGCCGTTCGCGGAAGATGGCTTCACGCAGAGCCGTTTGAGAAGTAGCCGTTGTCGCGGCCAAACCGGCCCGTGTCCGAATCTGGTTCAGCAGTGGAATAGCCTCGCCGGTTTTGCCTTGCTCGTTGAGGGCTTCGGCCAGTAGCAGCAGTACCTCCGCGTAGCGATATACCGGCCAGTTTTGGCCCGTATTGTTGTGCTGGGCATGGGGCCGGGCGTACTTCTTGATGTACGGATACCGCTTGTCGTCGCGCAGGCTTTGGCTGAGGGTCACGTAGCCAATCGACGCATCGAGCCGTTTATCGCCGGGTTCGTAGGCAGCAATGATGTCGGGCGTTGGAATGTTGTTATTCTCACCCGATAGCGGCTGCGGGTTTGAGGTACCCGTAATAGGTGCGAGTTCGGCGGCCGTAATAGGTGTGGGTACAAACCGGTAGATATGGTTGCCGTTGAAACCAGCGGCCCCTTCCAGATACTGTACCTCAAATACCGACTCCGCGTTGTTCTTGTTGGCACTCGTAAACGAGAACGCATCGTTGTAGTCGGGCATGAGCCGGTACGTATCGTTGTTCACCACATCGCGTAACTGCGCTTCGGCATCGGCCCATTTTTTCTGGATCATGTACACGTCGGCCAGCAGGGTCTTGGCAGCGCCTGAGGTGGCCCGGCCGGCTTCCTGAGCCGCTTTCTTAGGTAACAATTTGGCGGCTTCGGTGGCGTCTTTGATCACTTGCGCAAACCCTTCATCGACCGAGGCAAGCGGAGCGGCTGCATCTTCCCGACCGGTTACGGGCGTCAGGTGCATCGGAACCTTGCCATAATGCCGTACCAACTGGAAGTAAGCGAACGCCCTCAGGAAGTGAGCCTGCCCTTTTACGTTGTTCTTAACGTCCTGACTGGTAAAGGTTACGTTATCAATGCGCGACAGAATCTCGTTGGTCCGGGCAATAATCTGGTAGCTGAACCGGTACATCCAGAGCACGTTGTCGTTGGGGGTTACGCCGTTAGATTTCGGTACGGCGAAGTCGGCTACGTTCTGAGTGTTTTCTACGGCCCCGAACAAGACGTTGCGGGCGTAGTAGGTATTGTCGGAGTGCATTTCGCCCAGAATCCAGGCCCGCTCGTTAAACATGGGGCGGAGGGGTACGTAGGCACCATTGACCGCCTGCTGGAAGTCGGTATCTTTGGTGAAGAAGGTGGCCGAGCTGAGGGCCGTTTCGGGCACAACCGTCAGGAAGTCTTTTTCGCAACCGGTGAGCGCGAGTGTCAGCGCCAATAGGCCGGTGGTTATAAACTTGATTTTCATGGATAGGTCAGTGTTTAGAAGTTCAGGTTAACGCCGAGCGTGTACGTGCGTGGAACGGGGTAGTTGGAGAGGTCAACACCGGGGCTCAGGTTGCCACCGTCGCCCTGCCCATCGCCTTGAGCACTGGTCTCGGGGTTTGGCCCGCCCCGGTATTTCGTAAACACATACGCTTGCTGCACCGAGGCATACACCCGTGCTGACTTGAAGAATTTCCGCACAGCCCCGATGTTATAACCGAGCGTGATGTTGCGGATGGTGAAGTACGAGGCATCGGCTACGAAGTGGCTGCTTGGCCAGTCGCGCTCAATTCCGGTGAAGTTACCCCCGCCGTTGGTCACACCGAACATGCCTGCACCGGGCGTAATCACGCGGCCATCGGGCCCTACCCGGAAACGGTCTTTCACGCCTTCAACCATGTTAAACACGCCGTCGAGGTTGGCCGTGCTGTACAGGTGCCGTACCCACAACTGGTTGCCGTGCGAACCCGAACCCACAATAGACAGATCCCAGTTGCCGTAATTGAGGTTGTTGGTGATGCCGTAGATGAATTTCGGGAATGGGTTACCAATGATGGCTCGGTCGTCGCGGTCGCCACCGAAGGTAATCACACCGTCGCCGTTGACATCTTTAAATTTGATAGTTCCCACGGCTGAACGGCCGGGGATCGAAGGCAGGTTTTTGGCCTCGTCGGCAGTCATGTAAAAGCCCTGCTTCACCAGACCGTAGAACTGCCCAAACGGCTGCCCAACCTGCGTAATGTGGAAGGAGCCATACACCCGGTCGATACCCGGAGCCAGTGCCACTACCTTGTTGCGGTTAAACGAAATGTTGGCGTTGGTAGTCCAGCGTAATTTGCCGGTAGTGTTGCGGCTGTTTACAGCAAACTCGTGGCCCCAGAACTTAATCTCGCCGATGTTGTCGTTAAAGTTACCGAAACCGGCCTCTTGCGGAATCTGCACCGCGTAGAGCAGGTTGGTGGTGCGCTTGTTAAAGTAGTCGTACGTGAACTGAATCCGGTCGTTGAGCAGACCCAGATCGAGGCCCAGATCGAGCTGATTGGTGGTTTCCCAGCCCAGATTGGGGTTCGCGAGCGAGGTAACCACAGCACCCGTAGCTACGGTGCTGCCAAATACCGCGTTCACGGTGTTGTTGACCAGTGCGTACTGCGTATAGTTACCAATGTTGTTGTTACCAATGACGCCGTAGCTGGCCCGCAGTTTGGCAAACGAAATGGTAGGCAGTTTCTGCATGAACTCCTCGTCAGATACAACCCAGCCTGCCGACACCGATGGGAAGGTACCCCAGCGGTTGTTGGCCCCGAACCGGCTTGACCCATCGGTACGGATAGCCGCCGTAAACAGGTATTTGCCTTTGTAGTTGTAGGTCAGTCGCGAGAGATACGAGGTCAGTGCCCACTCGTTCACGCCGTTTTGCGTACCACCCCGGTTGATATTAAGGGCTGCCTGGATCGTTGGCAGACGGTCATCGGCGTAGGTATCAGCCTGAATACGTGAAAATTCCTGCCGGAAGTGCTGGTTCGTAAAACCGGCCAGAAGCTCAAAATTGTGGTTACCAAACGAACGTACGTACGTAGCCAGGTTTTCGTTCAGCCACGATATATCCTCGCGGGCCTGCCGGATAGACACGGCCAGCGTTGGTACGGGTACGTTGATGGCACTGGTAGCCGTCGACGGGTTGAAGAAGAAGAATTTCGAGTTCAGGTATTCGACGTTGATAGTCGATTTGAGTGTCAGACCCTTGATGGGCTGATACTGAATGTAGGCGTTTGAGAGCAGGTTGGTGTTACGAGTCTCGTTGGTCAGTTCTTCGGCGGCACGTACCCAGTTGGGGTAGTTAAAAATGTTGCCGGTGCTGCCGGGGAAGTTGTTGAACAGGGTCAGGTTGCCATTCTGATCGCGGATAGGCATCACCGGCCAGGTATGGAGGGCGTTGAAGAGAATACCCGTACCCCGGTCGCCGTCGGTGCGGGGTGTGTTGTCGAATACATACGAGGGCGCAACGTTGAAACCAACTCCCACCTTGTCGGAGATGTTGTAGTTGGAGTTCAGGCGCAGCGAAAACCGCTTGTACTCGTTGTTTAGTACCACACCCTGCTGGTTGAAATAACCGGCTACTACCGACGTATTCGACTTGTCGCGGTTTGAGTTGATACTCAGGTTATAGCTCTGTACCGGAGCCGTACGGAGTACCGCGCCGTACCAGTCGTTGTTTTTGTTGGCCCAATCGGCTGGGTTAGCAAACTCCGTAGGTACGGGGCGTCCCTGATCTTCAAAAAACTCTTTCTTAAACTGGGCAAACTGCTGGGCATCGAGCATCTTGACCCGGCCCCGCTCAGGCACCTGCTGGATACCCGCAAACGTGTTGAAACTTACGTTGGTCTGGCCACTTTTGCCCCGTTTGGTCGTGATGAGTACCACACCGTTGGCCGCCCGCGATCCGTAGAGCGAGGTCGATGCGGCATCTTTCAGAACCGAGATGTCCTCGATCTCGTCGGGGTTGAGCTGGGCAATGTTCCCCGTAATCGGGAATCCATCAACTACGTACAAAGGGTCGCTACCGGCCGATACTGATAATTGCCCGCGAATTCGGATGTTAATCCCCGCGCCCGGCCGACCGGTGGTTTGGTTGATCTGCACACCAGCCAGCCGTCCTTGCAGTTTCTGGCCGATCTGCGATACGGGTAAATCTTTGATTTCGGCGGCACTGAGCGTTTGTACGGCTCCGGTTACCTCTTTCTTCAACTGGCTACCGTATCCGACCACCACCACTTCATTGAGGGTTTCGTCGGTTGGCACCAATTTCACGGTGAGGTTAGTCTGACTACCGACTGTCACCTCCTGACGGGCATAACCCACGAAACTGAAAACCAACGTGGCATTTGCATTGGGCACCGAGAGCCGGAAGCTACCATTTCCGTCGGTGTTGGTACCCTGAGTAGAGCCTTTTACCACGACACTCACGCCGGGTAAACCATTGCCTTGCTCATCGGTCACCTTCCCCGAGACCACCACATCGGCTACCTGTAGGCGGGGGCTTTTGTCGGGTTTTGTAGTGCGGAAGGCCAGAACTGGACCGCTGGCAGAAGAACTCTGCTTGGATCGGGAGACGGGGGCCTCCTGAGCAAAACTGCTGATGCATCCGGCCGTCAGACAGAATGCAAGCATACGATAACGCTGTTTCATAAATTGCAGGGTAAGAATTTGGTATCGGATAAAGTTGACTCGATTAAAGACAACTCCTTACCCAAATATTACTATCGAGGCTCCGCTCACTTTCCCCTACATACCTAACCGACTTTCATCCACTTACCTATTGTTAGTTGGCATCTCTCTGGCTGTCAGTATGCTACCAATATGAAAAAAGCCACCCCGTCGGGCAGGGTGGCTTTTAAGATCAATTTAATCCTACTACTTATTACTGAACGGCGATCGTTCGGGAGGTGTGCGGAGTGCCAATCTTAATCTGGCGGACCAACTGGCCCTCACGCCCGTTAAATTCCAGCGTATAGGTACCATTGGGCAGCTCGCTAAGGTCCAGTTGCCAGGCAGCTTTCAACTGCTTTTTACCTGTTGACGTATTGTACAACACATGCCGATTCTGGTCATATAATCGAATAGCGACGATACCGGGCTCGCTTTTGTACAACGACACCCGAAGATGACTATGCTGGTTTACGTAGGCGCTGGCGGCAAACGACAGCGATTTGGCTGTTTTAATGGGCTCAGTGGCCGGGGCAGGTGTGTTGCTGATGGCGGCACTAAACAGCTGAGCTACTGTGGCGAGTTGAAGGAAAGTGAACATGGTTGTGTGTTGTTTAAAAAAGTTGTTTACTGTTCACCTCTCTATTTACAATTGGTATGCCAATCTGGTTAATGTGCTGATTATCAGAAGAAAGTGTTTTGGGTGAGGGCTTTGGTACGTACGCAAACGGACAGCGGCTTGTTCGATACCGAACAGTGCGTGCGGGTAAAGGCACCCGAGCGGACACTGTCTGCCTGACGAAGATCAGTTTGTGCGCTGACGCTTGTCAGGGAAGTGCCGCCCGGAAGCGTGCAATTTGCGGGATAGAAACTCTATTTTCTGCTACGTATGACTACCAACCGACTGATGGCCTTTTCTGATACAACCCATCCTGTGCTGACCTGCCGCAGCCAGCATCAGCAGTGGGCCAGCTCATTGCACCAAAGCGAAGAGGAAATTGACCAACTTTTGTCGTTACTGACCGATTTGCCCGCCCAAATGGGTTATCTCGATTTGCAGCAGCAAACGGTACAATATGCCTCGGCCCTGAGTCGGCTCAAGAACCACATTCACCAATTGCAGGTCGACGTGGTGTGTGCCGGGGCGGGATGCAGTGCGCAGACAACCGATGCTAAATGTCCAGATGTCCGGTTTACTCCGCAGCCTGCCGAGGTACCTTTGTTCCCGAGCCTTTCCGCCGAGGTGAACCGCATGAAAGAGCGGTGCCAGGCGTTTCTCGGAAAATTGGTTGGCCTGAACCTGATATAAGGTTATAAACGTTTATCGTTCGTACAACGGCGTCTATCCCGATAGGTGAGCAGGTGTCAGTTGGTTTATCCCTTACACAATGCCCGCTACTCCGTTACGCGATATCGCCACTGAAGCCGACGTTGCCTTTTTTCTGGAGCGATTCTACGAGCGCGTTCGGAAGAACCCCGATTTGGGGCATATTTTCGACGGGGTGGCTCAGGTCAACTGGCCTGAGCACATGCCCCGGATTACTGCTTTCTGGACAAGCATTTTGCTCGGTACCGACAATTATCGGGGCAACCCTATGCGGCCCCATTTTGAGCTGGCGCTCAAAACGCCGTTTACCCCCGCCCATTTCGATCAGTGGCTGGAGCTATTTGGTCAAACCATGCACGAATGTTTTGCGGGCGAATGTGCCGATCAGGCCATGATCCGGGCGCAGTCGATTGCGCTGGTTATGCAAAGCCGGCTCTACAGCATGGGGCTGCTAAAAACAGAGGATTGACGTTTAAACCTGCAAGGTCTGTGAGACCTACAGGTTTCCACTCTTTTCAACCCTGCAAGGTCTCACAGACCTTACAGGGGTCGCTCCTGACCAAAGTCAGCAACGCGACTAACCCACCTCAGAGGCCGTGTAGCCAAATAGGGGCAGTTTTGCGTTCACTATGACGCCCGTCTCTCTCATTCAGAAATACAACGTAGCTGGTCCTCGCTACACGAGTTATCCGGCAGTGCCCCACTGGAATACCGACGCTTTTACCCGCGATGCCTTTGGGCAACGGTTGCTTACAGCGTTTGCCCAAACCAACGCATCGGCTGGTATCAGTTTGTATATTCACCTGCCTTACTGCGAAAGCCTGTGTACGTTTTGCGGGTGTCATAAGCGCATTACTAAAAACCACGGCGTAGAGCAACCGTACATCAACGCCGTGTTGGCCGAGTGGAATCTGTATTGTGATTCGCTTGCTCAAACCGGTCAACGGCCCCGTATTGCCGAACTACACCTGGGGGGAGGCACGCCGAGCTTTTTTGCCTCTTCTGAGCTGAACCGCCTGATGGAGGGGTTGTTCCGCCGGGCCGACTCTACCGAATCGCCTGATTATGGGTGGGAGGGTCACCCCAACAATACCACTGCTGAGCACCTGCAAACGCTCTACAACTGGGGCTTTCGGCGGGTGAGCTTCGGTGTCCAGGATTACGACCCAGTGGTACAGCGGGCCATTCACCGCCATCAGCCTTTTGCACACGTAGAACAGGTCACGCGTTGGGCTCGCGAGATTGGTTACACGTCTATTAGTCACGATCTGGTGTTTGGCTTGCCGTTTCAGCAGCTCAGCTCAATAGAGAACACCATCCGCCAAACCCTCTCGTTACAGCCCGACCGGCTTTCGTTTTACTCGTATGCGCACGTGCCCTGGGTAAAAGGCACCGGGCAGCGTGGGTTTCGCGACGAAGACCTGCCCTCGGCCGATCAGAAGCGTAAACTCTACGAAACAGGCCGCGATCTGCTGGAGGCCGCGGGCTACTCCGAAATTGGTATTGACCACTTTGCCAAGCCACACGATGGTCTGTTCCGGGCTATGGACAATGGTACCCTGCACCGTAACTTTATGGGCTACACCACCCAGCAAACCCGGGTGCTGCTGGGTTTGGGGGCTTCGGCCATAAGCGACGTAGGCATGGCGTTCGGGCAGAACGAGAAAAACGTAGATGCGTACCTGGGGCTGATCGCTGCGGGTGAGTTACCCGTGGTAAAAGGGCATGTATTATCGCGGCAGGACGGGCGCGTTCGAGAACACATTCTGAATCTGATGTGTCGGTTTCAAACAAGCTGGGCCGCCGATGAATGGACCCTGGAAGAATGGGAAGCGATGCGGCCCCGGCTGGAACAAATGGCCGAGGATGGGCTCATCGAGTTTACCGAAACGTCGGTTCGGATTGCAGAGGAAGGACGCCCGTTTATTCGGAATGTATGTATGGTATTGGACCGGTATTTGCCAACAACACCTACGTCAGTCCGGGTCTTTTCATCGACCGTATAAAAACCATCGGCTTACTAAGCGTTGGGCTGTACCAAAACCGGCTCTCGGTAGGGAGCTTCAATGTAGTCTTCTTCCACATAAGGGTAATCGCTCGTTACAACCAAAATAGCGTCGGGCGTGAAGTCATACATCATTCGCCAGTCGGAGGGCGAGAGGAGCAGGTACTTGGTTGAATCGTCGAGGGTAAAATACTGATCATGGCTCGGCGTCTGGACATATACCCGGACCGAGCCACGCACACAATTCATCAGCATCATACTGTGCCGATGCCGATGTTGGCCACGTTGTTTATCCGGTTGAGAGCCATAAATAAAAAAGCAGCGTTTAGGGGGTGCGTTCAGTAAGGAAATAGGTTCTTCATCAGTCAAAGAGTGTATCAACTGGGCCATAAAGTGGGACACACATCCTGCTGTCGGTTTGTCTAGAGCAGGCGGAGATTAATTATAAAAAAGTAAGTCGCAAGTTTTACGATAAGTCAAGCGATGGCAAGATATTACTCTTTTCGTCATCCTACAACCTCAAAGAAGGTAGCTCTATCACTTGAGGGCTAATAGGGTACTCAAGCTAAGGAGTAATTGTTGCCGTTTTGACTGATCAAACGGCTGATTAACAGAGACAGCCGGGGTGGTGTGGGGTACGGTTCAGTGTACGTATTTAAATTTGTAACTGGCTATTGCCCTAACCAAACGGTAAATAAATCAGTTCGGCAATACGGACCTTTTACGAACGGGGCGGTTACCACTCCTGTTTACGGCAGAAAAGCCGTATTTTTGTCGGCATGATCCCGTCAACAAGCGATTCTGTTTATTTAGATAATGCCGCCACCACCCGGCTCGACCCTGAAGTGCTGGAGGCTATGCTGCCCTTGATGACCGAGCAATTCGGGAACCCCTCATCTATCCACAGTCATGGTCGTAGGGTGCGTTCGGCTATTGAAAAGGCCCGCAAAACGGTAGCCTCGTTGCTTAATACTTCCCCGGCGGAGATTTTCTTCACCTCGGGTGGTACTGAGGCCGATAATACGGCTATCATGGGGAGCATTGAAACCTACGGCATTACCCATGCTATCACATCACCCTTAGAACATCACGCGGTACTGCATACCCTGGAGCACGCAGCCAAGGAGGGCCTGATTACCCTTGATCTGGTACAAGTAGGCCCTGATGGTACGCTGGATCTGAACCACCTCGAAGCGTTGTTGAAAAAGGGTCGTGATGAGTACGCAAATGGCTCGCTGGTATCGCTCATGCACGGCAATAACGAAATTGCCAATCTGTTACCGCTTGAGCAGGTAGGGGCCATGTGCCGGGAATACGGGGCGGTATTTCATTCTGATACGGTGCAAACTATGGGCCACTATCGGCACGATCTGCAAACGCTACCCGTCGACTTTATCGTGGGGGCAGCTCACAAGTTTCACGGGCCTAAGGGGGTAGGATTTTTGTATGCCAACGGCGACACCCGTGCCAGTCGGGGCCCTATTCATCCCTTCATTCACGGGGGATCTCAGGAACGAAATCAGCGGGGTGGCACCGAAAACGTGTATGGAATTATCGGGTTAGCGAAGGCGCTCGAAATTGCCTACCGCGATATGGATGTCCATCGTCAGCATATACAGGGGCTGAAAAAGCGAATGATTGAACGTCTGCGCGAGCGTTTCGATGATGTGCGGTTCAACGGGGCTTCGGCCGACTGTGACAATAGCCTGTACACAGTGCTCAACGTGAGCCTGCCGCAGTCCGACATGAGCGATATGCTCTTGTTCAACCTGGATATTGCCAAAATATCAGCTTCGGGGGGCTCGGCCTGTTCGAGTGGTTCCAATATTGGCTCACACGTACTGGCGGCTCTGCCCGGCCTTGACCCTAACCGGGGTTATGTGCGGTTTTCGTTTGGTAAATACAACACCATCGAAGAAATTGACTACGCTGTAGATACGCTGGTGGGCCTTTACAACAAAGAGTTCTCGCTGTAAGTAAGGCACTTTATAAAATGCATACAAAAAGGCCCCGAGACGTCAGTTTCGGGGCCTTTTTGATAAGCTAATCCAAGCTATTTAGCCTCCACCAGGTTGGCAGCGGCCCAGCGCTGGGCCACACTTACTGAATAGTCGACAAAGGCACGGGTTGTTTTTTCGTACACCTCATGGCCTTTGAAATGCCCTCCTTCGTCGAGGTTAATGGCTGTCTCGTGCGACTCATAAATCTTGGGCGATACCACCGAAAAGCTGTTGGTAAAGCTGATGATCTTGTTCAGTACCATACCCGCGTTGAGGGCTGGCTGACGACCCCCGCGCCCCGACGAAACCCCCGCCACGGCAAATACCTTGTTGTTGAACAAATGCTTGAAAGCGGGCCCACCCAACTGGTGAATAGCGTTGTCGAACTGGGGGGTAGTGGTCCAGTTGTATTCGGGAATAGCGAAAAAAACCAGATCGGCGGCTTCCCAGGCAGAGATCAGCTCCTGCTGAAAAGGAGTTAGCTGATTGGGTTGTAACGAACCAGTACCCACAAATGGAATGTCGTACTGGGCAAAATCAACAAGACGAATATCGTCGTGACCAGATTCGGTCAGGATATTTTTCAGGTACTGCGCGAACCGCAGAGAGTTGCTGCCCGTACGCGGAGAGCTGGCAACAATAGTTATTGTCATAGAGTACATTACGAAGCGATACAGCCGTAAAACGGTCTGTAGCATCATTTGGTTTCTGATTTTTTTGCAGGGCGTGTGCAATCGAATACCCGTGTGCATCTATTTCAACACAGTCTTTCCGGGCCGTCGTATTGCCAAATTTCTCCCTGCACAATGCAAACACGCTACCTCCAAATTGGCTTTTGCCTCTTAGTGGGCTTTTCGGTCAGGGCGCAGGTACCTAATGATCGGGTCAGTCGACGCGGCTCGGTTCCCGCCCATTCCCAAATACCCACCCGGACGCCGAAAAATGAGTTTTATCGGCGTCCGGGCGATACGTCCAATGTGGTTCGGGCTACGCTCGACAATATGCCTGTACGCGGGTATGACAAATCGGCCGCACCGATGCCCGTTTATGACGCAGGCTCATATCTTAAGGAGGAGCTGGTAGTGCCCCGTCGGAAGAAAAAGAAGTAGAACCGGGCGGGCCAGAGTTCTAACCCGCTGATCTTATATTTTTTTGAGGGCCTGATCCAGATCGGCAATCAAATCCTCTGCATGTTCGAGCCCTACAGACACGCGCAGCAGGTTGTCGGGTGCGTTGGTGTGAATTCCTTCCACCGTGGCCCGGTGTTCTATGAGGCTCTCTGTACCGCCGAGGCTGGTGGCCCGGATAAACAGCTTTAGATGGCCACAAACGCGCAGGGCTTCGGCTGTACCGCCTTTTACGCCAAAGGAGAGCATAGCACCCGGCCCGTTCATTTGCTGCTTCACCAAGGCCCGTTGCGGGTGGCTATCCAGACCGGGATAATACACCTTTTCTACAGAGGGGTGCCCGTCGAGAAATTCGGCCAACGCCTGTGCCGTGGCCTGTTGGGCTCGCACCCGCACGCCGAGGGTTTTGATACCCCGCAGTAGGAGCCAGCAATCAAACGGCGACGGAACAGCCCCACCCAACTGTTGGATCTGCCGCACCCGCAGGGCCAGTTCGTGGTTGGGGTCTTTAAAAACGAGGGCTCCACCCAGGACATCCGAATGCCCGCCGAGGTATTTGGTTGTTGAGTGCATCACCACATCGCAGTTCAGGTCGAGGGGGCGCTGCAATACGGGCGTAGCCCAGGTGTTATCGCACACCACAATGGCCCCGGCTTCGTGCGCCATCTGCGAAATCAACAGCAGATCGGTCATGGTCAGCAGGGGGTTCGAGGGGGTCTCGGTCCAGATCACCCGCGTATTTTCGTGAATAGCGGCCTGGACAGCGTCCAGATCGCTCATTTCAACGCGGGTGTAGGTAAGGCCCCAGGGATGAAACACCTGCTCGAGTAGCAGCGGGGTACTGAAATAAGCCTGGCGCGGTACAATGACGTGATCGCCGGGGCGTAATGCCTGAAAGAGTGTCATGGTAGCTGCCTGCCCCGATCCAAAGGCCATGCCCACGGCCCCGCCTTCGAGTTGGGCCAACGCTTTCTCAAACGCATCGCGGTTAGGGTTGCTGGCCCGCGAGTACATATGCCCCCCTACGGGTTCGTACGTCTCGGCATCGCGCTCAAACTTGGTCGACAAATGAATGGGCGGAATAATAGCCCCAGTGGGGTCCGACTGATGGGCGGCCTGGATGGCGAGCGTATCGAAATGCATAGGATTGATTCGGGTTGTCTGGTTAGTAAACCCGCAGCCGGACCCGGTAGTTTCCCGGTTGCAGTTTTCCACGTATTCGGCGTGTACCGGCCTTCATAAATCAAATTTTTATCTGAAATGTACAACCGCAAGCCCTTCTGATTAGCTTTACGGAAGTTTGTATGCACGCATACTATTTATTGCTATGACCACAACCTATCAATCTCTTTCGCTCAGCTTGTCGGATGGCGTGATGACCGTTACGCTGCTCGGTCCGGGAAAAGGCAACGCTATGGGCCCCGAATTTTGGGATGAATTACCCAAAGCGATGGACGAAGTAACGGCCATGCCGGGTGTGCGCTGCCTGGTTTTTCGGGGTTCCGGTGAGCATTTTAGCTATGGCCTCGATGTGGCCCGTATGCTACCGCGCATTGGCGCTATGGCGAGCGGTAATCCGCTGGCGGCCGAACGCCGTCGGCTGATGGCGCAAATTCGGTTTATGCAGTCGGGCTTTGTCAAAATGCACGAGTCGCCCATCCCGGTCATTGCCGCTATTCATGGCTGGTGCATTGGCGGTGGGGTCAATATGATTGCTGCGGCCGACATTCGCCTGTGTTCGGCCGATGCCAAATTTAGCCTTCGGGAAGCCCGGTTGGCCATTACGCCCGACATTGGCGGCTTACAATTCCTGCCGCATATTATCGGGCAGGGGTACACCCGCGAACTGGCTCTGACGGCCAAAGATTTCGACGCCCAGTTTGCCCAAAAAATTGGCCTCGTCAACCATGTCTACGACGACCCTGACGCTCTTTTTAACGCAGCCGATCAGATGGCCCGTCAGATTGCCGATTTGCCGGCTTCGGCCGTTCAGGGGGCCAAAGAAGTGCTGAACTACGGCATTGGCAAAGACCTGGAAGCAGGTATGCAGTATGTAGCGGTCTGGAACTCAAGCCAAATGCAGTCAGCGGATTTTAGCGAAGCCATGCAGGCAACAGTTGAAAAACGAAAGGCAGCGTTCAATAAAAAATCGGAACGGGGATACTAAATGAGTAGCAAGAGCGAAAGTGTGCAAGAGCGACCCCGCGCCGAACAGATCCACTCTTTCACTCGTACACTCGTCACTCTTTTAACTTATGACAACAGGAATGCTGCGCGACGACGCGCTCAAGGGCAAAACAATTATTGTAACCGGTGGCGGTACCGGGCTGGGTCGGTCTATGAGCCGGTATTTTCTCCAATTGGGGGCCAATGTCACCATCTGTAGCCGTCGGCAGGCCGTTATCGACCAAACCGCTCAGGAGCTAATGGCCGAAACCAACGGGCAGGTTCTGGCTGTGCAGTGCGATGTGCGGAATCCGGCCGAGATTGAAAACGTGATTGCCCAAACCGTAGAGCGGTTCGGGCAGGTAGATGGCTTGCTCAACAACTCGGCAGGTAACTTTATCAGCCCTACCGAGCGCCTGTCGTACAAAGCCTTCGACACCGTAGTTGACATTGTCTTGCGGGGGACGTACTACTTTACTCTGGCGGTGGGTAAGTACTGGATTGAGAACAACATAAAAGGCACGGTGCTGAATATTTCGACTACCTACGCCACTACGGGCTCAGGGTATGTGGTGCCAAGTGCCGTGGCCAAGGGCGGAGCCTTAATTATGACCAAGTCGCTGGCGGCTGAGTGGGGCAAATACGGCATCCGGCTCAATGCCATTGCGCCCGGGCCATTCCCGACAAAAGGAGCCTGGGACCGGTTGTTTCCGGAGCCGTTGGCGAGCATGATGGATCCCACCAGCCGGATTCCGCTCAAGCGGGTGGGCGAGCATCAGGAACTGGCTAATCTGGCTGCTTACTTACTGTCCGACTTCTCGGGGTATATCACCGGTGAGTGTATTACCATTGACGGGGGCGAGGTGCTCAATGCGGGTGAGTTTAGCCATCTCGAAGTAGTCACCAACGAGCAGTGGGATATGATCGGGGAGGTGATTAAACAGGCGAACCGAGCCAGTAAAAAAGAGGGACAGAGCTAGTTGCTTAGCTAATTGGCACGGCTACCGAAACTGAGGTTTGGGGAGCCGTGCCGATTGTTTTTTACCGAATGAAAGGTAGCCGATCTATGGTTTGGCCGGCTTGGTAAAGGTCACCCGCCGTCTGTTGAGGAGTCGACTGGCAATGTAAATCAGGATGACGAATAGAATGACCATCGTCAGCAAAGGCAGTAGAATAGCCAAAATAGAAAAGCCGAATGAAGCTGCGTTTTCAGTGGTTGATACAATGGGGTTAGCCAAACCGCCTGTAGTGGCCGTTGACCCCAGCCGTAGCAGGCTGGTTCCCGCCTGAATCAGCCCGGCCGATCCGCCCCCAAGCATGAGCCCCAGGCCCCAGTCGAGCACCGGACTGTCGATCTGTAAATACGATGTACTGAGTAAAGTGCCCGCTACAATGGCGGTTGGGCCCGCGATGGTGTCGAGCGCATTGTCGAGCCACGGAATATAATAGGCCCCCAGTTCAACTACCGTTGCTACGCCGAGCAGAAACAGGGCGGGCCAACTACTGATCCATTCAAAACCGCCCATAGTGCCTATCAGGCCGAGCTTGGTACCTATGCCTGCAATAAGCATGGGCACAAAAACGCGAAAGCCGCAACAGGCCGCCAGCCCAACGCCCAAGCAGGCACTCATTATCCAATCCCAATTCATACGTGTGGGGTTTATGTAGAATGAAAAAATCGATTGCTTTTGGTTAACTACTGGGGTAGGGGAGAGGTTTACGACAAATATCGGTGGGGTATTGATGCAGGCAACAGCATTTTGGTAACATTTGAGCAGGAGCCTTGTTAAGCACGGGAGAAAGGTGTAGTTTTCTCCTAAACCATTCAGAATTGATTACCTATACTTTAAACACGTGCCACCTGCGACCCTGGCGCGAAGGAGACGAAGAATCGCTGGCTCGGCAGGCCAGTAACCGACGGATCTGGAACAATGTTCGGGACTTTTTTCCGTACCCGTACACCATCCGGGACGCCAACGCCTGGGTGCGCTCCAACAAATCGTACAGCCAACCTAACAACTTCGCCATCGAGGTAGGTGGAGAGGCTGTGGGTAACGTAGGCTTCACGGTGAAAGATGATATTTACCGGTACAATGCCGAGATTGGTTACTGGCTGGGTGAGCCCTACTGGGGGCGTGGCATTATCTCAGAAGTGCTGCCCGTGATGATTGGGTATATTTTTGATCGGTTTCAGGTTAACCGGTTGTTTGCCTGTGTGTTGGAGGGGAATACTCCGTCGATGCGGGTGCTCGAAAAAGCCCATTTTCGGGCGGAAGCCGTTCACCGGAAAGCCGCAGTAAAGAACAATCAGTACCTCGACGAGCACATTTTTGCCTTGTTACGAGAAGAGTACATGGCGCTCAGAGCAGACCCGGCCAACGGTCAACTTACTTCGGCTTCCGAATAAATTGGGGTTAATTTTTAACTCGTTTGCCGCCTTCATACATATCGTTCTGGAATAATCCTACGTTGATTTTGCCGTCTTTTTGGGCTTACTTTGCGCAACTTTTCACTGGGGCCCATGCCTAAAATCATTATTGCCATTGATGGCTATTCGAGTTGCGGAAAGAGTACAACAGCTAAAGCAGTAGCAGCTCGAATGGGCTATGGCTACATCGACACCGGGGCTATGTACCGGGCGGTCAGTCTGTTTTTTATCCAGCAACATGTGGCACTCACTAACCCCAAAGAAGTAGCTGCCGCGCTTGATCAGATTCATATTACCTTCAACTTCAATCCCCGAATTGGCCGGAACGAAACCTGCCTGAACGGGCTGAATGTGGAAGAAGAAATCCGGAAAATGTATATCTCCAACTACGTGAGCGAGGTAAGTGCTATTCCGGAGGTTCGCTGGGCTATGGTGGCTCAGCAGCAGAAAATGGCCCGTCGTCGGGGCGTAGTTATGGATGGTCGGGATATCGGCACCAAGGTATTTCCAGACGCGGAGGTGAAAGTGTTTATGTCGGCCGATACGGCTGTGCGGGCCTTCCGGCGCCAACGCGAGTTGCTGGAGAAAGGCGAGTTGGTAGACATTGAAGATATCACGGCCAATATTGAGAAGCGCGACCGGATTGACACGAGTCGTGCCGAGAGTCCGCTGATTCAGGCACCCGATGCAGTGCCTCTGGATACCACGCACATGACCATCGAAGAGCAAATTGATTGGGTGGTAGCTTTAGCCGACCGGCGAATTGCCGAACTGTATCGGGAGGGTCACTTCGCGCAGCGACGCTCGGCGGAGGCTGACTCCAACACGTCTAACTCATGACAAACGGTGACTATCTGATTGTTGGGCAGGGCGTTGCTGGTTCGGTGCTTGCCTGGACTCTCGATCAGATGGGTTGCCGGGTTTTCCTTGCCGATGCTCCTGAACAGCCCGCAGCCTCGCGGGTAGCGGCTGGTATTGTGAATCCGCTGACAGGCCGCAAACTCGTTCGTACCTGGCGGGCCGACGATCTGTTTCCGTTTCTCCATCGTTTCTACACGCAAGTGGAAGCGAAGCTGTCGGCTTCGTTCTTTCATCCGCGCTCTGTGTACCGGCCGTACCGGTCGTTAGCTGAAAAAAACGATTATGAAACGTATACCGCCGACCCTGATGTCGCTCGGTACGTGAATCAATCGCCTGATAACCAATTTTTTGCTCCATATATAACCAATTCCTTTGGTGGCCTCGAAGTAACGCAGGCTGGCTGGCTGGATTTAAATCGATTTGTTGATTCAATTCGTGCGTATTTCGCGGAAAAAGAACAATTTATTTCGGCGTTTATAAATAGCAATGAACTAATAATCAATGGGTCGTCGATTAATTTTGATGGCTGCCAGTTTAAAAAAGTTATATTTTGTGATGGTGTGATGGCCCGCGAGAATCCATTATTTGCGTGGTTGCCGTACAATCCCGCAAAAGGGCAAGTTCTGACGGCCCGCGTTTTGAATTATCCTATCAAACATATAGTCAATCAAGGAGCTTTTATTTTACCTATCGACGACACTACGATAAAAATAGGGGCAACCTATAGCTGGCATGACCTCGATTGGCAAACAACTACCGACGGTCGTGCGTTTTTAGAAGCAAAGATTCGTGACTTACTACGGGTGCCTTACGAGGTAATTGGTCAGTCGGCGGGTATCCGGCCGGCCACTAAGGACCGTCGGCCGTTTGTGGGTCTTCACCCGGCCTATCCGTCGGTGGGTATCTTCGGTGGCTTGGGCAGTAAAGGGGTTTCACTGGCCCCTTATCTGGCTCGGCAGTTTGCTCAGTTTCTGCTGAAAGGTGAAGAATTAGACCCTGAAGTTAATATTCAACGTTGCCTTTCGTTATATTACCGTACATAGCGAAGTTGTTCAGTTTGTGGGTAGTGGCTTAGTAAACCGGTCCTGTTTTAGGGATTGCCTTTCGGCCTTTCTGTGCAGATTGTTCGACTCGTGAGTGCTTCTTTTTTCGCGGTTCAGCCAGTAGTTTATGCGTAAGCAATACATCATTTTGTTGTTCCTCTGGGCCGGAATAATAGCCGGTGCTACCGCCCAGAACTACCCGTCTCTCGAACAGTTCGGGAAAAACCGAATTCAGTACCGGAACTTCAATTGGAAGATTGTCCGGACGGCCAACTTCGAGATTTACTTTTATCAGGACGGTAACCAACTGGCCAACCTGACAGCGCAGTATGCGGAATCGGAGTTCGACCGTATTACTGAACTGTTGGGCTACACGCCGTACAACCGCATCAAGATTTTCCTGTATAATTCGCCCCAGGAATTGGCGCAGAGCAACATCGGTATTAATCTGGTGGGTGAACTGGATAGCCGGGAGCTCGATCTGGCCAAATCGCGGGTCGAAATTGCCTTTACTGGCGATCAGGTGAGCTTTCGGAAACGGCTCATCCACGATGTTTCGATGCTTTTTGTGTACGACATGCTCTACGGCGGTAGCCTGAAAGATGCGTTACAAAGCTCCCTTTTGCTTACGTTGCCCGACTGGTTCATGCCGGGTATTGCTGCGTATATCGCTGAGGGATATAGTATTGACCTCGATGATTACATGCGCGATGTGTCGCTGAACCGCACCATTCGCAAGCCCAGTTTACTGCAAGGCCGTGATGCCGAACGCATTGGGCAGTCGATCTGGAATTACATTGCTCAGAAATATGGCCGGGACAATATTTCGAATATTCTGAACCTGACTCGGATTATTCGTAACGAACAGAGCAGTATTCAGAGCACACTCGGGGTGCCTTACAGCCGGTTCATTCGCGAATGGCGCGAGTATTATCTCAACATGGCCAAAGCCGTACCGGCCGACGGCGCTGGGAGTAATGACGTAACCCTGCGCCTGAAAGGCACTGGCCGGGAGCAAAACCTGAACGATCTAAAGTTAAGTCCTGATAAACAGATGTTTGCCTTTTCGTCGGTCGATGATGGGAAGTTCAGTGTTGAAGTGTACAACGTGGCGACAAAGAAACGATTCTCGGTGCTGCAAGGAGGGTACCGGCTCGATGGTCACGCTACGTTTACCAGCACGCCCTTACTGGCCTGGCAACGAAATAACGATCTGGTAGCGATTACGGATGAGAATGGACGCTCGTATTTGTACGTGTACACAAACCTCGACAAGCGGCCTAAGCTCCGGTTTCGGCGGGTAATTAATGGCCTCACGCAAATTGTAGGTGTTGATGCGTCGGATGATGGCGGAAGTCTGGTTCTTAGCGCCGACCGGCGGGGACAGAACGACCTCTTTGTGTACAACATCAGTCGGGGCTCGTATGCTCAATTAACCAATGACCTGTATGATGACCTGAATCCGGTTTTTGTGGGTCGGGGTACCAGCCGGATTGTGTTTGCTTCCAACCGAACCCTTGATACGCTGGGGGCCGACAAAGGATCGTACCGTACTATTAAAGACCGGTTTTCGCTATTTTATCACGAAGGTGGATCACGCGCTACTTCGGTGCGGAGGCTTACCGATACGCTCGCAAACGCTGTCCGGCCGATTGCGGTTAGTGAGAACACCATTTATTATTTAGGATCGGCCAACGGTATTCAAAACCTATATCGGCTCTCGGTAGGGGATAGCGTAACGGCGTCGACAGTGGTGCCCATTACGGCCTTTCCGAACAGTATTCGTCAGTATGACCTGATTCCGGCCAATGGTGGGTTCGTGTACAGTTTCCTGCGCAATAGCGAGTTAAATATTGGTTTTCGTTCCCAGCTGCCACTTAACACGGCCCTGCGGCTGGCACCCACACAACGAAACGTTGCCTTGGGTTTGATTCCTGCCGTTGCTCCTAAAGCACCTGAACCTACTCCCGCTGCTCCCGGTGACACCACGGCTAAAGCAACGGCACCGGCAGTATCAACTACGGCTGTCGCCGGACGTTTAGCGCTTGAGCCGGGTGAGGTCGATACCGACAATTACCAGTTTGACCCGGAAGTGCTGAAAGCCGCCGAATACCGTCAGCGTCGGAGTGCGGGACTGGCTACGAGTACGTCGGCCCCTATGCCCCGGAGTCGCCGACGTGAGAATATTACTATTCGGGGGCCATTTGATTATCGGGGTCTGTTCATTGCCAGCGATGCCACTTCGGCTTGGCGTATTGATCCAATCCGGGGCTTTGGATTCTCGCAAAACGTCACCATGAACGACCTTCTGGAGAACCATATCATCAAGGCTGGTCTGTTCATTACAACGAATCTTCGGAACAGCGACTTGTTTGCTGAGTACCAGAACCTGACCAATCGTATTGATTATGGGGTGCGGGTCGATCGGCAAACGTTGTTCTTCGACAATGGTTTACTTAGTCAAAAATACCGCTTTAACCGAGTTGCTTTCTCGGCCTCGTACCCTATTTCAGTAACGAGCCGATTTACACTTTCGCCCTTCTACACACTGACCCGCCGGATTGAGTTACTGAACATTGCCGAGGCCGATCGGACATCGGACTATGCTGGTTTGCGGGCCGAGTTTGTGTATGACGACAGCAAGGTTAACGGGATGAATATGATTGAGGGAACGCGGGCTAAGTTGCGGTTTGAGAACTACACTGGCATCCGGTCGGCGTCGGAAAGTTTCCGTCGGATCACTCTCGATTTTCGGCGATATCAGAAACTACACCGTGATTTGATGCTGGCTTTACGCCTTTCGGTGAGCCAATCGGGCGGGCCTGCACCTAAGCAGAGTACCTTGGGTGGTATGGAAAACTGGATCGGTGGTCAGCAGGAGCAGATTGCAACAAACCCCTTGTTGGTGCCTAATCAGTACAGCCAAAACCGCGACGATTACCGGGATGTATTCTTCCTCGACTTTGCCACTAATCTACGCGGATTTCGTCAGGGTAAACTTACTGGCAATAGCCACATGCTGTTGAATGCCGAGTTGCGGATACCTCTCGTAAAGTATATCTATCGGGGTAATATTACGTCAAACTTCCTGCGCAATCTGCAATTGGTAGCGTTCTCTGATATAGGTACTGCCTGGTCGGGTAGGGGACCATTCAACCGTCAAAACAACCTGAATACGGAGTTAATTGGTTTCAATCCGCAGCCAAATGGTACGTTACCACCATTTGGGGCAGTGGTCACAAACTTCAAAAACCCGTTCCTTATCGGCTATGGGGCGGGTGTACGGACAATGCTGTTTGGGTATTATGTGAAGTTTGATTACGGCTGGGGACTCGAAAATAACGTAGTAAATAAGCCTGTTGCTTACCTCACATTAGGCTACGATTTTTAAGTATAAATAGCCGGTTTAGGGCCAGCCCCCTGATAGCTAAAATGCTGTCAGGGGGCTTTGTTTTGTGCTGAAAATGGCACTTTTATGGTATTTTGTAGCGCATGGTTTCTATATTTGTCTACTTGTTAAAAGTACGGTAAAGTATAGAACAGGTAACTTACTTGCCTTCGGCATATTCTCTCTCCCTATTCCTGTTACTTCGCTTATGGGTCTCCCGTCCAACAGGAGATTTGGTATACTCAATTGCCTCAACCTATACCTAAGCGATCATATATGGGTCTCCTTTGGCACAGTTTTAGCTAAACCGGGGCCTATGCAGGTGGATACTAAGTACGGATTTTTAGGTTAGGTACGGCATGAAAGCCTGAATAAATCGTGTCATGAATAAAGGCTTAATTGTTTGTAATTCAGATGATTGCAATTAATGGGCTGATTTTGAAATTAAGGGTATGTGTTTTGGCATAGTTTTAGATACTTCAGAGGTAGTAAAAAGGGCTTATTGGCTAGTAATGAGTATTCATGGAATGATGAACAAATTGGTGCATTCATACTATTGCTCAAACGCTAACCACTATTCCTACCCAAATTAAGTTGCAGATGAACGTCAACTCTACCCAAACGTTTCCGGATCGTAAGCGCAACCAGCGTACACGGCAGCGAGCCATCCAGCAAATGGGGCAGCTCAGCCAGTGGATTCTCATGGTTGCTCAACTCATCGAAAAGATACCCTTCGTTGGGCGAGCCTGGCTTGCAAAAGCCTCTCCTCACCCCGGTACTCAGGGTGAACCCTCGCACTGGTATTCAGGGTTTCGCCGAGCTTCATCTGCGTTCAGCCGGTATGCCTTCGGGATGCGGGTTGACCCCCCCGATTCAAACTCTCACCCACCTGATAGTCAATTGCGTATCCAACTTTATTTACAGAGTTTTCTAATGAATGGGCAACCTTTACTAAGAAACATGGTCAACCTTATCCAAAGCTGCTGGCTGGTTTGTTGCCAGGGCTTAGGCATGAGTGCTGATCGGCGAGCTGTCCGGTGGTGGAGCCATCGGGATGGGCAGGTGCCCTTGCCAGCGAAGATTGTTCAGCTACGAAAGCAGACCACAACGCAATGGGCTTTTTTGAGCGCATTGATGTTGTCGTTTGGGCTTTTATCCTCGCTGGGCGCTTCCGCACAAGCACCGTCCGGGAATGTTGATCTCTCGGTCTCTGCCTCCATCAGCAATGCTGCTCCTCAGGTGGGCAGCCCGCTGACGTATACCATCGCTGTGGCCAATAGTTCGACTGTGACGGCATCCAATGTGCGCGTCAAAGTCACTATCCCCGCCGGGTATATCACGGTCAACTCATTCACCGCTTCAACAGGGGCTTCCAGCTTCAGTGCTGCAACCGGTGACTGGACCATCGCATCGTTGCCCGGCAACACCACGGCTACCGTCCTCATTTCGGCGACATCGCTGGAGCGGGGCGTTGCCTTTACAACAGCTGAGGTAATTGGAGCGGATCAGTCGGATGTAGACTCCGTTCCGAATAATGGAAGCTATCTGGAAGATGACATCGATAATGTCTGCTTCTCGATTCCTCTTCTTTTCTATGCTGGTGATGAGTACGAAGTTTCGGCTCCGGCGAGTTTCTCGGGCGTTCGTTTCTTCCGGAATGGTGCCGAAGTTGGCACTGCTGCCGTTTCAAGCGATTTGGCTTCGGTTGATGCCAACGGAAACCTGCTCATTAAAAGTGTAGGTGTTTATTCGTTAGTAGCATCGCTCAGCGGTTGCCAGGCTGGTAACTGTTGTGATATTATTGTGGAACCCGGCCCGCTTGCGAGTCTGGGTAATTATGTTTGGCTCGACAACAACCGCGACGGTCAGCAGGGGCCCACTAATCTGGAACCGCCCGTTGCTGGTGTAACGGTTCAGTTGTTCCAGCCGGGTAGCACCAGCGCGGTATCTACTACAGTTACCGATGCCAATGGTTCGTACTTGTTTGCTAATCTGGTTCCGGGTGAGTACTACGTAGTGTTTACTCCCCCCGCGAACTTTACGTTTACGACGGCTAACTCGACCTCACCGATCAGTGGAACCGGGGCCGATGCTGTTGATAGCGACGCAGATGTATTAATAGGAAGAACACAAACGTACACCCTCGTAGGTGGAGAGAGCAATCTGACGGTTGATGCCGGCTTGTTGCCACTTCCTGCTTCGTTGGGTGATTTTGTGTGGAGCGATACGAATGGCAACGGCCAACAGGATCCGGGTGAACCGGGCGTACAGGGTGTTGTAGTAACACTCTACCAGCCAGGCACCTCGACGCCAGTCGGCAGTGCCACCACGACAGCCACGGGTGCTTACAGCTTCACAGGCCTGACGCCGGGTGACTACTACGTGGTCTTTACGGCTCCCCAAGGAACGACCTTCACCACCTCGAACACAGGCTCTGACCTGACCGATAGCGATATCGCCAGCACGACAGGTCTGTTAGGCTCGACGGGTGTAATTAGTTTGACCGCTGGTGAGAACAACCCGACGATTGACGCGGGTCTGGTACCGCTGCTGGCTTCGCTGGGCGACTACGTCTGGATCGACAGCAACGGCAACGGCCAGCAGGATGCGGGTGAGACGGGTGTACCTAATGTAACGGTGCAGCTCTTCACGGCCGCCGGCACACCGGTTGCCAGCACGACCACCAACACATCTGGTCTTTACAGCTTCACGGGTCTGACTGCAGGTAGCTACTACGTAGTCTTCACGGCTCCGCAGGGCACCACCTTTACGACAGCCAACACGGGCTCGGATCTGACCGACAGCGATGTGGCCAGCACGACGGGTCTGCTGGGCTCGGCGGGTATCGTCAGCCTGACAGCAGGGGAGAACAACCCGACCATCGACGCGGGTCTGATCCCGCTGAAGGCTTCGTTGGGTAACTATGTGTGGTTTGACGCCAACAAGAATGGTCAGCAGGACCCCACCGAGACGGGCGTCTCGAATGTAACGGTGACCTTGTACAGCAGCCTGAGCGCAGCTCCGCTGGCGACGCAGGTGACCTCGGCTTCGGGCACGTATCTGTTTACCAACCTGGATGCGGGTGATTACTACGTGGTCTTCACGGCTCCGGGTGGATTTACCTTCACGACGGCGAACGTAGGGTCTGATGTGACCGACAGTGATGCGCAGAGCTTCACGGGTCAGAGCGGCTCGACGGGTGTGTACAGCCTGAGCGCAGGCGAGCAGAACCTGACGGTAGACGCGGGTATCATTCCGCTGCCAGCCTCATTGGGTGACTTTGTATGGTTAGACACAAACCGTAACGGAGTTCAGGATCCGGGTGAGCCGGGCTACCCTGGTGTAGAGGTGACATTATATGATGCGATTAGCGGAACCGTCGTTTCAACCACGGTAACGTCTGCATCGGGTCTGTATGCCTTTACAAATTTGCCAGCCGGTGAATACTATGTAACATTCACGGCTCCGCAAGGAACAACGTTTACGACTTCTAATGCAACCACCGACAATCTGGATAGCGATATCGAGAGCCTGAGTGGTCTGATTGGACGTACTGGTACGTATACATTAGTAGCTGGACAAAACAACCCGACGGTTGACGCGGGTCTGGTACCGCTGCTGGCTTCGCTGGGCGACTACGTCTGGATCGACAGCAACGGCGATGGTCAGCAAGGCCCAGCCGGTGTTGAACCGCCGGTCGCCAATGTGGTTGTGACGCTCTACCAGCCGGGTAACCCCACACCGGTAGGCAGCACGACGACTAACACGTCTGGTTTCTACAGCTTCACGGGCCTCACCGCCGGAGACTACTACGTGGTCTTCGCAGCCCCGCAGGGCACCACCTTTACGACAGCCAACACGGGCTCTGACCTGACCGACAGTGATGTGGCCAGCACGACGGGTCTGCTGGGCTCGACGGGTATCGTCAGCCTGACGGCGGGCGAGAACAACCCGACCATCGACGCGGGTTTGATTCCGCTGAAGGCTTCGTTGGGTAACTACGTGTGGTTTGACGCCAACAAGAATGGTCAGCAGGACCCCACCGAGACGGGCGTCTCGAACGTAACGGTGACCTTGTACAGCAGCCTGAGCGCAGCTCCGCTGGCGACGCAGGTGACCTCGGCTTCGGGCACGTATCTGTTCACCAACCTGGATGCGGGTGACTACTACGTGGTCTTCACGGCTCCGGGTGGATTCACCTTCACGACGGCGAATGTAGGGTCTGATGTGACCGACAGTGATGCGCAGAGCTTCACGGGTCAGAGCGGCTCGACGGGTGTGTACAGCCTGAGCGCGGGTGAGCAGAACCTGACGGTAGACGCGGGTATCATTCCGCTGCCAGCCTCATTGGGTGACTTTGTATGGAGTGATACGAATGGCAACGGCCAGCAGGATCCGGGTGAACCGGGCGTACAGGGTGTTGTAGTAACACTCTATCAGCCAGGTACCTCGACGCCAGTCGGCAGTGCCACCACGACGGCCACGGGTGCATACAGCTTCACGGGCCTGACGCCGGGCGACTACTACGTGGTCTTCACGGCTCCACAGGGTTCTACGTTCACGACGCCAAATACAGGCTCGGATGCAACAGACAGTGATGTTGCCAGTACGACCGGTTTGTTAGGTTCGACTGGTGTAATTAGTTTGACCGCTGGTGAGAACAACCCGACGGTTGACGCCGGTCTGGTACCGCTGCTGGCTTCGCTGGGCGACTACGTCTGGATCGACAGCAACGGCAACGGCCAGCAGGATGCGGGTGAGACAGGTGTACCTAATGTAGCGGTACAGCTCTTCACCGCAACGGGTACGCCAGTAGGTAGTACGACGACCAATACGTCTGGTTTCTACAGCTTCACGGGCTTGACGGCGGGTAGCTACTACGTAGTCTTCACGGCTCCGCAGGGCACCACCTTTACAACGGCCAACACGGGCTCGGATCTGACCGACAGTGATGTGGCCAGTATGACGGGTCTGCTGGGCTCGACGGGTATCGTCAGCCTGACGGCAGGGGAGAACAACCCGACCATCGACGCGGGTTTGATTCCGCTGAAGGCTTCGTTGGGTAACTACGTGTGGTTTGACGCCAACAAGAATGGTCAGCAGGACCCCACCGAGACGGGCGTATCGAACGTAACGGTGACGCTTTACAGCAGCCTGAGTGCAGCTCCGCTGGCGACGCAGGTGACCTCGGCCTCGGGCACGTATCTGTTCACCAACCTGGATGCGGGTGATTACTACGTGGTCTTCACGGCCCCGGGCGGGTTCACCTTCACGACGGCGAACGTGGGTTCAGACGTAACGGACAGTGATGCGCAGAGCTTCACGGGTCAGAGCGGTTCGACGGGTGTGTACAGTCTGAGCGCGGGTGAGCAGAACCTGACGGTAGATGCGGGTATCATTCCGCTGCCCGCTTCGTTGGGTGACTTTGTATGGAGTGATACGAATGGCAACGGCCAGCAGGATCCGGGTGAGCCGGGCGTACAGGGTGTTGTAGTAACACTCTATCAGCCAGGCACCTCGACGCCAGTCGGCAGTGCCACCACGACGGCCACGGGTGCATACAGCTTCACGGGCCTGACGCCGGGTGACTACTACGTGGTCTTTACGGCTCCACAGGGTTCTACGTTCACGACGCCAAATACAGGCTCGGATCTGACGGATAGCGATGTTGCCAGCACGACGGGTCTGTTAGGGTCAACGGGTATCGTGAGCTTGACCGCTGGTCAGGTGAATAATACGGTTGACGCCGGTCTGGTACCGCTGCTGGCTTCGCTGGGCGACTACGTCTGGATTGACAGCAACGGCAACGGCCAGCAGGATGCGGGTGAGACAGGTGTACCTAATGTAACGGTGCAGCTCTTCACGGCCGCCGGCACACCGGTTGCCAGCACGACCACCAACACATCTGGTCTTTACAGCTTCACGGGTCTGACGGCAGGTAGCTACTACGTCGTCTTCACGGCACCGCAGGGCACCACCTTTACGACGGCCAACACGGGCTCGGATCTGACCGACAGTGATGTGGCCAGTATGACGGGTCTGCTGGGCTCGACGGGTATCGTGAGCCTGACGGCAGGGGAGAACAACCCGACCATCGACGCGGGTCTGATTCCGCTGAAGGCTTCGTTGGGCAACTACGTGTGGTTTGATGCCAACAAGAATGGTCAGCAGGACCCCACCGAGACGGGCGTCTCGAACGTAACGGTGACCTTGTACAGCAGCCTGAGCGCAGCTCCGCTGGCGACGCAGGTGACCTCGGCTTCGGGCACGTATCTGTTCACCAACCTGGATGCGGGTGACTACTACGTGGTCTTCACGGCTCCGGGTGGATTCACCTTCACGACGGCGAATGTAGGGTCTGATGTGACCGACAGTGATGCGCAGAGCTTCACGGGTCAGAGCGGCTCGACGGGTGTGTACAGCCTGAGCGCGGGTGAGCAGAACCTGACGGTAGACGCGGGTATCATTCCGCTGCCAGCCTCATTGGGTGACTTTGTATGGAGTGATACGAATGGCAACGGCCAGCAGGATCCGGGTGAACCGGGCGTACAGGGTGTTGTAGTAACACTCTATCAGCCAGGTACCTCGACGCCAGTCGGCAGTGCCACCACGACGGCCACGGGTGCATACAGCTTCACGGGCCTGACGCCGGGCGACTACTACGTGGTCTTCACGGCTCCACAGGGTTCTACGTTCACGACGCCAAATACAGGCTCGGATGCAACAGACAGTGATGTTGCCAGTACGACCGGTTTGTTAGGTTCGACTGGTGTAATTAGTTTGACCGCTGGTGAGAACAACCCGACGGTTGACGCCGGTCTGGTACCGCTGCTGGCTTCGCTGGGCGACTACGTCTGGATCGACAGCAACGGCAACGGCCAGCAGGATGCGGGTGAGACAGGTGTACCTAATGTAGCGGTACAGCTCTTCACCGCAACGGGTACGCCAGTAGGTAGTACGACGACCAATACGTCTGGTTTCTACAGCTTCACGGGCTTGACGGCGGGTAGCTACTACGTAGTCTTCACGGCTCCGCAGGGCACCACCTTTACAACGGCCAACACGGGCTCGGATCTGACCGACAGTGATGTGGCCAGTATGACGGGTCTGCTGGGCTCGACGGGTATCGTCAGCCTGACGGCAGGGGAGAACAACCCGACCATCGACGCGGGTTTGATTCCGCTGAAGGCTTCGTTGGGTAACTACGTGTGGTTTGACGCCAACAAGAATGGTCAGCAGGACCCCACCGAGACGGGCGTATCGAACGTAACGGTGACGCTTTACAGCAGCCTGAGTGCAGCTCCGCTGGCGACGCAGGTGACCTCGGCCTCGGGCACGTATCTGTTCACCAACCTGGATGCGGGTGATTACTACGTGGTCTTCACGGCTCCGGGTGGATTCACTTTCACGACGGCGAACGTGGGTTCAGACGTAACGGACAGTGATGCGCAGAGCTTCACGGGTCAGAGCGGTTCGACGGGCGTATACAGTCTGAGCGCGGGTGAGCAGAACCTGACGGTAGACGCGGGTATCATTCCGCTGCCCGCTTCGTTGGGTGACTTTGTATGGTTAGACACAAACCGTAACGGAGTTCAGGATCCGGGCGAACCGGGCGTACAGGGTGTTGTAGTAACACTCTACCAGCCAGGTACCTCGACGCCAGTCGGCAGTGCCACCACGACGGCCACGGGTGCATACAGCTTCACGGGCCTGACGCCGGGCGACTACTACGTGGTCTTCACGGCTCCGCAAGGATTAACATTTGCAACCCCGAATACGGGTTCTGATGCAACGGATAGTGACGTAGCCAGCACGACGGGTCTGCTGGGCTCAACGGGTGTGATTAGCTTGACTGCCGGTCAGGTGAACAACACGGTTGACGCCGGTCTGACTCCGCTGCCAGCTTCGTTGGGTGACTTTGTGTGGAGTGATACGAATGGCAATGGTCAGCAGGATCCGGGCGAGCCGGGTGTGCCGAACGTTGTTGTGACGCTCTATCAACCAGGTAACCCCAACCCTGTAGCAACGACCTCAACCAATGTTTCGGGTCTCTATAGCTTCACGGGTCTGATGCCGGGTAACTACTATGTGGTCTTCACGGCTCCGGTTGGTTCAACGTTTACGGCTCCATTGGCCGGTACGAACACCGCCACAGACTCGAACGTGAGCAGTCTGACAGGTCAACTGGGTGCAACGGGTGTGATTAGCTTGACCGCCGGTCAGGTGAACAACACGGTTGACGCCGGTCTGATCCCAGCTTGCCCAAGTACGCCAATTGCACCCGTAGTTGTAGCAAGCAGCACCACCATCTGCGAAGGCGGTGTGGTTACGCTGACCGCTTCGTCTCCAGGTGCTGCAGGTATCAACTGGTACCTGACGCCAAATGGCTCAAATGGCCTCCTCGGCACAGTTGCCAACGGCGCATCGTTTACGGTGAGCCCAACGACAACGACTGTGTACTATGCTGAAATCGTGAGCACGACCAACACGGCCTGCCCAACAGCACGCACACCGTTTGCCATCGAGGTAACGCGCAAACCACCGACCCCGACCTGCCCAGAGCGGCTCACGGTATGTACCAGCGGTGGTACGGTGAACCTGACGAAGGTATACTCAAGCACCACAACGGGTACGAATGTATTCGAATGGCGCACGGGTATTGATCCGATGACCTCGACACTGGTAACGAACCTGACCGCCGTAGGCCCAGGCAAGTACTACCTGTTCGAGCGGTCACTGAACGGATGCTACAGCAACCCATCAATCCTGACGGTTGAAGGCGTATCGTGCGAATGCCCGAACCCGCCGACCATCGCTCTCGGACCGGGTCGCTCAATCTGTGAAGGTGAGAAAGTGGTTCTGATCGCAACGATCGGTGGCGGTGCCAGCAGCGTAAGCTGGACAACCACTGGATCGGGTACGCTGGTAACGGCTGGTCTGAGCGCCACCTACACCCCGTCGGCAATGGATGCTGACAACGGTCTGGTGACTATCTCAGCCCGGACGAACGATCCAGACGGAGCAGGAGTTTGTCTGCCGGCTTCAACCAACATCGTAATCGACATCAACGAGCGGCCGGATGCACCGGTTGGCGTTGCCTGCGACGACACGCTGGTTTGCCAGGGACAAAGCACGAAGCTGATCGGCTTCTCGGCACAGGGCGCCCGTATCAACTGGTACGACGCTCAGAATAACTTCCTGGGTCAGACGGCCAGCGCGGGTAAACTGACGATCACGCCAACGGCAACGTCGGTATACTATGCTGAAGCTGTAACCGAAGAAGGTTGCGTAAGCGGAACCCGTACTGCCCTGACCGTAGTAGTAGGTCAGTGCAAGGCTGATCTGGCTGTGTCGGCAACGCTGACGCCAGGTGGTTCATACAGCGTGGGCCAGACGGTAACGTACGTCGTGACGGCTTGCAACAACGGACCGGTAACGGGTCAGAACGCAGTGGTGAACTTCCCGCTGCCGACCTCCGTATCGTACGTAAGCGCCAGCCCATCGGTAGGTACCTATAATCCAGCAACGGGCTCATGGTCGATTGGAAACATGGCTGTTGGCGAGTGCCGCAACCTGTTCGTTGAAGTAGTAATCACTGGCTCGGGCCCAATCTCGGCCACGGCGGTTATCACCGGTACGAACGACGATCAGACCAAACTGCAAAACAACACGGCAACGGTAACCATCCCGGTTATCCAGTGCAACGTACAGCCACCGCACATTGTCTGCGCTCTGACGCAAATCTGTGTGGGTGAGGCTACAACGCTCATCGCGAACCAGTGCAGCGGAAACGTGATCTGGTCGAACGGTCAGACCGGAGCATCGATCACGGTACGCCCGACCACTACGACGACCTACACCGCAACCTGCGTAGTAGGTAGCTGCCGCAGCTCGGCTTCGAATCCGCTCACAGTGACGGTGAACAACCCAACTGCACCGACGATTCTGGCCAGCGCAGGTACCGTATGTGCCGGTGGTACAGTTAGCCTGACGGCCGTAGGCTGCGAAGGTGGTACCGTACTGTGGAGTACAGGAGCAACGGGCTCAGTGATCTCAACGGTCATCAACGAGCGGACTACGATCACGGCTAACTGCCGCATCGCTAACTGCCTCAGCCCAGAAGCACAGAAAGTAATCGAACTGGGTGGCGACCTGCCGAAGCCAACGGTTATCTGCAGCACATCAGTGGTTTGCCCAGGCGAATCGCTCGAGCTGACGGTACAGAACTGCCTCGGTACGCCACTCTGGAGCACGGGTCAGACCGGAGCGTCAATCACGGTACAGCCGACGGTAGGTAACAACACCTACTTCGTAACCTGCACCAACGGTGCTTGCCGCAGTCCGAAGTCGGATAACTACACGATCCAGATTGTTGCACCAGCCGTACCAACGGTAACGTTATCAAGTGCATCAGTCTGCGCCGGTGGCAGCGTAACGCTGACCGCTTCAGGTTGTGCCAACGGAACTATCCAGTGGAGCAACCAGCGCACGGGCAACAGCATCGTGGTGAACCCGACAACGAACATCAGCTACTTCGCCGTCTGCAAAGTACGCGAGTGTCTGAGCGAGCCTTCGGCACCGGCCACGATCCAGATCGTGAACCCAACGGCTCCGATTGTTCGTCGCCCAAGCAAGCCAATCATCTGCTCAGGTGAGAGCGTAACGCTCGTAGCCGATGGATGTGCCGCTGGTACGATTGTCTGGAGCAATGGCGCTACAGGTTCAAGCATCGTAGTGATGCCAACCACGACCACGACCTACTCGGCATCTTGCCAGATCGGTACGTGCCGCAGCGCCAGCTCGAACGGTGAAATGGTAACGGTGAACACCAACAACGGTACTCCGCCGACCATTGCCGCTTCGAAGACGACCACTTGTGGTAATGAGCCTATCTCTCTGACGGCTACGGGCTGCACCAGCGGTACGGTAGTTTGGTCAACGGGTCAGATCGGCAACATCATCTCGGTGACGCCAATGGCTCAAATGAATGAATTCTATGCAGTATGCCGCGAAGGTTCGGCTTGTGGTACGCCACGCTCGAACACCATCCGCGTCACGATCACGCCGATGCCAACCCCGACGGTGGTATGCAGCGAGTCAGTGATCTGCCCAGGTGAGTCGGTGATACTGGAAGTAGTGAATTGCGCAGGCACACCACGCTGGAGCACGGGTCAAACCACAACCAGCATCACGGTGAGCCCAACGGTAACCACGGGTTACTCAGTAACTTGCCAGAACGGAGCCTGCGTAAGCGCCAGCTCGCCAGTGTACTCGATCACGGTAGTGAAACCGACGGCACCGACGATTACGGCATCTGCTACGGCGGTTCAGCCCGGCACGAGCGTAACGCTGACGGCATCTTGCCCGGCCGGCTCTGTACTGTGGTCGAACAACGCAACGACAACGTCGATCGTCGTATCAGCATCGGGTACGCAGAGCTACCAGGCCTTCTGCAAGTACCGTCAGTGTCTGAGCGATCCGTCGAACACGATCACGATCGTAACGAGCCAGACTTGCGCAGCATCGGCAGGTACGCTTACTGCTCAGTCGGGTACGGTATGTGCCGGAACGGCTAACTCGGTAGTAGTAGCTGCTACGCCGAACGGTAATCAGGTGGTACCGGCTGGTTATTCAACCCTGTATGTTCTGACGAAAGGCACGGATCTGGTTATCCAGGCTACGAGCCCAACGCCAAGCTTCACAGTGGCTTCTGAAAACGCCAACTACCGCGTACACACCCTGGTGTACAACGCAACTTCAGGTACGCCTAACTTCCTCGATCTGTCGGTTGTACGGCCGGGTGTGACGAAGGCAGCTGAAGTACTGAGCCTGATTGCTCAGAACCGTATCTGCGCATCGCTCGATGCGGCCGGTGCTCCGGTTGCTGTACAAGTGGTAGCTCCGCCGGTAATCAACGGTTCGTCGACAACGGTATGTGCGGGTGCTTCGGTGACCTACACGGCCAGCGGTTGCGAAAACGGTACGGTTACCTGGTCGAACGGTATGACAGGTCAGACCATCGTTGTTGCACCAGTTGTTCAGACAGTATGGCTCATGGCTACCTGCACGATCAACGGTTGCACAAGCAAGGAGTCGCATAGCTTCGATACGGAAGTGGTTGTGCCACAGCCGCCAGTTGTAACCTGCAACAAGCCGGTCATCTGCGCCGGTGAGCAAACAACGCTCGAAGCAACGGGTTGCACCGGTGGTCAGTACGAGTGGTCGAATGGTATGAAGGGTGCCTCAATCGTGGTAACACCGACAGCAACCGACCATGTGTACCGCGTGAAGTGTATCCGGGGTGCCTGCGTAAGCGACTGGTCTCCGTCATGCACCATCACGGTAGGTGGACCAAACGCACCGACGATCAGCATCCAGACTTCGGGTACGACGACGGTAACGAGCGCATCGATCTGCTTCGGCTCACCAATCACACTGGTAGCAACGGGTTGCCCGGCTGGTGCCTACGCGATCTGGTCAAACGAGCAGGTTGGCAACTCGATCACGGTAACACCGGCACGCAACGTGGTTTACACGGCTCAGTGCTGCACCTCGAACAACTGTAAGAGCGCAGCTTCGAACCCAGTGACGATCTCAGTAGGTGGCAAAGTAGTACCGCCGACCACGAAGGATCTGACCAACGCGTGTCCGTTCACTTCGGTGAATCTGGCTCAGGGTGTTGTTTCGACTGCATCAACTCAAGGTGGTGTGTTCGAATTCTACACCAGCGCAACACCGAGCGCGGCTACTCGCGTAGCCAACCCAGGTGCGGTGAGCACGTCAGGTGTCTACTACGCATTTGAGAAAACGACTGCGGGCTGCTACAGCCTCGGCTCAGTGATCAACGTGGGTATCGTAGCTTGCGAAGGCCAGCAGATCCCATGCGCTGAGAATCCGCTGACTGCCGACGCGGGTCGTGACGATAAGATTTGTGCGGCTAAGACGTACAAACTGAATGGTAAAGCAACCGGAAACGGTATCGCTATCCAGTGGACCAGCAATGGTACTGGTAAGTTTAGCGATCCGTTCTCCGCAGCCCCCACGTACACGCCGTCACTGGCCGATGTACAGGCGGGTAAGGTAACGCTGACGATGACGGTGCGCACAGGTAACTCTACCTGTGTGCCCGCCACCGACGCCATGGTGCTGACGATTGAAGGGGTGAAAGAGGTTCCGACCATCGCGGTGCTGGGCTCTACGAACCTCTGCTACGGTGACTCGGTAGTGCTGCAGGCTTCGGCCGGCAGCAGCTACCTCTGGAGCAACAAGGCCACGACCAACCGCATTGTTGTAAAACAAAGCGGTGTGTACAGTGTGCAGGTGTTCGACGCGGCTGGCTGTAGCTCGCTGATGTCGGAGTCGGTATCCGTAACGGTAGGCACGCAACTGCCTGCTCCGCTGGTTACCAACAAGCGTAACATCTGCCCGGCTACGACGGTCGACCTGACTACGGCGCTGAGCGAAACGGCAACCGCGGGTGTAAGCTACGCCTTCCGGACCGGCCCGCTTGTAACCTCTGGTCTGGTAATGCGTCCCGATGCCGTTACCGATGGTACCTACTACGCATTCAAGACGAACGCTGCTGGTTGCGTAAGTGCCCCAGCCGCTATCGAAGTGAAGACGTTCAACTGCGCTGCTGATACCAACCGGGCTGACCTCGCGATCACGAAAGTGGCCAGCAAGTCGGCACTGAACCGGGGTGAGGTAGTAACGTACACGATCACGGTAGAAAACAAAGGACCTAAAGCGGCAACCAACGTTACAGTACGTGACGTAATTCCGACAGGTCTGGAGCTGCTGCCAGGCGACTACAACGTAAGCAATGGTGCCGTAACGAAGTGGTACGGTGTGCTGGCGGCCAACGCTACGCAGACCCTCACCATCCAGGCACGGGCTACGCAGAAAGGGGCTATCGTGAACACGGCTGAGATCACCTACGCAGATCAGACCGATCCGAACTTGGCCAACAACAAGTCGAGCGCGACGGTAGCCGATACCTCAGCCGTTCGTCCGGGTATGATTGGTCTGGCGAAATCGCTGGTGAGCCAGAAAATGCTGACCGATAGTACTTTCGAAGTAGAGTACGCGTTCCGCCTGCGCAACTACGGTGATTCGGACCTGACCAATGTACAGGTGACGGATGATCTGAAAGCGGTCTTCGGAACGCACACGATCCAGGATGTATCCGTAGCGACTACAGATGCTAACAACTTCAACCTGACGTTTAACCCGGCCTTCCGCACGGGTGACTCGAAAGTGTTCGACGGTAAAGGCACTCTGAAAGCATCGGCAACGACCTACTTCTTCGTGAGTGCGAAGGTGAAGATCGATCCGAACAACTCGAACCGTACGTTCTCGAACACGGCAATGGCTTCGGCAATGGCCAACGGAATGATTACGGAAGATGCTTCGGTTGACGGTGCGGACGCTGATCCGGATGGAGACGGCAACCCGAACAACAACGCCAGTGCGACGGTGTTCACGTTGCAGAACCTGCCAACCACGCCTGTTACACCGATTGGTGTAGCCCTGGCCGCGGTATCGACAGTGAAGCAGCCCGACAACTCGTACAACGTGACGTACAAGGTAACGGTGAAGAACTTCGGCGAGAAAGAACTCGTGAACGTTTCGCTCACCGATAGCCTGGCTAAGTCGTTTGCTCCGGCAACATTCTCTGTGGTGAGTGGTCCAACTACCCGCTCCGGCAGCAACCTGCTCGCCAACACAGGCTTCAACGGTAGCACCAACGTGAATCTGATTCTCCCCGACAGCAAGCTGGCGGTAGGCGAAATGGATTCGGTGATGATCACGATCAACGTCACGCCGAATGGCAATAATGGTCCGTTCTACTCACAGGTGATTGGCTCGGCTACCATAGCCAGCACGACCCTGACGGTAACTGACCTCTCGAACAACGGTGTGAACCCGGCTCCGGCTGGCGAACTCAAAACGCCGGTACGCTTCGATCTGCCCGACGCCCTCCTGGGTGTGGCTAAGTCGGTAGGTACGCCGGTAATGGTTGAAGAGGGCGTATTCGATGTGCCGTACACCATCAAGCTGTCGAACCTTGGTACGGCAGACCTGACCAAAGTACAGGTAGTTGATAACCTCGCGAACACCTTCAACCGGGGCGCTCTGATCCTGAGCAACCGGATTCGGCCAACGGCCGACGCTGGACTGGCCGTAGACTCGCTCTACACCGGTCAGGGTCTGATGACGAAGATGCTGGTTGATACCCTGAGCACACTGCCCAAGGGCACTAGCCGCAGCCTGAACTTTGTAGTCCGGGTGAACGTGAAGAATGCTGACTCGCTGACGTTCTACAACTCAGCGGTGGCTACAGCCCGTACGCAGGCTGGTGAGATGGTAGCTGATACATCGACGGCCGGTGCAAACCCCGATCCGATGAACACGCTCGATCCACGCACCAGCAATACGCCGACGCCGGTGATCCTGAACAGCGTACCGAACCGCTCGTTTATCGGTATCGCCCTCGCTGTGAAAGACACCCTGCTGAAGGAAGATGGTAGCTACGATGTGGTGTACGAAGCCGTTGTGAGAAACTTCGGTACCGTAACGCTGACGAACGTGACGATCACCGATACGCTCTCTAAAGTATTTAATGAGCAAACCGGCGCTTCGTTTAGAGTAATTGGCACGCCAATTGTATCAGCAACAAGTGGACTCAAGCCGAACCCAGCGTTCAACGGTGATTCGGATGTGCGCCTGGTACTTCCGGAAAGCAGCACCCTCGGTGCCGGTCGGACGGATACCCTGCGGTTTGTGGTGAATGTGCGGTCGAATGGTTTGACCACTACGTTCCTCAACACGGCTTACGCCAGCGCACTCTCGAACACGATGACGGTAACGGATATCTCGACGAATGGCCTCAACCCTGACGTCAACGGTAATCGGAACCCGACCGACTCGATGGAAGGCGAGGCTACTCCGCTCTCACTCCGTGTAACCGACTCGGCGATCTTTATCCCAGAAGGCTTCTCGCCGAACGGTGATAACATCAACGACGTGTTCGTGATCCGGGGCGCGCAGAACCAGACGGTATCACTCGAAGTGTTCAACCGCTGGGGCCACGTAGTCTACAAGAATGACGACTACAAAAACGATTGGGATGGTACGTCGAACACAGGAATCCGTACGGGTGGAAACACCGGTTTGCCAGATGGCACGTACTTCTACCGTGTGAAACTCGAGAACGGCCGGACTTACGTACGTTACATGACGATTAACCGCTAATACCGATGTCTAACAAGTTTTCAACTAAACTTTGGGCAGTCGTGCTGCTGCTGGCCTCCTGGGCCGGCGGCAGCCGGGCCTGGGCGCAGCAGGACAAGCAGTTCTCCCAGTACATGTTTAACATGCTGGCGTTGAACCCAGCGTATGCGGGGAGCCGCGATGTTCTGAGCGCAACGGCACTGTACCGTAGCCAGTGGGTTGGTCTGGAAGGGGCACCGCAAACCGGAACCTTCACGATCGATATGCCCCTGAACCGCGAACGGGTTGGCGTTGGTTTGCAGGTGTATAACGACCGAATCGGTCTCTTCAACGAAACGGGGGCGATGGCTTCATACGCCTTCCGGATCAAGATGGGAAACCGGACTACGCTGGCCCTGGGCCTGCAAGGGGGCGTTACCAACCTGACCGCCCGGCTCACTGAGGTGCAGCTGGTACCGGCGGGTGTGTCGGCCGACCCGGCGTTTGCGCAGAACATCAACAAGATGCTGCCTAACTTCGGTACGGGGATCTACCTCAGCAACGACCGCTCGTACCTGAGCGTTTCGGTGCCGCGCCTGATCAAAAACCGCCTGAGCGACTATGATTCGGGTATCAACCGGGCGGTTGTCCGTCGGCACGCCTACGCAGCGGCCGGTTTCGTGGTGGGGCTGAGCCAGGTGCTCAAGCTGAAGCCATCGATGCTGGTGAAGTACGCTGAGGGCGCTCCGCTGGGTTTCGACGGTAACGTAAACCTCTGGATCAACGACCGCGTGGCACTGGGTGTATCGCTCCGTAAAAACCAGTTCTATTCGTTCACAGATTACACCAACGATGCCGTTGTCGGTATGGTTGAGCTGCAAATGAGCGATCAGTTCCGGTTAGGTTACGCGTACGACCGCACGGTGAGCCGCCTGGGTCAGGTCGCCCCAAGCTCGCACGAATTGATGCTCCGCTACGAATTTGGTTTCGGTAAGAGCAAGATTCTGACTCCGCGCTACTTCTAACAGTTTTTACTTCGAATGGGGCTTCTGGTAACGGAAGCCCCATTCGTTTTATAAGAAACGTACAACAGCTGATTTTGGCGTTGTTTTTGCTTAATCAGAGGTATATTCTTCATAGATGCCCCAAAGGCACTGTTGAGAATATACCTTTTTTGTTGCCCGACGGTTCGGTATACCGACTCCCAACACCTAAAGTGTATGTTACGTACCTCTAAACACGCCCTCTGGCTGTGGCTGGGACTGCTGGCTACCCCGGCTATGTCGCAGTCAATTGTCAAACAAGCCGACCGCCAGTTCGATATGCTGGCGTATTCCAAAGCGGCTGATCTGTATGAGCAGGCCCTGCAAACCAACACAGTCGTATCGAAAGCCGACGTACGCGCGGCCCGCGCCAAGCTGGCCTACAGCTACCGGCAGGTGCGCGATACGCAGTCGGCCGAGCGTGTGTATCGGGAGCTGATCGCCGATGGCGAATTACCCACCGAGTATGCACAGTGCTATCTGTACTATGCGCAGGCTCTGGCCAGCAATGGTAAGTATCGTGAGGCTCAGGAAGCCTATGAGAAATACAATGCTGTCCAGAAAGACGACTCGCGCGGACCTACCTTCTCAAAACTTTACCGCGACGTTACTGTACTGTCGCGAAATGCGGGTAGCTACAAGGTTGAGTTTCTCAACATCAATACGAACAAGGCGGAGTTTAGTCCCATGCTCTACAAAGATGGCTTTGTGTTTGTGTCATCGCAGGGGAATGATAACAAGCTAATGAAGCGGGTTTTCAGCTGGAACGAAACGCCTTTTCTGGATTTATACTACATGCCGGAGCGGAAAAGCGTAAAGGCAGTGAAAACAGCCAGTGTGGGCGGAACGAAAGAATCAGCCCAAACCGCACGGACAAACAAGGGCGCAAGGGCACTGGGCCGCGACGAGTACACGCCCCCCACGTCAAACGATTCGCGAACGGTCGGACACTTCGGTGGTATCAATGTGAGCGAGGGGCTGGGGTATGAAGATAAGCCCATTACCGAGTCGGCGCGGTTTAGTCAATCGCTCAATACCAAATACCACGAGGGGCCGGCTACGTTCAGTAAGGATGGCTCGCGTGTGATTTTTACCCGCAACAACTATACGGACGGCAAATACCGTGAATCGTCGGATGGTATCAACAAACTCAAACTGTACGCTGCCGAGCAGAAGAATGGCGTATGGGGCGATGCCAAAGAATTAGAGTTAAACAGTAACGAATACTCAACGGGCCATCCCTCGCTGGGACCCGGCACCAACGGAGAGCCCGATCAGATGCTCTATTTCGCGTCGGATATGCCCGGCGGATTTGGTGGAACCGACATCTACGTGTCGCGTTGGGAGAAAGACCGCTGGGGCAAACCCGTTAACCTGGGCCCCGAAGTGAACACCAAAGGGAATGAACTGTTCCCGTTTGTGGACGAGAAAGGCAGTCTGTACTTCTCGTCAGACGGGCACGCCGGTCTGGCCGACCTGGATATTTTCTTCGCGCCGATGTCGAATGATGGCCTGAAAGCTAAAACGGTTATCAACATGGGCGAGCCGATCAACTCGAATAAAGACGATTTCGGGCTTGTGACGGATGGTGAGCGCAAATTAGGCTACTTCAGCAGCAACCGCCGAAATGGGGGTGCCGACGATGATATTTACCGTTTCCGGCGCGAGGGCTCCGCCTTTCCCTGTCGTGAGTTGGTGGTTGTAGTTGTCGATGCGCAGTCCAAGGCCCCGTTGGCAAATGCCTCACTGGCGGTTGAAGACGCCGATAACACAAGTGATAAACGTGAGTTGAAAACAGATGCCGAAGGAAACGTACGGATTTGTCTCGACCCCGACAATGAGTTTCGGTTCCTGGCCAGCAGCGAAGGGTATCAGGACAATAAAATTGGTTTCTCAAGCCACTCATTACAGGACGATCAACCAACGCGGCTCGAGATTCCGCTCGCTAAGCCTGTACCCGCCGAACCGGTGGTGACCAAAAATACCCTGCGGGGCCGCGTAACGACCCAATTAGACAAGAAGCCCATTGCGGGTGTGAAAGTAGTGCTGCGCAACGAATGTGACGGTACCACGCAGGAGGTAATCACGGGCGAAGATGGCTCATATAGCTTTGAGACTAAAGCTGGTTGCGACTACACCCTGGAAGCCATGAAGGACAACATGGGTACGATGGGCAGCAAGATTACTAAAGAGGGCGTTGGCTCAACGGATCTGGTGATGTTTAAGAAAGGCGATGTTATCAAGGTAGAAAACATCTACTACGACCTAAACAAGTTTAACATCCGCAACGATGCGGCTGCTGAACTCGACAAGCTGGTTGAGTTGATGAAAAAGTACCCTTCCATGACCATCGAAATGCGCTCGCATACCGATAGCCGGTCGAGTGCGCAGTACAACAAAACACTGTCGAGCAACCGGGCTAAAGCGGCCGTGGCGTATTTGAAGTCGAAAGGTATTAAGCCAACCCGACTGGTGGCCAAAGGGTACGGCGAAAGCCTGCTCGTAAACAAGTGTAAAGACGGCGTAAACTGCCCTGAAGAGGATCATCAGCAGAACCGTCGGACAGAAATTAAGATTCTGTCGTTTAGCGAAGGAGCGAAAAAGTAAACTCGTTGCGTGCGTATTGATTTGCTTTCGGTTTCAAATCTGTAGCCCGTCAGGGCGCTGTATTTCGGCCGGTAGCCTGTCAGTACGCACGCTGTTTTTGTGAATAATCTGCCGGTAGGAATAGGAAAGTTGGCCGGTATAGGCGAATTTTCAGGACGTTTCATCCCTCAACTATGGCTTCCGTTTACCAACGTATTGCGTTTCTGCTTTTGCTTGGGTGTACTTTGGCCGTGCCCGCTAAAGCCCAGAAAGAAGTTCTATATTATCAATATCAGTTCAATCCGATGGCGATTAACCCGGCTTATGCCGGCAACCGCGAAACCATGCACCTGACGGCCATGTTTCGCCGGAAGATGTTTAATCTGGCGCAGGGGCAGGGTTTTCGGGGCGGTGGCGCATCGCCCGTGACCCAAAGCTTGGCAATTGACGGGGCTGTGGCCGATGCTAAAATTGGCTTGGGGCTGCAAGCCCTCAACGACCGGATGAGCACGTTCAGCACCACCGGAATCTACGCCAGTGCGGCTTACTGGATGAACCTGCCCAACGACGCCAGCCTATCAGTTGGGGCTACGGGTGGGGTTAGTTTTTTGCCTGTAGGTGATTTGCTCACCGTAGTCAATAAAGCGTTCCCGAGCGTCGGGTTTGGGGTGTATTACCAGTCGGACACGTTTTTTGGTGGGGTCTCTATGCCGGAGTTTATCGCCAAAGAATACCAATTGGCGGGCCGAACTCTGTTCAAGTCAGCGCGCCCCCTGTTTGTCCAACTGGGTACAAAGCTCGAACCGGTCGAAGACTTGTTGTTGTACCCCTCGGTGCTGGTCACACAGGCGCAGGGCCGCCCACTTGGCACCGATTTCAATGCCAAAGCCTGGTACCGGGAGAAGGTAGGGGTGGGGTTGTCGTACCGGCGCAACAGCCTCGGCTTTACACCGCTTAGTTATCTGCAAATTTCGGGCGAATACCAGCTCACCAACCCGATCCGGCTCGGCATTACGTACAATACCCAAACGCCCGAAGCCCCGGTCAATACGTTTCAACGGGGCGTGGTTGAGCTACTGTTTCGGTACACGCCCAATCTGGAAGGATTTACATTTTAACTTTGTAGACCGTCGTGGGTCCGTAAGGGTCACGATGGCTGTCTAATGGCCCCAACGCCTGTCAACCGTTGAAAGCGCAACACTCTCTTCACTGGATGAACGATAGCTCACCCGTACCCGCTACGATTCATAATTTGTATATCCCGAACGACTTAGAACGCGAGTTTCCCATTGCGCCGTACTTTGTGCAGACGTTTGGGGGGTACCCGAATTATATCTATTTCAGTGATGATTTTCGGCCTGCCCTGCGCGAATGGTTGTTGCTGGAGCGGCAGTTTGCACCGATCAACGCGTCGATGCGGCTCAACGAACACGGGTGGCAGGTGGCTGAGCAAATATTCCAGCATGAAAATGGGGTGTTGCTGAAGCTGGAGTTTCTGGGCGACCGATTTTGCCGGATGCAGGGTTTGTACCGTGATGAACAAACCATGCGAGCCCTGCTCGATGGGGCGTACAGCTTTAAGTACGAGCACGAGGAGAATCAGACCCACATATACCTCATTCAAAGCGGGCTTGGTGGGCTACACACCGAACGTGTCGATATAGTGCCGCCGGACATCGACGTAAATCTGCACTATAACGACGATTTTGCCCCCGTTCACGACCGGCTGCTTAATCTGCTGCAACTGCCTAAATCGAAGGGGCTGGTGCTGCTGCATGGCGAGCCGGGCACTGGCAAAACAACGTACATAAAACTGCTCAGTTCGTTGGTCAAGAAGGACATGCTCATTTTGCCGCCTTACATGACCAACTTCCTCACATCGCCCGAGTTTATTCCCTTTTTGCTGGACCACCGCGAATCGGTACTTATTATCGAAGATGCCGAGCGGATTCTGCAATCGCGCGAGGCCGGGGGCGATACCAATAGCGTATCCAATATTCTGAACCTGACGGATGGATTGCTGGCCGACTGTATGCACATCCAGGTAATTGCAACGTTCAACGCCAGTAAAAGCCTGCTCGATAAAGCCCTGTTGCGGAAAGGCCGTTTGATGGTCGACTATGCTTTTGGAAAACTTTCCGAAGACAAAGCCAACCGCTTGCTGGCTCACTTGGGCCATGACTACCGTACCGGCCAGCCTATGACACTGGCCGATATTTTCAACCTCGAAACCCAGACCGTATCCGGCGAACGTACCGACCGAGGAAAGGTGGGATTTTGACGGACAATTTCGGGTAAACCATAAACTACACACTAAAAACGGGGCTGGCGTCGGTTTACATTCCGCTGCCAGCCCCGTTTAGCTTTGTCGAAAGTAGGTCTTAGTGACCGCCTTTAGCCGGTTTTACGGCCTGATCAAAGTCGATGCCTTGCTTACGGAGTACCTGCGATACCCGGAACCCGAAGAAGAATAGATACCCGAAGCAAAGCAGGGCCACTGCGTATGAGTTGTGGATACCGATGGTGTCGGCCACTTTTCCTTGAATAACCGGAATAATAGCCCCACCGAGAATCATCATGATAAGGTAAGCCGAACCCTGATTGGTGTATTTGCCCAAACCTGCCGTGCCCAACGAGAAGATGCTGGGCCACAGCACCGAGCAGAACAGACCCCCGCTAATGAAGGCGTAGAGGGCTACGTCGCCCGTGGTGAGCAAGCCAATAAGCATGGCCAAACCACCCAGGCCGGTAAAGATCAGCAGGGTACGAACGGGCTTTTCGTCGCTGGCAAAAAATGCGCCGATTACCACCAGAACACAGATCGCGTAGGGATACATGACGCTGATGTCGGAGCCGCTGATGGCGGTTACGCCGAGTACAATTCCAAAAGCCACAAACGGCACCACAAACATCAGAATCCGCTTGGTGGTCAGGCTCAGGTCGAAGTTGGGAATCGAAGCCGTCCAGCGGCCAATCATCATACTACCCCAGAACAGCGACACAAACGGCGAAATCTGCGACGAAGTCAGGTTACGGGTTTCGGCCAGATACTCGCCGAGGTTACTGCCGATGGTCACTTCTACGCCTACATACACGAAAATAGCAATCATGCCCAGAATCAGCTGCGGGTATTTGAGTACGCCCGTGCCTACCTCTACCTCCTCGTCGTTGGTGATGCGGGGAAGTTTAGAGACCCGGAAGAAAAGAGCCAAAGCTAAAAACAAGGCCCCCACAATAAGGTAGGGCACTTTAACCGATTCAACACTGGCGTTGGCTGCGGCATCGGCGGCAATAGAACCAAAAATGGCGAGCGAAACGATCGTGGGGCCAATGGTACCCCCCAGGTTATTAACGGCACCACCGAGGTTGATGCGTTGAGCCCCGGTGGCTGGGTCGCCGAGGGCAATCATGAACGGTTGCGTGGCCGTTTGCTGGAGCGAGAAGCCCAAACCCACAATAAACAGGCCCGACAGCAGCAGCGCGTACGATTTCAGCTCGGCCGCCGGATAAAACATAAGCGTACCCACAGCCGAAATGAGCAGGCCGTAGATAATCCCGTTTTTGTAGCCGATCCGGTTCAGAATATCGGTTTTGAGGGAAGCTGATACCAGCAGGTAAATCACTGAGCCCACAAAGTAGGCCGCATAAAACGCAAAGTCGATGTACTGTGCCTGAGTCTGCGACAGACCAAACTTGGCTTTAAACAGGGGAATCAGAATGCCATTGGAGGCCGCCACAAAACTCCAGAAAAACCAGACGGTCATCAGTGTGTATAGGGCGGAGCGGTTGTCGGCCGTTGCGGGCGGCCGTTGCGTTTCGGTAATTGCGTTCATGCTTGCGTGAAAAGGATGTAAAACGACAAAAAAAAGGGGTATGTCGGCGAATATCAACTGAACCGGGAAGTTTATTCGACGGCTACCGGTTATTTGGAGGCCGACGGCCGCACCGTAAACTCCTCGAATCGGAACACCTCCTGCCGCACCACCTCAAACGTGCGGTTGAGCTGACGGCTGTTTTCGAGCTGTTTGGCGTCGGCTACGCGGGCCAGAACCCCGAGCGAGCTAGCCGCCCGAACCTGCGCAAAATTGTACCCTTTTTCGGCCGCGCTCGGAACCACCAGCGCCGACAAACCCCAGCCTGCGAGTTGTTTCTGCCCTGTCAGGTCGGTGCCGGTGCGGGTTAGGGCCGTTACTGAAGGCCGCCAGTCGGTCTGAGCATCGCGTAGTTTCAGAAAATCGACCACTACGTTGAGTTGCTTATCCGGCCGGAAACCCGACCCAAATAAGGGCGACAGGTTTTCCCAGACTTCAATCTTCACAACGGGGGCGGTTTGGCGGTCGCGCTTTTGCAGACTGGCCATGCGCGTTTGCACGCTGTCACCGTAAATTTTGGCCATAGCCGCGGGAGAGGCCCCTTTTATGCCCATTTCCGGCGACACAATACAGGTCACATAATCGTACTCGGTCGGGTTGGGGTTCGACGACATCTGCTTGACCATCATGTGCCAGCCGATGAGTTTGCCCTCGTCAACGGCGGCCTGATTGATGGCCCGCCATTCGCGTTCGACCGGGAGGGCATCCTGAATGGTCATGCCCGGAGCCAGCTTGTGGTAAATGAGGTAGGTGTACGTTTGCGGGGCCTGCGGATTCTGGGCCAGTAGGGGCGAAACGAACAGAATAGCAAAGAAGAGAAAGAGCGTAGAGCGTATCACGGTCGGGGAGTTGGTATCGTGTTAAAACCCCGTAGCTACCTCGTTTCTACTGATTGCGCCGTTTGGTTGCCCAAGGTGGGCGGTGGTGATGGTTGCGTAGAGATGTCATCTCTCCAAACGAGATGACATCTCTACACGCCCTAATTCGCTTTAAACCTATTTACTTGATATACCGGAAATCCTCGTTGCCTTTCAGGCTGAGCAGTACTTCGTACATCAGTTTGATAACATTGTCCACGTCGTCTTTATGAACGGTTTCGACGGTGGTGTGCATATACTTGAGGGGCAACGAAATCAGCGCTGAGGCCACGCCCTCGGCTGCATACGCAAAGGCGTCGGTATCGGTGCCCGTCGACCGGCTGACGGCCTGTCGCTGGAACTTGATTTCGTTCTGCTGGGCCACCTCAATCATAAAATCGAGTACGTTGTTTTGAACAGCCGGGCCGTAGCAGAGCACTGGGCCATCGCCACATTTGAGGTCACCCTGCTCTTTTTTGTCGTACTTCGGCGACTGCGTATCGTGCGTCACGTCGGTACAGATAGCGAGGTCGGGTTTGAGCCGCCGGGCAATCATTTCGGCTCCGCGCAGGCCAATTTCTTCCTGCACCGCGTTCACAATGTACAGCGTGAAGGGCAGCTCCACGTTGTTTTCTTTGAGCAACCGGGCCACCTCGGCAATCATGAAGCCCCCCATGCGGTTGTCCAGGGCGCGACCCACGTAGTAGCGGTTGTTCATTTCGGTCAGCCCATCGACAAACGTGCAGACGGTGCCCACGTGAATGCCCATTTCTTCGACCTCGGCCTTGGTAGCAGCTCCTACATCAATGAAGAGTTCTTTTACCTGCGGAGCGGTGTCTTTCGCCAGGTCGCGCACGTGAATGGCCGGCCAGCCGAAAACGCCCTGAACGACACCTTTTTTGGTGTGCAGATTCACGCGCATTGATGGGGCAATGAGGGCATCGGAACCACCATTCCGCCGAACGTAGAGATAGCCGTCGTCGGAGATGTAATTCACAAACCACGAAATCTCGTCGGAGTGGGCTTCAATCACCACTTTGTAGGCCTTACCAGGCCCTATAATACCTACTGCGGTGCCGTAGGTATCCACCAGATACTCGTCGATATAGGGCTTGAGGTAGTTCAGCCAGATCTGCTGTCCCGACGATTCGAAGCCGGTTGGGGAGGCATTATTGAGGTACTCGTACAGGAATGCTTTGCTTTGTTCGGTCATTGTGGGGTACTGAAATATGGGTCTAAAAATGCATTAAGTGCTTTTCCATAGCGGTAAACAAAATTGGCAACGAGCCCGCCCTTGGTAGGCCGACCCGTTGCCAAATGAACGAAAAAAACGGCAAATCGTTACCGGGTGCCGAACTTATACACCGTGGTCGAGCGGTACGTCTCGCCGGGGTTCAGCGTTGTTGTCGGGAAGTTGGGGTGGTTGGGTGAGTCCGGAAAATGCTGGGTTTCGAGGCAGAGTCCAAACCGGCGCGTGTACGGAACTCCCTCTTTTCCCTGCAACTTACCGTTGAGGTGGTTAGCCGTGTACAACTGCACGCCCGGCTCCGTCGTGTACATCTCCATCACCCGTCCGCTCACGGGCTCATACACCACGGCCCCAAGCCGAAGCTTGTTGGAGGGGTCGGTAAATACCCAGCAGTGGTCGTAGCCGAACCCGTTGCGAATCTGCACATCGGTGGTGTCGTTGATGCGGGCACCAATCGGCGTCGACTGGCGGAAATCGAACGGAGTACCAGCCACCGACCGCAATTCGCCCGTCGGAATCTGCGCCTTGTCGGTGGGCAGAAACTTGTCGGCGTTGATAACGACCTCGTGGCCCAGCACATCGCGCTTCATGCCGCTCAGGTTAAAGTACGCGTGGTTAGTCATATTCACTACCGTGGGCTTGTCGGTAGTGGCCCGGTAGTCGATTCGGAGGGCGTTGTCTTTTTGCAGCGTGTAGGTCACCTCCACCGCCAGCGTGCCGGGGTAGTTTTCTTCTCCATCGGGCGAGGTGTATTGCAGTTTCAGGGCGGGCTCGGTGCCGTCGACAGGGGTGGCGGCCCACAGCTTTTTGTCGAAACCAACCCGGCCACCGTGAATATGATTGCCCCCGCTGTTCACGGCCAACTGGTATTCCTGCCCGTTGAGCGTGAATTTGCCTTTGGCAATCCGGTTGCCAAAACGCCCGATGATAGGCCCAAAGCTGGGTGTCCCTTTCACGTAATCGGCCAAGGTAGGCACCCCGAGCGTTACGGGGTCGTACTTGCCGGTCCGGTCGGTCGTCATCACCGACACAATGTATCCGCCGTAATTCGTAATCTGCACCTCCATGCCGGTTCGGTTGCGGAGGGTAAACAAGTGGACATCGCGGCCGTCGGGGAGTTGGCCAAAAACGGTTTTCTGGATACCGGCTTTAGGCGGGGTAGCCTCGGCTGGGGGAGTGGGAGGAAGTAGGCTCATGGCGGCAAGTGACAAAAACAGTAGGGCTTTCATAACAAACAGGTAAGGGGAGACAGGGCCGAATTGGCTCGGCAAGGTCGGAACCACTGTACAACGAAGCCCGGCGCGTGTAATTTCTAACCGGTTTGAGGTTGCCGGAAGCGCATGGCAATAGCCTGGACATAAAAAAGCCGGTTAAGACCGGGGTGTTACCCTCCTGCTTAACCGGACCCTACTCCTACAAGATATTTAAGAACCTGTTACACCACGGCGAGCAACGGAATGTCGGTCAAACGAGCCACGCGTTGGGTTTCACCAGCACCCAATAACCGGGCAAACCAGCTGTGTTCCTGCGGCAGCATCATGATCAGATCGGCTTTTTGAGCGCGCGCAAACGACAGAATGGCTTCATACACGTTTTCGGCCGATTCAATCGTGAGCGTATGCGGCTGCCCGGCAGTCAGGCGTCGGATGTGCTCGGCCCGTTTTTTGGTTTCCTCGTCGTCAGGTTTGTCGTTGACACACAAAATATTAACCACCGCTCCAAACGTCCGGGCAAAGCGCAGGGCTGCATCGAGCGCAATAGCATTGGTGGTGCCGGCCAGGTCGATAGCCAGCGCAACGTTGTCGATGCCACCGTACTGAGCCGAAGGCGGAATCAGCAGCAGAGGTACATCGGTTTCGCCGACCATATCGGTGGCTACACTGCCCATGACCTGCGCCGATTGCGGGGCTGTACCCACGGTCGAAAGCACCAGCAGATCGGCTTTTTCGTCGTGCGCGACGGCCAGAATAGCCTCGCGGGTACCCCCTTCTTTCGCAATCGCCCGAATATGAATGTGGGCGTTTTCGGGGGTGCGGAGCTTCTCGCCCAGCTTTTTCAGGGCGCGGAGGCTCTCTTCGCGGGCTTCCGTGATACTCAGCGGAAAATCACCCGCTTTAATGGGGTTTTCGGGAAACAGCTGGTAGGCATTCACCAGTACCAGCTGGGCATTATGGGCCTGCGCCATCTGGAGGGCAAACCGGGCCGCCCGTTCGGCATTGTCGGAAAAGTCGGTGGCTAGAACAATGGTCTTCATATACTATGCTTAGAGTATGTTGACCAAAATTAAAGCAAGATGAATGAGTAAACTAACCCCGAACGACGGAAAGATATACTTCACGTGCATAGCGCCCAGAATAGGAACCAGCACGAGCAGAAAGCTCAGATTGCCCACCAGCAGTTGCCAGTCGCTGCCGTTGAAATAAAACATTGTAATCAGCAGGGCCGGGGTCAGAATACAACCCTGAAACATCAGGGCCGAAGCCGCCCAACCAATGCGGTTGAACTCTGCTTTTTCAACGAAGGCGTTGTAGGCGGCCATCAGTCCATTGGAGGTAGCCGATGATGAAGTCGAAACGGAGTGTGATAACGTTGCCATGTCTGTATTGCGTTGTGATTGCGTCTGATTGACACTACAAAACAAGCATCTGGTGGGTCGGCACTACATGACCGTTCTCAGCTCAAAACCTGATTTATCACCAGAATGAAGCGGGTATCTGTGGCTGGGCGATACGGCGCCAACGCGTAATAATTGTCGGGGGCAAAAGGGTAGTTTGGGTCGTCTGTCGCTTTGTACCTGTGACTGCTCAAATCTCCAAAACTGTATGAAACGTTGGCTCACGCTGATGGCTCTGTTAGCCCATAGTTACGTCTATGCACAGAGTACCCTGTCGCACGGCCCCCTGCGGGTGTCTGATAATAGCCGGTATCTGGTTCACCGCGATGGCACGCCTTTTTTCTGGCTGGGCGATACCGCCTGGGAACTGTTTCACCGGCTCAACCGCGACGAGGCCGAGCGCTATTTCAAACGCCGGGCCGAACAGGGCTTTACCGTGATTCAGGCCGTGGCTCTGGCTGAAATCGACGGGCTGAACGACCCCAATGCGCTGGGCGACAAGCCGCTGATTGATAACGACCCCACCAAACCCAACGAAGCCTATTTCAAACACGTTGACTACCTCATTGAGCGGGCTGCGGCCAATGGGCTCGTGATTGGTCTGTTGCCAACCTGGGGCGACAAACTGTTTAAAGCGGGCTGGGGCGTAGGCCCCGAGATATTCAATGTGCAAAATGCCCGGGTCTACGGTCGCTGGATTGGCAATCGGTATAAAGACCGGCCCAACATTGTCTGGATTCTGGGGGGCGACCGTACCCCCCGCGATAACTCCGACGATGTGGCCGTTTGGCGGGCTATGGCCGATGGTCTGATCGAGGGCGTGGGTGGGCACGACAAGGCGCTCGTGAGTTTCCACCCGCAGCCCAACGCCCTCGAGATGGGGGGCTCGTCGCACTGGTTTCATACCGACCCGTGGCTCGACTTTAACATGCTTCAGAACGGCCACTGCCGCGATACCCCTACCTACGACAAAATTACGTTCGTCTACAACCGCACGCCCGCAAAGCCGGTGATGGATGCCGAACCGATTTACGAAGACCATCCCGTTTGCTTCAACGTCAACGACCTGGGCCTGTCAAACGCCTACGACGTGCGCAAGTACGCGTACCTCGACCTGTTTGCGGGCGCACACGGGCATACGTACGGTTGCCATGATGTATGGCAGATGTATGCGCCTAACCGGAAGGCGATCAACGGCGCCCGGATTCCGTGGGATGAGGCCCTCAACCTACCCGCAGCTAACCAGATGCGGTTTGTACGGCAACTGATGGCCTCGCGCCCTGTGCTCGACCGGGTGCCCGACCAGTCGCTGATTCAGGAGGCAAACTACGGCCCCGCCGACCGGATTCAGGCCACACGCGGTAAAGATTACGCCTTTGTGTACACCGCGGCTGGTCGGTCGTTTACGGTGCAGGCAGGTAAACTGACGGGGGGGCAATGGGTGGCCAACTGGTACGATCCACGCAAGGGCGAAACCAAACCGGCGGGCGTGTTTGCCAACAAGGGCCCTCAGAAGTTTACCCCGCCCAGCAGTGGCTACGGACAAGACTGGGTGCTGATTCTCGACGAAGCCGCCCGGAACTACCCCATGCCCCGCCCCCAATAGCCCGTATAGGGTCATCGCGAGTACTATTCATTATGGAGTGATTTAACCACTAAGTCACTCATTAACGTAAGTGAATGTAAAATGCACAATGAATAATTGAGTTGCGTTGACAATCAGCCATTTCACTGTACATTTTTCACTGTTCATTATACATTTAATTTTGCTTCACTACCTAATGAAACCCATTGTTCAAATTTCACTGGACTTAACCAACATCGACGAGGCTCTCGAAACGGCTGCATTGGCTATGCGGGCCGGGGTCGACTGGCTCGAAGCAGGTACCCCACTTATTCTGGCCGAGGGCCTGCACGGGGTTCGCAAACTACGCGAAGCGTTTCCGGGCGTGCCCATTGTGGCCGACCTCAAAACGATGGACGGCGGCTACCTCGAAGCCGAAATGATGGCCAAAGCGGGGGCTACCCACGTGGTGGTAATGGCCCGCGCTCATGCCGAAACCATTAAGTGCGTGGTGCAGGCCGGGCGTGATTTTGGCGTGAAGGTTATGGGCGACAATATGGTATGCCCCGACATGGTGGAGGGCGCCAAATGGCTCGAAGACCTCGGCTGCGACTATGTGATTCACCATATCGGTTACGACGAACGGCGCGGTATAGCGGCCGCTGGTCACCGAATGCCCAGCCCGCTCGACCAACTCCGAGAGGTGGTACAGGCCGTGCGGGTGCCGGTACAGGCCGTGGGGGGGCTTACCCTCGAACAGGCCATCCGGTGCCCTGAGTTTGGGGCTCCGCTTGTGGTACTGGGCGCACCGCTCACCATTGATGCCGACGCCTTTAAAACGGCCGACGGGGACCTGGAAAGCTCACTCCGGCTCATTTGCGAAAAAATACACGCTTACGGCGATGTAGCGGTTGGTCAGGCTTAATTTTCTCGATTCATGAAATCAGCAGCAGTTGTTAACTACGCTCCCGAACGCGGTTCGGTTGAAATCCGCGAACTCGATTGCCCCACCATTGGCGATGACGATGTATTGCTCGAAGTGGCCGCTGTGGGCGTTTGCGGCAGTGACCTCCATCAGTGGACCGCCGACCATAGCTGGCCGGTCAATTACCCCGTTGTGCTGGGGCACGAGTTTGGCGGTCACATTATTCAGTTAGGTAAGCGGGTGGTAGGCTGGCAGGAAGGCGACCGGGTGGTGAGCGAAACAGCCGCCATCATCGACCCCAACAACCCCATGTCGCGGCAGGGGCTGTACAACCTCGACCCAACCCGCAAAGGGTTTGGCTACGGGGTCAACGGGGCCATGACCCGGTACGTGCGGGTGCCGGCCCGGTGTCTGCACCGCGTACCCGATTCGCTCCCGTTTGAGCAGGCTTGCCTGACCGAGCCTTGTTGCGTGGCTTTCAATGCCGTCGTTGAAAATACCCGGCTCAAACCCGGCGACCGGGTGCTGGTGCTGGGACCCGGCACCATCGGGATTCTGTGCGCGGCTATGGCCCGGTTGTGCGGGGCCGAGGTAGCCGTGGTGGGTCTCGAAGCCGACCGGCACCGGCTGGATATTGCCCGGCAGTACGGCTGCGAAGCTATCGTAGGCGACGCGACGGCCTGGGCCCGGCAGCGCGACGGCCTCGGTGCCGATGTGGTTATCGACGCGGCTGGGGTGAGTGCTACTCTGCAAGCAGCCCTGCAACTGGTGCGGCCCAACGGCCATATCACCAAAGTAGGGTGGGGGCCGCAACCACTCGGTTTCTCACTTGACCCGCTGGTGCAGAAAAACGTGACCCTACAAGGCAGTTTCAGCCATAACTGGCCTATCTGGGAGCGGGTTCTTGCCCTGCTTACTAGCGGGCAGCTCGACGTGCGGCCCATTATCGGTGGGGTTTGGTCCGTAACCGATTGGCACGAAGCCTTCGAGCAAATGCACACGGGTGCCGTGGTCAAAAGTGTGCTGAAACCTGTGTAAACGGGCTTTGGGTTGGGTGTTAAGTGAATGAATAATGTAAAATGTATAATGAACAATTGTATTACCTACTGACAATTAGCCATCTTATTGTACATTTTACACTATTCATTTTACATTTAATTCTGTCTGACTACTTAGATTGTGAATCTGATACCAACTAAAAGCCATAAACCCAAAATCATAAACGTACTCCCGTATGCGATTAGCCGGTAAAGTAATTCTGGTAACGGGCAGTTGCACCGGTATCGGAAAAGCGATTGCCCAACGGTGCGTAGCTGAGGGCGCGCGCGTGCTGATTCATGGTCTGGAATCTGATTGGGGCGAGGCTCTGGTGCAGGAACTCGGCCCCGACAAGGCCGTATTTGCCCATGCCGACCTGGCTCATGCCGAAACGCCCAATCAACTGGTTGACCTCGTGTTGCAAACGTTCGGGCGGCTCGATGCCGTGGTGAACAATGCGGCTATGGTGGTATCGTCTAACATACAAACCACCGATTTGGCTTTTTTCCGGCGGGTGCTCGACGTGAATACTGTAGCGCCTTTCGCGCTTATTCAGGCGGCTTTGCCCCACCTCACCAAAACCAACGGTTGTGTGCTGAATATCGGCTCGGTCAATGCGTGGAGTGGTGAGCCTAACCTACTGGCGTACAGTGTGTCGAAGGGGGCGCTGATGACCCTTACCCGTAACCTCGGCGATACCTTGTTTCGGGAGTTTGGCGTGCGGGTCAACCAGATAAATCCGGGTTGGGTCCTGACCGAGAATGAAGCCCAACGCAAACAGGAGCAGGGGCAGCCATCCAACTGGTACGAAACAGTTTCGCCCCTGATTGCGCCTGCGGGCCGGATTTTGTGGCCCGCCGAAATGGCAGCGGCCGCTGTGTACTGGCTCTCCGACGAGAGTGGCCCCATTAGCGGTCAGGTTGTCGATTTGGAGCAATACCCGCTGATTGGGCGTAATCCGCCAAAGCACTGAAGAGATTGAATTACGATAGCTGGTCGAATAGTTGCCCGTATCAACTCATAGGCACTGTTTCACTCTGTATCGTACTCAGTTTTTATTCGCCAATTCACCAATTCGCTCATTCACTCATTATAGTAATAGTATGCCTCAATTAGCTGCCTTCCCGAAAGCTTTCATGCAGCAACTTTGTAAAGACGGCACCATGCGCCTGTCGGAGTGGATAGACCTGGCTTGTCGGCTCGATATTGACGGGCTGGAGTGGTACGCCGGTTTTCTGGAAATGGCCGACGAATCGGCCTGGCCGGGTTTTCGCCAACAGGTCGAAGACTACGGTAAAGTGATTCCGATGATGTGCTGCTCGCCCGATTTTACGCACCCCGACGCCCGGTTTCGGCAAACCGAAATCGAGAAGCAAAAACGCTGGATTGATATGACAGCCGCCCTCGGGGGGGGCTACTGCCGGGTGCTGTCGGGGCAGCGCCGACCCGAACTGACCCTCGATGAAGGGGTCAAATTAGCCGCCGATTGCATCGAAGCCTGTTTGCCCTACGCCCGTGAGCGCGGCATCACGCTCATTATCGAAAATCACTACAAAGACGATTTCTGGGAGTACCCGGAGTTTGCCCAGAAAATGGACGTATTCTGCCAACTCGTCGACCGGATTCAGGCGCCCGGCTTCGGGGTTAATTATGACCCCAGCAACACCTATCTGGCCGGCGAAGATCCCCTCGAATTGCTGTACCGGGTGTCGGGTCGGGTGGTGACTATGCACGCCAGCGACCGCTATCTCATCGAGGGAACCATTGACGATTTGCGCCGGGAGGAAGGCGGTTCGGCGGGGTACGCCCGGCGGTTGCGGCACGGCGAAATTGGCAAAGGACTAAACGATTACGACGCCATTTTTACCGAACTCAAACGGGTGGGTTTCGATGGCTGGATCAGCATTGAAGATGGCGTAGAAGGCATGGCCCAGCTCGAACGGAGTGTCGCGTTTCTGCGCCGGAAAATGGCCGAGTACTGGCCAGAATAGAGAATGAGGCCTGTTGCTAAGTGAGTCTGATTTATCCAAAAGCTACCAAACCCCGTCACCTTGTATGCGATTCCGTCCGTTACAAACCCTTTCGCTGAGTGTTCTGGTTAGCATAGCCGCGCTCGCCCAAACCACGCCTGTTGCCAACCGGGCTCCGCTGGCCCCAACTCCGTACACCGAGCTCCCGCTGGGCTCTATCAGGCCGACGGGCTGGCTCCTTACCCAGCTCGAAACCATGAATCAGGGCAGTACAGGGCATCTGGACGAGTATTACCCCAAAATCAAGAATGACAATGGCTGGCTCGGCGGTAAAGGCGATGGCTGGGAAGAAACCCCTTACTGGCTCGATGGGGCCGTGCCACTGGCGTACCTGCTCGATGACCCCACGCTGAAGGCTAAGGTGCTGAAGTACATCAACTGGACTCTCGACAATCAGCGACCGAGTGGCTATTTTGGCCCAACCACCAAGTACGAACGCGAAACGGGCAAGCCCGTTGTTTCGGGGGAACAGGGCGACGACTGGTGGCCTAAAATGATTATGCTCAAGGTGTTGCAGCAGTACTACAGCGCCACCGCCGACCCCCGCGTGATTCCGTTCATGACCCGATATTTCCGGTATCAGCACGAGCATCTGGCTAAAAACCCGCTGGTGAAATGGACCGAATGGGCACAGGCTCGCGGGGGCGACAATCTGATGCTGGTGTACTGGCTCTACAACCGCACCGGCGACAAGTTTCTGCTCGATTTGGGTGAGCAACTCCGCACGCAGACAACCCCCTGGACCCGTTATTTTGGCGAGCGCAACTGGGTGATGCAGGCCGCAGCCCAGCAAAATGGGCAGCAATGGATGGACCGCCATGCCGTAAACGTGGGAATGGGTCTCAAGTTGCCCGTGATTGAGTACCATGGCAAGCGCGACACCAAACAGTTGGAAGCGTTCAAAACGGGCTGGTCGGATTTGATGTTGCTGCACGGCCTGCCCCACGGCATGTTTTCGGGCGATGAAGACCTGCACGGTAACGACCCGGTGCAGGGGGTAGAACTCTGTGCCATTGTCGAAGCCATGTTTTCGCTCGAACAGGCTATTGCCATTGCGGGCGACGTGACCTACATGGACGCCCTCGAACGTATGACCTATAACGCTCTTCCTACCCAAACTACCGACGACTACAACAGCCGACAGTATTACCAGACGGCCAATCAGGTAGAGGTAGCGCGGGGTGTTTATAATTTCTCGTTACCCTTTACGCGGGGCATGAACCACGTATTTGGGCCGTATGCGGGCTATACCTGCTGCACGGCCAACATGCATCAGGGCTGGACCAAGTTTGCCGCGCACCTCTGGTACGGTACCAACGGCGGTTTGGCCGCTGTCGAGTACGCGCCGTCGGTGCTGAAAACGAACGTGGCGGGCACCCTCGTGACCATCACGCAGGAGACCGCCTACCCATTTGGCGAAACGGTCGCTTTCACAATGGATATGGCGAAACCGGCGGCTTTCCCGCTCGAATTCAGGGTGCCGGGCTGGTGCTCTGAGGGTACGCTGACGCTCAATGGGCAACCGTTGAGTACGGGCAAAGGGGGGGCTATGTTGCGGGTACAACGCAGTTGGAAACCCGGCGACCGACTCATGCTCACCCTACCCATGCGCGTAACCACCTCTAACTGGGCCAAAAACTCGCGGGCTGTTGAACGGGGCCCACTGGTGTACGCCCTTAAAATTCCGGCCGACTGGACCCAGAAAGAGCTGAAGGAAGAAGGCATCTACTACGAGATTAAACCCAAACCCGACGCCCGCTGGAACGTGGGTCTGTCGCTGAATGTGGTCAAAGACCCGGTGGCCAATACAACGGTCACCGTGCGTAATGCGGCTCCTACAGGGTTTGTCTGGAATGAAGCCAACGCCCCCGTCGAAATACGAGCCAAAGGGCGCGAGATTCCCGGCTGGAAGCTGGTCAACGGCGTTGCGCACCAGCCGATCTCTACGCGTGAGGGCTTTTACCGGGGCGAGGTAAACCCGCAGGAGGAAGAAATTACGCTTATTCCGTACGGGTGTACCAAGTTGCGGGTGGTGGCGTTTCCGGTGGTTCGGTAGGGGTTAGTTTGTCCAGCGGAGGCCAGCCTGCCAGCCAATCCAGCTTGTCCAGTTCCGATTGCTGAACGTCAGCTGGTCAACGGCGGGGCTGTCAGAAATGAGCAACCGGGTGTTTTGCAATGGGTTGGTGGCGTTGCTAAGATGGTAAAACACCACCGACGGCCCGGCCGCGAGTGCCAGCCGACCGAAGCGTTTTTCGAGGGTAGGGGTGCCCCGCAGCAGCAGGGCGGGCTTCCAGTTGTCGAAAAGGACTTCGGTACGGCTGTTCCAGACCGCATGACTGCTAACATCGACACTAACCAGCCAGGTCCGGCCCAGCCCAAAGGCCGTGCCTACGCCGTAGCCAGCCTGCCAAACTGGTGAGCCGGTCAGGTCCATGGGTTTGGCCCCCACGGTGAGCAGGTTGTAAAACCGCCGAACGCCCGTTCGGTAGCTGAGGTTGACCGGAAACGTTTCGTTGGCACTCACCTCGAACCGCCGGAAACCATTTTGCCGGACAAAACTCAGCAGCCCAATCGGTACGCTGCCCGACGAGTCGGCTACGTTGATGGGGGCAATCTGAACCCCGCGCCTGACCACTCGGGCGTGATTGATAAACCCGGCTACCTGAAGGCCATTGCTCAGGTCGCGGGTGCGGTTCGAGAAGCCGGCCAGCTGAATCACTCGGTTGGCATCGCCCTCGGTTTTGTTGGCCCACCCGGCTGCTTGCAGGCTATGCGTAGCTTTGCCCCGAACAAGGTTCAGAAAACCAGCCAGTTGCAGGCCGCTTACATTGCCCCGGACCCCGTTCATGAACCCGGCTGCCTGCCCACCTTCTACGTCGCCTTTCGTTTGGTTTAGAAAGCCCGCACTCTGAAAACCGTACACGTTGTGCCCTACAAAGTTGGCAAAGCCGGCCAGCTGCACGCCCTGTACGTTGCCCCGGATATGGTTCATAAATCCGCCTACTTCGATACCCGTAACCCCCAGTGCTGTCCCCGAAAACAGGTTGATAGATAGGTGGTTAATGACGTGGTTACTCAGCCGATGATTACTGCCGATATAGGGCAGGAGCGAAATCTGAAACGGTCGGTAAAGCGTGTCGGCGTCGAGGTTTTGGCGGTGAATAATCTGCCGGGCCACTTCATACGCCCGTTCGAGCGAGCGCAGGGTTTGGTCCCAGCCCGTTCGGCGGTTGGTATCGCTGACCGAGTCGGCGGGGGGCGGTGGCAGGGTCGGGGCCCGGTTGGCGAGGTCGGTGGGGGTGGTGTCGGCCGCAACGGGCGGCTGTCGGGTGGCTATCGGAGCGGGGGGCGGTGGCGTGTTGTTGGCGGCTACGGTAGCCGGAGCCGGTGGGGTGGGCAGAGGCCGCAACCGAACATCCACCGTGCGCGACTGCCGCGCCCCCAGCGTGACCGATTCCCCGGCGTACAGCCGTTTCCGAACTTCAACGCGGGCGTTGGTGGGCAGGTCACGGGCCAGTTTGAGCCGGTAGTAGCCGTACGGATTACTCACGGTCGATGCCAGCGAGGTGCGTTCGTACACACTCGCGGCACCAATGCGGTTGCCCGTTTGCTCGTCAATGATGTATCCGTCCAGAAAAAAATGCGACGGCTCCTTCCGCGTTTCGCCTTCGCCCAGCAGCAGCACATGGTTGCCCCGTACTTTCCAACTGACCGTCTGCCCGTCGAACAACCGACCCAATACTACCCGCACCGGTTGCTTGCTGAGCCGGAGGGTAACTGTCCGGGTATCGTTGACCACGGCTGGGTTGTACGAGAAACCAAAATTGGCTTGTTGTGACATCGCCCGCAGCACGTCGGCGAGCCGTTCGTTGCGGGCATCAACCGACACCAGCCGGTCGAGGGGTGAGGCCGGTTGCGCCCCGGCCGGATAGACAATTCGGACAAGAAAAAAGAAGAAGACCAAGCGTACCATACTACAAAGAGCGGTGAGGCCAACCCGACACGTAAGGCGGGGAGGACGGTGGATAAAGCGATAAAAAGAGGTTTATTGGGCCGAGGGGCCGCAGCCCGTGCCACTAAGCACATACCCGTTGCCGGTAGATTTCACGGTGAGTTGCAACGTTTCGGCCACAATGCCCAGCACGGTTTCGACCGACTCGTTTTCGAACTCGGCAGTCAGTCGGCAGTCGCGGAGCTGCGTGGCTGATAGTTGAATATCGGTTCCGTAGTAGCGGCTAAGCGTTCCCACTACGCCTGATAACGGCTGGTTGGTAAACTGAAGCCGCCGGGTGCTGTATGCCAGCGTGTTGGCGTCGAATGTCGGGAGCCGCCGGAGGGTATCGGCCGTCGAGTCGACCTGTACCTGCTGACCGGGCGTTACGGCTACTTCCTGTCGTTTCTTTCGGACCACCACCCGGCCCGTCTTCACCGATACCTCCACGTTTCGGTTGTAGGCCCGTACCCCAAACGATGTACCCACCACCCGCACGTCGGTGTCCTGAGCATGGATGATAAACGGCTGGTTCGCGTTTGGTTTTACGTCGAAAAAAGCCTCGCCGGTCAGGGTAACCTCGCGGGTGTCGCCGTCAAACGTGGCGGGGTACCGCAACGAACTTTGGCGGTTGAGCAGTACCGTTGAGCCATCGGGCAGGGTAAGCCGTTGGGTACGGTTGGTAGTCGATTGGGTCAGTAACGTAGTCGTCGGGTCGATAGCGTCGGGGTTTTGGTAGGATTGATACGTCAGAAACGCAACAGTGCCGATGAGCAGAGCCACCGCAGCCACGCGGGCCACACGTAGCCAACCGGGCTGCCCCCGGCGGGTAGGTACCTGGGCCGGTGACTCCACTGGTGTGGCCTGCCGGTGCATCTGCCCATGCAGCCGTTGCCAGGCCCGGTCGGTATCGAAGGCCGGGGCCGATTCGGGCCCCGACCGCTTGCCCGCTGCCACCCAGATGCGTTCGAGCCGGGCCAGCTCGGCGGGGTGGTCGGGGCTTTCCAGGAGCCACCGGCGTACAGCAGCCTGCTCGTCGGCGGTGGCCTCTCCGGCTATGTATTTGCCCAGCAGTTCGTCTGACATGAATGCAGTGTAACGTTTATAGTTTTTGGTTTATAGTTTTTGGTTAGTTGGCCGGTAGTGAAGGCGTTGTTTTCCGGCCATCTAAAACGATAAACTAAAAACCATTTAACCCCAGAAGGAGCCACAAAACCAGAAAATCGGCCAGCTCAAGCCGCAAAATTCGTAAGGCTTTTCCAATTTGATTTTCAACTGTTTTAACCGAAATACCCAGCCGTTCGGCAATTTCGCCGTAGCGCAGCTCCTCAAACCGGCTCAGGTAAAACACCCGTCGGCATTGTTCGGGAAGCTGTTTCATGGCTTCGTCGATCCGTTCGCTCAACTCCTGCCCCGCCAGGGCATCCACGGGCGAGAGGCTCGGTGCTTCGCCAACATGTGTTACGTGCTGCCGGTGTTCTTCGCGGATAGACAGGTGCTTGATGCGGTTGAGACAGCGGTTGTGCACCGACCGAAACAGGTAGGCTTTGAGGGAGGTGCTGATGAGCAGGGTTTCGCGCCGTTCCCAGAACGTCAGAAACAGGGCCTGCACTTCTTCTTCGGCATCATCGCGGTCGCGCAGTAGCGTAAAGGCATACTGGCAAAGGGCCGCGTAGTGTTCGCGAAACAAGGTTTCGAACACCCGCTCGTTGCCCTCCCGAATGGCGTCGAGAGTTTGCTGATCCGTCAACTGCACCGATGGTAGAATGGTCTCCTGCAAAACTACACCGTTTCCGGCCTTTGTGGTTGTAGCCGAAAGACCACTGAGTAAGCGGTTACCCCCACGGCTTCGCTAAATTTTTTGCACAAAACGGGTGAAACCCCTTTTGGCAGGCCGGATAGGGGTATTTTTGCCCCTGATGCGGGGCCGTTCGGCTGGCCGCTATCGACCACTCAACCCCTCTTTTGTATGCGCTTTCGCGGTTTGTCTTTCCTGATTTGTTTTGGTTGGTTCTGTACAGTCGCTGTGGGTCAGCCCATTCGGTTCGCGTTTGTGACCGACACCCACGTGGGGGCGCCCGAGACCGCTGCCGAAGACCTCCGCCGGACCGTGGCCGACATCAACGCCCTGCCCAACATCGACTTTGTGGTGTTTACGGGCGACGTGACCGATTTTGGCACCGAAGAGGAGTTGACCACCGCCAAACGAATTATGGATGGGCTGACCCGCAAATGGTACATCTTTCCCGGCAATCATGACACGAAGTGGTCAGAAAATGGCTGCAACCGGTTTCGGGAGGTGTTCGGGGCCGAACGGTTTGCGTTCGATTTTGGGAAGTACCGGTTTATCGGGTGCGGAAGCGGCCCCAACATGCGGATGTCGCCGGGACTGGTAGCCCGCGAAGATGTGCTTTGGCTACGCGCCGAGGTCGAGAAGCTCCGGGGCACCGACCGGCCGGTTATTTTTATGAATCACTACCCACTCGACGATGCCCTCGCCAACTGGTACCTGCTCACCGACGAACTAAAGAAAACGAACGTACAGGCTGCTTTGTGTGGGCATGGACACGCCAATAAGGCAATGAATTACGAGGGAATTCCGGCCACAATGGGCCGCTCGAATCTGCGGGCTAAAGACGCGGTGGGTGGTTATAATCTGGTGACTATTCGGAATGATACCATGACGTTTGCCGTCAGAACGCCCACGGTGGGTGCTCAGGCCGGGCAAACGGCTCTGCCCTGGCGGACTATCGTGCTGGAGAATCACCGGTTCGGGCAAGCATCGAAACCGTACCCACGCCCCTCGTATGCCGTGAATGAGCAATACCCGCAGGTGCAGGCCGTCTGGGAAAAGCAGGACAGCAGCGATGTAGGGGCGGGCATCGTGTCGGATGGGACGTATGCGTTTTACCCCAATACCAACGGTAATCTAGTGGCGCTTTCGCTGGCCGATGGCTCGGTGAAATGGCGTTTTCAGACCGGCGGCAAGGTGTACTCAACCCCCGCTCTGCACAAAAACCGACTGGTATTTGCCTCTACCGACGGTACGATTTACTGCCTCGATACCCGCACGGGTCGCCAACGCTGGGCCCGCAAAACCGGTAAGGCGATTGTAGCCAGCCCACTCATCGACCGGAAAACGGTGTACATTGGCAGTTCGGAAGGGAAATTTCGGGCGTTGGCCCTTAAAAACGGAGCCGAGCAATGGACGTTTGACAAGGTGAACGGGTTTATTGAGTCGATACCCGTAGCCGACAAAGACCGGGTGTATGTAGGGTCGTGGGGGTCGACGTTGTACGCCCTCAACCGCCAAACGGGCGCCCTCGACTGGAGCTGGACCAACGGTAAAAGCCGTAATTTCTCGCCCGCGGCCGGCACCCCTCAGATAGTGGGCGGGCGGATTTTCCTGCAAACGCCCGACCGTACCGTGACCGCACTCGATGCCCAAACGGGCCGCGAAATCTGGAAATCGAACAAGCACAAGGGCTTTGAGTCGAGTGGACTTTCGGAAGATGGCTCGCTCGTGTACGTCAAGTGTATGAACGACACGCTCTGGGCCCTGTCGACGCGGTCGGCGCAGCTACAGCCTGAGTGGTTTGTCAACTGCCGGTACGGCTACGAAATAAGCCCCTCGCCCGTGACCGAGCGGGGTGGGTACATTTTTATCCCCACCGACGACGGGGCCGTGTACGCCGTTGACCGGCAAACCCGGCAGGTGGCCTGGGCGCATAAACTCTCCAATGCGATGGTCAACCGGATTTGGCCACTCAATGGCCGCGAGGTGCTGGTCACGACGATGGACGGTAAAGTGGCCCGGTTGAGGTTTTGATAAATTTGGTTTATCGTTTATGGTTTTTCGTTTTTGGTTGCGGCTGTACGGTTAATCTTTTTTAACAACCGGTCATCATGTTCTGGGTTTTGGGGTGCTGAGCGGTATGTATCTTTGAAAAAACTCCTCCAACCAGTTTATGCTATCCATAAAACAACGATTCAGAATGGGATGGGTTGCGGGCCTTTTGTTGGTCTGTAGCCTGATGGCCCATGCTCAAACGCCTAAAACAGCCGCCTGGAAAACGGGCACTTCGCCGGGTGGGTACACGTATAAGTACCTCGCCAACGACCCCATGCAGGCCCGTTTCTACACGCTTAAAAATGGCCTTACGGTTATGTTGAGTGTGAACCGGAAAGAGCCGCGCATTTTCACGTTTATCCCGACGCGGGCGGGCTCCAATACCGACCCGCGTACCAATACGGGCCTGGCGCACTACCTCGAACACATGCTTTTCAAAGGTACCGACCGGTTCGGGACGCTCGACTGGGCGAAAGAAAAGCCGTTGCTCGACAAAATTGATGCCCTGTATGAGCAGTACAACAAAACGACTGATGAGAGTAAGCGTAAAGAAATTTACCAGCAGATTGATGCCGCATCGGGCGAAGCGGCCAAGTATGCCATTGCCAATGAGTACGATAAGCTGATGGCGTCGATGGGGGCGCAGGGTTCCAACGCCTTCACTTCGTACGAACAAACGGTGTATCTGGAAGACATCCCGGCCAATGCCCTCGACCGTTTTCTGGCGGTACAGGCCGAGCGGTTCCGTAAACCTGTGCTCCGAATTTTCCATACCGAACTCGAAGCGGTGTACGAAGAAAAAAACCGCTCGCTCGACAACGACGGCCGCAAGGTACAAGAGGCCACCATGGCGGCCCTGTTTCCGACGCATAACTACGGGCAGCAGACCACAATTGGTACCGTAGAGCACCTCAAAAACCCGTCGCTGGTTGAGATTCGCAATTATTTCGATAAGTACTACGTGCCCAACAACATGGCCGTGATTATGGCGGGCGATTTCAACCCCGACCAGGTCATTGCCAAAATCGACAAGGCGTTTGCGTACATGCAACGCAAGCCCGTGACCCTGTACAACCCCGTGCCGGAGGCCCCGCTTACGGCCGTGCAGACCCGCGAAGTGTTCGGCCCTACGCCCGAATCGGTCCGAATCAGTTACCGGTTTCCGGGTGGAATTGCGCAGAATCAGGCGGTGGCCATCATGGTCGATGAGCTGATGTCGAACTCGGCGGCTGGCCTGATTGACCTGAACCTGAACAAAGCGCAGAAAATTCTGGGCGGTGGTTCGTCGCCCCAGTTCATGAAAGATTATGGCGTGTGGAGTTTGTTTGGTCGGCCGAAACAGGGGCAATCGCTCGATGAGGTAAAGACCCTACTGCTGGGCGAAGTGGCCAAGCTGAAAAGTGGCGACTTCGACCAGAAGGTGATGACCTCGATTGTGAACAATTACAAAAAGCGGCAGATTGAAACGTTGGAAAACAATTACGGCCGCGCCGATAAGCTGCTCGAAGCCTTTATTCTGTCGGGGGGCAGTTCGTACCCCGATATGATAAGCCTGAACGAGCAGCTGGCGCGGGTGACCAAGCAGCAAATCATGGATTTTGCCAACGAGTACCTGCGCGACAACTACGTGGTGGTGTACAAGCGTAAGGGCGAAGACAAGAGCATTGTGAAGGTGGATAAGCCCGCCATTACGCCTGTTGAGGTGAACCGCGAAGCGCAGTCGCCGTTTTTGCAGCAGGTAAACAATATGCCTATGGGCGAGGTGAAACCCGTGTGGCTCGATTACAAGAAAGATATTCAGCGCGGTAAAATCGGCAAGTCGGGCTCGGTAGAGGTGTTGTACGTAAACAACCCCGACAATGACCTGTTTCGGTTAGCGTACCGGATTCCAATGGGTACCAACCACAGCAAGTTGCTACCTATTGCAACGCAGTATCTGGCGTTTCTGAGCACAAGTAAGTATTCGTCAGAAGCGCTGAGTAAGGAGTTTTTCAACCTCGCCAGCGATTATAACCTGTATTCGTCGGGCGATTACACCACCGTTCGGCTGTCGGGTTTGCAGGAGAACTTCGCGAAAAGTGTAGCCTTACTCGACCATCTGTTGCGGAACTGTCAGGCTAACGAAGCCGCTTTGGCCGACCTGAAAGAGCGGATTCTGAAATCGCGGGCCGACAACAAGCTGAACAAAGGCTCTATTTTGCAGGGCTTGCTCAGTTACGCTCAGTACGGCTCCAAAAATCCGTACAACAATCAGCTCACCAACGACGAACTGAAGGCCCTCACGTCGGCTCAGTTGCTGGAGGTGCTCCATACGTTGTTCGATTACCCGCATCAGGTTATTTACTACGGCCCGCAGCCGTTGGCGGCCCTCGGCACGGCCCTCACGCAGGCGCATCAGATGCCGACCCAGTTTAAGCAGGTGCCCGCCCGGCAGAACTTCAAGCAACTGACGCAGCAAAAGCCCGAAGTGCTGTTTGCTGATTACGACATGGTACAGTCGGAGATTTTCTGGGTACGTAACACGGCCGATTTCGACCCAGCACAACTGCCTACGGTTAACCTGTTCAACAATTACTTCGGTGGCAACATGGCGTCGGTGGTGTTCCAGACCTTGCGCGAGTCGAAAGCGCTGGCCTACTCGACCTATGCCAACTACGACATCCCGGATCGTAAAGACGAGCAGTTTTCGGTGAGTGCGTACATTGGTAGTCAGGCCGATAAATTCCATGAAGCGGTGGCGGGTATGAACGAGTTGCTCAACGCCTTGCCGCAGTCGGATAAGTTACTCGAAACGGCGAAGGTGGGTATGAAAAAGAACCTGCAAACGGAGCGAATCCGGCAGGACGCCATTATCTACAACTACCTCGATGCGGTGGAAAAAGGCATCGACTACGACGCCCGTCAGAAGACATATGAGTCCATTGACAAAATGGGGTACGCCGACCTGAAGCAGTTTGCTGATACGCAACTGGCCAACAAGCCGTACACGCTTTGCGTGGTGGCGTCGGAGAAGCGCGTCACCCCGAACGATCTGGGCAAATATGGCGCCGTGAAAAAGCTAACGCTGGAAGAGATTTTCGGGTATTAATTGTTTACCACCCCCTGACCCCCTCCTGAAAAACAGGAGGGGGATGTGCGCGAGGGAGGTTGAGAGTAGAAATGCACCCACTAAGTTAGCATCTGGTGATGCTGGAAGAGTCGAGGTTTTTGGGAGGTGATTTCTTTCGTTAAAAAATTGTCAGGCAAAGGCTTAACAACGGCTCTGGTGTTGTCTAACGGTTAATCTGACGGGGGAAATTTATGCTGTTTCACCCGGCTATTCGGCTCGACCCTATCTAACCAGGACCCATGCCTGGGTGTGTAAACAAACTCCAGTTGGTCCTTAAAAGCTGCATTGTGCACTACTCTGATAGGGGATAACAGCTTAGTGGCTATCCAGCTGCCTATACAAGCATCTCAACCGGGGGCGTACTGGCCAATGCAGGTAATGTGCTGTCGCTTACAGCCGTGCGGACCATCAATGGTACTGTTCCTGCTGGTGTGCAATATCGGTGGGAAGCCCCTTCAGGGGTAAATACAAGCACAACTGGCGCCATACTCCAGGGCGGTACGACGCTCTCGACAAACCTTTCGGGCTTGTATTCCGTAACTGCTAGCGTGGCCGGGCAGTCGTGTAGTGCAGTGGCTTCCCTCTCGATTACGGTGCAGGGTAGTTTGGACCTGAGCATTACGACTAACCCGCCCGCTAATCCAGCGGTCTGTGCGGGCAACAGCCGGGAAGTACCCTTTACCACGCAGGGAACCGTGCCTACCGGAACGCGCTTTGTGGCGCAGCTTTCCGATGTCTCGGGCAGCTTTGCAACCCCAACTGTGCTGGGTGAAGCTACCCCTGGTAACACGACCCTGAGCAGTGTGCCCGCCACCATACCGGCCAATGCGCCCCCCGGAACCTATCAGGTGCGCATTGTGACGACCAACACGACCCCAATCGTTATTGGTAGCTCGACTCCGCTGACCATCAGTGCCGCACCAGCCCTAAGCATTGTCATTGGGTATCCTAACAACAACACGGTAGTGGCCGATGGGGATTTGGTGACGCTCACCCCCCAACTCACCCCCAGCAGCCCGGTAGCCTCTTACCACTGGCTCAAACCCGACGGCACCACCGCTACTACCGCAACGCTGACGATTCCTTTTGCCGCCACGGCCGCCACAGCGCGCTACTCGCCCACCCTGACAACGGGCAGTGGCTGTGTGCTGACGGGTAGTTCTTCACTGACGCCCACCGAACCTACCTGCGACATCCGTATCGTCAGCAAAGATGGCACCGGGACCGAGACCGACCGTATCCCCCGAGTAGGTGGTTTGCTGGGCAGCCTGACTTTATCGGTTGAGAGCCTGGATGGCATGGCACTGACTGGTTACACTTACGTATGGGAACGTCGGACGGGCGCTCCGGCAACGGGTGTGAGCAGTACTACGGGTGCTAATACCAATAGCGTCACAGTCGTAGCAGTAGGTACCACGTCAACTGTCTCTGCTACCGCTATTGGTGAGTATAGTGTGGTGATAACCGACCCTTCTGGCAATACCTGCGTGGCCTATACCACCCTCTCGGCCAAGCCCTGTACCGAGCGCACAGCCGCCTACACGGGTTGCAAGGACGTGACCGTCCAAAACCCCGACGCCACCAACGCCATTGCCAACCTGGCCCCCGGCGATGAATTCTACGCAGGCGACTACAAAGTGACGGTGACGAGCATTACAGGCGGAGGCCCTGGCGGCTGGACGGGTGAAGGAATTGTAGATGTGACCCTGCTGAAAGGGGTGAACCTACCTGCCCAGGTGACGTTTAGCAACGCCAAGCTGAACGAGTGTTATGAGTTGACGGCTGGAAAGCTGATTACGAAGTACGATCCGAGTTGGTTTTCAACATTGAACAGTTCGAGTACTAACACGGGCAGTTATCTTTTTGATTTAGAGGAGCTAACAAACGAAGTGGCGGATTTGTATAGCACTAGTCTAGCCTCCTTGACTACAGATGATGAAAAAGCTCTTCTCCAAATTGAGGAAATAAAAGATAAAATAACTAGTGACCCGACTCTACCAGAAACTATCAAGCAAGAGCTTCTGACTAGGATAAATGGATTCTTAACTTGTTCAGCATCCGCTTCTGCTAACACAAACCAAGCTTTAAAGAATTCACTGGCTCGGATAGCTGCTTTGGAGCCATGTAACTTAGCGAATTCAGCTCAACAAATAAAAGAGTACCTGAATAGTCAAGAGACTTTAACTACAATTATGAGTAGTAAGGTTCCCTTTGACGATCCACCAACCAGCGTAAAAATTATCAAAAAGGTTGGAACAGGGACTCCTCAACTTTCAAAAATTTACGCAGTAAATGCAGAAGGAGAACTAGTATATTTAGGGCGTGAAGCAGCAAAAAATACCCCAAAAGCTGTCTTACTTGGAAATGTTATTTCTAAGGCCGCAAGCGTAATTGTACTGGTATTTACCCCCACTAGCTTGGGAACAGAGGACGTTGGACCGCTTGCCAATCCAAGAGCTTATGTGGATCAGACATATATTGCGCCAGACCTTAATGCTTCTAAAGAACAAACAGACACCGAAGTTGAACCCAAAAAAGCCCCCAATACGGAACCAGATATAGATGAGGACGATGGGAAGAGATACTTAGTCTACATTGCCAAACGAAACCATAAGAAATGCCTTGAAAAGAAAGTAGATCTTTGCCTTAAATACGTAGGTATTTCTACTGCAAGCGAGGAAGAGTTTATTGGGTTTAGATATCGAGCTGGTGAGATACAGGTAACCGACTTTGTAATCTTCTTTACTAATTTAAAAAAAGGAGAAGCGCGAGGAGTAGAGCAACAGATCATCGAATTGAATAACGGAGGTCAGCCTTATACAGAGCGATTTCCGCAAGGAAAGAATAAAATCATTGACAACATTAAAAACTCAACAAGCCCAACACGTACTACTCTTCGAGACCCTGCTTATACAACACGTAACTTAGCAGGTATACGGGTACTCAATCAGAAGTATCCTAACTTCAGGTGGCAACAAGCTTATGTCCCAAATGCTTTTCCAGCTTTCTCACAGGGAGGGTTTCGCTTTACCGGCCTTGAGTACCAAGGCGATCCCAATTGTGACTGTAACAATAAATCGCGATGAAACTAACAAATGGTTATTCTGGGCTCGTGTTGGAAGTGACACTTGGTCCTAAAATAGGCTACGGCTATGTCCGGCTTACTCAAATTGATTCCCAGTTTGGGTTTTACACCAGCATTTTAGATTGTAGAAGGGGCGAGCCAATCAAGAGATTTGATTTTGAGGAATTTGTGAAACTCGATGATTTAGTTGCTCCCTTTCTAACTGTTGGGCGTCCCCCCCGGAAGGGTAAATTTAAATGGAGGCCTTTAGGGTATTTACCTATGGAAGGAAAAGATTATGTTATTCAAGATTTCAAGGGTGGGTATCCGGGAAATCAAGCTCCAGAGTTAACTAAATGGAGTGTTGTTCGAGGGACTGCTGCAAGTGAAGTTGTTAGGGATGACGCCGGTGAAGTGATGATGTTTAGTTATGAACAAGTAAAGCACCTTGGTTATTATGGTCACATGAGCTTAAGCGAGGCTACCTCAAGAATTATACTTGAATGGATGAAAATACTTAAAATGGACTACATAGGGTATGAGGATGAAGAATTTCCAAAGGATTTGTTGGCAAAGCAGAAAATACAAGTTTCTGTTTCAATACCATATTCAGAGGTGCCAAAAGAAATCCGTGGCAAAGTAATCATTTAAGTTTTCAAGTTACCCATTTTTTTATCTTTCTCTAAGGTACTGTTTCAAAGCCTCTGGAAAGGCTCGCGGTTGTTCTAAGTGAAACTTTTGATGAACGTAGGTGATCTCCAAATTGACCTAATTCAAAACCACCAAACCCATGCAAGGAATACTACCACCCATTCTCCTGCTGACGCTAGCCTTCACCACGCAGGCCCAGCAGCTCACACCGACCCCTGTCACCCTCTCGGCGGACTCGATAACCTTATTCACCCTCGAGGAGAATATCTTTAAGCAGGCTTCGAACTTCATCGGTAACAGAGCATTATTATTCTGCATCTGTTTAGTTCATGATTGTTAAGGATAATGTGTTAACATGGCTTCTCCATCGATTGTAACAACAAGGTTACTTTGCTTCCCAATTCGCCATCACGTATTTGATAAAACAACGAGAGTTTAATTCTGCAACTATATACCACCTTAACTATGCACCGAACTGTACCATTTACACTCCTGCTTTTGGGGCTTACCCCCTGCACAAAGGCCCAGCAGCCCAAAGCCCCACCAGTTACGATTACAGCCGACTCGGTGGTCCTGTTCACTATTGAGGAGGATGCCCTCCAGTCGGGCCGTGAGCTGTTGCGTCAACAGGGCTATGTTTCTCAGATCCAGCTCACCCCTCAGGGGGGCATCCGCTTTGGCGTTTGGCGGCAGCACAACACCTACCTCACCGCTGATAAGGCCACCCGCATCCGCACCGGTCTTAACACCCTGCCTGCCCTCATGCAGCTGAGCTATGAACCTGCTGCTGAAGGGCCCGGAGCCTTTGGCCCCGTGCAGGATACGCCTATCAGTCTCGCCAGTGGTTTAGCTGGGCCCTTACCCTTTCGGGCCAACCGCATCAGCAGTCTGGTCGGTGGGGTGCAAACCGATGGACTGCTCGCCGATCAAACTACAGCAACCGATCTAAATATCCTCCTGGCCGATAAGGATGGAGCGGCCTGGGCAATGGGCTACCGGGGAGACCGCTATATCCGCAGCCGGTTTGCCGTCATGGGCTCCGAGTTGGTCGTCGATTATCAGCCCTTTGCGTTTGTGCCTTTTGCGGCTCGCTATATACCTCAGGGCAAACCCACCATGCGCACGCTGTCTCTGGATCCGGCGGCCAAAAACGGTATTCTCCACACCCGCTATCCGCTCTGGGGGCGGTTGAGCTACTACCACGCCAAAAACCGGGCCATCATCACCCTCGACACCACCGGTAAGGTGTACAGTCAGCTGGGTCTGGCTCAGAATCTTAGAAGCTGTTTGAGTTAGCGATTTGAGTATTTAAGGAGTGGATTTTGGTTGGTAGCAAACCATTTTTTGCAGGTCGTAGCCATAGCTACGGCCCAAAAAAATGGTGCAGCTATCAGCCAAAAGACGCCCTTGAAGGCCAAAGCGATTAACTCAAACAGCTTCTTAACCTGCCCCAAGGCATGGTTCTGCTCAAACGGTCTGAGGTGACAGCCGCCGTGCGGGACATGGGTCGCCACGGCTACGCTCAATCGAACCAGCAAGCACCCCTCCGACTTTGTTGATTCTCCCTCCCGAAAATAGGAGGGTGTTCCGGCGTTCCGGCGTTCCGGCGCTCCGGCGCTCCGGGTTAGGGGGTAAAAAGTACACACAAAAAAACTTCACTAATTATATTTGTGTCCTGATAATTAGCTATTTAATTCAGTTTTTGGCAAAGCTACACGAATGGCCCAAGTCCATAATCTGAGCATTTTAAAGGAAATTCGGCAGTCGCTCCGAAATGAAGCTACCGAGGCTGAAGAGGCTTTGTGGGCTTGTCTGCGCCGAAGCCAGTTAGCAGGTCGAAAGTTTCGACGTCAGCACAGCGTTGGCTATTTTGTGCTTGATTTTTACTGTCCCTCCGAACGTCTGGCAATTGAACTTGACGGTAGCGTGCACGACGAGATAGCTGTGCAGGCATACGACGAAGAACGTCAGCAGGCGATTGAAAGCCTCAACATTCGTGTCTTACGATTTCGGAACGACGAAGTGCTGCACCATGTCGATTCGGTGTTGATGAGAATTCGTCAGGCATTTGTAAGGTAGCTTTTGTTTACCACCCCCTATTTTACCACCCCCTGCCCCCCTCCTGAAAAACAGGAGGGGGAATCGACAACGTCGAAGGGGTTCTTGTTTATACAGTTGAGAAAGACGGTCGATGCCTTTGAAATCTGTGTAAATATAGATTCTCAACATCCCTTTCGCACCTCCCCCTCCTGAAAAACAGGAGGGGGAATCGACAACGTCGGAGGGGTTCTTTTTTATGCGGTTGAGAAAGACGGTCGATGCCTTTGAAATCTGTGTAAATATAGATTCTCAACATCCCTTTCGCACCACCCCCTCCTGTTTTTCAGGAGGGGGAATCGACAACGTCGGAGGGGTTCTTTTTTATGCGGTTGAGAAAGACGGTCGATGCCCTTGAAATCTGTGTAAATATAGATTCTCAACATCCCTTTCGCACCACCCCCTCCTGTTTTTCAGGAGGGGGGCAGGGGGGTGGTAAAATGGGGTGGTAAAAACCACACCTCCGTTCCTTTCTGTCTGAAACAGCAGATCATGAAAGTCCTTCTCTGCTGGCTGGTGTTGCTCGTCAGCCTGCCCACGTTCGCCCAGCGTACGTTTACCAACCCCATCAAAGCATCGGGACCCGATCCGTGGGTTTACAGGCACGACGGTTGGTACTACTACATGAATACCACCGGCCGTAACCTCACCCTCTGGCGTACCCGCAACGTGGCCGATCTGGCTACGGCGGAGCAAAAAGTGGTGTTTACCCCGCCCCCCAATACGGCGTATTCGCGGGATTTGTGGGCCCCCGAAATTCATCGTATTGGGGGCAAATGGTACATCTATTTCGCGGCCGACAGCGTCAATAATCAGACCCACCGAATCTGGGTCGTCGAAAATGCCTCGGCCGATCCGTTTGCGGGCGAGTGGGTGCTCAAAGGCAAACTGGCCGATCCTGGCGACCATTGGGCTATCGACCTCACCGTGCTCGAACACCGGGGGAAGCTGTATGCCGCCTGGTCGGGCTGGGCGGGCTCTAAAAATGGGCAGCAGGATATTTATATCGCCCAACTGAAAAACCCCTGGACCATGCAGGGCGACCGCGTTCGGATTTCGCAGCCGGAGTTGCCCTGGGAGCGGCACGGGCACACCTCCGACGGCGCACAGATGAACGGCGAGCCCCCCGTGGTGCTGGTCAACGAAGGGCCGGAGTTTCTGCAAAACGGCAACAAAACCTTCATCGTTTACTCGGCCAATGCCTGCTGGCTCGACTACTGCATGGGCCTGCTCGAACACACGGGCGGGAGCCTGCTCGACCCTAAAAACTGGCGCAAGCACCCGCAGCCCGTATTTACCCAGAACCCCGAAAACAGCGTGTGGGCACCCGGTCACGGCGGATTTTTTACGGCCTCAGATGGCCGTACGCCCTGGATGATTTACCACGCCAACCCCACCGAAACCGACGGATGCGGCAACCGTCGGGCTCCGCACATTCAGCCGTTTAGCTGGAACCCCGATGGCTCCCCCAACTTTGGTAAACCCGTGCCGAAAACGGCCATGGCTGTTCCCGAATAGGGTAGGTGGACGAGTCCGCTGGCTGGCAAGTATGATCGGGGCCGCCGGAATATCTCGCTATTTCCGCATCTTTGCTCCCAAACTCTTGAGCAGATTGGCATGAATCAGACTCGGCGCGAATTTTTAGAATGGTTTGGAATCGGACTGGCGGGCGTAGGCTTTATGTCGGCCGTGCCCAGCCGGGTAGCCGCCAAAGAAACCTACCTGCCGCGCAGCACGCCCGAAGCGCAGGGCGTGTCGCCCGCCGGTATCGTCAACTTCCTGCAAGTGACCGAACGGCGGAATTTTAAGCTGCACAGCCTCATGGTGGTGCGCAACGGGCACGTGGTGGCCGAGGGCTGGTGGGCACCGTACCGGGCCGACCGGAAACATACCCTTTACTCACTCAGCAAAAGCATTACGGCTACGGCGGTGGGGTTGGCCGTGGGCGAACGACGCCTGACCGTTGAAGATACCGTGGTGTCGTTTTTCCCGGATGATGTGCCCGCCAACGCCGACCCCAAACTGGCGCGTATGAAGGTCAAACACCTGTTGACCATGTCGACCGGGCACGACCTCACTGACGCTGAGGTGTTTCCGCGCCTGTTCGATACGCCCAACGACAACTGGGTACGCACCTTTCTGGCTTTGCCGATTGGGCAGGAGCCGGGTAGCCGGTTTCGGTACAATACCCTGGCTACGTATATGCTCGGGCGTATTGTCCAGAAACTGACCGGTCAAACACTGATCGAGTACCTGACCCCCCGTTTGTTCGAACCGCTGGGCATCGAAGGGGCCGATTGGGAAATTGACACCCAACGCTTCAATGTGGGTGGTTGGGGCCTGCGCCTGAAAACCGAAGACATCGCCAAATTCGGGCAGCTCTACCTCCAATACGGGGTCTGGAACGAGAAGCAGGTGGTGCCTTCGGTTTGGATAGATGAGGCTACGCAGCAGCAAATTGTACAGCCGCGCCAACCCAATGCCCCGCGCCCGCCCGAAACCGACGATTGGATGCAGGGCTACGGCTACCAGCTTTGGGGATGCCGAAACGGTGCCTACCGGGCCGATGGAGCCTTCGGGCAGTTTTGTATCGTCATACCCGACCAGAATGCGGTGGTGGTCATCACGGCCGAACAAGCCGATATGCAGGCCGTGCTCGATGAGGTCTGGAACCATCTGTTGCCCGCGTTTCAGCGCACCAACCAGATTACCGAAACCACCCGTAAAGCGTTTGAGCGGGCCTTCGCCGATTTAGCGATCAGTCCGCCAGCGGGTAGCCTCAGCTCGCCAACCGTCAACCGGGTCAACCGCCGAACCTACGCCATTGGCGACAATCCGCAGGGGGTAAGTCTGGTCAGCCTGGACTTTGGCACCCGCGACTGGGTGCTCGATATGCAGGATCGACAGGGGAAGCATCAGCTCCGGGGCGGGCTGTTCGCCTGGCGCGAAGGCGTCACGACGCTCTCACCTTTGCCGCTCAAGCTCCTCCCAACCCCCGTACCGGGCGAAGTGCGGCATCCAGTAGCCGTAAGTGGAGCCTGGCGCGACCCCAACACGTTTCAGATCACATGCCGCTACGTCGAAACAGCGCATTACGACACCCTGACGTTCCGGTTTGAGGGCGACACGGTACAGATTACCCCCCGCAGTAGCCTGACCGAACTTACCGGCCGACCCGACAAACGCGCCGTGCTCGAAGGAATCTCCCGGCGGTAAATGGGCTTGGTGTTTGTTGTTTTGGAACCGTGCGCGTGCGCAATGCAGGGGTAAAAGCCTCGTGCGGGTTACTTTACCAGGTTGCGAGGTTATACCAACCCTACTCTGGCTTTTCTATGCAAAAAATTATTTTTCCACTGTCCGTTGCAGCCTTGTTGTTTACGACGGGCTGCGGGTCAAAAAATGGTCAATCTGACTCAACCATGACTGATTCAACCGCCAATGCTTCGGCGACATCGTCCGACTCGGCGTCGGCTATTGTGTATCAAGTGAACAACCCGGCAGCCTACGAAGGCGAGGTAAATGGGCAGGCCGTGAAGCTGTTTGTGCTTAAAGATGGCGACATGACGGCTACCCTGTCCAACTTCGGGGCGCGTATTGTACACCTGATTGTACCCGACAAAAACGGCACACCCACCGACGTATCGTTGGGTTTCAAGAGCCTTGCCGACTACCGGAAAGCCAAAGAAAGCTTTTTCGGGCCGGTAGTGGGGCGGTTTGGCAACCGGATTGCCAAAGGGCAGTTTACCCTCGATGGCAAAACCTACCAACTCGAACTGAACAATAACGGGAACACCCTGCACGGCGGGCCGTCGGGCTTCCATAACCAGGTTTGGACCGCGAAGCAAACAGGCGACAAATCGGTTGAGATGACGTATGTGTCGAAAGACGGCGAAGGCGGCTTTCCGGGTACGGTAACGACCAAAGTGACGTTCACGCTCGAAAACAAGGGCCTTAAAATAGACTACGTAGCCACCACCGACAAGGCTACGCCGTATAACCCCACGAGCCACGGCTTTTTTAACCTCAACGGCGAAGGCAGCGGAACGGTCAACAACCACCTGATGCAGATCAATGCCGACCGGTACTCAGTGATCGATGCCGGACTCATTCCGCAGGGCGAACCGGCATCGGTTGAAGGAACGCCGTTCGACTTCCGCAAACCGACAACGATTGGGGCCCGTGTCGACGAGAAAAATGAGCAGCTAACCTTTGCCAAAGGCTACGACCATAACTTTGTTCTGAATCGGAAAAACGCCGATGAGCTGACTGAAGCGTGCGTGGTTACGGGCGATAAGTCGGGGATTACCATGAAGGTGCTCACCACCGAACCGGCCATGCAGTTTTACGGCGGTAACTTCTTCGCCGGGCAGGATACGGGCAAATACGGCCGGGCCATCAATTTCCGCGAAGGGTTGGCCCTCGAAGCGCAGCATTACCCCGATTCGCCCAATCACCCCACGTACCCGAGCACCATTCTGAAGCCCGGCCAAACCTACCGGCAGACTACCGTGTATCAGTTTGGGAAGTAAAGAGGTTTGTGGTTGAAGAGCGAAGCGATGTCCGCCGGGCGGCCCCGATCTTGTTTGGAAAGATGACATCGCTTCGCTTTTTACAACTCGGCCAGTAGTAAATCGGCGATAAGAAAGTACACCCCGATGCCAATGAGATCGTTGGCCGTGGTGATGAAGGGCCCCGAAGCCACCGCCGGATTAATACCGATTCGGTTGAGCAGCAGCGGGGTTACAGTACCCATAAACGAAGCCAGCAGCACCACCGCCAGCAGGGCGGTGGCAACCACCGGAAACAGGCGCGGCTGCCCGATCAGGAAGGTGTACAGACCGGCAATGAGGCCCACCACCAGCCCGTTGATAACGGCCACGAGTAGCGTTCGCAACAACCGTCGGCCGGGGGGGGTACTCAGCCCAGAGGTATCGGCCAGACTTTGCAGAATAAGCGACGAGGTCTGAATCCCGACGTTGCCGCCCGTTGAGCCAATAATGGGAATAAAGGCCGCCAGGGCTGCTATTTTGCCCAGTTCGCTCTGGAAACCATTGATCACGGTAGCCGCCAGCAAACTGCCAACCGCCCCCGCAATGAGCCACGGTAACTGCACTTTAGAGCGGGCCCACACGGTATCGTCTTCTTCAACCTCGCCCGACAGACCCGAAATGACCTGAATGTCTTCTTCAGCCTGCTCGGTAATCACGTCGACCACGTCGTCGATGGTGATGCGCCCCAGCAGCCGCCCCTGCACGTTGACCACCGGAATAGCGTCGAGGTCGTAGCGTTGCATCACCTCAGCCACCTCGTCGACCGGGCGGTAGGTTTCCACGAAAATGATGTCTTTATCGTAGATGTCGGCGATTTTAGCCGTCCGGCGGGCCAGTACAATCTTTTTCAACGAGACCAGCCCGAGCAGTTTACCCACATCGTCGACAACGTATACCGAGTACACTTTTTCTACGTTTTCGGCCTGTTCGCGAATCTCCTCGATACAGGCATTGACCGTCAGGTTGACGTTGATTTTAATCAGCTCCTTCTGCATCAGGCCCCCGGCCACGTCTTCGTCGTAGTGGAGCAGATCGAGAATGAAGCGGGCCTGTTCGCGGTCTTCGAGCAGGCCAATTATCTCCTCCCGAACCCGTATGGGCTGCTCGTTGAGCAAATCAACGGCATCGTCGGAGTCCATGACGTTGACCAGCGGGGCCAGTTCGGCCGAGTCGAACGTAGCCAGCAGATCAAGCCGAACGGCGGGGTCCAGATTCGCCAGAATTTCGGCCCCCACCTCATTGTCGAGGAGGGTGAGCAGGTAACGGGCCTGCTCGGTATCCAACTCATACAGAATACCCGAAATATCGGCCGGGTACAGGGCGTCCATCTCGGCCCGCAGCGTAGTGGCATCGTGCAGGCTGATGGCGTCCTGAATCCGGCTCAGGTATTCTTTGGTGAGTTCGAACGTCATACGTGAAGGAGGAGGGAGCGAAAGAGTGAAAGAGCGAAAGAGTGAAAGAGCGTTCTTGCACCGGCCTGTGGCCCGCTTTTTCACTCTTTCGCTCTTTCACTCATTAAATTGGTCAGCGTCACAAAATCGGCTACGCTCAGTTGTTCGGCGCGCTTGTCCATGTACGCACTTTGGGCGGCAGCCTCGGTAATGCCGAGGGGTTTGAGGGCGTTCCGGAGGGTTTTCCGGCGCTGATTGAACCCGTGTTTGACGACCTGAATAAACTTCCGTTCGTTGCAGCCCAGGTCTGTAACCCCATTGCGCCGGACACTGATCACGCCCGAATGTACCTTGGGGGGCGGGTTAAACACCTCCGGTGGCACCGTAAACTCGTACTTGACATCGTACCAGGCTTGCAGAAACACGCTCAGGATCCCGTAATCTTTTTTGCTGGGGGGCGAGGCCAGCCGCATGGCGACCTCACGCTGCAACATACAAACTACCTCCGGGATACGGTCGCGGTAGTCGAGTACTTTAAAGAAAATCTGCGATGAAATATTGTACGGAAAGTTACCCGCAATGGCAAACGGAGCTGTTTCGGGCAGGTTGGGTAGGTAATCGGCGGGGGTAAGTTCCAGAAAATCGCCCTCAACCAGTCGGGGAGTCAGCCCCGGAAACTCTTTTTTCAGATAAACCACCGACTCACTGTCGATCTCGATGGCGTGCGTTTCGAAGCGGCTGTCGGCCAGCAGAAACTGCGTGAGTACACCTGTGCCGGGGCCAATTTCCAGTACATGCGCGTACGGTTGGCCGTCTGGACCGCGATGACCGCTCAGGAGATCCGCAATCTGATGGGCAATGGAGTGGTCGGTCAGAAAGTGCTGTCCGAGATTTTTTTTGGGTTTTACGTACACAAGTAATGCGTGAATTAGTGAATGAGCGAATGAGTGAACTGTAAATTCAGCGTCAGGTATTCGCTATCCACTCATTCACGCATTCGCTCATTGAAAAAGCCCCCAGTCGTCGGGGATATCATTTGATTTATCGAAACTATTGACCCATTCAACAAAGAGCACCCGGAAGTTTTCGATCTCGTCGCGCAGCAACTGAATGTAAACGGGTTTGGAGAGCTTTTCGGCCCGGAGGTAGTTGGTTTGGGTGAGGAGTTCGCGGGCGTGGGTCTTGATAATCACCGCGTTTTCCATCCGTAAGGTATACAGGTCGGCCCCTTCGGCCCCGACAATTTTGGTGGGGAGCATCATGGCGTTGGCCATCATCTGCTCGCTCATCATCAGTACGTCGTCTTCGTCGTCGATTGTACCGACAATCGCCTGCGTAATTTCCAGAATTTCATTAGCTTTCCGAAGAATAGGCAGTTGCTCAATCCGGCGATTCTCAGCCTCCATCTCACGCTGAGCTTCTTCGGGATCGTAATTCCGTTCAAATTCTTCCCAATCGAAAGCGTCGTCATCCTCGTCGTCAAAGTGCATTGCGGAGAGATTTTAGAGGTATCGTTTCTACAAAGCAACGCAAATAAGGGGCATCAGACAAGCCCCTGCCTGTTTACTTGAGTTCTAATAGAGTAAAATTTAACATCAATGATAACAATTTCATTTTAATTTGCTCTCGGGTGACCAAATCGGTAGAGGGTCGTACATCGTATTATTGTTGTGTGCGTAAAGAAAAGGATGATGAGGGTTTGGCAAACAAAACAGGCGATTTGTAGTGGTATACTGTTTCTTTACTGCTTGTTGGCTTGGCAGGCACAAGCCCAAATTGATGTTACATACCCGCTGAGCCGTATGGTTTTTCAGCGGAACAGTGCTAACCAGGCAACATTTCAGGTAGCGGGTAGTTTCTCGGCTCCCATCGACCGGGTAGAGGTTCAAATTGTGGACCGGATCAACGCCAACTCAAACGTGGGCTGGACTACGTTGCAAACCAACCCAACCAACGGGCAGTTTGTGGGAACCGTGACGGTGTCGGGTGGTTGGTATCAGATCAATGTGCGAGGGCGGCTGGGGACGAGTGTGGTTGGCACCGACGCCGTTGATCGGGTAGGCGTAGGGGAGGTGTTCGCCATTTTGGGGCATTCCAACGCGCAGGGTACGAGCTGCGGTAACGGAACGTGGGGCTATACCGGTCCCGATTTATGCCCCACCATTGATGGGGCGCTCGACGACCGCGTCAGTTGCGCCCGGCTTAATCTTAACAACTCGGCCAACTTCAATAATCCTGCCTTTGATCTCTACGAGCAAACGGGGGATAATCGGTATCTGCCGGGCCTCACGGCTTTTGAAAAATACAATACGTATGTAGGCTCTTCACCGTTCTCGCGGTTTGCCTGGTTTTGGGGCAAAATGGGCGATTTGCTGGTGCAGCAACTGGGTGTTCCGGTTTTGCTGTATAATGCCGGTTTTGGTGGTTCGCGGATGCAGGACGTGTACAATTCGGCCTATGATATTCCGTTTCAGCACGGGTTTATCCGCTATGATATTCGGATGCCCTACGTCAATATTCGCAACATCATGAATCTGTATGTGCCTTCTACGGGTCTACGGGCGGTATTGGTACAACACGGAGTCAATGACCGCGACAATTCGACGGAAACGATCAGAACGCACTATTTGGGCGTAATCGACAAAGTTCGGGCGGAGTTTAACCTGCCTTCACTGGCCTGGATTGTGTCGAAAGATTCGTATATCGGGGCTCCTTTTGAGAATGTGCGGGCGGCTCAGGATGCCGTCATCAACCGGGCCGAAGGTGATCAGATCTACCCCGGCCCTGACCTCGATCAGGTGGTGATGTTTAATCCGGCCTACAGCTTTGACGAAAACAATAACAACCCTGCCTTGCGTTGGCGGCCCGATGGTCTGCATTACTCACCGGCCGGGCAGCAGGAAGTAGCGGTTCGCTGGTCTAACGTGCTGGGGCAGCAAAGTTTGCTGAACGCGATTACGCCCGTGTTGCCCGTATCCCAGCCCTTAGCCAGTATTGCCTGCCCAACGAGCACTACCGGCCTTACCGTTACGTTTCCGACCGGCTACGAAGAGTACAATTGGGGAGATGGTACCAGCAATCAGAGCCGTAGCCTGCCCGGTGGGAGCTATACCGTTCGGTTGCGATTACCCAACAATCGGATTGCGTTTCCCCCTGCCGTGACTGTACCCAACTACACAACAACAGTCGCCCCGGCTATCGCTATTGCTGGTAATCAACAGAGCTTTTGCACGACAACTGTCCTCTCGCTGACGAGCACGGCCGGTACGCCAGTCCGCTGGAATGGGGCGGGGGCAACGGCCACCTCGTTTAGTATCACCACGCCCGGCAGCTACTCAGCCCAGACCGTCGATGCCGTGTATGGGTGTGTATCGGCTCCCACGGTGCTCACCATAGGGCTTGGGGCAGCTGATCTGAGCCTTGATATGTCGGTTAACAAGCGGGTTTTGAAAGTAGGTGACGAGGTGACGTATGCCATCTCGATGACTAATAACGGCCCTTGTAATACAGGAACCTTTAGCTGGCGTGACCGACTCCCGGCTAATGTGCAGTTCATCAGCTCGCCCGATAATCTGACGGCCGTTAATGGCGAAGTGATCGGTACGGTCGCGGCCGGATTGAACCCCAATGCGTCTATCACACAACGGTTTACCGTCCGGATTCAACAACCTGGTTTGTACCTCAACGCAGCCGAAATCAGCGCCATGGCCACTACGGACCCGAATAGTGTGCCTAATTCCGGCACCGGGGATGGTCAGAACGACGCAGCCCTCACCGACCTGCGCACCGTTGAAAGTACCACCATGGTGTATGCCTCGCCCAACCCGAACCAAACGCCATTACCCGCTGTCATTCCGAATCAACCGACGCCCGAGCCGGGTAAGGCTGACCTGAGCCTACAGCTTCAGTCGAGCCGCCGGGTAGGCCGTGTGGGCGATCCGGTCATGTTTTCGCTCACGGTTAGCAATCGGGGTGGAGCAGCCGCTACGACCGCTACGGTTGGCATAACCTTACCCACCGGGCTGACATTTGTGTCGTCGGCGAGTGGGTTGGTGGTCAATTCAGGGACTGTGCAGGGGACTGTTACGAACCTGGCGGCTGGCGGGTCGGTTACGCTAACGTTTGTCGCGAGTGCTACGGCCACAGGTAATCTGATCGTTAACGCACAGGTGCTCACGGCTTCACCTACCGACTCTGATTCGGAGCCGGGCAACGGGTTCACCAACGGAGAAGATGACACCGCGCAGGCGGATATCCGGGTCACACAATAAAGCCCGATCGGGTGGTTTTACAAAACGTCGGCAATTTGCTGTAGCTCCCATACTTTCCAGTTGTTGCAGTTCGCTTGTCGGACCAGAAGCTTGCGCCGGGTGAGCTGGGCTCGTTGATGCACCTCTTTTTGCTTTGAATTGGGTAATAGTTGAAGGAGCAAAGTCAGTTGTCGGATTGGTTTCAACGTGTTTGTTTCGTGCCCCAGAGCCGTTGCCAGCTGGCTAATTTCATCAATAGTCCAGAGATCTGGATTCTGCCGACGTAGCTGATAGCTATTCGGGTTGATTTGGGTGATACGGAGCACGTCGGCGGCAGCCACATCGCCGTAAGCAATGGCGCGAATGATGCTTCCTCTCAACGAAAGATACGAGTGGATTTGTTGGCTTAACAGCGACATGATTCGGCTGAATTTAGACCGACGGGGTTCCTGTATGATTGATGATCACACGGGAACCCCGTCGGCTACCAAAGGTTTGGGATATTAACGAATCTTACGAACAACTACGGGGACACAGACATTGGTGGGGCAGGCGCAACTTTCCACCACTGCTACCGTCAGATCGCGTGGACAGGCGGGCTGCCCGTTGATCATCAGCCATACCCGTACCGTGTAGTTGCCCGGCAACAGACCCGTTGCTACTACGCCGTTGGCTGGGATCGCCGTTGGGGTGGCCGGTGTGGCCTGCGCGGCATTGAAGCTCGTGCCCGGCGATACCTGATAGTAGTACCGGCCTGCCGTGCCCAGATTCACCAGTGTAATCTGACCATCGGCCTGTGGGTTGCTTCCTACGCAGCTGCTGTTTTTCACCAGAGCGGTGAACGAGGGTACAGCTGTTTCTTCAATCACAATTGGGCAGCAACCCTGACTGGGGCAGGCATTGGCCAACCCGCTATCAATGAGCACACTGTAGCTGCCGGGTAGGGTAGCCGTGAAGCTGCTGAGGGTGCCATCGGCAACGAGCATACTGCTCGTTGAGCCGGGGGCGGTGAGGTACCACTGGTAGCGGCTGTAGCCGGTAGGCGCATCCAATCGAATGGCGAACGGTTCTCCCTGACACACCTTGATGGGTACACTCAGGCAGGTTGTAACGTCAGACGTAGGATCGCCGGGGATTATTGCCGTGTTAAAGACAGTGCCTTCGCCGGTGATGCTGGCTGAGTAAGTGAGGGTAGCCGTGGCACCAGCGGGCAGGCTGGCAATAGCCCACTGTCCGCCGTTCAGGCCGGACGTAAAGCTGCCCGTCGAGACGCTCACAGTGCCGGGGATAATGGTCATACCCGCTGTGTGGGTGTCGCTCACCACCACGCCCGTGGCTGAACCAGGGCCTGTATTGGTCAGTACAATCGTGAAGCTAACTACGTCGCCTACCTGCGCTTGCCGTTTGCTAACCAGCTTGTTCAGCTCCAGATTAGGCAGTTCAATGGGCGTGTTTCCGGTTACGGTTACGCTACCCACGGCGGTACATTGGACAGACCCTGCCGAAGTAGTACAAGTTGCCGAGTAGAGGTTGCTACCAGCAACAGGTGTTACCACGATGCTGCTACCCGTCTGTCCGGTGTTCCAGTTGACTAAGCCAACACAACCCGAGACGGTGAGTGTTACGTTTTGGCCCACGGTGACCGTGTTGCTACTAGCGGCTACGGTAGCGGCTGGCATTGGTACCACTGTTACGGAGCCAACTGCCGTAGTGGCGCTGCCCGTCGTAGTGGTACAAGTAGTCGTGTAGCTGGTGGTCTGGGTTAAGGCCGGGGTTACGAGCGTATTACCCGATGTGCCGTTGCTCCAGGCAACCGTACCCGCACAACCAGCGGCTGTGAGCGTAGCAGACGAACCATGACATACGGTAGCCGATGAAACAACCAGCGATGCCGGTGCTTCGGTGTTGACTACGATGCTGGCCGTTGTGAAGCAGCCGGGGCCGGTGGTACAGGTGGCTGAGTAGGTCTGGGTGGCCTGCATTGGCATGACGACGATGCTGCTTCCGGTGCTACCGTTGTTCCAGGCAACCGAGCCCGTGCAACCGGTAGCTGTCAAGGTGACGTTGCTGCCTGCGGTCACCAGCGTGGCGCTGGCTGAGAGGTTGAGTACGGGTTGTGGCAGTACCGTGACGGTGCCCGTAGCCGTAGCCGAGCAGCCCGCCGAGCTGGTGCCGGTGACCGAGTAGGTAGTCGTTGCAGTTGGCGTAACCACTATGGATGCTGTTGTGGCTCCCGTGCTCCAGAGGTAGCTGTTGGCTCCAGAAGCAGTAAGGGTGGCTGAGCTACCGGCGCAAACCGTGGCTGAGGTTACGGTCACGACGGGGGCCGGATTCTGTACCACGGTGGTGGTAGCTGTGCCCGAGCACCCAGCGGCCGAAGTCGCCGTTACCGAGTAAGTACCCGCTGCGCTCACTGAGATGGCAGCGGTGGTGGCTCCGGTGCTCCAGCGGTAAGTGGCCCCACCCGAGGCTGTGAGGGTGGTGGTTTGGCCCGCACAAATGCTCAGGCTGGTTGCACTGATGGTGGCTGTAACAGCCGGGTTGACCGTTACCGTTCCCACGGCGAAGGTGGTCGAGGTGGTCGTCGTACAGGTGGCCGTGTAACTGGTAGTCTGTGTGAGGGCCGGGGTCACCAGGGTGTTGCCTGATGTGCCGTTGCTCCACGTCACCGTACCCGCACAGCCAGCGGCCGTCAGGGTAGCCGACGAACCCGCGCAGATGGTGGCCGAGGTGACCACCAAATTGGCGGGGGCTTCGGTGTTGACCACGATGGAAGCCGTGGTAAAGCAAGCGGGGCCGGTCGTACAGGTGGCCGAGTAGGGCTGGGTCGTTTGGGTTGGAGTTACGACGATGCTGCTTCCCGTACTGCCGTTGCTCCAGGTAACCGAGCCGGTGCAACCGTTGGCCGTCAAGGTCACGTTGCTACCTGCGGTCACCAGCGTGGCGCTGGCGCTCAGGTTGAGCACGGGTTGTGGTAGTACCGTCACCGTCCCCACCGCAAAGGTAGTCGAGGTCGTAGTGGTACAAGTAGCCGTGTAGCTGGTGGTCTGGGTTAAGGCCGGGGTGACGAGCGTGTTACCCGATGTGCCGTTGCTCCACGTCACCGTGCCCGCACAACCGGCGGCTGTGAGCGTAGCCGACGAACCATGACATACGGTGGCTGATGAGACGATCAGTGAAGCCGGTGCTTGAGTGTTAATCACAATCGAAGCCGTTGTAAAGCAAGCGGGGCCGGTGGTACACGTGACCGAGAAAGTCTGGGTGGCCTGCATTGGCATTACCACGATGCTTGCTCCGGTGCTACCGTTGCTCCAGGCAACCGTGCCCGTGCACCCGGTAGCGGTCAGGGTGACGTTGCTGCCTGCGGTCACCAGCGTGGCGCTGGCTGAGAGGTTGAGTACTGGCTGAGGTAGTACTGTGACGGTGCCCGTAGCCGTAGCCGAGCAGCCCGCCGAGCTGGTGCCGGTGACCGAGTAGGTGGTCGTTGCGGTTGGTGCAACCACAATGGAGGCCGTGTTTGCTCCCGTGCTCCACTGATAAGTGGCCGCTCCGCTAGCAGTCAAGGTTGCACTCTGTCCGGCGCAAACTGTGGTTGAGGTTACGGTCACGACGGGGCCCGGGTTGAGTACCACGGTGGTGGTAGCGGTGCCCGAGCACCCGGCGGCTGAAGTCGCCGTTACCGAGTAAGTACCCGCTGCGCTCACTGAGATGGCAGCGGTGGTGGCTCCGGTGCTCCAGCGGTAGGTGGCCCCACCCGAGGCTGTGAGGGTGGTGGTTTGGCCCGCGCAAATGCTCATGCTGCCCGCACTGATGGTGGCCGTGACAGCTGGGTTGACGGTGACGGTACCCACCGCAAAGGTAGTCGAGGTGGTCGTCGTACAGGTGGCCGTGTAGCTGGTTGTCTGTGTGAGGGCCGGGGTGACGAGCGTGTTACCCGATGTGCCGTTGCTCCAGCTCACTGTGCCTGCGCAACCGGCTGCGATTAGCGTAGCCGATGAACCGTGGCATACCGTAGCCGATGAAACAACCAGCGATGCCGGGGCTTGAGTGTTAATCACAATCGAAGCCGTTGTGAAACAGGCCGGGCCCGTGGTACACGTTGCTGAGTACATTTGGGTGGCCTGCATTGGCATTACAACGATGCTGCTTCCCGTGCTACCGTTGCTCCAGGCAACCGTCCAGGTGCAACCGGTAGCGGTCAGGGTGACGTTGCTACCTGCGGTCACCAGCGTGGCGCTGGCTGAGAGGTTGAGTACCGGCTGAGGCAGTACCGTGACGGTGCCCACCGCTGTAGCCGAGCAGCCCGCCGAGCTGGTGCCAGTGACCGAGTAGGTGGTCGTTGCGGTTGGCGTAACCACAATGGATGCCGTTGTGGCTCCGTTGCTCCAGAGGTAGCTATTGGCCCCTGATGCCGTGAGGGTGGCTGAGCTACCGGCGCAAACCGTGGCTGAGGTTACCGTCACAACGGGGGCTGGGTTCTGCACCACGGTGGTGGTAGCGGTGCCCGAGCACCCGGCGGCCGAAGTCGCCGTTACCGAGTAAGTACCCGCTGCGCTCACTGAGATAGCAGCGGTGGTCGCACCGGTGCTCCACCGGTAAGTGGCCCCACCCGAGGCTGTCAGGGTGGTGGTTTGGCCCGCGCAAATGCTCAGGCTGCCCGCACTAATGGTGGCTGTTACAGCCGGGTTGACCGTCACCGTTCCCACGGCAAAGGTGGTGGAGGTGGTGGTCGTACAGGTAGCTGTGTAACTGGTAGTTTGGGTCAGCGCGGGCGTCACCAGGGTGTTGCCTGATGTGCCGTTGCTCCAGGCAACCGTACCCGCACAGCCTGCTGCCGTCAGGGTGGCCGATGAACCGGCACAAATGGTGGCCGAGGTTACAATCAGATTGGCCGGGGCTTCGGTGTTGACCACGATGGAAGCCGTGGTAAAGCAAGCGGGGCCGGTAGTACAGGTGGCCGAGTAGGTCTGGGTCGTTTGCGTTGGGGTAACCACGATGCTGCTTCCCGTGCTACCGTTGCTCCAGGCAACCGTGCCGGTACAACCGTTGGCTGTCAGGGTCACGTTGCTGCCTGCTGTAACCAGCGTGGCGCTGGCTGAGAGGTTAATCACTGGCTGGGGTAGTACGGTCACGGTGCCCACCGCGAAGGTAGTTGCACTGGCTGTGGTACAGGTGGCTGTATAACTGGTGGTCTGCGTGAGGGCCGACGTTACCAGGGTATTGCCCGTTGTTCCGTTGCTCCAGGCTACTGTTCCGGCACAGCCCGAAGCGGTGAGGGTGGCCGAATTACCGAAGCAAACCGTGGCCGAAGTCACGGTGATGGTTGCGGCCACCGTACAGCTGGCCGGAGCGCTATAGGTCGCCGTGGCCGAGCCGCAACCGGGCAGATTAACCACTACCGTGTGCGAGCCGGTGCCCGACGTCAGGCCCGTGAGTGAGTAAGCGACCGAGGTAGCCCCGGTCGGTACCGTCACTGTGGTGCTGCGGGTACCGTCGGTGATGGTGGCTGTTCCCGCTATTGTACTGGTCAGGCTAATCGTACCTGAAACCGTGTACTGGTTCGTTGCTGGGGTACAGGTACTGGGGGTAGCTGTGGTTGCCAAGGCACAGGGTAGTTGTAGAGTCAGATTGGTGGTGGCTGTGGCTGTACAACCCGTGCCGTTGCTGACGACTACCGTGTAAGTGTACGTACCTGCCGTGGTAGGTGCCACTACGGTGCGGCTGGCTATTGTGGTCGCTGAGGGGGAACTGATGCCGGGACCGCTCCAGATGTAGGTAGTTACGCCAGCTGTGGTACCACTGGCGGTGGTATTCAGCGTCACGTTTGTACCGGGAGCCACGTTGTTGGGAGTTACGGAAGCAGCAACATTGGAAGGGGTTATACAGGGGAGTTGCTGCAAGCAAAGTGCATCAATTTTAGCGGCACCAGAAATGCCTTGACCAGACAAGCCAACAGCACAAACCCGAAGAGCCGTAGCAGTGGCCGGGGCCGCCCCAATACTCAGGCTGTAGGGGCCTCCAAACTGTCCGTTTGATTCCAGTATATGCGTAATTGGCTGAGACTGCGCTGTGCCTATTGCCGATGTTCCATTGTAATACTGCAAGGTCACGGTTTGCCCTAGTACCTGATGAACCCCTGCATAATACGACAGCGAATAGCTTGAGCCGGTGCTGACGGTTACGTTTTGGCAAAGTGTGGGATTGGCAGCATCGGCCGTATAACCAAACCCAACCCCATCGGCAGCGGCAAATCCTGCTCCGTTACTTATCTGGTCAGAAACACCCCCTGTCCAGCTGGGTGGAGGAGATATGGAGAAGACACCACTTGAAAAACCTTGTTCAAAGCTGGGGTTGAGTAGCTTGTTGCCTACACAGGCGATAACAGGATTGACAGATACCACCGTCAAGCTTGTCGTAGTCGTTGCTGTACATCCTGTGCCATTGTTAACGATTACAGTATACGTGTATACACCCGCTGTGGCAGGTGCGGCTACCGTACGGCTCGCTACCGTGCTGGCGGTGGGGCTGCTGATACCCGAACCACTCCAGGTGTAGCTGGTGCTGCCAGGTGTTGTATTACCGGCCGATACTGCTAACGTTACTGTGGTCCCCGGTGCTACGGTGCTGGGGGTAATAGTGGGGTTGAGGTTGGTAGGTGTTGTACACGCTACGGGTGTACAGGCCGGCCCAGGGCCAAGCTCACACAACACAACGTTATCAATTAATAAACCGTCACGCTGCGCATCTTTAATACTGATCAATAAACCAAAGTCGACTGGAGTCTGACTATTGCCATCGGTTGTGAATGAAAGTTCAACCTGTGTCCACTGGATCGCAGCGCAGTCTGAGGTAGTGTTGACCTGGTAATTGGTCCGTACCCAGTTGCCAACGACTCCTGCATTCTGTTCGAGGAAGAAATCAACTTTGCCGTCGGAGCCGCTAACAATGCTGTTGGGGCTCCATCCTGCAACTTTAGCTCTGAGAACATACCGTGTACAGCTTTTTAGAGGAAACTGTTCAAAGGTAGCTGGGGAGAGGCATTGATCTTCAGAACCATTGCGGATCCAGATCATCTTGTTGCCGTTGCTGTTGAGGTAGAAAATACCGTTGTAGTCTCCCTGGTCCTGGAAAGGGTTAGGGAAAGGGTTCGCCCAACCGCTCGGAGCTGCTTCGTTTCCTGTGGGTTGCGTATTATCTTTTTGGAGGAACGAAGCAGCTACACCTGCCACATTATCATTGAATGTGTTAGTACCAGCTACAGTCTCAAAGTTTCCGTTCGGAATCAGGTTGGTACCGCAGGATGTGGATTGCGTAGGAATAGGAATAGTGCAATTACAGCTCGCTGGCTTTACACTAATGTTGTCCAGAAAATAAGCCCAGATATCCCCTTGGGTGTCGCCGAAGGTTGTAAACTGGAGTATAGCACTCGAACCGGTTGCGGTGAAAGTGAACGTCTTTTGTTCCCATCGAACCGGGTTACCTGTTGAGCAAGGGTTGGTAGGGTCCGGGATTTTATCCGCCTGATTGACAGGAAAATCATTAGAATACGTGCCACCGCTCACGATTGCGGCATTCCAGCCACCACCATTCGGAATATCAACACAGGTACCTGATGGAGCCCGCCATTTCGCCCCGGGAGCAATGTAGAAACAAACCGTGTACTGCTTTCCACTCGTCAGGCCAGTTAAGGTCTGCGATATTCTGGTTTGCCCATTATTCTGCGTTAGGTAGCCGACCAGAAATTTAGTGCCGTCTTGTGGCTTATAACAAGTCGTAGACCCGCCCGAAAAGAACAAGCTGGGCCAATAGCCGTCGCCCACAGCTTGATTTGATGTCCATGAGTCTAAGTCTGGAATATCAAAGTGAGCATCCGGGAGGTCGGGGGTGACGTAAAGGGGGGTATAATTATCCGATTCAAAGCTATTATTGATCACCACGTTGGGTTCGGATGGGCACCCGCACGATTGCCCCCTTGCGTCAGAGGCCAATAGGCTAAGCAAGGCCAATCCGCAAACGTTGACGAGCATACACCACCCTGAAAAAGTGAGCCCGTTTGTTCGGTGCATCCAACTGGTTTTCGGCCTAAATAGCCTAGTCCAGACCTTGTCGAAAGGACGTAAACTCCTAACGATTGTAAGAAGGGAGCCGATAAGCAGTTTAAGCCAGCGTGTATAGCTCCGAAAAGCGGAAATGTGTGTCATACCCGGAAGTCGATCAAGTATTTTTACCGTGAAAAGGCAAGGGTCAGGCAATGAATTGTCCTGCCGGAGTCGAATCAATTTCTATGCAAAGCAGAGGGGGAAATAAGCGAAGGGTGGTTATCGTGACTTTTTGGTACAAAAACCCAGCGCAGAGCCTCATAAAACAGGCGAGAATGGATGTAAGGCCTATTAGTAAAAATGGGGCCAGAAAAGAGCAGGGCGCATTAAGTACCTAAAAGTTAGTACATTTATGGCCTAACAGCCCACTTTTTGCCGAATGGTTTAATCTAGGCTGTTACTCATTTACTTATACTTAACCTTACTCGTGATATATGTGTACAGACCTCATTCGGATGGGGATGGTGCCGCTGTTTTTTTGTAGTCTGCTACTAAATATTCAGGTGAGCCGGGCTCAATCGTTTGCCGATACATATCCTGTAAATAAGCCCGATAGTCTGGTGCAATGGCTGCGTGCCAACCCAAAGGCCCACCCACAGGCGCGGCTGAAAGCCCTGATTACGCTCGAACGAACCTACACCTGGAACTATCACGATAAAGTGGGGGAGCATCTTCCCGAAATCAGTCGGCTGGCTAAAGCCTTGAACCATACGGGGGCAAGGGCGTCGGCCGCGTACATCCAGGCGTATCGGTTGTTCAATCAGAATCGGTTAGCCGATGTAATATCCCTGGCTAATCAGTCTCTTAAGCTTTTTGGGGCAGCGAATGATCATTCCGGGCAGCTCCATGCGTACGGATTGCTGGTGCTGACCAATTCGACTTTGTATGGCAACCGGGTGACGTCGAGTCGGGCGCTTAGTGAGCAGTATTTGGGAAAAATGGAAACACTGCTGCGCGACAACAATAATGTGCATGATTTCCTGACGACTCAGCTTGTACATACCCGCTTTCAGTATGGTGAAATGGAAGACGGTGCCCGGTCGATGCGCCAGACATTAGACAATGCTGCTCAGGTGATTCAACAACGGCCCGATTGTGCCTACGCACGGTATCGGTTTGGGCGGGTTGAGGCTATCTATTACGGTCTTATTGGCGAACATGAAAAGGCGTATGCCCTCAATAAGCAGGTGTTACAACAAATAAAGCCCGAGCAGGGCTGGGAGATGGCTACTTTAACCTACAACCTGGCTACCGATTGTTATAAACTCAACCGCATCGACGAGGGAATTGCGCTTTGCCAGCACAGTATTGCTATGCTGACGGGTGTGAAGCCGGTCAATTACGCAATTCTGGCCGGCCCCTATACCAAGTACCGGGAGTTGATGCAGAAGAAAGGAGACTTTGTGGCTGCTAACCGCCTGGCCGACAGCGTACAGAAGTACAACGGAATGGTGTTTCTGGCCCAAAATGACCAGAAGATGCTGGAGCTTCAGGTCCGGTACGAGACAGAGCGTAAACAGGCACAGATTGCCGAGCTGAAACGGTTGAACGAGGTAACGGCCGTTCAGAACCGAATGTACCTGATCGGGTTGGGGTTAGCCATGGTTGTGATTGGGCTGGTGGTGTACCTGAGCTTACGGCTGCACCGAGCCAATGCCCGGCTTTCACTTGCCCTTGCCGAAGTACAGCAGCTGAATAAAGCCCGCGAGCAGTTTATTGGCATCATTGCGCACGATATGCGCAAGCCGCTTGTCTCGTTTCAGGGCCTGGCCGACCTGATCAACGACCGACTCAAACAACGGGCTTACGCCGACATCGGCCAAATATCGCAGGCTATCGATTCGGCCGGGGTGCAGATCGAAACCATGCTCGACAATCTCCTCCGTTGGGCCTTGTCGCAGCGCGAAGCGATTCCGTATCACCCCGACAATATCCGGGTCACCGACCTGCTGCACCGCGTAACGGAACTACACCGGCATCTGGTACAATTTCACAACATCAATATTGCCGTTGACTGCCCCAGTTCCGTGCTGGTATGGGCCGACGTCGACAGTCTGGAGCTGATTGTACGCAATTTGATCGATAATGCCTTGAAAGCCATCGGAACCAGTGGCTGTATTCAATTATCGGGTGAGGTGACCGACCAACAGGAGGTGCAGATTCGGGTTTGGAATTCGGGCCGTGGGGTTAGCCCCGATAAGCTGCTGTTTTTACAGGGCGTGCTGACCGGCCGCCGGGCGGTGCAGATCGGTGAGCATGGGTTAGGGCTGGGTTTGTTGCTGGTGCGCGATTTCGTGGCCCGTAACAAAGGGCGCGTAACTGTGGAGCCGGGCAAGCCCGAGGGAATTTGTTTTGTGGTCACGCTCCCGAAGAGTGTGCAGGCCGACACGCTTCGGGCTGCCCAGACGGAGTACGCATGAGTTTGAAACTGAGTGGGTTTAATTATCCACTTTTTTTGTTCAATTATCCTATCTGTTGCCAATTCTCCAAACAGATATCCTTTGGTTCGCATTTTAGTTGCCACCTGCCCACTTGTAATAATGACCGATGCGTTAATCATTGAAGACAATCTTCTTGAACAAATCCGCCTGAAGGCGATGATTGCAGAACAGGGGTTCTCCCAGATTGAAGTAGTCAGTTCGCTATATGAAGCCCGTGAAGTGTTAAAAAAAGGGCCCCCCTTATTAGTATTGGCCGATGTGTATCTGCAAAACGAATCAATTCTGGAGCTGCTTGATGAACTCCGGGCCCTGGCTGTACCAACCGTTTTTGTGAGCGTTTCGAACAATGAGGAGCTCTGTCGGCAACTGACGGTCAATTCAAATTTCGGGTATCTGGTCAGGCCGTTCGATAAGCTCAGTTTGCAGTCGATGATCCGTCTGGTTAGCAACACGGCACAAGCGGCCAAAGGGGCGCAAAGCTTTTTGCTGGTGCGCCATCAACATGGTCAGAAAAAACTTCCCTTAGACGAAATTCTGTGGCTTGAAACGTCGGGTAATTACGCCATCCTCGTGACGGCTACCGAACGTTTCTGCATGAAAAAATCACTACGTCAATTACTCAAACAACTCGACGAGCGGTTTGTGCGGGTACATAAGCAATTCTGCGTTGATGTACAGAAAGTTAGTCACCTGAAAGCGCATTCGGTATTGATCGACGGACACGAGATACCGGTAAGCTACCATTGCAAAAAAGAACTGCTCCGAAAACTCCTGCAGTTCAACCGGGCCTACACGGAGGTTGGGGGGCTTTCGTGAACTTTTTTTGACTGTTCATCACCCTTTCTTTTTTGTAGGTAGTTCGTCAGTATAGAATTTGATTGCTTTGTCACTGTATACTTTTTTTATAGACCGGTAGTTAGGAAAGCTGTCTTCGCCACGTAAGACAGCTTTTTTGTTTGTGCACGTATAGAAAAGTCCGGCCTTCGCCAGAAATCCGGTGGCGACCGGGAAAGCAACCGGAGGCAGGTTATGGCAAAAATTTGGCTTTTGCCGCCCTACTTTCGACCTTTGGCCTTCGACTTGTTTTCTATTGTTATGACCTATTGTTTAGGTATCAAAGTGCGTTCGGGCCTGGTGGCCATTGCCGATACCCGCCTGACATCGGGCACCGAAGTGTCGAGTAACCGGAAAATTACCGTTCATCAGGTAGAACACCACTCGCTGTTTGTGATGACCTCAGGGCTGCGGTCGGTGCGCGACAAAGCCATTACCTACTTCCGCGAAGTGCTGGCCGAACAAGATCGTTCGTTCAATAAACTCTACAAGGCCGTGAACGCGTTTGGGGAGCAGGTGAAGCGCGTGGCTCGCGAAGATCGGGAGTCACTCACCGCCAGTGGCCTTAATTTCAACCTTAATGCCATTGTGGGCGGCCAACTCGAAGACGACGACGAACACAAGCTCTTTATGCTGTACCCCGAGGGGAACTGGGTTGAGGTTGACAACGGATCGCTGTTCAAAATTATCGGTAACTCGGGCTACGGGAAACCGTTGCTGTTCCGAAATCTGACCTACGACACTAGCCTGGCCGACGCGCTTAAGATTGGCTTTCTGGCGTTCGATGCCACCCGCGTGAGTGCCAACGACGTTGATTACCCGCTCGATGTGGTCATCTACCCCAACAACAGCTTCCACATGACCGAGCACCGGCTCGAAAAGGACGATATGGACGAAATATCGCATCAGTGGAGTGCGCTGCTCAATAATTCGGTTCGGAAACTGCCCAACTACTGGATGGACCCTATTTTTGAGAAGCTGGGGTCCGGAAACCGGTATCCGTAAACAACCGCCCGAATTTCCCGGTTGAACCTCTATCTACTCTTTGTTGCGCTTATGCACCTCCACGTTCGGCATACGTCTACGTACCAGTACAATGGACCCGTTGCCCTGAATCCGCATACCCTTTACCTGTACCCCCGCATGTACCCGTATCAGCGGTTGATCGCGTACGAGCTCATCATCGACCCGGTACCGTCGAAGGTGGTGCGGAACGTCGATGTGGAGGGCAACGTACAGCAGGTGGTGTACTTTCACGGGCCGACTCAGCGTCTGAGCGTTACGGCTGATATGGTGCTGCAATCCGACGATTTCAACTCGTTCGATTTTGTGATTTTTCCGTTCGAGAGCAAAAAACTGCCCGGCTTCCGCTACCAGGCTGGGGTAGAGTCTTTGCTGCATCCGTACCTGGACCGCACGGGCGTCACGGCCGAGGTAGAGCTTTGGGCGCGTCGGCTGGCGGCCGGGGCCAACTGGGAAACGGTTCCGTTTCTGTCGGTGCTGAACCAGACTATCCGGGGTTTTGCCTACGAGAAGCGTGAACATGGGGCCCCCAACGCCCCCGAGGATACGCTACAGGCCCGGCGGGGTTCCTGCCGCGATTACACGACCTTGTTTATGGCTGCCTGCCGGAGTCTGGGCCTGGCCGCCCGGTTTGTGAGTGGGTATCTGTTTGGGAATCCGCAGCAGGAACACGAACTCCACGCCTGGGCTGAGGTGTACCTGCCTGGTGCCGGCTGGCGGGGGTTCGACCCAACTGAAGGGTCAGTAGTCAATAACCGCCATATTTTTCTGACGAGTACGGCCCGCCCTGAGCTGGCGGCTCCCATTGCGGGTAGCTACAACGGCTCGGCCACTTCTGTGTTCTCCAACGAACTTTTGATTACAAATGATGGGGGAATAGCTGTTCCGAATCCGGCTGTCTGACAGCTACGAGTGGGGGAAAAGAGATGAAGACAACTGAATGTGCCAAGCTGATTCAGTTGTCTCAATGCAATTAAATGGGTTGGATAAGTCGGAAAACTGCCTCAATTCTAAACAACTCTGACCTCACTTCAACGGTCAATCTCCACCAAATCCGGTTTTTTCTCCACTAAGTAAAAACACGGTTGCTATAAGGTGTTTACCATTGTAAGTTTACCCTAAGGTTGGTGGCCTTATATGGATAAACTTCTACTATTTGTTTTCTTCCTGGGATCGGGTTGGGCGCTGGGGCAGTCGACCACACAACAGAAGATTCTGGCTGCTCAGGCCGAATACCGTACGGCTGTAGCGCGTTGCGACACGCCCGCTATGGCCGAGGCCGCCTATCTGCTGGGGAAACGATACCGGTCAGCAGGCGAGGGGGCTGCAAGCTGGCGCTGGCTGCTGCATTCGCTCCGGCTCCGCGAAAGCCGGGGGCCGTCTGTAGAGCTGAACAAAGTGTATATTCAGCTGGGGAATGCCAGTGGTACCATCAAAGATTATGCACAGACGTATGCCTATGGACAGAAAGCCCTGGCCAACAGCCGGAAACTGAACCATCCGCATAGCCAGATGAGCGCCTACACGTTTATGAGTGGGGTTCATTGGACGGCAAGCCGCGCTTTTCGATTTACGCCCGAACGCCCGTTCGCCTATTCAGCGGATAGTGCCCTGTTTTATATTCAACGGGCCGAGGCTATTGCCCGGCAAATGAAGGTCCCACTCGAAATCGCCTACGTGCTACGAAGCAAGGGAGGGATTTTGGCAGAAAGAGAGCCCAGAAAGGCCATCGACTGCTTCACCGAAGCCCTAAAGGTGCATCAGACCCTTAAAAATTGGGGGCAGATCATTAATCTGAATCTGGAACTGGTGCAGGCGTATCTCAACTTGGGTGATCTGCGCACCGCACGAGCTCACCTACTGACAGCCGAGCAAGTCAATCGAGTTGCCCCCATCGACTACATGGAGGGCAAGGTTTTGTTGCACCAAACTCTGGCGCGCTACTACCGGGCTACCCAAAACTGGAAAGAAGCCCATCGGGAGGCTATGGTGGTCGACTCGCTGGAGAAAATCTCCGAGAGTCTTGAACACCGGGCGGCCATTGCCCAGCTTAGTATTCTGTACGACACCGAAAAACAGGCTGCTTTGCTCAAAGCCCGCGACGCCGAGCTTGCCTTGCAGAACAACACCCTCCAAACCCAGCGGTACATCACGTACGGCATGATGGGGTTACTGATGCTGTCGGTAGGGGTTGGCTTCGGGTTTTACCGGCTGAATCGGCAAAACCGGCAGATTAGCCTCCAAAATGCTCATCTGGTGCGGGAGCAGAGCCACCGTATGAAAAATCACCTGCACACGGTGTCGGCCCTGCTGAGCCTGCAATCGAACCGGCTCACCGACGATAGTGCCCGCCGGGCTGTTGAAGAAAGTCAGCTGCGGGTACACACCATTGCCCTGCTCAACCAGCAGCTCCATCAGGGCGAAGAACTCGTAACCCTGGGTCTGCCTCATTTTATTCCAAAACTGGTTCGGACTATTCTCGATAGCTATGGCTTTAGTCAGATTCAGCCTGAGTATCAGTTGCAAAATGTGCCCATTCACATCGATCAGGCTATACCGCTGGCTCTTATTATCAACGAACTGGTAACCAACGCCTGTAAATACGCGTTTAACGCTCATCCAGACCCACAGTTGACCGTTCAGTGCTGGGAGGCAAACGGGAAGCTGCATTTGCAGGTTCGGGACAATGGCCCTGGTTGGTTGGCAGGCCCCAATAGCGAGACCGGATTCGGCCAACGCCTGATCGATTTGCAGGTTCGGCAGCTACGGGGAGAATGTACGTTTTCGGGGCCGCCGGGCGTTACATTCGACCTGGTCATTGGAATTAAGTAGTGAGCGAATAACCACACCTATGAAAGAACCCTTACAACTCTTGCTGGTTGAAGATGATTTGTTGATTGCCGATGTTATTGAAAACGAACTGAACCGGGCCGGTTTTCAGGTAGGTGCAGTAGCCCACACCGCTGAGGAGGCTATGTTGTTTCTGGAAAACAACCGGTTCGACCTCGCCTTGATCGACATTAACCTCGACCCCCTCTCGGCGGGCGATGGCGTGGCCGTGGCGCAGGCACTGCTCCTGACGCAACCCATTCCGTTTATCTACCTGACCGGCGTCACCATCAGCACGGACCCGGCTACCTTTGAGCGGGCCAAAATGACTCGACCGGCGGCTTTTCTGAACAAACCATTCCGAACCGACGAACTGATTGGCCAAATCGAACTGGCGGTGTCGAACCATAAGCCAGGAGAGTTCCCACCGGCCCCCGAACCCGAGGAGCCCGTTTACCTGCCCATTCGGAACGGATTCAGCCGGGTCAGTCAGATGGAGATCTTTTGTCTGGAGGCTGCCCGCAACTTTACTACCGTGTACCTGACCCGCGAAGCCGCCGAACGGATCATGACACCCAACGGTGGGCAGGCCGTAATCGTGACTGGAAATCTGAGTTATGTGAACCGGTATTTGTCGCCCCGGTTGTTCTATCGGCTCGATAAGTCGCTTGTAATCAATCTAAAACATATAGATCGAGTAGAGAAAGAGCAGATTTGGGTAGGTGGCCGTACGGTTGCCATTAAAGAAGGGGCCCGCAAAGAGCTCCTGAAGCGGTTGCCAGTCATTCGAACCCGGTAGCGAATGGGGTAGGGGCAGGCCCGGATGTAGCGGACATTTTTCTGACAAACGGTACGTACCCAACCGCGCAGAGTGGTTATCTTTGCCGATTCACAGACGACTTTTTTAACCGATTCACGTGGCATTAATTAAATCTATCTCCGGGATTCGCGGAACGATTGGGGGGCGCAGCGGAGAAGGTCTGACACCGTTGGACGTTGTAAAATTTACGGCTGCTTTCGGCCAGTGGCTTCGCCAGCGGGCAACGACACTGGGCAACAACACGGCCCCAACCGTCGTGATTGGCCGCGATGCCCGACTGTCGGGCGAAATGGTGTCGCGAATTGTGTCGGCCACCTTGCAGGGGTTGGGTATCAACGTCGTTGACCTCGGTCTGTCGACTACCCCCACCGTTGAGCTGGCCGTTCCTGCCGAAAACGCAGCGGGCGGCATCATTCTCACGGCCAGTCATAACCCCATCCAGTGGAATGCCCTCAAGCTCCTCAACGAGAAAGGGGAATTTATCTCTGGCGACGATGGCGCGGAGGTACTCGCTATTGCCGAGGCCGAAGCCATCGACTTTGCCGAAGTGCGCAAGCTGGGGAGCTATCGCACCGACGATACGTACCTCCAGAAGCACATTGACCAGATTCTGGCCCTGCCGCTCGTAGACCGGGAGGCCATTGCAGCTCGGAACTTCCGAATCGCAGTCGACGCCGTTAACTCAACCGGTGGCATTGCGGTGCCCATGCTGTTACAAGCGTTGGGGGTCGAAACCATTACGAAACTGCATTGTGAACCCACGGGGAACTTCGCGCACAACCCGGAGCCATTGCCCGAAAACCTGACCGATATTATCAATCTAACCCGGAAAGATAATATTGATCTCGGCATTGTGGTTGACCCCGATGTGGACCGGCTGGCCTTGATTTGCGAAGATGGTTCACCGTTTGGCGAAGAGTACACCCTGGTAGCTGTGGCCGATTATGTGCTTAAAAACCGGCCGGCCGATGGACGGGCGGGCAATACGGTCTCGAACCTGTCGAGTACGGTGGCCCTGCGCGACGTAACCCGTAAAGCCGGTGGTGAGCATTTTGCGTCGGCCGTGGGTGAGGTGAATGTAGTCGAAATGATGAAAGCCAACGATGCTGTAATCGGGGGCGAGGGCAACGGTGGGGTCATCTATCCCGACTTGCACTACGGGCGCGACGCGCTGGTAGGCATTGCTCTGTTTTTGAGCCATTTGGCTAAGTTTGGCAAGTCGGCTTCGATTTTGCGCCGGACGTATCCGAGCTATTACATCTCGAAAAACAAAATTGAACTGACGCCAACCATCGACGTGGATTCGGTGCTGGAACGTATCAAGTCGAAGTATTCGCGCAACCCGATCAATACCATCGATGGCGTGAAAATCGAGTTCGATCGGGAGTGGGTACACCTGCGTAAGTCGAACACCGAGCCGATTATTCGGATTTACTCCGAATCGGACACGCTCTCGACAGCCGAACACCTCGCCAGTAAAATCATCTCCGACATTAAGGAGGTGATTTCCGAAAAGCGGTAGGCGTTCGCGCCCCTGGATTCAAAAAAGACCCTACCTGGAGAGGCAGGGTCTTTTTATTGGTTTTGGATCGATTGCCAGAGATAATACCCAATTACTGCAAACAACCCGCCTATGAGTACTCCGGTTGACAGGAATGACGGCATTTGGGTGCTGCCCAGGGCCAGCTGGCAAATTTCGAATTGCATAACCGCCATCAGTAAAGCCAGAACTAAACTGATTGCGGCCATCATTTGATACGCGAGCCGAATTTGTTTGTCGCGGTTTTCGGGGGTAATCTTCACCGGCATGTTAAACGACTCGGCCGGAGCCACTTCCCGAATCAGGAGCAGAAAGGCAATAGTTCCTGTGATGAGACCCGGCCCCAGAAAAACAGTCTGTTTGCTACCCCAGCCATTAGGCGTTCCGGCCAGATCAACGTGAATGGCCATACGGTCGGGGAGGTTGGGGTACACATACACCGTAGCGGCCCAGGTGAGCAGCACTACCAGCCCGGTAAGGCGATACAATAGGCGTTCAGAACCAGAAACCGGGGGCGTTTTCATTCTATCGAGTGTATTTACGAAGTCCGTACATATAGCCGACAATAGCCAGCTGAGAACCCAGTACAAACAGGATCATCACCCCGATTTGGCCGTTCTGCGTGGTGGTTTGTTGTGCTAGGTACCCGCATAAAACCGCGTAAACGCCCAGCCCTATGAGGAAAATACCGGCAAACCGGGCCAGTCCGTCATGGTCTTTTACATCGAGGTTGTTTACGTTAGATAGCCACGACGTGAGTTTAAACCGCCAGATGGCGAGGCCCAGCAAGGCCAGGATGCTGCCGATCAGGGAATACATTATCAACAACATAGGCTACTCAGCTAAACACCGTAGAGAGCCAGCCGACGAGCAGGGCAAATCCGAGAATGATCAGAAAGCCAATCAGGAATGTTTGGGCAACACTGCCTTTGGGGCGCGTAGATGGCATAGGTTACAGCGGTATGTTTCCGTGTTTTTTGCGGGGTAACGTGGCTACTTTGTTTTCGAGCATTTTAAACGCCCGGATGAGCTTATGCCGGGTTTCGCGCGGGTAAATTACCTCGTCGATGTAGCCGCGGTGGGCAGCCCGGTAGGGGTTCGCAAACTTCTCGGTGTACTCCTGTACTTTCTCCTGAAGTTTGGCCTGCGGGTCTTCAGCTTCGGCAATTTCGCGTTTAAAGATAATCTCGGCGGCTCCGCTGGCACCCATCACGGCAATCTCGGCCGAGGGCCAGGCGTAGTTCAGGTCGGCCCCGATGTGCTTAGAGTTCATCACGTCGTAAGCTCCGCCGTAGGCTTTGCGGGTAATCACCGTAACGCGGGGCACCGTAGCCTCGCAGAACGCATAAAGCAGCTTGGCGCCGTTGGTAATAATGGCGTTCCACTCCTGATCGGTGCCGGGCAAAAAGCCGGGTACGTCTTCGAGTACCAGCAGCGGGATGTTAAACGAATCGCAGAAGCGTACAAACCGGGCGGCTTTGGTGCTGGCGTTAATGTCGAGTACGCCCGCCAGTACGGCCGGTTGGTTGCCTACTACGCCGATGCTCCGGCCCGCCATCCGGGCAAAGCCCACCACAATGTTCTCGGCGAAGTTTTTGTGTACTTCCAGAAAACTGCCGGGGTCCACCAGTTCGTCGATCACTTCACGCATGTCGTACGGCTGGTTGGGGTTGTCGGGAATGATGCTGTCCAGTGCCGGGCGCATCTCGCCATCGCCCGATCCACCTGCCTCGTAAGGCAGCATAGGAGGCTCATCTTCGCAGTTTTGCGGCATGTAGCTCAGTAACTGCTTAATGTGCTCAATACAGGCTACTTCGTTGGCGCAGGCAAAGTGCGTAACGCCCGACTTGGTGCTGTGCGTGCTGGCCCCGCCCAGTTCTTCCGACGTTACCTCTTCGTGGGTTACCGTTTTTACCACGTTAGGGCCTGTCACAAACATATAACTGGTGTTTTCGACCATCAGGATAAAGTCGGTGATGGCGGGCGAATACACGGCTCCACCCGCGCAGGGTCCCATAATGGCCGAAATTTGCGGGATCACGCCCGATGCCAGTGTGTTGCGGTAGAAAATGTCGGCGTAACCAGCCAACGAAAGCACCCCCTCCTGAATCCGGGCTCCGCCCGAATCGTTGAGACCAATAACGGGTGCCCCGTTTTTCATGGCGAGGTCCATGATCTTACAAATCTTTTCGGCATGGGTTTCTGATAGGGCCCCGCCAAAAACCGTGAAATCCTGCGCAAACACGTACACCAGCCGACCATCAACCGTACCATAGCCAGTCACAACCCCATCGCCGAGGTAGTATTCCTTATCGAGCCCAAAATCTTTGGTCCGGTGCATCACAAACTTGCCCGTTTCTTCAAACGAGCCTTCGTCGAGGAGGAGGGCGATGCGTTCGCGGGCAGTGAGCTTCCCTTTTTTATGCTGGGCGTCGATGCGTTTCTGGCCGCCACCCAGTAGGGCTTCGGCGTTTTTCCGGTCGAGCGTTTCGGTTGCAGTGGGTTTGCTTATGGTGTCCATGCAGAGCGTTTTTCGAAGTTTGTGCAAGCGTAATTCGGTCGGGGGTGGGTTGGTTTACCCACCGACTATCGTCGAAGCAAAGTTAAATTTTCTGAGCCGATTACAACCCTTTGACCTGCTTTTGTATCTTCAATACAACCTTTTTTATCGATAGCTATGCCCTTACTACCTCACAAAACAATGCGTTGGCTCCTGCTGGGTATTCCCCTGCTCGATGCCTGCACCAATAACCAGGTGTCTCCGCCGGGGCAAACTACCGACAACCGCCCTATTTACCGCCCTATCTACGGCTCGTACGAGTCGGTGCGCAACGTTCGGACCATGGCTGTGCAGCCCATCCGGCAGGCGGGCAAAATTTACCTGAAAGATGGCTTCCTGTTTGTGAATGAGGTGGGGGCGGGTGTCCATATTGTCGACAATCGGAACCCCGAGAGACCGGTGCCTGTATCCTTTGTGAGTATTCCGGGAGCCCGTGAACTGGCCGTTAAAGACAGTATTCTGTACGCCGACAATACCGTTGACCTTGTGGCGCTCAACATTGCCAATCCGCTGAATGTACGTCTGGTAAAACGCATCGAGAACGCGTATCCGGTTACGGCGTATCCGCCTATGCGCAATGTTCGGTTTGAGTGTCCTGATCCGGCAAAAGGGTTAGTGGTGGGCTGGCAGCGCAGCGAAAACGAATCGGCTAAATGCTGGCGATAACTGGACAAATGGAACCATGAGAACACTCTGTATTTGCATACTCGCCCTAGTCATGAGCGGGGCTGGCTGCTCGGGCGATTTTGGCCTGAGCAAAAGTGAAAACTCGGCCACGCCAGGGGCTGGTATCGGCGGGTCGACGGCCCGGTTTACCCTTCTCGACAATACGCTTTACGTGGTTAATAGTACAACACTGCGGGCCTACGACGTGAGTAATAGCATGAATCCCATACCCGGTCGGCAGACCAAGTTGGGGTTCGGAATCGAGACGATTTTTCCATATTCTGGAAACCTGTTTATCGGTACGCAGACCGGAATGCTTATTTATGATGCTTCCCGGCCGGGCGATCCGCGGTATCTGAGCACCTACACGCACGTGCTCAGTTGCGATCCCGTGGTGGTGCAGGGCACCTTGGCCTACGTGACGCTGCGTAGTGGTGCCGATTGCCGAAACAACGCGGTGGCGGCCAATCTGCTGGAAGTAATTGATGTGAGCAATCTGCAGGCTCCGCGCATTATCCGGTCGATTCCGATGATTAACCCGCGCGGCCTCGGCGTAGACGGCGACGTACTGTTTGTGTGCGAGGGCGATTCGGGTTTGAAAATGTTCGACCTCACGAACCCAACAGCCCCCAGGCTGATGCAGCATCTGGAAGGGGTACGCTCGTACGATGTCATTCCGAACCGCGATGTTCTTATCGTAACGGGTAAAGACGGTATTTATCAGTACAGTTATGCCGACCGCAAGCAGTTGAAGCTACTCAGCAAACTGGCAATTGAACCGCTGGCATGAGAGCATTCATTCTCGTTGGGTTTGGGGGGCTATTGCTCCTGACCCGCCCCGTGTGGGCTCAGTTTCCGGTTACGGATAGTTTCGACCGACCGACGGAGCGTATTGATACCGTGCGGGTTGAAGGGTTACGGAAAGCCCCTGGATGGGTTGTGAAATGGAACCCGCTGGCCATGATCGATTTTGATAGCCGTTACCAGTTCGATGTGGAGCGTATGGTGGGCCGTCGCTATAGTATACAGGGCGGGGTAGGGTACGGAAATGAACGAATCCAGATCGCCAAACAAGTTGATAATCGGTTCCGGGAGCGAGAAGTTTGGCGAACGCAGCTGGAGGGCCGCCTGTACACCGACCGCGATTTGCCCCAAAACCGTTGGCGCCGGGTTCGAACCGTTACCCAGACGCCGTTGGGTAATTATCTGGCCATCAATACATTCTACAAACAGGTAAACGCGCCTTTTGAGGGTACCTTAGCGCGTGGGTGCGACGATGGAAGCTGTCAGTTTTTTGAGCGCTACAGCGCCCGGGCGGTTCGTTACGTGATGGGGGCGCACCTCAAAATGGGGCATCAGGGGTCGATTCAGGTATCGCCCAATAACAATCGACTGCTGTTAGATGTGTACGCCGGTATTGGTATCCGCTGGCGGTGGTTCAGGCAGTTCGGTATCCCGAATTACGAAGATGCCCGCCCGGAGTTTATTGATGCCGACCGCGACTTGACCTCGGAGTGGTCGCTTCAGCGGGGTCGGTTTCCGAGTTTAATGCTTGGTTTACAAATAGGTTACACCTTGTGAGTTTGGTTGTGCTATGAAACTGTTTATTTGCCTTTTACTCTTGTTGCCGGCTTTAGCCTGGGGGCAGGATACCCTGCCAGCGCGGGTAAGCCCCGGACCGGTACTGAAATTAGCCCCGCTGAGTCTGATTAGCCCCGACCCTACGGTGCAGGCCGCTATCGAGTTGCCGCTTACGTCGCGGCTGAGCGTACAGCCCGGAATCGGTATAGGAGCATTTCAGGTTGGGCCGGGTGTTCGGGTAGGTACGGCTTCAGAGTCGGTACAGGCGCGTACCGAAATTCGGTACTACATTAGCCCGGCACTGGGTGGAAAACTCAAATCGGGGCGCTCGCCCGGCGGCTTTTATGTAGCTGGTGAGGGGGCACTCGCCCGGCAAAAACTCAAAGTCCCCCGCGAGGGTGCTTTGTCGGCCGCCGAAATGGCGCAGGTAAACCGGCATATTTATGGCTTGAACGCCAAAGTTGGCTATCAACAGGCCCCCATTGCAAAGTTACCCCGGTTTATTGTCGATGTGTATGTGGGCGTGGGGTATCGAATTGTGAGCGTCCGTCAGGTAGGTGGTACTGACAGCAGTACGCTGCACAAGCCGGGCGTCACGGCCGGGGTATCTATTGGCTGGATGATTAACTCGGGTAAAAAAATACCTAAGAAATAAAGGCAACAAGAACAGATTATAAAACTACTTAAGGAGTAATACTACAGACGCAAACTGGTCGTTCATAAAAATGAACAAGTATTCAATTGTTTTATGAAAACAAACCATTTTGCTTACGTAGCATCATTATTATGCCTGGCAACGGCCTGCCAACCGCAGCAGGAACAGATTCTCACACAAACACCCCAGCCGGTAGCTTCTTCGATTTGGAAAGAGAATAACGAGACGCCCATTGTGCAAACCCCTCAGGCTGGCGGAAGCGGTCGGGTTGCAGCAGCCACAACGGTACAGCAACAAGAAATTCTGACGTATCTGAATCAGGCCCGTTCGAAGTCATGCCTTTGTGGATCAACCACATACCCCGCTACTACGCCCCTACAGCTCAACACAAAACTCAACGCAGCCTCCGACAAGCATGCGGTTGATATGGCTACCTACAACTATTTCAGCCACACGGGTCGTGATGGGTCCCGGCCCTGGGATCGGATGACCCGTGAGGGGTATGTTTGGCGTACGGCTGGCGAAAATATCGCGGCTGGTTACACCACAACCCGGGCGGTGGTCGATGGGTGGCTGCGCTCACCGGGTCATTGTGCGAATATTATGAACCCGAACTTTAAAGAGGTAGGGGTTGGGTATGGATATAGTACTACCAGCACGTATAAACACTATTGGGTAACCGATTTCGGAACGCAGCTATAAGCGAATCGCCGGCCGTACCACACACGATTCTACCCCATTTCCACGGCTACTGCTCTCGGTAATTGGCGTTAAAAGGATGTGAAAAATAAACCGGTAGGGATGTCATCTGCTCAAATCAGATGACATCCCTACCGGTTTGCTTTGGAGATTATTTCCCGTTTACTGATACTGTACGTAAACCACTTTGGGCGTAAGCGACAGTACTTCCTGCGGGGTCATGAGGTGAGGAACCTTATGCTTCGAACGCATGTCGACTTTCTTCAAATCGTTTTTGTAGAACAGTTTAAAGCCGGTATACTGCACGGGCTCTTTCACGATGTAGTCGCGGTAGGTATCCATCTTGAGCGACGGCGGCCCCCAACCGTCCATGTGCATCACAATCTGCACATTAGGGTTCAGCTTGATGTTTTTGTAGTTCGTAACCATCCGCTGTGTAAAGCGGTGTACCACCAGAATTTTGGGCGGCAGATTATTCGCTTTGACAATGTCGCTCAGGAAGTTAACCGCCTGGTTAATGTCGGCCGCATCGTACGTACCAATCTTGGTACCGGGCCGGGCGCCGGTTTTCATCGAAAATTCAGGATCGATACCCAGGTGTACGTAGGGTAGCTTGAGGTAGGGCTTCAGAAACTCCATTTCGGGGCCGAGCGGAGCCAAACCTACCTGAATATCAAGGAAACAGATGGCGTTGTGTTCGGCTGCCCACCGGATTACCTTCCGAATGGTTTTGTCGCTCATGCGCATCCGGTAGTACCCGTCTTTACCCGGCGCACCCTGGGCCGAAATAGCAACGAGGTGAAGGGCCTGTTGTACCGGCAGTGAGTCGGCTTTGGCCCACTCCTGGCTCTGGCGGTCGAGCCGCTGAAGCATGTCGTCTTTAGGGTACTCGCCCAATGCACCCATTTTTTTCGAGTGTGGGTTGCCGTAGTACGCTACAATCCGCTTGTTAGGCAGAATAGCTCCGGTAATTTTCGGGCCAATCAGCTTGAGCGAATCAAGGGGTGAAAGCGGCTCGGCTGTACTTACCCCAGTTGAGTCGGGGGCAGGAGCAGCTGCCGAAACAGACGATGTGGTGGCCGAAACCGGCGTTTGTACCGAATCGGGGGGGCTGGCCGATCCTTCGGTCGGCTTCGAACTGGATTGGCATCCGGCCAGGAAAAGGGTAGCAAGCAGGGATGCAGAGAGCGTACTTTTGAACATAATGCCGAAAAATACGACCTCAGGTAATTATTTCTAAGGACTTGGTGGATTAAATTGACTTTATTCAAAAATCGACGACACCCAGCCCCTCTCGAACAACCTCTACTTCGGTACCCTCGGCCCGAATAATGGTCGACGGAACATTGCCGCCGTACCCGCCATCAATCACAATATCAACCTGATGCTGAAACCGCTCGAAAATAATCTCGGGGTCGGTGGGGTACTCAATAATTTCGTCGTCGTCCTTAATTGACGTCGTGATAATAGGGTTACCCAGTTCGTACACAATTCGGCGCGGAATTTCGTGGTCGGGTACCCGGATACCCACGGTTTTCTTGTTCGTGTTCAGGAGTTTAGGTACGCGATTGGTGGCGTCCAGAATAAACGTGTACGGCCCCGGTAGCAACCGTTTCATGAGTTTGAACGCTCCGTTATCGACCCGGGCATAGTCGGCAATGTGGCTCAGGTCGTAACAGATAAACGAGAAGTCGTTTTTCTGGGGTTTGATGCCTTTGATCCGGGCGATCCGCTCCACGGCCCGGGCATTATGAATGTCGCAACCCATCCCGTAAATCGTGTCGGTCGGGTAAATGATCACCGCGCCGTCGCGCAGGGCCGATACCACATGCCGGATCTTCCGTTCTTCGGGCGTTTGGGGGTGAATATGAATGTATTCGGCTGGCATAGCGGCAAGTTTACGGTTTTTCGTTTACAGTTTTGTCTGGTATGGCGCTGATGTTGGCCCTCAGGTTTAACTATCTATGGCCCAAAATGTATGGTAATGAACCCGACGAATGCCCAAAAGATGATTCTGTAGCATTGACGTACACAACGTAGCGTTAGTACAGAGAGTGGCTAAACGAACCGTAGCCGAAGCCGGATGTACTGCTGATACAAGCTGTTGACGGGCAGGTGCAGGCGGCTCAAAAACAGAATGCCCGATGTAAGCAGGCCGGGGCTTTCAATATGGTTGAGTAACTCCCCGAACCGGAGGGCCAGCTCAAACTGCTCCGCATAGAACGCTTTGCGCAGAAACTGCCGCACCCGGTTGGCCAGTGCATGGTACTCGTCGGGGGTTTGGCAGCGGTCAAAGGCTTTGTAACACACGTCGAGGGTAGAGGCCAGCAGCCGGTTGTGCGGCTCAATCACCTGCATGGATTGGGAGTTGGGGAGTCGACGCTTGTAGGTCAGAATCTCGTCGATGTACCCGTAGGCGTAGTGCCGGGCCGAGCGCACCCAAAAATCAAAGTCTTCGTAGTCCAGCGATTCGTCGTAGCCGCCCAGTTCGTCCAGCACGGCCCGGCGCATCATCATGGTGGGGGTACAGATGAAGTAGCGCTCCAGAATCTTGCTGAACACATACCCCGATGGCACCTCCGACACGGCCCGGCCCCGCTCGTCGGTCGGGAAGTGAATAGACAGGGAGTGCCCCGCTTCGTCGATGTACACGGCGTTGCTAAACACAACGGCGTATTCGGGCGGGAGTTGTTCAAAACGCTCAACCTGCCGGGCAATCCGGTCGGGGAAAAGAATGTCGTCGGCAGCCAGGTCGATCAGGTATTTGCCGTTAGCGTGCCGCAGGCCCTGGTTAAAAGCCCGGCACAGACCAATGTTTTCGGTATTCTGGATAAACCGTACGCCGGGGTGCCGTTTCACAAACTCGGCAATCCGGCGGGCGCTCCCGTCGCTGCTGGCATTGTCGATCACAATCAGCTCCACATTCGGGTAACGCTGATCAACTACCGACTGTAGGGCCTCCTGCACGTATGCCTCGTGGTTGTAACACGTACACACAACGGTCACCCACGGCTTTATCTGATTTAGATAAGGCCCCATTGGCAGAGTGGTTGTTTGGTCGGTTACGGAGGTCATGCGCACGTCAGGTAGTCACAGCTACCCGTGTCGGATATACAGATTAACGTTCAGGTTTGTTTGAGTGACACAATATTACACCAACCTGTATTCGTGTGGTCAGACGTTTTAGGGAACGGAATTATTTTAACGTTTACGGTATCAATCGAAAGTTTGGCACGGTTTTTAATTGATCCTAACCGGTTGCTTCCGCAGTTTAGTACACAGCCTCAAAGGGAGCAATCATTAATCACATTTTATGGGTTAGGGTTTGCAAACACCACACTACTTGTTTAGAGTGGTGTTTGTTGTTTTTGTGTCCGTAGTTTTCTCCTCGGGTTTGGGGTTTTTCTCCCCTTCCAAACCATACAACGACACGTTCATCTCGAACCCAAGTACCACCAGCAATGCGATCAGGTTAATCCAGACCATTAAGGCAATTAGTGTACCTATTGAACCGTAAATTTTATTATAAGAACCAAAATTGGACAGGTAGAACGAAAAAAGGAGGGTGGTCAGCACAATCAGGATGGAAGCCGTGAGCGAGCCGGGTGTGATAAACGTCCACTTCATATCAACGTCGGGCCCGAACTTGTAGATCACCGAAACCACGCCAACAAACACCGCGAATACCAGTAAATACCTAACAAAACTAAGGAGGTAAGCGATAACCGGATTGCTAAAAAAGCCGAACTGAAGCAGGTACTCCGTAATGACACCGCCTACGAGTAGCACGATTATTGCTACAACAATTGCCACACCTAATGAGAAGGTAAGAGCCAGTGCGGTTAATCGGATTTTCAAAAAACTTCGCCGGTCGGGCGTTTCCTGCGAGGTATGAAACGCATTCATAAGGGCCACCATGCCGTTGGTGGCGGCATAGACCGTAGCCAGAAAACCGAACGACAGCACACCACTCCGCTGTCGGCCAATAATATCCCGAATAGTTGTATCAACCGCTTCGAACGTACCAGCCGGTATGACCCGGCTCAGTAGGCTCATGATCTGTGGTTGCAGGTTCGGTATTGGGATGTACGGAATAAGGGTAAACAAGAAGATAATAGCGGGAAAAATGGCCAGAAACAGGTTGAACGCAACGGCTGCCGCCCGCTCGCTAAGGTCGTTACCCGCTATTTTATCGATTATCTTGTTGATGAAATCGTACCACGTAATGACCTTCGAATCAAAGGGTCGGTGATTGCGCAGCCAGTCGCGAGCGCCTGAAAGCGCTGGCAAACCCATGAGTTTGTCAAACATATCGTCAGTGAGGTTGCTCAACGTTCAAACTGACTCACTAAAAAAAGGTTTCAGGGCCTGAAGCAACGGTTCGGGGGCTGCGCAGAGCCGCCCGGTATCGCGCCGTTGAAACACGAGCGTTGTCTCGCCCGTGTTGAGCAGCAGACCGGCTTCGTTCCGAATGGCGTATTGAAACACAATGCGGGCCTTGGGCAGGCTCGGAATCGTCACGGTCACCGAGAGCAGGTCGTCGTACCGGGCGGGCTGAAGATACCGCGAGTGATTTTCGTACACGGGCATCATCACACCGGATTCCTCCATCTCTTTGTAATGAAACCCCAGGCTCCGCAATGCCTCTACCCGCCCGATCTCGTAAAACCGGGCGTAGTTGCCGTAATACACGTAACCCATCTGATCCGTATCGGCGTACCGAACCCGGATGTCTGAAACAAGAAAAGTAAACATGGGAAAGAAAGGGAGGAAGGAGGAAAGGGAAAAAGGAAGAAAGGGAGAAAGGAGGAAAGTATTACCCAAATCGGGCTTCTCCCTTTTCCTTTCTCCCTTTCCTCCCTTCTCCTTCTATTTCATAATCTTCCGCTCGGTCAGAGCCTTCTGGTAGAGCCGGGCGTTGGCGAGGTGTTCGCTCAGCGTTTTCGAGAACGTGTGGTAGCCATTGAAACGGGCGTCGACCACGAAGAACAGGTAATCGTGCTTTTCGGCATTCAGCACGGCGTCGATGGCATTGATCGACGGCAGGTTGATGGGGCCGGGGGGCAAGCCGGTGTACCGGTAGGTATTGTACGGCGAGTCGACGGTCAGTTGCTTGTTCAGGAGCCGCCGGATCGTGAAGTCGCGCAGGGCAAAAATCACCGTTGGGTCGGCTTCGAGCTTAATGCCCCGCTCCAGCCGGTTCAGGTACACACCCGCTACCCGAGGCTGTTCGTCGACCTTGTTCGTTTCGCCCTGTACAATAGATGCCAGCGTCTGCACCTGCGTTTGCGTCATGTTGAGCGCTTTCGCTTTTGCCTGCCGAGCGGGTGTCCAGAACGACTTGTATTCTTTGGCCATACGGTCGAGCAGGGCTTTGGGCTTAATGGTCCAGAACATCTCGTAGCTGTTCGGGATAAACATGCAAACGATCGTGGTGGTATCGAACCCGTATTCTTTACACACGGCGGGGTCGTCGAGGTATTTGCCGAGTGAGTCGGGGCCAAACGCAAACTTGGCACCCAGGCGTCGCGACAGGTCCTGCTTCAGCCGGATATTGTTAAACGTCACCGTGAGTGGGTCCTGACTACCACTCCGCAATTTCTTGATGGCTTCGTAATTGCCCATGTCCGGCTGAATTTCGTACCGGCCCACCTTCACATTCTGGTCGTATTTCATCAGCCGCGACAAAAACCGGAACGACTTTTCGTCGTTGAGAATTTTGTTGGCCTTCAGGGAGTCCAGCACGGTTTGGAAGGTAGCCCCCCGCGGTACCAGCAAGGCTACCGGCTTTTCGCTTTCCAGGTTGAGGTTGGGCGTCCGAAACACCTGCCAGAAGTAAAACGAAAAGGTTACTGAGATGACGGAGACGGCGATGAAAAGGCCAATCTTGACGTTTTGAGACATGGTCGTAAAGCGTTGGCCAGGTAAGAAGCCAAACAGGCCGCAAAAATAGGCAGAACCGACCGTAAACCGAAGGATGTACGAAACCGCTACGCGATTGCCGACCACTTTTTGCAAACAAAAAAGCCCCGTAGCGATTTATTTGGGTAGGGCCACCAACGTTCAGCGTGGTCGCTAAACTCGACGTAAATAGATACGATTATGCAGGAAGACGAAACATTAGACGGAGTTCGCTTAGACATTGAAGCCGTTGGATTCACGCTCGACGAAGACCTGGAAGCTTCGGTGATGGATGCCCTGGGTAAGCTCCGGCGCTATTACAAAGGCGATGTGATTACGGCCGAGGTGTATCTTAAACTGGAACCGAATCAGCGCAGCAATGATAAGCATGTAGGGATCAAATATGGGGTACCCGGCAATGATGTGTTTGCCGACGATAACGGCGACAACTGGTACACGCTCATCAACAACGTAGCGGCCAAGCTGCAAAAGCAACTGGAAAAGCGATTTGGGAATCATACCAATGCGAACCGGGGCAATATTGACGAGATTGATCCGGCCAGTTTAGCCTAACCAGCCTTGTTACCAATCCGGCCCTGACTTTTGAAGACCAGAAGTCAGGGTTTTTTGTACCTGTAGAATTTACAGTTGTCTGACATTTTTTGTGGAGACTCGGCATTCTGTGTAGCTCCGGCCTGTGCGGTTCGACCGGAGGGCCGTTAGGCCAATTACACGCTTTTTTGGCCTGTCGGCCCTCCGGCCAAAGGCCAGAGCTACACGACTTCCACATAATTTGATAAATAACCAAAAATACTTACTTTTGAGTGTGTTTGATTCTAAGCGTGTACATGTAATTATACTTATTGCTTTTAACGGTTTATCTGTGATTAATCTAATATTTTATTAATCAATTTATAATAAACTATCTGCAACGATACCGTAGTTTTGTACGTAATGCTTGCCTCTCTGAAAGTAATACTAACACCAAGGCTCGTTTTACCCAACAACGTAACCTGTACTTCTCCTTATAAACTATGAGCGAAAGTGTACCAACTGCGAAATCACAAGGCCCGTTAGCGGGTATCTCGTCTTTCTTTAACCGTAAAATTCTGCGTACCGACCGCTCTCGGTGGAACTACCAGTACGAGAAGGGGCTTTGGGATGGGCTCGAAAACCTCGACGAGTTGGCGCGGTTTAGTGTGTTGGCGGGCTACGTACAGTTTCTGAAGCCCAACAACCCGGCTATTCTGGAGATTGGTTGTGGTGAAGGTATCATGGCGCAGCGAATTGGTCGGCAGCATTACGGCTCGTATCTGGGCACCGACGTAGCCGATACGGCCATTGAACGGGCCCGGCAGCGGTTTGGCGATGAGCAAACCCAGTTTGAAGCCGTGGATATGAACAACTTGCGGACGGAGCAGAAGTTCGACGTCATCATCTTCAACGAGGCAATTTATTACCTGGAGCCGATGGTCGACAAGCTGGTGACGCAGTATGCGCCGATGCTGAAGCCCGACGGCCTGCTCATTATCTCAATGAACACCGGTCGGCATGCCAACAGCGAGGCTCGCTGGAAGGAAATTGAGGCCGGTTTTGCCACTGTCGACAGCACGTTTGTGAAAACTGACAAAAACGGCTGGGACGTAAAAGTACTGCGACCCCTTACGGCATAAAGCGACTTTTGCCGTAAAACCCCGAACAGCGGTTGTATCTTTGCACCCCGATACAACCGCTGTTTGATGTTTGCTGCTACCCAATCCCGTCCGTCGCTGTACACCTTGCCGTTCTGGTTGCTGAGTACGAGTAACTTCCTTTTCTCGGCCAGTTTTTCCATGATGATTCCCGAATTGCCCGCTTACCTGGAGGGTATGGGCGGCCGGGAGTATGTCGGGCTCATTATTGCGTTGTTTACCCTCACGGCGGGCCTGTCGCGCCCGTTTAGCGGCAAGCTAACCGACCGTATCGGGCGTGTGCCTGTTATGGCGTTTGGGTCGGTGGTGTGTTTTGTGTGCGGGTTTATGTATCCCCTGGCTCTCTCGGTCTGGGGTTTTTTGTTGTTACGACTCATTCACGGGTTTTCAACGGGTACCAAACCCACCGCTACCGCAGCCTACGTTGCCGATGTTGTGCCCGCCGACCGCCGGGGCGAAGCGATGGGCGCACTGGGTTTGTTTACGGCCACGGGGATGTCGTTGGGGCCGGCCATCGGGAGTTGGCTGGCCGAGTCGTTTTCGCTCAACGTGATGTTTTACACCTCCTCGGCATTTGCGCTGCTGTCGATCCTGATTCTGCTCCGAATGCCCGAAACGCTGACCGGTCGGGAGCCGTTTCGGTGGGGGTTGCTGAAGCTGAAAGCCGACGAGTTGTTCGACCGAAACGCCCGCTGGCCCTTCTGGATTCTGTTGCTGCTCTCGTTTTCGTCGGGGGCTGTCCTGACCGTTATTCCGGCCCTGAGCATGAAGCTGGGCGTGGCCAATAAGGGGCTATTTTTCACCGTTTACACGATTGCGTCGCTGGTAGTGCGGGTGCTCTTTGCCCGAACTTCCGACCGCTACGGCCGGGTGCCGGTACTGCTGGTATCGTCTGGGGCATTGGCGGTGGCAATGGGGATGCTGGTGCTGGCTGGCCTGGCCGACGCGGCCGCGCCCGTCTGGTTTTGGGCGGGTTGTGTGGTGTACGGTCTCTCGTGGGGCATGAACTCGCCCACCGTGCAGGCCTGGACCGCCGACCTGAGCGACGAGCATACGCGCGGCCGGGCTATGGCTACCATGTACATTGCCCTCGAAGCGGGGATTGGTTTGGGAGCTGTAGTAGCTGGCTGGCTCTACAACCACATGGCGGGTGGCACGCAGGCTTCGTTTGCCGCTTCGGCCTTGCTGGCGCTGGTGTCGGTTGGGGCGTTGTGGTGGCGGTGGTGTAAAAAATGAGTTAGTGAAGGGGTGCCGAACAAACAGAATTTGCCGTTCAGCACCTCCTTCACGTGCTAACTGATAAAATTACTGCTTCAGTAATTTATGAACAACTCGCTGTTGATCGAGCAATACTTCCAGGCCATATAGCCCGGCTGGTAATGATGAGACGTTCAAAGTTTTTTCGTTCGTACCTCCAATTCCCGCATGTGTGTGCTGTTGTAAAGTACGGCCCTGTAGATCAACGATGCGTAAAGTAACAGTTTGGGCCTTTGACAAACTGAAGTTGATTGTTACTTCGTCCTGAACCGGATTCGGACGTACTCGTACAAGGGCTACATCGTCGGCGGTGAGTTCGCGGGCTATACGGGCTCCCCCCGTCTGAAAGAAGATAGCTCCATCTGCTTCGGTTCCCTGGGTATATCCTGGCTGTGGGGTAATGCCTGAAGGAAATCCTAAACCCCACCAGCCGGTTTGACCCGCATTCAAACAACCTCGCCATGTATCAGCACCGGCGTCTTTGGTGAAGTTGTCCCAGAAATTATCGCCCCTTGGATAGTGCTTATCGGTGGGAGACCCCACAATTTTTGTGGCGAGTGCCCATTTTTGACCGGGGTATTGCCGAATTTCAACATCTAAGCCATTCCAGGTACCTACGCGTTGTACTGAAAAATTGCAAGGGTTTGACCCGCCTTGTTGGAAGAAGATGGCTCCATCCTGTTCAGTGCCCTGCACATATCCCGATGGTGGTATAAGGCCACCCGGAAAGCCTAAGCCCCACCAACCGGTTTGCCCAGCATTGAGACAAGCCTGTAGGTTCGAAACGCCTGGATCCTTTGTAAAGGAGTCCCAGAAGTTATCTCCTCGGGGATAATATTTATCGGTTGGCGAACCAACTATTGCCGTAACCAGTGCGCGTTTGCCATTGGGAAAAGCCCGGATTTGCACCTCCAGCCCATTCCAGCTACCCACTCGGCGGGGCGTTGTGATAGCACATGGATCGCTGCCCGTAATCAGAATGGTATGCGTAGCCGACTTGACATAACAATTCCAGGCGGGCTTATCCATACGAACAGTATAGGTAACATTGCCCGACCCCGTTGGAATCTGTATCTGTGTTGTATTGGTGCTTCCGAATGGTTGCTGATTAAAGCTGTATCGAACATCATTACAAGCCTCAAACTGATTCGGGGAGCATTGGGCCTGTAGAGTCACTATCTGCCCAGGTGTGGCAGTGGCTGGCCCTGTAAAGGTTGGCTGGTAATCGCACAGTCTGTTACATTGGTAGTTAAAAGGGAAACCACGCCCTACGTGTTGCCACGTTTCAACTACTGTCCGTTCCTGGGGTGAACAATTGCCAAATAAGTCCTGAGCCGCAGCAAGAGTAGCGTTACGGGCATCAAGGAAGTTTGATGATTCGATCATGTAAAAATCAAGCGCATGAATAACAATCTTCATGGCATCGTCGAAACCCACTGATCCAGCTCCCCAGTTGTTCATGAGGTAAAACCAATGGCTTAGAACCGTTGAATTACGATGCCCTGAAGTATTTGGATCCGAATCCCAGTTATTTCCTTGATATGTGGACGCTTGGGGAGTTCCAGACGCTGCTGGATTTGCCAAATTTCGAATTTGATTATTTTGTCCGGTATCCTCACCGATCGTCCAGTTCCACTCATTAGGCATCAAATGCCGTTCAAGAGCAGTGCCAAAAATATCTGAGAATCCTTCGTTCAGCGCTCGGGCCTCGGCAAAAAGAGATCCATCTCCATTTAAGCCATTTCCTCCGACTAGCAATTGAGATACCCCGTGTCCGTATTCGTGTCCAACTATATCCAAAGAAGCCATACTTCGTGTGGTATTTGACAATATGCTTCTTCCAAAATATAGATAGGGTAGATTGTCAAATGGGTAGCGGACGTAGAACGCATTGTTTGGTAGGTTGGTATTTACTAAAACCCGTGCTACAAAGCCATTTCCATTTAGACCGTTGATGCCGAATGGACGAAAGTATTCATAGGCACGCCAAGTAGCCCAGTGCGCTACGGTAGCATCTTGGGAATTAGTCCCCCAAGTATTAGACGTATTAACTACCAAGTCATCATCTCCCCAGCGTAAGTCAGCGGGGCGACCGGTTACACCAAATATGACTCCATTCCCATTTTGGTCGATCCGCGTATCTAACGAACCTATAACATTGGGAACAGGAGTACTCATAGTCAGGCGAAATCCTGCCTGACCATTGGATTCTGTCTCAAACGTTTGCTGCCGTTGTCCAGAGGGATAGCGACTATTTAAGTGGACAAACGTTCCAGGCAAAAAGACTGCATTGACCGGAGTGGACTTTGAGGCTCTCTGCGAGGTCGGAGAAACTACGCTAGTAAAATCGCTTTTGCCGAAGTTGTCGAAATTTACGACTGAGTAGTTGCCGATTGTTTTACCGGTGAGGGCATCGACATAAACACGATTTAGGTTGATGGTAAAAATGTACGCCAGCCTGAAGTTACTCGCGACCATTTGATCGGAGAGAGAAGTCAGAATAAGTTCGCCTTTAGGTAGCTTGTCGCTTCCACGCAAAGATTCGCGACTTAATCCTAGTGTACTGAGGGCTGCCTCTAGAGCGATTCGCTCTTGGATAGGTTTGTGGATATCAATCGTTAACCCATCCGGTATCCGACCATGAGCAGAAACTAAGGCTCCATCTCGCGAATGTAAACCATACTCGGCTCCCTCAACCAAAATATTCTTGTAGTATAGCTGATAACGCTGATGACGATTTTGCCTTACATCGGCTTTGTCCCTGACAAGCTGAAAGCGGTAGTCCTTAGTGAGGCCCAGAACTTCGCCAAAAGTTTCGAAGAAAGTAGCTGGATTTATTTTAGGCTTATCTTTTCGAAATTCTATCCAGCCTTCGTCTGTGGCGCGGGAGGTCAGCTCTTGAAAGTCTTTATTGGACTCCCGCAGGTATTTGGCTTGTACTTATCTTGCGCTATTGCCCCCCCCCTGCAATGACCATACCAATAATAAAACAAATGTAGGCAAACGTCAATCTTAAAGTGTGAATAATTCGGTGCATCGTTGTGTGAGATGGTTAGTTAACTCGTTCTACTCGCTCAAATTTTACCCAGTATGTGGGTATCCCAAAAACTCCAAAACCTCGGTCTTTATATAAGACCCCCCACACTCTAAATTTGAACGGTGGAGGAATAGAGTCAGCACTTGTGAACGTGCGGTTATATGTCACCGGTGAAGAGTCAAATACTTCGTTTTTCGGCTGAAAAAGGCAGGGGAAAATAGCCTCATTCAGGTTATAGCCCTTTAAAACCATTGAAGTGCTGCCAACTTTATCCATTGGTACGCCTTCCAAACGGTTCACAAAAAAGACCTCTACGTTAGTGCAGCATCCAATACCACATTCGTAATCAGGCTCTGGCGGGTCCTTCTGGCAACTGGCCCCAATGCCCAGCCATAGCACGCTCACTATGAGCCGCTGGAAGAGTAGGTGTAGTTTTTTCATGGTTGTGTGAATGTTAGGGTACTACTTCTAAACGGTCTACTTGTAGTGCATAGGCCCGCGAGCCTGTCATGATTGGTATTACAGTGTAATCTTCATAGAGAATACCCCAGACCCGATATTTGCGGCCAGTTTGTGGGGGAGACTTGGCTAAAAAGTTCTGAACGTAACTCATTGACAACTCGCAGGGGAAAATAAGCCCAACTGGTGAAGGTGGAGATAGTCTAGAGTCCAACAAAGGAGACTCGAAACTGACAAAGGAAGCACTCAAACGGTTGATTAACACCCCCTCTACTCGTTGTACAAACTTTAGGCTATTGGCTGTGCCGTTTGGGCTACAGTCTGTTGGATTTGGCTCTGGTGGGTCCTTCTGGCAACTGGCCCCAATGCCCAGCCATAGCACGCCCACTATGAGCCGGAGAAATAGAGAACGGTTTAACATGATTTAACAAGTGTTTATATAAAACAAACCGTAATGTTAGTGGCTGAATTAAATTTTGTCAAGAAATTACTCAATAAAATGTAGGGGTATTTGTGTAATCGGTATAAATGGGCACAAATGTGCGGTCTGGCTCGTTGGCAAACAGATAGATTCTCTGCTTAAGCAGGGTAATGGTTTATCGAAAATTTTGTATTTTTCATAAAAAAGCAGCCATGACAACGATTGAAATAAATGTTCTTGCCCATGAGGATGAGGAATTTGTAATTAATATTCTGACGGCGCTTGCCCAGAAGCAGATCATTGAGTTTGATCTGGTCGATTCGTTTCCAGCCGAGGGACCACCATTAACTGAAGCTGACCTATTGACTCGTTTAGACAAGGCTGAACAGGGACGCTCGTAATAAATAGTTGCCATTGAATCCCATAGAACCCGGTATTCTGCCGCTTGTTGAGGCCCTCAACGCCACCGGACTGGTGCAAACGTTTTCGAGTTGCGAAGGACATTTCGATGCCGACGGCAAGGGCGTGTCCGGTCGGGCCTTTGTCGACCGGGGCCATGCCTACGTGCGGTTTATTCCTGCGCCCGATATGCCCACCGAACACATCGAGCGGCTGTTGGGTAACTGGCTGCTTACCTACAAAAAAAAGCACGGACTCATGCCCGTGCGTGTGGTTGGCTACAAACTGTTTACGCCCGTCGATGATGAAATCGACGTGACGTTTGTGCTCGAACTGCACCCCTTCAACCGCTTCGACCCGGCCCCGACCCAACGGGCTGATATTGACCGGGCTGCGCGCCAACTAGCGAACTACGTTGGTAATAATGCGTAATGATGAATGCGTAATGCGTAATGGGCTGACGCGAGAGCTCTCATTATGCATTACGCATTCATCATTACGCATTACAAAATGTATTGACTCAAATCGCGGTTCTGTACCAGGCCGTTTAGTTTTTCGGCGACGAGTTCTTTCGTGACCAGTACGTGCGCGTTGGGTCCGATTACGTCGGGGATGTCGAACATGAAATCGTTGAGCAGCTGGCTCAGTACCGTCTGGAGTCGGCGGGCACCGATGTTTTCAACCTCCGAATTGACCTGAAACGCAATCCGAGCTAATTCGCGCAGGGCCTCGTCGTCGAACGAGAGGTCGACACCTTCGGCGGCCATCATGGCTACGTACTGCTTGGTGAGCGCGTTTTTGGGCTCTTTCAGAATCTGGTAAAAATCGTCTTCCGACAGGCTTTGCAACTCCACCCGGATCGGGAAACGGCCTTGTAGCTCCGGGATAAGGTCGCTCGGTTTGGAGACGTGGAACGCCCCGGCTGCGATAAACAGGATATGGTCGGTGTGGATGGTGCCGTATTTGGTGTTTACGGTGCTGCCTTCCACAATCGGGAGCAGGTCGCGCTGCACGCCCTCGCGGCTCACATCGGGCCCGCCCGACCCGCCTGAGCGGTTGGTGGCAATCTTGTCGATTTCATCAATAAAAATGATACCGGCATTCTCCGCCTTCCGAATGGCTTCTTCCTTCACCTCGTCCATGTCGATGAGTTTGGCGGCCTCTTCGTCGAGCAGAATTTTGCGGGCCTCGGCAATGGTCACCCGGCGTTTCTTGCCTTTTTTGGGCATCATGCCGCCGAGCATTTCCTGCAGGTTCATCATCGACATGTCGTCGATAGCCCCGCCCATCACGCCGATATTGGGCATTTGGCTCTGCTGCACGTCGATTTCGATGTGCCGACTGTCCATCTCGCCCGATTGCACCTTGGCCCGGAACCGTTCGCGGGTGCGTTCGTTCAGTTCGGCATCGGTGTCGCGGATACCGTCGCCGTTATTGTCGCCTGTATCGCCAAAACCCAGCGGCCGCACCATAGACGATGATGGCCGCACCGGCGGAATGAGAATGTCCAGAATCAGGTCGTCGACAATCTGGCTCGCCCGTACTTTCACGGCTTCTTTTTTGGCCGCTTTCACCATATTGATGGCCTGCTCAACCAGGTCGCGTACCATGCTTTCGACATCGCGGCCTACGTAGCCAACCTCCGTAAACTTCGAGGCTTCGACTTTGGTAAAGGGCGCATCGGCCAGTTTGGCCAGTCGGCGGGCAATCTCGGTTTTACCGACGCCGGTGGCCCCGATCATCAGAATATTGTTGGGGGTAATTTCGCGCTGCATATCGACCGGGGCATTCATCCGGCGCCAGCGGTTGCGCAGGGCAATAGCTACGTTGCGTTTGGCATCGTGCTGCCCAATAATGTATCCGTCCAGTTCGGCAACAATCTGCCGGGGCGTAAGGTCTTTCAGTAATGGGGTCATTCGGTTAACAGGCCTTGTGGTGGCTCTTGGTTAAAGAAACGTATTCGGGGCAAAATTGTGCCAGAATGGGCCGGATTAATTCGGCTGGTGGGGGCCAGGAGCCATTAACGAACTTATTGGCCGCAAGAAAAATACTGTGTGTACGTTTGCGGCAAAGGTTCGTTATGTATCCGATGGAAAAGCAACCCAAGACCTTTTGGGATCAGTTAAGTAACCTGCTCGTGCCCAAGCGGCAGTCGGGCGTGCCCGAGCCAATCAAAAGCGACCGGATTCTGCACGAGCTGATCCGTTGTTTTGAGGCCTCGCTCAACCGCGAAAGCATTGGGAACAGCCTGCTTTTTGATGCCCACTACATTGTCATTCTCCACCCGTCGAGCTATACCGAACGGCTGGCGGCTCTGCCTGTGATTGTCAACGAGGCCGTCAATGCGTTTTATGCCGCCATAGACCGGCGCAAGGGCGGAGACGACCGCATTGTGACCGTGGCCTCGCACTGGCAGTTTAAGTTTGGGCCGGGCACCGAGTTTGAAGGCCGCGCCATTGGCCCTGCCGATATTGAGGTGATTGGCTCGTTGACCGGGCATTCGCTCGAAATCGACCCCGGCCCCCGGCCGTCGGCAAACAGTAATCTGAAGGCTACGCGCAAGGTGAAAAACACGAACGTCTACGAAAAAATGGACGTGAACCTGCCCGCTTTTGGGCACATCGACTTCCGCGAGTCGGGGGCGTTTGCCGTGCGTATCGACCCGGCCCGGTTGGCCCCCCCGGTGCCCGGCCCGGCTGTTACCGACGGGGTTGCATCAGCGAATGCCCCGGCCCCGCAGTCGGTGGCACCCGCCACCGCGCCCGGCCCAGTAGTGCCACCAGTAGCTCCGGTCCGGCCCGAACACCTGGCCCGGATTGATTGCTACATGGCCGATCAGAACACCGAAGAAACCCACTGGATGAAAGACCGCGAAGTGGTTATTGCCCGGCATGAGCCCGACAATGGCGCGTTTGCCAATTACATCCGGCTTCGGTCGCCCTACGTGTCGAACCCGCACGCCCGGATTCGGTACGATGCCTCCGCCGGGGTGTTTCAGCTGGCTTCGTTCAGCGGACACGAAACCCGCCTGAACGAGCAGATTGTGGCCCGCAGCGAACCGACCAACCCGGTTTGGGTGGAGTTGCCGAGCCCGTCGCAGATTTTGCTCAATGGGGTTGTTACGCTCACGTTTACCCGCACCGACTGACGTATGATTGATGTGATTATTGCGCTCGTGTTAACCGTGTTTGTGGGCGTGCTGCTGGTGCGGCACTTCCTAAATCTGCCCCAATAACGCCCTGCCGCATGACGACGCTTTTAGAGATAGCTGGTCAGACCGACGTGGGTCAGAACCGGCACGACAATCAGGATACGTATCTGGCCGGGCCGCTCTGGACCGACCATAGTGTGCTGTTGGCGGTGATCGATGGTGTGGGCGGATACGCGGGCGGAGCCGAGGCTGCAGCCCTGGCGCGGGAGTCGATTGGGCAGTACATGGCTACACCTACGGGCGACACACTCACCATGCTCCGCGAGGCCGTGGTGTTTGCCAATAACCAGATTGTGCAGCAACGGCAGCAAAACCCGGCCCTGGCCCGGATGTGTTGTGTGCTGACGGTTGTGGTGGCCGATGCGCAGCTCGGGCGCCTGTACTACGTACACGTGGGCGACACCCGGCTGTACCGATTCCGGCAGGGCCAACTCGAAAAAATCACCCACGACCACTCACTCGTGGGCGTACGCGAAGACGCCAATCAGCTCACCGAACGGGAGGCCATGCGGCATCCGCGCCGGAACGAAATTCTTCGCGATGTGGGCTCCATGCCTCATCGGGTCGATGATCCCGATTTTCTGGAATCGGGTGAAAGCGATTTTGAGCCGGGCGACGTGCTGTTGCTGTGCAGCGACGGCCTGACGGATATGCTGACGCGGGCTCAACTGGTGGAGGTACTTGGTCGGCCGATGCCGGTAGCCGAACAGATTGAGGCCCTGATTCAAGCGGCCAACGAAGCGGGTGGGCACGACAATATTACGGTGGTGCTCGGTCGTTATTCAGCACCGGAGGGAGCAGAAATAGCCCCGGCCCTTCCGATAGATGACTCCCGGTCAGCTACGGCCTCGATACGGGTGGGAACCCAGGGGCTGATGCAATCGGAGGCCACTCTGGCCGCTGAGGCTTTACCCGAACAGCCGCCCAAACGCCGGTGGGGTGCACTCGTGCTTGTTGTGTTGGGGGTATTGGCTGGGGTACTCTGGTGGCAACTTAGCCCCTCCGAACCTACACCGCGCCCCCAACCTGTACGAGCCGACTCGGCCCGAACCCCGAAACCATTCACAACGATTGACTCAACTCGAACGCCTTGACGACTATGCCAACCGTTAGTTTCAATACCAATTTTCCGGGCTATGACGTTTTGGGCGAGATAAACCGCAGCAACGCCCGCGTGCTCAAAGCCCGGCATATTGCCACCGGCGATCTGGTGGCCATCAAACACTTTTCGCTCAATACGGACGCCGATACCTTACGCCGTTTCGAGCGCGAATCGGCCATTATGACCCGAATGAGCCACCCCAACATTGTGCGGGTGCGCGAGGTCCGGCTCGATACCGACCTGCCTTATCTGGTGATGGACTACGTGGAAGGGGGCAGTTTGCGGCATTTGCTCAGCACGCAACATAACCTGCCCGTCGATGTGACTATCCGGCTGGGGTTGCAAATGCTCGATGTGTTCCGGCTCATTCACACGCAGGGCATTATCCACCGCGATCTGAAGCCCGAAAACATCCTGTACCGGCAGCTGTCGAGTGGGGAGCTACACTTTCTCTTGACTGATTTTGGCGTGGCGCGTCTGCACGAACAGCCCGTTACGGTAACCGGGCAGTCGCTGATGACGTACGAGTACGCGGCCCCTGAGCAGTTCGATAATCCCCGTCAAATCGACGAGGCCGCCGATTACTACGCTCTGGGCGTGGTGCTGTACGAATGCCTGACCGGTCGCGTACCGTTTGCCATGCGCGATGAGAGCGGGCTGGTCACGTTTATGAACATGGTGCTCAGTACCCCACCCCCTCCGCCTGTGCTGCCTTCGGGCGAAGCCCTGCCGGGGAGCATGGTGGCTCTGCTGGATCAGTTGCTGACCAAAAATTGCCGCGAACGGCTACATAATCCCGATGTGGCCAAGCTGGCTCTCAAACAGGCTGAGGTGGAGCAGTTATACCATCAGCAAAAACCCGTTTCGGGGCAAACGGTGGCGTTTCGGCCCCCGGTACGGGAAAAAGCCGCGCCCGAGCCCCCCGTTCGTCCGGCATCGAACACGGATAGAGAGAGCATAGCGGTACCTCGTCGGAGCCGTTCGGTATGGCCAATGACTGCGTTGGTAGGGGCTTTGTTGCTGACCGGACTGTGGGTGTACTGGTATTTCTCCCCGACAGCATCTCGGTCGGTACGGCCCGGTTTGGCCGGTGTGAGCCGTACCGAAAACCCCGAAAGTGACTCGGAAACGTTTGAATTTTCAGACCTGACAGTGTCGGCTGCCGAAAAACGGGCGCAGGAAGAGCGTCGGCGACAACAGGCACTCGAAGCGGCCCGCAAACGCTATCAGGAAGAGGTTAGCCGGGCAACCAAACAGCTCGAAGCAACTGCCTTTGGCGGAAAAGTAGGCTTTTTCGGGGGCGTGAAAGGCTTATCGGTGAAGCTGAACAATCCGTCGGCGGTCACGTTTAAGTCGGTGGCGGTGCAGGTGACGTATGTGAAAGATAATGGCGAAACGTTTAAATCGCCGATCATGTACTTCAACAATATCGGCCCCGGCGGCACCATCACCCGTCGGGCACCCGACAGCCAACGGGGCATCCGGTTCAGTGCCCGTGTGCTTCGGGCCGATGCCGCCCCGCCCGACAGCCTTGCTTCAACCTCCTCGTTGCCCAACCCCTGATAGTCATGTCGACGGTTAATTTTAACACACACCTGCCCGGTTATGAGGTGCTGGCCGAACTGGGCCGGGGCAACACCCGCGTGCTCAAAGCGCGGCACACGGCTACGGGCGAGGTGGTGGCTATTAAACAATACGCTTTCCCGGCCGACCCCGATACGCTCCGGCGGTTTGAGCGGGAGTCGGTCATTATGACCCAACTGAATCACCCCAATGTAGTGCGGGTGCGTGAGGTGCAACTCACCGCAGCCATGCCGTACGTGGTGATGGATTATGTAGAAGGGGGCGACGTGCGCGGGCTGTTACGCCAGCAGGGGCCGTTGCCTATTCCAATGGTGATCCGGTTAGGCTTGCAATTGACCGAGGCTTTTCGGGCGGTACACCCGCTCCGGGTGGTTCACCGCGACCTAAAACCCGAAAATATTCTGTACCGAAAGCTGGTGAGTGGAGAGCTGCATGTGCTGCTTACTGATTTTGGAATTGCCAAATTCTGGTCGGACGACAACGCCCGCACCCGCACCGGGCAGTCGATGATGACCTGTGAGTATGCGGCCCCCGAACAGTTCGATAATCCGCGTCAGATTGACGAGGCTGCCGATTACTACGCCCTGGGTGTGGTGCTGTACGAGTGCCTCACCGGGCAGGTGCCCTTTCGGCTGGAGCATGAAACGGGGTTGGCGTATTTCATGCAGCAAGTGCTTACGGCGCCCATACCCGCACCGGTACGGCCATCGGGCGAGCCCATTCCGCTCCGCCTGCAAAACCTGCTCATGCGCTTGTTGGAACGGAATCCGCAGGAGCGCCTTCGGAACCCCGACGAACTGGAACTGGCCCTCGAACAAAGTCGGGTAGAGCATTTGCAGGCCAATTGGTCGGCGAAAGAACCCGCCGGATACGGTCCCAAAACAAGGATTGGCCCAACGGTCCAGCGGTTACCCGATGCGGTGGTGCCTGTCGATGAGCCACGTACCAGCCCGTGGGCGTGGTGGGGCATTGGGGGTGGGGTTGCCGCTGCGGCTCTGGCCCTGTTTCTGTACACCCGCCCCGCCGACGGTAATGCCCAAAACCAGACGCTTCCGACTGATTCGACCGCCGTTGTAGCTGTCGACAGTACGCTGGGGGAGCCTGAATCAAACGCTATTTCGCCCGATACCGCTACGGAGGGGGAGGGTGATACCGAACGTGAGAACGAGGCCGGCCCCCTTGCGACCGAAACGACCTCGGAGGAAATTCCTCAGGAGCAGACAGCGGTACCCGATTCGGTTGGGGAAGCCGCCCCCGACACGACACAAAATTAGACGTCAGCTTATTCCTGCATGATGAATGAACGATTGTTTCCGGCCGGGCGCGGTTATCTGCTCGGAGCTACGGTGCTGCTGTTGCTGTTGTTTACCCGCCTGTATATCAACCGGGTGCCGGTGCTTCGCGAGGCCGAACAGGCCTACCTGACCGGCAACCGGCTCAACCTCGAACCGGGTCTGGGGGGCGAGGCTATCCGGCGGCTGTTTCGGCAAGGAAATTACCTGTCGGATAGCCGCGATGTTGGTCTGATTGCCGATTCACTGCCCGCCAAACTGCGGCAGGAGGGAACCCCCGACAATTTGGGCACCATCAACAAACGGGCCTTTGCCATTAGGACGCCCCTGCCGTGGAAAAGCCCTATTGGGGGCGATAACTTTGCCAGCCGACTGCGGGTGTCCCGGCAACTGATTGGCTTCGATTCGGTCAGTTACGTGCGGGAATTGAAAAATCCGCGCCCTTACCCGTCGGTGGTAGGAGCGGGTGGCCTACAAGTGTCGGGGCAGGTGCTCGACAACGCCGAACAGCCCCGCCCACTGGCCGACGTACTTGTGCAACTTAAGCGTTACGACGCCCGGCGTAGCGACGCCCGGCGTAGCGACTCGCTTCTGTACGCCCGCACCGATGCCGACGGCCGGTTTGTGTTTGGGGGCCTGCAACCTGAGGGGTCGTACAGCGTATTACCACTTCGGCCGGGGTTTGAATTTGGCGGTCGGCGGGGCACAAGTAACCTGACCCGTTCACTCGATTTTCAGTTTTCGGCCCGCCCGCACACCCTGCGGCTCATTGGCCCGGTGGCTTACGGGCAGCTCAAAAGCGACGGAGCTTTCACGGTGCGTACGCCCACGCAGTTTGCGGGGCTGTTCTGGCTACAGGTGGGTTTGTTTTTACTGGCCTTCTGGGCGGTGTATGGCTTCTGGTCGATTCGACGGTTTCGGCCCGACCCGCTGTTACTGCCGGTGCTTATGTTGCTCACCGGATTGTCGTTGCTTACGTTGATGGCGATTCAAGACCCGTTGCAGGACACGTTTTACGGTGGCCAAACCATGCTGGGTGTGGGGCTGGGTTTGCTGGGGCTGGCGTTGGTGTCGCAACTGAACGTAGGTCGCTTTTACACCCGCTGGTGGTTCGATCCGCTGGTGAACCTGCGCCGTCGGTCAACGTTTCGGCTCACGGGTTGGACCTGGCTCGTGCTGGCCTTTGCGCTGGCGGGCCTCACGCTCGCTTTCGGCACCGGCCCCGAAGGGAGTGGGGTGCGGGTCAACCTGAACGTAGGTGGCTTGCTTTTTCAACCGAGCGAACTCACTAAATACCTCATTCTGCTGTTTCTGGCGGGCTTTTTTGCCGCCCACGAAGAGCAGCTTCGCACCCTGCCCGACCTGCGCTGGCGCTGGCGTGTGAGTGCCGGGGTGTTTATGGGGGTGAGTGGGCTCATGGGGCTGTACCTGTTGCTTGGCGACATGGGCCCGGCTTTGGTGGTAGGCTTCACGTTTCTCTTGTTTTACACCATTGCCCGCCAAACGCTGGGTATCACGCTGCTCACGGGTGTAGCGTATGGCGTAGCACTTTGGTTACTGCCGGTGGGGCTGGCTACCGGGGTTGCGGTGATTGTGGCCCTCGGCCTGCTGGTGCTGACGGGCCATGCCCGGTCGGCCACGCCCGCGGGTTGGCTGGCCCTGGCCGCCGAAGGGCCGGTGTTGCTCGTGCTGGTAATGGCTGCTTTTGCCTTCGGCGATCAGATTCCGGTGGTGGGCGACCGCCTGGCCGACCGCAAAGCCATGTGGCTTAGCCCGTGGAATAACGACGTGTATGGGGGCGACCACCTTGCGCATAGCCTCTGGACGCTGGCCACCAGCGGCTGGACCGGGCAGGGCCTTGGCAAAGGGTTTGCAACGGCCATGCCTGCCGCACATACCGATATGGTGCTGCCGAGCCTGGCCGAAGAACTGGGCTGGACCGGGCTGGTGACCATTTGTTTGCTCTTGTTTATTCTCCTGCACCGAACCCTGCTCCACGCCCGGCGGGCGGGTCAGCCGTTTAGTTTTTACCTCTGCGCGGGTATTGCGCTGGCTACGGGCGTTCAGTTTTTTTTGATTGCGGGCGGCTCATTGGGGCTGTTTCCGCTCACGGGCATTTCGGTGCCTTTTCTGAGCTACGGTAAAGTGTCGCTCATTATCAACCTGACGGCTATGGGCGTGGTGTTTGCTCTCTCGACCCGGCCCGGCGATGTGCAACAGCATGTGTATCTGGAAAAACAGTACGACCCTGTGCTCGCTACCGGGATTGCCGGTTTTCTGATCGGGATGCTGGTGCTGATTGGGCGGGCGGGCGAGGTGGCCCTGCTCAACTGGTCCGACTATATTGTGCGGCCGAGCCGGGTGCTGAGTCGCGATGGCTTGCCCGTTTACAGCTATAATCCGCGTATCAACCGCCTGACCGATGTATTGGCGGCCGGTACCCTCTACGACCGGAACGGGCAGGTGCTGGCTACAAGTTCGCCCGATACCGTCCGCCGGAATCTGCCCCGGCTTCGGCAGGCGGGCCTCGACCCAGCCGACCTGACTGCCCTCAGCCGACGGCGGCTGAAGCGGTTTTACCCCTTTGGTGAGCAGCTGTTTTACTGGGTTGGCGATGCCAATACCCGGTTGTTCTGGGCGCAACAAAACGGCTACTTTGCCGAAGCATCGCACCTGAGCGACCTGCGGGGCTTTGATAATCATCCCCGTCAAAATACACTTCTCACCACCCGCTACCGGCCCGACCGCTTTACGGCCCCCGTTGACCGGGCGTTGACCCTCCCCCTGTACGATTACCGTGAACTGGCCCCGGCCATCCGGTCGGGAATCGACGGGCAGGTGGTGGAGGAATACCGGGCCCGCAACCGTAATCTGTGCCTGAGTGTCGATGCGGCCTTGCAGGTTGAATTACAGAAAGCACTGGCCCAGTCGGAGTTCAACGACAAACGGATGTCGGTGGCGGTGCTCGATGCCGCTTCGGGTGAGGTGCTGGCGTCGGCCGTGTACCCGTTGCCCAACCTGAAACGTCCCGACGAGCTGGCCCTGCCCGACCGTGACCGGCTGGCTCTGCCGTATCTGGTCACCGAGCGCGACCTGGCCCTGACCTACCCAACAGCCCCCGGCTCCACGGCCAAGATTATGACCGCTACGGCCGGGCTGAACAAACTGGGTATTGAGGGGGCCGACGTACGGTTTCCGGTAAGCTGTGGCGAAATTATTCGTCGGGGTAAGGTCGAGAGTGAGCCTTGCGGGGGGGCGGTGGATATGCGGCAGGCCATTGTTCGGTCGAGCAACGTGTATTTTATCCGTCTGGCCAATGAATACGCCCTGGACAATGAAATGGCGAACCTTTACCTGGCTACGGGCATGAACATCGACTACGTGGGTGGCTACTCGTTTACCGACCCGCACACCGCTACCGACCGGGCCGAGATTATGAAACACTGGCACGATTCGTCGTTTGTGGTTCGTCGGAAACTGTACAACGATTTGCGCTACCCCCGGCGTTACCGGAGCGAATTTTCGGGGCTGGCCTGGGGGCAGGGGCAACTCACGGCTACGCCTATTGCGCTGGCCCGGATGGCCGGGGCCGTGGCCCACGGGGGCATTATGCAGCCCTCGCGTTACGTAGTTCGGCGGGCGGGCAAGCGGGTGGCTTTGGACAAAGGCGTGCCGCTGATGCGCGACCGGGCCTACGCCGACCGGCTCCGGGAGTTTATGATTGAGCAATCGAATCCGGGTGGACGGGTCAAGATCGAAGTCGCTAAAGTGGCGGGTAAAACCGGTACACCTGAGCGCATTGTCATGGGCGAAAAGCAAAACGATGGCTGGTACGTCTTCTTCGCGCCTACGCCCGACGGCCGCTCCCAAACGGTCACCTGTATCCGTATCGAACTCACGGAGTCGTCGGCCGATGCGGTGAAGCTGGCCAATATAGCCGTTGCGCCTATCCTGAAAGCGCGGGGGTATTTGGGGACGTATTAAAAGAGTGAATGAGTGAGTGCGGGGCGCGAATAGAAATGAATGAATAGTGAATAATGGGTTGTGGATTATTTTGTTGATTGTCAGTTTATTCGCTATTCATTACACATTACACATTACACATTACACATTACACATTACACATTACACATTTGATTGTGCATGGCTTTTATCGATAATCTGAAACAGTTTTTTGGGTTGGGTTCGGGGGCGGCTTCGTCTGGGCCAGATGGCGCACGGCCGGAACCGGTACCCGCCGAATCGCCTGAGCAGCGGCCGATTGTTCCGCCGGTGGCCCCCCCGCCCGATTTGGCGCGGGGCACTATGCCCGCCACTCCGCAGCAACGCGAGCAGTTGTACCGGTTTGTGGTGGATAAACTGGCGGCTTACGTGAGCGAAACCGATGGCTTGCCGGTGGGCCTGACCTTGTGGATTCGGTGCGCAAGCCCGGAAGAGGAAGACCGCATGGGAGTAGCCCTGTACGCGGGGCAGCCGGGGCATTTCAAGGCCGAATTGAGCCGACATTTAGCCAATCAGTACATCAAACTGGCTCCGGCCTGGCAGTTCGACTGGCAGTTTGTACGTGATGCCCTTCCGCCCGACTGTACGTACCAACAGGGGAATCTGGGCCTGACGGTGGTGCATCCGCAGAGTAGTCAGCCGTTGCGGGCGCGCTTGCGGACCCTAACAGGCCAAACCATACAGGAAACGTATCTGCTCGACCCGGCGGTGCAGGCTGAGTTTCGGATTGGCCGGGGCGACATGGTGCAAACGGCATCGGGGCGGGTTCGTACCAACGACATCGCCTTTGTTGACTCGGGCGAACCTCATTTTGACCCGCAGCGGGGCGAGCCCAACCTGAGTGTGAGCCGTCAACACGCTACTATCCGGTACGATGCGGCCAACCGGCAGTACCGACTCTTTGCCGATGCCGGAGGGCTGCCAGCCAACGGCAATAAAACAAAAATCCTGCGCGTAGATGATACCGTGGAGCGCGCCGACCTGCCGGGCGTGGGGTATCGCCTGGCCCATGCCGATCAGATTGAGCTCGGGGGCGAAGCAAAGCTGTTGATTGAGATGCTGTAAATTTTAAAGCAAAGTCAGTAGAGAAAGAAACTGACCCATCGTTACGATAGTAGTACTTTGGTAGGTTTCCAGAGAGAGCAAATCTTTGTCGCCGGTTACAAGAAAATCAGCCTTGCAACCTGTACAAATGCCTAATAAATAATTGTCGTTAGGATCACGGACAATCTCGGGGCTGTTTATTGGGTTTGTCTTTTTTAGGAATGAAAGTGTAATAGTTTTAAAGCGATTTACTTGATCTTGCTTGATAAGCTTCGCGAATTTCGGTCTCATGATTACCCCATCAAATTCAGAAAGAAGTTCTGTGGAATAGAACACCTGTAACCGTGGATCTTTCAAAATCCGATAGTACAGTGTTTGTCGTGATCCACGGCTAATACACGCTGATATAAACCAGTTTGCATCGATCACAAGGCGCACTTTACGCTTTTTGGTCACGGCGATAGGCGGTAATCTCTTGTTGAATCTCGTCGGTTGTCAACGGGGCATCGGGTAGTTCAGCATCAAGCTCTTCGAACAACTCGTCGATCATTCGTGCCTGAATTTTCCTGGCAATAGCTAATCGTGCTTTTGCTGGGAACGATTCAAACGTTTTTATAAATTCGGTTTGTGTCATCATACTATCAGATCTGACCAGTGGAATAAACCGGTTATTGATAATAACACCTCAAGTTACAAGAAAATTGAACAGTATTGGTGAAATGATACGAGTACCCTTACAACAGCCGGGCCAGATCAATGCGGAGGGAGAGCTGACTGTTGCCGCCTGCCGTGGGGGTGTACACAAACCGGGCGTAGGTGAGCTGAAAGGCCCGCGCCTGTACCGAAGCCCCAAATGATAGCCCCGATAAACCGGCCCCGTTGAGCAGGCGCCCTTCCTGCCGTTGCCGGTGATTGTAAGCAACCATCACATTGACGTTGCGGCTGATGAGCAACTCGGTGCCCACAATCAGGTGGTGCGCCAGTCGGTTCGCCAGACCCACCCGTCGGGGAATGGCGTTGCCGTTCAGGTCGAAGGTGACGTTGAGGGCCGGGTCGTTGTAAACAATGTCGAAGCGATGCAATTGATAAGCCGTGAGCGTGACCCGAACGGGCGCGTAACGCGGTTTGAACGTAACGCCAGCCTGTAAATCGAACGGAAGCTCGGCCTCGCGTGAGGGGCCGTAGTTGCGCAGCAAAACCCCCGCGTTTTTAGCGGTAATGCCCACCGTCAGGGCTTGTTTGGGGTGCCGCCACACGCCCCCAAAATCGGCCATCAGCCCAAACGCCGAATAGGTCTCAATGGCCGAACCCACGGCCTTCACCGTTGCCCCGAGGCTAAAGGCTCCCTCGGTGCGGGCGTGCGTCAGGCCCAGGGCGTAGTCATTGGCCGAAAACGTACCGAGGGTGTTACCCTGTGGGTCGGTGAGGTTCATTTGGCCGTAGCTGAGGTACTGCAAACCAGCGGCCCAGCGACCTTTACTCCGAACCGGGAGCCCGTACTGCAGGGTGTAGTACCGGGCTGCGGCCAGGTACGGCATAAAACTAAGACCCAGCTCGTGCGGAGCGAGCGAGTCGGCGAGGGCGGGATTGTTCTGGAAATAAACTCCATCGGGTTCGGTGGCCGACGCCACCTGCCCGCCCAAAGCGGCTACGCGGGCGTGGGTAGGCAGATTCAGAAATGGGAACACCCGCTGCCCGCCAAACGACTGAGCGTGGGCGGTTGGGCGGGCGAGCATGGTGCCGAGCCAAAGGAATACCCCAAAAAAAGTCAGTCGTGTCAAAGGCCGAATCCCATGTTTATACCGGCAATCAGACTGAGTTTCTGCCACCCAGTCCGCCCGAATTTCGGCACCAAAATACACATCAAACCCCACACAACCCGCTTTTTTGCCCGAACCAATGCGTGTAAACAGCGCCATCCAAACGGCAAAAAGCCCAATTAAGCGGGTATGTTCTGCCCGGAAAGCCGTTTCTTTGTCGACTGCACGAAAAAAGAAAATCTACGTATGCTATACCGAGCCTTCCGGTGTTTACTTCTTTCATTTGCCTTGTCGGCCACTGCCTATGCCCAACCCGCCGACCCCGTTGAGCTGGTGAATACGCTGATGGGTACCGACTCTAAACCCAGCCTCTCGAACGGTAACACCTACCCGGCTATTGCCCTGCCCTGGGGCATGAATTTCTGGATGCCGCAAACCGGCAAAATGGGTAGTGGCTGGGCCTACACCTACGCAGCCGATAAAATTCGGGGCTTCAAGCAAACCCATCAGCCATCGCCCTGGATGAATGATTACGGGCAGTTTTCGCTCATGCCTGTGACTGGCAAACTTCGGATTGATGAGGACGAACGCGCCAGTTGGTATTCGCACAAGGCCGAGGTGGCCAAGCCGTACTATTACAGCGTGTACCTCGCCGACCACGACGTGACCACCGAGATTACCCCCACCGAACGGGCTGCGAGTTTCCGGTTTACGTTTCCTAAAACCGATAGCGCGTATGTACTCATCGACGCGTTTGACAAGGGCTCGTATGTGAAAGTACTGCCCCGTGAGCGCAAGATTATTGGCTACACCACCAAGAACAGCGGGGGCGTACCGGCCAACTTCAAAAACTACTTTGTTATCTACTTTGATAAACCGTTTGTGACGGCCCAAACCTGGCACGGTAAAACAATTGCCCGCGATACGCTGGAGTTGCAGGCGGCTCATGCCGGGGCTGCTGTACAGTTCAAAACGGCCAAAGGCGAGGTGGTACATGCCCGGGTGGCGTCCTCGTTTATTAGCTTCGAGCAGGCCGAACGGAATCTGGAAGAGATCGGCAACGCAACCTTCGACGTAGTCAAACAAAAAGCTAAAGCCGCCTGGAATACCGAACTGAACCGGATTCGGGTAGAGGGGGGGACCCCCGAGCAGATTCGGACGTTTTACTCCTGTCTGTACCGCTCGCTGCTGTTTCCGCGTAAGTTTTATGAACTCGACGCCAACCGGAAGGTAGTGCATTATAGCCCCTACAACGGGCAGGTGCTGCCGGGGTATATGTTTACCGACACCGGTTTCTGGGACACCTTCCGGTCGCTGTTTCCGTTTCTGAACCTCATGTATCCTACGCTCAACGCGCAGATGCAGGAGGGGCTTGCCAACGCGTACAAAGAGGGCGGCTGGCTCCCCGAATGGGCAAGCCCCGGCCTGCGTAACGTGATGATTGGGTCGAACTCGGCCTCGGTGATTGCCGATGCGTACCTGAAAGGCGGGCGCAACTACGACATCAATGCCTTGTACGAGGCCGTGCTCAAAAACGCCGAAAACGAAGGCCCGATGGACGCCGTGGGTCGGCGGGGGGCTCCGTACTATAACCGCTTAGGCTATGTGCCGTACGACGTGAAGATCAACGAGAATGCCGCCCGTACCCTCGAATACGCCTACGATGACTTCGCCATTTACCAGTTGGCTAAAGCCCTTAAACGACCGGCCGCCGAGATTGAACGCTTTGCCAAACGCAGCCAGAATTACCGAAACCTGTTCGACAAGGAAACGGGTCTGATGCGGGGCAAAAATGCCGATGGTACTTTCCAGAAGCCTTTTAACCCGTTCAAATGGGGCGATGCTTTCACCGAGGGCAACAGCTGGCATTACACCTGGTCGGTTTTTCACGATGTACAGGGCCTGATTGACCTAATGGGCGGACGCGAGAAGTTTGTGGCCAAGCTGGATTCGGTGTTTACCCTGCCGCCGGTGTACGACGAAAGTTACTACCGGAGTGTGATTCACGAAATTCGGGAGATGCAGATTGCCAATATGGGGCAGTACGCCCACGGCAACCAGCCTATTCAGCACATGATTTACCTCTACAACTACGCCGGTACGCCCTGGAAAGCCCAATACTGGTTGCGCGAGGTAATGAACCGGCTGTACCTGCCTACGCCCGACGGTTACTGTGGCGATGAAGACAACGGTCAAACGTCGGCCTGGTACGTGTTTACGGCTATGGGCTTCTACCCGGTTTGCCCGGCTACCGATCAGTACGTGCTGGGGGCCCCGCTCTTCAAAAAAGTAACGGCTACGCTCGAAAATGGCCGTCAACTGGTCATCAACGCGCCCAATAATAGTGAGCAGAACCGCTACGTCAATACGATGCAGCTAAACCGCAAGCTGTACACCAAAAACTGGTTGAGCCATACCGAACTGCTCAAAGGGGCCGTGATTGACTTCAATATGTCGGCAACGCCCAACACGCAGCGCGGCACCACGCCCGACGCGTTTCCGTACTCTATGTCGACGGAAGGCAAGTAATCAACGCCAACTGCCCAGACACGTATTTGGCGTGTCTGGGCAATCTTTTGTATCCGGGTTTGCCCGGTCTATTTCGACTTTCGCATCTGTTCCCTTCTTTGCTGCATGATTACAAACGACGCCGTTGTTCTTGGCATTCTGCTGGTTATTCTGGCCTTTGTCTTTCAAACGTCCGATAGTTCGCGCCCATTCTGGCAACGGTTTTACGCCTACGTACCGGCCACGCTGCTGTGTTATTTTCTGCCCTCACTGCTCAATACCACGGGTTTGGTGGATGGAACCAACGCTAACCTGTACCCGGTAGTGTCGAAGTTCCTGTTGCCAGCGAGTCTGGTGCTGTTTACGCTCAGCGTCGATTTTGGCGCGTTTCGGCGTCTGGGCCGGGCCTTGGTACAGTTGTTTGCGGCCTCGGCCATCAGCGTAATGCTCGGTGGCCCCCTTACGGTCTGGTTGCTGGGTCAACTGGCCCCCGACCTGGTGGGCGGTACCGGCCCCGAAGCCGTATGGCGGGGCATGGCGACCATGGCGGGCACCTGGATTGGGGGCGGGGCCAACCAAACAGCCCTCAAAGAAGTGTTTTTACCGAGCGACCGTCTGTTTTCGGCCTTTGTCACGGTCGATATTTTTGTGGCCAATATCTGGCTGGCCCTGTTGCTGTACGGAGCTAGTCGGTCGGCTGCGCTCGACCGCTGGTTGCGGGCCGATGCGTCGGCGGTTGAAGACGTAAAACAGCGGGTGATTGAGCAGGCCGAAGCCGGCCGGCGCAATCCCTCGGTAACGGATCTGATTACGATTGTAGCAGTCGGCTTCGGGGCCACAGCCGTAGCTCATGCCGTGGCCGACTGGGTGGCTCCGCACATCGACGCCAACTATCCGGCCCTGAAACAGTTCAGCCTGAATGCGCCGTTTTTCTGGATTGTGGGCGTGGCTACGGCTCTGGGCATCGGGTTGTCGTTTACGCGGGCTCGCTCGCTCGAAGGCGCGGGGGCGTCTAAGGTGGCCACCGTTTTTCTGTACATCATGATCGCCACCATCGGGCTCAAAGCCGACGTTCTCGCCATTACCGAGCAGCCGGGCCTGATTCTGGTGGGCGTGATCTGGATGCTATTTCACGCGCTCATCATGGTGTTGGTGTGCCGGTTGTTGCGGGCACCGTACTTTTTTCTGGCGGTGGGCAGCATGTCGTGCATTGGTGGTCCGGCTACGGCCCCTATTGTGGCGGCTGCGTTTCATCCGGCGTTGGCTCCGGTGGGGGTGCTTATGGCCATTATGGGGTACGCGGTAGGTACGTACATGGGCTATATCTGCGGCATTCTGATGCAGTTGGTGTCGCCGTAGGGGATTCATAAACAACACGAACGGATGGCAAAAACATCGTTTACGGCGTTACTCGCCCGCGTGGGGCTTGATTGGTTTGTGCTGGCTCTGCTGGCTATGATTGGCGTGGCGCGGCTCTGGCCCGAACCGGGTATGCAAACAGGGCCGCTCTCGTTGTCGTCGCTCACCAACGTGGGTGTGTCGTTCATCTTCTTTTTTTACGGCCTGAAACTCAATTTCGAGCAACTGAAATCCGGTTTGCGGAATTACCGGCTGCATTTGCTTATTCACCTGACCACCTTTGGCCTATTTCCGGCCCTGGTGCTGGCGGCCCGGGCGCTGCTCATTCAGCCCGACACGGTTCTGCTCTGGATGGGTATCTTTTACGTAGCTGCCCTGCCCTCCACGGTTTCGTCGTCGGTGGTGATGGTGTCGCTGGCGGGGGGCAACCTCCCGGCGGCTATTTTCAACGCCAGTATTTCGAGTCTGATTGGGGTGTTTATCACGCCGATCTGGATGAGCGTGCTGCTCACATCGGGCAATGGGTCGTTCGATTTGCAGGGCGTTATGATTAAGCTATCGTTGCAGGTGATTGTGCCCGTACTGCTGGGGTTGGGGCTCAACCAGCGGCTGGGTTGGCTGGCGGCCCGGTACAAAACGCCCCTGCGCTACTTCGATCAGATCACGATTTTGCTTATCGTGTACACGTCGTTTTGCGAGTCGTTTACCCTCAACCTGTTTGCCGATTATTCGGTGGCCGATCTGCTGTGGCTCTCTGCCGGTATGCTGGCCCTGTTTTTTGTGGTTTATGGGCTGGTATGGCTGGCTTGCCGATTCCTCAACTTCAGCCGTGCCGACCAGATTACGGCTCTGTTTTGTGGCTCCAAGAAATCGCTGGTGCAGGGTAGTGTGATGGCGAAAGTTCTGTTTTCGGCCAGTACAGCGGGGGTAGCTCTATTGCCCATTATGGTGTACCATGCCCTCCAGCTGATTGTGGCCAGTATCCTGGCGCAGCGGATGGCGGCTCAGACCGAAGCGAGTGAATAAATAGCCTACTCATTTAGTCGGTTTGTCGAAACTAAAGGCGGTGCGGTCTGTTAGTCTGGTAAATTAGTAAGTAAACCAGCTAAGTAGCTCCGTTATGAAAGCAGCCGTTTTTCACAAACCCAACGACATTCGGTACGAAAATGCCGAAGATCCTACCCTCGTCGAATCGCGCGACGCCATTATTCGCGTCACTTCTACGGCTATTTGCGGCTCCGACCTGCATATTTTCGATGGCGTATTTCCGCAGATTCGGCCCATGACGCTCGGCCACGAGTTTATGGGTATTGTGGAAGAAGTAGGGCGGGGGGTAAGTAACCTCAAAAAAGGCGACCGCGTGGTGGTGCCTTTCCCAATTGCCTGCGGGCAGTGCCACTTTTGTACCCACGGGTTGCCGCCACACTGCGAAAACTCCAACCCCGATCATTACGGCCCACAGGGTAATCTGCTCGACGGCAAAGGCGGGGCTCTGTTTGGCTATACCGACCTCTACGGGGGCTATCAGGGCGGACAGGCCGAGTACGTACGGGTGCCATTTGCCGACTTCGGGCCGCGCAAAGTGCCCGACTCACTCACCGACGAACAGGTTCTGTTTCTGACCGATATTTTCCCTACGGGCTGGACCTCCATCGATTGGGCCAACCTTCAAGGGGGCGAAACCGTCGTGATATTTGGGTCGGGGCCGGTGGGGCTAATGGCGCAAAAAGCGGCCTGGATCAAAGGGGCCGGGCGAGTGATTGCGGTCGATCCGCTCAATTACCGGCTCGAAATGGCCAAGCGGGTTAACAAGGTCGAAACGCTGAACCCGCACGATGTGGACGTGGTGCAGGCTATTTACGACATGACGGGTGGCTACGGGGCCGATGTGTGCGTAGATGCCGTCGGGGCCGAAGCTGAGCGGTCGTTTCTGGAGAAAATACGGTCGGTAATCAAGCTCCAACCCGGTACCGATAAAGTCATTGATCTGTGCATGCAGGCTGTAAAGCGGGGCGGTATTGTGCCCGTGGTGGGTGCCTACGGTAGCCCCTACGACAATTTTCCCGTGCACCGGATGTTCGATAAGGGGCTGACGCTCCGGTTTGGGCAGGCGCCCGCCCAAACGTACATCGATGAGCTAATCGGGTATGTTGAAAGTGGCCGGGTGGTTCTCGACGACATTATCACCCACACCTTACCGCTCTCGCAGGTAAGCGAGGCCTACAAGATGTTCCGCGACAAAGAGGATAACTGTACCAAGGTAGTATTGAAGCCATAACGCTTTGTAAGTGAATGGGTAACGAGTAATGAACAATGAGTAATGAAGCTGATTATTGGTCCATTAATTGTGCATTACTCATTCTGCACTATACATTGTATATTCGACATCAACTCCTAACCGGTCGGTGGCTTTACGGGGCAGCCGATCGGTTTATTTTTGCCTGATTCCAACCTTTTCTGAAACTGCCGAATCGTTACGGTATGAAAAAGCTCGTTTTACTACTCCTGATAGGTCTCGTGGGTTGTCGGGAAGACACCGTGTGTGAGAAAGAACCCGACCAGACAACAGGCTTGATAAACCGGCTGTTTCCAGATGGGTACCTGGCCTACGATACCCGGCAGGGAGAAGATTTGGGGCGGTTTGGCATCCGGATTTCTACGGCCGACGAGTACAAACGAGTGTTTACCCATTGCTGCGCTACCCGGCTCGATAGTGTCGATTTCAGTCGGTACGATGTGCTCGGCCTATCGACCGTCAACTTAGGGACGTACACGGGCAGCTATTACGTGTACGACGTACAACGCGACGATGCAAGCAAACGCATTGTGTACACTGTGACCGAGCGGTACTGCAAGCGTGGGTCACCCGTGGATGGGCGGGGCAATTTTGTCCTGATCCCGAAAGTGCCCGACGGTTACCGCGTTGAATACCTCCGGCAACAGGTGAAACGATAGGGAATGCACATGTAAAATGTATAATGAACAATGAATAGTGAATAATGAGTGGGTTGATAACCAGCAGGGTAAATCATTGTTCGTTCACTTGTGTGTGTTATATAAACGGCTGACGCGTAGGAGTCTCCTACGCGTCAGCCGTTTATTTTTCTGCTATCTGATCCCCTAATCGAGCCCTTCTGCTTCAATCGGTTCCAGCCGTTCGCGGGCAATTTCGGCCGCGTGCTGCTGCCCCGAATAAATCGAGCCGTTTAGATCGGTTTCGTCGAGGAAAACCTCGTAACCTGCATCCTGAACCGCTCGTTCATGGGGGCGAAACCCACCTTTGGGCACCCAGTAGGCTGCCAGACCAGCGTAAGCAGCGGCCAAACCGGCTGCTGTGTAGGCCAGTAGTTCTTTGCCGGGCTTGTTCCAATGCCGGGTGGCAATACCGCCGAAACCCGCAATGAACGGCACCATAAACCAGGGGTCGTTGAGGTGCCGGGCAATGGCGTACCCGGCCCCACCCGTAGCCCCCAGAATACCGGCCGCCAGTGGTACGTCGCGTTCGTTGTCGCGTTCCCAAAGGCCCAGCGTCAGTAGCGTATCGGGCGTGCCAACTACGGTGGCGGCCGTCAGCCAGCCACTGTACAGACTCACCGGAATCCGAAGGTATTTTTCAGGAGCAGGTACCTCAGTGCGGCCAATTTCGAGGCTGTGATGCAGAGCAAGCGCCGAGGGCAGGTTAGCTTTTGTGGTTAGGTCTGAGATGACCACGCTCTCCTGGTCCGACTGGGCAAAAAACTTCCCAAAAACGGCGTTGAGGGCAAAGCTGCTCCACCACCACGGCAGGGCTTTCTGGTAACGCGGGTTGTGCGCCTGCGTGGGCAGTGCCTGATGTACCAGCAAGGCCGTCAGACCGGTGTACACCGTGCCCCATACAGCCCCAAAGGCCCAACCAGCCGGTACAATGAGGTTTTTATCGAACACCTGCTGGTATTCGGCGGGTACATCGTACTCAGGTTCCTCGTCCGGGTTGGCTTGTCGGTTGGTGCGCCGGGAGCGGCTGCTCGATGTGGTGGTGTAAATAATGCTGCCCACCGCAAACACCGCCGTCGCTACGCGCCAGAATGAGCTCGTTTTCATGCGGTTGTGGTGGCGTTCTGCACGTTATGTTTCACCTTGTCCCAGCTATCTACCAAAGCCTCTTTGGCATCGTCGAGTACCGAGTTGGCCTTGTATTTAAGCTTGGTTGCCTTGTAGCGGTAACGGGCGCGGGTAAGGGCGTCGGCGTTGTTGTACGCCGTCACCAGAGCCACGCCGGCCACTACGGCAGCCGCAATTCCCAGCCCCAGCGCCCAGGCCGACGTTGTACTGCTGCTTTCTTTCTCCCGTTCCGATTCCTCTTTGGGCGTGTTGTAGTGGCGCATCATGCCGGCCAGCGTTTCCTGCGGCATAGTGTAGGCCATCACCTCGTAGGCTTTGTTCATAGCTCCACCCGGAATCACCTTCAGCTTGCCCGACATCAGGGCATCGTAGCCATCTTTGGCTACTACCGCCGGGTCGTCGAGCTGATCCTCAACGTTGAGTTGGGGCGCACCGGCTTCCCGGAAGAAATTCGTGTCGGTTGCGTTGGGGAGCAGAGCCGTAACGGTGACGTTGGTATCCTTCAGCTCGTTATTGAGCGACTGCGTGAAGTTGTACACGTAGGCTTTCGTGGCGGCATATACGGCCATCAGCGGGAAAGGCGTAATGGCTACCAGCGAGGCTAATTGCAGAATTTTACCCTCGTTGCGAGTGACCATGTCTTTCAGAAAGAGCTTGGTCATGTGCGTTAGGGTGAGCACATTCAGGTGAATGAGGGCTTTTTCGCGCTCCCAGTCGGTGTCGGTAGCGAATTTGCCGTATGTGCTCACGGCGGCATCGTTTACGAGCACGTTGATGGTGAGGCCGCGGCCCGTCACTTCGTTATATACTTCTTCGGCTACGTTTTCGCGCGAGAGGTCTTTGGCGATTACCGTGGTTTGAACGCCGTAATCCTGTTCAAAGCCTTCGGCGAGTTGTTGGAGTTTGTCATCGTTACGGCCAATCAGCACCAGGTTGTACCCGTCTTTGGCGAACAGTTTGGCTAATTCCTGCCCGATGCCGTTGGAGGCACCCGTAATCAAAGCGGTTTTTCCGGCTTCTGTATTCATAATTGTTGAGTGATTTAGTTATGGTACTGTCTCTTTTAACTGCCTGTTTAGTCAGATGTTTCCTATCCGAGTGGTTTTATAGGCTACGTATCGGGGTTCTATACTTTGCCAATTGAGTCAAATACTGTACTTCACCGGGAATCGGTAGAATTATCTCCTTTTTTATAGCGCCATCCGAAGGAGTTATTAGATAAAAAAGGGATGCCGGAATCGATTTAGCGGTTTCTGCTGTTGTAATAGATGATAGGAAGAAGATGGTTTTTGTTTGTAACTATCTGATTACTAATTTAATCCGTATGATATGAAGACGAGTGAAATGACAAATGGCCGGGGGATATTCTCACCTTCGCAGCCAACCATCAAGATTTTTTCGGAACAGAAGACAGTCCATTTTGTAGCGTTCAATACCGATGTGTTTGGGTGTCTAAACCGTACCGAAAAGGAGCAGAAAAAACAGAAGTAGAGACGCAATAGGTTGCGTCTCAATTCATGGCCGATCTTCGGTGAGGCCATATAACAAACGCTCCGACGGCATTTTGGCCGTCGGAGCGTTTTGCTTGGTACGTGTTTTCGTAACTGTGAGTAGAGACGCAATAGGTTGCGTCTACTGCTTGTTTGCGTCTACTGCAAGTTGGCGTCTTCGTTGCTGTTGAAGGTATCGCCCTGATTGATATCGCCAGTTTGGTAGCCTTTTTTGAACCAGTACACCCGTTGGGCCGAGGTGCCGTGCGTGAAGGCATCGGGAACGACGTAGCCCTGTGTCTCGCGCTGAATCCGGTCGTCGCCAATGGCGTTGGCGGCTTGTAGGGCTTCTTCAATGTCGCCCGGTTCAATCATGCCGTTGTTGCGGGCCCATACACCCGCCAGAAAGTCGGCCTGTAACTCCAGCCGAACCGATAGCTGATTGGCCTGCCGCTTACCAACCCGCTGCTGAGCCGCCGACACTTTGTCCATAATACCGAGTTCGTCCTGTAAGTAATGGCCTACCTCGTGGGCAATCACGTAGGCCATAGCAAAGTCGCCTGGGGCATTGAATCGTTCGCGGAGCTCGTCGTAAAACGACAGGTCGATGTACAGTTTCTTATCACCGGGGCAGTAAAACGGCCCCGAAGCCGACGTAGCTGTGCCGCAGCCCGATTGTGTACGGTTACGAAACAGCACGAGGGTGGGGGGGCGGTACTGTTGCCCTTCCTGCGCCAGGAGTTTGGTCCAGACGTCTTCGGTTGAACCCAATACAACCCGCGTAAACTTGGCCGCCTGATCGTCGGGTTGCGGACCGGCCGGGGCCTGCGCGCCGGGCATGGTCGGACTCTGATAACTATCGTCGGATTGACCAATAATCTGCGATGGGTCGCCCCCGAGCAGGTACACGATTAAGGCAATCACCAGACTGCCAATACCTCCGCCGATTACCAGGCCTCCGCTGCCGCCCGATCCACGGCGGTCTTCTACATTGTCGCTTTCACGACCTCCCAGCCAACGCATAGAAAAGAGAGTTTAGAAAAATACCCATTTTAACAGGGCAATACTACCCAGATTGATACAACAATAAAAATGCCGCCCCGGTTAGAGCGGCTTTACATAACGGTCGGAGATGAACCGGGGCGCACGCTTCCCGTGCGGGTCATCGTGCGTGTGCCCCGGTTTGTTTCTTTAGCCGCGGGTACGGTAGAGCGTGCCGTTTTCAACCACGTACAGGTAGCCGTCGAGCGCCACAATCATTGACACTTCTTTCAGCAAGCCACGCTCACCTACCTGCTCGTAGTTACCGTTAGTATCGGTCTTGAACAGGGTGCCGTCGGCTTCTACGCTCCACAGAATGCCGTTGTCGCCTACCATAGCCACGGTGTTTTCCCAGTCGCCTTTTTTGCCAACCTGCTCCCAGCGCAAGGTACGCATGCTGGTGCGGTAGAGGGTACCGTTTTCAACCGTCCAGAGGTAGCCCCCCATGGCTTCGAGCATCGTGGCGTCGCCAAACTCACCGCGCGCACCAATCTGCTGCCAGGCACCACTTTTCGAGGTTTCGTACAGGGTACCGTTGGTTTCGATGCTGTACAGTTTACCGCCCATAGACACCATGGCTTCGGTGTTTTTCCACTCGCCGGTGGGGCCTACCTGCTTCCACGATACAGTGTTGGGGTTGGTACGGTACAGTGAGCCATCTTCAACCGTCCAGATTTCGCCGTCCATTGCCACCAGGATATCAACATTGTTGAACTCGCCTTTAGCACCCAATTGACGGTAATTACCTTGCTTGTCGGTTTGGAACAGAGTTCCGTCTTTCTCGATGCTATACAGCGAGCCGTTCATGGCCACTACATCGATGGTATTTTCCCAGTCGCCGGCATTACCGACTTGCTGCCAACGCTGGGCACTCACAAATTGAAAAGCGGATAGAATGAGGAGGAGGAGGGTAGTTATGGTACTCTTTTTCATAGTGAACGGTTTCTTACCCGATAAACTGGCCTCCCTATGAGATCAGTCTGGGCAATTTGCCATCCAAATTATAGGCTCATTGACTCTGAATCAACCTCTAAGTTAGTAGACTATTAGTTGACATAAGGCCGCAGCTGTACCAAATAGTTACAAGGTGTGCGTTGTGCGTATTTTTGTGTTGATTTACAGGTAGTTGTATTGTCTTTTTCCCGTTTACCGATCACGAAAAAGTGTTTAGAAATAAATGCTTTTAATCTGATTTTAAAGCGAAACCGGGTTTGGAGTTTGAGATGTCATCTTTCTAAACAAGATGACATCTCAAACTCCAAACCCGGTTCACCAACGGAGTAACATAACCAGAAGGTTACGCTTCGGCCGTATTGGTTTTTACCCCAACCGTTTGAGTACCGTTACCGGCAACGGTCACCGGTGCGCCATACACAAATAGCGTCACCGGTTGGGCCGAGAAGTTCTCGACCGTTACGGTTTGCTGAGTGGTGGTAACCTGAAGCAGGGCGCCCCGGAACCGAATCTTGAAGGCCAGTTTCTGCCAGCCATCGGGGCAGTACGGACTGAGCCGGAGGCCATACTGACCCGCATCGGTCTGTTCGACCCGCATACCGCCGAAGCCTTTCACCACGGCCAGCCACGTGCCCGCCATTGAGGTGATATGCAGGCCGTCTTCAGTGTCGTTATTGTAGTCGTCGAGGTCGAGCCGGGCCGTGCGCAGGTACATTTCGTAGGCCTTTTCTTTCTTGCCCAGCAACGATGCCAGAACCGAATGCACACAGGGCGACAGCGACGATTCGTGCACGGTCATAGGCTCGTAGAAGTCGAAGTTACGGGCAATCGTGCTGTGGTCAAACTCGTCTTCGAAGAAGTAAATCCCCTGCAACACATCGGCCTGTTTGATGAAGCACGACCGCAGAATCCGGTCCCACGACCAATGTTGATTGAGGGGCCGTTGCCCCTTCGGAATGTCGGAAACGGACAGGAGTTCTTTATCCAGAAAATCGCTCTGCTGCAAGAATACCTGCCGGGTTTCGTCGTAGGGGTAGTGCATGTGGCCCACAATGTGCGACGCCTTCCCGATTTCTTTTTCTTCCTGAAAATGAATCCGGTCGCACAGCTCGGCGTACCTGTCGGGGCTCAGGGCCTTCACCTTTTCAACTACCTCCATGGTGTACCGGAGGGTCCAGGCGGCAATGTAGTTGGTGTACCAGTTGTTGTTGACGTTGTTTTCGTACTCGTTGGGGCCGGTTACGCCCAGCATCACGTACTGCTGCTTAGCCTCCGACCAGTTCACGCGCTGACTCCAGAACCGGCTGATGGCAATGAGCACTTCAAGGCCGTACTCAACCAGATACGCTTCGTCGCCGGTGTAGCGCACGTAGTCGTAAATGGCGTAGGCAATAGCCCCGTTGCGGTGAATCTCCTCAAACGTAATTTCCCATTCGTTGTGGCACTCTTCGCCGTTCATGGTCACCATCGGGTACAGAGCCGCCCCAGCCTTGAAGCCCAGTTTCTGCGCGTTTTCAATAGCTTTGCCGAGCTGCTTGTACCGGTACACGAGCAGGTTACGGGCTACTTTCTGGTCGGCCGTAGCCAGGTAAAACGGCAGGCAGTAGGCTTCGGTGTCCCAGTAGGTCGATCCGCCGTATTTCTCGCCGGTAAAGCCTTTGGGGCCAATGTTGAGCCGCTCGTCTTCGCCGGTGTACGTCTGGTTGAGCTGGAAAATATTGAACCGGATGCCCTGCTGAGCGGCCACCGTGCGGTCATCACCGTCAATGGTGATGTCGTTCATTTTCCACTTATCGGCCCAGGCTTGCTTCTGCTCGAAGAGCATCTTTTCGTAGCCCTTGCGCGATACCCGCTGCATGTACAGGCGGGCCTCCTGAAGCAGCTCGTCGGAATCGTAACGGTCCGTCGCACGGTTGAGCGACGACAGGTTAACCCCGTACTTGTAAATGGCCGTTTCCTGCTCCTGTCGGCAGTCGAGGGTAATCCGGTTGGCTACGTATTTTTCGTACTTGATCGGCTGCGACTGGTAGTCGATCCGAACGCCATCCTGCTCAATTTCAACGCACATTCCGGTAGCTACGTGGAAGCCGGTTTTACGGGTACGGAGTTCGATGTAAGCTTCGCCGTAGCCGGTTTCTTTGCGTACTTCGTCCCAGAATGTCTCGTCGTAGTTGGCGTCTTTGTTCCGAATGGCCCCGTCGAGGTAAGGGGTAATGGTAATTTTAGCGTCGAAGTTGAGCGGGGTAATGGCGTACCGAATGGCCCCCGCTTCGTCGTCGACGATGGAGCAGAACCGCTTGCTGACTACTTTCAGCTCTTTGCCGCTCTTGAATACGGCCACAAACGACCGTTCGAGGTACCCCTCCTGCATGTTGAGCACCCGCCGGAAGTCGCGCACCTCGCAGGTGTTCAGGTCGAGCGATTCGTACTCAATATCAATGTCGATACCAATCCAGTTGGTGGCATTGAGCACCTTGGCGAAATACTCAGGATAGCCGTTTTTCCACCAGCCGACCCGGGTTTTGTCGGGATAGTACACCCCGGCCACGTAGTTGCCTTGCAGGGTTTTGCCCGAAAACTTTTCTTCAAAATTGCCCCGTCCGCCCATACGGCCATTGCCGAGGCTCATGAGGCTTTCGGTGATTTCGTTGTGCTCGCGGTGAAACCCCTCTTCAACAATGTTCCAGGGATCGTGGGAGATGTAATTTTTCATAGTGTAAATGCCTAAACAGGCCTCAATACGGTAAACCTTCTTTTACCCGCATAGCCTGCGCCATGTGCCGTTCGGTATGAAGTACCAGCATCTGAATGGCGTCGCCTAGTCTCATTTTGAGCCAGTTGCCTAGCAGGGTAGGTACTTTTTCGCGGTTCCAGTCGAGATAAATCGCTTTGTCGAGCAGGCTGTTCAGTAGCGTTTGCAATTCGACAAACTGATGGAGCACCGGCCCTACGTCGAGGTCGGCAGCGGTACGGGGTTTGATAACGCCCGGAGCCGGTATTTTTCGAGTATTCTTAGGGTCAACGACCTTGATCATTAACCGGCCAATCCAGTCTGATTCGAGCGTCTGATCGGTTGGCCTATGTTGCACCAGCCCCAACTGATCCACCTTGTGCTGAAGCTGCCGGATGTAAAACCGCTCGGCCAGATTCAGGTGTTGCAGGCATTCGATAATGCTCCAACCCCCGTTGGCCGGTTTGGTTCGGAGTTGGGCGTCGGTTAGCGGCCTGAACTCCCGCTCGACGGTGTCGAGAATACGGTTCAGTCGGGCTTGCAGATCAGTAGCGGTGGTGAGCTTTTGCATGATACAGACGGGTTTGGGAATCGTTCAATCCGTCAGTAGCCGAGTCCCTGCGCCCGTTCGACGGCCGCGAGTAGTTCGGTAACGGTGAGGTGTTCGAGTGAGGGTACTACCAGGTCGGCCTCGGTCAGAACGTCGGGCGAGCCAATGCCCACGGCAAACATGCCCGCGCGTTTGGCGGCTTCGACCCCGGCCACGGCGTCTTCAAACACCACACAATCGGCCGGTGCTACGCCTAACTCAGCCGCCCCGTTCAGAAAGACCTCCGGGTCGGGTTTGCCGCGCGTAATCTTGGTGCCGTCGATGATCGCGTCAAATTGGTCGACCATATGGATGCGTTCCAGAATGAGCCGGGCATTTTTACTCACCGACCCAAGGGCGGTTTTCAGGGGTGGTTGGGCGTGTTTTAGCTGGTGAAAAAAGCCCGCAACGCCCGGCAGAATATCATTGGGCGTCATGCGGCTGACCAGTTCGAGGTACCAGTCGTTTTTCTGGGTAGCGAGTTCGAGTTTACGCTCGTCGGTAAGGGTAACTCCACCATGCGCCAGAATCAGGTCGAGGGAGTCCATGCGGCTTACCCCCTTGAGGGTTTCGTTGAATTCGTGCGAAATATCGAAACCCAGTTCGTTGGCCATTCGGCGCCAGGCCTGATAATGAAAAACGGCCGTGTCGACAATAACTCCGTCTAAATCAAATAAGAATGCGCTGATAGGCATGTACTTCAGGTTGAATTGAGTACGCAAAATAACACAAAGTTGCGCGTATTGCCCGTTCAGCGGATAAGTTCAGGACCGACCGGGCGTTGCCAACCGGGCCGGTGAGAGGCTAACCCGGCAGTCGGTAACCAATGGAACTTAATAAGGTAGTTCGGGTTTATGCTCTTGAATTAGTCAAGAACAACAATAAACAATCATTGTCATGGCAGCAGGATCTCGCGCCTTTGAAGCAACTGACGCAAATTTTAACGAACTCATTAATTCTGATAAGCCTGTATTGGTAGACTTCTGGGCCGAGTGGTGCGGGCCTTGTAAGATGATCGGGCCACTGGTTGAGCAACTCGCCGACGAGTACGAAGGTAAAGCTGTTGTGGCCAAGATGGACGTGGACCAGAACGCCCAGGTGCCTATGCAGTTTGGTATTCGGAGCATCCCGACCCTGATGGTTTTCAAGAACGGTCAGCTGGTTGATAAAGTAATTGGTGCTGTTCCTAAGGCGGTTCTGGAGCAAAAGCTACAGGCTGCGTTGTAAAAAGGTTTATAGTTTTTGGTTTTTGGTCGTAGAAGCCGGAACGTTGGCCGCCAGAAACGATAAACGATAAACCAAAAACCCTACTATACAAAAAGCCCCGGCTGACGACAGCCGGGGCTTTTTTGTGGGCTAAACCGGGGGCTACCCGTTGAGTAATTTGGTTTGCAACATAGGCACCTCTTCGCGGTGGCCCTGATCGCTGATGCGGATTTTCTCAATTTCGCGCACTACATCAATAATCCCCTTGAGCGGAATCTTCACCCAGTCGGGCCGGTAGCTGATTTCGTACCCCAGTTCGTACACTGCTTTTTCGAGCAGGTACACCAACAGCAAAAAGTTGATCTCGTTGTTGTTTTTGAACAACGGATGCGGACTTCCAAACTCGCTCAGGTAGGCATCCAGATACGTGTCGCGGATGAGGTAAAACCACCGGTCCGACACCCGTTGCAGATGCTCCGGCGAGATTCCCTGCGTTTCGGCCGCATTGAATAGCTTGGCCGAAACGGCGTAGTGGTACGACCGAATCATGCCGGCCACGTCTTTAAGGGGCGAATGCTTTATTTTCCGGTCGGTGATGGTGCTTTCGGGTTCGCCTTCAAAGTCGATCACCACAAAATCGTCGGGGGTAGCCAATACCTGACCCAAGTGATAGTCGCCGTGGATTCGGATGCGTAGCGAGTCGAGCGGGCGCGTCCGAAACTCCTCCACAAAGGCTTCGATCATTTCTTTCGCTTCCATAAACACCCACGCCAGCCGTTGTGCCGGTACATCGAGCCGGGTGTAGTTGTCGATGAGTAAGGCGTACCGGCGGTCGAGCAGGTCGGCAAACCGGCCAATCAGAAACTGACGGTACTCGTCGGTGAAGGGCTCCGGGGCAAAGGCCGGGTCGGTGGTGCGGGGCTGGTACAGGGCGCAGTGCATTTGTCCGGTTCGTTTGCCCAGCAACTCAACCTTATCGAAAACGTCTTCTTTGATGGTAAACAGCCGATTGGGTACGGCGTACAGAAAGTCGTTCAGGTAATCGCCGGTTTGCATCCACGAATCCTTGTCGTTACGTACCATCCGCTGCATCATACCGAGCGTAATGGGTCGACCAGCCGACGGGTTCCAGCCGAGCGTACCGCAAAAAGCCGGAATATGCTCAAAACCGCCTTCTTCGGTCAGAAATGCCACCATTTCGACTTCGGGGTTGGTTTCTGCAAACAGTTTTCGGTAGAGTTTCAGGAAGTACGTTTCCTGCCTAGGGGTACCAAACACCATGGCCGAGTTGCTCGAATCGACGGGCAGAACCCGGCTGTTGGGCTGGGTATCGTCGGGGGCGAGGCCCCGGCCCCGTACCGCCGTGAGGCTTCCGTCGGGCTGTGGCAGTTCGGTGTTTTGCCGAATAGCCTCAAAAAGCGCCGTGCGGAAGTCGGGGTGGTAGATAGCGTCGATGAGCGTGCCCTCCTGATTGCCGCAGACCAACGGGCTGATTTTCCCTTTGTCGGGAACCTCGTTGGGGCTGTTGGCCGCCAGCAGGGTTACGGGTAACAGGTACTGCTCCGACTCACCCTCGGCGTATGTAGCCTCTACGATAAGCAGATAGGCCGGTTGGCGGACCGTTGGAACCGTATGTACCGAGGTCACGGCAAAGCCCGTTTGTGTGCGGGCTTTACCGGCAAACCAGCGGCAGGTATTCACGTAAGCAGGCAGCACATCACGAGCCAACGCGTCCCAGAAGGGGGCCTCGGTAGCCAGAGCGGGCCAGGAAAGTTGGGTTTGGAGCATAAAAAGAGGGTGAGTTAGCCAATAAATTCGGCTAACTCATCAAGTTTACAATTCAATCCGAAACAGGTGCATGGGCAACATGTACGGGTCGAGTTCAACGTAATTCCATTCGCCTTTCCAATTGTAACGCGCGCCGGTGAGCAGGTCGTGTACCACGTAGGTCGTATTGCCGTCGATACCCAACTGCCAGATCGGTACCTGCACCATGCCCGCCCGTCGGTTATACGCGTCCATATTCACTATCGTCAACAGCCGGTTGTCGCCCGCTGTTTTGAGGTATGCCATGATGTGGTCATCGTCGATGCGGCAAAACGTCAGGTTGTTCGTTTGCTGCAAAGCCGGGTTTTCGCGCCGAATCCGGTTCGTAAGGGTAATCAGGTACGTGAGTTTGTTGGTACGATCCCAGTCCCAGTGCTTTATCTCGTACTTCTCCGAGTTCAGAAACTCCTCTTTACCGGCATTGGGCACGTGTTCCATCAGCTCAAACGAGGGGCCGTAGATACCGTAATTGCTCGACAGCGTAGCGGCCAGAAAGTACCGGATGAGGAACTGCGGCTCGTGGCCCGATTGCAGAATGTACGGGTTAATGTCGTGCGTAGTCGGCCAGAAGTTGGGCCGGAAATAGTAGCGCATGGCATCGGGTTGGCCGTTGGTAGCGGTCAGCTCGGTCATGTACTCCATCAGCTCGGTTTTGGAGTTCCGCCAAGTGTAGTAGGTGTACGAGTGCGCAAATCCCCGCTTGGCTAGTTGCTGCATGACTTTGGGCCGGGTAAAGGCCTCCGACAGGAAAATCATGTCGGGAAACTCCTTTTTCACCTCGGCAATTACCCATTCCCAAAATGCAAACGGTTTGGTGTGCGGATTATCGACCCGTACAATCCGAACCCCCCACGAGGCCCAGAGCAACAGCACCCGCTTCATTTCGATCCAGAGGTTACGCCAGTCTTCGGTTTCGAACCATACCGGGTAAATATCCTGATATTTTTTGGGTGGGTTTTCGGCGTACTGAATGGAGCCGTCGGGGCGTTTCTTGAACCATTCGGGGTGCTCAGTAGCCCAGGGGTGGTCGGGCGAACACTGAATGGCCAGGTCCATGGCCACCTCCATATCGTAATTGCGGGCAATGGCAATCAGGTGCTTGAAGTCCTCAACCGTGCCCAGTTCGGGGTGAATGGCGTCGTGCCCGCCTTCGGGCGAGCCGATGCCATAGGGCACACCCGGCTCGCCGGGCAGGCAGGTTACCGAGTTATTTTTGCCCTTGCGGTGGGCGGTGCCAATCGGGTGAATAGGGGGCAGATACAACACATCGAAGCCCATGCCCGCAATCCGGGGCAGGAGCCGCTCCACATCGCGGAAGGTGCCGTGCTTGCCCTCGGTCATCGAGGCCGACCTTGGAAACAAACAGTACCAGGTGCTGAAACCCGCCTTTGCCCGGTCGACTTCAACGCCCAGCTCGCGGCTGTAGCGGGCCGGGTGCTGCCGCTCGGGGTATTGCTCGGCCAACTGATGAAAGGCATCGCCCAGCGCTACCTGCACGGCCTGGTCGTAGGCGTCGGGGTTACGGAACAGCTCGGCAATGCGGAACAGTTCGGCCTGGTCGTGGGCGTTCCCTGCCGTATCGCCGGTCGGACTGCCCCCCGCGCGGTGGGCCATCCCCTCGGCCAGGGTAGCCCCGGCCAGCAGTTCGCTCGTGACGCGTTGACCGTCGCGGACTTTCAGGTCCAGCTCATGCTGCCACGAGCCAATATGATCGACCCAGGCTTCGAGTGTGTACTGATACCGGCCCACCTGCTCTACCGAAAAAGCACCCGCCCAGCGGTCGTTTTCGAGCTTGTGCATGGGGGATTCGTGCCAGTGCTTTTCGTGCGGGGCGCGGTACAACAGCCGGGCCGACACGTAGTCGTGCCCGTCGGCAAAAATATCGGCTTCTACCTGAATAGTGTCGCCGGGAATGGCTTTGATCGGAAAGCGGCCTCCATCGAGCTCAGGGCTAACACGTTCAATCACCACACGGACCTGCCCGTACACATCGGCCAGCGAAAGATCGACAGTAGGGGTTTGGGTGGCTTTAGACTTGCTCGGCTTTTTTGGGGTGGTCGTTTTACTCATGGGTTGGTTCTGCGTTGTCATGGACCCGGCGGGCTGGGCCGGGTCTCTTGTTAGAACCACAATGATACGAAAATGTCTATTGTACCGACCCCAATTACTCGGCTGTGGTAGGTTTGTGGCTAATCAGGCCGCCCATCATGACCATCGCCGACAGTACAACGGTCAGCATCAGCACCCCCTCCCGAAAGCCCGTTAACCGGAGTGGTTCGGGAATGTTCAGGTAAAGTAGAATGGTAACAAGGCCGCGCGGAGCCACCCAGAGCAGGGGCTTCAGCGGCCCATCCAGAGCCACCCGCAACGATACATACCGGACGCCCAGGATGGTGCCCACAAACAGCACACTGACAATAATGGCGTCGAGGTCGATGAGGGTACTGAGGTTGGCCGCGTAGCCAAACAGGAGAAAGAAAAAGGTACGGATGACAAAGCCCCCCTCGGCCGTGAGATTTTTAAGCTGATCGAGCTCTTTTTCAAATAGATCGTTCTTGAAAATCTGGTCGAGACGCCCCCGGATAAACAGCTCGGTGTTGTTCAAAAAAAGCCCGAAAACCAGAATAATCAGCAGCGAAGACATCTGGTAAACCTGCGCGATGGCGTACACCAGCAACAGCACGGATATGATGGGCAGAAATTTGACCGTATGGTTGATTCGGCTGATGAGGTACAGCAGGCCCAGACAGCAAAGGATGGAAACGAGCGAAATCAGCAGGGTATCGCGGGCAAAGACGAGGGTAGCCCCCAGCACGGACGACGATTGGGCCAGCAACACGAAGTTGAACAGCATAACCCCCATAATGTCGGAAAACGTAGCTTCGTAGAGGCCAAACTCGCGTTGCCGCTCCGACAAATTCTGAGCGCCCGGTACGGCAACCGTTCGGCTGATGACCGCAAAGGGCAGGGCATTGATGAGGCACCGGTAAAACGTTTCTTCGAGTAAAAGAAACAGCATCCCCGCCAGCAGCAAGGTGGTAAAAACAAGCGAACTGAGCGCCGTAAGGGCCGTTCGGCGGAGTAGTCCGAACTGAGCTGACTGGATTTCGATGTCGAGACCGCCTTCGAGCACAATCAGAATAAGTCCCAATGTGCCGAGTGTGGAGAGCGTAGGGGCCACATACGGAATCTGCACGCCAAGGTACTCGGTGACCTGCCGGGTGAGCATGCCCAGCGCCAGTAGTAAAATGACGGAGGGCATCTTGAAGCGGCTACTCAACAGGTCGAAAGCGTACGAAATCAGTACGGATAAGCTCAGCCCAATGATTAAATACGAGGAATCCATCCAGCAAACAACGAACAGGTAACAGGGAACAACGAACAGAGAATAACAAGGGAGTGGTTTGCGGTGGGATTCGACAAAAGTACGCACAAACGAGCCACGGTTACTGTATTGAGTGAATGAGGGGTTAGTGTGAGCGCTATTTTAAGCGTGTAGATCCATAGGAACTGGTTATAACCCGAAATTAAACGTACGGAATGGAGCCGTAAGTACGGGCCGACTCGTTTCGGTAACCCTGTGTTAGATATATGTTTGTTGGTATTTTTATCCATGATTTAATTTATTTATTTGATCGGTTTGTATCTCAAATTATACTTTACTTATATTTCGAACTAAACTATATTAACACCATATGATATGGACTCCCACCTCTACAAACGGATATGGGTGCTGACCCTGTTGAGTTTCTTGTTCATGGATACAACAGCAGTTGTTGCCCAAGCGACATCCACGCAGGCTCCAATCGTTAAATTAGGCCGGGTTACTGCGGCTGATTTTGACCTTGCTGCTAGCGGCCTCGACTCTACCGCCGAGGCCGAGGTTCTGTATGATCACGGCAGTGTACGCTTTGACTTGCGGAACAACACATTTATAATGGAGTTTACCCGCCATCGGCGGATCAGGATTCTGAAAAAGTCGGCTTTAAACCGGGGCACGGTTGAGATTCCTACGTTTAAGGGGGAAGGTGCCGAGCGCGAATACATGGTCGGTATAGATGGCTACACGCACAATCTGAACGGGCAGAATGTAACGACCGATAAGCTCACCCGCGCGGGTATGGTAAGCGAGCGGGTGAGTGATCAGGTTACGCTCGAAAAATTTACGTTGCCCAACGTACGTGAGGGCTCCATTATCGAGTACCGGTATGTGCTCCAAACGCCGTTTAGTGTGGCTCACAACCCCCGAACCTGGGCATTTCAGGAAGAAATTCCGGTCCGGTGGAGTGAGTACAACATCACCATCCCCAATTATTTCTATTACAAAATCATTATGGGGGGCTACTTAGGGCTGACCGAGCAAAAACAACGCTCGGTGTCCATGAACTTGCTGCCCGGTGTACCCGATACGCCCGCTATTGTGTATCACTTTGCTATAGCCAATGTACCGGCTTTGGAAAGTGAAGATTACATCACGACAACCAGAGACTACACCTCGAAAGTGGAGTTTGAGCTGGCTAAAGTGCAGATTCCGAATGGGTTGATTAAGGACTTTACAGTTAGTTGGGAAACCCTGGATAAGACCCTGCTGATGGCGGACTGGTTTGGTAATCAATACAAAAAAGCGCCTTTTCTGCGCGATGTAGCCACCTTGATTCGCTCGCAAAACCCAACCGACTCGCTCGCCCGGTTATCTGCGGCCTATGACTACATCCGCAAATCAATCAAATGGGATGGGTCTAACAGCTATTCGTGCAAGAGTACCAGGAAGATATTTGAAGCGAAAAAAGGGGATGCGGGCGATATTAACCTTTTGCTGATTGCCTTACTGCGTGAACTTGATTTCGATGCGAACCCGGTTCTTCTGAGTACCCGTTCGCACGGAAGGGTAATGGAAGAATATGCTCTCACGCGGCAGTTCGATTATGTGGTGGCTCATGTGCATACCAACGGGCAGGAGATTATGCTCGACGCTACCGACCCGTTCATTAAAATGGGGATGCTACCCAAGCGCTGCCTCAATCAGACAGGGCGGCTTGTTGTGCCCGATCAGAAGAGCCGGTTTGTATCGTTGTTGCCCACCGAGCGAGATACTGAGTTAACGTCAGGCCAGTTTACCCTTGCCGACGATGGCGAGGTGAAAGGAACCATGAAACACTCGCGGGGTGGTTATAGCGGCTGGAGTGCCCGTTCGGTGTATCAGACAGACGGTGAAGCGAAATATCTGGAGCAGATTCTAAAAAAACGGCCTAACTGGCAACTCAATACTACCGAAATTACGGGAGTCAGCAACCCGGCTGCCGCCTTTGAATCCAATCACACGCTGGTTATTGCTGATGCGTACACCGAAGCGGGCGACCGTATTTATCTGAACCCCATGCTAACCGAGGGACGTACACAAAATCCGTTCAAAGAAAAAACGCGGCTTTATCCCGTCGACTTCGGCGCACCCATTGAAGAGGCTTTTATGGCAACATTTACGCTGCCGCAGGGGTTTGCGGTCGAAGAATTACCTAAAGCTGCCGTCATCAGCCTGCCCGATAAAGCCGGCCGGTTTTCGTATCAGGTTTTACATACGGGTAATCAGCTACAGGTGGTGAGTCGGCTGTCGTTGCGCAAGCCGATTTACTTTGCCGAAGAATACGGGGCTTTGCGGGAATTGTTTGCGTTGATCGTGACCAAACATGCCGAACGGGTGGTACTCAAGCGGGGCGAAGTAGCTAAAAAATAGGTATGAAAAAACTGTTTTTATGGCTATTGGCACTCCCGACGCTGGGAGTGGCTCAGGATGAATACCGGGCCTCGGCTATTCCGGCTCCATTACACACAAACGCACACGCGGTCATCCGTCGGCACGAAACAGTATTCACCGTCAAAGCCCCCGGCGAGGCTACCCACCGGGTTCGGACCGTGGTGACCGTGCTCGATGCCAAGGGCGACGATCAGGCGCAACTGGTGGTACGCTATGACAAGCTGTCACGTGTTGACGACATATGGGGCGCGTTATATGGTGCCGATGGGGGTTTAATTAAAAAGCTCAGGAAAGCCGATATTGACGACCGAAGCGCCTACGATGGCGTTAGTTTTTTGACGGATAACCGCCTGAAACAAGCGATTTTTCCGCGTCAGCCTTCGTATCCGTATACTGTTGAATTTGTGTACGAGACTACGGAGCGGAATCTAATGTTTTACCCAACCTGGACTCCGCAGTCGGACGAAAACGTATCATTAGAACAAGCGACCTTGACCATGGTTATGCCAACCAACATGCCATTGCGTTACAAGGAGGTGAACATGAAAACACCGGTTGAACGCGTAGCGGGTAACCAGCAGACGGTGTATCGCTGGGCGATTCAGAATCAGCCTGCTTTGCAACTGGAGCCAATGGCCCCGCCTGCATCGGAGCTACTCTCTACTGTGTATACCGCCCCTACAACCTTCGAAGTGCAGGGGTACGCAGGTGTAATGCAGTCTTGGCGTGATCTGGGCCGGTTTTATTATTTGCTCAATCGAGATCGTGACCAGATTCCCGATGCTCTCCGCCAACGGGTTGTGCAGCTCACCGCGAATGAGCCAACCGCGTTGGGCAAAATCAAAAAAGTGTATGAGTTGGTGCAGCAAAGCACGCGTTACGTAAGCGTACAGCTGGGTATCGGTGGCTGGCAAACTATTGAGGCTGGTAAAGTAGCCGACACTCAGTACGGCGATTGTAAAGCCTTAACCAACTACACCAGAGCCTTACTGAAAGCGGCTGGTATTCCGGCTATCGATGCGCTGGTGCGGGCCGGCAATGGTGCCCCCGACATCCGCACTGATTTTCCCAGTTTTCAGTTCAATCACGTAATTCTGTGTGTGCCGATCAACCAGGACACGCTCTACCTCGAATGTACCGACCAAAGCGGAGTGATGGGCTATAACGGTACATTTACGGGAGGCCGACACGTGTTACTTGTTACCCCTGATGGCGGCAAACTGACCCAAACCCGACACTATTCTCCGACCGATAACCGGCAGGTTCGGCGTATTGATGTGGTGTTGACGGCCGACGGCAACGCCACCGCCGAAGCCCGTAACCTCTACACTGGTATTCAGCAGGAGAGCCGTGCTCAGGCATTGGTCAGCAAGAGCCAAACCGAGCAGCGCAACTGGCTACTACAGCGCATTGTGATCCCTAATTATGAGCTGACTAATTTTTTGCTGACCGAACACCGCACCCCGATTCCGGCCGTGTCGGAGAATCTGACACTATCGGTGCGCAAATGGGCCACACCGAGTGGCGCGCGGTTGTTCTTGCCCCTCAATTTAATGTCGGCACTCGACCCGGTTACGCCAGCTTCGGCGCCCCGGCAGTTTGAGTTGGACCTCGATGCCAACTGGGATTGGCAGGATACCGATACCGTAAGCTACCAGCTCCCGGCTTCGTACACGCCCGAGTTCATGCCCGCGCCAGTAAGCATACGGTCAAAATTTGGCGATTACACAGCTCAGGTCAGCTTGAAAGACGGTCGGCTGATATATATGCGTCAGATAACGGTTCGGCGAGGGCGTCATCCGGCTTCGGCTTATGCCGAATGGGTCGATTTTCGGCGTAGAGCGGCCAGACAGGATAAAGTGCAGGTCGTACTGGTGAAACAGGAAGTTGCCACCAAATAAGACCGGTTACGTTTCATATCCTGCTCGTTGTTAACTGCTATTGTTTCTCTGTTCGTTGCTTATAGTTCTGTCGCGATTTTGGCCGAGAGCAGGCAGAGTGGAATACCCCCGCCCGGATGCACACTACCCCCCACAAAGTACAGGTTGTCGATCCGGCTCGAAAAGTTGGGGTGCCGTAAAAAAGCCGCAAACCGGTTGTTCGACGCGGTGCCGTACAAAGCCCCTTGGGCCGAGGAGGTCCGGGCTTCGATCGTGCGCGGGTCCAGAATAGCCTCGCATTCGATGAGCGAACCTACGTCGACCCCCAGATTACGGCTCAACTTTCGAATTACGTCTTGCCGGGTTTGGGCAATGATGGCATCCCAGTCTTGCCCTTCATTGGCGGGGGCGTTGAGCAGAATAAACCAGTTCTCGCAGCCCGGCGGGGCATCATCGGGCTTGTTTTTCGAGGTGATGTTGACGTACACCGTCGGGTCCTCATAAAGCCGGTCGCGCTTGTTGAACAAGTAATCGAACTCGGTGCGGTAGTCGTTGGAGAAGAAAATATTGTGCATGTCCAGCTCTGGAAACGTCTGCCGGATACCCCAGTAAAAAATCAGGCCCGACGACGAGCGGGGTTGCCGGAGCGTCCGTTCGGGGGCGGGTTGGGTAGGCATCAGCCGCCGGTACGTGGGCGTCACGTCCATGTTGGAGACGATGCGGGAGAAGGGCAAAAAGGAGGAACGGGAGGAGGGAGACGAAGGGGACGAAAGGGATGCAGGGGAGGGCGGCATGGCTTTGCGACCTTCTACACGTTCTCCCTTTTTGCCAATTTTTACGCCAACAGCCCGGCCCTTTTGGACCACAATTTCTTCTACCGGTGTACCGAAATGGAACCGTACACCCTGTCGTTTGGCCAGTTTCACAAGAGAGTTGGTAATGCTTACCATACCCTGTTTCGGGAAAAAGGCCCCGATGTTGTATTCCAGATGCGGAATGATGTTGAGCAGCGCCGGAGTTTGGTACGGGTCGGAGCCGTTGTACGTCGCGTAGCGGTTGAATAACTGCACGAGTTTCGGATGCTCGAAAGCCCGCTTATTCGCGCCGTTCATGGTGCCAAATACGCCCAGCCGGGGTAGGTTGAGGTAGCCGCGCAATGCCTTGCGGTTGAGCCACGTACCCGCCTTGTGCAGCGAATCGTGCAGAAACAGCCCGTCGGTGACTTCGTATTTAAAGGCGCTGTCTTTCAGGAAACTGGTAACCCGGTGTGCTGGTTCGCCCAGCTTAGTTTCCACTTCCTGCGCAAACGCATGGGTATCCGCCCAGGCCGTCAGCCGGGTGCCGTCGTCCCAGAAATACCGACAGATTTCGGGCAGGCGGAGGTATTCAAAATGGTCGGCCGGGTTCTCGCCCGCGAGCCGGAACAGCTCTTCTACCAGATGGGGGAGGGTAAACAAGGACGGCCCCGCATCGAAGCGGTACGTGCCCGAGGCTCCCGCTACATCAAACGTGGATAGCTTACCGCCGGGGTACTCGTTAGCTTCAAATACATGGACTTCATACCCTTTGACCGCCAGCCGGATAGAGGCCGCAATGCCCCCGATGCCGGCGCCAATCACAGCCGCCGTTTTCATTTTCGCGCGTAATAGTACAGTGATATCGCTGGCGAGTTAAACCGCTCGCTCAGTGTGTAATACCCTTTGTTCTCCCGGTCGAAGCAAACGGCTTCGCCCTGTGGTTCGAGCCGGTAGGGGAGTGCCCGGCTGTTTTGCCGTTGCAGGGCGTCGGCTACCGACTGCCCATCGCTTCGTTTGTAATACAGAATGTTGGTGTAGGTGCGGAGCAGAATTTCGGAGCCGTCGCTCGAAATCCCCGCGCCCGTTACCACCGAAAGCGGAATTTCGCCTAACGCTTCGGCCACCGTAACTACGTTGATGTCCTGCGGGTACTTGAGCCGGTATAACCGCACCCGCGACTCTCGTTTCGAGACAATGTAAATATCCTTCGTCTGCGGGTCTACAAACAGGGCTTCGGCATCGCGTGGGCCATCGGGATAGCGGTAGTTGATGCGCTCCACCTGCCCAATCGACTCACTGAGGCTCCCCGGCTCGGGAAACCGGTAAACCACCCGCGTAGGGTGCTCGCCGTTGTTGTCGCCAATGTCGCCAATGTACAGGTAGTTACGGTTGTTCTGCGGACCGGGGCCGCTGCTCATATCTTCCCAGTCGATATTCTGCGTATTTGGGACCGCCATTTTCCCTTTCACCTTGCCATCGTGCCCGAGGAGCGAAATCTCGGTTGGGCTGCCGCTGTCCTGATGCACCCAAAGGTTACCCGGCATGGTTCGGCTGTCGACCACCCCCGAAGCCTCATCAATTTGGCCGGGTTGAATACCCACCGCAACCGGGTCGGAGCTAAACTGAGCCGTGCTACTCGGCGATACCCCCGGTAGTTTACAGTTTGTGGCAAGTAGGACAATTCCAAGAAAGAGAGAGGAGCGATTCATGATCACGGGTCAGATAAACGGTACACGGAGCAAAAATGGCTCCATTCCTCAGAAAGTAACGCCGGAAAGGGGGGCAGCGGTTATAAAAAACTTTATTGAGTGCGTATTTTTGAGGGAATTGTTAACTACATGGCTATGCTTTATTTACTTCATGAACGACGTTTGAACCGTCTGGCGATGCTCGTGGGGCTGGCGTTTCTCTCAGCCGGAACGTTGCGGGCTCAATCGTACCAGACTCCCCCCAAAGCCCTTGCCGATCTGGTAACGGTGCCGCCCACGCCGGGTGTCAGCGTATCGGGTAAGTCGGAACGCCGACCGGACGATTACCTGCTCATTCTGGAACGGGCCGCCAACCCAACCATTGCCGAGCTTTCCCAGCCCGAACTCCGGTTGGCTGGTTTGCGGCTTAACCCGGCCATTAATGGTCCGAGCCGGGCTACGTACCTGACCAACCTGAAACTCAAGAAACTACCTGCTGGTGCTGAAACGGTAATTGCAGGCCTGCCGTCGCCCGCCCAGTTGAGCAACGTGCAGTGGTCGCCCGACGAAACTAAAATCGCGTTTGTCAACTCGACGGATAGCCGGATGGAACTGTACGTGGCCGACGTGGCCACTGCTACGGCCCGGCGCGTAGCCGACATAGCCCTCAACGGCGTGTTGGGAAGTCCCTACCAGTGGGTATCCGACAGCCGGAGCCTGATTGTAAAGGCCGTACCGGCTGGCCGCGGGGCAGCTCCTGAAGCGAGCCGCATACCCGTAGGCCCCACCACGCAGGAAAACGTAGGTGGTCGGCGTGGGCAGGCCCCAACGTATCAGGATTTGCTCAAAAACCCGTCCGACGAGGGGCAGTTTACCTATTACGCCACCAGTCAGGTGATGCGGGTGGGCCTCGACGGCAGCACGCGGGCCATTGGTCAGCCGGGCATTATCGGTGGAGCTTCGCCCTCGCCCGATGGCCGGTATGTGATGGTACAAACCTACCACAAGCCGTATTCGTACCTGGTGCCTATTTACCGCTTCCCGGTGCGTACCGATGTGTTTGGAGCCGATGGTGCTTTGGTGAAAACGCTCAACGATGGCCCGTTGCAGGAGAATGTGCCTTACAGCCCCGACGGTGCCCCCTCGGGCCCGCGTGAGTTTGGCTGGCGCAACGATGCCCCCGCGTCGATTTACTACACCGTAGCGCAGGACAATGGCGACCCCAAAGTAAAAGCCGACATTCGCGACAAGGTGTATCTGATAGAAGCTCCGTTTGCGGGCGAACCCAAAGAAATTTATGCGGCTGCTTATCGGTTTGAAGGGTTTGAGTGGGGCAATGCCAACACGGCCCTCGCGCAGGAGCGTTGGTGGCAGAGCCGGAAAGAAATCACGAAAGTGGTAAACCCCACTACCTGGGCCGCCACTACTCTTTTCGACCGCTCCTACGAGGACCGTTACAACAACCCCGGCACGCCCGATACCCGCCGGAACGAGTACGGCCGTGAAGTGCTCAACCTGTTGCCCAACAACGAAATTATGATGGTCAACGCGCAGGGAGCATCGCCCGAGGGCGACCGGCCGTTTGTCAGTGTGCTAAACCTCAATACCAAGCAAAACCGGATCGTTTGGCGCTCAGGCAACCCCGGCCCCGATGCCACCGTGTTTGAGCGGCCCATCAGTGTGCTCGATGCCGCCAAAGGATTGGTGTTGACCACCCGCGAGACACCCGACGAAAACCCGAACTACTACATTCGGAATCTGAATCCGAAAAACAAGAAGGCAGGCCCCGCCCTGACTCAGGTCACTGCCTTCCCGCACCCGTACCCACAACTCAAAGGCGTGCAAAAACAGCAGCTTCGCTACAAACGTGCCGATGGCGTAGACCTGACCGCGACGTTGTACCTGCCCGCAGGTTACAAAAAAGAGCAGGGGCCGCTGCCCACGTTCCTGTGGGCTTACCCGGCTGAGTTTAAAAGCAAAGATGCCGCCGGACAGGTGTCAGGCTCGCCCTACCAGTTTAACCGGATTAGCTACTGGGGCGCGGCTGCCTTTGTGACGATGGGATACGCCATTCTCGATAATGCCAGCATTCCGATTGTGGGTGAGGGCGACAAAGAACCCAACGATACCTATGTGGAGCAACTCGTATCGAGCGCCAAAGCGGCTATTGATGAGGGCGTTCGGCTGGGCGTGGTGGATTCTACGCGGGTTGGTGTGGGTGGCCACTCATACGGAGCCTTTATGACGGCTAATTTGCTCACTCACAGCCGGTTGTTTCGGGGTGGTATTGCCCGGAGCGGTGCCTACAACCGAACCCTGACCCCCTTCGGCTTCCAGAATGAACAACGTTCGTACTGGCAGGCCCCGGATGTGTACAACAAAATGTCGCCGTTTATGAACGCCGACAAAATGAAGTCGCCCCTGTTGTTGATTCACGGTGAGGCCGACAACAATACCGGTACGTACCCCATTCAGTCGGAGCGGTATTACAATGCTCTGAAGGGCTTCGGGGCCACCACGCGGCTGGTGATGCTGCCCTACGAGAGCCACGGCTACACGGCGAAGGAATCGTTGCTACACATGCTGTCGGAAATGAACAGCTGGCTCGATGCCTACGTGAAGAACCCCAAGCCGGTCACCACCGGCCAGAAACCTGCCCGAATCGGGGGCGGGGAGTAAAACAAATGAACCTTGCCCCTTGGCCCTAAAGTCTGTACCTTTGCGGCCTGAATTCAATGAGTGAACGAGTGACGGTCCGACGTATCGGTGAGTGATTGAGCGAGTTTATAAAATTCACTCAATCACTCTTGCACTCAATCACTCAATAAAAAATATGCTCCGATCTCATACCTGTGGCGAACTTCGCCTGGCTGATGCCGCTAAAACCGTAACTCTTTCTGGCTGGGTCCAGACCATCCGCGACAAAGGAAAGGTACTCTGGATTGATCTGCGCGACCGCTACGGAATTACCCAACTGATTCTGGAAGAAGGCGTTTCGTCGGCTGAATTATTTGCGACAGCCCGCACGCTCGGCCGCGAGTTTGTGGTGCAGGCAACCGGGCAGGTGGTGGAGCGGAAAGCCAAAAACCCCAACGTACCCACCGGCGATATTGAGGTGCGCCCCACCGCCCTGACGGTACTCAACACGGCCAACACTCCGCCGTTTAAGATCGAAGACGAAACCGACGGGGGCGACGACCTGCGGATGAAATACCGCTACCTCGACCTGCGCCGGAACCCCGTGCGCCGGAACCTCGAACTGCGGCACCGCATGGCGCAGGAAACCCGCCGGTACATGGACGAGCAGGGCTTTATTGAAGTCGAAACACCGGTACTTATTAAATCGACGCCCGAAGGTGCGCGCGATTTTGTGGTGCCCAGCCGCATGAACCCCGGTGAGTTTTACGCCCTGCCGCAGTCGCCCCAAACGTTTAAGCAGCTCCTGATGGTGTCGGGCTTCGACCGGTACTTCCAGATTGTGAAGTGTTTCCGCGACGAAGACCTCCGCGCCGACAGGCAGCCTGAGTTTACCCAAATCGACTGCGAAATGTCGTTTGTGGAGCAGGAAGATATTCTGGTGATGTTTGAAGGGCTGGTGCGGCAGCTGTTTAAAACCGTGAAAGGGATTGACCTGGCCGAGGTGCCCCGCATGACCTACGCCGATGCGATGCGCCTGTACGGCTCCGACAAGCCCGATACCCGTTTCGGAATGCAGTTTGTCGAGCTGACCGACATGGCCAAGGGTAAAGGATTTCCGGTGTTCGACGCTGCCGACCTCGTGGTGGGAATCAACGTGCCGGGCGCGGCTCAGTACACCCGCAAGCAGATCGATGAGCTGACCGAGTGGCTCAAACGCCCGCAAATTGGCGCAAAAGGGCTTATTTATGCCCGCGTCAACGAGGATGGCTCCGTGAAATCGTCGGTCGATAAATTCTTCAGCCCCGAGGATCTGGCGGGTTGGGCAACTCAGTTTGATGCCAAGCCCGGCGACCTGATTCTGGTGCTGGCTGGTGAGGCCGACAAAACCCGCAAGCAACTGAACGAGCTGCGGCTTGAGATGGGCACCCGTTTAGGGCTGCGCAACCCCGACGATTACAAAGTTCTCTGGGTACTCGATTTCCCCTTGCTCGAATACGGTGAAGAAGAGCAGCGGTGGTTTGCCATGCACCACCCCTTTACCTCGCCCAAGCCTGAGGATATTCCGTTGCTCGAAACAAACCCCGGTGCCGTACGGGCCAATGCCTACGACATGGTCATCAACGGTACCGAAGTGGGTGGGGGCTCTATTCGTATTTTCAACAAAGAGCTACAAGCCCGGATGTTCAGCCTGCTCGGCTTCTCCGACGAAGAGGCCAAAGCACAGTTTGGCTTCCTGATGGATGCGTTCGAGTTTGGCGCTCCTCCGCACGGGGGTATCGCGTTTGGTTTCGACCGGTTAACGTCGCTCTTCGGTGGCGCCGACTCAATTCGCGACTTTATCGCCTTCCCGAAAAATAATTCGGGCCGCGACGTCATGATCGATTCGCCTTCGACTATTTCGGATAAGCAACTCGACGAGTTGAAGATCAAATCGGTGGCCGAACCCAAGTAAAAAGAGGGCTCAGAATCCTGTCAGGCTTATTTTGAGATGACATCTCGTTTGGAGAGATGTCATCTCTTTTTTTATCCAGATGTATTGCTGAAGCTCCCAGAGATGTCAGCTCAGCCCATCACCACTTCTTGAAAATAAAAAATACGGCCACAACGATGAAAAAGAACCCGACCAGGTGGTTCCAGGCAAGCTTGTCGGTGCGGAACACAAAAACCGTAATCAGCGTGAACACAATGAGCGACACGGCCTCCTGAATGGTTTTGAGTTCGAAAAGCGAAAAAGGGCCACCGGTTTCGGTAGAGCCGATTCGGTTGGCCGGCACCTGAAACACATATTCAAACAGGGCGAGGCCCCAGCTCAGCAACACAATCCCGGCGAAAGAGAGCCGGGCCAGAGCCGGAAATTGCTTCACTTGCAGGTGGCCGTACCAGGCCAGCGTCATAAACACATTGGAGATTACCAGCAGGCCAATGCAGTAAATTGCTTTCATACGTATAAACAAACAGGCGTTAAGTGACCCAAAGGTACGGGTACAAACGGGTTGGTAAGGCCCCAAGATGCCTAATTCACCGGTCAGATTGACCCACAAGAAGGTGCTTATCGACCAAACAAATGGGCGGAATCGTACAGAACCGGCCCGAATGAATGTGATTTTCGCGCCTTTGCTTTAATTTTGGCGGCCGGTCGATGAGTAGTCTGTCTTTCCGTCGACCCTTACTCGATAGCATCCAACGTCTTAGCGCAATCCGATACATAATCTGACTATGGCTGAATTAATCCGAATGCCCAAAATGAGCGACACCATGACCGAAGGCGTCATTGCGGAGTGGCACAAAAAAGTGGGCGATAAAGTGAAGTCGGGCGATGTCCTGGCCGAAGTAGAAACCGACAAGGCTACGATGGACCTCGAATCGTACGAAGAAGGTACACTGCTGTACATCGGCGTCGAAAAAGGACAGTCGGTACCCGTTGATGGGGTACTGGCCATAATCGGTGCCGAAGGCGAAGATTACAAAGCCCTGCTCGACGGTGGAGCCCCGGCTCCTGCGGCTGCACCCGCCGGAACGCCGGACGGTCCCGAAGCGGCCCCCGCCGGCGACATTAAGTCGGAGCAGGTAAACACCGATATGCCAGCCGCCAATACGGTATCGGCCGCCCCCGCCGAAGAAGTAAACGCGTCGGTGATCCGAATGCCTAAAATGTCGGACACCATGACGGAAGGCGTCATTGTAGCTTGGCACAAGAAAGAAGGCGATACCGTGAAGTCGGGCGATGTCCTGGCTGAGGTAGAAACCGATAAAGCGACGATGGACCTCGAAGCCTACGAAGAAGGCACTCTGCTGTACGTGGGCGTGAAAGAAGGCGAATCGGTAGCGGTTGACGCCGTGATCGCGGTGGTGGGCGAAAAAGGAGCCAATTTCAAAGTACTGCTCGAAGGTGGTGCGTCGGGTAGCGCCCCGGCCGCTTCGGCACCCGCTGCCCCGGCTACGGAAGCGGCACCCGCAGCATCGGCCCCGGCCGCAGCCGCGTCGTCGGAAAACGGCCGGGTGAAAGCATCGCCCCTCGCCAAAGCCATTGCCGAAGAGCGGGGTATCGACCTCCGTCAGGTACAGGGCACCGGTCCAGAAGGCCGTATTGTGAAGGCCGATGTAGAATCGTTTGCGCCGGGTAAAGCCGCGCCTGCTCCGGCAGCCGCACCGGCACCGGCTGCCCCGGTTGCTGCATCTGCACCTGCCCCAGCTCCAGCACCGCAGGCCGCTCCGCAAGCGGCTCCGGCTCCGGCGGGCGAGTTCGAAGACTTCCCGGTCAGCCAGATGCGCAAAACAATTGCCCGTCGCCTGAGCGAGAGCATGTTTACCGCTCCGCATTTCTACCTGACCATGGAAATCAACATGGACAAGGCGATGCAACTGCGCGGAACGGTCAACGCGGTAAGCCCGGTGAAGATTTCGTTCAACGATTTTGTGCTGAAAGCAGCCGCTGTAGCTCTCAAGCAACACCCCGACGTCAACTCGTCGTGGCTCGGCGATAAAATCCGCAAGTACAAGTACGTCAACATTGGTGTAGCGGTGGCTATCCCCGACGGTTTGCTGGTGCCAGTGGTACGCAACGCCGACCAGAAAACGCTGTCGACTATTGCGGCCGAGGTGAAAGACCTGGCGGGTAAAGCCAAAGACAAGAAGCTTCAACCCAAAGATTGGGAAGGTAGCACTTTCTCGATCTCGAACCTCGGTATGTTTGGTATCGAAGAGTTCACGGCGATCATTAACCCGCCCGACTCGTGCATCATGGCGATTGGGGCTATCAAAGAGTCGGTGAAGTTTGTCGACGGCGTGGCTCAACCAACCAACGTGATGAAAGTAACCCTCTCGTGCGACCACCGCGTGGTAGACGGCGCTACGGGGGCGGCTTTCCTGCAAACGTTCAAGCAGTTGCTCGAAGACCCCATGCGCATGCTGGTGTAATTGGAGAGAATAGCAAAAACAAAAAGTCGGTCCATGCAAACGGTTGTGAGCATGGACCGACTTTTGTTTTTGGTAAAACCTGGTTACATTGGTGTATGAAATTATCCACCATTTACCTCACGCTCTGCCTTATACTGGGCTTTTCGTTTTTCGGGTTTGCCCAAACAGACTCGTTAACAGTAGGAGATACGATCTCGGTGAACGGGAAGATTTCGTTTTTCGGCCCACCCCGTCAGTATCGGTATCACCACGCCACCGCGTTGACCTCGCCCCAGTTGCTTCCTTTGTTGGAACGAAACGCTGACCCCGAAGGCAAACGGCTGATCCGGCACTACAAAACGCTGTATGCCATAAAAATGGCGATACCCCGGGTTACGCTGGGTGGGCTTACAGGTAGCTTTTTACTGAGACGGGATAACCCGCTACTGGCTCGAAGTCTACTGGTGAGTAGTGTGGTGCTCACGTATGTACCGCTTTTTATACCCGTTGAAAAAAGTATGGAAAGGGCCGTGAGGCAATACAATGGGCGTTTACGCGGGCAGTCTAGTTCGTATTACCAGCCTATGGTTGCGTTGATCCCGCGATCAGAACGGCTGACGCTGGCTGATACGATTGCCCGGAAAGGGTCTACCAGATTCGTTTACCGCGGCATCCGGGTTGATCCGGCACAAAACCTCCGTCCGGCGTTTGAATACCTCAACAATAGGCGTTTGGTTGCCAATATGCGCTATGTCCGGACAGCCCGAACGATCTCGGTGGTTGCCTCAGGTTTTGCCGCCGGTTTTCTGGCGAGTTATGTTTTGGGCTACTCACTCAGACGGAGCGTCAGTGTAGGGCATACTTATCCGATTAATCGCCCGTTAGTTTACTCAATGGCTGGTGTTATCGGGGCAGGTATTGCTTTTAACTGGCATTTGAACCGAGTACAGGCTGGTACGGTTGAAGAGTATAACCAGCAATTGAAAGAGCGGCTGGTAAGTAAAGAAGAATAATGCAACAGACAATTCATGCCACTACCGTTGTCGGGATTCGCCACAACGGACAAGTATCGCTCGGGGCCGACGGGCAGGCCACCATGGGTAATACCGTCGCCAAGAGTAACGTTCGGAAAGTGCGCTCGCTGCTTGGCGGCAAGGTGTTAGCGGGCTTTGCGGGCTCAACGGCCGACGCCTTTACCCTCATCGAACGGTTTGAAGAAAAACTCAACGGCTACGGCGGCAACCTGAAGCGGGCCGCTATTGAACTGGCTAAAGACTGGCGCACCGACCGGTACTTACGCAAGCTCGAAGCCATGCTCATTGTGGCGTCGAAAGAGGATTTGCTGATCATTTCGGGTACGGGCGATGTGATTGAGCCCGATAGTGATGTGGCCGCTATTGGTTCGGGCGGGAGTTTTGCGCAGTCGGCGGCTATTGCCCTGAAAAAACATGCGTCCCACCTCACGGCCGAAGAAATGGTGCGCGAGAGCCTGCACATTGCGGCCGATGTCTGCATCTACACCAATCATAACCTGACCGTCGAAAAAATCGGGTAGGGACTGGCAGGTAAAGGTCATTGCCTAAATTTTTAGACGGCTGGCGGGTGCGGGGCCGTGCGAATCGGCTACCTTTAACCCTTCACGTGGTGTGTTGACATGAAATCAATCGGTAACCTATTCGCGGCTATCAGTCCGGACCGCCGGATTGCGTTGGCTTTCCTGGTTGCCCTATTGCTCATTGCCGCTGGTTTTGTGCTGTCGTTTTACAGTTACAGCCGGTATGGCGCCGATAGTGACCGGGTACAGGCTACGCACGAAGCCATTAACGGGCTCGAAGACGTGCTGTCGTCGTTGAAAGACGTCGAGAATGGCACGCGCGGCTTCCTCGCGTCTGGTGGCGACTCGCTGTATCTGGAAGCGTACATCGTGGCCCGGCGCGAACTGCCCGACGATTGGATTCGGCTGCGCAAAGCCCTGGGCGATAATCCCCGGCAGCTGGCCCGGCTGGATACGCTCGAATCCCAGGCCCGTACCAAACTGGCCATCGATAGTCTGCAAATTCGTTACCGCACTGACCGGCGGGCCCTGAATAGTCGATTGCTCATTGCGAAGCTCAAGATGGATAACATCCGGCGGTCGGTGGCCTGGATGATTGCCGAGGAAAAGAGCCTCATGAAAGCCCGCAACGAAAAAGCCGCTGCCTCGTACCAGCAGACCATCGTGGTTATTTTTCTGCTGTCTATGCTGACGTTCCTGACCCTGATTGCCGCTTACAATTCGCTCAATGAAGAACTGACCCGGCGTCAGCAAACCGAAGATCAGCTGCGGGCCTACGAAGACGAACTTCAGGCGCGAATCCGACAGCTTACTACCTCCAACGAAGAACTGGAACGATTTGCCTTTATTGCTTCGCACGACTTGCAGGAACCCCTGCGTAAGATACAATCATTTGCGGGCCTGATTACCCAGCGCGCTAAGCTGGATACCGAAACGAGCCTGTTTATGGGTAAGATCACCGGTTCGGCCGATCGCATGTCGCGTATGATTAAAGACCTGCTGGAGTTTTCGCGGGTATCTAATCAGGCGCATAACTACCAGATGGTCAGTATGAACGATATTGTTGGGCGGGTGCTCGACGATATGGAGTTGCAGATTAAGGGGCTCGCTGCCGACGTTTGGGTCGATCAGTTGCCGGTTCTGCCCGTGATTCCGAGCCAGATGGAGCAGGTGTTTGCCAACCTGATTAGTAACGCCATCAAATACCGCAAACCCGACACGCGCCCGATGGTGCGGGTTACCTGGGAACCGGTTGACGAAGCCGATTGTGCCGACCTTACCTCGAATCGTTCGTACGTCAAAATCTCGGTTTCTGACAATGGAATTGGTTTCGATGAGAAGTATGCCGAGCGGATTTTTCAGTTGTTCGGGCGGTTGCACCCGCAAACAGCTTACGATGGTACCGGCATCGGCCTGGCGGTTTGCAAGCGAATCGTGATGGCGCATCAGGGCTATATCAGAGCCCACAGCAAACCGGGTGAAGGGGCTACGTTTGACCTCATTCTCCCCGAAAAACTGGCTATGGCCGAAACCGACGATGAGGGCGTACTGCTTATTCCTTCTTCCCGTTCAGTTGTACCATTGCCGCCAGAATCCGCTCCAGTTGGGCCGTTAGCGCCCGGTTCTGACCCGGCGTAAACCGGTTTACCATAACCGAAAACGCCATCAGTTCGCCGTCGGCTGCGGTGAAGTAGCCCGCGTAGGCCCGCACACCCTCAATAGAACCACTTTTGGCCCGCACGTTGCCCGCGGCTGCGGTGTTGCGTGCCAGGCTCCGTACCGTGCCCGACTGCCCCACGACCGGAATGGTTTCGTAGAAAGCTGGAAACGTACGCTCGGCACCCATGCGGCTCAGGATTCCCGTCATATTGTCGGCCGACAGCCCGCCCACCGTCGACAGCCCGCTGCCGTCGCGCATCCGAAACCCGTCGAGGTTAACGCCTTTGCTCCGCCAGAATTTAGCCACCGCTGCCACCGCTTCATCGGTGTTCTGAACGCCCGGATTAAGCTGTAGGGCCGCCGTTCGGAGCAGAGCTTCGGCGTAGAGGTTCACACTCTGAAAGTTGGTTTGCTGGGCCAGCTCGGTCAGCGACGGGGAGCGGTGGGTGTACAGAAGGGTGCGCCGGCCCGCCGGTTTGGGTGCGGGCAACCCTGACCCGTAGGCTGCGGGCTCGTTGCCTACCCGTACACTGTCGCGCCGGAGTTGTTCGGTGAGGGCGTAGGCGGCAAAGTAAGCCGGGTTAGGTAGCGAACCTTTCACGCTGAACTCTTTGCTGTCGACCGGAATTTTACCTGTGAGCCACTGCTGATTGGCGAGCGGAGCCCCGTAAATATTGACCTGATCGCCCGTGTCGGCGGCATCGGTCGACACGGTATTGTGCAGCGTCAGGTAGGGCAGGGGCGGGTCGGTACGGAGCAGGGTTGCGGCCGTGCCAACGGTCTTGCCCGGTCTGAAAAACACCCGGTACAGGTTTTCGTTGAGATTGAGGCCACTCAGTCCGGCCCCGTAGTAGTTGCCCAGATCGCCATACGGCCAGGTATCGGGCACGGGCGGGTCGTTGTAAATCAACCCGTCGCCAACCACCCGCCCTTCAATTCGACGAATACCGGCCCGCCGAATAACGTCGGACCAGATGGCCAGCAAGGTAGGCAGATCGGGTGAGCGCAGTGAGCCTCCGCTCGAATACCGCCAGGTGCCCAGCGAGGGATCGCCCGAACCCCGGATGTACAGATTCCCCGTGAGCGTGCTATCGCGAAGCTGTCCGTCGTATTCGAGAACGGTGGTGTACGAGTAGGTCCCGCCCAACACGGCCAACGCGGTAGCGGTGGTGACGAGTTTCAGCGTCGATGCCGTCGACAGGCTCTGCCGCGAGTTGTAGCCGATAAGCGGCTCACCATCGCGCACCCGCCGAACCGAAAGGGCTACCGTACCATGCCGGGCCACGGTGCCCTGCTGAAACTGATCGAGAAGTAACAGCAACCGTTGGGTGTTGGTAGAGTCGGTATCGGATTGAGCCCAAAGTGGGATTGAGCCCAGAATCAGGCAGATACTTAAAACTAACCGATGAGTCAGGTATAGTCGATGGAAGTGAGCAACTGGAAGCATGGAGGCATTAAAGCCGGGTTAGGCGATTCGGCTCTATCTTAGTAACTTTGCAAACCTGGGGTTACTGAACCCCGGAAGACAAAAATAGCGGAATTTGATACGCCCGACGGGCGTTTTTATACATGAACGTTGGATAATGGAGGTTGACTACCGGTGGCGGCAGGCCGTAATCAGGTGGGCAGTATCCAGTATCGGCGTTCTCTACGACGTTTAAACGATACACATGAAGTTATCTTTTCTGGGGGCCGCCCGGCAGGTGACGGGCAGTATGTACCTGCTGGAAGTTCAGGACGACTACCGAATCCTGATCGACTGCGGTTCGGACCTCGAACGTTCTTCCTCGAACGGGCAGGCACCTCCCACCACGCCAGCTACCAGTTTCTTTCCGTTTGAGGCTTCTGGTATTAACCTTGTTTTGCTGACCCACGCCCACGTTGACCACTCGGGCAACCTGCCTAACCTCTACCGCGAGGGGTACGAAGGGCAGATTTTGTGCACCGAACCAACGTTTGCGCTCACTGAAATTCTGCTGAAAGATGCCGCTACCATTAACCAGAAGCGCATCAACGACCTCAACGCGAGTAAGAAAAAGCGGGTGAAAGACCGGCAGGCCAAGATGCAAAATGATTTGTATCTAGAGCGGCAAGTCCGCGACGCCATGGAAAACGTGGTGCCTATTGCGTTTAACCGGCGGTTTCGGGTACACGAAGGGCTCGACGTTACCTTTATTCCGGCCGGACACCTGCTCGGGGCCGCTCACATTGTAATCAACGTGTTTGAAAACGGGGAGCGGAAGAGCATTTGTTTCTCGGGCGATATTGGCCGCAAAAACTACCCGCTGCTGATTGATCCGGCACCGGTACCCCCGGTTGACTACCTGATTTGCGAAAGCACCTACGGCAACCGGCTCCACGAAAATACCGAGACCCCCGAGGAGGCTTTGGCTGATGTAATCAAGCGAACCTGTATCGATATTCCGGGTCGGCTGATTATCCCCTCGTTCAGTGTGGGCCGTACGCAGGCCCTGTTGTACACACTCAACAAGCTGTATTCAGAGCATAATTTCCCGCCCATCAAGGTTTTCTCGGATAGCCCGATGGCCTACGATAGCTCGCGGGTGTACACCAAAAATATACGCTTGCTGAATAAGGAGGCCCGCGACTTTTACGAGGAAAACGAGGCCCTGTTCGATTTTGAAAACTTCACGTTTCTGGAGTCGACTAAGGCAAGCAAGGCCGTGTCGGATTACAACGAGCCCTGCATTATCATCTCGTCGTCGGGTATGGTGCAGGGGGGGCGTGTGGAGCACCACATTGCCGCCAACATCGGTAACCCGTACTGCACTATTCTGATGATCGGCTACTGCGCCGAGGGCACGCTCGGTTGGCGTTTGCTCAACGGGCAGCCCACCCTTACCATCAAGGGCAAAGAGCAGGCTGTGAATGCGCGGGTTGAGAAAATCGACGTGTTCAGCGGACACGGCGACCGTAATGATCTAATTAACTTCGTCAAAATGCAACCGGCCGACTCGCTTCGGAAGGTGTTTCTGGTACACGGCGAGCTGTCGGGTATGGAAGCCTTCAAAGAAGCCCTGTCTGAAGTTGGCTATAATCAGGTTGAAATTCCTACCAAAGGACAAACGTATGAACTTTAAATTGGGAGAAGGGAACAGGTAGAAAGGAACAGGAGGGTTTGTGATGACTAGCCCACTTCTTTCTCCCTTATCCTTTCTTCCATTCTCCTGTGTTTATGAGAACTTACCTCGATTTTGAAAAGCCCATTGCTGATCTGGAAGCGCGACTGGAAGAAACCCGAAAATTGGCCGAACGGACCGGTGTAGACGTTAGCGATGCCGTCGACATACTCGAAAAAAGCATTGATAAGCTTCAGTTCGAGATTTTTCAGAACCTGACGCGCTGGCAACGGGTTCAGTTGTCGCGGCACCCCGACCGGCCTTATACGCTCGACTATATTGAGCGCATGTGCGATCAGTTTATCGAGCTCCACGGCGACCGCTCCGTGCGCGACGATCCGGCCATGGTGGGTGGTTTTGGTGAAATCGGCGGGCAGTCGGTGATGATCATCGGGCAGCAAAAAGGCCGGAATACCAAGCAGCGGCAGCACCGCAACTTCGGAATGCCTAACCCAGAGGGTTACCGCAAGGCGCTACGCCTGATGCAGTTGGCCGAGAAGTTCAACAAGCCTATCATTACGCTGATCGACACGCCGGGCGCTTTTCCCGGCCTTGAAGCTGAAGAGCGTGGTCAGGGCGAGGCTATTGCCCGCAACCTGCGTGAGATGATGACCCTCAAAGTGCCCGTCATCTGTATTGTTATTGGTGAAGGCGCATCGGGCGGAGCCCTCGGTATTGCTATCGGCGACCGTGTGCTGATGCTCGAAAATGCCTGGTATTCGGTGATTTCGCCCGAAAACTGCTCAACCATTCTGTGGCGGAGCTGGAACTACAAAGAGCAGGCGGCCGAAGCTATGAAGCCCACCGCCCGCGACATGAAACAGGCAGGCCTGATCGACGGTATCGTGGAGGAGCCCATCGGCGGAGCCCATACCGACCATGCCGCGATGGCCGATATTCTGAAAACCGTCATTCTGGCTACCCTCGAAGAACTAAACGCCTTGACCCCGCAGGAGCGCATCAGTCAGCGCATCGACAAGTTCTGCAACATGGGCGTGGTGTTGGAATAAAAAAGGAAAAGGAGGAAAGGAAGAGGGGAGGAAAGGACGCAGGCGCGGCAACTCCCTTCTTCCTTTCCTCCCTTCTCCTTTCTCCTCTTTTTACATCATCACTACCGACCGGCCACCGTCGATGAGGTAGGTTTGACCGGCGGAGAAGCGGGCGTAATCGCTCGCCAAAAACACAAACCAGCCGCCAATTTCGTCGGGCGTACCCAATCGGCGCATCGGAAACTGCGCTTCGGTGCGGGCTCGTTCGGCGGCTGGGTCGGGAAACGTATCGAACCAGGCTTCGTTGAGCCGGGTGTCGATAAAACCCGGTGCTACGCCCACCGTTCGGATGGTCGGGCTCCACTCCAGCGTCAGGCTGCGTACCAGCCCCATCAGGGCTGTTTTGGTTACATTGTACGGAAAACAGCCCGGCAGGCTGCTGTACGCATGGCACGACGCATTGACCACAATTATTCCACCGCCGGGCGCGGCTTCCAGATAGGGCTTGCATAGCCTCGCCAGCCGCCAATGCGAGGCCAGATTCAAATTCAGGTTTATTTCCCACTCGGCTTCCGAGCATCCGTCGACACCTGCAAACACATTGGTGCCTGCATTCGACGCCAGAATATCAATTCGCCCGTACCGGGCTACGGTTTCGCTCACGAGCCGGGCTAAGTCGTCGGGTTGGGTGACGTCGGCTTGTACGTACAGGGGCGTCTGTCCCGATTCGCTCTGGACAGTCTGGATAAATTCGCGCGCCTGCTCAATGGCTTCTAAGCCGCAACCGGCCACATGGGCACCGGCGCGGGCAAACTGCCTGGCTATACCGAGCCCGATGCCGGCCGTTGAGCCGGTCAGCAGCACCACTTTATCGGAAAGGTCAATGGTAAAGGGCATACAAAAAGGGTTGTCTGCAAATCTAACGGTATCTTTGGCTTCTGGGTTATCTTGTTGGGCACACGGGTGTAGGACAAGTTCTTTGTGATAAGCCCGATGAAAGCTTTCTTCGACAGGATTACAGGATATACAGGATTATTTTTATAGAAGAAAATCCTGTATATCCTGTAATCCTGTCGAAATAAAATAAACTTGTCCTGCACCACGGGCGCACTGCCCCGTCTCATTACTGATAGTATGCTGAAGAATCTGATTTTTGACCTTGGCGACGTGATTATCCCCATCGATATGGGTGCGCCAATTCGTAATTTTTCGGTGCTTGCGGGTCTGCCCGAAGCCGATGTGACTACCCTTTGGAAACAGCATGATTTGTGGCGGCAATACGAAACGGGTATGGTCGACGATGCGGCCTTCCGGCAACACGTGCGCGCGTTGCTTCGGCAGAAAGGGCAACCGTCGAGCGAGGAGTGGACCGACGAGGTGATTGATACCACCTGGAACTCGATTCTGCTCGACCTACCCGTGGAGCGCGTCGACCGGCTGGAGGAGTTGCGGGCGTCGGGCCGGTATCGGTTGTTTTTGCTCAGTAATACCAACGCCATTCATATCCGGCAGGTCAACAAGATGCTCGCTGCGCTGGGTAAGCCCACCCTCGAAGACCTGTTTGAGCGGGTGTTTTACTCGCACGACGTTCGTATGGCCAAGCCCTCGCCCGCCATTTATGAGCATGTGCTGACCGAAGCCGGTCTGGAGGCCTCAGAAACCGCTTTTTACGACGATAATGCGGCCAATATCGAAGCGGCTGCTCAGTTGGGAATTGAGGCCGTGCATGTGGTGCCGCCCCAAACCATCATTGATTATTTGCAGGGCCTGTAGGGCGCTGCGCCAAACTTTACTCACACATTGAATGCGTAAGTACCTGATTCACGGGGGGCTTTTCCTGCTCACGCTCATCACCACTACCCTGGCGGGTGCTGAGTGGATGTTTGGGCGGTCGTTTATTCCGACATCGTGGCTGACCGACGACCCCGCGCTGATAAAAAAAGTGATTCCCCTGGGCTGGTCGGAGTTTTGGGCGGGCCTGCACTACTCGGTTCCGTTTCTGGCTATTCTGACGGTCCATGAGTTTGGACATTATTTCACGGCCAAAGCCAACCGGGTTCGTGTTACCCTCCCGTATTACATTCCGCTTTGGTTTGGCAGTACGGGCATCGGCACGCTGGGGGCATTTATCCGAATCCAGGACTACATCAACAGCCGCCGGAAGTACTTCGATATTGGTATTGCGGGGCCGTTGGCGGGGTTTGTGCTGGCCCTGATTGTGCTCTGGTACGGATTCACGAACCTGCCTGACCCCTCGTATATTTTCACCATCCACCCCGAATACAAGAAGTACGGCATGTATTTCGGGCAGTATGTGTACAAAAACCTGCCCGAAGGGGGCGCTATCGGCTTCGGCGATAACCTGTTGTTCTGGTTCTTCAAAACCTACGTGGCCGATCCCGCCCGGCTGCCGCATCCCTACGAGATGATCCATTATCCGTACCTGCTGGCGGGATATTTGGCCCTGTTTTTTACATCGCTCAACCTGATTCCGATTGGGCAGCTCGACGGAGGCCATGTACTTTATGCGCTTATCGGCCGCGACCGGTTCCGGTGGGTAGCTCCGGTTCTGTTTGTAGGCTTTGCGTTTTACGCGGGCCTGGGTTGGTTTCGGGTCGAGGAGTTCGATGTAGTGCAGGATGGCGCATTTTATGATAAACTGCTTAATCTGGGGCTGTACGTCTTCTTCCTGTTTATCTGCTTCTCGCGGTTATCCGAAAACCGGACCAATGCCTGGATTCTGGCGTTGTCGGTGGTGGTAACGCAACTGGCTCTGTCGTGGGCCGTTCCGACGCTTGAGGGCTACCCCGGCTTTTTTGCGTTTATTCTGATTCTGGGCCGCTTTTTGGGTGTTTATCACCCCGAAACCGAGTTGCGGGAGCCCCTCGATACCAAACGAAAAATACTGGGCTGGCTGGCTCTGATTGTGTTTGTAATTAGCTTTAGCCCCAAGCCATTTATTTTTCTCTGAGGCTTTCCAACCGATTGAGCTGTTGGAGTGTCTTGTTCAAAAAATGAGTCATGAAACGAGCTGCCATTTTTGGGTTCTGGGTGCTGCCCCTGCTGATGGGATGCCAATCTGATGCGGTTGATGGGCAGTTAACGATGGCGCCGGGCGAGTGGGTGAAACTGTCCAATGGGGCAACGCTACGGGTAGGGCAAGTCACTAACTCGTTGTGCCCGCCCGGAGGGGTTTGCATCACCGGCGGTAAAGTAACGGTCGTGATGTCGATCGATGCCGTTTCGGATACGTTATGCCTTGGCCCTGACTGCGGTCGGTATGCGAAGGGAGAGCCCAGCAGCCGGGTATTTGAGACTAATGGCCGTTCGACTGCGGTTACGCTTCTGGGTTTACAAAACCTCTGGGAGGCCCCCAAACGCAAAGCGGTTTTGACCGTGCATTGATCCAAACAGAGCCATACTTATCTGGCTTAGGAAGGAGATTGATGTTAAAAGGCCTTCGACAGGCTCAGGCTGACTGTAAGCTTGAATGCTAACCGTCAGTCTGAGCCTGTCGAAGGCCTTTGTTTGTAGGACAGGGAGGATGTTGTACAAGCCCCATGTTTTATGTTAGGTCGTAGTCGCGCAAGTTGGTGTTGGTAACTAACCACAAGCCGGCCACCGGTACGCCATAAACGATAAACCAAAAACCCTAAACTATACCTACAACCGGATAATCTCCGCACCGATGGCGTTCAGGCGGGTGTCGATGTTCTGATACCCCCGGTCGATTTGCTCAATGTTGTCGATGATGCTGGTGCCGTTGGCCGACAGGGCGGCAATCAGCAGGGCAACACCCGCCCGGATATCCGGCGACGACATCCGAATGCCTTTCAGCTGCTGCTGACGGCCGAGGCCCACCACCGTAGCGCGGTGCGGGTCGCAGAGGATAATCTGCGCGCCCATCTCAATCAACTTATCGACAAAGAACAGGCGGCTTTCGAACATCTTCTGGTGAATCAGCACCGTACCCGTAGCCTGTACCGTAGTCACAAGCACAATACTGAGCAGGTCGGGCGTGAAACCCGGCCACGGCGCGTCGGCCACGGTCATCATGCCTCCGTCGAGGAACGTTTCGATAGTGTAACGCTCCTGAGCCGGTACAAAGATGTCATCGCCCCGGAATTCCATTTGAATACCCAACCGCTTGAACGTGTCGGGAATGATGCCCAATTCAGGAATCCGGCAGTTTTTGATGGTGATTTCGGACTGCGTCATGGCGGCCATGCCAATAAACGAGCCGATTTCGATCATGTCGGGTAGCATGGTATGCTCAGTACCGCCCAGTTCCGACACGCCCTCAATGGTGAGCAGGTTAGAGCCCACGCCTGAGATTTTGGCCCCCATCCGGTTGAGCATCTTGCTCAGTTGCTGGAGGTAAGGCTCGCAGGCCGCGTTGTAGATGGTAGTAGTGCCCTCGGCCATTACGGCGGCCATCAGCACGTTGGCCGTACCGGTTACCGAAGCCTCATCGAGCAGCATGTACGCACCTTTGAGGTGGTCACCTTCAACCCGGTAAAAATCACCGTCGTAGTGGAACGTAGCGCCTAATTTCTCAAAGCCGAGGAAGTGGGTATCGAGCCGCCGACGGCCGATTTTGTCGCCACCGGGCCGCGGAATCCGGCCTTTTTTGAAGCGGGCCAGCATCGGTCCCAGCAGCATAACCGAACCCCGTAGTGCCGCGGCTTTCCGCTTGTAGGCTTCGGTTTCCATATGCTCCAGGTTCACATCGCTCGCCTGAAACCGGTACGACGATTCGCCGATTTTGGTTACCCACACACCCAAATCGCCCAGCAGGTCGATCAGCTGATTGACATCGCGGATGTTCGGAATGTTATGGATCGTAACGGGCTCTTTGGTTAGCAGAACCGCGCACAAAATCTGGAGAGCTTCATTTTTGGCACCCTGAGGCACTAATTCGCCTTTGAGCTGCCGCCCACCGGTGATTTTAAATGATGACATGCGTATGACTAATGAATGAGAAATGACAAAGGATTCGCAACGCCCAACGGCCCATCCACGGTGCCGGGCTTGCCTGGGGCATAGGTGGGCATTTTACCTCCGACGCCGGTCGTTATTGCGGCCCCCGGTATTGCCCCGGAAGTCATTCCGACCACCGTTGTTGTTATTGTTGTTGTTACGTCCACCGGGGCCGTTGTTGCGTCCGTTATTGTTGTTATTGCGTCCGCCGGGGCCGTTGTTGCGCCCGTTGTTATTACCGCCCGCGTTGCGTTGGTTATTGCCGTAGTTGGGTCGGTTGTTGCCATACCCCTGCCGGTTGTTACCGCGCTGTGGTTGCTGGCTCAGGCGTTGCGGCTGGGTCGATTCGCCGGTCCGCTCGCGCGGGGTCGACTCTACCAGACCTTCACGCCGGATCAGGTCTACATCATCGGCCAACTGCCCTTTCGACAGTTCGAGCATGCTCTGGTAGATTGTTTCGTCTTCGACCGACTCTTTGTTCCAGGTGGTATAAAATGACTTCATCAGCCGGAACAGGTACGATACGAAGGCCCGTTTCTCGTCGGGGTCTTCAACAGCAAGCGCTTTTTTAATCAACAAATCCAGATTGTAGCCGAAATGCCGAAAGCGGAGGTTATGCGTATTGTACGGAACGGGCTGCGGTTGTTTACCCAGGGCCTCTTCCGACGGGGGTGGGTAGGGGCTGTCTACGTCGAGAGTAAAACCGGATATGATGTATAGGTCGTCCCAGAGTTTATTGTAGTAATCCTGCCCGTCTTTCATGTTCGGGTGGATCTGGCGCATCAGCTCGACGAGGATATGGGCGTAGCGGGTACGCTGCTCCCGATCCTCAATGTTGACCATATTGTCAACGAGTTTTTGAATATTACTGCCGTATTCTTTCAAGCCAGCTTATTGGATTCGATGAATAAGAACAAAAGTAAGAACTTTACGGCGGAATCTATTCAAACACGACCGTTCGCCATGCGCACCTTCTGGATTATCTCTCTCGTTGTCGGCTTTTTTTCGGTATCCCTGCCTGCTTTGGCTCAGTCGCCCGCGTCGGGGCCTCCTTACTCCGACGCCGTTGAAGCGGGTGGAGTACTGTACGTTTCGGGGCAAATTGGCCGTGCCAACGGGCAGCTCGTGACCGAATCGTTTGCGGCCGAAGCGCATCAGGTCATGCGTAATATCGGCGACATTCTGCAAAAACGGAAGCTCACGCATGACGATCTGGTGAGCGTAACAATCTATCTAAAGGACATGAAACACTACGCGGCTATGAACGAGGTGTACCGGACATATTTTCGCGGGAACCGGTTGCCCGCCCGCGTGTGCATTGCCGTTGCCGACCTGCCGTTTAATGCCAATGTGGAGATTGCGGGGATAGCAAAGGTGAAAGAGTAACCGAGTGCGGGCCGTCGCTCCGGGGCGGCAAAGCGTGAATGGCCGCGTTCGGCCGGGCGCGCGCTTCTTCCACTTTAGTATTTCAGCCCGAACTTTTGACGGTAAGCCGCGATTAAACGGGTATGAATCTTCGTGTATTAAAGCTTGAATTGGCCGATACGCTTCGGCTGAGTGTGCCTATTGTGATTGCGCAGCTTGGGGTGGTGCTCATGGGCGTTACCGACAACCTGTTTGTAGGCCGTTTGCTGGGGGCGGTGCCGCTCGGAGCAGCCGGGTTGGCCAATTCGTTATCGTTTCTGGTGTCGAGTATCGGTATTGGGGGGCTCTCGGTGATTGCGGCTATGGTGTCGCGGGCGGCTGGTCAGGGCAACGAGCAGGGAATCAATCAGTTGTTCCGGGCCTCGTTGCGGGTGGCATTGCTGTTTAGCCTGGTGTTTGGTGGGTTGTCAGCCATTGTAGGGCTAAACTTTCATTGGTTTGGGCAAACGCCCGAAGTGACGCAGATGGGCCGCGAGTTTACCCTTATCCTGAGCGTTTCGACTTTACCTTTGCTCCTTTTTACGGCCACCCGCCAACTGGCCGATGGGCTCCGGCAACCCCGCGTGACCATGACTATCACCATGCTTGCTTTGGCCATCAATGCCCTGTTCAACTACCTGCTCATTACCGGTTATGGTCCATTTCCTGAGCTGGGGCTGAATGGGTCGGCGCTGGCAACGCTTATTTCCCGCATTTTTATGGCGGTCGCTATGCTGGCGTATGTGTATCGCTCGCACCGGTTCCGGCCGTTTTTGCAGGCGGCTTATGCGCATCTGCCCACCAAAACACAGGTTACTGAAATCATGCGGCTGGGTTTACCCGGCGGGCTTACGTTCTTTTTTGAGATTGCAGCCTTTTCCATTGCCTCCGTGATGGTGGGCTGGCTTGGGGCGGCCGAGCTGGGAGCGCATCAGATTGCGCTCAACATGGCTTCAACCACGTACATGATTGCGACCGGAATTTCCACAGCGGGGGCTATCCGGGTCGGTAATGCCGTTGGCCTCGGCGACCGCCTGCGGGTGCGTCAGGCGGGTTTGGCGGCTTTTGTACTGGCTACCGCTTTCATGACCGTTTGCGCCCTCGTGTTTTTTACGGCCAACGACTACCTCGTGGGCCTGTACATTAAAGACAACCCGACGGTAGCCGGTATGGCTGCGTCGCTGGTGATTGTGGCCGGTTTCTTCCAGCTTTCCGATGGTATTCAGGTGGTGGGCATTGGCACCCTGCGTGGTCTTTCGGACGTGAACGTACCTACCTGGATTACCTTGTTTGCTTACTGGGTGCTATCGTTACCAGTGGGGTATCTGCTGGCGTTTACCTTCGAAATGAAAGCTGTAGGGGTATGGTTGGGGCTGCTCATTGGCCTCACCACGGCGGCTATTTTTCTGACTATTCGGTTTTTCCGGCTGGCCAACCGGTACCGGGTTACCGCATCTGATCCAGTAGTTGCTCCCGCGACGGTTTCGTAGCGGTGGCTTCGTACCGGATACCTTCCAGATCGAGGTAGTCAACAAAGTCGGCGTACCCATCGCGCTCCACATCGAATAGGTAAAGGTTGGGGTAGGGATCGTAAAACGTTTCGACCTCGGTCAGGGCCGCTTTTTTCTGGAGTGTCCGGTACTGTACCGTACTCAGGTCGTCTTGCTGAATTATAAAATACCACATAGCTGCACAAAAATAACCCCGGTTTGCTCTGTACACAGAGTCAAGCCGGGGTTTGGTAGTCTAGTAAGCTTGTGAATGGTGATTTGTAAACAAACGACCAAAATTAGTCGTCAACGCGATCGGCTTTCTTGGTTACCGCTTTCGCCTTGGCTTTCACATCTTTGGCGTCGCTCTTCATCGCTTTCTTCACCGCTTTTTCTTCTTTCTTGCGAGCTTCGGCTAGTTTCGTTTTATCGTCTGATACCATCGGTACCTCGATGCGGCTGCGGTCGTTCACGTCCTGACGCTTTTCGCGCGCTTTGTTCATCTTTTTCTCCGCTTTCATTTCCTTCTTTGCTTCTTTAGCTTCCTGAACAGCTTGAGCAAAAGCACCTTGTGCAAACAGAAGGAGGGCACATGAGGCCGCAATCATTACCTTTTTCATAACGTGTTGAGTTTATGGTGAAAATAGACCAATTGGTTACTGGCCTACTACGCAAATAGAACAGGCAGCCATTTCAAAGTGTTTGATTTTACTTGTGAAAATACCCTCTATTTACCCGTTTTTCCTTTTTGTAATGTGTTGAAAATTAATACATTAGCCGTTGCCTCAAAAATGAGTAGTTGCAACCGTCTTTTATTAATCTATAAAGTTAATAGGTAAATATACGGTCAGAGATTGACTACCGGAACACGGGTATTGATTGCTCAAAGAGGGGCCGTTTTCGGAGATTAGTCCGCCGGGGTATAGACAAAAAAACGAGTCTGCTACCGAAGGGTAGCAGACTCATTTTTTTGTCTACAGATATGATTTAAGACTTGGATTCTGTCTCGCCAAACAGCGTTTTTAAGTTAAGGGTCAGCCCCGGCAATACGCCTGAATTCAGAGTGCCCTCTTGGGGCGAAGCGGCAGAAAGCAGGTCATAGCGTCCGTCGACAAGCGTGAAGATCTCGATAAAATTGTCGGCCGGTTCAATAAGCCAATACTCCTGTATGCCGTGTTGCTGGTATAACTGTTTCTTGGTTACACGGTCGCGAAAGACAGATGATGGGGATATCACCTCAACCACAAGTGTAGGTACTCCCATCACCCCATCATGGGTAATAAAGTTTGCTTTGGCTTTTTCGACAAAGACCAGATCGGGCTGGGGAGCGTCATAATCGCTCAGAAATACATCAACGGGCGCGAAGAGAACCGTACCGGCCTGACTTGCCTTGACATGGGCCTTTACCTGGTCGTAGAGTTCGGCCAATAGTAATTGATGGCGGGGAGAAAGAACTTTCTTTTTCACAAGTTCACCGGTGAGCAATTCGTACAGAAACGGGTCGTTATCGTCGAATTCGAGTTGGTGAAACTCGGCAACGGTCATGTGGTCGTCGGTAACGGCGGCTTCCATGGGTTGCATAGTCAGGTACATTCTAAAGATACCCAAAACAGATTGTATAAAAAAAGCCCCGATCCTGACAATCGGGGCTTCTGATTAATCGGGCCGATGGGCTTACGCCAACCGGTTGATGCAGTTCAGGTCTTCGAAGGCTACCTTCAAACGAGCTACCATGCTCTCTTCGCCTTTGCGCAACCACACCCGTGGGTCGTAGTACTTCTTGTTGGGCGAATCGGGGCCTTCTGGGTTACCGAGCTGGGTTTGCAGATAGCCTTCTTTCGCTTTGTAGTAGTTCAGAACACCTTCCCAGGTCGACCACTGCATATCCGTGTCGATGTTCATCTTGATAGCACCGTACTGGATAGCCTCGCGGATTTCCTCGCGGCTTGAGCCTGAGCCACCGTGGAATACGAAATTCACCGGCAGGGCTCCCGTGTTGAATTGCTGCTGAATGTAGTCCTGTGAGTTTTTCAGGATAATCGGCGACAGCTTCACGTTGCCCGGCTTGTACACCCCGTGTACGTTGCCAAATGCAGCGGCAATGGTGAAGTTGGGCGAAATCTTGCTCAGGTGCTCGTAGGCGTAGGCTACCTCTGAAGGCTGCGTGTAGAGTTTCGAGTCATCAACATCAGAGTTGTCAACACCGTCTTCTTCGCCACCGGTCACACCCAGTTCAATTTCGAGCGTCATGCCCATTTTGGCCATCCGCTCGAAGTATTTGCACGAAATCTCAATGTTTTCTTCGATTGGCTCCTCCGACAGGTCGAGCATGTGCGACGAGAACAGGGGCTTACCCGTCTGATCGAAGTGTTTCTCCGATGCGTCGAGCAGGCCGTCGATCCAGGGTAGGAGTTTCTTGGCGCAGTGGTCGGTGTGCAGAATTACGGGCACCCCGTAAAGGCTGGCCATCTGGTGAACATGCAGCGCACCTGAAATCGAGCCGGCAATGGCGGCTTTCTGGCCTTCGTTAGAGAGGCTTTTACCCGCGTAGAAGATACCCCCACCGTTTGAAAACTGAATGATAACGGGCGAGTTGACCGCTTTGGCGGTTTCGAGAACAGCATTGACGGAATTGGTTCCAACGACGTTGACGGCCGGGAGGGCGTAATCGTTTTCGTTGGCGTGCCGGAAGATTTCGGTGACCCCGTCGCCCGTGATAACGCCGGGCGCAAAACGAGAGGCTACTTCGCTCATGTGAACTGTTTTTAGAATATTACAAAAAATACTTAGTTTAGGGATAGATGTTACGAAGTGCGGTGGAAAACTGTCGCAAGCTACTATTTTTTGCGGACATGCCGAGTGTATGTGCGCGGGCGACACGCCGACTCGTCGGCTTTAGGGGTGAGCACCGGCTAATGCTGTCTTTCCTGAAAAACGCACCCAATGCCCCGCCTGACGTTACCCCTTCTGTTTCTGACGCTCTCTGTGTTGGCCCAAAAGCCCCAGACCGACCCGTTTCTGCACCGGCTTTACGATCAGCTGCACGATTCGCCCGCGCAGGCTGCCTACCGCAGGCTTGCCCCCATGCCCGCCGGGGTGGTATACGTGCAGCAACCCCACGAGGGCGAGGCCGAAATGCGCACTCATTTCCGAACTATGAAGCGGCTCGGTTTTACCAATCTAAAGCAAATTATGCCCTGTGCTCCCAACTGGACCGTTGAGCGGATCGGGGCCATAGCGCTTAGCGAGGGCATCATCCCGTGGTGGTACGGCGAAGGGGGCTTTGTGCCGCCTTCGGATACGCTGCTTCGGCGGTTGGGCATTCCGGCGAACACACCCACGGATGCGTTGTTGAAGAATCCCGTTTTTAGAAACTATCAAATGGATGTGCTGGTGAAGCGGAACACCCGAGAGCGAGCTTATGCCGACACCGCGCGCTCGGGCCTGTTTATGCGCTCAACCAGTGTGGCCTACGACCCTGAAGTGGGCGGGCGTGGGGCGGACCTGACTCCCGAAGGGGAACGCTTATTTCTAAAGTGGCTTCGGCAAAGCTACAGCACCGTCGACAGTCTGAACCACGGTTGGAATCTCCACCATGCCGGGTTGTCGCTGGGCGAAACGAAGGTGTTTCGCGACTGGGACGATGTGGCAAAAAACTGGCGTACCCTTACCGGTCGCGAGTATCGGCATGTGCGGGATATTTTCCGGTTCAAAGTAGAGCATAACCTTGCCCGTATTCGGCAACGGGCGGCCGGATTTCGGGCGTTCGATGCGCACGCGCCCTACCGGGGTGGGGGGGAATTGGGGCTGTTTCTGCCCACTGCCTGGTACGGGGTTGATATGGAAGGGATTGCCGAGGTGATGACCGGGTACGGCTCGTTCTATCCGTCGATGCACTTTTCGTGGCATTACGATCAGGTGAACCATGAACTGACGCGCCCCATGTACATGCAGGCGGCTCTAATGAATGACCTGTTCAAAGGTGGCTGGACAGGCGGGTGGGAGAGTACCGGTGGGCCGCAACAGCTCGACGGGGAGCGCGGGGCCATTGTGAATAGCTACCATGTGGGTCCGGGCGAGCTAACGCAACTGTTTCTGAGTCAGATAGCGGCCGGTTTCAAAGGGTTTGGTATCTGGTGCTGGAACAGCCGATCGGCGGGTAAAGAAGCCGGGGAGTATGCCCTTCTGGACCGCAACGGGCAGGTAACCGACCGAGCCATTCGGATGGGACAGATTGGGCAGGCCATGCAACGCTACCGCTTTGAACTCTGGCAGGCGCACAAAGAACCCGTAGTGGGTATTTTCTACGATTGGGAGAACGAAGCCGCTTGGGGCGCTATGGCCGTGCCCGGTCGTGATAATTTCAAGATGAAGCCCGTAGAGGCTAGGGTGGGTATCAGCCGGGTGCTGATCAATGCCAACGTACCGTTTGAGTACGTAACGCCTACCGACCTGCGCAAGGGGCTATCCGGGCGGTACAAAGTGCTTTACCTGCCCGCTGTGATTGCCCTGCAAACCGACCTTCTGCCCATACTGACTGATTATGTTCGGCAGGGTGGCCGGTTGGTGATGGACCTGCCATCAGGCTTGTACGATGCCCAAATGCAGAAACTGCCAACGGGCACGGCAAGTGCGTTTGCGGCTTTGTTCGGAGCTACGCTGAATGACCTTCAGTATGCTGGTACTAACCGACCGCAGCGCCTGAACGGTCAGGCACTGACCGGGTTCACGGCCGACCTGACGCCTGTTAGTGCCCGCCCGTTGGCTCGTTACGACCTAGGTAAACCGGCCATTCTGGAAAACCGGATAGGCCGCGGAAGTGCGCTGTTACTGGGGTACGAAGCTTCACTCGGGTGCTTCAAGCCCGGTAATGGGTTGGCGGAGAAACAAGTACTTCAGTACGTGCTTGGGGCGCATACGTCGCCGTTTGCCTGTACGGGAGCCATTGCCTATCGGTTAGCGAGCCCCTTGGCCGATCATTATTTTCTGATCAACGACGGCCCCGCCCGTACGGTGCGGCTCGATACCAAAACCATGCGCTACAAAGCCTTCACCGATGCCATAACCGGCGAAAAATTAACGCCCACCACGATCCCTGTAGAAGGATACGGCGGGCGCTGGGTTCGTGCCGAAAAGTAAGCAAACCACTACCGGTCGTTAGCCAGCACGTTGGCCCGGCGCCGGAAAATGTGATACACGCAGGATTCGCGGGCAAAGGTAGTCTCGTGTATCCAGCCGTTTTTGTGCAGAAAATTGAAGATATCTATTTCGCTACCGAACAGTTTGTCTCCCCCTTTTTCGTCCTGAACACGGTGCAGCCGGAGCTCACCCAACCGAATCGTTTGTCCATAGTCGATTACGGCATACACTTGCTGCTGCCTAAATGGACGCTGATCCTGAATCAGTTCGAGGTACTGTACATCGGGTAGTTGATTGATGTCTTTACCATTGACAATTACTTGAGCTGATACGAAGGCCGGATACAGAGCCAAAAAGCTCAAAAGGAATCGTTTCATCGTTGATGAGAGCTTTTGTTGATTGACAAAAGTAGGCAGAGCAGGCCGTATGTACAGCGGGCGCTGGGTGCGGGCCGAAAAATAAACGATCAGGGCTCTGCCCGAACGGCGTAAAGCGTACCGCCTTTGGGCGGACCCGCATCACGAAGGGCCGAGACAATGGGCGAGCCGAACTGATTCGTAACCTCGTAGATCACCGATGGCTCGGCGAGCAGGGGGGCTTTGGTGCTAAAACCGGCCTTGCCTTTCGAGCGCACGCTATTGTTGAACAGCAGATTCCCTTTGCCGGGTGGACCGTGCTTGGCCGGGGTACCGGTAGCAACAGCCGCCCAGCTGTGCCAGACTGGTGTGTGCATTCGGCATCCCTCTACCAGGTTGTCGCCATCGTCGCGGTCGTGGAAGTTTACATCAACCTCAAAGTTGCAGTTAAGTACCACGTTGTACCGGCACCCCGGCAGCATGAGTGCAAAGTGCCGGATACGCCGAACGGTTTCGTTGTAAAACAGACAGTAACTGGAACCCCAGCAGCCATAGTACCCGCCATGCCGGCTGTCTTGCTTGATATAGGCCCGGTCGATGAGGTTGTGGCGGAGGGTCATGTGCTGGCACGCCGATACACCCAACGGGTGCGCCCCGGCCCACAGAAACGTGCAGCCATCGACCCAACTGTTACGGCAACGGGTAAAAATCAGCAGGTGAACGTACACCGTTGTGTCGCGAAGTTCGGGCCGGTGAAACACATCGGGCGACCAGGCCGCATTAGTATCGGCCCGGTCGTTGGGTTCAAACGGCACGGCCGCGTACCGCATCGTCAGGTTCTCAACACCTACTCGTTCGGCGTCGGTCACGGCAACAGCGGTGGCGGGTGTACTGCCGTTTGTTTTGAAAAAAGGCGCTTTTATCTGCACCAGCAGGCGGGTACTGTCGCGGTGCTCACCCCGCAAAATAACCCCCGACCGAATGGTTACGGTTTGACGGATGAGGTAATCGCCTTTGCGGAGCAGAATAGCCCCACCACCGTTAGTTGCTATCTGATCAATGGCCTGCTGAAGGTTGTCACCGGGCCGGAGGGTAGCCCGAACAGGCGTTGCCGAACGAGCCGGTATGCCTCCCTGAACGCCTGCTTTGGCCCACTCGCGCATGGCCGGAAAGCGCGGATCGAACCGGCTCTCGTCGAATTGCCAGCCTGCATCGCCAATCATGGGCGTTTGGGCAAATGCCACGGTAGCCATTATCCAGAAGGCAAGAAACCAGCGCATTGGTTAGTTTATGGTTTTGGGTTTTGAGTTTATGGTGTTCCGGCTTTTGGTTCTCTGACAATTTTTGTGGTGGGATGTAACCCTCACCGAATAATCCAACAGAAATTATCAGAGAACCGGTCATTTTCTGTCAGACGGGTTATTGCTTGGTAAACGTAGCGGTGATCAGAGCCACCCGTCCGCCCCAGGTTGTGTTCAGGCTTTGGTTGGCGGGTGTAATGGGGACTTGCGGCAGATTGTTCACGTTACCGGTTGTCTGAAAACCCAGCACCAGCCGATTGCCTGATACCGACTGCACCGTGAGCGGGTAGTTCGGGTAACTGGTATAAGTAAACGTTGGCTGATTCTGGGCGTTGGGCAATACGGTGCCGTGAAACACAAAGTCGTAGTTCCAGCGCGTAAGCTGCCCACGTGTGTACGTCGGCCGCCCGATGCGTAGCACCGTCGCACCGGCGTCGGCCCCGCTAACCAGGAAGAAATTACCCTGCTGACGGCTGCCCCGGTTGCGGGTAAAAAACGTATCGATACGGGCGGTGGCAACTGTGCCAATGTACAGCGTATCGGTAAAAGGCATAATGACGTTGGCCCGGCCCGGCACCAGCAGCGGGGCTGTAGTTGGGGTAAGGGTCACGGTGGTGTCGCGCTGGCGGGGCGTCAGGCCAATCTGATACTTGATCTGGAGCTGTGTGGGTAGCCAAACCCCGCGCAGCGCCGTTTTCAGGGCGTCATCGGTTGGGGCGAGGGTCGGCAGGGCGTCGTCGTTGCAGGCCATGATCGACACGGCCAACAGGAGAGTAAGCAACAGGGTTTTCATGGTCGTATCAGTCATTCTGTACCGCCAGCGGGTTACGGTCCAGAAAGGTTTGTGGAATCAGAAAAACAGTGAGTCGGCTATTCCAGGGGACGGGCTGGCAATCGCTGGCGGCACAATCGGCCCTACCCGGCGATGAAGTCCGATCGCCCGGATCGACGGCTTCGCGTCGGCGTTTGAGGTCGTGAATACGCTGCCCCTCGGTAAACAGCTCCCGCACAAATTCCCGGCGAATTTCGGCGACGAGGTCAGCCGGTGGAGCCGCGAGTGCCGTAAGGCCGGCCCGTTGGCGAATGGCATTGAGGTCGGCGAGGGCACCGGTAATGTCGTTTTTTCGGGCGCGCATTTCGGCCCGCATCAGAATAAATTCTGCCGACCGGAAATACACCACGTTGGAGTTGACCCCCTGCGCCGGGCCGAGGTTTGAGGTTCCCCGGATGCCCCACTTGAGCGTGAACCACAGTCGGTTTGGGCTGTCCCAGGCGGTGGTAGTGGTGGCGGTCTGCGAGGTGTCGATGAGGGTGCGATAGCGGAGGTCGCGGGTGCGGTCGAAGCTGGCGAGCGTTTTGAACCGCTGGCTCATGCGCAGGTTGGGGCCGCTGCTGAGGGTATTCACGTTGCCCAGCTGCGCGGTGGTGTATGCTGATTGCAATACGTAATGCGCCCGGATCGGAGCTGCGTTGGTGGTCTGCACGTTTCGGCCTACCACGTTCACAAACTCCATGATTACCTCATCGCGCGTAGCCGCGTTGGTGGTGGGGGTAATGGCCGTTCGCTGAAACAGGCCCGTGAGCATCTGATTACCGGGTACGAGCGGAAAGCGGTAGGTAGACCCACTGCCTAGCAAGCGGTTGCAAACGGCCAGGCAACTGTCTACGTTATCTTGCTGGAAATACACGCGGGCCATAAGGGCAAGGGCCGCATATTTGTTGGCGCGGGGCTGGTAATCGGGCAGGTGCCGGGCTGGGTCGTAGTTTTCGGGCAGCAGTCGCTCGGCAATGCGTAAGTCGTTGAGCACAGAGTCGTAAGCCGCCCGAACGCTCAGGCGCGGGTAGGCCAGATCACCGAAGTTCGACATCGACCGGAACGATGCGATGGGGCCGGGATGGCTGTTATCGTTGGTATAACCCCAGGGGTAACCCAGCAGGCGCGTTTGCTCAAACACGCATAGCGCCCGTACAAACCGCGCTTCGCCTTCGAGCCGACCGCGTTGCTGGGCAATATCGCGTCGGGGGTCGCCTGGCACAGAGGTTTGCACCTGATTAGCCCGCAAAATTTCCAGTACGTTGTTGGCGTTGGTAAGGCCAAACGTACTCCATTGCAGAAACTCCGCCTGAAACCCGTAATCTTCCTCGCGGTGGGTCCAGGTGTACACCCGCGACGAACGGCCGGGGCTGTTGCGATAGCCCGTGTTGTTGATAGCCACCAGGTCGCCGAAGGTTTCGCCGATGATGAGCGCATTGCCACCAAACGCAAGGTTTCGGGCAATGCCGGAGTAAGCCCCCGTCATCAGAATCTCCAGTTCTTCAACCGTGCGGACGTTCTCGGCCTGAATCAGGGTTTTCGTGGCTACTTCGTCGAGGTAGTTTTCGCAGCTGGCCAGGCCCAGTACCGAACCAATGGCCAGACAGCCTGCTATGAGTCGTGTTTTCATGGGGTGCTGTGGGTTAAAAGCCAAGATTTATGCCGAACAGAAACGTTCGAATCTGGGGTAAGTCGTTGTTGGTGACGCCGGGCGACAGGTTGGCCGTGCCACCACTTGCGCCCCCGTTTCGGAATACCTCGGGGTCCCAGCCGTTAAACTTCGTGAAGGTCAGCAGGTTCTGGCCGGTTACGTACACCCGTAGGCTTCGTAGTCGTAGCTTTTGCAGGGCGTTGGTGGGCAGGTTATAGCCGACCTGAAGGTTTTTCAGGCGGGCAAATGAGCCATTGTGCAGGAAGCGTGTCGACTCGATGCTCCGGGCGTTTGAATTAAAAATCAGGCGGTTGAGGGCGGTGTTGTCGCTCTGCCGGATGGCTTCCTGCACATCGCCCACGCCCGGAATGGTTCGGCGCAGCACCTGAGCCGACTGAAACGAGCCACTGCTGTTGATGCCGGGGTAGCTCTGGGCGCGTTCGCCCTGATCGTAAATCCAGTTGCCGTACTGGAAATAAATGAGCGCGCTCACATCAATCGGCCCGAACTGGAACGTGTTGTTCAACCCGCCAAACAGGGTCGGGTAGGGGGTTCGGTTCGACATGATGAACTGGTTCGTACCGCTTTGGTTGTTCAGTGTTCCGTCCCAGAGGTTGCCTGTACGGACTGTTCGCCCGGTATTGGCAAACACCGACCGGTCGCGCTCGTAGAAAAGCTCATTGCCCGTTGCTGGGTCGAAGCCAGCGAACTGAGCCATGTAGTACGTACCGAGTGGTTGACCCACGGCCGCAATGTTGGTGCCGCTGATAAACTGGAACGGGTAGTTCAGAAAGGGCGCTTCGTAGGTGCTCAGAACCGTGTTTTTATTGTGCGCAATGTTGAAATTGGTCTCCCACCGGAACCGGGGTTTTACCACGTTTTTGGTGTTCAGCACAAACTCAACCCCCCGGTTGCGTACCGAGCCGAGGTTTACCGTGATGATGTTGGTGATGGTGCCGAAGAGGGGCCCCAGCGAATAATCGAGCAGTAGGCCGTCCGATACCTTGTCGTAGTAATCAATGTTACCGTTGATCCGGTTATTGAGGAGCCCGAAGTCAAGGCCTGCGTTAAACTGCCGGGTCGACTCCCAGCTCAGGTCCCGGTTGCCGAGGCTCGTAAACTGCCCACCTTGAATACCGCCGTAAATGGCCGCGTTGTACCCCACGAACGTGAAGGCCTTTTGCCACGAGAAATCACCGATTTCAGCGTTGCCCGTCACCCCATAGCTGGCCCGTAGTTTCAGGAAGCTGATGGCGGGGAGGGTTTGCATAAAGGCTTCGTCGCTCACGACCCAGCCCGCCGACAGGCTGGGGAAGGTGGCCCAGCGGTTACCCGGCCCAAACCGGCTCGACCCGTCGGACCGGAAGCTGGCTTCGAGCAGATACTTGTCGCGGAAGGCGTAGTTTACCCGCCCGAAAAACGACACGAACCGGTACGAGAGCTGATCGTTGAAAACAACCGTGCGCGTGGTATCGCTGCTACGGGTAGCACCCTCGGCTACGTTTTCGGTAATGTACGTTTCGTTGTCCTGCACGGTACTTTGCAGGCTGTTGCCCACCAGTACCTTGAGCGAATGAGCCTTGCCGAAGGTACGCCCGTAACTAATCAGGTTGTTGATGTTGACCGTCTGATTGGTCACATCCCGGTTGTCGGCCCGGCCGTTTCCATTGCGTTCCTGACTGCTGATACCCGCCGGAAACAAGGTCTGGTTGAACAGAATATCGTTGCGGGTGCGCTGGTAATCATAGCCCACTTCCGACCGAATCGAGAGTCCCTCCAGCGGTTTTAGGTCAATGTAGCCGGTGTTGGTACTGCGGAATGTCTGGGCCAGGTTTGAATAGTTGTTTCGGAAGAAAACCGGGTTCGTGCCAATCTGAAACGTATTGTTCGTGCCGTTGTTGATGCCGTTGAAGAAGGTACCGTCGGGTAGCTGAATCGGGTAGGCGGGCAGGGCCGTCGACAGGCCGTACCGGAAAGAGTTGTCGATGGGTACTGTGGGTACGTTCACCTGATTAGCCGACAGGTTAATGCCCGCGTTGAACCAGCGTACCGGCTTCGCATCGACCTTGACCCGGCCGCTGACCCGTTCGAACCCCTGCCCAATAAGGATTCCGTCTTCTTTTCGGTACGAGCCACTGGCATAGGCCGTGACATACTTGTTGCCCACACCCGCCGACAGCGATGCCTGCCGGTAGCGACCCTGCCGTACGACCTGATCGAGCCAGTTGGTGCTGGTGTTGTAGAGCGTGGTGGAGTCAACGAGCCGATTGTTCAGGGCGGGAGCGAGTGAACCTTGCAGAATGCCCGTGGGCAGTACGTTGATCAGGTTGGAGCCTACGGGCGTGAGACCCGTGCGTGTGATGTTCTGAGCCGACCGCTTGTAGATGTTCATTAAATCGGCCCCGTTATCGACCAGGTCAATGCGGTTGGTGGGGTTGCTGATGCCTTCCTCGTAGCTGAGGTCAAACTTGGGCTTGCCGCTCGCTCCCCGCTTGGTGGTAATCAGAATAACCCCGTTGGCTGCCCGCGATCCAAACAAGACCGAGGCCGACGCATCTTTGAGCACTTCCATGCTCTCAATATCGTTTGGGTTGATTTCGGCCAGCGGGTTCATGGCTACTCCACCCGCCCCGAACGCCGACGACAAGACCGGTACACCGTCGATGACAATGAGGGGTTGGGAGTTGGAGTTGATGGAAGCTACCCCCCGGACGTTGATTCGGACGGCTCCGCCCGGTGTGCCGCCTGCCTGCGTAATCTGCACTCCGGCCGCCCGGCCCTGCAAGGCTACGTCGGGGCTGGCCGCGGTATTGAGCCGTATGTCGGTGGCTTTGATACCGGCAATAGAGCCGGTTATGTCGCGGGTACGCTGCTCGCCAAAGGCCACCACCTGCACCTCATTCAACGACCGCTCGTCGGGTTTGAGCTGTACATTCACCGTGCTCTGATTACCAACGGCCACTTCCTGCCGTTCGTAACCGACAAAAGAGAACACAAGAACAACGTTGGAGCCGTCGGGAATCGTCAGGTTATATTGCCCCGACCCGTCGGTAACGGCACCCCGATTGGTGCCCTTGATGGTTACGTTTACGCCCGGCAGGCCGTCGGGGCTATCGGTAGCCGTCACCCGTCCGCCGACGGCTCGATCCACGGCCACCGCCGACGCGTTTGGGTTGGTTTCCCGCAGAATAATCTGGCGGCCCACCACTTCGTAGGTCATGCCCAATGGGGTAATGAGTTCGGTAAGGACGCGGCTCAGTGGCTGGTTGGTAAATGCAACCGAACGGCGGGTGGCGCGGAGCCGGTTCGAACTGTACAGCAACGTGAAGCCACTTTGCCGCTCTATTTCTTTCAGGATCTGATCGAGTGAGCGGTTGGCAACGGTCAGGCTGATGGTGGCTTCGCGGGTGGGTGGGGTGTCTGACCGGGCAATGGCGCCGTGTGCCAGCAGCGACACGCTCTGGGCCTGAGCCCATCCGGTCAGGCTCAGAAACAAGGCGATACCGAAGGATAGAAGACGTTTCATCGGGAGTCGATTGGATATAGAAGGAATAGCTATCGTGCTGTGGATTCGGGGGAGGTAGTTTACTCACAACCTTCTCCGCCAATGGTCAACTGGTTGTTGTTCAGTTTGTAGCGGAAGCGGCCGGTGCGGCTCATCAGGTCCATCACTTCGGTAAGCGATTGGCCCTCAAACGTAGCCGTGAGGGGACAGTTGGCCAGATCGGGGCGTTCGAGCGTTACCGTAATGCCGTACCAGCGTTCGAGGGTGCGGGCTACCTCCGACATGGGTGTCTGGTCAAAAACCAGCTGGTTGTCTTTCCAGGCGGCTTCTTTCTGGGCCACAACGGCTTCTTCGGCCACGGTTCTCGTCTCGACCTGCTGAATCACGTGCCGGTTGGGTGTGATGAAGAGGGTGTCAGTGGGCTGGGTCTGTGCCACCGTCTGGTTCGGAACAAACGCAACCCGGCCGGTGACCACGGTGGTTTTAACCGTTTGCTCGCCCGGATAGGCCCGCACGTTGAACGAGGTGCCTAACACCCGGATACTGGCTGTGGCCAGCCGAATCACAAAAGGCTGACGCGGATTGTGGGTTACGTCAAAAAAGGCCTCGCCCACCAGCCTAACTTCCCGCAGCGACCCATCAAACGTTTTTGGGTATTCAAGCCGACTGTCGGCGTTGAGCCACACCCGGCTACCATCGGGCAGGGTGAGTAGTGTTCGTTTGCCCACGGGCGTTTGGGCCACTTGCGCGTTGGTCTGTTTTTGAATGAATGGATACAGCCCGTACACCGATAGGCCCAGAACAACCACCGCGGCCGCAACTCGCCAGAGTCGGCGGGCCCAGCCTGTACGCAGGGGCTGCACCACGGGGGTATCGGCATCGGTCAGGTGGGGGGCAATATGCCGTTCCCAAATCGCGCTCGGGTCCGACTCGGGTAGGGCGGAGGTAGTATCGGTCGAACGGTACTGTTTTTGTGCCCGTTCGAACAGGCGTCGGTTTGCATCGCTGGCAGCCAGCCATGTCTCCACCGACCGGCGTTCGTCGGAGGTAGCTTCGTTGGCGAGGTATCGGGCGAGTAACGGCCAGAGGGTATTGTCGTTCATCAGGCAAAGGAGCGTGTCTGATGAAGGAGACAGCGGGTGTACAGCGGTACCCCTAAACGATTTCTAGAAAAAATGCGAAAAAAGAAAGGCCAGCAGGATGGTCGGGTTGCTCTCGCCCAGGGTCGTGGTCAGTTGGCTTAACCGTTTGAGGGCTATCCCCATTTGAATTTCTACCGTTTTGGGGCTGATACCCAGCGCATCGGCTACCTCCCGATACGAAAGCTGCTGATGCCGAACCATATCGAAAATGAGCCCGCAGCGCGGAGGCAGCGACGCAATAGCCCGGTTGAGTGCCTGCTGCATTTCGTCCCAAACCAGTTCCTGTTCAGGTCCGTCGGTAGCGTTTGTGAGTGACAGTTCGTCGTCGAGCAGCGACAGGTCGCCCATGTAGCCGGGTTGCTGTTTGCGCAGATGGTTGAGGCAGTGATTCTTGACCGATGTGAGCAGATAGGAGCGAGGGTGCAACACCGTACCGAGCGATTCCCGGCGTTCCCAGAGTTTCAGAAAAACGTCGGACGTGAGTTCTTCGGCCGTTTCTTTATCCTGAATGTAGAAGAACGCCAGCCGGAACGCATCGCGGTAGAAATAGTCAAAAAACTCGCGAAAGGCACGGCTGTTGTTGTGCAGCGTCATCTGCACCAACCAGTTGCGTACCATATCGGGCGTTACAGGCATACTACCGTAGTTTTCTGATCCAAAGAAAAAATAGGAATGAATCAGTAGCAATAACTATTTTCAACAAGGTTTTGTGTTGGCCGGTTTGAGAGGGCCTCTAAATTGCCCTCGACGATTCGCCCCGCGCTTCTGATTCGCCCGATTACCTTCAGGCCGAACGGCTTAGCCAACGGGCATTAAGCCTGAGCGCCCCCCTGCTTTATAGGACATGAACCGACGCACGTTTCTTCTTGCCACCACGGCCGCTGGTGCCTTTTCACAAATCAAGGCCCAGCCGTTGCCCAACCCGTTGCCCCGGTGGCGTGGGTTCAATCTGCTCGAAAAATTTGTCGCCCGCGAGGGGGGCTCCGGTCGGCGGGGCATGTACCGGGAGTCGGATTTTGAGTGGATGGCCAACTGGGGCTTTGATTTTGTCCGGCTCCCAATGTCGTACCGGTGCTGGGCTCCCGGCGACCCCGACCACTGGACCGAACTGAACGAAACGGTGCTCAAAGAAGTAGATGCGGCCGTGCGGTTGGGCAAACAGTACAACCTGCATGTCAACCTGAATCTGCACCGGATTCCGGGTTACTGCGTCAATCCGCCCGCCGAAGCCCTCAACCTCTGGACCGACGACCGGGCCCTCGAAGCGGCCGTCTTTCACTGGAAACACCTTGCCCAACGGTACAAAGGTATTCCAAACGCCGAGGTTAGTTTCGACCTCATCAACGAGCCTGCCAACGTGAGCGAAGCCGCCTACGTGCGGGTGGTACGGGCGTTGGTCGAGGGCATCCGGTCGGTGGATCGGGAGCGGCTCATCATTGCCGACGGGCTTCAGTACGGCACTTTGCCGGTGTTTGGCCTGGCGGGTACGGGCCTGGGCCAAAGTACCCGTGGCTACGCGCCGATGGTGGTGAGTCACTATGGGGCCAACTGGGTGCAGGGTAGCTCCGACTGGGCCGTACCTACGTGGCCCGCCAAAGGGTCGAACGGGTCGGTTGAGGCTCTGCGTCGCAACATGATCGAGCCCTGGCAGAAACTACAGGCGAAGGGCGTGGGGATTCATGTGGGCGAGTGGGGTTGCTATAACCGGACCCCGCACGAAGTAGCCCTGGCCTGGATGGAAGATCAGCTCAAACTGTGGCAGGCTGCGGGCTGGGGCTGGAGCCTCTGGAATTTCCGGGGGGCTTTTGGTATTCTCAACAGCGACCGGCCCGATGTGGCCTACAAGGATTTCAAAGGCGCTCGGCTCGACGAAAAAATGCTCGAATTGCTACGCCGGTATTAGTGGGTGAAATGGGTGTGGGTGAGCCAAACTGCCACTAAATTGCCCGAACCATTGTTTGTAAGGTATGAACCTGACTGTAGAATCGCCCAATACATCGCAGCTTATCCGCACGGCCTGGTGGTTGAGCCTGCTGACCATTGTGTACAATATCGCCGAAGGGCTCATTGCCGTTTGGCAGGGCTGGGAAGACGAGTCGCTCACCTTGTTTGGGTTTGGCGTCGATAGTTTCGTTGAAGTTTCCTCGGCCATAGGTATCGCCTACATGGTGTTTCGGATGCAGAAAAATCCCGTTGCCGGGCGCTCTGATTTTGAACGACAGGCCCTGCAAATAACCGGCTGGGGATTTTACGTACTCACGGCCGGCCTCACAGCTTCGGCCCTGTACAATGTGTACACGGGGCACCGGCCCGAAAATTCGTTCTGGAGCGTGGTTATCTCATCTGTATCCATCAGTATTATGTGGTTGCTTATCCGTTCCAAAGAGCGCGTTGGGCGGGCACTCAACTCGGCCCCGATTATGGCCGATGCCGCCTGCGCGCGGGTGTGCCTGTACATGTCGGGCATATTGTTGCTGTCGGGTGGGCTGTATGCCCTGACCGGCTTTGCCTACGCCGACGCTATCGGGGCGTTGGGGCTGGCGTGGTTTTCGTACCGCGAGGGAAAAGAAAGTTTCGAGAAAGCGCGGGGCGGAAGCTGCGGCTGTGACCATTGCGAAGCATGAATATCAAAGACCTGCTGAAATCGTTTCCGCGCACGGGCCGGGTGGTCTGGATTGGCCTCCGACCCGAACGTCGTGGCCCCGTGGCGGAGGTTGAACAGGTGCTGGCGTCGGTAGAAGAAGGCCTGCTGGGCGACCATTACGCTGGTCGGCGCGACAGCCCCGCAAGTGGCAAGCGACACGTAACCCTCATTCAGGCCGAACACTTGCCCGCTATCGGGAGCTACCTGGGCCGCGACACAGTGAATCCGGCCGAACTCCGCCGAAACCTGGTGGTATCGGGCTTGAACCTGCTGACCCTGAAAGATACCCGTTTCCGTATTGGCAAGGCCGTGCTCGAATACACGGGCGAGTGCCACCCCTGCACCAAAATGGAGGCAACACTGGGGCCGGGCGGTTATAATGCCGTTCGAGGGCACGGGGGTATCACGGCGCGGGTGGTTGAAGGGGGCGAAATCCGGCTCGGCGATACCGTAGAGGTGCTGGTCGATGGCGTGTATTAGCCAAATTCGCGCGAATTTGGCTAATACGTTAGCTGATTTAGCGCGAATTTGGCTAATATTAGCGCATGATACCTCGCTTGCTTTTTGAAGAAATCAAGAGCCGTGTGCTCAGTTCAAACAAGATTATTGTTCTGTATGGCCCGCGGCAGGTGGGAAAAACAACTCTCGTTCGTGAACTCATACGGCAATTGCCGTATCGGGCATTGGCAGTCAACGCTGATGAACTGCCCTATAGTAATGTGTTGTCGAGTCGTGATTTAGCCCAGATGCGGTTACTGGTAGAGGGATATGAGTTGCTGTTTATCGATGAAGCCCAACGTATTCCTGATGTCGGTTTAAACCTGAAAATTCTGCACGACGCGCTACCTGAGCTTAAAATCATCGCTACCGGCTCATCGTCGTTCGAATTAGCTAACCGAACGCGCGAACCTCTGACCGGGCGCACCTGGACGTACGAGCTTTATCCTATATCGGTTGGGGAAATGCTGCAAGAGCAAAACACATTTTTTGTGCAGCAACGGCTCGATGAGTTGCTACGTTTTGGTTCTTATCCCGATACGTTGCAACTAGCTGGAGCTGCCGATAAAGTCCGTTATCTGCGGGAGTTGTCATCGGCTTATCTGTACAAAGACGTACTCGAAATGGCCTCGATTCGGTATGCCGATAAGCTTCAGAAGATGTTACGCCTGCTGGCTTTCCAGATTGGGTCTGAGGTTTCGCTCAATGAGTTAGGCAACACGTTGGGTATGAGTAAAGACACCGTAGCCACTTATATCGACCTGCTGGAAAAAGCCTTTGTGATTTTTCGGCTCTCGGCATTCAGTCGAAATTTGCGGAAGGAGATTACCAAAATGGATAAAATCTATTTTTATGATCTAGGTATTCGAAACGTGCTGATCGACAATTTCAGCCCGCTCGACCTGCGAACCGATGTAGGGGCCCTTTGGGAAAACTTTTTGATTGTAGAACGGCGTAAACGCCATGCGTACGCTGGTACTTTCACGAACAGCTATTTCTGGCGAACCTACACAGGGGCTGAATTAGACTACGTGGAAGAGGCCAATGGCCAGTTGTTGGGGTTTGAGTTTAAACTAACCAGCAAAAAGGCGAAGATTCCAACTGCCTGGGAAACTAACTACCCCAGTGCCCATTTTGAGCTTATTAATCGGGATAACTTCATTTCATTTGTTCGGTAAGTGAATTTGACTACTTCTCCTTCCGAACCCGTTGCGTGTCGGGCTGATTCACAACGTGAAGCTGAAACACATCGGGCCGGGCATAGTGCCCTGTAACGTCGAAGTCGAGTTTACTTTTGGCCAGCACCGAAAAGTCGAGTTCGGCGGTCAGAAGCCCTTCGGTATTCCAGAGCGGTCCGGCCAGCACCTCACCCATGGGCGATACAATAACGCTGCCCCCCGGACTCATGATGTCGGGTTCGTCGGCCAATTCGGGCTGATACCGCCTGCACAACACCTACTTTTATGGTGGGTAAAGCCATGGTTTACTTCTGTTCAGGGTCGGGGCTGAGCCGCAGACTCCGGCGGCCCGACCGGAATAGTTTGTGGCGGGTTTGAATGGCCCGAATCAGGTCGTAATCGGTAGCCTGCAACACATCGTCGTCGGCAAAGTCGCAAAAGTCGATAAACTGATCGACCTCACTCCCTTTCAAATCGGTAGCCTGATCGACTAGGAGCCGCATGCGCTCATTGGCCAGTTTCTGCCGTCGGTATTCCTGCGCCAACACAGCCGCCTTCCGTCGGCCTTTGGCTTCTTTGCTGAACATCTCGTACAGAAGCGTCACACCCGCCCCGTCGGCAAGCCGGTCGAAAGCCTGTTCGCCGGTCACGGTTCGGGAGGCAACGGGCTCGGCTAGTAGCTGCTGAATTTCGCGTTTCACTTCCTCGTACCGTTTGGCTTTGACCGTCACTTCGGCAAGGTCGTAGGAGCGGTCGACCACATAAGGGAGCTTGTTGACGGTAATCACGGGTTTGTCGGAGCCATCCCACCGAATGCCCGCGCGGGCGTGGGTTTGGCTGGTGGCAATGAGCGAATCGCCGGGCAGGGCTGTGATAAAAAAGCGCCCGGCCGTGTTGGTGCGTACCCGTTGGAGCGTCCGTTTATTGGTCACAGTCACCTGATTCACGCCGATCTGGTTGGCCTGGTCGAACACCATTCCGACCACGTAACGACCCTGCGCGTGGGTGGAGCCAAACGTGGTTAGCCAGAGTGCTGTGCTCCCCAGTAGTATATAAAGAAAAGGATGCATGGTTGACCGTAAAGTTAGCCTATAACGTCTGGTGCAGGCCATTTGGTTTGGTTAAAAAAGCTTAACTGACCTGAAGCCGTAGCTTTGCTATAAAGGAAAGAACGGGTTTCCTGCCTTCTCCTTTCGGGTTAGTTGTATCTTTGCGCCCTGAATCACAACCGAATCGTTTTGACGTCGTTACGCTTAACCCCGCCTGAGGGCCCTGTTCGGGCCACTATTCCGTTAGCCTCTTCCAAAAGCGAAAGCAACCGCGCGCTCATCATCAACGCCCTGACTCAGTTCAAGGGCGAGGTGCAGAACCTGGCCACCGCCCGCGATACCCAAACCATGATTCGGCTGCTGGCATCGACCGACGAGGTGGCCGACGTACTCGATGCGGGTACGACCATGCGCTTTCTGACCGCCTATTTTGCCGCCACCGGGCAACAAAAAACCCTGACCGGCACCCCACGCATGTGCGAGCGGCCCATTGGGTTGCTGGTTGAGGCCCTGCGAACATTGGGCGCCGACATCACGTACCTGCAAAAAGACGGTTACCCACCCCTGCGCATCAACGGGTTTACCCCCTCAGGGGCCGACCGGGTGGCTATCCGGGGGGATGTGAGCAGTCAGTATATCTCGGCCCTGTTGATGATTGCACCCACCTTGCCTACCGGCCTGACTATCGAGTTGACCGGCGAAGTGGGGTCGCGGCCATATATCGAAATGACGATTGAGCAGATGCGTCACTTCGGGGCGTCGGTGCAGACCGATTGGGAAGCCCAAACGCTCACGGTAGCTCCGCAACCTTACACGCCCACTACGTTTGCGGTGGAGTCCGACTGGTCGGGGGCCAGCTACTGGTACAGTGTGGTGGCATTGGCCGAAGAAGGAAGCGAGCTGGAATTGCTCGGCCTGAAAGCTCACTCGTTGCAGGGCGATAGTGCTATTCAAACCATTATGCGGGCGTTTGGAGTCGAGAGTACCTTTACCGAGCGTGGGGTTCGGCTGACCAAAATACCCGCGCAGGAAAGCCTGACGTGGGACTATACCGGTTGCCCCGATCTGGCGCAGACTGTAGCCGTTTGTGCCGCCATGACCGGGATTCCGCACACCCTGACGGGTATTGAAAGTCTTAAAATCAAAGAAACCGACCGCGTTTTAGCTCTCCAGAACGAACTCCAGAAGCTCGGAGCCGAACTGGTAGAAGTAGAACCCAACACGCGTTACGAGGTCCGGCCCCTTTCCGCCGTCCCTGCCTTCTCCTCTGCTCCTTCCATTCACACCTACGACGATCACCGGATGGCGATGGCGTTTGCGCCGGTAGCTATGCGCCGGGCAGTGGTGATCGAGGAGCCGGGCGTAGTGGCCAAGTCATACCCCTCATTTTGGGATGATTTTCGGCAGGTAGCGGGTGTTGAATAACCTCCTTGAGAACGCACAAAAAAGGCTCTGCTGAACAGCAGAGCCTTTTTCGCCTTTAAAGTAGTCGGCAGACCATTGGTCTGCCGACCCTGAAGCTATTACCGTGGGCCACCGCCACGACGGGCTCCGCCACCAGCCGGAGCGCCACCGCCCTGCTGACCACCGCCTTCGCCACCGCCACCTTCACCTTCTTTCACGTCGTCGTTGTTCACACCACGACGCCGACGGCCCTGTGGCTGATCGAAGCTCATCTTACCCAGTCGGTAGCTAAACGTCATCCGAACGCCTGAGTTGTAGAGGCTCGTTACGCTGTTACGTGAGAAGGCACCCGGTGTTTCAGACTGCGACCGTACCCGGAATGGGTTGTTGAAGAAGTTTTCGCCCGCAATACCGATGCTGCCACGCTTGTTCTTGAAATCTTTTTTGGCTCCCAGGCTGTAGAACATAAAACCGCCCTGATAGCCTTGTAATTGCACCTGACGGCCCCGGGCAAAGCTAAAGCCCTGGATACCCCAGCCATTTTTCAGGGTCAGGTTCGTAAACAAACGACCCGAAATGACCAGACCCGAGTTGGTAGCCTCTACGGTTCCGCCTGTTCCGCCCGTTGGCCCTGATGGAACCTGCCCTTTCAGGTAGGCTACGTAGCTATCAATACCACCACCGATCTGCCATTTCGAGAACAGGGTAGCGTTTCCAAACAGGTTCAGACCGTACGCGTTTTCGGTACCGATATTCTGGTACGTGGTGAACAGGGCCGTTTGGTAAACGGGGTTGAGCACGTCGAAACCAGTTTGCACTAGTGTACTCGTGGTCACGTTGGTGATGGCGCTGTTAGAGAACCGGGCAAATACCGAACCGTTGATGTACACAGCTTTGATGTACGTACTACCGCTAAACTCGAAGTTGTCGTTCATCTCTGGCCGCAGGTTGGGGTTACCCTGCGTAATATTGAGCGGGTTAGCGGCATTGATGTTCGGGTTCAGGAACTGAATACCCGGCCGCTGAATCCGGCGGTTGTAAGCCAGCTTAATCGTTTTGCCACCTTTGAGCGATTTCGAGATGTTGATGCTCGGCACCAGATTGCTGTAATCCGGAATATCGCTCAGGTTGCCGCCCTGCGCTTCGTTGTTGAAGCGGGCATTGATAAACGTGTACTCGTACCGTGAACCTACTTTGATTGTGTACTTGGTTTTCGACTGGTAGGTGTACGAGAGGTACGTAGCGGCAATATCCTGGTTGTAATCAAGGGTGTTGCCCGCCTGGCTCGACTGGAAATTGTCGAGGTTCGGCGCGGTTGATGTCAGAAACGAGAACCGGCTGTTTACCTGCCGCATAATTCCTTTACCGCCAAATTCGATCAACTGATTCGACGCGAGCGGAGTTTGGTAATCGATCTGAATGGTCGATTCCTGGTTGTAGCTGGGGTTGATGTTGCGCTGCCGCGAGATAATCGTTTGCAGGTCTACATTGTTCAGAATGTCGGCCGTGAAGTTGTTTTCGCGGGTGTTCCGGCTAAACTGCCCCGAAATGCTAAACTCCTTCTGGGGCTTCTCAAACGTGCGGGTGTAATCGATGTTGGCATCAACCGTGTTGGAATTGTCGCGGGTCAATACATCACGAATACCAATCAGCAGTGAGGTCGACGTAGGCAACTGGGTTTCTGTCCGTAGGTTGTCCTGCGTCGTTGTGTTGTTCCGCAAACCGAAACGTACGCTGGCGGTCAGGGCGCTGTACTTGTTGATGTCGTAATCCCAGCTCAGGTTATACTGCCCGAAAGCACCCTGGTTGAGGGTATTAGCAATCTGGCGGGTGCTCGATACGCCAGCGGCCGTTACGGTACGCTGGGTGTTATCGAATGCTCCTTTCACGTTGTAGTTGGCGCGGCCAAAACCACCGAGGTTGAAGCCCATTTTACCCGTGCGCAGGCTACCATTCAGGGCGAGGTTGGCCCCCCGGTTACCCACCCCGGTGTCGAGGTTAAGGGTAGCGCCCTGCAAGGTGTTTTTCTTCGTAATGATGTTGATGATCCCGGCGGTACCTTCGGCATCGTACTTGGCCGAGGGCGAGGTAATCACCTCCACCGTTTTGATCATGTCGGCCGGAATCTGCTTCAGGGCGTCGGCTACGCTGCTGGCTACAATGGTCGAGGGCTTGTTATTGATCAATACCCGCACGTTGCTGCTGCCGCGCAGCGACACGTTTCCGTCCAGATCGACTGAGAGCAGGGGCACCTTCCGCATGACATCGGTAGCATCGCCCCCTTTGCTGGTCACGTCTTTTTCAGCGTTGAACACCAACCGGTCAACCTTCTCCTCAATCAGAGCGGCTTGTCCGGTTACCGTTACCTCTTTCAGGGTACGGGTTTCCGAACGGAGGTAAATAACGCCCAGGTTCAGGTCGTCGCCCCGGCGGCCAATGCGTACGCTCGGGATTGTTTTATTCTGATAGCCAATAAACGAAATCAGGACGTTGTATTCACCCACCACGGCCCGGTTGATGGTAAACCGACCTTTTTCGTCAGCGGCCGTTCCGTCGATTGGCTTGTTGGTAGCCGGATCGATAAGGGCGATGCTGGCAAACTCAACCGGTTGCCGCGAGGTGGAATCAAGAATGATACCCGTGATCTTTACGTTGCCCCGGTTTGCATTGTCGCTGCTCGTACCCGGAATAACGGGCGGAGGAGTTTGGGCCCCCATGCCGGGGAACATGCCGCCGGGGGCACCACCTGGCGCTCCGCCTGCCGGGCGTTGCCGGGGTGCACCCGTACCTGGTCCGCCCGGTTGACCTGGCCGGGCCGCTCCTGGTTGGGCTGCGCTATCGGGATTGGCCGTTACCGTCGACGGTACCGTACCCGGAACCGGGCGCGTTGTATCGGGGCGCGCGGCCGTTGAAGCAGGCAGCGAGTCACGGACAGCACCCATGATGGCGCTCCGCCGGGTACTGCTGTCGGGCGGTGTGGCGGGTGTCGACTGGGCGAGGGCCAGGGTCGTACTACCCGTGAGTAAAAAAGCTAAAAATTCAATCTTCATAAATTTAGCGGCCATGTGGCCCGTTGTATTCAGGTTGCCTTGTCCGTTTTGCTGTACTCCGAAAAGCAGACAATGATTCAAAATTGGTATACATTATGACGAACTCCTCGACCGAATGGGGTTAGTGGTTCGTGACGCGGATGAGCGGTCAGGCGGCAAACAATTCGGGTTTGCGGGCCAGTTCGGGGTAGTTGGCGGGCTCCAGCACCTCCGGAACATCGCTGGGTTCCGTGCGCGAGGTAATCCGTTTGCTGATCGAGTGGCTGTGCATCCGGCTGGCGGGGTAGGGCGTAGCCAGTAGTTCGAGGGTCTGTTTTTCGTCCAGCGACTCGTGCAGCCAGGCCTGTTCGGCTTCGGGGGTGAGCAGGCACGGCATCCGCTGCTTCGTGTTATGAATGGCGGCCAGCAACGGGTTGGCGTCGGTGGTCAGCAGCGTGTAGGTAGTAACCAACTCGCCTGATTCGGGATCGGGCCATTCGTCCCACAAACCGGCCACCGAAAATAGGGGGCTGTCGGTCGTCGTGATATAAAAGGGGTACTTTTTACTACCAATTGTATGCCACTCGTAAAAACCGGTCATCGGGATCAGGCAACGCTGCCCCTGCTGGGCGGCCGTTCGGAACGAGGGTTTCTCGAAGATACTTTCCGAGCGGGCATTGATTGTTTTGGCCCGGATCTGATCGGCATCGTCGGCCGAGCGCACCCAACGCGGAATGAGCCCCCACCGGATGTACCGAAACTGCTCGGGTTGCTGGCGGGTTAGAATGGGCCATGCCGGAAACCCGAACGCGCTGGCGTGGTACACCGGTTCCAACGTACTCCCCTTGGGGAGGGTGGCTTTAAACCGACGTTCGAGCGCGGGTTGATCCGTTATGAGCGAAGTATGATAACACATGATTGACGGTCCGGTGCGGTCCGTTGAGCCGTATAAGGCACCGGGTAAGCGTAACAAGGATTAGACTTAGGTATAACAAACCAGAAAGGGATGGAGTTAGAAAAGAGTTCTGACCAACCGACGAACCCCGCATTTTTCCCGATGGATTCATTCCCCAAATCGACTGTTTCGGATACGTCCGTTCATACGACATTGACCCATATCGAACAGAAGTTCTGGGCGCAGCTGGCGTCGGCACCGGGTGAAAAAGAAAACGGATTTCAAACCCTGACGCTCGTCACGCAGTCGGACGACGGGCCGCCCGATGCCCGGATGGTTGTGTTGCGGCAGGTGGACGCCGAGCGCCGGGTGCTCTGGTTTCATACCGATCGTCGGGCGGGGAAAGTGGCTCAGCTTCGGGTTCACCCGGTGGCTACGCTCTTGTTCTGGGACCGAACTACGCAGGTGCAACTCCGCTGCCGGGTAAAGGCGCAGCTCCACACCGACGATGCCCCCGCCGACGCGCAGTGGGCGGCAACGTGGGAGGGGAGTCGCAAAATGTATCTGTCGGAACAGGAGCCGGGAAGCCCGCAGCCGGAGCCGTATCCGGGGTTTCCGCGTGAGCTGGGTGAGCGGCTACCCACCCGCGATGAGTCGGAGGCCGGGCGGGCTAATTTCGCAGCTGTGGCCTGTACGGTATTATCAATTGATTACCTCAATCTGGGCCGGGCGGGCCAAACCCGCGCCCGTTTTTCATACGACGGCGACCCCGAAGCGATTTGGTTAGCGCCTTGAGTGGGGGAGCGGTTTGACTACTGGCGGGGGGGCGACCACCCCCCTGCCCCCTCCTTGAACTAAGGAGGGGGAAACTTACCAGACAATCAAAGAAACCACAAGTAGTCGCTTACGTTATTCAAGATTGACGTTTTCTCCTCCCCCTCCTGTTTTTCAGGAGGGGGTAGGAGGTGGTAAAATCGGTGGTAAACCTACCCCCTACACTTTAGCCTGCGTAGTGCCGCCGGTGGTCATCGAAATATCGACGGGCTTGTTTTTCTTCCAGGCTCCACGCGTAAAGTCGGGAACATCAATTGAGTTGGAGCGGTTGGCAATCGACCAGGTGCTCAGGGGCCCAATTGAACTCCAGAGGGCCGCATCGTACACGTCCTGGTCGAGCGGAAGCCCGTTGCGCAGGCAGTCAATGGTTCGCCAGTCCATCAGGAAGTCCATGCCGCCGTGACCACCCACTTTTTTGGCTACTTCGCCCATTTTTTTCACAATGGGCGGCATGTATTTGGCCTCCAAAACTTTGTATTCGCCCTCGCTCACCCAGTCGTGACTCGTTGAGAACCGACCCGGCTCCGGGTACTTGAGCGAAACGCCTTTGGTGCCGCTCACGAGCTGAATTCGGGAGTAAGGCCGGGGCGACGACACATCGAACTGTACTAGAATCGTCTTTCCTTTTTTGGTCCGAATGGTCGAGTTGTTCATGTTGCCGTTGAACGAACGCCCGGCATAGGGTTTGTAAAAATTGTCCTGAGCGGCCAGTTCTTTGGCGCGGTCGCCGAGGCTGAAATCGTTTGTCGACATCGAGACGAGATAGTCCATTTGATCGCCCCGGTTGATGTCGAGTACCTGACAAATTGGTCCTAATCCGTGCGTGGGGTAGAGGTTACCCTTGCGTTTTGAGTTTTCTTCCAGCTCCCACATCTGGTAGAAGTGGGTCTTTGAAAACATGTAGTCCTGCAAATTGTGGATGTAGGCACCTTCGCAGTGCACAATTTCGCCGAAATATCCCTGCCGGGCCATGTTGAGCGTCAGCAGCTCATGGAAATCGTAGCAGCAGTTTTCAACCATCATGCAGTGCTTACGGGTCTTTTCCGACGTTTCGACGAGTTGCCAGGCTTCTTCCAGCGTTTTAGCGGCTGGCACCTCCACACACACGTGTTTGCCGTGGTTCATCGAAAACAGGGCCATTGGCGTATGGTAGGCCCAGGGCGTCAGAATATACACCAGGTCGAGGTCGGTGCGCTCGGCCAGCTTTTTCCAGATATCCGCACTCCCCGAATAGGTTTGGGGGGTATGGCCTGATGCCGAAACAAGCTTTTTGGCTTTGTTTACCTGCTCTTCGCGGAGGTCGCAGAGCGCCCGGATATCCACGCCCGCGAGTTTGTTGAGCCGCTCTACCGCGCCCATGCCCCGGTTTCCGATGCCAATAATGCCTACCCGAACGGTATCTAGTTTGGGGGCTGCGTACCCCGACATATTAAACGTTTGTGGGGGCGCGTACCGGGCTTGTTCTTCAATGCGGAGCAGATCGTCGGGGGTAGCAGCAAACGCCGACAGCGAGCTGCCTGCCAGTAGACCGAGGCCGGTTTTTTTAAGGAAATCTCTGCGGTTGTTTTCCATCGGAGTGTCGTTGAAGAGGGGTTTATTCGTTGAAAAGGGCATCGCCCAGAAAAGCCGGTCTGTAACCGTTGTCGGTAGCCCATTGGACGGCTGTTAGAATCCGGTCGCGGTAATCGGGCTGATAGGCTTCGTAAAACGGGTAGAAGTATTGTTCATGCACCAGAAAATCGACGTAGGGCGGCAGGCCTGAGGGTGCATCGGCGTAGCTGTTCAGAAATGGCACAATGTCGGGCAGGTCTTTTTTGTCGAGCACTATGCTGCTCCTGACAAAGGTGATGCTCTCGCGGGTGTCGTGCCACACAAACCGCTTTTTCAGGTGCCGCCGTTGCGGTACGTCGAGGTAGTACGATACGGCCGGGAGGTCGTCGTCGACGTTGAAATACCCGAGTTGGGCTACATAGCCCGCATCGCGCATGGCCCGCGACCCCTCCATGGTGGCTTCGCCCCAGTGAATGGTGGTTACGGGGCCCATGAGGGGCTCGCCCGCAAACCGGCGGATCTCGTTCATAATCAGATCACAGTCACGGCGTACCACCTCATAGCCAGCCGTGCGGTAGGGCATATCGGGAAATTCGGCCAGGGCATGAAAGCTGAGCCGGAGCCAATGGGCATTCTGCTGCCACTCGGCGCGGTACTTGTCCGGAAACTGCGACAGATTGAAGCCGTCGGTTTGGTAAAAAAGGTTCAGGTGAATGGGGGTGCCGTACTGCGCGTGTACCTCCCGCAGAAAACCCAGAAACGGATTGTCGAACAGGGAGCTGTAGGTGTCCTGATTCCTGTAAATGTCGCGCAGAAACCAAATGTTATCGTCGATAGACAGGCGGTAGTGGCCCGCAAAGTTCAGCAGCCGAAACACCGTGATTCGGGCTTGCTCATTCGTCGTGTGGTCGCGGGCCACCAGCGTGTTTTTAAAGGCCGACAGGCTTACCTCGGCCGTATAGAGCCCGTTATGTTCGGTGGCAGGCTGGTCGTTAATCGTGACCGAATGTCCCGTTGGTGCCTGCACCTGCACTGGAATCAGCAGGGTGTTGCCCTGCCGTTGCCCATCGCGGGTGTGGAGCATATCGCCCTCAATGGGGTTGACAAAGTGAAGGGTTGATGTGTTCATCGGGTTGTTGAGTGGGTTAGAAATCGGGGGTAAACAGCCTCTCGAACGTGGGTACCGGCTCGGTTTTAAGGTTCTGGATTTTGTAATCGAGTACCTTGAGGTGCAGCTTGCGCCAGAGGCTAAAGTCGAGGTCGAAGCGGCCGAGCATGGTGTTGAGCCGGAACGGCATACACTCGTCGAGCCAGGCTTCGGCATAGGCGGTTTTGAGTTCGCCAGTTTCGTCCTGCGCATCTACCAGCAGGCTATGGCAAGGGTAGGTGAGGTCGTAAAACACAAAATCTTCGGTTTTGCGCACCACCATAGCCTCGTTCCAGCGGTCGGTAATGGCTTTAGCCCACAAAAACCGCATGGCCGTGTAGTTGACCAGCCGGGCCGTTACGAGCAGGGAGTTGACCAGGCCACGGTCGGCTTTGGGGGCTTTTTGAATGGCCGTAATAAGTTGTTCGGCAGCCGCTTCGGTGTGTTTTCGCACGGCTTCGAAGTCGGTTTTGTGCTCGGTCGTATTTTTGAGGTAATAGGCCGAAAACGGATTCGACCAGGCTTCGATGAGGGTGCCACGCGGCAGGCTTTGGGTGTTTTTGCCGAGGCATTTGTCGAGATACTGCCCGGCCGTAGCCAGATGGTCGTATGCCTGTTGCAGCTCGCTTGCTATGCCGGGGTGAACCAGGGCGGAGTAGGCGGTCGTGAAACTGGCCTTGTCGGGGGCAATACCTTGCCAGGCACCGATGCCCCCATACGCCATAAACAACCACGACGCCCGCACAAACGGCTCCACCGAATCGGTCCAGACGGAGGTGATGTAGCCGCGTGTCTGGTGCTTGAGCCCCACCTGTAGGCAAAGGTCCATATTGGTGTACGTATAGTCAGAAGCGGGGTAGATGTGCCCCCAGCCCGACACGGCTGGTTGGATAAAAAACGGCTTTTTCTCTTTCAGAACGGGGTTCAGGTAGCGGTAGATGGCCGTGGAGTCGGGGGTGTACTCCCAGATGACGGGCACCACTTCGGCCGGAAACTTACCGATAATGTCGGGGTAGTACGAACTCATATCGGTCCAGGCCATCACCGTTTTGTTGTACGGTTTGAGGGCCTCCGTCACAAACTTGAGCTGATCAATGTACAGGGCTTCGGGGTTGAGCCCGGTTGTAGCATCGCCAGCTAACCGTTTGGTTTCCCAGGTTTCGTCGAATCCGACATGGATAAACGGACTCGTAAACAAGTCCATGTACTGGCCAATCCAGTTGCGCAGCAGGGTTTGCACACCCGGCTTGCGGGGGTCGAGTTCGTGGCCGTAGGTGCCAATGGCGAGGTCGGCGTATTTTTCGTTACGGATCAGTTCGTGCAGGTGGCCGTAAAAATTTACGAACGGAATCACGTCGATGTGTCGCTCACGGGCGTATTCGACAATGCTTTTGACTTCGGCTTTCGTATAGCTGGCTTTGTAATTGAGCGTTGGGAAGCCGTCGAGCTGAATGCTCACTTCGTTGTAGAAGTAGTACTGATTGGTTTTCCAGCGGGCCAGAAAATCAAGCTGACGTTTGATTTCGGCCACGGTCAGCAGGCCACCGTGGGCAAAATCCATCATGACGCCCCGGTACGCCAGGCGGGGTTTGTCGTCGATTGTCACCGTGGGCAGCCAGGCTGTGGGGCCACTACCTTGTATCAGTTGCCGGAGGGTTTGCACAGCATAGTACAGGCCCGCTGAGGTTTCGGCCGTAATGTCGATGCCTTTGGGCGTTACGACTAGCCGGTATGCTTCGCGTTTGTTGCCGTTGGTAGCTTCGTTGGGGCCGGGCAGTTCACCCCCCACCGACCGAACAGTGTACCGGACTGTAGCGGCCGAGGCCGAAGCGGCTTTCCGGACGGGGGAGCCGCTTCGTTCCTCGATCCACTTTTTTAGCTCGTTGATTGAAAATGTAAACGCCCTGTGTGTATTGGCCCGCTCAAACACCGTCAGGTTGCGCAGCGGCAGTTGCCCCGACCCGTATTGCACTGATGCCGGTTTGGGAAGCAAGACTGGCTGCTGGGCAAAACTGCTCAGGTGCCAAAACAGGCCAATAACAAGGAGGGTAAGAACCCGGAACATACAATGTGGTTTAAGGTTTTTTTTGGGGGAGGTTTACCAACGGCAGCGGCCGACCCCCCCCGGCCCCGGAACGCCGGACCGCCCTCCTTGAACTAAGGAGGGGGAGGTTTACCAGACAATCGATGCGATCCTAGGTAGCCTTACGGTAATCAAGGTTGATCACCGGCCCCTGTTGACCACCCCCCGGCCCCTCCTGAAAACCAGGAGGGGGAGGAGAAAACGTCGATCTTGATTAACGTAAGCGACTACTTATGATTTCATTGATTGTCTGGTAAGTTTCCCACTTCTTAATTCAAGGAGGGGGAGGAGAAACGTCAATCTTGAATAACGTAAGCGACTACTTATGATTTCGTTGATTGTCTGGTAAGTTTCCCCTTCCTTGAATTAAGGAGGGGGAGGAGAAACGTCAATCTTGAATAACGTAAGCGACTGCTTATGATTTCATTGCTTGTCTGGTAAGTTTCCCCCTCCTTAATTCAAGGAGGGGGTTAGGGGGTGGTCAACCGCTGCCGGTGGTGGTAAAACATCCCCCTTAATACGTAGCCCGGCCGCCCGACAGGTCGAAGGTGAAGCCTGTGGTAAAGCTGTTTTTGGGCGAAACGATGTAGGCCGCGAGGTTGGCAGCCTCGTCGAGGGTGCCGCAGCGTTTCATCGGGATCTTGTCGGTCATGTACGTTACCTGCGCTTCGGGCATAGCGTCTACGAGCGGGGTCCGAATCACGGCCGGGGCTAGTGCATTGACGGTAATGCCCGTTTCGGCGTACTCCTTGCCCTGCACTTTGGTCATGCCGATAACGGCCGCTTTGGAGGCTGAGTACGCCAGCATACCCGCATTGCCCTCTTTGCCGGCAATAGAAGCAATGTGCAAAATCCGGCCGTAGTGTTGCGCCAACATGATCGGCAGAACCGCCTTGGCCGTGAAAAAGCTGCTCATAAAATTGACCATGAACACCTTTTGCAGATTCTCACTGCTAACCTCGTGGCTTTTGATGTTGGTTGCCCCGGTAATGCCTACGCAATTGACCAGAATATCAATCCGGCCAAAGTGGGCCACTACCTGTTGCATGACCTCGCTCACCCGGTTTTCGTCGGTAATGTCAATGCCGATGGGCAGAACGTTGTCGGCACCCTGACCAAACTCCCCGGTGAGCCCTTCGGTATTGAAGTCGAGGAGGGCCACGTTGGCGCCTTCGGCCAGTAATTTGTGGGCAATGGCCAGCCCGATGCCTGAAGCAGCCCCCGTCACGACGGCTACCTGTCCGCTAAATTCCTGCATCCTAAAAATAGGGTTTAAAATAGTTTAGGGTTTAAGGTTTATCGTGTTGTTTCAGTTCTGGATATTCGGACTTCAGACACTGGACGTTAGACTTACTACCTTTCTGTATGAAGGTCTAATGTCCAGTGTCCAACGTCTAATGTCCAGAAGTGAGTCGTTTTCCAAGGCGACCTATTGAACGAACCGCAAGTCGCGTGAAACCGTGAACCAGAAACCGGAGCACCAACTGCCCGAAACCATGAACCACTTATGTGATTTTGTCGCTTACGCCAGCACTTTCTCTACCGGCCGAATGGCGTACGTTTCGTCGTTGAGCAGCTCCACAACGCGCTCGTTCAGCTCCCGAATGTAGCGTACACTCGACGCGTCGGGGATGTAAGCGGCTTTGCGGGCAATGCTGTTTGAGAGTACCCCACGCGCCATGAGCAGCTCTTTTTCGGCATAGTGGAAAAGCTCCATGTTTTGCAGCGAAAAGAAAATCTGCGGCATAATCTTCTCAAACAGATCGAAGGCTTTGGCATCTTCACCGTTTCGGCGGAGGGTAAACACCCGTTGCAGAATATCGGCTACGGCCAGGCCGGGCATCACGCCCTGAATACCTACCGGCACCAGTTCGAGCATGTAGAGGCCACCCCAGCCCTCAAAAAGACCAATTTTGCCTTTGGTGGCTTCGATGATAGCCTCAAACTTGGGCGCGCACAGGGGCTCTTCCAGTTTGAGGTATTTGAAGTTGGGGTGCTCGTTCATCAGCTCCTGAATAAACGACACACTGATCGACGAGCCGCCGGGGTTAAAATCCTGAATCAGAACGGGTGTGTTCGGAATAGCCTCCAGAAACTCCGACAGGTAGGCCTTGAGGGAGGTTTCGGGCAGGCTGAAAATGCGCGGTACGGCGAGTGAAATCACATCGGCCCCGGCATCTACGTTGGCCTGTGCCAGCCGGATAGCTACTTTGAGCGAAGGGTGATTCGACTGGGCCACTACTTTCATCCGGCCGGCCGCGTGGTCTACGGCTACCCGCACCACCCGGAGTTTCTCGTCGTCAGTGAGTTTATAAAATTCGCTGGCGTAAGCGGGCAGGCAGGCGGCCCCGATACCCCCGGCAATGGCAAAATCGACCAGGTTGCGGAGGGCGTTTTCGTCAATTTCTTCCTGCTCTGTAAATGGGGTGGGGATAATGGGTACTACGCCGAAAAGATCGTTGTCTGTCGTTGTCATAACTTGGCTGTTTCTGGGTTGATATTCACCACTTTTTTTTGTTGTACTTTACTATCAACAATGGATAGGATAAGGGTTGAGGTTAAGACGAGGATACCGCCAATAATGGCTTGCTGGTTCAGGGTTTCGCCGAGCCAGATGGCGGCAATGGGCAAGCCCATAAACGTGATCAGGTAGTTGGAAACGGCTATCTGCATGGCGTCCAGATTTTTCATGGCCTTGAACAGCAGGAGCATCGACAGGAAGTTATGGAACACCGTCAGCGAAATCATCCCGATCCAGGTATTCGTGGTAAAATCGGGGATGCGCGCAAACGTGTCGGGCTCGTAGTACAGCACCAGGGGCGTCAGCAGAATGGACATCACGAGGTAGGTATAGAACACCATTTCCATCTCGGTGTAGTCGTTGGCTACTTTTTTACAGCCTACGTTGTAGTAGGCGTTGCCCAATATGGCCAGAAAAATCATGATGTTGCCCACGGCATAGCGCGAGCTTAGGTCGGCACTCTTAATGTCGTCGGTAGAGCAGAGCACCACCCCGATAATGGCAATGCCGAAGCTGATCCAGCGGGCAGTATTCATTTTTTCGCGCAGGATGAAAAACGCGAACACTGCCGTAATCACGGGTAGGGCCATGACCAGAATGGCCGCGTTGCTGGCGAGCGAGTACTGGGTGCCCCAGGTCATGAGTACCTGCGACGGAAACGCCCCCAGTGCGGCCAGTTGCACAAACACCAGCACGTCTTTGAGCCGCTTGTTGCCCTTACGGAAATCGCGCACCACAAAGGGTGCCAGAAAAATGGTGGCCAGCAACATAGGTGCCCAGACCGTGAAGTACGGCCCCACCTGATCCTGCGTGAGCTTGATACTGGTGAAATGAAACGCCCAGATCAGGTTGCAGAAAAACAGAATGGCCCACGACATAATTGACTTGTTCATACGCGCTTGTCTAAAATCCGGTTCGTTGAGAAATGACTAAGAGCAGCCCGGTCCAGCTCGACACCGAGGCCCGGCCCCGACGGTACCAGGGCGGCTCCGCTCTCGAACCGGATGGGTTCCTGAATCAGGTCGTCGGTGCGTACCAGCTCACCGAACAGGTCGGCGGGGAGGGTGCAACTGATACTGGCAGCGGCAATGTGCAGGCCCATGGCTTCCGAAATACCCAGGTCTACCTCTGAGCCTCGCCAACAGGCTTTCCCTTCCAGATGGGCTATTTCGGCCAGCAACACGCAGCTGTAGGCCGGGCCGTTGAAGTTGTACCCGTCGACGGCGTCGGCCCGGACAAAGTCAATCATGTCGCGGATATCCTGGGTGTACGGCAGCGAAATGTGCCGGTACATGGGTATGCCGAGCGTCTCGCGGAGGTAGTTGAAACCGGCCACGTCGGGGTGCAAAATGGGGTCTTCGAGCCCAAGCATGATTGTTTTGTCGACGCCCTCCATCAGCCGGAGGGTGGTTTCTACGTCGGTCCACCGTTGGTTCGGGTCGAGCAGAATTTTAATGCCTTCTCCGCACGTTTTACGGATTTCTTCGGTCCAGAGCCGTACGGGGTCTTCGTCGGAGCATTTGAACTTAAACGCTTTGTGGCCCTTCTGCATGGCTTCGTAGGCTTTTTGGGCGGCATCTTCAGGGGTGCGCCGGCCCGTCCAGCCGAAACAGTCGACGCGGTCGCGGTAGGCTCCGCCGAGTAGTTGCGAAACCGGCACACCGAGTCGTTGGCCCACTACGTCGAGTACGGCGCATTCAAAGGCTTCGTACACGCGGGCATCGTTCACCGGCAACTGTCGCCAGTTGAGCCGCAGCACATCTTTTCCGAGTAAACTCTGCATGGCCTGCTCAATGGCCTCGGCGGTGGCGCTGCGGTACGTTTCACCAATGCCCACGAGCCCGTTTTCGAGCGTCAGTTCGATAATCCATTTGGGCTGATTGGCAAATTCGGTCCAGCGTTCGCCCGTCAGAAACTTCTGGGCGAAGGCTGCGTCTTTGTCATGCACCTCGTCTGAGTTGAGGCTGCCGGGTTTGGCCGGCACCACGACTTCGGTGGCTTTGATGGCAGTAATACGGGTCATGGGGCGGGGTCGGTAGGGGGTAGGCTGTATTTCTGGGCCAGCTTACGAATGTCGTAGCTGAACGCAATGAATTTTTCTTCCCACGCGTGGGCGGTCTCGGGCGTGTAGGGGTAAAACCCGTGGGCGTTTTGCACGCCTTTGGCCCCGGCCGCTACCAGTTCTTCCATCATGCGCGGGGTGTTGGGGGTATTGCTGAGGTCGGGAAACAGGTCGTTCATGACGGTGAGGTAGGCCGGAATACCCGTCAGGTCCATGAACCGGAATGGCCCGGCAAACGTGATCCAGTACCCCAGGTCGTTGCGCAGCGACCGGTCAACGTCTTCCACCGTTGCGTAGCCATTCTCGACCAGATAAAACGCTTCGCGCAGCATGGCGTACATGATGCGGTTGGTGATAAAGCCCCGAATATCTTTCCGCAGCAGCGACGGCTCTTTTCCCCAGCTTTCGGCCAGGGATACCAGCCGGTGGGCGTAAGCCGGGTCGGTGGCATCACCGCAAATCACCTCCATGAACCGGGTGATGTGGGCGGGTTCGGCCCAGTGCAAACCGAGCACGCGTTCGGGGTGTTGGAGGCCGCTTTGCAGAACCGAGACCGGAATGGCCGAGGTGTTGCTGCCGATAATAGCTGTGGGCGACAACACCGTTTCGAGCCGTCGGTAGACCTCTTTTTTCTCTGCTACACTCTCAATTATCGACTCAATCACCACCTCGTGCCCGCGCAGGTCGGCCACCTCGTCGGTGATCTGTATACGTTGAATCAGAGCCTCCGGTGCGGTGGTGAGCAGTCCCTCGGCCTGTAGCTGTTCCAGGTAGCCCCGAATTCGGGTCCGGGCTTCGTCGGCCTGTTGGATGTCTTTGACCAATGAGGTGACAGAGTGGCCAGCCGCGAGCAAACAGGTGGCAATGCTGCTTCCCATCAGGCCCAGGCCCACCGTGCCAATTGGTATGTTCTGTTGCGGGTTTTTCACGCGTTGGGTTATTTGGATTGGATACGCGCAATGGCGTCGATTTCAATTTTGATCCCGTCGGCCAGCACAGATTGTACCGTGGTGCGGGCGGGCTTGATGCCCGGAAAGAAACGCTTGTAAGCCTCGTTGTACCGGTCGAAGTCGGCAATATTTTCGAGGTGAACGGTGCATTTCACAATATCGTCGACTGTCCCTCCGGCGGCTTCTACAATTTTCTGCACATGTTGAAGCGTCAGCAGGGTTTCTTCTTCAATGGTGCCGTGGAGCACCTCGCCCGTGGCCAGGTTGAGCGACCCCTGACCGCTCACAAAAAGCAGATCGCCAACGAGTACACCCGCTGAGTACGCGCCTGTATCGACCTGTTTATCGGGGTGATGAATTTCGATTTTTTGCATGTTTAATGGCTTGTGGTTAAGGGTTTAGGTTTCGAGTTTCTAGCGTGGTTTCGACTAATTTTTACTAAGTGAATGAATCATGTAAAATGTATAATGAACAATTGTATTACCTGTTGATAATCAGCCATGTCATTGTCCATTTTACACTATTCATTTTACATTTAACTCTGTCTGACTACTTATCACCAATTCACTCTTTCTCCATCCGCTAAAGGCACTCAAAAACTCGGTCAGGGCGTTCAGGGCCGTTTCGAACAGGTGTTTTCCTTTGTCGGCGGTACCTTTTTGGGGTTCTCCACTGCTACCGTTGCTGGAGATAAACTCGGTTTGTTTGAACACCGTAACGCCCCGGTACGGCTCGTCGTCTTCCCAGCCGACGTAGCCGTTAGGGGCCGGTCGTCGGGCACGTTCGACCCGGTCCATCCAGACCTTTTCGGGGAACAGGTGGAGCATCAGGCTTGTCTCGTACTCACAGGCATGGCTCAGGGCCGGGCTTTCCATAGGTGCCTCGCCCGCAAACGCTTTACCGCCCAACTCCCAGTACGTAGCCAGGGCAATAAGGGGGCTATGGGTCCGGTCGAAGCGGTGGCTGAGCAGAGCCAATGCCTGCCGAACCGGGGTAATGTTGCCACCATGCCCGTTGAGCAGCACAATGCGTTCGAAACCGGCCTGAACCAGCGAGCTCACCAGGTCGATCACCACTTGCGTGTACAGCTCCGGGCTCAGGCTCAGCGTGCCCCCAAACGCCAGATGGTGGTGGCTCGACCCAACCGGCAGGGTAGGGCAGAGCAGGACCGTATCGGGCAGTTGGGCTTCGGCCTGTTGAGCCAGTTGGGTCACAATGTCGGTATCCGTCGACACCGACAGGTGGGGGCCGTGCTGCTCGATAGCGCCGAGCGGCAACAGCACCACCTTATCGGCGCGACATTGGTTAAGGGTAGGGTATGGGGCTGCGTGAAAAAGCATACAGAAGGAAAGCGGTGGAATAGAAGCGGTGGTTTGGGCGTTTAAGTTACCCCATCTGCCAAACAAGTTGTAATCCGGTGCTGATGGAACCCCTTGATACTTGCTGCAAATGGGGTAGACTGACTCGCTTTACCAATTTAAATGTTTACCACCCCCCGGCCCCCTCCTGAAAAACAGGAGGGGGAGACTTACCAGTCAAGCTGTGAGACTAGAAGTACCCCTTTGGTAGTCAAGTTTAACTTACTCACCACCCCCTCCTTAGTTCAAGGAGGGGGCCGGGGGGTGGTTGTGATCAATTAATACCCCGGATTCTGCTTCAGTGTGGGCGTACCGTTCACCACACTCAGGTCGATTTGGGCCTGCGGAATCGGGTAAAGTTCGGTTTTGCCTTTCTTGAAGGTGGCCCCTTTCATGTACGTGAAGTCGTAGCCCGGAATCGACGTTTCGTGTTTTACATAGGCGTTGAGCACGTTGGCCATGTAGCCCGTACCGTTGTCCCACCGGCGTAGGTCGAAGAACCGGTGTCCCTCCATGGCCAACTCCAGTTTGCGCTCAAACCGGACAGCCTCGCGGGCAAAATCCTTGCCTTTGGCCGTAAACTCGTTGGTGTACAGACCCACTTTGTAGTTGGCAGCCGGTTCATTGGTGAAACCCTGCAACGGGTTGGCCGGGTTGATGTACTTTTTTACCCAACCCGCCGGATTGGCGGCCCGTGCCCGCACCCGGTTTACGTACTCCTGCGCCTTGGCCAGACTCCCGATTTCAACCTCTACTTCGGCGGCCCAGAGCAGCACGTCGGCAAAGCGAATCATGGTGTAATTGTTCGATGTCCAGCGCGAGAAAGCCGAGGTTGTAGCGGCCTGTGCCTGGTAATAAACCGTCTTGATGGGGCTGTACGGACCCGCTACCGACTGCACCCGAATCCAGGCCTTGCCGGGGTGGTTGCCCCAGTCGAGGTAGGGGATACCCCGGCGGCCTACCGTCCAGTCGAGCCGGGCGTCGAGCGTACCTTCGTGGGGGGTAAACGGCGTACTGCTTTCAATGTTCTGGTCGTTTTTTACGTCCGAATCGTTGAAAGTATCGATGAGCGGCAGACCGGTATTTGGGTCGGTTTTGTACGAATTAACGAGGCTGAACGAGGGCTGATACGCTCCGCAGCAGGTAGCCGGGCCACCCATCGGGAAATTGAGGGCGTCGCCGTAGTTACCGTTCTGGAAGTTCTCCGACACAGACATCTGCACCGCAAATACCGACTCAGGGCCGTTTTTCTTCGAGGGGTTAAAGTTATCGGCGTAGTTCACTAGCGCGTACTTCTGCCCGGCGGCCGTTACGCCGTTGGCAATAATGTCTTCGAGCACCGGTTTAGCCTCGGCGTATTTGTCCTGAAACATATACACCTTGGCCAGAAACGCCTTGGCAGCCCAGCTGTTGGCCCGACCAACTTCGGTTTTGGTGGCCGTCAGGTTATCGGCGGCAAACTTAAAGTCGGCTTCGATCTTGGGCCAGGCTGAGGTCGAGTTGGGTACATTGAAGTTACCGTTCGAGTAGCTCACGTTCTCGTCCAGATACGGAATGTTTTCCCACATCTTGGCAGCCTCAAAGTGATACACGGCCCGCAGAAACGTAGCCTCGGCTTTGAGTTGCTTGGCTTCGTCGGCCGAGAGCGAGGGGTCGTTCACCTTGGCCAGCACCCGCAGTACGTCGTTGGCGCGCTGCACCCCGGCATACAGCACCACCCATTTGTTGTTGAAAGGAGCCAGCGAGGGGTCGTAGTTGTAGCTCTCGACCGATTCCATCGGGGGCAGGGCCGATGCCTGCGTACCCGTGTGGGCGTCGTCGGAGGTGACACCCCCGAAAATCCAGTTGCTCACACCCACAAAATAGTAGGTGGTGTTGGGTACACCCCAGCCGTCGAGCAGCGAGTATGCCCCCGTGAGCAGACCATTAACCCCGGCCTTGTTGGCCAGAGTGGCCTCGCCGGTAGTACCCAGCGGCCCAATTTCGAGGTAGTCTTTGTTACAGCCGTTGGTGGTAACGAGCAAAAGGGCCAGGCTTGCTGCGGAGAGTAAGGCTTTCGCTTTTTTCATGGCGATAAAGAGTTTGGCGGGTTAGAAAGACAGGTTCAAACCGAAGATGAAATTTTTCTGATTGCCCGGATAATTGGCGTAATCGACGCCGAAGGCTGAGCTTAATCCGCTGATTTCGGGGTCGAGGCCGGTGTATTTCGTCAGCGTGAACAGGTTGGCCCCCTGCGCGTACACCCGCAGTTTGTTCAGGCCGATTTTGCGGAGCTGGGCCGGGCTGATGGTGTAGCCAATCACCAGCGAACGCAGTTTCAGGAACGACCCGTTCTCGACATAGAAGGAGTTGGAAACGCCCGATGAGCTAAACGAACCCGTCGACTCGATTTTGGGGATGTTGCTGTTGGGGTTTTCCGGCGACCAGGCGTTGAGCAAATCGTTGCTTTTGCCGCCTACGTAGGTGCTGAAGAAGTGCGTAAACGACTTCACGGTGTTGTAAATCTCGTTGCCCTGTGAGCCGTAGAGCACACTCGAAAAATCGAAGTTGCGGTACGTCAGGCCCAGATTCAGGCCGTAGGTAAAGGCCGGGTTGGGGCTGCCGAGGAAAGTGCGGTCGTTGGCGTCGATTTTGTTGTCGCCGTTGATGTCGGCGTAGCGGAACCGGCCCGGTGCGGCCCCACTCTGCGCGGGGGCCGAGGTTACCTCCGACTCATTCTTGAACAGGCCCATCACTTTGTACCCGAAGAACGAGCTCACCGGTTGCCCCTCCTGATTCCGAATCACGTTGCCCAGGTTTTGGGTGTTGGCCGCGTCGAAATAGCCCGGTCCTGGAATATTTACCACCGTGTTCTGGTAGGTGGTAATGTTGGCCCCGATGCTGTAGCGCAGATCGGTGCCTACGGTGCCCCTATACGTCAGGTTCGCGTCGAAACCCTTGTTCTGAATGTCGCCGATGTTAACTGTTGGGGGGGTAGCGCCACCGGCCGTAGCGGGCAGTGGCTCGCTGAAGAGCAGCCCGTTGATCGATTTTTTGTAGTATTCGAGCGAGAGGTCGAGTCGGTTGTTGAGGAACGTAGCGTCCAGACCGATGTTCTGCACAATGTTTTCTTCCCAGCCCGTGTTGGGGTTGCCAATGCTCGTTTGGGCAAATCCCTGTGAGAGCCGCCCGGCCCCGCTGATGTCGTAATAAGCATTGAAGAACGTACCCCCGAAGAGCGTAAAGGCATTCTGTGGGCTCACGTTGTTCTGCGACCCCAGTACCCCGTAGCTACCCCGCAGTTTGAGGTCGTCGATCCAGGTAACATCTTCCATGAACTTCTCGCCTTTGACGCGCCAGCCGAGCGATACCGACGGGAATACACCGTACCGCTTGTTGGCTCCGAACCGCGACGAACCATCGCGCCGAACGGTTACCCCCACGAGGTACTTGTCGGCATAGGCGTAATCGAGCCGGGTAAACAGCGAAAACAGGGTGTTGTTGTACGCGCTGCTGCCGTTGGTGATGTTTGTGGTACCGTTGGTGAGGCTCAGGTAGTCGAAATTAGTCGAAAACAACCCGCTCGATGAGCCCGTCAGGAACCGGCCGTAGTTACGAATGGCCTCCGAACCGGCAATTACTTTCACCGAATGCTGACCGAGCGTTTTGGCAAACGAGAGGGTGTTGGTCCACATCGTGTTGCTGTTGTACAGGGCCGACTCGGCAAACGAGTTGGGGTTGGTGTTGCCCTCTGAGTTGTTGTACGGCGTAAAAGTAAAGTTGGTATAGTACTGATTGTCAATGAATCCGCCGATGCTGGTGCGGGCCGTGAAGTACTTCAGGAAATCGACTTCGGCAAACACATTGCCCACCACGTTCCAGGTGTTCGACTTGTTGTTGAGCGTGTTGTTCTGCACGGCCACCGGGTTCGATGAGCTACCCAGTTCTGGCCCGGCAAACGTGCCGCCGTAGTTGCCCCGAATGTCGTATACCGGGATAATCGGCATGGCGCGGTAGGTCCAGGCAATAGGGTTGCCTGTGCTGAGGTTATCAAAACCGGGGTTCTGCTTGTAGAACACGTACAGGTTTTCGCCTACCCGGATGTTTTTGCGCACCTTAAACTGGGTGTTCACCCGCGCCGAGTAGCGTTTGAGGTAGGTGTTCAGGAGTGTGCCCTGCTGGTTGAAATAACCCAGCGAAACCAGGTAGTTCGATTTGTCGGTGCCCCCGCTGGCGGTGAGGTTATGGTTGGTGATGGGCGCGGGCTTAAATACCTCGTGGAACCAGTCGGTACCGGTTTTGTTGACGGCCTGAATCAGGTAGTTGTTGGCCGGATTGTTGGCGTCGAAATTATAGCGCGAGGGGTCAACGGCCGGGGTGCCTGCGTTGCCTACCCCGGTTGCACTACGCCCCCGGTACATAAAGTCGGGCAGGCCGTTCTGAAACAGGCCCGTATTGGGATACGCAATTTTGGTAAGCCGGGCAAAATCCTGCGAGTTGAGCAGGTTCCAGACGTTACCCTGCTGCGGAATCTGGGTGCCGTAGTAGGCATCGTACGAGAGCGTAGGCTGCCCCGACTTCCCCTTTTTGGTGGTCACAACCAATACCCCGTTGGAGCCCCGAACCCCGTAAATGGCGGCAGCACCGGCATCTTTCAGCACCTGCACCGACTCAATATCGTCGGCGCTCACGTCGTTCAGTTCGCCCTGAATCCCGTCGATGAGTACGAGTGGCTGGGTGTTACCAAATGAGCTAATGCCCCGGATAAAAATGTTGGCCGGGCTACCCGGTGCCCCCGAACTGATCACGTTGACACCGGCTGCCTGCCCTTGCAGCGCCTGCACCGCCGACCCCGCCGGTACGGACTTGAGCGCCTTCATGTCGACAATCGACACCGAGCCGATGATGTCTTTCTTGCGCTCAGTGTTGTAGCCCGTCACCACTACCTCGCTCAGTGACGTGGTGGTTGGCGCGAGAGCCACGTCCAGAAACGTCTGGTTGCCTACCGTAATTTCCTGGGTGAGATACCCGATGTACGAAACCACCACAACGGCATTGGCGGGAACGTTGAGTGTAAATCCACCCTCGGCGTCGGTTACGGTGCCGCTGTTGGTGGTGCCTTTCAAAAGAATAGTAGCCCCGGCAATGGGCTTCTGGTCGTCGGTGCCGATAACCTTACCCTTCAGCTGGGTTTGGGCATGCACCACAATGGAGGTCAATAAACAGGCCAGCAAAAGGCAAACCCTGGCTTTGCGGAACAGGAGAGTGTAGACCATAAATAAGTTAGGTTTAAAGGTGTCAGTGCAATGGCCAACCGTTGTTACGATTTTGTGTTTACAAATAAAGGTAAATTTTGTAAACAATAAAAAGTGGTTAAAAAAATTTTTCTGGGATGGGGTTTGGCCATAGATAGAACTAAAAAAGGCATTGGAGTCCCAATGCCTTTTTACGGTATAGATAAAATATGTTTACCTTATTCGAGTTCGAGGGCCGATACCTCGCCCCGGATCAGGTGTTTGGAGAGGGCTTCCTGGGCTAGTTTAAGATCGCGCTCGCGTAAGGCCTGTACAATTTGCCGGTGCTCCTGGTCCGTTTGTTCGTAGTCGTCCATGTGAATTTGGGTCTTGCCCAGCTTCTGATGGAACAGCGGAATGTTACTCAGCTCGTATATATTCTTTAGCTTGTCGTTGGCGGCAATGGCAATGAGCGTTTCGTGAAATTTTACGTCTGCTTCGCAGGCACCGCCAAAATACCCCCGTTCAACCATCGCTGTAAAGTCGTTGCAAATCTGTTCGAGCTGCTTAATTCCCTCGGCATCAATCTTCTGAATAGCCAGCCGAATAGCACCCAGTTCCAGAATTTCGCGCAACTCCCGAATCTCGCGGACATCGGCAGCCGTGAGTGTCTTTACAAAGTAGCCGCCTTTCTCGCCAAACTCAATTAGCTGTTCGCCCAGCAGACGGGTCAGGGCCTCGCGGACCGCCATCCGATTTACGTCGAGCTTTTTAGCCCAGATATCCTCTTTTAGCCGGGTTCCCGATACCAACTGGTTAGAAAGTATCTTTCGCCGGAGCTCCAGATAGACCTTATTGGCGAGCGAATCGATTTTCATGCTTATTTCTTTTTAAACAAAAAATGCCTTGTTTTGTAAACAAAATTTGGTGTTGGAATAAAGGTAGTATTACTTTTTGCACATAAACAAGCGAAGGGCCGGTTTTCTGGGCGCGTGTTTTTCGCCGAAAAGTAAAACCACTTCTGTAATAGCTTCTAAACACATACTGAATTCAATCGTTTATGCCTACTTCTTATCCAAACCGACGACAGTTTATGCAGCGGGCTGCCCTGGGCAGTGTGGTGCTGAGCCTGTCTGAACCCACTTCACTTTTTACCGCATCCGTTGCCCCCGGCAAACGGGTAGGCATCATTGGCCTCGATACATCGCACAGCACCGCTTTTGTCAAGGTACTCAACGCCCCCACGCCCGACCCGGCTTTTTTGGGTTATCAGGTGGTGGCGGCTTACCCGTACGGGAGCCGCGACATCGAAAGCAGTACCAAGCGGATTCCGGGTTATACTGAGGAGGTGAAGAAAGCAGGCGTCGAGATTGTGGATTCGATTGACGCCCTGCTCAAAAAGGTTGATGTGGTGATGCTCGAAACCAACGACGGCCGTCTGCACCGCGAGCAGGCCCTTCAGGTGCTGAAGGCGGGCAAACGATTGTTTATTGATAAACCCATTGCGGCCTCGCTAACCGACGTGCTGGCTATTTTCGGAGCGGCCCGGCAGTACAAAATCCCTATTTTTTCGGCCTCGTCGCTCCGCCATATAAAAGGGATCGAAGCCGTCGACAAGTCGAAGGTGGTAGGGGCCGACACGTTCAGCCCGGCCGTGCTCGAAAAAACGCACCCCGACCTGTTCTGGTACGGCATCCACGGGGTCGAAACGTTATACACCGTAATGGGTACCGGTTGCCGGCAGGTGATACGAATCCATAACGAGGGCACCGATATTGTAGTGGGTACCTGGGCCGACGGTCGCGTGGGTACATTCAGAGGTACGCGCACGGGCAAGCACGATTACGGCGGCACAGTGTTTACCCAAACCGGTAACCTCACGCTGGGGCCCTACGGCGGTTACGACCCTCTGCTGAAAGATATTGTTCGCTATTTCGATACGGGCGAAGTGCCCGTAACCCCCGAAGAAACCATCGAGATTTTTGCCTTTATGGAGGCCGCCGACGAAAGCAAGCGTCGGGGGGGCGTGCCCGTCACGCTCGAAAGTGTGCTGGCTAAGGCTAAATAACGCACCGACTCGCTCCCTGCTTCGGTCACCCAAACCAACTTAACCCTTTTATGACGCATGAAGAATCGCCATTTTTCGCGCCGTGAATTCATCAAACGCCATTCGCTGACGGGCCTCGGCGTGGCCCTGACGCCCTCATTACTCACGCAGGCAGCCCCGGCCCCCGCGCCCGTAGGTCCGTTCTCGCACTCTGTGGCCGAGCCACTTGCTTTGCTCGGTGGTAAACCCGTGCGGGCGAAAGAGTGGCCCACCTGGCCCATCTGGAAACCCGAAACCGACGAAAAGCAGCTGCTTGAGGTGATTCGGAGCGGGGTGTGGTCGCGGGCCAATGTGGTAACCGAGTTTGAAACCAAATGGGCGGCTACTGTCGGGTCGAAGCGGTGCCTGTCGGTGGTCAACGGCACCAACGCACTGGTGGCTTCGCTGGCGCAGTTCAACATTCGCGGGGGCGATGAGGTGCTGGTGCCGGCCTACACCTTTATCGGTACGGTGGCCCCGGTGCTGGCAACGGGTGCTATGCCCGTATTTGTCGACATTGACCCCGAAACGTTTCAGATTGACCCGGCCAAGATTGAGGCCAAAATCACCCCCCGCACCCGCGCCATCATTCCGGTGCATATTCTGGGTCTGCCCGTCGACATGAAAAAGGTGCTGGCCATTGCCAAAAAGCACAATCTGGTGGTGATTGAAGATGCCTGTCAGGCACACATGGCCGAAATCGACCATCAAAAAGTGGGTACCTTCGGCGATGCGGGCTGTTTCAGCTTCCAGAACTCCAAAAATATGGCGATTGGGGAGGGTGGGGCCATTGTGAGTAACAACGATGCCTTTATGGATCGGTGTTTCTCGTACCATAACTACGGCAACCCCTACGGCACGGTATCTGGTGTGATTGGCATTGGTACGCTTATTCAGGGCACCAAGTTGCGCCTGACGGAGTATCAGGCGGCCATCGGTTTGGCCCTGCTCAAACGGCTCGATGCCGAAACGGCCACCCGCAACGAAAACGCGGCTTATTTGAAAGCGAAAATCGAGAAGATTCCCGGGATTGTGCCCTATAAGCTGTATGCCGACGTGACGCGGGCTGCGTTTCACCTGTTCCCGTTCCGGTTTCATCAGAACGAGTTCAAGGGCCTCTCGCGCGAGGTGTTTATCAAAGCCCTCACGGCCGAGGGGGTTCCGTGCCTCAAAGGGTACGCGCCCCTGAACAAGATGCCCTATCTGGAAGATACCTTCCAATCGAAGAACTACCAGAAAATGTACCCGAAAGAGATGCTCGATTTCAAGGGGTATCTCGACCGGAATCAATGCCCCCAAAACGACCGCATCTGTAACGAAGAGGCCGTTTGGCTGACGCAAAACATGCTGCTCGGTACGCGGCAGGATATGGATGATATTGCCCGGGCTATTGAGAAAGTGTACACACAGGCCGACAAACTGAGGGCGCAAAAATGAGGCTGATACAACCTATTGCCGGTTTGTTGGTGGCTTGCCTGCTTACGATTGGGGCCAAAGCGCAGGGCTGGAAAGCGGGCGTGGCCCGTGCTGTGATTACTCCGCAGGGGGCTATCTGGCAGGGTGGCTATGCCTCGCGTACGCACGCATCCGACGGAAAACTGCACGACCTCTGGGCGAAGGCCCTGGCCCTGCAAGACGCCAACGGCAAGCGGGCCGTGCTGGTCACTACCGATCTGCTGGGTTTCCCGAAGCCCCTGTCGGACCGGATTCGGCAGCGGTTGCAACAATCGCTTGGGCTGGCCAAAGCCGACGTGATTCTGAATAGTTCGCATACGCACTCCGGGCCGGTGCTGGGCAAAGCCTTGCAGGATATTTACCCCGTTGGGCCGCCCGAACAGGCCACGATTGATACCTATACCCGCTGGCTCGAAGAGCAGATGGTGCAACTGGTCACCAAAGCCCTGGCCGACCTCGAACCCGCCGAGTTGTTTAGCCAGAACGGCGTGACCCGGTTTCAGGTGAACCGGCGCAACAATAAGGAAGCCTCGCTCCGCGAACAGACCGAACTGCGGGGCCCCAACGACTATGCCGTGCCTGTGCTGAAGGTGCTGAACCGGCGGGGGGGGCTCAAAGCCGTAGCGTTTGGATATGCCTGCCACCCGACGGTGCTCGACCTGTATCAGCTTTCGGGCGATTGGCCGGGCTTTGCCCAGATCGAACTCGAAAAGGCCTATCCGGGTGCTACAGCCCTGTTTTTTCAGGGAGCCGCCGGCGATCAGAACCCCTTGCCCCGCCGAACTATTCCGCTGGCCCGGCAGTATGGCCGCGAGATGGCGGTGGCTGTGGAGCGGGTGCTCGACGAGCCTATGCGTTCGCTGCCCGCTCAACTGGGTACCGCCTACGCCGAGGTCGACCTGAAACTGAACCCCATATTGTCGGATGCCGACCTGACTAGGCTCACCACCCACAAAGACACCTACATGCAGCGCTGGGCTACCCGGATGCTGGCCGAAAAAAAGGCGGGTGCCCAGTTTATCCGCAGTTACCCGTATCCGGTGCAGGTCTGGAACGTGGGCGGTCAGGCTCTGTTTAGTTTCGGGGGGGAGCTGGTGATTGAGTACGCGCTGGAAATCAAAAAACGGTTCGGACCGGATGCCTTTGTGCTCGCGTATAGCAACGACGTTATGGGGTACATTCCGTCGGAAACCATTTTGAAAGAAGGTGGCTACGAAGGCGACTCCTCACAGATGGTGTATGGCCTGCCGAGCACCTGGACCACCGGGCTACAGGCGCAGATTCTGACCGAGGTTGACCGATTGGCTAGCCCCCTCGGCCTGAGCAAAGTCGCCCCGAAGTAAGTTTTCATTCCCGTATCTATCCATCATGTCTTTACTTGCTATTCCGCATTATTCGGGCTTCCCGCTCGCTCATGATACCTACAACGCGATCACGGCCGCGAGCGACGGCAACATTTATTACGTGCTCTGCTCAGAGTCGCCCACGGATGGGGGCAAACTGTATCGCTACAATCCGGCGACCGCTACCGCTGAATGCCTGGCCGACCTGACCGAAATTTGTGGTGAAGGCGGGGCGCGGGCTATTGCGCAGGGCAAAAGCCACGTTCGGTTTTACGAGCGCGAGGGTAAGCTCTATTTCGCTACCCATATTGGGTACTACGAAATGATTGACGGGATGGAGCGCCTGCCTGTCAATGCGCCCGATGGGCTGTCACTTTACCCCGGCGGCCATTTCATATCGTTCGATTTGCAAACGGGGCAGTTCGAGAAGCTGGCTACTGCGCCCCACGGCGAGGGAATTCTGACCATGACTCTCGACCGCGAGCGGGGGCATATCTACGGCATTACGTGGCCCGTGGGCTACTTTGTCTGGTACGACCCTGCCACCAGAATCCTGAAAAACCTCGGTCCGGTATCGGCACAGGGCGAGGCTGGTACCCCCGGAACGGATTACCGGGTGCTGTGCCGGAGTATGCTTGTCGACCCACGCGACGGAACGGTGTATCTTTCCACGGCCGAGGGCGAAATTCTGAGCTACACGCCCGGTGCCGATGCCCTCAAACCGGTAGCGGAGGTCGATTTGCGGCTCGATTACTTCGGGCAGTACGACCCCACCCGGCCGGGTAGCATGGGCTACAACTGGCGCAAGATTTTCTGGTACACCCCCGAACAGGTGGCCTACGGCATTCACGGCAATTCGGGGTATTTGTTCCGGTTCGATCCGAAAGAACCCCGCATTGAGCTGGTGGAGCGGCTCACGTCGGTGCCCTCGCGCCGGAGCGGTATGTTCGATCAGTTTAGTTATGGCTACCTGGGTTTTGGGCCCGGCCCCGATGGCGAAACCATCTATTACCTCACGGGCGGGCCTATTTACGAAAACGGCAAACGGGTGAAGGGCGTCGATCAGATTGCCAAAGGTGCGGCCAAAGGGCTCGAAAACCTGCATCTGGTCACGTACCATCTGCCTACCCGAACCTACCGCGATCACGGCCCTATTTTTTACCCCGACGGTTCGCGACCGACGTACGTGAACTCCATTGCCGTGGGACCCGACGGTACCGTGTACACCCTGGCTCGCTTTTGGCACGAAGGCCACGAAATTCAGGACCTGGTGCGGATTCTGGTCGATAAGTAGCTAGCCGGTAATTCGACAATCTTGCTTTACATGCTGGTTGCCTTGAGACTTAGAGATGACCGCCGGGCGGCCCCGATCTTGTTTGGAAAGATCGGAGCCGCCCGGCGGTCATCTCTTTAACAGCGCCATAAAGATACTTCGCGTATACTACAACCGTTAGTGACGTCATGCACGAAGAGAGTACCCAGATAATGGGCCTCCCGAAAGTTGCGTTTTGCGGGTAACTTTTGTTAATTTACCCGTAACATGGCGCAGGCTTTACCCGCTTTCGCCGTCGATGGATAGAGATCTTTTGTCCGTTTATCTGTCGGGTAGAGGAGTGCAAACCTCGGGAGTCGTTTTCCCCGCGAAAAGGTCTGGCTGTCTGCCGACCGCGATTCCTGCCCTCGCCAGCTGGTGTGGGGTATTCGGGCGGGAGCATCATGAAATGGTCGTTTATCATTGAACAAAAGCTAAAAGCTGCCGGACTGCTCTTCGGGATTATGGTTGTGACCGTGCTGACGTCGCTCAGCATGAAACACGCCATTCAGGATATGGATCAGACGGTAACGTCGGTGTATGTCGATCGGCTGCAACCCGCCATCGATATTGTGTACCTGAGCGAAAACCTGTACATCAAACGGCTCCTGCTCGACGATTTTCTGTCGGGCCGGACGGGCCTGACGGCGACCGATGTACGTCAGAAAATAAGCCAATACGACGCGCAAAGCCAGAAAATGGTCGATGAGTTTCGTAAAACCAAACTGGCCGAGGGCGAGGGTGTGCAACTGGATGGTTTCCAGAAACGCATGGCCGACTACGCCCAGTTGGAACACCGCGTGCTGCGTTTGCACGAATCGGGGCAGGCTGCGGCAGCGGTACAACTGCTGTACGGCGAAGGCAGCGTGATTTTTGGGCGGGGTATTCGGAACCTGCACGAGCTGGCGCATATTCAGGCCGCCACGGGCCGCGAAGCCGTCGACCAGGTACACCGGCAGGCCGCAGGCGGTTCTATCAATGCCATGTTGCTGGTAGCCTTAGCCCTGATTGTGGGGTTTGTGATTCAGGCGCTTATTTATAACTCGAAGCTGGTGAACCGACCGGTGCAAAATATCCACTTAAACTAACGGGAGTTAGGCATAGTGTACTGGTTTCCTGTATTTAGCCAAGTGCTGGCAGGTAGACCAAAAATGTGGCCCCCTCGCCGGGTTGGCTACGGGCCGTGATGGCTCCTCCGTGATTTAGGGCCACTTTTTCGCAAATGGCCAGCCCAATACCGGTTCCGGCAAACTCGTGCTTGCCGTGCAGCCGCTGAAACACCTGAAAAATACGGTCGGTGTACTTATTCTCGAACCCGATACCATTGTCGGTCACGCGGATGCATTCGTACCAATCGGCCTGTCGGGCAGGTTTCAGATGGGCGGGCAGATCCCGCAAGGCAACCCGCTCACTGCGTATGTTGATATGCGGTGCGGTGTTGGGCCGCCGGAATTTGATCGCGTTGGTGAGCAGGTTCTGAAACAACTGACCCAGCTGCGAGCCGTCGCCCAGCACCGTAGGAAGCGACCCGATAGTAACCTGTGCACCTGTCTCCTCAATCGTGAGCGAGAGGTCGTCCAGCACCCGGGCGGCTATGCGGTTAAGGTCGACGGGGAGGGCTGGCTCCTGACGGGTAGACAGCCGGGAGAACAAGAGCAGATCTTTGATCAGAATAGACATGCGGGTGGCGGCCGACTGCATGCGGTTGATAAAGTCGGCACCGGGACCAAGTTGGTCGGCGTACTGGTTTTTCAGGATGTCGCCAAACGACTGAATCTTGCGCAGGGGCTCCTGTAAATCGTGCGAGGCCACGTAGGCAAACTGCTCCAGGTTCCGGTTTGATCGCTCCAGTTCCTTGTTGATCTCATTTAGCTCGTGCGTGCGTTGCTGCACACGTTCGTCCAGTTCCAGCGAGAGTTCCCGGTACCGGGTTTCGCTCGCTTCGACCTGCTGCTGGGCCAATACCTGCTCCGATACATCGGTGGCTACGTTCAGAATGGCGTAAATCTGGCCGTTTTCATCCCGGAGGGGCTCGTACGTGAAATTGAAGTAGAAGCTGCTCAGTTTACCATCCACTACCAGGTCGGCCCGGTCTTTGGAGGCATGGTAGGGTACACCCGTTCGGTACACCTCGTTGAGCAGCTCGATAAACGGCTGGCCATCGAGTTCGGGCAGGGCTTCGTGCAGCAACATGCCGTTGACGTACTCGCCTTTGCCCCATAACTTCTGCATGCGCTCATTGGAGTACTCGATCACCAGATCCGGGCCCATATACAAAGCAATAGCCACGGGCGCGTCTTCGATCAACTGCCGGAATCGGCGTTCGCTTGCTTCGATCCGTTGGCGGGCGTTTACCTGCTGGGTCACGTCGGTAGCCACCACCAGAATCCCCGTGACGGCGTTTGGGGCAGCCCCGGCCGGATCGGTGCCGCCCTGAATACCACGTTGGGGGTGGTAGCTTAGGTCAACGTAGATGGTTTCGAGCCGGTCGTTTCGAACCACCCTCGCCGACATCTCATGGGCTACGTAGGCTTCGCCCGTCTCGATCACGTTTCTCAGCAATTCGTCGAAACCCTGTCCCTGTAACTCGGGTAAAGCTTCGAGCAGGGGCTTACCGGCAAGCTCTTCGGGCGTGCGCCCTACCAACTGGGCGTAAAATGGGTTGACCATGCGGAAGGTCAGCTGCGGGTCGCTATGCAGCAGGGCAATGCCGACCGGGGCCTGTTCAAACGAGTCGAGCAACTGCCGCTGGCTCTCTTCAATATGCTGGCGGGCCATAATCTGGTCAGTCACGTTCTGGGCGATCCCCGCAAACCGATATACCTGCCCCGATGCGTTGAAATAACCCCGGCCCATAAACCGAACCCAGCGGACCACACCGTCGGAGGCTCCAACCGTGCGGTAGGTCATGTCGTAGGTGCCATCGTGCTGCGGGTCCATAGCTTTATGTACGGCCTCATCAACGCCCGCCCGGTCGTCGGGGTGGATAAACTGTACGGCCTGCTCGTAGGTGTAGGGCTGGTTGTCGGCAATGCCAAACAACCCTTTACTCCGGTTGTCCCAGTTGATGAGGTTTGTGACGGGGTCGAGGTTCCAGACGCCGAGCTGGGCCGCTTCGAGCGCAAACCGCAGCCGCTCTTCGCTTTCGGCGAGGGCCTGTTGCGCCACTTGTTCGGTTTGGCGGGTCAGTACCTGATCGGTCACATTGAGGGCCGACATGAGCACCCCGTAGATGGTACCCTGGGGGTCGCGCAGGGGCTGGAACGTCAGGTTATGATACTCAATTCGGGTGACCCCGTTTTTGACGTATGCGTACTGTACTTCGCGCTGATGCAACAGTTGCCCTTGTTGGTACACCTGTTGCAAAACGGCTCGTGTTGAAGCCAGAATAGATTCGGGCAGTGCTTCCTCGGGTCGTTTGCCGATAATGCTCGCATCGTGCCCGAGTATAGCCAGCATCCGGGCGTTGGCGATCTGAATCTCCATGGAGTCGCCAATGAATACGGCTTTGGCTATCGGCGACTGTTCAATGACACTCTGCACAAACAAGGCACTCTGTTCCAGTTGCCGGTGGGCTTCGGCCTGTTGGGTCACATCATGAAAGACCAGAATGAGTTCGTTGTTCCGGTAAAGAATAGCCGTATCGTACCAGCTTTCAATACCATAAGCCCGGTAGCGAAATACCAATCGGCGCGATACGCCGACCTCGGCAACTTCCTTTAGTACGTCAAAAAGGCCCAGTAATTCGGGGGAATGGTGAATAGCCAGAAACCGTTCGCCTGTCAGGTCAGACCCGGCCCGGATGGATTCGGGGGCCCAGTTGGTTTGGTTATAGACAAAATCAACAATAGCCCCCTGAGCATCCCGAATTGGCGACAGAAGACTGATACCGATCTGGGCCGAACCAAATGTGGTCGGTCGTGGCTGAGGAGTCAGTTCTGCAGCAGATGGGGTAGGGACGTCGGTAGCCGTAATCAGTACCCCTGCTACCTCGTCGTACTCGTTGCGAATAGGGCTGTAACTCAGCGCCCAGCTTCCGTCGGTCGACTCTTCCCGGTAGGTGTATTGGTCCAGAAAAGCCCCTTCGTTACGGGCAAATACGCCTTCAATGTGCGGTTGGCTTACCTGCCAGAAGTGAGGCCATGCCTGAGCAGTGGCGCGGCCGGGGAGGGAGTCAAACTGCCCAGACGGGTCCAGACGATCCCGAAAGGCATCATTGAAAAACGCAATCCGGTCGGGGCCCCAGCAAAGCAGCATCGGCACATGGGCCGTGAGTATCATCCCGACGGTGGTCCGTAAAGGGAGTGGCCAGGTATCGGGTGTGCCTACCCCGGTAGCCGACCAATCGCCCGACCGCATGAGTAGGCCTATTTTTCCACCACCGGCCAGAAATCGGTAAGAAGCGGTAAGCGGATTCGGTTTCATACAGGTTCATTCCATAACGTGAAGGATACGCGAACGGACCAGCCCTATACGGGGTTGGTGGGGTGCATACAATGTTGCCAGTAGTCGATAATCAGTTTCAGCTGGTGCTGCATACTGGCATAGTCGGTAGCCTTTTTATAGAAGCCCTGCACGGTGGCATCGTAGGCTGTTCGGATAATCTGGGGCGTAGCGGCCGTGGTCAGAAAGATAAACGGAATGGCTTTCTGTGCCAGATGCTGGTTAGCCAAAATGCGCTGCCGCAGTTCAAGGCCGTTCATCAACGGCATATTGATATCGCAGAGAATCAGAAAAGGCTGCTCAGTGGTGGTTTCGAGGTATTGCAGAGCCGCTTCGCCGTTGGGGAAAAAGCGAACCTCATTGGGAACCCCTAAGTTTTTAAGTGTTTCGCCAATCAGATATTGGTCATCTTCATCATCTTCAACCGATATGATGGGGCCTTTCAGAGACATACGTTAAACAAGCGGCTGCGCAAAATGCGGGTTGTGGATACAACAGTCGGCCCGTTGCAACTACGCGGGGCAGGCTATGCGATCACTAGTTACTCAAAACAGTAAAGCAAAGTAAAGATAATTTGAAAGAATATTTTGCACAGGGGGGCTTAGGGGCGTCGGATCGGTTAAAAACTGATTAATAGGCCTTCCTGGCGGGTATTTCTGTTGGAGGGAAGCTACCAGGCCGCCCTACTTAGATGGGTAAACCGGTTAGGGCTGGTTGGGGTGTTTGCACTCCTTGTCCGACCTCCTTATCTTCACTCAGTTGTTAGCGGAAATATACCCAGCGGGTTCGTTCCTAAATTGGCTAAACGTTTGGAGACGTTTTTACGTTAATCTCCCTAATCATCCCCTGTTCAACGTTTAATGACTGCTTTTCATGATTCTTATTGTTGATGACAGACCCGAGAATATCCTTCCGCTGAAGCGAATTCTGGAGCTGCATCAGTTCCCGGTCGATACCGCTGAGTCGGGCGAAGAAGCGCTTCGGAAAGTGTTGAAAAACGCGTACTCCGTTATTATTCTGGATGTGCAGATGCCCGACATGGATGGCTTCGAGGTAGCCAATGCCATTGCCGGTTTCAGCAAAGCCCGCGACACATCGATTATCTTTCTCTCGGCCGTCAATACCGAAAAGAAGTTTATCAAGAAAGGCTATACCGCCGGGGCCATCGACTATCTGACCAAGCCGGTCGACCCCGATATTCTGGTACTGAAAGTAAGAATACTCAAAAAGCTGTACGAGCAGCAGCAGGAGTTACGCACCGCGCAGGAGCAACTTCGGCGGGAGGTGGAGGTTCGCAAGCAGGCGCAGGAGGCCCTGACTGAACGTATGCAGGAGATGCAGGCCATGCTGTCGTCATTGCCCCAGATGGCGTTTACGATCTCGGGCGATGGGCAGATCGAGTACGTGAATCAGCACTGGTTCCGGTACGCGGTTGATGCGCAGTCGTTTCCGACCACCCACGACGATGACGCTATCTGTGTCGACTGGAAACGGGCGCTGACCGAGGGGCTTGAGTTTAACCGGGAGGTACGGCTAAAGGAGTTGGCTACGGGCGATTACCGCTACCACTTGCTCCGAATCATCCCGATTGGGCAGGTCGATCAGCCTACGCGCTGGATTGGGACCTACACCGATATTCACCCCCAGAAACAGGCCGCCGAACTGCTTGAACAACAGGTGGCCGTGCGTACCAACGAGCTACGCCAAAAAAACGCTGAACTCGAACAAACCCACTTTGAACTGCAACAGTTTACCTGGGTTATCTCGCACGACCTGAAGGAGCCGCTCCGCAAAGTGCAGCTGCTCAACGATACCATCAAAGAGCGGTTTCTGGGCGATAACCCCGAGGCCCGCTCGTACATTGAACGGTCTATCCGGTCATCGTCGCGGATGTCGACGCTCATCAACGACCTGCTGGCCTACTCGCAACTGTCGGTGCCCGAGCCGTTTGAGCCTACCGATCTCAACGCGCTGATCGACGGGCTTCGGCACGACTTTGGGACGGCTATTGAGGGGAAAAAGGCGGTTTTTCACGTGATGGAGCTACCCGTTATCGACACCATTCCGTCGCGTATTCGGCAGGTGTTTCAGAACCTCATCAGTAACGCCCTCAAATTTGCCAAACCCGACCAGTCGCCCGTGATTACGATCCGGGCCGAACGCGTAGCCCAGAAAGCCATCGATAGCCCGCCCGTACCCGACGGCGACTATTGCCGCATTACGGTCGAGGACAACGGTATTGGTTTCGATGAGAAGTTTCTGGACCGGATTTTTGTCATTTTCCAGCGGTTGCACGACCCGTCGAGTTACGACGGAACGGGCATCGGGCTGGCTATTGCCAAAAAGAACATTGATAAGCACCACGGGTTGATTTCGGCCCGTAGCCGCGTGAACGAAGGGGCTCGTTTTATTCTGGTTTTGCCCATCCACCAATCTCAACCGACCCATATAGCCTCCGCTCCTGAGTCGCTTTAACCCCATTTGTATGCCTCCATCCACTACCACAAACTCGGTTATTCGACAGTTGCAGGCCGTTTTTACCGTGTCGACGCTGCTCCTGCTCGTCAGCCTGACGGCTTCGTTTTACAGTATTCAGAAGCTGATTGAAAACTCGGAGCTGGTAAACCACACTAACCGGGTGCTGATTGAGGCCGAGAACGTGATCTCGTACATCAAAGACGGCGAAACCGGGCAGCGGGGCTACCTCATCACGCTCGATCCGGTATTTCTGGAGATTTATAACGGGAGCTACGAAAAAGTCGAAAATAGCTATGACCAGCTCCAGCAACTTACTACCGACAACAAGGCGCAACAACAGAATCTGCTCGAAATAAAGCGGTTGTATGTGGCCCGATACGAACAGATGCGCCGGGTACTGAACCTGACGCAGCGGGCCGATGGGTTCGGGCGCGATACAGCCCGGCGGCATACCGAAATGACCCGGGGCAAACTGATCATGGACGATTTGCGGAAGGTGGTCAACCAGCTGAAAGCCGACGAGAACAAACAGTTGCAAGCTCGCACGGAAGCCCAGCAGCTGTACATTCGGTACACGCCCTTTTTGCTGGTTATTGCGGCCCTTATCTCCATGCTCATTACGGCCTTTGCCTACTTCCGCATCAAGCGGGATATGGACATTCGGATGGCGCAGCAGGAAGAAGCCGAAGCCAAATACATCGAAACCAACCGCCGGATTGCTGTGATGGAGGACCTCACCGAGCAAATTGCCGGGGGCGACTACGCGGCACGCAGCACGGATGAGCAGGACGATGAGCTGGGCCGTATTGCTAAAGCGCTTAACCAGATGACGGCCGCGCTCGAGCAGACCTTTACCGACCTGAACCGGCGCAACTGGTTGCAGGAAGGGGCGGTACTGGTGAGCGACGCCATGCGGGGCGAGAAAGAGGTGAAGAAGCTCGGGAATAATCTGGTCAAAACCCTGGCCGAGTACCTGAATGCGCCTATGGGTACGGTGTACCTGAGCGACCGCGATGGGCGTTTCCGACTGGTGGGTAGCTATGCCGCCGGGCAGGCCCCGGAGGTGGTGGTACCCGGCGAAGGGTTGCTCGGACAGGTGATTCTGGACAAGAAAACGAAACGGATCGACGCGGTGCCGCCCGATTACAGCCGCGTGGCCTCGTCGCTCGGCGATGCCGTGCCTGCGTCGCTCCTGATTACCCCGCTTCTGTACGGCTCCGATTGCATCGGGGTGATTGAGTTGGGGATGCTGCATCAGGCCCGCCCGGTCGATGTCGATTTTGTGGAAACCAACCGCGAGCCTATTGCCATTGGCTTCAATGCGGCCCTTGATTACATCCGGCTTCAGAATTTTCTGGAAGAAACCCAGGCCCAGTCGGAGGAGTTGCAGGCCCAGCAGGAAGAGCTGGAAAACCTCAATGCCGAGCTGGAGCTACAGGCGCAGAAACTACAGGCCTCGGAAGAGGAACTGCGCGTACAGCAGGAGGAGTTGCAGCAAACCAATACCGAACTGGAAGAGCGCGGTACGCTGCTCGAAGAACGGAACAGTGAGATTCAGAAAAAAGCCGACGAACTGGAGGTGGCTACCCGCTATAAATCGGAGTTTCTGGCCAATATGTCGCACGAGTTACGGACACCGCTTAACTCTATTCTCTTGCTCAGCCGCTTACTGGCCGAAAATATCGACGAAAATCTCAACGACGACCAGATTGAGTACGCCAAGGTAATTCAGTCGTCGGGCAATGGGTTGCTGGGCCTGATCGACGAGATCCTAGACCTGTCGAAGATTGAAGCGGGGCAAATGAAACTCGACTACCAGACCGTGGCCGTGGGCGATGTGGTAGAGGAACTGAACGCCCTGTTTGGTCTGATGGCGAAAGAAAAAGGGCTGGCGTTTAGTATTGAGGTGGCCCCCGACGTGCCCAAGACGCTCCAAACCGACAAAATGCGGTTGGGGCAGATTCTGAAAAACCTGCTCTCGAACGCCCTCAAATTTACAGCGCAGGGCAGTGTTTCGCTCGCCATTTCGCGCGATGCACAAGACCCAACCCGGTTGTGTTACACCGTTCGCGATACGGGCATTGGCATTGCACCCGAAAAGCAGCCGCTGGTGTTTGAGGCTTTCCAGCAGGCCGATGGTTCTACCAAACGCAAATACGGCGGCACCGGCCTCGGCCTGTCCATCAGCCGCGAACTGGCCAAACTCCTCGGGGGCGAAATAAGTCTCAAAAGTGAACTCGATAAGGGGAGTGCATTTACAGTCCGGTTGCCCATTGACCCGGTAGCTACGCCCGAACCTGAACCCGCGCTACCTACACCGGCTTTAACCCCGGCGCCCACGCCCTCGGCGGTCACATCGCCCAGCCCGGTACCCGCCCGGCCCGAAAACCAGTTCATCAGCACGGTCATTCCCGAAGCGATTCCCGACGACCGTAATACGATTCAGGCGGGCGATAAAACGCTCCTGATTATCGAAGACGACGTGGCCTTTGCCCGGTCATTGCAGGATTACGCCCGTAAAAAAGGGTACAAGGTGATTGTGTCGGTGCGGGGCGACGAAGGCCTCCAGTTGGCGGCTACGTTTAAGCCCTTAGGCATTTTACTCGATATTCAGCTGCCCATTATGAGCGGTTGGGAGGTGATGGATGCCCTTAAGGCAAATCCGCAAACCCGCCCGATTCCGGTGCACATGATGTCGTCGCACAAACTCCGGAAAGAAAGTCTGCTCAAAGGGGCCATTGATTTTGTGGATAAGCCGATGGCCTTCGATCAGATGCAGGACGTGCTGGGCAAGATTGAATATGTGCTCAACCGGAAACACAAAAAAGTGCTCATCGTGGAAGATAACCCCAAGCACGCCAAAGCGTTGGCCTACTTCCTCGAAACGTTCGACATCAGCTCGGAACTGAAAAGCAACATACCGGAGGGCGTCGACGCGCTCAAGCGCAAGGAGGTCGACTGTGTGATTCTGGACATGGGCGTGCCCGATAGCAAAGCCTACGAAATGCTCGAAGAGGCCCGCAAAGACCCCAGTTTCGAAAACCTGCCGATTATTGTGTTTACGGGCCGTAGCCTGTCGATGTCGGAGGAGCTGAAAATCAAGAAATACGCCGATTCAATCATTGTTAAAACAGCTCATTCGTACCAGCGTATGCTCGACGAGGTGTCGTTGTTTTTGCATCTGGTGGAAGAAAATAAGCCCAACGGCAACGCGGCCAACACGGGGGCGGCCAAAAAACTGGGGGCACTTAATCAGGTGCTCGACGGCAAAACGGTGCTGATCGTGGATGACGATGTACGGAATATTTTCTCGCTCTCGAAAGCCCTTGAACAGTACAAAATGACCGTAGTGGCCGCGCTGGATGGCAAAGAGGCTCTGCAAAAACTAAAAGAGAATCCGGATATTCAGGTTGTTCTGCTCGACATGATGATGCCGCAACTCGACGGCTACGAAACCGCCCGTGCCATCCGCGAACACTACCAATGGCGCGACCTCCCCGTGATTGCCGTGACGGCCAAAGCCATGACCGGCGACCGCGAAAAATGTATTCAGGCCGGTGCTTCGGACTATATCACCAAGCCCGTCGATATCGATCAGCTTATTTCACTCCTGCGGGTATGGCTGTACGACCGGCTGTGAACAGTGAACAATGAACAGTAAACTCTAAACAGCAAACAGTAAACTGAGAAATAGGGGTAATCAATTTTGAAGCACGAGCTTATGTCAAAAAAACGAGTCCTGATCATCGACGATGATGCCCGCAATATTTTCGCGCTGAAAGCCACACTGCGTGCCAAATCGTTTGATTGCCTCTCGTGCCTGAATGCGCAGGATGCCCTTGATATTCTTCGAACGGATGAGGTGATCGATGCGGTTCTGATCGATATGATGATGCCCGATATGGACGGGTACGAGGCTATTCCGCGTATCAAAAACCTGCCCAATCGGGCTCAAACGCCTATTATTGCCGTTACGGCGCAGGCTATGGTGGGCGACCGGGAAAAATGCCTGCGGGCCGGTGCCACCGATTACATCGCGAAACCGATCGACGTGGATCGGCTGTTGCAGCTATTGGCCGATTAACTGAATGTGGGCTGAATGAAACCGGTAAGCTGGCCACCCGGCTTGCTCATTTGGCGGACTCAACGTTTTAGAAACAGAAGCATGATTGCCGAATACGAAGTTGATCTTTTACTGGCCGATTTGCAGGAGCTGTACGGGTACGACTTTACTCATTACAGCCGGGCCTCGCTCAAGCGACGGATCAACCGGCTGGTGTCGCTCGACAAGTTCCCGAGTTTTGCCGAGTTGCGGTACCGGGTTCGGTCAGATGGTGAGTATATCAAGCGATTTGTGCAGGAGCTGACCGTCAACGTAACGGAGATGTTCCGCGACCCCCTGTTTTACCGGACGCTGCGCACGAGCGTGATTCCGTCGCTGCTGGCTAAGCCGTTTGTGCGCATCTGGCACGCGGGCTGTTCCACGGGCGAGGAGGTATTTTCGATGGCGATTCTGCTCAAAGAAGCCAACCTGCTTCACAAAACCCTGCTCTACGCCACCGACCTGAACCCCGACGTGCTGGAGTCGGCGCGGAAGGGGATTTTCATGATGAGCCCCATGAAGCAATACTCCGAAAACTACCTGCTTTCGGGCGGAACCCGCGACTTTTCGACGTATTACACCGCGCAGTACGGGCACGTTAAATTCAACGAAGAGCTGGCCGAGCGCATGGTATTCTCAACCCACAATCTGGTATCCGACCGCTCGTTCAATGAGTTCGACCTGATTATGTGTCGTAACGTGCTGATTTACTTCGACAAGCCTTTGCAAAACCGGGTATTGAATCTGTTCGATGAGAGCCTGGGGCCTTTGAGCTACCTGGCGCTGGGGTCTAAAGAAACCCTGAAATTCTCGAACATAGAGCCGAAATACAAACAGATAGGAACCGAGAAGATATGGCGGAAAATGGGGTAGGCCGGCCAGAAAAACTGGTCGTTATTGGTGGGTCAACGGGGAGTATTGACGTGTTGCTGAGTGTGTTGCCGATGGTGCAGGTGCCCTTGACTGGTGCTGCTATTGTGATTGTGGTGCACCGTAAAAATACGGCGGATTCGGCACTTTCGGCGGTGCTTGCCCTCCGCACGAGCCTACCCGTACACGAAGTAGACGATAAAGACCTCGTGCAGCCCGGTCATATCTACCTGGCCCCGGCCGACTATCATTTGCTGTTTGAGCACGACGGTACGTTTTCGCTCGATGACTCCGAAAAAATCAATTACAGCCGACCGTCTATCGATGTCACTTTTGAGTCAGCCGCCGATGTGTACGGCCCTGCTGTAGTAGGCATTATTCTGTCGGGGGCCAATGCCGACGGTACCGAGGGATTCCGGGCCATTAAGCAGGCCGGGGGTATTCTGGTCGCGCAGCGCCCCGACACCGCACAGGTGGGGTACATGCCCAATCAGGCCATCCTGCACACGCCCGTCGACCATATTCTAAGCATTGAGCAGATTGGGGCGTTTATAAATGGGGGGAAGGGTTAAATGTATAATGAACAGTGTAGAATGTATAATTAATAGTGTGGAAATGTATAATGAAATGCCTGGTTATCAGTAGGTAATCCAATAATTCATTGTTCATTTTACATTGTTTATTCACTTAAGTATTAGAGCAGAATTACGCTCAACATTTTTGTCATTCCGACGAAGGAGGAATCTTTCTAATTGACTGACTGTAAGATCCCCGCTCCGATTTCTATGATCTATGCAAGCGTAGGGGCATAAGTTTTGTCATATTTCTCTCCCCGACGGACTACTGCGTACACTCGGTGAATGAGTTTGTTTCTGATAGCATTTAGTACCAGCATTTTGTTCTTGCCTTCGCCTACTTTCCGGTGGTAATACGTTTGCAGTTCGCCTTCTTTTCGAATGCATGACATAGCGCCTAAATGAAATAGAGCTTTCAAGCGTTTCCTGGCTTGATGACTTACCCTGGTCTTGCCTCGGATACTAGTCCCTGATCGGTATTCGAAAGGAGCTACTCCTGCATGACAGGCCATCTGCTTTGGATCGGTGATCGTGGTCATTTCGTTCGTAACAACAAGAATCTCGGTGGCCGTTGTCGAGCCAATACCTGGTACTGAAACAATCCATTCAAACAGCTCTTTGAGTCGGCTGTCGGCCTTGATAAGTTGATCAATCTGTTGCTCAATAGCCTTTTGTTCATCCTTAAGAGCGATCAGTGATTTACGCGAGCTGCGCAAAAGCTGTTTTTGTAAAACAGGATTAATAAACGAATCCTGCTCGCTCAACGGTCCCGCCAATAAATTGTATGCTTGAATAAGGCGCTGACGAGCGGCACTAAGGAACGCTAACTGCTGGATGACAGGGCGAGGGGGCGTCCATAAGCGGATCTGGTCTCGGAATCGGTAAGCGTACTCGGCTATTCGGAAGGCGTCGACAGTATCATTTTTACCACGTTGCATCCCACCCGCCTGCTTAATTTGAAGACTGCTTTCTAACCAGATTGGTAAGTGTAATTTATGAAGAAACTCCAGGACATGTGCATTATATATGCCTGTGTGCTCCATGCAAAATACAACACGAGTCATATCCCATCCCGGTATTGTTTTCAATTGGCGAAGGGCTTTCTTAATGCCGGCCATCGTATTTGGCGTGTGAATGTGGAGTAAAGATCCTTGCTGGCTGTAGACGGCCCAATCTAATGTAGCCTTAGCAATGTCGATGCCGACGTAGTGAGAAAAGTCCATAAAACTGATTAGTTTTGATGAGTTGATCAACCAGACTTGCCAATGCTCAAACCCTTGTAATGGGCCGCGAACCCGTTTTTCTATCCGAGCCTAAGCAGGTCTAACAGAGTGGGGTCCTGAATCGGAGCATAGGTCTTTCTCCTTGGCGACCCGTTAGGTTACCCCACTCTGGTTGACTACTGGCAAAAGACCAATTCTTGGAATATTACCAGCCCACAAACCTAAAGGGCGGCCCGGTCCTGTCGTCGGGATGACAAAGCAAAGTCTAACTTAATTCTGCTTGCTCACTTAAGAGTTGGAGTTAAGGGCTAAGAATTAAACAACCCTATAGACAGTAGACGGCTCAATGAAGGAGGCTTACCCTTTGCTCCTTTCCTCCTTTGCTCCTTTCCTCCCTTTCCCTCTAATCCGCCGACTTCCCATCATCATTCGCAATGCGTTTTTTAGTGCGGGTGGTTTTGTTGGCGTTCATGCGCCCGAAACGCCAGTTGGCCGTTACACGTACGTTGCGGAACGCGTTGTAGCTGCTTGCGTCGGTCAGGAATGTGGTGGTTCTAAACTGGTTGGTAATCGTGTTGTAGCGGCTCAGGAAGTTTTCGGCGTTGACCGTCAGCACCACTTTGTACTGTTTGAACTCTTTCCGGGCCGATACCCCGTAGTTATAAAACCCACCCGATTGCCCCTGCAATTGAATCCGGGCCGACTGGTACGAAGCCTGCGCCTGTAGGCTGTAGTTGGCCCGTAACGACAGGTTGCTGTTCATCGAGAGCCGGTAGCTCCAGTTGCGGTTCTGAATGTTCAGGGCCGCGCTGTTCAAGAGGTTGTAGTTCAGGTTGACAGTGCCGTTGAGCTGCCAGTTTTTGGCCGGTCGGCCGGCGGCAAACAGGTTGAGCCCGTACGTCGAATTTTTGGCGATGTTCTGGTACGTACTGAACGACACATTGGCCGTATCGACCGTTGTGACCCGTTCGATGGCGTTGTTGGTCATCCGGCCAAACAGGGTCGTATTGATCGAAAGCCCCTTTTTGGTGTAAATGCTGTAGGTCAGCTCGGCCGAGTGGGCCCGTTCGGGGTCGAGGTAGGGATTACCAAACGACAGGTTTTTGGGGTCGTTGGAATTGATAAACGGGTTCAGAAACACGATGTTAGGCCGCTGAATCCGCTGGTTGTAGCTCAGCCGGAGCCGCTGATTGTTGGGCATCCGCTTCGAAATAGCCACGTTGGGCAGCAACACCGGGTACTGATCGGTAAAGGTGGTTTGGCTCGACACAAAGTTGGCGTCGATCGCCGTGTACTCGTACCGCCCGCCGAGCGTGTACGTCCAGCGCTTGGAGGTTGTGATCCGAAACGAGGTGTAAGCCGCCGTTACCCACTGCCGATAATCGAACTGATTGGCCCGGCGCGGGTCGTCCCGAAAGCCCGTGCTGTCGGTGGCGTTCTGAAGCTGGAAATCGCTCTGTACGTTCCGCCGGATGCTTTTCACACCTACTTCAAGCGTTTTACGGCCCTTTTTGAACGGGTGCGTGTAGTCGGTCTGAAGGGTAAATTCGCTTGTCTGATTCAGGTTGGTGTTGCGTTCCCGGTAGTTGATGAACTGATTTTCCGGCAACATATACTGATCGAGGGCGTAGCGGCTGTCGTTGTCGCTGTTGTTCAGTTGGGCCAGGAATGTAAGGTCCTGCTCAGGCCGTTTGAACAAGCGGGTGTAGTTAAAATTGAAGTCGTAATTCAGGTTTTCGCCACTATTATCGCTGTAGCGCCGAAACGGCTGCCGGGCCTGCAACCCCTCGTACCGGGTGTCGCGTACCGACGTGCCCACCCGCGACCCGGCCGACAGGCTTCCGTCGAAACCAAGCTGATTAGTAGAGTCGAGTTCGTAGTCAAAATTAAACGACCCAAATACCGATCGGTTTTCGTTGCGGTAGGTGTTGTTCTGGCGTAGTTCGCTCACCGACTGGTTGGCCAGCAGGCTTTTACGGACCGAGGCCGAGCCGCCGTCGTTCAGGTTCAGGTTGCCACCCCCGTAGGCCGTAAGCCCCACTTTGCCCTGCTTAAGGTTAATATTGCCCCCCACATTGTGCGACCGATTGCCAGTAGTTCCGTTGAGGCCACCCACCAGACCCTGCAAGCGGTTTTTGGTGATGATGTTGATAATCCCGGCCGTACCTTCGGCATCGTACTTGGCCGAGGGGGCCGTAATTACTTCCACAGATTTGATGGCCTCCGCCGGAATCATCTGCAGGGCTTCGGCAATGCTGCGGGCCATAATACTCGACGGCTTGTTGTTAATCAGCACCTTAATGCTCGAACTGCCTTTGAGCTGAATGCTACCGTCGGGGTCGACGCTCAACATGGGCACTTTTTTCATCACGTCGATGGCCGTGCCACCCGCGTTGGAGGGGTCGCTGCCCGCGTTGTACACCACCCGGTCTTCCTTGTCTTCGATTAGGTCGCGTTGGGCCGTCACAGTCACTTCACCCAGGGTGCGGCTTGTGGTGCGCAGCAGGAGCGGGGGCAGGTCGAGCACCGTAGCCGACGGGTTGACCGACACCGGATCGAGGGTACGATCTTCGTAGCCAATAAATGTAATCCGTACCCGGTAGCGGCCGGGCGTAATGTTGGCAAACGAAAAGCGGCCCGACGCGTCGGTTACATCCCCGGCAATGGGTGGGCCATCGGTAGGCCCAAGCAGGGCGACCGTGGCAAATTCGACAGGTTTGCGGCTGACCGAGTCAATTACGCTGCCATTTACCGTGAGGTTACTCTGTGGGGAGCCCGTTGTTGGGAGCGACTGCGCCCCGGCCACGAAGGCCATGAGTAAACAGGCGAGAAGTAAAAACTGCTTCATTCGTTGTGGAGAGAATCCCTGAGCAAAGAGAAACAAATGCCCTCTCTTACTCATAAAAAAAGCAAGTAGAGGTAAGTGCAAGTGTACACGTTTATAATGTGGGTTACTGCATCAGTATAAAATGATCTGATTTGGATTTAAGTGTCAGTTGTGAAATGGCACGATTTCTTTAAAATCTGTAATTATTAGGTAGCTTAGGGGTTCAACGGGCTATTTCTGACCTTCAACTGCAGAGCAATGCCTAGCTAAGCACTTCACGCCAGCCGCCATAACTGCCAACTGCAAACCTTCTATATCCAGCCTTCATGTCGACACGTAAGCCTGCCTCCACCTATAGCCAATGGGACAATGGCCAGTTGCTGACTGCCCTCACTAATCACGACAGGTTGGCGTTGGCCGAATTGTATGAGCGATACTGGTACGGCCTGTACCGGGTGGCCTTGCAGAAAACCAACTCCCACGAAGTGGCCGAGGAGTTGGTGCAGGATCTCTTTGTCGATCTGTGGCAGGGGCGGGCTACCCTTGCCGTACAGCAGGTGGAGGCTTACCTGTTTACGGCCCTGCGCTATGCTGTTGTCGATCACATCCGGCGGCAGGTGCAGCGCGAGCGGTTTCAACTGTACCAGCAACAACAGATGGGGCAGGCCGACACCGCTACCGAAGAGCTTCTGAATTATCAGGACCTGATTGCGTTGATTGAAGACGAGTTACAGAAGATGCCCGAAAAAACAGGGCAGATTTTTCGGCTGAGCCGGTACGAAGACCAGTCGATTCCGTCCATTGCCCAATCGCTCGACCTGTCGGAGAAAGCCGTTGAATACCACCTCAATAAAGCCCTCAAAACCCTGCGGCAAAATCTGACCATGCTGCACTACCCGCTGCCTCTGCTTGGTTATCTGCTTCGGGAGTGGTCGTAGAGCGTGCGTCGTTTCCTGTTTTAAACCGTTTCTGTATGCCCATGTTCCGTATGCGAGCCAGCTTGTTGGGGCTCATCCTGCTTGTATGTACCGCCCTGCTTGCCGGTGCCCAACCCATACCGTCGGGGCGTTACGGCTGGAACGAAGCCCCCGTGACCCGCAAGCCGTATACAGAGCAACGAACCTTGCTGGAAGGCCGCACTACGGACTTCCGACACCTGAAAATTCATGCGACCACGCTCGCCCCGAAGCAGGCCCCGCACCCGGCTCACCGGCACGACGACGAGGAGCTAATCATTGTAAAGCAGGGCGAGCTGACCGTGACCATTATGGGCAGTACCACCGTACTCGGCCCCGGCAGTATCGCCCTGATTATGCCCGGCGACGAGCACGGTTTTGCCAACCGGGGCGATGTGCCGGCCACGTATTACGTGATGCGGTACCAGTCTGAAGCCCCGGCCGATGCCGAGCGAGGCCGCCGGGCCGGTGGGTCGTTTAGTGTCGACTGGAAAGAGGTGGCCTTTCAGCCGCATGACAAAGGAGGCATCCGACGGATGTTCGACCGGGCTACGGCCATGAGCAAACGATTCGAAATGCACGTAACCACGCTGCGTCCGGGCTTGTGGAGCCACCCTCCCCATACGCACCGGGCAGCCGAAATTATTCTGATGATCGACAACTCGGCGCAGGAAAGCATCGACGGCACCTTGTACCCCGTTTCGGTGGGCGACTTGCTCTTTCTGGAGGCCAATGTGCCCCATGCTATTCAGAATACAGGAGGCAAGGCGTGTATGTACTTTGCCTTTCAATTTGAGTAAAGGCTGGGAGGGCGGCTAAAAATAGATACCATTTTTTAAAGAAGTTTTTCGCCACAAACGTTTGCAGTTGTAAACTTTCCGGGAATTCTTACAATCATTTAGGGTTTACCCCCCTTTCAAACGACATATCGGGCAACTACCTATCTCCCTTCGCCCTCATGTCTGTAGATGATTTTATCCATTTGCTACGCCGATATGGCCAGCAGGAGTGCTCTCCCGATGAGGTCGACTTGATCGAGCGGTGGTACGACCGGCTCCGGGCCGATGTAGAGCCCCGCCTGACCCCCGATGAGCGATTTGCCCTTCAGCAATACCTCTGGCAACGTATCGAACGGCGTATGCATATGGCCGAAGCCGTTGCCGAACTCGAACCTGCCCTGGCCTTTGCCGATGGCCCCGAACTGATTCGGCATCCCTCAACCATAGAGGCCCGGCGGTGGCCGCGGCTGAGCCGTTGGGCCGTAGCGGCTACGGTGGTGGTAGTCGGGATGGGGGCTGCCCTGTCGTATTACCTCGACAACCGCGACCTGACTGTGCGCGAGGCCTTACCGGCTCTGACCGAATTGGTCGTACCCAAAGCCGATGGTACCGATGAATGGCGCAACACCACCCGAAAAAGCCAGAAAATCACGCTCGACGACGGCAGTACCGTACAGCTCGAACCCGGTAGCCAACTGCATTTTACGGCTCCCGAAGCGGGTACCAAACGCGAGGTATGGCTCACCGGCCGGGCGTTCTTCTGCGTGAAGCGCGACGAAAAACGGCCGTTTCTGGTCTACACCGGTGCCGTTGTGACGCGGGTATTGGGCACGAGTTTCTGGGTGAATGCCCCCGCCAATACCTCGGCCGTCGATGTGTCGGTTCGTACGGGGCGGGTGTGGGTGTCGCGGTCGACGGGTGGGTCGGTGGCCGAAACCGGAGCCATTCCCGACGGCCAGGGGGTGGTACTGACGCCCAATCAGCAGGTTACGTTTTACACCGACAAAAGCCAGTGGGATACCGGCCTGGTGGCCCGGCCCGAACCGCTCAAGGTGGAGGGAGGAGCCCCGGCCGAGATCCGGTTTGGGTTTGACGAAAGCCCGCTGCCCGATGTGCTCAAAGCCTTTGCAGACCAATATGGTATCCAGATCACGGCGGCCGACAACCTGCTCGAAAACTGCCGGTTTACGGGCGACATCAGCGGTCAGCCTTTCTTTACCCAGCTCGAACTCGTTTGCCGGGCTATCAACGCCAGTTACGAGGTGGTTGGTACCCGAATTCAGATCAGCGGCCCCGGCTGTAATCCATACTGAGATAGACTGTCTATGCCCATTCACCCAATCACGCATTCGCTAATTCACTCATTTACAATGTCAGTCAAACCGTTTTACCACATAATCCCTTCTGCCAATCTATGATGTTTTTCTACCCCACTCGACCGGGCCTGCTGGGCAGGATACTGACGTTGAGTTTGTCCCTGTGTCTGCTGACTCTGCTCACGGCCGTTGCGTATGGCCGCGAACCCGGCGGTCAGGATTTGCTGCAACGGCCCGTGACCATCAATGTGCAGGCCGTACCGATGAAAACGGCGCTCAAAGAGCTCGAACGCCTGACCGAAGTCCGAATTGTGTACAGCCCCAATACCGTGCCGGCCAACCGGCGGGTAAGCCTCTCGCTCACCAATCAGCGGTTGGCGGTGGCCCTCGAAACCCTGCTAAAGCCCGTTGGCCTAAACTATCAGGTGCTGAGCGGGCAGGTACTCATTACAACCCAGCCCCCGGCACCCCAGCCAACCCCCGACAATGGGCAGGCGCTGAACGAGTCGGTGGCGCCGGCTGAGCGTATCGTGACGGGTACCGTAACCGACGAGAAAGGCGAACGGCTACCCGGTGTAACGGTGGTGGTGAAGGGCCTGCAACGCGGGGCCACCACCAACGTGGAAGGTCAGTACCGGGTAAGTGTGCCCGATAACGTGAATGAGCTGGTTTTTAGTTACGTTGGCTACCTGACAAAAGAAGTGACGATCGGCAACAAAACCGCCGTGAACGTGGTGTTGCAAACCGACGAAAAGTCGCTCGAAGAGGTGGTCGTGGTGGGGTACGGTACGCAGAAAAAAAGCGAACAAACGGCCGCCATCAGCAGCATTGGAGGAGATGAAATCGTGAAAGCGCCCGTAACCGATGCCTCGAACGCACTCGTGGGGCGCGTGCCGGGCCTGTTTGCCCAGCAGATCAGCGGTCGGCCGGGTATCAACGGGGCCAACATCACCATCCGGGGCCGGGCTTCGACCAACTCGGCGGCTCTGATTATCGTGGACGGGGTGGAACGCCAAAGTTTCGGCGATATTGACCCGAACGAGATCGAGTCGATTTCGGTGCTCAAAGATGCCTCATCGACCGCCCTGTTTGGTATCAAAGGGGCCAATGGGGTTATTATCGTGACCACCAAAACGGGTAAAACTGGTAAGCCACGGGTATCGTACTCGGGCAACGTGGGCCGGGTTAACTTTACGCAGGTGCCTGAATTTCTGGACGCCTACGAGAGTGCCATGCTCCACAACGAAGGCGAAGAAAACCTGATCAAATACGGGTTGGTGCCGCCCAGTTTCCAGAAAGTGTTTACGGCCGAAGACCTCCGCATTTTCAAGGAAGGCACCGGCGATCGTCTGTTGTACCCCAATACCAACTGGTTCAAAGCCGTTACGCGCCCGTACTGGTTCCGTACGCAGCACAACCTGAACTTTACCGGAGGCTCCAAAGCGATCAAGTACTTCGTATCCATGGGCTATCTGTTTGAAGATGGCGGGTTTAAGGATTTTGATACGCCGTCGGGCTACAAAACCAACCCCTCGTACACCCGCTACAACTTCCGCTCCAACCTCGACCTGAACCTGACAAAAACTACCACGTTGAGCCTGCGTTTGGGTGGCCGTCTGGAAGGACGCTACTCGTTTGTAGCCAACTCGGGTCAGGGCGATTTGCGGCAGCGGTTCGAGAGTGGACCGGAGTACCTGCTTACCCGGATGTACGCCATCCCGGCCTGGATGATTCCGTTCTATCCCGAATACACCAACCCGAAAACGCCCGAAGACCGGCGGCTCGACAATACCCTTAACCATATTGAAGACTTCGGGCGGGCGGGTGTAAATACCTTCAATCCCTACGCCGTGATGAGGCGGAACGGGTACGCCGATTACCGCAACAACGCTATTGAAAGCGTGTTTGTGCTCGATCAGAAACTCGATTTCATCACCAAGGGGCTTGGTTTCAAAGCCACCTTCGGGTACGATGCCTACATTGCCGGGGTGCGGGGCCAAACGGGTGCCTACGCGGCCTATAACGTCGATCGGGCCACGGGCACGCTGGTGCTGGCTCGGAACTCGTTCGAAGATCCGCTCGGTGGCGTAACCTCTCAGAACTACGGCTACATCAAAACCAACCTCCAGCTGGCGCTCAACTACGCCCGGTCGTTTGGGAAGCACAACGTGTCGGGGGTAGCGGTGGCGCAGCGCGAGTTGCGCGGTGCCGAGGGCGCACAGGCTCCGTTTGCCAACGAAGGTCTGGTGTTGCGGGCCACCTACAACTATGCCAGCAAGTATTTTGTCGAGCTGAACGGATCGTACAACGGCTCTGAAAACTACCCAAAAGCCGAGCGATACGGCTTGTTCCCGGCTATCTCGGCCGGCTGGACCGTGAGCGAAGAGTCGTTTTTGAAAGGGGCTAAGTGGATCGACTACCTCAAGCTGCGTGGTTCATACGGCCTGATCGGATATGGTAACGTGGGCGGCACCCGCTTTATCTACCTCGACGAATACTCGAACGGCGGCAGTGACCCCGACGCCAGCGCCAACTCCATTCCGAACCGGCGCGTGCGTTTCGGTACGGCGAGTGCCAACGTACTTTACCCGGTGGTATGGCACAGCCGCTCGGGCAACCCCGACGTGACCTGGGAGAAGTCGATCAAGCGCAACTTCGGGGTCGAAGCGGCCTTCTTGCGCAACCGGCTCTCGATCACGGCTGATATTTTCGACGAAAAGCGGTACGACATTCTGCTCGCCCGTAACAACTCGGCTTTGGTGATCTACGGCGAATCGCTGCCGTCGAGCAACTACGGCGAGAACTACAACGCGGGTTACGAGTTCGAAACCAGCTTCAAAGACGCCAAGGGTAATTTCCGGTACGGCATCAACGTGCAGTACACCCACGCCAAAAACCGGATTGTGCGCACCGATGAACCCATCAATCTGCCCGAAAACCAGAAAAACACGGGCCAGGCTATCGGACAGTTCCGGGGGTACAAAGTAATCGGCTTTTACCAGAGCCTCGAAGACATCGCCAACAGCCCGCAGAGCCGGGTCAACGGGGCCGTGATTCCGGGCGATTTCAAATTCGCTGACCTGAACGAAGACGGCATTATCGACGATCAGGACCGGGCACCCATTGGCTACGCCGACGTGCCCCAGAACGTGTTCGGTATCGAGCCCAACTTTGGTTACAAGGGTTTTACCGTATCGGCCCTGTTTCAGGGGGTGACCAAGGTGAACTCCAACGTGTTTTTTGCGGGCGGTAACTACTACTCGGCCATGCTGAACCGCTGGACACCCGAAAACGCTCAGAACGCTACCTGGCCCGCTATTCGGCCCCGCTCGACGGCTGCACCCAGCTACTCGTTCAACGATTATCTGATGCAGGACGCCAGCTACCTCAAACTCCGCAACGTGGAGGTGAGCTACGCCGTACCGGCCGCTTTTGCCAAGCGCCTGAACATGGAAACCCTGCGGATTTACGTAACAGGCCAGAACCTGTTTACCTGGACCAAGTTTGTGGGCCTCGACCCCGAAAACAACCAGAACGGCACCGTTGCCGGCTCGTTCTTCGCGGGTCCGAACAATGCCATCCCCGTAAGCCGGACGTTTAACCTCGGTGTAAACATCCAATTCTGACGACTCATGAAATACCTTCATTATACCGCACTGATTTGCCTTGGGCTGAGTTTGGGGGCCTGCAAAGAAGACTTTTTGCAGCGAGACCCCGGTGTGGCCATCACGCAGGACGACGTGTTTGCCGACCCGGTGCTGGCCACCCGCTTTGCCGATAACACCTACAATTACCTGATCGACGATTTTGGCCGCCTGAGCGTGTTGCAGGCCTATAAAGGCACCACCGGTCAGTTTACGGATGAGGCCATTTTTGCCGAACCCAACACGGGACATGGCGTACTGACCATGAACCAGGGCAAGTTTCTGGATGGCTCTTCAACCGACGTGGTGTCGGTGTACACGCGTATGTATCAGGGCATCCGCAACGCCAACGTGATGCTGGCCAATGTAGACAAGGTGAAGTGGACCGAAGCCCAGAACGGCCCGCTCATTAAGGCCCAGCAACTGTTTCTGCGGGCATTTTTCTACTTCGAACTGATTAAGCGCTTCGGCGGGGTGATTCTGCTCGATAAGCCGCTCGCCCAGACCGATAACTTCGACCTGCCCCGCAACACCTACGACGAAACGCTGGCGTTTATCCTGAAAGACCTCGATGCCGCCGAAGCCATTCTGTCGTCTGAGAGTTGGGGGACGTTCTACACGCCGGCTACCGATTGGGGCACGGGCAACGGGGGCCGGGCCACCGTGGGGGCCGTGAAGGCCTTGCGTGCCCGGTTGCTGCTGATGGATGCCAGCCCGCTCAACAACCCGACGAACAACGCGGCCAAGTGGCAAAAAGCGGCCGATGCCGCCAAGTCGATTATGGACATGGGCCGCTACTCGCTGCATGGTCAGTACGGCACCATTCTGAACCAGGCTTCGTCGCCCGAGTACATCATGATTAAGGTGCGGGGACCGCGTTCGGGCAATGGTAGCTTCCTCGGCGACTTTATCATTCCGCCGTCGTTCGGGGGCGCGCAGGGGCAGCTCAACCCGACCCAGAACCACGTTGACCTGTACGAAATGGCCAACGGCAAGCCCATCACCGACCCCACGTCGGGCTACAAGCCGCAGGACCCCTACACCGGTCGGGACCCCCGTTTCTACGCCAACGTCATCTACAACGACCAGACGTGGCAGAACCGGAAAGTGGCCATGTGGGTCAACAACGCAACCAGTCCGGTTACGTTCGGGGTTGATTATCAGCCCGCTTCCAACAGCTACACCCGTACCCGCTACTACGTGAAGAAACTGTGGCCGGAATCGGTGCGGGGTGGTACCGGGGGCGCATCGGCGATTCTGAACTTTGTGTTTTTCCGGTACGGCGAAGTGCTGCTGAACTATGCCGAGGCTCTCAACGAGGCACAGGGGCCGGTGGCCGATGTGTACGCGGCCGTGAACCAGATTCGGAAGCGGGCCGGTATGCCCGACCTTCCGGTGGGTCTCACCAAAGATCAGATGCGGGCCCGAATCCATAACGAGCGGGCCGTTGAACTGGCCTTCGAGGAGTTTCGGTGGTGGGACATTCTGCGCTGGAAAAAAGGCGTCGAGATCATCCCCAAAACCATTACCGGTATGGATGTAGAGCGCCTGACGGCCACGACCTTCAAATATACCGTGATTCCGATGCCGGGAACCTACCAGCGGGTGTTTGAAGACCACATGCACCGGTACCCAATTCCCCGCAACGAGATTTTCAAGAGCAACGGCATTCTGAAACAAAATCCGGGCTGGTAAAGACCTATTCACGCAATCGTTTCCGATGAAAACATTTATAAATCCGCTTCTGGGGCTGTTATTGCTCAGTAGCACCGGCGTATTGGCCCAAAGCAAAGCAACCCTGTCGGGGAGCTTTTCGGGCGTAGTTACCGGCTCCGATGGCAAGCCGCTACCGGGGGCAGTGGTGGCTGTGCAGGAGGTGCGCGCCCAAACTGTTACCGATGCCGAAGGGCGCTTTGCGATCAACGCGGCCCTGGGCGATGTGCTCGTCATCCAGAAAAAGGGGTATCTGGCCCAGACCAAAACCGTGGGCGACGGCACCGCTTTTCGGGTTGAACTGCCCGCAGCTCTGACCGAAGCTGGCGACGACGACATTGTTCCGATTCCGTTTGGCACCCGCAAGAAGCGCGAGGTCAACATGGCTATTGGCACGTTTAGCACCCGCAACCTGCCGCAGATTCCGGTAGCCACCGCCAACGCTACGCTGGCCGGTCGGCTGGCGGGCCTGTACGTGCAGCAGTCGGGCTCGGCACCCGGCGCCGATGGGGCCAACTTTTTCGGGCGGGGAGCCTCTACCTTCGGACCCAACTCGCTGCGGGCGCTGGTAGACGGGGTACTGCGGCCGTTCAACGACATCGATATCAACGAGGTGGAGAGTATTACGGTACTCAAAGATGCGGCCTCGCTCGCCTGGTACGGCCTGCGCTACGGCAACGGCGTGGTGCTCGTAACCACCCGCAAGGGCAGCGCCACCCGCTCGAACCTTCAGTTTGATGTGCAGGGCGGGATTCAGGTTCCCGAAAAAATGATTCGGCCGCTTAACTCCTACGATTTCGGGCGGCTCTACAACGAAGCCCTCGTGAACGACGGTAGCCAGCCGATTTACGACGAAGCCACGCTGAACGCGTACAAGACTGGCTCGGATTTGTTTCGGTTTCCCGACAACAACTACGGTGAGTCGTTTCTGAACAAGCAGTCGGCCACGCAGCGGTATGTGCTCTCGGCCGATGGAGGGAGCAACGGGGTCCGGTATTTTGCCTTGCTGAGTTATTTCAATCAGGACGGTCTGTTTAAAAACGCGAAAACCGACGACTTCAACGCCAACATGGGCTTTAACCGGTTCAACTTCCGGGGTAACGTTGATTTCGACGTGAACAAGAACCTGACCGTGGGGCTCAACGTGGCGGGCCGCTCCGAAAATCAGCGGCAGCCCGGTAGTCAGGAAGCCGGTACGTTGCTGAGCTTGCTGTACAATACTCCGCCCAACGCGTTTCCGATTCAGAACCGCGACGGCTCGTACGGCGGTAGCGCTCAGTTTCAGAACAACCCGCTCGGGATTCTGCGCGACCGGGGCTTTACGAGTTTCGTGACGCGGGTGCTGATGGCGACCATCGACGTGCGCGAGAAACTCGACTTCTGGGTGCCGGGTCTGTCGGCAAATATCAATTTCAACTACGACATTCAGGGTACTTACTCGTCGGGCTTGAACCGCGACTATCAGGTGATCGATGCAACGGGGGCTAACCCGGTTATTTTCCGCAACCAGACCCCCCTCAGCTACCGCTCGGCAGCGTTTGGCGGCACCGCTCAGCGCAACGAAGCCTGGGCCGGTTTCGACTACGACCGCCGGTTTGGGCAGCACTCGGTAAAGGCTTCGCTGAAGGCCCAACGCAACGTGAGCTACACGCCTTCGCAGCTCGATTTCCGGGGGCAGGGCCTGTCGTCGCGGCTCGACTACTCGTTTAAAGATCGCTACTATTTCGGGTTTGTGGGCGGCTACTCCGGCTCCGAAAACTTCCCGCCCGACAAGCGGTACGGCTTCTTTCCGGCCGTTTCGGCGGGCTGGGTCGTGTCCGACGAGTCGTTCCTGAAACCGAACAAGCTGCTGAGTTACCTCAAGCTGCGTGCGTCGTACGGGCAGGCGGGGAGCAGCGACATTGGCGGCAGCCGGTTCCCATTCGAGCAGTTCTTTGCCCGCAACACGGGTGGAGGGGGCTACACGTTCGGAACGGGTTTCTCAGCTACCACATCGGCCAACGAGGTGTCGATTGCGAACCCCAACATTACCTGGGAAACCCTCACCACGCTCAACGCGGGCGTAGATTTCCACCTGTTCAACCACGCCATCACGGGCTCGGTCGATTATTTCATCAACAACCGTCGCGGTATCCTGACGCCCTCGGCCATCCCGAGCGTGCTGGGTAAAACGCTGGTTGTGAATGAGGGCGAGGTGGAAAGTAAAGGTGTTGACCTGACCCTGAACTACGAGAAGCAGCTGGGTCGGCTGTCGCTGTCGCTGTACGGGAATGCTACCATCACCGACGACCGCGTACTGGCCGAAAACGGGCAGGCAGGTTTACCCGGCTACCAGAGCACGGTGGGCCGGATTGTAGGCAGCCGGTTTGTGTTTGTGTCCGACGGCATTTTCCAGAGTCAGGCCGAAATCGACGCCAGCCCCCGGCAGGTGCTGTCGGGTCGGGTGGTGCCGGGCGACATCAAGTACAAGGACATTGGCGGGGTAAACGGCACACCCGACGGCATTGTGGACAACCTCGACCGGGTTCGGATCGACGAGCGCGACCGGCCTAAGTCGTACTTTGGTTTCGGTACGGTGGCCCGCTACGGTATTTTCGATATGCTGGTGCATTTTCAGGGGGTAGCTGGTCGTACCATTGATATTCAGGGGATTGTAAACTCAGGGCCGTTTAACTTCAACCAGGAGAGCCTCAACCGCTGGACGCCCGAAACGGCCGCTACAGCCCTGTACCCACGTCTGGGCATTTCAGACCGGGCCAACAACACCTCGGCTTCGGATTTCTGGCTCGTGCCGGGCGATTATGTACGGCTCAAGAACGTGGAGCTGGGGGCTACGCTGCCCAAGGGCCTGCTGTCGCGCTACCGTATGAAAAATGCGCGGGTGTACGTCGGGGGCTTCAACCTCATTTCGTTCGACAAGCTCAAACTCGACATCGACCCCGAACTGCCGGGTGCCGGACGAGGGAGTACCTACCCGTACGTAAAAACGTTTTATGCCGGTATCCGTACGTCGTTTTAAGCCTTTGACCATGAAAAAAATAGTATCCATTCTCTTCTCGGTAGGCATGCTCAGCACGCTGGTAGCCTGCAAAGACGACTTTCTGAGCTTTGATTTTACGGACGGAAATATTCGGGACGAAACCGAAATCTGGAGTTCGGACCGTAATGCGCGCGGCTTTCTGAGCAACGTGTATTTCGGGACGTTTAACCGGTACAACCTCGACGGTAACGGCTCCATGTTTTCGCAAGCCACCGACGAAGCCGTAAACTCAAACCTGAGCTCCAACATCAATATTTTCAATAACGATACCTGGGGCTCGCTACGGACCAACGACGATCAGTACGCCAACATGTACGATTATCTGCGCCGGGCTAATATTTTTCTCGAAAAAGCAGGGGAGAGTGCCATTAATCCGGCCTCGGATATTCCACGGTTGCGGGGCGAGGCTTTCTTCCTGCGGGCCATGTTCCACTTTGAGCTGATGCGTCGGTACGGGCCTATTGTACTGGCAACCCGGTCGTACACCCTGGCCGATAATCTGGACCTGCCCCGCAATACGGTCGAAGAGGTGGTGGCACATATTGTCCGCGATTGCGATTCGGCCGCGGTGATGGTAGCGCCGGGTGGTCTGGTCGATCAGGCAGCTGGCGACAAAGGGCGGGTGAGCCAAACGGCCGCTTTGGCCCTGAAAGCCCGCACGCTGTTGTACGCGGCCAGTCCGCTCAACAACCCCACCGGTGATGTGGCCCGGTGGCAACAGGCGGCTGATGCAGCCCGGGCCGTGATGGTGCTCAACAAACACTCGCTGCTGACGCAGGCCCAGTTGCCAAACCTCTGGAACTACGGCTCGCTGGCGTATAACAACGAGGTAATTTTTGCGAGCCAGACCGACAACAACAACACGCTGGAGCTGAACAATGCGCCCGTAGGGTACGATGGAGCCCGCGGGCGCACTAACCCGACCCAGGAACTCGTCGATGCGTTTGATGTACGGTCGACTGGCAAGCCCATCACCGACCCTACGTCGGGCTACAACCCGGCCAACCCGTACAACGACCGCGACCCCCGGTTGGGTCTGTTCATTATCGTGAACGGCGCGTCGTTCAAAGGTCGTCCGGTGGAGATTTTTGAAGGTGGCCGCGATAATGTGCCGACCAACGTGAACAACACCAAAACGGGCTATTACATGCGTAAATTCATGAGCGAGTCGGCGTTTTGGGGGGTAGGTACGGCCATCAACGTCCGGCGGCCGTGGGTTATTTTCCGGTATGCCGAAGTGCTGCTGAACTATGCCGAGGCTCTCAACGAAGCACAGGGGCCGGTGGCCGATGTGTATACGGCCGTGAACCAGATTCGGTCGCGGGTGGGTATGCCAGCCTTACCAGCGGGTCTTACCAAAGACCAGATGCGCGAGCGGATCCAGAAGGAACGGCAGGTGGAGCTTTGCTTTGAAGACCACCGGTTCTACGATGTTCGGCGGTGGCGCAAAGGTGAGCAGTTGTTCAACCGGCCCGTAACGGGGATGCGGATTGTGCGCAACGGCACCACGCTGACGTACATCCGTTTTCAGGTAGAAAACCGGATTTTCTCCGAGAAAATGTACCGATTCCCTATTCCGCAGGCTGAGCTTAACCGCGCTCCCCGGAACCTGAAGCAAAATCCGGGTTGGTAAGCTAACTCACCGACCCTAAAACGAGACACCGGCCCGCCTTACCGAACACCCTGTTCGAGTAGGCGGGCCGGTGTCTCGTTTAGACCCCGCGTCTGGCGATTACCGCTCGCCGGGATGATAGGTTTTCTCGACGTGTTTCTGTACGTCTTCGGGGTAGAACAAGACGTCTTTAAACTTGCCTTCGCAGTACAGCGCTGCCTGATCGGTAAAGTGCTTGTCGCCGGGGCGGCTGCTTTGCCCACCCGTCACCACCGACCGGGCCTTGACCCGCTCGCCAAACTCAACCACGGCCACAAAGCTGTTGCCCACGTTGCCGTAGCGTTTTTGGGTGCCGGGGTAGCTGCGGGCACCGTATGCCGCCAGCGAGCCCCAGGCCGACGAGGTAAAGCCAACCGGCAAGCTTGGTTTCTGGTCGTCGTAGGTTTCGTTGATTTTGCCCGTCAGTCGTTGGTAGCGGTTTACCTCACCCCAGGGCATACGCCAGGTGCCAAACTGACGGCTCAGGTCGCTCAGGACCTCGGTGAGAGCGGTTACTTTTTCCGCTTCTGAGGTGTTTTTTAGGATAAAATCGCTCAGGCCGAGGTTGTCGAATCGGGTGTCGGCCGAGGCCCGGGTGCGCGCCAGTCGCCCAATTTTTTCCCCCCAATAAATCGCCAGGGTTTGCCCAACTGACCCAACACCGTAGCCCCGGTCCCATGTTCGGAGGATATTGATGGCTTCGGCCAGGTCTTTTCCGTTGTATTTGGGGTCGCTCGAAACTGACCCATAAGCCACCAGCAGGGGAGGCAGTAAATCGTCGAAAGCCGCCAGATGGGGGTCGTTGGCAGCCGCAATCAGCGTATCGAGCGTAAAGATCGATTTTTGGCTCAACACCCGTACCGCGTTGATACCGCGGTAGTTTTCGGCATCAGGGGCCATGTAAGCGGGGAAATTAGCCTTGACGGGGCTACTCGGCCCCGATACCGTGAAGGGCGTAGCGTTGCAGTTCTGAATCCAGCCCGATGCCGGGTTACGCACCTGTACCAGCTCCGTAATGGGGTGTAGTCCTTTCCAGTCGGTGGCCGGGTTGCTGCCGTCAACGGGTTTGTTCCAGTCAAATTGCGTATCCCGACGGGGCATAAAGTTGCCGTGCCAGTACGCAATGGTGCCGGTGCGGTCGGCAAACACGGTGTTGTTTGAGGCATTACCGTTCAGTTTCATTACCTCCTGGTAGCTCGCGTAGTCTTTTGCTTTGGTGCGCAGGTACGATTGCGAAAGCGCGTTGAGCGGGGTATTCATCATGGCCACGGCAATCCATTTGTCGCCCTGTTGGCCGGCTATAGGGCCGTGGTGTGTGAAATACATCGTGAAGTCCTTGTACTGCACGCCATTGCCCGATTTGTAGGGTAGCCGCACGGTCTGTGTCCGAACCGGTTTGGGCTTGCCGCCGTGCTGGTAGTATAGTTTTCCGTTTTTCTTCTGGACTGTTTCGAGGTATTCGTCCATCGAATCGGCATAGCTGGAGGTGTGCATCCAGCCGCAGTTTTCGTTGAAGCCCTGATAGATAAAGAACTGACCCCACGTTACGGCCCCGTATGCGTTGAGACCGGCCTCACTCACCATGTGCACCTCCGACCGGAAGTAGAACGATGTGTGCGGGTTGATGAGCAGGAGAGCGTTTTTGGTGGCACTTTTCGATGGGGCCACGGCAAACCCGTTGGAGCCGATGGATTCGCGCTCGTAGTAATCTTCGCGGGGCACCCACGAGGTTTTAGGAGTTCCCTCATAAAACGCCTTGATCCGGTCGATGGGCACCACGCTGATGTTGCCGCCGATACTTCCCTCGCTGAACATCAGGGGCATCCAGGGCTGAAACCGGCGGATTAGCCGGGGTTTTGCTTCGGGGTGGGTGTAGAGGTAATAGTTGGTGCCATCGGCAAAAGCGTCGAGCAGTTGTTTCATCCAGGCCGGGCTTTTTTTATACACCGCAATGGCTTGGGTCGTGTCCATAAACAACCGGGCCCGGAGGTCGTGGTACAGCGCCGATTCGCCTTCTACCTCGGCCAATCGGCCAATGGAGGTGATGTAGTTCTCTTCGACCCGCGCAAAATCATCTTCACACTGCGTGTACATGAGGCCAAACACGACGTCGGCATCGGTTTTACCGTAAATGTGGGGTACTCCCCACGTATCGCGGGTGATGGTGACGCCTTTGGCCCGTTGTTGCCAACGGTTGATGTCGGTCTGGTTAAACGATTGAGCAGGAACGGAGTAGCTGCTGAGGAGAAGAATCAGGGTCGGAAGTAAAAACCCGAGTCGGTAGGCAAAGTACGGTATGCGCATGGGTTTGATGAAGAACAGGCTAAATAAACAACAGCTCCCGAAGGAGCTGCTGTAGGGTAAAAATAAAGGTTCACGCTCAAAAAAAGCGAGAATGATGCCGTCTTTAGAACTGACATCTCGTTTAGAGCGATGCCTGATCTCCTGTCGAGATGGATACTGGCATTTGTGTTCCAAAGATGACATCTCGTTTGGAGAGATGTCATCTTTTTCGTTGGTGCATCATCTTTTCAAGCTGGCACCACCTGGGGTGTTCTAAAGATGACATCTCGTTTAGAGAGATGTCATCTTTTTGTTGGTGCATCTTACCAAATTACACCGTTGTGGGAACCAGGTACGGCGCCCGGTACTTGCGGGTGAGCATGGCGTTGGCTTCCTTGTCGTTCACAAACACTTCCTTTTGCGGGTCGAAGTGCAGCGTGCGCCCGAGCCGGTACGAAATGTTGCCGAGGTGCGCCAGCGACGACGCCAGATGCCCCGTTTCGATGGGGCCGTTGAGCAGTTTTTTGTCACGCGCCCGCACGGCATCCACAAAATTCTTGTAGTGGTCGCCACCGGCATTGCGGGCGGGGCCGGGCTCGCGGTTGCGCCCCAAATACGTTTTGTAATCCGCATAGCCGTTGATAACCATGTAGCCTTTGTCGCCGTAGAAGATATTACCGACTTCTACGCCGTCTTCTTTGTTGGTCATCCAGGGGCGTACCTCAAACTGAATCACTTTACCCTGCTTGGGATAGTGGTACGTAGAGGTGAGCACTTCGGGGGTTTCTTTGCAATCGTTCCAGAGAAACTTACCCCCTGCAGATGTAATGACCTCGGGCAGCCCCACGTCGAGCCCCCACATGCAAAGATCTGTTTCGTGAATACCCTGATTACCAATGTCTCCGTTGCCGTAGTCCCAAAACCAGTGCCAGTTGTAATGCACGTAGTTTTTGCTGAAAGGGCGGGTTTGGGCCGGTCCCTGCCACAAGTCCCAGTTGAGGCCGTCGGGTACCGGTGAGTTGCCCAGGTTGCCGATGTCGGGCCGCCATTTGTACACCGTACCGCGAGCCATGTACACCTTGCCAATGAGGCCGTCGCGCAGGTGTTTAATAGCCTCCTGAATGGCTACCGAGCTGCGTAACTGCACGCCATGCTGCACAATCCGGTTGTATTTGTTGGCTGCTTCCACCAGCTTACGACCTTCAAACAGGTTATGGCAGGCGGGTTTCTCCACGTACACATCTTTGCCGGCCTGACAGGCCCATATGGTAGCCAGTGCGTGCCAGTGGTTGGGCGTGGCAATACTCACCGCGTCGATGTCTTTGTCTTCGTACACCCGCCGGAGGTCCTGCTCGGTTTTGACCTTGCGCTTGTACTTGGTTTCGAACTCGGTGGCCGACTTTTGCAGCACCACATTGTCGACGTCGCAAAGCGTGGCAACTTCTACGTTTTCCAGTTTAGAGAAACCGGAGATGTGGTCCTGACCACGGCCGTTGATACCGATAACGGCCACCCGCAGGCGGTCGTTGGCCCCGAAGGCGCTACTCGGAATAAGCGTGGGAAGTCCCAGCGCGGCCGTTCCGAGGGCGGTAGTCTGGATAAACTTCCGCCGGGAAACAGAGGAGTCTTGCATGAGAAAAATAGGTAAGGTTTATAGGAAATTAAAGATAAGGTAAAGAGTTGGTTATGAGGGCCGGTAGCCGACTCCACTAACCTAAAATAAGCAATCAGAATAAACCAGAAACAATAAACCCAAAACTATGAACCCATTTACAGCCGGGCGAGTGTCAGGCCACCATCGACCATAAACACCTGACCGGTGGAGTAGGGGAACCCACCCTCGGCAATGGCTGCTACGGCCCGGCCTACATCGTCGGGTAAGCCCCAACGGGGTTGTATGGTCAGACCGTCGGCAATTAGCTTGTCGTATTTGTCGGTGACGCCTGCCGTCATGTCGGTTTTGATAATGCCCGGCCGCACTTCGTACACCGGAATCCCGAACGCACCGAGCCGGGCCGCGAACAACTGCGTTGCCATGCTCAAGCCGGCTTTCGACAGGCAGTAGTCGCCCCGGTTTACGGAGGCTACCGTGGCCGAAATAGACGATACCGTGATGATGCTCCCCTCAAAATCGGGGTTCGCTTCTTTCTGGGTAATCATCCAGTTGGCCACGGCCTGAGTCAGAAAGTAGGGGCCTTTCAGGTTCACCGTCAGCACTTCATCGAAACTCTCTTCACTTGCTTCAAGAATGTCGGCCCGAACCCTGGGGGCAATCCCCGCATTGTTTACCAACAGATTCAACTGGCCAAAGTGGGCCTCAATTTGCCTGAGCATTTGGCGTCGGGCGTCGGCGTCGGCCACGCTGCCCCGGCAGTAAATCACCTCGGTTCCGAGTGTCCGTAACTGATTCAGCACCTCCGTCACGGCCGACTCCTCGCGCACCCCGTTGATGGCCAGGTCGAATCCTTTCCGGGCCAGATGTTCGGCAATGCCTAAGCCAATGCCCCGGCTGCTTCCGGTAATAAAAGCGACTTTTTTAGGTGTCATGAGTCAGACAGAATTAAATGAATAATGTAAAATGTACAATGAGATGGTTGATTGTCAGCAGGTAATGCAATTGTTCATTGTACATTTTACAGGGTTCATTCACTTATGGCAGGGTACTTTTGGTGAAAGAGCGAAAAGGTGAAAGGGCGCACTCGTTCACTCCTTAAAACTTGAGTTCTTTGAGCTGTTCGGCTTCGGGAAGTTTTTTGTACAGAGTATCGAGCGGGTAACAACCCGAAATAAGCCCGTTTCGAGGAGCGGTGGTGCAGTCGGAGAAGGTGCGGCAAATCAGGTTGCGCGTCAACGCCTGCCCGGCCAGCATATCGGCGGGCATAGTGGGGTACGACAACACCATCCGGCCGAAGCCCACACTGTCGGCCATGCCCTCGCGCAGCACGTACTGAGCCACGTTGGGCAGCCATTCCTGCAGGTATGAGTACCCCGATCCGATAATGACCAGCTCTGGAAACGCCTTTTTCAGTTCGTGAGTCACGTCGATTTGCCGTTTTACGCCCAGCAGCGGGTCTTCGGGCGGCAGGTAGCCGTCGGAGGGCGGAAACAGGGCCGGGCGCATCAGGTGGGGGTTGTAGTACGGGCTGCCCCCCGTAATGCAGATCATCTGAATCCCCAGCGATTGCGCCAGCTCCAGAAATGCCTTCGGCTCGCTCAGGTCAATAGTCAGGCCCGATTCTGCCCCGCCAAACGCGTACGGATACGCGTCGGTCGGTTCGGGGATGCCCACATCGGCGGGCCCTTTTTTGAACGGCAACAAATCGAACGCACTGAGCCGGATGCCCATTTCGAGCCCCGGTGCGGCCTGTCGGATACCGGCCACGATGTTGCGTAGAAACCGCGTCCGGTTTTCAAAACTGCCCCCGTACCGGCCTTCGCGGTTCACGGCACTCAGAAACTCATGGCCCAGATACCCGTGGCAGTGCTTGATGTCGACAAAGTCGAAACCGGCCTTTTGCGCCAGCACGGCCGCAGCTACGTAATGTTCAATAATGTCGTCGATTTCGCTGTCGGTGAGTACCGGATAATCGGCGTCCATCCCAAATTTCTGGTTCAGGTAGGGGTGCGCATACAGAATCTTCGACTCGAACTGCCGGTGGCTGTTCGGCTTGCAAAACCGGCCCGAATGGGTGAGTTGCAGCCCGATGACTAAGTCGTCGGTACGGTTAAACTGCTCAGTGTGTTTATCGAGAATCAGCTGGCGCAGGCTAACAAACTCGTCGAAGTTTTCGGGGTTAATAACCAGCTGATTGGGATTTGCCTTGCCTGAGTGGCACACGGCCACAGCCTCGCACCCGAACAGGAGTTTGGCTCCGCTTTCGGCAAATTTGAGCCACCGTCGGCGGGTAAAATCAGTCGGTTTACCATCGGGGGTACCGTCCCAGCCTTCCATCGGCAGAATACACAGGCTGTTGCCAATCGTTTTACCCGATTTGAGGGCAATGGGCTTGCCAAACGGACTTTGGTCCGGGGGGAGCAGCGTCTCGTCGTACGGTAGATCGATTTGGTGGGTTTGCAGGTAAGCCGATAGGTCGGAGGCCGTTTTTAGCTGGGCCATCCGGGTATATTTGGGTTTGTATTTGCCGCTCATTGGTTGGGGGTTGGAACACAGTTGAAGAACGCGTAGTACGGTCCGCCGTCGATTATACGCTGTACGTACAGAGCCAGCTCGCGCATGTGGTAATCGCCCCACATACTCGACTCCCCGCACGGAATCTGACTGCCCTCGGGGGTATAGTCCCAGCCGTTGGGCCGGTGGTAAATCGAGTGGAGCAATAGCCCCTCATGCGCGGGGTCGGTGCTGAGGTACGGTTCCTGGAGGAGTGTGTCGAGCACGGTAAGGCCAGCCTGCCAGTACCGCCGACCCGCTTCAACATCCCGGCCGTTCTGTTGCAGGTAATGACCGAGCCGGAGCAGGCCCTGTGCCCCAATTGCAGCCGCTGAGCTATCGACCGGTTCGTGGTCGTTGTACGGTTCGGCGGGCCGGTTCAGGTAATCACCCAGCTTGTAAAGATTCGGGGCCCCGGTGTCCCAGTACGGGACGCCATCGGTGGGGGTGTGTTGCAGGAAAAAGTCGCAGGTGGCACGAGCTCCCTTGAGCATCATGGCCTCAATGGCTGCCCGCCCACCGAGCCGGTCGAGGTCGGTGTCGGAGAGGAGGGGGAGGGCTTCCAGCTCTTCGGCAAACCCACACATGGCCCAGGCCAAACCGCGGGTCCAGGTGCTGAAACCCGTGTAACCCTGCTGGGAGTTCGGGCAGCGGTAGTTGCCGTCGGTGACGTTAAAAACGCTCTCGTGGGCCGTGCGTCCCCAAATATCGTAGCTATCGCGGCCTTCGCCGTAATAGACCGAGAAGCGGGCCGTGGCGTCGATGTGCAGCAAGGCCCGTTCGAGGAGGCTGATACGCCGGTCGTTTTCGGCCTGAAAGGTATGGCCCAGCAGGTGGCTCACCACCAGCGCCCGGCACGACCGGATAGTGTCGACAAACAGCGAGTGCGGCCCGTTGAATGAATGAATAAAACCGGCTTCGGGCATACCAGGAGCCACCGATTGGATGGGCGTCCAGCGATTAGCCTGCACCGCCCCCGAAATTTTGAGCGCCAGTGCGTAGAAGTTGGCCTCCCACTCGTTTGTCGGAATTTTGCCTTCGCGCATGAGCCGCAGTAAGTTGCCGTAGGTGCTCACGTTGTTGAACCCGTGGTCGTGTACACCTACGTGGCTCACGTGCGGGGCCATCGACTGGAGCGTTTGCGCCCGGCCGAGGTCGAGAAACTCCGCATCGCCCGTAGCATCGAACTGCACAATAGCCGAGCCGTACTGAAAGCCCTGTGTCCATTCGGTCCAGCCGCGGGTCGTGTACCGGCCCTGAACGGTAAACACGGGTGAGCCTTTACGGGCGTCGTATTGTTTTTCGATGAGCCGGATTTTCCGGGCCGACAGCTCCCAGAATCGCTGTAGTTTGGCGGAAAGGTAGGCGGGTGTAAGCGAATTGTTGGACTGAACCATACGAAGTAGAATGACGGAATAGGGGGCAGGCTTGCTGCTCAAGGCAGAAAGCAGCCGTTTTGGCTTATTCTACTTTTACTGCTGACAACCAGCTTGCCCCATACGTGGATGCGAGCGGGCACCAACCAGTAATTGGGTGGCCTTCGGCGTGTTTCAACCGCAAACTAAGTGCGTTGTATTAGCGGGGGATGGTGGGTAACTCGGCAATAAGATCGGGTAAAAACGAGGCCAGCGTTGGGTATCGTTTCCGGTTTGCTTCGTAGCGGGTCAATTGCTTTTCAAAAAAGGGAAGGTACATCCAGTTGGCATTTTCGGTGCGTAATTGCTGCGCAACTTTCGGTAAACCCAGGGCGAGGGCAATGCGTACTTCGCCCGCCCGAACGAGGTGCTCGTTGAAGGAGGTTTCCCAGTCGGAGTATTGCCCTTGTCCCGGAATGGGCTGAAACAGGTTTTTGTGTGCAGCAAGGGTTGGCGCAATGGCTGGCAGGGCCGTGAGCGGATTAACAAACGTGTGTCCAAATTCGTGGACCGACAGGTTTCGAATCTGTTCCGGGTTATCGAAACCGGCATCCATAACCCGGTTAGACGGTACCGATTGCTCGCCGAGTGGCGCTGCAATTTGGTTGGCAACCCGGCCGCTTGCGGTAGTTACCTCCCAGGCCATACCCCAGTTCGCTTTGAAAAAAGGGTTGATGATCAGGCGGTAAGCCGTCTTGCGGGCACCATAGTAAGCCTCCATAGTGGGGATGAAGCGGGCAGGTGGTAAGTTACGTTCAACCTGCGCCAACGCTTGTGTGTAAACGTACTGGTATTGCTTTTGAAAGCGGGCAAAACCGGCATCACGGTAAAATGCACTCACCAACAGCATATACTCATCAACCAGCCGTGCCGCCGAATCGGCCTGCGGATGGATTGCCTGTAGAATTTCGGGTGAAACGGGGGTGTGCCGACGAGGCCGGGGAAAGCCTTCGTAAAACAGCGGCAATAGATACACGCCTGTCCCGATTTTTTCGGTCATCCAATGCGTACGTGTTACGGCCGGGTGTTGCCGAAACGGGGCGAAGAACTCGTAACTAATGCGCATCAGACGGGTGGTTCGATACAGGTATGGGTCGGCGAGGGAGTCCTTCAAAAACTCGGAAGCATTCTGCACTTCGAGCGCGTTGATGAGCTCTACGCCCAAATCCGTCTCAACCCTAATCCGTTGTTTCTGTGCCCAGAGTGAGTGGGTAGAAAGAAAAGCGGTGAGCAGAAGACTCATCAAAAGGTAGGTTGCTTTAGGCATAGTCTGTTGGTATTGCTTTACAATATACAATTTTCGATACAATATACACTAAAGCGCAGGCCGGGCGAGCCGGATCGGTTGTGGGGCTGTAAGGCCCAAATTGCCCCCATCTAGGGTTGTTAAATCGAATGGAGGACGTGTTTTATCCGATACAACACCGTTAGGGATGTCCGACTTAACCCTTTTGCGGATATGAAACACCTCCTTTCTTTTCTCTTCCTTTGCGCACTAAGCGCGTCGGCGCAGGTAGTACCGCGCAACGTACTGGTGAGCCGGTATTCGGCCGAGGCTGTCCGGTCGGCGTTGGTGCCACGGGCTGCCTGGACACCCTACCCGCGGACGCCCGACGCCTGGCAAAAAGCCCTACCCGACAGCCTGCGGCTCAAACTGGTCCGGGCGGGCGAAGAAACGGCCGCCCAACCGATGCCGACCTTGCCCGCAACCCTTATACTCGAGTTTGTGCGCACGGCCAACCGGAGCCACTACGAAGGGGTATCGTTTGCCCGGCGGCATCAGCTCATGGATTTGGTCCTGGCCGAATCGGTGGAGGGGAAGGGGCGGTTTATCGACCCGATTGTGAACTACGTCTGGGCTATTTGTGAAGAAAGTTTCTGGGGCATTCCGGCTCACCTGAGTGTGCAAAAAACGGGTAGTGGCCTGCCCAATGTAGAAGACCGTATTGTGGACCTGTTTGCGGCCGAAACCGGCGCGGTGCTGGCCCTGACCGACTATCTGCTCGGCGACCGGCTGGCAACGGTGTCGCGCCTGATTCGCCCTCGTATTTACCACGAAACAAACGAACGGATTTTTAAGCCCATAGCGCAAACAAACCGATACGTATGGCTCAAGCGCGATGCCAAAGTGAACAACTGGAATCCGTGGATTATGGCAAACTGGCTGACGGCCACCCTGTTGCTTGAGCCCGATGAGCAGCGCCGGAGTCAGATGACGTTTGCTGCCATGGACGGCCTGGATATTTATCTCAACGGCCTGGGCGAAGACGGTGGTTGCGACGAAGGGCCGAGCTACTGGTTTGCGGCCGGGGCCTGCGTGTTCGATGCACTCGACCTACTGCACAGCGCCAGCAATGGCAAGATAGACGTGTATCGGTTGCCGCTTATTCGAAACATGGCTTCGTACGTCTACAAAATGCATATCGACGGTGGCTATTTCGTTGATTTCGCCGATGCTGACCCCACGCTCAAACCTGACGGGCTGATGCTGTACCGGTTTGGGGAACAGATTGCCGACGATACCCTCAGACGGTTTGGCGCGTGGGCATACCAGACATTTACCCAACCCGAACTGAAAGGAAACGCTTTTCGGCAACGTGGTTTTCACCGGCAGCGGCAAGTGCAAAATTTGCTGGCTATACCCCGGCTGGGCGCTACCCAGACTTCGTTTGCGGGCGTACGGGATGTGTGGTTTCCGGATGTGCAGGTTATGACAGCCCGTTCCGACAAAGGGCTGTATGTGGCTACCCACGCGGGTCACAACAACGAAAGCCATAATCATAACGACGTGGGCGATTTTATCCTGTATGCCGATGGCCGCCCGGTAATTATCGACGCTGGGCGGGGAACGTACACCGCCAAAACGTTCTCGTCGAAACGCTACAGCCTCTGGTGGACCCAATCGGCTTACCACAACCTGCCAACCATCAACGGATTAGGGCAACCAGCCGGCCGGAAGTACGAGGCTCAGGCCGTGCGCTATACACCCTCAGCGCGGGGGGCTTCGCTTAGTATGGACATTGCCAAAGCGTATCCGGCCGAAGCGGGCGTGCAAACGTGGCTGCGGACGGTAGCCCTCGACCGTAAGAACGAAACCGTTTCGGTGGCCGACGAGTACGCACTGGCAACGGCCCCCCGTTCGTTGCAACAAAGTTTTATGACCACCTGCCGGGTCGATACGGCTACGCCCGGTCGGGTGGTGTTCCGGTGGAGTGGAGCCGAACCAATGCAGCCGGTGGTGCTGTATTACGATGCAAAGCGCTGGCAGGTAGCCGTGGAACCCATTGCCCTGACCGAACCCGACGATGAGGGCTTCAAGAGCAAATGGCCTAATCAGACAATTCAGCGGGTACTCTTTACCGGCCTCAACCCGGCGGCATCGGGGAAAGTCCAATTTCGCTTTGCCCGGCAGTAGAGCAGGTACGGGGCGGGGCTTAATCGGACAATCCAAATGCCTGTTGTACCGATTCGTACCGGCTCCAGTCTACGGCCAGGCGCCCGCCCACGAGCAGACTGGCGGGGATCACCACGACCCGGATAGCGTCGAAATCTTCGGGGCCAAGCCGGAAGTTAGTGGTTCGTTTGAGAAACAGGGCCGCACTCAACCCTGAGTTGCCCGGAAAAAGATAGTAGCTGTACGCGTTGCCGACGGGTGTTTGCCCCGGCACCGCAAACCAGTACGACAGGCGGTTGCCCTGCGCGTCGGCTACGGTTTGTTTGACGTACACATTAAATGAGCTTTTCTCTATTTGGTCGAAGGTGAGCGAACTCGATGCCGGGAAGGTTAGCCGGAGGTCTTCGTTACCCGTATGGGGCCGGGCCGAATACGTAATTTGCAGCACGTTGGCGGCTCCCTGTACCACCGTCACTACGGTGCTCGAACCCGGTGTTCCGTTCTGCCCAGGGGCTCCGTTCTGCCCGGCAGCCCCGGCAGGCCCTTGTGGTCCGGCTGGTCCTTGCGGGCCAACCGGCCCTTGTGGGCCTTCAGGACCCCGGCACGCCAGCATCAAAAGGAGCAACCCAAACAGTGTAGATAGAATTGGTACGGATAGACGCATAAGGACGATTGAAAACGGTTTACCCGCAAACATAGCCGACCCGGCGCGTTTGTCCAACGTTTGGTTCGTGTGTGGCCCGGCCAACGGGTCAATTAAGACCTTGTTGCGCGGTCAGTTGCGTAATGTATAGGTGCTGGAGCAGCATAATCGTTTTGCCGTCCTGAATCGTGCCCGACCGGATCATCTGTATAGCCTCGGTAAGCGGAATTTCGAGCACGTCGATTTCTTCTTCCTCCACCCCGCCCCCTTCGCTCCGTTCGGTGTTGGGGTGGTAGTGCGCCAGGTAAAAAAACAACTTCTCCGTCACGGAGCCCGGACTCATGTAGGCTTCCATTACCTTCGTAACGTGATGGATGCGGTAGCCGGTTTCCTCCTCAGTCTCGCGACGGATAGCTACGTCGGGCGTGTCGTTGTCGAGCAGGCCAGCGCAGGTTTCAATCAGCATCCCGTCGGGCGTGTTGCCGTTGAGGTACGTAGGCATCCGAAACTGTCGGGTCAGAATCACCGTGTCGGCTTCCGGGTTGTAGAGCAAAATGGTTGCCCCATTGCCCCGGTCGTAAGCCTCGCGCGACTGCTTTACCCATTGGCCGTTTTTCTGCTGATACTCAAACGTGATTTTGTTCAGAACGTACCAGTTGTCCGACAAAACGGTGCGTTCGATATGGCGAATTCGGTTACTCATGTTTGATTTTGTTTGAAATTGTTTGATATTGTGCAAATGAACTACCTTTGAATGAGCTTTCAAATTCGTAAGGCAAAAATTTTAGGACTCCTTGAGCAAGCGGGAGGAGCGGTCGACGTGCGCCAATTGGCGGCCTCGCTCGATTTATCGGATATGACCGTTCGGCGCGACCTCAACGCGTTGGCCGAGCAGGGGCTGATTATCCGAACGCATGGCGGAGCTATGCTGCCGGGCCTTGCCGACCGCCCGGTTTCGTTTGCCGGTAAGTCGGCTCAACAGCATGAGGCCAAAGAGCAGATTGCCCGGCGGGCGGCCGCCGAAATTGTCGACGGCGACGTCATTTTCATGGATTGTGGCAGTACCGTGTTTGCCTTGTGTCCCTACATTCGGCAAAAGCGCATTACGGTCATAACCAATTCATTGCCGGTGGTAGCCGAGCTGATGCGGTCTAATGTGACCCTGAATCTGGTGGGCGGTGAGGTAGACAAGGAGCGTCAGGCCGTACATGGCCTGACGGCCGAAAGCCACATTGCCCGCTACCGGGCCGACAAAGCCTTTGTGGGTGTCGATGGGGTGTCGGTTGCTAACGGACTGAGTGCCAATGGTGAAAAAGAGGCTACCCTTACGTTGGCCCTGATGCGGCAAGCCGCGCATACGTACCTGCTCTGCGACGCTTCCAAACTTGGGCAGGACCGGTATTTGCAATTCGCGCCCCTGTCGGTGGTTGAGGTGCTTGTTACCGACCCGGCCGCGCCTGACGAGGTGGTACAGGCCTTTGTCGATGCCGGGGTGCGGGTCATTCGGTAAGATGGGCGGGGCGGTTTGGGACCGGGCGCGTTGATAGGGCAGAACCCCATTGTGCAACAAAAGCCCGGACTCATGGCCAAATCGGATCGTGCCTTCAACTATGACCTCGATTACCGCAACCTCGACTTGCGCCAACAACCCCACTTGTACCGGGTAGGCAAAGGCGAAATGGGGGTGTTGCTGGTGCGGCCGTACAAAGACGAGATTCTGCCCCATTGGCGCTTTAAAACGCCCGAAATCGCCCGCGAGTCGTCGGAGAAAATCTACAGCCTTTTCCTCGATTACAAAGCCAAAGGTGATTTTGTCGGTATGGACATGGCCCGCAAATTTTTGCAAATGGGCATGACACGAAGCTTACGCTATTATCACCATAAGTCAGGGCAAAAGTATATTGGTCCTGTACCTGACGACAAAAAGGGGCAGAGTGGGGCCCACGGCCGCGAGCAGGCCCCTGAAGATAGGGACTATTCAAAATGGGAAAGTGCCCAGATCTTCCGCGAGAAATATCTTCAGGTGCTGGCTGATGAAGAGTACGTAAAACAGAGAGAAGCGTTTAAAATAAAATATGGATAGATAACAACGATGAATTGTGTGCTTATTCTTGTACTAGCTATGCCAAACCAAAACAAGAAGATCGGAGAATGCTCTGTTGATAATTGTAATCGACAAGCGAAAGCGTTGGGGTATTGTTCTGCACACCATGAGCGAATAAAAAAAGGTGCTGGACTGAATCCAGAGAAGCCTTTAAGAAAAGCGGCTATTTCAATTACCGATGATCAACTCTTGGAAGCTGCTCAAAAATCGAGTAGTTGGCGTGAGATGCTCAATCATTTAGGATTCGCAACTATGTCAGGTGCTAGAAAGCAGATACAAAATCGAGTTAAGCAACTTGGTATTGATACATCCCATTTTCCTGTCCAGAAACCACGTGTGGAATGTTTAGTAGAAGGTTGTGAAGAATTAAGCCACGGAAAAGGGTATTGCTCAAGCCATTATGGCTATTTAGTCCGCAATGGTGACCCACAGAAGAAAATGATTGTAGGGAAAAAAAGATATAATGCTGGTGGGTACGTAATGCTTGACGCACCTAAAAGTGATTATGTAACTTCAAAATCAGGGCGAATTTTTGAGCATAGGTTAGTTATGTCCCAAAAGCTTGGTAGACCCCTTTTTCCGTATGAGCAGGTGCATCACAAAAATGGTGTTCGCTCTGATAATCGTATCGAAAATCTGGAGCTTTGGTCAAAAAATCAGCCTATTGGAGGCCGAGTGAGAGATCTTATTATTTGGGCCAAAGAAATTTTAGATTTATATGGCTCAGAAGAGTCTAACTTTTGATGAAATAGTACTGATTTAAGTTAGAGAAACATCTGAGGTAATTGTATACCGAGTCGGCTCGCGTTTTCTACGCTAAATATCTTCAGGCTCGTGAAGACCCGGCGTATAAAGCCCTGCGTAAAGCCTGGCAGGAAAAGTACGGCTGAGGGTACATTTTTGTAAAACTATCCTGAGAGTTGGGAAGTTGTTATATAGATTATAATACCTATCAACATTATGGATAAACTGCAAAAGCTTGAGCTAATGAACAAAATTGTTCGGGAGCTCGAAGACCTTCAGAACAGCCAAACGGCCATTATCACCAAAATTAGCCAGATTGAAGTTGATAACATGAATGGCCTCAACGACAAGTATCTGGAAGACCACCTGGGCGATATGCACAGCAAGATTGCGGAAAGCGTAGACGCGGTCAATGAAATATTTGCGCACTTTGAAGCCCAGCGCGACGAGTACGCCGAGAAGAACAAAGGGGCTCTGGAAGCTGCGCAGGCTGCTGCTGCAGTCGAAGCCGCCAATTCATAATGAACTTCTGACTTTTGGTTAACCCGTTTGGGCATAACCAGCACCGGCCCGGATTACGTCGCGTAATTCGGGCCGGTGGTTTTGTAGGGTATGCAGAGTCGGGCGGTATTTGCGACCTTTGCCCTGTGAAGTGGTTTATCGCGTTTGCGGTATGGTAAGCGTGTTGGGATCGGTTCGTTTCCCGACTCTAACCGATGAACCGGAACGCCGGCCGCCAAAACTATGCACTCTTTATGACCCTGATTGCCTTACAAGACGCTACCCTCCGCCGACCCAACGGCTTTACCCTTACCAACCTTAACTGGACACTCGAACCCAATCAGCACTGGGCCATTATGGGGCCTTCTGGCTCGGGCAAAAGTCTCTTCCTCGAAACCGTTGCCGGTCGGTTGCCCGTAGCCGGTGGCCGGTTGTGCCTCGTCGACGCAACCCTCCGCTCCCAAATTGAACTGGTGGCGCGTGACTATAGCTTCGACTGGCGCATTGCCGGGGCTGTGCAGTTTTACCAGCAACGGTTCAACACCCAAACGGTCGACGATGGCCCCACTGTTTGGGACGTGTTGCAGGGGCAGGTGCGGCCCGTGGGCACCATCGACCCCGCATCGGTGCCGTTGCCACCTCCGTTGTACCCTGAAGACTGGCTCCGCAACCGGGCCGATGTGCTCCGCATTACGCATCTGCTCGATCGGCGGCTCACTTCGCTCTCCAACGGCGAAACCCGCCGTACATTGCTCGTCCGCTCGTTGCTCAAGCAGCCCCGAATTTTGCTGCTCGACAACCCGTTTTCAGGCCTTGACGCCGATAGCCGGGCTCAACTGCACGAAACAATCGAGCAGGCCGCGCAAACGGGTGTCTCGCTCGTGATGGTGGTCGATGAACGCGACATGCCAGCTTGTGTTACGCATCGGTTGGTGTTGGAGGGAGGGAAAAAGGAGAAGGGAGAAGGGAACAAGGAGAAGGGAGAGGAGAGCAGCGCCCCCCTTTCTCCTTCCTCCGTTCTCCCTCCTTCCTTTTCAACCGCCATTCAGATGCAGGACGTGACCGTACGGTACGGGGCCAAAACGGTGCTCGACCGGGTCAACTGGACGGTACAGCGGGGCGAAAAGTGGGCCTTGCTGGGTCCGAACGGGTCGGGTAAAAGTACCTTGCTGAGTCTGATTACGGGCGATAACCCGCAGGCCTACGCCAACAAGCTTCACCTGTTCGACCGCCGGCGGGGTACGGGCGAAAGTATCTGGTGGATTAAAAGCCGCATCGGGTTTGTATCGCCCGAACTGCATCTGTATTTTCCGCGTCAAACTCGCGTTTGGGATGTGGTTGCGTCGGGCCTGTTCGATACGATGGGCCTTTTCCGAAAACTGGATGCCGAGCAGCAACGTCAGGTCCAAAAGCAATTAGAAACACTCGGCTTGACCAGCTTCCGCGACCGCCGACTGGCCGATCTGTCGGCCGGGTTGCAGCGGTGGGTGCTACTGGCGAGGGCATTGGTAAAACGGCCCCCGTTGCTTATTCTCGACGAACCGACGCAGGGACTCGATACGGAGCAGGTAGCCCAATTTCGGGATTTGATCGACGAAATGGCCACCCAAAACCCCGATCAGACGCTCATTTACGTGACGCATTACCCCGACGAGCTGCCCCGCTGTGTGACGCAAACCCTCCGATTAGCCGAAGGGCGGGTCGTGTAACGCGACAAACGGTTATCTTTGCCTTTTCTTTTTTCTCTCCAGTTTCATGCAACTCTTAGACGGTAAACTTCTCTCGGCACAGATCAAAGGGGAAATCGCGGCCGAAGTCGCTCAAATCAAAGCCGAAGGCGGAAAAACTCCGCACCTCGTGGCTATTCTGGTTGGCAATGCGGGTCGGTCAGAAACCTACGTAGCCAGTAAAATGAAAAGCTGCGAAGAGGTGGGTATGCACTCGACCCTTATCCGGTTTGAAGACGACGTGACCGAGGAAGAACTGCTCGCGAAGGTTCAGGCCGTCAACGAAAACCCCGATATGGATGGGCTGATTGTGCAGCTGCCGCTGCCTCCGCACATCAACCCCGACCGTGTGATGGAGGCCATTGCGCCCGCCAAAGATGTGGATGGGTTTCACCCGATCAATATCGGCCGGATGGCAAAAGGACTGCCCGCCTACGTATCGGCTACGCCCCAGGGTATTCTGGAAATGCTCAAGCGGTATCAGATCGAGACAAGTGGCAAGCACTGCGTGGTAGTGGGCCGGAGTCAGATTGTGGGCCTGCCCATGTCGATCCTGATGCAACGCAACGATTACCCCGGCAACTGCACCGTAACCCTCACGCACTCCAAAACCCAGAATCTGGCCGAGATTTGCCGATCAGCCGATATTCTGATTGCTGCCCTCGGGCGGCCCGGTTTTATCAAGGCCGACATGGTAAAAGAAGGGGCCGTTGTGATCGACGTGGGTCTTGAGAAAGTGGCCGATCCGACCAAAAAGAGTGGTTTCGCGCTCCGGGGTGATGTAGATTTTGACGCGGTTGCTCCCAAGGCCGGGTATATTACGCCGGTGCCCGGTGGAGTTGGCCTGATGACAATCTGCTCCCTGATGCAGAATACGGTCAAGGCAGCCCGGCGCGAGGTTTACGCCGACTAAAAGCGGGTGTAGTGTTAACCTGGTCAGCATAGTTTTCTTCGGGTCAATGCAGGCTCCCTGGCATTGACCCGAAGGATGGCACCAGCTGGCCTAAATTTCCTCCCAAACTACGGTATAACCGGCCTGCCGATTCATTTTAGATATTCTAACCTCTGACGTAGATAGGCCATGAGCTTACTAACCAGATTGTTAGATTATTGCCATGAATCTGAGACACGTTTTATCCGCCCTGTTGCTGCTGTTGGTGCTCGCCCGACCCGATGCTTTGGGGCAGCCCGACGGCATCGCGTTTAGCCATTTGACGGTCGAAGAAGGGCTATCGCAAAGCAGCGTGTACGCTATTGTGCAGGACACGCAGGGCTTTATGTGGTTTGGTACCCGCGATGGGCTGAACCGGTACGACGCCCGCCGGGTCAATGTGTACCAATACCCAAGCGGGCGCAAAGGCGGCTTTGCCTCGAATACCATCAATGCCCTGCTGCTCGACCGGAGTGGCCAACTGTGGGCCGGTACGAGCAAAGGGCTTACCCGCTACCGCCCTCAACAAGATGATTTTGAACGAATCCCGATTGCCCCCGCCGACTTTGCCGAAGTTCCCGACTCACTCGTAAACGCACTGCTCGAAGATTCGCACCGGAATCTGTGGGTTGGTACGCAGCGGGGCTTGTATCGGCTCCGGCGCGAATCGCTCCGGTACGAGTCGGTGAAAAAGCTGATTCAAACCGGGGCCGACCTGAGCAGCCGACAGATTCGGACGCTGTACGAAGACCCCCACGGTATGTTGTGGGTGGGCACCGCCAATGGCCTGACCCGGCTCCGCCCGACCGCTTCGGGACGGTTTGAGCTGACCAACTACTCGCTCGAATCGGGGAGTACCGTGTACCAGAATGCGTTCAACGGGGTCAATGCCATAGCCGAAGACCGGCAGGGCCGCCTGTGGCTTGGTACCGAGCGCAACGGGGTGCTGCTGTTCGACCGGCAACAGGGACGGGTTATTTCGCACAATGCCGTGCCCCAGTTAGACCTGAGCACACAGGCCGTCCGCAGTATTCAGCCCGACGGTAAAGGGAATTTCTGGATTGGAACCATGTCGGGCCTGTTTATTGTGGCGCAGGACGGTAGCCGGTTTCGGGCATTGATGAACCATCCGGCTGACCCTAACTCGCTTAACGACAATTCGATCCGTTCCATCTTCCGCGACCGGGATGGCTCCATGTGGGTGGGTACGTACTACGGGGGTGTGGATATGTATAGCCCCCTGGCGCGGCAGTTCAGCGCCTTTCGGCCCGTTGATAAGCACGGTGGTGTTCCGTTCAAAACGGCGAGCCCCATGCTACCCGCGTCGGGCGGAAAACAACTCTGGCTCGGTACCGAAGACCGGGGCCTGTTTCTGATCAATCCCGACAAAACCATTGCCCGTCATTTTTTGCATGACCCGGCCGACGCCCGCAGCTTGTCGAGCGACCGCGTGAAGTGTTTGCTCGCCGACGGGGCGCAGGGGCTCTGGGTTGGGACCCTCAAAGGGCTGAATTACCTGAACCTGACCGACGGCCAGATTACCCGGTTTTCGCACGAACCGAACAACCCTAATTCGCTCCCGAACGACCGGATTTACGACATCAAACGCGATACCGACGGCACACTCTGGATTGCGACGAACCTGGGGGGGCTGTGCCGGTTCGATCCGCGAACGCGCACGTTCGAATCCTTCAAGGCCCGCCCGCAGGAAGCCAAAACACTCAGTGCCAACGGTACAACCTGCCTCCTGCTCGACAACCGGCATCAGTTGTGGGTAGGAACTGTAAACGGCCTGAACCGGAAACTTACCGGGCAGCAGGCGTTTTCGCGATTTGCCCACCGCGACGATGATACCACCTCGCTCAGCAGTAACCACATCACCTGTCTGTTTCAGGACCGGAAAGGCCGATTGTGGATTGGTACCCGCGATACCGGCTTGAATCTGCTTCTGCCCGATGGGCACACGTTTCGGCACTTTGGCCGGACCGATGGTTTTGCCAGCAACATGATTGTGAGCATTCAGGAAGATAGTCACGGGCGGTTGTGGATCAGTACCGACAAGGGCCTGACCGAATTTGAACCTGATGATGGCTACCGGGTGGTATCGTATAACCGGTACGATGGGCTGGTGTGCAAGGAGTTTACGCCCTACTCGTCGTATCAAGACCCCGCCGGGCAGATGTACTTTGGTGGTTTCAACGGGATTATCACGTTTCACCCGGATAGTATTCGGCCGAATCGCACGGCTCCCCAACTGGCCTTCGCCCAACTTCGCCTGTTCAACGAACCGGTAGCGGGCTTGCCCCTGGGGAATACCGACGAAGGGCTCACATTTACGCACGAGCAGAACGTATTTTCGATCGATTTTGCCGCTTTCAACTACGTCAACTCGGCTAAAAACCGGTATGCCTACCGGCTGGTGGGTTTTGATAAGGACTGGAACTACGTGAGCGAGCCCCGGGCTATGTACATGAATCTGAGTCCGGGTCACTACACCTTGCAGGTAAAAGGCAGTAACAACGATGCCGTCTGGAATCAGAAACCGCTCGAACTAAACATTGAGGTGCTGCCACCGTTCTGGAAAACCCCCTGGGCTTATCTGCTGTACGCGCTGGTGTTTGTGGGTCTGCTGCGGTTGTGGTCGGGTTTTAATCAGAGCCGCCTGCAACTGGCGCACGAGCTGGAAGTGGAGCATCTGGAAAAACTCCGGCAGCAGGAGTTACATCAGACCAAGCTTAACTTTTTTACCGAAATCGCCCACGAGATTCGTACCCCTCTGACCTTGGTGCTGGGACCTGTAGAGGTGCTAACCGACCGCTACGCCGATGATCCGTTTGTGCAGAAACAGGTAACGCTTGTTCGGAACAGTACTGGCCGACTGTTACGGTTGCTGAATCAGTTACTCGATTTTCGGAAGCACGAAACCGGAAATAGTCAGCTTCAGCCGACCGAAACCGATCTGGTCGCGTTTCTGCGGCAGATTACCGATTCGTTTGGCGAACATGCCCGTTCGGGGAACGTACTGCTGACGGCCGAGGCTGAGGTGGATACCTTACCCGCCTGGGTCGACGTGGGCGAACTCGAAAAGGTGCTGTACAACCTCTTGCAGAACGCCTTTAAGTTTACGCCCGCTGGTGGTACTATTTCAGTACGGCTTCAGCAGGATTTTGGCCTGACCGACAATGCTGTTATCGTGGTCGAAGACACGGGTAGCGGTATTCCGGCCGCCGACCTCGGGCATATTTTCGACCGGTTTTATCAGGCGGGCAAACCCCAAACCCGCGAGCTGGGCTTTGGGTTGGGCCTTGCCCTGAGCCAACAGATTGTGGCACAGCATCAGGGGCAGATCACCGTCGAGAGTCGCGAAGCCGATTCCGCCGGGCCGGGTTTTACGCGGTTTACCATCACACTGCCCGTACGGGCAGTGGTCGGGGCGGTTCCGCTACCAACTACCGGTCCGGTGGCGCTGCTGGCCGATCTGCCACCAACCCATAAAAGCCCTGACGCACCCATTTCGGAACCGTCTGTTGCGGCCAATTTACCCCATCCGGTAGCCGACAAGCCGATTATACTGGTGGTTGAAGATCAGGACGATATTCGGATGTACGTGCGCGACCTGTTCGCCGATTCGTATCAGGTGTTCGAAGCGGCCGATGGACGGGTGGCCTGGGAAAAAGCTGCGCAGGTGCTGCCCGATCTGATTATCACCGACGTGGCTATGCCCCACATGGACGGCTTTGCGCTGACGCATAAGCTCAAATCAGACCCGCGTACGAGTCATATTCCGGTGATTATGCTCACGGCCAAAGACTCAATGGAGCATCAGCTGACGGGCCTGCAAACCGGGGCCGATGATTACGTGGCCAAGCCGTTTCATCCGTTGCTGTTGGTGGCCCGCGTGCGCAACCTCTTGCTGGTACGTGAGCAATTGAAGGCTAAATACCACCGTTTAGTGACCCTGCAACCCCAGGCCCCGGAGCTGGAGCACCCCGATGCTAAATTCCTGAATCAGCTCATGGCCGTTCTCAACGCCAATTTGGCCGACCCGGAGTTCAACGTAACGAGCCTGGTGGGCGAAATGGGCATGAGCCGACCGGTATTGTTCCGTAAGGTGAAAATGCTGACCGATATGTCGGTGATTGATCTGCTGCGAACCACCCGACTCAAAAAAGCCGAACAGCTACTGCGGCAGCGCAAGGCATCGGTGGCCGAAATCGCCTTTGCCGTGGGCTTCAGCGACCCTAAATATTTCAGTCGGGCGTTCCGAAGTCAGTTTGGTCAAACGCCATCGGAGTACAGTGCACAGTCGGCCGGGGCAGACAGTTGCTAATTGAGTGATTGAGCGAATTGTCTGCTATACGAAAATCAAATACGGTAGAGATGTCATCTTTCTAAACAAGATGACATCTCTACCGTATTTGATTTTACAAATACTTCTATTCAACGTGAATTATGGATAACGCAGGTCTTGACTGCTTGATTTACAATTAGTTGCTGACGCTTGGGCCTTCGACAGGCTCAGGCTGACAGGCAGTTCTCAAGTCTACAGTCAGCCTGAGCCTGTCGAAGGCCCAAGCGTCAGCCATTTTCCATAACTCACGTTATTCAGATAGCACCGCTTACTTTCGGGCACGGAGAAGGGCCTCCAGATAGTAGTAATCCGCGTAGATGAGCGGCACATCGCGCTCGAAGGTTTTGGCACCGGTGCTGTGCAACAACAGGAAACCGCGATTTTGTCCCACGGGCGACGTGTACGTTTTGGCCAGACTCGCCATAACGGCATCGGCTTTGGCGCGGTAGTTTGATTTAGGAACGTAGGTGCTCAATTCGTACAGAGCCGAGGCCATTACAGAAGCTGCCGACACGTCGCGGGTTTCGTTCGGAATGCCGGGCGCGTCGTAATCGTAGTACGGCACCAGGTCGGCGGGCATATTCTTGTGGTTCAGCATAAACCGGGCAATGGCTTCGGCCTGCTTCAGAAACTGCGGGTTTTTGGTTTCACGGTAGCAGAGTGTGTACCCGTACAAACCCCAGGCTTGCCCCCGCGACCAGGCCGACTCATCGTTGAAGCCTTGATGCGTATTTTTCTTGATAACCCGGCCCGTCAGCGTGTCGTAATCAACCACGTGGTACGAGCTGTTATCGGGCCGAAAATGATTTTTGAGGGTCGTTTGGGCATGCGAAACGGCAATCTTGTAGAACGTCGAGTCGCCTGTGAAGCGGGTGGCGGCAAAGAGCAGCTCCAGGTTCATCATGTTGTCGATAATCACAGGACACAGCCATTTTGCCGTGTTGTGGTCCCACGACCGGATAATGCCTGCCTTCGGTTTGTAGCGTTTAGAAAGCGTTCGGGCGGCCTGTATCAGAATATCTTTGTAGGCGGGGTCGTTGGTGAGTCGGTAGCCGTTACCGTAGCTGCAATACAGCTTAAAACCCATGTCGTGCGTACCCGCGTTCATTTTTTCGGATTCGAGCCGGGCGGTAAACTGCCGGGCCAGATCGGCCCATTCTTTGCGGCCCGTAAACTCGTACAGGTACCAGAGCTGACCCGGAAAGAACCCACTCGTCCAGTCGCGGGCGGGCACCATGTGCAGCTCACCCGCGTCGGTGAGGGTGCGGGGCGACACCAAGGCTGGCTTGCCCACTGGTTGGGTTTTGGTGGCCTCCGCCACCTGAGCCAGCATAAGCTCTGTTTGGGCTTCGGCTTTTTTGAATTGATCGCGTATAAACCGGTCGGGGAGGGCGCTTGTCAGAAAGGTACCGGCCAGCAGGGCCAGCGAGGTAATCATCAGAGGTTTTTTCATGCTATTGAACAGGGGAGACTTAAGTAGTCAGACAGAATTAAATGTAAAATGAATAGTGCAAAATGGACAATGAGACGACTGATTATCAGCGGGTAATACAATTGTTCATTATACATTGTTCATTCACTTAAGATGTAAGGTTTGTCGTTTTTAGTGGCGTGTATATTGTTTAGGGAAGCCAGATAATCGGGTTCCGAATGGGTAGGTTACGGATTACCTCCTCAACGTGTGGGCTGTGGTTCGCTTTTTGCCAGGTCTCGAGCCAGCGCGATTCGTTGAAGGCCACCGCCCCGAACGCCAGAAACGGTTGCGCCACGGGCCAGTCGTTCCAATACATCACGTCGGGTTTGAGGGGCCAGGTCGTTTTGTCGGCCACATACGGATACAGGTATCGGATGCCCTGCCGAATACCCCGACCATCGGGCGTTTGGTACGTCCAGAGGTTATCGGCCGGCGTGGACAGAATCTGGCAGATAGTTGCCATGGCGTCGAGGTTGAACAATGAGTAACCGTAGGGTTTGGTGCGCCGGAGTTCGAGCGGGAAGCTACCGTCAACGGCCATCTGGTCGGGGAGGAGCACGGTTTTGTACCGGTTTCGGCAAAACGCCAGCAGCGAGTCGTTGCGGGTCAGCCGGGCAAAGGCGGCTACCTGCATCACCCAGCAGGTGCCGTGGTTGTTTTTGGCGTTCATTTCGTCGGCACCGTAGGGGTGCGTAGTGAGCCAATTGAGGTAGTCGGCAAACCACCGCCGAATAGCCGCGACCATGGGCCGGTCAGCGCCTTTAGCCGATTCCATCACCTGCACGGCCTGCGCCACCTCCATCAGATGAATGGTGTCGATGATGCCAATGCCCCGGCCCGTATGCCGCCCCTTGATGGCCTGCGCGTACAAAAGCGACGGATTCATGCGGGTTGTGGTGTCGACAAACCAGGCGTTGAGGTGCCGGAACGCGTGCCGTACGTAGGCCTGATTGCCCGTAAGCCGGTAGGCCGATGCCAGAGCCCCCATCACCCGGCTAAACCGAATCATGGCTTGCCGATGGGCCACAAAATTGTCGGGGTTGGTCATACCATCGCGTTGAATGTAGGGCCCCTGTGGGTTGCTCGGGTCGGGCCACCAGTAATCCCCTTCCGAGAAAAAATCATGTACTCCGCCAGCACTCCGGGCCGACGTATGGGCCGTAACGGTAACTGGTTGCTGCTGCATAGCCCACCGGGCCTCGGCGAGCACGTGGGGCTTGAGGGTAGCCCGTATGGCGGACGGCAGCTGCCCGAAGCTGGGGACGCCCAGAATCACCAGAACCAGAGCAAGTACATACCAGTACATCTTGGTCAAAGCAGCACGGAGAGAAGATACATCAGAAAGAGAGTCAATAGAGCCAGCGAGCCGAGTTCGGCCAGGGTCAACGTAAAGCGGTCGCGTTTCACAAATGGGGTTTGTCATAGTAGAATGCAAGTTTACGGGAGCTTGAGGTAAGTGGGGTAGGTCGCTGGTATCAAAAAGGTGGACGAATCGTTCGGGAGGGCTAAAAAGCGTTCAAAAGGGTGGATTGAGCGTTCAGTTTAGATTATTCCGATATTTTTTGTTCACATAGCTACTATAATTGTCTGATAAACGGGCGAGTACGGCACCTGGTTGGTGGCTACGACGCTCCCGTAGTGAATCTCAATACTATGTGTAAACCTTTATCTCTAACACTTCTCCTGCCTGCGGGCTGCTTGGCGCTGTTGCTGATGAGCAGCGATGCCACAGCCCAGGCTACGCCACCGGGTGGGGCTCGACCTGCATCCGGGCAGCAGGTAGCCAACTACCGACTCAACGGTCGGGTGCTGGACGAAAAGAACACCGGTTTGCCCGGCGCCACGGTGGTGCTGAAAGGCAACGACAAAACGGGCACAACGTCCGATGCCGATGGTAAGTTTGTGATCAACATACCAACCGGAGGAGGTACGCTGGTGGTTTCGGCAATTGGGTATCTGTCGAAGGAGGTAGCGGTCACGAGTGAATCGACGCTCGACATAGCCCTCGCACCCGACGTGAAAACCCTCAACGAAGTGGTGGTGGTGGGGTACGGTACCCAGAAGAAGGAAAACCTGACGGGTGCCGTTGCCGCTATCAACATCGATGAAAAGATTTCGAGCCGTTCGCTGTCCAACGTGTCGTCGGCCTTGTCGGGTCTGGTGCCGGGTTTGGCCGTGCAGCAGTCTACAGGGCAGGCCGGTCGGAGCGGAGCATCGCTCGTGATCCGGGGGCTCGGAACGGTTAACAATGCCGGGCCGCTCATCGTAGTCGATGGGATTCCCGATGTTGACATCAACCGGATCGATATGAACGACGTGGCCAGTATTTCGGTGCTGAAAGATGCGGCCTCGGCTTCGGTCTATGGGTCGCGGGCGGCCAACGGGGTTGTGTTGATTACCACCAAAAACGGTTCGCAAAGCAAGAAGGCGCAGATCAACTATACGGGTACGTTCGGGTTGTCGCAGCCGACTAATTTCTACAATTACTTCGACGACTACGCCCGTTCGCTCACCATGCACCTGCGGGCGTCGGCAGCGGGTGCATCGGCCACCACGTACCGCTACGGCACCGTCGACGATTGGCTCTCGAAAAGCCTCATCGACCCAATCAACTACCCCAGCACCAACTGGTGGGATGTGATTCTACGCGATCAGGGCCGGATTCAGACCCATAACCTTTCGGCATCGGGGAGTACCGACAAAGCCAATTTCTACCTCTCGGCCGGTGTGCTCGACGAACTGGGTATTCTGATCAACCACGACTTCAAGCGGTACAACACCCGCTTCAACATGGACTACAAGGTGCGCGACGCTATCAAGGTGGGGGTGCGGCTCGATGGACAGTGGTCGAAGCAGGATTATGCCAACGCCGAAGGTCTGATTACGTATCAAGGCACGGCAGGCTACGACATTCGGTACGCGGTAGCCGGTATTTTGCCGAAAGAGCCCGAAACAGGCCGGTACGGAGGTATTATGGCTTATGGTGAAGATGCTTTCGCCCGAAACATGCTCACCATCATGGAGGCCAACAAAAATAAGCGTGACCGGCAGGAACTGAACGCCAACCTGTACGGCGAGTGGAGCCCCATTGAAGGCCTGACTCTCCGGGGCGATTACGGTCTGCGGTATTACAACCAGTTTACCAAAAGTTATTCGTTCCCGACGGACGAGTGGAACTTCCAGACCAACCAGATTGCCCGCAACGTAATTGCGCCGAGTGCCGGTATCAGCAACGCCGTGAACTCGGGCTACAAAACCCTGTTGCAGGGACGGATCACCTACAACCGCACGCTGTTTGGCAACCATCAGCTGAGCTTGTTGGGGGCGTATAACGAAGAATATTGGTTTAACCGGAACCTGTCGGCGAGCCGGCAAGACCGGATTAACCCGCTCCTGAGCGAAATTGACGCGGCCCTGACCACTACACAGGCTGCCGGGGGTAACTCCGACGCCGAGGGGTTGCGGTCAGGTATCGGGCGGATCAACTACGTGATCAACGACCGGTATCTGTTCGAGGCCAACGCCCGTTACGACGGTTCCAGCAAGTTTTTGCCCGGTTTCCAGTACGGTTTCTTCCCGTCGGCTTCGGTAGGCTGGCGTATTTCGGAGGAGCCCTTCTTCAGCAAGCTGTCGTCGGTAGTGTCGTCGGCTAAAATCCGGGCTTCGATTGGTAAACTGGGTAACAACTCAGGGGTAGGCCGGTACGAGCAGCGTGACATTTTCAACCTGACCAATTACATCCTGAACGGAAAAATTGTGAAGGGCTTCAGCTCGGCCAAGATCATTAACGAAGATTTCTCGTGGGAAGAAACCAACGTGACCAACGTGGGTCTGGATCTGTCGTTTTTCGGCGGCCGGCTGACCACCGAGATTGATGCCTACAACAAACTGACATCGGGTATGATCCGGCCGTCGTCGCTGTCGACGTTCCTGTCGGGCTACAGTGCCCCACGGGTCAACATTGGCAAGCTGCGTAACGTAGGTCTGGAGACCAACATCACCTACCGGGCCAAAGTACGCGACGCCAACGTGGGGGCTACGCTCAACCTGGCCTTTAACCGCAACCGCCTGTTGGAGTGGAACGAGTTTTTGGGTAAGGGCTTCACCTACCTGAATATGCCGTACCACTTTGCCTACAGCCGCGTGTCGACGGGTATTGCGCAGACCTGGGAAGATATTTCGAACGCACCGTTTCAGGGACAGTACTTCTCGCCGGGCGATATTCTCTACAAAGACATGAACGGCGACGGACAGGTAAACGACGAAGACCGCGTGGCTCAGCCCCGGTTCAACCGCGATCAGCCGACGGGTACGTTTGGTCTCAACCTGTTTGGCAACTGGCGGGGCTTCGACGTGAGCATTCTGTGGCAGGGCGCTACCGGCCGGAAAGACTTCTGGCTCGAGCCGTTCAACCAGGTAAACATCCCCTCGGCGCGCAATGCCTTCCAGGACTTCCTGTGGTACGATACCTGGACTCTCGACAACCGATCGGCTTCGCTGCCGCGTCTGGTGAGTGGCTCGGGCGGTAACAATCAGGCCGAGTCGACGTTTTGGCTCGACAGCTTCAACTACCTGCGTCTGAAAAACATTCAGGCGGGTTACAACATTCCGAGCAAATACAGCAGCCGGGTGGGTATCGGGCGGGTACGGGTGTACCTGACCTCCGAAAACCTGCTGACTTTCACGAAGTACCGGGGCGTTGACCCTGAGAAAAGTACGAGTACGTCGGGGGCCGAAAACAACGACGACCCCTTCCCGCTGCTCAAAAGCTATTCGTTTGGTCTCAACATCAGCCTTTAATTCATCCCGATGTTTGGTCTATCATCCATGAAACGATTTTCTCCTATATACCTGCTGGTTGGGCTGGCCCTGTTTGTGACCGCCTGTACGGAAGACCTGCTCGATCAGGTTCCGACAACCCAGCTTTCGTCTGACCTGTTCTGGAAAACCACCGACGACGCCATTTTTGCCGTCAACGGGGTGTACGACGCCAACCGGACCACCTTCGACCGTGACTATTACTTCGACGGAGCGGGTGAGTTTGTCAATACTCGGGGCACCAGCAACGGGCAGGGTACCTATAACCCTGGCCCCATTGGCTCGAGCGGTAACTTCGGGTTTCTCTGGAGCGATTGCTACCGGACCATCAACCGGGCCAACTACGTGTTGCAAAACATCGGCGCGCTGCGGAAAACACTGACTGCCCCGGCCGATTTGGCCCTGATGGATCGGCTCGTGGCCGAAACCCGGTTTCTGCGCGCGCTCAACTATTTCCGCCTGATCGATTTGTGGGGCGATGTGCCGTTCTTTACCAAAAAGCTCGACGGTAACACGGAAGCCTTCAGCCTGACGCGCACCCCGCGTGCCGCCGTGAAAGATTCGATTCTGGCCGACCTGGCCTATGCGGCAACCGTGCTGCCCGAAACCTATACGGGCGACAACCTCGGCCGGGCTACCAAACTGGCTGCGTGGTCGTTTAGCGGCAAGGTGAATCTGTTCTGGGCCTGCTGGATGAAAAACGCCGGGAATGGCTCCGAAGCGCAGAAGCACTACACGGCCGCGGCTGCCGATTTCAAAAAGGTCATCGACAAAAACATTCCTCTGTTTCGGAATGGGGAGCCCGGCCCGGCCGACAACCCGAACTACTGGCATCTGTTCCAGTATTTCAACGAGTACGACCCCGAAATTATCTTCTCGGTGCAGTTTGGTGGCCCGCTGCTGAGTCAGGGCGAGGAAATGATGCGTGACTTTGGCACCCGCAACACCGGCAACGCTCAGTGCTGGGTAGCGCCCACGTTCCGGCTGGCCAATCGCTACCAGCTGATAGCAACGGGCGACTTTGCGCCCCCGCTCGTGCTCAGCCGCAACACCACGCAGGTCAACAGCGCCACCAACCCCCGTTCCTACGCCGGCCGCGACTATCGGATGCGGGCCACCATGCTCTGGGATGAGCAGAAAATGCTCCGGCTCTCGACCGACGGCCTGAACGTACTCGACAGCATTCCGTTCCGGTTCGGTAGCCGCGATGGGGTCACGTATATCAACTACGACGGTGCGCCCTCGGGCTATATTTTCCGGAAGTGGGTACGCCAGACGGGGGGCATCGGCCGGAGCGATGGGCCGCAGGATATGTACCTCATGCGTTTGCCTGATGTGTGGCTGATGTACGCCGAGGCTGTCAACGAACTGAGCGGCCCCACACCCGAGACGTTTACGCTGCTCGACCGGATTCGCCGGCGGGGTAACCTGCCCCCACTCAACCGGGCCAAATTTGCCAGCCGCGACGAGTTCTTCAAGGCCATTGAGCAGGAGCGGATTATTGAGCTGGTGGGCGAAGGACACCGTTTCTTCGACATCCGGCGCTGGAAAAAAGTAGAGGAAATCTGGCCAATGCCGGGCGGGCAGGTCTTGTTCGATACGCAGGGGACGCGGGTGCGCGACGAGTTTGTGAACGCACCGGACCGGAACTACCAGCGGTTTTACATCTTCCAGATTCCGACGGGCGAGATCGAGGTGAACCCCAAAATTGTGCAGAACGAGCCCTGGTTATAAACTGATGCTTTCTACTGAAATGATGAAAAAAAGTATTTTGATCAAATTGATGAGCCTGTTGACGGTGGTCGGTTTGCTTTCGTGTGCGGAAGAACCCGTCGACGAATCGGGCTTGCTCATTACCGGGCGTTCCCAGTGCTTTATGACCTTTTTCGACCTGTTGGGCTCTGACCACCGCACGGTGCTGGTGAGTGGCCAAACGGTGATTGATACCACGGCCCTGACCGTGAAAGCCGTAGCTCGGTTTGGTACCAATATGCAGCGGGTGAAACCGTATTGCAGCGTGGTGACCGATGCCATTGTGGAACCAAACATGGGTGTCTGGACGGACTTTACCGAGCCCAAACAGTACACGGTGGTGTCGGGCAACCGGAAAGTCCGGAAAACCTACACCATCACGGTAACGCTTCAGAAATAACCCCTCAACCGATTTAGCTCATGAAAACAATAGGTTATGCTATCGGTGCGGTGGTGGGAAGTCTGCTGCTGATAACCGGTTGCCAAAGCGACAAGGTGACGCCCGAAGGCCCCCTGCGCAACGATCTGCTTAAAAAAACAACCGGCCCCGCCGTTGTCGGCGACCGTATTGAGTTTGCCTACGCCCTCGGCACCGTCGAAGGGAACCTGCAAAACGTGCGGGCCGAAGCCACCATTGCCGGGGGGGCGGGTACCGGTTTCAGCCGGTTCTCGTGGTTTACCAACCGAAATACGGGCGTCGATCAGCCGGTGCAAACCGCCACCGATACCGTTACCAACGGAGCCCTCTCGACCGCCCGTATCATCGACTCGCCAACGAGCAACAAGGCCGTGACCCTGCGCTACTTCTATTACCCCACGGCCGATGCCAAGGGTAAAGATGTATCGTTTCGGTTTAGCGGTACTTCGTCGACGGGGCAGGAGGTGAGTTTCCAGTCGCCCACGTACCGGATCAGCAATATGGACATGCGCCGGTCGCTCGTGCTGGCCGACGGGGCCAAAGCCTACGTGTCGATTGCCGACATGGCCGTGTACACCAAAGCCGAGGTGGAGCAGAACAATCTGGCCAACAAAATCGATTTTGTGTACATCTACCGCCCTACGCTGGGCACCGGTAACTTCGCGTTCGGGCACGCCATTGTGGCTCCGTCGAACCCGGAGTATCTTAAAGACGTAACCCTGCCGACGGGTTTGGCCCGTACGCGTACGGCTATCGACAAGCGTGTGGATGTAAAAGACGCCCAACTGCGGGGTACGTCGGGTTTTGATTTGTATATCGACGATATTGATCTGCAACAAACCACCTTCCCCAGCGCGGCCGATTATGCCTTCGGGTTTGCTGCCGATCAGGGTGCCTTTGTCAAAACCGCCGATGGCGCTTACAACGCGTATGTGTACGTCAACGCCGTCAACAACACGGCCAGGACTATGACTATCAGTATTAAGCGGCTGAAAGTAAATTAATTGTATTGCCAGAGCCAGCGCAGAGTTGATATATCCATCAATTCTGCGCTGGTTTTTTATGGCGCTACCCCGCGCCGAACGAATGGATCGAAAACTTATGAACAAACTGGCCTTTTACGGATTGGCATTTCTCTGGCTGCTTGGCTTGCCTACGTCCGCTCAGAACCCCCGAAAGCCAACTACGTTTCTGCTCAATGCAGAGCGGTTGCAAGCCAACAAGACGAAGATTCGGCAGGGAGACCCTGTTTTGAAGGCGGCTCAGCAGGCGTTTTTAGCAATGGCCGACCAGACGTTGACCAAGCCGACGTATTCGGTGGTGAATAAGAGCAAAGTGCCTCCGAGCGGTGATAAGCACGATTACATGAGTGTTGGGCCGTACTGGTGGCCCGATTCCACCAAGCCCGACGGTTTACCCTACATCCGTAAAGACGGGCAGATCAACCCCGAACGGTACGCCATTCAGGACGATGCCTACATGAACGGCCTGTGCAATGATGTGCAGACGCTGGCAATCGCGTACTACTTCTCCGACAATGAAAAATACGCGCGTCGGGCCGCCGAATTGCTGCGGGCCTGGTTTCTGGACCCCGCTACCAAAATGAACCCGAATCTGAACTTTGGGCAGGCTATTCCGGGGATTACGCAGGGTAGGGGGATTGGTCTGATTGACTCCCGGGAGCTGGCTGTTCTGGCCGATGCCGTTCAGCTGATTCGTGGGTCGTCGGCCTGGTCAGCGGCTGACCACCAAGCTTTGCAGGGTTGGTTTCGCCAGTTTCTGGACTGGATGCTGACTAGCCCAATTGGTAAGGATGAAGAAGACGAGCACAACAATCACGGCACGTATTACGATTTTCAAACGGTGGCCTACGCGTTATTCACCGACAACAAGCCCCTGGCGAAGCAGATCATCGAGCAAAAGACGTACAAACGAATCGGTAGCCAACTGACCCCCGAGGGAAGCCAGCCCCACGAGTTGGCGCGGACACTCTCGTGGAACTACTCGGTGATGAATTTGCAGGGCTTCTTCGGTATCGCGCAACTGGCCGAAAACCTAAATATGGACTTGTGGCACTACGAAACGCCAGACGGCAAAAGCCTTCAGAAAGCCTTTTTCTGGTTGTTGCCCTACGCCGAAGGGAAACAAAGCTGGACACATAAGCAGATTAAGGCCATGCATCCTGAAAATCTGTGGCCCATGGCGGTAGTAGCCACCAGACACTATACACTGAAAACGCTGCCAGCGGTAGCCCACGAACAGGCTTCAAAGCAGCCACTGTTTACCCTGACACAGTCGTTATTCTAAAGTCGGCAGGTTGTAAAGCATGATTCATTCCGAATTTTAGGTTAGGGGGAGATGCCTTACTCGACCGCCCCGTCAGGGGCCCAATATTAATAGAAAAGACGTCTCCTCGGAACACCAGAGCCCCGAAGGGGCGTAACTTGTTTAAGGTTACGCCCCTTCGGGGCTCTGGCCTTGGGTCCATGCTCGGGTTGCTACCCATGTTCGGCCCCTACGGGGCATCAAAACAGGCGTTGAGCCAAAAACACCTGGACTTTAAAATTCGGGATAACTCATGTTTATGGGGACAATTATTACCCTTTCTTAACCTCTTTGCCCCAGCTGTCTTTGAGGGTTACGGTCCGGTTGAAAAGGAGCAAATCGGCCGTCGAGTCAGGGTCGACGGTGAAGTAGCCCTTCCGCATGAACTGCACGCGGTCGCCTACCTGCCGGGTGCTCAGGTTCGGCTCAACCTTCGCCCGAACCACCTGCAATGAGTTGGGGTTGATGTACGATTTGAAATCACCTTCCTCACCCGACGGATCTTCGACGGTAAACAGGCGGTCGTACAACCGAACTTCGGCTTCTTTGGCGTGCGGTACCGATACCCAATGGATGGTGCCTTTCACGTTGATCCCCGAGGTGTCGGAGCCGCTGCGGCTTTCTGGAATGTAGGTGCAGTTCAGCTGTACCACCGTGCCATCGGCATCTTTGACCACCTCGTCGCACCGCACGATGTACGCACCTTTGAGCCGCACCATCTGACCCGGAGCCAGCCGGAAATATTTCTTCGGCGGGTTTTCCATGAAGTCGTCCCGTTCTACGTACACCTCGCGGCTAAAGGGCACTTCACGGTCGCCAGCCGACGCATCTTCGGGGTTGTTTTCGATGCGCAGCGTTTCGGTTTGGCCTTCGGGGTAGTTGGTAATAACGAGTTTGATCGGGTTCTCGTCCACCACGGCCATTACGCGGTCGGTGGTTTTGTTTAGTTCTTCCCGAATGCAAAACTCGAGCAGACCCACGTCGATCATGTTCTCGCGCTTGGCGATACCAATCCGGTCGGCAAACTCTCGGATACTGGCGGGTGTGTAGCCACGCCGACGCAGGCCCGAAATGGTGGGCATGCGAGGGTCGTCCCAGCCGGTTACGTGACCTTCGTTAACCAATTGCAGCAGTTTCCGCTTGCTCATGACGGTGTACGTCAGGTTCAGGCGGGCAAACTCGTACTGTTTGGAGGGGAAAATCTCCAGTTTTTCGATAAACCAATCGTACAGCGGCCGGTGCGGAATAAACTCCAGCGTACACACCGAATGCGTGATTTCTTCAATCGAATCCGACTGCCCGTGGGCGAAGTCGTACATCGGGTAAATGCACCACTTGTCGCCGGTGCGGTGGTGATGTGCGTGTTTGATGCGGTAAATAATCGGGTCGCGGAAGTGCATATTGGGCGAGGCCATGTCGATTTTGGCTCGCAGCACTTTAGCCCCATCGGGAAACTCACCCGCCCGCATCCGACGGAATAAATCCAGGTTTTCGTCGATGCTCCGGTTCCGGTAGGGGCTTTCCTGGCCCGGCTCGGCTGGATTACCTTTTTGGGCAGCAATCTCCTCCGAGGTCGAATCATCTACATACGCCAGACCCTTCTGAATGAGCGACTCGGCAAATTCGTACAGCTTGTCGAAGTAGTCAGACGCGTAAAACTCGTTCTCCCACTCGAAACCCAGCCAGCGTACATCGGCCTTGATCGACTCAACGTACTCGGTATCTTCGGTAACTGGGTTGGTGTCGTCAAAGCGCAGGTTCGTCTGACCGCCGTACTTGTCGGCCAGCCCAAAATTGAGGCAGATAGACTTGGCGTGGCCGATGTGCAGGTAGCCATTGGGTTCGGGCGGAAAGCGCGTGTGGACCCGCCCACCGTGTTTACCACTGGCCAGATCGTCTTCGACAATCTGCTCAATAAAATTCAGCGAACGGGCCGACGATTCGTCGTCACGGCGTTCGGTAGCGTCTGTAGGTGCGCCTGTCATGCGGTTCAGGTTGTACTTGATAAAGGGTCAAAATTACGGGTATTGGCCCGTAAAGGCAAGTAAAGCGATGAGTAGAAACACCGGCCCTTGCCAGGCGAACCGACGGCCCGATAGGGTACACTGACGCTTCGGAAAAGGGCTTGGCGTGCGTTACAGCCTAAAATTTCGGAAAAGCACCCCCGAATACGCAGCTGTTCTGTGCGACTCTGTGCCGCAGGGTTTACCTTTACGGCATGAATGATTTTACCATCGCAGCTTTGTTTGACATGGACGGTGTGCTGGTCGACAATTACCGTTACCATGCCGATTCGTGGGTACAGTTTGCGGCTCGTTACGAACGTACGGTCACGCCCGAGCAATATGCCCGGTATATCAATGGTCGGGTGGCTTCGGATTCGATGCCTTACGTGATGCAGCGCGACCTGCTGCCCGACGAGGTTGTGGCGCTGACGGAGGAAAAAGAAGAAATCTACCGGGCCTTGTACGCACCCGACCTGGCCCCTACGCCGGGCTTGATTTCGTTTCTGCAATCGCTTCAGGCGCACAATGTTCGCATGGCGGTTGGTACGTCGGCCCCGGTGAGTAATATCGCCTTTACGCTCGATGGCGCGGGTATTCGGTCGTATTTCCCGACAGTAGTGGATGCGTCGATGGTGCGCCGGGGCAAACCCGACCCGGAGATTTACCTCACCGCAGCCCGGCAGTTGGGCGTGCCGCCTGAGCGCTGTGTGGTGTTCGAGGATGCTTTTTCGGGGATAGAGGCCGGTTTGCGGGCTGGTATGGCGGTGGTGGCCCTGGCTACTACCCACACCCGCGACGAACTCACTGTGGCCAAAGCTCAACTGGTTATTGACGATTTTACCCAGTTGACCTACGAGGGGCTAGTTCGGCTGGTAGAGGGCAACTGGCATTAGTAACCCGAAAAGAGAACGAAGAGCGTAAACGAAACGCTATTTAAGTGAAGTGTACTATTTAAGTGAATGTATAATGTAAAATGAAGGATGGATAATAGCCTTTCCTGCTGACTGTCAGTGCATTCATTCTACATTATACATTGAGTTTTTGCTACACTACACATTCTACATTGAATTTTTGACTCGGTATTCAGATGAAAGTAGGCATTGAAATAGGCGGCACCAAGCTGCAACTCTTCGCCACCGACGGTTCGGGTCAGGTGAAAGAGCGGTTCCGGTACGAGGTTGATAAAACGAAAGGAGCCGAAGGGATTCTGGCTAACATCAGTCAGACGTTCAAAAAACTCAATACCCCCATTACAGCGGTGGGTGTGGGGTTTGGTGGTCCTATCAACAGCGAAACCGGCCAGATTAGCACCTCGTACCAGATTGAAGGCTGGGCTGGCCTTAACCTGGTAAGCTGGCTCGAAGAGCAAACAGCGGCCCAGACCATTCGGGTGGAGAACGACGCCAACGTGGCCGCTTTGGGCGAAGCCCTGCACGGGGCTGGCCGGGGCTATCGGCATGTGTTTTACGTGACGGTAGGCAGCGGTATCGGTGGGGGAATGATTGTCGATGGGCAGATCTATCACGGGGCTCTACCGGGTGAGGCCGAATTAGGGCACCTGTGGTTAGTGCCGCCGGGCGTCGGTACGTCGGGCGAAGCGTCGCCGGGCCAAACGCTGGAGGAGACTTGTTCGGGTTGGGCCGTGGACCGGCAGATTCGCGAATTATTGCCGCAACTCCCCACCGACTCGCCCCTGCGGCAGATGGTAGAAGCCGCTACAAACGAAGGCCGGGTTGGGGGCGAGGCCCGTTTTCTGCACCCTGCTTACGAAAAAAGCGACCCGGTCGCCAAGATGCTCATTGAGCAGGTAGGCTCGGTGCTGGCGCTGGGGTTATCGCACGTTACACATCTATTTCACCCGCAGGTGATTGTGCTGGGCGGGGGGCTGTCACTCATTGGTGAGCCCTTCCGGGTGGCCGTCAAAACAGCGCTGGAACGGTTTGTGATGCCCGCTTTCCGGCCAGCTCCGCTTGTTTTTGGAGCACAACTCCGTGAAGAAGCCGTACCTATTGGCGCCATCACGATGCTGTAAGGGCATGAGAGATGACATCTTGTTTGGAAAGAGCGGGGCCGGGCGGTTATCTCTAAAAGCCGACTTGTTTAACCAGAGATGACATCTCTCTAAACGAGATGTCATCTCTAAAAGGCTGGCCTATTTAACAAGATGACATCGCTCGGACCAGATATGTCTTTGCGCTGTTCTGAATTTCGTTCGGCCGACTCATTAGGCCCAATTATTCATACGCTTTATCAGGTAACGCCCCATGCCTCAACGGCCGGGGCCTACCGGTTTGTTAACTCCTTATTCCCATGACCTATTTTGCCGAGTACCTGACTCAACAGAAAAACGCGTACGATTCCATTCCGCTCGCTCAGGTTGCCGAAGTGGCCGAACTAATGACCGATTGCTGGCGTAACGACCGCCAATTGTTTGTTTTCGGAAACGGGGGAAGTGCCGCCAACGCGTCTCACTTTATCACCGATTTGGGCAAGGGGTCATCGGACCGGGTGCAGCGCGATGGGCTGGGCAAGCGGTTTCGATGCCTGTCGCTCAATGACAACGTAGCCTGGCTGACAGCTCTGGGTAATGATTACAGTTACGACGATGTGTTTGTCGGGCAGTTGCAGAACTACGCCCGCCCTGGCGATCTGGTACTGACGATGAGCGTGAGCGGCAACTCGCCCAACCTTGTGAAAGCGATTGGCTGGGCCAACGATAACGGCCTGAAAACAGTGGCGTTAGTTGGAGGTAAGCGGGGGCAACTGGCCGAGTTAGCCCATCATGCTTTAGTGATTGAGTCAGAGCATTACGGCCGGGTCGAAGACGCCCACATGACCATTTGCCACATGCTCTGTTATTATTTCATGGAAAGCTTGAAATAATCAAAAAAATCTTAACTTTCAGCTAGTTAAGCTGGTTAAAGGAACAACCGAAAACGCTACGCGGCAATGAAACAAACGTTTACGTTCGTGCTTCTTTACCTTTCCACCCTTCTGAGCGTGTCGGCTCAGGGCCTTGTAGAGTATTATCAGGCCGGTAAGCAGGTAAAGACGCATCAAAGAAACCTGTTGCAGATGCGCTACGGCCCTTATCTGGCTCCGCAATGGTATCTGATGACCGAGGGATTTGTTCGACGCGACAACAGTAAGCTCGACCAATCGCTCGGTGGCCTACTGACGGCAAGCCCCGTGACCCGAGTGGGGGGGAGCCTTGGCGTTGGGGTCACGTACCGCAACAAATGGGCGCTGGAGGCCGGACTGGCGTTGTCGCCGGTACATAATCAGGCTCGTGTCAATACCTATCCGCCCGTTGAAATCGAGACGCGTACCGGCAAGGCAAGTGCCTTTGTACGCGGCAAATGGGCGCTGTTAACCACCAGTCGCCACTGGCATCGGTCGGGTTTCTGGCTTACCGGAGGGGCCTGGGCTGTGCCAAACGCAAGCGCAACCGCGGAAGCTTCGGCCGTGACCGGTTATCGGTACCTTAGTTACGATGCCCGTAGTAAAATGACGCTCGTAAGTCAGGCGCGGCCCGGTAGCGGCCTCACCGCTTTGGCAGAGCTGGGTGCTGAGTATCAGGTGCGCCTGTCGCCTACGCTCGACATAAGCCTGTTTGCGCGGAGCAACTGGGGGCTCGGTGAAGTACTGGCAACCGATGTTGCTTATCACGTGAACAATCAGCCTATTGGCGAAACCGTGATTCGGGCGCGGGGCAACGGAGCGAGCTACGGCTTATCGGTCCGGTACGTCTTCCAGCGGCCAACGGCCAACCCAAAGTCTCTGTATCAACTTCAGGGCAACGCGACGAAGTAAGGTTTGCTATATTTTCAGTACTGGACATTCGGACTTCAGACACTGGACGTTAGACTTACTACCATTCTGTAGGGAGGTCTAACGTCTACTATCCAACATCTAATGTCCAGTACGGAGTACTATATTCAGAAAACGGGCGTAAGTCGTTGACAACATGTCAATCGCTTACGCCCGTTTTGATTATTGAAGACACCCGTTGGCATTACGAATACCGGTCGTTGCGCCAGGGGTAAGCCGTGTCGGAGTAGCCCCGTTCTTCCCAGAAGCCCAGCCGGTTGCTCGCCATAAATTCAATCCGTTTAATCCATTTGGAGCCTTTCCAGGCATAGAGTTGCGGAGTAATCATCCTGACGGGGCCGCCATGTTCTTTGGTGAGTGGTTGGCCATCGGCCGTATGCACCAGCAACACATCGGGTTTGAGCGCTTCTTCCAGGGTCACATTGGTCGAATAGCCATCGTAGCCGTAGCACATAATGTGGGTTGCTGTACCTTTCGGATCAACCAGGGCGGCCAAATCCATAAACCGAACGCCTACCCAGGGTACATCGAGCCGCGACCAGGTTGTCACGCAGTGAAAATCACTCGTGTCTTCAACCTGAGGCAGCTCCATAAAGTCGGCCCATTTGAGCCGCACGGGGTTGTTTACTTCCCCATCAATGTTGAGTTGCCACTTGTCGAGCGGAATAGCCGGTTGGTAGCCAAGGTCGAGCACCGGCCATTTGGTTGTCACGGTTTGCCCAACGGGCACCTGTGGCATGCCGTGCCGGTTGGTCGGGCCGGTACCGCGCGCCCGATTGGGGCCCACGAGTTGGTCCGACATCGACGGCGTATTGACCATTTTTTCTTCAAAACGCCGTTTGAGTTTCATCCGGGCCTCTACAATCCGGTCCAATTTGTCGTTCGATTCCATGAAGGCTATAACCCGCGCTGAATCGGGAAAGTTTTTGGAGGTCACTTACCGGCTCATCGTCGCCCGGCCGAGGTAGATTTCGTCGCCCCGGAGCTGGATTTGACTGTAAAACCGGTAGCCGTTTTCTACATAACGCACCAGCACCCGGGTCGATTGGTTGGCCTGAGCATAGGGCATGGTTGCACTGACCAGAATCTGATCGCCGTTGACAATGGCCCGCACAAACGGTAGTGACTTGGTTTTGAGTTGATTCGCGTTGTATTTGTACCACGTCTGCCCCCCGTCGAACGAGCACTCGGTATTCTGATTGAGGTATTTCTCCCGCCCATTGAACAGGTCGCCGTGATGCTTAAACAACCGCCAGAGTCCGTGCAGGTAATGCTCGTAACACGCATAGTTACGGTCGTCGCCGAGGCCCTGTAAAGCCGGGTCGCGCGGAACAGGCTGGCTGGGCGTCAGTCGGTTATGATCGTCCCAGAACAACACCCCGTAAGCGCCTGTGAACCAGTAGAAAATAGACATACCCTCGGCAATAGCGGGTGGAGCTGCATTAGAGGCTTTGGCACTATTGGCAAACTCACTGCTTTGGGTGTTGAATAGCCATTGCCAGGCTACCCGTCGCTTGTTTGTTAGAGCCATATTAACCTCCTGCTCGCCCACGAGCGAGGCCAGCCAGTGCCGGGCATCGTCGGCATGGTGCGGAATCGTGTAATCGAAGTCGGGGTAGAGGTAGTACGTGCCGGGCATGGCAATATCCATGTAGTCGGAAAAAGACTTCCCTACGATGTCGTCGGGCATGCCGCGCTGACGACTGGTTGCGGTGTGCTGAGCCGGTTTAGTCCAGAGCCACTCAGGCCCGGCTGTGTAGTCTGACGTACGCGAATAGCCAAAACTATTGTGGGGTACCGGCGTGATAGAGCCAATCTGGGTGTACGGCATGGTGTTTTCCTTTACGGTTTTGGCCATGTACACATACATATTGGCATGCTCCTGCTGATTCCCGGCCGACGTACCATCGTTTTCCAGATCGAAGAAAATGAAGCCGTTTGTGTTTTTGAGCGTACCCGGTGGGCAATCGCCGTAGTTCACGCACTGCCCGCATAGCTCATACGATGCCTGATACATGGTTTTGCGGGCTTGCGGGTGGCTGGGTGGTCGGCGGTACCAGGTTTGCCGGGCCAGTTCGCTATCCCGTGACCATGCCAGTGCAAAGGGCTCGTCGATGTAGTAGTTTCGGTAAATGGTGAGCGACCGCTGACTTGGTTTCAGGCGGCTCCGCCAGTTGGCCGGGGGCATGCCGGGCTCGCGCCAGACCTCGCTGCCACCCACCATGCGGGTTTGGTCGATGGCCGAAAAACCCCGACGGAACAGTTTGTCCCAACTCTGATCGACGTGTAGGTTACGACCGGCGGCCGAGAAAATGAGGGTTTTGGTGGGCGGTAACTGAAAATCACCCACTACGTCGATGTTCCAGTAGCCTTTGCGGGTAGTGGGCCTGAAAAAGGCGCGGGGGGTGGGCTGTAAGGGGGTAAGGGGGGGGAGTTGTCCCTGTAGTTTTACCCCCACGGGGTCGGGGAGGCCACCAATCATGCCGGCTTTGTCCAGCACGAAAAAACCGCCAGCCAGTGAGGCTAAGGCGGTTGATAAAAGGAGTATCTTCATGGGGTTACTCATCAATGTACCGTTTGGTAATGGGCTGGTAGGAGTCGATCCGCCGGTCGCGGAAGTACGGCCACGTAGTGCGGTACCGGTCCGATTGATCGAGGTCTATCTCCTGAACGTGCACAATCTCTTTATCGTGTGGAGCTACGTACAATAGGGACCCGAACGCATTGGTCACAAATGAGCCACCCCAGAACTGCTGATCGGCCTCACGCCCAACCCGGTTCACGGCCACCACCGGCACCCCATTGGCAATGGCATGGCTCCGCTGAATGGTTTGCCAGGCGCTATACTGCTCCTCATTGGCTTTGGGGTCGGGTTCAGTCGTATCCCAGCCAATGGCCGTGGGATAAAACAACACCTCGGCCCCCATCAACGACGTGATCCGGGCGGCTTCGGGGTACCACTGATCCCAGCAGATCAACACCCCGATTTTGGCCACTTTGGTATCGAATACCTTGTAGCCCAGGTCGCCGGGGGTAAAGTAAAACTTCTCGTAATAGCCCGGATCGTCGGGAATGTGCATTTTGCGGTACTTACCGAGATAGGTGCCATCGGCATCGAGCACGGCCGTGGTGTTGTGATACAGGCCCTGTGCACGCTTTTCGAAGAGCGAGGCCACCACCACTACGCCACACTCTTTGGCTACCTCGGCCATGCGGTCGGTAGTAGGGCCGGGAATCGACTCGGCAAGGCTGAAATTGTGGTGATCTTCGACATCGCAGAAGTACAGCGACCGGAACAGCTCCTGCAAACAAACGATCTGTGCCCCCTTACGAGCAGCCTCCCGAACACCCTCAATGGCTTTCTGCACGTTGGCCTCCACATCGTCGGAGCAGGCCATCTGAACAAAGCCGATATTTATCTTTCGTGACATGTCTAATTCGTTATGGGTTTATAGTTTGTCGTTTTTGGTTTTTAGTGTACCGTTTGGGTATCTGGAGAAACTAAAAACCAAAAACCATAAACGCTAAAAAGCTAATTTCCCTAAGTCAACGTTGCCGCCGGTCAGGATAATTCCCACTTTTTGACCGGCAAATAGGTCTTTATGTTTTAAAACAACAGCCAGTGGTACAGCGCAGGAAGGTTCGATAATGATTTTCATGCGCTCCCAAATCAGCCGCATGGCCGCGATGATCTCCGGGTCGGATACGGTTTTGATGTCGGTTACGTGCTGCTGGATAATAGCCAGAGTCCGTTCGCTAAGCGTAGTGAGCAGGCCGTCGGCGATGGTGTTGATGTACGGAGCCGACTCGACCCGGCCGCTTTGAAACGACAAAATAGCGTCGGCCGCCCCCTCGGGCTCGCCTGCCAGCACGCGGGTGCCCGGTGCAAAATAATGCGCCGAGAGCGCTGTGCCGCTCAACAGTCCCCCGCCCCCAACGGGAGCCAGCAGCCAATTGAACGGCCGGTTGCCGGTGGCGTCTTCGAGCAACTCTTTGGCTGCAGTAGCCTGCCCGGCAATCACCCGGTCATCGTCGAAGGGGTGAATCATGGTGGCCCCGGTGCGGGCAATCACCTCCGCTACGCCCTGTTCGCGGGCGTCGAGGGTGGGTTCGCACTCAATTACCTCGGCTCCATATCCCCGAACGGCATCTTTTTTGACTTGCGGAGCCGTGCGCGGCATCACAATGTAAGCTTTTGCACCTACCTCGCGGGCTGCGTACGCAATGGCTTGTGCGTGGTTGCCCGACGAGTGGGTGGTGACCCCCGATTTTAGCTCGTGCGGAGCCAGTTGTAAAACGGCATTAAGCCCCCCCCGTGCCTTAAACGCCCCAATTTTCTGGAAGTTTTCGCACTTGAAATGTAGTTCGGCCCCTGCCAGCGCATCAATAGTGCGGTTAGTCAGTACGGGCGTGCGGTGAATGTACGAGCGAATCCGGTCGTGGGCAGAGAGAATGGTTTCGGCGGTCATTAGTTGAGAGGGGTCAAACGCCGAGTTGCACAAAGGCATCGTCGCACCACACGTGCCTTTGTATGCCTTTGTGCAACCCTTTATACTACGTAGTTCCTGTTTTTTGGGCGGGACTAAAAATTGTACCGCAACCCTAAGCCCGACTGTACGTTCATGAACAGGGGAGCGGGTAACACCTCCACGTACAGACCCGATTCCAGAAAGACCGAAAACGGTTTGTCGGGTACGAAATATTCCAGGCCCGCAATGGCTGAGCCACCGAGCGAAATCTCGGCAATGTAGTCGACCTGTTGTCCGCGCAGATTGTCGGGGTAGTACCGACGGCGGTTTACCTGCCCACCTAATCCGTAGTAGCCCCGCAGGTTGTCACGGCCAAACAGGCGGTTGTGCCACACATAGTGCCCCTGCACCGAGAGGCCAATACTCCGGTAACGTCCCTGCCGGTACTCACGGGTGTTGCCATAAAGCCCTCCGTACGACCCTACGTTAAGATCGAACGCTTTAGTGTCGCGGAAATATTTGCGGACATTAATACCGGAGGGTTCGCCTAGCCGGAACCCAACAGCCCAGTTGTTGTATTGGGCTACCGCCCGACTACCCGGAAACAGCCCCAGCATGAGGGCCACAAAAGCGACCAGAAAGGATTTCTGCATAAAGAAAAAGATTCGGTAATAGAGATGCGACCGTGGGGGCGGTGTCAGTGTGTTACGGCCCCGGTGTCTTCTGTCAAACGGCCAACGTCCTGAAACTGTTGTAACTGACTCATAAGTACCGCGTTTTCGGCCGGGGTACCTACCGTAATGCGCAGGCAGCCATCGCACCATTTTACTTTGGAACGGTCGCGGACAATTACTTGTTTATCAATTAAATAGTTGAAGACTGCCTTAGCATTGTCGAACCGGACGAGCAAAAAGTTCGCGTCGGAGGGGTACACATGCTGCACAATAGGCAATTCCCGTAGTGCATCGGCCAGTACAGCCCGCTCGGCCAGAATCTCCCGAACCATGGCGTCCTTATCGGCCACGTGATCGAGGGCTTCGAGGGCGAGGGTCTGCGTCGGGGCCGAGATGTTGTACGGTGGCTTAATCTTGTTCAGTACCGCAATTAGCTCTTCCGACGCAAAGCACATACCGAGCCGAAGTGCGGCCAGGCCCCAGGCCTTCGAAAAGGTTTGCAGTACCACCAGATTGGGGTAATGGTCGAGTTGGGCGGTCCAGGACGGGGCATCGGCAAAGTCGATGTACGCTTCGTCGACGACCACGAGCGAGTGTGTAGCGGCTTCGAGTACCTGCCGGATGGCGTCGGCTGAGAGCTGATTCCCCGACGGGTTGTTGGGCGAGCAGATCCAGATAACCTTGGTGTCGGGCTCGATAGCGGCCAGTACGGCTTCTACATCAAGGCCGAAGTCGGGGGTAAGGGGCACCCGAATCTGACGGATGTCGTTGATCGTTGCCGATACCTCGTACATGCCGTACGTGGGGGGCATAATCAGGACACTGTCGTGACCGGGGCGGCAGGTGGCCCGAATCAGCAGGTCGATGGGTTCGTCGGAACCGTTACCCAGAAAAATCTGACCGGGCCGCACGCCTTTGATGGGGGCCAGCTTTTCCTTAATCAGCGCCTGATATGGGTCGGGGTAGCGGTTGTAAGGGCCGGCCGTAGCCGAACCGAGAGCATTTTCATTGGCATCCAGAAAAATTCCTTCCTTGCCGGTGTACTCGTCGCGGGCCGACGAGTAGGGCGTGAGCGTCAGGATATGGGGCCGCAGCAGCGTGTTCAGATCAATAGTTGGCATTCGTCAGAAAGTCGTAAGCGCAAAAATACCGCATCTTACTGTACCGACAAATTACGGGGGGCTTCGGTTCGGCCGGGCACAGAAAAAGCCGCCCCTGCGTGTCAGGAGCGGCCAGGGTAGGTTGGGCTTGTTCGAATCAATTACTCGTAATAGCCTCCACCGATGTCGAATCCCAGCTTGAAGCCGAGGTACGAGTTGTTGGATTTGCCGGGGGCTACGGTCCCATTCATCATAGAAACCGTGTATTTAGTGGTGGGAACGAGGTTATACTCCACGCCCATGTTAAAATGGCCCAGTTTGAAGCCAACCCGCGCCATAGCTCCCAACTTGCGCGATGCACCTATGCCGAGGTCAGATGAATTCTCACTGAAGCTCAGGCTGCCCACCGAATACAGACCACCTCCAATACCTACGTAGGGTCGGAAGTACGTGTTGGTCAGCATGTAGGTACCCGTGAGTACATACGACGACGAAATGCTGATTTCTGAGTCGGCCATTTCACCGGCGATCTCGGCAGCGCGGGCCATAAAAGCCCCTTCGATACGGAGACCTACATCAATCTGATCGTTGAGACCGTACTTAGGTTCTACCGAAAGCAGAATCCCGGCCGATGAGCCAGCACCCATTGGTTTGGCATACCCCAGCGATGAATTTACTTTAAAGGGTTTAAAATCCTGGGCGTTGGCTCCGTAAGCCAATAACCCGAGTACTACGGCGAGGACTTTTTTCATAAAATTCAATCGTGTAAAGAATGTGGTGGACTTGTTAGGTAATCCCAACGCTACCTGTGGTGACCAAAGCTACTGTGTCTGAGGACAAAATGAAAATATACAAATCAAAGCGATTCGGTAGGGCAAGCTGATGCTCAGGTGTTTATGTGTAAAAATTCAATGAAAAAATTTAACTTTCGATGTATTAACGTACAGGAATACCTCTTTGATGAGACAAAGCCCCCTTCGTTTAATGGCTGAGACAACCGTTCATCCCAAAATGGGGGTTGCCTATTCGCCGACGGGTCAAAATGCCGTAATTTTAGGGTTTAAATGCACTACAAACGCTTCATACATGTTACCATTTGGAAAACAAGTTAGCACGGTAGCTACGCTGGCTTTGCTGACTCATGCCGGTTTGGCTCAGCAGAACAGCCGCCCGGTCAGCCCAACCACGCAGCCGACTTCGGCCCGTGCTGCAACAAAGTCGGCGTCTACCTCTTCTGATCGTATGACTCAAAATCCGCTTCTTCAGGCGTTTTCAACGCCCCACCAAACGGCCCCGTTCGCGCTCATCAAGAACGAGCATTATCTCCCCGCCATCAAGGAAGGGATGTTACAGGGCCGTAAAGAGGTTGATGCCATTGCAGCCAACCCGGCCAAACCAACGTTTGAAAACACGATTGTTGCCCTTGAGCGCTCGGGTGATCTGCTGGGCCGTACAGTCTCGATTCTGTTTAACCTGAACAGTGCCGAAACAACGCCAGAGCTTCAGGGAATCGTGCGTGAGGCATCGCCTTTGCTGACCGAGTACGGTAACGACATCACCCTCAACGAAAAACTCTTTGGCCGTATCAAAGCCGTGTACGACACCCGCGCCAGCCTGAAACTCGATACCGAGAGCCAGATGCTGCTCGAAAAAACGTACAAGCGGTTTGCCCGCAACGGAGCCAACCTGAGCGCCAAAGACAAAGACCGGCTGCGTGCTATCGACAAAGAGCTGTCGCAATTGTCGCTTCAGTTTGGTGAGAATGTGCTGAACGAGACAAACGAGTACTCGATGCTTGTGACCGACGAGAAAGACCTCGCCGGTTTGCCTGATTTTGCCCGTGAAGCGGCCCGCTCGACGGCCAAGCAGAAGGGAAAAGAAGGCTGGATGTTTACCCTTCAGGCTCCCAGCTACGGGCCGTTCATGCAGTATGCCGATAACCGGGCGCTGCGCCAGAAGCTGTTCATGGCGTTCAACTCGCGCGGTTTCCGTGGTGATAAGAACGACAACTCGACCATTATTCAGAAAATGGTCAACCTGCGCTATGAGCGGGCCAACCTGCTGGGCTACAAAACCCATGCTGATTTTGTGCTGGAAGAGAGCATGGCCGGTTCAAAAGACAAGGTACAGAGCTTCCTGAACGAACTGGTGGCGTACGCCAAGCCGGCTGCTGAGAAGCAATTGACTGAGCTGAACACCTATGCGAAAGCGCATGGCTTCACCGGTGACCGCGTGGAGCAGTGGGACTACAGCTACTATTCGGAGAAACTCAAGAAGGAGAAATACGACCTTGATGATGAGACGCTGAAGCCGTACTTCAAGCTCGAAAACGTGCTGGAGGGTGTCTTTACGGTGGCTAACAAGATGTATGGCCTGACGTTTAAAGAGAATAAGTCGATTCCGGTGTACAACTCCGAAGTGCGGGCCTACGAGGTGTTCGACCGCGACGGTAAGTTTATCTCGGTGTTCTATGGTGATTACTTCCCCCGGCCGGGTAAGCGGAGCGGTGCCTGGATGAACGACGTACAGGGTCAGAAGATCGTGAACGGGCAAAACATCCGGCCTCACATCGTAAACGTTTGTAATTTCTCGCGCCCAACCGAGACCAAGCCTTCGCTGCTGAGCTTTTACGAGGTAACTACTCTGTTCCACGAGTTTGGTCATGCCCTGCATGGTATGCTGGCCAATGGGCAGTACGAGAGCCTGTCGGGAACGAGCGTACCCCGCGACTTTGTGGAGCTGCCCTCGCAGGTTATGGAAAACTGGTGCTACGATCCCGAAGCACTCCGTCTGTTTGCGAAACACTACCAGACCGGCGAGGTAATTCCGAACGAACTGGTGGAGAAGATTCGGGCCAGCCAAAACTTTATGGCCGGTATGGCCAACCTGCGTCAGCTCCGGTTTGGCCTGGTGGATATGTACTGGCATAGCCAGAAACCCACGGGTGAGTCGGTAACGGAAGTAGAAAGCCGCGTGGATTCGCTGGTGCAGTTGCTGCCCCCGGTGAAAGGCACCGCATTCAGCCCGGCGTTCTCGCACATTTTTGCTGGTGGGTACTCGGCGGGTTATTATAGCTACAAATGGTCGGAGGTGCTCGACGCCGACGCCTTTGAAGCCTTCAAGGAAAAAGGTGGCCTGAACAGCCGCGAAGTAGCCGAAAAATTCCGGGCGAACGTGCTCGAAAAAGGCGGTAGTGAGAAGCCAATGGAACTGTACAAGAAGTTCCGGGGCCGGGAGCCATCGCCCAAGGCTATGTTACGCCGAAGCGGCCTGATTTTGTAAGAAGCTGCTCAAATCAGCGATTTAGAGAATGCGAAAGCCGCCCAACGGGCGGCTTTCGCATTAATAGGGTATTGAAAAACTCATTTGCGTCAGACGTAAACGTAGTTGCCCCTTTCAACGTATTGTTGAGTCTACTTTTCCGTGACAGGCAATCGTGCCCTACGCATCACGACCGTCGGTACAGATCGAGTTAAGACTGTAGTATACTAAGTGACTGCAAAACGCTCACTCAGGTCAGACCCTATTTTTTGTTTGTATGCAAATAGTCTGTATGTGTATAATAGGTTGGTTATGAAATATTTACGAAAAATAAGTTTTCTTTTGATCTACGTATAATGTAGGTACCTTTTCCATAAAAACAGCTATCAGGTTGTTGCAAAATTCCTAAAACCACTAACCAGCTATTTGTATGAAGAAGTTGTCTATTCTCCTGATTTTCGCTTTATGCCATACGGCACTGGCTCAGACGAATTATGTGGCAAATACAGCTAACTCGGCCAGCCCTGGATCAAACAATACATTGGTTGGCCCTGCAGCTGGTAATACGACTATGACGGGCACGGTAAATACATTCATTGGTGGTGATGCAGGCAAAACTAATACAACAGGAACGGCCAATACATTCACGGGGCGTCAGGCGGGCTTTTCGAATACAATAGGGAATTATAACGTTTTTGTGGGTGAACATGCAGGTTATGACAACACAGGTGGCGATTACAACACCTTTGTAGGGTTTACGGTGGGTCGGCGAATCACAACGGGTAACAGTAATGTAGCGGTTGGCGTTAGAGCCGGGTACAATAACGAAACGGGTAATAATACAATAGCCATCGGAGACTCTGCTGGCTTTAATAACACCATTTCAAAAAATATCTTTATAGGTTCTAAAGCTGGTTATGCCAATACAACAGGGGCTACCAATACGATGGTGGGGTTTGAAGCAGGCAAGAACACGACAACCGGCCAGAACAATACATTTTTGGGCAACATCGCTGGCCTGAGAAACACCACTGGCAGCAATAATGTCATCATCGGGCCTGCTTCAGGCTCCGCCCTTACCACTGGGAGTGGGAACATTCTGCTAGGCTTTAACAGTCAGGCTGCAGCCAATAATTTGGTTAATACGGTTGCCATTGGCACCAACGCCCGTGTTGCCTTGAATAATGCTATTGTGCTGGGTGACCCCACCAACACCAGTATTGCGGTGGGGATTGGTACCGATTCTCCTCAATTCCCCCTTGATGTTCGGGGTACGATTAATTTACGAAACAATGGTCGAATCAAGTTTGCGCACCTTTCTAACCCCCTGTATCAGGGGGCAACAGATCAATTCCTGACCGTTAATGAACAGGGGGAAACCGTTCTGGCGTCGTATCGTCTGTGCATCACCAACGTTAATCAATGGAGTGATAAGGTATTTTCCCAAACCTATCCGTTGAAGCCGTTGTCTCAGGTTGAGCAGTTTATACAAGCGCATGGCCATTTACCCAATATTCCCTCGGCAGAGGAGGTTGTCAAAGACGGTATTGACCCAGCCAGAATGGACGCCAAGTTGCTGGAAAAGATAGAAGAACTCACGCTGTACAGTATTCAACAACAGAAACGCATTGAGCAGTTAGAGCTTCAGCATAAAGAAGAAATTGACCAACTACGCGCCCTCGTCAAACAGCTACTGGATAAGAAGTAAGGCTAATAAGCTACCTGACTTAATCACGATAGCCCCATTTGACAAGGCGTTGGGCGAAATGGGATAATGAATGTATGGATAGTGCAGAGAAGCGACCCGGAGACGGGTCGCTTCTCTGCTTTTGTTATATCAGCCCTTCCGACAAGGGGCAGTGCCAAGTAAATAAGGTATTGTGTCGATCAATGCCCAGGGAAGTCTATAGCCGTGGCGAGTCCAAAATTGGTCGGCAAAGAAGGGGTTTAGATCGGCACAGGCCCGGACTTGGCAACGGGAAGCGGAAAACGTTTGTAAACTGGCGTATGAAGTTTCTCGAACGGTATCAGACCCCGTTTCACCTCATAGGCTGGCTGGTGTTTATCAGCTTACCTCTGCTGATTATTCCCGGTTTTTTGCGAAACCCGGCTGTCTCGGATGGTACTAACCCTCCAGCTCCATCATGCATAAACTTCGTTGTATCGCGGTCGACGACGAACCGTTTGTGCTCGATATTTTGTACGTGGAGGGTCTTAAAGACTACGTTAAAATCTACACGATCGGGCAAGCCCGCCCTCTGCTAAGCCGCCTAACGCTGAAGTCCATCGAAGCCAAACTGCCGGTGAACCGGTTTTGCTGGGTCCACAAATCGTTTATCGTTGCACTGGACAAAATCAGCTCGTTTCAGCGGTCTAAACTGTACGTTGGCCAGCGGGAAATTCCGGTTGGTAGCAGTTATGTTGATCATTTTGAGCAGCGCTACCGGCAATAAAAAAAACCTGTGAGGTATTTGGACCTCACAGGTTTTAGCTTGTACGTTAACTTCTGTTTACTGCTTAATAATCTTGGTCGAGGTGGCACGGGTACCATCGCTTACCTGCATAACCAGAACCCCCGCATCCTGATTGCTCAGGTCAAACACGTGCTGACCGGGGCGGTCGTTGCCCGTGAGGGTGCGGGTAGACACCACATCGCCATTGTAGTTCACAATCCGGAAATCCAGTGTCTCGCCGGTATAGCCTTCCACCACAACCACCAGCTGATCAACGACCGGGTTACCCCAGACAGAAATCGTTAATGGTGTTTCTTCCGACGATGCCACGCGGGCGGCTGTGTTGCCGCAGTACGCCCGGAAGTCAAAGGTGTAGCTCACCGTTACGCCGTTCTGACGGGCTTGCAGCGTGAGGGGCTTTGAACCCGGATCGAGCCGGAGACCGAGATCAACGGTTTGGTTTGGATTGGTGGTCCAGCCAGTCACGCCAATGGCCATGTACTCAATGGTTGACCCATTGCCGCCCGACGTACGGAACGTTATCTGACCCGTCTGACAGTTATAGGTAGGCATGATGAGCTGGAACAATTGGCTTGTCGAAGTGCTTCCCGTGGTTGGACTAAGTCCGCCGACAGTACTTGGAGAGACCGTCGGCGAGGTGGTAGTAAGCGTGCCCGAACAGTACGCTTTGAACGGAAATGAATACGAGACAGCCACTCCGCTCTGCCGAGCCTGTAACGTCAGCATGGTGGTCATGGGATCTTGCCGCAGGGCCGCATCCACAATTTGGTTGGGGTTGGTAGTCCAGCCCGTGATGCCTAGCGCCATGTATTCAATGATAGAGCCGTTGCCGCCCGAGGTTTTGAACGTAAGCGCTCCCGTGTTGCAGTCGTAAGCCGGTGCCAACAGTTGGAGGCCTGTGCTGCTGGTAATGGGGGCAGCAATAGTGGTAGTCAGGGGGGCAGTGGTGGAGCCTCCTGCACAATACGCCCGGAAATCAAACGTGTACGATACGGTTATGCCGTTTTGGCGAGCCTGTAGCGCCAGCGTTTTGGCCGTTGGGTCTTGCCGGATACCTGCATCTACCACCTGATTCGGGTTCGTTGTCCAGCCGGTTACGCCTACAGCCATATACTCAATTGTAGAGCCGTTGCCACCGGTCGTTCTGAAGGTGAGGGCCCCCGTGTTGCAATCATAGCCGGGAGTAACCAGTTGCAGCCCGGTACCGCTTGGGGCAGTTGGCGTTGGGCTAACCGCGATTGGCGTTGTGATAGCCGTGCCTGAGCAGTACGCCTTGAATGGGAACGCATACGATACGGCTACTCCACTCTGCCGCGCTTGCAGGTTGAGCGTAGTGGTCATGGGATCTTGCCGGATGGCCGCATCCACAATTTGGTTGGGATTGGTAGTCCAGCCTGTGATGCCCAGCGCCATGTATTCAATCGTAGAGCCGTTGCCGCCCGAGGTTTTGAACGTGAGCGCCCCCGTGTTGCAGTCGTAAGCTGGGGGTAGCAGTTGCAGGCCCGTAGTACTGGTAATGGGCGCGGTTGGGGTAGGCGTAGGGCTGGTGTACGTCGGGGGGGGAGTCGTTGCGACCGGGGTGGCGTTCGGATCAGTCGTAACCGACTCGATTTTTACCCAGCCATTCACATCGGGTCCGTCGTAACGAGGCCCAAACATAAACTGTACAATCTCCTGATCCGTCCAGCTGCTGCGTTTGCTGAGGTCAATAGCATAGGTATGAAACTGACCGTCGTTGATAATCGGAAAGTCAATGTACCGATCGGGGGTCGGAATAAACTCCCGGTCGTTCAGTTGCCGCCAAATCATCCGGTACGTGTCCGACTGCCCCTGGAAAGCCGCTCGCAGGTAGATCACCTTGTTGTCGCGGCCCCGCCAGAAACCTACGGGTGATTTGATGGCCGCTTCTGATTTGTTCGACACCATCACGTGCAGGTTGTTCTGGATTGGCCAGCCCGTATCCTGCGCCTTGTGGTAGTACCAGCCTTTGCGCGTCTGATCATCGAACCGGTAATTGATGTTCGCGGCCAGGCGTGGCTGGCTGTACACATAGTTCCGAATCTGGTCGATAGAACCCACAACCAGATCATAATCCCACTCGTGTACAATGTTGTGGTCGAGTACAACGAAGTCGGAAGCAGCTACGTAGGTCGAGCTGAAGCCAAATTCACCACTGTTGAAGTTGTCGCCGAAAAAGCCTTTGGTCCACTGGTAATTGTTTCGTTTGAACAAACCCACGCCAAAACCACTGTTGTTGGTGGCAGCCATCCAGGGCTCGGTTACGGGCCGAACGTACTCCTGCTCAGTTGGGGCAGCAACGCGGGTCAACGGACCATTGGTATAGGGACTATTGCCCTGATACATGTACACGTTGTTGTAAGCCGGGTTGATAAAGAGGCAGGGGTGTTCCTGCGAGCGGGCATCGTACTGGGTGCGGTCACTGCGGAAAAGGCTGATTTTGGCGTGCACCTTTACCACATTCCCCGACAGCCGAATCCAGTGCTCAATGTACACCTCGCCCGGTACGTTGTTGAGGGCAAACTGTTTACCAATTGTCTTAACGTAGATTTCGTTGGCCTGTTTCTGAAAGGCTACAACTTCGGAGGGGTTACCGGCCCAGTCGCCACCCTGAATCGGGTTCCAGCCGATACTCGACCACATGGGTTGCCCGTTCTGCGAGTAATTGGCCGGGCCACTGTAATTGGAGATTTGAAACTGGCGTCCGGGGTCGAAGTTGTTGACCATGTTCTGACCGCCAATTGGGGCGAGGTACGAGATGGCTCCCCCGTAGCGGGAATCGACGCCCACTTTGATGATACCGTTTTCGATGGTTTCCAGCCCATTCAGTGGGGATTGGGCTGTGGTAGTGTTGGTTGTGGGCGGACCGTCGTGAACGGCTGGCCTCGCTTCTAAAGGTAATGTAACTGAACCATTCAGAAGCGCTCCCAGCGTGCATAAAGCGGCCAGGCGTTTCAGAGAAACGTGAAGCATTTCAATCAGTAGGTTTTAAGTGGTAAGTACAAGAAGCAACCACAGCCAACGTACCGAATGCCCCGCTTCGAATCAGTGACGAACATAGGTGGGTAAGTGGCCTCCCCCGGTGGGGAGGCCATACGAAACATCGTTTTCCTGCCTGATCTACGAACCTGGTTGATTACCTCAACGCTCCCTGATGTGTTTGCAAAAATCCTCTCAATCGATAGAAGAAGATCCTAAACAACGCGACAAAACGGCTTGTTTGCCGTTCGACTTGGTTGCAAGTTTAATACTAAACCTATAGACAAAACATTAAAATGCTGTTAGGCTTCCCGACCTCTTGGAATAAGCAAAATTGATTAAGTATCTAAACTCATTGAACGTGAGTAGGATACAGTACGGTTTTGTCATATATCAGTCGTGCAGAAATTCGATTTCCTTAAAATTAAAATGTTGTATATCCGAACCGATCACAAGAGTCAACTGCCCATTTTCGTTTACGCCTATGATGGTACCTGTAAAAATGGCACCGGTTTGTGCATCCCGAAAGCGGCCTCCCTCCTGAAACCGGTACAGCCGTTGCAGGTAGGTGGCTTTAAGAATGGCCTCGTGACCGGCTTTGAGCTGAAGGTATCGTTTCTCGATGTGTTCACAGATCGAGGTGAGTACGCCCGGTAGGTGATAGCCTTCGGGTAGCGGAAACCGCGACTGAAGTGAGGTAGCCGTGGGGTAAGCAAACGTGGTTTGATTGAGGTTGAGCCCCAGCCCCACAATTGACCACGCCAACCATTGCCCCTGAATCGTGTTTTCGATGAGCAAACCGCCGGTTTTCTGGGTTTCAATGTACAGATCGTTCGGCCACTTGATCCGAATCAGGCCGTCGGTGAGCGGGAGCAGAGCGTCGGTGATGCCGACAGATATGGCTATGTTGAGCCAGAACTGCCGGGCTGCGGGCAGAAAATTAGGCCGTAGCACAAGCGAAAACGTCAGGTTCTGCCCCGGCTCGGCCAACCATATATTGCCCCGTTGCCCGCGACCGGCCGTTTGATTGTCCGTGATGATTAGCGTACCCTCTGCGAGGTCCGTTTGGCTCAGCAGATCGGCAGCTTCGTCATTCGTAGACTGACAGCTTGGCAGGTATTGACAATTTTGGCCAATAAAAAGAGTTTTGGGATGGATTTTGTACAAAAATTTGTTACGTTTAGTGAAAGGCTTCATTGACGGTGCGCGCGACAGACAGACCTGCCCTTTGGTAACGCACCCGCTCGTATAGACCTGATGTGCAAAACTAAGCTGTGAACGCTTAGCTTGAAATTTTAAACCATACGCATGATAATTAACAACTCAACAGCCGTTGAGCGCGTACGCGCCAACAGCGATCAAGTATCTTCCGAGGAACTGCGGGACCTGATTGTGAAGGGTATGCAGGAGAAGAAAGCCGTGGATATTGCCGTGATGGATCTTCGGGAGGTAAAAAATGCAATCTGCGATTACTTCGTTATCTGTTCGGGTAACTCGGATACGCAGATTGATGCCATTGCTAATTCAATTGATGAAGAAGTGCATAAAGCCACCGGTCAGAACCCCTGGCATCAGGAAGGTAAAATGAACAAAGAGTGGATTCTGCTCGACTATGTCGACGTGGTTGCCCACGTGTTTAAGAAAGACCGCCGGGCATTTTATGATTTAGAGCAACTTTGGGGGGATGCTGACGTTCAGTATCTTGATGAGGCTAACCCCGACGAGGCTCCTATTGCCATTTAAGCTTCTTATCCCTTAATCTGACCGTCTATCAATGGCGTTTCGGCCCCCGAAACATTCACTTTATAAACGGTGTTAGTCTTTGAAAACCCCTTTTTGTACAACCTGTCGAAATGCCAGAGAATAACAATAGAAATCCGCTATCGTCCCGTGGGCCCAAGCGCCCGAATTTCCAGGGATGGATCGTTTTCCTGCTGATTGCGGCTATTCTGGGAATCACGTTTATGAGCCGAACAAGCTCAGTTCGCGAGATTTCCCTGAAACGCTTTGAGCGGATGGTGAAAGACCGCGAGGTTGCTGAGGTAACCGTGGTCAACGATCGGGTGGCTGAAGTAACACTGACCCAACAGGCGCTTCAAGGCCCAAAATACAAAAGTCTGTTTGCCGAGAAACCTTATTTTGGTACCGGCAGCGGCCCCCATTTCTCGTTTCAGGTTGCATCGGGCGAGTCGTTTAAAGAAGACCTCGATAAACTACAGGCCAACGTTGGCGACAACGAGAAAATTGAGTACAAATTTGAACAGCGTAGCGACTGGGGCAGCTTTATCAGCACCTGGGGTATCCTGATTATTATGATTCTGGCAATGTACTTTTTGCTGGGAAGGATGTCGGGAGCCGGTGGACCCGGTGGGCAGATTTTCAACATTGGTAAATCGCGGGCGGCCCTGTTCGACGCGGAGAACCGGGTGAAAATTACGTTCAACGAGGTAGCTGGACTGGAAGAAGCTAAGGAGGAAATCAAAGAGATTGTTGATTACCTCAAGGCTCCAACCAAGTTTACCAAGCTGGGCGCTAAAATCCCGAAAGGGGCTCTGTTGGTCGGCCCTCCAGGTACGGGTAAAACCCTGTTGGCCAAGGCTGTAGCTGGCGAAGCCGGGGTGCCATTCTTCTCGCTTTCAGGCTCCGATTTTGTGGAGATGTTTGTGGGGGTAGGTGCCGCCCGTGTACGTGACCTCTTCAAGCAGGCCAAAGAAAAAGCCCCCTGTATCATCTTTATCGACGAGATTGATGCCGTAGGTCGTTCGCGGGGGCGGGGTGCTATGCCCGGAGCCAACGATGAGCGTGAAAACACGCTGAACTCGCTGCTGGTAGAGATGGACGGTTTTGCGACCGACTCTGGTATCATTATCCTGGCCGCTACCAACCGCCCTGATGTACTCGACTCAGCGCTGCTGCGCCCCGGCCGTTTCGACCGGCAGATCAGCATCGACAAGCCCGATATTGTGGGTCGTGAGGCTATCTTTAAGGTGCACCTGAAGCCGCTCAAGCTGCATTCGGATGTTGACCCGAAAGACTTGGCCGCTCAGACACCCGGTTTTGCCGGTGCCGAAATCGCCAACGTGTGTAACGAAGCGGCCCTGATTGCGGCCCGTCGGGACAAGGAGTCTATTCAGATGATCGATTTCCAGGACGCTATGGACCGGGTAATTGGTGGTTTGGAGAAGAAGAATAAGCTTATTTCGCCGGAGGAAAAAGAGATTGTGGCGTATCACGAAGCGGGTCATGCCGTAGCCGGCTGGTATCTCGAACATGCCGATCCCCTCGTGAAGGTGACCATTGTACCGCGTGGTGTGGCCGCTTTGGGCTACGCGCAGTATCTGCCCCGTGAGCAGTACTTGTACCGCACTGAGCAACTGCTCGACGAAATGTGCATGGCGCTGGGTGGTCGGGCCGCTGAAGATCTGGTCTTCGGTAAAGTATCGACCGGTGCCCTGAGCGATCTGGAGCGCATCACCAAATTGGCGTACAGCATGGTAACCATGTACGGCATGAACGACAAGATTGGCAACGTATCGTTCTACGATTCGAAGCAGTCGGAGTACGCGTTCAACAAGCCGTATTCGGAAGAAACCGCCAAGCATATCGACGAAGAAGTGCGTAAGATTGTCGATGAGGCTTATCAGCGTACTAAAAACCTGCTCGCCGACAAGCGCCAGGCTCTGGAGATTATTTCGCAGGAGCTGTTGTCGAAAGAGATTTTGTACCAGGCAGATCTGGAGCGTCTGATTGGGCGTCGTCCGTTTGAGCGTGACACGGCGTATCAGGCTTACAAGAAGCGGGGCGAAGAAGTGAAGGAGGAAATTGGGCCGGAATCAAAGCCTGCCCAAACCGAACCCGAATCGTTACCGCAGATCTAATGTGATACATTACAAAAAGCCGCCCCAAACCGGGGCGGCTTTTTGTATTTTAGCTGCTGCGTCATCTAAATGGAGCACTAGTTGCGAAAGAGCAGATTAGATAACGACTACAATGAAAACGGCAGCTTTACTTTTTGGGCTATTGTTTATGTTGGGTTGCCGCTCGACTGAATGGACACCAACTCTACTCCGGGTGGCAAACGTTGCTGCCGATACCAGTTTTCATTTGGATAAAACGGCCGGAAGCAAGGTGCCCAGAATTACACTTTGTGCCGTAGGCTATTTGGACGATTCTGCATCTATCATCCTAGTAAACCCCCGCCAGCCGGAAAAACTATATTGGCGTGTTTTCAGCTTGCCTAAAGGAAGAATTGATTCTTTAAAAAGCGTATTTGATTACTATGACTTTGATGTAAATATTCATTATCAGTCTCAGCGTGTAAGGCGAGGTAACTTAAGGGTGGTTGTTAAATACTAGTTAAGTTCTTAAAAAGCCTCTGGCTACAGGTGAGTGCCCGCCGGAAATGCTATAGCCGCCCCGGTTTGGGGCGGCTTTTTTATGCCTTTAAATTACCTTTTTCAGGATAACCATGCCTCGGCGCTCTTCTTTCATCTGAGGGAAGTCGAGCAGTACGGTGCCGCAGGTTTCGAATCCTACCCGGTTGTAGAACTGAAGCGCATCACTCGTGTCCATCGCCTTTAGCCACAATACCGTTTTACCTCGTTCACGGCCCAGATTCTCGGTAAATGTGAGCGCGGCCCGACCAACACCCTGCCCCGTTACCCGTCCAATCAGATAAATGCGCTCCAGTTCAAAACTATGCGCGTCGGTAGTGCCCGGTAGCGGATTGTCGGGATTGATTTTCAGGAAGCCCACAGGCTCCCCGTCCAGGCTTACCAGAAAAAACAAGGCTGTAGGATCGGCCAATTCGGCAGATAGTACCGCCGGGTCAAACGAGCGTTTCATGTACCATTCTCCCCGGTCGTACCAGTAATCGAGGTAGTGATCGCGGTAGGCACGGAGCGCAATTTCAGAAAGGGCAGAGGAGTCGGCCGGCGTAAGCGGAGTTATTTGTACGGAGGGCATTCGGGTACGAACAAAGACGAAATCGTAGGTAGCTAATCAGGGGTAATTGAAGGGCAAAGTTCGTCGATTAGAGATAAAAAAGGCGTAGGATACGGGCCAGACTTTTTGCGTTATGATGAGTGTCTGAATTGGCCGCTTCTTACCTACTAGAAAGAAATTATATGGGCCATGTAATAAGGAAATGGCTAAAAGAGGATTTATCGGAGAAAATTTAAAAATAGAGTAAGGTGGTTTTTGGGAAAAGTTGTCTTTACTAATATGAAATAGATTTTATCTAAGAAGTCTTTCTAAACCCCTGCCTTATGCAAGTTCGTCGATTGGTGGAGTCGGAGGTTGAGGAAACCCAGATGGTATATGCGGAGCCAACCGGGGTGGGCGAGCAGACGAGTGACCATGCAGACCGGCAGGATACCGAATTTTTTGTCCGGTCGGTGTTTCTCGATAACCCCCGCAAAGGGTGCGAGTTGCTGTTCCGACGGTATCATGGGGCATTATGTAGCCATGCCGTCCGGTACGTATATTCCAGAGAGGTAGCCGAGGATTTGGTGAGCGATGTTTTTTGCAAATTCTGGAAGACAAAAGCGTACGAAAATATTACGTCTTCGTACCGGTTTTATCTGTTTCGGAGCGTACGCAACGAAGCCTACAATTACCTGCGGCTCGAATTTCGTGACCTTGATACCATCGATACGGCGGGCGTGCAGGAGGGAGCCTTTAGTCAGCGGCCCGACCAAATTATGCAGTATGAAGAGGTGCTACACAAAGTAGAAGACCTCGTGGAGCGGCTACCCCCACAGTGTCGCAAAGTGTTTTTGCTCAGCCGGTTTGAAGGTAAAAAGTATCAGGATATAGCCACTGAGCTGGGGCTATCGGTCAAAACCGTCGAAGTACACATTGTAAAGGCATTAAGTCTGGTACGGCGGGGCCTCCGAGATTACTGGCTTGCGGTGCTCCTGACGATGGGGTACGGCTTGTAACGGGCGTGGTATTGGTTCGCGAAGGAACCCGGAAAGTTGACCTACAAAAGCTGCGAACGCACATGGGAACAGACATCAACAAAGACTTTATATTCAGGCATTTTGCCCGAAAAACATCCACGCTTCAGCGCGAACGGATTGCGCAGTGGCTGCGTGACCCCAAAAATGAAGAAACCTACTACCAATGGCTGGAAGAGTGGGAAACCCGGCATCCGCAATACATAGCCCCTACAGAAAAAGCCTACGAAAAGTACCGGGCGTACCTGGATACCAACGCTGATACAGCCGAGGGGGCACTCTCAGCGCCGGTAGTGCCTCTGCACGCAAGCCCGTGGTGGAACCGGCCCTGGTTTATGGCGGCTTCGGTGGTGCTCCTGCTTGGGTTGATGACGTTTCTCCTGCGCGACCGCCTTCAGTACCAGAACTACCGAACGGTGTATGGTGAAACCCGCACCCTGACGTTGTCTGACGGCAGTAAGGTTCAACTCAACCCCAACTCGAAACTGCGGATACCCCGGTGGGGATTCGGTGAGCGCACCCGCGAGGTATGGCTGACGGGTGAGGCCGACTTTTCGGTAACGCACACCCCCAACAACAGCCGGTTTGTGGTCAAAACCGATAAGAACATGGAGGTAGTGGTGCTGGGGACCGAGTTTTCGGTATTTGCCCGTAGCCGGGGTGCCCGCGTGGCTCTTACCAAAGGGCAGATTCAGCTGCAATATCGGGAAGGGGAGCAGGCACGTAAACTGCTGATGAAGCCCGGACAGCTGGCCACGTTTGAACCGGGGCGGCACATGGCTTTGTCGGTCGTGAAGCAGGCCGAGTCCGCGCCCGTTTCGGCCGGAAACCGGTTTGTGTTCGACGAGACGCCCCTGCGTGAAGTGGCCTTCATGCTCGAAGAGCGCTACGGTCTTCAGGTGCAACTGGGCACACCCGAACTGGCCGACCGCGTGCTGGTAGGTTCCATACAGGCCGGTGACCCCGACCAACTGCTGCAATTTATTTCTGAACTGCTGGATGTCAACGTAATCCGACAGGGAAACCGAGTGCAATTGACGAGTCATTAACCCCCAAATACCTAAACCTTACCTTTTCAATGAAAAATCAGTTACGAAGGTCCATTCAGTTGGGACTACCGCTCTCTGTTTTGCTGATGGCCGCTCAGCCGGCGTTGTCGCAGGGTGTGTTGCTGGCGAGCAATATGCAGCGTAGCACCACGCAGGACCATACCAACAACGCTCGTCAGCTCAAAGATGTACTGACTGAGTTCAACAGTCGTTACAAGGTGAATATCCTGTTTGAGCGGGGAGCCGTGGAAGGGATGGTAGTAGCGCCTACGGCAATTAGACCGAAGGCGGGCGTTGAAGAAAATCTGGATAATGTACTCAGCCCGTTAGGGTTGCGGTACAAAAAAGTGAATGAGAATTCGTACCTGATTGTCGGTAGCCGGAAAGCTCGCAAAGTGGCCGAAGCCACTCCGTTTGTTCCCGATACTGACCTTCAGTTGCAGGCTAGTCGGCAGGCTACCCCCGGCACCCGGCCCATGGAAACAGCCGTTCGGCTTCCGAAAGTAGAGCAGGCCGACCGGACTATTACGGGCACCGTGAAAAGCGAGAGCAACGAGGCCCTGCCGGGTGTAAGTGTGGTGATTAAAGGCACTACACGCGGTACCACGACCGATGCCGAAGGGGCTTTTCGGTTGGGTATTCCTGACGAAAACGCGGCCAATACAACCCTGGTGTTTTCGTTTGTGGGCTACACCAATCAGGAAGTTGTAGTGGGAAACCGGTCGGTGATCGACGTACAACTGGCCCCCGACCAGAAACTGCTCAACGAAGTTGTGGTAGTAGGCTACGGGGTTCAGAAAAAATCAGACCTCACCGGGGCCGTGGGTACCGTAAAGGCCGAAATGTTGCAGGAACGCCCGGCTGCGTCGCTCAATCAGGGGCTGGCTGGCCGGATTCCGGGCGTCAACGTATCGGTCAACTCAGGTCGTCCGGGCGGCCGGGCGAACATCCGAATTCGGGGCAATACGTCGGTGAGTGTGGCAAATAACCCGCTCTACGTAATCGATGGGGTGATCCTGAACGCGTCGGGCCTGACCAACGGGAGTACCCCCATCGACTACATCAACCCCAACGATATTGCCTCTATCGAAGTCCTCAAAGATGCGTCGGCAACGGCTATTTACGGGGCCCGTGGGGCCAACGGGGTTATTCTGGTGACCACCAAGCGCGGGAGTACCACGGGTGGGCGTATCACCTACGATACCGACTTCAGCGTGGGGGTGTTGCCGCGTAAAATTCCGCTCCTGAACTCAAAGGAGTTTTTGATGGTGGAAGACATTGCCTACCAGAACGCTCAGAAATACGACCCTGTGGGTTGGGCAGGTGGCAAATACAAAGACCCTAAAACTAAGCGTACTAACCCGCTGCTGTTCGATGCGAGTGGTCAACCCCTGTACGACACCGACTGGCAGGATGAGTCGTTTCAGAAAGCCCTCACCCAAAACCATCAGTTGTCGTTTTCGGGTGGTAACAGCAAAGACAATTTCGGGGTGTACCTGGGCTACCGGAATGAGAACGGTCTGGTGCGCGAGTCGTACCTGAAACGCTATGCTGGTCGGTTTGTGTTTGACAGTCAGCTAAAAAACTGGATTCGGGTGGGTGGCTCACTCAGCTATAACGACCAGAAAGAGAATCAGGTAGACCCCCTCGGTGCGGGTGGTATCATTGCCATGCGTCAGGTGCTGGAGGCTCTGCCTATTATCCCGGTTAAGTACCCCGACGGCCGTTGGGGCGGCAATGAAGACTACCCCGGTATGGAAGGGGGCGGTAATCCGGTCAACATTCTGAAAGAGCGTCTGTTTCTGGTGAACACGCAAACCATGCTGGGCAACGTGTACACCAACATCAACCTGACCAAAGACCTGGAACTCCGCACCACGCTGGGTACCAACATCATCAATCAGGGAATCAACGAATACGCGGGCCGCACGCTGAACTACATCTCGCGGAACCAGGGCGGTACGGCGGCTATCACCAACGAGCGGCACAACTCGTGGCAGTTTGAAAACTACCTGACGTACAACAAGCGGTTTGCCAATCAGCACTCGGTTACGGGTCTGTTGGGGCTGGCCTGGCAGCACGTCGACCGGTTTACGAGCCGGGCCGCCACCCAGAACTTCCAGGACGATTACTTCCTGTTCAACAACCTCGGTGCGGGTTCGGTACCGCAGGCCCCCAGCTCGTCGGCAGTGGGTTACGGCCTCAATTCGTATTTCGGGCGGGTCAATTACGGTTTGCGCGACAAATACCTGTTTACGCTCACGGGCCGGGTGGATGGCTCGTCGAAATTTGGCTCCTCGAACCGGTACGCCTTTTTCCCCTCGGCGGCTTTGGCTTGGCGCGTAATTGAGGAAGACTTCATGAAGAACGTGCCGGTCATCTCGAACCTGAAACTCCGCACCAGCTACGGGGTCACGGGTAACTCTGAAATCACGGCTTACCAGGCGCTGGCGGGTCTGGGCAACTACTCGGTCATTTTTGGTAATGCACGTGCTATTGGCGTAGGCACCGGCCGACTGGCCAACCCCGACCTACGCTGGGAAAAAACCCATCAGGTCGACGTAGGTCTCGAACTGGGCCTGTTCAACAACCGGCTGTCGCTGGAGCTGGACCTGTACCGCAAACTCACCACTGATATGCTCCTCAACGCGCCCGTGCCCTTCAGCAGCGGCTACGAAACAGTCGCCAAAAACGTGGGCAGTATGGAAAACCGGGGTATCGAGCTGGCTCTGAACAGTGTGAACGTCAACACGGGCGGATTTAGCTGGAACACGACGTTCAACATCTCGTTCAACAAAAATAAAGTGCTGGCCCTCACGGGTGGTTCCGACATTTTTGTGGGCTTCACCATCGTGCGGGAGCAGCAGCCGGTAGGTTCGTATTTTGGGTTTGTACATCAGGGCACCTGGGGTACGGCCGAGGAGTCGCAGGCAGCTAAATACCTCAAAAAGCCGGGCGATGTGAAGTACCAGGACGTGAATCAGGACGGGGTTATCAATGACAAAGACCGCGTTATCATCGGGAAGGGTATCCCCGACGGATTCGGGACGTTGCTCAACAACTTCCGCTACCGCAACTTCGACCTGACCGTTGATCTGCAATTCATGTACGGCAACGATGTCTTGTTCCGCAGCCAGCACTCGGCCGAAGACCGGCAGGGCATTGCCAACAGTTTCAAGACGGTACTCAACGCCTGGACACCCGAAAACCAGAACACGCCCATTGCGCAGTTCCGACCCGTGTCGGCAGGGTATAACACCAACGAAGATACCCACCGCGTGCAGGATGGCTCGTTTATTCGGGGGCGTAACCTGTTGCTGTCGTACACGTTCCCGGCTCCCATTGCCAGTAAGTTGAAGCTGAACCGGTTGCGCGCTTTCGCGTCGGTGCAGAACTTCTTCCTGCGTACCAAATACGAGGGCTACGACCCCGAAGTGTCGACAACCGGCAACGCCTTCGATCAGGGTGTAGCCCTGTATGATTACCCCAAGCCACGGGTGTTTATGGCCGGGCTCAACATCGGACTTTAATCAGCCTAAACCTGAACCATGAAACCAACGATCAATACCCTCCGTCGCGGGCTATTTGCCGTGGCGCTTCTGATAAGCAGTGCGTCCTGCTCCGATTTTCTGGAAGAAACGGACCTGTCGAACTTCACCGCCGATAATTACTTTACCCGGCCGCAGCACGCTACCAGCGCGGTGAACTCGGCGTATGAATTTCTGAAAACAACCACCGGGGGTGGCTTCAACGGAGCCCCCTGGATGATGCTGGAGTTTGCCACCGGCCTGGCCAATACCGAGCTGGGGCAGGCGCAGAACAGTATTTTTGTGCGCAACCTGGTTAACACGTCCGACAACGAATACGGCCGGGTGTACTGGGTGAGTAGCTACAAGGGAATCGGTAACGCCAACCTTGTGATTGCCAAGGTGCCGGGTATTCAGATGGACGAAGCCGCCAAAAAACGGGCGATTGGGGAGGCCCGGTTCCTACGGGCTCTGTACTACTTCAATCTGGTGCGGATTTTCGGGAAAGTACCCCTGATTACGGAGCCGGTGGAGCTGACTTCCCAAACGCTCTACCCCGAACAGGCTACCGAAGAAGCCGTTTATAAGCAGATTGAGGCCGACTTGGTGGAGGCCGAAGCCGCCGGTCTGCCCTTAACTGATGCGTCGGGTCGGGTATCGGCCGGGGCCGTTAAGTCGCTGCTGTCGAGTGTGTACCTGACCATGGCGGGCTTCCCGTTGCAGAAAGGGGCCGAGTACTACAAAAAAGCCGCCGACAAAGCCGCTGAGGTCATCAAGGCGGGTAGCTTTAGCCTGTTTCCGACCTACGACGACCTCCACAACCCGGCCCGGAAAAACGTAGGCGAAAACATCTTTATGGTGCAGTTTGCTACGAATATTCAACCATCGGGCTGGCAAACATCTATCATCCCGTACAATCAGGGTATCTCGGCATACTCCGACGAAACCGGTGCTATTTTCGCAAACAAGGAGTTTGTTGAATCGTACGAAAAAGGCGATTTGCGGGCGCAGGAGAAACAGTTCTACTACCGCACCTATACCCTGAGCAATGACCGCAACACGACGGTCGATCTGGGTGGGTATTACATCTACAAGCATTTCGATACGCAGGCGCACCTTGTCACGTCGAACAGCGACCTCAACTGGCCCATGATCCGGTTTGCCGAGGTGCTGCTCACCTATGCCGAAGCGGCCAACGAAGCGTCGGGGCCGTCGGCCGAGGTCTATGATGCCGTTAACCGAATCCGAAGCCGGGCTAAGCTGCCCAATCTGGCCAATCTGACCAAAGAGCAGCTCCGTGAGGCTATCTGGAAAGAGCGTTGGCACGAGCTGAGCTTTGAAAATAAAACCTGGTTCGATATGGTCCGGCTGCGTAAAGCGTTCAACGTGACCACCAAAACGTTTGAGAACTACGTAGGACACAAGTTTTCGTACGGGCCAGTGTTGAAAGAGCGGGAGTTGCTGTTCCCGATACCCACCGCCGAGATTCGGAACAACAGCAAATTGAAGCAAAATGCAGGGTATTAAGGGTTCAGCCCGTAGAGACACATGTTGCGGGCTGACTTCTATCCGGCTGCGGCCGGGCACAATGGCTGTCAACGGCACAAGGCAACACGGGATCGGGTGAATGAGTGATACGAAAATTCACCCGATTAGTCCATTTCTGAAGTACGTTGATGTAACTATGCGAATAAGGCGACCGATCATTGAACGGTCGCCTTTTTTGTCCGTGTGCTAAAGGTACGTATGGGTAACTCATACAAACGTATATGTACGTAAGTGAGCGATTGGGTGGGGGAACTGGCTTACATGAAAATGTGAGTTTCTGAACGCGTAACCCGCTTTTTGGGGTAATCTATGTCTGATCAGTTAGTTTACTGTTAGGTAAGCTAGGAATGTTTAAGGTTTTTCATAAAAAAGGTATAAATCGTAAGTATTTGATACTGAGCTTCTGCTTCATACCATAAATCCTTAACATCATGAAGCAACTCTATCTAAACCCTCCTTTGGGTAGGCTGGCGTATCGTCAGTTGTTGGCTGCGGCTCTGTTTGCAGGGGTCACGCAAGCCTATGCTATCGACCGGCCGCTTGCCCCAAAGCCTGCACAATCAAATGCCCTCCGGGTTACGGCTCCCGTTGATCGTACCGTTTCGGGTACCGTAACCGACGAAACCGGTGCCGGAATGCCCGGCGTGAGTGTCGTAGTGAAAGGCACCCAACGCGGCACTAACACGAATGTCGATGGGAAATTTACGCTCAATGTGCCCGATACCGACGCCGTGCTGGTGGTCTCGTTTGTGGGCTATCAGCCGCAGGAAATAGCCGTGGGCAATGGGTCGGAGTTTACCGTCCGGCTCAAGGTCGACACCAAGTCGCTGAGTGAAGTAGTGGTAGTGGGTTACGGCACCCAGAAAAAAGCCAACCTGACCGGGGCCGTTGATATGGTAACGGGCGATGTGTTTGAAAACCGGCCTCTCTCGAACCTGAATCAGGGCTTGCAGGGGGTACTGCCCAACCTGAACATCAAAATGGGCGATGGTAAGCCCAATCAATCGCCCGCGTTCAACATCCGGGGGACAACCTCAATCGGGCAAGGGGGGAACGCGCTCGTCCTGATCGACAACGTGGAGGGCGACCCCAGCCTGCTTAACCCCAACGACATTGCCAGTATCACGTTGCTGAAAGATGCCGCTTCGGCCGCTATTTACGGGGCAAGGGGGGTATTTGGGGTGGTGCTTATCACAACCAAAAATCCATCGGCGGGTAAAACAACGGTCAACTTTTCGAGCAACTACATGCTCAAAAGCCCCATTGCCCGGCCCGATCTGGTGACGGATGGCTACACCTGGGCGTCGATGTTCGCCGAGTCGTTTGTCAATTTTGGCGGGGCATTTCCGCAGAATGCCAATAAGACCCTGAAGTTTTCGCAGGCCTACCTGAACGAAATCAAACGGCGGTCGGAAGTAGGGGGCCTGCCCGAAGTAGAGGTTGACCCGGCAACGGGTGAGTACGTCTATTACGGCAATACGGCTTACTACGATCTGCTGTACAAAAAGCAAACCCACGCCCACGAGCAAAACCTGAGCATTTCGGGTAGCTCCGACAAAGCCAGCTACCTCATTACGGGTCGCTACTTTGGGCAGGATGGTCTGTTCCGCTACAACTCCGACGATTACCGAGTTGCCAACTTCACCGGCAAAGGCTCGGTGCAGATCAAACCCTGGCTGCGGGTCAATAACATGACGCAGTTCTCCGATATGAAGTACCACAACCCGCTCAACGTGGGCGAAGGGGGCGGTATCTGGCGGAACATTGCCGACGAAGGCCACGTATTGTCGCCGTTGCTCAACCCCGATGGAACCCTCACGGCTTCGGCAGCTTATACCGTGGGCGATTTTTACTACGGAAAAAACGGGATTGACAACAACAAGCGGGTGTTTCGGAACACGGCCGGGTTTGTGGCTCAGTTCTTCAACGACAAGTTTCGGGTGAAAGGTGATTTCACCATTCAGAACACCGACAACAACGACGTGACCAAGGCCGTGCCTGTACCCTACAGCACCCGGCCGGGCGTGATTGCGTATGTGGGTACTACCACCAACTACATCAGCAACGTGTACCGGGAAACCAATTACATGACCAGTAACCTGTACACGGAGTACGAAAACACCTTCAATACCGACCATTACCTCAAAGCAATGGTGGGCTACAACTACGAGCAATCGACGTTTAAGCGGCTTACGGCCCAGCGTAACGGTCTGATTTTTGAAGATGCTATGGATATTAACCTCGCTCTGGGCCAAGCTATTACTACGGCTGGTGGCTGGGAGCGCTGGAAAATCATGGGGGGCTTCAGCCGACTCAATTACTCGTACAAGGACCGTTATCTGTTCGAGGTAAATGCCCGTTACGATGGCTCGTCGAAGTTCCCGGCCAACCAGCGGTTTGCGTTCTTCCCGTCGTACTCCGTAGGCTGGCGTTTATCGAAGGAATCATTCTGGCAGGTGCCCGCGCAGATTGTGTCTGACCTCAAACTGCGGGCTTCGTACGGCTCGCTGGGTAATGGTAACGTCAACTCATACGCGTATCTGGAGCAGTTCAACATCTCGCAGTCAAACGTGATTCTGAACGGACAGCGGCCGCAGCAAACTCGTAACCCAACCGTTATTCCGGAAGGGCTTACCTGGGAAACGGCCACGACCAAGAACATCGGTATCGACCTGTCGATGCTCTCGAACCGGCTCACGTTTGTGGCGGATGCCTACATCCGCACCACAACGGATATGTTTACTGTGGGCCTTACCCTGCCCGCTGTGTTTGGCGCTGCCGCTCCACGAGGCAACTACGCCGACCTCGAAACCAAGGGTTGGGAAGCCATGTTGTCGTACCGCGACAAGTTTAACCTCGGGGCCAAGCCATTTGGGTTCGATGTGCGGCTCACTATGGCCGATTACACCGCCGTAATCACGAAGTACAACAACCCGCAAAAGCTCCTGAGCGATTACTATGTAGGGCAGCGGCTGGGCGAAATCTGGGGTTACACTACAGAAGGTTTCTTTAAATCGCCCGAAGATGTGAAAAACAGTGCGTCGCAAAGCCTGTTCCGTACGGCATCGAGTGGCCTGTGGTTCCCCGGTGATATTAAGTTCCGCGATGTGAACGGCGATGGTGCTATTACGCCCGGTACGGGTCGGGTAGAGAACCCCGGCGACCGGTCGATTATTGGTAATTCAACCCCGCGCTACACCTACGGTATCATGCTCGGGGCCGACTGGAATAACTTCTTCTTCTCGTCGTTTTTGCAGGGAGTTGGCAAGCAGCAGTGGTACCCAAGTGGCGAGGCAAGCCTGTTCTGGGGGCAGTACAACCGGCCCTATGGCGGTATTCCGAAGAGTCAGCTGGGCAACATCTGGACGGAGCAAAACCCCGATGCCTACTTCCCGCGCTACGTGTCGCGGTTGGCCAGCAATGCCAACGGTACGCTTATTGCCCCGCAAACCCGCTACCTGCAAAACGTAGCGTATATCCGTCTGAAAAACATTCAGTTAGGGTATAACCTGCCGCGCGCGATGGTGTCGAAAATTGGCTCGCAGGCAGCCCGGGTGTTTGTATCGGCCGAGAACATCTGGAGCTGGTCGCCGTTGTTCCGCATCACCCGCGACTTCGACGTAGAGAACGCCGTAGCTTCCGATCAGGTCTTCAATCCGGGTGGCAACTCGGGTGATGGCTACAACTATCCGCTGATGAAAAGCGTCACGTTTGGTTTGTCTGTGACTTTCTAACTTTTGATTTTCAAGCTCATGAAGCTCAACTATATTTTTGTTTTACTGGCGGCTGTGTTGCTGGTCGGTTGTGAACTGGAGGAACTGCCCGTAGCCACCACCTCGAAAGGACCCATTTTTAGTAGCGAGAGCGGTCTGGTGCTGTACACCAACTCGTTTTACAACATGTTGAACGGTAAGAATCTCCACCGGGCCGACGCCATGTCGGACTATCTGGCCCGGAAAGATACTCCGCCGTATATCACCGAGGGAAACTTCAGCCCGCAGGTTAGCACAGGTTGGACCTGGACCGATCTGCGCAATATCAATTACTTTATCCAGAACTGTACCGACCCCAAAGTTCCGCTGAATGTTCGGCGCAACTACCTCGGTATTGCCCGGTTTTTCCGGGCCTGGTTTTACTTCGATAAGGTGAAGCGGTTTGGCGATGTGCCCTGGATCGGGAAAGCCCTCGACGTGACCGATACCGACATTCTGTACAAGGGGCGCGACCCCCGCGCTATGGTGATGGACTCGGTACTGGCCGATCTGGATTATGCCTGCAACAACATTACCACCAACAGCGAGCCTACGCGCAGCCTCATTACCAAATACGTGGCTTTTGCGTTTAAGGCGCGGGTGTGTTTGCACGAGGGTACGTTTCGGAAATACCACGCCAATATTGGTTTGCAGAGTACGTCGGCCGCGTGGCTGAATCAGGCCGCTACGGCTGCCAAAAAGGTAATTGACGAAGGTGGCTACAAACTATACGATGGGGCAGGTACCGATAAGTCGTACCGGCAGGTGTTTATCAACCCGGCGCCGATGGCCACTGAGGTGATGCTCTCGGCCGTGTGCGACCTGGCTCTGAACAATCTCAACGATGCTAACTGGTACTGGACAAGCGGTACCTACGGCGATAAAGCGAGCTTTATTCGGACGTTTATCAACACTTACCTGAACATCGACGGAACGCCTTTTACCAACAATCCGAACTACAAAACCATGTTGTTTAAGGATGAGGTAAAAAACCGCGACAAGCGTTTGACGCAGACTATTCGGGCGGGCGACTATAAGCGGACGAGTGGGGGCGCGGTGGTGCCGTCTCCGCCTTTGTTCTCGTACACCTACACGGGCTACATGCCCATCAAGTGGGCCCTCGACGATATGTATTACGATACCCGTGACCTGAATATCAACTCGGTATCGATTTTCCGGTATGCGGAGGTGTTACTCGCCTATGCCGAGGCCAAAGCTGAATTGGGTACCCTGACCGATGCCGACTGGGCCCTGACCGTAGGTGCTTTGCGCAAGCGGGCTGGTATTACAGGGGGGCTGAGCACCCGGCCGACCGTGGTTGACCCGTATCTGCAAGCCAATTATTTCCCCGGCATTACTGACCCAATTCTGCTGGAGGTACGCCGGGAGCGGGGTATTGAACTGTGCCTCGAAGGCTTCCGGTTCGACGATATTGTGCGCTGGCGCCGGGGCGAACTGATGCAGATGGAGTGGAACGGGATGTATGTACCGCAGCTCAATACGCCGATGGACCTCAACGAAGACGGGGTGATGGATGTGGCCTTTTTCAAGACACCACCGGCCACCAAAGTGCCGGGCGTGACCTATGTGGAAGTGGCACCGATTGTAGCCGGTAAGCCGAACTCGCAACTGATTGCTGGCGACACGTCGGGCGAGTTGACCTGGCTCAACAACATTCCGCGCCGGTGGACCGACAAGCATTATTATTACCCTATCCCGACGGGCGACATCATTACGAATCCCAAGCTGACCCAAAATCCGGGCTGGTAAACGGATGTTACGGTTTGCCGACTGGGAAATGCAAAGGAGGGCTTATCAACGCATTGATAAGCCCTCCTTTTTTGTAAATGCCTGTTCGGTTACGCCTGTAGTTGCGCCAGCCGGATACTCACCGCACGCTTGTGGGCATCGAGCGACTCCGCTTCGGCCATCGCTTCGACAACGGGCCCGAGTACCTGCAGGCCCTCCGGGCTGATGTGCTGAACGGTGATTTTCTTCACAAAAGAATCGAGCGAAACCCCGCTGTATGCCCGTGCAAAGCCGTTGGTGGGCAAGGTGTGATTGGTTCCCGACGCATAATCGCCCGCCGATTCGGGGGTGTAGTTGCCCAGGAAAATAGAACCGGCGTTGGTGATGCGTTCGGCCACGGTTTCAGCGTCCTGAACGCTCAGAATCAAGTGCTCGGCCGCGTATTGGTTAAGCAGCTCAATCGCTTCGTCGGGCGTATCAACCAGAATGGCCTTGCTGTTCTGAATGGCCTGAGCGGCCAAATCCCGACGGGGTAGGCGGCTCATTTGCGTATCGAGCACCAGATTAACGGCCGTAACCAGTTTTTTGCTCGTCGATACCAGCAACACCTGCGAGTCGGCACCGTGTTCGGCCTGCGAGAGCAAGTCGGCAGCTACAAAGGCGGGCACGGCAGTGTCGTCGGCATACACAGCCACCTCACTCGGGCCCGCGGGCATATCGATAGCAACACCTTCTTTCGCCACGAGCATTTTGGCCGCCGTAACGTACTGATTACCTGGACCAAAAATTTTGTACACCTGCGGGATAGTAGCCGTACCGTAGGCCATAGCCGCTACGGCCTGTGCCCCACCTACCCGAAACACCCGCGTAACGCCCACCAGTTTGGCCGCAAAAAACACAGCCGGGTGGGTTGCAGGTGTGCAAAGTACTACCTCGCGGCAACCGGCCAACTGAGCCGGTACGCCCAGCATGAGCACCGTGCTGAAGAGGGGTGCCGTGCCACCCGGAATGTACAGACCGACCTTGTCGATACCGACGCTCCGACGCCAGCAGCTGACACCGGGCATGGTTTCGATTTTCTGAATCGGCTGCTTCTGAGCCTCGTGGAATGTGCGGATGTTCCCATAAGCCTGCCGGATGGCGGCTTTGAGTTCGTCGCTCAGTTGAGCCTCGGCGGCATCGAGCTCGGCGGCCGACACTTCCAGACCAATTTCGTCCAGATTAACCTTATCAAATCGTTGGCTCAGCTCCAACAGAGCCGCGTCGCCCTGCTCCCGCACCTGTCGCAGAATAGGGGCCACGATAGCCTCAATTTGGTCACTTTTTTGCACCGGCCGGGCCAGCAGAGCCGACCATTCGGAGCGGGGTGGGAAGGGGATGATGTTCATAGTGAGAAGTGAGGAGATAGGAGTGAGGAGTGAGAATTACTGACGCGTCAGCGACTCCTCACTCCTATCTCCTCACTCCTACCTACTTTTTTTAGTAAATCATCTTTTCAATCGGGATTACCAGAATGCCTTGTGCGCCAGCGGCCCGGATGGCTTCGATGTTTTCCCAGAAGTCGTTCTCGTTCAGCACCGAGTGCACAGAGCTCCAACCCTCGGTAGCCAGCGGGGTTACGGTAGGGCTTTTCATGCCCGGCAGCAACGACGTAATCTGCTCCAGCGCGTGGTTGGGCGCGTTCAGCACGATGTACTTGTTGTTTTTAGCCGCTTGCACCGCTTTGATTCGGAACAGGAGTTTGTCGAGCAGGGCCTGCTTTTCGGCTTCCAGGTCGTTGCTGGCAATCATGATGGCCTCGGAGCGGAAAATAGTTTCCACTTCCTTCAGCCCGTTGCTCAGCAGTGTACTGCCCGAGCTCACGATGTCGCACACGGCTTCGGCCAGCCCGATACTCGGGGCAATCTCTACCGACCCACTGATTTCGTGAATCTGCGCCGTTACGCCCTGTTCGGCGAGGTAGTTGCCCAGCAGCCGGGGGTACGAGGTCGCGATGTTTTTCCCGTTCAGGTCGTGCAGGGAGTTGTAGGTCTCGCCCCGCGGAATCGCAATGGACAGGCGGCACTTCGAGAAGCCCAGTTTATGGACTGTCTGCACGGCGCGGCCCGTTTCGACGGCCACGTTTTCGCCCACAATGCCCAGATCGGCCACGCCGTCTTCTACATAGCCAGGAATATCATCGTCGCGGAGGAACAGAAATTCCGCCGGGAAGTTTGAAGAAACTGATTTGAGTTTGCCGGTTCCGTAGTCGAAACGGATACCGCACTCTTTAAACAGTTGGTAGGAGTCTTCACTCAGTCGCCCGGACTTTTGCAGGGCGATGCGAAGCATAGTTGTTGCCATCAGGTTGCGTCACAAAAACAGGGCGCAAAGATACGGAGGAAGGGGCAGAAAAAGTGCAGGATGGTTAATTCGATGCCCGCTAAAACAACAGCCACCGTTTCCGGCGGTACAGGCGGGGCAGGTCGTTTTCGAAGAGGGTGGCCGGGTCGTTGTAAAACCGTAGAAAATCGGGCACACTCGCCTGACCGGGAAATGGCGCGTAATAGTGCGTAGGGCTCCGGGTGTCGTTGCGCCATACCAGCACGTACGAGAGCCGCATATCGTCAGTTCTGAGTGCCCGAAGCAGGGTATTGGTCCACCAGCTTGTGTCGGGAATCGACTCCAGCCCCGTCTCGGTAAAGGCCGCCAGCTTACCCGCTTTCCGGGCGTAGTCGGACACGATTTTGAGCTTAGCGATGCCAGCCGCTACATTGTACCGACCGTTGCGGCCAAAATCAGCGTAATTATCAACCCCCACCAGATCAACCCACGCATCGCCGGGGTAGCGGTCGAGGTACTCGGCCTCGGTTTGGTAGAGACAATCGGGCGAGAAGGCGTAAATAAAGTTGTGCACCTGCAGGCTGTCGCGCAGGTACGAAACCGTGAACTGCCACAGCTTGGTAAATTCCTCCCGCGAACAGTGCGGTTTTCCCCACCAGAACCAGCCGCCGTCGAGCTCGTGGTACGGCCGGAAAATCATCGGTACGGGCTTGCCATTGTGGCCACGGGTTTCGTGGGCCAGGCTACCCACCGTTTGCAGAATGCGTTTGTACTCGGTATGATGCGATCCGCCCGGAATCAGGTGCCGCACGGCCGGGGCCGTGACCGAATCTTTCCAGTAAAAACCGGTTTGGGGCGTCACCGGATTGGTAAAGTGCCAAGCTACCGTGACCACGCCCCCCCGGTTGTAGGTGTCGGAAATTTGCTGCCGTAGCAACGCTTTGGCCTGCCCGACTGCTTCGGGCGAGCGCCCCGATAAGCCGCTGAAATCGACACCAATCACGGCCGGGTGCGACCCACTCACCGACTTTACGTCGGAACGCCCGGCCTCGCCCGACCATCCGTGCCCGTACTCCGTAGCGTGCTGATGCCCAAACAAAACGTGTTGGCGGGACAGCCGGTGCAGGTTATGGTACAGGGCTTTGGTTTCGCGGGTGGCCTTGGGGTCAATAAGTCGCGGGCGTGGGTCGGCCTGCACACGCAAAAGAGTGCAGGCTGTGAGAGCAATCAGCAGGGACAGAGAAAAGCGCATTCGGCGTTTGTCGGGAAGAGGGGTATGGGGTTACTCAAACTTATTTTTTTCGGTCAGGCCGGGCCAGGTATCGGTGCGGAAGGGGCTCACCGGAAAGCCATCGGCGCTGAACAGGTTGGCGTCAACGGGAGCATCGGCCCAGCCGTAGCGCACCGCAACGGGGTTGGCTACCTGAGGGCTGCTGACCACGACGTTACTGCCCTGAATCTGAGCCTGCGCGTGGTGAAACACCTTGTCGGCACCCGCTATCTCGAAACCGCGCACATAGCCGTATTTGTCTTTGGCCATGAGGCCACCACCGGCATACTGGAAGCTAACAATGGCTTTGTTACCGTCTGTCCGAAGGCTCTGATACAACGGTGAGCCATCGGGGCCGGCCTGCCTGTACGCTTGTTTGAGGGCGATCACAGCCAGCCGGTGGCCTACGTCCTGCTTGTTGGTGGGGTGAATATCGTTGGGGTTGCCAACATCGGTCGTAACGGCCATACCTGTTTTGGGCAGGGCCAGAGTCAGCGTTTGCGCTTCGCGGAGTTCGGCCCAATTGCTGCCCTGATTGCTGTTTTGCGTGGCTCCGTAACTCGATAGCTGCACGAAATAAAACGGGAATTCGTAGCCCCATTTCTTACGCCAGTCAGTAATTACGAGCGGAAACGTTTGGCGGTACTGGTACGCCCGGCCCGCGTTCGTTTCGCCCTGATACCAGAGGGCACCCCGAATTCCAAACGGCACCAGCGGGTGAATCATGGCGTTGTACAAGCCAGTGGCCAGGTTGTTCATAAACCGGGTGTAGGTGTGCTTTTCGGCAAAGGAGGGCATAATGCGCCAGCCATTGGTAAGGCTTATTTTAACGCCCTCACCAGCTACATAAAGGTCGTTGGGTGAGCCCTGAAGCCCCAGCCCGAACCACGGCAACCTGACCGCATTGCCGAACTTAATCATGAGCAGGTTGGTGCCCGCTTTCCAGGTGTTGGCGGGGATTGTGATTCTCCGAACGCCCGTCAGTACACCCTCGGCTACGCGCTGCCCGTTGATGTAAATCTCGTTCGGGCTGTCGTTTTCCGCCAAAGCGAGGGTAGTAGTTGTACCGACTAGGGTCGCCGGTATCTCGATGTTACGGGCCATGTACCCCGTACCCCGAAACCCGCTCATGCCTTTCCAGTCCCACTGCCCAAACGGGTCGCTCGCCCGCCAACCCGAAATGTCAAAGTTGGCCGTGAGGTAGCGGGCTTCGTCGGCTGCGGTGGGGCTGATGTTGTCTCCTTTTAGCAACTGTTTGCGGAGTTTGTAGTCGACAAGGCTGTCGGCCTGTTGCCAGTTGGTGGGCAGGGTTTGGGCAATAGGCCGCAGGTCGTTGTGGGTAGCCATGCCTTCTTTACTAATCCAGCCCTCGGCCTGTGAGCCCCCCCACGACGAGTGGAGCAGCCCGACGGGCACGCCCAATTTTTGGGTCAGCTCGCGGGCGAAGAAGAAACCGACGGCCGTAAAATCACCAACGGTTTTGGGCGAACACACTTTCCAGTCGCCCGTTTTTAGGTCGGTTTCGGGTGTTAGGGCCAGCTCATGCTCGACCCGAAAGTGCCGTATCTGTCCAAAATTGGCGTTTTTCTTTTCGTTCTCGTAGTTGTCGGCCTGCTTCACGGGCCATTCCATATTCGACTGCCCGGAGCAGAGCCATACGTCGCCGACCAGCACGTCGGTGGCTTTGGCCTGCCCCGATTTGGTCGAGGCTACCAACTCGTGCGGCCCGCCTGCTTCGAGCGGGGCCAGCCGTACGGTCCATTTGCCCGACGCATCGGCTTTGGCTTGTCCGGTTTGGCCCGCCAGCGTCACCCGCACGGTTTCGCCGGGTTTGGCCCAGCCCCATACCGGAATGGCCTGTTGGCGTTGCAGCACCACATGGTCAGAAAACAAACGCGCCATCCGCACCTGCGCAAAAGCGGGGGAAAGGAAGATAATGAGGAAGGCAAAGGGAAGAAGACGGTTCATAAATGATGGTTTTTAGTTTCCTGTACAATGGAGCGGTGCTCCGTTGGGCTGTTAAGCCAATTAAGTAGCCTTTCTGGCCTGGCGGCCCAACGGAGCATCGCTCCATTGTACAGGTTTTACAAAACTTTAGCGCAAATACACTTAAAAGCTCCGCTGTAAGGCTTCGATGGCCGTAGCCAGATACACCATGGGGGCGTTCCAGTTAATGGCTATTTCGTTGGAGGCATATGAGCAATCGGCATCAATAAAAACCTCGTCGGGAATGTTGGTAGCGTACCCCGCGCATTTGTCCTGTTGAGCTGCCCGGGCGTTGGTGCCACCCGACAGCAGACCCGGTACCGGCTCATCAATACCATCGGCTACCGACGGGCGGTGGTGTGGGCGCAGGGGCGTTTTGTCGCCAAAACCCGTCAGAAACGAATAGCCCACGCTGTTGCGGCCCAGCAGATAGTCCAGATTGCCGAGGGCCGCGGTTAGATACCGCCGGTTTTTGGTCAGCCGGTAGGCCTGAATCAGGGCAATTCCCTGATTGGCGGCTACGGCGCTGCTCCCCCAGATAAAATCGCGTGCCGACCGCCCCATCACGGTTCCGTAAGCCTGCTTGTCGGTGCCAGCCAAGAGCGAATCGGCCTGGCTAACCAGGTGTCCGTTTATCTTCGGCAGATCGGCTTTGCCACGCGCTGTCAGCTCTTTCGAAAATCGGGCGAGCGAGTAATACGCCAGTGTGCGGACCTGTGCCCACGACGGCAGCGGGGTTTTGGTGTCAGGAAACAGATTGACGGCCGTATAGTACGCGTCGTCTTTGGTGGTCAGATACAGCTCCGCAGCGGCCCAAATCCACTCGTCGCTCGCGTCGCGGTCGCCGTAGGTGCCCGTGCTGATGTCGGGGTCGAATTGGCGGTTAATGGCGTCCTGATCGTAGAGGGCATTAGGGTTTTGTTTGGCCCAGCCCCACGCCCGAACGGCGGCCGCCCGGCAGGAGTCGGCCAAACCGGGCAGTTCGCGCCCAAATGGCCTGAATACCCGGCTTGCCTGTGCCATCACGGCGGCAAAGTCGAGGGCGGCTGTTACGCTTTTCTGCACCACGTACCGTTCTTTCACGGCCTTGTCGGGCATTACCATCCCGTCGAAACGGGGGTTGGTCAGTTTGTGGTACACGCCCCCGTCGGCGGGGTCTTGCATGGTGAGCATCCAGCGCAGGTTCCAGAGCGACTCATCGAGCAGGTCGGGCAGGCGGTTACCGCTTTCGGGAATGTTGGTGTTCAAGGCCCGGCACAGGTCGGGGAAATCTTCGTACAGCGACAGCAGGGTGCCCATCGTAATGCCCGAATTGACAATGTACTTGTTGTAGTCGCCGGCATCGTACCAGCCTAAGGGCGATGCAAGTGTGCTGCCCGCCGGGCGTGTGGCCGAGGCCGCCGACGGGTGTACCAGTATGCGGGTGTCGGGGTGGCCCGCCGGGCGGTGCCAGCGTCCGGCGTGTTTCTCGGGCAGGTCGATGGCCGTGCGCTGGAAATAAAACCCTTTGAGCGATCCGACCGCCACGTCACGGTGTACGTTGACATTGATCTGAAACGGGTACGAGCGGGCCATGCGCCCCACAGCAACCCGGTATGTGCCGGGCGTTTTGAAGGCCGAGAAATCTGCCAGCCGGGTCATGCGCCCCGAAAACTCGTTTCGGCGGGGTTCGCTCAGTGGGCCTGTGAACAGAACCGTTTTGCCATCGGGCGTTGTGATCTGAAATGTGGACCCGGCGGGTTCGTAGGCCGCTTCGCCGATAACGACCGCTACTTTGGGGGCATCCGGGTAGAAGCCGATCTGATTCAGTCGAACCGATTCGATAGCTGGTTGCGCCTGAGACCCACTCAGGGTGAGCAGGAAGGCGCAGAGCGAATAAACATAAAGGCGCATAAAAGGAGTCGGAGGAATAGCCTCAGCATTTGATGATCGTAAGAAGCTGTTTGAGTTAATCCCTTTGGCCCGTAAGGGCATCTTTTGGGCGCTGTCTGCGCCACTTTTTTGGGCCGTAGCAACCGCTACGACGGGCAAAAGTTGGCTTGTCAGCAACCAAAATCTGCTCCCTACGGTCTCAAATCGCTAACTCAAACAGCTTCTAAGGGTAGAAGCAGTCAACGACGAAATTATACGTATCCGGTACGGGCCGGGGCCGTCGGCAGGGGGAGAGTAGCTAAAAAACCATCATGAGAGGCTGGGTGTGGCCAACTCATGATGGTTCTGACTGGGGAAAGAGAAGCTTATTTCACAAGCATAATGTCGTCGAAGTAGAACGTTTCATCCTGTTTGTCGGGGCCCTTGATGCGGAAACCGAGTTGCTTGAGCGTTTTGCCGGGCAACCAGAAGTCCATGTCCGAGAGCTTCAGTTTGAAGTACGTCCATGTATTGGCTTTCACATCGATTCGGTTAGCCTCTACAAACTCCCCAAAACCGGCCTTGCTGGCGTCGGTGGTGAGGTAGAGCGAGTAATCGGCTGATGCGCCTTTGATCCAGCCGGTTACGTAGGTGTACTCGTTGGAGTAGCTAATGGCCGAGGCCGACCAGTTGGCGAAGGCCAGCAGGTGCCAGTTACCTTTCTGGAAGGTTTTGCTCGCCGAGGCCGCCCCGTTTCTGAACTCTTTGGAGGTTACCGTACCCGCATCGCCCCACGAACCGTCCTGATAGCCCGTGCCGTAGGTATCGGTGAAGACCTGATAGGCCCGGTCAACGTTGACGAACTCCTGCCGGGTCCGAATCCGGCCGGTACCGTTCGTGATGGCAAGCGTTCCGCGGGTGAGGGTTGAGGCAGGCATCTGAATGACCAGTTGCTTTTTCACCTTAGATACGATTGTGGCCGGGTCCGAAATGCCCTTCACCGAGTCGGCAAAGGCCACAGACGTCACATCGTCGAAGTTATTGCCCGTGATGGTGATGGTCTTGCCCTTCGAGAAGTTGTAATCCGATACATCGGCAACGGAAGGGTAGGCCAGTACCTTAAACGGAATCGAGACCGACTGCCCCGCGCTATTGGTAAAGGTGATGTTTTGCCGGCCGCCCGCTGCTTCGGTTGGAATACGGAAAATGAGGGTTTCGGCCGTGTTGAGCGTCGGTTGGAAACCGGCTGGTACACTCAGTTTCTCAAACACGATGGTGCGTATGTCGCCCAAACCACTGCCGGTGAGGGTCACGACCGCCCCGCTCGCGGCCGAGTCGGGCATAATCTTGGTGGCAACGGGGGTGCCCGGCTGAATCTGCGGGCGGCCGTCGGTGTCTTTTTCGCAGGAAGTCAGGCCAAACCCCGCCAACAGGGCAAAGCTTGCTATGGGAATGAGTTTATAGAAAGTCATTTGATAGTCAGTTTGACCTTACCCCCGGCCCCTCTTCGTACGAAGGAGAGAGGTCGGGGGTGAGGTGATTACTTGTAATACGGAACAGGGTCTTTGCCCAGAGCAGGGGCCTGCACAATTTCGCCCGCCGGAATGGGCAGATACATCTTGTCTTCGGTGAAGTTGGTCAGGTACACGGCCCCGGTGACGGTGCCCCGGTTCTGCTTTTCGATAATCGCCTTGGCTTTGGCGAAGCCCTGCCGCTGAATATCGTACCAGTAGTCGCCCTCAAAGGCAAACTCAACCCGGCGCTCGTGCAGAATATCGTCGTTGGTAATGCTCGTTTTGGGGTTCAGGCCCGCCCGTTTCCGTACCTGATTGAGCGCGTCGAGGGCTTTGGCATCGGAGGTAGAAGCCTGCCCGGCCAGAATAGCCTCGGCATAAATAAGCAGAATATCGGCGTAGCGCAGCAATACCACGTTGTTACCTGAGTTCTGCCCCAGCACCGGCTCCCCGCCGAAGCTCTTGCCCGGCCCGGCAAAGTATTTCACGATGTTCGACCGGGTAGGGCTTAGGCTGCCACCGGCCTCAACGGGCTGGAGGGTGTCGTACCGGAATCCGTTGGCCATAAACTCGTTATACTTCGGTGCGTTGGCGCGTTGGGGCTTCCAGCTGGGGTTCGTCCAGCCGTGTTCCATCACCGACCACCGCCGACGCAGGTCGCCAAACTCGTATTCTTTCAGCATATCAAGCGAGGGCACGTACATTTCCCAGGCATCGGCTTCAGACGTGCGCAGCGCACCCGCGCCCCGGTCGGGGTTTTTGATGTTGCCCGTCCCCCAGGGGTCCTGCGAAAACTGATGCTGAATCGAAAAGATCGACTCGGCATTGTTGTTCATGCTCGCCTTGGTAAACATACCGGTGTAGTCGCTCACCAGCGTGTATTTACCCGAGTTGATTACCTCCTCGGCTTTGGTTCTGGCGTTGGCGTAGTCTTTCTGGTACAGGTACAGCTTAGCCATCAGCGCTTTAGCGGCATACTTCGTGACGCGGCCCGGTACGTCTGATTCGGGCAGCCCCTTCTCGGCAGCCTGCAAGTCTTCCAGCGCAAAGCGAAGTACATCTTTCTGGAGATACCGGGGAATGTTGAAGTCACCAGATAGGGCGGTTGCACCCGGATCGGTAATGATGGGGGCGGCTCCCCAGGTGCGGGCGATGTAGAAGTACACCAGCCCCCGGATAAAACGGCTCTCGGCAATGGCGGGGTCGAGGTACGCGGCACCACCCCCGGCGGCTTTCTTTTCCTCGAACGTTTTGATCATCACGTTGGCATAGCCGATGATCTTGTAAAACGCTCCCCACGAAGCCCCAATCCGTTCGGAGGCCGCCGAGATCGTAAAATTCAGGTACTCCGTGTCGGTATAGGTAAACATGTTACCGGCCAGAACATCGCCGATGGCATCCTGCGCCCGGCTTTCGTAATTGCGCCAGGGCAGGCCGCTGTACAGGGTGCTGGTAGCCGCCCGTACCTCTTCGGCATTGTTGTAATAGTTGCCCGTGGTGGTGCCCGACAGCGAGGGCCGTTCTATGAAGCTTTCCTTACAGCTAGCCAGCAGCAGAGCCGGGGCCAGAAGGGCAGCGTATATGAAGTTTCGTTTCATAATTGTAATGAGTGAATGAGGTTGTTACGCAGAGATGCGCAGAGTAAGAGGAGATTCACAGAGGTACATGTACTTCTCAGCGTACCTCACTTTTCTCTGTGTATCTCAGCGTAACAACTCATCATGTTAAAACTGAAGATTTGCGCCGACGGTAAACGTGCGAGGGTTCGGGTAGTGACCTGCGTCGACGTTCATGAGCTTGATGCTGTTGTTGAACGCGCCGATTTCAGGGTCGTAGCCTGAGTACTTCGTGAAGGTTTTCAGGTTCTGGATCGACCCGTACACCCGTACGTTGGCCACTTTTACCCGGTTGAGTACCGTGCGGGGTAAGCGGTAGCCAATCGTGATGTTCTGAATCCGGGCGTAGGAGGCATCTTCCACGTACCGGTCCGACATGGCCGTGTTGTTTTTGTTCGTGTTTGTAAACCGGGGTAGGGCACCGTCGGTGTTGTCGGCCGTGTAGCGATCGTTTACGGTCTTGAGCTGATTGGTGTACGCATTGTTCAGTCCTTCCAGTTGCCAGCGCAAAAAGTTGAACGCCTTAGCGCCCTGACTGCCTTGCAGGAACAGCGAGAAATCGAAGTCGCCGTAGTTGACCGAGTTGGTCAGGCCCCAGGTAAACTTGGGCAGGGGGCTGCCGATGTAAGTGAAGTCCTGCGCGTCGATCTTTTTGTCGCCGTTGATGTCGCGGAACCGGATGTCGCCGAGCCAGGTTTCGGTCGGATTCACTTTGTAGCCAAACTGGGGCAGACCCGCGTTTAGCTCCTCCTGCGTCCGAAACAGCCCATCGGTCACCAGACCCCAGAACGAGCCCACCGGCCGGCCGGGCGTGGTGTGCGTAATGAGGTAGTTGTTGTAGTAAATCTTCCCGTCGAGGGCCGATGCCGCCGAGGCTGCTTTCTCGTAGCGGTTCGTAAACTGAGTCAGCACGCCGTTGGTCTTCCAGCTGAAGTTGCCTTTTTTGATGTTGGTGGTAGTCAGGCCAATATCAATACCGGTGTTGGTCATGCGGCCGGCATTGCCCAGGGGGGCTTTCAGGTCGTCCCACTGATCGCCCACCCCGATGAGGTTAGGGCCGGTCAGGAAGATAATCATGTCCGACGTTACTTTCTTGTACACGTCGACCGTAGCATCGATGCGGCCGTTGAGGAAACCGAGGTCAACCCCGACGTTGGTCGTTTTCACCGACTCCCACTTGAGGTTGGGGTTCGGAATACCGTTGATCATGTTCGACGAGCCGAAACCTACCGGGCCGGAGAAAAACTGCACCGCGCCCACGTAGGCCGGGTTAGGTGCTCCGTTGGGGAAGTTCTGATTACCCACGGCCCCGTAGCCCGCCCGCACTTTGGCGTAGCTCAGCACGTTGGCTACGGCTCCTTTCATGAATTCTTCGTTCGAGAGTGTCCAGCCCACCGATACGCCGGGGAAATACCCCCACCGGTTGTTGGGGCCGAAGTTGGACGAACCATCGGCCCGGAAACTGGCCGAAATCGAGTATTTGTCGCCGTAGGTGTAGTTGGCACGGGCAAACCACGACTCCATAGCCCACTGCCCTTTGCCGCCACTCAGCCCCCAGGTTGTTTGGTCGGCACTGCCTGTGTTGAGGTCGAAGATGTTGGCCTGCAAATCGACTTTGGTGCCCGAAATGCCCTGGTAGTACGAGTTCTGCGCCTGATGCCCCACCGTGGCCTGAATACCGTGCTTGCCTACGTACTTGTTGTACGTCAGGTAGTTGGTCAGCGACCAGTAGTAGCTGTCGGACCGCGAGTCGATCAGTTTGCTCCGAAACGAGGTACTGCCCACGTTGCCCGCTTTCTGGAAGGCCGCATTGTTGTCCTGCCCAAGTGAGTACGAGAGCTCGTTGCGCAATGAGAGATCTTTCAGGATTTGCAGCTCGGCGTAGAGGCTACCAAAAATGTTGTTGGTGGTTTTGGTGTTGCCCCGAAACTGACTGTTGCCCACCAGATTGGCCCCAAAATACTGCACTCCGCCCACGGTTTGGCCACCGCCCCAGCTACCGTCGAGATTTTTCACGGGGGTCAGCGGGCTTGTCGACGCGCCCCACCAGATGGTTCCTTCGGCGGCATCGGCCAATGACACATTCTGAATACTGCGCGACACATTGGCACTGATACCCACCTTGGCCCAGCTTTTGAGTTGGCTGTCGAGGCTGAACCGCGACGCGTACCGCTTGAAATCGGACCCAAGCAGAATTCCCTTGTTGTCGAAATAGTTGAGCGAGAGGTAGTACGTCGTTTTGTTCTGCCCGCCCGAAAAGCTCAATTGGTGGTTGTTGATTTTGCCACGCTGAAACATGGCCTCCTGCCAGTCGGTGCCCTCGCCCAGTAGGTCGGGGTTCCGAAATTCATCGGCTACGGGGTTGCCAATAATCGGCAGTACCTCGTTCTGGTACCGGGCAAAGTCGCGCAGGTTCATCAGATCGAGCCGTTTGGCCACTTCCGACACCCCCGTGTACATTTCGTAGTTGATCTTGCCCTCGCCCTGCTTCCCTTTTTTGGTGGTAATCAGAATCACCCCGTTGGCCGCCTGCGACCCGTAAATGGCCTGAGCCGAAGCATCTTTCAGGACGTCGATGCTTTCGATGTCGTTCGGGTTGAGCATGGCCATGACCGAGTTGCCGGTTTGCCCATCGCTGCCCCCCAGCCCGGCATACCCGGAGCTGTTGGAGGTGTTGCCGCCCACAAACGGCACGCCATCAATCACAAACAGCGGGTCGTTGCTGTTGATGGAGGTTACCCCGCGCACCTTTACCGATACCCCACCCCCCGGCTGCCCGCCATTGCTGGTGACGGTTACTCCGGCGGCTTTGCCCTGTAACAACTGATCGATACCGGCGGCCGGAATGTCTTTCAGCTCAGTGGCCTTGATCGTTGTGATCGACGAGGTGACGTCGGAGCGTTTGGCTGTTCCGTAGCCGATTACTACCACCTCATCCAGCGACTGATCGCCGGTTTGGAGCGTGATGTTTAGCGTTGTGCGGCTACCGACTTCCACTTCCTGGGTTTTCATACCGATAAACGAAAACACCAGTACCTTGGCTCCTTCGGGCATATTGATCGAAAAAGCGCCGTTGACGTCGGTGGTGGTTCCGATCTGTGTTCCTTTTACGGATACGGTTGCGCCGGGTAGACCGACGCCTTTTTCGTCGGACACGGTGCCCCGGATGAGCGCCTGCACGTCTGACAATGCCAGACCTTTGGCCGGTTTCACCGCTTTGGTGGTGGCCAGCACCGCCCGATTGGGATCGAGGGCGGTTCGGGCTAATGGGCGTTCCTGCGCGTAGGCCGTTAGCCAACAGCTCAACAGAACGGCACCCGTAAGCACATGTTTCTTCATGAGTGGTAATTGTGTTTGAAATAGTAAGGTGATAGGGGTAGTAGATATTCGGTGTGTATGGGTCCCGACTACCGTTCGGGGCCGGTTGGTTTACGCCGGTATGGATTCGGTTTTCAGAAGCCGGGGCATGGGCAGCGAAATCATGACCGAGGTGCCCCGCTGCGGTTCACTCTGCCACATGACCTGCCCGCCGAGGTAGCTAATGCGCGACTTGATGTTGGTGATGCCGTTGCCCTTGGTCGGAACTTCCGGGAACTCGGCCCCCCGCCCGTCGTCGTCGACGCTAATCAGCAGGGTTTCGTCATTTGCCATTATCTGCACCGTAATCTGTTGAGCCTGTGCGTGTTTCAGGGCGTTGTTGAGCAACTCCTGCACCACCCGGTACAGCATCACCGAAGCCTCGTCGCCCAGCGGGGGCAGCTCGCCGTAATGCTCCAGAATAAGCCGTGTTTCGTTGACCAGATTCAGCTTTTGCACCAGGTCATCGAGGGCCGGAATAAGCCCAAACGTGGTGAGCGTGTAGGGTCGTAAGTTGCTTGATACCAGCCGCGTTTCGGTGCAGGCTTCGTCGAGAAACTGGTTGAGCGGCTCTTTTACCGAGTTGGGTAACTGCTCCTGATGCGCTTCGACAAAGAGTTTGATGCGCGAGAGCTGAATACCCAGGCCGTCGTGCAAATCGCGGGCAATCCGGCTTCGTTCGCCTTCCTGCCCCTCAATCATAGCCCGTAACGATTTCAGTTCGAGTTGCCGGATCTGCTGCTGGGCAATTACCGACTGCTGGTGGGCAATCAGTTTCTGCTGTCGGCGCAGAAAGATTAGGGCTACTACCCCCAGAACGCTAATAATCAGAATAATGGCCAAAGTTGTGTTGAGTAATCGCTGGTGTGCGCTTTGCTGCTCAACCAGTTGTTTTTCAATTTCAAGGGTTTTAATCTGACTGTCCAGCTCCTGCAACCGAATACTTTTGGTTTGCTCCGAGAGATAAAACTCATCGGCAAAGTCGAGCGCCCGCAGCGAAGCCTCGTAGGCCTGCTTGTAGTTGCCCATGCTCGAATAACTGGTGGCCGAGTGCTTGGCCAGCTCGCGCAGCATCCCGACGTTGTTCTCCGACCGCGCCAGTGTTACACTTTGTTCGTAGGCTTTCAGCGCTGCCTGCGGGTTGTTCTTAAACTGCTCGACAATGCCGAGGTAAAAGTGATTCAGCGCAATAAGCCAGTTGACATTCAGTTGCTTAGCCAATACCAGGCTTCGGCTGGCGAAGTACTGTGCTGAGTCGGGCTTTTTGAGCTGCGAGTATGTGTTGGCCAACAGGTTCTGCGCAAACGCCTGAAAATAGGGCTGTTTGTTGGCGGCACTGAGTTGCTCAACCTCGCGGAGTCGGGCGACGAGCCCGGCCGGAATCGGTACTTTTTTCTGGTCGATGTTGGCCAGCCCCAGCCGGCACTCAATGATTTTGGGCAGATTTTGTGTCCGCCTGAAATACTGGAGCGCCTTGTTGAGATACTTCTCCGCCGACAACTGCATGAAGTAGTCGTGGGTGTAGTAGTCGCCAATCACCATGTGCTGCTGGTAGTACCCCAGCGAATCGCCCGCCAGACTGTAGTACTTGAGTCCGTTGAAATAGGCGTCCATGGTGTACTTGTTGTAGCCAAATTGTTGGTGATAGAGGTACCCCAGCCGCTCGTACGATTGAGCCGCCTTCGCATACTGTTTATCGCTCAAAAATCGGTTGATCGCTCTCTTGACGCTATCGATACGGACCGAGTCGGCCCGGCCGAGTACCTGACCGGCGCTCAGCATCAGACCCAGATAAAGCCAGAGAACCCTATCCATGTTGTCGGTTAATCAATGTACTGCATTTCCATGGCGTTCTTGATGAGCAGGGCTGTGTTCGGAACCCCAAACTTCATCAGGAGGCTACTGCGGTGAAATTCAACGGCTTTGGAGCTAACAAACAGCTGGTTAGCCATTTGCTGGGTGGTAAAGCCCTGCGCAATCAGGGCCAGTACCTCCGACTCGCGCGGGGTCAGGTTGGGGCGCAACCCTGCCCCCGACGTAGCCTTTCGGCTCCGAGGCTCGTCGTTCAGAAGTATATGGGTTATGGTTTCGTTGAAATATTGTTTCTCGCCGTGTACGGTCTGAATAGCCTGGAGCAATTCGGTCTTAGTTGTGTTTTTCAGCAGGTACCCTTTCACGCCTTTTTTCACTACCCGCTTAATCAGGCTGGCGTCGTCGTGCATGGTCAGGGCAATTACTTTAATGTGTGGATATAGCCGATTGATTTGTTCGCAGAGCCCGAGGCCATCGTCGATGTGCGGAAACGAAATGTCGAGCAGTACCACATCGACCGGGTTAGCCTGCAACGAAGCCAGTGCCGACGCTACGGTGAAGCAGCGCTGGGTTACGGCAATCTCCGACGAACCCGACAGCAACGACTCTATTCCCTCGACAAACACATTATGATCGTCGGCGATTAACACCCGTATCATGCATTCAAAAATTAGCCACTGAAGAAGGCCCGACCCCGGATTCGGTCAGTGGAGGTTAAAGGTTTGGGTAACTAAACCCCAAAATTAGTTAACGTTCGGGACGTATGCTCTCTTATTCAGGTAAGGGCCAATAGTTTCCCGTATTAGCAGCACCTTATTGAACTTTGTTAAGCAAAATTAGGACGGAAAGGGCGCTCCTGGGAATAGGGTAAACCCCAATTTTCGCAAAACTTAGGGTTTACCCTATAGCTTTAGTAGCATAAAAAAGGCCCAAAAAAGGGCCTTTTACGCAGTTGAGAAGTAAGCAGAATTAGTCTGTATTTGTGTCATTCGTGGAAATGACTGATCGGACAGTAACGTTGCCCATCTTCAGGCCGTTATTTCGAGCCGGTTCAGTTCGGGGTCTAGTACCACGCTTTCGTAGTAGCCGTCGCCGGTGCGTCGGGGCTCGCCCGCAATGGTGTAACCGTCGGCCCGGAGCCGCTCGGTAAGGGCGTCCACGTCGGCCTCGCTCCCGACCGAGATCGCCAGGTGAATCAGGCCCGTAAACTGCACCATTGGGTCGTTTTGCGAATCGGGAATGCCCGGCATCTGCATCAGTTCGAGCCGGGGGCCGCCGTCGGGGAACGACAGAAAGTACGACGAAAACCCTTTGCGGGCGTTGGTGTATTTTTCGTTGGGCATCGCCCCGAAATACGTCTGGTAGAAGGTTCGCATTCCTTCGAGGTCGCGCACCCAGATGGCTATGTGTTCAATGCTCATGGGACAAATATGGTCTATTTAAGGTCCCGGTTCACACCGAAGCGGTCAATCGGGAAAAAAGGTGATTCCAGTCCTGCACAAACCGCCCAATTCCGAACCGGGTGCGGGCCAGTTGTTGCGCATTAGCCCCCATGCGGAGGGCTTCGTCGGGGTGGTCAATCAGGTATTGCATCCGGTCGGCCAACACGTCGGGGTCATTTGAAACAAAGCCGTGGATACCGTTTTCGATTACGGTTGGCAGTTCGGTGGTGGCCAGGGCCACAATGGGCATCCCGATGGTCATGGCCTCGATTACGGCCAGGGGTAGGCTGCTGTATCGCATCGGGCTGAACAGAAACCGGTAGTTAGCTACGGTGCGGTGCAGGTCGCGGTAGTGGATTTCGCCCAACCCGCCAATGGCCCCGGCGTCCATCCCGACGGTGGTGAGGGGCACCCGTTTGCGGAGGGTTTCAAACAGGTCGTAGCCGGCAATCCGGCCCCGGTGTTGCATGTTGTTAATCGCGCAAATTCCCTCGGCCCGCTGTCCGGTGTACTGCACCGTGGGGTCGATAGCCACACTGTGCTCGATGACCTCCGCCTGGGCCTGCCCGTTGTCCCACATAAGCCGATTGTACTGCGTTACGTGTACCAGTTGCACGCCTGTGTCGCCAGAGGCCGGGTGTAGCGTGTGCGTGGGGTGTGGTTCGGGCGTATTGTGTTCCAGATAAATACCCGGTAACTGCTGCTGCGTTTCCGACAGAATCTCGACTTTGTCGGTGGTGTAATTGTGCGGAGTCTGGTAGATAATCAGGTCCAGGTCGAGATCCTTCACCCGGTCGGCGGGCACCTCGCGCACGTAATCGGGTAGGGTAGAGCCTTCGCCCCGGCCAATGTACCCCTCCGCCCGGTCGGGCCGGACGGGGAGGTACCAATTGTGTTCGGTTTGGGTAATGGCCGTGAGGTAAGCACCGTGAATGTGCCAGATCAGAATGTTCAATTTCATGGTTTTTCTAACGATTGAGTACTAATGCGGGGCTGCCCGGCCGGTTAAAATTTGCCCAGAGCGCGCCAGAGGGCGAGTTCGTCGGCAAAGCGGTTGTTAATAACCGTGCAGGTCGTGTCGATGCGAAGGGTAGGCCGGGTTTTGAGATTGTAAGTAGGCCATACGGGGCCGTTCTGAAGGCTCGGCTTACCTGTGCGGGCAAAGGAGGTCCAGAGTTCGGCGAAATGGCGCGAGGCCACAAACCGTTCGGGCCGGTTGCCGCCAAAAAAGCTCTCGCGCGGGGCTGACCCATCGCGGGGCATAATCTCGTTGTTGAACTTAAACGAAATGTCCATAGCGTGCGGGGTGCCCATGGCGTAGTCGGTGCCGGGTACTTTTTTCTCCGACTTATACCCGAAATTGTAGAGGTACACCGGCGCCCCGCCCTGCTGCGCTTTTTTCTCGGCAATGTCGACTGAGCCGAGGCCCATCATGGTAATCGACGAAATAGCCACGAAAATATCGGGGGCCGACGCGTCGGGGTTGGCTTTCCGGTACGTGTCGACAATGTTCCGGGCGTTGGCCCCGTAGGTGGGTTCCAGCTTGGCGGGCAGCGTCTCGAAGGTCAGTTTGGTAAACTCGGTGTCTTTACGCTCCCAGGCAAAAAACGTGTATTCGTCTTCGTTCCAGCCCACCAGCAGCGGTTTATTCCGCGAAATAGCCGGTGCCTTCGGGTCGAATGGGTGATGCGGCAGCGCTACGCCATCGACCACCGGCCCGAAGCCGCCCGCTTTCCGGTCCATGGGTGGTTTGGCGTTGTTCTTTTCCAGAAACGGAGCTACAAAGGGCAGTTTAGCTTGTATGGCCAACAAGTCGGCGGCCGGTACGTCGAGCAGCTTCCGCCAGTCTTTGGGGGCAATGTTCAGCTCGCGCAACAGGCGGGTGGTGGTTTCGGCGGCTACGTCTTTGGTGGTCATGCGGACACCCGGCCCGCTTTCGATAGACGCTTTGTTGAAATACGGAGCCGCCGAGGGCATGGTGTACAAACAGGCGGTTTTGGCCCCTCCGCCCGACTCGCCCCAGACCATCACATTGGCCGGGTCGCCCCCAAATTGGGCAATGTTTTCGTGCACCCATTTCAGACCATCAACAATATCGAGCATTCCCATATTGCCCGACCCGGCATAGTCGGGGCCCGCCAGTTCGTCGAGGTACAAAAAGCCCAATAAGCCCAGCCGATGGTTGGTTTCGACCACCACCACGTCGAAGTTACGGGCCAGATTAGCCCCGTCCTGACTGGCCGATGCGCCCGAGCCAATCACGAAACCACCCCCGTGGTTGTAGAACATGACCGGCCGTTTGCGGGTGTCGTTGGCGGGCGTCCAGACGTTGAGAAACAGACAGTCTTCGCTCGGGGCCGGCTCGTTCCGGCGGGGTGCCTGCATGGCGGGCGGGCCTACCTGTAGGGCATCGCGCACACCCGTCCAGGGTTCCAGCGGGGCCGATCGCCGAAACCGGCGGTCGCCCGAAACCCGGCCACCGTAGGGTATGCCTTTGAATACATTGACGCCATCCTGACGCATGCCCCGAACGCGCCCGTAGGCGGTGTCGGTTACGATAAATTCGTCGGCGGTGGCCGGGTGCCCCGAGCTAAGCGAAGGCAGGGCAAGGGCTGAAGTGGTCAGGGCAAGTTGTGCCAGAAAATCTCTTCGGTGAATGGGGCTCATGGAATAAAGGGTTACGCGTACAGGTCTGTTTCTGGAAGCATAAAACGGCCCGAATCTAATTTCGGGGCCAGGGAGCAGCGGCAGCGGCCTGACCACCCCCTAACCCCCTCCTTAGTTCAAGGAGGGGGTTAGGGGGTGGTTGACCCTATCCCGAACAAGCGAAAGCAGCAGGTCGGCAAGGGCGGTGGGAGTAGTGTCGGCTTCCCGAACGGCCCGGTGCCGATGGGTCGCGAGGGGTGCCCATTCGGCGGGGTCTGCAGAGGTGAAAATCACCACGCTGGGTACCTGACAGGCCGTAGCCAGGTGCGACACGCCCGTATCGTTGCTCACAAGTCCAACCGACTGCCGGAGTACAGCCGCCAGTGTGGGGAGGTCGGTTTGGCCGGTCAAATCAACCGCCCGATGGTGCATGTGTTGCTGCACGGTTTGGGCAATGGGCGACTCGGCCCCGGTCCCAGTCAGGACAACGGGTAGACCTGCGGTTGCCAGCCGGTCGGCCACCTGGGCAAACTGCTCGGCGGGCCAGCGTCGGCCCGAAATACCACCAGCGTGGATGCAGACATACGGCTCGTGGAGGGCGTTCAGGGCGTCGGGCAGGGGGAAGTCCGTTGGAGTAGCGGGGAACTCCAGTTCGTAACCCGCCGGTGTCAGGCCCAGAAATTCCATAAGTTGCACGTGCCGGATTACCTCGTGTTCGGGCTGGGGGTACGGCATCCAGAGGTCGGGACTGCCCATTCGTTCGGCGGGTAGGAGCTGAGGGTAGTACCCGGCCACCAGTCGGGCTCCGAACAGGCTCAACATAGCGTTGACAAACGTGCCGTTACCCTGCATCTGAAGGGCTACATCCCACTGCCGGGCCTGCATCTGGGCCAGAAATGCCACCGTTTTTGCCGGGTCGACGGGCTGCTCTGGTAAGCCGGGCCAACCCGGAAACGAAATGAATTCGTCGAAATAGGCCGGAAAAAGCCGTACAAAATCGGCCGCCCAGGGCAGACTAAGCAGGGCAATATGTGCCTGCGGAAACGCCCGGCGCAACGCCCGAAAGGCCGGCACCGAACACAGCAGGTCACCGAGTTTAAGCGCCCGGAACACCACTATTCGTTGTGGGGGCGATTGGAGCATTTGGGTGAGCGTGTTCACGGGGTAGAGACCTTTTACCAAAACCAGACCCGGTGTTTGACCGACCCATAGAGACGCCAGTACACCGACAGAAAAGGCGTTACGGCACTGATAAGCGCATTGCGGGGTAGTTGCGCAACGGGTTGTCCTGCCTGCCGTTGGGCCGTCAGAAAGGCGGTCAGAACCAGCCAGCTCAGGCCACCCGCCCGCACCAGCGCCCGGTTATTTACTGCCACTCCCCCGGCGGTCAGTACGGCACTACCCACCGCACCGTAATAGGCAACTACCAGCCCCCGGTACTGCGGAATGCGTTTGCGAAACAAATGGGGGTAGCGTTTGTACAGCAGCGCATCGTACTGGTTTTTGCGCTCGTTACGCAAGGGGGCTTCCCAGCGGGCGGGTTCCAGTGGGTGCACGATGACCGCATCAGGACAGGGTTCAATCGAAATACCGGCTTCCAGTAAGGCAAACTGAAGGGCGCTGTCTTCGCGCCAGGCCAGATCAAACGATTCGTCAAACCCGCCAACGCGCTCCAGCGCCGACCGCATACAGAAACAGTTGGCCGTCACAAACTCGGCCGATTCGAGCAGGGCGGTGGTGCGGTCGTGGGCCGTAGGGCGGTCGGGGAGGGGCATAATGACCCGGCCGGTCAGTACCGTGGCCCCCGCTTCAAAACCCGCATTGGCTGCGGCTAGCCAGCCCGGTTGCGGAATACAGTCGTCGTCGGTAAAGGCAATAATGCACCCCTCGGCGGCTTGCCAGCCCCGGTTCCGGGCGGCAGCCGGACCCCGACGTTGTACTTGCGGCAGGTATCGAATAGCAAGCCCGGTAGCGTCGGCCGCGGCATCAACGAGATCGGCCGTGGCCAGTTCGTTGCCGTCGTCTACAACCAGAACTTCAAACGCATCGTGAGCAAAGGTTTGCTTGCCGAGGGCGTTCAGGCAACGTTGCAGCAGGTGCGGCCGCCGAAACGTCGGAATTACAACGGAAATAAGCGGTGTCATAAGGGCAGCGGTAAAACGTGGGCGGTAAGGTCGTTATTCGTACAACGGCATAAACTCTTTGGAAACCGCTTCGCTTTGGCGGGCGAAAGCGCCCCCCGTTTTAATGAGCATAAACGACCCAATCACGAGCGCGTCGAGCGGAGAGGTCCAGAACGACTCAATCGCATCGCGGGGGGAGCACACGACCGGTTCGCCCCGGGTGTTGAAGGAGGTGTTGATGAGTACGGGCACGCCCGTTTTGCGTTCAAACGCTTTCAGGAGGGCGTAATACGGCGGATTTTGCCGGGCGTTAACCGTCTGAATCCGGGCGGTTCCGTCGGTATGGGTTACCGCCGGGATGTCGTCCCGTCGTTCGGGGTGGACCTCGTTTACAAACAGCATAAACGTGTTTGGTGTAGATGCTTCCGGCGTATCCACGTCGGACGTGGATATATCCGGTGCGGTACCATTGGCTGACCGGCGGACATTCAGAAAATACCGGTCGGCGGCTTCTTCGAGTACAACCGGGGCTACGGGTCGAAAATCTTCCCGGTCTTTGAGGTCGTTGAGCCGGGCCTGCATCTGGGCCGGAAACGGCGGGGCCAGAATAGAGCGTGCCCCCAACGCCCGTGGACCAAACTCCATACCCTGCTGAAACCACCCGATTATATGCCCATCGGCCAGATAGTCGGCTACCTCATCGGCTACGTTGTCGAGCCGCCGGTAGGGGAGCTTCGACCATTGCAAAAACCGTTCAATATCAGCGTCAGCGTAAGCCGGGCCGAGGTACACGTGCTCCATCTGGTAGGCGCGGGTGTCGGTCTGTCGTCGCTGGGCGTCGATGTGCAGGGCCGCCCCCAGGGCGGTACCGGCGTCGCCCGCGGCTGGCTGAATCCAGATGTTCCGAAAAGGCCCTTCGTCGCGCAGCCGGGCATTCATCACACAGTTCAGCGCGACACCCCCCGCCAGGCAAAGGGTGTCGGCACCGGTACGTTGGTGAAGCCACTCAATCAGGTGTAGTACGGTTTCTTCAAGGACCTGTTGCAGCGAATGGGCAATGTCGAAATGCAGCGAACCAAGGTCGCTCCCTTTGTCGCGGGCCGGGCCAAACTGAGCCACAAAATCGGGTTTGTTGATGGTGTACTGCCCGTCGGGACCGAGGTGAATGAGGTTACGGAAGTAGTCGGTATAGCGGGGTTGGCCAAACGACGCCAGCGCCATCACTTTGTATTCGTCCGACGAGCGCAGAAAGCCCAGGTAATCGGTCATGTCTTCGTACAAAAGGCCCAGCGAATGCGGCAGTTTCACGTCGCCGATGAGGTCAAGCCTGTTGCCTTCGCCGAGCCAGTAGCTGGTGGTGGCCGTTTCGCCCCGCCCATCAATCACCAGCACGGCGGCTTTGGTGTAGGGGCTGGGTAAAAAGGCACTGGCCGCGTGCGCCAGGTGGTGATTCACAAAATGCCACGGCCCGAGCGTAGAAAGCGAGGCTCCCCGAAACCGTTTGGCCAGGTGAAGCGGCACGCCATCGACCAGGTGGCCGGGCGCATTCAGAATTGAAGCCAGAAACAGACCCTCGTAAGGGTTCTGCCAGTTATCGCCTGCGTGGTCTGGGTTGATGCGTTGCCCAATCGCTTCCGGTCGAAACGGAATCTGAACAGTAAGTGTATCTGGCTGCCCGCCCAGCAACGGCATGGGGTCGAAAGAGTACGTAATATGGTCGACATCGGTGAGTTGAATACCGGCTTTTCGGAGGCAAAAATCAATGGCATGGTAGGGCAGTTCCCAAGTTGAAAAAGGCACGGGTCGCTTGCCGTGCTTGATGTGGGTGAACCGTTCTTCTTCGGCGGCTGCCAGCACCACCCCGTCGCAGACGAGGGCCGCTGCCGGGTCGTGAAAAGCCGCGTTGATTCCTAAAGTGTACATAACGTTGGCGGGTCGAGCCCGTAGTTTTGGTTAAAAGGTTGTCGGTTGCAAACCGGCTATTTCGGGCAAACGGGCGCTTTTTGGCCCCCAATCTCGCTGCCGGTCGGTAAGTAGCTCGGCGATGGCCTGCACCAGCCGGTTGGGGGTTGCTTTGGGCAGGGCCGGTTCGGGAAATTGCTGTAACAGCACGTTGCTGCTTCGTAAATGGGGGGGCACCTCCATGTACAGAACCCGGTTGGGTACCATCCAGGGTGTGTGTTGGGGGTTGGTTTTGGCATAGGCTACCACCACAGGCGTACCCACGGCCGCGGCAATATGCACGGGGCCGGTATTGTTGGCGAGTAGCACCGGGGCGTCGGCTACGAGGGCGCAAAAAGCCGGTAAGGGCAATGTGCCCGCCAGATTAAACGCCCCCCGCCCGATTTGCTCCCCGATTGATTGCACGTAAGCCCGTTCGTCGGCGCTTCCGGTCAGCCCTACCTGAATACCTTGTGCCGTCAGTTGGCGGCCCACTTCGGCAAATTCCCCGGCTGGGTATCGTCGTTTTTCTTCGCTGACGCCCGCATGAAGCAACACCCAGGGACGGCTTCGGTCGAGGCCGATTTGTCCGAGCAGGTGCCGGGCCTGCGTGGGTGCTTCGGCTGGGATTCGGAGTGTTAACTGCTCGTTGTTCGTGGTGGCACCAATGGTTCTGACCAAATCCAGTTGGCGCGTCACCTCGTGCCGGGTCGCTACGAGCACTTCGGGGTCGGGTACCCAATCGGTAATCAGGTGGTAAGGGTTCTCGCGGCAATGGCCCAGCACCCGCCGAATCTGCGCCATGTAACACAGTATCGCCATCGGGAGGGGGTTCTGGCTTTGCACCGTAAACACCACCGCAGCATCGAACCGGCCCGCCCGTAGCGTTTGGGCTATGTCGAACAAAGCTTGCGGGTCGGCCGGTGTCTGCTCCGATTTTACCCACGGCAGGTCAATCGTCAGCACCTCGTCGATGTCGGGGATAAGCCCGGCCACCGCCCGCCCGGCCGATGAGGTCAGCAGAGTGAGATGGCAGCCGGGAAACGACGTTTTGAGGGCCCGAAAAGCGGGGGTCGTCATGAGTACATCGCCCAGATTATCGGGACGGGCGCACAAAATGCGCCAGCCGTCGGCCCAGGGTTGGTGCGTAGCTCTGTTCATAGTAATGGCTGGGAGGTGGGCTGATACCGAAGAATCTGCCCGGCGGCTTCCTGTAAGCTGCTGACCCGAACCGTTGGGGTTCGGTACGGCCCCGCCAGCCACTCGGTTTCGTGACCCCGGTCTACCAGAACGGTTCGGCAGCCCGCCCGGTTGCCGGCTTCCACGTCGTTCAGAATATCGCCCACCATCCACGACGCGCTCAGGTCAATGGCCAGTTCGTTGGCAGCCTGCCGGAGCATGCCCGGTTGGGGTTTCCGGCAATTGCAGCCGGGTTCCGCGTCGGGAGCGTGGTGGGGGCAGTAGTAAAACCCGTCGAAAACCACTCCCGCCGGCGCTACTTCGTCGGCCAGCCGCTGCCACACGGCCGTCAGGGCGGATTCGGCAAAGTACCCCCGCGCCACCCCCGACTGGTTAGAGACCACCACCAGCCGGTAGCCCGCCGTTTGCAAGGTCCGCAGCGCCCCTACCGCATCGGGGTAGAACGTAATCCGGTTGGGGTCGACGTTATACGGCACATCGACGATGAGGGTACCGTCTTTGTCCAGAAAAATAGCTTTGTTCATGCCTTTGGGGCCAGTACTATGGTTTTGTCGGCGGAGGCCATAGCGGGTAGTAGGGGCAGATGAATAGGGGAGGGACCAACGGACTTGCTTGGCCCGATTCGTCTGTAAAGGGCGAGCGTTTGCTCGGCTACGTGTTGCCAGGTATAGTGTTGCCCCACATGCCGGATGGCTTCTTCGCCCAGCAGCGTGCGGAGGTGCTTGCTGTGAATGAGCACCGCCAGTTTAGCGGCCAGGGCTTCGGGCTGGTTGGGCGGCACCAGAAACCCCGTCTCATTGTCGAGCACGGTACATTTAATACCACCCACCGCCGACCCCACCACGGGGGTTCCGCAAGCCATTGATTCAAGCGGGGTAATGCCAAACGGTTCGTACCAGGGCGTGGTCACAAACACGTCGGCGGCACTGTAGTAGTAGCGTAGTTCTTCGCGCTTACGGCTACCCGTAAACGTGACCTGGTGCGATATTCCCTCCTCGTCGGCCAGATGCGCCAGTCGGCCAATTTCGGGGGTACGGCTTGGGTCAGGTGTTTCCGAATCGCCCCCTACCACCAGCAACCGGGCCTGAATACCGTAGTGGCGGCTCATGTACCCCAGCGCCCGGATCACATTGTCGACGCCCTTGCGGGGTACCATGCGGCCCAGTTGCAGAATCATGGGTTCGGGGGTGTCGTGGCCGATCATCAATCGTGCCAGTGCTTTATCAACGGGGTAGAACTGCTCCGGGTTGAACCCGTTCGGAATGGTAACAATGGTTCGCGGATTAGCTCCGTACAGACTCATCATATCCTGCCGGTCCTGCGGGCACAGAGCCACTACCGCGTCGGCTTCGAGCATGGTTTGCCGCTCAATGCTGAACCGTTCGGCCGGAAACCGGTCGGAGGTGCCTTGTAGCTGTCGGCGCACCTCACCCAGCGCGTGAAAGGTAATCGCAAACGGAATCCCCAGCCGGGCTTTGATTTGGCAGGCTACGTAGCCCGACATAAAAAAGTGGGCGTGAATGAGGTCGTACGGGCGCGACTGTGTGCCTATGAACCGAATCATTTGCTCCGTAAACGCATCCATGTGCGGGAGCATATCTTCTTTAGCAACGGGGGCTATCGGCCCGGCCTCGATGTGTACTACCCGGATACCGGGTTGCCACTCAACGAGGGTAGGTAGTGAAGGATCGTCCCAACGGGTAAACACATCGACGTTTGCTCCAAGCTTTGTCAGGTGGAGAGCGAGTTCGGCCACGGCAATGTTCTGGCCACCCGCATCGACCCCGCCCACGGCCGCCAGGGGCGACGCGTGTTCGGAGAGTAAAGCAACAGTAAGATTCATCGATGAGTCGTCTATGAACGACCCCCAACCCGGCGGTAAGGCGTACTCCGAAACGAAAAAGCGGGGTGGAGTTGCTGTTCGTCAGCATCGCTCGTGTTTCGATGAACCCACTTCTTCCGTTTATGTTACCTGTTTGTCTGCTTGGGTTATAGATTAGGTAGTTCGAGTGAGGATTCGGTCCTTGAATGAGGTTTTGGGCCTGATGTCAGTTGAGCGAGTTTTCAGTATTTGACATTCAGACTTCAGATACTAGACGTTAGACGTACTACCATTCTGTAGAGAAGTCTAATAACATTTAATGTCCAGTACTGATGAGCGAGTTGTAATACGCAAATACGTCGGCCATACCGGCTTCTTTTTTGAGGTCCGGTTTCCGGGTTTTTAGATAGGTTTCGATGACGGTTTGCTTGTCGGCCATCAGCTCCAGCAACGCCTTTCGGGTGCCTGCAAACCGGGTAGCCTCGGCTCCGCGGGCTACGTACCATTCCCGTTTCTTGAGCAGTTCTTCATCTTTGGTACCCACGTTGAGGGCCGCGTTGTAGTTGGCGCGCTGGAGAGTAATGCTGTGCCGCTGAAGAAGTTGTAATTTTCCGGGTACGACCTGCTCAAAAAAGCCCCCGAGCTTGTCGGCCTCGCCCTTGTACTCGCGCACGTTGACAAACTGACTCACCGACCCCGCCCGGTTGTTCATCACGAACTGCCGAATACTGGGTGCTTTGGCCGCCCGAACGTCGTTGGCCCCCGCCCGTACCTCTACCTCCTGATGGAGCAGATTGAGCCGAATAGGCACCCCACCGAGTGAGTCGACAGCCCCGATGCGACCGTAAAACCGGATGTTGCCCGCCTGAAACGTGGTGTCGTAATAGGCATCGCCGAGGAGTTTGCCCCGTTCGCCCGCTACTCCAAACAGGACACCGGTCGACGGAACAAGGAGCCCGCTGAAGTTGACCCGGTCGCGGGTGGCACTAAGCATCCCTCCGCTTTGGGCGAAGCCGGGACTTGTTAGCAATATGAATACGAAGAAAATAGACAGTTGACGCATCGGAATAAGGAAGTTTTTGGGCTGATACTGACCCAGAAGGCACCGGATAAGTGATTCATACCTAAAAACGACAAAACGGTGTCTGTCGTTGTGAGCCAAATTTTATTTGGCAGATGGCGTGAAGCGTCCGGTCGTGTTTTGTACTTTTGGGGCTTTGCTACTTATCACTTCTAACAATTTCTTTATGAAAAAACTCGTACTGACGGGGCTGTTAGCCGCTGGACTAACGGCAGTCGGTTGGGCTCAGACTACGTTCCCGCAAAACGGGGTTTACGATGAGCGGCCGGGGGTGTATGCCTTTACGAATGCCACCATTGTGGTAGACCCCAAAACGACGCTGCAAAACGCGACCCTGCTCATCCGCGACGGGCGTGTCGAGGCCGTTGGTACGTCGGTGTCGGTACCGGCTGGTGCGGTCGTGGCCGACCTCAAAGGCCGACGCATTTACCCTTCACTCATTGATCTTGACTCGGACTACGGGATGCCCGAAGTGCGACGGGCAGCCGGCAACAACCGGCTGGCCCCGCAGCTGGAAACCGCCAAAAAAGGGCCGTACTACTGGAATCAGGCTGTGCAGCCCGAAAATGAAGCGGGTCAGCTGTTTAAAGTAACCGGCCCCAAAGCCGACGAACTGCGTAAACTGGGTTTTGGCGCGGTGCTTACTCACCCGCACGATGGCATTGTGCGCGGCACGGGCTCGCTCGTGACCCTGGCCGACGACCGCGAAAACACGGTGGTGCTGAAAAACAACGTGTCGGCGCATTACTCGTTCAATAAAGGTAGCTCAGGGCAGAACTATCCCAACTCGATGATGGGGTCGGTGGCCCTGATCCGGCAGGCTATGTACGATGCCGACTGGTACAAGCGGGCCGGGGCTAAAGAGCAGGCCAACCTCTCGCTCGAAGCTCTCAACCGAATTCAGAACCTGCCTGCCATTTTTGAAGCGGGCGACAAACTGAGTGTGCTCCGGGCCGACAAAATTGGCGATGAGTTCAAGACTCAGTTCATTATCCGGGGTGGTGGCGATGAGTATCAGCGTATCGACGAAATAAAAGGTACGGGAGCCTCGCTGATTATTCCCGTGAACTACCCGCAGGCTTACGATGTGGAAGACGCCTGGGATGCCGATAATGTGGCTCTCTCGGAGCTGAAGCATTGGGAAATGGCCCCAATGAATCCCGGAATGCTGGCCAAAGCAGGTGTTCCGTTTGCCCTGACGAGTGCGGGATTGCGCAACCGCACCGAGTTTATGGCGAATGTTCGGAAGGCGATTGAAAACGGCCTGACCGAGCAACAAGCCCTGGAAGCCCTCACCACGACACCCGCCCGCCTGATTCGGGCCGAAGATATGGTGGGTACGCTGCAACCGGGCCGGATCGCCAACTTCATCATCACGTCGGGCAGCTTGTTTTCGGCCGATAACGTGATCTATGAAAACTGGATTCGGGGTAAGCAGTATGTGGTAAACAACCGCAACGTGGTTGATCTGCGCGGTAGTTATAACCTGACGCTGACGCCCACAGCCGGTGGTACCCCCCGGAATCTGAAGCTGAACATTTCGGGCAATACCCCCGAGAAACCGGAGTACCAGGTTGTGGTGAGCGATACCGTTAAGTTGACGCCTAAAGTGGCTGTAGATAACAACGTGGTGTCGATGCAGGTGGCCCTCGACCGTCGGCAACCGGGTGCCCTTACCCGCCTGACCGGCTACCGGGACCAAACCTCGTTCCGTGGTGATGGCGAATTGCCCGATGGTAAGCTCGTAACCTGGACGGCCGTCCGCACGGGCGACGCCCCGGCAAGCACTACCACGTCCGCCCGGAGCACGTCTGCCGTGTCCACGTCAGCCGCAGCGTCTATGCTGTATCCGTTTGTGGGGATGGGCAATGCCCAAAAGCCGCAGGCTGAGACGATTCTGATTCGGAACGCTACTGTCTGGACCAACGAAGCCGACGGGATTCTGCAAAATGCCGACGTTCTGGTGACGGGCGGCAAAATTCAGCAGGTAGGCAAAGGGCTTGCGGCCCCGGCTAATGCCCGGACTATCGACGGAACAGGTAAGCACCTGACCACCGGTATCATCGACGAACATTCGCACATCGCCCTCTTATCGGTAAACGAAGGCTCGCAGTCATCGACGGCCGAAGTGCGCATGAGCGACGTGGTCAATTCCGAAGATATCAACATTTACCGGCAACTGGCGGGTGGCGTTACCGCGTCGCAACTGCTGCACGGTTCGGCCAATGCCATTGGTGGGCAGTCGGCGCTGGTAAAACTGAAGTGGGGTGAGTCGCCGGAGAACATGCTGATTAAAGGGGCTGATGGTTTCATCAAGTTTGCCCTGGGCGAGAACGTGAAGCAGGCGAACTGGGGCGATGCTAACCGAGTGCGTTTCCCACAGACCCGTATGGGCGTGGAGCAGGTGTACATGGATCACTTCATCCGGGCGCGGGAGTACCTGAAAAGCTGGGCCGCTTACAACGCCCTCAAAGGCAAGGCGAAGGAGCAGGCTGTAGCCCCCCGCCGGGACATTGAACTTGATGCGCTGGGCGAAATTCTGGAGAAGAAGCGGTTTATCACCTGTCACTCGTATGTGCAGTCGGAGATTAACATGCTCATGAAAGTGGCCGACTCGCTCGGGTTCAAGGTAAACACCTTCACGCACATTCTGGAAGGCTATAAAGTAGCCGATAAGATGGCCAAGCACGGGGTAGGTGGCTCGTCGTTTGCCGACTGGTGGGCTTACAAAATGGAGGTGAAAGATGCCATTCCGTACAACGCAGCCCTTATGCACCGGCAGGGGGTATTGGTATCTATCAACTCAGACGATGCCGAAATGGCCCGCCGACTCAATCAGGAGGCTGCCAAAACCGTTGAATATGGTGGGGTAAGCGAAGCGGATGCCTGGAAAATGGTCACACTGAACCCTGCCAAGCTGCTGCACCTCGACAACCGTTTGGGCAGTATCCGGCCGGGTAAAGATGCCGATCTGGTACTCTGGAATGCGCATCCGCTGTCGATTTACGCGCGTCCTGAGAAAACCATCATCGAAGGAGCCGTGTATTTCGACTTGCAGGCCGAAGACGCCAAGCGCGATGCCCTACAGGCTGAGCGTGCCCGGATTATCCAGAAAATGATTGCCTCAAAAGCAGGTGGTTCGCCGACGCAGCGGCCCAATTTCCGTCGGCAGCGTATGTGGCACTGTGAGGATATCGAAGGGCTCATGGCTGAAGGCGAAGAAGCCGACAATGCCGGAAAATAATTGTAACTTTCATCTGCAAGCACGTTGAAACAGACTATGGAAGCCACTGATCTCAAAAACACAATTCACCAACTGGTCGACAGTGTTCATAACGAGCGTACGCTGGTGAATTTGTACGAGCTGGTCGCCCTGGTGGTGGAGCAGCAGGATTTGCCCCTGGACACCGACACCGCCCTTCTGGAAGAGCGACTGAAACAGGTTCCGGGTCGCATTGATCAAGGTCAGTACACCACCAACGAGCAAATGAAACAACTGACAAAAGAGTGGCTCTCCAAATAATCTGGACCGATGAAGCCAAAGAGGAGTTCCGACAGACGGTTGCCTATTTGTTGGACGCCTTTGGGGATGAAGTGACCGAAAAACACACAGATAAACTGTACCATACGCTCGAAACCTTGTCGCAGATGCCTTTCATTGGAAAACGACACGCCGAAGTTCCGGCTATCAGACAACAGGTAGTACGACCCTATACGGTGGTGTGCTACACGGTGGTGGAGGAATTTTTAGTCGTTGTTAATTTGAAAGACTCGCGCAAAGGGGGGCGTTAACCATCATGAGACATTTCTTTCTTTCAATATTAGCTCTGACCACCTTCGGGAAGGTATGGGCGCAAAACCCCGCCCCGGCCAAACCGCAGACGCGGGCCATTGCCCTCATGGGGGCTACCATTCACGTTGGCGATGGCCGCGTGATTCAGAACGGACTGATTACGTTCGACAAGGGCGTGATCACAGCCGTGGGCGATGCAAGCACCGTTCGGGTCAACCGCAACGAAGTTGATGTGATTGACCTCACCGGCAAGCACATTTACCCCGGCCTAATCTCGCCCGCGTCGTTGGTGGGTTTGCAGGAGGTAGCCTCGGTACGCGCTACCGTCGACTCCCGCGAGATTGGCGAACTGAACCCCAACGTGCGGTCACTGATTGCGTACGATACCGACTCGGAAATCATCCCGACGATTCGCAACAACGGGGTACTTCTCACGCAGGCTATGCCTCTGGGCGGTACGGTATCGGGCTCGTCGTCGATTATGCATACGGATGGCTGGAACTGGGAAGATGCCGTTTTGCGCAAAGACGACGGTATCTGGCTCAACTGGCCGGGCTATTTCGCCCGCAATTTCGACTTCGACACGTTCTCTGTGAGCATCAAGAAGAACGACAAACGGGATGAGGCCATGCGCGCTATCGAAACGGTGTTTGCCGAAGCCAAAGCCTACGCAGCTCTGCCGTCGCCCACGCCCATGAACCTGAAGTTTGAGGCTATGCGTGGCTTGTTTACGGGTCGGCAAAATCTTTATGTGCGGGCCGATCTGGGTAAGGATATTATCGAGGCTGTGCGGTTTGCCAAAGCTGCCGGGGTGCCTAAAGTGGTGATTGTTGGGGGCGAAGAGGCCGACCGGGTAGCTGGTTTCCTCAAAGAAAACAACGTGCCTGTGATTCTGAGCGCTCTGCACCGCCTGCCCAACCGGCAGGATGAAGCTGTTGACCTGCCTTACCGGTTGCCGGGTATTCTGCAAAAAGCGGGCGTACTGGTGGGCCTGAGCTATGCCGAAGAGTGGTGGCGTACGCGTAACCTGCCCTTTTTGGCGGGTACGGCTGCTGGTTTCGGCATCGGCGACCGTGAAGAGGCCCTCAAACTGGTGACCTCCAACACGGCCAGGATTCTCGGAATCGACAATGTGGTGGGCACGCTCGAAACGGGCAAGCAGGCCACCCTGTTTGTGTCGGTTGGCGATGCGCTGGATATGCGGACCAATGTTGTTGAGCACGCGTTTATTCAGGGTCGCAAGGTAAACCTCGACGATAAGCACAAGCGTCTGTACCAGAAGTTCAAGACCAAGTACGGACAGGAATAAGGAGTGATGAACGATGAGTGATAAGCGATGAATGTTTTCGGGCGTCAGCAAGTTTATCACTCATCGTTCATCACTCATCGTTGATAATTCATCGTTTTCTCTGGCTTCCGAAACAATCGCCTTGGGGGAGTGTTCTACCTGCAAAGTAGATTATCAACCCGAATCGAACCAACGTTATGGAAGATCCCGACAAAGAAGACATCCTGCGGGCCAAACAGGCTATTTCGCCTGCGGGCCTGGGCGACCGCTCTGACAAGGCAACCCAATTGCCCGGCAACGACAGCCCGACCGATACGCCCATTGACGACATGAACGTGACCCCCACCGACGAGGTCGTGGGCGAAGACGATAACGAGCCAACTACACACCCCAATCGTAACCGCGATGGCAAGGTAGACATTGGTAAAGGGCCGTATGCGTAGCGGAAGCCCTACTTTGTGGCAAATAGGCAGGCCCAGTCGGTTCAATCGGCTGGGCCTGATTTGTGGAGGGGTAGCTCATTCTCCGTTCTCCTTGCGGCCTTCTCCCTTCTGCCTTCTCCTTTATATCTTTGCCCTATGATTCGCATCTTTCAGCAGGACGAAGCCGCCGTTCGGAAAATTCGGGATATTGACTCGTTTCGGGATACGGAACGCACGCTTTGGGTGGATTTGCAAAATCCGTCTCCCGACGAGCTGACGAGTGTGGAAGAAAAGTTTGATGTCAGCTTTCAGAGCCAGCAGGAGCAGGCCGAGATTGAGAGTAGCTCGCGGTACATCGAAGAAGACGATTACCTGATTGCCAACACCAATTTTCTGGTGCAGGATCGGAAAGGGGGCTACTCCAACGTGCCGGTCAGCTTCATGCTCAAAGACGAACAGCTGTTTACCACCCGCAACGCCGACCTTAAAGCTTTTGCCGATACCGTGAAACGGATTAAGTCGCGCCGGGCCCGGTTTCGCGACGGAGGACAGATCATGCTCTCCATCTTCGAGTCCCGAATCGACTCCGACGCCGACCTCATTGAGAGCATTTCGCAGGAAGTGAAAGCCATTAACAAGCAGCTCGACCTCGATGCCAAGCTTGACCGCGAAATGCTGCTGAACATCAACGACTACCAGGAACTGACCATGACCCTGCGCGAGAGCGTGGTGGATAAGCAACGGGTGATTTCGGCCATGATTCGCTCCAATGGCTGGTTCACCGACGAAGAACAGCAGCAGCTCCGAACCCTGATTAAAGACATCAACTCACTTATTGAACACACCAACTTCATTTTTGAGCGGCTCGAATTTCTGCAGAACACGTTTCTGGGTTTGATCAACCTCGAACAAAACCAGATCATCAAAATCTTCACCGTCTTGTCGCTGGTGTTTTTGCCACCTACGCTCATCGCCAGTATCTACGGGATGAACTTTGCCCACATGCCCGAACTGGGCTGGGATTACGGCTATCTGTTTGCACTCGGGCTGATGGTGTTGTCGTCGGTGGGTACGTATTTGTATTTCCGTAAGCGTAATTGGGTGTAGGCCAACACATTTGTACCATGCTTCGCTTTCCCGATCCATTCAACCAGAATCTGACCCAGTTAGCTACGCAGTACGGTAGTCGCCTTTTCATGGCTGGCCTGCTGACGGTAGGCGGGTATTGGCTCATCAAACTGGTTCTGAATGCAATCGGGCGGGTTTTCAACCGGCAAAAGGTCGACCGGGATATTCAGCCGTTCCTGATTTCGTTGCTGAAGATTGGCCTGCAAATAGCGTTGGTCTTGAGTGTACTCAGTACGCTCGGCGTTGAGACGACGTCATTTATTGCCGTGATTGGTACAGCGGGTTTGGCCGTTGGATTAGCCTTGCAGGGGAGTTTGGCCAATTTTGCCGGTGGCCTGCTGATTCTGGCTTTTAAACCTTTTCGGGTCGGCGACCTGATTGCCGTTCAAACGTTTACGGGGTATGTTGAGGTAGTACATCTGCTCAATACGATTCTGGTCACTACAGATAACCGGACCATTACTATCCCGAACAACGTTCTGACAACCAGCCCAATCACCAACTATTCGCGTATGGGTACTATTCGTATCGACTCGCAGGTGGTGGTAGACCGCTCATACTCCGTGCCCCAAATCCGAACGCTCATTCAGGACGCCGTTGCGACCTGTCCGCAGGCCTTGCCTGATCGTAAGGCTGATGTGTTGGTGAATAAGCTGACCGATAGCGGTATCCAGCTTGATGTGCGGGTGTGGTGCAAAATTGACCACATTGGGCAAACCAATTATGCTGTGCAGGAGGCCATTGCCGGGGCATTTGCCCGCGAGGGTATCGAAGGCCCCCGCAATGAAATCAATGTACTCCGGTTCAAAACGGAGTAATTGAGAGAGAGCGATCTTTGAAGTGCTCTGTCCGGGCCTGGTATCAGTCACCAGCCTTACCCAATACATACAAAAGCTCCGAAGGGGCGTAACCATTGATAAGCTGTCTCAGTTACGCCCCTTCGGAGCTTTACTAACTTACAATTATACTCTTTACTTCTCCGCCCAGTAATCGACTACAAACACTTTGTCGAGGTGGGGGCCAAGTACCTTACCGAATGCCTTGTGGGCAGGGTGGGGCAGGTAAACCGCCCGGCCAGCCTCGCTGTCGAAGGTCAGGAAAAAAGCATGGGTGTATCCCTGATTGAGGTTTTCGGGGCTGTTGTTGGTGCCCCACTCAAAATCTTTGATTTCCTTAATCTGGCTCGGCAAGGCGCGGAAAGCATCTTCCACTTTCTTAATGTCGGCCGGCGTGGCAGAGTCTTTAAACTTAAAAAAGACAGCGTGACGGAGCATACGGGCAGTTTTTTTAGGAGGATTATCGTTGTCAGATGCGAGCGAAACAGAAAGGCTTAGGGCGGCCATCAGAACCGTAAACAGAAACTTGCGCATAGAAAAGATTGGTTAACTGAGTTATCGGCCCACAAGTTAGCCATCAGATGGTAGCGGGCCAAGTGTTGGACTCAGGGCTTATCGTGTCGCAGTTCAAGACCCACGGCCGAACGGGGTTTGAAACCCGTCCAGGCACCCTCATTGGGCGATAAGGGCAGGGTAAGGTATTTGGCGTAGTCGAGTTTTTTGAGGTGTAACCCCAAAAAGGCCGTTACAAAATGCTGATTGATGTTGTTGATGCGTCGCTCGTTCCAGGCGGGTTCGGCATAGCGGTAGTACTCATCAAAATGCAGCCCCGGTTTGAGCGATTCGACTGGCGGTGGGTTGGGAGCTACGTTGTGCCGGGCGTTGAGATACGTAAGCAGGTACCGGTCGGCGTTGACGGCCCCGTCATAAATAGCCTTGATGCCTTTTTCGTAGCCCGAAATATCGTCTTTGCTACCAGCAATAAACAGGGTCGGCACTTTCAGACCAGCCAGACCTTCGGCATCCCACACCCCCCGTTCCATACCCCAGGGGGCAAACGCTACGGCTACCTTGATGCGCGGGTCAATGGATGTTTTGTAGGCCGGGTTTGCCGTGGTTCGAATATCGAGGGCGTTGCTTCCACCGCTCAACTGCCCAAACGTTTTAGCTGCCTGTGCGCTGTAGCCAGCTCCTACTACGTTGAGGGCTCCGTAACCGCCCATCGAGTAGCCAATGAGGGCCGTATTGTCCGAATCGACCAGGCCCGCCAGAAACGATTGGCTGTTTTTAGCACCGAGCCGGGCTATTTCGTTCAGTACAAACAAGTCGTCGAGCGAGCGGTTGAGGAGTGTGCTGGCAAAGCCACCCGCATCCCGGAAGGTCGATTCGGCATGGTCAATACCCACCACCACGTAGCCTTTCGAGGCCAGATTTTCGGTGAGGTAGGTAAACAGCAGCCGCGACCCCAGGTAGCCATGCGACACAATCACGAGCGGGTATGCGCCTGTGGCGGGGTCAGGCTCGGCATCGCGCAGGGCGCGTCCGGCAAACGTAAACGGAATAAGCGGGCGCTTGGGGTCGTTAGAACTACCCATTACCTGATCATACACGACGCGTTCGGTTTTGCCCGCCGGAATCCGGGCCGGGTACCAGATTTCGAGCGTCAGTTTCCGGTCGTAACGGGGAGTTTGACCGCCTTTGCTCCGAAGCACGTCGAGCTGGTCGGGGTGGGTGACGGTCAGGGTTCGGACCCCGACTGAGTGATTGCCGCGCGCGGCCAATTCGGGGGCGTCGGGCAAGAGGTCACCAAAAACAAACGCATCGTTGGAGGCTTGCGCCCAGGCTGCCGCCGAATAGAACACAAGGCCCAGTAGCAGGCCGATGAAACGGGAAGAGAGTAGCATGAAGCAGGTACGATTTAGGAAACCGGGCCATTGAGGCCAAACTGGCCCCTAAAATAGCGTAAAATGAGCGATTCCGTCGGTCTGCTTGCGCGCTTCGTGCTATTCTTTTACGTCGGGTGGGCCGTATTTCGCATCGCGCAGAGCCACCCAATCGCGGGCGCTACCACCAGCCGCAAAAAAGTCGTCTTCGTCCTGCAACTCCTGATCCCAGCTAAACTCGGCCTTGAATTTACCCTGTGCCGTCAGGTCGATCTGGAGCCGGTTGGCGCGGGGTTCATTGGCGTTTTTGCGGAGCAGATACAAGGCCCGCACTACGTCGGTTACCTCGTCCGGGAAATCGGTATCGAGCACCTTCAGCTCATTCGTTGCGGTCAGGTAGGTTCCATCAAACTCAATATCGGTGCCATCGGTCAGGATCTGCACGTTCAGGCGGGCAATGAGCCATTCGTCGCGTATAGCCGAGCTGATAGCGTCTGTCAGTACGTTGAAAATGTCGTTGTGAGTCATAGACGTGGTTAATTGGTCCGTGTAGTTTAACCGAAAAATAGAGGTCTCTTGTTCGTTTTGCCGTTCAGAAAGTCTTTTTTGTCGAGTATTCAGAAAATGAGGAGTTTAGCGGCCAATCAAAACCCTTTACCAATATTGTATGAACCAGAAACCCTCTGCCGCTTTTGTCGGAGCCTCGTGGGTAGCCTTAGGAGCCGGTATGGCTGGCTACCTGATCGGGCTTTGGCGTTCCGACCTGCTCCTCAACGAAAAGGGGTACTATTTCACCATTCTGATGTACGGCTTGTTTGCCGTGGTGTCGGTACAGAAAAGTGTCCGCGACCGTCTGGAGGGCATTCCCGTGACGGACATTTACTACAGTATTTGCTGGTTTTCGACGGTTCTGGCCATTGTTCTCCTAACGGTGGGCCTGTGGAACGCGACTATGCTGCCCAGCGAGAAAGGGTTTTATGCCTTTGCGTTTCTGCTGGCTTTGTTCGGAGCCATTGCGGTGCAGAAAAACACCCGCGATAGTCAGGTGCCCAACGAAGCCGACACGGCCCGTAAACGTTCGGTTGTGTAACGCGATGTCCGGAGCGCTTATCGTAGCTTACCTGAAACGTCTCGCCTTCAAACTGTTCGATTTGGCGTAATTTTGGGACCTTCGTGCCGGGTTTTTTGTTGACCCGGTAGGGAACCCAATCGTTGGCTGATGCCTTTTTATCGCTGACGAATGTTTCGTTCTGACCAACTCGATCTGCTACGTATGCCTGCACAAACAGTTCTGCTTCTGACCCCTCCGTTTACGCAACTGAACACGCCTTACCCGGCTACCGCGTACCTGAAGGGGTTTCTGAACGCGCAGGCCAAGGCTGGGATGCCCGTTGTGGCGCATCAGGCTGATTTGGGTATCGAGGTGATCCTGAAACTGTTTTCAGCTCAGGGACTGGCCGCCATGTTTGCCGAGCTCGATGCGGCCGAGGTGGCCCTCTCCGACAATAGCTACCGAATTTGCCGGTTGCAACGGGCCTACATCAGCACCATTGGGCCGGTGATTCGGTTTCTGCAAAACAAGAACCCGACGCTGGCCCATAGCATCTGCGACCGTACTTACCTACCCGAAGCCTCGCGGTTTGCCCAACTCGACGAGCTCGACTGGGCCTTTGGTTCAATGGGCCTGCACGACAAGGCCCGGCATCTGGCTACGCTCTACCTCGAAGACCTCGGCGACCTGATTCAGGAAGCCGTTGACCCACACTTTGGCTTTAGCCGGTATGCCGAGCGACTCGGCCGGTCGGCTACGCACTTTGATCCCCTGCAGGAGGCTTTGCAGGCTCCGCCTACACGCATCACCACCTTGTTGCTCGAACAGCTGGAGGCCCATGTGCAGCGGACCCGCCCCGACGTAGTGTGCCTTACGGTGCCGTTTCCGGGTAATTTGTTTGGGGCACTAACCTGCGGGCAGTACCTTAAAACCCACTATCCGCACATTCGGGTTGTGCTAGGGGGCGGCTACGCCAATACCGAACTTCGGTCGGTGCAGGAGCCTCGTCTGTTCGACTGTGTCGATTTTGTCAGCCTCGACGATGGCGAAGCTCCCCTGCTTACGTTGCTTGACCATATTGCCGGCAACCGCCCACTCACGCAGGTGAAGCGGGTGTTTGCCCGCGTTGATGGAGTGGTGAAATACCACAACGGTGCGCCCGAGAAAGACGTGCCACAGCGCGAAACCGGTACACCCGACTACCGCGACCTGCCCCTGACCGATTACCTGTCGGTGATTGAGGTCGTCAACCCAATGCACCGGCTCTGGAGCGATGGCCGCTGGAATAAGCTAACTCTGGCGCACGGTTGCTACTGGGGTAAATGCTCGTTTTGCGACATCACGCTCGACTACATTAAACGGTATGAGCCCGTTACGGCCTCGCTGCTGTGCGACCGCATCGAAGAAATTATCGAGCAAACCGGGCAAACGGGCTTTCATTTTGTGGATGAAGCCGCTCCGCCCGCCCTCATGCGGGATCTGGCGCTCGAAATTGTCCGGCGCAAGCTAACCGTAACCTGGTGGACTAACATCCGGTTTGAGGTGAGTTTCACGCCCGACCTGTGCCGATTGCTCAAGGCATCGGGCTGCATAGCCGTGTCGGGTGGGCTTGAAGTGGCCTCCGACCGGTTGCTCGACCGGATGAAAAAAGGCGTGACAGTAGCGCAGGTAGCCCGCGTGGCCGACGCCTTCACGCAGGCCGGCATCATGGTACACGCGTACCTGATGTACGGTTTCCCGACCCAAACCATGCAGGAAACGGTCGATTCGCTCGAAATGGTGCGGCAACTGTTTCAGCAGGGTGTGGTGCAGTCGGGTTTCTGGCACCGGTTTGCCATGACGTCGCATAGCCCGGTGGGGCAACATCCGGCCGCGTTCGATGTGCAGCGTATCGGCCCCGATGTATCGGCCGAAAACGGGGCACTGTTTGCCGACAACGACCTTGACCATGCCGACCCCCTCGGGGCCGACCACGATTTGTTTGCCGAAGGGCTGCGTAAATCACTCTTTAATTACATGCACGGGGTATGCTTTGATTTCCCGTTGCAGGAGTGGTTCGATTTCCCGATTCCGCCCACAACTATACCACCCCGATACATCGAAAAGGCTATCCGGCAGCGCCCGGCCGATAGCCAACGGGCCAACGCCCTGGTGGTCTGGACGGGTGGCCAACCTACGCTTGAAGTGTTCGAAGCGGCTGTACCCCGGTCCCGGCGCGGGCAACGGGTGGTCGAAATGGCAGAACTTGAATTTTATAGCAAGCAAAACCATTGGCTGCTTGAAACAGAACTGCCGGTAGGAGAGTGGTTGGTGGCGGTCTTACCCGACATGGATATCGACGCGCTAACGCCTATGTCGATGCAGCGGCTTCAGGCTCGCTACGAAGAAGCTGACCTGGGCGATTTTGAGCTGTTCAAGGCCTCGGCAGTCTGGAAACAACTCCGCGAGAATGGATTACTGGTAGTGTAGGGTTGAAAAGAGTAGAGGTGTCATCTCTCCAAAACGAGATGACACCTCTAAAGGGCAAGCTGAGATGACATCTTGTTTAGAGAGATGTCATCTCTTAATCGTCTCTTTTACGCCAGCGTCTCTTCTACACGGGCTTTGCCGTTTTGGTAAGCCCCTTTGAGGGAGTCAACTACCGACTGCCCGGCGTGTTGAGCCTGACCCGTGTACTCGTTAGCCATTTGCTGTGCTTTCCAGCTCAGACGTTTGGCCTTAGCCCGATACCGTAACTTGTCGTACGTGCTCAGGTTGTTATACGACCGGAATAGCAAGAGCCCTGCCACTGCAAGGGCCGCTACACCTACGCCAAGCAACAGGCTGTTCATCTGCGACTCTTCTTCCTGATCGGTTGCGTAGTTCTTATCCTGCATCTGCTTGCGCATGTTAGCCGCTACAGCCCCGTCGGGCAGTACGTACGAACTGGCCACCGACAGCTTATTCTTCATACCCGAAATTACTTTGTCTTTTCCGGCCATCAGGGCGGCATATCCGTCTTTAGCCACACTGGCCGGGTCGGTTTTGCGGGCTTCTTCCTGCGCTTTGGTGTTCATGGCGCCGGCCCGGTTGAAAAAGTCCGTGTCGGTAGCGCCGGGCATGAGCACGGTCACCGTCACATCGCTGTCTTTCAATTCGTTGCGCAGGGCCTCGGAGAATGAGTAGATAAACGACTTGGTGGCCCCGTACACCGCCATCATGGGGTTCGGCATCACCGAAGCTACTGACCCAAGCATCAGAATCTTACCCGAATTGCGCTGCACCATGTCTTTGCTGAAGAGCTTAGTCAGGTACACCAACGCCGAGATATTGACCTGAATAATGTCTAACTCTTTCTGAAGATCGGTTTCGGTGGCAAACATACCGTACTCACCAAACCCGGCATTATTCACCAGAACATCGACCTGAATACCCTGTCCGCTTACTTCGTCGTAGATTTCCTGCGGGGCATTCACAGCCGCCAAATCCTTACCGATCACGGTGATCTGCTGACCACTGTATGCACTTTTGAAGTCCTGTTCGACGGCGTTGAGCTTTTCATCGCTCAGTGCCACAAGTACCAGATTATAGCCGTCCTGGGCAAAAAGGGTCGCTAATTCTTTGCCAATTCCACTGGATGCGCCCGTAATGAGTGCGGTTTTCCCGGTTTGCGTTGTCATAACGTGAGTTTACAATTGATTTCATTGGTCAACACGCCTACTAACGGGATGTTTGGAAAAAGGAGGGAAAGGGAGGGGGGAAAGGAGGAAGGAGGATAGGAGGAAAGGAGAAGCAATTAAAATAAAAAAGCAGAAAGGACGGCGAGGGGGAGCCTCGGTTCCTTTCTGCTTTTGGGTGTTTTTCTAAGTCTGGGTGATATAAATTCGGTGAGGGGGCAAACGTCCTTTCCTCCTTCCTTCTTTTCTCCCCTTTTCCTTTTATTTATACACCACTTTCATGTCGATTTTACGCAACGATGGGGTGCGCGTACCGGTTGAATCGCCGGGTTTGGGTTTCGAACCAGTTCCCAAACCAACCGCATCGACCCGGATGTAGTTGATGCCCTGCGCTACGAGCATCGATTTGATGGTATTAACACGCTTGAACGATAGGGCTTTGTTGGTAGTGCCGGCCCCAGCATCGTTGGCGTAGCCTACCAACCGAATCTGAGCAGCTGGGTTGGCTTTCAGGAAATTAGCAATTTCGGTAACGGTTGCCTCCGAACCAGGCGTCAGACTGGTTGAACCCGGCTGGAATGATACGGCCGACAGCGAAAACGTTCGTCCTTTGGGAGCCGTAACATCGGCCATGTAGCCGTTGAGCGCTGTGGTGAGGGTGCCTGCTCCGGCTGTAGCGGTCGTAGAGGCAGCCGAAGGGGCTACCGGTGCTACGGCCGATGTAGTAGCGGGTTTAGTTCGCATGGCGCTGGTATCTACCGGAACCGCCATGGACCGGGCAACCGTATCGGCCTGACCTGCATCGGTTGTTACGGTCGTCTCGGCTACTTCGCCTGCATCGTCGGTTTGGCCGGTGCGGCTGTTGTGGTAAACCATATACGCACCGGCACCGATAATGGCCGCCAATACCAGCCCGATGCCGATTTTACCCACCAATCCATTGGTATTGTCGGAGTCAGAACTTGCGTCGTAGACCGGAGCCGTAACGGCCGGGCCGGGCGCTGAGATGGGTCGGCCGGGGGTAGCTGCCGGTTCTCCCCGGCGGGCCGGGCCAGCAATACCTGCCATAACCTGCTGCAACCCAAGTTTTTCAACCAGTTTGGGCAGTAGGCTCTCGGGCACTTTCTGGACAAAATCTTCGCGTTGTTCAAACAGAGCAGCCGCCAGTCCGTCGGCATCCATTTTTTGCTCACGTACCTGCTTGCCCAGCACGTCGAGCACAATGCCCGACGTTAGTCCCAGCAACGACACCGCCGACGAGTTGCGAATACCCGCATAACTCGAAATCATGTTGGCAATGGAGCTTTTCATGGCAGGCAACAGATGACTGATCGTATCGTTACCGTGTGCAATGAGCAAATTGGTTTGCGCCGGATCTTTAAGGGCACTGGACAGACCTGCCGTCTGCGAACCATCGTAATTGCCTTTCTGAATGTAGTTAAAGAGCTGGTTGACCCCAATTTCGGAGGTCGTCCGCTTCAACAAACCACCCAGTACCGTCAGGCCGAGACCTTCGATTGCTTTTTGCGTTTTCGGAGCGGACTCCTCGACAAAAACGGCTGCTTTATTGATGACGTCCGGCGTTACAATGTCGTTAAACGCGGCAAAAAAATTCATATTGTCTGTTTTCTTAATCATTGAATCAGGTACTTCTCTATCCCTCACTACCAAAAACACGTACCCGGCATGCCCGAATCGTTAAAATTAAGGGAAAGCCGGGTACTCCCACAGAGAACCCCTGTGCAAAAGTAAAATTTTATTGGCTTTTAATTCTCGATAAGGCCTCTTGGAAGTCACCTTCTACCGAACGGAGCCGCTGTTGGCAATACGCAATGAGGTCGGTAGCCAGCTTTATCTTGGCGGGTAGTTCGTCGAGCGGGGTAGCTTCGCTCTCAATATCGTCAATCAGTTCGACCAGTTGGTCGTAGGCTTCCTGGTAAGACATAGGGTCAACGAATTGTAGCATCGGTGATGCCGTCGGCAAGTTGAATTTGTACGGAATCGCCAATAGCCAGTGCCGACGTTTTGGTGATAATACGTCCATCGCGCTGGATAATCGCGTATCCGCGCCGAAGCACATTGGACGGGTCGAGGTGTTTCAGTGTTACACTCTTCTCAACCAGATCGAGTTGCTTCTGCTTTAAAAAATCATTGGTAACGAACCGAAACCGCTCCGTTTCGGCGGTTAGGCGTTGCCGACTGTGCTGAATCGACTGCCGACTTGCCTCAATAAGCCGACCGAACAGGCGCAGGCATTGTTCCTCAAACTGCCGGTTATGGTCGATCAGAAAAGCGGCCGCTTTGGTGGGTGTTTTTACGCTCTGATGGCAGAGCATATCGGCAATGCTGACGTTGCGTTCGTGCCCGATGCCCGTAAGTACTGGCACCGGAAAACCAGCCACCGCCAGCCCCACCCGCAGCGTGTCAAATGATCCAAAGTCGAGCTGTGAGCCCCCGCCCCGCACGATCACGACGGCATCGTAGGCTACGGTACTCTCCCGAATCCGGTCGAGTTGGGTGCAAATGGCCCGGTCGGCTCCCTGACCCTGTATCTGCGTCAGGTACTCGTCAATTTGGTACTGGTAGCCGAATAGGTTGTTGGTGAGTTCGTGCCGAAAGTCGCGCCAGCCGTCAGAGCCGGGGGCGGCAATGAGGGCAATGCGTTGCCAAACCGATGGGCGCGGCAGCAGCTGATTGGCGGTTACGTAGGCACCCCCTTCCTGCCAGACCAGGTCGGCATGGTCGCGCACGAGGGTATCCAGAATGGCTTGTCGTTCGCGTTCAAGGTTACCGAGTGTGTACGAATGGTCGATCTGGTGAATCTCAAGCCGCATTCCGTACACGGCATGGAACCCCACCGTCACCTGCAGCAGCAGGGAGATATTGCGGGCAAAAGCCACTCCGGTTGCCTGCTCAAACGCCCGGATAATGCCGTAATTTTTGCGCCAGATCGCGGCCTCCAGCTTGGCTACTGTATCGCGGCCACCCGGTGAGCTGCTGTCCCGGTCGACCAGGGTCAGGAAACAGTAATTACGGTCGGGGTAATTCTTGATGTCGCTCGTTTCGGCTACCACCCAGAATGCCCGGCCCGAAAATCGTTCCTCAACAACGGCCTCAATGGCGTAGGCTAAATCGGCTAAACGGATGGGAGACATGGATAATGAGCGATTGAGTGAATGAGCGAATTAGTGAATGATAAGCTTTATCAGCAATTCGCTCATTCACTAACTCACTCATTCACTCATTAGATTATAGTCCTTCAAACTGCTTCAGGAACCGGACGTCGTTTTCGAAGTAAAGGCGCAGGTCGCGGACTTCGTACTTGAGCATCGTGATGCGTTCGATACCCATACCAAACGCGAAGCCGGTGTATTCTTCGGCATCAATACCGCTGTTAATCAACACCTGTGGGTCAACCATACCCGAACCGGCAATTTCGACCCAGCCCGAATGCTTGCAGATATTACAGCCTGAGCCGTGGCAAATCTGGCACGATATATCAATCTCGGCACTCGGCTCCGTAAATGGGAAATACGATGGCCGGAACCGGATTTTGGTGTCTTTCGTGAACATCTCTTTCACGAAGTGGTACAGCGTGTCTTTAAGATCACGGAATCCCACGTTGCGGTCTACGTACAGCCCTTCAACCTGGTGAAACTGGCAGTGCGCCCGCGCCGAAATGGTTTCGTTGCGGTACACCCGACCCGGCATGATGGAGCGAATCGGGCGGAAAGTTTCTTCTTTGCTGCGGTGCTCCATCAACCGAATCTGCACGTTGGAGGTGTGCGTACGCAGGAGCATATCGGCCGACTGGTTTTCGGCTGACTTCTGGACGAAAAACGTGTCCTGCATGTCGCGCGCGGGGTGATTATCGGGGAAGTTGAGCGCCCCGAAATTGTACCAGTCGCTTTCGATTTCAGGGCCGTCGGACACATTGAAGCCGATCCGCTCAAAAATCTGGATGATGCGCTGCCGGACAATCGAAAGGGGGTGCTGTGTACCCGTCAGGCCCGGCACATTAGGTAAGGTCAGGTCAACGGCCGGTCCCTGATGGCCTGCTCCGCTCGCTTCCAGTGCCTCCGACGAGTCCTGAAACCGTGCGAGTGCCTTGTTTTTGAGGTCGTTAAGCTCCTTGCCCACCGCCCGGCGGTCTTCAGCGGCCACGGTTTTCAGATTGTCAAACAATTCGGTCAGTACCCCCTTGCGGCTAATGAACCGCATCCGAAACAGTTCTAAATCTTCTTTGGTGGTAATGGTAGCCTGATCGATTTCCTGTACTAATTCCCTGACTTTATCCAGCATGGCGCAATTGAACTTGACTAAAACTTCATGATGAGCCTGCAAAGATAGGTAAACTTAACCACGGCCCTGCTATACCCTGATGCCTGTGGCCCGGCCAAACAGAACCAATCTTGGGGAATGTGGGGAATTAGTGTGGCGAAAATTACACACATTGGCGACGTATACACACAAAGGTATTCATTGTTATTGGTCGACTAATTCAGTAGATTACTTTAATGCCCGTAGGCTAACTTACTGATGATAAGTACTATTACTTACAACCGAAAAACAATATGAAGCTTGCGTGACAAAAAGGTCTGATTGTTGTCTAAGGTAAAGCATCTCCGGGAGTATGAGACTGGATAAAGTTGGTGGCTCACCAGCTACCTTCTCTGGAAAAGCTCCTGCCAGTCTTAACCGCGCAAACTCAAAACGCTATGAACACTATGACGTCAGAAGCTTTCTTAGACAGCATGTCAATGCCTTTTCCCAAGAGTGTGGAAAACAATACCAGTTCGCCTTGTTTGCAGAAACTGTTGATTCCGTTTTACGACCGTAAACGCACGGTTTCTGTCGATGAGATTGTCCGGCTGGAAGGTTGTGGGAATTACACAAACTTCTTCCTGAAAGATGGCACCAAAATGCTGGTGTCACGCACCTTGAAAGAGTACGAAACATTGCTTGATGGACAGGCTTTTGTGCGGGTTCATAAGTCGTGCATTGTTAACCTGAGCTTTGTTCGCAAGTTCTATGTGAAGAAAGAAGGTGAACTCGAACTGACCGACGGTCAGCAGGTAAAGATCTCACGTCGGCGTGCGCAGATGTTTATGGATCGGATGCAGCAGCGTCAGCCAGCCGATATCAACTAATTGGGGTAGAGGAGGCACGGGGAGGCCCTGTTTGAGGCATACGTAGTTTTACGTATTCGTGCAAGGAGATATACCCAAAATAAAGCATTGGATTGTATATAACCAACTGTTAATCAAAAGGTTGATTCTAAATCAGCTCCCGATTGGCAGTTGGTTTTTTATGGTTTCGGCTCGACTAAGCGGTAGTTTTGTTCTGTCACTATCTCAATCGTAAACCACTTTCGACCGATGGAATCACTTACCAACAATCCGTTAATGCCCGTTATGCCTCATTTCCCAGCTTCGTACCAGCGGGGAACCCAGCGCATTGCCTTGCCATACCTGAACCGAACGGTTATGATTTCGGTAGATGACATCACCTGCCTCGAAGGCGAGGGTAACTACACCTTTCTGTACACGCGGGATCGTAAGAAGTATTTGATTTCAAAAACGCTCAAAGAATTCGAGCGGACACTCGACGGCAACGTGTTTCTGCGCGTTCACAAATCGCATATTGTCAACTTAGGCTACGTACGCCGGGGAATACTGGGTGCCGACCGGATGCTGCGTATGGCCGATGGCCGCGAAGTGTCGGTGTCGCGTCGGCGGATGAAAGAGATCTGGGATCGCCTGAACGAATATTATCAGAATCTTCTGAACTAAAGCAAACAATATAGTGGGTTAATTGGACGGATAACCGTTGCCCAACTCCTCGGGATGCAGGGCAACGGTTTATTTTTTACAATGAACAATGAACAATGAACAATGAACAATGAACAATGAACAATGAACAATGAACAATGAACAATTACCTTTCTACGCAAAACTGTTCACTGTTCGTTGTTAAAAGATTTTGTAGGCAAGCGTAACCTGCCACGACTTCAGTTTTTGGCTAAACTGAGTGGTTTGGCCTGCCGTACCGAGGTCAACGGCGGCAATATCCGAAAAGCTGCCTTCACGGCGCACGTCGATGCCAATCCGGCCGAGGTCGAGGCCACCCCCAATCTGATACCCATAATAGGCTTTGGCCCAGGCATCGTTGAGTGAGCCGGTCGTGTACTGCCGTAGGGCCTCACCAAACCGCTGATTGTCCCCAATTCGGAACGAGACAACCGGGCCGGCAACTACACGTAGCGGGCCGCCTTTCAGGCCCAGTAATACGGGTACGTCGAAACTGGTGGTTGAGATATTAACGGTTTCGGTTTGCGTCTGTCCATTTTGTGTTCGCACAATATCGAACGAGCTCGCTTTAGTCGAGTACAACACCTCCGGCTGAATATACAGGTTCCGGCCAAAGCGGGCGTATACCCCAAACGCAGTACCCGTTCGGCTGTTGAGACTCTCGCGCAGATTGTCGCGAATAAGTTGTCCATCGACACCCACGGCCGGGGAGCCGTTGGCGTTGAGCCGGGTAGTCACAACGTTTTCACCGAGAGAAAATTTAGACAGGTTAACCCCACCTTTTATACCGAACTGAAACGAATCCTGCGCAACCGATACGGCAGGCATTAAGGCTATAGCAGCGAACAGAAGGGACTTCTTCATGGATTGGTCGTATAGTTTATGTGTTGACAACTGAACTAACGCATCCCCCCATTAATCGGTGTGCCGAGGCCAACTAATTTTGAGTGAATGGCGTTCTACTTAATGTGTAATGATGAATGGATAATGCGCGAAAAGCAATGCAAATCGTTTTGCATCATCCTGGCGCTTGGATGTAGTCCGCTTACCAAAGTTTAATCGTCCGTGTAATTTTCATTCCTCATTATGCACTACACATTACGCATTCGTTACGTTGGCTAAAATCAAAACGTCGTACTTCTGTCAGAATTGCGGGCAGCAATCGCCCAAGTGGTTGGGGCGCTGCCCGGCTTGTGGCGAGTGGAATACCTTCGTAGAAGAACTGGTTCAGAAAGATGAACCCGAAAAGGGCGGCTGGCGCGTAACTACAGGGGCCGCCAAGGCCGCGCCCAAGCCCCAAGCCCTGCATGCCATCAATTACGAAGAACAACCCCGCGTGTTGACTGTGGATGCCGAGCTCAACCGGGTGTTGGGAGGGGGTATTGTACCGGGCTCGCTCGTACTCATCGGCGGAGAGCCGGGCATTGGCAAATCGACTCTGTTGCTTCAGATTGCCCTGACGCTGCCCGGTACCCGCGTCTTGTACGTGTCGGGCGAAGAAAGCGAACAGCAGATAAAAATGCGCGCCGAACGACTCGAAGCCCCGACGAGTGACTGCCACATCATGACCGAAACCTCGACCCAGAATATTTTTCGGGTAGTTGAGCATTTTGAACCGGAGGTACTTATTGTCGACTCGATTCAGACCATGCACTCCTCGCTCGTGGAGTCGGGGGCGGGTAGCGTATCGCAGGTGCGGGAGTGTACGGCCGAGTTCATGAAGTACGCGAAAGAGTCGGGCGTGCCGGTGTTTATGATTGGGCACATCACCAAAGAGGGCACCATTGCGGGGCCCAAAGTGCTCGAACACATGGTGGATACCGTGCTGACGTTTGAGGGGGATCGGCACACGACCTATCGCATTCTGCGCACTACTAAAAACCGGTTTGGCAGCACCTCCGAACTGGGGATCTACGAAATGCTGGGCTCCGGCCTGCGGCAGGTGACCAACCCATCAGAGATTCTGATTTCACAGCGCGACGAGGTGCTGAGTGGCGTAGCCATTGGGTCGATGCTCGAAGGCAACCGGCCGCTCATGGTTGAGATTCAGGCACTGGTGGGCGTTTCGACCTACGGCACCCCGCAACGGAGCAGCACTGGTTTTGATAATAAGCGGCTTCAGATGCTGCTGGCTGTTCTCGAAAAACGGGGCGGTTTCCGGCTGGGGCAGCAAGATGTATTTTTAAACATTGCCGGTGGGCTCAAAGTAGAAGACCCGGCCATTGACTTGTCGGTGTGCGCGGCCATTGTGTCGTCATACGAAGACATTCCGATTCCCTCAACCGTAGCTTTTGCGGCCGAGGTTGGCCTGGGGGGCGAGGTGCGGGCCGTGAGCCGGATTGAGCAGCGTATTGCCGAGGCTCAAAAACTCGGATTCAAAGAGATTTTTGTGTCGAAATACAGCCTGAAAGGGTTAGATACAGCCGGGTTTTCAATAAAAATCCGCCCGGTTGCTAAGCTCGACGAAGTGTTTCAGGGCGTTTTGATGTAAGATTGAAACGTATAGGTAGTCATACGAAAGCTGTCGGCCGTATCTTCGCCGACAGCTTTTTTTGTAGTTTGTGCCCTCTAACCTTATCTGTCATGAGTAAAACACTTTTACTGTATTTCATTGCGGCCGTTGCGGCCACCGGCGGGTTGCTGTTTGGTTTCGACACGGGCGTGATCAATGTGGCGCTGCCGTTTATCAAACAGGAGTGGCAACTTTCCGAAACGGCCGAAGGCTGGGCGGTGTCGGCCGTACTGATGGGCGGCATGGCGGGTTCGCTGTTGAGCGGGCAACTGGCCGACCGCCTGGGCCGTAAGCGGATCAATATTCTGGCTTCGCTCATTTTTGTGGCTGGTTCGGTGCTGACGGCTATTGCCCCGGCTCCGTCGTGGCTCATTGCGGGTCGGTTGCTGTTGGGTTTAGCTATCGGTATTGTGTCGTTTTCGGTGCCGCTTTACATTGCCGAGATTGCCCCAAGCCACATGCGCGGGCGGTTGGTTACGTTTTTTCAGTTGGCCATCACTATCGGCATTTTGGTGTCGTACCTGTGTGGGTATGCCTTTGCCGACTATGAAAATGGCTGGCGACTCATGTTCTGGGCCGGGTTTGTACCGGCGGCTATGTTGCTGGTAGGTATGTTTCTGGTACCCGAAAGTCCGCGTTGGCTGGTGAGCAAAGGCCGCACGGACGAAGCTATGGTGGTGCTGGAGCGTATTCATGAGTCGGCCCACGCCCGGCAGGAGCTGGCCGATATTACCCGGGCCATGCAGGATGAGAAAAACCGCCGACCCGACTGGCGCGAGCTATTTTCGCCCCGGCTCCGCATACCACTGTTCATCGGTATCGGTATCTTTCTGATTCAGCAGTTTTCGGGAATCAACGCTGTCATTTATTACTCGACCCGTATTTTCGAAATGGCGGGTTTCGGTTCGGGCGATACGGCTATCATGGCTACCGTAGGGGTAGGAGTGGTTAATACCCTCAGCACGTTGTTGGCCGTGCGGTTTCTGGATCAGTGGGGACGTAAACCCTTGCTGTACACGGGTTTGATTGGTACAGCGGTGTCGTTGGCGACCATCAGTTTTGCCTTTTATTTCAAAGATTCGCTCGGGGTCGATTTGCTTAAAATTCTGTCGGTCGGTGGGGTGTATGTGTACATTCTCTTCTTTGCCATTAGTCTCGGGCCACTGGGGTGGCTCCTTATTTCGGAGGTCTATCCGTTGCGGATTCGGGGCTTTGCCACCAGCTTAGGCAGTTTTTATCACTGGTTTTTCGACTTCTGGGTCAGCTTCACCTTCCCGATTCTGGCGGCAAGTTCGCTGGGAACCAACGGGGGTATTTTTATGATCTACACGCTGGTAGTTTTATTAGGCCTGCTTTTTGCTCGTTACATCGTCTTCGAAACCAAAGGGCTGAGCTTGGAGGATATCGAAAGAAAATGGGCCAGTAAGTAGAAATTATTAAACTTAATCGGTTTATAATCAGAGATAGTCGTTGCTATAGGTCTGCCGGGTGGTATAATTCCGGCAGACTTTGGCGCGATTTCTGGTAGGAGTAGGGTCAGAAAGCTTTATTAAGCTTGTCGCCAAACTGATGAATATGCTTAAGTAAAATAATCGTCAGTTTATTTTGAGGATTTAGGACCATAGAGCCATGCGCATTCTGATTGCCCCGGATAAATTCAAGGGATCGCTGACCGCTGTAGAGGTTGCTCAACGTATCGAACACACACTGCTGGATGCTGAGCCAGAATGGCAGGTAAAAACCCTCCCCGTTGCTGACGGGGGAGAGGGGACTGCGGCCGTACTGACGCAGGCTACCGGTGGACATACCGTTACGCTGACGGTGAATGACCCGCTGTTTCGGCCCGTTGAAGCGACGTACGGTATCTCGGGCGATGGCCGGACTGCCTTTATCGAAATGGCGCAGGCATCGGGGCTGCAACACCTGAAAGCACACGAGCGGAATCCCCTCGAAACGAGTACATTTGGTACGGGCGAGCTTATCCGGGATGCCATTTTGCGTGGCGTGAGCGAGGTACTGCTGTGTATCGGGGGGAGCGCGACCAACGATGGTGGTATCGGAATGGCGTCGGCGTTGGGGTATGTATTTCTGGATCGCGACTACCGGACTTTGCCTGCCATTGGGAAATCGCTGCGGCACATTACGGCCCTCAAGCGGGCCGTGCTCGATGTACCCCTCTCGAAAGTGACGTTTCGGGTTGCCTGCGACGTAGCCAATCCGTTGTATGGCCATCAGGGAGCCGCCTACGTATATGGACCTCAGAAGGGAGCCAGTCCCGACGATGTAGTGGAGCTTGACCTGGGGCTGCGTCGGTTGGCCGCGGTTCTGCTGCGCGACTTCGACATCGATGAGGCCGACCTGCCCGGTAGCGGAGCCGCCGGTGGGTTGGGTTTTGGTGCGCGGGTGTTCCTGAAAGCACGGTTGGAACCCGGTTTCGACCTGGTTGCGTCGTACCTGGATATCGAATCGGAGTTAGACCATACCGATCTGGTGATTACGGGCGAGGGGAGCCTCGATGAGCAAACGCTGAACGGGAAAGTAATTGGCGGACTGGTGCGCATGGCGCAAGCCCGTAACATTCCGGTGGTAGCCTTTTGTGGCCAACTGGCACTGCCGACTTATCGGGTAACTCAATTAGGTCTGCACGAGGCTATTGCCATTACCCCGTCGGGTATGCCACTACCCGAAGCAATGCAACAGGCTCCGCACCTGTTGGAAAAAGCCGTAGGCGACTGGGTTCGTGAGCGCACTTATCTGCTTACCTGAGACGTATACCCTTACTTTATAGCCCAACTCTCAGTACTGGTTAGACATTAGACTTCCATCTATAAAGGTAGTAAGTCTAATGTCTGAAGTCCGAATGTCGAGTACTGATAACCTAACGCATTCGAGGCTGGCCTGTGTGGCATGGCCCGATGGCTCGTATTGATTCGTTTTGCATAGGAAAAATGTAACTGCTGAATCCAAATATAAACTATTGTCGTAAGGTAGAGTTGGTAGAATATTGCCAATTCAACTTCAAACGTTATGCCTTACATCAAGACCGGCGATCAACGCCAAAATGAAGCAGTAAATCTTTTTTACGAGGATTACGGACAGGGACAACCTGTTGTGTTTGTCCACGGCTGGCCCTTAGACCACCAGATGTGGGAGTATCAGCTCACCGACCTGCCGGGCCGGGGTCTCCGTTGCATCGCCTATGACCGGCGCGGGTTTGGCAAATCATCAAAGCCTTACGATGGATACAATTATGATACGTTTGCCGACGATCTGAAGGCCGTTCTGGATCAACTCGACCTGCAGAATGTTACGCTCGTTGGTTTCTCGATGGGGGCCGGCGAGATAGCCCGGTACATGAGCCGTCATGGCGGGGCTCGGGTAGCCAAAGTCGTATTGGCGAGCGGGGTTACGCCCTATCTGCTCAAAACGGATGATAATCCCGATGGCGTTGACCGGTCAACATTTGATGACATGGTTGATAAAATCCGCACCGACCGCGCCGACTTCCTCCAAACATTTGGTAAGCAGTTTTATGGCGTTGGTATGCTCAGTAAACCCGTAAGTCAGGCCATGCTTGATGGCGATTTCATGCGGGCTTATCTGGCTTCGCCCAAAGCGACCATCGACTGTGTACGGGCGTTCTCTGAGACGGATTTCCGTTCCGACGTGCAAACCATCAACGTACCAGCTCTGATTATTCACGGGGATGCCGACAAAACGGTGCCCATCGAATCGTCGGGTGAGCAAACCGCCAATCTGATGATGAACGCTTCGTACAAGATCTACGAAGGGGCCCCGCACGGCTTGTTTTACACCGAGAGGGAGCAGTTTAACCGCGACCTGCTCGAGTTTATTCTGGAGCCATCGTCGGTATCTAACCGCACGTCGACCGTTACGTATTAAGAAGTTTTGGTTTTATTGGTGCCTTACCGGAAGCCATACGGTTAGACTTCTGGATAGGAAATACCAAAAACGCTAACCATGTGAAACGCCCCGATTTATACAGGTAAATCGGGGCGTTTCACATGGTTACGTTTCAATAACCTTTGTTTTAAGGCCAGCCCGGCTGCCTTCGGCAGTACGGCCCAGCAGGTAAACATCAATTTCGGTGTCGCCTACCCTGAATACCTGACGGCCGGTGGTGTGCGTTTCGAGCAAGGTTTTAAGATTGACAAACTGAGCTGTGCGTTGCTTTTCTTCGTCGCCAAACCATTCCTGTTCTTCAGTGACGGGTGCCCAGAAGTCAGCCTCCGGGATTTCTTCCACGTACACGGCGGGTGGAAGCATCAGCCAATCTTTTATGTGACTCACCGTGAGCGGTTCATCTGTTTTGAGGTAGCACGTCACAAACTCAATTGCTTCGTCGGATTCGCTGGGGTACCACAGGTCAGGGAGCAGGGGCTGAATCAGCAATTCCAGTTCGGAAGGCTGTTCAGATGTGTTACTATTGTCAGGTTGACTCGTCATAGTGTCCGGTTTTGGAGTAGGCGAAAATACAAGCTAAGTAAGTAGCCATTCACAAAAACCGCTTATTTTTAGTGCTGGCTCCAGCAAAGCTGGCTTCCTTTACTTTCACCCCTTAAAAAAAGGCTTTAATCATGTTAGAAACTCTCATGAACCTGGTTCGTCAGCAAGCTGGCGACGCAATTGTAACAAATCCGGCAATCCCTAACGAGAAGAACGATACCGCCATCGAAACTGTAACCGATAGTATTCTGGGTGGCTTACAGCAGCAGGCACAGGGTGGAAACATTGGCGGCTTACTTAGCTCAATCATGGGTGCTCAGGGCGGTGGCCTGAATATGCAAAATCCCCTGATGGGCGGCATTGTCAACAACGTAGTGGGCAACCTGATGGGCCGTCTGGGCGTATCACAGGGAGTTGCTACGGGCATTGCCTCTGCGTTGGTGCCGGTGGTGTTGAATCAACTGTTTTCGAAAGCAACCGACCCGAATGATTCGAGCGTTGACGTAGGGAGCATCATGGGGCAGGTAACGGGTAACCAGGCCGCAGCGAATGTCGACTGGATGGGCATGGCATCAACGGCTATGGCCGACGGTAAGCTTGACATGAGCGACGTAATGCGCGTAGCTGGTGGGTTTCTGGGTGGTGGCTCAGGGAGCAATCAACAGGCGGGTGGCGGTCTGGGTGGTATGCTCGGCGGCTTGTTTGGCAAATAAGATGGGTTCTGGAAGGCTCTTGCCGAAAGCTCTCGTGCCAGCCATTTTCAGAATCTCCTAAACGAATAAAATCAGAAAGGCCGCAACCGGTATGACACCCGGTTACGGCCTTTTGCTATGGATAAAATCCGCTGAATTTTCAGAAAAAGAGAATTACTGACCTGCCGAGAGGGCTTCCAATGCCCAGCGTTCGTCGGGGCGGTACAACAAAGTGCCGTGATCGATATTGAGTGGGCTTTGAAAGTTGTTGTGGTACAGTTGGCCCGTACCAAGTCCCTGCGGAATCAGGTGCCGGAACTTGGCCGTGTACTGCGCAATGGCATTCAGGCCGATATTGGATTCCAACGCCGAGGTAACCCACCAACCAATGTTCAGGCGGTTAGCCAGTTCGATCCATTCGTCGCAATGACGTAGCCCGCCGAGTAACGTGGGTTTCAGGATTATAAACTGTGGACTAATTTTTTTGAGCAGCTTGAACTTGTCGACGTATTCCATGTGTCCGATCAACTCCTCGTCGAGGGCAATCGGAATAGGCGAGTGTCCACATAGCTCAGCCATTTGTTCGTGCTGCCCCGCCCGAATGGGTTGCTCAATGGAGTGCAACTGAAAGGCCGCCAGTTTTTCGAGCTTGTGCATGGCCTCGGCGGGCGAAAAAGCCCCGTTGGCATCGACGCGCAACGTAATCTGCTCAGGCGAAAAACGCTCCCGAATGGAAGCCAGCAAATCCAGTTCCTGCTGAAAGTCGATAGCCCCGATTTTCAGTTTCAAGGTCGTGTAGCCTGCCTGTAGTTTCTCTTCGATCTGCCGTTGCATAAACCCCCGATCACCCATCCAGATCAAGCCATTGATGGGTAAAGGACGCTTGCCGTGCGCAAACTCATTGTCGACAATGAGCCGCTGACCACCCGACAGGTAATCGAGCATGGCTGTTTCAAAGCCAAACAAAATACTCGGAAACTCCTGACTAATAAGCTGATTCAGAACGATAGGCACGTTCCAGGAGAAAAGCTGTAAATCGAGCTTGCTGAAATACTGACAGAGTTCGGAGAGCCGCTGCTCAAAGTCGGGCCGGTCGTCGGCGCTGAGGCCGGGTAGGGGGCCACATTCGCCCAAACCCATCACGGCCGGGTTCTCGCTGTCGTAGATACGAACAATGTAGGAGGTTTTCTCCGTCAATACGCCCCTCGACGTCCCCGCTTCAAATCGAAAATGAAGCGTATATTTCAGGTAGTCGGAAACTAAAGCCATACGAACGGAACCTGGTGTCAGTGGGTATTTGTGGGGACGAAAACTACTACTTTTGAACGCGAATAAAAGCAAGAAATCTCACAATTGTAACTTTCTGTTTGTGCTGACCCGCCTGCTCAGACCTTTTAGCATCCTGTATGGCCGTATTTTGGCGGTCCGTAACTGGTTGTATGATAAAGAGATCTACTCCGTTTTTGCCCCTGTTCAGCGTACAATAAGCGTTGGCAACATTACCGTGGGCGGAACTGGCAAAACGCCATTGATCGAATTTCTGGCCGGTAAGTTACTAACTGGTCCGGCCAGTTTGGCCCAACCCGGCACCCATTGGCCTATGGCTACGCTCAGTCGGGGGTACGGTCGCCGGACGGCGGGCTTCCGCATAGCAACCCCTGCCGATACGGCCGAGACCATTGGCGATGAGCCGCTGCAACTGTATCAAAAATTTGGCCAACGGCTGGTGGTGGCCGTAGCCGAACGCCGGGCGCTGGGCTTGCAGGAACTGGCCCGCCTGCACCCCGACATACGGCTGGTGCTGCTCGACGATGCCTTTCAGCACCGGGCCGTGCAGCCGGGGCTGAATATTCTGCTGACCGACTACAACCGCCCTTTTTACCGCGATCACCCGTTTCCTGAAGGCCGTCTGCGCGAGGGACGTCAGGGTGCCCGCCGGGCCGACCTCATTATTGTGACCAAGTGCCCCGATGGGCTGTCTGAGGCCAACCAACGGCACATTCGGGCGGCCATTGAGCCCTACAAGGCCCCCGATACGCCTGTTTTCTTTGCCGGGCTTCGGTATGGTGAGCCCCGCAACGGATTGGGCCAATCGCTGACGGCGGCAGCCGACCGGGCGGTGGTGCTGGTGTCGGGGTTGGCCAACGCCGATCCGCTCGACGCCTATGTTCGGCGGGTCTGGAATCTGCGGGCGCACCATCGATTCAACGACCATCACGAGTACACCCGCGCCGAGGTCGATCAATTGTTGGGGAGCTTGCCCGCCGACGCTGTACTGATGACTACTGAAAAGGACTGGGTGAAACTCCGGCCGCTACTCCCGGCCGATGCGGGCGAGCGGGTGTTCTATCTGCCCATAGCGGTGCAACTCCTGGGCAACGAAACCGATTTTTGGGATCGAATTGAGCAGGCGGCCTTCCTTAAAAATTCCTAACCTGACCCCACGGGACGGCCCGTCTGCCGTTTTGGGTTATTTTTGCGATCTATAAACTGTAGTTTCCGTTGCGTACCACCCCAGCATTCTATTTTTTGATGATGAATCGACGCCCTGTTGCGGGGCCGACGGCTATGCTTTTGCTCATGCTGCTTGCGGGTATTGGGCTGGCACAGGCGCAAAGCTTTCCCGGATCAACGATACCTGGCCGAATGGGGGGCTTTGGCGGGCAGAGTGGCGGCCGACCGGGCGGTGGTGGTGGCGGAGGCTCGGGGCGGGCTGGTATTGACGACAGTACCAAAGCCATTTACGGCCCGCGTACCACCCGCTACTTTCTGGAAAACGATATTCTGAACAACCGCAAAACGCTGTACACGACCGATACCCTGCTCGATGGGGTACATCAATACAATTTTGTGCAGCGTAACCAGAACCTGTATCAGGACCTCGGGAATCTGGGTACAGCCCTGCGGCCGGTATTTTACCAGACGCCCACGCAGATTGGTGCCCAAACAGGCTATTCGGTATTTGCGCCATACGCGTACCAGACCGATCAGGTAAAGTACTATGATACCAAGTCGCCGTTTACCCGGATGTACTTTGTGCTGGGTGGCCGCAACCAGAACGTGCTGAATTTCGACTTTAGTCAGAATATCAACCCGCGCTGGAATTTCGGTTTTAACATGCAGCGGGTTACGTCGCGGAAGCAGTATGGTCTCAACCCACCTTCCGGGCTCATTGCGGCCAGTTCGAACCAGATTTTTCTGATTCAGAGCTGGGCCTTTGTGGGGCATACCAGCTATCGGGCCAAAAACGAGAAATACACGCTCCTGCTGCATTTTAACCACCTCAACCACGACCAACCCGAGCAGGGGGGGCTGGTGCCAAACCTCCGCGCCGACGGCACCCGCGACCTTTTTTATTACGACGGAAACCCGCGCCTGCCCCGTGCCGACGGCAACGAACGGCGCAACATGTGGCACCTCTACCAGCAGTACAAACTGGCCGAAGGATTTCAGGTATTTCACAAAATGGATTACTTGCGGCAGATCAATAGTTTCAATGACTACAGCCTGCAGCAGGATTCGACGTTGACCCGCTACTATCCGTTTGTTGACCGAACCCAGTTTGGCGACCCGGTTCGGCGGGCCGAACTTGACAGCTCGGCTACGTTTCAGACCAACAGCTATCGGTTGCTCGAAAACCAGTTCGGCCTCAAAGGTGATTTTCGGGGCTTCAATTACCGGGCTTACCTGCGCAACCGCCTGTACGGGCAGCAGGGTCGCTACAACCGACAAATTTCCGTGACTGATTCGTCGTTCTGGGGGCGTTATAACAACCCCCGACTGCGGCAGGAAACGTTTCTGGGGCTTTGGCTGGGGTATTATTTTCCCGACAGCCTGTCGCGTTTAACGGCCGAGGGCGAATATCTGGTTGGTCGGGATTTGCGGCTTGAGGGGCAGCTCGAAACCCGTTTCGGGACGGTAGGGTACCGGAGTATTTTTGCCTCGCCTACCTTGCTTCAGCAGCGTTTTGAGAGCAACAACTACAGCTGGTCGAATAACTTCGGGCTCCGCGGAACACAACACGCTTACGGAATGCTCAACCTGCGCTACAAAGGCGTGTTGGTGCAGCCGGGCCTCGATTATCATCTGCTGAACAACTACATTTATTTCGACGAAGACGCCCGGCCCCGGCAGTTGAGCAGCGCGTTCAGTATTCTGCGCGTGGGCTTGGGGGCATCGGCCGGGAAAAAACGCTGGCGAGCCACAACCCAGGGTTATTACACACTTGTCTCGCGCGACGATATTCTGCGGGTACCTCAGCTGTTTCTGAATGCACGGGCTACCTACGACTTTATTTTCCGGAAGGTGCTATTTATCCAGACCGGGGTGGAGCTGCACTACAAATCGGCGTACTATGCCGACGCCTACATGCCGCTCACCCAGCAGTTTTACCTGCAAAACCGGCAGCGGGTCGAAGGCTACGTTGTGGCCGACGTGTTTGCTAACCTGCGTATCAACCGAACCCGGTTATTCGTTAAAATGGCCCATGCCAATCAGGGGGTGTTTGCGCCCGGTTATTACGTAACGCCCGATTACCTGGCCATGCGCCGGTCGTTTGCCTTCGGGGTCGATTGGTACTTGTTTGATTAAAAAATTGGAACGGACAGAAGGGATGCGTGAAAGAGCCGCAACAGGACACTCCCTTCTCCCTGTTCCTTTCTCCCACGAAAAATGACAACCCTCGGACTTGAACTCCCTACCGACCCGCGTTGGGTCAACGTTGCCGAGATGAACATCGGCGAGATTTTGATCGACCATGCGTACTGTGAGCAAAAAGCAGCTTCGTCGTGCATTTCGCTCATTGTGCAGTACCCCGAAAAAGAAAAACTCGTGGAGGTGCTCACGCCCGTTGTAGCTGAGGAGTGGGGCCATTTTACGCGGGTGCTCAAAGAGCTGCGCAAACGGAATATTCCGTTGGGTCGCCAACGCAAAGACCTATACGTGAATGCCCTACAGGCGCAATTGCGCACCTCCAGCGACTACCATGAGCAGTTGATGGAGCGCTTGCTGCTCAATGCGCTCATCGAAGCCCGTAGTTGCGAGCGGTTCAAACTGCTTTCGGAAAACATTGCCGATGAGAGCCTGCGCAAATTCTACCGCGAGCTGATGGTGTCCGAAGCTGGGCATTATCGTAACTTTATCGAACTGGCCGAAGAGTATGTTCCCAAAGAGCGGGTGCGCCAGCGCTGGAAAGAGATTCTGGATATAGAAGCCGGAATTATGGCAACGCTCGAAACGCGCGGGGACCGAATGCATTAACATGAATTTTCTTCAACAAACTGCCCGCAGCGTATTCGATAAACACCCCAAACAGGCGGGTCAATCGGCCCGTTTCGATCATGTTTGGGTCATTTTACCCACCCGCCGGGCCGTTTCGGTATTTCTCGATGAGCTGGGCAAACTGTCGGGCGAGCCGTTTCTGGCGCCCCACGCCATGGCCATCGACGACTTTGTGACCGAGGCCGCCGGCGTACAACTGATTGATCAGGTTGGGCTGTTGTTTGAGCTGTTCGAGGTGTTCCGGGTTATAGATCCGCAGGTGGAGTTTGAGCAGTTTATCGGCTGGGCGTCGGTGCTGCTGATCGACTTCGACCGGATCGATCAGTATCTGGTCAAGGCTGATTTTCTGTTCGACTATCTGACCGAGGCTAAAACGCTCGAACGCTGGCAACTCGAACTGCCGCCCGGCAGCCGGAGCCTGACGCCCACCCCCGCCATGTCGCGGTACTTTAAGCTATTTGAAAACCTCAAGACGGCGTATCACGCCCTGCACGAGCGGCTGACCGGTCAGGGATTGGCGTATCGGGGTATGGCTTACCGCTTGCTGGCCGAGCAGGTCCGCGAAAAAATACTCGATAACCCGGCCTACGAGAAGGTTTATTTTGTCGGTTTCAACGCGCTTAGCAAGGCCGAATCGCAGATCATGGAGTCGCTGTTGCGGGCCAATAAGGCCGAAATGATCTGGGATATTGACCGGTATTACCTCGACGATAAAAAGCAGGAAGCGGGTTTGTTTCTGCGTCGCTACACTGAAAATGGGTATCTGTTCACCCGCGAAAACCGCGCTCAGATCGGTACGAATCTGACCACCTTGCCCAAGCATATCCGGGTGGTGGGTGTACCCAACGCGAGTATGCAAACCAAGGTGGCCGGGCAAATCTATAAGGAATGGCGGCAGACGAGCGAAGGAGACGGGCCGGGTGGACTTCCCCAGCCCAAAACGGCTATTATTCTGGCTGATGAGTCGCTGCTGGTGCCCATGCTGTACGCCCTCGATGAGTCGGTGACGGACTTGAACATCACCATGGGTCTTTCGCTGCGCGACTCGCTCTTGTTCACGCTCGTTGATACCTTGTTTGAGATGCAGCGGACGGTGCACGAGTTCAGAACCCGCGACGGACGCGACTTGCGGATTCCGAAGTTCCATTACCGGCATGTGGTGAAGGTGCTCAACCATCCATTTGTGCAGCATTACGCCCGGCTCAATAACCTCATGAGTGCGCCTGAGTCGGCTGAGGAGCAACCCCGGCCCCTGCTCCTGCATATTCAGGAGCAGATTTTGACCCGACAATGGGTGTACCTCACCGAAGGTGAACTCCGGCAGTTGGGTCATAACGACCGGCTGCTCAAGACGTTGTTCTGGCGGTGGCCTACCGATCAGCCTACCGAAATCATCGGCAACCTGTACCGCCTGATCGACCTGCTGCGGGCCGTGTACAGCGACACGCAGGATGCCGTCGAGATTGAGTATCTGTACGTGTTCTACACGCTGTTGCAGCAGCTCGAAACCACCATTGAGCAACAGGCGCAGATTGTTAATGGTACGCCCATTACTCTGCGGAGTTTGCGCCAGTTTTTGTACGAGCTGGTTCGGCAAACGAGTATCCCGTTTACGAGCGAGGGCGATAGCCCGTTGCAGGTGATGGGTATGCTCGAAACCCGTGCGCTCGATTTTGAACGGGTCATTATCCTGTCGGTCAACGAAGGGGTGTTGCCGCAGGCACGCAAACAAAGCTCGCTGATTCCGCTTGACATCAGCATCGACAAGCAGATTCAGCTACCGACCTACCGCGACCAGGAGTCCGTGACGGCCTACCACTTTTACCGGTTGCTCCAGCGGGCCCGTGAGGTGGTGCTCATTCATACTACCTCGCCCGACGCCTACGGCAATGGCAAGGGTGAGCCAAGCCGGTTTATCCGCCAGATCGAACACGAACTTGTGCCCCGGTCGGCCGGTGCCATTACCCTGAGCACCCCGTTGGTGCGGTTCGGCCGCGAACGTACCGGTCAGGATGGGCTCATGCACAACTGGGAGGTAGCCAAATCGCCGGAGGTGATGGAAAAGCTGCGGACTAATCTGGCTACCCGGGGCATTTACCCCACCGCGCTGAACCAGTTTATCAATTGCTCGCTCAGCTTTTACTTCAGCCGGGTGGCGGGTATCGCCGAGGAAGAAGAGGTAGAAGAGAAAATGGGCGCGGCCGAATTTGGCGATTGGCTCCACAAAACGCTCGAAAATCTGGATAAAAAATACCGCATGGACGGCCGGGCGGTATCGCTCCAGATGGTGAAAGACGAGCTGGAAGAAACCTTCAAAGAGGTAATGAAGGGCCGGGTGATGGAGTCTGGTATTAATCTGCTGCTTTACGATGTAGCTCAGCGTCTGATGCTCGATTTTCAGGAACGGCAGGCCCAACTCACCGATCTTAAAGTAATTGGCACTGAAGACCGGTACATTGTAGAACTAAATGTTCCGCTCGAAACGGGCGAGGTAGTACCGGTACGGATTGGGGGTAAAATAGACCGGATTGAACAGGTGGAGGGCCAGATTCGCATTATCGACTACAAGACTGGTAAAGTGGAACTGCCCAGCCAATCGGCCGACATGGCGACGATGCTACCCCTCGAAACCGGCTCTAAATGGGATAAAGCCCGACAGTTGTGGCTGTACAAATACCTGTTTCTGAAGCAGGGGAAACGCAAAAATCCGCATGATTTGCCCGTAACGGCCGGATTTTACTCGTTCCGCGACATCAACGGTGGCCTCAAGGAAAACCCGGTCTGGTTTAGTAGCAACACCGAGAGCCCCGACGAATTTATCCGGGCGAGCGAGGAAACCCTGCGCACCCTGCTCCGGCGACTTTTGGACCCAGGCGAGCCCTTCCGCAAAACCGAAAAGCTCGAAACCTGCACCTACTGCGATTTCCGCCGGATCTGCGGAAGGGAGTAAGGGAGATTAGTAAATGCTACGTAGGGCTTCAACGCTTTTGGTCAGGGTGGAGATTAAATTTGTAATTTTCTTTCAGTTTTCTCATCAGTAGTCTTACTCCTTTTTGGGTATCTTCATTGAATGAGTTTGTAAAAATAATATAGGCTATATGCTTTAGTCGGTCTATATGCACAATGGTGAAATACGTGAATGCACCAGTCCCCGAATGCACAGACAACTCTTCTCCGTTGTCATAAAGGTTAAACCAGCCTATCGAATAATTTTCTACACCTGTATGGATGAATTTATAAGTTTCTGAATTCAGATAGTTGTCTTGGCCCTCAAGCCCCTTTAAGTTAAGTTGGATGAATTTGATGTAGTCCTTCAGCTTAATGTTTATGTCTCCTGCTGGTTCGGTGTAATCTAAATGATAATCAAAAGTTGAAGGGACAGGCGTTAGTTTTCCTTGGTCAAAGCTATGTCCCCACGTGTCCTTTCTCTTCTGATTTTCTGGCCAGGATAATTTTACATTTAGCTTTAGATCTTTGTTAAATACTTTTTCAACCAACTGTTCCCAGCTTTTTGTGGTTACTTTTTCTACCATTAATGTTGCCAATGTATAGCCAGCATTTGAATAAATAAATGGATTTTGGGCATCAAGCTTAATGGGCTCCAACGTTAAGACAAACTGTCCGAACTGCTTTCTCTTTTCTTGGTTTGTCCCTTTAAATTCGGGTATTTGAGGGTCGCCCTCTCCTTGAAATGGTTGTATGCCTGCTTTGTGCGAAAGTAAATCTTGCAGAGTGATATTTTCGTAATCAGGCTTGCTTTTGGCCTTCCATTCGGGAAACAAATCAAAAAATTTGGTAGACCAATTCAATTTGCCTTTTTCCACATACTTAGCAATAATAAATGCTGTCATTGCTTTGGTATTAGAACCGATATGAAATCGGTCATTTAGAGTGGCGGTGTCTGGGAGACCAACGGGAGTGATTTTTAAACTGTGTCAGGCGGGCTTTAGTCGAAGCGATGCGGTTTGATGCGTTCTTCAAAGATACTTGTCAGGTCGTTGATGACCTCCTTCCAGTTGTAGGTTTTTGTTTCCCACTTT
>NZ_WELI01000023.1 GCF_009184635.1 Rudanella paleaurantiibacter
TCATTTTATTTTCGAAGGCCGCTTCCCGCCTGAAGACTCGAAAACCCCGGTGGCAAGTGCCAGCCGGTGTGTTTTCCCTCATTTGGGACTGCAAAGGTACGCCATAAATTCACCCTTTGTCAAGGCCTGATTTAAACTTTTCTTATAAAAAATCAGGGGCTCCAGCCTAACTCCCTGCTACCGTTTAAGTTGACTTAGTGAAGTCACGAAAAATAACTTACATCTAAAAGCAAGGCCCTTTAGGCAAACAACGAAAATTGTATTATTCCAATATTTAATTCGTCGCAGCAAGCCGAATTTTTAGGCTTTTGTAGCTATTCAAGCTATCTTGCATTACAATTATTTCGAGCAATTAGTAAGCCGACTAACAATGAAAATACTACATACAGGTGATTGGCACTTGGGAAAGCGGCTTTATAAACATGATCTGCGCGATGATCACGAGCTTTTTCTTAATTGGCTAGCCGATTTGGTCGACGAGCGGGACATTGATGTATTGCTCATTGCGGGAGACATCTTCGACACCACCAACCCCAACGATGGGTCGATGTCCTTATACTATAAGTTTCTTACCCGGATGCTTCCGCTGGGTCGGCGTATTATTATTACAGGAGGCAACCACGACTCGGCTACCAAGCTGAATGCTCCCCGCGAGCTATTGCGCCATCTGGATATACACGTGGTTGGCTGCACCAGTCACGATTGCGCCGATGAAGTCATCCGCATAAACCAGGGCTCAACGGATCTGGTGGTGGCGGCCGTTCCTTATTTACGTGATGCGGATCTTCGTCAATCTATCTCGGGACAATCATACGAAGAACGAGTTGAAGCGTTGCGTACCGGTATTCGTAATCATTATGAGCGCCTGGCTGACTACTGCCATCAATCCTACGCGGGGGTGCCGGTAATGGCAATGGGACATTTGTACGTAAACGGAGCGAGTGTGTCGGAGAGTGAGCGGGAGATTCACTGTGTGGGTGGTCAGGCTGCTTTTTCTACCGAACACTTTCCGGGCGGATTCAACTACGTAGCCCTCGGCCATATCCATATGCCACAATCGATGGGAACCGATGGGATGGTTCGGTACAGTGGCTCGCCTATTCCGCTTAGCTTTAGCGAACGCGCCAACGCCCATCAGGTGCTTGAGCTGTCGCTCGAGAATGGAGTTCTGACGAATGTGTGTTCTGTTCGGGTACCTTCGTTCCGGCGGTTACAGCACGTAGTTGGTACACTCGAGCAGGTGCGGGATTCGCTTGAGCAGATCACGGCAGAGGAGGGACAACTGACAACGCTCGTCGAAATACTGGTTGAGGAGGCACAGGAAAGCCACGCGACCCGGCTTCACTTCGAGCAGCTTCATCGTGATTATATAGAGGCTCCTTTTTCGATAGCAAAAGCAAGGTTGGTTTTTCAGAGCAAACGGGAGGGACTGGAGTCGTTGTTGGTGGCCGATACCTACTTGCAGGACCTATCGTACCTAGATGTATTCGAGCGTCGGCTGGATAGCTCACTCGTTGACCCCGAGAGCCGACCTGTACTTCTCGAAACCTATAAACAACTTTATCGGGCTGTGACCGAACAGGCCTCGCCTTTCTTGCATGAAAATTCGGCAGATACGCTTTCGTAATATAAACTCTTTTTACGGCGAGCACCCGCCGGTTCAATTTACAGAAGGTGCTCTTGCGGCTACCGGATTGTTTGTGATTTCGGGACCCACCGGCGCGGGTAAATCTACCCTACTCGACGTAATTACGCTGGCTCTGTTCAACCGGGTACCCCGGATTTCGGGGCAGCTTTCGAATACCGTTCTTTTAAACGAAGGCCTGATTGTAAATCAACAGGCCATGAAGGAGCCAAATACGGCAGCCTACGCCGAAGTCGAATACGAAGTAGCGGGCGAAACATACCGGTCGCGCTGGTCGATTCGGAAGAACCGTAACGGCAATTGGAATAACTACGAGATGGAAGTGGCCCATTTGCCGAAGGGAGAAGCCGAAGGCAAGCTGTTTCCGATTAAGAATCTCGCTGATTTCCCCCGAAAAAACGAAGAGCTGATTGGCCTTACGTACGAGCAGTTTATCCGGTCAATTGTGCTGGCGCAGGGAGCCTTTGACCAGTTTTTGAAGGCCAAGGCCGCCGAACGGAGCAAAATGCTGGAGAAAATTACCGGCACCGAAATCTACCGTCTCCTCAGCCAACGGGCCTATGCCATTGCTAAGGAGTACGATGCACAATTGGAGACGATACGGCAGGCGGTGTCGTTGATTCATGTACTCGACGATGAGAAGGTGACCGAGTTGAAGGCCCAACAAAAGACAATTAGCACCCAGCTGAAAACGCTCGACGTAGCCATTGAGCATTTTACAGCCGAACAGCAGTTGCTTAAACAGCTCGCTGAGGCCGAACAAAATCTGGCAGGGCTGGCCAACCGGCAACAGCGACTGGTGAGTCGGCGTACCGAATTTGCCCCCGATGCCGCCCGGCTGGCCCGTCATGCAACCGTAGCTGACCTAACCGTCGAACTCTCCACACTCCGTACACTGGAACAGCACTACTCGCAACTGACAAACCAGCAAACTGAGGCAACAACAACACTTACTTCTCTGCGTGGGTCGCTACAACAATGCCTGGAGAAAGCGCGGCTGCTAACCCATCAGGATTCGCTTACTCCTGAGGCAATAGAACCAGCAGTTAACAGCTACCGGGAGCAGATTGTGTCGCTACTTCAGAATGAACAGAGCGAACTTCAGAATGCCAAACGCCCGTTGGGTACGGTCCAGCAGGCCATTCGATCAGCGGAGGAACCGTGGCTACGGCAACTGCCACTAAACAACACCGAAGCGGCCCTCGCGGAAGTGCACTACCAACAGCAGAAATTGGCCAGCGACCTGGCCACGCTATCGGCCGAGTACACATCTATCACGCCCGAAACCCTTCAACACGCATTGAACCAGCTGGTAGAGCGCATTACGCAGTATAGCCAACTGGTCGCTTTGCTCGAAGAACAGCAAAAACGGCTGGCTGAAGGAATGAGCCTCAAGGGGCAGGCCGAAACCCTCGACACTACCGTTGAAATAAATACGAAAGCGGAGGCCCGGCTCAAAGCGGAACTGGAACAGCTGGAAGCAACCAAAGTAAACCTTGAAGCTGCCCAACGGCGACTCGACACCGAGGCCAACCTGGATGAACTCCGCAAAGGGCTAACCTCAGGCGAGCCTTGTCCGCTCTGTGGTTCGTTGAATCACCCGTATACTCAGCATTATGTGCAGCAAACGGGCGAGTTGGCCCTGAAACTCCGGGTCGCTCAGGCCGACTGGGAAACGAAGCGGACTCAATACGAACAGGCGCAACGAGCACTCATTCAGTCGCAGGCGAATCAGGCATCGTTTACCGCCTACCGCGATCAACTGCGGCAGGAATTCAAAAAACGCAAAGCCGAACTTGCCACCAGGCTGTCGGCGGTAGCCCTCGACCCCGACATTCAGCCTACCGAACTGCAAAGCACCATAAAGTTGCTCAACCTACAGCGGCAGGATTTACACCGGCTCCAGCACCTCTGGCAACAGCGCGATATGCTGCAACGGATTGCCACTGAGCTGGACCAGGCGGATGCCTGCCTCAAACGAGCTGCCGATATTAAGACCCGGCGCGCGTCTTTATATATAGGAACGGATATCCGGTCCGACTGCGAGACACTTCTTCACCAATTTGCACGGGTTCAGCAGCAAATAGCAACCCAGCAAGCACTCCTTCAGAAGGCGCAAGTCGAAGGGCAGGCCTGCCAGCATCAGCTTAGGGAGTTGCAGCAGACACTGACCCCTCTGCTGGCCCAGCGCGGGTTTGCGGATGCCGACTCGGCGCGGGCCTGCCTTCTCGATGCAGCAACAGCCCGGCAGCTCCAGGAAACCGAGACGGGATTACAAAAAGAAGCCGACGAGGTTATTCGGCGTATTGAGGAAGAAACGACCAAACGGGACTACGCGCTGGCACACCGAAAGGAAACCGGCACATCGGAAGAAATTGATACGCAGCTTAAAGTCCTCAAGGACGAACAACGTCGGGTAACCGAGAGTGTAGGTTACGTAAAAAAACAACTTGAGCACGATCAGGACGAGCGTAAGCGACAACAATCGATGCGCAAAAAACTGGACAAACTAGAGCAGGAGGCTCAACCCTGGCGCGAATTGGCCCGGCTCATAGGCAGTGCCAAGGGCGATGAGTTCAGCAAATTTGCTCAGGGGTTGACCCTCTCGCAATTGATCGGACTGGCCAACCGTCGGCTCCGCGAACTCACCGACCGATACCTGTTGCAAAAACCTCGCGACGGGCAAGACGAACTGTATGTTGTGGATTTGTACCAAGGCAATGCCGAGCGATCAGTATCGAGCTTGTCGGGGGGCGAGACATTTACGCTCAGTTTGTCGCTGGCGCTGGGCTTATCGGATCTGGCGTCGCAGAATGTGCAGATCAATAGCCTGTTTATCGACGAAGGATTTGGAACCCTCGACCCCGAATCGCTCGACACAGCAATTGTCATGCTCGAAAAACTTCAGCACGACAGCCAGAAAACAATCGGGATTATTTCGCACCGGCACGAAATCAAAGAGCGGATTTCGGTGCAGATTCAGGTAGAGAAAGGAACCGACGGCAATAGCCGACTGAAAGTAGTAAATGTGTAAGGGGAAGAAAAGGGAGAAGGGAAAAAGGAGAAAGTATGTGGTAGTTTAGCCCCCCCTTCTCCTTTTCCCCTTCTCCCTTTTCCTTACTTCACATTCACCAGATCCATAATTTCCGCCGAAACGCCGGTCATCGAGAAGCCGCCGTCGTGGAAGAGATTCTGCATGGTCACCATGCGCGTGTAGTCAGAGAAAAGCGTAATGCAATAGTCAGCGCACTGATCGGCGGTAGCGTTACCTAAGGGGGCAATCGCGTCGGCATATCCGAAAAACTTATCGAACCCACCAATCCCCGAACCAGCCGTGGTTTGCGTTGGCGACTGCGATACCGTGTTGACACGCACCTTGCGGTATTTGCCATAGTGGTAACCAAAGCTCCGGGCAATAGACTCCAGCATGGCTTTCGCTTCGGCCATGTCGGTATAAAACGGAAACGTCCGTTGAGCAGCCATGTAGGTCAGGCCCACTACAGACCCCCACTCATTGATAGCATCCAGCTTATAGGCCGTTTGCATCATGCGGTGAAACGACAGTGCCGAAATATCGAGGGTTTGCTTAAACCATTCGTAGTTGAGGTCGGTGTAGGCGCGGCCTTTGCGAATATTGGGGCTCATGCCGATACTGTGCAGCACAAAGTCGACTTTGCCGCCCAGAATTTCCTGCGATTGGGTAAAGAGCTTTTCGAGGTCTTCGTTCGAGGTGGCGTCGGCCGGGATAATTTCGGCATTACACTCTTCCGCCAGCTTTTTGATCTCGCCCATACGCATAGCAATGGGGGCGTTTGTGAGCGTAAAGGTGGCTCCTTCTTCTTTAGCCCGCTGCGCTATTTTCCAGGCGATTGAGCTGTCGTTGAGGGCACCCGAAATGATGCCGCGTTTTCCTTGTAATAGTCCGTATGCCATAATGTTAAAAATGCGTAATGAGTAATGTGTAATGCGTAATGAAAGTTACTCGCGCGGTCGCTCATTCATCATTACGCGTTGCGCATTCGTAGACAAAAGTAGGTTATTTTTTGGGGATGGAAGTGGCCGTAACCGGTTGGGGTCTCATTCCCAGCACCTCGTCCATAAATTTTCGGGTTTCGCGCTCCACGCCTGCCAGATCGCCGGAGGTGAACCGGGAGGCAATCACATGGTCGCCCGATTCAGGGAAAGCCACTTCTCGTTTCTTAGGGGCTGGCGTTCCGAGTTGCGCAAACATATCGAGCATAGCCGGTACCGATACCACCTCGTCCTGATGCTCGTCGTCTTTATAATAATACCCCATAAACACGGGCTGCTTGATACGGGCAAACACCTCGGGTGTCATGTACGTATCCATCAAAGTCTGGAGTGTAAGCAACCCATTGGTATGATACCGCGTGAGCCAATACTGGGCCCGGTCGGGTTTGTACCGGGTGATATTGACGTGTTCGCCGTTCATGACCCGGTTCAAAATCTGCTGGCCCCAGGGGCGTGTAGTTAGCTTCAGGGCCGGGTTAGCCGTAGCAATACAGGGCGAGTACAGAATCAGGCTGTGAATTTCGGGGTGATGAGCCGCCAAATACAACGTCAGCATACCACCCGCCGAAGTCCCCATCACAATAACGCTATCGCCTAAGGCCTTACCAATAGCCAATGCCCGCTCTGCAGAGGCCGCGTATGAAGCCGGCGTGAGTTTTTTCAACGCATCGGGCGATTTCAGGCCGTGTTCGGCGGTACGGGCCAGATACAGGTTACACCCGTAAGCCTGAGCAATAGCTCGATTGACCGGATCGCCCTCGGCCCAACTGGCCCCAAATCCCGGGATATACACCAAACTGTACCGCGTTTTTTGTTTGGTCGTGCTATCGGCCCAGACAATCCGGGCCTCGTTATCGGGTTTGAGTTGAGCAGCCGCTTCGTCGCGGGCAATGGCTGCTTCCAGCTGGGAGAGCGACGAAGTAAGCTGAACGGGTTCTGGAGCCACCGGTTCAAAACTCGGGCGAGGCCCCGACAGGTAAGCCGCGCCCAATGCCGCCAGCCCCACCCCGATCCATTTCACGTATCGATTCATCGTTTATACGTACTCCTTAATTTCCATTCGGATACGCCAATCTTTGGGCAGGTAGTTGTTGACCCGATTACCAACGCCTTTCATCCAGCCCAGTGCCAACCCCTCAAAGCGCGCCAGTACCCACCCCCGAACGGGCTCATTCAAGACCAGGTTCTCTTTCTTAAAGTAACGAAGGGCTTCTTCTTTACTAAGCTCAACACCGGGTATCGTAGGAGCTAATGCCGTACTGAGCGCCAATGCGTGCGCCGGTACAAAGTCAGTTCCTTTGAACGTACCCAAGTCAAGGCCAAACCCCTTGTTCCGAAGTTGGTCGTTGACAAAGTACAGCGTCTTTTCGAGCGAGGTCAGGATGGCTATCACATCACCATTGGGCTTTTGCCAGTACGAAAACCGGTCGGGCTCGGCCAGCCAGCTACGTACCTGCGCCGTTTCGCGGGGGCGGAGGGGTTTCCAGTCGCGAAAGGGACGGCTATTGTTTTTAATGGCGGGGGCAAAATCGGTTTTCTCGAACACACTAATAAAAAAGCCCTCGCCCTCTACCCGGTGCGGGTAACATTGATAGCCCACCGCCCCTGCCTGCTGTTTGGCCACCACTTGCCAGTCGGCAGGCAGGTCGAGTGGCCGGCTTTTGAAGCCATTTTGGAGCAGGAACTGCATATTCTCGGTATTCTCAGCCTCGTTATACGTGCAGGTGCTGTAGATCAGAATACCTCCCTGATCGACAAGCGGAGCAGCAGCAGCCAAAATCCGTTTCTGCCGCGCCGAGCATAACTGCACCGCATCGGTCGACCACTCCTGCACGGCATCGGCATCTTTCCGAAAAAGCCCTTCACCAGAGCAGGGCGCATCAACCATAACGACATCGAAGAAGCCCGCAAGACCGCCCATATCGTCGGGGTCATGATTGCTGATGACCACATTCGGGTAACCCCACTTCTCCACGTTTTCGCGCAGGATCGGGATACGGGTCCGAATCACCTCATTACACATCAGCAGGCTATCGTCCGACAGCAGCGACGCCATCAAGGTGGTTTTCCCGCCGGGAGCGGCACACAGATCGAGCACTTTGAGGGGCCGGTTCAGATTGACCGACTGCCGCAGGGCTTCGGCCAACAGCATCGACGAAGCCTCCTGCACGTAGTACGCACCGGCCTGAAACAACGGATCGAGCGTGAATACGGGGCGTTCGGGCAAGTAATAACCATCGGCGCACCAGGGCACGGGCTTCAAGTGGGCCGTGTTGAGTGTGGGTTTACGCGGGTTTACACGAATACTAACCGGCGGTTCCTGAGCAAGCGCGGCTTCAAACGCCGAAAATTCGTCGGCCAGCTGGGCCTGCATCTGCGCACGAAACGCGGGGGGAAGTTGAATCATACTGTAAAGATGGGAACATGGATTGAACGGATGTAGCGGATCGGGGCGGATTTTTTATCCATCCTAATCTGTTGCATCCATTCAATCCGTGTTCCCATCAAAGTAATATCTTTACGCCATGAACCCACTACACGAACGTTTCGCCCGCGTCCGCACCTTCATTTTTGATGTCGACGGGGTACTGACCGATGGCAGCGTAAATGCCCTGGCTTCGGGTGAGCAATTTCGCACGTTCAACATTCGCGACGGTTACGGCATTGAGCAGGCCCTCAAAGCGGGGTATAAAATCGCGATTGTATCGGCTGGTAATCAGGAGGGCGTTCGGAAGCGGCTGGAGTTCCTGAAAATAAAAGACATTTTCATGGGCGGCCCTTCCGACCAGAAACTCAACGCGTACCTGGGATACCTCACCCGCGACGCCATTGCCGAAGACGAGGTGCTCTACATGGGCGACGACCTGCCCGATTGGGAGATTCTGGCCCGTCCGACCCTCCTCAGCACTTGCCCTGCCGATGCCGCCGATGAGATTCAGGCCGTTTGTGATTACATATCGCCCAAACCCGGCGGCCGTGGAGCCGTGCGCGACGTGATCGAGCAGGTCATGAAAGCGCAGGGCAAATGGCTGAGATGACATCTCATTTGGAGAGATGGTATGTCTAAAGCCAATTTAACGAGATGACATCTCTCCAATGAGATGTTATCTCGGAAACTGCGCCAGCCATTCGTTCTCTTTGGCCCGCATGGCCTGTTCTTCCTCGGGCGATTTGTCGCCGAAGCCGCAGAGGTGCAACAGGCCGTGAGCCAGCACCCGACGCATTTCCCCAATCGACTCAACACCCAGTTGGGCGGCATTGTCCGAAACCCGATCCACGCTGATAAAAATATCGCCTTCGATCAGGTCTTCTTCCTCGCTTTGGTCGAAGGTGATAATGTCAGTGTAATAATCGTGGTCGAGATAGTCGCGGTTAACCTGCAACACATGCTCATCGGAGCAGAATATGTAGTTCAGGTCGCCGATTCGAAAGCCTTCGGCCTCGGTTTGTTGCTTCAGCCACTGGCGCGTTGCCTGTTTCTGTGGCAGTTTGTAGGGGGTATCTTCGTTGAAAAAGCGAATCACAATAGAACGTTAATAAAGAATTGGGCCAAGTAACATGTGCCAGAACACCCAGCCACCGATACAGGCTAAAGCACCCACCGTCAGCATTTGCAAGCGAAAAAGACTGGGCCAATAACGGGTAATAACCCAGTAAGCCAAGGCATACAAAGCCGCTGATACGAGCATATTAATACAAAATTCACCGAAGCGAAAGTTGTAGAAATTACCAAACAATGGCACCGGTTTTTGATCAAAGTCGGCTTTGTAATTCATAAACCAAAGCATATCTTGACCTCTAACCCGAGCATTCATATACCAAAACAAACGGTTAGCGATTGGGTAAAGCAAAAACGCCCCTACCAGCAGCCACGTTACTTTTTTCTCACTATGTCCTTTCCGGCTTAGAGCAAAACCAGCACCAGCCAGAGTCAGAGTGAAAGCTACTTGCGCAAAGAACGACACTACGTACATCCAATGCTTTGGAAAACAACCCAATAAAGTATAATGGGTGATTCTCACAGGCGCATAGCCCATAAGATTATAAACCAATGCCCCAAACCCAACAAAAAGATTCGTGTGTACGATAGGGCTGACAAAACAAACCCCGGTTACTGCTAACATTTGGCAGTTAACCAATAGGGTATTTTGCTCTTTTGCTAGTTGGTAAACTCTCACGGCACCATTGTTATAATGTACTCGAATTTAGCACATTACCCTTACTCCACAATCCGCAGCTTGGCAAAGCTAAGGAGCAGCGTTTTCTCGCCCGCCGTATCGAACTGAATAACGGCTTTGCGTTCGGTGCCGTTAATATCCATGCTCTTCACCGTACCAAACCCAAACTTGGTATGCTCTACCTTCATACCGGCCGCCAGATTCGACGTATCGCTCGGCACAAAACCAGCCGATGGTGTGTGCGCTACCGCAGGCTGGGGCGACTGTGTCCGGGCAGTTTTCTGCGCCAGCGACCGCACAAAGCTCATCGAGCCGGCCGTTGGCATTTCGTTTCGGTCGCGGTCGGGAATGGCGCGGCCCTCGCGGGCGTCCTGCCGGGTAGCCCCGTAACCGCTGCGTTCGGTATGCGTCCGGGCCATTTTGAGGTGTCGCTGATCGACCTCCATCAAAAACCGGCTCGGCTCACACATCTTCAACCGACCGTAATGGTAGCGCGATTCAGCATACGACATCGTCAGTCGACGTTCGGCGCGGGTGATAGCCACGTAGAACAACCGGCGTTCCTCTTCCAGATCGTTCCGGCTTTCGAGCATCATCTGACTCGGAAATAGCTCTTCTTCCAACCCCACAATGTGTACATTCTTGAACTCCAGACCCTTGGCCGCGTGAATGGTCATGAGCGTTACCTTGTCGTTGTCGCCATCGTCCTCTTTTTCGTCGGCTGTGGTCAACAACGATACCGTTTGCAGGAAAGCGCTCAGGCTTTTGTCGTCGTTTTCAGGATTATCGACAAACTCTTTAATCGCGTTCAGCAATTCCTGCACGTTCTCATAACGAGCCAAACCCTCCACCGTTTTATCTTCGTACAGGTCTTTGAGCAGGCCCGATGCCTTGGCAATATGCGCCGATACTTCGTAGGCGTCTTTCTTGTCGATGAGCAGGTTGAAACTCTTAATCAGGTCGGCAAATCCTTCGATGGCTATAGACGCCCGCCCGGCAATATGTTGGCTCACGTTGCCCACAATTTCCCAGATCGGCACGCTTTTCTCCGACGCCAGCACCGATATTTTGGCCACCGTGGTATCGCCAATCCCCCGCTTAGGCAGGTTGATGATCCGCTTGAAGGCCTCCTCGTCCTGCTGATTGACCGTAAACCGCAGGTAAGCGATCAGATCTTTGATTTCTTTCCGCTGGTAGAACGACAACCCGCCAATGATTCGGTACTTGATACTCAGCTTGCGGAGGGCTTCTTCAAACGCCCGCGACTGGGCGTTGGTCCGGTACAGAATGGCAAAATCGTTGTTGCGTAGACCTTCCTGCATTTTGGCCTCAAAAATGGCCTGCGCCACTAGTCGGCCCTCTTCGTTATCCGACGATGCCTTAATGACATCGATCAGGGCACCTTCCGAGTTATCTGTAAAAACGTGCTTTTCGAGCTGGTTCCGGTTCCGGGCAATCACCGAGTTAGCCGCTTCGACAATATGCTTGGTAGAACGGTAGTTCTGTTCCAGTTTCACAATCTTAACGGCATCTTTTCCGTAGTCGCGCTGGAAATTCAGGATGTTCTCGATGTTGGCCCCCCGGAAGGCATAGATACTCTGGGCATCGTCGCCCACCACGCAGATGTTCTGGTGAACAGCCGCAAGCTTGCGCGTAATGAGGTACTGCGACACGTTGGTATCCTGAAACTCATCGACCATCACGTGCTGAAACTTGTGCTGGTATTTGTTCAGAATGTCTAAGTGATCGCGAAACAGGACGTTGGTATTGAACAGCAGATCGTCGAAGTCCATAGCGTTGGCCGCGAAGCAACGCCGGGCGTACTCTTTATAGATCCGCCCCACTTCGGGCATCCGCGCCGATTCGTCGTCGGCCTTAATAACGGGGTTGGCCAGATAGTCTTCGGGGCCGATAAGCCGGTTTTTAGCCGCCGAAATCCGGCTGAACACGCTATTGGCCCGGTACACCTTATCGTCGAGCCCCATCTCCTTGATGATGGACCGCAGCAGCGACTTAGAGTCGTCGGTATCGTAAATAGAAAAGTTGCTGGTGTAGCCAATGGCACGGGCCTCAATGCGCAGAATCTTGGCAAAGACCGAGTGGAAGGTCCCCATCCAGATATTGCGGGCCTCACTCCCGACCACTTTCTCAATCCGGTGCCGCATTTCGCCGGCGGCCTTGTTGGTAAATGTCAGCGACAGAATCCGAAACGGATCGACCCCGTTTTCGATCAGGTAGGCAATCCGGTAGGTGAGAACACGGGTTTTTCCTGACCCCGCCCCGGCTATAATCATCAACGGGCCGTTGCCGTGGGTTACGGCTTCGCGTTGGGGGTCATTTAAGCTCGAAATATAGTCGATCATAGATAATGAAGACGCTGGAAGCTGAGTGGTGCCGCTTAGACTATAGCATCAGTCTAACGCCCAGGATTCAGTGTCCAACGTCCTTATATAACAATCAAAAGTACGAAATAATTTGGTTGAGGGCGATAGCATCACACTATACCATCTTCCTCAAATCGACATCCGAAAGCTCCGGGACCGACGGCTATGCATTCTACATTGTTCACTCAATTAGGATACCTAATTCGGTTGTGAGCTTACTGACCACTAATTGGTGATTTATTGACGAGTTGGTGCCATCATCCTCCCGAAACACGCCTATCGGATGGGTAATTGACTGATACATGGTGATTTGGTAAGTAGATACCCCAAAAACCAATGTGCATTTTTTTTGCGCGCACGTGCAACACCAACGTATTTAGGTTGTCTTTATTTTGAATTCGCCCCGCTTCGGCGGTTCGACCCTCAACCGCTCCGGAACGATTGCTTGGAAACGAAACTGTACATAGACCGAACCGTTGACCTTGTTGAACGCTGCAAGCTTGGCGAGCGCAAGGCCCAGTATGACTTGTATCGCCAATACGCGAAGGCGATGTACAACGTCAGTCTGCGAATCCTGAACCATGCGGCCGAGGCTGAGGATTCGTTGCAGGAAGCGTTTCTGGATGCTTTCAACCACATTCACTCCTTCCGGGGGCAGAGTACGTTTGGCGCCTGGCTGAAGCAGATTGTGGTGAACCGGGCCATCAACCACCTCCGGAGCAGGCGGGTCGAATTTGTCGAACTTGATACCACCCGTACCGGCACCGACGAGTCGGCCGAGTCGCTCGACTGGGCGTCGCCGGAGCCGTACGACGAAACGGAGATCAATTTCGATGTGGAGCGGGTACGCAAGGCGATGCAACAACTGTCGGAAGGGTACCGGGTCGTATTGTCGCTGTATTTGTTTGAAGGGTATGACCACGAAGAGATTGGTCAGATTCTGAACATCAGCGAAACTACTTCCCGAACACAGTTTATGCGGGGGCGGAAACGATTGTTGACTGTATTGGCCACCAATGAGCAAGACTAACAAAAACGTTGACACATGGTGAACCACTACAACTGGAGAATTTGACCTATGAAAAATAACCTTGAACGATTTATCCGCGATAACCGCGAAGATTTTGACGCCGACGAGCCTTCCCTCGATTTGTGGGCACGCATCGAATCGGGCATCACAATCCCGGACTCGTCGACGAATCAGGACCATGCAGGACCGGCCAAAGCAGGGCTTCTGGCCGACCTCATGACCGAACCCGTACAAACACCCCACAACGGGCGCCCGTTTGGGGCTGTGCAACGGGGAGGATGGCAAAATACGCTGGGCTTCAACCGCTGGATGGCGGCCTCGGTAGCCGTGCTGTTGCTGGTAGGTAGCTTCTGGCTCCTCAACTACCGCTACGGCGTGGCCGAACAACCCGAGGTAGTAGCCGTGAGCCCCACGTATGCCAAGGAGTTTGTGCAGTACACCCGCTTAGTCGATGCCAAGCGTGAGGAGCTGAAATCGATGACAGCCAGTAACCCGTCGCTCTATGAGGCCTTTGCCAGCGATTTGAGCCGCCTGGAGCGCAACTACCAGAATCTAAAAGCCGACCTGCCGGCTACCCCTAACCAGGAGGTACTGGTGCAGGCCATGATTCAGAATTTACAATTACAGATTGACCTCCTGAATGAACAGCTGCGTGTAATTCAGCGCATGAAAGGACAAAACAACAAGACCAATGAAAACCTTATATAAAGTAGCGTACCTGTTGCTGCTGCCGCTCTCGTTGGCGGCAGCCAACACCCCAATCGAAGATGGCCAGGGAGCCATCGAAAAAAAGCGAACCGTCATCAAGATGTTCGATGTTGACCAGAAAGACAAGCTTCTGATTGACAATCAGTTCGGACAAGTCAATGTGGATCTGTGGGATAAGAACGAGATTCGGGTGCAGATCGTGATTACGGCCAACGCCAACACCGACAGCCGCGCGCAGGATTTCCTGAACACGGTAGAAATCACCGACAAACGCGAGGGCGACCAGATTACCCTTAAGACCGAGTTACAGAAACAGTCGAGCAGCTGGACAAACTGGGGCAACGGAAACGGCGAAAAGAACTACGTTCGGATTGATTACACCGTGCAGATGCCCCGCAACAACGCGCTCACAGTCCGCAACAAGTTTGGTAATACGCACGTGGCCACGTTCCAGGCTCCGCTAAACATCTATACCCGCTACGGCAACTTTACAGCCCAGCAACTCAGCGGACGGCAAAACGACATCGATGTGGCTTTCGGCAATGCCGACATTCGCAACATGGACGCGGGCAAACTCGCCATTGCGTACTCGAACCTCGAACTCGACAAAGCGAACGTGCTGGTTCTGAACAACAAGTTTGGCAAGCTGAAAATTGGTGAAGTAGGCAAAATCGACGCTAATATCAGCTACTCCGGCGCCCGAATTGGCACCCTGCGCGAATCGTGCAAAATGAAACTCGATTTCTCGGGCGGCTTCCAGATCGAACAGCTCAAATCAGCCGACAACGTCGATATTCAGGCTAATTACTCGTCGGTTGCACTGCCCATCAATCCCGAAACGGGCTACGACTTCGACGTATCGGTAACGTACGGCGGATTCAAATACCCCAATGGTCAGAATCTCCTGCTGACTACTCAGCCTAACGATGAAAACCGACCGGGCAAGAGCCGACAGTATATCGGTAAAATTGGTCGGGGCTCCGGGCCTCGCGTGCGGGTTGTGTCAAAATTCGGCGATGTTACTTTCCGGTAGCTACCTCGTTCTGGGCTTGTACTCCATCTGGTAATAACAAAAAAGAGCAGCTTCGAAGCTGCTCTTTTTTGTTACTTAATCGGTTAGCCATTCGATCACCTCCCGGTGTTGCGGATAGTGTTGGAGCAGAGTGGCCCGCTCGGCCATCTCGAAATCGGCAAAATCAAAGCCCGGCGCTACGGTGCAGCCCGCAAGCGAGAAAGCAACGCCCTCGGCCGGTTTTGAGCCGAACCAGCATCCGGCAGGAACCACCGCCTGAAACACCTCGCCCGCAGCCGGGTTGTTACCCAGCCGAATCACCGACAAAGCCCCAGCTTGGTCAATGACGTACACGTTCAGTGGGCCACCCGCGTAAAAATGCCACACCTCATCGGCCTGAATCCGGTGCAGCGCCGACCGGTGGTGTCCTTCCAGCAAGAAGTAAATGGCCGTACTGAACGCCCGCGCCCCCGAAAATCGGGCTGGCAGGGCACTATGGGCTATCGTTTCCGCTGAGCGGTACGTCTCCGCAAAGTACCCCCCTTCGGGGTGCGGCTGCATCTGGTAAGCCCGAACAAAATCGTGTGCAGTCATAAGAAAAGAGCCACAAACGGCCACTCGTTCACCAACCGGAGTTACGGCCGTTCACGCTTTAGTTATTCGCCTTTACCACCGTCGTGAAATCGCGCGATTTCAGCGAAGCACCACCAATCAGGCCACCGTCTACATCGGGTTGCGAGAACAGTTCAGCCGCGTTTTGGGCGTTGGCGCTGCCGCCATACAGAATCGAGGTGTTTTGGGCTACCTCTTCGCCATACTGACTCGCCAGGTGTTGGCGCAACGCCAGATGCATATCCTGCGCCTGCTGCGACGAAGCTGTCAGACCCGTACCAATTGCCCAGATAGGCTCATACGCAATCACAATGTTGGCAAACTGCTCAGGGCTCAGGTGAAACAGGCTTTCCGAAATTTGTGTTTTTACGAAGCCGATATAGTCGCCGTTTTCGCGCATATCGAGCGACTCACCACAGCAGAAGATAGGCTTCAGACCGTTGGCCAGGGCAGCATCAACCTTAGCGGCCAACTGCGCGTTGGTTTCGCCGAAATACTCCCGGCGCTCGCTGTGTCCCAGAATGACGTACTCAACCCCAATCGACTGCAACATCGACGCGGCCACTTCACCCGTATAAGCACCTGAGGCTTTTTCGTGGCAGTTCTGCGCGCCCAGCGAAATACGCCCCCCGGCCGGGATATATTGTTTCAGGGTGGTCAGGTACACAAACGGCGGGCAAAGCACCACCTCGGTATTCCCGGTCACCTCGTCTTTTACCATGTTTACAACCTCCGAAACCAGCGCTACAGCCTCTTCGTAGGTTTTATTCATTTTCCAGTTACCAGCAACTATTCGCTTCCGCATATTCTTGATAATGTTTGGATTCCGCGGGCGAAATTAGTGGATTTCACCCACTGCACACCGGGTTTTGGCACAAATACACCGTTCGTCGAAACATTCTGCATTAATAGGCTATTTTTTAGTAAATTTCCCATGTAATACGAACAGTTATGAACGTGCTTTTACTGGTCATGGGTTTGCTGTTTTGTCTCGGTAGCTCGGTACAGGCTACCCCCGACAAACACATACCTGATAAGGATCGGTTTGGCTTTTTTTTGGCGGGCAACCGTAGCTGGGCCCGCATTCCGTTTCAGCTTCACTCCAACCTGATTATTATCCCGATCCGGATCAATAATTCCGACACGCTACGGTTTATTCTGGATACGGGCGTCAGCAGCACCATCGTAACCGACCCAACGGCCATCCGAAACCAGAAACTCCGGTTTACGCGCAAGGTTAAACTTGCAGGAGCGGGCGAGGGTGGAAATTTAACGGCATCGGTAGCCATCGACAATCAGCTGAGTATTGGCTACCTACGGGCCAATCGGCACAATATTGTAGTCCTTGATGAAGATGTGCTGAAACTCTCCGAATACGTTGGTGTTCCGATTCACGGCATATTCGGGTACGACCTGTTCAACACGTTTGTCGTCACCATCGATTTTCAGCTGCACGAGATTACTCTCACCCGGCCTGATAAATACCGGTACCGCCATCGGCACGGCGAGAAATACCCCATTACCATTCAGGATACCAAGCCCTACACCGATGCCATGACGCTTGTGGAGGGCGACCGGGTAACGCCCCTGCGGGTTATTCTGGACACGGGTGCGGGGCACGCCCTGCTCCTCGACCGCACGCGCAACCCCGAAAACCTGCCCCTACCCGACCGTATTATCCGGGCGCAACTGGGCCGCGGCCTCAACGGCGTGATCAACGGCAGCATGGGTCGGCTCCCCAAAGTGCGCTTTGGTCGCTATGAGCTCGACAATATTCTTGCTTCGTTTCCCGACAGCGTGGCATTTGGCACCAAACTGACCAATTCACCCGAGCGCGTCGGCAACGTAGGCTGCGAATTACTCCGACGCTTTAGAATCACGTTCAACTACCGCGATGGGTACATTGTAATGAAGCCGATCCGGCGGATCATGAAAGAAACGTTTGAGCACGATATGAGTGGCCTGGAGCTCAAAGCGCGGGGCGAAAGCTTTCAGAACTATTACATCGGTCGGATCATTGAAGGCTCACCGGCCGATTTGGCTGGGCTCGTTGAAGGCGACGAGTTGCTGCTCATCAACAACACGGCTGCCCACAACATGAGTATCAGCGATATTTACAAACTCCTACAGCGGGGCGAAGGGAAAGAAATTACGATGGTAGTGCGCCGAAAAGGCCATATTGCCCTGGCTCAGTTTGTACTGAAACGCGTTATCTAAAACAAAAACGCCGGATGCTCGGCATTAGGCGCTCAGCTGTACAATCTACAGGCGGGCGCTCAATGCCGGGCATCTGGCGTTTTCTACAACAGGAAAACCAGCAACGGAGGCTGGTATGACCTGATTACTTCGGCGAAACAACAATCCGACCCGAAAGTGTACCGCGCTCGGCAGCTTTCAGCAGGGTGGCTTCAATACCGTTTTTGTTGATCGTCTTGATCGCAGAGGTGGCTACCTTCATGGTAATCCACTCACCCGTAGACTCCATGTAGAAACGCTTCTTCTGGAGATTCGGGAAAAATTTACGCTTCGTTTTATTGTTGGCGTGAGAGACGTTGTTTCCTACACGCGTGCGCTTACCTGTTAATTGACAAACTCTGGCCATGACCGTTGCTATTTTCCTTTTGAGGGCGCAAAGATGGTGAATTTCCTGATAATCTGCAACTCAAGGCTGTGTAAAACGAAAAAGACATTGGAATGCTGGCTGTTAGCCGCCATGCAGACAGCCATTCAACCAGTAAATCACCGTCTTTTTTCCCCGCTGTTTATGTCGCCGTAAAACTTCCTGTTGGCTTTATGGCTGCGGTTGAGTGGTTGCCCGGTCAGAATAGCCCGAATCATTTCGACTGGTAGCGAGTTTTCCTGCATCACCGCATCATGAAACTGTTTGTAGGTCATTTTGCCACTGTCGACCAGCTCTTTTTTGAGCGCGTAGAACTGAAACCCGCCCGTCATGTAGGCCAACTGGTACAGCGGTTCGTAGCCACCCACAAACGACCGGCGCACTTCACCCTCGGCATTGGCCCGCTCATGCCCTACCCGATCGACGAGGAAATCGATGCACTGTTGGGGTGTCCACTTGCCCAGATGGTAGTTGAGCGAAAAAATGATCCGGGCACAGCGGTGCATCCGCCAGAACAGCATACCGATACGATCTTCGGGCGACTGCGGGAAGTTCATATCCCACAGAATCATCTCCCAGTACAACGCCCAGCCTTCGGTCCAGAACGGCGTGCGGAAGCGCCGATACGTCTTATAGCGGTTATTCATGAAACCCTGCAGATGGTGGCCCGCAATGAGCTCGTGGTGCACCGTCGAGCGCGAAAAATGGGGGTTATTACCGCGCATGCTCATCAGCTTTTCTTCCTGACTCATGGCAGCCGTGGGGTACGAAATCAGCAGGGTTTCGCCACCCAGAAAAAACGGACTGAACCGTTGCCGCTCGGCCGACATCATCATCATTCGCCACGTTTCTTCGGCAATAGGCGGAATGGTAATAAGGTCTTTACTTTTCAGGAATGCGATCGACTCGTCGTAGAGCCGCATAATCATTTCGGGCTGTTTGCCCACCGGCACCGCGCTATTTTTGACTTTTTCCTGAGCCGCCTTCCAGTTATCACCGAAGCCCATGTCGCGCGAGGCCCGGAGCAGCTCACGGTCGCACCAGGCAAACTCACGGTTGGCAATCTCAATGAGGTCTTCGGGTGAGTAAGCGATGTACTCAAACGCCAGCTGCCGCACAATCTCGTCGCGGCCTACGGGTGTCCCCGCAATACCGCTGCCGTCGTTGGCCGGGGGTGTAGCGGTTTTTGCTTTCTGCGCAAAGAACCGCGCGTAGGCACCCAACAGGCTATCGGCACGCTCGTAAGGAGCAGGTACCCACCACGTAAACTGCGGGTCGTATTGGTTATAAAACTCAAACACACTTTTCAGGGCCGAGCGAAGCCCATTGGCGGTTCCTTCGGCCCGTTGGGCAAGGGCTGCCGACATGGGGCCTGCTTTCTCGACCACAGCCCGCGTTTCGGCGACCTGACGCGCCAGCTTCGCCAAATCGGCAGCTATCTGCTCGCTGTTGAGCGACGCTCCCCGCCGACGTACTTTTTCGAGCGCGTAAATTCCGTCTGCAAACGGAAACCAGGGCTTAATCTGATTTACCTCGGCCGCTTCTTTGGCTAACTCGGCCTGCTCAACCAGCAGACTCCGGCGGAAAAGCAGGTAATCAACCTGACTCCCCACGGGCATTTTATCGAAATCCACTCGGTCGAGTTGTTGCAGATAATCGGTGGTAAGCCGCTCAAACCGCTCCCGGCGTTCGGGCGAGTTTTCGACGGTGTAAAACCGGCTGAGGCTCCCCTTATCGGCAGCATACTGCGTCATGAGGTGATGCATGTCGCTCGTTTGGCGGTAGAGCGGGGAAACAGCTTGCGAGTAGCCAGAGAGTAGGGCGGCCAAGCACAGCAGCCAACTAAGAAACAGACGGATAGGCATACGTTTAGGAATCAAAAATGACTCCTAAAATTAGGCTGTTTTTTTAAACCCGTAGGGGCAGTGCCGACAACCGTTTTTGCAGCAGTAGCCCCGCTTGAGGTGATAAGCGGCCGTAAAAACCAGAAAACCCTCGGGCGTGAAATAGTAATCCTCGTCCTTGAGGCCCGGAACTGTTCGCTTCTTCTGGCGGGTGGACATTAGAAATTGGGGGTTGCTAAAATAGATTGTAATTTTGATGGCAACCCTTTGTGGGGCTATATGGTTGTCAAAAAGTGAAATTGAGCCATTTTAAGGCCCTAATTTTAATCGTAAATTCATGAAAAATACTCTATCCACATCACTCAGCCAGCAGGCCATTGATCGCGAAGAACGTTATGGCGCCCACAACTATCACCCGCTACCGGTGGTCTTATCGAAAGGCGAAGGCGTGTTTGTGTGGGATGTCGAGGGGAATCGGTACTACGATTTTTTGTCGGCTTACAGTGCCGTCAGTCAAGGCCACTGCCATCCGCGCATCATTGGAGCCATGATGGAGCAAGCCGGGCGGCTCACACTTACCTCGCGGGCGTTTTACAACGACCAACTGGGCGTGTGCGAGAAATTCCTCTGTGAGTACTTTGGCTACGACAAAGTCCTGATGATGAACGCGGGCGTAGAAGGGGGCGAAACGGCCCTCAAACTGACCCGCAAATGGGCGTATAAAGTAAAAGGCATTCCGCCCAATGCGGCCAAAGTAGTATTTGCAGAGGGGAACTTCTGGGGACGCACTATTGCCGCCATCTCATCGTCGAATGACGCCAGCAGCACCAATGACTTCGGCCCCCTGCTTACCGGCTACCTACAGGTTCCGTACAATGACCTGGGTGCTCTGGAGGCTCTGTTTGCCACCGACCACCACATTGCCGGTTTCATGGTTGAGCCAATTCAGGGCGAAGCAGGCGTAGTGGTGCCCGATGAGGGATACCTGCGTGGGGTACGTGAATTGTGTACCCGGTACAAGGTGCTCTTTATTGCCGACGAAGTACAAACCGGCATTGGCCGCACCGGCCGCCGACTTGCCTGCGACTATGAAGGCGTAAAGCCCGACCTACTCGTGTTGGGCAAAGCCCTCTCGGGCGGAACCATGCCTGTATCGGCCGTACTGGCCAACGATGAAGTGATGCTAACTCTCAAGCCCGGTGAGCACGGCAGCACCTACGGGGGCAACCCGTTGGCCTGCGCCGTTACGATGGCTGCTCTTCAGGTGGTGCAGGATGAGCAACTGGCCGAAAATGCCGAAGCAATGGGACAAATATTCCGGGACCGGATGAACGCCCTCCGGGCGAAGTCAGATTTGATTACCCTTGTGCGGGGGAAAGGCCTGCTCAACGCGATTGTGATTGCGGCCCGGCCCGATCTCGGCGACCAAACCGCCTGGGAGCTTTGTCTGCGCTTCCGCGACAATGGCCTGCTTTGCAAACCAACGCATGGCGACAAAATCCGGTTTGCCCCCCCGCTTGTGATTACTGAAGAGCAAATGCACGAAGCCTGCGATATCATCGAGAAAACGGTGTTAGCTTTTTAGCGTAGCACTTGACAAAGTCCAAAACGGGTTGCAGATTTGCAACCACAAGCGGGAGTAGCTCAGTTGGTAGAGCGGCAGCTTCCCAAGCTGCAGGCCGTGGGTTCGAGACCCATTTCCCGCTCCACGAAAAAGCACCAGGCATATCTGCCCGGTGCTTTTTGTTTTCAGACTCCTCAATCGTTTGCACTTCGTTCAAGCTCCGGGGGGCCTCTGCCCCAAGCATCGGCTAATACCCGGCGGCCTGCCCGTCCTTACGCATTTCGGTAGCACCCCAATACACCCGGTTGACCGCATCGAACCGAATGGCCTGATACCCACCGAAGAAGTCGGTTTCGGCTAACCGATGCCCACGCCGTTGCAGTTCGGCCCGAACCTGACTGTCAATACCACGTTCGAGCGCCACCCGGCCTCCGTCGGTCATGACCGTACCGATAGGCTCACTGCTGCCACTATGACTGAAACGAGCCGCATCGCCCGCTTCCTGCACATTCATGCCAAAATCGATCAGGTTACAGAGCACCTGTAAATGCCCCTGCGGCTGCATGGCTCCGCCCATCACGCCAAAGCTCAAAACCGGTTGACCTTGCTTAGTCACAAAGCCCGGAATGATGGTGTTGAATGGCCGTTTGCCGGGCGCGTACACATTGGCATGGCCCGGCTGCATGGAGAAACTGGTACCCCGATTATGAAACACGAAGCCCAAACCATCGGGAACCATGCCGCTGCCGAATTCGAGCATGTTGCTTTGAATCAACGACACCATATTGCCTTCGTCGTCGGCCACGGTCAGGTACACGGTATCGCCCGCACGCAGGGCCGGGTCACCCGCGTCGAGCCGTTCGGAGGCTTTCGATACATTGATGAGTTTCCGTCGTTGGGCAGCGTATTCTTTAGAAAGCAACCACGACACCGGCACCTGGCCAAATGCCGGGTCGGCGTAGTACCGGGCGCGGTCTTCAAACGCCAGCTTTTTGGCTTCAATCAGCAGGTGCAGGTAATCGGCACTATTGTGTTTTAGCGCTTTCAGGTCAAACCCTTCCAGAATATTCAGCATTTGGAGTACGGCAATGCCCTGCCCATTGGGCGGTAGCTCGTGCACATCGAAGCCCCGGTAATTGGTCGAAACCGGCTCGACCCAAGTGCTTTGGTGAGCGGCCAAATCGCTTTTACGCAAAGGCAAGCCATGTTTCCGGGCGTACCGGTCCATAACATCGGCCAGCTTGCCTTTGTAAAACACATCGCGCCCCCCGGCGGCAATAGCCTCGTAGGTAGCCGCCAATTGCGGATTCCGAAACAGACTCCCCTCTGCCGGAGAGTTGCCGTCGACCAGAAACGTTTGCCGGAAATTTGCGAATTCGCCCACTATGGCCTGATTGTCGGCCAGTCGACGGGCGGCCACCTGCCACGAGTAGGCAATCACCTGCGGTACGGGTACGCCCTCGCGTGCGTACCGGATGCTCGGCTGTAGCAAAGTCGGCATGGGGGTTTTCCCAAAGCGTTGGTGCAAGGCATACCACCCATCGACCGCGCCCGGCACCGAAACCGACAGAGGGCCATACAACGGAATTTGTTTTTGCGCACCCAACCGAGCCCGCAGACTATCGTACGAGAGCCCCATTGGCGAGCGACCGCTGGCGTTGAGTCCGTACAGCCGCCGGTCTTTGGCCGACCAGACAATGGCAAACAAATCGCCCCCGATGCCGCCATTATTGGGCTCAACAACACCCAACGCAGCATTGGCCGCAATAGCCGCATCGACAGCCGTACCGCCTTGCTTCAGAATATCGAGCGCAATTTGTGTAGCCAGCGGGTGGCTGGTGGCTACCATGCCATGCCGCCCCAGCACGGGGCTTCGGGTGGCAAAGTTAGCCCCGCTGATTCGGTCGCCTTTGCCGGTTGTTTGGGCCGAAACAGATAGAAGGCTACCTCCTGCCAGCACGAGCAAAGCCGTCACCAGCAAACGAAATCGGAGTGATGGAGTGATAACAGATTTCATACGGGTAAAACAGATACCTTCTCAGCAAGGCTCACGGGCGCAGCTTCTACCCCTTCTTATGGGCATCTATATCTCGCCATTCACTGATCATGGTAGCAAGTTTAACCGACTGTTTATCAATATTTACTATTGAAGGCAAGGCCTAACCAACACTTTGTTTCTTGGTCGATACAAAGTTGACTCGACTACCAATCCTTATCAGCTCCCCAACAAGCTCTTACAATAATTTTAACACTGTTTGAGGGTACAAATACAGATATACCCTTTAATGCTGGGTTTGTACCTATACCATCATCAATTCCGATACAGACAGGCGTTTTGATGTCCAAATTCGCAGGCTTCATCCAAACCCGCAACCCCAAACCGTTTGTAGGATTTGGGTAAAAGCAGACTGCACAAAAAGCAGACAAACAGCCGTAATAGCGTACAATCGTTTCACCAGTGAGTACATTGGTTTTAACGAATAAGTAAATAGCTATCCTCCCTCAAAAGCCCAGCCGCAGCTTTGCTCCCTCACCGAAAATGAGTTTGCCACCCGGCGCAAACTTGATTTGTTTTGCTTCCTGACTGCTATTGCCAGCTGGTAGCGTAACCTCATGGCGTATCTCCGCGCTATCGAATCGGTTGGGCCAACTCAGGTACGACCAGATGGTATTGGTAAACCACAAACCCGGCGCGACGGTGTAAACCGGGTCACCCATGGCGCGGGTCGTGAACCAGCTCGTCACATAGCCAGACGTACTGCCGTCAGGGCAGAGCGTTCTGGCCCGGAGTTGGTAACCAGTGTTGGGCGACAGGTTCAACAAATTGGTGAAGGTTGTTGCGTCTGAGAACGTTAGACTGTTGGGCCATGCGGTTGTGCCGGCCTGTCGCCACTGAACTTCTGTTTGCGCCCCCTGAACACTTCCTGTCCAGGTTACCCGCGCAGCCTGTACACTGACTGAATTTGCACCAATCCAACTGAGAGCATCACAGCCAGCCGCCCCGCCCGCTGTTGTGAAGGTTTGGGAAGTTGAGTAGCCGCTGCCCGTGCCCGAACAAATGATTTGCAGCTGCCACTCGTAGGCCGTGCCAGGCATTAAATTAGACAAAATGAAGAACGTCTGTGCCACGGGGTTTTCGACGGTCCAGGTTGGGTCTGCCTGCCGTTTCCAGCGCACCTGATAGTTATAGGCCGAATTGCCGTTCCATGAAACGCCTGCCAAGGTGCGGGTCGGTGTGCTTGTTCCTAAGCCAGAAGGTGGAAAGCAACCCGTTGTAAACAGGCGGGGCGTGGTGAAGGGCGATGTGATGGATACGTCGCACACGGTCTGTACGCGCCATTCATAGGTAACGCCCGAATTTAATCCGGTGACGCTAACCGGCCAGGTACCTGTTGCAAACGTTAGCGAGTTGGCCCAGGTAGCACTGCCTGTTTGCCGCCATTGAATCTGGTAAATTTCGCCGGCTCTTGTCCCAACTGACAGATCGGCCCGGTCGGGGAATAGGCTGTTTTCTGCCGTAAACGTAGGGGGGTTGCAAGCCGTAGTCGTGAAACTTGACGGAGCCGAGAAAGGAGACGAATTGCCATCCGAACAAAGCATCCGCACCTGCCACTCATAGGCCGTGCTAATGGGTAGGTTTGTCAATACGGCATTGTTTGACAGAGTGTTAGACATACTTACCCAGACGGCTGCACCCACCGGACGGTATTGCACCTCATAGAGCGTGCCTACGCCCGATAATCCAGACCAGTAAAGATTGGCCCCGCGAGCCGAAGGAGAAGCTCCCCATAAAGTCGGCGGATTACAACCTGTTGTAAACGTCTGACTGGCCGAGTAACCCGTGGCAACACCCTCGCAGATGCGTTGTACCTGATACTCGTAGCTTTGACCCGAAAGCAAACTGGTAAGCAGATACGAGGGATTCATTACCGGATTCGCATCTGTCCAGTTGGCCGCACCTGTTGGCCGCCAGCGAATCTGATACACATCACCTGAAGCTCCCTGCCACGATAGCTGCGCGGCTGTGCCAGCCACTTGGGGTACTGAGGGCGTTGGAGCAACGCAGGGAATCGTAAACTGTCGGCTGGCCGTGACCGATTGCGTCGGCGAGCAGACCAGTTCAACTTGCCACTCATACGCAACGCGCGACAGCAAATTGCCTACCCACCAGGTTTGAGTGCCGGTAGTGCTCGTGCTGACATCGATCTGAAGCGTCCAGTTTGTTGTCCCAACCGCCCGCGTCCAAAGCCGATACAGGCCGGGTACAGCATTCCAGCGAAGTTGCGCCTGTCCATTGGCGGCACTAACCTCCGTTAGCCCTGTGGGCGTAGTGCATGCCAAGGTGGTAAATGACTGCATCGAACTCAGACCCGACACGTTACCATCTGAACACAGTGTCTGCATCTGGTACTGATAGGCCGTACCGGAACTCAGACCCGTCAATGTGAAGGGACTGGTGGTGATACCGTTTACGGTTGTGGACGTGGGTGAACCTACAGCCTGCCAGATGAGCCGGTATTGCGTGCCACCACCCGTAGTACTCCAATTTAGCTGGGCCGAACTGGGGGTAATGTTAAAAGAACTGACCCATGGTGTCTGACAAGAGGTTACATAGTTGGTCGAGTTGCTCCAACCGCTTGCGTCGGTAGTGGAGCAAATAGCCCTTGTCTGCAATTCGTATGTGGTGTTGTTAGTTAAGCCGGTAAGGTCATAAGGTAAGCTGGTAATACCGGTAATAGTGTTCCAGGGATTACTGGCATTACCCGACTGCCGCCAGCGCAACTCATAGGCAACGTTCGGAAAACTTGCCCAGCTTAATTTCATTGAGGTAGACGAGAATGTTTGTGGCCAAAGCGCACCGGGTGTGCCGCAGTCTGTTGTAAACGAACGCGGACTTGTATAAGCCGTCGTACCACCCTCTGGGCATATGGTCTGTATGCGCCACTCATACGCCTGACCGAGAGTAAGGTTGCTTAGTGAATAAGACTGCCCGCCCCAGTTTGAGACGGTCGTCCAGTTGGCGCCCCCCACCACCCGCCATTGCAGATTATATTTGAATGAGCTACCGTTGGGCATAGACATGTACCGCCACTGTAACGTAGCGGCTGTTGGCTCTGTAAGCTCCGACTGCCCAAACGGAATTGGGCAGGTTATGGTAACTGTGCGCAGGGGTGAAAAGTCCGAGGAGCCGCTGGCATCACAGTCACTTTGCACCTGCCATTCGTAGGTTTTGCCGTAGCTTACGTCCACTTTGGCTCCCGTAGTAGAAGACCCATAGGTAAACCAGTTGGCGGCTCCAACCTCCCGGAACCGCAACGTGTAGCCGTTCACCCCTGCCACAGACTGCCAGTTGAGCCGGATAGACGACGTAGTCATCTCGGTTTCGGTCAGGCTGGTAGGCATGGCGCACGTACTCGTTGTGAATGACCGCATAGACGACAACCCGGACACGTTCCCATCTGAACACAGTGTCTGTATCTGATACTGATAGACCGTGCCGGGACTCAGGCCTGTGAGCGTGTAAGGGCTGGTGGTGATGCCGTTCACCGTTGTTGACGTGGGCGAACTGGCCGCCCGCCAGATGAAGCGGTACTGTGTGCCGGACCCCATAGCTGTCCAGTTTATCTGAGCCGAACTGTTCGTTGCTGATTGTCCCCATATCCACGGCGATTGGCACGAGGTCGTGTAGTTGACCGAGTTGCTCCAGCCGCTTGCGTCGGTAGGCGAACAGACAGCCCGTGCCTGCACTTCATACGTAGTGTTGTTGGTCAGTCCCGTCAGCGTGTAAGGCATTGTTGTGATACCCGTAATGGTATTCCATGTTGTGTTAGAGTTGCCTGATGGTCGCCAGCGTATTTCATACGTGACACCGGAAAACGTTTGCCAACCGAACCCAATGGATGTGGATGTAGAAGCATAATAGTAAAAACCACTGGGAGTCCCGCAGCCTGTTGTAAATGTGCGAGGTGTGGTATAGGCCGTCGTGCCACCCTCCGGGCAGATGGTCTGCATACGCCACTCATAGGCCTGTCCGCTTATCAGATTATTCAGATTGTAGGCTGAGCAACAGTGATTTGAGATCGTTATCCAGGTAGCCGCACCTACCGCCCGCCATTGCAGATTATAATTGAATGAGCTACCGTTAGGTAATGACATATACCCCCACTGCAAAAATGCTGCTGTAGACCCCACTACTTCCGACTGCCCAAACGGAACCGGGCAGGTCATGGTAAAAGTGCGCAGGGGGGAAAAGGAAGAAGAACCACTGGCGCAGTTGGCCCGTATCTGCCACTCATAGGTTTTTCCGTATTGTGTTGATATATACCAGAATGTACTGCTACCCGAAGGTGAGCTTGTTGTCCAGGTAGTTGTGCCTACTTCGCGGTATTGAAGGGTGTAGTTGCTGACTCCCACCACGGCCTGCCAGTTGAGCCGTATTTGCGACGTAGTCATCTCGGTCTCGGTCAGGCTGGTAGGGGTAGCGCAGGTCTGGGCGAGTGAGCGGGTGGTCACAAACACCAGTACCAGACTTAGAAAAAGTACAAGGTTAGTAAACGTGTATCGCATAGATGGTGGGGGTTGGTTAGTAAGTTCAAGCGCTAAAATAGTCTTTCCTCCACACATCAGCCCCCTCCCCCGCCAGCAACTTCCGCACGGCACGCACCCGACGGCGGGCTACGGGTAGGCAGGTGCCATCAGTCAGGTGGAGCAACAGGCCACCAGATGTATTCTCTAAGCGGGCTATGCAGGCCGGATTAACCAGGCCATCCCGACGAATACGGATAAAATCGGCCAGACACGACGCGTACCGCTTCAGCGTATAGGCACTGATTTGCGGACGGGCGTTGCGGTAATAGAGTTAGGTGTAGTTACCCTCACCCCGAAGCCATATGAGAGAGTCGGGCGAGGGTAGCCGGTCGGCACAAACAGGTGAAGTAGCGGTAATCATAAAGGGGGTAGATATAGTCGGTTATCCAGAAAAGGGTTGGGCGGTGGCACTGTCGTAGCGGTTCAGTACGACCACGCCGAAAAGGCCGTAACCTTGGTTGACGGCACCGTGCTGTACGCATCGCGCCGGGGTGGGCAGGATCTACGTAACTACCTCAACCGACCGTACGACCAGAAAGGCCGTTGACCAACAAACCCGAGTATCCAGGCTTAGAGTGTGTGGACAATCAGAGCAACAAAATCATACTTGAAGCCAGATGAACCATCGCCAAGAAGCTGCTGGCTGTTTTTTCGTAGCGAGTTGCTACCCGGCGATACTGTTTCAAGCGGTTAAAA
>NZ_WELI01000024.1 GCF_009184635.1 Rudanella paleaurantiibacter
GTTGGTCGAATACAACACGGAACGCCCTCACCAGGCCTTGAGGTTCATGACACCTGTCGAGTACCGACAGGCGGCTTAAACTCCAGTGCAAACTGGCTCACGAAAGGGGGCAAAGACACATCCACTAAACAACTTGAAAACACAACGAAAGTACGATACCTATTCTAAAGCTAAATCCGGCCGCAGTAGAAGTATCAAAAAAGCTGACTAACTGCCAGTCTGCCTCTTACGATACCCAATCGTTGCATATCTCCTAAAATATCATGCACCGATGGAGAAATAAAAAACAAGTGGACCTTTTTCAAGCGGACGGCGGTAACGACTCCGGCGCTCCGTGGGCGAGGTACAGCATATTGATAAGCATTTAACCTGACAGCGATAAAAGTTAAGTAACGGACGTATAAAAACTCCCGTCATAAAATCTGGCGGGAGTTTTTATATGTCCGCCTATCGGAGCACGCCGGCGGGGCGGGAGGGTCGCGTCAGGCGAGGTTTGAGCGGGTCGGAAGGACGACGTGGCTGACGTTTACCGCGTCCAGGGCGAGGTGGGGTGGGCTTGCGCCAGTTAAGATTGATGAGCAGAAAAACAGCAACGAAGCTGTTAATGACCATCGTCATCCGAGCAATAAACTCAGTCATGTCAGGGGCGAAGGGGGAGCCAAAAACGACGAAGGCGACTTCCGTAACAATCAGTAAAAAGAAATATAACATAACCCACCGGCAGGTGGTATCAAACAGCTTACGCAGTTTACCAGATGGGGCTAAAACCTTCCGATGAAACAGGTCCATGAGTACTCCGGGAATCAATTGCAAAACCGCCATTTCAAAGGCGTGTTCGGAATTAGAACCAAATAACTTACCCCCTACTTCCATCGCTAAATAGGCATGCAGCCCCTGAATAAACAGGCAGACCGCAAAAATTACACGCTCTGGTCTTGCTTCCATTTTAGTTTGTTTTTAGCATTGATTTCGATCAAAGCTATGGCAAAATATTATTTATATCAAATATTATATTAAAATTGTCCAACAAAGCCAAACATTATTAATTATCTTTTGTATGAGTGTATCAACTGAGCAGGCTTTAAGTCCATACCCTGTCCAATTGGACAGAAAAGAGACTGTCCAACTAAAGTTCTATGTGTTTGTTGGACTGTTCAGTTGAACAATCTATATTTAGAAGTCCTACACCTAACATACACTAAACCATGCCTTTAGCCGAAGAAATTGAACAGCTTTACCAAGAGTTTACCGAATTATTCAAGAAATACAAAGAACAGGAAAAACTAGGCGATGGCTTTGAGAAAGTAGCTAAGCGCATGGGAAAAGGTTTTTCGAGAGGGACTTTATATCGAATTTTTTTCCCGGAGACTCATGGTAAACAGCAAAAGGCCGAAACCCGACGCGACAGTCTGAAAGCGGCCATAAACCGGCTTAAAGAATTGATGGGTTCGGTGGCCCGCCCCATGTCCAATGACTCCCCTACTATCCCCCCCTTAGGTAAGCAGGCTTCGCCACAGGGGCCATACCACGAGTTTGTTATCTATTACTGGGATTGGAGCACTCCGGCCGACAGCGATGCTGGTCTGGACACGGGTTCAGTGGTAACAGGGCGGCTGCGTCTTCCTATTAATTGGAAAGGCAAAGGAGCCAAATTATGGCTTCACGACGGATCCGAAGCCATCGGAAAAATTTGGGTGCAGGTGTACAAACCCGGAAAATTCCACCTGAGTGCTCGGTTTGTACGGGCAGGCGCTCCCGACCTCTTCCTTACGCTCAACATTGCGAATGAAAACCAGATTTCGCTGCTGTTAGGGGCTTTTGCAACTGCCGATGTAGAACGCCATAGTCCTCTGCACGGCACCGTTTATCTGCGGCACCAACCCGCTCCCAGCAAAACGTCAGACGACGCTTATGAGCCATCGGACGAAGACGCAACCGATCTAATGATTAAGCAGGCTCTGTTTCAGCAGACGTATGTGCAGAAAGACCGGCAACCGCTACCCAACTTTGTGAAGGGGTCATACAAAACTTTGACAGATACATTGCTAGGGAAAACCTTCAGGGGCTATTTCATACATACTCAGGATGAAACCTTAGAGAGTTTTAAACTTCGGGTACATAATGACGGGCGTATTACCATAGTGTATCGCAACGGCAAGACTGAAGTGGGGCAGTTCCGGTCCTATCACGAAAAAGTACTCTGGTTTGCTTTTGATTATGACATCAAGTGGGGCCTTCACCGTTACCGAATGTTGTTTTGGAAACATACCGAACCAGGCTGGTATTTGGGCGTTGGAAGCGGCTCAGAAACAATGGGGAATCAGATTTTTATGAACCGGGTGGCTATGTTTGAGACCAACGAAACCTGGGATCTTGGTACAATTAAAGTTGAAGACCCCATTCCGTTCAACGTCGATAATCAGGCCCGATTGACTAGCCTATTTAGTGAATACACCGTTCTGCGCGAGTATCTTTCAGGCGAAGACTCACCCACCATACTTAATAACCAACGGCTTTCTGAAACAGCGTATATTCTAAAAAAGGCGGGGCTCCTCCGCGAAGATCTGCCCGGTATCTTGCCCGACACACAGGTCCGTCCGACTGATTTGAAGTCACTAAGTGGAGCATACTGTCTCTATGCACTGGCCAGAGAACCTACTCCTAACGGCAAAGACGAATGGTTCGAGATTGTGGAGATGCCCCTGACCATTCATACTAATGGAAAACTGGAGATGATTGGGCACGAAAAGAAATATTTCGGACAGGCGCACCGGGACGGCGAGCGGCTGATGCTCCAATTCACCGAGCGTCTGCTGGACGGGGCCGATCATTCTGAATCAACGTTTATGACCTATTGCCTGCGACTCCACGACAACGACGGCAAATTTATCGGTCATTCGCAGGGAACTATGGTCAGGTTTGTAAGTGCCATGCCTGAAGCCCGAACGGTAATGCTAGTCGCTGGCAAGCAGTCTGATGACATACCAACGTACAAGTCGTACCGTATTTTCTCGCCAGAATGGGTGGCTTTGAGGGCAAGCGAGCGGGGTTATCTGACTAGGCTGTTTGCGGGCCGAATCAATAGAATTATTGCCCTCAACGGCGACGGTAAGAAATTGCCTGAAAACCGTCAGCCAGAATTTCGCGAGCTATATGCCGATGCTGCCTTGGCCTATCATAATAGCGCGAACCATAAGGCATTCATTGATTACTTCCACAAAGCCGCACTTCATAACTATGGCGAAGAGGAGAGTGAAAGTGCATCATTTATAACCCTAAGAAATTCATTCTATTCATTGTATGCTGCAAACTATGCACGTTGGCACAAGATCACTAAACGCAAAGCTGACGAGCTAAAAATTTACCTTCAACTCATCTCCAGCGAATAGTGTATTGTCTTTCGGCTAAATTTCAGGCTCCCATTTCCGAGCCTCGGCTGAGGGGTCAAACGCCACTTGTTTGGACAGCAGCTAGAAACGCTGTGTACGGAAATGTAAAACAGGGTTTTTTATGGAAAAACTCCTGATACGTGTAATACTTGTTAACGGATTTGCCCCTGTCATTTCTATTAAGAAACACCTGTTTATGTCGTCTCAGCAAAGGCTTTCCCTCTTAAGACACAAGGAATGCCACTGCCCTGACTACTTCGACCACAGGCGGGGATCAATCATCAGGGGCTTCTCGTCAATGACCTGCACAGAGCCATAGTCACTATGGGCCGGATGCAGTAAGTAATTGATCCCGGAGGGCATCACCGAAGAGGACACACCCAAGGCTAACACATCCGGCTTGGCGAGCCAATCGGCCAGAAGATGCTGACTCCGGTGGTAGGTGTTCTCCTGCCAGTAAGGCGGTAGGTTAGTCGCGTCTACTACCCGCTGGCTATTCGTAGGCAGCGCCAAGCTGAACAACCGGTAGGCGGGCAGCTCGTCGTAGGGAACTTGTGGCATGTGTACCAGAATCTCGACTAAAGCCAAAGCGGGATGCTCAGCCGTATAGAGGATACCAACACCCGGTGGATTCCAACGGCCTCCATTGAGCCATGTACCGGTGACATCCAGGGGGCGGTCGGCATACCTCTGCCGCACTACGCGATAAACGATCGCCATAACTTATCCAAAGATGCCATAGTCAATGCGGCCCAGCACCCGGTCAACTAACGTATAGCCTGTAACGGTATCCAGAGCCTGTAAGGGGGTTTGGTAGTCCAACTCCCGTAAGGGGGAGCGTAGCCAGCCCAGGACGGTTTTGCTTCGTTGCTCGAAGGTATCCAGAGCGTGCAGGAGGAGGTTCTCCAGCAACAGCAGCCGCTCAGAGGCATCCTGACTAATACGCTGATCCACTTTTAACCGGTGCAGGTAAGAAGCGGATAAGCCCAGGGCCGCTGCCAATTCCTTGTCAGTTAATCCGACCAAACCGGCCACGCGGTCGGCTTCGGCGCGCAACACGCCTTGTCGACTGCGGGCAATAATTTCCTGCTCGGTTAAAAGCCGTAGCTGCAAGGATGGTTTGGGAGCAATTAGCGGCAATGCAAAGGCCATAGCAATGAAGTTTTAGACTAAGATAACTACAAAAGTTCACCCCACCAAGTTCCTGATTCTGTTATACAGGATATTTCCAGCGAATTGAGGCCCGGATCTACGGTGTTGAGGCAATCCAGAGGGACTTTAGGCCAATACTAGAGATAACAAGATTAGACTTTGGCAGCAACGCCGTTATGATACTACGCTGGACAGCCCTCAGGATATTGTAAGGTTCTGAACCCATAAAAGTGACCCAGGAAAGAGTAGAGTAAAACACTTACGTTTCACTGGTAAACAAAGAGAAAATGAAGCAGGTACGATTGACCGAATCGCATACGGTTAGCCATTGCTATTAGAGACAAGAACAAAACGCTAAGTAGTCGGATCGAGCAGTTGGCTCGACGGTACAAGCAATGGGGAGTGCTGAAGATTTATAGGCGGTTATACAAGCACGGAGAGTTAGTTAATCACAAACTAGACAGACGCTTATTCAGGGAGTTAGGTTTATGTTAACAGTGACGAACTAAAAAACGACTCACTAATGCCGCCATCAACGCTGGTCGCTGGATTTTGCGTCGTATTCCTTAACGGGTGGTCGTAAGTTTCGTACCCTGAATGCAGTCGACGATTACAATCAAGAGGCTCTGGGTATTGAGCGGGGTGGCCCGTGCCATTGATTATTCTTTTCCTGCCCGTCAAGTTTATCGACTCTTGGATGAATTGCTAGAACGTTACGGCAAACCCGAACGGTTACGGAGTGATAATGAACGGGAGTTTATCAGTCAGGCATTGCAGGGTTGTTCGGATAAAAAGATCGGCTTACATAAGATCAGAAATCGCTCAAGCCAACTCAGAACGCATATATTAAACGGTTCACAATAGGACCTTTCGGCGAGAGGTCTTAGATGCTCACCTTTTCACGTGTTTCAAGTAGGTACGGCAGGTAGTAGATGAGTAGTTATAGAAATACAATTCTAATAGACCTCATTAAGCATTGAAGTTTTTGACACCAGTCGAATAGCGTCAGGCGGCTCTAACTCCAGTCAAAACTAGCTCACCAAACGGGATAATGACAGCAGGCTCTTTTTCGGTTTTCGAGTTCAACTGGTTACTCCCTGTAAGAAACAACCCGTTCAGTTATTCATTCGACCAGGTTCGCATATTGATGTTACTGCTTTGCTGATGATGCACTTAAACTTGCCAGCCAGTAGCAGGGAGTTTGGCGATACGGGGGACACAATTTACAAGTAGGAAGCACTTCATGTTGGCTATGGGCAGGTTATCCTTCACATGTAATGTAAAAGCAACAGCTATTGGCCTGATCAGGCTTGGAAGCTGCTCACAAGAAGAGCGTTCGTCAGCGGATTGAACAAGTCTTCAGCCAGTTCACGCTTGGTTTCACAAAAAGATTGATGCGGTCACTGAAGCAGGGTTCCTCATCAAAATCGTGTTTTTTCTATTAGCATATGTCATCGAAACAAACTTATGATATACAACTTTCAATATTTAGGCAAATAATCTTATAAATATCCCCCAAAGGGGGTATTGCCCAAGTAATTTCATGGAGTGATTTTTGACTTTTTACATTCGAATGAGCCCAATAGAATAAACACCTGCCTAACTACCTATTCATGAGTATAATTACTACTGCTTGCCGATCAACGCTTCTCATCCTAATATGTAGCTTTCCTCTGTTAGCTCAAATTACTCCCGGTGTCGTCTGGCAAAAGACTTACGGAGGGAGCAGCAATGAACGAGCACAGTATGTAACACCCTCACCCGACGGTGGCTATCTCATGGTGGGTTCAACAGCATCGAGCGATGGTGATGTGACTAACTTTCAGGGAGGGGCCACAGACATTTGGATGGTTAAAACAAATGCTTTCGGCGTAATTCAGTGGAAGAAGAACATTGGGGGAACCAATCGAGAATATGCCAATACTGTCCGATGCTTTGGTGGATTCTACTTTATTGGTGGCTACTCAAGGCCCACATTAGTTAACGGATCTAACAACAACTTCTCTGCCTATTTAGTCAAAACGGATTTGGCAGGAAATGTCATCTGGACACAAACTTATGGCGGCAACGGGGACGATGTAATCAACGATTTAGTCCCAACCTTTGATGGCGGATGCGCTTTCGTTGGCTACACGACATCAACAGATGGTACTCCACCTGCCCCTTCAGCAACCCAGGCCAGCAGAGATTTATGGCTTGTCAAGGTCAATAGTGCTGGCGGTGTTGAATGGCAAAGTCGACAGGGAGGTAACAACGACGATTCCGGGAAACGAATTCAGTTGCTGGGCGACCATTTGGATATATATACGCCCTCAGGCTTTATTGTTAGTGGAACGTATTATCGACCTTCCACCGGCGATGCAACCAGTTTTGGCTTAGCAGATCTGTGGATCCTTAAGTTTGATGCAACTGGAAGCCTGATTGCCAACAAAAAATTAGGGGGTAGCCTCGTCGATGTGGGGGCCGCTGTTCAGCCTGCGCCCGATGGCTCCTACTTTGTGGTAGGGAGTGCTTTATCAAATGACAATGGTCTCACAAACCGAGGGTTTGAGGATGTTTACGTAGCCAAGTTGCAATCAGATCTATCCCTGGCCTGGCAACGAACATATGGTGGTAGTAGTTACGATACCGGGCAGGAAATATGGATTGCCCCCGATGGTAATCTGCGGGTGCTGGCGAATACCAATTCTACAAACGGCGACGTAACCGGCAAGACTAGTGCAGATAATGATGCCTGGCTATTATCCATCAACAGTACTAATGGCGGCTTAAACTGGCAAAAACGACATGGCGGCAGTGGTAACGATGAAGCTTTTGCAATGTATCGAACCCTGGCTGGAAATAGTGTTATCACTGGCTTGTCACAATCAACAGATGGAGACGTGACGCAAAACCAGGGAGGGGAAGATTTCTGGCTATTTGAAGCGTATGAATCGCCTATCACAATCAGGAGCATTCTCCCAACTCGCGCCTGTCCAGGTCAGCAAATCGAATTACCTATAACGACGTATGGCAACTGGCCTGCCGGAACCAGCTTTTCGGCGCAACTCTCTGACCAGTTTGGTCTGTTTACCAATCCCGTTACACTCGGTACACTGGCGACTCCCCCCTCAGGGAATCTGCGGGTAACGATTCCAACAAATACAGTTAGTGGGTCAGCCTACAAAATCAGGGTACTTGCCAGTAATCCATCCAGCACAAGTACAGTTGGACCATCAATGTCAATAGGGGGTAGCGAGTGCTCGCCAAATACAATAAGTTGGCAAAGAGCTGACACTGGCAGCGACTACGATCAGTATCGCTCCTCAATAGCTCTCTCAGATGGGGGAGTTTTAGTAGCTGGCTTAGCTCGTTCGAATGATGTGCTAGGAATGAAGGGGGGGCGCTCAGACGCTCTTTTAACCCGGCTTGATGCTCAACGCAATATAATCTGGCAGAAAACATATGGTGGCTCCGGCGATGATGCATTTTGGAAAGTTATAGAAGTTGTCGACGGCTTTATATGTGTGGGGTACAGTTCTTCAAAGGATGGCGATATCAACGCTAACAGTCAAAAAGGCGATTATGACGGCTGGATTATTAAAGTAGCAAAAACGAATGGAGCAGTCCTATGGCAAAACACTTTTGGTGGTACTTCCGGCGAAGTTTTTTGTGACGTTACCGCTACCTCATCTGGTTTTGCATTGATTGGTTACGCTGAATCAAATAATGGAGATGTCAGTGGGAATCATGGCGGTCTCGATTTCTGGTTCGTCCAGGTAAATACTACAGGGCAGTTATCCCAACAACGATGCTTAGGAGGAACTGGAAGCGAAGTGGGTTTCAGCATTATTTCAGGTTTGGACGGAAGCTTTTATGTAACGGGTTACACAAACTCAGATAATAATGGAGATATAAGTGGCAAAAAAGGTAGCACTGACGTCTGGACATTAAAGTTATCAGCAAGCGGAACCATACAATGGCAACGTTGCTTTGGGGGAAGTTTAGCGGATTATGCATATGGTATATCAGCTGCATCTGACGGCGGGATTGTCATAATTGGGAATTCTGCATCTAATGATGGTGACCTGAATGGTCTTCTGAAAGGAGATAATGATCTTTTAGTTGCCAAATATGATCCCACTGGCAATGTTGTCTGGAAGCGGATGTTCGGTGGTACCGGCGATGATCAGGGAAGATCAGGTATTATACAAACACCAGACAATGGCTTTCTCATTGGCGGCCAAACAAGTTCCATTAATGGAGATTTAGCTGGTCGAGTAGGCATCAGTGAAGACGCATGGATTATAAAGTTAAATGCAAACGGCATACTGCAGTGGCAAAAAGCACTTGGGGGCTCTAATCAGGACCGAGCTTACGGATTAGCTAACGCCTTAGACGGGGGGTATTACATGGTTGGTCAGACTTACTCGGCCAACGGTCATGTTGAGGGAGCTAAAGGAGGGGGGGATGCATGGCTGGTAAAACTGGGACCGGAGCAACCTAATATGTCGTCAGTGACAGCAACTCCGATTGGCTGTGGGGGAAAACAGACGGTTGTTCAATTGTTAACGAACGGCCAGTACAATCCAGAAAATGTTTTTACCGTAGAACTGTCGAATGCCAACGGAACATTTGTTAGTCCCACCGTTATAGCCTCGGTGACGGCACGAATTGGGACATCCTTTGTCTGCCCATTACCGAATATCACCACAAATGGTTATCAGATTCGCGTCGTCAGTACATCACCTGCATATGCCAGCGTAGCTGTACCCCTGTTTGTACAAACCACCAGCCTTGTAAAAGGTAAAGACGTAACGATTGGTGGCAGTGGCAGTGATGATATGCGTATTGTTAGCCTACTTCCCGATGGAGGCTATTTAGTGGGCGGAACGACCAATTCCCCTGTATCCGGGAGTAAGCGAGCTACGCCAAAAGGAGGTGCGGACTTCTGGTTATTCCGTTTGAATAAGGATCTACAGTATGTCAATGACTGGGCTTATGGTGGTACAGATAATGACGAATTATGGTCGATTATACCTACTGTCGACGGAAGCTACCTTCTATCTGGCCGGACCAAATCGGATGTAAGCGGTACCGATAAACGAACCCCTCGCTTGAGTTCGAGCAGTACTTACACCGACGCCTGGATTGTTAAAATAGATGCAAATGGCAACAAATTAGATGACCTGACCTTTGGTGGACTAAACGATGATATGTTCTTTGATGGTAAGCCAACGCCAGACAAAGGATTCATTTTTGTCGGTACCACTTCCTCTGCCTCAATGTCTGTTGGTGGGATAGTAACAAAGGGAAGCGGACTATTTGGTAATAATGATGTTTGGGTACTTAAAATAAATGGTGCTGGCCAGCGCGAGTGGGATCAAAATTATGGCGGGACATCGAGTGAATCTGGCTATAGTATTTTACCTACCGCCGATGGGGGGTATGTGATAGGAGGTGTCTCTACTTCTAACCCTTTTCCTGATTCTCCTAATGGTAAAACAAATGGAAGTAATGGAGGCACTGATTACTGGATTTTCAAGATTGATGCTTACGGGAAAAAACTTTGGGACAAAACAATTGGCGGTACAGGTAATGACAACTTCAGAAAGTTGCAGGCAACAGTAGATGGTGGATTCTTACTAATCGGTGAATCGGAATCGAACCAATACTTACCTGACAAAACAGAAAATGCCCGGAGTACCAATATATCTGATTACTGGATAGTAAAAATTGACGCTAATGGCAACAAACTTTGGGATAAAACAATTGGAGGAACTGGTGTCGATGTTGCTATTGATATCATACCTACTTCCGACGGAGGCTTTATTGTAGGTGGTGGCTCTGCTTCAAATGCCTATACACCCGATAAAACAGAGAACAGCCAAGGACAAGACGATGCCTGGTTAGTTAAGATAGATAGTCAGGGGAATCGGCAGTGGGACAAGCGATATGGCGGGACAGATCGAGATCTTATCCGTAACCTGCAACTAACAACCGATGGCGATCTGATTGCTTTTTGTATCTCGCGCTCCAATGCCAATGGCGATAAGTCAGAAAATAACCAGGGCGATTGGGATTCATGGGCGATTAAACTCTGGCAGCCTACGCAACCAACCATTGCGGCAACCCGCCAGGCACTTTGTGGAGAGCAAAATCAGACCAATCTGATAGCGAGCAACTGCCCCGGGATGATCATTTGGTCAACAGGTGCCGAAGGTAACAGTGTTACAGTAAGTCCGACTGTTTCGACAACTTACTCCGCCATTTGCCGGGTTAACGGAGTAGCAAGCTGCCCCTCTGATCCGCTGGTTATTACGGTCTGCAAGAAGGGTAGCCAATCTACCTACGGATATACCAAAGGCAATTTTAGCGTAACCGATGGTGGGGCAGCTACCTACGGTATTCCGTTGATACTACCGGCTGGTACGGGCGGTATGAAGCCGGAGCTGGGGTTGTCATATAGCCACCAGGGAGGCAACGGTCTACTAGGTATAGGCTGGAATTTAGATGGCCTGCACGTCATAAACCGGGCCTCCCCTACGCGGGCGCAGGACGAAGCGTTTGACGTGACCCGAAGCGGATCCATTGGAGTAACCCTAACCAAAGCTGACCGTTTTGCCCTTGATGGCGCACGTTTGGTATTAGCTCCCTCCTCTATCGAGGCTTCCGAAGAACTCAATGCGAATTATGGCAACCTAAACACGGAATACATCACTGAGCAACAACAGTTTATCCGTGTTACTATCAAGGAGTTGACGGCCAACGGCTCGCCAAGCTGGTTTGAAGCGTATACCAAAGACGGGCTGATCATGGAGTTTGGCCGTTCTGAGGATTCACGGATTGTAGCCAGCGATAACGTAACGCCACTTACCTGGTTACTGAGCAAAATCAGCGACCGTAACGGCAATTACATCCGATACATCTATGATAAACAGATTGTTGGCAACGCTTCAACCAATACCTACCCCTATGGGAAGATTCACCACTATCCCGTTCGTATTGAATATACTGCCAATGATGCAGCTCCTCTGGTGGCCTACAACCGTATTGAGTTCGACTACATTGATCGAACCGATAAACAATGGTCTTTTCTGAGCGGGCAATATGTGGGAGGCAGCGATAAGCTCCTTAGCCGAGTGCGGGTGCTAGGCAATGGACAGGAAGTGCGTCGGTATGAGATATCCTACATCAAGAGCAAGTTTACGGCAAACTCGCTCCTGTATCAAGTGCAGGAATGCGCCGATACACTTTGCCATGAACCTACGGTTTTCTCCTGGCAAAATGAAGAACGACTAGCCACCGATCTCACTTACAAGCCAACTGCAACAACGGCCCAAGGACCGTTCAGTGCGGCTGCCTGGGGGCCGGAAGATAAACGCGTTCGGTTATTTGGCGATTGGGATGGTGATGGAACCAACGACTTATGCGCTGTTGATACGACTAATACCATCCAAACGACGTTCACCTATTATCTCAATCGCTTTCCCAACTCGGTCCCCAATGGGCTGTCTCACTCGCTGCCAGGGAAATTAACCCGCTATCAGTACCGAACGGCTGATTTCAATGCTGACGGCAAAACCGATATTATTCTCTGGAACACCAATTCGGGCGATGCTCGGATGCTAATCACCAATTTTCAGAATGGGTCCTGGCAAACCCCGGTGGTAAAAACAGGCAGCCAGTTTATACAGGAAACGTGTTCCACCGATCAGAACCGACCGGCCAATAACTGCTATCCTGTATCGAGTATTGAGGTTTTTGCCAACCATGATGTCTATTTACTTGACTGGAATAGCGATGGAATCACGGACATCGTCAGTATGCGAAAAAACGGGCGTAATTACACACTTGGAACCGACTACTGGCTACAGACACAACCCCCAACGTTTACCGGTAATTCTGGCGTAGGCGATGTGAAGTTATTTCGGCATAATCTGTATATCCCGGCTACGATGACAGATGGAGCACCGACTCAAGTCTTTAACCAGTTACACCTCGCTGATTTTAATAATGACGGGCTGGCCGACATTTGTTTAGTTGATTCGGCCAGCAGCCGCATGACTATTTTTCCGATGCGGTCGGTGAAGTTTGCCAACAAGGTCTATGACAGTGACTCGACTAAGTACCGAATTCAGGACCCAACCTTTAGTGTCGAGTTCAATCCTACGCAGGAATTTCGCTACAACTGGAGCTTGCTTCAGAGTCGGTTTATTCCCTTTGATGCCGGACAACCCGCCTATAATCTTTACGACCGGGATCTCATTATTGCAGATGCCAACGGAGACGGTCTACCCGATCTTGGCCTGAAGCTTTCACAAACGTCCTATCAATTTCAGTTAAGCACCGGAAAATTTGGTTTATATCCTGATCCCTATCTGATTACAGCGGCTGAGCAACCACTGGGGGCCGATGTAAATACCGAGTTGGTTGATTTCAACAACGATGGCGCACTGGACCTACTGACGTATTCGCGATTGGGTTTACCCGGTAGTTCGGTGCGGATGGGAGGATCTGACAAAAACAGTCTGATATTCGATGACCCTCTGGATGTAAGCCTGTTGAGCGAGTCGGGCGTGAATTTCTTTTTCGGTCATTACTCCAAATCCAACCTGAACGAACTGCTGTATTTCAAGGTAACGGGTCAGCAACTCACCACTAAGCTCTATAACAATGCTCTCAGTAAGACAGACCTGATTGGGCGCATTACGGAAGGTTCCGGCCAGGAAATCGACGTTACTTACAAAACCCTTAAAGACCCCTCCGTTTACAGCCGCCCAACGAGCACCTTCCGCTACCCCTTGGGCGAGTTTGTATCTCCGATTGCCATAGTGGCTTCCGTTAGAAACAAAAACGGAATTGGTGGCTATCTCTACACGGACTACCAGTATGAGGGTGCATTCACTCATATGGCAGGGAGGGGGTTCCGGGGATTCAGCAAAGTCATTATCCGAGACCGACAGCGTAATATTTACAGTATTAAGCAATTTACCGTTGATGCTAATCGGTGGTGGCTGGCTGGTTTACCCGATCGCACCGAAACCCGTCTGAACGATCCGATTAATGGCAAACTCCTGTCTGACTTTGTCCAGGTAACAGGAGCCATACCCTTTACCCGTTCGGCCAGTTTTGCGCCCCAGCCGAGCTACTTAAAGCCGCGTTCTTATTATGCGTATGGCAGTATCTCGACCGCCCGTTCTTTTGATTTTAATACAGATGCCCAACTGACTTACTTGCAAAGCCGGGTAGTGCCCGATGCTTCAGGTAATGGATTGCTGGTCGTTGCCAATCATGGGGAAGGCTTCCGCGACTCAACACTGAACCAGTACACCGATAATGCCGCCAGCCATTTGTTAGGCCGACTGACCCGCTCGACGGTCTATCGGTTTTCGCCTGGGCAGCCTGTACAGGTGCGAACCTCGGCGTTTGAGTATCGACCAACGACCGGGCAGTTAATGAAACAAACGACTGACCCGGATTCTTCGGTACAGATTAAAACAGAAACACTCTACACCCACGACGTTTTCGGTAACATTACCCAGACCGAAAGCCGTGCCTGGAACGGGACACAGGTAGAGAGCCGAACCGATCAGTTTGTGTTCGATAGCCGGGGCCGATTCCAGATACGCATGACCAATGCACTGGGTCAGCAAACCTCGGCTACGTATGACCCGGCTTTAGGATCAGTATTGACCAGTACAGACCGCAATGGACTGGTGTCTAACTTCCAATACGATGCTTTCGGGCGGATGGTGAAAGTAACGACACCGACCGGTGAAGAGACTGTTGAACGAATCTATCGCCCAGAGAGCCGATTCAATAGTCCAGCCAATACCCGCTTTGTCATGGTCAAACAGGAAGGTATTGAACCGCCTGTCATCGAGCATTTTGATTTCCTGAATCGGAAAATCCGTACCGATAAAGTCAATTTTACGGGTGGAGTAGTCTCCTACAGCACGACCTTCAATGCATTAGGCGAGGACGCAGCTGAAAGTGGTCCGGGGCTAAACCGCCAAACGCAGTACGATGCAATGAGCCGCCCCGTGCGGGTGACGGACTACGGTGTGGATAACCAGTATAGTTACGTGGGTAACCAGACGACGGTAACAGACATCAAGGGCCGACAGCGAACCGTTGAGAAGAACGCACAGGGACAGGTTCTCCGCTCCAAAGGGTTTCACGATGGCGAGCAGTTTACCGTCAGTTACGAGTACGATGGCCGGAATAACCCAACCCGAGTAGTGGGTAACGGGCAGTTTGACATCAAAACGTTTTACGATGCGCGAGGCCGCATCATCCGATCCGAAGACCCTGTCGCTGGCACCTACCGAATGGAATACAACGGCTTTGGCGAGTTGCTCAAATCCACCAATCCGCGCGGACAGGTAACCACGATGATTTATGATAAACTGGGCAGGGTGGTGCAACGCACCGAGCCGGAGGGCGTTACCAGCTACACCTACGATGCGGGTAACAAGGCCGTTGGCAAACTCGGTCGCATAGCCGACCCAACCGGAATCGTGTTTGCTTATGGTTTCGATAATTTCGGACGGTTGGGGTCCGAAACCAAGACGGTTGCGGGAGTCAGTTATGTCACTTCGTACAGCTACAACACCGATAACACCATTGACCGGATTCGGTATCCGTCGGGGCTGGTCGTCAGGCATGAATACAATGCCCAGAACTATTTTTACCTGGTGCGCCGGGTATCGGACAACAAGGTACTCTGGCAGGCCAAATCGCTCAACGATGCCGATGCGTTGCTCAACGAAGAGGTCTATGCCAAGCCAGGCGGGCCGGTACTGAACCTCAAATACGGCTACGATGCGAGTCAAACGCAGCTAAATTCGCTGGAAACTTTCCTTCCTGGAGATGGCACAACGGCACGCATCAAGCAAACGCATACCTATGATGCTGCGTATAACCTGACCCGCACCAACGAATGGGTGTATCAGGCCCCTGGACAACTGTTGCGCTCCGGCACTCTGCAATACGGTTACGATGATCTGGACCGCCTGTTAAGTATTACGCCCAACTTGAATTTTCCGCAACGGAATCTGACAGAGAATACAGCGGTGACAATGACCTACGATTTGCGGGGAAATATCCTGACCAAATCGGACGTAGGCACTTATCAATATGACCAGAACGCACTGGGTGGCCGACGCTATCTGACGGGCATTACGCCCGCCAATAGTGCAGTATGTCTGCCTTCGTTCACCGTTCGCACGGAGTACACGTCGTTTAACAAAGTCCGGCGAATAGAAAACGACACCTCGTATGCCGTGATTACCTATGGCCCCGACCGGCAACGCGTGATGCAACAGTTGTATGTGCGGGGAACACTGAAACGAACAAAAATTTACGTCAATAGCCTCTACGAAGTGGAGCAGGTGGGCAGCCAGACCCGCGAGACGAGCTATGTGCGGGGGGCATCGGGTGTGGTGGCTGTGGAGACCAAAGTGAACACGGTACGCACCTGGCAACTTTGGGTAAAAGACCGGCTGAACAACTTGGCAGCTGTGGTGGACACCAATGGCGCGGTGTTACAGCACCTGCGTTACGATGCCTGGGGCCGACGGCTCAACGCCGATAGACCGGGCGCAGCCGCCGACACCGCCAGCTACCGCACCGACCGGGGCTTCACCAAGCACGAGCATTACGACCTGTTCCAGCTTATCGACATGAACGGGCGGGTGTATGACCCCGTTGTCGCCCGTTTCCTCTCGCCCGATCCTTTTGTAGACAATCCACTGGATCTACAGGCGTATAATCGGTATTCCTATGTCAACAATAACCCACTAACTTATACTGATCCGAGTGGGTATTTCAAACTAAAGAAAGTATTTCGAGCAATCACAAAAGTCGTCAACAAAGTTACTGATGTGGCTGTTAAGGTCGCTTTGGCAAACCCGATTAATAAACTCAATCTTAAAGCAGCCTATGAATCGGCTAAAGTTGTTGCCAAAGTGCTTGATAGTAAGGTAATGCCCGATGTAATTCGGGATCATTGGCGGCCCGTTTTAACAACAGGAGCTGCCATTGTTGTTGGCGTATTAACAGCCCCGGCTGGCCCGGCGGCCTCAGGGGCAGCATCAGGATTCACCAGTGGTTTTCTAGGCTCAGCATGGTCAGGAGGTAGTTTCAATGATGCAACTAAAGCAGGTACAAAAGGGGCAATATACGGAGCTGCAACTGCATACTTAACCAGTGCTGTAGGTGATGCTGCGGCAGCAAAAAACCTAAATGCAGCAGAAAGTATAGGTGTAAAAGTTGTTGGTCATGCTACTGTTCAGGGCACAATGGCGGAAGTACAAGGCGGCAACTTCTGGGAAGGGGCTGCGGTTGGTGCAGTATCTAGTGCCGGTGGAACATTAATTAAAGCCGCCGGACCAGATGGTAGTTCGTTTGGGGCGATATCAGTCCGAACAGGCATGGCAGCTGTTCTTGGCGGCACTACATCTATGATCGGTGGAGGCAAGTTTGCAAACGGAGCTATTAGTGGAGCCTTTGTGCATCTGTACAATGATGAAATGCACGATGATGATACTAACCTAAATAAACGAGTTGAAAATAGTAATGGAGCTTCTCAGATTAAGGCTAAATTAATGGGAGCACCAGCAGATATGGCAGTCGATCAAATTAGGGATAAAATGATTTTAGAGGGAGCTGCAACCAGGGGAGCAGGTAACACTCTTAGACCATACGTTAATCTTCTAAAAGTTTTACGTATCGTAGGGCCAATGATAGATTTTTTGAATCCTACCATTATAGACCCTCACCAGACTGCTGATAAACCAGATTATAATAAGCAAATGAAAGCAAGTGATTTTGCTCCAACAGCCGATACAGATTATATCTCTACTCCTATTTTGCGATGAAAGTCATAACAATTTTGATAACGTGGTTAATTGGTTTTGGACAAGTATTTGCCCAAACCAACTTCACCTACGATGCTGCCGGTAATCGGCTGACAAAAGCGGTGATTGGGCAGGCTGCCGTGGCTTCGTTGAGCGGCTCCCAGACGGTTTCGTCCGGGCAACCCGCCAGCCTTACTATTGCGTTAACGGGTGTGCCTCCCTGGTCACTTACAGTGGTCGGGAGTAGCCCCATTGTCTTTTCCGGCATCGCTACGTCACCCTTTATTTGTACCGTAACGCCCGCATCCAGCACCACATATACACTAAGTTCGGTGCAGAATTCATGTGGGCCGGGTACGTTAAGCGGCACAGCTTACGTCGCGGTGCTGATTGGCAACTGCACGGTCATGTTCACGGTCAAGGACGGGCTATGGTCAGACCCGACTGTTTGGTCGTGTAATCGGGTGCCAATCAGCACAGACCCGGTTACGCTCAATCATGCCGTTACCATACCGATAAACTATGTTGGTACTGCACAACGGGTCCTGTACAGCAGTGGGGCACGGTTGCTATATGGACTGGGTAGCCTCCTAAGGATAGGATTTTAAAGTTCCAAAATGATCATTACAACATGACCGTAACTGACGTTTTCCCGCTTATGAATGCGCTTTGTTGTTGGCTGATGAGTTGCCCAAACAGTCTCCCTCTACGGCTGACTCAGAGATCAATGAGCTAATTTCTCAGACAGAGGCAACAGGTACCAGCCAGACGACTCTCTCTGATTCAACTACGCTGCTTGAAGAACAGTCATACCGGGTCAGGCAGAACGCCCCCCCACCCCCACCCTTGCCTACTTCGTGCCTATTGTGCGCGATACGCTGCACAGGCAGGGCGTGCTGCTCACCGTAGCCAGCCGGATTGCCTGGCCGTTGGTCAAAATGCTTCGGCCCGACAAACACGACCTCATTGACGTGCTATTTTCGGGCCGTCGGGACCTCAACAATGATCACCGGACAGACCACCTGTTTACTCTGCGCTGTGGCCCCTACGACGGCAACAAGCGGGGACTGCTGGTGTTGCTTTCCAGAACCGGAAGCGACTACATAGCCTTTACGACCGAACCTGCTTGGGGGCAGGATGTAACAGGAGCCTTACCGGATTTGGATCAGGTGCGAGTATCCCCCAAAACACTGAGGCCTTACTTTACTCGCAACAACAGGCAGTTTCCGTTTACCAAGCTATAAGCCTACTAGTACACCCCCATGATGCTAGGTATGGTTACCGGCCTACGTTTTCCCAATCGAATCGCTGCTGGCGCTGAAAGCCCTGTATGGTATCACGTCCTGGACGATCAAGCTATTTTTTGCCGACGAAATAGAGGACGGCCTTGTGGTAGTAGAGCCTTTCGACAAAACCCGGCTCCCGACCAAAGCCCTGTATCTGACCCGGAGGAGGAAGCCGAACAGCAGGCCAAACTTCGCGAACAAACCCTGCTCGCCGACCTCCGGCAACAGCAGTTACAGCAGCAGGAAGCCGAACTGTACCAGATGCGCGCCCAACTGGAGAGCCGTTCGGCCACCCTTATAAACTATACGGGTGCTTTTACCGAAGCCCAAACGCGCGAGTTGTACATCGACAAACTCCTACGCGAAGCGGGTTGGAGAAGCGGGGTAAATAAGGAAAGCGGTATGCCCTACCTGACCGTAGAGGAACCGCTCACGCTGACCGATGGCTCTGCCGGCAGGGCCGATTATGTCCTTTGGGGAGCCGACAGCCTGCCCCTTGCTGTGATTGAGGCCAAACGCACCAGCCGCGACGAAGGCGAAGGGCGACAGCAGGCCATCCGGTACGCCGACGCTTTAAAGAAGCGCTACAGCCGCCGACCCCTCATCTACTACACCAACGGCTACCGCACCCAATTTTTTGATTCGGTGGCCCCGGCCCGCCAGGTGGCCGGTTTCCACAAAGTCGACGAGCTGACACTCCTGCTAGACCGGCAGCGCAACCGCCAACCTTTTCAGACCGAGAAGGTGAAGCTCGACATTGCCGACCGCTATTACCAAACGGCCGCCATTGCTGCCGTGGGTGAGCATTTTGCCCAGAACTACCGGAAAGCCCTGCTCGTAATGGCCACCGGAACCGGCAAAACCCGAACGGCTGCGGCTTTGGTGGATGTGATGTCCCGCACCAACTGGGTAAAGCGGGTGTTGTTTCTGGCCGACCGCAAGGCACTGGTAAGTCAGGCCTGCTCTAACTTTGGCAAATACGTACCCCACCTGACAGGCCTCAACCTGAATAAAGACCCCTGGGAGCCCTCGGCCCGGATCATATTCTCCACCTACCAGACCATTCTGAACCGCATTGATACCGAGTGGGAAGGGCCAGGTAAGGAGGTTCGCACGTTTGGGCCGGGCTATTTCGATCTGATCGTGATCGACGAGGCCCACCGCAGTATTTACAAAAAGTACGGGGCCATCTTCGAGTATTTCGACGCCCTCATTGTAGGCCTCACGGCCACCCCCAAAGAAGAAACCGACCGCGATACGTTCGGCTTTTTCGACCTCCCCCAGCAGGCGCCTACCTACAGCTATCCGCTCGATAAAGCCGTTAATGACCGTAACCTGCGGCCTTACCGGGGGGTGGCGGTGCCGCTCAAGTTTCCGCGTCAGGGTATCCGCTATGACGACCTGACCGATGACGAAAAAGCCGAGTACGAACAAACCTTTGACGACGGAAGCGAGGAGGTGCCCGACGGAATCGACACCGGGGCTCTGAACGACTGGCTCATCAACATCGACACCATCGACAAGGTGCTCTTGTTTCTGATGGAGCGGGGCCTCAAAATTGAAGGGGGCGACAAGCTCGGCAAGACCATCATCTTTGCCCGCCGACACGAGCACCCCAAAAAAATTGTGGAAGGGTTCAATGTGCTGTTTCCCAACAACACAGGTACGTTCTGCCAACTGATCGACAACTCACTCGGCGACGATGCCGAAGGGCTGATTAAGGCCTTTGGCGATGAACACAAAACCACGTTTCAGATTGCCGTTTCGGTGGTTATGCTCGATACCGGTATCGATATTCCCGAAATTGTGAATCTGGTGTTTTTCAAGCGCGTACAGTCGAAGGCCAAGTTCTGGCAGATGATCGGCCGGGGCACGCGCCCCCGCCCCGATTTGTTTGGGCAGGGGCAGGATGAAGAGTTTTTCCAGATTTTCGACTTCTGCGACAACTTTGCCTATTTCGCTCAGAACCCACAGGAGGTCGATACGCCCGTTGGACCGAGCGTAAACGAACAGATTTTTGCCGCCCGGCTCCGGCTGGCGCAGGCCCTCGACCACGACGATCACGATGCCGAAACGCTGGCCCTCCGCGCCGACCTGCTCAATACGCTGCACAGTCAGGTACAGATGCTCGATGAGCAGAGCTTTGTGGTGCGGCAGCAATGGGCGCGGGTGACTAAGTTCAAAGATCGGGCTATCTGGCGGGCCCTGTCGCCGGCCGATGTATCGGAACTGATTGGGTACATCGCCCCGCTGCTGGCAGGTAGAGAGTGGGTCAAGGTTGGAAAGATACCTTAGCCCCCGTCGCCAATATAGTGCTTCCGCCTATCTCATAGACAATTCTTTGTACCTGGGCCTGATAACTAGCAGGAAGGCTTACCGGGTGCCGAAGGATGACTATGTCAGTCACAGTGGGCACCCGATTACACGACCAAACCATTGGGTCGTTCCAGGACCCGGTTTTGACAGAGGTGAGCGGTCCCTGGCCCACGCTCAGCTGAAGCGTCTGGGAGGTTAAGTTACCACAAGGAGTGCTTATTACACAGAAGTAAGTTCCCGCATCAGCCGAAGTCAGCGTAGTCAGGCTCAGCACCGCCGAGGTTTGACTACCCAGGGGCGAGCTCAGCGAGCCCTTATACCACTGGTAGGCCACCGCTGTTCCACTGACCCCAACTGACACGCTTAAGGGGCCCCCAGCACAAAGCGTGAGGCTGGCTGGCGGCTGGGCGGTGATTTGTGGCTGTGTAAAAACCGTGACCGTTTGCGTGGCCGTAGCACCGCCCGGAGCGGTAGCCGTTACGGAGTAAACATCGCTCGCACTAGCCAGGATGGTGGCCGAAGTCACCCCCGTATTCCAGCGGAAGGTCGCGCCTGTAACGTTAGCCGTTGCTGTTAGCGTGGTGCTTGCCCCGTTGCAAAGCGAGGTATTACCACTGATACTTACGCTGATTGGCTGACCAATAGTCAGGATATTGCTGGTTGCCTGGCAGCCGTTGGCCAATTGACCACTGGCCTGATAGGAACCTTCCTGGGTGGGTACGTACGTGTTGCTGGTGGTGAGTTCAACGGGAATCTCCCAGCGCTGAACGCGATTATTGTCCCGGTCAGCGACAAAAATCGCCCCTTGCCCGTTCACATAGACACCCCAGGGACCAGCCAACTGATTGGCTGCGCTACCATAAGTATCCCCACCGGCAACGGTCACTCCTATCGTTGCACCGGGAGCCCAGCGCTGAATGCGGTTATTGGTATAATCGCTGACAGTGATAGTACCTCCATTGTCGACAAAAAGCCCCGATGGCCCATTCAGATTAGCCGGTCCTAATCCCTGTCCGTTGCCTCCCGCAACGGTGGTACCACTCGTTGCACCGGGAGCCCAGCGTTGCACACGGAAGTTGTTTTGGTCAGACACGTAGAGGTTACCCTGCCCATTTACATAAACACCCCAGGGGTAGTTCAGTTGATTTGCCGCGCTACCCTGACCATTCCCCCCAGCAATGGTGACACCAGCCGTAGCGCCCGGTGCCCACCGCTGAATACGGTGGTTGTTAGCATCGGAAACAAAGACATTCCCCTGCCCATCGACATAAAGGCCTCGGGGGTTGTTCAGTTGATTGGCTGCACTACCTAACCCATTGCCGCCCGCGACGGTGATCCCGGCTGTACCGCCCGATGGCCACCACTGCACTCGGTGGTTATAATCATCCGCTACGTACAGATTATTTTGCGCATCCACAAAGACAGCGGACGGCCTCAACTGATTGGCCGCGCTACCCAGCCCATTACCACCCGCGACGGTAACGCCTGAGGTTGCACCAGGTGCCCAGCGCTGTACGCGGAAGTTAAGTTGATCGGCAACCAGCAAATTACCTTGTGAGTCGCTCCATACGGCAACGGGCTTAAAAAACTGATTAGCCGCGCTGCCCTGACCATTGCCACCGGCAACAGTAGCCCCCGTCCCCGAAGCAGTAAGGCTGTACGGTGCCGAAGACACGACCGTACCATCCCGTAGCCAGTCAAGACGGCTCAGCGGGAGCGAACTGTTCACCGACAAGGTGGCTGAACCTGGCGTACTGCTATTGCTCAGGTTACTCAAACTTAATACGGGCACTTGCCCTACTTGTATGGTAACCGAAGTAATAGCTTGGCCCCCCGGGTTAGTTGCGGTTACCGAATAAGTGGTGGTGGTGGTCGGCAAAATGACATTAGCAGCCGTCGTCGCTCCATTGCTCCAGCGGAAGGTAACACTTGGGCTATTGGAAGAAGCCGTCAGGGTCGTACTGGTTCCTGCACAAATGCTCAGGCTACCACTAATCGATACGCTAATGGGCTGACCGATGAATACACTATTGCTGGTTGCCAGGCAGCCGTTGGCAGACTGCCCGCGTGCCTGATATTGGCCTTCCTGGGTAGGCACAAACGTGTTGCGGATGATAAGGTCTCGGGTGGTCCACCGTTGTATACGGTGATTGGCGTGGTCTACCACAAAGACATTGCCGTCATCATCGACAACCACACCTGTTGGCAAGTTTAGTTGAGTTACTCCGCTGCCCACCCCATTACCTCCGGCCACCGTTTCGCCAGAAGAGCCTCCCGGTGCCCAGCGCTGAATTCGATAGTTAAAATGGTCAGCCACCAGAACATTGCCCCGCTTATCGACAAAAACGCCCAGGGGTTGGTTAAGTTGATTGGCTGCGCTGCCAGCTCCATTACCTCCGGCCACAGTCACACCTACTGTAGCGCCTATGGCCCAGCGTTGAATACGGTGGTTACCAGCATCAACCACAAAGATATTCCCGCTACCATCGACAAAGACAGCGGCTGCTCCGTTGAGTTGATTAGCTCCGCTACCTGCTCCATTTCCGCCAGCCACAGTCATACCTATTGTAGCGCCTGGTGCCCAGCGCTGTACGCGGTTATTCCGTACATCAGCCACAAAGACGTTGCCTTCGGCATCGACAAACACACCAGAGGGAGAAGAGAGTTGATTGGCTGCGCTGCCAGCTCCATTACCTCCGGCCACAGTTACCCCGCTGGTTGCCCCCGGCGCCCACTTCTGGATACGGTGATTATCCTGATCGGCGATATACAGATTGCCTGACGCATCGATAAAGATATCCAAAGGCGAAGCGAGTTGATTGGCGCCAGCACCAGCTCCATTGCCCCCGGCCACCGTTACGCCGGTCGTTGCCCCCGGTGCCCACTTCTGGATGCGATGGTTATTACGGTCGGCTACCAGTACGTTTCCTCCACCATCGACAAAGATGTCATACGGGAAATTGAATTGATTCGCCCCGCTACCTTGTCCGTTTCCTCCCCCGACAGTAGCAATCAGGGTAGTCAGACTGTAGGGTGATGATGATACCGTAGTACCGTCTTTGAGCCAGTCTAACCGACTTAGCAGTTGCGAACTGCTCACTGACAGGGTGGCCGAGCCCGGGGCAGTGCTACTGCTTAGGGTACTTAGACTCAACACGGGTCTGGTGAAAAACAAGACGCTGGTCGAAGCGACAGCCCTCGCGGGTCCACTGGTTACGGTAACGGCGTAAGCGGAGGTAGCCGTTGGCGAGACGGTGAGAGCGGATGTGGTCTCTCCTGTACTCCAGCGGTAGCTGGGGTTAATGGCGTTGGAGGTGGCTGTCAGGATAGTGCTGCCGCCGGTGCAGACACTGAGATTACCGCTAATAGCGACAGTCAGGGACGTGATGGTCACGCTTGTCGTGCTGGTCACCGTGCAGCTATTCGGGGCGGTGCCCGTCACCGAATAGGGGCCGGAGGCTGTGACCGTAATGGATGGCGTGGTCGCCCCGGTATTCCAACTGTAGGTAATGTTTGGAGAAGTCGATGTCGCCGTCAGGGTAGTGCTACCCGGTTCCTGGCTGGTTGCGATGGAGACCGAAGGCGTTTGGAAACTAGTTACAGTTACAGAACTACTGGCGGTACAACCCGAAGGGGCGGTCCCGGTTACAGAGAAGATACCAGCCGTCGTGGCCGTGACAGAAGGCGTAATAAGCCCAGTCATCCATCTGTACTTGACTCCTGACATGTTGGAGATGGCCGTCAGGCCTGTGCCAGTACCCGTGCAAAAGGAAAGACTACCGCTAATGCTAACTGTTGGCAGGGGCAGTTGGTTCGAGATGGTTGCTGTAATGGCAGAGCGAGAACTCTCACAGCCATTGAGCACCTGGGATACGTAGTACGTGGTGGAGCCCAGGCTACCCGTTGATGGGGTAGGGGCCACCGTCGAGCCACTTCCACCGGTAGGGGTAGTATACCACCGTAGGCTGCTTCCACTTGCGCCTATAGCCGTCAGGGGATCAATCGTCGCTCCCTGACAAAAAGAAAGAGAACTGGTAACGGTCGGTGCGTTCGGTATGGCATTCACCGTAACATCAATGCGGGTACGGTTACTTTCTAGCCCATTAACAAGTTGAGAGACGTAGTAAGTAGTTGTCCCTACACTGTTGGTAGACGGAGTGGGAGCTACGGTTGACCCTGTTCCACCGCTGGCTACGGTATACCAGCGCAGATTGGTGCCGGAAGCCACTAAGGGGCTGGATGGGGCTCCCTGACAGTAAGCCGGATACGAAGATACAACTGGCGGGGGAGGGTAAGTAGCGATTAAATTAGACTTGGTAACGGTATTACTGCCATAGGCATTACTTGCCGTTAAAGCCACTGTATAGTAACCGGGGGTGCTAAAGCTAACGGATGGGTTTTGGGATGTACTACTGCCCGAGGAAAAATACCAGCCAGAGGCAGGGGTAATATTCCAGGACCAGATGGTGGGGCTGTTGGTGCTGGCATCGGTGAAGTTGACGGTAGTGTTCTGCCCAATTGCCAACTGGTTGCCCGAGTTACCGTTGGCGCTGAAGGCGGCTACTGGTGGGGTTCCGGTAACTGTGATGTGATTGACTTTTGTTCGGGTATTGGTGCCCGCCGGGTTGGTTGCGGTCAGAGATACTGTATAAACCCCTGGAGTGGTAAAGCGTACGACAGGGCTTTGGGAAGAATTGCTACTGTTCACGAAGCTCCAGCCCGTAGCGGGACTGATACCCCAGCCCCATTCGGTGGGAAAATTGCTGCTGGCGTCCGTAAAAGCAACATCGGTGCCCATCGGTACGGCAGTGTTAGTGACGATGGTTCCATTTGTTCTAAACTCGGCTACCGGCTGGTTATAGGCAACTTTAATGGTTTTAAACACTTCATCCTGATCGTTCATCAGGTCACAAATGAAATTGACTGATTGGGAATAGGTATACGCAGAAAACCACATATAGTAAGTACCAGGCCGGTCAAAGCGAATAGTAGGCTGGGCTATATTGGTACTGCTGAGGGTTACGTCCGTCGAAGGTGCGACCCGCCAGTTATAGTTTATGTATTGGCAGATATAGGTGGTGGTGGATTGTAAAGTATAAGTCTGGCCCTGGTTGACTTGCAGCGTGGTTGCCTCCATAGGGTTGTTGCCCATAGTAAAGTTGGCGTAGAACCATTTTTGAGAGTACGCCTGCAGGTGAAGCAGACAGCAAAACAAAAGTAGAAGAGTACAAATACGGGTCATAATCAGAAAGTAAACGGTGGTGCTAATTGTAACGATTTAGATGCTGGTTAATACTCATTCGACTCAACGACGCGCTAAATATCTATCTGTTAGGCGATTACAAAAAAGTAAGTTTGAATTATATATTTATGTAAGATTGATTTTGCACCTGATTAGTGACCAACTGATAAAGTTCATAACAATAGGAACTGGTACTCTTCCAAAGAAGAGATTAGAGCAGCTGTGGTTAGATTTGTGGCATGGGCCAAATCACCATACCGTTTGTCTTGTCAGAAGTTTATCAGGCAACGCTTTATCAGTTAGTCAGTAAAGGTAAGGATTCGGTGCGCAAGCTCAACCGGGTCAGAGCCTTGCAGTTTTCGCATCAGGGCCACCCCCAGATCAGATTAGTGCCTTACTGGGTATCAGTGTGGCGATGGTTTACAACCTACGCAAACGGTGCCGGGAGGAAAGCTTAGAACAAGCCATCAACGAGAAAGCCCGACCTAGACAACCTCGCAAGGTTACCCAACAGGTAGAAACCCAGATTACACAGATTGCCTGCAGTGAAGCACCTGATGGACGCACTCGCTGGACAGCAGCACTTATCAATGAGCGGTTAGTGCAGCTTGACATCCACATCGATGATGAGTCGGTGCGGTCAGCCTTAAAAAAAGTTGACTCAAATCCTGGCTCAGAAAGCAGTGGTGCAGCGGCCAGCTAGATGGAGAGTATTTAGCCAAATTGGAAGATGTGTTGGCCGTTTATGAACAACTGGCTAAGCCAGGGCAAGTACGCCTGTGCTTCGACGAACGCCCCTGCCAATTACTCGACGAGGTGGTTACTGCCTTGCCTCACAAACCTGACCGGGGAGTCCCGGAAGACAATGAGTACAAGCGTAAAGGCACCTGTGTGGTGTTGCTGGCATACGACCTGGACACGGGCCAGCGTTATGTACAGGTCCGTCAACAGAGCACGAAAGCCGACTATGCCCAGTTCATACAGGATTTGATTCAAATCTACTATGCTAAAGCCGAGCGGATTGAGTTGGTGCAGGACAACCTCAACACCCACAAGTATGGGTCGTTCTATAAACACATACCTCTGGCTCAAGCGCGGGCGCTGAACCATAAGTTGTCGTTTCAGTACACGCCCAAACATGGTTCGTGGCTAAATATGGCCGAGCCAGGTGGCTGGAGCCATTGAGTTTTCGGCTTTGGCTCGCTAATGTCTCAACTGGCGCATTGGCAGCTTGGAAGAGCTGGACCAGCAAGTTAATCTTTGGGTCACTGAGCGCAACCAACGTGCCATCAAGGTGCATAGGAGCTTTAGCAGAAACCAAGATGAAACGGTGGTATGAGCAGGTTAATCCGGCTAACAAGGCCGATTACCATAAAGACTAAATTGGAGAAGTACAAGTCTAAGTCCGGCTAAGGCTTCGTAGAGTTATTGCCAAACATCGAAGTTAGTCCAACGGCGGAATCATTTATAGAATGACCCAATATGTGAATTTACCCATTATATAAAACATCATCAGGAGGGTGTTAACAACGTTACCTATAAATTCATCAAGCACAAAAGAGTAAGTCAAAGGCTTATAAAAATATCTCAATTTATACGAATCTCCTCACATATATTTACGACAAGTTTACTTAAGTAATTACCTCGCCCCAACTCTACCGACGATTATCTCCCCATGCTGGCCCGCTGGACGTTATTCATCCTTCTTCTCTTCAACGTTTCTCCACTGTTTGCCCAACTCGACCGGGCGAAGTTTCAGCGCCTGACGCCTGATGAACGGGTTTCGTTCATGAACGAGTATTTTACTAAACACTGGTGGGAGTTTTTCGACCAGATCAGGCAACCAGCACGGCAGTCTGCCCGCTTGTCGGAATATAGGTGTCTTTGCCCCCTTTCGTGAGCCAGTTTGCACTGGAGTTTAAGCCGCCTGTCGGTACTCGACAGGTGTCATGAACCTCAAGGCCTGGTGAGGGCGTTCCGTGTTGTATTCGACCAAC
>NZ_WELI01000025.1 GCF_009184635.1 Rudanella paleaurantiibacter
GCGCGGTAAAGTCAAGCGAGACAAGGACGGAAACCCAAAAATGAAGTACCCCGACACCCGCGACCTAATCCGGTTTACCATGACAGAGCCGTTAGAAGAATTGGCCGGTACTGCCTTGGCGTTCGACTATGAGCCGGTGTATGAGACCGCCCGAATGACGCGGGGCCGCAAGAAGATAACTGGCTTTAAGTTCACTCTGAAACGTAAACAAGACGGTAAGATACCGGAGTACTGGCTACAAAATGCAGTAGTGTCTAGAGTGGTGGCCAGTCTGCGGGAATGGAAGGTAACAGATAAGAACATAGCCCTGTATCTGGAAGATATAGGCACCAAAGCGGCCAATAAGATACTGTATGACTGGCAGTTAAAGGAAAACACCGATGACCGCATAAACGACCGGGTGAAGTACTGCAACGCCGTGTTTGTCCGAATGGGTAAGGCTGCTCAGGAACGACTAAAACAGGAGGTTCAGGCGGCTTTAAGATAAGGTTAGTTATCGTAATTGCTAACTATAGTATGTAGATGCAAGATAATGAGGGACATACTTTTGTGCTATCTATAGTATGTCAATTACTTGAGCCTACGTGTAAAATTTGGACTGGTCGTTAAAGCTCTAAGAAAAGAGCAAAAACTATCCCAAGAAGAACTTGCGGAGAAGGCGGGTTTGCATAGGACATACATAGGTATGATTGAGAGGGGCGAGAAAAACGTAACCCTTGAAAACATACATAAAATTTCCCAAGCATTAAACGTCTCTCTCCCTGTTCTATTTAGCCGAATGCCGGAGTAGGAGCATATTCATATATAAATAACGTATGCTCCACATATGCAACCAAATGACCCTATTACAAACGATAAAATTCTAATCACCGGTGAGTTTACGGCTGAAAAAACTAACGATGTATTTAAGTCGGTCGTGTTCATTTACGATGATATAGTTTGGGAAGGGGCTATTCCTAAATACCTTGAAAGACAAGGAATAGTAATGTCAGATGAAGAAATTTCTGAGAGAATACCAACATTCTACGAGAACTTAAACCCGATTAATCGTAGTAAGTGGATTGCCGAGAGTGATTCACAGTGGGCTGATAAGGAAAGCCAGACTTATAAAGTGCTTAACGCGTTATATTCTGGTGAATGGGAATGTCGTGTTCACGGTCCCGTTCCAGAAGTGAATCCACAGCCCGCAGCCCGTCTAAAAGCATTAAAGACGATGGGTTATGTTATAGGCTCTCAGCGTCGGGAATGTAAACATTGTGGTGGCCGTGCTATGCATGATATACTAATCATGTTGCCTGCATTTGAAGCACGATTTGAACACGGCAATGAGCTACGAAAACCAATGTCTGACAGGTTCAAAGAGAGAACCAAGTCAATATTAAAATTTAAAGAAGTTTGTTTTGGTGTTAGACGTTCATCAAAAGAATTAATAATAGACCACAAATTCCCCTCTCAGAGATGGGGACAACCCGAATCCGATAACCCGGACGATATGCCAGAAAGTCAAATAAGACATAAATTCCAACTTCTGAGCAATCAAACAAATATGTGGAAGTCAAGATATTGTGACCGATGCGTCAAGGAGAATATACGGGGGGACTTTATGGATATAACGTGGTTCTATGAGGGTAACGCTTATTGGCAAGGGGCTGACAAACACGATGAAAACGGTTGTGTTGGCTGCCCGTGGTATGATTTGGAAAGGTGGAAGGACGAACTAAATAGGGTGCTGAACTCTTAACGTATAATACATAACAAAGGGCGGGTTTTAACCCGCCCTTTGTTATGTATTATACGTTAAGAGTTTGGCCTTCACTGCTAATGCTATATGCTTGGCCATTAAGCAAGGAACGGCATTACCAATCTGCCAATACGCCCTCTTAAATGTGCCACTAAAGACAAAATCATCAGGAAAGGTTTGTAGCCTGGCCATCTCGCGCGCAGATAGCACCCTATTTAATTCATAATGAATATGACAACCACCGTGATTTTCCTTCACGGCCATACTTGGAACGCCCTTGTATTGGCGTTTAAAAGCGTCTCTGAAAGTCTCGTAGAGAGATCCACCATGTGGAACATTTGCAATACGCTGCTCGAACTCTTCAGAATGCTTCGTCCATTCGTGGTTAATTGCAGGATTGCGAGGGACTAATTTTAAATCATCAATAGCACTTTCTATTGACTTGTAACTCTCTTTTGAGAATATTTCTTTGGGATAAGGATTTTCTAACCCAAGCCGATTACCTACGAATATGGCTCTTGTTCTAAGCTGTGGTACGCCGAAGGTTGCCGCTTCTAATATTCGAGCGGTCATATTTGGATATCCGGCTTCGGCAAACTGTTTGATTATCTCACGGTAAACGGTTCCCCCCTCCATAGTAAGAATACCGGGTACGTTTTCCATTACCACAAACTCAGGTTGAAAATGCTTTACGAAGCGTATATACTCCCGAAATAGCTTGTTCCTCGGATCGTTGGGATTTCTTAAACCTGCAACAGAAAAACCCTGACAAGGAGGTCCCCCAAAGATTACGTTTACTTTTGTTCCGCCTAACTTTTCCTCTAATACGCTCTCGGTTAGCTCTTCAATAGGGGTTTCAAAGTGTATACTTTCAGGAAAATTTTTGCGGATTGTATTTGATGCGTCTTTGTCTATCTCAACGCTGGCGACCTTCTTAAATCCGGCAGACCTCACGCCAACAGACATACCGCCCGCTCCTGAAAACAAGTCTATAAATGTCGCGTTCGTAGGTTCATCAGAAACCTTTGTCGTGTCAACCACACCCCAATTACCATTAGAGATTTTATCAGCATCGAGTTGGTTCTTTAGTGATGTGTATCTACTTGTTGCATCTCTGGCCCCTTTTGACAGTCTGGATTTTTTCACCTTGCTGGGTGCTTCCTCAACTATTGATACGAGGTCAAAAAGTGATGTTTGCATACGCTCTACGGCCTTTTTGCTAATTATAGTATTCAAATTAAGGGCGCATTTTTGATAAAGTCAAAGATTACCCCTAATATCTTTCGTCAAAATATTCTTTGCCATCTATGTATGTTCGTCGTAACTGGCCGCGAAAAACAATAGTGTCGGCTTTTTGTGATTTGAGGTATGCAGCTAAAAGGTTAGGAGCTTCGATTATAAAACTCTGCTCCTCCTTCTCGTAATAGATTCCTGTTAGTGGGTCTTTGCCAGGCTCTCTAACGATCTTCACATTATAGGCTTTGCTGGGATATTCCATATAAAGCGTCATCCAAAGATTTTTTGAAAAAATCCCCGCTTCTCCTGCGCTGGCATCCGCTCAGCAAGTTTGGTAATCATGCCTTTAATGTCGTCTAGCTCGGTGCGTATATCTTCTTGACGCATGGGGGGCTGACTGCCTTTCTTTATTTGCTCCTGGGCGTACTGGCGTAAATCTTCGTTTACGTACTGACCTATCGTCTTACCGCTGCGCTGCGCGGCCTTCTCGATGGCAGTACGGGTTTCAAGTTCAACCCCGCGTACTGTCCACAAACCCACGTCTGGGGCGCGTCGGGGCCTGCCTCCTTTTCCCTTTTTCCCCTCTGGCTCCGGCTCTGCTGCGGCCACGTCAACCGCTGTAAAACTTAATTCCGGTTTTGTTGTGTCGTCTTGGGTAGCCATTGCAGTAAAGTACGACGTTTTGTTATGGCTGTAAACTACGCCTTTTTCCTCGTTGGTCGCAACTGCTAACAAAACCCCGGTTTTGTTTTACGCTTCTATACTCGTTGCATTTTTCGGGGTTTTTGGGTGCTGGCGGGGCGGCTCTGTTTCCCGATTTATTTTCTTAACATAAGATTGTTTATAAAACCATTCTCGGTAAAGTACTACGTTTTGTTGTTGCCAGTGAACCCTGCGGCCTTGTACTTTTCCGTTTTACCCCTCCTTTACCGAATCGTACAAAATCCGTCGTTTGGCCTAAACAGAATAATGTTTGGTGGCTGAGGCCAATTTTGGCGAGCTGTGGGCCGGGTTCGCGCCCGATCTGGCCCGGCTCCTGGCCATGTCCGGCCCTCGATGGGGGCGGCTCTCCAAAGATTGTTTGGTTTTGCTGGAGTAGCCTGACGGGCTAAAACAGATTTGGCAGTCATTGACTGCCAAATCTGTTTTGTTTTACATAAAGTTTTGCCAGTCCTCTGGCTCTGGCGGGGCTGTAGTCGGCTGCGTCGCTCTTGGCGGCTCCTGAGCGGGGGCGGGCTTCACGCTGGGGGCTGCGGTTGGTCTGCCTGTCTGGGCGGTGGATGTCCGGCGCTCGGCCTGCTCTCCGCTGCGGGGTGCATCGGCGGGGGCCTCCTGCGCCTGGCTGCTGGCCAGTATTCCGTTTACCTGGTCTTTAATGCGGCTGAACTGCTGGCGCGTGTCGGCTTCGCTGGCTTGTTGAAATGATTTCAGGGGCTGCGCCTGGCTGTGGGGGGCTACAAAGTAGCGTCTAAACTCGGCGTGGCTCCCTTCGGCCAAGATACCCGCAAACTCGCCCTGTTCAAAGCGCATAACGGCCTGTGCTTCCAAACGGTCGCGCTGCTGTACGTTGCGGCTCTGGCTGTAGCTGGTGCCGCTGTCGCTCTGGCTCACGCTGCGCCCAGTGTACTCCCGGTCATAACGGCCAAACATACGGCTAACCCGTTCGGCCACTTCCGGCGTGGTCGAGCGGCCAAAGAACTGGTTTGATAACGACCCTAAAATCATTTCGCTCGTCTCCCGGCCAAAGGCTCCCACCATTTGGGAAATGTCCTGAACCGCGTAAACCGTCGCTATCTGGTTGCTGCGGCCGGTAGCGGGTAGCTGCTGGAAGTTGGGAATAAACAGCGTGGGGGCTTCATCCAGAATAACCACGCTGGGCCGCTGGCCGGGTTTATTCATCCGTTTTATGGCCGTAGAGACGATTAAGGAGATAAGCGGGGAAAACGTAGCGGTTAGGGTTGGGTCGTTGCCTACGGTCAAAATAGCGGGCTTCTCGGGGCTGTTCAGGTCAAACGGTACGTCGTCGCCCGACAGTACCCAGTAAATGGCCGGGCTGACTAAGGCCGACAGGTAGTTTTGCACTGTCGAGAATACGCCCGCTAACTGGTTCTCACTCCCGGCTCCGCTGCTCACGCTGGCAATGATGGGCCGTACTTCGTCGTCCTGCCGTAGTACTTCGATAAGTTGCCGGGGGTCGCTCTCCAACAGCAAAGAAACCGCGTGGGGCAGTGTACAGTACTGCGGATGGTTGTTCCGCAAATACCAGATACTACCCGTTAACAGCACTTCCGCCGACTGAATCCAGAAACTGCGCTGCTGGGCGGCTTTTACGTCTAAGTTGCTCAGGACGGTTAAGGCCGCTTCGCGGGCCTGGCTGACATTTTGGAGTAATCGGGGGGCTACAGGGTTAATTCGGTGGCTGCGGCTTACGTCGGTAAAGTTGACGTAATACGGTGTTACGTCTGTGTCGGCATAACTCCCGGCTACGTCCTGGGCGAGCGTGGGGAATTTGAAATCATACACTAATCCCGTTAAGCCCTGCGCTCCGGCCTGCTGAATAATCGGCTCGACGAGTGATTTGCTTTTGCCGCTGCCGGGGCCGCCGTTGATGAACGTTCCCCGGTAGGGGTTGGCCACCCATAACGGACCGTCGCCGGTCTGGAACACAAACCCACCCTGTTGGGGGTCTATGCTCACCGTCTGCGGGCGGCTCTGGCGATAGTGGCGGTATAGAGCCCACCCTGCGTAACCGATAAACACCAGGCTACCCCAGCCGGTGTATCTCTTCACCAAGAAGAACGCTAACCACCAGGGCAGCGAGCGAACCCAAATCTTATTCCACAGCACGAAGCTGTTAAAATGCTGCTCCTCGCCGTAGCGGATAGCATCCAGCGCAAAGCGGGTAATCCGGTCCAACCCTAACGTGCCGAGTAAACCCAGGGCGTAGGGCGTTAACAGGCTTGCCGCAAGGGTCAAAATAAACAGGTGTCCACCGTGCCACGTCGCGGGCGTGGTGGTGGCCAACGTGAACCATAATAGCCCAATGGCTCCAATTATCACGTAACCGCGTGTTTTGTCGTCTTTCATTGTTTGGATAAAGTGTTACAGCCGGGGGCCGCGCCGTTTGATTTCGGCCCGTTCCTCTTGCTGGGCCGGGGTCTGCTGCGGTCGCTGCTGCGGCTCCTGTGCTTTTTCTTCCCCTTTGGCCCATTGTTGCTGCTGGTTTTGTCCCTGCTCTTTCGCCTTCTGCTGCTCAACGGCTCGCCGTTCTGCGGCCTGGCGTTGGGCCGCTCGCTCCTGCTCCTGGCGGTGGCTCTCAGCCCGAATCACGGCTAACTTTTCGGCTACCCGTTCGGCCTGGGTGCCGTGTTGCTGGTTGCGGCTATACTCAAACGTTTCTGTTGGCTTGCGCTCGTAGCTAAATTTCTGGTCAAACTGTCGCTCACTGGCCCGGATGAAGTTGGTACGGTCGAATCCCCCTTTTACGGCTCCTCTTTCGGTGGCCCGGTGATTCGTCGCCGGACTGAGTTTAAGCGGGTGTTTCCGCTCCATCTGTCCGGCCTGCTGCTGGGCTTTGAACTGGCTTAGATTTTCCGTCCGGCTAACGATAACGTGGACGTGGGTTTGCTCGCCCTCCTTTTTTCTTCCCTTCAATCCTTCGCCCGTCTGTACGGCCCGGTCGCTGTGGGTGTGGGTTCGCTCCTTCTCGATTTTGGCAAACCAAACCAAGTCTTTCCCTTCTATCCCCTTTCCAAAATTGCGGGCGTACTCGTTCATCACCTCGCGGGTATAGTCGCGCAGCTTCGCCGGATCGTCGCCGATGTGCTTTAGTTCTTCCCGGCTGGGGCCAATGATGATTTGGTAAAACTTCTCGTCGTCGCGGCCCAAATTCCGTTTGTTCTGGTCAATGGTGGGCGTTACCTCACTCGCTCGCATTCCGTCGCGCTCCTGACTGAACCACTGGCCGCGCTCCTGCTTCTCTAAGTAGTTCACCAAACCGCCACAACTGCCCGCACTCCCGCCACTAACTTTTACAACCATACGTTACATTTCGACTATTATCTGTTAGGGTTGCCGGGACGGGTTGCGTCCGGTTTGGGTGGTACGGGCTGGGCCGTACCTGGCTGGGCTGCGTTGCTAGGCTTCGGGGGAATCGGCTGGGGGGTATTCATGGCCGCAACAGCCGCTTTAAAGCGGTCGGTCAGGAGTTCGGGCTTTATCGCACTGCTGATTGTTCGGATTTGTGATTGCCCTATTTTCCTCGGTACGTCCTCCTGTAGTAGTTTGGTTAGTACCTGCACATCGTCCGACAGGGGGCGCAGTATCTTCTTTTCCTGCTCCCGGATGAAGCCGATCAACCGTTTGTCTAACGCCTTAATTGCGTCGGTTGGATTGTCAGCTTTGGGGTCTCTGGGGTCGGCTTTGGTGGCGTTGAAATACCGCACCATTGCCCCGAACAGGTCTTTATTGGTCATACCGTAGGACTTGGCGAGCTTCTTAAAATCCTCGTACAAGTCAGGGTCAACGTCAATACTTTTTAGGGTTCTGCTCATGGGTCACGGATACCCAAACGGAAACATTACGCTGTTTATCAATTAGTTAAAGACTAAATACGTCTTTTTCCCGTTTGGTTCTGATTTAGTTTGTAAGTCAAATAATTGATTATCAACCCCGTAGGGCGGGCCGAAGAACGGTATGACCGTAGGGAATACCGTTTCGGCTCGCTTCTACGAACGCGCCAGCCTGCACGCCATCGGCGGGCAAAAAGACCGCACCGCGCAAGGGGTAAAAGGGGAAAAAACAGGTTGCTTAAGTTGTACCAGTTGCACGAGTTGTGCCGGTTGTACGGGTTGCACCCGTTGTACAGGGTGTGGCCCTTGTGGTATGACTGGTATCGGTGGTATGATTGGTATGACTGCAACGGCAGCCCGGTCATACCTGCCCAACCTGCGCCAGAAACTGCCCTATCTTTTCCAGATCATATAACCGCCAGGTGTCGGGATGCTGGCCACGTCTGGAAAAATCCCGGTAGTGTTGCAGGCCCAACAACCGGCGGAACCTAACCAGCGGGATAGGCGAATTTTGCAGCCAGCTATACAACCCGTCGCGGACCTGGAAAAACCGTTGCAAGTCGGCCCGCTCCTGCTCCGTGCCGTACCGATGGGTTAGGCGGGTAACATCGGCGTAGGTAAACGGTAGCTCTCCGCGTCGCTTGGTATAGTAGTTGGTCAGGCTCAACCCTAAGAAGCTGGCCACAGTGGGCGCGTCCTCCTGGGCGGCTCGTTGGGTTACGCTGGTTAGTATCTCCCGGTATCGGCTGACCACTTGCAGCAGGCTCCGGGGGTTAGTGCGCGGTAGGCTGGCCGATACTGTGGCCCCTTCCGCCTGTTCGCTCTCACAGACTAAAATCATACCTCTAAATTACTAAACAGATAGGGAAGGTAGATAAAAAATGTTGATAACTAAATTTATAGTTGCCGCCCTCTTTGAAATTTTTAGCAACGCGCGGTCTTATTTGTTTTTTGTTTTTTTCCTTCCCAAATCTGGATCCGTCAGGATTAGTATTTCACTTTATCCACAGCCTTTTTAGCAACGCGCGGCCCGACAACTATCATAGTAGGAAATTTCCTTTATAGTTATATTTCTTATATAAGGAGTCAAACCGAATAAACCGAGAAATACCCCCAGTTAGAAGCTTAAATAAACCGAGAAATACCCCCACTTGCAGGGATAATAAACCGAGAAACGCCCCCGATTTATCCGAGTAATATTTTATATCTCTGTTTTTTCTGTCTATCTTCGGCCTGTTCCCTGACGGAAGGGGGCTAAATGGCATTTGTGAGGATGGAAGATAAGCGTAGTACTCAATTGGTTTTACCGCTCGGCCTGACCTATGAGCCGAAACATAAGGACTTAGTTAAACAGCACTGGAACGTAACGTTTGCCCGTCAGGGCCGTATGAGCGTCACGGCTAAACGCATTATGGCCCGCGTCATTGACCAAATACGCGACGATGATTTTAAGCTGCGGCCCTACTATCAGTTCCGTATCGTGGACATCATCACCGATGCCGGGATAACGAAGGAAACAGCCTATAAGGAGGTTCAGGGGTCATTGCGTGAATTAACGGCGGCAGCGTGGGAATTTGAAAGCCTGGACGGGTCAGAATGGTATATCCGGCACTTGCTCGACACAACGAAGGAGCGGGCCATAGGGTATAAAGATGGAATCATTACGGTACTGCTTAACCCACAGTTAGAACCGTACTTTATTCAGATCGCCCACTACTCGACCTATCAGCTTAACAACTACATGGGGTTAAAAAGCTGGTACTCGATGCGCTTCTTTGAAATTCTGTCCGCCTTCCGGGACACCGGCGTATGGTGTCCGACGGTCGAACAGTACCGCCAGCTTATGGACTGCTCCGAGGAGAAGGACAAGCGCGGTAAAGTCAAGCGAGACAAGGACGGAAACCCAAAAATGAAGTACCCCGACACCCGCGACCTAATCCGGTTTACCATGACAGAGCCGTTAGAAGAATTGGCCGGTACTGCCTTGGCGTTCGACTATGAGCCGGTGTATGAGACCGCCCGAATGACGCGGGGCCGCAAGAAGATAACTGGCTTTAAGTTCACTCTGAAACGTAAACAAGACGGTAAGATACCGGAGTACTGGCTACAAAATGCAGTAGTGTCTAGAGTGGTGGCCAGTCTGCGGGAATGGAAGGTAACAGATAAGAACATAGCCCTGTATCTGGAAGATATAGGCACCAAAGCGGCCAATAAGATACTGTATGACTGGCAGTTAAAGGAAAACACCGATGACCGCATAAACGACCGGGTGAAGTACTGCAACGCCGTGTTTGTCCGAATGGGTAAGGCTGCTCAGGAACGACTAAAACAGGAGGTTCAGGCGGCTTTAAGATAAGGTTAGTTATCGTAATTGCTAACTATAGTATG
>NZ_WELI01000026.1 GCF_009184635.1 Rudanella paleaurantiibacter
AGTGGGAAACAAAAACCTACAACTGGAAGGAGGTCATCAACGACCTGACAAGTATCTTTGAAGAACGCATCAAACCGCATCGCTTCGACTAAAGCCCGCCTGACACAGTTTAAAAATCACTCCCGCTAAACCATCCGGTCAGGCTTCGCGCTCGGTTTCAGCGGTAAGTGTGTTGTTGTCCGCTCCGCGCGGGTTGAGCTTCGGGCGACAGGAAACGCGTCCCGAAGGTGAACTTTTCAGCCCAACCGTCCATATGCGTCAAGGCGCCTAACGTCGCCATGAACCCCTTTCGGCCGTTGGGTGCAATGTCCAATCTGCTCTTGGCTGGAAGAGTTTTTGGCCATAAATACCCCCAAACGGGCTATGCCGTGATAAGTATCCCGATGCATTTGACTATGCTGTTGGCAGTACGAGAGCCCCAATCAGGTTATACCAAATGGGTATTACCCGGCTCCATGAGGAAATCATTCAGGATTTTGAGATGTAAGGGCAAATTGGTGACGAATTCTACGAATTTGAAGAAGGGTTACGCCGGTTTTTAGCCCAATGGAAATTTGCCAAGTTTTTAGCATCATACGAACAGTTCAGGACATCCATAATAACAAGGCTCCAATTGTGCGGATTGCCCCCGCTCTGTAGAGTACCGTGACAAAGTACTCTTTCCGAAAAAATTGGCGAAGGCCAATGAGATGCCCAAAACAGTGAAGTTGCCAAGTGCGAAACGAGGGGCTGAGTAAGCGTCAGCTTTTCGGCTCAGTGGCACGCATCCGGCAGTCGAGTGAGGCAACGGTACGTATGTGCCCGTTCGCTCAGGTTCATGAGCCAATCCCCCGGCTCGATGGTATAGTTTTTACCCCTGCCTTTGCCAGACTTCCTCTTTTTGTTGCTTCACTCTGACGAGCCCTCTGACCGGGTGCCTCCGCCTGCGAATGACCAAAAATTGCCAACTGCTGCTTATTCTTTGTATTGCCCTGCTCGATGTTACGGCCGCCAATGGCCTCGGTGCACTGATTAGTGATTACGTTGTCGACCTGCCCGCCAAATCGTTTATGCTGACGGGCGGGGTAGCCGTGATGCTGAGTATTCAACTGGCGTTTTCGCCCGCTATTGGTAACTGGTCCGACAAAAAAGGCCGGCGACGCGTGATTCTGGCTACTACGCTGGCGTCGTTTCTGTCGACGTTGCTGCTGTTGCATGTGCAGGCGGGTACCTACGTGGCCAATCGGGTAGCGAAAGGGGGCACCAACGGGCTTTACGCCGTGCTTCGCTCGTCTATTACCGACCTGACCGACAAGCAGGAGCTGGTCAGGTGGTCAGGAATATTGAGTTTTATTGTCGGCTCGGGGCCGGTAGTGGGGCCTATGGTAGCGGGCTTGTTTCTGTTGTCGACCAGTGCGGTGCGTTTCGACCCTGTGCCAACTGTCTTGTTTCTGTTGGCGGTGGGCGTTCTCAACATGGGACTGGCTTTGGCTTTCCGCGAAACGAACCCCAAACGGGAAGAACTCGACCCCGACGAGGTCAAAGAGAAAATGGTCAGCTCGATCAAGGTGGTTACGCTCTGGCAGCAACTTAACGAGTCGGAAGAAAAAGTACCGGGTATCAAACCGGTGTTTATCCTGAACATGCTCGGCACGCTGGGCATTGGTTACTACACCTTTTTTGTGGCTTTCCTGACCCAGAGTCAATTGCTCATGTCGACCCGGCAAACGGCGGTTTTCTTTGTCTATTTCGGTGCGCTGGCCTTACTGGCCAATGTGGTTTTCTTCCGGTTTCTGGCCCACCGGGTGCACAAGCGCAAGGTGATAATCGGGCTGGCGTTGCTGGGTATTGTGTTGCAGGTGCTGTACGCGTTTACTGGCCCGTCGGAGATCATGTTGTACGTAGTGGGCGGTATCGATGCCCTGACGGTATCGGTGATGAGCGGGCTGATTGGCAGTATTTTGTCGCAGATCACCAAAGCCGGTGGCGGTCAGGGCGAGGTGTTTGGGAATATTCAGGCGCTGGGTGGGCTGGCCAGTTTCAGTACGGCGCTGGTCAATAGTTTGTTGTCGTCGGTAAGCCCACAGGCCCCGTTTGTATTTTGCGCCCTCAGCTTAGCGGCTGTAGTGTTCTGGAGTCTGCGGCTACCCGATACAGCCCGGCAGTACACTGATGCCTAAGCCAGATACATCTCCGAAATTCCGTGGGTGAGCACCCGTCCGGAAACGCCATTCTTCATCAACCCCTGAATGAGTGGACAAAACGGCCCAATGCGCTTCTGTGTTTAAGCAACTTCGTGGAGCCAGGGGTGTTGGCATCCAGCCTCACCGTTCCCCTGAAGGAGCCTCCTGATTCGTAAGCATACTGATGCGGACAAGCGTACCCCCCTCGGCCGATGACTCGATCTCCATCGTCGCTTTCAGCTGTTCACATACCTGCTTCACGATAAACAAGCCAATATCTTCGCTATGCTTTTGGGCGGAGCGCGCCGGGCCTTTGGTGGCCGGTAGGGCTTTACTGAGCGCTTTTTCGGGTTCCGTTAGTCGCTGCGAACTTGGTACTTCAATCTGCGGACTTAATTGTTCGGCGAGCAGGGCGGCCGGGCCATGCGTCAGGCCGGGACCGGAATCCTGCACGCTGAGTGTCCAGCGGGTATCGCTTTCGAGCGCCCACGATACATTGACCCAGCCTTGCTGGGTGTGGCGTAGCGCGCTCAGGAGCAGATTCTGGATGATCCGCTGTATTTTGCCCCGGTCGCTCAGTACCGGTAAACTGTCGGGACCATCGGCGCGAAGGACAAGCTGCTGTTCGGCCGACATGGGCTGGGCCTGTTTGACAAGGTCGCGCAACAAGTGGGCCGCGTCGAAGGGTTTAAGGGTAAGCTGCTCCTGCCCGGCTTCAATACGGGCAAAGTCGGTCATTTGCAGCAGCACATGCTGAATCGACGACAGGTTCCGGTTCAGAATCTCGATGTACTGTGTTTGTTCGGAGGGGGTGCTGGGCAGGGTGAGCAGGTTGGCCGCTCCAAACAGAGCTCCGAAACTACTGCGCAAATCGTGCGAGGTTTGGCGGAGGTGCTCCCCGCGCTCCCGGGTTATCTGATTCAGTTGGTCCAGAGCCGACTGGAGCTGTTCGGCCCGTTCGGCGGCACTGGTCTGGCGGAGGGAATCGTAATACATCACGCTACCCCGGTTTATTTCGCGGGCAAGTACCAGCACCTGCCGATGGGCCAGGGCCGTCACGGGGGCGGGTGTGTCGGGGTACAGGGTCAGGTAGGTGTCAATTTCGTCGGCCAGGGTTTCGTACAGCTTATCGAGTTCGTTGAGAAGTTCCTGTAGGGAGTAACCGCGCTGCCAGCGGTGCCAGCCGTGTTCGCTGGCTGTTTCGGTCGGGTCGGCCGAGAGTGGTTTATCCAGAAGCCGGTCTTGAAGCACATTGAGTAGAACCGGAACCTGATCAATGAACTCCTCTCGCGAGAGGCTCAGGCGGTTGTGGAGGTCGCCATCCGAAGCGCATTGTGTACGCCAGCTATTCAAAATCGTTTCCCGCCGGGTGGCCAGATAGTCGGCAAGATGCTTTACCTGGCCCAAAAAGGGACGACTTACTTTTGCCATAAGGGAAGATAGTTGCGTGTAAGGAGTTAACCCGGTTGCTTGTTGAAGGTTTGCCTCCCCGGTACCGACCCAGTAGCCAGGGGCCGAATCCTCACTCGGGGCTGACGGAATCGATAGGATTTGGCTATAAATGGGTTTAGTAAGTGTAAGTTCTGGTAAAGAATGCGTTTAGCAGAGCTATCCGGTAACCCCAACGTCAACCGCCAACGGCTTTACTACTCAGCCGCATCTTCCTCCTCGGGCATGGAGTCGGGGTTATCAGAATCAGAAGTGTGCAGGGCCGGGTTGGTGGCTTAAAACCCTAATCCGGCTCTCCGCTTTATGGGCCTATTTCTTACCTATAGGCCACTGTTGACAACCATCCCGGTGGGTCAATTTAATGATACTATCTACGTAGGGGTAGGCTTTCCTGTATCAAAATAGATTAATTTAACAATTGATACAAAGTCTATAGCCTTTATTCTTTCCTCTTTGTCTTACTTACATTCAACGTATGAATCCGCTATTAACCAGTGAGCTTACGTCTCGTCGGAATTTCAAGAATGCGAAGCTGCTTATTGTAGAAGATAACCCCGATCATGGGTTTATTATCAGTAAGGCCATGCAGGAGTGTCTGCCCGAAGTGAAGCCTGTTTGGGCCAAAACCAAAGAAGAGGCTCTTTGTTACCTGAATCAGTGTGAGCAGGAGGAGTGGGAGTCGCCCAAACTGGTGTTGCTGGACTTGTACCTGCCCAACCGGCATGATGGCTGGTATGTGCTCGAAAAGATCAGGGCGATGCCCGATGCGCTGGGTAAGGTGCCGGTGGTGCTATTGAGCCACTCCAACGACCGAAACGATATTGCGGAAGCCTACGAACGGGGGTGCTCGTCGTATCTGGTGAAGCCCATCAAGTACGACGATTGGCTGGAGTATTTCCAGACCCTGCGCGTGTACTGGTGGGAAACCGTGACCCTCCCTAAGGTAAATGTAGCCTTGTTTTAAGATCGGCTTGCTAATCGGCCGGGACACTTACCCTCCGCCGGAGCGGTGGTTGTCCCGGCTTTTTGTTTATTTAGCCGTTCTGAATCATTTCTTTATGCAGACCTTGAAGATAGCAACGGCGCAGTTTGAAAACGCCAGTGGTGATAAAGCGTATAACCTGAGCGTGATCAACCGATTGGCCGGGCAGGCGGCCCGGCAGGGCGCGCAGGTAGTGGCGTTTCATGAATGCTCTGTAACGGGCTACACCTTTGCTCGGCATCTCTCGCGGGAGCAGATGCTCGACCTGGCCGAGTTGATCCCGGATGGCGATAGTACACAGGCCCTCATTCAGATTGCGCGCGAGCACGACATTGCTATTCTGGCCGGGTTCTTCGAGAAAGACGAGCAGGACCGGCTTTTCAAAGGCTACGTTTGCGTGGATAAAAACGGGTTGGTGGCTAAGTACCGAAAGCTGCATCCGTTCATTAACCCGCACCTCTTGCCGGGCGACGAATACGTGGTGTTTGACCTGTACGGCTGGAAATGCGGTATCCTCATTTGCTACGACAACAACGTGGTCGAAAATGTGCGGGCCACGGCTCTGCTTGGGGCCGATATTATTTTTATGCCCCACGTTACCATGATGACGCCTTCTACCCGGCCCGGTGCCGGTTTTGCCGACCCCGCCCTCTGGGCCAACCGGCACAACGACCCGACCTCGCTTCGGTTGGAGTTCGACGGGCTTAAGGGCCGGGCCTGGCTCATGAAATGGCTGCCCGCCCGCGCCTACGACAACGGAGTGTATGTGGTCTTTGCTAACCCCATCGGGATGGACGATGACCAACTCAAAAACGGATGCTCGATGATTCTGGACCCCTTTGGCGACATTCTGGCCGAATGCCGTCAGCTCGACGATGAGGTAGTTGTGGCTACCTGTACCCCCGAAAAGCTACAGCAGGCCGGTGGTTTCCGGTACCGCAAGGCCCGGCGCCCCGACCTCTACCGCGACATTCTGGGACAAGAGCATCAGCCCGAACAAAAGGTGGTGTGGCTAAAGCCAATGAGTGAATGAGTGAGTTGGTGAATGAGCGAATGAGGGGTACGGGAGGTAAAGTGATTAACAACCCGGAACTATGCCATATTTCGCCAATTCACTCCTCAGTACTGGACATTAGATGCTGGACATCAGATGTATTGAGCGATTAGGTTGTTCTCCTTTTGGCTGTCCTGTACAACCACTGCCAGGGTCTTCGACCACTGGCAGGGAGTGAGCAACCCAAACCCTGCCAGTGGTCGAAGACCCTGGCAGTGGTTCCTTGCGAGAACAACCTTATCACCCAATACAATTAGACGTTAGACCTCCATATCAAAAGGTAGTAAGTCTAATGTCCAGTGTCTGAAGTCCGAATGTCCAGTACTGAAAATTCACTCAATACCTTTATATCAGGCTGCTGATTTCGCTCGGGCTTTGCGGTAGGTAGAGCGTAAACTCGGCTCCCTCGCCGGGTTGGCTGTGGGCCTCAATCAGGCCCCCGTGGTTTTCGGCTACGCGTTTCACCAGCGCGAGCCCGATACCTGAGCCTGCATAGGCACTGTTGGGCCCGTGTAGCCGCTGAAACGCTTCAAAAATACGCTCCTTATAACTTTGGTCGAAGCCGATGCCGTTATCTCTCACCTGTATTTGCCAGAAGCTCTGGACATCGGCCGGGAGCATAGACAGCGCATCGGGGTCAATTTGGGGGCGGGGCGTAGGCTGGCAACGGATAGTTACCTCTGGCCGTTCGTCGGGTTTGTTGAACTTGAGCGCGTTCGATAGCAGGTTTTGAAACAACTGCCGCAGTTGCGACGGATTGCCCTGAACTACTGGCAACGAATCAATCGTGACCAGGGCTTTTTTGTCGGTGATTACCGCTTCCAGATCCTCCAGAATCCCGGCCATTACCTCGTTTAAATCGACGGGTTCGAACGACTCGGTTTGGTTCGACAGGCGCGAGTACGCCAGCAGATCGTTGATGAGAGTCTGCATCCGCTCGGCTGCTTTCTGCATCCGTGCAATCAGATCTACACCATCGCCCAGCGATTCGGCGTAGCGGCTTTTGAGCAGGCTACCAAACGAATGTACTTTTCGCAGGGGCTCCTGCAAATCGTGGCTGGCAATGTAGGCAAACTGTTGCAGGCTGTCGTTGGAGCGCTTCAGTTGCCGGTTGGCCTGTTGCACCAGCGCGGCCTGTTGTTGCCGTTCCAGCTCGGCCCGCTTCCGGTCGGTTACGTCGTACAGAACGAGCAGAAAACCGTCGCCAAGCTTCGTGCCCGACACATCGAGCCACTTGTTCAGGTGCGGGTAAAACCGCTCCCGGCGGAACGAAAGCCCCTGCTCCGTTACGCTCTTGTAGAAATTGAAGAGCTCTTCGGTGTTCACCGTCAGGGGGAGGTTTACTACCGATGTAAACCGTTCCAGAAACGTGTGGTTACGCACTACCTCTTCGGTCGAGTTGAAGATTTTTTCGTAGGCGTGGTTAAAAAAGATCGACCGGAAATCGACAATCTCGCCGGCTCGGGTGCCTGTACTACCCGCCTGAGCGGGTGTTTTCCGAACAGCCTCGTAAGCAATGATGCCCATTGGCGAGGTTTGCAGCAGTTGGTTCAGAAACTCGGTTTGCTGTTCGAGTACCTGATGGGCCTGCTGGGTTTCGGTGATGTTCATGTACGTCACCACCACACCGTCGCCTTGCTTGGCGGCCGACACCTCGTACCAGCCATCCTGCTGGGTGTCGTCTTTGTACGAGCCGATCAGGTGTTCGGGCTCGCCCGATTCAGTAACCCGCACGTACAGGTCAAAGAACCCGTTGTCGCGGTTGCCCGGAAACACTTCCAGCAATTGCTTGCCCTCAATCTGGTCGGGCCTCATGAAATTGCTCCGAATTACGGCCTGATTGGCCGTCACCATCCTGAAATCAACAATGTTGCCCGCTTCGTTGCGGATGGCGGTCATGTACAGAATGCTGCTGATAGACGAATCGAAGATATTGCGCAACTGACTCGACTGCTCTTCGATGAGCAACGAGGCCTTTTTGCTTTCCGTAATGTCCGAAAACGTCAGCACAATATGCTCATTGTCGAGCCGGGCCCCCGACAGTTCAATCCAGATCTGGGCGGGTTCAAAGTAGTACTGGGTCTGCAAAGGTTTCCCGGCTGTCAGCAAATCGACGTACTGGTCGAACAGACCGGCTGACCGCAGCGTCGGGTCCAGTTGCATGGAGGTACGCGTGCTGAGCGATTGGTCGGGAATGCCCGTGATCTGGACAAACGCCCGGTTCCAGCGCACGGCCTTCAGGTCGACAATTTGACCATCAGAGTTGCGTATAGGCCGGAGTACGACCAAACCACTGGCCGAGGTCGCCAGAATATTGTCGAGCAACTGGTTTTGCTGCTCAACCTGTTGCTGCGTCTGTTTCTGGGCGGTGATGTCGATAAACGAAAGCACAAACCCGTCCTGCAAGGGCTGGGCCGAAATCAGATACCAGCCGTTGTAGCCATCGCCCTGATACGGAAATTCAAACGAATCGGGCTGCCCCGTTTCCACCACCCGCCGGTAGTGGTCGAACAAGCCTATTTGTTTCACCGAGGGAAACAGGCTCGTCATGAGCTCGCCCAAAATCTGGTGACGGGACCGGCCCGTCAACGTTTCGACCCCTTGGTTAATGATTCGGTAGCGAAAATCGACAAGCTCCTCATCGGCGTCGCGAATAGCTTCGCAGTAGGCCGTCATGCTTTGTTGAGCGTCCAGAACCGCCTGCAGCAAGGCTTCGCGGTCAGATAATGATGTAGCGTGGTGGGGTAAGTCGTTCATAACCTGAGTATCCTAAAAGTCAGGTTTAGAAACTGTTTGAGTTAGCGATTTGAGCGGATAATGAGTGAATTTTGGCTCTTGGCAAGGCGATTTTTGCAAGTGGTAGCAGCGCTACGGCTCAAAAAAGTGACGATGGCAAGAGTCAAAAGACGCCATTGGCGGCCAGATCGATTAATTCAAATAGCTTCTTAACTTCCAGGGGTGAGTCGGGCAAAAATAAGGAATGAAACTAGAGTGTGTGGACAATTAGGATAAACTTACCCAATCCTACGATCTTTGTGGCATGAGACGCTATGAGATCACCGAGCAGGAATGGACTAAAATCACCCCTCTTCTACCAGGACAGGCAGGCTC
>NZ_WELI01000027.1 GCF_009184635.1 Rudanella paleaurantiibacter
GAACTTTAGAAGCCAAATTTTTCTAAACAACTTGTTTTTTTTTACTTGTTGCAATACTTGTGGGCCTTGTAACTTGCTGATCTACAGTATCTTACAGGGGTATTTTGGAGGTTTTGGCGGGTATTTTGGAGGTTTTGGCGGGGGTATTTTGGAGGTTTTGGCGGGTATTTTCAAGCTATTTGGAGTATTATTAAAGATATATCTATTAGTATTACCTCCAAAATAATCTAAAATCGTGAGGAAGGAAATTATTCAGCCGAATCCAGTTACAATGGCTCGCTATCAATACAACGTATTCGAGAAGCGGATTATGTACCAGGTCATTGCCCAGCTTCAGCGCGAAATGAGAGGAGAGATTAAGATAGATGTGAGCCTGTTTGGAGACCGATATTTTCGTATCCCTTACAAGCTCATTGACCCCGAACAAAAAAGCTACTCAAAAGTCAGGGGGGCTATTGATGCCCTGCGGAAGAAGGATTTAGCTATCACCCACGACAAAGACCATTGGTTTACGGGAGGGTTGGTTAACTGGGGTCATCTCAAAGAAGGAGTATTAACGCTCTCTCTGCCGCCGGCCATCGCGCCGTTTCTGCTCGAACTAGCTACGGGCTTTACGGCCTATAGCTCCGTGGTGGTGATGGCCTTGCAATCCACGTACTCGATGCGATTTTATGAATGGCTTTCCCGCTTCCGTGACACGGGCAAATGGTACACTACCCCTGACGATCTGCGCGAGATGCTGGGGCTTAGCGACTCGAAAACGTACCAACACTATGCCAGGTTAAAAGAGCACGTTATTGATGTAGCACAAAAGGAACTACACGAACTGTACACTAATGGGCAATCAGATATTTGCTTTTCCTACACTGAGAAGCGTAAGGGGCGCGGACGGGGGGGGCAGGTGCATGAACTGATTTTTACGATTTTTTGGGCCGAAAAGGGAAAGTTAGCCGACGCAGCCAAGACAGAGGATTATTACTATGTCGCTCACTTTATGCGGACGCATTTTCAGGCCAAAACCGACGACTCTAAGCAGTACGTTGACAAGGCCCTAAACAGAATCATTGAACTCGATGCTACCCGTCGAGCGGCTGAGATTGCCGAGAAGGCCAAAGGGAAAGAAAACCCAGCCGCTTACTTTCGAGCCGTAGCCAAAAAAGAGTTGGGCATTTAACCGCAAGCCGATACAATGCCTGAATTTCAATGGGATAGTGGCAACACGAAACACGTCATCCAGGATTATCCAGAACGGCAAAATACCATTGAGGAAGTGGAGAGTGTATTTGCTGACCCTAACTTTCAACCAGTGCCAGATCGGGTTGACAGCCGGGGCGAACAACAATACAGCGGAGTAGGGTTAAGCAACCAAAACCGCCTGCTCTTCGTTGCCTTTACGGTTAGAGATGGCTATATTCGTCCATTCAGTTGCCGACCAGCTAGCCGCAAATCCAGAAACCAGTATGCTCAGGACTCCCAAAAAACCGACGATGAATACCCCCAAGAAGGTGGCCGGGCCGCGTTCGGCTCCTAAGCGGGTGGCCGTCATCAAAAACGGGCATACCGATGCTGAACTTGATGCAATGGAAGAACGTTGGGCGAACCATCCGGGCCCACGCCTGACGCTGGCCGACGTGCTGGCGATTGAGCTAGCTAAAGCTGAAAAAAACCACTCGTCTTAACGGGCTGATTCCGGGAAAAGTATCATAACATAACATTGGTTTATAAAACCACCCTTGGTATAATACAATAAGGGGCTAACTGGATTATCCAGTTAGCCCCTTATTGTATTATAGCTTAAACGTCATACCGAGTTCTACGCATAAGGCGGAGTCTGCGGAAAATAGACGAATGATCTTTTTGTATAACAGTTTATAGTATTATATGATGAAAAAATTTGATTTTATGTAACATTCTTTTTGATTTGTTCCAACCCTTTACGCAGAAATAGAGTCCATAGTGGTAAACATGATCGTTATGAGAACCCTACGTCGCTTACTACCTATCGCTGGCTTTTTAGCTCTGCTATGCTGTGGAAATGAAGACACAATGGTACTACCCACCAGCGGTTCAACTACAGTGGACCTTAGATTAGGTCAGGAAAAGACGCTGACCACTGCGGGCGAATCATCCAAGGTCATTAAAATCAAGTTTCGCGACCTGAGAGAGGGTCGATGCGCGGAGCAAAACTGTCCCTCGTGCTATGGTGGGTACGTTCACACCTATTTCGACATATCGGTCAATAACGCCCAAGACAGTTTACACCTAACTCGAATCTCTTGCGTGAAAGTGGAGAACCCCAACTTTGAGCAGCCTGTGGCGTTAGTTGACAGAGCCGAAGTTTTGGGGCTACGAATTGGCTTAGCCCGAATAACCGACTATACCGGTAACAATGACAAAAAGAACTACTCCGTTCAACTCTTAATATCAACTTTATGAAAAACTGTATACTTCTATTGCTGATACTGTGGCCTTGTGTCTTGTTGGGTCAGGACAAGAACAGGCAAGGACATCTTTGCTACTCATTTGGCCAGTTACCTACAGCGACGGAGAGGGCTCTTCAGCTTGCTCAAGAGAAGGTATCCAAACAAAGGGAGTTCAGTACACTCAATTCATGTCCGTACACGATTCGGGTTTATTTCCACATCGTCAGAAGAACGAATGGTACAGGCGGTCAAAATGTGAGTGTTATCAACACTGTGATGAGCAATCTGAATTCGGCTTTCGGTGCTCAAAACATAAACTTTCTGAATGTTGGCAATGGAGAAGTAAGAGACGACAACCTTTATGAATTTTCCGACGCCGATTTCAACACGTTGATTAATGGCAGTTACACTCGCTCCGATGCTATCAACGTGTATTTATTAGACGACGCGGCTACCTATGACGGCGGTAGAGCCGTAATTGGCGGAAACAGTTTAGTCGTCGGTGGAGCTTACCGAGCCACCAATCCCGATCAGTTTTTGGTACCCTCTTTGGTCGTCGCCCACGAGATGGGGCACTGCTTAGGTCTATACCACACATTTGAGACGTTCTTTGGTGCTGAACGCGTCAATGGAAGCAATTGTACTACTGCCGGTGACTTGGTTTGTGATACTCCCGCTCAAAGCCCTAATTACAATTTTCAAGAGGATAGCACTTGTGCTTACACTTTTAGTCTTCAAGATGCCAACGGAGATACGTACAACCCTGATGCTCGCAATATCATGAACTATGTCAGGCCGAGTTGCTTTCTTGGCTTCACCAGTGGCCAAGGGAATCGAAGTCGTAACACGATTGGTCTGGGGACAGGATTTGCTGATGCCGTTGAGACAACACCTGTGTATGTCGGGGGTACTTACAGTTACGGTACTAATACGTTTCCCATTACCGGTAATGCTGGCATCAGTGTTAGCAGTAGCACACCGACAATTTCATTCCTTTTGGCTAACTACGGGCGTACGACAACCTACCAATGGACCTTCACCAACCAAGTTGGTAGCGTTTCTTACAGTTCGAGTGGCCGTGCAGCCAACGTAACATTAGGTAATAGGGCGTCAATAACAGTTACCTGTAACTATAGTAATAGTTGTGGTTCTGGTTCAATTAGCTTTAACTGCTACAACTACAGTGGTAGCTTTCGCATGGCGGCTTACCCCAATCCGGTTAGTCAAGATTTGACCGTCGCGGCTATTGAACGCGATGAACTGGAACGTGAGCAAGCCGAGTTTGAGGATGAAGGTATGGCGGCCGATAAACCCGTCGAGGACAGCGATTTGATCGACATTGATGCAACCGTTCGTCTGCTGGACAAAACCGGCTCCGTATTGCAGGAGACTAAGCTGTCAAAAGGGAAGGCTAAGTTTAACGTCAACAAACTACCCGACGGTATTTATTACCTGCACATGCAGTACAAAGATAAACAGATTCGTAAGCAAATCAGTGTTCAGCATTGATCCGCAAAAACGTAAACGAAAGGCCATTCTCAAGGGTGGCCTTTCGTCATAATTGTGATGGACTCACATTCCCATACGGGGTCCTCGGTTCTGCCCCCGCTGTTGGCGTTGCTCCTGCTGCCGCTGCCGTTCTATCTCCTGCGCCTGACGCTTCTGCTCGGCGGCTTCCCGCTGCTGGGCAAACTCCTTTAGCGATAACACGGGTTGCTCCGGCTTCTGATAAAGCGGGGGGCTTATACTAAACCGGGGCTGGGGCTGGTCAGCGTCTTTGGCATAGATCCAGAAATCATAATGCTTCTCTTGCATCTGGTAGTAGAGTCCTGACCCCTGCGGGTTGTCCAAGTACGCCAGCTTTTGCCTGGCTTCGCGGGCCTTCTCACTCAGGCCGAACCACTGCCCGGCCTGACGGGTCAACTCCTGCCGCTGGGCCTGCGCCCACTGGCTCCGCCGTTGGTGGGCCTCGTAATCCTTTACCTGCTGGTCGAGCGACTGCTGTAGGGCGTAGCTGGGAGCCTGCTGCTTCAACTGCCGGGCCACATCGACGCTCGGATTTTGTCGCAGTTGCTCGGCGGCTTTGCCAATCCATTCGTTAGCGGCCCGTATCTGCGCGTTCTGGCCCTGCTGACGCTCGGCATACTGGTTGTACTCGGATTGCCATTTGCGCTCGACCTCGCTCAATTGGGGCACTTTGGGCCGATTTCGTTCGATCTGGGACACAATCCCGCTCAGACTGAGCTTGCGGTCGATCTCCGAGCCTTTGAAGCAGTGGCCACCCTTTTCAAAGCTGATGCCCGTTTGCTTTCCGGCTGCATTACGGCGTACCTGGTAGGTAATACCCTGCTCCCTCATGCGGTCGGCAAACTGCTGGGCACTCTGGCAACCGTCGAGCGCCCGGTGAGCCGCCTGGTAAATCTCGTGTTTGGTCTTGTCGGCTCCCCGGAGCTGCTCCTCGTGGATGCGGTCGGGGCGTTTGCCCTGCACCGGGGTCAGCTCATGTTTTTGACTAAGCTGCTTTAGCAGATGCTCCGAGCGTTTGTAGTTATGACTGTCGCTGATGGTCTGCCCATCGTTGGCCACCCGATTGGCGATAATGTGAAAGTGGGGGTGCTCCTTGTCGTGATGGCGGATGATGGCGTATTGGGTTCTATCCAATCCCATACCGGCCACGTAGTCGTGAGCAACGGCCAACATCTTCTCATTAGTCAGCCTGGGCGCGTCGTCAGGGTTGAAGCTGATCGACGTGTGCCACACGGCCCGCCCTAACTCCGGGTTGAGTTTACGCCCTCGGTTAAAGTCGGCGGTCATACTGGCTGCTGAGTCAGCCCGCACACCGACGGCTTCCAGCACTTCGGCCCGTTTTTCCTCCTGACTGTTCTTGTGGCCCTCGAACTGATAGCGCACACACCCGCCGAAGCTGGTGCCGATGGTGGTCTTACCAATCATTTCGCGTAACGGTCTAACAGCTCGCCTAACTCCTGCGCCCGGCGCTCCACCAACAGAGCCACCGACATAATACCATCCATATTGGCTTTACGAGCTAACTGGTTCAGGTTGTTGGACATCGTAGCAAGCTGCCGCAGCAAGGTTTCCTGCTCCGGCGTGATAACAGTTACCTCACCGTTGCACAATTCGCGAATCACATCGGCCATGCTGGTATTGCGCTGCTCGGCCAACTGCTGCACGTACTCATAACCCGCTGGTTTCAGCCGTACCTGTATGGCTTTGGTACGTTTCTCGTCGTCAGCCTTCTTAGGTCGTCCCCCTTTGCGGCTACGGGTTGTACCAGTTGCATGAGTTGCATCGGTTGTACGGGTTGCCTTCGGAGAGCCCATAATAACAGTGGGAACGGGTGATTTCTGTGTCATCTTTTGCGACGATAGGAGCAAAAGCAAGCCGTTTTGAGGTACGAAAAACATGGCTTGCTCCCTATTATTAGCAAGCAATCTACGCAGAAGCATGACCAATCCCAAATCAGCCACCACCCCCTACCCCTTTCCAATAAGGAGAAAGAAAACAGAAAACTATGTAACCTAATAGTGACATCGTGCCCTACTCTTCTTTTTATACGTTTTGCTTGCTTTTTTTCCCTTCTATTTTTCTCTCCCTTTTGGTTTATCCACAGTCCTTTTTGCTCATTTTTATTTTGGAGGTTTTGGCGGGAGTTATCCACAACCATAAAAGTCTGATATTCAGAACTTTAGAAGCCAAATTTTTCTAAACAACTTGTTTTTTTTTACTTGTTGCAATACTTGTGGGCCTTGTAACTTGCTGATCTACAGTATCTTACAGGGGTATTTTGGAGGTTTTGGCGGGTATTTT
>NZ_WELI01000028.1:2500-4797 GCF_009184635.1 Rudanella paleaurantiibacter
GTAGGGGTGAAAGGCCAATCAAACTGAGAAATAGCTCGTACTCTCCGAAATGTTTTTAGGAACAGCGTTCAGTGTTACCCTTGTGGAGGTAGAGCGACCAACAGGATGCGGGGGAGTCACATCCTACCAACTTCTGATGAACTCCGAATGCCACAAGGGGTGCTGGGCAGTGAGGGGCAGGGTGCTAAGGTCCTGTTCCGAGAGGGGAACAACCCAGACCATCCGCTAAGGTCCCCAAGTGTGTGCTAAGTTGAACAAAGGTGGTCCGGCTGCCGAGACAGCCAGGAGGTTAGCTTGGAAGCAGCTATTCCTTTAAAGAGTGCGTAACAGCTCACTGGTCGAGCGGGGCGGGCATCGATAATAACCGGGCATCAAGCACATCACCGAAGCGGTGGATCTCACACACTAGTGTGATGATGGTAGGAGAGCATTCTATGGGGGGTGAAGTTGTGGCGTGAGCCATGGTGGACCGCATAGAAAAGCAAATGTAGGCATAAGTAACGATAATGAGGGCGAGAACCCCTCACACCGAAAGACCCAGGTTTCCTCCGCGATGGCAGTCATCGGAGGGTTAGTCGGGGCCTAAGGGGTTAGCGAAGGCGACGCCCTGATGGACAGCAGGTTAATATTCCTGCACCACTTAACTATGTGAACTAATGACGGAGCTGAGGGCTCGGTACGTCCGGACGGAAGTGGACGTTGAGGAGATGCTTCGGCAGATCCGAACCGGGGAGTTGGCTTCCAAGAAAAGTTAGTGAAACATCAGTAGTTGAGTGCCCGTACCGCAAACCGACACAGGTGGTCGGGGCGAACAGCCCGAGGTGCGCGAGAGAATCATGGTTAAGGAACTCGGCAAGATGACCCTGTAACTTCGGGATAAGGGGGGCCTACTTCAGTAATGGAGAGGTTGCAGAGCAAAGGCCCAGGCGACTGTTTACCAAAAACACAGGACTCTGCCAAATCGAAAGATGACGCATAGGGTCTGACACCTGCCCGGTGCTGGAAGGTTAAGAGGGGATGTTAGTCGCAAGGCAAAGCATTGAATTGAAGCCCCAGTAAACGGCGGCCGTAACTATAACGGTCCTAAGGTAGCGAAATTCCTTGTCGGGTAAGTTCCGACCTGCACGAATGGTGTAACGATCTGGGCACTGTCTCAACCATGAGCTCGGTGAAATTGTAGTAGCGGTGAAGATGCCGCTTACCCGCCACGGGACGGAAAGACCCCGTGCACCTTTACTACAGCTTAGTATGGATTGCTGGTCAGGCATGTGTAGGATAGGCGGGAGGAAGCGAAGGGGTGTCGCCAGGCATCCTGGATCCAACCTTGAAATACCGCCCTTGGCTGACTGGTGATCTAACCTCAATAGAGGGACAGTACTTGGTGGGTAGTTTGACTGGGGTGGTCGCCTCCGAAAGGGTAACGGAGGCTTCCCAAGGTTCGCTCAGGGTGGTTGGTAACCACTTGTGGAGTGCAATAGCAAAAGCGAGCTTGACAGTGAGGCTCACAAGCCGATCTGGTGCGAAAGCAGGGTATAGTGATCCGGTGGTACTGCATGGGTGGGCCATCGCTCAAAGGATAAAAGGTACGCCGGGGATAACAGGCTGATCTCCCCCAAGAGCTCACATCGACGGGGAGGTTTGGCACCTCGATGTCGGCTCGTCACATCCTGGGGCTGGAGAAGGTTCCAAGGGTTCGGCTGTTCGCCGATTAAAGTGGCACGCGAGCTGGGTTCAGAACGTCGTGAGACAGTTCGGTCCCTATCTGTGGTGGGCGTAGGAATTCTGACGGGGGCTGTCCTTAGTACGAGAGGACCGGGATGGACTCACCGCTGGTGGATCAGTTGTTTGGCCGCAGGCACGGCTGAGTAGCTACGTGGGGTTAAGATAAGCGCTGAAAGCATCTAAGTGCGAAACTGGCCCGAAGATGAGAGTTCCAAAAGAAGGCTGTTCGAGACGAGAACGTTGATAGGCGGCAGGTGGCAGCGGTGAGAGCCGTGGAGCTGAGCCGTACTAATGAGCCTGAGGTGTGTTGTTGTGGGCTGACTGGTTGTTTGGTCTGGTTATGAGATTAGGATATTATACTTGTTTTCTCTGTGGGTGTGAAGACTCTTGAGCGTTACTAAGAGGTTGGTGGTGTTATGGCGGGTGAACACCTTTTCCCATGTCGAACAGAGCCGTTAAGCCCCGTGCTGCCGATGGTACTGGAGTCAGATCCGGGAGAGTAGGAAGCTGCCACCTCTAGTTATAGAAGCGAAGGGGGTGTTATCTCAGACGAGGTAGCACCCCCTTTCCGCGTT
>NZ_WELI01000029.1 GCF_009184635.1 Rudanella paleaurantiibacter
AATTGATTATTAATTAGTTATCGAGTTTGCAATCACATCAGTATTGTGACGATCATCACAATAGCTTATTGTGATCTGTTTTTGGGTTAGTCACATGAAAAAGTGTGTGAATCACATGAGTATGTGAAAAGATCACTTAGCTTTGTGATGTAAATCACATCACTGTTATGGTTCACGAAAAGGATAGTGTCAGCTTTGAAACCGGAGAGGTGAAGCGCGTAAATGCTAATTTCGTGCAGTTGTATGACGACCATTTAGACTTGATTATGCTCATGACAAAAGAGAACCCAACGGCATTAAATGTCTTCTTATGGGTTGTCAAATACATGGATAATCGAAACGCTTTGGTGGCCAGTCAACAGGCTATAGCAGAGAATTTAGGACTTCACAAAAACACAGTTTACTTAGCAATTAAGTATCTGAAAGAGAAGAAAGCGTTAACCGTTTTTAGGTCAAGTAACACACACATATTTGCATTGAATGCTCAAATAGTTTGGCGCGATACAGCAGAAGCAAAGAAGTATGCTCACTTCGATGCCAAGGTATTTATTTCTGAATTTGAACAACAGGAGGAGGATAAACCCTTGTTCGATACGCAACTCGTTGGCCACGTCAAGCCCAGGCCAACTAAAAAGCGTAGTAAAGTCATTAGCTGAAACGGAAACCGGCTCTGGTGAGGACCAACCGGCCAGGGATAAGCTAATCCACGTACAACCGTGCGTTGCCCCGATCTTGATAGCTCTAAGCCAGATCGGGGCTTTTTCGTGTCCTACGGCCACGAGGTTTTTTTAGGCATATCCCACCCCAACTGTACGTTTTAACTCTCCGATAGACCACCGATCTGGGCCACAGGGAAAAGAATAGAAGGGAAGAAAAAAACCTTGGTTTTTCACCTAAAACCCCAAGAATGGTACAGCGTCGCAGGCTTCAATTAAGCTAAATGCGGCTCTTTTCGACAGAATATTCGGTTGTTTCAAGCCGATTATCTTGGTACTTGGAGGGGCAGGTAAGCAAAATTTTCTTGCACCTAAAATGATTCTCCTCCATGTTTCCAATGATGACCACTCGCTCAGCTTTGCCAAAGTCCTGCGGTTTGGGAGCACCGTAAATAACTTTCATGGCTTTTTTGTCGTCATCAGTGAGGATAAATTCAAAGTGGTTAGGGTCTACCTCAGGCTTATACCAAGTGTCCAGAACATAGCCTTTAGTGTCTTTTCTGAGGTCACCTACCACGTGAACCATATCTTCATCACCACTTCGAGCCATTTCTACTGCTTTGCCAAATGTGACATAAACACTCGCGTCACCTGCTGTAGCAACGATAATACCAATTGCAACCGCAATAACGACGAGACCAACGATATGTGAGAGTTTCATAATTTAAGTGTCTGTGTGGGGCAAAGTTAGTGTTTTGACACACTTTTGTGGGCAGATGAAATACTCTATGCGAACTATATCCATGCTGCTGTTACTCACAGCTATAAATGCCAATGCACAGTTAATAGATACAATTCTCAATGTTAGCTCCTACAAACTTCACTTTAGGATTTTAAAGGGAGATAATTCGCCTATACTCTTTGAATCTGGTGGTGGACTTGATGCAACCCAATGGGACTCAATTGCCACGGTAATACATCATCGTTCACACGCGACAGTAATCACTTATGATCGTGCTGGTTTTGGTAGAAGTAGTTTAGATACGCTGAACTACAGTATCTTACAAGAAATCAAAGGCTTAGAAAGTGCGTTACAGAGACTCGGTTACAGTGACGACAATCTGTTGCTTGTCGGACACTCGTTAGGAGGTTTTTACAATCGATTGTATGCGGCTCGGCATCCAAAACAGGTTAAAGGTATCCTTCTCCTCGACCCAAGAATACCGTCATATACAGATATGCGATTCGCCCGAAGGTATTTTCAAAGCCTTAACCGAAAAGACTTCGAGAGTGAATACATGAGCTTGTACTATGTACTTGCTAAGATGGAGCACAATAGTAACTATGTGAGGCAAGTGCCTCTACCAACTACCATTCCTGTGCTAAATATTATGGCAGAGACTGGCCCTTTTTTGGAAGCTAAGGAAAACGAGAGATTTAAAGCTGACCAACGTGATTTAGTTAAAGCCTCTCGAAACCGGAGTTTAGTTTTCGCAAAAGGAAGCACACATAACATACCTCATGATAAGCCAAAATTGGTGATCGAACAAGTCATACACTTCTATAAAAAGTACTTATTGTGAAGATAACCGCGTAGTTTTGCGCTGCCGGGAGTTTTGCAAAAAGTATAACGCACTATACTTTGCCCGTTCTGACACCTCCCTTCGGTCGTCTCAGGACGGGCAAAGTGTGCGCCTTACGGGAAAAAGAGAACAAAGGGGGAAAAAGATGAAAGCCATTTGTCGAGTTGCCAAAGTGAAGGGAGCCGGAAGCATTAGCGGTAAGTCCGATCACAACTACCGCCACGCCCAAGTTCCCAACGCGGATGCCAGCCGCCAGCACCTCAATCAGGAGTACGTCAACACCTACACCCGCTTAGGCCCTGCCATCGAGGAGCGGCTACACGATGCCGGCATTACCAAAATGCGTCAGGATGCGGTTCAGGGTATGGAGTTTATTCTAACGGCCAGCCCGGAACGATTCAAACGTGACGAAACAGGCCAGGCAACCGGCGACTATAGAAACAGCACCTGGGTAAAGGCTAATCTGGACTTTATGCAACGCCAGTACGGGCCAAACCTGGTTGCTTTCACGCTGCATCAGGACGAAAAAACGCCTCACATTCACGCCGTCGTTGTGCCGGTCACGGCCGACGGGCGGCTTTGTGCCAAAGAGCTGTTCAACCCTAAGACCCTGCGCCAGCTCCAAACCGACTACGCCCAGGCCATGAAACCGTTTGGGTTGGAAAGGGGAATCGAAGGGAGCCGGGCGCGACACGTCGAGATGAAGCACATTTATGGCCTTCAGCAGGCCCAGCGGCAGGAAATTCAAAAAGAGTTGGCCCCCATTCAGCAACAAAATGAACCCCTACAGGTCAGTAAACCGGATGTACTGGATTTGCTCAACTTGGAACGCTGGAGACAGCAGCAGGAGGCCCAGATTAACGCTGAATACAACCGCAGGCTTGCCGAGGTACAGAAAGCCGCCCAGATCGCCCAAAATGCGGCCGTAGCGAACGCGACCGCCAAAGAACAGGGAAAAGTACTCCAACAGCGATTGGACACGGCAGAGAGCCTAAAACAGGCCAATCACGAGAAAGCCCAGCAGGTAGCCCAGCAATTGAGCAAGACGACTCAGTTGGTTGAAAAAGTGGCCGTACTGATGGACGAAAAACGGTTGAATCCAGAGTGGAGCCAGCAAACCGCCCAAAAAGTACGAGGTCGAGTAATGCCCCAACTTGAAAAAGACCTCGTGCAGAGTGTGCAGGGCATCACCACCAGCGATGTTAACCAGGCTGGCCAGCAACTACGGCAGAGCATGGAGAAACGGGGCTATGAGTTCACCCAGACCCCCGAAGGCAAAACCAGCTTAGTGATCGAACCAAAGAGCGGGGTACAGATCAACGTGGCCACCGAGCGCTTCGAGGGGAAGTCCCTACGCGAATTAGTCAACCAACGTGTCGAGCAGGTCAGGCAAGAAGAACTGAAGCCCAAACTGCGGCAGAGTCGAGGGCGCGGTTTAGGCATGTAGGCGACAGCCCCGTACAGTTGGGGTGGGATATGCCTAAAAAAACCTACGGGGTTTGGGGCGGTAAGCCCCAATCACTACACACAAATCCGCTTAAAAAGTAGGAGTCTGCGACGCTGTAAAAGTGTGTATTAGGAGATAGAGAGAGAGAGAGTATATAAATAATTGATTATTAATTAGTTATCGAGTTTGCAATCACATCAGTATTGTGACGATCATCACAATAGCTTATTGTGATCTGTTTTTGGGTTAGTCACATGAAAAAGTGT
>NZ_WELI01000030.1 GCF_009184635.1 Rudanella paleaurantiibacter
GAGGTTTTTCTTACAAATGTCCGGAAAACGGCGTTAGTAAACTACGCTTTTAGTTTTGAGGCATAATTTATACACTGTTCTATACGAAATTTCCAGTTGCCTTGAAATAGGGTTCTTCTGGTCCGCCAACCCGGTCCCAACCGCAGCGGCGGCCAATGAGTTAGTTTACTCTGTTTGACTATTTGCACATAGTTTTTAATCTTCAAAAATATATTTAAGCAAATACTTAAATACTGTTATATTTGCCCAAATATTAGTGGCAGATATGGAAGATGTAGAAAAAGAGTCAGATCAAATTAGTAGCTGCATCCGTTTGTTCGCGGATCAAGAGCAGATCCAACTATGCAAGGAAACCTTAGACGAAAATGAAGACGCTTTTACCAGGTTAGCGCAGGTTTATGCGCTTGCTGGAAATGAGGCCCGGCTTAAAATACTTTATCTTATCCAGCAGCAGAACGAGCTTTGTCCTTGCGATTTGAGTGATATTTTGCAAATGACCGTCCCTGCTATTTCTCAGCACCTGCGAAAACTGAAAGATGCCAGTTTAGTACGTACCAGAAAAACTGGACAAACTATCTTTTATTCGATCATACCTGATCAGGCCAGTATCATCGGTCAACTATTTGTTGATATCCCCAGTCAAGAAAGTGTAGCCTTATGAAAGCGTCCAAAATCACCGCTAATGCCAGCATACTAACTGCATTGGCAAGTTCTGTTTGCTGTATCACACCATTATTGGCCATGGTGGCCGGGACAAGCAGCTTGGCAACCACTTTTGATTGGATTGCGCCTGCGCGTCCTTATTTTATTGCTGGAACCGTATTGATTTTGGGTTTTGCATGGTATCAGCAGTTAAAACCCGCTTCCGAAGACTCATGTAATTGTGGACCTGAAAACAAACCATTTATGCAAACCAAAAAGTTTTTAAGCCTGGTAACCCTTGCAGCAGTACTTCTGATTGCCGTCCCAAGTTATTCAGGACTGGCCTATCAGCAAAAGCAGGAAGCACAACAACCGGTTTCCAAAACAGACCAAACAGCCTATATAAAAATTAAGGGAATGACCTGTGAAGGGTGTGAACATCATGTTAAACAGGAAGTTAATAAGTTAAAAGGCATACGGCAGGTTCAGGTCTCGTATAAGAATGGCAATGCAACGGTTAGATATGATAGTAAGAAAACGTCACTGGCAGAAATTAAAAAGGCAGTCGACGCTACTGGTTATAAAGTTGTTGAAACAAACTAAGCAGTTATGAATTTAATATTGGAATCCATACTTACTTGTCCGCATTGCGGCACCCGACGCTTGGAAACAATGCCTGTTGATGCATGTATGTACTTTTACGAGTGTACAAATTGCAAAACATTGTTAAAGCCTGCTTCCGGTGACTGCTGTGTTTTTTGCACTTATGGAACCCAAAAATGTCCCCCGATACAATTGAATAAGTCGTGCTGTGCTTGAACTAAATGATATCAGTATCTATAAAAATGAAGAAAACGATCCCAGCTCTTCCTGTTAAAAACATTGACGAATCCGTTAAATTCTATTCTGAAAAGTTAGGTTTTACAGCACCTTATTATGACGATGGCTTTGCAAAAGTAGTCCGGGACGAAATTGAAATCCACTTGTGGGCATCTTCGGATGAAAGCTGGAAGAATAAAGGCTTATCCCTGGTAGCAGATCCAATTTGCAGTGGGGCTGAAAGCTTTCTGGCAGGCACGGCCAGTTGCCGGATTGAAGTCCAGGGTATTGATGAGTTGTACGAAGAATATAAAAAGCAAGGTGTAATTTATGATATTGACACTGTTGTACAAGAGCAGCCATGGGGAGACCGGGAATTTCCGGCACTAGACCACCATCGCAATCTGTTAACTTTTTATGAGGAGATTTAGAAAAGCCAAGATCATCATTGATGCTAAATTAACGCGGTTAAAGAGTATCCTTCGCTTTGGATAGGTAGTTGTAAACTGTTCCATAAGCTATTCCTAGTTGTTTAGAAATCTTGTTCATTGATAATCCTTGCTTTTGCAAATCAAAAATTTCATTCTGTCGATCCATTGATATAGTTGGCCGTGAAATACGTTTTCCTTGTGCTTTTGCCCTTGCCATACCGGCTTTAACCCTTTGGCTGATCAGTGAGCTCTCAAATTGGGCCAGAGAAGCCATCACATGAAATATCAGCTCACCAGTCGGCGTGGTGGTATCAATATTTTCCTGATAGGAGATAAAATCTATTCCCATACTCTGAAATTCCTTCATGGCATTGACCAGTGCCTGGGTTGAGCGGGCAAAGCGGTCATACCGCCAAACCAGGACTACATCCAGCTTTCTCTTTCTGGCCGCTTCCATCATCAATTTATACTGGACCCTGTCTTGGGTTGTTCCGGAAGCGTAGTCTATAAATTCTCCCATGACTTCAAAGTTTCGTCTTTGGGCGTAGTCCCGTAACTGGTCCAGCTGGGTCTGTGGATCCTGCCCTTTATCCAGAGTAGATACTCTGGCATATAGTGCTACCCGTTTGGCCCGATTGTTCTGTTTTTTCATTTAATTGCTTATCAAAAAGGAACTCCTTT
>NZ_WELI01000031.1 GCF_009184635.1 Rudanella paleaurantiibacter
CGGGAGTGATTTTTAAACTGTGTCAGGCGGGCTTTAGTCGAAGCGATGCGGTTTGATGCGTTCTTCAAAGATACTTGTCAGGTCGTTGATGACCTCCTTCCAGTTGTAGGTTTTTGTTTCCCACTTTGTTTCCAGATTCTGAATCACCAGATACACCAGCTTTTGCAAAGCTACGTCAGAAGCAAAAGCTCCCTTCGTCTTGGTCACCTTGCGGAGCTGGCGATGGTAAGCTTCCACCGTGTTGGTGGTATAGACCACCTTGCGAAGGCTGGCGGGGTAATCGTAAAACGAGGATAGCAACGACCAGTTGCTCACCCAGCCTGCCAGTGCTTGCGGGTACCTACTGCCCCACTGCTCTTGCATCCATTGTAGATTCTCCCAGCCCTGCTCGGCAGTAGGAGCCTGATAAACGGTTTTGATGGCCTTGACAAACTCTTTCAGATGCTTATCAGGAATAAAGCGGAACGAATTACGTAACTGATGCACAATGCATAACTGGACCGTTGTGCGGGGGAAAACCGTGTTGATAGCCGTATCAAAGCCTTTGAGCCCATCCACACAACTAATCAGAATGTCTTCTACCCCTCGTTGTTTTAAGTCCGTCAGCACTGTTAGCCAGAAGCGGGCCGATTCGCTCTCGGCTGTATAAATGCCCAGTACCTGTTTACGACCTGATAGCGTCAGCCCGATCACGCTGTACAACACACGCGTGACCACTTTACCGTCCTGACGAACCTTGTAATAGATGCCATCCAGCCACATCAATACATACAAACTCGCCAGGGGCCGGTTTTGCCAGTCCCGCATGGCGGGCAAAACCTTATCGGTAATGCTGGTTAGCTCACTATCAGAGAGTGAGTAACCATACATCTCCTGGAGATGCTGACTGATGTCGGCGTAGCTACAGCCGCGCCCATAGAGCGAAAGAATTTTAGCTTCCAACTGATCAGTGAGTACCACTTGGCGCTTGGGGACGAGTTGCGGTTGATAGCTGCCCGCTCGATCACGGGGCGTGGTCAGCTCCAGTAGCCCTGCGCTACTCTTAACTGTCTTGGTGGTTTTGCCGTTGCGTCGGTTGGCTTGGGGGCGTGACTCGGCTAAGTGGTTCTCCATTTCCCCGTCCAAAGCTGATTCTAAAAAGTGCTTGAGTAAGGGAGCGAACAGGCCGTCCTGGCCGGTAAGGGGCTTGCCATCATAAAGGCCCTTGATGGCCGCTTTTTTGAAGGCTTCGTAGTCGAAGGAGTCAGTCATGAGTAGGAAATTAGGAAATTGTTTTCTTCCCTTCTATTCAAACCCAATCTTGACACAGTTTAAAAAGCAGTCTC
>NZ_WELI01000032.1 GCF_009184635.1 Rudanella paleaurantiibacter
TGTCTTTGCCCCCTTTCGTGAGCCAGTTTGCACTGGAGTTTAAGCCGCCTGTCGGTACTCGACAGGTGTCATGAACCTCAAGGCCTGGTGAGGGCGTTCCGTGTTGTATTCGACCAACCATTCATCCACCACCCGACGCGCCTGCTGAACACTACTAAACAGGTTGGGATTCAGCACTTCCCGCCGAAACGTCCCATTGAACCGCTCAATATACGCATTCTGCGTAGGTTTGCCCGGCTGGATGCGAACCAACTCAACTTCATTCGTTTGACACCAGGCTTGCAACTCATCGGCGATGAACTCCGGGCCATTGTCTGAGCGCAATCGCTGGGGCTTGCCTCGTTCGTCCACCAGCCGATCCAGCAAGCGAGTGACCCGTTTGGCCGGTAGAGAGAAGTCAATCTCAATACCCAGAGCCTCTCGGTTGTAGTCATCTAACACGTTCAGGGTGCGGAACTTGCGCCCATCGGTTAAGCTGTCACTGGTGAAATCCATTGACCAGCACTCATTACAGGCCTGTGCCTGCACCAGTGGTTTACGCACCGCTTCAGGTAGCCGCTTCCGGCTTTTACGGCGTAAGTTCAAACCCGATAAACGATATAATCGTCTGACCCGCTTGTGGTTAACACACTCGCCTTGTTTGCGTAAACGCCGATAAATTTTCAACACTCCCCACTGTTTATGGCGTTTAGCCAAAGTCTCAATCTGTTCTTTGAGAGCCGCATCTTTTTCGTTAACGGCTACTGGCTCCTGCACCGCGTTCCGGCTTAACCCTACCCAACGGCAGGCCTTGCGCTGGCTTACCTGCTTCTCCTCCATCATCCACCTCACTAACGCTCTGCGCTCGGTAGGGTTCACCACTTTTTTGTGAGCGCTTCTTTGGTAACATCGTGTTGCAAACTCAGGTCGGCATACATTTTCTTGAGCCGCCGGTTCTCTTCTTCGAGTTCTTTAATGCGTTTAATGTCGGATGCCTGCATCCCACCAAATTTGGTTTTCCAGGCATAAAACGTGGCCTCGCTAATGCCGTGTTCGCGGCTGATCTGGGCCACGGTCTGACCATTGTCCTGCTGTTTGAGGATGGCCACCATTTGCGATTCGGTGAATCGGTTTGCTTTCATTTCCCTTTTGTTTACCGTGAAAATTAAGATTTTTGCTCTATTTTTCACTGGCTCACTTTCAGGGGTTCAAGACA
>NZ_WELI01000002.1 GCF_009184635.1 Rudanella paleaurantiibacter
TGCTGTTTGAGGATGGCCACCATTTGCGATTCGGTGAATCGGTTTGCTTTCATTTCCCTTTTGTTTACCGTGAAAATTAAGATTTTTGCTCTATTTTTCACTGGCTCACTTTCAGGGGTTCAAGACAGGTAGGGATGATAAAAATGAGTTGCCGTTTTAACAGAAAAGGGCCTAACGGATAGCCAACTACTGCCCCGTTAGGCCTCTCTTCATCATAGCTGTTTAATGATTATTCATGATGTTTTGAACCTCGTGTACATACGATACTTCTACGGGTTCAATGATTTCGTCAGTTAAAAATACAGGGCGACTAGCCATTGGTAGTTGAGACGGTGTTTGACCTCCTACAAGAATACTAACTTCCTTGTTAGACCATGACAAAGTCCATTTACCCATTTTGAATGTCCAGTTATCTATCCGCTCAAATCCTAACTCATTCAGTATTTCTACAATAGAAGGTTCTGTACTGAGTAGTATGCCGCTTATTGAACTGGATGTTTCTTCTTTCGGCTGGCCGTTCTTTAACACTCGATAAATGTATTTCTCCAAACATCTCCCTGTATTGGAGAGAGAAATTTTTTGCTTTAAAATACCCTTTTCCTTTTGTCCTCTCTCGTCTTCGAATGAAGCCCAATTACCAATTTTAAAAATCATGTGGTTTTTTTATATTAAAAATTACAAATAATTAAATTAACTAATCATAAAATTACAAAATTTTCAACAAAAACAAAATAATGCTCCTTTAAAGATAAAGCTCGCTCGAGCAGGATAATTACATCGTCGGGTAGCTATCAGGATAGAACACCTCTACAGAACACGTACCCCTCCCCTGCCACGGCGCTCACCCGACCGCCCGCACCCGTAAGGGCGCCGTGGCGCAGAAGTAAAAATGGAATTAAATCATCACCGACAGCCCCAACGAGCCGGGTCGGTCTGATTTTTTGATAGTACCTTTCGCGCAGCCTCACCTTCATACAGGGTGAGGCTGTTCGTTTTTACACAAAGCTGCGTTTATTCCATGCAACGTCTCTCGCTGTTCGGTTTGCTTCTCTCGGTGTTCGTTCTGGGGATTGCTCCGGGTACCCTGCACGCTCAGCAAAGCCTTTTCAACGTACCATCGTCTGATATTACTACCCCGCACAAGCTGTTTGTTCAGCAGCAGATCAATTTTAGCGGCATCGTGCAGGCCAATACCACCCTCGATTATGGGCTTCCGAAAAACTGGGAAGTCGGTCTGAATCTCCTGGGTGCCGACTACTCCAAAGCCGATCACCGATTCATTCGGAACGATCAGTTCGACGGCCATTCGCTGGCTCCGCTTCTGCTGCTCAATGCCCAGAAGGGAATTAACTTCAATGAGCACTGGAAAATGGGTTTGGGTACCCAGCAAGGCCTCAACCTTACGCCCAATCAGAAGTCGCACTACGCACAGTTTAGTTATGCCAACGTAGCTTACACCTCGGCCCACGAGCGGGTGCGGCTCAATGGAGGGCTGTACGCAGGTAACGCCGACTACCTGGGCGAGGGCAAACGGGAAGGTGTTATGTTCGGGGCCGATATTGCGCTGGTTCATCACAAAGCCCACCTCATGGGCGACTGGATTCTGGGTAACCATGACCTGGGTGTGGCCGTACTGGGTGCCGTTTACTACCCAACTCCCCACTTCCCCATTTCCCTCGGCTTACAAATCCCGAACGACCCCAAGGGCTCAAAAGCACTCGTTGTGGAGCTTACGTGGGTTCCCTGATGTTTATACCCATGCCTTGGTGCTATATTTGAATTTTACAAGCAACCAGCATGAACATCACGACGCTCGACGATTTTTACCGAGATACCGCAGCCCTGATGCCTGCCGGCATCAATAAAGAGATTGGTCACTTTAATGTGTTCAACATCGCGGATTTGGCCGCTATAAACGCCCGAAAACATGCGATGCAGATGCCTTACAACCGGCGGACATATTATAAAATCAGCCTTATTCGTGGACGTAATCGGGCCGAGTATGCCGATAAGGTGATCGAAATCGACAAGAACGCCCTGCTGTTTGCTTCGCCCAAAATTCCGTACCACTATGTACCGCAGGATGAGCATCAGTCGGGGTTTTTCTGTGTATTTACCGACGAGTTTATGGTGCAGGCCAAAAGTGGCGTTGTGCTGGATGAGCTGCCTATCTTTCTGCCGGGGGGCTACCCTGTTTTCCAGCTCAGCGACGCCGACGCCGAGGAGATTGCGTTCATTTTCAGAAAAATGAACAAAGAGATTGCGTCGGACTACGCCTACAAATACGATCTGCTACGAACGTATGTGCTTGAGCTGATTCACTACGGGCAGAAACTACAACCGGCTGCCTCACTTTACCCAACACACACGGCTTCGGCCCGTATATCTTCTTTGTTTATCGAACTTCTCGAACGCCAGTTCCCCATTGAATCCACTCAGCAAAAGGTTCGTCTGCGTACGGCTAACGATTACGCCCAACAGTTAGCCGTGCATGTAAACCACCTGAATAAGGTGCTTAAAGAACAAACCGGAAAAACAACCACCGATATAATTGGTAGCCGGATTGCGCAGGAAGCCAAGATTCTGCTCAAACAAACTAACTGGAGCGTTTCGGAAATTAGTTACAGCCTTGGCTTCGAAGAGGTCGCGCATTTTTCCAATTTTTTCCGCAAACAGACTAGCGTTTCACCCATGGCTTTCCGAGACTGATTGGACTAATTTGATTTTTGCAAACTTCAGATTGATACACGCAAACAGCCAGCCAGCATTCGGCGGCAACTTTGTGCCGTTAACGAACTCACGCTTTTTCAACGCTGTCCGTTGACCCAAACACATAGTAATCAACCGATCAGTCTAATGTCTGTAAACGCAAAAATCGCCTTAGTGACCGGAGGTAGCCGGGGACTGGGCAAGAATATGGCCATGAGTCTGGCCCAAAAGGGTATCCATGTTATTCTGACGTACAACAGTCAGCGGGACGAAGCCACAGCCGTCGTGTCGGCAATCGAGCAACTTGGCCTCAAAGCAGCGGCTCTGCAGTTGAACACTGGCGACGTAAGTAGTTTCGATGCATTTGTCGGGCAGTTGGATCTCCTTTTAAACGATACGTTCGGAGCAGAGCGCTTCGACTTCCTCATCAACAATGCTGGGATCGCCGGGCATACACCTATTGGTAACACGGATGAAGCGGAGTTCGATCTGCTGACAAATATCCATTTCAAGGGGGTCTTTTTTCTCACTCAGAAGCTGCTTCCTCTACTGAACGATGGTGGCCGGATCATCAACATCTCGACGGGATTAGCCCGCTTTTCGATGCCCGGCTATGCGGTTTATGCCGCTCTGAAAGGAGCCATTGAGGTAGTAAGCCGCTACATGGCCAAAGAGCTCGGGTCACGTGGTATTACGGTAAATGTAGTAGCACCTGGTGCCATCGAAACAGACTTCGGTGGCGGTCATGTTCGGGACAACGCCGACATCAACAAACACGTTGCCGCTATCACAGCGCTAGGGCGAGTTGGCCTCCCCGACGACATTGGGGGCGTGGTGGCCTTTCTGTGTACCGAAGAGGCTCGCTGGATCAACGCCCAGCGAATCGAGGTCTCGGGCGGAATGAATCTGTAACGAACCCAACACCGGGTATCTGGTCAGCCGTTCAGAACCCGGTGTTTTACCCCAAAAGCACCACACAGGCCATGCAGTTACTCCAGCCGGGCCGGAGTAAACCATTTTGCAGTCTGCCAGTTCTATGACCGGTTTAACTGCTCAACGGTATGCTTTCTCTTCGCACGTATCTGTCTGGTATTTTCCTTTGCCTGACGCCCGTTCTGTGCCATGCGCAGGAGACGTTCTTCAACGTATCGGAATCCGAAATTACGGCAAAGAAAAAAGTGATGATCCAGCAACAGATCGACTACACCGACCTGTTCCATTCGAGCACTACGTTTGAATACGGGCTGGGGCGTAACTGGGAAATCGGGGTTAATCTGTACCACGTGAACTACCAGCCCGATCTCGGCCGGTTTGTACGCAACGACACCAGCAGCCAGCAACCCTACGCCCCGCTGCTCCTGCTGAACGCCCAGAAGATTTTTGACCTGACCGACAATCTGCGAATCGGCATTGGCGGGCAGGGCGGAGTCAACCTGACACCCGCACAAGGGCGGTCGGCGCTGGTGGGCTACGGCTATACCAACCTGGCGGGCAGCATCAACGATGAGCACTACAAATGGGCAGCCGGGGCCTACACCAGCCACCCACGGTTCACGGGCGAAGGGGCCAAAGTAGGTTTTCAGGCCGGTTTCGACGCCGGTATCTTCTACGAAAAACTGCATCTGATCGGCGACTGGATTTCGGGGCGGCACGAGATGGGGCAGCTTATTCTGGGGCTGGAAGTATTTCCCCGAAAAAGCCTGCCGCTGGCTATCGGCTGGCAACGAAACAACCAGAACGGCGCGCAGGGGATTGTGATCCAGCTAAGCTACATTCCACAGGCCAATTAGCCCCCGATGTCGTAAAACAGGCGTATTTTTGACGCCTATTTTACAACGGCATCAACATGATGAAGAACCTACTGCTTTTGCTGGCCCTTAGCTGTGGTGTAGCAACGGGGCTACAGGCCCAAACGACCCATGCCGACTGGCAGCTTGTTGGGCAGAATATCAACCCGGCTAATTATTACGGCATTACGGTGGCCAACGGCATGATCGGCCTGGTGTCGTCGCCGGAGCCGATGAAGGTTAAAGACGTGGTCCTCAACGGCGCATTCGACACCTACGGGCGCGGGCGGGTGTCGAACATCCTGAAGGTGTTCAACTTTGCCAACATGAACCTCGACGTAGACGGCACCCGGATTGGCCCGCGCGACATTGCCAACTACCGCCAAACCCTCGACATGCAGAAGGCGGCTCTCACCACTACCTTCGATTACAAAGACAAGGTGAGCGTTCGGCAAACGATGATGGCCCTGCGCCACCTGCCCTTTTCGGCCCTGACCATGGTGGAAATCACGGCCCAAAAAGACTGCGAAATCAGCCCGATGTCGGTCATTGAATCGCCGGAGAATCTTAAAGACGTCAAGAATTTTTATTCGGAAATCGACCGGCCTCACGTTACCATCCGGCTGCTCACCTCCGTAGCCAAAAGCCCCACCGGACGGCATACCGTGGCGGCATCGACCAGCTTTCTGTTCAACGAACCGCACAGGCAGGAACCCGACGTGATTCATGAAGACTGGGATTACAACATGCACCTGGCCAAATTCAAAAAACGGCTCAAAGCGGGTGAAACCTATCGCTTTGGGGTAGTTGGCTCGGTGACCTCAACGGCCCATACCGCCGACGCTCACAACGAAGCCGAGCGACTCACCATTTTTGCCGCCCTCGAACGCAGCGAGCGGCTTCTGGCCCGGCACCATGCCGAGTGGGAAAAACTCTGGCAATCGGACATTGTGATCGAGGGCGACCCCGATGCGCAGCGCGCCGTGCGGTCGGGCCTGTACCATCTGTACTCGTTTGCCCGCGAGGGAACGGCCTATAGCCTCTCGCCCATGGGCCTGTCGGGGCTGGGATACAATGGCCACGTATTCTGGGACACCGAACTCTGGATGTACCCCGCCCTGCTGATGCTGAAACCGCAGATGGCCAAATCGTTACTCGAATACCGCTTTGAGCGGATGGCGATGGCCCGCCAGAATGCTTTTAGCCACGGCTACACGGGCGTCATGTTCCCGTGGGAATCTGACGCCGACGGGCAGGAGGCTACACCCGTTTGGGCTTTGACGGGGCCATTTCAGCACCATATTACGGGTTGTGTAGGCTGGTCGTTCTGGAAATACTATCAGGTAACGAAAGACAAAGAGTGGCTTCGCACCCGGGGTTATCCGACGCTGAAAGAAGTGGCCGATTTCTGGGTGAGCCGGGTCGAGAAAGGGACTGACGGACAATTGCACATCAACAACGTGATCGGGGCCAACGAGTGGCAGGAAAACATCGACGACAACGCGTTTACCAACGGCATGGCTAAAACGGTGCTGGGCTTTGCCACGCAAGCCGCTCAGGAGCTGGGTCTGGAACCCAACCCTCGTTGGAATGCCGTAGCGGCTCAGATTCCGATTCTGAAATTCCCGGATGGTGTCACGAAAGAAAACCGGACGTACGATGGGGTGCCCATCAAGCAGGCCGATGTGAACCTGCTGGCCTACCCGCTCACTCTTGTCAACGACCCGGCTCAGGTTCGGAAAGACCTGGCCTACTATGCCCCCCGCTACGCACCCGATGGCCCGGCCATGGGCTGGTCGGTGCTGTCGACTTTGTACACCCGCATGGGTGACCCCGAAAAAGGCTACGAGTGGTTTGTGAAGAGCTACAAACCTAACGAGGTACCGCCGTTTGGGGTGCTGGCCGAAACAGCGGGTGGTACCAACCCGTATTTCGCCACAGGCGCAGGCGGTATGCTACAGGCGGTACTGAGCGGCTTTGGTGGCCTCGACCTTACCGATAACGGTATCGTGCAACTCAAAACGAAGCTCCCTAAAAAATGGAAGTCACTCACCATTAAAGGCTTCGGAGCCGATGGCAAGACCATAACGATCCGGTAAACGATGTGGAGTTGTAAGGGGCGGGTCCGACCACCTCTTACAACTCCCGCACTTGCAGGGCCACTCGGGACTGTACCCGGATGAGCGCCTGAATTTCGTCGGGGCGAATGGCGACCTGTTCCGGGCGAAACCGAAATTCGCCAATGGCCAGGTCCGTTTTTTTGGCGGCTTTACCCCGATCGAACGCCTGACTTATTTTGGCCGGGAACTGCGCAATTTCGTCGCCCAGCGAGATGGTCAGCATCTGCGACAGGAGCTTTACCATGCCTTTGTGAATCACCGACCCAATCAGCTTCGGCATCACGTCGGCGGTGCCGGTATCGAAGTCCAGATTCTGAATCATGAGCGTGTTGGTGAGCGTATCGAACATGGGCCGCCCGCGCAGGTAAACCGTTCCATTGAGCAGGCCACTCACATCCGTTTTCACAATCAGCGACCGCTGCCCGCCGTAAACCGTTACTTTCTTTATCCGCAACGTACCCAGCGCCAGTTTTTTAGCGTCTTCGCTCAGGGCTTTGTCGAGCACCCGGTTAATATCGGCGTAGGGAATGGCACTCATCAGCCGCAAATCCGACACCTCCGACAGCGTATCCCGTTTCTGCAACCGGGGCAACGCCGTGGGCGCGTATGCAGGTTTCTGAAGGCTCAGCTTAGTTTTTGTCTCGAAGGTGATGCGCAGGTGCGAGACAATCTCGGTCCGACTACCCGTAATCGGGCTGGCTTCTACGGCTACTGGTTTGGGCAGTAGCCACAAGCCGTACGTTCGGTCGATGAGCAGCGGTTTCTGAATATTTTTCCAGATTGGAGCCACAAACTTGTCGAGCCGCAACTCATTATAAATCGCCGTATCGACCGCCGACTCAATGGCGGGCTTGTACCGTTCGAGCATATCTTCGGCCAAATTGGCGAGGGAGATTTCCTGCCCCAACAGCCGAATTTCGGGTTTGATTACCCATTCGTAATCGGTGAATTTGATCTGGCTCGCCAACCGCCAGTTGGGCGTCACGGTCAGGGGGCTTTGAAACCGAACATCGAGCGAACAAAACGGCCGCTCGGGTGGCGTTTTATCATTGCTAAACGGCTTGACAATCCAGAGTTGCAGGGGTGTCGAGAGCCGTAGTTGCCCGTTGGCGTACAGGATCTTGACCCGCCCCGACCGGGCTACCCGAAACGGAAACAGGCCGCCTTTTTTACCGCCGGGGTCGCGTTTGCCCACCAGCACGGGGTCGAGCTCGCTGTTAATTTTGTCTTCCAGCTCGCTCAGTTCAAAACCGAGCGGCCCCGCCACATACGATTTGGCGGGCATCAGCGCGTTATCGAAACCTTCGGGTTTGGGCGGCTGCGGGTTGATGCTCTGGCAACTGGCAAGCCACCCAAGAGCCAGTAGCCCCAGGCTACAGCGAGTGAGAAGTAAGCGTTTCATACGTGAGTGAATGGAATACGATACACGCTAAACTCTCCCGCTGGCAGATGGTTGCACGACCTTGTCGAACGGCCTACCGGTCGACAAGGCTCATCACGGCCTCGTTGCCGACAACAGCCTGGGCCGGACGCGGGTGCTCGGCCGTAAATACGCGCAAAGCCTCCCGGTCGAGCATCTGATTGGGCGATTCATCGACCTCCCCATTTTTGAGCACCCGGTCGAGGTTCAGGTTCAGGTGTTTGGCCAGAAACCGGTAGGCAGCCGCCCGTTTGCTGGGGCCGTAGTCGTGTCCCTCGTCGGGCAGGTGCACATTGGCCACGTTGCCCTCAGCCCCGTAAAGCCGGTACACGCCCTGCATATACGGAAACTCCACGGTGGGCGTGTTGCGCGTCCAGTCTTTCCCGTCCGATACCAGCAGCATAGGCCGGGGCGCTGCCAAGGCCGCAATTTCGGCATTGGTGGTCTCGTGAGTCGGGCGCTTATGAATAGGCATACCACTCTCGCAGGCGCATCCCCCGAAAAAATGAGCCGACACCATCACCACCGGCACCGATACCGTAACGCGAGGGTCAAGCGCGGTGAGCAGAAACGTTTGAGTGCCGCCCCCCGACTCACCCGTGACGGCCACCCGCTTGCGGTCGGTATTAGGCAGGCTCAGCAGGAAATCGAGCGCCCGAATACTGTTGAGCGTCTGGAGTTTAAGCGTTTTGGGAAGCTTGTGCTCACACTGTTTAGCGTCGCCATAACCAGCCATGTCATAGGCGAAGACAATAGCCCCCATGCGGGCCAGCGTAGCGCACCGTTGCTGGGCGGTTTCGAGCGTTCGGCCTTCGAGCGAGCCCGAATGGCCGTGCGGGCAAAGCACCACCGGATGGTTACCCTTGAGGTTGGTGGGCACGTACAGGTTACCCGTTACAAAGTAGCCGGGTACGCTCTCAAACGCTACGTTCTCTACAGTGTAACCCGCCATTTGCCGTTTGCCGTGCCGGATGGGTTTGAGGGGGGCAAATTGGGGTTTCTGAGGCAGCTCCATCCCGTCGCGGATGCCTTGCCGGATAAGTTCGGCCCGTTTTTCCCAGGCCGCGCGCGAGGTGTAGGTCCGGGCGGTATCGGCCAATCGGCGGGCTGCTTCGGGTTCGGCGAAGTAGGCTCCCTGCCGCAGGTCGGGCCGGGCGGGGTTGGGCTGGGCCAATGTAGCCGAGGTAATGCCCAGGCAGAGCAGCAGGGCCGGAGTAAACGAGCGGAGCATGGTTTAAAGAGCGAAAAAGTGAATTGGGTCCGCACTCTTTCACCTTTCAAAGCCCCTCCCATCCACCATCTACCGAATCGGGTTGGTGGCGGATTTATAATTTTTTTCTAATCGAATCGCGGGCCTCCGGCCGGGCGGGTGGCACTACCTTTGCCCTCGCAGTAGGAGACCTTTTAGCCTAATAGAACGGCATTTAGGCCTATATTTCAACCAATTACCAACTATCCATCGAACTCAACGAATGATACGTACTACCTTACATTGGCTATTCCTCGTAGCCCTCACGGCAAGCGGGTGGCTTAGTGTACCCGCCTACGGGCAAAGCCCCGCCGACACCCTGCGCCTGTCGGATACCCAGCTCGACAGCCTGTTTATCGACGAGGTTCAGGACCACCAAACGCCCGACAAAGTCCTCCACGCGGAACCCCTCTACATTGACCTGATTCGGGACCTGGGTGCGCGCAAAGGTGAACGCGAATGGAACGTGGGCCTCAGCCTCACCGACAACCTGCGCTACGACACCTACCAGGCCCTCGTCGAATACGAGTGGGCACCCGCCAACCGGCTGGGGATGGAAATAGAGCTACCTTTCTCGTTCCATCAGGTTACCAATCGGGAGCCGGGACCATCGGCACCCAGCAGTGGGCTCGACGGGCTGAAAACGGCCGTGCAATGGTCTTTTTACGTGTCGGAGCGCCATAAAACCACCCTCGCGCTGGGCTACATTAATGAACTTAAGCTAAACACCCATGGGCAGTGGGCCACCGGTCCGTGGCTCAAAGGCAACCAGTTTAACCCGTTTCTGGTAGCGGCCCGTCGGTGGGGTAACCGGTTTCATACTCTCATCTACACAGGGCCACGCTTTACCCGTTATTTTGCCCAGAACGGGTGGAAACACCAGTTCGACATCAACACCAACCTACACTACATGATACCCGGCACCCGCAATTTTGTAGGTCTCGAATTGAACAAAGAGATTCAGGCATCGGGTTTTACAATGGTGGCTCGCCCTCAGTTGCGGGTCGGCATTACCGATCAGTTGCTGGTGGGTATTGTGACCGGGATTCCGTTCAACCGCGATCAGCAGCGGCTCAGCTCATTTCTGCGGCTTATCTACGAACCGGGCCACCGGCACCGAAGCTGATGCCCCGCCATCCATCCCATGAAAAATATTCTGATTGTTGAAGACGAACAGCGCCTGGCCCGCAACATCAGCCAAACCCTGATGGACGAAGGCTACCGAACCGCCATTGCCTACGATGGCGACTCGGGTTTGCAGCGTAGCCTCGAAGAACCGTTCGATCTGGTTATTCTGGACATCAACCTGCCCGGCATAAACGGCTACGAGGTGTGCCGCCAATTACGGGCGGCCAATGAGCAATTACTCGTTATTATGCTGACGGCTCTGGGCGAGGTGGAAGACAAGTTGCAAGGCTTTGAGCGCGGGGCCGACGACTACATGGTGAAGCCCTTCGATCTGCGCGAGCTGACCGCCCGGGTGGCTACCTGCCTCCGCCGGACAGCTCCCCGGCCTGAGGTACATGAGCCCGAAGAAATACTGCAACTGGCCGACCTGACTTTGAACCGCAAAACCCGGCAGGTACTACGCGGAGGGCACACGATTGTGCTCACAGCCAAGGAGTTTTCGCTACTCGAATACATGCTTCAAAACCCCGACCGGGTGCTCTCGAAGCAGGAACTAACCGAGCGCGTGTGGCAGTTGCGGTTCGATCCCGGCACCAATGTGGTAGAGGTGTACATCAATTACCTGCGGAAGAAAATCGACAAAGATTACACGCCCAAACTGATCCATACACGGTCGGGGCAGGGCTATGTTCTGGCCATCGAATGACCATCAGGAACCAGATATCGGGGCAGTTTTCGTTTATCGTAGCTTCTATCCTGACCGTTTTTTCGCTGACGGTCTACATCATTTCGGCCGATTTCCGGGAGGAGGAGTTTTACGACCGACTCAAGCAGCAGGCCCGCACCACCGCCCGGCTCCTGATTGAGGTGCAGGAGGTAGACATTCCCCTGCTCAAGATCATTGACCAGAACAAAGTGTCGGCGCTGGTCAATGAGCAGGTGCTGGTGTTCGACCAAACCGATCAGCTCGTGTACAGCAGTATCGACGACACCCTTACGCATTACCAACCCGAATGGCTGGCCCAGATTCGGGAAGAAGGCGAGTGGGAGAGCCATACGGGCGATGCCGAACTGATTGGGCTGGTGATTCGGCAGGGCGACAAAGCCTATACCGTGATGGCCTCGGCCTACGATCAGTTTGGCCGGAGCAAACTGCGCTATCTCGCTTTTACGCTGTTTTGGGGCTGGCTGGCGGGTATCGGCGTAACGGTGGTGCTCGGGTTTTTCTTCGCGGGTCGGTCGTTGCGCCCCATTGCCCGGATCAACCAGCAGATTCAGACCATCACGGCTCAGGATTTGCGCCAACGACTCGACGAAGGACGCCGGCAGGATGAGATCGACCAGTTGGCGGTCAACTTCAATCAGGTACTGGCCCGGCTCGAACTGGCCTTTGAGCAGCAACGCAGCTTTGTGTCGCACGCCAGCCATGAGCTACGAACGCCCCTGGCTACGCTCAAATCAGACGTGCAACTGGCCCTACGCCGAACCCGGTCGGCCGACGAACTCCGGGCCGTTTTGCAAACGATGCTGCCTGACATCGACCGGCTCAGTGCGCTGACCAACAGCCTTCTGATGCTCGCCCGAACCCTCGAAAATGGCTCGTCGATGCTTATTTCGACCGTTCGGATTGATGAGGTGGTGTTTGCCGCGCAGGAAGAACTATTACAGGCTTACCCCACGTACCAGGTTGATGTTCAATACCTCCGCCTTCCAGAGGCCGAAGCCGACACCGAAGTACTGGGCAACGAATCGCTCTTGAAACGGGTGGTCTACAACCTGCTCGACAATGCCTGCAAATACTCGGCCGACCACCGGGCCGAGGTGCAGATCAGCTACGACCAACGGCGGGTGCAGCTGGCCGTTCGGGACGAGGGTATTGGGATTCCACCCGAAGAAGAGGAGCGTATTTTCGACCTATTTTACCGCACCGACCAATCGCGTAACTATGAGGGCTTTGGTATTGGGTTGTCTATTTGCCGACGCATCATCGAACTGCATCAGGGGCGGCTTACGCTACAGAGTACGCCCGGTCTGGGTAGCACGTTCACGGTACAATTGCCCCGGCAGCTCTGATGGCCTGACAGCTAACCCGTACGTGAATGAATACTATAAAATGCATTTCAGTACTGGACATTCGGACTTCAGACACTGGACATTAGACTTACTGGCTTTATATAGGACTCAGTACTGGACATTTGTACAGTGAAGCGGTGCCGGTCGGCGCTCCGATTCGCCCAGCCGTAAGGCTAAAATTGGCCTATCGGCCCAACCGAGCACCGCTCGATTGTACATTTTGTCCAGTACTGAGTATATAGGAAGGTCTAATGTCCAGTGTCTGAGAAAACGAATAATTGTATTGCCTGCTGATAATCAGCTATTTCATTGTACATTTTACATTGTTCATTATACATTCAACTCAGTCTGACTACTCACATTCTAAGTTTTTTCTAATGGCTACGAGCGGGATAGTACCGTTTAAAGCACCCATCTTTGACTTGTATTTGTCCATCATGCGAATACAGGTCAGCGCTCCTTCAGGTTGGAGCATTCCGATAGCCATTTGTCGCTGACAGGTGGCTATTTCATTGGCGGATGGCCAAAAACTAAACACCAACCGGGGAGTTTGCTGTATAGCTACCCTAACCGCATCAGGCAACACCCTGTTCTTACCCTATGGCTAAACGAATTACCTCTCTGGTCCGACCGTTGATCCGGCCCTTTACCGAGTTTTTCCAGACCGAATCGTCGAGTGGGCTCATCCTGCTGGGCATGAGTGTGCTGGCGCTTGTTCTGGCCAATACCGACACCGGATTTGCCCGGTATTTCCCGGCCATTTGGGACAGTACCCTCACCCTGTCCGTCAATGAGTTCAGGCTCGAAAAGACGATTGCGCACTGGATCAACGACGGACTAATGGCCCTGTTTTTTCTGGTGGTGGGGCTCGAAATAAAACGCGAGGTGCTGGAGGGCGAACTATCGAGTATCCGGCAGGCGGCCTTACCTCTTTTGTGTGCGTTGGGTGGTATGCTGGTTCCGGCCCTGCTGTTCTGGGTGTTTAACCATAACACCGTTACCGCCGACGGTTGGGGCATTCCGATGGCCACCGACATTGCCTTCGCTCTGGCGATTCTGTTTCTGCTCGGCGACCGGGCACCCCTCCCCCTCAAAATTTTTCTGACCGCCCTTGCTATCGCCGACGACCTCGGTGCGGTGGTCGTAATTGCCCTGTTTTACACCCAGGAAATTCAGCTCACCTACCTGGCCTGGGCGGGAGGTATCTGGGCCGGTTTACTGTTGCTCAACTACCTCAATGTCCGTATTTTATCGGTGTACCTGTTGCTGGGCGTGGTGCTGTGGTACTGCACGCTGAAGTCGGGTATTCATGCCACTATTGCCGGGGTACTACTCGCAGCGGCCATTCCGTTTCGGATTCGGTACAGCCCGCAACAACTCCTGCACCTGATTCAGGAGCGGCTGCAGGTAATCAACGCGGCCATCGACACGAGCGATATTCAACCCCGCGACATCAGCGAAGAGCTCGAAGACATCAATATGCGCATCAGCTCGCCCGCCCAACGGCTCGAAGAAGCACTGCACGCGCCGGTGTCGTTTTTTATCATTCCGCTGTTTGCGTTTTGTAACACCAGCATTACCGTCGAAATAGGTTTGCTGAACCAGCTTGGCGGTCCGCTATCACTCGGTATCATTGCCGGGCTACTACTGGGCAAGCCATTGGGCATCAGCTTATTTGCCTGGCTCGCTACCCGTCTGGGCTGGGCTACCCTACCCGACGGCATCCGCTGGCGTCAACTGATTGGCGTATCGTTTCTGGCGGGTATCGGGTTTACTATGTCTATTTTCGTCACATTGCTCGCCTTTGAGCGGCAACCCGACTATCAGGGGGTGGCCAAACTTGCTATTCTGCTGGCCTCGCTGGCGTCGGGCCTGATCGGGTACGTTATGCTGAGCAAAGCCGCTCATGTTCCGGCTAAGTCAGATGCCGACTAACCCCTCCCCGAGTGCTAACCCTCTAAAGTCCCAGTTGCATATGCAGGAGCGGAAACGGTTTGCCGAGCCCGTCGAGGGGTGAGCGGCCTGTGATCACAAAGCCGGCCTTCTGGTAAAAGCCGAGGGCCCCTTCGTTTTGCTCGTTGACGTCGAGGGCCCGCGCCCCTAACTCGGTCACGGCGTACCGTAACAATCGGCCGCCGACACCCTGCCCCCGCCAATCGGGATCAACAAACAGCATTTCGAGCTTGCCATCGGCTACACCGGCAAACCCCAGTACCGTCTGCGTGGTATCGTGAGCACAAACGAGTTGCCGCCCCGACCCAAAAGCCTCGCGCACCAGAGGCCTGAAAAATTCAATGTCGGCTTCTGTCAGGAAATGATGGGTGGCCCGTACCGACCTTTCCCAAACGGCAAGCATCGGGGCGTATTCGGTTGGCTGGGCAGTCTGGATGGATAGCGCTGTTTTCATGAGGGTAAAGGTAAAATGGGGAAGTTTAGGCAAAAAGCCACTTCAGCACGCATTTCTTCCGTTTGGCCTAATCCGTTCTTTCAGAGCCCTCTACCCAGCTGCAACTTTGTCATCGTAAACAACATTAAGCATTCAGCTTCGATGACAATTACATTACCTCAACCAAATCGAAACGGTAGCAGCGAAACGCTCATTTTCAAGGGCATCGTGCAGGAATCCAACGGCAACCTGATTTTCAGCGAAAACACTGCAGCATCCGGCAGTGACACATCCACTGGCTGTAGGATGAGGTATTTACGGCAATTAGCGGTAAGATCGGCTACCAGATTCAGAGACAACCCAAACAATTTGCCGGGCCGGGCGATATCGTTGTATTTGAACGGGGGTACGGCACCGCTTCTGGAACGCTGGCCCCGAAACGTTACAATGTCAGGGGACTTGAATGCTCCAACACGATTGCCTTTTTTCTCTCAGCGATTTTTGCGGTACAGCAGAAATCGGGTAAACCCCAGACCGAACTATTCGACGGGGCTTACCTGCTCACCCGATATACAAGCGAGTACCTGCTCTAGTACGTTCTTACTATCCGGCGAGTAACAGATGATGCCCCGCCAATACACGGCTATATGGTCGGTGTTGGTAAACAGAGTTTTCCGGACTGGTATACCAATGGCACTCAAGTACCCTCCATTATTGACCCAAATGACGGTGTCACGGTTCATCTCAAACGTCACCCGCTACCCGTTGGGTTAATATCCACTTCTTTTTTACGCCCAGTCCGAATCCGATAAAACGAGAAAGCCGCCCGTGCAGCCGCTCCATGTGCGCCCCCCCTGCGTTTGGTAATATGCGGCTTGGGGTGCATCTTCACCCTATGTCCTCGCTCCTGACTCGATTTCTGCTGGTGTTGATAGCCAGCCTGAGCACACTCACCGGCTATAGCCAGGCCCGCACCGACGCTTTCCTGCGCGACCTCATTCTGAAAAATCCGCATCCCGTGGTGCAGTCGGTGATGCGTCAGCCAGAAACCCACCGGCTACAAATTATTTACACCCAAATCGACCGCGACCGGGCCAACAAACCCACCTTTACCCACTATACGTTTCGGGTCGATAGCCTGGAGTATTTCAACCCGGCCTCCACGGTGAAGCTACCCTTGGCACTGCTCGCCCTCGAAAAGATCAACCGGCTCAACATCCCCGGCCTGACTCGCGAAACGGCCATGCAGTTCGACAGTGCGTATGCCCGGCAAACCCGGCTCCGCACCGACTCAACGGCTCAGTTGGGCTACCCGTCTGTCGCACATCTGATTAAGAAAACATTGCTCGTGAGCGAAAATGAGCCCTACAACCGCCTGTACGAGTTTGTGGGGCAGCAGGCCATCAACCGGTCGTTGTGGGCACAGGGGTACACCGATACGCGCATCACGCACCGGTTTGTGCGCATGTCGGCCGACGAGAACCGTCACACCAATCCGGTGCAGTTTCTGAGCCCAACCGGCCGGGTCATTTACAGCCAACCGGCCGCGTACAACCCCGATTCGATCCGGGCAGGTCGGCGGGATACCCTGGGGCGGGGCTATCTCGACGCCAACGACAGCCTCGTGACTAAGCCGTTCGATTTCAGCAGTCGCAACAAGCTATCGCTGCGGTCGTTGCAACAGATTTTGCAGGCAACTCTGTTTCCCGAGTCGGTACCGGCGCGGCAGCGGTTCGGGCTCAAGCCCGACGACTACCGGTTCATGTACCAGTATCTTTCGCAGTTTCCGGGCGAGACCAATTACCCCAAATACGACGCGGAGACGTTTTACGACAGCTACGCCAAGTTCTTTTTCATGGATAGCCTGCACCACCAACTGCCCGAGGGCGTGCGGGTTTTCAACAAGGTGGGGTGGGCGTATGGCTTCATGACCGATGTGTCGTACGTGGCCGATTTTACCAATAAGGTCGAGTTTATGCTCACGGCCACAATCTACGTGAACCGCGACGGGATTCTGAACGATAACCGGTACGAATACGACGCCATCGGGATTCCGTTTATGTACCAGTTGGGACAAACGATTTACACCTACGAACGGCAACGCACCCGCACCCACCAGCCTAACCTCGACCAGTTTCGGATTCGGTACGAAACCCGGCTACCCGACAGCCGCCCAGTTATCAAAGCGGTAGACAATTAAGCCTGGCTGTTTCGGTACGCAGGCCCTAAAACCAGAAGCCGCCTAATCGGCTTTTTCAGCTAATTAGGCGGCTTTTCTGTGTAGCCCGACCAGGATTCGAACCTAGACAAACAGAACCAAAATCTGTCGTACTACCCTTATACTATCGGGCTATCTTGCGATTGCGAGTGCAAATATAAGGGGCCAGAAGCCCGAAATGCAAGCATTGTCCCGAAAATTTGTTGCGCAATCGTTCCACAAACGTACAGTTTGCTCATTCCCAAACGCTTACACAACGCCAAAAAAAAGCTTTTTTTTCGAGTGTGTGTTCGGCACGCTTAAATACTGGCAAATAGGTTCTCCATCACGTAGGCGTGGGTACCCAGCCACTTGGCCGCACCGTTCAGCTGTGTAGCCTCAACGGTCAGGTCGTTGCGGAAACCGCTCAGGCAGTACTTGGTGATGGCCTGTTCAATGGGATTGATGATAAACGTCGACGCCTGAGCCAGTACCCCATCCACGATAATTATCTCGGGATTAAACAGGTTAATGGCCACCGAAAGGCCCTTACCGAGCTGATACCCCGTGTCGTGGAGCATATCGATAGCAAACGAGTCGCCGGCGTAGGCCGCTTCAATCACGTGGTTGATCGTAATCTGACTTACATCATTCTGATAAACGGCCAGTTTCGACATGCAGCCTTCCTGTACGGCTCGTTGCACCCGCCGGACCAGCGACGAGGCCGACGTGATCGTGTCCAGACACCCCACTTTACCACAATAGCACAACTCGCCTTCGGGGTCTACCTGAATGTGGCCCAGCTCACCCGCAAAGCCCGATGCCCCCTGGAATACCTCGCCGTTGAGAATAATACCAAGGCCCACGCCCCAGTCAATATTGATAGACAGGGCGTGTTTTTTGCCCTGACCGCCCCCAAACCGGTTTTCGCCCAGGGCGGTGGCTTTACTATCGTTGATCAGGTACACCGGAAACCCCAGTTGCTCTTCAAGACAGGTCGTGAGCGGTTCGTTGGGCGCGCTCAGGTTGGGATAGGTGAGGTTTATACCCCGGCGGGCATCAATCAACCCCGGAATAGCCAGCCCCAGCCCAATAATATCGTCTTTATTTACGGCTGCTTCCTCAATAGACTCCTGCACAAACGATAGCAGGAATGCTACAAACTGGGCGTTATTTTCAAGATGCGTATCAACGCACCGCCGAAATACCACCTGCCGAAGCGGGTTGACCAGCATGAAGCAGGTGTCGTGGGTGCTGCTATCCAGTACAATTACATAATGCCCGTTGGGATTGAGGCTGAACAGCACCGGGCGCCGGCCATTATTGCCCGTGGCCGTTCCGGTTGTACGTACCCATCCACTTTCAACCAGTTCCTCAACAACGCCCGTAATCGACGGAACGCTGGTGTACAGCGTTTCGGCCAACTGTGCCAGCGTGCAGGTTTCTTCCTGATACAAATGCGATAGCACTCCTCGTAGCTTCTGGTTCTTTTTGTAAACAACCACAGAGCGTTTGGGCGCAACGTCGTCTCCGAGGGGGGGTGAAGCGATCATAGTTAGCAAATAATTATTTGTATGAGTTTGTCACTCATCCATTTTACTCATTGGACGGATTATATTTGGCTAAACGCACTTTTGAAAAAATTTTATAAACTTTGGATTGGGTCAGATATTTTTTAAAATTGTATTCAATTTCTTATTTTACCAAATACCTCAAGGCATTTATTTACAAAAAATAGGGTACCTACCCGTAACCCATGTTGGTTAGTTGGCGTCCCTTGGGCATATGGAGCGTAGTCAGCTTACAACCGAGCCGAAAAAGCGGGAGTAGTCGGCTTCCGAATTGCGTCTTTACCCTTCAAACAAAGCCTTAAGCACCGTTCTCATGCGTTTCGCTCTTCTGTTTTCGCTTCTTCTTAGCTTACTCAGCCCGGTATGGGCTCAGGCACCGGCCCCGTATGGTGCACTTCCATCGGCCCGGCAGTTGCAATGGCACAAGCTCAAGTATTATGCGTTTGTCCATTTCAACATGAATACCTTCACCGATGAGGAATGGGGACACGGCACCGAAACGCCCGACACCTTCAACCCTTCGCAACTCGATTGTCGGCAGTGGGCGCGGGTGGCCAAACAGGCGGGTATGGAAGGCATTGTAATTACGGCTAAACACCACGATGGGTTCTGTCTGTGGCCGTCGGAATACACCAAACACTCGGTCAAAAACAGCAAATGGCGCAACGGTAAGGGCGATGTGCTGAAAGACCTCTCAGCCGCCTGTAAGGAGTACGGTCTCAAATTCGGGGTGTATCTGTCGCCCTGGGACCGCAACCATCCGGCCTATGGTACGCCCGAATACAACGAGATTTTCAAGAAAACCCTGAAAGAAGTACTGACTCAGTACGGTGAGGTGTTTGAGGTGTGGTTCGACGGGGCCAACGGCGAAGGCCCCAATGGCAAAAAGCAAGTCTACGACTGGCCGGGCTTTATTGCCACGGTGCGTCAGTACCAGCCTAATGCGGTTATTTTCAGCGATGCCGGTCCCGATATACGTTGGGTTGGTAATGAGAACGGTTACGCGGGCGAAACGAACTGGGGCACCCTCAATCGCGACAAAGTGTACCCCGGCTACCCCGATTACTGGGAGCTGACGCCCGGCCACGAAGACGGCACGCACTGGGTTCCCACCGAAGTCAACTGCTCCATTCGGCCGGGTTGGTACTACCATGCCAGCGAAGACAACAAAGTGAAGTCGCTGGAACACCTGGTCGATATTTATTACAGCTCAATTGGGCGCAACGGTAACTGGCTGCTCAATCTGCCCGTTGACCGGCGGGGGCTGGTTCACGAAAACGACGTGAAAGCCCTTATGGACCTGAAAGCCTACACCGACAAAGCCACCGTTAATCTGGCGAGCAACAAACCTGTTACGGCCAGTAGCGTGTTCGGAAAAACGACCCGGTTTGCCCCCCGCAACGTGCTCGACGCCAGCCGCGACACCTACTGGGCCGCAGCCGAAGGCAGCAAACAGGCCACCCTTGATATTGACTTGGGCAGCCCCACCACGCTCAACCGACTCCTGATTGAAGAATACCTGCCGCTGGGCCAACGGGTGAAAAAGTTCTCGGTAGCCGCTTTCCAGAATGGCCGCTACCAGACTATTGCGCAGGGTACCACCATTGGTAACCGCCGGATTTTGCGTTTCCCAACCCTGACTACGGCCCGCATCCGGGTCAGTATCGACGAGGCCAAAGCCACCCCGCTTATTCGGCATATCGAACTGTACAATGCCCCCGAACTGATTGTACCACCCGTAATCAGCCGCAGTAAAGAGGGGTTGGTTCGGATTGCCTGCCCCCGCACTACCGACCCCGTCATCACGTACACTACGGATGGGTCGGAGCCGACGGCCCAAAGCCCGCGTTTCGGGGAGCCCTTTGCCTTACCGCAGGGGGGCGTAGTGAAAGCCCGTGCCTTTGTGAACAACATGACCAAAGCCAGCACACCCGTAACGGCTCAGTTCGACATTAGCCCGGCTAAATGGACGGTTGTATCGGCCGGCACAGCTACCACCGGCAACAACCTCAGCCGCCTGATCGACGGGAACCCCGAAAGCCTCTGGCAACAGCGCAAAAACGCCGATGGCCCCACATCGGTAGTGCTCGACCTGGGCGAGTCGCTCAACCTGCACGGATTCACGTACCTGCCCCGACAAGATGGACGCACCGAGGGAATTGTGTACCGGTATGCCGTTTGGGTGAGTCAGGATGGCAAAACCTGGTCGGCACCAGCGGCCGGGGGCACGTTTAGCAACATCAACAATAACCCCACGCAACAGGCCGTCCGGTTCGAGAAACCGCAAGCCGCCCGATACCTGAAGTTCGACGCGCTGGAAACCACCAAAGCCGATGATCCGGGCGTGTCGGTGGCTGAGTTGGGGATACTTACCCGGTAAACCAGACTCTAACAACGTTTTTTTGATCAATCAACAACTACCAACTATATGAAACAGCTTTTCCGCTTTTCCATAGTCGCGCTGTTCACAGGTTTATTTCTCTACCCGGCTTCAGCACAAACCCGTAAAAATTCGTACGTCGTTATCGGCTACGTAACTGGCGACGGCTGGACCAAAGAACAGATTCAGGCCCGGCGGCTCACCCACATCAACTACGCCTTTACAGTGCCCGCCGAAAATGGGGAGCTGGCCCCGATCTCGGCGAAAGATTCGGCCAACCTGGCGGCTCTGACTTCGCTGCGATCGGAGAACAAAGACCTCAAAATTCTTATCTCCGTGGGGGGCTGGGGTGGCTGCAAGTACTTTTCGGATGCGGCTGTGAGCGAGACCGCCCGCCGGAAATTTGCCAACAGCGCGGTGGCGTTTCTGAAAAAACATAAGCTCGACGGTGTAGATATTGACTGGGAGTACCCGGCACAAATTGGGGCGGGCAACATTTACCGGCCCGAAGACAAGCAAAACTTCACCCTGTTTCTGAAAGCCATCCGCGAGCAACTCGACGTGCAGGGCCGCCTGGATAAACGCACCGGCAAAAACCACTACCTGCTGACGGCCGCAACCGGGGGCGACACCGCGTTTGTGAGCCATACCGAACTCGACAAGGCGCAGCGGTATCTGGACTACGTCAATATCATGACGTATGACCTCTACCACGGCAACGACAAGGTAACGGGCCACCACAGCCCGCTCGACCAATCGAAAAAAGGAGACCAATCGCGGAACAGCTCCATGTCGGCCGTAGATGGGCACATCCGGGCGGGTGTCCCGGCCAGCAAAATCGTGCTGGGCATTCCGTTTTATGGCCGGGGTTGGGAAGATGTACGCCCGCAGGATAACGGTCTCTATCAGCCCGCAGCCGGTAAGCACCATTTCATTGGCTACGATGGGTTGCTCGATAACTACATCAATAAAAACGGCTTTGTCCGCTACTGGGATGCCGACGCCAAGGCCCCTTACCTCTGGAACGCCGAGAAGCGCATGTTTATCACCTACGCCGACGAGGAGTCGTTTACGCACAAAGTGGCGTATGTAAAAGCGAAAAAGCTGGCGGGCGTTATGTTTTGGGAGTACATCTACGACCTGAAGCACAAGAGCCCGCTGTTCAACAAACTCGTGAGCGACCTCAACGAATAACCCCCACCCATCAGACTATGAAACACGTTGTTGCTGGTATCGATATTGGGGGCACCACCACCACAGTTGGCCTGGTTGATGCCACGGGGCATATTCATGCCAAACAAACCTACCACTCCGGGCAAATTACCACCCTGCCCGACTATCTGGCCCAGCTTCGGCGCGTGGTGACCACGCTGGCCCACCAACACGGAGCCGAAATCGAAGCGGTTGGCGTAGGCGCTCCGGCGGCCAATCACCGCACGGGCACCATCCGGGCTTCGAACCTCAAATGGGCCTACGGGATTCCATTCGCTGAGGCCCTTGCCGAGGACTACCACCTACCTATTGCCCTCGACAACGACGCCAATGCCACCGCCATCGGCGAAATGCATTTCGGGGCCGCCCAGTCGTACCGCGATTTTATTCTGGTCACGCTCGGGACGGGCTTAGGCAGCGGCATTGTCTCAAACGGGGAAGTGATTTACGGGCACGATGGTCTGGCCGGCGAGCTGGGCCACATCTGCGTGGATCGCAACGGGCGCGACTGCGGCTGTGGCCGCAAAGGCTGCCTGGAAACCTATGTATCGGCCAACGGTCTCAAACGAACAGTGTTTGAACTACTGGCCCACCGCACCACGCCCAGCCCGCTGCGCGACGTGAGCTACTCAGCCCTGAGCGCCCGGCAGGTGAGCGAGGCCGCCAAAGCTGGCGACGCCATTGCGCTCGAAGCGTTTGAGCAGGTGGGCGAGCTGCTCGGCCTAAAACTGGCCGATGCCGTAGCCCATACCAGCCCGCAGGCTATCATCCTCTTTGGCGGGCTGGCCAACGCGGGCAGGTTGCTGTTTGAGCCCACAATCCGCTCGCTTCGGAAACATCAGCTGTTTTTGTACAACCCCGATTTGCCCATTCTGCCCTCGGCCCTGCCTCAGGCCGATGCCGCCGTATTGGGTGCAGCCGCTATTGCTTGGCAAAAGATCCGAAAAAGCGACCATGTGCTGCTTTAAGAAGCCTCAGCGTAACAACGATAAACCACAAACGATAACCCTGTTTTCAACGCCATGCGCATTCTGCGAGTCTGTTTGTTGCTGCTGGTATTCAGCACGCAACTGCTGATGGCCCAATCGGCCAAATACGCCATTTTACCCCGCCCCGCCCTGCTCACCGAGCAGCCGGGCACGTACACCCTACCCGCAACGGTTTCTATTCTGCTGCCCAATACGAACGCCGAAATTCGGGGCGTAGCGGGTCTGCTGGCCGACCAACTGACGCGGGCTACGGGCCGTACGCCCAAAATTGGCCAGGGTCAATCGGGCAAGCAAGCCATTGTGTTTGCGCTGGGCAAAGGCCCCAAACTGGGTGCCGAAGGGTACAGCCTGCGCGTAACGCCCAAGCAAATCACGATTACAGCCGAGGAGCCCAAAGGGTTTTTCTACGGCGCGCAATCACTGTTGCAATTATTCCCGGCCGAGGTATTTAGCCCGTCGATAGTGAAGGGCATCAGCTGGGCCGCACCGTGCTGCTACGTCGAAGATCAGCCGCGTTACACCTACCGGGGTCTCCACCTCGACGTGGGTCGGCATTTTTTCCCGGTGAGCTTTATCAAGAAGTACATCGACCTGATTGCCCTGCATAAGCAGAACACCTTCCACTGGCACCTGACCGAAGATCAGGGCTGGCGAATCGAAATCAAGAAATACCCCAAACTGACCCAAATCGGTTCGCAGCGGAAAGAAACCATGCTCGGCCGCTACGGCGACAATAAGTACGATGGCAAACCGTACGGTGGTTTCTATACGCAGGACGAAATTCGGGAGGTGGTGAAGTACGCACAATCGCGTTTCGTGACGGTTATTCCCGAAATCGAACTGCCGGGCCACTCAATGGCCGTATTGGCGGCTTACCCGGAACTGGGCAGCAATCCCGACAAAATTGTACCGGTTGGGACCAAGTGGGGCGTTTTCGACGATGTGTTGTTCCCCCGCGAAGAGACGTTTACCTTTTTGCAGGACGTACTGACCGAGGTGATGGCCCTGTTTCCGAGCCAGTATATCCACATCGGGGGCGATGAGTGCCCCAAGAAACAGTGGAAAGAGAGCCGGTTTTGCCAGGAGCTGATGAAGAAAGAAGGCCTGAAAGACGAGCACGAATTACAGAGCTACTTTATCCGGCGCATTGACCAGTTTATCACGTCGAAAGGACGCAAAATGATTGGTTGGGATGAGATTCTGGAAGGGGGCCTCTCGCCCAATGCCATTGTCATGAGCTGGCGCGGCACCGAGGGCGGCATTGCGGCCGCCAAGCAAAAGCACGACGCCATCATGACGCCGGGCAACTTCTGCTACCTCGACCACTATCAGGCCGACGCCAAAACCCAGCCCATTGCCATTGGTGGTTTTACACCAGTAGAGGAATCGTACGGCTACGAGCCCACCCCCGAAACCCTCACCCCCGACGAAGCGAAGCACATTATCGGGGTACAGGGCAACGTATGGACCGAGTACATGCGTACGCCCGAGTACGTTGAATACATGGTTTGGCCACGCGCCATTGCCCTTGCCGAAGTAGGCTGGACGCCCAAAGACCGCAAAAACATCGACGACTTCCTGCAGCGGCTTGCCGTGCATAAAAAGCGGCTCGATTACCTCAATGTGAATTATTTCGGGGCCCCGATTAACAATAAGTTCGAATACCAGTGGCCTGCTCCAACGGCCAAGCGGTAACCCCGCGGCCCCGCCCTTACCGGGTCTGGCTGGTTGGTTAAGTTAACTTACCGTCAGAGTTGAGTACGCCTAACGTGAGTTATGAATAAAGTATTTTGCGAATAATTGGTTTGTAAATGGTTGCTGACGCGTAGGGCTTCGACAGGCTCAGCCTGACTGGATGCTCCCAAGGTTGTGGTCAGGCTGAGCCTGTCGAAGCCCTACGCGTCAGCCATCTTTCATAACTCATGTTACTTTTGCCATTACATAGACCGACTTTTGAGTAACTATGCTTAAGCGTTTATGATAGAGGGTTAGGAATTGCTTCACAAGCAAACCCTATTCATAATCTTTATAATTCTATTTTTTCCGTATTTATTCTTATTTTAGACCAAAATACCTGCTTCGAAAAGAAAATTTTTTTTATAAATATTAAGGGTATTTTAAAAATTTTTATTAATTTTCAATAAGTTTGCCAAATGGGAATTTAAGCCAAATTCTGTATTGAGTTTGGAGGCCCTTGCCAATTACTATTCTCTAACAAATCATTTCAATAATTCTATGAAGCTAAAACTACCTGGGGCATTACTACCTAAGGTTTTGCTCTGCCTGGGAGCCTGGCTTATGCTGGGCTTGTCTGTCTCGTTGGCCGTTGATAAGGAAATCACGGGTAAAGTAACCGACGAGAAAGGGAGTGAAGTGGCCGGTGCCACCGTGACCGTAAAGGGCACAACACGGGGTACTAACACAGACGGAAGCGGTCGGTACCGCATCACCGTAGCCGACGACAACGCCGTTCTGGTGTTTTCATACATTGGCTACACCAAGCAGGAGATTCAGGTGGGCAACCGCTCGGTGATCGACGTGAAACTCGTTCCCGGCGAATCAGTACTGCAAGAAGTAGTCGTAACCGCTCTCGGTATCTCGAAAGATGCCCGCAAAGTGGGTTATGCCGTAACCACTATCGACGCAACGGCGTTTACCCAGGCTCGGGAAACCAACGTGGGTAACTCGCTGGCAGGCCGGGTATCGGGTCTGACCGTAAAAGGAACCAACAGCGGTCCCGGCGGTACGTCGAAACTGTTGCTGCGCGGTATGCCCAGCATGAACTCGGCCGGTTCGCCCCTGATCGTTATCAACGGTGTACCCATGGACAACACCCAGCGCGGTAGCGCCGGTGAGTGGGGTGGTGCCGACGGTGGCGACGGTTTGGGTAACCTCAACCCCGACGACATCGACAAGATCACGGTTCTGAAAGGTCAGTCGGCTTCGGCTCTGTACGGCGCCCGGGCCTCAAACGGGGTTATTCTGGTAACCACCAAGCAAGGCCGTAAGGGTGATTTCTCGGTGGATTACAACATGAACCTGACCACCGACCAGCCGGTTAACTTCACCGATTTCCAGTATGAATACGGTCAGGGTATCGGCGGTGTGAAGCCCGCTACGCAGGCATTGGCTCAGCAAACGGGCCGGATGAGCTGGGGTGGTCGGCTCGACGGATCGCAGGCGATCCAGTTCGATGGAAAGCAGTACCCCTACTCAGCCCAGCGCGACAACATCCGCAACTTCTACCGCAATGGTACTAACTTCACCAACACAGTATCGGTTGGTAAGGGTGGTGATAACGGCTCGTTCCGTTTGTCGCTGTCCAATCTCGATGCCAAGTCGGTGCTGCCAAACAGCGGTCTGGGTCGGAAAACGATCAACCTGACTCTCCAGCAAAACATTACGTCGAAACTGAGCTTCGACGTGCTGGCCAACTATATCGACGAGCGCGTGAAGAACAAGCCAATCCTGAGCGATGGCCCGCTGAACGCCAACAACGGCTACCTGCTGGCTACCAACATCGATCAGCGGATTCTGGCACCGGGCTTTGACCCAGTAACGGGCCGGGAGATCATCTTCAGCGAAGACGAGTACGTTACGAACCCGTACTTCGTGGTGAATCAGTTTGTAAATAACGTAGACCGGAAGCGCCTGATCTCGATGGCCTCGACCAAGTATCAGTTTGCTGACTGGATTTACGCCTTGGCCCGGATTGGTTACGATAACTCGAACGACCGCAACTTCCGGGTAACGCCCTGGGGAACGGCCTACTCGAACGGTGCCCGCGGTGGTCTGGACGAACTCTCGAACGCCCAGCGTACCGAACTGAACATCGACGGTTTGATCGGTATCAACAAGTCGATCAACGAAGACTTCACGGTTGACGCTATCCTGGGTGCCAACCTGCGGAAGAACAAGTACGAGAAACTGAACATCAACGGTGGTCCGTTTGTACTGCCCTACCTCTACAGCTGGAACAACGTTGTTAACTTCAACCGGGGTTACGAAGTAGCCAACACGGAGGTACAATCAGCGTACTACAACGTGGATCTGGGTTATAAGGGTATCCTGAACCTGAGCACCACGGGCCGTTACGACACGTACTCGACCCTGCCCAGCTCGGCCCGTTCAATCTTCACACCATCTGTAACGGGTGCGTTCATCTTCCAGGACCTCATCCGGATTCCGAACCTGAGCTTTGGTAAACTGCGGGCTGCTTACGCCATGACCAGCGGTGAGCCTACCACAGCCTACGGCACGAGCGTATACTACGGCGTAGGTAACGCCATCAACGGCACGGCTACGGGTAACTTTAGCTCACAGCTGCCCAACCTGTTCCTGAAGCCCTTCACCAAGAGCGAAGTGGAAGTAGGTCTGGAACTGCGTTTCTTCGGCAACCGCCTTGGTCTGGACGTAGCGTACTACACCCAGAAAACCAACAACGAGATCATGCCCGCCAACTACAGCTGGGCAACGGGCTACTCAGCCGGTATCGTAGGTACAGGTTCGACCCAGAACAAAGGGGTTGAAGTTCAGATCAACGGTAACCCGCTGAAAACCTCACGGCTGAACTGGAACGTGTCGTTGAACCTGACGTCGGTACAGAACAAGATCCTGCAAACGGATGTGAACAACAACCCCATCGGTCTGGGCTCAAACCGGGCTACACTGGGTAACGCCATTACGGCTTTCGTAGTAGGCGAAGCAGGTCCGCAAATCCGGGCGTATGACTACAAGTACGGTGCCAACGGACAGATTGTGGTGGATGCATCGGGCCTGCCGGTTCGGGGCGACCTGATCAACATGGGTACGGTATTGCCAACCCTGTTTGGTGGTCTGAACAACGACTTCTCGTTCAGCAACTTCAACCTGTCGTTCCTGGTTGACTACAACTATGGCAACAAGATCCTGTCGGCTACCGAAAACTTCGCGTACCGTCGGGGCTTGCACAAAGAGACACTGGTAGGCCGCGATGGCGGTGTTCGGACGGGTGTTTCAGAAACAGGTGCTCCCAACACGGTTACGGCTACGCCACAGGCTTACTACACAGCACTGGCTAACAACGTAACCAAGATCAGCGTCGAAGATGGCGATTTCATCAAGTTGCGTCAGCTCACGTTTGGCTACAACCTCCCGGCTCAACTGCTGAAGAATGTGCCACTGATTCGGGGCGTTAATGTCTCATTTGTTGCTCGGAACCTCTTCTACTTCATGAAGAAAACCGACAATATTGACCCAGAAGCTTCGTTTGGAGCGAACCTGCGTTATGCGGGTATCGAAGGTGCCAACCTGCCCTCTACCCGGAATTATGGTGTTAACGTGAACATTAAGTTTAAATAACCGAATTATGAAGAAGAAATTAATCGCGTTGAGCTTTTTGGTGGGCGCCATGCAGTTGTCCTGCACCGAAGATCTCGACCAACTCAATACCGACCCAACCCAGGCCTCAGCCACTACGTTTGATCCAAACCTGTTGCTGCCTTCGGCCCAGTGGAACTACGTAAGTTCAATTGCAGGCTACAACGGCCCCATTCTGTTCCAGAGCATGTGGGTACAAGTGTTGTCTTCGACTACATCGGGGGCAGCCAACTACTACTCGAACGCGGATAAGTACGTTCAGTCGAGCAATACGGCTAACTATCAGCAGGGTACCTGGAACGTAGGGTATCAGGGCGCCAGCTATGCATACGAAATGGAGCAGTTGGCCAAAGGAAAGCCCGCCCTGGCAAACCTGGCAAACATTGCCGTTATCATGCAGGTGCAGGCCCTCTCGTCGATTGCCGATACCTACGGCGATATTCCGTACACGCAGGCTCTGCAAGCCAAAGGTGGCACTACCCTCCCTACGTATGATACGCAGGAGAGCGTGTACAAGTCGCTGCTGACCCGGCTCGAAACGGCTACGGCTGCCCTGAACGCATCGAGCCCCGCGCCAACCAACGACGCGTTTGCGTACAAAGGCAACATTGCTCAGTGGAAAAAGTATGGCTACTCGCTCATGCTGAAACTGGCTATGCGTCTGGTGAAATCCGATGCCGCTACGGCTAAGACCTTCGCCGAAAAAGCCGCTGCCGGTGGTGTATTCAGCAGCGTAGGCGACGATGCTTATATCATGGCCGACGACTCGAAAGGCTTTGGCAACGGTAACGGGGCCGCTTTGAGCACCCTGGCCGACGTGTATCAGGTTCGCTGGAGCAAGACGATGATCGACTTCCTGAAATCGACCAACGACCCCCGTCTGAGCCGGGTAGCGGAAGTTCCTGCCGATGGTTTGACCGCGAATCAGGACATGGCGAGCGCCGGTAACACAACACCAGCCGCTCAGTTGGGTCTGCCTAACGGCTATGACCTGAACGGTGGTGCTACCGACATCTCGAAGTCTCCGGGCTATCCTGGTGGCACTGGTACCGGTGCTAACGCAACGCCGATTGGCAAGTACTCACGCCCGACCATGATGTACCGCAACCGCAACGCGCCTTTGTTTGTGCTGACCTACGCCGAAGTTGAGCTGTTGCTCGCCGAAGCCGTAGTACGTGGCTTCAACGTGGGTGGCACGGCCGCTGGTCACTATAAGAATGGTGTGGTTGCCGGTATTCAGTCGCTGGCGAAATACGGTGCCACGATCGACGCGGCTACTGCTACGGCCTATGCCGACGCCAACCCGCTCGTGACGGCCAACGCCCTGAAGCAAATCAACGAGCAATACTGGGCTACTACTGGTTTGCTGATGAACTTCTCAGAAGCCTGGAACAACTGGAAGCGCTCGGGCTTCCCCGTGCTGACTCCGGTCAACTACGTGGGTAACTTCTCAGGTGGCCAGATTCCCCGTCGGCAGCCTTACCCAACCGGCGAGGCTACGCTCAACTCGGCCAACTACAAGGCGGCCGTAAGCAAGCTGTCGGGTGGTGATAACTGGGTTGCCCGCAGCTGGTGGGATAAATAACCGGCTACAGCGGGTGAAAAGTAGGGGGCCTGGCGGCCCCCTACTTTTTTTTGCTATTTTTATGTATTTCTACCTGTCGTTGCAACATGTGCGCTATGCATAAACTGTTTTCTTTTCAACGGGTCACCCTTCGGCGATACCGCCAGAGCCGTTTCGACGGGTGGCTCCTTCTGGTTATCGGTGGCTGGTTACTCTCGCTGACCGCCCATGCACAGTTATTTAAACCCCTGAACCCCCTCCAGACGGGCATTACCTTCCGCAACGACATCGACGAAACCGAAAGCCTCAACGTACTGGCCTACGAGTACTTCTTCAACGGGGCCGGGGTGGCCGTCGGCGATTTTAACAACGATGGTCTCCAGGACATTTTCTTCACGGCCAACCTCGGACCGAACAAGCTCTACCAGAATGAAGGTAAACTCAACTTCAAAGACGTAACCGCCGAAGCCGGCGAGGGCCTGGCCGGTCGCGAAGGCGGCTGGAAAACCGGCGTCAGCCTGGCCGATGTCAATGGCGACGGATGGCTGGATATTTACATCTGCTACTCCGGCAAAAACGACGCTACCCGCCGGAACCAGCTCTTCATCAACGAAACAGGCGGCAAAGACAAACCCCTGCGGTTTGTGGAACGCGCTAAAGAATACCGCCTGGACGATCCGGGCTATAACACCCAGGCCGTCTTTTTCGACTACGACAAAGATGGCGACCTCGACGTGTTTCTGCTTCATCACAACGTCCGGAAATACGACAATATGGAGCTGGCCCGACTCCACGAAGAAACCGACGAACTGGCCGGTAACCGCCTGCTCGAAAACATGAAAGGGCGCTTCATCAACGCTACCCAGCGGGCGGGCATCCACCAGTACCCGCTTACCTTCGGGCTGGGTGTGGCCGTGGCCGATGTGAACCTGGACGGCTGGCCCGACATCTACGTCACCAATGACTACAACGAACCCGATTACCTCTACATCAATCAGAAAGACGGTACCTTCCGCGACGATACCGAACACTGTTTCCGGCACCTAGCGCAGTTTTCGATGGGCGTGGATATTGCTGATTTCAACAACGATGGCCTGCCCGACGTGATGTCGCTGGATATGCTGCCCGAAGACAACCGGCGGCAAAAGCTGCTTCAACTTCAGGAAAATTACGAGTCGTTTGAGCTGATGACCCAGCAGGGGCTTCAGCGGCAGTACATGCGCAACATGCTGCAACTGAACAACGGCGACGGTACCTTCAGCGAAATTGCCCAAACGGCGGGCGTATCCAACACCGACTGGAGCTGGGCTCCGCTGCTGGCCGATTTCGACAACGACGGCTACAAGGACCTGTTCATCACCAACGGCTACCTCCGCGATTACACCAACAAAGACTTTCTACGCTACTGGGGCGACTATAAAATTAAGAAGGCCATCAACCGCGAGCCGGTGCAACTAATGGATCTGGTGCGGGCCATGCCCTCCACCAAAGTGCCCAATTATATTTTCAGCAACAACCGCGACCTGACCTTTACCAACCGACAGCAGGACTGGGGCTTCACCACGCCCACCATTTCGAGCGGGGCCGCCTACGCCGATCTGGACAACGACGGCGACCTCGAACTCATCATCAACAACATCAACGAAACGGCTTACGTGTACCAGAATATGGCCCGTGAGCAGGCTCAGAATACCTTTTTGCAAGTACGACTGGTGCCAACGGCTGGTAACAAACAAGCCGTGGGGGCACAAGTACGGGTTTACGCCGGGGGGCAGCAGCAGTACCAGGAGTTGAGCCCCGTGCGCGGCTACCTCTCTACCCAGCCACTCCCCCTGCACTTTGGCCTGGGCAAAGCCACCCTCGCCGATTCAGTACGCGTTACCTGGCCCGATGGCTCAATGCAAAAACTGACGCGGGTAGCGGCCAATCAGTTGCTGGAGATTCAGCAGTCGGCGGCCAAACCCGAAGCACCGGTAAGTCCTAAAGCCCCTGCCCCGCTGTTGGCCAAGGTAACGTCGGCATTTTCGTACACGCACACGGGCATTACCGACAACGACTTTAAGCGCCAGCCGCTCATGCTCTGGATGTACTCGCACACCGGCCCGGTGCTGGCCAAAGGCGACGTGAACCGCGACGGACTGGAAGACCTGTTTGTGAGTGGCGATAGCCAGAAAAAAGGCGGTATCTGGCTGCAGCAGAAAGACGGCTCGTTCCGGCAGGCGGCCGGTATGGCCATTGGTGACGAAACAACGTCGGCGGTTGTGGCAGCCGTGTTTTTTGATGCCAACGGCGACGGAGCAGACGACCTGTACGTGGCCAAAGGCGGGTACTCGCTGTTTGAACCCCTCTCGCCTTCGTTGCAGGACGAACTCTACCTGAACGACGGGAAGGGCAACCTGCGATTGTCAGCCGCGTCGCTGCCCAATCTGAGCGCCAGCAGCAAATCCTGCGTGCGCCCCGCCGATTTCGATGGCGATGGCGATATTGACCTGTTTGTGGGCGGCCGGGTAGTGCCGGGTCGCTACCCCGAGGCTCCGCAGTCGTATTTGCTCCAGAATATGGGCAAAGGCCAGTTTAAGGTAGTGCCTTCGCCGTTTGCGACGGTGGGGATGGTGACCGATGCCCAATGGGCCGACCTCGACGGCGACAAGCGCCCCGAGCTGCTGTTGACCGGCGAGTTTATGCCCATCAAGGTTTACCAGAACACCAAAACCGGCTTTGTCGATAAAACCACTACCTACTTCCCCGAACCCGATAATGGTTTCTGGCAGTCGCTGCTGATTACCGACCTGAACGGCGACGGCCGGAAAGACATCGTGGCTGGCAACCTGGGCACCAACTCACAGCTTAAGTTTTCGGCTAAAGAGCCGGCCGAGCTGTACTACGCCGATTTCGACAAGAACGGCTCCATCGATCCTTTCTTCTGCTTTTACGTGCAGAGGGTATCGTACCCCTTTGTGAGCCGCGACGAGCTGAACGACCAGATTTACGCCATGCGGAAGCGGTTCGGGTTTTACAAAGACTATGCCGACGCGCCCCTGACCAAAATCCTGACACCCGAAGAGCTGAAACTGGCCCGCAAACTGACGGTGACCGAGAACCAGACAAGCGTTTTTCTGAATCAGAATGGGCGTTTTGTGAAGCAGGCACTCCCAATTCAGGCCCAACTGGCCCCGGTTACCCAACTCATAGCCGACGATTTCAACGGCGACGGTCACCCCGACCTGCTGCTGCTGGGGAATAAATCGGACAACCGGCTGAAACTGGGCAGTATGGATGCCAACTACGGCTGCCTGCTGACCGGCGACGGCAAAGGCAATTTTACGTACGTGAGCCAGCCAACCTCGGGCTTGTCGGTGCGGGGCGATGTCAAATCGGCCATTTCGGTGCGGATTGGTCAGGTACCGTATCTGATGATTGGAGCTTTCAACCAGCCCATTCAGGCCTACAAACGGGAAAAATGACGAGACTAAACTTGCAAGGTCTTTCAAAACAAACCTGCAAGGTCTTGGAGACCTTACAGGTTTAAAAAGGGAATAAATAATGAAGCGATTTTTGATGGTCTGCCTGCTTTTGAGTGTTTGGACTGGCCCGGTCAGAGCCGCCCGGCCCGACCTGAACGCCCGCCTGCAGCCGACGGTTTTTGCCCTTACGATGGTGATGATTCATGATGTAGTGAATCCGCCCGCAGCCAGCCGGTTTTACACCTACTGCTTGCTGGGAGCCCACGAGATTGTGGCCCAACACCAACCTAACGGCATTTCGCCCGCCCGTCTGGTACGTAGTTTTAAGCCGCCCACGCTCGACAAAAGTAAGCCTTACGACTACCAGTTGGCTGCCCTCTACTGCATGCTTGAAACCGGCCGACTCATCCTGCCCTCCGGCTATATGCTGGCCGACGAACAGACCAAATTTCTGGCCGAGCTAAAGGGCCACTACCCCGAAGCCGTCGTAAACGGGTCGGTGAGTGTGGCACAGGCGGTTGCCAAACAGGTGCTGGCCTATGCGGCTGTGGACAACTACTCAAAGCTGAGTGCCCGCTTGCGGTACCGCCCCACCAAAACCGATGGCTACTGGTACCCCACCCCGCCGGGCTACATGGAGGCTATCGAACCCCACTGGCGCACCATCCGGCCGATGCTGCTCGACTCCTGCGGACAGTTTAAACCCAAGCCGCCCGTAGCATTCAGCCGGGATACAACGAGCGCTTTTCATAAACTGATGCAGGAAGTGTATCAGACAACCAAATCCCTCACCGACGAACAACGCTTCATTGCCTCGTACTGGGATTGCAACCCGTTTGCCATCAACACCTCGGGCCATATGTCCATCGGCTTCAAGAAAATCAGCCCCGGCGGTCACTGGATGAACATCGCCAGTCTGGTATCCACCAAAGCCCAGATACCGTTCGATCAGGCCGTGATGGTGCAGTCGGTGGTGGCGATGACCCTAATGGACTCCTTTATCAGCTGCTGGGACGAAAAATACCGCAGCAACCGCATCCGACCCGAAACGGCCATCAACCGCTACCTCAATCCGCGCTGGCAACCCCTGCTGCAAACGCCCCCCTTCCCAGAATACACCAGCGGGCATAGCGTGATTTCGAGCGCCGTGGCCGAAGTGCTTTCGTACCTGATTGGCGACCAGTTTTCGTTTACCGACACCACCGAAACCATTTTCGAACTCCCCGAACGCAACTTCACCTCGTTCCGGCAGGCAGCCGAAGAAGCTTCTATTTCACGGCTGTACGGCGGTATTCACTACCGCGACGCCATCGAAAACGGACAAGAACAAGGCCGGGCCATCGGGACGTTTGTGGTCGAAAAGCTCCGCAAAGCCGGGGTGAAGCCGCCGGTGGAATAGATTAATTTTTGTCATTCCGACGAAGGAGGAATCTTAGTCCTATTTAGACAAACTGACCAATAAGGATGTAAGATTCCTCCTTCGTCGGAATGACAAACGTACACTTGGCGTACCAACCCAACTACAACCTAAAACGTACACGTATGAAACGCATCTCCCTCTCGCTGCTCCTGCTCCTGGCCCTCACCGGAGTGACTGTGGCGCAGCAACATTCTGAGCAGAATCACTCCAAATACGTACCGCCCAAAGACCCGCTGGTGCAGCAAAAGCTGAGTCAGTGGCAGGATATTAAATTCGGGCTCCTGATGCACTGGGGTACCTACAGCCAATGGGGCATCGTCGAATCCTGGTCGCTCTGCCCCGAAGATGAAGGCTGGTGCGAACGGCGCGGCCCCCATGCCGCCAACTGGTACGAATACAAAAAAGCGTATGAGAATCTGCAAACTACCTTTAACCCCACCCGCTTCAACCCCGAACGCTGGGCCGATGCCGCCAAAAACGCGGGCATGAAATACGTGGTTTTCACCACCAAACACCACGACGGGTTCTGTATGTTCGACAGCAAGCAGACCGACTACAAAATCACCAGCGCGAAATCCCCGTTTTCGAGCAACCCGCGCAGCAACGTGACCAAAGAGGTATTCAACGCCTTCCGGAATCAGAATTTCATGGTCGGAGCCTACTTCTCCAAGCCCGACTGGAACACGCCTACCTACTGGGACCCGTACTTTCCGCCCAAAGACCGAAACGTAAGCTACTCGCCCGTACGCTACCCCGACCGCTGGCAGAAATTCAAAGACTTTACCTACAACCAGATCGAAGAGCTCATGACCGGCTACGGCAAGGTCGATATTCTCTGGCTCGATGGCGGCTGGGTGCGGCCCTTCAGTACCATCGACTCGACCATTAGCTGGCAAAAAACCATCCCTTACGATCAGGACATAGACATGGCGCGGATTGCCCGAATGGGCCGCAGCCATCAGCCCGGCCTGCTGGTGGTAGACCGGACGGTGACGGGTGAGTTTGAGAACTACGTTACCCCCGAGCAATCCATTCCCGATCAGTATATGCCCATTCCCTGGGAGTCGTGCATGACCATGGGCGATTCGTGGTCGTACATTCCGAAAGAGAATTTTAAATCGACCCGAAAACTGATTCACACGCTGGTAGATATTGTGGCCAAAAACGGCAACCTGCTGCTGAACATAGCCCCCGGCCCCGATGGCGAATGGCACGAAGAAGCCTACAGCCGTTTAGAGGAAATTGGTAAGTGGATGACCATCAACGGCGAATCTATTTACGGCACCAAACCGGTGACCCCCTACCGTAAAGAGCAATGGGCCTTTACCGGTAAAGGCTCGTCGGTGTATATGACCTACCTGCCCAAAGAGGGCGAAACATTACCGGCAAGCCTGCCGCTCACCGACATCTCAATGGAAAAAGGTAAGACTGTAACCATGTTAGGCTATAACAAGCCCCTGAAAGTAGTAAAAACCACCAACGGCCTCACCGTGCAGATTCCCGAAGCGGCCCGCAAGCAACTGGCAAGCCAACCCGCCTGGGTATTCCGGGTGAGCTAACGCGCTCATAGCGATTCGACTATATCCCCCAAAAACTGCTGACGCGAGGGCCTTCGACAGACTCAGGCTGACAGGCAGCTTTCAAGTCTACAGTCAGCCTGAGCCTGTCGAAGGCCCTCGCGTCAGCAGTTTTCAATACTTTACGTTATAACGACAACGGCCCCGTCCTAATGACGGGGCCGTTGTCGTTCGTGTAAGTCCGGGAAATTACACGCCTGCCACCTCGGCAGCTGGCGCAATTTTCTTCACCAGGCCCTGCAATACCTTGCCGGGGCCGCACTCGACAAACAACGTAGCCCCATCGGCAACCATTGCCTCGACAGACTGCGTCCAGCGTACCGGGGCCGTGAGTTGGGCAATCAGGTTTGCCTTAATTGTCTGGATGGCCGTGGCAGGCTGAGCATTAACGTTCTGATAGATAGGGCAACGTGGCTCAAAGAAAGGCGTCTCGGCAATGGCTTTCGCCAATTCTTCGCGGGCGGGTTCCATCAAGGGTGAGTGAAACGCACCACCAACGGGCAACGGCAACACACGTTTAGCACCCGCTTCTTTTAGTTTTTCGCCCGCCAACCGGATACCCTCGTGAGTCCCCGAAATGACCACCTGACCGGGGCAGTTGAAATTAGCAGCTACCACCACTTCTCCGCTCGCTGCTACGTCGGCACAAATCTGCTCGATAGTAGCATCGGGCAACGCTAGTACAGCCGCCATCGTCGACGGATTCAGTTCGCAGGCCCGCTGCATGGCTTCGGCCCGCTGCGACACCAGCCGGAGGCCATCTTCAAATGACAGGGCCCCGGCGGCTACCAGCGCCGAGAACTCACCCAATGAGTGACCCGCCACCATCGCCGGCTCAAAATCAGCGACCGTCTGCGCCAGAGCCACTGAATGCAGGAAAATAGCGGGTTGGGTTACGTTGGTTTGCTTCAGTTCCTCGTCGGTCCCTTCAAACATTACTTTGGTCAGGCTAAAGCCCAGAATCCGGTCGGCCTGTTCGAACATCTGCTTAACAGCTGGTGAGCCATTCTGGTATAAGTCGAGGCCCATGCCTTTGAACTGCGATCCCTGACCGGGGAAAACGTATGCTTTCATAAAGAGCGAAAGAGTGAAAGAGTATAAGAGCGCGAACCGGGGTCAGCAGAGAGTGACCTTTTGCGCCCTTAACCACGTTACAAAGGAACGGTATTTGGCCTATTCGGTCCAAAAGTCGGGTTGACTTGTTGCGCTTCAGGGCCGAAAAGAGCGTGCAGTTTTTGTTGAAGAAGACAAACAAAAAACTTAAACAGTATGTTGGTAAAACAGGTGACATAGCCTATTTGAACTGGTTCAAAATTGAACAACACCCCCCGAAAAAACTACCCTGATTTTGGACGCGTGGGGTTTGTGATTTAGTTTTGACCCCTAGTCTAATCAGGCTGTTAATCATACAAATTTTACGCATAATCGGTGCACTACACGGTATGTCTTGGGTAACACAAACGCTTTCCAGCTCACTCGGCCGAAAAGTCATCATGTCGCTGACTGGGTTGTTTTTAAGTACATTTCTGGTCGTCCATATGGCCGGAAATCTTCAGTTGTTCAAGGGCGATGAAGGAAGAGCTTTCAATGAGTACACGTACTTCATGACTCACAACCCGCTCATCATTACAGTTTCTTATCTGCTCTACACGTCGATTCTGGTTCACGCGCTGATGGCTTTCGTGCTGACGCGCCACAATCAGGCGTCACGCCCTGTCGATTACGCGTTCAAGCGGCCCGAAGCCAACAGCGCCTGGTCGTCGCGTAACATGGGGATTCTCGGCACAGTGCTGCTGATTTTCATCATTCTGCACATGCGCACATTCTGGTACGAAATGCACTTCGGTTCGGTACCGATGGCCGAGTACGACGGTAAGCAGTACAAAGACCTGTACACGGTTGTTGTGGCGGCTTTCTCGCAGTGGTGGTACGTGCTGATTTACGTCGTATCAATGGTAGCCCTGGGCTATCACCTCGTTCACGGATTCCAGAGTGGTTTCCAGACCCTCGGTCTCCGTCATAAAAAGTACACTCCGCTTATCGAAGCGCTGGGTACATATGTGTTCGCCATTTTGATTCCGGCCCTGTTTGCGGCCATGCCGATTTACATCTTCCTTAAGGCGAACAACTTCATTGGGTAAATGGCATCTAACCAACTGTTAACTATGAAATTAGAGGCAAAGATTCCTGAAGGCCCGCTCGCAGAAAAGTGGGCACGTCATAAGTTTGGCCTGAAGCTCGTAAACCCGGCCAACAAGCGTAAGTACGACATCATTGTGGTCGGAACGGGCCTTGCTGGTGCCTCAGCGGCCGCTTCGCTGGCCGAGTTGGGTTACAACGTCAAAGCATTCTGCTTCCAGGATAGCCCCCGCCGGGCCCACTCAATTGCGGCTCAGGGTGGTATCAACGCAGCCAAAAACTATCAGAACGACGGCGACTCGGTGTTCCGTCTGTTCTATGACACCATCAAAGGTGGCGACTACCGCGCCCGCGAAGGAAACGTCTACCGTCTGGCTGAGGTGAGTGTTAACATCATTGACCAATGCGTAGCGCAGGGGGTACCATTTGCCCGCGAATACGGCGGCTTGCTGGCCAACCGTTCGTTTGGTGGTGCGCAGGTATCACGCACGTTCTACGCCCGGGGCCAAACCGGTCAGCAGCTGTTGTTGGGAGCCTATTCGGCCCTGAGCCGGCAGGTGGCCAACGGCAAGGTGAAGCTCTACCCACGTACCGAAATGCTCGACCTCGTGGTAGAGGGCGGCAAGGCGCGGGGTATCATCACCCGCAACCTCGTAACGGGTAAAATTGAGTCGCACTCAGCCCACGCGGTACTGCTTTGCACGGGTGGTTACGGCAACGTGTTCTACCTCTCAACCAACGCCATGGGCTCCAACGTAACGGCGGCTTGGCGTGCCCACAAGCACGGTGCCCTGTTTGCGAACCCCTGCTTCACCCAGATTCACCCGACCTGTATTCCCGTAAAAGGTGATTACCAGTCGAAACTGACCCTGATGTCGGAGTCGTTGCGGAACGATGGCCGCGTGTGGGTTCCCAAGCGCAAAGAGGATTCAGAGAAGATTCGGAAGGGCCTCATGAAGCCGACCGATCTGAAAGAAGAAGACCGCGATTACTTCCTGGAGCGTCGCTATCCGTCATTCGGTAACTTGGTTCCCCGCGACGTGGCTTCGCGCAACGCGAAATACGTGTGCGACGAAGGCCGTGGAGTGAGTAAAACGGGTCTGGCCGTATATCTTGATTTTGCCGATGCTATCAAGCGCGACGGTCGGAAAACAATCGAAGCGAAGTACGGTAACCTGTTCGAGATGTACGAGAAAATCGTAGACGACAACCCGTACGAAACACCGATGATGATTTACCCGGCTGTACACTACACCATGGGTGGTCTGTGGGTTGATTACAACCTGATGACGACGATTCCGGGTCTGTACGCTCTGGGTGAAGCTAACTTCTCTGACCACGGTGCCAACCGTCTGGGTGCTTCGGCCCTGATGCAGGGCCTGGCCGACGGCTACTTCGTAATCCCTTACACTGTAGGTGATTATCTGGCTACCATCGGCCCCGCCGATAAGGTATCTGTCGACTCACCGGTGTTCAAGCAGGCCGAGCAGCGGGTTCAGGATCAGATTCAGCGCCTGCTGTCGATCAACGGAACCACGCCGGTTGATGAGTACCACCGCAAACTGGGACTCATTATGTGGGACTACTGCGGTATGTCGCGCACGGAAGAGGGCCTTAAGAAAGCGAAGAAGATGATTCAGGAGTTGAAAGCTGAGTTCTGGAGCAACGTGAAGGTAACCGGCGACAACGAAGAGATGAATCAGACGCTGGAGCAGGCTGGCCGTGTGGCTGACTTTATCGAGCTCGGCGAGCTGATGGTCGACGATGCCCTGAACCGGAACGAGTCGTGCGGAGGTCACTTCCGTGAGGAGTACTCAACCGAAGACGGCGAGGCTAAGCGCGACGATGAGAACTACGCTTACGTGGCTGCCTGGGAGTACAAAGGCGAGAACCAACCCGCTGTACTGCACAAGGAAGACCTGGTGTTTGAAAATGTGAAGTTGACCCAACGTAGCTACAAATAAGTTTGCAGTTTACAGTATACAGTTTGCAGTGGCCCACGCACACGTACCGAGGCTCGGCAATTGAAAACTGAAAACTGAAAACCGGAAACTGAGAACTTTAGAAATAATGAAAGTCAATCTCAAAGTCTGGAGACAGAAAAATAACAATACAGCGGGTAAATTAGTCGAGTACAGCCTCGACAACATCTCGCCCGATATGTCTTTCCTGGAGATGTTCGACGTACTGAACGCCGAGCTGATTCGGAAAGGTGATGAGCCCGTTGCCTTCGATCACGACTGCCGCGAGGGTATCTGCGGTATGTGCTCGATGTACATCAACGGCCGGGCCCACGGCCCCCAAACGGGTGCTACTACTTGTCAGCTTCACATGCGTTCGTTCAGCGATGGCGACACGATTGTGGTTGAACCCTGGCGGGCACGGGCATTCCCGGTAATCAAAGACCTGATGGTCGACCGGACGGCCTTTGACCGGGTAGTGCAGGCAGGTGGTTACGTATCGGTTAACACCGGTTCGGCCCCCGATGCCAACGAAATTGCCATTCCCCGGACTATTGCCGACGAAGCCATGGACGCGGCTCAGTGCATCGGTTGTGGTGCCTGCGTAGCGGCTTGTAAAAACGCTTCGGCTATGCTGTTTGTGTCGGCTAAGGTGTCGCACATGGCGGTGTTGCCCCAGGGTCAGGCTGAGCGCAAGATTCGGGCAGAGCGGATGGTGGCGCAAATGGATGCCGAAGGCTTCGGTGCCTGCTCATTCACGGGTGCCTGCTCGGTAGAATGCCCCAAGTCGATTTCACTCGACCACATTGCGCGTATGAACCGCGAGTATCTGGGTGCCAAGCTGACATCGGAGAACGTCTAATAGCTCCCACTTATAGTTTACCAAAACGGCCCGCTGATAGTCAGCGGGCCGTTTTGATGTAGAAACGTAGTGATACTGGTACTTTCAGGGCAGTACCGGAGCCCCTCAATACGTCAGGCCTTCACCGTATTTGAATAAGGCGTAGCCCGGCCCTTCAAGATAACCGGGAACATCCTCTTTTCCGTTTTTGACCGCCTGAGCCGATATTGGTGTTGTGAACGGCATCTTACCGGTTGGCTTAAATTGCCCGGTAACTATATCGAGCACGGCTTCTGCTGTCGTTCCAAACGTGGCCAGTACACCCATCACATTGCCTTTGGCAGCCGGGTTGTAAATCTCATCGATCACCCACGGGTTCGTGTAGTTGATGGCCAAAACGGTTGGCTTTTTGGCCATGAGGCCGTTGATGTACTGTACATCCACCGCATTTTTAGACAGAGACAGTTCGAGTGGGCTCCCATCCGAAGCAAATAACGAGCGCGAACCGGGGGCAATCCAGAGCAGAATTACATCAGCCTCATCGGGCGTTTTTACAAACTCCACCGGCAGGTTCGGATTTTTTGTGGTAAACACATCGCCCGGCCCCGATGCAGGTGCACCCGCCCGCTTCTGATACGTTTCGAAGTACACCTTGGTACGAGCTTTCAGAGGCAGTGTTTTATTCTCGTTTCGCAATAACACAATGGATTTCCGCTGGGCCAGGTCGGCGCGGGCCTGAAACGATTGATTACCCACAATTTGCTCGGCGGCACTTTCGTCTACATACGGATTTTCGAACAGGCCTAATTCAAACTTTTCATTGAGCAACCGCACCACCGACTCATCAATCAGCTTCATATCCACCATGCCACTTTTCACCGTTTCGAGCAGGCTCGCGGGGTCGGCCGTGCCCGAGTAGAGGTTTACGCCCGCTTCGAGTGTGCGCTTGTACCGCTCGGGAATAGTCAGGTTTTCGGCACCCCAGGGCATCATTTCAATAGGGCCAGTATCGGAGTTGATAATACCCTTGAAACCGAGCTTAGTGCGCAACAGATCGTGAATGACAGCCCGGTTGTACGCGTAGGCAATAGGCTCATACGCAGTCCCAACAGGCATGGAATAATACGGCATAATGGCCGACGTACCCGCTTTGATGGCCGCTTTAAAGGGAATCAGGTTGTTTTCGAACATACCGCCCGGAAACACCTCTGTTTTACCCCAGTCGAAGTGGGGGTCTTGCCCTTCTTTACCAGCCCCACCACCCGGAAAATGCTTGGTCGTCATAGCTACCGAGATGGGGCTCAATTTTGGCCCCTGAAAACCAAGCACCACCTGCGTAATCATCTGCGCGGCCCAGTCGGCATTTTCACCAAAGGTGCCATCTACCCGTTGCCAGCGTGGCTCCGTAGCCAGATCGGCCATGTACATATAGCCTTTGCGGAGCCCGACAGCGGCCCACTCCTGCCGGGCAATGTCGGCAAATTCGCGGGTTAGTTTTAGGTCGCGCATGGCAGCCAGGCCCAGCTCGCCGGGCCACGACGAAAACACGGTTTTACCGACGCTCGTACCAATAGCGGCCGAAGCTGTAATGTGGTTGCGTGGGTTCGAGGCCACAATGGCCGGAATACCCAGCGGTTGACTCTCGCAGAGGGCCTGTAACTTATTGGCCCACTCGGCCGTAGTACGGGCGCTCACATTGGCCCGTAAAATGAAGTGTCGAAGCCCAAACCGGGTTACGGCCTTAGTGGTACCAGCCGCATTCATAATAGGCGTGGGTAAGGGCTTTTTGGTGAACATGTTCATGGTCGCCACCAGATCGTCCTCGTTGAAATCGCTCGTGATAGGCTCTTTGCCTCTGGGGGCTTCAAACGACCAATCGTTTTTCAGGCGGGTGGTGCTGATGAGCATAAACCCAACCTTTTGCTCTACCGACATCTGCCGCAACAAGTCACGGCTGCGGGTCTCGGCCGGTAATCGCCAGTCCTCGTAGGGGTCAAGTTGACCGTTGCGGTTCAGGTCTTTAAACGTGAACTGACCTACCTGCAGGGTTTTCACCGACCGGGTGCCCAGTTTCGGCTGAACCGGCTTTCGGGACTGCGCTACCCCCACAGTACTCAGGCCAAGCAGGGCCAGTACCCCCAGGCGGGCGAAATAGATTCCGGGTCGGGAGGGCGCCGGCCGTTGGTTGCTTTTCCACTTTTCAAGATTCATACATGTACGATGGTTTGGGACCGCACCGGGTTGTGCCGACCTTATGGGGCATAAGTCGTTTTGTGCGGCATCTTACCCAAACAAAAAGGCTCTCCCTATCAACGGGAGAGCCTTCGACAACCACAAACATGGTTTGGGTTTATTCCTCCGCCAGCGTCCGCGAGATATTCATGCGGTAAACGCCGAGCGCCGGCAACGCGGCCGCCACCAGCCCGATCAGTACAGCAGCCCCCAGGATGTACCATTCCTCGGGTAGAATATTGAAACTGGTCAAGTCATAATGATAGTTGCCCTGCACGTAGCCCGAAATAGCCCAAAGGCTCAGGCGACTTATCAGTAATCCGGCCACAAAGCCAATCAGAGCCAGCACGAGCCCTTCGAGCAGAAGCATCAGAAACAGTTGCGTGCGGGTAGCCCCCATCGACAGCATCAACGCCATTTCGTACCGACGCTCTTTCAGCGAGTTATACAACGACACAAACACACTGATACCGGCCACCAGAATAATTGCCAGTGCCAGATACCGCAGCGTTTCAACACCCACACCCAGCAACTCAAACAACCGGTTTACCTCAATGTTGGGCATAGCCGCCTGTAGTTTCGAGTTGGTGTTGATGCCGCGCGCCAGCATCATACCCATCGGGTTCCGAAACTTGATGAGCATGCTCGTAATCTCGCGCTCTTCCTCATGGGCCTCCCCTTCTTCGTGGTCGTGGCCTTCATGGTCGTGGTCGTGTTCTTCTTCCACGGCCGCTCCACCAGCGGTTGCCTCGGCCTCGTGCTCATCGGCGTGTTCTTCGTGCCCGTGTTCGTCATGAATCGACCACACGCTTTCCACCGGGGTCAGAATCAGCTGATCGGCAACCGTATTGCTGGGATTCAGAATTCCTACCACCTTGTATTTGGCATCCTCGTGGGCCTCACCGGCTTCGTCGAGGCCATGCGACCCGGCAAACGTATCGCCGATTTTCAGCCCCGTCGCCCCAGCCACACGCGGACCAATAACGCACTCCAGCGGCTGGGCAAACAGCTTACCCTGCCCTACTGTGGCCTCGTAGTGATCGAGGTATTGCTTGTCGGTTCCCACAATCCGAAACGAGCGGTAGTTGTCGCCCAGAGCCAACGGAATAGCCGTTTTGATCATCGGGTTGCGGGTAAGCCGCTCGGCTTCGGCCAGCGGAATATTGCCCACCGGCGAGTCAATCTGATAAATGCTCGACAGAATCAGTTGCAGCGGGCTTCCTTTGGCGCCCAGCACCATATCAATTCCCCGGATGTTTTTCCGAAACTGCTCGTCGAGCTGCTTGTTGAGCAGCAGGAGCAACGAAATAATCGCGATGCCGAGGGTCATGAGCAAACCGCTCAAAAAACTGCTCAGGGGCTTGTCGCGGAGGTTACTCCAACTGATTTTGAAGAGATTCATGGCTACAAGGATAGTGAAAAATGATGGCTGCTGATCCGAAACCGCTTATTCAGGTACAGTCGATGGGCGTCAGCGCGGTCGGGGCCGTGCCCTGAGTCGAGCGAAACGGTTTTACACCCGAGCTGACGAGCCTGTTCGATCACAAAATCGAGCAAGGCCCCGGCGTACCCATTGCCACGGGCTTCGGGCAACGTGGTCAGGTCATCGATATAAATTGTTCTGCCCGAAACGAGCAAGGTCAATTGCCGGTAGGTAATTACGGCCGGGGCCGGTGCATCGCCCCCGTCGACAAAGGCCACCGAAAACCGCTCGTGTGCCTGTTGGTCCTGCAGCGACGCCAGCACGGCTTCAGCCTCCAGCTGAGGGCGCAGGCACAGCAGGGCGGGCAAACAGGCACGGAGGTCGGCTTCGGTTTGGGCAATGCGAATGGTCATGGCTGGGCTTGGTTACAGATTGGCACGAATACTAAGCAGGATCTCGGCTCCACCCAGCCCCAGAATATGCTCGGCCAGTTGATTGCCCAACTGCTCGGCTTCGGCGGGTGGCCCCGCGAAGGTTTCGCGGAGTATCTGGGTGCCATCCAGGCTGATGATTCCGCCGGTCAGGCTCACGTTTTGGCCCGCCCAGGTTGCCAACCCAAACACCGGAATGCTACAACCACCTTCGAGCCGACGCAGGTAAGCCCGCTCGGCTTTCAGGCAGGCTTCGGTAGGTTCGTGGTTGGTCAGTCGGCGAACGGCCTCCAGCTTGTCGAGGGGTAAGGTATGAGCTGCTTCGATGGCAATGCTCCCCTGCCCCACGGCGGGCGTAAAGTCGGCCACAGGCAGGTGTTCGGCAATCAGGTCGTCGTACTGCATCCGGTGCACACCCGCAAAGGCCAGCAGCAGCGCATCGCACTGCCCCTCGTCGAGTTTCCGAAGCCGGGTTTGAAGGTTTCCGCGCATGTCGACCACTTTGATGTGCGGGCAATAATGGCGGAGCATTGCTACCCGCCGGGTCGACGAGGTACCAATCACAAACGGTTGCCCACTCGTGAGTGACAGGGCGTTGTTGCGGCTCACCAGTACATCGGCTACCTGCTCGCGCTCCGTAAAGGCGATAATGCCCAGATCAGCCGGCAACGACGATTGTAAATCTTTGGCACTGTGAACGGCGATGTCGATGGTACCCGCCCGGAGCTGATCTTCCAGTTCCTGTGTAAATACGCCTTTGCTGCCGATCTTGGCCAGCGACCGATCCAGAATCTGATCACCTTTGGTTTCGATCAAAACCAGCTCCGACGTAAGCCCTCCGGCCTCCAGTAGTCGTTGAATATGTTCGGCCTGCCAGAGCGCCAATCGGCTCGCGCGTGTTCCTATTTTAATGTGCATGATGTCTGTTTTATACCAGTTTACCCCATTTCACCTTCCGCCGAAACCGGGCAAACGATTCGGAACCGCGTACGTCGATCCGGTTCAGCTCGTAGAGGTCGCGCAGGGGCAACGGGTTAATCCGGTTTCCAATCCGAAACGCCAGTTTAATCCCCAGCCGCGCCATTGTTTCCCGCATCAGCTGCCGGTCGGCCGGATTTTTGGGCCGACCGCCGTACGAATACGAAAACGCTGGTGCCATCGGCAAACCCATCCGGTTGGCTTCAACATGGCTCTGCTCCAGATCGGCACGGATACGCGCACCTGTTTCGTTTTTGAAGTTCAGATGCTCGTGCGTATGGTACGCCAGGGCTATGCCCGCTTCGCTTAAACCTTTGAGCTGTTCGACGGTCAAAAGAGCGTCGGAACCTTCATCCCAGACGTTGGTTTTCCCGACGTAGGCGGTGGGCACAAAAATAGTAGCTGGCACAGACAGTTCGTGCAGAATCGGCACGGCGTAGGTCAGGTTATTTTCGTATCCATCATCGAAGGTGAGTAGCACGGCCCGGCGCGGCAGGGCCGTAGCGGGGGTAGCAACGGAGCCGAGCACCTGGTTCAGCGTTACAAACTGGTAACCCGACGTTTGCAGGTAAGTGATGTGCTGACGCAGTTGTTCGGTCGTCACGGTAAGCGAGCCAGGCGTGAGCGGGTCAACTTTATGGTACATCAAAACCCGCAGGCTGGGGCGGTGGCTGTGGAAGTTTAACCACAGAAGCACCCCAAAAAGCAACACGATAAAAATCCACACAGTACAGTTACGCGTAAGTTATAGTACAAGAAACGGTTAAAAATACGCCAAAACGGCCGAAAAAGGCTTTTTGAGCTAAAAAAGTCGGACAGCTTGTCGCTCTTTGAGCGAAGGCACGATAGTTGAATAATACTCTTTCGAACAGTAAACAACACATACCGATGAGAGCGATAGACAATGTGTTCAGCGGAACGGGAGGTCAGATTGACCTTCTCAATACGCTCTACGGCGGTTCGAGCATGACGACGATGAACGTGGACCGGGAAGACGACCGGTTGGTCATTACGTTGTCGGCCCCTGGCGTCAGTGCCACTTCTTTCAATGTTCTGATTGAAGGCAATAAACTGGTTTTGTACACACTGCTCGTTGGCGAATCGGCCCGGCAGGACTACGATATTCTTGATCCCGACGCGCAACCACAGCGTTTGGCTGTGCCGATGTTCCTGCGGGTGCTGGATATTCCCACGTTTGTGGATGCAGAGCAAATTGAGGCCGTGCATGAAGACGGCCGGGTGATGGTGTACCTGCCGCTCAACAGCGAAGATCAGTTGCACCGTCGGATCGACATCAAAGATCTTTTTTAAGGCGTTTGTGGGCGCTTAGCTGCTGTCATGGGTCGTGTGCGGTATATGTTTCCCCATTCTCCTCACAACTACCTCCGACTCCCGCCGAGCCCTACTCGGGACTACCTAATGGGTCCTGTTTTCATACATGCGTACAGGTCGTTCCTCCGGGGACGGCCTTTTTTGTTGAAGCTCGTGCAGCTTGGCGTATTTCACCACCGGGTACATGGCCGAAAACAACGACCACACAAAACCTGGGTACCCGTTGAGTATGTTCTTTTTCAGCAGGTATTCTTTCAGGAACGTTAGCGGCAACCGAAATACGACCTGAGCCGTGGAGGCTTTGCGGCCTCGCCGGTCGAGCTCACGAGCGCCCGCCGTGGTGTAGCGGTTCAGCTTTTCGAAGTACTCGTGCATCGACCCGTAGCTGTCGTGTAGCATATGGTCTTTCAGCGTAAGCACCCGCCCCCCGCTTAACTCCACATCCTCGTGCACATGACTCAGATTATACGTACCAAACGTCCGGTTAAACAACCGAAGGTGCGGCATCTTGTACTCACTACCGTAGCGCATGAGTCGCTCCATAAAAATAAGCGAAATCGGTACGTTGTAACCCACTACCCCTTCTTCACGGCCTACCCGGTTCTGGATTTCGGCCCGTAGCTCGGGGGTCACTACTTCATCGGCGTCAACCACGAGCACCCAATCGTGCACGGCCTGCGCCACCGCGAAACGTTTCTGGGGACCAAACCCATCGAAGTCGCGATGCAACACCCGGGCACCCCGTTCGCGGGCGATCTGAAGGGTGCTATCGGTACTGCCCGAATCAACTACCACAATCTCAGCGCACCATTGCAGGGCATCGAGAACGGAGCCCAGCAAACGCTCGGAATTGAGGGTGATCAGAACGGCACTAATCGGCGTCGCCACAGAGGGTGTATTCATACCGCAAAAATAGAATGCTTAAGTAAAAGTGTATAGTGCTAAGCACTATACATAATCATAATTAATTGAAAATCAATCTCAATCAAAAATCTTTTGGACTATTCTAAGAGGTACCCCTCTATCAAAAAAGGCAATTGCCTGATTCCGTTCGGGTTAGTAAAATGGGGTTCTGCACACCCACATAAAGTAAAGTTTTTGCGGGTTGATCGTCTTCCCGAAACGGTTAACTTTGGGAACAATACGACTTGAACAGGAACTTCCGGCTACCCGCCGGTTACCTTATTCATCACGCCTTAAAACGATATACGCCCCCATGGCAGAGTTAACCGCAATTGAGCCAATTTTAGAAGAAGACAAGGGCCGCTTTGTACTTTTTCCGATCAAACACTGGGACATTTGGGAGTTTTACAAAACCCACGAGGCTTCATTCTGGACCGCTGAGGAAATCGACCTTGGTCAGGATCTGAAAGACTGGGCTAATCTTAACGACAACGAACGCCATTTTATCTCACACGTACTGGCCTTTTTTGCCGCCAGCGACGGAATCGTGAACGAAAACCTGGCCGTTAACTTCCTGTCGGAGGTGCAGTATGCCGAAGCCAAGTGTTTCTACGGTTTCCAGATCATGATGGAGAACATCCACTCGGAAACCTACTCCCTGCTGATCGACACGTACATTAAGGATGCTGCGGAGAAAGACCGGTTGCTCAACGCCATCGATACGATTCCGTGCGTGCAGAAAAAGGCCGAGTGGGCACTGCGCTGGATCAGCAACGGTTCGTTTGCGGAGCGGATTATTGCCTTCGCAGCTGTAGAAGGTATTTTCTTCTCGGGTTCATTCTGCTCGATTTTCTGGCTCAAGAAGCGGGGCCTCATGCCGGGTCTGTCGTTCTCCAACGAGCTTATCTCGCGCGACGAAGGCTTACACCGCGATTTTGCCTGTCTGCTTTATACAGACCACATTCAGCACAAACTGCCCGAAGAGCAGGTGTACACCATCATTAAGGATGCCGTCGCGATTGAGCAGGAATTCGTAACCGATGCACTGCCGGTATCGTTGATCGGTATGAACGCCGACCTGATGAATCAGTACATCGAGTTTGTCGCCGATCACCTGCTGGTTTCGCTTGGGCTGCGCAAGGTGTACAACGTATCGAATCCGTTCGATTTCATGGATATGATTTCGCTGCAAGGCAAAACTAACTTCTTCGAGAAGCGGGTTGGCGAATATCAGCGGGGCGAGGTAATGGCTAAATTCCGGGCCATGAAAGCCAAGGCGACTCAACCCGAAGCTGGCGAAGCCGCCCCGGTTGAAGTAGTTGAAGAAAAGAAATTCTCTATGGAAGAAGATTTTTAAGTGGCTTGCTCGACCCCAATAGCATCGAATTAGCCATTGCTTGATATCACCTAAACCCTTGTGGGCCGAAGCCAATCTGGCTTCGGCTTCTTTTATGCCTTTACAGGCAAAATCTGTTTGGATAGTGCAGCTCGGCCCACCGACGGAAAACCCCGAAAAACGTATAACTTGCCCTCAGCAAGTCATTTACCCTTATCCTCTCGTGTATGTCCGACTTTAAACCCTTTATCTCCGATAACGAATCACCGGCTGAGTTTACGCTCAAAGCCATTATCACAGGTGCCCTTTTTGGCGTCTTGTTCGGGGCCGCCACCGTTTATCTGTCGCTCAAAGCCGGTTTGTCGGTATCGGCTTCGATTCCGATTGCCGTGCTGGCCATTTCGTTTGGCCGCCGGTTTCTGAACACGACGATTCTCGAAAACAACATTATCCAGACCACCGGCTCAGCGGGCGAGAGTATTGCCTCCGGAGTGGTATTTACCCTGCCGGGCTTTCTGTTTCTAACCGGGGGCGTAGGAGCCGATTTTTTTAATTACTGGACCATTCTGACCCTGGCCATCCTGGGCGGCCTGGTTGGTACATTAATGATGATTCCGCTCCGCCGGTCGCTCATTGTGCAGGAACATGGTACCCTTCCCTACCCCGAGGGCACGGCTTGCGCGTCGGTACTGATAGCGGGCGAGCGCGGGGGCGACTTTGCCAAAACGGCCTATCAGGGTCTGGGCATAGCTCTGGTGTATGCCTTGCTGCAAAAAGTACTGCACCTGATTGCCGAAGTACCCGTATGGGCGACCAAACAGACCAACCGCTATTTCCCGTCGGCGCAGGTCTCGGGCGAAATCACCCCCGAATACCTCGGCGTGGGGTACATTATCGGCTTCCGCATTTCGGCCGTACTGGTGGGCGGGGGTATTCTGGCCTGGCTGGGTCTTATTCCGCTGCTGGCATCGCTGGTGCCGGGCGAAGTCATTGCCGCACAACTCATCAAGCTGGGTTACCTCACCGATCTGCAAACGGCGGGCGGGCCCGGCGGGTGGAATCCGCAAACCAAAACCTTTACCGATACGGCCGCGGCTATTTACCGGGCCTACATCCGGCAGATTGGAGCCGGGGCCGTAACCGCCGGCGGGTTCATGACCCTTATCAAAACCATCCCAACCATTATTTCGTCGTTTCGGTCCAGCTTCGGTGGGGGTACTTCCCTTGCTTTAGGGACAGGGGAAGGGGGCACCCGCCGAACTGAGCAGGATTTAAGCATCAAAATCGTGGTGTTCGGAAGCCTCGCTCTGGTGGCCCTGATGCTCATTTTACCCCAGATCCCCGGCGATTCGCTGCTGACCAAGCTGCTCATCGGCGTACTGGTAGTGGTGTTCGGCTTCTTTTTTGTGACCGTAGCCAGCCGAATTGTTGGCTTAATCGGGTCGTCGTCGTCGCCGGTTTCGGGCATGACCATTGCCACCATCATGGGCACCTCACTTGTTTTCATTGCCTTCGGGCTCACGGGACAAGCCTACGAGCCCGCCGTACTCGTAGTGGGGGGTATGATCTGCGTGGCGGCTGCTACGGCCGGGGCCACCTCTCAGGACCTTAAAACAGGGTACATTGTCGGGGCAACACCCAAGTATCAGCAAATAGCCCTGTTTATCGGGGTTATTGTTTCGTCGCTGGTGATTGGAGCTACAGTTAAAGTCCTCGATACACCCACCCCCGATCTGGTGGCGCAGGGCATCAATCATGCTATTGGTTCCGACAAGTTTCCGGCCCCGCAAGGCACCCTGATGGCTACCCTCATCAAAGGATTGCTCTCGTTCAACCTCGACTGGCAGTTTGTGTTGGTGGGCGCGTTTTTGGCCTTTGTATTCGAGCTGGTTGGGGTGAGCGCCCTGGCTTTTGCGGTTGGTCTGTACCTGCCGCTCTCCACTACCCTCCCCATTTTTGCAGGTGGGCTTGTTAAGGCTTTCACCGACTGGAACAACCGGCGCCGGAACCAGGGCGCAGCAGATCATAACGACGAACCGGAAGACCTCGGTAAAGGCAACCTGTTTGCCACCGGCCTTGTAGCGGGTGGCGCCCTTGCGGGGGTGGCAGTAGCGCTGTTATCGGTCAACGAAACCGTGTATAATGTGCTGGCGGGCCTATCGCTCGAACCGGCGCTGGCCGAAACGCTCGGCGAAGGTGGCTATATGCTCTTGGGGGCGCTGGCTTTTGCAGGACTGGCCGTGGTGCTGGGCCGGGTTGCAGGTCAACGACACACCTAAACAGGCCAACAGAATCAGATGGGGCTGGTGCGTGGCACCAGCCCCTTTTATGGTATCGTCAAAAACTCCTTTCGGCTATGCTCCAGACTCTATCTGCTTTTTTGTACCGGACTGCCTCTCGCAAAACCCTTTGGCTGGCTACCCTGCTCTACCTCCCTTTTCCGACCTTATTTTTCAGGAATCTGGAAGAGAAAATGAATAAACTGGCCGGTCAGCCCATTGGTCCCATTGACCTTTTGTTTGGCTATAACCCCGACCGAATCATGCAGATGGTGGCCGCTTACGGACCCGAGGGACGCGCGATCTATGCTCAGGGGGAGCTAACCATCGATCTGATTTACCCGATTGTTTACACGTTTTTATTGGCTACGGTGCTATCTCTGCTTTTCCGAAAACGGCCGTATGCACCTTTCGCTCAGGTCAATTTGCTGCCCCTGAGTGTTCTGTTTTTTGACTTTTGCGAAAACGCCTGCATTGTGTACTTGCTCAAGAGCTACCCAGCTACCTCGCCGACCGTTGCTGCCCTGTGTTCAGTTCTGACAACCCTGAAATGGCTGGCTGCGGCTGCGGTGCTGGGCCTCATCGTCTATGGCGTCATTCGGCGGGCAACCGGACGCGGGCGATAACAGCCCGTTAGCTGGTCATCAGCTCCCAACCCGTTTGTTTCCCTATTACCACCGTACCTATTTATCAATAAAGTTCTCTACCATTTCCAATGATTGTTTTCATTCGGCTTATTGGTCGCAGCTACATCGCCCTGATGCTGCTGACGGCCCTGTCGGTTGGAGCTGCTATAGCTCAGGAACTCCCCCCTATCAAGTACACCAAGACCGATCACTCCACTACCGACTGGTATCTTGAAACGCTGAAGCCCACGCCCAACTACTACAAGGTCAGAAAGCTGTACGACGAATTTTTTAGTACGCATGGGTTAGAGAAAAGCCCTCAGCGAAATATTGTTTTGCGATGGCTCCAAGTATACCGCAATTACCTGAACGCCAACGGCGAAGTGGTCGTTGATGCCGTGCCTCCTACCGAAACGCAGGCGCTCATGCAGCGGAATACGCCCAAAGCCAATGCCCGGCAAGCCGGGGTTTCACCCTACCCGGCCTGGAATGATCAGGTGGGTACGTGGCGGATGATTGGGCCGTATCATGGCAAAGACAAGAGTTGCTACAACCAGCCGTACATGTCGGGCGGATTCAACGATCGGGTGTATATCAACCCCTACAACACCCAGAATCTGTACGCTGGGCAATCGTACGGGGGGCTATGGGTAAGTCAGGATCAGGGCGCGACCTGGAAACTGACCGATGCCGAGTTTCCGAATGGGAAAAACACCTACGCCAACCGCGATGTGTATTACGGCGACATCAAAGCTTCCAGAGCAAATCCTAACCTCGTGTTTGCGGCCACCGAAGCGGGTCTGCTCAAATCGACCAATGCAGGCAATAGTTGGTCGCTGGTGAGTGGGCTGAACTACGTAGAGAAACCCACCGAACGGGCGTATTTCGTAGCCCCCTCAAACCACGACACCAACCTGTTGCTGGCCAGTTACGGGCAAAAAATCTACCGAACAACCGACGGTGGAGCAACCTGGGCAATCGTATTTAACAACGCAACGGGCGGGTCGAACTATAGCCAGAACCAGCATTCTACCAATGGCTTGTATGGTCGTAAATACAACTTTGCGGGCCTGAGTTTTCACCCCACCAACAACAATGTGGTATATCTGGCCGCCCGCGAAGCCACCACCAACCGCATCACGGTGCAGGTTTCCACCGACTTTGGTCAAACCTGGTCGGTGCTGATTCCGGGGAGCCGGGTGGTGAATGGCGTCACCCAGACCACTACCAACGGACCGGTAAAAATGGAGATTTCACCCGCGGCCCCCGACAAAATCTATCTGTTCAACCTGTTTCAGGATTTGAGTTCAAGCACCACCATTGGCGCCACCAAAGACATAGTCAAATACAACACAAACGGCGATCTGGTCCAGGCCATTCCCTACCCGGTGACGGGGCATCTGCTCGACGATTGTACGGTATCGCAAACCGACTCAACGGTGCTGTATCTGGGTGGCTATGCGTCGGGCGAGGTGCATAAATCGACCAACGGTGGGTTGACTTTTTTCACCAACAACCCCGGTTACACGAGTTGCGTCAACTACGTACACGCCGACGTGCGCTGCCTGTCGAGTGTGGGCAACCTGCTGCTGATTGCTTCGGACGGGGGTAATCACATCTCCAAAGACGGTATGGCCACCATTCAGCCCACGGGCGAATGGATCAGTGCTATTGATCTGTGGGGCTTTAGTGCGGCTTTTAAGGGTGATGTGGTAGCCTCCGGCGACGATCACGGCCCTACGGAAGTGCGCTGGTTCGACGGGGATCAGGGTTGGGAACACGACGGTGGAGCCGACTCAAAAGACCTGACCATTAACCCTGTACAGCCTCGCTGGATTTACGCGATGGACGTGTACCGGAAATACTGGATGGTGACCAAAGAAGCCGCCTTCGACAAATCGTACCCCATCGACAACAACTCAATTTCGTCGCTCAAGTACCATGCCGTTCACCCCAATATTTACGGTAAGTCGTACCCTTTCAAAGACAACAAACTGCTGGTTTCCAACGACAATATGGCCTCGCTGGCAGGCACGCTTTACACGTTCCCCGAAAACATCACGCGGGTGAAACAACCGCTACGAAACCCGTCTGTTTTCTTCGTACTGACCAACAACAAAGACGTTTACAAAAGCACCGACGGAGCCGCTACCTTCACCAAACTGACGCCCGGCACAACCATTACCGGCGGCCGAACCAACATTTCCGATATTGAAGTTAGCCAGGACGGCTCGGTGGTATGGCTGAGCTACGGGCAGGTGCAAACCACCTGCAAAGTCGTCAAATCGACCGATGGCGGAACCACCTGGACCAACTACAGCACGGGTTTACCCTCGCCTGCTGCCTCTAACATCACTATGCAGCGGGGCACCAATGGTGGGGTGTACGTAAGCACCGATGGCGGAGGTGTGTGGTACCGAGACAACAGCATGAGCGCGTGGGCCATGCTGGGTACGGGCTTGCCCATGCTGGGATACGTTACGTCGGCCTATGTGGTACCAGACAAAAAAGCCTACCGCATGGGTACGTCGAGAGGGGCGTTTGAGCATGAACTGGCGTTTTCGTCAGCCGCCGACGCGCTCATTGCCGTTGACAAAAACACCGCCGGTACGTGCCGCGATACGCTTTATTTCCGGGATTACTCGGCCTACGAAGGCACAACTGATACTCGGTTCGCCTGGACATTTGAAGGAGGCACACCCGCTACCTCAACCGCCGAAAACCCAAAAGTGGTGTACGCTAACCCCGGCACGTATGACGTATCGCTCACCGTGACCGATGCCAACGGTGTTAGCTCAACCCACACGCTGACCGACTTTATTTCGGTGACAGCGGCTTATTGTGGCCCCGACACTCTACGCGGCAAAGCAATGCAGATTACCGCGCAGAACAGCTACGTACAGGGCCCCGTTCCGAACGTGGCCAACACCAACACGTACACCATGATGGCCTGGGTGAAACTAAACGGCGCCCAGGTCGACTACGCGGGTATGCTCTCGCTGAGCACAACCACCGGCTTGGTCCACCTGAACCTTCGGGATGTGAACCCCGACAGTACACAGCTTGGGTATCATCATCCTAATGGGCAGTGGTGGTACAACTCAGGGCTTTACCTGAAACCCAACGTCTGGGCACACATAGCCCTGGTAGTACAACCCAATGCTATTTCGGTGCTGAAAGACGGGGTTCGGGCTACACACACAAACCGAACCGTAGTACCGGCTTCGTTTGTCGGTAATGTAACCATCGGTACAATGGCCGGGGGCCCCGAGTGGTACCGGACATTTATTGGCGACATCGACGAGGTAGCCATCTACAAACGCGCTCTGACCGACGATGAAATCAGGCGAATGATGCACCTGACAAAAAATAACCCGCAATACCCCGTTCAGGCCGACCCTGATCTGATGAGCTATTATCAGTTCAACGAATCGGGTACACTGATCTTCGACCGGGTTGGCACACGCGATGCCAGTTTTGTGGGCGGTGCCGTAAGCCGGATCGAATCGACGGGGCCGTTTAGCGGGGGGCTTAGCGAGACGATGGCCTCGGTTGCATCGGCGGGTCCCAAATCCTTTACGGGCGCCGGGCTGACGCTCAACCTGCCCGCTTCGGGTACGTATGCGGCCGGTGCCGTTACGGCCTACCGACTGCTCGAAAAACCGTATCTGCCGCCTTCGGCTTCGGTAGCGGGGAATTATTGGATCGTCCGCAACTGGGGCACCAGCAAAACGTTCTCACCCCTGGTTTCGCTCATCGTCAATGGTATGCCCATTGCCCCATCTGACCTCGATACGCCCGGCAGTCAGCGGCTGTATGCGCGCCCGCAGAACAGCCACCTAACCAACTGGTTTCTGAGCGACGTACCCGCCAGCGCGGTTACGGGCTCGCCAACAGGCAGTGTGCAGTTTCCCGGCAGTGGCCTTACCACCTTTGGCCAACTGGTGCTGACACGCACGGATGCCCCCGCCCTGATTGCCACCACGCCCGTCAACGCGGCTACTGGCGTTTCGCCCGCCACCAGTCTGACACTCGTGTTTGACCAGTCGGTTACAAAGGGTACCGGCAATCTGCTACTGGTGCGTACCTCAGACAACACAACGGTAGAAACGATTGCGGTAAGCAGTTCGCAGGTATCGGGCACGGCTACAATCTGGGTGGTTACGCCCGCTCAGCCACTTTCGGCCAACACAGGCTATGCACTCCGGGCCGACGCTGGTACATTCAGCAACAGTTCAGGGGGGCAATTTCCGGGCCTGCTTACCAACGCGCCGTTTAGCTTTACCACCGGCTGCGGCTCGTACAGCGTGGCGCTATCGGCCAGCCCCGGCACTACCCTTACCTGCGCCCAAACCAGCCTAACCCTGACGGCCAACGAAACGGGCGCGGGCGCAACCAGCAGCTACGTATTTGCCGGGCCGGGCGTGGTGAGCCAAAGCCCAGCGTCGAGCTCGGTGGTGGTCAGTACGGCCGGTACGTATTCGGTTACAGCAACCAGCAACGGCTGCTCAGCTACCGGTACGATAACGATTAGCTCAAATACCGCCAACTGCGGAGGCACAGTCAGCAGCGTCAAACACGGCTTGTGGTCAGACCCGGCCACCTGGTTGGAGGGGCGGGTACCAACAGCCGCCGATGCGGTCACGATTACGCATACCGTAACCGTCTCGGCCAATTACACCGGCAACGCCCTACGCCTGATTATTAACCCACCCGGCAAGGTGATCTACATTGCCAATGGCAAGATCAGGTTGGGAGAATAAGGGGAGCCAGGGAATTGGGGAAACGGTGTGGGTTCCAGCGTCCCGCACTCCCCCAATTCCCTATTTGTCTGACTTTATGGCCTTTCGCTGCTGTTCGTAGATCGTTATCCAGCCTTCGGGGGTCAACTTGGCAGCGAGTTCGGCCAGGAGCGTGTACGGAATCTGGTCTGGCTTTTTGAAGCGGATACACCCTTTGCCCATATCGAGTCTGGTTTTGCTGTGTTTCGGATATTCTCCGACAAACCAGTCGAGCAGGGCTTGGTCGAGGAACAGGCCAACGTGATGCAAGACCACGTAATTCTTCTGCGAACCCACATTGATGAACGGTAGCGGTAGTTTCGGGTTAGTGTGGTAACCGGCCGGGTAAAGCGCGTGGGGAACCACGTACCCGATCATTCCGTAGCTCATTTCCTCGGAAAAGCCAGCGGGTAAGTGCTGCCGAAGAACGTCGCAAAGCTGGTTGATAGCTGCCTTCCTGTCGTCGGGTAGCGAGTCGATGTAGTCGTTCACGGTTTTGCTAGTTGATTGCATCGTGATTAGGGTTTCTGAGGTTTATCGACACAAGCATACGAACCGAAGAGCGTAACCTTTTTCCGTTGTACAGACTCCTCAATAAAAATAGGACTTCCGCCACCCACCCGCGCTACGAGTACGTTATTTCAGCACAATCCAGCGGTTAACGGAGTTGGCAGGGCCTTGTAGCCAGATTTTGTAAAACGACGAAGGGCGCTTTTCCAGCGAAAACACGGCCTGCTCCTGCCCTAATGGTACCTTGCCGAGCAATTGGTAGCGATCTGTACCGCCGGTTTCAAACGCATTGGTTGTCGATACCCAGACTTTAACGCGGCCCGTTTGTGAAAACGATTTCCAGCTAAGATGCAGGTTCTTGCCCTGTAGCTTTGCCTGAGGTTGGGCTAGTGAAACGGGGCCGGTGAGCGGCACTCCATCGATTTCGCGCTCCACCTCGGCGGGGATTCGGAGTAACATGTGCCGGGCAATGGTTGGCATCAGGTCCACAATACCCGGCAGATGTTGTTTCCCGTAGGCGTTCAGATCGGGCTTGTTAGCTACGATCCAGGTCTGTCGTTCGCGATCCGACTGCCCACCGTGGTTGTGTCCTGTTTTGGCGTCGCGGCCGTGGTCGGTTGTAATCACCAGCAGCCAATCTTCAGCAAACTGCTGTTGCCGTTGTTGCAGGGCCCGGCTCAATCGGCCAACCTGAGCGTCCATCTTTTCAACAGCGGCATACATCTGCGGGCTATCGCCGTAGCGGTGTCCCATATCGTCGGTGTATTCCAGATATACCCATGAGAGATCCGGGGCCTGTTTGCTCAGGCAAGCCACGGCTTCGTCGACCACCCGGTCGTCAATCCGGCTCATGTACGCTTTCTCCCTATCGTGTGGGAAAGCAACGGTATCCAGCTCATAGCCATCAGCGTGGAAATCGACGCGCACGTTTCCGGTTTGGGGCAGGCCCTCGCCAACGAGCTTGGTGCGGTTGTCGAGCCAGCTCGAAAAAACGGCTGTTTTTCGGTCGGGATACTGGCTTTTCAGCAGTCGGAAGAGGGTTGGATACTGGTAGTTGGGGTCTTTGATGTCGTTGTCCCAAACGTTGTGTTTGTTTACCCAGGTACCAGTCAGGAGGCTATTGTACCCAACCGCCGAGATCGTGGGCGTTTGCGAGTACGTTCCTTTCTGGCCACCCACATACGCTTGTTTGTAAAACCCGACCCGGCTTAGGCTATCCAGATGCGGGGTGTTTGCCTTTTCCAGTACATCGGCCGGGATTCCATCCACAATAACAAACACCGTTTTGGGCGTGCGTGTCTGTGCCACCGCAGGCGCCAGAAAAACGAGGGTCAGCAGCAAGAAAAAGCTCGTACGTTTCACAATGAATACAGGTAGATTTCTAGACAAAAGTAGCCGTAAACGCACGCTGTAGATACCACCCCTACAGCCAGGCATCGAGCGCGCGCAGGCTCTCTACGTTGTGCACCGGTGCAAACCCGTCGAGCAGCGGCAAGGCAGCCTGCATACCCGCTACGTTGGGTTGGAAAGAAGGATTACCCGCCAGCGGATTGAGCCAGACAATTTTCCGGGCTTTCTGCTTGATCCGGGTCAGGCTCTCGGTAAGCACATCGACATCGCCCGTGTCCCAGCCATCGCTCAGGATAATTACGAGTGTATGCCGATCCACCAGATTCAGGTACTCATCGGCAAACTGCTGCAACGAAGCCCCGATCCGGGTGCCGCCCCCCCAGCCCGAAACCGAATCGGAGAGCTCGCTCAGGGCTTCGGCGAAGGGCCGGTTGCGTAAAGCTGGGGTAATCCGGTGGAGGCTCGTGCTGAATACAAACGTTTCAATACGCCGGTACACGGTCTGAAATGCGTATAAAAACTGAATCAGAAACGTACTGTAGAGGTCCATCGACTGACTCACGTCGGCCAGTATTACCACATTGAGGTGGTTTTTACGGGGTCGTCGGTAGGCTACTTCGAGTAACTCGCCCCCGCGCCGGAGATTTTTACGCAACGTTTGGGGCAAGTCGAACTGCCGGGCTGCTGATGTTTTGCGGTATCGTCGGTTGGCCCGTCGGGCCATTGTGAGCGACAGTTCCCGAATGCGCTGCATCACCTCGGCCAAATCGTCGGCAGCAATGACCGAAAAATCTTTCTGGCTTAGGTTTTCCTGCACCGAATAGGTGGTCAGTTCGGTTTCTTCAGAAGGTTTATTGCCGTACAGCCACGACTTTAGCTGGTTGAAATCAGGGCCGGGCTTTGGCTTCTGCCGTTGTTTCTTGGGGTCGTCTTTGATTTTCGAGTCAACGGCCTTTTCGAGTTCTTTCCAGTATTGCCGAAACAACCGGTCAAACGGCTCCAGATCCTGCACGCGCCGGCAAAGCACGGTACGCAAGGCCAGCCAGAAAGCGTCGCGGTCGGCCAGGTCAACCTGCCCCAGCGCCTGTAGGGCTGTGCTCTCTTCGTCGGGGCCAATGGCCATTCCGTTCTCCCGCAGAAACCGGCAAAACGCAACGATATTATGCGAAAGGGTGGTTCGGCGCGTAATCATGGCGGGCTCAGAGGGTATCCCATTTCGAAATAACGCCCGCTTTTTCGTACAGCTCGCTCAACGACAACTGCACGTGCCGAACGTCTTTCCAATCTTTCAGAATCACACCGAGGGTTTGCTCCACCAGGTCTTTGTCGAGGTGATCGAGGTGCAGGGCCGCCAGGGCCGTTGCCCAATCGAGGGTTTCGGCAATACCGGGCGTTTTTTCGAGCCGAAGCTGACGAAGAGCCTGCATAAACGAGCTGATCTGTTTGGCCAGTCGGCTGTCGATCTGCGGCACCTTTTCGAGTACAATAGCCAGCTCTTTGTCGTAATCGGGGTAGTCGATCCAAAGGTACAGGCACCGTCGGCGGAGGGCTTCTGAAAGCTCACGAACGCGGTTGCCCGTGACCACCACATACGGAATATGGGTGGCTTGAATGGTGCCAATTTCAGGAATGGTAATCTGCCAGTCGGATAGTACTTCGAGCAGGAAGCTTTCAAACTCCTCGTCGGCCCGGTCTACCTCATCGATAAGCAAAACCGGCGGGCGGTGATGCGTAATAGCCTGCAATAAAGGGCGTTTGAGTAGAAACTTGTCGGAGAAAAGCGTTTCTTCCTGTGCCTGTATGGCCTCGACCGAGGGGATTTCGGTCGTTTGGCCGCCCGTTACTTCCAGCACTTTCAGGTGCAGTAACTGCCGCTGGTAATTCCACTCGTACAGGGCGTGATTAGCGTCGAGCCCTTCGTAGCACTGCAACCGGATCAGGTCAGTATTCAGGGCGCGGGCCATCACCTTGGCAATCTCGGTTTTACCAACACCAGCCGGCCCTTCAATGAGTAACGGTTTTCTCAGTTGCATGGCCAGAAACACCGACATCACCACCTGTGGATCGGTTTGGTAGCCCTGAGCCTGTAAGAGTGTCTGAATGGATTCGCGGGTATGTTGAGGCATAAAAGCACACAGATTAAGTTGGTATGTTGGGGTATGGAGAGAACCGTTTGGGGTCCGTGCAATTTACCCCATAGGAATTTTCGGTCGGCCATCACGCTCCAAAAAACGAATCAGCGGCTCCAGAAACGGCGAAATCCCCTTGTAGTCGAGCATGGCGGGCGGGGTAGTGTTCAGGACATTCAACAGCCGCCGGGCGGCATCGGGTCGTTCAGACAGTTCATCAGCAAGCCGGTTCTGATAGGTATGAATGCCAAACAGAATACTCCCCGAACGCGGTAGCCGGGTAAGCGTTTGTCGCTCAATACGAATAAACAGCTGGTCACCAACCGTTTCGGGCGTCAACGCGGGTAACAGTTGCTGTAACTGACCATTCAGATCGGGCATCCGCCGACTACTCATATCAAGCTGATTACTCGCTTTGATACTCCAGTTAAGCCGCCAAACCGTGCGACCAGCCGGCAGCCGCTGCATCAACTGCCCGGCCGCCTGCATCATGGGCGTCACAATCGGGTTGATAGGCGCGTGAATTTCCCAGAAAGGCAACCCCAGTTTTTCGTCGAGGCACCAGCCATTGCCAAAGCACAACTGACCCGCCACAAGCCGGACATCTTGGCCCGAAAGCAGCAATAGGTCTTCCTGTACCTGTTGGCCTATCCAATCAATCGGGAACGTTGGTAGCGACCCCTCCTCATGGGACCTGATGGCCGTGGCTTCGCCTAAAATCCGATTACTCCATAACCACTGCCCAGCCTGCTGGCTGAACGAGAATGAATCGGGGTAGTACCGCGCCATCTGTTGCATGATCAGCTCGGCGGCTTCCCACTGCGCCAATTCGGAGCCGGGCAAGGCTTGCGCATAGTAACCGGGAACCGCAACCAGCAACTGCCGTTTCAGGGCAATTTCGGCTCGATACTGGGTATCTACTTCCAGCAGCGGCTCGGTCGGGCCGAGTGGAGCCGTCCCCATTTTATCATTGAACCGGTCGCCAAAAGGGAAGTAAGGAAGCATACAGATAAAACGAAGAACACGGATAAAACCGACCATGCCGGCTTTATCCGTGTTCTTCAACAAGCATTAAGCAACGGCGTTGAGGGCGCGCTTTAGAAATACATTGGCCAAATGCCGCCGGTATTCCTCCGACGCGTAATGGTCCGACATCACCGATACACCCGATGCCACCGAGGTAGCCGATTGGCCGCTGTTCAGTTGTTCTTCAACGGCGGTATCACGGAACGGCGTGTCAGAAACGCCCGAAAACGCAACCCGCACCTTTCCGTCGGCTGATTTCACAACGGCACACCCCACAATTGCGTAGCGCGAGGCCGGTTGCGAAAACTTCTGGTAGGTCATCCGGGCACCGTTCTCAACCGGCACCCGCACCTCGGTAATCAGTTCGTCGGCAGCCAGAGCCGTCTCGAACATACTCGTGAAAAAGTCGGTGGCTTTGATCGAGCGACTCCCCGATGGACCTTCTACCACAATGGTGGCATCAGCGGCCAAAACCATAGCGGGCCAGTCGGCCGAGGGGTCGGCGTGGGCAAGCGACCCGCCAATGGTACCCCGGTTGCGCACGGCCGGGTCGCCAATATGGCCGGCACCTTCGGCAAACATGGGTACATGCTGCTGCACCAGCCCCGACGATGCAATGTCGCCGTGGGTACTGCCTGCCCCAATGACCAGTTCGTTTCCGTCAAGCCGAATACCTTTCAGTTCGGCAATACGGCCCACATCGACAAGCGCATCGGGCGCATTCAAACGCAATTTCATCGACGGAATCAGACTGTGGCCACCCGACAGGGCTTTACCACCTTCGGCCAGCAGGGCAACGGCCTCGGAAATGCTACCGGCTCTTTTATATTGAAAAGGGTATGTTATCATATTGAAAGAGTTTACAGTTTTCGGTTCACAGTTTTCAGTTCGGCTGCTCTGCCAGGCTTTCCAGCAGGCAAACTGTAAACTGAAAACTGTAAACCGAAAACTTCTTTTTAGTTCATAGCTCGCCAAACGCGTTCAGGGGTGAGGGGCATCAGGATATCCTTCACCTGATGGCCTCCGCTCCAGAGGGCGTCGATAACAGCATTGACTACGGCGGGCGTCGACCCGATGGCCCCGGCCTCACCGGCCCCTTTCACACCCAGCGGGTTGTGTGGGCACGGCGTTGTTTGGTTAGCCGTTTCGAACATAGGCAGGTCATCGGCACGGGGCATACAGTAATCCATGTACGAGCCGTTGGTCAGCTGCGCGTTCTCGTCGTAAATGGTGCCTTCGAGCAGCGCCTGCCCGATTCCCTGTGCCAAACCGCCGTGAATTTGCCCCTCTACAATCATGGGGTTGATAATGTTCCCCACATCGTCTACGGCAATCATGCGCTTCAGCGTCACCTTACCGGTTTCCTTGTCTACCTCCACTACAGCGATGTGGCACCCAAACGGATAGGTGAAGTTGGCCGGGTCGTAGAAGCTCGAGAAGTCGAGACCCGGTTCAAGGCCTGCAGGATACACGTGCGGCACATAGGCCGTCAGGGCCACGTCGCCAAAACCAATCGACTTATCGGTGCCTTTCACGGTCCATTTCCCGTTGCCGTATTCGAGGTCGCCCTCAGCGCACTCGAGTTTGTGAGCCGCAATTTTAGCCCCTTTCTCCAGTACTTTGTCGATACTCTTCATGATGGCCGACCCCCCAACTGCCAGCGAACGCGAGCCGTAGGTACCCATACCAAAGGCAACGGTATCGGAGTCACCGTGTACCAGTTCAACATCTTCCATCGGGATGCCCAGTTTGTCGGCAACCACCTGCACAAACGTGGTCTCGTGGCCCTGTCCGTGCGAGTGTGAACCCGTAAACACGCTTACCTTACCCGTGGGCTGTACGCGTACCTGTGCCGACTCGTACAAGCCAGCGCGAGCACCCAGTGCTCCCACTACTGCCGATGGTGCAATACCGCAGGCTTCGATGTAGGTAGAGATACCCACACCCAACAGTTTGTTCGACTGGGCGGCTTCTTTCTGGGCTTGCCGGAAATCGTCGTAGCCGAGCATTTCAAGGCCTTTTTCCAGCACCGGATGGTAGTTACCCGAGTCGTATTGCAGGGCCACCTGCGTCTGATAGCCGGGTTGCGTTACGCCATCGAACGGCGGAATAAAGTTCTGGAACCGGAGCTGAGCGGGGTCTTTACCCATTTCGAGGGCCGCCAAATCAATAAGCCGTTCGAGCAGGTAGGTAGCCTCCGGCCGACCGGCTCCCCGGTACGCATCAACCGCTACGGTGTGGGTAAACACACACGTCATGTCGATGTTGATTTTTGGCGTGGTGTACACACCCTGCAACAGCGTACCGTGCAGGTAGGTAGGCACGGCCGGGGCAAACGTGGACAGATAAGCGCCCATGTTGGCAATGGTCTTTATCCGCAGACCCGTAATGTTCCCATCGGCATCAAAGCCCATTTCGGCTTTGGTCACGTGGTCGCGGCCGTGGGCGTCCATCAGGAAAGCCTCCGAGCGGTCGGATGTCCATTTTACGGGTTGCCCCAGTTGCTTCGACGCCCAGGTTACCAGAGCCTCTTCGGTATAGTGATAGATTTTTGAGCCAAAACCACCTCCTACGTCGGGGCCAACCACGCGCACCTTATGTTCGGGAATACCGAGCACAAACGCGCACATCAGCAACCGGATCAGGTGCGGGTTCTGGGTTGACGTATACAGCGTGTACTTGTCCGATACCGTATCGTAATGCCCAATGTAGGCGCGCGGCTCCATAGCGTTGGGCACCACCCGCTGATTGACAAACTCCAGCGTAGTAACGTGGGCGGCACTTTCAATGGCGGCATCCACCTCTTCAACCGGGTTACCGAATGTCCAGTCGAAGGCCTTATTGTCCGGGTATTGATCGTGCACTTTGGGCGCACCGGGCTTCAGGGCATCGGCCGGGCTGGCAATGGCGGGGAGTTCCTCCCACTCCACCATTACGGCTTCGGCGGCATCGGTCGCAATGCTTTTTGTCTCGGCAATGATTACCGCAACCGGGTCGCCAACGTGCTTGGCGGTGTCGCCCGTAGCAATGAGCATCGGGTGCTTCGGTTCACGCATGGTTTCGCCGTTGCGGAAGTTCACCTGCCAGCCGCAGGGCACCCCGTTCAGCTCCTTCACGTCGTCGCCGGTAAAAACAGCCACTACGCCTTCCATCGCCAGGGCCTCGGTCGTGTCAATGCTCTGTACGCGGGCATGGGCGTAGGGGCTACGCACAAAGTGGGCATGGAGCATGCCCGGCAGATTAATATCGTCGGTATAACGGCCTTTTCCCGTCAGAAAACGCTTGTCCTCAAGTCGCTTGACCGACTGTCCAATGAATTTATTGCTCATGGTTCTGGTGGTTCATAGTTTACGGTTCATAGTTTTAAGTTAGTTGACGAACAGGCAAAACTGACGCATCAGCCAACCAAAAACTCTTAACCAAAAACCATAAACTCATTTTAGTGGGTTTCAACGACTTCACCAGTCGTTACATCATTGGTAAACAGGTGCTCATCGGCCACTACGGGCTCTTCCTGCTGATTTGGCTCAGGCTTGGTTGAGTGCGTAGCTGCCCACTGAATAGCCTTCACAATGTTGTGGTAGCCCGTACAACGACAGATGTTCCCTTCAAGGGCTTCGCGAATCTCGGCCTCCGAGGGGTTGGGGTTGTGCTTGAGCAGGTCGGCAGCCGTCATAATCATCCCCGGTGTGCAAAAACCGCACTGTAGCCCGTGGCATTCTTTGAAGCCCTCCTGAAGCGGGTGGAGTTGTGAGGTAGTTGGGCTATCCTGAATAGCCATACCTTCGATGGTCGTTACCGCGCAGCCATCGGCCTGAGCAGCCAGGAGGGTACACGATTTTACCGCTACACCATCGACATGAACCGTACAGGCTCCGCACGATGATGTATCGCAACCGACGTGGGTACCCGTCAGGTGCAGTTGGTCGCGGAGGTAGTGAACCAGCAAGGTACGGTCTTCAACCTCCGACTTACGGGTTTTCCCATTAACTGTGACTTGAATTTGCATAGGAAAAAGGGGTTATAGTTTGTGTGTCAAGTGCGTAAGGGCGGGGCATGCCCATTGGCAGGGCGGTTTCCCGGCGTTACCGTTGACTATGGATTCTCGTTGATGGCTTGTTCGAGGTTATCAAAAAACTGCCTGGTGAGGGTATTGGCGACCCCCGAAATAACCCGCTGCCCCGTGCGGGCCAACAACCCCGACAGCCGGGCGTTACCGTCGAATGACACCTCGGTTTGGGAATCGGTGATGGGCTTAAGCGAGATAGCCACGCTGGCGTCGGCATTACCAATTTTGCTGTTTTGCTTGACGTGCAGGGTGTAGCCCTCGTTCTCGCGGATGTCGGCCAATGATAAATCGCCGGAGAAAGAACCGCTCACGGGTCCTATTTTCACTTCGGCAATCGCCTTAAATTCGTTGTCGCCGGTTTTTTCGAGCCGCGAAACCGCCGGCACCACCTGCGCGAGGGTATCGGCATCCATCAACATGCCCCAGATTTTCGATACGGGCGCATTCAAAACATGTGAACCAGTTAGCTGCATAATATTGGATAACGGGTAGGAGCGACCTATTGCGTCGCCTATTAAAAGTATAATTATCTTACTATTTAATGCAATTTTCTGGAATGCTTTTTCTTAGAAGCGGAACTTGATAGAATCGTTCATAAATGTGAGAGAAAAAGCCAGCCCGACCGGCTATAGAGCGCGTGTAGCCCGGTAAGTCCGCTTATCGGCGAAGCTGCCCAACCACCTGTTTTACGTGCTCAACCGCCGTTTGAATATCGGCCTCGGTTGAGTGTCGCCCCAGGCTAAAGCGCACCGAACTGTAGGCCAATTCGTCGGGTAGGCCGAGGGCCTTGAGCACATGCGAGGGCTCGGTGGAGGCCGCATTGCAGGCTGATCCGTTGGAAACCGCAATTTCGTTGAGGCTCATCAGCAGCAACTCCCCATCAACGTCGGCAAAGCGGATGTTTGTGGTATTAGGCAGCCGTTGCGTGCGCGAGCCGTTGACGGCGCTACCGGGTACAGCCACCAGAATGTCGGTTTCGAGCCGGTCGCGCAGGGCCGAGAGCCGCGCGGCTTCGTCGTCCATACACGACTGGGCTAGCTGGGCAGCCCGCCCGAGGGCCACAATTCCCGGTACGTTGAGCGTTCCCGACCGGCGGCCCCGCTCATGCCGACCGCCATCCTGCTGGGCAATCAGGGCGGTTTTGTTACGCACCACCAGCGCCCCGATGCCTTTGGGAGCGTACAGCTTATGCCCCGACAAACTGAGCAAATCAATGGGGAGGTGGGCGAGGTCAATGGGTAGTTTACCCACAGCCTGCGTGGCATCGGTGTGGAAAAGTATGCCCCGCTCGCGGGTTAGGCGGGCAATGTCGGCAATGGGCTGGACAACGCCAATCTCGTTGTTAGCCAGCATTACCGAAACCAGCAGGGTGTTGGGTTGCAGGGCCTCGGCTACTTGTTCGGCTGTAATCAGGCCGTCAGTATTGGGGGTGAGGTAGGTGACTTCAGCACCCAGTTTTTCAAGATGGGCGCAGGTATCGAGCACGGCTTTGTGCTCGGTTTCTACGGTGATGAGGTGGTTGCCCCGGTGCCGATTGGCTTCAAACGCTCCTTTCAGAGCCAGATTAATCGACTCGGTGGCTCCGCTTGTGAAGGCAATTTCGTTGGCGGCTGCCCCCAGCAACCGGGCCAGTTGTTTGCGGGCTACATCAACGGCCTCCTCGGCTTTGAGGCCGAACACATGCGTGCGCGAGGCCGCATTACCAAAATGAACGTTGAAATACGGCAACATGGCGTTCAGCACCCGCTCGTCGACAGGGGTGGTAGCGTTGTAGTCCATGTAAACCGGGTAACGCATGATTAGTCTCGCTCGTGAATGGGGGCCTGCCGGAGCCGCAAGAATGAACCACTCCGGCCGGAGAGTACCGCCCTGATTTCGGCCACAATGGAGAGGGCAATTTCTTCGGGTGAGGTAGCCCCAATATCGAGCCCGATAGGCGCATGCATCCGGTCGGTTTCGGCAATGGGCGTACCTTCTTCGGCCAGCTCCGACAGCATTCGTTCGGTACGCACCCGGGGGCCCAGTACACCTACAAACGGCGCATCGGTAGCGAGTGCGCGGGGCAGGTTGGCTTTGTCAGTTTTGAAATCGTGCGCCATGAGCACAAAGGCCGTTTGGCCGTCTACCGAAATCGTGTCAAAATCGGCGGGAGCCACCAGCGCATTGGCAGCTCCAAACAGAGCCTGCGTCACCTTTTGCGGGTTGGCCACTACGGTCGACTGCCAGCCGAGTTCGTTCAGAATCCGGACAAGCGGGTACACGTCGTACTGTTGTCCAAGCAACACCACATGCGGAATGGGGGGCATCACCTCCACAAACAACTCAACCACCCGCCCATCGGCAAAAAGCACTTCAACCGGGGCCGATTTACCTTTCTGGATATACCGCTCAATCTTTTCGGTGGCACTGGCAATCGCAGTCTCGTCGGCCAGTTGGGCAAGGCTATCGGGGCCGTTGTACCGAAACATATCGCCCGTGCTCAGGCCATCTACCTCGTCGGAAGCCTGCGTAACCGTCAGCAACACGTGGGTTTGCCGGTTGGCAGTCAGGCAGCTTCGAAGCAGTTCAACTACTTTGGGCGCGTCGGCATCAATCGGCGAAATGAGCACATCGATAACCCCGTTGCACCCCAATCCAACGCCAATTTGATAGGCATCGTCCTGTGTGGTATCGTAGGTAATCAGGGTTGGTTTGGCCTGTGAAATAGCCAGCCGGGCCCGCTTGAGGGCGTCGCCTTCGAGGCACCCCCCGCTGATACCACCCACCCAGGTGCCGTTGTCCATAATGAGCATACGGGCGCCGGTTCGGCGGTACGACGACCCCTCGACCCGGACTACGGTGGCTAAAGCGGCTTTGGTTTCGGGGCTTTTGGCGTCGTAAGCGTTGATGATGGCTTTGATCTCTTTCATGGGTATGACAAGGCTACGGCCGTTGGTGTTGGCATGATGAACAGCCGCAAAAGAAATACATTTTTCGGGGTTTTTGTTTCCTCCTTCTAAGCCAAACCGGGTGATTTTTGTCAGGAAGCCGGCTGATTACCGGAATAAAATAGCCCCCGACTCTCCGTAGTACCGGTGAATCAGGGGCTTCGGAAAAGACCCGACACAACTAAAAGCCGTTGCAAATCAGCGCACCCGGTTAAACACAAACAGGTCGCTAAAGGCCCAGTTAGCATCTTTTTTCTGGCCCCGCCGGATCACCAGCTGATCGGGCGTGCGTTTTTCGTAGATAATCCGGATAGAGCCATCTTCCTTTTCAAAGAGGGCTTCTTTGGCCGAGGCTTCCAAAAACCGGTACCGGTCCGACTTATCTTTCTCTTCCCAGCCAATAAGTCCCTCTTTAAAGTGCTTCACCATAGCCACAGGGCCGGCCGCCGTTTGCTCAAACGCAAACAGTTCGTACAGGCTGATTTTGTCGTCTTTCATCATGCGGATAAAGCCGATGATATTGTTAGCCTCGGGGGCCGACCAAACGGCTTCGATAGGACCGCCGTTGTGGGTTCCGCGCCAGTGCCCTTCGAGGAAACTAACCGCTGCCAGCGTAGCGGGTTTGGCCGATTGGGCCACGGATAAAAACGGTAAAAGCAACAAAAGGGGCAGGAGCCGAAGTGTTTTCATAGTACGCTTAGGAATCGGTTTTGTATAGGTAGAAACCTCGGCCGGTCTATCTTTACTCATCAAACAAGTCACTTACGCAAACATGAACCGTTTTATCCCCATCGTATTGTGCCTGATTGCCCTGGCATTCACGGCCCCCACCAAAAAGACCCGCCTGTTTAACGGCAAAGACCTGACGGGCTGGAAAGTGTATGGCACCGAAAAGTGGTATGTGGCAGACGGTAACCTCATTTGCGAAAGCGGCCCCGACAAAGGCTACGGGTATCTGGCCACCGAGAAAGCCTACAAAAACTTTGACCTTTCGCTCCAATTCAAGCAGGAGGCCAACGGCAATAGCGGGGTATTTTTCCGGTCGAGCATTGAGGGCACCAAAATCAGCGGATGGCAGGTTGAGGTAGCCCCCAAAGACCACGATACGGGCGGTATTTACGAATCGTACGGTCGCGGGTGGCTGCAGCAGATTCCGGCCGAAAAAGAAAACATCCTTAAGCCTGAGCAATGGAACGACCTCCGCATCCGGGTCGTAGGCGACCATGTGCAGACGTTCCTGAACGGTCAGCTGATGGTGGATATGCACGACGAGAAAATCGGGGCGGCCAACGGCTCTATTGCCCTTCAGATTCACGACGGCGGTGGCATTAAAGTTCGTTGGCGGAAACTGGTTGTGCAGGAACTGTAAACCGGCACGGCTAACCCGCATAGATTAACTAATTTGGGGCGCACAAACCTGACTTTCAGATGGCGCCCCTTTTTCGTGTCTTTTTGTTTCTCCTGTTCATCGCGAGCCATGCCCCAACACAGGCCCAGTGGACCAAACGGCCCCGCGAATACGGCATCCGGTTTGGGGTTATCCCGACGGGGCCACTCAACGCCATTACCGATGTGCCGGGGGTTCGGGTGGGTCAGGTAACGCTCCTGCACGGCCCGAATGTCCGAACAGGCGTAACGGCCGTATTGCCGCACCCGGGCAATCTGTTTCGCCAGAAAAGCCCGGCGGCTATTTACATCGGCAACGGATTCGGCAAACTGACCGGCTACAGTCAGGTCGAAGAGCTGGGCACGCTCGAAACCCCGATTGTGCTGACCAATACGCTCAGCGTACCCACCGCTACCGACGCCCTCATCGACTACACACTCACGCAGCCCGGCAATGAAGAGGTCCGCTCGGTTAACCCCGTGGTGGGCGAAACCAACGACGGTTACCTCAACGACATTCGGGGGCGGCACGTTACCAAAGCGCATGTGTTGCAGGCACTCTGGGAGGCCAACACCGGGCCGGTTCAGGAGGGCAACGTGGGCGCTGGTACGGGTACCGTTTGTTTTGGGTTCAAAGGTGGAATCGGTACGGCTTCGCGAAAGTTGCCCGGCAGTTTGGGCGGCTACACCGTGGGCGTACTGGTGCAAACCAATTTCGGCGGGGTGTTACAAATTGGCGGGATGCCGATCGGTGTCGAGCTGGGCAAGTTCAGCTTTAAAGAAAAGCTGGATGGCTCGTGCATGATGGTGGTACTGACCGATGCTCCGCTCGACGCCCGCAACCTGAAACGATTGGCCAAGCGGGCTTTTATGGGTCTGGCCCAAACGGGCGGAATAGCCTCGAACGGCAGTGGCGATTACGTGATTGCTGTCTCAACGGCCTACCAGATTCCGCACGACTCCGCCGAAGCGTTCGATCAGGTCAAGGTTTTGCGTAACGATTCGGTCTCGCCCCTGTTTATGGCCGCCATCGAAGCCACCGAAGAGGCCATCATCAACTCCCTGTTTGCGGCCCGCACCCTCACCGGCGACGGTGGTCACACGGCCGAGCAGCTCCCCGTGGAGAAAGTGGTGGAAATAATCAGGAAGGCCGGGCAACTGAAATAAGGGCAAAACACCAAAGCCGGGCTTGTGAGCCCGGCTTTGGTCTGTATCAGAACAGTTTTTCGTTCGGGGGTTTGATTCCCTTCATCCGAATGTAAATGGTTGTCTGGCCCCGGTGGTGAGTCTGGTGTTCAAATCCTTTCGTAAAAGCCAACTCGCGCGACATCTCGTTCTTGCCAAATTTGACCGTTTCGGCCATCTGGGCATCCGTTGTGCCTTTCAGGGCGTCGATCACAAAATCGTAGCTGTCCAGAACTGCCTTGCTCAAAGCCGCTTTTGTTTTCAACTCCTCCATTTTCTCCATCTGCTTACCGGCCATCGGGTTGGCTTTACCCGTAGCAATAGAGCCAAACAGATAATTGCCGCTGGCCAGGTGCAGCATCTGCTCGGCAAAGCTCCGAATCTCCGGCGTCGGTTTGAAATTCGTACCATCCTCGGGCATAGCGTCGAGGTATTCTTTCGTGTACTCTTTGGCTCGTTGCCATTCGGTAAGCTGCTGGCTTACACCCGTCATGGGTCGGTAACTACTCAAAACCGTTGTCACGGCGAGCAGCAAAAAGGGAAGTAAAAGGCGTTTCATGCGATAATGAGTCTATTTTCCGTTCAACGTACGAAAAATATCCCAAATCTCTCTGCTATCCCCAGGCCGAGTTCGGGAAGGGTAATGAAGCCCGATACCCACGTCGGTGAAAGCTGCACAAAAACGGGCTGTAATTTGTTCTTTATCAAACGAAACAGCGTTATGAAACAAGCAATCAATATAGTCGCGGTTCTGCTGCTGACGGGGCTTCTGGCAGCCTGTTCGCCCTACCGGGTGATTCGTAATCAGGCCGACAAAGGGGCTACCTGGTCATCGTATCGGACGTTTGCGTTTATCGATACAACCGGTATTGCCCGAGTACCCCGCCCTACCTACGGGGCGGCCCTGGAACAGATAAAACAGGCTGTGCAGGCTCAGCTACAAAGCCGGGGTTACCAACTCAGCACCGACAACCCCGACCTGCTGGTAAACCTTGGGGCCGTGGTGCAGGAGAAAACCCAAACCCGCCAAACTACCATTCGTGAAGCGCCCGTGTATATGGGACAGCGCCGGTACAGTTGGCGTAGCCAGGAGGTGCCAGTGAGTACCTACGAAGAAGGCACCGTGAACCTGCACATTATAGACGCCCAAAGAAACGCCCTTGTGTGGGACGTAGCCGTGTCGAGCGTGCTGACGCGCCGGAGCCTGTCGGCGGAGCAAATTGGGCAGGCAGTAGCTAAAGTCTTTGGAAAATTTCCGGGCAAAGCGGGTTAACAACGTCCCGGCCCACGTATTAAAACAAAACCGGGCGACTCAAAATTGAGTCGCCCGGTTGCTGTAAACGCTATGCATTAGCCAGAATCAGGCTTGTTCAGGTTCGTCGGTAAACATGTACCCAACGCCCTTGAGGGTTCGGATATAGGTCTCGCCAATCTTCTCACGGAGTTTACGGATGTGTACATCGACCGTACGTTCGAGCACGTAAATGTCGGCTCCCCAAATTCGCTGTAGCAGCTCTTCCCGACTAAACACCTTGTTGGGATGCTGGGCCAGAAAAAACAGCAATTCAAATTCTTTCTTGGGTAACACCACTGATTTCTCGCCGAAGTTGGCCGAGTAATTCTGCCGATTGATGGTTAGGCCCGCAATCTCGATCCGGTCGCCGGGGTCGGCTTTCTGAGCCTCGCGCCGAAACAGGGCATTAATCCGGCTCATGAGGGCGCGGGGCTTAATCGGTTTGGTAATGTAGTCGTCGGCTCCAATGTCAAAGGCCGCCACCTCCGAGTACTCTTCCGACCGGGCAGTGAGGTACAGAATGTAGGTTTGCCGAAGTTCGGGAATCGCCCGCATTTGTCGCCCGGTTTCAATACCGTCAAGCTGGGGCATCATGATATCGAGCAATACCAGCTCGGGCATATACGTGCGGGCAACCTCCAGGGCTTTGAGGCCGTCCATGGCGGTGCGCACATCGTAGCCCTCTTTTTCCAGATTGTATTGAAGCAACTCGACCAGATCCGCGTCATCGTCAACAACCAGAACGCGGTGAGCAGAAGTAGATGCTTTGGTAGGATTCATCAGCAAGCCGATTGAACAGATGGTGACCCGAAATTAGGGCGTACTATGCGTATTTTATCACGATTGGGTGAGTCTTAACATAAAGATAACAGGTTTTTGCGCCCTAACTCAACGCTCGAACGGGTAAATATGCTCTGCCAGATGCTAATAATTTCTGGCCTATGTGGCTTATTCGCGGTTAGTATCGCAAGTACATCCTGGTACCGCCATTCGCACGCACATTTATGCAAAATCGCTCTCCTGAAATTCAACTTCCCCCCTACGCACGTCTGACGTGTATCCTGATCTCACTGGTCATTATTGTCTATGGCCTGTCGGTACTTCAGGAAACACTCGTTCCGTTGGTGTTTGCCGTTATGTTTTCGGCTATTCTGTTCCCGCTGTGTCGGCGGCTCGAACAATGGGGTGTGCCCCGGGTAGGTGCTATTCTTATTTGCATTACGCTTGCACTTGCCATTCTGTACGGCCTGTTTTATCTGATCAGCATTCAAATCGGTAATTTTACCCAGGAGGGGCCCCGGCTGCTGAAACGGGCCAATCAGATTCTCGATCAACTTCAGCGATACGCCGATACGCACAACATCGACCGTCGGCGGGTGGTAGCCGAGGTACGTAAATACCTCAACTCGTCGCTCGAAAATGCCGGTACCGTTCTGACCTCTACCCTCTTGGCCACCACCAATACCTTATCGACCATTGCGCTGCTGCCCTTATTCATTTTCTTTTTTCTGCTTTACCGCGATTTTTTCAAGTCGTTTTTCTACAAGATTTTCGGGCATACCCGCAAGACCAAAGTCGATGTAGTATTCAGTCAGATTTACACTGTTGTGAAGGATTATCTGGTCGGGCTGGTGCTGGTTATTATCATCGTCGGGATTCTGAACACGGTGGGTCTGCTCATTCTGGGGGTCGATTACGCTGTGTTTTTCGGCTTCTTTGGCGCCTTTATGATCCTGATTCCCTACGTAGGTATCGCCATCGGGTCGGTACTGCCCGCCCTGTTCACACTGGGTACTCACCCCAACCCGCTCGTAGCGCTTGGCGTGGTGGGCGTGTTTCTGTTTGTGCAGGTGCTCGAAGGCAATTTCATCACGCCCTACATTGTCGGCTCCAAAGTGAGTATCAACCCGCTGGCGGCCATTATTGTCCTCATTTTATGGGGGCAGTTATGGGGTCTACCGGGCCTGATTCTGGCCTTGCCGCTCACGGCCATTTTAAAGGTCCTATTCGATGCCGTCGACGACCTGAAGCCCTACGGGTTTCTGCTGGGTGAGGCCGAAAAGCCCCGCCCGCCCATCAAAAACATTCAGGAGCTTACCGACCAGCTCCCCGAGCGAGTCCGCCGAATTGGTCGTTCGGATGTAAAAAAATAAAAGAGCCGGGGCGGCTCTTTTATTTAACCTGAGTTATGGATAAATTCTCTTTTAAGCAATTGATTTATAAGTAGATGCTGACGCTAAGGGCTTCGACAGGCTGAGCCTGACAGGGTGCCCCCAAGGTTATAGTCAGGCTGAGCCTGTCGAAGCCCCTGGCGTCAGCCATTTTTCATGATTCACATTAGTTAAAACTTCAGCGGGTCCAGATTTTTGAAGTGTCCATTCATACGGATACGCTGCTTGGTACGTTCCATCTCCGACACCACCGGAATCACCTTGGTCAGGTGATCGATCAGGTATTTTTGTCGTTCGGCTTCGGTGGGCAGGGTCAGCAAATCGTACTCCTGCTCAATAGACAACCCCACTTTATGACCGACCCGGTACGAGAGCGCCGGCTCATCGGGCCGTATCTCGTCGGTTTCGATCTGAAGCAAGTCGTACAGACGTTCGAGCAAGCCCAACAACTGCTCCCGATGCACACTGAAGAGGTCGCCCGGCAAGTCGTTGCCCGGCAAGTCGTCGCCCGGCGATCCGTCGCCCGGTCCCACCAGGGTGACGTCACCTCCGGCGTATAGTTTGCCCGGAACCGGATTGGTAAAGTTTAGTAACTGAAATACGCGGAGGCCTTTCGTTTTGATGTCCATCCGGCCGTCTTCGTACCGTTTATGCAGGGTCGTTATATGGACCTCAGTACCGTACCCAGGCAGTTTATTATCGATAAAAACAGGAATACCGAAAGTGGTTTGCCCCTCCAGGCATTCGTTAATTAACTGGCGATAACGAGGCTCGAAAATATGCAGGTTGAGGTCTTCACCCGGAAACACAACCAGATTCAACGGAAACAAGGCAAGTTTTTTCTCCATAGGAAGGTCGTCAAAACTATTTACCGGCTTTTTCCACCGAAATACCCACACTCAACACATCGGGCAGGGGATTTTGGCGCATGTACTGTTTGATGCGGATGGTGTACTGCCCCGGTTTGGGAAACTGATAATTAGGCTTGATAAGCACTTTGTGATCAAAAATATCGCCTAGTCCGTCGCCACGAGGCTCACCCGTTTTGGGGTCCATCAGAATCAGCTCGTCGAGCCGCGACTCAATCACGCGCCCGCTCGAATCGCTCAGATAGCGCGTCAGGTAGAGATTGTAATATGGGTACGACAAGGCATTCCGCAGGTTGTAATACACATTGTACCGCTGGTTGGCATCCTCGATCCGAAACGTAAACGCCGGGGCGTGGTTCACAAACCATTTGCCATCTTCAATGTCTTCGTACTCACTATAAACCGTATTGGTATCACAGGCCGTTAGCCAGACCGAAAGCAGGAGCACAAGCAGGCCCAATCGATGTTTCATTCCCTCTATGAGTTTTCACAAATCTACCATCTGGCACGTCCGCTTGCAAACTATAAGAATAGTTCTAACTTTGCTCTGGCAGCGACGCTGTTGGAACAAATCGGACGACCCCATGGAAAAACTAACGGCAAAAGAAGAAGAAGTAATGCAGGTGCTCTGGAAATTAGAGCGCGCTTACGTCAAAGATATGCTTCCGTACTTCGATAACCCACCGTTGCACTACAACACGGTATCGACCATTATTCGCAATCTGGAAGAGAAAGGCTATGTGGGCCACCGGGCGTACGGCAACACACACGAGTACTACGCCATTATCGAAAAAGAAGACTACCAGAACCGCTTTGTGCTGAAGCGCGTAGTGGCCGATTATTTCGACAATTCGTACAAGAACCTGGTGAGCTACTTTGCGCAGAACGAGAAAATCTCGGCCGATGAGTTACGGGAAATTCTGGCCATGATCGACAAACAGAAATGACATGGCACCGCTCGCCTACCTGCTACAGGCCAATCTGATTCTGCTGATTCTTGTACTGGCCTATGGTGGGCTGGTTGGGCGTACTACCCGATTTCGGCTCAACCGGGTCGTGCTTTGGCTGCTTGTGCTGGCCGCCATAGGCTCACCCGTAACCCGGTGGCCTCAGGTGCAGCCTGAACCTATACGCCGGGCTGTAAGTCGGACGGCCGATGTGCTTCGCGAGCCTCTCAATGCCGTAACCCCCACCCAACCGCCGGTATTTTTCCGATTCCCGGACGGTAAAACGTATCCGGCTTCGTTCAACCCAACACCCCGGCCTAACTGGGGCACTCTGGCCTGGTGGGCGTATGGTCTTTTCACACTCGGGCTGGCTCTTCGGCTAATCCGGCGGTTGATCCGGCTGCGGGTGCTCATCGAAACGGGTACCTGGACCCACTATCCCGACTTTACACTGGTGCAGGCCCCGGTCGACGACCCGTTTTCGTTTGGGCGGTTTGTAGTGCTCGACCAGCATCGGTACAGCGCTTGTCAGCTCGACCAGATACTGCGGCACGAGCGGGCACACATAGATCAGAACCATACGGCCGACGTATTGCTGGCCGAGCTTGTCACGCTGGCCTTTCCGCTCAACCCGGCGGCTTACCGCTACCGGCGGCTGGTACGGCAAAATCTGGAGTATCTGGCCGACGAGACCGTATTGGCCGAAGGTGTGGATGCGCGGGTGTATCAGTACAGTTTATTGCAGGTGAGTCTCGGCACTACAGCAGTGGCCCTACCCAGCCGCTTCAACGAGCCATCGCTGGCCGACCGCATCCGAATGATGCTACGGCCCCGGTCGGGGGCCTGGAGCTGGGCGCGGTACTGGGTGCTCGCGGGCGTATTGGGCGTGGTAGTGCTGGTACTGTCGTTGCGCGAACTGGGCACAACCCCACTGCTGACCCCTCCACGCACCAACTCTCCCGACTGCCCCAACCTGAACTGGGTGAACTTCTCGTTCAACTCAGATAAAGAAGAATGGACCGACAAGCTCATTTTCCGGAATGGCCGTACCCGACCCCAACTACCCAATATGAATGTAATTGGGCTGGTAGGCAATCATCTTACGGTCACGGAAGAGTACCGGTACAATACCGATGTATTCATCGACTGTCAACCTGCTTCGTTAGCCGCCCTGAGCCGAATCGAGAGCGAGTATATTGATGAGCTGTACGTGTATGAGCAAGCGCCTTACTCCGAGCGAAGCGCCGATAAGCCCTGGCGTATTGTGGTACAAACCAGCCCCCGTGCCATATTTCCGAACCCCTCCCGGAATCAGTTTCTCACCTTTTTGCAGGCTGCGGCCATGAGCCCCAATCCGCTGGGCAAACAGGATTCGTTTTCGATGAACGATGTGCTCGAAGCCACCTTTTTTCACCGCAAAAACGTGCTGGTAGAGCGCACCAAAAACGAGCATCTGAAACTCTACGACGATCTGATAGCCAATACCGACGTGCTGATTAACGGCCTGCCCGCGTCGGCCAAAGAAGTGCAGACCATACACGTGCGGGAGGTTGATAAAATTTACACGGCCGAGCGTCATTTTGCGCTTTGGTTCCGGCCCGACAGCCCCGCCAAACGGTTTGTACTGTCTATTGAAACCAGCCCCCGCCGGGCCAAACGCGATAGCAGTTACTATGTATTCAGCCCGTTTTATTCGGGGGATTTTTGAGGCTTTGTAGCGGATTCTCGTCGGGCACCTTAAAAAGCGCGTAGCCGGGCGTCAATTCCGTTACGGGGAGTGTCGCCGAAAATAAAAACCTCTACCTGCCCCTCGTGCTCTTTTTGGGGTTTAAAGGAGGGGGCCTGACGTACTGCTAACACGAGTGAATCGGGCGACAGACCGCGCCAGTAAGCAATTGACTGCTTGAAAATTGTTTTTCCTTCGACCACAATTCGTTGGGTATCTGCCACGGCCATCATCGGGCGTTTGATTTGCCCGGCCAGAACCTGTTTCAAGGAGTCAATTAACCCTTTTCGGTTAGGGTACGTAAATAGGTAGTTGGTTACGCGTCGACCATACAATGCAGATTCGGGCTGTTGCTCACTGTCATAATCGCCTGTCTCGTAGATAAATTCCAATCGCACTGTCACGCCTGAAGGGAGCCGTGTGTAGTAATGACCGGGTGCCTGAAACTGTAATTTTTGCTGGCGGGTGGCTTCACCAATAGTCACTGGAAACGTCCATTCCCGCCCCTCATAGTACAGTTTTTTTGGGGCTGACTTTGTATCAACGCAAGCCATTGAAAGGCTAAGGCCAACCACAAACAGAAGAGGCTTCAGTGAAAAAGGTTGTTGCCTGACCACATTTTTCTGTAAGAAAATAGCTGTAATTAAGTTCATTAACCCGCCAGGACGGGAAGCTCTATTGCCAAACTAATGCATCGCAGGCCCTATGGCCCCTTCTGTACCATGGGAGCAGGAAACTTCTGTTGGCGTTGAATAGCCTTTCGCTTCCAATCCAAACTAAACCAAATTGTAATGGCTGAAACTGTGACAACCAGGAGAATTACAGTAAACCTCATTGACCGTTGGTAAACGTTTTCTTTCTTAGCAAAATAGAAATAGCCAAGTACGCCCAAAACTATTGATGGCAAAAGGACGACAAAATTCTCTTTTGTAATATCCCAGATTTCCTGTACTGCCATTTGTTGAGGTTTAAAGTCCTCGATGTTTAAAATCCTCGCGTCAGTCCATGCGGGCCAGCCCAGAATGAATGAATCTTTTAAAGTGATTCATTACGACTCTACCACATAAAGCTCTATTCATAAGAATCCAAACTGCCATTGCTTACGATACAATACTCCAAAACATCAGTGCGTGCAAACAAGAGAATTTGAGCTTATTGGGAAGTACCGATTTCAAAGAAAAGACGACAAAACCATAGATGCCCGACAGTAATGGAAATTATCCGAATGTGCTGTATTGCCCATATTTCAGGAACCAATTAAACACTGGTACAGATATGTATCTACGTTAATAAAACCAGCCAAAAATTGTTTAGCTGGTTTTATTTTATTTAGCGTTTAATGCTCAGGCCAGAAGTTCTGGACCGATAAGCCATAGGATGATACCTACAGTCGTGTAATGTATGGTCGTGAAGATTAACCAGTAGGCCAAGGCTCTTTTCTTATCTCTTATAAAAAATCTGAAGAGTAAGAGCATAGCTACTGAGGCCAGTATAGATACCAAACCCACAATTAAAAGCCAGTTATTGCTTCCCATCTTTGTAATGTTTCGTTAAAAGGCTAGTTACATTTACTAGAACATGTTTGCATATCAGTATAGAGACCAGCTTTTGCATCCGCCATTTCCTTGACCGTACTAAATGCTCTACTAAGTAGGCAGTTAATATCAACGGCTAAACCAGCAACAACGGCAAGCAATTCGACTGTAGCCGTACCGATTCCCGGAAAGAAATGTGCCCAACTACCAATGACATTTACCGCAGTAAAAGCAGCAGCTCCTTCAAGATGACAAACTACAGCTAAGTCTCTTGCTGTAACGTACCTAATTTCGTTCATTCTGGTATCGTATTTACGTTGCATTATCTCTTTACACTCCTGACACTCGCGCTGTTTTCTCTGCTCAGGCGTTTCACTCGGCTCGTAATAACTTCCACCTCCTCCGCCATCACTGGGGGGCGTATCCTGTTCGATATCCCGCAGATGGGGAGGAATGTTAGGATTATAGCCGTCATCAGCTGGCTTGTCCGGGCGAACCGTCCCCTCTACATCGAGTACCATGCAATCACATTCGGGATTATACACGGTTGGTGTGCTGTAGAGAACAGGAAATAACACAATATCTGGCTCGTCAGCCCATCCATCGGCTGACTCCGAATCCATCGGCTCCGGGTCTACCGGCAAATGCTCCTCAACATAAAACGCCGAACCGTCTAACCTGGGTGCTTCTGGCAAGGCCTTCGCTTTCTTCTTTGCAAGAAGCTTCCACAAGGGGATATTGACAGTGATCCCCAAAAAAGGGCGAGGGGGTGCCCCCCTGCCCCATTACGGTAGTGGCTATCAACCAGCAGGCCAGCCAGTGAGCCAGTAAACCGATTTCGCTTGAATTACACGTCAAATTCAGCAGCTACTACGTATTCAGCCCGTTTTATTCGGGGGACTTTTGAGGTACAGGGGGTTAACTATTGATTCACTCCTCTGTATCTACTCTTGACATTTATTGACCACTTCAAGCGGGTGCATTTCAAACTTGTGTAGCACTGTCCTTTGGGCGGTGGCGGTCCGCCGATGCGGCCGAAGGCCAAAATACGCAGAATTAGTCGGACAGCTACAGCTTACCGGCCGACCCGTCGGACCGCAAAGGCCAGTACTACACGAAAGTGCAATACACCCCTTTAAGCTTTGGCAAAATACCTCTAAAGATCTTTTAATCGATTGGCAGAGGTTTGTTTGTTAGAATACAAAAAACCATACTGTACTGATTATAAAAATACTCAGACAGAGCAAAACAGCAATCGGCTTTCGTACTCCCTTAGATATGAGTTTTTGGTAGCTGCCCGTTAAGATTATTACTTGTGCTATTGCACAAACAGCAAAAATTAGCCAGTCGTAAGATTTCATAACTAGTCTTTGGTTTAGGGACAATCACCACATCCTATTAATCCTGCTGCCAGATCAGCTTCTATTGCTGTTTTGGCCACATAATATGTCCAAGCAGCACCTGATAAGCAGCCAATTTCAACGCTTAAGGCTCCTCCTACCGCTAATATCTCTAATACTTCCACTCCACCAGGAATGAATGTAGTCCACCACCCACCTTCGTTAATTGTAACAAACGTACCAACACTTGCTTTTGTACATCCATATAAGGCACTGGCTAAGAGAACTCCGCGTGCTGTTAAAAGCAATGCATTCGCTTTATCACGCTGTTTTTGCCGACACTCCCGGCACTCGCGCTGTTTTCTCTGCTCAGGCGTTTCACTCGGCTCGTAATAACTTCCACCTCCTCCGCCATCACTGGGGGGCGTATCCTGTTCGATATCCCGCAGATGGGGAGGAATGTTAGGATTATAGCCGTCATCAGCTGGCTTGTCCGGGCGAACCGTCCCCTCTACATCGAGTACCATGCAATCACATTCGGGATTATACACGGTTGGTGTGCTGTAGAGAACAGGAAATAACACAATATCTGGCTCGTCAGCCCATCCATCGGCTGACTCCGAATCCATCGGCTCCGGGTCTACCGGCAAATGCTCCTCAACATAAAACGCCGAACCGTCTAACCTGGGTGCTTCTGGCAAGGCCTTCGCTTTCTTCTTTGCAAGAAGCTTCCACAAGGGGATATTGACAGTGATCCCCAAAAAAGGGCGAGGGGGTGCCCCCCTGCCCCATTACGGTAGTGGCTATCAACCAGCAGCCTGCTACCAGCGCAAAGTACTTATTTTTCATGAGCATGGAAAAATTTAGTTTTATCAAATGCTTTCTTAATCAGAACAAACATAGCTTTCCACGACCTTTTGTCACCGTTTCTTCACTTTACAAATCGTAAGCATTTAACCTACATTTTGTCAGACGTATGCACACCGGAGAAAAAATCAGAAAACTGCGCGAACTCAAAGACATGAAGCAGGACATCATGGCCGACCGGCTCGGTATCTCCCGCCCAGCCTACAGCGATATTGAACGCGGAAAAACCCAGGTGAGCAATGCCCGCCTGAAACAAATAGCCGATATTCTGGAAGTTAAGCCCGAAGACATTCTGAGCTTTGGCGAAAAGGTGGCTAATTTTTTTGAGCAGTGTAACGGAGCTGTCGACATCAATACTGGTCAGCAAATCAACCACTTTGATCAGCGCGAGTTACAATACCAGTTAGAGAAAGCTCAATTGGAAATGGATAAGCTTCGGCTTGAGGCAGAGAAGTACAAAGCCGAGCGGGATAAAGCCGAGTTAGAAGCCCAACTATTACGCAACAGAGCTGCTTAACGCCCTCATCTTCTTCCCCCTGCCACACGACTATCTGGGCAATAGCGGCAAATTGGAGTGACGACCGCTCATGATTAGTGAGAGAAGTGGGGCCTGATTTTGGCAAGACAATGCCTATTTTTTGCCCTCAATCGCTCAAACATTGCTCAAACAAAAAGCGGGGCTACCCGGCTTTACACCGAGCAGCCCCGCTTAGGCGACGTTTCCCGCTTACTTTTTCACGGGTGGTTTCTTCTTCTTTTTCTTTTTGCCGCCTGTCTTAATCGCGTATTTCTTGTCCAGCTGGTCAAGGTCGCTGTTGAGCTCATTGACGGGGATGGCCTCTTTCTCGCCCACGGGCGTCAGCACATCAAACGATTCGGGGATAACCCCTTTCTTGTTCAGCTCAACAATTTCCAGTACGCGCTTGATAGCCAATGGGTGCCAGGTGCTCTCGGAACTGTAGCCAAACCACATGATCTTGCGGAAAATGTCGGTTTTCTGTAGAAAGGCGCGGCCTTTCTGGGTTTCGAGTGGCTTGTCGATAGTCGGGATGTCGCGCAGGGCATCCACGTAGGTATCGAGCTCGTAGTTGAGGCAGCACTTGAGCCGCCCACACTGCCCCGACAACTTGGCCGGGTTGAGCGACAGGTTCTGATACCGGGCGGCCGAGGTCGTGATGTTCTTGAAATCGGTAAGCCAGGTAGAGCAGCACAGTTCACGCCCGCACGAGCCGATTCCGCCCAGCCGTCCGGCTTCCTGCCGCAGGCTGATTTGGCGCATCTCGACCCGAATCTTAAACTCACCCGCCAGGGCCTTGATCAATTCGCGAAAATCGACCCGCTCTTCGGATGAATAGTAGAACGTAGCCTTTGTGTTGTCGGACTGATATTCCACGTCCGACAGCTTCATATTCAGTTTCAACTCGCGGATAATTTCGCGGGCCCGATACATGGTAGGCAGGTCACGATTGATGGCCTGCTCATGCTTTTCGAGGTCACGCTGATTGGCAATTCGCTGAATCACCTTCATATCGTCGTTGACCTTCACGTTTTTGCGCTTCAGCTGAAGCCGCACCAACTCACCCTGCATCGACACAGCGCCCATGTGGTACCCCGAAGGCATTTCGACCACCACATAATCGCCCGTAGTGAGGTCCAACTGATGAACGTTCCGGTAATACTCTTTCCGGCCACCCTTGAACTTCACCTCCACTACATCCGACTTGGCATCCGGTTGAGCCATATCGCTCAGCCAGTCAAACGAGTTTAATTTATTGCATCCACCGGTTGAGCAGCCTCCGCTACCACAGCCCTTCACCGCCGAACCATCGGCAGCAACGGCCGTGCGCGAACCGCATCCACCGGTTGTACATGATTTGCATGACATATTTCTTACGAAGTTTACAGTTTTCAGTCTACAGTTTTCAGTTGGAGTGCTAACAGACTGCTTTGCGCAACCGTAAACTGAAAACCGTAAACCGCAAACTCAGTCTGCGTACCGAATCAGGTCGAGCCCGATGTCCTTGCGGTACTGCTTTCCGTCAAACTGCACCGTTCGAGCCGCTTCCTGCGACCGCCGAACGGCATTTTCGAGCGAGTTAGCCACGGCCGTCATAGCCAGCACCCGCCCACCATTGGTAACCACCCGGCCGTCGGACTCGGCGGTACCGGCATGAAACGCCGTCACTTCCTCCAACTGATCCAGGGCCGTAATTTCTTTTCCTTTCTCGTACGCTTCGGGGTAGCCACCCGATACCAACACGGTAGTAACAGCCGTTTGGGGCGACACCTGCAGGTTGATCTTGTCCAGCTCGCCATCGGCTGCCGCCACGAGCAACTCCACCAGGTCCGTCTGGATTCGCGGCAGCACCACCTCCGTTTCGGGATCACCCATGCGGGCGTTGTACTCAATAACGTACGGTTCGCTCTTCGTATTCATCAACCCGACAAAAATGAAGCCAACGTACCGGATACCGTCCTGCTGCAAACCGGCCATAGTAGGTTTCACCACTTTGTCTTCAACCTTGCGCATAAACGGCTCCGTAGCAAACACCACCGGCGATACGGCACCCATACCACCCGTGTTAGGGCCTGTATCACCCTCGCCAATACGCTTGTAATCTTTGGCTTCGGGCAGAATTTTGTAGTTCACTCCGTCGGTCAGGACAAACACCGACAGCTCAATACCGCGCAAAAACTGCTCGATCACCACTTTGTGGCCAGCCTCACCAAAACGACCCTCGGCCAGCATATCGCGCAGGGTAGCCTGTGCTTCTTCAACCGTTTCGGCGATGATAACGCCTTTGCCAGCCGCCAACCCATCGGCCTTTAGCACAATCGGTAACGTATGCGATTCGAGGTAGGTTAATCCCTCGTTCAGCGTATCAACGGTAAACGTTTGTGAAGCGGCCGTTGGGATGCCGTGCCGCTGCATAAACGCCTTCGAAAAGTCTTTACTCCCTTCGAGCTGGGCTCCCTGCGCATTGGGACCGACAATACGCAGATGCCCCAAATCGGGCTGCTGACGCAGGTAGTCAACCACGCCTTTTACCAGCGGCTCCTCGGGGCCTACCAGCAACAAATCAATCTGGTACTGACGGAGAGCCTCGGTCAATGCCTTAAAATCAGTTACCGAAAAGGGCAAGTTTGTTGCCACACCCGCCGTACCGGCATTTCCGGGGGCAACATAAAGCGAATCGCACAATGGGCTCTGACTCATTTTCCACGCAAACGCATGTTCACGCCCACCCGATCCAAGTATAAGTATGTTCATTGTTGGGAGGAGATAGGAGATAGGAGTGAGGAGGTAGGAGCTATCCGGTTGTTTTATCATCACGGCAGCCCTTCGCACTCCTCACTCCTACCTTCTCATTCCTTTTTTAATTAGCTACTTCCGAAAGGAACTTGATCCGCATCAGGCGCAACTCCTGTTCGGTGAAATCTTCACCGGCAAACTGGCGCATGGCTACGGCAATATTGTCGGTTTCGGCCGACATGAAGTAATCAAAAATCTCGTCCTGCCGCTCTTCGTCGATAATCTGGTCGATGTAGTAGTCGAGGTTCAGGCGCGTACCGGAGTAACAGATATGCTCAATCTCCTCAACCAGGTCTTCCATCGTCAGATCTTTCGACTCCGCAATCTCGTCGAGGTCAACTTTCCGGTCGATTTGCTGGATAATAAAAATCTTGATCTTCGACTTGTTGACCGTCGATTTAACAACAACATCTTTGGCTGTTTCGATCTCCCGATCCTCCACATATTTGGCGATCAGATCAATAAACTGCTTGCCAAATTTTTGCACTTTCCCCATCCCGACACCGTTGATCTGGGCCATCTCATCCCGCGTAACGGGATAGGTGGTGGCCATTTCTTCGAGCGAGGGATCTTGAAAAATAACGTACGGAGGCAGCCCTTTTTCTTTAGCTACTTTCTTGCGCAGAGCTTTCAGCAAACCGAGCAGCTCTTCGTCGTACGCATTACCACCTGCGGTGGGTTGTACGTCTTTATCGTCGTCGGCCTTCCCGTCGGCAATCTGCTGATCATAGTTATGATCGCTGGCGAGGGTGAGTGGATACGGGTCTTCGATGTAGTTCATCCCTTTCTGCGACACGCGCAGCACCCCGTAGTTGTCGACGTCTTTGTCGAGCAAACCGAAAATAGTAATCTGGCGAATCAGTGAGCACCAATACTCCGGCGACTCATTGAACTCACGCCCTTTTCCGTACACCTCGAGCCGGTTGTGCTCATAACTGGTCACGTACTGGTTTTCGGTGGCCGTGAGTACGTGCGAGAGGTGGTTTACATCGAACCGCTGATCGGTTTGGAGTACCGCTTGCAGAGCCAGTACCACTTCTTCCTGCGCCTTGATCCGGGGCGTTGGCTTGCGGCAGTTGTCGCAAAAACCGCAGTCTTTTTCGGTGTACTCCCCGAAATAGCTCAGCAGTTGCCGACGACGGCAGGCACCCAGATTGGCGTACGACACCATTTCGCCCAGGAGGTGCTTGGCATTGTCGCGCTCGGTAACGGGTTTGTCTTTATTAAACTTCTCCAGCTTCACAATATCGTCGTAGCTGTAGAACATCACGCAGTTTCCCTCCAAGCCATCGCGGCCGGCGCGGCCCGTTTCCTGGTAATACCCTTCGAGCGATTTGGGCGCATCGTAGTGAATCACAAACCGAACATCAGGCTTGTCGATACCCATCCCGAAGGCAATGGTCGCGCAAACCACATCGACGTCTTCGTTCAAAAAGGCGTCCTGGTTGTTCATCCGGGTCTGCGGGTCGAGGCCGGCATGGTACGGCAGCGCCTTGATGTCGTTTACGTTGAGCAGTTCGGCAATATCCTCCACCGTTTTACGGCTCAGACAGTACACAATGCCCGACTTGCCTTTGTTGTTTTTGATGTACTTAATCAGCGCCTTTTTGGCATCAACCTTCGGCTTGATCTCGTAGTACAGGTTTTTCCGGTTGAACGACGTTTTGAAGATGTGGGCATCTTCCATTTGCAGGTTCTTCTGGATGTCGAGCTGCACTTTGGGCGTTGCCGTAGCCGTCAGGGCAATAACGGGCAGGCTACCACTGCCGATGTTATCGACAATACCCCGAATTTTGCGGTATTCGGGCCGGAAATCGTGTCCCCATTCCGAAATACAGTGGGCTTCATCGATGGCCACAAACGAGATATTGGCCCGCTTCAGAAAGTCGAGGTTTTCTTCTTTCGTCAGCGATTCGGGCGCAATGTAAAGCAGTTTGAGGGTGCCATTGAGGGTTTCCTTCTTGACCTTGGTCATCTCGGCCTTTGAGAGCGTCGAGTTCAGAAACTGGGCGTTGATGCCAAAGGCATTGAGTTGATCAACCTGATTCTTCATCAGGGCAATCAGGGGCGAAATAACAATGGCCGTACCGTCGCTGACGATAGCTGGCAATTGATAACAGAGTGATTTGCCTGCCCCGGTGGGCATTATAACAAACGTGTTCCGACCGGCCAGAATATTATAAATAATGGCCTCCTGTTCGCCCCGGAACTGACTAAAGCCAAAGATTTCTTTTAATCGTTCCTTAAGGGTTACCTGTACGGACTGGTCAACCTGCATCATGCTTTCGCGACGTACAAAAAGTTACTGGTTCTTTTAACTACGCTACCCTCAGTGCCTCCAAAATATATCACTGGTAATCAACAACATAATGGATAGCAGACAATCGGATAGTTTGAACAGACAGTTGTCTGACTATATCTTTGTTAGGCCGGAAACGGTGTTTACCCAATAGCCTGAGTGGCTTTGACAGGATCCTGATGGACTTAATGTATCGGTTAAGTCTAAATACAAACGCCAATAATCCTATATCAAAGTATCACTTTCTAAAGTTAGCGAATTTATATCCAAATCTGTTTCGACAACAGAATCAGAACTTGAAAGTAGTAAAAAATCCGCAAACGATTGCCCGCGAGGTTTTACGGGCCGAAGCCGACGCCATTCAGCAAGCAAGCACCTTTCTGGATGAGCGTTTTGACCAATGCGTGGAGGCTATATTAGCCAGTCGGGGCCGGGTTGTGGTGACCGGAATCGGCAAAAGTGGCCTGATTGGTCAGAAGATTGTGGCTACGCTGAACTCTACCGGAACCCCGGCTCTGTTTATGCACGCAGCCGACGCTATTCACGGCGATTTGGGCATGGTGCAACCCACCGACGTGGTCGTGGCTATCTCGAAAAGTGGCAATACACCCGAAATTAAAGTGCTGGTGCCGCTTATTCACCGGACTGGAGCCAAACTGATTGCCCTCGTCAGCGAAGCCGATTCGTACCTGGCCCGCCATGCCGATTGTGTGCTGCTGGCCTATGCCGAACGCGAGGCCGACCCCCTCAACCTCGCGCCTACTACCAGCACAACCGTGACCCTCGCTCTTGGCGACGCGCTCGCCATTGCCCTGCTCACTGCCCGCGATTTTACCCGGCAGGATTTTGCCCGCTATCATCCGGGCGGCTCATTGGGCAAAAAGTTGTACCTGAAAGTAAGCGATTTGTACCCCCATAATCAGCGGCCCACGGTGCCGGCCGATGCGCCTATTCACCAAACGATGCTCACTATGTCGGCGGGGCGGTTGGGGGCTACCGCCGTTGTCGACGCAACCGAACAGGTATTGGGGATTATTACGGACGGTGATGTACGTCGGATGGTGAGCCACCACGATGACTACCGGCAACTAACTGCCCGCGACATTATGACCCGTAATCCGGTATGCATCGGCCCCGACGCCTACGCTGTGCAGGCGCTGGAAATTATGCAGGGGCGCAACATCACCCAACTACTGGTACTGGACGAAGGGCGGCTGGCCGGTTTTGTACACTTGCACGATTTACTCCGCGAGGGGTTGGTTTGAAAAGTGGAGTTGCAGTCGCTGGCACAGAACTTAACCCTGAGCCAAACATTCGTTGTTGGGCGTTACCCACTTCGAACATTCGAAGGCTACGTGTGGGGTGGAATGCTTCGTTGAGTACGCAAAGAGATGACATCTTTCTGAACAAGATGTCATCTCTTTGCGTACTCAACACTACTTCCGCTTGAAGAACACGAACCCATTTTCTTCTTTCACCACTTCTAAATTCGGGTTCTGCCGATACCGGTCGGCGTTGGTGATTTTGGCAATCAGGAACGTCGGCTTATCTACCGGCCCATTGAGCAGGAACTCCTCGTCGGCAGTGCGCGGGTTAATGGGCGGCTTTTTCTCGAAATAAAAAAACTGGGCGTAGCTTTTATAGCCAATCGGCTCCACGTACACGTCCTGTCCTTGTTTCGACTGGTAAAACTCGATGACGGTCCCCTGCACAATCTGCTCCACGTTGGGCACTACATTCGACGCGAAGAAAAACAGCATCAGGGCCGTGCTGCCGAAGAGCCCCACGGCTGCGGGGTAGGTATGTCGCCGGAGCTGAAGCACACACCCAACCAGAGCGACCATCCAGCCCCCCCCAATAAGCCACTCCCAGCCGCCCCAACTTACCTGAGCCTGTAAGTTAGCTACGGCAAAGGGGTCTTTGATGTACGGAATCAGGACGTCTTTATGCATACCCACGATGGGGGCCGCTGTCAGGATAATCCCCAACAGAATGCCGAGCACCAGCAAGCCCGCCGATAGTCCACGGGGCCACCGCACCCGGCCCGTTGCGAGCGCATACAGGTGGTAAGCCGCCAGATACGATACCGGAAACCAGGCCATCGACGAGTAATGCACAATCTTGGTCCTGACAATTGAAAACACAATCATGACCACCCAGAACAGGGCCACCATCCACGGCATAAAGGGGGCGTCGGCCCCAGTATTGCGGAGTCGGGTAAGATACCGGATAGCCAGCACCGACATCGGAAATGCCCCCAGCAACACCACCAGAAAATGGTAGTAAAACGGTTGCTCGTGACCCGCGTCGGGCGTGGTGAACAGCACAATCTGATACTTGATAAACTCGACCAGGAACCAGGGGCCGTTTTGCGCCACTTCGAGCCCAAACCAGGCCGTTGTCACGAGTAAGCCAACGGCCAGCATCAGGCCCAGAGCCTTCCAGGACAGCAGCGGTTTGAAGCCGCCCACGGCCCACAGCACGCCCAGCATCAGGCCCGGCAGCAACGCCCCAACCGGCCCTTTGGTCAGCACGGCCAAGCCGAGAAATAAGCCAGCCAGAGCGGTATACCCCACCCCAACCCCTCCCCGATAGGGAGAGGCTTTCACTTGAGCAACTTTTAGCCCCTCTCTATCGGGGAGGGGTGGGGTATTATTCTGTCTTTTCTCAGCACTTGCCTTATACAAAAACCACACCCCAACGAAGATGAAAAAGTTGAAAGTAGGATCGATAATGGCTGTTTTGAAATAAAAATGCGGGGTGATAGAACCCAGATAGCCCAGTGCCCACAGCAAGCCAAACCGGGCATCATGCAACCGCCGACCTACACCATACAGTACCAGCAACGTAAGTACGCCCATCACCGCATTCGGAAACCGGGCCGCGTACTCGTCTACCCCGAAAACGTGCATGGCCAGGGCCTGCAACCAGAAAAACAAAGGTGGTTTTTGCCAGAACGGCTGAAAATTGATCTGTACTCGCGCATAGTTGCCCGATACCAGCATTTCCCGCGCCGACTCTGCAAAGTTGATTTCGTCCCAATCGAACAAGTGTACCCGCCCCAGAAACGGAAAAAAGAAAAAAGCCCCGAGGGCTATAAGCAGTATCGGGTAATAACGGGGGTTGATGCGCGGCATAACAATCGGTTAATGATTAGCCAGATCCATGTCGATGCCGATAGAACGCATCAGCTGACTGGCGTTGAAACTCTGGCAAATGCCGTCGCGCAATTGGTAGTCGAACAGCAGTTTGCCGTCGCGAATATCGGACTGGAAATGGTAGTTCCGTACAAAATGGAGCGGAGTTCCGTCAGGATGAGTAAGCTGCCCCAGTTCGAGGTCGTGTGTTGATACAAAGCCCGACGCCGATGTTTGGTGCAACTGCCGGATAAGAGCTTCGGCTCCCCGATGCCGGTCGGCGGAGTTGGTGCCTTTCAGGATTTCGTCCAGAAAATACAGTACCGGTATGCCGTCGGGCTGCCCCGCCAACCGAATCAGCGTTTGCAGCCGTTTGAGTTCGGCGTAAAACGATGAGGTACTTTCTTCAAGCGAATCCTGCGTGCGCATACTGGTAAAGATGCGCACGGGCGAGATCACAAACCGTTCGGCACTGACTACGGCACCAGTCAGGGCAAGCACCCCGTTGGCCCCGAGCGTTCGGAGAAACGTACTCTTGCCCGACATATTGGAACCCGTGATAAGCACGGTTTCGCCGTTACCGTCGAGTGTCAATGAGTTGGCCACGCCTTTGCCGGGCGCCAGCAACGGATGAGCCGCCTGTTGAGCCTGTAGAGTCAGGCGGTTATCTTCGACAATGTCGGGGCGGACGTAGGTCGGGTGCGCGTAGGCAAAGCCAGCCAGACTGTTGAGGGCCTCGAGTTCGGCCAGTGCCTTAAACCAGCCGTCGAGCCGGGGGCCGTACTGCTGCCGCCAGCGTTCGAGCCGGATGAGGTAGTGCACATCCCACAACACGGGCAACCCAACGAAAAGATAGAAATAGGGATTCCGGCGGAAGTTGAAATTTTGCACCAGCGCCGACAGTTGACCTACCCGCACCGAAGCCAGTTGACTCTCGGCGGTCAGGGCATCGCGTACGAGCCGGAGCCTCTCGGCTTTACCCGGCACCTGTTCGGCATGGGCCAGCAACTCCCGGAACGTACCCAGAGCGGCCGTAATGTCGGCGGTTTGTTCGCTTACCTGTTTGGCCCGTTCGCTCACTCGGTTGAGCAATGCCCCCGATACAGCTATGGCACCCAGCACTGCCCAGCCCGACACCCAGCCGCCCAGCCAGGCACCCAGCAGGGCGACCGTCAGCAGCGGCATCAGAAACCGGGCTACGTTCAGATAAGCCGGTAAGGCCGGAGCCTCCGCAACAGCCCAGTGCCGCAACGGGTCCACCGGCCGTGCTACGGCTTCGTTCAGGTAGGCCAGGCCCTCGAACGTCTGCCGCCAGTCGAGCTGAGGCACCAGTTCGTGAGCCGCCTGTTGCCGGAAATGAATGGTTTCGGGGCTGGCGGGCGACAGCAGCCACTCGGCCAGCCGACGCGTACCCTCGTGCGTGTGCGTGCGGTTGAGCAACCGAAACAACGACAGTTTGCCGAACACGTCGAGGTCGCCCACGTACGGATGGGTGGGGCTCCCAAACGATTCGCCGGTTTCGGGCCGCAGAAATCGGCGTTCGAGCCGGGCCAGTTCGTCTTCGTTTACATAGGCCAAATGCCGGTTCAGGTCGCGGGTGCGCCGGATGGCCATATGCCGTTTCAGCATTGCCATAAACCCAAGCAGACCCACACCAGCCACGGCCCAGGCCCCGGTGGTTTGGTCGGCCGAGCGCAGGGCCCACACGGCCACCACAGCCCCCAGAAACCAGACAAGCCGCCAGAGCGCCAGTTGGTTATATTGACGCTGAGCGGCTTGTTCGGCTTGTAAAAACTGTTGTCGACGGGTGTTGAATGCTTCCAAACCAGCAGGCTTTATTTGTTGCATTCCGAGCAAACGCCCTGAATGAGTAGATTAACTTCTTTGCGACTATACCCAGCCGGCAACGCTACCGCAGGTACATGGATATGATCGAGGCAGGTGGTTTGCCCACAGTCTTCGCATTTGAAGTGGACATGGTCGTGGTGATGGTGCCCCTGCGCGCAGGTTTCGCGGCACAAGGCATACTTCGGGTTCCCGCCATCGTCGAGCACCTTATGCAGAATCCCTTTTTCGAGAAACGTGCGCAGGGTGCGGTAGATGGTCACACGGTCGTGCGAGGGGCCAAGGCCTGCTTCGATATCACCGTGCGAAAGCGCATGATCGGCCCCCAGAAACAGGTTGAGTACCTCTTCGCGGCCCTGTGTGTGCCGCAAATCAAAGTCTTTGAGGGTTTGTGCAGCGTTCATTTTTTTAAATGGATAATGGAAGAATGAGTTTAAACTTTGTTTTGTCATCCCGACGACAGGAGGGATCTTTCTAATTAGCTGACTGTAAGATCCCTCCTGTCGTCGGGATGACAAAAACGCCTATTCTACAATCCTGCTCCATCGTTCATTATTCATTATACATTACCCCCGTTTCAAACTGCAATTTAACCAAATTCGCGTAGAGGCCGTCTTCCCGATGAGCCAGTTCATCGTGTGTGCCCTGCTCCGCTACCTGCCCTTCGCGCAGCACATAAATCGTGTCGACCTTGCGAATAGTAGCCAGCCGGTGAGCAATAATCAAAGTTGTCCGGTTTTGCATCAGCTCGTCCAGAGCCTCCTGCACCAGTTTTTCCGACTCGGCATCGAGCGAGCTGGTGGCTTCGTCGAGAATCAGAATAGCCGGGTCTTTCAGAATAGCGCGGGCAATAGCAATTCGTTGCCGTTGACCACCCGACAGTTTAACCCCACGCTCGCCCACCACCGTCTGAAAACCTTCCGGGAACGATTGAATAAACCCGTACGCGTTGGCTTTGCGGGCGGCTTCGTGAATTTCGGCTTCGGTGGCACCGGGCCGACCGTACTGAATATTTTCGGCGATGGTGCCACCAAAAAGCATCACCTCCTGCGGCACCACGGCGATGTTCTGCCGCAGGTGCGTAATATCGAAATCGCTCAACCGGCGACCGTCCACCGTAATCTCTCCACCAGCAATGTGGTAATACCGCATGAGCAACTGCACAATGGTCGATTTACCTGCGCCACTTTGCCCTACCAGGGCAATTTTCCGGCCCGAATCGACCCGCAGTGAGACACCCTTGAGCACCTCCACGTCAGGGCGCGATGGATACGAGAACCGGACATTTTCGAAAACTACATTGCCCTTCACCGGCACCAGCACGGTCGCCTGCTCACTATCTGCATCTACCTCCGACTGCTCTCCGAGAATTTCCAGAATACGTTCTGAGGCTCCGATGGTTTTCTGAAGCTGTGCGTACAAGTCGCCCATGCCCGCTACCGACCCACCGATAAACGTCGTATAAACAATGAACGTTAGCAGATCAGCAAAAGGCATCTCACCGGCCTGAACCAGCGTACCACCGTACCAAACCACGCCAACAATGCCCCCGAACAGGGCAAAAATCACAAACGACACAAATGCCCCCCGGAACCGGGCCGCCCGCAGGGCCGTACCCACCACCCGCGCCAGAGCCGAGCCGTACCGCCCGATTTCGTACCGCTCGTTGGTGAAGGCTTTCACAACGTTGATGGATTGCAGCGTTTCTTCGACCACCACGTTGGCTTCGGCCAGTTGGTCCTGCGCTTTCTTCGACAGCGTTCGGATAAACCGCCCGAACACCATAGCCGCGATAATAATCACCGGAAACGTAGCCAGCATAAACAGGGTCAGTTTCCAGGATACGTACAGGATAATGCCGGTACCGATCAGCAACGTGGCTATTTGCCGGAACAACTCGGCCAGGGTCAGCGTCAGTACATCCTGCAACTGCGACACGTCGGCCGAGATACGGCTGGTGAGTTCGCCCACCCGACGCTGCTCAAAAAACGGAATCGGCAAGGTCACGATTTTGCTGTACGTCGACCGGCGCACATCGGCCATAGCGCGCTCGCTCACCTGCGAGAAAAAGTAGATGCGGAAAAATGAAAAAATAGCCTGTGCAACCAGTACGCCCACAAAAAACAGCGTAACCTGATTAAGCGTAAACTCCGATTTGCCCTGAATCACGCTCGTAATCTGCCCAATGAGCAGACCAAAACTGAGGGTGGTGGTGGTGGAGAGAATCAGAAACAGAAACCCCAGCGCATAGAGCCACCGGTAGGGCTTCACGAACCGGAAAATACTGATTGCCCGCCGAATGCTCTCGCGACTCAGCGGTTTTTTGTCCTCGGGACTGGCTTCTTCGCCAAAATTTCGTCGTCCTTTTGCCATGTATTTGGTCACGGGTTAGGGGCATCGGTGCATATGTTTGCCGTGCCCGGTGGCCCGTGTTAATTTTCGTCTTTTTGCCCTTTGTACCCCGATTCCTGAAAAAGTTTCCGGGCGTCGTCGGTCGCCATCAGGTCGGTAATCGACGGGTTGGTTTGCTTATCGAAGTAGCGACCCACAATGCGCCAGCCCACCCAACGCCCAATAGCACCGGGGCAACGCGGGCCAATCTCGGCCGTAAAGGGCCGATCGTTCATGTAGCGGTTCTTTATGTCGGGACGTGTTTCGTAAATCAGCTGCTTATCAATGAAATGAGCCCACACCATATCCTGCGCGTTGTAGGTTTCGGTGAGCTGCACATCGGAATAGCCAATCACGAGGCTGTCGGCTACGGCGGGCATCATGGTTTTGGTAAACACATAGCCTTTGCCAAAGTAAACCATATCGGCCAGCATGGTTTGGTCGGCCGGGTTATTCTTGTTAAACGCGTCAGAGAGGGTAAATACCACGGTCGGGGCAATGTATTCTTTGGCGTACCGGCGCAAAATGTACTGCGGAAACTCAGGACCACGGGGCCGGTATTTGGCCTTCGGACCCAGAAAATAATCGAGCCCCACAATCACGAGGCTATCGCTCACGACTAGGTCGGGGCCCATGAAGCCCGTCACCATAGTCACTACGCGCGGAGGCTTAAAGTCGGGGTATGCTTTCTTAATATTGGCGAAGGCTTCACCCAATTGGGCTGCCAGCTCGTTTTCTTCCGGAAACTCGTCCTGAACCTGCTTGTACAATAGGTTGAGTTCGGGGTCGTTTACCCGATGGTGCAGGTCGGCAACCAACGAACTATCGGGGCCGTTGTCCGCGCCAAAGTACAATTGTGCAATTGACTTGTTTCGGGTCAGAAACTCCCGAATTTGACCGGGCTCTTTTGCTGCAAACAGGACCTGATCGAGCCGGTCGAGCGGAACCTGTTCCTTTTTGGCACAGGAGTTGAGCAGTAAAACAGCAAGAAGCGCCCCAAGAGCGGCTGGAAAACGCATTTATTTCGAAAAAGAGTGATCTGAACAAGGCGTTCACTAATCCATCGGGCGGTTTACTTGTCGAAGCTATAGCACAAAAAAAACACCACCACTGCGGTTGTCTCTGATTGTTCTGACACCTTCTGAACACACCCGGTACGTGAACTCCCTTTCTTGAAAACAGACAAATTTATGGAAAAAGTTGCAGTCCTGACCCTGATTTTGACGCTGACAGCCGCAGTCGGGGAATCGTGGGGTCAACAGTGGCAAGCGTCAACCGACGAATTCGCGACGGCCCGGGTTACGGAGCGCCGTTTCCGCAAAATTCTTGGCGACGATTACAAGGCGACCGTGACCGACGAAAAACCGCTTCGGAAACGGAAGAAAAAAACAAGCACCGACCGGGCTATCGACCGCGCCTACCAACAATCGCGCGATGACGCCTACCCTGATTACGAGCGCCCGAGTCACCTGATTGAAATGAGCGTGCGGTTTGCCCCACATGCTACCATCAACCGGATCGAGGGTTCGGGTAACTACCTGGGTTTTATGCAAAACGGCACGGCCCTACGCCCTAGTGTGGGGGTATCGCTCGATTATTTCTTTTTTAAAGACCGGTACGCATTTAGCTCGGGGCTTTGGTACACCATTAAGCGGGTGGGCTACCGGATTCCGGGCTCTTATGGCGAAACCCGCTGGAACCCCGGCGCACCGGCCAAGTACGCGGTGTATAACCTTCAGTATGTGCAGATTCCGATGACGGTGAAACTGTTTGCCAACAACCTGCTTCCATCGTCGCGGCTTTATATTCAGACGGGCGGTCTGCTCGACGTCAAACTGGCCGAAAAAGCCCTCGACCCCACGCGCAACGTGTACCATCAGGTAGCCCAGAAAGAAGGCACCCGGCGGCAGTTTGGCTTTGCCGATGTGGCCTGGGTGCTGGGGGGCGGCCTTCAGTATCGGTTGAGCCAGACCAATGCTATCAACATCAGCCTCAGTTATCAGCGGGGGCTGCTCGACGTGGCCCGCCCCCGCGACCTGCACGTGCGCAACCGGGTGGTGGCGCTGGAATTGGGGCTGAAGTTTTAGGCTGCATAAAAAAAGGCAATCGGTACGAAAACCGGTTGCCTTTTTGGTGTGTCCAATGGCGTGGTACAGATCACCGTAGTACGGCGCATAGTCAGCATAATGCACCCGAACCAGACTGAAATGGTGTGGATATAGCAGTCAGATAATCTGTCTGGCAAAACAATCATATCGGAGCCAGACCAGCAACCTGAAAACTACCCGTTCTGATACGGGGAAAATACGTGTCTTGTTTTTGCAAAAAAGATACATAAGCTATTTCAGGTAACGCCTTCAAGTAAGTACCTAACCAAGGGGGTCACTTAAAATATCTTTCCACCAACTCATAGTAGTACCGCACACTGTCGGCTTCGCTACCCACTTTAGCTACGTAACCCGTTGCCTGTACCTGATCGGCCGGCTCGTTTATCCAGTACTTTCGGAACAGGGGAATGTTATCGTAACTCACCACAAAGCTACGATTCTGGCAATCTGGATCTACTCCCAACCACTCATTGGTAGCAGTAGTCGTGGTATCTCTAATAAGTTTCTCGCTTGTATTAGGACCGGGCAATCGACCACTAACTGGGTATATTTTCAAGGTCTGTGGTTGGGCAAAGGTCGTTTGCATTCTGGTTGGATAAACAATTTTGACAAGTCGCCACGTACCCAGAGATTGTACAAAGAAGGAACTTGCTGTTGGTGAAGAACATTTTTTTTCACAACTGCTGTTAACAGTCAACAGGACAACTGCAAACAAGACTAGGAATTTTATCCGTTTCATGATCTGTATCTGATTACAATTTTGCTCTGTCAGCGAATGCCCGAAATCATCTTCACGTTCTGATTGTAATGGATGTCTGCTAACTCTGTTGGTTGCATCGGCCGGTCAAATAGACGGATAAGCGACGCCTGAACAGAGTTTGTACGATCTGTAGTAACCATATACTTGAATTTTGTCGTCGTCCACACTAACGTAAATTCGTTAACTCCTATTCGCTTAGTCGTTCGCAGCAGTTTGCTTAAGGCATCTATCTAATAAACCATCTTGTCTCGCTGGAATTGGGACTGAAGTTTTGAAAAAAGCGTGTCAACTATGACACGCTTCATTATTTGTCGAAGTAATTTCTTTCTACCAACTCATAGTAGTACCGCACACTGTCGGCTTCGCTACCCACTTTAGCTACGTATCCCGTTGCCTGTAGCTGATCGGCTGGCCCATTTATCCAGTATTTTCGGAACAGGGGAATGTTATCGTAACTCACCACAAAGCTACGATTCTGGCAATCTGGATCTACTCCCAACCACTCATTGGTAGCAGTAGTCGTAGTGTCTTTAAAGAGTTTTTCACTAACATTAGGACCGGGCAATCGACCGCTACTTGAATAGATTTTCAAGGTTTGTGGTTGGGCAAAGGTCGTTTGCGTTCTGGTTGGATAAACAATTTTGACAAGTCGCCACGTACCACGAGTGTCTAAATAAAAAGTACTTACTGCTGGTGAAGAACATTTTTTTTCACAACTGCTGTTAACAGTCAACAGGACAACTGCGAATAGGACGAGGAATTTTATACGTTTCATGATCTGTATATGTTTGCCGGAACGGTGAGCGTATTACACGTCTCCCCGAACCCATAAAGCTTCGCAATGCTCATCAGGTCAGCAAGATGCAGATGTGTTGCTGCCGTGTAGTTACAGCTGGGGCTACTTTCGCTGTTCTATCAAATAACGACGCCCAACTCATGAAAACAAATAAATTTATCAATCGGCTACATACGGGCTTCTTTAGGAGCTTTTTGCCCGTTGTTCCTGTTTAGCTTGGTACACAGGCCTCTTACCCATCGCATGACCGAATACCTCAAAGACGCCCTCCGTAAAGCCGCTTCGTTTTGTGCCTATCAGGAACGAACTCAACAGGAAGTCCGCGACCGCCTGAACGACTGGGACATCTACGGCGACGATGCCGAGGAGATTATTGCCGAGCTCATCAGTCAGAATTACCTCAACGAAGGGCGGTTTGCCCGGTCGTTTGCGGGTGGCAAATTCCGGGTAAAGCACTGGGGCAAACGCAAAATTCGGCAACACCTGCAACAGCGGGGCATTACGGGCTACAACCTCGATCAGGCCATGAACGAAATAGCCCCCGACGATTACCGCGCTGCCCTCGCCGATCTGCTGGCCAAAAAACGCCGGACCATCCGCGACGATAACCCGCTCGTGGTGAAGCAAAAACTGGTTCGGTTTGCCCTGAGCAAAGGCTATGAGTCGGATCTGATCTGGCAGGTTCTGGGCGCCGAAGACGAATAGTTTCCCTAAACCGGACCGCCGGTGCAACCCTCATCCCCGTTTGGCCATCTTTCGGGCAGCAACCAACGGTTTGGGCACAAGGGCACGGGCTTAAGCCGGGCTCTTACCGGCAGTCCGGCAGGCGTCACGACGAATTCTTAAATTATCCTAACAGCGTCGAAGGCACTTTTGCAGCACTCTACCTTTGTTGCAGACAATAGGGTACAACCTTCAGCCTTTATGAACGCTTTTCTTTACGTCCTCACCTTTATCACGTTTGGCGCGTTTGCCCAGACGCCATCTACCGGCAAACTAACGGGCACCGTAGCCGACTCCACAACCCACCAACCCATTTCGTATGTGACGATTGCCGTATCCACGTCGGCCGTCTCCACGTCGGCAACGGGTGCGCGTAAAATTTTGCTGGGCGGCACGGCTGATGACAAAGGCGCTTTTGTGCTCGACAACATTCCGGCGGGGGTCTACCAGATTACCCTTTCGTTTGTGGGGTACCGTACCCGAATCATTCCGAATGTGGCTATCGTGCCCGCCAATGGCCCGGTCGACCTGGGTACGGTATTCCTCGCACCCGACACCAAAAGCCTCAATGAAGTGGTGGTAACGGCCCGAAAAGCACTGGTCGAAGACAAGGGCGACAAGCTGGTGTACAATGCCGATGTGGACGCCACCAACACGGGCGGAACCGCCGTGGATGTACTGCGGAAGGTTCCTATGCTCACCGTTGACCTCGAAGGCAACGTAAAAATGCGGGGCAGTAGTAACATACGGGTACTCGTAAACGGGAAGCCATCGAGTATTATGGCCCGTAACCTGGCCGATGCCCTTAAACAGATGCCCGCCAACATGATCAAGTCGGTGGAGGTGATTACGAGTCCCGGTGCCAAATACGATGCCGAAGGGTCGGCGGGGGTAATCAACATCATCACCAAAAAGCAGCTTCAGGGCACCAACGGCACGGTAAACGCTACGGCTGGTAATTTCAACAACTCAATCGGCGGCAACGTGTCGGTTAAACAGGGCAAAATAGGCCTCAGCGCATCGGGCAACCTGTACACGTACCGTAATATTATGGAAATGGGGCAGAGCCGAACCACCCTTGTGGATGGGCGGCCGGTGAGCGAGCTCTCACAACGGAGCACGGCCGACAACACCGGGATGGGCGGTCATAGCGAACTGAGCCTTGATTATGACCCCGATTCCCTTAACCGACTCAATTTCTCGGTGAATGCCTGGGGCGGCAACTTCCCCAACAATAGCCAACTGAGTAGCCGACTGGTATCGACGTCGGGGCAGGTAATTCAGGATTTCCGACGCGACATTGCGTTTCGGAACCCCTACGGCAATGCCGAGTTTAACCTCGGCTGGACCCGCTCGTTTACGAAGCCCGGCAAGGAGTTTTCGGTGCTGTCGCAGTACAGCTACATGCCCGACAATTATTACTACACCATCAATCAGTTCGACCGGGCGTCGGAGCGGCCCACGTTTCTGGAGCAGACTACCAACCTGAGCCGCAACAACGAGTTTACGCTTCAGAGCGACTTTGCAAACCCTTATAAACTGCGCGACTCGGCCAACCTGAAAGTGGAGTTCGGGGCCAAAACCATTCAACGGTTTATCGGCAGCGAATCGACCACCAACCTCTCGCTTACCGGGCTGGAGCAGGATTACGCCTTCGACACGGCGCGGTCCAACGAGTTCAAGTACATTCAACGGGTGTTTGCAGGCTACAGCTCGCTCAAGCTCGACACTAAAAACAAATGGGCGCTATCGGCCGGTCTCCGGCTCGAACACACCCGCATCGGTGGCGACTTTATCACCCAGCAATTCCAGTTCAACAGTCAGTACACCAATCTGGTCCCCAGCTTTACGGTTGCCAAAACGGTTGCCAAAAAGCATACGTTCAAGCTGGCCTACACCCAACGCATTTCGCGCCCGCTTATCTGGTATCTCAACCCGTTCCGCAACGTCAGCGACCCACGGAATATTCAGACCGGTAACCCCTTTCTGCGCCCTGAGCTTACGCACGCCACCGAGGTATCGTACAGCACCTTTGGCGAAAACGGCTTTTCGCTCAACACGTCGGTGTTCTGGCGGCAAACCAACAACGCTATCGAGTGGCTCTCGACCGTCGATGCGGCTGGTGTGGCCGTTACCTCGCCCCAAAACATTGGTCGTAACGCCAGCTACGGGGCCAACCTGAGCCTGAGTAAACAACCTACCAAACGCATCGACCTAAGCCTCAACACCGACCTGACATACGTGCTGCTGTCGAGTGTGGCCCTGGGCCAACGCAATTCGGGCTGGGTGATGGGCATAGGGCCAAACCTGACCTACAAACTGCCCAAAGACGTATCGGTACAGGTGATGGGGCAGTACAACACGGGCTGGATAAGCCTGCAAGGCACCAATACGGCCTGGTACTTCTACGGGCTGTCGGGCAAGAAAGAGTTCTGGGACAAAAAAGCGAGCCTGACACTGAACGTAACCAACCCCTTCAACCGGTCGGTCCTGATCCGGGGCGAGTCGTCGGCTCCGAGTTTTGATGCTTCGAATCAGTTCCGGCTCGTCAACCGGTCGGCCCGCCTGACGTTCAGCTACCGGTTTGGTCAGATGAGTAGCGGGGGCAAGCAAAGCCGAAAAATCAGCAACGACGACGGCAAAGGGGGTGGGCGTTAGACAAACGCTCCTACCACTCAGTAGAAAGAAAACAGAAACTTAACGACCGATTTCTTTTTCATAAAAAGCCCATTACTTTAGGCAATACGAAGCCCCTGTCTAAAAAACGCTACTGTTCCCCCATTACTTCTACACCATTAGCCCAGGCATAACCATGAAATACGCCCTACTTTTCCTCTACATTTTGCTCGGATTGTTGTTGGCAATTGGTATTCAATCTACCTTCTTGTTTATGCAAACGAGATACCCAGTTCTGGTAACGTCTGGGCTGATGCTTGGCGTAGGGTATCTGTTAACCGCCTATAATCCGCTCAAAATAAAGCCAGTAGCGCTGTACCTGCTGGTTTCTGGATGCTTTACACTTATTCATCTATATGGGCTTTACATCAATTTTGATGGGCTGAAATACCTCTCGCCCACGTTGGTTGTATTCTTTGCACTGGCTTTCTTTACCGGTGTTAGCCTCAAAGAAAATCGATCGGCCACTACGTATGTGGCTCTGGCATTCCTGATTCTGAGTACGCTGTACACGGCTTTTTCGATAATGCCCAGATTGCAATTCAACGAACGTATTGCCAGCGGGCAACGTCCGTTCCCGAAGCAGTTTACGTTGGTACAAACAGACGGAAAGCCGTTTAAACTGGCCCCCGACCAAGTTGCCGTGATTAACTTTTGGGATTCCGGGTGTGCATACTGCTTTAAGAAAATCCCCTATGTGATTGAGCTACGAGAGCAGATTTCAAATCCAAGGGTGGTTTTTGTGGAAGTGAACACGGGCAGAGCCGATTCCTTCGAAAGGTTTAAACAGCTTGTTGCCAAGCAGCGTTTTGTACCCGCTATCAATCCCGTTTACGATCAGGGGGCAGCTCTGTCGAACCAGCTGAATATAAAGGGCATTCCCCGACAAATCATTGTAAAGAACAACGTCGTTCTGCACGACCTCACAGGCTTCAACACCGAGGAGGCAGGCATTTACATGGATTATACCCGGCAACTTATCGAAGGCCTCCTATGAGCAGGGCGTCTGAGTAGCCGGTTTTCTCTGGCACTCAGACGCCCTTTTCGTCACCATTAGCTGTCTGTCTGCAGGGGTAACCTTATTGCGACCGGGTTCATTCCCCGGTCGCTTTTTTTTCTGGTAACAAGGCCATCAAGCTTAGCCACTGGCTCAGGACCACACTCGCTAAATCTTGTACGCTCCATCCCGAAACCTATACAGCCGCAACCGGAGCAAAACCGACCTTTGTATTGTTCTTTACCAAGCAGGCCGGGGTCACTCAAAACCCGGCTTGCTCAATCTGTTACACATAAACCAATCTATCAGATGGCACTCGAATTTAAAACCAATATGAAATGTGGCGGCTGCGAAGCACAGGCAACGCCTTACCTGAACGAAGCCTTTGGCGCGGGCAACTGGCAACTGAACACAGCTACGCCCGAAAAACGCTTGACTATAACCGCCCCCGATGCTACCGCCGAGCAGGTAAAGCAGGTGGTTGAGAAAGCCGGTTTCAAAGCCGAAACGCTGTAAACGCCCATAAGCCCAAAGCCTAACCTTGTCGGAATTTTCGGGTTCCTCAAGGTGCTATCTACGTGCGTGAGGTAGTCACTGCTTTGGGCCTGGGCCACCCAGCCCTAATCAAAAACCAACACGAATAATGACTCAGCTAATTGGCACCGAGGTCCGAAAGACGTACCCGGTACTCGAAATGAGTTGCGCGGCCTGCGCCGTCAGCGTGGAGTCGATACTCAAGCATACGCCCGGCGTCAGCAACGCTACGGTCAACTACGCCAACCAATCAGCCTCGGTGCAGTTTAACCCCCGTACCGTGTCGCAGGAAGCCCTCCAGCAGGCCGTTCGGTCGATGGGGTACGATCTCGTCATCGACGACGAAGACCCACTCCAGATTCAACAGGAGGCCCAGCAACGCCAGTATGAGCAGCTCAAAGCCCGCACCATTGGAGCCATTGCGCTCTCGGTGCCGGTGGTTATTCTGGGCATGTTTTTCATGGATTGGGCCTACACACCCTGGATCAGCCTGTTACTGTCGGCACCGGTGGTATTCTGGCTGGGTCGGTCGTATTTTATCAATGCCTGGAAACAGGGGCGGCACGGGCGGGCCAACATGGACACCTTGGTGGCGCTTTCTACCGGTATTGCCTTTTTGTTTAGTGCCTTCAACACAGTTTACCCCCAGTTCTGGCACCATCGGGGGCAAATGCCGCACGTTTACTACGAAGCGGCCGCTGTGGTCGTTGCGTTTATTTCACTCGGTAAACTGCTCGAAGAACGGGCCAAGTCGAACACCTCGTCGGCCATTCGGCAACTGATGAACCGGCAACCCAAAACGGTCCACCGGCTCGAATCCGACGGCACCGAGCGCGAAGTGCCCGTAACCGACGTACAAGTGGGCGACTGGCTGAGTGTACGGCCGGGTGAGCAGATTCCGGTAGATGGACTGGTCGAAACGGGTGAGTCGTACGTAGACGAAAGCATGATTTCGGGCGAACCCGTCCCGGTGGCCAAAACCGCCGGAGCCGCCCTGTTTGCGGGTACCATCAATCAGAAAGGTAGCTTTCGGATGCGGGCCACCAAAGTCGGTAACGACACCATGCTGGCGCACATTGTCCGGATGGTGCAGGAAGCGCAGGGTAGCAAAGCCCCTGTGCAGCAATTGGTCGATAAAATTGCGGGCGTTTTTGTTCCCGTCGTCATGGGTATTGCTCTGCTCACCTTTGCCGTGTGGTTACTTGCCGGCGATGCCCACGCACCGGGCGGCAACGCCTTTGCACAAGCACTCCTTACCTCGGTTACGGTACTGGTTATTGCCTGCCCCTGTGCGCTGGGTCTGGCAACTCCCACGGCCATTATGGTCGGTATTGGCAAGGGCGCCGAACACAACATTCTGATTAAAGACGCCGAAAGCCTCGAACTGGGGCAGCGGGTCGATGCCGTGGTACTCGACAAAACGGGCACCATCACGCAGGGCAAACCTGTGGTGACAGATTTTGTGTGGCTGGGGCATCGCCCCGATGTCGACCACCTCAACGCTGTGCTGGCATCGCTCGAAGCACAGTCAGAACACCCGCTGGCTGAGGCCGTGGTTGAGCATGTAAAAGAGGCCGGTGTGCGACCGGGTGCGGTGGTACTCACGCAATTCGAGAGCCTGACCGGACGGGGCGCGAAAGGCACCGTTGAAGGAGAAACCTACTGGATTGGAAACGACCGGCTCATGCGCGAGCAGGGCCTGAATACGAGCACGGCCGAGGGGCAGGCAGCCCAACTCCGGCAACAGGCCAAAACGGTGGTGTACTTCGCCGACCAAACCCAGTTGCTGGCCCTAATCGCCATTGCTGACCCGATCAAACCCACGTCGGCGGCTGCTATCCGAACATTACAACAACGGGGCATCTCGGTGCATTTGCTCACAGGCGACAACCCCGAAACGGCTGCCGCCGTAGCTCAGGCCGTTGGGATAAACGAGTTTACGGCCGAGGCCATGCCTAACGATAAGGGGCAGTTCATTAAAGCCTTACAGGCACAGGGCAAGGTGGTGGCGATGGTTGGTGATGGTATCAACGACGCACAGGCACTGGCGCAGGCCGACGTTAGTCTGGCGATGGGTAAGGGGTCGGACATTGCGATGGACGTAGCTAAAATGACCTTGCTCACCTCCGATCTCAACAGCGTTCCGAAAGCCTTATTGCTCTCGAAACGCACGGTACAAACCATCCGGCAAAACCTATTCTGGGCCTTTGTGTACAACCTGATCGGGATTCCAATTGCCGCCGGGGTTCTTTACCCAGCTTTCGGGTTTCTGTTAAACCCCATGATGGCCGGGGCTGCTATGGCACTCAGTTCGGTATCGGTAGTCACCAACAGCCTGCGTCTGCGGAGTCTCCGGTTATGAGCTGATGGCGTTTAACACAAGATGACATCTCGTTTGGAGAGATGTCATCTTTGAACGTTTTCAGACTATGCGTTGGCTAGAAATGTCATCTTTCTAAACAAGATAACATCTCAGTTAGAGGGTAATCGTAAACGTGGCTTCAAACACCTCGCCAACGCCCACCTGCTGAATAGCTTCTTTCTGCGAAAACGGCACCGGCTCACCCACCGAATCGGCATAACCGAGCCAGGGCTCAATACACACAAACGGCGCACCGGGCTTGGCCCAGATACCCAGATACGGAAAATCGTTGAACCGGACGGTTACGGCCCGGTCGTGGTTTTTGCTCCGAATCCGCACCTCTCGCGAGCGCAGATTTTTAAGCACCAGCGCATCCTTATCAAACAAATGCTTCGTCAGCGGAATTCGATTATCGACCTGCTCAATCGACTCGGTTTGACCGGTAAAATAGCCCTCGGGTGAAAGCAGATGAGTTTCCAACGGCTCGGTATACTCAAATTCGAGCCAGTAATCTGTCAAATCCTCATTCGCCCCAAACGGCACGTTGAACGCCGGGTGTGCCCCCACCGAAAAGAAAACCGGACGGTCGTCGGTGTTGCGAACCCGGTACGTGATCGCCAACGTAGCCCCCTCCAGCGTGTATATAATCTCAAACACAAACCGGTATGGGTACGACGCCCTCGTTTCGTCGGAGTCGGTCAGCACAAACCGGGCCGTTGTATCGGTGTGTTCGGCAAGGGTAAACACCGACTGCCGGGTAAAGCCGTGCCGACCCATCGGGTATGCCTGCCCATCTACCCAAATCTGATTGTTCAGGCACCCACCCACCACCGGAAACAGATTGGGCGCGTGCCAGCCCCACACGGCCGGATCGCCCTGCCAGAGATGCTCGGTGCCCGAGGGCTTATGAAAAACAGACGTAAGCTCAGCCCCCTGAGGCCGGATACTGACAGAGAGAATATCGTTTGATAGCATTTATTGGAGAAAGAAAGAGCGAGGAAACAGAAGCAAGGAAGGCGTACGCGTCGGCCCTACTCACTCCTATCTCCTCGCTCCTGAATGCTTCGATTAAAACTTCCAGCGTACAAACGCTTCCATAGCCTCGTACTCGGCCAGACCTAAGCGGTTGTAAATGGCTGCCGTACCCCGGTTGCGTTCTTCGGCACGTTGCCAGAACTCACGCGAGTCGGTACCCTGATACACCACACCGTCTTTCTGCGACTGATGCTTGAAAATACCCAGGCGCTTCTTCATCACCTGATCGGGCGACATTGGCACGGCCATTTCGATTTCGCTCACATCCCACTCGGCCCAGGCACCCCGGTACAACCATACCCAGCAATCCTTCATGAAGTTTTTGTGCTTCAACCGACGCACGGCCTCCATAATAGCGTCGAGGCAGACCTTGTGCGTACCATGCGGATCGGCGAGGTCGCCGGCGGCATAGATTTGGTGCGGCTTGATTTTCTCGATCAAATCCATCACCACTTTCACGTCATCTTCGCCAAGCGGCTTCTTCTCTACCTTACCGGTTTCGTAGAACGGCATATTCAGGAAGTGCGCATTTTCGACGGGGATACCCACAAACCGACAAGTCGCTTTGGCTTCACCCATCCGAATCAGGCCTTTCACGTGCCGCACTTCCGGCGTATCCATTTCGCTGTCTTTCTTCAAACGCAGCGACGTAGCCGCGTCTTGGAAAATACGTGTAGCTTCGGGGCTATTGATCCCAAATTTCGAGTTGAAGTCGACCACGTAGTCGGCAAAACGCAGGGCCTCATCATCGGCAACGGCAATATTACCCGACGTTTGGTAACCCACGTGTACCTCATGCCCCTGATCGTGCAGACGCTGGAACGTACCACCCATCGAAATAATGTCGTCGTCGGGGTGCGGGCTGAAGATGATACAACGCTTCTGAGCGGGTAAGGCCCGCTCGGGGCGGTTAGTATCATCGGCGTTGGGCTTACCGCCGGGCCAGCCGGTGATGGTATGCTGCAACTGATTGAACACATCGATATTGATGTCGTATGCCTGTCCGTACTGAGCCAGCAGGTCGCTCATCCCGTTATCGTTGTAATCGCGGTCGGTGAGTTTCAGAATCGGCTTGCCCAATGTCAGCGACAGGTGCGTAACCGCCTTCTTAATCATCTTGTTGTCCCATACCACTGTATCGACCAACCAGGGTGATTTCATCCGGGTCAATTCAGAGGAAGCCGCTTCATCGATCACAAACAGCACATTGGGATGCGTTTGCAGATACGAAGCCGGGTTGGTTTCGGTCACGGTACCTTCAACCGCACCACGAATCACCGGCGCTTTGCGCTCACCCCAGGCCAGCAGCACTACGCGCTTAGCAGCCAGAATACTGGCAACCCCCATTGTAATGGCTTTGCGGGGTGTACGGGGCAAACCACCAAAATCACCCGAAGCAGCCGCCCGCGTTGAGTGGTCGAGCATCATCAGGCGGGTATGCGAGTTAATGAGCGAACCCGGTTCGTTGAAACCGATGTGGCCATTACCCCCAATACCGAGCAACTGAAAATCGAGCCCACCCGCTTCAGCAATCATTTCCTCATACCGCTTCACAAACTCAGCTACTTTGTCGTAGCGGATGGTTCCGTCGGGTACGTGGTAGTTTTCGGCCGGAATATCAACGTGGTCGAACAGCTGCTCCCGCATGAATCGCCAATAGCTTTGCAGCGAATCGGGCTCCATGGGGTAGTACTCATCCAGGTTGAACGAAACGACATTGCGGAAGCTGAGTCCCTCTTCGCGGTGCATCCGAACCAATTCGGCGTAGACCGTCTTGGGCGACGATCCGGTGGCTAACCCCAGAATGCAAGGTTTTCCTTCCCCTTGCTTTTGCCGGATCAGATCCGCGATTTCGTGGGCTACTGCCCGCGATGCGGCCTTGGCGTCGGCATAAATGTGGGTGGGAATTTTTTCGTACGTAATGGCCGAATGAACCGGTCCATTATTGACAGACTGATTGTTAGGTGCATCCGCAACGGGCGAATCAGTGATCATGAGGGAATGTAGATTGGTGATTTACGGGGCAAAGTTCCACAAAATGACCAAACTACTGAAATACTATTCACAAAATTTAGGTAAACAAAAAGGTCTGCCCCTGTAATTGGGGCAGACCTCTGTACGTCAAGTTACTTATTTTCAGCCGTTAAACTGGTACAGCGTAGTAATACATCCGTGAGCTTCCCGGATACATCCCGATCAGCATCAGACCTTCGCCTTCTTTCACGTTCGCCATGATCGTTTGCAGGTCTTTCACGGTTTTTACGTTCTTACCGTTCGCCTTCACAATGATGAAACCTTCTTCAATATCGGTTTCTGCCAGTTTACCATCCACAATTTTCTTCACACGCACCCCACCGCTAAGGCCAGCCTGTTGCAGCTCGCGGGCGCTGATGTCTTCGAACTCGGCTCCCAACGTACCAAGCGATGCCGTTGTGGCTTCGGCTTTTTTGACCACATCGCGGCCGCCATTCCGGTTACGGAGCTCTACTTTGAAGTCGCGCTCGGTACCACCCCGGTTTACCGTGACGTTGATCACATCACCCGGACGACGACGACCGATGATTTCGCGCATCTGCGCATCCGAATCAATCGGTTGGCCTTCCATTTTCACGATTACGTCGCCTTTCTGCAAGCCAGCAGTTTTAGCGGCTCCGTTGTCGACAACGCTCTCGATATAAATACCCCGACCCACTTTGGCGTTCAGTTCGGTAGCACGTTTGCTATCCAGCTCAATCGGCAGAATACCGAGATAGCCACGCTGTACGTTGCCGTACTTCAGCAGGTCGGCCGTTACTTTTTTCACCAGCGATACCGGTACGGCAAAGCCATAGCCACTGTAATAACCCGTTGCCGATGCAATGGCCGAGTTGATACCTACCAGTTCACCACGCAGGTTGACGAGTGCCCCACCCGAGTTACCGGGGTTAATGGCAGCGTCGGTCTGAATAAACGACTCAATGGGCGTATCGGCGTTGCGGTCGTTACGATCTACGTTCTGGTTCAGAATACCGATACCACGGCCTTTAGCACTCACAATACCAGCCGTTACTGTCGACTCCAGGTCGAGCGGATAACCAACGGCCAACACCCATTCACCCAATTTCAGGTTGTCCGAATCGCCCAGCGTAATGGCGGGCAGGCTACCACCGGCTTCTACCTTAATCACGGCGAGGTCGGTGAGGGGGTCGGTACCAATTACTTTGGCCTTGAAGCTGCGCTTGTCGGTCATCACTACTTCTACCTGATCGGCATCCTGCACCACGTGGTTATTGGTCACAATGTAGCCGTCTTTCGAGATGATTACGCCCGAACCCGAGGCCTGTCCTTGCTGACGGCGGGGCTGCCGGGGCTGTGCGCCACCAAATTCATCACCGAAGAATTCGCGGAAGATATCCGGAACCTGCTGCTGACGAACCGTGCGCGTAACCGTCGTACGGATGTGTACCACCGTTGGCGTGGCCGATTCGGCGGCATAGGCAAAATCGCCCGGTGCGCTCGTACCGTTGCCCGTGAGGGCGGCTAACCGACCCGTAATGGTCGGGGTCGACGACTCATTGAACACAACATCCCGCTTGTTGAAGCCAAGGAAGCTGTAGGCCGCCAGGGTGATTGCACTCGATAAGATGGCAATCAGCGTCAATACTTTCCAGTTGCTTTTCATTAGTTTTTGAGGGTAATGCATTGTCGGTGATCCGACAGGTTGTCTTCATAGCTTGCCCATGTCTGTGAGTCACGAGCTACTCAGCAAAATAACGGAATCCTGGGGTCAAAAAATTCGTGAACAAGTGGGTACTTAACAATTATTAACAAGCGATTGTTGAGCCAAATTTACCATCGGCCACCCGACCCTTGTCACGTTCTCACCCACTCCACCCGCTGTATGCGTACCCGGTCGCAGGGGGCAAAACCGCGTGGCTTGGCCCCCTGCGACCGGGTAGAGTTACTTTTCGGTTCAGATTAACCGCCAATTTCAATTTGCCGGGGCGGCTTGGGTTTGGCCTCTTCCCGCTTCGGAATCTCGATGGTCAGAATTCCATCGGTGTAAGTAGCGCGAATCTGATCGACATCGACCGAATTGGGCAACATAAACGTCCGTTGGAACGACGAGTAGCTGAACTCCCGACGTGTGTATTTCTCGTTCGGCTTCGCTTCTGTCTTATTCTCCTGATACGCCGAAATCGTCAGGTTCGTATGATTCAGGCTTAGTTTAAAATCCTCTTTTTTGAGGCCGGGTGCGGCCACCTCAATCCGAAAGCCATCGGTATGCTCGGCTACATTTACAGCAGGCACACTTGCTGGCACCTGTGTACTCTGATTGAAAAGATCATTGATCTCGCGGCCAAAGGGGCTATTCATCCGAAACGTTTCGATCAACGAAGGAAATTGGTTAGAGCGGGTTAAAGCGTTCATGGTACGGTTTTGATTAACGGTTGTCGTATTTGTTATCTACCACCTGTTTTTCAAGTTTTGTACCAATCCCATTACACAGCCAAATTGACACTATAAATAGGCCTTTAACGTATGTATTAGGCCATTTTGACAGTACACCGGCCGTATTCCACAAAAAAATGCCATGTGCTCAGGCACATGGCATTTACTATATCCTATAAACAGAGTGAAGGCTACTTAGCGTCGAGAAGCTCAAGCGCTTTTTCGGCGGCCGACTGCTCGGCTTTCTTTTTGGAGTAGCCACTGCCCGTGGCAAATGGTTCTTCGTTAATCACGATCTGTGCGATAAACTCCCGGTAATGGCTGTTGCCCTTCTCGGCAATAATATCGAACCGTACTTCTTTACCTTCGCGTTGCGCCCACTCAATCAGGCGGCTCTTGAAGTTAGCATTGTTCTGCACCAGCGAGTCGATATCGTAGTGCGACAATAGGTTCTTCAAAATAAACCGACGGGTGAACCGGAACCCCTTATCGAGGTAAATGGCACCCACCAAAGCTTCAAGCGCATCGCCGTACATGGAGGTACGGGCGGGCAGGCTTTTGGTACGGGCTCCGTCGTATTCGATAAGCCGGTCGAGGCCGATTTTGCGGGAAATTCCGTTAAGCATCTCCCGATTCACAATCCGCGACCGGATTTCGGTCAGAAAGCCTTCGTCTTTGTACGGGTATTTTTTGAACAAAAACTCAGCAATGACCATACCCAGTACGGCATCGCCAAGGTATTCAAGTCGTTCGTTCGACTCGCGAAAGCCTACAATGACCGTCTCCCGGGAGGCCGACGAGTGCCGCAGTGCCAGCTGGTACAGGCGCAGGTTCGACGGATTCTCTCCAATAATATGGGCGACAGCATTCTTTAACTTTTTCCGCTTATCGGCATCCTGCGAGCGGAAAAGGTTCAGAAACGTGGCAAAGTAGCTACGAGGCAAAGCGAGTTGCACTTAGTCGGAAAGTTTACGGAAAATAACCGATGCGTTATGCCCGCCAAAACCGAATCCATTACTCATGACCGTGGTCAGCTTGCGGGGCTGGGCCTGATTGTAGGTCAGGTTGAACCGTGGGTCAATCTCAGGATCGTCGGTAAAGTGGTTAATCGTTGGAGGCACAATCTGGCGTTCCAAAGCAAACAGACAGGCGATGGACTCCACAGCCCCGGCCGCTCCCAGAAGGTGGCCAATCTGCGACTTAGTCGAACTAATGTTGATGGCAAAGGCATGGTCACCAAAGAGTTGGTGAATGGCCTTCAGCTCCTGCGGGTCGCCTACGGGCGTCGAGGTGCCGTGTGTGTTGATGTAGTCAATTTCTTCGGGCTTGATACCAGCGTCATCGAGCGCATCGTGCATTCCCAGGCGGGCACCCAACCCATCGGGGTGCGGGGCCGTAATGTGAAACGCATCAGACGACATGCCCCCGCCGATCAGTTCGGCGTAGATTTTGGCACCCCGTGCTTTAGCATGCTCGTACTCTTCCAGAATCAGAGCACCAGCGCCTTCGCCCAATACAAACCCATCGCGGTCCTTGTCGTACGGACGAGAGGCCGTCATGGGGTCATCATTACGCTCCGAGAGGGCCCGGTTCGCGTTGAAACCACCAATACCGGCTTTGGTGACGGCGGCTTCAGAGCCCCCGGTCACGCAGATATTCATGCGGCCCAGACGGATGTAGTTGAACGCATCGATCATGGCGTTCAGGCTCGACGCACAGGCCGATACCGTCACGTAATTGGGTCCGCGGAAACCATAGCGCATCGAGATTTGACCCGGTGCACTGTCGGCAATCATGCGAACAATAAAGAACGGATTGATCCGAGGAGTACCGTCGCCTTTGGCGTAGTCGATCACCTCGTCTTCAAACGACTTCAGACCTCCAATACCCGACCCCCAGATAACGCCGACCTTGTTTTTGTCAATTTTTTCCAGGTCCAGCTTCGAGTCCTGCACTGCCTGTTCGGCCACAATCAGTGCATAGTGGGTGAAGGGGTCCATTTTGCGCGCATCCTGACGAGGGATGTACTGAGTAACGTCGAGCCCTTTCAGTTCGCAGGCAAACTGGGTCTTGAACTTGCTCGCATCGAATTTGGTGATTGGGCCGGCACCACTGGCACCAGCGGCCAAGCCATCCCAAAACGTGGGTACATCGTTACCGATGGGGGTGAGGGCACCAAGGCCCGTAACTACTACTCGTCGGAAGGTCATACAGGAAAACTGCAGATGGAATAATAAGAAGAAAACAGGCGCTACGTGTTTGAGTAGTTAAGCTTTCAGAGAGAAAACCTAAAGACTCAAACAGGTAGAAGGCCCTGTGCAGGCTTACTTGCCAGCGTTTTCTTCGAGATAGGTGATCGCCTGACCAACGGTACCGATGTTTTCGGCCTGATCGTCAGGGATAGAAATGTTGAATTCTTTCTCAAATTCCATGATCAATTCAACAGTGTCAAGCGAGTCGGCCCCCAGGTCGTTGGTGAAGCTTGCCTCAGGCGTAACCTCAGACTCTTCGACACCTAATTTCTCAACAATAATGTTCTTAACTTTTTGTGCAATTTCTGACATTTTAGTAGTCAATTGGGGTTGAAAAACGGCACAAAGAAAACCATTTCCCCTATCATTGTCAAACAATTTTTTTGTAGCCTGGGCGTTATTACCTATGCCGTAACAATACACAAAACTTTGATTATCAAAAGATTATATATTAACTATAGAGTTTAATCCTACACCGTCTACTAAAGCTGCTTTCCTACCAAACCGCACTATTAGGAGTTAAAAGTCGCTAATCGGGTGGTTATATGAGGGCTTCGATACCGAACTACTGAGTTCCTAAAATCCGTTGCACCTTTGTATGCCTCAATAGGCTACAGACACGTATGATCCAACTTTCGAAGCTCCGCCATACCGATTCTCCCAACTTTTTTTTGATGGCTGGCCCCTGCGCCATTGAAGGCCGCGACATGGCCCTGCAAATTGCCGAGCGCATTGTTACCATCACCGACAAGCTGCGTATTCCGTACATTTTTAAAGGGTCGTACCGTAAAGCAAACCGGACAAAAGCCAACTCGTTTACGGGCATCGGCGATGAATTGGCTCTGTCAATCCTGAACGAGGTAGGCACTACCTTCAACATCCCGACCGTGACCGACATCCACGAGTCCGACGAGGCCGCTATGGCTGCCGAGGCTGTTGATGTATTACAGATTCCGGCTTTTTTGTGCCGTCAAACCGAGCTTCTTGAAGCTGCCGCCCGTACGGGTAAGGCCGTGAACATCAAGAAAGGCCAGTTTCTGTCGGGCGAGAGCATGCATTTTGCCGCCGAAAAAGTCCACGCCATCAACCCAGAGGCTACCGTTATTCTGACCGACCGGGGTAACTCGTTTGGTTACGGCGATCTGGTGGTCGACTACCGGAATATTCCGGCCATGCAGTCGTTTGGCGTGCCGGTTGTGATGGATTGCACCCACTCGTTACAGCAGCCGAACCAATCATCGGGGGTTACGGGCGGCAAACCGGCCTTGATTGCAACCATCGCCAAAGCCGCTATTGCTGTTGGGGCCGACGGCCTTTTTATCGAAACGCACCCCGACCCTTCCTGTGCTAAATCGGACGGCGCCAACATGCTCCCTCTCGACCAGCTGGAGGGCTTACTGGAACGGCTTGTGCGGGTGCGGGAGGCTATTCTCTAATTATCGACCCCGGACACTCAGCCAGGCAGTATCGTCTTCGCCATTTTCGGTCCCATTCCCCGGCGTTGAATCCGAATCAGCGGGGGTAGCGGCTGTAATCTGTGCTTTGGTTAGCTGTTCACCGGTCGCAGTCAGGCGGGCCACAAACACAAGTGTGGTACTACTCCCAACATTAAGGCTACTGATGGTTCCGGTCACGGTTTGCCCCGTGGCCGACAACCCACTCACGTAGCTGAGGCCCGCAGGAAGCACAGCCGCTACACTAACGGCAGTAGCGGAGGCCCCACCCCGATTCGATACAACGAGGCTATACGACACCAGCTCGTTGAGGGCCGGGGCGCGGGTGTTGGTCACCAGTTGCAGACTCAAATCAGCGCGGTCAGGGTCAGGCGTAGGCTCATTAGGTTGCACAGCCGGTAGCTGAATCTGATTAGGATTTGCCGACTCAAAAACAGCCCCTCCTGCGCCGGGTGTGCGCCACTCTACACTTGCTTCGTCGTCCTGACCGGTGCTGGTACCCGTACCCGGCTGACTGTCGCTGTCAGTCGGGCTGCTTTGTGTAATCTCGGCCGCGTTGCGGTAGGTTCCTTCGGCCAGCACCCGCACCCCAAAACTCAGGGTTGTCGATGCCCCGGCCCCCAGTTGGGCCACACTGCCCACTAGGGCGGTGCCGGTGTTGGTTAGGCCGCCCGTTGTTACCACCGACAAATTTGCCGGTAGCCGGTTTTGCACCTGTACATTGGTGGCCGAATCGGGCCCGCTGTTCTGGAGGATTAATTGCACTGTCAGAGTTTCGCCAACACGTACTACCCGGCTACTCGTTACCATGGCAAGGCTCAAATCAGTACGTGGAGCCGGAGGTGGTGGAGGTGGTGTACCCAGTTGAAACTTATTAGTTGGAACAGCGGGCAGCACTGGGTTTGTTGCTACCAACCGCAACCGAAACCAACCCGTCGTGAGATCAGACGGTAGCTTCGTTCGGACGGGGTTAGTTCCAACTCCGGGTAGTGCTTCGATGGACCGTCCGCTGGAATCGAGTAGTTGAACCTGCCAGCCATTATCCCCCCCAAACGTCCCAATGGTGTAAACCGCCAGGCTAACACTATCGGCAGGGGCAATGATGCCTGCAACGGAGCCGGTTACCGCAAACTGCTGCGGCAGTACGGGCGTGGCAGTTTGAAAAAAAGCGTTGTTCAGGCTGTTGTTCCAGTTTCGGGCAAACCGCGATAAACCCATCGAAGCCGGAATTGAATTGGGATTATTGAAGTATTGCGGATGCGTCGGGGGGCGCAACTCGTTACCGAAGTGCACATCGCTCACACCAGCCCGCCGGTTGATGATCGTATCGTTTAACGGTCCCTGAAACGCCAGCAAATTGGGGGTATCAATCACCTCCTGCTGTTTGGCAACCACTTCGGGGCGAGTCACCTGCCCATCGAACGAAGCCCGCGCAATGACCCAGGGCAGTGGCCGCCCGTTGAAGTCGGCCCGTGATTTCGCAATCAACTCACGCAACCGCGTCGCATACTGCGGAATACTGCCGCTGCTGTTATCGCCGTATTCGGCTTCGCCCTGATGCCACAACACGGCACGCGCGCCCCCCGTTGAACCGTAGTAATGCAGAATATTTTTCAGATTGGTGTAGGGTTGTAGGTTGAGCCAATAGCCCGAACACCAATACCGGTTACAGGCCGGTATACCATTGGCGGTGTTGATCCAGTTCTCAATCGTCGAGGAGTCCCAACCCGCATTGTAGAAAACAACCGGTACATTGTAGCGGCTCACGATATAATCGCCCAACTCGCCCCACCCCCAGGAGCTTTCGCCCATGGGAAACATACGCCGGGCTGCAGTAAGTGCTTTATACCGGGGAAACGGCATTGGATCGCCCGATGAGAACAGCGGTTGATTGGCCGGGTAATAGTGATTGATGGTGTCGATAGTACTGACCCGGTCGGTAGCCGTGCCCAGGTCATTATCCCCATTACCCAGCCCACGCGAGTTCGACTGGCCTGCTGTAATAAACACCTCACCGATTCCAACCGGCCGCACGGACGTTTCGTTAATGACTATGTTGTTACGAATGGCGCGCAGGTTAAGCACGTACCAACCGCCCGTGCCGGTCAGTTGCCCATAAAAAACACCGTTTTGCGGGTTGGTCTGAATAACCTGCCAGGCGGTGCCATTCCCCTGCCCGGCCGCAACGGGCGTCAGCTGCCCTTCAATCCGGTCGGCGGTAAAATCAAGGCGGCCCGATACGTACAATTGCCCTTGATTATCGGCTCCTCGCTGCACCACCAGCCGGGACACCGGATATGATACCTCAAACTGTTGGGCGTACCCAACAACCGGTATGAACCAGATTAGATAAAGTAATAGCTTTTGAAAATACCTGCTCACGTTGTAGACTATGGATCAAACTTCGATACTGTTACTGCTTCGGTAGCTATTCAAAATAGCCGCTACCGGTATCCCTTCAACCACAGCTTCAGCATGTCAGTATCAGATAATACCTCCAATTCAGATTTGGATGCTTTGAGCATCTTTTTTACCTGATTGAGGTAGGTGTTGAAGTTAAAGTCGAGACTGACCGGCGAATGAATAAAGCCAAACGCCGAACCAAGCATTCGCCCTAGCTGCGACTGTAAAGCAAAAAGTTTAGCATCCAGCTCGGCCACCTGCCCCTTCAGAATTTTATTGTAATACCCCAATTGCTCATCAGCCAGGGTTTCCAGATGTTCCTGATCAATCCGGTTAAACTCCATCTGCAACCGGAGCAAACCGAGTAAATCGTTGGCGTCGTAGGCCTGCGTAACCCGCTGCATGATCTCGGTTTTACGGATTTTCTCGACCTCGTCGGGCTCCCGGTCTGGGTGAAATGTTTTTACCAGATCCATGTACAGTGCCCGTACCGACCGGGTAATGTTGCGGGCTTCCTCAGCTCGCTTGGCCTCGCGTACCCGTTGCTTCTCCGATTTTGGGCGGGCGGCCCGTTCTTCATCGGCTTGCTTCCGACGCCATTCTTCGGCTTCTGCCTCGGCTTTCTCCCAACTGTCCTCTTCCTCAATAGGCACACCGTCGGAATGGGCTTCTTCGTCGGCACGCTTATGCTCACGTAAAGCATCCGACTGGTGCTGATGACGTACCCGTTCGTCAAACGTCACGTCACTATACTTATCATGAATAGGTTTGAGGGCGTCGATGCCGTGTTGGCCAATCAGGTCATAGGTGATTTCAGTAATCAGCTGGGCCAGTTTTCGTTGATCCCCACGCGACAAATCCTGTTGCATAGCAGCCCGATCGTACAGCTTAACCAATTTAACCTGTACGTCGGTTAGCTTTTTCAGCAGCGGGCGTAACTCGCCCTCAACCCGTTGCTGAATCCGGTCGGCAGCTTCGCGCAGATTGACTAAGTCTCTCTCCGTTTTCTCAATTTGCCGGGTTAGCTCATTAAACTCTTTCTGGGCCTTACTCAGTGAGGCTTTTTCTTTAACAATACTGACCCGAACGACTTGCTGTTTTGCCATACGCTTTGTGCAACCGGCTCAAAGGTAACAGCTTGGTAAAAAAACACGGCTATGCTTGTTGGCAAGCGGCACTAATCTTATCTACCGATTCCTCCAGATTATGGACTATTCTACTCGACTTTAAACCGCCTTAAACAGTTAGTATAGAAACTGTTCAGGCAAAAGAGAGAATGAAAAAGCGGGTAACTGGTCATCTTTCGACTCCAATTACCCGCCCAACTGAGCTATCTTATGCTTTAATGGCTACTGTTGAATACCCAACAGATTCAGCATAAACGCGTATTCCAGCGCAACCTCTTTTAATGCCTCAAACCGGCCTGATGCTCCACCGTGCCCGGCTTCCATATTGGTATGCAGCAGGAGCTGATTCTGGTCCGTTTTCATGGTACGCAGCTTAGCCACCCACTTGGCAGGCTCCCAGTATTGTACCTGCGAATCGTGCAGACCGGTAGTCACCAGCATATTCGGATACGCCTTTTTCTCGACGTTATCGTAGGGCGAGTACGACTTCATGTAGTCGTAATACTTCTTGGTTTTCGGGTTGCCCCACTCTTCCCACTCACCGGTCGTGAGCGGAATGGTTTCATCGAGCATGGTGGTGACCACATCGACAAACGGCACAGCCGCTACTACGCCCCGGTACAGTTCGGGGGCCTGGTTGACCACCGCACCCATCAGAAGCCCCCCGGCCGAGCCACCCAGCGCAAACAGCTTGGTAGGATTCGTGTATTTCTGTTCAATCAGGAACTTTGAGCAATCGACAAAGTCGTTGAAGGTATTTTTCTTCTTCAACATCTTGCCATCTTCGTACCAGTGGCGCCCCATCTCCTGACCACCCCGAATGTGGGCAATAGCGTAGATAAAACCCCGATCAAGCAGACTCAAGCGGGCTGAACCGAAGCCGGGTTCGGTATTGCTGCCGTACGAGCCATAGGCGTATTGCAACAACGGCGCAGAACCGTCTTTTTTGGTACCCTTTCGGTACACAAGCGAAATAGGCACTTTTACACCATCACGCGCCGTAGCATACACTCGCTCCGACACGTAGTTGTCTTTATTAAAGCCACCTAACACCTCCTGCTGCTTCAGCAGGGTTTTCTCCTTCGTATCCATATTGTAATCGAAGGTAGAACCGGGCGTCGTCAGAGATGCATAGCTGTACCGAAGCACATTGGTATCGAATTCAGGGTTATACGACATACCAGCAACATAGGCTGGCTCCCCAAATTCCAGGTAGTGGTCACTTTTGTTTTTCTGGTTGATTACCCGTAGTCTGGTCAGGCCCTCTTTGCGTTCGCCCAGCACGAGGTGATTAGCGAACACATCCATATTTTGCAAAAACACATCGGCCCGGTGCGGAATCACCTCTTTCCAGGCTGCCCGGTTTGCTTGCTGCCCTTCGGGCACCTCCATTAACCGATAGTTTTGGGCTTTGTAGTTCGTGCGAACATAAAACTTGTTGCCGAAGTGCTGAATATCGTACTCATGCCCGCGCTCACGGGGGTAAAACACCGTAAAGCTCTCTGTCGGCTTAGCGGCTTCCAACAGGCGGTACTCAGTCGTAACGCCGTTATGATCGCTCACCACGGCGATATACTTCTTCGACTTCATCCGGTACAGGCCCATGTAGAACTGGTTGTCTTTTTCTTCATACACCAGTACATCCTGCTTGGGGTCTGTGCCCAGTACGTGCCGATACACCTGATAGCCGAGCAGCGTTTGCACATCCTTTTTGATATAGAACAGCGTTTTATTGTCGGCGGCCCAGGCAAAGTCACCGGCCTCTACATTCGGAATAGCTTCGGGGTAAATCTGCCCTGTTTTCAGGTTCTTAATCCGTAGGGTGTACAACCGGCGGCTCACGGTATCCTCACAGAAAATAGCGAGTTCGTCGTTGTCCGATACCTCATAGCCGCCCAGATTGTAGTACGCGTGCCCTTTGGCCAGCTGATTGCAGTCGAACATAACCTCTTCGGGGGCCGACAGAGCGCCTTTCTTGCGTACGTAAATTGGGTACTCCCCCCCTTCCACAAAGTTGGTCTGGTAATAGTAGTCACCTTCTTTATAAGGCACCGACTGATCCTGTTGCTTGATCCGACCTTTCATTTCCTCAAACAGGCGTCCCCGCAATTCTTTCACGGGTGCCAGGTTCTGCTCGAGGTAAGCATTTTCGGCTTTGAGGTAGTCGATCACTTCGGGGTTTTCCCGTTCGTTGAGATAGTAGTAATTATCGACCCGCGTATCGCCGTGAATCGTTAGTTGTTTGGGCTTCACGGCGGCTTTGGGTGCCGCTAAAGGGGTTGGCGTTTGTGCGTTGGCCATGCCAAATAAAGTTGTCAGACAAAAAATGGACAGGTAGTTTGTTTTCATCGCGAAGTGGGTAAGCCAGAGCAACATCTGCGCGATGCTGCAATAAGGACAAAGGTAGGGGAAAATACAGCGGTTTTAGTGAGCCCTCGACACGGTTCGGGCATAAAACGCAGGCTCCAGACGGCTTTTATCTTCCTCAAATATCCGGGCTAAAATTAGCCTACATCTGACTGGACAGTAATCACGCATTTCAGACCCGACACCCGTTAGCTCTTGTCATAAATCAGAAACGCCCCGATCATTGCTGACCGGGGCGTTTCTGTATAAACTTACCTATTCGACTTAAGCCGTAATCCGCTTTTTGCTGCGGGAAAACTGCTCGCGCGATTCGGTAATGGTTTCGTACTCTTCCTTCGAGCCGACAATCACGCCCTGGTAACGACGGACACCGGTACCGGCTGGGATCAGGTGACCCACGATAACGTTTTCCTTCAGCCCTTCGAGCGTATCGTTCTTACCACGGATCGAAGCTTCGCTCAATACCTTGGTTGTCTCCTGGAACGAAGCGGCCGAGATAAAGCTTTCCGTACCCAACGATGCCTGGGTGATACCCATCAGCGTCGGTTGTGAAACGGCAGGCATGGCATCCCGAACCACCACGATGGGCAGGTCACGGCGCTTCAGGCTTGAGTTCTCATCACGCAAACGACGTGACGAGATAATCTGACCCGGCTTCAGGGTTTCGGAGCCACCGGCATCCATCACCACTTTAGCGTCCATTACCTTATCGTTCTCTTCACGGAACGACCACTTGTCAACCACCTGACCTTCGAGGAAGTTGGTATCGCCTGAGTCGATGATCTCCACTTTCTGCATCATCTGCCGAACAATGGCTTCGATGTGCTTATCGTTGATCTTCACACCTTGCAAGCGGTAAACCTCCTGGATTTCGTTCACCAGGTACTCCTGAACGGCCGTTGGTCCTTTAATCGCCAGAATATCGCTCGGCGTAATGGCACCATCCGACAGCGGAGCACCAGCCCGTACGAAGTCATTATCCTGTACAAGGATAAACTTCGACAGCGGAACGAGGTATTTCTTCTTCGTACCGTCTTTCGATTCGATGAAGATTTCCCGGTTACCACGCTTGATGGTTCCGTAGGTTACAACACCGTCGATTTCCGAAACGACCGCCGGGTTCGACGGGTTACGAGCTTCGAAGAGTTCAGTTACCCGTGGCAGACCACCCGTAATATCGCGGGTTTTACCCACGTTACGCGGAATCTTGGCCAGCGGCTGACCGGCTTTGATCGTTTGTCCGGTTTTTACAACCAGACGCGCGCCAACCGGCAAGTTGTACCCTTTCTCGGTGATGTCTTCCAGCAACGTGCTTACACCACTGACCACGATAGCCGGGTTCTTGGTCTTGTCACGGCTTTCGATGATTACCATCTCCTGGAAGCCAGTCTGCTCGTCAAATTCTTCGCGGTAGGTGATACCCTCCTCGATTGCGTCGAACGAAACGGTACCGGTCAGTTCAGAAAGGATAACGGCGTTGTAAGGATCCCAGGCGCTCAGTTCGTCGCCTTTTTTCACCATATCACCATCCTTCACCCGCAGGAACGCACCGTACGGAACGTTGTTGCTGATGTAGACCTGATTGCGGTCGTCGGGGTTAACAATCCGAACTTCACCCGAACGGCCCATCACGACCGTCTGTGGGTTCCCTTCGCTGTCTTCCGACTCTACCGTACGCATTTCTTCAAACTCGATCAGACCGTCGAATTTAGCCCGAATTGAGGCATCAACGGCGATGTTTGAAGCCGTACCACCCACGTGGAAGGTACGCAGCGTCAGCTGTGTACCCGGCTCACCGATCGACTGCGAGGCAATAACCCCTACAGCTTCACCAATGTCGACCATGCGGCCCGTAGCGAGGTTGCGGCCGTAGCACTTACTACAAACGCCCTTCTTCGATTCGCAAGTCAGTACCGAACGGATTTCAACCGTTTCGATGCTCGTCTCGTCGATGGCTGCGGCAATTTCTTCCGTAATCAGATCACCCGAAGCTACCAGCAACAACGGATTGCCATCGGCATCTTTCTTGAGCGGATCGTATACATCGTGTACCGTAGTCCGGCCCAGAATACGCTCTGACAGCGGCTCTACAATATCTTCGTTATCTTTCAACGCCGACACTTGCAGGCCCCGCAACGTACCACAGTCGTTTTCGCTAATGATTACGTCCTGAGCTACGTCGTGCAGACGGCGAGTCAGGTAACCGGCATCGGCTGTTTTCAAAGCCGTATCGGCCAGACCTTTCCGGGCACCGTGCGTCGAGATGAAGTACTCCAATACGTCGAGACCCTCTTTGAAGTTCGACAGAATCGGGTTTTCAATGATTTCACCGACTGAGCCTTGCAGGTTTTTCTGAGGCTTCGCCATCAGACCCCGCATACCACCCAGCTGACGAATCTGCTCGCGTGAACCACGGGCACCTGAGTGCATCATCATGTAGATCGAGTTGAAACCACCCTGATCAGCTTCCAGCTGCTTCATAAGTGTTTCGGTTACCCGCGAGTTTACCCGCGTCCAGATATCAATCACCTGGTTGTAACGCTCGTTCTCCGTGATCAGACCCATCAGGTAGTTATCCCAAACACCCTGTACGCTCTGCTTAGCCTCTTCAATGAGTCCCTGCTTCGCTTCAGGAATCATCACGTCGCTCAAACCGATTGACAGACCACCCCGGAAGGCCATCTGGAAACCGAGTTCCTTAATATCGTCGAGGAAAGCTGCCGTTTTGGCAACGCCCGAGATTTTGAAGATCAGCGCAATGATTTGCTGGAGTTTTTTCTTCGTCAACAGTTCGTTGATGAAGCCTACCTCTTTTGGTACAAACTGATTGAACAGCAACCGGCCGGCTACCGTCTCAACGATCTTTGTTTCGAGCTCGCCCTGCTCATTCCGTACCTCAACCCGGCACTTAATGTTGGCATGCTTCGATACTTTTCCTTCGTTGATGGCGATGATTACCTCTTCGGCACCGTAGAAGGTCATACCTTCACCAACAATCGGATACTCGGGGGTTGTTTTACGGCCTTTGGTCACGTAGTACAGACCCAACACCATGTCCTGCGACGGTACCGTGATCGGCGCGCCGTTGGCTGGGTTGAGAATGTTGTGTGAAGCCAGCATCAACAATGACGCTTCCAGGATTGCCTCCTGGCCCAGCGGCACGTGAACGGCCATCTGGTCACCGTCAAAGTCGGCGTTGAAGGCCGTTGTCACGAGTGGGTGCAGCTGAATAGCTTTACCCTCGATCAGTTTAGGCTGGAATGCCTGAATACCCAAACGGTGCAGCGTTGGAGCCCGGTTGAGCAATACAGGGTGACCTTTCAGTACGTTTTCCAGAATGTCCCAGATAACCGGATCTTTGCGATCAACGATTTTCTTGGCCGATTTCACCGTTTTCACGATGCCCCGCTCGATCAACTTGCGGATGATAAACGGCTTGAACAACTCGGCGGCCATGTCTTTTGGCAGACCGCACTCGTGCATTTTCAGCTCAGGACCTACCACAATTACCGAACGGCCTGAGTAGTCAACACGCTTACCGAGCAGGTTTTGCCGGAAACGCCCCTGCTTACCTTTCAGCATGTCAGACAGCGACTTCAGCGCGCGGTTACCTTCTGAGCGAACAGCGTTGACCTTACGTGAGTTGTCGAACAATGAGTCGACGGCCTCCTGCAACATCCGCTTTTCGTTCCGAAGAATTACCTCAGGTGCTTTGATCTCGATCAGACGCTTCAAACGGTTGTTCCGAATGATAACCCGACGATACAGGTCATTCAAATCAGACGTAGCGAAACGGCCACCATCCAGAGGGACGAGCGGGCGCAGTTCGGGTGGGATTACGGGCACCATCTTGATCACCATCCACTCAGGGCGGTTCTCAATCCGGCCGTTAGCCTCCCGGAACGCTTCTACTACTTTCAACCGCTTCAGAGCCTCGGCCTTGCGCTGCTGCGACGTATCGGTAGCGGCTGCGTGGCGAAGCTGGTATGACAGTGAGTCAAGCTCGAGCCGTGACAACAGCATCTCCAACGCTTCGGCCCCCATCTTAGCGATGAATTTGTTCGGGTCTTTGTCGTCGAGGTGCTGATTGGTGCTCGGTAGCTTGTCGATAATATCGAGGTATTCGTCTTCAGTCAGGAAGTCGAGTTGGTTAATACCATCTTCGGCTTTCACACCCGGCTGAATAACGATGTACCGCTCGTAATAAATGATCTGATCGAGTTTCTTGGTAGAAAGTCCGAGCAGATAACCGATTTTGTTTGGAAGGCTCCGGAAATACCAGATATGCGCTACAGGCACCACCAGTTCGATGTGGCCCATGCGCTCCCGGCGAACTTTTTTCTCCGTTACCTCAACACCACAACGGTCGCAGATAATGCCTTTGTAGCGAATCCGCTTGTACTTGCCGCAGTGGCACTCCCAATCTTTCACCGGGCCAAAGATGCGCTCGCAGAAAAGACCACCCATTTCCGGCTTGTACGTCCGGTAGTTGATCGTTTCAGGCTGCGTCACCTCGCCGTATGAACTCTCCAGAATCGACTCAGGCGACGCCAGGCTGATCGTCACGCTGGAGAAGTCGCTGTTGAGTTTCTTGTTCTTTTTGAACGACATGAAGTTGGAGATTTAATTAGTGGAGTTTACTGTTTTCAGTCTACAGTTTTCAGTTGGCTGACACAGTTACAAGTTTGTGTCAACCAACTGAAAACCGAGAACAGTAAACTGAAAACTTTACTCAAGTGTAATTTCAAGTGCCAGACCACGTAACTCGTGTACAAGTACGTTGAACGACTCAGGGATATTTGGCTTCGGCAGGTTTTCACCCTTCACAATAGCTTCGTACGCCTTTGCACGGCCAACCACGTCGTCCGACTTCACCGTCAGGATTTCCTGTAGGATGTTCGATGCCCCGAAGGCCTCCAACGCCCACACTTCCATCTCCCCGAAACGCTGACCACCAAACTGTGCCTTACCACCCAGCGGTTGCTGCGTAATGAGCGAGTAGGGTCCAATCGAGCGGGCGTGCATCTTATCATCGACCAAGTGACCGAGCTTAAGCATGTAGATGATCCCTACCGTTACTTTCTGGTCAAAGCGATCGCCGGTCAAACCATTGTACAGATAGGTACGGCCAAATGATGGCAAACCTGCAGCATCAAGCTCGTCAACAACCTGCTGCTCGGTAGCACCGTCGAAAATCGGCGTTGCATACTTGCGGCCCAGTTTCTGACCCGCCCAGCCTAATACGGTTTCGTAAATCTGACCGAGGTTCATCCGGGAAGGTACACCCAATGGGTTCAGTACGATATCCACGGGGGTTCCGTCTTCGAGGAACGGCATATCTTCGTCACGAACGATCCGGGCAACAACCCCTTTGTTACCGTGACGACCGGCCATCTTATCCCCTACTTTCAGCTTACGCTTCTTGGCAATGTACACCTTCGCCAGTTTCACGATACCAGCCGGCAGTTCGTCACCTACTTCGAGGGTAAACCGCTCGCGCTTGAAGCGACCCGTTACCTCGTTTCGGCGCGTGTTGTAGTTTTTCACTACCTGCACTGCCAATTGGTTCGTGTGGTGATCGTCTGTCCAGCCTTCAAGCACCAGATCGCTCAAGAGGTTAACTTCCTCGGGAACCGAGTAGCCACTCTCATCACGATACGGGTTCTTATCAGGGAACAGGTTATCGGTGATATTCTTCCGATTGAACTTAACCCCTTTGCTGACGATTTCGTCGCCAAACTTATGCTTCACACCCGCACTAGTTTTGCCATCAAGCAGATCAACCAGTTTGTCAATCATCCGACTACGCAGCACAGTCAGGTCACGACTAAACTTCTTCATCAGAACCTTAATCTCTTCCTTATGCTTACCGCGGTCTTCCTTCGACGGACGCGAGAATAGTTTTGTATCAATTACAACCCCTTTCAACGACGGTGGTGCTTTCTTCGAGGCATCTTTTACGTCGCCCGCTTTATCACCAAAGATCGCACGGAGCAGTTTTTCTTCCGGTGTCGGATCGCTTTCTCCTTTTGGTGTAATCTTACCAATCAGGATATCGCCTTCTTTTACCTCAGTACCTACCCGCACAATACCGTTCTCATCAAGGTTACGAACGGTTTCTTCGCTCACGTTTGGAATTTCAGAAGTCAGTTCTTCTTCACCCCGCTTCGTATCGCGAACTTCCAGTTCAAACTCTTCGATGTGGATAGACGTGAAGATATCTTCGCGTACTACACGCTCCGAAATCACGATAGCATCCTCAAAGTTGTATCCCTGCCAAGGCATGAACGCAACTTTCATGTTCCGGCCAAGCGCCAGTTCACCTTGTTGGGTTGCATACCCTTCGCAAAGCACATCACCCTTTGTTACTTTCTGTCCTTTCAGTACAGTCGGCTTCAGGTTGATGCAGGTATCCTGGTTCGTCCGGCGGAACTTAATCAGGCTGTAAGTTTTCACCTCATCTTCGAACGTCACCAGACGCGAATCGGCATCCAGTTCGTAACGAACCATGATCTTGGTCGAATCCACAAACTCAACTACACCGTTAGCTTCCGCAATGTAAAGAGCCCGCGAGTCGACAGCGACACGCCCTTCAAGACCAGTACCCACGATTGGGGCCTCGGGCCGGAGCAGCGGAACCGCCTGACGTTGCATGTTAGAGCCCATCAAGGCCCGGTTAGCATCGTCGTGCTCCAAGAACGGAATCATCGACGCAGCCACCGATACAATCTGGTTGGGCGCAATATCCATGAAGGTTACGCTCGTTGGCTCGGCCATTGGGAAGTCACCTTCAAAACGAGCCTTCAACCGATCAACCTGGAAGTTGCCACTGTTGTCGATACCCGCGTTTGCCTGAGCAATGTAGTGCGTATCTTCTTCTTCAGCCGTCAGGTACATTACTGGTTTCTCCATCGACACCTTACCGTTTTCAATAACCCGGTATGGAGTTTCGATAAAGCCCATGCTGTTAATCTTCGCGTATACACACAAAGACGAAATCAGACCAATGTTTGGACCTTCTGGTGTTTCAATCGTACACAAACGACCATAGTGCGTGTAGTGAACGTCACGCACTTCGAAGCCAGCTCGCTCACGCGACAGACCACCAGGCCCCAATGCCGACATACGACGCTTGTGCGTCACCTCGGCCAATGGGTTGGTTTGGTCCATAAACTGCGATAGCTGGTTGGTACCGAAGAATGAGTTGATAACCGACGATAAGGTCCGGGCGTTGATCAGATCAACCGGCTTAAAGTCTTCGTTATCCCGTACGTTCATCCGCTCCTTAATAGTCCGGGCCATACGGGCCAGACCAACACCAAACTGAGCGTACAGCTGCTCCCCAACGGTCCGCACCCGGCGGTTGCTGAGGTGGTCAATATCATCGACTACAGCTTTCGAGTTGATAAGCCCGATGAGGTACTTCACAATAGATACGATGTCTTCCGTAGTCAACACCTTTGTATCAGAAGCTACCTCAAGACCCAGCTTCTTGTTGATCCGGTACCGGCCAACATCACCAAGGTCATACCGCTTATCCGAGAAGAACAGGCTCTGGATAATTTCCCGAGCTGTTTGCTCATCCGGAGCATCGGCATTACGCAACTGCCGGTAGATTTGCTCAACGGCTTCTTTCTCCGAGTTTGAGCTATCCTTCTGCAGTGTGTTGTAAATAATATTGTAGTCAGCCACGTTCATGTCTTCCTTGTGCAGGATGACCGATTTCTGGCCTGAGTCCGTAATCACGTCAATGTCATCAACCGAGATAACCGAGTCACGCTCCAGAAGCACCTCATTCCGGCTGATTGAAACTACTTCACCTGTATCTTCATCAACAAAGTCTTCCGTCCAGGTACGCAGTACCCGAGCAGCCAAACGACGCCCGATCGCCTTCTTCAGGTTGGCAGGAGTAGCCGGGATTTCTTCAGACAAGCCAAAGAGATCAAGAATGTCTTTATCAGATCCAAAACCAATTGCACGCAACAGCGTTGTTACCGGAAATTTCTTCTTCCGGTCGATGTACGCGTACATTACGTTATTCACGTCCGTTGAGAACTCAATCCATGATCCTTTGAACGGGATGATCCGGGCCGAGTACAGCTTAGTCCCGTTCGTGTGCTTGCTCATTGAGAAGAACACACCAGGCGAACGATGGAGTTGTGAAACAATAACTCGTTCCGCTCCGTTAATGACGAACGAGCCCTTTTCGGTCATGTACGGGATATTCCCAAGGAATACCTCCTGCTCGATTGTCTCGAAATCTTCGTTGTCTGGATCGTTATTCGACAACCGCAACTTTGCTTTCAGCGGTACTGAGTACGTCAGACCCCGATCGATACACTCATCAACGGAATACTTCGGAGGATCAACCGAATAGTCGATAAAGTCCAGCACGAAGTTTTCGCGTGAATCCGAAATCGGGAAATTTTCCTGAAACACCTTAAACAGACCTTCCTGCGACCGGTGGTCTGACGGTGTATCAAGTTGGAAAAAATCTTTGAATGATTTAATTTGGATATCGAGGAAGTCAGGATATCCGATTACTGGCTGAATCGTCGCAAAGTTTTTGCGCATGCTGGTGTTGTTTGCGTTTGTAGCCAATGTTAGAGCCATTACATTTGTGTGGCCGATTGCGCTCTGCCCCTGTTTTAAGAAGGAAAAAAAACGGCCCTAAATGCCCTAAGCGTCACCCGCTCGAGGGGGCAATAGTGAGGTAACGTTTAGACCAAAAAATTAGTTTAAACAATATCCTCTATATATAGACAAAAGTCTCCAAACAGGAAAAGACCTGACGGATAGTCAGGCCTCCCCTATTTGGAGTTGTATTGAAAAAGCAGTTGCTTACTTTACTTCTACTTCAGCACCAGCTTCTTCCAATTGCTTCCGGAGAGCCTCAGCTTCATCCTTTGCTACACCTTCTTTAACTGGTTTCGGAGCACCGTCAACGAGTTCTTTCGCTTCTTTCAGGCCCAGACCGGTCAAGTCTTTAACCAGCTTCACAACAGCCAGTTTACCAGCACCTGGGCTCTTCAGGATTACGTCGAAAGACGTTTTCTCGGGCGCAGCCGCAGCAGCTTCGCCACCACCTGCACCGCCAGCTACCATTACGGGAGCAGCAGCTGCTGGTTCGATACCATACTCGTCCTTCAGGATAGCAGCGAGTTCGTTAACTTCTTTTACCGTCAGGTTTACGAGCTGCTCAGCGAACGCTTTCAAATCTGCCATTTCAGTATTGTAATTTGATTGTGATACGATTGTTTGGGAAATTACAGGCACCCGCCCGTAATAGATAAATTAAGCCTCTTCGCGCTCTGACAGCGTTTTGAGGATGCCGGCCAGTTTGCCACCACCGCTTTGAAGGGCAGATACCACATTCTTCGCAGGTGATTGCAAGAGACCAATAATATCGCCGACCAGCTCTTCTTTGCTCTTCAGCGAAATCAACGTATCCAGCTGATCTGCACCGATGAATAAGCTATAGTCGATCGAAGCGCCTTTCAACTTCAGCTTGTCGTTCGTTTTACGGAACTCCTTAATGAGTTGTGCCGGTGCCTTCTGGTTTTGGGCGTGAAACATCACACCTGACTGACCAGCTAATACCGTATCGTTAAACGGCGTATAATCCGTTTCAAGCGTTTCGAGTGCTTTTTTGATAAAAGTGTTTTTTACCACTTTGTACTCGATACCCCGCTCGAAGCATTTCCGACGAAGATCATTGACTTCAGCAACGCTCATGCCACTGGCCTCCGTGATGTAGAAGAAAGGAATGCTCTGAAACTTCTGAGCTAACTCTTCTATAATCGCTCCTTTTTCTTCCCGTGTCATGATTAGATTCCTGCTACAGTGCCTTTGTCAATGGTTACGCCTGGGCTCATCGTGCTCGATATATTGATCGACTTCACGTATGTACCTTTCGCTGATGACGGCTTCAGACGCAACAGCGTAGAGATAATCTCCTGTGCGTTTTCGGCCAACTTCTCGGGGGCAAACGATACCTTACCGATGCTCGTGTGAATAGCACCCTGCTTATCAACTTTGAAGTCGATTTTACCAGCTTTCACCTCCTGAACGGCTTTCCCTACTTCCAGCGTTACGGTACCTGACTTTGGGTTCGGCATGAGACCACGAGGACCTAATACCCGGCCCAAACGGCCCACCTTTGCCATGACGTTCGGCATTGTGATAATCACATCTACGTCCGTCCAGCCTTGCTCAATCTTCTGAATGTAGTCGTCGAGGCCAACATAGTCAGCTCCGGCATCTTTTGCTTCCTGTTCTTTGTCGGGGGTGCAAAGCACCAGCACACGAACCGTTTTGCCCGTACCATGTGGGAGCGTAGCAACGCCACGAACCATCTGGTCGGCTTTACGCGGATCAACGCCCAACCGAACGTCAATATCCACAGAAGCGTCGAACTTCGTGTACGAAATCTCCTTCAGAATACTCGCTGCCTGTTCGAGCGAGTATGCCTTAGAAGCATCGTACTTCGACATCGCTTCCTTTTGTTTCTTGGTTAACTTTGCCATGTCTCGTAAATTGCTTTTGGCAATGATTGCTTACTGGTCCTCCCAGGGTGCTTTACCCTGCACCGTAATTCCCATGCTGCGTGCAGTACCGGCAATCATCTTCATCGCCGACTCAATTTTGAATGCGTTCAGATCGGGCATCTTCGTTTCCGCGATAGTCCGTACCTGATCCCATGTTACTGAGCCAACTTTGTTACGATTCGGTTGTGCCGAGCCACCTTTCAGCTTGGCAGCCTCCATCAACATGATCGGTGCAGGTGGGGTTTTGATTACAAAGTCAAATGACTTGTCTTTGTAATAGGTAATCACCACCGGCAATACCATCCCCATCTTATCCTGCGTCCGGCCGTTAAACTGCTTGCAGAATTCCATGATGTTCAAACCCTTGGAACCCAGCGCCGGACCGATCGGTGGAGAAGGGTTAGCCTGGCCGCCCTTAACCTGCAACTTTACGTAGCCACCTACTTCTTTTGCCATTGTCTTGGTGAATTTATGGCCGCAGTGCAGCCCATCGTGATTGCAAACAACTCAGCCGTACGTCACATTACATTTGAGCAATCTGTCAATCGGTACTCTAAGTTTGGCAACGGACTCCGAGTGGGAAGCACGAGTCCTGAATGCCGAGACTTAACCTTAGTTAAGCCTCTTTATCAACTTGCGCGTAACTCAATTCAACAGGTGTGTTCCGACCGAAGATCTTAACGACTACGTTTAGCTTCTTCCGATCATCAAACACCTCTTCTACGGTACCAATAAAGCCGCTAAATGGTCCGTCGATTACCTTAACCGACTCCCCTTTCAGGTACCCTACCGTAGGTGCGGCTGCTTCCTGTGTTTCTTCCTCAACCCGTCCTAAGATCCGGTTTACCTCTGCCTGACGCAGGGGTACAGGTATCTTTGAGTTTGTACCGGTTTGTGAATTACCCAAAAAGCCTAAAACGCCGGGCATGTTCAGGATCATGTCGAGAGCCCGGTTGTTAGTCAGATCAGCCGAGATCAGGATGTAGCCAGGAAAAAAAGATTTTTCCCGAACACGCTTCTTACCGTTGCGCATTTCATACACCTTTTCCGACGGAATCAGCACCTGAGGAATAACCTCGTCTAACTTTTGCCGGATGATCTCATTGTCCAGATAAGACTTAATTTTCTTTTCCTGTCCAGACACTGCCCGAATAACATACCACTGAATCTCAGCCATGATCGTTGTCATTTATTGCCACCATACAGTCATTAGCGTACCGCTTAAGCCTACACTTGAAGCGGAGGTAACGACTAATGACGAATAACGACGTTCTGTTAGAATGATTGATAGAAGGCGTTAAGGCCGTTCTCAAAGATGAAATCAATCAGACCAACCAATAGCGCAAAAATCAGCGACGCAACAAGTACCAGCGTTGAGCTGGCTTGTAGGTCGCTGAACTTTGGCCAAGTGACGTTGTGCTGAACCTCCTCCCAGGAAGCTTTCAGAAACGATATAAACTTGTCCATCTATGTAGAAGATTGGCACGGGTGGAGAGATTCGAACTCCCATCAACGGTTTTGGAGACCGCTATTCTACCCTTGAACTACACCCGTGTATGTTACCCCGTTGAAACGGAGTGCAAAACTACAAAAACTTAGTAAAAAAACAAGTGCATTCCTGCGAAGAAATGCACTTGTTTTCACTTTTGTATTAGTCGAGGATCTCCGTTACCTGACCAGCACCTACGGTGCGGCCACCTTCGCGGATAGCGAAACGAAGACCTTTCTCCATAGCGATCTTGTTGATCAGCGTTACCTCGATAGTGATGTTGTCACCAGGCATAACCATCTCAACACCAGCTGGCAGTACGATCTCACCCGTTACGTCCGTGGTACGGAAGTAGAACTGGGGCCGATACTTGTTGAAGAATGGCGTGTGACGGCCACCTTCTTCTTTCGACAGAACGTAAACTTCAGCTTTGAACTTCTGGTGTGGGGTTACTGAACCTGGCTTGCAAATAACCATACCACGACGGATATCGGTCTTTTCAATACCACGGAGCAGCAGACCTACGTTGTCACCGGCTTCGCCACGGTCCAGAATCTTCCGGAACATTTCAACACCCGTTACAACTGACTTGAGGCCTTCAGCACCCATACCCAGGATTTCAACTGGCTCACCTGAGTTGATTACACCACGCTCAATACGGCCCGTAGCTACAGTACCACGACCAGTGATTGAGAACACGTCTTCTACCGGCATCAGGAACGGCAGATCCGTCTGACGAGGAGGAAGCGGAATGAATGAATCAACGGCATCCATCAGTTGCTCAATTGTAGCAACCCACTTCGGCTCGCCGTTCAAACCACCCAGGGCCGAACCTTGAATAACAGGGATGTTGTCGCCGTCGAAGTTATAGAAGCTCAGCAGTTCGCGGATTTCCATTTCAACGAGTTCGAGCAACTCAGGATCGTCTACCATGTCAACTTTGTTCATGAAGACAACCAGCTGAGGTACACCTACCTGACGTGCAAGCAGGATGTGCTCACGCGTTTGGGGCATCGGACCATCCGTAGCAGCCACTACCAGGATAGCACCGTCCATCTGGGCAGCACCCGTTACCATGTTCTTCACATAGTCAGCGTGACCAGGGCAATCGACGTGTGCATAGTGACGATTTGCAGTCTGGTACTCTACGTGTGAGGTGTTGATGGTAATACCACGCTCTTTCTCTTCAGGAGCGTTATCGATAGACGAGAAATCCCGAACAGCAGCCAGGCCTTTCTCGGCGAGTACTTTCGTAATGGCTGCCGTCAGCGTCGTCTTACCGTGGTCAACGTGACCAATCGTACCGATGTTGACGTGCGGTTTCGAGCGGTCAAAATTCTCTTTTGCCATGCTTAAAAAAACGCTTTAATGAACTGTTATTGGTTTTCTTGGATGATTTGCTATTTACGAAGAAAGTGCCCTTGTGGGGACACTTGCTATCACAGCCTTGCCAAACTGAACATCCAATATCAGCACTGACGGGCTTGAGCCTTCTATCGGATTTGAACCGACGACCTCTTCCTTACCAAGGAAGTGCTCTACCACTGAGCTAAGAAGGCAGGTACTAAATGAATAAAGTATAATGATTAATGAATGAAGGCAGTCGAAACATTATTCATTTGGCATTATTCATTATACGCGTACTGTATTACAGAGCGGGAGACGAGGTTCGAACTCGCGACCTATAGCTTGGAAGGCTATCGCTCTACCAACTGAGCTACTCCCGCTTACTGGTACTATTGGGTGGGGAGTGGAGGATTCGAACCTCCGAAGGCGTACGCCAGCAGATTTACAGTCTGATCCATTTGGCCACTCTGGAAACTCCCCAAGGTATTATTAAAGAACTTTTTCCGCCCCAGCGTTCCGGTTTGGAGTTGCAAAATTAGTGCTTTTATCCCTTTTGTCAATACGTAGCCTAAAAATTATTTAATCAATAATAAAAAGGCCACCCTCGCTTTTGACATATGGGTGGCCTTTTAGGAATGATTATCTGCTACTTACAAAGAAATACCGAAACTTAACGCTCTTGCTTGTGGCCCTTTTTCAGCTTGAAAAAGTGGAGTGAGGTCATACTTGACAAAGAAATTCGTTTTCAAAATCCCTAAATGAGCCATCAGGCCATAGCGTAAATCATTCAGAAAGTACCGATCATGATCTCTGTCTTTGTCTCGACGGCCGTATTTGATCATACTGTAGCTATCCACTCTATACCCTGCATAGGCTCCAGCACCAAAGTGAAATACTTTTCGACCATCCTGATTATAAAAAGATAAACGGGGTACTACCGGTAATTGCAGATTGCAAACTGTGAGCTTAGTTTTATCAATAGGCTCCTGAATAGTGGCAAATTCCACTCGATTAGGCCCTCTGACAGGAGTAACTGGGTTGTCAAACATGAAATTGTTCCAGTTAATCTCCAATGCATAATGAATACTGAGCCGAGCCTTTTTCCCTTTAATTAAAGTCGGACGCTGCCCGAAGCTGATACCAACAAAACGTGAACCGATCGGCCGCAACTCATATAGTGCTGGATCATAAACCCCTGACTCCGTTGGGACAATCAGTGTATTAAGGCCAACTAGAATATCGGTTTTGACCCGCCAGTCAGTGTTGTTACTCCGTTTCTTCCGCAACCGGTCTATGTTATACTCTTTATCTACCCGATTGGAGTCGGAGGCCGTCTTTCCATCCCGCCGGACAATAATTCGGATACCTCCCTCCTCTCCTTGCTTACCGTCTTTACCACGTGTAATCACGATCACCGTATCCCGAAGGTACCGATCGCCATCTTTGCCTTCAATCCGAATGGATGTTTGTCCGTCAGGAACAGAATCAAGTTTCATTCCCATCTCCCGGACAATCTTGTTCAAATCATAACTGGACAAGTTTTTTATCGCTTCCCGATTTGGGCCATAAATAACCATCCTGGTTTGGTTCGCGAACTGCACGATTAACGAGTCGGTAGTGCCTCGGGCAATCGTCTGGATGGCAGTCAGACTTATCAGCAGCCCAGTTAGGATAAGTCCATTAAATCGTTTCATTGCTTTTCAGATTTACTGTGGTTGTCTTTAAATCGTGCTGTGCGAACAAGTCGGTCCAAAAGTCCGCTCTCCTCGTCATACTCTATATCGGGATTGGCTCTGGCTATTCCCTCTCCATTTTTCAGTCGTCGGATTTGCTGAAACATGCGATTGATCTTTCTACTGCCCATCCCCTGACTTGAACTCGTCTCTACAATAGGCTCATCAATAAGTGTAGCTCTGGAAGCCGGCTCGGCTACGCTCACAATAAGCGTCCGTTCAGTTTCTGATGTTTTGGCACCCACAGGCAGGGGACTTTCGTTTTGATTACTGTAAGCCAGGTGGTCATTTTTTTCACCTATCTGGCGCACACGCCCTTCCTCAACCGTTGGCACTGGCTTTTCGACAACGGCTACTACCTCTGATTGATGTTGATCGGATGAAACCACTGGCTCTTTAGGTATCGCTACCTTCTTGGACTCAGATACAGGAGCTATACTCTGCTGCACCGTTCGCTCATTTTGAATACCAGCCACCGCATCTGACTTATCTACGGCAAGGGAGCGATCAAGTGCTGGCTTGGGCGTATTTATAGGCACCTCCTGAGCCGGCTTGCGTCCACTTGCTATACTAAAATCTGGCTGTTTACTGTCTATTGGTGGCCTGAGCCAGAACATAATAAGTACGCAGGCGGCAGCCGCTGACCAATACCAGAGCGGCCTTACACGGGAAGTAGTTGTCTCTGACGTAAGCGGGCGACTAACCTGCATCTTGCTTTCAAGACGACTCCAACCATCAGCACTTGGTTTTACAGTAGCATTCTCAAGCTTACGCCTGAAAAAGTCATCCAATGGTTGATTTGCTCTTGATTTGTCCATAGTTTTCTTTCTCAAGTTTTGCCAGACTGGCCTGCAACCAAGCACGCGCCCGGCTCAACTGTGACTTTGATGTCCCTTCACTGATGCTCAATTCTTGTGCAATCTCCTGGTGCGAATAGCCTTCGATGGCATATAGGTTGAAAATAGTCCTGTAACCTTCGGGTAGTTGACCAACCAGGCGGAGTAAATCGTCTGTTTCCAGTGCCTGATCCGCCCACTCATAATCGGGTTCCTCTGACACTTCGTCGAGTGAAATTGCCTGACGCCAAACCTTGGTTCGCCTTAGGTACATAAGCGATTCGGTTACCATAATACGGCGCAGCCACCCTTCAAAACTCCCCTCCTCTCGAAACTGCCCAATTCGCTCGTAAGCCCGCATAAACCCGTCGATCATGACTTCCTCGGCATCGCTTCTATTTGCAATATACCGTGTACAGACCGCCATCATTTTTCCAGCATACCGCTCATAAACGGCTTTCTGCGCACGACTTTCGTTCTGCTGCAGTGCCTTTACTAATTGAGTTTCTGACTGAAAAAAAGGTATAATGCGGAGCATAAAAACTGCTTTATACAGGTAAGATGCACGATTCGAACTTCTGGTTGCACGAACTACAAAAAAGTTTGAAGCAAAAAAAAGGGCTTACAGCCCCTTCTTATACTTGATGCCGGCTACAAAATGTAACCACACTACCCTCGACATTCTAAAGTTGACGGGTGCTATAAGTAGCATAGCTGGCGCTATCACACCCACGTATACCCATCCATCGGGATCACCGAAAAAGTAAAATAGGATAAATCCCAGTACAAGAGCTAAACCGCCCGAGAAAGCATAGCTCACATACATGGAGCCAATAAAATAGCCCGGTTCGATTTCGTACCGTAATCCGCAATGTGGACAGTGTTCGTACATATCGTCGAAGCCTGTCAGCGAATAGAACGGTTTGCGAAAAATTTTGCCCTTTCTACATTGAGGACATAGCCCGTTTAACACGGCTTGTGATTTCGAGACGTCGGACATATTCTTTCTTACTGTTCCGGTACCAAAAATAGGCTACCCCTGCGACAATTAGATAAGGCGCGGCCAGCAAGTAAACGATTCCGAAGTTTAGCTCGGATGCTACAACACTACGACCGTTGCTCACTGTGCTTTCAACAGTGCTCCGGCACATAGCACATTGGGCGGCTACATCTGGCACAGCAATCAGACACAGCAAGGCGATCACTAATGCCGCTTTAAACCAAACGTTCATGCTCAGACTTAGTTTGAATTAATGATTGTAGTAAGGTGCAATCATAAAGTAAACGATGACACCCGTAATACTAACATACAACCAGATTGGATAAGCCCATTTAACCACCGCCTTATGTTGTGCAATCTGACCCGAGATGGCATAGTAAACGGCTCTTAACACAAACCACACCACCACAATCGAAAGAACAATATGAGACACCAGTAGGAAATAATACACCGGACGAATCCAACCCTGACCACCAAACGTTGTTGACTCATTGGTAAGGTGATACAGTACATAACTTACCAGGAATACTGAGCCCAGTGTGAATGCACTTAGCATACTCACCCGATGCCCAGCAATATTTTTCTGCTTGATATAATACAGACCAATAAGGAGCAGTACCGAGGTAAGTGAATTGATGACGGCATTCAGATGTGGCAAAAACGTAGTCCAGTCACCCAGATCAACCTTCTGCCGTATGCCTAGTAAAACAGCAACCGCAACTGGAATTGCAATCGAAAGAATATTGATAATTCGATTTGCCTTCCTTTCTTCTACAATTTGGACAGTTTGCATAGTGGGTAGTTATTGTTTACTGTAGATATCCAGTAACACACGGATTTCGAGAATAAGCCGATCAACATCCTTCTTATCCGTTCCATCGTAGAACCCCCGGATGTTACCTGCTTTATCTACTAAAACTAACTTTTCACTATGGATAAAAGTTTCGTCGGGGCTGCCGTAGCTAACCCCATGATCAACAACAGGAAGGAAGTAGCCGTGCTGAGCCAGATTATAAATCTGAGCCTTGTCACCCGTCAAAAAAAACCACTTTCCTGGAATAGCATCATATCGCTTGGCATACGCTTTCAACTGCTCAGGCTTATCGTGTTCAGGGTCTACTGAAAACGATACGAAGGTAACTTCACCCTTTTCCCGAAAGACATCCTGAACCCGGGTTAACTCGCTCGAAATTCTAGGACAAACAGTACCACAGCGTGTAAAAAAGAACGATGCTACATGAATCTTTCCTTTAACAACCGAGCTATCTGTGATACTGCCATCCTGGTTCACAAGTCGGAATCCTGGAACAACTCTGAACACAGTATCCTCTACCTCCTGGCCAAAATCATTAACCTGCTTCTGAATTAGAGGTTCGCCCGTTGTGGAGTCAATCACCGGAATGTAGCGCCGTAAACCGTAGTGGTTTTGGCCGAATCCTTTGAGCAGTATATATGCCAAGGCCGGGACCAGCAGAACAATCAGCAGGATCCCGGCCTTTCTATTTCGTTTCATGTTATCGAAGCTGGAAAATAGAATCCCCTTCCATCAACAAAGCAATCAACAGCCAAACAACAAACATACAAGGCAGCAAGATGGCCCAAATAAGGCTCTTCACCTCATGTTTTAGGTGCATAAACTCGCCTACAATGTAAAATGCTTTAACGACTGTCAGCCCGACAAAGATAGCCGTCTTCAACGTGCCGGCACCAATCGCGAACGCAATAATAAACTCAAGTGTGGTTACAGCTGCCAGAATGTAGAAAACCTTCCAAATCGTTTTGGTTTGTGCCGGTTCTACTTCTGTACCGCTATGATCTGCATGGTAGTTATGATCGGACATTGTAGTAAAATCTTAAATTATACGAGGTAGAAGAAGGTGAATACAAAGACCCACACCAGATCAACAAAGTGCCAGTAAAGGCCTACTTTCTCAACCATTTCATAATGGCCACGACGTTGATACAGACCTGTTGCTGCCCGATAGAAAATCAGAATGTTCAGAATAACACCACTGAATACGTGTGTACCGTGGAAACCTGTAATAAAGAAAAACAGATCAGCAAAGGCAGCAGGACCGTACTGATTCTCGGTCAAGTTGGCACCGAAAACAGTGCGGGTAACCCACTCGCCACCGACCAACTCTTTAATCTGCATTCCCTGCTCAGTACCGTGAATAAAGTGTGACCACTCCCATGCCTGGCAGCCGAGGAAGGCAAAGCCACCCAAGATGGTCCAGAGCATGTACTTCTCCACATCAGCGCGATCCATGCGGTGACCAGCTTCAACAGCAAGTACCATTGTCACACTACTAAAAATCAAAACAAAAGTCATCAAACCAACGAATACCAGCGGTGCATCTATACCGTGCAGAAACGGCACAGCGTTGTACACTTTCTCTGGGATTGGCCAGTAGAGATTTGAGAATTGGAAAGCTCCGTGAATAGCCGGGTCGTAGGCTGGGAAGCTGAATCGGATCAAGCCGTACGTTACGAGAAGAGCCGAAAACGTGAAGGTATCCGAGATGAGGAAAAACCACATCATCAGCTTACCATAGCTCGCGTTCATTGGTTCGACACCACCCATCCAGGTTTTCTTGTCGAATGTCGTCGTTGACCCCGTTGTCACAGTCGTCGCCATGCGTGAGATAAAGTTTGGCGCTGAAACGCCACAGATTAATGGAAATAGATTAAAAACGCGAACAAATATAACCAGAGAACATCCAAGAAGTGCCAGTATGTAGCAGCAATCTCAATCTGGTCCAAACTTTTGGCATGAATGTGTAAGCGAAAAGCAGCTCTCAGCGCAAACAGCAGGACAATCAGTCCCGATATTATGTGAAATGCGTGCAAACCTGTAAACACATACATAAACGAGCCCGCTGGATTCCCCACAAAGAACACCTTCTGGTCAACCAACTGCACCCATCCCTGGAACTGCATGTATAGGAAAGCAATTCCGGCCACAAAAGTAATGCTTATCGCCAAACGCATTAGACTGAACTGGTCTTTTTTTGCAGCCCAGTACGCAAGATGCATGGTGATACTACTAAAAATCAGTACTGCAGTGCTGTACGAAAACACAGCCGGTATGGTGTATTCAAGCCAGTTGCCTTCTGCCCGACGTACCAGATAGGCACTCGTCATGGCTGCGAACAGCATTATAATACTTACGATGAAAAGCCACATGATGAACTTTTTAGGGTTCATCGAAAGCGTCTCTTCAGGCTCTTCGATTGTATAGTCGATACTTTCCAACTCCTCTTTCATGTCACACTTTGTCTAAGACATAAGCAATTTGAACTACTGGCAAATACAGAAAAGAACCAAACATCAGCTGTAGCGCACTCCGGTCAGTCCCTAATTTAACCAGGCGGAAGTTTAGGTAGAGAAAAGCTAAACCAGCCACTATGCTCACCCAGGCTGAAACTACTCCTGTGAAGCCCAATAGCGTTGGCAAAACACTCGTAGGTAATAAGACCAGCGTAAATACAAGTACAATAAGTGCTGTATTGTACGATTTGGCGTTTGCCAATGGCAACAATCGAAACCCAGCTTTGCGATAATCATCATCCAACACCCACGCAATAGCCCAAAAATGTGGAAACTGCCAGATGAACTGAACACCGAATAGTACGATTGCTTCCAGATCAATTGTTCCTTTCGCAGCTACACAACCAATAAGTGGTGGAAGCCCTCCGGGAATAGCCCCAACAAACACAGCAATTGGACCAACTCGCTTGAGCGGGGTGTAGGCGAAGCTGTACAAAAGGTACGAAACGAATGATATCGCAGCTGTCAGCGGATTAAACCACAGTGCTTGAGTTAATAGACCAACAAACAGCAATACACCAACGAAATACAACGCGCTTCGCTTACTTAACCGACCAGAAGGTAAGGGACGAGTGCCTGTCCGATTCATCAGTCGATCTAGCTCAATTTCCAGTATCTGATTTGTTGCGTTGGCAGCACCTGTAATCATCAGACCACTGATGCTAAACAACAGAATCATGCCTGCGTTATAGCTTTCTTTGGTAGCCAGCATGTATCCAAGCGCGCCCGACAGACCGACAATCACGGCCAAACGGAGTTTGAGTAACTCCACATAGGCTTTGATCTTGGTTCGCCAACGTACCCTCGTCGAATCTTTTCTTTCCTCTACCGTCATCATGCTGTATGCACTTCTTTCCCTTCCGATGGTACTCTTTGCTCTGAAAACACAACTTCTTTATTCAACAACAAAATGAGGATGAATTGTATTCCCAAAGCTATGATCGCTATGGTTAAATGAATAGGCTGAGCGAAAGCGGGCATTCCAAAGTGAGATAGCGTAATACCAGTCGCAATTTGTGCCAAAGTCAAGCCCATTACCCATTTGCCCATAGCAGACAACACACCTCCCTCTTGCTCTCTGTAGAACCGCCAATACCAGAGTAACTGCGTCAAAACCACAATCCACGAAAATGATCTGTGAATAATGAACTTGATACCGAAGTAGTTAACCCATTGATCGCGGTTGGCATTACCCAAACGCTCGGCAACGTAATCAACTTCTTCACGAACTTGTGTCCCCAACAGAATCTGTATAAGCAACACAAGCGAACTCAGGATAAGAAAACGGTTTACAAAGGCTCTGCTGCGAATCGTATCCTTTGGAATAACCCCCGAATAGGATCGAGCCGTAACATAAAGCAGTACCCCTACAATCACTATAGCTACCAGCATGTGTAGGGTAATCATCCAGGGTGCTAACAGGCTCGACACTACTTTTGAGCCCAGCCATCCCTGAAAGCCGACCAAAATGAATGCCGCGAAGCTAAGCACCGTAATGGTCCGATCTGTTTTAAAAAAGCGTAGGGAGGAAAGAAAGGTCAGGAAAATAAAGAACCCGGTCAGTACGCCTAAGAGTCGATTTACGTACTCAATCCACGTCTTGACCGGGTTAAAGACTGTATCGGCGTAACCCCGATGACTGTAGATTTCCTGATAGTTTGACGGAAGTTGAGACACATCCGTCGGAGGGACCCATTGCCCGAAGCATTTAGGCCAATCAGGACAGCCCATCCCGGAGCCGGTTCCCCTGACAATACCACCCGCCAAGATAACCAGGTAGATGGTAGCAACTGTCAGAAGAGCCAGTCTCCGGAATTGCCGTTCATTTTTTAACTTAATGGGGTTGCTTAAACTGATCATTTAAGTTCTGAGCCTCGATTTCCTTCTCCAAACCAATCAACTCATTCTCATGCGGAAGGTTTGACTCGGGAGTTTGTGAATAAGGCACGTTTTGCGGGATAAAGTCATCCTTCGCACCAGGCTTGCTGTAGTCGTATGGCCAACGGTATACAGCAGGAATTTCTCCTGGCCAGTTACCATGACCCGGCTCGATCGGCGCAGTCCACTCCAGCGTGTTTGATTTCCATGGGTTCTGAGTAGCTTTCTTACCCCAGAACATGCTATACACAAAGTTGTACAGGAACAGGAATTGTGAACCGAACGCAAAGATGGCAGCAATACTGATGAACGAGTTCATGTCAGCAAAGATGTTCTTCGTGTAGTCATAGCTTGTGAACGCGTAGTAACGACGCGGGAAGCCAGCAATACCTGTGTAGTGCATTGGGAAGAACACACAGTAGATACCAATGAAGGTCATCCAGAAGTGAACATACCCCAGCTTATCGTTCATCATCCGACCGAACATCTTTGGGAACCAGTGGTAAACACCAGCCAAAAGACCGAAGGCAGACGATGCTCCCATCACAAGGTGGAAGTGAGCAACTACGAAGTACGTATCGTGCAACTGAATATCCAGAGCTGAGTTACCCAGAATCAAACCGGTAACACCACCCGAGATAAAGAATGATACCAGACCAATCGAGAACAACATCGCAGGCGTAAACCGGATGTTACCACGCCAGAGCGTTGTAATGTAGTTGAACGCCTTTACAGCTGAGGGTACAGCAATAATGAGCGTCAAGAACATAAAGATTGAGCCAAGGAACGGGTTCATACCTGTTACAAACATATGGTGTGCCCATACGATAAATGCCAGGAATGCGATACCCATCATTGACGCAATCATGGCACGATAGCCGAAGATTGGCTTACGAGCATTGGTCGCGATAATTTCTGATGTGATGCCCAAGGCAGGCAACATCACAATGTAAACTTCAGGGTGACCCAGGAACCAAAACAAGTGCTGGAACAGAATTGGGCTACCACCTACGTTTGGCAGTGCCTCACCATTGATATAAATCTCCGAGAGGTAGAAGCTCGTACCAAATGACCGGTCGAAAATCAACAACAGAGCAGCCGAAAGAAGTACCGGGAATGAAATCAGACCAAGTACAGCCGTCAGGAAGAATGCCCAGATTGTCAGCGGCAACTTGCTGAACGACATACCCCGCGTACGCAGGTTGATAACCGTTGTGATGTAGTTAATACCACCCAGCAGCTGCGACACAATAAACAAGGCCATGCTGCTCAACCAAAGTGTCATACCCAGTTCTGAACCGATATGCGCTTGTGGCAAAGCACTAAGGGGCGGATAAATAACCCAACCACCTGCAGCTGGTCCTGTCTCAATAAAGAGCGACACAAACATGAGCAAACCGGCCAAGAAGAAAAACCAGTATGACAACATGTTCAAGAAGCCCGATGCCATGTCACGCGCTCCAACCTGAAGTGGAATCAGGAAGTTAGAGAACGTGCCGCTCAAACCAGCTGTCAATACAAAGAACACCATGATGGTTCCGTGCATTGTTACAAGGGCCAGGTAAAAGTTCGGATCGAGCTTGTTTGATTCGTTAATCCAGGTTCCGAGAATCGGCTTAAGGAAGCTAAGATTCATGTCGGGAAACCCTAACTGAAGACGGAAGATAACTGACATACTAATGCCAATGATCGCCCAAACGATACCCGTAATAAGGTATTGCTTCGCAATAGTCTTGTGATCTTCAGAAAAGACGTAAGTGCGTATAAAACTCTGCGGCTCGTGGTGCTCGTGCTCAGCAATGTGAGCCGTTGTCGCGAGGTTGGTTTCTACAGTCGCCATCTTTTATGTTCGTAATTGTCGTTTTTTAACGTAATGAAACACTGGCTGATACACCACCCTGTTCGGTTGAAGCTGTAGTACTATCCGACGGTGCTGCAGCATCAGCGGGCAAATACTTAGCAGCCTTAGCTTTGAGGTTGGCTGGAATACGCGACGCATACTCTGGGAACGAAGTCAAAAGTGGCTTTTGTTCAGCACACCACTTCTTCCATGACTCCTCGTCTTCTACAATCAGACGGATACGCATTGAGAAGTGACCACGTCCACAAATTTCAGTACAGGCAATCTCGTACGTGAAGTCTTGATTATTCAACTCATTCTTCATCTGCTCCGTAGTCTTATCAGCTACAAACCAGAAACGAGTTGGCATACCTGGCACGGCGTCCATCTTCACGCGCAAGTGAGGGATGAACACACTATGCAATACATCACGAGCACGGATTTTCAACGCGATCGGCTTACCCACCGGAATGTGCAACTCCGTTGTCGATGTAAAGTCGTCAAAAGCTTTCTCATCCGAAAAGTCGATACCCGTATCATTGTTGTTGTCGATAAGCTTGTAGTTGAAGTTTCCAAGCTTATTATCGTCAACACCCGGGTAGCGTACAATCCAGTTAAATTGCTTTCCAACAATCTCAACCTCTTGGGCATTGGCAGGTGCCTCCGACATAATGTCGCGCCATGCACGCCAGCCGGTAAATACCATGATTGCCATAACGATCGCCGGAATCACCGTCCAGATCAACTCCAACTTGTGGTTCTCAGGATAATAAGCGGCTTTATAGCCCTTCTTAGCCTGATACATGTACGAGAAGATAAAGAGAACAGCGTTGGTAATCAGGAATGCCGCCGTAACAATAGCCATGCAGATCCAGAACAAAGAGTCTGTACGACGACCATGTGGGGATGCTGCTTCAGGCAAAAAGTACTGCGTAGAATGTAAGAACGACCAGGTTGCAGCGATAGTACCCAAAACCAGGAACACCAGAAACATGGCTCCGTTGATCTTGTTACTATAGCCTGTGTAAGAATTCTCTTCTTCTGGGCCATTTACGCCACGCACGACGGCTGCCATACGAGACACCACCAATGCTGCAAGGGCCAGAAAGATTACAGCTAATAAGCCAACTATGTAGACCATACTAGTACGGGGATGTTAAATGTCGTGATGAATTGCTTCTTCAATCATCGGGTGATTCTTCGGATACAAGTTCGCTTTGGCAAGCTGCGTCGATACAGACCACATGAAGCCACAAGCGAAAATCAGAATCATACCAAACTCAATAGGGCCAAAACCACCATGCTCGCCGACAGTACCAGGCATAATGTTGGTGTAGAAATCAAAGTAGTGACCAACAATAATACCCCAGCACGCAATCTTCATAAAGATGTTCGTCCGCTTTGCATCTCTTGTCATTAAAACCAAGAATGGAAAGACAAAGTTTAAGAACAAGTTGATAAAGAACGGAGCCTGATAGATACCACCGTAACCGCTGAAACGCTCCCGATAATAGATGGTTTCTTCCGGCAAGTTGGCATAGTAAATCAGCATGAACTGAGCAAACCAAACGTACGTCCAGAAGATACTGAACGCGAACATGAACTTACCTAAGTCGTGCAGGTGATTCTCATTCACTGCCTGCAGGTACCCACGCTCTTTAAGCGTAATAACTGTCAACGTGATTACCGCCAGGCCAGTCACGTGCCAGCTTGCGAGGGTGTACCAACCAAACATGGTTGAGAACCAGTGCGTGTCGATCGACATCACAAAGTCCCAGGCAGAAGTAGATGAGGTTACCGCAAACACTACCAGAAATGCAGTGGCGAACTTGATACTTTTCTCATAATACTCTGTGCCTCCATTCAGGTCTTCCTGAAGTGAGAAATTACGGAGTATACGCCACAAACCGTACCAGGCAACGAAGTATACTACAATCCGAATCACATAGAATGGCGTATTCAAAAAGCCACTCTTGCCAGCGATGATTGGATCATAATGTTCGCTGTTAGGATCGTAGAGATCGTGGTGAGTCCAGTGGAACAAATCATGACCTGCAACAAAAAAGGTAACGAGCATTACAATACCTGTTACAGGCAAAAAAGCAGGCATGGCTTCAGGAATACGCTTGAAAACCGATGACCAGCCCGCCTGAGCCAAGTAATTGTAGGAGATAAAGAACATACCGATAACTGATACGCCAGTAAAATAAACTGCATTCAGCCAAAGGTTGGCCCACAAACGAGTGGTCCACTTAAACCCATGTTCTCCTTCATGACCAGCACTATGTCCCTGGCCTTGGACTACTTCGTGTGAGTGATCGCCAACACCCGATGCAAGCAGAAACGCTCCAATCGCGACGAGTACCACACCTGCGCCAATACCAATCATTAATCGGCGCTTCGACTCGCTCGTGAATTCGTACTCTTGCTCCAGCGATGGAATTGCGTGAACAGATGCCATTTTTAACCGTTTGAGAGTTTCAGGTTTCAGGTTTCAATCGTAGTGATAGAACATTCAGATTATCAAGACTCCGAAACCTGAAACACTATTGAAACTTGAAACAAAAATTTATCCTTGCTGTAGTTTATGAACGTACTGAACAATCTTCCAGCGTTCTTCAGGAGTCATCTGAGAGCCATGTGGCCACATACGACCTTTTCCGTGTGTAATCACGTGGAAAATATGACCGTCGTTCATGGTCTTGTAAGCATCCGCTGAATAACTCGGTACACCTTTGTATTGCTTACCAACCAGACCGTCACCTTTGCCGCCTTCACCATGACAATGCTGGCAATAGCGACCGTACAGCAACTTGCCTTCCTCCAAAGTTTTCTCTGTCTCTGGAATGGGGTTAGTCAGGGTACGTTCAGCAATGGCAATGCTATCCTTAGGAATGTTGTAGATCATCAGATCTGCCGATGCACTATCACCTTCACCGAAACGGGTATGGTAATTCGGACGAGCAACTGTTCCCTGAGCTGGCATTCGCATGTTCAAGCCCATCGGGTTAACCGTATTCGAGTCAATTTGCCTGTACGGCTCATACCCAACCGGGTAATACATATTAGGAGCGAATTCCGACCCAGTGTCGTTATGACCCTTCGAGCATGAAGTGCTAAGAATCGCAACGCCCAGGAAGGTAAGAGACGCTAGTGTTAACTTCTTCAGTATCATTGTCGATCTTACCATTAAAACTGCTTAACGTTTACTTCGGCCGCTCCGGCGTCTTTCAGAATTTGCTCGATCCGTCCCTCCACAAGCTGATTTTTGCTCAGGTCGATGGCCATAGCAAACTTGTTATCCGTAGTCCGAAGATCGAACATAAGCGGCTTAACGCTGGGTCCGAGGCCATTCGATACGAGAAACGTACCCACCATACCCAGTGCACAGAAAAGTACCGTTAACTCGAAGATAACCGGTATATAAACTGGGAAGGAATAAGAATCCTTACCCCCTACGACCATAGGCCAGTCGAACTTCTCCGTGTATGCCGTCAGCGAAAGTGCTGTGAGCGTACCCGTCAAACCGAACAGGAAAGCCGCGATACCCAGGCGTGTGCGGGGATGTCCCAACGCCACATCAAGGCCGTGAATTGGAAATGGGGAATAAACTTCGTGAATACGAACCCCTGCTTGTTTTACTTCTTTGACAGCTTTCAGTACTACATCATCGTCGTCGAAGATGCCTACCAGAAACTTGCCGCCATTGCCGTGTATATCTGCCATTGTTTCGTGAGTCTCTGAGTTTTATTCTACGTCTTTGTTAAACGTAGGGTTAGCAACACGCTCGCCTTTAGCCACACCTGATACAGATTTAGGCAGTTTCTCTGATGAAGACTTGATAATCGTCTTTACCTCGGCCATGTTCACAACCGGCAGGAACTTAGAGAACAACAGGAACAACGTGAAGAACAAACCAAACGAGAAGATGTAATCGCTGATGTCGAACAGGGTTGGGTGGAACATGGCCCAGCTCGATGGCAGGTAGTCGCGGTGCAGAGAGGTCACGATAATCACGAAACGCTCAAACCACATACCAATATTCACAACAACTGACAACACGAACGTCCAGATCACCGAGCGACGAATGGTGCGCGACCAGAACAGCTGCGGAGAAATTACGTTACAGGTCATCATGGCCCAGTAAGCCCACCAGTAAGGTCCCGTTGCCCGGTTAATGAAGGCGTACGTTTCAAACTCAACGCCCGAATACCAGGCAATGAAGAACTCCGTCAAGTAAGCAATACCCACAATTGAACCTGTCAGGGTGATTACTTTATTCATGGATTCGATGTGCTCAACCGTGATGTAGTCTTCCAGGCGGAATACCACGCGGATGATCAACATCAGGTTCTGCACCATAGCGAATCCAGAGAAGATAGCACCGGCAACGAAGTAGGGTGGGAAAATAGTGGTGTGCCAACCCGGAATCACCGACGTTGCAAAGTCGAATGATACGATGGTGTGTACCGACAATACGAGAGGTGTTGACAGACCGGCCAGAATCAAGCTCATGTACTCATAACGAGCCCATGTCTTAGCTGAACCATTCCAACCCATTGACAGAGCGCCGTAGATGTAGCGAGATACTTTGCTACGAGCCCGGTCGCGGATGGTAGCCAGGTCGGGAATCAGACCCATATACCAGAACACCAACGATACCGTAAAGTACGTACTGATGGCAAACACGTCCCATACGAGAGGTGACTTGAAGTTTACCCACAACGAACCGAAGGTATTTGGCAGCGGCAATGCCCAGTAAGCCAGCCAGGGGCGGCCCATGTGCATTACGATAAAGCTTGCTGCACAGATAACGGCAAAAATCGTCATGGCTTCTGCTGCCCGGTTAACGGCAGTCCGCCACTTTTGGCGGAACAGCAGGAGAATGGCGGAAATCAGAGTACCGGCGTGACCGATACCTACCCACCACACGAAGTTGGTGATATCCCAGGCCCAACCGATAGTCTTGTTTAGGCCCCAAACGCCCAAACCTTCCCACCAAGTCCAGAATACACAAGCGGTTCCGTAGATCAATACTACAACCGAAATGGCAAAAGCAATCGTCCACTCTCGGGTGGGACGGCCTTCTACCTGTCTGCTCACGTCCTCCGTTACATCGGCATAGGTTTTCCCACCGGTAACAAGCGGAGTTCTTACGGACGAAGTGACATGCATGGTTTTATCTCAATTAATTACGTTGGCTCACTTAAAAACTACGCTTGCGACTCCTGAACAGACTTCTGTTTCGGCTCTTCGTCTTTGTTACGAATCTTGGTCAGATACGAGATCTGTGGCCGAACGTTGATTTCTTCCAGTACGTGGAAAGCCCGCGACTCCAGTTCTGAAGCCAGTACTTTCGAAATTGTGCTTTCAGGATTGTTCATATCCCCAAACACAATTGCATTCGTTGGACAGGCCTGCGCACAGGCTGTCTGTACTTCGTCGGGCAACAACCGACGACGCTCTTTCTTCGCGTTCAGCTTACCCTCCTGGATACGCTGCACACAGAATGAGCACTTCTCAATCACACCCCGTGAACGTACGGTTACGTCTGGGTTGATGACCATCTTACCGAGGTCATTGTTGAAGTGATAATCGAAGTTGTCGTTGTCGAAATATTTGAACCAGTTGAACCGGCGAACTTTATACGGACAGTTGTTGGCACAGTAGCGCGTACCGATACAACGGTTGTACGTCATCTGGTTCAGACCTTCAGTGCTGTGCGTAGTAGCCAATACCGGACATACCGTCTCGCAGGGGGCGTTTGAGCAATGCTGGCAAAGCATCGGCATAAAAGTCACTTCCGGATTAGCTGAGGCTACCTCCAGTGCTTTATAATCGCCTTCTTCACCGTCGCTGCTGTAATAGCGGTCAATACGCATCCAGTGCATTTCACGACGCATGATAACCTCATCGCGGCCTACAACCTGAATGTTATTCTCCGAATTACAACCTACTACGCAAGCACCACAACCGATACATGAGTTCAGGTCGATTACCATACCCCATGAGTGGTTTGGCTTACCATAACCATGCCATAAGGTAATATCGGTAGCATCTACAGGTCCTTCAGATGTCTCAACCTTTGGGATGTAGCGACCAGCGAGTTTGTCTTTCTTATAGGCTGCAAGCGTGGCCTCCTGCAACACCGCCCGGCGACCCATTACGGTCTCGTGCGTTTGCGTTTGTGCAATTTCACGCTTACCACTGGCTCCTTCTACTTTCGCATTGACGGCTACCATTGAGAGGTTACCGTTAACGATGGAAGCAAGCGGATACGCGTTTTTACCAACACCGGCAGCAGCGCGGCCGGCTTTTTCACGACCGTAACCAATAGCCACACCAACCGTATTGTCGGCCTGACCCGGCTGAACCAGAACAGGCACTTCAATAGCGGCTTTGCCGTCTACCGATATGCTAATCAGATCATCTTGCTCCCAACCTTTCTCAGAAGCTGTTTTCTGAGAAACCATGGCGTAGTTATCCCAGCAGGCCTTCGTTACCGGATCAGGCAGTTCCTGAAGCCACGGGTTGTTGGCCATAGCGCCTGTTCCAACACCAACTGACTCATAAAGAGCTAATTCAATGTTGCTGGTAGGCCGGTAGCGCTGTGCGATGGCTGAACCAGCAGGAGCAAGAGCAGCGGCATTGAACGAAGCGCCCGAAGCAGCGGCAGCACCTTTGTTTGGCTCGAATACACCATCATTCAATGTCTGAATCCAGAAAGCATCGAATGAAGCGAAACCGCTTGCTTGTGGGTAATAGTTAGCCCGCCAGAAATTCTTCAAATAGGCCTGGAAGTCGTTTGGACGACCTGCCCACGTCAGTAAGCTCGACTGGAACTGCCGAGTTTTGAAGATGTGCGTAATGGCAGGTTGAGAGATGCTAAAGAAACCACGCTTAGGCTCTGCGTCGCCCCAGCACTCCAGATAATGAGGTGCGGGGGTGATATACTTACACAGCGATGCAGTTTCTTCGGCCCGATCAGCAAACGATACTGACAGAGCAATCTTTGGCAGAGCCTCGGCCAGTTCGGCACCCCGTGGGTGATCATAAACCGGGTTAGCACCAAAGAACAGAACTGCCTGAGCAGCACCTGATTTAGCCTCATTAATAAAGGCATTCATCTGCTGATCGTTACCCTGACGGTAATTGAGCGGAGTACCCAGATCAATGGTTGTGCCGTAGCTGCCCAGAAGACTGTTCAGAGCATTTACAACTACCTGAACGTTCGGGTCATTTGAACCACAAACAACGAGTGAACGACCGCGCGATGCTGCCAGATCAGCAGCAGCCTTATCAAGATATTGAACTTCAACCGCTGATACGCCACCGATCGAAGAACCACCCAGCTTAGCAGCTACTTTGTTGTAAAGTGCAGCTACAACCAAGCCTTCCTGCGATGGCTTGTAAGTACCCCGGTAGTCAGCGTTTGAACCTGTCATGCTCATTACCGTTTCGAACTGGTAATGACGCGACATGTCTTTCTTGTTAGCGCCTACTTTACGGGTTTCAGCATACGGACGAGCAAACTCCAAAGGAGCTACCCACGTACCGAGGAAATCAGCACCGATGCTTACGATCGTCTGAGCCTGATCAAAACGGTACGAAGGAATTACTGCCTGCCCGAAAGATGTCTGATTAGCCTGTACAATACCGAAAGATGAGTTGGCATCGTACATGATATGGCGAGCGGTTGGAAACTTCGCCACGAAATCAGCCACTACAGCTTTGGTAGACGGGCTAAGAATCGTACCCGTAACAATACGGATAGCGCCACCACGACCAGCAACTGTATTCAGCTGATTAATAATTTCACGGTCAGCCGTTGCCCAATCGATATCAGCTTCTCCCCGCTTTGGACCTTTCAGTTTGTCAACATCGTACAGTGACAGTACTGATGCCTGAACACGGGCAGTAGTACCCCCACGCGAGATGCTGGAAGCAGGGTTACCTTCAATCTTGATAGGCCGTCCTTCCCGGGTTTCAACCAACACTGCCGCGTAGTCACCACCTTCAGTGAAGGTAGACGCGTAATAGTCAGAGATCGATGGGAATGTAAATTCAGGCTTGTTAAGGTACGGTATTGCTTTCCGAACGGGTGCTTCGCAGGCCGCCAGTGAGACAGCGGCCATACCAAAGCCCATTGCTTTTAAGAAATCACGGCGTTGGGGGTTATCACCAAGCAGGTCTTCCTGAGTAGTCGCATTATTGAACTCAGTATTTGCATTTTTTACAAACTGAGGATCATTCCGCAACTCTTCAACACCTTTCCAATACCGTTTAGTCGTATTCTCCATGTGTAATTGAATGAAAATCGAGTTAGTAGTGGCACTTTGAACACTCAAGGCCACCGATATTGGCTACTTTAAGTGGCTCCTTTGTCTCTTTGGCATGCAGCGCAACGAGCTTATCGTAGTAAGCATTGTCTTTGGTGTTAACCTCCGTCTTGCGGTGGCAATCGATACACCAGCCCATTGTCAAAGATGACCGTTGCTCAACCACTTCCATCTTCTCAATTTCACCGTGGCAAGTCTGGCACTGAATGTTGCCAACGTTCACGTGCTGAGCGTGGTTAAAGTAAGCCAGATCAGGCAGGTTGTGAACCCGGATCCATTCGATAGGGCGATTTTCTTCGATAGCCGTGTAAATCTTCTGGATTTCAGGCGACTCCTTCTTAATCACACCATGGCAGTTCATACAGATGTTGGCCGCCGGAATAGTAGCCGACTTGCCTTTGTTCACACCGGTATGGCAGTAGTTACAGTCAATCTGATACTGACCAGCATGTAGCTTGTGCGAGTACTGAATTGGCTGCTTCGGTGCATACCCTTGCTGAATACCAACGCTGAAGGCACCATCAACTACCTCTTTGGCTACAACCAGAACAAACAGCCAAACCACAATAGAGCGGATTGTCGGATTGTTGATCGTGTTTGACAGGCCCTTGCGCAGACGCTCGCCTAGTGAAGCTGTAGCAACCCCACCTTCTCCTGTGGTACCAGTCGTCTGAACCGCTTTAGAGAGAATGGTTACGATCACCAGCAATACACCTAACACGAGCAGCATCACAACCAGGAGAGCTACCAGTACGAGCGTAAACAGGTTTGACGGCGAACCGCCACCGTTCTCGGCTGAGGCACCAGCACCACCCCGATCTTGTGCCTGTCCTTCGCCACCAACAGCAGCTGCTGCGGGGGCACCGGCTGAGTCAATATAATCGAGGATGCTCTTGATGTCGTCGTCCGTCAGGTTCGGAAAATTCGACATCTGGATCTTGTTGTATTTGTTGAATACCTGAACGCCGTACGCATCGCCAGCAGCGATTAATGACGACGAATTGCGAATCCACTTATACAACCAATCCTCACCGGGAGTCCGTTGCCGAACGCCTTTCAGGCCCGGTCCAACGACAACTTCATCTGTAACAGCGTGACATTGAGCGCAGTTATTATTAAACAGCCCCTTGCCTTTTTCGACGTCACCACCGCCACTTGCTGGGGCGGGTGTTGCTGCCGCCGGACCACCACCGGCTGCCGCTGCCGAGTCCTGTGCGTTCACTTGACCACCGTTCAATAACAATGTCAGTGATAGAGTTAACACCCCACAAAACCTCGACAAACGACTCGTTTTCAATGATTTATTTAGTGAATTGTTATACATATTGCTCACCAATTTTTATTGGCACACAAAAGTAATGCACGATTACTGTTTACCCAAACGTTCACTTTTGATATTTTAACCCCTGTTTCAATTTATACGGGGTCTAAGCTCAACGCTGGAATAACCGTATGTTCAATAATTTTTGTTTAGGAAAATCAAACAAATTGTACACATCAGCTGCAACAAAAAAGCCCCGCCTTGAGAGCGGGGCTTTATGAGGTTCCGAGCGGATTCGAACCGCTGTACGAGCTTTTGCAGAGCTCTGCCTAGCCACTCGGCCACGGAACCATTTTGGGTCTCAAATAAGCTTTTTGGCCTGTTTGGACTGCAAACATAGGAAAAAATCAGACACTACGAAACCCAACTTTTTAAATTTCCTTGTGTGCTAAAGATAACTCCCTTACTAAGAGACAAAAAAGGCCAACAAGAATATCTTGTTGGCCTTCTTATATCAACAGCTACAACTTAGTTGCGGCCTTCCATTTGCTCTTTCAACGCAGCTAGGGCGTCGAGGTCACCGAGGGTAGCACCCCGCTCTGGCTGTGAAGACGATGATGAAGCTGGCTTCGAAGCCTTAGGCTTGCTTTCCCGCTTCGGCTCATCTTTCTCCTGCCAGGTGCGCGTGTGCGACAGCATGATCCGCTTCTCGTCTTTCGAGAACTCCGTAACTTTGAAGTCGAGCGACTCGCCTACTTCAGCTACAGTACCATCTTCTTTCGCCAGGTTACGCAGGGTCGAGAACCCTTCGATACCGTACGGCAGTTCCATGGTAGCGAGTTTGTCGTTTTTGCTCAGAACCGTGCAACGGTGTACCGAACCTACTGAGAACAGATCTTCGAACGTATCCCATGGGTTCTCTTCCAGTTGCTTGTGGCCCAGTGCCAGACGACGGTTTTCGATGTCCAGTTCCAGTACAACTACTTCCAGGTCTTCACCTACCTTGATGAAATCAGAGGGGTGCTTCACTTTCTTAGTCCACGACAGATCGGATACGTGTACCAGACCATCGATACCTTCTTCGAGTTCGAGGAAGAGACCGAAGTTAGTCAGGTTACGCACGATACCCTTATGACGGCTACCTACAGCGTACTTCTCGCGGATATCCGGACGAGTCCAGGGATCTTCGGTCAGTTGCTTGATGCCAAGTGACATCTTGCGCTCCTGACGGTCCAGGGTCAGGACAACAGCTTCTACTTCGTCACCCACTTTCAGGAACTCCTGTGGGTTACGCAGGTGCTGCGACCATGACATTTCTGATACGTGGATCAGCCCTTCTACGCCCGGCATAATTTCGAGGAACGCACCGTAGTCGGCTACATTCACAATTTTGCCTTTCACGCGTGAGCCAACCTGAATTTCGGCGGCCAAAGCATCCCAGGGGTGAGCCTGAAGCTGCTTCATACCAAGCGAAATCCGCTTCTTGTCTTCGTCGAAGTCGAGTACCACCACGTTGACACGCTGGTCGAGGTGCAGCACCTCTGACGGATGGTTGATACGGCCCCACGAGATATCCGTGATGTGCAACAGACCGTCGACACCGCCGAGGTCGATAAACACACCGAAGTTGGTCATGTTCTTGATCACACCTTCCAGTACCTGACCTTTCTCAAGGTTGTTCAGGATTTGGGCGCGCTGTGCTTCGAGGTCTTTCTCGATCAGTACTTTGTGCGATACAACCACGTTGTCGTTCGCATAGTTGATCTTAACAACTTTAACCTCCATTTTCTTGCCAACGAATACGTCGAAGTCACGGATCGGCTTCACGTCGATCTGCGAACCTGGCAAGAACGCTTCAATGCTGTAAATATCAACGATCAGACCACCCTTAGTCCGGCGCTTCACGAAGCCATCGATAACGAGGTCTTCGTCCAGAGCCCGCTGGATTTTCTGCCATGCCGTAATGACTTTCGCCTTCTTGCGCGACAGAACCAGCTGACCATTGGGGTCTTCCTGATTCTCAACGTACACTTCTATTTCATCACCCATCTTCAGATCTGGCATATCCCGGAATTCTGAAGCAGGTACCAACCCATCCGACTTAAATCCGATGTTCAGGATAATCTCGCGGTCGGTAATACCAACCACGGTACCCGTCACAACCTCTTTCTCGTTCACCTGCGACAGTGTGTTGCCGTAGAGTTCTTCCATCCGGCTGCGTTCTTCAGCCGTGTACCCGCTACCGAATCCTCTGTTGTCTGCAAGATCCCAATCAAATGCAGGCAGTTCGCGTTGCTGCGTTTTGCTCATAAAAATTTAGTTGCTTGACCCGCTCAATACATCTACCCGTGGGCCAAATGGCGGATAGATTTTTAGTTTGACTTAGTTTTTAAAAAGGACTGCAAAGGTAATCAAAATATATCGGACAAAAGTTTCGGCCACGCAAAAACTGTTTGATTTTGTGTGTTTTGAGTCACGAACCAGCCCGACAACAAACCGCCCGGACAGGGTTGGCTGACCGGGCGGCTGGGTTGGCTCCGTCAGGAACCTGTTAACCAGTTGGTATCAATCATAAATCCGTTCCCGTTTGCTGACCAGAAAGGGCATCCAGCTGGCATCAACGGTTCCCGAAAAGTCGCGGAGAAACATCAGGAAAGAAGGCTTAAAGGGACGTTGCCGTAGCTTCATGTTGGCCTCTTCGGGGGTGTAGTCGCCTTTGCGCGAATTACACCGTTTACAAGCTGTTGCCAGATTGTCCCAGTTGGTTTTACCCCCGCGCGACTTGGGCTGCACGTGGTCAAGGGTCAGGTCTTCGTGCGTGCCACAGTACTGACACCGGTGCCCGTCGCGCTTGAAGATATTCTGACGGGTTAGCATGACCCCTTTGTAGGGCAGATTAATGTACCGGTGGAGTCGGATAACCGTTGGCATCGGGAATTCGTCTCGTACGGTGTGAAGCTTGTACAAGTCCGATTCGGCAACCAGTTCGGCTTTGTTAAGGTAGACGAGCAAAAATGCCTTTGGAACGGAACAGATGCTCAGTGCGCTGTAATCTTGGTTTAAGATTAATACTTTCCTGCCCATATCTCGTTTATATCTCCTCTGTTTTGTAGCAATTTAGCGAGTTATCCACATTTCCACAAGCGCCATATGGGTTAATTTATTTACGGTATTAAATAAAAAAGCCACCTCATCAGAGAGGTGGCTTCGGTTTACTTAAGTTGTTGTGCCAGAGTAGTCTCGACGCCTTCTGCCAGCATTTGATGCAGTAGGCTGCTTACCGCTTCGGCAAAGCCCGGCCATTGGGTCAGATCAACCTCCCAGAGGGCTTTATCGCTTAGGACAGTATCGACGAATTGCCGCACCGAAACCGCTGAGTCGGCCTCCACATTGCGCCAGTGTTCGTCAAAATACGCAGCCTTGTCATCGCGCAGCGGGTAAGTTAGTATGCCACCGTTTACGGTAGCTTCGGCCACGTAACCCTCATCGGTTTTCTGAGTGGGTTTCATGAAGAGCAGATAGCCGGCAAAGCCCGTTGCCATCAGCTTAGGCACCGTATTGAACTTCTCGTAGTAACGCCCGATAGTAGCCACATTACGCGCCTGCATTTTGGCCGTTTGGTGCAGAGTAATATTCAGGAGTAAATGTTCGATATAGGGGTTACTGAACCGGTCAATCACGTCTTTGCCGAATTGCAGTACGGCATCAGGGCCCATATTCTCTCCCATGCCCTGTGGCACGGTCGGTACGATTTCGTCGAGCATCAGGCGCTCAATAAACTGCCCCGTGAGTGCATTCTGCATGTTTTCGCTTACCGTCTCATTACCCATCAGGTAACAGATGGGCGTTGTAAACGAGTGGGTACCGTTGAGCAGGCGGAGTTTACGCTCGCGGTAGAACGTAATGTCTTCGTCGATAATAACGCCGGGGTTAACCTGAGCGAACGATAGGATTTCGCGTACCCGCTCGTCGCCTTCAATGGCCCACAGGTTGTATGGCTCGGCTACGGTTAGCAGATCGTCTTCGTAGCCGGTCTGCTCCGACAAGTACTGCCGGGTTTCGGCGTCAGGTTTGCCGGGCACAATCCGGTCGACCAGCGAGTTGCAGAATCGAACGTGAAACTTGAGCCATTTTGAGAACAGTTTGCCTAACTCATTGTACCGGGCCAGTTTCTCCACCATTTCGCGGAGCTTAAGTCCGTTATCAGTGACCAGCTCTGTCGGAATCACCACCAGCCCCCGGTTACGTGAACCACCCACGTCTTTAAAACGCTCGTACAGAAATGCCGTCAGCTTAGCTGGGAATGACTTCGGCGGGTTCTGAAAAATGCTCTCTTCTACGTAGGTCAGCCCTACTTCCGTTGTGTTCGAGATAATTACCTGAAGCGTGGGACTTTTGGCAATCTGCAGAATGTCTTTCCACTCCGACTGCGCCGACAATACCCGGCTTACCGCCGTAACCGTGGTAATTTCTTCGACAGACTGCCCCTGCTGAATACCCCGAACCGCTACCGTGTACAGGTTATCCTGCGCGGCAAAGCCATCCGTTTTTCCGTCGGTCGACTTTACAATGGCAATTGAGCCTTCAAAAATGCCTTGTTTATTGGCTTTATCGATGTAAAAATCAGGCAACGCACGTAACAAAACACCGGTCCCAAACTGCAGTACACGTTCGGGGTACGTGTTTGCGTTGTACGTGCTGCGATTCAATGCTGGCATAATACGGGTAAAAGTTATCGGTAATCAGTAAACAACACTTGATGGGTACAGGTTGGGGGTACCCAGCCCTCTCTCACAAAATTTATCGGTTTGCCTACACCAGTACTTCTTCAATCTCCTCGGCCCGAACAGGTTCAAGCCGGGGCAGAATCAGATGAATAATCACCAGAGCTACCAAGTAGGCACAACTGGCAATAATGAACATGGGCAGGTAGCCAAAATTGGTAATGATACGCCCCGCCAAAAACGCCAGCAGAATACCACCAATTGCACCAAACATGCCGCCGATACCGGTTACAGAAGCAACCACCGAACGCGGAAACAAGTCGGACGCAAACGTGTACATAATGGCTGCCCAGCCCTGATGCGCGGCCGTTGCGAGGGCAATCAAGCCGATAGCAACGGTCAGGCTGTTGGTTTGGGCGGCCGCAAAAATGGGTACGACGCACAGAGCGCAAATAAGCATCGTGGTTTTGCGAGCGTGGTTAGCCGACCAACCCCGGTTCATCAACTGCGTAGCGAGCCAGCCAAAAAACACACTACCGGCATCTGACACGACGTAGATAATCAGAAACGGTATCCCGAATGATTTCAGATCCAGTTTGTGGTCTAAGGCCGCATTGGAATTGAAAAAATCGGGGAGCCAGCTCATGTAAAACCACCAGATTGGGTCGGCCATGAACTTACCTACCGCAAACGCCCAGGTCTGTTTGAAGGTCAGCAGTTTCCCCCACGATACTTTCAGCGTGGCCTCTTCGGTGGCATCGCTTTGAATGTAGGCCAGCTCTTCGCGGCTGAGTTTGGGGTTTCGTTCGGGTTTAGAATAGGTAAACCACCAGAATCCAAATAGAAAAAAACCCAGAATACCCGTCACGAAAAACGAGCTACGCCAACCGTAGTTCGTAATCAGGTACGGGACCAACAAGGCCGTCAGAATAATGCCTACGTTGGAGCCAGCATTGAAAAGACCGTTAGCAAACGACCGCTCCCGACGCGGAAACCATTCGGACACCGTTTTGACCGAGGAGGGGAAATTAGCTGCTTCGCCCAGACCCAGCAACGCACGCACACTAATGAGGCCCCGCACCGAACTTACAAAGCCAGTCATAACCCCGGCAATGCTCCAGATGATGATACCCAGCGAAAACCCACGCTTTGTACCAATCTTGTCGATAAGCCAGCCGATCACGATAAACCCAATGGCGTAGGCGAACTTAAAAGCGGCATCTACATCGCCATAACTGATTTTGAACCGGTCGATGGCGCCGGGTGTCAACATTTCATCGGGGCCCAGACCGAGCATTTCCTTGCGAAAAAGCTCGTCGGTCATCGTGAACGAAAGCACTTGCCGGTCGATGTAATTAATCGTTGTTGCAATAAATAAGAGCGTAACGATGCGCCAACGAAAATTGCCCGGTGAAGCTGGTTGCATGAAGCGGTCTAAAAGTAAGTATTAGGCAGAAAAGAGTATCGAAGGCCCAATATACCGTTGCAGAGCCGTTTCATCGACATCGGGCATTCATTTGGAACGCACGCAAAAAGCCGCTCCACTGGAGCGGCTTTTGCAATAATGCCCATTTTGGCCTTTTACAAGGCTACACCCTGCGGCTTATGAGCCGCTTCGAACAAGCCCCCATTGAGTGTGTGCAAAAGGCCGTCAAGCGAAATATCCTCCTGCTTAATGAAGCCCTGCTGCGGCAACGTACCGTCGGCCACCATCTCAACCACGGCTGCTACCGAAGCGGCCGTTGTCCACGAGATAGCCCGCCAACGCTGCCCTTCCACCGTGATGGGGTAATACGCATGGCTGAATTCCTCGCGCTTCAGGTGGCCATCTTTCCAGCCTTCTACTACGGCGTATACGTACACCACATCGTCCTGCACGGGCGGCTTGGCTTCGGTCAGAATCTGCTCAACCAACTCACGTTTGTCTTTCAGAATCAGTTCATACAACAAAAAGCGCATCAGGCGGCAGTGGCCGGGATAGCGCATGGTTTTGTAGTTGAGCGTGTCAACCTGTCCGGCATAGGTTTCGCACATGGTGCCCAGGCCGCCAGAAGTCGAGAAGGCTTCCATTTCCATACCGTTGAAGTTGATTACTTCGAGACCTTCCAGTGCCGGTACCCACTTACGAACCCCGTTGTGAATTACCTCGCAGTCGTTAATATACTCGTTGATAACCCCGGCCGGCGACCAGGTAAATGAGTACCCAAGCAACCCATTGGGGTTTTGCGGCAGAGCACCCACCCGCAATTCAATGTCGCGGAGCCGGTCGAACCGGCGGCTCAAATCGGCCCCGATAATGCCAATGTAGCCCGGTGCCAAACCACACTGTGGGGCCATAACAGCCGTACTTGTTTCGGCCATTTGCCGAATCGCGGTAGTAGTGGGTACGTCCTCGGTCAGGTCGAAATAATGAACGCCCAGCCGGTGAGCTGCCTGCGCAATCGGCAAATTGAGCGAGTAAGGCAGGCACGACACAACGGCGTCGAAGCCCTGAAGAATGTTTCCGAACGCATCGACATCGGTAATGTCGGCTTCGAGTGTGGGGAAGGGAAGGTTAGCGTAGGCGGGTTTTTGTTTGTCTAAGCCCGTAACGCTGAATCGGCGGCCCAAGAGCACGCCAACCAGCGATCCGACTTTGCCCATGCCTACCACCAGTACGTTTTGAATCATGTTACTGAGATGAAGGTGCGGAGCAAAATACAAAAATTTTACGGGTTGGTCATACATCAGGCCGCTTCGGCCAGTTCGGTGCGCTCCTGCTGATGCCGCCACATTTCGCTAAAGATGGGGCTATGCTGGCGCAGATACATAAACGTACCCTCATCAACCACGTGCCCATTGCGCATAACGTAGATGTAATCGAACATCGGGAGCAGATGCAGCCGGTGCAGGGTCGAGACCACGGCTTTATCCGAAAATTCTTCCAGCAGTTTGTGGTAAATATCGAACTCGGTTTTGGGGTCTACACTGCTCGTTGGCTCGTCGAGCAGCACAATGTCGCTACTCCGGGCGGCTAATACCCCGCGCGCCAGGGCCAGCCGTTGTTTTTGCCCGCCCGACAGGTTCACGCCCTTTTCCTGAATAAACGTTTGCAGGCCCTGTGGCAACATGCCTACAATTTCGGCAAACCGCGCCGACTCGCAGGCGGCCAACACGTCGGCCTCACTAAAAGGCAACCCAAGCGTGATATTGTAAGCCACCGTATTCTCAAAAATTTCGGGCTCCTGCGGAAACAAGGTCACGGTATTGGCAATCAGATCCAGACCCGCCTGCTGCTCACCATCAACCAGCACGCGCACCGTCGGGTCGGGAGCATACAGCCCACGCAACAGGGTTAGCAGGGTACTTTTGCCGCTACCACTTTCGCCAATCAGCGCCACCCGACGGCCACGCTCGATATGAATGGCCACATCCTGCAAACCAGCCCGCCGGCGCACCAGCCCCGGCACGAAGCTGTGCGAAAAATTGAGGCCGCTGATGTCAATCGTTTGCCAGTTATCCGGGAGTTCGGCAACGGGCTCGGGCCGCTCGTTCCGCCCAAAGGCTTCGCTTATCCCTTTGGCTGTTTCTACATCGGTGTTGTACTGTACAATCTGGGTGTATTGCCAGGCCACATCGACAAACACGCTCGTGAAATTGTTGACGTAGCCAATCAGGGCCACCAATCCGCCCACGTAGAACACCGTGCCAGGGGTATAATTTTGCCAAACGTACCCCATCGTAATGACAGCGTAAATAGTGGCCACCAGCATACTGGCCACAAACCACTTCCATTCGTTAATGCGGATATTCTGCCGAAAAGGCCCGAACGTATCCAGCACTTTACCCATCAGGCTACCCTGCATTTGCTTTTCAAGCCGCAGCGTAATCACTGTAATAATGTTCGACAGGCTATCGAAGAGAGTCGATGCCACGATGTGCTCGCGCTCGTTGGTTTCTTCCAGCGTTCGGATAAACGGCTTATCGAACGTCATGATTACCCAAACAGTGAGTACCCCCAGGGCCACCCCTACCAACCCAAAAGCGGGCGAGAAATAAAGCATGGCACTAAACGAAAACACACATTTGAGCAGGGTATGCAAATACGTAAACCCACTCTGAAAAAAGAGTTTTAGGGCATCGTAAGCTTTCCGAATTCGGTTGATGGTAGCCCCACTGTGGTGCTCTTTGTGCCAGCGAACGGGCAAATGCAAGGTCTGATGATACAGCTCTTCGAGGAAATTCTGGCTTACATGAAACGCTACCTCGCGCTCCAGAATACGGGCCGGACCGTGAAACGCCCACTCGGCCAGTTTGAGGGTCATAAAACCACCCAGATACCAGCCGCAGACCGTCAGAACCGATGCATTGTGCGCCTGAATCTGATTGATAAACCAGCCAAACAGTAACGGATGAAGCGCCCCAATCACGTTGGCGCACAAAAACAAAGCGTACACCAGTACATACCGGCGTTTTTGTTGCCGGGCATACTGCCACGCCGTACGCAACAACGAAACATAGGGATTTTTCATAACAAGCTACAGCGCCTACTCCATAGGGGTAGTTCCATGCAAAGTTGGTAATAAACAAGGGAAGCCAACTACACTCTATTCCGCTAATAGGCTTGTTTAAGCAAAGTTTAACCCGTTTTAGGCCAAAATGAAAATATGGCCCATCGAACGCGTACCGGAAGCCCTGATTATCAGTCTTTCCTCACGCCATCAATGGGCCACAAAATAACGCAACAGATACCCTTATTGCTCAAATGGTATCTGTACCCGCGCTTTAATATATCGGCACATTTCGTCCCAGGTTTTGTTCCATGAGCTTTCGGCCAGTAAATCGTCAATACCAGACCAATCGGTCGGATGATGACCGTTGAGAGCCCGCTCAATTGCCTTCTCGAAAGCCTCGGCCGTGTCGGCAATCTGCGCAAAGCCGGGGGCTCCATAGGTTCGAATCACGTCGCGAATTGGGGTCGATACCACCGGCAAACCCGCCGATAAATATTCCGGCGTTTTGGTAGGGCTAATAAACCGGGTCGACTCATTCAGAGCAAAAGGCAAGATGGCCACATCCCAGTTGCTGAAGTAGTTCGGCAGCTGTTTGTAATCTTTCATGCCGAGATAATGGATATTGGCGCCTTGCGGCAAACTGGCCGGGTCTATTTTAACGACTGGCCCCAACATCACAAACTGCCACTGCGGCCGACGGCGGGCCACTTCGGCAATCAACTCCCGGTCGAACCGCTCGTCGATAACGCCACTAAACCCGATGCGCGGGTGCCCGATTGACCGCTGATCGTCGGGGTCGGGTTGTTTGGCGCGGGCCGCTGAGAAGTGCGTATGATCAATACTACTCGGAAACGCATACACGGCCTCGTGTCGGTCACGCTTGGCTTCGTACAGGCTATGGCCACCCGTAAACACAAGCCCCGCCTGCGTAAGCAATTCCTTTTCTTTATCGAGCAACTCGCGGGGGGCGCCCAAAAACGCCGACAGCTCGTCCATGCAGTCGTACACGGTTAGGCTGGGGCGCAGATGATCGGTAAAATTCAAGGCCATGGGTGTGTAGTACCAGGCCACATAGTCGGTCAGTTTTTCGCGTTCAATCAGTTCATCAACCAACTGCCGCTGGTACCGGATCACCTCATCGTGCGTGAGGCCATGCGGCAAATGCGGTACCACAATCTGTAAATCGTCGGCTTGCTTGCACACCGAGATACGTAGCTCGTCACCCCAGATTGGCTCTTCAATAAAGTAAACGTTGAAATCTTTACTCGCCCGACTCATGATATGCTGCGGCCGCTGATACACGAAATTCCAACGCAAATGGGAGAAACAGATTAAAGCCTGCTTCTGAACTTTGGGGGGGATAGCAGCAGGTACAACGGGATTAACCAGTTTAGACTCGCCACGTTCGACGAGTTCGCTGGCAGAATTAGAGCCTAAGTATTCCGGGATCTTCATGAGCGGTAATCGATTAAGAGGACATTCAGCAGGAGGCCGCTAAACAAGCCAGGGTAACAGAAGATTAGTTAACGTATAGGTATAACCTACTACTGTTTCCTTTGTTAATCGCGCTCTGTTTTACCGATTAAGCGGTCCTACCTGCCGGTAAGTCTACCTGACCGTTACCCTCCAGCACCGACCGAACGATGTAATCGGCCCCCACGTCGTTCTGGGTGAATAGCTTCACAGCCCATTGTTCGCGCAGGCCCGCTACCTTCACGAGTGCCTGTCCGCGCACGCCCCGGTCATATGCCTGCCGCACCCGCCCTACTATGTCTTCGAGGTATTGAAGTTTTTGCCGAACTGCCGTTTTACCGTGTTTCAGAACCGGGTTATGTCCGCAAAACACCGTATCGAAATCGTACTGCAACACCCGCCGGGTCGATTCGATCATTTGGTGAATGTTTTCGCCCCGCCGGAAGATTTTAAGCTTGCCCACGTAAAAATCGCCGGCAAACAACCAGCCTTCGTTAGGTTCGAGCAACACATGGTGATCGTCGGAATGCCCGGGTGTCAGGATTGGCTGCAGTTGGTAAGGTCCAACCGAAATAACCTCTGGGAAGGGTTGTACCGTAACCCCTACTTCGGCCGAACAGGGGTCAATAGCGCCAAACCAGAACGTTTCGTAAGCCAGCAACGGAAACGATGCCCGAATGCGGTCGGCAGTGAGGGTGCCGGTAACAACCGGGGCTTGATGGGCACGCGCCAAAGCGGCCACATTACCCGAATGATCTTCGTGAAAATGGGTTAGAATAATCTGCCGGATAGGCTTTGGCCGGAAGGTAGCCAGTACATTGGCCTGGCAGTGCCGTTGTCCGGTATCAATCAGGGTATCGTGCAGAAAATAACACCATACCGGAAACGGCTTAACAAATCGGACCGGAGAATAGCCAAACTGATACCCCTCGACAGGGCCGTGATGAAGCGTTGAGCGAATGCGCATAGAGCAAAATTCGGCGAACGGTTCGTAATTTCCGTCATGAAACACGCACTACTTGTACTGACTACCCTGGTGGCTTTGTCGGTGCGGGCCCAGGCCCCAACCACAAGCCAGTTGCAGGCTATTACCCAAAAGCACATTCGTCAGTCGTACGCTGATTTGCAGGCACTGTTGCGTATCCCGAACAATGCGCACATGGATGGGCAGATGCAGCCCAACATCGACTGGTTACGGCAGGCTTTCGAGCAACGGGGCTTTCGGGTATCGTTGCTAAACACCCCATCAAACCCGTTGATTCTAGCCGAAAAGCCTCTTGCCACGCCGGTAAAGGCGCAAACCGGGCAACCCAAAACCCTGCTGCTGTACATGCACTTCGACGGACAACCGGTTGTGCCCGCCCAATGGCAGCAACCCGACCCTTACGAGCCGGTGCTGAAACAACGTAACCCCGACGGTAGCTGGACCCCGCTCGACTGGGCACGCCTTCAGACCGAGAACACTTCACCAGACTGGCGCATTTTTGGCCGGTCTTCGTCCGACGATAAAGGCCCCATTGCCATGTTGCTGGCAGCTTTGACCGCGCTGGAAAAAGAAAAAATACCTCAACGGTACAACCTGAAGGTGATTCTGGACAGTGAGGAAGAGATTGGCTCTCCACACCTGGCCCAAACGGTTCAGGCTAATAAAGACAAGCTCGCGGCCGACTTGCTGCTGGTGATGGACGGCGGACGTCACCTCTCGAACCTGCCTACCCTGATTTACGGTTGCCGGGGCATCGCCACCGTTACACTCACTACCTACGGGCCACGCGGGCCTCAGCATAGCGGGCATTACGGAAATTACGCCCCTAACCCAGCCCTGCGCATGGCCCAACTGCTGGCGGGCATGAAAGATGAAGACGGTCGGGTGACTATTCCGGGGTATTACGATGGCATCACCATCGACGAGTCGGCGGCTAAATTGCTGGCGGCCGTACCCGACGACCCCGCTCAGATTGATAAAACCATTGGCATTGCCGCCCCCGACCGGGTGGGCCGTAACTATCAGGAAGCCATTCAGTACCCATCGCTCAATATTCGGGGTTTACAGAGTGCCTATGTGGGGAAGCAGGCCGGTACGGTGATTCCCGACCGGGCGGTTGCCGAGCTGGACCTACGATTGGTGCCCGAGTCGGACCCGGCGCGACTGATTGGCCTGGTGCGCCAGTACATCCAAAGCAAAGGGTACACGATTCTGGACCGTGAACCCACCGAAGCCGAACGGATGCAGTACCCCAAACTGATTCAGCTACAGAGCAGCGGTGAGATGTTGCCGTTTCGGACCGAAATTGGGATTCCAGAGGATGTTTGGCTCACGCGGGCGATGGTACGGGCCTTCGGGCGCGAGCCGGTCAAAATTCGAATGACAGGTGGTTCGGTGCCTATTGTTCCGTTTCTTCGGACGCTCGGCATCCCGGCCATTCACGTCCCGATGGTCAATCTGGACAATAACCAACATGCCGCCAACGAAAACCTACGGCTGGGCAATTATGTTGAAGGCGTAACAACCTGGCTGGCTATTCTAACAAATTAAAGGGAGAGAAAGGATAGTGGAGGTTTGCGACCTACAACCCCAAAACCTCCTTTATATTACCTGCATAACTGTCTATCCTTTTATCAAAGATACAAAAAAGGAGTGAGGAGATAAGAGTGAGAATGCTTGCGCCAGCCTACACTTGTGGAGCGTTCTCACTCCAATCTCCTCACTCCTCCCTTTATAACTTCTCCAGAATAAAATCGGTCAGCATCTGGTAGAGATGTTGGCGGGTATTGCCGCCGTAAATGCCGTGGTTGCGGTTGGGGTAATAAAACGACCGGAATGGCTTACCAGCCGCTACCAGCGCGTTGACAAACTCAACGGAGTTCTGGAAATGAACGTTATCGTCGCCAGTGCCGTGAATAAGCAGGAAATTCCCTTTTAGCTTATCGGCGTGGGTCACGGGCGAGTTTTCGTCGTACCCCTGCGGGTTATCCTGCGGCCGTTTGAGGTAGCGTTCGGTATAAATGGTATCGTAAAAACGCCAGTTGGTCACGGGGGCCACAGCAATACCCGTTTTGAACACATCGGCCCCGAGCGTCATACAGAGCGACGTCATGTAACCGCCGTAGCTCCAGCCCCAGATTCCTACCCGCGCCGGGTCCACGTAAGGTAAGGCTTTGAGGTATTTGGCCGCGCTGATCTGGTCCTGCGTTTCTATTTTACCCAACTGCCCATACGTGACTGTCCGAAACGCGTTGCCCCGCGCCCCGGTGCCCCGGTTATCAACCGACACAATGATGTAGCCCTTCTGGGCGAGCATTTGATACCAGAAGTAATCGCGGCTGTCCCACTCGTTTTTAACCGTTTGCGAACCCGGTCCGCCATACACAAACATGAGCACCGGGTGCCGCTTTGTGCTGTCGAAGTTGGTCGGCCGAATCATCCACGCATTGAGCCGCTCACCCGTCGGGATAGGCACCGTGAAAAACCGCTTGGCCGACAGGGGGTACAGGTTGAGCCGACGGCGCAGATTCTCATTGGTTTCGAGCACACGAAGGGGTTTAGCGTCGGGAGCTCCGGCCCGAAACAAGCTCACGGTCAGGGGCGTATTGGCCGTTGTGTGTGAGAGCAGGTAATACGCAAAATCGGGGCTAAAATTGGCCGAGTGGCTCCCCCGGCTCATAGTCAGGCGTTGCTTATTCTTGCCATCGAGCCCGATTTTGTACAGGTGTTTTTCCAACGGCGACACCTCCGCCGAGAGGTAATAAGCCACCTGTTTTTTCTCATCGACACCCAGCAGGGCCAGCACTTCGTAGTTACCGGCCGTAACAGGGCCGAGTAACCGCCCGGTCATATCGTAGCGGTACACATGCTTAAAACCACTACGCTCACTCGTCCAGATAAACGTTTGCCCGTCGGCCAGATACGTGAGGTCGTCGGTAAATTCAAGATCCACGTACGACGGCTGCCCACCGAGCGTATTAACCGGCGTTTCGGTCAGAATCACTACCGACTTACCCGTTGTAGCATCCGCGTGCAACAGGTCGAGCTGCGTCTGAAGCCGGTTGAGCCGCCGGATCGACAACAGATTCGGGTTGCGGGTCCACTGAATCCGGGGCAGGTATACATCGGTTTCGGCAGGAGAGCCGGTTTCCATTCGGAGTTTCTGCCCGGTCGCTGCGTCGGCCACCCACACGCTCACCTGCGAGTTGTTGTCGCCGGCTTTGGGGTATTTAAACTTATAATCAGCCGGGTACAACTCACCCCAAACCTGCATATTGTACTCAGGCACCTCGCGCTCATCGAACCGGATAAACGCCAGCCGACGGCTATCCGGCGACCACTCAAATGCCCGGGCCATGCTAAATTCTTCTTCGTACACCCAATCGGCCCCGCCGTTGATAATTTCGTTGCGCTTACCGTCGGTGGTCAGCTGCTTTTCGGCCATCATTGCCAGCTCGACCGTAAACAGATTATTATCGCGCACAAAAGCCACTTTACGGCCGTCGGGCGAGAACGTGGCATATTGTTGCTTATCGCCCTGACTTAACAGCCGCAACTGCCGTGTGCTGAGGTCATACACATAGAAAGTGGCCCGGCTCGACCGCCGGTAGATCGGCTCCTCGGCTGTAGTCAGCAGCAGCTTTTGCTCATCGGCGCTGAGTTGGTAGTCATCCAGCGACAGTACCTGCCCGCCTGCCCGCGTCGTACGAGCATCGAACAGGGTATCTACGGCTTTACCGTCAGTGATGGAGTACTTCACAATCCGGTCGTTGGCGAGGGTGGTATAAAAGCCCCCGGCTTTCATCCAGTTTACACCCTGCACGGTGCGGGGCGTAAACGTACCAGCATTTTGCCCCCAAATGTCGTCTAAGGTAATTTGTTTGGGCGGGGCTACCTGCGCCTGTGTGGTCAGTGCGCCTACCAGACAAAGAGCCGTAAACCAACCGCGAAGTGAGAAGTGCATACAGAAATGGAGAGACGGGTTTACCCCCGATTAGAGAGAGGTTATCGGTAAAAATAGCAAAAAGCCCAGCTTTTTCAAGCTGGGCTTTCGGCCATAAATAGGGAGGTTTAGTTGCCCGGTTCGAGCAACAGCGACTTGCGCTTCAGAATCGTTTCCAGAAACCGCACATCATGGTCGCTGGTGAAAATGTTGAACGGCAGGTACAGGAACTGCGCTTTCGACAGGCCACGCGTAACAAACTTGGCAAACCAGTTAGCTTTTACGTTGCGGAGGGCGTCTTCGCTGTTCAGGTAAAAAATGTACGCATTCTTATTTTTCTCCACGGCCTTAATCTGCTCCCACTTGAGCAAGCCCCCTTCTTTGGCGTTGATACGCATCAGAATCTGGCGGCTGTCGATTTCGTAAACGTACTTTTCGAACAGCGGCTTGCTTTGTTCCATCTGCGAAATACCGGTGATCTGCACCGCCCAGAACAGAACGTACAGAATGGTCAGCAGGAAGATCGTCACGTAGATCCAGATGTTCGGATAGATACCCGTGATGCCCAGAACGGCATTCAGAAAAATAAAGGCGATGGGAATAAAAATGTACTTCCAGTTGTCGCGAAGCCATTGTTTCAGAGCCACGTTGATGTACGTTTTCTGATCAATGGCGTATCGTTTCGTTTTAATCGTCATGTTGCCTAAAAATGAAGGCACAAAGATAAGCGATGATAAAATAGGAACACTGCACTGACCCACCTAAAGGACAGAGGCAGACCGTTAAAAAAGTAGCGACCCAGTTTTAATGCCGCGCGACTTGTTAGCGCCGGGCCCGCTCGTACTGCACCGGCCACGTAATCTCATCGCCCAGTTGGCGGGCAGCGTGCAATGGAAAATACGGATCGCGCAGAAACTCGCGGGCAAGTAAAATCAGATCGGCCTGACCGTCGGCCAAAATAGCTTCGGCTTGTTCGGGGCTTGTAATCAGGCCCACAGCACCGGTTGGCAAACTGGTTTCTGCCTTAATGCGGGCAGCAAAAGGCACCTGATAGCCCGGTTGCAGCGGAATAGAAGCCCGGGGTACATTGCCACCCGATGAGCAGTCGATCAGGTCGGCACCGTCTTCCTTGAGCCAGTGGGCCAGCTGCACCGAATCGTCGGGCGTCCAGCCGCCTTCGGTCCAGTCGGTTGCCGAAATCCGTACAAACAGGGGCAGATCCTCGGGCCATCTGGCCCGCACATCCTGCACAATCTCGCGCACCAGCCGGGCCCGGTTTTCGAGCGAGCCCCCGTAGGTATCGGTACGTTGGTTGCTCAGGGGCGACAGAAACTCGTGGAGCAGGTAGCCATGCGCGGCATGAACCTCTACCACCTTGAAACCCGCTTGCAATGCCCGGTCGGCAGCCGCCGTAAAATCGGCCCGGATTTTGGCAATACCGGCCGCATCGAGCGTGGTGGGCACGGGGCCCTCTTCGACAAACGGAATCGGGCTGGGAGCCACGGTTTGCCAACCTTCGGGGTCATCGGGGAATATACCCTGACTACCCTCCCAGGGGCGGGTATGGCTCGCCTTCCGACCCGCATGGGCCAGCTGAATGCCCGCCACACTACCCTGCGCGGCCATAAAATCGACAATCCGTTTGAGACCGGCTATGTGATCGTCGGTCCAGAGGCCCATGTCGTGCGGGGTAATCCGCCCTTCGGGCGAGACAGCCGCAGCTTCGGTAATAACCAGCCCGGCCCCGCCCACGGCGCGGCTACCCAGGTGTACCAGATGCCAGTCGTTCACAAAGCCGTCGAGGCTCGAATACTGGCACATGGGCGAAACAACAATGCGGTTTTTCAGGGTCAGGCCCCGGAGTGTAAGCGGAGAAAACAGGAATGACATAAAGCCGGTTGAGTCGTGCGTTTGTAGGTGGCAACACACCCAACCGGCCTCTTTGTTCAACTTTTTCGTAAATGCAGGGTATCGATCACCAGATGATGCTGCGCATCTTGCCGCATAAGTAGGTACACCGAAAATCGTTGACCACCAGTCTGATACACCCCCGTGATGTAGCGCGACCGGGCCGAACCGCCCTGGTACACGTACTGAAAATCTTTAGGTGGGTGTTTTCGAAAAAAGGTAGCCAGAATCAGCTCAGCGTGTTTGGCCCGCAACTCGTGAAAATCAACCGCTTCGGTATCAATCACCAACTCAATCTGCTTGTTGAAATAAAGGGCCAAACTTTGGGCGCTACCCGTCCGAAACGACGACAGAATCGCGTCGCCGGCCGTTGGGGTCAGCGTTTTCAGGTAAGTCGAGGAAATCCGTATTGGCAAGGCACCAATAGGGGTGTCACCGGTAGGGGCCACCCCAACGGGGGCCGCCTGACTAACGGCTAACCAGCAACAACAAAAACTTAACAATATAGCTCGGGTGGCTTTCATGTGGAGAGGACAATTTGCTCAGCCTTGGGCGAAAATTGTGCCAAAAGGCGTGCCATTCCTCTTAAAAAGTAGCGACTTTTGCGTTTTGGCTCAATATTCTCCAGCATGTCATCGCAGCCTATTTTGTCCGCCGAGCAGCTTCGGCAAAAGATTCGGCGGATTGCCTTTCAGATTTACGAAAACAACTTCGACGAACCAGCTGTCGTATTGGCCGGTGTTGCGGGCGAGGGGTACGTGTTTGCCGAGCGGCTTCTGGGCGAATTACGCCAGATAGCCCCGTTCTCGGTTACGCTGCTCAAAGTGAACCTCGACAAATCGCAGACCACCCAACCCGCCATTAGCCTGACCGGGGCGGATGTTGACCTGACCGATAAAGTCGTGATTTTGCTCGACGATGTGCTCTACACGGGCCGCACGCTGGCGTTCTGTTTGCAGCCTTTTTTGAGCGTGCTGGTGCGAAAATTGCAGGTGGCCGTGCTCGTTGACCGCAACCACCCGCGCTACCCTGTAGCCGCCGACTACAAAGGATACGAACTCTCCACCACCCTCACCGAACACGTAGAAGTGGTGCTCAGCCAACCCGACCGCGAAGGCGTGTGGTTGAAATAACTTTTTTATTCCAACAACGCCATTACATCTTCCTTGGTCAGCGACTTCACGAAGCTTTCTTCGGTGGTAATCAGCTCGCTTGCCAGTTTTTGCTTGGAGCGTTGTAGGGCCAGAATCTTCTCCTCGACCGTGTTTTTGGTGATGAACTTGTAGGTAAACACCGTTTTTTGTTGCCCAATCCGGTGCGCCCGGTCTACGGCCTGCGCTTCGCTCGCGGGGTTCCACCAGGGGTCCAGAATAAACACATAGTCGGCCGCGGTCAGGTTATGGCCCTGCCCGCCCGCCTTGAGCGAGATGAGGAAAAGCTTCACCTGATCGTCGGTCTGAAACAAGTGCACCTGCTCCTGCCGGTCAGTTGTCGATCCGTCGAGGTACGCAAACCGAATCTGCTTCTCTTTCAGGTACTGCCGAATCACGCTCAGGTGCTTTATAAACTGGCTGAATACCAAAATCTTGTGTCCCTCAGCCATGGCAATTTCCATGCGCATGAGTACGTCTTCCATCTTGCCGGAGTCGCCCTCGTAGCTCTCGTCAATCATGCGCGGGTGGTTGGCAATCTGCCGGAGTTTGGTCAGACCCTGTAACACCACCATTTGCGAGCGGGCCATGCCATCTTCTTCGATACGCTCCAGAATCAGGTTCCGGTAATACGATTTAGCCTCTTCGTATTGTTGCTCCTGCTCAGTGGTCATATCGCAATAGAGTACACTCTCCACCTTTTCGGGGAGGTCAGTGGCTACCTGCGACTTGTTACGCCGGAGCATAAACGGCTTGATTAACCCGTACAGCCTGTGGGTTTTCTGCTCGTCGTTCCGCTTCTCAATCGGAATCTGAAACTCGTTTCGGAAAAACGTTTGGCTACCCAACAGGCCGGGGTTAATAAACGTCATCTGACTCCACAAATCCATCGTGCTGTTTTCGAGCGGAGTGCCCGTCAGAATCAGCCGGTGGGCCGAACTGAGATTCATCACGGCTTTCGTAATGTGCGACGACGGGTTCTTGATGGCCTGCGATTCGTCGAGGATTACGTAATTGAACCGGTACGTCCGTAGCAAGTCAATGTCGATCCGAACAATGCCGTACGAGGTCAGAATCAGGTCATAATTATTGAACTGAGCCGTATTTTTTTCGCGGTACGTACCCGTGTACAGCATCACGCGTAAGTTGGGCGTAAACTTGCGGGCCTCCAGCTCCCAGTTGTACAGCAGCGAGGTAGGCATTACCAGCAGCGAGGGGCTTGGGGGCTCATCGCGGGCATCTTTGCCGCCGGTCGCCATTTCTTTCTGCGCCTGCAACATAGCTAAGGTCATCACGGTTTTGCCCAGACCCATGTCGTCGGCAAGGCACCCCCCAAACCGAAACTGCCGCAAAAAACTCATCCAATCATAGCCCGCTTTCTGGTAGGGCCGCAATATGCCGTTGAAATGCTGCGGCAAAGGCGAACTCTCAATTCCTTCAAAACTCTGAAGTTCTTCCAGCCGCCGACTGATGACCGTTTCGGCCAGGCTATCCTGATCCAGTTGCTGCACCAGTGCCAAATGGTGCTTTTGCAGAATTAGCCGTTCGGAGCGAGTCAGCGGGTCGATACCGTGCGCGGCTGGTTCTTCCACAAACGAGAGCAGCTCGGAGTAGCGCGTAAACCAGGCTTCGGGAATCACGGCCGTTTCGCCGTTGGGTAGCAAAAACTCCCGCTTGCCCGCCATAATCAGCGACCGGAGCTTGATAAACGGAATCTCATACGGCCCAAATTGCACATTGGCGTGAATATCGAACCAGTCGTTGCTTTCCCGAATGGTAATCTGAATAGACGAACGCCCCAGAAAATACCGCTTTCGGTCGGCTACATCCTGCCGCAACACAAACCCAGCCTCCTGCACGCTTGCACTCTGCTCGGCCAGCCAATCGAAGGCTTCGGCTTTGGGCAACGACAATCGACCCTGCCGCAGATCGAGACCATGCTCACGCAGAAACGTGAATTTCTGCCGCTCAAACCGCAGGTCGCGCCGGATTTTGTGAAAAATATAGTCGTCGTCCTTTTTTTCCAGACTTACGTTCGACTGACTCGAGAAGCTATCGAACCGAAACGTGAACGTGCCGTACTGAAACGACAGGTCGAACGCCAGACGAGTATCTTCATCATCGGCGGCCTCAACGGTAGTTTGGGCTTGATACCGAGCCTGATTCCCCACCACCGACGATACTGGTGAGGGCGTGGTGCGGTGCTCGGCCACGGTCAGGATCGGCTGCGGATCGAGCACCTCGGCCCGAATCTCAAACCCCTTGGCAAACACCTCGTAATTGGCAATCAGGGGCACCACAAACCGCCGGTAGTACTCATCTTCAACCTTGCGGGGCACCACAATATGGTTTTTGTTCAAAAAGGGACGGAGTTTTTTACCGTCCACATTCTGCGCAAAATGGTACAAACACTGCCCCACAAGCATCCAGGCAGGCTCGTCGCAGAGAATCATAGCGTTTTTGAACTGAAAATCGACCCGCTGATGGTTCTGCCGGATAATGGGGAAATAATGCGTTGAATCCTCGTTTCGTACAAAATGAAAATGTACCCGGGCCGGTTCGGTCAGCCACTCAATAGGCATCCAGGCGGGGTTGCCGTCTTTACCCATGATGTAGAAGGGCTTTCCGTGCAAGCGTTCCAGAATCTGCGGCTTTATGTTTTCAAGATAACCAGCAATGGCCTCCTGCAACAGTTTATCCCCTTTCTGGCTATCGTACACTTTCAGGAAAAAGTCGATGGCGGGCAGCTTGCGGCTGTTAAACTTTTTCACCACCATATCCTGCTGAATGGCATCGATCAGGCGGATGAGTTCAAAGTCGCGCTCGTCGAGCCCATCGGCAAACTCACTCGCGTTTTGGGTCGAGAGGGTTTGATTTTGAAGCGTGAGCTCGCCTTTGGCATTGCGTTGCACCACAAAAGCCTCAATCAGATAGCCCAGAAACTCATGCTCCAGTAACGAGTAAACAAGCTGGAATGGCTCGGTTGGCGAGACTTTCATGCGACGGTCAAGAGGATTCTCAAAACGGAGCCCAAGCCGAGGCCGCGCTCCGTTCAGCGATTGAACATAAGCAGGATCGTACGTACGGCGGGGGGTTATCAGGCTGAAGAATAAAGGTAGCCTGTATGGTATTTATGCCGTATTTTCTACGGGTAACGATTCCAAATATACGAATGATAACGCCAATACCAAATGATGGTTTAATTAAGTCTTAATTTTGTCTATTATCTGAATAATAGGCCACCTTTTGGTCAGTAGAATGCTTTTTGACGACACTTTTTTAACGCTTTCCGAACACGCCGAGGGGCAGTTTCGTGACCGGGGTAGCCGCTTTCTGGCCTACGCCTACCCGATCCGGTCGGAAACCGACGCCAAACAACGGCTCGAAGCCCTCCGCCAGCAACACCCCAAGGCGGCTCACCATTGCTATGCCTACCGGCTGGGGTTGGGTAAAGACCACTACCGGGTCAACGACGATGGCGAACCGAGCGGTACCGCCGGACGGCCTATTCTGAACACGATTTACAGCCACGACAAACCGGGCCAACCGTTCACCAATATACTGGTGGTGGTGGTGCGCTATTTTGGCGGCACGCTGCTGGGCGTACCGGGGCTCATCAACGCCTACAAAAGCGCCACAGTCGAGGCCCTCGCCAACGCCCGATTCGAAACCCGGACGGTGGATGAGCAATACCGTATCCGGTTTAGCTTTGAGCAGATGAACAACGTAATGCGGCTCGTGAAAGAGCAACAACTGACGGTGCTGAGCCAGGCCTTCGATACCGAACCCACGCTGGAAGTGTCTATGCGCAAAACGCAGGTCAACAGCGTGCTCGACCGGCTGAGTCAGCTACCCGGCGTGCAGACCGAGTGGGTGCCGAATGGGTAATCGGCTCCGTGCTCGACAAACCATTCCCCCGGCCACGGTGTTGGGCGAGTACCATCTGGTTTTGGATTTGATGAACGCTGTATGCCGCTACAACTGCAACTAAACACCCCCGTTACCGACGACCGGCCGGTTTTTGTATCGGGCAATTTTTGCGGCTGGCACCCCGATCTCGACGTGTTTCGACTGCAACAGTCGGCCCCCGGAACTTACACCCTGACGTTCCCGACTGATCTGCGCCTGCCCGATGTTGTCGAGTACAAGTACACGCGGGGCGGCTGGGATAGCGTGGAACTAACGGGTGCGGGCGAAAGCCGCCCCAATCGGGTTCTGAGTCCAGGCACCGAGTTTCAGCAGGATTTTGCGCCCCACTGGCGCTTGTCGGGGCAAGCGTTCAACCCGGCGCTGGTGCCACATCTGAAGGTGTTGAGTTCCGATTTTTACGCCCCTCAGCTGGGGGCTTCGCGCCGGGTGCGGGTGCTCCTCCCCCACGACTATCATCAGAATCCCAACAAACGATACCCGGTTTTGTACCTCCACGATGGCCAGAACCTGATTGGCGAGGGAGAAGGGTACGGCTCGTGGGGCGTAGAGCAAAAAATGGCGATTCTGGCCGCACGGCGACACCATGAAGTCATTCTGGTGACCATCGACCACGGCTACCAACAGCGCATCGAAGAGTTTACGGTTCACAAAAGCCGGATGGCACAAGGGCGCGGGCGGGCATACCTGGCCTTTATTGCCCAAACGCTTAAACCCGCCATCGACGCCCAATACCGAACCCTCCCCGATGCCCCGAACACCGGCCTCGGCGGCAGCTCGTTGGGTGGGCTCATCAGCATTTACGGGGGGCTACTGCACCCCCATGTGTTTGGCCGGCTCATGGTGTTCTCACCTTCGCTCTGGATCTCGCCCAAAATCTACTTCGACGCCATTCGGTTCCAGACACCCTCGCCCATGCGCATTTACGTGTACGGGGGCGAAACCGAGTCGAAATACATGGTTCCCAACCTGCAACGGTTTCAGGATTCCCTGCTGAAACAGTGCTACAACGGGCAACCCATCGACATTTACCTCTCCGTCGACCCCGACGGGACCCATCAGGAAGTACACTGGGGTCGCGAATTTCCGGCGGCTCTGGAGTGGTTATTTTATGCGCAACCGGCTGTCTGAAGCCCCCGTTTTATCCATCTGTTCTCATGCACCTATCACTTTCGCAGTCGGCCACGTCCGACACCCTTCTTATCCCAGTTATCCAGAACGACCACCTCGTCAATACCTTGTCCAACCTGGCCCCAACCGTAGGTTTACCGGCATCAACCCTCGAAGCCGATTTCAAGGCCGACGCCAAAGAAGTTTTGCCTATTTACCAACCCAACGGCCGCAAAACATACCTGATTGGGTTGGGCAAGACACCGGGCATTAATGAGTGGTTTCGCACCTTCCGCAAGTTTTTTTACGATCAGAAAAACCGTCTCCCGCAGCACGTAGGCGTTGATTTGCGCCTTCATGGGCCCGATGCAATTGAAGGGGTCGTATTGGGGGCGTACGGGGGCGGGTACGACCTCAAACTGTACCAGACCGATAAACCGGAAAGCCCTATTTTTTACAGCGAAAACGGCCAGTTGAGCCTGCTCGTCGACGATCCGACCACCCAGGCCGACGCCCTTCGTCGGGCCGAAGCCATTGCTCTCACCCAGCGGCAAATCATGGACCTGATGAACGCGCCTTCTAACTACAAAACACCCCAAACCCTCGCCGATTGGGCCGTGGCATCGGGCCGGCAGCATGGGTATTCGGTGCGGGTACTGAACAAGGCTCAGATCGAACAGGAGGGGCTACAGGCGCTGTTGGCTGTAAATCGGGGTAGTGATCACGAGCCGGTGTTTATCATTGCCGAATACAAGCCTGAGCACGCGCCAAACGCCAAAAAAGTAGGTCTGGTGGGCAAAGGCATCACGTTCGATACGGGCGGTATCTCAATCAAGCCATCGGCCAACATGCATATGATGAAATCGGACATGGGCGGGGCTGCGGCCGTGTTGGGCACGCTCGAAGTAGCTGCTAAACTCAAACTGCCGGTGCACCTGATCGGGATTGTGCCCTCAACCGAAAACATGGTCGATGGCAGCGCAACCAAGCCGGGCGATGTGATTGGCTCATACCTGGGCAAAACCATTGAGGTGATCGATACCGACGCCGAAGGCCGCATTATTCTGGCCGATGGCCTGGGCTACATGGTACGCAATTACGGCCCCGATGTGCTCATTGACCTGGCCACGCTCACTGGCAGCGTGATTGCTACGCTGGGGTACCATGCCGCCGGGCTGTTTACCAACAACGACGAACTGGCCGAGGCCCTGAGCCGGGCCGCCACCCAAACCGGCGAACGAGTCTGGCGACTGCCGCTCTGGGACGTGTACGCCGAAGACATCCGCTCCGACGTGGCCGACCTCAAAAATTTCAGTGGCAAACCCATGGCCGGGGCCATATCGGCGGGTAAGTTTCTGGAAGTATTCACCGAAAATCACCCCGCCTGGGTCCACCTCGACATTGCCGGCACCGCCTTTGGCGATACCGAGTTTGGCAGTCAGAAAAACGGCACGGGCTTCGGAATTCGGTTGTTGATCGACTGGTTACGAACGCTCTAAAATAAACCTCCGTGTAAGGCCCATTGGCAAATTCAACCGGCATGTTGTAGTTTAGGGTGAACATCGACCTTACATCCTATGCGTCCACTCTCGTTTCTCTGTATTGCTACGTTTTTCAAAGGTGAGGCTTTCATGCGGGCTTGCAAAGAGCTTGGCCACACGGTGTACCTGCTCACGGTTGAAAAGCTGGCCGATAAACCCTGGCCGTTCGAGGCCATCGACGAGGTGTTTTATCTGCCTACCGAAAGCAATGACAGCGAGAATCTGGACCGGATGATCCTGGGCCTATCGCATACGATGCGCTCCCGCCGAATCGACCGGGTGGTAGCGCTGGACGATTTCGATGTGGAAAAAGGGGCGCTTATCCGCGAAACGTTCCGGATCGACGGCATGGGCCAAACCACCGCCCGCTACTTCCGCGACAAACTCGCCATGCGAATGCGGGCGCAGGCAGCGGGTATTCGGGTGCCGGGGTTCAGTCCGCTTTTCCACGACGAAACCATTACGCAGTTTCTGCAAACCACCGAGGGGCCGTGGCTCATCAAACCCCGCGCCGAAGCCTCCACAACCGGCATTCGGCGGGTCGACTCGCTCGATGAAGCCTGGGAGGTTATTCACGGCCTGGGCGATAACCGCCATAACTACCTGATTGAGCAGTTCAAGCCGGGCAAGGTGTTCCACGTTGACTCGTTATCGGTGGATAGCCACCCGGTGTTTACGCGGGCGAGTGGCTACCTTGCTACCCCGATGGAGGTAGCGCACGGGGGTGGGGTGTTTCGCACGGGGATTTTGCCGTTCGACTCACCCGATACGGCCGCTCTGCACAACCTCAACAGTCTGGTGTTGCAGGCTTTCGGGATGCGGTACAGTGCCTCGCATTCGGAATTTATCAAAGGCGATCACGACGGTGAGTTTTACTTTCTCGAAACAGCCTCGCGGGTGGGAGGTGCCCACATTGCCGAACTGGTCGAGGCTTCATCGGGCATTAACCTCTGGGCAGAGTGGGCCCGGCTCGAAACCGCCGTGGCTTTGGGGCAACCATACACGGTTCCGGCCGAGCAACAAAACTACGCGGGTCTGATTGTGTCGCTCGCCCGGCAACAATGGCCCGACCTAGGCATTTTTACGGAACCCGAAATCTGGTGGCGTCTCGACAAGGAGTACCACGTGGGGCTCATTGTTCAGTCCGAAAGCCGGGAGCGGATTCTGGCCCTGCTCGATACGTACATGGCGCGCATCTACGCCGAGTTTCACGCGTCGGCCCCGGTACCCGATAAGCCTACGAGTTAATCGCCAATAAATCGAAGAAGCCAAATCTTACGGGGCCTTATCCTACGTCACAAGCACCCGCTTATTTGCTTGTACACTTCGGAAACCAACCCCCGCCTGTTTTGCGTTGTTGTTTAGAATAAGCCTACCGCTCCGGGGGCATAACACAACGTGACAGACAACAACGTACTAACGGCGCAAACAAGTCCGGTTTCCGGGCCTTCTGGCGCCCTCAACGACATTGCCCTCACGGGGTATGAGCAAATTGAAGTGCTCGGAGCCCGCGAACATAACCTCAAAAATATCGACGTGACCATTCCGCGCAACAAGCTGGTGGTGGTCACGGGGATTAGCGGCAGCGGCAAATCGTCGCTTGCGTTCGATACGATTTATGCCGAGGGGCAGCGCCGGTATATGGAGAGCTTTTCGGCATACGCCCGCTCGTTTATCGGGGATATGGAACGCCCCGATGTCGACAAGATTGATGGGCTGAGTCCGGTTATCTCCATTGAGCAGAAAACCACCTCCAAAAACCCCCGCTCAACCGTAGGCACCACGACCGAGATTTACGACTTCCTGCGGCTCCTGTACGCCCGCGCTGGTGATGCGTACTCGTACGTGACGGGCCGCAAAATGGAGCGACAATCGCAGGATCAGATCATCGACACCATCATTGAGCAGTACGAAGGGCAGAAACTCACCCTCCTGGCACCGGTGGTGCGCGGCCGCAAAGGCCACTACCGCGAGCTGTTTGTGCAGATTGCCAAACTCGGCTACACCAAAGTGCGGGTCGATGGGGTGGTGCAGGAAATTGTGCCGAAAATGCAGCTCGACCGGTACAAAATCCACGATATTGAGATCGTGATTGACCGGCTGGTGCCCAAACGCGACACAGCCGATGAATCGAATACGCGGTTTCGGCTGAGCCAATCGGTTCAAACGGCGCTCAAGCAAGGCAAAGGAGCCATGCAGGTGCTGGTAGGTACCGGCGACGACCGCACCGGCGGACCGACCCAACTGGTGTATTTCTCGCAGAACCTGATGGACCCGGAATCGGGCATCAGCTACGACGAACCTTCGCCCAACTCGTTTTCGTTCAACTCGCCTTATGGCTGGTGCCCTACCTGTCAGGGTATTGGCAATGTGGAAGAAATCACCGAGGAATCAATTATTCCCGATAAAAAGCTGAGCGTGAGCCGTGGGGCTATTGCCCCGCTTGGGGAGTACCGGGAACTCTGGTTTTTCAAAGAGATTGAGGTCATCCTGAAAAAATACAAACTCAGCCTGACCACGCCCCTTGAAAAATACCCCGACGATCTGCTACAGGCATTGCTCTACGGTACGGAGGAGGAGGCAACCATGCCTTCGAAAAAGCTGCCCGGCACCGACTATTATCAGTTTAAGTTTGAGGGCATTATTAAATTCCTGAAACGGCAGCAGGAGAACGGCTCCGAAAAAATTCAGGAGTGGCTTAAAGACTTCATGGTCATTAAGCCTTGCCCCGACTGCAACGGTGCCCGGCTGAAGAAAGAGTCGCTGTATTTCAAGATTGCCGACAAGAATATCTCAGAGCTGGCGCAGATGGACATTTCGGAGCTGTCGGTCTGGATCACCGACCTCGAAAGCCGCCTGAGCGACCGGCAGAACGTAATTGGTAAAGAAGTGCTGAAAGAAATTCGGAAACGGATCGGCTTTCTGCTCGATATTGGCCTTGACTACCTCACCCTCGACCGCCCACTCCGAACCCTGTCGGGGGGCGAAGCCCAACGTATCAGACTGGCCACCCAAATCGGGACACAGCTCGTAGGTGTGTTGTACATCATGGACGAGCCAAGTATCGGCTTGCATCAGCGTGACAACGTCAAGCTCATCGACTCGCTTAAGAACCTGCGCGACCTGGGCAACACGGTGCTCGTTGTTGAACACGACAAAGACATGATGCTCGAGTCGGACTATATTCTCGACATTGGGCCGGGGGCTGGTCGGCACGGAGGGCAGGTGGTAGGCCGGGGTACACCCGATGAGTTTATCCGCAACGGCAGTACCACCGCCGATTACCTGAGTGGCCGACGCGCCATTGAAGTTCCCAAAGAACGACGTAAAGGCAACGGTAAGTTTCTGGTCATCAAGGGCGCTACGGGCCATAATCTCAAAAACGTAACGCTTAAACTGCCGCTGGGCCGAATGATCTCGATCACGGGCGTGTCGGGGTCGGGCAAGTCATCGCTTATTCACGAGACGCTGTTTCCGGTGCTCAACAAGCACTTTTACAAGTCGAAACGGGAGGCTCTGCCGCACAAGTCAGTAGAGGGGCTTGAGCATCTGGACAAGGTTATCGAGGTCGATCAATCGCCCATTGGGCGTACTCCGCGTTCTAACCCGGCTACGTACACCGGTATGTTCTCGGAGATTCGGGCGCTCTTTGCCGAGTTGCCCGAAGCTAAAATACGCGGTTACAAACCGGGTCGTTTCTCGTTCAACGTGAAAGGTGGTCGCTGCGAAGACTGCGAAGGCGCGGGTATGAAGAAAATCGAAATGGAGTTTCTGCCCGACGTGCACGTGATGTGCGAAACCTGCAAGGGCAAGCGCTTCAACCGCGAAACCCTGGAAGTGCGTTTCAAGGGTAAGTCTATTGCCGATGTACTCGACATGACTGTAGAGCAGGCGCTTGAGTTTTTCGAGGCTCAACCCAAAATTCTGCGAAAGGTACAAACCCTCAACGACGTGGGCCTGGGGTACATCACCCTGGGGCAACACGCCACTACCCTCTCAGGGGGCGAAGCACAACGGGTAAAACTGGCCGAGGAGCTTTCCAAAAAAGATACCGGCCAGACCATGTACATCCTTGACGAACCGACCACGGGCCTGCATTTTCAGGACATTGCGCACCTGCTCGATGTGCTGAACAAACTGGCCGATAAAGGCAATACGGTTCTAATTATTGAGCATAATCTGGACGTGATCAAAGTGTCGGATCACATCATCGACCTGGGGCCGGAAGGCGGCAACAAAGGCGGTCAGATCATTGCCGAGGGAGTGCCCGAAAAAGTAGCCAAAGTGCAAGGCAGCTACACCGGTAAGTTTCTGGCGATGGAGTTGAAATAAAGTAGGCAGTGACAGTAAGCAGTGGGCAGTGGCAGTAAGCAGTACTCTTGAGTCAGCTACTGCCTACTGCACACTGCTACTTAATACCGTTCACGCTGCATCTCCCGCGAAACGTCGCGCTCCTTGATGCTATCGCGCTTGTCGTACAGTTTTTTACCCTTTGCCAGTGCAATGTCGATTTTGGCAAAGCCCCGATCAGTGGTGTACATCCGCACGGGCACAATGGTCAGCCCCTGATCCTTCAGCTTCTCGGTCAGCCGCCGAATTTCACGTTTAGTCAGCAGCAGCTTCCGGTCGCGCAGGGGTTCGTGGTTGTTGTAGGTGCCCTCGGTGTACGGCGAGATATTCATGCTGCGGATAAACAGCTCGTTGTTTAGAAACAGACAATACGCATCGGTCAGGTTTACTTTCCCCTGCCGAATGGATTTGATTTCGGTCCCCGTCAGTACAATACCAGCGGAGTATGTTTCCAGAAAATGATATTCGAAGGAGGCACGCCGGTTTCGGACGTCCACCTGCTTTACAATGGATGATGATGCCATTTCAGATTGGGCCTCTGTGCTGCTTCATGGCTTCGAGCCGGTCAATAAACACAGAATTTGGGGCGTGAAGATAGGCAGAATAGATAGTATCCTGAACCTTAGAAAGCTAAACGAAAAACAGACGGGAGTGGTTTCGCCTAAAAATACAATTTAGGCTACAGAAGAGTGACGTATAGACGACATCACCATCTAAATAATACATTCCCTTTTCAGGAAGGGGTCGCCCGGCAGGTCGGTGTCTGTTTCGTGTCACAGCCTCAGGACCCAATTCAGTACACCGACCATGCCAAAGCGATGTTGTTCGCTACACGAAAGTAAGTAGCTTACTGGTACATCAATGTACGAAAATTAGGGCAAAAAAGATGCCTGTTTCGATGAAAATCGAAAAAAAACAGTTGAAAACCTCATTTTTTACCACGGGTTGGGTTAGATGCCGCACAAAAACTAAAATCCGTATATATCTCTCTAATACGTCAAAAATCGAGCCAATAAAAAGGCCCCGTCGCCCAAAACTGACGGGGCCTTTCTATATTTATTAAGCGTGCTTTTATTTCTTTGGAGCCGCTTGTTTTTCCTTGTATTCCTGGTTCAGGCCGTTCAGCACTTTCGATGTCACATCGTTGCTGGTATCGGCAAACAGGATTCCGCCCCCTTTTGTGTAGCCAAGTACAAACTGATACTTATTCTGGGCGTTGTACTTCTTCAGATAATCGTAAATCTTATTGTACAGCTCTTCGTTTTTCGACTGCTCTTCAACGGCCAGGTTTTGGGCAGCCCGCTCCCGGTATTGCAACAGTTCCTGCTGCTCTTTCTGCAACGAAGCCTCGGTAGCCCGGCCCTGCTCCATCGTCATGGTAGCGGCCCGCTGCTGGAAGAAAGCGGCTTTGTTTTGCAGGTTGCGGCTCCGCGAAGCCAGGTCGTTTTCGAGTTGGAAACGCTTACTTTCCAGTACTTTCTGGGTGTCTTTAAAGAAGTCGTACTTTGTCAGCAGTGAGTCAACATTTACGTACACGATTTCTTTGCCTTTGGCGGCCTCAGGAACCTTTACAGCAGATTCGGCAGGCTGGCGGTCTTTAAAGTGCAGGTAGTACAGTACGGCTACAGCAATGGCTAAAACAACGTTCAGCGCTAATGAGGCATTCTTCACGAGTCGGTAATTAAGTGTTTGTTACAGATTTAAAAACAAAGCTAAGGATTTTAAGTCGATAGTTCTTATTCCAACAGATTGACCTTAGCAGACGAATAGACGCCGGGTCGTAGGCTGGCTTTACTACAGAGAGGCAGACCTACAACCGGGCGCGGTGATCTAACGTCGGACCGGTTGCCACAACTGGCGGACATAGAAACCGGCTAAACCCGACAGGCCGCCCACCAGCCCACCAATCAGCGGAGCCAGCGTTACCAGAATAGCGGGTGAGTTGGGGACCTTAAACAGCAGTTCGCCCAGCCGGGAAGCCAATACGCCCCCATTCTGAATATTCAGGAAAACAATGTAGGCTGTCCACACCAGCGTTACACTGGCCGTGCCTTGTAAAAAAGCGTTACCGGCGGTGGTACTTTGCCAGAAACAAACGCCAAAAGCTATTGGCGCAATAATCCACCACGGGAAAATAAGTTGAGCCAGGGCGCTCAGTAAGGCAATAATCAGCGTTGGTGCCATAATTAAAAAGGTAATGCTCAAGACGCCCTTCGGAGGCTATGTCTGAGCCGGAGGTTTACTTAAGCGTCAGGGTTTGTTTTACTTTCGGGTGTTGTTCTGTAGCCGTTTGCAGATAAACCAGTTCATTGAGTTTACCCTCTCGCCAGGTCTCAATCAGGTTCTGATAAGCCGGACTACCGGGGTTCCCCGACTGACCACCCGGATACACCCCGTAGCCTTGTGGCTTAGGCCCGAGGGCCACCACCATGCGCCACGAGGGGCCGGTGCGGGCGGTGGTCGCATTCACTACGGTACCGCCCCCGCCATTAAGCACGTCCATTGCACTGAAGGCATCAACGCCCGGCAGCAGGTGACGGACATCGGTGCTTTTGTGCTTTGCCCAGGCCCAGGCAGGGCTTAGCGGCCCATGCGCCCGCGTGAGCGAATCGCAGGCGGCTTTGAAACTGGCCGTCACGACATCGTTAATGGTTTCGCGGGCAGGCGTAGCCGTGTTATCGAACCAGCGGGCGGTTGGCTCACGCTGTAGCATCAGCAACGTCCGGTCGAAGCTCGGGTAGCGCATTGGCAGGGTATCCCCCCCGTCGAGTTCGTCTTTCCAGATCGTCTCCAGCAGTTTTTCCGTCCAGAGGGTGAAAACCGACGGACCAATTTCGTCCGGGTCGTTCCGGCGCGACCATTTGCTCACCGCATCGTACGCCAGCCGGGCATCGCCCTGTAGTGATTGAGCCTGCACCAGTGGCAGCAGCGTTGGTAGGGCATCGGTAGCGCGGAGGTTGAGGTTATCGTTTTGCAGCATCCGCAGGCTGTCGGCGGTGGCGTTGGTCATAGCCGTCAATCGCTCGTTGATCCGGCGGCCGCGCTCGGCCGAAGCAAACTGCCAGTTCAGGTAATACGGATACGTCCGGTCGGTAGAGAACTGGTTGGCCGAACTCACAAAATTCCGGGGTGGGTTTTTTACCAGCGGATTTTGGTCGGTCGGAATCCAGCCCTGCCAGTCGTGGGCCGGGTTGCTGCCGTCGAGAATGAATTTACCCTGATTTTTCCACTTAAGGGGGTACTTACCATTGGGCGAAATGGCGATGTCTTTGTCGACACTGGCAAACACAAAGTTTTGAGCCGGGGCCGCGTAGTATGTCAGTGCCTTGCGGTAATCATCGTAGTTGTTCGCCCGGTTGAGCAGGTAAAAACAGCGCAGATCGTTGGCGGCTTCGTGGGCAATCCAGCGGGCAGCATGGCCCGTCGGAATGTTCGGCCGGAGGGCTTTCTCGCCCGTAGCATACACCACCGGACCATGATGCGTGTACCGAACGGTATCGAGCACATCGGGCTTACCCTTTACCTTGTACCGCTCAATGCGCATGGTGGTCGGCTTCCATTGGTTATCGTGCCAATACGCCGACTGCGTGGTGTCTTTAAACTTGATGGTGTAAAAGTCGAGAACGTCAGCCCCGACGTTGGTTACGCCCCAGGCCACTTTCTGATTAAAACCGATAATCACGCCCGGCGATCCCGGCAGCGACACCCCGCACACGTTCATCGTGGGCGTTACGAGCTGAACCTGGTACCAGATCGAGGGCAGGCTGAGCGTCAGGTGGGGATCATTGGCCAGAATGGGATAGCCCGTTGCTGACTTTTGTGCACCCACCGCCCAGTTGTTACTCCCAATAGCGGGATTGTTCTGCACCAGCCCGGCTTCAAACGAGCGGGCCGTGAGCGTGAGCAACTGTCGTTGCATAGCCGCGTCGGTTGGGGTGGCAGGTACAGGTAGCGGCTTGAAGTCCCACTTGGTACCTTCGGGTATAATGGGGCTTTCGAGGGTTGGGTAATCGGGGAAGAGGTCGGCCACCACGTCGGGGCCGTACTTGCGCAGTATGTTGGTCATGCGCAGGTCGTCGGCTCCCATAGCCAGGGTACTCGTCATGAGTTTGAGCAGGTAGGCACACTTGATGGGTGTCCAGGGTTCAGGCGCATACCCCAGCATCTTGTATTCGATGGGGTAATTGGCGGGCTTGAGTCCGGCAATGTATACATTGATACCGGCCGTGTAAGCCTCCACCACAGCCCGCGACGTGGGGTCTTCGAGCATCATTTTTACGGCTCGTTCGGCCCCGAAACCCATACCCATACGCCGGTTGAAGCGGTCGAGTTCGAGGGCGCGCTCGCCCACAATCTCGGTCAGCCGCCCGGCAGCCGCGTGGGTCTGAAACTCCATTTGCCAGAGCCGGTCGCGGGCGGTCACAAAGCCCTGCGCGAAGTACGCGTCGGCATCGTTCTGGGCAAAAATGTGCGGTACGCCGTATTCATCGTACCGAACGGTAACGGGCTGGGTGGTTCCTTCCACGTCCACTTCCCGTTCCGACTCAGCCACAGAAGCGGGCTCGGCATTTTGCCAGAAGCCCGTAAATGGGCTCAAAAAAGGGCCAAATGCCGGCGCTGGCCCCCACGGCCGATTCAGCGCCCACACCAGCCCAACCGCCAACAGGCAGGTAAGGATAGCACGAAATACTCGCATTAGATGGGATTAGTACAGTTTCGTCAAAATGGGTGGCAAATTGCCCATTGTCGTTGGATTCAGCAACTATTAAGTAGGCATTTTTTGAGATTTCCTGCCCGACACGTTTACGTTTAAGATAGTAAGTGAGTATCTTTTCACGACTTTCGGATATACAACCTGTAGAGTCCTGTTTTTGTGTATATGCCTTTTTACCTGTTTATCTGTATGCTCGCTGTGCACACACTTGCCGCCCAAACCCCTACTCTCGATGTGCAGGGGCACCGGGGTTGCCGGGGTCTGATGCCCGAAAACACCATCCCGGCGTTTCTGAAGGCACTCGAACTGGGTGTGACCACGCTGGAACTCGACGTGGTCATCAGTGCTGACAATCAGGTGGTGGTATCGCACGAGCCGTATTTCAACGCAGCCATTACCCTCACCCCTGGCGGGCAACCGATTAATAAAAAAGAGCAGAAGCAACTGAACCTGTACCGGATGGCCTACGCCGACATCAAACAGTACGATGTAGGTAGCCTGGGCAACCCCGCCTACCCCGAACAGCAACCTGTTAAAACCCACAAACCCCTGCTCTCCGACGTGATTCGGGAAGCCGAAGCCTACCAGAAAAAACTCGGCCGACCGGCCTGTGCGTACAATATCGAGATCAAGAGCGTGCCCTCCGAATACGGTGTTTATCAGCCCGAACCGGGCCCGTTCTCCGACCTGGTGTATGCTCAGATCATGGAACAACTCCCCCCCGAACGGGTTATTATTCAGAGCTTCGATTTTGCGGTGCTCAGGCACTGGAAAACCCGCATGGCTGAAGGCAAATACCGTCCTGTGCGCCTGGCCGCACTCGTCGAAAACACGCGGAGTATCGAAAAGAACTTGGCGGAGTTGGGATTTTTGCCCGACATTTACAGCCCATATTTTCGCCTATTGAGCGGGCGCAAGATAAATCGACTACACCAACAGGGAATCCGGGTAATTCCCTGGACGGTAAACCGGGCAGAAGACATGAACCGACTGATTGCCTGGGGTGTCGACGGTCTGATAACCGACTACCCGAACCGATATAGCGACATGATGCATGATAAACGATGAGTGCGGAATTCTGGCTGACTGAATAGTTTACTTCATCCATCATCTCCCAACCATTCATCCTTCAAACTATGGCACTGCTCAATACGACCCTGAAATGGCTTTTAAGAAGACGTCTGCCGCGTCTGGAAGCTATGATGGCGCACCCGGGTGCGGTGCAGCAACGTGTATTTACGCAGCTATTGGCGCGGGCCCGCCGAACCGAGTGGGGCAAAACCTACGAGTATAGCAGTATCCGTTCGGTGCGGGAGTTTCAGGAGCGGGTGCCGGTTTCGAGTTACGAAGACCTGTTTCCGTACATTGAACGCATGATGCGGGGCGAAACCAATGTGCTGTGGTCATCGCCCATTCACTGGTTCTCTAAATCGTCGGGGACCACCAACGCCCGGAGCAAGTTTATTCCGGTTTCGCAGGAATCGCTCGACGAGTGCCATTTTCGGGGTGGTAAGGATATGATGGCACTCTACATTGCCAACAACCCCGACAGTCAGACGTTTACCGGCAAGGGGCTTTCCATTGGCGGAAGCCTGCACGAGAACCCATACAGCAAGCAGGGCGCGGCCGGCGATGTGTCGGCGGTGATTATGAAAAACCTCCCAGCCTGGGGTCAGTTTATCCGAACTCCGCCCCTTGAGGTTGCCCTCATGAGCGAGTGGGAAGCCAAAATGGAGCGCATGGCCGAGATTACGTCGCAGGAAAACGTGACGAGTATTCTGGGCGTGCCGACGTGGACCCTCGTGCTGCTCGAAAAAATTCTGGCCCGCACCGGTAAGCAGAACATTCTGGAGGTTTGGCCCAATTTCGAGGTGTTTATTCACGGGGCCGTGGCTTTCCAGCCCTACCGCGAACTGTTTCAGAAACAGGTGTTTCCGTCGTCGAATGTTCGGTATCTGGAGGTGTTCAACGCATCGGAAGGCTTTTTTGCCATTCAGGACGACATCCGGCGTATCGGCGAGATGATGGTGATGCTCGACTACGGCATTTTCTACGAGTTTGTGCCGATGGATGAGGTCGACAGCCCGCACCCCCGCGCCCTGACCATTGAAGAAGTTGAAGTCGATAAAAACTACGCCCTTGTGATCTCGACAAATGGCGGGCTTTGGCGCTACAAAGTAGGCGACACCGTCCGGTTTACGTCGCTGTACCCGCACCGGCTGAAGGTAAGCGGCCGCACCAAGCATTTTATCAACGCGTTTGGTGAGGAGGTCATTGTTGAAAATGCCGAAGCGGCTATCACCAAAGCCTGCGAAGCCACCGGGGCCATTATTGCCGACTACACGGCCGGCCCCGTATACATGGGCGAGGGGCAGCACGGGCGACACGAGTGGGTCATTGAGTTTTCGACGCCCCCCGACAGTCAGGCCCGGTTCAATCAGTTGCTCGACGAAACCCTGCGGCATGTCAACTCCGACTACGACGCCAAGCGGTACAACAACATGGTGCTCATTGAGCCGCTTATTCATGCTGTACCACGCGGTACATTCTACCGCTGGATGACCCAACGCGGCAAAGTAGGCGGGCAACACAAAGTGCCCCGGCTGGCTAATTCACGCGAGTATCTGGACGATATTCTGGGGCGGGAGTTGCTGTCTTATTAGGCAAATACGAAGCCTGAACAAAGTAACCCTGATCAGAAACCACATCGGCGGTCCGACTTACATTCCGCTACAATCAAGTCAGCGAGAAGAGCCTGAAGAACATCAAAAGCCCATTGGACCGGCTATAAGGTTTTTTCGCATTCTATATTATTGCGTAGGAGTGAGAATCATCAACACTACAAAATACACAGTTCGCATTTTGTAGTGTTGATTGCGAATAAAAACCCAAAAAGAAACACATCTTTCTCTTTTTCAAGCATTTATAGATAAGTTTTATAAAGATTGGAATGTTCAAAGCAACTACATAGTTTTATCCCGAATAAGCGGTAGTTGCGTCTGTTTATGAGTTGAGAGCCATGCTAAAAGGAAAAATTTTAAAAAAGGAAAAAGAGCCTCCGTTTGACACTTTGGCGGGCTGACACTTGCTTGCCACAACCGGGGCGGAAGGAATAGAAGATTAGGCTTTAGGAATTTTATTAGGCTTTAGTACCTTGAACAACTTTAGAAATACTATTTCCCCGGCTGCGGCAAGCCAGGCGTTAGCAGCAATAATAGAACGACACATAACAGAAATAAAGAATGGTAAATTTCCTACGACAGCTTGAAAATCCGCAAATGAACTATGAGATGTTCTATGAAGTTTTACGTGACTTTCGAAAGGGCGGCCTAAAACCTGAAATTTATGACGAATTTGTATTAGCTATTAAATCACTACCGCCAATTTCTAAGAGAAAATTATCAGACTATTCTGTTTTTGAAAAATTTGGCTTGACGGACATTTCAGAAGAAGACTTCTCAGCTATAATGAGAGAAGTAATGAAAAGGGGAATTGATAAAAGTAAATTCTGTTGGCATCGAGAAGCAAGCCCGACTAATTGCAATGTTGATAGCAAAGGACGAATAATTATCTCAGCAGCTCATTCAATACAAAACAATGGTGTTCTGAGCAAAATTGTAGAGAATGGACACGTAATGAGTTATGCTTTAGATAAAGGAGAGTTTGACGGTAAAGAACTTGGCAAAAACCACGCATCAATTTTTTGGGGATTTTGTAACAAACACGATGCTATATTTAGACCAATTGAAATTCAACCATACACACAAACACTTGAGCAAAATTTTTTATTTGCCTACAGGGGCTTTGTAGTTTCAAGTCACAAAAAAATAGAAGTTTCAACTTGGATGAATTTTGGAGAGCAATCGGACAACGATATAAAAGAGAACAAACAAATCTTTGATAATGCAATATTAGCAAAGGACTATTCAGTTATAGAAACAGAAGTTTTCGAATTGTCAGCATTTTATCCCATTGCTGTATCATCAGCTTTTTATTTGGACTATGATTTCCAAGGGAATTCGATTCTGCATTCAGACGACAGAATGGAAGATATTTTTGTTACACTTTATCCATCGGAAGATAAGACATACTTCTTGTTAAGCTACTTTACGCAAGACAAACATTTATATGGTAACTTAGGTAATCAACTAAGAGAAAGAAATAACCTAAAATCTGACATAACGATGCTTATTGCTGCTCATGCAGAAAATGTCTATTTTAATCCAGTTTACTATAAGACATTCATTGAAAAATATGAAAAAACGCTTGAACTAATTATGTTTCATACTCAATTTGACCACGCTACAATTGGGGACGACAACGAAATGAAGATCAATTTCTCATTCACGCCAAGCAAATATCTTGACAATCCTTATGACATTAACTTTTTTGGATACTGAAAGAATTACTGCTGCTAACAGGCGTTTGGCAAAAAGCGGGTTCAGTGGTTAATTGAACATTCTACCTCGCATCAGCTTTTGTGGTGTATTGACAGTTTTGTGCTCCGAATCCCGCCCGAACGCAAAGCCCGAAAACGTCAGCAATCAAGCTTTACGAATGGGAGTCATTGAACTCATATTTTTTGTCAGTCATCGAATTTGACTCAGCCTCGCACTAGCTTCTTTTCTTTGATAAACTGGTTGGTCATCACCCGCTTGTCGGGGTTGAGCACCACCTGTTTTTCAACGGCGCACACAAACAGTTCGTGGTCGCCGGCCGGTATCCGGTCAATCACCCGGCACTGGGCATACCCGATAGCTTCGGTCAGGTACGGGCAACCGCGTTCGTCGAGGGCGTAGGGCAGGTTTTTGAACTTGTCTTTATCCCGGCCGCTCTGCTGCCCCAGCTTCCGAATTAGCCCCGTCTGCTCTTCGGCCAGCAGGTTTACGTTCAGAATACCGCTTTCACGGACCAGCTCAATCGTCAGATCGGGTTCGTAGAGGGCCACCACCAAATGCGTGCCCCCCATAGCGGTTTGCATCACCCAGGTGGCAATGTTCGCATTTCGTCGGCTGGGGCGGTCGGGTGTTTCGGGGGTGCAGGTGGTTATCGAATGAACGTCGTAATTCTTGTATTTCAGTAATTTACGGGGCATAGCGCGTTTGGCCTGTTTGGTTTGATGGGTCCCGACAGCGGCAGGCCGCTTTGGGTTTACTATACGAACAAACAACGGGGGCACAACGTTAGCAAAACAGACGCCTGTATCTTTGTGCCTAACTGACGAAACAGAGCCGCCCGCCCGGCATAAGGCTCTCGACTACCGATGAAATCATTCAACATCCCCGATTACTACCGCAGTACCATTATTACCCCCCTGAAAGAGTTTCGGCGGAAGCGCGACAAACTGAAGCGCGATTTTACGCCTACCCTGCTCGATTTTGGGCCGGTACGGTTTTATCTGGCCCGGCATTTCGGATTCTGTTACGGGGTTGAAAACGCAGTCGAAATTGCCTACAAGGCTATTGACGAAAACCCCGGTCGTCGGATTTTTTTGTTGAGTGAAATGATTCACAACCCCGACGTTAATGCCGATTTGCTGAGCCGGGGTGTGCAGTTTCTGATGAGTACGAGCGGAGAGCAACTGATTCCGTTCAGTGAGCTTACCCCGGCCGACGTGGTCATTATCCCGGCCTTTGGTACCACGCTCGAAACCTATCAGCAGTTGGCGGCCATTGGCGTCGACATTGAAAAGTACGATACTACCTGCCCCTTTGTGGAAAAAGTGTGGAATAAGGCTACCCAGATTGGCCAGAAAAACTACACGGTGGTGGTGCATGGCAAACCTTCCCACGAAGAAACCCGCGCTACGTTCTCGCACAGCAAAGAGGCTGCTCCCACGGTGGTAGTCAAAAATATGGCGCAGGCCGAGCGGTTGGCCCGCTACATCACGGGCGAAGCAAATGCGGAGGAATTTTTCACCGAGTTTGCCGGGCAGTATTCGGAGGGCTTCGACCCAACCCGCGATCTGCAACGGATTGGCGTAGTGAACCAGACAACCATGCTCGCGTCGGATACGCAGGGCATTGCCGATTACCTGAAGCGGGTGATGATGACCCACTATAACCTGACCGATGCCGCCGACCGGGTCGAAACGATTGAAGATCGGTTTGCCAATACCCGCGACACGCTCTGCTACGCCACCAACGATAATCAGGACGCTACCTACGCCCTGCTCGACTACCCGGCCGATTTGGCGGTTGTAGCCGGTGGGTACAATTCGTCGAACACCTCGCACATTGTGGATCTGTGCGCCGAAAAACTGCCGACTTACTTCATTGAATCAGATCAGAAAATTCTGTCGCCAGAGCTGATTCGGCATTTCGACCTGAGCAGCAAGCAGGAAATTGTCACCGAAGGCTACCTGCCTCAGCAGCGGCCCGTTACAATTTTGCTTACCTGCGGAGCCTCCTGCCCCGATGCCGTGGTGGAGGGGATTCTGAACCGGCTTGTGGGCTTCTTCCCCGACGCTAAACCCGTCAGCGCCGTCATGGAAGACTTTCAGTAGAAAGCTGCGGACTAAGCATGAGTCATTCCGAATTTTAGGTTAGGGAGAGGTTCCTTACTCGAACGCCCCGTTAGGGGCCCAATATGGGTAGAAAAGACGTTTCCTCGGAACACCAGAGCCCCGAAGGGGCGTAACTTGTTTAGGGTTACGCCCCTTCGGGGCTCTGGTGTTCGGTCTATTTTTCGGGTTAACTACCAATATTAGGCCCCTGACGGGGCAACCAAGGAGGAACTTGGTTTAAAATCAGCAAGAACTCGAAAATTCGGGATGACTCATGTTTGTCTGGTTCAGTCCGTGTTCCGGCTGATCGATTATTTACCTGACCGGGCGGCCTCCTGCGCCACCGGATTTACCAATAAAGCAGCCTCACGGCTCTCGTTGTGCAGTTTATCGAACGCCGTTACCACGTAGGTGTACCGCTTGTTCGGGTTGGCCGTTTTGTCCAGAAAACGCGTGTTGGATTCACCCTGACAGATGGTCAGAATATACTGCGGATTATCGGTACGAAACTGACGCTGACGCCCTTCAAACCGGTACACAACGTAATACCGGGCACGGTCGCCATCGGCAGCCGGGGCGGGTTCGTGCCAGAATAACTCCACGCCCGATGGCGTCGCGGTAGCTTTCAGGTCACGCACCGGTTCGGGCGCGAGGCTATCTTTCCAGGTCATGGGCGGAATCAGAGCCGGGTATTTGTACAGGTTGTTCTGCAACGAATCGCGGATACCGAGCGGGTTGTCGCGTAGCGATTTAGCGCTGAAATACACGCTGCCCAGCGTTGGCTTCATCGACCGGGCGTACCGTACCTGATTAGGCATCTGCGTAGGGTTGTTCCACGAGGGTTCGCGTTGGCCCCCTTTACCTACCCGGTACGCTCCGTGCCCGATGTAGAGGTGCCGCTCGCCAGCGTTGCGCGTCCACCAGTCCACCAGTTCGCGGTAAGGTGCCCGGGGGTGGTCGTGCGTGAAGTAAATCTGCGGCACCATATAATCGACCCAGCCTTCGAGGGCCCATTTGCGCGTGTCGGCGTAGAGGTCGTAGTATGCCTGCCCACCCGACGTTGCTGAGCCCTCGGGGTCCGAAGCCGCATTTTTCCAGATCCCGAACGGACTTACCCCAAATTTAACGTGGGGTTTGACGGCATAAATCGAGTCGCGGATTTCGAGAATGAGCTTGTCGATATTCGACCGACGCCAGTCGTTTTTACTCATCCCGTTGTAGTTGGCCCGGTAGGCTTCGTCGTCGCGCAGGGTTTGCCCGGCCACGGCGTAGGGGTAGAAATAATCGTCGAAATGAATGCCATCGACGTCGTAATTCCGGACAATATTGGCCACGAGCGAAGCCACGTAGGTACGCACCACCGGCATACCGAGGTTAAACAGCTTGCGCTCGCCATAACTCAGAAACCACTCCGGCTTACGGGTGGTGATATGACCGGGCGCAATGGTAGCCCGGCGGCTAAACGTACCCCGATCGAGATTGAGCCACGCGTGAAACTCCATACCCCGGTTGTGCGACTCCTCCAGCATAAACTCCAGCGGGTCGTAAAAAGGCGAGGGGGCCAGCCCCTGCTGCCCGGTCAGCCACTCCGACCAGGGTTCCATGCTTTTCGCATAAAAGGCATCGGCTGCGGCCCGTATTTGCACCACTACGGCGTTGAAACCGGCCTGCCGTTGTCCGTCGAGCAGAGCCCGGTATTCGGCTTGCTGCTGTTCGGCGGGTAAGCCTTTTTTACTGGGCCAGTCGATGTTATCGATCGTAGCAATCCAGACGGCCCGAAACTCGCGTTTGGGCGAAGGGGCCACGCTCTGATCGAGCGGTTCAAACGCAACAGTATCGGCGGGTTTGGGCTTTACAGCCACCGGGGGCGCCTGTTTTTTGGGGGCTGGTTTGGGCACTGGGGCCGGGGGCGTCCGGGTGGGCGCAACAGGGCGTTTGGGACGACAACCCGCCCAAAAACAAACGATCGAAAGTAGAAAAAGATAACGGAATAACCGGGGCATTGCAACGCTGATTTGTTCCAAAGTTAGCACATTTACCCCGACCGGTCTTGCCGGGGAGACATTAGCGTGGTTATTCTTTGGACAAATACACCCCGTGGACGTTTAACCTGAAGCCCAATTTCAACCGGTATAATCTGGATGTTAGACGCTTCCGGTCAGCGGCCTTCCCGTCGGCAACGGTCGCTGCAATACACCACATTGTCCCAGTCGCGCTCCCATTTCTTACGCCATGTAAAAGGACGCCCACAAACCGGGCAGATTTTGGTCGGCAAATCCGACTTTTTCCGCATTTTCATCTGATATGGCCGTGCTTTCGCCCGGTGATTTTTACCGGGATACTTAACTTCCGGGGCCGTAGAATAGTTTATACAAAAAGCGGTGGTCAACTACCAACCGCCCAGATTACCCTATGCTTACCCCCGAAGATATTGATCGTGTTATCGAAATGGCCTGGGAAGACCGTACCCCCTTCGATGCCATTGAAGCCCAGTTTGGTCTTTCCGAACAGGAGGTTATCAAGCTCATGCGGCAGGAAATGAAGCCCTCGTCGTGGCGCATGTGGCGGGCACGGGTGCAGGGCCGCGCCACCAAACACGCTGCTCGTTCGGCGGCTGACGATCATCCGTTTAAGGCCAATCGCCAACGGCAAATTAGTCACAATCGGGTGAGTAAGCGGTAAAGCCTACCGTTTGGTATATGACGATTTAGCTGTAATTTTGTGCGGCAATTTCAGGTTTTGGCTACACTTTGTTTTATCAATTTGTAAGATTTCCGTATTTTTTTAGAATAATTTATGGAAAAGCACGTAGCTTTGCGCCAGCCTGAGCAACAATACTTACTCCTGCAACAGTATGAATATGTCGAGTTCCAAATTAGATCAGATCGACCGCAAAGTCTTAGATATTCTTCAAGATAACGCCAAGATTACCAACGCTCAACTATCCAAAGAGATTGGTCTGTCTCCCGCTCCTACCCTCGAACGAGTCAAGAAACTAGAAACGTCTGGCATCATTCAAAGTTATCACGCCAAACTCGACCCCGAACGGGTGGGGCTGGGCGTTACGACGTTTGTGATGGTTACCCTTGTAGGTCACAAAAAACAAGTGACCGACTCGTTTGTTGCGAAGGTCAATACAATCCCCGAAATCATTGAATGCCACCACATTACGGGTGATGGCGATTTCCTGCTCAAAGTGATTTCGAAAGACATCAACTCGTACCAGAAGCTGATGCTGGAAGTAATCAACGAAATTGAAGAAGTAGCCAACACCAAGACAATGGTGATCCTGAGCACCTTCAAAGAAAGCAAGGCGCTGCCCATTCCGTAATAGAAGACATTTCCCTGAAAAGAGCGATATGTTGGGTAGAACCGCATATCGCTCTTTTTTTATGTATAAACCACCCTTTTCCAACACGATATGCTTCGTCGTTCGTTTCTGCTTCTCTTTGTTATTTCGGGCCGCTTACTGGCCCAATCGCCCAAGGCCGAACTCAGCCGCGAGTTTGTGTACGAACAAGCTCCGTTCCCTTCGTGCCATGCCTCTACTCTGGCCGAAACCCCCAAAGGGCTGGTGGCGGCCTGGTTTGGCGGTACCCACGAAAAACACCCCGACGTGGGTATCTGGGTAAGCCGACGCACCGGGCAAGGCTGGACGCCCCCCGTTGAAGTGGCCAATGGCGTGCAGCCCGATGGCAAACGGCACCCAACCTGGAACCCCGTGCTGTTTCAGTACCCCAAAGGCCCGTTGATGTTGTTTTACAAAGTTGGCCCCAGCCCAAGCACGTGGTGGGGTATGCAAATGCAGTCGAACGACGGAGGCCTTACCTGGTCGAAGCCGGTGCGCCTGCCCGACGACATTCCCGGTCCTATCAAAAACAAGCCGGTGCTGCTGGCTTCGGGTACATTGCTGAGTCCGTCAAGTTCCGAAGACAACGGCTGGCGTTTGCACATGGAAACCACCAGCGACATGGGTAAAACCTGGAAACGGACCCCTGCCCTGAACGATGGCAAAACCGTGGGAGCCATTCAGCCTTCGGTGCTATTCTACCCCAAAGGCAAGCTTCAATTGGTAGCTCGTGGCACCAACGGGTTTGTGCAGTCGGCCTGGTCGGAGGATAACGGCACCACCTGGACACCCCTCGAAAACCTCGATCTACCCAACCCCAACTCAGGCATCGATGCCGTGACACTGAAAGATGGCCGGCAGCTAATGGTGTACAACCACGTACCTACTGAGGCTCAGAAATGGGGCAAGCGGTCGCCCCTTAACATCGCCCTTTCTACCAACGGTAAAGACTGGAAACCCGTGCTGGAACTCGAAAACGAGCGGGGTGAGGAGTTTTCGTACCCGGCCGTTATTCAAACGAGCGATAACAAAGTGCACGTGATGTACACCTGGAAACGCAAGAAAATCCGGCACATCGTTCTGGACCCGGCGAAGTTGTAGCCTCCTACCTTGCTATTTCCATACGAAGAAGGCCCCACGCAGGTGGGGCCTTCTTCGTATAATCACTCCAAGCTGGGTAATGGCGGCATCCGTCAGCTCGGTGGTCAATCGTCCCGACGCTTCCGGCGCTCTTCCCGGCGCGATTTTTTGCTGTCTTTGAGTGCTTTCTCCGCTTCTTTGTACTGGCTCGATTTACGCTCGGCCGCATCGATCACCTGTTTGTAGTAGTTACGGGCCAGGTCGTAGTTTTTCTCCGTGTCGGCAATTTTGCCCATGTTGAGCAACGACGCCCAGTAGTAGCCCGCGTTGGTAGCGTTGGTTTGCTGGGCAAAGTCGATGGCCTTCTGGTAATACGTCTTGGCTTCAGGCAGATTGTGGTAGAAGTTCTGGTTCACATAAGCCAGTATGTACGCAGCCGTGCGCCCGCTGACAGGCTCATACCCGGCTTTTCCCTGCGCTAATTTGTCCAGAATCCGCTTCGATACGGTTTCGGCCTCGTTCAGATACCCCCGCACAAACGCCGACCGGGCGTAATACCGCTCAAAAAACGGATTATCGGGGTACTGCTCATTCATGTACTTGGCCAACTCGTACGCTTTATCGTAACGGTTTTCCATGCTATAAATCTGTAGCAGGAAGTAGCGGGCCTCAGTACGGGTGTAAAACGCGTTGTTGGCATTGCGCTCCAGTTGCTTGATCCCGTTTTCTTTGTTGCCCTTCGGGAAAAAGGCCAGAATCGGTTTCAGCAAAGGGTAATTCTGCGGAATCCACTGCGCATAGTAATTGTACAACCCGTCGCCAAATAGCAGTTCGGGGTTAAAGTCCCCATTGCCTTTGCACTTTTCGAAATACTTCAGCGCGTTCTTTCCCGCAAAGGTCGCCTTGGTCCACTTTTTCCGTTCGGCATAAATACGCCCTTTGAAGGCATAGGCAGCCGCCAGAAAAAACGAGGGCTCAATCTTGTTATCGCTGTCTTCGTAAAGTTGCTCAGCCAGTGTAATGGTCGTGTCCATAAGGGCCAGACAACGGTCGTCGTAGTCGGTTACCTCAATGTCGGGAACCATCTTCCACCACTCAGCCAGGCCCATCAGAAAGTACGGCATCGGATGTTTGGGGTACCGCACCCGCAACCACCGAAACTCCTTATCGGCCTCGTAGAATTTGTAGTTGTACAGCTGGTTAATAGCCTCCGCCGACTCCAGCTGCACCCCAGGGTGCTTGAGCAACCCATCGTACTTTTTATCAAAGGCCGATGGGTCATACAATTGAGCCTTGGCAAAGGTGGCCAGACACAGGCAGAACACGGTCAGCCAGCTAATTTTTCCGTTCACTCGTTCACAGATGGTTTATTCGTACTATCAACGTTTTCGTAGTCGAGTCCGTTTACTTTGGGTCTATTTTTTAGTGCATCCGGTTAGTATGCGGGTGTTTTGAGGTGTTCAGGGGCGGTATGGTAAGAACCGGTCGGTAAGGAGCCGGTACGGGTGTCTTTTACCGCTGTATCTTGTTGCCTGAACCCCATGAACAAACGTACCTTTTTGAAAACCTCATCGACCCTGCTCGCAGGCAGCCTCTTGTCGCCACTTGTTTCCTGCCAAAACCAAACCGGCAACCAACCCCTGACCAATTGGGCCGGTAATCTTACGTACAGCACCGGCAACGTAAACTCGCCAACTACAGCCGCCGAGGTTCAGGAGAGCATCCGAAACACCAAACAGATACGGGCATTGGGTAGCCGACATTCGTTCAACGCCATTGCCGACAGCACTGTGGCGCAGGTATCGCTCAAGGGTATGGGCCGTATTGTGTCACTCGACCGTAGCGCCCAGACCGTCACGGTTGAGAGCGGGGCTACCTACGGGCAACTGTGCGAGTATCTGCACAAAGAAGGCTTTGCCCTGCACAATCTGGCTTCGTTACCGCACATATCGGTAGCGGGTGCCTGCGCCACCGCCACGCATGGTTCGGGCATCAAAAACGGGAACCTCGCAACGGCCGTTACCGCCCTCGAACTGATCGACGCGAACGGCCAAACCGTCACCCTCTCACGGGCGCAGAACCCCGACCTGTTCGATGGAGCCGTGGTGGGCCTTGGCAGCCTTGGTGTGATTACCAAACTCACCCTCGCCCTGCAACCTACGTTTATGATGCAGCAGGCCGTGTACCGTAACCTGCCGATGGCGGTCCTAGAAACCCAGTTCGAAACCATCATGTCGAGCGGATACAGCGTGAGTCTGTTTACCGACTGGCGCAACTCCAACATCAATCAGGTCTGGATTAAGAGCCGGGTAGAGGGTAACAGTCAGGCGCCGGTTTCGCTCGCGCCTGAGTTTTACGGGGCCAAACTGGCTACGCAGAATATGCACCCTCTCGACGACCATTCGGCCGAAAACTGCACCGAGCAGATGGGCGTTCCGGGGCCGTGGTACGAGCGACTGCCGCACTTCCGTATGGGGTTCACGCCCAGCAGTGGCAAGGAGCTACAGTCTGAATATTTCGTACCGATTGAACACGCATACGACGCCATAACGGCCGTAGCCAGTTTAGGGGCAAAAATCAGCACGCACCTGTTTATCACCGAAATTCGGACTATTGCCGCCGATACCCTCTGGCTGAGTCCGCAGTACAACCAGACAACCGTAGCCATTCACTTTACCTGGAAACCTGAGTGGGAGGCTGTGCGGCAGATACTCCCGCTCATCGAAGAAAAACTGGCCCCGTTCAATGGGCGGCCGCATTGGGGTAAGCTGTTTACGATGGCCCCCGCTACCTTGCAGAGCCGAATACCCAAACTGGCCGAGTTTAAAGCGTTGATGCAGCAATACGACCCGAGTGGTAAGTTTCGAAACGCGTTTATCGACACAAACCTGTTCAGTAGCTAAAGTTGGTTGTATCTTTGGCTTTTGCCAGCCAATTCATGTTGACGATTCACGACAAAACGTTTGTCCCGTTTATTGCGGCCAACGACATTCAGCAGCGCATTACCGACCTTGCCGCGCAGATCAATCAGGAGTATCACGACAAAAAACCGCTGATGGTGGTCGTTCTCAATGGAGCGGTGCTCTTTGCCGCCGATTTGTTCCGACAACTGACCATGCCCTGCGAAATCACGTTCATCCGGGTTTCGTCGTACACCCAAACCAGCTCTACGGGCCATCTGAAGCAGATTCTGGGTCTGGGCGAGTCGATTACCGACCGCGACCTAATTGTGGTAGAAGATATTGTCGATACGGGCCTGACCCTCGGCGATGTGTGCGACCAATTGCGCGAACACAAACCGGCTTCGCTGGCGGTAGCCACCCTGCTGTTCAAACCCGAGGCTCTGAAACGTCCCCTGAAGCTCGATTACGTCGGGTTCGAAATCGAAAACCGGTTTGTACTCGGCTATGGCCTCGACTACGACGGACTGGGCCGCAACACAAAGGACATTTTTGTGCTGAGTGAGTAGGCTCCCAACAGCATGAAACAACATATTGCCCACATAGCGCTGGTCGTCGATGATTACGACGAAGCCATCGCGTTCTATACGCAAAAGCTCCATTTCGATTTACTGGAGGATACCGCTCTGAGCGAAACGAAACGGTGGGTTCTGGTAGCGCCCAAAGGGGCAACTGAGTGTCGATTGCTTCTGGCTAAAGCTGCTAACGACGAGCAGCAGAGTCGCGTGGGGAATCAGACCGGAGGGCGCGTTTTTCTGTTTCTGTACACCGACAATTTCGCCCGCGACTACCAGAACCTACTTGATCAGAATATACAGATTGTTCGCCCGCCCGTTGTAGAGCCGTACGGCACAGTCGCTGTTTTCGCCGATTTGTACGGCAACCTGTGGGATTTAATTGAGCCGCGCGGGTAGCCCTCAGAACCTCACTACCCCCCAATTGTCGACATCGACTCGGTGACTGGGGCCCGCTGTTGCTCAGCTTCGAAGCCGTTGGCGGGGCGGTGTGCAAAGGCTTTCAGGAACGCAGCCCGTAACTCGTCGTCAGAGGCACCGGCCCGCAAAAGCGCGCGCACATCGAGCACACCATTGTCGTACAGACAGGTTTTGAGCGTACCCTGCGCCGTCAGTCGAATTCGGTTGCAGGTGCCGCAGAACGTCCGGCTAAAAGCTGCAATCACGCCCAACGTACCGGCATAGCCCGGAATCTGATAGTCGTAGGAGGTTGAGAACGGACCGTCGGGCACTTTTTGGAGGCCGGGGTAGAGCTGCTGTAGCTCGTTCAGAATCCGGCGATAGGTCCAGTTCAGCACGGGGTAGTGCGTTCCCTCACCATTGAACGGCATTTCTTCGATAAACCGCACCGACACGCCCGGCTGCCGCGATAGTTCGGCCAGTGGCCCCAGATCCTGGGTGTTCTGGCCCTCCATCACGACGGCGTTGATTTTTACCTGCACGCCAGCGGCCAGCAGCGCATCGAGCGTGTTGAGCACCGCCGGCAACTCGTCGCGCCGGGTAATCTGCCGGAACCGCTCCCGGTCGAGGGAATCGAGGCTCAGGTTCACCGACCGCACGCCCAGTTCCACCAGCTCGTTTACGTGCGGGGCCGTCAGCACACCGTTGGTGGTCATAGCCAGCTCGTTCAGGCCGGGAATACCGCTCAACGTCCGCATGAAATCCATGAGTCCGTTGCGTACGAAGGGTTCTCCGCCCGTGATTCTGACCTTCGAAACACCCATACCCGCCAGCACACGCACAATCCGCTCCATCTCTTCGTAGGTCAGGAGCTGATGCTTGGGCAGGTACTTGATACCCTCTTCCGGCATGCAGTAAAAGCACCGGAGGTTGCAGCGGTCGGTTACGGCCAGTCGGAGATACTGGATAGGGCGGTTATGATTGTCGTACAGCATGAGAATACGCAAGTTAAGGAACAGACGCTACCTTTGCGACATGATTCAGCTTACTGCGAGTGATGTTGGTAAAAAATATCGGCGTGAATGGGTGTTCCGGCACGTCGACCTTCAGCTGACGAGCCACTCCTCGCCCACCGGCCCGGCCAACAGTTTTACCTTTGTGGGGCCCAACGGCAGCGGCAAATCGACCCTGCTGCAACTGCTATCGGGGGCACTGCCTACCACCGAAGGCCGCCTGACTTACACCTTCCAGGGAACAACAATCCCTACCGATACCTGGTTTCAGCACGTAACCATTGCTGCCCCCTATCTCGAATTAATCGAGGAACTGACCCTGCGCGAAATGATGGCGTTTCACCAGACGTTTAAACCGTTTAAAACGGGGCTGAGCCTCGACGAAGCCGCCGACCGGATGCGTCTGAGCCACGCCATCGACAAGGAAATCAAGTTTTATTCGTCGGGGATGAAACAGCGCGTCAAGCTGGGGCTGGCCTTTTTTTCGCAGGCCCCCGTCGTGATTCTCGACGAGCCCACCAGCAACCTCGACCGGCAGGGAGCCGCCTGGTACCACGAGCAGGTGCAAACCCTCCAGCCCGACCAGCTGCTGCTGATTGGCTCCAACGACCCCGCCGAGTACGAGTTCTGCGCTAATGTGCTGGATGTCATGCAGTGGAAAAAATAGTATATTTGACAGGCTGATGCGAAAGTATAGTTCAATGATCCTGCATCGGCTATTCAATATCCAACGAACAATAGTATGAAATACGCACTCATCTTCGCTTTGTCAGTAGGCCTTACGGTCGGCGCCAACGCACAGAGCTTTCACGGCAAGAAAATTACGGAAGACGGCGCCATCCCGGCCCCCGAACTGGTAGCCAAACTGGGCGACAAGTCGGAGTTTAATACCAAAGTACAGGGTACGGTCGAGTCGGTCTGCAAAATGAAAGGCTGCTGGATGAAGGTAAAAACCGCTGATGGCCAAACCATGCGCGTGACCTTCCGGGATTATGGTTTTTTTGTTCCGAAAGACATTGTGGGGAAGCAGGTTGTTTTTGAAGGCACCGCCCAGCAAACCACAACCTCGGTTGCCGACCTGAAGCACTACGCCGAAGATGCCGGCAAGAGCAAAGCCGAAATCGCCAAGATTACTCAGCCCGAAAAAGCCGTTACGTTCGTTGCCGACGGCGTAATTGTGAAGTAACCATACGCTTACCCTGTCAGCGCGGGCACACCGTACCGCGCTGACAGGTACATTCACACCTGAACCATACCGATTGTACACCATGAAGCGCTATGTCCTGCTACACGGGCCAGCTCGTTTTTGTGCTTTTGCCCTACTGCTGATTTGCATAGGCTACGCCTGCCGATCCCGAAAAGCCGAGGAGATTGCTCCAGTCCTGCCAGCCAGCGAGTATGTGCTGACACCCGGACAACGCATCACGCTCCAAACGGGCTTCACGATTATCCCCGACACAGTCAATATCTTTATCTGCCCACCCGAAGCGGCCTGTTTCGGGCCCGACAATGTATTTGCTTCCCTGCGGGTTACTACGGCCCAGGAGAGCCGCCGGGTCCGGCTGTTTGCACTCATGGGCGATAACCGGGTCAAGGTTCCGTACACCTTCGATTCCACGGGTGTGGTGCATCGTAACCGGACATATTCGCTTGTGCTGCGTGGTCAGTACACCAACAGCAATACAGGCCGACCGGGTGGCCGGGCCATTTTGCGTGTAACCCCGTTGTAGCACTGGGTCAGGTACGCCGGTGATCCTGTTTCGTTCATTGCCCGATTCGCTGTATCTTGCTGACGGCCATAAAACGGACTCTACCGCCTGTTGTGGCCGTAAAACCGTACCTGAATGAAAAAGCACTACTTGTACCTATTGACCGCACTCGCACTGGGCGTGACACCAGCATTGGCCCAACAGCGCACCCTACTCCACTGCGGTAACCTCTTCGACGGGGTACGTAATGATCTTCAGCGTGAAATGACCGTGGTGGTCGAAGGCAACAAAATCACAGCCGTTCAGAAAGGCTACACCGCCGGATCGGGGCAGGACCAGGTAATTGACCTGCGGAGTAAAACCGTACTGCCGGGTCTTATTGATATGCACGTACACCTCGAAAGCGAAACCCGGCGGGGTGGTGCCTACGAGCGGTTTACCCAAAATGTACCCGATATAGCCTATCAGGCGGCTCGCTACGCCAAAGTTACCCTGATGGCGGGTTTTACTACTGTGCGCGATCTGGGCGGTTCGGGCGTCAACATTGCCCTGCGTAATGCAGTAAACCGGGGGCTCGCCGAGGGCCCGCGCATTTTTACCTGTGGCAAAAGTATTGCCACTACCGGCGGCCATGCCGACCCAACCAACGGCTACCGGCGCGAACTGGCGGGTGATCCGGGGCCGCTCGAAGGGGTAATCAACGGGCCCGACGACGCTCGTAAGGCCGTTCGGCAACGGTACAAAGAGGGCTCCGACGTAATCAAGATTACCGCAACAGGTGGGGTGCTGAGCAATGCCAAAGACGGACAGGGGCCGCAGTTTTCCGACGAAGAGCTGAAAGCCATTGTCGAAACGGCCAAAGACTACGGCTTCACGGTAGCTGCCCACGCCCACGGTGCCGAAGGCATGAAACGCGCCATTCGGGCCGGTGTGACCACCATCGAACACGGCACCCTCATGGACGACGAAGCCATTACCCTCTTTAAGCAGTACGGTACGTACTACGTCCCCACGATTATTGCCGGGCGCACGGCTGCCGACTCGGCCCGTATTTTTGGCTATTACCCCGCCCTCGTGACGCCCAAGGCGCTGGCTATCGGCCCCAAAGTGCAATCGACCTTCGCGAAGGCGTACAAGGCGGGCGTTAAAATCGCCTTCGGTACCGATGCCGGTGTTTATCCGCACGGCTACAACGCCAAAGAATTTGAATACATGGTTGAAGGCGGAATGCCCCCGCTCGAAGCCATCCGGTCGGCTACGCTCGTCAATGCCGAACTGCTGGGCATGAAAAACCAGCTGGGCTCGGTCGAAACGGGTAAATTAGCCGATCTGATTGCGGTAGACGGTAATCCACTGCAAGACGTCAAGACGTTACAAACGGTACGGTTTGTGATGAAAGACGGGAAAGTCTACAAACAATAACCAACCGCTACGGCCGGGCGCGCACCAATTTGGCCGTGGCATCGTTCCCTATACACGATTCTTTGTCCGCAATACACGTTACCTAATGAACAACCAAGCTCAGGAAAATACCATCGACGTAGAACTGTCGGATGATATTGCAGAAGGCACGTACGCCAATCTGGCGATGATTGCCCATTCGAACAGCGAGTTTATTCTGGACTTTATCCGGCTGATGCCCGGTGTGCCCAAAGCGAAGGTAAAAGCCCGGATTATTCTGACGCCCGAACACGCCAAGCGGCTACTCTCGGCCCTGAAAGAAAACATTGGCCGCTACGAAGAAAGCTTCGGCAGTATCGATCAGCCCGACGACAATTTCCGGTTTCCATCGGGCTTTGGCGGCCCCGTCGGGATGGCGTAAGATCTCCTCTAAACTGGTCTCCAAACCTGTAAGGTCTCAAAGACCTTGCAGGTTTTTTTAACGCAATCCCCAAACCTGTAAGCCGGGCGGCTGGTGCCGTCTCCAAGACCTTGCAGGTTTTTTCGTCAGAACGGATAACCGATCGCTACGTTCAGAACCAGATTTTGCCGACGCCAGACCGGGTCGCGGAAGTTGATCTCGTTGAATACCCACCGTTGCCCGTCGGGCCGGTCGGGTCGGCGGAAGGGAATCCCCAAATCAAGCCGGAAAAGGAAATACGACAAATCGACCCGCAGACCAATCCCCCCGTTTACGGCGATTTCCTTGTAAAAGTTACGGCCGAAAATGGTGCTTGCGCTATCGTAGAGCACGGCGTTCGATGGATCTTTCAACCACACATTGCCCGCATCAATAAACAAAGCCCCCTGCAGGTACTGGTTGAATTTGGGTCGAAGCTCGGTACTGGCTTCCAGCTTAATATCGCCCCCGCCGTCCTGAAAGATAAAGCCGGTGCCATCGGTTACCCGCGTAAAGGTACCCGGCCCAAGCGTACGGGGCCGAAACCCGCGCAGGCTGTTGCTCCCCCCCGAAAAGTACTGCTTAATGAGCGGCAGCCGACTGCTGTTACCATACGGCAAACCAACCCCCGCCAAAAACCGGCTGGCCCAGGTCATGCCCGACGACAATCGCCAATAATAACGCGTATCCAAATCCAGTTTCAGGTACTGCGCGATAGGTGCGCCCAGGAGCTCATTGCTGCCTTCACTGTTTCGGTTGTTGATCACGAGCGAAGCCAGATTTCCTGCTGGCTCAATACCGAACTGCACCCGGTACGTGCGGGGGGTAGCCGTGCGGGGCGATGAGCTATAACTGACCGTGTAGAGACTGTTCAGGATGATTTGTTCGCCGGTGATGATGTTGTACCAGATGGGCGATGTTTGTGGGTCGAGCGCCAGTGAATCGAGGAACGGCCCTTCGTTGGCCAACTGCACATAGTTGATGCTGAACGGCGTAAAATTCTGCTCAACCCGCTGATTAGTTCGGAACGCATAGCCAAACGACGCATTGAACGAATTGAGCGTGTAATATTTCGACCGGTTGAGGGCCTCAAACCCGGCACTGATGATTGTTTTAGGCAACGACTGCCGCTGATCGTACCGAATTCGGAACGGCACCATCAGGCGCGGCACGTTTAGGCTGGCCGTAACCCCGTACCGATACGTGGTGGTAACGCGGCCCAGCGCGGCTACCGGAATTTCAAAACCACCACTGGCGTTGAGCGTGAGCAGTTCGGCCCGCCGGAGCAGGTTCCGGTTGAGCAAACTGAGGGTCAGCTCCGACCCCACCAGCCCGTTGGAGCGCGACGTACCGGCAATCTCGCCCCGAATGGATTTTTTAGGGTAGGGCGTCAGGTAGTAATGCACATCGAGCAAGGCCGAATCGCCCTGCTGAATTGGCTCGAACCGGTTTCGGACAAACTTAAACGTGCCCACGTTGATAAACCGGCTCAGGGTCAGATCCTGCGCCCGGCTACTGAACCGGCGGCCGGGTTTCAAACTCAGAATATCGTTGAACAACCGGGGTTTGTAGAGCCGTGCCGAATCGACGATAAACACCCGCCTGAGGGTCGTGTCACTTGGGGTGTAGGCTTGCGTCCGGTTGGTGTCGTTGCCGGTTTGGTTGTTAATCGTGTAGTTCGGGTACACGTACACGTTTCGGATAAAGTACGGCTGACCGGCTGCTTCGGGCATTTCGGGCTTAAGGGCCACGTAGAGCCGTACCTTGTGGTTGCCAACGGCACTATCGGCCAGAATAGCCACGTAGTCGGGCAGAAAATAGATAAAGCCGCGGTTTTTGAGCGTGGTACTGATTCGCTCCTGCTCGGCCTTGATCACATCAAACTGGTACGGATCGCCGGGTTTGAGCAGCGTACGGGGCGAAATAGCAAACATGGCATCGTCGGCCCGTCGGATAGTCGGTTGCTGCCGGTCGGCGCGGGGGGTGTCGCGAGCATCGTTTTCGTTGAGCGTATCGGGGCGTTGCGGCAGGTCGGAATTGGTCAGAAACAGCACCGAGTCGATGGTGTACCGGGCCGGTACGCGCACATCGTACACCCCGCGCGCTTTGTAGCCCTGCTCGGTCAGCCGCCCGGTCACGCTCGACCGGAAATAGCCTTCATTTTCCATCAACCCGGCAAAAATGGTGGCATTAGACGAGATAGCCTTGGCGCTTGCCAACACCGGAGCCTCCCCAAATTTACGCCGAAACCACGCCCGAAAGCCCTTCTCCGTTTTGGGCTCGCCAAACAGGTAATACATGGCCACCTTGTACGGATACCCAAGCAGGGTTTTGTTGGGTCGGGGCCGGGCAAGCTCTTTTAGTTGCACCTGCAATTCGTCGCGGGCCTCTTTCGTCACCGTCGAGTCGGCCGACAGGTTCACGTCGGTTCCTACGTACAGGCGCTCATTGGCGGGCAGCCGCTTGGCGAGGTTACACGCTTGCAGGCAAACAGCCAGTAAAATAAAATAGCGAACGTTCATGAACAGAACACGACAGTTTTGGGGAAACTTCACAGCGTTTCCTCCTTTCTCCGTCGCCGTAAATCAGCAAATGTGTTGTAGTCGACCGTAATCACAAAGCCGACGCCCGTCTCAACTACATAGCCCTCCAGTACGGTTTGTTGCTCGTTGCGCCGGTAGCCTCGCACCACATAACGACCGTCAGGGGTCAGATTGTAGTTGATTGAGAAGTTGTCGAAAATTTCGTTTTGATTACGTTCTATAGACTCTCTCGGGCGTTCGAGCACAAAGTTGCGCCCCACAGATACCGAAAGCCGCCCCGACAGAAAGCTTTTCGATAGGCCCACATTAAGGTCGGTTCGGCTGCCGGTGGGGCCTTTGGCGGTGGCTGCCTGATTGGTCGAGTTGAGGTTGAAGTTCACATCAACGCCTTTTATCAGGCTCGAAGCAAACCGCTCTAATTGCTCAGACAGAATCTTGCTCACGCTGTTTCGGGCAATGTTTTCAGCACCCGCGCCCACGCCCCCACCGCTTCCGGTTGAGAAGAAGTCAGCCGTGTTTTCGGAGATAAAATTGCCCAGCACCAGCAAGGCAAACACCTGCTTGTTGATCTGCGACTGATCGCGCCGGAGCAACGCCAGTTTGTTGTCGACGGTCTGCGTAACGCCCCCGGCTACAATGGCGTTGCTGTTGCCGTTGGTGGGCCGCACAATATCGAAGTTCAGGCTTGGCTTAGCCAGATTATTGCCAATCTGAAGTAGTACGTTGAACGGCATTTTGTTCTGGTACAAGGCGTTATTTTGCCCGGCAATCTCGTTGGCCACCAAGTTGGCAGGGGCCGCCCGGGTTTCGTACACGGCCGTAATATCGACCTGGGCACTCAGCGGGTCGCCGGTCCAGGTGATGGAGCTACCTCGCTGAATTTTGAACTGCCGTTTCAGCACCTCGTAGGTAAGCGAGTACTCACCCTCGGTCACCTCGTAGCGGCCCAGAATGCCAATATTGCCCGCCGGATCGATCGTCACGTTCAGGTCGGCATTACCCCGCGCCCGCAGGTAGTCGCCGTTCAGTTCATCGACCACAATCGTAAACTCCGACTTCTCATCGACCTCAATATTGAGCGAAATGGTCGCATTATTCAGTTCCTCAAACGCAATCTTGGTGTTTACGGTATCACGCTTGGGCTTCACCAGATACTTGCTCAGGGCGAGCGTATCGTTATGATTGATAAACGTGACCGTTTGCCGGGCGTCGTTCAATTCGGGCGTATCGTCGGGCAATACAAACGACACCTTGGTATCGTCCTCAACCCGTACTGTACCCACCACCGACGCGTTGGTGCCTGTTCCCCGGATGCGCAGATTGGCCGTTACCGACGCCTGTCCGTACACGTAGTCATTGTCTTTGCGGGCCGCATTGAGGGCCAGAAAATCGTTGGCCCGCACGTTCAGGTTATACCCCACGTCGGGGATGTTGGCCAGTGTCAAGGTGCCCGATGTGTTGAGGGTGCGGCCCAGGGTATCGGTCAGGGTGAAGTTGTTAAGGCTCACGGTTGAACCACTAAACTGAAGCCGTTCCTGATCGATTCGGTAGGTTGCGTTAAGCTGTTTGATGTTAAACGCCACCGAATCGAACCGAACCTCTCCGTTTATTTTGGGATTCGATGTGGTACCGGCCACGGTGAACTGCCCCGTCAGGTCGCCCCGGGCCTGCCGGAGTTCGCCAAAGCTAAAGGCTTCAATAGTTCGGGCGGCCAGTTTTTGCAGATCGACCACCAGATCGAGGCCGGAGTTAGCTCCGTTGTATGTACCGTTGAGGGTGGCCTGATTGTCGGGGCCACTCAGTGCTACGTTGATACCCACTTTTCCGTCAGTGCTGTTGGTAAACCGGCCGGTCATATTACCAATGGGCTTATCCATCACCCGCAGGCTATCCACGTTTACCGAACCCACAAACGACAGATCCGAGTCCTCGCCCAGGTAATCGCGCAGTACCACGGTGCCGTCGAGCTGCCCACTCGCAAGGGTTGTATCCTGATTAGCGATTTTGGCCGCGTCGGTCAGGTTAAAATTCCGAATCGTAACCCGCAGGGGTGCATTGGCGTAGGGCTCCGTACTGGCCAGTTCGATGTACTCATCGCGGTGCCGCAACCGTAGCGTATTGACAAACAAGCCGGCCGGGCCGTACTGCACGTAGCCGGTCGTGTCGGACGACCAATTCTGATAATTGAGCAACAACCCGTTTTGGGCCAGCTGCACCCGGTAGTCTTGCCCCAGCGCAGCCACCTGCCCGCGCAGGCCGTACACATCCCGACGCGACGAGTCTTTGCTCATCACTTCAAAAGTAAGCTTGTTGTTAGCCGCCGTCCCGACTAGGTTAGCCAGGCCAATTTCGAGCCCCGACGCGTTGGCCGAACTGATCTGGCCACGCACAAACAGCTCGCCATTACGGGTTGCTGGCAGCTGCTCCGAAACAGGTGCCAGCAACCGGTTGACCGATGTGTTCAGGCTGTTACGAGCCGCAATTCCAACGGGCAACGGCTGTACATACCCGCTCGCCGTACCCCGCAGCAACAAGTTGGCACTCCGCACCAGACTGGAGTCGTACTCAATGACACCCGTACGGAGCGAGGCCGCAAAGGTGGTGTCGTTGCGGTTGTCCAGATAAGCCGCCAATCGTACCGTATCGAGCCGGGTGAGCTTGGGCACAAACGCTTTCAGCAACGGGTGCTGGTAGGCCTTGGCGTCGATTTTAAAGTCATACGGCGGAGGGGTGTTTCGGTACGTCAGCCCCGGAATAGCAAAATACCGGCTCACTTCCGACACAATGATGTCGTACAGGCGGTCATAGGCAAACTGCCCGTCGAGCTTGAGTTGCGCAAACGGCACCCGGGCGGCAATCTGCTTGCGTCCTCCGTCGGCGGTGGCTTTGAGGAATACCTCATCGAGCGGGTACGACTGTCCCCCGTACCGAATCACGGCCCCATCTGTAGACAGGGTCCCGACGGGTTTGGCGGGGTCCGTCGACGTCATATTCAGAACGAGTTTCCCCCGCAGGTCGAGGGGTTCGCTGTAAAGTTTCAGTCGGTTCAGGTCGAGTTGGGCAATGTCAACCGTGCCGGTAATGCTGGGGTAATCGCTCAAAAGTCCCACGCGGGTATCGAGTTGCAGGCGGGCATTGGGGTCATCGCTCACCCCTTTGATGTTGAGCACACCCCGCGCCAGCTGTCCCGAAGCAGCTACATTTTGGTAACGATACCCATTCAACGTAGCCTCATCAACGGTTACCCGAAACGAGGTATTCATTGATTTTACGTCGAGCCCGGTACCGTTGACCGTGGCAATAGCCGTAACAGGGCCATACTGTTTAGGGTCTTTCAGCCATTTGCCAGCCTGAAAATCAGCCAGGGCCAGTGTACCCGAATAGCCCTGATTACGACCCTCCACAAAGCCCCGGAGTTGCCCGTCGAACGTGGCATTACCCCAACTGGTATTGAGTCGGGTTTGCAGGTCGAGGTCGTTGAGCCGTCCCCGAATGCGGCCAGATAACCGCAACTGGGGCGGAATATCGACCGCGTCAGGTAAGGTGTTTTTAGGAACTACCCGTTGAATATCGGCCAGCCGGGTGGTGGCTTCGGTAATGGTCAGGTCGAGACCCAACCGGTCGGTGTCGGTCAGGTTAGTGAGTCGACCCCGGGCGCGGATGCGCGTTCCCGACAGAGCCGCCAAATCGAGCACGGGCAGGTTGAGCGCAGCCAGCGTACCTGTGGCGCGGGCGTTCATACGAATGGTAGCCGCTTCGTTATTTTTGAACGTGCCTGCCAGTTGCGGAGCCAGTAACAGCACATCCGACAAAGCCATGACGCTCTGCCGCAGGTTTACATCGACCCGCACCCGGTTGGCCTGCCCCGGCCGGGCGAGTTGCCCGATGGAGTCGTACCGCAACACGACCTGATCGCGCAAGAGGGTTTTGGGCGTCTGAATCCAGAGGTTGGTCAGGGCAGTTGTTTTGTCGGTGTAGAGCAAGTCGCCGTCGAGCCGTTGCAACACCAGACCACTTTTGTCGCGCATGCGGCCTTGCCGCAATTGCCCCGAAATCTGCTGGGGATTATACCGCAGCTGTTCGCCCCGGAAGGCCACGTCGCGCAGGTCGAGGTGAGCGTAGTCAACGCCGGTGCGCTGCCGGGGCTGAGTGAGGTCGTCGTAACGGACGTTAGCCCCCGTCAGCACCAGCGACTTTACACCCAACCGTTCGCTGTTGAGAAAGAAATAATCGGTTTCCATCGCCAGCGTCTGCAACTGCCCGGCGGTGGTCAGTTTCTGCTCGACCAGATTTACATCCCAGCGGGCGCGGTTAATCTGCCATTTTCCCAGTGCAATATCCAGTGTATCGGGCGAGGGGGGCGAATCGGGCACGGGTAAGCCTTTGTAGATCCGGGCGCGGGTGTTTAGTCCATCCACGGTGAGGTCTTGCAGGCGGTACACGTTATTGGCTACGTCAGTCCGTTCAAAGTTAGCCCGCAGGGTATCCACGTACGCATCCACATCAGCGCCGGTCACATCGTCGAGGTATTTGACCCGCACATCTTTGAGCGTAACGGCTTTGAGATTAATGTCGAGCGGGGCCGTAGTGGTATCAAGCGGGGTTGGGGCGGGTTGCGGCTTTCCGGGCGTCACAAACGCATCGAGCAGGTAGCCGAAGTTAAACGTCGTATCGGGCAGGGTACGGCTGATGTTCAGGCGCACCTTTTCCAGATCAATCTGATTGATAGCCACCCGGTTGTCGAGCAGGCCCAGCATATCCAGATCCACAAACAACCGTTGTCCAATCAGGAGCGTATCACCTTTGGGAGTTTGGAAGAATACATCATTCAGCTCGATATAGTCGGGAATTTTGTAGCTGATCCGGCCCACCCGAAACGGCGACTTGATTTTCTTGGCTAAATACCGATTCACCTGTGCCGTCACGATACGCTCACCCCAGGAGGTAGTCGCAATCAGGGTCGCAAAGCCGAGCACAAGAAGCACGACCGCCAGCAAGACGAGCAGTATGGTTGAAATGGCTTTTCTCACGGGTATTGAGTACGGAATGGTATCCGGCTATCACTGCCGGGCTTCTCTTTAACTGGTGATTAAACGTAGAGCCCCCAAGTTAGCATACAACACAAAACGCGCGAGTGTGGCATTGTGTTGAGAATACGACTTAGCGGCCCTTTTCTGATGTTGTAAGACGCTTTCGCACCGATAAAGTTTCAGCAGGTGACTCCCGGTGGTTATAAGGCTCGTACAGGCCTACAAATTATCCGAATGAGCCGCGTTGGTCAAGGCTTTCTGTTGTGATTCTAACCTGATTTCCCTATCTTTGCACCTCAATTTTCGCGACGACTGTACAAAAAACATTTTTCAGCGTAATGCCAACCATACAACAATTAGTACGTAAAGGCCGTGAGAAGCTGGTTTTCAAGTCGAAATCACCAGCTTTGGATGCCTGCCCTCAGCGTCGGGGCGTGTGTACGCGTGTGTACACCACGACGCCTAAGAAGCCAAACTCGGCGCTGCGTAAAGTAGCTCGTGTTCGCTTGTCGAACGGCAAAGAAGTCAATGCTTACATTCCGGGCGAAGGCCACAACCTGCAGGAGCACTCAATCGTGCTGATCCGCGGTGGCCGGGTTAAAGACCTTCCGGGTGTTCGTTACCACATTGTTCGGGGTGCTCTGGATACGGCTGGTGTAAACGGCCGTCTGCAAAGCCGCTCGAAATACGGCGCCAAGCGTCCGAAACCAGGTCAGGCTCCAGCCGCTGGCAAAGGTGCGCCCGCTAAAGGCAAGAAGAAATAAAACGAATAATGGGTAATGCATAATGCATAGTGCCTATTCGGGCAACGCTCATTATCCATTCCTCATTATTCATTGTACACTAAAATATGGACTGCCCGTTGATCAGCAGCGGCAGAGTAAGATCCAGAATCTGAAGACACAATGAGAAAGTCGAAACCGCCAAAACGGTACGTGTTACCCGATCCGAAATTTAAGGAAGTACTGGTAACCAAATTTGTTAATAACCTCATGTACGAGGGCAAGAAGAGCATCGCGTACACTATTTTCTACGACGCACTGGAGATTGTTGGTAAGCGTACCAGCGAAAACGGTCTCGACGTATGGAAAAAGGCGTTGAACAACGTAATGCCTTCGGTCGAAGTAAAAAGCCGTCGGGTTGGTGGTGCTACCTTCCAGGTTCCCACCGAAGTACGGGCTGACCGCAAAGTATCGGTAGGCATGAAATGGCTGATTAAATACGCTCGTTCACGTGGCGAAAAAACCATGACCGACCGCCTGGCTGCTGAAATCGTAGCTGCTGCGAAAGGTGAAGGAGCGGCCGTGAAGAAGAAAGACGATACGCACCGCATGGCCGAAGCCAACAAGGCGTTCTCACACTTCCGGTTCTAAAAACAAATTCAGTCGAAGCGAAATTGAAAGGTCCCGCCGTTTGGCGGGACCTTTTTTGTTAGCATACATAAAGGGACTTACGCCGTACCGACTTGGTGCAAACCGCTCCGTAACCGCCCTGAAACTGCCCGGGCCTGCTTCCTGTTATAGCTGTAAGCCGGTGTATATGCACAGGCCATACCCGGAACAACAAAACACAGACCTCAATGAAAACGTCTTTTAGCGAACTGGTCAAAGGCGACACGCCCGTACTGGTTGATTTTTACGCCGACTGGTGCGGCCCCTGCAAACAGCAGGCTCCTACCCTCAAACAACTGGCCGACCGCATGGGCGATAAACTGAAAGTGATCAAAGTAGATATTGACCGGAGCCGGGCCGCGGCTACACAGTATCAGATTCAGAGCGTGCCCACGCTTATTTTGTTTCATAAAGGCAAGATTGTCTGGCGTAAGTCGGGTGTGCAGCCGTTGCATACGCTCGAAAACCTCGTTCGGCAGGTGATGTAATCTTGTTTACCGTTTCATGCAGCCCATTCTCCGATCTGTCCGTTATTTTTTATCGAGCCATTATTTCTCCGATGGGCTGCGGACTACGGTAGCCGTGCTGTTACCGGCGCTGTTCTTTTTTCAGGTTCAGAAACAACCCGACATAGGCTTACTCATTGGCCTAGGAGCGCTCTCGGCCAGTATTACCGACATGCCGGGGCCGCTCGTTCACAAGCGCAACGGGTTGCTGGCCTGCTGCCTGACCATTTTCCTGACGGCTATTCTGACCGGTTTTGCCCGGCTCAACGGCTGGACCCTCGGCCTCGAAATCGGTCTGCTCAGCTTTTTCTTCGCCTTGTTCAATGTGTATGGCAACCGCGCGGCCGCCGTCGGCTCGGCGGGGATGCTTACCCTCATTTTGACCATGGCCCGGGGGGCCAACACCGGAGCCACGGGTAGCCAAACCATTGCTCTTTCTGAGATTCTGACGCAGGCCACCCTTATTTTGCTCGGCGGCTTGTGGTACACCGGCATCAGCCTGGTATTTCGGCAGTTCCGCCCCTATCGGCAGGCGCAACAAGCTCTGGCTGAGTGCATCCATGAAATTGCCCGGTTTCTGCGCATCAAAGCCGATTTTTACGACGGACGCACCGACCTTGACGACGATTACCGCCGACTGGTAGCGCAGCATGTGGTAGTGAGCGAAAAACAGGATGTTGTGCGCGAACTGCTTTTCAAAAGCAGGCAGGTAGTGGCCGAAACCACCTCTACGGGCCGGGTGCTGGTGTTGACCTTTGCCGAAGTGGTCGATTTATACGAGCAGATTTCGGCCATGTACTACGATTACCAATCGTTGCGCGACCGGTTTGGGGCTACGGGCATCCTGAATCTGATTGCCACCCAGATTCACCGGCTTGTCAACGAACTCGACGCCATCGGGCTGGCCATTCTGGAGGGCAGTGCGCACCGGCCGCGCCTGGACATGCACGCGGCTTTAGAACAGATTCAGGCGGCTATCAACGCCCTGCCACCCAACACCGACATGGGCAACCCGCTGGTGCTCCGGCGGGTGCTGGTGAGTATCAGGCAGCTGGCTGAGCGCATCAACGGGTTACTGCAAATTGCCCCCGAAACCGGCACCACCCCCGCCGACCCGTCGACACTCGATTACTCGCGCTTTGTGTCGCACCAACCCATTGACGTGGCCCGTTTGCGCGATAACCTCTCGCTGCGGTCGTCGGTGTTTCGGTATTCGCTCCGAATGGCCATTGCCTGCGTGGTGGGGTATATCGTGGCCACATTCTGGCCCAATGGGCACCACAGCTACTGGATTTTGCTCACCATCACGGTAATTCTTAAGCCGGCTTACTCCCTCACTCGCCAACGCAATAGTGATCGTCTGCTGGGTACCCTGGCGGGCGGGTTGCTGGGAGTAGTTATTCTGGCCTTTGTACCCAATCCGATTGCCCAGTTTGTATTCATGGTGTTGTTTATGCTTGGCACCTACAGTTTCCAACGCCGGAACTACATCACCATGGTCATTTGCGTGACGCCCTTTGTGCTGATCTTGTTCAACTTTATGGGAATCGGGTTCCGTGAAGTGGTAGGCGAACGGATGCTCGACACACTCATTGGCGGGGTTATTGCCGTTATTGCCAGCTATGGGCTGCTGCCGCGCTGGGAGTCGGAACAGGTGCTGCCGGTGCTGCGTGATGTACTCAACGCCGACATCAAATACCTTCAGAAACTGGAAGAAAGCCTGTGCGGCCGGGTGGTTACCGAAACCGACTACAAACTGGCCCGGAAAAGCGTGTATGTACAGTCGGCCAATCTATCGGCGGCTTTTGAACGGATGTTGTCAGAGCCGAAAAGCAAACGGCGGCATCAACAGGATTTGCTTCAGTTTGCGGTACTCAACCATATCTTTTCGTCTAACGTAGCCACTATTGTGCTTACTACCGTCGACCGGGAGCATACCCCTGCGACCGACACCCTGCTGCGGCCCGTGCGTCGGTCGCTCGATCATTTGGCTGAGGCCCTGAACCGGCTCGACCGAACCGATAAAAACCCCGAACTCGTCACCACACCCGCCCTGCCGTCAACAAGCCCAGCCACTGATTCCCCCGACGATCAGCTTCTGGCCGAACAACTGGCTTTTGTGCAAAAACTCACCGCCGACATGGCCAAAGTGGCGGCTACCATTCAGGGTTAACAAAAAACCCCGGCGATAATCATCACCGGGATTTCCTTCGACATATTCTCTCTAAAAAAAGGTCTTTGGTTTATGATTTTGGGTCCATTGTTATTTTGAGGAGATGACTTCGACTCTAAACGTGCCCAACCCAAAAACCATAAACGCTAAACTATTCCCTTAATTCCCCGCCGGGCGGTCCGGGCGAATGCGTGTCACCGTGATCGGAATGCACTTTTGCGGGGGGCAGGTATTAAAACCGAAATCAATCGAAAAGTCATTTTGCCCGTAACTTCCTGTTGTAAAGGAAACTACAGCGTTTCCATTAGCCACAGTGGCGTCGGCATCAATCCAGTCATCGCCCACGATATTCGCTACCGACACCGACCGGCCGGCCAATACCGGAGCCGACAAACCGATCCGAATTTCGTAGGCCGTGTAGAATTGTACCCCACCCGGCACGTTGGTCGGGCCAAAGTAATACTCCCCCTCGGCATCGGTTTGGGTCGAAGCCACCAGAAAGCCATTCTGGTACAAACTCAGGGTAACACTCGCAATTCCGGTTTCGTCGGCATCCTGCCGACCGTTGCCGTTCGTATCGTTCCATACCCTATTACCAATCTGAAGGGGGGCAGCGTTGCAATTCAGTTCAACATCGCCCAGGCCATTGGCTTTCCCGAACGTACTGGCGTTGTCGGAGCGATAGATTTGGGTACCCGTCCGGCGGTACTCCACTGCCCGACGCTGCACACCCGTGACATTATCAAAATACCGAAAACCGGCCGAAATAAGGTCGAGCGGCTCCACCGACACGTTGACCACCTCGCCCCGGCCCGGCAACAAAGCCAGCCCGCCATAGCTGCTTTCGCCGTGGCAGCAGAACACATTATCGTCGTAAAATTCACCCCCACCGGGTCCTTCGCCGTTTGTTCCAGCTGTGGTTGGTGCGGCACCACATACCGAACCGCCACTCTCGAGCACATACGTACCGGCAGGGCCGCAAGGGCCGGCACGGAGCAAGTCGCCCGTAGCGGCACTCGAATACAAAGCAGCATCGGCTGGGTTAGTGCCTAGATTTTGATAGCCCGTCTGGTCGCCAAACCGGTCCCGGATACCCAGAATCAGGGCACCGTCGACGTCAAATTCCAGGTCGGTGAGCCAGGGCTGTGGATAGGCCAGATCATCGGCCGGGCGGCCAGGCACACCCAGGGGTGCGTTGTAGAAATTACTCCCCCAGGCATACCATTGCCGAAGCGACGGGCGACCGTCGACGGTGGCGCCTTTGGGGTAGGTAAGCGGAAAACTGAGCACCTGCGTAGCCGCTGGGTTCAAGGTATTGGTAGCAGGGGCCACATCAAAGGCATACACAAACGCGTTGCCGGGCGCGGGCAGGACATACGGACTTTGCTGGACCGGTAGGTTCTCGTTGCTACATACCATGCCCACGTAGAGTTTGCCCCGCCAGAATTTAAGTGCAAACGGGCGGTACGTGCCATTGCCACAGCCGGGGTCGGGTACGGGTACCGACGTAATGGTGCCGGGCGCGATAAAATCGCGGGGGTCGGCACCGGCGGGTGGGTCGCTCACCAGCGGTATTAGATAAATCCGGCGGTCGAACAGGTTCACGACATAGAGCATCCGGTTATCGTCCGACAGCTCAATATCGCCCAATCCTACTTTGCCTACCGCGTCGAAAGCGCCCTCGTCCCGATTGGCCGCGTTGGGGTCGGTGGGAAGGTTCGTGTGTGGGTCAGGTCCGGCATTGAGCGTGGTAAACAGGCTTGAGGTGTTGGTAATCAGGTTGGTGAGGTAAATACCTCCCGGACCGCCCGGACCAAAACCCACATGCCGTTTGGTGAAAGCCGCCGAAAACAGCTTGTTGGCCGACCGCAGTACCGCGAGTCCGTACACCGACCCGATTTCGGCTCCTTTGGCCACCATCGTTTCGGGCGGGGTCAGGCCAGAGGCACTGTACGGCACCGACACCAGCACGTCGCGCAGGCCCGCAGCCGACACCCCCGACGCACTCACCGGGTTGCCGTTCACGTAACACGGAACCAGCAGAGCCGGGTCGGGCACGCCACAGTAATGCGCCGGGTAGTTCAGGGCCAGATCAACCGGGGCACTCCCCGCCGTCACAAACTGAACATCAGTCCGGTTTTGAGTACCCCGCAGGCTGACATAATCGCCCATTTGGAAGCCCGCAAACATCACCCTGAACCGGCCGGAACCCGTATTGAGCGTGTACGTTCCGGCGGCCGACGTGGTGGTACTGGCCACAACGGCATTGGCCGCATTGAACGCTGTTACCTCAACGCCAGCAATACCCGGCTCCGAATAGCCGCCGGGGCCGTTCTGTGTGCGTTCGCCATTGCTATCAAAATCACGGTAAACGGTCCCGCTTATGCTCTGCGCCCGGCCCGAAAGCCCACTCACTATGCATAGCCCAAAACAGAGCCATACCCAAACAAATAAATACTGTTTCATACAGTAAACTGACTGATTATGAGAGAAAATGCTTTGTAAATATAGTAGGGAATTGGTGCAATGAATGCCGGCCTCTAATCGACGGCCCGTATACTTCTTTTGCGGTAGCAAAGAGGCTGATTTTGCCTTATTTTACAGGTTGCTACTCTTTAGACTTCGAAGCGCCAGCCATGGCACACCTGATGAACCGGGCCTACTACCGAACGCAAGTACATGTTTCCACCCATTCACCTACATAAATCCGGCGTTGACGTACAAAGAACTCGTACTCACCCGAATGGCCTTGTTCGGCGATCTTTTTAGCTACTATTTGAATTCGTATTTTTTTTGTTTGATTTTGAGCCAATGGTCTGTGTCACATCAAAAAAAAACACTTACCTTTCGCTTCATACGTTCCTTTCTCTTATATCAACTTCTTCTTTTTAACCATGAATCCACTCCTACCTCTTTCCAACCACACATCACCCCGAACCAACCAAGTAGCTACAATCCGCGTCAACGACCCTCTGTACGGCTGGCGCACCCGTTCCATCCATGAACTGGTTATGATTCGAGGGGCCAAAGGCTATAGCTGGCTGCACTGGCGCGACGGAAGTCGGCATATTATGGCCTACACCCTCAAACACTACGAACTCCAGCTACCCAACGCAGCCTACATCCGAATTCACCAGAACTGCCTCGTCAATCGGGCCTTTGTTCAGAAAGTACAGCTTACCCACAAAGGGCCAATGCTCCACCTTTCTTCGGGCGAAAAGGTAGCTGTATCGCGCCGTCGGTGGGTATCGGTCAAGCGAGCCCTCAATCCCAACCCCTGGACCGGCGTTGTCGAAGACCACGTGCCGAGTGCCAGCTTTGCCGCATCTGATTTGGATTAGACAGGTACACAACATGGTCGCCCGGCGGCTTTTCTGCATTACCTTTCTCGCGGGGTGTCTGCTCCTGGCAGGCACTCCGTTTTCGTTCGGTCAGGTTCAGACCCTGCCTCAGGCCGACTCACTGCTGATTGAAGCCTGGTATGCCCATTGGCAAGACCTGCGCCCCATTCGGCCCGATTCGTCGCTGGTGTATGCGCAGCGCATTCACGACTGGGGTAAGCAGCACAAACAGCCGGTGGTTTGGGCCCGTGGCCTGGCGTACCTGAGCGCCGAAGCCCGCGACAAAAGCGACTTCAACCGGTCGGTAGCCCTCATGCAACAGGCCCTACCCGTTTTTGAGCGTCATCGTTATCTGCCCGGCATCGCGTTTGTGAATCAAGGTCTGGCGCTCACGTACAAACGCATGGCCGATGCCCAAAAAATGGAGGGGTTTACCCGGCTGGCACTCCAATACGCCAAACAGGCGCTCGTGCTGAACGAGCAACTGGGCTTAGTAACGGCTATTGCGAACACTTACAACACCATCGGCATTATTCAGCGCGACCTGAAAGCCTACGAAGAAGCCCGGCAAGCTTACCGGTCAGGTATTAGTCTGCTCGAAAAAGAAGGTATCAGCAACAACACCCTGGCTATCCTGTACGGCAATATGGGGCAGCTGGCTATCGAACCCGACCGGCAGTTCGAACAGGCAGTCGACTATCTGGAGCGGGCGCTGACCCTTAACGAAGCGGCCCGGCGGCTTACCAACCTGGAACATAACCACCGCAACCTGAGCGACTTGTATCAACGCTTGCAGAAGCGTCAGAAAGCGGTTTTTCACGGCGAACAGTCGGTGCGGCTGGCTAACCGGCTGGGCGACCCGCACCGACTGTTCAACTCGCTGGGTGTCGCTTACAAAGCCCACCGCGATGCGGGTCATTTTGAACAGGCCCTGCGCTACCTCGAACAGGCTAAAGTCATTGAAGATTCGCTCGGGCGGGCCGACAAAACCGCGCAGATTGCCCGCTTACAGGCTGCTTTTGACAACGAGCGGGCCCTGCAACTGGCCGAGGTGGAGGCCGGGAAACAAAAACAGATTGCGAGCCTGAAAACAAACCTGCTGTTACAGCACGACCGATTGGTAACGCAGATACAGGCCGACCGTGACCGCGACCTGCTCCTCATCAAAAAGCGCACCGACCTGGCCGAGGCCCGAAACCTGGCTGAGGTTAACGCCCGCTTTGTTTCGCGGCAGAAAGAGGCCAGTATTCAGCAATTGCAAACTCAGAACGAGTTGCAGCAACGGCAACTGACGTGGTTGGGCTGGGGGGCCGGGTTATTCTTTGTCTTGTCAGGCCTGTTGTTCTGGCAGTATCAGCGTCTGGGGCAAAGTCAGGCGCAAATCAAGCAGCAATCGGCGCAGTTGCGCTTATTAATGCGAGAGCTTCATCACCGGGTCAAAAACAACCTGGCTATTGTATCAGGTTTGCTGGAGTTACAATCGAACCGCTTGGCCGACGAGAACGCCAAGCGGGCTTTTCGGGAAGGGCAACAACGGGTGCAGGCCATGTCGCTCCTTCATCAGCGGCTTTACCAAACCGATTCGCTGACCACCATCGATATGGGCGAGTACGTAGCCAGCCTGATTGAATCACTGATGGGGGCTTATGGGTACACGCATCAGACCGTAGATACCCGCGTGCAGGTGAGCAAGCAGGAGGTCGACGTGGATTTGGCCATTCCAATCGGGCTGATTCTAAACGAAATTCTGACAAACACGTTCAAGTACGCCCTACCCTACACCGCTGCCCCGAGGCTGTCGGTTGATCTGCACCGGCAGGGCGACAGCCTGCTTATGCACGTGGCCGACAATGGCCCCGGCCTCGACCTGTCGCGCTGGCAACGGCCGGGTGGGTCGTTTGGTAAACGGCTGATTGCGGGCCTATCGGATCAGATTGGGGGCACCGTATCGGTCGAAAGTGGCCACGGAACACAGTTTTTTATTCGGGTACCGATCAACGAGCCCTCGCCCATTCGGACCGCCTAATACCCTTTGACGCCTTTATGGACCATTCGATTAACATTCTGATTGTAGAAGATGAGGCTATTCTGGCTATGGCGCTCTGCGACAGCCTCGAAGCTGAAGGATACTGTGTGGTGGGGATGGCGTCGAACGGTGCCAAAGCGGTTGATCTATTTCGGCGAAATCGGGTCGATCTGCTCCTGTGTGACATTAACATCCGGGGCGAACTGGATGGTATCGAAACAGCCCACCAACTGTTGCGCATCCGACCCGTACCGATCATCTACCTGACAGCTTTCTCTGACCCCGACACCGTAGAACGAGCCAAACAAACGGCCCCGGCGGCCTACATGACCAAGCCGCATAACCTACTCAACCTGCGCATCGCCATCGACGTGGCTATTCATAACTTTGCGCGGCAAACCCAGCTCCTGCCGGGATCGGCCTCACCAGAAGCGGCTCTCACGGCCGAAAAGAAACCCGATGCGCCCGAACGCGACCCACCCGGCCGGGATACCATCCTGAAAATAGACGACTACGTGTTTGTGAAACAAGGCTTTCAGTTCGTCAAAATCAGTTTGGCCGATATTCTGGTCCTCGAAGCTGAGGACACATACACCGTATTTGTAACGACCGTCAAAAAATACGCACTCCGCCAGTCATTGTCGGCCGTACTGGAGCGGCTCAATCATCCCCGTTTTGTGCGGGTTCACCGCTCATACGCGATCAATGTCAACCGGGTCGATACGTTCGACGACCACGGCATAACGCTGGGGAGCCAATCGGTTCCGCTGGGCAAAAACTACAAAGACGAGTTTATGCGCCGGTTACAGGTGCGGTAACATACCTTACCAAAAGCCGATGCCGAACCGCCGTTAGCTCCTAGAGCCAGTCGGGGTTCGGCATCGGTAGCGGTGGCATGGGTGGCCCGCATATTACCGGCTTACGATGATTTGCTCCGTAAACTGCTTGAAATCGGGGCCAACCACAAACGTGTACCCGCCAATCGGCAACCGGTTCAGGTCAAACTTAGGCACCTCGCCTTTTTCGTAGGATTGACTGAATACCAGCGCATTGACCTGGTCATAAATGGCCACGTTGACTTTCTCGGAGCCATCTACATTCAATTTGAATTTGTTTTTGCCCACCGTCACAAGCGTTGGCTTCACGAGGCTGCTCTTGTTTTGCGGGTCAATGCTAACCTGATTGTTGTGGATCGTTAGCCCCTGCGACATCCAGAATTCATTGTTCGCAGCCGTCAGAAAATAGTGTCCGTCGGGCAGGTTAGTCAGATTGACCGACGTAGCCTTGCCATCCTTGGTCCGAATTTCGCCTTTGTACAACACCGTTCCGTTATCGTCAACAAGGACCATTTCAACGTTACCCGGCGTTTGCAGTTTCACCTTTTTAGCGTCTGACTTAATCACGTTTACCTGGGCTAACCGGTCGTTTGGCCCGCCAAAAGCCAGGCCTGTGCTGGTTAAACTACCGGCCACGAGCAGGGCCGCTACAGTCATTTTGATACGTTTCATTTTGCGTTTTGATTTTGCGTTGAACTGCGACAAAGGTGAACGACCGACGCCATTCGACGCAACACAAAACCCCTTGGTTAACAATTGCTTAACGAAAGTTCTTATTTCCGTGCAAGCGTTTATCAATATCGTATAGTGAAAATCGGGAAAGTACAACAAGTCCCTCTAAATGAACCAATTGCCCTTTTTTAGCCATCCCGTGAAAGAATTGTATCCCGTTTCGGTCGGGCCATACGTTTTTTCGAGAATAATCCAATTTGCCTATTTTTCACGGTTTGGGCGCTCCCCCCAAACAAGCCCCCAAATAAGCCCCAAATAAGCCCTCAACCAGCTCCCCAACACACCCCACCCAAGCCCTGTTTAGGAACCGACCAGCACACCGGGCTCGCCCGAGGTATCCGGGCAAGTCAGTTAGCCAAGCCGGGGCTGCCGAGTTATTTCGGAGGGTGGGGCATTAATTTGGCCTATTTGTTGTTGATACGTTATTGGCGGTCTGGTTTAGTCAGTTTTATGATTTGCAACCTGCCGCATCCACAGCCCGAACCCGCTTTTATTGTATCGGGGTCGGCTCTTAAAGCGATTGCATGACATTTTCTGATTTGAACCTCATCGAGCCTATTTTGAAGGCGCTCGATGCTGAAGGTTACACCACTCCTACCCCCATCCAGCAACAAGCTATTCCGTATCTGCTCGAAGAGCGGGATCTTTTGGGCATCGCCCAAACGGGGACCGGAAAAACGGCCGCATTTGCCATCCCGATTCTTCAACTTCTCGATCAAAATAAGCTGTCGACCAAAGGCCCCCGCGCTATTCGGGCGTTGATTCTGACCCCAACCCGCGAGCTTGCCATTCAGATCGACGAGAGCATTGCCGCCTATGGCCGGCACATGAACCTGCGCCATACCGTTATTTTTGGTGGGGTTTCGCAACACGCCCAGGTAAACGCCCTGCGCGCGGGCATCGATATTCTGGTGGCCACGCCCGGCCGTTTGCTCGACCTGATGGGTCAGGGTTATATCAACCTCCGCAGCCTCGAACGGTTTGTGCTCGACGAAGCCGACCGGATGCTCGATATGGGCTTTATCCACGATGTGCGTAAGGTAATTGCCCAATTGCCCACCCGCCGGCAGTCGTTGTTTTTCTCGGCGACCATGCCGCCTGAGGTGGCTAAACTGGCGGATACGATTCTGAACAAACCCGCCAAAGTAGAAGTCACCCCGGTATCGACTACCGCCGACACGGTTGATCAGGTGGTGTATTTTGTTGATAAGCCCAACAAGAAAAAGCTGTTGGTCGATGTGCTTCAGGAACGGGCTATCCGCTCGGCGCTGGTGTTTACCCGTACCAAGCACGGGGCCGACCATGTGGTGAAAGACCTCCGCAAAGCCGGTATTGAAGCCGAAGCTATCCACGGCAACAAGTCGCAGAATGCGCGTCAGCGGGCGTTGAGCCGTTTTAAAAGCGGTGAATTACGCGTGCTAATTGCCACCGACATTGCCGCGCGGGGTATCGACGTCGATGAGCTGTCGTGCGTGATCAACTACGAAATTCCGAACATTCCCGAAACGTACGTACACCGCATTGGTCGTACCGGGCGTGCCGGTCATGAGGGCCGTGCCATGTCGTTCTGCGATGAAGAAGAGCAGGCGTACCTGCGCGACATTCAGAAGCTGATCGGGAAGCAGATTCCCGTGGTATCGGATCATGAATACGCGATGGCGGGCGTTAGTGTCCCCCTCACGCGGCCCAACCAGTCCCGGCAACAGGCACCCGCCAACGGAGCCTCGGCTAATGGTCGGCCCAACGGCCCACGCCCCAACGGGCAACCGGGTGGCGGTGGCAACCGGAACCGGAATCGCAACCGTCGATTTGGCCAACCCCGTCGGGAGGAGCCTAAGGTGTAGAACTTAGCCGTTTTACGGTATAATTCACGCGTACGCAATAAGGTCGCGGCTTTCGAAAGCCGCGACCTTATCTTTTTGGGCATGGTTCCAAAAGAGTTTACCAGACACCCTGACGACTTACCGAACGGCCCAAACAATCGCCCACATAGTCTGTTTCTTTAGAAGGTTAACTACTACCAACCCTCATAAATACAAAACGTTATGATTAAGGACGAAGAAATCGTTGAGTCGCTCAACGATCTGGTAAAAATCAACAATGACCGGATTCAGGGATACGAAAAAGCCGTTGAGGACAACGAAGACTCGCAGCTCGACCCGCTGTTTCGGAACATGATTGTGCAAAGTCAGAATTTCCGCAGCCAACTGGCCGATCATATTGTTCGGATTGATGGCACCGCTGTTTCGGACGCTACCTCGACCGACGTGAGCAGCAAAATTCACCGGGCCTGGATCGATATTAAATCAGCCTTGACGGGCAAAGACCGCGACACCGTTCTAAGCTCGGTGGAGTTTGGCGAAAGTGCTGCCGTTGAAGCGTACGAAGACGCCATCGAAGACGACCATCTGCCTGCCTACATCAAGGAGCAGCTTCAAAATCAGCTTACCGAACTACGGGCTGCTTTAGACAAAATCAAAGCCCTGCGGAAGTAAGACCTCAACCATTATAAAGTGGCTCACGCCTTTGAGCGGGGCACTTTGTGTATAGCCCAAAGAAACCAAGGCAACGTCATCGGGTCCGATGGATTGTCAGCGGCATTCAGGGCACGGAACCCCTACAATCATCGAGCACCATAGCGAGTTGGTTGGAGGGTCACCTGACCCCTGAATCCTAACCTTTTGCCCCATACTTTCCCGCAGTGAGTATGGGTATGGCAGGCCACCCCGGGGTGGCCTGTTTTTGTTTGTTACGAACTAAAAAAGGCAACCCAGGTAATGCGGGTTGCCTTTTTTAGGTTTTGATGTTCTCCCTCGATAAGCTCAAACGACCACCGTGCACGCTGGTTCGTATTAGCCTATCTTACCTCAGAGCGGCAGGGGCATATCGTTAAAATCTTCGTCGGTCAGCTTAATTTGGGCAGCGGCCGTGTTCTCTTCGAGGTGCTTTACCGACGAGGTACCGGGAATCAGCAACATCACCGGCGACGCTGCCAGCAACCAGGCCAAAGCAATCTGGTATTCGGTAGCACCATGCCGCTCGGCAACGCGCTTCACGGCGGCTTCGGCACCCAAGTTACCTCCACCCAATGGGTACCACGGAATAAAGGCAATGTTGTTTTCCTCGCAATACTTGAGGGTCGAGTTCCACTTCTGCTGCCCGAAGCTGTACATGTTCTGCACCGAGACAACCTCGAAGTATTGCTGGGCCTCTTTGATCTGCTCGACCGTCACCTCCGAAAGACCAATATGTTTGATTTTCCCCTGCTGCTGAGCTTCTTTCAGAAAACCGAGATACTCTTCCGAGGGCACCTTATCGTCGAAACGGTGCAACTGGTAGAGGTCTATTTGCTCCAGTTTCAGGCGTTTCAGGCTTCCGTTGAGGGCTTCTTCAAGATGTTTGCGGCTCCCGTCTATCGGCCACTGATTGGGGCCGGTCCGCAGCAACGCTCCTTTGGTACCAATCACCAGATCGTCGGCGTAAGGGTGCAGAGCCTCGGCAATGAGTTCTTCTGAAACATACGGGCCGTACGAGTCGGCGGTATCGATGAAGTTGATACCCAGATCCAGGCAGCGTTTCAGCACCCGGATAGCCTCGTCGTGGTCGCGGGGTGGGCCCCAGATACCGTCGCCGGTAATACGCATGGCCCCGTAGCCCATTCGGTTCACGGTAAGGTCGCCACCGAGGGTGATAGTGCCCGAAGCAAGGGCGGTTTTTTCAGTTTGTGGTTGCATTAGATATTGGTTGTTAAAAAACCATGATGTTCCAACCATCGGCCGGACTGTATTCTTTACAATCTGAACCCGCAAACTGTTTCTGTGCAATGCGATATTTTATGCTCAGGCTCCGGGTTTAATCAACGTATTCGAACACCCGAATCGGCGGGGGAGCTATGTATGCAATCTGCTGTATCTTATCGTCCAGAGAACGAACAACGGGCTCTTCCCGAATCAGGCGGCCGCGCCGGTCATACCACATACGGCTCGTGGTATTGGGCGTTTGATTGTCAAATTGCATAGACACTGTTCCCGTTTGCCCCTTGTAGCTATAAAGCGTAGCAAGATTAATGGCATTTTGAGTAAAAAGCCAGTTTTCCCGGATCAGCCGTCCGTCCCTATCATACACATACGTAATGATGCGCTCGGGGTTTACCCGCAGGCTGTCGTCCCGGAACACTCTGGCCTGAACAGGACGGCCACCGGGGCCAAGTGTTATTTCGTTGGCCTCATATAACTGGAGAGCCTTACCCGGCGATTGCAGATAGTACGAAAGCTTAACAACCCGATTAGTCGCCGGATACTGATACTCAATCACAGCGGTCTGGCTAAAATCGTTAGGCCCCGTGCCTTGGTAATACGTGCGGTGATATATAAGCTGCCCCTGTGCATCATAGGTGTACGTTTCGTACCCCGTTCGGGTAGTAGCCTTTTCGGAGGAGAACCAATTGATCTGCTCCAGTTGCCCGGCTGGGTTATACTGATACTTACCCACGCGGGTTACGGTTTTACCATCAAAACTGCTGATTTGTGTTTGCCGGGCTATACGGGCCTGCGTGTCGGGAACAATATCGCCCCCCTGAGGAGTAAGCCAGTCAACTTCACAACTGGTCAACAAAAAAACTATCCAGATAAACGAAAGAAGCTGTTTCATCACGGATTCAAGTTCACAAGTTCAACCCCAAATTAACGCTGTTTGCTTTTCAATGGCATACGCTATGGTAAGGAATCAACGCTCAATCTAAATATTCGTGCACGGTGACCCCGACAAACATACCAAAACACAGCAACGGGTTGGTTCGGACTACTTCTTCCTGCACCAGTCGGCCGCGGGCGTCGTACGTCCGTTTCTGTTCCGAAATACTTTCTTTCGATTGCGGGATAAACTCATCAACACGCGCCGTACGTCCTTTGTAGGTGTACACCATCGACCGAAAAGCGGTACCGGTACCACTGCGGGTTTCTTCTTTTATCAGACGCCCATTCTCGTACTGGTACGTGGTTATCTGGCTCGGCTCGTTGGGTGAGGTACCGTATAAACTAAAAAACGCTGACGTAACGGGCAGGTTATTCTGCCGAACCGTCTCAGTCCGGGCCTGGGGTTTCAGGGCACCCGTCTGGTAATCGGCATAGAGCATCGTTTCTACCGTTTTATCAGGACTGGGGTAGGTGTACTGCCGTGTCGTGTTTGGCTTGAAATCGCCGGTCTGCGACGTGCGGCTATACTCGACCCGGCTCTGTACTTGCCGGTTGTCGGTATAGGTATACATTTCGTAGGCGTACCGGTCCAGGCTTCCGTTTGCATTGCGGCTAAAACGGTCTACACGCTCAAGCAGGCCGTTCGCACCGTACACGTACCGGATTTCCGACAAAACGGTTTTGTTATCGGGGCCACCCAACGAGTAAGTCCGGGCAATTCGCGCCGACCCATCGGGCACCACGGCCGGGCCATTGTCGGAGGTCTGAAGCAAGTTAAGTTCGCAACTGCTGAGCGTCAGCAGCAGGGCGGTCAGAAAAAGTAGCATTTTCATCATTACAAGAGGTTTAAGTAGTCAGACTGAATTGAATGTATAATGAACAGTGTAAAATGTACAATAAAAGGGCTGATTATCAGCAGGTACTACAATTGTTAATTATGCATTTTACATTGTTCATTCACTTAACATACAGAGACTGGACAAATCGGAAGTAGGCTTAACGTGTTGTTTTGTTGGATGGTTAGGTGATTCAATTACCACCCCCTAACCCCCTCCTGAAAGAGCAGGAGGGGGAAGTAAAATTTCCACCTCGCTTAAATCAAGAGACCCCACACCCACATAAGCTTGTCTGGTAAGCCCTCCCCCTCCTTTTTTTAGGAGGGGGCCGGGGGGTGGTCCACACCCCTACCGACTCCGAAACGGGCGAAACGGTTGGAACCGGGCCTATTTTTTTTCAGGCCCCGGCCTTAGGGCAAAAGTTAGGTAGGCTTTTCAGCTTCAGGCTGGTATTTTTGCACGACACTTCACCCGCAAACGGTTTTAATTGCCGGACCACCGGGGTGCCGGACCACCGGACCGCCGGCCTGTAACTGTTTATTGCCTGCTCATGATTATTCCCCTCGCTCACCGCGCTGGTCAGACACAAGAGTACTACTTTTCGGTGAAACTGGCCGAAGTTCGCCAACTGATTGCCGCTGGCCACGACGTCATCAATATGGGTATTGGTAACCCGGACATGATGCCCTCTGCCGAGACCATCGATACACTCGCTCAGGTGGCACAACGCCCCGATGCCCACGGGTATCAGCCCTATAAAGGTACACCCGCATTCCGGCAGGCAGTGGCCGGTTTTTACAAGCATACCTACGGTGTTTCGCTCGACCCCGACACCGAAATTCTGCCCCTGATCGGCTCGAAAGAAGGCATCACGCATATTTCGCTGACGTTTCTGAACGAGGGCGACGGCGTGCTGGTGCCCGAACTGGGTTACCCGGCCTACCGCGCCGTGAGCAAGCTGGTTGGTGCCAATGTACGCGAGTACCCGCTTGGGGAAAACAACGGCTGGCAACCCGACTGGGCAGCGCTGAGCGAGTTGGTACAGCAGGCCCCGGCCAAAATCATGTGGCTCAATTACCCCCACATGCCCACGGGAGCACCGGCAACCAAAGCACTCTTTGAACAGGCCGTGCGGTTTGCCCACGATCACAAGGTGCTGCTTTGCCACGACAACCCCTATAGTCTGGTGCTCAACAAGCAGGCCCCTATCAGTTTGTTATCAATCGACGGAGCGAAAGAGGTAGCCATGGAACTGAACTCCATGAGCAAGTCGCACAACATGGCCGGCTGGCGGGTCGGCTGGCTCTCGGCCGCCAAACCGTATATCGACGCTGTGCTGACGATCAAAAGCAACGTGGATTCGGGTATGTTCCGACCGCTACTCGATGCGGCTACCGTAGCCCTCAACAACCCCGACTCCTGGCATGCCGAACGGAATGCCGTATACGCCGGGCGGCTCTCGGCCGTGTACGCTTTTCTCGACACCCTCGGCTGCACCTACGCCACCAATCAGGAGGGTATGTTTATCTGGGCCAAACTCCCTGATTCGGTGCCCTCGGCCGAAGAACTGGTTAACCGACTCCTAATCGAGAAGCATGTGTTCATCGCCCCCGGCTTTATTTTCGGCCCTAAAGGCCAACGGTACATCCGGGTATCGCTCTGCGTCGACGAAAGCCGGATTCGGGAGGCCGTTGCCCGGTTGAGCCCTACAGAAACCCCAGCCTAACTGCACCTAATCAAATGAATATCACTATAATCGGTATCGGTTTACTGGGCGGCTCAATGGCTCTGGCCGTGAAGGACAAATACCCCAAAGCCCGGTTTTTCGGGGTCGATGCGTCGGTTGTGCACGGGCAATTGGCCGTAGCCAAGGGGCTCGTCGACGAGGTATTGCCCTTTGAGCAGGCCGTACCTCAGTCGGATCTGGTGGTGCTGGCCACACCGGTCAACACCATCATTAACCTGTTGCCTACCGTGCTCGATGCCCTGCCGTGGCATGGCACCGTCGTCGATTTGGGCTCCACCAAAGAGACTATCTGTGCCGTAGCCGACAAGCACCCGCGCCGGGCGCAGTTTGTGGCCGCGCACCCCATGGCCGGTACCGAAAATTCGGGGCCGGGAGCCGCTTTTCGGGAGTTGCTGCCGGGTAAAAACCTTATCATCTGCGACCGCGAAAAAAGTAACCCCGACAGCCTGACACTCGTTGAATCGGTATTTCGCGACATCGGGATGAAGCTGTTTTACATGACCCCCAGCGAGCACGACCTGCACTTGGCCTACGTGTCGCACCTGAGCCACATCAGCAGCTTTGCCCTGGGGCTGACCGTACTGGAAAAAGAAAAAGACGAGCAGGCCATTTTCGATATGGCCAGTACGGGTTTCAGTAGCACCGTGCGACTCGCCAAAAGCTCACCGGCCATGTGGGCTCCTATTTTCGACCAAAACCGGCAAAACGTGTCGCGGGCCCTGGCCGATTATATCCAGTTTTTAGAGCAGTTCAAAGCCGCCATTGATGAGCAGGACCTGGGCCAATCGTACGATTTCATGAATCGCGCCAATGTAATCCGGCGCGTGCTCGACGGCATCGAAAAACGCTAAACGGTGGCCCTGCAAACGGTCTATATACTACACACAACCGACCTGAACCGGTCTACTTTTGATGCCGTCCGGGCTATTGTGGCCAGTCAGTTGCCCGCGTGCCGGTGCGTTGAGCAGCCGGTAGGGGGCAATACACAGGCCGAGTGGGAAGCCGTGTTGCGGCCCCTGATTCGGCCCGGCGAGGGAACGCTGTTGCTCACCCTGAGCGATTGCGGCCCCACCGACCCGGTGCCCGATGCCACCACGGCTTTTTGCACCCGGTTTTTGCCCGGTTTCAGTACATTGTTGCGTACCCACACCCGCGAAGCCCTCCTCTGGCGTAATACCGCCGGGCTTTGCGGGCAAACGTTACTGATTAACCTGCCCACGTCTGCCGAAGCGGTTGAGCAGGGGTTTCCCCGGCTGTTTCCGGCCATTCCGAACGCCATCCTGCTCGCCAGTCGGTAGTTCTGGTGAAGCAACGTGAGCTTACTTCACGGGTGGTACTTTCAACTGCCCCTCAATCCACTCCATGCCACGCTCCATGAGTGCATAGGCGTACCGCACCCGGTTATCGAAGTGCTCGTCGCCCGTCACTTTCTGGGCCACAAACTTGCGGATCAGGGCGGCATTGTCGGCGGCAGTAGGGTTGGGCACATCGGGGTCTTCATCAGTCCGAAACGACGTAAACTCCGGCCGGTCGGCTTCGAAGTTCTGGAAAAACAGGTGGCCCTGCGCTGTCCGAACGGCACACAGCACCCCACTCGCCCGGCTGGTGGCAGGCGCCAGCGTCCCTTCCAGCCCCCGTTTCATCACAATAGCCGCGTCGAAACCGGCCATCAGGGCCAATTCGGCCATTTTCATCTGGTAAGTGATGTGAAATACCGACGTCACCAGAATCCGCGCTCCGCAGGGGTTCAGTACTTTTTCGAGCGTAGCCAGAAACGGGCGCTTAAGCAGCACCTGCCGCCGATCGACCCACCGGTTGAGCGCGGGCGAGAGGGCTTTCTGATCCAGCACCCACCCGTAAGGCATGAGTGGCTCGGTCAGTTCGTGGCGGCTCTGCATGTACTGGCAACCCAGGTGCATGTACAGATCGTGGGCGTTGAGCGTGAGCTTAGGCCCCCCCGACCGGCCCACCATCGACAAGGCACCGTAGCCCCGCCGTTCGAACCAGTTGGCCAGCAAAGGCGTGATCATGTAACTATGCTCCACCCCATCGAATGGCTCGGCGAGCTGCACAAGCGGGCGCTCGCTCACGGTTTGGTTGAGCCGAAAACCGGGCGTAAACGTGCGCTCGGCGGCCCGCATCAGGCCTAAGTACTCGTCGTTGGTTTCGTGCCGCACCCGCATAATACTGGCCGCAAACCCCCGAAAAGCCTCGCAGGGCTCATTCCCAAACAGGTAGTCGCCCAGTTGCTCGGCTTCACTCACCGATAACGTATGCCCCCGCACCAGCCTGACGGCAATAGGCAACAAACCAGCATGGAGGTCGGTACATAATTTCTGGATCAGAAAGGTTGGGTGCCGAAATGCGTCTTTCCCGATGGCCGATTCGAGCGTCAGCTCGGCTTCGGTGGGACCCTTTGCCAGTAACGCCCCAATAAAAGCCCCCCGTTGGAGCGGGTGCGTGTTAGGGTCGGTGAGGGCTTGCCGGCAGGCTTCGAGCAGATCGGCTGGTAAAGGTTTACTACCATGTTTACCAATCCCGATATGTTTGATTGCCTGGCCAAGTACCGTATTGCCGGGTGCCACGTGAGTCGGGTCGAGATTAATCACAGACGCCAATGCTTAATAGGGTGTAACAACAGATTAGCGGTTTTCTGCTTTCGTTTTTGCGTGAATGAAGTGCGAATGGCCGGTAGAATCAGCTAAAAATTACGATCAAAATGCATGCAACAGGCTATTTCGGAGCAACTATTCACGAAAAAACAACTTGGCTCCTGCCCGCATAAAACGATCAGCATTAAAAATGGAATTATTCCGGGAAACTACTTCTATCCCAATACATTCTGACGCAGTGGAACGGCGCAGAGATTGGAGTCAGGTCTACCAATCGGTCAGCACCGTGTTCAGATCCTGCGCTCTCCCGAATAAGGTATTAGCGGCCCAATAACGCCTTATACCGGTATATTGCACGACTGATGCAATAACCAACCCCTCCAACTATGTCACGACAAAACATTCTGACCGGCTCACCCTGGGAAGACAAAATGGGCTACTGCCGGGCCGTTCGGATCGGCAACATCATTGAAGTATCGGGCACGGTGGCTATTGTGGATGGCGAAACCGTTAAAAAAGACGACATCTACGCCCAAACCCACAATATTCTGACGCGCGTAGCCGACGTGCTAACGCAGGCCGGAGCCTCTATGAACGACGTAATTCGGACCCGTATGTTCACCACACAAATTAGCCGTTGGGAAGAAATAGCCCGGGCGCACGGGGCCTTTTTCGGCGAAATAAAACCCACAACGGGCATCTACGAAGTGAGTGCGCTCATCAGCCCCGATTACCTGATTGAGATTGAGTTTACGGCGGTTGTGAGCGAGTAAACCGCCTTTTCGATAGGATGATTTAGACGATTGGTGAATTTTTCGATGCATCTCGCGTTATGTACCTAAGTCTAAATCGTCCTTTTCTCCGTTTCAATGGCTGAACGCATTAGCTACGGCAAAACCTGGTGGGGGCAGCAATGGCTGGGCGCCCTAAGCCAGATTGATGAAGCCAACCGACTGCCCCGTGGCAAAACCTACGCCAACAAGGGAGCTGTGCAGGGTCTGAAAATCGATAACAACCAGATCAGTGCCTCGGTAAAGGGCTCTAAGCCCCGACCTTACAAAATCAAACTGCTGGTTCCTCTGTTTTCGGACGCCGAAAAGAAATCGCTTTTGACCGAGATTGAGGAAAACCCGGTTATTCTGGCGCAACTCCTGAACCGGCAGCTACCACCCGAACTGGTCGAGTTTGCCGAGCAGCGAGCCATTGCTTTATTCCCTCAGTCGTTCGACGACCTGGGCATGGGTTGTTCCTGCCCCGATCATGCCATTCCCTGCAAACACCTCGCGGCTGTGGTTTACGTGATTGCCAACGAAATAGACCGGAATCCGTTTCTGGTGTTTCAGTTGAAGGGGCTGGATATTCTGGAAGAGCTCAAAAACGTTCAGGCCGATGTGGTGAGCGGCACTCTGAACGAGGTACTCTCGCTGCACGACCTGGGCACGGAGGATTTGCCCGACGACGAGGACTGGAAACCCGACGATGAGGCCCGTGCTCAACTCGACTACGCGACCATTCCGCCCCTCGCCGATCAGCTGCTCGACCTGTTGCAACCCACCACTACGTTTACCAAAAGCGATTTTTTAAAATCGCTGGCCCGGTCGTATACCCTGTTCAGCAAGCCCCTCGACGAGCAACCCAAAACCAAAGCCATTCTGGCTAAGCGCCGGGCGAGTGGCCTGTCGAACGACGCGCGCAGTCAGGCCACCGGCACCTCGCCCGACCTGAGCGATAGCATCGAGCTGCAGCTTGATGAGTTCATGGACATCAAAAAAATCGGGGTTTATAGCGAACACGGCGAACCCCGGTCCTTTACCGATTACACCCTCGGCGACCTCACCGGCTGGCTCCAAAGCCTGAACGAGGCCGACTTTGCCGAAATGAGCGATTCGGTGCGGGGTTTGTATTTAGCCACACAGTTTTCGGCAGCGCTGCTTCGGCGCGGAGCCGTGGTGCCGCAACTCCTGCGCGTAGGTCCAACCGAAGAATACTACCGGGTACGCTGGATGCCCGCTACCCTCAACGAGGCCGTGCGGCAGCAAACCGACCTGCTGGCGGCTCAGTTGCCTCCCTTGCTGCTTACGCTTCGCTGGCAGAAAGAGTGGCTGGCTCTACCCGGCCGCGAGCAGGTGCTCACACTTTGCTCGCTGCTAATGCGCCCTGCCATTCACGACACCACCGTGGAACTGTGGGAGCGTTGGCCCCTCGAAGACGCCGACCGGCTCTTTTTCGGGGTTGAAACCATCCGGTTTGAGGGTTTCGGGAAACGCGAAATGCCCCTGGCCATGCAACTGTGGCTCAACGATTTTTTCCTGAGCCACAAACGCTTTGTCCCGGTATTAGCCGTAGAAGACTCCGAAACCGGCGCGTCCACACCGGGCGCATCCACGCCGGGCGAGGAGTTTCGAATCAGCCTGCTCGTACGCGATAGCGAGGCCAGCCCTATAGCCCCGCCCACCCCAGCCAAAACCGGTCGGGGGGCGCGCAAGGCTCCGGCAACTCCGCTAACGGCTCCGCCCATACCCTTGGCCGACATTCTGCGCGAAAAAGCCCACGCGAGTATCCGAATGGCTGTTTTGCAGGATCTGATTGTGCTCTCTCGCCATTTTCCCGACCTCGCTCAGCTCACCCGTACCGACAGCCCCGCCTACCTCTACTACAAATCCGACGATTTTGTGAAGGTACTGCTGGATATTCTGCCCCGGATGCAGCTGCTCGGTATTACGCTGCTCTTGCCCAAATCACTTCGGCATTGGGTACGGCCGTCGGCGGGGGGGCGGCTCCGGGCCAAAAGCAAGAGTGCGGTCGTTGGCGATTCGTTTATGCGGCTCGACGATATGCTGGCCTTCGATTGGCAGGTGGCTATCGGAAACGAGATGGTGAGCGTAAAAGAGTTTCAGCGGCTGGTGAACAACACAACCGGCCTGGTCAAAATCAAGGATCAATACGTGTTGGTCGACCCGTCGGAGTTGAACAAACTGTACAAACAACTCGAAAACCCACCCGAACTAACCGGGGCCGAAATGCTCAGAGCGGCACTCTCGGAGGAGTACAAAGGCGGGCGCGTGGGTCTGACAGACGATGTACGCGCCATTATCCGGCAGTTTACCGATGCTCAGGCGCAACCCCTACCCGATTCGCTACGGGCCAGTTTGCGGCCGTATCAGCACCGGGGCTACGACTGGCTGATCAAAAACACAGCCCTCGGCATGGGTAGTTTACTGGCCGACGATATGGGTCTGGGCAAAACCTTACAGGTGATTGCTTTACTGCTCAAATTCAAGCAGGAAGGTCGGTTCGACAAGCAAAAAGGGCTGGTGGTACTCCCCACAACCCTGCTCACCAACTGGCAGAAAGAGATTACCAAATTTGCCCCCGACCTGAAACCGTACATTTACCACGGCCCCGGCCGCAAACTCCCCACTACCGACACAACCGGCGCGGACACGACCGATACCAAAGCTACCCCGAAGAAAAAGGAAAAAGGCAAGCAGTCGGCCTCGTACGACCTGCTCCTGACCACCTACGGCGTGGTTCGGTCGGATCTGGAGAAGCTGAAGAAAACCACCTGGGCAACGGTCATCATCGACGAAGCGCAGAACATAAAAAACGCCGATACTGAACAAACCAAAGCCGTGAAAGCGCTCAAAGCCCCGATTCGGATTGCCCTGAGCGGTACGCCGGTCGAAAACCGGCTGTCGGAGTTCTGGAGCATTATGGATTTTGTGAATAAAGGGTATCTGGGTGGCATTGGTAAGTTCAACGAGGAGTTTGCCCGGCCTATTCAGCAGGAGCGCGACCACCAGAAACTTGATCAGTTCCGGCGCGTCACGAGCCCTTTCTTGCTCCGGCGCGTAAAAACCGACAAAACCATCATCAGCGACCTGCCCGACAAGATCGAAAATAACCAGTATTGTTCACTCACGCCCGAGCAGGCATCGCTATACGAAAATGTGGTGCAGGAAAGTATCCGGGCAATTGAGGACAAAGACGGTATTGCCCGGCGCGGGTTGGTGCTGAAACTCATGACGGCCCTCAAACAGATTGGCAATCACCCGTACCAATACCTCAAAGAAGGAAACCGCACCGGCGGGCCGGCCGCTCCCAGCCTTTCGGGCAAGGCCACATTATTGCTCAATCTGCTCGAAACCATCTACGCCAACCACGAGAAGGTACTGATTTTTACGCAATACCACGAGATGGGTGTGTTGCTCCAGCAGTTTATCAGCGATCAGTTTGGGCAGGAGCCGCTGTTTTTGCACGGTGGTACGAGCCGCCCCGAACGCGACCGCATGGTGGAGCAGTTTCAGAAGAACCGTTCCGATCACACGTTTATTCTGTCGCTCAAGGCGGGCGGCACCGGCCTAAACCTGACGCAGGCTAACCACGTCATTCACTACGACCTGTGGTGGAATCCGGCCGTGGAAGCACAAGCCACCGACCGGGCGTTTCGGATTGGCCAAACCAAAAATGTGCTGGTGTACCGGCTCATGAATCAGGGCACGCTCGAAGAAAAAATCGACGCGATGATCCGCAGTAAAAAAGAACTGGCCGACCTCAGCGTAAAGACTGGCGAAACCTGGCTCGGCGACCTCAGCGACGAGGATTTGAAGGAACTGGTGAGTTTGGGGTAAAGAATCTCTGTATATTAGTCGCCTATTGCTGTTCTAAATTACACTCATGCCGTATTCAGCCGAAATCAGCCGCGAAGCGCCCAGTTGCTTCGTATTCGTCATCGATCAATCCGGGTCTATGTCCGACAAGTTCGTTAGCATCGGCACACCAATGTCTCAGGCCGTCGCCGATACCGTCAACCGGTTTCTGCAACAGTTAGTCATCATGTGCGCCAAAGCCGACGGTGTCCGGGACTACTACTACATCAGCGTCATCGGTTATGGTGCTGGTGGCGTCCGGCCTGCCTTTACGGGTGGCCTTGCCAATGTAGAGCTGGCCCCGCTTTCACAGATCGCCAACAACCCCGCCCGTATTGAGGAGCGGACCAAAAAAGTATCGGACGGAGCTGGAGGACTTGTCCAAACCACCATCAAATTTCCCATCTGGTTCGACGCCACGGCCGCCGGTGGCACCCCAATGCGTGAAGCTTTCAGCAAAGCCAACCAAATCATTGAGCGCTGGCTAACCGAACACCCAAACTGTTTCCCCCCCGTTGTCATCCACATTACCGACGGTGAGTCCACCGATGGTGACCCCTCGGCAGAGATGCAGCACTTGCAAAGCCAGGCCTCGTCTGATGGCAATATCATCCTGTTCAACGTTCACACGTCAGCCCGCAGCACAAACCCCATTTCGTTCACCGCATCAGCCGCCCAGTTACCCGACCAGTATGCGTTGATGCTATATAATGGCGCATCCGTTTTACCTGATTTTATGCGGAAAACTGCGATGGAAGTGTTAGGTTATGAATTGAATGAGGGGGCCAAGGCATTCGTTTTAAACGGTGATATTGACCTTGTCGTCACCGCCATTGAAATAGGTACTCGTCCTAAACTCCTGCGGTAATGTTACAATGCCATTATTGGGTAGCCACAGTTCCGAAGAAGGGAAGTACTGAAGAAGAGAACGAAGACTTCTATTTCGCTGACCATTCAGCCGAGTCCGAGGGCATACCTTCTGTGAAGTTCGCACTCTCCGATGGCGCGACGGAGAGTGCATTTTCTGGCATCTGGGCTGAATATCTGGTCATAAACTTTGAAAAACACTCGTTTGACAAAACTCTTGAATTAGCTATCGCTGACTGGAATCGCGAAACGCAGAAGCAGGAACTACCTTGGTATTTGCATAACAAAATCTTAGACGGTGCCCATGCTACTTTTTTGGGCGTCGAACTCAACTTAGTAGAACACCAAGCAAACGTAGTAGCCGTTGGTGATACTAACTTTTTTCAAATTAGGGATAACTTTCTCATCAAAGCCTTTCCAGTTGATGAACCATCAGGCTTCAACAACCAGCCAAACTTATTAGCCAGTGTTACAACCCAGCAGACGCCACTGGACGAAATCAAGTACGAATCAAAGAACTTAGCCCTCAATGCTGGCGATACGCTTATTTTAGCGACCGATGCCCTAGCGCACTGGCTTTTAATTCGTTGCACTAAAGACAACAAGCCTTGGTCGACACTGATTGAGATGACGCAGTCCGACGACTTCGAGCAGCAATTCGTTAATTGGTTAATGCAAACGCGTCAGGATAAAGCAATCAAAAATGACGACACGACCCTGATTATAATCAAACTGACCGATGGCCTTTCCAAGGGGTGATGAGTACAACCAAGCAGTACAAAACCCGAACATTAGCTTTACAGACGTTGCCCTTCAGCGTAGTCAGGTCGAAACTCAACTATTCGGCCTGCCTAAACCCTATTCGGGTGGTTTCACTGTCACCTACAAACTACAAAGCCCCAACGGTAATTGGGCAGTGCGCTGCTTTACCCGTCAAGTACGTGACCTTGAAAAACGCTACAAGGCGCTATCTGCACTAGTTCAGTCTAACCCTAGTTTGGCTCCTTATTTTGTTGAGGCAAACTATCTGCCATCCGGTATTCGCATAAATGGACAACTGCATGGGATTATAAAAATGAGATGGGTTGAAGGAGATCCACTCAATCTTTATATCGGAAAAATTTATCAACAAAGTCATGTTGTAGAAGGCATTTTGACAACCTTTGTTGGCCTTGTTCAGAAAATGGAGGCTGCTGGCATTGCGCACGGTGACCTACAACACGGCAACATCATCATTAGTGAAGGCAAGATGTTGCTTATTGATTACGACGATATATACTTACCTGGCATACCAGGCCTTAAAGCTAATAGCGAAGGACAGCCTAACTACCAGCACCCCAAACGAACCCAACAGAATTATGGCAAAACCATCGACCGATTCTCAGCTATAGTTATCTATCTTGGTTTAAAAGCAGTTAAACTCAAGCCAGCTCTATGGGCTAAGTATGACAACGGCGAAAACATCCTGATTAAAAACACCGACATTGCCAATTTGAGTGTGTCCCCGCTTATGCAGGAATTGTCGGCTATTACAGAGTTAAAGCCGTTGGTCGACCGTTTTAAGGGTATATGTTATTTGTCGTTTGACCAAGTTCCTACACTCAATGAGTTTCTAGAAGGTGCTTTTACTTACAGCACAACCAACACTGGCACTATTACCGTCAGAAGTTCGCAGTACGCTGTCCTTGATGGACGAAAAAAAGGCTCAATTCTGGAACACTTTGGTGAACGCGTCGAGGTAATCGGCCGTATTGACGCCCTTCGAGAAAGCAAGACCCGCTACGGTGCCCCCTACGTATTTTTGAACTTTGGCGTTTATCCGAATCAAACATTTACGGTGGTGATTTGGTCTGACGGCTTGGAGCAGCTTTCTGCTAAAGGCCTAAGCATTAACAGTTTCAAAGGCAAGTGGGTTAGCGTAACCGGCGTTGTTGGTAGCTATAAAGAAGTACCTCAGATCGCCGTCGAAACAATCTCCCAAATACAAATACTTGATAATGAAAAGGTAGCTACGGACAAGCTTAACCCTAAGTCAATTCCACAACCTGCTCCACAGCCAGTTCCTCAGCCTAGACCGGTTACTCCGGTAAGCAGCGTTCCCAAGAACCCGCCCGCGCCGAAAGTACCTACACCTAAGCAGGGAGAAGAAGTATTCAACACATTGTATGGTAATCGTCCGGTAACACCAGCACCAACGCTCCAACCATCTCCGCGTCATCCCCCCCAATCCCAACCTATCTCCCCCAAACAAACGCGTCAACCCGTTAAACCCACGGCGCCGACTGTAACCTCAACTCCTCCAAACTCTTCAACCAATAAGCAACCCTCCCCACCCAAAAAAGGCTTTTGGAGAATATTAGCGGACTTCTTCAGCTAACTTCTAACCCAAAAAAGAACTCGCCGACCTCAGCGTAAAGACTGGCGAAACCTGGCTCGGCGACCTCAGCGACGAGGATTTGAAGGAACTGGTCAGTCTGGGGTAAATATGCCCCCCAATAAGCAACAGGCGTCTGCTCTCCAAATTGGGCAGACGCCTGTTGCTTAATCTACTTGAGAGAATATGCCGCGTGTGGCAACTTACCGACTGATAACCAACCGCAATGAGGCCTTGCGGCCATCGGCCGGGTTAACCGAAATAAGATATACCCCATCACTGTACGTTGTAGTGGATAGGGTGTACTGCGTTTCGATCTCCGTCAGAACAGTTTTCTGGTATAAGATTCGGCCGGTCAGATCCGTCAGTCTCAAGTTGGTGGGTTGACCATTGGCCGCTCTGAGGTCAATACTGACGCTATTTTGGGCCGGGTTAGGATACAGTTTAAAGCCCTCATCAGTCGGCTCAGCGAACGAGTCGAATACCGGGATCACCAGTCCGTCCCCCGCCATTCGGGCACCCGCAACCGCGCACTTAACGGTCTGCACAACCCACTGCTGAGCTATAGTCCCATTGACCGTGTATTGAACAATCTCCACGTTTTGAGCCGAACTGGCCCCTCGCTGATCCATGGCGCTGCCGGAGTGTCGGGCTGTCAGCAAATAATACCCCTGCGTATCGCGCGTGATTCGCCATTGCTGACTGTAGCCGGTATTATTGGTCCATTGAATCAGGTTGGTATAATCGGCTGTGGAACCGCCACTCACGTCGATCGATTTACCGCTATTCACGTTCTGTAAACGGTAGTACCCTTCCGGGTTCAGCAGAATTTTCCACTGCTGAGAAGCCCGCCCTGAATAGGCCTGCTGCCGAATAATGGCCCCATCGTCTTTCGATTCGTTGGATACACTAACGGCTTTACCTCCATTGCGGGCCGAAATACGGTAACAACCTGCTGACGAGAAGTTCAGTTGGGTATTGGTGTTGATACAGGTGCGCTGCTCAATGCTCCACTGTTGCGCCTGCGTGCCGTTGGCGGTGAACTGAATAATTTCGCCACCTTCGTCCACATTGCTACCGCGCACATCCAGCCTTTTTCCTGAATGCCGGGCCACGAGTTGGTAATAGCCCTGGGCGTCGTACTGGAGTTTCCATTGCTGGTTATTTCCTCCCCCGTACGTCCATTGCTGGATAGCGGCATAATCAGCCGTCGAACTACCGGCTACATCCAATACTTTACCACTATGATTGGCTACTACCTGATAGTAGCCGTTGGACGTTGCTACAAATTTCCATTGCTGCCAGGCCGCATTAGCGTCGGTTCGCTGCCGGACGGTTGCCCCATCGGCTAACGAGCCATTTTCCACGCCCAGCACCTTACCGCTGACCCGAGCCACCAGCCGATAACAGGCATTGGCCACGGGAGTCAGTGAGACAGAGACAGGAGTTGCCGGGGTGGCGCTCGTTTCGACGCCCCCTGTCCAGGCGGTCCCCCGGCGGGTGTACACCCGGAAAAAGTATTTCTGTCCGGCGGTCAGGTTTGTGACCACCAGGCTGGTTGCCACGCCCTGATAAACCACCTTGCCCCCTTCAAACGCAGCTCCAGTACCGGTAAAGCTGGCATCCTGCGCGTAAACGAGATCAACCGGCCGGGTTGTGAAGCCACTCCCCGCTTTCGCAACTACCAGAACGTTATCATAAGCAACCGAGGGCGGAGTCCAGTTTAGCCGAACCGCGTTGGTTAAAGTAGTTGCCTGCAAATTACTGATTGCCAGGCTGGGTGAATTACAGTCTGGGTAAATCTTCACCGAGTCACGGGCAGTCAGCCCACCCCGGTCGGTAACCGTCAATTGAATGAGATAGTAGTACGTTTCGCCATCGCACCCCACAGGCGAAACATTCACCGTGGGCGAGGCCGTGGTCAGTACCGGTTCGCGGTGTTCATGGTTATTGTGCCGGAGCGTCACCTGCCACGCATACGTCAGGCTCGGAACGTCATCGTCGGTAACGGTTGCGGTAAGGGTGTACTGACTTTCGCGGTCGAGGGGGTACAGGGCGTTATTGACCGGATTGGTGATTTTCGCCGTAGGGGCCGGATTATTGACGGAGACTTGTACGGTTTTTGCGTCGCTCAATCCACGCCCATCGCTCACGGTCAGGCGCACCGTAAAGCCCTGGCTACTGGTACTGGTAAACACCTTAGTGGGGCTGGCGAGCGTTGAGGTGGTACCATCGCCAAAGTCCCAGGCGTAGGTAAGAGGGTCCCCATCGGGGTCGGAAGAGGCATCACCCCGAAAGGCGACCGTCAGCGGAGATGGGCCTGTCAGCGCGGATGCGGTAATGGCGGCCACCGGTGGCTGATTGCCCCCGTAGCTGATTTTCAGAAGCTCACCCGTGTTGATATTGACGTAGTACAGCGCCCCATCGAGCGCGTTATATTCCAGATCAACAATCCCGTTACCTCCGCCGTTGGGCAGAAACTCCCGCACCTGAGTCACGGCCCCGTTGGCGTCGAGCGTGGCCGCCCGAATCCAATTCGCTCCGTAATCGGCAAAGTAGTAGGTATTCCGCCAGTTTGCGGGGAACGCGGTGCCTGCATAATAAGCACCACCTGTTGAGCAGTTGCCCCGGAAAGGTGTGCCGGGTACGCCACTCGCTGTGCCTAAAGTAGAGGTCGTCGCTACCGATCCGTTGAACATTGGTGTACGGGCCACATCGGCCCCGTGTTGCCAGTCGAGGGCGGGCCGGGCATGAATGTACCGACGCTGTAAGCCGGGCAGTGCCTGCCCACTACACGGGTTGTTCACCGCCTGAACGGGATTGGTAGGTTGCTTCAGTAAATCAGCAAACGTCAGATACGGTTTATTACAGGTATTCGTAGGGTTGGGTTCGTCTCTATTCTCAAGAGTTTGGGCGGCTGTGGCGTAGCTACTATGCGTTTCGAGCCCTTCGAAAATAGGCCAGCCCGCGTTTTCGCCCCCTTGCCGAATTACGTGCATATCTTCCCACACGTTCCAGCCAACATCGCCCACCAGCAAGGTGCCCGGGTTGCCATCGGCCGGGTTAGTGCTGCCGGTATTGGGCCAAATCGTCATACGGTAGGGGTTCCGCAAGCCCAATGCCCACACGCGCGATTTAGCCGAGCGGGGGCTGGTTCCATCGTAGAACGGGTTGCTGGGCAAACCATCGCCCGTGTTGGGGTCCATTCGCAAAACTTTACCACAAAACGAGTTCACCATCTGCGACCGGAAAGCGCCCACATTTTCATTGGCCCGCATGATACCGTCGTTGATCGCCTGCTGGAAATACGTTTCTGGGGCACTGCCTTTGTCGGTACTGCTGTAACTGGCATTATCGCCCGTGGTGAGGAGTAAAGTGCCATCCCGCCCAAACAGCAGGGTTCCGCCCGCGTGCGACTCATGGGTCAGTGGCACGCCGGTCGATTTGGTTTCGCCCAGTAACACTTTGCGGCTGCTTACGCTGGCCGCGAGGGTACCGTTGTTAGTAAGCAATTGATAACTGCTCACCCGGCTGATGGTGGCCTGGTAGTACGTGTCTGTGGTAACACTGTAGTTGGTTGTCCCGAAATTCAGCAAGTGGTGCCGGTCCACTACATAAAACAGATAAATTTTGCCGTTGGTGCCGAAGTTAGGGTCGAGGCAAACGCTTAACAGGCCAAAATCACGCCAGTTACCCACCTCCTCACTGATGTCGAGCACCGGCGTAGTTTGCTTCACGTACTGACTGCCGTTCCAGTTCGACACCCAGATTTTACCGCTTTTCTCCCAGACAAACTGTCGTTGCCCGTCGGCGGTAAAAATGACGCCCATCGGGGCTGTATAACCCGTTTGCGTTTTTGATTGAAGGAAGCCGCTGGGGAGCTGAGCGAGAGCCATCGGGCTCGAAAACAGGCCACCCATCAGAAGGGCGACCACGCAGATGAATAGCCGGATGGTAGCCAACCGGCAGGAGCAGATAAACATTGGGGTGATATCGTATGGGTTACGTTAAAAAGGAGTTACCCAAAACCGAGGCTGGAGGCAAGAGCAAACATCTTTTGTATTAAGTATGACTACAAGACGATAGGTAAGTAACACTCTTTCAGCGCAATAGAGTATTCAGGTATTATATGCTTAACCTGTATCAGCGGCTCTGACCTGTAGGTCTGGGAGATGTTGGCAGTATGGTCTCTATCCAGACTTTGTCTGGTGGGGCCGTCAACCAACAGACCATTTGATGTGTACTGACCGAATGGGTTGAGCAATCCAGAAATTGGAGAAGAACGGTTTGGCAGAGCCAAAACCGCCAAAACTTACTTTTACATAAGCGCTTGCAGATTGAAACCCTCACAGGTATCGGAGCGGAGTCGCTTTGCCCGCAACCCGGATCGCCTACCTTTGAAACTCGGCCCCAAAAGTCGTACCTTTGGGTATGGAAAATTTTGTGGTCTCGGCCCGGAAATATCGCCCCGCAACGTTCGACACCGTCGTTGGTCAGGAGCATATAACCACCACCCTGCGTAACGCCATTCGTACCAATCATTTAGCTTCGGCGTTTCTGTTTTGTGGGCCGCGCGGTGTGGGCAAAACCACCTGCGCCCGCATTTTAGCCAAGACAATCAATTGCCAGAACCTCACGGCCGAAACCGAAGCCTGCGACACCTGTGAGTCGTGCGTGAGTTTCCGGCAGAATACCTCGTTCAACGTTCACGAGCTGGATGCGGCTTCAAACAACTCTGTCGATGATATTCGGATGCTCATCGACCAGGTCAGGATTCCGCCCCAGGCCGGTGCCAAATACAAAGTGTACATCATCGACGAAGTGCACATGCTTTCGTCGGCGGCCTTCAACGCGTTTCTGAAAACCCTCGAAGAGCCACCCAGCTACGCTATTTTTATTCTGGCCACCACCGAGAAGCATAAGATTCTGCCCACGATCCTGTCGCGGTGCCAGATTTTCGACTTCAACCGGATTCAGCCGGGTCATATTGCCGCCCATTTGGCCAATATTGCCACCCAGGAGGGCATCACCACCGAGGCCGACGCCCTCGACCTTATCGCACAGAAAGCCGACGGTGGCCTGCGCGATGCCCTGTCGATGTTCGACCTGAACGTGACGTTCTCCACCGACCGAACGCTGCGGTACAAGGAAGTTCTCGACAACCTGCACATTCTCGATTACGATTATTACTTCCGGCTCACCGACCTGCTGCTGAGTGCCAACCTGCCCCAAAGCCTGTTGACGCTCGACGAGATTCTGCGCAAGGGGTTCGATGGACACCAGTTTATTCTGGGCCTGACGCGCCACTTCCGCGACCTGCTCGTAAGCCGCGATGCCGCTACCGTGCAGCTTTTGCAGGTGACCGAAAATGTTCGGACTAAATACCTCGATCAGGCCGCGCGGGCGCCGTTGTCCTTTCTGTTGTCGGCCCTGAGCATTGGCGGGCAGTGCGACCTCAATTTCAAGCAAGCGAAAGATCAGCGCCTGCATCTGGAGTTGTGCCTGATGAAACTAGCCGCGCTCAGGCATACCCTTAACTGGGAAGCCATGCCCGACCTGGCCCCGCCGACCCCGGCTTCGCACCCGACCATCAACGCCAATACAGCCCCGGCCGGTGTAGAAGTATCCACGCCAAGCGTTCCCGTACCGGACGTTCCCACGCCGGGAGCCGAAAAAAAAAACGGCAGTCCGTTAGCCCATAATCCGGCACCGGCGAGTACGCCCGTCCTGACGCACCCGATTACAAGCGAGCCGGTCAATGGTTACCATACGAACGGCAACGGTGCGAGCTATCCAACTCCGAACGGAAATGGTACCCATGGGCAGTCGGCTACAGCAAACCACCCGGCCGAAACCGCTCCGCTGACGCACGCCAACGGTAAGCCGGTGATGTCGGTGCCCAAAATCCCGGCGGGTAGCAAGCTTCGCAGCACCATCAGCCTGCAACCCAAAGCGGCCACCAACACGGACAATGATGCCGATGTAGCCGTTGTCGACAACCGGCCTGACCTGCCTTTTACCGAGGCCGAGCTACAAGCTGCCTGGAACCGGTTTAAGGTCTTACGCAACGCCCAAACCGGCATGGTGAGCGAACAGCTCATACTCGGTCGTGACTTTAAGCTCGACGGAACCACTATTCATCTGGCGCTGGACAACAACCTGATGGCCGGCCTTATGGTCGACCTGAAGCCCGATTTGCTGGGCTACCTGCGCGAGCAACTTCAGAACCGGCAGATTCAGCTGGAGTACCGGGTCGAGGCTGTCGAAACCAAGAAGCTTATCTATTCGCCACAGGACAAATTCAACTTCATGGCCGAGAAAAACCCAGCCCTCCACGAGTTACGCAAGGCGCTGGGTTTGGAAGTTGATTATTGAGAGCGTTGGTGGTGCTGTTGGCTCGATGGTCAGACAGTGCCCCAAACGAGCCATTTACTTGAACGCTTTGGCCTCGCGCTGAAGCGATTTGTATTCGCTAATTCCAAGCGCTTTGCTGTAGTACGTCTTTGCCAGCGACGAATTGTTGGCGCGGGCGGCTATGCGCGCCAGCCCCGCATAGGCCATGGCATGGTACTCTTTGGTGTACGGCATCACAAACGTATGCCGGAGCGCGGCCTGATAATGTGTACCCGCATCCCGGTCGTTTCTGGCCTCTTTTTCGGCCAGTAATCCCTCAAACAACTGGATAGGCACGTTCAGAAAAGCGCGGGGCATGGCCTTGAGCCGGGGCATCAGCCGGGCCGCTTCGTCATACTGCCCGTTGAGCAGCAGACTTTCGGTGTAGCGCATCAGAAACACCGGATTGTCTGGAAAACGCTCCGTGAGTGGTTTCAGCCAGGCACTCGCGCGGGTCGGCGCACTTTCGTGTTGCAGGTAGATATTGGCCAGATAATAGGCCGTCTCGTGCCGGGTAAACGTAGCCCGCCGGGTGGCAGCTTCCATCTGACGCAGCCCCAGTGGCATATTTCCACTCTTGAAAAACCACATCATCGGCTTCACAATCGGGTTCTCCATCGGATAACGCTCCACATAATAATTATACAGACCGGTGGTGAAGTAAAACTCCGGGTTCTTCTCGGTCAGCTCGAAACCCTGCTTCATGTAACTGTAAGCCCGGCGTGCTTCATTAACCGCCTTCATCAACTCATCGTCGTTATGATACTTCAGGGCCAGATACGAGTGGGCCGTCAGCGCAAAAAACACGCCTTCGGGGTCATCGGCATCTTTGTCCAGCCGTTTTTTAGCCAAGGTCAATGCCTGCTCACATGCCTGACCATATTGGGCCGTAGCCACTTTGTTGTCTTTCAACGGAATGTGTTGCCAGTAGAGCTGCATAGCCCGCAACATGGGGCCCGCCGGATGCTGCGGATACCGGCTCCGCAACTGCCGGATATACACGTCGGCTTCGGCAAAATCGCTGTTGTAGATATTGTCGAGGGCTTTCAGGATCGTCTGATGCAGCACAGTATCGGTCAGTACCTGAGCCTGTACCGGGCGGGCGGGCAGGCTCGATACCACACCCGCCAAAAAGGCAAATAAGAAGAGATACGTACGGTATTTGGTTCGTGTCATGGATGGCATTCCCGCTAAGGGGTTCAAAAGAGGGTGGGTTAGGTTTGAACGGAGGTGTGCCGTATTTTTGTGTAAACCGGCCTTCTGCCGATTCTCCGCATGATTCATTACGAACAGTTCACGCTGGACAACGGCCTTCGGGTGTATGTTCACGAAGACGCCAGCACCCCCATTGCCGCCGTCAATATACTCTATAATGTTGGCTCACGCGACGAAGACCCACAACGCACGGGCTTCGCCCACCTGTTTGAACACCTGATGTTTGGGGGCTCCAAACATATTCCGAGCTACGACGAACCGCTGCAACGCGTTGGGGGCGAAAACAACGCCTTCACCAGCCCCGATATTACGAACTATTACATCACTCTGCCCGCGGCCAACATCGAAACGGCATTCTGGCTCGAATCGGACCGGATGCTCAGCCTGTCGTTTGACCCGCAGGTGTTGGAAGTGCAACAAAAGGTGGTGATTGAAGAGTTCAACCAACGCTACCTCAACCAACCCTACGGCGATGCCTGGCTGAAGCTCCGCCCGCTGGCTTACCAGCAACACCCCTACCGCTGGGCTACCATCGGTAAAGACATCAGCCACATTGCCGAAGCTACCCTCGACGATGTAAAAAGCTTCTTTTTTCGCTACTACCTACCCAACAACGCCATTCTGGTGGTGGCTGGCAACGTGACCGTAGAGCAGGTAAAGCAACTCTGTGCGAAGTGGTTTGCCCCGATTCCGGCCGGTAAGCCGTACCTCCGCAGCCTGCCCAAAGAGCCCGTCCAAACCGAAGCCCGACGTCTGGAGACCTCAGCCGCCGTGCCGCTCAACGCGCTCTACAAAGCCTATCACATGCCCGGCCGCTACGAACCCGGTTTTCAGGCCGCCGATTTGCTGAGCGATATGCTCGGCCGGAGCAAATCATCGCGGTTGTACCAGACCCTCGTCCGCGATACTCCGCTGTTCAACAACCTGTCGGCCTATATTACGGCCTCGCTCGACCCTGGCTTGCTGGTGATTCAGGGCACCCTCAACGAAGGTGTCACGCTCGAAGAAGCCAATGCAGCCGTGGAGGCCGTGGTGAACGAACTGATCGACCAACCCGTACCCGACGATGAACTGGCAAAAGTGAAAAATCAGGCTGAGTCGACGCTGGCGTTCTCGGAGGTTGAGCTACTCAACCGGGCCATGAACCTCGCTTTTGCCGCCAACGCGGGCGATGCCGAACTGGTCAATACAGAAGCCGAAAAGATTCAGGCCGTCACGCCCGATACGATTCAGGCGATGGCCCGGCAGGTGCTCCGCCCCGAAAACTGCTCAACCCTGTTTTACCGGGCGGAAACCACCACCGCTTAAGCTCGAAACGAGATTCTAACGACTGACCCCTATTCACTGTGAAAATACGTGTAGGACAAGGCTACGATGTCCATAAACTGGTAGAAGGACACCCGTTCTGGCTGGGTGGCATTCAGATTCCGCATACCCACGGTGCGTTTGGGCACTCCGACGCCGATGTCGTGTGCCATGTACTTTGCGACGCTCTGCTGGGAGCCGCTAACATGCGCAACATTGGCTACCATTTTTCGGATAAAGACCCGCGCTGGAAAGGCGTCGACAGCAAGGTATTGCTGGCCGAAGTGCTACGCATGGTGCGCGCGGCCGGGTACGAAGTCTCGAACGTAGATGTGACCGTTGTGTTGCAGGAGCCTAAGCTGAACCCCCACATTCCGGCCATGAAAACCTGTCTCGCCGGGGTAATGAATATCCCCGAAGACGACATTTCGATAAAAGCCACTACCTCCGAACACCTCGGCTTTGTAGGACGTAAAGAGGGTATCGCGGCCCATTGCGTGGCTTTGATTTATAAACCCTGAACCACGTATCTTGCAGTCTGTTACTGTTTCGACAACCCACCCAAACGGGTAACCGTTGGGCTTTCCGCGTTTCTATGAAAATCTCCCGTTCTGTTCTGTTGCTGCTGCTGTCGGGCACATGTATGGCCCAAAGCCCCAAAACTGCCGATATGCCCCTCGGCTTTGAAGAATACGACCCCGTATCGACCCTGAAAGTGCCGGAGCATAAGCTCACGCGGTCCAAGTTTCCGTTTATTGATGTGCACAACCATCAGTTTCAGATGGATAAGGCCGACTTACGCCCTCTGGTGGCCCAAATGGACAGCCTGAACATGCAGGTGATGATTAACCTGAGCGGACGCGGCTGGGGCAACGTTGACGAGAGCACCCGGTTTTTCAAAGCTGCGGCCGATAATATTCAGAAAACAGACCCCAAACGGCTCATTCTGTTTTCAAACATCAATTTTGAGGGCATCGGCGAACCCGGCTGGACCGACCGGGCCGTGAAACTGCTGGCTGAAGACGTGAAAAACGGGGCCAAGGGGCTAAAAATTTACAAAAGCCTCGGTTTCAGCGTTAAAGACAATACCGGCAAGCGGGTGCAGGTCGATGATTCGCGGCTCGATCCCATCTGGGCCAAATGCGGTGAACTCGGTATTCCGGTTCTGATTCACACCGCCGACCCGAAGTCGTTCTGGGACCCGATGGACCGCTACAATGAGCGTTGGCTCGAACTGAAACTGCACGCGGGCCGCAAGCGCGACGCCAACAATCCCGTGCCTTGGGCCGACCTGCTCAAAGAACAGCACAACGTGTTTCGGAAGCACCCCAAAACCACGTTTATCAACGCGCACATGGGCTGGTATCCCAACGACCTGAACAAGCTCGACAGCCTGATGCAGGTATTCCCGAATACGCTGGTCGAAATTGGGGCTGTTATCGCCGAACTGGGTCGGCAACCAAGAGCCTCGCGCCGATTTTTCGAGAAATACCAGGACCGGATTCTTTTCGGAAAAGATTCGTGGGTACCGAGCGAATACAGCACCTATTTCCGCGTTCTGGAAACAGAAGACGAGTACTTCCCGTACCACAAAAAGTACCACGCATTCTGGCGCATGTATGGGATAGGTCTGCCCGACGACATTCTGAAAAAAGTGTATTACAAAAACGCGCTGCGCATCATTCCCGGTATCGACAAGAGTCAGTTTCCGAACTAGGGATTTGCCAACGCTCAAAACGAAATGAAACAGACAATCGCTCTTATTCTGCTTCTGGTAGCTACCCTGACTACGCAGGCGCAAACGCTGGCCCCCGACGCCTTTGAGCAGCAGCTAAAGCAAACACCGGCGGGTCAGCTGGTCGATGTACGTACCCCCGGCGAGTTTGGCGGAGGGCACCTGGTAGGAGCCAAAAACCTCGACTACCGCAATCCGGCCTTCGCCCAAACGCTCGCCCAGTTAGACAAAGCAAAACCGGTATTTGTGTACTGCCTGTCGGGCGGGCGCTCGTCCGATGCCGCCAAACTCATGCGCGAGCAGGGCTTTAAGAACGTCTACGAGCTGGAAGGCGGTTACCTGAAATGGACCACCAAGATGAAGCCCGTAGAAGGCGTTGTAGCTGACAGTAAAGCCAATAGCATCAGCCAAGAACAACTGACCGCTATTTTGAAAAGCAACGACCTCGTTTTGCTCGACTTCTACGCCCCCTGGTGTGCCCCCTGCGTGAAAATGATGCCCACCATCGATCAGCTGGAGAAAACCTACGGAGCCCGCCTTCAGGTGGTTAAAGTCAATGCGGATGCCAACAAACATCTGCTACAGGCGTATCAGATCGACGAAATTCCGACCCTGCTCCTCATGAAAAAGAGCCAGCCCAAACAGCGGATGATTGGTTTACAAACGGCCGCCGTTCTGAACGAACTAATCGAGCAAAACTTGTCGAAATAAGAGTCATGTCAGTAGACCCAGCGATGACCGCCGGGCGGCCCCGATCTCGTTTTCATCGCTGAAACCGCCCAAGCGGACATTACTCTAAGAGATGACATCTCTGGCAATTGACTTCCCAAAACGGAGACATCTTGCAGAGATGTCATCTCTAAAACACGCCCAAGTAGACATTACTCTGAGCGATGACATCTCTGCCCAAAACAGAGACATCTCTGCAAGATGTCATCGCTATAGCACGAAACGGAGCCATCATTGGCTCCATTCTTTTTTTACCGCATGAAAATCACTGCTATATCCGTATACCGCTTTGATATTCCGCTCAAAGCACCCATTGCTATTTCGCTGGGTACGATCGAACATGCGCGCAACATACTGGTGCAAATCGATACCGATACCGGGCTCACGGGCTGGGGCGAGGGTTCGCCGTTCTGGATGATTGCGGGCGAAACGCAGGCATCGGGGTTGGCGGCTGCCCCCGATATGGCCCGGCTGCTGCTCGGCCGCGAGGCTACCGATGTGGGCGGATGCGTGGACACCCTGGCGCGATACCTGCCCAACCACCCCACTACCCGCTCGGCCTTCGATATGGCCCTGTACGATGTAGCCGCTCAGGGGGCCAACCTGCCCCTGTACGCCTATCTGGGGGGCAGCAAACGCCCGCTCATCACCGACGAAACCATCTACCTCGACACGCCCGAGCGCATGGCTGAGATCGCCCGGACAATGCTGGCTAAAGGCCCCGAAGCCATCAAACTGAAACTGGGTACCGATGCTCCAACCGACATTGCCCGGGTACGGGCCGTGCGGCAGGCTATTGGAGATGCCGTGCCCATTCGGACCGACGCCAATCAGGGGTGGGATGTTCCCACGGCCGTGGCTGTGCTGCGGGCCATTGGCGACCTGAATGTACAGTATTGCGAACAGCCCCTGCGCCGGGCCGACCTGGCCGGACTGCGGCACTTGCGAAGCCTCTCGCCCGTACCGATCATGGCCGACGAAAGCCTTTTCGATGCCGCCGACGCCCTGCGGCTGGCCCGCGAAGAAGCCGTCGATTACTTCAACATCAAGCTCTCCAAAAGCGGAGGTATCTGGGAAGCGCTCAAAATCAACGCCGTTGCCGAGGCAGCTTACACCCGGTGCATGATTGGCTGTATGTCAGAGTCGCGGCTGGGGCTCACGGCCAACGCCCATTTTGCGTCGGCACGACCCAATGTGGCCTTTTGCGACCTCGACGGCTGTTTTGAACATGCCCACGACCCCATTCAGGGTGGCCTTAGCTACCACCCTTACCGCATCGAACTCCCCGACGCACCCGGTATCGGAGCCACGGTTGACCCGGCGTTTCTGGCCGACTGCGAAAAGTGGGTTTTTGACTGAGGGCCGGGCAAGTTTAGGCTTTAAGGGACAAATCGCACAAAAACATGAGTCATCTCGAATTTTCGAATTTTTGATGATTTTAAGCCCAAGTTCCTCCCTGGATGCCCCGTCAGGGGCCTAATATTGGTAGCTAACCGGGAACATAGACCCAATACCAGAGCCCCGAAGGGGCGTAACCCTAAACAAGTTACGCCCCTTCGGGGCTCTGGTATTGGCGGGAGACATCTTTTCTACCAATATTCGGCCCCTAACGGGGCGTCGAGTCGAGGCCACTGCTACCCTAAAATTCGGGATGACTCATTTCTGTTCCGTTCAGGGCCGTACCGTGGGCCGGTCGTTCGGCTTTACCGCAACACCGAATCAATCGGTTGTTCGGCGGGCTGCGATTGGGGTTGGGCTGGCTGGGTCGGATACTGCTGTGGTTGCTGGTAGCCCGGCATTGCCGAACCATCGCCGTACGGGCGTACCGGAGGCCCGATAAACTCCACCGCCGTGATGTAATATTTGGTATCTCCATTCCACGGGAGCCGCAGAATTTTCTCTTCGTAATGCAAGGTTACCCGCTGCCCGGTTTTCACGGCTTCGGTGATTTTGGCACCTACGGCTTCGTCTTTCACCGAAAAATCGAAGTACTGCGGGGTCAGTGAGCCCGTTTCGCCCGAAAAGCCACCCACATTGAGCACCCCCTCGTAGGTTTTGAATACATAACCCCGCCGGCTGAATTTCGAAACGGTACCGGCCCGCTCGCCATCACTGTAACTCCAGCCCGTGAGAATGTACAGAATGCCGAAAACGACCAGTATAAACACTAAAAAATAAAGCAAAGCACGCATAGACAAATGGTTTAAAGGTATGTGACAGCTTCTTGGCTGTTACCTATCTGGCGTTCTGACGATGTACCAGAGCTCAGGTAACGTATATGGACAGAGCGCCAAATTCGTTGGCGGCAGCCGGGAGCACAAATGAACAAAATCCAAACGCATTTCCCCATAAATCGTTTGAAAAAGTGGTTTACTGCCCTATGGCTGAGCCACTTTTTGCACCATTCGGTCGCCAAATTCGGTAAAATAAGCCCCCATTTGTGGGCCAAACCAGTTCATGTCGCGGGTTTCGTACCGGGTTTCGTGGTAGTATGCGTCGGGCGTCACGTAACCAATGTACCCTCCGTTGAAACTGGTCACCATCAGATTCAGGCCCCGGCCCGCCACGGTCTTACCCAGTTGCATGGCCAGTTCGCCCGAAAAGTCGGCGGGCATACCCAGTAGCACGGTATTACCGATACGGAGTGCTTTCATTTCGGCCGGATAATCACCGTAAAGTTTCAGAAAAAGCCACGGCCGTAACCGCCAGCCATCGGACACGCGCACGTGTGCATCGCGCAGGGTGAGCGGGAGGGTGAGCAAAGCCAGCGCCGAATCGGGCCGGGCAGGTGCCTGAGTCAGAGCCGTACTGATTTTGGTCGTCAGGCTGTCGGCAATAAAATGAAGCTGGGCATCTTCGGTTTCGCCTTGCTCGGTAGGCCCCATGCTGCCCACAGCCCCGGCCATGTACATGGCAAAGCCTCCCGTCCGTTTCTCCAGATTATCGACCAGCACGCCCGGCCAATCGCGGCTGAGCCACTGCGGCACATCGGAGTTAATAATGGTAGAATGAGCCGCAAAGCTCGCCAGCGTGGCCGTTTTACCCGCTGCCTGCCGCAGTTGCAGCACCCGCACCCGGTCGTCTTCGGGCCCCTCGTTATGCAATCGGTTATAGACCATTTCGGGCGCGGCCGTCTCGGTGTAGGCTACCGAAACCGGTTGCAGGTCGCCGTTGGCCACCCGAATCGCGTTTAGCACCGAATTGGTTATGAGCGCCACAATACGCTCCTCGTACGAGCCGGCAATGAGCGTCCCGACAAGGCCCGGTGCCCACCCGCCCAGACTATTGTGCGAGTGAATAGCCCCCATATATACCTGCTCCCACGTAAAGCCCACTTCGGGCAACCGACGTTTGAGGGCCTCGACCACGGTAGGCGGCACAATGAGCAGATCAAGGGCCACCAGAGCCACCCGAACGCTACCATTATCAACCACGGTAGCGCGGGCATAAATCGAATCGTGAACGGTACTCCAGTGCTTACCCCGCCGAACGCCATAGCCACCCGTAGGCGTGGTGAAATCGGGCGTCATGTTTACTTTGGCCCAACCCGCCCGCAAGCCCTGTTTGGCTGGTGTGGGAGTGGGCAAACGCGCCAGACGGTCCATCGTTTGGCGGTAAAAATCGGTTTGGGCGTAGGGCGTATCGTCGACCGGAATCAGATTGGCCGCGATAAACAGGGCGAGCAGGCCAACCACGGCCAAAATGACAAACACAAAACGGCGAAGGAGTTTCATACAGCAAAGGTAATTTTTGCCACCAAACTCCCACCGTTTCAACACGACACAGTCGACACTTGCCCACCTTGGCGGCTCTGACTGACAAACCGTACCTTTGCACCATGACGCAACCCATCGGCATTTTTGATTCAGGGTACGGTGGTCTGACCATCATGCGCGAGATTGTCAACGCCCTGCCGCAGTACGATTACGTGTACTTGGGCGACAATGCCCGCACGCCCTACGGCACCCGCTCCTTCGAAACGGTGTATCAATACACGCTTCAGTGTGTTCGGCATTTGTTTGAGCAGGGTTGTCAACTGGTGGTACTGGCTTGCAATACAGCCTCGGCCAAAGCCCTCCGCAATATCCAGCAACTCGACCTGCCTACGCTGGCACCCGGTCCCAACGGCCCTTCACGGCGGGTACTGGGCGTGATTCGTCCCACTACCGAGGTTATTGGCCGTTACTCCCAAACGGGTCAGGTCGGGATTCTGGCTACGCGCGGTACCGTGCTGTCGGAGTCGTACGTAGTAGAGATTGAGAAGTTTTTTCCCGGCATGGGCGTCTTCCAGGAAGCCTGCCCTATGTGGGTGCCTTTGGTCGAGAACGACGAGTTCGACAAACCCGGTGCCGACTACTTCGTGAAACAGCACATCGATCGGCTGCTGGCGCAATCGCCCAATATCGACACCCTCTTGCTGGCCTGTACGCACTACCCACTGCTGTTGCCCAAGATTAAGCAGTACACGCCCCCCCACGTAACTATTTTGAGCCAGGGCGAGATTGTCGCGCGGAGTCTGGCCGACTACCTGAAGCGCCACCCCGACCTGGCCACCCGGTGCAGTCAGTCGGGTGAACGTAGGTTTCTGACTACCGACTCAGCGGCCGATTTTAGCCGGCAGGCTACTATCTTCTGGGGCGATACCGTAACCGCCCGGCAGGTAGTTTTATAACCCCCACCCAACTGGGCAAATCGAGCGTCAACGGTAATCGGTTGCCGCCAAATGGCTATCTTTGCAGCCTCTGGCTGAATGAATAATGGAAAAATGTACAATGAATAATGGGGATTTGGCCCAGTTTCTGTACCAAGGCTTACCATTATTCATTGCGCACTGGTCATTATTCATTACCGTTCATGAATGTCTTAAAGTTTGGCGGCACGTCCGTAGGCTCCGTTGAGAGCATAAAGCAGGTTATCCAGATCATTGAAGATGCATCGCGCGGTACTGAGTCGACCGAAGGCCGCAACATTGCCGTGGTCTTCTCGGCCATGGGGGGCGTCACGAATCAACTGATCGAAATTGGCCGCATGGCCGCCAACGGCAGTCTGGACTACCTCGATCTGGTACGCCGGATCGAAGACCGGCACTTCAACGTCGTCAAAGCGTTTATTCCGGTCAAGGAACAGAGCAAGGTGTTTGCCAACATCCGGGGCGTCATCAACGAGCTGGAAGACCTGCTGCGGGGCGTTTCGCTCATCCGGGAGCTGTCGGCCCGTACGCACGACCTCATCACGAGCTTCGGCGAACGTTTATCCACATTGGTTATGTCGGAGTGCATCCGGTCACGGGGCTTGTCGGCCCGGTTCTGCGATGCCCGCAACCTGATCAAAACCGATGCCCAGTTCGGGCAGGCCGAAGTGAATTACCCTCTTACCAATCGGCTCATCCGCGACTATTTTGCCAATTCCAACAGCATTGAGCTGATTACGGGCTTCATTGGCTCCACCGAAAAAGGCGAAACCACCACCCTCGGGCGCGGTGGCTCCGACTACACGGCCAGCATTATCGGGGCCGCACTCGACGCCGACCTGATCGAAATCTGGACCGACGTCGACGGCATGATGACCGCCGACCCACGCAAGGTATCCAACGCCTTCAACATCCCTACCATCACCTACGCCGAGGCCATGGAGTTGAGCCACTTTGGTGCCAAGGTGATCTATCCGCCCAGCCTGCAACCTGCGTTTGCGCGCAACATCCCGATTCGGGTGCTGAACACGTTCAACCCGGCGCATCCGGGCACGGTGGTCAGCCGCAATGCCGACCGCCGTCAGTACACCATCACGGGTATTTCGAGCATCGACGACGTGGCTCTGGTCAACGTGCAGGGTTCCGGCATGATTGGCGTAGCCGGCGTTTCGGCCAAGCTGTTTGGCGTATTGGCCGAGCACCGCATCAGCGTGATTCTCATTTCGCAGGCCTCATCGGAACATTCCATCTGTTTCGCCATCGACCCGCGCGCAGCCGACCGGGTAAAGACGATTCTGGACGAAGAGTTTGCCGCCGACATCGCCAGCGGGCACGTAGACAACATCACCATCGAGCGCGACCTGTCGATTATTGCCACCGTGGGCGAAGGCATGCGCAAATCGTCGGGTATTGCGGGCAAACTATTTTCGGTACTGGGTAAAAACGGGGTCAATATTGTGGCCGTCGCGCAGGGCTCGTCGGAGATCAATATCTCCATTGTCATTGCCAAGACGAACATTTCGAAGGCGCTCAACGCCCTGCACAACGTCTTTTTCCAGTCCGAAGCCCGGATTCTGAACGTGTTTCTGGTGGGTACGGGTCTTATTGGCCGAACGTTGCTGAGCCAGATTCGGAGTCAGTTCGAGTACCTCCGCAACGAGAAAATGCTCAAGGTGTGCGTGGTGGGTATTTCGAACACTAAAAAGATGCTGCTCGACCCGAAGGGCATCGACCTCGACGATTGGCGCGAGCGGCAACTGACCGAGGGCGTCACTACTTCGTTGCCGGCTTTTGTGGAGAAAATAAAGTCATATAACCTCCCCAACTCGGTTTTTATCGACTGTACGTCGGACAAAGACATTGTGCAGTTTTACGACTCCCTGCTCGACGCCAACGTGTCGGTCGTGACGCCAAATAAAGTAGCCAATTCGGGTTCGTATGCCGAGTACCGCCGGTTGCAGCGCACGGCCCTGAACCGGGGCGTCAAATTCCTGTACGAAACAAACGTGGGAGCAGGTTTGCCCATTATCAACACGATTCAGGGCCTGATGACCGCCGGCGACCGGTTCATCAAAATCGAGGCTATCCTGTCGGGTACGCTGTCGTACATTTTCAACACCTTCCAATCGGGGAAAAAGTTTGTGGACGTGGTGCGCGAGGCTAAAGAGAAAGGCTATACCGAACCCGATCCGCGCGAAGACCTGAGTGGGCAGGATGTAGGCCGTAAGATTCTGATTCTGGCCCGCGAAGCTGGTTTTGCCCTGGAGCCAACCGACGTAACCATCACGAACCTGTTGCCCCAACCTTGCCTCGACGCCCCCACCATCGACGCGTTCTTTGAGCAGCTCGACGCCAACAACGCGTATTTTGAGAGCCTGCTCACCGAGGCCGAGGCCAAGGGCGAAAAGCTGCGGTACGTGGCCACCTTCGAAAACGGTAAGGTAACCATAGAACTACGCTCGGTCGGGGCCGACCATCCGTTTTATACCCTTTCCGGTGCCGATAACATCATCTCGTTTATCACGGAGCGGTACAAAGACCGGCCGCTGGTGATCAAAGGCCCCGGTGCCGGTGCCGAAGTGACGGCCTCAGGTGTATTTGCCGATATGGTGAGTATTGGTAGTTATCTGGGGTAGAAACAATCGGGGTCTTGCCAACTGTTATAGGTAGCAAGACCCCGATTGTTTTTATGTCCCTCACAAAACTGTCCCTCTCGTTTTATCAGGATCATGACACCCTCACGCTGGCGCAGCGGCTGCTGGGCTGCGAACTGGTACATACAACCCCTGAAGGCCGTACAGCAGGTATCATCGTTGAAACAGAAGGGTATATCACCGGCGACCCGGCTTGCCACGCTTACCGGCGCGAAACCAAACGCAATGCCGCCATGTTTGGCCCGGCAGGTACGTTGTATGTGTACCAGATTTACAACCATTATCACTGCATCAATGTGGTAACTGGCCCGGCGGGCGTGGGTGAGGCTGTCCTGATCCGCGCCCTCGAACCCACCGACGGTATTGACCTGATGGCGTACCGACGTAACGAAGCCTTCAAAACGGGATTTGCCCGCTACCGCAACAATACGATCGACGGCACAACACCCGAAGGGTTCCGTAACCTCTGTAATGGGCCGGGCAAGCTCGTGATCGCCCTCGGTATCAGCCGGCCGGAGCACAACTTTAGCTCGCTCGTGACGGGGCCGGTGAGCATTACCCCACCCGTACTGGATACCTTCGACATGGTTACGACCACCCGAATTGGCATCACCCACGGTGCCGATCTCCCCTACCGGTACTACATCAAGGGCAACCGATTTGTAAGCAAGAAGTAGGATAATGAATAATGCGTAATGAATACTGTATGATGGGCTGACACGTCAACCGTCTTCCAGCGTCTATTCATTATTCATTACGCATTATTCATTGTACATTATACATTGTTTACTGTTCACCGTTCCAGTCCCACACTACCACAACCCACTCTTCGGCAGCGGCTGGCTCATGGAACGAATGCACAGCCCGAAATCCAACTCGCTCATGAGCCCGTAGCGAACGCGTGTTTCGCGCCGATATATCGGTGATAAACAACCGAAACCGGTCGCTGTAAACGGCCCGGTGTTTCTGGTACATACGGTCGAACAGACCCTGCCCCCGGTAGTCTTTATCAACACAAACCTGACCAACCAGATAGTAAGGGTACGTACTCAGCATTCGTCCCTCGTAAGGCACCGCATCGAGCAACGCAAACAGACTTTCCAACTCCGGCACGAAGGCCCGCGCACCGGGCATGGCCGTAATGGCATACCCTACCACCCGGTCACCATCTTTAGCAATGACGCTGGGGCCTAACTCATGCATTTGCTGCATCTGGCCGAGGGTATATTGAAGCGTGACAAAGCCCTGTTGCTGCTGTATTTCGAGTGGCAGGTTACGCGATAAATTCTCGGCCTGCAAGGCTAAAATACCCGCCAGATCGGCCTCCGTGCGAGCAGTGTCTATTTGTACCATTTTATTACTTTTTAATCTATACGTATACGTATCAAAACAGGCCAATAACCGTCCTAAACAGGCCAAAAACGGGCTTTTCAGGTAGGGTTGACCCACTGCAAATATCTTCGGAAATCATTTGGTAAACCGAATAAAAAAACGTAATTTTATAAGCTTAATCAAATACAACAAATGGCTAAAACAGACATGGCGCAAGCCACAGCCAGTGCGACAGAGAACAAGCTGAAAGCACTGCAAACAACCATCGAGAAGCTTGACAAAGCCTTTGGCAAAGGAACGGTAATGCGGCTGAGCGAAAGCAAGGTTGTGGATGTTCCGGTTATCTCGACAGGTTCGCTGGGTCTTGATCTGGCGCTCGGAATTGGCGGTATGCCGCGCGGGCGTGTCGTTGAAATTTACGGCCCTGAATCATCGGGTAAAACCACGCTGACGATGCACTGCATCGCTGAGGCTCAGAAAAACGGTGGCCTTGCTGCCTTTATTGATGCCGAACACGCTTTCGACCGCGTGTACGCCGAGAAGCTGGGTATCGACACTAAAAACCTCCTGATTGCTCAGCCCGACAATGGCGAGCAAGCTCTCGAAATTGCCGAGCACCTCATCAGTTCGGGTGCTATTGATATTCTCGTGATCGACTCGGTTGCGGCCCTCGTTCCCAAGGCTGAAATTGAAGGCGAAATGGGCGAGAGCAAGATGGGTCTTCAGGCCCGTTTGATGTCACAAGCCCTGCGGAAACTGACGGGCGTGATCAACAAAACGGGATGCTGCTGCATCTTTATCAACCAGCTGCGCGAAAAAATCGGGGTGATGTTTGGTAACCCAGAAACCACAACCGGTGGTAACGCCCTTAAATTCTACGCATCGGTTCGTCTGGATATCCGCCGGATTGGTCAGATCAAAGAAGGTGCCGACAATGTAGTGGGCAACCGGGCGAAGGTGAAGGTGGTGAAAAACAAACTCGCTGCGCCCTTCAAAGTAGTTGAGTTCGACATTATGTACGGACAGGGTATCTCGAAGGTTGGCGAAGTTCTCGACCTGGCTGTAGAGATGGAAATCGTGAAGAAATCCGGCTCGTGGTTCTCGTACGATGGCAACCGCCTGGCACAAGGCCGCGACGCCGTGAAGGAACTTCTGCTCGATAACCCTGAACTGATGGGTGAAATCGAAGCGAAGATTCGGGCTAAAATCAACGAAGACGAAAACGCCCTTCTCGATCCGATTGGTGGCGCTGAAGACGACGGCGAGGGCGACGAGTAAGCCGAACGCCTATCATAACCAAAAAGGCCGGAAACGAACGTTTCCGGCCTTTTTGGTTATCCGAGTTAGCCTCCATTAGCGATACGTACCGCCCGCCCCTCGTAGTTTCGTTACAAACTCCCCCTGCTCAATTCGAATGCTATCGGGCGAGTGACCCGACAGTCGGCTGTCAACCACCAGAGAAAGCCTAAAACGGCCCTTTATTTCACCCTTGAGTGAATCGTACGAGACGATAGTAAGCCCGTTTCCCCAACGCCCCGGTTTATACGTGCTGCTGAAGCCAACCGACATTTTGGCGGTAAGTGTTGAGCCAACCGTATCGGTCGCACAGAACAAGTTGGCGTAGTCTGTTTTGAACCGACTGAGCGTACAGGCCCGTTTGGGGATGTTAGCGAGCGTAAACGTCAGCAACTCGTCGCCCTGGTCATTGAACTCAGTAATAAACACATCGAAAGCATGGTCGTTGCAGGGGGTTCGGCTGGTGGCCCAAATGCGCGGATTTTGCAGGGCCCGCCCATTACGCATTCCCGATACATTCCCCCAATACTGCGCCGAATACGCCGATGGTGGCCTGGGCTTTACCTGTTTGACCAGACAGCCAGATAAAATAAAAAGGCAAACAAAAGGCAGGGCGCGCACAGAGAATTGCATGAATAATGGGTTGGCGATACGCGTATTGAGACGGCCAATCTGCCCCTGAAGCACATTTTTTTCGATAAACGGTAGCTATAGCGTGTTCAAGCCCTGCAGTCTGGGCAAATCAGAAAGCCGAAAAAATTTTAAACTTTTTCGGCTTTCTGCAATCCATCCCCTCACATACCCCGTATATACCTTCAAGCCTCATTGAAACCGGTTATAAAAAACGCCCAGATCGGCGGTACGAATGTTGGGTTATTTGCTCCCTCTGCAAATCAGTTTCGGTACGTTCTCTGTGAAATATTCAGACTTTATATGACATACAATTTACCTGGCAACAGGCCGAATCAGGGGTGATACAGGCTTGTTGTTAACCAGCAAAAAACCCCGGCACTTTAGCCGGGGTTTTTTCTTATTACTAAAAAGCGACTTCTTACCGCTCGGTGATGGGTACAAACGACCGCAGGGGCGAGCCGGTGTACACCTGACGCGGCCGACCAATTGGGTCTTTAGTCTCCCGCATCTCTTTCCACTGAGCAATCCAGCCCGGCAAACGACCGATAGCGAACATAACCGTAAACATATTGGTCGGGATGCCCAACGCGCGGTAGATGATACCCGAATAAAAGTCAACGTTCGGGTACAGTTTACGCTGAATGAAGTATTCGTCGTTCAGAGCGGCTTCTTCCAGACCTTTGGCAATCTCAAGAACCGGATCGTTTACGCCCAGTTTGTTCAGCACGTCGTCGGCCGCTTTTTTGATGATCTTAGCCCGTGGGTCAAAGTTTTTGTACACCCGGTGACCGAAACCGAACAGACGGAAGCCCGTTTGCTTGGCATTCTTCGCCATCTCGATATACTTGGCTACGTCACCACCATCGTTGCGGATGTCTTCGAGCATTTCGATTACTTCCTGGTTGGCACCACCGTGCAACGGCCCCCATAAGGCATTGATACCCGCCGAAATAGACGAGTACAGGTTTGCCCGCGACGAACCAACCAGACGAACCGTTGAGGTTGAGCAGTTCTGCTCGTGGTCGGCGTGCAGAATCAGCAGAACGTTCAGCGCTTCAGCGACTACCGGGTCAACGGTGTATTCTTCAACTGGCAGCGCAAACATCATGTGCAGGAAGTTTGAGCAGTAGTCGAGCGAATTTTTAGGGTAGTTGACCGGGTGCCCCTGCGACTTTTTGTACGACCAGGTAGCAATGGTTGGCAGTTTGGCCAGCAAACGAACAATGTGCAGATCGGTCTGATCGGGCAGCTTGTCGTTGTACGAATCGGGGTAGAAAGCACTCATAGCACTCACCAGCGACGACAGCACGCCCATAGGGTGCGCGTTGACCGGGAAGCCTTCAAAAATCTTGCGCATATCTTCGTTCACCATCGTGTGGCGACGAATCGACGCTTCAAACTTCGTTAACTGGTCCTGGGTTGGGAGTTCACCGTAGATGAGCAGGTAAGCCACTTCGAGAAAACTTGCCTTCTCCGCTAATTCTTCGATGGCATAGCCCCGGTACCGGAGAATTCCTTCTTCTCCGTCCAGGAACGTGATCCCACTTTGCGTGGCTCCTGTATTTTTATACCCTTTATCTAACGTGATGAAACCCGTTTGGTCACGGAGGTTAGAGATGTCGATTGCTTTTTCGTGCTCGCTTCCCTCCAAAGTGGGAAACTGATACGATTGGCCATCAACGTGTAATTCAGCGACGTTTGCCATAAAATTCAGTTCGGTAAGCTATTCAGGTTTAACGGATTAATGCACTGATCAATGCGAGAGCAGACCTCTGTAGGTCATCCCACAGCTCGACCGGCGAAATTAAGGCAAAAACAAACCCGAAGGCTTTTTGTATCCGTAAAATCTCCGTTTTAGGTCTACTCTATTCTGAAGAAACACAAAAACCGGAGGCTAAGTTTACGGCTTATGGCGTAGTTACGAGCTTACCACCCTTCATTACCAGCTTTACCCGCCGAACGGCCCCCATTTCCTGCACGGGGTTACCAGTCACCGCCACCAGATCGGCCAGCAACCCGGCTTTCACACGGCCCCGGTCGGTAAGGCCAAACACATCCGCATTGACCGACGTAGCCGAACGGAGTACCGCAAGGGGTGCCATGCCGTAATCGACCATCATCTCCAGCTCGCGGGCGTTATCGCCATGGGCAAACACCCCCACATCGCCCCCAAAGCAAATGGTAACGCCGACATCGAGCGCCTGCCGAAACGTGGTGCGTTTGTTACGAATTCGCTCCGGCTCAGGCTCCTGCCCTTTTCGCCAGCCCCGGTACTGACTCACGGCATCGCCAGCGGCCAGGGTGGGGCATAGCGCCACTCCGCGTTCTTTCATTAAGGCAAAAATTTCGGGTGTACCGGCATCGCCATGTTCCAGCGTGCGGCAACCAGCCAGAATAGCCCGGCGCATGCCTTCGGCCGTACCGGCGTGTGCCACCACCGCCCGGCCACTGCTCGCGGCTACTTCGACCATCAGCTTCAGCTCGTCGAGAGTGAACGTAGGGCGGGCGTCGGCCATCAGGCCCCAGCGGTAGTCGGCATAGACTTTCACCACGTCGGCCCCTTTGCCAATCTGCCGCCGAACAGCCTGTATCAACTGATCGTGTCCGTTGGCCTCTTCGGCCCCCTGCGGCACCTCAATATCGGGGCTGAAACTTTTGGGACCGTAACTGCCCGTGGCAATCAGTGCCCGCGTGGCTACCACCATGCGCGGCCCCGGAATAATACCTTTATCGATGGCCTGTTTGAGCCCCACATCGTCGTAATCGGCCCCCTCGGTACCCAGATCCCGAACCGTCGTGAAGCCAGCCAACAGGGTTTTGCGGGCGTGTACGGTGGCCCGGGCAACGCGTTCGCTGCGGGCTTCGCGCAGTACCTGATCGTCCCAGGGCGTTTCGTTGTACGGGTGCAGCAACAGATGCGAGTGTCCTTCAATCAGACCGGGCATGAGCGTCGTGCCACGCAGATCGATCAGTTGGGCACCCTCGGCCCGGATTTCGGCCGCAGGGCCTACGGCTTCAATCCGGTCATTGCTGACCCGTACGGCCCAACCCTCGCGCATTACTTCCCCATCAAATACCCGATCGGGCCGAAGTACGACCGACTGTGCCTTCGCTACCCCAATCAGCAGCGACAACGCCAGTATCAAATAGGATTTCAACGGATTCCGCGGTTTTGGGTGAGGGCGTCGTAAAACGTTTTCCCAAATACAAGCACGACCAGCCCCGGCAGCAACATGGCACCGGCCTTGAAGCCCGCACCTGTCAGCTTATACACACCGGTGGTAAACTGCCCCACGCTCTGCACCAGCCAGATCAGCCCGGCAATGGTCAGCATGGCCAGAATAATGATGGCGATGGGTCGCTTGAAAAACCGACGGGCTGCTCCGCCCAGCAACAGGGCAACGGCCGTCACACCGGCTACCGTACCCAACGCCCGTGGAAACGTGCTGATGTAATCGTATTCAAACAAAAACACGCCTACCCGGCCAATGAGGTTGGGGTTGGCCAGGAGCCAGGCATCCAGCACGACCAGCACCAGAAGCAGCACGTAAAAAAAGGGATTGCGCATGGAGTTTAGCAACGTCGGACACCACCCGACCGTTGAGGGTTTTAGTTTCGGGTAAAGAACTGAATCAACACAATACTAACCGACGTGAGTACGGCGCTGGCTGCCGTACGGATAAGCGTCGGGATGATGAGCGTCAGGCTACTGGCTTCGATGAAAAACAAAGCCGCGTGATGAATGAAGGCCATAGTGAGCACATACCGGAAAAACGTGCCCGTGCCTAACTCTCCCAAACTGAGGCCCAATCGAAACTCCTGCCCCGGCTGATCAATCTGCACCCGCGTCACCAACGGCCGAAAATAGGCCATCAACACAGTGGCAGCCGCGTGCATACCGAGCGTATTGTAAAACGTGTCGATGATGATACCGGTACCAAACGCAATGAGCAGACAAGCGGTCATGCTCAGCTCGTAGGGCAACAGCACAATGGCGGCAATGTAGACAAAACAAAACGCATAGTCGAACAGAACGAGGTTGCGCACAATCAGAATCTGTAGCACTACGTACAGCACAAACAGAAACGTATAATTCAGGATCTCGCGAATGGTCATTTCAGTGGGCAATTAACAACGAACAGTGAACAGCAAATGATACTTAATATCCGTTCGTTGTTCGTTGTTACTTATTTCTCATTTTCAACTTGCTTTTCCAGCTGCTCCTGCTCGTTTTGAAGCCGGTTTTCTACGACATACACAAACGACAGGTTGCTGAAGTTGGTGGCCAGATCAAGCGTAATATCGTGGAAGGTCTGGTTGGGCTGAACGCCCACGCCCCGCACCCGCCCAACCAGAATACCCGGCGGGAATGTGGAGTTAAACTCCGACGATACAACCGAGTCGCCTTTGTTGACGGGCTTGTACCGCGAAATATCCAGCAGTTTCATGCGGTGTGGGTCTACCCCATCCCATTTGGCTGACCCAATTTCGTCGGCCTTCACGAGCTTCGACGAAACCAGAAACTCAGAGTGCAGAATTGATGTCACCACCGAAAAATGGCGGTTACAGAGTTTCACCTTCCCTACAACACCAGTCGGCGAAATAACACCCATACCCGGCCGGATTCCATCGTCGGTGCCTTTGTCGATGGTAATGTAGTTGTTGGCAAACTGCGTGGTGTTGTTGATCACCTTAGCCACCGTGTAGGTAAACCGATTGGCAAAGATCGAATCGGCCTTGTAAGCAGCCGGGGCAGCCGGGGCCCCTTGTTGCAGGCGCGTCAGCTGGGCGTGCAACTGTTCGTTTTCGAGGGCAAGGTCGGCGTTTACGCGGTGCAGTTCGGTGTACTCACGGGCCGCGTTGGACCACGCCAACATGCGGGCGGCATACGCGTTGGAGGTGTTGAAAAAGCTCGCACTCCAGTAATTATTCGTGTTGATGATGAAGTAGAAGCACAAGACTTCGAGCAACACAAACAAGATGAAATTTCGGCTACGGAGAATAAAATATCCTAACTGCTCCATATGGTTCGGGCGGGTAGTCGGTCCGGTTTGGCTTTGCTATGTATGCAAAAATAGGTTTGAGCCGTTGCCCAAACCTATTTTTCTAATGATGAGTGATGAACGATGAGTAATCATGCGTCAGCAAATTCATCACTCATCGTTCATCACTAAGAAATCAGTACCGACTTGTAGAGGTCGAGGTTTTTGATCACCTCGCCTGTTCCTTTCACCACGGCCTTGAGCGGGTCGTCGGCTACATGGATCGGCAGTTTGGTTTTGGCCGCCAAACGCTTGTCGAGGCCATGCAGCAAGGCTCCGCCACCCGTCAGGTGAATACCGTTGGTGTAAATATCGGCCGACAGCTCCGGGGGCGACACCTCCAGGGCTTTCATCACCGCTTCTTCAATCTTCGAGATAGACTTGTCGAGCGCGTAGGCAATTTCGCTATAGGTAACCTTAATTTCTTTCGGGATACCCGTCATCAGGTCACGACCCCGGATTTCGTAATCCGACGGTGGGTTGTCGAGTTCGGGCAGTGCCGACCCCACTTCCATCTTGATTTGCTCGGCCGACCGCTCACCGATGAGCAGGTTGTGCTCCCGGCGCATATAATCGACAATATCACGGGTAAACACGTCGCCCGCAATTCGGATCGACTGTTCGCAGACGATACCCGAGAGGGCAATCACGGCGATTTCGGTGGTTCCCCCGCCGATATCCACAATCATGGTACCGTTGGGCTGCGTAATATCGATACCGATACCAATAGCGGCCGCAATGGGCTCATGCACCATGTACACCTCTTTTGCACCGGCGTGTTCGGCGGAGTCCTTCACGGCCCGCTTCTCTACCTCTGTAATACCCGAGGGAATGCAGATAACCATCCGGTGTGAGGGCGAAAAGAGCTTGCTCCCGGTGTCGATCATCTTGATCAATCCCCGAATCATCAATTCGGCGGCTGTAAAGTCGGCAATTACACCATCTTTCAGCGGCCGGATGGTCTTGATGTTTTCGTTGGTCTTTTCGTGCATCTGCATGGCCTTATGACCAATTGCAAGCACTTTACCACTGGCCTTATCCATTGCGATAATTGAAGGCTCATCCACCACAATCCGATCCTTGTGAATAATCAAGGTATTCGCCGTGCCCAGGTCAATCGCAATGTCGCTGGTTAGAAAATTAAAAAGTCCCATTTCAGGCGTTTTACAAAGGCGCTTTAAGTACGTTCGGTTTTCGTAAGAAAGTGCAAAAGTATAGATAATTCCAGAGAATTCCCGAAGCTTAGTCCAGTCAATTAATGGTTTTTAAATGAAAGCGGTAAATGGCGTTGTATGAGCCCGGTAAGTAGTCCCGGCAAGTAATTTAAATTAAGTATTAAACCGGTCTGCACAATATTTCGTCAACGGGCAGTTGCCAAAAACAGAGAGGGATGTCCAATTCTGGCGGGCAACAAAAAACTCCCGGCTGTGCCCTGTGCACAGCCGGGAGTCGGTTCTTGATATAATCCTTAAAAACGGATTTTATTAAGCAAACACTCTGACATCAATCAGAATTACGACATTCTCTTCCTCAATGTATTTATATACTATTAGGAGAGCCGGAATGTCACTTACTGGTAGCTCCTCTGTACGCCAAATACAATAACCATTTGCGTAATCCTGAAAGGCCTTAGGGTTGCGCTGAAGTGCCCAATCAATTGCATCGTCGAGTTCTCCAACACGACTGTATTCTTTCTCTAGTCGGCGAATCTTTTCAGTGAAAACATTCTCTCTAATTATTTGACATAAGTTCAAATTTAGAGATACTATCTTCTGCCCATCGGATATCATCTTCTGATATGGGTTTTGAAGTTAATAAACATGTGAAGAACGGTAGCTCTTCGTTGATGCGCGCAAATTTCCAAGCAATCAATTGATGTGTCATATTACTGATGTCTGCTGCACTTTTAGTACAAAAACTGTTGATCACTTTGTTTATAAGGACCAGCTCATCACTATCAAATTGACTCAACACAGGTTGACGCATAGGAATATGTCGTGTTTGAGTTTTACCAAATCTTTCAGTAACTCCCTCCGTGATATCCCCAGATCTTACTAAAGCATTCATAAGACAAAGAAACTGTGTAGGTTTAGGTGCTGGCCCAGAAGCCAGCTTAACATAGGTGAAGTTAGTCACCGGTTTACCAGTTCTCAGGTATGATTCACAGTCAATAAAGTAAAGTACTTTATTGAGAACTGTTGCTCCGTAAGTTGGCCTACTATGCAGCTTACTAGCTACATAGATCAGTAGCTCTTTTGTCTTGTGATCGACTAAAGACGGATTCTCGAAGAACGACATGACTCCAGGGTATTATATTTTTTGTCAAATTTTACGCATATCTCCTTACAAACAAAACTTTTAAGTAGCTTTTCGTAACCAACTCAAAATCAGCACTTGACAAAAAAAATGTTACCCTGTTCAGTACTAGACAACAAGAACATTGGAGCTATGGTCAATTAAGCCATAAGACAAAAAATGGTTCGCCTGCTCATCAATGCACCGTTGTATAAATAACTAATACTGAGATTAGCCCAAACCTTTTGCACTATTTCAGTTTATTAGCTCCCGCACATTTCGCAGCCTTCGGGGTCGTCGAGCGAGCACTGCATAGCTGCATAGGCCATATCCGTGTCCGACACCACCGGCACCGGTTGAGCCGCAGCCTGTACTTTGGCGTAGCCAACGTAGTCGAGCGGCTTCTCAACGGGGGCGGTTTCGGCCATAGCAGGCTCAATCTGCACCTCGGCCTGCGGCTGTACCACCGTGAACTTCACGGCATCGGTAGCGGCCTTGGTACGGAGGTAATACATACCTGTTTTCAGACCGGCTTTCCAGGCGTAGAAGTGCATCGACGTCAGTTTACCGAAGTTGGGGTCCTGAATGTGAATATTCAGCGACTGCGACTGACAGATGTACGCGCCCCGGTCGGCAGCCATATCGATGATATGCTTCTGCTTGATCTCCCAAACCGTTTTGTACAGGTCTTTGATGTTCTGCGGAATGCCCGGAATCTGCTGAATTGAGCCGTTGGCCAACACGAGGTTGTTCTTCATGGTCTCGTTCCAGAGGCCCAGCTTCACAAGGTCGCGGAGCAGGTGCTTGTTGACCACGATAAACTCGCCCGACAATACGCGCCGGGTGTAGATGTTGCTCGTGTAGGGTTCGAAGCACTCGTTGTTACCCAGAATCTGACTGGTTGAAGCAGTCGGCATCGGAGCCAGCAGGAGCGAGTTACGCACGCCATGCTCTACAACGTCTTTCCGCAGCGATTCCCAATCCCAACGGCCCGACTTAGGCGATGTGCCCCACATATCGAACTGGAACTGACCTTCCGAAATGGGTGAGCCTTTCCAGGTTTCGTAGGGGCCGTCTACTTTCGCCAGCTCCATCGAAGCCATCATCGACCCGAAGTAGATGGTTTCAAAAATATCTTCGTTCAGTCGGCGGGCTTCATCCGACTCAAACGGCATCCGCAACATAATGAACGCATCGGCCAGTCCCTGCACACCCAACCCGATGGGGCGGTGCCGCATGTTCGACCGGCGGGCCTCCTCTACGGGGTAGTAGTTGAGGTCGATAATCTTGTTGAGGTTGCGGGTTACTACCTTCGTTACCTCATACAGTTTCTGGTGATCGAAGCGCAGGATACCATCTTCGCCCCGGTTGATGAACTTCGGCAGGGCTATCGAGGCCAGGTTACACACCGCCACTTCGTCGGGCGAGGTGTACTCCATAATCTCGGTACACAGGTTCGACGACTTAATCGTACCGAGGTTTTTCTGGTTCGATTTCCGGTTGGCCGAATCCTTAAACAGCATATAGGGCGTGCCGGTCTCGGTCTGCGATTGCAGAATCTCGAACCACAGGTCCTGCGCCTTAATGGTTTTACGGGCCCGGCCTTCGCGCTCGTACCGGGTGTACAGTTCTTCAAACTCCTCGCCGTAGCAGTCGCTCAGGCCGGGGCACTCGTGCGGGCAAAACAGCGACCAAACGTCGTCGTCTTCTACCCGCTTCATAAACAGATCGGGCGTCCAGAGGGCGTAGAACAAGTCGCGGGCGCGGACTTCTTCTTTCCCGTTGTTTTTCTTCAGTTGCAGAAAATCGAAGATGTCGGCATGCCAGGGCTCCAGATACACGGCAAACGAACCTTTGCGCTTACCGCCCCCCTGATCCACGTAACGGGCCGTGTCGTTGAACACGCGCAACATGGGCACAATCCCGTTGGAGGTTCCGTTAGTGCCTTTGATATAGGTACCCGTAGCCCGGACGTTGTGAATGCTTAGACCAATGCCCCCAGCCGACTGCGAGATTTTGGCGGTCTGCTTCAGGGTGTCGTAAATGCCCTCGATGCTGTCGTCTTTCATCGTCAGCAGGAAGCAACTCGACATTTGCGGCTTGGGCGTACCCGCGTTGAACAGAGTCGGGGTAGCGTGGGTAAACCACTTTTCCGACAGCAGGTTGTAGGTCTCAACGGCCGCTTCAATATCGTCCATATGAATACCGACGGCTACGCGCATGAGCATATGCTGCGGGCGCTCAGCGATGCGACCATCCAGTTTGAGCAGGTACGATTTTTCGAGCGTCTTGTAGCCGAAATAATCATAGCCATAGTCCCGGTCGTAGATGATGGTCGAGTCGAGAAAAGCCGCGTGTTTCCGCACCACGTCATACACCTCTTTCGAGATCAGAGCCGCGTTTTCGCCGGTCTTCGGATCTACATATTGGTAGAGTTTTTTGATGGTACCCGAAAACGACTTATTGGTTTCCTTGTGCAGGTTCGAAATGGCGATCCGGGCGGCAAGGATGGCGTAATCGGGGTGCCGGGTGGTCATCGAAGCCGCCGTTTCGGCAGCGAGGTTGTCGAGTTCGGTGGTTTTTACGCCATCGTACAATCCATTGACAACTTTCATGGCGACTTCGACCGGCTGTACGTACGCGGCATCGAGGCCGTAGCACAGCTTTTCAATGCGGGCGGTGATCTTGTCGAACTTCACCGACTCTCGTCGGCCATCGCGTTTAATTACAAACATGAGCGTGGTATTTTGTTCGGTTTATATCAACTTTAATGGTAAAAGCACTTATTTAATGGTAAAAGCACTTAAGACTGCTTTTCCAAAATTGAATTCGTGTTAACGGAATGTTAAAGGTACGCAAAAGCAGAGTGGCAGCTTGGGCCAGACAAGAAGTCCTTTGAAAAGTCAAAGTCTTCTTTGCCCACGAACAAAAGGGTAAGCTCTAACTATTAGTCAGTTACAAAACCCTATCGTGTATTTGGCCTAAAAAAGATACCAGTGCTATGAGATCGAGAGGAAGGTGGTGCCGAGCGAAGAGGCTGCGAGGTCGTTCGGTAGTGGAAAAATAGTGAACAAACCCTAAAAAAGCCAATCGTAACTTGCTCATGTTTAGCGTATGGCTATGTTTTAGAATTATACTTTCAAAAGCTTGGCGATCAAGCCAAAACTCTCTAATTTTGCACTCCTTTTCGGTCGGAAACCGAGAAGCAGCACGAAAAACTGGCATAACAGCATGAAAAAGGGCATTCACCCAGAATACCGCGATGTGGTATTCCACGACCTGTCGAGCGATTACAAATTTATTACCCGCTCAACGGTTCAAACCAAAGACAGCATCGAGTTCGAAGGCGCGACTTACCCGCTCGTGAAAATCGAAGTTAGCTCGCAGTCGCACCCATTCTACACCGGCAAGAACGTACTGCTCGACACGACCGGCCGCGTGGACAAGTTCCGCAAGCGTTACGGTACGAAGTAAGTATTACGCTTTCCGATACAACCGGCCCCCAAACACATCTGATGTATTTGGGGGCCGGTTTGTTTTACAACCAGCCTGTCGAAAGCTCACTTCTCTCGATAAAGCCCTTCAATACCGTATCCAAATAATTCAATAAATACCCGAACTTATCCCTACTTACCTACGAAAAATAGTATTTAGGCCCTGCCGTAGCCGCATCGCAAAATCTTAGCCTTACTTTTGCGTTAAAGTTTTGGGCATGTAATGACCCATGTCGGGTGTACACAGATCAGGTCAATCAGTCTACGTACATCGGGCGTTCGTCATTATACACTAATAGACATGATTCTATCCGCTGGACGTTTCTTCTTTCTTTCGATTAGTTTATTACTGGCAATCCGGGCTGTTGGGCAAGACGGCAAGCCCCTGCAACTGGTGCTGCCCACGTCGGGCAACTGGAACGAGGTGGCTGAAGGCAGCACCCTGCGGTTTACGCTGAAAGCCACCGGTGGCAAAAGCGACAGCCTGTACTATTCGCTCGCGCAGGGTCGGCTGGATGGCATGCAGTTTGACTCAACGGGGCGCTTCGCGTGGAAACCCGATTTCGACCTGGCCGACCGGATTCAGACCACCCGCACCGTACCGCTGTTGTTTGAGGTTCGCAACCGGGCGGGTGAGTCGGCTACGCAAACCGTCGAACTGAAAGTACAGCATGTGAACCGGCCGCCGGTAATTAACGAACTCCGCCCGTTCTATGTGCGCTACCGTACGCAGAACGTGTACAAGCTCGACAGCGAGCAGGTACGCGACGAAGACGGCGACCCACTCGTGTTTATCCCGATTGCCGATCAGATGCCCGAAGGAGCCAAGCTGACGGCACAGGGCGAATGGAGCTGGACCCTCTCGCAGAATCAGTTTAACCGCCTGAAAGAAAAACCGCTGTACATTGAATTCTGGGTGGAAGACCAGCCCGCCAAAAGCCGCACTAAGGGCCGGCTAAAAGTGGAACCTACCCTCATGGATTTGCCGCCCGATATTCAGGTAGTACCGGGCGAAGCCCGCTACCGGCTCCGCGAAAACGCGTCGGTCAACCTCAAGTTTTACCTGTCAGACCCCAACGGCGACGAAGACATTGCCACGTTCGATTTTCTGAGCGACAACCAGTCGATCCCGAAAAGTGCGCTGGTACGGAATACGCCCAATCAGTACGAGTTTATCTGGAAACCCGGCTACGATTTTGTGAAAGACCCGTATGATACGCTGCAAACCACCCTGACGTTTTACGTGCTCGACAAGGCGCAGAACCGCGACGAGCGCCGAATTACGTTTACCGTAGTCAATGCCATCAATGAGGAAGCCAAAGACCGGTACCTGTACGCCCAATACCGGCAACAGATGGTAACGGCCTGGAACCTGATTGAGCAGATGGCCGAGAAGGAGGAAGAACTAAAGCACAGCTACCGCAAGGCCAAAAAAGGCAAGCGTAATCGCTCGGTTGCCAATGCCTCGCTGGGTGCCGTAACCGGTGTGACCCCGGCCATTACGGGCGCCAGTACAAGCCCCAACGCCCAGAAAAACGGACGTTTAGTGTCGGCCGTGGGTGGTACGGCCGTACTTACCATGGGTACGCTCGAAGCAACCGAAGTGGTGGGTAAGTCGATGAAAGACTTGCTCGACCGGTACAACTACGTACTGGGCAAGAAAAGCGAGATTCAGAACAAGGGCGATGTATTTGCGCGGGAGTTTGCGCTCAAATCGTCGCGTCGGACGAATGAGTTTGTCAAGCGTCTCGACGATTTCCGGGCGTCGATGAACATCAGCGGGCTGGTTGCGCTCGAACTTGACGCGGGCTGGCAGAACAAAAAAGAAGCCACCGACCGGGCCATAAAGCGGGTATTCAAGGATTTTGCTCCGCTCGAAGGCGAAGAACAGTAAACCAATGGCCTTGCCCAACCGCACTACCCTTATTGGGTGAGTTGCCGGTCGAGCAAGGCCATCGTTATTTCGTTGGGCGGCCCTTCCTGCCGCCATCGTTCGGTGCCCTGTTGCACCAGCACCAGTGTCGGAAACTGCCGAATATCAAAGCTCTGCACCACCTCGGGGTGATTGGCCTGTTCTACTTTCAGCACCCGCAGCGCCCCGGCCGACCGTTGTTTGATGGCTTCGGCCCAATCGGTCAGGTGCGAACGCTGCCAGTCGGTGCGGTCGGGCGGCATAAAAATCAACAACACGGTCGATTTGGCCGGCACCCGTATGGGTTGTATCTCGCTATTACCGGGATGCATGAATGGTTCCGTCTGACGCCACCGCGTTTTGCGCAGCGCATAATATCCTCAGTACGAAATTACTCACCGGCTTTTGAGCAAACCCTGATCTTTATCAGGCCCGAAACTGATTTTTGTTACCCTGTAGCTCGGTTAGCCAGCGGTCATGCCGCCATCCATCTGAAGGGCCTGCCCGGTACAGAAAGCGTTTTCGTCGGCGCAGAGCCACAAAATAGCCTGAGCAATATCGGTCGGCTCCCCAAACCGCCCCATCGGAATTACCCGGCGCATCCGGTCTTCCATGCCCGGCGCTATATCAATCAGCGACTGCACCATGGCCGAATGCGTGTAGACTGGGCAAATAGCGTTGACCCGAATTTTCTGGCGAGCATACTCCAGCGCGGCCGTCTTCGTGAGCCCAACAACGGCATGTTTGGAGGCACTGTAAGGCGCGCCCATGGGCATACCACGCACCCCGGCAATACTGGCCACGTTGACAATCCGGCCTCCTTCGGGCTGGGTGAGCATCTGCCGAATCTGAGCCTGCATGCCGTAAAACACACTGCCCACGTTGACGGCCATCATCTGATCGAAGTCGGCGGGGGTTTGGTCAAGTAATTTGGCAAAGCGCCCACCAATACCGGCGTTGTTGATCCCAATATCCAGCCGCCCGTAGCGGGCCACGGTTTGGTCGACAAGGGCTTGCACCTGCTCAGGCTGGGCCACGTCGCACCGGATATAAACGACCTCGCCCCCGGCCTGGGTAATCTGCTCGACGGTATCGCGGCCTCCTTCGTCATTAATGTCGGATACCACGACACGGGCACCCGCCTGCGCAAAGGCCAAGGCCGTGGCCCGGCCAATACCCGATCCGGCCCCGGTTACGAGCGCTATTTGATTCGTAAAAGAAGTCATTGGAGCTTAGTTTGTTTAAGCGCAAAGATGTCAAAAGATGGGTTAAATCCGTGTTGCCATTCCCCCGCTTCGGCAATCTTCACCCCAGATTACGCAACACCCGCTCAATACCGCTCAGATAACCCGACCCAAACAGGTTCAGGTGTACCAGCAGCGGGTAGAGGTTGTAAATCGGGACACGCTCGTCGAATCCGTCGCAGAGTGGAAAAGCCTCGTGGTAGGCTTCATAAAACCGGCTCTCGAACCCGCCAAATAAGCGGGTGAAAGCCAGTTCGGCCTCGCGGAAACCGTAATACACCGCCGGGTCGATGAGAGCGGGCGAACCGGCCTCCGTAACCAGCACATTGCCCGACCAAAAATCGCCGTGCAACAGGGCCGGCCGCTCATTGGGCAACAGGTCAGGGAGCCGGTCACGTAGCCGCAATAGCTTATCGTATAGCGTCTTATCTAGTAATCCCCGGTACAAGGCCATACCAGCCTGCGGGAGTAATCGCTGGTCGAAAAAGAACTCGAATCCGTTGACGGTAGGTGTATTGGCCTGTGGCAGACTACCAATGTAGTTATCGAACGACAACCCAAAACGGGCCTGGGTGTGGCTGTGCATCAGCGCCAGCGAGTGGCCGAGTTCATCCCAATAGGGCGTGTCGGGCGGCCCCGTATCGAGGTATTCGAGAATCAGGTACGCTTTGCCCTGTTGCTCCCCGTAGCCCACTACGGCCGGGATGCGGAAGGTTTCGGTATGTCGGAGGATTTCGAGACCGCGAGCTTCGGCTTCGAACAGATCGTGCCGGCCATCGACGTGTTGACTCAGCTCGTTCCACTTCACAAAGAAAACCCCTTCGGACGTAAAGACCTGCGCGGCCGTGTTAATGTCGCCCCCCGACAGAAACTGCGTTTCGATGACCTGTACCTCCTGCCCAAGCGCCAGAAATAGAATAGTTTCGAAAAAGGCGAATTGCTCATCTCCCCAAAAGGTCATGCCGATGTGGTTTGGAGTTTCAGACCGGGCTTCACGGGGCCAACACCTTACCGGAATCAGCACCACTCCGGGGCAATGCCGAAATAGCCCGCCTGAAACGGTTTAGTATCGTATTTTTGCGCTGATGAACCAGCAGATTCAGCAATTATACCAAATTGCCCAGAAACCCGAGCGTCGGATTGTCGGTCTGATGTCGGGCACCTCGCTCGACGGGCTCGATGTGGCCCTGTGTCGGATTGCGGGGAGCGGTCCCGATACGCAGGTGGTGATTGAGCATTTTACCACCATTCCGTATACCGACGACCTGAAAGCACGGATTCGGGCGGTATTCGCTAAAAGACAAATCGATTTCGAGCATCTTTGTTTGTTAAATCCATACCTCGGGCGGCTGCATGGTCAACTGGTGCGCGACTGCCTGCGTAGCTGGGGGGTGCCCCCGACTGAGGTCGATTTGGTCGCCAGTCATGGGCAAACGGTGTTTCACGCCCCCAAAACCCAGCATGGCCACCCCGATTACCCCAACGCAACGTTACAGATTGGCGATGGCGACCACGTAGCCGCCGAAACGGGTATTATCACCCTGAGCGATTTCCGGCAAAAGCACGTAGCGCACGGGGGCGAGGGGGCTCCGCTGGCCGTTTATGGCGACTATTTTGTCTTCTCTCAGCCAGGCGAAAACCGGCTGTTGCTCAACATGGGCGGCATTGCCAATTTTACGTACCTCCCGGCCGATGCCGACCCCAACGTGGTATTTACGACCGATACCGGCCCCGGCAACACCTTACTGGATGCCTACGCCCGGCAGTTTCTGAACCAGCCGTACGATGCCGATGGTCAGTTGGCCACCCAGGGGCAAATAAATCAGGCGTTGTTGAATGCGCTGAAACAAAATCCGTTTTTTGCGGCCCCATTCCCCAAAACCACAGGCCCCGAGGTATTCAACAAAGCCTACGTGGAAGCCGCCCAAACGGGCAGTGGCACGCAAGACCTGCCCCCGGCCGACCTGATGGCTACGCTCACCCGGTTCAGTACCGAAACCATTGCAGAGGCTATCAGTCGTGTACTGCAACCGGGTCAGGCTTACGCCGTATACATGAGCGGGGGCGGTATGCACAACCCGGTACTGACGGCCCACCTGCGCCAACTTCTGCCCCAATCCTGTACATTTGGGCAGACAGACGCACTCGGTATTGCGGGCGATGCCAAAGAGGCTATGTTATTTGCCGTACTGGCCAACGAAGCCGTGGCCGGTGGCCATACCCACTTCGGTAACCGCACAGGCAACCTGCGCTCCGGTATTCCGGGCGTGACAATGGGAAAAGTGTCGTTTCCAACTTAAAAAGTTTTCAGTTTAGTGTTTTCAGTTTAGAGTTAGCTGACGCAAGAACAGCTGTCACAGCCAGCAACCCTGAACTGAAAACCGAAAACCGAAAACTCTAAACTGAAAAAGGTGCAAGACGTACTCATTATCGGTGGCGGCATTGTGGGCTTAGCCACCGCTCTCCGAATTAAACAACAGCGGCCCCACCTGAGCGTGACGGTGCTGGAAAAAGAAAACCGGGTAGCTGCCCACCAAACGGGGCACAACTCAGGCGTGATTCACTCGGGCCTGTACTATAAACCCGGTAGCCTGAAAGCCACCAACTGTATTCGGGGCTACGATATGTTGCTTCAGTTTTGCCGCGAAGAGGGGGTTCCGTTTGACCTCTGTGGCAAAATTGTGGTGGCTACCAAACCCGAAGAACTCCCTCAGCTCGAAACGCTGTACCAACGCGGTTTGCAAAACGGCCTGACGCAGATTTCGAAAATATCGCCCGCCGAGATGCGCGAAATTGAGCCGCATGTCAACGGCGTGGCCGGTATTCGGGTGCCCTACACAGGTATTATCGACTACACGGCCGTGTGCGAAAAATACGCCGAAAAACTCCGGGCTCTGGGGGGCGAAATCCGGCTGGATGAGCGCGTAGAGCAAATTACTCCCGGCACCTCACTCACGGTGGTGGTCACGAACCGGGCCACCTACGAAGCCAAACTCGTGGTCAATTGCGCGGGCCTGTACTCCGACAAAGTGGCGCAGATGACCCAACGCGCTCCTATTGATTTGCGGATTGTGCCGTTTCGGGGCGAGTATTTCAAGTTGAAACCGCACCGGCAGCACCTGGTAAAACACCTGATTTACCCCGTACCCGACCCTAACTTCCCGTTTCTGGGTGTCCACTTCACACGCATGATTGGCGGGGGCGTTGAGGCTGGCCCCAACGCGGTGCTGGCGTTCCGGCGCGAAGGCTACCACAAAACCGATGTGAACCTGACCGAGTTATTCGAAACGCTCAGTTGGCCAGGGTTCCAGAAAGTAGCGGCCAAATACTGGCAAACGGGCCTGGGCGAAATGTACCGTTCGTTCTCAAAATCGGCCTTTACCAAAGCTTTGCAGGAACTGATTCCGGAAATTCGGGAGGAAGACCTCGAAGATGGGGGCGCGGGCGTACGTGCACAGGCCTGCGACCGCACCGGGGGCCTGCTCGACGACTTTGCCATTCTGGAAACCGACCGGGCCATCAATGTCTGCAATGCACCTTCGCCGGCAGCCACCTCGTCGCTCTCTATCGGACAAACGGTATCGGAAAAGGTGCTGGCACGGTTTTGAGGAAAAATAGCTATCTTTAGTTTTAGAGCCAGACAACGCTATGATACTGACCGAATCACCAGTTAAGCCCTTGCCTACCCACCTCAAAACGGTGGCTGAGTTTGAGCAGTGGGAGCGCGAATATGGCCACGATGGTAGCTATGAGTTTGTTCGCGGGCGGATTATTGAAAAAAAAGATGTGAAGCAGAATGAGTTCTTTTTGATTCGCTTTCTGACACGCCTTTTTGCGAAAACAGCCGCTTATGAACGGGGTGATGAGTTGACACCAGAGATGGATTCATACGTTGACAGTGTCCGCAAAAGACGCCCAGACCTTGCTTACTTTACGCTGGAACAGATTGAAGATACCCGAACGGGCAATCGGCAGAAGACCCGATTTGCTATTGAAATTCTTTCGGATTCAGAATCGTACCAGGATGTTCTTGAAAAGGTGCAGGACTATTTCGATGCCGGTGCCGAATTGGTGTGGTACGTTATTCCCGAACACAAAAAGATTACCGTCTATACTTCACCCGATTTTTCACAGGCCTACAAAGGCAGCGAGCTAATTTCGGCCGCCCCTGTTTTGCCTGATTTTCAATTTCGGGTCGATGAATTATTTGCATGAAAGTACGACCATCGGCCCTGATTTGGCGCCACCGTGACACACAGCCCGAAGTTTTATTGATGCACTACCGCTACGGCGAGGTCGATGTGCTGGCCTTACCCGGCGGCAACCCCGACCGGGGCGAAACCCTGCCGCAAACCGTAGCCCGCGAAGTACAGGAGGAACTGGGTCTGACCGTAAGCGTCGGCGAGATGGTTATGGCGGGCGAAATGTTGCTCATGGAACGTGCCGACGATGTGCTCCACATTGTATTTGCTACCCGCGACGTGCAGGGCGAACCCCTGCTAAACCCCGCCGAAACGTCGGCGCTGGCTATCCGTTGGGTGGCTGTTTCGGACTTGCACACCCTGAACCTATATCCTAATGTGGGCGAAGCGGTTCAACGCTGGTTCGCGTCGGGGGGTGATTTAGGGTACATTGGACGCATTGAACAGCGGTATTTTGGGTAATATTTTGTCTTCAGACCAAAGATTTGAAGATGTACGGCTCCTCATAATCTATTCCAAACGCGTCCAGAAAACGACGATATTCTTCCAGAAAGGTACGTTTACGGTGATGCTCTTCCTGATTTTCAATATATCGAATCACGTCAGGTACTTGACTTTTACCATAAGAAAAGGCTCCGTATCCCTCTTGCCAGCTAAAGTGGGAGGTTGTTAGGTTGTTGTCGTTAATCCATTTTGAGGAGTCTTGTTTTAGGTGTTTCATGAGGTCTGATAGAGATTGCGTGGGCCGCATACCAATCAGTACATGAACATGGTCGGGCATCCCATTGATGGACAATAGTTTGTGGTCGTAGTGGCGGATAATACCCGTCATGTATTTGTATAGGTCATCTTTCCATTCAGGGGCGATTTGGGCTTGTCGGTATTTGCGCAAAGAAGAGCTGCAAATGGATTTGGGTGTAGGTGTTGGGCATGGAAAAACGGTTTGCGTTGATTACCAATATTGTGTCCCTACGGGACGTATCGAGGTTACGGGTGTTTCGAGTGCTACCGATGTTGTGTCCCTACGGGACGTTAACGAACCAAATCGCGTCCCGTAGGGACACAACATTGGTAGAGAAGCGGATGCCTTCCCCCACCCCCTCCCGTCCCGTAGGGACACAATATCGGTAGAGAAGCGGATACCTTCTCCCACCCCCTCCCGTCCCGTAGGGACACAACATTGGTAGCCAACAACGGCCAATTTTAGCGTCTAACGTCCCGTAGGGACATAACATTGGTAACCAAACTCCCTACCAGCATGGCGGTTATACTGGCCAGCAAGCCCCAGATCATGGGCGGCAGGGTCTGGGTGTCGAGCAGGAGGCAAACCACCCAAACCAGCAGCCCACCCGCCATACTCGCCAGGCAGCCCATGAGGGTGGCCCGACGCCAGTAAATACCCGCCAACAAGGGTACAAACAACGACACCAGACTGAATGCCGACGACTCGCCGACCAGGTCGAAAATACTGACGTCGCGGGCAAGGCTCATCCAGACGCAGCTGGCCGTAATTACAACCACGGCCAGCCGGATAGTCAACAGCAGGGACTTGTCGCTCAGGTCGGGTTTCAAAAACTTCACTACGTTTTCGCCAAAAACGGCCGCCGGGGCCAGAATTGCTCCGCTGGATACGCTCAAAATGGCCGAGGTAACAGCTCCAAAGAACAGAATCTGAAGCGCCAGATTACCGTGCTGCAACACCATGTTCGGAATCAGCAACTGCCGGTCCTGATCGGTAGCCATCGGTAAGTCGGGGTGCAGAAACTGCGCGGCCAGTCCAATAAACAGCGGAATCATGGCCACCGTGAGGTACAAACCCGACGCAATAAACGACGAGCGTACCGCCACCGACTCCGACTTGGCCGACATCACGCGCTGAAACACATCCTGCTGCGGCATCGAGCCCAGCCCGATGGTTATCCAGGCTGCTACGTATTCAACCACGCCGTGAAACGACCATTCGGGAGCAAAGCGCCAGAATTGGGGTTTACCAGCTGTCCGTTGCTGAATGGCTTCCCAGCCCCCCAACTCCTGCCAGAGTGGTACGGCTACAATCACCAGCGCCACCACAATCACGGCATTGTGCAGAAAATCAGTCACCGAGATCGACCACATACCGCCCAGCAGTGTGTATACCATCACGATAGCCGCGCTGATGATAACACCATAGGCCTGATCGATACCCGTAACTACTTTCAGGACGATTCCGATCGCAATAAACTGCGCGGCTATCCAGCTGAAGTACGACGGAATAACCAACAGAGCCGACAGTAACTCAGCCGACCGGCCAAACCGAATGCGGAAGTAATCCGAAAACGTGGTCAGATTGAGCCGATACAACGGTCGGGCCACCAGCAATCCCACCAGAAACAGGCAAAGCGCGGCCCCAAAGGGCTCTTCGATAACGGCCGGTATTCCGCCCTCCACAAACTTGGCCGGAGCACCCATAATGGTTTCGGAACCAAACCAGGTAGCAAACGTGACGGAGGCCGCCAACGCCAGCGGCAACCGCCGGCCGGCCAGCACAAAATCTTGCGCCGAATGGACGCGCCGGGCCGCCCAGGCCCCTACGGCAATGTTGAGAAGGAGGTAGAGGGAAATGAAAAAGAGGAGCATAGCGGGACGAATATAGACGGCTTTTATTATTCTTCCACTGACGCTGACCGCATTAATAAGTAATGATAAATGGTAGAATAAGTAGGCTTTCTGACTGGTTGGGCTTATTTTTACCGAAACCAAACTTGTACAATCAATCTACATCCTCTTTATGAATGCTAATGTTCGCACGAATCTGGCCTATGTAGTAGCTGCTCTGGCCGGTTTGGCCCTCCTCACTTACTGTTTCTTTTCGCAGGCCAAAAGTCAACACATTGACTCACTCACCACCGCAGTAGGTGGGGGCATGATGGCACTGGTGATTCATTACCGTAACAACCGCAAGCAACGGCAGTCCTGACGGGATGCCTTTTATCAAAATAGCACTACCCCGATTGAAGTCCAGCCGTATAAAATGGCAGCTATTCAATCGGGGTAGTGCTGTTTTGTGTATGCCCGAAGACTACAAGTCAATATTGTAATGTAGCCCCGTGTTTTCGCGCCGGGCCATTGCCATTTTGATCACCAGATAGCTTACCTCAATCATGTTCCGAAGCTCACAAATCGGCACCGATACTTTCGATTGCCGGTAGAGCTCTTCGTGTTCGAGGTAGATCAGTTCCAATCGGTCCATAGCCCGTTTCAAACGACGATTTGAGCGCACAATCCCTACATAGTTGGACATGATCGACTCCAGCTCGCGCTTCATTTCGGTGACAAGTACGAGTTCTTCGGGGTGTGTGGTGCCCGCATCGTTCCAGTCGGGAATGGTATCGGGGATCTCGGCCTGTTCCAGGTGTGCTACCGTGTCCAGATACGCCCGGTGGCCAAACACCACCGCTTCGAGCAGGGAGTTACTGGCCAATCGGTTGGCTCCGTGCAGGCCCGTACACGAGCACTCGCCCACCGCGTACAGAAACTGAATATTGGTACGCCCGTGCTCGTCTACCCGAACTCCTCCGCAGAGATAATGCTGAGCAGGTACTACCGGGATAAAGTCTTTCCGAATGTCGATACCCAGTTTGTCGCGGCAATAGGCCGTGATATTGGGAAAGTGCTCCACAAACTTGTCGTAATCGCAGTGGGTCACGTCGAGATACATGTGTTGTGCACCGGCCTTCTTCATCTCGGAGTCGATAGCACGGGCCACAATATCGCGCGGAGCCAACGACAGGCGCGGGTCATAATGCTCCATGAAGGTCTCGCCTTTCAGGTTCCGCAACACACCCCCGAATCCGCGCACCGCTTCCGAAATGAGGAAGTTGGGTTTCTTGCCCGGTTCGTACAGGGCCGTGGGGTGGAACTGAATAAACTCCATGTCTTTGGCAATCGCTTTGGCGCGGTAGGCCATCGCAATGCCATCACCGGTGGCAATGGTGGGGTTAGTGGTATTCTGGTAAATATTGCCAATACCGCCCGTTGCCAGGAGTGTGGTGCGGGCCAGAAACTTCTCCACCCCGCCTGTCTGCGTGTTCAGCACATACGCCCCGAAGCACCGATTGTCGGTGTCGTACCGATGCACCGTTTCGCCCAGGGAGTGGCGGGTAATGAGTTCGACGGCGTAGTAATGCGTGAAAATCTCAATCGACTTCATCGACTGCGCTTTTTCGAGCAGGGCCCGCTCAATTTCCGCGCCGGTAATGTCTTTGAAATGCAGGATTCGGTGGTCGGAGTGGCCGCCTTCGCGGGCGAGGTCGTAATCGCCGTCGGCTTCCTTGTCGAAGCGGGTACCGTATTCGATTAACTCCTGAATGCGTCCGGGGGCTTCACGAACCACGATTTCCACAATCTTGCGGTCGCTCAGGAAGTCACCCGCAATCATGGTATCCTCGATGTGCTTCTCGAACGAATCGTCTTCATCCCACACGGCCGCAATACCACCTTGGGCATATTTGGTATTGGTTTCGTCGGCCTGCACCTTGGTGATGACCGCGATCCGAACGGGGGTATTTACCTGTTCGAAATGGATAGCGAGTTTGGTGGCGTAACTCAGCCCGGCAATGCCTGAGCCGATTACGAGGAAATCATATTGATGGGGCATTTTGGCTACAAGTTCTTACTCAACTCCAGCATCCGCAATACCGAAGCCTCTGCTTTCACGCGCACGTCCTCGGGCACAATAATCTCCGGCTGCTCGTACAACATGCAGTTATACAGCTTTTCGAGGGTGTTCATCTTCATGTACGGACACTCCGAACACGCACAAGTGTTGTTGGCCGATGCCGGCGCCGGAATAATGTTTTTGTGGGGAGCCGCCTGCCGCATCTTGTGCAGGATACCCGCTTCTGTACCCACAATAAACGTTTGTTCGGGGCTATCGACCACGTATTTAAGCAGGGCCGTGGTGGAGCCAATATAGTCGGCGTGCATCAGGATATGCTCCTGACACTCAGGGTGAGCTACAAACTTGGCATCGGGGTGTTCGGCACGGAGCTTCTGGAGCTTTTCGAGCGAGATGTCGATGTGGACAATGCAGGCACCGTCCCAAAGCACCATGTCGCGACCGGTTTTCTTGGAGATATACCGGCCCAGATTGGCGTCCGGTGCAAAGATAATTTTTTGATCCTGGGGCAGGCTTTCGACAATCTTCAGCGCGTTGGACGAGGTCACGATGATGTCGGACAGCGCCTTGATTTCGGCCGAGCAGTTGATGTACGACAGCACAATGTGATCAGGGTACTGCGCTTTAAAGGCCGCGAACTTATCGGCCGGAGCCGAATCGGCAAGCGAACAACCCGCGTTCAGGTCGGGAATCACCACTTTCTTATGGGGCGAGAGCACCTTAGCGGTTTCGCCCATGAAGTGCACCCCGCAGAACACAATCATGTCGGCGGGCGTAGCAGCCGCCTGCTGACTCAGGCCCAGGCTGTCGCCGATATAGTCGGCCAAATCCTGAATACTGCCATCCACGTAGTAGTGCGCCAGAATCACCGCGTTCTTCTCTTTTTTGAGTCGCTTGATTTCGGCTACCAGATCTATATTATCGGCAACGGGTTTGTTTACGTAACCTACGCGTTGAACTTCTTCGAGTAATGCTTCCACTTTAGTCTACAGTTTGTGGTGTATGATTTTAGGCTAACGGCTCAGTTGGTATAACATAAACGAGCGCAAAATCGTCTATAAAGTAACCCGAAACTATGAATCCGAAACCATAAACAGTCTTTAATACGCTTTCAGACTCAGGTCCAGGCTCCGCACATGGTGGGTCAAAGCCCCCGACGAGATAAAGTTAACGCCTGTTTCGGCATAGGCCCGCAGGTTTGCTTCCGTAATACCGCCCGAGGCTTCGGTGGTGATCCGGTTGTCGATCAGACGAACCAGATCGCGGATTTCGTCAGGCTTGAAGTTATCCAACAGCAATACATCCACCCGAACCTCGCCCGACTCGGTTAGCTTCAGCACTTCCTCCACTTCGGCGCGCGTGCGCATTTCCACTTCAATTTCTAACTGACGGCCAGTTCGTTTGAGGTACTGGTTGGCCTGCGTAATGGCCTGCGTGACCCCCCCCGCATAGTCGATATGATTATCCTTAATCAGAATCATGTCGTACAGCCCGAACCGGTGATTTACCCCACCGCCGATCTTCACGGCCATTTTCTCGCATATACGGAAGTTGGGCGTGGTTTTGCGGGTGTCGAGCAGTTGAGCACGGGTACCCTCGATCAGGTTCACCATCCGGCGCGTTTGGGTGGCAATACCACTCATACGCTGCATACAGTTCAGCACCAACCGCTCGGCAGTAAGGATGTTGCGGGCGTTGCCCGAGACGGTCAGCACAATGTCGCCGGGTTTCATCGAAACGCCATCCTCCATCAATACTTCTACCTCGAAGTTGGGGTCAACTTCGTCAAAAATGGCTAAAGCCACCTCAACCCCCGCCAGAATACCCGTGTCTTTTACCAGCAATCGGGCGCGTCGCTGGGCATTGGCAGGAATAGTCGCCAGCGAGGTATGGTCACCGTCGCCAACGTCTTCGGCCAGGGCCGTTTTGATGAATTCGTGTAAAGTCATAACAAACGTCAAAAGACACCCATCGGGCATCTGAGGGGCAAATTAGAGTAGATAAATCAAAAAACGGTAGGAGTGACGCAATATCGTACTTTGTTGCGGTATGAACATCGCAATCATCGGGCCTGCCAAAGTGGCCCATCTTCACGCCAAAGCCGCCCAGTCGGTTGGTAATCTGGTGGCCGTTTATGGCCGTAATCAGGAACGCGCGCAGGCATTCGCCAATAAGTATGGCATTGCGGCTTATACCGACATTGCCGAGATGGTGACCCGCGAAAAGGTCGACGTTTGTATCGTTTGTACCCCTCACCCAGCCCACCGGGAGGTCGCCATTCCCGCGCTCGAAGCGGGGGCGCACGTACTGGTCGAAAAGCCATTGGCAGCGTCGGTGGAGGACTGCGACGCCATGATTGAGGCTGCCCAAAAGGCGAACCGGTTTCTGGGAACGGTAAGCCAACGCCGGTTCTACGCATCGAGCACCCGCGTGAAGCAGGCCATTCTGGACGGTAAAATTGGGAATCCGGCGCTGGGTGTCGCGCAACTGCTGGGCTGGCGGGGAGAAGCTTACTATGCCAGCGACCCCTGGCGCGGCAAGTGGGCTACCGAAGGCGGTGGCGTGTTGGTGAATCAGGCGCCCCACCAGCTCGATTTACTGCTCTGGTACATGGGCGAGCCCGAATCGGTATTTGGAGCGTGGGCTAATGTCAATCACCCGTACATCGAAGTAGAAGATACGGCTCTGGCCATTGTTCGCTTCAAAAATGGCGGTCTGGGCAATATTATGCTGAGTAATTCGCAGAAGCCGGGCCTGTACGGCAAAGTGCATGTTCACGGCACCAGTGGGGCATCGGTAGGTGTACAAACTGATGGCGGCTCTATGTTCGTAGCTGGCCAGTCGACCATTCAGGAGCCACCTGCCAACGACCTTTGGACGGTTCCGGGCGAGGAACACCTGCTGGCTGAGTGGGTCAAGGCCGATGCCGACCATTTCCACTCGGTCGATAACATGGTCTTTTTCTTTGCGGAGCAGCTCCGCGAATTCTGTGAATCTGTCGCTCAGAACCGCACGCCAGCCGTAACGGGCGAAGATGGCCGCCGGGTAGTGCAACTGTTCCAGGCCATTTATGAGTCGCAGCGAACAGGCGGGGTGGTAAAGTTATAGCTTCGAAACCTTGCCAGTGGGGTGCTAACCCCCTGACAGTGGTTGAGAAAATACCTTACTTTCAATGCTTTGAAAAGGGGGAGCGTTAACCACTGCCAGGGGGCTAGCACCCCACTGGCAGGGTTAACGCTCCCCTTTACGCAACGCATTAACCAGATTGTGCGCCCGGCGAGTAGGCTCAGGAATGCGATAACCACCATTGCAGGCGAGAGTCAGCTCAATAGCAGCGGGCAGATCGATCCGGTGGCCGGGCGATACGTACACCGGATTGACCCGATTTTTGGTACGCAGCGCAGCGCCGACCACCTCGCCGTGATGCCGCATGGGCGACCAGTTACCCCGTTCGGGAGCGGGTTCGTCGTACTTACCCACCAGCACTGACTTACCGCACCCAAACGAAGGCCGGTCGATAAACAGGCCGATATGGGCCGCGATACCGATCCGACGCGGGTGCGCCATGCCATGCCCGTCGAACATGACCGCGTCGGGGGCCGTTTGCAACTTCTCCCAGGCTTCGAGCAGGGCCGGAGCCTCCCGAAACGACAACAAACCCGGCACGTACGGAAACGTAGCCCGACTGATAACACCAACCTCTTCAACCACCGACAAATCGGCCAGATTCAGGACCACAATCCCGGCATACACCGTCTCCTCAAACTTATTGAACGAAATGTCACACCCCGCAATCGTCTGGACAGGCTGCGTCAGCGGCTCAATCCGAATCTGTTGGCGCATTTGTTGTTGCAGCGCAACGGCTTCGGCGGGGGTTACGTCCCAAGGGTGCAAGGGTGTGTAATTCATACGTCAGGCGTTTCGGTCGGAACGTCGGTTGGCTCACCGGTTTCATCGGAGGAAGCAACGGACCGCTCAGCTAACCGAGTGTAAACGGCGGCCGTTACCAGCCCACCCAGCAAATACCAGCCCACGGTCATCGCCTGCGTAGCCGTAGTTCGGTTGGTGGGGGCTTCACCCAAACCCCAAGGTCCGGGCAACACCACGGCACCCAAACCAGCTAGCAAACCGAGTGCTGCCCCCACCGGGTACGCGTGTTCGGGCCGTGCCGTGCCAATGAGGCTGTAATACGCCGTGTTGGACAGCAGATCGGCCACCATCGTCGGGCCGTACAGGTCTTCTTCGTCGGCGGGAGGGGTTTTCCCAACAGCCCGCATGATTTTTTGCAACGAGCGTTCGCCCAAAATATCGGCACGCGGGGCTTCGGGCACCACCCGCCGTACGGTCTCGTGCCACAGGTTGAGGGCAGCCGCTCCGGCCAACCCACTAACCACTGATTTGAGGAAGATATGCATACAAATAGGGTTTGTCTGACGGCGCAGGCCAGTAATCCAACCTAACCACAGCGCACAACAGCCTAACCCCGAGCCGGGGTTTACGGCTTTAAAATCTGCTTTTATGGGTCAACTCAAACAGGCAATGGGTAAAATCTACCCGAATCGCTCTATTGTAGGTTGTACATTACTTACGCACACACAATGTCTCTCCCATCCGTTTCGCGTCGTCAGGCATTAGCTACATTTGGAGCGAGTGCCGGAGCCACCCTCCTACCCGCCCTCAGCACGCCCGCCGAGGCCGCCAAACCAGCCGCTTCGTTTACCCCCTGCCTGAATATGAGCACCATTATGGGCCATAAACTGGGGTTTGCCAAAGAACTTGAAGTAGCCTCGAAAGCCGGGTTTCGGTCGGTAGAAATCTGGATGAACTCGTTGCAGGCCTTTCTGGATCAGGGTGGCACCTTGGCCGAAGCCCGCCAACGGCTCAACGACCTCGGCCTGAAAGCCGAAAATGCCATCGGGTTTGCTACCTGGATCGTCGACGACAACGCCCAACGGGCCAAAGCCCTCGATCAGCTCAAGCGCGAGATGGATCAGTTGGCTGCCGTGGGGTGTACCCGCACAGCCGCCCCCCCGATGGGCGCTACCACGCAGCCCGGCCTCGACCTGAAAAAAGCCGCCGAACGATTCCGCACGATTCTCGAACTCGGCGACCAAACAGGCGTGCACCCGCAGCTTGAGCTCTGGGGCTTTTCGAAAAACCTCAACCGTCTGAGCGACGTGCTATACGTAGCCGCCGAAGCGGGCCACCCCTCGGCACGGGTTCTGCTCGATGTGTACCACCTGTACAAAGGCGGCTCGGCCATTGAAAGTCTGGCGCTGGTAGGTAAACCGGCCGTTGAGATTTTCCATATCAACGACTACCCCAACATTGCCCGCGAGACCATCGTTGATGCCGACCGGGTGTACCCCGGCGACGGCATTGCGCCCATCAAACCGATTTTGTCGGCTATCCGCAACCCCGACCGGCCCATTGTGCTTTCGTTCGAGGTGTTCAACAAAGGCTACTACGCGCAAGACCCTCTCGTGGTGGCTAAAACTGCCCTCCAGAAAATGAACGCCATTCTGAAGAGCCTTTGAGCCACCCGGAAACCGTTGCGTTTTGTATTATTACGTCAAAGAAACCAGTATGTCTATTCCTACAACGCAAGCTCCTCCCCGTTCTAACACGGCCTCGTTATTTAGCCTGCCCGTTATTGTAGCCGCCCTTGGCTACTTTGTCGACATTTACGACCTGCTGCTGTTTGGCATTGTGCGGGTACCCAGTTTGAAAGAAATGGGTCTCAACGCCGAGCAGATCTCGACCGTAGGCACCACCATTCTGAACTGGCAAATGGGTGGCCTGCTACTGGGTGGAATCCTCTGGGGAGTTCTGGGCGACAAGCGCGGCCGACTGTCGGTTCTGTTTGGGAGCATCATCACCTATTCGCTGGCCAACATTGCGTGTGGCTTTGTCGATCAGGTCACGTTCATGGACCCGATCACCTACTACGCCCTCATGCGGTTTGTGGCGGGTATTGGTCTGGCGGGTGAACTGGGCGCAGGTATCACCCTTGTGAGCGAGGTACTGCCCAAAGAATTACGGGCCATTGGTACCTCGCTGGTGGCGGGCGTCGGGCTGTTTGGGGCGGTGGTGGCCTATTTCACCGTGCAGTGGTTTAGCTGGCAAATGGCCTTTTTTGTGGGGGGCGGCATGGGTATTGGCCTGCTGCTGCTGCGCGTAGGGGTTGTAGAATCGGGGATGTTTAAAAACGTAACCGAGCAGGAAGATGTGAAACGGGGCGATTTTCTCTCCTTTTTCACTAACACCGACCGCCTGACCCGCTACCTCAAGTGTATCGGCATTGGCCTGCCCACCTGGTTTGTCATCGGGATTCTGGCTACGCTATCCAACGAGTTTGGGATAGCACTCGGCCTCGACGAAGAAATCAAGCCGGGCCTGGCCATTATGTGGTGCTATGTGGGTCTGGCTACGGGCGACCTCATCAGTGGAGTGCTGAGCCAGTATCTGGAATCACGTAAAAAAGCCGTGGCCTTGCTTATGGGCTTTACGCTGCTCATTACGGGCATTTACCTGTATGGAGGGGTTAAATCGGGCACCACGTTCTACACCCTTTGCGGGCTCATGGGCTTCGGTATTGGGTACTGGGCCATGTTTGTTACTATCGGGGCCGAGCAGTTTGGCACCAACCTCCGGGCTACGGCAGCCACTACGGTACCCAACATGGTGCGCGGGCTCGTGATTCCGATGACCACCTCGTACCAACTTCTCAAACCGAGCGTCGATGTGATTCAGGCCGGGGCCATTGTAGGTCTGGTGGCCTTCGCCATCGGATTCTACTCCATCCTGACCGTCCCCGAAACCCACGGTAAAGACCTGGACTATTTAGAATAAAGGGAAAAAGGAGAAGGGAGAAAGGAAAAGCTGATGCCCAACCCTTTTCTCCCTTCTCCTTTCCTCCCCTTTTTCCCTTACAACTCCAGCTTCTGCCCGTCTTTCAACAGCACAGCGCGGAGTTTTTCGTACGGAAGCCGCTGGGGCGAAACCTTGTTGTCGATAGCCAGAACGGCGGCTGTTGCGGCCGATTGGCCCAGAATCATGAATACGGGCTCCATTCGAATGGAGCCGTAGGCGATGTGCGAAGCCGACACACAAACAGGCACCAGCAGATTGTTACACTCGTTTTCTTTCGGCAGAATAGAGCCATACGCAATCGAGTATGGCTTATCAGGATGCACGCCAATGTCGCCCTCATTCTGCACAAAGCCGTCGGGGCGGCCTTCCGCGGCTTTTACGTATCGTTGCGCGTTGTGCGAATCGAGCGCGTACGAGCCCATACCCACGGGGTTAGGCACGCTCGTTTTGCCGAGGGCGTCGGCCTCTTTCATTACAAACACGCCAATCATCCGGCGGGCTTCGCGAATATAAAGCTGATGCGGCCAACCGCCGTTATCGGTAAACTCATCTTTGGGTAAGCCCCACTGCTGCATTTTTTCGTGCACATCGGCCGGTACGCGCGGGTCATTTTGCAGAAAATACATCAGCCCTTTCTGGTACAATTCGTGGTCTTTGATAATCTCCCGACGGCGTTCGTAGCTGGCTTCGGGGTAATCGTAGTTTTTGCCGATGTAGTCGGTGCTGAACGGGCCGTGATTGTTTGTATCGGTTTTCCGGTTCGGAATGGGGTCGTATTTCTGGAACGTCTCAGTCCACCCATTGGCATACACCCGCGCCAAGAGTTCGTACCGGTTGGGGTCGTAGCCAGCGGGTTTGGCAAACGGAATACGGTTGTCGGGGTGGTTGCTCAGACACATTCGGAAGCAATACGCCTGAATCTTGTTATCGCCCGACCCTTTGGGGGCAATCGGTTCGGCCGATACCTCGGGCAACAAGCCACTTTTGGGGTCGCCCGGCACCACGTAGGGACTTACATTCGTTTTGAAATGATGCCCGTGGTGGAATACCCCCGGCTGTACCCCGTTGAACTGCTCGCCGTACACGCTGTTGGCTTCGCGGCCCACGTGGTATTTTACGCCAGCGGCCGCCATCAGGTCGCCCTCATACGTGGCGTCAATAAACATTTTGCCTTCGTACACGGTGCCGCCCAGCGTTCGGAACGACTGAATGGCCGTGCCTTTTTTCTGAACCCCTTTCGGGCCCCGGTCGAGCCATTCGTCGCGGTAAACCGTGATGTTGTTTTCGCGCACAAAGTCTTCAAACACGTTCTCAGCCGCGTGGGGCTCAAAAATCCACATGGTGCGGGCGGCCCCGTCGATAGCGGGTGTTCCCTGCCCTTTGTTACCGTATTCGCTGCGTTTCTGCCATTTCCAGGCTTCGTCGGTCTGATAATGGTTGTACAGACGCCCGTAAAACTGGCGCGACAGTCCACCAATCACCGATTTGTCACCCGTATCGGTAAAGCCCAGGCCACCCGACGACAAGCCGCCCAGGTGTTTATCGGGCGAAACAACAATGACCGATTTGCCCATTTTTCGGACCTGCACAGCCGCCGTGATTGCGGCCGACGTGCCTCCGTACACAATGACATCGGCACGCCGGACAGCGGCCGGTTTGGCCCCGGTTAGCAAGGCCATCCCTACAAGTAAAAAGGCGAAGGTGGCGGATAGAACTCGAATGCTCATGAAGGTTCTGGTTTACTGTGAATCGCGGATTGCTCCATTCGTTTTTTACTAAAAGCAAACAGGGCTCCAGGTTTAGGGTATTGGGCGGCCGGTTCTTCATTTATAGTTTCGTCAGGCAACGAATCAACCGGTAACCAAGTAAGTGAATGAACGATGTAGAATGGAGAATGTACAATGAATAATGTAAAATGAATGATGAACGATGTAGAATGAACAATTGGCTTATTCGCTAACAATCAGCCGATCCACTATACATTATTCATTATTCATTCCACATTATTCATTACACAGTTCATTCGGCTTACGTACGAACCATAAACCACTCAATACCCTTCGTTCTGCGTTAGCTGGGGATTGGCGTCGCGCTCGGTCTGCGGAATCGGGAACAGGTAATGCCGCTCCTCCACTTTGATCGTTGGGTTTTGCGCCCGCATGGCTGAAATAAGCCGTTTGGTGCGGGCCAAATCGTACCAGCGGTGCCCCTCAAACGCCAGCTCCAGCCGACGTTCCAACAGCAGGCTATCACGGAACTGAGCCTGACTCAGATTGGGCGTCAGGTTCGGGATGCCCGCCCGGTTGCGTACGCGATTGATGGCAGCATAAGCCTCGGCATCGTTCGGGGCCTGTTCGTTGCGCGATTCGGCATACATCAACAGCAAATCAGCATAGCGCAGAATCGGGAAGTTGTTGCCGCCTTCGCCATTGGCCGTGGCCGTAGGGTCGAGGTACTTGGCCACGTATCCCGGAAACAGGACACTCGCGGGGGCTGCGGGCGTGCTGGTGGCTGAGTACAGCCGGATGGTCACGTTGCGCCGACGGTCGTCGGAGCGGTAGGCTCGGTACAGGTTTTCGGTGGCGGGGTCGTCGCCGAAACCAGCTACGCCATTCACCCGGTCGAAGTTGGGCCGCATGTAACCCTGCATCCAGCTCCCTTCGCCAAACCCACCGCCAATAGCCTGAATCTCAAACATCGACTCTTTGCCGTTTTCATTGGCAATCGAGAACACGTCGGCAAAGTTGGCCCACAAGTCGTAGCCCGCGCCCAGGTCCATCACCTCTTTGGCCTTAGCCGACGCTTTGGCCCACTCCTGCCGGGTCAGATACACCTTAGCCAGAAACGCCTTGGCGGCTCCTTTGGTAGCCCGGCCCCGGTCGCCGGCGGTGTAGCTCACAGGCAGAACCGCTTCGGCATCGGTAAAGTCCTGAACGATTTGTTTGTAGACTTCCTCGGCCGGTGCCCGCGCCACATTCAGGTTGTTGAGCGAGGTGGTTTCCTGCAACTGCAAGGGTACGCCCCCAAACAGCCGCACGAGCGTGAAGTAGTAAAACGCCCGCATAAACTTAGCCTCGGCTACGTACCGGTTTTTCAGGTCGTCGGGCATTGGGATAGTGGGTACCCGGCTAATCACGGTGTTCGCCCGGTTGATACCCCGGTACGTGGTTGACCAGATGGACTGGAACGTGGACGTGGCGGGTGTAAAGGTGTACTTGTCCAGGTCGTTTTTGGCCTGATTGGCGGTTGAGCGACCGCCCCCCCACTCGGCATCGTCGGTGGCCTGGTCCTGCAAAATCCACATGACCTGATTGTACATATCGGCCGAATTGAGCGGGTCATACACGGCACTGACGGCCGCGCGGGCATCGTCGGCATTTTTGTAAAAATTCTCCGGGGTAAAGCTCGACTCCGGGGTTTGCTCAAGTACCTCGCAGCCCATCAGGCTACTCAGCACAAACAGAATGGCTATACTCTTTTTCATGTCGATCAGCGAAGACAGAAGGATGAATGTCGTTGGTTAAAAGCCCACGTTCAGGCCGAACAGGATGGTTTTGGCGGCTGGGTAACTCCCGTAATCGAAGCCCTGACTACGGCTATCCTGCCCGAATCGGTTTACCTCCGGGTCGTAACCAGAGTAGCGTGTCCAGGTAGCATAATTCTGGGCAGACACGTAGGCGCGCAGCCCCTGAATCCGAAGTTTAGTCAGCACCGCCGACGGGAAGTTGTAGGCCAGTTGCACGTTTTTGAGCCGCAGGTAGGAGCCATCTTCAATCTGCCGGGTCGAAATCCGGTTGGCCGGGCGCGTAGTCGACGCCCGCGGAATATCGGTGTTCGTGTTGGTGGGCGTCCAGCGGTTCAGCATATCCCGGTTCTGGTTGTTGGTTCCGTTGAGGTATTCCAGCTCGAAGCGGTTGGCGTTCAGGATCTGATTGCCGTACACGCCCTGCATAAACACCGTCAGCTCGAAGCCTTTGTAGCTGAACGTGTTATTGAGGCCACCCAGCAGTTTGGGTTGCGCCCGGCCAATGATGGTTCGGTCGAGGTCATCAATGCGCTTGTCGCCGTTCAGGTCAGCGTATTTCCGGTCACCGGGTCGGCGGGCCTGCGGATCGGCCAGGGCAGCCAGTTCGTCGGTGCTCTGGTAAAGGCCATCTGTGATATAGCCGAAAAACGACCCCAGCGGCTCACCCACCCGAATAATGCCCGAATTGACGTTCTGGGCAATGTTTGCCACCTGACCGGCAAAAAGTTGCGGAGCCCCGCCAATATCGAGTACCCGGTTACGGTTGGCCGCCAGGTTCAGGTCGGTATTCCATTTGAACGCCTTGTCGATATTGCGCGACGACAGACTGAACTCAACGCCCCGGTTTTCGACCCGGCCGAGGTTTTTGATGGCGCTCGTGTAGCCCGACGTACTCGGTATGGTCACGTTCAGGAGCAGATTTTTGGTTCGTTTCAGGTACACATCGGCCGTAAACGTAATCCGGTTATTGAGCAGCCCCACGTCGATACCAAGGTCGGCCTGTGTGGTCGATTCCCACGACAAATCGGGGTTGGCAATCTGCGACGGCCCGATCCCCGTAGCCACTACGCCCCCCAGCACATAGTTCTGCGTGCTCAGAAGTGAGTACGCCGGAAAGTTGCCGATACCATCCTGATTACCGGTTGTACCATACGTGGCCCGCAGTTTCAGGTCGGTGAGCACGGGTACATTTTTGAGGAAGTTTTCTTCCGACACCCGCCACGCTACAGCCGCTGAGGGAAAGTAACCGTACCGCTTGTTGGCCCCGAAGCGCGACGAGCCATCGGCCCGGAACGAGGCCGTAAGCAGGTATTTGTCGCGGTAGCCGTAGTTGATACGCGCCAGGTACGATTGCAGCCCCCAGGCCCCAATACCCGACGAAGGCACGAGCGGCACCGAGCCCGAACCGAGGTTGCCTGAGTTGAGGTTGTCATTGACAAAGTTGCGCGCAGCCGCCGAGCTGTTTTCGGTGCGGTTGGCCTGTTGGGTGTAGCCTACCAGCGCATTTACGTTGTGTACCGACCGAAACGTACGGGTGTACGTGAGCAGGTTTTCGTTCAGCCAGGTCACCGACTGCCCGTTGAAAATAGAAGCAGCTCCCCCCTGCGCCAGACCGCTCGATACGCTTCGGGGCAGGTACGAGTCCTGTTTTTGCAGAATGGCATCTACGCCCAGCAATACGCGCAGATTCAACCCCTCAATAATCTGGTAATCACCAAATACGTTGCCAAACGTGCGGTACGCCGTGTTGCGGTTTTTACTTTCGCGGGCCAGGGCGGCCGGGTTGTCGGCCGTGAAGGTCAGGGCCGGATTAGTCACCAGATACGACCCGTCGGGGTTGAAAACCGGCAGAATAGGCGGGAATTGCAGGGCCGCAATAGTAACCAGACCGGCACTGCCAAGGTCGCCATCTGTCCGCGACTGATTGGTTACGGTCCGGTTGACGGTGAGGCTGTTGCCCACTTTGATTTTGTCGGTCAGTTTCCGGTCGAGGTTCAGGCGGAGCGAGTACCGGTCGAAGTCGGAGTTGGTCACGATACCATCCTGCTTGAAATACCCGCCCGACAGCACGTACTGGGTTTTCTCGTCGCCCCCGCTCATCGACAGCTGGTAGTTCTGGATGGGTGCCGACCGGAAGATTTCGCGTTGCCAGTCGGTGCCCTGCCCAAACGCATCAACCTGAGCCGGGGTGTACACCGGGGCGCGGCCTTCGTTGGTGTTGGCATCGTTGACAAACTGAGCGTACTCGCGGGCGTTGAGCACGGGGTAAAATTTACGTACCTCCTGTACGCCGTAATAACTCTCAAAATTGACCACTGAGCGGCCCGCCTTACCCCGTTTGGTGGTAATAATAACCACGCCATTGGCCCCCCGCGAGCCGTAAATAGCCGTCGATGAGGCATCTTTGAGCACCGTCATGGTTTCAATATCGCTCGGGTTGAGGGTACTGAGCACGTTGAAGCTGGAACCACTGCCGGCCCCGTCGTTTTTAAACGGCACCCCGTCAATCACGTACAAAGGCTCATTATCGCCCTGAATCGAGTTACCACCCCGAATCCGAATGGTGGTGGTACCACCCGGCGAACCTGAGTTTTGGGTGATCTGCACCCCGGCGGCCCGGCCCTGCAGGGCCTGATCGAGCGAGGTAACCGCTACCTTTTTGATTTCCTCCACGGGCACGGTCACTACGGCCCCGGTCAGGTCGCTTTTTCGCACCTGCCCGTAGCCCACTACCACCACCTCGTTGAGCGATTTTTCGTCGGCTTTCAGGCTTACGTTGACCACCGACCGGCCTCCGGTAGCCACCTCCTGCGACCCATACCCCACAAACGAAAACACCAGCACCGCCGAGCGGTCGGGTACATTCAGGCGGTATTTGCCTTCGGCGTTGGTGGTGGTGCCGCGTGTAGTGCCTTTCAACACCACGCTTACGCCCGGTAGCCCTTGCCCGCTCTCGTCCGATACGGTACCCGTGATGGTTTCTTCAAGGGCTTCAGCGGGAGCCAGCTCCGATGTTTTCCGTGGTCCCGCTTCGTCGTTTCCCGAGGGAGCGGTTCGGGTTAGGGCCACCTGATTACCCGTTACCACGTAGCTCACGCGCATGGGCCGGAGCAGGCGTTCGAGCACGGTGCCCAGCCGTTCGTCGCTGGCAACGAGGGTCACGCGCTGATCGGTGCGTACCACCTCGCGGCTGTACACAAACTTGATGCGTGCCGTTTGTTCAATCGAGTTCAGCACCTGGCGCACGGTGCTGTTTTCCTGATGAATTGAGATGCGCTGTTCGAGCAGTTCCTGGGCCCGGGCGGCCAGCACCGAATTCATCAGCAAGGCTGTGAGCAGCAAGTGCAGAAACGAAACCTTCATACAAAAACGCAGGGTTTCCGGGGATAAAAATAGACGCATTGGGTTGGTGAAAAGAAGTGAAGACATTTACAAACAGCCCCGACCGCTGATAACAATCTGCGTATCGACAATCTGGTACGTAGCCCCAATAGAGGCACAGATAAGCCCGAGCTGATCGTGCAGGGACACGCCCGCCAGCGAGGCCGTAAGCGTACAGGGGCGCAACAGGGCGGCATCGTACTGAATGGTGACGCCGTAATTTTTCTGGAGCCGCTCAAACACCACCGACACGGGCGTATCCTGAAAGTCGAAGGTTTCAGGGGGTACATCGGGTCGAATCAGGCTTGGCTTCGGAACAAGTTCTTTCTGGTAGCTAATCCGTTCGGGGTCGTACACCACCTGCTGATTAGCCGTCAGAATCACACCGGGCAGCTGCCGACTCTGCTGTCGGCGCGCACTCGTGAGGTCGCGCTGATCGTAAACCGATACTTTGCCGCTCAGCACACTCACCGTAACCCGGGCCCCGTTGGTCGGCGCGTGTACCCGAAACCGGGTGCCCAGCACGCGCGTCACCAGCGACCCGTTGCGCACCAGAAACGGCCGAGCGGGGTCGTACACAACGGCAAACGTAGCGTCGCCGGTGAGCCACACCTCGCGGTGCGTTTGGCTAAACGCTTTCTGGTACCGGGCCTGACTGTTGGGTTGCAGCACCACCCGGCTTCCATCGGGCAGGGTAAGCGATACAGGCTGCGAGGTGCCGTTGGTTTGGCTTACCCAACCCGCCTGCCCTTTACCGAGCGATGTAGTAGCAATAGGATCGTTTTCCAGAATATGTAAGGCCCGCTGCCACTGCCACCCACTCCAGATACCCAGCCCTACCAGCAGTACCGAAGCGACCAACAGAACCGGATACCGCAGCACCCGCCGGTACAGCGGGTGCCCCAGCCCGGTAGCCTCGGCCCGGTCGGTCAGACGCATAATCTGGCCCACCTCGCGCTGCACCTGTGCATCAGACAGGGGGCGCGGCCGCCGGTACAGGGTTTCGGCAATGTCTTTGGCAAGCAGCAACTCCGACCGGCGGTGTGGGTGCTGCTCCATAAACGAGAGCCAGAACTGCCGGGCCTCGGGCTCATCGGATTTGATCCAGGCCAAAAACAGGTCGTCTGTCAGGAAATCATGGACCGAATAGGTTTCGTAGGGCTTCATGATTGGCGCGAAAAGAGGGCGTTTATACACAGTCCGATCAGAGGTAGCAACGAGGGCCACTCCTCGCGCAGGCGGGTAAGGCCCCGGTGCAGCAGGTTGGCTACCGACTGTTTGTTGACGTTGAGAACATCGGCGATCTGATCGTTGGTGAGCTCGCCGTAAAATTTAAGGTGAATGGCTTCGCGTTGCCGGGCCGACAACCGGCTCAGCAGGGCGTTCAGCCGGGAGGTTTGGTACGAAGCCAGTTCGGTCTGAATCAGTTGCTGCTCGGCCGTGGGGTGATCGTCGTCCAGCTCCAGAAACGGCAGCTCATCGTCGGTCAACTGGGCTCCGCCCCGCTTCAACTCCCGGAATATTTTCCGCCGAAGCGACTTGTACAGGTACGGCCGTATGTATTCAGTATCGACCACCTTACGCCGGTACACCCACAGGTCGACGAACAGATCCTGAAGGCAGTCTTTGAGCAGGTCAGTATCCTGCGTAAAGCGGTACCCGTAGAAGTAGAGGTCCCGGTAAAAAAAGCCGGTAAGCTGTTCGAAAGCCTCACGGCTCCCGGCCCGAAACTGCTGCCAGAGCCAGACTTCGGTTGCATGCAAAGCATACTGATTCTGGGAATTTCGGGCTTCCGGCGGAATCATACACAGCGTAGTTAAACAGGGAAAAAATAGGGGGCGGAGAGCGCGACCCCGACCATCTGACTGCCAATAGAGCGAATAGTGCAAACTATACTCAGGCCAGTACAATTTTTATCCAGAAATCTTTTTTCTGAACCTATTGCCTTGTTTTTCGGGCCGACCACCTTGTTATCGACCCCAAAACCTATCTTTGACCACTCTTCCTATTCTCGTATGCGCTTCCTTTTCGTTTTGTTTTTAAGCGTACTGGTGGGGGCCTGCACCCGGTCGGGGGCGCCCACGGCAGAAGCCAACCGGCTTCGGGTACTCTGCTACAATATCCACCACGCCAACCCACCCAGCCGGGCGGGAGTTATCGACATAGCGGCCATTGCGGCCGTTATCAACGCTCAAAAACCCGACGTGGTGATGGTGCAGGAGGTGGATGTACGTACCGGCCGGTCGGGCAAAGCCCTCGATCAGGCGGCCGAGCTGGGCCGTCAAACGGGACTGAACGCGTACTTTTTCAAAGGAATTGACTACGATGGTGGTGAGTACGGCATTGCCATTCTGTCGAAATACCCACTGACCAACCAGCGCCGGATTCCGCTCCCGCTCGACTCGGCTACCCGGGGTGAGCCACGGGTACTGGGGCTGGCCACCGTGACCTTGCCCGGCAAACGTACCGTGACGCTGGCCAACACCCACCTCGACGCCCAACGCGCCCCTACCAACCGGCAGTTGCAGGCGGCCCGCATTGTCGAGGTACTACGGCAGGAAAAACACCCGGTCATTCTGGCGGGCGATTTCAACGATTCGCCCGATAGCCAAACCCTGCAACTACTTAAGCGGGTGGTAGAGCCAAGCTGCCAGTCGTGCCCGCCCACCATTCCGGTTGAGAACCCAAATCGGGCTATCGACTTCGTGACGTTTACGCCCAAAGACCGGTTTCGGGTAATCGAGCACCGGGTCATTCCCGAACGCGTAGCCTCCGATCACCTGCCGGTGCTGGTCGAGCTGGCGTATTAGCCGCCCCAACGCCCGGCAGCAACCCGGCCCTTGCGTGAAGTTCGCCGGGATCTTCGTATCATTAATCCCTAAATATCCGGCGCATTGGCGTCGGCTTACCCCCTTATGCTCACCGCTACTCGTCCTAAACCCTCGCTACGTCCGTTATTGGCCCTGCCGGTCATCGTATCGGCCCTCGGCTTTTTTGTCGATGTGTACGACATGCTCATCTTCAACATTGTGCGTGTGCCCAGTCTCGAATCTATGGGCCTCACCAAAGAGCAGATCAAGCTCGACGGCACGTTTATTCTGAACTGCCAGCAGGCCGGGCTGTTGCTCGGCGGCATTTTGTGGGGGGTACTCGGCGACCGGCGCGGGCGTATGTCGGTGCTGTTTGGCAGTATTCTGACCTACTCGCTCGCCAACGTAGCCTGCGGGTTTGTGCAAACCGTAGACCAGTATGCCCTGCTGCGGTTCATTGCGGGCGTTGGGCTTTCGGGCGAAATTGGGGCCGCTATGGTGCTCGTAAGCGAAATTCTGCCCAAAGAAATCCGGTCGTATGGCTCGTCGCTGGTGGCGGGTATAGGCTATTTGGGGGCGGGCGTCGCCTACATGACTCAGGCCCTTTTCGACTGGCGCACGGCCTTTTTTGTGGGTGGAGGCATGGGCTTACTGCTGCTGTTACTGCGCGTGAGTGTGCTGGAATCAGGGCTGTATGTGACTATGAAAACGGAGAACCAACACGTAAGCCGGGGTAATTTTCTCCACCTGTTTCGCAGTTGGGCCAGTACCCGCAAATACCTCCGCTGTGTAGCCATTGGTTTGCCAACCTGGTTCATTGTGGGGATTCTGGCCACGTTTGCCAACGAATTTGGCGAAGCCTTAGGCATTGCCGAGCCCGTAAAACCGGGTCAGTGCGTGATGATGATTTACCTCGGTCTGGCTGCGGGCGACCTACTTTCGGGGCCGTTTAGCCACTGGTTACAGTCGCGCCGAAAAGCGGTGATTTATCTGCTCATTAGCAGTATGTTTTTGAGCGGAGTGTACCTGTTTACGGGCATTCAGTCGGCCCAAACGCTGTACGGCATCTGTCTGTTGCTTGGGTTCTGCACGGGCTACATTGCCATGTACCTCACCATGGTGGCCGAACAGTACGGCACCAACCTGCGGGCTACGGCCACCACCTCGGCCCCAAGTATTGTGCGGGGCTTACTGATTCCAATGTCGATTCTGTATCAGGGTGTCCAACGCGAGTTTTCGGTGAGCGCGCTGGTATCAGCCGGTTTGGTAGGGGCGCTGGTGTACGCCCTGGCGTTCTGGTCACTGGCCTATACCGAAGAGACCTTCGCCAAAGACCTCGATTTTGTGGAGGAGTAGGGTGTAGAGATGTCATCTCTGGGAGAACAGGCCGCCTGGGCGAATTTTAGAGATGACATCTCTGCAAAGGTCCTCTGTTTTGGGAAGTCAATTTGCAGAGATGTCATCTCTGGGGTTGGGTGCTCCGCTTGGGTAAGCTTTAGAGATGACATCTCTGGAAAGAGCCTCTGCTTTGGGAAATCAATTGCCAGAGATGTCATCTCTGGGAGAGTAAGCCGCCCGGCGGACATCTCTGAAAAACTCAAATCTGCGAATACGCCACCGGCTCCAGAAACACCCGAATAATGTTCGAGACGGTGTTGGCGTACTGGGGATCTTGCGAAACACGCTTCCAGTCGGCGTTAGCGCTAAACTGCTTCCAGTTAGCGTCGCGCTCGGCCATATCTTTGAACACCAGCATGTACGTAAGCGCAGGCATATGCTCGCCCGCTACGATTTCGCCAAAAAACACCGGGTTCAGCTTAACATTGTAAAAAATGGGCAACTCATCCACGTTGAACATCTTCACCTTCCGCCGAACGGCATCTTCCGAATAGCCCTCGTAAGTACGGAGTTCGAAAATACGGTCGCTTTTGCCGGGTACAATCATCTGCGGCAAGGCATCGAACGCACTCAGAATCGAACTGGAGTACCGCACCACCGGAAACTTGTCGGGTGCCATAGTCTGGTACTCGTTGCTGGCCTGCTGGTAGGCCGTGTCGGCCGCGAGTTTAGCCCCCGACGCCCCGAAGGCTTCGGCCGACGCGTGCGGAATCAGTACGTACACTTTGGGCGGCTCGGTTTTACCCATCTCCCGAAACACCCCTACCGTTTTGACGCCCTGCCGGTTCAGGGCCGGTATCAGGGCCTCACGGAGGTACTTATCAAAAACAGATACGGCCCCGCCACCCCGCAGTTGGTAGGTCCGAAATTCGTACATTTCTTTCTGGGCCGCCGGTTTGGCGGCCTGAGCCTCCGACAGGGCCGGCACTGCCAGCAGCGACGAGGCCACAAATTGTCTGCGTTTCATTAATTTCAATTCGGTTATATGCCTAAAGGGAGGCTTAATCCCTCTTTTTACTCAGCTCAGTTGGGTATTTTGAATCCATCTACCGGCTTTCGTCTTTCGGCGGCTTTGCCCGGTGGCAGGCCCCGGTTCTCAGCTCTTTACTGACACAACGGTTAAGATTGAGAATCGCGAGCCTGTGGCCCAATTTCACAAATTATTCACAACGGGTATTGCACAAAAAGCCGTAAGATTGACTTTCCAATTCCGACCCTATGCATTCCTCTACGCTCAATGCTCCCGCTACCTCGCTCCGGCCGCTATTTACCCTACCCGTTTGGGTGGCAGCCCTGGGCTATTTTGTCGACGTATACGACCTGCTGCTGTTCAATATTGTGCGGGTACCCAGCCTGAAAGACCTCGGCCTCGATGAGCGGGGCGTGTCGCTCATGGGGGGCAGTATCTACAATTATCAACAGGCGGGCTTGCTCATCGGGGGCATTTTGTGGGGCATTCTGGGCGACAAACGCGGCCGGTTGTCGGTACTGTTCGGTAGTATTCTGACGTACTCACTCGCCAATATTGCCTGCGGCTTTGTCGAAGACCCAGGCACCTACGCCTGGTTGCGGTTTGTGGCCGGACTGGGCCTGGCCGGTGAGCTGGGCGCGGGCATCACGCTCGTGAGCGAGATTCTGCCCAAAGAGCTGCGGGGCTACGGCTCGTCGATTGTGGCAAGTGTGGGACTCATGGGGGCCGTAGTCGCTTTTCTGACCGTGCAGTTGTTCGACTGGCGCACCACCTATTTCATCGGGGGCGGGCTGGGTTTAGGCTTGCTACTACTGCGGGTGAGCGTGCTCGAATCGGGCATGTACAAACGAATGGTGGAGGGCGCCACCCGCCGACGGGGCAGCTTCAGCGCGTTTTTTACCGACCGTAATCGGTTTACCCGTTACATGCTGTGCATGGGCATTTCCTTACCAACCTACTTTGTGATTGGGCTGCTGGCTACGTTTGGCAATGAGTTTGGTAAAGCACTGGGTATTACCGACGAAATTGCCCCCGGCCGGTGTGTCATGTACACCTACATCGGTATGGTTGTTGGTGATTTATTCAGCGGGTTTCTAAGTCAATGGCTCCGGTCGCGCAAGAAAGCCGTGGGTCTTATGATGGCCCTAACCCTGCTGTTCTGCCTCGTTTACCTCTACGGTGGCCTTCAGACCGCACAGACCTTCTACCTGGTTTGCCTGGGCATGGGCTTCGGTATTGGCTACATCGCCATGTTTCTGACCATCACGGCCGAGAGTTTCGGCACCAACCTACGGGCGACGGCCACCACCTCGGTTGCCAACAATGTGCGGGCCACTACCCTCTTGAGCATTCCGGCGTTTCAGATGCTTAAACCGCAAATCGGGGTAATCGGAGCCGGGGCCGTAGTGGGTGCCGTGGGTTTTATACTGGCTTTCTGGGCGTTGTCGGCGCTGGAAGAAACCTTCGGCAAAAACCTCGACTATACTGAATAGCCAATGGCTGGATGGTTGAATGGATAATGAAAAATGCATAATGGATAATGAGGTTTTTTGTTGATTCTCAACGCATTCATTATTCATCTACACTGTACATTATTCATTTTTCATTATCCATTCTACAATACACATTATCCATTTCAGTCTAACTCAGGATGCACCAGCATGAGCCACGAGATATTCGACACCTGCACCTTTACCAACGAAGACTTCAGCGGCCGCGCACTCGGCCCGGCAGAGTACATTGAATGCACATTTCGGGGCTGTCAGTTCGTCGAGACGGACCTCCGGCAGGTCGAGTTTGTCGATTGTACGTTTGTGGGCTGTACCTGGTCAGCGGTGAAGCTGAAAGAAGCGGCCCTGAAACCGGTTCGGTTTGAGCAATGCGCCCTTATGGGTGTGCATTTCAGCGAAGCGGGCGACTTTCTGTTTGAGGTGGCCTTTGTGAAATGCACCCTCGACTACTCCATTTTCTGGGGCAAAAAATTAAAGAAAACCGTTTTTACGGGCTGCTCGCTCAAGAACGTCGACTTTGAAGGAACAGACCTGAGCCTTGCTGTTTTTGACGATTGCGACCTGACCAACGCCCATTTTGAACGAACCAACCTCACCAAGGCCGACCTACGCACAGCCCGGCATTACACCATCGACCCGGAAAATAACACCCTGACCAAAGCGCAATTTAACCTGGTGGGCGTACCGGGACTGTTGCGAAAATACGGGATCGTAATTCAGGCCTGAGCGCCTGAGCTAGTCCACTGTATAAAAATAGGGGTAGATACTATATAAATTAGCCTATTTATTCAGAACAAGTTCATATTTTGGAGCGTTTAAGTCTCCCCATGCCCTATGTCGACCGCCAACTTCGTAGATGATGCTCTTTTGTGGCACCGCTTTCAGCGCGGAGACACCACGGCGTTGGGCCAGTTGATGTCGGCGCATTACTCCGCCCTGCTTCACTACGGGAGCCGGTTTACGCGCAACACCGATAACATTCGCGATTGTATTCAGGACACCTTCGTTGAGCTCTGGAACCGGCGCGATACCCTCCGGTCGCTCACGGGCGGGCAGGTGAAGCCCTACCTCATGACCGTGCTGCGTCGGCTTCTGCACCAGACCTACCTGCACGAAAGTCGATTTACGCTCCTGCTTTCTACCGACGAAGCCGCAACCGAGTCTTTTTCGCCCGAAGACCGGCTCATCGAACAGGAAACGGGCCAACTGAGCAACGCCCGCATCCGGCAATTGCTCGACGAATTGCCCCGGCGCTCACGCGAGGCTATCTACCTCCGGTTTTTCGATAATCTGGACCGGGCCGCCATTGCGCAAATCATGGGCATTTCGGAACAGTCAGTATCGAATCTGTTTCAGGAAGCGTTCCGGTTCATCCGGCGGCAGGCTACCTCCGATCAATTCTGGCTATTCTGGCTGCTGCTTCTATGTTATTGAGTGAATGGGCGAATGAGTGATTGAGTGAATGGATCGGGTGGAGCGTTCTTGAAAAACTACGTCCAATAATTTACGTTGTGAGATTCTATGCCAGCAACCTCCGTTGTGGGGTCTGCGACCACTGGCAGGGAATACGCAAACCAAACCCTGCCAGTGGTCGTAGACCCTGGCAGTGGTTAACGGTGACTATGGTTGAAAACCCTACACCGGAGGTCATCAAAACCAATTCTTCCTCCTCTCAAAAAAATTTCTTCAAAAAGGCAGTATCTGCATAGGCGTTTCCCCTAACGGGATATGAACGCCTATCCTATGCCCGATTATTCTACCTTCTCTGTTGATGATTTCACGTTCGACCCGGCTTTCCGGGAGTGGGTTACCGCGCCTACGCCCCGGCAGGACGCGTTCTGGCAGGAATGGCTCGCGGCTCATCCCGACCGGCGAGCCGATGTGCTGCTGGCCCGGCAAATTGTCCTCAGTCTCTCGGAACTACAACCGGCCGTCAGCCAAAGCCAGATCGAGCACGACGTAGCGCAGATGCTGGGGCGGATTGGCGGGCAAGCACAGCCGCAGGAAACTCCGGTTTACCGGTTCCGGCCGGTTCTGGCCTGGGCCAGTGCAGCCGCCGTAGTACTCCTGCTCGGGTTGGGATGGTGGTTTGGGCTGCGCACCCCGCAGCCAACGGCCCACCGGGCCTTACAAACCGGACAGACTGCCGAAGGCGATTCGTTTTTTACCAACAAAACCACCCGTGCCCTGCAAATCATCCTGCCCGACGGCAGCGAGGTGATGTTGTCGCCCCGGTCGACGCTGCGGTACACACCCGCGTTCGACGACACCACCCGCGACGTGACGCTGGAGGGCGAAGCGTTTTTTACGGTGGTCAAGAACCCCAAGCGCCCGTTCCGCGTCTACTCCGACGCCATTGTGACGCGCGTACTTGGCACGAGTTTCCGGGTGTCAGCCTACCCTGGCAAGCGCGACCTGACCGTGACCGTTCGTACCGGTAAAGTGTCGGTGTACACACGGCACGACCTGACATCGGGCAACAACAAGCGCATCGACCGGCGGGTGATTTCGCTGACGCCCAACCAGCAGGCTCAGTTCTCGCGGGAAACCACGTCGTTCCAGAAAAAACTCGCCGATCAGCCCGTGGTGATTGACCGGGAGATGACCGCCGACAATTTCGAGTTCGACGAAACCCCGGTGGAGCAGGTGCTTCAGCGCGTCGAGAAGGCGTACGGCATCGATATCATCTACGATTCGGATGTGTTGCAAAACTGCGCCCTCACAGCCTCACTGGCCGACGAGAGCCTGAATAACAAGCTGACTATCATTTGCAAAGGCATTGAAGCGCGCTACGAAGTGATCGACGGAAAGATCATTATCCAGTCGCGCGGATGCCGATAAAGAGCCTCTCCATCAACGCCCCTTTGATTCAGTACAACCAACCTAAAACGTTCCTTTTTTCCACTCTTTTCCGCGTATGAAACAGGTTTACACCTCCACCCGAATGACAGCCCTACGGGTTTTCATGGCCTTGCTGTTGATGGCCGGGAGTCATTTGGCCAGTAGCGCCGTGCAGGAGCTGCTCGAACAGCGCATCAGCATCAGCCTGGAACAGACCCCCATGAAGCGGGCGTTTGTCGAGATCAGCCAGGCCGCCGGCGTCAAGTTTGTGTTTAACTCGAAGGTGATTCGGGCCGACGAAAAAATTACGCTCGTAGCCCGCAACGAACGTCTGGAAGACGTACTGAACCGGCTGCTCAAACCGCGCAACATCCAGTTTGAGGTATCGGGTCGGCAAATTATTTTCTCCCGGCCGGAGCCCAAACTGCTGCCGAGCCTACCCCCTACCGGTCTCGAACAACCGCTTGCCGCTGCCGACATTACGGTGACCGGCAAGGTGTTCGACGAGAAAGGGGTGGGCCTGCCGGGGGTGAGCGTGGTGGTGAAAGGCACGACGCGTGGCACCAATACCGACGCGACCGGCAGCTACAAAATCGACGTGCCGAACGCCAGTACCATTCTGGTTTTCAGCTTTCTGGGCTACCAGAAACAAGAGGTGACGATTGGCTCGCAATCCAACCTGACCGTAACTCTGCAACCCGACAACCAGACCCTGAACGAAGTGGTGGTGGTTGGTTTTGGTACGCAACGCAAGGCCACCCTGACGGGTTCGCTGGCGACCATCTCGACCCGCGACCTGGAGCAAAGCCCCACGGCCAACCTCACCAATGCGCTGGCCGGGCGTTTGCCGGGCTTGTTTGCCAACCAGTTCAACGGGGGTGAGCCGGGCGTCGACCGGAGCAACGTATATATCCGGGGGTTGGGCACCTACGGCAATCAGGCCCCTATCGTGATTATCGACGGGCTGGAGCGCAGCATGGACTACCTGGCACCGTCGGAAATTGAAACGTTTACGATTCTGAAAGATGCTTCGTCGACGGCTCCGTTTGGAGTGCGGGGGGCCAACGGGGTTATCCTGATTACCACCAAACGCGGTAAAGTACAGGACCGGGCTCTGGTCAACTTCAAGACCTCGATGGGTGTGAACCAACCCGTTAAGTTCCCGAACTACCTCGGCTCGGCCGATTACGCCATGCTCTACAACGAGGCCATCGTGAACAACAATCCGGGTGTGAACCCCGCCACGCTCAACCTCTTTTCCGATCAGGCCATCCAAAAATTTCGGAATGCCGTGGGCGACAACTCCGACGGCAACGGCTACAACTGGGACTATTTCGATTACGCCTTTAAGCCCGGCAAACAGCAGGACCACAGCCTCAACATCAGCGGAGGCTCGGGCAAGGCCCGCTACTTTGTGCTGGCCAACTACTTCCGGCAAGACGGTAACTACCAGCATACCGACCTGAGCAACTACAACACCCAGGCCGTATTTAAGCGGTACAACTTCCGCTCGAATATAGACATTGACATTACAAAGGATTTTTACGCCCGGCTCGACCTCGCGGCCCGCATCACCGACCGCACCGCGCCCGGCACCACGGCCGCTCGTATTGTCGAGATTGCCAACACCCAGCCGCCGTACCTGCCTATTGTGTTGCCCGCCAACGACAACCCCGCCAATGGCCGGTCGGTGGTCAACAACCCGCTTGGGATGCTCTTTGGCGACCAGATTTACCGGTTCAACATGCTCGGCGAGTTGAGCCGCACGGGTTTCCTAAATGAGAAAAACACCTATCTCAACGGGTCGTTTGTGTTGGGTCGGCACCTCGATTTTATCACGCCGGGCCTTAAAGTCGAAGGTCTGTTTGGCTACGATGCCTCTGAAGGTATCTGGGTGTATCGGCAGGTAAACACCTACTCGGAAGGCTACCGCGTGTACCCCGGTTACGCCACGTTACAGCCCGACGCCGGTATTGATGTGTACCGCAACCCGGCCATCTACTCGGGCATTTATAAGCGGGGCAACAAGTACGACTCCGATCAGACGTTGAGCAACACCTCAAGCCGCAACCCAAGCGACGGCCGGTCGTACACGCAGCTCAAGCTGGAGTACCTGCGCAACTTTGGCAATCATAACGTGACAGGTCTGGTGCTGGCCAACCGGTCGAAGCGGGTGATCGACAACCAGGTTCCGTTTGTGTATCAGGGCCTCACGAGCCGGATCACCTACGGCTACGACGACCGGTATCTGTTTGAAATCAACGCGGCCTACAACGGCTCCGAAAACTTCGCCAAGGGCAAGCGGTACGGTTTTTTCCCGGCGGTATCGGCCGGGTGGGTCGTGTCGCGCGAGAAATTCATGAGCAACCTGCCGTGGGTGAACAACTTCAAGATCAGAGCTTCGCACGGGCTCGTGGGTAGCGACCGGATTCCGAACGACGCCCGGTTTGTGTACCTCCAATACTACAGCGGTGGCTCCGACTACAGCTTCGGGACGGACAACTTCGGCTCGGGCGCGGGGGGCGGCCTCCGCGAAGGCAACCTCGCCAATGCCAACCTGAGCTGGGAGAAAGCCCGCAAAACAAACATCGGTATCGATCTGGCCCTGTTCCGCAACCTGACCTTTACGGTCGACCTGTTCAAAGAACACCGCTACGACATCATCACCGACCTGGCCGACAATACTAAGCTGGGCTTCCCGACGATTGTGGGCAAAAGCGCACCGTACATCAACTCCGGAATTGTCGACAACAAAGGCATCGACCTCGAAGTGGGCTGGTCGGGCAATCTGGGCTCCGGGTTCTCGTACTTTATCCGGCCGAACCTGACCTACGCCCGCAACCAGATTGTGTTTATGAACGAGGTGCCCTACGCCATGCCCGACCGGGCCAATACCGGCCGCCGGATTGGGGAGCACTTCAACTACATTGTCGATCATTTTGTGCGCGATGCCGCCGAAGCCGCCGAGCTTAACGGTCGCAACAATGGAGCCGGGTTTCAGCCCTGGGGCAAACTGGTGCCGGGCGATGTGGTGTACAAAGACATCAACGGCGACGGGGTGATCAACGACCTCGGCGACCGCGTTGCCACGGGCAACCCCCGAAACCCCGAACTGATGTTTGGTTTGCCCGTAGGCGCACGCTACAAGGGCTTCGATTTCAGTATGCTTTTCCAGGGGGCTTCCCGCACCTCGGTGCAACTCAGCGGCCCGGCCGTGTACGACTTCCCGCTGTTCTCGCAGGATAAGTACGGCAAGGTAAAACCCATGCACCTCAACCGCTGGACACCCGCCACGGCCGCTACGGCTACCTACCCGGCCCTGCACTTTGGCGAGCATACCAACAACAAGAACCCGTTCAGCAACCTGTTTCTGTACGACGCTCAGTATCTGCGGCTGAAAACGGTTGAGCTGGGGTACAACATTCCTAAGCCGCTGTTGCAGCGCATTCACCTCCAAACGGCCCGCGTGTACGCACAGGGGCTCAACCTGCTTACCTGGGATAAACTGAAAGACGCCGACATCGACCCCGAAGTACGCGAGGGCGATGGCTCCTGGTACCCCGTACAGAAGGTGTTCAACTTTGGTCTCGACATTACTTTTTAATTGCCTCAACTCATGAAGCGTACCCTCGCATTCTCCACCCTTTTCCTGTTTTTCGCGCTGGTACTGGTTTCGTGCCAGGACGATTTCCTCGAACGGCGGCCCGACGATCAGATCGATGCCGAACAGGTGTTTACCCGCTACGTGAAAGCCAATCAGTTGGTGACTGACCTGTACGCCCAGGTAAAAGCCGCTAACCGCCCGCTGGTGTATTTTGTCCACTTCTCCACTGCACCCGCTACCGACGAGTGCGAAGGCTCGACCGTAGAAGGCGGCATTACGAACAAATTCAACTCGGGCGACTGGGGTCCCAACGCCATGCCCGACCGTAGCGACGGTGGCCAGTACTGGAACGGCCTGTACAGCAAAATCCGGCAAACCAACGTGTTTCTGGAAGGCGTTCGTACATACAAAACCCCCGACAACCCCTTGCAGGAAGGCGACCTCGACCGCCGAATTGGTGAGGTGTATTTCATGCGTGCTTACCTGCATTATCTGGCCGCCCGTATGTACGGCGAGATCGTGTACGTAGACCGCGTGGTACAGGCTACCGACCCGATGAACTTCAAGAAAGAGTCGTTTCACGCGATTGTCGGCAAAATTGCCCGCGACTGCGACTCGGCCTACGCCCGTGTGCCGGGTTTGTGGAGCGGTACCGATTTCGGCCGTATCGACAAAGGGGCTTGCTTAGGTTTGAAAGCCATGGCCCGCTGGATGGCAGCCACCCCACTCTGGAATGGCGGTACACTGGCTGGCGATACCCGACAGTTTAAATCGGAATACAGCTACAACCAGACCCGATGGGCGCAGGCCCGTGATGCCGCCAAGGCCGTGCTCGACTTCAAAGCCGACGGAATTCCCCGTTACAGCCTGTACGTAGGCCACGACGCCAGTGACTTTAAAGACGATGCCGGGGTGAACAACAACAACTCGAAGGTGTATGCCCGCCTTTGGGATCTGTACCACAGCATGGATGCCTACCAGAAAGAAGGGGTCTTTTTTGTGACCCGCGACAAAGACAACAACTGGCAGGGCGACGTGTATCCACCCAGTTCGGGCGGCAGTGCGCGCCAGATGCCCGTACAGGAGCAGGTTGATGAGTATGAATACATTGCGCCAAACGGCTACGGCTACCCGGTGTACGACAGCCGCGCCAAGGCCGACGGCTACGACGACGAAAACCCGTACGAGAGCGTGAAGCGCGACCCCCGTTTCTACCGCGACATTGTATACCACGGCTCTACGTTTAAAGGTAAGGTGATCAACACAGCCGAGGGCTCAGACCGCGTAGGCGCCACCAACTCGACCACAACGGGCTACTTCCTGCGGAAAATCCTGCGGGAGTCGTGGAACCGCGACAAGAGCTTTGCCATCAATGGCCCGCCCGTTTGGCGACTGCCCGAGTTCATGTACATCTACTGCGAAGGCGTGAACGAGACCACCGGCCCCAACGCCGAAATCGCCGATCTGCTTAATCAGGTACGTAAGCGGTCGTTTATGGCACCCATTGCGCCCGAGGCTGTTAGCAACAAGAAACTGATGAGTGAGTACATTCAGCGCGAGCGCCGGGTCGAGCTGTTTTACGAAAACAACCGCATCTGGACAACGCGCCTGTATCTGGAGCCCAGCGCCGAAACCGAACTGGCCAAAGAGCAAAACTGGCAGTCGGCCGGGAGTACCAACGATGAGCGTTCGCAAAAGGCGTGGCCTTACCCCAAAACCCAACGGATGGTTAACGGAATGCGGCCTGTCGAAGACCCTAATGGCAAAATTGTGATTGGCACGAAGAAGTATAAGATGCGCCGTTTCTTTATCGAAAACCGGGTGTTTCTGGCCCCGCGCCATTACCTCTTCCCGATTATGCAGAGCGAGCTACAGCGTACGCCTACCCTGCTTCAAAACCCCGGTTGGTAAAGCATTTATAATGAATAGTTTCCATACCTGACTCCGACCTGGCATTTCCTTTAGAGATGCCAGGTTTTGTCATTTTAAGGGGGGCGATGACATCTTGTTTAGAAAGATGTCATCGCTAGGAGCCAAATTTTGGATGATAGATGACGGGAATAGCGTCCCAGAGATGACATCTCTGGCAATTGATTCCCCAGAACAGAGGCCACTTTCAAAGATGTCATCTCTAAGGCTTACCCGAGCAAGCGTCCCAGAGATGACATCTCTGGCAATTGACTTCCCAAAACAGAGACCCCTTCCAGAGATGTCATCTCTATAGCTAAGTTAATCGCTTCATTGAGCGATACTACCTCTCCAGAGCCGCCCAGATTTTGTCGTACACTTCCACGGCCGATACCGGCGCTGTACCCACCGAGTTACCGATTAGCACCGGATGAAACTCGGGAGCCGTACCCACCCGCCCGTGCGAACCCCGGATAATCGTAGCGTCGAGGGGGATCACATCCATCAGGTAACGAAAACCCAGCTTTTTGCGCAGCAGCTTGTAACCCGCCCGGAGTTTGATGAGCGGATTGGCCGGGTCCATAAACATCTCGACCGGATCGTAGCCCGGTTTACGGTGAATATCCACGAGTCGCGCAAAATCAGGGGCTACGCGGTCGTCGAGCCAGTAGTAATAGGTAAACCAACTCTCGGCGTCGGCCATCAGCACAAGGTCACCGGCCCGCTCGTGGTCAATATGGTAAGCTTTCTGTCCTTCCCGGTCGAGCACCAGCTCCACACCGGGCGTTTGCTCGCACAGCGCCCTCACTTTAGGCAGCAGGGCCTGATCGTTGACGTACACGTGTGCCACCTGATGGTCCGACACGGCAAACGCCCGCGACGCACCCGCGTCGAGCAGTTCCAGACCGCGCTCCACGCGCACCTGAATTAAATTGGCCTCTCGCAGCACCCGGTTAATATGTACCGGGCGGCTCACGGGCGTAATGCCGTATTCTGACAACACCATAACCTCGGCACCGGCTTTTTCGTAGTGCGTAATTAGGTCACGGCAAACATCATCAATCTGCTTCAGCTCAGGCGCAATTTTAGCCAAATCCTGCCCACCAAACTTTTGCAGGCAGTAATCCAGATGCGGCAGGTAAATAAGCGTCAGTGTGGGGTTATGCCACTTGTCGACCAGCAGCGAAGCATCGGCAATCCAGCGCGTCGACACGATGTTGGCCCCCGGCCCCCAGAACTGAAACAGAGGAAACGTGCCGAGTTCGGCCTGCAACCGGTCGCGAAGGTCGGCGGGTTGGCTGTAGCAGTCGGGCATTTTGCGGCCATCGGCGAGGTACTGCGGCCGGGGCGTCACGGAGTAATCGGCCGAGCTGTACATGTTGTACCACCAGAACATCTTCGACACCGTGAAATTCGGGTCGACGTTCCGGGCGCGCTCCCAGATTTTCTCGGCCTTCACCAAATGGTTCGACTGCTTCCAGAACTTGATTTCGGCATCGGTATGATCGTACCAGCCGTTGCCCACAATACCGTGTTCGGCGGGCCATTTGCCCGTAATGTACGTGGACTGTACCGAAGTCGTCACGGCGGGCAACATGGGATTTATCGTGGCCCGATTTTTCGTGGCCATCCAGTTTTTGAGGAAGGGCGTGTGCTCGCCAATAAGCGAGTACGACAGACCGACCACATCAATAACAACAGTCTTTTTCATAATGAGTGATTGAGCGAATAAGCGATTGAGTGAATGGCTGATGCGAGAACGACTCCCCGAGCGCCATTCGCTCATTCACTCAATCGCTCCGCTTCGGCGGACCGATTCACTACTTGTCTTACCCAGTTCAGTTCGCGCTCGATAGAGTCAACAAGGTTTAGCTTGAGACCTTCGGGCAGCACCTCCCAGGTATAGGTTTCTACTTCCATCTGATCGGTAAACGGGGTTTCGGCCTGTAGCCGAAGTACCTCCCGAATATCGTCCTGCGTGGATTGGAGCAGGCCGTAATCTTCTACGAAAATAGGCACGTGAAAATGCGACCGCCATTCGGCATGAGCCTCGCTAAACTGAGCCAGCGCATCGGGCAAATCGTTGAACCGAACCAGCTCACCGGCTTGTGTACGGGCCACCACCTGATGCAGGTACGTGGGCTCGTTGAACCCGGCAAAAGCCTGCCGAATAGCCTCCCGCCCTTCGGTCTCGGCAGGGAACGTAGCCTTGAGGGCTGCACTAATCTGAATTTTCCCGACTCGTAAATCGGCCGCCTTAAGCTTGGTCAGCACATCGGCCGGGCGTTCGTAGCCTACGGCAAAATGGCACACATCGTAACACAGCTGCACGTGCCGACGCAGAGCCTCGCCCGCAGCCGCTGCGCTCATGCCAAACTCCCCGGCCAGATGCCGCTCGCCCATAGGCAGGAGGTAGTCGGTAAACCAGCGCACAAACTCATCGGCCGTTTCGAGCAGGCCATCGGGTTCGGGCTCTAAGTCGAGGTGCATAGCCAGTCCCGTTTCGGCTTCCAGCTTTACAAGGTGCGTAACTACCTCCAGCAGGTTCTGCGTGGTTTGGGTAAACACAGCATCGCGAGCGTCGGCATCGCCCCACCGGAACCAATGCCGGTACGACAGGGGGGAGGTTGAAATGCCGGGCTGCGTTGTTAACGGGCCTGTTTGCAGTTGTGCCAGCAGCGTAAACAGACGATTGGTGTAGGCCACACGCTCAGGCGTGGTCCAGTCGGGTTTGTGTACCGCATCTTTGACTCGCACGCCGTGAAAACCACCAAACGGAAACCCGTTCATGGTAAACACATAGCAGCCCGTTTCGGTCAGCCATTGGCGCAATTCAGCTACGCGTGTGCCAGCCGCCAGTTCGGTACTCGCCACGTCGGACAGGCGCAGACCGAGCCCTAGCGGAGCATCGGGTGTCAGGCGGTTCTTGAGGGGAGGAATGGCCCGTTGCAGAGCGGCAAAGTGCTCAACCCAGTGTTCCCCGGCGTGAATGTTGGTACAGTAGCCGAGGTGTCCGAGAGATGTATGCATGATGAAGGTCGTTGGGGTATGGGCGAGAGAGTGTTTATGGTTTTTGGTTTATCGTTTGTAGTGGTCGGGGCTGCGGTTTATAGCAACCGTCAAAAACTACAAACCAAAAACAATAAACCATAAACCACATTTAGTCGAGTGCCAGGGTCGGCTGCCGGTTGGCCAGCAAGTGAATAGCCTGCCGGAGGAGCGTTTCGTCCATTTCGTTGACCTCTTCGCCGTAGCCGATACCCCGCAGCAGCAGAATGGTCAGCCGACCGCCGAGGTGCTCGCGAAACTCGCCCAGGCCACGCAGCACACCCGCGCTGTCGTCCTGATCGAGAGCCGGGTCGTACAAGGCAAAACCGAGCGTTTCGAGAACGGCCAATACCCGGTTCAGGTCTTCATCCGACAGATAGCCGAGCAGGTGAGCGTACTGACAATCGAGGGCCATACCAATGGCTACAGCCTCGCCATGCCGCAACGAAAAACCGGTAAGCTGTTCTAACTTGTGCGCGCTCCAGTGACCAAAGTCGAGCGGACGCGACGAGCCTTGCTCAAACGGGTCGCCCCCGGCAATGTGGTTCATGTGCAGTTCAGCACAGCGGTACACCAGGTACTGCATGGCCGCTTCGTTGCGGTTGGCCAGTGCCAGAGCATTAGCCTCGATCCAGTCGAAGAAGGGCGCGTCTTTGATTAGCGCCACTTTCACGGCCTCAGCCATCCCCGAACGCCAGTCGCGCTCGTCGAGGGTCCGCAGAAACCGGTAATCGTTGAACACCGCAACGGGCGGGGCAAACGTGCCCAGGAAGTTTTTCTTCCCGCGATAGTTCACACCGTTTTTCACCCCGATCCCCGAATCGTTTTGCGAGAGCACCGTGGTCGGAATCCGAATGTGTCGGATGCCCCGGTGCGCAATAGCGGCCGCGTAGCCCACCAGATCGAGCACCGACCCGCCCCCGACACCCACCACGTACGAGTGCCGGTCGATTCCGTAGCGGTCTACCGCATCAATGATCCGCTCAACCAGAGCGGGGTCATTTTTGGCGGGTTCACCACCCGGCACCGTCACCAGATCATCGACCAGTTCGACGTTGGTTTGCCCGGCGAAATAATCCCGGATTTGGTCGCCCAGATCGGGGAAGTGCGCCAGTACGCCCGCATCAATCACAAAGAGCAGCTTTTTGCGTAAGGCTTCGGTGCTTTGCGCGGCCAGAAAATCGGCCAGCAAGGTATTGTGCGAATCAAACAGGCCGTCGGTGAAGCTGATGCTATAGGTAAAGCGGACGCTGAATGACTGATTAAGTTGATTCATGTTAGTTGACGCCAAGGCGCGCCGTGTTCACATCGAACAAGCACGGCCTACTTTTTTAACGGTTGTTGTACGCCTAAACAAGCTGTCTGTGTCTATCGTATTTACCTTAAAGGACCGACACAACCAGCTTCTGAATAACTACCAAAAACGGAAGCAATTCGTTTCTACTCTGAACAAAACGGGCCACCGGGTGACCTGTTTATCTTTCAAAGATACATTGCTACGTAACCGCAAACAACCGCGCCAGCAACCGCGACAACGGCAACAAACACATGACCAGCAGCGCAAACGGAAATGAAGCAAAGGAAGCTACCCAGGCCGCATTCATCACAATCAACGACAAAACCCCTGCTTTTACGGCCATACCGATGTTGCGGCCAACCGGCTCGCGCACGGCCTGCCAGAGCGGCACAAAAATGTAATAGCCGAAAATAACCAGAAAGGGCAGGGCCGTACCCAACTGCCCCCGCGACTGCGCAATGGCGGCAATAATGGCAATGACGGCCCCGTAGAGCAACCCCGCCACCCGTAGCGTGCGCGTGTTGCCCCCGTGTACTTCGCCCTGACTAATGGCCGTGATGGCCCCGATGTACAGCACCGGCACTGCCCCCAGCCAGGCCCACGGCTGCACCTGATCGGGCAACACGCTCACGCCCAGCAGCAGATTGAGCCCCCGGCACAGCCCCATATTGATGGGGCCAATCAGCGCGTGATGCTTACTGAACCGGTTATACACCAAAGCGGCCACGCCGGTAGCCACAGCCAGCCAGCCCGACAGCGGATTTACCATAAATGCGGCCACCACGCCCACCGCCAGCAGTATGGCACCGAGGGTGGTAGCGGCCATCAGGCTCACGCGCCCACTCGGAATGGGCCGTTCGGGGCGCTCCACGGCGTCGAGCTTGGCATCGAACACATCGTTGAACACCACCCCGCCCCCGTACAAGCCCACCGTAGCCAGACAGAGCCAACCCACAGGGGCCGGGGCCGCATCGGGGAGCGTCAGATAACCGGCAATCGCCATACCCGCCAGCACATCAGCTACGGCGGTAATCAAATTCGCCGGGCGAGTCAGGCGGAGAAGGGGAAAAAGCATAAAGAGTGATAAGCGATGAGTGATGAACTATGAATGATAAAAGTTGTTTGTCAGCCAGTTCATCACTCATCGTTCATCACTCATCACTATTTTATGATGGTCGAATCTTTGTCAATGCGGGGAGCCTGCCCACCGCGTAGTACCGACGAACCGTTGAAACGCTGACTTTGGTCGATGGTGAGCGGCTGGTCGAAATCGCTCAGGCTGATTTGGCCGCTGGGGGCAAAGGCGGTCACAGCGTTTTCGAGGGTCACAAGCCGGATAGCCTCGTCCGAAATACCGTTCTGTTTCATCAGCGCTGCCGTTTTCGGTACAGCCAGCGGGTCGCTGATGCCCCAGTCGGCGGCCGAGTTAATCATGATTCGGTCGGGGCCATACTGCCGGACCACCTCCACCATGCGCTCATTACCCATTTTGGTGAACGGATAAATGGTGAAGCCCGCCCAGAAACCCCGGTCGAGCACCTCGCGTACGGTTTCCTCGTTGTTGTGGTCGATGATAACCATGCCGGGGTCAATGCCGTGCTCAATAGCAATGTCCATACTGCGGGTAGTACCCCGTTTTTTGTCGCGGTGGGGCGTGTGTACCTGCACAGGCAGGTTGGCTTCCTTCGCCAGTTCAAGCTGGGCGCGGTAGTATTTTTCTTCGGCGGGGGTCTGGTCGTCGAAACCAATTTCGCCGATACCCACAACGCCCTCTTTGTAAATGAACAGCGGCAGAATCTCCATCACCTGCTCAGCCAAAGCCTCCTGATTGGCTTCTTTAGAGTTGAGGCCCATAGTGCAATAATGCCGGATACCAAACTGCGACGCCCGGAACCGCTCCCAGCCAACCAGACTGGCGTAGTAATCCCGGAACGAATCGACGCCGGTACGGGGCTGCCCCAGCCAGAACGCCGGTTCCAGTACGGCCACAATACCCGCATCGGCCATAGCCTGATAGTCGTCGGTAGTGCGGGAAATCATATGCACGTGCATGTCGAAAAACTTCATGCCCCGTATTGACTCTAAGAAAGAAGACATAAGCAGTCAAGCAGAATTAAATGTATAATGTACAGTGTAAGATGTACAATGAAAAAACTGACTGTCAACAGTTAACCCAATTATTCATTATGCATTGTACATTCACTTAGCTGTATGAATTGTAAAGAGCGATACCATTGAGTGAATGAGTGATTGAGCGGATGAGTGACTGGCTCTGTCTAAAACTTCACTCATTCACTCAATGGTATCGCTCATTAGTTTGGGCAAATGTTCGGGAACCTCGCGTCCGGCGGCCCGGCGCTCGGCGGCAAAATCGTGCAAAATAGCTTGCAAACGGGGGTTATTACGCGCCCACAAGCCCTGAATCTGCGTCACATCCTTGCCAATAAAAAAGGCTTTCATGACCAGTTGATTCCAGGCGGCTTCGTCGAGTTGCTCAGCCGGGTACGGGTTATGCAACATGATAGCCGCCTGCACATCGGCGATGTTGTTACGAACCCCCTCTGTGGCCTGAAAACGCCAGTCTTCGGGGTATTCAAGTACGGGAAGGGCGGAGTACAGCGCCACCAGTTCGTTCATTTCGGCCGCCCGAAACAGTTCGGTGATACCGCGCTGATACACCTCCCGGTCGGCCGATGGGTACTGAAGCAGCCACCACACACGGGCCAGCCGGTCCATAGTCCAGTCGACAAGCACAAAACCGGGCCGAGCCTCGGCCAAGGCCGTAGCCATCTCGTCAGAAACCACCACGGGGGCCTTACCGGTAAACCGGGGCATGGCCGTAAAGACCCGGTAAAATACGGCGTTGGTCGGTTGGTTACGGTATAAATCGAGTTGCTGCCGAAGCCAGGTGAGGGCGCGTTCGGCGTCGGGCTGCTGTTCGAGCAGGGCAAACAAAAGTGAGCTTACAGGTCGCATATCCATTAGACAAAAGTACGATGGGGGGGCTCAATACTCTTTTAAAAATAGCCTGATTTCTGTAGGCCCCCGGACTGATTTCGGTCACGTAGCGCCGGGGGACAAGAGGCCGAAAACCTTTCTTACCCATTTTTCGACCACTCATCCCAAACTCCCGCGCCCCCCTACGCCTATCAGCATCATTGAGGTGAAACAACAAATAAACTACTCCCATGAAACCGTTCGTAGCCTTCTCTGCCGCTCTGCTTTTGGGTGCCTCTGCCCTGTGCACCTCTGCCCTCTCAACGCCAGCCATGGCCCAGTCGAAACCTTCGGCTGAAGCCTACTACGAAGAAAAACCCCGCCTTGAAGCCGTTGTTTTCCCGGCGGCTACCCCGCTCAAACTCTGGATGAACGTGGAAAAGGAAGACCCGCGCGCCCGTATCAAAGTGGAGCTCTTCGACGCCAGCAACCGCTTACTGCACAGCCAGACTTACAATGCCCGGGTAAACCGGTTCAACCAGAAATTTGACCTCAGCAACATGCCCGACGGCCGGTACACGTTCCGCATCTCCGACGGGAATTCGGTCCGCGAACGGACGTTCAAACTGTCGTCGCCGGGATTACAGGAACAGCTACCCAACCGGTTGGTAACCCTGAACTAAACGAGCGGTGGAAAAGGGTTAAAAACCCGTTAAATGCCATCCTGATTTTCGACAGTTCAACGGTTTTTTTAAACCATTCAGCCGTTCCTTTTACCGCTTGACGCATTATCGTTTTTACGAATGGCACTGACTGTCACAACTTTGCAGTGTTCAAAGCGAACAACAACACAACAAAAACTTTTGAACCACTCCACGGAGTACAAATATGAAAACTGTCATTAAATCCATCCTTTTAGGCCTGTCCCTTTTCGTTGCTTTTTGTGCCCTTTTGTTTGTCTCGGCCAGCGCCGTTGAAGCCCGGCCCATCAAGCGCGACAACAACGCCATCACCACCGTACGCCATGCCGCCTTTGCCGTTAGCGCGGGTCGGGTCCTGAACGTAAACGTTGAAAAGCCAGCCGGCGAAGCCCTCCGGGTAGAGTTTACGAATAGCGAAGGCCGCGTAATGGCCGAGCAATTTGTGAGTAAGCAGGCCGGTGCCTACAGCATGAAATTCAACATCGAGCAACTGCCCGACGGTGTGTATCAGGTTCGGATTATGGGTAAAGAAAAAGTAGGTGAATACTCGTTCACGCTGAAGTCGCCCGAGCAGCAACCAACTCGTCAGCTAAGTATTCAATAACGAATTTGTGGAGGCCAGCCGCACCTTGCCTCCCAAACAACAGTGAGGTAAAACAATTAGGTGCCCTATTCCTATATTCCTTTCCTTTTAAACACCCCGGCCCGCCAACGCGAACCGGGGTGTTTTTTCAAGACGGCACCTTCTCAAACCAGGGCTGCGCCTTTTCGAGCTGCCCGGCCAGCCTGAACAGCGTAGCTTCATCGCCGAGCATGGCCGTAAACATGGTCCCGACCGGCAACCCATCCGCCGACCAGTGCAGGGGCACCGACATTGACGGTTGCCCGGTCATGTTGGCAATGCCCGTAAAACTGATGTAGCCAAGCGATTTCTCGGCCAGCTCGTCCATAATCTTGCTGCCTTTGAGCCGCTTGAGGCCGCCCAGGGTATCCACAAGCCGAATCATCCGGTTTTCGGCGGCTGTGTTCTGAAACAAACCAATTTCGATAGGGGGCCGGGGTAGCGTGGGCGTCAGAATAACGTCATATCGGTCGTGCAGCAGGCCCATACTCCGGGTCAGCTCGTTCCAGCGTCGTTTCTGAAAGGCGTAATCGACCGCCGAAAACCCTTCGGCCATGCGGGCAATGGCCCAGGTGTTCAGCTCAACGTCGTCGCGCCGGACCGACCGTCCGAGGTGGTTGGCCAGTTCGCGCAGGGTAGCGCCCGTCTCGCTTACCACCATCGTAAAAAAAGCCTCAGTCAGAATACTTTTGCTGTACGGCAGCTTAATTTCCTCTACCTGATGCCCCAGACTTTCGAGCAGTTTGGCGGCATCCTGAACCGCCCTGACGCATTCGGGGTGGGTGGGCTGCGCTGGAATCAGGGCCTCGGTCGAGAAGCCAATGCGCAGTTGGCCGGGCTCGCGGGTGACTTCCTCGGCAAAGGGGCGGTCGGGGTTGGGCAAAAAATAGGGGTCGCCCGTCATGGGACCGCTCAGGGCATCGAGCAGGGCCGCACTGTCGCGCACCGAACGGGTCACGGCATGGGTCACCACCGCCCCCGACCACATTTCGCCGTTGGCCGGACCGAGGGGTATCCGCCCACGGGAGGGCTTCATGCCAAACAGGCCACAGCTACTCGCCGGAATCCGGATAGAGCCGCCCCCATCGCTCGCCGACGCCATCGGGACAATACCCGCCGAGACTGCCACGGCCGAGCCCCCGCTGCTACCACCCGGCGAGTGGGCCGGGTTCCACGGGTTACGGGCCGGGCCGTAGAGTTTAGACTCGGTGTAGGGCGTAAGCCCAAACTCAGGCGTGTTGGTTTTCCCAAACAGCACCAGGCCGGCCTGCTTCATACGGGTTACGGCTTCGCTATCGGCTTGGGGCACGTAGTTCTGATAACCCACACAGCCCGACTTGAGCGGTACGCCCGCCCATTCGAGTTCGAGGTCTTTGAGCAGAAACGGCACCCCCCGAAACGGGCCAACACCCGGCAGTTGGGTAGTCATTTCGCGGCCCTTGTCGTACAGGGGCGTTACAATGGCATTCAGTTGGGGGTTTACCGCTTCGGCGCGGGCAATGGTCGTTTCGAGAAGTTCGGCCGGGGTTACTTCGTTGCGCCGAACCAGCTCGGCCAGGGCCATAGCATCGTATTGGCGGTATTCATCAAAGGCCATTGCAGGCCGGGCAGGAGCAGTCATGGTACAGTGTAGGTGGTTTTAGGTAGGCACTAAGGCCGCTCGGCCGTTACCGACCGGAGCCTGATTTTGTCGTTGGGGTTTTCCCCACCCGGTGTGGCTTCGAGCTGAATCTGGTAGATGAGCCCATCCCAGCCACTGCGGTTGGTCAGGTCAATTTCGTAGGTACGCATCTGCCCATCGCCGATAATCGGGAAGTCGACCACCCGGTCGGGGGTACCCACAAAATCGCCATCGCCCGGCTTGAGCCAGTTGAAACGAGCCGTGCGGGCAGCCGTTGTGAAGGCCGCCTGAACGTAGATTTTATTGAGGTCGGCGGCACGCCAGAACACGCGCGGGCTTTTCAGGCTAAACGCGCTTTTGTTCAGGTCGGCCCGGTTCCAGCGCACCACCAGCTCATTCTGAATAGGCCAGCCCGCGTCGGTGGTATTGTAGTAATGCCAGCCTTGCCGACTGTTGGTAAAGCGGAAATTCGGTTTGGTTTCGGGCCGGGGCTGCGCGTACACAAACGCCCGAATATCGGCCACGGTACCGATAATCAGGTTGTACTCATACTCGTACACGGTATTATGGTCCATGACCACCAGCGGGGTAGCCGCCTGATAGCTCGTGGGGTCGTCGAACTCAGTGCCGGTACTCGACGAACCCAGAAAGCCCGTTACAAACCGGAACTGATTCGGGACGTGCAAGCCCAAACCACGCCCGTTTTTATCGAGCAGGGCCGTCCAGTTTTCGGTGGCCTGCCGCACCGCCATATCTTTTTCGGCCGAGAGGTTAACGGTAGCCGCGTTGGTGAAGGGCTGCGCCCCCGTGTAGGTCACAATCTGATTGAACGGAGCGTTGAGATACGCACAAGGCACCTCCTGCGCACGGGCTTCGTACTGTGTGGTATCGCGCCGGTTCACCTGGGTACGGCTCCGCACGTTCACCACATTGTCGCGCAGAGTAAGCCAATGCTCCATAACACACTCAGCAGGTTCGTTGAACAGAGGCCATACTAACGGGATGGTCTTCACATAAATCCGGTTACTATCGAGTTGCTGATAGCCAATTACCTGAGCCGGATTGTTGTGCATATCGCCCGTTTGCACGGGGTTCCAGCCGAGGTTTCGCCAGACAAAAGCGGGCTGTTTGCCATTCTGCACGTACGGAATGGGGCCGGAGTACAGACTGGTCTGAAGTTGCCGACCCAGGTCAAAGTTATTGACCATGTTGATGCCGCGCGGGCCATCGGTCAGAAACGTAATGGCGCCCCCGGCCACCAGATCGACCCCTACCCGTACTTTGGCATTACTCAGGATTACCAGACGCGGCACACCCGGAGCCGCGGGCGGGGCGGGCAGGTTGGGATTAAACACCGAAGTCCAGCCGGTGCCTGAGTTGCCCCCTCCCCCACCGGGTACATTGATGGGTGGCTGCCCCGTTTGCGGAGGGGTCGTACCCGTGGAGGTCGAACCGCCACCGGGTTGTGTCACCGAGCCCCCACCGGTAGTACTGCCGGGCGGGGTGGTGCCAATGGGATAAAACGTTTCGACACTGGGCTTGCAGGAAGCCAGCCCGGCCAGTAACAACAACAGGTATGGATAGAAAAGGCGCATAGACAAAGATACAAAAAGGGTAGATTACTGACTCACGCTCCGTAACCGTAGCCGCCCGCTCCGCTCGTTGGCAGATGGCGCTTCGCCCGGCGTCGCTTCGAGCTGAATCTGGTAAATAATACCTTCCCAACCGGGCGCACGGCTCAAATCAATGGTATAGGTACGAAACTGCCCATCGCCAATGATCGGAAAGTCGACTCCACCGCTTCGGAGCACTTCAAATTCCTGATCGCCGGGTTTGCGCCAGTTGAGCCGGGCGGTTTTGGCCGAGGTAGTAAACGCGGCTTCGAGCACAATTCGCCGAACGTCGGCCGCCCGCCAGAATCCCTTGGGCGACTTAATAGCAAAGCTCGGCAGGGTCGGGTCGTTGCGGCCCCACTGTACCGACAGCTCGTTGCGAATAGGCCAGCCACTATCGCGGGTATTGTAGTAATGCCAGCCCTGCCGGTCGGTGGTGAAACGAAAATTAGGACCCGTATCGGGCCGGGGCTGGCTGTACACATACTGCCGAATCCGGTCCACCGAACCCACAATCAGGTCGTATTCAAACTCAAATACGCCGTTATGGTCCATCACCTGAAACGGAATAGCGGTCAGGTAGCCCGTATCGTCATCACGTTCACCCCCAACGCCGGTAGCCCCAAAAAAGCCCGAAATAAACCGGAACTCATTGCGCCGGTAAATGCCTACGCCCCAACCGTTCTTATCGACCAAAGCGGCCCAGTTTTCGGTGGCATACCGCTCAGTAATGGCGTGCGGAGCGTTGAACTCAAAGAGGCCGTCGTTGGTAAAGGGCTTGTCGCCGGTATAGGTGAGAACCCGGTAATAGGGTGCGTTGAGGTGCATACAGGGGGCCTCCTGGGTGCGGGCCTGATACTGCGTGGTGTCGGGGCGGGCGAGTTGAGTGCGGCTACGCACCCGAATCACATTACCCCGGAGTTCGAGCCAGTGTTCCATCACACACTCGGCGGGCCGGTTGCGCAGGGGCCAGATAAGCGGGGCCGTTTTAACGTACAGTCGGTTGGTACTGTCTTTACGGTACGCAAGCACCTGAGAGGGGTTGTTGTACATATCGCCCGTTTGCACGGGGTTCCAGCCGAGGCCAATCCACTGGGGTATAGGACGGTTACCGGTTTCTTCAAAGGGCACCGGGCCGGAGTAAAGGCTCGTTTGAAGCTGTCGGCCCAGATCGTAATTATTGACCATGTTAACGCCCGTGAGCGCATCGGCCAGGTAGGTGATGGCCCCGCCCGCGTTGAGGTCGACACCTACTTTTACCTGACTGTTTTCCAGAAAGATGCGCTGCGGGGCCGGAATAACAGGCGGAGGATTAAACCCACCACCGGGCAGAATGGGAGCCGGAAACACCGTTTCGATATCATCGCCACAACCGCCCAGCCCGAGCAACAAACTCAGCGCCAAACTAACCAGATATCCTTTTCGCGGGTGGATGTGCTGCATGAACAAACTTCGTTTACGACAAAAGTATCCGTTTGTCGAACGTGATGGTTTCTACAAGGTAGGTATTTGCGGGTTTTCTGACTCAGTGCGCTCCTGTCTTCTCCGAAGTAGTCGCACACTATTCACATTCACTTGGCACGCAGACGACACGGATGAAGCGGATGAACGCTGATCCGGGTACTAGCTATTTCCAGAGATACTGACCACTTTGGGACTATCAATCCGCGACGATTCGCCTAATCTGTGCCATCCGCGTGCCAATTCACATTCACCTGCTTTGTGCGCGTCATTCACGTGCTATTGGAATTCATTCCCACCGAGACCAAGCCCAACTATCTAATAAATAGGCGATTACACAGAGTATCCCTTCAAAAAATCATAAACTACAAACTATAAACTACGTAACTGCATTAAGGTATGCGGTTTAACCCCTAATTTTGCGGGATTTTTGGCCTTACGCTTCCCGGAGCCAACGGCCAAAAATATACTTTGCCCAGTTTGCTTTGCACATTCCGGAGCGCCGGATCGCCGGACCGCCGGACCGTTTTATTACCCCGCTCAGAAATGCCCAAAAACGCCAACATCCGCTCGGTACTTATCATCGGCTCTGGCCCCATCATCATCGGTCAGGCCTGTGAGTTTGACTACTCTGGCTCCCAAGCCGCCCGTTCTATCCGCGAGGAAGGCATCGAAGTGGCCCTGATCAACTCCAATCCGGCGACGATCATGACCGACCCGATCAACGCTGACTATGTGTACCTGAAGCCGCTGGAGAAAAAATCGATTGTCGAGATTCTGGAAAAGCACCGGCAGATGGGCAAGCCCATTGATGCGGTACTGCCTACCATGGGTGGCCAAACGGCTCTCAATCTCGCTATCGATTGCGACAAAGCGGGTGTCTGGGAAAAGTACGACGTAAAAATTATCGGGGTCGACATCAAAGCGATTGAGACGACCGAAGACCGCGAGAAATTCCGCCTGCTGATGCTTCAGCTCGACGCGGGCGTTTGCAAAGGCCGCACGGCCCGCTCGTTTCTGGAAGGAAAAGAAATTGCGCAGGAGATTGGCTTCCCGCTCGTAATCCGGCCTTCGTTTACGCTCGGCGGTACCGGCGGGGGCTTTGTTAACACGCCCGAAGAATTCGACAAGGCTCTGACCAACGGCTTGCACGCATCGCCCGTACACGAGGTGCTGGTGGAGCAAAGCGTGATGGGCTGGAAAGAGTACGAGTTAGAGCTGCTGCGCGACGGCAACGGTAACTTTATCATTGTCTGCTCGATCGAGAACTTCGACCCGATGGGCATTCACACCGGCGACTCGATCACGGTGGCCCCGGCCATGACCCTGCCTGATACGCTATACCAGAAAATGCGCGACCTCGCCATCAAGGTGATGAACGGCATTGGTCAGTTTGCGGGGGGCTGTAACATTCAGTTCTCGGTAAACCCCGAAACCGACGACATTATCGTAATCGAGGTGAACCCACGGGTGAGCCGGTCGTCGGCACTGGCCTCAAAAGCCACGGGCTACCCCATTGCCAAGATTGCCGCCAAAATGGCCATTGGCTACAACCTCGACGAGCTGATTAACCCAATTACGGGCACAACGTCGGCGTTTTTTGAGCCCGCTATCGACTACGTGATTGTGAAAGTGCCCCGCTGGAACTTCGACAAGTTTCCGGGCTCCGACCGCTCGCTCGGTCTGCAAATGAAGTCGGTAGGCGAGACAATGGGTATTGGTCGCAACTTCCAGGAAGCCTTGCAGAAAGCGTGTCAGTCGCTCGAAATCCGGCGGAATGGTCTGGGTGCCGATGGCCGCGAACTGACCGACATCAACGCCCTCAAGCAAAGCCTGGCGCACCCCAGCTGGAACCGGTTGTTCCATATCTACGATGCATTTAAGGCTGGGATGTCGTTCCGCACGATTCGGCAACTGACCAAAATTGACCCCTGGTTCCTGCATCAGATTGAAGAACTGATTGAGCTGGAGCGCGAGATTGAGCAGTACGACCTGGACGATGTACCGGCCGAACTTATCCGCACGGCCAAGCAGAAAGGGTACGCCGACCGGCAGCTGGCGCACCTGTTGCAGGTAAAAGAAAGCAAGATTTACCAGTACCGTCAGGACCACAACATCCGCCGGGTGTACAAGTGTGTGGATACCTGCGCGGCTGAGTTTGAGGCCAAAACGCCGTACTACTACTCGACGTTTAACAATCAGTTGCCCATCACGCAGGACCGCCCCGAGCCGGTATCCGACCTGCCCGGTAACGAGTCGGTTCGCTCAGACCGCAAGAAAGTGGTTATTCTGGGCTCAGGCCCCAACCGTATCGGGCAGGGTATTGAGTTCGATTACTCCTGCGTACACGGGGTGTTGGCCGCCAAAGAAGCGGGTTACGAAACGATCATGATCAACTGTAACCCCGAAACCGTTTCGACCGACCCCGACGTAGCCGATAAGCTGTACTTCGAGCCGGTGTTCTGGGAGCACGTACACGCCATCATTATGCACGAGCAGCCCGAGGGCGTTATTGTGCAGCTGGGTGGCCAGACGGCCCTCAAAATGGCCGAAAAACTGACCCGCTACGGCATCAAGATTATCGGTACAAGCTGGGAAGCCCTCGACCTCGCCGAAGACCGGGGCCTGTTCTCCGACATGCTCCGCAAACTCGACATTCCGTACCCTAAATTCGGTACGGTGCGCGAGTCAGAAGCCGCCATCGAGCTCTCGCGTGACCTTGGCTTCCCGTTGCTGGTGCGCCCCAGTTACGTACTCGGCGGGCAGTCGATGAAGATCGTGATTAACGAAACCGAGCTGGAGCAGCACGTGATGAAGATTCTGTCGGACATTCCAGACAACAACATCCTGCTCGACCACTTCCTCGAAAACGCGATTGAGGCCGAAGCCGACGCCATCTGCGACGGGGAGAACGTGTACATCATCGGGATTATGGAGCATATCGAACCGGCGGGTATTCACTCCGGCGACTCGTATGCCCTGCTGCCGCCGTTCGATCTGAGCGAGGCCGTAATAGGCCAAATTGAAGAGTACACCAAGAAAATCGCCGTGGCGCTGAAAACGGTTGGTCTGATCAACATTCAGTTTGCCATCAAAGACGAAAAAGTATACGTTATCGAAGCCAACCCGCGCGCGAGCCGGACGGTGCCGTTTATCTGCAAAGCCTACCAGGAGCCGTATGTGAATTACGCCACCAAGGTGATGCTGGGTGCCAACAAGGTGACTGACTTCACCTTCAAGCCGGTGAAGAAAGGCTACGCGATCAAGATTCCGGTATTCTCGTTCAACAAATTCCCGAACGTAAACAAGGAGCTTGGCCCCGAAATGAAATCGACGGGCGAAGGTATCTATTTCATCGACGACCTGCACGACGATTTCTTCCTGAAAGTGTACTCGGAGCGGAACCTGTACCTGAGCCGGTAAGCGTTACCCGGTAAAAATTACCCAGTAAGGCTTACCGATTACGAACGATTTTGTGCCACAGCCTGCTCAGGCTGTGGCACAACTGTTTTATGGCGTATAACAATGCCCTTAAACCGGTCGTTGTCACTAACACATACCCACCACCCCACTCAACCTGAAACAATTCACCAAAAACGTCTGACGACCTATGAACCGTGTTTTGGCAGTTGCTTCGTTCGCCCTGATTGGCCTTGCCGGCTGCAATGAGCCGACCAATAACGCCACCACAACCACCGCGCCGGTCTCCACCACAGCCACACCCGCTACCTCGGCCGGGGCCCCGAACCTGCAAATGCAGACGATCCTGACGGGCTACCAGATTATCTGGGGGATGGATTTTCTGCCCAACGGCGACCTGCTTTTCACCGAAAAACAAGGGCGTGTCTACCGGTACACCAACAATACCGCCACCGAGCTGACGGGCTTCCCCGCCGACGTGAACGCCCGCGGGCAGGGTGGTCTGCTCGATCTGCGCGTGCATCCCAACTACGCCAGCAATGGCTGGGTGTACGCCGTGTATTCAAGCGCCCCAACGGGCAACGGCCCAACCCAGCTAAACCTCGCCCGGTTCAAAGTGAGCGGAAACCAGATCACCGACCTAAGTACTATTTTCAAAACGTCGGCAACCAACACCTGGCAGGGCCACTACGGCGGTCGTATTGAGTTTGACCGCGACGGGCTGTTGTACCTGAGCGTGGGCGAGGGCGGCTCGGGCACCTACGGCGGCCCCAACGCACCGAACCAGAACGGCCAGAATCTGAACTCCGACTGGGGCAAGATTCACCGCCTAACCGACTCAGGGGGTATTCCGGCCAACAACCCGATTCTGCCGGGGCGAACCACCCCCAGCACGATTTTCTCATACGGCCACCGCAACCCGCAAGGGATGGCCCTGAACCCCACTACGGGCGACATTTGGGCCACCGAGCACGGCCCACGCGGGGGCGATGAGGTGAACATCATCCAGGCGGGCCGCAACTACGGCTGGCCCGTGGTGTCTAACGGCCTCAATTACGACGGCTCGGTGATTTCGAGCAGCCCCACCCGGCAGGGCGTACAAGCTCCCATTTTCACCTGGACCCCGTCGATGGGGCCATCGGGGCTGGCGTTTCTTACGAGTGAAACCTTCAAAGGCTGGAAAGGCGATCTGATGGTTGGCGGATTGGCCCTCACGTACCTGAGCCGTTGCGATGTGCGCGACAATACCATTACGGGAGAAGAAAAGCTTCTCGACCGGCAGGGCCGCGTGCGCTGTGTGCGGCAGGGGCCTGACGGAAACCTGTACATTTCGCTCGAAAACCCCGGCCGGATCATCCGGATTGTGCCGCAGTAAAACGATGTGGCCAGGGCAAGCTGGGTGCCAGCTTGCCCTGTTTCCTGACGACGATAAGTTATTTCACGCGCTCGAAGCGGCTCTCGTACCCATCCATAATGTTGTCGGTGAGAGTCAGATTCTTGCTGTCCAGCACAAGAATATCGTTGGTAAAGCCTATAAAGTAAGGTCCAATACCCCGGCCGGACACCGACGGCTTAACGGTCCGGTCCAGAACCCGTATGGTGGAGGTCTCCTGCCCATTGTACGTGTTCGCCGACTTTTCGATGATGTAACTACCTGACATTGTCAGGGTATCATTCCGAAACGATTCGAACGTACCCTGCCGATTAAATCGAAGTACAAACCGATCAGCAGGGTTAGGTTTCACGCTATGACCAGCAAACCCTCCTCTTGATTCTTTCCACAACCAATTCCCTACAATTAGTGGATCAGGGTCATTTGACTTGCACCCCCACGCGCCAAACAGGAGGGCTATCAGGATCAGCTTTTTCATGTGTAGTTTGGATAGATGATCTAAACTAAGATACGTATACAGCGCAAACAGTTGGAACACGATGTAACTTTTTATAAAACAAACCTTTACGCGGGTGGGGCCGTTTGGATGATAAACTCTCCCCTTTTCATCATGACCATTCAGACGACAACTACCCTCAACAACGGCGTTGAGATGCCGATGCTGGGCCTCGGTGTGTATGCCCCCTCGCAACAAAACGAAGTGCAACAGGCCGTTGAATGGGCGCTGGAGGCCGGTTGTCGGCTCATAGATACAGCCAGCATATACGGTAACGAGCGCGAAGTAGCCGCAGCCATTGCCGCCAGTGGAATTCCCCGCCGGGAGGTGTTTATCACCACCAAAGTCTGGAACACCGACATGGGCTACGAGGCTACGTTTCGGGCTTTCGACCAGAGCCTGGCCAAACTCGGCACCGACTACGCTGACCTGTACCTCATTCACTGGCCCATCCGTGAAAAACGGCTCGACACCTGGCGGGCCCTCGAAAAACTGTACGCCGACGAGCGGGTGCGGGCGATTGGCGTTTCCAATTATTACGTGCCTCATCTGGAGGAGCTGTTTACGGTGGCCAACATCACCCCGGCCGTCAATCAGTTTGAGCTAAGCCCGTATTGCCACCCCGCCGAAACCATGGCCTACTGTCGCCAGAAAGGGATTCAGATTGAAGGCTACGCTCCGCTCGTGCGGGGGCTCAAGGCCGATGACCCACGCTTACAGACCATTGCCCGGCAACACGGCAAAAGTACGTTTCAGGTGCTGGTGCGCTGGTCGTTGCAACACGGAGCCGTCACGATTCCGAAATCGGTGAAACGCGACCGCATCCGGGATAACTTCGACGTGTTTGATTTTGAACTTACCCCCGAAAACATGGCCGAAATGAATACCTGGCACGACAACACCCGCATTGCCGATGATCCGATGACGTTGCTGTAATCCTTCTCAGCGATACCCCTTCAACAAGCCCGAATTGCCTGTTCACAAGCCAGAAAACGGTCTACTATCGGGTTGTCCAACACCTAATTGTACAGGCAGAAGTTCATCGCTTTCTGATACATCTTATCTTCGTGGGTTCCAGACACTCTTGGTAACTCCATGAACAAACTTTTACTATCAGCCACGGCCCTGTTGCTCACCACAGGCGTCTACGCACAGAAGAAAGTCCGCCGGGCGGCACCCATCCCGGCGAGTCAGGCTATAGCGGCCACCCCTGCCGCCGACCGGCTGCGCCCCCGTACCACCACCTCACTCGTGCAGAACCTGCCGTTTAAATCGGTAGGGCCAACGGTCATGAGTGGGCGCGTGGTCGATTTGGCCGTGAACCCCGCCAACCCCAACGAATTTTATGTAGCCTACGCCAGCGGGGGTCTTTGGCATACCATCAATAACGGAATCTCGTTTGAGCCCTTGTTTCAGCACGAGGCCGTGATGACCATCGGGGCATTGGCCGTCGACTGGAAACCGGCCGTACCCACCATTTGGCTCGGCACGGGCGAGGCTAACTCAAGCCGATCGTCGTACTCGGGGGTGGGCTGCTACAAAAGCCTCGACGGGGGCAAAACCTGGCAACTACTGCCGGGCCTCGAAGAGTCGCACCATATCGGCAAAATTGAACTGCACCCCACCGACCCCAACGTAGCGTGGGTGGCCGTGGCAGGGCACCTGTACACCTCCAACAAGGAGCGCGGCCTGTACAAAACCTACGACGGCGGCAAAACCTGGCGGCAAACCCTGTACATTGACGATAAGACCGGGGCCATCGACGTGGACACCGACCCGGCCAATCCGCAGGTGCTGTACGCGGCCATGTGGCACAAAGAACGCCGGGCCTGGAATTTTGTAGAGGGCGGCAAAACATCGGGCCTGTACAAGAGCACCGACGGGGGCGAAACCTGGAAGCTCATCACGGGAGCCGCATCGGGTTTCCCGCAGGACGAGAACACGGGGCGCATTGGCCTGAGCATTTTCCCCAAAAATTCGCAGACCCTGTACGCGATTCTGGACAACCAGAACCCTCGCCCGGCCAAAGAGAAAAAAGCCGAGAGCCAAACCAAAAAGCTCACCAAAGACGCCCTGCGGGTTATCTCGAAAGAAGACTTCCTGAAAGCCGAAGATGCGTTTATTGCCGAATACCTGGAGGAACAAAGCTTTCCAACCCGGTACACGCCAAGCCTGCTCAAAGACCTGGTGCGGACCGACAAAATCAAGCCCATCGCGATTCTGGAATACACCGACGACGCCAACTCACGGCTGATCAATGCCGAGGTGATTGGGGCCGAGGTGTACCGCTCCGACGATGGCGGTGGTAGCTGGCGTAAAGTCAATGCCGACTATCTCGACGGTCTGTACAATACCTACGGCTACTACTTCGGCAACGTCTGGATTGCGCCCGATAATGCCGACAAAATTGTAATTGCCGGGGTACCCGTAATCCGGTCGGAAGATGGCGGCAAAACCTACCGGGGCATGGATCAGGCCAATGTGCACGCCGACCACCACGCGCTCTGGATCAACCCCCGCAACAACAACCACATGATTCTGGGCAACGACGGGGGTATCAACATCACCTACGACAACGGCAAAACCTGGTTTAAGGCCAATACGCCCGCTGTAGGGCAGTTTTACGCCGTGGCCGTTGATATGGCCAAGCCGTACAACATTTACGGGGGCTTACAGGACAACGGCGTCTGGACCGGCCCCAGCACCTACAAAGCCGACTACAACTGGTACGACGGCGGACAGTACCCCTACAAATCACTACTCGGGGGTGATGGTATGCAGGTACAGGTCGACTGGCGCGACAACAGCACCGTGTACACGGGTTTCCAGTTTGGCAACTATTTCCGCATCAACCGCAATACCGGCGAGATGAAGCGGCTCGTGGTACCTACCGAAGTAGGCGAGGCCCGGCTGCGCTGGAACTGGGAAGCCCCCATTCTGATCTCGCGCCATAATCAGGACGTGATCTACTTCGGCTCCAACCGATTCCACCGGAGCCTGAACCGGGGCGACGAGTTCAAAACCCTTTCGGGCGACCTCACCCACGGCCCCAAACCGGGCGATGTAACCTTCGGGACGCTGACGACCATCGACGAGTCGCCCCTGAAATTTGGGTTGCTCTACACCGGCAGCGACGACGGCCGGGTGCACGTTTCGCGCGATGGTGGCTATACCTGGACCGACGTTTCGGCGGGACTACCGCAGGGGCTGTGGGTAAGTCAGGTATCGGCCTCGGCGCATCAGGAAGGCACCGTGTACGTGTCGCTTAATGGCTACCGCGACGATCATTTCCGGCCGTATGTGTTTGTTTCGAAAGACTACGGTCAGACCTGGCAATCGCTTGCCGGCAGCCTGCCACAGGAGCCCGTCAACGTAGTGCGCGAAGACCCCAAAAACCCGAAACTGCTCTACGTTGGCACCGACCACGGGCTGTACATCAGCCTCGATGGGGGGCAGAACTTCGTCCGGGCCAGCTCCGCTACGTTGCCCGCCGTATCGGTTCATGACCTGGTGATTCACCCGCGCGACGGGGAGTTAGTGGTAGGCACCCACGGCCGGTCGATTTATACGGCCAACATCGAACCGCTGCAACAGATGGTCGATTCGTTGGTGACGAAGCCCCTGCACCTGTTTGCCCTGAAACCTATTACGGCTAACCCCGGCTGGGGCCGGATTTTCAACAAGTACGATGAGGCTCCGACCTACGCGTATCCCATGACGTATTACGCCAAACAGGCCGGGCAAACAGTAGTTAAAATTACAACCGACAAAGGGCTGGTGCTGAAAACGCTCACCGACACCACCGAAGCGGGACTTAACTACCTGACATACAATTACACCATTGATGCAGGCGCTCGTGAGGCTTATGAAAAGTACCTCAACGACACCCGCAAGAAAGACGATAAACCCGTGGAGCTGACCCCGGCCGACGACAAAAACCTGTACATCCGCCCCGGCAAGTACAAGTTGAGCCTGACGCAAAACGGCACCACCATAACGCACGATCTGGACATAAAAGCGCCCGAACGCCGGTCGCGCCGACCCGTCACCTTTGCCTCACCCGATGAGTTTGAGGCCTGGCGCGAAGAACAGGAAGAAGGCGGCAAATAAACGCCAACCCGTTACTCTTTGATTAGAAACGCCCCATCAAGGCGTTGCCGGAGCACCAAACCAACTCCGCGCGATGCCCTGACGGGGTTTACATTACCTCACATCATGTCGACACTTGTGCGGGCCACCCCGGCCCACCTCGAGCAACTTATGCCTTTGATCGAAGGCTTCTACACCCATTTTGGCTACCCCTACGAGGCAACTACCCACCGCGCCCTGGTAGAGCTTTTTCTGAACACCCCGCATCTGGGGTCGCTGTGGCTTATTCAGCACGAGGGCCACAACGCGGGGTACCTGGCCCTTACTTACGGGTTTACATTTGAGTTTCTCGGTCGCGACGCCTTTGTTGATGAACTGTACATCACCGAACCATACCGCAGCGGGGGACTGGGTCGGTCGGCACTGGCGCAGATTCAGCACCTGGCTCCCGAACTCGAACTGGTGGCTATTCACCTCCAAACCGAGTCGTACAACGGCCGCGCCAAACGCTTGTACGAGCAGTCGGGTTTTCGCGATCTGGGCCGCTCCACCCTCACCTGGCGGCCGGGTCAGGCGTGACCCGGTCAGGCGTGACCCGGTCAGGCGTGATCCCGATTACCGTTTGTCCGCGTACGGCACCACTCGCCGTTGACCGGGTTGAACACCCCGAAGGCTCGGCGTATCTTCATCCAAACAACTCGTTATGCGCCGTCGTCTGCTTCTTTTCCTTCTGATGTTGCCGGGCCTTTGCACCGCCCAAAACCGGTTTGCCCTCGATTCACTGGCTCAAAAGGCCCGGCTTTACCTCAACGCCCGGCAACCCGATTCGCTGTACGCACTCATGGGCGACGATTTCAGGCGGGAGATCTCACGCGAACAGTTTCGGACCATCTCAATGGGTCTGAGCGCACAACTGGGCGAATGGAAACGGAATACGTTCCGGCAGTTTAAGGGCGACGCCATTCGATACGCGGCCGTGTTTGCCAATGCGCCAATGGATTTTTACCTCAGCCAGGACAAAACGGGGCGTATCCAAACCTTTCTGTTTCGGGCCTACGAACCCGACCCTCCCACGGAGTTGCCGACGGTTACGAACAACAACCCGCTACAGAGCGGGCTCGATATACGCGTCGATTCACTGTGTCGGCTCTTTTTTGCCCAGAACAAAGGCGTGGGTCTGAGTATTGGCCTGCTCCGCAACGACAGCCTGTTTGTGTACGGCTACGGTGAAACCAGCAGGGGCAACCAAACGGTACCGACCGCCAGCCACCTGTTTGAGATTGGGTCGGTTAGCAAAACATTTACGGCTACCCTCCTGGCCGATCTGGTACAACGCGGTAAACTAAAACTCACCGACCCGGTCAACCGATACCTGCCCGACTCGATTCCGGCCTTGCAGAAAGACGGCAAACCCGTAACACTCCTGAGCCTGAGCAACCATACGTCGGGCCTGCCCCGACTACCGGCCAACCTGCTGCTGGCAAACCCTGTCAACCCCTACAAAGCCTACGACCGCCGGGCCTTGTTTGCAGCCCTGAAGCAAATGAGCCTGCTCACCGTTCCCGGCCAAACGCTCGCCTACTCCAATTTGGGCGTCGGGCTGCTGGGCACCCTGCTCGAACGACAAACGGGTCAATCGTACGAGACGCTGGTAAGCGAGCGCATTACCCGCCCGCTGGGCATGACAAGCACTGTACAAACCATTACTGAAACCCAAAAGCCCCTGTTTGTGCAGGGCCACGACCTCCGGCAAAATCCGGTATCGACGTGGGAGTTCGACGCACTGGCTGGGGCCGGGGCCCTCCGTTCCAACGTCACCGATCTGCTCCGCTACGTAAAAGCACAGCTGGGCGACGCACCAAAACCACTCAAGAAGGCTATTTCGCTCACCCACACCCCTACCTACACCGAGCCGAAGCGACGAATCGGCCTCGGCTGGTTCAGCGACCCGGAGGGCTGGTTTTATCACAACGGCGGCACGGGTGGCTTCAGTAGTTTTGTGGGCTTCGACCCGGCCGGTCGCACGGGGGTTGTGGTGTTGTCGAACAGCGCTATTCAGGTCGACCGACTCAGCGCTCAATTGGTCGAACTTATCGGAAAGAAATGAGTTGAACGGCTATACACCGGCTGGGTGAAGGCCCACCGGGTACATCTGACAAACACCACCATGCACCTTCACGTAGGCTGTACGCTTCAGTTCGAAGCGCAGGATAATACACCCGTTATTTTTATGCTCCGCCCCCGCTCGGGCAGTGGGCAGTGGATTATTTCGGAAGAGTACGAAATTATGCCCCATGTGCCCGTTACCGAGTTTACCGACCGGTACGGTAACCTGTGTCAGCGGCTGGTAGCCCCCGCCGGGCCGTTCAGCGTCCGAACAGCCGCTACCGTCCAAACCAACGATACCATCGACGTAGCACACGGGGCTCCGTTTGTCCCGATTGAGGACCTGCCCGACGATGTACTGCATTTTTTGTTGCCCAGCCGCTACTGCCAGTCCGATCAGTTAGGCGAGTTGGCCGCCGACATTACGGCCACCGTCGAAACGCCGGGCTACGATCAGGCCGAGGCTATCCGACGCTGGATTAACCAGAACATCCGCTACGAATACGGCACCAGCGACGCCAGCACCTCGGCTATCGATACGGCCGCGCACCGGGTGGGCGTTTGCCGCGACTTCACCCATTTGGGCATGGCCCTGTGCCGCAGCCTCAATATACCCGCCCGCATGGTTGTCGGGTATCTGCACGAGCTGAAGCCGATGGATCTGCACGCCTGGTTCGAAGCCTATATTGATGGGCGTTGGTACACCTTCGACGCCACCCAAACCGAACCAAAAGGCAACCGCGTAACGGTAGCCTACGGCCGCGATGCCGCCGATGTGGCCTTCACCACGCAGTTCGGCCCGATGCTGCTGAATACGATGGAAGTGTGGGTGAAAGCAGCCGAACAGTAAAAAAGGCATCCGGGTTTCCGGGTGCCTTTCTTAACTATCGAGAAAACAAAAGAGGCCACTAATACCAAATAGATTAAGTATTCACACTTAAACACCTAAGTCCCATTGTAAACAATAATAAAAATTCATTTATATTAAGGGCGAATTTGATCATACGTAGATTATCATTGATGTAAAATGATTTCCCAAACCATAAGTCAGCAACTTTTAGACCATTATAATATTTCAGGTTTCCATGCAAACGTCAAACAGGGAGGACAAAAAACAGTTTTTTTCCCGGTAAGAGACGGTAAAAAACAAGTTTTAAAATTGTTTCAAAATGGATATAATGATCGATTAGATAGAGAGTTAGAAATTTATGATAAGTTTAAGCATCTTGATAGCATACCTCAGATAATATCAGTTGAAAACTTTAACGGATGCTGTTTTATTTTTGAAGAGTTTATAGAAGGGGATACTTTGTGTGATATAGAAAATAGATTTATCGGTCAATCACCACTAATCACGCAGTTGCTCAAAGATATCTTTGAAGTCATGACTCCTATCTGGGAGCAAAAACTTGTTCACAGAGATATAAAGCCAGAAAATATAATAATTAGAGAAAACGGAAAACCTGTAATTATTGATTTTGGAATTGCACGGGATCTAGACGGAGCAACTTTGACAGGAACTGGCTTTCAGCCTATGAGTTGGCGCTTCGCTAGCCCCGAACAATACGCTGGTGATAAGTTTAAGATATCTTACAGAACAGATTTTTTTAGCTTAGGGACACTTGCATACTATTTGTATCATGGTCAACTACCATTTGGAAACTCGCACAATGAAATCAGTACCAAGTTCCAGAATAATGATGAAAGCTTTACATACAATTCCGCTTTTACACTGCATGAGTTTTGTAGGGAAGCAATGAAATTTAGTGTATCTGAGAGGCCGCGAGCAATTAATGACTTGATAAAATTACTTTAGTATGAAGATCCTACATTTACTAGGACATTGTTCCAATTGGAATGTTGATGCTCATTACAAAAATGGCATCGGCGAAGGGTTTGTATTTTGTGCTTACAGTTTTCCGCCAGAATACTTTACTCAAAAGAAGATCCACCATTACAGTACAAGTGAAATTTTAAGTAAGTCATTTATTGATTTACAGTACTTTGGCAAGAAAGAATCAGGGAGCATTGATAGAGGGAAGTTTTCACACTACTCTTTTCACCCTGCGAACAATCTCAATGATGATTCAATCACCAATGTGTACTTAATCGACTCAATTATTCGTGGAATAAATTTCCAGTTAGAATTGGGCTTGACCAATATAATAATACCTAACTATTATGAGAATGACGACATAAATAAATTATTAGTAATAATACGGCAAATAAATAAGTGGGTTGCCCAAAATAAACATGAAGGTATTAGATACTACATGAGTATTCCATTATCAAATCACACAATTATTGATAATGACAAAATAGAGAATATTCTCATTTCTTTGACCGACATAGATATAGCCTTTGATGGGTATTACATTGTATGCGAATCTAAACCAGAGAATAGGAGGAAACTAAGTGTTGATTACAAATATCTCAGGAATCTATCAAGGGTATTTGAAGTTTTGAAAAAACAGAATTTCACAACTATATATGCATATGCAAACTGGGACGCCATTATTTTTTTGGCTTCAACAGATATCGATTACATAACAATCGCATCTTTTGAAAACTTAAGGAACTTCAATATTAGAAGATTTACTCAAAATGAAGATGGAGGTCCATCGAAGGGGTGGTACTTTTCAGAAAAACTCTTGAATGTGGTAAGAGCGCAAGTTATAGACTTAATTAGAGCTCAGAAAGGTCTAGAAATAATAAAAAATGATAAGAATATTTTCTCTGATGCAATTTTGGAGCCTCTTTTTCAATGGAGTAATCAGAAGCCTGATGTACACAAAAATTACATGGTTGCTGTCACAAGGCTCTTACAAAATATATCTTCTATCAGCGATCTCGAAAACAGAAAAAATTATGTATTGTCAATAATTGAATCAGCCATTGCTAACTACGAAGCTCTTGAGGATAAAAAAGTTTTTTTGGAGGATGAAAATAAAAATTATCATTTGAGGACATGGCAATCACACCTCAGAACTAAGTAAGTGTTCTTTGATCTTTTCATTCAATAACATTGCCATTTTGTGATTGATAGGCCTTTCTTCATAAGGCCTGAAATGTGTTATGACCCTTCCACATGTATCTATTTCAGCTAAGCCAATGTTGAACTTTTCAAATTCGCTTATACTTTTGATCGCAGCATTTATATGCAAGCGATCCATCACTACATATGATTCGGATGCAAACCATCTGTAGCGATAAGCTTGTACTAAAGCTCGTCGCCAGTTCTTCAACTTAGCTTCAATTGCAATACTCTTCTTCGTGATTTGATTATAGTCTTTTTTTAAGTAAAAAATATCACCCACTTCGTAGACAATATCGTTTCCAATCAATTTAGTAACGGACTTTTGTAGATTTGATTTACTGATTTGCATGGCATTTTGCAACACATCAAATGATAATCCTTCACTATCTTTAATAGCATAATATAATGCTATATCAGTACTGTTAAGGATAATTCTATTAATATTTGTAGTATCGATTCTTGATATTACCAGATCTGCTACGCCAAATCCTAAATCGACCTCTTCTGATATGTAAGTCTCTGTTTTAGAGATACACCAATCACATATGGCACTACAATTTAGCTTTAGTACTTGAACTAAGTCTTTTTCAGTCTTAAAAAATTCATCGGATGAAAATATACGTTGAATCATCAAGATTATTTTTTATGCAAGAATTAATATTGATCTGGATCGACTTTAATGTTTTCCGATTGAAATAATCGAAAAATGTCATTCTGTCTCCTTCAAGAAAAGAGTAGAATCCATCTGAACACAAAAGAACAAACTGGTTTTCCCTTATAAAATAGTCTTGAGTGAAATCTTTACTGTCTAGATAATTCATCCCCAAGCATTTCATAATTGTATTACTATTGGGATGAATCGTATCATCTTTACTAACTTGATTTATATACTGATTTGTTATTATATACAATCTGGTATCTCCCATTGTAGAAAAGTAGGAATGCCCGCTCCCGTCTTTATAAATCACTGCAATACAGTAAGTAGTGTACACCGAAGGAATATTCGATGCTAACATATACTCGTTACATGAATACATTAATCTACACAAATCCACGGCATCTTCATTGACAAATTTTCTATAGTGAGACGTGATGTATTCCTTTGCTAAATCTGTTCCTTTCTTACTATTAACAGCACTGCTTACCCCATCAAAAACAGCGAATAGGTTGAAGTCGCGTTCCTCAATAATTAGAGAGTTATCTTGGTTCTCAGACTTCCCTACTCCTTTAACAGATTGATATATATATTCCTGGCTCTGCATAACCACCTATTGCCTGAAAATTAAACTACGTGTTCTTAAAATGCATGCATTAAAAGGAAAAGTAGCTCACTGCACATTACAATCTAAATGTGTTACGAAGCGAATTCCTTTTTGAATTTGGACATCATCTTGAGAGGACAACGTCAAAACAAAAACGCCTAACTTTCTTTCTGAAAAGAAGTTAGGCGTCTGCTTAGTAGCGGGAGCTGGACTCGAACCAGCGACCTTTGGGTTATGAGCCCAACGAGCTACCAACTGCTCCATCCCGCGCTGTTGGGAGTACAAAAGTAGTAGGTCTTTCGAGAAAATCAAACTACCTTTGTAAAAAAATAACGAAGCCCCTCCGCATATTGTTCTGCCGGAGGGGACTTTTTTTCTGTAGCCATTGGTTCTCAACACTATATGGGATCACCTAAAAACAAAAAAAATTTGGCGAGCAACGGCTCGCCCGACCCCGCACATGCCGACAATACGCCATCGGGCACGTCGGCCCCCACTTCTGAGTCGCTCGATTCTGCCGCTCCTGACGATACATTGTCTGATGATGCGCTTGCGCCAATCTCCACTACCCCCGCTACCGAGTACCCCGGCCGCGCCGGTTTTGTGAGTATTGTGGGCAAACCCAACGTGGGCAAATCGACGCTCATGAATCAGCTTGTGGGCGAACGGCTCTCGATTATCACCTCGAAAGCCCAAACCACCCGCCACCGGATCATGGGAATTCTGAACGGAACCCACAACGACGAACCGTTTCAGCTGGTGTATTCCGATACGCCCGGCATCATTAAGCCGCTGTATAAACTGCATGAGTCCATGATGGGCTTCGTGCGCGGTTCGCTCGAAGATGCCGATGTGATTTTATTCGTGACGGATATTTTCGAGAAGCACGACGAAGACGACGTACTACGCCGGTTGCAACATGCCGAAGCTCCGGTTATTCTGCTGGTCAACAAAATTGACCTGGCTACCCCTGAGCAGGTCGAAGAAAAACTTGCCTACTGGCAGGAGCATTTTCAGGCAGCCGAGGTGCTACCGATCTCGGCCCTCAACGCCGTCAACATTGATAAACTCTTCGACGGGATCATCAGCCGGTTGCCGCACCACCCGCCCTATTTCCCGCAGGACGAACTAACCGACAAGCCCGAGCGTTTTTTCGCTTCGGAGATCATCCGGGAAAAGATTTTCCTCAATTACAAGAAAGAAGTGCCGTACAGCTCGGAAGTGGTCATTACCGGTTTCAAAGAGCGCGACGACATGATTGTGATTTCTGCCGAAATTCTGGTTGAGCGGCCCACCCAACGGGCTATTCTGCTGGGCGAAGGCGGTAAGATGATCAAGAAAACGGGCATTATGGCCCGCGAAGAACTCGAACAGTTTTTCAACAAAAAGGTATTTCTCGAAACATTCATCAAGGTAGAACCCGACTGGCGCAACAAAGAGCGTATGCTCAAGCGGTTTGGGTATGATGAATAAAAAGGAGAAAGGAGAAAGGCAAAAGGAAGAAAGGTGGTTTAGGCTTCACATTGTTCCTTTTTCCTTTTTCCCTTCTCCCTTCCTTTACTAAAATGGCAAACATTGTTGCAATAGTTGGTCGCCCAAACGTGGGTAAATCAACGTTTTTTAACCGCCTGACCGAGCAGCGGCAGGCTATTATGGACAATCAGCCGGGCGTAACCCGCGACCGGCATTACGGCTACGCCGAGTGGACCGACAAACGGTTTACCGTGATCGATACGGGCGGCTACGTGGTGGGCTCCGAAGATGTGTTCGAAGGTGCAATCCGGGAGCAGGTCGAAATTGCGATTGAAGAGGCTACGGTTGTTCTGTTCATGGTGGATTCGATGACGGGCCTGACCGGGCTCGATCAGGATTTTGCCAACATTCTCCGGCGCTCCAAGAAGCCCGTATTTGTGGTGGCCAACAAGGCTGAAACCGCCGACCGGATGCAGGCTTCGGCCGAGTTTTACGCCCTGGGCCTCGGCGACCCTTACCCGATCTCGTCGCAAACCGGCACCGGTACCGGCGACCTGCTCGACGAGGTGATTAAACATTTCCAGACCGAAGATCCCGAAGATCCCAACGCGGGTGTTCCCCGGATCGCCATCATTGGTCGGCCCAACGTAGGTAAGTCGTCGTTTCTGAATGTACTGCTGGGCAAGGAGCGTAGTATCGTGACTGATATTGCCGGCACCACCCGTGATGCCATCGACACCCGCTACAAAGCCTTCGGCAAAGATTTTATTCTGACCGATACGGCCGGTCTGCGCCGGAAAGCGCGCGTCAACGACAACATCGAGTTTTATTCGATTTTGCGGACGCTCAAAGCCATGGAGGCCTCCGATATCTGTATTGCCATGCTCGACGCTACACGTGGCCTCGAAGCGCAGGACCTGAACATTATTGGGCAGGCCGTGAAAGCCAAAAAAGGCGTGGTGCTGATGGTGAACAAATGGGATGCGGTCGAAAAAGACCACAAAACAGCCGACATCTGGCGTAAGGAGATGGTTCGGCGGCTGGCTCCGATTGACTACCTGCCAATTCTGTTTGCGTCGGTACACGAGAAGCAACGCATTTTTCAGGTCATGGAAAAAGCGATGGAGGTGTACGAAAACAAGCACAAGAAAATCACCACTTCGAAACTGAACGAGGTGATGCAGCCTGAGATTGAAAAGTACCCTCCTCCGGCTACAAAGGGTAAGCACATTAAGATCAAGTACATGATTCAGTTGCCTACCCCTTCGCCTACGTTTGTCTTTTTCTGTAACCTGCCTCAGTACATCAAAGAACCGTACGAACGCTATCTGGAAAACAAACTCCGCGAGCATTTCGGGTTCGATGGGGTCCCGATCACGATTTTCTTCCGGCAGAAGTAAGCCTCAGAAGTTAGTTGAGTTAATCCTTTTAGCCTCTCTCCGCTCTAAGCACGGAGAGGGGCTTTTTTGTGCATATTCAGCCGTAAAACCTTTAGTAGGTGTGATATAATCGGAAAGCCAGTTGGCAACGCCAAAGGTCGCCCGGAGAACTAAGGGACACAATCCCCCGAAAAGGGTATTTTTCATACCTACCCGGCATCTTTTCTTTGCAGAACTTTCTTTTTGCAAAGGCTCATTTCTCACAAACGAGTACGCAACTAATTGGCAATTTTTACGGTCAGCCGGGCGGTTTTATATTTTAGCTACCTATTAACAGATAGCATAGGAACAATTGTTAATATTTTCTATTCCGTTATGTTACTTCGTGAACATATTTCCGTCCAACAAATAACCGGAACAGTTATGGTATCATTACGTGTTCTAAAGCAAAGAGTCTTGGTAAACGGTTTATTTACAAAATTTACAGATGTTACCATTGAGTAACATGCTTAGAATTTTAACTTACCGCAAAATTACTTAGACCAAACAATAAAAATCCTTTATGATCAGTTGCTTATAAGTTGTTTAGTAACTGATCTTTGCTTAATTTTAGTGGCATTAGTGCAGTACTTTTTAATAACCCCATATGATAACCACGAATAACATGGAAGATGAAAAGCGTGTAGAGCGAGCAGCCTACGTGCTGAAGGCGGTCGCGCACCCCTTGCGAATTAAGATCATCCAAATGCTGGATGAGCACCGTGAGTTGAACGTTTCAACTATCTACAAAAACCTGAACGCTGAGCAGTCTCTGATCTCACACCACCTGATCAACATGCGCGACAAAGGAATCCTGGATATCCGGCGCAGTGGCAAAAACATCTACTACTTTCTGGTAGACAACGCCATGTCAGAAGTAATTACCTGCATCTACAAAAGCAAAGTATTGAGCTAATACGTTAGCTACGCAAAAAGCCCTTCCAGAGTCTTCTGGAAGGGCTTTTTCGTTTCAGAAAGTGTCCAGCGGCTTACCCAAATAACTCACCTGTTTTATACGTCGGTACTACCCCAAGGTGGATGTACGCTTTCTCGGTGGCTTCGCGCCCGCGGGAAGTCCGCTTCAGATACCCCTCCTGAATCAGGAATGGCTCGTACACCTCCTCGATCGTTTCTGACTCTTCGCCACAGGCGGTGGCAATCGTGGTGAGCCCAACGGGGCCGCCCTTGAACTTATCGATAATAGTCGACAGAATACGGTTATCCATATCGTCGAGACCGTTGTGGTCCACGTCGAGCGCACTCAGGGCCATCTCGGCAATATCGACCGTAATAGTACCATTGCCTTTCACCTGCGCAAAATCGCGGGTACGACGCAGCAGGTTGTTGGCAATCCGTGGGGTACCCCGGCTCCGGCGGGCAATCTCAAATGCCCCCTGCTCGTTGATGGGCGTCCCTAAAATAGCCGACGAGCGCTGTACAATAGAGGTCAGCAGCTTGGCGTCGTAATACTCCAGGCGGCAGCTAATTCCGAAGCGAGCCCGCAGGGGCGACGTCAGCATACCGGCCCGGGTGGTGGCTCCGATAAGCGTAAACGGGTTGAGCTTGATCTGCACGGTACGGGCATTCGGGCCCGAGTCGAGCATGATGTCAATTTTGTAATCTTCCATCGCCGAGTACAGATACTCTTCCACAATGGGATTGAGTCGGTGAATCTCGTCGATGAAGAGTACGTCGTTGGGCTGTAAATTGGTGAGCAGGCCCGCCAGGTCGCTCGGCTTGTCGAGTACGGGGCCCGACGTCATTTTAATATTGGCCTCCAACTCATTGGCCACAATGTGCGACAGGGTGGTTTTGCCCAAGCCCGGAGGGCCGTGGAGCAGCACATGGTCGAGGGCATCGCCCCGTTGCTTAGCCGCCTGCACAAACACCGAGAGATTGGCCAGCACCTTGGCCTGCCCCGTAAAATCACCAAAAGACAACGGCCGGAGTGCCCGTTCGATCTCTTTATCAGTGGCGGTCATTCCGTCGGTTGTTCCGCTTAAAAAGTCTTTCCGCATAGCAAAAAAAGAAGAGGCAACCGTTGAGGCTACCTCTTCAAATTTACGAAATTTTCGGGAGAAACGGGCGTGTTAATGGCCCGAATACAGCCGACAACAACGGTTTTTTTACCGAATCAGCAGCACGGACCCGCGCCGGACTACACGCGGCAATTGGGGGTCGTACTGGCTGCCGTACGTAATCACATAGGCGTACATCATGGGCGGATACACCTCACCCCGATAGGTACCGTCCCACCTGATTTCAGGATTATCGCTGGCAAAGACTACCTCCCCCCACCGGTTGAATATTTTGATTTCAAACCCGGTGGTGTAGGCACTGTACACGTCAAATTGGTCATTTAAACCGTCGCCATTGGGCGTAAACGCTTCGGGCGTGAAAACCCTAGGCTCACAGTAATCGACGACCTGCGTCGACGCTACGGCCGTACAACCCGATGGATCGGTAGCCTGTACGGTGTACCGGCCTACTGCACTTACGCGCAATAGGCGGCCCGGCCCACCGCCACCGCCCCACACAAACGAAGCACTCGCGGGACCACCGGCCACCAGCGTAGTCGATCCGCCGTCGCCCACACAGAACCGGTACTGCGGAGCCAGCTGAATGGCAGGCGCGGGCCGGTCGGTGATCTGTACACTTGCCGTACCGGTACACCCGTTGGGGTTACTCACCCGGACCGAGTACGTGCCGGGTGCCGTAACGCTGATGGTTGGCGTAGTGAGGCCATTGCTCCACTGATATTGGTTGTTGGCCAGAGTTGCGCTGACGGGTTGCAACAGAGCCAGGTCACCGGCACATTTGTCTTGCGGGGGACCCAGGTCAGCAAAGCCCGTAGGGTCGAGGCCAACCCGCGTGGAGGCTGTAGCACTACACCCGTTTACGTCGCTCACCTGCACCGTGTACGTACCGCTGTTGATACCGGTCAGCACGGAGGCATTGCCCACAATGGCGTTGGCTCCATCGCGCCAAACGTACAAAGCGGGAGTACCGCCCGTTGCATTCAGGCTCACAGTACCACTGCCCGGCCTTGAACAAAGCTGATCGCGCGGAACGGGGGTTATGGCCAGCGTATTAACTGGCGACCGCAACGTGTAATTGGAAAGCGAGGAACATGATAACTGATCGGTAACCCGAACGGTGTACGTACCCTCGCCCAGCGCCGACAATGAGTTGCCGGTGGTTAGCAGCGGCTGGTTGTTCCCTGTCCAGGCATACGTAAACGTACCCGAGCTTTGGGGCGATACCAGAATGCTGCCGTTCAGAATGGTACAGCTGCTGGGGTTAACGGTTGAGGCTGTCAGCCGTGGATTTTGGCGCTCAGTAACCGTCACCGATGCCGTATTGGTACACAAATCAGCCGCATTCGGCAGTGAGTTGGGATTTCGGTAGGTAGCCGTTACCGAGTATACACCGGCCGCATTAACCGTTGCCGCTTTGGTAGTTTGACCATTGCTCCAATTAAACGAATTGTACGAGGGGGCAATAGCGGCAAAGCCTACAGTAGTACTGCTACCCTGACAGAGCACAGGATCAGATGCCAGCGTAAACGGTTCGTTGGGCCGGGTGAAGAGTACATTGGCGTCATCGCGGACAAAGCATTCAGGGTTTTCATTAAACGCAAAAGCTATGTACGTACCGTTTCGGGTGGCTTCAAACGTTTTTCCCCGGCCAATAATCTTATTAGCATACACCCAGGCGTAATTCTGGGCCTGCACATCAATCGACAGGGTTGTCGACATCGGCATCCGACACACAAACTGATCATTCAGGGTAATACTCTGCGGAACAGAGGCAATATTGACCACATCGGTAGCCGTAACTACGGTACAACTGGGACCGAAGGAATTATTGGGACCTTTCTGAAACGTTTCAACGGTTAGCGTGGCCGTGTAACTACCCGGTCGGGTGTAGCGGTGCGAGGCCTGGGTGGCCGTACCGGAGTAAGGTGCCGACCCATCGCCAAAATTAATCGTGTATCGTTCTTTCAGGTCGGGGCAGTATGGCCCAATGGTAAACTGGGTTGTGTCGCCGATACACTCGCCTTCGTGGCTCAGACCTGCCCCGTTCGACGGTGGCTGATTAAAGTTGGCAATCTGGTTGGGAAGCCCCAGCTGACCGGTTTTACTACCCAGCGACTGTCCCCGTGGGTTGAACCGGAGGGTATCGAGCAGGCTGGCGTTGGGGTTTTCGATAACGCCCAACTCCGACTGGCCGGGTATCGACATATAAATCCGACCATCGGGGCCAATCTGTAAGGCCCCAAACTGCTGGGTGGTACTCGTAGCGACTTCGGATCGGGCGGCCGTGAGCTGATCGGGGTCGGTAATGGTCAGATCGTAACGGAGCAGGTACGACGATACCGCTGTGCCACTCGTGGGATCGCCTTTCAGGGTCACGTACAGACTTCTTCCATCGGGCGAAAACTCCACCCCGTACGCACTGGGTGGGGCCGGCCCCAGGTCTATTGTTCGGTCGTATTCGAGCGTACCTGTTTCATCATTGAATTTATACAGCTCCACAATGTTGTTGGCAATGGCCGTGTTGGAGCCGGGTACGCCCGGTACAATCATGGCCACCGGACGCACGACCCCATCGGTCGTATTACTGCCGGGGTTAGTGGCCGTGCCCGACGTCCCCGTGGCCGAGGTTGCCGTGGTGCTCTGCGGAGCCGGGCCTATTTTGATGTAACCTTCGCCCTGAGCAGCCAGTGTCTGCGACCGGCTTTGGGTGATTACCACCGTTTTCTGCTCAGGAACCGCATTCCGGGTGATGTGCGTAATTCGGAACGTATTACCACCAAAATCGCGGGTAATTACCCAATAGGTTGAGTCTTGCTCATTTTTTACCCCAGCCGAGCGTTCGGTACTGAGCGCGGTGGTCGATGAGCCTGCTACGGGCAGATTGGTTTCAACAATGGCCCCTTTGCCATCGTTTTTCCGCATATCGACAATGCTGTACGTAAGCTGCCGGGTACCGTTGATCTCGGCGGTGGTGTACACATAATACTGGTACTCGCAGCCTCGGCACGTACCCTTCGGCACAATCAGAGCCGATTGGGTCGAAATCTGGCTACCACCCAGCGATGCCACCGCGGTGGTGATAACCGGCTTCGAGGTCGTGGGGTCAACCACCAGTTTACCGTTGGCATCGTATTGCACCGCGCCCATCACGTTGCCATCCGCATCATACACTTTCACGCCATCGGTATAGAACAAAACGTTGCCTTTGTCATCTGAAATAGACGAGGCCCCCTCGATGGTACTGAGCTTACCGTCGTCGATGGGTGAAGGCGAGCCGCCCCCGGCAAAATCAAGACCGGCGTTGTTACCAAAATACCACTTGGCACCGGGCGAACCAGCCTGCTCAGGGCAAACCTGCACCTGAATCCGGTTTTCGGTTGTACAACCAAATGCATTGGTTACTTCAACCGAGTAGCAACCAGAGCCCGTCACACTAATGGTTTGGGTAATTTCGCCTTTAGGGGCCCACTCATACGTTACACCCGAAGGGGCTCCGCTGGGGTATGGGTCTAAGGTTAGCACCTGCCCTTTGCAAATGGTCGTATCGGTACGCCAGTTCTGAAATTCACGTGGGGCAGTTCCAACATTAATCTGAAACGTTTCTGTCTGGGCGGGCAGGGCACTGTTCGAAAAGGTACGCGTGACGGTAACCGTTTTTAAGCCTTGCGATGAATACCCGTATTGCACCACACTGTACGACGTAGTCGAGGTCGACGCGCCGGGTGTGGCCGTGCCGCTGATGGGAGCACTATCAAACTCCCATTTCCACGAAGCCACGCCCGGCGTAGCATCCCGAAAGGTGGTAGGTTCGCCCTTGCACTGGCTATCTCCCGACCCAATTTCGGTTTGCACGCACGGACGCCGAATGCTGATGCCCGACGGTAATCCGTTGCCGGTTCCCGTCGACGATGTGGGTGGGGCTATCTGCCCCAACACAGGCCACAAACTGCTCAGTCCCAGCAAACAGAGCAAGACGCCAAAAAACCGAAAATATGTAAACGCGTAGCGCATAAATAACCTGTCATCCTCTAAACCTATACTACCACCTCTCCCATAACTAATGCAGCGGCCGTTCGTTAAATTTAACGAAAACCAGGCCGCAAAATTTTATCTCATCGTTGCCGCCACAGCGCGCCCAAAAAAGGCGTAATTTTATAAACATTCCCAAATTGGTGCGGGCAATTTGCGCTAATTAGTTAGCGTTTAATTGAAACGGCAAGCTTTTTGCGCTGACCATGACCATTATGACCAAACGTTTCCTTTTGTTGGGGTTTATCCTGCTTCTGAGCCAGCTCGGTTCGGCGCAAGATCCCCAATTCACGCAGTTCTACGCGGCCCCGCTGTACTTAAACCCCGCTTTTGCCGGTTCGGCTCTGGCTCCCCGTGTAACGGCTAATTACCGCAATCAGTGGCCATCCGTTGCAAACTACGTAACATCGATGGTTGGCGTTGATCATTACATCGATCGGTTTAACAGCGGTGTGGGGCTAATGCTGATCAGCGATAATCAGGGACAGGGACAGATTCGCTCAACCGAGATTGCCGGGCAATACGCGTATCAGGTTCAAATCAACGAGGTTTCGGCTGTGCGATTGGGCTTACAGGCATCGTACGTCAACCGCAATGTAGGGTATTTTGGTCTTACCTTCGGCGACCAATTCAGTAACCGTGGGTTCATTGATGGCAGTACCAGCGCCGATGCCGGCCTGATTGCTTCGGCCCGGCCCAACAAGTACGTCGATTTCTCGACCGGGGCCTTATACTACTCCGACTGGGTTTGGCTCGGCGTGTCGGCTCACCACATCAACCGCCCGAGTCAGGGATTCTTTGCGGGCGACAATAGCCGTCTCCCCATTAAAGGCAGCATTCATACCGGGTTGCGGATTCCGCTGATGGGCTTCACAGGTCTGGGCGACGAGGCCGAGCGCGAAATCAGCTTCTCACCGGTAGTTCACTATAAGTTTCAGGGTAAGTACGATCAGCTGGATATAGGCGCTTACTTCACCTACTCCCCGCTTACGGTGGGCGCTTACTACCGGGGGTTACCCTTCAAGAAATACGATCAGCGAATTAATAACCACGACGCCATGGCGTTTCTGGTAGGATTCCGACAGGATAAATTCTCGGTGGGGTACAGCTACGATGCTACCATCTCGACCCTCGGTTTTGCGAGTGGCGGCTCCCACGAAATCTCGATCTCCTATCTTTTCGACCCCATTGAGAGCAATCGGAAAGCCCGCAACCGACGCCGAAACCCGCAGTTGGCCTGCCCGAAGTTCTGACACAAAAAAGCCCCTGCCGCGCGGCAGGGGCTTTTTTGTTATTTCACCACCAACTGCACGGTGTAGCGGCTTTTTTGTTCGAGCAACAATTTTTTATCGACCAGCACCCGGTCGATAGTGGCCTGATCGTAATAGCGAATGGTAATCAGTTCCAGGCCTTCGTTGTAGCTAACCCGGAAATTCTGCCGGAGCAGATCGAGCAGGGCCGGTAGCCGGTCGGGGTTTGTATCGACCACGACCGAGAAGCTGATGGCCGTGTTTTGCATCAGGTTTATCTTGATTCCGGCGGCCGCAAACTGCCCAAAAATCTGGCTCAGGTTATCCTCGGCGATAAACGAGAAGTCTTTCGGGTGCAGCGAAATGAGCGTCTGATTCACCTTGAAGATAAACGAGGGGGTAGTCAGTTGCCCTTCCGATGCGTTAATGACGGTGCCGGGCGCTTCGGGTTGCAAAAACGACCGTACGTACAACGGAATCCCCTTGTTCTGCAGCGGCTTAATGGTTTTGGGGTGAATCACCGTAGCGCCATAATACGCCAGTTCAATGGCATCCTGATACGTCAGTTGGGTAAGCAAAACGGTTTGGTCGAAATACTTCGGGTCGGCATTGAGCACGCCCGGTACATCTTTCCAGATCGTAACACTCTCTGCATCGGTGCAATAGGCAAAAATAGCCGCCGTGTAGTCCGACCCCTCACGGCCCAGCGTGGTTGTCAAGCCTGTACCGGCGGCCTGCCCCACAAATCCCTGGGTCACAATCAGGCTTCCGTCACCACAGCTGTTCACAAACCCCCGGATAGCGCGCTGTGTCTGCTCCCAGTCAACTTTACCTTCCCGGAAGGTATCGTCGGTGCAAACCAGTTGGCGAGCATCGGCCCAAATGGCTCCGCAATAAGCCGCCACAATCTGGGTCGAGATGATTTCACCCACCGAAACAATCTGATCATAAATCTGATCGAACGGGCCGGTAGGTTTTTGCCGCAGCACGGTATCAACCCACAAAAAGGTGCCGTAAGCCCCCCGGAATGTCTGTGCCCAGTCGGCACCGGCGAGGTCACGCATAATGGCTTCGTGGTAGCTCTGCACCGTTGCCCAGCGCGCTAGGGCTTCGTCCGTTTTATGATCGGCATAGGCGCGGGTAACTTCTTCGAGCGCGTTGGTGGTTTTACCCATCGCCGAAACCACCACAATAGCCCCCTGTTGGGCCTGAGTACGCAGAATATGGGCCAGATTCCGAACACCGGCCGCGTCTTTAACGGATGCCCCGCCAAACTTAAAAACCTTCATTCGGGTCATAAATGGACAGGATTACAGGATTAAACAGGATTTTCGCGTGAATGGAAATCCTGTTTAATCCTGTAATCCTGTCAAAAGAACTTTTCTAAATGACAATCTTGCTCCCCGCATACAGAAGTTCTTTCACGGCCGAAGCAATGCCTTCGGGATCGAAGCCACACTCGCGGTGCAATTCAATCTGTTCGCCATGCTCGATAATGGCGTCGGGGATACCGAGCCGTTTTACGTGGGCTGAGTACCCGTGCTCGGCCATAAACTCCAGCACCGCCGAGCCGAAGCCGCCCATCAAACAGCCATCTTCAACAGTCAACACCCGGTCGAAACGAGTAAAGATCTGGTGGAGCAAAGCCTCGTCGAGCGGCTTCACATAACGCATATCGAAGTGCGCTGGGTGAATACCTTCTTTCGCCAGGTTAGCAGAAGCCTCTACAGCATAATTGCCAATGTGACCCAACGTCAGGATAGCAACGCCTTCACCGTCCTGAATCAGGCGGCCTTTACCAATTTCCTGCTTTTCGAGTGGAGTACGCCAGGCGGGCATCACACCCTCGCCCCGTGGGTATCGGATCGTAAACGCCCGCTTGCCCTGCTGCACCTCGTCAGAAGTGGCCGTAAACATCATGTTCCGTAGCTCCTGCTCGTTCATCGGGGCTGCCACAATCATGTTGGGTACGCAACGCATGTAGGCAATGTCGTAAGCGCCGTGATGCGTAGGGCCGTCGGCCCCGGCAAAGCCTGCCCGGTCGAGGCAGAAAATAACCGGCAACTCCTGAATACACACATCGTGCACCACCTGATCGTAGGCACGCTGCATAAACGTGGAGTAAATATTACAGAACACCACCTGCCCCCGCGTGGCCATACCAGCCGAGAACGTAACGGCGTGTTGTTCGGCAATGCCCACATCGAAGGCCCGGTCGGGCATGGCCTTCATCATGATATTCATCGATGAACCAGAAGGCATGGCCGGGGTTACACCCACAACTTTGGCGTTCTGCTCGGCCAGTTCAACGAGCGTATGCCCAAACACATCCTGATACTTAGGCGGCTGCGGGCTATCGTACACTTTTTTCTTGATCTCGCCCGTCACCTTGTCGAACAAACCGGGTGCGTGCCACTTGGTCTGATCTTTTTCGGCGGGGCCATACCCTTTGCCTTTTACTGTCAGCACGTGCAACAGCTTGGGGCCGGGAATTTGCTTGAGGTCCTCGAGAACGCTGGTCAGGTGGTCAATGTCGTGTCCATCAATCGGACCGAAATACCGCAGGTTGAGCGACTCAAACAGGTTGCTTTGTTCGAGCAGCGAGCCCTTGATACCCGTCTGAATCTGCGACACCAGTTCCTGAGCCGTTTTGCCCAGCTTGTCCATTTTGCCAAGCAGGTTCCAGATCTCGCCCTTCACCTTGTTGTAGGTCTGCGAGGTGGTAATGTCGGTCAGGTATTCGCGCAGGGCCCCTACATTGGGGTCGATGCTCATGTTGTTGTCGTTCAACACGATGAGCAGGTTGGCATCGGTAGCCCCCGCGTGGTTCATTCCCTCAAAGGCTTCGCCGGCAGTCATCGATCCATCGCCGATTACAGCGATATGCTGCCGCAGGGGATTACCCTCCAGCTTCGACGCGACGGCCATGCCCAAAGCGGCCGAGATCGACGTCGACGAGTGGCCTACGCCAAAGGTGTCGTACTCGCTCTCTTTGCGCTTAGGAAAACCCGAGATGCCTTTGTAGAATCGGTTGGTATGAAAAACATCACGCCGACCGGTCAGAATTTTGTGGCCATACGCCTGATGGCCTACATCCCAAACCAGCTGATCGTCAGGCGTATTGAAGACATAATGCAGTGCTACAGTTAATTCAACCACGCCAAGGCTGGCCCCGAAGTGCCCTCCATAAACCGATACATTATCGATAATAAACTGACGAAGTTGGTCGCAAACCTTAGGAAGTTCTGTCTTATCGAACCGACGGAGATCGGCGGGCGTGTTGATGGTAGCGAGTAAGTTGCCGGGGGTAATCAGCATGGTTGATCGTCAAAATCGTTGTGTTACAACAACAAACGGGCCTGAATAATGTTCACGCCTGTTTGTCCGTAGCGATTAAAACACAATGCGAAGGTAGGACGAAAATAGGACAAAACGAATAGTCGCACCGACACGCGGAGACATACGGGCAATTGAGTTTGTTTGCCTGCGCAACCCAACCGGCCGTCTGATGCGCTAACTCCGCTGACTGGCGCGGAATAGTTTCTGTTTCTCTTCCCGCGACAGGCTTTCGTAGCCCGAACGCGAAATTTTGTCCAGAATCGCGTCAATTTCGTCCTGATCGGGCATCGATACCGACGCGTTTCCGGGGCTTGCCCCAGCCGCAGCGTAGGTATTAGCGTTGGCGTTGGCATTGCTCCGTTGCCGGTACGACACCTTTATGGCAGGCTTGGGGCGGGTCAGCGTCTGCCAGCCATCCATGAGCCAGTAAATTGGACGACCGAGGTCAGTACCGTTCTGAAGCAGTTTGATAAAGAAAAAGCCCATTACAGCTCCGCCAAGGTGCGCCAGTTCACCACCCGAGTTGGGACCGAGTGAGTTGGCCAACGACAGCACAATCAGGAAAAATACAATGTACTTGATCCGAACAGGGCCGAAGAAAAGCAGGTGAAACGAGTAATTAGGCAGCAACGTAGCCGCGCCAACAGCTACCGAGAAAAAGGCCCCCGATGAGCCCAGCATGTACACACCACCTGATCGCTGCACAAAGTAGGGCACCAGATTAAACATGGCCAGGTAGAGTAAACCACCGGCAATACCGCCCAGCACATACAACCCCAGCAACCGGCGCGCCCCCAGATATTCATCCACCAAACGCCCGAACCAGTACAGGCCCAGCATATTGAACAGAATATGAAACGGCTTCTCGTGGGTAAAGAAGTAGGTAATCAGCGTCCAGGGACGGCGTATAAAATCGGCGGCATTGGCCGGAATCGTCAGCTGCTCTACTACTTTGCTGTAGTAAGCAGGCGATTCTGAAACCGTAAACACAAGGTACAGAATCAGCAACGTCAGAAACACCACGACGTTGACCAATATCAGTTGCGCCAACGTATTGTTGGGCTTCGAAAATTCAGACCGGAAATCGTCAAGTAACCCGCTCATCACTCAAAAAAACATTTTTCGTTGAGAACCCCAGTATTTCACCAATATGAACGCAAACAACATGCCGCCGATATGCGCAAAGTGGGCCACGTTGTCGGACTGGGCCTGATACAAACCCGAGTACACCTCATAGGCTCCGTAGAACAGAACGAGATACTTTGCCTTGACCGGTATAGGTGGAAACAACAAAAGCAACTCAGTGTTTGGAAACAACAGGCCAAACGCCATAATGACCCCAAAAATAGCACCCGAAGCCCCCACCATGGGCGAATCAATCAGGCGCTCCCAGCGCCCATTGACAAAGCTAAGACTCTGTCGTTGAAAGGATTGATTATCCGGATTTTTTGTGTACGCATCAATAAATCCTTCCAACTGATCGTAAGCCGCACTGGCCTGACTCTCCACAAATCCCCAGAATGCGTCGGGTGTTGGGTTGGCCCGGTACTCTTCGACCAGCGCATACACCCGGCTCATTTCGTAATAATTAACACCGAGATACAGCAACGCTGCTCCCAGACCGCAGAACATATAAAAAAACAAAAACCGCCGGGAGCCCCAGACGCGCTCCAGCATGGGCCCAAACACAAACAACCCGATCATGTTGCTGAATATGTGCCCGAAGCCCGCGTGCAGAAACATGTGCGTCAGGAATTGCAACGGCTGAAACTTATCCGACAGAAACGAGTGTAGCCCGAATTGTTCAATCACTGGCTGTGAGGTAAACACAAACGCCAATACATTCAGCAGAATAAGGGTACGGACTACCGGTGTCAGCATATCGAAGTATTCAATTTACGGTGTTTAACCCGATTATAGTTTAAAAAGTCCCTGAATTTTATCCAACGTCAACACGGTCGTAATCGGTTCGCCCGTGGGCGTGTAACCGGGCGTACTCGATGCGAATAGTTGATCGATCAGGGCTTTACTTTCCAGATCGCTCAGCCGGTTCTGATGCCGCAACGCCGACCGCCGGGCCAACGACCGCGCCAGAGCTTCCGACCGTTCGAGTTTAAGACGACCGGTATCGGCCCGGAGTTGCGCCAGCAGGTTTGAAAAAAGTTCTTCTTCGTTCTCGCCGGGCGTCAGAGCAGGTATGCCCCGGAGCACGAACGTATTGGCACCCAGCTCATCAAATTGAAATCCCACGCCCGTCAGCTCATCGCGAAGGTCGATAGCCAGTTGGTAATCGACCGCCGAAACGCTCACCGTTTTGGGAAACAGCAATTGCTGCGACGCGCCGTTGCGCTTGGTCAGAGCCGCGTGAAACTGATCGTACAGAATACGCTCATAGGCCCGGCGCTGATCGACCACCAGCACGCCCGATTTCACCGGCGCGAGTAAATACCGACCCTGCACCTGCATGATGTGTCCACCCGCGTTGGGGCTTTCGAGCGTCGGCATGGGCTCAAATGGGATCTGGTTGGCCTTGCTACCCAGCGTGAGGGCATCAATGGCCTCGTGGGTTTCGCCACCCCCACCAGCTGGAGCGGCTACCGCTGGTGGTAGCCACTCGGCTGGCTCGTTCTGGCCTACCGAAGCACTCCCGGCTTCGTCACGATTCAACGCCCGAGCCCGCTCAATAATCAGGTTAGCATTGGCCGAAAGCGGTTTGGCCACGTCGGCCTTAGCCCCACCCGCGGATGGGCCGCCCGTTCGTGGGCCGCCCTCTCGTGGGCCGCCCGCTTCAAACTGACTCGCATTTGGCGGAAACTGATCGAACCGGGGAGCCGACAGGGGCTTCTCAGGGGTGTTGGACTCACGTGCACTCGTATGCCCCAGCCCTCCGCTCGCCCAGGCGGGCATCACAGGACGCGGCAGGTCAGAACCCGGTTTGTCGGTCGCATCGGGACTCCGACGGTCGCGGGCGCTGTTCTGACTGCTCAGGAAATTGACGTTGGAGTCGAAATCGAGCGAGGGCGAGAGGTTGTACACCCCCATTGCCTTCCGAACGGCGGCCATCATAATGGCGTACACCGACCGCTCGTCGTCGAACTTGATCTCAGTTTTGGTGGGGTGGATATTGATGTCGATATGCGAAGGGTCGATATCGATGAATAAGACGTAAAACGGGTGGTAATTGTCGGGCAGGGTGCCTTCATAAGCCCCCAGCACGGCATGGTGCAGGTAATTGTGCTTAATGAACCGGTTGTTTACGAAGAAGTACTGCTCGTTGCGGGTTTTCTTGGCCGATTCGGGCTTGCCAATGTAGCCGCGCACGGTTACGTAGGGGGTTTGCTCTTCGCAATACGCCATTTGGTCGCGGTAGCCCTTGCCAAACATGTCGACAATTCGGCGGCTGAGCTTACCCGAGGGCAGGTTAAACACTTCGCGGTCGTCCTGGAACAGCGAAAAAGCAACCTCCGGGTGGGCCAGCGCCACGCGCTGAAACTCATCCAGAATATGCCGCATCTCCACCGAGTTCGACTTGAGGAAGTTGCGCCGGGCGGGCACGTTGAAAAATAAATTTTTCACCAACAGATTGGTCCCCGGCAAACACGAAATCTGCTCCTGCGCTTTAATCTCCGAGCCTTCAATCCGAACGAGTGTACCCAGTTCTTCGGCGGCCCGGCGGGTGCGCATTTCAACCTGAGCTACGGCCGCAATCGACGCCAGGGCTTCGCCCCGAAACCCCATCGTTTTGATCCGAAACAGATCGTCAGACGAGCGGATCTTCGACGTTGCGTGCCGCTCAAAACTCATGCGCGCGTCGGTCTCGGTCATACCCGCCCCGTCGTCGATCACCTGCACCAGCGTTCGGCCGGCATCCCGCACGACCAGCTGCACTGATTTAGCACCGGCATCTACCGAGTTTTCGAGCAACTCTTTCACCACCGACGCGGGCCGCTGTACCACCTCACCAGCGGCAATCTGGTTGGCAATCGAGTCGGGTAGAAGCTGTATGACGTTATGCATAGTTAGGAATGCGTAATGATGAATGCGTAATGATGAATTTAGTACCGCATTACGCATTCATCATTACACATTAGAATCGCAGTGGCACCACAACCTTAATGCTGGCGTTCCGACCCATGTTGTACACGCCAAGCCGCCCGGTCGCCGGGTTCTCCCCGAAATATTTCAACCGGTTCTGATGGCTTTGGTACGCACGGTCGAGCAGGTTATTGATCGAAACATACACCGAAAATCGGGTTTGGCCATCTTTTCCCACCACATCGGCACCAGCTCCTATATTCCATAACGTAAAAGCAGGCGTTGGCGTTTCGGTTCCGAACGCTAATAATGCCTGATTCTGTGCCTGATTATACTCGACTTCGGTTTGGGCATACGCATTTCGCAAGGCGCGGCCCAGCTCGGTTCGGGTTAGCTTAGCCTGTACAATAGTGCGCGGGGGCGGCAAAAACGGCAGATACCGTGCCGAATCGCCCTGAGCCGACAAATTTCGCGAACGCACCAACGAGTACGTTCCCGACAAATGAAGCCATTTGGCCCCGGCCGGGTTGTACACAAGCTGAGCCTCGGCCCCGTACAAAACGGCATTGCCCTGCACGTAGCGGTAGGTCAGAATCGGCCGGGCCGGGTCTACGATGGAGTCTTGCCCCAACCGGTTCAGGACTTTTTCGGAGTACGTATAATTCTGGATTCCGTTACGGAACAAACTCGCCGTGATCGAAAGCTCCGGCGTTTCGTAAACCACACCCAAATCGCTCTGGAATGAGGTTTCGGACTTCAGATTAGGGTTACCAATTTCGTACCGAAACGTACCGGCATGCTCACCATTGGCCGACAGTTCGGGCGTTGAGGGCGCCCGGAAGCCCCGTGCCAGGTTGGCCTTCACGGTCAGTTTGGGCGTCACAGCGTACGAAGCCCCCAGGCTCGCTGTCGGGTTGGCGTAGGTTTTGTCCAGACCAGCAAACCGCACCGCCCGGTTGGTACCATTGGTCTCGGTAAACGCACCTGACTCATCCACATAGAGCGGGTTTATCTGCATCCGGCGCACATCGACCCGCACTCCGCCATTAACCGTGAGCCGGTCGGTTTTTTTCTGGAAAAATGCCACCGCTCCGTTATCAAGCGACCCATAACCAGGGTACAGGACTTCGAGACCCCAGTTCTGGTTCTTTTGCCACAATCCGCTTGTGCCCACCGTAAACTCCCAGCCATTGCGGGCTTCCATAAAGTACTTCAGATCGTAGTACACGTTTTGCAGGAAGAAATACAGCGCCGGCTGGCCGGGCGTGAGCGTACTGGCAAACTCCTGCCGCCGGTTTTGGCTGTAGCTCACCACCGCCGACAGGTTGCCCCGACCAATACGGGCAAAGGTATTCCACGACAACTTAGTGTGGTTCAGATTCTGGTAATTGGCCGGATTAATGGCGCGGCTCCGCAACTCGGCATCCGACACGGGTGCTACGTCTTCGGTGGTTTCATTGACCCGCACCAGTTTCACAAACCGGCCCGTACGGTCGCGCTCACCCGTTACAATGTTGATGTCCTGATGCCAGTTGGAGAAATTGAGCTGCGAATACCCCCATTTCCGGCTAATGCCAACGGCCCCGTTCACGTCCATCTCGCGGTATGCTGAGCCGTACACCCGCCCGTCGAAGCGGTTGCGGTAGTTGCCCGCACTTTTGCCACTTACGCGCAACCGGGCGTACACCCCTTTCTGACCGGTTGTTTCCATCATGGCCGAGAGTCCCAGCATCCCGTTGTTGCTCTGATAGTTGGTCATAATCTGCCCCTGCGTGACGCCCGGCTGCGGAGGGCGTGCCGAGATCAGGCTCATTACTCCGCCCAGTCCGTCGGAGCCGTACAGCAAGCTACCAGCTCCTTTGATAATCTCGTAACGGTCAATCGAGTACTCGTCAATTTGCAAGGCGTGTTCTTCGCCCCACTGATTATCTTCCTGCCGCACCCCATCGTGCACGGTGATGACCCGGTTAAAACCCAGCCCCCGAATCACGGGTTTCGACAGGCCCACCCCCGTTGAAATCTGCGACATACCGGGCAATTTCACCACCGCATCGACCAGGTTGGTCGAGGCCGTTTGGAGCCACTGCATTTTCGAGTATGTCATGATCGGGATAGGGCTCTCTTTCACGGTAGAGCCCGTTGTCAGGCCCGTAACGACTACTTCGTTCAGTTGGGTGGCCTCCGTAGCCAGCATAAAATCGAACCGAGTGCTATCAGCCGAGAGCTGCACCCGGCGGGTAAGAGTTTTGTAGCCCACCAACCGCACCTCAACCGAGAGCGGGCCCATAGGCAAGCCCGGCAGCCGAAACCGGCCGAGCGTGTCGGTTGCGGCTCCTTTCTGGAGAGATGGTACAAAGATGGTAGCGCCAATGAGTGGCTCGCGGGTTTTCTGATCGGTCACCAGACCGTTCAGCACCGCATTACCGGCTAACGTAGTCGATTGAGCAATAACGTATTGGGGCAAGGTAAGGCCAAGCCAAAGAAGGCCCGCCGTCAGACAAAGCCGAAGAAGTGAATTCATGAAGAGTATGTTGCATGGTAAACAGTAAGAAACAGTTTATGGCATAGGTTCTCTGGCGCGCGACGTGGGAGTGCGCAGCCACAAGCCGTGCACCCATACGGGCCGTATGATCCATTACAATTCCATAAACAGAGGTGTGTACCTACGCAACGGGCGGCCCCCGGAGCAGAAAAACGGCCAGCGTGGCTGGCTTGAACACAGAAGCCCGAAACAGCGGGGGCACGCTCAACAGGCTCAGCACAACCGGCAACAGCAACACAAAAAGTGAAGGTTGCCAGTCGGTGTAAAGCAAATGGCTCAGCGAGTCGAGCCAGATGATTTCCTGCTGGGTGTGATTGTTCGGCTGGTACGGATCGTCGCCAACCGGGATGTAGGGGTGCGCGTGACTAACAACGGTACCGTCGGCCAGCCGGTGCGAGTGCTGGAAAACCACGCCGTTGATCAACATCAACAGGTGGAGCCCCAGCAACAGGCGGGCAATCGTCAGACGATATGGGAAGGCGGATAGCACGTTTGGCTTGTCACAAAAGCTTATTACGCAAATGTAGTTAAGAAGCTGCTTGAATTAATCGCTTTGGTCTGCAAGGGCGTCTTTTGGCCCTTGGCGTCTCCATTTTTTAGGCCGTAGCACTGCTACGACCTAAAAAAGCGGATTGCCAATGACACAAAATCCAATCCTTACAGCCTCAGATCGCTAATTCAAACAACTTCTAATAAACTGCGTTGTGGCCTTGTCGGTTTTGGCTTACCAGCATCACGAATTAAGTGGGCAAAAAAAGATGCCACACTCGATTGAGCGTGGCATCGGCATTTACCTCAAGTATTTTTATCGGCGGCCCCGACCTCCGCGCCGGTTTTCGCCTTTGGGCGCGGCTTTATCGCGGCCCCGCTGCCGGCTAGCTTCGCGCAGGCCGGGCGCTTTGGGCTTCTTATCGGCTTTGTCACCCCGCCGGCCTGAATCCCGACGTGAACTACCTCCCCGGCGCGAGTCGCTCGTGAAGTCGAGGTCAGCGTCGGTGGCTCGTTTGCCGGTATCGCCTACTAAGGCAAAATCCATGCTCCGCCGGGCCAGGTTCGTTTCTTTCACCCGTACCTGAACGGCATCGCCGAAGGTAAACATCTTCTTCGAACGCCGACCAATGATTCGGTAGTTGTCTTTATCAAACTCGAAAAAGTCGCTCGTGAGGTCGCTCATTCTGACCAGTCCTTCGCAGCTATTTTCGGGAATCTCGACAAAAATACCGAACTCAGTAACCCCCGAAATAACCCCGTCGAACACCCGGTTGGGGTCCATGCGGCTCATAAACTCCACCTGCTTGTACTTGATACTCGCCCGCTCGGCTTCGGCAGCCGCCCGTTCGCGCTCCGACGCATGCCGACATTGATCTTCGACCGGTTCGGAATCAACCGAAGCCCCTTTGTCGAGGTAATGCTGCAACAGCCGGTGGGCCATCATGTCGGGGTACCGACGAATAGGCGATGTAAAGTGCGAATACCGCGTGAAACCCAACCCAAAGTGGCCCAGATCCTGGGTGCTGTAACGGGCTTTCGACATGGTCCGAACGGCAAGCTGTTGAAGCATATTCTGCTCCGGCCGCCCTTCAATAGCGTCCATAAACTGGTTCATCGACCGCGACAACTGATCGGGATCATCAACCGTCAGCTTAAAACCAAGCCGTTTGGCAAAATCCGACAGTACGCGCAGCTTCTCTTCGTCGGGGCCTTCGTGCACCCGGTACACCATTGTATTGGGTTTCCCCTTGGTCGACAGGCGATGCACAAACTCGGCTACCCGCTTGTTGGCCAACAGCATAAACTCTTCAATGAGCTTGTGTGCATCTTTGCGAATTTTGGGCCGCACGGCAATCGGAACCCCGTTTTCGTCGAGTTCAAACTTTACCTCAGGCGTTTCGAAGTTGATGGCTCCGTTCCGGAATCGTTCGGCGCGTAGCTTGTGCGCGAGGGTGTTGAGCAACCGCAGTTCTTCCACGTAATCGCCCGCGCCGGTATCCATAATGTCCTGCGCTTCTTCGTAAGCAAATCGGCGGTCGGAGTGAATCACCGTCCGACCAAACCACTCCTTCACGATCTTGGCCTCGGGCGAGAGCTCAAACACCGCCGAAAATGTCAGTTTATCCTCGTTGGGCCGGAGCGAACACAGGCCGTTCGACAGTTTTTCGGGCAGCATGGGTACCACCCGGTCTACCAGATAAACCGATGTGGCCCGATCAAATGCTTCGGCCTCGAGAGCCGTGCCGGGCGTGACGTAGTGCGTAACATCGGCAATGTGAACCCCAATTTCGTAGTTACCATTTTCGAGGTAATTGACCGACAGGGCATCGTCGAAGTCCTTGGCATCGACGGGGTCGATGGTAAAGGTCGTGACGGGGCGAAAATCGCGCCGTTTGGCAATTTCGGCGGCTGTAATCTGGGTCGGGATTTTCTCGGCATCGGCCTCTACCCCATCTGGAAAATCAAGCGGCAACCCAAATTCGGCCAAAATAGCGTGCATTTCGGTGTTGTGCTGACCAGCCGCCCCCAGTACCGTAATCACCTCACCTTCGAGCCGATGGCGTCCGGTGGCATCTTCGGGGTACTTGGTGAGCCGGACAATTACCTTCTCGCCTTGCTTTGCCCCGCCAATTTTGTCGCCTGAAACATACACTTCATCGTACAAACGCCGGTTGTCGGGCTGCACGTAAGCGTATTTGCCCCACACGTCGATGGTGCCAACCAATTCGGTCCGGCCCCGCTCCACGATCTGCACAATACGGCCTTCCTGCCGCCGACCCGACCGCCGGGCTCCGCGCCGACTACCGTCGCTAAACGCCACCACGCGCACTTTGTCGCCATCAATAGCACCGCCCATATCATCGGCCGATACCCAGATGTCGGCGTCACGGTCGCGAGCCCCCGTACCGTTGTCGGTTAGCACCACAAACGCAAACTGTTCGTTCACGTGTTCTACAGTGCCCAGCAAGGTCTTTTGCTCGTCGCTTGCCCGGTACGCGCCTGTTTCGTCGAGGAGCAGCCGCCCCTCATCGATCAGTTCGCCAATAAGACCGTGCACCATCAGCTTCATCTTGCGGTCGCCAATCCCGAAATGATCCAGAACCTGCTGTTGCGAGAATGAAGACTCATTATTTATCTCGAAGAAAGCCGCGATATCAGCTTTTAATTCATCCAGAAACGAGTCGGGGTTGCTCAACCGGGTTGATTTACCCCGTCGGTCGGCACCCTGTTCGCGAGCCCTGCCGCCCGATGCGCGGGCGATACTCGGCCGAACCGACCCATCTGCCTGCCCCGACTGCGGCCGGGCGTATTCATTTTGTTTAGGTTTTTTACTTCTCATTATCTTAAAAAATGTAGCATGAGTATAGCTACGCGCACCTCAGGCGGTTCCGCTACCAGGCGGGTATGCCGACGTGCATTCATGCCTACTCATCGTTTACTCGTGCAGGATTCCCTCAAGCCCACCAAGGGCCGGAACCGGCACCAGATTATCCTCCACAATACTATCAGGAACAAAGATGAATTTTTTATCAAAAATTTGATTATCAATAAAATAACTCACCCAATATTCATTATTCAGATGAAACACATTGGGCATAATGGTTTCAATTAACTGATGTTCGCCCGGCTCAATTTGCGGGAAAAAGTGCCGAAGTGTAGAGGTCTTCAGCTTTTCATCATTTTGTTCGCCGTACCCCTGCGAGGTCACAAACACCGTATGGATGGGCACTTCGTTCTGGTTGATGAGGAAAACCTGCCAATCGTACTCGTTTACCTCATTCAATTTCCGCGCCACAACAACCTGTATCTTCTCAACTGGCAAAAAAGGAATGTCTTTTTTCATGCTACCTCACCCTTCTCTCTCTCCATTGTCGGAAGAAAGATCAGGGAAATTCTGTTTCATTAAACAAGTTCCATCTCAAAGAGGGTGGCCAAATGCCGTTGCAGGGCCCCCGCTACTTGGGCCATATCAACCGGGCGGCCCAACTCAGCCGATAGCGAGGTCACGGCTTTGTCGGTGATACCACAGGGGACAATATGCCCAAAATAGCTCAAATCTGTATTCACATTCAGGGCAAAACCGTGCATCGTTACCCAACGGCTCGCTTTTACACCCATTGCGCAAATCTTGCGGGCGGGCCCCGTGGTGGCCAACCCACCGGCTTGTACACCCTCACCGAGCCACACGCCTGTCAACCGTTCGCTGCCCGTCCCTTCAATACGCCCGGCTACCAGCCCATAATCGGCAAGGGTACGAATAACCGCTTCTTCGAGCAAACGCATGTAGCGGTGAATGTCGGTGAAAAAGTTATCCAAATCCAGAATCGGGTAGCCCACCAACTGACCGGGGCCGTGATAGGTAATATCGCCCCCCCGGTTAATGCGATGATACGTAGCCCCGATGGTTTTCAGAAAGTCGTCATTCGCCAGCAGGTTGGTTTCATGACCACTTTTACCGAGGGTGTACACGTGCGGGTGCTCACAAAAAATCAGATAGTTCGAGGTTGGTAACTGCTCCTCGGCCGAACGGCCCCGGTTGGCTACTTTTTGTGCAAGCGTGTCGGCAAAAATACCCTCCTGCCTATCCCAGGCCTCCTGATAATCAATCAGTCCCCAATGCTGCACCTGTACTTTTTTATTCACGCGGGTAGTGTTTTAACCAGACCTTTACACGCAACATGCAGCGATCAGAGTAGCTTTACCAACCCCCTACCGATACAATTTTCACGATTCAACGTCTTAATACACAACACCAAAACCCCGGCAGACGTTCGGTGCCTCAGCCGGGGCCAACAGCTCACTAACCATTTACCGGCATGGCCGCACACAATGAGTTTGGCAAACAAGGCGAAGAAGAGGCCATTCGGTACCTACAGGCCGCAGGGTATCAGGTACTGGAGTGCAACTATCGCTACCAGCATGCCGAGATTGATTTGATTGCCCAGAAAGGGAAATTGCTCGTTTTTGTGGAGGTGAAAGCCCGCAGCAGCACGGCCTACGGCAACCCCGAAGAGTTTGTGTCGTACACCAAAGTGAGGCTGCTTAAACGGGTGGCCGAGCACTACATTTTTGCCAGCAACTGGCACCATGATGTCCGGTTCGACATTGTGGCTATTGTGCGAACAGGCAACGAAATGAAGATAAAGCACATCGAAGATGCGTTTTATTAAACTGGCTGACGCGTGGGCCTTCGACAGGCTCAGGCTGACCTTAACTTGTGAGTTTCCAGTCAGCCTGAGCCTGTCGAAGGCCCACGCGTCAGCAAAGTGGTCAGGCAACCAACGCTACCTCGGTAATTTCCTGAGGTAGTTTGATCTTCTCCAGCAGCTGATCTTCAAGCAAGTCGGCCCAGGTGGTCATATACAGTACCACATCATTGCGCACATTGTGGCGCAGATGCCTTTGCTCAAGCGGAAACCGGTGCAATACCGCCCGGTCGTCAAGTTTTTCAAGGTGTTTAAGGTCTTCGAGCGTCAGACCTGCATTGAGCATTTCATTGATAACCAGATCAATGGGCATGGCGCTGGTAGGGCAATAATCATCGACCTGTTCGTTCCAGTCGCCGTAGCGCTCCATAGCGTAGCGATGAATCTGATCTTTGCTCAACTTGGTCAACTCCTGAGCCAGATTGCCGCAGTTGCAGCCTCCCATATGGCCCCACTGATAATGCGCTCCCTGCTGTAAGTTACGGGCCGTTCGGCGAAGGGCCTCAATAAGTTCGAGGTTCGGTCGTGCCATTGTTTTGATGGATAATGTACGTGAATGTATAATGACTAATGTATAGTGAACAATGATTTACTCTGTTGTATATCAGTCTATTCACTATTCATTCTACACTAAACACTATACATTTGATTTTGACAGGGTACTATAATGGGTGATAATATACAATGGGTAGCGAGTAATGTAAAACAGCTCTTGCGTGAAAGCCATTTTACATTATCCACTACCCATTATACATTTTGTAGAAGATAAATGTTTTTACCGAACCAGCTCCATCAAATCTTTGTCGTTCACCTCTTTACGAATATCGGCCATATCGAGGAATTGCTTGTAGATGGTATCGAGCGTCGGTTTGTCGTACCGGAAACCCAGCAGCTCGAGCCGGTGCTTGAGCGCGTGCCGCCCTGAGCGGGCCGTCAGTACGATGAGCGATTTATCCACGCCTACATCAAGGGGATTCATGATCTCGTAGTTTTCAGAATGCTTCAGGAAGCCATCCTGATGGATACCCGACGAGTGCGCAAAGGCATTGCGGCCCACAATTGCTTTATTGGCCTGTACCGGCATCCGCATCATCTCGGATACCAGCCGACTTACCGGAAACAGGCGTGTGGTGTCGATGCCCGTTTCAAAACCTAATTCTTTGTGCACTTTGAGCGCCATCACTACCTCTTCGAGTGAGGTGTTACCGGCCCGCTCGCCAATACCGTTCATGGTTACCTCTACCTGCCGGGCGCCGTTGGCAATACCCGCCAGGGTGTTGGCCGTTGCCAGACCCAGGTCATTGTGGCAGTGAATAGAAATGGTAGCCTTATCAACGTTCGGGACGTTGTTGTAGATGTACCGGATTTTGTCGCCGTACTCGTTGGGCAGGCAGTAACCCGTTGTATCGGGGATATTGACCACCGTAGCCCCGGCTGAAATAACAGCCTCGGTCAGGCGGCACAGGAAATCCAGATCGGCCCGGCCGGCATCTTCGGCGTAGAACTCCACATCGTCGACGTACGAACGGGCGTGTTTCACGGCCGATATAGCCTGTTCCAGAATGGCCTCGCGGGTGCTCCCGAACTTATTGCGAATATGGATATCCGAAGCCCCGATACCCGTATGGATACGCCCTTGCCGCGCGTGTTTCAGGGCCTGCCCGGCCGCGTCGATATCGCCTTTAACCGCCCGCGACAAGGCGCAAACCGTTGGGCGGGTTACGGCCTTGGCAATTTCTTCGACCGACCGAAAATCGCCGGGGCTGGAAATCGGGAAACCGGCCTCGATGATGTCAACGCCTAATCGTTCCAGTTCCTTGGCTACCACTACTTTTTCTTCAGTTGTTAACTGACAACCGGGTACCTGCTCGCCGTCGCGAAGAGTTGTGTCGAAGATGAAAATGCGCTGACTCATTACGTTTAGATCTTGTTATCGGATTGATAGCGTAAAAAAGGCCCTTTTCCAGTCGGAGAAGGGCCTTGGCAATATGAACACTGTGTTCCTTCTCAGGCCCTTATCGAGTTGATAGCATTAGCTGAAGGCGAAGAAGAATTCCAGATAAAGTCATTGCGAAATTTCGCTGTTTGCGTAATTACACCACAAAAATAAGGAGTCAGATCAAAGTTCCAAACGTGTTCCTCAATTTTTATCAGGCTAACTGCGCCAGAACCTGCTCGCCCATTTGGTTCGTTCCCAACACCTTATCGGCCGGCGTATCGGCATCGGCAATATCGCGGGTACGATAACCACCTTTTAGTACAGCGTCAACGGCACTAATAACGGCTTCTGCTTCTGCTTTCAGACCAAACGAGATTTCTAGGAGCAACGCAACCGATAATACGGATGCCAGCGGATTGGCTACCCCTTTGCCGGTAATATCGTGTGCCGATCCGTGAATTGGTTCGTACACCCCGGTGCTATCACCCACCGAAGCCGAGGCCAGCATCCCCATTGAGCCCGCAATCTGCGACGCTTCGTCGGTCAGAATGTCGCCGAAGAGGTTGCCCGTCACCACCACATCAAACCGCTTAGGGTCTTTGATTAGCAACATCGCAGCGGCATCGATAAACTGATGTTCTACGGTTACGTCGGGGTATTCGGGCGCAATAGCCTGCACCACTTCACGCCAGAGTCGGCTGCTTTCGAGTACATTCGCCTTATCGACCGAGCAAAGACGCTTACTCCGGGTCCGGGCAGCTTCGAACGCCTTGCGCACAATCCGTTCTACCTCGTACTTGCTGTAAATCATGGTATCGTACGCCGTGTTGCCCTCTTCGAGCCGCTCCCGCTTGCCAAAATACACGTCGCCCGTAAGCTCCCGGAAAAACAGAATGTCGGCCCCCCGCAGAATTTCGGGCTTAATACTCGATGCCTCCAGCAGTTCGTCGAACAACTTAATAGGCCGCAGGTTGGCGTAGAGCCCCAGCTCTTTGCGCATTTGCAACAGTCCCTGCTCCGGGCGCACCTTCGCTGAGGGGTCGTTGTCGTACTTGGGGTGCCCTACGGCTCCGAACAGTACGGCATCGGCCGATTTCATTTTGGTGAGCGTTTCTTCGGGCAGGGGCGAACCGGTTGCCTCAATGGCTACGTGCCCAATCAGGGCTTCGTCGTAGGTAAACTCATGCCCAAATTTCTGAGCAATCACTTCCAGAACCTGCTTGCCAACGGCGGTCACTTCGGCACCGATACCATCACCGGGCACTACGAGGATGTGTTTTTTCATGGGGAAAAAGGAAAAAGGAAAAAAGGAGAAGGGAAAACACCGGATTCAACTTCCTTTTCCGTTCTCCTTTTTCCCTTTTCCGTCTATTCAAGTGTATTTAACATTTTCTGGGTAGCCTTGATGGCCGACACGGTTTGGTCGGAGTCGAGCCCCCGGGTTTTGAATTCGTGGTTTTTAACCTTCCAGGTGATGATTGTCTCACACAAAGCATCGGTACGCCCCCCGGTCGGAATCCGAACGGCGTAATCGGTAAGCATGGGCAAGGTCATCTTTTTACGACTGTACACCTTTTTGAGCGCGTTCATGAAAGCATCGTACTGGCCGTCGCCCTGCGCGTTTTCTTCAAATAACTCCTGGTCGATCCGCACCCGCAGCGTAGCCGAGGGCTTGAGGTCTTTGGAGTGGGTAAGCACGTAATTGAGCACCTCCACCCGCGACGCAATCGCGTTGGTATTCAGTACGTCGGCAATCACGTAGGGCAAGTCTTCGCGGGTAACAACCTCTTTCAGATCACCCAGTTCGATCACGCGCTGGGTGACTTTCTTGAGGTCTTCGTCGGATAATTGGATACCCAGCTCGCGGAGGTTGTTGTCGATATTGGCCTTACCCGACATTTTTCCCAGCGCATAGCTACGTTTCCGACCGAATCGTTCGGGAAGCAACGCGTTGAAATACAAGTTGTTTTTCTTGTCACCATCGGCATGAATACCGGCCGTTTGGGTAAAGACATTGTCGCCCACAACGGGTTTGTTATCGGGAATCCGAAGGCCCGAAAACGTTTCGACAATCTTGCTGACCTGGTACAGCGATTTTTCGACTACGCCCAGTTTGAGCTGGGGCATAAAATCGCGCAAAACGGCAATGGTACTGGCCAACGGGGCATTGCCGGCCCGCTCGCCCAACCCGTTTACGGTCAGGTGAATCCCATGCGCCCCAGCCCGCAGAGCTTCCATCACGTTGGCTACGCCAAGATCATAGTCATTATGGGCGTGAAAATCGAAGTGCATTCCCGGGTACCGCGTCACCAACTGATCGATAAACGTGTAGCTTTCGGCGGGCGTCAGTACCCCAAGTGTATCGGGGAGTAACACCCGACGGATAGGCTGCGTCTGGAGGAAATCCAGGAACTGAAGCACATAGTCGGGCGAATTGCGCATCCCGTTGCTCCAGTCTTCCAGGTACACATTGACCTGAATACCCAGTGTTTGCGCGTCGGCAATGGTCTGGGCAATATCAGCAAAATGTATATCTGGTGTTTTCTTGAGCTGATGCGTCAGGTGGTTGAGCGAGCCCTTGGTGAGCAAGTTCATGACCCGTGCGCCCGAAGCCTGCATCCACTCGAGCGATGCCCCACCATCCACAAAGGTGAGCACCTCCACCCGGTCGAGCAGGCCCACGCCGGCTGCCCAGCGCGTAATCTGCTGCACAGCTTCGAGTTCACCCGCCGACACCCGCGCCGATGCCACCTCCACCCGGTCGACCTTTACCTCGGTCAGCAGCAATTGCGCCAGGGCCAGCTTTTCAGAAGCAGAAAACGACACTCCGCTGGTTTGCTCACCATCGCGGAGGGTCGTGTCCATAATTTCAATGTAACGGTGGTTCATTGGAGAAATGAGTGATTGAGTGATTGAGTGATTGAGCGAATTCGTAAAACCAGAGTTGATTACCTTTTTTATTCGCTCACTCACTCATTCACTCATTCGCCAATTAAAATGGTCTCGTTGCGGCAAACTGCTCAATCTCCCCTTTCATCGACAACAGATAATCGATATCGTCGAAACCGTTGGTGAGGTTGTGCTTCTTGTAACCGTTAATGCCGAAGCTCTCGCTCTCTCCCGTTGCCAGAATCGTAATGGCTTGTTTGGGCAGGTTCACCTCCAGCTCAGTGTTGGGGTCGGCCTCAATGGCGGCAAAGATTTTCTCCAGAAACTCGGGGCTCACCTGCACCGGCAGGATACCAATATTCAGGGCGTTCCCCCGGAAAATGTCGGCAAAAAAGCTCGATACCACGCACCGGAAGCCGTAATCGTAAATAGCCCAGGCAGCGTGCTCGCGGCTCGATCCACTCCCGAAGTTTTTGCCACCAACCAGAATCTTACCCTTGTAGGTCGGGTTGTTCAGCACAAAATCGGCCTTGGGGGTATCGTCGTTGTTGTACCGCCAATCGCGGAAAAGGTTATCGCCAAACCCCTTGCGCTCGGTGGCTTTGAGGAAGCGGGCGGGTATGATTTGGTCTGTATCGACGTTCTCGATGGGCATCGGAACGGCCGTAGACCGGAGAACCGTAAATTTATCGTAAGCCATTTTTGGAGTGATGAGTTATGAGTTATGAACGATGAGTGATAAGTCGTGAAATGGGTCTGTAGCTATCGACCGCTCATAACTCATCACTCATCGTTCATCGCTATATAAATTCCCGTGGGTCAGTAACCTTGCCGGTTACGGCGGCTGCGGCTGCTACGAGGGGACTGGCCAACAGGGTACGGGCACCGGGGCCCTGCCGCCCTTCGAAGTTGCGGTTCGAGGTCGATACCGCGTACTTACCGGCCGGAATTTTGTCTTCGTTCATGGCCAGGCAAGCCGAACAACCGGGCTGACGAAGCTGGAAACCGGCTTCCGACAGAATGTCGAGAATACCTTCTTCTTTGATCTGGGCCTCTACGATGTGCGAACCCGGCACGAGCCAGGCCGTCACGTTGTCGGCTTTCTTACGACCTTTCACAATCGACGCAAACGCCCGGAAGTCTTCGATACGGCCGTTGGTGCAGCTGCCGAGGAATACAAAATCGACGGGTTTACCCAGCATCGAATCGTTTTCGGCAAAACCCATGTATTGCAGTGATTTTTTGTAGCTGGCCGCGCCATCTTTAACGGCTTCGGCCAGCGGAATCTGGCGGGTTACGCCCGTACCGAGGCCGGGGTTGGTGCCATATGTAATCTGGGGCTCAATATCGGCCGCGTCGAACGTGAGGTCCACATCGAATTCGGCCCCTTCGTCGGTTTTAAGCGACTCGAAATACGGAACGAGCTTGTCCCAAGCTTCGCCCTGCGGGGCCAGTTCGCGGCCTTTGAGGTAGTTCAGCGTGGTTTGGTCGGGGGCTACCATGCCGCCCCGCGCGCCCATCTCGATGCTCATATTGCAGACCGTCATACGGCCCTCCATGGTCATGTTACGGAACACATCACCCGCATATTCTACAAAGTACCCCGTAGCGCCACTGGCCGAAATCTGCGAAATAATGTACAGGATAACGTCTTTGGGCAGAACGCCCTTGCCCACCGTACCATTGACCGAAATCCGCATTTTCTTCGGCTTCGGCTGCATGATACACTGCGTAGCCAGTACCATTTCCACCTCCGAGGTGCCGATACCGAACGCAATGGCCCCGAAAGCCCCGTGCGTGCTGGTGTGTGAGTCGCCACAAACGATGGTCATACCGGGTAGGGTAATGCCGTTTTCGGGACCTACTACGTGCACAATTCCGTTTTTCTGGTGGCCCAGACCCCAGTGCGAGATGTTGTATTTTTTAGCGTTACGCTCCAGAGCCGCCAACTGATTGGCCGACAGCGGGTCGGCAACGGGCAGGTGCTGGTTCAGGGTGGGCGTATTGTGGTCGGCCGTGGCAAAGGTGCGGCCCGAAAACAGGACACCCGCGCCCCGTCCTTCGAGGCCCAGGAAAGCAACCGGGCTGGTTACTTCGTGAATAAAATGACGGTCGATGAACAACACATCGGGCCCATCTTCGACATGCCGGATGACGTGGGCATCCCAGACTTTATCGAACAAGGTTTTGGGGGTACTCATAACAGAGAGGACATTAAGTGTTCGTTACGCGATGCGGGCGTACGTCGGCTTTAGCGATCCTGTGTATTCATTGAGCACCCAGGAGCCGACGCCCGCAAACTCTGCAACAAATGTGCAGGTTTCGGTACGATCTGGCATCCCGTTGTTCGTCCAGTAAATAGCGATTTTAGTTCAAACGGTAGTTTTGTGCGTAAAACAACATAAAGGCTAATAAGATATTTGTCAGCCATTTTCCATATCACACCTATTTCTATTTCAACCCTTTACTCAGACGCTCCCACTCAAAAGCGGGGCCAATGTCGAGTTTGTCAGCGCGGAAATTGGCATGGGTCAGAATACCACTGAACCCATTGATGCGGTTCTCGGTAAGCAAATTGTAGCGTTCGGATTCGGGCAACAAAGCCCGTTTGATATTGTACTTGCGCGTCAGGTAGCGCAGTAGCACAATTAAACTATCGTACTGCTTCGAGGTAAACGTAGCAAAGTAACTTTTGCCCCGGAAAGGCGTTTTGAGGGCCTTGAAATGGGCCGTGTCGGTCAGGCTACAGTAGATATCGTCGGAGTTGTTATCGGAGCAGAGGTTGTTGCCAATCTTGTTCAGAAAACCAATGTTCGAGATTTCGATGGCGATTGTCCGCTTACTCATGGCGGTATTACCACCAACCGCCCCCGGCCCGAGGTGATACGCCCATTTTTTCGACGACCAAAGGTTCAGGATACTCCCGTCGCGGGCAACCACAAAGGGCACCGATATTTCCTGCGATGGCGCCGTCAGCGAAGCTACATCACCTTTTAGATAGCCCGCTGTGTAATGCAGCACAATGTGCGTTTTCGCTACTTCCTCATCAAAAAAGAACGATGTATCGCCATTCTCGCGACCGCACCGGATATACGTCAGCTTACCCGACTCGCCCGGAATGGGCACGGTTGTCGGCGTCAGAATATGTTTACGGCCCATGCTGTCGAGGCCGTTATCGAAGAAAGATTGTTCGTAGGTAATGAGGCTTGCGGGTTTCATGCCTGCAAGTTAGGTTGATTCGGTACATTCCGGATGGTGCCCACTTTACAGGCTCACGATGTAATCGAGCAGTTGGTCTATTTCGGTTTGCGGACGGTTTCGGAGCAGGTTTTCGTACATAAGCGACTTGGTTTCGTCGGTTGTTTTAGCAATCTCACTCCGGGGAATTTTGACAATCTGATTACCCACCAGCATGAGCGAAACCTGCTTCTCATCGGCATAAACCACCCGGCCCAACAGCACCTGACCATCTTTTTTGGTGATTCGGGAGCCCGCCATGCCCGGTTTGATTACCCGCGAGGGATTCAGAATTTCACCCAGAATCTCCTCACGCGACAACTGCTTACCGATGCCTTTCAGATTCGGGCCGAGCAATTCGGTCGTACCGTCAACCTGATGACAGGCCAGACAAGCATACTCGGCAAAAAGCTGCCGCCCTGCTTCGCGCGAACTGACCGACGCCAACGGCCGGTTGCCGTTGCGGACTTTAGCCGGTTGGCCCGCCAGGGCCGGGTCGTATTCGAGCTTGTAAAAACTTCCCGATCGGGGCTGGGTTGAGTTGTACCAGTAATCGGCTACGCCATGATTGGCCAGATATAAGGCCCCGTTTTGGCCAAAAGCGAGGGCCGAGAGTTTGGGAACATCGGCAATAGCCTGCTCGCGGAAGCTGTACCGGCCATCGGGTGCGCGGGTAATCGACACCCGGCTCACGGCCCCCCGCGTCCAACGTTCGCCGGGACCGTAGAATGCCACAAACAAATCCCCGGCAGTACCACCAAACGGGTTGTCGGGGCGGTTGAACACAATGCCTGATGGAGCCACTTCGGTTTCGAGCGAATAGGCCGGTTCCTGCACCGTTTCGGCCGTTTTATACTTGGGTTTGTTGTGGCCGTAAAAACCACCTTTCACTAACAGATTCAGCTCTTCGGTGGGGTTGCCACCACCCGCGTTATCGGTAAAAAACAGGTCGCCATGCTCGTTGAACGCCATTCCGTACACCGACCGAATGCCGGTTGCTACTTTAGACACCTGCTTGCCATCGGGCGAAATCCGCAGAATAGCCCCCCGATAGAGGTTAGGGTCGGGGGAGGCTCCCGCATTCCACGAGTCGGTAGTGAGGGCGCAGTATAGCCAGCCATCGGGGCCAATGAGCATACCCGCCGTCCATTCGTACGGGTGCCGACTGTAGGGAATATCCTTGAAAACGGTCCAGTTTTTGTCGGCTTTACCGTCGTTGTTTGTATCCAGAAATGCCCGAATTTCCTGGCTCGTCCCGATAAAAACGGTATCGCCTTTGTGGGTAAACCCTCCCGGCGATTGTAGCCCCAGCGCCGTAACATTGCAGTACAGAGCGGCCTCATCTTCGAGCCCGTCGCCGTCGGAGTCGCGCAGGCGGTACACCTCACCACTTTTGTTAGCCGCAAACAATTGGCCGCGCGGCCCCAGCGCCAACTGGACTGGGTTCAGAATCCGGACGCCCTTCGTGATGGGCAGTTTGGTCAGGCGGTACGGGCCATACACGGCCACGGTTGTGTCGGCAGTTGCGTGGGAGTCGGGCTGGAGACCGGCCCAGCGGTAGGCCGACAGGCCGAAAGCGGTCAGGCACACGCCCAGAACAAGCCATAACGGAGTAATTTTCGTCTTCATAAAAGGTGGTAAAGCGGTCGATTTTTATCAATAGTTCAGGCCAATCAGGTTTCCCACAAAACCCAGAACGCGGACAGCGGCATCGGGCGGGTTGCGGGCAATGATGTCATTTCGATACCGATTCATCAGCACGCCCATGTACAGCATTGTTTTGGGGTTCATCGAAAACTCGGTTTGCCGGTTGTTCGTCACCTTATCCAGAACTTTGCTCACGTCTTCGAAGTACTCTTCCATCCGCAGGGCGGGCTGATGCGCGTTCAGCACGGTCACCGTTTGGTTAGTCGGATTCCGAAACGTGTGGGAAACACCGGCGGGCACCATCAGCTTATCGCCTTCGCGGGCAACGACCCATTTGTCTTTAACAAAAAACTCCATCTCGCCTTTGAGCACCTCGTACGTTTCAATCGCATTGGGGTGAATATGCAGCAGGGGGTCTTTCATGTTGCAACCGGGCAATAGTTCCCAGTGCAGGTCGAGCGACTTTCCGTTGGTATCGGCCCTCGTTTGCAGCACCGTAAATAGCATACCCAGCGGAGTGAGGTCCAGGATTTGGTTGGCCGTTGCCATAGCTTTTACCTGTTACATGTTGGTGATTAGGTTTACGAGAGTCTGCCCGGCCTATACAGATTGTACGGGACAGCATCATGGCAAACAAATTGCAAAAACACACGTAACTATAAAAGAACTATTTATTAATCAGACGCTTACCGAACAATAAATATACACTTAGGTTACTTACTGTTAACAAAAGCGAGGAGGCTACTGCAAGCATAGTATCAACTGGCTCGGCTCGCCAGTACTTCTCGGATAGTTGTCCAGCGAATTCCTGCATACCGATTGTTGTCGAGTGGGTTCAGTTTAGGAAGCCCACTGAACATATCGTGCAAATACTGCATCCCTTGCCAGGGCGGGAATACTTCCTGTTCGCTGGGGGCAATGGTTTTTGTGATACGGATCAACGTCCTGAAAGCCCGCAGACTTCCAATCCGGAATAGTCTAAATGTCTTTCCCGTAACCTGCGTAGCGGCCTGTTTCAAATCCATCACATCAGCAATTTCTCCGGCAATACGCAGGTAGCGGGGTGTCGTATCGCCCAGAGCAGCTAAAGCCGTAAAATGGGTGGTGTTATCAAGCGTCGTGAAGTCGAGCAGTTTGCCAGCATCGCCCCAATAAGCAATCCGCCGGAGGCCGAAAAGAACCACCGGGGCCTGTCCCGTCAGGAGGTCGGTGAACATGCCGTTCAGCACAGACGTAGCCGCAATCGGTGCTTTATCCAGCCGCTGGGCAAACTCCCTGCGTAAATCCAGGTTCCGGTTGGAACCGGGTGGTAACCGGGTGTAGTCGATGCAGTAGTCCGACGGGATAAATCGAGGGACGTGGGCGGCCACGGCAGCCTGAAGCAGGTTCGTTTGGGCGTCTATAATCACCTCGCGCAGCCCCGACAATGCCGAAACCACACAATCGCCGTCGGCACAAGCCTGCGCTAATTGATTTAAGTCTTTGTAATCAACCTCGACAATTTCAACGCCCTGTTGCTTCAGAGCTACCACTGCGTCACCGGCGCTTCCTCGGCGAACCAATGCGCGAACCGTGGCCCCCGACTGAATGAGGTAATGGGCGATTTTAAGGCCAAGTGCGCCTGTGGCACCGGCGAGGATGATCCGTTTTTGTTGCATGGGAGTACTACCATCTGTGCAGCCAAAAGGTTATTGACGCATTACCCTATGTGACCCGCTTCCGTAACCACTCTCCATGCTCACGCCTGATACCTTCCCATAGAGGTTGAAGGCATTCCCATCAGGCTCATCCAATACCATCCCCTACTTCGAGCAAAACAGGCTACTGGTCGACCACGGTCTCAAAACGACCTGGACAATCTACAGCGTGTGAACGGGTAACCGTCAGCTAGTCCACTTTGGGCGACATCCACCTACTGCTTATGCGCCCTTGCAGAATGTAACACGATTTTCAAGTCGATTGACCAACCTGTTTCAACTGCCCACCCCGCCAGCCGGCAGCCGAAATTCCAAACAGCAGCAGGGTATCGTCGCCTTCGCGCGTCAGCTCGGTTTCGAGCGTGAAGCCCAGCCGGTTCAGCAACCCCACCGAAGGCGCATTGGTCGGCAATGTGATTGCCTGTAGTTTGGGAAGCCCCAGCTCAGTAAACCCAACAACAAGAGCTTGTCGGGCTACCTCATAGGCATACCCCTGCCCCACAAAGCCCGGCAACAGAGCATAGCCAATATCGGGGTGTTCGAGGTAATCGCGTTGCATGAAGCCACATAGGCCAATGGGGACGCCGGCTTGTTTGAGCGTAACCCGACCCAGCCCAAAACCGAAGCATTCGTAGTTTTTCAACGGCCCCTGCCGCAGATACTCTTCCGCCTGCTGTTCGGTGTGTACGTTGCAGTCACCGATGTACTGGAGCCAACCGGGCGTATTGAGCAATTCGACAATAAACGGGCTATCGGCGAGGGTCAGCGACTCAAGTCGTAAGCGCTCCGTTTCGAAAACCAGACGATTCATAAGTGAATGAACAATGCAAAATGTATAATGAACAATTATATTACCTTCTGACAATCAGTCATTTCATTCTGCATTTTACATTGTTCATTCTACATTTCATTCTGTCTGACTACTTAGAATCTGGGCGCTATTGCTTTACCCGTACGTATTCTTCCGTGTTCAACCGGTCGATGCCAGCACTTTCGATCTTTTCGACGCCCCGCTGCACCAGCGTATCGTTTTTGATCCGAATAGTGAACGCAAAATCGTGTCCCTCCCAGTTGCGGTCGTTGCAGTACTCCAGATGCTCGGTGTAGAGGCTGTCGCGCAGCTCATAGCGGCCTCCGCCAGCAGCAAACGCAACAGAGGTGTCTTTGTCGCGGCCATGCTGCAAAAAGGCAAAATGCGAGCCGTTGATCACCTTGATAAACGAGGTTTTGCCGGTATAGTCGGTCACGGTGGTGTCGCCTTTTTCAACGAGCGTAGCCCGGTAAAGTTGCCACGTACCTTCGAGCGCCGGGTTGGCGGTCTGGGCTCCATCGGGCTCACGGCCGCAGGATAGCAGCAGAATCGATAAAGAGGCCAGTTGAAACAGTGCTTTCATAATCGGTAGCCGATAGATGGTTTTGGCGGTGCGTTGTTACGACACCACCCGCCCCATAAACCGCCCGGATTAAAGTACTTACTCATCGGGGCCGACGAAACGTGTGGGGGGCTGCGTTTCTTACCCAACATCAATGCACGGGCCCGGCGGCTGACCCAACTTTGCCACCAGCTTTTGTTGTTACTCCAAAACCACCATGCTCCGTATCAGTCCCCGCTCCCTGGCCTTGCTGGCCGGATGGTCTATCGTGCTAATGGCTCTTCTGGCCGGATTTGCCCACGGCTACGTATTCAGTACTCTGTTTGTACCGGACAACGCGCCCGCTACCGTTGAGCAACTACACCTGTCCGAAACGCTATTCCGGGCCGGTATCCTCGCTTTTTGGGTTGTTTTGCTCTGCGATGTGGCCGTATCGGGAGCGCTGTATCTGTTTCTTAAACCGGTCGGTCAGCGGCTTTCGCTATGGAGTGCTGGACTACGGCTGGTGTACACCGCCATGCTGGGGGCCGCGCTCATGCACCTGAACGCCATTGTACCCCTTCTCCATACCCAAACGCCGACGGTTGCCGGGCCGGGTGAGCCCATGCTTCGGTTATTTGAGCAATTCAGCCGAGGCTGGTCGGCCGGGCTGATTGTGTTCGGGGCGCACCTGTTGGCGTTGGGTGTGCTGGTTTACCGGGCTCGGTTTGTGCCACCAGTCTGGGGTTGGTTGCTGGGGCTGGCGGGAATCTGCTACCTTGGCACAAACCTGGCCAATCTGCTTTGGGATGCCTACCCCAGATACAAGCCAACTGTTGAAGGCATTTTGAGCCTCCCCATGATTGTGGGCGAACTGGGCTTTGGTATCTGGTTGCTCGCACGAGGAGGTAAACCAACGCAGGTGTAGCCAACCGATTCGGCCGCTGGCACCTCTACGTTTTGGTCGATAACCGTTTGCGGATTCGGCTCAGCGACTCGGGGGTGACACCCAGATAACTCGCAATCTGATGCTGAGGCACACGCTGCAACAGAACCGGCCGATGGCGTTGCAGATGCTTATACCGTTCTTCGGGTGAGAGGGTCGTAAAGGTGGCAAGCTCATCCTGCATCTGCCCGAGGTTTTGCTCCATCATATCCCGCGTAATGGCCACCAGTTTCGGAAACTGGTGGTACATGGCCTGTTCGTGATTCAAATTACCCTCGATCAGCAGGCAGTCTTCGGTACAAACCATGTAGAACCTCGACGGAACCTGATTGGCGTAACTGTTAAAATCGACAACGGCCTGCTCCTCGGTGAAGAACGCGGTGGTTTTTTCGACACCGTCCAGCAACCGGTACTGCCGAACGCACCCCGTCAGCACAAAGTAGCATGCCTGGGCTATCTCGCCTTCGCGCAGCAGATAAGTTCCTTTTTTGAACAGACGTACGGGTATGTTCCGGGCAATTTCGGTCGCTTCGGCCGGGGTGAGTAGGCCAAACTTTGACACAAAATCCAGCAGTTCAGTTTGCATACGTTTTGCAGTTTGCCCCAACCGTTACCCTACCCGCTTGGGCGTGGCTCCGTACTGTTGCTTGTAGGCTTTGATAAAGTGAGACACGCTTTCGTACCCGATTTCCATACTAACCTCCGACACGTTTTTGGCCGTGTTGCGCAGGAGAAAATGGGCGTGTTCGAGCCGTTTCTGGCGCATCCATTGACCCGGCGATGTGTGAAAATGGCTTTCGAAATCGCGCTTGAATGCCGACAAACTCCGCCCCGACAATCGGGCCAACTCACTCATTGACAATGGCTTGAGCAGGTACGCGTTCATCAGGTAATCGAGGTCGGTTTTCTGGCCCTGATAAATATCGAGCAGGATACCGCGCAGTTGGCCGGTGGTGTCGAGTTCGAGCAGATGAATGAGTAACTCCTGGTATTTGAGCCGCAGCAACTCGTTCAGGTACGGCGTATCGGCCCCGAAATACGGCAACAGCGATTGAATAAACGTGGTAAACGCCGGCGACGACGTGAGCGACAAAATGGCCTCACCCGGCAAGGGGCGCTCGGTCGAGGGCGCAAACGAGGCTTGAAATACCGGGAGGTGCTGACTCACAAACTCCTTGAGCAGCTTCTCGTTGACGAAAAACACCAGGCTTTTGTAGTTGGTGTCGATGGATTCGTTCATGGAGTAGCACCCCCGCTGAAAAAACAGAATCTGCCCTTTGTGTACGTGTAACTCCTGCGTGGGCGAGCTGAATTTTTTTTCGCCCTCCAGCACCACAATCACGGCATGTTCTTCAAAAAAAACTTCATTCCGTTCGGGGTACACGTCGCTCCGGTAGGCCACAAACGTCATCTCGGTGGCATCGGGCCGCCGGATACGCAAGGTCTCAAACTGACTCGGCTGAATGGAAGAGGGAACACGGAGCATATGGTTCGACAGGATTTTACGAGATGGGCAGGATTTTGTCTTGCGTGAAGGTTTCGACAGGATTACAGGATAGACAGGATTTTTTTGCGTGAAGGTTTCGACAGGATTTACAGGATGGACAGGATTTAGTATGCTATGTGGATGAACGGACGCGGTATTTGCGTTTTACGCTTACACTTGACCCGAAATTTATTAGTAGGCCAATGTCAATACCTGTAGCGGTGAGGTAGTTTACGAGTTGGGCTTCGTGTTTTGGATGAATCTGCTCCACAGCTTTCAACTCAATCAGAAGGCAAGATTCAACAAACAGGTCAGCCACAAAATCGCCCACAGGAACGCCCTTATAGGTAACCGGAATAGGCACTTGGGCTTCTACGAACAGTCCGAGTTGTTGCAATTCGACCACTAACGCGTTTTCATACACCTTTTCCAAAAAGCCCGGACCCAATGTATTATGAACGGTGAAAGCAGCCCCTATAACCAATTCAGTAAGCTCTTTATGGACCATGTAGAATAAAATGAAGCAGTAATAGCCCAAAAGTAACCCCTGATATACAAAACAATCCTGTTTATCCTGTAATCCTGTCTAAACCTTCACACAAGACAAATCCTGTCTAAAAATTTAAATCAGAAACTGGAACAGATCGGGCTGATCATTTAGGTATTCAAACACGATGTTCTGCGCCTGCATCCGCTGGAGCAACGGCTCAAAATCATCGCGGTGTTTCAGTTCGATACCCACTACGGCGGGTCCCATTTCGCGGTTGGTCTTTTTGGCGTACTCGAACCGCGAAATATCGTCGGTGGGGCCAAGCACATTCAGAAAATCGCGGAAGGCCCCGGCCCGCTGCGGAAACCGGATAATGAAGTAGTGCTTCAATCCTTCGTATAGAAGTGACCGTTCTTTAATTTCTTCGGTGCGGGTGATGTCGTTGTTGCCGCCCCCCACCAGACACACCACGTTTTTGCCCCGGATTTCGTCTTTCACCAAATCGAGCGCGGCAATAGACAGCGCCCCGGCTGGCTCGGCCACAATGGCTTCTTCGTTGTAGAGTTGCAGAATGGTGGTGCACACTTTGCCCTCGGGCACCAGCACCACCCGGTCGAGATTCTGGCGGCAAATCTGGAACGTAATATCGCCCACACGCTTCACGGCCGCCCCGTCGACAAACTTGTCGATATGGTCGAGGGCGACGACATGGCCCTGCTCCAGCGAGACCTTCATGGAAGGCGACCCCAGCGGCTCCACACCAATGAGCTTGGTTTTGGGGCTCAACTGCCGAAACACCGTCGACACGCCGGCGGCCAACCCGCCCCCGCCAATGGCCATGAGGACGTAATCGATTTTGAAGTTGGCGTCTTTAAAGATTTCGAGCCCCACGGTGCCCTGCCCTTCCATTACGAGCACATCGTCGAACGGGTGCACAAACGTACTATCGTGGGTTTGCACGTACTGGTTAGCGGCCGCGTAGGCATCGTCGTAGGTATCGCCAATCAGCTCCACATCCACAAACTCCTTTCCGAATAGCTTCACCTGTTTTACCTTCTGGTTGGGCGTGGTAGTAGGCATAAAAATAATGCCCTTGACACCCATTTTCCGGCACGCGTACGCCACGCCCTGCGCGTGGTTGCCCGCACTGGCGCACACAACCCCCTTGGCGAGCGACTCTTTAGGGAGGGCCGCCATTTTGTTGTACGCACCCCGGATTTTGTACGACCGAACTACCTGAAGGTCTTCGCGCTTGAGAAAGATATTGGCCCCATACCGGTCCGACAGGTTCAGGTTTTCCTGCAACAGCGTATGGGTAGCCACGCCCCGGAGCCGGTCGGCCGCGAGGTAGATATTGTCCAGATCAGGAAGCGGTTGATTATTGGAATCGATCACAGCGAGAAGTCAGCGCGGAGCCTTCGTTGAATGAAGTGCTAATTTCTCAATTTCTGGTTAGAATATGAATGGGGGGGTAACGTTCAACGGCTTTGCGATGTATCGGGATTTGTAATTCGTCAGCTTAAATTAATTACTAAAGTTCAATAGAATTACTTTGTTCAGCACTTACACGTCAGCCGGTATATTGGCAAACCCCTGTTAACGGTAGGCTTGTTTGTCCAGCCGATATAACACTTGTCTGAAATATTTATTCAAAGCACCAGTCCCATTAAATGTCTCTAAAACTTTTGGTGCTGCGTCAATTTCTGCTTGTCTGTATTGTTGTGGGTCAACATTTGAAATGCTGCCTAAATAAACCAGTCTGTATATAAGATTTTCGGGCTGAAGTTGCTCAGCCTTTAGAAGCATCTGTTTTCCTTCTTTCTCCAAGTCGTCATAGTTTCCATACTCGTAAGGAAATACAGAAACCGTATAACCTGCAATAAAATTGAAATCTGCATTGTCAGCAAAGGTTTTCTTCCCTTCGTCAAACATAATTTGCAGCAAGTCTCGCAGGTTTATTTTGTCGTGAAAACTGCTTGGAGCATCTTCAATTGCTGTCCACAAGAAAAAGTAAAAATGCTTCCAAACCTCATAGTCGATTTTGTTTTGGTTGTAAAGCTCACTGTAAGCTTCAAAAGCTTCCTCAAACTTTTCGTCGTCCTCTAATTTAAAAATGTCTTGGAGTAATTGTGTCATTTTGAAGACTGTGTCAGCTTACCGCTAACTCGTAAATAGACGAATGTTTTACCTATTTGAACAAATGTAGTCAAGGGGTTTTATTCTGCAAGTTCCCACCAAAACCATACTGTAAACTACTAAAAATGAATTTGTTATGAATTTTTAGCAGAATTCCAGCAATACAAAATACGCATCTCCTTTAAAGTCGGGCCAGGGGGCTTTTGATGTTCTTGAGACTCTTCTCGCTCCCCTACATATATCCCATTTTTGATGATGTTACTACCCAGCACCCTAACCGATTAGATTACGCACGAAACCCCTCCCTAAAACACCACACCCAAAAACACAAAAATCGGGTAGCAAACTTACCCGAAGGAAGCTCACTACCCAATCAACGATACGTTATAAACGTCTTAGTTCCGCTCGGGGCGCAGGTTGCGCACGGCGGCACCGGCCTGCCACATTTCAGATTCGCGCAGTTCGGCCAGTTCTACCTCCAGCTTCTCGCGGTAGTCGGGCTGCGAGTTGCGGGTGATGCTGATTTGTGCTTCGTTCTGAGTTTTTACCGAATTGTAGAGTTGCTCAAATACAGGCTTGGTCGCGTCGCGGAATGGCTTCCACCAGTCGAGGGCACCGCGCTGAGCCGTGGTCGAGCAGTTAGCGTACATCCAGTCCATACCGTTTTCAGCCACGAGCGGCATGAGCGACTGCGTCAGCTCTTCCACCGTTTCGTTAAAGGCCTCCGATGGGCTGTGGCCATTGGCCCGCAACACCTCGTACTGAGCAGCAAAAATGCCCTGAATAGCGCCCATCAGGGTGCCCCGCTCGCCGGTCAGGTCCGACGTTACTTCGCGGTAGAAATCCGTTTCGAACAGGTAGCCTGATCCAACGCCGATACCCATAGCGATGCACTTTTCGCGGGCTTTGCCGCTTGCATCCTGGTAGATGGCGAAGCTTGAGTTCAGGCCTTTACCTTCTACAAACAACCGGCGCAGCGACGTACCCGATCCTTTGGGAGCCACGAGGAACACGTCGACATCGGCCGGTGGCACAATGCCCGTTTTCTCTTTGTACGTCACCCCGAATCCGTGCGAGAAGTACAGCGACTTGCCGGGTTTGAGGGCCGCTTTTACCGTAGGCCACAATTCAATCTGAGCGGCATCTGACAGCAGGAAGCAAATGATGGTGCCCCGCTCCAGCGCTTCGTCAATTTCAAACAGCGTTTCGCCCGGTACCCAGCCATCAGCCACGGCTTTGTCGTACGTTTTGCCCTTCCGCTGACCAACGATCACGTTGAAGCCATTGTCGCGCATGTTGAGCGACTGACCGGGACCCTGTACCCCATAACCGATTACGGCAATGGTTTCATCTTTCAGGGTTTCGAGGGCTTTCTCGAGCGGAAATTCTTCACGGGTAACAACGTTCTCAACGACTCCGCCAAAATTAATCTGTGCCATTCTGGTAATTGTATGTAAGTAAAAGGTAAAAAACAGGGGTTATTCGGGGCTTCAGGCCATGTAGTACGCCCACTCAGCCTCGGGCAGGTACTCCACGAGGCCTTTCTCGGTTTTGCCAACGGCCACTCGGCCCGAGCGAACAAATTCCAAAATTTCGTGCTGCTGCCGCAGGTATTCGAAGAAGGCAAAAATCTCCTGCTCGCTACCGGTTTTCTCAATCACCACGTAATCGAGGCCCCAGTACACCACCCACGCTTTGTGCTGCTTATTGACCGTCTCTACATCAAGGGGCTTGGCACCGAGGGGCGTTGCCACCTTAAAGAGGGCAATTTCGTTGTACACGATCTCGTCGTTGAGGTACCCGAACACGGCCAGTACCTCCACAATTTTGCGAATCTGGCGAACCAGCTTCTCGACTTCCTCCCGCGATTCGTGTTTGATCACAATCGTGAACCGCGATACGCCCATCCGCTCGGTTTCCGATACGGTCAGGCTTTCGATATTAATGCGCCGACGGGTGAAGATGATCGTGATGCGGTTCAGCAACCCAATCGTGTTCGACGTGAAGACGCATATGGTGTATGTAGTCATATTTTGTCATTCCGACGAAGGAGGAATCTCTATCAATGGCAATCCGTACGTTCCCTCCTTCGTCGGGATGACAAACAGCGGCTCACCAGTCACCAGGAACTATTCTAACCGGATCTGCGAAACACTGGCACCGGCCGGCACCATCGGAAACACGTTTTCTTCTTTCTCTACGATTACTTCGAGCAGGTACGGCCCCTCGTGCGCGAGCATCTGATCGAGCGAGTCAGACAGCGCAGCCCGGTCCGAACAGGTGTGCCCATCCATACCAAACCCACGGGCAATGGTGATAAAATCGGGATTCTGCAACTCCACAAACGAGTACCGGCGCTGGTGAAACAGCTGTTGCCACTGCCGTACCATTCCGAGGAAGTTGTTGTTCAGAATGATGGCTTTGACCGGCTGTTTGTTCTGCACAATGGTGCCCAACTCCTGGAGAGTCATCTGGAAACAACCATCGCCGATAATGGCCACCACCTGCCGGTCGGGGGCGCCAACCTGCGCGCCAAAAGCTGCGGGCAACGCAAAGCCCATTGTACCCATACCACCCGACGTAACCAGGCTGTTGGGCCGCCGGAACTGGTAGTACCGCGAGGCCATCATCTGGTGCTGCCCCACATCGGTCACGAGTACGGCCTCACCATTAGTTTTCTTCGAGAGCAGATCAATCACCTCGCCCATCTGGATTTTTTCGCTTGCTCCCGACAGGCTGGGTACCGTAATTTTCTCGTTCTCAATCGTATCGTACTTCCGAAACTCATTCCGCCACACGGTATGGTCGTTCGGGTCAACGAGCGGCATCAGGGCGTTCAGAACCTCTTTGGCATCGCCCACAACAGGGGCGTGTGCTTTAATAATCTTGTCGATTTCGGCCGGGTCGATTTCGATGTGTATCACCTTCGCCTGCTTGATAAACTTGCTGGCATCGCCCGTGACCCGGTCGTCGAACCGCATGCCGATGGCGATAATCACATCGGCCTGATCGGTCAGCACGTTGGAGCCGTAGTTACCGTGCATACCGAGCCAGCCCACGTACAGCGGGTGGTCGGTCGAGATGGTCGACTGGCCCAGGAGCGTAGTCGCTACCGGAATACCGGTTTTCTCGGCAAAGGCTTTCAGTTCTTCTTCGGCCTTGGCGAGTTGCACGCCATGCCCTGCCAGAATATACGGGCGTTTGGCCTCGTTGATCAGCTTGGCAGCCGCTTCGACCTGATCGGGCTTGGGCACCAACCGCGGCCGATAGCTGATGATGCTCTGGCAACGCTCGTAGGTAAACGGCCGGGTCATCAGCTCCAACTGAGCACTTTTGGTAATATCAATCAGTACCGGACCGGGCCGCCCCGACTGGGCAATATAAAACGCCTTGGCCATCACCTCAGGCACCTCGTCGGCACTCGTGATCTGGTAGTTCCACTTGGTAATGGGCATGGTCACGCCCATCACGTCGGCTTCCTGAAAGGCATCGGTTCCAAGCAGCTTCTTCCCAACCTGCCCCACAATGCACACCAGCGGGGTTGAGTCGATGAGGGCGTCGGCAATAGCCGTGACGAGGTTGGTAGCCCCCGGCCCCGACGTAACCAGACAAACACCTGCCCGGCCCTGCATACGGGCATAGCCCTGTGCCGCGTGACCAGCGCCCTGCTCGTGCCGGACCAGAATATGGTTGATCTGATCCTGAAAATCATACAGGGCATCGTACACCGGCATAATGGCCCCGCCCGGATACCCGAAAATCGTGTCGACGTTTTCGGCCAGCAAAGCACGCATGAGAGCTTCTGAGCCAGACATCAGTTTCATGGCTACCGGCTCGGTTTCTATTTCAGGTAAGACGCTGACCGTTTCCATAGGGAGGTGCGTTTGTTATGTTCAATTCAGTTTTGTTGTACTCGGGGCCGTTCCTTTTCGGGTCGCCACCAATAGGCCGGTCGACCAGGTTAGTTTTACCGTATGCAGGTCAGGGCGGCTTTCCAGGTCAGCCACCAGCCTGTCTACGTTTTGATCGTGTCCTTCGGGCCAGTTGGGCTGCGGCAACATGTCGTCAATCACATACATGCCCCCCTCAGCTAATAGCCCCAGCGCAGCATCCAGATGACTGTATTTACCGGGCCAGGCATCCGCAAAAATCAAGTCGAATGTCTGGTCTTTATTTGCGTCAAGCCAGTTTCCGGCATCGGCACAGACCAGAGTCAGCCGCGTATCGTTGCCCAGAAATTGCCCCGCAATGGTCTGGTATTCCTGCTCATTATCAATCGAAACCAGAGTCGACTGTGCATCCATACCGGCCAACAGCCAGGCGGTTGCCAGCCCCGTTCCCGTACCGATTTCGAGCACTGCGCCCCCCGGTTTAGCGCCCACCATGGCTTTCAGAAAAGCGCCCGTTTGCAGATCGGACGGCATCGAAAACCCAATGGCATGGCTCGCCTGAGCAATGGGATCAAATCCCGGAGGTATGGCCGTTACAGAGTCGGTGAACATGAGAACCCGTTTTTCTAGTTACGCTTCGTCAGTCACGCAACCTTCACTCGCCGACTTCACATTGCGGATGTACTTGCCCAATGTCCCTTTGGTAAAACGGGGCTGGGGCTGCACCCAATGGCTCCGGCGCTCGGCCAGTTCCTCGTCCGATACGTGCAGGGTTAGCTCGCGGCCAACGGCGTCGAGCGTAATCAGGTCGCCGTCTTTAACCAGAGCAATGGGGCCACCCTCGAATGCTTCGGGAGTTACGTGACCGACCACAAACCCGTGCGTACCACCCGAGAACCGACCGTCGGTAATCAAGGCAACCTTGTCGCCAAGGCCCGCGCCCATGATTGCCGAGGTAGGCTTCAGCATCTCGCTCATGCCGGGGCCACCTTTGGGGCCCGCATTGCGGATCACGAGAACCTGACCCGGCAGAATTTCGCCTTTCGACAGGGCTACGATAATATCACCTTCCTGCTCAAATACTTTGGCGGTTCCCTCAAAACGCTCGCCTTCCTTGCCCGTGATCTTGGCTACTGAGCCGGTTGGGGCAAGGTTACCGCGCAGAATCTGGATATGACCCGTTTTCTTAATGGGCTGACTCAGCGGGAATACAATTTTCTGGGCCTCGAAATCGAGGTCTGGAGCTTCTGCGAGGTTTTCGGCTACGGTTTTACCCGTCACGGTCATACACTCGCCATGAATCATTCCCTGCTGGTACAGATACTTCATGACGGCCGGCACACCCCCAATAGCGAGCATGTCTTCCATATAGTATTTACCGCTGGGCTTCAGGTCGGCCAAAAGTGGGGTCCGGTCGCTGATGGCCTGAATCTCGTCGAGCGAAAGGGTCAGACCGGCCGCCCGGGCAATAGCCAAATAATGGAGTACGGCATTGGTAGAGCCACCGAGTGCCATCACAATGGTGAGCGCGTTTTCAAGCGACTGCTTCGTGATAATGTCGGCCGGGGTAATGTTCAGCTCCAGCAACCGACGCATAGCCGCACCAATTTTCTTACACTCTTCCTGCTTGCCCTCGTGTGTAGCGGGGTAGCTGCTGCTAAAGGGCAAACTCAAACCCATAGCCTCAATGCTGCTGGCCATCGTGTTGGCCGTGTACATACCCCCGCAGGCACCCGCCCCCGGAATGGAGTTTTTAATAACGCCCTCGTAATCTTCGTCGGAGATGTTACCGGCGTACTTTTTACCAAGGGCCTCAAACGCCGATACAATGTCGAGTTTTTGCCCTTTATAATGTCCCGACCGGATGGTGCCACCGTACACCATGATACCGGGGCGGTCGAGCCGGGCCATAGCCATCACGGCACCGGGCATATTTTTATCGCAACCCACTACGGTCACGACGCCATCGTACCACTGAGCCGCTACCACCGATTCGATAGAGTCAGCAATGAGGTCGCGGCTGGGCAGCGAGTAACGCATTCCGTCGTTGCCGTTGGTCATTCCGTCTGATACGCCGATGGTGTTGAAAATCAGTCCCACCAGTCCATTCGCCTGAATCCCCTGCTTCACGTAAACCGACAGACCATTGAGGTGCATATTACAAGTATTGCCCTCGTAGCCGGTACTGGCAATGCCAATCTGGGGCTTCTGCATATCTTCCGACGTCAGGCCAACCCCATACAGCATGGCTTTGGCGGCTGGGTTGTCCATTTGTTGCGTCAGAATGCGACTGAATCGATTAAGTTCGGTTTGTGGCGAGTCAGATGTCATGATATTTAGCGAAATTTCGCTCTTTGCGTAATCACGCTGTAAATTAACACTCTATTTTTTTTCGGCGCAACAACCGGTCCTTTTTATCATGAAATTTCTGTTCTCTCCAAATGGTCGTAAATTTGATACTTGCTACCAGGCATTTGGGTAACCCGTTGACGCATTCACACCCGGCTATTCATGGATCATCTTCCAGACAAGCATTTTGATAACCAATCGATTCAACACCGATTACGGCAAGTATTTGACCAGTTGGGGCTGACGATCTACCAGATTGCCAAAGACACATCGGAGAATCCATCTAAGTTTTACAACATTCTGAACGGTCGGGCCAAGCCCTCGTACGACACGATTCTGAACCTGCTGGTGCAGTACCCGCAAATTCGGGCCGATTATATCTTCCGGGGCGTAGAGCCTGTTCTGGATACAAACGGGCCTCCACCCGTTGTACGGGTGCCGGTGCCGCCCGCCGAACCCGATCAGATCGAGATTCCGTTTGTACCAACCCGATTTTACGCCAGCTTCGTCGAATCCATCAGCGAGGGCATTCGGGAAGCCGATCTGGAAAGCTATCCGGTCAGCGTGGCTATGGCCCGCAAATACCCGCAGGCTATCGTGCTGGAAATTGAAGGCAACAGCATGAGCCCGCAGCTGGTGAGCGGGGCCCGCGTGATGGCTACGCCGGTTGCCGAAGGCGACTGGGTGTATCAGTCGGGCGGAGTGTACGCCGTGATGTACCGCGATTATCTGGTGGTAAAACGGATTCGGGAAAACAACCTGCTCACGCATCAGCAACTCACGCTTTACTCCGACCACCCCAATGGCGGCAGTGTCACCATCAGTGCCGACGACCTGCGGGGCCTCTGGAAAGTTGTACGGATTGTAGAAGCCCCGGTTGAATGAATGGTTTACGGTCTACCGTTTTTAGTTATGACCTACGTACATAAGCCCTACTGTGAGCACTATCCCTGTAAACCGTAACGCATAAACTCTATACGAACTGAGTGAATGAACCATGTAAAATGCATAACGAATAATTGTATTACCTGCTGACAAACAACTATTTAATCATGCATTCTACATTGTTCTTTATACATTTAATTCAGTCTGATTACTTATGTCATTAAGCCCCCGAATTATTGCCTTTCTGCTGGCGGTTCTGATTTCGGGCTTGACCGTTGCATTTCTGAGCGTAGTAGACGGCGTCACCATCAACATGCTTTTTGTGGTGGCCGTATCGTCGTTTATCGTTTCGTTTTTTCTGATTCTGTACGCCGTTGAGCTGCTGGTGTATCGGGAAGTGAACAAAATGTATAAAACGATTCGGCGGCTTAAGCTTCGCGATTTCAACCTCTCCAACAAGACCATCATCAAAAACAATAACCCGTTTAAGAAGCTCAACGATGAGATCTTCGTGTACGTGGCCAAAAAGCAGAAAGAGATTGATGAACTGAAGCGGCTCGAACAGTTTCGGCGGGAGTTTCTGGCTGATGTGTCGCACGAACTGAAAACGCCCATTTTTGCCGCTCAAGGATTTATTCACACCCTGATCGATGGGGCCGTGGACGACGAGTTTGTTCGCGACAAGTTTCTGGCCAAAGCCGCCCGCAGCCTCGACGGCCTCGATGCGCTGGTGAAAGACCTTGTAGCCCTATCGCAGCTCGAAACGGGCGAAATCCGAATGCATCTCGAACGAGTCGATATTTACCAGATCACGCTCGAAATTTTTGAGCAGCTCGAAAATATAGCCGAGGCCAAAGGCATAACTCTCCGCATTAAATCGAGCCTGCAACGCTCTGACGTAATCCGGGCTGACGTGGCGCGGCTTGGCGCGGCCCGGCCGGACGCAGCCCGGACCGATTTACAGGGGCCTGTGTGGGTCATGGCCGACCCCCAACGCATTACTCAGGTGATGACCAACCTGATCGAAAACGGTATCAAGTACGGGAATGATGCCGGTAAGGTGGTAGTGAGTTTTGCCGACGACAAAAAGCACATCTCAATTTCGGTGCGCGACGACGGGCCGGGTATTGCTCCCGAACACCTGAGCCGAATCTTCGAACGTTTCTACCGGGTCGAAAAAAGCCGGTCGAAAGAACGCGGAGGCACTGGTTTGGGTTTAGCCATTGTGAAGCACATTCTGAATGCCCACAAATCCAAGATTACGGTCATGAGCAAACCCGATAAAGGGACCATGTTCCGGTTTAAATTAGAGAAAGCGGTTGAAACTGAACTTTGAATCCCTCATCGTTTTTGAAAACGATGACTACATTCTGATCAATAAACCCCCTCATGTGGCCTCGCTCGACGAACGGACGCAGGACCGGGGTGGGGTTAGTATTTTGCGTCTGGCTAAAGAGTACCATGCCGATGCACAACTGGGCCACCGGCTCGACAAGGAAACGTCGGGGGTTCTGGCCATTGCCAAAAACCCCGAAGCGTACCGGCATCTGGCTATGCAGTTTGAGCACCGCGAAGTGGCCAAGCGGTATCATGCCGTTGTTAATGGTATCCATGATTTCGACGGCGTATCGGTGTACCTGCCCATTGCCCCCATTAAAGATGGTACCGCCGTACGGATTGACCGGGAGAAGGGCAAAATCGCCGAAACCATTTTCAATACGCTGCGGGCGTACAGTCATCATACCCTGGTGGAGTGTATGCCGATTACCGGGCGTATGCACCAGATTCGGGTGCACCTGATGTGCCTCAAAGCCCCCATCGTTAACGACCCAACCTACGGTGGCGACCCGATTTACCTGTCCAAAATCAAGCGGAAGTTTAATCTCAAGAAAGACACTGAAGAGCAACCCCTGATTCAGCGGGTGGCCCTGCACGCCCATTCGCTCACGTTTGATCTGCTCGACGGAGAAACCGCAACCTTTGTGGCCCCATATCCTAAAGACTTCGATACGGTGGTGAAGCAATTGGAGAAAAATGCGTAATTCGGCGGCCGATTGGCTTCCGGGCGGGTGTTTACAAGCTCAGACCCTTGCTTATTGAGTACATTGTTGGTTATAGAATACCCTACTTTTATGTTCGTACACTCTGTTTACTTCTGGCTCCAGAACCCCGAAAATGAGGCTGACCGCGATGCCCTCAACGCCGGTTTGCAAACCCTCAAAACGATTGATGCCGTTTCGACGGTGTATGTTGGTCGGCCGGCCGAAACCCGCCGTCCAGTGATCGATCACAGCTACGATTTCGCCCTGACGCTTGTGTTCACCGACAAAGCCGCTCACGATGTGTATCAGGAGCACCCGACGCATTTGCAGTTTGTGGCCGATTGTAGCCACCTTTGGAGTCGGGTCCAGATTTACGACTCGGTTGAATAACCTAAACGCCCTATGATTGATACACATTTCATAGGGCGTTTTTTATTGTCCACCTGATTGTCATCCAACATCCAGATCAGGGTAGATTTACCCCTTCCTTATTATGCGTATAGTCTCCACGGGCTACGGCTTCTGATACGCACTACCGTCGCCACTTATACATTTTAATACTTTACCTAGCAACTAACTATATAACGTTCTAGTATTTAGCAATCAGTTTATTAATCAGGTAGTCTGCTAAGCTATTGTAGGCAAATGGTAAGCAATTGATTATCATTTCATTCCTAATCGGCTACTTACAAATATACAGACAGCCTGGTGCGTTGTCTTTCTTCGAACAACCGTTCCATTAATTACGGCTTAAAGAATATTACTTATTCAGTAGATGGGCATTAGCGTGCACTTTATGGGAAAATGGCAAAAATTTATATTCTTAATACCATCTCCTATGAAGTTAATGTTTACGCCAGTTAAGACCCACTGGCTTACCTCTGCCTGCCTTTTGGCATTACTGGCAGGTGAGCCTGCCTGGGCTGTTACGGGTACTCCACCCAGAAACCTTACCGAACAAGCCAGCCGCCAGGAGCGGACCGTTTCGGGACGTATCACCTCGGGAGACGACAATCAGGGGTTACCTGGTGTGAACGTAGCCGTGAAAGGAACTACACGCGGTACAACGACCGATGCCGAGGGACGCTACCGTTTGTCGATTCCCAACAATCAGGCCGTACTGGTCTTTTCATCGGTAGGCTTCATTGGTCAGGAATTAGCCGTTGGTAATCAGAGCACCATTGACGTTAAAATGGAGGCCGATGACCGTACGCTCAACGAAGTTGTCGTTGTCGGTTATGGTACGCAGAAAAAGAGCCAATTGACGGGTGCTATTTCGTCAGTAGGCGCGAAGGAAATTCAGGAAATGCCCATCACGAACCTCGGTCAGGCCCTTCAGGGCCGGGTAGCCGGGGTCGATGTAACCCAGACTGGCTCGCGGCCGGGTGCGGCACCCACTATTCGGATTCGGGGTCGCCGGTCGTTCAGTGCCAGTAATGATCCGCTGTACGTAGTCGACGGGATTCCCCTCTCGGCCGGTTATGAGGACATGAACCCGAACGACGTGGCTTCAATGGAAGTCTTGAAAGACGCTACCGCAACAGCCATTTACGGAGCGCGGGGTGCCAACGGGGTCGTTCTGATCACGACGAAGCGAGGTGCCCAAAAAGGGAAAACAACGGTGTCGTACGATGGTTACGCCGGTGTATCAAGACCGTTGGACAAACTTGAACTTTTTAGCGGCTCAGAATTTGCCGAGTTTGTTCGGGAATCTTACCGGGCTACAGGTGGCTACAAAGACGCGAATGGCAATCCCGTTCCGACCGGCGTTGCCGATCCAGTTGCCGATGCCAAAGTAGCGGTATTGGGTGGTGACCCCGCCGTTGCGAAAGGCATTGCCAATGGCACCAATACCGATTGGCAGGACCTGATTCTGCGCAACGGTTCCATGCAAAACCACTCTATTGGTATTCAGGGAGGCAGCGAACGCACTCAGTTCTACGTATCAGCGGGCTATTTTCAGGACAAAGGTGTATCAGCCGGCCTCGACTTTACTCGCTATTCGCTGCGGGCCAACATCGACCATCAGATCAACAAGGTGTTGAAAGTAGGGCTTTCGTCGTACTTCATGTACAGCCAACGGAATGGCGAGGGACTTAACCCGTATCAGTTCACGATTCAGCAAAACCCGCTGGCCGTTCCGTACGACGATAATGGGAACCTCATTTTCTCGCCTACCAACGACGCCCTGCTGACTAATCCGCTGGCTGAGATTATTCCCGGTAACCAAGTTGATGAAACCAAAAAGTACCGGGTATTTAACAGCATTTTTGCGGAAGCCAACATCATAGAAGGCCTGAAGTACCGGGTCAACTTTGGACCTGACTTCACACTGGCACGCCGGGGTGTTTTCATTGGTTCACAAACCAATGCCCGTAAACTGGGGGATGCACAAGCCTGGAACGAAAACCGCTTTGGCTTTAACTACACGCTGGAGAATATCGTGAACTACACGAAATCGTTTGGCGGTAAGCACAACCTGAATGTGACACTGCTCCACTCGATTCAGCGCGACAATTTCGAACGGTACCGCACGGATGTACAGGGGGTTCCGGCCGAAACGCAGCAGTTCTATAATTTGGGAGCCGCCAGCTCGGTGCAGGCAACGGCCAGCGAACTGGTTCAGTGGACGATTAACTCGTACATGGCGCGTGTGAACTACGATTTCAACGATAAGTACCTGCTTACAGCCACGATTCGTAGGGACGGTTCGAGCCGGTTCGGTGAAAACACAAAATATGGTAACTTCCCCGGTATCGCTCTCGGCTGGAATATCAACAATGAGCCCTTCCTAAAATCAGTAGCCTGGATTGACCTGTTGAAATTGCGGGCAGGCTATGGTTCGGTAGGTAACCAGGCCGTGGCGCCTTACCAAACGCAGGGACTTCTGGGACGGACAGCGTATGCCTGGGGATCAACCGCGGCATTTGGTTATCGGCCAAGCACCATTGGCAACCCTGACCTCCGCTGGGAATCGTCGGCAACGGTCAACTTTGGTCTTGACTTCAGCTTATGGCGCGGTCGTCTGCAGGGCTCACTCGAACTTTACCAGACGAACACCACCGCCCTCCTGCTGGCCGACCAGCTTCCAGGTTCAACCGGTTTCAACGCTGTGACACGTAACGTAGGCGAAACCCGCAACCGGGGTATCGAACTCGGCTTCACAACGTACAACATTAACTCGCCTTCAGGCTTTAAGTGGTCGACTGATTTTCAGTTCATGAAAAATACCGAGGCTATTGTATCGCTGTACAATGGCAAAGTCGACGACGTGGGTAACGGCTGGTTTATTGGCCGTCCGCTGAGCACCGTGTTTGATTACAAGAAACTGGGGATTTGGCAGACAAGCGAAGCGGATGTAGCCAAATCATTTGCCAGCGAAGCCGGACAAATCAAAATTCAGGATACGAACGGCGATGGCCGCATCAATGCTGACGACCGGGTGATTATCGGTTCAGACGTACCGAAGTTCAGCGCGGGTATTACTAACCGGCTCTCTTACAAAGGCTTTGACCTCTCGTTCTTCTTCTTTGGTCGATTTGGTAACTTGCTGCGGAGCGATTTCCACCGTAACCGGAACGCTCTGGCTGGCCGGTATCAGCAAATTAAGGTCGACTACTGGACACCTAACAATCCGACTAACGAATTCCCCCGTCCGAAAAGCAACCAGGAGTTTCCGGTGTACAACTCTACCATTTCGTACTTCGACGGAACCTTCGTAAAACTCCGGAATATCAACTTTGGCTACACGTTCAGCCCGACAATTGCCCGGAAACTGAAGATGGAGTCGTTGCGCTTGTACGCGAGCATTCAGCAGCCGTTCATCTGGTCAGAATACCGGAACAAGTATAACGGTATCGATCCCGAAACAACCGGTTTGGCATTGAGCGAAACTGGCGTTGTTCCTGCAACCTCAGTTACGACCTTCGGTCTGAACGTCCGGTTCTAAGAACCTTTAGCTCTAATCAGAAAACGAAGTTGAAAAGACACGTTTTTAAGCGACTAAACAATGAAAATCAAGAATATAAAGAATTCAATCCGCATTACTGGCCTGGCAACACTGCTGCTGTTTAGCCAGTCGTGTAAAGATGTGCTGGACGAGACGGTCATTTCGGGTATTGGAAATGATTATGTCAATACGGCTAAAGGTTTCCAGGATGCTGTAAAGGCGGCTTACTCGACGCTCCGCTACTACTACGGTACGCAACAGGGCCTAACCATGACCGAGTACGGCACCGATATTTATGCGACCGGAGCCGACGGCGGTTATAAAGGCTTCCACTTTTATGATGGTCAGCTCAACCCGACTGTTGATTATCTGGGCAACACGTGGGATGAGCTGTATCGGGGGATTAACACGTGCAACGCCATTATTGAGCGTGCTGCCAACGTAAGTGGTGTACCCGACGCCGTTAAGAAGATGCGGGTGGCTGAAGCCAAGTTTCTGCGTGCCCACTACTACTACATTCTGCTAATGCAATGGGGTAGCGTCGACCTGCGCCTTACCGAAACGTTGGCTCCCACCAAAGAAACGAAGCGGGCCCCAGAGTCGGAGATTTACGCGGCTATCATCAAAGACCTGAATGAGGCTATCGTTGATCTGGAAGCAAAGGCGCAGTCGGCCGAATACGGCCGGGCAACTCGCCCTGCCGCCGAAACCTTACTGGCAAAGGTGTACCTGGCCAAAGGCTATTCGACCTCGAAAGCAGCGGATGATTTTAGCAAAGCAGCGGCTCTCTGCAAAACCGTAACGACGGCTTACGGCTTTAAACTGCTCGATGATTTTGCCAGCGTGTTCGACGAGAACAATCAGGTGAATAGCGAGATCGTTTTTGCCGTTCAGTACACGAGTGACCCGCTTTCCAACCTGACAAATGGCGTTGGTGCTGCCAACGGCGGTAACAACCTGCACCTGTTCTTTGGGATGCAGTACGACGTACAGCCCGGTATGAAGCGCGATGTATTCTACGGTCGTCCGTTTAAGCGGCTCCGCCCAACCTCGTACCTGCTGAACACGGTTTTCGCCGATCGCACCAACGATTCACGGTATAAGAAAACGTTCCGCGATACATGGCTCAGCAACAACCCAGGTAACAACCTGAACGCAGCCTCATTCGACGATTCGAAAACCAAAGTTTCGTTTGCTGCTGGCGACACGGCTATCTTTATTCCGGGTGTTGAGTGGACCAAGGCACAGCGGGCCGCTAAGAAGTATCAGGTTCTGGTACCCAGTGCGTATAACGAAGCGCTCTTCCCAACGCTCCAGAAATTCTTCGATACAAAGCGTCCTGATTTGACTTACGAACCTGGTAGCCGCGATTATTTCGTGTTCCGTTTGGCCGATGTGTATCTGATGTTGGCTGAGGCTTCGCTGCAATCGAATAATATTGCCGATGCCGTAACCGCTATCAATATGGTCCGTACGCGGGCTGCCTGGCCGGGTAAAAAAGACGCCATGACTATTGCCGCTAAAGACATGACCTTTGAATTGGTTATCGAAGAGCGTGCTCGTGAGCTGGCTGGCGAACAAACCCGCTGGATTGACCTCAAGCGTTGGGGCCTTCTGGTCGACCGGGTGAAGAAGTATAACCCACAAGCGGCCGTTAACATCAAAGACTTCCACGTGGTACGCCCGATTCCACAAACGCAGATTGACCGGAGCACTAAAGGAACCGATGGCAAATCGGTGTTTGCCCAAAACACTGGGTACTAAGTTCCGTTTATCTGAGTAAAGCGAAGAGCCGCCGGGAGTTTCCCGGCGGCTCTCGTATTTTGTACCTTACCGCATTTGCTGCCGATACCGAAGGCTCTCTGCCATGGGAGCTCCACGCAGTATAAACCAGGCCAAACGGCCAAACTCTCGGTTGCGGAATACTTTCCGCGCATTCTTGAGCGTATAGAATATTCGCAAGGCCGCCCGTTCAAAGGGGCCGTGATACTTTCGGAAATAGTGAAACAACGAGATGTAAAACTCCCGGCGCACCATCCAACTTTGTGAACCGCTTCCCCCCGCGAAATGAACAAACTGGGCAGCTGGTACAAGGGCTGATTGCCACCCCGCCCGTTTTATCCGTAAGCAGAAATCCTCTTCTTCACAATACAAAAAATGGGTAGTATCTAAACCACCCAACTGCCGTAAAACAGGCCCTCTAATAAACATGGCGCTTCCTGTCACTACAGGTACAGTAATCGGCTCTGTATAGTGTTTTTTCTTATAAGGGTAAGCATCAGGTTCTATAAGCCGCATACATGCACTCCCTAAGACATTGATACCTAAAGAGGGAAAATACGAAAATGAGTGATCCATTGAACCATCCCCTTTGTAAGTTTGTGGTGTGCATACCCCTACCCGTGTGTTTAGCTCCAGGTAAGCGCTGAGAAGTCCACACACATCGTTCCGAAACAACGTGTCGTTATTGAGTAAAAAATAGTACTCCGAATCTGGCCGGGCCTGTTGTACACCCAGCATATTTCCTCCAGCAAAGCCCAGATTTATACGACTGAAGACAAGCTTTACTTTATCAGTCCCTGAAATGGACAACAGTTTGTCCCGATCGGCTGGCCCTGAATTATTATCCACTACAATGATTTCGTATGAGTCAGCCTTTGTCTCTTTCTTAATCGATTGGATACAGTCTATCGTGTAACTGGCTGAGTTATAGTTCACCAGTATAATCGACACAAAGGGGGGGCTCTTCTCTATCATTCAGGTTATTTCTAACAAAAACGCCAGTAACCTACAATCTGGTCACTGGCGTCACAAAAAAATTAAAAAGAGACTTCTCTTGTATGCTGGGTTGGATTAAAAATGGCGATCACCAGCTTCACGTTTACCCAGCATCACGGCCCCTACCATGGCTACCAGAAACAGAACCGATGCCAGTTCAAACGGTAGTAAGTAGTCACCGTAAAGAACCATACCCAGATTTTCGACAAGGCCGGTCTTCGCATCAAAAGCGATCGCGTTGTATGACCCGACCTGAGCGGCTTTGAAAATACCGAGCATAAGCACCATCAGGGTTCCCCCAACAATGACCGCAGCAATTTTGGCCAGGCTTGTTTTCGACTCTTCATCCTCTTTGCGGAGGTTCAGGAACATGATTGTGAAGAGGAAAAGAACCATGATAGCTCCTGCATACACGATAATGTTGACAGCCGCCAGAAACTGAGCATTCAACAATACGTAATGACCCGATAAACAAAAAAACGTGGCAATCAGAGCCAGTACACTATGGATCGGATTTCGCGCGGTAACCACCACAATGGCACTTAGTACGGTAACAAACGCCAGTATCCAGAACAGGTACCCTGTGGGAGTCAGTTGCTTAAAATGCGCTAAAAGTTCGTTCATTTCTAAAAGTTTCAGGTTTGAGGTTTAAGCGGTGACCCAGGGCAAAACCCAGCGACCCATACTTGCACCCCGAAACGATTTTTATCCCACTGATCGCGACAGACTTGGCTCGGTCGGTGTAGCCTGAACATTCGGGTTGTTGCGCACGTACCGATCATCCATTTTTTCCACCAGCTGGTCTTTCCCGTAAACTACGTTATCGCGCTCGGTAAATACCGGTACAAAACGGTCATGCCGGAGATAGATCGCCTGTTTGGGGCAGGCTTCTTCGCATAAGCCACAGAAAATACACCGCAGCATATTGATCTCGTACACAGCCGCGTATTTCTCCTCACGGTACAGACCCTCGTCGCCTTTCCGGCGTTCGGCCGCTACCATGGAGATAGCCTCAGCCGGGCAGGCCACTGCGCACAAACCACAGGCTGTGCACCGCTCGCGGCCCTGCTCATCGCGTTTGAGCACGTGATGCCCCCGGAAAATTGGCCCCAGATAGCGCTTCACCTCGGGGTATTGAATGGTTGGCTTTTTCTGAAAAAAGTGCCGTATCGTGATGCCCAGCCCCTGGAGGATAGCCGGAAGGTACATCTTCTCGGCCAACGTCATCTCCTTGTTGCTGACTTGTTTAGATCGGTTTGTTAACTGCATAGTAAACCCGTTTTATGGTCTGAAATTGCTTGCTCATGGTTTATCGAAGACGGACGCTTCGATCACAAGCACAACAATCAGACTCTTTTACGCTTTCTGCATCGCTACAGCGCCTTTGGGCGCTTTGGCTGCCGACATGACCGCCAATACAACCATCACAGCCACAATAGCCCAGGTCGCGTAGTTAAAATTAAAAAGTAGGCCAGCACCCGTCACAATTACGTTCAGGATCGACAGCGGAATCAGCGACTTCCACCCCAGATTCATCAGCTGATCGTACCGGAACCGAGGCAGGGTCCAGCGTACCCACATGAAGAAGAAAATGAAGAAGAAGATTTTACCAAAGAATAGCACCGTACCAATAGCTGTAGCCACGTTATGGCCCGTATTTGCACCGAGTGCATTGGTCAGGGCCTCGTGTGCCTGAGCCGCAAATGGATAGTGATACCCACCAAAATACAGCGACGCAATGACCGCCGATGACACAAACATGTTGATATACTCGGCAAACAGATAAAAGCCCAGCTTCATGGAGCTGTACTCGGTGTGGTAACCACCAACCAGTTCGGTTTCGCACTCGGGAAGGTCAAACGGGGTCCGGTTACACTCTGCAAACGCACACACCAGGAAAATGACAAAACCCAACGGCTGCGTAAACACCCCCCAGCCAAAGAAACCAACCTCGGCCTGCTGCTCCACAATAGCCCGCACCGACAGCGAGCCGGTCATCATCAGAATAGCGATGATCGACATACCCAGCGCAATTTCGTAGCTAATGTTCTGCGAAGCCGCCCGGATAGCGCCCAACAGGGAGAATTTGTTGTTGGAAGCCCAGCCTCCAACCATAATTCCGTACACCCCGAGCGAAACCACGCCGAAGATGTACAGCATCCCGATGTTAATTTCAATACCCTGCACCGGGATTTCATACTGCCCGAACCGGATGCTATCGCCAAACGGAATAACGGCACTCGACATCAGGGCGGTTAGCATGGCCAGACACGGCCCCAGAATAAAGAGCCATTTGCTTGCCTGCGCCGGAATAAAGTCTTCTTTGAAGAACATCTTTCCTGCATCAGCAATCGGCTGCAGCAGACCCCACGGGCCCGCCCGGTTGGGACCCAGACGATCCTGCAAGAAGCCCGCAACTTTACGCTCGGCGTAGGTTGAGTAGGTAGCAATCAGCAGCGTAATCCCGAAGATTACGAGAATGATAATTGCTTTGGTTATTAGAACGGTTAAATCCATTGTCTTAAGTTTCCATTCTCAGCTTACCATTTCCGGCTATTTGCTACAGCCTGAAACCGAAAAACCGAAAACACTAAACTGTACACTAATTATTCAGTAGCAGATGGCAACGACTTGTTGAACCGCTCGGGGGGTAACTGCTGAATACCCAGCTGACTCGTATCACGGGTATCATCCACAGTTTTGTACTGTGCGGCTGCCAAACGCTGTCCAAAAGCAGGCTTCTGCAAGTCGGCGCGGTACTTGTTAGCCGAAATAACCGAACCACGAGCAATTTTGGTGGGTCCTTCGATCACCCAATCGCTGGTGTTTTTGGTTTCAAAGCGGCAAGTATTGCAAATGAACTCCGTCACCTCATTCCACTCATTCCGGCGGGCCGTCACCCGAATCACCTCTTCACCCCGGTACCACAGTGTTACCTTACCCGAGCAGGTTGGGCAATCGCGGTGTGCATCAACGGGCTTCGTAAACCACACCCGGTTTTTGAAGCGGTAGGTTTTATCGGTCAGAGCACCAACCGGGCAAACGTCGATCACGTTTCCGGAGAAATCATTGTCAATAGCCTTTTCGATGTACGTACCGATCTCAGCCGCATCGCCCCGGTTCAGTACCCCGTGTACGCGCTTATTGGTGATCTGGTCGGCCGTAAACACACACCGATAGCACAGAATGCAACGGGTCATGTGCAGTTGCACATACGGGCCCAGGTCGTGCTTGTCGAACGTCCGGCGTTCTTCCTCGTAGCGTGTATTGGCCGCACCGTGGTCAAACGCGAAGTTTTGCAGATCACACTCACCCGCTTGGTCACAAACCGGGCAGTCGAGTGGGTGGTTAATCAGCAGAAACTCCACCACGCCTTTGCGGGCATCGAGTACCTGCGGATTCGTGGTGTTTTCGACCACCATACCGTCTTGTACGGGCGTGATGCAAGAAGCTACCAGCTTAGGCATCGGACGAGGGTCTTTTGCCGAACCAGCTGCTACGCGCACCAGACAGGCCCGACATTTACCACCGCTTCCTTTAAGGGGCTGGTAGTAACACATGGCCGGAGGGGCTACCTCAGGGCCAATTTTGCGAGCCGCCTGCAATATGGTTGTACCGGGTTCTACTTCGACCTCGATACCATCTACAGTGACTTTAAATAATTGCGGTTTTACGTCTTCCATCTTAATCTGTACAGTGGAGCGGTGCTCCGCTGGGCCGTTAGGCCAATAAGTTGACGGTTATTGGCCTAACGGCCTAGCGGAGCACCGCTCCACTATACTTTATTATACCAGCGCCATATCCCCTTTGAACACGGCACCCGGCTGGGTGGCTTCGTGCGGGTTGGTGATATGCCACTCAAACTCATCCCGGAAATGGCGGATTGCACTGGCAACAGGCCAGGCAGCGGCATCGCCTAATGGGCAAATCGTGTTTCCTTCGATCCGACGAGCTACATCAACCAGCAGGTCAATATCATGCTGGTTGCCATGACCGTATTCAATCCGGTGAAGTACTTTCTCCATCCAGCCGGTTCCTTCACGGCAAGGGCTACACTGCCCGCACGATTCATGGTGGTAGAAGCGGGAGAAATTCCAGGTATTCCGAACGATACAGGCCGTTTCGTCGAATACGATGAAACCACCCGAACCCAGCATGGTGCCGGTCTGGAAACCACCTTCCGACAAAGACTCGTACGACATCAGTCGTTTGTCGCCGTTACCCAGTTTCAGAATCAGGTTAGCGGGCAAAATGGGCACTGAAGAACCACCCGCTACCACCGCCTTAAGCTTATGACCGGGACGGATACCACCGCACCATTCGTCGGCATAAATGAAATCTTCGACCGGTAAGCCCAGCTCAATTTCATAAACGCCCGGCTTATTGATATGCCCCGAGGCCGAAATCAACTTGGTACCCGTTGAGCGGCCAATACCGATAGCGGCATAGGCGTCGCCCCCGTGGTTGACAATCCAGGACGTAGTCGCAATCGACTCTACGTTGTTCACCACCGTTGGGCACTGATATAGGCCCTTCACAGCGGGGAATGGCGGCTTGTTCCGTGGGTTACCGCGCTTGCCTTCGAGCGATTCGAGCAAGGCCGTTTCTTCACCACAGATGTAAGCACCACCTCCGGGCTGCACAACCAGCTCAAGATCGTAACCGCTACCCAGAATATTTTTCCCGAGAAAACCGGCCGCTTTAGCTTCGGCAATGGCTTTTTCGAGAATATGAATTACGTACATCAGCTCACCCCGTACGTAGATAAACGACTTGTTTGCACCCAGCGCAAAGCTCGATACAATCATCCCCTCAATAAGCAGGTGGGGAATCGTTTTCATCAGGTAGTGATCCTTAAACGTTCCTGGCTCCGACTCGTCGGCGTTGCAAACCAAATACCTCGGTACACCCTCGGGTTTGGCCAGAAAACTCCATTTCATACCCATGGGGAAGCCTGCGCCCCCCCGGCCACGCACACCCGACTTCTTCACCTCTTCCACCACCTCGTCGGGAGTCATGGTTTTCAGGGCTTTCTCAACGGCGGTATAGCCACCTTGCTTCCGATATACATCGAATGTCTCGATGCCCGGAACGTTGATATGCTCAGTAAGTACTTTAATAGCCATCGTGTGGGTTATTTCGACAGTTCGTCAATGATCTCGTCAACTCGTTCGTTGGTCAGGTTGGTGTAGTACTTCTCCCGAACCTGAAATACAGGGCCCATCCCACAGGCAGCCAGACATTCCACTTCTTTGATGGTAAACTGACCGTCAACCGTGGTCTGACCGGCTTCGATTCCGAGTCGCTGCCGCAGATGTGCATACACTTCCTCGCCCCCCATCAGGCAGCAAGGGCCCGTTCGGCAGTACTCAATTACGTGCTTACCAACGGGGTTAATGTGAAACATGGTGTAGAACGTAGCTACCTCATATACTTCGATTGGCTCAATCTGAAGCAGGCCGGCCACGTAATCCATGCCTTCGGCAGGTGTCCAGCCTTCTTGCTCCTGCAACAAGTGCAACAGGGGCAACAAAGCCGACTTTTGCCGTCCTTCGGGGTAGCGGGCAATAATTTCTTTTGCCTTTTCCAGCCGGTCCGGCGTAAACTGTATAGTGGGTTTCGTTTCTGTCGTCATTGTTTAAGCATCCAATTCTCCAGCAATCACGTTCAGGCTACTCATAATCACGATGGCATCGGAGAGCGTGGTACCTTTACACATTTCCGGGAAGGCCTGGTAGTAGATAAAGCACGGACGCCGGAAGTGCAGACGATACGGAGCCCGGCCCCCATCGCTAATCAGATAAAAGCCCAATTCGCCATTACCACCCTCAACGGCGTGGTATACCTCGCCAGCCGGCGCATCAATTTCACCCATCACAATCTTGAAGTGATAGATCAGGGCTTCCATATTTTTGTACACCTCCTGCTTGGGCGGCAGGTAGTACTCGGGCGCATCGGCGAAGTAAGGGCCTTCGGGCAGGTTTTCGAGGGCTTGCTCTACAATGCGTAAGCTTTGCCAGATTTCTTCGTTGCGCACCATGAACCGGTCGTACGTATCCCCGCTCTTACCAACCGGAATATCAAACTCGAAGTCTTCGTACGATGAATATGGATTCATTACCCGCACGTCGTAGTCAACACCGGCAGCCCGGAGGTTAGGGCCTGTAAAGCCGTAATTCAGCGCCCGCTCTGCCGAAATGGGCCCTACATCAATCACCCGATCCATAAAGATCCGGTTCCGGTTGAAGAGGTTCTCAAACTCGCGCATGACGGGCGGGAAGTCTTTGATGAACTTCCGAATCTTGCGGATGGCCTCAGGCGATAGGTCGCGCTCCATGCCCCCAATCCGACCCATGTTGGTTGTCAGACGGGCACCGCACACTTCTTCGTAGATTTCGTAAATCTCTTCCCGCTGCTCAAACAGATACAGGAAGCCGGTAAACGCCCCCGTATCTACACCCAGGATACCGTTACAGATGAGGTGGTCGGCAATACGCGCCAGCTCCATCATGATAACCCGAATGTATTGTGCGCGCTTAGGCACCTGTACGCCGAGTAGTTTCTCGACAGTCATGTGCCAGCCAAAGTTGTTGATCGGCGACGAACAGTAGTTCATCCGGTCGGTCAACGTGGTGATCTGGTAGAAAGGCCGCCGTTCGGCTATTTTCTCGAATGCCCGGTGAATGTAACCCACCGTTTGTTCGCCCGACACGATTTTTTCGCCATCCATTTGCAGGATGTTCTGGAAAATTCCGTGGGTAGCCGGGTGCGTCGGGCCAAGGTTCAGCGTTGTCAGTTCATTGACGTACTGAATAGGTCCTTCTGGAGTGGCCGGGGTGTTACGTGCCCCAACGGCATCTATGCTAAGGTCTTCTGTAACCATGTTCAATTAGCGAATGAGTGAATTGGCGAATGAGTGAATGCAGGAAAATTAGCTTCTTTTTTATTCGCTAATTCGCTCATTCACTCATTCACTCATTACCTTCCAAAGAGCGCGTCAATTTTATCCCGACGGGTGCCGTCTTCGAGCGGATACTCTTTGCGCATGGGGTGATAATCCATTTCTTCCATGTTCAGAATCCGCTCCAGTTTGGGGTGCCCATCGAACAGAATACCGAAGTAGTCGAACGTTTCGCGCTCCATCCAGTTAGCCGACTCATACAGCACGGTGGCCGTTGGCACGTGCAGATCCTCGTTAGACAGATACACCTTGAGCCGGATCCGGTAGTTATTAATCAGGCTGTGCGCGTGGTACACCACACAAAACTCCCGACCGGGGCTATCCGGGTAGTGAACCGCCGTAATATCGGTCAGAAAGCTTATCTGAAACGTTTTATGGTCTTTCAGATACTGGAGAAGCGGAATGAGTTGCTCGCGCGTGACTGTCAGCGTAAGCAGATCAAACGGGTCGTCGAAATCTGACACCGCATCGCCAAACTGCTGAATGATGTCCTGAGCAACCGTTTCGTTAGTAAGCATAATGGTGGATTATTGGATGCCGTATGAATTCAGCAACAATTGGTATTCTTCGGTGTTCCGGCGACGCAACGACTCGTTACGGGCCAATTCCTGGATTTGCATAACGCCCTCGATCACCTGCTCGGGACGAGGTGGGCAACCCGGAATATACACATCAACCGGAATGATCCGGTCGATACCCTGCAATACGCTATACGTATCGAAAATACCACCGCTCGACGCGCAGGCGCCCATAGCAATAACCCAGCGGGGTTCGGCCATTTGCAGATAAACCTGCTTTACAATGGGGGCCATCTTTTTGGCGATGGTTCCCATCACCATGAGCATGTCGGCCTGCCGGGGCGAGAAACTCGGACGCTCCGAACCGAACCGGGCGATGTCGTAGTGCGAGCCCATGGTAGCCATAAACTCAATACCACAGCAGGAAGTAGCAAACGGCAATGGCCACAACGAATTAGCGCGGGCCATGCCAATGACTTTATCGAATGAGGTCGCGAAGAACCCGGAGCCTGTATGCCCTTCGGGAGCTTCGACCATTTTGACGCTTGTTGACATCAGTTTACTGGGTATGTCTTTGTTTAAATATAACGATTTTGTGTATCGTTATCGTTTCTTACGATGGGCTTATTCCCACTTCAAAACGCCCTTCCGTATCACGTAATAGAACCCCGACAGCAACAGCCCCATGAACAGAATCATCTCAAGGAAACCCGTTACTCCCAGCTGTTTAAAGTTAACCGCCCAGGGGTACATGAAAATTACTTCTACGTCGAACAGAACGAAGAGGATAGCGATCAGAAAGTACTTGATCGAGATTGGCGTGCGGGCATCACCAACAACCGGGATACCACACTCAAACGGATCATCTTTCTTCTGACTGTTTCGCTTTGGACCCACCATGTGCGTAACAATCATGGTTGTCACGATAAAGCCCAGGGCCAAAATTAATTGAATGAACACCGGCAAATAATCCGATGGTACGTAAGCAGCATTCATACAGAGAGCTCGACAAAATGTGTTGCAAGTTAAGCATAAAATAAACACGGGCGTTTGTGAGGCTGGAACATTGTACCACAACAAACTGCTACACAAACGCGCTGTTGACCTGAATAGTTATCCACAAAAAAGCCCTTGTCGCAACAAGGGCTTTCGAACTGAAAATCGGTGGAATATTAGTCAACCACAAATCGCTTGGAAACGTTGAAGCCCGCCGAGCGTACCCGAACTACGTACTGCCCTTTGGCCAGTGACGACATGGGTAATAACTGCCGCTGATTGAACGAGGCTACCGTAGTGGTGAAAACTAACTGACCCGTAAGCGAGTACACCGAAACCTCGGCATTGGGCAGATCTTCGAGTGTTTCTACATACACCACGCCATCTTTCGATGGGTTGGGGTACACACTCATTCCTTGATCCGCTTCGCTCAGGACGTACTCAAACGGGTTCGAAAAGCTTGAATAGCAGGTAATACTGCTGCCGTTGTTCAGCGTGTAAACCGTTTTGGCCCGCGCCGTGTAGGTTCCACTGCTACCCACCTTGGCTATCGAAGTGCTCTGGTTTTGTAATGTATTAGAGCCCCGACGCCAGTCGAAGAAATCGCCAAAGCCCGATGCAGCCGGAACAGTGGCTTTAAGCGAATACGTACCAGCCTGTGCGATCACCGGCACGACCAATCGGGGCCGGACCACCAGATTAACGGGTGCCGACTGAGCAGAGCGGCAACCGTACAGGTTGGTGGCTTGCACGGTGTATGCACCCGCAGCGCCTACCGTGAGCGTCCGACTAACGGCACCGGTATTCCAGGTGATGCGGTTGTTTGCCGGAGAATTGACCGATAAGGTTAAGACTGAATCCGAACAAACCTGTAGCTCGGTTGCAGCGGGAGAGCCCGGTTGCCGGGCCAATGTGATCGTAGGGGTTGCTGGCTGAATCGGGTCAGCTACTTCAACGGCTGGTGCCAGGAAGGTATTCCCTTTGGCGTCTTTCAGCGTAGCGCGGTACGTACCGGCGGCAGTTACACTCAGTGTTTGGGTCGTTTGGCCCGACTGCCAGCTGTAGCTCGCGGCATTGGGCAACCGAATCGAAACACCGTTGGGCGCACAGCTTACCGTAATAGCGGGTTGTGGTAAAGGCAATAGCGGGAGCGAACTGGTAAAGAAGATAGCATCCATGCTATTGTACCAGGCTTGCGCCAGTTGCCGGAGGCCATCACCCCCGAAGTGAACGTCATCGCCGGGACGAGGGCGCTGAATTGCATCCGTAAATGGCCCCGGCAGTACGTTGTTATTGTACACGTTGATTACGTCTGACTGCGCCTGAATAATGTTCTCACTTACTTTGCCCTGATTGTAGGAAGAACGGGCCAGGATCCAGGCCGGATACCGATCCGTATCTGCCCGGGTTTTGTTCACGAGGTACTGCATCAGCGTAGCGTACTCCTGCCGACCCAGGTTGAGGGGAACGTTATCGGTTTCACCCTGCTGCCAGAGTACGGCCCGCAGCCCAAACAGGGAGCTGTAGTAACGCAGGGCAATAATCAAATTGCCGTAGGGCATACCCACCGGGAAGTTTTCGTCGGGGGTACCCATTCGGAAAATATTCTTGGTGATTTTGCCATCAGCACTCTCAGTCCAGTTGCGGATGGTGGTACCCGCCCAGGCTGTATTGATGAACAAGACCGGGCAGTTGTACTGCTTGGCAATAAGGTCGCCGAGGATACCCCAGCACCATGCACTTTGCCCACGAGGCCCAATCAGTGCCGAGGCACTCAGTTGCTGAAACTTGGGAGCCGGTGGATCGGCCAGGGAGTTTCTGGCAAAATTGTCATAATCAACGCAGTTAACCCGATCATCGGTAGCACCAGCGGCACCGAGATCCTGAAAACCCTGTGCGTTAGACTGACCGGTCACGATGAACACCTCACCGATACCTACTTTCCGTACTACATCTTCGCCAATCACAGTACGACCCGAGAAAGCGCGTACTTCGAGCCGGTACCAGCCGGTGGTTCCCCGCACGGGCCCCTGAAATATGCCACCCTGTGGATTCCGCTGAATGGTTTGCCAGGCTGTAGTTAACCCTTGCCCTACATTTTCAAATACCAGTCGTGCCTGCACGCTATCGACCGGCTGGTAATAGCTACCCGACACAAAAATGGTTGATGTCTGATCGTTATTGCGCTGGAATACGGCCCTGCTCTCGGGATATGTGATTCGTACAACCTGCGCTTCAACCCGCCCCGCACATAGCCCAGCTAAAAGCAAAAATGCGTTTAAAATGCCCCGTATGCTCTGTTTCATAAAGATGTATGACAAGCCTGATTTTACCTACATTCAAAAATCAGCCCAAACTAAATGTGTCACTAAAAGTAAGTCCAAGTGTGCGCCAGCGTCACCCCTTCCAACTTATTATAACTTACCAGTAGCAAATTTAGTATATCCCGGTAAAATACAAATCAATATAGCCACTGGGCAGGTAGTTTATCCGTCTTAAACGACGAATCGCCGGGCAGTTTGACTACCCGACGATTCGTCGTCTGTTTTAGTAAGTATTCGTTTAAAAACCCACCAGAATACGTTTTGACTGATTAAATCCGGGAGCCCGAACCTGCAGAATATACTGACCAGGACTAACGTTTGTCAAACTCAACGTTTTGCGGTCATCGAATAGCGGAACCGGTACCGTCATAATTTCCTGGCCACTGAGCGAGTAAACCGCGATAACTGCATTCTGAATATTTTCCAATGTCTCGACTGTCACTTGGCGGGTCGGGGTCGGGTTTGGATACACGCTCAGACCGTTGAAACTGGCATCGAGTGTGTAGGCAAACGGCTGCGAAAACGGCGAGGCACACGTTAGGTCTGGGCTATACACAATGAAGGAACGTACCTGATACGAGCCCGATTGAGCGGCTTTGAGTGTGCTTGTCCGAACGGCCAACGAATCGGTATTCCGGCGCCAGCTGTACGAGGCCTCGGTAGTTGGTCCAAAAGCCTGCAAGGTAAACGTGCCTACCTGATTGATGGTCGGCGTAGCTGGCAGCGGCCGGGCATTCACGGCAATCGCGTTACTCTGCGGAGAAATACAGCCGTTGTTATCGCGGGTACGGGCCGTGTAGGTTCCTGACCGGCGTACAGTCAGAGCCTGGGTTGAATCGCCCGATGACCAGAACGTACTTATCGAATTGGTAGCGGTCAACGTCACCTGATCGCCCTCGCAAAACGTAGTCCGCCCCGAAGCCGCAATAGTGGGCGCATTTGGCAACGGGTTGACCCGCACATCCAGACGCGACGACTCAGCCGATACACAGTTGAACTGATTCCGTACACGTACCGTATAACTTCCGGCCTGATTGGTAGTGATACTCCGGGTAGTTTGCCCACTACTCCACTGATAGGAGGTATTTTCGGGAGCCGTGAGGGTTATGGACCGGTCAGCGCAGAACGTAGAAGGACCGTTGGTAGCAATGACGGGCGTTGCCGGGTTTGGGTTCACAACCACATTGATGGCATTGGACCGTGGAGATGAACACCCGTTTTGGTCGGTGATGGTTACCTGATACGCACCGCCCCGCCGAACATCAATCACCTGGCTCGTTTCACCCGTGCTCCAGTTATAGCGCACATTATCGGCATTAACACGTAAAATCGTGTTGTCGCCCTCACAAAACGTAGTCGGTCTTTCATTGGCAATTACAGGGGCCGCCGGATTGGGGTTGACTTGCACATTAACTGCCTGCGAGTTGAACTCGCAACCACTCACATCCCGATACCGAACAAAAAAGCTGCCCGACGTATTCGTTGTCAGCACCCGGTTACTGGTCACAACCTGGTTGGTTTGTCCGTTGATGAAGGATATGTTGTTCTCATAATTTGCAGTCAGGTTTACCGAACCACCCTCGCAAAAGGTTGTGGGGCCACTTGGAGCCACAAACGGTGCATCTGCCACACGTACAGCGGCCGTGTAGCTCACATTCCCAAAACCATCTTTAACCTTGGCCCGGTATCGGTTTCCGCCCCCACCACGAATGATGGTTGGCCCGCCGTCGGCGCCAACAACCTGCCCCTGATCATTCAATGTTTCCCAGACAATACTCGAAAACTGCCCGTTGACGGTGTACGATACCTGATTATTGCCAGGACAACCTGCCGAAATGGATGCTAACGAAGCCGGCGCTACGGGTTGCGCGCTGTTGAAAAAGGTTTCGTCGAGCGAACTATTCCACAAAGCAGCGACTTTTTCAAGCCCTGCATTATTAAAGTGCGCATTGTCAGCCCGATCCAGCACAACGTCGGTATTGGGCCCCCCAAATATTCCACCCGATGGGTTGATTGCTACGTTTTGGCCGTTAATCACTTTCGTGTCTATGCCGCCCATATCACTGTCGTACGAGGCACGGGCAATTACCCACGGGATTCGTTTGCCGGTATCCTGCTGCACGCGATTGATGAGCCACAGCAAATCGTTGGTGTACTGAGTAGCAGGGGTATCGCGAAAGTTATCGGCTTCTCCCTGATGCCAGAGTACCGCCCGTAACCCGTACTGGTTAGCATAAAACTGGGCAGCCTGTTTGAGGTTACCATAAGGCATTCCGGCAGGTAGCGGTACTTGTGAATAGACGTTGAATGTTTGACCAACCTCAACACTCTCACGCCAGTTACGCACGGTTGTCGCTCCCCAGCCTGCGTTGAAAAACATAACCGGCACCCCAAGGCGTTGCACCAGAAAGTCGCCAAGCCGACCCCAATAATATGGCCCAAAGCCACGTGGCGCCAACACCATATTGTTGTCTACTTTCGTAAAAGCAGGGTAACTCGGGTCAGCCAACGATTCGTTCTGCTGCCCCACAATGGCGGTATTAACCCGATCGTCGCCCGCAGCTAATCCATCGGGGCGTACGCCCTGGGCATTCGATTGGCCAGCCACAATAAAGACTTCACCAACACCAAACGGCTCAAGTGATGCGTAGCCGACTGTCTGATCATTATTCATCCCCCGGACTTCGAGCCGGTACCAACCTCCCGACACATTCGTCAGTTCACCTGAGAAACTGCCACCCGTGGGGCTATTCTGTAGGGTACGCCAATCAAAACTAGCCCCGCCATTAAGGGCGGTTAACTTCGCTTCGATTCGCGTTACTGAACTGGTGTAGAATCCCGCTACCCGCACAGTAGCCTGATTATTTAGTCCGCGTTGAAAAACTGCTCGGGTTGTGGGAAACGTAATCTGTACCTGGGCTATACTAATGGAAGACAATAGAAGTAAGCCGAAGCAAGCTACATAAAATGTAAAATTTTTCATGACGGGGCTCCCTACAGAAACGACCTCCTCTACCTGTGAGCGTTTCGAGTTTATGATTCGGTGTCGGATAAGGGTTGGGCAGCTGACAATGTTTGCCAGATAGCATCTTTCAACTCGGTCAATCCCTCTTGTTTGACCGCTGATATGAAGACGCACTTGACCCGATCAGGTAACGTTTGTTTAATTCTAGCCAGGTCTTCCTCGGTCGCCAAATCCGTTTTGGTCACCGCCAGTAATCGCTCCTTCTCTACCAACTCGGGGTTATACTGATGCAGTTCGTTGACCAGCGTGTTGTATTCGGCCCGAATATTCTCGGCAGTAACCGGTACGGTAAACAGCAACACAGAGTTGCGTTCAATATGGCGCAAGAACCGCAGACCGAGGCCTTTCCCCTGCGACGCTCCTTCGATAATACCCGGAATATCAGCCATGACAAACGACTTGTAGTCGCGGTAGGCTACCACACCCAGATTAGGTACCAGCGTTGTAAACGGGTAATCGGCAATTTCGGGCTTAGCCGCCGACATCACCGACAATAAGGTCGATTTACCAGCATTGGGGAAGCCCACCAGGCCCACGTCGGCCAGCAGCTTCAATTCCAGAATAATCCAGGCTTCCTGACCGGCCTCGCCTGGCTGGGCATAGTACGGTGTTTGCTGGGTGGCCGATTTGAAATGGTCATTACCTAAGCCACCACGGCCGCCGGGCAACAGAATAACCTCTTCACCATCTGTGGTGATTTCGGCCATTTGCTCACCAGTTTCGGCATGGCGGGCAATGGTACCCAGGGGCACATCAAGAATGATATCTTCGCCCTGATGCCCCGTCCGGCGACCACCTTCGCCTGCTTCCCCCGGCGAAGCTTTGATGTGCTTCCGATACTTCAGGTGCAACAGGGTCCAGTGCTGGGAGTTACCGCGCAGAATGATATGCCCGCCCCGGCCGCCATCGCCCCCATCAGGGCCACCCTTAGCCACATGTTTTTCACGCCGGAAGTGTACAGACCCTGCTCCACCGGCTCCCGAACGACAATTTATTTTTACGTAGTCAATAAAATTTGATGATGCCATGCTCAATTGGTTACCACCGGCCCGTTCTTACCTCGTCCCTTCACCCAGTGGTTCGTACGCATTAGTTGAGTTGGGCCTCAGTGATTTTATGACAGATAGCGTCGAAAATGCTATCAATATCGCCTACTCCATCAATTGCCGCGTACTTACCCTGATTGTCGTAGTACCCGGCAACAGGCGTTGTTTTATCGTTGTATTCCTTAACCCGCCGACGAATCAGTTCTTCGTTCTGATCATCAGGCCGCCCCGATGTTTGCCCCCGTTGTAAAAGCCGACGAGTCAGTTCTTCTTCCTCCACGATCAAAGCAACCATGGTCGTAATCCGCTCATTGTACTGAGCCAGCAACGCGTCGAGCGCTTCGGCTTGTGGCACCGTACGCGGAAATCCGTCGAAAATAAAGCCAGCTGCCGATTGGTTTTCGCGCAGTTTGCTATCAATCATTCCGATCACTACTTCGTCGGGAACCAGCAAGCCCTGATCCATCAACGACTTCGCTTTCAACCCCAGCTCCGTGCCTGCTGCAATCTGTGACCGGAGCAAATCACCCGTTGAAAGGTGCACCAACTGGTACTTGGCAATCAATTTTTCGCTTTGCGTGCCTTTGCCCGCACCCGGAGGGCCAAACAGTACAAGATTAAGCATGGGGTTTATGTAGTGGGCTTTTAAACATTTGTTAATTGCGGCCGCAAAGTTACGACTGACACGATAAAATAATAGGCACTCATCTCCAAAGAGGTTTGTTTTTATCCATTGGAAAAGAAAAGCGACTTCCCCCGTTGAGGAAGTCGCCTAAAAACTGACCTAAATCAGCGTGATTATTTTGCAGAGCCTTTCTTGGCAGGCGTCTTGGGAGCAGGCTTAGCGGCCGGTGCTGCTGGTGCAGCCTGAGCCGGTTTTGGGCCTTCCATAAACTCCTTCGCTTGCTTATCGTTCGGGTCAATGGCCAGAATCTTCGAGGCTAGCTCTTTCGCCTTGGCGTCATCCTTACGCGCTACAGCATCACCGGCAAGCAAACGGTACGACTGTACCAACAACCGGTTGAACTGCTGTGCTTTCGATGCGTCAGCGGCAATGTCCTGTGGCGCCAGCTCCGCGAATTTCTCTAAGTACGGCACAAAAGCCCGGTTCGACAATGCCTCCGCTGATGGGTAAGCATAGTAATTCGACGTACCCCGGTAGTAATAAGCCGGTGAGTAGTTCGGCGTAATTTCGGCCAGCTTTGCGTACGATGAGTCAGCACGCAGGAACCACTGCTTACGGAGCTGACGGGCTGCTGCCGTATCTTCTTTGGCTACATCGCGGCCGATCCGGAAGCCCATGTTGTAGGCAGCAAGGCCCATCAACAGATAGTCGTTGTTCAACGGCTTACCCTGAGCGATCGTTTTTACATAGTAATCATACGCCCGGTCGTACCGCTTGCCATCATTGTATTTCTTAGCAATTTCACGGTACAGGTTCTCGGTTGTATCTTCAGGAGCTGCTTTCTCGAGGTTGATAATCGAGAGTGAGTCTCCTTCGGGAGTACCCAACTGACCATAGGCACGGCCCAGATATTTGTAATCGTCATAAATTACTTTCTGAGGAGCCGTAGCAATAAACTTCTTCAGCGATTCAACCGCCTGATCATTCTTGCCCAGCGCGGTGTAAGCCCAACCGTACATACGGTCCAGAACGGGATCGTTTACTTTACCTTTCAGCTGATCCAGATAAGCAGTTGCTTTCAGGTAATCATTGGCCAGGAAGTAGTACTTGGCAACCGTTGTCAGGTAATCAGGATCGGTCGTACCACTTTTCTGTACATACTTCTCCATGTTAGAGGCAGCCCCTTTGTACGCACGTGAACCAGCCAATGCATCAGCCAACGAGCGGTACGTCAACGCAAACTCAGGGTCCGCTTCAATTGCTTTATTGAAAAACTCCTGCGCTTTCACGTAGTTCTTACCACGCAGATACAAGCGACCGATTTTGTAGTTTGCCTCGGCCAGATTTGGCGATACCGAAAGAGCATCTTCGTAGCGAGAGACAGCCATACCACCATCATTCTTGATGAAGTAGGCATCACCCAGCGCCATCTTGATGTCGGCGTTCGTGTTTTTCTTGTCCAGCTTGGCCGCTGCGTCTAACAGGGCAATTGCCGCTGCCGGATCATTATTTTTTTCGTTGAGCGTGTAGGCTTCACCAGCACGGAACAAAACGTCCATGTTTTTGCTCTTGGTGGCACTTACAGCCTGATCAATCTTTGTTTTGGCGGTAGCCCGATCCCCCTGGGCCAGCGCTACGGCGCCCAAACCAACGCTGTTCAACTGGTTTTTTGGGTCAGCAGCTGCTCCTTTTTCAAAAGCAGCTTTGGCCTTATCAAGTTGGTTGGTGCGGAGGTAATAATACCCCAGATAGAACTGATTGTCGGCCGATGGCGAGCTGCTTGCCAACTGCGTGAACGTTTGTTCAGCTTTTGCAAACCGCTCCGACTCCAGGTCCTTCAACCCCGTTTGAATATCCTGCGCAAACACCGGAGCCGTCAACATGGCACCCAGTGCCAGTGTTGTCATCAGCGATTTTTTCTGAATCTTCATCATGTACTTCAGGTTGGTAAGAAGTTAGTTTCTACTGTCCCAATAAAACAAGCGGCAAAACTAAAAAATTGCACTTAAACAGAAAAATTTACTCACTTCTGAATATAAACTTCTCGATTATATGGTCTTGTTGGCCAAAGACCCAATTTCTCAACAATGAGACTTCCGACATCCCGAGCCAGGTAATTAATGAGTCCACCACCCAGTCCAGAGTGGGCTTCCCGACTAATAATATACAGTGGCCGACGTAGCGGATAGTCCTGTAAACCAAGGCTTCGCTGGAATGGCTGAAAATATTCATCACGGCTAGCGGGGTTCGCTTTAGCTGACACGCCGAGCACCCGCAAATCGCGCGACAATTCAGCGGTCAGCGGCTCATCGCCGTCACTAATCCAGTTCACACCAATAAAACCGAGCGCCCGCGGATTCTGCCGCACGTACTCAATCACCTCCCGGTTCGACTTGGCGGTGAACAAACGTAGCTTCGAGACATCGGTCACTTTGAACGTTCGTAAGACAAAGTCAATATTGCTTCCGTTGCCATTGTCGAAAACGAGCGTAACCGGCCCACTTTGTGTACTGCCTTTTAACTGCCCCCAATCGGTAATCTGGCCACTAAACAGACCCCGCAACTCATCCATCGTGATGAGGCTATCCCGGTTCGCTTTTCCTGTAATCAGGGCGACGCCGTCGGTCGCAATCCGTTCGGTTTTACCTACTATTTTACGCCCATCCAGTACAGCCTGCTCGTTCTTAGTGAGTGGCCGCGTACAGAAAACCATCCGGGCACTATCCCGAAGCATCATGGCAATGGCTTCCTTCTCGGGGCGGAACACCACATTGAATTTGGCGTCCGGATAAATACCTGAGTACGTGCCTGTCAGTTGCTCAACCAAGGGGCGAAACGACTCATCGGACACCACCGTAATCGTACCTCGGGAGGGCGTATCCAGGTCCTGCTGTTTCTGAGACGAGTTACACCCCATCACAGCCACTACCAACGCTAAGGTTAAAAGCAATGATTTCATCGTGTCTAATGGATGCAACGAGTCGAATTATTCCACATCGCTGACAGTGTGATTATTGGATTTAAAAAAAATAGTATGGTTTAACAGGCTGGTGCTCGCTTGAGCCCCAATCCGTTGAACCATACTCACAGGCTCGGCTTAATCCCGATCTCTGTCTTTATACATGTAGTACGCCCGAAAGGCGCGTGAGCCGCCATACCAGATTAGCAAAGCCGCCATACCGTAGCGCAAGGGGCCCGGTGGAGGGAAGATGACAAAAGACTGAGAGGAGGCTATCAGTGCGATGCCTCCTCCCAGATATGCCACCGAAGCAACTGCTGCTAAAACAAGCGTCAGCTGTTCCGATAATCGATTACGCTGCGGCATTACTCCAACTGGAAGTTAATGGGCAGGTTATACTTTACACGTACCGGACGGCCCGACTGCTTACCTGGCTTCCACTTAGGCATGGCTTTAACTACGCGGGTGGCTTCCTCGTCCGTTCCGAAACCAAGGCCCTTCAGAACCTGAACGTCCTGAATACTACCATCGGTGTTTACAACGAAACTAACGAATACACGGCCCGATACGTTGGCCCGCTGAGCAGCAGCTGGGTAACGCAGGTTTTTGCTCAGGTAAGACGAGAGAGCAGCCATACCACCCGTAAATTCGGGTTGCTGTTCTACCACGGTGAAGACTTCATCTTCTTTCGGGGCAGGCGCTTCAACGGCTACTTCGACTTTCGTAGGACCAGCTGTTTCTTCAGGGGCTACAATCACCTCTTCGGCGTTGGGGTCACCTTCCTGCGTCTTTTCAGCGGCTACAGCCTCTTTCAGTTCTTCAACTGCCGGAGGGGGCGTCTCTTCAGGAACCTCTTCGTCCGGCTTAACTTCGGGCGGGAGGAACTTCACCGTGTTCACCTTTGGCAACTCAACCGGTGGTGGTGGCGGTGGCGGTGGTTCGTTCGGATCAATTGGCGGTGGTGGCAATTTCATCAGGTCCACTTCCACCATAGCCTGCTCATCGGCATTGTCAGAAGACAGTGCGTTGATGATTGTCGGCGAAAGGGTGGCCAAGGTGAAAATCACAGCGCCAATCAGAAGAGCCCGGGCTACCGTACGCGGATAGTCCTTCCGCAGCGTATAAGCACCATAGGCTTTGTTCCGGTTCGCAAACACTATATCATCCAGTGTTGCTTTTGCTGTCGTTTCTGCCATTGTGTATTATACGTCTAACTTAAGTTTGTCTTTAATGAGAGCCTTTTCATCGGCTGTCAGTTCGTCAACCAACGCGTATCGTTTGGTTTTCGTAATGGCCATCTCGTCCAGAATGTCTACCATGTTTCGGTAGGTTGATTCTTTGGTTGGCTTAATTACAATTACAAACTTGTCAGCAGGTACTTTACGAGCTTCTTCCTGAATAGCCTTGCGCAGGTCGTAACCGTAACCTACCGTTTTTACTTCCGGATCTTCGTTAGCCGCTTTACCGAAAATGTAGTGCGCCTTATTATCCTTACCCAGGAAGATGGTCATTACGTTTGAAGCCTTGATTGGCTCCGTTTCTTCCGTTTTGGTTTTATCCGGAACGTTAAGCGTCATTGAAGACGGCTTACTGAGGGTAGTAGCCAGGATGAAGAAGGTAATCAGGAGAAATCCCAGGTCAACCATGGGCGTCATGTCAATTCGGGTTGACGCCTTTTTGGACCGTACCTTACCATCGCCTTTACCACCACCCCCACCGGAGGTGTCTATTTCTGACATGGTATTACAGAATGTTTATGGCTTGTTGCCTGTAGTGTATGGGTAAACGTATGCTCAACCATACACTACAAACAACGAACCGTTTTAGTCAGCTGTCCAACCGGCGGGTGGCGCTTCCGTACCCGTGATCAGGTTAAACTTATTGATATTTTGCGCTTGTAATGTAGACAATACATTTTTGAAGTTCGGGAACTTCGCCAGATTGTCACCTTTGAGCGCGATCCGAAGATCGTTGTTTGCCTTGCGGGCATTAAACACCCAATCTTTCAGTTCGTTGGCAGCGCCTGCACCCGTTGAATCGGTTGGGATACCGGGTTGCTTATAGGCATTGCGTTTTTCAGGATCCAGATTCAAAAACGCCTTCAACTGGGTTTTAGGCATTCCGAAGCTCGACAGAAGGCTAAACGCTTTTTTCTCTTTGTCAGTAAACGACAAGCCATTGGCAGCAGCAAAATTGTCGAGCATATCCAGACGCTTCTGCTGATTGTCGATACCGAAATACACGTTCCCTTCCTTACTCAGGCTGATAGTCATGATGTCCTTATCGGGCACCTTGATGCCGGAGATCGACGAGGGGGTCTCGATGGCTGCCGCGTCCTGCGCCCGGAACTGGGCGGTCAGGATGAAGAAGGTTAGTAGCAGAAAGGCTACGTCCACCATCGCGGTCATGTCCATGCTGGCCCCATGTCGTTTGGGTTTTACTCGTGGCATGTGTCGTTCGAATTAAAGTGAAAAGCTGAGAACCGTACTAACTCTGCGCTTCTTAGTAGTGAGCGGCAAAGTTTTGCTGGATGCTCAGACCGATTTCGTCGATGTTGTACGTCAGCGCATCAATCCGGCTGGTGAAGTAAGCGTACATCATCGTTGCAATAGCTGCCGTACCGATACCAACGGCCGTGTTTACAAGGGCCTCAGAGATACCCGTTGACAGAGCGGCCGTGTCAGGCTGACCGGTAGCACCCATCGCCGAGAAGGCACGGATCATACCCAATACCGTTCCGAGGAGGGCGATCAGGGTAGATACAGACGCCAGGGTTGCGATGATAACGAGGTTCTTCTCCAACATCGGCAGTTCGAGCGTTGTCGCTTCTTCAACTTCTTTTGAGAGGGCAGCCAGTTTCTGCTCTTTCGTCAGTTCGTTGTCGGTAGCCAGTTGCTGATACTTCAGCAGGGCGGTCTTCACAACGTTACCGATTGAGCCTTTCTGCTTGTCGCACTCGCGGATGGCTGCTTCTACTTCGTTTTTGTCGAGCAGGCTTTTCACCTTCACAACGAAATCATCTACTGAACCTGAGCCATTAGCACGGCCGATCGTGATAAAACGCTCGATCGAGAACACCAATACGCACAAGAAGCAGGTGAAAAGGATCGGTACGATAAAACCACCTTTGTAGATAATGCCAAAGAAGTCACCAGCTAAAGGCTGCTTCGTGTTGTCGCCATCCTGGAAGTGGCTGCCATCACCGAAGATGAAGTAATAAACCAAGTGACCGATCACCAACAGAATCGGGATAACTAACACCGGATTCAAACCACCAGACTTTTTCTTGGGGGCGGCAACTTTAGCTGGAGCTGGAGCAGGATTCTGTGTTTTCATTGAACTTGTACTGTAGGGTTAAATTGAAAGTTTGATTTTCGCTCGTCAAAAAAAGTCAAAAATTTTACAATGGTTGCTTTTGCTGCAATAAAATTTTGATGAACACCTCTCAAGGCTTAGACAAAAGTAGGGCTTTGCGGGCAATTCGATGCAAGTCACGCAACCAAAAAATTTAACCCAAGTAGTAGTCCGGCTATAGGAATTATAACTTTTTCAGGAAAACCAATCTACGGACTCTATCTAGTTGCCGAACATAATCGCTTGTTAAACAACACATCAGCCTGTGCTCGTCCAAACACGCAAATTGTAATTTAGGAGGGGCCTTGTTCATTGGTCTTTCAATAGGTTTTAGTGTTACTTACTCACAGGCAGTAGGCCGTGATTTGACTGATAGATGCTTTTGGTAGGATCATTCCACAAAGACTATCACAAAATTTTATTTATTAGGAATGAATGAAGTCATAGCTGCAACCTCTCGCAGCTCGCTTTTTTGTCTGCTTTTTCACAAAATCACTCTGTAAATACTCCAGTAAATAACCAATACATTTAAAATACTTCTTGCACATTACCCCACCCCCTAAATCTGCCTCATATTACATGCACTAGTGAACAGGACGAAGCCTGATTACGCTGAGCCATAGACGTTATGGGTAAGATACCCATGTCGGGCAAGTATAACCCGACCTGAGCCGGTTCGCGATTAAGATCACGGCCGTCGTTTTACTTGTATACCAGGCGGCTTCTGCTCCCAGCCTTCCCCTGTCTGCGCCTGATTTATGAGCCAATCCTTTTTTTAAGATGCTCCCGTCACCTGAAAAATCATAAAACCAGATAATTTTACAGTTTGGACCTATACCAGCGCGTCCGAACCGATCTTTTCTTCTTTACAGATGGCCAGATTTTTGCTAATAGGTTCTCTTACACCAGCATTAAGACCTTTTCTTTATTTCGAACAAAACCTATCAGGTTTGAACCAGCACTTCTTGTACGTTCATTATGAAAATTAGATTGCTCTACCAGTATAGTTGGTTGACCGTGTTTGTGTTGTTGATAAGTGGAGTACGTATCATGGCGCAATCCATTACTGCTATCGGTCCACCCAACCCCAATCCCTGCGTTGCTCCGGGCGGTAGCGTCAGTGTTCCGTTCTCTACAACAGGTGTATTCAAAGTTTCCAACACCTTTACGGTTCAGCTCTCCGATAACACGGGCAACTTCCCGGCCAGCCCCGTTGTGCTGGCTACCCAAACCAATGGCCCCAGTACGCCAACTACCATCACCATGGCCGGTGTAATACCAGCCAACACGGTAGCCGGTAGTTACCGGATTCGGGTGGTGTCGAGCGACCCGGCACGGATCAGCTCTCTGATTACCATAAACGTGTCACCGTTAGCCCCCACAGCGGGCGTAGCGAGCCCTGCGGGACAAATTTGCGCGGGTACGCCCGTCTCCCTGACCGCTAGTGGCACCAATCTGAAGTGGTTCAATTCAAGCGGGCAACTAGTTGCTACTGGTAGTCCGTACACATTTAATGCAACGGGGTCTGGTAACCAAACCTTTACGGTTACGCAGTTGGTGGGGCTGTGCGAGAGCCCCGGCCGCGCGGTAACGATTACAGTGGTGGCAAAGTCGCCTAACCCAACTATACCGGCTCAGCCTAGTTATTGTCAGGGTGTTGCGGGGGCTCCACTGAACGCAACCGGCACGAATCTCCTTTGGTACGGCACCAATATTAACAATCCGTCGCCCAGCAGCTCGCCCACGGTACCACCCACCACAACTGCCGGTTCAGTCGGGCCTTTTTACGTCAGCCAGAACACAACAGGTTGTGAGAGTGACCGAGTGCCAATCACAGTCACTATTAATGCCACCCCATCGGCTCCAGCGGTACCATCTCCGCAGGCATTCTGCCAAAGTACGGCCCAGCAAACCTTGAGCCCAAACGGAACCGGTTTCCGCTGGTACACAAGTACAGGCGCCCTACTGCCAAACAACGGAACTGCCCCCACCGTATCGCTCAACACGCCCGGCACAACTACCTACCAGGTGAGTGCGATCAACAATGGTTGTGAAAGTGTGGCCCGAAGCACCGTACAATTTGTGGTAAACGCGTCGCCGGCCGCCATTGCACCGGTTTCGCTGGCGTACTGCGAAGCGGCCCGCCCAGCCTCACTGACAGTAAGCGGCTCAAATGTTCGCTGGTATTCTGATGCCGCTGGTAATAATCAGATTGGCACACCCGCTTCTCCTCAGTTCCCGAACACCTACACGTATTACGTTCGGCAATTCGACGCGAACAACTGCGCTAGTGCACCATCGGCCTATTCAGTTCGGGTGTTTAGCACCCCTAATGCGCCTACAGTTACTACCGATTTGAGCCGCTGTGTGGGCGATGCCCCACGTCCATTGTCGGCTACGGGTACTAACTTAACCTGGTTTGATAACACTGGAGCCCAATTGGGCGGAGCGCCGTCGCCAGCCACCACGGCACCTGCTTCGTTAAGCTACTCAGTGTCTCAAACCAGTAATGATGGGTGCCTAAGCCCACGTGCTACTGCCGTTGTGATTGTCAATGCCATCCCGGCACCGCCAACAGCTACCCCTCCTGCTCCACTTTGTGAAGGCTTCACGCCCCCCACACTTAATGCCAGTGGTCAATCGCTACGGTGGTACGGCCAAAGTGCAACCGGCGGTACGGCATCGGGCAGCCCGTCGGCCATCGACGTGAACCGGATTGGTCTGACCAATTACTATGTCAGCCAGGTTGTGAACGGTTGCGAAAGCCCCCGCGCAGCTATTCCGGTTACCGTTAAAGATACTCCCGACGCGCCGGGTGTCAGCAACTCCGTATTCTGCCAGAATGACCAACCGCCTGTTTTGTCGGCCTCTACAGTTCCTAACGCAACGGCGTTCTGGTATCCTACGGCACAAGATGGGACCGGCTCATCGACAGCACCAAGTGTTCCTAACGGCACGGCGCAGACCCTATTCTACTATGTCAGTCAGCGTCTCGATGGATGTGAAGGGCCTCGGGCGACACTCTCCGTTCGGGTGAAACCCCGGCCCGGTGCGCCTTTTGTAGCCCCTCTGGAGTTTTGCAATAACGCCCCCTCGCAGCCGATTCAGGCACAAGGAGTTAATCTACGCTATTACGATCCATCGGGTAACGTAAGCGGCACCGCGCCCAGCCCACCCACCGGCACGGTAACTACGCTGACGTATCAGATAACCCAGACTCTTGAAGAGTGCGAAGGTCCCCGAGCCACATTGAATGTTCGGATTAAGGCACTGCCTTCGGCGCCGGGTGTCTCCGATATTGCATACTGCCAGGTGCAGCAAGACCAACCCGCCCAATCGGTACCGCCGGTAACGGCCCAAGGCCAGAATTTACGGTGGTACAATACGGATGGTAATCAGTTTCCCAATGCCCCTACTCCCCAGATTGATCAGGTACGAACCTATTCATTTGGCGTTTCGCAAACGGTCGAAAACTGTGAGGGTCCCCGTGCCACTCTGAATGTTCGGATTCAGACAACCCCCGCTCCCGTGGTCAGTGCGACCTCGGTTACGTATTGCCGTAACGATGTGGCCACTCCACTCCGGGCAACGGCCGAGCAGGGCGCGCAGCTTCGCTGGATTGACCCCAATGGCAACCTGACCAACGACGCCCCAACGCCGTTTACCCTGAATCCAACTCCCCCGGGTGGCCGTTCGTTCTTTGTGTACCAGATTGGTTCTAACGGCTGTTACAGCCCCCGCTCAGGCATCCGGTTGTTTGTGAATACCAACCCAACGCTGGCTATTTTAGGAACAACTTCGGTCAATCTCGGCCGAACGGCTCCGCTTCAACTCCGTTTTACGGGTGTTCCTCCGTTCAACTACACCCTCTCTGACGGCACTACCGGAACAGCCACCGATACCCTGGCGACGGTCAACGTGATGCCCTCGCAAACAACCGTATATCAGGTTGCAAGCGTATCCAACGTTTGCGGAACAGGTTTACCCGGCAGCCCAGCCACGGCCACCGTGACGGTTCGTATACCAACCATTACGACCGACCAATTGAGTACATCGGTACTTTGCGCCGGCACCAACCTGACGGTGCCATTTACCACCACAGGCGAGTTCAATACAGGTAACGTATTCCGGGTTGAGGTTTCGACCGATAGCACAGGCCGCGCTTCGACTACGGTAGGGGTGGGCAATGCATCGGTTGGGCCTATTACAGCCACCATCCCAAGCAGTTTGAGCGGAGGGCTCTACTACGTGCGGGTTGTTGCTTCGAACCCCGGCATTGCAGTATTGGGTAGACCTAGTCCGGTGCTCCTGAATGTACGGCCGCTCCCCTCGGCCACTCTGACCGGTACGCAGGATATTTTCGAAGGCACAACGGCAAGATTGAGTATTAGCTTCACAGGCGATGGCCCCTGGACTTTCTCCTATGCCGATAGCCTCCGCAATGCCGAGGTGACCACCAATGCCAACCCGCATCCGCTCGAAGTTCGGCCCCTTAGCAACAACACGTACAGACTCGTGTCGGTGCGTAACAACTGCGGTCCCGGGGCTGTTTCCGGCACGGCAGTGGTTCGGGTACTACCGGTTCTGGGTCTGGAAGATGACCCTCTCGGATCAGCCGTGAAAGCGTACCCCGTTCCGACAACCACCACACTGACGATCGAAATCGACGTGCCGTTACCGCGTCAGGGCGCAACCGTAATTCTTACCGATGGCAATGGTCGGCAGGTACTTCAGCAGCTTACCCGCGACCGGCAGTCTACGCTGGATTTGAGCGATAAGCCCGCTGGCGTCTACCTCCTGAATGTTCGGGTAGGCGATAAACAGACAACTCGCCGGGTACTGAAACAGTAACCGGGTACATTTAGCAGTAGCCAGTCTTTAACAATCCGGACAGAGTTCGGCTCTACCGTTGTTAAAGGCTGGCTATTTGCGTAACCGGGTTTTGCCCAAAACCACACGCCTGTATGGGAAACCTATTTACCGACGAGTACTTTATGGCAATGGCCCTCGAGTTGGCCGAGCAGGCTGCCGAAGCCGGTGAGATTCCGGTGGGAGCCGTTGTCGTAAGCAACAACCGCGTCATTGGGAAGGGCTATAACCAGACCGAGCGGCTCCACGACGTGACGGCCCATGCCGAGATTCTGGCTATTTCAGCGGCATCCAACTACCTTAATGCCAAATACCTCACCAATTGTACCCTGTACGTGACGCTCGAACCGTGCGTGATGTGCGCGGGCGCTTTGTTCTGGAGTCAGATGAGCCGAATCGTGATCGGAGCTGAAGATGAAAAGCGGGGCTACAGTCAGATTCAGGGGAATTTACTTCACCCCAAAACTCGCCTGACTACGGGCGTATTGGCCGACGAAAGCCGTCAGCTACTTAAACAGTTCTTTGGCCGAATGCGGTAGCGCATCCTGTTCTGCACGGAAACGCACGCTTTTGTTCATTCCGTCTTTCACTATTCAGCCGCCGTGAACATAAACCAAAAGCTTCGTGTTAAACCGACGAAGTCTATTTATCATCATAATCCTTTTTGAGCAATGGCATTTGTATTAGATCCTCTGCCTTATCCGAGCGATTCGCTTGAGCCTAACATCGACAAACAGACGATGGAGATTCACCACGGCAAACACCACAACGCCTACGTGACGAACCTTAACAATGCCGTTTCGGGCACCGAAATGGAGAACAAGTCGATCGAGGATCTGCTGGCCAATGTGAGCCAATATCCGGTAGCCGTCCGCAACAATGGCGGTGGCCACTACAACCATACGCTGTTCTGGAACACCCTATCGGGCAACGGTGGTGGTCAGCCCGTGGGCGAACTGGCCGCGGCTATCGATCAGAAATTCGGCTCATTCGACGCCTTCAAAGAAGAATTTGCGAAAGCCGCTACTACCCGCTTTGGTTCAGGCTGGGCCTGGTTGATTGTTACGAGCGATGGACAGCTCGCGGTGACCTCTACGCCTAACCAGGACAACCCGCTGATGGACGTTGCCGAAACGAAAGGTTTCCCGATCATTGGTCTGGACGTGTGGGAGCACGCCTATTACCTGAAATACCAGAACCGTCGGCCCGACTACATCGGTGCCTACTGGAACGTGGTAGACTGGAACGCGGCCGAGAAGCGGTACCAGCAGGGTAAGAAATAACGCGTAATGTGTAATGCGTAATGATGACTGGATTAATCTCAACCCATCTCATTACGCATTACACATTTATTATCACGCCTTGAAAACATGGAAATTGTTAATCGAGTAGCCAATAGCGGACTTGTCACCCTCGACCTTGAGGAGCTTTACCACCCCGGTGAGCGGGTCGTGTATGACCTGAAAGACAACCTCTACATGGGGTTAATTCTGAAAGAGAAAGATTTCCGGGAGTTTCTGAAAACGCACGACTGGAGCCAGTACAACGGGAAAAATGTAGCCGTTACCTGCTCTGAAGACGCAATTGTGCCCACCTGGGCATATATGCTGCTGACCCTGCACTTGCAGCCTCACGCCCACATGGTGGTGTTTGGTAGCCTGCAAGACCTAGAAGAAAAACTTTACTTCGACGCTATCGCCCAAATCAACCCCGACGACTACCGCGACGCCCGGGTAGTGGTTAAAGGGTGTAGCAAAGTCCCTGTACCGACGGCTGCTTATGTAGAAGTAACCCGATTGCTTAAACCGGTAGTGCAATCGCTCATGTTCGGTGAGCCGTGCAGTACGGTGCCTCTGTTCAAGCGGCCCAAAGTAGCCCTGTCAAACTAACCGAAACGACATTCGGTGCCACCGGCAAGGGCCATGTTCCCGGATAGCCGCCCGATGAATGGGCGTTGGGTAACCGGCGTTCTGCCCCCATCCATAGTGAGGGTACTCCTGCCCTAACTGTTCCATCAGCTCATCGCGGTAGCACTTAGCCAGCACCGAGGCAGCCGCTATCGACAGAAATTTAGCATCGCCTTTGACAATACAGGTGTGCGGAATCATGGGGTAAGGCACAAACCTGTTTCCATCGACCAACAGGTGCTCGGGGCGCACCGTCAACGCATCGACGGCGCGGTGCATCGCCAGAAAACTGGCCTTCAGAATATTAATCCGGTCAATATCTTCGTTCGACACCTCGGCTACGGCCCAAGCTACGGCATCGCGCATGATGTCGAGCCGCACCTGTTCGCGTTGCCCCCGCGTAAGTTGCTTGGAGTCGTTCAGAATAGGGTGTCCATACGCCGACGGAAGTATCACAGCAGCAGCCACCACCGGCCCAGCCAGGCATCCCCGGCCTACTTCGTCGAGCCCGGCTTCGGTCAGGGTAGCGTTGTAATGAGATAAAAGCATTTTTCAACCAACAGTGAACAGTTAACAACCAGCAACTAACAGTGGGCAACTAACAGTGGGCGATTGCCGACTGGTAGTTGTTCGTTGTCAGTTATTCACTGTTCGTTGTTCACTGTCTTTAGTCTTCCAGTACATTTCCAAAAATAGTGCTCTTGAGTAGCAAAGCCCCCAGTAAAAACAGAATACCCCAGTTGAGGTAAACCCGGTAATACTCCTGCACATCCTGATAAATCCGAACGCGTACCGGCGCTTTTTCGAGCCGGTCGATGCGGGCAAATACCTGCTTCAGTTGGCGGGCATCGGTAGCCCGGTAATAGCTTCCATCGGCCGTACGGGCAATGGCTTTCAACACCCCCTCGTCAACAGCCGACACCTGCGCCAGTGTATCAACCGCTGAAGCAGCCGCCACCGGCCGCCCAACGGCAATGGTATAGATACGAATCCCGTACGCTTTGGAAAGCTTGGCCGCCAGCATAGGGTCAATGTTGCCCGCTGTATTTTCGCCATCACTGAGCAAAATCACTACCTTACTCCCGGTCGACGCAGTATCGGTTGTTGGAGCATCACGCATTCGATTAATACACCGCCCTAAGGCATCGCCAATGGCCGTTCCCGAAGCCGGAATCAGGCGTTGGTTAAGGTCGGTCAGGTACCGGCGCAGTAGTGTGTAATCGGTGGTGAGTGGGCATAACGAAAAAGCCTCGCCCGCAAAGGCAACCAGACCGATGCGGTCGTTTTTACGACCCTGCACAAAATCTTCGGCAACACGCCGGGCCGCGGCCAGCCGGTTGGGTTTCAGGTCGGTTTCGGCCATCGACGATGATACATCAATGGCCAGCATGATATCAATACCCGGCGATTGTTCTTCCCGGCGCTCCTGAATTACCTGCGGCCGGGCCAATGCGATCAAGATACAGCATACGCCCAGGAAAAATGCCCCTGGTAGCAGGTAGCGGCCCACCTGCCAGAGCGACCGGTTACCTACCCTCGGCCCCGACGAAAGAGCTAATTGCTGACGCGCCCGGCCATTGAGCGCACTTCGTACCAAAAACAGTAAGGCAAACCCCAGAATAGCATAAAGTACCAGCCGATTCTCGAAATGAAATTGCTGCCACTGTTGCGGGCTAAACCACGAAAGCGAATACCAAGGCTGATTCATACCGATTCGGGCAATTGAGGGTCGGGCACTGACGGGCGTGGTTGGGTTCGTACCACCCGCCGACGCTGGTAAGTTCGGATAGCCACCTCGCGTAGCAATTGTAAGGCCTGCCCCGACTCGTCGGTAAACGTACCGCCGTAAATAAGCCGGTCGGTGGTTTTCAGTGCGTTTTCAACCGCAGCCGGCGAAGCCAACTCCGATGTTTCCTGCGCCTGAATCTGACTCACGATTTCGGGGGTTGTCATGGTCAGATATGGCTGTTGCTCCAGCTTTTCTAAGTACCGTTTCCAGCGCACGACGGCCTGATTGGCCAGGTCAGAAGCGGTTTCTGGCTTAATCGCCCCAACCAACTTATCGTACCGGCGCAAGAACCGTAGATGGTTCCGGTGTAATTGCCATAACTTCCATTGCCGATTAAGTGCCTGACCGAACAACGCATAGATCAGGCCAACCACTATGCCGATCACGGTAAGCGTAACAAGCAACACGGGGTAGTTAAGCTCTTGCCGAAGGGGCACCACCTTCAGGCTGGGCCGGAGCTGCAAGGTATCGGGCCGAGCCGACATCAGTTTCGACCGAAAGAAAACGGTATCGACCGATGAATAGACCGTAGTACAGTCGGCCGAACCCACTATGTACAATGGCACACGCAGGATAAGCTGCGGCTCCGTACTGAACGAAACCAGCGTGTACACCGCACTGTCGACACTGATGCCGTCGGCCGTACGGGTGGGCAGCACAACGGTTTCGCGGAGTAAAAACGGGCTAAAATGGGTCGAATCAGGGAAAAGCACATCCTCGGTAACCGCATGCCGGAAACTCAGAGCGAACCGGAACGGCCGGCCAATTTCAAACGAATCGGTGAGAAAGTGGCCCTGCGGTATGGTCACGGGAGGCATGCTCTGGGCCTGTACTTGTGTGTACAGACACAGCCAGAAAATCACTCCCCAAAAGAATGCATACCGATTAATCACCTTTCAATTTCAACCTTCTGGGCTGTCAACACCCAACCTGTTTTGGAACGACAAAGATGGCAGATGTTCAGCAAAAAAAGACCCGCCAGTGGGTACCGGCGGGTCATAAATCGGTTTGGTGCACTTACCGAATAGGCGAAAACTGCACATTGGCCACCTTCCAGCCATTCCCCTGCTTTACGCATACCGCCGTAAAAAGCACGTCCGACTGCAAAGCCTGCCCCTGAAGCGACCCTTTAAACTTGGTTGTGCCGGTCACCACGGCGGCATCGTTGTTGTACGACCGAGCCCGCATCCCTGAGGGCGTTGCCGTATCTACGGTCAGATGCCCGCCACTCAGAGCCTGCACCAACAGATCGCGGTCGGCCGTGTTGCCATCGAAGTTGACAATACTGAAATCATCTGTCGTAATCGACTGCATTTTGTTGCTGTCTTCATCCTGCATGGCCTTGAAAAAAGCACCCGTCAAAGCAGAGGGGTCCTGAGCCGGATCGGCAGGTGCCGACTGCGCGTACGTTGTCAATGAAAAGAGGCCCAAAACGGCCAACACCAATAAGCGTTTCATGATAGATTTAGGGAAATTGATTTCCGAAAAGTGCCACAATTTCCCGGCAAAACAAAGCCACCATCCGGTTTAGACGACAGCTACTCACTTTTCACCGTAATTCGGATATCCGTATGCCGACCCCGGTCGTCGGCACACGATAGTTTGTACAGGCCCGGCCGTGGATTGATAAAAACGGCTTCGGTAGGATCTGCTTTGCGTAACAGTTTATCGTTCAGATACCAGTACACCGCTCGTACATCATTGGCCGCCTGACAGGCCAGCTGGATAGACGTCGGATGCTTGGGATCGATGAAATACTCGCTACCGTGATTGGGCGACGTAATGAGCGGGGCATTGCCTCCCTCATTGTCGAACAAGCGCTCACAGGCCGGGTTATGCGGGGGCGGAGCCTCGTACGGAATCCGCTTGACCACATAGTAAGCAATGAGTTCGGGGACCAGATTCGGGTACGTGCGCTGGATGGTCCCGCGCGGGGGCAAACAATGGGCGCAGTACGACACCCAGCCGGCCGAATCGGTAAAAAATACCTTTTGGTGCGTACATCGCGTACTACCCGAAACCCCCATGATGTAATAATCAACGGCCCGCGCCGTACACGAGTCGTTGGGAACCGCCCCCGATTCAGGGCAAATTTGCCGCAGGGCCAGCCGGGCGTCGGAGCGGGCCGTTGGTGGCCGAAACCACCCTTTGGGCGAGTTGTAGTCCAGCGCGTTAAAAAGTCCAAACAGCAGTGGTGTGGCCGTATTGGCTCCGCTTAGTTCGGGCACACCCACGCCCGAAAAATTCCCAACCCACACCCCGATCGTGTACCGCCGGTTGTAGCCAATACTCCAGGCATCGCGCCGACCATACGAGGTTCCCGTTTTCCAGGCAATTCGGGGCAGGTGGTAGCTGTTGTCGAAGTTATTGGGTAAGTCGGGGCGGGTAATCTGGGTCAGGGTATTCGTTACCAGATAAGCGGCCTCGGGTGAGAGAACCGCTTGCCCGGCCCGTGGCTCCCCTTCCGGTGTTTCGACCAGCCGCAGCGCCTGTACGCGCCCCTCGTTGGCAAACCCGGTAAAGAGCGTCACCAGCTCTTCGAGCGTGACTCCGCAACCGCCCAAGATCATGGAAAGCCCCAGATCGCGGGCCTGCTTGCTTACGGTCGAAAAGCCAGCCTTCTGCATGGCTTTCACAAATGTGGGCGTACCAATGTCCCGGAGTAGTTTCACGGCCGGTACATTGAGCGAGTTGGCCAACGCAAACTCGGCCGTAACCGGGCCGTTGAACCGACGGTCGTAGTTTTCGGGTTCGTAGCCGCCAAAATTGGTTGGCACATCGTTCAGTTTCGACTTGGGTGTAATCAGGCCCGCATCAAATGCCAGCCCGAACAGCAGGGGTTTCAGGGTACTCCCGGGCGAACGAACCGCCCGAACGCCATCTACCTGCCCCCCATCAAATACATTATAAAAATCGGCGGACCCAACATAGGCAACCACTTTTCGGGTCTGGTTATCCACAACCAGCACGGCCGCATTGTGGATATTGTAAGCCCGTACCCGGTTAATGTAGTTTTGTACGAGCCGCTCAACCCCGGACTGCATGGCGGGCCGAATGGCCGTCCGAATAATACCCGTTGGTTCCATACGCTTTTCGCTCAGTAATCGGCGGGCAAAATGGGGCATCTGTTGCGGAGCCGCCCGCCGTTGGGCGGTGAGTGGCTCGCTGAGGGCATCGGCAATGGCGGCTGACGAAAACAAACCCTGCGCACCAAACCGCCGAAGCCAGCGATTACGCTCCTGCCGGACCTGCTCATTACGCACGCCCAAGCGCAGGCTCGATGGCCGGTTGGGAATGATGGTGAGCGTGGTCACCTCGGCCAAACTGAGCAGCTGGGGCGGTTTTCCGAAATATAGCATCGAGGCTGACTTGATGCCCTCAATGTTGCTTCCGTAGGGTAGCAGGTTAAGGTACAATTGCAAAATCTCGGCTTTGGAATAGTGCAGCTCCAGTTGCAATGCCCGCACCAGCTCAATCAACTTGCTCAGGTAAGTACGCTCACGGGGCTCCAACAACCGAACCACCTGCATTGTGATGGTCGACGCCCCCGACGTCCGACGCCCCCGGAGCACGTTCCGGCCCAGCGCCCGCATGAGCGCCAGCGGATTTATACCGGGATGATAATAAAAATACTTGTCTTCTTTGAACAGAATAGCCTCGCGCAGTACGGGCGTAATCTCGGCGGTTTGGGCGTACAACCGCCATTTATCGTCGCGGCTCAAAAACGCGTGCAGCACAGACCCATCAGCCGCTGCCACCACGGGCGAATACGGCACGGCCGTTCGGATCGGGAAGGCCCAGTCGAGTAACAAAGCCATCAGCAACCCGGTTACTATAAGCTGTACCGGCCGCCGACGCCAAACAGGAACTTTAGCCCAGATAGCAACCCATTTTTGTACGCTGAACATAGCCAATCGGCTTTCGTTTTAACCTAATTTGATAATTTGCAAAGCTATCAGGCTCTATTGAACATTCTAAACCCGAATCGGGAAGTACTAACGTTTTTCGCTACAGGTTTGTGGGCGCATGTTGTACCAAATTACCTGTAGCCTACCCAACTTTTGGTCGTCTAACGTCCTAAATCCAAGATCCAGCTTTTCATGAAAATTCAATTTATGGGTGCCGCCCGCACCGTCACCGGCAGTAAACACCTCATCACTACCCAGAAAGGCACTAAAGTTCTTCTCGACTGTGGCCTGTTTCAGGGTATCGACACCGACGACCTGAATCAGAACTTCCATTTCAACCCGGCCGATGTCGACTACTTGTTGCTCTCACACGCACACATCGACCACACGGGTCTCGTCCCCCGGCTAGTACGGCAGGGGTTTACAGGGCCGATTTACTGCACCCACGCAACGGCCGATTTGTGCAATATTATGCTGCTCGACAGCGCCCATATTCAGGAAACGGATTTGAAGCGAGTCAACGAACGGCGTCAACGTCAGGGCCGCCCTTTGCTTGATATGCTGTATGATGTGGGCGACGTGGAGCAGGCCCTGAGTCAGATCCGCACCATACGGTACAACGAGTCATTCTGGCTCAACGAAGACATTCAGGTTCTCTACACCGACGCGGGCCACCTGCTCGGTAGTGCGGCTATCAGCCTCACCATACGAGAAGACGGACATACCAAGCGGCTTTTCTTCAGTGGAGATATCGGTCGGCCTAACGACAAAATTCTCCACAAGCCCGAACCATTTCCGCAGGCCGATTACATAATCTGCGAGTCAACGTACGGGGCTAGTCTGCATGAACCCGAAACCGATATGAAGGCGCATTTGCTGCGTATTGTGGAGCAAACCTGCGTCAAAAACCGGGGTAAACTGATTATACCCGCTTTTGCCGTCGACCGTACGCAGGAGGTTGTCTACGCCCTCGACCAGCTCGCCAGCGAAGGCCTCCTACCCGTGCTGCCCGTGTACGTCGACAGCCCGCTGGCGGTCAAAGCAACGCGGGTGATGCAGGACAACGAGGACTGTTTCAACCCCGAGATTTTGCGGTACATTCACAAAGATGGCGATGCCTTCGATTTCCCCAACCTGCATTATGTATCGGAAGTAGCTGATTCTAAAGCTATCAACGACCGTCCGGGGCCGTGTGTCATTATTTCAGCCTCGGGCATGGCCGAAGCGGGTCGTATCAAACACCACATCAAAAACAATATTGAAGATCCCCGCAACACGATTTTGCTGGTCGGTTACGCATCGCCAAGTAGCTTGGGTGGGGCCCTCAAACGGGGCGACAAGCAGGTGCGAATTTTTGGGGAAACATTTGATGTACGGGCTCGGGTGGCAGTAATGGATGCTCTGAGCGCCCACGCCGATTATGCCGAAATGCTTGACTACTTAAGTTGCCAGAATCCGGCCGAGGTGAAGAAGGTTTTTCTCGTTCACGGCGACTACGACGAACAGCAGATCTGGAAAGAGAAATTACAAGATGCTGGTTTTCAGCACGTCGAAATACCGGATATGTACGAGGCTGTAAATTTGTAAAAAAAATTAGGGCTGAAGGCTTGCAAAAGCTATAATCGAGCCTCTATATTTGCAGTCCCAACACGGGGGAATGTGCTGCCGAAGTGGTGAAATTGGTAGACACGCACGTTTCAGGGGCGTGTGCCTTCACGGGCATGCGAGTTCGAGTCTCGCCTTCGGCACATAGAAGACCGCAGCTAATTTAGCTGCGGTCTTTGTCTTTTCAGGCGGGGAGAAAAGAGGTCATAAATTCAGAGAAAACTATTACATAAAGCCTCTTGGTTGGTTCTCCGGAGTCATTCCGAATTTTGTTGATGCCCCAACTAGTCGTGATAAAGCAGCCTCCTTTCCGAGTCAAACATTATTCTGATTTTCAATAGTTTATATATTATCCAGCTCTTCAAAACCCAGCATAACCCATGTTTGGTATTGTATGTAGAGGAGCAGAATTAAATGTATAATGAACAATGTGAAATGCATAAGGACTGACTGTCAGTAGGCAGCCCAATTATGCATTTTACATTGTTCATTCCCTTATGTTAAACTCATCTGGTTATATCATTGAGTCTTCAGCACCCGCACTACTTGTGATTGGCTGGGAGTAGATACCTGAAGCAGATAGACCCCTGCCGTATGCCCCGACTTTATGCTAAGTCGCTGTGTAGCTAAGGCCTGATCAACACGTTCCTCACTTACCCGGCGCCCCTGTTGGTCTACCAAGGTAACCCACAGGGGCTGGCTACCAGCTCCATTTACCTCGATGTGTATTAGTTCGCTCACTACAGGATTACCCAATACGCTTACTCTCAATTGTCGATCAGGTTCGGCCGCACCAAGTCGTGCCCGGCCACAAGCCGCTTTCAAATCCCAGAGATACGTCACAGTGACTCCACTCTGAGTTGCCTGGAGTAGCAAGGGTTGTACATCGTTAGCCGTTCGTAGCTCGACATCTACAAACGCATTGGGATTGGTAGTCGGACCGGTGATCCCAATAGCAGAGAAGGTGATGGGACTGCCATCACCACCGCTGGTATTGAACCGAAAGGCACCAGTGGTACAATCATACGTAGGGGCTAATAGTGTCAAAGCTCCCCCTGATGGAATGACCGGGCATTGAGCTCGGATATTCCAAACATACGTAACAGTGACTCCACTCTGAGTAGCCCGGAGTAGTAAAGGTTGTGCATCGATCGCCGTACGCAGCTCAGTATCTACAAACGCATTAGGATTGGTAGTTGGCCCCGTGATGCCAATAGCGGAGAAGGTAATGGGGCTACCATCGCCCCCGCACGTATTGAACCGAAAGGCGCCAGTAGCACAGTCATAAGTAGGGGCCAACAGTGTCAGGGATGGTTGTGGAAGCTCCACAGTCACACTACCTGAACAAGTCCCCCCCTTGGCAATCATCACCTTGTATGTCCCGGCAGTCAGAAATACAAAGGTAGGCGTACCTCCAATGAGCGTACCGTTCTCTTGTAAGACTGGACTGCCACTAACATCCTTCACCAGCGTATATTGATAGGGGGCAGTGATGCCACCCACCTGTACATTGAAACTGCCATTATTAGCCCCGCAGGTAGGGGGATTTATGTTAGTCGGTGTCAGCGTCAGGGATGATTGTGGAAGCTCCACGGTCACACTCCCCGAACAAGTACCCCCTTTAGCAATCATCACCTTGTATGTCCCGGCAGTCAGAAATACAAACGTAGGCGTACCTCCAATGAGCGTACCGTTCTCCTGTAAGACTGGACTGCCACTAACGTCCTTCACCAGCGTATATTGATACGGAGCGGTAATGCCACCCACCTGTACATTGAAACTGCCATTGTTACCTCCACAGGTAGCTTGGGTTATGTTTATCGGCGTTAGCGTTAGGGCCGCTTGTGGAAGCTCCACGGTCACACTACCTGAACAAGTCCCCCCCTTGGCAATCATCACCTTGTATGTCCCGGCAGTCAGAAATACAAAGGTGAGCGTACCCGCAAGGAGCGTACCGTTCTCTTGTAAGACTGGACTGCCACTAACGTCCTTCACCAGCGTATATTGATAGGGGGCAGTGATGCCACCGACTTCTACCCTAAAACTGCCGTCTTTGCCCCCACAGGTAGCTTGGGTTATGTTTGTCGGTGTCAGCGTTAGGGCCGTTTGTGGAAGCTCTACGGTAACCTCGCCCGAACAGGTGCCCCCTTTAGCAATCATCACCTTGTATGTCCCGGCAGTCAGAAAATCAAAGGTGAGCGTACCCGCAAGGAGCGTACCGTTCTCCTGTAAAACAAAAGTACCGCCAACACTCTTAGTGAGCGTATACTGATAGGGAGCGGTAATACCGCCGACTTCTACCCTAAAACTACCGTCATTAGCTCCGCAGGTAGGTTGGTCTATGTTAGTCGGCGTCAGGGTTAAGTCACACTGAGCTACAGCATTAGCCAAAGATGCAAAGCAAAACACAACTGTAAACAGTAGAGCAATAAGCTGCCTCTGTTGTAGGCGGCTAAACCTGGAAAGGTCTTCCATGCACGTAGAATCAGCCATGAGATTATAAGTTGAGAGGTGATGATTACGGGATTTCATAGCTCCTTTTATCGGAAGCAGGAGTAAAAGAAATCCGTTGGATATGAAATCAGCGTGCGTAATAAAGGCAGAAAGTAGGTGCCTTGAAGTAAGCAGTCCACCGACACAAAAAGAGCAAGAGCCTTTGGGGAGTATCTATAAATAAATCGATAGACTAAAGTACTTTTTTAAGAATGCATAGTATAACAAACAATATACTTTTTAGTTATCGGTATATAGATAAATCACTAAAATTGAATGTATTATCAGCCTGCCATTAGCTATAAATGCTGTTAAAAGCTGGAAACAAACAAGGAAAGAACCTCCTTTTCAACTTTGGGCATTACTACAATGCTCAGCACAAAAAGGAGGTCGCTTTATTTAATGGTCAAGACTTAAATGAATGAACAATGTAAAATGCATAATGAATAATTCGATTACCTGTTAACGGTCGGCTCTTGCATTGTACATTCTACACTGTTCATTCCCTTATGTGAAGTCTCAACAAAGCCAAGTTTAACCCGTTTGCGTTTCGCTTTCGGTACATAAAAGACCGCAGCTAACCTAGTTGCGGTCTTTTTTTGGGGCAACAAGCAAAATGGGGAATTACAACACCGGGCTGGCTACTCAAATGAAATCTGTGACCAGTCTGTTTGCCGGTACATTCGAAACAAGTACCAAAAAATACCCACCGATACCGGTATAGATACCCCTACCGCGTAAGGCAACTGACTAAGACCATAATGAGCCCCCCCAACGAGCCCCATTACCAGTAAAATCACCAGATTCCGGGCCGTATTGTTCTGTCGAATCACATCCTGCGTGCTCGAAAAGGGTAGTCGGCGCTCATTGAGCATCGCGGCCGACATGATGATGATGAGCGAATTGCTGAAAGCTAGCAGAATATCGTCAAGGGTATGAAAGCCGTATCGCCAAAGGATATACACCGCCACCAGTCCGTAAAAAGGCACCATCAGTTTCGTAATCAGGGCCTTCAGAGCCCCCGACAGAATCTCACCGGGCCGACTGATGGGCGTACTTCCGTACACCCAGGCCGCTTTGTAATCGTCCGATGCGGCCAGTTGGTACTGCGCCGTCATCAAGAATAAACCGGTGTAATACAGGCCAAACAGATAGAAAATATTAGAGCGACCTGAGTAGCTTAGGGTTCCCGTCGACATGACGATGATGTACGCCAACCCAAAGCCCAGCTGTGGATAGGTTTTCAGCTTGAACTTGCGGTCGCGGGCGGTTATGGCCCATATTAGACCAAAAGCGGCTCGTTCGAGTGGTGTTCGGGTCAAGGCGCGGCTCAACCGTTGCATGAGTGCGCCCGGCGGCCGGGCGGCCCCGGTTGCGGTTGTTGGCTGTTGGTCCTGCTCCAAACCCGCCAGCCTGACATTAAACACCGGCCCCAGCACCCGGCTCATAAACCACAAGCCTCCAAACGGCATAACAACAGCCAGCACGGCAAGGAGGGCGTGGTTAGTATCAAAGGCAGGCTGAATGACCATATCGACGGCCCCGGCCATCCACATAGGCGGTACAGCATAAAACCAGGTTTGCCACTCGGCCGCCTGCCGAAACATTTCGGGGTCGATCAGCCGGGGCAGCACCTGATAACTGCCGTAAAACAGAACAGCCATCCCGATCTGAAAATAATTGATCACTTCCCGCAACCGCTCTTCACTCGTAAACTGCATCAGGAGCAGATAAAACACGTTGGTCAGAAACACCATCAACATCGACGCCAGCAAGGCCATCGCCAGAAAAACCAGCCCAGCTACCGGCCCGAACCGGTACATGACTACCACAAGGCTCACCAACGATAAAGCTAGTGTAATAGCAAACAGATAGCCCGCAATGTGTACAATCCGGGCCATCAGAAGCGTTCGTCCGCTCACGGGCCGGGGCAAAATGATCTGGTTGTCGGCAGAATCGAGAATTAACGATGAGAAGTCGGAGAGCAGGGTCATGGCGCAGAACAGCATGATATACCCAAACGAAACCGCCAATGGGATAAACATGGCCGTTTTGGGCGGAACAAGCAGTACAACCCCACCCACAAACAAGCCGAAAAGGGCATAAACACCCAGAATAGCCAAAAACTGATGGTTTTTGTCGCCTGTTTGCCCTTGCCCATACCGGCCCAGCGCTGTGTATGACCGACGGTTATCCATAGTTAGCTTAACCTCCACAATGGCCTGCAAAGCGACCGGATCGGCTCCCAGAATACGCCAAAGTGGAACCAGCGACCTCACCAATCCCATCACAATTGATTTCATGAGCGGCTATTTGTTCAGGGTATTGATAAACTCAGTAGCTACATCCTGTTGGCCTTCGTTGCCCGTCAGCTGTCCAAACAACTGCTCCAGCGAACCACTATGTTGCTGCTGTAACTGGGCAAACGCACCGTCGGCAATGACCTGCCCCTGATTGATGATAATAATCCGGTCCGAAATTTTCTCGACCACATCCATGATGTGCGAGCTGTAGAAGATGGTTTTACCGGCATCGGCCAACTGACGGATGATAGCCTTCACCAACACCACAGCGTTAGCATCGAGGCCCGACAGCGGTTCGTCCAGAAAGATAACTTCGGGGTTATGGAGCATACCCGCAATGAGCAGCACTTTCTGGCGCATCCCTTTCGAAAAGGTGGTCATTCGGGCGTCGGCATACCTACCCAGTTCAAACAGAGAGAGCAAATCATGCGCTTTGTACCGGATGGTATCTTCATCCATGCCATACAATTGCCCGATAAAGGCCAGATACTCCAGCGGGGTGAGAGTATCGTATAGAGCCGCGTTTTCGGGCACGTAGCCAATCCGGCTTTTCACAGCAATAGGGTCTTCTTTGACATCGTACCCCAGCACCGAAACCTGCCCCGAAAAGTTTGCCAGTAAACCAATCAAAATTTTGATGGTGGTCGATTTGCCGGCACCATTCGGGCCGATATACCCGACTACCTGCCCGGCTTCTACCGTCAGGTCTATACCTTTCAGAATATGCGTGGAGCCGTAGTAATTATGTAGCCCCTGAATCTGAATAACCGGATTGCTCATTTTGTGTGAATTAGTCGCGTCTGATTGTTTTAAGCGTTCCTCGCAACAGGTGGGCAGTATCAACCAGCCACTTACGTCACTGTTGTGCACAAAATAGCGAATAAACAGGTACGCTAACGCCCGTGTGGTTCATTGGTGACCATTCTATGGTAGGTGGTCGGTAAAGCGCGTGGCCGGAAACCCGCAGCCCCAACGCAAAAGCCCCGCTTCGGGAAGCGGGGCTTTGCAAAGATGCTCCAGGAACCTGCCATTAAGCAGCGGCTGCCTCGGCCGATACCAAATCGTGCTTCACCAGATACTCGGCAATTTGTACGGCATTGGTGGCCGCACCTTTGCGGAGGTTATCAGCTACACACCAGAAGTTAAGTGTACGGGGCTGGGTTTCGTCGCGCCGAATCCGGCCTACAAACACCTCGTCGCGCCCATGCGCCGTGAGGGGCATCGGGTACACTTTATTAGCGGGGTCGTCCTGAACCACCACCCCTTCGGCATTGCGCAGGAGTTCGGTCACTTCGGCCAGGTCAAATTCTTCTTCAAACTCCACGTTGACTGCTTCCGAGTGGCCACCAATGGTCGGAATCCGAACTGTAGTAGCCGTTACCCGAATCGTATCGTCGCCCATGATTTTTTTCGTCTCGTTCACCATCTTCATTTCCTCTTTGGTGTAGCCATTATCGAGGAACACGTCGATGTGGGGTAGTACATTCAGGTCAATAGGGTGCGGGTACACCTTATCCACGCTGCTGTCGCCTTTACGCTCGGCAAACAACTGATCTACAGCCGCTTTACCCGTACCCGTTACCGACTGATAGGTCGATACAACTACGCGCTTTACTTTATACCGCTCGTGCAGGGGCTTCAGAGCCACCACCATCTGAATGGTCGAGCAGTTGGGGTTGGCAATAATTTTATCGTTGGCGGTCAGCACATTAGCATTTACTTCGGGCACCACCAGCGGTTTGGTGGGGTCCATACGCCAGGCCGATGAGTTGTCGATAACGGTGATACCAGCCTCGGCAAACTTGGGGGCCAACGCCGTAGAGGTGCTCCCTCCCGCTGAGAAAATCGCAATGGCCGGGCGGGCCGCAATCGCATCTTCAAAGCTCACGACCGTGTAGGGTTTACCCTTAAACTCAACCTGTTTACCCACCGAACGCTCAGAAGCTACAGGAATGAGTTCGGTGACGGGGAAGTTACGCTCTTCCAACACCTTCAGGATTTCGCTACCGACCAGGCCGGTAGCCCCAACGACTGCGATTTTCATAAAAATATACTTGATTTTTTGTGAATTTGACCGTTTATGCGGCCAAACGCAAAAATACGCCCGGATTATCGAAGGATTGTTATTGAGGCATTAAAATCGGCGTATTCAGCTTCTAAACCGAGAGTTTAGCGAAACCTATAGAGCCGTTCGGGCGTCAGGCAGGCATGTAAAGGCACATCGGTTGGTTCAATGTGGGTGATTTGGGGCACCGGCTCGAACAGCGACAATCCGACCGTCAGGCAATCGGGGCGGCATTCGGCCAGAAAGCGGTCGTAGTAGCCACCGCCGTACCCAACCCGGTGCCCTCGCCCATCAAACGCCAGCAACGGCACAAAAACAAGGTCGAACAGCTCACTGGGTACGGCTTGTGCGTTACGCACCGGCTCCGGGATTCCCCAACGATTCTCGGTTAAGGGTGTATCGGGCATGAGTGGGTAGTGCGTAAGGGTATGACGTACCGGATCAGTGACAGACACATACACGCGCACCGCCGGGCACTCAGCCCAAATCCAACGAATAATCCACCAGGTGTCAACCTCGTTTTGGCGGACAATTGGCAGAAAGATATGGACGTTCCCCCCAGCGGCTGGTACCAGAGCCGCCTGCACAATTTGCGTACAGATTGTTTTGCTCCGACGCGATACTTCCTCCGCTGACAATGCCCGGCGTAGCCCCAGAAACTGCCTGCGAAGGTCTTGCTTCGTGGCCATCCTCCTTATTGTTCCAGGCAAACCTGCATCCGATAATCAAATGGATCGAAGCTACCCAGCAACTTTTCGATAAAGCCTTTGTCGTTGAGGTAAAACGTCAGGAAATTCTCGACCCGCTCCTGCAAACCGCCCCCCGGAAACAACTCTTGCTTAACCGCTAGCAACTGCCGTACGCCTACCTCCTGATTGCGTTCTTCGGCCCGGCGCATTTTTTTCTGCAACCGCTCCACCGCATTGGCAAACCGCTTGGTTTCGGCCAATACGGCCCGCTCCAGCGTCGGGTCGACCATCATAGCCTTGTGCAGCATGGCATCAAGTGTCTGATGCATAGCCTTATTTTCCTTGTCGAAACGCAAGGCATGCCGGGTGTGATGCTCTACATACCGGTGTTTGAGTTTAGTTTCGTCGAGGAACCACTCTTCCATGTTCATACCCAGTTTGAACAACCGCTTGGCGCTCACACGGGGCACGTAGAGCGCAAAGTTGCGGGGCATCAGCAACGGGAAGGGCGTCTGGTAATGGTCGAATACCCCTTTCAACTGCATCCAGTACGGGACTTCCGACGGGCCGCCGATGTAAGCCAGATTAGGCAGAATAGTCTCCTGATACAAGGGCCGCAGTACCACATTCGGGCTAAACCGTTCAGGGTGCTCAGCCACCTGCTGCAACAGATCAGCCTCCGAGAAGGCCCAGTTTGTGTTCACAACCGTGTATTTACCCGCATCGGCCGAATCGGACGGCGCGCGCTCGATACGCTCACGCAAGCCATCGGTCAAGTAAAACAGGTTAATATCGCGGGGAGTAATCACCGCTTCGTAGCCTTCTGCCACGAGCGATTCGGTAGTCTGTTGTACGAGTCGGGCCGACGTCTGACGGGTCAGTTCGTCGGTAATGACGGGCGCAAACAACTGTTTCAGCTCGGGATCATCGGCGTCGAGGCATACCAGCCCCTCGCTCCCAAACAGTTCGTTCATGTAATACCGAACGGCGTCGGCCAGCGTATCATGATTCAGGTACGCTTGTTCAAACAGGTGTAGCTTTTCGGGAATCTGCGCAAACATGGTTTGTAGCTCGCGAGGGTTCATCCGCCCAACAGCACCCCGTTGCTCGGTTTGCCAGGTGTAGGTACGGCCACAGATGCGGGCGTGGCTGATCTCATCGAAGTCATGGTCTTCCGAAGCCATCCAGTACACCGGCACAAATTTGTAATCGGGGTACGCCTGAGCCAGTCGTTTGGCTAGGTTGATGGTCGTAACCAGCTTGTAAATTACGTACAGCGGACCAGTAAAAATATTGAGCTGATGCCCCGTTGTAACCGTAAACGTGTTGGGGTCGGCCAGTACCGACACATCAGGCTTGTGCGCAAGGGTGGCATACTGCTTATCCAGTACCCGCACGAGCGTTTGCCGGTGTTCGGCCGAGAAGTTCTGCTTCTGTTTAATCTGGGCCCCAAACGCTTCGGGAACCGGGTATTGCCCATAAAAGGGCTGAAGTGGCTCTTTACGAGCTATATAGTCGAGAAAAAATGAAGAAAACTGGCCGGTGGCCGAAAGCGGCAGGTACTGACAGTCCATGCAGGAAGCGGGTTTACCGAGGGCAACAATCGAAAAACCCGCAAGGTTCAGCCAGCGGGATAGGAGAAGACAAACAACCGAATTGAGGAGAAAAGGGACAGTCGAACCTATCCGCTACAGGCACTATAAACGGACAGTGTTAGCCGTAAACCAGGCCCGGCATTCGTCGAGGGTAACTTGACCGGAGGCCAGATTAATGATAAAATTGAAAAGCTCATTGTGCGGTAAGCTAGGGTTTAACCGCATACTATTTAGCTTAAGAAAAGCAAGAGCGGCCTCAAGGCCTGTTCTCTTATTTCCGTCTGAAAAAATATGGTTGCAGATGATACTGTAACAGTAAACTGCAGATTTGTCAGCAACAGTTGGATAGAGCGGCTCGCCAAACATTTCGGCTTGCACAGCTTCGAGTACGTAATCCAGGCTTTCTTCGTGCAAAAAGTTACATGGCGGCATAAAATTACCGCCATGCTCACTAACCGTTCGTTTATTGATGAAAACGATATCTTCTTTATCGAGAAAAATCATGCTAAGGCTTTGAATACGTCACCGTATTCGTCGAAATCCTCCTGAATGATTTTTGCCAGACGCTGCTTCTTTGTCTCTTTCAATAAATCATTAACCTCACTCAACAAAGCACCTACAAAGTCGGGATCAGTGCTCACCAATTGGGTGAGTGATTTGCGAAGCATTTCTTTGTCTATTGTAGCTTCCATATCCGTTTTGTAAAAAGTGAACTCGAATCAACGCATCCTCTGAAGCACCCTTGTTCTAACACAAGTCACACCACTACGCCGTACAAATCAAATTCTTCGGCCCGCTCTATCCGGACGTTCGCAATAGACCTAAAAATCTTCGAGCAAACGAGTCAGACGTACTTTCAAATCAGGCAAATCATGTTGGATAATATCCCAAACCAAAGCGATATCAACGCCGAAATATTCATGTATGAGCAAGTGGCGCAAACCGATAATTTTACGCCATTCAACATCCGGGTATTTGGCTCTTGTCTCCTGCTCAACATGATTGCATGCTTCACCGATAATTTCGAGCTGCTTGATGCAGGCGAACCGCATCATCGAGTTTCCCAAGAACGTCTCAAACGTCACCAAACGCACATACTGCTCTATCTCGTCAATAGCCTCCAACACATGTAAAATGCGCTGCTTATCACCGAATCGGCCTTTCATAAATAAGCTGTTTGTCGGCGTCTATAAAAGGGCGGATATGAGCCGACAAACCGTTTACTGACACCAGGTCAACGGCTCTGTGTAGCCGCGTCTCCAGATCCAGTTTCATGCCGACAAATTGCAGACCAATAGGTTGTGCGTAGTCAAGCTCAACTAACAAATCCAGGTCGCTTTGCTCGGTAGCTTCGCCCCTGGCATAAGACCCAAACACATAGGCTTTTATCACAGGCTTACCCTGCAAATACTGCCGGATGGTTTGTATGTCATTGTTAGTCAGTTTCATTACCCCAATTTACACCACCACGCCGTACAAATCAAATTCCTCGGCCCGCTCTACCCGGACGTTCGCAAAGTCGCCTAATCTGACATACGTATCGGCTGAAACAATCACTTCGTTGTCTACCTCAGGCGAGTCAAACTGCGTACGACCGATAAAATGACCACCTTCTTTCCGGTCGAACAGCACCTTGTACGTTTGCCCGATTCGCTCCTGATTCAGCTCGTACGAAATGCCCTGCTGAAGCTCCATAATGGCGTCGGCACGCTCCTGTTTTACATCGGCTGGCACATCGTCGGGCATTGTAAACGAGTGCGTTTGGTCTTCGTGCGAGTACGTAAACACGCCCAACCGCTCAAAACGCATCCGCTCCACAAAGTCGTAGGTTTCCTCAAACATGGCGTCGGTTTCGCCGGGGTGGCCCACAATCAGGGTAGTACGCAGGGCAATACCCGGCACGCGCTCCCGTATGGTATGCACTAGCTCTTCGGTTTTCTCACGGGTGATACCCCGACGCATAGCCTTCAGCATGGCCGTTGAGCCTGTTTGGAGGGGCATATCAAGGTACTTACACACGTGCGGGTGCTCGCGCATCACGTCGAGCACATCGAGCGGAAAACCCGACGGATAGGCGTATTGCAGCCGTACCCATTCAATGCCCTCCACGTCGGCCAATTGACCAATCAGCTCCGACAGGTTCCGCTTTTTGTAAATATCCAGACCGTAATACGTCAGGTCCTGGGCAATCAGTATCAGCTCTTTAGTACCACGCCGGGCCAACGACCGGGCTTCGGTGAGCAGTTCGTCCATCGGGCGCGACACATGCCCGCCCCGCATGAGCGGAATGGCGCAAAACGAGCAGGGACGATCGCAGCCTTCGGCAATTTTGAGATACGCAAAATGCGCGGGGGTTGTGAGCAACCGCTCGCCTACGAGTTCTTTTTTGTAGTCGGCCCGAAGTGTTTTGAGCAGGCGCGGCATCTCGTTGGTGCCAAACCACGCATCGACGGTCGGAATCTCAACCTCCAGCTCGTCTTTGTAGCGGTGCGATAAACAACCCGTTACGTACACCTTGTCCACCATGCCGGCTTCTTTGGCGTCGGTATAGCGCAAAATGGTGTTAATCGACTCCTCCTTGGCATTATCGATAAAGCCGCAGGTATTGATCACCACAATGTTGGCGTCGTCCTTCTTCGACTCGTGCGTCACCTCCATGCCGTTGCCCTTGAGCTGCGTAAACAGCACCTCCGAATCAACCAGATTCTTGGAACAACCCAGTGTGACAATATTGATTTTATTGGTACGAACTCCTTTAGTTTTCAAGACAATCAGTTGAATTACCGTATGCTAAGCAACGGTTAGGTTTGGGGCAAAGTTCGTTAGGCCTCGGCAGATTCAGAAATCACTTCCCTATCGATCCAGGGAATTCGTTTACCCTCGTACCGAAACGGCACCTGCCCGAAATACACTTCCTGAATATGGGTTAGAAACGAACTGTTGTTATTTAGATAAACGATCAACCCGTCGGTCAGGTGAAACCGCCAGTACGTAAACCCACTGAAAAGCTTAGACCCTTTCGACCCCGTGCCTACCAGTTCAACTCGGGTTGCATCGGCGGCCGTAAATGAAACGGTATAGTCGGGGTATTGAAGGAAGACACGCTTGTCTGCCGGGTCGAGTGTTACCAGGACATCACGAGTTAATTGCCAGTATTGGTTGTTGAGCCGAAACCATATCCAGATATAATACAGAGCCCAGCCGCATACACCAACCAGGCCAATAGCAATCGCATAATGCCAGACTGTTTTAGCAGCTGGCAACCCATATGCAACTACCACATAAGGTAAATAGAGGCAAACAAAGCCCAGAAATACGGTCGAGAGCAGGTCGAACCGGGTGAAGTACTGCCATTCGGTAGTCTGGTAGGTCACCTGTTTTTCCAGGGGCGACCCATCACCGGTTGATTCACGGGAGAAGCGAATCAGCCGATACATAAGCCCTCCAAAAATGAGCAGCAGAATGACCCCTATACCCATACCACTCGTTCGCTGTTAAAGTCCGAATCAGAATGCCGCGCCGTGGGTAATTTCGAGCGTTGTGCGGGTCACTTTGCGGGGAGTTACCGTTTCGGGGTTGATGTGGTTCTGCCCGTCGAACTGATTACCAAACAGGCCCTTCGGCTCCCGAATCAGCACCGAGTATCGACCAGCAGGTAACTTGTAGGCGCAAAACTTACCTTGTTTGTCGGATTTCACCGTCCGCACCGGGGCTATGCCCGGCACCTCCGTAATGAACCCCTCCTCGTCACGGCGCACCTGCTCCAACGTCAGGGCCGGATAGATCACCACCTCCCGAACCACCGGTTTGCCTTTCGGCACGGGTTTATCGGGACCGGGCATAAAGTTACCCTGTTTCTCGACTACCGTTCCGCAAATACCCTGCGCGGGCGTGGGTTTCGGCTTGCGGGGCTTGGCCTGCTGTGCATACACAAGTAAGGAGGAGCAGGTTAATCCTACCAGTAGCCAGAACCGGGTATAACTGAATTTGCTCACAGGCCTAATTCTCGTTTTAGTTCATCAAGCGAGTACCACGAAGTAGTTTCGTTTCTAGTCTTTACCACAACATGTAGTCCACGAGGTCTTCAATCGTACCGCTTACTTCTTAAAAAACGAATCCACAAACTCCATCTTGTTGAACGTCTGCAAATCGTCGATTCGCTCACCCACACCAATATATTTGACCGGAATCTTAAACTGATCCGAAATACCGATTACAACGCCCCCTTTGGCCGTACCGTCGAGTTTGGTAATCGCCAGGGCCGTTACTTCGGTCGCTTTGGTAAATTCGGTAGCCTGAATAAACGCATTTTGCCCGGTTGAGCCATCCAGCACCAGCAAGACTTCATGAGGGGCTTCGGGCAGGAACTTCTGCATTACCCGCTTGATTTTGCTCAGCTCGTTCATCAGGTTCACCTTCGTGTGCAAGCGACCTGCCGTGTCGATAATGACCACATCGGCCTGCATATCCACGGCTTTCTTTACCGCGTCGAAGGCTACGGCCGAGGGGTCGGTATTCATACCGTGCTCAATCACGGGTACGCCCACCCGGCTACCCCACAGCTTGAGCTGATCCACGGCAGCCGCCCGGAAGGTATCGCCCGCGCCAAGTACCACTTTGTAGCCCCGCTTATGAAACTGAGCCGCCAACTTACCAATGGTCGTTGTTTTACCCACCCCGTTGACACCTACTACCATAATCACGTAGGGCCGTTTATCGGCGGGCAATTCAAAATCCTCGGCCGGGGTGTTGCCCCCTGCCTGGGTCTCCGAAAGCAGACCAGCAATTTCTTCGCGCAGAATCCGATCGAGCTCGTCAGTACCGAGGTATTTATCGCGAGCCACCCGCTCTTCAATGCGTCGGATAATCTTAACGGTGGTATCAACCCCCACATCCGACGTAATTAATACTTCCTCCAGATCGTCGAGCACCTCATCGTCGACCTTCGATTTGCCAACGACTGCGCGGCCCAGTTTGGAGAAGAAACTGTCTTTTGTTTTTTCGAGCCCCTTATCGAGCGTTTCTTTTTTTTCCTTCGAGAATAAACCGAATAAGGCCATAGTTTTTGTGCTTAGCGGTCGCCGGCCGGTGCAGGGTTTCGGATTGCCGACGTTTTCTGCCGAACACTCCATTTAACCGATTGAACACGGAACTGCTACTTTTTGAACAAAGCTAAAACAAAAAAAGTCCCTCTGGGGGACTTTCGTGAGTGTATGGATGCCGATGGCTAAAAAGCGACTAAGCTTTCAGCGCATTCTGCACCTCGTCCACCGGGACCATTTCTTCCTTAAAGGTGTAGGCGCCAGTCTTTGGCGACTTAACGGCTTTGATGATTTTGGCGAATGCCTTGCCGTTGTCCTTTGTTTTCAGGGTTGCAACTACCTTCTTTGCCATTTTGGTAAAGTTTATAGTTTACGGTTTGTGGTTTACAGTTTAGATGTCTCAACAGGGAGAGCTACAAACTATAAACTACAAGCCTTAAACACTTATTTAATTTCTTTGTGAAGCGTTACACGCTTCAGGAACGGGTTGTATTTCTTACGCTCGATACGGCTCGGCGTATTCTTGCGGTTTTTCGTAGTAATGTACCGCGACATGCCTGGAACACCAGAGTCTTTTTGCTCGGTGCACTCCAAAATAACCTGAATTCTATTGCCTTTCTTAGCCATCGCTATGATCTATTTTCTCAACAGGAGCGCAAAGGTAAGAAACTTTTAAGATTCAGACAAAGCACAAGCCGAAAATGTGATGACTTTTAATTAGTTATCCACAGTCTCTGAACATTTTACGTTGAAAAAGTCATTTCGCGCGCTATTGACACTGTTTTAGACCAACTCCTGTTACCCTGTTACAATTGACGACCACTACCTTTGTGCTGCCCATGACGACGACACAAACGCTTGATTATACACCCGGTGCAGGCCTGATTAAAACCGAATCGAGCCCATCAGATACCTATCTGCTCGACTCGGAGACCAACTTCTACCGGCCCGAAGACCTGGCCGAAGGACAGATGATTCTGAACATGGGGCCGCAACACCCCTCAACCCACGGGGTATTGCGGCTCGAAGTGGTCACGGATGGCGAAATTATTGTCGACACGGTGCCGCATATGGGCTATCTGCACCGCTGCTTTGAAAAGCATGCCCAGTCGCTCCCGTTTAATCAGACAATTCCGTTTGTTGACCGGCTCGATTACTTAGCTGCCATGAACTCCGAGCATGTGTTTGTGATGGGCGTGGAGAAAATGCTTGGCATTCAGGGCGATATTCCCAAACGAATCGAGTACATCCGTGTGCTGGTTGCCGAGCTAAACCGGATTGCCTCGCACTTTGTCGCTATCGGGACGTATGCTATCGATATAGGGGCTTACACGCCTTTCCTATACTACATGCGCGACCGCGAGCATATTCAGCGCATGCTCGAATGGGTGAGTGGGGCCCGCATGCTCTACAACTATATCTGGATCGGGGGCTTATTTTACGACCTGCCCGTAGGGTTTGAAGAACGCTGCCGTGAGCTGGTTACCTACCTGGCTCCCAAGCTTACCGAACTGGAGCAACTCGTGAGCGACAACGAGATCTTTATGAAGCGTACGGCCGGTGTGGGCGTGCTGCCCCTGGCGGTAGCGATCAACTACGGTTGTACCGGCCCGGTACTACGAGGGTCAGGCCTGCGGTACGACCTCCGCCGGGTTGATGGGTACTCGGTGTATCCTGAACTCGACTTTGAGATTCCGATTGGGACCGGACAAGTGGGCACCGTTGGCGACTGCTGGGACCGCAACTACGTTCGGATTCGGGAGTGCCGCGAGTCGCTCCGCATTATAAGCCAATGCCTCGATCAGCTCACGGGCCCCCACAAACGCACCCGCGATTTTGACCCGCATGCCATACTGCCCAAAAAGATTCGGCCGAAAGCGATGGATGTGTATGTACGGGGCGAAAGCTCAAAAGGTGAATTAGGCTTCTTTTTCCGAACCGACGGCCGCTCTGACATTCCGGTTCGGTGCAAGTGCCGGGCCTGCTCGTTTCACAATCTGTCGGTCCTTTCTGAAATCAGTAAAGGGGCTATGATTGCCGATTTGGTGGCTATTCTGGGGTCAATTGATATTGTGATGGGAGAACTGGACCGATAAGAATGAGTAATGTGTAATGATGAATGCGTAATGCATAAGTATGGTTAGTTTTGGACCTTGCTTATATTCAGCATTACTCATTACGCATTTCTGTATGTCTGACTTCTTCATCTACCTTGGGTTAGGTTTCGATCATATTACTGACCCAAGCGGTTACGATCACATTCTGTTTGTTATTGCCCTCTGCGCTATTTACACCCTGCGCGAATGGCGGCAGGTTCTGATTCTGGTCACGGCGTTCACGCTTGGGCACTCCATTACGCTGGCGTTGGCCACGTTGCGGCTGGTTGAATACCGTACCGATGTCATCGAACTACTTATCCCGATTACCATTCTGATTACGGCGATTGTCAACTTTTTTCAGGAAGATAAAACCAACCGGTTTCGGACCCGGAACCGCGCGAACCGCCCCTGGCCCCGGTACACCCTGGCGGCTATTTTTGGCTTAATTCATGGGCTGGGTTTCTCCAATTATCTCCGCAGCCTGCTCGGCCGGGAGTCCTCAATCTGGCAACCTTTGCTTGCCTTCAACATCGGCCTTGAACTGGGGCAACTTCTGATCGTGCTACTTATTCTGGCCGTTGCCTGGCTTGCTATCGAGCAATTAGGCGCGCGCCGACACTCCTGGACGCTCATTATATCAGGAATTGTAGCCGGAATGGCTCTTTCATTAATTTTGAATAACCCGCTGGTAGCCGGTGAATAGTCACTTTTTCGTATTTTTACGGAATATTCTTTGTTTAATCTTACCTTTCATGAGAAACTACTTCTGGCTATGGCTTTTGGCCGCCAGTATCTCCTTCGTCAACGCTCAAACGCCCCCCTCTACGTACAGCGCGAACACGCGGTTTGAGCAACTGGGGCCCGTGCTCCCAACCCCCAACACGTTCCGAAGCTCATCGGGGGCACCGGGTAAAGATTACTTCCAGAACCGCGCCGATTACGACATCAAGGCTGAACTCGACGACGCTAACCAGCGCATCACCGGCTCGGAAACCATCACTTATTTCAACAACTCACCCGACGCTCTCACCTACCTGTGGGTACAGCTCGACCAGAACCTGTTCCGGCCCGAGGCAATTGGCAACACGGCCCGTACCAACAGTATTAACGCTGAGCGCGGGGCTTCGGCTTCGCAACTTGACCCCAGCGCATCACTGCGCACCAAAAATTACGGGTACAACATCACGTCGGTGCGCGATGCGGCCGGCAAGCCGTTGAAGTACACCATCAACCAGACCATGATGCGCATCGACCTGCCCGCCCCTGTGGCACCCGGTAAATCGGTTCAGTTTGGTATTGACTGGAACTTCAATATTGTCGACGCAAAATCGACCGGCGCCCGGTCGGGTTACGAGTATTTCCCCAAAGACGGCAACTACGTTTATGAAATTGCTCAATGGTTCCCGCGTATGTGTGCCTACGACGACGCGAACGGCTGGCAGAACAAGCAGTTTTTGGGACAGGGCGAGTTTACCCTCATCTTCGGTAACTACAAAGTTGCCCTTACCGTACCCAACGACCACGTTGTAGGCGCTACGGGCGAGCTGCAAAACCCATCGCAAGTGCTCACGCCCACACAGTTGGCCCGCTGGAACAATGCTAAAGGCAAAGGCGATAAACCCGGCGAGAATCCGGTTCTGATCGTAACGCAGGCTGAAGCCGAAGCCGCTGAAAAAGGTAAGCCCACGGGCAAAAAGACCTGGATCTATAAAGCGAACAACGTACGCGATTTTGCCTTTGCCTCGTCGCGCAAGTTTGTTTGGGATGCCCTCAACCCTAACATCGAAGGCAAGCGGGTTTGGGCCATGTCGCTCTACCCAAAAGAAGCCAACCCACTTTGGGGCCAATACTCGACCCGGCTCGTGGCTCACACGCTGCGGTCGTACTCAAAACGTACGTTTGGCTACCCTTACCCAGTAGCGTATTCAGTACACGGCCCAGTGGGTGGTATGGAGTACCCCATGATCTGCTTTAACGGTGCCCGTCCCGAGCCCGATGGTACGTATTCGCAAGGCACCAAAAACTTCCTGATTCTGGTCGTTATCCACGAGGTAGGGCACAACTTCTTCCCGATGATTGTCAACTCCGACGAGCGTCAATGGTCGTGGATGGACGAAGGTTTGAACAGCTTTCTGGAGGGCTTGGCCTGTCTGGAATGGGACCCAGATTTCCCGGCCCACGGCATCGAGCCCCAATACATTACCGATTACATGCGCCTGAACCCGTCGCAGCAGGTGCCCATCATGGCCAGCTCTGACAATATTCCGCCGAATACGTTTGGGCCTAATGCGTACAGCAAACCAGCCACGGGCCTTAACATCCTGCGCGAAACCATCATGGGTCGTGAGCTGTTCGACTATGCGTTTAAAGAGTACTCGCGCCGGTGGATGTTCAAGTCGCCCACGCCCGCCGATTTCTTCCGGACGATGGAAGATGCTTCGGGTGTTGACCTCGACTGGTTCTGGAAAGGCTGGTTCTACAGTGTACAGCCCGTGGATCAGGCTCTGACTAAGGTCGACTGGTTTCAGCCAGCCAGCCAGAACCCGGAGATTACGAAAGGTGAAGCCCGCGCGGCAGCCCAACGGCGTAACAACACTGTCAGCAAGCAACGCGATGCGGCCGATAAAGGAAACACCGTGGTGGCGCAGGACAGCACCATGAAGGACTTCTACAACAGCTACGACCCCTACGCCGTAACCGAGCAGGACAAGAAACGCTACCAGGACTATCTGGCTACCCTCTCACCTGAAGAGCGTAAGCTGGCCGAGGGCAACACCAACTACTACACGCTCTCGCTGCAAAACAAGGGTGGATTACCAATGCCGGTGATTGTTCGGATGGAATTTGAGGACGGCACGGACTCAGTTGCCCGCTTCCCGGCCGAAATCTGGCGCTTCAACGATGTCCAGATCAAGAAGATCATCACTACCAACAAGAAGGTGAAGCAATGGACGCTGGACCCCTTCAGCGAAATTGCCGACATCAACACGGAAGACAACAGTTTTCCACCGGCACCGCAGCAGCCAACCCGGTTCCAACTGTTTAAGCAGCAGCGCGGAGCAGGCGCATCGGCTCCCAACCCGATGCAGCAGCAACGTCAGCAATCAAACCAAGCACCCGCCCCTGCCCGACAGGGAACCGGCCGCAACTAACGCCTGAATTTAACTAACCAACAAACCATGAAGAAAAAGCTTTTAAGTATCTGTCTGATGCTTTGGTCGGGTTCGCTGCTGGCCCAGCAGGCCCCGTCGAGCTTCAGCGCCAACGATCGCTTTGAACAGCTGGGACCCGCACTCCCAACGCCCAACACGTTCCGAACGTCGTCGGGGGCACCGGGGAAAGACTACTTCGAGAACCGCGCTGATTATGATATTAAGGTTACCCTCGACGATGCCAACCAGAAAATTACTGGCTCGGAGACGGTAACGTATTATAACAATTCACCGGATGTATTGACTTACATCTGGCTTCAGCTTGATCAGAACCTGTTTGCCAAGGGCTCTACAGCCAGCCTGACCCGTACGGGCGGCATCAGCGAGCAGGGTATGAGCATCAGCCAGTTGAGCAACCTCAACTCAGTGCGTGAGCGTAGCCAGAATCAGCCTTCTGATAAGTACGGTTATAATATCACGGCAGTGTACGATAAGGCGCACAAGCCCCTGAAGTACACGATCAACCAAACCATGATGCGGATCGAGCTGCCCACGCCTTTGGCACCCGGCAAGTCGGTGCAGTTTGGAGTGGACTGGAATTACTACGTGACGGAGTACTATGGCCGCTCAGGCTACGAGTTTTTCCCGAAAGATGGTAACTACAACTACAACATCGCCCACTGGTTTCCGCGCCTGTGTAAGTACGACGACATAAACGGCTGGCAGAATAAGCAGTTTCTGGGCGGCTCGGAGTTTACCCTCATATTTGGTAACTACAAAGTAGCCATCACCGTACCAGCCGACCATGTTGTGGCTGCTTCAGGCGAATGCCAGAACTACAATCAGGTACTCACGCCCACGCAGATGCAGCGGCTAAACCAGGCCAAAAATGCCAAGACGCCCGTGGTAATTGTGACCCAGGCCGAGGCCGAAGCCGCAGAGAAGAACAAGGCAACGGCAACAAAGACCTGGATCTACAAAGCTGATAACGTTCGCGACTTTGCCTTTGCGTCATCGCGCAAATATATCTGGGACGCTATGCAGACCGATGTATATGGTAACGGTCGTAAGATTTGGAGTATGTCGTACTACCCCAAAGAAGGCAATCCTCTTTGGGAAAAGTATTCGACACGCGCGGTTGAGCACACCCTGCGGTCGTACGGCAAGCGCACGTTTGAGTACCCCTACCCCGTGGCTATTTCGGTACACTCAGTGGCCGGGGGCGGTATGGAATACCCCATGATCTCGTTCAACGGCGGTCGGCCCGAAGCCGATGGTACGTATTCGGAGCAAACCAAATACGGCATGATCGGTGTGATTATCCACGAAGTAGGTCACAACTTTTTCCCCATGATCGTAAACTCCGATGAGCGGCAGTGGACTTGGATGGACGAGGGTCTGAACACGTTCTGCCAGTATCTGGCCGAGAAGGAATGGGACTACAACTGGCCAAGCCGCCGGGGCGAACCACGCGATATTGTCGATTACATGAAGATGGACAAGAACATGCTGGTGCCTATCATGACATCGGGCGAGAACGTGATTCTGCTCGGACCTAACGCGTACGCCAAACCCGCAACAGCGCTCAACATCCTGCGCGAAACGGTAATGGGCCGCGAGTTGTTCGACTATGCTTTCAAAGAGTATGCTAACCGCTGGAAGTTCAAGTCGCCAACCCCAGCCGATTTCTTCCGGACGATGGAAGATGCTTCGGGCGTTGACCTCGACTGGTTCTGGAAAGGCTGGTTCTATGGCGTACAGCCTGTGGATCAGGATTTGGTTGAAGTTGATTGGTTCCAGGCCGACAACCAGAACCCCGAAGTCAACAAGGCACTCGCCCGCGAAGCTGCGCAACGGCGTAACAACACCATCAGCAAGCAACGCGATGCGGCCGATAAAGGAAACACCGTGGTGGCGCAGGACAGCACCATGAAGGATTTCTACAACAGCTATGACCCCTACGCCGTAACCGAGCAGGACAAAAAACGCTATCAGGACTATCTGGCTACCCTCTCGCCCGAAGAGCGCAAAACGGTTGAGAATAGCAGTACGATGAACTACTACACGCTTTCGCTCAAAAATAAAGGTGGATTGCCAATGCCGGTGATTATCCGGATGCAGTTTGAGGACGGCACGGACTCAGTTGCCCGCTTCCCGGCCGAAATCTGGCGCTTCAACGATGTTCAGATCAAGAAAGTGATTGCTACCAACAAGAAAGTGACGCAGTGGACGCTCGACCCGTTCCAGGAGATTGCGGATATCGACGCTGAAAATAACTCGTTCCCACGGGTATCAACGCCTACCCGGTTCCAGTTATTCCGGCAGCGGCAGGGCGGCTTTACCCCGCAGCCTAACCCGATGCAGCAACAGCGTCAGCAATCAAACCAAGCACCGGCCCCAGCCCGACAGGGAACTGGTCGGAATTAAGGAATAATGCCCGATGGATAATGAATAATGTGCATTTGGGACGGTTTTTCGTCATTTACCATTGTACAGTATTCATTATCCATTTATCTTTGCAAAACAATTCGGGATGTAGCGCAGTCCGGTAGCGTGCTTGCATGGGGTGCAAGAGGTCGTGGGTTCGAATCCCGCCTTCCCGACACTGATTATCAGCCACTTACAATATTTGTGAGTGGCTTTATTTATTTTTACTAACACGTTTCCTAACACAGATACGTACTTACCCTGCGTTAACGTTTGGTTGATCACAGAGGTGATTTACTCTGCTATGACAGAAAAGGAATAAAAAAACGTAGTGCAGAGCCCTTATAAATAATACAAGAGTTAAAACGTGGGGTGTAGGTTTTTAATGGAAGTCGTAACATGGTTTACCACCATATAAATAATAAAAAATAAAGTTGTATGCTGATGTGCACCTCTTACACGATTTGTCCATACTAAGTAGTATTCTGAAAAAGTGTCCCGTCCCAGAAATGGGAAGAGGGACAAACCGAACAAGATGGATATTGATAATAGAAAATTCTAGCCCTATTTCGGCAAATATTGGCTATATAATCTTATGCTTAATAAATTGGCGGTAACTTATGGGTTAGATATTCGTGCTTATTAGTAAGTTAGTTATAATCACGCCCAAACAAGCTAGTTCTTGAGTTATGCACTAAACGATAGTTAATTGACCAACAACTAAATATCGCTTAGTGATTTTGCGTCCAATATCTTAGTGGGTGAAGGTTCAAGTAATCTCTGTCAACCGTCGGGCGTTCGGCAGTTGGCTTGGCATCGGTAGCGTTGGGCAGGCGCAGCGCCCTTAATTGTTTCTGACAGGGTGCTTATGCAGTTCAAGGTAAAGAGTGGGCTTGAAGCTGGCCGTAAATTAGTTCAGGGATAGGCAACCCCCTAATACCCAAAGTTCTTGTTTGTTGCAAGGAAAATATTCTTCTGACTCACTCCATTCAACATCTTCTTCCAGAAGGAATAGTTCAGCATAGAGTCCACTGGCGCCCCATCCACAAAAAGCAAAAATCCACGAGGCAACGGCTTTATTCTTAGCAAACCCATCACTTTTGTGGCTGACGGGAAAGCCATCTGCCGATTTTGTCACAATAGTGGTAGTAATCATGTGCGAATAACGTTATCGCACACACAACAAAAATGGCGGAAGGGTAAAACCTTCCGCCTAAAAAAAATTAGCTTAGGTCCTCTATAGGAGCCGTTGGGGCTTCGTTTTTCACTACGCCAATCGCATTTTCTCGATTCACTTTTGTGGTATAACCTTCACTGCTTCGGGCAATCACCTGATAATTGGTGCTTATCATATTGAAACGATAATCCAATGGATTATCAATTCTCAAATAAGCCGAATCATAAGGCGCACGCGATTTTACGGCGGCTATACCATTGTAGCAGTTTTGCTTCGTGGTGTACATCTCGCTGGACAAGATTTGCTCACCATTACTTGCGTTAAAGCGAAAGAAATACTGCTGGTTTACTGTGCTTTTAAACACCTTAAATTTTCCCATTTTGTTATATTTTTTATGGGGTGAAGCAGACCAGCACTTGACTTTTACAATCAAGTAGAGTAAATTTGTTAAGACAATAAGAGGCTGTGATGAGCTAATCAGGCCATCTTATTGGTATTGATCTCCTCCTACAGAAATCAATTTTATGAGGACGGATGCTTGGACTGGTCTGCTAAACCCTCCTTGCATCCGTTTTTTTATTCCTCTATTTCACTCTCGCCTTTCTTTCGCTCAAGCGTACGTCGTTTTAGTTTAAATATCTTTTGCCCGTTAAGCTCTATCTCGACAATGTCATAGATAACCTTAACGTTTTCGTAGTCCTCGCCAAGCAAATCAAATAGACTTCGGGTATTTGCATAAAAGTACGAACCCGACTTCATAACCGCAAATCCATCTACATCGTCCGTCTCAGTCGTAATTAAGAAAAGATTACGATCTTTCTCGTACTCCTTTGTTCGTCCAATCTTAACAGTCTTTACGCTCTCTAAGTTAAGTTTCTTTTCGGCGTTACGATTAAATCCTAGCTTGCCATTCGCATGAATGGTAGCTTTAATATTTCCGTCTAATTCGCTCGCTTTAAAGAACTCAATATCCATTTGTAACCGGCCAAGAACTACAATCGCAAATATAGCATAATTATCGAGTATTTCGCAAGTCAATTTCACGCCTTTATTCTCCCTTGCACTTTCGCAATGAATTTTCCTGTACTCTTGTCATATTCTGCAAAGAGAAAGGGCTACCATATCGGTAGCCAGTAGCCGTATTGCTAATATACAAAGTTTGCCTTATTTATCTAAATGTTAATCCAGCCCCTTTACTTCCTCTCAAAAATCCCTTACCTGTTCCGGATCCGGTAGCCCCGCCATAAAGTTCGCATACAAGTCCAAAAACCGCATGAACGGCCCTCCATCACAAAAGATATGGCTCAGAAAATCAATTCCATTCTGATCGATTTCAACGGTTAATAAGTCCACATCGGAAGTTTGGTATAAAGTAATAGTTTTAGGCTCCGTTTATTAAATTGCTCTTGGCAGTGTAGTTGGTGCAGGGCGTAAGGGGTGCACCCAACGACTCCAGGGGTCGGAAAGGCTCGCTTCGCCATCGACCCCCGGAGTCGTTGGGTGGAATGTCCATGTCGGGCTTCCATTTCCAGCGTCCGGGCGACAAGTTGCACGGCTCCTGAGGGCAGCGTTGGGCTTTCATTTCGGCGTTTCGGTCGACAGGCCAAACGTCCCAAAGGTTAGGATTGTGTTCGTTAGCCAGGTTTCGGTCGACAGCGCAAACGCCCCAGTTTTGATAGTGTATGATTCACGTTTAACCTTTTATATCAATGTTCTGGACGTTTTTAATTGTGGTTGTGGTTTTTGTTTTGTTCCGCTTTTTCATGTCTTTAAATCAAGACAATGAAGATTTGCAAGGTAAAACTCTCGCTGAGAAATTTGATGTGGTTGTCAATATGCTCAATCAAGCCGCATTTAACGGTGCAGGTTCAGTCACAACACTCGACAAGAGAGAATTTAATCTTTACGAAGATGGACAAAATCAAATCATTAAGTTTCACTATAGTAGCGGCCATTTAACACTTACTTGGAGGTACAAATACTTTCAGAAAGAGATTGTTCACGAGAGACAGTTTGACAATGTCAGAAATATAAGTTTGTTCGACCAGCAGAAGATAGGCCAACAGATGATTAACGAAATGGAAGTTGTTGTTCAAAGGCACAAAAATGATGTGCTTGGAGGTATTTAACAGATAATAATCACATGGGATTTTTTGACAAATTGTTCGGTAGTAAAATGACTCAGGAGGAGTTAGAAGCTTTGTCAGCACAACATCAAATGAATGCTATAGCTGTTCTAATGGAAGGAAAACCGAAGGAAGCACTTGTGCATATTGATAAAGCACTTTCGGTAAGCCCTAACAACAAGTCAGCCTTAGACTTTATGAAAAGCCTTTGTGAGCAATGGGGGTTAAAATAAGGACTGAGGCACTTAAAAGTAGTTCTGAATAGTGTCAGTGCCGTCCGCCCGGCGCTGTCACCAGAAGGGTGACAGGCAGCACGCCCCGAAGTGAGGCCGACAGCCCAACGTAGCCAAATGTGTAAAGGTTGCAAGTCCGTGTGTTCAGTCAGGTAGCGTCCTCAACCATCAACACTTGGGCGTTGGGTGTTGCCAAATAGCGAGTGCTCCAAAGTTGCGCTTCTGTGCGACAGTTTACACCCCTGAGTCGTCAAGCTTGAAAAGTTCAAAGGCGGCTCTGTGTGACAAGCTGCACGGTTTAAAAGGCAGATTTTTTGGCTCATTCGGCAGGTTCCGGTTAACACAAGAACCTTTTCGGCTATACCAGCTTTCAAGGCTTGTTGGAGCAAAATTTAATAACTAAGCCGCTCAGAATAAGCTTCAGTCATACTTTTTTTGATTTTTACAGATTGTTATAATTTCCTACGATGACCTTACCAGAAAGCGTAAAAAATTTTGTCAGGCAGGTTTTTAGAGATTGTAACCTGAAGGTTTCAAACAAACTATCTAAACATCCGGCAACTTGGGAGACATCTTTAGATTCAAGCCTTATTGAACATTTATCTAATTACTCTTCTCCTCTGAAGATTGAAAAAAGTTGGCTTGTGCGGTTTGACACCCATTATTTAGGGGGTATGCGTCATTGGAATGGATGGGAGATTGCCGACATAGGAGTACTAATTATTTTCAGAAAAAATGGGGAAACGGTCAAATCCAAAATATGCCTTTTGCAGTCAAAAAGACTTTATTCTAATGAAATAAATCCAGACGAAGATAATCAAATTGACTACATTATAGGTTTTGGGCGTTTACACGAAAGTGACGATTACTACAAGGGTATCGTCGCGCCGAGAACTTTAAGCTTTACTGAATCTTCAAAATACAGTGCAGTAAATGTGAAAGACAGACAATGGAAAGCCATTGGGGAATACATGAACAGAACGACAATACCAGTTCACTATTTGTTTTACAATCCATGCAGAATACCACATTATATTGATATGCCCTTGACGGCAGATATTAACTACACATCTTTCAGCGTTGGTGCGAGAGTTTTACCAGCTAAGGTTTTATTCAAGCGTTTTGAAACAGAAAATAAGGGTTACAAACCGACTTATGGGGAGCTGAAATATACTTTAGAAGCACCTTTCAATGAGCCTTCTAACGAAGGCGGATGGAGGCTTGAGGACTTTGTTGCTGATCAGTTGATTTCTTGTAAAGAAGGCTACGTTGTCAAAGGGCCTGAAGACACCAACTTATTTGAAGTGTTCAATAGACGGAGTGGACCGATAGCGAGCGCATTTTCAATAACCTTTGATTTAACAGAAGGATAGAAGTAGTATTTAAGGTTCTCAAATGGCAAGCTCTCGGGCGACAGGAAGCACGTCTCGTATGCTCCCGGACGCATGACCAAAACGGCCCGCCAGCTTGTGGAAGGGACAGTCAGTATCTCCGAAATCTCCAAGTAGTGAAACGGTGGACTGTAGAACAAGCACTTCTTCTATTTGTGTAGAATATCAGCATAGATTAAGCACCAGTAACAATTTCAAGCAATTGATATTATTTACTTGAAAAATCCTCTGGCTCTGCCGTAGGCTTACGCAAAAGCATTCAGTTGACCTGCCTGAAAGCATCTACAGACCCGATTAATTGTCATAATGAGTCTACTATAAAGAGGTTGTTTTGCATATACAGGCTGGGTGTTACTAGTTGATAATTAATAATTTAAATTTTTCGATGTGCTATTGTAGCAACAGTAGAGGTTTAGAACTCTGTGAGACCGATACACACTAGTTACCTGAATAAACTAAAAGCTACTTTTTGCTTCTAATAAAACCTTCAGCCAGATGAGGTAGATGGTAATATTTAATGTATTGCTCCATGTGGGACTATAGCCCCTCTTCCCCTGATAGCAAAGTGCATTTTTCACATCCCCCCAGTATCTGTTTCCTGAGTTGGTAAAGGAATCCATTATTAGTTAACTTACAGGACAAAGATTTTCGCTTGAAAAAGTAATCTGCGAAGAACTCCCTCAAACAGGTGCTAAACCCGTACTTGACCCAACATTATATAATCTAACTGACAAATCTACTGTCACAAATATTACACATCATGAAGGTTATAGCTGAGAAGAATTTGAACGAATGCTACGAGAGGATGTTGGACACGCGATCTCGGGACTGGGAGGAAAAACCAGAGGAGGAAGCGACCCCAAAGCCAGAGCAGAGCTCCGGGAGCAAATGGAACGGCGTCGGGCTGAACTGGGAGGAAGACTTTTAAGCCCTTCAAAGCTCTAATGATATAATATCAATGGTATGGGTTACTCCTAAGTGACGGTTGCAAACTACTAACTATGCAGGGGTAATCAAGCAATCCCAATGCAAAGTAAGAGCTACTAGATTTTCAGGATTGTGTACGATCAATTGATTTTAGAGCCGTCTCGCTGTGTCGTGGACTATAGCCTGGGGCTGGGCGGTACGAACGGTCTTTTTTTGTGCCCCCCTCCCTCGGTTATTGCCTGTTATGTAAGGAATCCCTTATTAACTCATTACATGCTTACTATTTATATCCTTTTTGCAAAATCGGTTAGTATTAACGGGCTTATACACTTAGACTAAGGCCATCATGTCTACTATTTATTGTCGATTGCAAAAGAGAAATTGACAGCCAAAACGAATAGTAAAGTTAAATTGCAACCCTCCTTTAGTGACACGTTTTACAACAGTATGAACACCACCGAACAACAGTTTTATAACGGCCTCGACAAAAAGCTCTGGAATGCCGCCGATCGGCTGCGGGCATCGATGGATGCCGCCAACTACAAACACATCGTACTGGGCCTGATCTTCCTCAAATACGTGTCTGACGCCTTCGATGAGCGCCAGCAGGAACTACGCGCCCGGTTTAAAAACGACACCGACGACTACTACCTGCCCCGCGAAGACTTCAGCTCCGACGAGGAATACCAACAGGCCATTCTGGACGAACTCGAACAGCGCGACTATTACATCGAAAAAAACGTGTTCTGGGTGCCGATGCAGGCTCGTTGGGACAACCTGAAACAGTGGGCCGTGTTGCCAACCGGTGCCGACCTGCCCTGGAATAAGCCCACCCCCGACGAAAATGGGAAATTTCAGCCCGAGAAAATGCGCTCGGTGAGCTGGCTTATCGATAACGCGCTTGACGCGATCGAATCGGCCAACGCGAAGCTGAAAGGCGTATTGAACCGCATCAGCAGCTATCAGGTAGGCAACGATACCCTCATTGGGCTGATCAACTCGTTCTCGGACACCAGCTTTCATAATCCGATCTACAACGGCGAACAGCTCAACTTGCGGGCCAAAGACATTCTGGGCCACGTGTACGAGTACTTTTTGGGCGAATTTGCGCTGGCCGAGGGCAAAAAAGGCGGGCAGTACTTCACCCCCAAATCCATTGTATCGTTGATTGTGGCCATGCTGGAGCCGTTCCGGGGGCGTATCTACGACCCGGCGATGGGCTCCGGGGGCTTCTTTGTGCAAAGCGAGAAGTTTATCGAAGAACATGGCGGCAAGGTGGGCGACGTGTCCGTATATGGGCAGGAGTACAACCCGACTACCTGGCGACTGGCGGCCATGAACATGGCCATCCGGGGTATCGACTTCGACTTTGGCAAGCGCAACGCCGACAGCTTCCTCGACGATCAGCACCCCGACCTGCGGGCCGACTACGTGATGGCCAACCCGCCTTTCAACATCCGCGAGTGGTGGAGCGCCAAACTCGAAAATGACCCGCGCTGGCAATACGGCACCCCACCCCAAGGCAACGCCAACTTTGGCTGGATGCAGCACATGCTTTACCACCTGGCCCCCACGGGCAGCATGGCCCTGCTGCTGAGCAACGGCTCCATGAGCAGTAGCACCAACAATGAGGGCGACATACGCCGGGCGCTGGTGGATGCCGACCTTGTGGAGTGCATGGTGGCCCTGCCCGGGCAGTTGTTTACCAACACGCAGATACCGGCTTGTATCTGGCTGCTGACCAAAAACAAGCAAGCAAGAGGAAACAAACGTACCCGTACGGGCGAGGTGCTGTTTATCGACGCCCGCCAGCTTGGCTACATGAAAGACCGCGTGCTCCGCGACTTTACCGAGGCCGACACCCAACGCGTAGCCGACACCTTTCATAACTGGCAAAAAGGCATTGACTATGAAGACCAACCCGGTTTTTGCTATAGCGCAACGCTCGCCGACATCCAGAAGCACGACTACGTGCTGACGCCCGGCCGCTACGTGGGTGCGACCGAAGCCGAAGACGACGGCATCCCGTTTGCCACCAAAATGACGGAGCTAACGGCCCAATTGGCCGAACAGTTTCGCCAAAGCGCCGAGTTGGAAATGCAGATTAAAACGAATTTGAAAGGGTTGGGGTATGAATGGTAGTTTTCCTTCACACTGGCAGTTGTTGCTTCTTGAGGAAGCAATGGAGGCTATTATTGACTATAGAGGTAAAACACCGATAAAGTCTGATTCTGGCGTACCCCTTATCACAGCTAAAATTGTCAAAAACGGGCGTATTGAACAGCCTACAGAGTTTATAGCTGATGAGCTTTACGATAGCTGGATGGTGCGTGGCTTACCCAAGCAAGGCGATATTGTAATTACAACTGAAGCTCCTCTTGGCGAAGTTGCTCAAATAGAGGATTCATACGTTGCTTTAGCACAACGAATAGTAACACTACGAGGTAAAAGTGACGTACTGGATAACGACTACTTACTCTTTCTGATGCAGTCTGAGTTTGTACAAAACCAACTTGTTGCAAGGGCATCCGGCTCAACTGTATTAGGGATTAAGCAAAGTGAGCTACGCAAAATATTGTTGGTAGCTCCTCCCATAGATGAGCAAATAAAGATTGGACAAACTTTAAAATCAATCACCACTAAAATCGCCCTGAACCGCCAAATCAACCAGACGTTGGAAGCGATGGCGCAGGCGTTGTTTAAGAGTTGGTTTGTCGATTTTGAGCCGGTGCGGGCCAGGATAGCTGCCCTCGAAACCGGCGAAGACCCCACCCGTGCGGCCATGCGGGCCATTTCCGGCAAAACCGACGCCGAGCTGGGTACGTTGCAAACCACCGATCCCGACGCCTACGCCCAACTCGAAACCACCGCCAGCCTCTTCCCCGACGCCCTCGTAGACTCCGAATTAGGTTTAGTGCCGGAGGGTTGGGAGGTTAGAGAATTGAGTCGAGTAACTACAGAAATACGAAGAGGCATTACTCCAAAATACGCCATTGAGGGAGGAGTATTAGTGATTAATCAGAAGTGCATTAGAAATCATGCCATTAATTTCTCCGAAGCACGTCGTCATGATGACAAAGAAAGAGGCATAATCGGTAGGGAAGTTGCGATTGGTGATGTATTGATAAATTCTACAGGTGTTGGAACATTAGGTCGATTAGCGCCCGTAAAATATTTGCCGGAGAGGACTGTAATTGATACTCATGTTACGGTTGTAAGGGCAAACCATGTGATTAACTATTGCTATTTAGCTTCATTCTTTTTGACAAAGGAATCCCAAATCGAATCTAGCGGAGCAGGCAGTACAGGTCAGACAGAATTAAGGAGGCAAGTTCTAGAAGACTTAAAACTAATTATCCCTTCGAAGGAGCTTTTGGAATTATATGAAACCCAATATAAACCTATTCTAAAGCTGATGGCTAAAAATGAACAAGAGCAAATTATCTCAGCTACGCTACGCGATACGTTATTGCCGAAGTTGTTGTCGGGGGAAATTGATTTATCGAAACTCGAAGGAATTTGCTAGTTAATCGCTATGGATAATCGAGACTTAAAAGGGCTGACTTCTACAGTTTTAAAATTCAAAGTGGCTCTTCTTGAAACCCTTGGAGCAAGTTATGCTGAATTTCAAAATGCAATTAATGGTGAAGAACCCCTAAAGTTCTACGGCTTAAAATCACAGGTAGACGAGCCAAATGAATATTTGATAGACATAAGCGACATCTTATTTTGGCATGATCCAATCGCATATACAGATGAGTTAGAACGGTGGCAGGGATCTATCATCACAGAGCAACATAAAGCAACACTAGAATTTCTAATCGAATCCGATCAAATGTCGGTTTTTGCTGACTTAGTAGAAGCAGTTAAAAAAAAGCGAATCGCCCCATTTGTAGGAGCAGGTTTCTCAAAGCCATGCCATTTCCCACTTTGGGGAGAAGCAATAAGCCAACTTATCAATAGATTAGAAGGGGTCTCTCGTTCAGAAGAACGAGCTTTACAGCCTGCTCTATCATATTTAGATCTGGTAAGAGGCTTCCTTAATAATTGGCAGTATTTAGAAGCCGCTCAACTTATTTATGAAAGAGATCAGACGCAAATTGAGTCGTTTGTGCGAAACAAGTTTCAGTTAACAGACAATATTAAACTAATAGGCCCTGTTACTCTCCTTCCAGAAATAGCAGATGGCTGCATTATTACAACAAATTTCGATTGTGTCATTGAAACTGTGTTTCAGGATAAACTCAAGCCGATTCGAGGTTATATGCATGGTATACAGTCGCAAAATCAGTTTGTACCGAAGCTAATTCAGGGAGAGCGTTGTATACTTAAGTTACATGGAGATGTAAGCGACCCCTCGACTTATATTTTCTCAGAAAATCAATATAAAGATGCTTATGGTGAAGATGGAATTGATTACACTAAGCCACTTTCAAAAGTTTTACGACAAATCTTTATTAGTCATTCTTTACTCTTTCTAGGCTGTAGCCTAAGCCAAGATATGACAATGACTCTATTTAAAGATATTGTAGACAAACGAGAGTTTAACATTCCTGATCATTATGCAATCCTACCAAAACATAAAAATCATGAAACTTTTTTAGCTAAAGAGACACAATTATTAAATACTAAAATTCGGCCTATTTGGTACAGTGTGGGCGAAGATGAAAACCATCAGCTTTTAGAGGCTCTAATGCAATTACTGGTAGATTGTGCGAAGGGGAAAGCAAGACTTCAATTATGATAAACGAAGACCAACTCGAACAGCTATGTCTCAAGTGGTTTACCGAAGCCGGCTGGACAGTGGAACACGGCCCCGACATTGCCCCCGATGGCCCCACGCCCCTGCGAGCCTCGTACAGTGACGTATTGCTGCGCGGCCTGTTGCAAGACGCTCTTGTGCGGCTCAACCCGCACCTCCCCCCCTCGGCCATTGAGCAGGCGATCGGCACCCTGGCCAAACCCGAAAGCCTCGATCTGCGGCAAAACAACCGGACCTTCCACCGGCTGCTGCTCGATGGTGTCCCTGTCGAATACCGCGTGGGCGACGACATCAAGCAGGATCATGCCCTGCTGGCCGATTTTCGCAACCCTGATCGCAACGATTTCCGGGTAGTTAATCAGTTCAGTGTACAGGGGCGACACAACCGGGTACGTCGGCCTGATCTGGTTTGTTTTCTCAACGGCTTGCCCATCGCCTTCATCGAACTAAAAAACCCCACCGACGAGAACACCGACATCTGGGATGCCTACAATCAGGTACAGACTTACAAAAAGGACATACCGGAGTTGTTTGCCTACAACGAAGCGCTGGTGGTGAGTGATGGCTTCAAGGCCCGCATGGGCTCACTGACGGCCAATCAGGAGCGGTTTCTACCCTGGCGAACCATCAAAGACGAAGATGACAAACCGCTGGTTGAGTGGCAACTCGACGTGCTGGTGCGCGGCTTCTTCGCCCCCGTCCGCCTGCTCGAATACCTGCGCTACTTCATTCTGTTTGAGAACAACGAGGGGCAGCTTATCAAGAAAATGGCCGCCTATCATCAGTTCCACGCAGTGCGCGAAGCTGTGCAGGCTACCATTCTGGCTTCCGAGGCTCCAACCCATGCGGGCGTGCAGGAGCGTCGGGCCCCCTACGGCCAACTGGTCGAGCCGGGGAGCCGCAAGGCCGGGGTCGTGTGGCATACACAGGGGTCGGGCAAGAGCATCAGCATGTGCTGCTACGCCGGTATGCTGCTGCAACAGCCCGAAATGAAAAACCCCACGCTGCTAATCGTCACCGACCGCAACGACCTCGACGGGCAGTTGTTCCAGACCTTCAGTGGCGCACAGGAACTACTGAAACAAACACCTGTTCAGGCCGACGACCGCGAGGCCCTGCGGCAGCTTCTGGCCGAGCGCGAAGCCGGTGGCATTCTGTTTACAACCATTCAGAAGTTTTCGCTGCTCGATGGCGAAGAAGGTCACCCGATTCTGAACGACCGCTACAACCTCGTCGTGATTTCCGACGAAGCCCACCGCAGTCAGTATGGCTTCGGTACCCGGCTCGACACCAAAACGGGCCGCTACAAAGTGGGGTACGCCAAGCTGTTGCGCGATGCCCTGCCCAATGCTACATTCATTGGCTTTACGGGTACGCCCATCGAAGCCGGCGACCGAGATACCCGCACCGTGTTCGGCGATTACGTGTCAATCTACGACATTCAGGATGCTGTAGACGACGGGGCTACTGTACCCATTTACTACGAATCGCGACTGGCCAAAATCGACATCAATCAGGCTGACATTGAAGCCCTGAGCGACAAGGTGGAAGAAGTAGTCGAAGATGAGGAGGATGTGGAGGCCCGCGAAAAGACCAGAAGCGAGTGGAGCCAACTGGAAAAGTTGGTAGGTGCAGCTCCCCGCATTGGGGAAGTCGCCAACGATCTGGTGAAGCACTTCGAGGCCCGACTGGCCACGATGGATGGAAAGGGCATGATCGTGTGCATGAGCCGCGAAATCTGCGTCCACATGTACAATGCCCTGATTGCCCTTCGCCCCGACTGGCACGATGACGACCCCGAAAAAGGGCAGCTCAAGATTGTGATGACCGGCTCGGCGGCCGACACAGAACTGTTGCACCCACACATCTATAGCAAGGCGGTGAAAAAGCGGCTCGAAAAACGCTTCAAAGACCCGACCGACCCGCTGCGGCTGGTGATCGTGCGCGATATGTGGCTGACGGGTTTTGATGCCCCCGCCTGCCACACCATGTATATCGACAAGCCCATGAAAGGGCACAACCTGATGCAGGCTATTGCCCGCGTGAACCGGGTGTTCCGCAACAAACCGGGTGGGCTGGTTGTCGACTACATAGGCATTGCCACCGAGCTGAAACAGGCGCTGAAACTCTATACCGATGCCAAAGGCAAGGGTGAACCCGCCCACCTCGCCGACGAAGCCTTGGCCAAACTGCTGGAAACGGTCGACGTGATCCGTGGGCAGTTTGCTACGCCGGTAAATGGTAACCCCTGTGACTTGCGCCACTTGGCCACCAATCCGCTGCCCTTGTTGGCCCCGGCCGCGAACCATATACTGGCGCTGGATAACGGCAAAAAGCGGTTCCTCGATCAGGTCTTAAAGGCAACCAAAGCCTTTGCCCTTTGCGGCACCCTCGATGAAGCCGAAGCCCTACGTACCGAGTTGGCCTTTTATTCGGCCATCAAAGCCATTATCAGCAAGCACACCACCGTCGATCAGAAGCGGACGCAGGCGGAAAAGCACTCGGCGCTGAAACTAATTCTCGACAATGCCATCCGGGCCGAAGGTGTCGACGACATTTTTGCGCTAGCCGGGCTGGAAAAACCCAACATCGGGCTGCTATCCGACGAGTTTCTGGAAGATGTTCGCAAGACGCCTTACCGAAATCTGGCCGTTGAGCTGCTGGAAAAGCTGTTGCAGGACAACATCCGGTCGAAGACGCGCAACAACGTTGTACAGGAACGCAAGTACGGCGAACGTTTGCAGGGTGCCCTACGCCGGTACAACAACCGGGCTATCGAGTCGGCGCAGGTCATTGAAGAGCTGATTCAGATGGCCAAAGACTTTCAGGCAGCTATCGCTCGGGAAGAGGCCCTCGGTCTGAAACCCGACGAAATTGCGTTCTACGATGCTCTGGCCAACGACGAAAGCGCCGTCCGGCAAATGACCGACGACACGCTGAAAGACCTGGCCCGCGAACTGACCGAGAAGTTACGAGCCTCTACCACCGTCGACTGGCAGGTACGGGAAAGCGTCCGGGCACGGCTCCGCATTCTGGTTCGTCGGCTCTTACAGAAGTATAAGTACCCGCCTGAGAAGTCAGATGCGGCCGTGAAGCTGGTGTTGGATCAGGCCGAGGCCCTCAGCGATCGTTGGAGTTCTATTTATTAATGATAAACCTATTCAGCATACATGCTCCCTACCACCCAAGCCTGGATTATTGATTGTAAGCCGGCCGATGATTGGAAAACATTCATCGAGTACTGGAAGGGCATGTATCATTACTCGTCAAAGAGTAAAGCTTATGACGTTTATGTAATTGACCGTAAAATGCCTTTTAAGTTCGACAGCGTCATCCTACGCGGTTTGTTCGAGTGGAAGAATAACACAGAGGATAAGTTATCGGAAAAGAAGGTTAGCAGTGTCAATCAAATTATTGATAAACTTGAGGTTGTTAACCAACTAGCAGATGACTGGGACGCCAAAACCTTTTCGGATTCATTTGGCAAGATTTCGGCTATTTGGCAAGTCTTTCTCATGCATGTCATTCAGCCAAGTCAGTTCCCCATCTTCGATCAGCATGTGTACCGAGCCTCCATCTACCTACAAACGGGAGACATCGGCGAATTAAAAGGTACAACGAAGCAAAAGTTAAACGCTTACAAAGAATATCAGGCCTTTTTTGGTGATGTTCGGCTTGCGTCAGCATGTGATTCGCGGAATATTGACAAAGCATTATGGGCCTTTGGCCGTTTTATAAAGCAGTATCCCAGACTATTTTCTAAGACCTCACTGTAAACGCTACTGGGTCGATCAACTTTAGCATTCATGTCATGGTCAAAAAGGTAGGTCATCGTTCTTCTGGGCTATATATTGGAGAGAAGCTGGGACACCCGGAACAGGTTCAGTAGGAACTGTTGGCAGGCGTCGCACCCCAACCAGCTCAGCCCCAAACGACTTCGCCAGTTGTGCCAGATGTTGGTTCTTACCAAACATATCGATCACTGCCTTCTGTATATCGCCTTGCGTTCTCGATGAGGGACGAACAGGTAAGGGTTCCGGCCTGTTTGTGAGCTTAAGCGGTGGCCTTGTCCAGTCTTTTGACCAGAATGCTTTTTCCATCGCGAACGCTTCAGCCTGTACGTTGGTAGCCCTGCGCCGCGTCCTTTCCGGTTCTTGATAAATTACAGGACTCTCTGGAAATTGTTGCGCTGGTTTCAAACGGTGAGGTGGCGTCGGCGAAATGGGAGCGGCTAACAGGTCTTTCCAGCGAATACCAAGCCGTTCGCAAAAGTGGAAGAAACTACCTAGTGTCGCCTTCGACTTCCCCTTCAGGCAGGCCGAAAACTGTTTGTCGGTCTCGTTTGCACTGTACTTTGGGTAATTCTGGCTGACATGGTGAAAATAGTTTCGCCCACCCTCTCCGTAGCTATTGGCAAAGGCACATCCAACCTCGTACCAGTCTCTGTAAGTTTCAATATACTGCCCACGTCGTAGTATTTCGGCGATACATATCTCGACTCGGTGGCGGTCTTTATCTGCGTCGACCGTGTGGTAAAACTTGCGTCGGGGCGATGGCTTGGGTATGTCAAACAGTTCAAACAGTTGCACCTTCTCCGGGAGGTATGCAGCGGGATCATGCGAATAGCAACGCGCCGAAGCTACATTTCTGGGCCTTGTATCAAGCTTGATCTTATAATGGGCGAACACGCGCACGAGGGCATCGAAGTGCTGAGCATGTCGTTTAGGACTGGCAATTGGAACCAAACCCCAATAGCCTTTGCCGGACGTCGATAGACCACAGTAGGCAACAAAAGGAAGCTTAGCGATCTGATTTTTCAAATCGACGTAGTTTCGTATATGCTTGTTGTCGGTCAGATCAATGTCGAACTGAAGTAGTCCGGTATGTCGGACTAACTTTGACTCCTCCCGGTACGTGAACACTCCGCTCGGGGTGATTATTGGTAACAGTCCCTTTTGCTCGTCACGTTGCTTCTTGTCTTCAATGGTTCTGATCTGTTCTACCCGATCCCGATACTTCACAGACCGGAGCCAAGTGAGTAGACGGATGGGTTTTGGGTTATCTGCCGTGTTGAGGTTTCTGAAGCTGGAAACCTCTGTTTCAAGCAACGATATTGTATGTAGCTGTTGAGGCATAACGGAAGGGTTGGGGGAATAGGGAATAAGTACTTCTTTATTAAGAGGTATATATAGAGATAGAACGAACTCTCACACACACTGTCTGATAAAGGAAACGTTATTCCCTATTCCTGAAGGAGTTAGGAAATTAGCGTAAAGGTTTGATTACGTTTGTCGGCTCCGCGCTCGAATTTCCAGCCGTTGCTTTTGGCGTAGGCTACGATATTGTTGCTGAATCCACGCGTACCATGTCCCGAATCCGTTAGGCCTGCAAACGCCTTATAATCGGCGAACAGCGTGTCCCGGTGATACTCAGTATTAGCTCGTAACCCTGTGTTTTCGTACGTAGTGACCCATTCGTAGAAGTCTTCCCCTGCGGTTTGGCGAAGTCGATTCTTCCCCGCGCTGCGCAGGGAGTAGGCGGTTAATCCATCTTGTAAGAACTGCTGAATACAGCCGATCATGTAGCGGTCGAATCGCTGCCATTCGTCCACGCTCCAATTGTCAGAGAATAGTACCCCGCCATGCTCAGACTCTATTGGCTTCTCGTTGCCTACCCGAATCTGTTTTTTGTAGTGGTCGCTAAATTCAAGAATAAATTGTCGGCGCACATTAGAAGAACCTTCGTTCGACATCACGACGTTAGAGGCTATCAATAATTTTGGTCCCTCTTTTGCCGGTATGCGAAACGTCTTTTCCCGCTTGTTCTCAATAGACCATCCCTCTGTAAGAATACTGAAGAATCTCTCAAGCGAAAATCGTCGCTCGGATTTGGCATGATTTACAACAGGGTCATCAATCCAGACAACCGCCGTACTTTGATCTACGTCTTGAAAACAAAATTTGTCGTTGGGGTCAAACTTCTTTCCGTCGATCAGGGCAAGGGGGCGGATTTGCCGGAGGGCATTCGCAAAAACCCCTTTTCCAGTACCGCCCTCGGGCTTACGAACATCAGTTATCTCCTCATCATATAGAATGACGGCCTGCCCCTCGGTCGGGTTATTGTAATGATGTAGGAGGTAGCCAATGGCAGTTCGGAACGCCATCATTCGGTCATGTTCTTGGCGGGTGACGTTACCGATAAAGCGAGCATACTGGCATTGTTCCCCATCAGCCCTGAGGTTAAACTCTCGCTCTATCACCTGTGATTTCCAGACGCAAGCACCGTCCAGAATGCTGTATGGATGTATCGTAATCTTCTCAGCCGTAATCTGAACAATGCCGTTCTTATAGGGAATATAGCAAATGCCTGGCGCATCCCGGAGCAAGGGACGGTCGTGTGTACGGAGCCCTTCTAAGCTGGTGGAATTGATGATGAGGTGATGCTGACGGTTGTACAACTCTAAACGGCCTTCAAAGGTAGCTGACAGCGGACCTTCTTTAATTAGGTCAGGATTGGCCTCGATATAGGCTTTAACTTCATCGCGCATTACGGTTGCAATTACCGGCTCAATAACGGTGTCCCCTCGCACGAGTATTGTATTTTTTCCATCGGGCCGGTAGCGTTTTGCAAAACCTTGTTCACCCAAAAAACTTAGTACACCGGTGTGATAGAGTCCGGCGATCCGCATTTCTTTCGTTCTCGGGTCTCGTTCCCATCGCCACAGGTCGTAGGCAATTTCCCCGTCTCGTATTTCAAGGACTGGAGATTGTGCTGCTGGCTGATTTTGTTCGAAGTCGTCGGGGTTAAATCCGTTAATCTCAACGTCGAACTGCTCTTCGGTCGGTTTTTTTTCTGCATCCGATACCGGGCTGGACACAAGAGCAGTATGACTTTCTGCCCTACCCCTTTCCGTTGGCACTGGAGCCGTTTGGAGGAGTATCAAGGGCTCAATGTCCACCCCGCCTGCTCCCCGTACTGTATCGAAGAAATCGGACTGTACCTCGGTACAACTACCATCTGGTGTTTCCCTAAACGTTTTGCCGTCCGGGTATTGAAGAATCATAATGTTTCCCAGCTTTCGACGTTTGATTATCAGCGTATTATTGGTAAATTCGGGTGTCATTTCAGGGTATGTTTTGGGCCGGTACCGTTGAGGGGTGCCGGTTCTTTTTTTTGTTCAAAGAATTAGTTGGAGAAGCCAATCGACCAGTAGCCAGACGACTACGAACTGGCGCGGTGTCAAGCGGGTCATGGGAGAATTACATTTGACAGAAAGCTTTGTGTCCACCATTGATAGAATCCCCCGAATGATCGAACAATGACGTAGTAACCGCCAGCACGTTCTACATCAGATTGCACGGCTTTCTGCGCCTGGCTTTGGCGGTCTTTGCCAATTTTCACCTCAACAGAGAGGTGCTTGCCATAGAAGACTGCATGAATATCAGCGGTACCTCGCCGTGTTGATCCGTACGTGAAGGTGCCCTTTTGCCCTCCAGCGCCGGGGCGATATTGCCCTTGGGATTGGATGTGAGTTGCCATCCCTCCACTTAGGTTGATAAAGTCAACGATGCACTTGGTTAGTCCGTTGGCTGTACGGTCATCATACTTGGCCTTTGGAATATAGGCAGGCTTGACATTCGGCCACTTCTCGCGCTTTTGAACATCAGCAAGCCGACAAAGATGTTCGATGGCTGAGTTTGAATTAGGCTGCTGTTGGCTCATGGTTACACGGCGGTTTTAATCCATTGCTCGAACTTATCCAAGTCAAATAGTAGCCGCTTACTACGCCCGCGAATGACTATGCCCGAAGGCATCTGCGCCACCTTTGCGTATATGGTTCCATCAGGCCAGCCCGTCACGGCCTGAATGTCCTTTTTGCTGCCAATTCGTGGCAGATGTGTTGATGATTGAGGGGAGGTTAGGCGGTTAATTAGCAACGCCCGTATTTCTTTTTGTCCGGCTTCAATTGCGGACAACCGCGTAAATAGTTCTTCAAAAGTATGTCCCATTGCGTTTGCGTTTGGTTTACGCTTGCAATGATCGGGCAGTCAAAATCTTCTATTTCTTCTAATTCTAAGTTGGAATATAAACAATAATCTTATTTTATAATCCCCTCAAGTTCAATGGAATACGAGGTTCTCCATTCTGTACTTTTTCCTAAAAAACTTGCTGTTTTGGTGTCAAGAATCAAACCGGGGATATAATCTTCTAAGAGTTTGCAGAACTTTATTTTTGATACGCTCTTAATCTTTCCTCGTTTCCTTATTGTGTCCCACCATGCCGCAATTGCGGCCATACCCCCACGGCTCTCTCCTATCCACGTTCTGGTATCACTTAATACAGGCGAGCTTATCAGTTGCAACGCATCAATACACTTATCAAACTCTTCAGGGTCATTGAATATATCTTTGAGAGTCAAATACTCGGCATCGCGTTTGTTGCGGTTACTAATAGTGCTAACCCGCCCTTGTCCCCCCTTTATTGAAGGAGTATGTAATTTCTGTGCCGGATCGACTTGAACCCTATTTTGTTCCGGCTCGGCTTTTGCTTCTTTTATTTTTTGTAGGTAATGGTTAAATAAAGGCCTGTAGAAATCCACCTGCTTCTTGATGGCAGGGTGGGGAAACGAGCGAGGGGGGGATAGCATTGTGAATAAGCTTTCGGACAGTTCTTGTAACTGCTTTGTTTTAAAAAACTCGACTTCGCAGTTTACAGCCTCCTGAAAGAACTTTGGCAAAGCCTCTGCCCAATTATCAATGAACTCAACATATTGCATGGGGTCCTGCTCCATCAAGCGAATGTTCGTCTGTTTAAGCGATTCCCGTTCGTCGGAGTAGTATTCTGCAAACAGGTCAGGGTTTGAGTAAATGCGCCTTGCAACCTCGTCGGCTGACAGGTCAGGCCAAAGGCTGAATAGACTATCTTCGTCTTCTGTTGCCATATTGCAGCTTTTGTTTTTAACCTGCCTACATGTATTCCAGACCTCGGCGGTTGTTATTTATTCAAACTGAGTAATGATTTAGGATTTAGCGATGGCTTACCAGTGTGCTATATGAGCACATCCAAGGCCGCATCAAGGGTCTGCCGGTCGAACTCATCCAAGTAAACAGCAGTTTGTTTGAAGTCTTGATGGCCCAACAATTGCCCTATCTGATTATCAGCCACGTTCGCTCTACGTAGACTGCTAGCAAAGGAATGTCTAGCCACATAAGTGGTGAGCTTGGTAGCTATACCGAGTTCCTCGCCCAGCCGCTTTAAGTCGCTGTTAACCTGCCCTAATATCTTCGTTAGCCGATATTTAATCTGATTGGGCTTTTGGTGTATATCCTTATCCAGTATCGAAAATATGTAACAATTGTGACTGTGGTGGGTTAGCGCCCGAAATGATTCAATAATAGCAAGGGCGGGAGCCGTTAGCTTCATTGAAAACTTCCCCCCTGTTTTCTGCCGGGTGTAATTGATTCGCTGGTTACCATCAGCATCGGTGACAAGGTCGTGCCAGCGAAGTTGGGCTAAATCCACGAAGTTTATACCACCTACATAGAAAGAGAATAGAAATACATCTTTCGCCCGTTGCATCCGTTCTACTCTATAGTAGTTTTTCAAGTTGGCATACGGTCCAGTAGCCGTGCCAGTGGGCTGGTAGGCTTCGATCCTGCGAACCTCATCGCGGGTAATAGCTCGCTTGCGGGTTTTGGTATCAAACTTGCCCACACTGAATTTATGCTTCTCAGCAACGTTGCGGACAAAAGGATAATTCTCAGCCTTGGCTACCCCTTCTGCAATAGCCCGGTTGTATAAGGTTCGTAGTGTTCGAAAGCGGACGGATAAGCTCGTCTCCGTATTTCCCCGCTCCCTAAAAAACATCTCGAAGCCGTTGCAAAACTTTACAGTGATTTCATCAAAGCGGAAGTCGGTTTTATTGTACTCCGTTTTAACAAACTCAGTAAGCTGGTTTTTGAGGTCTCTGTATACTCCGCAATAACCCACTTTACCAATGCGTTGCATTGTCTCGATCTGTTCGCTGAGGTATTCCAGAACAGTATAACGGCGAGACTGTTTGCGTCCCTCTATGGCCTTACTAGCTACGGCTTTAGCATCGTGCAGTTCATCGGCATCAACCAGGCTTTCGGCGGCTTTCTCGTACTTCTCGCGTATGTCCTGCAATGCCTTCTCTACCTTCTTTAACTTATCAGCGAGTAGCCTTTTCTCAACCGTCGTGCCCTTTACCGGCTTTATTCTTTCTTTATCTCCATCCCAATAATCAGGATGTAAGGTCAAGCCGGTAGCCACGTATTTACGCTTGCGCTGCTTAGTGATACAGACAAAGAAGGGGCAGGTTCCATCTTTCTGAACATCGGATTGTCGGTAAACAATGCGAACGGTAGCACGGGCTTCTTTTGCTTCAGTTGTATGGGCCATTTGGGACAGGTATATAAGTTAGGCAAGAGTTTGCCTTTACTAACACGTTTCCTAACACAAATATACCAGAACAATCAGAAGTACCAAGAACTAACAAGAAGATATTACCTTTATAACTTACTGTATTTCAGATACTATAAAAAATATTGAGAACCATCTAAAAATTACCTATTCTTGCATGGGGTGCAAGAGGTCGTGGGTTCGAATCCCGCCTTCCCGACTTAAAGCCAGTCAACTGACTGGCTTTTTTTATTACACCTACTAGACGGTAGCGTGTCCCGCCATGGCAGAACGTTCGTGGGGGGCGATGTCGCTCGACTCCAATAGCTTTATCTTTTCGCACTTTCCTTATAAGAGCCTACAAACAATAAGCCCCGGCAACAATCTGAACTGTGCCGGGGCTAAGATATATTTTCGTCAGTACCATGCTTATTCTATCGCGCTATAAATTACTTCGTGGATCTTCCGACGCAGTTTGGTCGTATTGATGGACGTATTAGCGGCTGTTGGGTGAATCCGGTTCGATAGAAACACAAAGACCAACTCCTCATTTGGATCAACCCACACCACGTTACCGGTGAATCCCGTGTGCCCAAACGAGCGCTCCGAAGCCTGCTCGGCTACATACACACTGCTGGTTTCTGGATTGGGGCGATCCCAACCAAGCGACCGATGGCTGCGTGGGCTTACTGTTTGCGAGAAGTAAGGGACCGTATTGGGTTGAAGCACCCGATAGCCACCGTACTCGCCCCGCTGCAAATTCATCTGCAACAAAGCAGCCACATCACGAGCATTGCCAAAGAGACCCGCATGTCCCGAAACACCACCCTGTACAGCGGCCATCTGGTCATGTACCGTGCCAATCAGCAAGGTATTGCGGTAATATGTATCGTTTTCGGTGGGCGCGCAACGCGGGTTGGCAAACCGTTGCAGGGGCGTAAAACCAATCGAAACGAGGCCCAATGGTTTGTAAATTTCCTGCTCTACAAACTGATCGAGCGGCAGTTTGGTGATACGCTCCACAATTTTTTGCAACATCAGGAAATTCAAATCACTGTACACATACGCCGGGCGTCCATCGTCAATCTTTTTGGACATAGGCGACTGCACCACCCACTTCCATACCGAATCTTTCAGCGCCGTACGGGCCCAGAGATTGGGCGCTACCTGCAACGTGTACGCACTATCGGGGGTAGCACTGTAGAGAGTAGGTTTCAGGCCCCCACCCGGCAGGCGAGTGCGATCCCAGGTCGTAGGATAATACGACACCATACCCGACTGATGCCAGAGCAGATCCTGAATAACAATGTTTTGCTTGTTGGTGCCCCGTAACTCAGGCAGATACACCGACGCCTTTTGGGTAATATCCAGCTGCTTCCGATCATGCAGGAGCATGGTTGCCTGTAGTGTGCTCAGCACCTTTGTCAGCGAGGCCAAGTCATACAGCGTTTCGCCAGTCACTTTCTCAGTACCCGCGTAAGTCAGCTTTCCAAAATACTTCTCGTACACAATCTTGCCTTTGCGGGCCACAATGACCTGGCTTCCGGGTACTACCTTACCCGCCAGCGCAGTTTGCATCAGCTGATCAATCTGTTTCAGCTTGGTGGCATTCATACCCACACTCTCGGGGGTACCGTACGCCAGCCGGCCAGCCGGAACAACCGTTTTGCCGTATCCTATCTTCCAGTTCCCTGTCGATACGGGCATCACACCCTCAGCACCAAGACCACCAAAAATCACCTGAGCCGTAGCCCGCTGCATTTCGTCAAAATCCTGATAACCACAAATGAGGGCATCGGCAGCCGTGAACTGATTTAGGCTGTAGGCCGACCCGAACGCCGTCACGACCACTTTGGTACCACACTGCTTCAGGCGGTTAATCAAGTCGAGCGAGGCCTTGGTCACACCAAACTTACGGTATGCCGATTCGCTCATGCGGTGAAAGCTCATGATCACCACGTTGGCATCGCCTACCGAAGCCACAATTTCATTAACTTCTGCATCCGTCGACACTTTGTCGGGATACGTAATTTTCTTGATTGGCGCGTACTGAGCCAGCGTTTTCTGGAACGTGTTGTTCCACTCGGCACCAATCGCAATGGAGGCAATGCGAGCTGTATCAAGGCGAGCAATCGGCAACAGATCATTATTGTTTTCCACTACCGTCACCGTTGCGTTGCAAAGCTCCTGTTTCAGAGCCTGAGCCTCGGGCGAGTTGAGGTCCTGCTCCAAATTGACCATCGAAATAGGCTTGTAGTTATTCAAACCAGCCCAATACTTGGCCCGCAGAATCTTACGTACTTTTTCATCGATCAATTCCTGCGAAATCTGCCCGGTTTGAACCGCATTCAGAATAGCTGCCGTTGCTTCCTTGATATTTTCAGGATAGAGCAGAATGTCGTTACCCGCAATCAGGGCTTTCAGGTTCACATCAACCGGACGCCCAGCCCGGCTGATACCGCCCATATTCATGGCGTCGGTGAAAACTAACCCCCGGAAACCCAGTTCTTTTTTGAGCAGTTCGGTCACTACCTTATCCGACAACGTAGCCGCAATGGCAGGCCGATTGTCGACAACCGGAACGTGCAAATGCCCCGTCACAACGCCCATCAAACTATCAGCAATGAGCCGGCGGAACGGGTATAGATCAATATTGTGTAGTTGTTCGGCCGAGCGGCTGATAACCGGCAGGGTATGGTGCGAATCGAGATTCGTATCGCCATGACCGGGGAAATGCTTGGCTGTGGCAATGATTCGGTTGCTTTGCAGCCCCCGCATGTAAGCCGAGGCCTTACGGGCTACGTTCTCTTTCGATTCACCAAACGACCGATTGCCGATGACGGGGTTTGCCGGGTTGCTATTGACGTCGGAAACGGGGGCAAAGTTGATATGAATGCCCAATCGGCGGCATTGGCGGCCAATTTCGTCACCCATCTGGTATACTAACCGATCATCGCGAAGAGCACCCAGCGCCATTTGCTTGGGAAAATCCATAGCACTGTCGAGCCGCATACCCAGCCCCCACTCACCGTCGATACCAACAAGCATCGGGATTTTTGAGAGCGACTGATACCGATTGGTCAGCAACGCCTGCCGGTGCGGGCCACCCTGGAAAAAGATCAGTCCACCGATATGGTAGTTCTGAATCAGGTGTTCAATGTACTGATAATGATTAGCGTGCCGGTTTGAGAACGTGGCTACCATAAAAAACTGCCCAACCTTCTGTTCGGGCGTCATGGTTGTAAACACGCTATCGATCCATTTTTCGGCACTGCTGTCTACAGGAGCCAGCACTTCAACCGGCCGACTCGCCGGAAACGTATGATCCTTAACCTTTGGTTTTAAGACAACGGGTTTCTTAACGACCGCCGAACGCCGTAGGGTTGATACGAGTCGTTTGGCTGGCGTTGTCAAAGCCGCAGCGCTCAGTAAACCAACAAGTAGCAGACAAACTACAGATAATCCAATTCGCACGTTCTTCCCCATCGTTCACTATCAGGTAGTAGGTTCAATCCATCAAAAATGCATTTCTCGTCATACGAATCCATAAAATTAGTCAATGTACCCGTCAGACACTACTGATTACCCGATCAGGGTATGTTTTTAACGTAAATTTTACGGGTTACTGATACCTCGTTCTTACTTTTGTACAAATCACCCCCTCCTAAACGTCTATAACATAAGCATAATCAGGCGGTTCCGATAATCAGGCACGTCGGCCCTGCGTTATACCAACAGTGTAATTAACTCCTTATGAAACTGGGTTTCCTTACGTTTTTATCCTGCTGTCTGTTCTCTTCGGCTATGGCTCAACCTGCCAGTCAGGCGTACCGGGCTTTGCTCCACACGCTGTATGGCAATAGCACCGTACCGACTGTTACCGTGACGGAGTTAAAAACCATGAAAGATGTGGTTTTGCTCGATACCCGCGAAAAAAAGGAGTACGATGTGAGTCATCTCCCCAACGCCCGTTGGGTTGGCTACGATGATTTCAGCTTCGAGCGGCTCAAAGGCATCCCCAAAACGGCCAACATCGTGACGTACTGCTCGGTGGGGTACCGGAGCGACAAAATCGGCGACAAACTAAAAGCCGCTGGCTACGAACGGGTTCATAACCTGTACGGTAGCCTGTTCGAATGGGTGAATCAGGGAAACCCGGTTGTTGACAACACGGGCAAGCCTACCAAGCTCGTCCATGCATTCTCGCGGCCGTGGGGGGTGTGGCTGAAGCGGGGCGAGAAGGTCTATTAAACCAGATACCGGCTATCGGACATTAAAGCCCTCAGGCTTTAATGTCCGATAGCCGGTACTGAATTCCTTAGAATTGCTCCGTGCGAGAGAAAAAGAAGTTACCCTCGATCTGCGCATTTTCGTCCGAGTCAGAGCCGTGAATGGCGTTTGCTTCGATCGACTTAGCGTACAGTTTCCGAATAGTACCTTCTTCGGCATTGGCCGGGTTTGTAGCACCAATCAGTTTCCGAAAGTCAGCTACGGCATTTTCTTTCTCCAGAATCATCGGTACAATTGCCCCTGACGACATGTACTCGCACAGCGACGCGTAGAAAGGCCGCTCACTGTGAACTTCATAGAATTGGCCTGCCCGCTCGCTGCTCATCTTCGTCTTTTTCATAGCGACGATGCGGAAACCGGCTTCTTCAATCATTTTGATGATGGCCCCTGTATGCCCAGCCTCAACGGCGTCGGGCTTAATCATGGTGAATGTACGATTCGTAATCATTGGGAAGTGTACCAAATAAAATTTTGCGCAAAGGTAGCGACGAATTTCCATTTCGGGTGCCAGTTACTCGATATTGCCCCTGAAACAGCGTGCTTTACCTACCTTGAAGGCCAGTGTATAAACACCGCCTGAAACCAATGCACAGTACCAGACCCGGGGCGGCCAATATCCGAAACCGGATGTTCAAATAATTTGTACCTTTGTGGCTTGATTTTTCGGCAAATGCTGCCGACCACTCATGCAAGATCTCGATGCCATTGGCGAGTTGCTTCAGCACCCGCAAACAATTCTGATTACGACGCACCAAAACCCCGACGCAGACGCCATGGGCTCTTCGCTCGGATTAGCGGCTTACCTCAAAAAACGAGGGCACCGCGTTACCGTTGTTACCCCTACCGATTACCCTCAAAGTTTGCATTGGTTAGCCGGCAATAGCGATGTGGTTGTTTTCGAGGAGCGCGTACGCACAGCCGTTACGCAATTGGTCGACGAAGCCGACCTGCTCTTTTGTCTCGACTTTTCCAGCCTCGACCGTATCCGCGAGTTGGGCGCCCTGATCCGTCAAGCCCGCGGTCGCAAAATCCTGATCGACCATCATTTAGAGCCTGAATCATTTGCCGATCTCAGCCTTTGGGACCCTACCGCAGCCGCTACGGCTCAGTTGATTTTCCGACTGATTGTGGGGCTGGGACACAAAGACATGATTGATGTGCCGATGGCTGAGTGCCTATATGCCGGTCTGATGACCGATACCGGCTCGTTTCGGCACGGCAGCACTACCGGCGATGTACACCGCATGGCCGCCGACCTACTCGACCTCCATATTGATGTGAGCAGCATCCACCGGCGTATCTACGACAATACATCGCTCGATAAGCTCCGTATGCTTGGCTACGTGCTCAATGAAAAGCTGGTGGTTGTTCCCGAATACAAGTTTGCCTACATCACCTTGAGTGCCGAGGAACTGAAGCGGTTCCGTTCCAAAACCGGCGACACTGAGGGACTGGTTAATTACGCGCTTTCGGTGGAAGGAGTCGTCATGGCGGCCATTCTGATTGACCGGGGCGAAGAAATTCGAATCTCATTCCGGTCGGTCGGTGAGTTTTCGGTACGCGAACTAGCGAGTGCCCATTTCAACGGGGGTGGTCATCGGAATGCCGCCGGCGGCCGGTCACGGTTGTCGCTGGCCGAAACCGAAGATTGGCTGCTGAGCGTGGTACCACGTTACCAACAGCAACTGGCCGAAACCGTTTAGTACCTCTGTTCTTCATAATCAGTATTCATTTTACATTAATTAACTCCAAAACATGCTTTTTAACCGTCTGGCAACAGCAGCGCTCCTCGTAGCCGCGATGGCCGCTTGCGGACGCAACCGCGTCGAGGTCAGCGAGACTGGCCTGAAATACCAGCTTCACGAAGACAACGAAGAAAGCCGCAAGGCGAAGGTGGGCGATATTATGACCATCCAGCTTCAGCTGAAAAACAGCAAAGACTCCGTTCTGCGCGATACGCACAAAGAACCCGCTCCGCTGAAACTGATGCTGCAAGTACCGCCGTTCAAAGGTTCGTTTGAAGAAGGACTGGCTATGCTCTCGAAAGGCGATAGTGCTACGTTCTACGTGAGTGCCGATTCGCTGTTTGGCCGGGCTATGCAGGCTATGCCTCCGGGCGTAACCAAGGGCTCCGATATTACCTTCAATGTGAAAGTACTGGAAGTACAGAGCGAAGAGGAATACCGCAAAGCCGAGACGACCGCAGCGAGCAAGCAAAAAGGCGTTGACGATAAAATTATTGCCGATTATCTCGCCAAAAACGGTTTAGCTGGTAAAGCCCAGAAAACGGAGCAGGGTGTGTACTACGTGATTACACAACCCGGCAGTGGCCCAGTACCTAACCGGGGCGACCTTATCAAGGTTGATTACACGGGTAAACTACTAGATGGCAAAACCTTCGATTCGTCGGTAGGCAAACAGCCTATCGAACTGCCCATCGGTGTAGGCCAGGTAATTCCGGGCTGGGACGATGCCATGCTCAAACTGCATAAAGGCGAAAAAGCAACCCTCATCATTCCGTCGACGATGGCCTATGGTGCGCAAGGTTCGCCCCCGGTTATTCCGGCCAATGCCGTGCTGGTTTTCGACGTGAACCTGATCGACATTCGCAAGAACACACAGCAACCCTAAATACTTCGTTGGTACAAACAGCACGCCCACAAATAGCTCGGCGTGCTGTTTGTTTCTACAGCCAAGCTATCTATTAAGCTTTTTTAACAGGCATTGGTACGGCCCAAATCGACACCAAAATCCGTTAAAACGCGTTATTCAAAGTGTTCCTGCGCGAACATTTATCCCTTGAAGTAGCATGAATCGAGTATCCTGGAAAAACTGGCTTATTGTCGGCTGCCTTGGCGTCGTAGGTCTGAGTAGTTGCACCGAACCCGGCGAGGCTCTGCGTGATCGGAAACGACGCGAAAACGAAGCAGAAATTGCGCAGTACGTAGCCCAAAACAATCTGACCGGGCAGGCTCGCACGACCGACGCTGGTACCACATACATCCTTACAACGACCAACCCAACCGGGCAAACAGCGGGCGTGGGTGACGAAATTCAGTACCATTACGTTGCCCGCCGATTTGATGGCCTTATTGTCGACAGTAGCGATGTGGCCGCCAATATACCGCGTGTAATAACCCGTGGCTATTTCAATCAGGCGCTCATTTCGGCCGGTTTATACGATGGCATTGTAAACAGCGGGCCTATTGTATCAGGTACCAACCGGTTAGGGTTACGCAAGGGTGAGTCGGCCATGCTGCTCGTTCCATTCAACCTGGACAACGGCCGGCCCAACACGCTGCTATTGCCGCAATATCTGCCCATCCGGTATGATGTGCGCATTGTGAATGTACGGACCGAAGAACAGCAGATTCAGGAGTATCTGACCGCCAACAAACTGACGCCTACATTCTCTGAAACAAACGGGTTACGGGTCGTTGTGACCCAGGCCCGCCCCGACTCGGTGCAGATCACTACGGGTAAAACAGTAGGTGTATCGTACCGGGGTTCTCTGTTGAACGGCGTTGTGTTTGACCCTGCTAACAATCCAACTGGCACAAACACGATTTCGGTACAGATTGGAGCCAATCAGGTAGTGCCGGGCTTCGATCAGGGTCTCGCCAAACTGCGCAAGGGCGAGAAAGCGCGTCTGATCTTCCCATCAGCTCTGGGCTACGGAATTACAGGCTCAGGGGCAACTATACGCCCTTACGCGCCACTCGTATTCGATGTGGAGATTACCAGTGTTCAATAGACTCTCTTAAAAATGGTAACGTATAGCCGTTCGCCTTTCCGTCGAACGGCTTTTTTTGTGCTATGAAATCACTTTGCTTCGCTACCAACAACGCCCATAAAATTGAGGAGGTGGCCCACGCGCTGGGCGGGGCTTTCCAGATTCTGACCCTGGCCGAAATAGGCTGTACCGACGAGCTTCCCGAAACGACGGGTACTATACCGGGTAACTCACGGCAGAAAGCCCGCTACGTAGCCGACCATTTCCAAATCGATTGCTTCGCCGACGATTCGGGCCTTGAAGTTGATGCCCTCAACGGTGAGCCTGGCGTCGATACGGCGTATTACTCCGGTACCCGCGATCACGCCAAAAACAATGCCTTTCTCTTACAGAAAATGGAGGGTATCGCAAACCGCCGAGCTCGCTTCCGGGCGGTAATTACCCTTATCAAAGGTGACAAGGAACACCAGTTTGAGGGCATTGTAGAGGGCCAAATTGCAACCGAGCCCCGCGGCACCGGAGGTTTTGGCTACGACCCCATTTTTATCCCTGAGGGGCATGAGCAAACGTTTGGCGAGTTGGGGCTGGACGTAAAAAATACTCTAAGCCACCGGGCCAAAGCCGTTCAGCAGTTGGTTCAGTTTCTGGGGAATCAGGGCTAAATTAACATGAGTTATGGATAATACGCACTTCGAAGGCCCTTGCGTCAGCCATTATGCATAGTTCGCGTTAAATTATTCCAGACATGACATCTCGTTTGTAGAGATGTCATGTCTAAAGTAGTCCCCCTAAAGCAAACAAAAACGCCCCAACGTCATTGCTGACGAGGGGCGCTTTCGCTTCTTGGTAGTGCGTACTCTTAAAAGAACTTAGCCCGACGGTCTTCTACTTTAGAAGCCTCTTTAATGGCCTCATTGATGTAGAAGCTCGTGCGTGAGGCTGAGTTCTGCTGAATCAGGTTTTTGTACTGTGCGTAGTCGGCAACTGTACCGGCTGGAGTCAACTTCGTGGTTTCCATGATCAGTACACCGGCCTCGCCCGCAAACGGCTTAGAGCGCTTACCCGGCTTAAGGCCAAAAGCTTTGCCCAATGCAACCGGATCAACACCGGCACTGCGGAGGAAACCAGTAGCTAAGTTAACGTCGGTGGCGGTTTCAACCAGCGCACCAGCACCGTACTTCTGAGCAATCGACTCCAGTGAACCGCTGGCGCTGCCCAGTTTCGCAATGATCTGCTCAGCTTTCAGTTCGTTCCGAACTTTGGCCGTCAGTTCCTGCTTGTAATCATCAGCCTTTACGTCGTCTTTCTCCGTTTTGCCGGTCAGCACAGCTACCACATACTGGTCACCTACTTCAAACGGCTCCGATACATCACCAACGTCATTCTTATCGTCGAATGCCCAACGCACCAGCTGACGTGCTTCGGTCAGGGCGTTTACGTTGTTGGCACCTTCTGGAATCCGCTCGGCAGTAGCCACCACCAGCGACTTGTCTTCTTTCACCTTAGCCTCAAACTCTTCGCGAGTGTTAGCTTCTGATGCAAACTGATCGGCTTTGCGCAGCGCTTCGTCGCGGGTGATCTGACTGGCTGTAATTGTTTTGCCAATACCAGCAATGCGGTACAGCAGGTTGGTTTTGGGTTCGGTGATTTTGATGATGTGGTACCCGAAGTCGGTTTTCACAACGCGGGGAATCAAACCTTCGCCGTTGAAGTCGAAAATAGCCTTCTCGAACGGCTTCACCATTTGACCGTTGTTTTTGAAGTAACCCAGGTCACCACCGTTCTGAGCCGAACCATCGGCACTATTGGCTTGCGCCAACGCTTCAAAGCTGGCACCACCCTGAATTTGCTTCAACAGGTCGTTTGCTTTCTGCTCAGCCTGCAGTGAATCGGCACCAGTCCGAATCAGAATGTGGCTGGCACGTACTGTGTAGCTCGTATCACGCTTGGTACCACCAAACTTATAAATGAAGTACGTGTTGCCTTCACGGAAGGGGCCGTAGATTCCACCCGGCGAGAACGTGCTCACCGCTTGCTGCAACTGCTCGGGCATTTCACCCAGCGTCATGTAGAGCGGAACCCGGATATCACTGTTGATCTGCGCAAACGACGAGTCACTTTTGGCTGCGCCCAAACCACGAGCGAGGCTCTTGATTTCGTTGTACAGCGTAGCACTGTCTTCTTTCGACGGAGCTACCGAGAACGTCACATACTGCAACGAACGCGTATCGGCGCCGGGATACTCATCTTTGTGTTTGTTCAGGTAATCGCTCAGTTGCGAGTCCGACACCTTCACAGTAGTATCGTTGATGGCGTAGTAAGGCACGAACAGGAACTTCACGTCGGCCTTGCTGTTTTGCGCCTGATATTCTTTCTGAGCCTCGGCCGTTGTGGCAAACGCCGACAAACGCATCAGGTTCTCGTACTTCTCCCGAAGCCGATCCTGGCTCAGGTTTTTCTCGAAGTTAGCCCAGGCAGCCTGCTGTTGGGGCGGCAGGTTACGCAGACCTTTCAGATAGTTGATAATCTGATTTTTGTCGAAAACACCCGTTTGTGGGTTGGTGAACGCCTGACGTACCTGCGGGCTGATGTTGGTACCCTGTACCATGTCAACAAGTTCTTCGGGCGATACTTTCAGCCCCAGCTTGTCGAATTCTTTCTGGTAAGCGATGTCAAAAATCAGCTGATTCCAGGCTTGCTCCCGAATCTGAGCCATATCGGCTTCGCCGGGTGCGCGGCCAGCCTGCTGCTCAAACTGAGCGCGGAGCTCGTCGACCTTTAAATTAAAATCTTGATAGTCAATATCTTCGCCGGCTATCTCGCCAACTTTCTGATTATTTCCGCCGAAGAGCGTGTTCTGTCCGCCCAGCAAATCTCCCCCCACAATGAACAGCAGCAAGCTGATGGCAATCACACCAACGGCAATTCCAGATCGTTCTCTGATTTTGTTAATTAACGACATGTCCGGTTTACACGAAATTTAGACCCGCAAAATAACAATTTTCCCCACTGGGAAACAAGAGCTTCGCTAAGGTCACTCCCAGACTTGAAATAATTTTTCTTTGATTAAGTCACACCTGAGGCACCTGTACGGTGTCTTTATCGGTCAGAGAAATCACGCATCCGCCTAACGCAAGCTCGCGTCTGTTATTCAAGGCTGGAGGTCAAGGTCGCCGATGCCGGTGGGTTATCCCAACCAACCACCGAGAACCGGGCAAATAGTTCTTCGCTGTACCAACGCCGGTCGCGGGTGCGCCTAACCACTTCCTTGTGGCCGCTTTGCCGGTACGCAAACTGCTCAACAGCCGCCCGGTTACGCCATACGCTGATGGTACATTGTTGCACAACAGGAGTTTCGCCCACGCCAATGGCAAAAAGCAGATTGTCTTTGTGGTCAAGTAGCCGCTGCCGGGCCGCGGGTACATGTCGCCAGAAATCGGGCAGAGCGCCCAGGCGGATAGTGGCCCGGGTCAGCACGGCTACGGGAGCGTCGGGGTTTGGCGGACGAGTAGCCCCCTGGGGCCGACCGTCGCCAAACGGATTGACCCCATCCCACAAGCCGTGTGCGTGATATGGAGCGAGGTAAAGCGTACTGACCGAATCGGTCCCGTCGGAGAGGGCTGCAAAGGACGATGAGTTCAGAAACTGCCCGGCCTGCTGCTCGGTGTCCCAAACTCCCATATATACGTAGGTGGACAGATTAGGAATAAGGCCAAAATTTTGCCCGCTGCCCATGAGTTTCCCGAACCGCAGTCCTTCGGCGGAAAACGGACGCATGAGGGCACGGCCCATATTGGCAAACGCCCGGAACCGGGCAGCCGGGCGATAATGAAGAACGGATACCGTTACGATGGACATAATGCTATAAACACTGACAATATTCAAACCCCCAAAGACTACCCAATTGTTCGAGCCGGGGCCATACAATCTGTGGTACGTATCAATAGGAGCCAACCGCCCGTTGACTATATAGAATGGGCAAAAAAATTTAAGTAAAAATTTTTAGGTGGCCCGTGTTGTTTATCTACGCCAGTTCGAAACGGATCATTAGGTAGGCGATACCTCTACAGGGATGGGGTATTGTTTCTACACCTGCTTGTCACCATCTTTTACAACAATTATTTCAAAGCGATGTGTATTGAGTACTCTGCTTGTCTTACTCTGTGCAATCATTGAATTAAACCTTGGGCAAGGGTTGCAGGTAGAGTTTACGCTTACCACCAGTTCAGAAAGGGTTATACACCAACTTCTTTTTTGGCAGAGAATTAGCCAAAAAAAACACCGGTTCGCATAGCAAACCGGCGTTTCAAAACCACCACTATTAAGGTAATATTAATCGTCTTTTCCGTCGGGGTCGACCTTATCTTCGGCTTTGTCGAACGCATTGCCAATGCTCCGACCTGCCTGCTTAAAGCCAGCCTTAATATCTTTCCAGGCCGCTGCGGTGGCGTTTTGCGCCTTATCGAGGTCAGCAGCCAAATTCTTGCGTTTCTGTTCCAGTTCGGCCAATTCTTCACGGGTTTCAGCTTTTACCTTGTTACCCTGTGCTTTGATGTCAGCCTGCACTTTATCAATGCGGGTATCCAGTTTAGCCTGCTCTTCTTTGATATCAGCAACGGCTTCCCGGCGTTCGCGTTCGAAATCGGCGGCTGCTTCGTCGGCAGTGGCTTCGACCTTATCGCCAGCCTCGTTTATATCCTGACGAGCCTCGGCCGTAGCATCTTTTGCATCGGCTTCCATGGCATCACCAGTGCGTTCCATGGCGTCTTCGGTGCGTGATTCGTTTTTGTTGTCAGAACCACAGGCCTGCAGCAGGGCAAGTGATGAGACCACCATCATGACACCGGCTACGGTTTTGATTTGCTTGATGACAAGAGCAATACGTTTCATGTTGTGTTAGTTGTGTAGTTTGTTACTGAGCAACCTAATGGCAAACGATGTGCCATTAGTTTTTCCACTTCACAGCACAACCAATGGGTCGGGTAGCCGGGGTCGGTACGGGACGGCCCGCTACAAGGCTCACGAGTGCCTCTTCCAAATACCGCTTCTGTACCCCGGCCGCATCCTGCGGATTATCGTCGATGGCCCCAATGTATTGCACCACAAACCCATTAGCCACCCGCTTAAGCAAAAACACCTGCGGGGTACGGGTGGCCCCAAAGCTCCGGGCTACCGATTGGGTCTCGTCCAGCGTGTACACAAACGAAAACGACCGCTCGCGCGCGCGGGTCTGCACCACTTCAAAGGCATCTTCGGGGTAGATGGCCGGGTCCGACGTTTGAATGGCCAACACCGGGTACCCCTGAGCGGCAAAACGCCCGTGGATAGCCATAAGTCGGTCTTCGTACGCTTTTGCAAATGGGCAATGGTTGGCCATAAACACGACCACCACCCCCGCCTGCGACCGGTAGTCGGCCAGGCTGATGAGCTTGTTGTCCATATTACGGACCTGAAAGTCGGTTACGGCATCGCCTACGGCATACCCTTTGCCAACCGAAGTCTGAGCCTGCGCAACCCCCAGGGCTGCTACGATACTCGCCAACAAGACCAGACCAACGATTTTTTTCATGAGTGAAAGCATGTATTTGTCAGTTGGACAACAACAAATCGGGAAAGATTAATTCGTTTCGCTCAGACGGCATAAAAAGCAATTGTACAGGCTTGCGGTCTCAGTTGTTACCTGACCACTACCGGAAGATGTAGTCAGAGGGCATCTACCGTAACCAGGTCATAGCCCTTTTCTTTCCACTGAGTCAGCAGGGCATCGAGGTGCGCATATAGCTTGTCGGAACGGGCGGGAGCAGTACCCACATGCATGAGCAGGATAAACCCGTTCAGGCCCGACCGCTGCCGACGTTCGTAGTCACGAATCGACTGAAGAATGACGTCGCTGCTCCGGTAATTGCGGGCGTCGGGAGTAGTGTAGTCGGCATGGCTGAGGGTGCCGGGGGTGTAGTTGATTAGTTGCCAGCCCTCGGCCCGGCTCCAGGCTGCAATAGTGTCGTTGTACCACTCGAAGGGCGGCATAAACAGGCGTGGTACACGGGGCGGCCAACCGACAGCGGCCAAAGCGGCCTCGTTGGCCCGCAAATCGGCCGCAAATTGCGACCGAGTCACGAGCAGACTGTCCCGGTTCTTCCAGTCGCAATAGAGCAGATGCGCGTCGGAGTGCGGCCCGAGGTAATGTCCCTCGCGCAGAAGCCGCCGAGCGAGGGCCGCAAAGGCCGGGTTGCGCAAAAACCGACCCGTCAGGAAAAAAGAAGCCCGGACGTTATGCTTCTGCAAGGTCCGGGCAATGTGTTCTCCACCGTCGGCGTATTCATCACCGGTAAACACCAGCGCGATACGCCGAGCACTGGTGTCGCCCCTGATTTTCGCCCCTTTGAAATACGTCGACTTGTCGCCCACCCGTTTTCGGGTCGGGCTTACGGTCGGCTTGGCTGCTTTTCGGGTCGAAGCGGGTTTTGCTTTGGCCGGGGGCAACGCCCGGTTTTCGGCTTGTTTGGCCGCCAGCAGGTACACAAGCGAGGCCGTGCCGTCCATAGTTGGCTCGTTGGTACTGTAATCGCCATAATCGTCGTGATACACCGCTACACGGCTCTGGAACGGGGCATATTCGTCGGGCTGATACAAGGTGATACCAATGAGCCGTCCGTAAATACTGCCCCGTACCGGTCCATCTACCAGGCCACCGTCGATAGGGTACTGTTTCAGATGCGTAAACGCCGAGTGCGGATCGGCGGGGGTATCGGCGTTGCCGGGCAGGCCATACACAAAGCTGGTGCCCCACGGATTGCAGCCAAACAGCCAGTCGAAATTGGCCTGTTCGAGGGCTGCGTACTGGGTATCGCCGGTGAGCTGCCGGTACCAGAAACACTGCGTGGCAAAGGAGGTTGTGTAATTATTGCTGCACCAGATAAACGGCACACCCCGATAAAACGCATTTTGCCGGGCGCGTTGCCAGATTATATCAATACCTTGTTTGTAGAATCCGGTTACGGTTTTACGCTCCCGACCGGGCAACCGCTTGGCCAGTTCGGCATGGCCGATATTCACAAACGGGTACCATTGATAGTGCCGGGCGGTATCGTTCAGAATCCAGGGCGTAACGGGCTCCTGCCGGGCAAAGTTGAGCGCGTGTTTTTGCCACTCGGCAGCTTTGGCCCCCGTAGCTTTGCTAGCGTTCCACTGCTCCACAGCCGCCAGCTCCATATCGTCGACGTAGTTATCTTCTTCGTAAAAATAGGGCGCTGTACCGGGGGCTGTCTGGCTGTTACCCGGCTTTTGCAGCCCCAGCCGGTACGCCGACTGCGACCGCTGCCAGAGTCGACCGGCATAATCGGGCTGACGGTCGCGCAGGAGCTGATACCCGAGGGCCAGGGCACTGCTTACCTTACCCGCCGTAGAGGCCACACCTGTTGCCCGATTTTTATACTTAAACATCCCTTGCGGTGTACCCGACGCAAAATACAGCGGCCGCTCAAAGCCTTTTCCGTACAACTTATCTTCTTTCGGAATGCGCATACCGGCATGGTCGCGGTCGTCGCCCAGCTGATTGAACAACCAATCGTCGGTTGGGTGCATTTTCAGCAGCCAGTCGAGACCCCAGCGGGCTTCGTCGAGCACATCGGGATAGCCGTTGGCCCCTTCAAGTCCATTGGCCGCATGCGCATCGCCAAAGGCCCCCGGAAAATCGCGGGCAGCAGCCAGCAAATGGTAAGTGGCATTGGCCGAGGTCGTTACGTACTGCAAATAATCAGACGCATCGTGCCATCCTCCCGACGCGTCGATGTGCGTACTGTCGGGCATGGGTCCATAGAGTGTGTAACCATCGTGCGTGTGGCACGAGTCTTTCAGAAACGGGTTGAAGCCACTGCGCTGCTGACGCATGTAGCGGAGGCAGAAATCGGCCGTCCCGTCGTACACATCTTCGCCAATCCGAAACTCAGGCGACCGGGCCCCGTCATCGGTGCGGAGGTAGTATCGGCCCGGCTTACGTACCGCCGAAAAGTCGAGCCGGTGCGTTTGCGCAAAGGGGCCGTATGCCCCAAAAGCCCGCCCGGCCTGTTGCCCCCAGACCACGCGGTCGGTTTGGGCATCCATCAGCTCAAAGCGGCCAATCGGTTTGTCGGTTAGGCTTGCCCACACAGCTACTTTGACACTGGCAGGCCGGTAGCCTAACAAGTTTATGCGGATTACACCCGGCTCGTCGGATGATTGGACAAAGGCAAACAAGCCAATAGCAAGTATGAATAGTAGTATACGAGTGGTCATGCGTTAAGAATGATGCAAGGGGTGAATAGGTAACTATTTCGCCGAAAACGATTAGCCCACAAATTATGGCTTCACGTGTCACGAAATAAGCCGGGGCTCGTTTTTTTACGAACTTAGAAGCCGGTGGCACCCGTTAATAATTAAAAAAAGCCGTTCAACCCGTTTTCTAATCAAAAAAACGTAAACAGCTATTGTTTACTGAACAGTGTTTAGTACGTTTGTAACACCAAGTTGACCTGATGGGAATTATAGAGCGAAAAGAGCGGGAACGGGAAGAAATGCGCCGGTTGATTGTCGATGGCGCCCGACATCTGTTCGTGCAGAATGGTTACGAAAAAGTAAGCATCCGCAACATTGCCGAAGCCATTGAATACAGTCCGGCTACGATTTATCTGTATTTCAAGGATAAAAACGAGATTCTGTACGCCGTTCATCAGCAGGCTTTTTCAAAGATGATGGAAGAGTTTCGGCCTATTTTCGCCCTCGAAGACCCCTTTGAGCGGCTGGTAGAAATGGGCAGACGGTACATCAACTTCGCTGTTGAAAACCCTGAACTGTTTGACATTATGTTTATCGTGACGGCGCCCATGGAAGCGTTGGAATGCCGCGAGGACATCTGGAGCGAAGGCCGAATTGCCTTCAATATGCTGGTTCAGGTAGTTCAGGATTGCATAAAAGCCGGGGTTTTACACGCCGACGATGCCGAAGTAGCGGCTATGATGATCTGGAGCAATATTCACGGCTATACGGCCCTGTTTCTGCGAAAGCGCCTGATGATGTTCTCGGAGGAACGCCGACAGGTACTCATGCGCGAAGCCTTCGATTTGTTTGTACATACGTTGAAAAAGGGGCTGCAATAAGCCGCTTTTTTTTATCCACACACTAAACACTGTTCAGCAAATAATAGTCGATTATGAAACTACAACTACGTTATCTTCTGGGGTTGGCGGCTCTGTGGCCGGGGCTTCTGATGGCCCAGCCTCAGCCCGCTTCGATTCTCGACGAGTACGTTCAGCTGGGTTTGCAGAACAACCTCGCTCTGCGGCAGGAAACACTCGATGTGAGCCGCGTAACCGAATCGCTCAATCAGGCCCGGGCCCTCTTTTATCCACGCCTGACATTCAACCCGACCTACTCGATGGCTGCGGGTGGGCGTCGGCTTCAGTTCCCAATTGGCGACTTACTCAACCCAATTTACGGTACCCTCAACCACCTGACCGGCTCCGACGCCTTTCCGACCAACCTCCAGAACGTAAACGAGCTGCTGGCCCCCAACAACTTTCACGATACCAAAGTGAGTGTGCAGTTTGCGCTCTACAACACCGATATTCACTACAACTACCTGATTCAGAAAAACCTCCTCAGCGCGCAGGAGGCCCGGCGACAGGTGATCGAAAACGAACTCCGGTACAACATCACAACGGCCTATTACCAATATCTGCAAACGCTGGATGCCATTCGGATTTTTGAGAACTCGCGTACCACTCTACGCGAACTGGTACGGCTCAACCAGAAACTGGTAGCCAACAATGTAGCCACGCGCGACGTGGTGTCGTCGGCCGAGTACGAGGTGAGCAAGCTGGACGGCCAACTGGCTTCGGCTCAGAAAAACCGCGAAACGGCCCGATCTTACCTTAATTTTCTGCTCAATCGGGATTTGCTCACGGCCGTTAACGTGGATAGCTCACTGCTCGACGCCCCACTACCCGCCCCTACCGAATCGGTGGTAAGCCTGGAAGAAACCGCCCTGGCCGGGCGTAAGGAACTCACGCAACTGCAAGGGTCGCTTCGGGCCGCCCAAACAGCCATCCGACTCAATGAGGCCAACGCCAAACTCCCGTCGGTCTACGTAGGTGGCAACGCCGGTTTTCAGGGGTTTGGCTACACATTTCGTAATCAGGCCTATACCGTCGGACAACTGGGCCTGAGCTGGGATCTCTTCAAAGGCTACGAAAAACGCTCAAAAATTCAGCAGGCCCGGATTCGGGCCGAACAGTTACAGACCAAACTAACCGAGGTGCAGCAACAAATCCGGTTGCAGGTGGTGCAGGCTTACTACGAGCTCGAAGCCGCCGAAGAAAACGGACGGGCTACCCGACAGGGCGTTACGGCAGCTAGCCAAACCTTGCGTGTGATTGACAGCAAGTACCGAAACGGGCAGGCCTTACTGATCGAGTTTTTGAAAGCCCAGAACGACTACCTCACGGCTCAGATTGGCGAATCGCTCGCCCGGATGGATGTGCGCGTAAAGCGGGCAGCTCTCGACCGGGTTACGGCAGTGCGGTAGCCCGTAGACAATGTTTGATGAAGAATGGCTAATCATCATTGACCATGCAAATTGCTGCCTTAACGAACACCTTCATTCTCCTGCTCCTTGGCTTTCTCCACGTCTATTGGGCATTTGGAGGCCGATGGGGATGGAACCAGGCCCTCCCCGAACGCAATGGCGTAAAAGTTCTGCAACCTCATGCGTCTGATTGTGCCGTGGTAGCTCTGGGTTTATTCGGAATGGCTGCCTTACACCTGCATCCGTTCGGCTGGATTCCGATAAGCCTGCCCCATTGGCTTACACAGTATGGTCTATGGGTGGTTGGCGGTGTGTTTCTGCTCCGCGCTCTGGGCGACTTCCGCTACGTGGGCCTTTTTAAGCGCGTCCGCAACAGCCAATTCGCGTACCTCGACACCCGATTTTACGTTCCGCTCTGCCTGCTCTTAGCCACAAACGCTTTTCTGACAATTTACTGACTCTGAACCGGTCTGCAACCCGCATACACTCTTTCACTTTTTATGAACTACCTCCTTACACTATCCCTCGCTCTGCTTATTTGGGCTTGTGGCAGCAAAGCCGAAGCTCCTAACCAAACGGCCGCTACCGATAATCTGAACGAAACCGTAGTACCCGTGCGGCTGGCACCTGTGCAGGTTGTGCAACGCGCTGAACCGATTAGGGTTTCAGGATTGCTGTCGTCGGCCGAAGAGGCCCGGCTATCGTTTAAAATTGGCGGAATTATCAACCGCACCTACGTCGAAGAAGGCCAAACCGTTCGTAAAGGGCAGCTGCTGGCTACCCTCGACCTGACCGAGATCAACGCGCAGGTGAATCAGGCCGAACTGGCCGCTGAGAAATCGGAGCGCGATCTGAGCCGGGTAAAAGCCCTCTATGCCGACACGGCCGCAACCCTCGAACAGATGCAGAACGCAACTACGGGCAGCCGACTGGCCCGGCAAAACCTGACCGTAGCGCAGTTTAACCGCTCCTATGCACAGATTCGCTCGTCGGTGGATGGCACCGTAACCCGTAAGCTGATGACCGACGGCGAACTGGCCGCGCCGGGTGCCCCGGTTTTTATGGTGTTGGGGAACCGACCTAATGACTGGGTAGTGCGCGTTGGGGTATCAGACAAGGACTGGGCCCGGCTCCGGCTCGGCAACCGGGCTACTGTAACCCTTGATGCGTATCTGGGGCAGGTGTTTCGGGGCGTAGTGACCGAACTGGCCGGGGCCGCCGACCCTATGAACAAACTGTACGAGGTTGAAATCCGAATTGATCCGGGCAAGGTACGGTTTGCACCGGGCCTGTTTGCCAAAGTGCAGCTCACCCCCGATCAGTCGCGTTCCTACGCATTGGTGCCTGTAGAGGCCATTGTGGAGGGTAACGGGCAGGAAGGCTTCGTGTACGTACTCACGCCCGACCGCCGGGGGGTTCGCAAGCAGCCGATACAAATTGGGTATCTGGATGGGAGTAACGTACTACTCACCAATGGATTAGCTAACACGCGGGAGGTAGTCACGGCAGGCTCCGCTTTCCTGACCGAAGAGTCGAAGGTTAAGGTGATGGGTACGAAGTAATGTATAATGAAAGATGTTAAATGAATAATGACGTATGGAGCCTTTTGACGAACCACATAGTTCATTTTGGGCAGAGGAGTCTGCCAGTGAATACATTAGTAAGCCCAATACCATTCTGGATAAATCCTTTGCTTTTGCCGTCCGAGTCATTAAGCTCTACCGATGGCTCTACAAGCAACATCCTGAGATTGCCCCATTAGCTAAACAAATTCTTCGCAGTGGGACATCTATTGGGGCTAATGCCGAAGAAGCGGACGCAGCTTTCACCAAAAAAGAATTTGCATCGAAGCTGGGTATCTCACTCAAAGAATCGCGTGAGACCAAATACTGGCTAAGGCTCTTTTACGCAACAGAATACATAGACGAGCAAATGTTTGTGTCCATGCGTGGAGACAACGACGAACTCATGCGCTTGCTAACGGCCATTCTGAAAACCACTCGCGAAAACCTAAAAAATGGCTAATGCGCTTTTCATTCTTCATTAGTCACTATCCATTATTCATTAGCCATGCTCTCCGAATTTTCTGTTAAAAACTGGCAGTTTATGCTGGTGTTGTTCGTCGCGGTGGTGGCACTGGGCGTTAACTCCCTGCTGAATATGCCCCGGGGCGAAGACCCTGAGTTTACAGCCCCCAGCTTTGCCGTGATTGTGGTGTACCCCGGTACCGATGCCCTCGACATGGAAAAACTCGTGGCGAACCCGGCCGAAGAACGATTCAACGCGCTGGATAATATCAATACCATTCGGACCAGTATCGACGATGGGTTGGCCGTGATGCGCATTGAATACGACTACAGCAGCGACCCCGACGAAAAATACCAGGAACTGGTTCGGGAAGTAAACGCACTCCGCACTGAGCTGCCAGCCGACATTTTCCGGATTCAGATCAACAAGTTCTCCCCGACCGACGTCAACATTGTACAGGTAGCGCTGCTGTCGGAAGTAGCCTCGACCCGCGAGCTGGGCGAGCAAGCCGACCGCCTGAAAGAGCAGCTCACCAAAGTAAAAAGCCTTAAAAACGCCGAAGACTGGGGCTACCCCGCCACCACCGTCCGAATTTCGCTCAACACTGACCGTATGGCGCAGGAAAACATTCCGGTAAACCGGGTGATTGGCGCGCTTCAGGCCGAAAACCTCAACATCCCGGGCGGCAGTATTCAGGCAGGTACGCGTAAATTCAACGTCAAAACATCGGGCGATTACAGCTCTCTCGATGATATTCGGAATACAATTGTTTCGACAAACCCACCCGGTGTAGCCGCGCAGAAGATCATTTACCTCCGCGACATTGCCGATGTATCGCTCAACTACGAGGACGAAACCCACATCACCCGGCTCAACGGGCACCGGGCGGTACTGGTAACAGCCGGGCAAAAAGTCGGCATGAACATCGACAAGGTAGGGCAACAGGTAAACCCCGTTATCGAGCAATTTGCCAAAACGCTACCCCCACACATCAAGCTGGTCAAAAACTTCGATCAAGCCGCCAGTGTCAGCAAGCGGCTCGGTCGGTTTGCTACAGACTTCCTGATTGCCATTTTGCTGGTATCGCTCACCCTGCTACCGCTCGGTTTCCGGGCTGCCGTGGTAGTTATGATTTCCATACCGCTATCGCTTGCCATTGGGTTGGCTGGACTCAATTTTCTCGGGTTCAGCATCAACCAGCTGAGTATTGTGGGGCTTATTGTGGCCCTCGGCATCTTGGTCGATGACTCGATTGTGGTGGTCGAAAACATTGAGCGGTACATCCGGGAAGGGCACAGCAAACGGGATGCTGCCATCCGGGCCACCAAACAGATTACGCTGGCCGTAATCGGCTGTACTACCACGCTTATTCTGGCGTTTCTGCCGCTGTTGTTTTTACCCGAAGCCTCCGGCGATTTTATCCGGTCGCTGCCGATGGCCGTCATCACCACCGTACTGGCTTCGTTGCTGGTATCGCTCACGATTGTCCCGTTTTTGTCGAGCCGACTGCTCAAGGAGTCGCACAACCAGGAGGGCAACCTGTTTATGCGCGCCCTGAAACGGATCATCAGTGGGTCGTACAGCCGGTTGCTGCATTGGGGGCTTCGGCACCCAGCTCTCACTCTGCTGGCCGCGTTAGCGCTGTTTATGGGCGCCCTGGCCCTGGTGCCCAAAGTAGGCTTTGCGTTGTTTCCGGCCTCCGAAAAACCGCAGTTTTTGATCAATATTGAAACCCCCGAAGGCAGCAGCCTCTCCGAAACCAACTCAGTGGCCCGGTACGTCGAATCGGTGCTCAAGAAAGAACCGGAAGTACAGTACTTTACCACCAACGTGGGCAAAGGCAATCCCCGGATTTACTACAACGTAATTCAGCGCAGCGAAGCCACCAATTTCTCGCAACTATTTGTGCAACTGCACGATATGCCGCCAACTCAGAAACGGGCACTTATCGACAAACTCCGCGAGCGGCTGCTCCTCTACCCCAACGCACGCATCGAAGTGAAAGACTTTGAGCAAGGCCCCGATCAGGAAGCCCCTATCGCGATTCGGGTGTTCGGCGAGAACCTTGACACGCTCCGCACGGTGGCTGCCCGCGTCGAAACGGCGCTCAAACAAACGCCGGGTCTGATCTACATCAACAACCCATTAGCCACCCGAAAAACGGATATCCGGGTTCGGATCAATAAAGAAAAAGCGGGCTTACTGGGCATCTCGATAGCCGACATTAACCGCACCATCCGGCTCGCCATTGCAGGGCTCAATGTAGGTACGTTCAAAGCGGCCAATGGCCCCAACGGCTCCGACGATTACACCATCAACGTGACCGTACCAGCAGGCAACGCGCCCAAAGGAGCCGTAGCCGATCAGCGCGTGTTCGATAACCTATATGTGAATACCCTCACAGGAGGTGCCGTGCCGCTCCGGCAAGTAGCCGACCTTACGTTCGAGACCAGTACGAACCAGATTCGGCATTACGACAAAGACCGTTTCACCACAATTACCGGCTTTGTCAAAACCGGCTATCTGGTCGATAATGTGTACGGAGACCTGTTGCAGAAGATCGACGCGATGAAATTCCCGGCCGGGTTTTCGTACAAGGCCGCCGGGGAGCTTGAAAGCCGCGAGAAATCATTCGGCGGGCTCGGCACCATTATCCTGATTACCATTTTTGGGTTCATTGCCGTGCTCGTGCTGGAGTTTGGCACCCTAAAAAGTACACTCATCGTACTGTCGGTAATCCCATTGGGTATCATCGGGGCCATCGGGGCTATGCTGCTCACAGGCGACCCTTTCTCGTTTGTGGCGGTGATTGGTCTGATTGCCCTGATCGGTATCGAGGTCAAAAACTCAATTTTGCTTGTCGATTTTACAAATCAGCTCCGGGCCGAGGGGGTTCCGCTGCTTGAAGCCATTCAGGAAGCGGGCGAAATTCGATTCGTACCCATCGTGCTTACGTCGCTCACGGCCATTGGCGGGCTTATTCCGCTGGCCATCGAAAATAACCCGCTCTACTCACCCCTGGCGTATGTGCTCATTGGTGGTCTTATTTCGAGCACCTTACTGTCGCGCATCGTGACGCCCGTTTTATACAAGCTGCTCCCCCCGCGTGTCGAGCTTCAGAAACAGCCAGAAGAACTGGAACTAGCCTGATTGGGTACCTATTGCCGTTCGAAAGGGCGTGCCAGCCGTCGGGTTGGTACGCCCTTTTTGGTAAAATTTACCGCACCCAAACCCGTTGCGTCAATCGCCAATCAGCCCCGTCGGCCCGAATCAGGTACACGCCCCCTCCGAATAAACCGGATAGCTCAGTACGGCCATCGGGACCGGAACGAGCCGTAACCGGTACCGGCACCCCCGCAGCAGACCACACCGACCACACAGCCCCGCCCAGATTCCGGCCTTTGAGGGCTATAATGCCCGGCCCGCCTGTATCGAGGACAACGAGCGAGGGCGTGCGGTCGTCGAGCACCACAGCCACTATCTCGGAGAGGTGCGCCGTACCGTTGCGGTCCACTTGCCGGAGCCGGTAGTAGGTCGTGCCCGCATCGGGCCAATCGTCGGTGAAGGTGTAGAATTGCCGGGCGTCGGTAGTGCCTCGTGCGGGCAGTTGCCCGACTGTACCAAACTCGGCCAATGTTCGGCTCCGCTGAATCTCGAATCGGTCGGCGTCGCGTTCCCAGGTGGTAGCCCAGCTAAGTTGCACGCGATTGTCGGGCAGGGCCTGCGCCCGAAAATACAGGAGTGACACCGGCAACGGCGTAACGGTTACAGTGCCCGAAATGGTCAGTTCATCGAGCCGGAGGGTTCCGGACCCCTGCGGTGGGCAACCATAAATCCGAAACGTAACCGGACCGCTCTGATTGGCATATGCTCCGCCCGAGAGCCCAACTACTGCCTGTTGAAACGATTCGGTAGCGGTGCCCGTATAGATGTCGTTCCCAAAATTATCGGCACTCGACCGAACACTTACCGTAACCGGCCCTGCCAACGAGCGCGAAAAGTAAAAAGAGAGTTGATTCAGTGTCATGGTTTGACCCTGGTTGGGCTGTAGCGTTATCGAGACGTACTCCGCCCGGTTGCACATAGATGGCGACCAGTTATCCACGTTGATTGCCTGCCCCGCCACCCCCGGTACATAGGGGCCAAAGTTTGCAGGAGCAACACCAACAAACCCGGCATTGCCCACAGATATGTATGGCGACGAACTACTGCCCGCCGTATTCCCGTCGAACGACCAACGGGCCGTAAAAGGCGTCTGGGCCAGCAGCCGACCCACCGTTAACAAACAGATTATGAGCAGATACAGTCGCATAAGGCGACAAATTACAAAAAAGGTAGACAATTCAATGGAGGGCACAAAAAAAGGCAGTAAGGCCAAACCGGCCCCACTGCCTTTCTACACTCTATGTAGTTTTTTACAAATCAGTACACAAATTCACCGGCCTCACTTCGGATGGTCACCCGCTTACCCGTGTGAGCCTCTACACGCCCAATCACCTGCGCTTCGATCCCAAACGACTGCGCTACGCTTATCACTTGCCCGGCAAACTCCTCGGGTAAGTACACTTCCAGCCTGTGCCCCATGTTGAAAACTTTGTACATCTCCTGCCAGCTGGTACCGCTTTCCTGCTGAATGAGCCGGAACAAAGGCGGCACCGGGAAGAGGTTATCTTTAATCACATGCAGATTATCAATGAAGTGCAGCACCTTGGTTTGTGCCCCACCTGAGCAATGCACCATGCCGTGAATATGGGGCCGCAACTCGTCGAGCAACTGCTTCACTACAGGCGCGTACGTCCGCGTAGGCGACAAAATCAGTTTCCCCACCGGCACCGACTCGTTACCAACCGGCTCTGCCGACTGTAACTCACGGCTACCGCTGTACACCAGACTCCGGTCTACGGCCGGGTCAAAACTTTCCGGGTATCGCTCGGCCAGATAATGCGCCAGTACGTCGTGCCGGGCCGAGGTCAGGCCGTTGCTACCCATGCCACCGTTGTACTCGGTTTCGTAGGTGGCCTGCCCAAACGAGGCCAGCCCCACCACCACGTCGCCGGGCTGAATACGGTCGTTGCTGATAACCTGATCCCGGCGCATCCGGGCAATCACAGTGCTGTCAACAATTACAGTTCGGACCAGATCACCCACATCGGCGGTTTCGCCACCCGTGCTGTAAATTTCAATACCATGCTCTCGTAGCATCGCCAGCACCTCTTCGGTGCCGTTGATGATTTCGGCAATCACCTCACCCGGAATCAGATTCTTATTCCGTCCGATGGTCGAAGAGAGCAGCATGGGGCCGGTAGCGCCCACACAAATGAGGTCGTCGGTATTCATCACAACGGCGTCCTGCGCAATACCGCGCCAAACACTCAGATCACCCGTTTCGCGCCAGTACAGGTACGCCAACGACGATTTGGTACCCGCCCCGTCGGCGTGCATGATAGTGCAATAATCCGGGTCGCCGGCCAGTGTATCGGGTACGATCTTACAAAAGGCCTTGGGAAACAACCCCTTATCGAGCTGGGCAATGGCGCGGTGAACGTCTTCCTTATCGGCAGAAACCCCACGCTGAGCATAACGATCAGTCATGGGGCAAAGATAGGGAGGAAAGGGAAGAAGGAGGAAAGGAGAAGGGAGGAAAGAAAAAGGGAGGAAGGTAAAACCACGCTTGCGTTCCTTTCCTCCTTTCCTCCCCTCCTTTCTTTTCCCTTTTCCCTAATAATTTATCCCGGCTTCGGTACGTACAGCATCAAGCAGGCTAATCAGATCGAGGCTGTTGTCGAGCGACCAGAGGGGGCTTTCGGTTCGGCCTTCGGTGAGGCACTGCATCACGTGCCGGGCCTCGTACTCGTACCCAAAGGTGGTTCGTGAAGCGGTGAATACCTCCGGTTCTTCACCCTCCCGTTCGAGCGATACGGTGGCACTTTCGTGGAAACGCCCCTCGATCCGAATGGTCCCCCGATCGCCGTAAATAATACCGACGGTATCAGTCTTCACCAGAATAGTGCTATCGAGGAGGGCCAGTGCGCCATCGGCATAGGTGAGCGCCATACCACACTGCTCATCCACACCTGTCGAGCCAAACGAAGCGGCTGCCCGGATATGCGCCGGTTTGCCCAGCATCAGGTACGACAAAAACAGGGGATAAATGCCAATGTCGAGCAGCGAGCCGCCCCCCAACGCCTTGTTGAACAACCGCCCTTCGGGGTCTTTGTTGGCCGCAAAACCAAAGTCGGCCCGCACCATACGAACCGGACCAATAGCCCCCGAATCGACCCATTCTTTGGCTTTCAGAATGGTCGGCATAAACCGGCTCCACAGGGCTTCCATCAGAAAAACACCGCGCTCGCGGGCGGTTTGCACCATCTCGGCAACCTGCCCGGCATTCATACCGAACGGTTTTTCGCAGAGCACCGGAATACCGGCGTTCAGCAACATCAGCGTATTGGCATGGTGGTACACATGGCGCGTGGCAATGTACACCACGTCGAGGTCGGGGCAGGAGAGCAACTCCTCGTACGACCCGTAGCAGTGCGTTGCGCCGTACTGAGCCCCGAAAGCCTCGGCCCGGGTCTGGTCAGAAGCAGCCACCGCATGCAGCTCAGCCCCTTCAATGGTCAGTAAGTCCTGTACAAATTTGTGAGCTATGCGGCCCAGCCCTAAAATACCCCAGCGGGTTACGGGTTTAGTGGTGTTCATGGTTTTGGTTGGGGACATCGAAATGCGAATGTAAACAATTCGGGGCGGGCCATGCGTTGACGTAGTAGTTTAGGGCCATTCTGCTCACTTGCTTATCACCCGGTTCATCGTATGTGGTTTCGTTTTCCCGCTATTCTCCTGTGCTTTCTTTTAGTTACCCGGCTGGGGTTTGCCCAAATCACCGAACAACCCGACCCTCTCCGACCCGCCCGGCCTGATACGGCCAAATCAGCCCCGCGCGACTCGGTCGAGGTTGCGGGCGACAGTTTACCGAAGGCTCAACCGGCCATCCCGACGCCCATCAGCCAGTTGCGGTATCGGCTCACAGCCGACGGCACCGCCACACGGGGCAATGTGAACCGGTTTTTGCTGCAACTCACGGCGGCCCTCGACCTGTCGGTGAGCAAGCAGTTTAAATTTTCGAGTAACCCCTCGTTTGTATACGGACGCCAGAATGCCCTGATCAACGAGCGCGAGTGGTTTGCCGACTTCCGAACCACGTACCGGCACGAAAAACAACTGTATTATCTGGCATTTGGCTCGTTGGAGAAAAGCAACCTGCGCAAAATTCAAAACCGGCAGATTGCGGCCGGGGGCGTCGGTCTAAAACTGCTCAACCGGCAGAAAGCCTACCTGTCGCTCACGAACGTGCTGCTTCTGGAACGTACCGATTTTATTGAAGGGCAGGATTTCAGCGTATTACGAAACTCAGCCCGATTGTTTGGTGAGTATCAACTGGGCGAAACAATCCGGTTTAGCCACACAACATTCTGGCAACCGGCACTGAACCAGACAGGGAATATGCGTTGGAACGGCACGGCCACGGTACAGGTCAAGATGACCGATGCCTTGAGCCTCCGTACCACACTCGCCAACTCGTACGAGAGCATTGTGGTGCCGGGGCGGCTCCGCAACGACCTGCGCTGGACCATCGGTCTCGCCTACGAACGCAAATAGCTTACTGTTTTTCGGGGTACGGAATCACGAGTCGTTCGCCCCGGGTGGCCATGTCTTTCGACTTGCCGTTGGCCCGCATGATCGCTTCTTTGCTAACCCCGTATTTTTGGGCCACTACCCGCAATACATCGCCGGGGCCAACCGTGTGTACAGCCATCACTTTCACTCTCAGCTTTGTCACCCCCGACTTTACCTGCTCCTCCGAAACATCCGGGTTCAGTTCTTTGAGGGTACTGATTTTCATGTTGTACCGATTGGCAATCCCGTAAAACGTTTCGCCCGATTGTACCGTGTGTGTCGACGACGACCCGCCCGGTTTCACGGCTACCTTTTCAACGGGCTTGGCCGCTTCGGGTTCAACTTTAGGCGACTCCGTGGCCGGTTCGGCCTTTTTCAGCTCTTCGGCTGATGGCTTCCCTTCGGTTTTTTCGCGGTTGTCGGCGGCTACATCTTCTACAGCGGCCGCATTGGCGGGTTCCTCAACGGGAGTCGGGGCCTGCGACAGGTCGACGGGCGTAGGCGTGGCCGTTGTGTCGGTCAGGGTATCGAGGGGCGTAATAAACTCGGGGTCGCCCTGCCCCGCCAGCGATTGGGTGGTGGTGTCGAGAGCCACATTGGTCAGTTCTTCGGCCCCGCCCGTATTGTCAGCTACATACTCGTAACCCACGTACAGCAAAGCCGCAATCATAGCCACCAGCACTGTCAGTGTGATGGTCGGCAGCGTGGAGCTTCCCTGACCGTTTCGTGTATTGTTAGCTTGCATTTTCTTAAAACGTTTGTGGTATATAGTCAACGAACGGAGTTAGCGAGTCACTCAGGAAATACCGTTGGCCAGCTCGCGGCTCATTTCGTCTACCTTACTCTTCAGTTCGTCCTTGAATTGATCGAGCCGGGTAGCCACGGCCGGATCGGTGAGGCTCACGATCTGAGCCGCCAGAATACCGGCATTGCGCGCCCCGTTGAGGGCTACTGTAGCCACGGGTACGCCCGATGGCATTTGCAGAATCGACAGAACCGAATCCCATCCATCAATCGAATTGCTTGATTTGACCGGCACCCCAATCACGGGCAACGTAGTGAGCGAGGCTACCATTCCTGGCAGGTGAGCCGCTCCGCCCGCACCCGCAATAATCACCTGAATTCCCCGGCTGCGGGCCGATTTACCATACTCGACCATTTTTTCGGGCGTCCGATGCGCCGATACAATGTCCATTTCCCACTGAACCCCGAGCGAATCGAGCGCATCGGCGGCCTCCTGCATCACCTTCCGGTCGGAGATGCTTCCCATTATTATTCCTACCATTCAATCAAGAAAGCCCTTGCATACAGGTACTCTATGCGAAATAACGGAGAATCAGCCAAAACAGGGTAATCATGAACGGTAATTTATCGCCGTACACGACAATTCGAGGGTAGAGGACCGGGGTCAACGCCGGGTCACGGGCCTATTGGGCTAAATCGTAGTCGCAGGCCGGTAGAAGCTACGTATTTTCCGAACCATGTACTGCACATTGTCGATACCCAAAGTCGGGTACAAAGGCAGGCAGAGCCCCCGCTCGAAACCGTAGTCGGCATGAGCGTAGGCTGTAGATGCCCCCGGCCGGGCGGGTAGCGTACGCGAATTTTCGGGCGTAAAACAGGGTTGCCGATGCAGTGGGTAGAAAAACGATCGGGTCTGTACGCCGTGCTCGGCCAGAAACGCCTGTAGTTCATCCGCCCGCTCGGCTATGAGTACGCATCGAAACGGCACGTGCGTACTATGCGGGGCAGCACCCACCACCCGAATCTCGGTTAAATCACTCAGCCCCTCTTCGTAAACACTCCAGAGCAATTGTTTCCAGCCAATAATATCGTCTAATTTCCGCAGCTGACTCACGCCAATAGCCGCCTGCATGTCAGTCATCCGAAAGTTGAAACCAACAGCCGGATGCACAAACGAGCCCCGCTCCATGCGCCCCTGATTGCGCAGCAAACACAACCGCTGATAGAGCGCTTCGTCGCGGCAGGCCACAAAGCCCCCCTCGCCCGTGGTGATGGTTTTGTCGGCAAAAAACGAGAAGCAACCCACGTCGCCAAAGCTGCCTACGTGTTTGCCCCGGTGCCGAACCCCAATGCCCTGAGCCGCATCTTCGATCACAAACAGGCCGTGCTGCCGGGCAAACCGGTCAACGGCCTCCATATCGCAGGCAGTGCCGTACAGGTGAACGGGCATGATGGCGCGGGTACGGGCCGACAACCCCTCGGCTGCCCGGTCCATATCAATTTGAAACGTATCTGGCTCGACCTCCACAAAGACCGGCATGGCCCCCACCATCAGTACCGCTGTGGCGGAGCCGGCAAAGGTGATGTCGGGCACGAGTACCTCATCGCCGGGGCCGATTCCGAGAGCCATCAAGCCCAGACTCAGGGCCATTGTCCCGTTGGGGGCAAGCACCCCGTAAGGAACGTCAATCAACTGCCGGAGTGCATCGACAAACAAAGCCGACTGCGGTCCCTCGGTAATCCAGTTGTTCTGAAGGGTTTGCAACACAGCAGCCGCGTCCTGTTCGTCCAGGTAAGGCACAATCTGAGGTATGGTACGGTGTACAAGTTCGTTGGGCATGGTGGGCGATTCGTAAAGCGTGCGACGTTTTCATTGTCGGCAGAACCACACCAAATAAAGCACCTTTTTTTGTACAAACAACCGCAATGCGCTATTCGGCTACACAATCGGCAGCCGATCAAACCGGCGGCCCAGAATAGCCTCGTCGTCGGCTTTGAGCCAATCGCGGAGTAGGGTTGCGTAGATGCTTCGGAAGTCGACAGTGTACTTCAAATCCCCTTCGTCGAGGTCGGTCAGGTTGGGTGCCGCGTTGATCACCCGCGACCCGGTTGCCGGCCCAGCTCCGTTCCCTCCAAACAACAGCACATTACTCGCCGTGCCGTGATCGGTGCCGTTACTGGCGTTTTGCTTGACCCGACGCCCGAACTCCGAAAACGTCATCAGTAACACGTCCTGCGTGCGCCCGGCCCGCTTCATATCGTCCATAAACGCCCGAACCGCTTCGGCGTACTGGCGTAGCAACCGCTCCTGCTGCCCCGGCTGGTTGATATGCGTATCGAAGCTCCCGATAGAAACGTAGTACACGCTGGTTTCAAGGCCCGACTGAATCAGCTCCGACACGGTTTTTAAACGGCTGCCCAGCTCACTGGCGGGATACAATTTTGGGGTCGACACGGTTTTGGCTTTATCGTACACGTGCTCGGCCGACGACACGGTCTCGGCCAGTGTTTTGTACAGGTACGCTACCTGATCGTGTTCGGGCGTGGAAGCTGGCGTGGCGGCACTCAACCCTTTCACGAGGCCACTCCGGGTTTGGTTGTACAGCTTTTTGGGGTCGAGTACGGCAAGGCCATTCACGGCATCACCCTTCATCGAGAGGCTCAGGGTATCGTCGACCTCCAGGGCCCGGTACGGCACACCAGCCCGGGCCGACGGGGCGCCCTTGCATTGCGCGTCCAGATACCGGCCCACCCAACCTGTGTTTACGTACTGGTTGGAGTCACTCGCAGTATGCCAGATGTCCATTGACCGAAAATGTGAACGGTCGGGGTTGGGATAGCCCACGTTGTTGATAATGGTCATCTGCCCGTCGTCGTACAAAGGCCGAATGGCTTCCAGGGCTGGGTTCAGGCCCAGCTCGTCGGTCAGGGTCAGTACTTTTTCGGGTCGAATGGCAATGGTAGGGCGCTCCCGGTAGTAAATATCGTTTCGGTACGGCACCACGGTGTTCAGACCGTCGTTACCACCCGATAGCTGAACCACCACCACAATTTTTTGACCCGTCGGGGGTAGCCCCATCCGGTCCAGTTCGTAGGCCTTCAGAAAGTTGGGGATCAGCAACGACCCGGCCGTGGTCAGTGCTGATTTTTGCAGAAAGTCGCGACGAGTAGGCATGGGAGAAAAAGATTGGGCGATTGAGCGAATGAGTGATTGGGTGTGGGCTGCGAACAGCAATGAGTGATTGTGTACAGCTCACAAACTCTCAATCCGGCATTATCCATTATTCATTCCACATTATCCATTATTCATTAACTAAGCTGATACTCAGGCAATGCCATAATGGCAGCCGTCAGAGTTTTGAGTTTCTCGGAGGTATCCTGTCCCGGCTTGAGTTGCTTAAGCAACAGATCACGTTGTTCGGGGCGGAGCGGCAGGGGAAGCAGGTAGGTGGCCAGAGCATCGGGCAGGTCAGCCTCGGCCACGCGGGCAAAGGGCTTTTCAAAACCAGCCCAGTCAACTTTGGTAGCAAACTGATTTGCTCCTTTACGGGCCAGTAGCGTTGCGTTCACGTCGGCTTCGTCTTTCGAACGAACATTGACCTCCGCGGCCCGCAACACGTAGTCGGGCAACTTCATGCGGAAAAGCAGGCTCGATGAATCGATCCAATTGCGGCCGCCGGGCCAGCCCGCTACGTTAGGTGGGTAAAAGAGAATCTGACCGAGGGTACGCTGCACAAATACCTGCGGCTGTGGCGCATCGAACGTAACCCCCAGCGTGTGCCGCATACCAGCCAGCAACTCAACCGGCGACTTGATTTGCGCACCCAGATTGGCTTTGTCGTAAAACCAGCTGGCCGAAAAAATCGTCTCCATCAGATTGGCAATCTGGTAGCCGCTGCGGTAGAACTGCTCGGCCAGGTCGGTCACACGCGCCGGGTCGGGGGTTTCATTGACAAAGTACCGGTACAATTTATCGACCACGAACCGGGCCGTTTCGCGTCGTTCGAGCAGCATTCCGATCACATCTTCGCCTTTGAACGCGCCTGTTTTTCCGAAAATAGTCTTCGGGCCGTCGTCGTGTACGCGCTCCCGAAACACAAACTGCCCTTCAAGCGTAAACTGCCAGCCCGTAAACGCCCGGGCAGCCTCTTTAATGTCGTGTTCGGTGTAATTAACCCCCGCCGACGACCCGCGTCCAAGCGTAAACAGCTCCATCAGCTCACGGGCAAAGTTTTCGTTGGGGGCATTTTTTCGGTTCTGCTGATTGTTCAGAAACTGAAGCATGGCGGGCGTTTTGGAAACGGCCATGAGTAGGTCGCCAAACGAACCGAGGGCGTGCTGCCGAATGACGTTGGCGTAATCCTGCATGACGAGCGCGTTGCGCCCCTGCGCCCGCACCGCAAAATGGCCGTGCCAGAACAAGGCCATTTTTTCGCGCAGGGCTCCTTTGTCGGCCACCATCCGGTCGAGCCACTGCACGTTAAGATCGCGCACCAGTTCGGCATTTTCGCGGATACGCGTCCGCAGGGCGTCGCGGTCGAGCATACCGTTACGCAGGAGTCCTTTTAGCTGCTTCTTGGAATCGTATTCTTCACGGGCTACCACCTCCAGAGGCTCCACCTTCTGGCTATCGTCGATGAGCTTTCTGACTACCCGTCGGAGCGGCATACGAGCGGCCGCATCCAGTTCGGCGGGGGTAGCACCAAAAGCAGCCCGGTTAAACAGGTGCCGCATCTGCGCCACGGCCTGGCGTTGGGGTGCGTGAATCTGTTCCATTAAAAAAGGGGGTTTACAGTTCTCTGTTTACAGTTTTCTGTTCGCTATGTAGCTGCATAATCTCCCCAGAATCGTTGAGAGCGACTTCTGCCTGATGCCCCAAAAAATGTAAACGATAAACCGTGTGTTCGGCTTTGATTCGGAAATAAAGTGCAGGTTTAATCGGAGTTATAAAATTTTCTTTCCGAAGCGCTGATCACTAAAAACAATAAACCAAAACCAGAAACCGTAGCGCCGACCGCCATAAACCAGAAACAATAAGCCGATCTACCGAACACCCAGGTCCTGCAAGGCGCTCTTGAGCATTTCGACGCGCTGCCGTTTGTGGAACAGAATCGGTGGTGCCGACCGCTCCTGGCAATCGAGCGCCCGGCACCGCTCGCACGATTCGTTGACCAGACGCCGGTTGATGGCCGGGTCGTTGAGAAAGTTTACCCGTTTCAGGCTGGTTTCGTTGAGCAAAATACCGAGCGAAACGCTGTGGTTGAGCCCCCGGATAGGTGTGAGCGGACGCGCCAGCCCAAACACAAAATAGCTATTGTGCGAATCGATGTAGGTCGAGATTTGCGCCCGCAACAGCGGCTTATCCACAGGGCCCTGCTGCTGGGCATCGGCCAGTTCGGTGAGCATCTTGAGCGAAATCCACCGGCGGCAGTAGTGTTCGCCCGTAATCCCGTGCGGATTGTGCAACCGCGACAGGTGCATTTCTTTGGTCAGGTTGAAGGTTTCGTCGCCCGGCGTTTCGTCGCCCGGCTCATGCTCGAAGCGGAGAAAAAACAACTGATCGATGCCAAAGTAGTGGGGCAGAAAATTACTGATCCGGTGCAGCAGGGTTTCGGGCGTGGCCTGTAGCTGATCGAGCATATGCTCCAACGCCACGGCGGCCTCGGCCCAGGTGGGCAGGCTAAGCCAGTTTTCGAGCAAGGGCAGCACCCGGTCCCGACGCATCAGAATGGCCCCGGCAAAGTACGAAGCCCGGAAGTTAGTCAGCACCTGATCGAACGACTGCACCTCCACCCACGACGAAGTAAGCGGGCGCTCCTTACTCTCGAGCTGCAGAAAGCCCACCTCCCGGCCGAGCGTAAAGGCACGCTGATCGGCCGTCAGAACCTGATTAAGGAGGAGTTTCTTTTCGGCCGGCAGTAGCACCGACCGCAAACTATTCAGGTGCGGGTGGCTCTCCTCGCTGAACAACTCAACGGTGTAGCCGTGGCACTCGTGCAGGTACTGACTCAAAAACGACTCGTTGAGCACAAAAGCCGGATCGGGGCTCACCTGCGCCAGAAACGCATCGGCCGCCTGCTCAATGTCGGCAAAATAGTTCTCGTGCATTTCAATGTACGTCCGAACGACGGCGAAGTAAAACTCCTCGACGCTCAGGTTGTACTGCCGCCCGATTTCCATGATCGTGCTGATAAACGCACTCAGTTTGGTTGGCGCGTTGGCCAGCAGTTCGAGCAGGTCGGCGGGTTCAATGCCGAACATGCTCAAGGGCAGGTCGCGTAGTACGTTGGAGCGCAGCAGATTGTAGATCGGCTCCATCCGCTTACTCAACTGCACCGACACAAGGGCATCGTACGTAACGCCCATAGCCCCCGCCAGAGCAATAATCTTGTCGGTTTTGGGGTACTTCTTGCCTTTTTCGATCTCGTTGATGTACGACACCGACACGCCCGACAAATCGGCCAGGTCGTACTGCGTTAAGCCTTTGTCGAGCCGGAGCTGCCGGAGCTTTAAACCAAAGAGGATACGAATACTATCCGAACTAAAATCCATACTGCATAGAGAAGACCCAAGGCCAAACTTACTATAATCCACGCGGTTTGCCCATTTTCAGTACATAATCTGGAGAATTTTTGGCCGTTTGCGAATATTCGCTTTTCTATTCAAAATTCGCTTTGTAAACTTGCTGGCACAATGACATCGCACGAATTTCAACTCATTACGGCTATGACACCAACCTCTTTTTCAACAGAACGGATTATGACGACCTATACGGATGTTGTGACCGAAAGCAGTCTGCGCGCTTTTATCGGGGCGGGGCTTCGGCAAGTGGCGAAGGCCATTGAACAAGGTCAGGAGAGTTTGTTGGCGCACGGACAAATTCCGGCGGGGTCGGCCTGTGAGCGCGTGGGCAACTGGCTTAAAAACCAGACCCCTACGTACGATGGTCGGGTGATCGAATTGTCGTGGTTCCGGCACCTGCTGGTTGAGGAAATGGACAATGTCCGGTACACGCTCGGTGAGCAGGCCTACTGGTCGGGTAACTACCCGGAAGCAGGTCGGCTGTTCAACGAGTTGGCCGCTTCCTGTGTCGACTAACCAAAGCAGGGGCACCATTAGGTAGCCCAGCTTACAGAACCAAGCTTACTTTATCAGCAAATTTGCACGAGCGGCCCCAATGGTCGCTCGTTTTACTTTCGGACAAGCTGGTAGTTTTTCTGAAAACACCGGAGACCCTTGTAGACCGTCACATTGAGGGTGTACGGGTTAGTGAGCTGAATCGCCACATCGTACTGGGTGCCGCTCGATGGGTGAATCAGCTTGCCGCCATTCCATTCTTTCCCATTGAAGGTGAGGTTGGTAAACAACAGCCGATTACCGGATAGCTTGTGCTGGTACGCGGCTCCTACCTCCACAAGACGGCCGAAATACTGGCCATTTTCCCGGTACACCTCAATAGTCGACTGGCGAGCCGGGAACAGCCAACTCCCCAGAATCAGGTCGGCATTACGACTCGATGTCCAGCCTCCGAGCAAAAGCAGAATGGCAATGCCGTGTACGATTCGGCGGGCGAAATAGGGCGCTTGTATCTTCATGGCACGTCAACGGTTGAGTAAGTAAAACGAAAATAGCCAACGTATCGGACTATACTAAACCGAACGACCTAAATACTTCTAAATTATTTCTTTATGTCTTTGCGGGAAATATTCGGTCGCTGCAACCCTACCTATTATTTAATCGTACAGGCGTATTATATTGGCTAGCTTTTTTTAAACGCATCCTACCCTATGAAGGGATGCCTTACTTAAACCGATGACGTACCGCTACTTTTGGATTGCCACAACTGCGCTGTTAGCTGTGGTCATTCGGCCTTCCTGGGCCCAACCGCTTCCCCAATATACGGCTTCACAACTCCGCCAGCAGACGGCCACCCAGCAGGCGGTTCGGGAGTTTCGGCAAACAAACTACAATCAGGCTGTCGAAAAGGCCCAGCTATTGGGGCGTCCGGTTCGAGTAACCCAACCCGACGGTACGGTCCAACAACTGTGGGGCCTCGATGAACGGGGCAACCTGCTCTACGAACACACGTACAACAACATCCGGGCGGCCAGTACCACACGCACCTCCGACCTGTACACGGGCGGGGGACTGGGCCTGTCACTCTCGGGCAGCAGCCCCAACGTGCGTGATCGACTGGCCATCTGGGACGGCGGCCGGGTTCGAAATTCACACCTTGAATTTGGGGGGCGCGTTACCCAAATGGATAACCCGGCCGGTACCGATAACCATGCCACGCACGTAGCCGGTACGCTGGTGGCTCAGGGCCGCAACCCGCTGGTGCGCGGTATGGCCTTCGGGGCAAACCTGAAAGCGTACGATTTTTCGAGTGGCGACACCGAAATTGCCGAAGCCGCCGGTACATACCTCGTCTCGAACCACTCGTATGGGTTTACGGGGGGCTGGTTTTTCAACAGCAGTCGCTCGGGGTCAATTAAATGGGAATGGTATGGTGATACCACCATCAGCGAGCGCGAAGACTACAAGTTTGGTTTTTACGACTCCAACACCCGCAACTGGGACCGTATCGCTTACAACGCGCCGTACTACCTGCTCGTGAAATCGGCCGGTAACAGCCACAGCAGCAATGGCCCCGGTGATGGGCAACCGTACGTTCTGATTAACCACCGCAACGCCACCAGCACTAAGCCTCGCAATGACCAAAACGGGTACGACCAGATTTCGACCAATAGCACGGCCAAGAATATCCTGACCGTAGCGGCCGTTTCGAATATTCTGGGTGATTACAACATTCCGTCAGACGTGCAGATTGCGAGTTTCAGCAGTTGGGGACCCACCGACGACGGGCGCATCAAACCCGACATTGCGGCCGTAGGGGTCGATATTCTGTCGAACAGTTCCCGTAACGACAGCGCCTATGCCGTACTGAGCGGCACCTCCATGTCGGCCCCCAATGCCACCGGGTCGCTGTTGCTGTTGCAGGAGTTATACGCCAGCCGCAACAAAGGAGAGTTTATGCGGGCCTCGACCCTCAAAGGACTGGTGCTGCATACCGCCAGCGAAGCGGGCGATGCCCCCGGCCCCGACTACCGCTTCGGCTGGGGGTTACTCAACACGGCGCGGGCCGCGCAGGTGCTACTCAATACCGACCAGAATCACCTGCTGAGCGAGCAAAGCCTGTTGCCCAACCAAACCTACAGCTTACCGGTGGTAGCCTCTGGGCGCGGGCCGCTCACAGTGACCATTGTCTGGCACGACCCCGAAGCGACGGCTACCACCCTCACGGCCGCTAATGTCAACAGCCGGACGCCCAAGCTCGTTAACGACCTCGATTTACGCATCACCACCGCCGACGGTCGGCAAACGTCGTTGCCGTGGGTGCTCAACCCCGACAGCCCGGCGCAAGCCGCCACCACGGGTGATAATATCCGCGATAATGTGGAGCAGGTGGTGGTGCAAAATACCGTGCCGGGGCAGTCGTACACCATCACGGTAACGCACAAAAGCTCGCTCGTCAATGGTAAGCAAGATTACGCCCTGCTGGCATCGGGCGTAGGCGGAACCGCCTACTGCGCATCGGGTTCAACTGACAACGGACTTCAGATTAAGGGCATTCAGCTAGGCACACTCAGCCGAACCGCATCGGGAAGCTGCGTGTCGTATTCGGATTTTACCCAAACCAGCCTCCCCGTTCAAGTAGGGCAAACGCTGCCGTTTTCAGTAACGGCTGGGACCTGCAATGGCACCGTTGCCCGCGTGGCAGCCGTACGGGTTTTTGCCGACTGGAATAACAACGGCCTGTTTACCGACCCCGGCGATACACTGACTACATCAGACATATTCAGCAACACGGGTACGTTTGCCACTACGCTACAAGTGCCTCCATCGGTCAGTCTCGACCAACTGGTACGGGTACGCGTTGTTATGAGTGAAATCGGCTCCTTCGGCACTATTGCTCCCTGCGGCAGCTACAGCCGGGGCGAAACGCAGGATTATCTGCTTCGGATTATTCGCTCGGTCAATGATGTAGGCGTGGCAGGTATTGTCACACCCGACGCCAGCTACTGCCCTTCTAATAGTACCCCATCGGTTACGGTACGGGTGCGCAACTTCGGGTCGCAAACCCAACGAAACGTACCTGTCGACGTCACCGTGACCGACCCGGCTACCGGCAGCAGCGTTACGGCACAGGCCACCTTACCCGTACTGTCCGGTTTCCGTGAGAGTCTGCTCAACATACCATTCCGGTCTTTTCCGGGCACAGGCAACTCGGCAAGCTACCGGATCACGGCTACCACCTCGCTCACTGTCGACCAGAATCCGATCAACAACCTCGTGACCGAAACTCGCACCATAACCACCGGTGCCCCCCTCTCGGTATCGGCGTTTACGGCTTCGGTCTGCGGCACCGATACCACCGTGGCCCTGCGTAACAACAGCGCGGGTACGGCATTCTGGTACAGTGCCCCAACGGGCGGTAACCTGTTAGCAGTAAACAACATTGCCCAGACCCGCCAGCGCCAAAATGTGTACTATGTGGATGTCAACAGCCTAAACGCACAACTTGGCCCGGTTGCCAAAACAGCCTTCAACGGGGGTAGCTACAGCGGTAACTTTGGCCCGGCACCCCTCATCAGTACCCGCGTACCTGTTCTGCTCGAAAGCGCCCGGATTTACACGGCGGCTCCTGGTCGGCTGACGTTTACCGTTCGGCGACTGTCCGACGATGTAGCCGTGTCGACTGTATCGCTCGACGTCACGGCTACCCGCAACCCGAGCCTAACCGCCCTCAACGCCAGCGGCCAATTGGTCGACGACCCAAACGATACCGGTGCCGAGTACCCGCTCAACCTGCGGATTCCGCAGGCAGGCGACTACCGAATCACAATTGGGTACGAAGGCGGGGTGTCCATATTTCGGAGTAATGTGGGCGTTGCGGGCTTCCCGTACCAGATTCGGACGGCCTCGGGCGAGCCCATCGTCAGCATCCGGGGGTCGTTGTTCGACAATGCCTCTACGGGCCAAACCGATACGCTCACCAATGCCTGGTATTACCTGTACAACCTCCGGGTGCGCTCGCTCGACTGCCCGGCCCCGGCGCGGGTAGCCGTGACCACGTCAACGGGGCAACTCCCCGTTGTGAACCTCACCGCCGATGGCTCCACCACTATTTGCCGGGGTGCCGGGGTTACGTTGCAGGCTACTGCAACCGGTGTGCTGACGTACCAGTGGCTGGTCAACGGACAACCCGTTAATGGAGCTACGAGCGCCACCTTCCGGGCCACGGGCGAGGGCGCTTACTCGGTGCGGGTAGCCAACAATTGCGTACCCACCAGTTCGAGCAGTATTCAGGTGAACCTCCGGGAGTCGCAGGCACCCACCGTTCAGCTCGACGGGCTTGTGCTCCGTTCCGACGCCACCATCAGCAACCAGTGGCTCCTCAACGGTATTCCGATTACAGGGGCTACCAGCCAAACGCTAACGGCTACCCAAACGGGCCGGTACGCGGTTCGGGGCAATGTGAACGGCTGTGGAGAGGTAGTTTCCAACGAGGTGCTCGTTACAATTCTGGCCACGGATGACCCGCTCGCTACGGGCATCGAAGCCTTCCCCAACCCCACTACGCAGCGGGTCACGGTTCGGCTTCCCATTCAGCCCCGGCAGCAGCTACCCACAGCCCGGCTCGTAACGGCTACCGGCCAGACAGTAGCCGAAAAAGTAATGCAACGAGAGGCCAATTTTTTTGCGGCCGATCTGGATTTAGGCAATCAGGCGGGCGGTACATTTTTTGTGGTGATATTGGGTAGCGACGGCGGAAAAACAGCCGTTGTCCGTATCACTAAACTGTGACCCCCAACCCATCTGATACAAAACTACGTCGCTCTACATACCGGCTTCCAGTGGCTAACCAACACACAATCAGTCTGTATGTGTGTTGGTTAGCCACTGGCTGGTGGGTATTGCTGAGCCTATGGGGGCAGGCTCAAGCGCCCTCTCCAACTGCCCCTGCAGTATCGCTCAACGAGCTATCGGAGCGGTACGCCCAACGCACCCAACGAGCGCATCGGCTGGCCCGGCAGTTGGGTTGGCCTATCCACAAAAATTATTCCAACGGACAGCGGTTTAGCCTACAGGACGTTGATTCTCTGGGGCATCCGATCTACTACCGAACCCACAACACCCACGCCAGCCTGCTCACCCAAACGGCAACTCTCTACAGCAAGGGGACCGCCGGGCTCGCTCTATCGGGAAGTAGCCCGCTGTTGACCGGCCGGATGGGTATGTGGGATGGCGGTCGGGCTCTTGCCCAGCACCGCGAATTTGGCGGCAACAACTCCCGGATTCAGTACATGAATCAGCAGGGCGAATTGAGCGACCATACCACCCATTTAGCGGGTACGCTCATTGCGCAGGGAATTAACCCAGCAGCCAAAGGCATGGCCTTCGGTGCTTCGCTCAAAATCTGGGATTACGACGACGATATCATCGAGATGGCTTCGGCCGCCAAAGACCTGTTGCTCTCCAACCACGCCTACGGCCCGGTTGTAGGCTGGGTGTACAACCCCGACCGACCCGGTAACGACGCTAGCCTCAAGTGGGAATGGTGGGGCAATACGGCCATGAGCGCGACCGAGGAGTATCTGTTTGGCTTCTACAACGCCAAAGCAGTCGATATTGACCGCATTGCGTACAGCAACCCTTATTATCTGGTGGTGCGGTCGGCCGACAACAAACGGGCCGAAACCGGTCCACCGGCCAATACCCCCTATTTCCTGCGCAATACCGACGAAAAAAGTACCCTACCTCGCCTGCGCAACGATAGCTACGACGTGATTGCGGCCGAAGCTACTGCAAAAAACGTCCTGACAGTAGGTGCGGCCGATGTTAGCGCCGACTTGAGTCGTATTACGGTTTCGTCGTACAGCGGCTGGGGGCCTACCGACGATGGCCGCATCAAACCCGATTTACTGGGTGTTGGCACACCCATTCTGTCCACCCTATCGTCGGGAACAGCTAGTTATGGAAGCCTGCTGGGTACCTCGATGGCCTCGGCCAACGTAACGGGGTCTTTGCTGTTGTTGCAGGAGTTATACTCCCAACTAAGACCCGGTCAGTTTATGCGGTCGGCCACGCTGCGCGCCCTCGCCCTGCACACAGCCACCCGCCCGAAGCCAAACGGCCAAACGGCCCTACCCCCACCCGACTACCGACAAGGCTGGGGATTGCTCAATGTGTACGAAGCGGCTCAGGTCATTCTGAACAACAACGGAGCCCATCAGCTACAGGAGGCCTCGCTCCGGCAGGGAACCACTTACCTACAATCAGTAGTGGCCCAGGGCAACGAACCGCTGGTGGTGACCATTGCCTGGACCGATCCCGAAAGCACCCCCACGCCGTTAAATCCGCGCTACGTAAACAGCCGGGTACCCAAGCTAATTAACGATCTGGATGCGCGTATTACCGACGACAAGGGCCTTATAGCCAACCCCTGGACACTGAACCCAAACCGCCCCGAGCAGGTAGCCGTGCCGGGCGACAATATTCGGGATAATGTGGAACAGGTGGTGATTCAGGACCCTGTGCCGGGCCGTACGTACACCATTCGGGTAAGCCACAAAGGCGAGCTCCGGTATGGGGCGCAACCTTTTTCGGTAGTTGTGAGCGGCCTCCGCCGACTTGAATGCCCGCTTCAGGTGTCGATGTCTCCCAACGCCGACACCACTCTTTGCCCCGGTCGACCACTGCTGCTTTCAGTTGGGCAGGCTCAGTTTGTCAATTCGAAAACCCTCGCTACAGCAACCCGCTACGAATGGCTCCGCAATGGCATCCCCGTGGCCGACGCTAACAGTGCATCGTATGTGGTAGCGACCCCCGGCTCGTACGCCGTTCGGGTTACGGATCATAACGGGTGTAGCGGTACCAGCCGCCCTATTCTGGTGCAGGCTCTGGCCGACCGAACCTTGCTCACGCCAACGTCCAGTCAACTCCTTTGCACAGCCCGCCCGAGTGTTCAGCTGACAGCCACAGGTGAGCCGGGGGCCACCTACGAGTGGTTCCGCGATGGCCAGATGATTAGCCGGGGAACAGCGATGCGCTATCAGGCAAGCGTACCGGGTAGCTACGCCGTAAAGATGAGCCTGAACGGCTGTTCGGTACAAAGCCCGGCCACGGTTGTTGAGTCGACCGCGAAACCGCAGACCGAAATACTGCCCACCGACAGCGACATTACTCTGCCCAGTGGGTCGTCGGTGCGGTTACAGGTCCCCGCTAATTCAGATTATACGTACCAATGGTTCCGCGACGATGTTCCCATTGCGCAGGCAACCGGCTCGTCGTGGCTGGTAAACCAGCCGGGACTGTATCGTCTGCGCATCAGCCAGCAAAATTGCACGGCCTTGCTCAACCCGCGTAAGGTACGGTCGTCGATGGCACAAGCTGATTCCCTGTTTAGTACGGTCCCCGCCGACAGCATGTTGCTGGTGATGCCCAACCCGGCATCGGAGCAGGTCACAGTGCAATACAACCGTAAAACGTCGGAGCGCCCCATTGCGTTGGTCTACAGCCTGAACGGCCTTTTGCTGCTGCCCGAAACACCGCTTACCTTCCGCGACGGGCTTTACGAAGCGACCATTCCGGTGCGGAACTTTCCGCCGGGGCATTACATGATTCAGGTTATCGACGGCCCACGGGTACGGGCCACCCGATTTGTGAAACGTTGAGGAATAAAAAAACGGTTAGATTCGGACGAAGAGCTTACGCCGGTAGAGCCAAACCATCAGATACCAGGCCGCCCAGAAAGCCAGGCCACCCACAATGGCATGTTGTACGCCCGCCGAAAGACCACCGATAACCGGGCCAACGTGCGTCCGGACGTTGTCGACCATCCAGCCGTGAATTGTCCAATGGGTCAGGTAGGCAGCCATCGAGTTGGCTCCGACCACCACAAACCAGAAATTGCCTTTTTTCCACTGTCGGCTTTCAATCAGCCACACAAAAAAGGCTAGCATGAGCAACACCAGCCCACCGCTGAACAGGGTCCAGGTGGGAGTCCAGATGCGCTTAACAATCGGGCAGACTGATGCGTAGTGCAACACCAATCCCAGCACCACAGCGCCCACGCCCCAGATCAGCAACGTCCGAATTTTGGTGTTTAAGTCCCGATTACTCTGAAGCAACTGCCCCGCCCGCAAGCCCATCAGCATCGTAGCCAGCGACGGAATAAAACTCAGGGTATGGTAACCACCCCGGTTGATGATAAACGGCTTGGCACGGGGAAAGAGGTTCAAAAACCACTGATCGAAATAATTGGCCGGGTTCACATGGATATTCCAGTGGGCCATAAAACCGGTCAGCGGCTCGTATTTGCTGCCCTCCACCACGCCGTATTCGGTCAGCAACTGGGCATTAGCCAGCGGATAGAAAGCAAATAAGGCCCAGTAGCCAACCAGAATCACGGTCAGGGCTACCCACTGCACCCGCTCCGACTGTAACGCGAGCCAGAACAGCAGCGGGTATCCGAGCCCAATCTGGGTAATGACATCTTCGAAGGTGAAATACGTCTGATCGCGGCCCATCGACCGCAGAAAAATTCCAAGCAGAATCAGAATGGCGGTACGTCGCCAGGTATGCGCCCACAGTTCGCTCATTGGAGCGCCTTTGGCCAACCGGGAGGCAATCGAAAACGGAACGGCTACACCCACCATAAACATAAACGAGGGCTGAATGAGGTCCCAGGCCCGGCACCCGATCCAGAGTTCGTGCGAGGTCTGGTAGCCGATAAATTGCCAGAACGCGCTATCGGGGTAAAATTGGGCCAGTTTGGGCAATTCGAGGGTGGCCTCGGTCATCAGAAACACCATCACCACGCCCCGAAATACATCCAGCGAGAGGAAGCGTTCGGTTTGCTTGACAGCAGGAGCAGCTTGTGCAATCATAGGGTACGGCAGATCAGGGGGTTTAGGAAGTTCGAATCTGAAGAATTTTCGGCTGACAGTCAAGCTAACGCCTTGCAGTCCAGAGCATCTTCAGGCTTACTGCTTGTAAAGGAGCATTTCGGATAGAGTTAATGCTTATTTTGTGCACAAACCCCCTAAATAGGTCGACCGCATGAAAAACAACCTTTGGCTAGCCGGACTAGCCGTGGCCACGTCTTTGTCAGGACACGCACAAACCGATAAAATTGATCAGGCCGCCATCCAGAAAATCCGGGACGAAGGCTTGCAGCGCTCGCAGGTGATGGAAACGGCCTTTTACCTGACCGACGTCAACGGCCCCCGCTTACAAGGCCCCGGTTTCATGAAAGCCGCCAACTGGACCAAAGACAAGCTGACCGGGTGGGGCCTCAAAAATGCCCGGCTCGAACCCTGGGGCGACTGGGGTAAAGGTTGGGGCGTAGAGCGGTGCTACCTGGCCATGACCGCTCCCTACTACAAGTCGATTATTGCGGTACCTCGTGCCTGGAGCGGTAGTACAGCCAAGCTACAAACCGCCGAAATCCTGTTTATCAGCGACTCCGACACCACCGCTCTGGAGAGTTACCGTAGTAAGCTCCGTAACAAGGTTATCCTGATCGACCAATCGTACAAAGTGACGCCATCGTTCCGACCCGACGCCGACCGGTTTACCGATGAGGCCCTGGCCAAAATGGCCGCCGAAAGCAGCCCGGCCCGCCAGCGTTCGGGGCAAGATTCGTCGTACCGCAGCCTGATTCAGAGCATGCGTACCCGCAACGCATTCAACCAGAAAATGCGCAAACTGGCCAAGCAGGAAGGAGCCGTCGGAATTCTGAACACTACCCAGACCAGCAAAGATGGAACCCTGTTTGTGAGTGGCGACTACGCCAACGCGGCCCTTGGCTCTACCCCCGACGACCTCGCCGATCTGTCTATTTCGGTGGAAGACTACCTGATGCTTTGTCGGCTCATGAAAGCCAACGTGCCGGTCAAACTTGAACTCGACGTAAAAACGAAGTTTTACACCGACGATATCAAGGGCTATAACGTACTGGCCGAAATCCCCGGCACTGACCCCAAACTAAAAGATGAAGTTGTGATGCTGGGTGCCCACCTCGACTCCTGGCATGCCGCCACCGGCGCTACCGACAATGCAGCAGGCAGCGCCGTGATGATGGAAGCCGTTCGGATTCTGAACACGGCCGGCCTAAAACCCCGCCGGACTATTCGGATTGCCCTCTGGAGTGGCGAAGAACAAGGGTTGCACGGCTCCAAAAACTACGTGACCAACAAACTGGTCAGCTCGGGAACGAACAAACTCACCCGCGAGGGCGAAAACCTGGTTGCGTACTACAACGTAGACAACGGTACCGGAAAAATCCGTGGCATTTACCTACAGGGTAACGACGCGGCCGGGCCTATCTTCGCCGAGTGGCTCAAGCCTTTTCATGATTTGGGCGCTACTACCGTTGCTCCCCGCAGCAGTGGCGGTACCGATCACGTTTCGTTTGATCGGGCCGGCCTGAACGGGTTCGGCTTTATTCAGGACCGGATTGAGTACGACACCCGCACGCACCACACCAACATGGATACGTACGACCACCTCCAGCCCGACGACCTGAAACAGGCCGCTACCGTAGTAGCCGCTTTTGTGTACAATACCGCCATGCGCGACGCCCGAATCCCGGCCAAAGCCCCGGCTATGCAGTCGGCGCGGTAACGGATATATACACAGGAGGGGGCCGCTGAAATACCAGTAGCCCCCTCCTGTTTTGGTTATGTGGCAACTCATTCGGCTCAGGCAAGTCTTGCCTGAGGTTTCTATTCACACCAGGTTTACCTCGGGGTTGATGGTTATGCCAAATTTTTCACCTACCGAACGCTGCACCTCATGCGCCAGGGCCAGAATTTCGTGGCCGGTGGCTTTGCCGTAGTTAACCAGCACCAGCGCCTGCCGCGCATGTACGCCCGCGTCGCCAGTGCGGTGCCCTTTCCAGCCGCACCGCTCAATAAGCCAGCCAGCGGGCACCTTTACCCGATTGGTATCGGCCAGAGGATAGCCCGGCATATCCGGCCACTCCACGCGCAATGCTTCAAACTGTTCTTTCGGGATTTCGGGATTTTTGAAAAAGCTGCCCGCATTGCCAATTTCGGCCGGGTCGGGCAGTTTGCTTCGCCGAATCCGAATTACCGCGTCAGACACCGCCTTGATTGACAGTGTCTCATCGGTAACGCCCATCTCGGCCAGCGTTTCGGCAATGGCACCGTAGGAGGTATGAAACGTGGGCGTTTTATCAAGCTGAAACGTAACGCTCGTAATAATGTATTGATCTTTCAAGTCGTGCTTGAACACGCTCTCACGATAACCAAACTGGCACTCGGCATGGGTAAACGTGCGGATCTCGCCCGTTTGCCGGTTCAGCGCTTCCAACGACTCAAACACCTGCTCAATCTCAACGCCATAGGCCCCAATATTTTGCATGGGTGCGGCTCCCACCGTGCCCGGAATCAACGACAGATTTTCGAGCCCCGCGTACCCGCGCTTCACGCAGTACATCACAAACTCGTGCCAGTTGACCCCCGCCCCGGCTTTGACCCAGTAGTGGCGCTCATCCTGACGCACCAGTTCAATGCCCTGAATATTCATCCGAATGACCATGCCCTCAAAGTCGCCCGTCAGCAGCAGGTTGCTCCCTCCGCCCAAAATCAACTTCGGCACGGCGACGTACTCGTTTAGGTGCAGCAGCGTTTGAAAATCGGCCGGGTCCTGAATTTCGGCCCAGTAACGGGCATTGGCATGAATACCAAATGTATTGTAGGGTTTCAGAGAAACGTTACTTTGAACGTTCAGCATACGCAATCAGTCGATACGATAGGTCGCAAAAGTAACGAAAAAGCGGATGGCTTGACCGTTTGGGCGGTTTCGGAGGCCGACAATCCTGACCATCAAAATATTCTGTAAGTTTGCAATCTGCTTAAAACACACACATGAAATCGTTTTCAGCCCTTTTGGTCAGCCTGATGGTGTTTTTGTTCACGGCCTGTGCTCCCAAAACGCTGCCCTCTTCGAACCGTACCGGCGATTATAACGCCTACAACGAAGATTTATCGGAGGCTCGGCCCGTGTACAACAACATGGGCACCCGGCCGGGGGCGACCACCAAAACCGGCTCGGCCAGCAGTACAGGGTCGGCATCAGCCGAATCCCGGAAAATTACTAATGTTGGTTCGGCGGAGGCTTTACACATCAATCGTAAAGTCGACGAGCAATTGACATCGATTGCGGATAAAAACCGTTCGTTACGCTACGCATCGGGCTACCGAATTCAAGTGTATGTAGGTAATGAGCGTCAACAGGCCGAGGCCGCCAAACTTCAGGTTTATCAGAGCTTTCCCGAGCTTACGGCCTACTTAAGTTACAATCAACCAACGTATAAACTTAAAATTGGTGACTTTATCCGACGGATGGATGCCGAACGGTATTTTGGCCAAATCAAACAGATGATGCCCTCGGCTATGCTTCAACCCGACAAAATTGATGTCCGACGAAGCCTATCGATAAAATAAATGTTAGAAATTTCATTTTTTAGCCTTACTTTCGTCCCGGCAATCTTGAATTAGTACCAAAAAGGATTTCAGCGTCCTATACACGTATGAAGAAAGCGTTAATTACAGGTATCACAGGGCAAGACGGCGCCTATCTGGCCGAACTGCTGCTGGAAAAAGGTTACGAAGTGCACGGTATTAAGCGCCGGAGCTCGATGTTCAATACGCAACGTATTGATCACATTTACGAAGACCCCCACGAGACCAACGTTCGGTTCCACCTGCATTACGGTGACCTGGCCGACTCTACGAATATCATCCGGATTATTCAGGAAGTACAACCCGACGAGATCTACAACCTCGGTGCCATGTCGCACGTGCGCGTGAGCTTCGACGAGCCCGAGTACACGGCTCAGGTCGACGGTATCGGTACGCTGCGGATTCTGGAGGCCGTTCGGCTGTTGGGTATGACGGACAAAACGCGCATTTATCAGGCTTCAACGTCGGAGCTGTATGGTGGGGTGCAGGGCCACGCTCAGTCGGAGCTGACGCCGTTCTACCCACGCTCGCCGTATGCCGTTGCCAAGCTGTATGGCTACTGGATCACGGTTAACTACCGCGAAGCGTACAACATGTACGCCTGCAACGGGATTCTGTTCAACCACGAGTCGCCACTGCGGGGTGAAACGTTTGTAACCCGGAAGATCACGCGCGCTGTAGCCCGTATCGGTCTGGGCCTGCAAGACAAGGTATTCCTTGGTAACCTCGACGCACAACGCGACTGGGGCCATGCCAAAGATTATGTAGAGGCTATGTGGCTTATTCTGCAACAGGAGAAGCCCGAAGATTTTGTGATTGCCACCGGCCAAACTACCCACATCCGCGATTTCGTGAAGATGGCGTTTGCCGAAATTGGCGTTGAGGTTGCATTTGAAGGCGAAGGCGTGAACGAGCGTGGTGTAGTAGTTAGCTCCAGCAACCCCGACTTCCCGGTAGCGGTAGGTCAGGAGGTTGTTGCTATCGACGAGCGCTATTTCCGCCCGACGGAAGTAGACCTGCTCCTGGGCGATCCCACCAAGGCGATGACCAAACTGAACTGGAAGCCTAAGTACGACCTGAAGGCGCTGGTACAGGACATGGTTCACGCTGACGTGGCCCTGTTCCGCAAAGATCAGCTGCTTGAGAAGAGCGGCCACCGCGTACTGAACTACTTCGAATAACAAACGGGTGAGCCTGTTGCTCACTCAGATGTTCTATAAAAAACGGTTGCTGCGTCGGGCAAAGCCCGATGCAGCAACCGTTTTTAGGTTTATGGCGGCCGGCGCTCCGGTTTTTGGTTGGGCCAGCATCAGACGCTACCTATCTCTATTTCAACGTGAATTATGAAAAGCAATCACGCTAATCTGTATTTTAAAGATGGTCGCTGACGCATGGGCCTTCGACAAGCTCAACCGCACGCGGTCCGGGCTGACTCTAAACTTGAGAGCCGCCAGTCAGCCTGAGCCTGTCGAAGGCCTATGCGTCAGCTATTATTCAAATGCACGTTACACTAAAAACTGGAGCGCCGGCCGCCATAAACGCTAAACCATAAAATCCCTCCGTGCAAGGCGGTCGGCTTCGGCGGCTACGATGAGCGAGTCGAGGCCGTTTTCGTTCGTGATTTTGCGGTGCGTATCGGGAAAGTAGACCGCGCTCACCTGATCGCGGAACATGAGCCGGAGCAATTCGCTGTACAGGTGCAGTTTATCATCGCCGAAACCATAGCGGAGTTCAATCTGCTGGTAGGCTTCAAATTCTTTGTGTCGCCCGCGCAATACCCGGTCTTTTCCGCCGAAGTTGGCCGTTACATTCAACTGTGCCCCCGGAAACAAGGTCATGAGCTCACGGGTCGTTTCTTCATCGACCACCGCCCGCAACACCAGCCGGGTTGGCACCCACTCATACAGCGTAATGTCGCCCCGTTCGAATAAAATACGCATTTCCTGCCGGTCCATGCGGCCGGTTTGGGTGAAGCCGTGGTAAAAATTGACCGTTTTCAACCCGGTCTGCTCGTCGCCATAAGCAACCGTACAACTCACCTGATCTTCAATATCTGCGCTATTCGGCCGTTTGGTCACCTGCGCTGATAGCACGTTGCCCTGGCCGAGCCACCCGCTGAACATATCGAAAAAGTGGACACCATGCTCCACGAAAATACCCCCACTTTTGCTGCGGTCCCAGAACCAGTGTTCGGGCGAGAGGCCTTCGTCGCCCGCGTAATTTTCGAAGTAACCATGCAGCACCTCGCCCAACAGATTCAGGTCAATCAGCCGTTTCACCCGTTCGAACATAGGGTTGTAACGCTGCATCAGGTTTGTTACCATCAGCAACCCTTTCTGAGCCGCTTTCTCGAGCATAAGCCGCCCTTGCTCCGGGTTCATGGCGAGGGGTTTCTCGCAAATGACGTGCTTACCCGCATCGAGTGCGCGCATAGCCTGCTCGAAATGCAGAAACGGGGGCGTAGCAATATAGATTAGGTTAATGTCGGGATGGCTGAGCAGCTCATCCAGCGAGTCGAGGTGTTCGGCCCCAAAGCGACGGGCTGCGGCTTTGGCTTCCTCGCGCTTGGAGCCCGCAATGGCCACCAGTTTAACGTTTGGGGTTTGCATAAACTGCTGGACGGCAAACAACCCGAAGCCCCCCATGCCAATAACACCCAGCCCAATATCGGGTAAAAGCTCTCCGGCGGGCGATAGCCCGGCTGTCGGATTTGTTTCCATAACGTGACGGTTGATTCAGCCATACAACTCGTCGGGCTGGGCAACTGTTGCCAAGGGCTTTTTGCCGGGTCAGAGCAGGGTAGCCGGACGCGGAATCAGGCTGTGCCGGTCGTTGGCCATGAGCCGTTCAAAAAGCTGCACGGTCGCGGCCGCATCGCCGTGAGCGCGGTGCCGGTTGTCGAGCGGAATTTCGAGTGAATTACACAGCTTGCCCAGGCTGTACGAAGGCAGGCCGGGGAATATTTTCCGACTGGTGCGAACGGTGCAGAGTGTCCGGCGGAAAAACGGGTGATCTAACCACTCCAGCTCTTTCTTGACAAAGTTGAAATCGAACGCGACGTTATGTGCCACAAAAATGGCCCCTTGCGACATCCGAATCACCTCGTGGGCCACCTCCTCGAAGCGCGGAGCCTCGGCAACCATCTGATGGTTTATACCCGTGAGGTGTTGAATAAACGGCGGAATGGGGCAGTCGGGGTTCAGTAAGGTATGAAAGGCATCAACAACCTCATGGCCGTTGTGGCGAAACATGGCGATTTCAGTAATCCGACTGGGCCCCTTCACGCCCCCGGTCGTTTCAACGTCTACGATACAATACACAGGATAAAAGTACGCAATCAACGCGAAGCTTGCAACGGCCGCACCACCATCGGCTTACGGGCCACAAAACCACGGCGAATCAATTCAAGCGTTTTGGTAAGCGTGTAATCGCGGTTATCCAGCAGGTCGTCGTAGGTGCGGCCAACCGTATAATCGGGTTCTACGGTAAAGCCGTTGGCCCGCTCCAGGTCGACGGCATGGGTCAGTTTCTTGAGCGGAATGCGCACCTGAATGCGCGAGTTGGGCAGGGTTACGGTTTTGAAATGACCCGCAAAATCGCCCCAGTACGCGCCCCCGCACGCTTCACCCACAAACGTGCCCACACCCGCATCCAACGACTTTGCTAACACCGACGTAGCTGCCGAAAACGAGGCCCCGTTCATCAGAAAATACAGATTGCCTTTGTAAGCCAGCGTGCGCCGGGGACGGAATTGCCGCTTGTGCGAACGGCTCGAAAAGCCCCCCCGCCCGTCGGATTTGTACTGCATCGAAAACTGGAGCGCCGAAAACGGATTCCAGCGAGTCACCAACTCGGCCCGGGCCGCTTTTTTAAGTTGCTCACGCTGCATGATCGTAAACTTTTCGGGCATCCAATATTGCAGCAACCGCGCCGAGTTGAGCACCATACCCCCACCATTATGCTGTAAGTCGACCACGAGGTTTTCTATATTCTGGTCCTGAATCTGACGGAATGCCTTTTTCAACCGACGTTTGTAAGCCAGCTGAAAGGGGTCGTGCCGTTTCGAGCCCATAAACGTAGAAACCCGCAGAACGGCCGTTCGCGACAAGGTGTCTACCACCCGCACCGACAGATTGCTATGATACTCGGTTTCGTGGCTGTACCGCTTCTGCATGGTAGCCCGAAATTGCTGAAGCGTCACGCACGGAATCCGGGTCTGCCGAATGAGCCTTAGTGGATCGTTGGCCAACCGATAGGTAATAGTGAGCGAATCGACGGCCGGAAACCAGGCCGCGTAGTAATCGGCAAACTGGTGCAAACTCCACTGCCGCCGACCGGTGAGATTATCGCCATCGGAACCAGACCGGTCGTTTTCCATCAATTCCTGGTGAATACTCGCCACCGTGCGTCCGTCAATAGTGAGCAGTTCGGTGCCGCGTCGGAGGGTCGTATCGGCCGAGACATTGTGGGTTACGAAATACCCAGCACCGGCATCGCGGATAAAAAACGGAAAATAGCGGGTATGTTTGTCGATATACGACCGTCGGTGATTCAGGTTGGTATGGCCGTCTTTGAGCGCACTCACAAGCGGGCTCACATGCCGAAAAAAGCGGAGGTAGTCGACCGACGTATTTAGCCCATTGTAGAGCGAGTCGTACAGGCGTTCGTAGCGGGCGCGGGGCGTATAGTGCCCTATAGCCGGATGCAGCTGATCGAGCCGACGCTTCAGAAACTCAATATCTTCCCGTGCTTCGGAGGGAGTGAGGGCCTGCCCCGACACTACCCCGGCTAACTGAACAAATAAAGTAATCAGGCAAACGGCAATAACCTGCTTCATGGAGTACGTTACGGTTACTAACCTATGTCGGTCGGGTTAGCATAAAATATTCTGTGAATATAAAAGCAGGCCCATTAATTACCAATCTACTTGCTTGATGGTATAGATAAAATTTGGTTAAAAAATTTTGGAACAAATAACTAAATAATTAGTTTTAAAACTAAGAACTACGTTATATATTCGTAACTCATTGACAATCGGCATGGAAGTACGTGAACTCACCAAAGCGGAAGAGGAGATTATGCGGGTGCTCTGGCAGCTGGACCGCGCGTTTGTAAAGGATGTGCTGGCGCAACTCCCCGAGCCCAAGCCTGCCTACAACACGGTTTCGACGATTATTCGGATTCTGGAAAAGAAAGGGCTAGTGGGCTACACTGCATACGGCAAAACGCACGAATACTACGCCCTCATCACCGAAGAGCAGTATCGGCGTTTCCAGACCGAACAGCTCATGAGCAACTACTTCGACAACTCGCTCAAAAAGCTGGTATCGTTTTTTGTGAAAGAGAAAAACCTGAGCCTGAACGAAGCCGATGAAATCATCCGGCTCCTAAACCAAAACAAAAACACACCATGACCCTCCTCGATTACCTCCTGCGGGCCAATCTGTACCTGTTCTTGCTGTACGGGTGCTACTACCTGCTTCTCCGGCGGCACACGTTCTTCGGTCTCAACCGGGCTTATCTGCTGGTTTCGGCCGGGCTTTCGCTCATTTTGCCGTTAGTAGAGCTACCCACCGAGACCGTGGCGGCACTGCCAGCTACACCAGTTCAACTACCCACCCTGACGCTCGTTCAGGCTGAGGCAACCTCCTCCGGTCCCGATTGGGCCCTACTGGGCTGGGGGGCTTACGGGCTGATAGCACTGGGGTTATTGATCCGGCTCATTTGGCGTACAACGCGGTTACTCGGCTACATCCGTCAGCAGCCGCAGCAGCCACTACATGGCTTTACGCTGGTGCATCCAGCAGATCCGCAAACACCTACGTTCTCGTTTTTCGGGTACATGATACTCAGTCCCGCCGACCGGCAGGCAGAGGCCGTTCGGACCCACGAACTGGTGCATATTCGGCAATGGCATAGTGTCGACGTGCTCTTTTTCGAGTTCCTGCAGGCCTTGTTCTGGTATAACCCGGTGTTGCTGGCGTATCGGGCGTCTATCCGGCAGGTACACGAGTTTTTGGCCGACGCGGGCGCTTCAGCTACTCACCGGGCCGATTATGCGCGGTATCTGGTAACCTACGCCCTCGGCGATGGCCCCGAAGTGCTTGCTAACTCGTTCTTCAAACCCTCATTGCTGGTACCCAGACTTCGGATGCTCCAACGACGGGCCACCAACCGCTGGGCGTTGGGCAAGTATGCGCTCGTACTGCCGGTTACATTGGTTACGCTGGCGCTGACAGCCGCTCGGCCAGAAGTGGAACACTTGATCGTGGAGCCATTTCAGACGCAAAAGCCGGCTCCGATAAAAGGGCGCGTGGTGGGGCCGGATAACAAACCGCTACCTGGTGCCAACGTAATTGTGCGCAATGCCACACACGGCACCACTACAGACCGGAGTGGTCAGTTTACACTTGATGTGAAGCCGGGCACCCGATTGGTGGTCAGTTTTGCTGGGTTCGCAACACAGGAAGTAGTGGCGCAAGCCGGGAGAGAGCTATTGATACGATTAGCTCCACAGAGTGGGCGGTCGGCCTCGCAAAAGTCAGCTTTGGCTCCAGGCAAAAAACAGCCGGTGTCTCGGCAAACTACGGACCAAATTTCTACACAGGGGCAGGCAGAAGATATTATTGCTGTTCAGGAGCATATGGTTGTGGGGCAACGTAGAATGGCAGTCGGTGATACCAACAATCGCCCTGTCCAGATTCGGATTCGTGGCAATTCGGCCGGGCTTGGCACGCCACCTCCCCTGTTTATTGTGGATGGCGTAGACCAAAAGTCGGAGGTAGGGCTGAGTGAGCTCAACCCCAAAGATATCGAGTCAATTAATGTATTGAAAGGTTCTTCGGCGTACGCCATATATGGCGAGAAAGGCACCCACGGCGTTGTCATTGTCACCACAAAAACCGGCAAGAAACATGAAACCAAACCAGCCGAACCGGGCAAGCACTAACGTACCCGGTTACGAACTCACCAACTCATTTTTTCATCTCTCCGAACTCAAACAACGCGTACAGATGCTCACCAAACCAAACTCCTCGCCCCACGCCCTCTGGCGTTACCCGTTTGTGGTGGTACTGGCCGGGCTACTGCTCATGTGTACGCAGGTCGAGAAAGAAATTGATCAGGCGGTTAACAATCGGGAGAAGGTGGACCAATCCCTGAAACTGACTCAGATAAAAGGCGAGATTTTCACGGTTGTCGAGCAACAGCCTGAATTCCCCGGCGGAGTAGATGGCCTCAACAAGTATATCCAGGAGAACCTGCGCTACCCGGCGGCAGCCCAACGAGCTAATGTTCAGGGCCGGGTGTTTATGAGCTTTGTGGTTACGCAAGACGGTGGCATTGCCGACGCGCAGGTTATCAAGGGAATCGGCTTTGGGTGCGATGAGGAAGCTATTCGTGTTACCAGCCGGATGCCCAAATGGAAACCGGGCAGTCAGGACGGTAAGCCGCTCAATGTGCGTTATGTTCTCCCGATTGCGTTTGAGCTGGAACCGGGGGCATTAAAGCAACAAGCGAAGTAATCTCGTTTTGGGAGTCATCGGCGCGATCTAAACCCCGCTGCGCCCACACTATTGGCCAAAAACACCGGGAGCGACACCCATGTAGTGCCGCCCCCGGTTTCGTTATTCCTTTACCAGCTTTCGACTCACAACGCCTTTCGCCGTTTCGAGAGTCAACAGGTAAACGCCTTTGGGCAAATGCGCCACCAAAAGCGTAGCCCGATGACTCCGCACGGGCTGCTCCATCAGTTGCGCACCGGTGAGGCTGCTGAGCGTGATCCGGTCGATGATTACGGTCGGGGGAGCCTCCACCATTACCTGCGCCGGGGCGGGGTTGGGGTACAGTTTTAGGGCAGTGGCCCAATCGGGTTCGAGACCGAGCACGGCCAGCACCGTAAACGTGCGGTCGACGGGGGTAGCGGCATAAAACTGATTGTTGCCGTCCTGATACGCCCGAATCACCACGGTGCCAGGTCCCGTAACGCGCACTTTGTTGCCATTGAGCTCGGCCGGCCCCGACCGCACCGAGTATTGCACTGCCAACCCAGCCGACGAGGTAGCCGCCAGCGTAAACTCAGGCTCACTGACATACCGGTCGGGCAAGCTGTTGAACGAGATCGTTTGGGCCGTTTTGGTCGGGATGGTACGCGTCGCCTGCGTGTACCAAACCGGCCATTTAGCCCGGTTGACTAGGGTCTGCACCGAACCCGAAGGGGTAATTTTATCAGCAGCCAGATTAATACCCGCTATATTTTCGACACCCGCGCTTGTTTCAACGGTAAATACCAGCCGGTTATCGAGCCGCGAGTAGCTCGGGAAGCCAAGGGTATTGTTTTCGTAAACGGCTTCGAGCTCGCCCTTATCTACGTCGGCGGCCACAATGTAGTACTCGTCATCGTCTTCATAGAAGTAATCGAAAGCAACGATGTTGGAAGAGTTTTTGGCGTACGACGGATTACCGATACTTTCTCCGTCTTCCAGGCTAGAAAACAGCTTTTCGATCTCGCCCGACGCAAAGTTTTTCGTCTTGTTATCCCAGACATTGATGAACCCGACATCCCAGTAACTGATATCGTCACCATCGGCGTTGGTCAGCTCGTTGTAGGCATCATAAATAAGGTTTTCGCCCGTCAGGTCCCACTCAAACGAGTCGGCATACTGCACGTCGCCGTTGGTGATGCCTTCGCTGTAGGTGGGGTTATACAGGGTGAATGTTTTCCAGGCCTTCCGGTCGAAACTATACACGTAGACCTTGGGTTCGGCCTCGGCCGAGAGGGCCGCCAGTTTGGTGCCATCCTTCGAAATAGCGACGTTATCCCAGCGAGTCTCGTTCGAAATAACCGCTTCGGTCGGCGTGCCAGTCAGGTTAACGGCCCGGATGCGTTTATCGGGCGATACAAAGTAGGCATACTTACCATCGTCGGTCACGCTGGGGCGATGCGTCATGCCCAGGCTACTTTTCAGATCAAACTTACCCGAACCCACCACCGTCGAGTATAGTTTTTGGTCGGTGCCGTAGAGCAGCATCAGATCCTGCCCTTGCGCCACGGGAATATCGGTTTTGGGGTCAGGGGTGGTTTGGGTGCTCTCCACAATTCCTACCCTATCGAACGCGGATTTGGCCGCGGCCACCTCGGCACTGTTGGCCCCGTGCAGGTCGGAGGCCGCTTTGATGACCGCCAAGCGCAGATCAAGGAACTTCGACGTGCGGGTAAGGTAGTTGGTCAGGGCGCGGTAATACACCTTTTCGGCCTTCTCTTTGCTCACGCTGGTTGCAAACAGGTAAAACGCGTAGTTAGGAATACCACTGTTGACGTGCACACCCCCGTTATCATCGTCGGCGGCCATATTCTGGTACTCGGCCATAGTTTTAGGCTGCCAGCCGTAGTCATTTTTGCCACCCTGATTGGGGTTGGCCAGGCTCCGCAGCGCACCCTGCGTGTACCGGGTCGATTTGATAATCTCCTCGCCTAAGGTCCAGTCGTCACGGTCGATCATCACGCCAAACACGTCGGCCATAGACTCGTTGATAGCGCCCGACTGGTTTTTATAAACCAGATTAGCCGAGTTTTCGATTACGCCATGTGTCATTTCATGCCCCGCGACATCAAGGCTTCCACCCAGCGGTTTAAAGAATGTTTTGCCGTTACCGTACGCAATAAACTCACCGTTCCAGTAGGCATTATCCATAGCCGTGCCGTCGTCTTCGTCAGCTACGTTGACCACCGAAATCATGGTCCCGCCCTTGCCATTGAGCGAATTGCGGGCGTGCGTATTGCGGAAGTAATCGTAGGCTAATCCCGCATTGTAGTGGGCCGACACCGCCGTGGGTGTCCAGTCGGTGTTGTTCGATGAGCTGATGTGCCAGAACGTTTGCTTGTCGCCATAGGTATTGCGCGAATCGACCGTGACCAGACCACCCACCGTTTTATCGGGAATGGTCGATGCCGAATTGTTAAACATCGGGCGCGACGCATCGATCAGGAAATGCTGATTAGCCGTTTTCTGGTACGTTGAGAACGTACGCGACATCCCATTGAGGTCGCGGGCGGTGGCTTTGATAGGTCCGGCAAAACTACAGGTGGTGTTGGCCTTGTCGAGTACCTCGCCTGTTTCGGCATCTACCCAGTACGCCCACCGCTGCACCATACTTGGTCGGATGGTCAGCTCGTAGGCCAGGCGGTGCGTAGCCCCAACCGGGTACAGGCAGAGATCGCCTTTAGCCTGCTCCAGATTTAGCAGGTTGCTGCCAAACGTACGAACCACACCCGTTTTACCCACATCCGTCAGCGCCCGCGCTACAGCCTGTTTCATAGAGAGTTTGGGGGTGGTATTGATGCCGTCGGCCACAGTTTGGTACTGCCCGTTGAGTAGCCCCACCACACCCTCGGTCAGGTGAGCTACCAGCTCAGCTCCAAATACCGGCACACCCTTATACGTCTGCGTCAGCCGAACGTGGGTTTGGCCCAGAGCATCGGTTTCGGTCTGCCGAATTTCAAACGACGACGCGGGTTTATCGATGTTGAGCAGTCCCCGCACCTGATCCAGAAACTGATACGTAACAGCTACCGCACTCGTACGGGCCTGCGCCCCCGACAACGGCGCGCCCACGCCGGGTTTGCGGGGTGTCAGCTTAGCTACAGCGCGGTTTTCAATGTAGATAGGCAAGCCCGTTGTCTCATCGCGAACTACCCGCAACCGGAGGGGTTGCAGGCCTTTCTGTGCCGCCAGATTACTCATCAATGCTTGCTTTCGGCCCCGCGATGCAGGGATCGGCACTTCGTCGGCCCCAATCCGCCGGGACAGGTTATCGACCGGGCGCTCGGTCTTGTACTTCATTCGGAACCCTCCGGTTGGCGGCTGTGCCGAGGGGGGTTGTGCCAGCACCGCGGTACCGGCAAGGCATAAAAAAGAGAGGTAAACAGGTTTCATAAAAGTTGGTGGTAGTGACGGGGTGGGTACTCAGGGGAATTCGCACCCGAAGCCGATGCCGGAACCGGGTGTACTCATTTACTTTTTCAGGCGCATATTGGCCGGAATCGTCGCCATGAACGCACTGTAGAATTTCTCGTAGCTGTCGGGCACACTGTCTTTGGGGCTACCCCAGGTTACGGTGTATTCTTCTTTGCCTTTTCGCCAACTCACAGCTTTGTACATATTACCGGGGTTATCAAACTGAGTGGTTTTGATTTTACACCGGTCTTCGAGCGACCAAAATACCCGCCGGGTATTCGGGGCCGATTGCTTGCCGAGTAACGCATACCCAGCGTCGGTGCTGCGCTTGCCGTAGAGCCGGCCATCGTCCTGCAAACTATACGATGTTGACCGACCGGTGAAGCCTCCTCCGCTGGTTACGGTAATCACCCGACCTTTGTAGGTGAGCGGAGAAGAGGCCGTTTTCGGTGTGCGTTTGACGGTGGCTTTTTGCCCAAAGCCAGCCAGACTGCTGCCTACCAGGCAGAGCCCTAAAAAACCTATTCGAAGCATAGTCAAGGGGTTATGAATTTGGTTACGGGGTTATTTTCTGTTCGTAAAGATGCGCCCGTTGCCCGAAAGGTGTACGACGCATCCGGATGAACAGGAGGTTTTGGTAGTCGGTGTGTTCGATTTTCTGGATAGACGGGGTAGTGCCCAGCCCACGGGCGATTTCCAGAATGGTATTGCTATGACCCACTACGAGCGCATTTTTACCCCGTAGCTGACGTAACCGACCGGTAATGGCCGTTACGGGCGAGGCCGGATAGCGGGTAAGAGAGAGGCCCAGTTGAGTGGCCAATGGTGCCGCCGTTTGCTCGGTACGGAGGTAGGGCGTGATGTAGATACTATCGATTTGCGTATTGGCCAGCAAACCGGCCAATGCCCGCGCCCGTTGCAGACCGGCGGCCGAGAGACTCGTGGTGTCGGAGTCGTTGAGCCGTTCAGCATGACGCACCACGTAAATAGAACTGGTTGAGCAGGCAGCACTCAGCAGTGTAACGACAAAAGCGATAACGAACGATAGCCTGTGGGGTATCTTCATGATACGGGAGTTTTTGATGACGAAAAGCGAAAGTATTATTTCCTACCCAGCTTTCATGCCCCTCCGCCCCTCTTTCGCTCGTTATCGCTTTCGGTAGGTCTGATTATTCGTTGCCCAGCTCCTCAACAGCCAGCCACGCCATGAGGCCGGGGCCAACTGTAAGAGCCGACTCGTCGATGTCGAACGTAGGCGTGTGTACACCCGACACAATTCCGCGCGACTCGTTGCGGGTACCCAGCCGGTAAAAGCACGAATCGACCACCTGTGAGTAAAACGCAAAGTCTTCGCCCGCCATCCAGAGGTCGAGGTCGACCACGTTTTCGGCACCCATGTACGCCACGGCCGACGCCCGCGTCCGGCGGGTTAGTTCGGGGTGATTCTGGAGAAACGGGTACCCTTTCACGCGGGTAAACTCGCAGGAGCCGCCCATAGCCTCGGCCATGCCCTCGGCCAGTTTCTGCATCCGGCGCAGGCCCTCTTCGCGCCATTCTTCGTTCATACAGCGGAAGGTCCCTTCAATTTTTACCTCATTGGGAATCACGTTGGTGACACCATCGGCAATGAATCGCCCAAACGACAGTACCGACGGGCTCGCCGGGGGCCGGTTGCGGCTGATAATCTGTTGCAACGCCACAATAATATGCGACGCGATCAGAACCGGATCAATCAGTTGGTCGGGCATGGCACCGTGTCCGCCTTTGCCCCGCACGGTCAGGTATAGCTCATCGGTACTGGCCATGTACATTCCCTCGCGGAACCCAATTTTACCCACCGGAATATTGGGGGCCACGTGTTGACCGAGCATACCAACCGGAGCCGGATTCTGGAGCACACCGTCGGCAATCATGAGCGACGCGCCACCGGGTGCTTTCTCTTCGGCAGGCTGAAACACCAGCTTCACCGTCCCCGAAAACTCATCGCGCAGGGTATTCAGAATCCGGGCCGTGGTAAGCAAACTGGCCGTATGCACATCGTGCCCACAGGCGTGCATGACACCCTCTACGGTCGATTTGTACGGCACATTGTTCGCTTCGTGAATCGGCAGGGCGTCCATATCGGCCCGGAGCCCCACCACCCGGTGACTGTTTGGTCCCGGCTTGCGGCCTTCAATCAGAGCCACCACGCCCGTATTGGCAACGCCCTCCTGCGGAGTCAGACCAATAGCCTTGAGTTGATCGGCTACATAGCGGGCTGTTTGGTACTCATGAAACGATAGTTCGGGGTGGGCGTGCAGGTGTCGACGGGTAGCCACGGCATCGTCGGTAAACTGCTGGGAGAGTGATTTTATGCTGTCTATCATAGCTAAATGTCTACTACGTAACAAAACATTTCAGTACTGGACATTCGAACTTCAGACATTAGACTTACCACCTTTCTGCATGGAGGTCTAACGTCCAGTGTCTGACATCTAATGTCCGGTACTAAGTATGCATTGTACATGCACGTACTTGATTCAGTATTGTACTCCGCGCGTGGTCATAAACTGATGGTCGGCCACAACGGTCTGCAAAAATAACTCGGCCGGCATTGGCGACGAAACGCCGGTCACGGATTTAACCCGGGCGGCCGCCCGCTCCAGCAGCACCGGGTGGCCTGTCCGAAGGGTGTCGCGGACAATATTCAGATCCCGGTCGGTCAGGATAATACTATCGGGAAACTGCACGTGGTAATCGTCGGGCAGCAGTGTATGGAGCACATCGTCGAACGTGATAGGCGGCTTAATTTTGACCACCGTCGTGCCAGCGGCCACATCGCCCAGCCGCTGCCCCCGGTCGTTGGCGGCTACGGCTACCATAGCCACCACGCCATTGAGTGCGCGTGTGTCCACCAGCCGGAATAGCCAACGGAGCAGGTAATCGCCCAGACCCGGCCGTGACCCATCCAGTTTTACTACCCGGATGTTCATGGCCAGTTTGCCCAGGCTCTGCCCGTTGAGCAGCCATTCGGTCAGCAGGTCATAGAACAGCATCGGAGCCAGCACCACAAAAAACCAATAGTAGTTACCCAGCATCCGACCGCCCTGCGAGGCTATGTAGGCCGTCAGAATCACCCAACCCAGAAAAATAAGGTAATCGATCAGGGTAGCCACAAACCGCTCACCAAGACTGGCGGGCTCGTACTCAAGCACAACGTTCTGGGAAGTTCGGATCGTGACGGGCATACGGGTGCTGTTTACCTCACGCAGCAGGGTGAGGTACAAACATAAAAAAAAGCCGCGAGCCAGGGGCGTTTCGCGGCTTTTTCGTTCTCACTGAAAAATGGAGACCGATATAACTAACGACGAACGGGCTATTGAACCGGTGCCTCGTCAGCCTCATTTGTTTCGGCGGCCGACTCGTCGGCTTGGGCCTCAAACACTTCGGGGGCATGCTGGCGTAAAATGCCGTACCAGCTGACCAATTTCTTAATATCAGAGGTCCGAACGCGCTCCCGGTCGTATTCGGGGAGTACCTCGCCCATAAAGTTGGCGAGTTCGGCATCACTGCTTTTGGGCGTTACGGGTACACTGTCGCCAAACTTATCGGCTACGGCCCGCAGCACCTCGCCGAGCGCCACCGACTGATCGGGGGTATCGACGTACATTGAAATATCATTCAGAACCGAGACACGGGCGGTTGGCCCCATCATGGTTTTCTCTTTCTTCTCATCGAGCGATTCGACAATGACGCCCGAACGGCTGGGTTTAAGAATGCGATAGAGTCCGCTGAATCCGCTGATATTGGCAATCTGACGTAATGCTTCCATATTCAACTAAACCGATAACGTCGGTGGAGCTAGGTGTATTGTCTCTGAATTGTTAAAATAAGTCGCGAAGATACGAAGCCGGGCGGAGTTTTTGGCGAAACCGAATCGGTTCCAGCCCGGAATCATTTGCGCCCCGCTCTGGGCGGCTGGCAGCTCACAAGCCCAGCTCTTTTTCGTCGAGCCCAGCCTCGCGGGCCGAGAACTTCATGATCTGAAGCACCTCGTGGTAGCTGAACAACCGCCCGCTGAGGTAGTCCTGCTCCTGCGGGTCGGCGTACACTTTCTTACCCTGTAAGTCGCGGATGTTTTCGTGCATCGAGATGAGCACATCGTGGAAAAACTCGGTGAGCTGGTCGGCGGTCATAGAAATACAGGGTTTGGTGCTCGTTTACCAGGGTTTTTTCTCGGCCGGAATCACAAAGTCGCGGTTGAGAGGCTCAATAAAATCGAGCAGTTCTTTTTGGCCAGCCCGGTTCACAGCCGATGTCAGAAACATTTGGGGTATTTCTTCCCAACCAATCTCCTGCAAAGCCGCTTTGTACCGGTCCTGCACGTTTTGCAACCCGCCCGACTTCAGTTTTTCGGTTTTGGTAAACACAATCACAAACGGAATACCCTGTTCGCCCAGCCGGGTCATGAAATCAAGGTCAATTTTCTGCGGGGCAATGCGCGAATCGACCAGCACAAAGGTGCAAATCAGGTTGGCGCGGGTAGTCAGGTACGTATCAATCATACGCACAAACCCCGCCCGGGTACCTTTGCCGACCTGCGCGAAGCCATAACCCGGCAAATCGACCAGATACCACTCTTTGTTGATAATAAAATGATTGATAAGTTGCGTTTTCCCCGGCGTTTGCGACGTTTTGGCCAGCCCGTGCCGGCTGACGAGCATATTGATCAACGACGACTTCCCCACGTTGGACCGCCCAATAAACGCGTACTCTGGTTTGTCGGGGTTAGGGCACTTGGCCGGGTCTGTATTGCTGATGAGGAATTCCGCGGATTTGACTTGCATGGCACTTTCAGAGTTGAATTGGCCACAAAGTTAGTCTAATCCCTTTTCCGAAAGGTAGTTCCGGGTAGGTTCGAGGTGGTGAAGTATGTGATAAGCCGTGAAATACAGCATCTCCCGGAGGGTCAACAACCCCATAGCCGGATGGGGAACCTGGTAGCTTTCCAGATCGTCGTCGGTCCAGTTTGCCAACACATCCACCACACGCTGATGAGCTGCCGCAAAATTATTTTCGACAGTCGCTCGCTCAGCGAGGTCTTCGGCCCGGGCGCTCATGCTGGCAGGGGCTTTAATGCCGTTGTCAACGAGGGCTTGCCGGTAGTCGGCCACGAGTTGCGCATACGGGCGCGAGGGGCCAACGGGCTTGCCAAATGAATGAAGTCCATCCCGGGGGCCAGCCAACAACCGAGCTACGGGCCGGGCACTGAGGTACAGATGCTGCAAGGTTTCAGCAACCGACCATTTGCCCTCGGCAGTCGGCGCATAAAACTGGGCATCGGTCAGCGGGGCGGTCAGGGACAAAAAAGCCCGGTAGCGATCGGTCAGGGTTTGTTGGATTTCGGGAATGGTCATGGGGTTGTGCTTCGATGGCTGCAACGAGAGCGGTCAAAAGTAGTAACTTTGCCCAAAACTAAATGAGTGAATGAGTGAGTTAGCGAATGGATGAATACGATCTGGACATTTAGATTCCGTGGTTCAAAATCATTCGCTAGTTCACTCATTCGCTAATTCACTCATTACATTATGTCACTGAAACAACAGATCGACGCCGACATCAAGCAGGCCATGCTGGCCAAAGAAGCCGATAAACTGCGGGCTCTCCGCGCTATTAAATCGCTTATTCTGCTCGAAGAAACCAAAGAAGGTGCGGGCGACGGCCTGAAGCCCGAAGACGAGCTGAAGTTGCTGACCAAAGCTGTGAAGCAGCGTAAAGACTCGGCAGACATTTTTCGGCAACAAGGCCGCGAGGATCTGCTCGCCACCGAAGAAGCCGAAATCGCGGTGATCGAAAAGTACCTGCCCAAGCAACTGACCGAAGACGAACTCCGGGCCAAGCTCCAGGACATCATCGGTCGCGTGGGGGCCTCGGCTCCCTCCGACATGGGTAAGGTGATGGGCGTAGCCACTAAAGAACTGGCAGGCGTGGCCGAAGGAAAGGCCATCTCGGCTATGGTGAAAGCACTGTTACAGTAAACAACGAACAGCCAACAACGAACAATGAACAACTGACCGCCCTTATGCTCTGTTCGTTGTTCGTTGTTCATTGCTATGAAGACCCTCGACATTCTGATTCTGATTCCGCTGATTTGGGGTGCCTGGAACGGGTACCGCAAGGGGCTACTGGTCGAGGTGGTGGCCGTTCTGGCTTTTGTGGTAGCGATGGTGGTCGGGCTTAAGTTTCTGAGCTTCGGTATCGACCTGCTGTCACCATACATCAGCCGCGAATTGGCCCGTAAATTTCTGCCGTGGCTCGGCTTCTCTATTATCTTTTTTCCGGTTGTTTTTATGGTCAACCGGATGGGATATTCCCTGCGTCAGTCGCTCCGGCAAACGCTGCTCGGTAGCTTCGACCGGTTGGCCGGGGCCGCTGTTGGCATCTTTACGTGGGTGTTTGGAATTAGTGTGATGCTCTGGTTGTTCAGTTATATGGGCGTGCAAATGCCTCCCCAACAAACCAAAGACACCTATTTGTACCCCCTTATTCGGCCGGTAGCCCCCAAAGTAATGGATGTGGCCGCCGTATGGGTTCCCAAAGGCCTCGAAGCAGGGAAAAAACTGAGAGACCCGTAGAGACCGGTCCGCCGGCGCGGCAAGATATTGCGTCTCCCCGCCGTCAGCAGCAAATAAACGCAATGTGGTGTTCGATAATGAGACGCAAGATGTTGCGTCTCTACACAAGCAATGAAACAAGACATCCGCAAACTCACCCCTACGCAGATCAAAGACTGGTTTGTGCAAAACGGCGAGCAGGGCTTTCGGGCCAAACAAGTGCACGAATGGCTCTGGAAAAAGTCGGCGCACTCGTTTGGGCAGATGAGCAACCTGTCGGTGCCTTTGCGCGAAAAACTCGAAACGGCGTTTGAGATTCGGCCACTGTCAATTGCCACCGAGCAACGGAGTAACGACGGCACCATCAAATCGTCGTTCCGGTTGTTCGACGGCAATCTGGTAGAAGGGGTGCTGATTCCGGCTTTGCGAACCGACGACAGTCTTCAGGACCGGGATAATACCAGCGGACCGCGCATGACTGCCTGTGTATCGAGTCAGGTAGGGTGCTCGCTCACGTGCAAGTTTTGCGCAACGGGCTACATGGACCGTAAACGAAACCTCGACGCGGCCGAGATTTACGATCAGGTGGTGGCCATTGACCGGCAGGCTAAGGCCAATTACGAGGCTCCGCTTACCAACATTGTGTACATGGGTATGGGTGAGCCCTTGCTGAACTACAAAAACGTGCTCGAATCGGTCGACCGGATCACCTCACCCGACGGACTGGGCATGTCGGCCAAGCGAATTACTGTGTCGACGGCCGGTATTGCGAAGATGATCAAACAACTGGGCGACGATGGGGTGAAGTTCAACCTGGCTCTGTCGTTGCACGCAGCCAACGACGTGAAGCGGAATCAGATTATGCCTATCAACGAGAGCAACTCGCTCAAGAACCTGGCCGAATCGCTCAATTACTTCTACCGCAAAACGGGTACGCGCGTTACGTTTGAGTACATCGTTTTTTACAACTTCAACGATACTCTGCAAGACGCCAAAGAGTTGTGGGAGTTTACGAAGCGGGTACCGGCCAAGATCAACATCATTGAATACAACCCGATTTCGGAAGCCAACTTCACCAATACCGACCCGCAAACGCTTGATAAATTTGCCGGTTTTCTCGACGCCAAAGGCGTAACGGTCAACATTCGCCGAAGCCGGGGTAAGGACATTGATGCCGCCTGCGGGCAGCTGGCGGGGAAGGAGAAGTAAAACCAACTCATTCGCGAGGGGCCACCCAATCGGGTACGTCCTGCTCGATAGCCGCCCGCACTTTAGCCACAATCTCATCCACTGAGTCGTTGGGGTCAATCTGAAGCGGGGGTTTGATCCGTACCGTCAGGAGGGTATTTCGCTTCTTGAACCGAAGTCCCTTTTTATCGAACGCCCGCCGGAACCCATTAATCACGATAGGCACTACAATGGGCTGGTTCTGCATAATCATGTGGGCCGTACCCTTGCGCACAGGGGCATACGGGCTGGTGGTCCCTTGCGGGAAACTTACCACCCAGCCATGAGCAAGCGCCTTGCCCACCTTCTCACCGGCTGAGGTATCTACTTCCCGTTTTACATCGCGCCCATCGGCCCGCCACGACCGCTCCACCGTGATAGCCCCGCCCATGCTGAACAGCCGGGCCAGAATCCCCTTTTTCATGGTTTCTGAAGCAGCCACGTAGTAGTTGCGGGCACGCGGCCCGAACAAATACATGGGCGGAAGCAGGGTGTTCTTAAAGCCCCATTTCACCGAACAGAAAATGTGGAAGAAAGCAATAACATCGGCAAAGTAAGTCTGGTGATTCGCCAGAAACAGCACGTTATTGATGGGTAAGTTCTCAATATTTTCCGTCCCCTCAATCTCAATTCGGTTCACCACCGTGTAGCGCGCGTAGGTAAACCAACCAATGGTTCCGATCAGGATTCGTTTCACCAACAACGAATTGCCAAACGGGTCGCACTCAAACAGGCCCAGCACATCGAGCAGGGCAAGCGGCTTGGGCAAATAACTGAATTTGGTTGGCTTAACGTATTTCATCATCAATGGGCTGTCGCGTAAAGTGTAAATATACAAGCCCTATACATTGTTTGTGAACGGGCTTGTATCGCACAAAGACAGAAAAAAAATTTCCTACCCGGTTAATCCTTTTCGCCTGGTGCTCGTCAAAGAACCAGAAACAGCCAGAAACACCCCATAAAACGGATTTCGCCTAACGGGGCTGGCACTAAAGAATCTGCTTCCCATGAAACGAATCGTACTCGCCTTTGCTGCGGCAATCGGCCTCTTCACCACCACTTCAACCTTTGCACAAGTACAGTTTGGCGTCCGGGGGGGCGCCCATTGGGGAACCGTCTCAAAACCCGCTCTTCTCGACAATTATTCGCCCAGCTTCCAGCTGTCGCCCGGCCCGCAGGGAGCCTTGTTTCTCGACATTCCGGTGAGCGAGCGCGTATCGTTCCGACCCGAACTGGGTTACTCACAAAAAGGATTGGTACTCCGCGAAAGCTTCTCGTTTGATGTATTAGGCGTACCTGTACCGCTGGGTGCCCGTATTGCCCTCCAAACCCGCAACATTGACCTGCCCCTGCTGGCCAAGATCAATCTGGCCAGTGCCGAAAGTTCGGTACAGCCGTATCTGATTGCTGGCCCAGCCGTGAGCTATGCCGCCGACAGCCGGGTGCGCGCCCGGGCTGAGGGTCTGTTCCGCACCCAACCGTTTGATTTGAATGTACCGCTCGGCGGGGTTATGAATCGCTGGGACGTAAGTGGCGTTGGTGGCCTGGGCCTGGCCTTTAATGCCGGTGCCGGACAATTTGTCCTCGAAGGTCGCTACGTGCATGGCCTCACCCGCCAGATCGAGGTACCTGTAGTGCAGCTGCCCGTTCGCAACCGCGGGGTTAGTGTATCACTCGGCTACTCGTTCCCGATTGGGCAGTAACCGCAAGTCTGAAATACAGCGTCGAAGTACGCTCTAAAGATTGTTTTTGTTGAACCTACGAACTGAATCAAAGAAGCCGGGCCACTTGGACCCGGCTTTCTTTTTTACCGAAATAGCTGTCTGATAAGTTACCCCTTTTCCGCAAACTTCGCTTTGCCCGCATCGAGGAACTTCGCGAAGTTATCCGCATTCAGATCGTAATTCTTCGGCCGAACCAGCAGGTTACCTTCGTGATCGACAAGGCAGTAGTGCGGCTGGGCGTTGTTGTTGTATTTCACAATCTGCAGATCGGCGTTTTGGGCACCAATTGTCTTTTTCTCTTTCTGATCGTAGGTTGAGGTGTACCACTCCGACGGTGGTAACTCGGTTTTATCGTCAACATACAGCGCTACCACCACGTAGTCGTTCTGAAGCCTCGACAGCACCGGGGCCTCTGACCATACGCGGGCTTCCATTTCTCGGCAATTAACACAGCCGTGCCCGGTGAAGTCGATAAATACCGGTTTGTTTACCGTTTTGGCGTAGGCCAAGGCTTCTTTATAATCGAAGAAACCATTCAGCCCGTGGGGTAGGCTAAATAATTGCCCATGCCGACGCGACGCACTCTGATTAGCCCCCAACTGCCCACTGCTACTGCCCGCTGCCCCTATTTTAAAGTCTTGGGAGGTTTCGGGGGGCAGGTAGCCCGCTAATGCTTTGAGCGGGGCGCCCCACAAACCCGGCACCATGTACACCACAAAGGCAAAGGTCAGAATAGCCAGCAATAGCCGGGGAACGCTTACCATCTTGGTTTCGCTGTCGTGCGGCAACCGAATTTTCCCGAGCAGGTAAAAGCCAATCAAGGCAAAAATCACGACCCAGAACGCCAGAAATACCTCCCGGTCGAGCAGGCCCCAGTGGTACACCTGATCGGCAATACTCAGGAATTTGAGGGCCAGGGCCAGCTCCAGAAAGCCCAGCACCACCTTAACCGAATTGAGCCAGCCACCCGATTTAGGCAGGCTCTTGAGCCACTGCGGAAACAAGGCGAACAGCGTGAACGGAATAGCAAACGCCGACGAGAAAGCTGCCATACCCACAATGGGTTTGATTACCTCGCCCCCCGCCGAAGCCACCAGCAGGCTACCCACAATAGGCCCCGTGCACGAAAACGAAACCAGCACCAGCGTGAAGGCCATAAACAGAATGCCCACTACCCCACCACGCTCAGCCTGTGCATCGGCCTTGTTGACCAGCGAACTGGGCAGCACAATCTCAAACAACCCCAGAAACGACAGACCGAACACAAAGAAGACGGCAAAAAACAAAACGTTGGGCAACCAGTGCGTACTCACAAAATTGGCAAAAGCCGGGCCGTTGATCCGCGACACGATGGTGCCAATGAGCACGTAAATGCCAATAATCGACAAACCATACAGCAGGGCTTTCCAGGCTCCCCCTTTCTGGTTGGTGAAAAAACTAACCGTCATCGGGATGATCGGGAATACGCAGGGGGTCAGCAAAGCTACCAAACCCGACAGGAAGGCCGTAAGCACAAACGCCCAGAGCGAGCCATCGGCGGCATCGGTTTCGGTGCCTTCTACCGCCGTAAGCGACTCAGTGGGGTCGGCCACAACAGGGGCCGCCGAGGGCCCCTCGGCATTGGGCACTGTAGCCGCCGTATCGGTTTCGGCTGAGGTAGGGGCTACGGCCGTAGCTGTTGTGATAGAAGCACTCAGTGGCTTGGTCGCCGTAGCACTGGCTGGGGCCGTAGCCGCTCCGGCCTGAACCGTCAGTTCGAACGGAGCATCGGCGGGGGGCAGGCAGGTTCCGTCTTTGGTTGAGCAGGTCGAGAAATTAATATTCCCGGCAATCACAGTTCCGGCCTTCTTGATCTTTACTTTTTGCAGAAACAGAGCCTCTTTGGTAAAGTATCGCACATTACCGGGCCATATTTCTTCGTATTTTTCTTTGGCACCTACGGGTGTAGCCTTACCCACTGCTTCACAATCGGCACTCGGGTTAATGGTAACAACGGCAATATTTGGCCCCAGATTTGGGTCAAAATCATTGGAGTACACGTACCAGCCATCGTCAATAACAGCTTTTATACGCACTGTCACAATGTCTCCCGCATTGGCGGTCGGCTTGTCGAGGCTAAACGACCAGGTGGCCGGATTTTTCTGAATTTGACCCAGCGATAAAAGAGGCAGTATCAAAAGCGCCCAGAGGGCTGGCAATGTCTTCATGGTTGGTGATTTGTAGGAGGTACAAGCCATACGCATTTCATAACACGTTCAATGCAAAATTATTTCCATTGAACGTGTAGCAAAAGTAAGACCATTGGGCACAGGTCCGGTTTTATCATAAAAAACACCGCCCGGAAAGCATTCCGGGCGGTGTATGCATTACCAACCTATGAAGTAACTGTTAATAGCTAAATAATACGGGATTCAGATAACTACTCGGTTTGCTACCTACCGGCGCGTTGTCGAGCCAGGCCGCCAAATCGGCCACTTGATAGCTGTTTCGAGGCTGCATAACCACCTGATCCTGATCCATGTAAATCATGGTCATTACTTTCCGGGGCCGGTCGGAGGTGTTAGGCCCCGCCCGGTGGAACGTCCAACCGGCATGATAGCTCACCTCGCCCAAGTCAAAGGGGGTGTCGTTCATCGGAAAATTTTGCCGTTGCAATTCGTCCGATAAAATCCGCTCGCTATCGTCACTGATTTCAATATCCCGCCCAATTTCAACATGCTGACTCCCTTCGGCAAAAGCCAAGGGTCCCATCTGCATGGGCGTTTCCTGCAACGGAATCCAGACCGTAATGGTCTTGGGCGAAGCCAAAGGCCAGTAAAACTGGTCGGCATGCCAGGGCGTAATCCCACCCGACGGCTCTTTGTACAAAGCCTGATCGTGGTAGAGCCGCACGCCGTTCACTTCCATCAGATCCGTAGCGATTTGGGCCAACCGGCGTGAAAACACAAACTCCTTTACCTCGTCGTCTTCGCGCCAGAGGTTCATGATCTGCAAAAAAGCCCGCTCATACGTAGTACGCTCCTCCATGGGCTTAGTGAGCGTATTGAGCCGAACAACCTGCTCACTGATAATAGACCCATAATACTCCAGCACGGCCGGACTCAACACCTGCTTGAGCTTTACATACCCTTTGGCACGATACGTCTCGATGGCTTCGGCTGGTACCGGATAGGGGGTGTTCAACTCCTCCAAAAGTGTCTGCTTATCAGTTTGAACAATCATACGTGTTTATTAGCCCGTCAAATTATACATTCTTCATTGATACGACAAATTTATTTGAACAATTCTAAGAAAATATTCCACCTATTTGCGCATTTATGTACGATCTTGACAAGCCCAAAAAAATATCCCTCTTTTGTACGTCAAAATGCTACAATCCATACCAGTTGGCTTCTGTGTGGCCATTCTGGTTGTTCCAACCCTGCCATGAAAGCACTTTTTGAAAAGGTTACGATTGGCGAGCAGAGCTCTCTGCTGGTAAAGCAGGTGCGCATGCCGCAGTTTGATGCACCCTGGCACTACCATCCGGAATACGAGCTGACCTGTATTATCCGAAGCAGCGGCAAACGGTTTGTGGGCGACCATATCGGGGCTTTTGATGCCGACGATCTGGTGCTGGTGGGGCCTAATTTGCCGCATTTCTGGCGCAACGATGACATGCTTCCGGCCGAGGCTCCGGCCGAAGCCGTTGTTGTTCAGTTTCCGGCTACGTTTGAAGATACCATCCTGAAACTATTGCCCGAGGCCGAAGCAATCTGCCAGATGCTCAAACGGGCACAGTACGGGCTGCGCTTTTCGGCGATAACGTCGGGGCGAGTCCGCCCACAGATGGAGCAGTTGCTTCACCGGCAGGGCATGGACCGGCTACTGGCTTTTCTGACGTTGCTCAACGAACTTAGCCGCGATACCGATTTTATGTTGCTGGCGAGCGATGGGTACCAACTCTCAGTCAGCGAGGCCGAAACCGAACGTATGAAACGGGTGCTCGACTATATGCTGAGTCATTTTAAGGGCGAAATCAGCATTGACCAGATTGCCTCGGTAGCAGGTATGGCACCTGCCGCCTTCTGCCGGTATTTCCGTCGGCGTACCAGCAAATCCTTTGTCGAATACCTCAACGAGCTCCGAATCAGCCACGCCCGCAAGCTACTGGCGCAGGCCGACCTGAGCGTGGGGCAGGTAGCCCTCGAATGCGGCTTCAACAATATTTCGCATTTCCACCGGCAGTTTCGGCTACATACCAATACCACCCCGCTCAAGTACCAGATTGCCGCCCGCAACCGGCTTCCCCGCCGTCAGCAGCCCGACAAGTGGCCAACATTGTGAGGTATTAGCCGGGTACCCAAACCAGACAGACCAAATTAACCATTAAATCTCCGGCCGATCTCGGATGCATCGTTCGCATACCTGCCCGAAAACCTTTATTTTTGTGGGCGATAGCCAGTTAATCGAGCAGACGTTTGGCTGCTCCTGCATCTTTTTCGCGTCCAACTATGATCACTGCAACGACCGCTAGCACCCGCGATGCGCAGGTATTTGACCTCATTGCCAAAGAACAGCACCGGCAAGAATCGGGTATTGAGCTGATTGCTTCCGAAAACTTCGTTTCGCCCGCCGTCATGGAAGCCGCCGGGAGCGTGCTTACCAACAAATACGCCGAGGGTTTGCCGGGCAAACGCTACTACGGTGGCTGTGAGGTAGTTGACCAGATCGAGCAACTGGCCATCGACCGGGTAAAAGAACTCTTCGGCGCTACCTGGGCCAACGTTCAACCCCACTCAGGTGCCAACGCCAACACGGCCGTTTTTCTGGCCTGCCTGCAACCGGGCGACACCATCCTGGGTTTCGACCTCTCGCACGGTGGTCACCTCACGCACGGCTCGCCCGTTAATATTTCGGGTAAGTATTTCCGGCCGACGTTCTACGGCGTGGAGCGTGAAACCGGCGTTATCAACTACGATAAAGTAGAAGAAACCGCCATGCGCGAGCGCCCCAAACTGATGATCTGTGGGGCCTCGGCCTACAGCCGCGATTGGGATTACGCCCGGCTCCGGGCTATTGCCGATCAGATTGGCGCCCTCCTGCTGGCGGATATCTCGCACCCATCGGGCCTGATTGCCAAGAAACTCCTCAATGACCCGTTTGATCATTGCCACATTGTTACCACCACCACGCACAAAACCCTCCGGGGGCCACGCGGTGGTCTGATCATGATGCGTAATGACTTCGAAAACCCGTTTGGCATCAAAACCCCCAAAGGCGAGCTGCGTCTGATGTCGTCGCTGCTCGATTCGGGTGTGTTCCCCGGTACGCAGGGCGGCCCGCTGGAGCACATCATTGCGGCCAAAGCCGTTGCGTTTGGCGAAGCGCTGAGCGACGAGTATGCTGAATACACCCAACAGGTGAAGGCCAACGCACAGGCCATGGCGCGGGCATTTGTAGACCGGGGTTACTCGATTATTTCAGGCGGTACCGATAACCACCTGATGCTCATCGACCTGCGCACGAAAGGAGGCAACGCCACCAACCTGACCGGGAAACTGGCCGAAAATACCCTGATTAAAGCCGATATCACGATCAATAAAAACATGGTTCCGTTCGACGACAAGTCGCCGATGGTTACCTCAGGGATGCGCGTTGGTACGGCCGCCATGACCACTCGGGGCATGAAAGAATCGGATATGGAGCAGATCGTCGTATATATCGACGAGGTGCTGATGAACCATGACAACGACAGCCGCCTTTCGTCCATTAAAGAGGAAATCAACGAATGGATGAAGGCCTTTCCGTTGTACCAAGGTTAATTAGCGAATGAGTGATTGAGTGAATGAGCGGGTTGGCGCACCAGCGAATGGCCCCCGAAGCCACTAATTTTCATTCACTCAATCACTCAATCACTCAATCACTCATTGTTAGATGCCACTCGACCAAGATTTCAACGAGTACCCGTACGACGAACCAACCCAGGAACCTCAGGAGGAGCCCCATGATGATGGGACCGAAATGTCGTTTCTGGAGCATCTGGAAGAACTCCGCTGGCACATAATTCGCGCACTGGCGGCCATTCTGGTATTCGGCCTGGTTGCGTTTATTTTTATCAAAGACATTTACCGGGTCGTGATTTTAGGACCCAGCCGACCCAACTTCTGGACATACCAGCAGATGTGTAAGCTGGCCGATTTTACGGGCTATGCCGACCTGTGCGTCAAGAAGCTGGATTTTAAATTGCAGGCCCTCGGCATGGCCGATCAGTTTACCATGAGCATCACCTCAGCGGTAATCATCGGGTTGTGCTTTGCCTTTCCGTACGCGTTCTGGGAGTTGTGGCGGTTTATTAAACCGGGCCTACGCTCCAGCGAACGGCGAGCCGCCCGGGGCGCTACGTTTTACGTGTCGATGCTGTTTTTGATGGGCCTTTTCTTCGGGTACTACATTGTATCGCCCCTGGCTATCAACTTTCTGGCCAATTACCAGCTCGACGAATCCATTCAGAACCAGTACGATATTACTTCGTACATCGGTACCCTGATTACGCTTTGCGTAGGTTGCGCCATTATGTTTCAAATGCCGGTGGTGGCCTTCGTACTCTCGAAAGTAGGCGTACTTACCCCATCGTTCATGCGGGCGTACCGGAAACACGCGTTCATCGTGATCCTGATTATTTCGGGTCTGATTACCCCTTCACCGGATATTTACAGTCAGGTGCTGGTTTCGTTGCCCTTAGCTATTTTGTATGAGGTAAGCATCTGGGTATCGGGTTCTATTGAGCGGGCTCGCTTGAAAGAGCTTGCCGAGAATACAAAGAACGACGTGCAGGATTCTGACTTTTCGTAGTATGTCAACATTCAATTTTCGCCAATACCATTACCGTTCCATCAACGCGGCTACCGACGAAGAACGGGCCGCTATTAATCAGGAACTGAAAGATTTGTACGCGTCACTGCCCGACGATCAGAAGGATGTTTTCAACACCGAGCTACAAAGCTTTCTGGCCAAGGAGATGGGGCGCCTGAAATCGAGTTACGAATCCATCAAAGGAACCGATACCGACAACTAGCCGGTTGGGGTTCGTCTTGTACGCCAACAAAAAACTCGAACGAGGTCTCGTTCGAGTTTTTTGTTTTTAATCACAGCAGAGTGCCTACCCTACTCATTACCCTCTTGCGTATTCTGGATGAGCGTTACGTAAAACCTGACCATATCGGCATAGTCTTTAACCGAAACCCGTTCGTTGGTACCGTGGGGTAGTTTCAGGGTCTCATCGGTCATCCGAATGGGCATAAACCGATACACATTAGGGCAAATACGCCGGTAAAAACGAGCATCGGTAGCGCCCAGCATCAGGTACGGAGCCACTACGGCTTCGGGAAACACCGCCCGGATGCTCCGGTGCAGCTGCCCAAACGCGGGGGCATCGGGGGCCGACAAGGGCGACGGGTTGTTAGGTTTTCCCAGCACCGTTACCGACACCCGCTCGTCGTCGATTACTTGTTTGACCCGCTCTGTAACAGTCTGCGCCGTTTCGCCGGGTAAAATCCGAAAATTGACGGTTACGGTAGCGTCAATCGGCAATACATTATCTTTTTGCCCGGCTCGCATAATGGTAGCCGCCGTTGTGGTGCGTTGGGTAGCATCGCCCGCGGTGGAGCCGCTCAAAATCTGTTTCACCACGGGCGCAAACAACCACACATTAGCAAACACCAGCCGGTTACCAAAACCCATTTCGGGGCCTACGTAACCAAAGAGTTGCTCAATACCAGCGTCGAGCCGGGCCGGAAACGGGTTTTGCTCCAGCTTAGCCACCGCAGCCGCTACAACCCCAATACTGGTTTGGCGGGGCGGCATCGACGAGTGCCCTCCCTCGCCCGTGGCGGTTAGCTCCAGACTGACGTAGCCTTTCTCGCCAATGCCCACCAAAGCCACGGGTTTTTCGAAGCCCGGAATCCCGTCCATTTTTACAGTGCCGCCTTCGTCAATGACCATAGCGGGCCGCACGCCCTGTTTTTCCAGCAAAGCCGCTATTGACTGGGCTCCGCGTTGCCCCAGCGTTTCTTCATCCTGCCCAAAGGCGAGCATCACGGTTCGGTCGGGTTGGTAGTTGATACCCAGCAGGTATTCCACCGCTTCGAGCAGGCCCATCACCGTTGTTTTATCATCAACCGTGCCGCGCCCGTACACGTAACCGCCCTCAATCTGCCCCGCAAAAGGCGGGCGTTTCCAGAGCCGTTCGGTACCCTGAATCACCGGCACCACATCGTAATGACCCAGTAGCAACACCGGAGGCAAGGCCGGGTTCTTGCCCGTCCAGGTGTAGAGCAACCCGTATTGATTGACCGTCTGGAGCGTGAGTCGGCTGTGGAGCCGGGGAAACTGCCGCCGAATAAGGGCAATAAACTTGTCGAACTGCGTGGTGTCGGTGAGCGAATAGTCGGTGTATGATACCGTGCGGTACCGGATAGCCTCGGCCAGCCGCGCAGCCGCCGAATCGGGCGAGAAACGGGTTAGCGCGGGGGCGGGGGGCACGTCGGTCAGTTGTTTCGACCCAAACCGGAACGTATTGACCAGCAACAGGGCCACCAGCACCAACAAGGCACCCGCCAGAATAGCGACTATTTTTTTCATGCATTCAGGGGTTTCAGCATCACGTAATCCTGCATCAGAAACCCGTTGCCAATGTCAATGTCCTCGGTTTTAGCGATGCCAAAGCCCAGACGTTCGTAAAATTGCACAGCCCGGTTCTGCCGATTCACGTTCAACACGAGGGCCGTATTACCCGCGGCCTGTGCCCGGCGGCCAACCTCCTCAATCAGCAACCGGCCAAGGCCCTGCCCCTGTGTTTGGGGCAGTAAATAGAGCTTATGAATCTTGGTGACTTTGGGCGAGAGGGCTGGCGTGGCCGTCTCCCCGAACGCATCGGCATGGCCGTAATCCAGCTCGTACGAAACGTAGCCCACCGGCTCGTCCGTGTCGGTTTCGGCGATTAGAAACACGTGGCCTTTCTGATTAACCTGCTCGGTTAGCGATGCCTGACTGTACATCCAGCCAAGCATGTATTCTATTTGATCGGCCGACAGAATCTCACCGAATGTGACGGGCCAGGTTTGGCGGGCAATATGTTCGATGGTCGGAAAATCGGAAGGTGTTGCAGCACGAATATGCGTCATTCTTCAAAAAGTTAGGAAACAACAAGGGGGTCAAATCATCCCCCGGGCTTTTAGTTCGAGGTACTTATTAACGGTGTTGGCGGTCAGGTTCTGCGGAGCCGTCAGGATGGTTTGAATGCCGTATTGCTGCAATTGCCGCACAATCTGCCGCTTTTCAAAGCTAAACTTCTCGCCAATGGTTTTCATGTACACCTCCTCGGTGGTCAGGGCGGGTTTGTCGAGCAGGCTCCGTAGTTCAGTATTCTCAAAAAAGACAACCAGCAGCAGGTGATCTTTGGCCATCCGGCGCAGATACGGCAACTGCCGGTTGAGGGCATTGGCGGTGTCGAAGTTAGTAAACAGCAGCAACAGGCTCCGTTGCCGAATGGTATGGCGCACCTTGAGGGTCAGCGATTCGTAATCGGTTTCCAGAAAGCCCGTTCGTTGCCGGTAGAGCAGTTCCAGAATTTTCTGAAGCTGCCCCGGCTTGCGTTCGGCGGGCAATACCTGATTCACCTCGTTGGCGAAGGTCAGAATACCGGCTCGGTCCTGTTTGAGCAGGGCAATGTTGCTCAACACCAAAGCCGCGTTGATGGCGTAGTCGAGCAGGGTGAGGCCCTCAAACGGAGCACGCATCACGCGGCCCTTGTCAATGAGGCAATACACCGGCTGTGAGCGTTCGTCCTGATAGGCATTCACCATCAGTTCGATACCGGCCGGGTTGGTTCGGCGGGCCGTAGCCCGGTGATTAACCGTTCGAATATCGTCGCCGGGTGTGTAGGGCCGCACCTGCTCAAACTCCATGCTGTGCCCAATTCGGCGGATTCGTTTGATGCCTACTTCGTTCAGGCGGTTGGTAGCGGCCAATAACTCGTACTGGCGCATCTGTAAAAACGATGGGTACACGGGCACCATCCGGTCGGCATCGAACCGAAACCGACGTTTGAGCAGTTGCAGGGGCGTCATTACAAACACGTTGAGCGCCCCAAACCGATACTCGCCCCGGCGGGTAGGCCGCAACTGATACCGAATCAATTGCGACTCTCGGGGACTCAGCGTAGCCCGAAACAAGACATCGCGCCGTTGGAACTGCACGGGTATTTCGTCGATTACCTCAACCGGTGTCCTGAACGGGTAGCGGCTTTCCAGAAAAATCGTCACCGGGTTCTCGTCGCCATTACTGAATCGGTCGGGGGCTTCGCGCCGGGCAAACAAAGCCTTTGCCGGGGTCGGCCGAAACAGCAGCAAAGCCTCAACAATCACCAACAACCCAAACACCACCAGGGCCACCTGCACTAACGGAAGCAACACGGGAAACGCATACGCCAACACAAACGCCACGGCAAACCCCAGCCAGGTAAGCCAGAACCGAATAGAGACGTACAAGGCACGGATAAAGGTCATAGAGCGGGCGGTAGCAGGTTTCGGGGCAGTAATCAGTTATTTAATTCGGCTTCAATATCTTCTTCCGTGACGGGGTTATTGGTGTCTTCGGGCTGGGTGATCCCTTTGACGCGGTTAGCCTGCCAGAAAAACTGCGCATCCTGTAAGGCCCGTCGGGCATCGGTCGGGCGACCCATCTGCCGGTACGCCCGAGCCTGATAAAAAAGCACCAATGGGCTTTCGGAGGTGGCGTTTTTGGCCGCCTGCTCCAAATCAGTCAACGCCTTATCGGGTTGTTGCAGAGCCAAATACGCAATGGCCCGGCTCACATACTGTTTGTAATTGACCCACTCGGCCCCGTGCTTTTTGGCGAGCGAGTCAATACCAATGCTGAACTCCCGGACCGCTTCGGCATGGTGCCCCAGGTTACGCTGGGCAAGACCTTTATGATAACTTACCGGATAAATACCGTCGGTATCGTCGAAGTCGGGCGTGAGCGCATCAAACGCATTGAGGTACCGGAGGGCCCGGTCGTAATCGTGGAGGGTGTAAAGGTACACACTGCCTGCGTTGCGGTACTGTTTCGGGTCGATTTGGGTACTTTTTTCGAGCAGTGCTACCCCGGTTTCGTAGTCGCCCTGGGCCACATACGCCATGGCTTTCCGGCTCAGGGTTTCGCCGGTAACGGCAGTTGTTGTATCGAGTCGGGCGAGCATTTTTTTAGGGCCAAATCCCCAATAAACGGCCTGCGTATTTCGGTTGAGGGTCAAAAGCAAGGCCAGTTCCACCGTCGAGTCACCCGGCCGAATCAGACCGGGTCGGCCACGCTGCGCGTATGCCAGTCCGGGCAAACACCCCAGCAAGACGAGTAGTATGGTTTTCATCAGAAGACGTCCGTAATCTGACCATTCGAAAGCCGAATGGTCAATGAAACATCGATATCGTATTGCCGATCGGGATCGCTAAACAGGCTACCCGGCAACTGACTATTGATCAGCGTTCGTAGCTGATCGGTTATTCGTTTATCAAACAGGCGCCGTTTGTAGTCGGCACTGTATTCCTGAAATTGCAATGGACCACGCTCGCCCTGGCAGTTTTGCACAAACGACACCCGAATCAGGCCCGTAGCATCGGGCGCATCGACAGGTTTGTACTGCTGCCGCAGCAGGGCGGTTGTTTTCCGCAGGGTTGCCGGTTTTACCGAAAACAAACCAAAGTTGGCCCGCATACAGTTGGCACAGGTCTGAAACCCCGTCGGGCCAAGGGGTTCGCCCGACCCTAAGGCCCGCACCCAACGGAGGGTTTCGTGGCAACTGTCGGGCCCCGAGCTGCCAACCAGCCGGATGGTACCCACCTCATTGCTCACCACCTGCCAGCACTCGCGCACATCGCCAGATTGCTGCCCAGCACTACCCCGAATGAGCAAAAACACCGACCCATCCAGTTCGAGCAACTGGGCATAATGAGCGGTTTGGGTCCGGGCTTGCCGATTCCGAAGGCCCACCCGCCCGTCGGCCGCAAACAGATACTCTACCCGGTCCGACTGCCATACCTGCCCTGCCAGCCGTTGCCACACCACCTGTTTATCCATTGGCACAGCCCGAAACCGCCGGAACGTTAGGGGTATCACCTGCCCAATACGTAGCTGATTACCCTGTAGTGTAACCAGCCCCGGTGCGTAGTGTGTGGTATCGAGCCGCAACACAGCCCCACTCAGCGACCACGTACCCGTTCGGGGTTCGTCGGCGTTATCAAGCCGACCTAGTTGCCAGGTGCTGTCGGCGCGCAGGTCCATATAGGCTACAAGCGGGCAAACACGATCCAGGTCGTACTCGATAGCCACCCCGATCCAGCGTCCGGTAAGAGCCTCACGCGTGAGGGGCTGGGCGGGCGCCAAAAAAGCCATCAACAGGCACCAGATAGCCCCCAAAACCGGTATTGGTTTTCTCCAGCTCGTCCGTAGCTCATCCGATTGTACCGTTTTCATTTGGTGTCACTGGGTATGCGTTCTCTTACCGGGGCACTTCAATACGCTCCACAATCTGCCCGATTACCTCGTCGGCGGTGCCGCCTTCCATCTCGCGTTCGGGCGTAAGCAGCACCCGGTGCCGGAGTACCGGGTAAGCTAGCTCCTGCACATCTTCGGGCGTCACAAAATCGCGGCCCCGCAGCGTTGCCAGGGCTTTGGCACTGTTGAGCAACGCCACCGACGCCCGGGGCGAGGCCCCCAGATATAACGATTTATTGGCTCGTGTGTCACGTACAATCTGCGCGATGTAGTGGAACAGATTGTCTTCCACGTGCACCCGTTGCACGCTGTCGCGCAACTGGGTCAATTGGTCGGCGGTGAGCACGGCCTGAACGGCAGCAATGGCATCGGTCAGGTGTCGGCGCTGATGGTGCCCGCGCAGAATAGCCACCTCATCGTCGGCTTCGGGGTAGTCGACCACGATTTTAAACAGAAATCGGTCGAGCTGAGCCTCGGGAAGCCGGTAAGTGCCCTCCTGCTCTACCGGGTTTTGGGTAGCCAGCACCATAAAAGGCGGGTCGAGCTGGTAGGTAGTGCCATCGTTGGTTACCTGCCGTTCTTCCATCACTTCAAACAGGGCGGCCTGCGTTTTGGCCGGGGCGCGGTTTATTTCGTCGATGAGTACGATGTTGGCGAACACGGGCCCCGGCCGAAACAGAAACTCCCCGGTTTTGGGCTGAAACACCGACGTGCCCAGCACATCGGAAGGCATCAGGTCGGGGGTGAACTGAATCCGGCTGAATTGCACCGAAATGGTTTTGGCCAGCAACTTGGCCGTGAGGGTTTTGGCCACACCGGGCACCCCTTCCAGCAGCACATGCCCATCGGCAAGGAGGGCCGTCAGGAGCAGGTCGAGCGTGTGCGATTGCCCAACGAGCACGTTGCCCACCTCGGCGCGGATGGTAGCGACCGTATCGGTCAGGCTTTGTAAATCAATGCGGGATTCGAACATATACGTAGTTAGTCGGAAGTCCAGACAAAAGGCAAGCAGAAAGGGCCATTAACCGGCTACCGCCTGCCGAAAGTTCTCAATTTTTCCGTTCAGAATCAGCACATCTTCTTCCGAAAGGGTTACGGTGCGCCGGGCCGCCTGCAACGCCTGTACAAGGTCTTGCGCGTCGGATACTTCAACGCCGGTCCGGCGGCTGAGGGCTTCGGCAAATTCAGCATCGAGCGTGGTAGTCACCAGCCCGTAGCGTTCGCGCAGATGAGCCAAAAAAAACTGAATCATCTTCTGCCCCAGGTGGTTATGGTCGCCCTGTTGGTAGTACACCCGCCCCACAGTCTGCACAAATTCAAGCGAGGTGTTGCGGGGCGGCTCCACCACCGGAATCACACGTTGGGTGCGCTTGCCCGCCAGCAAGGCGTACAGAATCAGCCCCACTACCAGCAGGTAATACGCCCACGTCAGGGCCGGCTGACTCAGTACATACCGGAAAACCGACTGCTCATCGTCGTCGAAGCGGCCCTGTTTCTGGTACTCGTCCCAATACGTCGGGCGGGCGGGCAGGTACGACAGCGCCTTGAACGCATAGTCGCTTGTTTTACGGTCCAGCACAAAGAAATTGGTCAGGGCCAACGGCAGGTTATGAATGTAAAAGAACCCTTTACCGTAGCGAATTCGGAGGTAGGTAGGCTCGTTGCGGCTGTTTCGGGCAAGCACTACTGTATTACGAGCATCTTTGGTAACGAGGTAGTTCCGCCCGTCGTCGTGAAAAAAATTGTACCCTCCGCGTTTTTGCAGGGCCGGATTGGTAAACTGATTGGTCAGCAGGGTGTCTTTGAGCCGGGGCGGCTTCACCAGAGCCCGGAAACCCAGTACCCGACCGAGGGTATCGGGGAAATAATAGGCCGACAAAAAGACCCCATTGCCCCGCGCCACATACCGGAGCAACTGCCGCACATCATTATCATCAAACCGGAGCGAGCGAGCCACAAATACGTAATTGCTGGGCGTTACCGGCTTCGACTCGGTCAGAAAATTGTACACGGGCAACCGCACGTTTTTTACTGAAGCCTGCCCCATGACCGAAGGCAGTAACTCGTACAAAGCCCGCGTACCGAACGGAATTTTGTCGGTGTTGCGGTACGAAGCCGACCAGTCGATGGGTTTAGGCCGGTAAAACTCAAACAGCCCGTAAGCCAGTACAAACGCCAGCAGAATAAAAAAGTAGCGGTTGAGTTTCATGAGCGGGCCGGATTTAAGGTGGGCAACTGGCGACCAAACAGGCCAAACTGCGCCTGAATCTGAGTAAACTGCTCGGTATCGACCGGGAAGTTGCCGTACCAGACGTACTCAAAATCGCGGGTGAGGTCGTTGAACGTAGGCGCAAACGGTTGCCCGGCCAGTTCATAAACGTACTGCTGATTGGTTTTGTCGGGCTTCCAGTCAATGAGTCGGCGGTCGGCCAGTTGTTTCAGGGCTTGCAGGTACAGCAGCCGTACGGCCAGCCGGTAGTTGCCTTTCTCGGTGGCAACTTCCAGCTCCTTCGCAAAGTCGATGCGGTGAATATCTTCGGTCAGGGTTTCGTAATCGAGCGTTGTTCCGCTGCCCCGGCCAGTCGACAAGAACCCCAAAAATTCGGCCTTCACGCCAAGGTACACCACCAGAGCCGCCACGGCCAGCAGAATAACATACCGCCAGAAATTCTGGTACGACGGACTGGCGAAAAACTCGCGCAGATTCCGGAAAAACCAGTTCAGCAGTTTACCGATGAAGCTTTCGGGCGGGGGTATATCCTCACCGTACTGGTAATCGCGGGCTTGCCGATATTCGTTGAGTTGCCCTTCGGTGGGATACCGTACGGCCGGAGCCGAGCGGTCGTCGGGGGCTTTTACCACTACCGTATCCGACGGGTTTTCGGGCACGCCATCCACAAAATACTCGTCCAGCTCGTCGGTTTCGGTGTCGCGTCGGCTGGTATCGGCTACCACCGTCGAGTCGGTCTCGGCCCGCTGCTGGGCAAACACAGGGTTACCCAGGCCCAACGCCAGGAGCGCACCATACAACACGAGTTTACGCATACCATTCATCGTCTGTGGGTGATGGAGCCGTTTCGGGCGCGGCCGTGCCGATGGTGTCAATGCGGGAAATGAGGCCGATGTGCTCCCGCTTTTCGACCAGATTCAGGTACTGAAAGCCTACTGCCAGCACTACCACCACCGAAAACAACAGCAGGGCCAGCACCAGCAAAGCCGCCAGAAATGCAAGAGCCAGCGGAGGCAGGGAGGGCAGTTGGAATACGCTGCGTACAATTTCCCAAAGGAAAGTGGGTACCACAATCAGGCTCAACAGAGACACGTACACCAGCCCCATCACCATCAGCAGCCCCAGCGTAGACCACCAGTTGTCCTGAATAAGCGTCATGCTCCGGCCCAGCGCATCGACCGCCCCCCGGTTTTCCAGAAACACAATGGGCAGCATGAGCGAGAGCGTAACGCCGAAATACACGCCCGGCACGAAGAAAAACACCGAGCCCAGCCCGTAAGCCAGTCCGTAGAGAGCAATGGCCACTACAGCCCGCCCAAATCCCCGGCGGACTTCGTACCAGACCGCCCCCACCCGCACCGGTGCCTCGCCCCGCCCGTACACGTTCATGTGCCCGTACGTGACCATCGGCACCAGCCAAAACGCCAGCAGGTAAGCCCCGAAACTGAGTAACGACGCCCGGTTGAATATCCCAAACAGACTGCCCCGCACCGATGATTCGCTCAGCCCATCCGCAATGCCTGCTACCAGCACCACCGGCCCGGCAATGTACAACAAGGCCAGCCCCAGACTGCGAAAATGCTGCACGAGGTAGCGAAATGTAGCGTTGATTTTCGCGCCAAAATCGCGCTGCTGATAAAGCTGCATCATAACAGTGAACAGTGGCAGTAAGCAGTGGCAGTGGGCAGTTTGGCTTGCGTCAGCCCCACTGCTTACTGCTCACTACCACTATTTAGTTTTATAGGGTACCAGACAAAATACCAGCCAATAAACCCGGCTGATACCGCGATGATGGCCGCACTGACTACCGGTGGCAGCGTGAGCCGGGTCACGTAGCTCTCGAGGAAACCCGCCACCACAAAAATCGGGATCAGGCCGATGGCGATTTTCAGGCCCTGTTTGGCCCCCCGTTTGAACGATTCGAGTCGGGAGTACGTCCCCGGAAACAGAATACTGTTGCCCACGGTCAGACCCGCGCACCCGGCAATGACAATGGCCGAAATTTCGAGGGTGCCGTGAATCCAGATTTTCAGTACCGACTCCAGCAAGAGGCCACGCTCGTAAAAGAAATACTGAAAAGCGCCCAGCATCACGCCGTTGTAAAACAGAATAACGATGGTACCGAACGACGCCATTACCCCTGCTACAAACGTTCGGAGCGATACCCCAATATTATTTGCCGTAATGGCCAGAAACATGGTGGCCCCGTCTTCGCGGCCGTACACACCCAGAGGATCGCCTTTTTTGATATTTTCGAGGGTCATGTTTACGTAGCCGTCGCCCAGAATAAGGCGTACAAACGTATTGTCATTGGCCGCCGACAGCCAGCCTACCGCACAAGCGAGCCCAAAAAACACCGCCGACACCAGCAGCAACCGGTGCGACTGCCGGAACAGCATAGGTAACTCACGCGTCCAGAACAGCACAAACCGGTTCTGATCTTCGCGTTTGTTCTGCATCAGGCCCCGGTGCATGCGGCCGGCTACACTGTTAAGGTACTTGGTGATGTTAGAATCGGGGTAGAACGTCCGCGCGTACGAAAGGTCGTCGGTCAGTTCAATGTACCGGTCGGTGAGTTCGTCGGGGTCGGTGGTTGGATTTTCTTCGTACGAGCGCCACTTTTCGGTGTTGCGCCGTATAAAAGCTGCTTCGCGCATGAGGCCACAGTTAAGCAGTCAAGATACAAAAAAACCTGCAAGCTCTTACGAACTGGCAGGTTTTGTATTCGGCTGAAAACCGTTAGTCAACTACGCTCAGCTTCACCGTATTGGTTTTGCTACGCTTAGCCAACGGCATACTCAGGGTATTGATAAAAATATCGCCGGTTTCGAGGGCTCCCTGCTCCATCAGCACATCCTTAATCTTATCCACGGTCTGATCAATCGTGCTGTCGGTGTCAGGTGCATACGGCAGTACCTGAACCCCCCAGTACAACCCAAGCTGATTCCGCAGACGCGCATCAGGCGAGAAAATGTACAGGTCGGCCTTGGGGCGGTGGTGCGACAACCGGTAGGCCGTGTACCCCGAGGTGGTAATCCCGATTACGGCTTTGGCTTTGGTATCGCGGGCCAGTCGGCAAGCGCTCATCACCACGTTGTCGTTCAGGAGATTTTCAGTCGGCTCCTCGTTGACGTGGGCGTGGTACCGGAAATAGATTTTGTCGGTCGATGCCTCTACCTGACGAATGGTGTTGGCCATGCTCTCAACGGCCAGAATCGGGTACTTGCCCGATGCTGTTTCGGCGCTGAGCATCACGGCATCGGCTCCGTCGAGTACCGAGTTGGCAATGTCATTGATTTCGGCGCGGGTGGGGCGGGGCGCATCAATCATGCTTTCGAGCATCTGCGTGGCCACAATCACCGGCTTAGCCGCCCGGTTACACTTTTCTACCAGCATTTTCTGGATCATAGGCACCTCTTCGGCCGGGAGTTCTACACCCAGGTCACCACGGGCTACCATCAGGCCGTCGGTAGCGGCTACAATCTCATCAATGTTGGCAATGGCTTCGGGCTTCTCGATTTTGGCAATCACGCGCGACTTTTTGCCTTTCGACCGAATGTATTCTTTGATTTCGAGAATCTCGGAGGCCTCGCGCACAAACGAGAGGGCAATCCACTCCACGTCGTTTTCGAGACCAAACTCCAGGTCGGCCCAGTCTTTTTCGGTCACCGCCGGCATCGACACCTTCGTGTTGGGCAGGTTTACGCCTTTCTTCGACTTCATGGGGCCTCCGTAAACCACCTCTGTGATCACGTCGGTACCCTGTGTTTCGATTACGCGCACTTCCAGCTTGCCGTCGTCCATCAGGATTCGCTCGCCGGGGTGAACGTCTTTGTACATATCCTTGTAGGGTGTACTCACGCGTTCGGTATTCCCGATAATATCATCGTTGGTAAACGTCAGCCGGCTTCCCGGCAGCAACATCACGCCATCTTTATTCTCGACGTTACCGATCCGGATTTTGGGTCCCTGCAAATCCTGCAAAATGCACAGGTTCAGGTTGTACTCCTCATTCAGTTCGCGAATACGTTTAACGCGTTCTAAGTGATCTTCGTGGGTTCCGTGGGAAAAATTCAGACGAAAAACATTTACTCCGGCTTTTGCCAGCGCCAGCAACTGATCTTTCGCTTCGGAAGCCGGGCCAACAGTGGCAACAATCTTGGTTTTCTTGGACATGAGGACGCTATGCTTGGGTCGATTTCACCAACAACGGGGACAAAAATAACCGTATAGCCGTAAATGAACGCGAAAATTTTGCAAAGAGCCGATTATAACGAAGCCCGAACGAGTTTAGCGCCCGCTACCATGTTGGTTAATTTCTGCTTTGCGGCCCAGCGCGCCGTCTGACTAAGGCCGCAATCGGGCGCTACAGCCAACTTATCGGCAGGTACGTACCGGAGGCACTGCCGGATACGCCCAGCCACATCGTCGGGGGTTTCGATGTAATAACTTTTTACGTCGATGACCCCCACGGCCACGTCGAACCGTTCGGCAAACCGCTCCAGCAGGTGTATTTCCGAGAAGTTCAGAATGGTCATCTCCGAGTGCAACTCATCGACGGTCATATCCAGAAAATCGGGCAGCATGGGCGCGATGGTCTTTTTCCCCACCGACCGGCCTTTGTAATTGCCAAAGCAGAGGTGCATAGACAGGCGGGTTTTGCCCACACCCGGCGCCACCGTCCGGTTGAAAATATCGACAAACCGTTTGGTGTCTTCGCGGTAAGCGTAACACGACATCGACGGCTCATCGACGCAGATTTCGGGAACACCCAGCGCCACAAGGTCTTCAATTTCTTTGCGTACCAGCGGCAGCAGAGCCTCGGTTACGTCCCAGCGGTCTTTATAATGATGCCCCGGCAGCAGCCGACCGCTGAGCGTGTATGGCCCCGGAATAGACACCTTAACGCCCTGCCCGGCAGGCGCGAGTCGTTTCAGGCGCTCATATTCTTCTACTACACCCAACCCGCGCGGGGCCGTAAGCGGCTCCACAATATTGTGCTTACCGCGCTGATCGTGGGCGGGCGGGCCAAACCGGCGCAACTCGGTATCGTTGTTCTGAATGCCCCGGATATAGCCGTAAAACGACAGGTTAAAGTCGAACCGGGTTTGTTCGCCATCCGTAATGACATCGAGTCCGGCCGATACCTGATCGTGAATCGACGCAATCACGGCATCTTCAATCATCTCCTGAATGTCGGCCGGGCCGAAGGCGTTCAGATTCTGACTCGCAAACTCGAGCCAGCCAGGAAACGGCATGGAGCCTACTACGGTTGTTTTGATGGGTACAAGTTGCAAGGTGTTTGGGGTTTAGGGATTGAAAACCATTTCAACTCGTCAAGCTCGTCAATGGCTTTGGTTAACGGATTACCCTGTTGATTATACACAAGAGCCCATTTGCTACCCAGATGCGTAAACAACAGCGTCAACGCATCGAAGGCTCTAAAGTGATTGTCAAGATTCAGTACTGGACATTAGATGTTGGACATTAGACGTTAGACTTATTACCATTCTGTAGGGAGGTCTAACGTCTAATGTCCAACATCTAATGTCCAGTACTGAGTTGTCAAGATACCATTTTGGTACAAAGACCACAAGGTCAACGTTGTTGGGATGCTCCGTTTTTGTTGCAAAGCTCCCACCAGAGTAGCTCCTCCGTTTTCTCTACAAACCGAAAACCGGCCTTCTGCAACACCCGTTGCGACGCCAGGTTGTCGGCATCGGTATCGGCCATCACGCGCAACACACGCGGTTGGGCAAATGCCCACTCCAGGAGGCCACGCACCATCTCGGTCATATAGCCCTGTCCCTGAAAAGCCGGGTACGTGCCATAGCCAATTTCGACGGTGCCGGTTTCGTCGGGCTCACCTTTAAATTTGGCATCGGCCACAATCTGCTGGCGGTCGCGGTCAACCGCAATCCAGATGGTGTGGAAAAGCGGATCGAGGGCGGGGTCTTTCAGGCGGGGCACCGTAAAATGCGTGATTACGGACAGCAGTGGCTCGGTCACTTCGCGGTGGCCGGGTTGCAATCCGAGCGACGCTTCGAGCCGGGTACTATCGGCTACGTGTAGTTGAAGCTGCTGGAGAGTGAGCGGCCGAATGGTCAGTCGTGGGGTTTGGATCATACTCAGTACACGAACCACACCCGCCGGATCAGTCCGTTTTTCACTTCGTAAATAGCCGTTGCCCGTACCTCGCGGTCGCCCCGGCCGGTCACTTTTTCCTGATCAATCACGGTATTCCCCTGCACAATCCGGCCCAATAAAGCCGCGTAATTATTCGGGTTGTTTTTGAACAGTTCGCCGTACGACTTTTCGAGGGCGGCCTTACCCTGCATCTGTAACTTGTTGGGGAATCGGTAAATCTCGATGCTATCGGCATAGGTAGCCACAAAAGCCGCCAGATTCTGCGCGTTATACGCTTCGAGCTGCCGTTGCACCACTTTTTCGGGAGCCTCCTGCTGAGCGTGGAGGGCAGGTGTCTGCCCCAGTAGGCAGACAATAAAGAATACGTATTTCATGGAGTAAAATTAAGAACCACTCACATAACTCGGCACACCCACCTGCGCGTAGAGTTTGGCCAGCCGGTGAGCATGTTCGTCGTAAGCGGCTTCGAACAGTTCAACGGCCCGGTCGGCCCCAACCACGGCACCGGCCGTAAGCACACGGGGCGGGTGCCCGGCTTCCGTAAGCAAACGGGCCACTTCGGCCTTAATGGCATTCACAATCACGGCACCACCTACCGTACTACCGGGCGCCACGGGGGTGTCGAGACCGGGCACCTGCACCATGGCATCGCCCACGGGCGCGCCCGTGTCGAGAATCAGGTCGGCAAAGTCGCTTAGTTTCTTCCCATCGGCCCGCTTGCTGGTACTTTGGGCAGCATGGTCTTTGGTGATGAGGGCCACTACTTTCACCCCCCGCTGCTGGAATAACTCGGCCATCTCAATGGGCACCACATTGCAGCCCGACGATGAAATAACCAGCGCGGTGTCTCTTTCCGAGAGGTCGAAGTTGCGCAGGATGCGGTCAGCGAGGCCGGGTACATTTTCGAGAAACATCGCCTGCCGTTGCCCGTTGGCCCCTACCACGAGGTTGTGAAACGTGAGCGACAACTCCACAATGGGGTTGAACCCCGGAAACGAGCCATACCGAGGCCACATTTCCTCGACCATAATCCGGCTGTGCCCCGACCCAAACACGTGTACCATGCGGCCGGCAAGTATGGTATCGGCAAAGAGCCGGGCAGCCTGCTCGATCTGGGATTGTTGAGCCTCAACGGTGTCGAGAATGGCTCTGCATTTTTGTAGATAACTGGTAATCATGGCGTTTAAAGGAAACACGAATTGAACGGATTGCACCGATCTAAACGGATTTGTTCAGAGAGATTGGTATCGATTTTCAAAAAGTTTGCGACGGATTTGGGGCTTCCTGCCGAAATTAAGCCGTGGTCTTATTACGAGATCAGCGAAATAAGAACCTACTCGTTCTGTTTTATAGAACACATTGATCGCCGGCTGGGTCTCACCTGTACAGTATGGAGTGTCAATTCGTTTGAATTAGCCAATAGAACGCGGATGACGCCGATCAGACAAATGTCCGCAGATCACGTTTATCAATCCGCGAAAATGAGCTTAATCCGTGTCATCCGCGTGCCAACCCCCTCGCTCTTCAAAACTCCATACCCTGAATAGCGAAGCTGGCGGCACCGATAGCCCCGGCCATATCGCCAAACTGCGCCAGCCGGATAGGCGTTGTGTGGCCACCCGGCCGCCATTCGTACTGCTCCATGAACGTGGCCAACGGAAGCAACAGGTTATCTTCGGCCTGCGTGATGCCTCCGCCCAACACCACCATATCGGGCGAGAAACAGTTAATAAGCGAACTCAGCCCAATAGCCAGTTTACGCACCGAACTGAGCCAAACCCACTGCGCCAGGTAATCGCCCTGTTTGTAGGCTTCGAGCAGCTGGTACGTACTATTGAACCGGCCCAACGACCGCAGTTCGACCGTGGCGTTGCCGATGGCATCTTCGAGGCTGCCGGGCACCCCCGTAATATCGCGCTCACCATCAGCGTCGACCGTAATGTGCCCCAAATGGCCCGCTTTCTGAAAATTACCCTGATACAATTTTCCATCGATCAGAATGCCCCCGCCTACCCCCGTACCGAGCGTGAGCATAATCACATTGGGCAACCCCTTGGCTACCCCAAAGCGACTTTCGGCCAGCAAAGCCGCGTGGGCATCGTTGACCACCCGCACCGACGTGTTCAGAAAATGACCCCAATGAAAGTTTTCGAGGCCCTGCAACCGGCCCGGCATGCAGGCAATGGCATCGTTGGTCGCGTTGGGTAGCCCCGGTGCCGATAAGCCAACGGCCCGCACCTGCGCGTGGGCGTGCAGTGCCGTAGCCTCCTGCCGCAACGCCCCCACCGAGTCGCGAACCGAGTCTTTCCAGTCTTTTTCACCGGTGGTAGGCTGGTAAAGCTGTTTCAGGATTTCGCCCGTTTCGAGGTTCATCAGCACACCTTTAATCCAGGTGCCACCCAAATCGATACCAATTGCTGTTTGCATGGGGGAGGTTTGTGGTTTTTCCGTGTAGGGTTCAATGGTTGGTAAGCACTTTCATTTGGGTACATACCCATCATTTAGGGCAATTGGGGCAAGTATCGGGGCTTTGGCCCACCCGGATTGTGTTTCGCTTCGGAAATTTTTAGCGCCGGTTTGGGGTTGTTACAAGACGGCAGAAGCCCAACGGGTAACGAATATTTCCCGAACCCGGCACGGTCGACCTGATTCTACAGAATGGAAGATTACGAACTACACACGCTGCCCAACGGCATCCGTATTGTCCATAAACAAATACTCCACACCCAGATTGCTCACTGCGGTATCATGCTCGACATTGGTAGCCGCGACGAAACGCCCGAACAGCAGGGATTGGCGCATTTTTGGGAACACATGGCGTTTAAGGGCACCGAAAAACGGCGGTCGCACCACATCATTAACCGGCTCGAAAACGTGGGTGGGGAACTGAATGCCTACACCACCAAGGAGAAAGTCTGTTTTCACGCGTCGGTGCTGGGGCTGCACTTCGAAAAAGCTACTGAACTGCTGGCCGATATTGCTTTCCACTCGGTATTTCCCGAAAAACAGATTGAGCGCGAGCGGGGTGTCATTCTGGAAGAGATGGCGATGTATTACGACTCGCCCGAAGACGCCCTGCAAGACGATTTTGACCAGCTTGTGTTCCAGAATCATGCCCTCGGCAGCAATATTCTGGGCACCCCCGACACCGTAAACTCCTTCACGCGCGATGCCCTGCAAGGGTTCATTGCCGATAATTTCGATACCGAACGGATTGTGTTTGCCTCGGTCAGCAACGACCCCTTCACGAAGGTGGTGCGGATGGCCAGCAAATACCTGGCCGATGTGCCCCACCGCAAAACCACCCGGCAACGGCAACCGCCCGGTAGCTACACGCCCCAACGGCAAACCGTGGAGCGGCCCATTACGCAGGCCCAGTGCGCCCTCGGCCGACCGGCTTTTTCGCTCTCCGACCCTAAGCGGCTCCCGTTTTTTATGCTCGTTAACCTGCTGGGTGGGCCGGGCATGAACTCGCGACTGAATATGAACCTGCGCGAAAAATTTGGGCTTGTGTACAGTATCGACGCCAGCTTTACGCCCTACATTGACACCGGTTTTCTGGGCATCTATTTCGGCACCGACCCGAAAAAAGTAGACCGGGCCCACGCGCTCATCCTGAAAGAGATGCAGCAACTGCGCGACAAACCCCTCACCACACTCCAGCTACACCAGACCAAAGAGCAGCTGATGGGTCAGTTGGCGATGGCCGAAGAGAGCAACCAGAGCTTTATGCTCATGATGGCCAAGAGTATTCTGGATATCGGCCGGGTGGAGTCGCTACCCGATATTTTTGCGGAAATCAAAGCCGTTACGGCCGATGAGTTGCAGGCCATTGCGCAGGAGACCCTCCTCCCTGAGCAAATGAGCTACCTCACGTTCATGCCCGAAAAATAGGTCATCTGACCGCTATTGACCGGGTCGGTATCCGACTTCGGTGCAGGACAAGTTTATTTTTTAGACCGCCCGGCGGCCCGGAGGATTACAGGATATATAGGATTTTCTTCTATAAAAATAATCCTGTATATCCTGTAATCCTGTCGAAGAAAGCTTTCATCGGGCTTATCACAAAGAACTTGTCCTACACCTGACCCGGTTTGTGTTTTTATCCTTTTCGGCTTTTATGCGTAATATGGGAGGCAATTTTGCTTTTGACTAAAATTTGGCCCAACCTACGTTCTACATGAGTCAACTGATTACGCTCGATTACGTCATTTTCCTGCTCTACTTCGTCGGGGTGTCTGCCTACGGATACTGGATCTACCGGCAGAAAGAACAAAAGAAAACCGACACCAAAGACTTCTTTCTGGCCGAGGGTGCCCTCACCTGGTGGGCCATCGGTGCATCGCTGATCGCGTCCAACATTTCAGCCGAACAGTTTATCGGTATGTCGGGCGATGGCTTCCGGTTTGGCGTTGCCATTGCTGTGTACGAATGGCTGGCTGCCATCAGCCTGATTATTGTGGCCGTGTGGTTTATTCCGATCTACCTGAAGAATAAAATCTACACCATGCCGCAGTTCCTGAGCACGCGCTACAATGAGACGGTGAGTCTGATTATGGCCGTTTTCTGGCTGTTTCTGTACGTTTTTGTGAACCTCACCTCTATTCTGTTTCTGGGGGCGCTGGCAATCAGTAACCTCGTCGGGGGCGACAGCTTCCATGTGATTGTGATTGGGTTGAGCCTGTTTGCCATCTTCATCACGCTGGGGGGTATGAAGGTGATTGGCTACACCGACGTGGTGCAGGTACTGGTACTAATCATAGGCGGCCTGGTAACAACCTATCTGGCTCTGACCAAAGTAAGCGAGACCTTCGGGCTGGGCAGCAGCGCCATTGCGGGGCTGGGAGCCATGATTAAGGATGCCGACGACCATTTCCACATGATTTTTGAGAAGCCCGGCCCCGGTGCGTCGCAGGCCGAGGTAAACCGCTACCTTACTCTGCCCGGCATTGCTATGTATCTGGGCGGGCAGTGGGTGGTAAACCTCAACTATTGGGGCTGTAACCAGTACATCACGCAGCGGGCTCTCGGGGCCGATTTGCAGACCGCCCGCACCGGGATTCTGTTTGCCGCCATTCTGAAAATTTTCATGCCGATTATTGTGATGTTACCGGGTATTGCGGCTTACGTAATTTACAAAAACGGCGGTTTGCAGACCGAAATGATGCGCGACGGTGTGGTGGTTGGCGACAATGCCTACTCGGCCGTGCTGACCTTCCTGCCCAGTGGTCTCAAAGGTATGTCGGTGGCAGCCCTGACGGCGGCTATCGTGGCCTCACTGGCGGGTAAAGCCAACTCCATCTCGACCATTTTCACGCTCGACATTTACCACAAGTACATCAATAAGGAGGCAAGCGAAGCCCGGCTGCTCTGGATTGGCCGCGCTACCATTCTGGTGGCCATGCTGGTGTCGATCGCCTTTGCCTGGAGCGATGCACTCGGTATTGGGGGCGAAGGTGGCTTCACCTACATTCAGAAATACACCGGCTATATCAGCCCCGGTATTTTTGCGGTCTTTATTCTGGGCTTCTTCTGGAAACGGACCACCGGCGCGGCTGCCATTGCGGGCGTGTTGGGTGGCTTTGCCCTTGTGGTGTTCTTTAACCACTTCGCTACCGACATTTTCGGCCCCGAAACCCTGCTTTACTCGGCCTTCCCCGATGGTCAGGGTGGGTATGTTATTCCGTTCCTCGTGGCTATGGGCCTGTCGTTTTTCATGACCGTAGCCCTGATGGTACTCATCAGCCTCGCCGGCCCGAAAGTGAACCCAAAAGGTCTGGAAATCGACGCGCAGATGTTCAAGCTCTCGCCCACGAGCCTGACGATGATCGTGATTATTCTGATGCTATTCTCGATGCTGTACGTCCGGTTCTGGTAATTCAAACCCGACTACACAAGCGCCCAAAACAGTGTTTGAATAAAGATTCCAAAAGTAGCTATGCCGTTGACCGTCAATCGTACAACAAGTTGCTTACTTTTGATACAGTCCAGTGTGCTATAGGCAAGTTACAGTTGAGATGAGCACGTCTCCGCAAGTCAATTATGGTAGCAACAGAAAGATTCGCTTTGATAGTGCCAATACATTTACTAGTAATTTTGTTTATAACTTTCTACTAGTTTTCGTAAGAGGGTGAGCATAGATTTTTGTAAATTGAGAATAGCTGTCAAGTAGAGCAAAATACCATTTTGGGCTGTTAGACATGCTGGAAATACACTAAAATTTTTGCTCACCCCTTTAAACCCCTCTAAAATAGACACCTTTTAGTATGAAGTCTTTATTTATTATTCTGTTTACTTTTTTGGTAACTCACTCATCAGCACAAGACTGGATATACGTAAGTACGGGCGTCAATCATGATAAATTCTATATTAAACTTGGAGGAGTTACTGAAAATGGGTATCTTAAAGTTTGGACTAAAACATTAAAAAAAAGCCTTAAATATACTAAAAGAGGAAAGAATTATAGTATACCGAATGGTTTCGTTATTGATCTCAATGAATGTGATTGCAAAAATAGACGGAGTAGATTTTTAAGCGGTGTCTACTATAGTTCAAAAAATATCGTCGTGCATTCGGAAGATGTTGATGAATATGATTTAAAATGGTTTTATGTCTCTCCTGATAGTATCGGGGAAAAAATTTTAGATATCGTTTGTCAAAATGATAGTGAGTTTAACTCTAGGTAGTTTTTTTATTAGGTTATGCAGCAAATGTAATTGATATTAAAATGGGTCTAGCATATAAGAATCCTTACCTGATAAACAATCGTTTAGCAGATGTCATTGCTGCTATCCAAGTCATGGGTACTTACAAGTTTTATAAATTACCCTTTGATAAATGGGCAGATAGAATTTCCGGGACTACTGACTCAGGTATATATTGGAAAGAGGTATTTGAAGAGCACCCTGAATTCTTTCGGCTTGACGGAAATCGAGAAAAAGCATCGCTCGTTTGGCGAAGGCAATATCCCAAAAGATATCATGTTGACCAAGAGAAAAAACTTTCTCAATCAGAATATGAAAAACTTTCTGAAAAGGATAAGCAGGAACGAATTTCTAGAGTACCGTTAACATCAGAGGATATTAAAGCACTTGTTTCAACCGCTATTAGCTTACATTCAAGAGCTTTAGAAGAAGAAAAAGAAAGCCGTTGGTGGATACCTTTGTTAGTTAGTGGAGGGGGCGGTTTGCTCGGTGCTTTACTCGGTGCTTTCTTTCGTAAATAGAACAAGAATACACTCCACACTACAATATCCTCAGCGACACGAAGTAGACCACCAGGTCAACCATAGCATTCCAACGGGCAGGCAACCCAATTACTCATTATGCATTTTACATTATTCATTCACGTATGCATGTCGCTCAGGCGTGCTCGCGCTCCCGAACTACTGTAGCTTGCTGCCGTCCAAGGCGACTAAAAATGGTCAGCAGAAGGAGCAGCAACCCAATTGGCACCAACGAGAAGTAAAACGCCGTTTGTCCGCCGTACGCATCAAACACCCGACCCGTGATAATTGAACCCGTGGTGCCGCCCAAAGCTGAGAACACCACAATCAGACCCGCCATAGGCCCGTGCTGGTGCAGAGGCAAACTACTCAGAATAGCCGAGTTGATGGCCGGGTAAATAGGGGCAATAAACAAGCCAATGAGCGGGAAGACAAAGGCCGCCAACGGGGCATCGGCCCAGCCCGTTACGACCTGGCCACCCGCCGAACTCGCCAGGGGCAAGGCCAGCAGCACCAGCCCGGCCGATACCACCAGACAAATCATCAGCAACCAATACCACGATACCTTGCGCAGAATGAACCCCGCCAGAAACCGCCCAATGGCCGTTGAGGCCGCCAGAATACTCGCCATCTGAATACTGAGCGAGGTGGGCAGGTTTAGAATTTTGCTGTTGAACGTGGGCAACCAGCTCATAATGCCCTGCTCCATGAGCACATACACAAACGCACAGGCCACAAACACGAGTACCACAGGCCGGGCTACCAGCCGGAGCATATCGCCCAGGTCGTCGGTTAGCGGGCGGGCCGCGCCCGAAGCCACCTTCGACTCATCGAGCGGGGTAGCCAGCAACAGCACAAACGCCAGCGCCGATACCCCCGCCAGCACATAATAGACCGAGAGCCAGGCCGTCGATTGCAGGTTCTGATCATCGACAAAGGCACTGAACAGAAAATACCCCGACAGCACCCCGATCATAAAAAACGACTCCAGAAAATTCATAAAACTCGCGTGTTCGTCGGTGGAGGGGCTGATCAGGCCAATGGTCGCAAACACCGATACCTTGATCAGCGCAAAACTGGCCCCGACGGCCGCAAACAGCAGTTTGGTGGTCCAGAACGCCGGTAACAACGGCATCAGCAAACAGGCCACCGTCACAATGCCCAGTGCTGTGAGCATGGCCCGCCGGTAGCCGATCCGAACACTGTACGAAGCCACCCCAAACGACACCACTGCAATGCTCAGGTCTTTGAAGGCTTCGAGCACACTGGCCGACGTGGCCGATACACCGTAATTGTTCTGAACCTGGAGAATCACCGTGCCAACGCTATTGAGCAGGATGGCAAACACGAAGTAATTGAGAATGAGCGAAAGTTTAACACGCCAGATAGCCATGAAGTAAGTGGGTAAAGTAACGGTACGTGGGTACTTCTACGGGCCTGTTTGGCCCTTCTTTAACCTGCGAATTAGCGAATAAATCTAAAATTGTGCGTTGTTTGTACCCGTAGAACCCGTTAAACTTGGATTAACCCATCCGAACGCTACAGCCACAGCGTTTTGTAGCTGTGACCCCACTTCTATTGTACCCATGATGCAAGTGCTTGCCCTCTCGCCCGATCAGTTGCTTGGCCGTCTTTTTGTGGATGTGCAGCTGGGTCGGGTCTTCTCCGATTCCAAAACATTTGTCGATTGTACGCCCAAACTCGACCCTGCCGAGATTGTAGCCCGGTACGAAGCCCAGAAAGATGCACCCGGCTTCGACCTGCACGCTTTCGTATTCGAGCATTTTAATACGCCCAAACCGGTAGCCGCCGATTTTATCAGCGACACGTCGCTGACAACCACCGAGCATATTAACCGGCTTTGGGACCGCCTGACACGCCCCGCCGACACGCCCGTGCCCCACAGTTCGCGGGTGCCCCTGCCCCACCCATATGTGGTGCCCGGTGGGCGATTTCGGGAGATTTTTTACTGGGATAGCTACTTTACCATGCTGGGGCTCCGCGAGGCCGGCCGCACCGACCTCATCCGCAGTATGGTCGACAACTTTGCCTACCTCATCGACCAGTTCGGCTTTATTCCGAACGGCAACCGGACCTACTTCCTCAGCCGGTCGCAGCCGCCCTATTTTGCCCTGATGGTGGGTCTGCTGGCCGACATGGAAGGAACGGATGCTCTGCTCCGCTACCTACCCCAGTTACAGAAAGAATACGATTTCTGGACCAAGGGCGAAGATGACCTCTCAGACGCTCATCCGCGCGCCCGGCGGGTGGTGCAACTCCCCGATGGCCTGCCCCTCAACCGATATTGGGATAACACACCCACGCCCCGGCCTGAGGCTTACCGACAGGAGATTGAACTCAACGAACAGGCCGAACAGACGGGCGTTGCATCGACAGTACTGTACAATCACATCCGGGCTGCTTGTGAGTCGGGCTGGGATTTCAGCAGCCGCTGGTGTACCGACGCGCATACTCTGGCTACCATCCACACCGCCGATCTGATTCCTGTAGACCTTAACTGCCTGCTTTATTCGCTGGAAGCCATCTTGTCGGAAGCCTACGCCCACAACGGCGACCATGCCCACGCGGCCCTGTTTGAGCAGTTAGCTGCCGACCGCCATGCCTTAATTGAGCGTACGTTCTGGAACGCCGAAACCGGTTTCTTCCACGATTACGATGCGGTGCAGGCCACCCAAACCCCCGCCCTGACGCTGGCGGGCGTGTTTCCGCTTTTCTTTAACCTGGCCACGCCCGAACAGGCCGCCCACGTGCATGACCGCCTGAAAGAAGATTTTTTGCAGACGGGTGGCTGGGTAACTACCCTTAACCACTCAGGGCAACAGTGGGACTGGCCCAACGGCTGGGCTCCGCTGCAGTGGATTGTGTATAAAGGCCTGATGAACTACGGCTTTACCGAAACCGCGCAGCTTGGCCGCAACCGCTGGCTGGCCCTCAACGATAAAGTGTTTAAGGCGACCGGCAAGATGATGGAAAAATACAATGTGGTTGATGCCGCCCTGACCACGGGCGGGGGCGAGTACCCCAATCAGGACGGCTTCGGGTGGACCAACGGCGTGTACCTGGCCATGGATGCCGAGCGCCGGACCGAACTACCTGAATCTTAGGCCGTCAGCTCAACCCAGACCTCACTGCCCAGCCGGGGTTTTACCGACAACAAACAGGGCTCCAGACGTACCGCACCAAAATTCGGCTCGAATAAGGTGCGGTACTCCGCCACCGAACCACCAAAGGGTGGCCCTTCAAACGGAAACGTGGTGGCAAACAGAACACCCGCTACCCGCCCACCCGGTTTCAACAAGGTACGCATGTGCTGGGCATAGGCTTCCCGCAAGGTTGGGTCGAGAGCGCAGAAAAACGTTTGCTCCAGAATGAGGTCATACTGCCCCTGATGGTCGAAAAAGTTACCAACAAGGGTCGTCAGGCCGGGGGCTGTACCCACGCGCTCACGCAGGCGGTCGATAGCGAGCGGGGCCAGATCAATCACGGTCACATCGGTAAAGCCCTGTTGCAGCAAGTAGTCGACCTCATACCCTGAGCCCGCCCCCGGAATCAGGATAGCCGCCTGCTTGTCGGTCACGGCATCGATAATGACTTTGAGTGGGGGCGAAAGCTGCCCCAGGTCCCAGCCCGTCCGGCCGTCGGCATACCGGGTATTCCAATACGTAGCATCCATTCGTTTACCCAAAAAAGCCGCACCGAGCCGCACAAAGGGTAGTCCTCAGCGCGGCTCGGTGCGTTATTGAATTAAGCTCGTCTATTTATTACACATCAAGCAGCAGGCGGGTCGGATCTTCGAGCAGTTGCTTGATCCGTACCAGGAAGCTCACCGACTCTTTTCCGTCGATAATGCGGTGATCGTAGCTTAGGGCCACATACATGATTGGCCGCACCACAATTTCGCCGTTCTGCACTACCGGGCGCTCCACAATGTTGTGCATACCCAAAATAGCCGACTGGGGCGCGTTGATAATCGGCGTCGACAGCATCGACCCGAAGATACCCCCGTTTGTGATCGTAAACGTACCACCCTGCATCTGCTCGATGGTCAGTTTGTTGTCGCGGGCCAGACCGGCTAACCGCACAATCTCTTTCTCGATCTCATGGAACGTCATTTGTTCAGCGTTCCGAATCACCGGAACCACCAAACCCCGCTCCGACGATACCGCGATTGAAATGTCGCAGAAGTCGTTGAACACAATCTGATCGCCGTCGATCATGGCGTTCACAGCCGGGAACTCTTTCAGGGCTACACAGACTGCTTTCGTGAAGAACGACATGAAGCCAAGGCCCACCCCGTGTTTCTCCTTGAACTTGTCTTTGTACTTGCCGCGCATGTCCATGATCGGCTTCATGTCAACCTCGTTGAAGGTTGTCAGCATAGCCGTTTCATTTTTCACGGCCACCAACCGGCGGGCAATGGTCCGGCGCAGCGACGTCATTTTTTCGCGACGCTGGTTGCGGCTACCCGGTGCAGCAACCGGTGCCGGTGCCGGGGCACTCGCGGCTGGCTTGGGCGCGGGAGCAGCTGGGGCTGGTTGAGCGGCAGGCTGAGCCTTTTGGGCGTTCATGGCGTCTTCTTTAGTAATACGGCCACCCACACCAGTACCGGTCACGGCGGTCGCTTCTACGCCTTTTTCAGCCAGAATTTTGGCCGCAGCCGGTGAGGCATGATGCGCGGCATATCCCGTTTGGCCGTTGGCGTCGGCGGGGGTAGCTGCGGGCTGAGCCGCGGGGGCCGGGGCACTAGGTGCCGGAGCCGCCGAAGCCGCAGCCGTACCGGTTTCGATCCGGGCAATGAGGCCACCAATGGGCAGTGTCTCGCCAGCCTGTGCCACAATCCGAAGGGTTCCGGCCGCTTCGGCGGGCAGTTCAAACGTAGCTTTGTCGGATTCGAGTTCGCAGAGCACCTCATCGAGCGCTACCACATCGCCGTCTTTCTTCGACCATGACGCAATGGTTACCTCCGTAATCGACTCACCTACGGCCGGTACTTTCATTTCAATCACCTGGCTACCGCTTGCCGCTGGTGCAGGTGCTTCAGGAGCCGGTGCAGCAGTAGGCTGCGGGGCAGGAGCCTGGGCCTTGGGGGCTTCAGGAGCCGGTGCAGGGGCCGGGGCCGATGCACCAACAGGCTCAATGGTACAGATAACAGCACCAATCGGCAGGGTGTCGCCAGCTTGGGCCAGAATATGGAGTACGCCTTCGGTTTCGGCCGGTAGTTCAAACGACGCTTTGTCTGAATCGAGCGTACAGAGCACGTCGTCCACCTTTACGGTATCGCCTTCTTTTTTCAACCATTCGCCCACCGTTACTTCGGTGATCGACTCGCCTACTGCGGGTACTTTTATTTCAACAGCCATTTTTGTGAGTTTTCAGTTTAGAGTTTTCAGTTTTCAGTTCAGAGCTGGAGCGAGTCAGATAAACGCACTCCCATCACCGTAAACTGAAAACTGAAAACTGAAAACTTTTTAAATTATTCAAATGCTTTTGCTACGATCGCAGCTTGTTCCTGCGTATGGTTTTTGGCGAAGCCGGTAGCGGGCGATGCAGCCGCCGGGCGCGACACGGGGCGTAACCGCACCTCGGGCATTTCGCGCAGCAGGTACGTATAGTAACCCATGTTGAGGGGTTCTTCCTGTACCCACACCAGATCCGCTTTCTTGTACTGTGCCAACACCGCGTCGATCTGCTTTTGTGGCAGCGGGTGCAGCTGCTCCAGCCGCACAATGGCGACGTCGGTACGGCCTTCGGCCTGCTGCTTCTCCAGCAGTTCGTAGTAAATCTTGCCGGTGCAAAGCAGCACGCGCTTCACCTTTTTCGGGTCAGCGTATGGGTCGCCCAGCACCTCCTGGAACCGACCTTTGGTCAGGTCTTCGAGGGGCGAGATTACCTGCGGATGGCGTAGCAATGACTTCGGCGACATCACCACCAGTGGCTTACGGAACGGCCATGCCAACTGACGACGCAGCATGTGGAACAGGTTGGCGGGCGTAGTTACGTTACAAACCACCATGTTGTACTGTGCCGAAAGTTGAAGGTAACGCTCAGGCCGGGCGTTTGAGTGCTCGGGGCCCTGACCTTCGTAGCCGTGCGGCAACAGCATCACCACGCCGTTCTGAATGCCCCACTTCGACTCACCAGCTGCAATAAACTGGTCGATCATGGTTTGGGCACCGTTGGCAAAATCGCCAAACTGAGCCTCCCAGATCACCAGCGCGTGCGGGGTGGCCATGGCGTATCCGTACTCAAAACCCAGTACGCCGTATTCCGACAGGAGCGAGTTGTAAATCTGCATTTTGGCCGTACCCTCGCCCGCAATATGGTCGAGTGAGTAGTACAGACCGTTGTTTTCCGAATCGTGCAGCACAGCATGACGGTGCGAGAACGTGCCCCGCTGTACATCCTGCCCACTCAAACGAACCACTTTGCCTTCGCTCAGGATAGAGCCATAAGCGAGCAATTCGGCCGTACCCCAGTTTACCTGCTTCGACTCGGTCAGCATCTGCTTGCGGTCGCGCAGGAGTTTGTCAATTTGCTTCAGCGGCTTGAAGTTGTCGGGCACCGTGTACAGAGCCTGACCCACACGTTCGAGCGTTTCGAGCGATACACCTGTTTCCGGCGACTGATCGAAATCTTCGGGCTGTGAAGTCCGCAGTTCGGCCCATTGCTGATCGAGCCGGAGGGGCTTGTATGGAATTTCGGCTTTCTGCTTCACGCGGTCGAGCCGTTCCTGCAACAGTTTCTTGAACTCGGCGTCCATGTTAGCCGCCAGCTGCGCATCTACCTCGCTCCGCTCTACCAACTGCTTGTTGTAGATGTCGCGGGGGTTGGCGTGCTTGTCGATTACGGCATACATGGTCGGCTGCGTAAACTTCGGCTCGTCCGACTCGTTGTGGCCGTAACGCCGGTAGCACACCATGTCGATAAACACGTCGCGCTTAAACATTTCGCGGAACTCAACGGCCAGTTTGGCGCAGAAGAACACCGCTTCGGGATCGTCGCCGTTCACGTGGAAGATCGGGGCGTCGATGATTTTGGCCACGTCGGAGCAATAGATCGACGAGCGGGCGTCGTCGAAGTCGGTGGTAAAGCCCACCTGGTTATTGATCACAAAATGCACCGTACCGCCGGTTTGGTAGCCGGGCAGTTTGGCCATTTGCGTCACCTCATACACAATACCCTGACCCGCTACGGCAGCATCGCCGTGAATCAGGATTGGCATGATCTTCGTAAAATCGCCTTTGTACTCTTCGTCGGCCTGCGCGCGGGTGAACCCCTCTACTACCGGGTTTACGGCTTCGAGGTGCGACGGGTTAGGAGCTAGTTTCACGTTGATGCGCTTACCCGCGGGCGTCTCGGTCAGGCTGGCATAGCCGAGGTGATACTTCACGTCTCCATCGCCATGAATACCGCTGGGCACGTTTCCTTCGAATCCGTCGAAAATACTTTCGTACGATTTACCCAGGATGTTAGCCAGCACATTGAGTCGGCCCCGGTGTGCCATCCCGATCATTACCTCCTCAACGCCCATGTCGGCCGCCTTGTTGATAATGGCATCGAGGGCCGGAATGGTGGTTTCCCCTCCTTCGAGCGAGAACCGCTTCTGACCCAAAAACTTGGTATGCAGGAAGTTTTCGAAAACGGTGGCTTCGTTGAGCTTTTCCAGAATCCGAGTTTTCTCCTGAATCGTCGGATCAAACACCAGCGCTTCTTTCTCAATCTTGTTGCGCAGCCAGTTTTTCACATCGATCTCGCGGATGTACATGTACTCGAAACCGATCCGGCCCGCGTAGATTTTCTCCAGCGAAGCCATAATGTCGCGCAGGGTAGCGGGGCCAATGCCCAGCAGGTTACCTGCTTCGAATACCGTATCGAGATCGGCGTCTGAGAGCGCGTAGTCCGAGAGTTCGAGCCGGGGGTTGCGGTCTTTGCGCGACCGGATGGGGTTGGTCTGTGCCAGCAGGTGCCCCCGTGAGCGGTAGGCTTTGATCAGGCTGGCAACCGATACTTCTTTTTCACTGTGCCGGGCATCAACGGGGGTCTTGGTCTGACCGTTGGTAGCTACCGGCGTAGTTTCCTTGTTTCCATTGGCGGCTTTTCCGCCATTTTCGCCATAGGTGAGCGAAAAATCAAAGCCTTCAAAGAACTTCTGCCAGCTTGCGTCAACCGAATTAGGATCTTGTTTGTACGCCTGGTACAACTGGTCAACGTAGGCTGCGTCTGAGTTGGCTATATACGAATAGTTATCCATGAATGCGACGCTTCTGTATTTAAGGGGCAAAGGTACAGCTTACGCCCGAAAGTAAGCCGCAAAATTTGGATTTTATAGATTTCTTCACTAAGCAAGCTAACGGGTCTATCTGGCCAACAAAAACAGTTTACAATTGGTTACTGTATCTACTCTTTCTTAAATACGTGACAATTAAGCCTTTTTTAATTAAATTCATAGCCCACGTACGCACCATGCAGTGGTTGCAAACGTTTTTTATGCAGGCACATCAACCGTGAATCTCACGAGCTTTATCAACGTACTTCTCTCGTATGACATTTAAACCAATGCGCTGGCGTCCGGCCCTGCTGTCGGTAGCCCTCGGGGCGACTCTGCTGAGCGCCTGTAAAGATCCGCAGGTAGATCCTACCACGCCGACAACCACGACCACCCCAACCAGCACCACGGGCGCCTTGACCGACCGGGAGGTGAACAACTGGGTGCTCGATTCGATGCGGATCTATTATTACTGGAACAACCGGATTCCGGCCACTCCGAATTTGAATCAGGCACCGGGTGACTTCTTCCAATCCATTCTCTACAGTTGGGACCGTACTCTCCGGCCCGATGGCGATCGGTTCTCGTGGATTCAGCAAAGTGTTGATGAGTTGAAGAACTCGTTGCAGGGTATCGAAAAAACCACCGGCATGGAGTTCCGACTTTACCGCTGGCCCTCGGGGACTAACAATGTGATTGGGCAAGTAATTTTTGTCCAACTCAACTCACCGGCAGCCCGGGCGGGTGTAAAGCGTGGGGATATTTTCTCGGGCATTAACGGGCAGGCATTGACAATAAGCAACTATCAGACACTGCTGTACACGGATGCCGCGAGCCAGGCATTTACGTTTGTGACCATTACGGGCAACACCACCACAGCCAACCCACAAACACGGATGCTCGATCGGGTACAGCTTGCAGCAGACCCCGTTCATAAAGATAGCATACTTACTATTGGCACACGGAAAATTGGCTACCTCGTTTACAACCAGTTTGTGACCGGCCCCAACGGTCCCTCCGACGCCACGTACGACAACAAAGTCGACAATGTGTTTGCCAAATTCAAAGCGCAGGGCGTCAACGAGTTGGTGCTCGACTTACGGTACAATCCGGGTGGTTATACCTCTTCGGCCCGCAACCTGGCGTCGTTGATTGGTAAAGGCATCAATACCAATGAGGTGTTTTACCGGCAGGAATACAATGCTGAACTGACGCGCGCTTTCGGAAGCACGCAGGTACGCTTCCTGAACAAACCACAGAACATTGGGGCCAACCTGACGCGTGTGTTTGTGTTGACAAGCGACCGCACAGCTTCAGCCAGCGAACTGATCATTAATGGCCTGAAGCCGTTTATGACCGTGCAGGTAGTGGGCGATACGACGTACGGGAAAAACGTGGCTTCTATTACGATTGAAGACCAACGCAAACCCCGCCGAATCAACTGGGGTATGCAGCCGATCATTGCCAAGTCGTATAACAAACTGGGGCAATCCGATTATACGGCTGGTTTCGTACCCGATCAGGTGGCGTTTGAGCCTTTGGTACTGGCTCAATTTGGCGACATCAACAACGACCCGCTGCTGCGGGCAGCCATAGCCCGGATTACCGGCAGCAACCCAGGTGGCCGTGTAGCCTCGCCGGTTCAGACCCTGTTCAGTATTGGCTCGTCGATTGACCGGAAAGCAGGCGGCAGCAATATGTTTATTGATAAACTACCCAGCCGCTTACAGTAAGTACGGGTTTATCGTTTTGGGTTTTGAGTTTTCGGTAACAATAAACCAAAAACGATAAACCAGAAACTCAAACCAGAAAAGGCAACTCCACGAACGGAGTTGCCTTTTCTGGTTTTGAAAAAGCCGTTGCTACAAGTTTCGCCAGTCGCCCGAGTGAATCGGCACCAGTTTTGCCGTTGATTCGTTGTATGTGTACATCCAGCAGGTCAGCCGTTGCTCGCCCACCCAAACGGACTGTTGCTGCCGAATATACAGACCGGTGCCGTCGGGGGCTACGTCTTCGTATTCGTCCAGAAACGAAAGGGTGTCGGTCGGGTTATGTAATTGGTACACCTCGCCCCAGATAGAGGTCGGAGCTGCCGGATCGGGCACTGCGCCTGGAAACCACGACACCCGAAACAGCCAACCGGGCAAACAACCTCGGCCCACCAGCTGACTCTGTGCGTGCAACCGCCGGGCGTAGGCATTATCGAAGCCCTGCATCAGTGTCCCGTACACAAATACGTACTCGGGAGTAGGCGGCTGATGCGGGTTTTGCATAAGGGTCTTAGTTTTGTGAGTAAATTTAAGCATCAACAACCTGACGGTATGTACGAGAAAAATATAGGAACCAAACAAAAGGCATTACGAATCAATCTTGATCGTAAGATATACGGCTCTTTCGCGGAGATCGGTGCAGGCCAGGAAACAGCGGCCATATTTTTCAAAGCGGGAGGGGCGTCGGGCACGATAGCCAAAACCATCTCGGCGTACGATATGACATTTAGCGACGCCATTTACGGCCCCGAAGCCAGTGGACGCTACGTGTGTGAGTCACGGTTGCTGAAAATGCTCAACCGCGAGTATAACCTGCTCAACGTACGCCTGGCCGATAAGCGGGGCTCCGACACCACCTTTTTCGCGTTTGCCAATACCGTGGTGGCCCTCAACTATCAGAAAACCAACGAAAGCCACGGTTGGCTGGGCTGCCGGTTTCAGGTGAACCCACAAGCGGCTTACAACGACGTGATTGTGCACGTACGGATGTTCGACAACGAAAACGTGTTGCAGCAGCAGGCCCTCGGTATTATTGGCACCAACCTGATTTACGGCTGTTTTTACTACCAGAAATCGCCAGAAACGCTGTTGCAGTCGCTTATGGACGACCTGACCCCCGAACGGATTCAGATCGATATGGTGCGGTTTGATGGGCCCGACTTTGCCGATGTGGACAACCGACTGATGAGCCTGCGGCTGGTTCGGAACGGATTTACAGACGCGGCCCTCTTCGGCCCCGACGGGCGGGTGCTGCAACCTTCCGAAGCGTTGTACAAGAAGAATATTCTGGTGATGCGCGGCCGTTTGCGCCCCGTTACCAACGTACACGTCGACATGATCGAAAACGGCCTGAAGCAATTCAAGGAAGAGCAGGACGTAGACCCCGGCAAAGTGGTGATGCTCTCGGAGCTGACCCTACAAAACCTGAAAGCGAGCGACGCGGGCATAGACGAGAAAGACTTTCTGGACCGGGTCGATATTTTGTGTTCGCTGGGGCAAACGGTAATGATCTCGAATTACCACGAGTACTACCGGCTGGTGGCGTATCTGGCCCGGCTTACCCGGCTCAAGATTGGCCTGATTATGGGTATCCCGAACCTCGAATACATTTTCGACGAGGCCCACTACGAATTTTTGCCGGGCGGTATTCTGGAGTCGTTTGCCAACCTGTTCAGCCGGAAAGTGAAGCTCTTTATTTACCCCACCCTCCGGCCCGACGGCAGCATATACGATTGCGAGGATTTCCACGTATCCGACCATTTGGCCCCGCTTTTCATGTACCTGACGCAAAACGACAAGATCGAGAGCATCACAGACTACAACGAAGAGAACCTGCACATCTCCACCGACCGGGTGCTTGAGCTGATTCAGAACGGCGAAGAAGGCTGGGAAGGATTCGTGCCTGAGAGCGTAGCTAAACGCATCAAGGAAAAGCATCTGTTTGGCTACCCCAGTGAGGTGCAGTATGTACCTATCGGCGAGCAGGTACGCCAGCAAGCTGTGCAGGCGTAGGGGTCACAGTTCGCCCCGAAACCAAAAACTATACACTAAAAGCCCCCAAACACCCCTCAGTACCGTTCGGCCTGCGCTTTAAGTTGGAACGACAGGGCTACGATAAGCGCGCCCAGAATAATCGGAAAAATGCCGACCATACCCAGTGAGTCGTCGAACCCACGCGGCCGCATCAGAATAGTAAAGGCAAGCCCACCCGATACCAGTACGTTGGCGAAGTGAATATATTTGGCCGGATAGTTGGTAACGGTAGCGCCCCGAGCCGACATGAATACGTACATAGCCTGCACCGACTGCAGAAAGGCGTACATCATGGCCCAAAAGCCCAGTACATCCACAAACCCTTTGATGGTGCCGCTGGAATACACAAATAGGGCAATGCCAAAGCCGATATCGGCTACCCCGTGCATAATGCCCCAGATGTTGTTACGGTCGGAGCGCTCGTTGGTGAAGGCAAAAATGAAACCCAGAATACCTGCTACGACGGCCAAAACCCCGATAATTGAGGCCGACTGTGCCGAGTAGTTGGCCGAAAACACAAACATGAATACACCAATCAGCACATAAATAACGCCCCGCGCTGATAAGAGCCACCAACGTTGAGCTGAGCGTGTCGTTTCCATAGTCGTTGAGTTTTATCTAAAAAGTCTACCTAACCTCTACTGAAAATAACCTTATTTTGTTTGCATAGCCAACGGTTAAGTTAGGGAGGTAACTAACCCGGCTCCGCTTCGTTTTTAGGTATGTGTGCGTAGGTCATTGCGATGATAGCATGCTGTACCGGAAACAAAAAACCCGAAACAATACGCCGAAACGAGGCCCTTATTAATCAACGAACTACTGTCAAACTGTATGAAATTCGGAACCAAAGCCATACACGCGGGGGTACAACCCGACCCCACCACGGGCGCCATCATGACGCCTATTTACCAGACATCGACCTACGTACAGGAGTCGCCCGGTAAGCACAAGGGGTACGAGTATGCCCGTACCCAAAACCCTACCCGCGACGCCCTTCAGGCCAACTTGGCCGCCCTCGAAAACGGGCAGCATGGCCTCTGCTTCGCGTCGGGCCTGGGTGCTACCGATGCCATTCTGAAACTCTTTAAGCCCGGCGACGAAATCATTGCCAGCAGCGACCTCTACGGCGGTACGTACCGGATCATGGTTCGGGTATTCAGCGAGTTTGGGTTGACATTCCGGTTTGTGTCGCTCGACGACCCGGCGAACCTTAAAGCGGCCCTGACCGACAAAACCCGCATGGTTTGGATCGAGACGCCCACCAACCCCCTGCTGCGCATTGTTGATATAGCGGCCATTGCTCAGATCACTAAAACCCGGAACATCCAGTTGGTGGTCGACAATACCTTTGCCTCGCCTTACCTGCAAAATCCGCTCGACCTTGGGGCCGATATTGTGGTACATTCCGTCACCAAATACATTGGAGGGCACTCCGACACGGTGATGGGCGCTATTATCACCAACGACGATGAAACGACCAACCGGCTTCGGTTTATTCAGAATGCCTGCGGGGCGGTTCCGGGGCCTCAGGATTGTTTTTTGGCCTTACGAGGTATCAAAACACTGCACGTTCGGATGGACCGGCACTGCCAGAATGCCCAACGCGTAGCTGAGTATTTGCAAAAGCATCCCAAAGTGAGCCAGGTATACTACCCCGGCCTGCCCAACCACCCCGGTCATGAACTGGCAAAAAAGCAAATGCGGGGCTTTGGCGGGATGGTCTCGTTTGAACTCGTGGGCGACTCACTGCCGGAAGCTGTGCGGGTAATGGAGAGTTTCGAGGTGTTTTCGTTGGGTGAGTCGTTGGGTGGGGTTGAGTCGTTGTGTACGCACCCGGCCAGCATGACCCACGCGAGCATTCCGAAAGCCGAGCGGGAGGCCAATGGCCTGAAAGATACCCTGATTCGACTCAGTGTGGGCATTGAAGACGCCGACGACCTGATTGCCGACCTGGAACGGGCTATTGGTTAATCAAAAAGAGACTCTAACGAAAGTGGGGTGGAGCTATGCTGAATTGTTAATATTCGGATTCTATCCCGACTAACAAGTTGGTATACGATTCGGTATTGTTTAAATAATAGCTCCCTCACTTTTGTACTGCCAATTTCGGGCACCATTCGGCCCATTTCAGGGAAGTTTTTGAGCAGCTCGACCTTCTCAAAAACCTTTTCTACAAAAGCATTAGCCAAAGGTTTTGAGTACTGAGCCAAATATTCGGCAATAGTATCAATGTCCTCAAAAACCTGATTCGACCAGTCTATTGCAACCATTTCGCCAATTTCCCTTTTAGCTCATCGGTTGTGTACGTTTCGCCATGTTCCCCTTGTTTGATACCGTTTTCTATTTTCTGAACAAACAACAACCGCTCAACGAGTTCATCGATAGAGAACTCGGTCGGAAAGTCCTTGATGCTATCTAACAATTTGTCTTTCGTCAGCATAATCCGAATCGTTTTTAGTAAAGATAACCATTATCACCGCCCAACGTCAAAAAACCGGACGTCGGCCCGAACGGATTCGAGCAACTGCCGGGTTCGTTCGGGCCGGGCATCGGTGATAAACAACTGCCCAAACGTATCGTGCTCCATCAAGTCAATTAGTTTGCCAATGCGCCGGTCGTCGAGCTTATCGAAAATATCATCAAGCAACAAAATCGGCTTGACGCCTTTCTCGGCCAGCAACTGATCAAACTGCGCCATTTTCAGCGCAATCACAAAGGTTTTCTGCTGCCCCTGCGACCCAAACTTTTTTAAGGGTACGGCCATCCGGGGTACGGCTCCCGGTTCGGCCTCAGCCTCTCCGCTCCCAATCGTGAACAGGTAATCATCTTTGTGGACGCCCATCGTGGTGCGTTGCAGCACCATGTCGCGCCGACGACTCAGCCGAAACTCATCCACAAAATCGGGTTTCCCGACCTCCGACTCGTACACGATCCCGACGGTTTCGCGATCGTCGCTCAGAAAAGCGTAGTGCTGGCAGAACGACGGCAGAAACTCCTCCACAAATCGCCGACGCCGGTCGTGAATACGGCCTGCCAACTGGAGCAGGGGCTCATCGTAGGTATCCAGCAAATCGTTATCCACCTGATTACGCTCGGCCAGAATTTTCAGCAGGCTATTTCGCTGCTTGAGCACCTGCTGGTACGCTAGATAGTCGCGGAGGTAGTCGGCATCGAGCTGCGACAGCACACCGTCGAAAAAGTGCCGCCGGTCTTCCGAATGCTCCCGCACCAGATCGGTATCATTAGGGGCCATGAGCACCACTGGAAACCGGCCAATGTGCTCGCTGACGCGTTCATAGGCTTTTTTGTCGGCCATGACCACCTTACGCTGGCCTTTTTGTAAGCTAATGGTAATCTGCGTATGCCGGGCCAATTGGGGTTCAGGATGAGAATCGGTCAACTCACCCGAAACGAACGTCCCGTCGATAATGAAAAAGTCGGCGTCGTGGTTAATATTTAGAATATCCTGACTGTGAAACGCGCTCTTGGTGAGTGACAGGAAGTAAACCGCATCGAGCAGGTTGGTTTTGCCACTGCCATTGGGCCCCACAATCACATTGACCTGTTGCCCAAACTGGAACCGAATATCTTCGTAGCTTTTAAATTGGGTCAGGCTGAGTTTTTCTAAATACATCAAATGGGCTGATACGAACGTAAGTAAAGCGGAAAGACGCCGACAACAGGACAATTTTAGAACAAATAGCGGCCTCGTACCAATGACAATTCTGAATGACGAACGACTAAATCGTTTTATGCGTAATTTCGCGCCACTGTCCGGCTACCGTTCCCTGCTCTAAGGAAACAAAGTTACCGGAAGCACTGTTCCGCATTGACTGTGTCACGAACGGTGTTTCTGGCAGCAATTCTTCAAAGCAGTACGGTTCAACTCTGGCCCGACTGACCTACGAAATAACCACTATGGCAAGCGTCAAAGAAAAGAAGCAGGCTCCCGCCAAAACGCAGCACCCGAAGGAGCGCTACATGTATTGGTACGAGTCGATGCAGTTGCAGCGGAAATTTGAGGAGAAGGCCGGCCAACTCTACGGCCAGCAAAAAATCCGGGGCTTTTGCCACCTATATATCGGACAGGAAGCGTGTTCGTCGGGGGCTTACTCAGCCCTTACTAAAGACGACAAGTGGATCACGGCTTACCGTGACCACGGCATTCCACTCGCTCTTGGTTCCGATCCCAAGGCCGTCATGGCCGAGCTGTTTGCCAAGCAAACCGGCTCCTCGAAGGGAAAAGGTGGCTCTATGCACATCTTCGACAAATCGGTCAACTTTATGGGTGGCCACGGCATTGTAGGGGCGCAGATTCCGCTCGGCGCGGGTATCGCCTTTGCCGAGAAGTACAATAAAACGCAGAATCTCTGCATCTGTTTCTTCGGCGACGGAGCTACCCGGCAGGGTGCCCTGCACGAGGCCTTCAACATGGCCATGACCTGGAAACTGCCCGTGATTTTTGTAGTCGAGAACAACGGCTACGCTATGGGTACTTCAGTAGCCCGGACCTCAAACGTAACTGAGTTGTACACCCTCGGCGAAGCCTACGACATGCCGTCGGAGCCCGTAGATGCAATGGACGTTGAGGCCGTTCACGAAGCAGTAAGCCGGGCCGCCGACCGTGCCCGCACTGGCGAAGGCCCCACGTTCCTGGAATTCCGTACGTACCGGTACCGCGGCCACTCTATGTCGGACCCGCAGAAATACCGGACCAAAGAAGAAGTAGAGCAATACAAGCAGCGCGACCCGATTGAGCAGGTGAAAGCCCGGATTCTGGAGCTGGGCCTGGCTACCGAAGCTGACCTTGAGGCTATCGACAAGAAAATCAAAGTGCAGGTGGATGAGTCGGTGAAGTTTGCCGAAGAATCGCCCTACCCACCGGCCGAAGAAGCGTTCAAAGACGTGTACATGCAGAAAGATTACCCCTACCTGGTGGAGTAATCCGGGCTTGAAACGTACCCCTGCAGAGGGTAGTGCAACAGGAAGAAACGGGTTCTGATAGGCCTGCTCTTCCGGTAGCATTACCCTTTGTTTGTTTAGATGCGTTACATTTTCTGCTAAAGATTTGACGCTATGCTTTTTCACATTGTCAAATCTTCCTAATTTTGCGATTCAAATTGCAAAAATATGAGCAAGAAGAACACGGCATTGGAGTTTCTGGAAGACCCGGACGCACTGGCGGGTCAGTTGGAGAGAGCCGAAGATTTCTTTGAAAAGAACCGTAACATCCTTTTTGGTGTCGTGGGTGGCATCGTACTGTTGATCGCTGGGTACTTCGGGTATCAATACTACCAGAGTACGCAGGACGAAACCGCACAGAACGAACTGTTCCCCGCCGTTTACAAGCTGGAGGCCGACTCACTCAAGCAAGCCCTCAACGGCACGGGTGCTAACCCCGGTCTGCTTTCAGTTGCCGACAACTACGGTTCGACCAATGCCGGTAATCTGGCTGATTTTTACGCGGGCCTGGCTCTGCTGAAGCAAGGCAAAAATGACGAAGCCATCGAGCACCTGAAGAGCTTTAGCTCGTCGGATCTGCTGGTGCAGGCACGGGCCTATGCGCTCATCGGCGACGCGTACATGGAGAAGAAGAGCTTCGACGAAGCGGCCGACTACTACCAGAAGGCTGCCGACTACAAGCCGAATAAGTTTTTCTCACCTGCTTATCTGACTAAGCTGGCGGTTGCTTACGAGCAGGCCAAGCAAAACGATAAGGCAATTGCTACGTATAACTCAATCATTGAGAAGTACCCGGAATCGGTTGATGCGATCAACGCGAAGAAATATAAATCCATGCTCGAAGCGATGACCGGTGAGTCGTAAGCGTAGGTGAAGCATGTACAACACCCTACAAAAGGACGAAGCCGGTCAGCGGGTTCGTCCTTTTTTCTTGTTTTTGCCATTCCGACGTCAGGAGAAATCTAACTCTCCTAACAGGCCAATACAAGATTTCTCCTGACGTCGAAATGACAAAAGATGTCTTCTGCCAATAAAAACCTGAGTGTTTTCTCCACCGATAACCTCCCTGACATCAGCACGCGTCGGTTTGCCCTGGTGGTAGCCGAGTGGAACGAGGAGGTTACCGAAGCCCTGTTTGAGGGGGCGTACCAAACCCTGCTCAACCACGGTGCCCAGCCCGACCATATCATCCGGGCCAACGTACCGGGTAGTTATGAGCTGACCACAGCCGCCAATTGGCTCGCTCAACGCGCCGACATCGACGCAGTGATTGCCATTGGCTGCGTGATTCAGGGCGAAACCAAGCACAACGACTACATCAACCACGCCGTAGCTCAGGGGCTCACCAACGTGTCTCTGAAAACAAACAAGCCGGTTATTTTCGGCGTGCTGACACCCAATACCCAGCAGCAGGCCCTTGACCGGGCGGGCGGCATTCACGGGAACAAAGGCGACGAAGCAGCCATTACAGCAATCAAAATGTTAAAATTGAGCGAATTAGTAAATGAGTGAATGAGCAAATAGGTTTCGGCCTACTGCGCAGTATTCACTCTTTCACTCTTTCACTCATTCACCAATTAACTCATGCACGTCTGGAAATTTGGCGGAACCTCGGTCGGTAAGCCCGAGCGGATGCACTCAATTCGGAATCTGGTCACTGGCGACCCCAACCGTAAAATCATTGTGCTGTCGGCCCTGTCGGGTACGACCAATGCCCTGTTGTCTATCGCTGAATCGCTCAAGAGCAATCAGGAAGAAGAAGCCATTGAAAAGGCCGAACACCTGAAAGCCCATTACGACTCGTTTGTGCGGGAACTGTACAAAACGAGCGAGGGCCTGGCCAAAGGGCAGCAGATTATTGAGAACGAATTTTCCATGATTCGGTCGCTCATCCGAATCCGGCCGTTTACGCTGAAGCAGGAAAAAGAACTTGTTGCCGAAGGTGAACTGCTCAGTACCCAGATGTTTGCGGCTTATCTCGATGAGCAGGGCGAAAGCGCCGTACTCTTGCCCGCTCTGGAATTTATGCGCATCGATGCCGACGGCGAACCCGAACTGGACGTGATCGAGCAAAAGCTACGCGATATTCTGAAGTCACACCAGGACAAGCAACTAATTGTTACGCAGGGCTTTATATGCCGTAACCCACGCGGAGAAGTCGACAACCTGAAGCGGGGTGGCTCGGACTACACGGCCTCGCTCATTGGCGGTGCTGTACGGGCCGACGAGATTCAGATCTGGACCGATATTGACGGTATGCACAATAACGATCCCCGGATCGTGAAAAACACATTCCCGATTCGGGAGCTGACCTTCGACGAAGCCGCTGAGCTGGCTTACTTTGGGGCCAAAATTCTGCACCCGTCGACGATCACACCGGCCAAAATGCGCGGTGTACCCGTTCGACTGAAAAACACAATGGACCCTGAGGCTCCCGGTACCCTTATTGCCGACAAAACCTCCAGCGATTCGGGTGTGGTTTTCAAAGCGATTGCCGCCAAAGACAATATCACGGCCCTGTACATTCACTCGACCCGGATGCTCAACGCGTACGGCTTCCTGCGTCGGATTTTCGACATTTTCGAGAAGTACAAGACCCCGGTCGATATGATTACCACCTCGGAAGTGTCGGTGTCGGTCACGATTGATAACACGGAGAACCTGGCCGCCATTCAGGCTGAGTTGAGCCAATTCTGCGAGCTGGAAGAACCCGACTACGATCAGACCATTATCTGTATTGTGGGCAATTTCTCGGCCGATAACTCAGGTATTGCTCTCCAGGTGCTTAAAGCAATGGAAGGCATCCCGATCCGCATGATTTCGTACGGCGGTACTGAGCACAATATTTCACTCTTGCTGCACGGCAAGCACAAGGCCGAAGCGCTGAATGCGCTGAACAACGGCCTGTTTAGCGTGTAGTTTTTCACTCATCGGAAGTCAGGAGAATGTTACAAATACCATTTATCCGCGAAAATAAAGAGGCTACTCTGGCCGCATTGCGCAAAAAACACGTTGCCAATGCCGAAGCTACGGTAGAGCAGTTGCTGAACCTCGACAGCCAACGCCGGGATACCCAAAAAGAACTCGACGACACCCTGGCCCGCTCCAACGCCATGGCGAAGGAGATTGGCGGCCTAATGAAGGCAGGCAAGAAAGAAGAGGCCGAAGCCGCTAAAGCCGAAACCGCCAACCTGAAAGTGCGGACCAAAGAGTTGGGCGATGCCCTCACTTCGCTCGAAGAACAGGTGTACACGTTGCTGGTCACCCTACCCAACCTGCCCCACAGCAGCGTGCCGGAAGGTCGCACCGCCGACGATAACGAAGTTGTGCTCGAACATGGCGACAAGCCCCAGCTGCCCGAAGGCGCCAAGCCCCACTGGGAACTAATTGGGCAGTTTGGCCCCAACGGTTCGGCCATTATTGACTTTGAACTGGGCAACAAAATCACGGGCGCGGGCTTTCCGGTGTACCGGGGAAAAGGTGCCCGGATACAGCGCGCCCTGATCAATTTCTTTCTCCAGCAGGCTTCTGAGGCCGGTTATCTGGAGATTCAGCCCCCAATCGTGATCAACGAAGCGTCGGGGTTTGGTACGGGTCAGCTCCCCGACAAAGAAGGGCAGATGTACTTCGCAACCGAAGACAAGCTGTACCTGATTCCGACGGCCGAGGTACCCATCACAAACCTGTACCGCGACGTGATTGTGGCCGAAACCGACCTGCCGATCAAGAATGCGGGCTACACTCCCTGTTTCCGGCGCGAAGCGGGGTCGTGGGGGGCGCACGTGCGCGGCCTCAACCGGCTCCACCAGTTTGATAAGGTAGAGATTGTGCGGGTTGAGAAGCCCGAAAACTCCTACGCGGCTCTCGAAGAAATGAGTCAGTATGTGCAGGGCTTGTTGCAGGCGCTCGAACTGCCGTACCGGGTATTGCGGCTCTGCGGGGGCGACATGGGCTTTGCCTCGGCCCTGACCTACGATATGGAAGTATGGTCGGCGGGGCAGGGACGCTGGCTCGAGGTGAGTTCGGTTTCCAATTTTGAAACCTTCCAGGCCAACCGCCTGAAGCTTCGTTACAAAGAAGACCGGGCCGGTAAAACCCAGTTATTGCATACCCTTAACGGCTCAGCACTGGCCCTGCCGCGTATTTTGGCGGCAATTCTGGAAAACAACCAGTTTATCACCGACGAGGGTAAGCTGGCCATCCGTATTCCGAACGTTCTGGTGCCTTACTGCGGCTTCGAGATTCTGGAATAACGCTTATTTCTACACACAAAGAGGTCGGGTAAATAGCCTAAAACGCTATTTACCCGACCTCTTGCTTTATTGATACTGGGGTTCTTCGCCAAAGAGATTACTCCATTAACAGTCGCAGGAGTAGCTTTCGTAGCCCGGAAATTTGGGAGAAATTACCCCCGCAATCCGCACAATTCGGTCAATAGGCACCGTATCGCCCGTGCCCAGTTCAATTGTATCAGAATTTACTTTTTTGACCAGCGCGTCGGTTTTTATAAACTCGCTCAGGTCGGTCATGTACTCGATCCGAACGAATTTGCCGGGTACAATGCCCGCCCGAAACGCTTCAAACTGGCTGTCGGTGGAGGGTTGCCTGGTGTTCATAGTCGCTTTCTGCCTTTTTTCTACCTAACAAAAAAACAGGCCATTGTATTCGTTTTGTTTCTGAATGGCCCGCCTGAGCCAGCGCATCCAGAAACAACGGGCCACATTGACCATGCCATTGACGGAAGGTCTGGTTCCGGCCAAAATCGTGATGGGGCAGGTAGTCAATCAGCGCCGAGAAATCGAGAGACGTAGCCGCTACCCCAACACCGGCCCGCTGCCCATCGAGCGCGTTGCAATGCTGTTCGTAGTGGTTCGGCTGAGGCATCATCAGCACGGGCTTGTTCAGATAAAACGCTTCGCAAACCGACTCAAACCCCGCCGTTGTAACCACCGCCCGGCACTGCCGCATGGCCTCGATAAAACGGGGGCCATCAATCCGGTAGCAGGTCAGTGTCTCGTCGATGATCTGGTCAGGCTCGGTAGTGGCCGGGTTAAAAAACCGCAGTGGTACCTCGGGGTGTTGCCGGTGTGCTTCGTACAGCCGGGTAGCCAGCCCCGGTTGGGTGAGGTAAGCCAGCCAATAGTTATTCAGGCCCGGTTCCTGATGAGTTACCTCCCGGCGCAGCAAAGGCGGCACTACACGCAACCGCCGGGCCGGCACGTGCGGCAACGCATCGAACGAAAGCGCCAGCCGGGTCACCGCTCCAATCGATGTGAGCCAAGAATTGAACAGGAAGGCTAACCGGGCGGGCCATTTACCCACCGGAAACACAAACTGCGGATGAAACGCCAGATACTGATGCGCCACACAAACCATAGGCACCTCGGGCCAGTAGCGGGCATACGTGAGCCCACCCAGGGGCTCGTAAAAATTAACGACCAGATCGGGTTTATAACGCTCAATGGCGTCGCGAATCTGCCGGGTACTTTGCCGCAACAACCGCAGTTGCCCCACAGTGGCAAGCATCGTTTTGAGCATGAGCAGTTCGTTAGTCCGGGGGCTATATACCAGCGCCGGGCTGGCTACAGATTCAATGGATGTCCCGAATGATTCAGCAAAAAAAGGCGGAACCGGCCGCCCCTCGGCCACGCCCACCAGGGCCGCCACTACCGTGTGCCCGGCCTCCTGCACAATCTGCGCCAGAGCAATTGCCTGTGTCAGGTGCCCACGCCCCTCGCCCTGAACCAAAAATAGCAGACGCATACCTTAGCGGGTTGGTTGGGTTATCGAATCAGGTGTCTGCCCAGTGGTTGCCGGGACCGGAGCAGGTGTGGCTCTTTTGGCGAAAACCGGCTCATCCTCATCATCACCTTCGAGGTCGGCAGTGTAATACAGTAGACTCCAGTGGCCATCGTAATCCTCAACCAGCGCACTCATCGACTCCACCCAATCGCCGGAGTTCATATACAGGATACCATCGTAATCACGAATGGCCGGATGGTGGATATGCCCGCAGATGATGCCATCACAATTACGGGCTCGGGCCAGCTCGGTTAGTTTGACTTCAAAATCAGAAATGTAGTTCACGGCCTGTTTGATGTGCCGCTTCACCTGTTGCGAGAGCGAATAGTAAGGCAACCCACGCCAGGCCCGATACTGGTTATACAGCTTATTACACCATAACAGAAAGGTGTAGCCGAGGTCGCCGAGGTAAGCCAGCCACTTCATCTGCGACGTAATCGAATCGAACACATCACCGTGGGTCACGTATAGTTTCCGGGTACCCGACTCCAGCACGTAATCGCGCCGGATCGAGAAGTTTTTGCCTACTTTCAGCGGCATAATCTGATCCAGAAAATCGTCGTGGTTGCCCCGCAGATAAACTACCTTTGTGTCGTGCCGGATAATGAGTTTCATCACCGTCCGGAAAAAAGCGGTGTGTTTCTTTTTCCAGGCCCCGTACTGCCTGAGTTGCCAGCCGTCGATAATATCGCCGTTGAGAATTAATTTCTGGCAGGAGTAGTTTTTCAAGAACTCGGTCGCTTCGCGGGCTTTGGAGCCAGCCGTACCCAAATGAATGTCGGACAAGACAATTGTACGGAAGTGCCGCTTCGTTTTCATGCACGAAACTATCGTTCACCCATGACGTAATGTTTACGAAGCCATTACGAAACCATTACTATTCAAGACCCTCATTTACAATTTATTAATCCACATACCCGCTTGCTCTCCGGCCCGGAGGGCCGCAAACCAGAGCGGGTCGTTTTGGCGTTATTACCTCTATGGAAAACCCAGTTCTTATTTTCGGGGCCGGTAGCCTCGGCCAAAGTGCCCTCGATATTTTTCAGCGCAACGGCGTTGTTGTGTACGGCCTTTTAGACGATAACAAAGACCTGCACGGGAAAGAATTCGGCGAAATATCGGTGTTGGGCGAAACCGACGATGACGGCTTTCTGAAACTCATTGGTCAGAAATGCGAGGCCTGTGTGGCTATTGCCGATGCCCGCGTGCGGAAACGGCTCGTCAAGATGCTCAACGAACGCCGGAAAGTACAGCCCGTTAATGCCGTTCATGATACCGCCATCATTGCTCAATCGGCGGGCATTGGGCACGGCAACCTCATTGGGGCCAGGGTCGTGGTTAACCCGGCCGCTGAAGTGGGGCAACATTGCGTGATTCAGTCGGGAGCGATTATCGATACGGGAGCCAAAGTTGGCGACTTTGTCCATATCGGTCCGGGGGCCATCATCAACAGCAACGTCACGATTGAGGCCGAAGCGTTCATCGGTACGGGCGTGACCATAGTGGCCGGTATCACCGTTGGGAAAGGGGCCCGCATTGGGGCCGGATCAGTGGTGGTAGAAAACGTAGCGGCTGGCGTTACGGTGTTTGGCAACCCCGCCAAAGCTCTGTAGCATCTCCTTTTACGTAATTAAGCAAAGTCTAAACTAGTTCTACCTGGCTACTTAAGTAGTTGAGCATAAATAGCTTAGACTTTGCTTTGCTTTGCCCCGATGGGGCAACTTATTTTGCCCCATCGGGGCTACCTGTTAGTAGCTCAGTGCATGCGTAACGGACCCGGCTTGACCCCGTAGGGGTTTTCCGACCACAGACGCTTTTGCCATTCCGACGAAGGAGGAATCTTTCTAACCCGTTGATTGTAAGATTCCTCCTTCGTCGGAATGACAAAAGCGTCTGTTTCAAATACTTCCCATTACTGCGTCGCTACTCAACGTATAATTCTTCGTTGGCCAGAAAATCCTGGTACGTCACTTCGAGGCCCTGACGCAAGTCGGTGGTGTGTTTCCAGCCGAGAGCGTGCAGCCGCGATACGTCCATTAATTTACGGGGTGTACCGTCGGGTTTGTCGGTATTCCAGCGGAGTTCCCCTTCGTACCCCACTACCTCCTGCACCAGTTCGGCCAGTTCGCGGATGGTGACGTCTTCGCCCGTACCGATGTTCACAAACAGCTCCTCGTTGTAGTTGTTCATCAGAAACACACAGGCATCGGCCAGGTCGTCGGCGTGCAGGAACTCCCGACGGGGCGATCCGGTTCCCCATACCTCAACGGTAGGTAGGTTGTTGATCTTGGCATCATGAAACTTACGGATCAGAGCTGGCAATACGTGCGAGCCCTGAAGGTCGTAGTTATCGTTAGGACCGTACAGGTTGGTGGGCATAGCCGAAATGAAATTGGCCCCGTACTGACTCCGATACGCTTCGCACAGTTTGATACCCGCAATTTTGGCAATGGCATACGGCTCATTGGTGGGTTCCAGCAAACCCGTCAGCAACGACTCCTCGCGCAGGGGTTGCGGAGCCATTTTAGGGTAAATGCACGACGAACCCAAAAACAGCAGCTTGGTTACCTTATTCTGATACGCGCTGTGAATGATGTTCGACTCGATCATCAAGTTGTCGTACAGGAATTCGGCACGGTATGTGTTGTTTGCCAGAATACCGCCCACCTTGGCCGCAGCCAGAAACACGTACGCCGGTTTTTCGGTCGCAAAAAAGTGGGCTACGGCCGCCTGATTACGCAGATCAAGCTCCGATGAGGTGCGGGTAATGATATTTTCGTAGCCCTTGGCCTGAAGATTCCGAACAATGGCCGACCCCACCATCCCCCGGTGACCGGCTACGTAAATCGTTGCTTGCTGCTCCATGTTTTGGAGTGATGAGTGATAAGCGATGAACGATGAGCACCTTCCATGAGTATCAGCTACTCATCGTTCATCGCTTATCACTCATCACTGTTTTGTATCTTTGAAATAAAACGTGTTTGAATCACGTTGCAAAGTTAAGAAAGTTCTGGCCTTTACCTGCTCTATCAGGTAGCTTGTCATATGTTTACTGTTCGATTTTTAGCTGTACTGATTACCGTTTGTTTAATGGGCCTCTCGCATACCGGTACGTTTGCTCAAAGCCGCACATCGACCCCCTCGGCCCTGACCACGGCGGGAGGTCCGCCTGTGAAGGCCAAAAAGCGAAGCTCGGTACTGTCGAAGGTGCCGTTGCCCACAGCGGCCTCGTCGGTGAGTTCGCTGGTTACCGACTCTACGGGCAAGCTCGCGGCTCCTTCCATGAACGAGCTCACGTCAGAAACCATGCCCGACCTCGGCCTGAAGGTTAAGCAACTCAAAAAACGGAAAGACGAATTTAAGGAAGCCCTGCGCGAGGCCAAAAAGAAGCGCATGGCCCGCACCGAATACGAAGGAATTCCGATTGTACGGATCACCAACAAGTTCGGTTCCGGCGATCGTACCGTGGTCGAAGAATTCTACGTCCTCAAACAGTACCAGAAACCAGCCGCCTACCTACGCGATTTTTACTGGTTCGACCAGAAAGGCAACCGGGTTACCAACGCCGTCCCGCGCGACCGCGAGCAGGCCGAAATCCAGATTATGCACGGCCCCTATAAACGGTTCGACAACGGCAACCTCACCGACGAAGGCTATTATTATGTGGGTGCCAAAGATGGCCGCTGGGAAAAATACGACCGCAACTTTATGCTGGTCGATAAGGTGCGCTGGCACCGGGGTTTTCCGGCCGAAGCCCGAATTACGTATTACGACTCGGCCCATACGCGGGTGAAAGAAGTGATACCGGTCGAGTTTGGTAAGATAAAAGGCACGTACATGGCCTTCCACGAAAATGGCCGCCTGGCCGAAGAGGGCCGCTACGACAATGGCGTGAAAGTAGGCCGCTGGACCGAATACTACCCCAATACAACCCGGCAGTTTCGGCGCAAACTGACCCAGCACGCCCGCGATCAGTGGGATACGGGTTTTGAACCCTACGTGATTAGTGAATGGGACGAAAAAGGCAAGATGACCTACGAACGACCGAAAGAGAACACCGTAGTCGAAGAGGCAGACGATAACTAACCGGGCACGGCCCATACTTCAATCCCAACAGTCGGCGGGTGCATCGAAGCGGTGCGCTCGCCGACTGTTGGATTTTACGGGTAAACCTTTCGGACAAAACACAGTTGTAAATACTGTGTAGCCTTTGGTAGATACCTATCGAACAAAGGCTATCTTATCTCAACGAACGTTATGGAAAACAGAGAAAAAGGTGTCGATCACGACAGCACGCAGATCAACGGGCGTACCGAAGGGCCGCAAGGCACCGACGGCATGGATGTAGATCAGGCGGTGCAGGACAACAAACGAACCGATTTGGTCGACGATTCGGCCAATGGTCTCGATAGCGTACAGGTCCGGGGCGGTCAGGACGGCCGCAACATCCGGGGCTTCGGTGGCATCGATATGGACGGCAAAAACGGGGTCATTCGTAAAGGTGACACCGACAACAGCACCATGGAGGTAACCGAAGAGGGCGCCAAAAACGCAGCAGCCAGTGTAGCCCAAACCAATACATCGACCGTTGATGTGACCTCGGCCGGCCCCGACGATTATGCATCGGCCGATACGGTTGGTGTACCCAACGCGCAGGAGGAGGCCCGCAAAGCTGTCGACTCGGCAGAAGATAACGATAGCGACGCGGACGTTTCTCAGGAGAAAGAGAACGACGACATTGCCCAAACTGGCACCTCAACAGATCATCAGCCAACGTATTGATTCTCAGTTTACGGTTTTCAGTTGGCTGGCGCGTCTGCTCCGGCGGGAAACCGTACACTGAAAACGCTAAACTATAGACTGCAAACTGTAAACTCTAAAACTCAACGATTATGAGCGTTTCAAGCAATTCACGAAAAGAAAGCACCGATTCGTACGCGTCGCAACAGATGCAAAACGGGGGCGATTTACCCGGCACGGATCAGCTCCACCGCTTCAACCAACCCGACAACCGGCAGGTGACAACGGAGCGTATTCAAAGCGATGACACCGACTTTTCGGATGATTTCGCCGAAATCGATGACTCAGTAACGGATGATGAAAGTAGCGTTCGGACACAAACTGACAGCTCAGTAACGGGCTATCAGACGGGTGCAACCTCGATGGGGGGCGATGGCTACAGCCAAACCCAACCAGCCGGTACGCACGTAGAAGATGCCGATACGCACGTAGAAGATGCCGACTGGAATACCACAACCGAAGACGACGGTATGGCTCCAACCCGCACAGACGAACCAGACCGTACCTACGGAAACAGCTAAGCTACGCCTGAGGTAGAGACGCAACATATTGCGTCTCAATCATGCGCCAGCAACCTGCTACGCTGAGACACATGATATTGCTGAGACTGAGACGCAATATCTTGCGTCTCTACTCCGGCACAAAATGCCGGAGCCATTTTATTTCCTGAGCAACCTTTCCACAGCTTGCACAGGTAACAACTCGCCCGTTTTTACAGCCGCTTCGGCTTGTTGTAATTGTTCGGCCATGCCGGGTTGCGCAAAGAAATGGTGCTCCAGCCGCTGACGCAGGTACGTTCTAAACCACGTAATCTGCTGCTCTTGACGCCGTTGCGCCCGGAACCCTTGCTGTTCGCCTTTCTGCTGGTGCGACTGAATCATGGTCCATACTTCGCCAATACCCTCGCCCGTAAGGGCCGAGCATGTCAGCACCGGCGGAAACCAGCCCGTACCTGTAGGCGGAAACAAGTGTAGGGCGTTTTGATACTCTGCCTGAGCCCGATTGGCAGCCTGCCGATTGTCGGCATCGGCTTTGGTAATGGCTAAGGCGTCGGCCAGTTCCATAATCCCCCGTTTCATGCCCTGTAGTTCATCACCCGCGCCGGCCAACATGAGCAGCAGAAAAAAATCGACCATGCCGTGCACGAGCGTTTCGGACTGCCCTACCCCGACGGTCTCGATCAGAATGACATCGAACCCGGCCGCTTCGCACAAAAGCATGGTTTCGCGGGTGCGGTGTGCCACTCCACCGAGCGAGTCGCCAGCCGGCGTTGGCCGGATGTACGCCTGCGGGTTCATGGAGAGTTGCTCCATCCGGGTTTTATCGCCCAGCAAACTCCCCCCCGACCGTTGGCTCGTGGGGTCAACGGCCAAAACCGCCAACCGGTGCCCCTCGCCAATCAGATGCAGCCCAAATGATTCGATGAAGGTGCTTTTACCCACGCCCGGTACACCCGTAATCCCCACCCGTACCGAACGACCTGTATGCGGAGCTACGGCCGCCAGCACATCCTGCGCCAGCACCTGATCGGTAGCCAACCGACTCTCGATGAGGGTAATGGCCCGGCTCAATAGCAGGCGATCACCCGACAAAACGCCATCGATGTACTGCTGAGAGGAAAAACGTGGGCGCATGGTTTCAGACGAACTTTCGGCAAAAGTAAGCGTTACGGCTTATGCCACGAATTTTGCCCCTTTGTGGTTATTCGTAAACATGAGCCCATTACTGACTTCTGCTTACTCGCCCGACACGTTTCGCCAGCAAGGCCACGCCCTTGTCGATTTACTGGCCGATTTTTTGAACAATGCCCAGTCGGGCGAACAGCCACCTCTGCACTACCGCGAACCCGACGATGAGCTGGCGTTCTGGCAACACGATTTTGAGCAACCTGCCAACCCCGACCCAACGGCGGTCTGGAAAAACCTACTCACGCATTCTATTCAGCTGCATAACCCCCGGTTTATGGGGCATCAGGTATCGGCCCCGCTCCCAGTGTCGGCGCTGACAAGTGCGCTTACCAGCCTACTCAACAACGGACAGGCGGTGTACGAAATGGGCATGGCCGGCAACGCGCTCGAACGTGTGCTCACCCGGTGGCTCAGCGAACGGCTTGGCCTCGGCCCTGAAGCAGGCGGACTCATGACATCGGGCGGTACCCTGGCTAACCTGACGGCTCTGCTCACAGCCCGCGCCCTGAAAGCCCCAACCGACGTTTGGGCCGAGGGCAGTACCGACCGACTCGCCATTATGGTGTCGGAAGAAGCCCACTATTGCGTCGACCGGGCGGCCCGGATTATGGGCCTTGGCTCGGCCGGCATTATTAAGGTTCCGACAAACGAACGCTTTCAGCTCCGCACCAATTTACTGGAACCGTACCTGAAACAGGCACAAGCAGACGGCCTGACCGTTTTTGCAGTAATTGGCTCGGCCTGCTCCACCTCGACGGGCTCATACGATAACCTCACCGCCATTGCCGATTTTTGTGAGCAACACAACCTCTGGTTCCATGCCGACGGTGCTCACGGCGGTGTGGCAGCCCTCTCCGATACCTACCGACCGCTGGTACGGGGAATAGAGCGGGCCGACTCGGTGGTGGTCGATTTTCACAAAATGATGATGATGCCCGCCTTAGTGACAGCGGTGCTTTACCGGCGCGATGCCGATGCGTTCCGCACGTTTCAGCAAAAAGCGCAGTACCTCTGGGCCGACGCCAATAGCCCCGACTGGTTCAATTCGGGCAAGCGGGCGTTTGAGTGTACCAAACTCATGATGAGCGCTAAAGTGTACACAGCCCTGAAAACCTATGGCGAAGCCCTTTTTACCGAACACGTAGAAGCACAGTACGGGTTGGCGCGTGCGTTTGCTGGCCATATTACCGAGCAACCTGATTTCGAGGTGGCAGTGTCGCCCGAGAGCAACATCGTCTGTTTTCGGTACATCGGGGCAGGCATTGCCGCTGACCGTGTCAGTGCGCTCAACAGTGCTATTCGGCAGGCTATGCTCACCGGCGGGCCATTCTACCTTGTCCAAACCAACTTGCGCGGGCAAACCTGGCTGCGGGTGTCCATCATGAACCCGCTCACCACGCTCGACCACCTTAAGGAGTTGCTCGATGCAGTACGGAAGTTGGGCCAATTCATTCAACCCATTTAAACTCAAGTCGCGCGTACCCGTCAACCACTATCTTTGCGCGGTCGAAATCTACTTGTATGCCCCGTATCTTCATCGACGCCGAACGTCTGCGCGACCCCTACAGTGGTCTGGGTCAATTTTGCCTGCATCTCGGCCACGAACTTACTCTTCAGAACCCTGACCCCCAGCAGTTTCAGCTCACCTTTGGCGTACCTAAAGCCGAAGTTGGTGTGTTTGGCGATACTGTCCGGTACCACCCGGTGTCGTGGCACGACCGGATCTGGCGTTCGGGTGAGTACGACCTCTGGCATAGCCTGCACCAGGACGTTTCGATGCTACCGGCCTCCGGTAAACGGCTCATTCTGACGATTCACGACCTCAACTTTCTGGAACGAACCGATTACTCGATTCAGAAAAAGGCGGGCAAGCTGATGGCCCTCCAACGGAAAATTGACCGGGCTACCGCCCTCACCACCATATCAGAGTACACAGCCTCCGTTGTGCGCGAGCATCTGAATGTACCCGACTCGAAACCGCTACGGGTCATCTACAACGGCGCAGCCGTGAACCCCGATGGAGCGGCTACCAAACCCGCTTTTTTACCAGCCGAGGTTCCGCCTTATTTCCTCTTTCTGGGCGTAATTCACCCGAAGAAAAACGTGCATGTGCTTCTACCCTTGTTGCAGGCCTTCCCGGACTACCGGCTTATTCTGGCCGGCGACAACACGCATGACTATGCCCTACACATTCGGCAGCAAGCCATAAAGCTGGGTGTTTCGGAGCAGCTACTCATGCCGGGACCAGTGAGCCAGGAAGAAAAAGCGTGGCTCTACAGTCATTGCGAAGCCTTTTTGTTTCCGTCGCTGGCCGAAGGCTTTGGCCTGCCCGCCGTAGAAGCGATGGCCTATGGCAAACCCGTTTTTCTGTCGAAGCTCACGAGCCTGCCCGAAATTGGAGGAATGGACGCGTTCTATTTTGAGTCGTTTGAGCCCGACGACCTGGTAAACACCTTCCGTGAGGGCATGATGCAGTATCACGAAGACCCCCTCCGCGCCGACCGCATACGCTGGCACGCCCGCCGGTTCAGCTGGAAAAAAGCAGCCAAGGCGTATTGGGAAGTGTATCAGGGGTTGTAGGGTTTAGCGATGTCATCTCTCCAAACGAGATGACATCGCTGAAAACAGAAGTGATTTTACACCAATCAATGACCTTCTACCGGAAATAAAATCCGCTGGGGGCAATCTCGACCCGTACTGAGTCGATCAGGCGGGCTGTGGTTGGGTTAAACCGCAACACAAACCCAGACTGCTTGTACGAAGGGGTGACACCGGCGTAGATGGTACCATCGCGGGGGTCAACGCCCAGACCCGAGAATAGCCGGTTGATGTACGGGGTAGTGGCCGGAATAGACGTATCGTTGATCGAGAAGCTGTACGTTTCGCCTTTTTGCTTGTATCCATCGGCCGCGTCGTAGAACGAGTACACAAACAGGATATTTTGTCGATTAGGGCCAAACGTGATGTGACTGGGGCTTTTGGCGGTGCTATTCCCAACGCGCATCCGGTTAACAACCGTCTTATTCTGGGCATTCATCCGAATCATCTCATTGGCCGAATACACCCAAAGCTGCCCGTTGGCATCGAGCCCGATAGGCCGCGGATTGTTACCTAGGGTGATTTTCTGCTTCACCTCGTCGGTGGTCACGTCAACCACGTACAGGTCTTTCTCGCCCCCGTCGGAGCCAACCAACACCTCAGAACCGTTGGCCACCAGCCGCTCGGCCCCTTTCGAAACCGTAATTTTCTTCACCACTTTCCGGCTCGCCAGATCGACAACGGCAATGTAGCCGGGGTTCGGGTAAAAGTTAGAGAAATCGCCGGTAGCACCCCAGCACGAGATGTACGCCTTGTTAGGAGCCACCTGCACCACATGACGTGGATTTTCAATGTCGGGAGCTGCCAGCGTTGCCAGCGACTTAAACGTACCTACCTCTACAATTTCAACTTTATCCTGCCCGGCCGTACTGTTATCGACCAGAATAACCCCCTTCCCGTCGATCTCGGTATAGCCCTGCATACCGCCAATGAGCGAGCGGTTGTTGGCTTGCTGAAAAATATTGGTACTGGCCGTAACGCTGTTGCGCGGCACAAACGACAGGGTGCCGTTATTGTCGGTGAAGTTGCCGGAGTTGAGCACGATAACCCCCTGCTCGTACGGCGACGGCTCCGGGTCGGTGGTTTGGCAGGCAGTTACGAAAAGAGCCGACGCCAGCGCCATAGCTACCGGGAAAGCAGCCGTACGTACTGGGCTGATCGGGCGAGAATTCCTGTTGAGGAAAGACTGATTCATGATTGTATTCGGATAAGTAAACTCGTTTAAAACGCTATTCATGGGGTAGTCAGGATCACATTCAGGGCGTAGTTACGGCCGGGCATGGCGTTCTGCTTCACGTTCAGGATCAAGGCATCGAACAGATTATTCACTTGCCCCTGCACCTGCAATCGAAGCCCACCCAGCCGCACCGGTGCCGACGCCATCAGGTCGGTCAGCACAATACCCGGCAGATACTGCGTGTTATCGAACGTACTGTACCGGCGCGATTGCAGTTGGGTCAGCAACGTGACCCGCCACTGACGGTACTGCGTGTAGGCCATAGCCGAGGTAGTATGCACCGGCACATAAGGCAGTTGTTTGCCCACAATATTCTGAGCGTACACGTCGTATGCCCGCAACTGCGACGACCGGGTGAGGCCGTAACTGAGCCGCCCACCCACACGCCAGTGTTTTTGGGTGTACGTGGCCGTTGTAGCCAGTTCTAACCCACGTGCCAAGACCTGTTGCAGGTTTTCGACCCGGTAGCCCCGGTCGGGGTTCCAGTACGTCCAGTCGTCGATTCGATTGCGGTAAGCCGTACCATCAACGGTCACGAGCCAGGATGCCGTTGGCTGTATGCGGGCCGACAGCCCCACTTCGGCGTTCAGTCCGTGTTCGGGCCGAAGGTCGGGGTTACCGAGGTTTTTCCAGTATCGTTCGTTGAGCGTTGGCACCCGGTAGCTCCGCCCTACCGACGCCCGGGCATTCAGACGGCTCCGGTCGCGCTGCACCAGTGTGTAGTCGATACCCAGCGAAGGGGTCGGGGGCGGGTTAAAGCCCATTACAAACCCTTGCCGGAAGTTGGCCGAAGCCGTTAGCCGTCCGGTTTGGTACCGCGCCAACGCGTACACATCGGCCCGGTTTTCGGTAATCAACTGGCCTCCGTAGCCATCCACGCGGGTCCGGTAATGTACCACCTCGGCTCCAACGCGCACCTGCCAGAGCGACTCCCCGCCCCAACTCCCGACCAACTCGCGTTCGAGCCGGGTGAGCAGACGGTCGGTGAGTGAGTGGCTCGGTTTTGAGAAATCGGCCTTAGCGTAGTCGAGCACATCGCGCAGCCAACCCGCACGCACCGTCCAGCGGTCGGCCTCGTACGACGCCAGGAGCCGGTAGCCCTGCGTGCGGGTTCGTTCGCGGCCGAGGGTGTCCGCTGGGGCAACGGTTACGGCATAGTCGGTGAGCCAGGCATTGAGCGACCACTGCCCATTCCGGCGGTTACGCCAGAAGAAATCCTGCATCAGTCCGCGTTGCCAGGCGTTGGAAGGCTCCATGAAATAGTAGCCCCGCTCCCGATACGGATACCGATTGTTAAACTGATGGTTGTACAAGGTGGTTTTTCCGGCCAGTTGCCCAGCCGGAGTCGGCCGACCGGCAAACTGTACCGAAGCCTGCATCTGCCTATTTTGAAAACTGGCCTCTCCATACCCTACCGACGCCCGCACTCCCTGCTGGGCATATGTTGGGAGCGAACGCAACAATAGGCTCCCCCCCACGGCATCGGAACCGACCGCACTGCCCCCCGATCCGTACTGCACCGACACCTGATCGAAGCCCAAAGCGGGTAAGCCCGAAAAGTCGGTTTGGCCGGTCATCGGCTGGTTTACGTTGACACCATTCCAGAGAACCGCTGTGTGGTTGGGCGACGTACCCCGAAACGAAACCGTCGAGATTTGGCCCCCGCCGTAGTTTTTGAAAACCAGCGGAGTCTGAAACGCCAGCAAATCGCTCAGGTTCTGAAACCGGAACTGCTGCAAAGCTGCCGAGTCGACCCGTTCGAGTTTCTGACCCGCCAGGAATCGTTCGGGCGCAGAAGCCCGCACGGTCACCATCGACAGCGATACGGGTTCCTGTTGGCCGAAAACCGACACCGAACCAAACACCAGATGGGCAAGCCAAAGCCTGCCTACACATTGCTTTTGCACAAGATTGTTTTTCCAAACCCTGGCCTAAGTCAGACCCGGCTTACCCCGCAGGTAGCCATACATCACTCAGAACAGGATCATGTACGAACGGCCGCGCACCCGCATACGGGTTTACAGCCAAACCGGCATCTTTCCTCCGAAAATGCGGCCAATAGTCGGCTTGCGGCAGGTCTCCTGGCTTGTTTCCAGATGGTTCGGGCCTTCCCATGCCGCCGAAGCGGCACAGTGGCAAAGCAGGTTAGAACCATCTGCTTCATGAAACTTACAGTTGCGGGGACAGCTCCGGCTCCTCACCGGTATTCCCTATTAAGCCTTGAAAGCCACCGTGAAATGGCATCAGGCACCGTAAACTGGGGGCAAAGATAGAAAAAGGATTCTGGTTTGGTGCCCCCCAACGTCTAAATCAAGCGAGCGGTCAACGCCCCATTTGTGAAGGGGGTACGCACCACATACCCGGCAAATGATGCGGGTGCAGGACAAGTTTATTTTTTTCGACAGGATTACAGGATATACAGGATTTTCTTCCATAAAAATAATCCTGTATATCCTGTAATCCTCCGGGCCGCCGGGCGGTCGAAGAAAGCTTTCATCGGGCTTATCACAAAGAACTTGTCCTACACCCAATGATGCACAAGCCCTATTTTTGACCCTAAAATCGCTATAACATGAACGCACTCTCCACCTTGTGGACACTTCAGCATACGCACGCCTTAGTGACGGGCGGCACCAAGGGCATTGGCGAGGCTGTGGTCCGGCAACTCCTTGACCTCGGCGCGGCCGTTTTCATTGTCGCCCGCGACGCCGACCGGCTGGCCGAAGGGCTAACTGAATACCGGCAGCAAGGCTATACGGTAGACGGGCTGGCGGCCGATGTGAGCGAGCCGGGTGTGGCCCAGACCGTGCTCGAAGCCGTTACCCAACGCTGGGGCAAGCTCGACATATTGGTCAACAATGCCGGTACCAACATCCGAAAAGCCACCGCCGAATACACCCCGACCGAATACGATCAGGTGATGAACACCAACCTCCGGTCGGCCTACGAAATGTGTCAGGCGGCTTACCCGCTGCTGAAAGCCTCGGGGCGCGGGGCCATTGTGAACATCTCGTCGGTATCAGGGCTTACCCACACGAGCAGCGGGTCGTTATACGGCATGAGCAAAGGCGCTATGAATCAACTCACGCGTAACCTCGCCGTAGAATGGGCACCCGACGGCATTCGGGTCAATGCCGTAGCGCCCTGGTACATTCGGACTCCACTGGCCGGACCTGTGCTGGACAACCCCGAAAAGCTGGGTCGGATTCTGCAACGCACGCCCATGAACCGGGTTGGCGAGCCACACGAAATAGCCTCAGCCGTGGCCTTCCTGTCTATGCCTGCCTCCAGCTACGTAACCGGGCAAACACTGGCCGTGGACGGGGGAATTTTGGCCTGGGGATTCTAACCGTTTCGGCAAACGGCAGGCTCTAAGTGAGATTCGCGCCGTAACGGCCTTACTAAAGGCATCACCCCACCTGAAGTTTACGTATGGAAACACCCTCGGTTTGCATCATCGGCGCTGGGTCATCAGGCATTGTAGCCGCTAAAACGCTCCATGAGCACGGCATTCGTTTCGATTGTTTCGAGAAGGGGTCGGCTGTTGGGGGCAACTGGCGGTACAATAACGACAACGGCATGTCGTCGGCGTACCGGTCACTGCATATCAATACGAACCGCGACATCATGGCCTACTCCGACTACCCGATGCCGCGCGATTACCCCATGTTTCCGCACCATAGCCAGATTATCCGGTACTTCGACAGCTACGTCGATCATTTCGGAATCCGGCCCTTTATCCAGTTTAAGACCTCGGTAGAGCGGGTATGGCCGGCCGACGGGGGCTATTGGGTACAAACCGAATCGGGTGGGGCTCGGCAAACCCGCTGGTACCCACACGTGATTGTGGCCAACGGGCACCACTGGCATCCGCGCTACCCAACCCCACCGTTTCCGGGTACGTTTACGGGCGAAACCCTGCACTCGCACGATTACAAAACACCGGATCAGATAGCGGGCCGTAAGCTGCTGATTGTGGGCATTGGGAATTCGGCGGTCGATATTGCCTGCGAAGCCGCCCGGCAATACAACGAACCCGTGACCATCTCGACCCGCAGCGGGGCCTACATTCTGCCCAACTGGCTGCTGGGCCGACCGTTCGACTCGCTGGCGAACCCGCTCACGTCGCGGTTGCCGCTGAGCCTGCAACGGTTACTGCTCCGGGCATCGTTGCTACTGGCACGGGGCCGTCAGTCGGCCTACGGAGTACCAGTACCCAATCGCCCGCTCCTGAGCGAGCACCCTACCATTTCGCAAGACTTACTGAACGTAAGTGGCCGGGGCCTTGTTCGATTTAAACCCGACATTCGGGCGTTTTCGGGGCATGAGGTAACCTTTACCGATGGCTCCCGCGACACCTTCGACATGCTCATTTACGCCACTGGGTATCAGGTTTCGTTTCCGTTTTTCGACTCGGACTTTATATCCGCCGGAGACACCAACAATTTGCAGCTTTACCACCGGGTTATTCACCCCGACCACCCCGGTCTGTATTTTCTGGGCCTGATTCAACCCTTAGGAGCTATCATGCCACTGGCCGAATTACAGGCCCAATGGATTGCCCGTTTGCTAACCGGCCACTGTAGTCTACCCAACCGGGCCGAGATGCTTCGTTCTATTCAGGAACAGGCTAACCGGAATAGCCGCCGGTACAAGCCGTCGGCACGGCACACGTTACAGGTTGACTTTTATCCGTACAAACGGCTACTTGAGCGCGCCATGCAAACCCGCTGAGCGCAGTCAGTGCACATCGGCCTGCATTAAAATATAGTAAAAGCAGGTTACTAAAACCCGTTTAAACGGAAAACAAAAGCGTGGTAACGAAAAACTTGGCCCGAATAGTATATGAAAAGTTGCCATAAACTAAACCACACGCTAACTTGCCCGATTGAAACGGTAAGTCAAGTTCAGTAATAGTTGCCGCTCAACTATAACTCTTAATCCACAAGTACCGTAACGCAATGATTTCTAAAAAAGCTAAGTATGCCATAAAGGCCTTGAAGGTCTTGACGGAGGAATACGGGAAAGGCCCCGTACTCATTTCTTACATCTCAGCCAAAGAGAATATTCCGAAGAAATTTCTGGAGGCCATTCTGCTCGAACTCCGTAACCACGGGATTCTTCAAAGCCAGAAAGGTAAAGGCGGAGGGTATCTGCTTCGGGTTGATCCCGCTCGCGTAAATCTGGCACAGGTACTACGCGTGATTGATGGCCCCATTGCCCCAACTCCCTGCGTATCGCTGAATTTCTATGTGAAGTGCGACGACTGCGAAGATGAAGTAACGTGTGCGCTCAAACCCATTATGGAGCGCGTTCGGGATGCTAATCTCGGCGTGTACGAAAACACAACGCTGCTCTCGTTCCAAAATCCGTCGATGCTCGAAACCAAGGAGATTCCTATCGGGGGAGCTGCCAACGACCTGACCAGTGAGGGTGAAGGAGCCGGCCGACTAACTGCTTAAACAGGCAGACAGTCTATACTGAACATTGACAACCGCCCTTTAGAAAGGCATCATTTCATATAAAAAAACCACGGTCTCGAGACCGTGGTTTTTTGTTTTACTCACCGTAGGGGGCTTACTGATGCTCTTCCCGCAGTAAATCGTTTACCGTTTTTACAGGATTGAACGTAATGAGCGGCACTTCCACGAAAATGGTGTTCCAGTCGGCCATAGCCCCATTCCAGAGGCCGGGCAACTCCTGCGCTTTAAGGTCTTTACCATCTTTCGACTTCTGCGTGATAAACCCGGTTTTCATGTCGCGGTAGCGCGGTAAATCATACTGTTTGCCGTGCCGGTTTTTCAGGCCGCATACCAGATCAACGGGGTTAAAGTGGGTAGCCGTGTCGAAAATGGCTTTCTGATCGGCATTGTCCATATCGAACTGCGCCGACTCGACAATCTGCAACGACGACGAACCGTCGGGGTTCATGGCCCAGAATGGCCCACCACCCGGCTCGCCCACGTTTTTCACCATGCCACACACCCGGATAGGCCGGTCGAGCTTGCCTTTCAGGTAGGCAATTTTCTCTTCTTTAGTGTACGTATCGTAGGCCTCGGGATGATTGGTAAACAGGGTCATTTGCAAAAACTCGTCGGCCTCGGCCACGTAGCCATCGCTCACCTCGTCGGCTTCGAGCAGTTCCTGCAGGCGGAACAGCTGCTGCTGCGCATCGATCAGAATCATAGCCAGCACCTTCTTGTAGGTAACGGTATCTTCCTTGATATCGTCGGGGACTACGTTATCAATGTTTTTGATGAACACAATCTCCGAGTCGATGTCGTTGAGATTTTCGATCAGGGCACCATGACCTGCCGGGCGGAACAGCAGCGAGCCGGGGTCGCCATCGGCATTGCGGAAAGGCTCGTTGTTCAGATCAACCGAGATGGTATCCGTCGATTTTTTCTGCTCCGAGAAGGTCACATCATAGGCAACCCCCAACCAGGCTTCGAAATCTGGCTTTTCTTCAATAATCAGCTGCTCAAACCGGTCGCGGTGCTCCGGCGACACCGTAAAGTGCAACCGTACCAGGCCGTTTGAGTTGGCATAAGCCGCGCCCTCTACCAGGTGCTCTTCAACCGGCGTGCGGGGGCCGTCGGGGTACTGATGGAATTTGAGCAGGCCTTTGGGCAGGTTGCCATAATTGAGCCCTTCTTCGGTGAGCAGGAAACGCAGAACGGTAGTCGGCTCGGCGGTTTCAATATCCTGATCCTTGGCAGCCATTGCAGCTTTGAGGTCGTCGTAGAAAGCAAAGTCTTTGATACGGGCAAAAAACTGCTCGACTGATTTGTCGGTCTTTCCGTCGAGAGCTGCAAAAAGCGACTTGAACATGCGGGTGGCGGCCCCCGAAGCCGGTACAAACTTCATGAGGGTATAGTCCCCGGCTACTTCATCGTACCGACGCGTGTAGGTTGGCAGTTGCTCTTCGTCAACCCGAACAATGCCGTCGCCGATGGTAGCGGCCCGGATTACATTCAGGAAGGGAAACCCATCAATAAAATGCTGTATCTGCTGCTTAATTTTTTCTTCACTAATGCCCTGACTGGCAATTTGTACCTTGTCTTGTTCGGTAAACATGGTTTTATAGTATGGTTTCAGGCTTTGCGGGTCTAAACTAAGCCATTTAGACGACTACACGCAAAAAAAAGAGCACAGGGCCCTCAATTACGGCAGTGTCTGACAGGAGGGGCAGTACAGGGTAGTGCGCCCACCCACCACCGAACGCTCGATCCGGGTCCGGCAACGCGGGCAAAACTTGTGCGCATCCGGGTCATCGTGGGGCGGGCGGTCGTCCCACTCGCGGGCATGAATCAGAAACGAACCGGGGAAGTGCCGGTACGTAGCCTCGTGCCGAATGGCGGTTTCGAGCACCAGCCGGATAGCCTCATGCAGCGCATCAACCTCAGTATCGGTCAGGGTATGGGTGGGTTTTTCGGGATGCAGCCGGGCCTGATACAGCACCTCGTCGACAATCCAGTTGCCCAACCCGGCCGTGGTGGCCTGATCCATCAGCACCGGCTTGAGCGGAGCCTTGCGCCGACGCACGCGCCCGCCAAGTTCTTCGGGTGTAATGTCGAGCCCATCGGGCCCAATTTTCTTTTCGCGCAGAAAGGCATCGACATCCGTAACCAGTCCCACCCGTTCGAACTTACGGGGGCACAAAAAACCCAGATTAAAGCCATTTTCGAACCCAAACACGATGCGCGCAAAGCGGGGCCGGTCGAGTGAGGAGTGGTAATACGCCAGGTCGCCGGTCATACCGAAGTGCATCCGTACAATAATTTCGGGGTCGTCGGTAAACACAAACAGGTTTTTACCGACCCGGCGGGTGCCAACAAACGAGCGGCCCATGAGCCCCTCGGTGAGGGTTCCGTAATCGGTAGTCAGGAGTTTTTTATCCTCAACATCGAAAGAAGCAATAGGCTGATGGAGCGACGATGCTTCCAGGTATTGTCGTCTAATTTCTACTTCGGGCAGTTCAGGCATATTGTTCGAAAGATTATCCCCTTCTATACAACAATAGTCCTGGGGGTTCGTTCTGAATAGGTCAATCCGACAGGCATAAATTAGCTCTTTGGGAACTAATGTTTACATATAACCCGTTAGCTAACAATACATTACTGATAGCCCGAAAAACGCGTTATCTTTCGTGATCTTATTAATCCACTTAACCCCTTTGAATGATACAGTATTTACAAGTATCCTGTTTAACTGTTAAATTCAACTGATTATGGAGAATAATCCTCAGCAAAAATCGCGGACAAACGGAGCCCTTTTGGCTGCTCTGATTCTGATGACTGGCCTGGCCGGTGTTTCCAGCTACCTCTACTTCAACACGAAAGAGAAATCGGACAATCAGGAAGTAACTATTGCAGAGCGCGTCGAAGAGTTGTCGAATACTCGTGTAAAACTGGACTCTATTTCAACGGCCCTCGACGCCAAGATTGCCGAAGTTCAGAAACTGGGTGGTAACGTAGAAGAACTGCTGAAAGTGAAAGCCGACCTTGAGCGCGACAAAGACGCTCTTCGCCGAGGCTACGCGTCCTCATCGCGGTCGTTGATTGCTAAATACGATGTTAAGATTAGGGAGTACGAAGCGTATCTGGTCGAGAAAGATACCCTGATTGCCAACCTCCAGCGCGAGAACGGCATTCTGGTGACCTCAAACCAGACTCTGGCGACCGAAAATACGCAGGTCAAAACGGAACGTCAGTTGGCCCGTGATTCGGTAGTGGCATTTGCTGCTCAAAATCAGGAACTGTCGACCAAAGTGACGCGTGCGGCTGCCCTGAAAGCACAAAACGTGAAAGTGTACGCCGTATCGTCGAAAGGCAAAGTGCGTGACGATGATGCCTACAAAGCCAAGCGGTTAGACAAAATCAAACTGGTTTACACCCTGCTCGACAACCCACTGACGCGTGAGGAGCCCAAAGACGTGTATGTACGCGTGCTTGATCCCGACGGCGCTATTGTGTCAGACATGGCCAATGGATCCGGCACGTTTACAGTAGATGGTAACGAGACGGTTTACACCACCAAGCAGACGGTAAACTACGATAGCAAAGGCCAAACGGTTGAGCTGTTGTACACCCGTGGTACCGCTTATAAGCCAGGCAAATACACCGTTGAGCTGTATTCAGAAGGCTTTAAGATCGGTGCGGGCGAGTTTGCTGTTCGTTAAGCATTCCTATTTGTATCAACAAAAAGCCCTGAGCCAATGGCTCAGGGCTTTTTGTTTTTGCCGTCTTTGAACACGGGCGGAACCGGAATTACTCTTCCTCCAGGTCATCGGCGCCAAACTGAGCAAACAACGTTCGCCAGTAGCGGGTCACGGTTGGGTTATTGACCCGGCGCGAGGCCGTGGGCTCAAAGGGCAGCACAATACGGACGCTTGGCGAACCTAAGGCAAGATCACCTAGCTGTTTAGCATCGGCTTTGGCCCATTCGTCGGCCTGTCCGTCATTAGCGGGTGGGGTTTTATGAAAGTCACGGGCAGTGGCCGAGCCTGCGCGTGTGGGCATGCTTTCGACCATATCGCTGAAATAGTACACGCTCAGCAGTTGGCCGTCGGCTGCGGCATCGGCAATTACCGACAAGCTCGCCAGAATATCGGTTCGCTGATTCGATACCGCTTCGTTGGTTTGGGCCAGTTTGTTGCCCAGTTGTTTCCGAAACCGAGCCTTCTCGCGTTGCAACGCCAAATCAAATGCGGCCTGAGCAGCCTCAACGTCGGTGGGGCTGGCATTGGTCACATCGTCCATCTCGGTCCGCACTGTGAGCGATAGGGCACGCGCTTTGGCCGTGTTTTCGTGAATGTAATAAACCGTAATCTGATCGCCGGTTGTCCGAACGTTGTTCTTTACAATATCATCGAGCAGCTGACCGTATTTCTGCGCAGCATATGCCTGATTCGTGTTCAGACTCAGGCTTTTGTCCATAAAAATGAGCGTGTGCATGGGCTCATCGGCCTTCGGTTTGTCGTTCTCCGACGAACAGGCGCTCAGCACACCCGCCAGCCCCCCGAAGAGCCAAAGCCCATGCCCCAACAACCAGCGTTTGGCGTAGGTAGGGACGGAAAAAAGAGAAGCGTTCATAACGTCAGTTCCTTGCGCAGCACGCTATCGGCGGGCGCATTGTGGTTCCAGTAATCCGACAGGATCGTTTTCTGTAAAACCGCCCGAGAAGTCAGGAGTTTATCTTTTGATTTGTAGGTTTCCTCCCAACCCACAATCCGGTGCGGAAAGGCGTCTTCAAACACAATTGTCAGTTTGCGGCCGTCGGCGGCATAGTCAACCGTATACGCTTTGAGCGAATCACCCGAGAAGGTGCTTCCAGTATAGGCTTCGAGCTGCGCTTTGGCGGCCAATGGGTCGAGTCGTTTGTGCCGCAACCGCCCCTGCACCGTGCCCGGAATGAGCGTCACATCACCGATAGGCAACTGACCCGGATTCAGGCGGATACGGTTCCAGAGTTCATCTTCGAGCAGCTGTTTCTTCACCGTGTACTCCTCGTTGGCTTCCTGCTCGAAATACGACCGGCCGTTTACCCGATACCCGTCGTTTTTCAGGTTCAGCTGCACGTAACTATGCCCGCACCACTCCTGCCCCGACGTGCTCACTTTCAGCGTATTCGGAAACTTGGGGTTTGATATTGGCGTGAATACCGACGTAAACAGCGAATAATCGTAAATGCCCGTTGTGAACTTACGAACAAGGTTAGTTTTGAGTACCGGAATAGCCCGGTCCTTGCTGGCGTCGGTCTCCGACTTTACCTGCGTATCGGTCCGAAAATCTTCGGTAACAAAAATCAAAACCGCCGTGCCCCGGTTAAGCTCTCCGTACTGAGCCTGCTCCAGCCGGTAGCTGTTCAGTTCGGCCTTGCCTGCAAACCAGTATTCGGAGAAACGGGTATCGACAGCCGCGGCTGGTTTGGCCGGAGGGGTTTGCTGAAAAATAGTGGCTTTCATGGCTACGGCCACCAGCACGGCCAGCCCAATGGTGATGAGCAGAAAATTATTGATAATACGCTGTCGCATAGCTACCCGGTTGGATCGATCTTTTGCCAAAAGTACCAACAATACCTAAATTGCCCAATGTAGGGGCCAGAACCCCCGCCCTCAAACTCCAACGTACTCACCCACGACACCTATGCGTTTTCTTTACTGCTGCATTACCCTCATCGGGCTGCTAATCACCTGTGTACTACCTGTGCAGGGGCAGGTTGAAAAAGCCCCTGCCCGTAAAACCGGCGAGGGCGATGGCCCGTACGACCGGCTCATTATCCGGGGCGTTACGCTCATCAACAGCACCGGGGCACCGCCCATGGGGCCGGTCGATATTGTAGTCGAAAAGAACCGGATTGCCCAGATTCGGCCGGTTGGCTACCCCGGCGTACCTATCGACCCGGCAAGCCGCCCATCTGCCAAACCCGGCGACAAAGAGTTGAACTGCGACGGGATGTACCTGATGCCGGGCTTCATTGACATGCACGGGCACATTGGCGGACAGGCGCAGGGAGCCAACGCCGAGTATGTGTTTAAACTTTGGCTGGGGCACGGTATCACCACCATCCGCGACCCATCGGCCGGCAACGGTCTCGACTGGGTACTCGAACACCGCGCCAAAAGCAACCGAAACGAGATTGTCGCTCCGCGGATTCTGGCCTATACCGTATTTGGGCAGGGGGCCAAAGAGCCCATCATCACCCCCGAACAGGCCCGCGCCTGGGTGCAACAAAACGCCAAACGAGGTGCCGACGGCATCAAGTTCTTCGGGGCCGAACCGGCTGTTTTTCGGGCCGCTCTCGACGAAAACCGGAAGTTAGGCCTTCGCTCAGCCTGCCATCATGCCCAGCTCGAAGTGGCCCGGATGAACGTACTGGCTACCGCCAAAGCGGGCCTGACCACCATGGAACACTGGTATGGACTGCCCGAAGCCCTCTTTGCCGACCGGACCGTGCAGGACTACCCGGCCGACTACAACTACAACAACGAACAACACCGGTTTGAGCAGGCCGGCCGCCTGTGGGAGCAAGCCGCCAAGCCTGGCACAGCCCGGTGGAATGCCGTGATGGACTCGCTTATCCGGCTCGACTTTACCCTCGACCCGACCTTCAACATCTACGAAGCCAACCGAGACCTGATGCTGGCCCGCCGGGCCGAATGGCACGATGAATACACGATGCCGAGTTTATGGCGCTTTTACGGCCCCAGCCGCATTTCGCACGGGTCGTACTGGCACAACTGGGGCACGGAACAGGAGGTAGCCTGGAAACGTAATTATCAGCTCTGGATGCAGTTCATCAATGAGTACAAGAACCGGGGTGGCCGGGTCACTACGGGCTCCGACTCCGGGTTCATTTATCAGCTATACGGGTTCGCCTATATCCGGGAGCTGGAACTGCTGCGGGAGGCAGGCTTTCATCCACTTGAGGTGATTCGGGCGGCTACCATTAAGGGCGCTGAAGCCCTGGGCATGGCCGGGCAAATTGGCTCGGTAGAGGTAGGTAAGCTGGCCGATTTCGTGATTGTTAAAGAAAATCCGTTGGCCAACCTCAAAACCTTATACGGCACCGGGGCCATTCACCTGAACGACAAAAACGAAGTGGAGCGCGTAGGTGGCGTAACCTACACGGTAAAAGATGGCGTGGTGTACGACGCCAAAAAGCTATTGGCTGATGTGCGGGCTATGGTAGCCGACGCCAAGAAGAAGGAGAATTTCGAGATCCGGCAACCGGGGAAATAAGGAGACAGGGAAGAAAGAGAGAAGGGAAGGCGCGCTTGCGTTCCTTTCTCCTTTTCTCCCTTCTCCTTTCTCCTTATTTCTATTGCTTATTACTATCGACTTTCAGGCGCTCTTCGCGATTGGCGACCTCCCAGGCGGTGTAGAATACCAGACGGGCGGTTTTTTCGGCCAGGTTAAAGTCCATTTTCTCGATATCGTCGGTTGGCCGGTGGTAGTCGGCGTGCAACCCGTTGAAATAGAAAATGATGGGTATTTTGTGCTTGGCGAAGTTATAGTGGTCAGAACGGTAATAGATGCGCTCCGGGTCTTTCGGATCGTTGTACTTATAGTCCAGCTCCATTTGGGTGTACTGACTATTGGCGTTCTCGCTGATCCGGTGCAGATCCGACGACAGTTTGTCGGACCCAATCACGTAAATGTAATTGTCTTTGGGCGACTTGTTTTCGTGCAGATTATCGACCCGACCCACCATATCGATGTTTAGATCGCAGACAGTGTTAGCCAGCGGCAACACGGGGCTGAAATCTGTATAGTACTCTGAACCCAGCAGGCCTTTCTCTTCGCCCACCACCGTCAGGAAGAGCATCGACCGGCGGGGGCCGTTGCCTTCTGCTTTGGCTTTGGCAAACGCCTGCGCCAGCTCAAGCACCGATACCGTACCCGACCCGTCGTCGTTAGCACCGTTGTTGATTTGCCCATCGGGGCTAATACCGATATGGTCGTAATGGCTCGACACGATGACCACCTCATCTTTCTTGTCAGTACCCTCTACAAAACCCATTACGTTTTCGGTCTGCACATTCTCGTCTTTACGCTCGGCCTTCACAGCTACGGTACCTGCCAGTTTACCAACGGTGCTCATGCCTTTGCTCTTGATTTGCTCAATCGCTTTGGTGAGCTGTGCCGCTTTCTTGCCCAGCAGGGCCGCTGCCATTTCGGTCGAAATCATGAAGGTTCCTACCGTGCCGACGTTTTCTTGCCCCGCTTTCAGGCTCAACCGGTTAAAACGCTGCTGTAAGGCCGCCCGTTCTGTGAGTAGCCGCTTAAACTCATCGGCATTGGCCGCCGAGATGATAAACACCTGAGCTGCGCCTTTATCTTTGGCCACCTGCGCGCGGTACCGCCAGCTGTCGGGCTTGCCCCAGCGCGAGGGCTCAGCTGAGTTGGTCACAGCCGAGGTACCGTCGGCATTTTTGGGTTCGCCATCGAGCATGACCACGGCTTTACCTTTTACGTCGAGGTTGACATAGTCGTTGAACTTATCGTCGACAATACCATAATTGACAAACACGGTTTCGTAATTTGTTTCCTGCGGCAGGGCAATCAGGCCATTGGTCAGAAAATCTTTGAGGTAAGTAAACTGCTTACCACCCGATTTGACGTAGAAATCGCCCCAGGTCTTTTTGTAGAGCGTAAACGGCTGCATATAGCTCGTTTTGCCATCGGCACCGGGAACAACGGCCTTGAGGCCAAGCGCTGAAAACTGCCCGGCAATGTACTCAGCCGCTTTTTTCTGGCCCCGCGTACCGGTTTCGCGGCCCTCCATATCGTCGGCGGCCAGAATAGTCAGGTGTTTGCGGAGGTCATCGGCCGTAACGGTTTGGGCGTATGTCTCTGGTTTGGCAGAGGGGGGTTGGGCAGCGGGCGTTTGCGCGAGAAGGGGAACAACCGAACTCGCAGTCAGGCAAATGGCTGTTTTAAAAAGCCAATGTTTCATGTATTTAGTTGATGGTTTAATTGATTTAAAAACGTTATAGAACAGAGGATATTGGCCTTACTCCAAACCCCTTTTACTCAGGTACGGTCATTTTTTCACGTTTCGCCTGGGCAATGAGAACAGGGACAATCAAAAAGCTCAAGCTGTTCAGAACCAGGTTGATAGCCAACCCCATGGTATGTAAAAAAGTAGCAACAACTGTTCCCTGTGCCGTACTCAACCCATATAGTACCAATATGCGGCCCACAAAAAAATGGAAAGTACCTACCCCGCCCTGCGTCGGAACGGCCAATCCACCGATGGACGCAACTGCCAGAACGGTAAGGGCCGCTGTTGGAGGCAGATCGCGGGTACTTTCTACAGACAGCATCAGCAAATAAAGGTGTAGCCACGACAACACCTGGGTCAGAATAGTCAGAGCAACAAAGAGCCACGGATTGGGGAGCTGCCGGATTGCGGCAAACCCACTCCAAAGGCCTTTAGCAAATCCCTCCAATTTAACAGAGAAAGGGTGCTTTCGGACAAAAGGACTGCGCCAAAGCCAGATCAGGCCAACTGATGTAACCAGAGAAAGGCCTAATAAAAGAAACAATTTAGATCCGGAAACAGACCAGGTCATACCGGAAAAGTAACGGATCATCCGGGCCGACTCCAGTACAAACGTCAGCAGCAGCACCAGTAAAAGCATCAGAAAATCCAACACCCGTTCGGCTACCACAGACCCAAGCCCGTGCGACACCGGCACCTGATCGGTTCGCTGTAGTGTAATACACCGGGTAAGCTCCCCCGAACCAACCACAAGCATACTAATGAAGGCACCCGTCTGATAGGCCACCATTGCCCTAAATACTGTAGGATGGTGATGTAGGGCCAGTAATGATTGTTGCCAGCGCATAGCGCGTACCCAGTAGATCAGTACAACTACCAAACCAGACGCAACCACCCAGCCATAGTGAGCCTGCCGGAACTGCCCAACAATTTCAGAAAACGAAATATCCTTCAGTGCGTAAACCAGCAAGGCAAGAGCAACTCCGATAAACAGCCCTCGAGTTAGCATCTGCTTCATTTATTCTTTGAAATGACTGTAAAGTACCGAAATTTTAACGTCCTAATCACTTTCATCTACTTTGATCAACCAGTAAGGGATACTAATTTTGACTTTATGCGATTTAGGCATATTTATTGCCTATGTTGTTCTAATTCGTAATCAGCCCCGACCAATTACTCATGTCTAAATCGTCGAAAAAACGATCTCAATCTGGAAAACCAACCGAAAACGAGACATCACCAACCCGGCAGGCAGCCTCAGCAGTACCGGTTCAACCAGTAAGCCCCGTTGTTGACCGTAGCCAGGTTTCACCTGCTACCTCTACTCAAGTTGCTGACTCGTCGGTGTTGATTCGGTTTGACAAGCGGGTCAAAATAACCTTAGGGGCGTTTATAGGCATTTTTCTTCTGTTTGTTCTTTTCAAGTGGCACTATGTGTCGCTTCCTATCTGGAACACCCTACTGCCCGACGGGAGTGCCCCCAACCGTGGGTTGGTTGCAGGCACACCCAAGCAGATTCGGATGGACGACTATGCGGTGGGGGCTCCCTGGATTCTGTCTAATGTCAGTAATGAATTTGGCCATGAGAACGAGGGTATTGGTGGCCTGAAAGCCGCTTTGCTCGTTTCACCCACTAACCACATTGTGACCGTATTCAAGTTTATGCACTGGGGCTTTATGCTTCTCGACGCCGAACGGGGATACTCGTGGATGTATAACAGCAACCCTTTTCTGGTGTTGATCGGGTCTTTTTTATTTTTCCTGCTTGTATGCCGTAACCATTACCTTTTGTCTTTGACCGGAGCCCTTACCCTTTTCCTGTCTTCAGGTACAGTCCGCTGGTCGTTCATACCGGCTCCCATGATAGGCTACTGCGGTCTGGCTTTTGTGGCCGCTATCTATGTTCTGAAAGCCCAGAAGCCCACTCACATTGCTCTGTGGGCTCTGCTGCTGATCTGGAGCGTTATTAGCTATGCTCTTTACCTGTATCCGCCGTATCAATTACCAATGGTTTACTTGTTTGCCTTTGTGCTGGTGGGATACCTAATCAATGAGCGTAAAAACCTTTTCCCAATCAACCGAGTGCCGATCCGATTGGGTGCCCTGGGCGGCATTGCCCTTATAGCTGGCTTTGTGTTATATGTGTTTTACAACGATGTGCAGGAAACCCTGAAGGCTCTCTCGAGTACGGTTTACCCGGGTCAGCGTAGCGAAACAGGCGGCACCGGGTTCATTGCCAACGCTTTCTCTGAGTACTACAGCTGGTTTTTCGATGATCAAAAATTCCCCAAAAGCTGGTTGAACATCTGCGAGCTTTCACACTATCTCAACTTTGCCCCAATCATCATTCCCTTGTCGGTTCTGCTTTTCGTCAAAACACGTCGGATCGATTGGATGATTGTTGGCGGTAGTGTTTTTGTCCTGCTCATGTGGATCTGGATGGAAGTAGGCTTTCCCAAAAGTTTGGCTAAACTATCGTTGATGAGCATGGTACCAACCCGCCGGGGTCAGGTACCTATGGGCATCGGCGCAGTTGTGCTTCTGTTTCTATACCTGGGCGCCCTTAGTACGGCCAATACCGCAAAAAATGAGGTTAAGCTTCCGGTTTGGACCAACGCTGTGGCTATAATCGGTATTGCTGCCTTCATGATTTACACAGCCTATGTGAACATCAATGATTCAGAGGGGCTGGTCAAGCCTTTTCAGACGTTTATCCCGGTTGTGTTTTTTACGATGATGGGGGTACTACTGGTGTCATCAATCGCCATCCCCTACCGCCTGACTATTTTCTGTACAGGGCTGATTCTGTTTCTACTACCCAACCTTAAAGCTAATCCATTATCAAAAGGCCTCAGCCCCATAACGGAGAATGCTTTTTTCAGAACCGTCAAATCACTGGTCGAACAGGACCCTAACGCCCGGTGGATTGTCAATGGGAATCAGTTTATTACGTACATGGTCACGGCAACGGGTGCCAAGCAGATTACGGGGGTTAAATACATTCCGAATCGGAAGACAATCATGAGTGTACTCGACCCCAAAATGAAGCGCGATTCGGCGTACAATCGGTACGCTCACGTTACCAACCAATCGTACATTGATGGTAAAGATTCCGTTGTGCTGGTCAATCAGTTTGAAGATGGCTACATTATCGTCATGGACCCCTGCTCGCCCAGGATGAAGCAACTGAACGTGAAGTATCAGGTATTCGATCATGCACCACAACCGGTTGAAGTGCGGTGCATGAAGCAGGTGGCTACATTGGGGTCGCTGACAATTTACCAGACCAATTTCTAACGCTTTCCGGGCATGATAGCTGCTGTCGATTCGCACATACTGATCATTGTGCCTTGTTATAATGAGCAGGACACCATTGAGTCAGTAGTGGCGGGAATCTATCAAACCCGCGATAAGCACCGGTTAAACCTCGACGTACTGGTTGTCAATGACTGTTCGACCGACCGCTCTGTTGAAGCCATTCGCCGGACTGGTTGCTTGTACCTCAATCTACCCACTAATCTTGGAATTGGCGGAGCAATGCATGCCGGCTATAAGTTTGCCTGGCGTAATGGGTACGATATTGCCGTTCAGATGGATGGCGATGGGCAACACCCCACCCATGAGCTGCCCAAGTTGCTGCAACCATTGTTCGACAATCAGGCAGATGTGGTTATTGGCTCAAGGTTCATTACACGCGAGGGCTTTCAGTCATCAGCAACCCGTCGTATGGGTATTGCCTATTTCCGATGGCTTAACCAGTTTCTGATCGGTCAGACTATCCATGACAGTACCTCTGGCTTCCGGGCATTCAACCGAAAAACACTCGCTCTGGTTGAGCGATATTACCCGGATGAATACCCGGAGCCAGAAGCTATCGTTCAATTTGGTCTTAACAAGCTTCGAATGCTTGAAGTACCCGTTGTGATGAGCGAACGACAGGGGGGAGTGTCGTCCATCAACACTAGCCGGGCCGTTTACTATATGATTAAGGTAACTCTGGGAATTTTATTCATCTTTTTGCGGCTCCGTAACCGCCCAGTTCTAACTCTCTGACGTATGGAATCGCTTCCGATAACCATTCAGTTCATCAGCATCGTGGGGGCGCTGATGTTCATGATTATGATTTTTCGGCTCATTATCAAAGGGCACCTCCGTGAGGAATATTCAGTTGTCTGGATTGTTTGCACCGGCTTCCTGCTGGTTTTCTCGTTTTGGCGTTCCGGGCTGGAGAAAATCTCCCTCCTGCTGGGTGTGTATTACCCACCTTCGCTTATTTTTCTGGTAGGTATTCTGGCAATTATCGTTTTTTTGGTCCACCTATCAGTGGTCATTTCGAGGCAACAGAACCAGATAAAGAACCTTACTCATGAGCTGGCCTACCTTCGTCAGGAGTTAGATCAGCGTCAGTCGGTCAACCTGAGCAAGCCCGAGCCTACCCAGCCAATGACTACCGTTAGCCCAATACCACCATCCTTATGAAGCCCCATACCGGGCCGACACTAACGATCCTGATCGTTTCTTACAAAAGCATCGACGACCTGAAGCGCTGCTTACCGAGTATCTACCGTCAGCCTAATAGCGCCAAATTTGAGGTACTGATTGTTGACAATTACCCATTTGATGGTGTAAAGAGCTGGCTAGCCCATACGTATCCTGATGCCCGGTATATTCCTAATCCGACCAATTCGGGCTACGCAGGCGGCAACAATCTGGGGCTCCAACAAGCTGCGGGCGAGTGGGTACTTTTTCTAAATCCGGATACTGAGTTGGGGCCAAACGCTATATCATGCCTGCTCGAAACCGCTCGTTTGTACCCCAAAGCCTTTTTAAACCCCAAACTTCTTAATCCCGACGGAACCATCAATGCCTGTGGCAATCAGATGCATTACACCGGTATTACCACGTGTCGGGCTATCAATGAGCCCGGCTCTACACACAACACTCTTGAGGAGGTTCCTTTACTTTCAGGAGCTGCCTTAATGGCTCCAACCGAAGCTGTAAGAGAATTGGGCGGCTTCAACGAAGCCCATTTTATGTACTTTGAAGATGCCGACTTATCGCTACGGGCTCGACTGGCTGGCTACGCTTTGCTGTGCGATGGACGATCTGTAATCACCCACTACTACCGTTTAGGGATGACACCAACCAAGTTTTACTACCTGGAGCGAAACCGTGTTTTAACCCTTCTTCGCACTCTATCGGCCACTACCCGGCAACGTATGCTGCCCGCGTTACTCTTAACCGAGTTACTGACCTGGCTATTTGCGTTCAGGGGAATTGCTTACCTTAAAAGCCGAGCACGTGCCTACCGCTGGTTATGGTCAAATCGTGAATGGATAGGAAAGCAAAACCGGCAAATTCAGGCCACCCGCCAAATTTCGGATGCAGATTTGCTGGCGAGTGCTTCAACCCGGTTGCCGGTCGACCAATTGGCTTCGGGAGCTGTTAGCAAACTGGCTAACCAGTTGCTAACAGCCATTTATAGTTGGCTAAGACCAACTCAGTTAACCACAAAGCCTTGATCTAAAGGCTTGTAAGCATGGATTCGGCCATCGGTCAGATGCAACCATAAGGTGTACTGGCCTTTTTTCAGGGCTGCCTTTGGCAATACCGATGAGAAACCTGCTTCTGCAAATTGCATCGACTGCATTTGGCTGGCGACATCGTAGCGCATATGCTTTCCGGTATCAAAGGCATAGGCCTGCCCCGGTGCCTGAGCAATAATCTCTGTACGGCCGGCATGGGCATCCATACCATCAGCCACTGCCCACGTATTCCAGAATACAATATGGTCTTTGGTCTCAAACGGCCGGGCCTCGGCCGTAATGGTGCCTTGCGGAATTACCTCGGCTGCATCCAGCTGACGGGGAGTACTGGCTAAATCGGCCAGCGTGACCTTCGGAATTTGGTACGTTTTTCGGCGAAAGGCTTCATTGAGAATACGCTGCCCTTCCTGCTGGGAGGTTCCCCAATAAACCAGTAAGTTCTGAGGGTTATCGTTGTAAAACGCTGCACACAGTTGCAGAAGGCGGGTTCTGTCAGCTACCTTAACTTCATTGAGCCCTTGTGTGGTAAAGAAAAGATACACCGCCACCGCAGCAAAACCAAGCCCCACCGAAAGGCGGGCCCATTGGTGTTTCATGGCTTCGACTAACAGCACGCCTATCCCCGCCACTAACACCACTGAAAGAATACCATATCGCGGGCTAGTGGCCTGTATAACGCCAAAGCCAGAGCGGGTGGCCGTCAACAACAGGCAGGTGACATACACAAAGGTTACCATGCCCAGCATAGGCAGGTAATCCGTCAATCGACGGGCACGAATCAGGTAGACCAGTAAGCCCAAATACAGTGCCAACAGGACTTTTCCGGCTCGCGAGGGCGCTTCGGGACTTGTGGCAAATACCGACCCTGTCAGGGTAAAGAAATAGTCGATAGCCCGTCCCGTATTTCCAATCAGTGAATCATAAACACTGGGCAGGTTCTCCGAACGCTCAAACCCCCAGAAATACAAAATAGCTGTAAGCACAGCTACCCCACCCCATATGGCGGCATACCGGCGCTGGCCCAATAGCCAAAGCATCAGTGCGCCAACCGGAAAGGCAAACAGACCATTTCCGCTTGTAAACGTAGCCAGTATCGCGAAGGCACAAGCCCCCCAGAACGCTCGCGGGCGGCTGGGCGTGCTATTGATCAGGTAAAAGCTCGCCATCACAAACACCAACACATACAGGTTCTGTAGGGAAGCCATGCCCCATACTGTTAGCTCCCAAAAATGCAGTGTAAACAACACGTATGCTACAGGAACAAAGTAAAGCAGACGAGCTGGCAACGATAGAGAGCGAAGCGAAGCAAAGTAAAATAACCCTGTAAGAAACAGAAGGGAGCTATTACCAATCAGAATGAGTGTTCGGATATTAACCTGACCGCCAGCATAGTATTGGAGCAGAAAGACAAGCCGGTCAAAAACAATACGATGTTCATTGTGCTGGGCTACCAGCAGACTCAATTTCTGCCCCGCTGTTGTCTCTGCTTTTGTAAACCCATTAATAAATCGGAGCAGGGAGTCAAAATCGTCTTCAAAGGGGTAGTTGAAGGCACTTCCCCAAACAGTTTGATAGTATGACAAGGCCGGAAAAACCAATAACAGGAGGCCAACTCCAATTAAAAGATACCGTAAACTGGGCGATAGCATACGCGATCCATCGGCCGTAGCTGATTGAGCAGAAAGCACCGGATTAGGCTCCGCAACCGGTGAGGGGGATTTGGAAGACACTACTGGTTTGGAGACAGAACGAGAACGGGCAGATTTAGCCATAAACGAAGCGGGAAATTTTACCAATAAAGCTACGGTCAGGATACGAACTGACCAACAAATCGTTATGTGACTTTTTCGGGAAGCTCATCAGCTTCTATATATCACAGTGATCGAACAGAATTACAGTATATTTCGAGCGCAATTGTACACGAATGAACCTTAAAACACTTATTCGGCAGCTCAAAACTTCGCCCTGGCTCGCGCCGTTTCTGGCTGCCATCGACACTGTGCTTTGGCTCTCCGATTGGGTTGCGACCCTGAGCACTCCTCACCGACCACGCCCAGAAACGTTGCTCATAATCAGGCTCGATGTTTTTGGCGATTACCTGATGTTTCGGGGGTTTCTGGAGCAAATACGCCAGTCGCCCACGTACAGAGGCCACCGAATTATTTATTGCGGTAACGCAGCTGTTCGGTCGGTTGCCGAAACGTTCGATTCGGCTTTTGTTGACGAGTTTATCTGGACCGATATCTATGCCCTCAGCACCAATCTGCAGTACCGGTTCCGGTTTGTGCAGCAGCTCCGTCGGCTAGGAGTCCAAACGGTCTTTTGCCCTACCTACAGCCGGGTATTGGTGCTCGATGACTTTCTGGCCTGGGCCAGCGGAGCGACACAACGCATTGGCTGCCGTACCGATTATGTCAATATCAAACGCTGGGAGGCTGCCCTTGGCGACCGGCTTTATACCCGCCTGATCGACTCAGGCCCCGGACTCCTGTTTGAGCACGAACGTAACCGGCGTATCGTGGAAGAGTTTCTGCAAAAACCCGTTCGTCAGTACGCCATTCAGCTCAATTCGGTTTTAGCGGCCGAAGTGCCCCTACCACAGCCTTACATTGTATTGTCCCTTGGAGCGGGCCAGGAATTTAGAGTTTGGTCAGCCGAACGATTTGCCAGCGTGGCCTATCAGCTTCAGCGCGAGTATCCAAACCATGCCGTTGTCCTGACAGGTTCACCCAGTGAGCAGGTTTACGCCGACCAGTTCAAACGAACTAACCCTCTACCCGAACCAACCATCGACCTGACCGGCCAATTATCGATTCCGCAGCTAGCCTATGTACTCAGCCGGGCCAGTTTACTCATCAGCAATGAAACCGGCACAGTGCATTTAGCTGCCGCCACCCAAACGCCCACGGTCGTCGTTTCGCAGGGAAAATCGCTTATCCGGTGGCACCCGTACCCACCCGAACTAGCTACTCATATAGTGCATGTGTACCCCCCTGAGGTAGAAACTAATCGGCATCGGTTAGCAGAAATAGCCCCAGACCTGAACCCAGAGTCACCGTATCAGATCGCGACCATCAGCACCGACCGCGTTTACCAGTCAGCCGCCAACATGCTACAGGCAACAGGGGTACGCTGACTACTGCACCAGATGTTCGGCTACCAGCCAGCCATGTTGCAGACTATGGGCAATAACCCGGAAATCGGGGCGGGTTTGTACATCAGCCAGGGACCTAAAATGTTTCAGGTGGTGAATATCGTCCAGAATAAGCCAGTATGGTCGATTACCCAGCGTATCCCGAACAGTCTGATACTCAAGCCAGCCGATACCACCGGCCGAGTCGAGCAAAACCAGAGGCCGATCATCCCGATGGCGCAAAACCAGCTGATGCAACAGATCCTGTGGCCGGTTGAGAAACGAATTGCCAAACCAGTCGACAGCCGAAATGATCAGATTCTTACCCAGCTTACCCTCTACTTCATTCGTGTAAAACTGAACAGGATTGTCGAGCGTATCTATAAACACATCGGGGTACTTTTCGTGATTCTTCAGTACCTCATCTTGCCGGATAAAGGCCAGGGCCTTGTCTTTCGCAACTGTATCTCCCCAGAGTGGCTTTACAAACGACCACTTCCGCAGGTTAAACCGCGCAATTGTATGGAATGTCAGATTCCCCTCAATGGTGTAATAGGCTTTGGGCGGTCGATTGGCCGGGAAAGCAGTTGCCAACGTTTGCGTAGAACCTGTGCCAAGCCAGGTCCCAGTTTCAATAACGTAGTCGATTGGGTTATTGGCAAATAAGTCCACCAATGTCTGCCGAAACAAGGTATCTTTCGACATTGACACGGATTGATGAGGATAATCCTGATAACTTTTCATAAATATTTAACGGTCAAGGAATTAAGGCGCCTTCCTTCGTACGGGTTTCCAGCAGGGCAGCATCAGAGAGAATTCGACTTTTCATCAGTAATCCAATCAGATGGCCCAACCCAAACCGGCCAGCCAACACTAAAAACGAGAAGGAGAAGGAGGGTATCTGCTTGCGAGTAAACAGGTGGTAATTGCGGACGTTATAATAATTCAGCCCAAACTGTTGGCCTAGAATCTTCAAGGTTCGGGGCCGATACAAAGCCACATGTTGACCGTGATGAGGAGCATAGTACCACCACTTATCAACAGCAGGTGCCGGATCAGGGCAAGGCTGAGTAGTAAAGAAAATCGTATCTGAATACGCCAATATCTTGGTCAGCTCCTCGGCAGGATTGACAAAATGCTCAAAGCATTCAAAGGCAGTAGCCATTTCGTATCGACCCGGTGCAGCATCAAAACCACGGGCAATGATATTTTGGGCGTACAGATCTGTGCTATAAAAGTCGAATCCGACATCGCGCATGTAGCGGGTCAGTGTACCGTACCCACCCGCATAATCAACAAACCGACCCGATCGATTACATAAAAAATAGGCAATGGCCGCTGCCGACCTACCCATAATCAGGCTCCTTTGCAGTGTACCTGTATCAGTAGTAGTGAATGCGCTACTGTATGCTTCGTCGAGCCAGTAAGGAGTTTCGGTTTGTACAAATCCGCACATAGCGCACTCTTCATACTGTATATCGTACTTCCCCAGCACTTTGGCAGAAAAGAGTGGGCGGGTTTGACTTCCACATACCCGGCAGGATGAACGGATTGACGACACGATCAAGATTGGGAAAAGTTAACAGCACATAGACCCATCTACTTCTGCACAGAGCCTCTTGTGTACTATGTAAAAGTAGTAAGTTCTATACTAACCAGCCATTCTATCAACAACTTTTATGCCGAAAGTTGAAATGGAGGAACACGATCTGTCTCCCTTTTACTGCCCCAACACATTTCACGCCCAACCAGCCCCGTTTTTATACCACCTTCGCACGTTTCTCCGTAATTTTGGGTTTGGTTTCTAAAGCATTGCGCTCATCTGCTAACTATGTCTCTTAATATCCGGTACCAGGAGTCATTCGAAGATCGCCATAACGGCGTACAGGATCAGGAATTTCGGCAAATGCTCGATACGGTGGGCGTTTCGTCTATCAGCGAACTGATCGATCAAACCGTGCCCGCCAGTATTCGACTGCCCCGGCCGCTCAATCTGCCCGAGCCTCAGTCGGAAGCCCAGTTCCTGGCAAATTTCAAGAAGATGGCCGGTCAGAACAAGGTGTTTACCTCGTACATCGGTCAGGGCTATTACGATACCATCACGCCAAACGTTATTCTACGGAATATCCTCGAAAATCCGGCCTGGTACACGGCTTACACGCCTTATCAGGCCGAAATTGCACAGGGGCGTCTCGAAGCACTGCTCAACTTCCAGACTATGGTCACGGAACTGACCGGGATGGAAATCGCTAACGCGTCGTTGCTCGACGAAGGCACGGCTGCGGCCGAGGCCATGAGCCTGCTGTACGCTACCCGCCCGGCAAGCCGCAAGACAGCCGAAACCCTGTTTGTGTCGGAGCTTTGCCACCCGCAAACCATTGATGTGATTCGGACGCGGGCCACGCCGGTTGGTATTGAGGTGCTGGTTGGTGACCACCGCACCGTTGACCTCACCCAGGGAAATATCTTCGGAATGCTGCTCCAGTACCCCGCTACCGACGGTGAGGTATTCGACTATACCGACCTCATTGCCGCAGCGCACGAACTGGGCATTACGGTAGCTGTTGCCGCCGACCTGCTGTCGCTTACCCTGCTTACCCCTCCGGGCGAAATGGGTGCCGACGTGGTGGTTGGGTCAGCACAACGGTTTGGTGTACCAATGGGCTACGGCGGCCCCCACGCCGGGTTCTTCGCCACGCGCGATGCGTTTAAGCGGCAAATTCCGGGCCGTATCATCGGTGTGTCGATTGATGCACAGGGCAAGCCTGCCCTCCGGATGGCCCTCCAGACTCGTGAGCAACACATCCGTCGCGAAAAAGCCACCTCGAACATCTGTACGGCTCAGGTGCTGCTCTCAGTAATGGCGAGTAGCTACGCCGTATATCACGGTCCTAATCGGCTCCGCCAGATTGCCGAACGCACCCACGGCCTGACCAAACTGTTTGCAACCGCCCTGAAGCGGTGCGGCCACACGGTGGTAACCGAAAACTATTTCGATACCGTGACCGTACGAGTAAGCGATGTTGATTCGCTGAAGAAATCGGCACGGGCGGCTCAGATTAACCTGCGCTACCACGCCGATGAACAGCACGTAGGTGTGTCGTTCGATGAAGTGAAGACTTACGACGACGTGGTGAGCCTGCTCAACGTGTTTGGTGTTGATACCGACCTCGAAGCCATTGCTCAGGAACTCCAGATTAGCTGGCCCGAGCGGCTCGTTCGGACGTCGGACTACCTGACCCACCCGGTCTTTAACACGCACCACACGGAGCACGAAATGCTCCGTTACCTGCGGTCGCTGGAAGAGAAAGACCTGTCGCTGGTGCACTCGATGATTTCGCTGGGAAGCTGCACCATGAAGCTCAACTCAACGGCCGAGATGATTCCCGTTACCTGGCCTGAGTTTGGCAAGATGCATCCCTTTGCCCCGAAAGACCAGGCAGCCGGCTACCAACAGTTGTTTACTGACCTCAATAACTGGCTGTGCGAGATTACGGGTTTTGCGGCTATGTCGCTGCAACCCAATTCAGGTGCACAGGGCGAGTACGCAGGTCTGATGGTGATTCGGGCGTACCACCAGAGCCGGGGCGATCATCACCGCAACGTGGCTCTCATTCCGCAGTCGGCGCACGGCACCAACCCCGCCAGTGCTGTAATGGCCGGCATGAAAGTGGTCATTGTGAAGTGCGACGAGCGCGGCAACATTGATGTTGAAGACCTCCGTGCCAAAGCCATTCAGCACAGCAATGAGCTGTCGTCGCTGATGGTTACTTACCCCTCTACCCACGGGGTATTTGAAGAGAGTATCAAGGAAATCTGCGCTATTGTGCACGAGCACGGTGGGCAGGTATACATGGATGGTGCCAACATGAACGCGCAGGTGGGCCTGACCTCACCCGCTACCATTGGTGCCGACGTTTGCCACCTGAACCTGCACAAAACGTTCTGCATTCCGCACGGTGGTGGCGGCCCCGGCATGGGCCCCATCGGCGTAGCGGCTCACCTCGTACCGTTCCTGCCGGGTCACGTTGCCGTTGCCAATGGCTCAGGCGCGGTGTCGGCAGCTCCGTATGGTTCGGCCAGCATCCTGACCATTTCGTACGCATACATTGCCATGATGGGCGGTGAAGGACTCACCCGCGCTACCGAACGGGCCATTCTGAACGCCAACTATATCAAAACACGGCTCGAAGGCCACTACTCGGTACTCTACACGGGTACGAGCGGCCGGGCGGCTCACGAGATGATTATCGACTGCCGTCCGTTTAAAACAGCGGCCGGTGTAGAAGTAGAAGACATGGCCAAGCGCCTGATGGACTACGGTTTCCACGCACCAACGGTGTCGTTCCCGGTAGCGGGCACGATGATGATCGAACCGACCGAGTCAGAGTCAAAAGGCGAACTGGACCGGTTCTGCGACGCCATGATTGCAATTCGGAACGAGATTCGTGAAATCGAAAACGGCCAGGTCGACAAGGGCGATAACGTGCTGAAACACGCTCCGCACACAGCTTCGGTTGTACTGGCCGACGACTGGAGCCGCCCGTACAGCCGTGAGAAAGCCGCCTTCCCGCTGCCTTATGTGCGTTCGCGCAAGTTCTGGCCAACGGTGAGCCGCATCGACAGTGCCTATGGCGACCGGAACCTCGTGTGCTCGTGCGTACCTACCGATGCCTATGCCGAGGAGGTAGACGAAGCAGTAGCTTAGACGTTGGGTACTCCAACCAAAAACCCTATATGCAAAACGCCCCGACCAGATTGGTCGGGGCGTTTTACTTGTTGAGCAAATCAGAAAGACTACTGCTTGTCCCACCAAACGCGTGAGTACTGCGTATCGGCTCCCTGACGGGCCACTACGTCCGCGTAGTTCTTCGCGTTGAGCGTAGTTTCGGTAACCGGATACGCCAGCCGCCGGGGAATATCCGTACCGCCGTTGAGCGTTGTCGGAGCTGGTTTCAGCACGGGGAAACCCGTCCGGCGCCATTCGTTCCAGGCTTCAGTACCCTGGAAAAACAGGGCAATCCAACGCTGGGTCGCAATACGCTCAATAGCGTTGGCTTCCGAGTAAGCCACGTTGGGCTGAGCAATGTACGCTGTGTAGGCCGCTTCAGTATAGGCTGCACCCATCCACTGTTGTAACGAAGCTTTCACCGCCGACTCGTACAGCGTTTTGGCGTTGCCCGTAGTCCAACCGAGCTTAGCTGCTTCGGCCTGAGCAAACAATACCTGCGCGTAAGTCATCACGTTAACGGGTGAGTCTTGCCGAGCCAGCGTACTACCTGCCAGTGAGAAATTCTGAGCCGGACCCGGCGACGGGAACACGCCATACGGCACCCCAACATACTCACCCCGCTGATTGGGGGCCGCCATAAACGGCAAACGCGGATCACTGACCTGCTTGAGGTAATTCACAAACGTGTTGCTCACCGCAAAGTCTTTCCGGTTAGTTGTCTGGTAATTGTTGTAGAGCGGATTCTCGTTGTTGGCATCAGTCAGATACTTGTACTGAACGTTGTCAGCGTTAGAGGTCAGCACGCCATCGGCCAGAGCAGCCATAAACTCAGCTTTTCCCTTGGCCGGGTCTACTTTCGACAGGCGCAGGGCCGCAATCAGGCGCAACGAGTTGGCAAACTTCTTCCAGCGGGCCGTGTCACCACCAAGCAGAATATCACCCTGCACGGTTGCTCCATCGTCGAACTGAGCCACAGCCTCTTTCCACTCCTTAAACAGGTCATTGTAAATATCCTGCTGCTTATCGAATGCGGGCGAGAAATTCTCGCTGCCTTTCAGCGCCTGCGTGTAGGGTACATCGCCCCAACGATCAGTGATGAACTGGAAGAAATATGCCTTCAGAATCCGGGCAATCGCAATCTGGTTGTTGTTCGAACCATAAGCGGCTACGGCAGCTTTGGTGGTCGGGTCGGTGTTCAGGTTGATTACCTGCTGTAGATTCACCAACGGCCCCGAGTACAACCCATTATAGCTGAAATTGACTGTTTTATAGCGCGAGTCTTCGATATACGTAACATCGCCAAACTGCTGCACATACAGCGCCGGTACAATATTGAACGAACCCGGCCCTACCTGCGCATTCACCGTACCAACGTTACGCACAGCGCCCGTCAGCAAGCTACCCGTGTTAGCCGTCAGCGGGCTATTGGGGTTGACGTTGATCTCGTCAAATTTGTTGCAGGCTGTGGTCGTTGCCAACAAGCCCGCCAAGAGTATGAATTTGTGCCCTTTCATGGGAGTTTCGACAGAATTAAAATTATAGACCTAACCGAACATTAACCCCGAACGAACGTACCGGTGGCAGCTGCCCACCTTCGTACCAGATGGTTTCTGACTCCGAAATGTCGATACCACCGCCAATAGCGCTGTAAATCAGCAGCGGGTTCCGGGCAATAAGCGATACGTTGGCCGACTTGATAAACCGACCCAGCACGCGGGTTGGCAGGTTGTAGCCAATCGACACCTCGCGGAGTTTCACGTAGGATTTGTCGTAAATCCAGCGCTCGTTGAGGGCAAACAGCCAGTTTTCGTACAGGTTTTGTGCTTCTACACGGGTTGTATTGGGGCGGCCCTCTTCGGTCACGCCTTCGAGCAGAATACCACCACCATCGGCCACAGGGTCACGCTTGGGGTTGCCCAACTCGTTCAGGCCAGCTGTTTCGGCCGCCAGACCCGAGTACGCGTTAAACATTTTTGTGGTCGAGAAGAATTTGCCACCCACCACAAAGTCGGTGTTCACGCGCATGGTTACGCCTTTGTACGCGAAGGTGTTCAACCAGCCGCCTTTAAACTTGGGCAGTACCGAACCGAGATATACGTTGTCTTCTTTCACGTACAAGCCCGCGTTGCTGCCCGAGCCGTAAACCACGGGTTGTCCGTTGGCGTCTTTCTTGATCCCCTGACCATACAGAGCGCCCCAGTCCTGCCCCACACGGGCATTCAGGGTCAGCGTACGCCACTGCGGGCCATCTACCTGATAGTTGGTCAGCCCTTCGGCCAGCTCTACAACTTTAGAACGGTTGCGGTCGAAGTTCAGGTCAAAGTCCCAGTTGAAGCCATTTGCCGAACGAATCGGGCTGGCAAACAGGTGCAGCTCCAGACCCGACGTTTGAATCAGACCGGCGTTGATAATCGCGTTGGTGTAACCGCTCGTGGGGGCCACCGGCAACGGGATAATCTGGTTCCGGTTGTTGTTCTGATAGGCCGTAAACTCCAGCCCGAACCGGTTGTTAAGGAAGCGCAAGTCGATACCCCCTTCGTACGACGACGACAGACCCGGCAACAGGCCCGCGTTGGGCAGCGTACCCGGCAGGAAGAACGTAGAGTTGTTGCCATACGATGTACCCACCGAATAGGCCAGCGCCGTTTGGTAAGGACCTACGTCGGTACCCACCTGCGCGTAACCCGCCCGGATTTTACCGTACGACAGCACGTTGTTGCGTGGAATCAGCTCGGTAAACACCAGACCCGCCGATACCGAGGGGTACAGGTACGAGTTGTTGCCAGCCGGCAGAGTCGACGACCAGTCGTTGCGCAACGAAGCTTCCACGAATACAAAATCGCGGAAACCAATGCTCACGTTACCAAATAAGCTATTTACCTGACGTTCAAACAGGTAATTGTTGGCCACAGGGCGGCTGATCGAACCAGCTATGTTGTAAAAGCCCGGTGCAGACAAGCCACCAACCGTGGCCTGAAACAAGCCGTCTGTCCGGTTATAGCGGATGTTACCGCCCGCATTGGCCACAATCGAGAGATCTTTGAAATCCTGGGCGTAGTTCACCAGCAATTCGTAGTTGTTCTCCCGCGAGCTCGAAGCCAGCGTTGAGAAACCACCCCGGCCCCCCTCGTTGAGCGTGCCGGTAGCAATACGGCCCTCCTGGTAATAGTTGTTCTGATCCCGGCGCACCGTGGCCGAAGCTTTCAGGTTTGGCGTGAACTGATACGTCAGGCCAAAGTCACCAAACAACCGGTCGCCCCGGTTCACGTTGGTGTTTTCGTAGGCCTGCGTAAAGGGGCTGTCCCAATACTTGGGCCGGGGGTCGGTTGGTCCGCCAATGTTCCAGCTCCGGAACGTTCCGTCGGGGTTTTTGTAGTTGCGGAGATCGTCCATACGCAACTGCCGCTGAAACCACTGGTTAAACGAGCCGATGGTTTGGTTGTAGCCGTTCAGAATGGCATTTGATACGCCAATGGGGCTACCACCGGGCGTAGTCCCTCCCGACGAGCCGTACCGGTCAGCGGGTTGGTTCACCGTACGCGTTGAGGTGTAGTTCAGGTTCAGGTTGGCCGTCAGGTTCTTACCAAACACAATCGAGTTTTTGGCACTGATGAAATCCCGCGACTGCGCTGAGTTGGGAATGATACCGTTGTTGGTGATGTGTGAGTACGAAATCCGGCTCTGAAACGCTTCGGTGCCGCGCGAAAATGCAATATTGGTGTTGTTGCTGATGGGCTTCTCGAAGAAGTCGCGTACGTTGTTGGGTTGCGGAGAGAACGGGGTCAACTGCCCGAACTCAGGCCCCTGCTGCCACGAGAACGCCGAGCGGTGAGGGCTTCCATCCAGGCGAGGGCCCCAGCTTTCGTCGGCTGAGTAGTCCAGAATTTTCTGCCCATTGAACGAGGCCCAGTTGGCCGGGTGAATTTTGGGGTCAAACTCAAACGTTTCCCAATCCTGCGAGTAACCACCGCCGTACTCGTTCTGGTACTTAGGCAACATGGCCACCATATCGAGCGTGGTGCTGTGGTTAATATCAAGCCGGGTTTCGCCAGCCTTAGCGCGCTTGGTCGTGATGACAATAACCCCGGCCGAGGCCCGGTTACCGTACAGAGCCGTTGCCGAAGGCCCTTTCAGTACCGACAGGTTTTCGACATCGTCCATGTTCACCTGGCTCACGTCGGTTGGTGTTCCGTCAACTACGTAGAGCGGGTCGTTACCGGTGAGCGAGTTCACCCCCCGAATCCGAATGGAGGGCGTACCAAACTTAGCTCCCGACTGCCCAAGCACCTGCACCCCGGCAATTTTACCGGCGAGGGCGTTGGCCACGTTCTGCTCGCGGGCAATGTTCAGTTTCTCCTGCTTGATTTCCTGAACCGCATAGTTGAGCGCTTTTTTATCGCGGGCAATGCCGAGCGCCGTTACCACTACTTCCTGCAACTGCGACGCGTCGGTAGCCAACGCGAGGTCAATTGTCGAACGGCTTCCTACTGCTACTTCCTGCCGGGCAAATCCGATAAAACTAAAAACAAGGGTTGCGCCTTCGGGTACGTTGAGTCGATACTGGCCATCTACGTCTGTACTGGTTCCCCGTGAGGTTCCTTTAACCGTAACGTTTACACCAGGTAGCGTGGAGCCATCCTCTGCTGATGTCACTTTGCCCGTCACCACCCGATCCTGGGCCAGCAAGGGCAAACTGAACATGCACAGCAAAAGCTGTACAATTAAAAGTTTACGCATGTTTGTTAAGATGATTGACTTTAGTTAGGAGACAAATATCTTAAAATTTGTTAACAGTTAAAGATTCTGTCAAATACCTACTTTGCAGAACATCATTACGATTATCAATAAAATAACGGTTAAAAATGATAAAAATATTATTTTTCCTACCTCATAAGTCTATTAAACCAAACCACCTGATGTTACGCAGATATTAAGTAATTTACTTATCACTTTTTTAAGATAACACCTGTTTACTAAGCGGAATAAAAGACTCATTTATAGGCCCCATTTAACGCTACGTTAATCTATATACGATGCTACTTAAACTTGTCTGCATACTAATTAGCAAAGCAACTAAAAACGGGCACTTGTAGTAATACTACTTAAGTATACGAATAGAACCATTATGAAAATAACGAGTGTAGGCCCGCTAAAGAAGGCACGCAGGCTTTAATCCTATTTTAATACTCTCCCGATTTAGTGGCCTTCACCCTGTATCTAACCTTCTGCTTAGGCTACCGCATCCGCTTGGCCCGCAGAAACCGTTTCCACTCGTATTCGTTGAAATGGGGCGCTTTGGGGTCGAGGCTGGCGACCCGAATATGACCCGACGCGTGAATAAACTCGCCGTTACCCAGCCACATACCTACGTGCACCACTCGCTCGGGCTTGTCGGGGGTAGCGGGCGTTCCGAAAAACAACAGATCGCCCGGCCGAAGCTGGGAGAAATCATGGTCGGGTGTGGGTACCAGAGTCCCCTGATGCACCTGCTGCGAGGCATCACGGGCGAGCATAGTCCCGTTGAGCGCGTACACCGTTTTGGTAAAACCGCTGCAATCCATCCCCTTAGTCGAGGTACCGCCCCAGAGGTACGGAATCCCCATCAGTCGGCGGGCGGCTTGGGTCAACGATGCTTCGGTAGCTGCGGCACTGGCCTTCCAGTCGGTGTACGGCTGGGCTTCTGCTCGCCCCACAAACCCCGTGCGGCCGTCGGGGTAGCGTACTTCGTAAAACTTTTTTGTGGTGCCTACCAGCGTCAGCAGGTTTCCGGCCACCAGATCCGAAACCGTTTGCGATTCCCGGTCGGGCTTGCTGTAGCAAAACCCAAACGGTTGGGTATATATAAGCTTGGACGTTTGCTCCCAGGCCTCAAACTGCGTTTTATTCATCCGCTCGAAACCGCCAAAATCGACCCAGGCAATGTACCCGTCGGGCGTTTGTACCTGATACCAGCCGCGGTCTTTGTCCCAAACCCGCAGGGGTGTACCCAGCAGAGCCTGTGTAGCCAGTTCGGCCGCGTCGCGGGGGTTTGAGCGCAGGTTAGCCACCGATACCGTCACGACGGCATAGGTTTTATCTTCGAGCGAGGGGGCAGGCAACACCTGAATCGCTTCCCGGACCGGCATCCTTCGGGCATTCAGCCGCGCGAGCAACGCTTGTTTGGCTTCGGGCAGGTTGGTTTTGCCGGTCAGCGTGCCGGCCGAATCGAGGGTTACCTGAAACAAAGCCACCCGGCCGTCGGGCGCGTACTGCTGCCGAACCGAGTCGATAACCGACGTGATCGATTGAGCCAGACCAACCGAATAAGCCAATACGGCAATACCTACCGAAAGAAGAAAGCGCATCATGGTACAAAATAAGCAAAAAGAGGCCAGCAACGGCCAAAACCGCTACCGACCCCGTAAACCGTTGGCTATGTTATTGCCGTTTGGCTTCGACCACTAACCGCTCGCCGTTTTCGGTAAAATCAAGTTTGATGGTGTTGCCATCGGTCGTACCGTAGGTAGCCCCGTTGAAATTCAGGTTCAGCGTTCGGCCGCTCTCGGCCAGGTCAAAATCCTGCAAATCAAGGTTCCGATCTTGCTCCCCCGTCGTTTTTATGGTAATCACAATGGTTACGGCATCATCGCGGTTATCGAATCGCTGCGCCACCAGTGTTCCCGACTGCGACACCCCATTGACCGACCGGGGCAGGGTCACATCGTAATCGTCGACCGTACCGGGCGCGTCGTAGGCAATCCGGCTCACTACGTATGTACCCGCTACACGCGCACTCGCTACGGGCATTGGTTCATCTTCTTTTTTGCAGGATGCAAAGGCCAGTAGGCCCACCAGCAATAGCAATAAGTGTTTCATGGCGTTTTTTCTACATGATACCGTATTGCCGAACCCTCAAACCAACATACTGAGTAAACGGGAATTATCTGTTTCAACGGCCGCCAAACGCTTGTACTACCTCGCCTAATCGCTCAATGTCGGCGGGTTCGTGAAACGCACTGATGACAATACGGGTATTGGCCTTATCGCGCGGGGTTGGGTAAGCAAAGGAGTAGATAAACAGGTCGTGCCGGAGCGCGTGGGCGTACAGCTCGTCGTGTTCGGTATAAAAAACGGGGTAATGCGGTGCCTGCCTGAACAAACCTGTTGGCAGCAACACCTCCTCAGCCAGCGTTACCAGCCGGGCCAGCCGGACCTGAGCCTCGGCATACAGTTCCTCAGCCCCGGCAAATGCGGCCAACGGAGCCGGTGCCATAGGCGACGCCCCTCCGAAAAATGAAGTGTGCCGGATGCCCTCTACCGTAACCGAATCGGCCAGCACCAGCCCGCCCGGCAAGCCCATGGCCTTAGCCAGCGAGGCTGTTACCACCAACCGAACCGAGGCCGGTAGTTGCGCGGACAACTCAGCCCAGATACCCCGGTTCCGTACCCCAATTCCGTGCGAATCGTCGACAACGAGCGTCAGGGCCGGGTGGTGGGGCAATTGTCGCACCCAATCGAAGGAGTATGCAACCGACCGCACGGCGTCGAGGGAGTTCATGGCCAATACCAGCGGGCGGGCCCTCTGCTGCTGTACCTGCGCGGGCAGGTCGGCCACCCAACTGTCGAACGATTGCTGAGGCAGCGGCACGGCCGTGCGGTGCCACAAGGCCGGGTGAGTGTGCGGACCGTACATAAACACCGTGTCGGGGTTGGTGGCCAGATACTGCATCACCACCTGCCCGGCCATCATGCCCGACGATACCGTGAGGGCCGCCGGGGCCGAAGTCCAGAGGGCCAGAGCCTGTTCGGCTTCTTCGTACACCCGAAGCCGCAAATTGCCGTTGCGCGAACTGCCAAATACAGTGCCGTATTGACTCATAGCCTGAATAACCCGTGCCTGAAATGCCGGATTCTGGCTCAGGCCGAGGTACGAAGTGCCCGAAAAAAACAGGCATTGCCGGCGGGCATAGGTTACGTACCGGCCGGGTAACTGATCGATGGTTAAGTGGGTGTCAGGGTTCAACGGGGCAGCATTTGGGCGTTTTGGGACAGCACAAAGGGTAAATCAGGCAGGCAGCATGGCACCGGTTCCATTTTCGGGGGCGTAAATCACCCGGCCGTAATCGAGCGTAACGCCCGAAGCCGGATCGTTGGTGATGAGCAAGGTGCCGTCCATATCGACGTAATCGAGCAGGGGCAACAACTGCGCAATGGCCGAAATTCCGACGCTACTTTCGGTCATACACCCCACCATGACCGACATACCCGCGCTTTTCGCCCGGTCGATCATGCGCCGGGCGGGGGTCAGGCCTCCGCACTTGGTCAGCTTGATATTGACACCGTGAAACCGGTTTATACACTTATCCACATCGTTTTCCACAATGCAGCTTTCATCGGCCAATATGGGCAGGGCACTTTCGGCAAACACCCGCGCCTGTCCAGTGTAGTCATCGGCTGGGAGGGGCTGCTCAATAAATTCCACGTTAAGGGCTTTCAGTTCGGGGGCAAACTGAATCGTTTGCCCGGCCGTCCAGCCACAGTTCGCGTCAACCCGAAACCGGGCGTCGGTATGTTTGCGCAGTTCGCGCACAATAGCCATATCGTCGGGCGTACCCAGCTTGATCTTGTACAGGGGCCACGGTAGCTCCTGCATCTTAGCCACCATTTTCTCCACGGTATCGATCCCGATGGTGTAGTTGGTAATGGGGTTGCGGGCCGGGTCGAGGTGCCAGTATTGGTACAGGGGCACGCCCGCCCGTTTGGCCACCAGATCGTGCATGGCTTCGTCGAGGGCACACTGAGCAAACGGATTATCGCGCAGGTAGGGATGCACAAGCGCCCAGAAGCTCTCGGCTGAGTGGGTCTCGGCTTCACGCTCAATCACGTCCCGAATGGCTTCCAGATCGGCCACCATCCGGTCGATGGTGATCCCGTAATATTTATTGGCTGTAGCTTCGCCGAAGCCGCGTCGGCCGTTGGCGTCGCGGAGTTCAATCACCAGCGTCTGTTGCACATCGCGCGAGTCGTGGGCAATGGTAAACGTATGTTTCAGGCGCAGGTCGAACCGGTGGAAAAAGAGTTTCATAGCCCGTAAAACTACAGAGATATGCGGTTGAATACCCGCCCAGGAAGCAACAATGTTAGGTAGACGAGCCAGACGGGCAATTTTTCTGAGCGGGTTTCTGCTTTGCGCCGGAAGCCGGATATTTGCAGTATGACAACGAATCTGATTCTATTCGATGATCCTGCCATCCGGGTGCATCTGTTGCCGTTTACGTTTACGCGCCCCGTGGCCGAACTTCGGGTAGGTATTCTGACCATTGCCGAAAAATGGGCTACCTGGCTTCAAACGAAGCCTTCGTATCTGACCCAACCGTATTTGCAAGCTAAGTTTCCGCATCAGACCAACGCACCTGAGCACCTGTACATCAACGGCAGCTTGTGCCCCACGGCCGCTTTGGTCGAGGCCGTACAGACGCTGACGGTGGGCGAATCGCTGGTAGCGCCCGACGGGCAACTGTTGGCCGTTCGGAGCCGCGACCCTCTGCGCCAGCCGCCCCAAACCGACGCGTGGGTGGCCCGCCCGTTTGCCGAGCCAATCACGCTTATCAGCCGAATCTGGCATATGCTGGCCGAGAACGGGGCGCAAATCCGGGTCGATTTGGCCAAAATCACCGAGGGGCGCACCTCACAACCTATCACCGACCCATTTACGCACTGCTACGCGCCCGAAAATATTTTTCTGGAACCCGGCGCGCAGGTGCGGGCGTCGGTTCTGAACGCCGAAAATGGCCCCATTTATCTCGGCAAAAACGCTGTGGTAAGCGAGGGTTCCGTAGTCATTGGACCATTTGCTTTGGGCGAAGACTCCACCGTGCAGTGGGGTAGTCGTATGCGGATGAACACCACCATTGGCCCTTTCAGCAAAGTGGGGGGCGAGGTAGGCAACTCCATTCTGATTGGCTATGGTGCCAAGCAGCACGACGGGTATCTGGGCAATTCGGTGATTGGCGAATGGTGCAACCTTGGGGCCAACACTAACAATTCGAACCTCAAAAACGACTACACCAACGTCAAGCTGCATAGCTACGCCACCGATCAGCTCGAAGATTCGGGGCAGATGTTTGCCGGGCTGTTTATGGGCGATTTCACGCGGGCGGGCATCAGCACCATGTTCAACACGGGTACGGTAGTGGGCGTTAACGTAAACGTGTACGGCGGTGGCTTTCAGCCCAAATACATTCCGTCGTTTTCGTGGGGTGGGGCCGATACGGGCTTTGCCACATACCGTTTCGAAAAGGCGTTGCAGGTGGCTCGTGAGGCCTACGTTCGGCGCGGCCGGGAGTTCGATGCCGTGGAGGAGGCTATTCTGCGCACTATTTTCGAGCAGGAAACCCGCCGGTACGAATCACCCGAAGCGCAGTAATCCCGGCCCTACCGACGTTTTTCGCCAGTCGATATTCTTCCCCCGTAACCCATGCTCTTCCGCGATATTATTGGTCACGACGACCTCAAGCAACACCTGGTTCGGGCGGTGCAGCAGAACCACCTCGCCCACGCCCAACTGTTCGACGGGCCTACCGGGAGTGCCAACCTCGCCCTCGCGCTGGCATTGGCCACGTACGTCAACTGCGAAGACCCGCAAGGCACGGGTACGCCCGAAGCCGATGCCTGCGGCCGGTGCGCGTCGTGCATCAAAATGAACAAACTGGTCCACCCCGACCTGCATCTGGTGTTTCCAGTGGCCAATATGGGCAGCAAGGCCAAAACGAGCGAGGCTTTTCTGGCCGACTGGCGGCAGATGGTGCTTCAGTCCCCCTACCGCACCCTGCCCGAGTGGCTCGAACAAACCGGAGCCGATAACAAGCAGGGTAACATTTCGGCCGAGGAAGCCCGCAGCATTATCCAGAAACTGGCTCTCAAAGCGTACGAAGGCCGGTACAAGATCATGTTGATCTGGCTACCCGAACTGATGAATGTGGCCTCGGCCAACGCCCTACTCAAAGTACTCGAAGAACCACCCGAGCGCACCTTGTTTCTGCTGGTGACCAATCAGCCCGACAAACTGCTGATTACCATTCTGTCGCGGACGCAGCGGGTAGCGGTTCGGGCCTTTACCGACGACGAGGTGGCTCTGTACTTACGGCAGGCGCATAACCTCGACGAAACCCGGGCCCGGCAGGCGGCTTTTCTGGCCAATGGCGATATGGCTGCGGCCCTGCAGCTGCTCCGTACTGAACCTGAGAGCGGCCCCGACCGGCACAGTTGGTTTGCCGACTGGATGAGGGCCTGCTACCGGCAGGATCTGATGGCCCTGGTAAAGCAGGCCGACCAGTTCGATGGGTTCAGCAAGGAAAAACAAAAGGGGCTTATGGAGTACAGCCTGCGGTTGTGCCGCGACCTGTTTTTGTGGCAGCAAGGGGCCCAATCGCTGCTCCGGTTGCCCGAGGATGAACTCACGTTTGTGAAAAACTTTGCGAAGGTGCTACAACCCGTACATATTGAACGGATTATCACCGACATTAACGAGGCCGCCTACCACATCGAACGAAATGCCCGCGCCAAAATGGTTTTGCTGGATCTGTCGCTGACGTTTAGCCGGTTGATACGATAAAAAGGAAAGGAGGAAGGAAAAAGGTTGCCCACGCTTGCGTTCCCTTCCTCCCCTCTTTTACTCAAACTCCTTTGGCAACCCAAGTTGCCGGGCGTAGTGGGCCGAACAGAAAGTATGCACACGCTGGAGGAGGCTATTCATGTCGTCGGCAAATTCTACAAAATAATCGGGGTCAAGTTTAAGCAGCTTTTTCAGGAGTTGATCGGTCCGCTTGGCAATGTACAACGCACATTTGTCCGTGCGACTATTATAAGTACGTAGCTGATCGGGGCGCTCTTCGAAAAACGAATTGAGCATGTAAATACCCAATTCGACCTCCCCGTACTTGTCTTTGGTTACCTTACCATGCCGGGTTATGTAGCCGCTGATGGTACGCATATCCATCATGATCCACCCGGCCGAATCCTGCTTGAGCCGCACCGTGCGGTCGATAAACTCACGAATCACCATCCGGCGCTCATCAACCGTTTGTCCGTGCTCAATCAGCTCAAACTGAAGCCGTTCGAGCAGTAACGCATCTTTGGTAATAAGCCGCAGTAGCAGTTTATCTTTTTCGTTTTCGGGAAGCCGAACAATGGCACGTTTGAGATCGGGATCGATGGCGGGCATAGGCACAGTGAACAGGTAACAGCGAACAGAGAGCAACAAACAGTTCTTCGCTGCAAAGAAACAGATAATTGGTATTAACCGTTACTTCATAGCTGACCAAACCATTTACGCCAGGTGGTGTTGGTTGTTCACTGTTGGCTGTTCACTGCATTATGACTATTCTGATTACGGGCGGTACCGGAAGTATTGGCCGCCGACTCACCCAACTTTTACAACAGCAAGGCCACACGGTTGCCTGGCTAAGCCGCTCTGAGCAATCTGTCCCGAATGTGCAGGTGTACCACTGGGATGTCCGAAAGAGCCAGATCGATGCGCAGGCCGTTGCCAACGCCGACGCCATTATTCACCTGGCCGGGGCTGGTATTGCCGATGAGCGCTGGAGCGACGCCCGCAAGCGCGAGATTCTGGAAAGCCGCACTCAATCGACGGCGTTGCTGGCCCAGGCGCTGCGCAACACACCCAACCGGGTACGAGTGTTTGTCTCGTCGTCGGCTATTGGCTACTACGGTGGCGATACCGGCGACCGCCCCATGAACGAGACCAGCCCAGCCGGCAACGATTTTCTGGCGCAGGTAACCCGTGCCTGGGAGCGGTCGGTTGACGATATAGACGCTATCCGAACCCCCGAGGGGCAGCCCATTCGCACGGTACGCATCCGTACGGGTGTCGTGCTCACCATGGCGGGCGGAGCCTTGCCAAAACTGGTACAACCCATTCGGCTGGGGGCCGGTGCCGCTATCGGATCGGGACAGCAGTATATTTCGTGGATTCACGTCGACGATATATGTCAGCTATTTATTCAGGCTGTCGAAACAGAGTCGTGGAAAGGCGCTTACAATGGCGTAGCCCCTGAGCCGGTCACTAACGAAGTTCTCACCCGCGAGATCGCCAGTGTACTCAAGCGACCACTTATTCTGCCCAAAGTACCGGCTTTTGCCATCAAGCTCGCTTTTGGCGAACTGGCCGTAACTGTGCTGGGCAGCAGTTTGGTACTCAACAAACGGATTGCCCACGAAACCACGTTTGCGTACAAATTCCCCAGATTGCGCGACGCCCTTGAGGATTTGCTGAAGTAGCGGATTAGCTACTCCTACATAAACGCACTTTTCGACCTGCCATATACCATTTGGTATTGTGTAAGGTACCCCTTCGGACAAAGATGGTATGCGTGCATACAAATCTGTATCTTTGGCCAAAGACTACAAACTAAAAACCTTACGCCCAATGGCAGACGCTTTCATCTACGACGCCGTGCGCACCCCTCGCGGACGGGGCAAGAGCGATGGGTCGCTCCACGATATTCAGCCCATTCAGTTATTAACCAGTGTACTGACCAACCTACGCGACCGCAATGGACTGGATACCAGCCTGATCGACGACGTGATTATGGGCTGCGTAACGCCCGTAGGCGAGCAGGGCGCCGATATTGCCCGTACGGCCGTGCTCGAAGCAGGCTATGCCGAATCGGTAGCCGGGGTGCAACTCAACCGGTTTTGCTCATCGGGGCTGGAGGCCATCAATATGGCTGCAGCCTACGTGATGTCGGGGCAGGTAGACGCCATTGTAGCCGGTGGTGTGGAGTCTATGTCAAGGGTACCAATGGGAACCGACGGGGGTGCTCTGTTTATGAATCCGCAGATTGTAGCCCGGCACAACATTGTTCCGCAGGGTATTTCGGCCGATCTGATCGCCACTAAATACGGCTACACGCGTGCGGCCGCTGATGCCTTCGCGGCCGAATCGTACCGCCGGGCTGAGGCCGCCCAGGCCGACAACCGGTTTGCCCGGACGCTCGTACCTCTCCGCGACGAAATTGGGCAGGTAGTGCTGGACCGCGACGAGGGCGTCCGCCCCGGCACAACGGCCGAGAGCTTAGGTAAGCTGAAACCGGCGTTTGAGATGATGGGACAAATGGGCCTCGACGCGCTGGCTCTGCTCAAATACGCCGAGTATAACAAGATCAACCACGTACACCATGCTGGTAACTCGTCGCAGATTGTCGACGGATCGGCGGGGGTGTTGATCGGGAGCAAAGAGTTCGGTGAGAAAGCCGGCCTCAAGCCCCGCGCCCGCATCAAGGCCTTTGCTATTGTTGGGTCGGAGCCCACCATTATGCTTACCGGCCCTATTCCGGCCACGCGGAAGGTGCTTAAAAAAGCTGGTATGGCTATCAGCGACATCGACCTGTTCGAGGTCAACGAGGCTTTTGCGGCCGTACCCATGCTGTTTATGGACGAGCTGGGCGTTGACCACAGCCAGCTCAATGTCAACGGGGGTTCTATTGCGCTGGGGCACCCACTGGGGGCCACCGGGGCCATCATCTCTGCCACCCTCATCGACGAGTTGGAGCGTTCCGACAAACAAATCGGCCTGTCGACCCTTTGTATCGGCGGGGGCATGGGCATTGCCACCATTTTTGAGCGAGTAAATTAAAAAGAGGGAGAAGAGAAGAAAGGAGAAAGGGAAGACTACGCTTGCGTTCCTTTTCTCCCTTCTCCTTTCTCCCCCCTTTTCTCTTATTTCCGACTACCGTTGCGTGAGCCGCTATGGCCCGAATGGCCATGCCCACCCCGCTCATCGGCCAATTGCTCTTTCGATTTGGCTTCGTGGTGATCCTCCTCGGGTTCCTGCTTCGATTTATGTTCATTGCCCATCACCTGTTCCATGTTCGGGCGTCGTCCGGTAGTATCGTAGCCGTGCTGATGATTGGGCTCCGAGCCGGGTTGCTGGGTTGTTTTGTTGTTAGCCATAACAATTGAGTGTTTGTTTAGGCTAATAACCTACCGAAAATATAGATTGTTATATGGCAGGGAAAGGAACAGAGGTAAGGAAGAAGGGAAAAGAGGGATACTGATAAGCAGGTCGGTCTTTTTCGATCATTTAAAAAGCAAAACGGCGACTCAGTTGTGAGCCGCCGTTTTTGGGGTTGCAAAACGTGTTTGCAAATTACTTAGCTGAATCAGCAGGCATAGCAGCGGCTGAAGAATCCGTAGCCATCGTGCTGTCAGTTGCTACAGTAGCTGATGAATCCATCGTCATTGACGTAGAGTCAGCAGTCGTAGTAGTTTCAGTGCTTTCAGCTTTCTTCTGGCAAGAAGTAGCCAGAGCGATCATTGCCAGGAAGAAGAATGAAGATTTTACAAGAGCTTTCATGATATTGGGGTAGTTTAACGTTAACGATTAATACCAACCTTAATACCCGACCGAGAAATAGGTAACCCACGTTTTTGAGAAAATTTTAAAACTTTTTTTTGGGTTACTATTTTGGTGAAACTGTATTAACTAATGAGCGCGATTAATGAGGGAGACGATTCGTTTGCACTGGACTGACGAAGCCCTGCTGGATGGCCTGGCGAGCGGATCGGATGCGGCTCTGAATCAGTTGTATCAACGGTACTTCCCGATGACACTGCACCTGATTCTGAGTAATAACGGAAGTGAAGACGACGCGAAGGACATCTTTCAGGAAGCGTTGGTTGTTTTGTACGAACGCGCTCAGGACGAGACGTTTGCACTAAGCGCCCAACTCAAAACGTACCTGTATTCGGTTTGCCGACGCCTTTGGCTCAAGCAGCTGTCCCGACGGGGGCGTTTCGGAAGCCTCGCGGCCGACGAGCTCAACGAGTCGGATGAACTTCTGTCTACCGACGAAGACCTCACCGAACACGAGCGCCGGAATGAGCAGTTCGATCTGATGGCAGCCTCGCTGGCGAAACTGGGCGAGCCCTGCCGTACGTTACTTGAAGATTTTTATATCCGTCAGTTGTCTATGCAGGACATCACGGAAAAGTTTGGGTACACCAATACCGACAATGCGAAGACGCAGAAGTACAAGTGCCTCATGCGATTGAAGCGATTGTTTTTTTCGGATTACCAAGAATAGTACATGTATGATGGCTAATGAATAATGTATAATGAATTAAGACGGGTTTGTTCGTAACGTCTAATCATTCATTCCACATTATCCATTTTACATTCCATAAAAGGATGAACGAGGAAAAGCAAATTACCGACGCCCTTGAGCAGTATGGTCGCCGGTTGGTTTTTAAGGAACGTTTGGCAAGGGCTCAGGCAAGCATCGATATGGATTCGATGCGGCAACGAGCCCAGATGCTGGCTACCGACGCCGAGCCACCCGTAAAACGGATTGGCCGCGTGCGCGAGCTGTGGCAAACCTACCGCTCTACCTTTGCGGTGGCCGCGGCTGTAGCCATCGTGACTACCTTCTCGACCCTGTTTCTGGTTCGTTATTACCGCAATACTACTCAGCAGCAGGAGCAGTACAGCATGTTGCGTCGGGATGTACAGGCTATTAAGCAATCGCAGAACCGGATTCTCGATGGCCTCAGCGTCCGCCGGAAATCGCTAATTACGGTAAACCCCGGTCAAATTGCCGGTACCAGCTTTCTGCTCAATTCCGACGGCTATCTGGTCACCAACAACCATATTGTACAGGGAGCCGACTCGGTATATGTACAGAGTCAGTCGGGCGATGTGTATAAGGCCCGGGTTGTGTACGCCGACAAAGGCTATGATTTGGCTATTTTGAGTGTGCGCGACGACAGTACGTTCCGGCCCGGTCAGGTGGTGCCCTACGGATTTGACCCGCGCCCGTCTGATTTGGGCGAGCGAGTGTTTACCCTCGGTTTTCCCCGCGACGAGATTGTGTACGGCGAAGGCTACGTAAGCAGTGGTACCGGCTACCGCAACGATTCATCGGCGTATCAGGTAGCCATCAGTGTAAACCCCGGCAACTCGGGTGGCCCGCTGCTCGACGGCAGTGGCAACGTGATCGGAATTATCAGCGGTAAGCAAGTTTCGAGCGAAGGCGCTTCGTTTGCGATCAAAACCGACTTTCTTTATCGCGCTATTAGTGCCATTCCGAATGATTCGCTCAAGGGACAACCCCTGAAGTTAAGCCGCCGGAGCGCCCTAAGCCGCCTACCTCGCACTCAGCAGATTAAGCGAGTACAGCAGAACGTGTATATGGTGAAGGTGTTCAAGCACAAGGAATAGTGAAGAGCACGGTTCCAAAAGAGCTTCATTTCATTCATAAAAAAAGCCCGCTTCAAGTTGAGCGGGCTTTTTGGTATCAGGTTGTTTAACAATTGAGTAAATCAGAAGCGCCATTCGCTAAAACCGGTGCGAAACCGTCAACATTCCACGAGCACCGGGGGCTTTGATGTAGTCGGCATCGCGGGCGGCCCATTGCGAAATAGCCGGGTAATAATCCGCATTGAGCAGATTTTCGATACCCAGCGTCAGGGTTGTTTTGGACGTCAGATTCAATGAACCATTCACGTTTACCAGCGTATAAGGGGTTACCGGCCCCTGCCCGTAGGTGTACAGGCCGCGCGCATTGGGAGCAAACCGGTTGCGCTCACCCGACCGCAGCGCGTTGACCGTCAGGCTCCAGCGTTGGCTTGGGGTCAGGCGTACATAGGCTGTTGTTTTGGGCGCCATAATCCGGTCGCTACCGAGGTAAGCCTCGTAGGTACCATCGTTGTTGGCATCGGTTTTTCCTTCCACGTAGGCATATCCGCCCCCAACGGCCAGAAAGCGCGTCGGGCGCAGCTCAACGGCCAGTTCGTAACCCCACACGTTCTCAGGCGAGCGCACAATCTCGAACACCCCCGAAGCACTTTGCCGAAACGATGCCCCCAGTGCCGACCGGCTACGGAATAAGGCCAGATCGTAATGGAGCAAGCGGCCTACGTCGCCCGCTACCCCGGCCTCGTAGTTATTCACAATAATGGGTTCGGTGGGCAGTTGCGACACAATGCTCCGTTGCGAGGTACGCAGAATCCGGCCCAGTTCGTTAATCGAGAACGCCTGCGAATAGCTCACAAAAGGCTGGAAGAACCGCAGCCCGGCATAGCGGAGGCCCACATTACCCACGAAAGCCTCGTACCGCAGGTTGCCCCCTTGCACGGCCACACCCCCGTCGTATTTCTGGGTGCTGGCGTTATAGGTTTTGAGCGTGGTGAAGTCAGATACCCGCACACGAATATTCTCGAAGCGGGCACCCGCTTTCAAAATCAGGTTATTCAGAATATCGAGTTTGAGTTGCGCGTATGGAGCCAGGTTTTGCATGGCCATGTCAGGCGTCCAGAAGCGACCATCCTCCAGTTTCTGGGCCGTATTATCGCCCAGCAGATCAAGGCCGTACAGGAGTTCGCCATCCAGTGCTTTACCCAGTCGGAACGGCGTGTTCAGGTTCAGGCGAACGCCCTGCTTGTTCGAGACGACATTGGATTGTCCCCCGTTTTCAAAAAACTGAGCCTCGTAGCCATATACCGTACGAAAACGTTGGCCATACAACACCACTTCGAGCCCGGTGCCACCCACCAGTCGGTCGTAGGTGTAGCGTAATGTGAGGTTATGGTTATACGGCGTTCCTTGCGGAGTACCAAGCATTTCGTTGGAGGTAGGCACGCCAATGGTAGGCGTCTTGCCATAGGTCCCAAGCTTTTCCACATAGCCCAGTTTCGACTGACTGGCGTAGTAGTTATACATCAACTCAACCCGCTGCCGGTCGGTAAGGGTGTGCCCTACTTTGGCCAGCAGGTTGTAATTGTTCATCTGGCCCGTGTTGTAAAACGGTGAGATAACAGCCCCGTTGGCATCTTTAAGCAGCCCCGACCGCTCGTAGGTGCCGTTCAATACGTAATCGGTCCGGCCGGTTTTGCCGGTAAACTGCTGACTGAGCCGGAACCCCTGCGTACCCGAACCATGACTCAGGCCACTGGTCAGCCCAGCCCAGGTTTGGCTCGAAAACGGCTTACCCGTTTCGGGGCGCTTGGTGATGTAGTTGATAATGCCCCCATCGGCCCCATTGCCGTAAATTGAGGTAGCCCCTTTGATAACTTCGATGCGTTCGAGGGCCGAGGGGTCGATAATGCGTAAATCGCGGCCACCATTGCGAAGTGGGGTCGACTGCGGCACCCCATCGACCAGTACCAGCACCTGCCGACCGCGCAGCGTTTGCCCGGTGTTGCTGGTACGACCGGTAGCTACAGCCAAGGCCGGTACCGTGTACTGCAACAGGTTGGTTACGTCGGCATTGATGGCGGTTTGTTCGGCAATCTGACGCTTACCCACAATGGTCACAGCCGAGGGCACCTCGTTGATGGTTTCGGCCCGGCGGCTCGCTGTTACTACCACCTCATCAAGGGCCGACTCGCGCTCCTGCGTGGTCAGGTTGAGCGTAGTGATGTCGGTATCGTTCACGTTGAGCGATTGGCGGACCGACTCGTAACCAATCATTGTGGCCGTCAGTGTGTACTGACCAGCAGGTACCGTGAGTGTAAACCGGCCTTGTTCATCGGTTTGGGTACCGTAACGCGTACCCGGCAAACTTACCGTAGCCGACGGAACCGGCTTACCCTGCCCGTCGAGCAGTACACCCGTCACCGTTTTTAAAGCCGACTGAGCAAAACTAAGTATGGAAAAACATAGGCTAAGCCCGATAATCAAGAAATAGTTTTTCATTCGTTTGAGCCATTCAGGCATACAATTCTGGGGCAAAGGTAGGCCCAGTTTAGAATCGTTCAAAATAAATAGTCTGATAATTTGGATTAAATCTAAAGAACAGGGAACTTTGAGGTACGACAACCAGACAAACGCCAGATCGTGAAGGGAAAGGGCTTTATCAAACCCGCATTAGGGAAACTGCATTTGTGGCTGGGTATGGCTACGGGGTTTATTGTGCTGATCGTAAGCCTGACGGGCTGTTTGTTTGTGTTTGAACAGGAGCTGCAACGGCTCATTTACCACGATCAACTGACCGTACCAGCGCAAAAAAGCCAACTGCTTACGCCGGGTACCATTGCCGAGCGGGTATCTGCGACCTTCCCGAAAACAGCTATTCAACGAATTTACCGCCGATTAGCCTCTACTGACCCTGCCCTCACCGATACGTATCAGGTAATCCTGAAAGATAAACGGCTGGTTTCCATCGATCCTTACCAGGGTCAGGTGCTGGGCATTCGGAATCTGAAAACCGACTTTTTTGCGATTGTCCGCGAGATTCATACCACCCTAATGATGGGCAAAACCGGGAGCCACGTTATCGGCTGGTCAGTGATTGTGTATTTGTTTCTGCTCATTTCGGGGCTAGTGCTGTGGTGGCCCCGGTACAAGGCAGCCATGAGCAAGGCGGCTCTGAAACAGAAGTTCACCATTCGCTGGTCGGCCCGGTGGCGCCGAGTCAACTACGACTGGCATAGCGTGGGTGGGTTTTACGCCCTCTGGCTTCTGGTGGTCATTGCCTGTACGGGCTTGATCTGGTCATTCGAATGGTGGGAAAATGGTCTTTACAAACTCACCGGCTCGCCCCCCCGCGACCGTGCCAAGGCCGTTTCGACCCTCCCGGCCACGCGACAAACGGCCCCAACCGGGCGCTCTACCCAAATCGACGCCATAGTAGCCCGCACCAACGCCCTCGAAACCGGTGCAACCGAGTTGTACGTTATTTTTCCGGCCGATTCGGTGGGGGCTTACCGGGTGCAGTTTCGCTACGACGAGGGCTCATTTTACCGGAAATACACGATTCAGTACTACGATCAATATTCGGGACAGCTTGTATCTGGCAAACGGCACAGCGACTTCTCAGCGGGCGACAAAGCGCGCGGAGCCGCCTACGACCTGCACACAGGCGGCTGGCTGGGATTGCCCGGCAAGATTCTGGCGTTTTTAGCCAGTTTGTTTTCGGCTTCGTTACCCGTTAGTGGATTTCTGGTTTGGTGGGGCCGCCGACGCAAAGCCTGTCAGGTGGTCGATGCCCCGGTGAAAACAGCAGCAGTTCGCCGGAAGCGCCACGCTGAACCGGTGGCCAATACTTAAAGGGGTAACCTGTAAGGTCTCAAAGACCTTACAGGTTTGGTAGCAACCGAGATTATTACCCCCCTTTACAAGCAAAAACCTGCAAGGTCTCAAAGACCTTACAGGTTTAGTAACAACCGAGATTATTGCGCCCCTCTGCAAACAAAAACCTGCAAGGTCTCAAAGACCTTACAGGTTTAGTAACAACCGAGATTATTGTGCCCCTCTGCAAACAAAAACCTGCAAGGTCTCAAAGACCTTACAGGTTTAGTAGCAACCGAGATTATTGCGCCCGACGGGCAAAGTAATAGTTGATACCTACTTTGGCCCGACCACCGCGGTTCCGACCAGCAAGTGGGTTACTACGGTCGTAGTAGTTGGTTTCGAGCGAGGCTTCGACGCCCAGATTCCGCCGTACGTAGAACATGGTGCCCACTTCAAGCGTGATGCTGTTGAAACGTGCCTTCTCATTATCGCCAATGTTGCTGGCCCGCTCACGCCCAAAGTTGTACCCTGCCCCTACGAAACCGCTGATGCGGGTGCGTATCGGGTAATACCGGGCAAACACACCTACCTCCTGCGACCGGAAACTGGTTGATAACCGACGGTCGTAACTCAGGCGAATACCGCCCATAAAACCGGGCTGAAAAAAGTAGCCGAGACGGGGGTTGAGCACCATATATGAGCCACTACTTTTCCCCAGACCCAGACCTACCGAGGCTCCCAGCATCACACTCCCTTTTTCGAACCAGGGCAAGCCATAACGGTCGTTCCGGTAGCGCGTGTTTTCTACCTGCTCGCGCACTTCTTCTTTGATCTCCTGACCTGCCTGTTGGGCCTCCTGCTTTATTTCCTGGCGGGTTTCGCGCGTGTTTTGTTCCAGCTCGCGGGCCCCTTCGCGGATGTCTTCCTTAACTTCCTGCGCTTTCTCGCGCACCTCCTGTTTTTGTTCCTCATTAATCAGCGGCCGGTTTTCCCGGTTCTGATTGGTTTCGGACTGGGCGAAAGTTGCCGCGGCCAAAGCCAGCAACAGGCCCATCGTTGTAAGAATCGTTTTCATCGTCGTTGAGTATGTAAAAATGCTATTGATTAAACTTGGTTGGCCGGAAAAGGTTTTTTCAGACCCAACCCCCACCTACAAAAGAGCCAATAAAAAAAGCCCCTGAACGACGCTCAGGGGCTTTTGTCTGTGTATTATGCTATTTCTGCATGACTTTAATTAGCTCACTCACCTGTTCTACCGACACCGCCGGAAAGTTGGCAATACGGATCTGGGTTTCTTTCAGCTTACCGTACCCACTGCCAATAATCATACCCTGTTGCTTGGCTGCTTCCATCACCCCTTTGGCGGGGCCGTCGGTGTTCAGTACCACAACGGTTTGTGAACGATGGCGCTCCTGCTGCACAAAGGGCGTGTAGCGGTCACTGCCTTCGGCAAACCGGTACAGCATCCGGGCTTTCTCCTCGGTTTCTTTACGCACTGTTTCAATCCCGATGCGGTTGAGGTCTTCCGCAATTTTGCCCAGCAGGTAAATGCCCAGCACGTTGGGTGTAGCGGGCGTTTCGAAGGTCTGGTAGTTTTTCCAGAGCGTCGGCAAATTGTGGTGCGCCCCAATCGTGAGCGAATCGTACCGCTGAAGCCGCTCGGCTTTTTCGAGACACGCCTGATTCGCAATCCAGACGCCCAAACCGGCGGGCATCCCGAAGGCTTTCTGCACCGAGAAATACGCCGAATCGATCAGGCTAAAATCCAGGTCCGGGTACGGAGCCGACGAGACCATATCGACACAAAACAGCTTTTGGGCGTACTTCCGCTTTAGCTTGTGCATATCGGTGGGGCGCATCTGCACACCCGCCGATGTTTCATTATGCGTCAGGCAAACCAGCTCGGCATATTCGGGGATTTCCACCTCGGCCGCATCGAACCCTTCGCCCAGGGGTTTTTCGTGCAGGTGGGCAAACTTATGCAGCGCCTGCGCGTAGTCGTAACACTTCCGCGAAAACGACCCGTTAACCAGGTGAAAACTCTCGTGCTCTACGCAGTTGAGCAACAGCCGCTCCCACACCTCCGAGGCCGAACCCGTGAAGAAAATACCGTGCGTAGCCGGAATGTTCATCAACGCCCGCAGTTGCTCATCGGTATGCCGGTAGATATCCCGGAACCGGGCGCTCCGGTGCGAAATAGAGCCTAACTGCTCATCCATTGCCGTTTGCAAATGAGCCGCAAACGTGGGGTATAGTTCGGCTGGGCCGGGAGTGAAGTAGGTGTATTTCATATCATTTTTGTAGAGCCGCAATATCTTGCGGCTCTCATGCGTCAGCGATTTTCCATCCGGCAGTGAGCCGCAACATATTGCGGCTCTCAGGCATCAGCGATTTCCCATCCGGCAGTGAGCCGCAATATCTTGCGGCTCTACACACGGCTAATATAATAGCCTAAACTTAATCGTGTTTTCCACATTCCGCAGTTCAGCTACCACATCCTCGTCGTACTCCTTGGCAATGTCGGTAATCACATAGCCAATGTGTTCGTCGGTTTTGAGGTACTGCCCTTTGATATTAATGTGGTGCTTAGCAAAAATCTGGTTCAGTTGCGACAGAATCCCCGGCACGTTACGGTGAATGTGCAGCAACCGGTGCGACTCTTTCAGGAGGGGTAGCTGGAGTTCGGGAAAGTTGACGCTCCCGTAGGTGCTGCCATTGTTGATGTACTCCAGCAATTTGCCCGGCACAAACGTGCCGATGTTCTCCTGGGCCTCCTCGGTGCTACCACCAATGTGCGGGGTCAGAATCACATTGGGCAGGCCCCGCAGCTCATTGATAAACTCTTCGCTGTTGGTCTTCGGCTCGTACGGGAACACGTCGATGCCGGCCCCCGCTACTTTGCCCGACTTGATGGCTTCGACCAGCGCCGGAATATCGACAATATGGCCGCGCGACAGATTCAGGAAAATAACGCCCTCTTTCATGAGCCCAAATTCGCGGGCACCAATCAGGTTTTTATTGTCTTTCCGACCATCGGTATGCAGGCTCACAATGTCCGACACGGCCAGCAGGTCCTCCAGCGTGCGGCACTTACGGGCATTGCCCAGGGCCAGTTTATCCACTACGTCGTAGAAGTAAACTTCCATACCGAGGGCCTCCGCCACAACCGACAGCTGCGTGCCGATGTTGCCGTAGCCAATCAGGCCGAGTTTTTTACCCCGCACCTCAAAGCTGTTGTTGGCCGACTTATCCCAGACGCCCTCGTGCATTTTGTTGCTCTTGCTCACCACGTTGCGAATCAACATGATGATCTCGCCAATGGCCAGCTCAACCACCGACCGGGTGTTGCTGTAGGGGGCGTTGAACACAGCAATTCCCCGCTCCGAACAGGCGGTCAGGTCAATCTGGTTGGTACCGATACAAAACGCCCCGATTGTAATAAGCCGGTCGGCGTGTTCGAGTACCCGCTGGGTGACGTTGGTTTTCGACCGGATGCCCAGAATATGAACCCCCCGAATGGCTTCGATCAGTTCGTCTTCGTCAAGGGCTCCTTTCCGGATTTCTACGCTAAAGCCTTCCTGCTCAAACAGGTGAACGGCTACCGGGTGTACGTTTTCCAGCAGCAGTACCTTAATCCGGCTTTTGGGGTACGAATGGCTGCGGCTCAATTTATTATCGAACAAAAAATCGTCGAGTGAAGGTGAAACATAATCGGCTTTCTCAACCACACTGGGCCGAAGCACGTTTTCGGTAAAGGCATAGAACCGATTGGCCAGACCCGACTCCCGGATTTCGTAATCCGTGTAGCCGTCGCCAATCACGTACACATCGCCATCGAGTTGCAGGCTACGCATGAGCTTCACCTTACCCCCGTCGGTAGCGAGCGGGTTTTCGCAGTCGCAACCCACAATATTGCCTTTTTCGTCGTATTCAAACGTATTGGCAAACACATGGTCTTCTTTGACACCCAGAGCCGTCACAATCGGCACAATAAACTCCTTGAAACCGCTTGAAACGATATAAATCTGATCGGCATGTTCGCTCAGGAACGAGCGGTTACGCTGAAACGAGTCCGACACTTTGGTCATAAGCGTCTCGATCAGCGCGGGCAGGTGATCGCGGTGGGCATTGAGTAAGCGGAGCCGCTGCTCCAGCGACTGAGCCAGCGACAGCTCGCCCGCCATACCCCGGTCGGTGATGGTCCGAATCTGGTCCAGCACATCGTCGCGGTCGGGCCGACCGATCAATGAAATTTCGCCCAGCACGTCGAGGGCCTCTACTTTGGTAAACGTACTATCAAAGTCGATAATGAAGTACGTTTGTTCAAGCGGTTTTGTTAGCATGAGAACAAGGTTCTGTTGTCACAGGTTGGTCGCAACGCCTGGCTGGTTGCGAAGTGTTCTTTAGCTTGTTGACGTACCACAAAGGTAGGCATTCCGTTGGGGTATCGGAAAGCAACAGCGGGGCCATTGGCGCTTCCTTGCTCAAAAAAGGCCGAAACGGGGCAAATTAGTTCAACCGAAGGGGCTTGCGGGCAAAAGATCGGTACTGCCGCACCACCGAAGCCACCCCCAAATGCCCCACAATGCTAGCGTACATGGCCGCGTCGGCCACGAAACCCTCTACGGGGCCACGTTTCTGAGTTTTGTAGGTGTTTTTGGCCGACCAGGGCACCCAGCAAACCCGCTTCTGGTGCTGCTGCATGTACTCGTTGATGGCTACTTCGAGTTGAAACCGCTCCACGGGACCACTTAACACGGCTTCCAGATCGGCCCGGCGGATAATTCGCTCCCCCGAAAGCAACACATCGGCCCGGCTCATGCGCACAAACCAGTCGGCCCGGAGCCGACGAAGAATGAGCATATCGGCCGGGCATCCTTGCCGCACCTGCCGCACAATTCGGCTCAGTTCAGCCCGGTTCATTTGCTGTAAATCGGCATCCATCAGCAACACATAATCGGCCCGAATCTGGCTCAGCCCATGCCGAATGGCGGCCGTTTTGCCTTTGTTCTCCGGCAGTTGAAGCAGTAGGATTTTGGGCCAACGCTGCCGGATGGTCTGAGCCAACGATGGGTCATTGGAGCCATCATCAACGCACACAATCTGCTCCAGCCCCGGTACGCGCGTCACCACATCGAGTACCGCCAACAAACGGTCGCCCTCGTTGTAAAACGGAATCAGGCAAGCTATGGAACAGGGTGTGTGCATACCATGAGCGACGGCGGTTAATCCGCATCCCTCTAAAAACAAACCCTGTAGATATAATAGTTTTATTTATTACCTACTGGCCACCCGCTACCTGCTCAATCCGCTCCGACGAAAACGCCAGGGGCTTATCGGCAAAGAGTTTTTTGGTAGCCGCCCAGGTAGACCGGAAAAGGTCGCTCTGTCGGTAAGCGTCGAGGGCTGCGGCCGACACCCAGTAACTGTACGTGATCCGAACGGCCGGATTATCGAGGTCGCGCAATAATTCGAGGTGCTGGCAACCCGGAAAAGCGCGAATCCGGTGTTTCGATAGGTCGAAAATTTGCTCAAACGCTTCCAGCTGGTCTTCCTGAAAGGTCATCCGAACGATACGAATCAGCATAATGGTCTTTTTGCCAAAATTGCCGAAAAATGGTGGATCGACTTCGGTTTCTGGGCAGGCTTTTCTGCGTATCTGCAAAAAGCGGCCCTGTAGGCAGTAGGCCCACCCGACCTAATTGGTTATAGAGAAATAAAGGGCAAATGGGTTTGCCCGTGCATCTTTGTGACTTCGTTTTATCGATTATCCTTATGCAATACAGAACCTTCGGCCGCACAGGCTGGCAAGTATCCGACATTGGCTACGGCATGTGGGGCCTCGCGGGCTGGACAGGCTCCGAGCGCGAAACCGTCGACCGGGCTCTCGACCGTTCCGTTGAACTGGGCTGCAACTTTTTCGACACTGCCTGGGGCTACGGTGAGGGCCTGAGCGAAACTATTCTGGGCGACCTCATGAAGCGGTATTCCGACAAAACCTTGTTTGCCGCAACCAAAATTCCGCCCAAAAACCGTAAATGGCCTTCAAAATCGCACTTCTCCATCGACGATGTGTTTCCGGCTGACTACATTGTGGAGTACACCGAAAAGAGCCTCAAAAATCTGGGCGTCGACACCATCGACCTGCAACAGTTTCACGTTTGGGAAGATGCCTGGGCCGACCGCGACGAGTGGAAGGAGGCCATCCAGAAACTCACGCAGGCCGGTAAGGTGCGGGCCTGGGGCATTTCGGTAAATCGCTGGGAGCCCGACAACGTGCTCAACACACTTCGCACGGGCCTAATTGATGGCGTGCAGGTGATTTACAATATTTTTGACCAGGCTCCCGAAGATAATCTCTTCCCGCTCTGCCGTGAGTTGGGCGTGGGCGTGATTGCCCGCGTACCGTTTGACGAAGGCACGCTGACGGGTACGTTTACCAAAGAAACCACGTTCCCGGCCGAAGACTGGCGCTCGACTTACTTCGTGCCCGAAAACCTGAACGCCAGCGTCGACCATGCCGATGCCCTCAAGCCGCTCATTCCGGCCGGTATGACCATGCCCGAAATGGCTCTGCGGTTTATTCTGAGCAACCCCGACGTAGCCACCACAATTCCGGGTATGCGGCAACTCCGCAACGTAGAGGCCAATTGCGCCACCAGCGATGCTGGCGCACTCTCCCCCCAACTACTGGCCGAATTGAAAGGCCACCGCTGGGACCGCACACCTACCGAGTGGAGTCAGTAGGCGTGGATCGTGGATATTGAATAATGTGTAATGAATAATGGATAATGGGCTGACGCGAAAGCAGTTTTCTGGCGTCAGCCCATTATCCATTATTCATTACACATTATTCATCATACATTATCCCTTAAAACTGGCTATATAATCCGGCACAGCAATGTCTTTTGATTGAATCGGGTCCTGAATCGGCTGGCCGTACTGTAGGCTGACCGGTACAACACCCGCCCAATGCGGTAAGTCGAGGTCTTCAGGGTCATCGTTGACGTTGCCCGTTCGGACCTTTGCCGAGGCTTCTTCAATTTCAATGGCCAGCACCATTGTCTTCTTCATCTCGCTTGCACTGGGTGGTCGGGTATCGGCCCAACGGCCGGGCATCAGATGCTCGGTAATGCGCTCCAGTGCCGCCCAGGCTTCGTCAGGGTCATCAACCAACCGGGTTTGCCCAAACAGAACCACCGACCGGTAATTGACCGAGTGACTGAACGCCGACCGGGCCAGCACCAACCCATCCACGTGCGTGACCGCCACACAAACCGGCACCCCTTGCGCCAGCTGGCGAAAAAAATGACTACCCACCGACCCGTGAATGTACACGGTGTTGTCGATGCGGCCGTAGGCGGTTGGAATCAGAAACGGTTGCCCGTCGAGTTGGTAACTCACATGGCAGACCAGCCCCGCATCGAGAATGGGGTAAATAGTGGCCGTATCGTGATGGCCACGCTTGGGCAGCCGCGAGAGTTTGGTTCGGTTAGTTGGCGTCATATGCGTACAGATAAGCGGTATGCCGACCCAAAACATAGCCTGTTCCGGGTCGAACAACAGCCCAAAGCTATACAGACGCCGGACCATACCACCCGTCCAGTTTTTCGAAGTAAACTGGTCCGGTTGACTTTCTAATACTCCTGCGACAGCGGGTGGATCATGAACTCATCGACGACAACGTGGGCCGGCCGACTGATGATAAACAGCATCGACTCGGCCATGTCCTCGTTTTTGAGCCAGTTCTTCGACGTTTCGTGACCGTGTCCTTTGGCGTGAAAATGCGAATCGACCAGACCTGAGTACACACCCGTTACTTTGATACCAAACGACCGCACCTCTTTCCGAAGGGCACCCATAAAGGCCTCCTGCGCGTACTTGCTCGCCGTGTACAGCGAGCCGCCCGCAAAGGTGCGCTTGGCTACGTCGGAGGCTACCACCACCACATGGCCCGAACCCTGCGCTTTTAAGGTGGGCAAAGCGGCTTTGGTGAGCACAAACGTGCCTTTCACGTTAGTTGCCATCAGCTCGTCCCACTCGGTCACGGTCAGTTCATCCACATTCTTGAAAACTCCGTAGCCCGCGTTGTTAATGACTACATCAATCTTACCAAAGCGGTCGAGGGCTGTTTGGACAACCGTTGCCATGTCGGCCTCGCTGGCAACATCGCCGGGTACGGCCACAATGCCGGGGTGCTCCAATTCGAGCGATTTCAGGTCTTCGGCGTTGCGGGCGGTAGCTACTACATTGGCCCCGTTCTGAGCCAAAAGCAGGGCCGTAGCGCGCCCGATGCCCCGGGAAGCTCCCGAAATTAGTACGACTTTGTCTCTTACGTTCATAAAACAAAAATACGCCTAACCCGCACAAAAAAACCCAGCTCAAGCGAGCCGGGCTTTTCCCTGTGGATTTGATTATCTATTCTAACAAGCCTACCATCAAACACCTATGGTTTCTTACTTAGGCATCAGCACGGTATCGATCGTGTGAATCACGCCGTTTGACTGATACACATCGGCGATGTCGACCATGGCTGAACCACCTTTTTCGTCAACAATTTCAATGCCTTTACCCTTCATTTTGGCCGTCAGGGTGCCACCAGCTACCGTTTTCAGCGTAGCCGAGCCGTTACCGTCCTTAATTTGCTTGGCCAGCGCCTTGCTGTCTACCTTACCAGCTACCACGTGGTAAGTCAGAATACCGGTCAGGGTGCCTTTATTCTCAGGCTTTACCAGTGTTTCAACGGTACCGGCGGGCAGTTTACCGAACGCCTTGTCGGTCGGAGCAAATACCGTGAACGGACCAGCGCCTTGCAGGGTCTCTACCAGACCGGCGGCCTTCACAGCGGCCACCAGAGTGGTGTGATCTTTTGAATTGACGGCGTTCTCAATGATGTTCTTCGTTGGGTACATCGGGGCACCGCCTACTGTTTTTGGAGCCTGTGCCTGAACTGAAGTTGAAACGGCCAGGAGAGTCAATGCGGCAAAAACTGATTTTATGATCGCTTTCATGTGTGTTGCGAAATGAGGTTTTTTGTGAAACGTATCGTGGTTGCAACCGATTACTGTCATACCTACGCACCTGTTGGACACACGGATTGAATGATGCATAAAATTTTGTCAAAAAGGGCCAACAGGTCTCTGAATATCAATCTATTATTTGACTTAAGACTTCCCTGTCGGCACCCCTCAAAGCACTGTCTGTAAGCTCGTAAGCACCCAACAGGCACCTTTTTCTTTCGCAAACCGCCCGTACCTTTGCGAGTATGATCTACCTCGTTGCCAGCATTATTCTTTCCGTACTGCTGCTGCTCAACTTCCGGCTCTTTCCGCGGTTTGGGGTCAATACCACCCAGGCTATTGTGTTTAATTACCCCGTTTGTTTCCTGACGGGCCTACTGCTGATGCCCGCGGGGCAATCTTTCTCAATCGACTTCACACAAACCTGGACCTGGCTGGCTCTAATCCTGGGTGTCGGATTCATTGTCACGTTCCTATTGTCGGGGGCGAGCACACAACGCAGCGGTATCACGGCCACTTCGCTGGCCAATAATTTATCGCTGGTAATTCCGGTAACGTTCAGTCTGCTGGTGCTCGGGGGCGGCAAAGTGTTCGATGCGCTCAATTATCTGGGGCTGGCGCTCGCTCTGGTAGCCGTTGGGTTGAGCACGTACAAAAAATCGGAATCAGGTACGAATACAGGCAGTAACCTCTGGCTACCGGTGGCCGTATTTCTGATGTACGGGTTTACCAACACCACCATCAATTACATGAACGTGCGGTACATCACAGCAGCCGACCAAACCGTGGCCGTAACCCTCACTATGGTGCTGGGTGCCATTGTGGCCGGGGCTGTTTTGCTCGCCATTCGGCTCGTGCGCGGGCAGGAACGCATCGAAGCCCGCAGCTTTGTGGCCGCCGTCACATTAGGAGTGCCCAATTACCTGAGCTTTTACACCCTGATTCTGGCCCTGTCGGCCTATAGTGGCAACGGCGCTTTTGTGTATCCGGTGTATAATATCGGCGTGATTCTGCTGGCAGCCGGCACAGCGGCTCTTTTCTTCCGCGAGCAGTTGTCGGGCCTCAACAAGGTTGGGCTGGCTTTAGCCGTGCTGGCCATTGCGCTTATTTCGTGGCAGGAGCTTAGCGCCCTGCTGGCCTGACGGGTTTCTCCATTTTATTTATCCTCACGTTTCCTCACCGGACCTACTTCGCCGAGAGTCCCCTTACAGTTCGATTCAGAACCGCTCATCACAAAGTGGGGTTTGGGGCGATTTATTTTCTGCCTGCCACGGTTTTCTTGTCAATCTTTCTCCCGCCAGCCTGCCAAACCCACGGCGGCTTGCCACATTCTGTCTACCGTTATGTTCGACCTGTTGAAATCCCAACTGGGGCGTCTTCGTATTCTGGCCTTCCTCGAAGGCGTTTCGTTTCTGTTGCTGATCGGTATCGGTATGCCGCTCAAATATGCCTACGCCATGCCCATGCCCAACCGCATTATTGGTATGGCACACGGGCTACTCTTTGTTCTGTACGTATTGCTCGTGATTCAGTGCGGCATTGAGTATCGCTGGGGCTGGCGAAAAACCGGCCTGGCCCTATTGGCTTCGATTATTCCGCTGGGTACGTTCTGGGCCGATGCCCGGCTGTTTCGCCATCCAAACCAAACCCTCTGACGTGTATGGACGTGTTAGTTTTTAAAACCGATTTGACGCAACAACACTTGCCCTTGCTCACCCATACACTGGCCCCATTGGGTGGACTTCTGCGCTGGTCGGTGGACTGGGAAGACTGCGATCGGGTGCTGCGGGTTGAGAGCAATGACCTTCCCTCGCAGGTGGTAATTCGGGAGCTTGAACAGCTAAAAATCAGTTGTGAGGAGCTTACTTAACTATTTTGAAAAATAATACCACTATTTTTCAACCTTGAAACATTTCGATACGCCCCGCCGTTTACTATACAACTGCGTCGCGAAGCTCGCCTGATACTCTCGGGCGAGCTTTTTTATTGTCCGACAAATTCCTTCGGTGAGGTGCCGGTAAACTTCCGAAAGGCCCGGTTAAACGTAGCCTTCGAATTGAATCCGCAGTTGAGCGCCAGTCCCAGAAAACTCAAATGCGTGTTGGCCGGATTGAGCAGTTGCCGCTTGAACTCTTCAACCCGGTACTCGTTCACAAAATCATTGAAGTTCTTCCCCACACCCGTATTGATTACCTGCGATAGCACAACCGGATTGGTGTGCATACGCCGGGCCAGATCGGTCAGCGACAGGTCGGGCTCGAGATAGGGCTTTTCAGCAGCCATGTATTGGAGCAATGTGTCGCGCAAAGGCACCAACCCATCGGGAACCGGGGGCGTGCCAATGGGTTGATGTGCCCCCCGACCAACCGGGGTCAAGGCTTCTCGGCCGGGGACCGACTCTGCCAGGAGTACCGGCTCAGGCACCGATTCAGCCTGAAATGCCAGCCGACGGCCGGGCTGAACCTGCGCATAGCCGTTGATACTGATGTAATAAATCAGCACCACTTTGGCCAATTCGTCCCACCAGTTCTGCCAGAAATTCAGGCTGAGAGCCACACTCAAGCCATCCATCAGAAAACCAAAAAGCGTGGCCAGCGTGAGCGCAATAAGAAAGTTGCGGAACCACCTGAAACTGATCGAGTCCGTTTCGGAAAACTGATTGGTGATCCAGGCGCGGTATTGCCGATAAAGCCGCAACGACAGGAAAAGGTAATACAGATCAATGACTACCCCGAACCAAAATTCCAGATCATCGAGGTGATATGGTCCATTCACCTGCGTTTTCCAGTACCGCACAAAGTTGGGCCCCTGCGCAAACACAACGAGGTGATACGTCACCTGAATCAGAAACGGAACGGCGTGCCAGCCATCGCGCCGGGAAAACCGAAAATCGGTGTTAACCTGCGTGCGGAGATAGAAATAGCACAAAACCGGCAACAGGTAGCCGAGGGTTCGGGGAAAAAACTCCAGTTGGTTCCAAAGGATTTCAATACCGCCAAAACCCAGCATATACTCCCAGATATTGAACGCCATACCCACCAGCACCCAACCCAGCAGGATGTCGGACAGCCGTTCTTCTCGACGACCACGAAGCCAAAGTAACAAGGCATACCCCCAGGCCTGAACAAACCCGAAAAGCAGCGGACTGGAGTAGGCCGAAAAATAGAACGACATCGCGACAGACAATTGAACGGTAAGCAATATACGACCGTGACTATTTCACATCAAATACCTGGCCGGCGTCTTCTTTTTCCACCGTCAGAAACGGCTTACCCGCGTCGATTCGCTTACCGCTCATAACGGTATTAACCTGCTCACTATCGGCCAGATACAAACGGGTACCCACCGGAAAGCTAAATGATTTGAAACCAATTAACGGGGGTAGTGTAAAAATTGTAGTACCGTTGCCAGTAGCCCCCGGCTCGTAGCTAATCAGGGCGATTTTGCGGGGTATTACGCTCGGGTTATGCAGCCGAAACGTAACGCGGTCTGCGTTCACCACCGACGGCCTGGGTTCGGTAGATCGACGCGATGTGGATGCCACATCGGTAAAGAGAGTTTTACCTTCGTCGGTCCGGGTCACTGTCAGAATCAGGTCCTGCTTTGCTTCGCCATCCTGACTAAAATACAGCCTGGAGCCAACCGGCCAATTACAGGGAATGGTCTCACGCCGACTCATGGTAAAGCCGTATTTAATCCCCGGCCCTTCCACCAGAAACATGCGGTGATAGCCCAGCGTGTTTTTAAGTAGGAAGGTGATGCGGGCGGGAGTGCCACTAGTACCCGATTGCGCTTTTGCCTCGGCACATAGCAGCAGGAAAACAAGGAGGTAAATTTTCATAGCAGATGTTACTTATAAATTTCCTTTGACTTTAATCCGGCCAGAGTCGGCACCCGTTTCGCGCTGACGGGCCGCTTTGATCTCGTTACGCCCGAACCGGTAGCTGAAGCGGATATTGACCCGGCGACTTTCCCACTTGCGGTCGATGTTAAACTGCGGACCGTACATTAACCCGGCCTGCCCCTCACCCGACTGCTGTGTGCCCGACCAACGCCAGCGCATCGTGTTCAGCGCGTCGTCGAGGCCGAAGGTTAGCTTACCCCGGTTACCCAGCACTTTTGTCTGCACACTCAGGTTGAGTGCCCCCAGGCCCCCAATCTGATAGACCGCCTGCCGGGTAGGCGCATTCCAGAAACCCGAAACCTGCATCGACCACTTGCTTGAGAGCGTAAACGACTGCTGCATATAGCCTTCAAAAGCAAACGCCCGCTCGTTGAAGGGTTCAGTGGGTGATAACTGGCCAACAAACCGGTTCCAGGTAGCCCCGGCGTAGCCATACATATTCCACCACGTTGTAAACTGGTAGGGTGTACTAACCGACACATTTAGCGCGTCAACATGGCCTACATTGGCCACCGTCTGATACGCAACAACGCCCTGCTGCTGAATCACATCCGTCGAGAAATCAGCCGTACGACTGTAGGCCAACTTAATGGTTGTGGCCCATTTGTATGTGTAGCTCAGTTCCACGTTATGCGTGTAATTGGGCCGCAGGTACGGGTTTCCACGCCCACTCGTGTACGGATCAACCGGGTACACAAATGGGTTCAGGTCCTGATAGTTGGGCCGCCCAATGCGCCGTCCGTACTTCATCGAAAGCTGACTATTGGGAGTGGCTGTATACTGCACAAAAGCCGTTGGAAACAGATTGAGATAAGCTGTATCAGGGCGGTCTATGCGCCGGTTTAGCAAATCAGTAGAGCGACCAATGGCGGTGGTGTGTTCGGCCCGGAGCCCACCCTGCACCGACCATTTCCCGACCGACCGACTGAGCGACGCATACCCCGCGCGCACAACCTCCCGGTATGTAAAGCGATTGGTACGGCTGGGGTCGGGTTGTTCGGCCGATGCGGCTCCGGTAAAGGCCAGGAGTTCATTGTTAGTAGCGACATCGGTATGTTTCAGGCCGGTTTCCAGTTTCACAGACGCACCAGCCGGACGGCGGCTCTTCCATTCTTTCACCAGATCGGCTTTCAACGCTACAACCGTAATATCGGTATGAGCATCGAAGCGGTTGCGCCGGGTGAACAACACCGGACGGTAGTCGGCTCCGGCGATAAAGTTGCTCGTCAGGGTATTGGGCGAGGTATTGGCAAAACGGGTCAGGTCGGCGTCCAGATTCAACTCCAGCCCGGTCGTGTCGGCGTAGCGGTAATTCAGAGCAGCCTGTATTCGGTTATTCTGTGCCGGGTTATCTACCCGGTTTACCACACTCGTATCTACCCGGTTAGCGGAAGGGTTGCCTATACCTGTGGCGGTGTACGTTCCGAACTGATTACTAATCGTATTTCCTGATACCAGCAGACCGAGTGTTTGGCGCGAATTCAGGAAATAATCGACGCCTGTTTTGTAGACCAGTCCGCGCGTCCCGTCCGAATCGTACCCCCGTTGCCGAAAGAGATTCCCTCCCGCCATTCGGTCGATACCCACATTCGTAATCTGGTAGTTGTCGCTCCCCGAGGCATTGCCAAACAGATTGATGCGTTTAGCGCGGTAGTTTAGGTCGAGGGACGCGTTGGCGCGATGATGATCGCTTTGCCCATACCCGCCCGACACGCTCCCGTTAAGGCCCATACTTTTGTCGCGCCGAAAGCGGATATTGATGATTACTGCCCCACCCTGCGCGTCGTACCGGGCCGAAGGGTTCGTCATTAACTCGACTTTGTCAATGGTAGCGGCCGACGTAGCCCGGAGCAAACTGGCCAGATCAGCCGCCGAGAGGTTGGTCGGTTTTCCGTCTATCAACACCAGAACTCCCTGCTTACTCGCCATGCGGATATTATCATTCGGGTCAATAGCCACGCCGGGAGCTTGTTGCAGCAACTCGTACGCAGTTTTGCCCTGCGCTACCGCATCAGCCGCCACGTTCAATACGGTTTTATCAACCAGCTGCTCAACGGGCAGTTGCCGCACCCGTACCTCAACTCCAGTCAGGGTTTGTACAGCTTCGCCCAGTTGAATTGGGCTTACTAACACCAGTTGGTTACCGGCTACCTGCACCACCGCACTCAGGGCGCTTTTCATTCCCACAAGCGAAGCCTGCACGTAGTACCGGCCAGCCGGTACGTTGGCAAACGTGTAGCCCCCGTTCTGATCAGCAATGTTTCCCCGCACGAGTGTTGAGTCGGTCAGGCGCAGTAGCTTGACCACCGCGTACGGGGCGGGCCGATTGGCTACATCGCGCACAGAGCCACGCAGCGTTTGGGCCTGAGCCAGTACAGTTAGGATAAGAAAAACGAGGATAAGCAGGAAACGAGCCATACATCAAGTGCCAGTGCCGGCGTTTTTGATTGATGGCTCAAAGGTGGCCGGTTAGCCCCCTTCCGTTCGACTCAGTAATAATTTGAGACGGCTCAGGTTATGATTTGAGCCGTTTAAATGGGGGCTTACTGTTAACGTACACTATTTTCCCGAATCTTTTGCCAGAGTGCTTGTAGCTCTGCATTGGGTATCACACGGGTTCGGGCCTTTTGAGCCAATGCCCGCGTGGCCGCTACCCGCTCGGCATTGTGTGGGTGCGAGCGTAACAACGTCGGAATTACCTCGCCCTCGGTAGGCAGTGCTTCCATGAGCCAAACGGCCCCCATCGGGTCGATTCCCTGCCGCGCCAGTTGCTCTACCGCAAAGGCATCGGCTTCAGCTTCGTGCTGACGCGAGTACGAGAGCGACACCAGATTGTCGGCATTATCGACAAGTACTGCCGTTATACCACTCACATCGCCAAACATGACCGATATAATGCTGTAGGCCGCTATACTGCGGATTAGCTGTTGCAACGAGTGGCGTTTTTCGACATGGGCGGCCTCGTGGGCAAGCAAAGCCGCCAACTGTTCGGGCCGGTTAAATTTTTTCAGAATCCCCGTAAACACCACCACATGCCCGCCGGGCACAGCAAAGGCATTAACCTCTTTGCTCTCGACAACGGCAACGCGGATTGGCAAGCGGGTTTTCACGCCCATTTCGCGCCAGAACCGTTCAACCTGCGCCGTTTTCGTTTTGTCGACCGAGAGCCCACCTGAGTTTTCAAGTTGCCGGTACAGCATATCGCCCAGAGCGACCTCCTGCTCGGCAGGTACCTGACGGGCCACCTGCAACGACAGGGCCGGAATCCCGTAGGCATACAGGAGCCACAGGAAAGCCACCGCTACTACGCCCACCAGCACCACACCCCGGAACCCCTTGCTCAGAACAAACTCGTACAAGCCCGGCCGCGCCGACTTGAGTAGCTGACGGGCAGGTATAAACCGGGCCTCATAATCGGCCGTTTCCACATCCAGATACTGATGCGGAAACGGCCCAAATTGCAGTCGCGTCTTTCCCGACGGGTTCCAGGTTGCCAGCCGGGCTTCCTGCAATGGCCACTCCGCCACCCGCTCCTGCCCGTCGGCATCGGTATAGCGAATCTCAATGGTGTAAGCCGAGAGGGTGTACTGAGCCGGATGTGGTCGGGAGACTTTCCCGTCGAAAAAAGTAGCGTTCACTAGTGTGTTTAGATTAAGCCAATGTCCATCATGTCGGCCAGGTCCTCGCCGGTTGCATCGCGGTATTCGAGTTCGGTCTGCACCAGCGAACCCGTATCCAGCCGTTCGTCGAGCAGGGTGTTGTCGAGTATTATTTGCAACGTACGCGCCGTAGCCCAGGCTGCCCCAAGCCCCAACGTCAACACAATCAACAGAATATTACCGATTACCAGACCGGCATACGAACCCACCGTCAGCGACGATTGAAATTGGTACGTTTTGCCTTCGTTTTCAATGGCGAGATTGTCGACAAAGTAAGCAAACAGATCACGGCCCCACCAGAACCCATAGATGCCGAGCGTCAGAATTGTCAGGAAATACCCTTTCAGGCAAAGCCAGAAATAATCGGCCCCATCGCCGGTGTAGTGCATCCGGGCCGAGCCAAACCGAATATGTCCAATGGTGTACCGGTTGATATTCTGCGTCATCCAGAAGCTATAAATGCCAAACGTGACCACCGTCAGCAGCCCTTGCAGAACATACATTTTGATTAGTTCGTTGCGGTCGCCCCGGTAGCCAAAGTGAATCCCCCGCCACGAACTACGCGACATCCGGTAGCGTAACGCCCCGTGTACGGCAATAGGCACCAGCGCCAGCACAAAGGCATAGATGATCACAAAACCCAGCACCTTGAGGCCCAGCGACGAAGCAAACGTGAGGGCAATGGCAGCCGTGTATACCACCACAATGACGGCTACCGCTTTCAGGAAACCCACGAAAATTTCTTTGCCCGTACCATGAAACTGAAACGGGCTGTTGTCTAACTGGGTATTGGCGTAGGTGTATCGGAGCACAGCCGCTTTGGCCCAGGGATAATACAGCCCGAGTGTGACCATACTCAGCAGCATGTTGAGGAGATAAATGCCGAACAAATCGGACCCGGTGCCTACAAAACGCAGGCGATTACGCAAGGCGTAAGACTCCATGATGATTTAAGGATTTAGGTTAAGAATACGTTAGGCCAGTAATCTAAGCAATAGATGGATATAAAAACAAGTATACTTTCTGTGACACACAAATAGGGCCTATGTATTGATTAAACGTATCGGTTTCAGGCGGTTTGTTTGGTCAGCGGGGCTGCTGGATATCCCAACAAAAAACCCGAACTGTACTTTACTACAGTTCGGGCTGGAATAGGTAACCGGGCCGGAGGTTACACGGCGTCGGACAAGCTGGAGAACGTAAATTCCCGAATTTTCATGGGCGGAATCAGATAATTTCCGTCCGACTCGGTGCTCACAACCCGTTCGGGCCGGCCGAGGGTTTCGAGGTTGTTGAGCATGATAACGGGGCTCTCGTTGAAGCGGAAGTTTTTCACGGCATGTTTGATTTTGCCGTTTTCGATGTAGAACGTTCCGTCGCGGGTGAGGCCCGTGTACAACAGCGTTTGGGGGTCAACTTCCCGGATGTACCACAGTTTAGTGACCAGAATACCGCGCTGTGTGCTCTTAATCATGTCTTCGAGTGAGGCCGTTCCACCCGCCATCATCACATTGTTTGGAAACGGCACCGGCTTTTTACCCTGTTTCTGTGCCCAGTAGCGCGAGTAGGCCATGTTTTTCACAATGCCTTTCTCAATCCAGTTGATGCGTTGCTGCGGCTGCCCGTCGCCCGCCCACGGAGAGGCTGGCAGTTCGGGATTAGTGGGGTCGGAATAAATGGTAACGCGCGGGTCAACGATTTTCTCGCCCAGCTTGGTTTTACCGCCGGGTTTGCTCAGAAAGCTACGCCCTTCGTCGGCCGAGCGGGCATCCATCGAGAAGAACAGCTGTTCCATGAGCACAGCGCCGGCCGTTGGTTCCAGAATCACGGTGTACTTACCCGGTTCGAGGGCCTGCGCACTGGCCGAAGCAGCCGCTTTCTGGGCCGCAATGCGAGTGGCAGCGGCTGTATCGAGCTTACTGGCGTCGGAGAAACCCTTGGCTACATAGCCCGAGCCTTTACCGTCGTCTGTGCGTACAGTGAGCGAAAAATTGATGTTGGTGCTGGGGTAGTACGCAAACAGGCCCTTCGAATTCATCATGGCCTGATAGCCGTTGACATCTTCCAGAAAACCGGCTGCGGTCAGGTTCTGTGTGCGTGTCAGCTCCAGGCTTTTAGCCACAGCTTCGGCCCGGTCTTCGGCGGTAAGCTTGGCCGTCGATTCAAAGTAGCCGTTGCTTTTGAGGTAGGTTTGCGGCCCCAGAATACCCACCCACTCGGGGTTTTCGGGCGCCAGCCGGGCCAGTTCCTCAGCCCGACGAACTACTTTTTCGAGCGAGGCATCATCAAACTCGTCGATGGTGGCGGTACCCACTTTTTTGCCAAACGCCGACTGCACCACCAGATTCTGGTTGGCTCGGGAGCCACTGGTCGACACGGCATTGCGGGCATAGCGAATGTTGCCCCGAATGTCGCCCGACAGGTTTACCTCACACTCATCAGCCTTCGAGTAGCTGAGTACTTTGGTCAGCAGAGCTTTGGCCTCCGCTTCGGTCAGTATGGTTGCCATATTTCTTGCGTTTTCAGGGTTCGGTTTACGGTTTTCAGGGAATCGGCTTAAGGATAAGCGCCTTGTTGCAATCTTGACAACGGGAAAAAACCAGACAGTTGATTTTCAGCCCAATACCTGTACGGTTCCTTCCGTCGTCAGTATGCCTGAAGCGAGCTTGCACTAGCCAACTGTAAACCAAAAACTGTAAACTCATTTAAATTTTCCGGGCCGTATTGATCACATTAACACCGTTGAACCGCGTTGTAGCGGACCCGTGCGACACCGCGCTGCTCTGGCTTGGTTGCCCCTTGCCGTCGAAGAAGCTACCCCCGAGCCGGTAATCGCGCTGATCGCAGATGGCGGCACACGAGTTCCAGAACTCCTGCGTGTTCGACTGGTAGGCCACGTCTTTGAGCATACCGGCAATCTGTCCGTCTTTGATTTCGTAGTACAGCTGCCCGCCAAACTGGAAGTTGTAGCGTTGCTGATCGATAGAGAACGAGCCGTCGCCGATGATGTAGATGCCTTTTTTGACATCCTTGATCATGTCCTGCACCGAAAGCGGTGTCTTGCCCGCTTCGAGCGACACGTTGGGCATCCGCTGAAACTGCACCGTACCCCACGAGTCGGCATAGCAGCAACCATGCGATTCTTTCTCGCCGATGATAGCCGCCTGATCCCGAATAGCCTGGTAGTTCACCAGTACGCCATCGCGAACGAGGTCCCACTTCTTGGTTTTCACGCCTTCATCGTCGTACCCGACGGCCCCAAGCGAACCCACCTGCTGCTTATCAGCCACGAAGTTGACCATCTTACTGCCGTACTGGAAGTTTTTCGACTGCCACTTATCGAGCGTTGCAAAGCTGGTACCGGCAAAGTTGGCTTCGTAGCCGAGTACGCGGTCGAGTTCGAGGGGGTGCCCCACCGACTCGTGAATGGTGAGCCACAGGTGGCTGGGGTCGAGTACGAGGTCGTACTTGCCCGCTTCTACCGACTTGGCAGTCAGTTTTTGCCGGGCCTGCTGAGCAGCCGCCGTTACGTCTTCGAGCATATCGTACCCTTTGTTGTAGCGGGTCGTGATGCCAGTTACTTTGTCGGCCGGGTTTGTTTGCAGGTACTCATAGCCCATGCCCACCGGGGCGCTCAGGGCGTTGCGGGTTTCAAACTTACCCGACTTGGCATCGATGCAGGTGACGTTGAAAATTGGCCAAATCCGGTGAATGTCCTGATCGGCGTAGGTACCGTCGGTGGTAGCAATGTATTTCTGCTCGTTCACCATAAACAGCACCGAGTTTACGTAGTTGGCCCCGTTTTTCATGGCTGCGGCATTAACGCCCAGCAGCAGGTCTACTTTTTCTTTGACCGGAACCTCAAACGCGTTTTTCTGGATGGGAGCCTTCCACGACACCTCACCGTAGCCGGGCTGTGGAGCCAGTTGTACGGGCTCCTTCAGCAACCGGGCGTTGGCCTTGGCAATGGCTACAGCCTGCTCGGCAGCGCGGGCCATATCGGCTTCGTTTTTGGCGTCGGCCGCAGCCGCAAACCCCCAGCACCCGTTGGCAATTACCCGAACCCCAACGCCGTAGCTTTCGGTGTTGACAATGTTCTGCACTTTGTCTTCGCGGGTAATCACAAACTGATTGAGGTAACGCCCGATGCGCACATCGGCATAGGTGGCCCCCTTCGACTTGGCCGCGTTGAGGGCCGCATCGGCCAGCCGCTTTTTGAGGGCTACATCGAGGCCCGGCTCCAGCAAGGCTTCCGGGGCTACGGATCGCCCCAGAGAGGGTAGGCTGGGCAGTACCAGACCGGCAGTGCCCATGCCGAGGAGTTGATTAAAGTGTCGGCGGTTCATAAAATGAGCGGGCCGGAGCCCTTATTTAGGTTGTTATGCAGAGATTCACGTTTAGGTTGTTATGCAGAGATTCACGTTTAGGTTGTTACGCAGAGATTCACGGAGTAATTAAGAGATTCGCAGAGGGGTGTGGGCGAAACGGCGGATACCTTCTTTTAGCATCTTCACGTGAAAATTAATAAGAAGACCCAGGGGGAATTCGCCCAGACGCAAATAGGTCAGAATTTGAGCCGTATGAACGTCAGTCAGGAATTCAACAGTCTTCAATTCAACCACGAGTTGCTTCTCAATCAGAAGATCCAGACGGTAGCCATGTTCTAATTTCACGTCTTTGTAAACAATTGGCAGGGCTTTTTCGCGCTCAACATACAATCCTGCCTGTTTCAACTCATAAGCCAGACATTCCTGATAAGCCGATTCTAACAAACCCGGCCCCAAAGCCCGATGAACTTCAATTGCCCTTCCAATCACTATGGATGACAATTCACCCTCTGCGAATCTCTTGTTTTCTCTGTGCATCTCTGCGTAATAACTTTTAGTAGCACTGCATATAGCTTTCTACTGCGCAACAGTCTCTATTAGCACCTCATTACACAGCGTCAGACAAGCTGGAGAACGTGAAGTCGCGGATTTTGAGCGGTGGAACCAGATTCCCCCCAATCCGTACCGGCCGGCCAATAGCTTCGAGGTTGTTGAGCATGATAACGGGGCTCTCGTTGAAGCGGAAGTTTTTCACCGGAAACTTAATCTGCCCGTTTTCAATATAGAACGTTCCGTCGCGGGTGAGACCCGTGTACAGCAGCGTTTGCGGATCAACCGGCCGGATGTACCACAGACGCGTGACCAGAATCCCCTTCTCAGTGCTCTTAATCATGTCAGCCAGCGATTGGGTGCCGCCTTCCATAATGAAGTTGCCGCCCGGCGGAATAGCCGCCACACCTTTTTTCTCGGCCCAATACCGCGAATACGACATATTTTTGACCACCCCTTTTTCAATCCAGGTGACGCGCTCCAGCGGACGACCATCACCCGAAAAAGCCGATGTAGGCACTTCGGAATTCATAGGGTCCGAGTAAATCGTGACGCGCTCATCAAAAAGCTTTTCGCCCAGACGAGTGCCGCCCCCTTTTTTGCTCAGGAACGAACGCCCCTCGTCGGCCGAACGGGCATCCATTGAGCGAACCAGCGCGGCCATCAGCGAAGCATCGGTGTTCGACACCAGGGCCGCCGGTTCCATAATCACGGTGTACTTGCCCGGCTCCAGCGCCCGCGCACTCACCGAGGCCATGGCTTTCTGCATGGCAATTTCGGTAGCCTCGCGGGTGCTCAGTTTTGAAACATCGGTCACGTCGCGGGTGGCGTAACCTGAGCCCAGACCATCGGCCGTGCGGACGGTAATCGAAAACTCGGCCGATGTCTGCTGATTATACGCCCACAAACCTTTGCTGTTGGCAAGGGCAAAAAACCCGGTCGAATCTTCGAGGTAACCGGCTGCGGTCAGGTTTTTCTTGCGGCAGGGGTCCAGGCTATCGAAAGCTGCCTGCGCCCGGTAAGCCGGATCAATCTTGGCAGTCGTTTCGGCGTAGGGCTTCGTGTTCAAATACTTCTGAGGGCCCAGCATTGGCACGTACTCCGGGTTTTCGGGCGCCAGCCGGGCAATCTCTTCGGCCCGCCGAACCGTACGGGCAAGCGAGTCGTCGTCTAATTCGTTGATGGTTGCCGTACCGCTGCGTTTTCCGAAAACGGAGGTAACCGCTAGCGACAGGTTATTGCTTTCGCCACTCGTTGATACCGAGTTGCGGGCGTAGCGGATGTTGCCCGTGCGCCCACCCGAGATGGTGACGCTTGTTTCGTCGGCCTTGGCAAAGCTCAACACTTTATCGGCAATCCGCTTGGCTTCTTCTTTACTTAAAATAGCCATGTTTATGTACAGGTTTTTCGGTGTTTGGCCAACAGGGCATGTGCAACCGGGAGCTACGTTCCTTCGGCAGGAAGAGCCGGTCGGTCTGAGGCCCTGCGCCCCAAAACACGTTAGATTTTCCGTCTGGTATTAATCACATTGACCCCATTGAAGCGCGTGGTTGGGCTACCGTGCGATACGGCGCTCACCTGCGAGGGCTGACCTTTGCCATCGAAAAACGACCCAAACGTGCGGTAGTCGTCTTTGTCGCAAAGTTGGGCGCACGAGTTCCAGAACTCCAGGGTGTTGGCCTGATACGCCACGTCGTCGAGCATACCCACGATCTGACCGTTTTTGATCTCGTAAAACAGCTGCCCGCCAAACTGGAAGTTGTAGCGTTGCTGATCGATGGAAAACGAGCCCCGGCCAATGATGTAAATTCCCTTGTCAACGCCCTTGATCATGTCCTGTACCGAACGCTTTTCGGCGCTGGGCTTGAGCGATACGTTGGGCATCCGCTGGAATTGTACCGAATCCCAGTTGTCGGCGTAGCAGCAACCGTGCGATTCTTTCTCGCCAATGATAGCTACCTGATCCCGAATAGCCTGGTAGTTGACCAGAATACCGTCTTTGATCAGATTCCACTCTTTGGCCGGCACACCCTCGTCGTCGTATCCAACGGCTCCGAGCGAACCCACCTGGGTTTTGTCGGCCACGATATTAACAATGGGGCTACCGTATTTGAAGTTTTTCGATTGCCACTTATCGAGTGTGGCAAAGCTGGTACCGGCATAGTTGGCTTCGTAGCCGAGCACGCGGTCGAGCTCAAGGGGGTGCCCCACCGACTCGTGAATGGTCAGGCCAAGGTGGTTGGGGTCGAGTACGAGGTCGTACTTACCCGCTTCTACCGACTTGGCGGTCATCTTCTCCTTCGCCTGCTTGGCTGCCAGGGTAGCGTCTTCGACCATGTCGTATGAGTTCCGGTAGCCAACCAGCCCGTTGGGGCCGGGGATTTTTTCGGAAGCCAGCCCGTCGAGGTACTCGTAGCCCATGCCCATAGGTGAGCTGAGGGCATCGCGGGTTTTGAACTTACCAGCCGCCCGGTCAACGGCCGTTACGGTAAACGTAGGCCAGATTCGGTGTACGTCCTGATCGATGTACGAGCCATCGGTGGAGGCAAAGTACTTCTGCTCGTTGATGAAGAATAGGTTGGAGGTCACAAAAGCCGCGCCGTTGTCGAGGGCCGCATTGTTGACTTTCATCAGGAGGTCAACCTTTTGCTGCACCGGAATCTCAAACGCGTTTTTGGTCAGGGGCGTTTTCCAGGTCACCTCGCCTACCCCTTTTTGCGGGGCCAGTTGCACCGGCTCATTCTGAATTTTTGAGTTGGCCTTGGCAATGGCTACGGCGGTTTCGGCGCACTTGGCAATACCGTCGGGGGTGACGTCGGAGGTGGCCGAGAATCCCCAGGTTCCGTTGGCAATTACTCGAATACCTACGCCATAGCTCTCTGCATTAGTGATGGTCTGCACCTGCTTTTCGCGGGTAAACAGAAACTGCTGGAGATAACGCCCGATGCGCACATCGGTGTACGTAGCGCCCCGGCTCCGGGCTGCGTTGAGGGCAATATCGGCCATGCGTTTTTTGATGGCCACATCGACTCCGGGTTCGAGCAAGCGTTCGAGGGGTACGGCATTTCCGACAATCGGAACGGACGCGCCCATGAGTGCTCCTACGCCCAGCCCCGCCTGTTGAATGAAGTTTCTTCGATTCATGCAGTCAGTAAAAATAGTTGCATTAATGGTTGAAGTACTGACTGGCAATATCGCGAAAAACAGAACGCAAAGGGGCCAATAATGATGAACGGCAAATTTTATATGGCTATACCGCACAAAAAAGCCGAACCCTAAGGCTCGGCTTCTCTCGGAAACAGGCGCTTACTCAGGCCATAAGGTTCCAGTTGAGGCTGTGATGTAGCAGCAGAAACAAAAACAGCGCTACCCACAGGATATCCACAAAGTGCCAGTACAACGAAATGAGCTTGAGCTTAAGCTGATTAGGTGGGTTTACGCTGTACACAAACGAGTCGACGTATTGCCGACGACGCATGGCTTCGAGCAACGCAATCACCAGAAAAATAAGGCCGATCAGAATGTGAAGCAGGTGCAGGCCCGACAAGATATACACGAAGCCCCCGGCCGGATTGCCCTCCAGCCCGACGCCCGCTACCACCATTTGCCGCCAGCCCCAACCCTGCAACAGTATAAACAGCGTACCCAGCACCAGGGTCATACCCATATTGGTCCGGTACAGGGCAAATCGCTCGGTCTGAAACGCCCGATTGGCGTTGTGCAGGGTGAAACTGCTGAGCAGAATCACCACAGTGCTAATCAGGAATACATTGGGTAACCGAACCTCAGCCCAACCGGGCCCGGTGCTTCGGATGATGTAGGTGGCCAGCAGAATAGTGAAGAGCAACACGCTACCCCCAATGCCGAGCCAAACCATGAAACGGAACGGCTCCCGCCGTTTGGTAAAGACATTACTCATGTAAACTTAGAGTTTCCCCTGCCAGGTTGTATAACGTTCAAATACGGCCAGGCCGTTCGGCTCGGCCCCAAAAATCCCGTAAACTGTAGAGCCTGAGCCCGTCATAGCGGCATACACAGCCCCTAACTCGTACATCTGGGCTTTGAGCTCACCCAAAACAGGATACCGGGGGAACAGGCTATCTTCAAAATCGTTGTGGACCGTGTGCCGCCACTCGCTCAGGGGCGCTTCGAGCCGGGTACGCAGGGGCACATCGGGCTGCTGAGGGCGCACACCCGCGTAGGCTTCGGCCGTTGAAATAGCCAGATTCGGATACACCAGCACAATGTGATACCCCGTCAGGTCAACGGCAAGCGACTCAAACACATCCCCTTTCTCGACGCAGTACATGGGTCGGTTCTGGATAAAAAACGCGCAGTCGGCACCGAGCGGGCGGGCGTATTCCTCCAGCTGCGCCAGGCTCAGCCCCAGCCTAAACATACCATTAAGGTGCTTGAGGGTAAGGGCAGCATCGGCCGAACCACCACCGAGCCCGGCCCCAATGGGCACAATTTTGTGCAGGTGCATTTTCACAGGCGGCAGGTCAAAATCGGCCCGGAGGGCTTCGTAGGCCCGCACACAAAGGTTATTAGAAGCCGAGGGATTACCCGGAATCGGTATACCGGTAGCGGTGAATTGAACCGGCGCAGGAGCCTCCCCGGCTGATAAGGGAATGATTTCCAGCACGTCGGACCAAGCCACCGGGTAGAAACAGGATTGGAGATTATGGTAGCCGTCGGGTCGGCGTTGGGTAATCTGAAGACCGATATTGATTTTGCAGTTGGGAAAACCGAGCATGATGCAAAAATAAAGCACCGGACGTTAGCAGCTGACCTTTAGGCACTACTCATTTCAGAGTGCCCGGCCTGAAACATCATCGGGTACTTTATGTAATACGGTTAAACCCGTTTATGGTTTTTCGTTTTTGGTTTTTCGTTATGTCAACCTTTCGCAATCCACTCATTGCGATGAAGGGCAGACACGTTCAAGTGAATGAACAATATGTGAATGAGCAATGTAAAACGTATTTCAGTACTGGACAAAATGTACAATCGAGCGGTGCTCGATTGGGCCGATAGGCCAATTTTAGCCTTACGGCTGGGCGAAGCATCGCTTCACTGTACAAATGTCCAGTACTGAGAAAATGCATAATGAATAATCGCGTTACCTGCTGCAATCAGCCATTTAATTATTCATTCTACATTATTCACTATACATTCATTTCTACTTGATTGCCAACACCTTAAACTCGGTCCGGCGATTACGCTGATGTTCATCATCGGTACAGATAACACCGTCCGTACAGTTGTTCAGCAGCATCGACTCGCCGTAGCCACGCGCCGTAATGCGTTTGCGGCTAATGCCCTTGGAAACCAAATAATCGGCCACCGAACGCGCCCGGCGTGTGGATAGCTCCCGGTTGTAGCCCGCATCGCCCTTGCTGTCGGTATGCGAACGAACTTCAATCACGAGCGACGGGTACCGGCGCATAGTCGACACCAGCTTATCGAGTTCGCGGGCCGCATCCGAACGAATCGTCGACTTGTCCAGATCGTAGTAAATATTGTCGAGCGTGACCACATCGCCCACGCTGAACATACGCACATCGGCCTCAACCTGTTTCGGTTTCGACTTCTTGGGTAGCTTCTTGATTTTCTTCGTGCTGGTGCCGTAGGTTGGCTTGCGGGTAACAAGGGTATAATCGCAGCCTTCGGTCAGGTCGAAAACATACACCCCATCGGGGCCCGTCACAACCGACTGTACACTTTTGTCACACTCGTTTCGGAGGGTTACCGTTACACCTTCGATAGGTCGCTGATCGCGCTCAGTAGCCACTATGCCCCGAATGCGCGAGCGGGTCAGGTTAGCCATGTCAGCAGCCGAGCCCGGTACCGCCGTGTACACCGTGTCGATCATGAGGGTGGGTTTACTCAGGCCGATTTCCAATCGGCTTGGCTGGTCATCGGTGAGGCCTTGTGTTGAGAAACCCACGGTACTGCTCACATACCCATCGCGCGACGATACAAACCGAAACTCGCTATCGCCCTGCAGACAAAGCCGGACGAGCCCGTTTTTGTCAGTGATCAGCTGCTGGTCTTCGCCCCCTTCGGTGCGGCCCACCACATCGACCTGCACACTGTCGAGCGGCTGATCGGTGTCGGCATCGTAAAGCCGGATGGTGAGGTCGCGGCAGGCGTAGAGCGAGCTTTGCCGCACAAACCGCATAATATCGTCGCTACCGTTACGCCGGTTGGTACTGAAATAGCCCGACTGCCGGTTGGCGTCGGTAATGAGACCAAAATCGTCCTGTGGTGAGTTGATAGGCGCGTCGAGATGTTCAACAGTTTGGGGAGCCGTGCCAGCCATCGTAGCCATGAAAATATCGAGCCCTCCCAGTCCGCGTTTACCGTCAGATGCGAAGTAAAGATTACCAGCCTCATCAACAAACGGAAACAGCTCATTTCCTTTTGAATTAACCGTAGTCCCCAGGTTTACGGGTTTCGACCAACGTCCGTTCTGGTACTGGGTGACGTAAATATCGCTACCGCCTTGGCCACCGGGCATGTCGGAGGCAAAATAAAGCGTGCGGCCATCACGGGTGAGCGTAGGGTGTCCTACCGAATACTCGTCGCTATTAAACGGCATTTCTTCGACGTTGACCCAAGCTCCGTTTTGCTGTTCGGCCGTGTAGAGCTTCAGTTTATTTACACCCTCTGCACTTTTGCGGGCCTTCCCGTCATTGTAGTTGTTGCGGGTAAAAATAATCCGCGAGCCATCGGCGTAAAATGTAGCCGGCCCCTCATGGTAGCGCGTATTGAGCGATTTGCTGAACTGCTGAGCCGCACTGACCGGGCGGGCGTCGTAACCCAGCCCTTCCGACGCCCGAATACCCCCCGAAAAGCTTGGCACCGTTTTCGAATCGTTGGAGGTTGGCCGGGTGTAGGCATCTTCACCCACCCGATTCCGACGCCGATTACGCGGATTATCGGCCTTAACCTCCGAGCCATCAGGGCCGATGATGGTCGACGCCAGAATATCATTCCGATTCGGAATATATAGGAGGTCGAGATAGCCCGAACCGCCCCCGCTCCCGGCTGTTTCGATAGCCGAGCCGCCTTTGCTACCAGCCACGTACACCAGCCCGTTGCGGTAATACATCGGGCTAAATTCTTCGTTTTTGGTGTTTAGTTCGAGACTTTCGAGCCGATATTGCACCGGCTGACTACTCCGCGAGCGTTGCCCGGCCTCAGTAGTCACTTCGGCCGCCCGGCGCGCTTTCTGCGCATCAAGCAACTGGTTGTATTCCTCGTAAAACCCTTCTGCTTCTTTAAACTTACCATTGGCGGCCAGCGTCTGCGCCAACTGCAACACCGGCTGCGGCCGACGTTCGGTAGCGGGTACTCTGGCGAGCCAGTCGCGGTAGTATTTTTCGGCCTTCGTGTTATCGCCTACCAACCGGTACGCATTGGCGAGGCCAACCGTAGCGGCCGTACGCTGAGGTGCGTTCAAGGGGCCCTCCGTATCGGCCAGCAACTGCGTGTAGATGTCGATGGCCCGGCCATACGCCTTCCAGCTAACCATGCGGTCGGCCTGCCGCAACAGTGAATCGGGCGTTACAAGAGGCACTTTGGGGGGCACTGCTTTGGGGGCAGTAGCCGTCACGGGCGGACGACGCCCGGCGTTCTTTTTTGTGCGCGGACCGTTGGTCGGGGTTTCGGCCCACACCATCGCCACCCACAAAAAGGTTGCCAGCACGCTCAGAAATGTCCTATAGCGAGTCATTGGTTCGCTTGGGTTAACGTTATTGAGCCAGAGGCTCGATTTCAATACGCAAAAGAACTACCTAAAGTATTCTATTTCGATAGGGTTATCTCCTTATTATCAAAAAATGACCTACCGACTCAGCGTGAGGAAGCGGGTGTACTCCCGGCCATCGCTCAACCGAATGGTGTAGAAGTAAGTCCCCTCGGGCAAACCTTGCCCTTTGGCACCTATTCCTCCCTGATTCGAGGTGCCGGTCCAGTCGTTGCGGTAGTTATCACTCGCATATACCAGACTCCCCCAACGATTATACACTTTCAGCTGAACCGTTGTATTAGTTGGGACTCGACTAACCACAAACTGGTCATTGATACCATCGCCATTCGGCGAAAAACCTTCGGGGATAAACACCGTTCCCTCTGGCGACAATGACTGGAGGGTAATCACCGTCGGCTCGTCGTTATCGGCCGGGTTACCGTTGCTGTCGGGGTCAGGGTTATCACCGTTGGTTGATAGGTCGCGGCACACCATTCCGTTTTTGTCAACGGCCTGTACCTGTGCCTGATTACTGAAGGTGAGCGTACGGGCCTCGCCTACGTTGAGCCGCACGCGTAACCGCACACCCAGCACCCCGCCTGTCGGCAAGGTTTGACCACGAGCCAGTAAGTTGGTGTAAGGCGCAACACCGGTGTATGCCGGATCGACCCTAAATCCGTTAAACTCGTTGACCACAACGGCCTTAATCTTAGCCCCCGACGCCGTAAACGCTTCGGCCAGATCGTCGGTCACCTGAAGGTTGCTCAGGTCGTGTTGCCCCCCGTTTTTTACCGTCATGTGGTACGTCAGTTCCACTTCGCCATTTTCGAGCCAAACCGGTTCAAACACCTTTTTGCTCAGGCCCACCACTTCGCGCAGCGCATTGTCGATGCGCGGCACGGCAACGGTCAGGCTGGCCACCGCACCCACACACGGACCGCTCCCATCGGGGTCGGGCGTGGTGAGGGCAAACACAACCGACCCGCGCTGCCGGTCGGCTTCGGAAAACAGATAGCGGCTCGGTACCCGTTTGGGGTCGGTCAGCAGACCCGTTCCGGTGGTGCTCCAGGTTAGTTCGTCAACATCGCCCCCGATTCGGGCCTGCAACACAACCGATTGGCGCTCGGCATTGAGCGAATCGGTCCAGGCCACTACGCGGGGCGGATTGCTGATACAGGGCGCAATACCATCCTGACAGGGGGTTCGTTCGGCCTGAATCAGCACGGCTCCACTCAAACAGCCGTCGTTTGTTTTTAAATACAGGAAGTACGACCCCGGCCCGGCTGCCATCGGCGATTTCACATCAGGGCCATTGGGGTCCTGCGTGTACCGGAATAGCCATTGCCCAGCTGGGTTAGCCAGAGGGTCGGCCGGAATGGCCTGCGTCAGGTCGATGGTTTGAAACGGGCACCGGTTCGTAAAGGTCTGCTGTTTCATAACCGGTGTAAACTGAGCCGGCAACACCCGAACCGTTACGGCTTCGGAGCTATCGCTACGCGCACTTCCGACCTGACAAACAGCCCGGTATGTTTGGGTGGTATTCAGATTACTGGCAATGGTAGCTCCCGACATGCCGTTCGACCAGCGTACTACCCCCAGGCAGTTACTGGCCGTAAGCGTGGTAGTAGTGCCAAAGCAAACAGCCGATTTAGCCGCTGTCACAACCGGCCTGGTAGGCGTAGCCACCAGCAACTGAACCGGTACAGAACCCACACTGGGGCAACCATTCACAGTACAGATAGCCCCGCTAAACGTAGTCGTTTCGTCGACCCGGAGGGTCGTGGTAAGCCCGGTAGTACCATTAGGCCAGCTCACGGTGCCGGAGCAGCCGCTCGCGGTCAGCGTGACCTGATCGCCCGCCGATACAGGTGAGGCCGAGGGCGTTACCACCGGCGGACGGGGTGTATTAACCCGAATCGTGACCACATCGGCAAAACAGCTCAGGCAACCCTGCGCCGACCGGCAAAGTGCCGTGTAACGGGTATTCTGTACGGGCTGAACCGTAATCTGCGCGCCCGTTTCACCGGTACTCCAGATGGTAGTACCGGTGCAGCCTGTAGCCGAAAGTACGGCCGACTCACCCCGGCAAATATCCATTCGGTCGCTTTTCAGAACGGGGGCTGCCGGTGTTATACAGGCATCTGCCGTTTGGCCGATGGCACTTGTGGCCAACCGCCCAATCAGGAACGCTGTAAACAACCAGCCTGTCGTGTGTTGACGTAAAGTTGATACCATGCAACGCGGATAATTTTTTCGTCTGCTGTTTTTACTCAAAAACAGCGTTATCCACCTGCATTCAGTCGAATATCATGCCAAGGCCTTTATGGGCCTATTTGCGCTTATTCTGGCTTATTTTTTTACAGTGTGGCCTATCTGTTTATGCTCCCTGCAAAACCGCCGGGGCTGAACATAAATCATGCCACATTTAATTAACATTATTTCATCTATAAGCTCCTTTGTTACTTAATCGCATTTAAATATCATGACTGTCATCTTCGCCCAACTGAGGGGCAGGCCATGCGGGCCGGGCCGGGGTCCCCGAAAACTTAAGCGGTACTCCAATTGACGGTACAGAGCCCGCTACAGGGTGGTGTTCGGTCAGAATCATGTTCCGGGCCGTCAGGTGTGGGTCGGCCGACAGATCGGCGAGGTCGTGCACCGGGGTAATGAGCAGGTCATGTTCGGTTCCAAACTGAACCCACTCGGCCTGGGTCCGCTCCAGAAACAGGCTTTGAAGCTGGGTTTTATAGGCCGCCAGTTCATCGGGAGTTTGCGGGAGCATAAAACCCATCCAGTCGGGCTTACCGATCAGGTTGCAGAACTTGAGCCAGAATTTAGGCTCCAAAGCCCCCAACACCACATAGCGGGCCCGGCCGTCGGGTTCGGGCTTTGTCGGGTACACACCGTAATTGGGCAAACCGCCCGACAGGGGCATCTGACCACGCTGCGGGTTCATGCCACCCGCAAACAGACTATACGCTACCGACAAGAGCGGCATGACGGCATCAGTCATCGAGACATCAACGTGCTGCCCCTCGCCGGTACGCTCGCGGGCGTACACGGCCGCCAGCGTACCCATCACACAACCGTACGAGCCCCCGGCAATATCGGCCAGTTGCACACCCGGCAGGGCGGGCGCGTCGGCAGGGTTGCCGGTGAGCCCCAGTACCCCCGATATTCCGAGGTAGTTAAGGTCGTGTCCGGCCAAATGCGCATAGGGCCCTGTTTGGCCATACCCCGTAACCGATACGTAGATGATCCGGGGATTGCGGGCGCGGGCCGTTTCGTACCCCAACCCCAGCCTATCGAGGTAGCCAGGCCGAAACTGCTCGACCACCACATCGGCCGTTGCCACCAGGTCCATAAACGCAGCCTGACCGTCGGGAGTCTGGTAATCAATCAGTACACTTTTTTTGGAACGGTTGTACATCAGGTAGTTGACCGATTCGCCCTCGATATGGGGCGGAAACATCCGTACGTAATCAGGGCTGTTGGGGTTCTCCACCCGAATCACCTCGGCTCCCATATCGGCCATGAGCATAGTACCCAGCGGGCCAGGCAGCAAGCGGGTGAGATCGAGAATACGGAGGCCCATGAGCGGGCCAGTGGTGGGTTTACGATCGGTCATGCGATTGAAAATTGGGTACGGCGTAGCCTATTCACAAAGATGACAAAAGTTTATCGGCTCTGGTCGTGCAGACAAGCCAAATCGGGTGCAGTCCCGTTGAGTCGATCAACCGGGCAGTGTGGAATTTGGCAGTTGTGTGCATCTACTGGTTGAGTGCGTACATTTACCCCGCATCCGGTTGTGCTGTAAACCTGTCTGCTGATGTTTCTGAAGCGGTTCCGCCCTTTTCGTTCGCTGTCTTCGCGTCCACAAACGGATGCTGAATATGTTGCGGCCTACCGCGAATCGGGGGATCTGGAGCTGCTCGGCGAGTTATATGAGCGACACATGGATCTGGTGTATGCGGTTTGTTTCAAATACCTGCGCGACGAGGAAGAAAGCCGCGACGCCGTGATGCAGTTGTTTGAGCAACTGATACACGACCTGCGTCGGCATGAGGTAAGCAATTTCAAAAGCTGGCTGCACAGCGTGGCCCGCAACCACTGCCTCATGATTCTGCGGAGCCGCAAAACCGCCGTGGTAGAACCGGCCGACGGCCTGCCCCCTACCGACGATGACGAGCGGACGGTGCAACGGGAACCCATCCAACCGAGCGACGATGACGATGCGTTTTATCTGGAAGAGAACCTGACCCGCATGAATGAATGCCTGCAAACGTTGCCTTTACAACAGCGGCAGTGCATTGAACTGTTTTATTTACAAGAGAAATCATACGTCGAAGTGGCCGAGCTGACCGGCTTCGACCTGAAACAGGTGAAGAGCTTCCTGCAAAACGGCCGCCGAAACCTGAAAAACTGCATGAGCCAGTGAATAATCAATTAACCATCGACGAACTGCGCGCCTACCAGGCTGGCCAACTCGACGGCCCGGCCCGGCACCGCGTGGAGCGTTTGCTGCTCGAAGACCCTTTCTATGCCGATGCACTCGAAGGGCTCGAAGCCTTGCAGCGCACCGGTGCCTCGCTGCCCCGCCAAACGGCCCAACTGCGGCAGGCCCTGCACCAGCGGATCGAGGAGTCGGCTTCTGAAAAGCGGCTGTTCCCGCTTTGGGTGACAACCATGGCCGCGTCGATTCTGCTGATGATGGGGGTGGCCCTGTATTTTATTTTCAACACGAAACCGGCCCGAAACACCACCCCACAACCACCCCGGCCTGCCGAAGCCGTCGGGGGATTCCCCGTTGAAATTGGCCCGAGCGACTCGGCCGTGCAAAAAACCGTCGAGACCGTTGCGGCCCTGGAAGAGCACACCAACCGCCATGCCGACCGGTTTGCCTATTTTTTTGCCACGAACCTGAGCGAGCCCGAAAAAGAAACGTTTACCGCGTTCCTGCGGGCTCAGGCATCGGCCGATTTTGGGGGGCCAATTTCGGTACGCGTACGTACAAGAGCCGACGGCTCAGTACAACGGGTTGAGGTTGAAGATGGGATTCTGATTGCCGAAAAAGGCCAAAAACCCCGGCGCGACTTCCGGCCCAGCCCGGCCGTAAAAGCCGAAGCCGAGCAACTGGTGCGGCAGTACCCCAACTGGCCCCGTAAACGGCAACTTATTCTTTGGGGACTGGGATGGCCCCAACCCGAAAAACCCTGAATGGACCTACCCCGGCTCTCTACGTACCTGGACTGAGTAAAATGAACAATGGAAAATGTACAATGGAATGGCTGACTATCAGCAGACAACCCGATTGTCCATTAGGCATTTTACATTGTTCATTCACTTAGTTAGTCTTGCGCCGAATCACCCGTTGCAGGCTGTCGGGACCCAGAGCTTCGATCTCGGGTACACCCGCTTTGTACGACCGGTATGAGGTATTGTCAATTCGGGTTGGGTAAGGCTTAAACGTGATGTACCGAAGCGGCTGTTTCCGAATCCAAAACGCCCCTTCGAGCAAGGCCACAAACAACCGGGGCGGTTGGCTGTAACCAAAAGCCTGCCGCAATTTTTCGTTGATGAGCGCGGCAAAGGTGGGCTGCACAAGCGGCCGCAGCGGGGCCGGAAACCAGTTCTGGACAATCCGGACGGTGGCATCGGCAATACGCCGGTTCGACTCGGTGTACCGAAAATGAGCGGCCTCGTAGGCGTCGGTAAAGACCCGTAACTCCTCAATTCTGTCGGGTATGTTCTCAATATGCATCCGGCGGCCCGCTTCCATCCAGAACCGGAACAGGGCCAGTTCTTCGCGGGGGGTGAGCGCGCGCCAGCCGTACTTGGCCAGCCAATCGATAGGATAAAACACAAACGTGGAAAGTACGAGCAGATAATCGTCGTTGGCGATGGGGTATGCCCCGTGAATCCGGTTCATGTGGTCGATAGCCCGGCGGCCGAGCTCACTATCGAGCCCCTCCTGCATGAACCACGAAATGAGCAGGCTCGTGTCGTCGTAACGCTTTTGTCCACGTCGCTCAAACTCACCGGTACGTGCCAGTAGGCCCGAAATACTGGGGCTCGCGTAGGTATGAAACAGGGCCAGTTCGAGCGCCCGCGTGATGTCGAACGGAAATTCGTACCCCACCAGTAGTTGCACCATCCGTTCGTAGTCGTGTTCGGGGTTCAGTTGTTCCAGCTCCCGCCGAACCGCCGGGTTACGAAACAATCCCCATTTCTTGGCGTACTCCATACGTCGTTCTTAGTTTTTGGAAAGAGAAAAGCATTTTCAGGCTTTGTACACCCGTTTGTAGCCCACGGCATCAATCACAATTTTGGCGATGATTTCGCGCATGATTTCCGACGAACCACCGGCAATAGTTCCCACGCGGGCGTCTCGGTAAGCCCGACTGATGGGATAATCGTCCATGTAGCCATAGCCGCCAAAAAACTGGAGGCAGGTATCCACTACCCGTTTCTGCATTTCGGAGGTGTAGAGCTTCGCCATCGAGCACTCTTTCACCACCACTTCGCCCTGTGTGTAAAGCCAGCAGGTGTGGTACACAAACTGCCGGGCCATTTCGATTTCGGTAGCCACATCGGCTATTTTGTGCCGGATAGCCTGAAACGCCCCAATGGGTTTCCCGAAAGCCTCCCGCTCCTGCAAGTACTGTAGCGTCCACGACAGGGCCAGGCCGGCACCCGACACGGCCATAATAGCCGCCACGAGCCGCTCCAGTTGCAGGCTTTCCATGAGGTAATAAAAACCCATATTTTCCTGCCCGATGAGGTTACTGGCGGGCACGCGCACCTCATCGAAACGGATTTCGGCCGTGTCTGACGAGTGCCAGCCCATTTTGTTCAGCTTGGTGCGGGTAATACCGGGACTATCCAGATCGACCACAATCAGGCTTAGCCCGTTCTGGGCAGTCCCTTCGGTATTGGTGCGGGCCGTGAGCGTAACAAAGTCACCATAGGTACCGTTGCTGATAAACGTTTTGGCACCACTGATAATGTACTCCTCGGCCCCGGTTTCGGCGTTGACCTGCCGACGAGCCACCGTCCGAATGGCCGACACATCGGAGCCGGCATCGGGTTCGGTGATGGCGAGGGCGGCTACTTTCTGCCCCGCAATGGCCGGCACCAGGTATTTTTCTTTCAGAGCCGGGCTACCGGCTTTGGCCAGATGATTCACGGCCATGTACTCATGTACACTCACGGCCGTTGTAAACCCACCCATGCCACAACGGGCCAGCTCTTCTAGAAAAACAACCGAGTACCAGAAGTCGGCGTTGGAGCCTCCGTAAGCTTCGGAGTAAGGCAAGCCCAGATACCCCAGTTGGCCCATTCGCTCGAAAATGGCGGGCGGAATACGCCGGGCCGTCTCCCAGGCCTCCGTATTAGGCACCACTTCGGTCTGAATAAACTGCCGGATGCTCTGCCGAAACAGGTCGTGATCGTCGGAAAAATAAAGGGAGGGCCGCTTCATAGTCTGTTAATGCAATTTCTTCGTAGTGTTGTACTACAACCAAAAGTACAACCCCCGGACCGTTCAAGAAAGTGAAGGGCCAAAATCAAACATTCACCTTGTGGGCTCGTTTACCCCGCAGTAACACATTCAAATTCACTATGCAAAAGATTGTTTTTTTTCAACGCACATTACTCACGTTATCGCTCATAATCATTGCCTTAGCTACTGCCAATGCCCAAACGCGTCAGCGGTGGAGCTTCGGGCCGCGGCTGGGTCTCAACCTATCGAAATTTAGTGGCGACGTGATCATTCCGAACAATCAGGTTTCGGACACTAAATTCCTGCCCGGATTCTCGGCCGGTTTGGGTGCCATGTACAGCGACATCAGCCACTTTGGTTTTGCGATCGACGCCCTGTATTCACAACGCGGTGCACGCTACACCAATGGGAACTCACGCCAGCGAATCAACTATATCGAGATCACGCCTACGGCCCGCTATTTCCTGAACGATGGCGGTAATTTCCGGCCTAATATTCTGCTCGGTCCATCCGTTAATTTCCGGACAGGCGCCAATTTCGACCCAACCCAGGGTTCTCCAGCCGACAAGTTCGACAACATTAACTCGACTCGGCCCTATGATATTGGTATTACAGCGGGCTTACAACTCAACTTCCGGGTTCGGAACCGCGAGCGGTTTATCATCGACACTCGCTTTACGCAGGGCCTGACCGACGTGATGACCACGCCCGGCGTTACGCGCAACCAGACGATCACCATCGGGTTGGGCTACAACTTTGGCGTAGGCCGCAACTACAACCCCGGTGATCAGAAACTTCCTTTGCGCCGGTAAGCGTTTTATTCCTTTCGATTTCTGTAAAAACATGAGTCATCCCGAATTTTCAAGGTTTTGACTATGTTGATCCAAGCTCCTCCTTGGATGCCCCGTTAGGGGCCTAATGTTGGTAGCTAACCCGGTAAATAGATCGAATAGCAGAGCCCCGAAGGGGCGTAACTTGTTTAGGGTTACGCCCCTTCGGGGCTCTGCTAGTGGCGGGAGACGTCTTTTCTACCAATATTGGGCCCCTGACGGGGCGTTCGAGAAAGGAATCTCACCCTAACCTAAAATTCGGGATGACTCATGTTTAGGTTATTTACAGTACCAACTTCGTCAGAATAGCCGGGGGTCGGGGTGACTGAACGAGTACCCTGTTTGAGCAATCAGTTTGCCCGCCGAAACGATCTTGAACGGCAACGGCGACTCAGGCTCTACCAGTTGAGGCAAGGCATAACCGTGGTTTCGGCAACTGGCCGCGTACACCTCGGCGCGGGTCGGGTGCTGCGGAGCCACCACATTGTACACGCCCGTAAGACCTTGCTCAAGCACGGCTACCAGCAGACCCACGGCATCGTCGCGGTGTACGTAGTTGACCGGCACCGCCCCGCTATTTACCGTGCGACCGGCTACGTATTTGCCCGCCTGCCGCTCGTAACCCATCAGACCCCCGCACCGCAAGATCGTAACCTTGACCGAATCGGTCTGGAGCGATTGCCATATCTGCTCGGCCTGCACCAGCGCCGGAGCTGCCGACTCATCAGGGGTTTGTACATCAGTTTCGGTCACTTCCCGATTCAGCTCAGGGTACACCGAGGTTGAACTAACATAAACCACCCACTTTACAGATGAGGCCGCAACGGCATCGGCTAAATGTCGCATCTGTTCCGGGTGGAATGCGTCGCCCATTTTACCCGCTTTGGGTGGTACATTCACCACCAGCACGTCGGCTTCCAGCAAGTACGGCAAATTACCTTTGGGGTCGGGGTTGAGCGTCATAACCACCGCATCGTAACCGCTACGTTGTAATGAGGCCTCTTTTTCAGAAGTACTGGTACTGCCTTTTACAACGTAGCCTTTTTGTTGCAGAGCCTGCGCCAATGGCAAGCCCAGCCACCCTAAGCCAATAATACTGATTCGCGGTGTGTTCGTCATGTTTAGCTGTTTAATTAGAGGGGCACGTTTGGTTTTGCTTTCAGAACGACATACAAAAGTCCTCTTCTGTCCTAAACAAACAAAGCCGTACCGGAAAACTCCCGGTACGGCTTTGTGCTATCCGAACGACGGTCCGCTCGGTTTAGGCTTCTCTTAGCGAGGATGCGAGAACGTCAGCGTCTCTTTCCAGGTAGTCCGAACGTTGGGCGCAGCCGCTACTACACTCGGCTGAACCATGAAGTAGTTCAGGCTGATGGTTTTGGCCGCTGGGTCATATTTGTTGGCACCCGATGGGTCCAGACGAGCCGAACGAGTGTTGCCCGCAGGCTGACCATAGAAATTGGTAACCGCAACGATCTTATCCGTAGCCGGGTCGAATTCAACCACCCCGCCGAAGCTGCCGTAGTAGCTGATACCGGTACCTGTCCAGAATACGTGTGCCGGAGCACCGATGCCATACTCCCGGTCAACGATGGCACACTTGGTGGCCGAGATCGTTTCGAGCGAGTACTCCAGCGGCTGACCTACTTCGGTCAGGTGCTTGAAGGCGGCATTGGTTACGTCGACCATCGTTCCTTTCACCGTATAAACGCCGTCGTACTTGTTCTTGGCGTTTACACTCAGCAGAATAGTACCGAAGTTACCACTCACTGTGCCCGTTGACGCCGATTTGATCTGAAGCGGCAGCACGTAGTTTTTGCTGAAATCGAAGTTGTTGCTCTTAAACTTCAGCACCACATCGGCCGTACGCTCTCCTTTCCGAATCGTTGCCGACGTTGGGAGGGTGTACAACGAAGCCGGAATCAGTTCATACGCCGTGCTTTGCTCGGTGTTGTACTGCTTGATGGCTGGCTCGTCGATACCCAGTGTAACGGCGATATCTTCGGGAGCCACCTGCGCGCCCGAATAGCTTACCGTAACGGTGTAGCTGTTTTCGGGGGCCAGATCAAACGCTTTGGTGTACAGAGCATACTTGCTGCCGTACGGCGACACAAAACTCGACGGGTTCTTGAACTCAATCACGTTGGTCGACTTGTCGGGGTCCAGCGTAATCGTGTCCTTCAAACATGACGTCAGGACCAGCCCCAACGCAAAAACTAAAAGTATATTGAAATATTTTTTCATGAGTCAGATCAATTGGGGTCCCAGAAAATCAGATCGCCAAATACGTTGATTGCCTTGTAGTTAGCCGAGTTGTACGACTGTTCCGACGATGGGTACAGTACGCGGGTAGGCAGCTTATCGGGCCGTGATGAGTTCGACTTGTTCGAAGCAATGTTGGTGTAACCGTTACCAGCCGGGTTGGTTTTTGGGTAGCCCGTCCGACGGTACTCGTTCCAGCCTTCTTCTGAGTTAATCATCGCCACAGCAATGTACTTCTGGGTGATGATAGCCTCCAGTTTCTGGTCATTGGTGGTTGCCAGGCTAAAGTTAACCAGGTAGCTGGCCGCGTTGTCGGTCTTGTACTTGGCTACGTCGGTGGCTACGTTTTTGTTCGATGCTACCGCGTTGGTTACGTCTTTGTACAGGTACGTGTACGAATCCGTGATACCCTGATTGAAGCTTACCGCCGGATCGCCCGCCAGCAGACCTTTCAACCGACCTTCGGCCTGCAAAAAGCTCGACTCAGCGGCCAGCATCAGAACCTGTCCCTGCGAGGGGCCTTTCAACACGCCCAGTGCGTTGCTGATGCTCGATGCGCTGCTAAACGTACCTGTGTACCAGGTTGAATAGTTGGTAATAACTGTTGGCGCGTTCGACTCGTTGCCCAACTGGTTGATCGGCGTAGCCGGGTTGCTCACCCCAAAGTTTTTGAACAGTACGCTACCCCGACCTGGGTCGGTCAGTTTCTGACCATTGTAGAATCCGTACACATACTGGGTCGAAATCCGCGACGAGTTAGCCAGCGTACCGGTTGTCGAGTAGCCAAACGTGTTCCAAGATGGGTTTGGCTTGTCTTTCACATAACCGGGGTTCACAATAGCATCAGCTGTCAGGAAACCCAGGTTCTTATCCAGCGCAGCGGCCTTTGAGGTCACAAACGACGACAAGGCAGCAACACCCGACATCCGAATCAAAATCCGCAGCTTGATGGTATTGGCAAACTGCTTCCAGCGAGTCATGTCGCCACCAAAAAGTGGGTCTGACGATGAGTTGAGGCTCAGCGGGAATTTCGCATTGTTGATCGTTGCAATAGCCTGATCGAGTTGGTTGATCAGGTCCTGATACACGGCCGAACCTGAATCATACTTCGGCGCCAGGTTACCATTGCCTTTCAGAGCCTCGCTGTACGGAACATCGTTGAAAGCATCAACCAGACGCTGGTAGCTCAGAGCCGTCATGATACGGGCAGCAGCGTTGTAATACGCCTGATCGTCTTTACCATCGGTTTGCTCCAGTACATACTTGTAATCCTGGAGGTTGTCGTAGGTATTGGTCCACAAGAAGTTATAATCTCCCGGTACGAGGTTGTAGTTCAATAGGTTACCAAAGCCAGAGAAACCACCGGCATTGGCAATGTAGCCACCGAAGTGAGCCCCGTAGTTGAAGTTGAACTGCGACGTAATAGCGGCCGAACCAACAATGGCCTGCGGCAACACGAGTTGTGCCGAAGCGCTGGTAGCCTGGTTGGGGTTGGTGTTAACGTCCAGATACTTTTCGCAGGAAGTTGCGAGAAAGGTGGTGAGCGTCAACAACAAATAGATATGTATTTTTTTCATTGGTCGTCAATTAGAACGTGAAGGATACCGTACCACCCATGTAACGGGCTGGAGGAGTCTGACCCAGGTTGGTTACCCCAACGGCGTTGCTGTCAGCACCATTGGCACTGTACTCTGGATCGGTGTAAAGGTTCGACTTGGGAACCCAGATAAACAGGTTACGGCCCTGAGCGCTGATCGTTGCTCCCTTCACGAAGCGTGATTTAGCCAGCAGCGTAGCCGGAACATCGTACGAAAGGGCTACTTCGCGCAGTTTCCAGAAACCAGCCGAGTTGGTGTAGTTCTCACCGATACCCGTGTTGCGGGTTCCGTCGGTCCAGAAGTCAGCACCACCGCTGCGTACAGCAATGTTGGTGTTAGCTACGTACGAACCGTCGGCCTGCTTGATCGACGAGTTCGGGATTACGAAACGGTCACGGTTGAACCAGGCAGTGCGGACACCAGCCCCTGAGAAATCATAGCCAGTAGCAACAGCGTTGTAGATGTAGTGACCGTTGCGGTATTCGAACAGAGTTGTGAAACGGAAGCTCTTGTATTTCACCAGTGAGTTCAGACCCACAATGTGCGGAGGAGTCGTGATACCTACGTTGGTGAATGAACCGTCGCTGGCTGGGTAGCCCGTGATCGGGTCAACAATGATCCGGCCCTGTGGATCACGGTTGTAGCGGGTTACCTGGAGCAGCGGGAACGGCTCACCTACTTTCGCCAAAACGCGTGAAGCTGTACCTACTGTCGACAGAATCAGCTGATCTGACTGGTCTGACAACGAAATTACTTTGTTGCGGTTTAGGGTGTAGTTACCACCAAGCGTTACTTCCAGACCGCTTGAGGTACGGATTGGCGTGATGCTCAGGGTTGACTCAAGGCCCCGGTTTTCTACTTCACCCACGTTGGTCAGCAAGTTGCTGAAACCACTGGCAGTTGAAACCAATACCGAAATCGTCTGATCGACCGTGCTGGTTTTGTACGCCGTGATGCTACCCGTTACGCGGTATTTACGCAGTTCGAAATCCAAACCACCTTCGATACCCGTCGTGATTTCGGGGTTGATGTTCGGTGATACCAGACGGTTGCCTACCGAGAAACCAGCACCGCTGGCATAAGGATAGCCATAAGCCTGACCAAATGTGGTGTTCAGCGAGTAAGCACCGCCAGGGTTACCACCGATGTTTACCTGACCTACCTGTGAGTAACCACCGCGAATTTTGAGGCTTTGCAGCCAATCATTGGCTTGAAGCGCCGGGAACGCGTCGGTTACAATAAACGAGAAGTTAGCTGAGGGGTAGAAGAACGATTGGTTACCCTTCGCCAGTACCGAACGCCAGTCGTTCCGGCCTGTTACGTTAATGTACAGGTAATCGCGGAAGCCCAGCTGAGCCGAACCGTACACACCGGCTTGCCGGGTTTCGTAGTTAGCCTCGCTTGCACCGGGGTTGTTCAAGCTGTTACCAACGTTGTAAAGGCCATCAATTACGAGGCCGTTGGCGCTCACCGATACATCTTTATTTGTGTTGTCGCGCAGCGATGCACCACCTACCAGATCAAGCGAGAAGTTCTGGTTGAGCTTCGTCTTGTAATTGGCAATCAGGTCATTAACCAGCTGGGTCGAGAAACCGCTGTAGTCTGAAACGCCACCGGCAATATCGGTCTTCGAGCTACCCGAGATGCTCTTGGTATAGTCTGTATAGACAAACTTACCCGTTGAGCCTTTCGATGAGTTATTACGGGTGCTGATACCGACCCGGTACGTCAGGGCCAGATTCTTGATCGGCGTAAACCGCAGTTCGAGGTTACCCTGGAAATAGTCGTTACGCGTCAGGCTCCGGTTGTTTGCCAGCGTGAAGTACGGGTTGGGGTAGTATTCGTTGAAGTAGCCGTTCGGGTTAGCAAACGGGTCGGTCCGCCAGTTTTCGTACTTCGTCACGTCCACTTGTGCAGGCGACATGAGCAGGTGCTCGTAAGCCGCGCCCGTTGCGCTGCTGATGTCGTACCGGTTGGCAATAAAGTTCGTATTGAAAATAGCCGTCAGGTTTTTGTGGATCTGACGCGTGCTGTTGGCCCGCACACTGTACCGCTGATACTTGTCGTAGGGTACCGTCGACTGCTGGGTAAAGTACTGACCTGACACAAAATACGTCGACTTATCGTCGCCCGATGAAATGCTGAAATCGGTTTGGTTCTGCACCCCGGTTTTCCAGAATTTCTCCCGCGAGTACTTAGGGTCGTACGTTGTTTCCTGGATAGAACCGTCTTGCAGGGGCTTACCAATCTGAACCATGCTGCCGTTGAAAGCCGGACCATACTGCTGGTTTTCGTACGGCGTATAGGTAGGCACATCGTCGGGGGTAGTACCCGAACCAAACTGCGTTTGCAGCTGTGGGAGGTAGCTTACCCGCTCAAACGTAGTGGTGTTCGACAGTTTCACCTGCGTTACGCCAGCCTTTCCTTTTTTGGTTGTTACAATCAAGGCACCGTTCGACGCATCCGAGCCGTAAAGAGCAGCTGCACCAGCACCGTTGAGTACCTGAATGTCTTCAATATCTTCGGGATTGAGGTTGCCCAGAATGCTGTTTGGTGAGATAATGTTGTCGATGATGATAAGCGCCTGGTTGTTACCAGTCAATGAGCGGTTACCCCGCAAAACCAGACGGTAGTTGGGGTTAACCCCGCTGCTTACCGCTGTAATAACCAGACCGGGCACTTTACCCGACAAACCAGCCGCAATGTTCGACGATTTACCCTGGGTAATTTCCTGCGACTTGATCGTAGTGGCCTGGTTACCCAACTCCCGGCGCTGTGCGGTCAAACCACCGGCCGTAACAACCACCTCGTTCAGCTGGCGCGAATCCGTTGCCAACACGACGTTGATGACGCCGGAAGCCGGAATGTCGAGCCGCTTGCTGAGGAAACCTACAAACGAGAAATTGAGGGTACGCGTACCTGCCGGTACATTCAACGAGAAAGCTCCCTGAGCATCAGTCAGCGTTCCTACGTTGGCCATCCCCGGAATGCTAACGGTCACACCGGGCAATGCAGAGCCATCTTCTTCAGACGTTACCTTACCGGTAACGCGTCGGTCTTGTGCCCACGACGGCCCACTCAGCACGCCCATAAGCAACAGACAAAGCAGTAGAATTTTTTGCATGTTGATAGATTAAGAAACGAAAAAATAATTTGTGTACTACCGACAAATGTATGCATACATTCTGCTAATTCAAACAATTGGCAATTGTAACTTACCGGTAACAAAGGCCATAAACCGTCCATAAAAAAGCTTTTTTATTGAATTTTCCTAAGAAAAACGTATATGAGACCGTGCAGAAAACCAATTTTTTTAGGCATTTTTTGAAAATTTAATTTTTAGGAAATACACAAAAAAAGCGGACCGAAGTCCGCTTTTTTCAAAACATTCACTAAGGTAAGTTAGTTACCAAACCTTTATCCGCTGATCAGCCGGCTTAAACATTTTGTCACCCGGCTGTACGTTAAATGCTTTATACCACGCATCAATGTTAGCAACCGGCCCGTTGCAACGGTATTGCCCCGGTGAGTGCGGATCGGTCAGGATGAGTTGTGCCTGCGTCTCGGGCAACACGTTGGCCCGCCAGATTTGCGCCCACGACAGGAAGAAACGCTGATCGGGTGTGAAACCGTCAATCAGGGCTTTGCTCTTTCCCTGTTTTGTTTTCTTGAACGCATCGTAGGCAATGGCCAGTCCACCCAGATCGGCGAGGTTTTCGCCCAGCGTCAGTTGCCCGTTTACCTTGAGTGAGTCGAGAACCTTGAAACCGAAGAACTGCTCCTTTACCTGATCGGCCCGCTGCTTGAAGTTGGCCGCGTCTTCTTTCGTCCACCAGTCGCGCAGCATCCCGTCGGCATCGTACTGCCGGCCCGAGTCATCGAAACCGTGGGTCATTTCGTGCCCGATTACGGCTCCGATGCCACCGTAGTTGATGGCGTCGTCGGCTTCAAAGTCAAAGAAGGGGAATTGCAGAATAGCCGCCGGGAACGCGATCTCGTTGTTCACGGGGTTGTAGTAGGCATTCACGGTTGGCGGTGTCATGCCCCACTCTGTTTTATCAATAGGCTTACCCAACCGGTTAATCATGTAGTTGTACGACCACTTGCTCGCCGATTTTACGTTGCCGTAGAAATCGTCGCGCCGAACAGTTACACCATCGTAATTTTTCCACTTATCGGGGTAGCCAATCTTGCGTTTAAACGAGGTCAGCTTATTCAGCGCCCGCTTTTTGGTATCGGCGCTCATCCACTCCAATCCGTTGATGTGCTCTTTGTACGAAGCCTCCAGGTTATCAACCAGCACAAGCATACGCTGCTTGGCTTCGGGCTTAAAGTACTGCTGTACGTATAACTGACCCAGCAAGTCACCCAGCGTACCGTCGATCAGGCTGCTCATCCGCTGCCAGCGTGGGGTTTGCTCTTTCTGGCCGGTAAGCACCCGGCTAAAGGCGAAGTTCTGCTTCACAAACGGCTCACTCAGATAGGGTGCCGAGCTTTTCAGCAGATTCCAGCGCATGTACGTCTTAATGTCTTCAACGGGCGTTGCCGTGAGGAGACTGTCCGCCGACCGTAAAAACGACGGATTCTGTACCAGTACAGTGTCCTGATTCCGTACACCCATTTTCTCCATCAGGCTCGCCCACGGCATACCGGGCGTTTGCTTGGTGAGGTCGGTAACGGTCAGTTTATTGTAGGTCTTGTACGGGTCGCGCATCTCAACCCGCGACATTTGCGCCCGCGCCAGTGCGGTTTCGAGCCGCATGACCAGATCAGCGTTTTGCGAGGCCCGGCTAGGTTCTTCGCCAATCAGACCAAACATTTTGGTCAGGTGATCGCGGTAGGCTTCGCGTATTTTCTGGCTACGTGGGTCGTTTTTGAGGTAGTAGTCGCGGTCGGGCAAGGTGGTTCCGCCCTGCGAGAGTTGGGGCAGATACTTGCTCACGTTTTTCCGGTCCTGCGCCACAAAAAAGCCGTGCAGCATACCGTTGCCCTGCGTCCGCTGATACGCCATTTCGTTCAGCACATCCGCCTTGTTCTTTACCTGCTCAATGCGAGCGAGGTCGGGCTTGATGGGATCAAAACCTTTCTTGTCGATGGAAACGCTATCCATCCCGCTCGAATAAAAATCACCCACCATTTGGTACAGGCGGCCCCGATTGGTGCTCTTGGTAGCATCATCGAGCAGGGTTTTCATGGCCTGCAAGCTTTTTTCGCGCAGTTCGTCGAAGCTACCCCAGCGGGTTTTCGAAGCAGGGATCGTGTTTTTCTTCAACCACTCGCCATTGGCATAGCGGTAAAAATCGTCGCCGGGTTTCACGGCCAGATCCATGTTCTGGCGGTCAATAAAAGGGCCCTTTGCCGTGGTAGGCTTGGGGGCTTTCGCCTTTGCAGGCTTGTTCGTGGGGGGTGTTGCTGCTATCAGGCCGGCCGAGAGGGCCACTGCTGATAGTAAAGCAATTCGTTTGTTCATGAGATAATTGGGAATTGGACTATTAAGGAGACAAATTTAACGCATTAGTAGCTCAATTCCAGCGTACCATGCGTCAACCCGGCCTCTTATTGCCGCAACCCTCTCCAGGCACAAAACAACCCGGTTAGCCCTCACGAAATCTCCATATACCGCTGTCGAAGATTATGCAAAAACCATGACCCGACAGCCACACCCACGCAGCTGACACCCACCAACCACAGGAGGCCCAGCGGACTCAGGTACGAAAACGACCGCTGATTAAACGCAGCTACCCAAACCACCAGCATCAGAAACGCTCCAATACCGAGTAGTAGGGCATTCAGCAACGACAAGCGGTAGCTCTGCCGGAGGTCGTACGCACCGTAATACTTGTTACGGAACTCAAACACGATGTCATCGAGGGTAGCCCCCCGCATGGCATCGGCGTCCATAGCCGTTTGGTACGTTTGGTTGAGGTAATGCACGGCCGTATGGCTGGCTTCGAGCAGCACTTTGTCAAGAGCGGCCTCGAAGGGCAACCCAATCCACATATAGTGTTCTACTTCACAAATAAGGTGATCGAGCAGTTCGTACAGCAGGGCGTCGGAAGCCCCTTGCCGGATTAGGTGGTCGTGCAATTGTTTGATCTGGGCAGTCGAGAGCTTTTGCATACTATACAGGATTGAAGTGGATTACATGCCGGGTGCTAACGAAGGGGGAGGCAACAGCAATATGCGCATAGCCTCCATAAATTGTTCGAAATCAGATACTTTTTGCACAGCCACCTGGCTGCCACCGGGCGTAAGCGAGTAGTACTTGCGCAACCGCCCCTCAACTTCCTGCGACTCCGTAACGAGCAGCCCCTCCTGTTCGAGTTTGTGCAAAACAGGGTACAGGGCCCCAAACGTGAGGGTGATTTGCCCCCGGGTACGCTCCTTCACGGCCTGCGTAATCTCGTAGCCGTACATTCTCCCCTGCTCGGCCAATAATTTCAGGACAATCGTTTTGAGCGTTCCCCGCAAAAATTCATTGGCTGATGGTTCCATAGTGCTTAATTCTTGTATCAAATATATATAAGAAAACTATATATCCGACTAAAAACAAAAAAATCCGCTCCAGATGTTGGAGCGGATGGTGTACAATAGCCCTAAATAACTATCGATCAAACGAATATCTACCTACTGCCCTGCCGACGGGTTGGGCAGTTTAGCCTGAAACTCTTTCACGTAGGTACCCACTTTATACTGATCGAACGACTCTTTGGTGTGGAAATTACCAGCAAAGTAGGTCGTGATCTGATGAAACATACGGGGCTCCAGATAGCCTGGCACCGGCTGAATCAGTTCCATTTTTTCGTTCAGATACACGGTAGTCGGGTAGCTCATTTTACCCTGCAACATAGCCGCAGCCAACTCGTGCACATTCCCCAGCGACTTGTACGTACGGCCCCCGAGCGTAATATCTTCTTTGCCTTCGGCATCGAGCTTTACAGAGTAGTAATTCTCGTTCATGAAGTCGACGATATACGGATTAGTAAACGTATTCCGGTCCATCACCTTACACCAGCCGCACCAATCGGTGTACACGTCCACAAATATTTTCTTCGGCTTCTTCTGCGTAGCGGCAAAAGCCTCCTGAATGGTCATCCACTTAATTTTTTTATCACCGGGTTTAGGTTCCTTGATCGCCGTGGTAAAGCCAACACCGGCAATGCCGATGCATACGGTTAACAGGAATGTAAGAAGCGTTTTCATACTTTAGTCGCGTTAGCTAACTCGTTCGTTCACAACAAATATAACAGACTGACGAGGGCAAAACGTATGCCAGCCGTGTTCTTTTTAGGGGTACACCTGCCCAAAAAGGCCTCTATTTACCCCGAACCCAGCCGTTCAATTACCGACCCATTCGCCAAAATGCGTAGTTTAGCCTGCCGGGGGCTCCTCCTCTACCCACAACAATCTTGCCCAACCCAAATCCTTATTCCATGAAACGTCTGATTCTGATTCACGGCTACCTCGAAGATCCGGGTATTTTTGATCACCTGGCTCCCCTGCTCATGCCCGCCTACTTTGTACCCGTCGACCTAAAAGACGAGTTTGCCCGCTGGCAACCTAAGGGGCCGATCAACGCCCGGCAACTGGCGCAGTACCTCACCGACTACTACGAGATTACGGCCGACGATGTGCTGATTGGCCACTCGATGGGCGGCTGGATTGCTGTCAATATTAAGCAACTGACCGGAGCCACAACGGTGCAGCTTGGCTCCTGGACGAATCAGAAAAAGATCAATTTTCCGGTTACGAACCTCCGGCTGCTACGCCTGATGCTCTTCGGGGGCATTACACAAAGCAGCTGGCTGATGGCGTTCTTCAAGAAGCAGTACCCGTTTGCCGAGTCCAGAGCCCTGTATAACCAACTCGTTGATGGGGGTCGGCTCCAGGAACGGACTTATGTGTACCAGCAGCAGATGACTCTGTTCGGCACGGTGCCGCCACTTACGGTACAGCCTGACCTCCGCATTCATGCCCGCCCCGACAGTATCGTGTTCCCGCCCGACGAGCCCTTTGCTGAGGTACCCGGCGACCATTTCAGCCTGTATTTTCACCCAGAGCACGTTGCCCAGCCGATTCTGGAGTTGTTATCTCAAAAAGCCTCTCCCGTAAACACATAAAACCCTGGCCCCTCGCGGGTGAAACCCACGTCGAAGCGCAGGAAGATGTCTTTTTTCGGGAACAGGAAGTAACGTAACCCGGCCCCGCCAGCAGGCAACAGCTTTCGTACATCCAATTGCGCGGGTGTGGGTGCTACGGTGCCCACGCTCGCAAAAACCGCTCCCCCCAGCCGCTTGCTGAACGGAAACGGCAAGAACCGGTATTCCAGCTGGGTAGCCACATGCGCCCGGTCGCGGAAACGGCCGGGGTAGTATCCCCGCATAATGGTTTCGCTCCCAAGCAGGGCCAGCTGATTGAACGGCACTGTACCCGACATAAACTGCCCAAACCCCTGCCAGGCCAAGACCTGCGTTTTGTTAATAGTCCGGTAGTAACGCAGGTCGAAGTTGGTATTCTGAAACCGGAAGGTGCTCCCCCAGGCCGGGTTGTAATCGAGGAAGGCCAGTTCGCCGAAGAAACCCCGGCGGGCGTTGAGCGCATTTTGGCGACTATCGTACACTACGCCCGCCCCCAAACCGAGGTTGGCCGAGCCCCTGGCACCCGTAGGCAACGGAAACGGGTTTCTGTCGGGCTGGTCGAACGACACCCGGCTCAGGGCCTGATAATCGACCTGTAGGCCCGTAAACAGGTTTTTACCAATCCCTTTGAGGGCCCGCTGCCGAATCTGAATCGAGAGCGCATCGACCGTAGCCGGTGCTGCCGGATAAGCGTCTTTGCCAATGCCATAATACAGCAGCGGAAACCGTTGCAGGCGCGTACGGCCAATAAATAGCCAGCGGTCACGGTGGCCGTACAGGGCATTGTCGATATTGAACCCGTACTGACCGCGCAAGGTCACAAACGTAAAGGCGTTTATCTCGCTCAGTCGGTTGGTTTTATAGTCGCCCCGGGCGTGGTACAGGTACAGGGTTGATATACCCAATTCAAGGCTGGTTTCGGGTGCGTAGGTAGCCGTTGGGTACACCAGAAACCGGGGCTTTTCGGGCGCGGTGGTATCGTTGGTAAATTTGCCCAGATACCGGCCCAGCAGCGTATGTGGTTTCACAACCTGAGCATTCGCCTGAGAACCAACCACAGTAAGCCAGAACAGAAACAAAAAAATTCGGGAAGAACAGCGTAGATGTTGTGGTATCATTTCATTTGTTCTAACGCCCAAATAGCCGCTCTGGTTATATACTCACCTTAACCAAAGTGCCATTCGCCAACAAAAATGCGCCATTGTGCCGGGAAGAATCAAAATCTGAACGAAATTCGCCCCGCGAACGCTTTATAAATGAATGGTTTCCCACTTACGGAGAGGCCATCGAACATACGACTATTACCCTATGCAAGAATACGACGTTATCTTTATCGGCGCCGGACCGGGTGGTTACACGGGCGCTATTCGTTGTGCTCAATTGGGCCTCAAAACGGCCATTATTGAAAAATACAACACCCTCGGCGGCACCTGCCTCAACGTTGGCTGTATTCCATCGAAGGCCCTGCTCGACTCATCGGAGCACTACTACAACGCCAGCCATACCTTTGCCGAACACGGTATTAAGCTCGATAACCTGGCCGTTGACCTGGGGCAGATGATCAAGCGCAAGCAGGAGGTTGTTGATCAGACCACGAAGGGTATCGTTTTTCTGATGAAGAAAAACAAGATCGACACGTACTTCGGCCTGGGCTCATTTGTTGACGCTAACACCGTTAAAATTGCCAAGAACGAAGGGGGCGAAGAAACCATCAAAGGCAAGAACATCGTCGTCTCGACCGGTTCAAAGCCTATGGCATTCCCCTCGATGCCCCTCGACAAAGAGCGGGTTATCACCTCAACCGAAGCCCTCAAACTGAGCGAGGTTCCCAAGCACCTGATCATTATCGGGGCAGGTGTAATCGGGGCCGAGCTGGGTTCGGTGTACGCCCGTTTGGGCGCGAAAGTGTCGTTTGTCGAGTTTGCTGATTCCATGATCCCGACAATGGACAAAACCATGGGTAAGGAACTGCAAAAGGCCGTTAAAAAACTGGGCGCCGATTTCTATTTCAACCACAAGGTAACGTCGGTAGTCCGCAACGGCGATGAAGTAACGGTAAATATTGACACGCCAAAGGGTGAGCAAATGACGCTTACGGGCGACTATTGCCTTGTTTCGGTAGGCCGGAAGCCCTACACTGAGGGTCTGAACCTGGAAGCAGCTGGTCTGAAAACCGATAACCGGGGCAAGATTGACGTCGACGATAACCTCCGCACGGCGGTTCCGCACATCTTCGCTCTGGGCGACGTGATTCGGGGTGCCATGCTGGCCCACAAAGCGGAAGAAGAAGGCGTGTTTATTGCCGAAACCATTGCTGGCCAGAAACCCCACATTCACTACCGGCTCATCCCGAACGTGGTGTACACCTGGCCTGAGGTGGCCGCTGTGGGCTACACCGAAGAAGAACTGAAGGAGTTGGGCAAATCGTACAAGACCGGTTCGTTTCCGTTCAAAGCGTTGGGCCGCGCCCGCGCCAGTATGGACATCGATGGATTGGTAAAAGTGCTGGCCGACAAAGAAACCGACGAGATTCTGGGCGTTCATATCATCGGGCCCCGTGCCGCCGACATGATTGCCGAAGCCGTAGTGGCTCTCGAATACCGGGCCTCAGCCGAAGACATCTCGCGCATGTCGCACGCCCACCCGACCTACACAGAAGCGTTCAAAGAGGCTTGTTTGGCCGCTACCGGCAACCGGGCTATTAATATGTAAAGAGGAGGAAAAGCAGAAGGGAGGAAGGGAGAAGGTTCGCAAGCGTGCCTTTCTCCTTTCCTCCCTTCTGCTTTTTTCCTGCCTCCCTTTTTCTTTCCTCCCCCCTTCTCTACACACTTCCGAAACGGGCGTACGCCTGTCGTTCGAGTTCTTCGCGATGGTCAGGGTGGGCAATCTGAATGAGCGCCCGCGCCCGTTGCCGCAGGTTTTGCCCATACAGATTGGCAATACCGTACTCGGTCACAATGTAGTGTACGTGTGCGCGGGTGGTGGTCACGCCCGCCCCTTCTTTCAAAAATGGCACAATCTTACTGAGTCCTTTACTCGTGACTGAGGGCAGGGCAATAATAGGTTTGCCCCCTTCCGACAGCGACGCCCCCCGTACAAAATCCATCTGCCCGCCCACGCCTGAGTATTGCATGGTTCCGATGGTATCGGCACACACCTGACCGGTCAGGTCCACTTCAATGGCACTGTTGATGGCGGTCATTTTGGGGTTACGCCGGATATTGACCGTATCGTTGGTGTAATTAGCCTGTTTCATCACCACAGCCGGGTTATCATTGATAAAATCGTACACCCGCTGCGTTCCCATCACAAAGCTCGATACAATCCGGTGCGGCAATACTGCTTTGTGTTCGCCCGTAATAACGCCCCGCTCAACCAGGTCAATAACCCCGTCGGAGAACATTTCGGTATGGATACCCAACCCTTTGTGGTAAATCAGCTCGGCTAAGGTTGCGTTCGGAATACCCCCGATACCGAGTTGCAGCGTAGCGCCGTCTTCCACCAAACTGGCTACATGCCGCCCAATTTTGTGGTCGGTTTGGTCAATCGTGCCGGGGTGAACTTCATAGATTGGCTCATCGACCTCAATGGCAGCATGAATCATCGACGCCGGAATCATCCCATCGCCGTGGGTGCGGGGTACGCGGGGGTTCACCTGCGCAATGACATACTTGGCCGCCCGAATAGCCGACAGCGACACATCTACCGAGGGGCCGAGCGAACAGTACCCGTGCTGATCGGGGGGTGAAACCTGAATCAAGGCGACATCGACCGGCAGAATCCGACGCGAAAACAACAGCGGCACCTCGCTCAGAAACACCGGCACATAATCGCCAATTCCCTGTGCCAGTTGCTTGCGCATATTGGCCCCAATAAAAAAGGAATTGGGCTTAAAGCTTTGTTGCAGGTTAGCGTCGAGGTAAGGCAGAGGGCCTTCGGTATGGATATGGCAAATTTCGACATCGCGCAGCCGGTCGGCCTGCGCCACCATTGCATTGATCAGAGCATGAGGGGTTTGCGCAACACTGTGTACAAATACCCGGTTGCCGGATTGAATAACCGACACGGCCTGTTCGGCCGGAACAATTGTGAGTAAGGAGGCCAAGGTAGAGTTGGTTTTGTGGACTACGACTTATGCGTTTATAATGGGTGAGGGAACGGTTTGTTCGGCTTTTGGCTCAAACAAACCGTTCCCTCATTTGGGAAAGATGGTTGTGGGTCTGTTAAGTTCCGGCAAACTCCAGATCACCAATTCTGTATCCGCAAACAATGGCATGTCACTAGTTGTTTATTTGTCTATTTCGCTATGTGCTAATAGTATCCATTTCCAGGTCTTGATATCCAACCATTACATGAAATACCGACTACCTGTTCTGGCTCAGCAGTTCAAACCAGTATTAGCCATTTACCTAAGAATGAGGGTGCCGCACAAACTCATTACGATAATCACGCTAATGGTTTTATGCGCTCAATTACCACATCTATCTGTTGGTCAATACGTACCAAGACAACAGCTGGCATTAGGTATTTATCCACTTCATCTTGAGTTGGAAGGCCGTAACCCCTTCTACATGGCCAGTTTGGCTTATGACTATCGTCTGAAAAATAGTGAGCGAGGTTTTACAATTGGGGCCTTTACTACCTACGTCCGCCGGGGCGTTCCAACCATTACTGAATCGGTAATTGGGCCACGTGTAGGTTACTGTTATCAACAAAACAGGACCACTGTACTGCTGGGTAGCGGCCTTGGCTACGGCTGGCGCACAGGCCCGCCAGGAGCCGAATCCTCCAACCTTCGCGTCAAATACAACGTAGCTTTTTCGTACAGGCTTTTGGGGACTACCGGCTTGCACCTCGAAATATCAAACTACCGCAATCATACCCCAACCCGCTTCGGATTCTGGCCCATGATCGGTATAAACACTCAGTTTTAGCCGTTATTGTAGCTTCGGGTTCTCCTTGTGCCGGGTGGCGTCGCGGATATTTTTCTTTTCCATATTCTTGTGAAGTGCTTCGGTCAGGTCTACACCGGTTTGGTTGGCCAAACACATCAGCACCCAAAGAACATCAGCCATTTCGTCGCCAAGGTCGCGGTTTTTATCCGACTCTTTCTCGGACTGCTCACCGTAGCGCCGGGCTATAATACGGGCCAATTCGCCGACCTCTTCGGTCAGAATGGCCATGTTAGTCAGCTCGCCAAAGTAGCGAACCCCCACCGTTTTGATCCAGTGATCGACCGTATCTTGTGCTTCGCGGAGCGTCATACTGTATGAAGGCGGTAAACGTACGAAGCGAGGACGGGGCCACCCCGTCCTCGCTTCGTACGTTTACCTACTATTTATTAATATTCAATTGTTTCCAACCGCTTGTTGAACTCTCGTAGAATGAGTTCTTTCATAGCGATCTTCCGCTTTTGGGTGTTAATCTTATTTAGAATCTGCTTGTCTTCGGGGTTGTCGGGGTTGAGGCTATCGGCATCCTGCAAGGCAATCTGCAGATCGCTTTTTTCGCGACGAACCAAGTATTCCATCTCCCGGATTTTAGTACGCAGCTGTTCCGATTCGCTCTTCATTTCAAAGGCCGGATACTTCCGCGTCAGCACACGCCCGAGGTAGCTTAATTCAAAAATTTTGTCGCAGGCCGCCCGGAAACGCTCGTTGATCGACTTGTCCTGCAACTTAAACGGAACCTTGATTTCTTTCCAGCTATTAAGCAGCACCTTAGCACGCTCGGCAGCCGCAAAAATGTCAGACTGTTTCGAGAGCCGCTCGGCCTCCTCAGTCATCTTCATCTGCGCTTCAACACGTGGGTCTATCTTCGGAACCACAACGATACCTTTGGCTTCGTTGTACTTCGTATAAATAATTGTGGTGGCCTTCTTGAATTGCTTGTAGAGTTTACCGCTTTTCTTGATGGGCACCTCACCAACGGCTTTCCAAGCATTGTTGAGCCGACGTACTTCACCGTAGGCTTCTTCGATGTTGTGGCTACGCGAGAGTTTGAAAGCTTCCCGGATCAGGGCATCGTACTGATCCAGACGCTCCTGAATAACCTTGTTCTGCTCATTGAAGAAATCCCGACGACGCTGAAAGAAGCTATCCAGCAAGCCCGTAAAGGTGCCCTCTATTTCTTCATCGAGCAACTTGTCTACCGGCCCCGTTTTGATCCACTTCATTTTGATCTCCTGCAGGGCGTCGGCCGTAGTTTTCCAGTCGTCGCTACCCACAATGGCTTCAGCCTCAGCAATAAGCGCCCGCTTAATTTCGAGGTTTTTAAGCTGATTGTGTTTAATCAGATCGGTCAGTACCAACTCCTGCGCATCGAGCCGGTCGAGCAGCGGGATAAAATCACCGATGGCATCAAAGGTGGTCAACTTTTTACGCAGCTGCACCAGTTTAGTCAGATACGACCCTTTGTTCTGAGCCTCTTCGATTTCTTGTTCGAGCTGAGCAACTTTGTTTTGGGCAATAACGAAGCGGTTCTTAAAGTAGTCGAGTGCTTCCTGCTCGGTTCTTTTTACTTCGCCAATTTGGCGATCCGGGTAGTGGAGGTAGCCTTTCAAAAATACCTTTCCGTCTGCGACGTAACCGTATTCATCTACCAGTGAAGCGTTTTCCATTTTTCCAGCAAATTAAAGCTGCGCTTAGGGTTAATTGTTTGATATTTGCCAACCACAAATCAGACCGCCGAAACGGCAGTACATATAATGAGTCAGGAAACCATTATCTTCTCGATGGCGGGCGTGAGTAAAATTATTCCGCCTAACCGACAAATCCTAAAAAACATATACCTTTCCTTCTTTTACGGCGCGAAAATCGGCGTTTTGGGACTCAACGGATCGGGTAAATCTACCTTGTTGCGCATCATTGCCGGCATCGACAAGAACTACAATGGCGAAGTCGTTTTTTCGCCCGGTTATTCGGTCGGAATGCTCGAGCAAGAGCCACAACTCGACCCAAACAAAACCGTGAAAGAAGTTGTGGAAGAGGGCGTTCAGCCCATTGTCGACCTGCTGAAAGAGTTTGATCAGATCAACGAAGCCTTCGGGGACCCCGACGCTGATTTCGACAAACTCATTGCCCGTCAGGGCGAGGTGCAGGAGAAGCTCGACCACTACAACGCCTGGGAACTTGACGCCCGGCTCGAACGCGCCATGGATGCCCTCCGAACGCCCCCTTCCGACGCACTTATCAGCACCCTTTCGGGGGGCGAAAAGCGCCGGGTGGCCCTCTGCCGCCTGCTGTTGCAGGAGCCCGACGTGTTGCTCCTCGACGAACCCACCAACCACCTCGATGCCGAGTCGGTATTGTGGCTGGAAGAACACCTGCGGCAGTACAAGGGTACGGTGATTGCCGTAACCCACGACCGCTACTTCCTCGATAACGTGGCCGGCTGGATTCTCGAACTCGACCGGGGCGAGGGTATTCCCTGGAAAGGCAATTATTCGTCGTGGCTGGAACAGAAAGAGCAACGACTGGCCAAAGAAGAAAAAACCGAATCGAAACGTCAAAAGACGCTTCAGCGCGAATTGGAATGGGTTCGAATGGCCCCCAAGGCGCGGCAGGCCAAGTCGAAAGCACGTTTGGGTGCGTACGAAAAACTCCTCAGCGAAGACGCCCAACAACGCGAACAGAAGCTCGAAATTTTTATTCCACCCGGACCCCGGCTCGGTGCCAAGGTTATTGAAGCACATGGTGTGGCCAAGGCGTTTGGCGACAAGCTGTTGTACGAAAACCTCGACTTTACGTTGCCGCAAGCGGGTATTGTGGGCATCATTGGGCCCAACGGTGCGGGTAAGACTACGTTGTTCAAGCTGATTACAGGTCAGCTCAAACCCGATGCGGGTACGTTTGAGGTGGGCGAGACCGTAAAACTAGCTTACGTAGATCAGGAGCACGACGGCCTTGACCCCGACAAAACCGTGTTCCAGACGATTTCGGAAGGCAACGAGTGGATTATGCTCGGCGGGAAACAGTCCAACGCCCGGGCATATTGCAGCCGGTTCAACTTTGCCGGTTCGGATCAGGAGAAAAAAGTGGGTACGCTTTCGGGCGGTGAGCGCAACCGCGTACACCTCGCTATTGCTCTCAAAGAAGGTGGTAACCTGCTGCTGCTCGACGAACCGACCAACGACCTGGACGTGAACACCCTCCGGGCGTTGGAAGAAGGTCTGGAAAACTTCGCAGGTTGCGCGGTAGTCATCAGCCACGACCGCTGGTTCCTCGACCGGGTAGCTACGCACATTCTGGCGTTTGAGGGCGATTCGCAGGTCTACTGGTTTGAGGGTAACTTCTCCGAATACGAAGAAAACCGGCGCAAGCGGCTCGGCACCGATGCCACCCCGAAGCGCATCAAATACAAGAAGTTGTCTTAGAAAAGCGTTTATCGTTTTCGGTATGCACTACGGATATCTGAACGGCACCGTCCGACCTGTCGATGAACTGAACATCGGAATCACCGATCTGAGTTTATTGCGCGGCTACGGCCTGTTCGACTATTTCCTGACTTACAACGGTCGACCTTTCCAGTGGGACTGGTACTGGGAGCGGTTTCAGAATTCGGCTGCGGGTCTGCGTCTGCCTCTACCCATGAGCAAAGACGAGACGTACGCTGTGGTGATGGACCTCATTGGTCGGGCCGGTGGGGCCGATGTGGCTTTTCGGTTTGTGCTGACGGGTGGCTACTCGGCCGACAGCATCAGTATCGGGCAACCCAACCTGCTCATCATGACCGAGGATATTCACCCGGTGCCGGGCGTGCAATACGAAGCGGGCATCCGGGTGATGCTCGACGAATACGTGCGGGATATGGCCGAGATTAAAAGCACCGATTACAAACGAGTCATCCTGAAAGCCCTGGATATTCGGGCGGCCGGAGCGTCGGACTTGCTCTACCACAAAGACGGTGAAATCAGCGAGTTGAGCCGGAGCAACTTTTTTCTGGTGAAAGGCAACACACTTGTTACACCCAATCGGCACATTCTGCGGGGTATCACCCGCCGAACTGTAATCGAACTGGCTAAACCCGACTTTGTTGTGCACGAACGACCGGTATTGCTTTCGGAGTTGCAGGATGCCGACGAGGCCTTCACTACCAGCTCAACCAAACGGGTGCTGCCTATTGTACAGGTCGGCGACCTCACCATTGGTGACGGGCAGGTAGGCCCCAAATCGCGGTTTTTGTTGCAACGGTTCGATGAGTTGGTGGCAAAATGGTAGCCATCTTGTATCTTTGTACCATGTTCAGCACAAAGACAGTACATCACCACCATCATTCGATTTGCCCCTAAGGCAGAACGATGCGGTTTGTTTTGTGCTTTTGCAAGAAATTGGCAACACACACAATACACAAGAGCCCGGTTCTGCACCCAGAGCCGGGCTTTTTGATTGGTACAATATGAAAACCGTCATTATCAAATACAATGCAGGCAACGTTCAGTCGGTGATGTACGCCCTCGACCGAATCGGTGCGAGCTACCTCCTGACCGACGACGAAGCCGAAATCCGGTCGGCCGACAAGGTTATTTTTCCCGGCGTGGGCGAAGCCAGTACCGCTATGGCGTACCTGCGCGAACGCGGCCTCGACCGCCTGATTCCGTCGCTGAAACAACCTGTGCTGGGCACGTGTATCGGCATGCAGCTAATGTGTCGGCATTCTGAAGAGAACAACACGACCTGCATGGGCATTTTCGATATTGATGTACGCCGACTGCCCGCGGCCGATGGCCTCAAAGTGCCGCACATGGGCTGGAACAACATCAACCAATTGCGCGGGCCACTCACCAACGGCCTGCCCGATAACGCCTACATGTATTTCGTACACAGCTACGCGGCCGACGTGTGCCCCGAAACTGTGGCCGTGTGCGAATACGGGCGGCCGTTCAGCGCCATGCTACAGAAAGACAACTTTTACGCGGCCCAGTTTCACGCCGAAATCAGTGGGAACGTGGGGCAGCGCGTGCTCGAAAACTTTTTGAATCGTTCGCTTTAACCGGGTAGGCGGCTCCGTTGTGGCAACGGAGCCGCCTACCCAATACCGTTTATGCACATTATTCCCGCAATTGACCTGATCGACGGCAAGGCCGTTCGGCTTACGCAGGGCGACTACAACCAGAAAAAAGAATACAACGCCCGCCCGCTTGAGGTAGCCCAGCAGTTTGAAGACGCGGGCCTGACCCGGCTGCATCTGGTAGACCTGGACGGGGCCAAACAAAAGCGCGTTATCAACTGGAAAGTACTCGAACTGATTGCGACCAAAACCCGACTTCATATCGACTTTGGGGGCGGGGTGCAGTCAGACGACGACCTGCGGACGGTGTTTGAATCGGGCGCGAAGCAGGTTACCGGAGGCAGTATAGCGGTCAAAAATCCCGACTTGTTTGAGCGTTGGCTTACTCAATACGGCCCCGAGGCCATTATCCTGGGTGCCGACGCCAAAAACGAGAAAATCGCCGTGAGTGGTTGGGAAGAAGGCACCGATGTATGGGTGTACGACTTCGTGGAGAAGTACCTCGAAAAAGGCATCCGGTACGTAATCAGCACCGATGTGGCCAAAGACGGGCTGTTGCAGGGTCCCTCGTTCGATTTGTACCGTAACCTACAGGAGCGGTCGGCCGATTTGCAGATTATTGCCAGCGGGGGCGTTGCCAACATGGGCGATATTGAAAAACTGGCCGAAATGAACCTCTTCGGGGTGATTGTAGGCAAGGCCATTTACGAAGGTCGCGTGACCTTGAAAGAGTTGATGGCACTGAATAGTTAGCTTTGCCGTATGAGCCGCATCGTGCTACTCCTTTTCTGGTTGGTTTACTGGCCCGCCTGTGCTGCCCCGGAAGACTCCACGCAGGTACAGGCTCGGTTTGATGCGTTGGCCCAAAAAGCCGGTGTAAAAACTCTGGTGCTGAAACCGGGCAACTATCAGGTGCTCATCTGGACTAAAGTAAGCCTGGCCTACGGCGACGCCCAGAAGCTTTACGTGCTCGACCGAACCGATGCAGGCTTATTTCTGTCCGATTATTCGCTGAATTGGGCACAAAATCGTTTCAAAAGTTCTGAGCGTTTAAAACACAGAAAAAGAATAGACCAGGCTATCTGGAATCAGTTAGTGTCTGACGGGCTGCTGACTTTACCCGATCAGTCGGCGCTTCGAGGCCAGATTTTTCCTCCATCCAAACCAGCTTCGACCACCACAACTGTGCATGTCGACAAGGAAGGCGAGGTAACAATAAAAGCCCCAAAGAGCACAGAGAATTACGTAATCATTGGCGACGGAGTCAGCTACCGTTTCGACATTTTCTCGGCCGAGGGCCATCGAACGTACAAATACCATTGCCCGGCCGGGTACGGAAGAGTCCGAACTAAAGTAATTGAGCTTCAGCAGGTAGTGTCGATATTGAAGCAGGTATTTTCTCTCGTTAAAAACCCACCAGAAATCTGCCGACGCATCAATCAGCCTAAACCCGTTTATACCACATGACCGAAAACTACACCATCAGCACCGACAAATCCCGGCTCGACCTGAACGTGATTCACGGGTTTTTGAGTCGAGAATCGTACTGGGCGCAGAATATCCCACTCGAAAAAGTGGAAAAAGCGATGGCACACTCGCTTTGTTTTGGGGTCTACGCACCCGATGGACAGCAGGTTGGGTTCGCCCGCGTCGTAACCGACTACACCACGGTAGCGTACCTGTCCGACGTATTTGTGGTGGAGAGCCACCGGGGCCGGGGCCTTTCGAAAAAACTGGTTCAGTACATCACCGAATACCCCGAATTACAGGGGCTACGTCGGTGGATTCTGGTCACACAGGACGCACAAGGCCTTTACCGTCAGTTTGGCTTCGTCAATCCCGAAGAACCCCACTGGTACATGCACCGTAAATTATTTACCAGCTACTAATGCTAACGAAACGTATTATTCCCTGTCTTGATATCAAAGACGGGCGTACCGTAAAAGGCACCAATTTCGTAAACCTGCGCGATGCCGGTGATCCCGTAGAGTTGGGGGCTATCTACGCCCGTCAAGGGGCCGACGAACTTGTTTTTCTGGACATCACGGCCACTGTCGACGAGCGCAAAACCCTGATTGAGCTTGTCCGGCGGGTAGCCCATGCCGTCAATATCCCGTTTACGGTGGGCGGAGGTATTTCGTCGGTGGCCGATGTATCGGCGCTGCTCAACGCCGGTGCCGATAAGGTTTCAATCAACTCCTCGGCCGTGCGCAACCCCGCCCTGATCGATCAGCTGGCCCTTGAATTTGGCAGTCAGTGTATTGTGGTGGCTATCGACACGCGCTGGATTCCTGCCAGCGATGATACCGCTTCAAACGAGATGTCATCGCCAAGACAACACATCGTACATACGCACGGGGGCCGCAAACCCACCCACCTGCGCACGCTCGAATGGGCTAAAGAAGTGGAGAACCGGGGCGCTGGCGAAATTTTGCTCACCTCGATGGATACCGACGGTACCAAAGCGGGCTTTGCCCTCGAACTGACGGCGGCCGTATCGGGGGCGGCCCACATTCCGGTTATTGCGTCGGGAGGGGCGGGCACTATGGACCATTTTGTAGATGTTTTTACCACCGGCAAAGCCGATGCCGGGCTGGCAGCCAGTATTTTTCACTTCAAAGAGATCGATATTCCCGAACTCAAGCAGTACTTAGCCCAACAGGGTATTCCGATGCGCCTGACGAATTAGGCGTCTTTCAAGCAAACGAATTGTATGACAACGATTGATTTCAGCAAATCGCCCGACGGCCTCGTCCCCGCCGTTGTGCAGGACGAACAAACCGGCAAAGTGCTCATGGTGGGCTACATGAATGAGGAAGCCTACCACAAAACACAGGCCGAGGGCGTGGTTACGTTTTTCAGCCGGAGCAAAGGTCGGCTCTGGACCAAGGGTGAAACGTCTAACAACTTTCTGCACGTTCGGCAGATCCTGATCGACTGCGACGGTGACACCTTGCTCATTAAGGCATCGCCTGCGGGCCCAACCTGCCATACCGGCGCCGATACCTGTTTCGATGAAGTAAACGGAGGAAAAGGGCAGTTTCTGAACTACCTGCAAGGCATTATTCACGACCGACGCGTAAACCCTACCGAAAAATCGTACACCACATCGCTGTTCAACCGGGGGGTCAATAAAATTGCGCAAAAGGTTGGCGAAGAAGCCGTTGAACTGGTGATCGAAGCCAAAGACAATAACGACGACCTGTTTCGGGGCGAAGCCGCCGATTTGCTGTTCCACTTTCTGGTGTTGCTCGAACAGAAAAACATCGACCTCGACGAGGTTATCACGATTTTACAGGGCCGTCACGCCGGAAAATAGGTTTCAAATCCTATCTTTCGCGCTCGGGTTGTTATCATTCGTAAGGGGGCGACTCTCCGAACGGCTGGCTGCGACCTGAAAAATACAAACTGTAAAACTGAAAAATGGGACTCATCATTCGCATTCTGATCAGCGCTGTGGCGGTGTATATCGCCAGTCAGTTCATTCCGGGCATCACGGTCAATGGTTTCGGGGCCGCCATCATCGTGGCTATCGTACTGGGCTTGCTCAACGCGTTTCTGAAACCGATTCTGGTACTACTCACCATCCCCATCACCATTCTGACGCTGGGTTTGTTCTACCTCGTCATCAACGTTATTATGGTGTATCTGGCCGACTCGTTAGTGGCCGGCTTCGACGTCAGCGGCTTCTTTGCCGCTTTGTTGTTTAGCATTGTGGTGTCGATTGTCACCTGGATTATTGACGCTGTTGTAAACTAATCGTTAGGCCGGTTTTAGCATCGAGGGCTTTGTGAAGTGTGTAGAGATGTCATCTTTTCAAACAAGATGACATCTCTACACACTTCACAAAGCCCTTTCTTTATTTAAAGACCTATCTTACAAGCCCTAAACCACCCAAATCAATGCCTACCGAAACCCAATCCAACTACGACGTCCTGATCGTAGGGGCTGGCTATGCTGGCCTGACAGCCGCCCGTAACCTGCACCGGGCGGGCAAAACCGTGTTGGTTCTCGAAGCCCGCGACCGAATCGGTGGCCGGGTCTGGACGCGCCATTTCGACGACGGGTCGTACGTTGATCTGGGAGCGGCCTGGGTTGGGCCTACGCAGGATCGGATGTACGCCCTGGCGCGGGAGTACGGCGTTGAAACCTACCAGACATATAACGAAGGCAAAAGCACACAACTGTTTCGGGGTAAGGTGAAGCGTTATAAAGGTCTTATTCCGCCCCTACCCCTGCTGTCGCTACTGAGTCTCGACTGGCACATCAAAAAGCTGAATAAACTGGCGCAAACCATCGACCTGGAACGCCCCTGGGCCTCGCCCAACGCGCAACAGCTCGACGCCATCACGCTGGCCGACTGGATGCAACAACACGTAGGGTACCGAACTGCCCGGCAGTTCCTGAAAATTGCCGCTGAGGCTATCTGGGCCGCCGACCCAACCGATATTTCCATGTTGCACACCTTGTTCTATATCAAATCGGGCCGCGATCTGGACACGCTAATGAACGTAAAAAACGGGGCGCAGGAAGAACGGTTTGTGGGTGGCTCCCAACGCATAGCCGATCAAATGGCCGCCGAACTACACGGGCACATCCGTCTGAACGCGCCCGTACAGCAAATCGACCAAACCGAACTGGGCGTTCGGGTAAGCGGTCCCGGCGTCGAACATACAGCCCGGCGCGTTATTGTGGCGATTCCGCCTGTATTGGCGGGCGAAATCCGGTTTACACCCGCCTTACCCCCTAAGCGGGTACAACTCCAGCAAAACGTACCGATGGGCGTTGTCTGGAAATGCTACGCCTTCTACCAACGGCCCTTCTGGCGCGAACAGGGGCTAAATGGTCTGGCCGCTACACCCGAAGGGCATATTACCGTCACATTCGACAATTCACCAGCCGACGGTAACCGGGGTATTCTGATGGGATTTGTGCTCGGGAATCAGGCGCGGGCGTTTGGGCAACTAAGCGAGGCCGAGCGGCAGGCGTCGGCATTGGCGTCGTTTACTACTCTGTTTGGGGCCGAAGCCGCCAAACCCGAACGTTACCTCGACCACAGCTTTGTGAATGAAGAATGGAGCCGGGGCTGTTATGCCGGTTTGTTTGGGCCAAGGGTCTGGACTCAATACGGCCCGGCTCTACGCGAGCCCGTCGGTCGGGTTCACTGGGCTGGTACCGAAACCGCCGACATCTGGAATGGCTATATGGACGGGGCCGTCCGCTCCGGCGAGCGAGCCGCGCAGGAGGTACTACTGGCGGAGTAATCCCAAAAAGAAAGAGGTTTTGCGCTGACCAGTACCGGTTTTTACCGGTTCCAGTCAACACAAACCCCACAAGGCAAAAGCTACTAATTGAGCGAAAACAATGGAATCCGGGCTGCCACCATGTTATGAAACATCAGTTCGCTGATGGTTGGGTCCATGTAGCTGATGAGCGGAAACTGGGCAATTACCTCCATAACTTCCAACTCCGAATCTACCTTTAAAATGCACCACAGCTTTTGGCGGTCGGCCGAGAGCGAATACGAAAGCATTTTGCCGCTTTCCATCAGTTCGTTGACCTTCAACCGCTGGGCCGGTATTTTCTGAACAAATTCTTCGTCCATTTCGGCCGGAAGCGCAAATTCAACCATGTACTGGCTCATATCATAGGGATTTATCAACGCCCACGCAGCAACAAGTTAATGGTTTTCAGTTCATCCTCATTAATTGTGTGGGCGAAATTCGGGTACAAGGTAGTAGTTACCTCGGCGCCCATCCGGCTCAGTACGGCTTCGGTTTCCAGAACCCGCTCCTTCGGAATGTGCGAATCGGTATCGCTACACCCTAAAAACACCGGTGTCCCGTCGAGCGTTCCCGCATAGTCACGCGGAGCCCCCTCAGGGCCAATCAGCCCGCCACTCAGGCCAAACACGCCCCCGTACACCTGCGGGTTGCGGGCCACAAACTCAAGCGTCAGGCAGGCACCCTGCGAAAACCCAAGCCAGTAAATCTGCGAAGGTTTCAGGTTAAAATCAGACTGCAACCGCGCCCTGACCATTTCGAGCGTCGTCAACGCCGACGACAGATACGGCTCATTGCGCTCCGTAGGTTGTAGAAACGAGTACGGATACCAACTGTTCTGATGGGCTTCGGGCGCGATGAACGCAAACTCATCCTGCGCATCTATGTACTGACTCAACGACAGGACGTCGCGTGCTGAACCGCCCCGGCCGTGCACCATCACCATCACTTTACCCGCTTTTTCGAGGGGTACGCCAGCCGTAACAATATTATTCGGATTGTGAATCATGGTAAGTGTCTCCATGTCGGGAGAGCGTTTTTTACTTAACCGAAATCGGGGGTAAGCCAGCCTCAATTTGAGCCCGGCGCGGCTCGTACCACTCCGGTAATTTTAGCTCGCGGCCCAGTGAGGCTACGGGTTCGTCGATGGCAAACCCCGGCGGGTTAGTCGCGATTTCAAACAGCACCCCACCCGGCTCGCGGTAGTAGATACTTTTGAAATAATTCCGGTCCAGAATCTCCGTTGGCATAAATCCGTTGTCGATGAGCCGTTCCCGAATAGCTACCTGCGTCTGGTGATTGTCGGTGGCAAAGGCCACGTGGTGCACCGACCCGGCCCCCTGTGCTCCGCGCAACTCGCCAGCCGCGTGCTGCACATCAACAAAGCTACCCGACCCGCTGCCCGCTGCCACACTTGGCCCAGCCACGAACCGGAATCGCCCGGCCTCCTCGGCTACCAGCCGGTGGTCCATGCTTTCAGTCAGCAGCTTGATGGTCGCATCGGGGTTGGCTTCGTTCAGCGTAACGGTATGAAACCCCCGAATAGCAAACTGAGCCGGTACGGGGCCGGTAGCCCAACCCGTGCGGAGATCATCGTCGTTGGCAACCAGCTCAATACCCATGCCGTCGAAATCATCGAACCGGATGTAGGTTTCATTGAACCGTTTGTACGGGCCAGCAAAGGCAATCGAGTAGGTGTTCAGCCGGTCGATCCAGTAGCTCAACGAAGCCGTCGGTACCGAAAAGGCGGTGTACGTCAACTGACCAGCCCCCTTCCGCCCGCGCGGGATACGCCCGTATGGAAAAAAGGTCAGAATGGTGCCGGGCGAGCCGGTTTCGTCGCCGTAGTACAAGTGGTACACGTCGGGGGCATCGAAGTTGATCGTTTTCTTGACCAGCCGAAGCCCAAGAATATCAGTGTAAAAATCGACGTTACGCTGGGCATCGCCCGCAATAGTCGTTACGTGGTGGAGGCCGTTGATTAAGGTGCTCATAGTGCTTAAACGTTTGAAGGCGAATGGATTGTTTTAAATGTCATTACATTTAATGTATATACATTTAAATTTCGAGTAAAGTTCATGCTCTTTGAAAGAAGTTTTGGGAGTCTGGCCAGGAAGAGCGGGGCGATAAACTATTGAAAACAAAAAAGGCGCTGATACAGACGGGCCATTGGTCAAAAAGCGTTTGGGGAAGAAAAGGGCCGGGCTTCACAATGCAAACAAAATTTATAACTAAATTGAGGCCCACCCCAACGAACCTACGTAATAATGGCCTACCTATGGCCCTCTATTGCGCCTAACGCTTGCGTTATCCCATTATGAAACGCGTTCAGACCTCTCCTCTTGATATTTCGCGGCATTTACAAACCCGTCGGCTGGAACAGGAAGTCGAAAACAGAACGTCGTACACGCTCGATTCGGCGGAGCTGAATATCTACGAGACGCACCATGTTGCCGAAAAAGTTGAGCTGACATTCAGCAGTCCGGTACTGGCCAGCATGATTCGGGGTAAAAAGGTAATGCACCTTCCAGAAACACCCTCCTTTGAATTCCTGCCGGGCGAGTCGGTCATTGTGCCGGGTAACGAAACCATGTGCATCGACTTTCCCGAGGCCCAGATGCACAACCCCACCCAATGCCTTGCGCTCGCCATCGCCCCCGATACCGTGCAGCAGGTAACCGACCTACTCAACGACCGGGCCCCGCTCGTCGATAATTCGCACGGCTGGCAATTTGGCCAAACGAACTTCTTTCTGACCAACGACGAGCCCATTCATCAGCTCATTGCCCGACTGATTTACATTTTCACGGAAAACAACCGGGCCAAAGACGTTTTTGCCAATCTGGTTTTGCAGGAGCTGGTGGTCCGGCTCATGCAAACGCAGGCCCGCACCCTTCTTCTCAACCCTAAAACCACCTTTGCCAACGTGAATCGCCTGGCCCATGTCGCGCAGTATATCAACAAGCACCTCCACCGCAGTCTGCACATTCGGGAGTTAGCCGATCAGGCGTGTATGAGCGAACCCAACTTTTACCGGACGTTCAAACAAACGTTTGGTATGACCCCCGTCGACTACATCAACAGCCAACGCATTGCCCTGGCCTCAAAACTGCTCCGCACCACCAATCGCTGCCTTGCCGACATCAGTATCGATTGTGGTTTTAACAACTTGACTTACTTCATGAAACTCTTCCGGCGCGAGGTAGGCATGTCGCCAGCGCAGTATCGGAAACAAATTATTCCGCTCTAAACCGCCTACTAAAGCGTCCTCCTTCGTAATTTTGCCCCGCTAATCTTATCAGGGGTGCCCCAAAACAACGGGCTGAGATTATACCCATAGAACCTGATGCGGGTAATGCCGTCGAAGGGAACAGGAGCAGCGAACGGGTGTTCGGCTGCAGCAATTATCGTTTTACATACATTCACCACGGTAGGTAACAGCCCCTTTACCTGTACGTCCATTTTTCGTCGTCGATGAAAAAAAAGACAACCTATCGACTTGCCCACGGCTTTGTGCTGTGGTTGTTTAGTTTGGCCGCTATGGCCCAAACGGCTGTGCTGTCGGGCCAAATCCGCGATTCGGAAAGCCCGCTGCCCGGCGCAGCCATCATGCTCGAAGGCTCCTTCCGGGGCACCACCGCCGATGCCGACGGCCGCTACCGGCTCACCAACCTGGCCGCCGGTTCGTACACCATCCGAATTTCACTGCTGGGCTACGAGCCACAAACCCGCACGGTAACAGTTGGCGGCAACACCCAACTCGACGTTACGCTCGTCAGAACCGAGGTAGTGGTCGACGAGGTGGTGGTGAGTGCCACCCGCGCCAACGACAAATCGGCCATTGCGTACTCGACTGTTACGGCACCTGAGTTACGCAAGCTAAACCTCGGGCAGGATTTGCCCATTCTGCTCAACTTCACACCCTCGGTGGTCACGACCTCCGATGCCGGGGCCGGTGTGGGCTACACGGGCATTCGGATTCGCGGGTCGGATGCAACCCGCGTCAACGTGACTCTCAACGGGATTCCGTACAACGATGCCGAGTCGCAGGGGACGTTTTGGGTCAATATGCCCGATTTTGCCTCGTCGGTGAGCAGCGTACAGATTCAGCGCGGGGTGGGCACGAGCACCAACGGGGCCGGGGCTTTCGGGGCCACGCTCAACGTGCAAACCAACGCTCTGCAACGTGACCCCTACGGTGAGGTGAACCTGTCGGGCGGGTCGTTCAACACCCGCAAAGCCACGGTGATGGCCGGTACAGGGCTACTCAACAATCACTGGGTGGTCGACGCCCGGCTGTCGACAATCAAATCCGACGGGTTTATCGACCGGGCCTTCTCCGACCTCAAATCGTTTTATGTATCGGGGGGGTATTACGGCAAGAAAAGCTACGTGCGGCTCAACGTATTTTCGGGTCGCGAGCAAACCTATCAGGCCTGGAATGGGGTTCCTGAAAACCTGCTCGCCACCAATCGGACGTTTAACTCACTTACGTACGACAACGAGACCGACAACTATCAGCAGGATCAGTACCAGTTGATCTCGTCGCACGAGCTGAGCCGAAACTGGCGGCTCAATGCCTCGGCATTTTACACCAAAGGACGGGGGTATTATGAGCAGTTCCGTGAAAACGACCGCCTGAGCCGGTACGGTATTCCGAACGTAACCATCCGCGACTCGGTCATCAGCCGTTCGGACCTAATCCGGCGCCGGTGGCTCGACAACGATTTTTACGGCGGTATTTTCTCCCTCGATTATACGGGATTCGGACGGCTGACGGCCAACATCGGTGGGGGCTGGAACCAATACAAAGGCAAGCACTTTGGCGAGGTGATCTGGGCCCGGTTTGCGGGTACGAGCAACATTCGCCAGCGGTATTACGACAACGACGCGACCAAAAACGATTTCAACCTCTACGCCAAGGCGTTTTATCGGGTATCAACTCAGTTAACTACGTTTGCGGATTTGCAGGTACGTACCGTCGATTACACCTTTCTGGGTTTCGATAACAACCTGAAGAACGTGCAACAAACCGCGCAACTTTCGTTTTTCAACCCCAAAGCCGGCCTGACTTACGAACTGAACGACCGCAGCACCCTGTATGCGTCGTTTGCGGTGGGTAACAAAGAGCCCAATCGCGACGATTACACCCAATCGTCGCCCACGAGCCGCCCCCGGCCCGAACGGCTCTACGACTGGGAAGCTGGCTACAAGTTGCGGCAAAACCGGTTCGCCTTCACCGCCAACGCGTATTACATGAACTACCGCGATCAGCTGGTACTTTCGGGCCGCATCAACGACGTAGGCGCTTACAACCGCGTCAATGTCGACCGCAGCTACCGGGCCGGTATCGAGCTGGAAGCCGGTATGCGCCTGGCCAAAGCCCTGCAATGGAACGTCAATGCTACGTTCAGCCGGAACAAGATTCGGGAGTTTACTGAGTATCTCGACAACTTTGATACCGGCAAGCAGGATGTGCGTCAGTACAGCCAAACAGACATCTCGTTCTCGCCCAACGTAATTGCGGGCTCCCAACTGACGTACACGCTCCTGAAAGGGCTCGACGTGTCGCTGTTGTCGAAATATGTTGGTAAACAGTACCTCGACAACACCTCCAACGAAGCCCGTCGGCTGAATCCGTATTTTGTAAATGATATCCGGCTGGCTTACGTCTGGAAGCCTCGTTTTGCTGAAGAGGTAAGCCTTACGTTGCTACTCAACAACGTGTTTAACGAGTTGTACGAGTCGAACGGCTACACGTATGCATACGTGGCTGAAGGACGGGTGCAGGCCGATAATGCCTACTTCCCACAAGCGGGCCGGAACGCACTGGTAGGGTTGCGCGTTCGGTTTTAAGCCAAACCAAATAGCCTAAACGAAACAGGAGAAAGCCGTACGGCTTTCTCCTGTTTCGTTTAGGCTATACCTTGCTTATCTCGACTGACGGAGCTTGGCTTCGATTGTCTGCTGCGTGTGGGGCACAGCCCGCAAACGCTCTTTCGGAATCAGCTTACCCGTGTCTTTGCAAATGCCGTAGGTTCCGTTTTTGATTCGAACCATAGCGGCCTCTAATTGCTGAATAAACTTTTGTAGACGCCCCGCTAACTGACTCAGGTTTTCGCGCTCGCTTGTATCGGCGCCGTCTTCCAGTAACTTCGAGTTGCCCGATGTATTGTCGGTACCACTATCGTTCCGTTTACTGAGCGTTTCTTTAATGTAGTTAAGCTCACCTCGGGTAGCCTCAAGCTTTTGGCCAATCAGAACCTCAAACTCTTTCAGTTCCTCATCCGAATAGCGCTTCTTTTCTTCCTGAACCATAGGGGTCTCGATGGGTTGTGTGTTGATTTTGCCGGTGCAAAGTTACGCAGGAACCCTCGGCTTTTCAATCACAAGTACACAAACACTAACTTTTTTGAAAAATTTACCGAATTGTAGAAACCCATATTTTCCAATGAATATTTCGACTTGCCAGCGGATGCCCTAATACCGTTTTGGCCTCTTCTGGTTCCGGGCAACTATTCTATTTAGCTATAATTTTAGGACTTGTTTAAGAAAAAATATCCTTTAGGCATTATCGTTTTTGTTTTGGTATGTTTGCAACATACACTTCATCAACTTTTTTGTTTTAAGAAGGAATAAGCGTCATGGTTATGGGATACATTGAACCAGCCCCGATAAAAGATAAAGAGAATCCGCTTGAGTCGATGATGTCACGTTTTGATGCTGCTGCCCAGATTGTAGGCATTAGCGATGAGATGTACGACATCCTGAAAGTACCCGCCCGCCAGGTAATTGTTGGCTTGCCCGTCACGATGGACAACGGCAGCATTAAGGTGTTTGAAGGGTACCGTGTTATTCACTCCAACATCCTCGGCCCAGCCAAGGGTGGTATCCGGCTCGATCCGGGCGTACACCTCGACGAGGTGCGCGCTTTGGCTGCCTGGATGACCTGGAAGTGCGCCGTAGTCGATATTCCATACGGAGGTGCCAAGGGCGGTATTGCCTGCAACCCCCGCGAGATGTCGGCCGGCGAAATCGAACGACTGATCCGGGCGTACACCGTACAAATGCTCGACGTATTCGGTCCTGACCGCGACATTCCGGCCCCCGACATGGGCACCGGCCCGCGCGAGATGGCCTGGATCGTCGACGAATACTCGAAGGCCCGCGGCATGACCGTCAACGGCGTCGTAACCGGTAAACCGCTCGTATTGGGTGGTTCGCTCGGCCGTACCGAAGCCACAGGCCGGGGTGTAACCGTGGCTGCTTTGGCCGCTATGGATAAAATCCGGCTCAACCCCTACCGGGCTACGGCCGCTATTCAGGGCTTTGGCAACGTGGGCTCGTTTGCGGCCGAGCTGCTGCATGAGCGGGGCGTAACCGTGGTGGCAGTAAGCGACATTTCGGGCGGCTATTACAACGAGAAAGGGATCGACATTACGGCCGCCATGAACTACCGCAACGCCAACAAAGGCACGCTGGAAGGATTTACGGGCGCCGAGAAAATCTCAAACGAAGAACTGCTGACCCTGCCCGTTGACCTGCTGGTGCCAGCGGCCAAAGAAGACGTTATCACCGACGAAAATGCGGGGCAGATTCAGGCCAAAATGATTGTGGAAGGCGCCAACGGCCCAACCTCTGCCAGCGCCGACGAAATTATCAATAACAAAGGCATTCTGGTAGTCCCCGATATTCTGGCCAACGCCGGCGGGGTTACGGTATCGTATTTCGAATGGGTACAGAACCGGATTGGCTACAAGTGGACGCTCGACCGAATCAACCGCCGGGCCGACCGCGCCATGAAGGACGCCTTCGACCGGGTGTTCGATGTATCGCAGAAACACAAAATCCCGCTCCGTTTGGCGGCCTATGTAGTAGCTATTGAGAAAGTTGCCAGCACCTACAAATTCCGGGGCGGCTACTAATTCATAGGTTGGGGGGCTTCGTTTTTGGCTTAAGGTTCGGGTACTTACGGCTTATTGCCTTACGTAAACTGACTCGTCTTTTTAGCGAACCACAGGCGATAAACCCAAAACCAAAACCACTTCTGATGGATAATGTATATTTTTGCCCAACGACTTTGTTGGCAAACACTATACATTATCCATTTTTATTTACCCGTCATTATGCGTCTGCACCGCGAAGGCAACACGATCATGCTCACCACCGCACTGGCTTTACTGGTGATCAATGGTCTTGCTTATTATTTTTTGTTCGCTGGTAACACCACGGCTATTGTTCTTGTGGCCGTTGTAAGCCTCGTTTTGTTTGCCCTGGTGGTTCAGTTTTTCCGGGTGCCTAACCGGGCGCTTACCATTCACGACCGGCAGGTAGTAGCCCCCGCCGATGGCACCGTGGTTGTGATTGAAGAAACCGAAGAAGCCGAATACTTTAAGGAACGGCGTCGGCAGATTTCCATTTTTATGTCGCCCCTCAACGTGCACGTCAACCGCAATCCGGTTACAGGCATTGTGAAGTACTTCCGGTATTATCCCGGCAAGTACCTGGTGGCCTGGCATCCCAAGTCGAGTACCGAAAACGAACGGACTACGGTTGTTCTGGAAACCAAAAACGGCATTCAGGTGCTGTTCCGGCAGATTGCGGGTGCTATGGCCCGCCGAATTGTGTGGTACGTGAAAGAAGGCGAGCCTGTAGAGCAGGGTAGCGAAATGGGCTTTATCAAGTTTGGCTCACGCGTAGACGTGTATGTACCCCTCAATGCCGAAGTAAAGGTTAAACTGGGCGACAAGATGCAGGGGGGCGTATCGGTTCTGGCCGAACTACCCGAGTAAACGTTGGCACGAAAAATGTCTTTTATTTCGTTTTTAGAGATGTCATCTTGTTTCAGGGATGACATCTTTAGTTTTAGCGTAGTCAATTAAAGCTCTGCCTTTCTGGATTCAATGAATACCACTCGTATCCTGCTGACCGGTCTCCTGCTCACGGTAGCGTTGCCTAATCTTTGGGCTCAATACAAAGCAGAGAATCTGGGGAATCAGGTCAACTCGGATTTTAATGAGATCAATCCGGTTATCTCGCCGGACGGGAAAACCCTGTATTTCGCGCGAATCAGCCATCCGCAAAACACCCACGGCGACAAAGGCAGTCAGGATATCTGGTATTCTGAACAAGATATTAGCGGAAAGTGGGGGCCAGCGCGCCGGATGGCCGCCCCGCTCAACAAAGAAGAATACAACTGCCTGTACAGCATTACGCCCGACGGCAGCACCATGCTGGTAAAAGGTGCCTACCTGAACGGCAACTACGAAACGCGGGGGTTTTCGCTCAGTAAGCGCACTGCCAATGGCTGGGGAGTACCCCAAAAAATAAACCTCCCCGGCTACGAAGGCATGAGCAAAGGGCAGTTTGACTGCGGCTTTCTGTCGGCCGATGGCAAAACCCTGTTGATGGCCTTTAGCGAGAAGAAAGGCAGCAAAGAAGACGACCTCTACGTGAGTTTTCGGCAAAAAGACGGCTCGTGGAGCAAACCCATGAGCCTCGGGGCCGACGTAAACACCAAATTCACCGAGACAACGCCCTTTCTGGCTCCCGACGGGGCCACCCTATACTTCTCTAGTGACCGCGAAGGCGGCCTGGGCAGCAACGACATTTACGTGTCCAAACGCATCGACAAGACCTGGAAACGCTGGTCGAAACCGGTGAATATCGGTCCCAAGTTCAACACCGAAGGCTACGATGCGTACTACACCCTGTCGGCCGCGGGCGACTATGCCTACCTGACCACGTTTAAAGCCACTCTGGGCAAAGGCGATGTGGTGCGCGTGAAACTGATTGACGACACACCCGACCCCACTCTGGCAGGCAACCAGCCGGCACAGGTAGGGGGTAGCAATCAGCCCTCCGCCGACATAGCCCGCCCCGACCCTGTAGCCCTGCTGACAGGCAAAGTGATTGACCAACGGACGGGCAAGCCTGTGCAGGCCCGGATTGTGTACCAAACCCTACCCGATGGCGAAGAAGTAGGCGAGGCTACCTCTGACCCACTTACGGGCGAATACAAGATTGTGCTGCCTTACGGCAAAAAATACAGTATGCGGGCTATTTCGCCCAATTTCATTGCCGAAGGCGACAACGTAGACCTTACATCGGCCCCCAAAGGGTTTCAGGAAATCAAAGGTAAGGAGCTGAAACTCGTCCCGATTGAGGTGGGCCGGTCGGTGCGGCTTAACAATATTTTCTTCGACACGGGTAAGTCGGAGCTACGGCCAGAATCAGGCCCTGAGCTCGACCGGATGGTCACGACCATGAACGAGAACCCCAAACTCGCTATTGAGCTGGCGGGCCATACCGATAACGTAGGCTCGAACGAAACAAACCTAAAACTTTCGCAGGACCGGGCCGATGCCGTCCGTGAGTACTTTATCGGCAAAGGCATAGAACCCGACCGGGTAGGTAGCAAAGGCTATGGTGAATCGAAGCCCGTTGCCCCCAACGATACCGATGAGGGACGGCAACAAAACCGACGGGTAGAATTTGTGATTGTAAAAAAATAACCGGCCTTCGCCGGTTATTTTTTTACAAGGTATCATCCATCCAGGCCGGGCCGCTGAAACGCACGGGCCGCTGGAAAAAGAGTCTCCATTTCCCGGCGCAGGCGGGTAAGCAGGGCCAGCGCGTCGAGGGCTTCATCCATTTTGTCGGGATAACTGGCCAGCACCGTTTCCCAGGCCGTCAGCGATTGGTCGATGCACACGAGCACCAGCTTGGCCTTGCCCAGATAATAACTCATCAGCATGGTATCGGTCGTCGGCTCGGTCAGAATCCGCAGGGCCGACATCGTCTTGACCGGAATAAGCGTCCGGTACCATTTTATCTTTTCCCAGGCGTCTTTAAGGCCGTTGAGCAAGGTCATGGCGTCGTCCTGACTTCCAATGCCCAATTCAACGTGGGTCAATTGTTGTTGGCCGGTTTCTTCGAGCAATTGGGCTTCGCTGGCAAGCCACACTCCTGATTCGCGCATGTACTGATGGCTCAATTGGGCAGCCGGGTGGTTTTTCGCCTGCTGACGCCGGAAAGCAGCCCGCTCCTCCAGCTTCTTTTTTTCGTCTTCGGTAGGACCTTCGGTGTCTGTGTTTCCCGTTTGTGCCCGCAGTTTATCCAGATACTGCCGGGTCATGTTCAAAGCCTCGGTCAACTGCTGCACCAGTACCTCCCCCTTGTTAGCCGGCGAAGTGACCGGGGTCACCGGTTCCTGCCGTTGGAGCTGAAAACTTTGGCAACGGGCGGTAAACGGGCATCGCTCGCACCAAGTGTCGCAATAATTATAAATACCCGGAATGAATTGGGAGTTTTCCATTTTGCGTTTTTCTCTCAAGGCAGTATTTGGTACTGCGAATATAAGATTAGACAAAATGGCAAAGGATTAAAGTAAAGTGAAAAATTAATAGACAAAAAAGGAGGCTTTGCCTCCTTTTTTGTCTATTAACAAGAACAATATCGTTTACACATTCATCAGCGACTCACGACGACGCATTTTGCCCGCTGGGATACCAAACATCATCTTGAACCGGCGGCAGAAGTAGGCCGTGTCTTTGTAGCCCACTTCGGCACCAATGGCCCGAATGCTTTTCTTCGACGTACGGAGCAAGCCAACAGCGGCTTCCATGCGCTGATATTCGATGTAGTCCTGCGGGTTGATGCCCGTAAGCATCTTGAAATACTGCCCGACATAATCTTCCGATACGTTCGCCACGTTGGCCAATACCTTGTTCGACAGGTCGCCCCCGAGGTTATCTTTGATGTAGGCAAAGATGTCGATCAGGCGCGGGTCTTTGAAGTACGTGCTGTTGGTTACCAACTGCTCCACAAAGAGTCGGTTTTTCAGGATGTACCGAATAATCTCGATAACGATTTCTTCGGTTTTGATCTTGATTACCCGGCCCTTACCCGCAATATCGCTCATATCTTCGGCCAGAATCATATTGATGGTCTGGGCCAGATGCGTATCGGCTTTGATAATGAACGGCGGTACGTCGAGTGAGTTAAAGAAGTTGACCGAGTCGAAGACCTTAGCCTCAAACGAAATATAGCCAAACGAGTTAGGCAGCGTCCCGATTTTATCGGGATTGCGGTTGGCTTCGAAATAGCTTTCGCGTTGTGTCAGAAACTCTTCATTGCTGACCGTTTTGCTGGGGCCATCGCCGTAGGTTACGGTCAGGTGTTTACCACCGGGAATGAACAACATATCCCCTACCTCTACCCGCTGAGCCTCTTCGCCGAACGTCACTTGTCCATCGTACAGAATCGTAATCGAGTTCTCGACGTCGTAGAAGTTCTTAATCGTGATGGGTTGCAAGATGCGAATGTTGCGCGCCTTGATGAACTTCACCCCCAGCGATTCAATGATTTTATTATAATCTTCCATAGCCCGAAAGAGTAGATACCAGGATTGGTGCGTGTAAAGTTGCACAAAACTAATAAATTGTACAAATCCAATACAAGCGGAAAAGTTTCCAAATAATAAAAAAAAAAGTACGTATTCGCTATGAACACGCACTTCCGTCTTAGAAAAATTTAGTTTTTGGTTCGCTATCTCTACCGAATTAGCTCGCGAGCAATTACTAATTTTTGTATTTCAGATGTCCCTTCATATATCTGGGTAATCTTGGCATCGCGCATGAGTCGCTCCACGTGATACTCCTTCACGTACCCGTAACCGCCATGAATCTGCACGGCCTCGGTGGTGGCCCACATGGCTACTTCCGACGCAAACAACTTAGCCATTGCGGCAGCCTGCACATAATCTTTGTGCTCATCTTTCAGGCGGGCAGCTTTGTACACCAGCAGGCGGGCGGCTTCAATCTTGGTGGCCATTTCGGCCAGTTTGAACTGAATAGCCTGATGGTCGAAAATCTGCCGGCCAAACGCCTTCCGCTCCTGGCTGTATTTCAACGATAATTCGTAAGCGCCGGCGGCAATGCCCAGCGCCTGCGCGGCAATCCCGATCCGGCCCCCGTTAAGGGTCGACATGGCGAACTTGAACCCGAAGCCATCGTCGCCAATGCGGTTTTCTTTAGGCACTTTCACGTCGGTAAACAGCAGCGAGTGCGTGTCTGACGCCCGAATCCCCATTTTGTCTTCTTTCTTACCAACGGTGAAGCCCGGTGTGCCTTTCTCCACAATCAGGGCGTTGATACCCCGGTGTTTTTTGTCGCGGTCGGTTTGGGCAATCACCAGAGCTACGCTCGACGAGTTGCCGTTCGTAATCCAGTTTTTGGTGCCGTTGACGAGATAATAATCGCCTTTATCTTCGGCGGTAGTGGCTTGTGAGGTAGCATCCGAGCCAGCTTCGGGCTCCGACAGGCAGAAGGCTCCAATGATTTGCCCGCTTGCCAGGGGAGTCAGGTATTTGTGCTTCTGCTCTTCGGTGCCGTACGCTTCCAGACCCCAGCACACGAGCGAGTTGTTGACGGACATAATCACCGAGGCCGACGGGTCGACTTTGGAGATTTCTTCCATCGCCAGTACGTACGAGACGGTGTCCATACCGCTGCCGCCATATTCGGGCGACACCATCATGCCCATGAAGCCGAGTTCGCCCATTTTCCGAACCTGCTCGGCCGGGAATTTAGCTTCATTGTCGCGCTCGACAATGCCGGGGAGCAATTCGTTCTGGGCAAAGTCGCGGGCGGCCTCCTGTACCGAAAGTTGTTCTTCGGAGAGGTTAAAATTCATTCCCTGTAATTCCAGCGTTGCTGATGCCATAGGGGGTAACGTTTGGTTTTAGTTAGTGTTTGAGAAGTGGTATAAAGGTACGAATTAATTGTATGCAAGCATACTAATTATCAACTTGCCTGACCGCCGTTGACCCCCAGAACCTGCCCGTTAACAAACGAAGCCTCGTCGGAAGCGAGGTACAGGTAGGCATAGGCAATATCTTCGGGCTCGCCCATGCGCTTCACCGGAATGGTTTGGATGGTGGCCTGCCGGGCTTCTTCGGGCATGGCATCGGTCATGTCGGTGCGGATAAAACCGGGGGCTACCGCATTGGCCGTAATTCCCTTGCTGCCCAGTTCTTTGGCCCAGGTGCGGCACATGGCTACTACGCCCGCTTTGGTAGCGGCATAATTGGTTTGCCCAAAATTGCCGTGTACTCCTACCACCGACGAGGTGCAGATAATCCGGCCGTAGCCTTTCTCGACCATGTAGGGCACTACGGCTTTGGTGCAGTTGAACACGCCTGTCAGGTTCACATCAATCACCTGTTGCCACTCGGTATGGCTCATTTTAAGGAGGGTCCGGTCGCGGGTAATGCCCGCATTGTTGACCAGAATGTCGATTCGGCCGTATTTTTCTACAACCCCTCGAACGGCCTCTTCCACAGCGGGCACATCGGTCACGCTGATCTTCATGTACTCGGCCTGTGCGCCCGTGGCCCGGATAGCCTCAGCGGTTTGAACGCCCTCATCGAGCATATCCCAAATGATAACGGTGGCTCCCTCACGGGCAAAAATCTGAGCGGCCGACCGACCAATGCCCCGGGCCGCGCCGGTGATAATGGCGACTTTGTTCTGTAAACGCATTTTGCTTTTTAATGGATGAAGTAAAATGGATAATGAATAATGGGTAACGCATAATGGACAGCCCGTTACGTGGAACTAAACCACCGCCTGCCAATGAATATGCATTGTTCATTGTTCATTGTTCATTGTTCATTGTTCATTGTTCATTGTTCATTGTTCATACAATAAACTAATCAATTCGGCTACACAGGCTGGTTTCTGCTGTCCTTCGACCTCAAACACGCACTCAACTACGGCCCGAACACCCGTAGCACCCTCGTTGGCGTTGGTAGGCTCCGCGTGGTGCAGCCATGCTTTCATCCGAACGCGGCTCCCGACGGGCACCGCACCTGTAAAGCGGATTTTATTGGCCCCGTAGTTAATACCCATTTTAACCGACTCGACCCGGTAGATCTCGGCCATGAGTTTGGGGGCCAGCGAGAGCGTCAGAAACCCGTGGGCAATGGTGGTGCCGTAGGGCGAAAACTGCCGGGCTTTTTCCTCATCGAGGTGAATCCACTGATGGTCGCCGGTAGCATCGGCGAATTTCTGGACCATCTCAGGTGTTACGGTCATGTACGCCGATTCGCCGAGCGACTGTCCGGCATGGGCCGAGAAGTCGGCTAATGTTGCGAAGGTTTGCATAGGGTGTGTTTGTTTATTGTTTTTCGCGGCCACGGTACCACTTGAACTTAGATTATTCTTTATCAATGCCCTCCGTTTTTGCATTCGACGCTCTTTACCTACATTACCACCAATGGGGGCATGGCTCAAGGGTGCTCCTCTGTTTTCATGGCATTGGGCAAGATGGCCGGGTGTTTGCGCCCTTTGGCGATTCGCTGGCCTCTTTCTTTACCATCTACAGCTTCGATTTGTTTTACCACGGTCAAAGTTCGGGAATCAACGGTAGCGTATATGCAGACCACGAAGCCCTTACACCCGACCGCTGGGCTCAACTACTCGACGCGTTTCTGACCGAACACCAGATAGACCAGGTTTCGGTGGCGGGTTTCAGCATGGGCGGGGTGTTTGCCCTGGCTACGGCCGAGCGTTTTGCCCACCGGATGGAGCGGCTTTGGTTGCTGGCCCCCGACGGTATCTCGACCAACGGCTGGTATGCCTTTGCAACCGGCTCAGGGTTGGGTCGCATGTTGTTTCGTTATTTTCTGAATCACCTACATCTACTACGAAGCCTGAGCGATACGCTCGTGCGGCTCGGATGGCTCGACCGTAGTCTGGTGCGGTTTGCCCAGAGTACACTGGCTACACCCGCCCAACGCGAGCGCGTGTACCGGTCGTGGATTGGTTTCCGGCCGCTGCGGCCCCACCTCGACACCTTGGCCGGGGTGCTCAATCAGTCGGCTATGCGAGTCACCATGTATCTGGGTGAATACGACCGGGTACTGCCCAAAACAGCCGTGGAGCCCTTGCTCAGGCGAGTGCCTGCGGCCGAGGTAATAGTGCTGCCGGTGGGGCACAACCGGCTGCTCGAAGCCATTGCCAAACGTATCGACGAGCGGTTAGGCTGACCTTTACTTACCCTTCAACACCCGCCACAACCCCACTACCGATACCAGCAGCAACGCGGCCACAATACCCTGTGTCCAGCCCAGGTTAGCCATGCCGCCCGATTGGGTGAGTAAGGCCCGCAGCTCACGCGCCTGACTCCCGGCCCAAACGGCCAGCGCCGTGCGGGGCACCATACCCAAAAAACCGCCCAGCAACACATTGTACAGCCGTGCCCCCGACAAGGCAAACACTAAGTTGGTCACGGCAAAGGGTAACACGGGCGAAAGTTTGGCGAAAAAGATAAACCGGAGTTCGCGCTGCCCGATGCGGTCGAGAATTTGACCTACCTTCGGGTTTTGTTCGAGATGATGCCGAAGGCGGTCGCCATCGAGCCAGTGAACAGCCGTGTTCACAAACAGAATGGCGACCATGTTTAGGGCAAACAAGGGAATGAGGGCGTTCCAACCCAAAAAGTAGCCAAATACTAAAGCCAGAAAAGTGGGCGGCATGAGCGCCAGCGCCGACGCCAACGCGCACACAACCGTCACCCCGACCCACTGCCCGGCCGTAAGGGCCGCCAGCACCGGCTCATTGACCAGCACCTGATACGTGATAAACGAACTGGTGAGCAAAGGAGCCACCGTCATCAGCGCACTGACCACCGCTGGCAGCGTAAGTTTGTTAGAAATCATAGACGAGCGGCCCGAATCGGCACCATTATTCGGCCAGTAGCTTCGTAATCAAGCCATTGAACTCGTCGACAAACTGATCGTAATAAACCCCGGTGCCCGGCCCGCTGAAACCGGTGTGAATGTGGCGTACCTGCCCTTTTTTGTCCAGAATAATGGTTGTCGGGAAAGCGACTACCCGATTCAGAGCTGGCAGGGCCTTGGCAGCTTCGGCCTTATCGTTGGTACCGGCCAGCAACACCGGATACTCGATACCAAACCGTTCTTTCATCCGCTGAATGCGCGGCCCCGACTCCGCCATGACGGCCGATTTCTCAAAAGCCAGACCCACCACCTCGACGCCCCGGCTCCGGTTTTTCTTGTACCACGGGCTCAGGAAGTTGGTTTCGTCCATGCAATTAGGGCACCACGAACCCAGAATCTGCACCACGGTCACTTTACCCTTGAACCGGTCGTCGGAAAGCGAAACCAGTTTGTTGGTGGGTTCTGGAAACGAAAACGAAAATTTCTGACCGGGTTTGATAAACGTCAGTTTCGCCGGGTCGGGCAGCGACGCGTTGGGGTCGAAACGGGCCGTCCAGGTTTCGGCATAGGTAGGCCCCGAATTAAACGTACCGGTCAAGGTTCGGCCGGCCGGGCCCGCTTTGGCTTTGGCTTTGAACAGAAACAGGTGCGAGCCATCGAAGCACGACAGCAGCAGGCTATCGCCGACTACATTCCCGGCCAGATACCGGTAGTCGCCGGTGGGCGTCAGAAACGTGCCCGCAATGGTGTTACCCTCCTGCTCAAACACGCCCACAGCAGCCGTCGTATCGGTTCCATCAGTGCTACGGAATGTAGTCGCCCATTTACCGGTCAGGTTGACCGAGGCCGCACGACCGTCGGGCGTGAAGCGGTAATTCAGGCCGTGTTGGGCTTCAAACGGAATGCTCTGGTACTCGTTGCCCGTCCGGCGCCGACGCCAGATACCCCGCATGGTTTTACCTTCCACCCGGGCCACAATCTCCGACTCAAACAGCGACATCGGAATCCGCAGTGTGTCGTTGCGGTACGTAGCCGCATCCATCGGCAGCCGTTCCTTACCATTTACGGCGTGCACGGTAAAGGTTTGTTTATCCGCCCCCGGCTGAATGTCGAGACCAAAGGGTAGCTCGCCCCCGGCGGTTTTAACGGTAGCGCGCCATACACCCGCCGTCAGCGGTTTTTCAGGTTGGGCCGTGCAGGCTGTAGAAAACGTTGCCAGTGAGAGCAGAAGCAGCAATTTGTTCATACCGCGAAAGAAACCAAAAATGAATATCTGAGCCGCCTGATTCACTTCCGGGGCGGTTTCGTTAAGTTTGTAACGGCCGACCGTTTCGATTTGGTTCCGCCCTATTTTGCATGACAACAAGTTACCATGAACCCGTAATGCTCACCGAGTGCCTCGATGGGCTGGCTATTAAGCCGGGCGGTATTTACGTAGACGTCACCTTCGGTGGAGGGGGACACAGCCGGGCTATTCTGGAACGAATGGACCCGAACAGTCGGCTTATTGCCTTTGACCAGGACGCCGACGCCCGCGCCAATGCCGAGGCTATCCACGACCCCCGCCTGACGTTTGTACCGGCCAACTTCCGCAACCTCAAACGGTTCTTGCGGCTGTACGGCATTAAGCAGGTGGATGGCATTCTGGCCGATTTGGGCATCTCGTCGCACCAGATTGACACGCCTGAACGGGGCTTTGCCACCCGGTTCGATGCCGACCTCGACATGCGCATGAATCAGCAGGCCGAGCGTTCGGCTAAGGCGGTGGTAAATACCGCTACCGAAGCCGAATTACACAAGATTCTGGGCATGTACGGCGAAATCACGAACGCCCGCACAGCCGCTACGGCCATTGTGGCCGCCCGCGCCAACCGCCCGCTGCAAACCGTCAACGACCTGAAAGCCGCCCTGCAACGACTGGCCCCACGGGGTAAGGAAAACAAGTTTTTTGCGCAGGTTTTTCAGGCCATCCGAATCGAAGTAAACGAAGAACTGAGCGTACTGGAGGAGTTTTTGGAACAGGTACCCGACACCCTCACGCCCGGCGGGCGGCTGGTGGTGATGAGCTACCACTCGCTCGAAGACCGGCTGGTCAAGAATTTCATTAACAAGGGTAAGTTTCACGGTGAGGTCGAAAAAGACCTCTATGGCAACGAGCTGAAACCGTTGCAAGCCGTCAACCGCAAGCCTATCGAAGCCTCCGCCGAGGAAATTAGCCGCAACCCCCGAGCACGTAGCGCCAAATTGAGAATTGCAGAAAAATGGCTCAAAACACCTTTCGCACCCCCAAAACCATTGCCCGGCAAAAACGCAAAAGCCGCCTGACCAACTGGGTCAACGATGTCATTGGTCTGGACCGGCTTTTCGGCGAGAATAACTCCTGGCCCATCCGCAACATCGACCGCATTTTGTGGATCACAATGTTGCTCATCATTTACATTGGGCTCACACACAATGCCGAGCGACTCGTGCGCCGGATTCAGCGGGCCAAAATTGAGCTCGATGAGCTGCGCGCGCAGTACACAACCCTACAGGCCGATTTCATGAAGAGCGGCAAACAGTCGGAGCTGAGCAAGCGCGTAGCGCCCCTTGGCCTGACCGATAGTCAAACTCCACCCCGTAAACTTGTTGTGAAGCCAGATGAGTATTAAGCAGGACTTCCTGAAGCGGGCCACCTACCTCTACCTGGGGCTGGTTGTGGTGGCCGTGGCCATTATAGCCAAACTGGTGTATGTACAGTATTTTCAGGTCTACGATGGTAAGCACTGGATTGAACGGCTCGAAGGCGTTAAGATTCGGCGCGATACGCTACGGGCCATGCGCGGCAACATTTATGCTGTCGACGGGAGCCTGATGGCAACCTCTATTCCAACCTATGAGGTAGGCCTTGACCCGACCATTGCCGACTCAGCGTATTTTGCCCAGAAGGTGGATTCCCTCGGCAGGTTGCTGTCCAAAATCTTTGGTGACCACTCGCCCGCCGAGTATGCCGATATGGCTCGCGACGCTCGCGAACACGGCAGGCAGTTTTTGCCTCTGTACAGCCGCCGGGTTACGTATGCCGAGCGGCAGTACATGCGCCAATGGCCGTTTTTCCGCCGTTCGGCTAAAATCAGTGCCCGCGGAGGGGTCTTCAGGCCGTACTACGAGCGGTATCATCCCTTCGGAGAAATGGCCAAACGAACCCTGGGCGACCTCGACGCGAAAACCGGTAAGGGGCTGATGGGCCTCGAAGCCAGTTTTCAGAAAAACCTGGCCGGGAAAAATGCCGTTGGGCTCGTGGAGGTTCTGAGCAATGGGGTAAAGAAACCGGTTGACGATGGCCCCGATATGCGCCCCGAAACGGGCATGGATTTGTACACCACGCTCGACGTGAACTACCAGGACATGGCTGAGTCGTCGTTGCGACAGTACATGGAGAAGTTTCAGGCCGACAAGGGAACGGTGATTGTGATGGAGGTACAAACGGGCGAGATCCGGGCAATGGCCAACCTCACCCGCTACCCGCGTTCCGACGGATCGGGCCAATACCTCGAAACGTTCAACCACGCCCTGGCTGGCCGTACCGACCCTGGCTCTACCTTCAAGCTGGTGAGCATGATGGCCTTGCTCGAAGAAAAAGCCATTACACCCAACAAAATTGTGCATACCGGCAACGGACGGCTGCGGTACCGAACCATCGACATTATTGACCCCAAACGGGGTGGGTACGGCACCCTGACCGCCCAGCAAGTGTTCGAAAAATCATCGAACATCGGTGTGCACCTGCTCATGCAGAGCTATTTTTACAAGCGCCCCGACCTGTACTGTCAATACCTGCGCCGGTTTCACCTGACTCAGCCCACGGGTATTCACATGAAAGGCGAAGGGGTTCCGTTTATTCGCAACCCAGACTCCAAGGGCTGGAGCAAGACCTCGCTCACGTTTATGTCGTACGGGTACGAGATGCTCATTACGCCTTTACAAATGCTCACTTTCTACAACGCCGTAGCCAACGACGGCCGTTGGGTGCGGCCCATGATTGTGAAAGAAATTCGGCAGGCCGGCGACCTCGTCGAGGCATTTGAGCCCTATGTGGCCCCCGAACCTATTGCGTCAAAAAAGACGATTCAACTGGCCAAACGAATGCTCGAAGGCGTGGTGGAGCGTGGTACCGCCCGCTCCATTATGAGCCCGTACTATAAAATTGCCGGCAAAACAGGTACCGCCCAGAAATACATGGGGGGCACCTTCCGCGAGGGTTTCTATTACTCGTCGTTTATCGGTTATTTCCCGGCCGACAAACCCAAGTACACCATTCTGGCCGCCATTGATAACCCCCGGTTCAGTAACATCGACTCGCTGTACGGCGGCAAAGTAGCCGCACCGGTCTTCCGCGCCGTAGCCGACCGGATTCATGCGTACGATATTCGGATGCACCCGCCCTTGCGTAAAAACAAAGCGCAGGCAGCTCCCCTACCCAAAGCAGGCTATGCCGAAGACCTCCACCTGATTAGTCAGGAGCTGGAACTGGGCAAAGAGCCATCGGTAGAAGGCTGGGTACGCACCACCGAAAATGGCAACTGGCAATCATTGCCCACCCGCGAGGGTAAAATGCCCGATGTACGCGGCCTGCCCCTGCGCGACGCCCTACCCCTGCTCGAAAACCGAGGGGTTCGGGTGGCTATTCGGGGGAGCCGACGCGGGCGCATTTCGGCCCAATCTGTAGAACCCGGCAGCGACCTCAAAAGTAACCGGGGTATCGTCTTGACATTAGAGTGAGTACCTTTGCCCTATGCAATTATCCTCTCTGCTATACAAAGTCCCGCTGCAAGCTACAGCGGGCAGCATGGATACCGACGTCACGCACCTGACCATGGACTCGCGCCGGGTGGCACCGGGGAGCCTGTTTATTGCCGTGCGGGGTACCGTTACCGACGGTCATGCGTATATCGATAAAGCCATTGAGCTGGGCGCATCGGCCATTTTGTGCGAGGCCCTGCCCGACCAAACCCCCGAGCACGTAACGTTTGTACAAGTTGCCGACTCGGCCCGGACAATGGGGCTAGTAGCCGCGAACTTTTACGGGCATCCGTCCAAGAAAATTCGGTTGGTCGGCGTGACCGGCACCAATGGCAAAACCTCGGTGGCCACGTTGCTTTTCCGGTTGTTCCGCTCACTCGGATACCGCTGCGGTCTCCTCTCGACGGTGCAAAACCAGATTGACGATACCGTAATCCCGGCCACGCACACAACGCCCGACGCCATCACGACCCACGAACTGCTCGTCAGGATGCTGGAGCACGGCTGTACGCACGTGTTTATGGAGGTAAGCTCGCACGCGGTAGTACAGGAGCGCATTGCGGGGCTGCATTTCGCGGGGGGTATTTTTACCAACATCACCCACGACCACCTCGACTTCCACAAAACCTTCGACAACTACATCAAGGCCAAAAAAGGCTTTTTCGACCAGCTGCCCCGTGCGGCTTTTGCCCTCACCAATGCCGACGATAAGCGGGGCGCTGTGATGCTCCAGAACACCCTGGCCCGCAAAGAGAGTTACTCGCTGCAAACGCTGGGCACGTTCAAAGGCAAGATTCTGGCCGACGGCCTGTTTGGGCTCGAAATGGACATCGACAACCGGCAGGTGTGGTTCAAACTCATCGGGCGGTTCAATGCGTACAACCTGCTGGCGGTGTATGGCGCGGCCGTGCTGCTGGGCGAAGACCCCGACGACGTGCTGACCCAGCTTTCGGGCCTGATGCCTCCGCCGGGCCGGTTCGAGCAGGTGATTTCGGACGATCGGATTGTGGGTATTGTCGATTACGCCCACACGCCCGACGCCCTGCAAAACGTACTCGAAACCATTGCCGAGTTTAGTCAGGAAAGCGAAACAGGCCGATTACCGCAAGTCATTACGGTGGTGGGCTGCGGGGGCAACCGCGACGCGGCCAAGCGCCCGCTTATGGCCGAGATTGCGTGCAAATTCAGCCAACGCGTGATTCTGACATCGGACAACCCCCGCCATGAGGAGCCGATGGCCATTCTGGAACAAATGCAGGCTGGCGTGCCCCCCATCGATTTCAAAAAAACCATCACGATAGAAGACCGGCGCGAGGCCATTGAGCGCGCCGTGGCCCTGGCCCAACCGCACGATATTATTCTGGTAGCGGGCAAAGGCCACGAAACGTATCAGGAAATCAAAGGCGTGAAATACGACTTCGACGACCGGCTCGTACTCCGCGAAGCTTTTGCAAACCGCGGAAAAGCGTAACTTTGTTTAATTAGTGAATGAGCGAATTAGTGAATGAGCGAATGAAGTCTTAAGCACACCCGCTTGCCTGTTATCATTCACTAATTCGCTCATTCACTCATTCACTCAATACAATGCTCTATTACCTCTTCTCGTACCTCGACCGGCAGTTCGATTTTCCCGGTGCACAGGTATTTCAGTACCTCTCGTTCCGGGCGTTGGGCGCCGTAGTTACCTCGTTGATTATCGGGGCGGTATTTGGCCGACGAATCATCGACTATCTCCGCAAACTGCAAATTGGCGAGTCGATTCGGGACCTGGGCCTCGAAGGGCAGATGCAGAAACGCGGCACGCCTACCATGGGGGGCTTCATTATTCTGGCCGCTCTGCTGATTCCGGTGCTGCTGTTTGCCAAACTCTCCAATGTGTACATTGTTCTGTTGCTGGTTTCGGCCGTCTGGACGGGCCTGATCGGGTTTCTGGACGACTACATCAAGGTATTCAAGAAAAACAAAGAGGGGCTACACGGTCGGTTCAAGATTGTAGGTCAGGTAGGATTGGGCCTGATTGTGGGCCTTACGCTGTCGTTTAACCGGTACGTAAAAATCCGGATTTACGACAAGCCCGTGGTGAGCACCAATATTGGCTCGGTATCGGTTTATGAAGACATCAAATCGACGCTGACCACGGTTCCGTTCCTGAAAAACAATGAGTTCGATTACAGCTCGCTTCTGTTTGGTGTACTTCCCGACGAGTACACCTGGATTATCTACACGGCGGTCTGTATTTTCATTATCACCGCCGTATCGAACGGGGCCAACATCACCGACGGTATCGACGGGCTGGCGGCTGGTTCGTCGGTTATTATTGCGCTTACGCTGGGGGTACTGGCGTACCTGTCGGGTAACGCCCGCTTTTCGGAATACCTCAACATCATGTACATCCCGAACTCGGGCGAGCTGGTTATTTTCTGCGCGGCCTTTGTTGGAGCCTGCGTGGGTTTTCTCTGGTACAACTCGTACCCGGCGCAGGTTTTCATGGGCGATACGGGTAGTCTTATGCTGGGGGGCGTGATTGCGGTAGTGGCATTGGCCATTCGGAAGGAGCTGCTGATTCCGCTCATGTGTGGTATTTTCCTCGTCGAGCTGCTGTCAGTCATGATTCAGGTGAGCTATTTCCGGTACACCAAGAAAAAGTACGGCGAAGGTCGGCGCATTTTCCTGATGTCGCCCTTACACCACCATTTTCAGAAAAAAGGCTACCACGAAGCCAAAATCGTGACGCGCTTCTGGATTGTGGGCATCATTCTGGCGGCCCTCACGCTGGCAACGCTAAAGCTGCGTTAGTGTAAACTTTTGAACGCCCAAAACGCGTTGATTCCATAATGACATCCAAACAGTGGCTCCCGGTCTGGCTCGTTCTTATTGGCCTTGCCGGCTGCAAACCAAGCTATCATCTAGGTCAGCAAAGCGCGACCCGACTAACGGTCGACTCGGTAACGGCCCAAACCGACCCCGGTATGGCGGCTTTTCTGCAACCCTATCGTCAGAAACTCGATCAGACCATGAACGAGGTCCTGACCCGGTCCACGGGCCGCATTGAGAAAGGGCAACCCGACGCTCCGCTCAACGATCTGCTCACCGACGCCCTGCTGAAACAGGCTACCCAGCGGTACGGTAAACCCATCGATTGCTCGCACCTGAACCTGGGGGGCATCCGAACCAATCTGCCCGCGGGCAACATCACCATCGGCTCTATTTACGAGGTGATGCCGTTTGATAATCAGTTGGTAGTAATGACCCTCAAAGGGGATATGCTTCAGCAGTTTCTGAATCACTTTGCGTCTTCTAACGCTTTGGTTATTGGCGGCTTACGTACCAAAATCAAGGATGGCAAAGTGCAGTCGGTACAGTTTACCAACGGCCGAACGCTACAGCCCAACGAGACGTACACCGTTGCCATGAGCGATTACATTGCCGACGGAGGTGAAAACGTAGGCTACATCAAAGGGGCTATTCGTCGCGAGAACCTGAACTACCTCATCCGCGATGCCTTCATCGATTATTTTCGTCAACAGGGTAAAACTGGTACCCCTTTAACCCCCGTATCGGATGGACGCGTTACTGTCGAATAGACGTCAGTTTCTGAAACTGCTGGGCTCGGCCGCGGTTGTTGGGGCTACTGCACCCGAGGTTTTGGCTAAGGCCAAAGCAACCCAAATCACCATTCTGCACACCAACGATGTGCACAGTCGGCTCGACCCGTTTCCGTTCGATGGCGGACGCAACGCGGGTAAAGGGGGCGTGGCCCGACGCCTGACGCTCATCCAGCAGATTCGGAAGGAGAAACCTCACGTACTGCTGTTCGATGCGGGTGATATTTTTCAAGGTACCCCCTATTTCAACCTGTACCTCGGTGAGCCCGAAATTCTGGCTATGAACCGGCTTGGCTACGATGCAGGCACCATTGGCAACCACGATTTCGACGGAGGTATCGACAATATGCGTACCCAGTTTGCCAAAGCCGACTTTCCGTTTCTGATTGCCAACTACGATTTCCGAAATACCGTGATGGACGGCCGTACCAAACCCTACCAGGTATTTGTGCGTGGTGGTGTTCGGATTGGTGTATTTGGTCTCGGTATTGAGCCGAAGGGTCTGATTCCGACGGATGCCTACCGCGAAACCAAGTACCTCGACCCGATTGAGATCGGCAACGATATGGCCCGGCGGCTGCGTCAGGACGAGAAATGCAGCTACGTGATTTGCCTCTCGCATCTGGGGTTCAAATACAACGATGCTACGGTTTCAGACAACGTACTGGCGGCCAAAACCCGCCACATTGATCTGATTATCGGGGGGCACACGCACACGTTTCTGAACGCCCCGGTATCGGTCAATAATCTCGATGGTAAACCCACACTCATCAATCAGGTAGGCTTTGCCGGTATTCATCTGGGGCAGCTCGACCTGACGTTTGAGCGGGGCAAGGCGACCTTAAATGACGGTAAACCAGTAGCGGTGCACGGTTAATTCGTATCTTTGCAACCAAGAGAGAAAAGAGTAAACGAGTGGTTAAGCCGCTGTGATCTGGATGTTATTCTTTCTCCCTTTCACTATTTCGCTTTTCAGTTATGAAATTTGGCGTTGTCGTATTCCCCGGCTCAAACTGCGATCAGGATGCAGTAGATGCCCTGACCCTGATGGGCCAGCCTGTTGTGAAACTCTGGCACAAAGACCACGACCTGCAAGGTTGTGACTTTATCCTGTTGCCCGGCGGTTTTGCCCACGGCGATTATCTGCGGACGGGGGCCATTGCCCGGTTCTCGCCCATTATGAACGAGGTAATTGCGCACGCCAACCGGGGTGGCTACCTGATGGGAATCTGCAACGGTTTTCAGGTGTTGGCCGAGGCCCGTCTGGTACCGGGCGTACTGCTGCGTAACCTCAGCCAGAAGTACACCTGCAAAAACATTTATCTGAAGCCACAGTCGTCGAGCGTACTGGTTTCGGCGGGGCTCGACAAAGAGCAACCGCTGAAAATCCCGATTGCCCACGGCGATGGCCGGTACTACGCCGACGCTGATACGCTGAAACAACTAAACGACAACGATCAGGTGATTTTCCGCTACTGCGACGAAACCGGTGCCATTACCGACGCGGCTAACCCCAATGGTAGCCTCGAAAATATCGCCGGCGTGGCCAACGAGCGCAAGAATGTATTTGGTATGATGCCCCACCCCGAGCGTGCCGCCGACCCCCTGCTGGGCAATACCGACGGCCGTCTGATTCTGGAGCAACTCGTTACGAGTGTGCTGGCGTAAAATGATTCTGTTTGTGGGACTCACTTTCTCAGATCCCATCAATAGACTGGCTCTCGTTCGAAACAATACAACCAAAAAGCCCCGCTGAGAAATCAGCGGGGCTTTTTGGTTGCAAGCATTATTACGGGTTGAAGACATCCCAGTTCACTTCGGCAACGGGGCGCTCCAGCCGCTCCAGCACTTTCATACCGGCTACAGGCAGTACAATCTCACCCAGCTTGTTGTACCGGCGCATATCGACCCACCGGTGCCCTTCGTAGAACAGCGAGTACAGACGCTCTTTCAGAATGGCGTTGATCAACGCATCGCGTGTGGTGGCACCGGCGTACGCAGGCAGACCTGCTGCCGTCCGTACGATGTTGAGGTGGCGGGTGGCCTCGGCCGCGTTACCTTGCTGAGCCGCAATTTCGGCCGCAATCAAAATCAGCTCTTCATTACGAATAATCGGTACAGGATCGTTGGCACTTGCGTACATATTAGTCAGGTACGGCGTACTGTACGTAACGCCCGACGTGTACGTAAGTGGCGTAGCCAACCGACGTACCTTTCCTACGCGCTTGTCGTTGGCTTCGGCGGCATCGAATACCTGCTGAACACCCACAATCTGACTCGATGCCGTGTTGAGCAGCGGATTAGCCCGGTCGGGGGGGGTGGCATTGAACGTATGCCGTGGCCCAGCGTTCAGGTCGCCCGTTGCACTGTAAAATGTTTGCGGAAGTAAGGTAGCCGCCTTGGCCCAATCGGCCTGATAAATAGCGACCCGCAACGCAATAGCCCGGTTGAACCGCTTAAAGGCCGCTGGGGTATCGAAACCCGCATACCCGGACGGCAACGTGTACGGGAACGCAGTGCCAGCCTGATCGAGCTGGGCAGCACCGTCGTCCAGAATTTTCGCGATACCCGTCAGCGACTCAGCATAACTGGCAGGCTTACTCGGCTTGAAGGGGTCTTCTACATTCAAACGAACGCCGTTGGAACCCTGCGCATTAAGCATATACAGATAGGCCAACCCCTTAAATGTATTAGCAATACCCCGATAGCCGTTTTTCTCACGATCGGTTACCGAGTTGGTGTTGTTCACAGCCGCCAGTGTAATGTTGGCCTGACGTACCGGTAAACCAAACGCCGTAGTTGCCCCGTTGTAAAAGGCCGAGTTATCGATGGGACGCAACCCGTTGAGCTCGGTAAGCCAGCGTGACTCGGTTCCGTTGAAGTTGAACAGCTCTTTGCCCAACGTACCCACTACCCAGAGGTAGGTCTGGATGCCGTCACGGGCAATAGAAACCTGCCCAATTGAAAGCCCATCAAGTTGAGCTTTGGTAGCATTGTTGGTAACAGCCCCTACACTGGGGTAGTTTGGGTCAATCACCTCTTCGGTCTGCAACGGGTTACAGGCCGTAAAACCGCCTACCAGCAGCGTGGTAAGCAGCATTTGTGTATGTTTTTTCATAGTGAATCTCTTCTTTGAATGTCTCGGTCCGACAAAAACCCTTAAAAATCAACAGCAATGTGGAACATCATCCGGCGCACTGCGGGCGACGAACCCAGGTCGACCCCGCCACCCAGCGCGAGCGAACCAAAGTTTGAGTTTTCAGGGTCGTAGCCAGCCGTGTAGTTGGTCCAGCGGAGCAAATGGTTGCCCGAAACCCCAAACCGAACATTGCTTACCGTATTACCAAACACACTCTTGAGCGTTGCTGTCGGCACGCGGTAGTACAAAGCCACTTCACGCAGCTTCAGGAAGCTGTACACGTCGGGGTTGTAGCCCGGCTTCGGGTCGCCATTGTCACCGAGACCGTTTACGTTCTGACGATATATACCGTTGGGCGTTTTACCGTCATTGCCAATGTCGTCGGTTTCGTTCCAGTCATAGGTGTTGCCGCCTTCATCCCAAAGCACGCGCGACAGCGACACCACCGTAAACCGGTGCCGATAGTTAAGCAGGGCTGAGAATTCGAAGTTTTTGAGGAACGTAATCCGGTTCATCAATGACAGTTCGTACTTCGGTTGCTGATCGCCATATACGGTCCACGAACGCGGGTCGTTCGGGTCGGTGCGGGGCTGGCCCACAATCTGCGTGGGCGAGAAACCCTCTTTCACGCGCCATTGGCCAAACGTAGCACCGAAGCCTCCGGTCAGGCGTTCGGGAATGGCAAGCCGGGTAATTTTTGAGCGGTTATACCAGAAAATAGGCTGTACAAACCAGCTGAAGTTAGAGCTGCGTACCACATCGGCACCAAGCGTCAGCTCAAGACCCCGGTTGGTCAGGTCGGCCGCGTTGATCTGTGTGGAGGTAACCCCGGTAGTGGGGGCCGTGGTCAGGGGCTGAATCAGGTCAAATACCTTCTTGTTATACAGGGTCAGCTCACCCGTTACGCGGCCGTTGAACAGACCGAAATCCAGACCATATTCCAGCTCAGTAGCCCGCTCAGGCTTGATGCTTGCGTTACCCAAAATTGTCGACGGTACCAGGCCGCCCAGACCACCTACCCCGCTTACCGTAAGCTGTGAGTACGTTGTGCCGAACGTTGGCAGACCGGCCGTAGCCCCGTAAGCAACGCGGAACTTCATTTGGCTCACAGCACTGCCGGCCCAGTCGCCAAAGCGAGCTGCATTGACCGCCAGCGAGGCCCGCGGGAAGGCATAGAATTTATCGAAGTCGGCATTGAGCGTCGATTTATCGAAACGAATACCGACCGAACCAATCACTTTGTCTTCAAAGTTGGCATCTTGCTGAGCAAACAAACCAACGTCTGTATTACGCTGATAATCAACGAATCCGTCGATTACTTTTCCGCGTGAGGGGTTCGAAACACCTGCTGGCAGGCCCGTACCGCGTACAAAATTAGAGCGTAAGTATTTCGTGAGCCGAACCGCCCCCGCTGAGCTCGTCAGGTTCAAACGACCGTCCATGAGCGATTGCGTGTAGATAGCCGACAACTGCACATTGGAGTTGAACACTTCGGTGCGCGTGTCCTGCGCGAAGCCGGGGTTAGCCTCGGCCCGCTGCGATTGCAGATCGGACGGCAACCAGATCAGGGCATACCCGTTCTGATAATCCAAACCACCATTGACCCGGAACGTCAGCGACGACCGCTCGTTGTTGATCGCCCGGGCGTTTACCGTGAAGCCTTGCAGCACGCGGTTGTTCTTCTGGTTATTGATAGCCCGGTCGCGTACAGCCAATGGGTTTTCACCCACGCCCGAACCATTGTCTGGATAACGGCCGTTAGCATCCGGGTAAAGATTAATGTAGGGCTTGGTGTAGGGCAACGAGTAACCGTAGTTAATGTAGGAGTTGTCGTTACCGGTCCAACCACGGTCGTTGTCGCTCACGATATAGTTGGAATTTACCCCAAAGTCGAGCCAGCTCGATAATTTATGGTCAATATTAGCCCGGATTGAGTAGCGCTTGAAACCGGTATTCTTGATAATACCTTTTTCGTTCTGCATACTTCCGTTCACGTAGAACTTCGTGCGCTCGTTCCCACCCGTAATACCCAACCGTGTATTAGTGATTTGTCCGGTACCGCCAAACACTACCCGCTCCCAATCGGTATAGGTACCGTTGGCTTTAGCCTCCCGCAAGAGCGGAATCTCTGACTTATCGAAATAGTTGGTCAGTTTCTCCTCCGTCCAGTCGGCACCACCATAAAAACTCATGGCTTTACTGATGCCCACGTCCTGCCCAAACGAAACCGTCGTTTTGCCGCCTTTGCCCCGCTTTGTGGTGATAATTACTACCCCGGCATTGGCGCGGGTACCATAAATAGCAGCCGCCGACGAGCCTTTCAACACCTCTACCGTCTCAATATCGTCGGGGTTTAGGTCGGCCAGGCGGTTGGCGTTGTTATCCTGCGTACTCGCGGCTGAGCCGGCTGCCGCTTTGTTAGCAGCCGAACGCCCGTTGGAATACTGCCCATTGTCAATGTACACACCATCGACAATAAATAGCGGCTGCGATGCCGAGGCACCGAGCGTAGATACCCCCCGGAATTGCAGGTTGAAACCACCACCCGGCACCGATGAGTTGGCCACAATGTTGGCCCCGGCAATTTTTCCCTGAAACGCACCGTCGGTGGTTGTGGGCGTTGTGGTTCCAGTCAGAGCCTTACTATCCAGCAGGGTTACGGCATTGGCCAGGTTTGAGCGCTTTACATTGGTAGCCAAACCCGACACCACTACCTCTTCCAAGTTGGCGACATCTTCCGCCAAACTTACATCCAAAGACGTTTGCCCATTGCCCAAGTCCTGCTCTTTTGACAAAAAGCCGATGCTTGAAATCTGAACCCGGCCTGTAGCGGGGACGTCGGACAAGGTGTATCGCCCCTGTGCATCGGTAGTGGCCCCACGATTTGTACCACGGATCACAATGTTAGCCCCCGGTATTGGCTGACCATTGGCGTCTCGGACTACGCCCGATAAGGTTCGAGACTGCGCCCAGGCCGTTGCCATCGTTATTCCCGATAGCAGAATTAGATTTAATAGATGTTTCCTCATAATTATGATTCACAATATTTTAGGTAAAGAATTGGGTGTAATGTACAAATATTATTTTCTCTTCTAGTATATTACCCCTATAAACCTCTTTTTGTAAGTCGATTTTAAATATAATTTTTCGTATTTTTTTATGTCAACTACTTATAAATGAGCATAAAAAAAGAGAACCTCTGTAGGGGTTCTCCTTTATACAATTTTGTAAGTGGTATCTTATCTTAACGTAAGTCAACTACCTCAACGCCGGGATATTTCGCTTTATCGAATACAAAATAGGCGTCGGTGATAGCCACATTGGGCGTGAATTTGCTGATCGAATACGTCGTTTTCTTGCCAGCCTTATCAGTAATTTGCCAGCTCCGAATCGACTTATCGGCCTTATCAACGCTGATTTGTACTTTCGAAACCTGCGTATTTTTCTTCTCGGGCGTCAGTTCAACAACTTCAACTGGTTTTCCGGCCAGTTTCTGATCACCCACAAAGCGGTAGTTGAAGCCTTTTTTATAAATCGAATAGATCCGACTCGGGTTAAAATCATTGTTGGCGCTGCCGTCATAGTCCTGCACGTTCACCTCGTTTGATTCCTTGATGTACGTCGACATAGTTTTGCCGTCGTTGAAAACTTCCTGCCCGCCAAGCTTAAGCCGAAACTTCTGATCTTTCACCGTCAGATCGCCTTTGAGGGGAGCCGCCCCGTCGCCGGTGAAGGAAAAAGAGGCCTGATACGTTTTGTACGTTTTGTATTTTTTACTCATCGCATCCAGGATGTCTCCGGCACGCTTATCTTTCTGGGCTAAGGCTGGCAACGTCAGCATAACCGCCACCAACGCCATGAGTGCTTTTCTCATTCTTATCGTTTCGGATTAATAAAATTGCCCGCAAAATTGGCAATCTGTTTTCAGTTAGACAGACTTACCTTCCAAAAAGTTTAACGCACCGTATAATTCTGTCTGGCCAAGCCCGGTTTTTGGGGGAGACCGGTGGTTGGCTAGAGCACCGTGCCACACTCGGTCATAAAGCCAGAAAGTCGTGCTTGAGCCCAATATAAGTTTTCGTAGATTCGTGCAAAGTCACTTTCCCTTACAAGCAGGTTAAATTTGGCCTAATGAAAGCGTTACTTCTGTTTTGTACATGTATTACTTGTCGACAGTAAATACGCAATTGGATATTTATGCACGCAGCTTCATTCTTACTTTTTGTCTCAAAAAAAAGAAGCTCTACTTGCAAACTGAGGGCCTTTCCTCTTACATTCGTCCGATTTACGCGCTGACATCCCAGCCGCAGTTGACTAAGTTATTCCGCTACTATGGCTAAAATCATCATCATTGATGACGAGAAGAGCATCCGTGCAGCCTTGCGCGATATTCTTGAATACGAAGGGTACGATGTAGAAGAAGCCAAAGACGGCGAGGAAGGCCTGGACATGATTCTGAGGTCGAATTATGACGTAGCGCTCTGCGATATTAAGATGCCCAAGATTGACGGTCTGGAGCTGCTTCTGAAAGTAGGTGAAGCCGGCAAAGGCACGCAATTCGTCATGGTATCGGCCTTTGGCAACGTCGAAAATGCCGTAGAAGCTACCAAACGGGGCGCCTTCGATTTTATCACTAAACCACCCGATCTGAACCGGCTGCTCGTTACGGTGCGCAACGCCCTGGAGCGGTCGAAGATGGCGCAGGAAACCAAAACCCTCCGCAAACGAATCTACAAACTGAACGAGATTGTTGGAGATTCGGCCCCGATCAGGAAGGTTAAAGAGACCATCAACCGCGTGGCCGCTACCGAAGCGCGTGTGCTCGTAACGGGCCCCAACGGCTCCGGTAAAGAGATGGTAGCCAAGCAAATTCATGAGAAAGGCAACCGCGCCAATATGCCACTCGTGGAGGTAAACTGTGCCGCTATTCCAAGCGAACTCATTGAGAGCGAATTGTTTGGCCATGAAAAAGGAGCCTTTACGGGGGCTATGGCCAAGCGCGTTGGTAAGTTTGAACAGGCCGACGGCGGCACGCTATTCCTCGACGAAATTGGCGACATGAGCCTGTCGGCTCAGGCCAAGGTGCTGCGGGCTCTTCAGGAAAATAAAATTACCCGTGTGGGTGGCGACAAAGAAATCCGGGTCAATGTTCGGGTGATTGCCGCTACGAACAAAGACCTCCGCCGGGAAATTGCCGAAGGGAACTTCCGGGAAGACTTATTCCACCGCCTAAGCGTTATTGTGATTCATGTGCCCGCCCTGGCCGAGCGCAAAGAAGACATTGGCCTCCTGGCCGATAAATTCTTGCAGGATATTGCTTCGGAGTACGGCGCGCCCGTTAAAGAACTCAGCCCCGATGCGATCCGGCAGCTGGAGTCGCTCCCGTGGACGGGTAACGTGCGCGAGCTACGCAACGTGATTGAGCGCCTGGTGATCATGTGCGGAGACACCATCACCGGCGAAGATGTAGCGTTGTATGCATAAGAAGGAGAAGGGAGGAAAGGGAGAAGGCAAACCGTGCGTCAGCCCCTTCTCCCTTTCCTCATTTAGCCCTTTATTCCTTTCTATACCATCAAATTACACCCCCGCACGTCGGAATTATCAAAACGGCCCATCACCCGGAACGTACCCGGTTCTGGGCCGTTTTGGCCTAAGTCCTGGGTCTCGATAAAGCTACAGGAGTCCAGATTAGCCAAATCAATGACGTTGATGCCGCCCGTACGGGTATAACTGGCCGGGAAAATGGTAAACGGATCGTTGATGTCGCGCAACCGAATCTGCATGGTCGCACCCGGCCTGAATACGCCCTCACCCGTCGAATAGCCTTGCGACAGCAACTCGGTCATGCCGTACTCTGAGTGAATGTGGGGCGTTTGCAGTCGGTCGGTCAGAATTTCGTGCACTTCCTCCCGTAGCATTTCGCGCCGACGCCCTTTCATGCCCCCGGTTTCCATGACCCACACGCGCTTACTTTCGCCAATAAATGCTAAGTTCGTTGCCGACTCCACCCAGTCGAGTAAGGCAAAGGTTACGCCCATCAGGAGAATGGTCCGGGAAGAGGTATCGAGCAGATGCTCAATCCGGCGGGTTAGCCCGTCGGTGTCGTGCAGATAAAAACCCGAATCAACCGACCCGGTTTGCTCGATAAACTGTCGAACCATATACACCAGCGACGAGTTATTTCGTTCAAGGTAAGACGGTAACAGTGCCAGAATATGGACGTTAGTCAGCGGGCCGTACGTAGCTTCAAAGATCTGCCGACTTACCTGATCGTACAAAGGCTCATCGAAGAGGTAATGGTGGCTGGTGTTGGCCCCGGTGGTTCCGCTACTGGCAAAGCACACGGCCGATTCAAGGTTCGCCTGCGTAAGCCCCTCCGCCGAAACGATGGCGTGGTGTTTGAAAAAACCGATGGGCATAAACGGCACCTGAGTCAACTGCCGAACCCCATCGACCTCGACATGGAGGGCGTTCAGAAACGCCCGGTACGTTGGATTGAGGGCCGCCTGATACCGAAAAACGTCGAGCGCCAGCGACTCAAACGAGTGGGCATCAACGGTTAAAATACGCTGTCTGAGACTCGCCCGTATGCGAGCCCACTCTGGCGGGAGACATTGAAGTAAATTTTGCAAGCGAAAAACTATATTAGCTTCTGTTACGATTTTACAACACCATGCAACGGCAACTAATTCACGGCGCTATCCTGCTCTTCGGGCTCTCCTTCATTCTGGCCTCATGCTGGAACGAACCTGATTTCGACGAAACGCCCAAAATTGAATATTTCGGTATGTCTCCCTTTCGCCGGTTGCCTGCCCGCCCCGTTGTAGGGGGTGGTGAGCGCGACTCGGTCATCATCTCGGTGAAATTTACGGATGGCGACGGTGACCTGGGCGAGAATACCCCGCGCAACAAAGCCGACTCAGCCGTGGTGGCCGAGCGTTACAAAGACGGCTGGGGTAATTACGAAATCAAGACCTTCCGGTTTGTAAATGGCCGATTTGAAGCGTTTGACCTTCCCGAAAACCGGTTTTTACTCTTTCCGCGTCTGACCCGCGAAGGACAGCGGGGCGCTATTGAGGGCACCCTTGATTTACGGCAGGTTTTCTTCTACACCCGTAACGCACAGATATTGCCGGTGAAGTTCCAGATTCGGATTCGCGACCGGGCCCTGCGCGTGAGCAACACCATCGAAACCGATACCATTCGGGTACCTATTTTGGCCCGATAAGGGAGAAGGCAGGAAAGGAGAAAGTGCCAGCCTAATGGTTTCCTTTCTCCTTTCCTGCCTTCTCCTTTCCTGCCTTCTCCTTTCCTACCTTATTTCATGTCTCCTTGTTCAGCACAATCCTGAACGTAGTGCCTTTACCAACTTCGGAGCTTTTGACAAAAAGGCGACCATTGTGGTATTCTTCGACAATGCGCTTAGCCAGGGTTAGCCCCAGCCCCCATCCCCGCTTTTTAGTGCTGTAGCCGGGAGCAAACACCTTCTGAAGGTTCGCTTTTGAAATGCCCTTGCCCGTATCGCTGATGTCAATCGCGACTTCGTCGTTATGGAGTGGAATCATTCGGAGACGTAACTCACCCACCCCCGCCATAGCATCAACCGCATTTTTGCAGATATTTTCAATTACCCACTCAAACAGCAAACGGTTTATTCGCACCACCTGTGTAGGGGGCAAATTGCTTTCGACGGTCATTTTTACCTTGGTCGATATTCGACGGGCGAGGTAATCGGTGAAGTGCGTTACCACCTCGTTCAGATTCTCCTCTTTTAGCGTCGGAATAGAGCCAATGCTGGAGAAACGAGCCGTAATTGTGTTCAAACGCTGTACATCTTTCTCAATCTCATCTGTCACCGACTCCTCATAATGCTCAGGGTCTGAGCGCATGTACTCTACCCAGGCCATCAACGACGACAGAGGGGTACCTAATTGGTGGGCCGTTTCTTTAGCAAGCCCCACCCAAACCCGATTCTGCTCGGCCCGGCGCGACGAGCTGAACGACAGGTACGCTAACAGGCCGAGCGCCGTCAGAATAGCAATCAGGGCGTACGGGAAATAGCGGAGTTGCCGAATTAAGGTCGAGTTGTTGTAATACACCAGGCCAAAGTCGCCGTCTCGCAAATCCACCCGAATCGGCGAGTGGTTCTTTCGCATCTCAAGGATTTGTTGCCGCAAAAATTGCTTTGTCTCATCGGCAGAGAGGTCTTGTGGAATGTCGATATTCAACTTATAAGCCGGCTCATTCTGCTCGTTGACATAGATAGCCGGTATTGTTTTATTGGCCACCAAGACTTCCTGCACAATAAAGTTTACGTCTGTATTGACATCGGCGGTTTGCACGTAGCCAAGCGCCCGGGCGTACAGTTGCACATACTGCTCCTCCCGATCTTCCAGCTTGTTGATAATTCGGTTGATGAAAATCAAAGCCCCCGATCCCACCAACAGTAGGTTAAGCGCCACAATGATCTTCAGTATATTATTCTGGCTGTAAATATCGAATGACTTCAGCATGGATCTGTTTAAACACTTCAACAAGCAATAGTAACGACTGGGCCGGGCATTTTAGCACCTTTACCCGAAAATCAAGGGCTTGGCGCAACCTCCTGCGTATGTTTGAAAAGGCTATTCCGGTAAACCACATTAGATTCTGGTAAAAAACGAACGTGGGCCCCCGATCAATTGTTCTGGTTGAAAATAGGATATTAGCCAGATACTGGCAGCTTGTTTAAATAGATTCTAAATAACAAGCATAGAGTCCCGACGTGTTTATCGTCCCATAATCATGGTGTAATTTTGTGTGGTGAAGTGATTCTGAGGTATGTTCGATAATTTTAAATCAATTAGCCTGTCCCACAAAACCGCTCCTTTGTCGGTACGCGAGCTAATTGCACTCAACGAAGAAGAGGCCAAGCGGCTGATGTTCCGCCTGCGCGACTTTTTTGGTCTAACGGAGCTTCTGGTGGTTTCGACCTGCAACCGGACGGAGGTGTATTATACCTTCGGGCAGGACCTGAACCGTGAAATTGCCCAACTGGTCCTGATTGAGAAAGGACTGACCGATACCGAGGCATACCTGCCTTATTTCCAGTTTTTTGACGATCATTTGACGGCCGTTCGCCACCTTTTCGAAGTCTGCGTTGGTTTACACTCGCAGGTAGTGGGCGACATGCAGATCCCGAATCAGGTAAAGCAGGCGTACCAATGGTCGGCCGATATGGATATGGCCGGGCCATTTCTGCACCGGCTCATGCACACGGTTTTCTTTACCAACAAGCGGGTTGCGCAGGAGACCTCATTCCGCGACGGAGCCGCGTCGGTTTCGTATGCCGCCGTCGATCTGATCGACGAGTTGGTGGGGCATCAGGCCCAACCCCGCATTCTGGTAGTTGGCTTGGGCGAGATTGGTACCGATGTTTGTAAGAACCTCGCCGATCGCGATCTCAAGAACATTACCCTCTGCAACCGTACCCGGTCGAAGGCCGAAGCCCTGGCCACGCAGTACGGTTTCCAACTGGCCGATTTTGATCAGCTCACCGCCGAACTCGAACGGGCAGATGTGATCATTTCATCGGTGCAGCGCGACGAGCCCCTATTCACGCCTGAGCTGCTGAAAGGAATCTCGGTACTGACCTACAAATATTTTATTGACCTCTCGGTGCCACGTAGCGTAGATGCCGGCATTGAGCAGATTCCGGGTGTACTGCTGTACAACATCGACCATATTCGGAACCGGGCCGACGAAGCCCTGAACCGCCGGGTGGCCTCTATCCCACAGGTTGAAGCCATTGTGGCGCAGGCTGTGGTTGAGTTTGGCGACTGGTCGAAGGAGATGATGGTATCGCCCACGATTAACAAGCTGAAAAATGCTCTGGAGCAGATTCGGCGCGAAGAAGTAGGTCGGTATCTGAAAAACATGACCCCCGAAGAGTCGGACAAAGTAGACAAGATTACGCGGGGCATTATGCAGAAAATCATTAAACTGCCGGTATTGCAACTCAAAGCTGCCTGCAAGCGGGGCGAAGCCGAAACGCTGATTGATGTGCTCAACGATTTGTTTAATCTGGAGCAGCAACCCGCCGACGCCCCTCGCAATTAATCCTGAACAAAAGTTGTTTGTTATACAGAACCCGATCCGTTACCGGTTCGGGTTTTTTATTGACCACCAATTTTATGCTCTACCGTCCATTCGCCCGCTTTTTGGTTGTTGCTCTGCTGGTTATCGGGGTACTCACGCTTTGGGAGTTTTTGCGGCCATTGCCTCTTTTCGCGCGATTTGCCCGAGGCAATCAGAACCTCGGCGGAGTAGTGCTGAAAGAGGTTACTGCACTAGGCAAACTGGAACTGGTTCGTTATACCTTTAAAGACATTGTGGAGCACAGCCAACCCCGGACCATGCTGCCCAATGCCCGTGCCGTACTGATTGTGCAGGGAGAAGCCACCGGTTGCCTCGACCTCACCCGGTTGACAGCTGCCGATATTGAAACCGGTGACACGGTGGTCGTGCATTTACCGCAACCCGAACTGTGCAACTGGAAAATCAACCACGATCAATCGAAAGTGTACGATACAGAGTACGGGTTTCTGGATGAATCGGCACTGGTAGATGGAGCCTACCAAAAGGCAGAAGCTCAAATCCGGCAGGCGGCCCTCAACAGCGGTATTCTGGCACAAACCCGACAGAACGCCGACAAAATTCTCCGGCCGATGCTCGAAAAAGTAGCGGGCAAGCCGGTTGTTCTGCGGTATACAAATACGCTCACTCGGTAAATTTTCGTTGGTGATTCAAACCCCATGACCGGCTTTTCTGTACATTACTCATTGAACCGTCCAAGCCATGAAAAAGATATCAACTGTCACCAATGGTAGCCTGCTGATTGCCGAGCCCTTTCTGGGCGACTCCAACTTCGAGCGGAGCGTGGTACTGGTATGCGAGCATAGCGATGAAGGTACATTTGGTCTGGTGCTGAACCAGACAACCAACCTGAATCTGAGCGACGTAATCGACGATGTGTACGCCGAATATCCCCTTTTTCTGGGCGGGCCGGTTCAGCAAAACACCTTACATTACCTGCATCGCCGACCCGATCTGATCGACGGTTCTATTCGGGTGGGTGAAGGACTGTTTTGGAGTGGTGATTTTGAGCAGGTAAAACAAGCCATCAACATTGGCACCCTGCCCGAGACCGATATTCGCTTTTTTGTGGGGTATTCGGGCTGGGGCGAAGGACAGTTGGAAAGCGAACTGGCCGAGAAGGCCTGGATCATTGCCCGCAGCGAAGCCCCCTTCCTCTTCGACACCCCGGCCGACCAGTTTTGGCGCGGAATCCTGAAAAGCATGGGGGGTGAGTTTAAAGCAATGGCCAACTACCCGGTTGATCCGCGTTTGAATTAACTTTTTTTAACCAATTTTGCGCCTATCAACTCGTTACAGAAAGGTCAATGACTTTTCAACTCCGTTTTCATGCGCATTTTTCGACTCCTCATTCTTTTCTTTCTGACTTGTCCTTTTCTGGCAGTAGCCCAGGAATCTAACATTTCGGGCCATTTCGGTATCAAAGCCGGTCCTTCTGTAACGACTTTGCGGGTTTCGGGGATTACCCCCAACAGCCCCCGCCGGAAGTTCGACTACCACCTGGGCGGCATGTACCGGCTACGGCTCAATCAGTTTGTGATTCAGCCCGAAGTGCTAATTAGTCTGAAAGGAGGCACGTTTGTGACTGAGCGGGTAGGTGGCCGCCAAACTACCCGCAATAACTTCAATTACCTGAGCGTGCCGGTCATGTTCGGCTATATCCCGACCGAGGGCATCACGCTACAAGTCGGCCCCGAGTTTAGCTACGCCTTCGATACACCCAATGGCCCCGGCCGCAAGCAGGACATTGGCCTTGCCGTAGGGGCTCATTACGATTTTCTGGATATGCTCGACAAGTTTAGTCTCCAGCTCCGGTACGTTTACGGTCTGAAAAACGTAGCGCCCCCCTCCGACCCGGCCCTCAACGTCGACTACCGCAACCGCGTGTTGCAATTGTCGATCGTGTACAACTTCTACAAGAAGAAATAACCTCGTTACCGCTTATGCTCTCCGATTTCGGCGTAATCTTCCTGTTTATCGTGGCCGCGTTCGCGTTCATTGGCGGGGTGTTGTTTCTGGCCAGTTTTCTACGGCCCGATCGTCCAAATCCAGAGAAATTAAGCACCTACGAATCGGGCGAAGAACCCATCGGCAACGCCAGTGTTCAGTTCAACGCCCGGTTCTACGTGGTGGCCCTTATTTTTGTCCTGTTCGATGTCGAGCTGGTTTTTCTGTTTCCGTGGGCCACGGTATTCGGGCAGCGTAACCTCATCGCCCAAACCGATGGTCTGTGGGGCTGGTTTGCCCTGACCGAAGCCTTTCTATTCGTAGGACTATTGGCCCTGGGGCTAGCCTACGCCTGGGCCAAGGGTTACCTCGACTGGGTGAAACCACAACCTCAGCTTCCAACTACCGATTCTAAGGTACCTCCCTCGTTGTATGGGCAGGTCAATGAGAAGTACAGTAGCAGCCGCCCAAAATCATGATTCGGCTCATCGGCTCAGTTTTGGTTTCCGTGTCGCTATCGTCATTCGCCCTGGCACAACGGACTTCAACACCTACCTATCAGGCGATTGTGTACCTGGCCGATGGCGGTCGGGTTCGGGGCACACCCGATGAGGTAATCAACGGTTCGCTCACGTTTGTTCTTTCTGACCCACTCTATTTTCGGGGAACACGCCTGAACTCCTACATCGTACCGCTCGATCAGGTGCAGCGGGTGGTCATCCGGCGGATCGATAAACGTCGGTCTATCCGGGCGGGGGCACTCATCGGCACCGCTCTGGGAGGGTATCTGGCGTACCAGAGTAGTCAGAAAAGTGCGTTCCGTTCGCCGGTTATGGGTGGGCTTTCCATTGCACTGTCGGCAGCCACGCTCGGAGCATCAGGGGCTTTCCTGGGCTCGGTACTGGGCGGAGCCACCCGGCAGCAGATTCGCCCGCCCGACACCGACGACCGCGTACTCAGCCTGGAACGGCAATTACGCCCCTTCACGCGGGCGTATGCCGAAGACCCGCCGTTTCGGGAGCAATAATTCTCGCGGCCCAAACAGAACGTTTTGCCTTTCGGCTGGCGTTATTTTTCAAAACAACGAGCTCATGACCTCCTCTGCGCCAAACCAGAAAACTGCCGATCCCGGTGTTATGCTGATGCACTCCGAAGACCTCCTCAACTGGTCGCGGGCGTCGTCGTTATGGCCGTTGACGTTTGGGCTGGCCTGCTGCGCCATTGAGATGATGCAGTCGATGGCGTCGAGTTACGACCTGGAACGTTTCGGAATTTTCCCCCGTCCTTCGCCCCGGCAGGCTGATATTATGATTATTTCGGGCACGGTGACCTACAAAATGGCCGACCGGATTCGGCGGCTGTATGAGCAAATGGCCGAACCCCGGTATGTGATCTCGATGGGGTCGTGCAGCAACTGCGGAGGTCCTTACTGGCAACACGGTTACCATGTGGTAAAGGGTGTGGATAAAATTATCCCGGTAGATGTGTATGTGCCGGGCTGTCCCCCGCGCCCCGAAGCGCTGATTGACGGTTTTCTGAAGTTACAGGAAAAGATAAAACAGGAGAAGCCACTCACGGGTGCCCCATCGGCCCCGCAAGCTGCCTCAACGCCCGATCAACCCACGGAAGAGACATTGTCGGCCGAACCGCAACCCGTCCCCGACGCACCAGCCCCCACGGCCAGCTGATTCGACTGCACTTTACCCGTTCAAACCCCATGACGTTTCCCGAACTTGTCGATCTGATTCAGCCCCGTTTTCCGGTTACGGTCAACAGCACGAATGCGCAACCTTACCTGAATGTTGAGCCCAATCAGTTAATCGGGTTGTGTACGTTTCTGCGCGACGACGAGAACCTATTTTTCGACCAACTGGCCTGCCTTACTGCCATTGACAACGGCCCCCAGGCCGACACGATGGAGGTTTTTTACAACTTCACGTCGATTCCGTACGAGCACACGCTCATGGTTCGAGTGCAGTTACCCCGCCATACCACAACCGGGCAGTTACCCGAACTTCCTACACTGAGCCACCTTTGGCGCACTGCCGACTGGCACGAGCGCGAAGCCTTCGATCTGGTTGGTATCCGGTTCACCAACCACCCCGACCTGCGCCGAATTTTGCTCCCCACAGACTGGGAGGGGCATCCGCTCCGTACCGATTATGTCGAGCCGGATTTTTATCACGGCATCTCGAATAAATAAGTTTACCTCTATAACTAAATAGGCTGACCGATGCATCGGTCAGCCTATTTAGTTATTTACGCGAGTCATGGACGATATGCATTACAAATATCTGTACCATAAATAGTTGCTGACGCATGGGCCTTCGACGGGCTCAGGCTGACCTGCGACTCTTGAGCTCATAGTCAGCTTGAGCCTGTCGAAAGCCCACGCGTCAGCTATCTTCCTTCACGTTCGTTTAGCCCCAATTATTTCCCTTTACTCTCCTGTTGCTTCAGAGCCGCCCGTTGATCGTCGCGCAGGGTTGGGTACTGAATACCCAGTTGTTCCAGATAGGTTTTGTACTTCGAGGGGTCGTAGTAAAACGGTTTTAGTTTCGGCTTAAACTCAGCCATGATTTTCTGGTTGAGATACGTTGCCGGGAACTCCTTGGGAGAAATCAGGGGTGTGTATTTCTGCTCTTTCGTTTGCTCATCCTTATAATAAGCCCAAGCATTTTGGATAATCTCGGGCTTCAGCAACAAATCAATCAGAGTCATAGCCTCTACTTTGGCCCCCGCCACAATGCCCTTGTGTGCAATGGGTGTCGCCATTGAAATGGCATTGCTCCAGTGATGACCCGGCAGATCGGGAATGTTGCTTGGGTAGCGGAGTACCACCGTTGGTAGCGACCACGAAATATCGGCAATATCATCGGAGCCGGCGTTTGAATTGAGCGTAGCGCCCCCCATCATACGAGTCGGCGGAGCCAATTCGGCCGGTAAGCCAATGGTATCAAGCTTGGTGGCCAGTCCTTTTATGTTGAGGGCCTGTAGCTCCATCTGACTCGCTTTAGCCAGCAACTGATCTTCCTCCGACCAACTTGGTAACCCCACCTGCCGAATATTCTTATACATCGCTTCGGCAATGGGTCGGTTAAAATGCCCCGGCCAGGCCGACCCCAAAATCTCGTAGGTAAACTTAGTATCGGTCATTAAAGCAGCCCCTTCGGCCATCTTGACGCCTGTTTCGAAAAGCTTCTTGATTTTGGGGTAGCTCCGCTCCCGGAAGTAGTACCATACGGCCGCTTTAGACGGAACCACGTTTGGCTGATCGCCCCCGTCGGCAATGACATAGTGTGAACGTTGGCTCAACTCCAGATGCTCACGCCGGAAATTCCAGCCGATATTCATCAGTTCGACGGCATCGAGCGCACTTTTACCCCGCCAGGGCGCTCCGGCCGCGTGAGCCGCCGACCCTTCAAACGTAAACTTGACCGACACCAGCCCGTTGTTGCCCGCATCGCCCCACGACACGTTCAGGTTGTTGCCCACATGGGTGAAAATGCAGGCATCCACGTTTTTGAAATAGCCATCGCGCACATAAAATGCCTTCGCCCCCACAAGTTCTTCGGCTACGCCCGGCCAAATCATGAGCGTCCCCGGAATCTTATCGCGCTCCATGAGTTGTTTCACGGCCAACGCGGCTACAATGTTGAGGGCCTGCCCCGAATTATGTCCTTCACCATGACCGGGTGCCCCTTCCACAATCGGGTCTTTGTAGGCAACGCCCGGTTTCTGGCTCGCTTTCGGGATACAGTCAACGTCGGAGCCGATAGCAATCACGGGCTTTCCGCTGCCCCAGGTAGCAATCCAGGCAGTAGGCATCCCCGAAACGCCTTTCTGAACGGTGAACCCTTCTTTTTCGAGAAGGCTGGTCAGATACGTAAAGGTTTCTTCTTCCTGAAATCCCAATTCCGAAAAACTAAACAGCTGATCGTTTATTTGCTGCGCTTGTACTTTCCGGGCTTCAACAGCCGCAACGGCTTCCAGCTTCAGTTTTTCGACCGGATCTTTTGAAGAGATCACCTTCTTTTTCTGCCCGACTGATACGCCAGGTAACAACACCATAACGCACAACAAAGGCCAATATAGCTTTTTCATTGCTTCCAAATTTTATAGGGTTTTCAATCTTTTTGATACTACGTTATTCGAGTAAAAATAGGTTTTCCAACACAAAACCTACCCTTTTATCCGATTTATCACGCCAGCCATCTTAATCCTTATGGGTTCTCCCAACGATTTATTAATAATTTGTCTAAATAAATATTGATTACCAACTCCACCTATCTACCTTTGTTCTGTTTATAACAATTCTAAACAATGCGGGCTATATATACTTTTACCTTCCTCTTTGTATCCCTATTTTGGCTAAGCGTCTCTCCGGCTTCTTCGCAGGTAGCAGGTGCCATTCGAGGTGTCGTAACCAGCAGCGATGGCAAACCGGCCGCGTTTGTCAACGTAGAGCTAAAGGAGATACAGAAGGGCGCCACTACGGCAGAAGACGGTTCTTTTTTACTCAGAAATATTGCCCCAGGGTCCTACACACTGCGCACAAGCTACGTGGGTCTGCAACCGCAGGAGGTTACCATCACCGTAACGGCCGGTCAGGCGACGCCGATTACACTTGCCCTGACCGAAAGCACTGCCCAATTGCGCGAAGTGGTCGTGACGGGATACAACAAAACCGTTTCGGTTGGGAAAGCCGGGACTACCCCGCTCGACATGCCGCAGATGAGCGGGATTGTCAATCGGGTGGTCCTCGAAAATCAACAGATTTCACGGCTGGGCGATGCCATCAAAAACGTTAGTGGAGTGTCGCTGACGCAACAGCGGGGTGGGGTTGCCGAAACGTTTTCGGCGCGCGGATACAGCATTGGTATTGCCGGAGCCGCCGGCAGCATCTTCAAAAACGGTACGATTACCAACTCGGCGGGTTTCCCCGAAGCCAGTACCCTCGAATCGGTGGAGGTGCTTAAGGGAAGCGCAGCCCTGCTCTACGGCAATGTTTCGGGAGGCTTAATTATCAACATGGTTACCAAAAAGCCGAAATTCACATCCGGGGGCGAGGTATCGATGCGGTACGGGAGCTACAACCTCTACAAACCCATTGTTGATGTATATGGACCCATCAGCAAGAATCTGGCGTATCGGGTAGTGGGTACGTACGAGAAGGCCGATAGCTACCGGGATGTGGTAAAAACCGAGCGGCTGTACGTAAACCCTTCGCTGCTGTACAAGCTGGGCCAGAAAACAACGATACTCCTACAGGGCGACTACCTCAAATCGAACCTGACGCCCGACAACGGTGTGGGTGCCCTCAACGCCAACCAGGACGCCGTTATTCCGACCAATATCCCCCGGTCGCGGTTTATCAACACCCGCTGGGCGTACAACAACCTGGAGCAAACGAGCGGCTCGGTCAATGTAGACCACAGCTTCAGCGACCGTTGGAAACTGAACCTCATCACATCGGCGCAAAGCACGCTGGTGAGTGCCTACGGGGCCGGGGTTCCCAACAACAACGTGTTGCCGAACGGTGACTGGAGCCGCCAACTGAGCCGCACCAAAACCGAAGAATACAATTACACGGGCCAACTGAACCTGAATGGACGGTTCAGCACGGGCGGCATTGGGCATCAGGTGCTGGTAGGAACTGACTTGATCCAGATCAGCAGCGTAAGCAACTCGTTTACTATAACCAGCAACGGGGTGGGCGTAACCACCTACGACAAAATCAATATCCTTGACCCGGCCAAGTACGAAGCCCGGACTGATATTCCTACGGCTACCGCCATCAGCCAAACTACGGCCCCCTCGTTCCGGTTTGGCGCGTACGTACAGGATTTAATCAGCCTCAGCACAAAGTTTAAGGTACTGGCGGGCTTACGGTGGTCGTACCAGAAAACCGGACAAACGTCTATTCTGAACCTCCGTAACCAGACTACAACCCCTGGCCCGGCAGCCACTCGCTACGACCGGGCCTTCTCGCCAAAGGTTGCCGTGCTTTACCAACCCACCACCAGCAATACGGTCTTTGCGAGCTACGCCAATAACTTCCTTATCAATACGGGAGTCGATGTGTACGGGCAGGCCCTGGCGCCGTCGATCGTCGATCAGTTTGAAGCCGGGATAAAAAATGAGCTGTTCAACGGGCGGTTTACGGCCAACTTGGGCGTGTACAGGATCATCAACAGCAACTTTGCGCAGATAGCCCCGTTCAAACTCGATGGTACGCCCAATACCGATACCAACGTGCGCGAATTGACCGGCCAAACCACAAGCGACGGTTTGGAGATCGATTTCACGGGCAACCTCTCGAAAAACTTTTTCTTTATCACCGGCTACGGCTACAACTACATGCGGTACACCCGCAGTGCCAACGTGAAAGGGGCACCCGTTCTGGGCGAGCGGCTCACCAACAACCCCGCCCACACAGCCAACGCTACGGTGTTCTACACGCTTGACCGCACGGTGCTACGGGGGCTGAAACTTGGTGCATCGGCTTTTTACACGGGCGCGCGGTTCGGCGGCAACAACAATACAGTGGGCCAAACGCCCGCATTCAGCCGACTGATACCTCTGAACGGCTTTACCACCTTCGACCTCACGGCCGGGTACACCTACCAGCACGTGTCGCTGCTGGTAAAGGTTTCGAACCTGACCAATACCCTGAACTACCTCATTCACGACCGGTACAGCATCATGCCCATTCCGCCCCGGCAGTTGCTCACCACGCTGACCTACAAATTTTAACCACACTACCTTAACCCGTTTGCAGCAGGCTCCGACTCCGGTCAGGGGCCTGTTGTCATTTAGTGCCGACTTTAGCCGGAGGTTGGCGGGTCTGCCTTTGATTCACTACTTTTGCACCGCACAGGCAACCCCTGCCTGACGATTTTTTGCTTCGTTCCCAATTCTTTATAAACAATTCGCATGGAAAAAATTAAGGTGGCGAATCCGGTTGTCGAACTGGATGGCGACGAAATGACCCGCATCATCTGGAAGTTCATTAAGGACAAGCTGATTCTGCCTTATGTTGACGTTGATATTAAATACTACGACCTGGGTATTGAATACCGCGACGAAACGAACGATCAGGTAACGATCGATGCGGCCAACGCGATCAAAGAATACGGCGTAGGTATCAAGTGTGCGACCATCACCCCCGACGAAGCCCGCGTAAAGGAGTTCGGTCTGAAGCAGATGTGGAAGTCGCCCAACGGCACAATCCGCAACATTCTGGACGGTACCGTATTCCGCGAGCCTATCGTTATGAACAACGTACCCCGCCTGGTAACCAACTGGACGGCCCCCATCATCGTTGGTCGTCACGCATTTGGTGATCAGTACCGCGCTACCGATTTTCTGGTACCAGGCGCTGGTAAGCTGACCATGAAGTTCGAAGGCGAAGACGGCACCGTGCAGGAATATGAAGTGTTCAACTTCAAAGGGGCTGGTGTGGCTATGGGTATGTACAACGTCGACGAGTCGATTCGTGGATTTGCCAAAGCCTGTTTCAACATGGGTCTGCAAAAAGGCTGGCCGGTGTACCTCTCAACGAAGAACACCATCCTGAAAAAATACGACGGCCGTTTCAAAGACATCTTCCAGGAGGTTTACGACGCCGAGTTTAAAGACAAAGGTGTTCAGTACGAGCACCGTCTGATCGACGACATGGTGGCCTCGGCCCTGAAGTGGGAAGGTAACTTTGTGTGGGCTTGTAAGAACTACGACGGCGACGTACAGTCGGATACCGTAGCGCAGGGCTTTGGCTCACTCGGCCTGATGACGTCGGTACTGGTTACGCCCGATGGCAACACTATGGAAGCCGAAGCCGCCCACGGTACCGTAACCCGGCACTACCGCGAGTACCAGAAAGGCAACAAAACCTCAACCAACCCGATTGCTTCTATCTACGCCTGGACCCGCGGTCTGGCGTTCCGGGGCAAGCTGGACAACAATCAGCCCCTGATCGACTTCGCCGATGCACTGGAGCAAGTGTGCGTAGAGGTTGTGGAAAGCGGCAAGATGACCAAAGACCTGGCCCTGTCGGCATTCCCGGCGGGTACCAAGCTGGTTGCTGGTGAGCACTACCTGTATACCGAAGACTTCCTCGAAGCCCTCGACGCAGCGTTGCAAGCCAAACTGTCGGCATAAGCCACCCGGTTTTATCCGAAAAAAGGCAGCTCCCGACCGGGAGCTGCCTTTTTTATGGACAGACAAAATCGGATTGCCTATTAGCGTACAAACTGCAGCGCAATAGCCAGCACCTGATCTTTGGTCAGTGGCTCATCAAAAGCCTCCGTAACACCCATAGCCGATACACCCGAGATACCGGGCACATCTACTTCGCGCTCACGAGTGGCCTGCTCACCGGCATATACCGCACCGGGGAAACCTTCCATACCCGAGATCCAGCCCTTCATACCCCGCAGCACACGAACACGGGCCGCATGGCGTGCCTCTACCGAGTGAATCCGGAGGGCGGTTTCGAGTACAGGGTCCTGGCCAATGTTAGCGACCTGACCTTTGTAGGCCCGAACACCCGTATCTTCAAACGCCTGGGCCAGAGCCGTAAACGTCTGATAGTTGGAGAATACCGTTGGGAAAGCTCCTTTAGCCGTAAAGTCAAAGTTGGGCTTCGGGTCGGCAGCAGCACCAAGGGCAGTACGCAGCAGCGCTACGTGCGAAGCCTCATGTTTGCTGATCTGCGCGAAAATGGGCCGATCCTGAGCCGGAATCAGACCCGGTGTGTTCAGGCCAAGCCGGTAAAACTCGTCTTCCAGGTATTCCAGCACCAGAGCGAACTTGAGTACCTCGACCGTACGGTCGGGCATCGACTGCCCGTAGGCTTTGTTGATGGATGAAGCAACGGCCAGCGGAGCAGCTACCAGAGCCGCTTTTTTTCCGAAGCTAAACAACTGACGGCGTGAAACGTGCTTCACGCGATCGTAGATCTCAGGATCTACGTTTTCTAAAGCATTGAATAAGTTTTGCAGATTCATGTCTGTCCGGGATTACATGGTTGGGAGATTGTTGGCCGTAATAGTCTGTACGACAAATGGCTGTGCAGCCGCCAGAACGGTACCTGGCATGTTGACTACGTCGAGGCCCGTATCGCTTGTTACCACATCATCACCGGCAAACGACGTTGTAAATGGAGCCAGCAATTCGCGAATGATGGCTGCATGACGCGCTTCTACCGAAACAATTTTACCCGCCGTCGACAGGTTCAGGGGGCTGCTCAGCAGCTTACCCGCCCCGTTGTAGGCCGACACTCCGAGGTCTTCAAACGTGCGGGCAGTGCTCAGTACACTAGCCCGGTCATTAAAGTTGATGGCACCAAAATTGGCGGATAAAGCCGGAATAGCTGCAGCACCCAAAGCCGCCCGGAAAAAATCGCGGTGTGCTTTTTCGTGGTCCCGAATATCGGTCAGAATCATGCGCTCCATGTTGCTCATTCCCGCAAAGGGCGTAGCAATCACCTGCGCATAAAAAGCGTACTCCAACTGTTCGAGGGCATAGGCGTAGTTGAGGATACCCACATCGCCCGACCCCAGGTCGATAGATCCGTCGGCAGCAACCCGGGCGCCCGTTCCTTCGCCCAGTGTAGAGGGCTCCATCGCTGCATTCTCGCAGGCGGCCAGAATAGTGGTTGCTGTAGCCGCCGAGAAGCCCGCATAGCGTAAAAACCGACGACGGCTATCCGAATCCACCGTCTTGGACCGGATAAGTAGATTGGTTTTGTTTTCCATAAACGAAAAGATGATAAGTAAGGCCAACCGTGTATCAGCTAGCTGCCCATACCAACGGAATAGTTTCGCACATGGATTTTTTTAACTTACGAAAAAGCCGATTTCGTGATCTTTCCTGATTGAACGGCCCAAACGTGAACACATAAAACAAAAAAAGGAGACTAATGCCTCCTTTTTTCATATTTCAATAACAGGAAGTACAATTACCCACTACTATGTAATGTGTAACCGTATAACTACTTAGTCCCCAGAACGCTTATGTCAAAGCGGAGCGGACTGTAGGGAAGAACAACGAATTGACCACTCGCGTTGCGGGACCCCTGCGTTCCGTATCCGAGCGTAGACGGGAAGATAATCGTTGCTTTTTCGCCAACCCGCATCTGAAGTACACCTTCTGTAAAGCCAGTAATGAACGGATCGCGGCCGACCACAAACGAGAATGAGCCATCCGTTACTTTGTCGAAGGGCGTCAGTGAGCGCAGGCCCAATCCCGAATAGTTAAGCGTAACCGACTGTCCGGCCGTGATCGAAGCTCCCGTCGGATTGGTTACGGTTTTAATAATACGCAACCCAGTGGGCGTTTGCACTGCTGTGGGAGGAGCCGTCAGTGAGAGCGAACTTGTCAGCGCCGTAGAGCTCAAATAATTCGTGATCTGCTGATCCTCAGTAAGGGAACTTACGAGCTTCACGTCCATCCGAATCGGGGTGTTACCTGCCACCGGGGGCGAGGTTTGCCCCTGGCTTCCGTACGCCAGATGCGACGGAATAAGCAACCGGGCCGTTTCGCCCACACGCATGTACGAAAGACCCTCCTGCAGGCCCGGCAGCAACACGTTCAACCCAAACGTAAACGAAGGCAGCTGACTTGCTTTGGAGCTATCGAGAGCCTGATCTGCCAGGTTATAAAGCACGTACGAAAACGTCACCTCTTCGCCAACCGACGGCAGTTTCGAAGTCGGTGTTGGGTTCAGAATGACATAATGAAGCCCCGACGCCGACATACTGTAGCTGGTCGCGTTGGACTGCTTGGTAATGTACTGACGGATGCTGGCGTCATTGTCGGCTGCCACCTGATTGGAGTCCACAAAATCGTTGGACATGCAGGAAATCAGGCCGATCGAACACAGCAACGCAACCAGCGGAAATACAAAAAAACGATTCATTGATTAAACGTTATGATTTAGCAGACAGACCCCAACAAAGGCCCTCTGCAACTAAATACGTATTCAGGACCCGTTTTAATGCAAAAGGGTTGGCATCCGGGGAAAACTTTTGTCAATTAGTCGACAGTCAGACCTTCTCCATTTCGCAACACCCGAAACTTGGCCGGGTCAATCTGATGCTGGCGCAGTGCCTTCTGGAGTTGTTCAACGGGCTCCTCCTCACCATCGTCAGCCAACGGAAACGTACCAAAATGGATAGCCACACTTTGCTCCGATCGGACATCTTTATGGAGCTGCACGGCCTGCTCGGGCGACACGTGAATGGGGGCCATAAACCACTCCGGCTTAAAGGCGCCGATGGGCACCAACGCCAGTCGAAACGGACCAAACTGCTCACCAGTCGTTTTCAGGAACGGCCCGTATCCAGTATCGCCCACAAAGTAGAGCTTACCGGCCACTTTACTATCAATCACAAAGCCCGCCCACAGGCTCGCGTTCCGGTCGAACAGGCCCCGGCCTGAGAAATGCTGGGCCGGTACGCAGTGAATCGTGGTATTGGCATCGAACATATACGCCTGTCGCCAGTCGAGTTCGGTTACTTTTTCGTAGCCTTTTTGTTCCAGAAACGCTTTCACGCCCAACGGACAAACGAGCCGGGGCTGGTCGCGGGCCCAGATTTTCTCCACCGTCCCAATGTCCAGATGGTCCCAGTGATTATGACTCAGCAGAATCAGGTCGATTTTGGGCAGATCCTCGAACCGGATTCCGGGCGGACGGTTCCGCTTGGGGCCCGCAAACTGAAACGGACTCACCCGTTCGTACCAAACCGGGTCGGTAAGCACATTCAGACCATCAAACTGTAGCAGTACAGTGGAGTGGTTCACAAACGTAACCCGCACCGAATCGCCCCCCACGCGTGGCGCGGGCGCCGGGGCGGGTGGGTCGTTATGATACGCGGGCCAGGGCTCCGTACGCTCCCGTGTGAAGAGCCAGCTAATCACCTCCCGGAACCCCTTAGCCTCAACCGGTTTGCCGTCTGCATCGGGTAGGTTACGGAACTCACGTCCGTCGAAATGATCGGTTATTGGCCCACTGTACCGGGGTCCCGATACCCAAAAGCCCATTCCTACCGCTCCCAGAGCGATGATGATAACAACTCCCAGTAATGTCAACATGCTATTGCGGAAGGTCATGGGCGAAGCACCTGACTAACCACATGGATGAGTCCGTTGTTGGTGATGATATCGGCCCGTTTAATGGTTGCCGGGCTCGTATTCTGGTTTCCCTTCACGGTGGGGACATTGTTGGTGATGGCAATGGTGAGCCGTGCCGAAGCCGGATTGAGGGTACTAAGCTGCCCGGCCGCCAGTTGATCAGAAAACAGCAGCCCGTTGGTAGCATGGTAGCTGAGCAGGCTCGTCAGCGCCGTCAGCGTAGCTCCGTTGATAGCCGCCAGCGACGTGTACGGCGAACCAGCAGCCGTGAAGGCCGCATTGTCGGGCACGAAGAGCGTAACCGGCCCGTTGGGCGAGTTGGTCGCACTCAGGAGAGCGGTTAACTGCGGAATCCGGTTAATGGCCGCCACCACAAGCGAAAAGTTGGCCGGATCGGCCTGCAACGCGCTCAGAATGTTGTTGGCGGGCGGCAGCAACACCCGGTCGATGGTGTGCACAATGCCGTTGGCTACTTCCTGATCGGCCTTAACCACCCGCGCTCCGTTGATAGTGACGCCCGTGGCGCTTCCGCTGCTGATGCGCGAAATGTAGGCCGTGCTACCTTCTACCGACTGTACCGGCGTGTTAGCCCCCAGTTGCGGGGCATCGGACTTCACAATACCGTTGAACAGATGGTATTTCACAATTCGCTCCAGCTGGGCTACGGGGGCATTGTTAACGGCCGCAATGTCGGCAAAGCCAGCCGCTTTGAAAGCGTCATCGTTCGGGGCAAATACCGTCAGGTTGGTGGCTTTGAGTGCGTCCGATAAGTTGGCCCGTTGCACGGCGGCACGCAGCAGGCTAAACGAGGCATCTTGCCCGATCAGTTCACTAACCGACTTAGGGGTAGCCTCTTCGGTGCTTTTATCGCAGCCGATCAAACAGCCAAGCACCAGTAACAGGCTCAGCACAGAACTCCAGACGCGCAGGGTAGAACGCATAATTGTTAGGTTGTTTTCGGTTATAAGCCACTTCTAACAAAAAAGATGCTAAGAGGGCCCAAATTTGTGTAACCCGCTAAAAAAAGGCCAAAGAAACGAATTCTCTATTTATTCAGTAGTGAAATCTCCTGTTTCAATTGGTCGTACATTTGTGTACTTTTGCCCTTTCATTTTCAGCGCCTAATAAACGGCGTAACAGCTTGTTAAATTATCTTAAAAGTAGGGTTTCTGCATGGAGGAACACATTGATCCCAGCAATCTGCCACAGCACATAGCCGTTATCATGGATGGAAACGGACGCTGGGCCAAGAAGCAGGGAGCTGCCCGGGTATTTGGCCATCGTAACGCCATACAGGCAGTACGGGAGGTAACAGAAGGATGCGCTGAGTTGGGTGTTAAATACCTGACTCTGTACGCCTTTTCGACCGAAAACTGGAACCGCCCCAAGTTAGAGGTTGACGCCCTCATGCAGTTGCTGGTTCATACGATTCGGGGAGAAATGAAAACCCTGATGAAAAATAACGTTCGGCTCAGTACCATCGGGAATACGGAAAGCCTGCCCAAAGACTGCCAGCGAGAGCTACAGGAAGCCATGCAGGCAACCGAAGCCAATACCGGCCTGACGTTGGTGTTGGCCCTGAGCTACAGCGGACGTTGGGAGATTCTGGAAGCCGTACGGCAAATTGCGACCGAAGCCCAGCAGGGAACGCTCTCGCCCGATAGTATCACGGAAGAGACGTTTGGAAACTACCTGACTACCCGCAACATGCCCGACCCGGAACTGATGATCCGGACGAGTGGCGAAATGCGGATCAGTAACTTCCTGCTCTGGCAATTGGCGTATTCGGAATTGTACATGCCGGATGTGCTTTGGCCCGATTTCCGAAAGAACCATTTGTACGAAGCTATTCTGAGTTACCAGCGCCGGGAGCGCCGTTTTGGCAAAACCAGCGAACAACTTGTAAAATGAGTTTTCAGTTTTCAGTTTGTCGTTTTCAGTGCTCCTGCTTCGAGAGCCCTGCTGATGCACATGCTGAGCCTGTAAACAGCAAACTATAAACATTCAGTAAGTGAAACACAGTCTAAGTACCGCTTTGGGGGCCATCGCTCTGATGGTCGGGTTGTTTCCCGCTTCGGTTTCGGCGCAGGTGCGCATCGGTGCAGGTATACCCACCGCTCCTCCGGCTACTCCGGTCTCTGACCTGAACAACTACGCCGACCCGAAGGAGTACGAGATTGGCGGGCTCACCGTAACCGGTACCCGCTACCTGGACCCCAACTCGCTGGTATCGCTTACCGGTTTGAAGATTGGTGATAAGGTTCGAATTCCCGGCGAAGCGCTTGGCTCCTCCATTCGGAAGCTGATGGAATCGGGCCTGCTCGACGATGTGGAGCTATTTGCCACCAACGTGACTGACTCTAAAATCTTTCTGTCGTTTCAGGTAAAAGACCGCCCCCGTCTGATGAAAGTCAACTTTGCGGGTGTCCGCAAAGGCGAGCAGGAGTCGCTTAAAGACAAAGTGAAGCTGAACCTCGGCCGGGTTATTACTCCCACAGTGACCAAAAACACCCAACTGGCTGTTCGGAAGTTTTTTGTTGATAAGGGCTACCTAAATACCAAGGTTAAAACGACCGTGATCCCCGACAGCGCGCGCAACAACGCGACCATGCGGGTGACCGTCGACAAGGGTGAGAAAGTAAAAATCCGGCACATTGCCCTCAACGGCCGCAAGGAAGTTGAAGAGAGCAAAGTGCGGCTGAAAATGAAGGGGACTAAAGAAATGCGCTTTGGCCGGTTGTTTACCCCCTCGAAGTTTGTGCCCAAAAAGTACGAAGAAGACAAGCAAAAGCTCATTGAATACTACAATAAGCTTGGCTACCGGGATGCAGCTGTTGAGTCGGACTCAATTATCAATAATGGGGGTAACACCATTGATCTGGTTCTGAACCTCAACGAAGGACAACGGTACTACGTGCGCAACGTTTCGTTTGAAGGCAACTACCTGTACACGGCCGATCGGCTCCGCGAGGTACTCGGCGTGAACAAAGGAGATATTTACAATACCGAAGACCTTGAGAAAAAGCTCAACGGCACTCCGGGACAGGACCTGAGCTCGCTGTACATGGACGATGGCTACCTGTACTTCAGCGCAACACCGGTTGAAAAAGCTATTGAGGGGGATTCGATTGATCTGGAAATCCGGGTATTTGAAGGCAAGCAAGCCACCATCAACCGGGTAATTCTGAACGGAAATACCAAAACGAGCGACCACGTAGTGATGCGGCAGATTCGGACACTGCCCGGCCAGAAGTTCTCAAAAACGCAGCTGATCCGTACGCAGCGCGAACTGGCTACGCTCGGCTACTTCGATCCCGAGAAAATCGGCATTAACCCACAACCGCAAAACGACGGTACGGTTGATATTGAGTACACCGTTGAAGAAAAGCCCTCGGACCAGATCGAACTATCGGGTGGCTGGGGTGGCTTTATCGGCTTCGTAGGTACGCTGGGTCTGACGTTCAACAACTTCTCGGCCCGCAACATCACGAACATGAACGCCTGGCGGCCTCTGCCCGCGGGCGACGGTCAGCGGCTTTCGATTCGTTTCCAAGCCAATGGTCGGCAGTTTCAGACCTACTCGCTCTCGTTTGTAGAACCCTGGCTGGGTGGCCGCAAGCCCAACGCCCTGTCGGTGAGCATTAGCAGTACGGTATTCCGTCAGTTTAATCAGGTGGACCTGTTTTCACGCGGCACCCGCAACGCTACCGCCATCGGCGATTACAAAAACGTGGCCGTAACGGTGGGTCTGGGTCGGCAATTAAAGCGGCCTGATGACTTTTTCTCGCTGAGCCACTCGCTTACCTATCAGCGCTACGACCTGAATAACATTGCCCTGTTTGGCAACGGCTATAACAACGGTCTGTCGAACAACTTTACGTTCAACACAACCCTATCGCGCAACAGCATCGACAACCCACAGTTTCCCCGGTCGGGTTCGTCGTTCTCACTGAGCGGTTCGTTTACCCCGCCTTACTCGGTTTTCCGTCCGAAAGATTACAAACCACCGGTTGAAGACCGGTTCAAGTGGGTAGAGTACCACAAATGGATGTTCGATGCCACCTGGTATCAGACCGTGGTTGGTAAGCTGGTGTTGAGCGCCCGCGCGCACATGGGCTTCCTGGGCAGGTATAACAGCCGTACCGAAATCGGGCCGTTCGAGCGGTTCGTATTGGGTGGCTCAGGTCTGGCAGGTCAGGGCGTATTTGCACTGGCACAAGACATCGTTGGTCTGCGGGGTTACCCCGACCGGCAGGTGTACACGGCCGACAACAACCGGATTGCCGGTACCGGCGTGACAAGTCAGGGCGGGGTTGTGTACAACAAGTTTGTGAGCGAACTCCGGTACCCCGTTTCACTGAACCCCTCGGCCACCATTTTTGTACTGGGCTTCCTGGAGGGCGGCAACAACTGGGGCAGCTACAAGCAGTTCAACCCATTCGATCTGAAGCGTTCGGCGGGGGTTGGTGCCCGTATCTTTATGCCGGCTTTTGGTTTGATTGGTATTGACTACGGCTGGGGCTTCGACCCGATCCCGGGCGTTCAGAAAGCCAACACCGGTCAGTTTCACTTTACCATCGGTCAGCAGTTCCGTTAATTCAGCGGGTCATGTGCAGGAAGCAAGCGTATAGCCGGGCGTTAGCCGGTATTATTTACCCCCTTCCTGTACATGATTCACGCCGTTCGAACGTTTTATACGAGAATGGTCGGCGAGCCGGATGGACATGGTTTTGTGGTTGAAATTAAACCATCCGGCCGCCCGACTGTCCAACCCGGCAAACAGGTAGCCCTCTACCCAACTCGCTCAACACCCACTCAACGAAGCGCTCTGACTCGCTATCTTTCAAACTGAAAATCAACTTGTTAAATAGACCAACACCGTTAAAAACCGATAAATAGCGCATGAGAAAAGGACTCTTTTTGTTATTATTGTGTTCTCTTTTCGGTGCTTCGACGGCTTCGGCTCAGAAATTTGGCTACGTAGATACGGAGTTTATCTTCAGCAAGATGCCCGAATACCAGAAAGCCCTGACCGAAATTGACAAGTTTGCCGATAAGTGGTCGAAGGAAATTCTGGACAAGAACGCTGAGATTGAGAAGCTACAGCGCGCTTATCAGGCCGAAGAGATTCTGCTCACCGACGACATGAAGCGCGAACGGCAGCGTGTCATCAGCGACAAAGAACGGGAAGCCCGTGATTACAACAACAAGATTTTCGGGCACGAAGGCCTGTTGTTTCAGAAGAAAAAGGAGCTGATCAAGGTTCCGATGGAACGGGTTAATCGCGCTCTGGAGAAGGTAGCTATTCAGAAAAAACTTGACTTCCTGTTCGACAAAGCGAGTGACTTTGTCATGTTGTACACGAACCCCAAACACGACTACACCGATTACGTGATGGAAGAAATGGGGCTCGATACCGATAGTAAACCTAAAAACAATACAGCCGCCCCAAACCCGGCTGTTCCCGCAACGCAATCAACCGCAAAACCTAAATAAATTACAAACAAACAGTCCAATGAAGAAAAACATTGTCATGGCGTTCGTAGCCGCTCTCTTGTTTGGTGGTATCAGCGCTCAGGCACAAGCCCAGGCCTCTACGCCGGTAACTACAGCCACTGCTGCAGGCCCGTTGAAGCTGGGGTATACAAGCATGGATTACCTTTTGTCGCAGGTACCTGAAGCAAAAGACATCCAGAACCAGTTGACCATCCAGCGTACGCAACTCGAAAACGAAGCCAAGCGGCTCGAGAAGGAGTTTCAGGACAAACTGCAGGCTTACGAAAAAGGAGCCGCTCAGATGTCGGAAGTAATCCGGGCCGACCGTGAGAAAGAGTTGCAGGGTCTGCAAACCCGCTACCAGGAGTTTCAGCGCAACGCTGAGTCGCAGTTGCAGAACAAGTATCAGCAACTGGTGAACCCCGTACTCCAGAAGATCCAGAAGAACGTAGACGCCGTAGCGAAAGAGAATGGCTACAGCTATGTTTTCAACCTCGATGCGGGTGCAGGTACGGCGGTTATTTTGCTGGTAGCGCCTGAAGAGCACAACATCACCGACATCGTGCTGAAGAAAATGGGCGTAACGCCGGCTCCGGCAACCCCGGCTAAAGCAGGTACAGGTGCGGCTACTCCTCCGGCTAACACCCCGGCTCCAAAGAAGAACTAAGTTAAGTAGATACGTACACGAAGCCCCGACCAGATGCTGGTCGGGGCTTCGTGCGTTTAGGCGGTTGGTTATACGTCGCGCTCTACAATTTTACCGCTCGCTTTCTCTTTCAAGATTACCTTGTGCCGCCCGTCGTGGGTCACTTCTTCTTTAATCAGATAATGGTCGGCATCGTATTCAGTCAGGGTTTGCTGCTGGGTGAGGCCCTCTTTGCCACGCCATACAGGTAGTTGCACCTGCTCCCACTGCTTGGTTTCGGCCGAGCGATAGGCCGCGTCCAGAATAGCGTTGACCACATAGCCATCGTAAAACGTTTCGGCTGGCTCGCGGCCCGCTTCTACCGCCCCGAACATATCGGCAAACATGTGATTGTACCCCAGGTCATTCACTTCGTCGCCGACCGGAAACAGCCACCCTGCGGTCGACTCGGCTTTTTCGGCCACGTAATCTGAGGCTTTACCGGTGGTAAACATTTCGAAGCCCGTTCGTAGAAAATTATTGATCCAGATGGTGCCCTCGGTACCCATCACCTCATCACGCAGGTCCATACCGCCCCTGAACGTCCAGCTCACTTCAAACTGCCCGATAGCCCCGTTTTCATATTTCACCAGCGCAATGGCGTGATCTTCGGCATCAATCGGTTTTACCTGCGTAGCGGCCCAGCACATTACCTCAACGGGGCGCACATCTTTGCCAATGAAGTTGCGGGCAATCTCAACGCAATGGCAACCAAGGTCGAGCATACAACCCCCACCGGCCTGCTCTTTATCCCAGAACCAGTCGGAGTGCGGGCCGGGGTGAGTCTCGCGCGACTTAGCCCACAGGATACGGCCCAAGGATCCATTTTTGACGGTTTCGAGGGCTTTCAGAAACTTGGGCGAGTAACACAAATCTTCGAGGTACCCCCCGAAAATACCGGCCTCCTCTACTAGCTGCATCATGTGCAGCGCTTCGGCGGCCGTGCGGCCGAGGGGCTTGGTACAGATTACGTTTTTCTTGTGTTTGGCGCACAACTCAACAGCGGGCGCGTGCAGATTATTGGGGAGGGCAATGCACACCATGTTCACATCGGGGTGGGCAATCACTTCCTCCATGTTCGTCGACCAAAACGAACAGCCATAATCATCGGCAAATTTGCGGGCCGTTTCTTCCCGACGGGCGTAGATAGCCACCACCTGATCGCGGCTGCGTTGGCCGTGCAGTGAGTCGGCGTAGAAGCGGCCTATAAAGCCGCCCCCCAACATGGCAATTTTTTGCATCATGGTTTATGTAATTTGCACCCATAAAAGGCTTACCTCCGTCTGGTTCTTACGTTTCATGCCCAATATTTTCGACATCAGCAGTATTTTCTTCACCATTTGGGGGTATCCAATGAGCTACCTCGAATTTTTTGGGGTTGTAACCGGAGGGGTTGCCGTTTGGCTATCGACCCAGGGAAACGTCTGGAGCTGGCCCGTTGGAGCGGTGAGCGTAGTGCTGTTTTTCTTTCTTTTTTACCAGATTCAGCTTTACCCCGACATGTTTTTGCAGGTGTTTTTCCTGGTGACCAACTTACAAGGTTGGTGGCGCTGGACCCACCCTAAACCCGACGAAGCGATTCAGGAAGGAACAAAACACGTTGGCGAGCTCAAAATAAGCCGCACACCCACCCGGCAACTGGTCATCTGGTCGTCGGCGGGGTTACTGGCCACGGGCCTACTGGGCACGTTTGCCAACAACCTGCACACCTTATTCCCCGTACTCTTCAGCCAACCGAGTGCCTTTCCGTATATCGACTCGTTTACGACCACCATGAGCGTTGTAGCTACTTTTCTGATGATTCAGAAACGGGTGGAGTGTTGGTACGTATGGCTCGTGGTCGACATTGTACTCACGTATATCTACTACGTGAAAGATGTAAAACTGGTAGCGGCCGAGTATCTGGTTTTTTGCTTCGTGGCCTTACAGGGTGCCTGGCTCTGGACCCGTGAGTACCAGTCTTACAGGCAGTTAGAAAACAGCCCGCGTGGAGCATGAGATAAGGATACCAGTTTGATAGAATTTATAAATTAACAAAAAACTATTTGTATAATTAAAAGAATATATGTCTCTAACGAGCTAATAATTAGGTTATTAGTTTAGGAGGTATATAATTTTGCGCCGAACCAAACAACCGATTCGTATGGCATTGGCCAAACAATTTCTCAAGAGTAAGCCTGTAGCTAAAGTAACGTTTGAACTGCCCGCGGAGGCTGTCAACGGCGCTAAAGTTGTGTCTCTGGTGGGTGATTTCAATGACTGGGACGTAGCTGCCCAACCTCTCAAGAAGCAGAAGGATGGTTCTTACAAAACAACCGTTGAATTGCCCGTAGGAAAAGAGTACCAGTATCGTTTTGTGATTGATGGCGAAAAGTGGGAGAACGACTGGGCCGCCGATAAGTATGTGGCAAGCGGTGTTTCGACCGATGATAACTCTGTGGTAGTTCTGTAAAAAGACAAGAAAAAGGAAAAGGGAGAAAGGAGAAGGCACCCAGCCTGTTTCCTTTCTCCCTTTTCCTTTCTCCCGGTTCCCGTTATACCGTAAAACTATCCGATTCAATGTAGGCCTGAATCAGGGCTTGTTCTCCTTCTTTGCCGGGCCGGGCGTTGCCGTGTTCCATACCCCAGATAAACTCCTTGTTTTCGGCTTTGGCTTTCTGGTACACGTGCTTGAAAATATTCTTGTAATTAATCTCGCCCGTGGTTGGCTCCTTGCGGCCGGGGTTGTCGCCAATCTGGAAATACGCAATCTCGTTCCAGGCCCAGTTGATGTGCGGAATAATGTGCCCTTCGTTTTTCTGCATGTGGTACACATCAAACAGAATTTTGCAGGCCGAGCTATTGACGCCCCGGCAGATCTCGTACGTCTGATCGGAGGTACGCAGAAATAAGTTGGGCGTATCGCTCAGGGGCTCCAATACCATCACAAGTCCGTGCGGCTCCAGGATTTCGGCACCCCGACGCAGGGCATCAATTACGTTGCCCGTCTGAATACCAATCGGCAGATTGCGCTCAAAATCGCCCGGCACTACGGTCATGTACTTGGCGTTGCACCGCTTGGCAACCTCTACGGCCCGGCGGCAGCCGTTCAGGAAAATATCGATGTACTCTTTTTTACCAGCCGCCAGCGAGTTTTGCGAGTTACCGCCCTTATCGACCACAAACACGCCCATTTTCATACCCAGGCGGTTTAGCTCGTTGCCGATTTTCTCCTGTAGCTCCACGGGGCGGCCCATCATGCCGTTGTCTTCCAACGCCGTAAAACCCTGATCGGCCATGAATTTAAGCTGATCAATGGGGTCTTTGCCCGCGCTGTTCTCAAACATCCCGAAGTGCGGGGCGTAGTGAAGTTTGAATTTATTCTTGGTTGGATTGGCGGCCATTGCAGCTCCCGACAGCGTAGCGCCTGTGGCGGCCGAAGCCGTGGCCAGAGCAGCCGATTTGATAAAATTGCGACGAATCATTCAGGTAAGGGTTTATTTCTTTTTCAAACTCGCCAGGTACTCGACCAAGTCGACGAGCTCCTGTGTACTCATGTTATCCTGTAATCCCGACGGCATCATCGACGAATCCATTTTCTTCATCGACGTCACGTCGGCCATTTTGTAGTTCTGCACCACTCCACCGGGGAATTTCAGTTGCAGGTCGGTTTCGGTTTTGCTCGATACTACCCCCGAAGCCGTGCTGCCGTCTTTAAACTTCACCTCGTACCCTTCGTAACCGAAGCTGATGCCCGCGTCGGGGTGTAGAATAGCCAGGTACTGCCCTTCTTTCGGCAGTTTGCTACCAATTTCAGAAAGTTTAGGGCCAAAGTCCATACCCTCGCCATTGACCTGATGGCAAATAGAACAGTTAGTCTTGAACACCGTCAGGCCATTGGCCGAATTTCCTTTCATGGCCAGCAACTCAGGCATAGGCGGCAGTTTTTTGGTTGCGGCTGCTGTGCCACCGTCCAGATAGCTGGCGGCTTCCTGCCGAATGCTCTTGCGCCACGCTCCCGACACACCCTGCACGGCCGCAGCTTTCAGGTCGCCTTTCAGCTCACCCGATTTCAGCATCGCCACTACCATCTCCTCGCCATCCCAGCTCCCGCCAATGGCACGGGTAGCATCGCGCCGGAGACCCATAGGCCGCTTTTCGTCGAGGGCAACTGTTTTCAAAATGGCCAGTGAAGGTTTGCTGCCCACCCAACGCAGAGCTGTCAGCATCCGCGATGCCGACTCGGTATCTGCCCCGTCGATGGTTTCCCAAACCATCGGCTCACCGCCCTGCTTCATCAGCTGACGGGTGGCATCGCGGGCAATAGCATCAGTGTATTTATCAAGAATAAGCTTACGCAGACGGGTATTTTCTGACTTGGGCTCGTACCGTTGCACCAGCTCCATGTACTCCTTGCTGCCGTACGTTTCGTCCATCAGCTTTTGTAGAGCCGCTAGGGCCGGTTGGCTCGATTGCACAAAGGCAGGGTCAAGGTGGCGCAGGGCCAACTTGGTGATGTCGGCCGAGTTGGCATTGGTTTGCAGAATCCCGAGCAGGGCCGTCGATTTTTCGGTAGCACCGGGGTTGAAATCAAACGCCCGGAAATAGCGGAGCCGTTGTTTCAGATCAACACTATTGTCGCCAGCGAGCTTAGCCAGCAAGGGCACGGCCTCTTTCGTACGCGACCGCCACACAATGTCGCGGCCACCCGCATTAGCGAGCGGGTCGTTGTTCATTTGCTTGACGTACGCGGCATAAAACGAATCCCATTGGCCGTGTGCGCCAATGCCCAGAGCCTCCAGATACCAGCGGTCGTTACCATCGTGCCGACTCGCCAGTTTCGCCCACAAGCCCGGTGCCTCAGGCGACTTATTCAGGTGCAACGCCAGTGCGCACTCCCGGCGTACCTGCGGGTCGGCATCGTTGACCAACTGCCGGACAGCGGCAATAGCCTGATCGGCACCGAGTTGCCGGGCGGCACGCAGAGCCGTCATGCGGAAGTTCGCATCGGGGCTCTTCAGACCTTCGTTCACGTATTTTACCCCTTTGCCATCCGGCAGTTTGGTGAGCAGCCAAAGGGCGCGGGCTTTCATCCGTGGGTCAGGGGCCGACTTGTAAAAGGCCGCCAGGGCTTTTTCGGCTTTGGTACCTTCGCTATGAAGTTTGTTCCAGGCCTGATACCGGATGTTCATGTTCGGGTTCTGCAAAGCCTCCAACGCACCCGTTGTAGTGCTTAAATCAACTTTGGGTAGTTTGTAGGGCGTTTGGGGCGGAGCTACCCGGTAAATGCGGCCCCGCTGCTGATCGCCTGCCTGATGCCCACCCACGCCGGGGTCGTACCAATCGGCAATAATGAGTGAGCCATCGGGGGCCACACACACATCGGCCGGCCGGAACCACTGATCGCGGGCCCCTTCGAGCAGGTTCAGGATTGAGGCTTTGTATCCTGCTCCGTTGTTCTGCACAGGGTAAGCCCGGACCACATTGGGGCCAGCATCGCAGTGAATCACCTGATTACGGAACGGTTCGGGCAGCAACTTGCCTTCGTACACGATAATACCCGTGGGTGAGCCGGCCCCTGTTTGCAGGAGGTTCGGGATGGAGCCGGGGTCGTTCTGATGCCAGTGGCGGATCGGAATTTCGGGCTCAATGTTGGTTCGGTTGGCCTGCCAGCCGGCACCGGTCAGCTCATCGGTATAGCCGTAATTGCCGTATTCCATCACGTAATTGATCCGAACGCCCTTATTGCCATCGTCGTCGTTATCCGATTGCCAAAGCGTACCGTACGAGTCGGGAGCGATTTCGTAGTTATTGCGGAAATTATGCCCAAGCACCTCCACATTTTTGCCGTTGGGGTCGCAGCGGAACGCCATACCCTGCCGGAAATTGGAATGATGAATGGGTAAGCCGGTCACTTTATCGATTACGGGCTTCCCGTCTTTATCGAGCAGTTTGCTACCCGAGTTTCCGAAGTTGAAATACCACTTTCCGTCGGGGCCAAACACAAACGTGTGCATACCGTGGTCGTGTTGCTCGCCCTCGATACCCTGAAACAGAATCTCTTTTTTATCGGCTTTATCGTCGCCGTTTTCGTCGGTCAGAACCCAGACGTACGGACTTTGTGACACAATCACCTTGTTACCCTGCGCCCAGATACCGAGCGGAGCATTGAGCGAGGGGTCCTGATAAAACACCTTGCTGACATCGGCTTTTCCATCGCCGTTCTGATCTTCCAGAATCACAATCCGGTCGCCCTCGGTATGAGTTGGGTTGCCGTTGATACCGGGCCGATAGTTGTACGCTTCGCACACCCACACCCGCCCTTTGGCATCCACGTCGATATTGGTCGGATTAGTGAGCATAGGCTCGGCCGCAAACAGCGTAGCTTCCAGCCCCGGTGCGATGTTCAGGCTACCAACGGCGTACTTGGGGTCGTGTTTGTCGTCGTCAGACAGGGAAGCAAACAGATTGGTCAGGTACGGTCGGGAGGCCTGCCCCAGATTGGTGTTTTGGTAAGCACCGACCAAGGCTCCGGTAGCGAGCAAACCTGCCGCCGAAAACGCGAGTGCGCGGTAGCGAAGAGAGATGAAACGATTCATGAGCAGTCGAATCAGGGATACGTGAAGAGTAGTGCCAGGCCCTAAAGCCCCTTTTCGGGCCCCGGTTGTTCTACCGCTATAGAAACGATTTAGAGCCCCGGCTCTACCTACCGTTTAGAGTAAGAATTTCATCATCTGCCGTTTAAGGCAACTTTAACAGGCGAATGACGCCGGTCTCTTCCAAACAAACGCGTGGGAAAACTTTCTTTTCCACCGGCTCGTAGGGGTACCGACCCGGTGAGTTGTCATGGATTCGATTGCTATAAACACAAAGACAATGAAACGCCTTTTTCTGTATGTACTTGCTCTGGGGCTTTTTGCACCCCTATTTACCAGTTGTATTATCGACCTCGGCCCCAATGGTGCGCTGGGTGACTACGACGAAGAAACCACCTCATTTACCCTGAGCGACTTCGACCGGCTGAATATGGGTAGTGCGTTTATCATCAATGTAACGCAGGGCTCCACATTCTCGATTACGGCCCGTGGCGACGATGACGACCTCGACGACCTGGAGGTTTATACCCGTAGTGGCACCCTGTATGCCCGTTACCGGAACAATCGGCTCCGGCGTCACCAAACCCGCTTTACCATCACGATGCCCACCTTGCGCGAGGTGGTATTTATGGGAGCCAGCAAATCAGACGTATCGGGCTTCCGGGGGCTGAATACCCTTGACATCGATCTGTCGGGGGCATCGAAAGGAAATTTTAGTGTCCAGGCCGACCGGCTCAATGTGAACCTCTCGGGTGCATCGAAAGCCCAGTTTTCGGGGAATGGCAACAGCCTGCGGGCCGATGTGTCGGGCGCGTCGGAGCTGGAATCGTTCAATTACTCGTTTGCTAATGCCGTGCTCGACGTATCGGGGGCGAGTCATGTTTACGTCACAGCAACCAACTCGCTCGACGTAACAGCCAGCGGAGCCAGCAAAGTACGTTACCGGGGCAACCCAACGCTTCAGCAGCGGGTAACGGGTGCCAGTAAAGTAGAGCGCGACTAATAAAAAAGGGGTACATCATAGCGTTGATGTACCCCTTTTTTATTAGTCGCGCTCTACTTAAAACACAATCTCGTAGCTCACACCCCCCTTTACAGGCAACCGGAGTTCCTGCTTGCCATTGATTGTGCTTAGCTGGGGCTTAAGTTTGGGGTCAATACGAATATAGTAAGCCCGGTCATTTACGGCGTAGAGGCCTTTTTCCACTTCCTCGATTCGGCTACCAGACGCCAGGCGGCACACAACCGGGTTTTGGGCTGCCCCCGACAGGGTAAGCGTGCGAGTGAGGCCGTCGGCACTGGGGCGCACGGCATCGGTCACGGTAGCTCCGCCCAAACCGTACTCAATGGTGGGCATTCCCTGTTTGTCGATCACCGTGCCCCGGTACTGCAAAATGGTTTCGCTCACGCTATCAGGCCAGGCTGCCTGCGAGTCGCTCAGGGGCATAAGAGCCGTTTGAGGGGCCAACAGCACGTTGACGCCCATCGGCTTGAGCAGTTGGGGTTCCCCACGCTCGTACCACATCTCGGTCACATCGGCAAACGGGCCTTTCCAGACCTGTAACAGAGCCATCTGGTTCAGGTCGAGCGTAAAATGCTTACCCGCCGGGGTTCCGACCGACAGGCTGTGGGTACGCTTGATTTTTTCGCCGGGCAACTGCACAAATGACCGAATTAGCTCCGGGCGGCCGTTGGGCTGTATGGCGATAGTGCCGATCGGATCAGGCTCAGGCAACGATACAAGCGTGTGCAGTGCCTGCGGACGGGTATCGGGCAGTGAGATAAACAAACCCAAACCGGGGCGCTGCCAGGCGCGGGCGTACAGCACCTCGATTTCGTGCGTACCAGCCGAGAGCGGCACTTGGGCCGTTACGTAAGCGCCTAAGTCTTTGTAGTCGGCTTTAGCCACTTCCTTTCCATCAATGCGTAGGTCGGCACGACCGCCATAATCCAGATCAAATTGGTACGTAGCCGCTTCGGGTATGTTTAGCTTACCCTGAAACAACATGGTAAACCCGCGCGGCTTGGTGCCATACGACGATTCGTAGCTGATAGCCGAAGTCGTATCTTTTTTCAACACCTTGAGTTTTTGCAGATTGACCCGATCAATGGTTTCGCCATCGTACACGGCGTAGGTAAGTGGCCCCGCCCATTGGGCTATTTTCCGGTTGGCCAAAGCTCTGTAGCCAATGTTACGCAGAGCCACGGTTCCGTTGGTTACGGTAAGCAACAGCGGCCCTTTTGTGTTAGAGCGGGCCAGGGTCTGCCCCTCCCGAACGGTAACGCCATTGATAGCCAGCAGGTCGATAGCGGCCGGACGGGTATTGGTTGCCGCCCGATAACGAAGGCTCATCGTTTGCCACAAACCCGGCATCTTGCTCAGTTGGGGCTCTACCAGCGGTATAGTCTGCCCCGAAGGCAGGGTGAGTTGCGCGGTCGCGCCAGCCGACAAGAGTAATTCGGTTTGCAGGGCAAAATCAGTCGGGTTGGCTACCAAGGTCAGCGCATCACCCGCTTTACCAACCAGCAAGGTTGTCCCCGCACTGGTTTTTATAGTTGTTTCACTCGGTGAAGCCATGACTCCCCCCGCTCGCTGCCAATTAGCAGGCAGAGCCAGTTTGTCGGTAGGAAGACCGGGCAGGCCACCCGAAGCCGTTTGTGCACGCCCGGTCGACGAGAGGAGGAGACCGGTTAGCAGAACGGGTAACCCGCAGCGAAATACCGGATGAGTCTTAGTCAGCATATCAGGATAAACGAGAATCCGTATTTTGTTTGGATAAAAGTACGGGTTTGTCTTTTTCTCACGGTATCGCTCCGATATTTCCGCTTATCTCCGACAGTATTAACCCGGGTGGTATTGGCCTCGGATGGGCTGTTTTGTCAGCCATATATGGTCAAAAGTAGATGTAGTTGCATAGAAACTTGTTTGAGATGATGTATCTTTGATACACTCGACGGCAACCTCTTTCCTTGTTCGAAACAAGTTTTTATCGACACTTCCTCACATGCTGTTCAACAGCTTTCCTTTTGTACTATTGGTATTGGTCACATTTGGCCTTTACTACACCCCGGCTCTCCGGCGCTGGCAGGTACCGCTGCTCAGCATTGCCAGTTTGGTCTTTTACGCGTATAATCAGCTTAACCTTCTGTGGTTGTTGCTCTTATCGGTCAGCATCAACATCGTGGCCAGTTATCTGGTCGTTTACGGAAATCCAAAAAACAGAAAATTCCATGCCACCTGGGGCGTAGTGGCCAACCTGCTTATCCTGTGTTTTTTCAAGTATGGCCCTCTTCTGGGGCGCACGTTTCTGCCGGCCGATGGGTCGGTGGGGGCCTGGCTGGTGAGCCTGCCGCTTCCTATTGGTATCTCGTTTTTTACGTTTCAGGGCATTAGTCTGGTAGTCGATACGTACCGGAACCGCGACGTTCAGGCCTACCGTTCGCTAATTGCCCGAAACCTGGCCAAGCACACCCAAACGGTGTTTTTCTTCAAGGCTTTCTTCCCCCAACTGGTGTCGGGCCCGATTGTGAAGGCCCACGATTTTCTGCCGCAGATTTCGGCCAAGTTTTACCGCGACATTCGGTGGGAATATTGCTTCCGAACGCTAGTGCTGGGGTACTTCCTGAAAATGGTCGTGGCCGACAACCTAAAGGACCACACCCTGATGATTACCTACCCGTACTTCGAAAACCTGTCGTCGTTTACCCTACTGGTCTTGCTGTTTGGGTACTCTATGCAAATTTTCGCTGACTTTGCCGGGTATTCGCTCATTGCGCTTGGGTTGGCGGCTTTGTTTGGTTACCAGTTTCCAATCAACTTCAACTTCCCGTACATCGCCAGCTCGTTTTCCGACTTCTGGCGTCGCTGGCACATTTCGCTGTCGAGCTTTTTGCGGGAGTATCTCTACATTCCGCTGGGTGGCAACCGCAAAGGGCCGTTCCGTACGTACGTCAACCTGATGCTCACCATGATTTTGGGTGGGCTTTGGCACGGGGCGGCCTGGAGTTACGCCGTTTGGGGCTTTGCCCACGGGCTGGCCCTGGCCGTGGAGCGGCTTCTGAGCGATTACGGCCTGTTGCGGGTCAAATCGTCGGCGGGTGTTTTGCTCAAATCTATCCTGGTATTTACGTACGTTACGGCCGCCTGGCTGCTGTTCAAGCTACCGGAGTTTCACCATGCCCTCGCCTACGTAAAAGCCATAGCTACTAATCTGAACAAACCCCACGATTCGCTGTCGATCAGCTTTATTGCCCTGTACTCGGTGCCGGTGGTAGGGTATCATTTGTTTGAGCTGGCCCGGCAACTACGCACGCCGGAACTGGGGCCAACAGCCCCCTTGTTGCCCCGGTTGCATACGGCTTTGTACAGCCTGATGCTGTTTCTGATTATTACCAATAGCGGTTCTGGCGGAGAGTTTATTTATTTTCAGTTCTGATGATTAAGCGCGTTTTATTGAGCACGCTGGCGTTGCTGCTGGTCTATAGCTGGTTTATCCGCCAATACGGGGCCGACATCAGCCGTACGGGCCAAACCACCGAACAACGTAACATGGTGAAGGCCGAGGAGTTTCTGTTTGAAGCCAGTGCCCGCTACGACACCCTCATCGTGGGGTCGTCGATGAGCGACCGGCTCAATACGGATAGCCTGTCGGCAGATTACTATAACCTCTCGCTGGCAGGTATGTCGGCGCAAGACGGCCTGCAATTGATCGAAATGAGTGGTCGCCTGCCGCACGTGCTGTTTGTTGAAACCAATACCCTCACCCGCAACGAGCCATCTCCGCTCATGGAGTCACTCAGCGACCCTACCTGGCTTTGGTTAAAGCGGCACCTGCCTTTCACACGGCAGAAATTCCAACCCGCCGGGGTATTCAAAGCCATGCTGCGCGACTGGTCGCACGGGAAAGGGCAACCTGTGGTCCCCGAAACGGCTATGTACGTCGACACAAATTTTCTAAACAAGGCCGTGGCCGACCGAATTCAGGCCGTTATTCCGCCCCCCGACTCGGTACTGCATACCTCGCTCGGCAAGGTCCGCAACCGGCTGGAGCAATGGCGCCGGCAAGGCGTTCGGGTTGTCTTTTTTGAAATACCAATGGACCCTCGCCTGCAAGCCATGCCGATTCAGGGCAAGGTGCGGCAGCTGGTTCGGCAGTACTTCCCAAGCCCCGATTATGCGCATCTGGCGCTGCCAATGGATGTGTACCAAACCACCGATGGGGTTCACCTCACGTATGGCGAAGCCAATCGGTTTACGGGGCATGTTCGGCAACAGATTCAGGACTACATAGGCGGCCCCTATCTGGTCAAAAAAGAATAGCCAACAACCGGCTTTATCTGTTTATCCACCATGCCCCCTCATTCGCTTTTTGCTTCAGAACACAGTTCCATCCGGTCGGTGGCTGGCATAGGGGCCTCCTCTCCCGAAAAAGGAGTTACCTACCTCGATGACCGGCTGTTTACCGCCCTGAAACAACTGGTGGGGCTACCCGAAGCCGAGGGGGTACTGTCGTTTTTTTACCAGAAAGGGCTCGAAACCATCCGAACCGGTTCGTATGCGGGCCTGATTGGACTACCGGGTGGGGCGGCCCTCGAAATACTGCCCCGTTTCAGCACCATTGATCCGGCCAGCTCCGACCCGGCCCCGGCGCGTCAAGCCCTCCTGCGTATGCTTCGGCATTTGCCCGGCAGTCCCTTCCGTACCCTCACCGAGGCCCATTTGGGAGCTACCCAAATGCCGATCTGGAACGTGTTTGTGCAGGCCTTTCTGGACGCCCTCTCGGCGGTCAGTCGGCAGGGTCTGCAAACGGCCTATCAGAGCGTTGAAGCCAATCAATCTGTCATGCGGGGGCAATTTCAGCCCGCCCGCAACCTGCGCCAGAACCTGGCCCATGCCGAACGGCTGGCCATCCGGTACGACACGCTTTCGCTCGATATTCCGCCCAATCGGATTTTGAAAACCGCGTTGGTACACGTGCTGCCCCGCGTTGGGGCGGGGGTTCTCGAAACCCGCCTGTATCAGATGCTGGCCGTGTTGCACGATGTTCCCCCCTCGGCCAACCTGAACACCGACCTCCGGGCGGTTCGGTCGCTCAACCGGCTATTTGACCGATACGCCCTCGCCTTGCAATGGGCCGAGTTACTGCTCACGGGCCGGGCCTTTGGGCCACGGTCGGGTCAGGTATCGGCTTTGTCATTGCTGTTTCCAATGCAGCGTGTGTTTGAAGAATACGTAGCGCACGGGTTCCGGGCGTTCTGGCCTGCAGGCGAGGTAAGTACGCAGGAATCGTCGGCGCATCTGGTTGAAGAACATGGCGGCACCCCAAAATTCCGGTTACGGCCCGACGTACTTATCCGCCAACCCGGCCGGACACTGGTGTTCGATACAAAGTGGAAGCGCATTGACGGTCAGAACCGGCAGGGTCAATACGGCATTGATTCGGGCGATTTGTACCAGCTTTTCGCATACGGCAAAAAGTACGAAGCCAACGACGTATTCCTCATTTACCCGGCCACGCCCACATTTACGACCCCGCTCGACGTGTTTGGGTACGACCCTGCCATGCGCCTGCACGTGTTGCCGTTCGACGTGAGCCAACCCCTGCGGCAGGAAGTAGAAAAACTGTACAACTACGTTTCCCCGTAGAGACCTGTTTTGCTAGTACGCTATTCCGAACCCCCAACCACCCACTATGCCCCTGATTCTGACCCTGCTCGGTATTTTAGGCCTGATTGTGCTCATTGCCTTCGTCAAGCTCGATGCGTTTATCTCGTTTGTGCTGATTTCGTTGGCCATCGGGCTGGCTTCCGGGATGGAGGTGGTGGCCGTGGGCAAGTCGATTCAAACGGGTATTGGCGGCACCCTGGGCGATTTGGTGCTTATTATAGGCTTCGGGGCCATGCTGGGTCGGCTGGTGGCCGAGAGCGGAGCCGCCCGGCAAATCACCAATGTACTGATTGGCTGGTTTGGGGTTAAGAACATCCGCTGGGGGCTGGCGTTGGCCGGTTTTATTATCGGTATTCCGTTGTTTTATAATGCCGGGTTCATCATTGTGGCCCCGCTTATTTTCACCATTACTCTGTCGTCGGGGTTACCGTTGCTGACCCTGGCTATCCCGATGTTATCGGCCCTGTCGGTAGCACACGGGTATCTGCCCCCGCACCCATCGCCGGCCGCCATTGCCGGTCAGCTGAACGCCAACATTGGCCTGACGTTGTTTTACGGGATTCTGGTTTCAATTCCGGCTATTATCATTGCTGGTCCCATTTTTGGCAAAACGCTGGGACGGTTCCGGCCCAAAATCGACCGGGAGCTGTTCAATATCAAAGATGTACCCACCACCGACCTGCCGAGTGTAGGCATCAGTTTTTTTGTGGCCCTGTTGCCGGTCGTACTGCTCACCTTGTTTGGTCCGCTGAAGGCGTATCTGCTCACAGCTCCAACCGGCCAAATTCCCTTGCTCGATAAGACCTCTGTAGCGGGCAAACTCATCACGCTCATTGCCGAACCTTACATGGGAATGCTGCTGTCGGTGCTGGTGGCTGTCTGGACACTCGGTTTACGGCGCCGTGCCGACGGCACACGCCCCACCATGAAGTCGGTGATGAAAGAGCTGGAGGAGTCAATTAAAGCGGCCTCGCCTATTTTGCTGGTGATCGCGGGGGCCGGCGCCCTGAAACAGGTGTTTGCCGATAGCGGCACAAGCACCTATCTGGGCAGCCTGCTCACCGGTGTGTCGTTGCCTCCGCTCATTCTGGCGTGGGGGATTGCCGGGTTTATCCGAATCTGCGTGGGGTCGGCTACCATCGCCGGACTCACCACAGTGGGTATTATTTTGCCGGTTATTCAGGCGCAGCACGTAAGTCCGGAGTTGATGGTGCTCGCTATTGGAGCCGGGAGCCTGATGTGCTCACACATCAACGATGCGGGTTTCTGGCTCTTCAAAGAGTATTTCAACCTCACCATCCCCGAAACCCTCAAAACCTGGACCGTTATGGAAACGCTCGTTTCGGTGATTGGCTTGGCCGGGGTGCTGGTGCTCGACGCTATTTTGTAACGCAAGCGGTCACAGTAAATTCTTCAATGCTTCGAGGTTAGCCGCTTTGTCGAAAACGGCGCGCACCGGAATGGTGAACTGAGCCACCGAACCTCAAACTTCACTTCCCGGTCGGTCTTCTCCGTGCTTTTCGACAGCACCTCAACCACTAAATCGGGTGCGGGATAATACAACTGATCCGGTTGGATGGTAGCCGCTTTGGCTGTGCCCCAAAAGCAAACATCGGGTTCGTAACTATTCCGAGTAAGCTCAACCAGGGCCTTCTCCATCCGCACAAGCCCAAGCTCACGTGCATCAGCGTATATACTTAGTAAGCGATGCAAATGCCCAACCGCTTCGGTATGCCGGTCGAGGGCTGGCGAATGAACAACAACCTCGCCGTTGATAAACTCGGCTTTCATTTCATCGTCGAGCCACTCGTAAAACGCCTGTCGTTTTTGCAATTCGTTATTGAGTATAGCCACGGCTTGCTGAATAATGAGCGGAGCGCGGGGGGTATCAAGCAATTGATAAAGTAGTTCAGACCTGGTGTTGCGTTTATCTACAATCAAATATAACCAATTGGGGTCTGTTTTCCAGACAGGCCCAGTATTCGCTAACACCCCTTTTTATCGGCATGTTTGTTCGTCTTTCGTTTGTAGCCGCGCTCCTGATTGGGCTGGCTTTCGCCCCGGCTAAACCCCGGCGGGTTATTTTCTTCGGTGACTCCATCACGCAGGCCGGCGTGAAACCCGGTGGGTACATCAGTCGCCTGACCGAGATGCTCGGCAAACAAAACAAAGGTGCAGATTACGAGCTAATTGGCGCCGGCATTGGGGGCAACAAGGTGTACGACCTGTTCCTGCGGATGGACGACGACGTGCTGGCCAAGAAGCCCGACCTGGTCTTTGTCTATATCGGCGTCAATGATGTGTGGCACAAACGCACCCACGGCACCGGCACTGACCCCGATAAGTTTCTGAAATTCTACGAGGCCATTATCCGCAAGCTTCAGGCCGCCAATGCGAAGGTGGTGCTGTGTACCCCCGCTGTGATTGGCGAAAAAACAGACTTCTCCAACGAGCAGGATGGCGACCTCAATCAGTATAGCACCATGATTCGGGAATTGGCCAAGCGGCAAAACCTGCCCCTCTGCGACCTGCGCCAGGCATTTCTGGATTATAACCTCAAAAACAACCCCGAAAACAAGGCGTCGGGCATTCTAACCACCGACCGGGTACACCTCAATGATACCGGCAATCAGTTTGTGGCCGACCTGATGATGAAGTATCTGTAAACCAACCACATATTGAAGCCGGTCGGGCAACAGTGAATGTTATTTCCTGTTGCCCGACCGGCTTCGTTTTTTACAGAATTTCATCAATTACGAACCCTGACGGTCGGGGAATTTCTCGACAATTCGGCGGACCTCACGCGCCAGTCGTTCGTTGATTCGGGCGGGGTTGTTAATGGCGTCCTGCACCGAACCACGCCATACCAGCCGTTTCGTACGGAAATCAACCATATCAACGACCACCGTACCGGCCTGATACTCCTCTTGCATGTACTGCGGTCCAAACGAGTTCCAACCCCACCAACCGGGGCCCCAACCGGCATACCCCCAACGGCCCCAGCCGTAAAACGGCCCGTACAAACTGCCGTACGGTCCATTGTTGGTGGCCACACGCCGGGTCTTCTCCTCTACAAAAAAGTGGTATCCGATGAGTAAATCGGGCCGACGGCCGCGCGCGGCTTTTTGCAACCCTTTCTGTGCCAACTCTTTCTCAATCGTAGCCTCCACATTTTTAGAAGCTATATCGTTGTAGTAAAGCGGATTTTGCCCGGCCTTTACATCGGAGTCCATCCAGGCAAAGGTGCGGTACTTACTAAAATTCACGTTTTGGGCCGTATCAACAGCCACCCTGGGACTACAGCCCACAAAGGCCAGCAATAAACCGGTCATCAGCATTATGTTCTTCATGTCTATTGAGTAAATGTATTTATTGAAAAACAGATCTGTACGCGAAAAAGTTGGCTTTTTTAGCTGTATTTGCCCTACTTGAACTCTTGTCTTATAGACCGACTGGCCCTTATCCACAGACGTAAAGGCCGTAACCGCCCCTCTGCTCTCGGCACCGAATTACCCCGATTAGTGGCCGAAATTCGTTCTGAATAGGGTCAGGCTGAGCCATTGGCAAGGCTTACAAGCCCCGGTACTAAACCTTAGGCATAAAAAGAGGTCAAACGCGTGGAATTTGGCCTTTGACAGCATCTCATTCACACACGCACTACCATGCAAAAATTTCGTATATTGATAGGAGTCGTTAGCCTGTTGCTCACGGTTTCCTTTATCCTCGCCAAACAACCTAAGCCCATTCCATTGCCTAAGACCTACGAGGCTGCCTGGAAACAAGTGGATTCACTTACCCAAAAGGGATTATTCCAGACGGCCCTTACCCAAACCAACGCCCTCCATGACCGGGCCCGCGCCGACCGCAACTATCCGCAATTGACCAAAGCAAGCGTGGTGCGGGGCAACCTGCTCGCGCGGCTCGACCGGGCGCTGTGGCCCACGCATATTCAGGCCCTCGAAGCCGACATCCGGCAAACGCCCGAACCGGCCCGCTCGGTGCTGCAATCGTTGCGGGGTGAGGCCTACGCGACGTTCTACCAGCTAAACCGCTACCGGATTTACAACCGCACCCAAACAGCTGCCCCTAACCCATCGGCCGACAGTACCGACATCAGCACTTGGGACGGGCCCCGGCTCGCGCGGGCCGCTCAGGAGGCTTACCGGGCGTCGCTGACGGCCGAACGCGAACTGCAGCAAACGCCAATAACCGAGTACAAGGTTGTGATTCGGCCGGGCACCCGCGAGGGCGAACGCCTGCGTCCTACCCTGTTCGACCTACTGGCGCATCGGGCCATTGACTTTTTTGAAAACACCGAGTTTGAGACCCAGAACAACGTTTTTCGTTTTGAACTCGATCAACCCAGCTACTTTGCCGCTCCCGAAACATTTGCGGCTCTTACGCTGACGCCCCCGGCCAACGCGGGCGAAACCGGCCGGATGTATGCCTTGCAGACTTACCAGCGTTTGCTACGGTTTCACGGGAAACAAACCGACAAAACGCCCGAAGCCTTAGCCGATGCCGACCTCGAACGGCTCCGGTTTGTACGCCAGTACAGCACCCTGGCCCATAAAGACTCCCTGTTTGCCAAGAGCCTGGAGCAACAGCGGGCCCGCTGGAAAGGTAAACCCGTAGAGGCTGAATACACCCTGACCCTGGGCCTGTTACGAAAAGAGCAGAGCGCTCGCTACGAGCCCCTTGCCGACACCACTACGCAGCGGGCAGCCAAACAGGCGGCCGACCTTTTCAAAGAGATTATCAGCCGATACCCCACTTCGCGGACGGCCAAGCAGGCAACCCTCGAACTGAACGAGCTGACCCAACCCAGCCTTCAGGTAGAAACAGCGGCTGTTAACGAACCCAATAAGCCGTTTCTGGGCCGGGTGAAATACCGTAACGTGCCCATGCTGTATTACCGGCTTTATCAGATTCGGCCCAACGAGTTTTTCACGTTTGAGAACTTTAGTACTGACAGCGACAGGCGCAACCGGCGGCTGACTACGCTCCTGACCCGGCCCCTCGCGGCCCAGGGCGACTTCCGCCTGCCCGACAATGGTGATTTAAACGAACATGCCGTTGAGATTCCGATTAAGGCCGTTGCAACCGGTCAGTATGTGTTACTGGTATCCACAACGCCCACTATTTCGACCCAAACCCCGTACCTCTCGGCGGCCCTCCTGACCGTTTCGCAACTCGGCTTTGTCCTTGAATCGGCATACACCCGTCCCGACGCGCAATCGGTATTTGTGACAGACCGCACAACGGGCGAACCACTGAGTGGGGTGAATGTGCAGTTGGTTATTAGCCCAGAGCCGTTTGGTGATACAACCCGGCAAACGTTCGGCGAAACCCGGCAAACCGACGCCAATGGGCGTGTGATCTGGCCCAAAACAAGCCAGCCCAACAACCGTCAAACCCGGTTTCGGATTACGCGGGGAAATGATGTTCTGTACACGGGTACTCAGTACACCTACGCGTACGAACAACCCCAACCGCAGTCTGCCACCAAACAGACGGTACTCTTCACCGACCGGGCCATTTACCGGCCGGGTCAGCCCATTTACGTGAAAGGTCTGGTGTATGCAGGGCAAGACAATCAGTTTGCAGTCAGCGCCAACGAGCCAATCGAACTATCGCTCATGGATAATCAGGGCGAGACGCTTACCCGCTTATCCTTGACTACCAACGCATATGGCTCGTTTACGGGCAGCTTTACCGCTCCGGTGGGTCGGCTTTCGGGCCAAATGACGGTTGTAAGTCCTTACGGTCAAACTCAAATTCAGGTAGAGGAGTACAAACGCCCCACGTTTGCCGTCGTAGCCGATTCGGTACGGCAAGCTATTAAGCTGGGGCAAACCGTGCGCGTTTCGGCCAAAGCCCAGACGTTTACCGGGGCGGCTGTAGATGGAGCAACCGTGCGGTACCGGGTCACCCGATCGCGGCAGTGGTGGCCGTGGGATGGGGGTTTCTGGGGCCGGAGTATCTGGCCACCCCGACCGGCTCAACCCACCGAAATTGCGCAAGGCGAAGCCAAAACAGACGCCAACGGGGTCGTCAGTCTTCGGTTTGTGGCCGCCCCCGACCGAACTATTCCGCGTAGCGACAACCCCACGTTTCACTACGAAATTACGTTTGACGTAACCGACCGCACGGGCGAAACCCGGAGCACTACCCAGACCCTCGACATTGGCTATACCGCCCTGCGGGCTACCCTGTCGATTCCCGAACAGGTGTCGAAAGGCGAGGCCCAAACATTTGCCGTAAAAGCCACCAATCAGGCTGGTCTTACGGTAGCCATCGGGCAGGGTGAAGTGATTATTTCCCGGCTAACCCCACCGGCCCGGCCGCTACGCCCACGCCTGTGGGAGCGCCCCGACCGTCGACTACTAACCGAGGCCGAGTTTAAGGCTCAGTTCCCGAACGATGTGTATGCCGATGAAGACAACCCGACCAAATGGGCGCGGCAACGCGTAAAAACAGCCCAACCGGGCGCCGTTTCGGTGCGCGACCTGCCCCCCGGCGAGTACGTAGCCGAAGTTTCCGTTGCGGATGCCTCCGGCGAGCGGGCTACGCAGCAACAGTATTTCAGTGTAGTGGATGAGCAGACATCCTCAGCCCGGCCCGACGCGTGGGCCCGGTTGGCTCAATCCGAAGTACTGCCCGGTCAGGAAGCGGTTTTTTATGTGGGGAATGCCCAACCCGGCTGGGTATTGATGGCCATTGACGAAAAGGGAAGCCCGGTACGGTACGAGTGGATTCGGACCGACGGAACGCCCAAACGCCTGACACTACCCGTGACGGAGCGGCAGCGGGGTGGTTTTGTGGTTACGTTTACTATGGTGCAGCAAGGGCGTATTTACGCCGAGAATCTGCCGGTTCAGGTGCCGTTTACCAACAAGCAGCTCACCATCGAAACGCTCACATTTCGCGATAAACTGAAGCCCAGCGCCCCCGAAGAGTGGACGCTTCGGATAGGCGGGCCGGGGCAGGACAAAGTAGCCGCCGAACTCGTAGCCGCGTTGTACGATGCCTCGCTCGATGAATTTGTGCAGCATACCTGGAACCCCCAGTTTTACCAGCCTTACAACGGTAACGGGGCCGACTGGATGCTCAACGGATTTGGCACGTTACAGGCCAACCCAATTTTTGTGTCTACGCGCACGCCCAACTACCTGGCCCCCATTGAATACCCGACTCTCCTCAGCCAGGAAGGTCGCGCGTATGCGTCTGGTCGGGGTATGCGCCTGGCCAGAGGAACCGTTGAGATAGCCAACTCGATGAACGCGCCCGTAGCGATGGCTGCCGATATGGCCCAGAGCAAAATGGCCAAAACGAGCCCCCAGCCACCCCAAACGGCCGAACCAGCCAACCCGAAAACCCCTACCGGACCACCACCTGTTATCCGTAAAAACTTCAACGAAACGGCGTTTTTCTTCCCGCAAGTGCAGACCGACGCCGACGGACGTATCCGGCTCACGTTTACCATGCCCGACGCTCTCACGCGCTGGAAACTACTGGCCTTTGCCCACACGAAAGACCTAAAAACAGGCCTGCTGACGCGCGAAGTCGTGACGCAGAAAGAGTTGATGGTATCGCTCAATACGCCCCGGTTCCTGCGCGAAGGCGATAAAATGACGTTGTCGGCCCGTATCAATAATTTAACCAACAAGCCCCTCAACGGCACCGCCCGGCTCGAAGCCTTCGATGCCCTCACCGATGCCCCGTTGAGCCAATCGGTAGCACTTACAACCGCGTCGGTCTCGTTTTCGGCGGGCCCCAACGGCAGCACGGTTGCTACCTGGAGCATTAGTGTACCGACGGGATTGCCAACGGTAGCTTTCAGGGTGTCGGCCACGGCCGGGTCGTTTACCGATGTCGAAGAGCGCAGCGTGCCTGTGTTGGCCAATCAGATGCTCGTAACCGATGCCCTGCCGTTTTGGGTGAACGGTCAGGAAAACCGGAGCTTCAGCCTGTCGGCACTGACGGGCCTGACGCCCAATAGCCCCGTTCGGCACGAGCGACTCACGGTCGAAGTGACGGGCAACCCCATCTGGACGGCCCTGCAAAGCCTGCCCTACCTGATGGAAAGCCCCTACGAAAACGCCGAGCAACTGTCGAGTCGTTGGTACGCCAACTTTCTGGCGGCACACCTCATAGGCAGCCGACCGGAATTTCGGCGGGTGGTTGACCAATGGGCAGCCAACCCGCCCAAGAGCCCGCTCATGGCTAATCCTGAGCTTAAATCGGTAACCCTCGAAAACAGCCCGTGGCTGGCCAATGCCCGCTCTGAAACCGAACGCACGGCCCAACTGGGCGAGTTGTTCAATCAGAACCGGCTCGCCACCGAGCAACGGCAGGCACTCGCAAAACTGCAACAGCTTCAGCACGAAAATGGTGGCTTTGCGTGGTTCAGCGGTATGCGGCCAAGCCCGGTAATGACTCTGCACGTGCTAACCAACTTGGGCCGTATGCAGCGTCTGAGCGAATCAGGCACCGTAAAACCCGACCCCGACCTGCAGAGTATGCAATTAAAAGCCGTTCGGTTTGCAGATACCGAGATAAAACGCTGGATAACCGAGCGCCAGAAAGAAAAGAAACCCAGTCAATGGGTGTATCCTGCCATTCATTATCTGTACGCCCGTAGTTTGGCGTCCAATGCCCTCCCGCTCGATGAGGCCACGCGCTCGTATCTGGTTGAGCAAATAGACCGGCACTGGCTCACCGAGAGTTTGCAGGGGCAGGCCATGGCCGTAGTGGCTCTGCACCAGCTGAGCAACGGGCAGGTCGGCGATACCAAAACGGCCAAAACAGCCCGTACCATTTTGGCTTCGCTGAAAGACCGGGCGAGGGTGTCGGAGGAGTTGGGTATGTTCTGGCCCGAAAACCAGCAGGGCTTTGCCTGGTATCAGGCTCCAATTGAGACACAGGCGTACTTAATCGAAGCGTTTGCCACGGTGGGCGACGATAAAACGGCCGTGCAAAACATGCTGAAGTGGTTGCTCCGACAAAAACAAACCCAGGCGTGGCCCTCCACCAAAGCCACCACCGAAGCCGTCAACGCGCTGTTACAAAACCGGGTCGGCGGTGTATCGATGCCGCTCGATATGGGGGCTACCACTACCGTGCTCGTAGGCGGGCAACCCCTGAACAGCATGGCTCAATCGACGGCCACCTCAGTACTGGGCTACCAGAAAACCACCTACAGCCCGGCCGAGATAAAGCCGGAGATGGGCACAGTAGCCATCAGTAAGAAAACCGACGGACCGGCCTGGGGCGCCTTGTACTGGCAGCATTTTGAGCCTCTCGACAATGTCAAAAGTGGCACAACCTCGGTATCGGTACAAAAAACGCTTTACCGGCAACGCAACACCGCCAATGGCCCTGTGATTGAGCCCGTCACCGAAAAAACGGTGCTTCAGCCCGGCGACGAGATAAAGGTTCGGCTGGTGGTTAAAAATGACCGGCTGATGGAGTATGTACACCTGAAAGACAGCCGGGCGTCGGGCTTTGAGCCGGTGGCGGCCTTGTCGGGGTACAAATACCAGAACGGCCTTGGCTACTACGAAGCCCCGCGCGATGCCAGCACCGATTTCTTTCTGGATGCGCTCCCCGTGGGTACGCACGTGTTTGAGTACGGCTTGCGCGTGGTGCAACCGGGCAACTTCACGGCGGGCGTCGCCACCATTCAGTGTTTCTACGCACCTGAGTTCACGGCCCACTCGGCCGGGGGCCGCGTAAACGTTCGATAAGTACAGGGTTAGGGGATTGGAGTCGATTTGGTAATTTTAGGCTTCATCCCCTAAACCTGTAGTATCTCCGTGTTGACCTTTACGGCCTTGCTCGAAAAATTCGGGGCGAAAGGCGAAAAAACTGGCTGGACCTATTTCTCTATTCCCCTCGACGTTTCCGAAGCGCTTCGGCCGGGCCAGAAAACCTCATTTCGGGTGAAAGGGCAGCTCGACGCGCTGCCTCTGAAAGCGGTAGCACTCATACCGATGGGCGATGGTACGTTTATTCTGCCCGTCAATACCAACATGCGCCGACAGATTCGGAAAGAAGCCGGGGCTTCGGTACAGGTGCAACTGGCGTTCGACGACGACCCGCAGCTCGAATCGGCCGATTTGCTGGCCTGCCTTGAAGACGACCCGCAGGCACTCGCCTTTTTCCAGACCCTGCCGCGCGGCCATCAGAACTACTTTTCGCGCTGGATCGAAAGTGCCAAAACCCCCGAAACGAAAGCGACCCGCATTGCCCGAACCATTCATGGCCTGTCGATGCGCATGGGGTACAACGAGATGGTACGGTACTACAAAAGTCGGGAGTAGCCACCAGACAGAGTCCCAAAACCGGGCAGTGCCCTTACCCGGCAAGGCCCACGGCACCACCGAATTTTTTCGGGCTGTCGTTTGTCTTACTTACAGCTACGTTCCCCGTTTATGTCGCGCTCCGAAAAACTCCTGCTTCTGGTTCTGGCCTGCCTCAATTTCACGCACATCATGGATTTCATGATTATGATGCCGATGGGGCCGCAACTCATGCGTTATTTCCACCTCAGTCCGCAGCAGTTCAGTTTTATCGTGTCGGCTTACAGCCTGAGTGCGGGTATTTCGGGGTTTGCCTTTTCGTTTTTTGCCGACCGTTTTCCGCGCAAATACATTTTACTCATCGCCTACAGCGGGTTTGTGATTGGCACCCTCGGTTGCGGGTTGGCCCCTACGTACAACCTGCTGGTGGTGGCCCGCACGGCAGCGGGTATGTTTGGCGGCATTATTGGCGCACAGGTGCTGTCCATTGTGAGCGACACGTTTCCGTACGAGCGCCGGGCACAGGCCATGTCGATTGTGATGACGGCCTTTTCGGTAGCGTCGGTGTTGGGCGTGCCGGTCGGGCTTTATCTGGCCACCGAATTTAGCTGGCACGCACCGTTTCTGGCCGTGGGGGCTATGGGCGTGCTTGTAATCGGGCTGGTTTGGGCTTACGTACCCCTCCTCGACGGGCACCTACTGCGGGGCGAGCAACGGCCCAATGCGTTTTCGGTAATTACCAACATCTGGCATAACCCCAATCAGCTGCGGGCACTCTGGCTCACGGGTACCATCATGCTGGGTCACTTTAGCATTATTCCGTTTATCTCGCCGTATCTGGTAGCCAACGTGGGTTTCAGTGAGAATAACCTCTACCTGATTTATGCCGTGGGGGGTGCTCTTACTATTTTCTCGGCTCCGGTGGTGGGCAAAATCGCTGACAAGCGCGGTAAGCTGCCCGTGTTCACGGTGTTTGCTGTACTCTCACTGCTGCCCATTTACCTGATCACCAGTATGCCACCGGCTTCGCTGACCTACGTTTTGTTTGTGTCGGGGCTGTTTTTCATCTTCTCCAACGGCCGCCTGATTCCGACGCAGGCCATGACTGCTTCGGTGGTTACGCCACAGCAACGGGGCGGCTTTATGAGCATCAACCAGTCGTTACAGCTACTCATGCAGTCGGTGGCTACGTACGGAGCAGGGCTCATTATTCAGAAAAGCCCCAATGGGCAACTGCAAAACTATTGGCTGGTTGGGCTTTTGGCAATGGTTGCCATTTTCGCCAGCATTTTCATTGCCCGGACCGTGCAGCCCATCGACGCCCCCATCTCCGCAACCGCCGAAGTCTAATAGTGTACAGTGGAGCGATGCTCTGCTGGGGTGCCAAGCCCAAAATACCGGCTATGATCATTGGCCGGGCGGGCATCGCTCCACCATGCAGGAAAATTATTATGCTTGCATACTATCTCACTTTATTCGTAGTTTTGTACAATCACCGCGACACGATACAGACGAGCATGAAAAAGGAGAAAACGGTTGATTTTCACATCAAATGGAGCTGGCATACCATCTCCAGGATGTACAATGCCTACGCAGCCCGGTACGACATGACCATGGCCATTGGCTATGTATTGTTGAATATTGATACCGAACACGGCACCCCAGCCACTAAAATTGGGCCCACGCTGGGGATGGAACCGCGTAGCTTAGTCCGTATGCTCAAAAGTCTGGAAGAGCGGGGCTGGGTGCGCCGGGAAATTGATGATAACGACAAGCGATTTGTTCGGATTGTGCTGACCGAAGAAGGGCGCCGTCGGCGGGAAATGGCTCGCGAAGGCGTTATTCAGTTCAACCAGATGATTCGCGAACGGATACCGCTCGACAAGCTGGTGGTGTTTTTCGACGTAATCAAAGACATTAACCGCATCGTAGAAGAGGAAAACCAGAAGCTCAAGGCTAACGAAACCGAGGAACTAACGCTGGAGTAAATGATAACGCTGGACAATCATAACGCCACGAGTAACCTGACCCAATTTGTCGGGCTTATGGAAGTTGTGAACAGCCTGTACCGTGCAAATCCGCTAAACCCTCCGCGCCCCATGGATATTAGTCGCGACGATGTAAAAGGGCTCTTTGAAAGCCTGAGTCGCTATCAGGTTCGATACTTACTGGTAGGAGGGCTGGCCGGTGTTGTTCATGGTCACATTCGGGCCACGCAGGACCTTGACCTTTGGATTCAGACTGGCGATGACAATAAGGATCGGTTAATTATGGCCCTACGCGAAAATGAAGTGGCCGGGGCCGAGTTATTGAAAAATACGCCATTGCTCTTCGGCTGGACGAGCGTTGTTACGGGCAAACATGGGCTGACGCTCGATATGGGCCATGCGCTCAAAGCCTTTGGTGAACTCGATTTTGATGCCTGTTACGAACGGGCGGTTAATGCCTCATTCGATGGTGTCCCCTTCCGGGTCATTCACCTGAATGATTTAATTAAAGAAAAGCAGACAACCGGCCGGTTAAAGGACCTGGCTGATGTAGAAGAACTTAAGAGAATAAACAACGAGAGAAACACCGATTGAACCACTCCGTGTCCCCATCCTAATCAGCAACTATGGAAGCAACCCTGCAAAAACCAATCACTCAAACCAAAAACCGGACCATCCGGCGCGTAGCCGTGCTGGGTTCGGGCATTATGGGCTCGCGCATTGCCGCACACTTCGCCAATATCGGCCTCGATGTGCTGCTGCTCGATATTGTACCCAACGCGCTGAATGCAGCCGAAGAAGCCAAAGGCCTGACGCTCGAAAACCCGGCCGTTCGGAACCGAATCGTGAATGATGCCTTCCAGGCTATGCTTAAAGCATCGCCTGCGGCTTTGTACAGCCCCAAATTTGCGGGCCGTATCAAGCTCGGCAACTTCGACGATAACCTGAAAGAACTCGGCCAGCAAGACTGGATTATCGAAGCCGTAGTAGAACGGCTCGACATCAAGCGGTCGCTGTACGAGCGCGTAGAGGCCGTGCGCAAACCCGGCACACTGATTACCTCCAACACGTCGGGGATTCCGATGCACCTGCTGGCCGAAGGACGTTCGGAGGATTTCAGGCGGCATTTCTGCGGTACGCACTTCTTCAACCCTCCGCGCTACCTGCGCCTGCTCGAAATTATTCCCGGCCCCGATACCGACCCCGCCATCATCGATTTTCTGATGAGCTACGGCGACCTGTATCTGGGCAAAACGACGGTACTTTGCAAAGACACACCCGGTTTTATTGCCAACCGGCTGGGTATTCAGTCGCTGGTACAGACCATCCGCGTAGCCGAAGAGCTTGGCCTGACCGTAGAGGAAGTCGATAAACTGACCGGCCCGGTAGTTGGGCGGCCCAAGTCGGGCACGTTCCGGCTGTCGGACGTAGTAGGTCTGGACACGACGGTTAACGTGGCCAACAACCTCGTTAAGATGGAGCACGACGAGTCGCGGGAGTCGTTTCAGCTGACGCCGTCGATGCAGAAATTGATGGAGAACAAGTGGCTGGGCGACAAAACCGGTCAGGGTTATTACAAAAAGACGAAAGACGCGAACGGCAAAACGGCCATTCTGGCACTCGATCTGAAAACGTTCGAGTACAAGCCTTCGCAGAAAGTAAAATTCGCCACACTCGAAAGCACCAAAGCCATCGACAACCTCCGCAAGCGGTTCTCAGTGTTGCTGGCGGGCAAAGACAACGCGGGCGAGTTCTACCGCCGGACATTTGCCGACGGATTTTCGTATGCCACGCACCGCATTCCCGAAATTTCGGACGAGTTGTACCGCATCGACGCGGCTATTACGACCGGCTTTGGCTGGCAGTTGGGCCTGTTCGAGACCTGGGACGCTATTGGCGTTCAGAAGGGCGTTGAACTAATTGAAGCGCAGGGTAAGAAACCCGCCCAGTGGGTATACGACATGCTGGCGGCTGGTTTTACGAGCTTCTACAAGTCGGAAGGCGGCAAGAAAAAATACTACGACATCCCGACGAAGAGCTACAAGGTGATTCCCGGAACGGAGTCGTTCACGATTCTGGAAAACCTTTCGGACAATATTATCTGGAAAAACGCCGGAGCCGCCCTGTACGACATCGGCGACGGGATTCTGAATCTTGAGTTCCGGTCGAAAATGAACACCTTCGGAGCCGAAGTGATTGAGGGTCTGCAAAAGGCCATCAGCACGGCGGAGAAGGATTTCCGGGGTCTGGTAATCGGTAACGAATCAACGGAAGCGTTCTCGGCGGGTGCCAACCTGGCCACCTTGTTCATGTTCGCCATTGAGCAGGAGTTCGACGAAATCAACCTCATGATTGCACAGTTCCAGCAAACCATGATGCGGGCGCGGTACTCGTCGATCCCGGTGGTGGGTGCTCCGCACACGCTGGCACTGGGGGGCGGCTGCGAGCTGAACCTGCACGCCGACCGCGTGGTGGCTCATGCCGAAACCTACATGGGTCTGGTGGAAGTGGGCGTGGGTCTGATTCCGGCCGGTGGGGGCACCAAAGAAATGGCCGCCCGCGCCAGCGACCTCTACCAAACCGGCGACCCGGAACTGAACATTCTCCAGAACATCTTCATGAACATTGCTACGGCCAAAGTATCGGCCTCTGCGCAGGAAGCGAAGGAGATGAACTACATCCGGCCCACCGATCAGATTGTGCTGAACCGCAGCCGCCTGATTGCCGAGGCCAAGCAAGCCGCCATCGAACTGGCTGAAAACGGTTACGTACAACCCAAACCCCGCACCGACATCAAGGTGCAGGGCAAAACGGGCATTGCCTTGTTCAAGGCAGGTATTACCGCCATGCGGATGGGCAATTACATTTCAGACCATGATCTGAAAATTGCCGAGAAACTGGCTTACGTAATCTGTGGTGGTGATTTGAGTGCTCCGCAAACCGTAACCGAGCAGTACCTGCTCGATCTGGAGCGCGAGGCCTTCCTGTCGCTCTCAGGTGAGAAGAAAACGCTGGAGCGGATTCAGAGCCTGTTGCAGGGCGGCAAGCCACTGCGGAATTAAGGGTCAACTAAAGATTGAAAGATTGGAATCAGAAAGACGGTTGTACATACGGCCGTCTTTTTTGTTGTTACAGGGTTCGAAGGCGATACACGAATCTGCCTATTCCGGATAACTTCTCAGGCCCAAACAAGCTTAGCCCTTATTTTTGCCCCATGATTCAGCTTCTTCGCCACAACCGGTCTTACTTTGTCAGCTACGCCGTTTTGTTTCTGGCCGTTGGTATTCTTCAGCTCCTTTACACACAGGAACAGCTTATTCGGTGGGTCAACGCTCGTAACACCCCCGAGGCCGATTTTCTGTTTCAGAACTTTACTTACCTCGGCGATGGCGTTTTCTTCGTGGTAATGGCCCTGCTGCTGTTTATCCGCTCAAAACGGCACGGACTACTGGCTTTGGGCAGCTTTGCGGTCTCGTCGCTCACGTCCATCTTTCTGAAACAAGTGGTATTTCATGGTCGCCCGCGTCCGGCGCTCTTTTTTGCCGATTCGGGCTGGGAGTACCACGTCATCAAAGGGCTGAATATGGCCACTATCAACAGCTTTCCCTCAGGACATACCATTTCAGCGTTCGCGGTTTTTACCTTGCTTGCCCTATTCGATGAACGCAAAGCCCGAGGCTGGGCACTGCTCATTCCGGGCATACTGGTGGCCTATTCACGCGTGTATCTCTTTCAGCACTTCACGGTCGATGTATTTGCGGGTTCGCTGATTGGGGTGCTTTCGTCGGTGCTGGTGTACTGGGGTTGGGAAAAACAAAAACAGCGCCGAAACCAGACGGCGGCCTAATCTGGCCTGCCCCCTAATCTCGACGCTGCGGATGCGTTGGAACCTGTGACTACCGGAAACGCTCCGATTCACGCACTTTACGCTCATCGCGACGGATAGCCCGGTTCGCGAGTGTATTCATCACCAAAGCCGCAATAATGGCGTAAAACCCGAACAGGAAGTTACCCTGGTCGGCCGGGTTGCCAAACTCTTTGCCCTTATACAAGGTCGTGTACAGCACCACGCCCATCACGCCCGTCATGAGCAGGGCATTTACGGCGCAAATCATCGACTGACGGAGCCGGTTGCGGTACTGAGTAATGGCAAAAATAGACAGGACAACCACCCCCAGAATGAGCAGCCCCAGGTACCAAACCGGCGACACATTGGTGGTAACTCCTATCTTTTCTGAATATTCGAGAGCCGTCAACCGGGCCATGTCGGAGGGGTTAGCCCCTGCTTTTTCCCAGATCGGGTTAGCCAACGCAATCCCCATAGCTAAGGCTAACAGAAACAAAAAGACGGTTTGAATTCGTTGAAGCATGAACGTAATAAATGATTGTTAATGGGCCCAGTCCGGGCTTAGTGAATACCTGACAGCAACGACGCCAATGGTCGGTGCTTATCTCCCGTTTTATCGTAACAAAAGTACCCTAAAACCGACGATTATGGAAACAACAAGCCGGTTAGTACTCACTGCCGATGGCTCACACTCGGTGTACAACGCGCAGATTGACCAATACTACCACTCGGTACACGGTGCCCGGCAGGAGTCGGAACGAGTGTACATCGAACTGGGCTTACTGGCGGCTTTCGAGCGGTTTTCGGACCAGCCGCTTCGGGTGTTTGAAATGGGGTTCGGCACGGGTCTGAATGCTTTACTAACGGTAAAGACCGCCGGGCAACTGGGCCGCCCCGTCGATTACGAAGCCGTTGAACTCTATCCGCTCTCGACCACCGACGCGAGCGCCCTCAATTTTGATCAACTACTGGGCACCCATTCTTTGGCTCACCTGCACGAGGCTCCCTCGGCCAAAAGGACGCTCATCACCCCTTTTTTCAGCCTTACCAAACACTTCATACGGCTGGAGGACTTTCGGGCCACGCAGGCGTTTCACGTCATTTTTTTCGATGCTTTTTCGACCAGATGCCAGCCTGAATTATGGACGCCCGAGGTATTCAGCCATATGGCGTCTTTGCTGGTTCCCGGCGGCTTACTGACCACCTACTGCGCCAAGGGATACGTGCAGCGTAACCTCCGCTCGGCCGGTTTTGAGGTCGAAAAGCACCCCGGCCCGGCCCACAAACGCGCGGTACTCCGTGCGGTGTTGCCCGCCTAACACGAAATGCGTTATTTCGCAGAATAAATACTGCCAGCAATCGGTTGCATCTGGTACACTATCCGCTGTTTGGGTAGTTATACCAAACAGCCTCCCGCGTTGGGGCACTGGCGTTTCCCCAATTAAACCCCTCCTCCAAATGTATCTTCTCGGATTTGACCTGGGTAGTTCGTCCGTCAAAGCATGTCTGATCGATGCCGAAACCGGTGGCGTAGTGGCGTCGGCTTTTTATCCCGAAACCGAAATGGCAATTGAAGCCCCCGAGCCGGGCTTTGCCGAACAAGACCCTAATCGCTGGTGGGAGAATGCCTGCCTGGCCTCGCGCAAGGTCATGCAACAGGCCAACATTCGGCCCGAAGCCGTGAAGGCAATCGGTATTTCGTATCAAATGCACGGCCTCGTCGTAGTCGATACGAATTTTCAGGTGCTGCGTCCGTCGATCATCTGGTGCGACAGCCGGGCTGTGCCCTACGGCAAAGCTGCTTTTGATGCGCTGGGTGCCGACCGTACTATGCACCACCTGCTCAACTCACCGGGCAACTTTACGGCCGCCAAACTGGCCTGGGTAAAGGCTAACGAACCGGCAGTTTACGCGCAGATCGATAAGTTTATGCTGCCGGGCGATTATCTGGCCGCCCGCATGACCGGCGAGATTGTGACCACAGCTTCGGGGCTGTCAGAAGGCACCCTGTGGGATTTCCAGAACGGCCAACCGGCCGATATGCTCATGAACTATTTTGGGTTCGACGCGTCGCTGATGGCTCCGCTCCGGCCCACCTTTGCCCCGCAAGGCGAGCTAACAGCCGCTGCCGCAGCCGAGCTGGGGCTGGCAGCTGGCACACCCGTTACCTACCGCGCGGGCGATCAGCCCAACAATGCCCTGTCGCTCAATGTGGTAGAGCCGGGGCAGATTGCCGCTACGGCCGGCACATCGGGGGTAGTGTACGGTGTGAGCGATACGGCTCAGTACGACCCGCAGTCGCGCGTGAACACCTTCCTGCACGTGAGCCATACACCCGAAGCCCCGCGGTATGGCGTGCTGTTGTGCGTGAATGGAACGGGGATTCTCAACAGTTGGCTCCGCAACACGCTGCTGCAAAAAAGCATCAGCTACAACCAGATGAACGAGCTGGCTCAGCAAGCGCCCGTAGGCGCCGACGGCTTGAGCTGCCTGCCCTTCGGTAACGGTGCCGAGCGCGTACTGGCGAATCAGGACCTGGGCGCGTCGTTTCACGGACTACAACTAAACCGGCACGGCCTGTCGCACTTACTCCGGGCCGCTCAGGAGGGCATTGTGTTTGCGCTCTACTACGGCATGGAAGTGATGCAGCAGGTAGGCGTAGGGCTACGCACGATTCGGGCGGGCGAAGCCAACATGATGCTGAGCCCCCTTTTCCGTGACACGCTGGCTAACCTAAGCGGCTGTACCATTGAGCTGTACAACACCGACGGAGCGCAGGGAGCCGCCCGTGGGGCTGGCATTGGCGCTGGCCTCTACAAAGACTACGCCGAAGCCTTTGCGGGGCTACACGTAACCCGAACCATTGAGCCCGATGCCCGTGCACACGCAGCGTACCGCGAAGCGTACGAACGTTGGTTAGGGGCATTGCCCACTCAGGCATAAACCGACTAGCCCTTTAGCACTGATGCCCGATGCCGTCTGTCTGTATCGGGCATCAGCCGTTTATCACATAGCCAATACCTCTCGTCCTCAATACGCCGATAGTTGTTTACAAATCGTGTATATTTAGCGAGTAATCACTGCCCGTTCAGACCCGAACGTATCCCTTTGCCGATGAGCTATTTATCCTACGAAATTAGCTTTCTCTGAGGGGCCTGACACTAAACTCTTATTACACCTTTTAAACACAAACAACATGGTTTTTCTGGGAGGTATTGGAAGTAGTGAAATCGCCATAATAGCTCTGGTGGTTGGTACCGTTCTGCTTTTCCCCATTTTTGTTTTGGTGAATGCGCTTCAGGCTACGTTTCAGGACTCGACCACCAAACTGATATGGGTACTGGTTATTCTGTTTCTGCCCTTTTTCGGGCCCTTACTTTATCTGATTATCGGGCGCAACCAGCGCATCGCATGAAACATCTTTTTACACTCTTTTTGGGGTTGGCCGCAGCCCCTGCCTTTGCTCAGTCGGCCGCCGATGAAACGGCCGTCCGAGGTGCCATCACGCAGTTTTTTGATGCCATGCGCAAAGCCGACTCGACCGCGTTGAAGGACGCCGTTTTGCCCGGTGCCCGGCTACAAACCGTACTGAACCGACAAGGGCAGGTATCGGTAAAAGACGATGATTTCAGCAAGTTTGTAAGCTCGGTCGGAAAGGCCAAGCCGGGCGCACTCGATGAGCGCCTGGGCACCTACGATGTCAAACTTGACGGTGATCTGGCCACGGCCTTCACGCCGTACTCGTTTTATTACAACGGTCAGCAAAGCCACTGCGGCTCCAATGCCTTTACGCTCGTTCGTATCAACGGAGCCTGGAAAGTGCAGGCAATCATCGACACCCGCCGGAAATGTAATTAAAAGGAGGAAGGGAGAAGGGAGGAAGGGAGGAAAGAACAAGCCATTCCCTCTCCCTTCCTCCTTTTTCTTATTCCCACCTCGGCACGCGCTTTTCCAAAAAAGCGGCCATTCCTTCTTTCGCGTCGGGGGTTTGCTGAATAAGCCTAAACTGTTCGTGCAGAAACGCCTGCCAATCGGTGCGGGGCAAGCCTTTGAGCTGTTGGTAGGCCCGTAATCCAAACTGCATGGCCGTGGGCGAAAATGCCTTTAACTCGGCCACCAGCCCCTGCACGGCCACCGACAACTGCCCGGCCGCAACCACCTCTGTCACCAGCCCTTGCCGATGAGCCTCCTCTGCCGATACCACTCGGGCCCGCAGGCACCAGTCAATTACCGTGCGCGGAGGCAGAATTTCGAGTAGGCTGGCCATAACCTGAAACGGGTACAGCCCCCGCTTCACCTCGGGTAAACTAAACGTGACCTCCTCGGCTGCTACTACGTGCGTACAACCCGCCACCAGCAATAAACCACCCGCCAGCACCGGCCCCTGCACCTGCCCAATACACGGCTTGTGTAAGCCCGCCATCAGTTCGCCGAGCCGCACCGGCCCCGACGGCTCGGGTACCGTGGATTCCTCCTGTACCCCTTCCGACAAGCTTTTCAGGTCCATACCGGCGCAGAAAACAGTACCCTCAGCCGCCAGCACAACCAGCCACACATTGAGCGTGTGGTGGGCATACGCGAGTGCAAAGGCCAATTCGTTGAGGAGTAGCGGGCTCAGGGCGTTCTTTTTTTCGGGTCTATTGAGCCGGATGGTCAGCACATGATCATCGACCGAAGTTAGCAGGTAACGGAAGCGGATTTCGTTAAAATGGGCAACCTGCCCGGCGGTATAAAGCATGGTGTTTAGCGATTAACAAACAAATGAAGTGTCACTATACGAAAGATATAGGTTAGGCAGTTAGTAACATAACGTTTCCTTCCCAATCCCTATCACATCATGAAAACGATTACCACATGGGCTTTGTGTTGCGCATTGACCCTGCCAACGTATGCCTCGCATTTGCTCGGCGGGCAGATTCAGGCCCGAAACACCACGGGCAACACCTACGAGATCACCGTTGTTTTACTTCTGGACAGAACTAACGCACAGGGCACCGCCGAGACCAGCACCATCCCCCTCTGCCTCGGCGATGGCAGCACTATCACCCTCGCGCGAGCCACTCAGCGTTTGATAGACCCAGCCGTCTCCGAAAACGTGTACCGGGCCTCCTACACCTATGCCGGGCCGGGCGTGTACCGACTAACCACCCAGCTACTCAACCGCACGACCACCGTCAATGCCAATCCGCCCGCAGAGGCCCCCTTTGTGTTATCTACGACCATTCAGGCCACGGGAAACTTTCGCAATGCAAGCCCTGCTTTTGAACCTACGGCCGATTTCTGGCAAGTAAGCACCAACCAGCGCGCCAGCCTGCGGTTTCGCTTTGTGGATGCAGATAACGACAGCCTGTCGTACGCCATTGTGCGCCCACTCAGTGCGGCTACTGGCAACGGCTGCTCCGCTCCTACGGGGCTCAATGCCTACCAGTTTCCGAACGATGTGGCCCGCGCTGGCACCTACAAACTCGACAGCCGCACAGGCGGGCTAATTTGGGATGCCCCCACCCGCGCCGGGCAATACAGCGTTGCCGTGGTGATTCGGGAGTGGCGCAATGGAATACAGATTGGTGAAACCTATGCCGAAACGGTGATACGGGTGCAGGACAAAGGGGGTGCCTCAACCACGCTCCCTCCTTACGAACCGGCCACGGAGAATAGCTTAGTTACGGGCACGAGTCCCGAATCGGAGGTGGTATTCTGGGCGTCGCCAAACCCGATGCAGCACCGGCTCACGGTACAACTTCGACTCAACGCAGCCCGAACCGCTTCGGTACACCTTTACAGCCTCGCGGGCCATCCGGTAGCTTCGGCCGAACTTACCACCCCGCAACGCGACCATACACACACGTTTGAGGTTGGGAACTTGCCCGCAGGCCTGTATATTCTGAAAGCAAATGTAGATGGGCGCGTTATTAGCCGGACGGTCTTGAAACAGTAATCAGAGCAACGACTTCCAGGTGCCTTTAATCCGGTTGTACTTCAGCGTACTCGGCAGGGCTTTCCACCAGTATTTGGAGATTTCAACGGCAAACGACGGCTGCATATAGCAATTGATGGCGCAACCCTCGCATTGGGGTAGCCGGCCTTCCAGCGCTACCAACTGCTGCACCTCAGCCGACCGATACAGGTCGTACAGCTTACCCTCAATTGGAAACTCCTGCAAACCCAAGTGGTAACAGGGTAGCACCAGCTTGTTTTCAGGCGAAATCACCAGCGTGGTACTGGCAGCCCGGCATACCGGCTTATCAATATGGTTGCCGCCATCGCGCCGGAGCTGCACAAAGCCATCGTTGAGATACACATTCTTTCGGCGGCCCCACTCGGTTAGCTTGCGCAGGCTTTCGGCAGAAAACTGCCCGCCGGTAGCCACCTCGTTGTACTCAAAAACCGGGTTCAGAATCAACACGAGGTTATTGGGCTTGCAGATGGTTTCGTAAACCGCGCCAATCTGGTCGATGTTGTGCTCGAACACCGTAAACAGAATATCGGGGCGCTCGCCCAATGAACGGGCCACCGCAATCGACTCCATGACCTTGTCGAAGCATTTCACACCCCGCAGCCGGTCGTGTTCTTCGGCAATGGGCGAGTCGAGCGAAAAGTGCAGCATATCGACCAATCCCCGCAGCCGCTCAGCCTGCTTTGGGTACAATAACCCATTAGTCGTGACGGTGGTGATAAACCCTTGCTGTTTGGCTTCGGCCAGCAGACCGTCAAGCTGCCGGTGCAACAGTGGTTCGCCCCCTGTGAAGTCTATAACCCGCACGCCCAGCCGACGCAGGTCGCGGAGATTTTCGGCCACATTTTCGGGGGTCACATAGGGCGAGGGCCGCTCCCAGATGTCGCAAAAACCACAGGTCGCATTGCAGCGATACGTAACGTAGTAATTGCACAAAACAGGATGACGGACCAGACGCATAAACGGAGAGAAAGGAAAGGGAGAAGGCATCAGCGCAAACGGACATGACTCCTTTTGCTATGTTACCTTCTCCCTTCCGGCTGTTATTTCAGCATCTGCAACAGGCTCGATAGCTTGTCTTTCAGGTCTTTCCGATCAACAATAAAGTCGAGGAAGCCGTGATCGAGCACAAACTCGGCACTCTGGAACCCTTTGGGCAGGTCTTTACCGATCGTTTCGCGGATAACACGTGGGCCAGCGAAACCGATCAGGGCGCCGGGCTCGGCAATGTTAAAATCGCCCAACATCGCAAAGGAGGCCGTTACGCCCCCCGTGGTGGGGTCGGTCAGCAGCGAGATATACGGGATTTTTGCTTCAGCGAGGAGCGCCAGCTTGGCCGATGTTTTAGCCATCTGCATGAGTGAGAAGCCGGCCTCCATCATCCGGGCTCCACCCGAACGCGAAATCATCAGAAATGGCGTGTTCGTTTTGAGCGAATGATCAATGGCCCGGGCAATTTTCTCACCCACCACGGAGCCCATTGAGCCGCCGATAAACCCAAAGTCCATGCAGGCAATGGTAATCTGCTCTTCGTTCATGGGCCCGTAAGCCGTCCGAACGGCATCGCGCAGACCGGTTTTGCTAATTGTGCTTTTGACCCGGTCCGGGTACGCCTTTGTATCGACAAAGTTGAGCGGATCGGCCGAGATCATGGTTGCATCCAGCTCGGTGAACTGATTGTCGTCGAACAGGATAGAAAAGTAGGCGTCCGAGCCGATTTTTTCGTGGTAATTGCAGTGTACACAGGTGTATGCGTTGAGCTTGTGCTCGCGGGTGTGCATCACTTTTTTGCAATTCGGGCACTGGTACCACAACCCATCGGGGGCTTCCCGCTTCATTTCGGTCGGGGTCTGGATACCCTTATCTTTGCGTATAAACCAAGACATTGATTTCGGTAGTTGAATCGTTCCGGGGCGACAAAGATACGCTTTTCTTAAGAGCGAAGGAGCGAATCGCGGAAAGAGTGATTGTATAGACTACATGGTCCTCCCTCCTGATGCCGATTGGCTATCTTTCAAAGAGTCAGATAATACCGTCGGCGGTCTGGCTCAAACCGCTCAATGGCGTAGCGCAGACTGGTACGGGGCAGTTGCCGGATATGATCGTGCAGGAACTCTTCAAGGGCGTCGGAGTTACGTTTACCGGCTTCGCGCAGCATCCAGCCAATCGCTTTGTGGATCAGATCATGGCGGTGCCCAGTGAGTCGTTCGGCCAGAGCGAAGGTGTCGGCGAGTTGCCCTTTTCGGATAAACGCCAGCGTCGACACCATCGCTATCCGTTGGCTCCAGAGGTGCCTGGTATCAGCAAGTTCATACAGTAGAGATCGGTCTTCGTGCAGCAAGGCCTCACCCACAATAGCCGGACAGCTCGAATCGACCAAATCCCAGTTGTTCACCCATTCCACGCTCGCCAGATACCGTTCCAGAATTTCCTTTTGCACTATCGGCCCTCCTTTCCGGCTTTGTTGAACCCAGATCAGCAAGCCTACCATCCGGCACTCGTGGTAACTATCGCGCACCAGTTGTTCTGTGTGCTCCACAGGCAACTGCCGAAATTGACGCGCTATGGTATGTTGTTGCGGCATGGATAACCCCAGAAACTGGTCGCCCTCGGCGTATTGCCCCGGCCCAGTCTGGAAATACCGAGCCACAAACGACGCTCGTTCGGGTTGTTGCAGGGCCATTAGTTGTCTCTTTACCTCGGCGGCATCCATTTACGTAGCTTCTGTTTTTAAGTGACTTTCCTGATTGTCGAGACTGGCCTTGCCCCATTCTGAATGGATGATTCATTTACACGCAAAAAGCCCGCCCGAAGAACATCGGGCGGGCTTTTGTAGTCTGATATTCGGCTTAGTCACCTAACCGGTACCGCACCAGCTCCCCTTCCGGAATCAGCTGCATATCGTACAAGGCAATTTTGTGGCGCAGGTAAGCCGGGGTTTCGAGATCGCGCTCGGGAATCCGGTTATTATAAAAATCGTCGATCATCCGCTGAATGTGCTCATGGTCGCCAGCGTTATGCACTTCGATCAGCACTTCAGGCGTAATCTTGTGGGTCTGCGGCATTCGGTCGCCCCGGCCGGGCACCACAATCACATCAGCACCCACATTCACCGAGCGGGTTGGAATCTGGTCTTCAAACACACCGGGGAGCGCTTTTTCATTCGCTTCCTCTTCAATAGCGGCCAATACCAGTTTCTCCGACTCAGCGCCACCCAGTTCGATTGGGGCCTCTGCCACGGGCTCTTCATCGCGGGTTGCTACTGTCGTCTTTTCATCTCGGGCATCTGTTTTTTTGTCGTCTACGTTCTCGCTGGGGGTTATGCCATTGGGCGTCAAAATCTGCCCAATGTCATTAATTGGCTCAAAGCCAGCGGCAATAATTGTGACCCGCAACTTAGAGCCAAGGGTTTTATCCACAATGGCACCGACTTTAACCATCTTGGCCTCGGCCTGAATTTTCTCAGCCACGTACTTCGAGATGATGGTCATCTCGTTCATTTTCATGGCGTGCTCTTTGCTCGACGCAATCGTCAGCAGGACTTTTTTGGCCCCGCGAATATCACGGTCGTTCAGCAAAGGCGAATTGAGTGCGGCTTCAATGGCCGACAGCGCCCGATTTTCGCCGTCTGCCTCGGCCGACCCCATCACCGACTGACCGGCATTGCTCAACACCTTCTTCACGTCGGCAAAGTCGGCGTTGATATCCCCCTGCGTGGTGATAATCTCCGCAATACTTTTTACCGCGTTCGCCAGTACGTTGTCGGCATGACCATAAGCTTCGGTCCAGTCGAGGTCGCCGTAGAGTTCAGCCAGTTTATCATTCAGTACCACCAGCACCGTATCGCAACTTTCTTTGAGCCGCTCGATGCCTTTCATGGCCTGTTCTTTCTTTTCAGTGCCCTCGTACCAATACGGTGCTGTTACAACGGCTACGGTCAGCAGCTTCAGCTCACGCGCCACTTCGGCCACAACCGGTGCAGCCCCCGTACCCGTACCACCGCCCATACCGGCTGTGATAAAGACCATTTTGGTTGGTGCAGCCAGCAGGTTACGAATCTCGTCGATTCCGTCGCGGGCGGCTTTCTCACCGGCTTCGGCTTCTGTACCGGCCCCCAGTCCGTCGCCCAACTGAAGCTTGGTCGGAACGGGAGAGGCCATCAGTGCCTGCCGGTCGGTATTACAAACGGCAAAACTGACGTCTTTAACGCCCATTTTCCACATGTGCTTAACGGCATTGCCGCCCGCACCACCCACACCAATGACCTTGATGATCGGGCCGTTTTCGTCCGGAATTTCGTAAGCGTATCCGTGATCAAGCATCGTGTTCATAGGGTGTCAGTCGTTCTGATATGAGGTACAAGTTAATAGGTGTCCTTCTTTTCAATGAAATCATCACTTGAAAAGATCCGTTTAAGTTTGGCGAACCAGCCTTCTTTGGGGGCCTCTTCAGGCTCCGCAGCAGGCCGGTACGGTTGTTTTGCCGTCGGTGGCGTACTGGTTTTGGGGGCTTCAGAGGTCCGGGCGGGGTCGCTGATAAAGCTTACTCGCTCATCGACCTGCCGGAAACCGGCCCAAACCAAGCCCAACGCCGTTGCGTAGGCCGGATCGCTCACCAGATCGGCCCGGCCGTTGTGCTCCAGCCACTCGGGGTAACCCACGCGTACGTCCATCCCCGTGACCCGCTTAAAAATGGCCTCGATGTTGGGCGTCGATGCGGTTCCTCCCGTCAGAACAATACCCGCCAGCAGTTTATGTTCAAAACCTGAGCGTAAGATTTCGGCCTGTACCAATGCCGCAATCTCCTTCAGCCGGTCTTCCATGATAAGCGACACATTCCGCAGTAGCACATCCTTGTGTTTGCGATTGACCAAACCCGGCACCGAAACCACCTCATTCAGGCGACTATCGGTCGGGTTAGCATTCCCAAACTGTACTTTGATCTGCTCGGCATGGTTGCTCAATACCTTGCACCCTTGTTCAATATCGTTCGTCAGGCTGTTGCCTGCCCACGGCAAAATCGAAATATACCGCAACACATTGCGGTGGTAAATGGCAATGTCGGTAGTACCACCACCGATATCAACCAGCGCCACACCCGCCTGCTTTTCGTCTTCGGTCAGCACAGCCATCCCCGACGCCAGCACCGACAACACGAGCTGATCGCGTTTGAGGGAGCTATTAGCGGCTCGCTCAATGCACTTTTTGGTGTTCAGTGCGGCATTGGCCGGAGCCATAATAATCTGAAAATCAGCCCCCAGCTTAACACCATTACGCCCTACGGGATCTTCAATACCCGGTTCGCTATCGACTGTGAAGTCCATGGGCAGTACATGCACGATTTCGTTACCCGGCGGAATTACCGTCTTGTACATATCGCGCAGCAAATGATCGATGTCAGTCGGTGTTACTTCGTCGCCGGGCGAACTCCGGGTGATACTGCCAATCTGACGACGAGCACTAATGGTGTTGCTGCTAAACCCAACGTTGACAATACCAATATCAATATCAGCCTGATTACCAGCCTCTTCGATAGCCTGGTTAATGGCTGACACCGTTTTGTTTATATTGACCACGGAACCCCGCGTTACACCGCCCGATTCTACACGTCCGACACCCAGAACCTCCAACGTGGGGAAGTCCTTATTACGGATCAGCCGACCCGCAACCGCACACACTTTGGTGCTGCCAATGTCAAGTCCAACAACTATTTTATCATTCATCGACGCTGTCATTCGCACACGATTTGATTTCGGTACTGCACGTTCACCCGACTGTATCGATCCCATCCCCGCGAGGAAAGAATTGATTTATAGAACAATTTCAACTTCTTAAACTTCAATTCCAAATTAATGGGCAGGCCCATTTCAATCCGATGCTTGCCATACGTGGGCCACATCGTGACGGCTCCCTGCGCATTCACGTCAATGTCGGTAACCTGAGCCTGCCAGAAGGCATCGTTCCGAATCATGGTCAGCAACTCGATCAACCCACGACTACTGGAATCGGTCAGGCTGGTATGTTTGGCAAAGTACGCACCCGACAGTAGGGGTACCCGTACGGTATGGTTCATCGAGATCGGAAAGAACCGTCCCTCTTCGCTTACATACTGCCCTTCCAGGTAGCCCAGGCTGTTATCAGACGATATCAACCGGGCCAACGGCTGGGGCTGCTGGATGCTGACGATCAAGTTACCCTTCAGGTCACGCGAGACCTGACAATTTTTCACCAACCCATGCCGCTTGAGCCGCTGCTCTAATTGCCGAAAGTCGATCTGATCAAACGACTCACCGATTACCGGATCACTGCCCTCGTTGGTCAGGTAGCCCGTTACATCCCGGCGGGTCAGAAACTGATGCCCATCTACTTTATCGAGCTTCACCACCACCTCGCGGCAATGCTTTTGCTCCTGTCGGGCCTCTGTAAACGCAATGATAGCGAACAAAGACAGACCGCCCCCCAGCGTCCAAAGCCACTTTCTTTTATGGTTAAAAGTAGAAAACATCTGGGTTTAAGGTCGACAAAACTGGTAATATATTTATTTACTGGCTAAAAGGCTATCCTTGAGCACCGGGAGCATCTGATCAATGTCGCCAGCACCAATCGTAACCACTACAGCCGGGGACTTTGTTTCCCGCACAACGCCGGCCAGTTCGGCTTTGGTGCACAAATTTGCGGTTTTTGACTGTACGTTCCGCAGGATGAGCTCCGAGGTAACCCCCTCGATGGGTAACTCACGGGCCGGATAGATGTCAAGCAAGTGTACATGGTCGGCCAATGAGAGACTCTCGGCAAATTCATCGGCAAAGTCGCGCGTCCGGGTAAACAGGTGGGGCTGAAAGATCGCCGTAATCTCCCGGTCGGGGTACAATGCCTTCACCGACGACAGAAACGCCTTCACTTCTTCGGGGTGGTGGGCGTAGTCGTCGATCAGGATAGCCTCTTCAGTGTCCAGAATATACTCGAATCGGCGCTTAACCCCCCGATAGGTGCTCAAGCCGTCGCGGATAGCTTCGGGAGACAACCCCAGTGTGAGGGCTACGGCTCCGGCAGCAATTGCATTTTCGATGTTGTGAAAACCCGGTACCATCATTCTGATGTCGGGAACTACCCCGCCGGGATACACCAAATCAAACACAAACCGGGCCTTTTCGATACGCAGGTTCTCGCTGTGATAAAGCCCTCCGTGTAATGAATACCCCCGAACTTCCGCTTTGGTCTGCCCAGCCAGAGAAAGACCCTCCTTCTGGAAAAAGACCCCACCCGCATCGATCTGACTTACGAAAGCGCCAAACGAGTGCAGCACAGCATCTTTGTCGCCATAAATATCGAGGTGATCCGCATCGGTCGACGTCACGATGGCCAGTTGCGGGTAAAGCGTCAGAAATGACCGATCGAATTCATCGGCCTCTACGACGCAGACAACCTTGCTCAGATCCTCGGCAGGTTCGTTGAGCAGGAAGTTGGTTCCGTAATTCTGCGTGATACCCCCCAGAAAAGCCGCACAGTTTACACCCGCGTTGCGGAGTATGTGGGCCACCATGGATGAGGTCGTTGTTTTGCCGTGAGTACCAGCTACGGCTACGGTTTTCATTCGCCCCGCCAATAACCCCAACACCTGCGACCGTTTCTGAATCGTGAAGTTGTTTTCAGTCAGGTACACATACTCTGCATGGTGTTTAGGTACGGCAGGTGTGTACACAACGAGTGTTTGGGCCGGGTGCGCGCGGAAATGCGCAGGTATCTGGTCTACATCTTCCGTGAAGTGTACAGCCATACCTTCGGCCTGTAACACATCGGTTAAAGCCGTTGGCGTTTTGTCGTAGCCAGCCACTTCATAGCCATTGACCCGAAACCATCGAGCCAATGCGCTCATGCCAATTCCTCCGATACCGAGGAAATAAACGTACTTGAATTGATCCATACCTAAAGCAGAAAGGAGGTGGGCCCTTATCGCTTACGCAAAAGTAACCACAGAATAACATTCTCCTTTCGTATCTATTTTAATTTCATGATTTCCTGCGCAATATCCCGGCCAGCATCGGGCCGGGCAAGCAATTTGATCTGGCGGGTCAGAATAGCCCGCTGATCGGCATTCCCGAGCAAGCTCAACGCTTCGGCCACCAGGGTGGTGCGGGCCTGATTATCCTTAACCAGCAATGCCGCATTCCGGTCTACGAGGCTCATGGCGTTTTTGGTCTGATGGTCTTCAGAAGCCGCCGGGAATGGCACCAGAATAGCTGGCCGACCCACAATACAAAGCTCTGAAACCGACAAAGCCCCCGCCCGCGACACAACGGCGTCGGCTACGGCATACGCCTGATCCATCGGATAGATAAAATCATACGGCTTAATCAGGTCGGAACCGGTTGCCTGTACAGCCGCCCGCGCCCGCTCAATAAACGCCGGCCCCGTTTGCCATACCACCTGCACGCCTGCCGCGATAAATTGCGACAGCCCCTGCTCGATACTTTCGTTGATGGTTCGTGCCCCCTGACTGCCGCCAATAATGAGCAGCGTAGGTTTGCTGGCATCTAACCCAAACGCTTGCCGACCAGTCTCAACCTGCGTGTCGGCGTGCTGAATATCCTTCCGAACCGGGTTACCGGTCAGAATAATTTTTTCGGCAGGAAAGAAAGCTTCCATACCCGGATACGCCACGCAAATGCGTTTGGCCCAGCGTGCCAGCACCTTGTTGGTCAGGCCAGCGTAGGAATTTTGCTCCTGAATAAGCACCGGAACCCCGGCCATACTGGCAGCCAGCAAAGTAGGCCCGCTGGCGTACCCGCCCACACCCACCGCTACGTCGGGGCGAAACTGCCGTACAAGCTGACGAGCCCGCCAGAGGCTACGCCCCAGCTTGAGCGGAAAGGCCAGATTGTCGAGTGTCAGTTCCCGCTTGATACCTACCACCGGTAACCCCTCAATCCGATAGCCCGCCCGGGGTACCTTCTCCATTTCCATCTTACCCTCTGCCCCCACAAACAGAATGTCGGCGCCAGGGTCAATAGCTTTTAACTCGTTGGCGATAGCAATAGCCGGGTAAATATGCCCACCCGTGCCTCCACCGCTGATGATGATTCTCATCGGAAAAAAGTTTACCGTTTACAGTCCTCTATTTTCTGTTCACAGTGTATTACTTTCTAACTCACTTCACACAACTGTTTACTGGAAACCGAACCCTATAAACGTTTTATAATTTGCTTTCGTCGGCTTCATCCCGACTCACACTCAATACAATCCCGATTGCGGTTCCGGTGAATAGCAAGGAGGTTCCACCCATACTCAGGAGTGGCAACGGCAGCCCGGTCACGGGGGCCAACCCCACAGCCACGGCCATGTTGATAATGGCCTGTAGCACGATACTAAATGTGAGTCCGGCTGATAGGAGCCCTCCAAATGGCCGGGTACTTTTTCGAATAGCCCGAAGTCCCCGCGCCAATAACCACAGGTAAGCCGCTACCACGGCCATACCACCAATAAGACCGTACTCTTCTACGATAATGGCGAAAATAAAATCGGAGTAGGGGTGCGGCAGGAAGTTCCGCTGGTGACTCTGCCCCGGTCCCTGTCCTGTAATGCCACCATTAGCCATAGCGATATAGCCTTGATGCTGCTGAAATACGGTGGGGTCGTCGACATCCTTTCGCTTTTCGTTATTGGCCGAGCCCTGCAACTGTCCCACAAACGTTTTGATTCGGTTCGTGGCAGTACCCAATCGCTGCCCCAGCACCAAACCGATGCCTCCTGACACAACGCAAACCACCACCATACCCGCCAGGTAGCGCGTCGGCACCCGCCCGATGTACATGAGCAGAAAGCAGGTAAGACCCAACAGGAGTGCCGTAGAGGTATTAGAAAGAATAATAAGCGCGCAGATAGCCCCAATCCAGACAATCATATTCACCAGTACGCGGGGCTCGTACACCACGCGTTGACGCTTGGCCAGCATAGCCGCCAGATTAGAGATTAAAGCCAGTTTGGCTAAGTCGGACGGCTGGAATGTCTGGTTGATAAGCGGAATGGTTACCCAGCGTGAAGCGTCGTTGAGGTTGGTTCCTTTAAAAAAAGCCCAAAGTAGCAGCGGCACGGAAAGCCACATCCCAAACCTCGACAAGCGGGCGTAATACACGTAGTTGATGCGATGCGCGAAGTACATACACACCAGCCCCAGCAAAACCAGTGAGCCGTGCTTGAGCAGATACGACTCCGTATTGCCCTGCATTTTCTGGTAAGCCATGGTGCCGGTAGCACTATACACCACCAGCACGCTCATAATGGACAAAAACAAAACCACCCACCAAATCTGGCGGTCACCTTTGAGGTTGTCCCGTATCCAATCGCGAAGCGAGAAGGTCATAATTTGTGGGTAAAGACGCCTACTTGCGTCTCATTAGCGTCAGCAAAAATTGGAACAAAAGCCATCTGGCCGGGAGACGCAAATATGCGTCTCTACAGGGCCTTTACTGCTTGTTTGAATTGTTCACCACGGTCTTCATAATTACGGAAAAGGTCGAAACTGGCACAGGCTGGCGACAACAGCACCACCTCGCCGGGGGACGCCCATTCGAGCCCTTTCTGTACAGCTTCGGTCACACTTTGCGTTTCAAAAATCTGCGGTACGCGTCCCGTAAAATGAGCGACTAACTTCTGGTTATCCACGCCCAGACAGATCAGGCCTTTCACACGCTCGCTCACCAATTCATCAATCTGGCTGTAATCGTTGCCTTTGTCCTGCCCACCAGCAATCCAGACGGTAGGCGTGGTCATACTGGCGAGGGCATAAAATACGGAATCGACGTTGGTTGCCTTAGAATCGTTGATGAACGACACCCCGTTTATTTGACCCGCCGGTTCGAGCCGGTGCGACGCGTTCTGGAACGTATGAAGCCCCTGAGCGATAGCCTCGGCTGAAACGCCAACCGACTGAGCCGCGAGTATGGCCGACAACATGTTGATGGCATTATGCGGCCCTTTCAACGGCAAATCGACAACCGGGAGGGTAAACGCATGATCGCCATTGTGCGCAACCAATTCGCCATTCTGAAAGTAACCGCCGGGGCTCAGTGCTCGCTCCAGCGAAATAGGCAAATGGCGGGCCGGTATCGACCGTTTGGCCAACTCACGTTTAATCGGTTCGTTTCCGTCGAAATAGATGAAGTCATCATCAGACTGCATGTTCTGCACAATCCGAAACTTCGAGTCGACGTAATTCTGAAATTCGTAGTTGTAGCGATCCAGATGATCGGGAGTAATGTTCAGCAACACCGCTACATTGAGCCGGGTATCGAACATATCGTCGAGCTGGAAACTGCTGATTTCCAAGACAAACCAATCGAATGTATCGTTGATTACCTGCTTGGCGAAACTGTCGCCAATATTACCCGCGAGCCCAACATTCAGGCCGGCTGTTTTCAGCAAGTGATAAATGAGGAGCGTGGTCGTGGTTTTACCGTTGCTTCCGGTAATACCAACCAGCCGGGCGCGGGTGTACCGGGCGGCAAACTCAATCTCCGAAATAACGGGCGTTTCCTGAGCTTTCAGCTTCTGCACCAAAGGCACCGTACCAGGAATACCGGGGCTTTTCACCACCAACGTAGCCTGCAATACGCGCTCTTCGGTGTGCGTACCTTCTTCAAAATCGATCTGGTTTGCCTCCAGTTCGGCGCGGTACTGCTCTTTGAGACCTCCCCGGTCAGAGAGAAATACATCGTATCCTTTGGCCTTACCCAGCAGAGCGGCTCCAACACCACTTTCTCCGCCACCCAGAATTACTAATTTCTGCCTATCCATACGGGCAAAAATACGCAAAACAAAAAGCCCCGACCGCGATGGCCGGGGCTTTTGATAGTATTTCGGACGAATTACGCTTTTGAGTCGGGGCTATCCGACGCCCGCAAGCGGTTAGCCACTTTCACAACCATGAAAATAACCCAGGCTATAACCAGAAACTGAATGACTACATTCACGAAGTTTCCATACCGGATAGCCACTTCGGGTGTTGTGCCAACGGCTTCTTTCAACACAAGTTTCAACTGGCTGAAATCGATACCACCAATGGCAAGGCCCAGAATTGGGTTGATAATATCTTCGACAAGCGAGGTGGTAATTTTACCAAAGGCAGCCCCAATCACAACCCCTACGGCCAAATCCAGAACATTACCCTGAGCGATAAACGTGCGAAATTCTTTTAACATACCAGGTAGCTTTTTAGATGATTAACAGGACTTTGAGACGGCGAAATATATGAATAGTCTACAAGCTTGCCGACATTTTAACAGTTATTTCATCACCCTCTCTCCCAAAGCCCATCTAAATCACTTCTTCTTACGAAACGTGGTGACGTTGTAGGATAGACCAATCGCAAGCGTTTGCTGCAACTGCCAGTTCTCTGAGAAATCTTTGTCGAAAAGCGCAATCACTCCCAGCGTAGTGCTGAGGTACTTATTTATTTTAGCCGCTACAGTGAGGTCGAGCCGGTGATCAATCGCATCGAGCGTCTGATAGTTAGCGTAGGTCTGATAGCGAGCGTTGATATTAATATTGTCCGTAATGTTCTTGTTTAACGCGGCCTGAAGCTGCAACGCCAACCACTCCGTCCGGACAGATTTGCCAGCCTCAACGCCAAAAGCCGTAGCGGTTGGGTCAGGCCGTACAATCCCGTCGGCCCCAGCTCGTACCCGTACGGCATCGTCGGCCACGAAGGTAAACCGGGGCGCAAAGGGGCTCAGCCGGAGCGAGAACCAGTCATTTGGCCGGTACGCTACCCCCCAGGCAAAGGTCAGCTGAGCTGGCGCGAAAAAGCCGGATATCTGCTGTCGGGTACGATTGGCAGGTAGTTTGTCGTACTGGTAGCCGGGGGCAAAAAACGTATTGAAGGTGCCCGATGCGAACATATCCCATTTGGGAGCAATCTTATGACCCAGCACGGAGTTGAGAAACAGCTGATCGGCAGCTTTGCGACTTAGGCCCCGCTGATTCACGTAGCCCAGCTGAAAATCACCCGTGTTGTCCCACGACGTTCTCCCTTTTTCGTACAACGCGCGGGTACTGATTACCAGCCCCAAGGCTACGGAGTTGATACCGCCCCCCGTCCAGTTGCTGAACGAAGCCTGATTAAAATTGGCGCCCCCACTGAACGACCGCTGCCAATACGTGGTGTCTTTTTTTACCTTGAGGGTATCGCCAAAATTTTGAGTGACCACAGGCGTCTCCTGCGCCTGCGCCGTTCCGAGGGCCAGCAAAGCCAGTCCAGCCAGTATACTCTTTTTCATACGATTATGGTGGTTACTCTTTTACAAAAGACCCCGCCAGCGGGCGGGGTCGTACTCAAAACACTTGCACTTTTTGCGATTGTAGCGCCTGTAGCGGAATAATCGTGGTGGTTTCGCCTGTTTGCAGCGTCAGCGAGGTATTATCAATACTGATGATGGTACCTTTTACTTCCTCAATCTGAATAATCTGACCTTCTTTGAAGCGGTTTTTCGAATAGAACGAGGACAGAATATTGGCCATCACATCGCGGGAAGCAATCCCGTAACCTACTGCAAACGCAAAAATGATTCCCCCAACCAGCAGATTAAAGCTCGATTCAAGCAATTCGGTGTTGATACCAGCCTGCCCCAGAGCGCTGATGATGGTGATAATCAGGAAGAAGAAGAACACGATCATGCCGAGCAACTTCCCAGAGGCAACCTTAAACGTCTGACAAATAGAGATAACTGCTTTTTTCAACGCATCGGCCAGCAGTACGCCAATTTGTAGCATAATAGCGGCCGCTACCAGCTTTGGAATAAAGTTTACCAGCGACAGCACCATGTTGGTGATGGCGGCAATACCCAACGTCTCGGTGGCTGCGGTAATAAATACCAGCAGAATAAAGTAGTAAAGCACCTTGGCAACGATCTCGCTGAGCTTAATCTCAGTTTGCAACTGCCGGATCACATCAATATCGTTGAGCTTATCGCCGATTCGGTCGAAGCCCACCTGTTTGAGTACCCGGCTTACAATAGCCGCCACCGATTTGGCCACCAACACGCCAATGGCCATAATAACAATGGCCCCGATCAGCTTGGGCACAAAGTCAACAAATTGATTGATCAGGGTCTGAAACGTGTTAATCAGGATTTCGGTAATGTTCGGCAAATTATTCATCGACGGTGGTTGGTGATACAGGAGAAGAAAACATCTGTGAAATAACGTTCAGGAAGTCGCCCACGTAGAGCTCTGTTACCCGCAAGCTGTTTCGAATCAAATCGATCTCCGAAATCAGCTCATCTTTCAGATTTGGCGGGCAAACATCTTCGGGTTCGAGCTCTTTAAAGTTCTGCATGGGTGCACACGGTTAAAAGCGTAGGGGCCATTTCGTAGTTATATATTTCAGGGCCAGCAGAAGCCACATCACAATTCCCTCCAGATAGTGTTTGCGCAGTTTATCTTTCGCTCTTTTTAAGCGCATTTTAACTGCACTCTCGGTGATGTTCGACATGTCGGCGATGTCGCGGATACTGAAATCGTCCTGATACTTCATCATCAGCAGACTCCGCTCATCGGCATTCAGCCGGTCCATTGCTTTCCGTAAACCAGCTGCTTCCATCTCGGCTACTTCGGCCTCATCACTATCTCCGTAATCGGGCAAAAGCTCCATATTGTCAGCCAGTACCTCGCCCCCCCGGCGCACCCGAGTGTGGTCGGTGCAGTAGTTGTAGGTCACTGAGAAAAGCCAGGTCGAAAACTTCGCCTGTTCCTTGAAACCGCCTAATTTGGTAATCAGCTTCAAAAAAATGTCGTGCGTAAAGTCCTCTGCTTTCGCAGGGTCTTTCGTAAATGACAGGCATTTACGATACACTTTATCGCAGTAACGGACGTACAACGCTTCGAAGTACTGGTTCCGTTGCGTCTCGACATAAAGACGTACCAGCTCTTCGTCTGACAACTGTTTCATCGGTGGAGATTGCCCTATAAGACCGGGATAAGACTAAAAAGTAACGCGGTTCTATGTAGAAGGTTGGGCGAGGGGGGACTCAAATATACTAACCTATCTGTATACAAACAAAGGAGCCCAACCGGTATCGGTTGGGCTCCTTTATATTCAATTAACTATGTTTTAGCCGATGGCTACCCGCTTGAACGAGGTGATCGTCAAGCCTTTCGATGTTTTATCGAGCAGTTGTGCAATCGTCAGGGAGCTGTCTTTTACAAACTCCTGGTTCAGCAGAGTGTTGTCTTTGTAGAACTTGTTCAGTTTGCCAAGAGCAATCTTCTCCAACATAGCTTCAGGCTTACCTTCGGCACGAGCCTGCTCTTTACCGATCTCGATTTCGCGCTCAACAACCGTGGCATCAACGCCATCTTTGTCGAGGGCCAGTGGCTTCATAGCGGCTACCTGCATGGCTACGTCGCGGCCTACTTCGGCAACATCTGCACCGTTGGTGTTCGTCATAGCGACCAACACACCCAACTTACCGTTTGAGTGGATGTACGATACAACCTTCTCAGCTGACACGTTTTCATAAGCGACAACGTCGATTTTCTCACCGATTTTGCCCATCAGATCCGTGATGTGCTCCTGCAGGGTACGGCCATCGGCCTGTGCAGTAGCCAACAGAGCTTCTTTGCTGTCTGCATTGGTCGAAACAGCGGATTCGATTACTGCATTGGCCAGGTTCTGGAAGTCAGCGACCTTCGAAACAGGCTCTGTCTCACAAGCCAGGGCGATAATTTTACCGTTGTTCCCTTCGGCGTTCACCTGAGCCAGTACGATTCCTTCCGCGGTCGTGTTATAGGCCCGCTTGTCAGCGATTTTCTGACCCTGCTTCCGCAGAATCTCTTTCGCTTTTTCGAAATCGCCATCAGCCTCAGTCAGGGCTTTTTTGCAGTCCATCATACCGGCTCCGGTCTCTTGCCGAAGTTTGTTTACGTCTGCTGCCGTAATTGCCATAAGAATTGTATGTGTATTAAACGATTGTCAAAAGAAACCGCATCCGCCAATCGGATGCTAATTATAATGAAGTAGCCCATAGCGGCTGACTACGGGCTACTTTTTTAGTTCACAGTTTTCGGTTTACGGTTTTCAGTTGGCTTACGCCTGATCATGACGCTTTGCGTTAACTGAAAACTGAAGACTCTAAACTGAAAACTTTATTATTCTGGCTGCTCGTCGGCAGCTTCGGCTACAGGAGCTGTAGCTTCGGCGGCCGGAGCCTCATCGGCACCTTCGGCAGCGGCCTGGCGCGAATCGCTGGCACGCTTTGCCTCTTCTTCTTCCTGCAGACGCTGATCGTCTTTGTCCTGCTTCCGCTCCATCAGACCTTCTTCGATGGCCTTACCGATGGCAAGCGTAATCAGAGCAATCGACTTGTACGCGTCGTCGTTTGCAGGAATCGGGAAATCAACCTCATCAGGATTCGAGTTCGTATCGCACATAGCAAACACGGGGATACCCAGCCGCTTGGCTTCGGCAACCGCGATGTGCTCGCGCTTTACGTCTACGATAAACAGGGCGGCTGGCAGACGGGTCAGGTCTACGATACCACCTAATACACGATCTAATTTTTCTTTGTCACGCGACATCGTCAGCCGCTCCCGCTTGGCAATGTTGCTGGCCGTTGTTTCGTCCTTCAACATTTTGTCCAGTGTCTGGAGCTTCTTCATCGACTTACGCACGGTGGCGAAGTTTGTGAGCATACCACCCAACCAACGGTCGGTTACGTACGGCATTTTCAGACGACGCGCTTCTTCCGTTACGATCTCCTGAGCCTGCTTCTTGGTAGCTACAAACATCACCTTCCGGCCCGAGCGAACAATACCTTTGATGGCATTGCAAGCGTCGTCGAGGCTGGCGAGTGTTTTGTTTAAGTCAATAATGTGGATGCCGTTCTTCTCCATGAAGATGTACGGAGCCATCCGGGGGTCCCACTTGCGCGTCAGGTGGCCAAAGTGCACACCAGCGTCTAAGAGGTCTTTATATTCAACTTGTGCCATTTTCGTTTTGAAAATATGGTTTTGATAATGTGTACGCAGCACCGTTCGTCGGCATCATCTAAGAACGGTCTGGACGAATTTTTTGACGTTTTCAGTTTGCTGTTTCCGGTTTACAGTTGCGCAAAGCGGTTTGTAGGCGCAAGCCAACTGTAAACTGTAGACAGAAAACTGTAAACTCTATTAACGCTTGCTGAACTGGAACCGCCGACGAGCCTTGGCACGTCCGTATTTCTTCCGTTCAACCATGCGCGAGTCACGCGTCAGGAAGCCCTCTTTCTTCAGAGTAGGGCGGAACTCAGCGTTCAGTTCAACCAGTGCCCGTGAAATAGCCATACGCGTAGCTTCGGCCTGACCGGTGATTCCACCGCCCCGAACGTTTACTTTTACGTCGTATGCACCTATTCCGTTAACACTTGTAAACGGCTGGTTCAAAATGATTTGCAGAATTTCAGATGGGAAGTACTGCTTGTACTCCTTTCCATTCACCTGAATGTTTCCGTTACCGGCCGACAGATACACGCGCGATACGGCGGTTTTCCGGCGACCAATGGCATTGATACGGTCCATTTTTTAGATGTTAGACGCTCAGACCTGACCCCTACGCACTTCACAGCGTGTAGCTATATGGCCCGAGACCGCTATTTAGAGTTGAATTTCTTTGGGTTGCTGAGCAGCGTGCGGGTGCTGTTCGCCAGCATAAACGTGCAGGTTGCCGTACATTTTCCGACCGAGTCGGTTTTTGGGCAGCATACCTTTAACGGCCATTTCAACAAGGCGCTCGGGGCGCTTCTCGAGCAACAACCGGGGCGTAGCGAAACGCTGACCACCGGGGTAGCCGGTGTGGCGTACGTAAACCTTGTCGGTTAGTTTCTTACCCGTCAGGCGCACCTTATCGGCGTTGATGACGATTACATTGTCGCCACAGTCAACGTGGGGCGTGAAGTTGGTTTTGTGTTTGCCGCGGATTACAGAGGCAATTTTGCTGGCCAGCCGACCCAACACTTGTCCCTGAGCGTCAATCACAACCCAGTCCTTCTGCACCGTATCGCTATTGGCGGAGATGGTCTTATAACTGAGTGTATTCACTGTTTGTATTGATAATTGGTTGATTGCTAAGAATTTGCGCCAAAAAAGACGCACCCCGCCTAAAAACGGGAGTGCAAATATAGATGATAGTAGACTGAAAAACAAGCAGAAAGCAGAAGGAATGAAGGGAAGGTAGGAGTAAGAAGTGAGGAGGTAGGAGTTGCTGGCGCGTAAGCAGTACTCGTGCGCCAGCAACTCCTCACCGCCGGGCGGCCCCGTCCTATCTCCTCACTCCTCACTTCTACTATCTTTGTTTTATTCTTTCTTCAAAAACTAAAACCACATGCCCGAAATTCAATACACCGTCGACCGGGACGTCGCTTTGATTACCTGGAACATGAGTTCGTCGCCCATGAACGTACTCAACGACCTGTCGATCCCCCAATTTGAAGAGGCCCTACAACAGGCCTATGCCGACGAGACCGTTAAAGGAATTATTGTCACTTCGGCCAAGCCCGAATTTGTGGCCGGGGCCGACCTGAAAATGATTCTTCGGAATAATGATAAAGAACCCGCCGAAATGCTGAAGGTATCGGCCGAACTGAACCGGATCTTCCGGCAGATGGAAGTGTGCGGGAAGCCCGTAGTGGCGGCTATTAACGGCACAGCCTTAGGGGGTGGGTATGAAATCTGTCTGGCTACACACTATCGTGTGGCTCTGGACAATCCGAAGACTCAAATCGGCTTAGTGGAGGTAACCATTGGCTTGCTACCGGGGGCGGGTGGTACGCAACGGCTCCCGCGTATGATCGGAATGCAGGCAGCCCTTATGCTCATCACCGAGGGCAAGAAACTGGGCGTCCAGGAAGCCAAAGCCCAGGGCTTGATCGACGATATTGCGCCTACACCGGAAGCCATGATGGAGATGGCCCGTGCGTACATTGCCGCCAACCCAACCCCCGTGAAGCCCTGGGATCAAATCGACAAAAAGACCGGTAAAATTGTAGCCCGCGACAATTTCAAAGTTCCAGGTGGCAATGTGCAAAGTCCCGTAGGTGCCCAGATTTTTACGGCGGGCACGGCCATGCTCATGGACAAAACCCGTGGCAACTACCCCGCTCCGCTCGAAATCATGGCCTGCGTGTACGAGGGACTTCAGGTAAACATCGACCGGGCACTGGTGATCGAAGCGCGGCATTTTGTGAAAGTAGCCACTTCTAAGGTTGCCAAGAACCTGATCGGAACCATGTTCTTAGGCATGAACGAGGCCAACAAGGGCGCTAGCCGACCCAAAAATATCCCGAAAACTGACGTTCGGAAAGTGGGGATTCTGGGCGCAGGGATGATGGGCGCGGGCATCGCTTACGTATCGGCACAGGCTGGCATTGAGGTCGTATTGAAAGATGTATCGCTCGAAGCCGCCGAAAAAGGTAAAGAGTACTCGCGGGGAATTCTCAAAAAAGGAGTGGAACGCGGCAAGGTTGATCCCCTGCAAGTAGACAGTATTCTGGACCGAATTAAGCCCACGGCCGATTACGCCGATATGCAGGGGTGCGACCTGATTATTGAAGCGGTTTTTGAAAATCGTGAACTCAAAGCGCAGGTGACCCGCGAGGCCGAACCTATGCTGGCACAGGATAACCCCACCGGACCGGGCGTATTTGGCTCAAACACCTCTACCCTACCCATTTCGGGACTGGCCGAAGCGGCTGCCAAACCGGAGAATTTCATCGGTATTCACTTCTTCTCGCCCGTTGATAAGATGATGCTGGTCGAGATTATTATGGGTAAACAAACATCGGACTATGCCTTGGCCGTAGCGATTGACTACACGCGCAAAATCCGCAAAACACCCATTGTGGTGAACGACAGCCGGGGTTTCTACACGTCGCGTTGCTTCGGCACGTACTCTGCCGAAGGTATGGAACTGCTAAAAGACGGCGTCTCGCCCATTCTGATTGAGAACGGCGGTAAAGATGCCGGAATGCCCGTTGGGCCGTTGGCCGTGACCGACGAGGTAGCCCTTGACCTGGTCTACAAAATTTCGGGGCAAAGCATTAAAGACGGCGCTTTGAGCGAAACCGATACGAGCTATCAGGTGGCCAGACAGTTTGTGGAACTGGGCCGACTGGGCAAAAAAGCGAAAGCCGGTTTCTACGACTACCCGGAAGGAGCCGCAAAGATACTCTGGCCCGGCCTGGCCCAGATTTTCCCCGTTTCAGAGGCACAACCAACCATCGACGAGGTAAAAACCCGCCTGTTGTACCGGCAGGCTATCGAAGCCGTTCGGTGTTTTGAAGAGGGCGTGGTTCGGACCAAGCTCGATGCCGACCTGGGTTCTATTCTGGCGTGGGGCTTTCCGGCTTACACGGGCGGAGCTCTGTCGTTCGTCGATTTTGTGGGTATAGAAACGTTCGTCGAAACGGCCGACCGGCTGGCCGATACCTACGGCGAGCGATTCCGGCCTACCGATACGCTGCGGGCTATGGCCACCCGTGGCGAAGGGTTCGCGAAAATGGCCAAGCCGGCCCCAGCAGTTGGTTAGACAGGGGGTACCTCGTACACCCACACCTGCCAATAGCTATCCGAATCGTTGAATATACCGACTTGCCGCCAGCCTAAACTGGCGGCATTTTTTATGGCTACGGCCGAAAACACGAACCGACCGCCCATCGCTCGAAAAGCCTTATTATTGAATGCCAAATTATTGACCACCCGTTTGTCGGTTTTGCCAACGAGTGCGTTCATGCGGAGCTCGGCCGGAAACACGTAACAGCGATTTCCGTAGGCATTGAAATACGGTCGGATAGGCCAGGCTGTCGGCTTGGCCCATTCATAGGCCATCAACTGCCGAAACTGATGCTTGTAGGGTAAAGGGTAATTATTCTGATAACTGTCGAGCGTGTAAAAACCATTCGACTGCGCAACAATCGGGTGCATCCCGACGCTTACAACCCGGTAGCTGGCAGTGGGTTGCGGCAGCGACTGCCGGATGCGCCTGAATAAATCGGGAGCGTAAAAAGCCCGAAACGAAGGCGAACGAGCCGGTTGGGGCATTCCCACCAGCATGCGGGCATTGGTAAGCCACTCCGTGTTGTGGGTCAGTGTCAGGTAAAGCTGCCCTCCCAACAGCAAAAGCAGCAAACTACGGCTCCATCCCTCCAACAACTGCGCCCACTCGGCCAGGAGTAAGCCCAGCAACAACGTCCACAAAAAAGGGAGCAGGAAATAAAACCGGTCGAGCTGGAAGATAGTCAGAATCCGTTTATTGGCCCCTGCCTGACTCAGAAGCCACGGGTATAGGCCATGCAGCAGACAAATAGACCCAATAATCGCCATGAGCCATAACGGCAGCCCGCGCCAACGCCCTGTTACAAACCGGGTCAGCCACAAATACGCAATAGGCCAGGTGGTAAATGTACCGGCATGATACTGCCCGTACTGAAACATCAGCCGGGCATGGCTCAGGCCATTATCTAACTTTGCCGACACCAGAGCCGCCTGATTGTACTCGCTACGGTGCGACACAAACTGCCCGGTCAGGTATGCTCGAATCATGGGAAAATCGACCAACCCGTAGAGGGCCGCTAACAGAACCAGCCCCAGCCAGTACGGGCCATTGAATTGGCGGCTCCGTATCCCCTGAACAAAGCCGAGCAACGCCAGCCCAATCAGCATGTATAGCCCCGACCGGACCAGAAACGAATAGAACGGAAAGCCCAAAATAATAAGCCAGGCCGCAACGCTTAGTCGGCGGTACAAAAGTTGAAGAAACGCCAGCAGCAATAATGGCTGCCCCATTACAGACAATCCATAGTTAGTATATGCCGGAATCAGGGCAAATATCAGGGCCACGCCTACCGCCAGCCACTGCTCGCCGGGGCGGTTCAGGATGTATTGCCGCTGAAGCACATACATACTTACCAGCCCGACCAGATGCACCACCAGAAAGTTGACCAGAATAGCCCAGAACGGCGGTAACAGGGCAAAGAACCAAACCGACACGTACAGCCCCGAATGCATCGCTGAGCGGGGTAGCCCGTTCATGATGGTTGGCACAACGGCATCGGCCCCAAACCGAAACGCCTGTCCCGATTGCACCAGTGGCCCAAACTGGTATGAGCTATCGTCCAGAAAATCATGAATAGTGAAATAGGCTTCCTGCACAAGCCACCCGTACGGAACGTACAAAGCCAGCAATAGCAGGATACCCACCAGCACCGGCCAACGTTCCTGATGCCAGCGAAACGGTTGATAGCCAAACATGCCGCAAAGTTGGCAAAACTCTACCGAGAAGAGATGTCATCTTGTTTAGGAAAGATGACATCTCTTTACACGCCATCTTCTACCCAGACGACATCTTTCCCAACAAGATGTCATCTGGGGTTATCTTTGCCCTCATGAACAACGTTGCCATTATCACGGCCCGGGGCGGCAGCAAACGGATTCCGCGCAAAAACATCCGACCGTTTTTGGGCAAGCCCATCATCGCCTACGTTATCGAAGCAGCCCTGCAATCGGGGTTGTTCAACGAGGTGATGGTGTCGACCGACGATGCCGAAATTGCCGATGTAGCCCGGCAGTATGGGGCCGCCGTGCCGTTTATGCGTAGCGCCGAAAACGCCGACGACTACGCTACCACTGTCGACGTGATTCTGGAAGTGCTGGATGCGTACCGGGCGCAGGGACGGGAATTTAAACACGTTTGCTGTTTGTATCCGACATCGCCCTTTGTCACAATTGATATTTTACAGCGAACTCACGATGCGCTCATCGAAAAAGGTGTTGCTATTATCTACCCACTTCAGCGATTTCACTTCCCGATACAACGTGCTTTTTTCTTGAATGATAAGGGGCTAATCGATTGGGCGGATCCGGCAGCGTTTTTGAAACGTTCTCAAGATCTCAAGGTGGCTTACCATGATGCAGGGCAGTTCTATTGGTTTGATACAACACCACTCTTAGCGCATCGACAACTAACTGGCTTACCAGCAGGAGGGGTTGAAATCAGTGAAATGCAGGCCCACGACATCGACTCGGAGGAGGATTGGAAGATTGCCGAATTTAAATACTTACTACTAAAACAGCAGCAATCTAACATTTAAGAGTAATGCGCTCTATTCTTTTTCGTGCCGACGGAAACACCCAAATTGGTATGGGGCACCTCATGCGCAGTTTGGCATTGGCAACTATGCTTGGCGATTCGTTTAAGCGTCGGTTTGCAATCTACCAGCCCACACCGTCAGTAAAAGCATTACTATCAGAACATGGCTTTCCTGTAATTTCTTTAGGTACTCAACATATCGACGAGTTAATACAGCATAGCCAGGCTGAGGATATTGTGGTGCTGGATGGTTATCATTTTGATGAAGCCTTTCAAAAAGTATTAAGAAGTAAGATTCACAAACTTGTTTTTATTGACGACCTAATATTCGGGCATCAGGTTGCAGACGTGATTTTGAATCATACCGCGGGAATTCCTGCTACTGAGTATGAAGCAGAGCCATACACCCAGTTTTTGCTTGGTCCTCGATATGCATTAGTGAATCCACTCTTCAGAGCCGCTCAACTTCATACATCAGCAAAAGATATATTGATAAATCTGGGCGGGGCTGACATCCAAAACATATCCCACGATCTCACCAATTGGCTGCTCAGGCATTACCCTGAGTGCTCTTTACGAGTAGTATTAGGAAGCGCCAACCCACATGTAGCAACGTTCTCACACTTTCCGCAGGATCAGGTCACGCTATTGCAGAGCCTGTCTGTCATACAAATGGCTCATGAAATAGCCCATTGTCGGTTAGCCATCGTCTCCTGTAGTACGATTGCATACGAGGTAGCTTCTATTGGTCGCCCGTTCATCGGTATTTTAACCGCAGACAACCAAAAACGCTTAGCACATTTTTTTGTTCAGGAGGGGTTAGCTTTGGGCGTTCTGAAATTACCCTTGAATCCATCAATGCTACCTTCTCTTTTAAACCTCAACGGTTTTAGCGATAGTATCAAACGACAACGGCATTACCTCGACGGATTGTCTGGTCAGCGACTCAGAGAGTTTTTTCAAACATTATAAATTGATATTCAAATGGACATCCAATTGACCCCGCTTCAGTACGAAGACATCGAATTGGTACGAACCTGGCGTAATTCGGAAGAGGTTGCCCAATACATGTACACTGATGATTTGATTACGACCGAACAGCAGGAAGCATGGTTCGCCAAAATCAGCAAGGACCCTTCAAGCCAGTATTGGGTAATACAATACAATGATCAGAAAATTGGACTTGCTTCACTTACTGGAATTAGTCAAACCCTCAGCAGTTGCTACTGGGCTTTTTATCTGGGGGACACGTCGATTCGAGGGGCGGGCATTGGTTCTAAAGTGGAATTCAATGTCTTGAGCTACGTTTTTGAACAACTCAAGTTAAATAAACTCCGTTGCGAGGTATTTACCTTTAATGATAAGGTGATTTCAATGCATGAAAAATTTGGATTCAGAAGGGAAGCTTACTACCGCCAACATGCCCGGAAAAATGGCAGATGGCAAGACGTAGTTGGTTTAGCTATGCTACGAGAAGAGTGGGAAACCTATCGTGAAATTATGAGGGCAAAAATTTACAGATAGTAACTCATTGGGTAGTTTTTTATCAAAAAAAGGTAATATTGGGCAATCATCATTTACACCACCAATTTCACAAAATATGAAATACATATTACTGCTATGCTTTGCCCTCACCCTTGAAAATGCCTTCGCCCAAGACCCTTCTACCGATCGTTGGTACGATTCAGGAGAAGCAACGGTCATAGAGCCCCCCGCAACGATTTCTGGCTCGGTAATCATTAAAAAAGGCAACATTTTTTCAAGTACTTTTAACGAGCTCCTGCGTATCCAGACTACCGATAGCCCGAGTGATTTCATGAGTTTCCGGAACGCGACGACCCGCTACGGGAGTATGGTACCGGCCATTTTCTCATACAATGAGACGGGCAGTGGCTCATCATTGATGCTTATAGGCGTTACTAATTACAGCAACGATTATGGCGAGTCGGCCATCATGCGATTTGATGCACGGAAGTATTTCAATAATTCACTATCTGGTGGTGATGGTGCTATAACTGGAAGGCCCCTATTCTCGTGGGCAAATTTCACCACAATTCACATGCAAATGCTGGCTAACGGTAACCTTGGCCTCGGAACTATATCACCACAAGCCCAGCTTCATACTACCGGAACCGTTCGGTTAGGCGGCTTACCATCTGGGGCAAGCTCGTTTGCAGTCATGTCTGACAACAACGGGAACCTCACTCGCTATCAGCTACCCACCAACACCACTCTGGCAACCTTCAACGGGTTATCTGTAGGCACAAACACGATCCCGAAATTCAACGCAGCCGGCACTCTGCTGAACAGTCAGCTTACCGACGATGGTGACGGATTGGGCATTGGCGGCTCTCCGGTAAGTGGCGCCAAACTGGCTCTGTACGGAACCCTGCGGATGATGTCGGACGAACGTACTAAGACGAATATCGTACGGATGACCAATGCCCTTCAGAAGGTGGAGGTTCTAAATGGCTATTACTACGACTGGAAAACGGGCGGAGCGGCCCGAGAAACGGGCTTTTTGGCGCAAGAGGTGGAGAGCGTATTACCCGAAGCGGTATCGCAAAATGCCGAAGGAACTAAATTCCTGAATTACAACGGCGTTATCCCACTTCTTACCGAAGCAATCAAAGAGCAACAGCAACTTATTTTGGAGCAAAGCGCGTTAATTAAGCAACTTCGCAGAGAAGTTGACGCGTTGAAAGCCAAATAACGAGATTGCCTATTATGTTTCAACCCATTCAGGTTGCCCAATATACCATTAGCCCGGACCACCGGCCGTTTGTGATTGCCGAGATGTCGGGAAACCATAATCAGTCGCTGGAACGGGCCCTCGAAATTGTCGATGCCGTGGCCGATACGGGCGCGCAGGCTCTTAAACTACAGACCTATACCCCCGACACGATTACCTTCAACGGGTCGTCAGAAGAGTTTTATATCCGCGACAACCAATCGCTCTGGGCCGACAAAAATCTGTACAAACTCTACAAAGAGGCCTATACCCCCTGGGAGTGGCACAAACCTATTTTTGAACACGCCCGCAAGCGGGGCATGATTGCGTTCAGCTCGCCGTTTGATACGACAGCCGTCGATTTTCTGGAGTCGCTGGATGTGCCCCTGTACAAAATTGCGTCGTTCGAAAACACCGACCATATTTTGCTCAAAAAGGTTGCCCAAACCGGCAAACCCGTGATTATGAGTACGGGCGTAGCCTCCGTGGCTGATCTGGAAGAGTCGGTGCGGGTACTACGCCAAAACGGGTGCCGCGATCTGGTTTTGCTCAAGTGCACGAGTACCTATCCGGCCTCGCCCGAAAGCACCAACCTACTCACCATTCCGCACCTGCGCGATTTGTTCGACGTGCCGGTGGGCCTTTCCGACCATACTATGGGCATCGGAGCGGCCGTTGCCGCCGTAGCGCTGGGGGCAGTTGTTCTCGAAAAACACGTAACCCTACGCCGGGCCGACGGGGGCGTGGATTCGGCGTTTTCGCTCGAACCCGACGAGCTGAAGAGCCTCGTTGTAGAAACCGAGCGGGCGTTTCTGGCCATGGGCCGGGTCAATTATACCCTCAGCCCAAAAGAGCAAAATAGCCTTCAGTTCAAGCGTTCGCTGTACGTAGTGCAGGATATGAAAGCCGGTGAGCCCTTTACGCCCGCCAATGTGCGGAGCATTCGGCCCGCCAACGGCCTGCACACCCGCTACTACGAGCAAGTGCTGGGGCAAACCGCCAGTAGAGATATTCAGGCCGGTACGGCTTTGAGTTGGAACTTAATTAATTGAGCGAATGAGTGACTGAGTGATTGAGTGAACGTTTCTCTGTACAGAGCTTTCACTCAATCGCTCAGTCACTCATTCGCTCATTTCATACATGGGCATTATCAAACGCCAGACCATTCTAAGCTCTGTTTTCGCCTATGCCGGTACGGGCGTAGGGTTTATCACGCAGGGCCTACTGTTCCCCAAATTACTTACCAAAGATCAGGTTGGTCTGATTGCGGTATTGCTATCGTGGTCGGTCTTGCTGGCGCAGTTTTCAAACCTGGGTCTGAATGGAGCCGGAGGGCGTTTTTTTCCGTATTTCCGAGACCATGAACGGCAGCATAACGGCTACCTACTGCTTAGTATGCTCACTACAGCTACGGGGGTACTCCTGTGCTCTGTGGTGCTGGTGGCCTTTCGGGATGAAATTCTGAATTGGAGTAGCGATAAATCGGCCCTGTTTACCCATTACTACTTCTGGCTCATTCCGCTGATCTCGTTTTTGGTAGCCTTTACGGTGTTCGATAACTACGCCAAACTCCTTTACGACACCGTACCGGGGACCATCTTCCAGCAATTTATCAACCGGCTACTAATGCTGGCCGCCATTGGGGCCTACGGCCTGAAATGGCTGACGTTTAGAGACTTTATGTATGCCTGGATGACATCCTGGCTGATTCCGGCGCTGCTCATGCTGGGCCGCGTAGTTCAGAAACATGGGTTCGGCGTCAGTCCACGCTTTTTTTCTGTCAGCCCCGACCTACGAAAACAACTGTTTCAATATTCGGCCTTGTCGCTGCTCACAGCCTTGTCGTCCAATATTATCCTGACCATTGGCAACATCATGATCAATGCTGACTCAGGCCTGAGCAACGCTGGGATCTACAACACAGCCTCGTATTTCGGGTCGGTTATTGCGTTGCCGGCCGCTTCGCTCTACAAAGTGGCGGGTACCATTATTGCCGATGCCTGGAAACGCAACGACCCCGCTCATATTGCCGATGTCTACGAGCGCAGTTGCCTCAATCAGCTCATTATCGGTTGTCTGGTCTTTGTGGGCATCGCGGCTAACCTGCCCAACGTATTTCAGTGGCTCCCGGCGGGCTACGAAGCCGGGTATTACGTGGTGCTCTGGATCGGGCTGGGCAAACTCATCGATATGGCTACGGGCCTGAACGGCACCATTCTGGCCACCTCCCGTTACTATGCCTACGACTCGGCTTTTTTCATCGGGCTTATTTTTATCACCATTGGGGTTAATGCGTGGCTTATTCCGAGGTACGGTATCAACGGAGCCGCCATGGGTGCCGCTTTTGTAACAGCCTTGTTTAATTTTGTACGGACGGTGTTCGTCTGGGTGAAGTTCGGTATGCAGCCCTTCAGTTGGCGCAACGGGGCCGTGTTAGGGGTGGGCGCGCTGGTCTGGTGGCTGGCCGTTCAGTACCCCTACGGTACGGGCACCGTGCGGGTAATAACCGACGTAGCCCTGCGGTCGGCCCTAATCACGGGTGTGTTTGGGAGCCTCATACTCGTTCTGAAACTCTCACCCGACCTTAATCAGACCGTTGCCGGGCTGCGGAAACGAATAAACGGGTGAACTCCGCCGAGCGGCCACCCCTAACCTTGCATCATGCGACTGCTTCGATTTTTATTTAAAGACCTTTTCCGGTCACTGCAAACGGCGGGCGGGCGGCAATTTCTGTGGCTTCTGCTCCGCTACGCCGACCGGCCACGCAACAAGCCGTTTCGGGCGCAGGTGGGTCCGTTTCGGTTTCGGGTAGTCGACGGATTGTCGTTTGCATGGCAGTACAAAGAGATTTTCACCGACGAATTTTATCGGTTCACGACCAACGAGGAGATCCCGGTGATTTACGACTGCGGAGCCAACATCGGTATGAGTCTGGCTTATTTTCGGCAACAATACCCGGCCGCCCGCATTGTCGCGTTTGAGGCCGACCCGGCCATTGGGCAGGTATTGGCCGACAACCTGACAGTCAACGGAATCCAAAACGTTGAACTTATCAACAAAGCCGTGTGGATAAACGATGCCGGTGTGGATTTCAGCTCGGCCGAAGCCGATGCCGGGTCAATTTACAGCACCGGGCAACAGCAACGGGTGCCCTCGGTGCGGCTCCGGGACTATTTGCTCCGCGAACCCCGAATCGATATGCTCAAGATGGACATTGAAGGTGCCGAAGCCGATGTGCTGGCCGACTGCCGCGACGCGCTCGGTAACGTTCGGAATATGTTTATCGAGTACCACTCATACGTGGGTCACCCGCAGGCACTCGGCGGCATTTTACAGATGCTCGAAACGGCCGGCTTCCGGTACTACGTCGACACCAATCAGCACCGGGTTCGGCCATTTCTGAACCGGCGTTACAACGGCAACGACGTGATGGATTTACAACTCAACGTATTCGCTTACCGCGAGTAAATGTCAACTATCTCATTAGCCTTGCACCGGGCCGCTCCCGAATCAATCACAAAAGCATAACCGTTAGCTCTTTGAAGGTCACTCTCCTCAGTACGTATCACCTCAACGGCGGAGCGGGCGTAGCCGCTACCCGCCTTCACCGGGCTTTACGAAAAGCAGGGACACCGAGCACCTTGCTCGTTGAGCAGGAGAGTACGCCCGAGCCGGGTGTGATTGGGCTGGCCAACGGTACGCTGGGCAGGCAATGGGCAACCGCCCGCTTCGCCCTCGACCGGCTATCGTTTGTGCCGTACGAGAAAGACAAGTCAGTTCGGTTTCATTTTTCGCCCGCTATCGTCGGGGTCAACCTAAGTGGGCACCCGGCTGTAGATCAGGCCGATGTACTACACCTACACTGGACTAATTTCGGCTTTTTGTCGCTGTCGGGTCTGCAAAAACTGGTTCGCTCTGGCAAACCGATAGTCTGGACCCTGCACGATATGTGGGCCTTTACGGGCGGATGTCATTATGCGCGGGGCTGCATGCACTTCCGCCATGAGTGCGGTCAGTGCCCCTACCTACGCCGGCCCGGCCCCCACGATCTTTCTAACCGCGTGTTCGGGCAGAAACTAGACATTCTGCACCGGGCCGATCGGCTCCATATCGTTACACCAAGCCGGTGGCTGGCGCAGGAGGCTCTCAGTAGTAGGCTTCTGGGCCGTTTCCCGGTCACCACCATACCCAATACACTCGATCAGGGCGTGTTCCGGCCAATCGGCAAAGCAGAAGCTCAACGCCGACTCGGCTTGCCCGATACCGGACGGCCCCGACTGCTGTTTGGGAGTTTCAATACAACCGACCCACGCAAGGGCTTTCGGTACTTTGCCGATGCCCTGCACCGGCTGCATACCCGTCAGCCAACGCTACAGCCCGAAATTCTGGTCTTTGGCAAAGGCGCAGCTCAAGATGCAGCAGCCCTGCCCTACCCGACCCGGCAGTTGGGCGTCCTGACCGACGATGCCGACATTGTGGCGGCCTACAACGCGGCAGATGCCCTCGTGGTGCCCTCGCTCGAAGATAACCTGCCCAATACCATTGTAGAGTCGCTGGCGTGCGGCACCCCGGTGGTGGGTTTCCGAACAGGCGGCATTCCCGAACTGATTGGGCATACCCAAACCGGCTACCTGAGCGCCATCGGCTCAGCCGACGAACTGGCCGATGGGCTGGCCTTTGTCCTGAATCACCCTACCCCGTCCGAGCTTCGGCAACAGGCCCGGCAGTTTGCCCAACACCACTTAGCCGAGGATGTAGTGGCGCAGGCGCATCTTCGCTTGTACCAAACCCTCCTCCATTCCTGACCTACCCCGCATTTGTTTCCGTATGCCGCTTACCATTATCAACCGCCATTATCCGCCCAACCCCGGCATCACCGGCGAATCGGCCTGGGATTTAGCCCGTTACCTGATCGACCAACACGGCATCGAGGTAGTGGTGGTGCATATCGACCGTACGTACGACGGTGGAGGGGCCATTCGGCAACCGGTAGGCGAAACTCATGCCGTACCCACCATTTATCAGGGCAAAAACGGGCTTCTTCGGTTGCTGGCGGGTTTTCTCGACGGTTACTTCCTGATCCGTAAAGCCCTGCAGGTAGGCCGTGGCCCACTCCTCGTGATGACCAGCCCACCCATGTTGCCTTTCTGGGCATCGTTGCTGCTGCGCAAAACATCCTACTGGCTCTGGTCGATGGACTTGTTTCCCGAAGGCTTTGCGGCCGAGGGCAAAGTAAGTCCCACCAATGCTTTGTACCGCTGGGTGATTCGCCAAACGTACCGGCGTGCCCCGCAACGGCTTATTGCGTTAGGGCCCCGGCAGGCAGCTCATGTGCTCGCCAAATACGGACAGGCTATTCCGACCATTCAGCTACCCTGCGGGGTACTCATGCATCAGGAACGCGACCCAGTATCACCAGCCTGGCGTGCGCCAAACGATGGGCTCATCTACCTTGGTTACGCGGGCAACGTGGGGCAGGCGCACTCGGCCGCTTTTTTGCAGAGTGTCATTCGGCACCTCGACCCCGCCCGTTTCCGACTGGTACTGGCCCTGTACGGCACTAAAGCCGAGCAGGTCGGGGCGGTGGCTGAAGGGCGCGAGGGAATAATTCGAATGCCCAATATTCCCCGCAGTCAGCTCCATTTTCTGGATGTGCAGCTGGTAAGTCTGTTGCCCGAATGGACGCACATTGCCGTACCCTCCAAAGCCGTCAGCGCCATTGGTTCAGGCTCACCCATTTTGTTCTGTGGCGACCCAGATAGCGATAGTTATGTACTTTTGCAGGAGGCAACGTTTTTGATTGATACCCGGCAGGACATTGATCAGGGCGTAAAAGCCTTTCTGTCAGAAGTTACCGCAGATCAGATCAGCAAGCGAAAACAGGCCGCCGAACAGGTAGCCCTTCGTTTGCAGCAAATGGTGCGCGATGCGTACGCTACGATAGCCTCCCTGGCTGGCTGAAATGTGAAGGAGCAGTTATTTTTTGTCCCAAAGCGGGGTGATATGTCTGCTTTTCGTGCTTTTTACAGAAGAATGCCCATAAATTTGGCGTTGAATCCGTAATGTTGTTGGCTAAATGTTCCTTTTCTGTTAAAAAATTAGCTTGACCTATGAAACGAATCGCTGTATTTACCTCGGGTGGTGACGCTCCGGGTATGAACGCCTGTATCCGAGCCGTAGTTCGGGGGGCGGTGTACCACGGAGTCGAGGTGTTTGGTGTCCGCCGAGGGTACAACGGCATGATAAATGGCGATATATTTCAGATGACATCCCACTCGGTGAGCAATATTGTGCAACGTGGGGGAACCATCCTGAAGTCGGCCCGGAGTAAGGAGTTTATGACGCCCGAAGGCCGTAAAAAAGCGTACGATCAACTCCAGAAGTTTGGCATTGAGGGTTTGGTGGCCATTGGCGGAAACGGTACGTTTACCGGAGCCACTATCTTCTACGACGAATACGGTATCCCGACGGTGGGCGCTCCCGGAACGATTGATAACGACCTGTACGGTACCGATCATACTATCGGTTTCGATACGGCGGTCAATACGGCCCTTGAAGCGATTGACAAGATCCGCGACACCGCCGACTCGCACGACCGCATCTTTTTTATCGAAGTAATGGGCCGCGACTCAGGCTACATTGCCATTCAGTCGGGCATTGCAGGCGGTGCCGAAATGGTTATGGTCCCCGAAGTACTGACCCCAATCCCGGAAGTTGTAGAGGTGTTGAAGCAGGGTTGGAGTCGGCAAAAATCGTCGTCGATCATTGTTGTCGCCGAAGGTGAAGAAGAAGGCAACGCCGTGGAGGTAGCCGAGAAGATCCGAAAGCAGGTCGAAACGGATATCGATATGCGCGTAACCACGCTCGGGCACATTCAGCGGGGAGGCATTCCAACGGCTTACGACCGCATTCTGGCTAGCCGTCTGGGTCTTGGTGCGCTGGAGGGCCTCATAAACGGCCAGAAAAACGTAATGGCCGGCATTATCAACAACGAACTGGTGTACACGCCGTTCCGCGATACGATCCGGTTGCCGAAGCCCATCAGCGAAGACCTTCTTCGGATGGTTAAGATTCTGTCGGTATAAGAAAACGAAGTGTAGCAGAAAGAGGAATACAGACGAGCCGGTGCTGCCGTGCTCGCCCCTCTTTGCTGCACGTACCGATCGCTACAAATACCCCGTTACCCGGTACATCAGGTAGCCAACCAGCTCGCGGGTAAGCAACTGCATTTCATAAAACGCCTTTTCGGCCGGGAGCAGGTACGCACCCCATGCCCGCGACGGGCGCTCGGTCAGCTGACCCGCCGACCAGGAAGTAACCCGTAGCCCCTGTTTCTGAAAACAACCTACCGCCCGGCGCATGTGCCAGGCCGAGGTAACCACCACACAGTCGGTTGTACCGAAACGCTCCCGCAGCAGCCGCGCCGAGTACAAGGCATTTTCATACGTATTTCTCGATTGGTTTTCCAGCAGGATATGGGCCTGGGGTACACCCGCCCGTTGCAGAAACAGACGCACCATCTCGCCTTCGTCAACAGCGCCCGGTGTTGTGAATGGGAGCGTACCAATCCCCCCGCTGATGATGATAGCCTGCACCCGTCCGGTCTGATACAGCCAAAGGGCCTGTTGGGCGCGGTCGGCCTCGTGCGAGAATACCGGCCGGAGCGGTTGAGGCTCGTAAAGAGTGTTAATCATGCCCCCGGTGAGCAAAACCGCTACCCTCGGGGGCGCACCGGCAGCCTTTGGCATTAATTTGGCTGGAGGAACTTCCCAGATGCGAAGGCCTTCGTTGACCAGCTGACTATTGCCAAACAACCAGAATAAAACGAGGGCCGCCAGGGCAAACCGGCGCTTTACGCGCGGTTGGCGTATGAGCACCGTGCCCAAAAGCGCCAGAAACACCCAACCCGCGGGCGTCAGCAAATAGAACAGGGTTTTCGACAAAAAATAGAACATGAGTACCAGTTCCCGGGCCCTGAACGTTAACCCAGTAGTAAAATTTATCCGCTAAATTTGTAGTTAACCGACCCCGTCAGCGGGCCGACGTAATCGTAAGCGTTTTCTGTATGAAAAAACTGTTCTGCATGGCCTTGCTGGGCATTCTGTCTGCAACCGCCCTGCTGGCTCAAACCACCAACAAACCGTACCGGATTAGCGGGCAGATCAAAGGCCTGCGCGACACTTCGGTTGTACTGGCCCATTGGTACCGTTCGGGCACGCAATATATCCCGAAAGATACCGCCAAAATAAACGCTCAGGGCCAATTCGTTTTCGAAGGCGACAAGGCCTTGCCGCAGGGGTTGTACCTGGTATTGACGCCCAAACAGCGGTACATGGAGTTTATTCTCGACGATCAGCAGACATTTTCGTTTGTGACCGATACCACCAACTTCATCCGGTCGATGAAAGTGACCGGCTCCCGCGAAAACGAAAAGTTTTACGAGTACCAACAGTCCCTGGCTACCTTGTACGAGGAGGTGCAGGCGATTGAGGTGCAGAAAAAAATGCGGAACGATGCTGTATCGGCCGCGCTGTTTCAGAAACAACAGAATGAACTGGCCCAAAAAGCCAATCAGATTCGGCTCGATTTTGTGCAGAACAACAAAGGCCTGTTTGCCACCAAACTGCTCGAAGCATCGGCCGAACCGAATGTACCCGCGCCCCCCAAAGCCGCCAACGGCCGCCCCGACTCGCTCTGGACATTCAACTATTACAAGGCGCACTACTGGGATGGGTTCGACCTCGCCGACGACCGGTTTTTGCTCACGCCCGTTTATCAGCGTAAGCTCGAACGGTACATGAAGGAACTGACGGTACAGCAAACCGACTCGATCACGAAAGAGGCCGATTTCCTGATTCGGAAAACCAAGCCCGGCAGTGATATGCATCTGTACACCATTTACTGGATCACGAGTCAGTATGAGCGACCCACCGTGCTGGGTACCGATGGCGTGTTTATCCACATGGCCGAAAAATACTACCTCTCGGGTGTCATGCCGATGTCGGACTCGACTGCCCTGGCCAACGTACGCGAAAAAATAAACACGCTGAAGCCGCTGCTGATTGGCAAACCGTTTCCGGCCCTGTCGGTGAGCGACACGCTTCGGCGCCCCATCAACTTTGCGTCCCTGAAGAGCGATTACCTGATTGTGTTTTTCTACGATCCCGAGTGCGGTCACTGTCGCACGGCGGCTCCCCTACTGAAAAAATACACCGACGCCAACAAAGGCAAAGGCATTGATGTACTGGCGGTACCCGTAAGCAACAGCCCCGAGAGCTGGAAGAAGTTTATCAACGAGTTTAAGCTCCAAAACTGGATTCACGGCTACGACTTCACGTTCCGCACCGACTTCCGGCACCGGTACGACGTGTTCACTACGCCACAGGTTTACGTGCTCGACAAAAGCCGTACAATTATCGGGCGGGGCATCCCCGCTGAGCAGGCCGGCGACTTCCTTGATTTCTACAAGCGCCAGTTGGCTGCCAAAGCCGCACCGGCTACCGTAAAGAAAGAAGCGAAGCCAGCTGCGAAAGGGAAATAGGTAATAGAGGAGAAAAGGAGAAGGGAGGAAAGGAGAAAGGGAACCATGCGGCAGCTCCCTTCTTCTTTTCCTCCCTTCTCCTTTTTCCCTCTATTATTTCATCTTCGTCCGTTTCACCAGGTACGAACTCAGAATCTGATCGAAGCCCCGGGCGATGTCGGCTTCGATAAAGTCAATTTTGTACTGCCCACAACGCAGCTTTAGCTCCTGAAAGTACGCGCGTACAGCCTCCTGATACGAATCGCGGATCTGACCGGGTTGCAGTTTTACCCGATCACCCGTTTCAAGGTCAATAAACTCGTAGGGGCGCTCATCAAAGGCAAAATCCTCTTCGGTTTTCTTGTCGGTCACGTGGAAAAGCAGCACCTCGTGCAGGTTATGCCGCAAATGCTGAAGGGCCGAGAACAGGGCATCGGCTTTATCGGCATTTTCGAACATATCACTGAAAATAACCACCAGCGAGCGCTTGTTGATTTTCTCGGCAATCTGATGGATCACTTCAGCAGCCGACGTTTTCCGGGTGATTTTGGGCTGCTGCATCAGGTCGCTCAAGTGCCCGAACAGCTTGTGCACGTGCGAGGGCGTCGATTTGACCGGCGTCTGTACATCAATTGCATCGGCAAAGGTGGTCAGGCTCACGGCGTCTTTCTGGCGTTGGAGCAGGTAGGCCAAACACCCGGCGGCCATCACGCTAAAGGTGAGTTTGCCGAAGTTTTTTTCGGGGTAATACATCGACGACGACGTATCGATCAGCAAGTGGCACCGCAGGTTGGTTTCCTCCTCGTACCGCTTCACAAACAGCTTCTCGGTTTTGCCGTACACTTTCCAGTCGATATGCCGGGTGGTTTCGCCGGTGTTATAGAGCCGATGTTCGGCAAACTCGACCGAAAAGCCGTGAAAAGGCGATTTGTGCAACCCCGTGATGAAGCCTTCGACCATCTGGCGGGCCAAAAATTCGACGTTACCGTATTCCCGGATCTGGGCTAAGTTGAGTTGCTGCTTCATGATGGTAATATAACGCAAAAAACCGTTCGGCTCACGCACCCACCGGAATTGCACAAACGGTTTTGGGATGCCACAGGAGCCGAACGGTTCAGTAAATATGTGTAGCGGGAAGCAGATTCCCCTCCGGATCGCGCATCGAAAAAGCGAGCCCCCGAAATACTACACGGCGGGCTTCCACCCACCTGATTGATTAGAAGCGGTTAACGGGTTCTGTAATCGACAGAAGTTGAGCCGTTGGTTCCGCTGAAACCGGGCCGAGAGCAACCACACCATTGGTGCCTACAACCCGAAGCTTGACATTGGTTACCCCTCTTTGGATAAAACCAAGTGCTTTGGCGGCCGCGTGGGTCATATCCACGATGCGACCTTTTGAAAATGGACCCCGGTCATTGATCCGAACAATTACCGACCGGTTGTTAGCGAGATTGGTAATCTCGACCATGGTGTTGAATGGTAGCGTCCGGTGGGCGGCTGCGTAGACCTTCGAGTCTACCCGTTCTCCGCTTGACGTCTTACGTCCATTGAATTTTGAAGCGTAAAAAGAAGCCTTACCCTTCTGTATGAAGCCCGAATGGGCCTCTGTCGGTTTGATAGTGCTGAACAGCATCATCAGGGACATTATCACACTCATACAGCGTACGGTTTGGTGAACAAATAAGAGCGTGCTTTGTAGAATGTACGCTACACGTCTCTTCCCCAAAATGTGCAATTCCGACCCCACAAAGATACGTACAAACCGTATGCCAGCCAAGCTTTGGTCTCATTCAGAACCAATTGACCCTATTTCGTGAGCCAGTGGCCCTGTTTTCAGCTGGGTTAATTGATGAATATTTCGTCGACCAAAAGCAGGGCCTGATTGCCTTTGTTGGGATGCCAGGCGGGTATTTGTTTGAGCGGATGGGCCACAATTTTCAGCCACGAAACCGCCTGCGGACCAAACGAGCACGTGACCGTTTGCAGAGTGTGTGGCTCTTTACCGCCCGGCTGCCGGGGCTTCACTGTAGCGAGTCGCTTCAGCTCGTTTGGGCTGGGGCCGCCCCATATTTCCACCTCTCCGGGCGGGAAAATACTCGTCTCCTCCTCAACCATAATGCGCAGGGCTACTGAGCTGATGGTGACCGGTTTGGCAAACCTCGACAGCAGGGCCATTTCGTTTTTGCGGAAGCCCAGCCAGTTGTTGGCCCAGGCGGGGCTGTTGGCGTTGAATGTTCCCAGGATTCCGTCGAAAAAGCTTTGGGGGCCATTGGCCTGATGCACCGGGTTGAATGGCAACAGCAGCCGCAGGCTGTCGGGCTTGTACGTACGGCGGTAATAATCGAACGTAGCCGTACTGCTACCGTACCAACCGGCCTTAAATGCCCGCGCCTTAATCTGGGTCGGTTGCGAGATAGTTGTTTGGGCGGTCAGGATAGGCGAGCGTAGGCTATCGGGCTCCGAGCCGTCGGTAGTGTACCGAATCTGTACCCCCCGAACCGGATGCCGAATATCGACCTGGGTTGAGCCGGTGAAAATAGGCGACGCGTTTTTGAGCTGGGGCGGATTGAGCCGGATTGGTTCGGCGGCCGCCCCGTTAAAACCCGCAATAAACCGCACGTTTCCGTAGCTTTTTTGTAGCTGCGCAATCTGAGCGGATGTCAGGCGGGTGTTCCAGAGGGCCACCGTTTGCAAGTTTTTAAAGGCTTTGAGCGGAGCCACGAGGTCTTCGTAACGCACAGATGTACCAGCCAATGCCAGCGTTTTGAGCTGTTTTAGCGGGGTGAGCTGCTCCAGTGCTTTGCCCGTAATATCGGTAAAATTCAGGTCGAGCTTTTGCAGGTTCTCAAACTGACTCAGCTCTTTTAGGTCGGCATCTTTTACAGGCAATTTGTTCAGGCTCAGCGAAACCACCTGCTCCCGAACAGGACTCAGGTCGGTCAGTTGGTCGGGGGCGTAATTGGCTCTGTTGTACAGGTTGACGGCCAGCGCCGGTGAGCCATTGGCCAACCGGGCTACGGTGCGGTAGTCGGTGTTGAGCTGCCGAACCATATCCTCGTCGGGCTCGTCGAAGTCAAACGACTCAACTGATACCGACGGAGCCAGAAAACCGGCCGCTATAATCCGTAACGAATCGGTAGCGGGTAAGTCGGCCACACGCCCATTGGTCTGAGCACGCCCTTTAATCCACAACGCCAGCAGTTTAGCCTCCTGCGGGGTCAGCTGACTTTTGCCAATGGGCGGCATGTGTTTTTTCTCCTCAAGCGGCAAATGAATCCGTTGCAGCAACAAACTGATGTCGGGCCGCCCCGATACGTACAACTTGCCCGATTTGCCGCCCTTCTGAACGGCTGCCAGGTGGGTCAGGTTCAACCCGCCTTTGAGTTTGCCGGGATTATGGCAACTGACGCATTTCTGCTCAAAAATGGGTTGCACCAGGTGATCGTACACCAATGCCTGCTCCAGCGGTACGCGCTCAGGCTCGGCCTGTCGGCTGAGGGGTTCAAACAGGAAATTGTCGCCGTGGGTCAGGGTAGCGCCATAATGCCCGGCCCCGACCAGACACACTATCCCTACTAACCCACCCACACGCGCCAGAGGGGCGTTGTACCAGCGTTTTTGGCGGGCCCAGTAGATAAAAGCCGCTACCAAAAACACCCCCACCCCCGACCATTTGTGCCATTGCAATGTAGTGCCGCTGTAATCGTCTTCGGTAGCCAGAAAGAGGCCCATCACCACCGTCAGACCCGCCGACAAGGTGCCCACCAGAAGCAGGGCATCCAGAAACTGACGGTACGCACTGACAGTCTCGGCCGTTTGGCCCGCCCGAACCGGCCGGAACCGAAACACCTCCATCACCAGCGTAAGCAGCAAAATCACAATGGGAAAGTGCAGAAAAAGGGGGTGCATCCTGCCGATTGGCTGTAACCATACCGGCACGGCAAGGCGGTCGGCAAAAGCGAGCAGAATCAAGACAAAAACGACCGTTGCAAAGAGCGCTTGCTCGGCAATACCAAGGAGCCTTTTGTTCATAAAGGGAGCGATGCAGCTATCGGTTAGGCAATAATATCGTGCACAACGTTTCCTGAAACATCGGTCAGGCGATACCGTCGGCCCAGATGTTTGAAGATTAGCTTTTCGTGGTTGAGACCAAGCTGATGGAGTACCGTAGCCTGAAAATCGTGGACGTGAACCGGGTTTTGAATGATATTGTAGCCCACGTCGTCGGTTTCGCCGTAGACCATACCCGGTTTGATCCCCCCGCCCGCCATCCAGATGGTAAAGCAACGCGGATGATGGTCGCGGCCGTAGTTGTCTTTGGTCAGTTTGCCCTGGGTGTAGCTGGTTCGGCCAAACTCCCCTCCCCAGATCACGAGCGTTTCGTCGAGCAAGCCGCGCTGTTTGAGGTCGGTGACCAGAGCCGCCGATGCCTGGTCAACGTCTTTGGCCTGTTTGGCAATCTCAAACGGTAGATTGCCGTGCTGATCCCACCCCTGATGGTAGAGCTGCACAAACCGAACCCCGTTTTCCGACAGCTTGCGGGCCAGCAAACAGTTGGCGGCAAACGTACCCGGCACCAGGCAATCGGGGCCGTAGAGTTTAATGATATCGTCCGACTCCTTCGACAAATCCATCACTTCGGGCACGGCCGTTTGCATCCGGTACGCCATTTCGTACTGCTTCACTTTGGCCATGATTTCGGGGTCGCCAAACGACTGATACGAGAGATCGTTGAGTTGGGCCAGATTGTCGAGCATGGCCCGGCGTTCCTCGCGCGACATACCGTCGGGGTCGCGGAGGTAGAGCACCGGGTCTTCGCCTTTGCTGAACTGCACGCCCTGATGAATAGAGTCCAGAAAACCGTTGGACCAGAGTTTGGAGTAAACCCCCTGCCCGTTGCCAATGCCCCGCGAAAGCAGAACGGTGAAGTTAGGCAGGTTTTTGTTTTCATTGCCCAGCCCGTAACTCAGCCACGAGCCCATGCTGGGGCGGTTGCCCTGCTGCGAGCCCGTCTGCAAAAACGTGAGGGCCGGGTCGTGGTTGATGGCCTCCGTGTACATCGACTTGATGATGCACAGATCGTCGACAATTTTGGCCGTGTACGGAAACAGGTCGCTCACCCACGCCCGCGATTGACCGTACTGGTTGAAATCGACAAACGAGCCTACCATCGGAAACTCTTTCTGATTGGCGGTCATGCCCGTGAGCCGCTGCTTGCCCCGCACCGAGGGCGGTAACTCCTGCCCGGTCATTTCGCGGAGTTTGGGCTTGTAGTCGAAGAGTTCCTGTTGCGAAGGCGCTCCGTTCTGAAACAGGTAAATGACCCGTTTGGCCTTGGGCGCAAAATGAGGAACACCCACGGGCAGGGTTTCGTCGTCGGTGCCAGAGCCCCCAAACAGATCCGGGATGAGCAATGACCCCAAGGCGGCACTCCCCAACCCCAGGCTAAGCCGCGACAAAAAGCGACGCCGGTTGAAGTTAAAGCCGTGTTCGAGAATTTCGTTTTCCATAGCCGTCAGGACTTGGTAATGGTTTCCTCCAGGTTGTAAATCGTCGTGACTACGCGCATCAGAGCCGCCAGCTGCGTGCGGTCGAGGCCCGCCGGGATTGGGTGTTCTCCCACAGCCAACGCCTTATCGACACCCGTTTTGGTGAGTTTCTTCCGGGCGTTTTCGTAGTAATTGTGCAAAATGCCGAGTTCCTGCTCGGTTGGTTTACGGCTTACAATGAGCCGAAACGCCTTCCCGATTTTACCCGGCATATCGCCCCGTTCTTGCAGGAGCCGGGCCGCCAGCACCCGCGAGGCTTCGAGTACGGCCGGGTCGTTCATCATCACCAGCGCCTGCAAGGGGGTGTTGGTTTTAAGCCGTTTGGTTTCGCACAAATCCCGGTTGCTGGCGTCGAAAATAGCCATAGCGGGTGGGGGCACCGTGCGCTTTATGAGCGTGTACATACCCCGGCGGTACAAGCTCGGACCGTGATCCTGCACGTACATCGACAGCAGGCCCCGCCCCGAGGTTGCGCCCTCCCAAAGGCCCGCAGGCTGGTAAGGTTTTACACTTGGCCCGCCAACCGTGGGGTTGAGCAAACCGCTACTACTAAGCACCAGGTCGCGCACAAACTCGGCATGAATCCGGTAGCGTGGACCACGGGCCAGCAGGCTATTGTCGGGGTCGGTAGCCAGTTTTTCGGGCGTCACCACCGCCGACTGCCGGTACGTTGCCGAGGTCACCATTTGCCGCACCAGCCGCTTTATGTCCCAGCCGTGCTCCATAAAATCAACGGCCAGCCAGTCGAGCAGTTGGGGGTGCGAGGGTAGTTCGCCCTGCATCCCGAAGTCGCCGGAGGTTTTTACGAGGCCTTTCCCGAAAAACTCCTGCCACAATAAATTGACGTACACCCGCGCGGTGAGCGGATTCCGGCTGTCGAACAGCCATTTGGCGAGGCCCAGCCGATTTTTAGGGTAGCTGGGGTCGAAGGGCAAAATGGCGGAGGGCGTACCGGGTTGTACCTCCTCGCCGGGGTCGTCGTAAGCACCGCGCTTGAGCACATGCGTCTTGCGGGTGGTGTCGAGGTCGCCCATGACTGAGACAATGAGCCGGTTGGTGTCGCGCTTGTTCACAAACGACAGGATGTTCTTCACATCGTCGTTACTGATTTCCATCAGAGGCTTTTTAGCGTAGGTATCCGGCCCGCCAATCACCGACTCAATGCCCACCTCGTTTACGTTATTGAAAAACGCGAAGAGCTGGTAATACTCTTTCTGGGAGAACGGGTCGTATTTATGGTCATGGCAGTGGGCGCATTCGAGCGTAACACCCAGCAGGCCCTTACCAAACAAATCGTTACGGTCGGTAACGTACATAATCCGGTATTCTTCGGGAATCACGCCCCCCTCTTCGGTGATTTTGTGGTTGCGGTTGAACCCCGTGGCCAGCAGTTGCTCTTTGGTGCTACCGGGCAGCAAATCGCCCGCCAGTTGCCACGTCACAAAATCGTTGTACCGCATATTTTTGTTGAAGGCGTGAATCACCCAATCACGCCAGGGCCACTGCGTCCGGTAGCCATCGTCCTGATACCCGTGCGAGTCAGCATAGCGGGCCAGGTCGAGCCAGTGCAGGGCCATTTTTTCGCCATAGGCCGGGCTTTTGAGCAACTGGTCTACCATGTTTTCGTAGGCTCGGGGCGAGGCATCGGCCAGAAACCGGTCCATCTGTTCCAGTGTGGGTGGCAGGCCCGTCAGGTCGAGGCTCAATCGGCGAAGCAAGTGCTCTTTGTCGGCATCCTCGTTTGGTTTCAGACCTTTTTGCTCCTGCTTTTGCAAAATGAAGTAGTCGATTTCGTTGCGGGGCCAGTTCGTTTGGCTCACCATCGGGCGGGCGGGCTTGCGCGGGGCTACAAACGACCAGTGTTTTTCGTAGGGGGCGCCCTGCTTAATCCAGGCCTCAATGAGCCGGACTTCGCGTTGTGTCAGTTTCAGGTTCGACGAAGGCGGGGGCATCACCGTGGCCGTATCGTCGGACGTGATGCGCAAATACACCTCCGACAACTCCGGTCGGCCGGGCACAAGAGCGTGAGCCGCCGGGTTCTCTTTCAGGGCCGCATACGCATTCTCGGCAATGTCGAGCCGAAGGCCAGCCTCCCGTTTGTTGGCATCGGGCCCGTGGCAGGCCAGGCATTTATCCGACAAAATCGGCCGAATATCGAAGTTGTAACTGATGCGCTCCGGAATATGGTCGGGGTTGCTGCTCCCCGCCGAACTATTGGTACACGCCTGATTGTACCAGGCCAACCCGGCCAGTAAAACAACGCTCAGTCCGAAAAAAAAGCCCTTTTGCATAGGTCAGAGGTTAGGCAAGCAAATCGAGCACGGGTTTACCCAATCCGTCGGGTGTGGTGTAAAACGGTCGTTTCTCCACGTCGTAATGGGTATCGGGCGCAATACCGAGCGCGTGGTAAATGGTCTGGTGAATACCGTCGATACGAACCGGGTTTTCGATCGTCTTGCACGGGCGTTCGTCGGCGGTTTTGCCGTACACAAACCCTTTTTTAATACCGCCCCCAAACATCAGAATGGAGCAGCCGTCGGTAAAATGCCGGTGCATCCCGTAAAACTTCAGGTCCGACAGAATATCGGGCTGCGGCACCTGCTCCTGCACCTTGGCATCAGGCCGACCTTCAACCATCATGTCGCGGCTAAACTCACTCGCCAGAACGATGAGCGTCCGGTCGAGGTGGCCAGTTTTGTCGAGGTCTTTGATAAGTTGAGCAATGGGCGCGTCGATCTGCCGCTTCATTTCTTCGAGCCGCGTATGACCGTTTTCGTGCGTATCCCAGCCCATAAAGGGCTCGTACTCTGTGGTCACACTGATAAACCGGGCACCCTGCTCGGTTAGTCGGCGGGCGAGCAGGCACCCCAGCCCAAACTTACCCGTGTTGTACGTATCGTAACTGGCTTTGGGCTCCTGACTCAGGTCGAACGCCTTGGCTTCGGGCGAGTTGAGGAGTTGGTACGCCTGTTCCATCGACCGGCGCAACGATTCTTTCTGGTAATCGCTGCCAAACTCGCCCATCGGGCCTTTGCTGATCAGCTCGTTGTAGAGTTGATTCCGTCGCTCAAATCGTTTGGCATCCATCCCGACGGGTGGCCGCACGCTTTCGAGGCCCTGCGTGGGGTCAGGAATAAAAAACGGCCCGAACTCATTGCCCAGAAAACCGGCGGTATGAAACGCCTTCAGTTCTTCGGCCTCGCCCACGGTAAACCGCTGACCAATATCAATAAAGGCTGGAATCACCGGGTTTTTAGGACCCAGTTCTTTAGCAATCCAAGACCCGATATGCGGGGCCGCCACGGTTTGGGGCGGCTCGTAGCAGGTATGCCAGTGGTACTGATGGCGCGAGTGCAGAATATGGCCCAGATCGGCCGCTACGTACGAGCGGATGAGCGTACCCTTATCCATCACCTTCCCTATTTGCTGTAGCCCTTCAGAAAAGTGAATACCGTCGAGCACGGTCGGGACCGACTTAAAGGTGCTCAAGACACTGTTCCCTTCCATTCCTTTCGAAAAAGGCGTGTACCGTTTGGGGTCGAAGGTTTCGGTATGGGCCATGCCGCCGGCCATCCAGAGCAGAATCACGGTGTCGGCAGTGCCATTGGTTTCGCCGGGTTTGCGGCTACGGCCACACCCCGACAGCAAGCTTGAAACGGGTGCACCGGCCGCCATAGCGGCTAAGGTAGCCGCGCTTGTTTTTTGCAGAAACTCCCGTCTGTTCCAGGTATTTTTCATGGTTGTATGGAGGTAAGGCAGGCACACAGATACGATGTCCTTTATCCGTGTGCCCGTCTGTCAGTAAATCAATTGAAATTCGGGGTGCAGACTAATGGCCCAGACCAGATCCTGAATACCATCGGTGGTGGGCGTTTTGCCCAGCATTTTTTGGGCCACGGCCAACTCCTGCGGTTTGGGCTCGCGGCCGAGCGCCTTCCAATACAGGTTTCGCACGAGTGCGTCAGACGTGGGGTACAAGGCCCGCCACTGCAAGGCTCCCCGCTTGAGGGCCTCGTTGAACTTCTCGCCGTTAGTCAGCTCAAGGGCCTGCAAGAGATTGGCCTGCGAAGCCCGGCTCGTGCTGACGGTTTCGCGGTTGGGCCGACCTAGCGCGGTTAAGAAAGGGTCGTTTTTCACCAGCGACGCCCTCGGAAACGGCATTTCGGCTTTTAGTTTCTTCGGAAACTGTTCTTCCACAATCGACGTGTCGGCGTAAATCGGGCTGAAAGCCAGACTCACGGCATCGGCAAACTGTTCGGCCGACATCCGCCGACGCACCATCCCCTCAAACACGAATTTAGGCGAGACAATCTGGTCGGCTTCTTTCAGACCTACCGACGGAAGCTGGTACGCCCGTGAGGTCAGAATCTGCCCCAGCAACCGTTTCAGGTCGTAGCCGTTGGCCGCAAAGTCGGCCGCCAGCCAGTCGAGCAGGTCTTCGCTCCAGGGTACATTGTCCATCATATCGACGGGCTCGATAATACCCCGGCCCATTACCTGCGCCCACACCCGATTCACGACGGTCCGGTAGAGCCGCCCGTTTTTGGGTTGTACCATAAACTCGGCCAGTTCACGGAGCCGCTCTTTGGTAGGTGCCTTACCATTGATAGAGCCCAGTTCCTCGAAAATAATTTTGGTACTCGCTAGCTGCCCGGTGGGTTTGTCGCAACGGTGAATCTCGAGGGTGGTATCGGCAAAAATGTTGGCGAAGGCGTAGGCATCGGCCAGCTTCCAGTCGCTGATAAAACTGTCGTGGCACGATGCACACTTCAGGTTCAGACCCAGCAACACCTGCGACACATTCTGCGCGGCCTGCATTTCGGTGCTTTGGCTCGAATTGATGGTGCCCCGCCATTTGATCCCCTTAATAAACCCTTCCGACTCTTTGCCCGGATTAATCAGCTCACGTACAAACTGATTGTACGGCTTATTGGTCTTCAGCGAGGAATAGAGCCAGGTTGTAATATCAAAACGGCCTTTGGTGATGTAGCCAGTGCCGGTGTAATCATTGCGGAGGGCATCGTTCCAGAACGTGAGCCAGTGCTGCGCATAATCGACGTTTCGGGCCAGCAGTTTTTGCACCAGCACCGCCCGCTTGTTGGCAGCGGTATCGGCCACAAACGCTTTGAGCTGATCGGGCGTTGGCAACAAGCCCACCACGTCGAGGTACACCCGGCGCATGTACGTCCGATCGTCGACTACGGGCTTCCAGCTAAGTTTGTTTTTCGCGAAATACACGTTCACAAACCGGTCGATGGGGTTTTCGAGGCCCGGAGCGGCCGGTGGCAGAGCGGGCATCCGGGGGGCCAGCTGAGCTACACGATACAGGCTTTTTTCGGGGCCGCTTGGCCAGGGCGCACCCTGTTTGATCCAGAACTCAAGCACGGCAATATCCTGTTCGGTCAGTCGCTTGCCCTTGGTGGGCATAGCGTCGTCGTGACCGGCGGGCAGTTTCACCCGGCGGATGATGTCGCTGTCTTCGGGGTGGCCGGGTACCAGAATCGGGCCACTTTCGCCCCCTTTCATGATAAACTCCTTTTTGTCAAGGCGAAGCTCGCCTTTCACTTTCGAGGAGCCGTGACAGCTGTAGCAATTATGTGCCAGAATGGAGCGCACTTCGAGGTTAAGCTCGCTCACCTGCTTATCGTCGAGCGGGGTAGTCGAGCTGGTGTTGAGCGCAAACCGCGACCCACCCTCGGCCACGGGAGCCATTTCGCGGGTTTCGGGCAATACACTCGTCAGAAAATCATCACCGTGGGTGAGCATTGCTCCGTAATGGCCCGCCACCGTAACCCCCACCACGCTTGCCGTGAGCAACCCCCGAAACAGATCGGTGCGCTGAGCACGGAGGGCCAGCAGGGCGAATACCGCCAAAGCCATAGTGGCCAGGCCCGACCATTGGTGGACAACCACGGTGTCGCCACCGTAGTCGTCCTGATTAATCAATACAAGCCCCAGCACGGCAGCCACCACCGAACTAATCGCCCCGATCCAGACCAGCGCCTTCACGCCCGACTGCCACTCGGCCGATTTACGATACCAGCCGACGCCTTCGAGCAGCCAGGCGATCAAAAGCAGGCTTACCGGAAAATGAACGATTAGCGGGTGCAAACGACCCAAAAACTGCCAGAGCCAAAACGATTCGGTTAATACTGTCATTACAATCCGTTGAAATAACGTGGATAGAAGGGGCAACTCTGCCCTTTCTAATAACCCGCGTTTTGAGTTAATTTACTGTTAATCAGAATTTGGGGGGCCGGAATAGGCAGGAAATATTCGAAATCGCTGTACACGTAATCGAGCGCGTTGAAAGCAATACCGCCCCGCCCTACCGTGGGGTTTGCTTTTTCTTTGGCCCCGTAGGTATTCAGGAAAGCGGCCAGTTCGGCCGGAGTTTTGGTTCGCTGAAGATCGAACCAACGGTGATTCTCAAAAGCCAGCTCAACCCGACGTTCTTTCAGCACGGCCTCGCGAAACGCATCTTTGCTCAGAGTACCCAACTCCTTCAGACCGGCCCGCTTCCGCACCTGATTGACAAAATCGGCGGCCTCAGCCGTCGGGCCCGCTTGCTCGTTGATGGCTTCGGCCAGCATCAGCAACACATCGGCATAGCGAAGTACGGGCCAGTTGTTATCCGTTCGGCCGGTGATGGTATGCGGGTGCCGGTACTTGTTGATAAACGGAATAGCGACAAACGTACCATTGAGCGTATAACCGGGCTGGAACGATACATCCTTGCGGAGGTCGCCCGGTTCAAAGGCGGCCATAATGTCGTTGGTCGGAATATTGCGCCCACCCGGTGGCGTGTTGGCAAATCCCGTAACGGCCCCCTGCGAAAGCCTGGGCGCAAACACATACATAAAGTTGCTCTGCTCGCCCAAGTCGTTGCCGCCCTGATACTGCACCTCAAAAATCGACTCCGGGCCGTTTTTCTTGGCCGGATCGAAAATGTCGGCGTACTTGGGTAGCAGCGAGTACCCCAGTGGTACCACCTGCTTGAGCGTACTGACGGCTTCAGCGTACTGCTTTTTGGTCAGGTAAAGTTTCCCGAGCAAGGTTAGGGCCGCCCCTTTGTTGGCCCAGCCCACTTTTTTGGTACGCGAAGCTGGCAACAAAGCGGCAGCTTCCTTCAGATCGTTTTCAACCTGCGTGTACACCGCAGCCTGGGGCGACCGGACCAGATCGAAGGCCTGATCGGGGTTCTTGAGCGTGGAAGTTACGAGTACAACATCCCCGAAATAGCGGGCCAGATTGAAGTAATGGTATCCACGCAAAAACTTCAACTGGCCTTCGATTTCCTTTTTCGCATTGGCATCAATGGTGCTCGGAGCCAGTTTTTCGAGCGCGTAATTGATGTTGTAGAGTGTTGAATAATGCTGGTTCCAGAGGTTGGCGATTTCGCCATTACCGGGGTTTACCGTCGAAAACTCAAAAGCCTCCCAACCAGCCGCGCCCCCACGGTCGAGAGGGTTAAAGTCGAGCGTGGTGTTATCGGTATTGAATTCCGTGAACAGGTAAGCCGTATTAGTAATAGTTTGCAACTGCCCATACACGCCGTTCACGGCCTGTTCGAACTGCGTCTGATTCTGATAGAACAAGTCGGCCCCGATGCGCGTCGGATCGGTCGTGACCAGATAATCATCTTTGCACGACACCCCGGCCAGGCAAAGAAGAAGCAAGCTGAATAAGGTTAGTTTTTTCATGGCCGAGGAAGATTAGAAGTTGAACTTAGCGCCTACTGCGAACGTACGCGGAACCGGATACGACTCATCATCATTGTTCAGCTCGGTGCCACCCCGCACGCCCGCATCGGGGTTATTGCCGGGGTATTTGGTGAACAGAAACAGGTTGTTGGCCGATACAAAAATCCGGGCGTCGCTCAGCACCGACCGGAGCCGGGGAAGCGTGTAGCCAATCGTAACCGTTTTAAGCCAGATGTAGCTGCCGTCGTATACGTACCGCTCGCTACTCTCGCGCGACCATTTGAAGTAGTTGGTCCCCCCCTGCGAGTTTTTGGCCGTAGGGTTTGAACCGGGGTTTTCGGGCGAGCGCCACCGGTCTTTGGCTTTATCGAGCACGTTAAAAACCCCGTCCATATTCATCGTTGAGGCTTCGATATTGCGGTAGATATCGAAGTCGTGCGCCCCCAAAAACAACAGATTCAGATCGAACTTACGGTAGTCGGCCGCTACGGTCCAGCCCCAGGTAAAGGCCGGGTTGGGGTTACCAATCTCCACCATGTCCTGGGTATCGTACGTAATCACGCCATCGCCATTGGTGTCGGCAAACTTCATCCCGCCCGGAATCACACCGTCCTGCTTGGGCGATGCATCAATTTCGGCCTGCGTATTAAAAATGCCCAGCTTTCGGTATCCGTAGATCATACCAATGGGGCGGCCCACTTTCTGCACGTTATAACCCCCGTAGAAACTACCGTACCAGAGCATATCGTTAGCTCCTTTGATGGCCAGAATCTTGCTGCGGTTGAACGCAATATTGGCATTGGTTCGAAAATTGATAGCCCCTATGTTGGTGCGGTAATCGGCCCCCAACTCAATACCTCTGTTTTGTACTTTCCCGATATTGGCCAGACTCGTTGTAAAACCCGACACCGCTGGTATCGAGATCGGCAGCAGCATGTCGTTGGTAATTTTCTTGTAATACTCGAAGGTGAAGCTGAGCTTATTGTTGAACAGCGACAAGTCCATACCGATGTCCAGCTGATTCGATTTCTCCCACTTCAGCTCCGAATTTGCAAACGAGCTAACTACTTTACCCGGCGCAAAAGTATTGTCGAGAATGTAGTTGTTGGCCCCCACGAAAGCGAGGCTTGGGTAGTTACCAATGTTGTTGTTACCGGTTACGCCCCAGCTTGCCCGTAGCTTGAGGTCGTTCAGCCAGGCGTACTTGGGCATAAAAGGCTCTTCAGAAATACGCCAGCCCACCGAGGCCGCCGGGAAATCGCCGTATTTGTTCTGTGTACCAAACCGTGAGCTACCCTCCCGGCGGAACGAAGCCGACGCCAGATACCGGTCTTTGAACGAGTAATTGACCCGTGCCAGATACGCCAGCAGCGTAAATCCGAATTCATACGAGTTTGACGACCGGATAGAGCCTGCCCCCAGAAACGGCACTAAATCGTCGGGGAACGTATTAGCCGAACCCGACAAACCCCGCACGGTCTCCTGCTGGGCCGTAAAGCCAACCAGTGCATTCAGGTTGTGATCCGTACCAATAGTAGGCGAGTAGGTGAGCAGCTGATCGAGTGAATAGTTGGTGAGCTGCTCGGTGGTTTCGCCAGCCGTCGCGATACGGGGTGGAGCCCCGGCCGTTCCCGAAGCCACCGACAACCCAATGGTCGACGGGACAAACTCGCGGTAAGTATTGTAGTTGATCTTGGCGTTGACCGACGAGCGGAACTGAAGATTTTTCAGAATTGACACCTCCGCGAAGGCGTTGGCCAGCAGATCAAAAATGTTTCGTTTGCGCGAGACATTGTTCAGTACAAACACAGGGTTCGGAAACCCAAACACCCCATCGACCCCGCCAATGTAAGGACGCAACGACCCATCGGGATTGCGTACCGGCTCGCGGGGGTCCATGAGCAACGCCCCACCCACAAGCGCACTACGGCCGTCGGTATTGGCCACATTCTGCCGGGTGTACGAGCCATTTATGTTCAGGCCAACGTTCAGAAACTTGTTCACCTGCCCCGTCATGTTGCTACGGACAGAGAAACGGTCGTAATTGGTCTTGATAATAGAGCCCTGCTCTTTGTAGTAGCCCACCGACAGCAACGAACGAATGGGGCCTTTGCCCGACGAGATCGTCAGGTTCATATCACTGTACGGCGCGTTATTATTCAGAATTTCGCCAAACCAGTCGGTCGAGTATTTAGTCTGTTCGGGGTAGCGGAATCCGATCGGCACCTCCTCAATGGCCGGTTCGCGCTTCTGGAAGTAGCGTATTCCGTCCATGAATACATCTTTTTTGAATTGGGCAAACTCAACCCCATTCAGCATTTTCACCCGGCGCGAGCTCGGCACATTCTGAACGCCGTAATCGAGCGACAGATTGATGCCCACTTTGCCTTCTTTGGCACTTTTGGTCGTAATCAGCACTACCCCGTTGGAGCCCCGCGCCCCGTAAATAGCCGTTGAGGCCGCATCTTTCAGAATCGTGATGCTCTCCACGTCGTTCGGGTTCAGGTTTTGCCCTACTGAGGTGCCCACGGCAAACCCGTCAATAACATAGAGCGGGTCGCTACCTGCGCCAAGCGAGCCGATACCCCGCACACGTACTTCAAACGCTCCACCGGGTGTACCGCTTTTCTGCTTCACCACAACGCCCGGTGCACGCCCCTGTAAAGCCTGATTGAGGTTGTTGGCGGGTTGTTCGCCAATATCTTTCATCCCGATGACCGACACGGCCGAGGTAATATCCTGCCGACGTTGGGAGCCGTAACCCACTACAACCACCTCGCTCAGGGTCTGATCGTCGGGTGTCAGCGTAATGGTGATTGAGGTTTGCGTGCCAACCAAAATCTCCTGCTTGAGGTAACCGACAAAGCTGAACACAAGCTGCGATTGGGCATTCGGCACAGATAGCCGGTATCCCCCTTCGGCGTCGGTGGTGGTGCCTTGTGTGGAACCTTTCACCACTACGCTCACACCCGGCAGTCCCGCCCCTTTTTCATCGATTACCCGACCAGATACAACGATGTCGGCTACCGAACGTGCGGGGGACTCCGATGCTATGTTAGTCCTGTGGAGAGCTAAGAGCGGAGATAGACCCTCGCTTTTCGAGGGCATCGTGGTAATTAGCCGCTCCTGTGCAAAGCCAGGTAGACTGTAGGCGAGCAAGCCTATGGCTACAGTTTGGGAAAGAAATTTCATGAAGGTAAGGGAATAGGTGAACGAGCATGGTGACTAAAAAACAGAATACTTATTGACCAAATATTACCAATATGACATCTGGTACTTTCCCTTACTTACCCTTTTTTTATGCCTTTCTACTATTAAATTATCTTTTTCCGAGCCTGAATGATAGAAATTTCACCCTCTATGAAAATATATTTGATAAGTTTCTTTCGTTCCTAATACTATTGCAGTTAATTTGGCGTTTACCGCGACTGCATAAACCTCACTGATTGTGGACGAACGAGAGAAGGAGAAAATCTATTCGAAACGAGTGCGAGCTGGTAAACGTACCTACTTTTTTGACGTAAAATCAACGCGCAGCAACGATTATTACCTAACGATCACCGAAAGCCGTCGGCACCCACAGGGGGATGGCTTTACGTATGAGAAACACAAAATGTTTCTCTACAAAGAAGACTTCGACAAGTTCGTAGAGGCACTTCAGGAAACTATCGAGTTTGTGAAAACCGACCTGATGCCCGACGTTGATTTTACCCAGTTTGCCCACCGCGACGAGATTGACGAGTTCGGCACTGAACTCAAATGGGACTAGCTTTCCAATCTGACCATTCCTACAAACCCGGAGCCTCAGCCATTGGTCTGAGGCTTTTTTGTGGCCTGCTACGGTGATGGTCCGCTACGGTCGTTGTAATTTTGCAAAAAAACCGCGCGCTGCCCGTGGTTGATAAGCAGTTGGTTGGCTAAGCATATGCCCCCGGCCCGCCCTTATCCCGTAGCCGCACTTCCTTCAATATGGGTTTACAATGTGGAATCGTGGGCTTACCCAACGTTGGTAAGTCGACCTTATTTAATGCCATTTCGAGCGGCAAGGCCGAAGCCGCCAACTATCCGTTTTGTACCATCGAGCCCAACGTGGGTGTAGTAACGGTACCCGACGAGCGCTTGAACACGCTCGAAGAACTGGTAAAACCGCAAAAAGTGGTCCCTACCATCATCGAGTTTGTCGACATTGCCGGCCTCGTGAAAGGCGCCAGTCAGGGCGCTGGTCTGGGCAATAAATTCCTGGCCAACATCCGGGAAGTCGACGCTATTGTGCATGTTATCCGGTGCTTCGAAGACGAAAACATCGTGCACGTAGAGGGACGCGTAGACCCTGTATTCGACAAGGAAATTATCGATGCCGAGCTGCAACTGAAAGACCTCGAGTCCGTCGAGAAAAAGATGCAACGTATCGACAAAGCAGCCCGTGTGGGCGACGCCAAGGCTAAAGCCGAACTCGAACTGTTGAAACAGTACAAAGCGGCCCTCGAAGCCGGCAAAAGCGCCCGTACCGTGCAGGCCTCGCCCGAAGAGCGCGAAGCCGCCATCGGCGATTTGGCCCTGCTGACCGTAAAACCGGTTATTTACGTGGCCAACGTTGATGAAGCATCACTGCCCGACGGCAATCAGTACTCCGAAAAACTGAAAGCGGCCGTAGCCGACGAAGGGGCCGAAGTGATTGTAATTTCGGCGGGAATTGAGTCGCAGATTTCTGAAATGGAAGACCCCGAAGAGCGGGAGCTGTTTCTGGGTGAGTATGGCCTTACGGAGTCGGGGCTGAGCAAACTCATCAAGGCCTCGTACCGGTTGCTGGGTCTGATTACGTATTTCACCGCCGGTGTGAAAGAAGTACGGGCCTGGACCATTCATCGGGGATGGAAAGCTCCGCAAGCTGCGGGTGTTATTCACTCCGATTTTGAGAAGAAGTTTATCCGTGCGCAGGTGATGAAACTCCCTGATTTTGCACAGTACAAAACCGAAGCGGGCGTCCGCGAGGCCGGTAAGCTCTCGGTCGAGGGGAAAGAATACATCGTTCAGGATGGCGACATTATGGAGTTCCTGCACGGTGCGTAAACGCGCCCGTTCATACTCTGCATACATTAAAAAAGGCTCTGGAACCGTTCCAGAGCCTTTTTTAATGTATCCACCTAACTGGTCTTACTTTTCCATAGGGTGTTCTTTGAGCAGCTGCTCGGGCGAGTAGAAGTCTGTCTTCGACGCCGTTGCTCCACGCACCCGCTTCACCTGATCCGCCGTGATCGCTCCTGCCCGGTTTCCAAACGAGTTCCGCACGTAGGTCAGCACGGCCGCCAGCTCATCGTCTTTCAACAAGCCCCCGAACGGCGTCATCGGCACCTGACCCGGATATGTTTTGCCGCCCACCTCTATCGGGCCCAACAGGCCTTTCAAGGCCAGCTTGATGAGTCGCTCTTCGTTACCCACCACCCAGTTGGTGCCCGTCAGGGGCGGGAAACCCGAAGCCGCCAATCCCCGACCATCGGCCTGATGGCAGGTGCCGCAGTAACCCTCCTTGCCGTAGATCGCCTTGCCCCGGTTGTAGAGGGCCAGCTCAGCCCCTTTCAGGTTATTGGCCGCTACCGTCTCTTTGGCCTGGGCCTCTTTTACGTTCATGCCCTGCAGGTGCGCCACCGCCGTCCGGTGCGCATGCACCATCCAGTCGTCGAGCGGCTTGCTGCCCGCCCGCGCCAGAATCGGCAGGCCCTGAGCCGGTTTGAGCCACGAAGCCGCCACAATCGCCATCAACCGTACCCGGCTGTTAGGGTCGTCGGCCGCAGAGGCCAGCAGGGCTGCCTGATCGGGCACCTGATGGCCCGTGTAACGCAGTACCTGTACGGCCGCAGCCCGTACCCGGTAGTCTTTTGCCTTCAGCAGTCGACGCAGCAAGGCGGCATCCACCCGGTTAGCGCCCCAGGTCACCCAAAGTCCTTCGAGCAGATGATGCTCATGGCGGGCATCGGCCGGTTTCAACGTAGCCACCCACTTCTTCACCCCGGCTACCACTTGAGCCGCCGGACGGCCGCGTAGCTCCCGGCGTGTGCGGTAGCGGCTGCGGTACTCGGGCAAGGTCAGGTTGGCCAGCAGTGTGTCTATCGGTGCTCCCGCAATCCGGGCCGGCCGTACCAACGGACGCCCCGGGTAAGTGATCCGGTACACCCGACCGTGCACGTGGTCGCGCAGGGGGTCGCGGGCGTTGTGCTGCATGTGCCCAATCAAAATGTTGTGCCAGTCAATCACGTACAGCGATCCGTCGGGCGCAAACTCCATGTCGACCGGCCGGAAGTTGCGGTCATCGCTCACCAGCAGGTCTTGCCGGTGGCGGGTCTTGTAGCCCGTTCCGTCGTCTTCGATCCGGTGCTGCTTGGTGCCCAGAAAGCCAATCGTGTTGTTGATTAGAAAGTCGCCCTGCACCTCATCGGGGAAGTGGCGGCTCGACACAAACTCCAGACCCGAAGTGGGCCGCACCCGGTGGGCCTCCTCAATCAGCTGCACCGATTTGTGGGTGGCCTGTCCGTAACGGGGCAGCACCGTACCCGGCAGCATCCAGCGCACGTCGGGGCTGGAGGTCTCGGCAAAGAATGGCTGCCCCCAGTCGTCGAAGGCAATACCCCAGGGGTTGGGAATCGAGAGTTGGGCCGTCCGTTCGAGCTTTTTGAGCTGGGGAGCGTAGCGATAGAAGCCCCCGTTGGTTGCCCGCACCGGCCCGTAGGGTGTCTCGACGTTGGTGTGTAGAAACACCCCCTCGCCAGAGTAGATGGCCCCCGAAGGATCTACCGTGAAGGCGTGGCTGTTGTGGTGGGTGTCGTGGTCATCGAAACCGCTGAGCAGAATTTCCTGCCCGTCGGCCCGGTCGTCGCCATTCGTGTCGGTCAGCAGCACCAGGTTAGGCCCCTGCGAAACGTACACGCCCTCAGCCGCCAGCTCAAAGCCCAGCGGCAGGTGCAGCCCCCGGGCGAAGATCGTCTGCTTGTCGGCCTTGCCGTCGTTATTTGTATCTTCCAGAATGAGAATCTTGTCGTCGGGCTTGGCGTCGCCGGGCTTGTAATGGGGGTAACTGGGCATCACCGCCACCCATAAGCGGCCCTTGTTGTCGAAGGTCATCTGCACGGGCTTGGCCAGATCAGGAAATTCCTGCTCGGAGGCAAACAGCTCGATGCGGTAGCCGGGGGACACTTTGAGCTTAGCCAGGGCGTCGGCCCCGTAGAGGTAATTTAGACTACCATTGCGCTCCGGGTTGAAGTTGGTCTTCACCGTGGGCAGGGCCCGTGTGCGGGTATCGGCCGCGGCCAGGTCGAAGGGCTGACCCTGCACCGTACGCCAGATAGCCGTATCGCGGATGGCCGTCAACTGGCGGATCTTCTCGATCTCGGCGGGGTAGTTATCAGGACCAAAGGGGTTGTAGCGCCGGCCATAGACGTGCACCCCATTGGGGATCTTCACGTCGTTGTGCCACATCCAGTTTTTTTCCAGCACGGCCTCGTTTACCGCAGCCCGGCGGGTCTGGTTCGGGCTCGCTTTACCGAAGGCCTCGTCGGCCAGCAGGGTAGCCAGTTTGGCGTAGCCTGCCGCGTTGAGCTGGCAGCCGTCGATAGTCAGAGGCTCTTTAGACTGTGCATACCACTGCTGTGAGGGACCAAACGCATCAATACAGCGAATACCGTTCTGACGGGCCACCTGCTGCATAGCCTGGGTGTAGCGGAGGAGGTTGGCGTTTTGGGTTTGCCCGTTGGGCAGATCGAAGCGGTCGGAGAGATCTTCGAAGGCGATGGGCGAAACGAGCACCAACTGAGGGGGCGTTTTGCCGTTGTATCGCTGGGCAAGCGTGTGCTTCACAAAAGCGTCGAGCTCGGCCTGAAAATTAGGCAAACCAGCAGGCCCGTTAAACGACTCGTTGTAGCCAAAGAAAGCCAGAATAACATCGGCTCCGGCGCGGGTGATCCAGGCATCGTGCGATTCGAGGTGGCCCTCGCTGGCGGAGGGGTTAGCCAGTTCGGTCTGGAATTTTTCGGCACCGGGAAAGGCCCAGGGGTTGGGACGGCTGGGGCTGGGGCGGAAGCCGGGGGTGTCGCCGGCATCGCACATGTTGCGAATGGTGAGGTTGTGCTGGGGGAATCGGAGGTAGAGCTCGGTCTCGAAGTGAGGGAAGTGGAACATACGGGAGCCGAGGTTGTTGCCCAGCAACACAATACGGCTACCGGGTTGCAGGGTCAGAGCCTCGGGGGCTCCCGACTGGAACGCACTGAACCCGATCAGAGCCAGGCCAACGCCCAGCACTAACGTTAATACATTTCTTTTCAGCGGCTTGCTCATCGGAAATTAGGCGGAGAAACAGTTTACAAAGGGCTGTTGACCACACTACGCAGAAGCGTACTACAGCTCAACAGGTTACCTTAGTAAGGAATCTGACCCGATAATATACCGCGACGTTAGCCCGAAAAATTGTGCAATCGATTCCAGCCAATGTTATACCCTAACCGGTAGATGGCCCCTCTATCCCGAGCACCAGATACAACGTCTCCTATCGACGCTTGCCAAACCCTACTTTACGGTATGCAACCAGCTGATCGGCGCGACCTGCCGGGGGGCGATGGTACACAAAAACTTCGTAATCGTTTTCGGTCTGGGAGAAATTGCCCTCCAGCAATGACTCATCTACGAGCGGCTGCGGACTGGTGCGGGCCACCGCGTACACGTAGTTGTACACGCCCTGCTTGAGTAGGATGGCCGCCCGGTAACTGCCCGAAGCGGGGTCGTAGGTCATGCGGTTTCGGTCGTTTTGCCGCCAATTGTTGAAGGCTCCATTTACGTACACCTCACCATCGGGCAGTTCGGCTGTTTTGAGCGTAAATACGGTCTCGATATAGTCGGCGCTCACACTGCCGTTTTGGGTTTCGCGATGATCGATCACGTACCGGCCGTTGAAATCATCGAACTGAATGTAGCCACCTATACTTCGGGGCTGATCAATCATGACATACGCCGTGGTTTTATCTTCCCGAGGCACAATTCGATCCACGAAGTTACTCCGGGAAAGTACCGTTCGGGTATCGAAAAACCGGTATTCATTACTGCCGGGTATGGTGTTGGTCAGATCGAACAGGCGATACTCAAGCACCTGATCGAACACCCGCACATTGGTGGGTTTGAGGCCCGTGATGGTCCGGTCGTCACGGTAATTCTGGCGAATGATAATCTTAAAATCGTCCTGGGGCGAAATCACCTGATACCCTTTGTAGTTGAGCGTCAGATCAATTTGCTGATCGCGAAACTGCCGCTGTGGACTACTCGAGAACTGAACCGCAGCGCCTACCGAAACCCGGTTCTGATACGTACTGAACCGACGCGACAAAATCAGTTGCCGGGGGTTACGCTCGTTGACCACCACCAGTATATAATTGCCCGGCAGCTTCACCTTAGGCACCTGAAACCGGTAGTGATAGTATTGCACCTTGGTCCCCATTGAAACCTGATACTCCGTAATGGGGTAGTCGTTGAACTCGTACGTAAATTCAATGTCGTTCAATACCGACTTCTGCCAGTCGGCGTTACAGTGCACGAGCCGGGCCCGAAACGGTCGGTAATCGCCCGAAAGGTCATCAAACTCGAGCACGAGTGGGCTGTCGGTGTTCAACTCGGTTACGGGCGGGTTGAGGGTGCGGCCGGGGCTGGTTACATCGCCCCCGATGGCGGGGTACAGCAACACCGTCTGGATTTGGGTATCGTAATTAACATCAGCCGTTTCGAGTGGCTGGGCAAAAAGTGAACCAAACACGGCCGCCCAGAGCCAGCTAGTCAGGAATAATACGTAACGGTTGGGTGCAGTCATGCCGACGGAACAGGGGTTGCTGGTTATGGTTGACTAACGATTCGTTTGTTGAATATCTTGCATTTTTTCGGATTCTGCCCTCTTCGCGTCGTATTTCTGCCCTATGCTGTTGTTTGTGCTCTCGCTTACCTCTCTGGCTATTCTGGTCCGAATTGTCGCGAATCCGCTGGCCAATGTGTTTCAGAAACAGCTCACCGAACGCTCGGCCGAACCGCTCTTTGTTACGGCCGCCACCTACGGGTTTCTGTCTCTGGTGTGCCTGGCGGTGGTGACATTGGAGCGGCTTGTTGGTTTATCAACGGCTTTCTGGACAAACATGACCGCCTGCGCCGTACTGTCGGTGCTGGGGAATGTGTTTCTGGTGCGTGCTATGCGCATCGGCGACCTGTCGGTGCTGGGGCCTATCAATGCGTACAAGGCGGTGGTCAGTATGCTTGTGGGGCTGGTTCTGCTGGATGAGCAACCTACGCTGGCGGGCCTGACCGGTATTGGCCTGATTGTAGCCGGTAGTTACGTGGTGCTCCGCCAACCGGGTGCGTCCTCGCCCCTATCAATGGCTGTTTTCGGGCGAGCCGACGTACGACTACGTGTGCTGGCGTTACTCTGCTCGGCCGTAGATGGTGTATTTCTCAAAAAAGCCATCGTGGTGAGTTCACCCCTGACGGCCTTTTCGTACTGGTGTCTGCTGGGATTTGGCCTCTCAATGGGCTGGATTCTGTTGGCACAACGGGCCCACTGCGCCAGTCAACTACGGGTGTTGTGGACACAGCGGGCTACGTATTTGCTCTTGTTTCTGTCCATTGGGCTCATGCAGGTTTCCACCAACATTGCTTTTGAGGGTACCTCTGTTGGGTACGCACTCGCCCTGTTTCAGACCTCGGCTCTGCTAAGTGTCTTGTTCGGCTACCAGTTTTTTGGCGAGCAAAACATCATGCGCAAACTGCTTGGTGCAGGCGTCATGGTCATTGGCGCAAGCCTGATTATTGTGCTGGGATAGTGATGAGTGATGAATTGTAAAAAACAATTTTGCATCAACAAAGCCAGCATTACACATTATCCATTACTCATTATCCACTATCCATTACTCATCATACATTATCCGTTACGTCAATACGCCAGATAGCGGTCAGTGTCGTCGTTTTCGCGCTCGTTGCGAAGCTCGTTGGGGTCGGCGTCTACGTCAGTATCGTTCAACCGATCCATTTCTTCATCGAGTAGTAACTCGTCTTCCTTCAGGTCGCCATCGAGGTCGCTCGATACGTTCTCGGTAGCGTTGCGGGCAGTCATGTTGTCGGTATACAGAATGGTGTCGGAGGCCTCTTCATCACCCGGATTCATATTGTCGGGTACGCCATCGAGACCGAGTTCGGCATAAACGGCCGGGTCTTCGTTAACGTCATTATCGGGCATATTGGTAAACTGGGGCGACATGCCTTCCAGGGGGCCGCCCGTGTTCTGATCGACCTGCCGAGGGCCAGCCGGTACGCCCGACTGCGAGTTGGTGCTGCTTTCCATTGTCGTTGAAATAAGGAGATTATGTTTAATGACAGCATAACTCCCCATCTGGGCCGATGTTCGGAGGTCTTAGGCAACGCTCAGGCCACAGCTCCGCAGCAACCGCGCCCGTATCAACGCCAGATGACCACTTTCTCCACACGGGCCGGTTTATTGGGGGCCAATAGCCGGACCAGATAGGTGCCTTCGGGCAAATCGCCGAGGTCGATGGTCGTTTCGTTATACGCCCGCACGGGGGTACCCGCCCGCACCACCTGCCCCGCCAGATTAATTACCTCCGCCATACCGTCGTGCGGGGGGCGCACGGTCACGTAGCGGTCCGTTGGGTTGGGATACGCCCACGGGGTTGTATCGTCGGTGGTGGGTTCGGTGGCCGTGATAATCACTTTTTCGGAGTCATTTTTGATAAACCGTAACCCGCCCGCTATCGACCCAAGCACAAGATCGGGGAGCTTATCACCGTCCAGGTCGGCTGCGGCCAGGGTCAGGTCGGTACCGGCAAACGAGAGATTGTTGAGCGAATCGAGCAATACGGCCGGTTGGGTCGGGCTATCGGGGAAACGGTACAATCGTAGTTGCCCGTTGTACGAGCCCGTGACCAGTTCGGGCCGATTATCGCCGTTCAGGTCGGCCACCACGAGCGAGCGTGTACCCGTGGTGATGTCGCCCGCGAGGTTGGCAAATGTCTGACTTTGGGGCGTGTACACCGGAGCCCCGTTGCTGCCGGTATTTCGGTAGTACTCAACCGTCCCGATTTGCTTGCCCACCAGCAAGTCGACCAGCCCATCCCGGTCGACATCGGCAAACGTAAGCAGTTCGCGTAGCCCAATTGTAGCGGGCACGGGCCATGTACGGGCCTCGGCCGCCACGTACCGGGCTGCCGTACCGCGCGGGGCCGTGTTCAGAAACACCCGAACCTGCACCACCCGGCCCGCCCGGCTTGTGAGTACCAGATCGGGCGTTTGGTTACCGTCCATGTCAATCAGTTGCGGCACCGTATAAGTCACGTTGAGCGACTGCGCCAGTCCCAGATAATCGGTCGTAACGAGTTCAAAGGCCGGATCGTTGGTTGTACCCTTGTTTTCAAAATACCAAAGGCCCGCCCGCGTGCCCGCACTCGTGATGGTGCCCGCATGGCCCACGAGCAAGTCAGCATCTCCATCCCCGTCCAGGTCGGCCAGGGCCGGGGCCGAATTTTCGCCCAGATCAATCATGCCATCCTGCAAAAAATTCTTCTGCACGAGCTCATAGGCTGGCTTGGTCCGAGTGCCTGTGTTACGATAAAACCAGTTGGAAGTCCGGTAGTCGGTCAGGCCACCGTCATTGCCTGAGTTGTTGGGCGAAACAAGCAGGTCAGCGTCGCCGTCGGCATCCACATCTTCCAGGAACGTAGCCAGAAACGACGGAAAATCAACGGGTGCGTTGGCCGGGAATTTCGTTTCGGCCGACACAAAATTGGCCTTCGCGTCGTTGGATGTCGCGTTCCGAATCTGATTGACGTTGAAACAACCCACATGCCCCAGCAGAATATCTTTCCGGTTGTCGCCGTCGGTATCGGCAATCGTCAGGGTAATGCCCGAGTGAGCCGGGCGAGCCCCTGAAGTTGGCGTGGCAATACGCCCTCCGCCCTGACAGTTGACGCCAAACGCGAAAGCCTCACAATCGTTGATGATAAAATTGCCCCAACAATCGCCATTTCGTTTAAAATCGAGCCCCGGCAACGCTTTTGGGCCGGGTGTGCGATTCCGGCTGAGGTTTTCGTAATACACCACGTAGCTTCCCCCGACCTGAGCCGCCAGCACGTCGATGTCGCCATCGTCGTCTAAGTCGGTAATAGCCGGAATATCCACCGGCGAGCCGTAAATAGGCAACAAGCCGCTAAACCCTTCGACCATGAGCGGGTCAGCTACGAGCTGAAACCGGACCTGCCCGGCAGTCGAGATATTCCGAAACAACCGGATGCCTGCTGTGGTGTAGGTAAACAGGTCACGTCGGCCATCGGCATCGTAATCAACCAGCAGCATCCAGTTGAGCATCGCCGGGAACGCCGACTCGTACCGGGGGTCGTACCGAAAGCTCCCGTCGGCCTGCGCCAGAAACGTACTGACCTTGGAAGCCGTGCGGTCAAACACCACCAAATCGTCGCGGGTATCGCTGTCGAGTTTCATCATCGAAAACTGACAGGCGTTGAGCCCTCCCGCAAAGGCATTGGGCAAGGTTTTTCCAGAAACAACGGCCGAGGGTCGCTGCTCATACCGAAACGAATATCTTTGCGCCATCGAAACTAACGGCAGCAGAACCAAAAACAGAGAAAGTCTAACGGTGAGGCACACGGTGCAGGAGTTAATTAGTGTATTGTTGGGGTATTTTGAACGTTCAGAGCCATTATCGCTAATTGATTCGTACCGAGGTCGTTCATCACCCGATACCGGAGCGCCGGCCGTTACAAACGAAAACCAAAAACCCGTTCAAACGTCTCTTTCCTAACGAAGAATTTCCTCAGACTAATCTACGGCTATGACATCAACAACCGACTTGTACGCAAAATACCTCCAATGTTCGGGCGTCTCAACCGACACCCGGCAGATTACCCCCGGCTGTTTGTTTGTGGCTCTCAAAGGTCCACTGTTCGACGCCAATACCTTTGCGGCCGAAGCCCTCAGCAAAGGTGCCCGTTACGTGGTTGTCGACGACCCGGCGGTAGTACAACCCGGCGGCCAATATTTACTAGTAGCCGATGGCCTCACCGCCCTTCAGGACCTGGCCCGGCACCACCGCCAAACCCTCCGAATCCCGGTGGTTGGGCTCACGGGCTCGAACGGTAAAACGACCACCAAAGAACTGATTGCGAGCGTCCTGAGCCAGCGGTATGTCACCTACGCCACGCGTGGCAATTTCAATAATCACATTGGTGTACCTCTTACCGTACTGGCCATTACCGAACAGTACGAAATGGCGGTGGTTGAGATGGGAGCCAACCATCAGCGCGAAATTGCCCTGTTGTCGAGCATTTGCCAGCCCACGCACGGCCTCATCACGAATGTTGGCAAGGCCCACCTCGAAGGATTTGGCGGTATTGAGGGGGTGCGGAAGGGTAAAGGGGAGTTGTACGATTTTCTGGCGCAGTCGGGTGGCACCCTTTTTGTGAACGCCAGTGACCCCACCCTGATGGACATGCAGCAGGAACGGCAGGGCTTTGGGGCAATGGTGCCCTACCTCGACCCCTCCGACCCCACGCAACCCCAGCTGCTGGAGGAATCGCCAGTGGCCGTTTACCAAACCCCCGAAGGCCAAACCATTCGGACGCATATGCCGGGCCGCTACAACTTCATGAACATGGCAGCCGCGCTGGCTATCGGGCAGTATTTCGGCGTAACGGCCGAGGAAGCCAACCATGCTGTAGCGGGATATAACCCCACCAACAACCGCTCGCAGGTAGTGGCACGGGGTACCAACACGGTTTTGCTCGATGCGTACAACGCCAATCCCAGTTCTATGGCCGCGGCTATCACCCAATTTATGCAGCAGCCTGCCGAGCGTAAAATGGTGATTCTGGGCGATATGTACGAGCTGGGCGAAGAGTCGGCCGCTGAACACGCGGCTCTGGGCAAGCTTATCGCCAGCGGTAACTTCGACACCGTTATTCTGGCCGGACAAGACATGAAATATGCCTTAGAGTATCTGCCCAAGGCCTACTACTTTCCCGATAAGTTCTCCCTTCACAACTGGATTGCCGACCACCCTATGCAAAACACCTACATCCTGATTAAAGGGTCGCGCGGGATGGGCCTCGAATCTGTTGTACCGTTTATCTAAAAACCACTCTATGCGTACCAACCAAAACCCCATTGCCCGCTTTGGCCGGCTTATCGCCCTGCTGTGGCTGGCCTATTTCCCCGCCGGTGTACTGGCCCAGGCAAACAAGTTTGAGGCCGAGATTGCCAAATTTGAGGAAGCTGACCGGAAAACGCCCCCGCCCACCAAAGCGGTTGTGTTTACGGGTAGCTCGTCTATCCGGCTTTGGGAAAACCTGTCGGATGCTTTCCCGGGGCACACGCTCCTGCAACGGGGTTTTGGTGGGTCTGAGCTGAGCGATGTCCGGCACTTTGCCGACCGGCTTATTATCCGGTACAAGCCCAAACAGGTAGTTGTGTACGCGGGCGAGAACGACATTGCCGCCGGGGCCACCGCCGAGCAGACCTACAATCGGCTGGTCGATTTGTTCCAGTATGTACGGAAAGCGTTGCCGCGTGCTCAGTTTACATTTATCTCGATTAAGCCCAGCCCGTCGCGTCGGCAGTACCGCCCGGTAGTAGATGCCACCAACGAACGGATTCGGCTGTTTCTGAGGCAGCAACGACGCGCCGACTTTGTAGACATTGTGCCGGTCATGATTCAGGCCAACGGTGAGCCAAAGGGAGAATTATTCAAATCGGACAGCCTGCACATGAATGCCAACGGGTATACATTGTGGGGGCAGGTACTGCGGCCCTTTGTGCAGTAACTTGGCATATTCAGTATAGCCCTTTTAGGGTTTCTGCCAAGCCTTACCTAATTTTGCACTTTATTTAGAAACCGCGCCGGTTGGGTACTGATTACCAACTGGAAAAACAAACAAGTTCGGAGAATGTCAACGCAAACATCCGCTTACGTTCCTTACAAAGTAAAGGACATCGCGCTGGCCGAGTGGGGCCGCAAAGAAATCAAACTGGCTGAAGCTGAAATGCCCGGCCTGATGGCGCTTCGGCAGGAGTTTGGCCCAACCAAGCCATTGGCCGGTGCCCGTATTGCGGGTTGCCTCCACATGACTATCCAAACCGCCGTGCTGATCGAAACACTCGTTGAACTCGGGGCCGACGTAACCTGGTCGTCATGTAATATTTTCTCTACGCAGGACCACGCTGCGGCTGCTATTGCGGCTGCGGGTATTCCGGTGTACGCCTGGAAAGGCATGAACGAAGAAGAATTCAACTGGTGCATTGAGCAAACGCTGTTCTTCGGCGAAGAGCGCAAGCCCCTCAATATGATTCTGGACGACGGTGGCGACCTCACCAACATGGTGTTCGACGTGTACCCTGAGCTGATTTCGGGCATCAAGGGTCTGTCGGAAGAAACCACTACGGGGGTTCACCGCCTGTACGAGCGGATGAAAAACGGTACGCTGCACCTGCCTGCTATCAACGTAAACGACTCAGTAACGAAGTCGAAGTTTGATAACAAGTACGGCTGCCGCGAGTCGCTCGTCGACGCGATCCGCCGGGCTACCGACCTTATGCTGGCTGGTAAAGTAGCCGTTGTAGCGGGCTACGGCGACGTAGGTAAAGGCTCGGCTGAGTCGCTGCGTGGGGCCGGTTGCCGGGTTCTGGTGACCGAAATTGACCCCATCTGCGCCCTGCAGGCCGCTATGGATGGCTACGAAGTGGTTCCGATGGATGAGGCCGTAACCCGCGCCAACATCTTCGTAACGGCTACGGGCAACGTTCGGATCATCAAAGACCGTCACTTCCGGGCCATGCGCGACAAGTCAATCGTTTGTAACATCGGCCACTTCGACAACGAAATCGACATGGCCTGGTTGAACGACAACTACGGTCACACGAAGAGCCAAATCAAGCCGCAGGTGGATATGTACGAAATCGACGGCAAGGAGATTATCGTACTGGCCGAAGGCCGTCTGGTAAACCTGGGTTGCGCTATGGGCCACCCCTCGTTTGTGATGTCATGCTCGTTCTCGAACCAAACACTGGCGCAGCTCGAACTGTGGGCTAACTCAGACAAGTACGAGAACAAGGTGTACGTTCTTCCGAAGAAACTCGACGAGAAAGTAGCTGCTTTGCACCTCGCGCACGTAGGCGCCCGCCTGGAGCCGCTGGAGCAAGAGCAAGCCGACTACATCGGTGTTCAGGTTGAAGGCCCCTTCAAGGCTGAAATGTACCGGTATTAATATCGGTAGAGACGCAACATGTTGCGCTCACATGCGTCAGCCATTCTTTGGCCATGTTTGAAAAAACTGACGGATGTAACCTACCGGATGTGAGAGGCAATATTTTGCGTCTATACCAAAAAGCGCGACCCCGGTTCTGGGGTCGCGCTTTTCGTTTCATAAAACCCGCCCTGCTAATCGTATCTTTGCACCGGATTTCACCACCCCGTGCTATGTTCTTCGTTGCCCCTAACCTACCCTTTGCCCAGCTCCGCCAATCATTTGAAGGTGATTTGTACTTCGATGCCTCACCCGAACACACCGCGCAGCGCAAGCTTTACGCCACCGATGCCTCGGTTTATCAGGAAACGCCCATAGCCGTAGCACTGCCCAAATCAGCAGAGGATTTGAAGCAGCTGGTTCGGTTTGCGCGTCAACATAGCCAACCGGGCGCACCGGTCGGGCTTATTCCACGGGCAGCCGGCACGTCGCTGGCGGGGCAGGTAGTGGGTAGCGGCATTGTGGTCGACATCTCGAAATACTTTGGGCAGATTCTGGAACTGAACACCGCTGAGCGTTGGGTACGAGTACAGCCGGGCGTTATTCGCGACGATCTGAACAAATTTCTGAAGCCGCACGGGCTTTTGTTTGGCCCCGAAACCTCTACAGCCAGCCGGGCGATGGTTGGCGGCATGATTGGCAACAACTCCTGCGGCCTGCACTCCATTATCTGGGGCACCACCCGCGACCATCTGCTTGAGGTGCGAGCTATCCTGAGCGACGGTACCGAGGTGGTCTTTGGTACGCTCACCCGCGATCAGTACGAGGCCAAGTGCCGGGGCGAAAACGTAGCCAGCCCACTCGAACAGCAACTGTATCAGCAGTTTAAGACCTGGCTGTCGGACCCAACTACGATTCAGAATATCAAAGATGGCTACCCCAAACCAACCGTAAAACGCCGGAATACGGGCTATGCGGTTGATGAACTGGTGCCCTTTTTCGAGCCATCAGCCCCGGCAACGGCAACGTTCAATTTTGCCAGCCTCATTGCCGGGTCGGAGGGAACGTTGTGTCTCATTACCGAAGCCCGATTGAACCTGCTACCGGTGCCGCCGAGCGACGTGGCCTTGGTGTGCGGGCATTTCACCACGTTACGTCAGTCGCTGGAGGCCAATTTGGTAGCCCTTGAACACCGCTGTGCGGCCTCGGAGCTGGTCGACGACTATATTCTGCAACTGACCAAAACCAACATTGAGCAAACCAAAAACCGCGCATTTGTGGAACGCCACCCGGTAGAAGGCGACCCAAAAGCGGTATTGATGGTTGAGTTTTTTGCCGATGGTTCGCAGAGCGCCCGCAGCCGGGCCGAAGCCTTCGTGGCCGACCTCCGCGCCCGAAATATGGGCTACGCCTACCCGATTCTGGAAGGCGACGAGACTCTGAAACCTTGGGCATTACGCAAGGCGGGGCTGAGCATCATGTACAATATTCCGGGCGACGACAAACCCGCGAATGTAATTGAAGACTGCGCCGTTGACCCCGTTGACCTGCCCGATTACATTGACGAGCTGGACCGCATGGCCCTCGACAAACACGGCCTCACCCTCGAATACTCGGCTCACGCGGGAGCGGGCGAGCTGCACGTTTTGCCCCTGATTAACCTCAAATCGAGCGAAGGTCAGGCCAAATTCCGGGCATTGTTGGCCGATACGGCCGCGTTGGTCAAAAAGTACGGCGGGGCGCTGTCGGGCGAGCACGGCGATGGTCGGTTGCGGGGCGAGTTTATCCCGTTTATGCTCGGCGAGGCCAATTACGAACTGTGCCGCGCCCTCAAAAACCTGTGGGACCCGGCCGGTATTTTCAACCCCGGCAAGGTGGTCGACACACCCCCGATGAACGCTTTTTTACGGTACGAAGCCGACCGGGTTGTGCCGCAGCCCGCTACGGTGTTCGACTTTTCGGGCGATGGTGGTCTGCTCGAACTGGCCGAAAAATGCTCTGGCTCTGGCGATTGCCGTAAAACCCATCTTTCGGGCGGAACCATGTGTCCCAGCTATATGGCTACCCGGCGCGAACGCGACACCACGCGGGCCCGCGCCAATATGTTGCGGCATTTTTATACCGACACCCAGCAACCGTCGGCGCACGATTTTGAGGAGGTTAAAGAAGTACTCGACCTCTGCCTGTCGTGCAAAGCCTGTAAAGCCGAATGCCCCAGCAGCGTAGATATGGCCCGGATGAAGGCCGAGTTTACCCAGCAGCACTACCACCAGAAAGGGGTGCCGCTGCGCGCCCGATTGGTGGGTAACTTCACCCGCCTGATGTCACTGGCGAGCCTGGCCCCCTGGGCGTACAATGCCATTTATGATAGCCCCGCCCTCCGCCGACTGGCAAACCGGCTCGTGGGCTTCCACCCCGACCGTACCATGCCCCGGCTGGCGAGCCAAACGGTAAAGAAGTGGAGCCGAAGCCTGGGCGCGAACCGACCGAGCAATAACACCCCCTCACTCCTGCTCTATATCGACGAGTTTACCGATTTTAACGATGTAGAAGTTGGGCAGAAAGCCGTGAAGCTGCTCGAACGACTGGGTTATACCGTGCAGATACCCAAAACAGCCGAAAGCGGCCGAACGTATCTGTCCAAAGGTTTGGTTGACGATGCCCGTAAACTCGCCATTCGGAACGTGACGTTGCTGCGCGATTCGGTATCGGAGCAAACACCCCTGGTAGGTCTCGAACCGTCGGCGATTCTGACCTTCCGCGACGAATACCCCGATCTGGTGCCACCCGAACTGAAAGCCGATGCCCAGCGCATTGCCCAACACACGTATCTGTTTGAGGAGTGGCTGGCCCGCGAAGCCGACGCCAAACGGGTACGCCCTGAACAATTCCGAGCCGATACCCGAACGGTAAAAATTCACGGTCACTGCCACCAAAAGGCCCTATCGAGCCTGGTACCGGTCCGTAAAATTCTATCGTTGCCCAAGAACTACAGTACCCAGCTAATTCCGTCGGGTTGTTGCGGCATGGCGGGTTCGTTTGGCTATGAAGCCGAGCATTTTGAGCTATCCATGCAAATTGGTGAGCTGGTACTTTTTCCGGCGGTGCGAGCCTCGGCCGACGATGTGCTGATTGCCGCGCCCGGCACATCCTGCCGCCATCAGATCAAAGACGGAACCGGCCGCAAGGCACAACACCCCGCCGAGATTCTGTACGACGCCCTGGCCTAAACCGCCTACTGACAGCCATACGCAAAGGTCAGCTTGTTGCGTCGCGTGAAGGTTTGGCCACTGCCCGTGGTGCTCACCGTGTTTTGCTCCTGACCAACCAGGCGGTTATCGCCGTCGAGGGAGGGCGTAAATGTGGCTGTTTCGCGCACGGTACTCCGCACACCGTTGCGGGCATTGTACGTCTTGTACTCTTTCAGAATCCGCTGCTGCCAGAACTGCGCGGGCATGGTTTCGACATATTGGCTCAACGCAGCCACTGTAAGCAACACCGGCTGGGCAAAATTGGCCATAGGACCCATACCGGTGCCGTAGGTAAAATCGGTTTCCTGCTCCACAGTGGTTCGGTCGTTCAGCGTCGATTTAAGCTTTTCGGTGAGCAGATTCCCGTTATCGTCGTAGGTAAACAAGTACTCTCGCGAGCGCACGAGTGAGTTGGAGGCCAGCACCTGCCGGTTTTCAAACACCCGCGCCAGTTTGTTGTTGGCCGAGTAGGCCAAATCGTAAACCGCCAGAGGATTTCCCCCCTGAATCGACGTAGCACGGCTGGGCAACGTCTGCCCCGGTGTATAGTCGAACGAAAGGGCAAACCTACCCGTCGATGCCCGCAGCAACTGTCCGTTTGTACTGTATTCAACCGTCAGGGCCAGTTGCCGGTCGGTGTTGCGTTCGGCGAGTTGGGTAAGCTGCCCCGCCGTGTAGGTAAACGACCGCAGCATCTGATCGGTCAGGCGGCCACCCGCATCGAGCTGGTCGGTCACACTCACCACGGCACACCGCACTGGCTCCGGGTTGGGTTTGTCTTTACATCCAACCCACAGCAAAAGGCAAAAAATAGTCAGTAGAGAAAGGCGGCAGGTCATCACAACGAGCAGTTCGGGTAGTTGGCCGACCTGAGCAGAAAAGCCCTTAAACAAGGAGCTGACCGACAAACCGGCGTTGGTTTTATCAGCCTAAATCTACAGCCTTCGGCGGGTGCAATCAATAGATTCCGGCGAAAAAGTCGTATTTTAGCCATCCTGAGTCTACTCCTTGCATGATTGCCGAAGACCACCAGCAACTTCTGACCGACCGCATGCGGGCCATTGGGCAACCCGAAGCTATCCGACGGTTTTTCGGCCTGTTGAAAGAGCTAATCGATGTGGTCAACCTGCCCAATGGCGATGCCCGGCTCGCGTTTGTGGTAGGCCGCGACAATGACCTCACGGCCAACATCAATTTTTTTCCGGCTCTGCGCCTGCTGCGCGCCCGCAACAGCGAGGCTGAGTTTCGGCTGCTTATCAAACGTGAATGTCAGGACCGGATCGAAGCCGAAGAGGTTTCGTTTCTCCCGCTTTCCGACAATTCGCCGTATGCCTATGCCGTGCTAGGTGAATCGGACGGGCATCTCCTACAAAATATTGCCCTGCAACGTTGCTGGCAGGACTGCCTCCTCGAACTAACCGAAACGGCCCGCCGGGGGCCACACAAGGCCCTGCACAACCCGGCCCTGTACGACATGGCCGAGGACGATGCCGTTCGGGAAAGCCTGCTGAATCAAACGTTTCAGTACGGACAAAACGCCGGGCCGTCCCGCTATTGGGTGTTTCATGCGTACCCCAAATACTACGATATGCTGGGGGAGATAGCGGGCGAGCTGGGCGGCACCTTTCGGGTGAGTCAGATCAACAAAACCGTGATGCGCTCCGGCGACCGGTTTGCGGTGCTGGTATCGGGCGCACAGGGCGGTATCTACGCGTTCGGCACCGTTACGTCTGACCCAACGGTTCGGGCGGTCGAGTCGCCCTCGGCGTACGTACGCTCGCCCGACCGGTTTACAGGCGACCGGCTGGCCGTTGAGTATCTGTTTGACGAAAAACTGCTCGACAACCCCATTGGCCGGGCACAATTACGCGAACATCCGGTGCTGGCTCCGTTGCGGATTTTTGAAAACCCACAGGGCATGACCAATTGGGAGCTGACGTCCGAACAGTTCAACGCAATCCGACAATTAGCCGGCCTGCCCGAACTCGACAATCGGGTTGAAGAAGCCCCCGCCGGCTACGGAACCGAGGCCCCCGCCGAGCCGGTTCGAACCCTCAATCAGCCGCGTAACCTCATTTTGTACGGCCCGCCGGGTACCGGAAAAACCTTTTCGTTACAGCACAATTGGCTACACACTGACAGCCCCGCCCAACACCGGGCCGATTTTGTCACGTTCCATGCCTCGTACAGCTACGAAGAGTTTGTGGAGGGCATCCGGCCCGAAACGCTTCAGGGGCAAGTAACATACCGGGTGCGCAAAGGTATTTTTCACCGGGCCTGCCTCACCGCCCTGCAACTGGCAGGCTACGCCACCATGGCCGACTGCCTGAACGACACACCCGCCAACCGGCAACGGCGGTTCCGGCAGGCTCCTCCGCATGTGTTGCTCATCGACGAAATAAACCGGGCCAATATTGCCGGGGTGCTGGGCGAGCTGATTACGCTGCTGGAAGAGGGCAAGCGGCTTGGGCACGAACAGGAACTCTGGCTTACGCTGCCCTACTCGCAGGAACGCTTTGGTGTGCCTGCCAACCTGTACATTGTGGGGTCGATGAACACCGCCGACCGCTCCATTGCCCTGCTCGACCTGGCTCTGCGCCGACGGTTCAGCTTTCGGGAGGTATTGCCCAACCCTGCCCTGCTGGGTATGGTCGATGGAGTTGATTTGGCGGCTCTGCTGCGCACCCTGAACGAACGCATTGAGTACCTCTACGACCGCGACCATCAGATTGGTCATGCATACCTCATGGGGGTCGATTCGCTCGATGCCCTGGCGGTTGTGTTCCGCGATACCATTATCCCGCTACTACAGGAGTATTTCTACGGCGACTGGCATAAAATTCAGCTCGTGCTGGGCGACCACAAGGCGTGGAGTAAAACGCCTGAACAACGACTTATATGGGTAAAAAAACAGTACACGCCGGCCCTATCGCGTGAGTTGTTTGGCGAAAACCCCAACGAGATGGATGAAGTAGTGACCTACGAAATAAACCCACACCTGACCGTCGGTGAGTTTGGGCAAATCCCGAAAGAAGCATTCATTTTTATATACCAGAAACCAATGAGCGAAAGAGCAAAAGAGTGAAACGCTCTGCCCCTATTCACTCATTCACTCAATCGCTCATTCAAAATCATGAAAGCACTCGTCCTAAACCAATACAAGCAACTCGATTTTCAGGAAATGCCCGTGCCTAAACCCGGACCGGGCGAGGTATTGATTCGGGTGCAGGCCGTGGGTATCTGCGGCTCCGATGTTCACGGTATGGATGGCAGCAGCGGCCGACGCATTCCCCCGATTATTATGGGTCACGAGGCTTCGGGCATTATTGCCGAACTGGGCCCTGATGTTAACGAATGGGCCGTGGGCGACCGAGTTACGTTCGATTCGACGGTGTACAAACTCGATGACTGGTACAGCCGCCGGGGCATGTACAACCTCAGCGACGACCGCGAAGTGGTGGGCGTATCAACGCCGAACTTCCGGCGTCATGGAGCCTTCGCCGAGTTCGTGACAGTGCCCCAGCATATTATGTACCGAATCCCCGACAACGTCACGTTCACACAGGCGGCTATGGTGGAGCCGGTGGCCGTAGCCCTGCACGCCCTTAGCCTTACTCCGCTTCAACTGAACGACTCCGCCGTGGTAGTGGGCGCAGGTATGATTGGCTTATTTGTAATTCAGGCCCTCAAACTGGCCGGGGCTGCGCCCATCATCGCTATCGACCTCGACGACGACCGGCTGGCGCTGGCGCTCAAACTTGGGGCTACTCATACGTTTAACGCACGCACCGAACCCGAACTGGCCGCCAGGGTAAAACAACTCACACACGGGCGCGGAGCCGACGTAGCCTTTGAGGTGGTCGGGGCCAATGCCACCATCAACACCGCCATTGCCTGCGTTCGGAAGGGGGCCACTATTACGCTGGTGGGCAACCTGACCCCAACGGTTGAGATTCCGATGCAGAAAATTGTAACCGAGCAACTGCGCTTGCAGGGTTCGTGCGCCATCAATGGAGAGTACGAAGCCTCGCTGGCCCTTATCTCATCGGGAAAGATTGATGTAGGCGCCATTCTGAGCGCCGAGGTTCCCCTCAGCGAAGGCGCGGCCTGGTTCGACCGGCTCTACAGCCACGAGAAAGGACTGATGAAAGTTGTGCTTAAGCCTTAATTGGTCCCCAGAGATGTTATCTCATTTTGAGAGATGACATCTCTCAAACGTAGCACTGGACAGTAGAGAGTCTCTCCAAAATGATCTAACCAGAGATGTCATCTCTCGAAACGAGATGACATCTCATATACCCTTTTCATGGCCAAACGAACTTCGCTTCTTAAACTGCTTGGGGTTGGCTTCGGCATTGCCGTGACCATTGGCGGCACCATTGGCACCGGTATTTTGCGCAAACCCGGCCCCATTGCGCAGCAACTGGGCGACCCAACGCTCATTATTGCCGTTTGGCTGCTGGTAGGTGTGTACGCGCTGGTAGGGTCGCTGTCGGTTATTGAGCTGGGTACTATGCTGCCCAAAGCGGGGGCCTGGTACGTGTATGCACGCCGGGCATTTGGCGATTATGTTGGGTTTGTGATTGGCATTAGCAGTTGGCTGGGAAGCATTTCGGCCATGGCGTTTGGGGCCTCGGTCATGAGCGAGTACATCGGTCTGTTGGTGCCGAGCCTGGCCGGTTCGCTCAAGCCGGTAGCCATCGGGATTCTCGCCCTGTTTGTCGGCTTCCACTGGATTGGGGTGGGCGTGGCCAGCCGGGCGCAGGAAATTATGAGCTTTTTTAAGGCGGTTGGTCTGCTTTTATTCGTGATTGCCTGTTTTGTCTTCACACCGGAAAGCGCCAACGTTGCCGGGCCGGTATCTGTACAACCTCTGGCGCAGCAAGGCGTTTGGGTAGGGTTACTGGCGGCTTTACAGGCCGTTTTTTATACCTACGACGGTTGGCACACGGCCGCGTATTTCGCCGAAGAAGACGTCAATCCCAACAAAAACCTACCCCGGTCTATGATTAGCGGGGTGTTGCTCATCATCGGAATCTATCTGCTGGTCAATCTGGCCCTGCTGTACGTGCTTCCGATAGAACAATTGGCCAGCTCAAAACTCCCCGCGGCCGACGCCATTCAGCTCTTGTTCGGGCCAGGCAGCGCGCAGGTTGTGACGTTTTTGCTGATGATTTCGATTATGGGGATTATCAACGCCCAGATCATGTTTAACCCACGGGTCATTTTTGCAATGGCGCGCGATGGTCTGTTCTTCAGGGCTATTGCATCGGTCAATGCGGGTGGCACGCCGGGTTTGGCGATGATTCTGACGGCCGCTATGTCGGTGCTGATGATTCTGACCAACACCTACGCCAAGCTGTCGGACATTGCCACGTTTTTCTTTGTGACGTGTTATGCGGCCGGGTTTGCGTCGCTCATTCGGTTGCGGAAAACCGAGCCCGACCTACCCCGTCCGGTCAAAGCGTGGGGCTACCCTTTCAGTACCTGGACCCTGCTTGTGGTTTCGATTCTGTTTCTGGTAGGTGCCGTCTTCGGCGACCCAACTGGCAGCATGTACGCCCTGCTTTTTGTAGCACTCAGCTACCCGGTTTATCGGCTTATCCGGCAGTGAGGAGGGAGGTTTTTAGTTTTTGGTTTTGAGTTTATTGCGGCCGACGTTCCGGTTTGTTGTTCTGGTTGCAGGCTGAACCAAAAACCGAAACGTCGGCTACTAAAAACCGGAACGCCGGCCGCAATAAACCAAAAACTCTATTTCAGGCTCTTCACAACGGGCAATGCCAGTTCGGCCCACCCTTTCATGTGCTTGCCGGAGTAGTGCAGGCCATCGTCGGCAAACTGACTCGCGTCGCCCTCGGCCGCGCGCGAAACAGGCGTAATGTCGACAAAAACGACACCCACTTTGCCGCACTCGTCTTTGGCCACTGCGTTGAACGCGTCGATTTCGCGGGCGATTTGCTCCCGGTCGCGGCCCCGCGCAAAGGCCGAACGGCCCCAGTCGGGTATCGACAAAACAAACACACGCCCAGTATTCCCTTTGGCAAACGTTATGGCGGTTTGAAGCAGCTGCCGGAACTCCGTCCGGTATTTTTCGAGGCTCTGCCCCCGGTACTGGTTGTTTACACCGATTAGTAATGAGACGTAATCGTAGGTTTTGGTGTTACCCGACGCCCGAATGGCCGCCTGAAGCTCATCGGTTGTCCAGCCCGTACGGGCAATAATATCAGGGTCGGCCACGTCGATTCCCCCATTGCGCAGCATGCCGGCCAACTGCACGCTCCAGCGGTCTTTGGGGTCAACACTCTCGCCAATGGTGTATGAGTCGCCGAGCGACAGCATCGAGAAGGTATGAGGAGCCGAAGGTTCCATAGTAGTACACGAAAAGAGAAACCATACGGCGCAAAGCCGCCGTATGGTCGAAAGGCCACGGGCCGAAACGCCGAGGCCGGTACGAATTGATTTTGCTATTGTTTGGCTACGCATAGTTTGTCTTCGACGGATGGGCCGGGCTTTTGGGCAACCATTCAGCCTGGCCTTTTGTGTTATCCACGCGCAGTACTGGACAAGATGTACAAGTAAGCGATTGACTTAGCCAATGAATACAAATTAAACGCGGATGACGCGGATCGGGTAGCTATACACCGATTCTCTTTGCCAATCCGCGAAGATCAGCTTAATCCGTGCTATCCGCGCGCTAATTCCTTAGTACTGGACATTTTGTTCAGTACTGAATTATCTACGTACAGATTAGCCACACAGATTTTAGGCTGCTGGGTCTTGCCCAAAACCAGAATACCGGCCGCCCGCGTTAAGCACCCATGAACGACCGGGCCTTGCGAACGTGTTCGTTGGCGCGGTCACTTTCGACCAGACCATCACGGAGCCGCACAATCCGGTGGGCGTATTCAGCAATATCTTCTTCGTGCGTTACCATGATTACGGTATTGCCCTTACTGTGAATCTGATCGAACAGGTCCATGATTTCGTACGACGTTTTGGTATCGAGGTTACCCGTCGGTTCGTCGGCCAGCAAAATACTGGGGTCGTTGACAAGCGCCCGCGCTACGGCCACCCGTTGCCGCTGACCACCCGAGAGCTCATTGGGCCGGTGCCCCGCCCGGTTTTCGAGCCCTACGTTTTTCAGAGCCAGCATCGCCTTTTCGATTCGCTGCGATTTAGTGTAACCCGCGTAAATAAGCGGCAGGGCCACGTTTTCGAGCGACGTTTGGCGGGGTAGCAGGTTGAACGTCTGGAACACAAACCCGATTTCCTGATTCCGCACCTCCGCCAGCTCATTCTCGGTCATATTGCTCACATCTTTGCCGTTGAGCACATACGAGCCTGAGGTTGGGGTATCCAAACAACCCACAATGTTCATCAGGGTCGATTTGCCGGAGCCCGACGGTCCCATGAAGGCGACATACTCACCTTTTTTTACATCAATCGTGACCGATTTGAGGGCTTCGATGACCTCTGAGCCCATTACGTAACGCTTGGCAATATTGCGGGTTTCGATGATATTCATTCGGAATGCGGTCGGGGATTAAGACGCCGTTTTTGTGTACAGATGGCCGGGTAGCCAACCGGCAAACGGTGGCTTGCGGTCGGTACGGTTTGCGTGACCAAAACTACATTTTTCTTAAAACGTCTGACGCTGCTTTTCGATTGACGTCAGTTTTTGCTGATAGTCTGCCAGAAAAGCCTGATAATCGGCAGGAGAGGTTGCGCTTTGCAGCTGCGGCAGGGCATCTTCGGCGTAGTCGGTCAGGCGCTGTTCGAGGCACAGACTGATGTACGTTTTCCAGAGTTCGGGCTCGCGGGCGTTGTAATCCAGCACACCAACCACCGCCCGGTACGCCCGGTCGGTTTGCTTCTGTTGTTGCCAGAAACGGGCCGCTCCCGTCGCAATTTGGGCATCGAGCGGAGCCAGCCGGAGAGCCTCGGCAAAGGCCCGGTCGGCTTCGGGCATTTTTTTGTTACGGGCCAGCACTGTACCGAGCAAAAACTGCCGCTCGGCCCGGTGGGGCAGGGCAAAAAAGCCACGGCTCATCGAGTCGGCAGCGGGTAGTTTGTTCCGAAACACCGTGATGCGCAAGGCACTCAGGTTTTCGAGCGAGAGCGCAAACGGGCTCAGTTGCGCAGGTTTGCCCATCTGACTCAGAATCATCTGGGCGTAGAATGGCTGACGCGTCGCCAGATACTCCTCGATCAGGGTAGCTCCCGATACCGTTTTGAGGTCGGCATCCCGAATGGTTTCCCAATAACGGCCCCGGTTGGGGTCGTCGGTGCGGTAGCTGACGTAAAATGCTTTTTCGAGGTCCGATACGGGTGGCCGCTCCTGATACAAGATTTGCTTCAGCCCGGCAACCCCGGCATCATTACGACCGGCGGTTTCCCAAAGCGATTGGGCGGCTACCAAATCGCCCATTTTGGTGAGGGTCAGGGCTCGGTAGTACATCGAAAGGGTATCGGTATTCAACTCCAGCATCTGGTTTGCTTTGGGGTACAAGCCGCTGTCCATCAGCAACAGCCCCAATGCCGTGCGGTAACTTTCGGCCGTGCGGGGGCTACCATCGGCCAGCTGACTTAACAGTGTAAAGGTATCGGCGGGCCGCCCGCTTCGGTAAGCTACCATCGCCTGCGCCAGCAGCAGATCGTCGGCAAAGTCCTGGTTGGATACCTGACGGCCACGTTGTTGCAGGGTCTTGAGCAGAAGGGAGTCGGGGCGGGGCGATACCAGCGCGTAGTTGTACAAACTGGCAAATCGGCCTACGCTAAGCCCGGCGGGGCCTTCGGTCAGCAACAGGCTATCGGCTACGGGCGGCTCGGCGGCCAACCAGGTTGGCGGGGCCAGACCGGCTGTATCAGGGCGAGCCACCAACCTGATAGCCAACGCATTGGCCTGGTATGATTCGTACTCGTAACGGTCAGTTTGTCGGGCCAGCGTGGAGTCGGTAGCCAGTACCTGCGGGTTACGGGCGTACAGGCCCAGCAGGTTAGCCTCAGGCACTTCGGTACGGCTGGTATTGGCTACCGCCGTCTGAAAATAATAATAGGCCGAATCGGCAATGCTGGTGCGGCTGTAAAGGTACCCCAGATTGTTTTGCAGCTCCCCACTTTTCGGAAACTGACTCAGCCCCCGTTGCAAGGCTTTGATCGCTTCAAAAAACAGGTTTGTTTGCTGATAGGTGCTGCTCAGAGCGGCAAACGCCTGCGGGCTAGGCTGTTTGAGCAACGCCTGATTGAAAAAATACGCGGCTTTGCCCGGTTCGTTGTTGCGCAGGGCCAGCGAAGCCAGGGCATAGTTCGATTTATGGTTCTGAAACTCCTGCTCAGCCCCCAACTGGTAAAACGCTTGTGCCGAGGTCAACTGCCCCGAAGCCATGTATAAATCGCCCAGCCCGTTGTAGTAGCCCGTAATCGCCTGCCGAACCGGAAACAGATTGGCCCCGCCCAGCAAAGCCCCAAACACCACCAGCCCACCCAGCCTAAACACGGTCAGGCCGGCTTGTTTGGGCTTGTACAACACCCGGTGCACGGCCAGCCCTTTGGCAAACAACTGTCTGAAGTTATACAGCACATATAGTACAAACGCCGTTCCCATAGCCAGATGACTGTACACGATGGCGTCTTCGAACATTTCAACAATGGGGTCGTTGGCCGTGGCAAAGGCGTAGGTCATCGTGGCCGTTGTAACAAGGCCTAGCCCGACGTATAAAAACGCACCCGACTCGGCAAAAGGCACGGCTTCCTGCTGCTCAACCTGCCGCCGGTAGCCCCATATACCCAGTAGCAACGACGTCAGGTAAATTAGAAACGGGCTCACCGTAAGCCAATCCAACTCCAGTGTTTTGGTGTTTTGAAGCCACACCAGCATCAGATTGACCAGATACAGGCTCGTGAGCAGGACAAAATTCCGCAGGCCAAACGTCCGGCGGGTTGCCGAGCCACCGCTTTGGCCGACGGTGGGCGCCAAGTTAGCCGACGTTATCCAGACCAATCCGGCAATAATTTCGAAGGCGATAAACAGAATAAACCCAACGCTCACGAGCATGAAGGCGGGCATGCCGTAGCTGACCACCGTGAGAGCCGGATGAGGTACGGGCGAAAGGGCACCCAACCCCAACGTCAGGCCGATGAGCAACAGGCCAAACACCCCAAACCGGGCAGGCATCGGAATATCCGCTCGGAACGCGTGGAAGTAGTACGCCACCGAGCCCAGCACAAACGCCAGAATACCAAATACATATTGGCCGTCAAGCCCCGGAATTTCGAGCGTCTCGAACCGGCACACAGCCAGCACCAGAATAAAGGCCGTCATCATTCCCAGAAACGGAATGCGGCTCAGGCGGGTAGCGGCACTAAGCACCCCGGCAAAACCAATCAGCAAGGCTCCCAGCAGCACAGTAGCCATCCAGGGGTGTACCTGCATGACCGAGGCCACAAACTGTTCCGACACGGCATAGGCTTTGCCCGGTACGTTGTAATCGAACAGGCCATCGGTCAGGGTACGGATGGTGGTGGGCAGGTCGATGAGTTCGCTCAGGACATCCCACTGCACCACGTTGGCAACGCCCCGGTACCAGGCGGCACCGAATAAAAGGAGACTAAGCGAGAGAAAAAATAAGCTATTGAGATACGGAAGCCGGTAGGTTTGGCTCCACTCTTTCCAGAAAAACAGAGAACGCATGCAGAGGAAACGTAACAGTGAGCGGGTTAGTGCGTTTACTCAACCTCACCGAATAAATCGCTCTAATCTAACTTGTAAAAAGTCTTTGTGCGGTCTGTATTGACGAGGCAGGGTGATCTCTTTTCCCTCGTACCGGCCAAAAATATCCCCGTAATAGTTTTTAGAGGTGTGCTCTTTCAACTGTCTTGAAAGAAGTAGTTTGTAATCCGTATCAATACAGATCAATTCCTTTTCGTAGGCACGGTCATACAGGCTCGACAAACAGATTCCATTTTCGGGATTTAGGCGGTTACGCTCGTCATCGGCCCAGGGCACAATATGCCCCGCCACCAGCAATTCAGGCAAATCAATTCCCGATATAGCGCAACGGCTCTGATAGGTTTTTAGAATCATCTGCCGAAAAACGCTCTGATTGACGCGTGTCTTCACCAGTCGTGTTTTGGTCTCGCCTTTGAGGCCTTTCAGATCAAACGTGATCTCAGGGTGTGTTTCTTCAATCGTTTTTCCTCGAAAATGGGCCAGAATTCGCTCGCTTTCAAAAACCAGTTCTTCCTGATTATGGATAAACTCATCCCAGATAGGCTTCACCTGATTGTAGCCGCCACTCATGCCTTTGACCCCACGTTGCTGATGATACGGGTCGACGCTGGCAAAATTGGTCAATCGCATGGCAACGGAGTCTGGTGTACGTCGGCCGAGCAGGTGTGCCAATTCAATAACCTGCCGATTGCCTTTGTGCATCTGCCCAAACGGGAGTTTCAAATACAGATTGAAGGCTAAAATAAGTTCTTCGCGGGTCCAGTTAGGAGATTTTGCCATACACGAAGGTACCGTTTTTGATTTGGAGACATATTCTTGAAATGACCTTTTAAAAATCAATCAAACACCAAAACACGATTCGCGCAAACGTTCACCGACAATTACCCCGGCACTACCACCACCGTTATATCGCCCGCCAATCTTGACCAGATTCTGCTAACGTAGCGTATCTACACCTGACGGTCAGCCCTACCAACCAGGCACAAAGCCCCCGAACCGTTTGTCCAACTACCCATACGGGGTTGTTTATCAATTACGTACCTTGTCTGCTGTAACGCTTAACCAACTCTGCTATGACTTTTTTCTTTATCCTTCTGTTTTTACTCCTGATACTTGGCTTTTTCTCGATAGCTATTGTGCGGCAGGGCACCGTGGCCGTCATCACCATTTTTGGCAAATACGCCCGGGTGATGGCACCAGGTCTAAATTTCAAGATTCCATTCATTGAAGTCATTTACCGACGCATATCGATCCAGAACCGGTCGGCCGAACTGACGTTTCAGGCTATCACGGCCGATCAGGCCAATGTCAATTTCAAGGCCATGCTGGTGTACTCAGTACTCAATCAGGAAGAGGAAACCATCAAAAATGTCGCCTTTAAATTTATCGACGAAGCCTCGTTTATGCAGGCTCTGACCCGTACCATCGAAGGCTCAATTCGTAGTTTCGTGGCCACCAAACGGCAGTCCGAAATTCTGGCGTTGCGGTCGGAAATTATCGAGCACGTAAAATCACAGATTGACACGCTGCTCGAGAGCTGGGGCTATCACCTAATCGACCTCCAATTGAACGACATTGCCTTCGACGAGGTCATCATGCGCTCAATGGCACAGGTAGTAGCATCGTCGAATTTAAAAGCGGCCGCCGAAAACGAAGGGCAGGCCTTGCTCATTACCAAGACCAAAGCCGCCGAGGCCGAGGGTAACGCCATCAAAATTTCGGCCGAAGCCGAGAAAACAGCCGCTCAACTACGGGGGCAAGGGGTCGCCTTGTTCCGCGAAGAAGTAGCCAAGGGTATGGCCGAGTCGGCTAAGGTGATGACAGCCGCCGAGCTCGATGCGTCGCTCATTCTGTTTTCAATCTGGACCGAAGCCATCAAACATTTTGCTGAAAACGGGAAGGGTAACGTCATTTTCCTCGACGGCTCAACCGAAGGCATGGAAAAAACCATGAAGCAGTTGCTGGCCGTTGAGCAAATGAAAATTGCCCCCAAATGACCAGGCAGTGACCCTACACGGATTTAAAAAAGGCGAATGCCAGAGCTGTAAACCTCTGGCATTCGCCTTTTTTAAATCCGTCCGGCCATTTGGGTCAGCTTCAGAAGGCCCTCGGCCACGTTGTCAGTGAGTTGATCCGGCGTGTATCGCCACGACCAGTTCCCACTGCCGGAGTCGGGCGTCGCTTCGCCGGGCGTAGCGACGCCCGGCGTATTCATGCGGTGCGACTCGTCCAGATTCAGGGCATCCTGCAAGGGCAAAATGACCAGACGCGCCACCGACAACATCGCCAGACGGTTCAGATGGATCGTAACCGTTTCGGCCGTTGGCCTGATACCCAGATACGCTTTTACATTGGCCCGAATCTCAGGGGAAGCCTTTACCCACCAGCCCGACGTAGTAGGGTTATCGTGCGTGCCCGTGTACGCGACCGTATTGATTACGTGGTTGTGCGGAGCGTGCGTCGACGTAGCTACGTCGGCCCCGAACCCAAACTGCAATACACGCATACCGGGAATCTGAAAATGACGCAGGTGTGGCTGTACATCGGGGGCACGCTCACCCAGGTCTTCGGCAATGACGGGCAAATGCCCAAACTGCCGGTACATAGTATCCATGAAGGCGTCGATAGGAGCCTTTATCCACTCTCCGATACGGGCCGAAGGTTGCGAAGCCGGAATTTCCCAATACACCGCAAAGCCCAGAAAATGGTCGAGCCGGGTCAGACTGTACAGTTTCATTTGATGCCGTAACCGCCGAATCCACCACTGAAACCCACTTTCTTCGTGCTTCGGCCAATCGTAAACCGGGTTACCCCAGCGCTGGCCCTCTTCACTAAACATATCGGGTGGAGCCCCGGCCACAAACGTGGGCATTCCTTCATCGTCAAGTTTAAACAGGTCCTGAAACGCCCAAACATCGGGGCTGTTGTGCTGCACGTAGATCGGGATATCGCCAATGATATGAATCCGATGGGCAAAACAATAGTCTTTCAGCGCGTTCCACTGCCTGAAAAACAGAAACTGAAGCACTTTAATCTCCTCGATTGGTTCGCGTAACCGGTCGAGTTCGCGGGCGAGGGCTTCGGGTTCGCGCCGAACCAGTTCGGGCGCCCAACGCACCCACCAGTACTCACCGGTATCCTGTTGCAGAGCCGTAAACAGGGCATAATCAGTAAGCCAATGAGCCTCCTGTTGGCAAAAAAGCTCATAGTCGATTAGTTGCGTATTGTTGGCCGTTCGCCGAAACGCATCGGCGGCCCGCCGAAGTAGGGGCATTTTACGCTCCGATACCCGCCAAAGGTTAGCCCGGTTGCTAACGGGCAGCTCCGCCGACCGGGTTTCTTCGGCCGTCAGCAAACCCTCCTCAACCAGCTTGTCGAGGCTAATCATGAGCACATTACCGGCAAACGCGGAGGGGCTGCTGTAGGGCGAAAAACCGGCACCGGGATCAACCGGGGTAGTGGGCAGAATTTGCCAGTACGTTTGTCCGGCAGCCGATAAAAAATCGACGAAGCGATAAGCCTCGGTACCCAGATCGCCCAAACCGTGCGGAGAGGGCAATGAGGTAATGTGCAGCAGCAGGCCGCTTGAGCGTTGTTGGAGCATAACGTTGAGTCGTGAGCGATGCGTGATGAGCGTGAAGCGATAAAAACAGGCGGGAGCCCGTTCATCATGCTTCGTTCAGCACCCATCGCTTTTGTGCAAACTTTCTTTTGTACAAAATCGCTCGGGGCCTGATTTGTTCGTATAAATCGCCAAAATCCTAATTCTCAACCCCCATCCTCTACTTTCTTCTGAGAATAAGTTAAGGTTGCATCTTTACTTTACGCGGTTTTTCTCCTAATTTTGCAGTCCCAAATACCGGGTTCACTCTTTTAGACATACATCATATCCAAATGATTACGGAAACGGCAGTTAATACGGGCAAAGTCACTCAGGTGATTGGTCCGGTCGTGGACGTGAGCTTTGAGGGCGAAGGTTCTCGGCTCCCGGCTATCCTTGATGCCCTCGAAGTAACGAAAGCCAACGGCCAAAAGGTTATTCTTGAATGCCAGCAACACCTCGGCGAAGACCGTGTGCGTACCATCGCCATGGACTCAACCGAAGGTCTTCAGCGTGGCATGGCTGTTGTTGACCTCGGCGGTCAGATTACCATGCCTACCGGCGATGGTATCAAAGGCCGGTTGTTCAACGTAGTAGGTCAGGCCATCGATGGTATCCCGCAGCCAGCCAGCACGGGTGGTCTCTCGATTCACCGCGCAGCTCCAAAGTTTGAGGATCTGGCAACGTCAACGGAAGTTCTCTTTACAGGTATCAAAGTAATTGACCTGCTGGAGCCTTACGCAAAGGGTGGTAAAATTGGTCTGTTCGGTGGTGCCGGTGTAGGCAAAACCGTATTGATTCAGGAATTGATCAACAACATTGCCAAGGCCTACTCAGGTCTGTCGGTATTTGCTGGTGTAGGTGAGCGTACCCGTGAAGGAAACGACCTCCTACGCGAAATGATCGAAGCCGGTATCATCAAGTACGGCGAAAATTTCAAGCACTCCATGGAAAATGGCGGCTGGGATCTGAGCAAAGTAGATCTGGAAGAAATGAAGGAAAGCCAGGCTACCTTTATCTTCGGTCAGATGAACGAGCCTCCCGGAGCCCGCGCCCGTGTAGCCTTGTCGGGTCTGACCATTGCTGAGCACTTCCGCGATGGCGACGGCACCGGCCAGGGTCGTGACATCCTGTTCTTTATCGACAACATCTTCCGCTTCACCCAGGCTGGTTCGGAAGTATCCGCTCTGTTGGGCCGGATGCCTTCGGCCGTAGGTTACCAGCCTACGCTGGCTACCGAAATGGGTGCCATGCAGGAGCGTATTACGTCGACTAAGCGTGGTTCGATTACCTCGGTACAGGCCGTTTACGTACCTGCCGATGACTTGACTGACCCCGCGCCAGCAACTACGTTTGCTCACTTGGACGCTACGACCGTATTGAGCCGGAAAATCTCCGAGCTGGGTATCTACCCGGCCGTTGACCCGCTCGACTCTACGTCGCGGATTCTGACCGCCGAAATCCTCGGCGACGAGCACTACAACACGGCTCAGCGCGTGAAGCAGATTCTGCAGCGTTACAAAGAATTGCAGGACATCATCGCCATCCTGGGTCTGGAAGAACTTTCAGAAGAAGACAAGCTGGTAGTAAGCCGTGCCCGCCGGGTGCAGCGCTTCCTGTCGCAGCCGTTCTTTGTGGCTGAGCAGTTTACCGGTCTGAAAGGTGTACTCGTGCCTATCGAAGATACGATCAAAGGGTTCAACGCCATCATTGATGGTCAGTACGACCACCTGCCCGAGGCTGCTTTCAACCTCGTAGGTACCATTGAAGATGCCGTTGCCAAAGGCGAGCGTCTGTTGAAAGAAGCTGCTTAATAAAAATAGTTGTCAGTTTACAGTTTACGGTTTACAGTTGCGGTTCCCCGTGGGGACCTATGCGATTAAAACCGCTCCGCGCAACTACAAACCGCAAACTGTAAACTGTAAACTTTTCAGATATGACTCTCGACATCATTACCCCCGACCGTAAGGTTTTCTCCGGCGAGGCTTCGGCCGTAACGTTTCCGGGTATTGAGGGGCAGTTTCAGGTACTGAACGACCACGCTCCCTTAGTTAGCACACTGGCAAAGGGGCCTGTAACGATTCAGACAGCATCGGGCCAGCAAACGTTTATCGTAGACGGTGGCGTAGTTGAGGTACTCCGCAACCGCGTGCTGGTACTGGCCGAAGCCGTTGTCGCTTAAGCTTGCTTCGCTAATAAATTTTAGAGTATATCCGAAACCCGAACAGCGCGCTGTTCGGGTTTTCTGTTTGTATAAGCTTAACGTGAACTATGCATAATAGCTGACGCCAGGGCCTTCGACAGGCTCAACCGCACGCGGTCTGGGCTGACCGCAAATTTGTGAGCTGCCCGTCAGCCTGAGCCTGTCGAAGGCCCTTGCGTCAGCAACTACTTGTAGGACAGGGATTTTGCCGTGCGTATTATCCATAACTCACATTAAGCTTAACTATCAAGCCCTAAGCGACCACCATAGTCTCTTTGGCAACAAACTTCTTTTTGTAATGGGCCACTGTTCGGCCAATCAGCATTCCGCCAACCAGCGAAGGAACAATCCAACCCGCTAAGTGCGCCCAGTCGGGTGCGTTGGCAGGGAGCATTCGCGCGTTGTTGTTGACGATGAACGCCGTAAGGGCTGCAACATACGAGCCGCCCATGCGGGTGAAATGTCCGAAAAACCAGTGCATTTTTTCGGTAGGCTTGCCAAACTGGCGTAAGTCCTGTAAAGCAAACACCAGCGTAAACACGCCAAAGAACGTGAACAGAATAGGCATAAACGAGCCCGCGCCGGAAGTAATCAGAAACACCCCGAAGCAAATCATGCTTATACTTACCAGCAACGTGAGGTAGGTCAGCCAACGGTCGAAGGTGGGTGGCTCGGCCAGGCTTAGCCCGGCCCGTTTCAGCACAACGGCCCGGTATCCGGTGGTGCTCAGGTAAAAACTAAAAACAGCTACCCCGGTCAGGAACAACCGAAATATCGTGAAGGGCTGCACCACAAAAAGCAAAACGGCCGACAGAGCTACGTAGGTCATACACCAGACGTAGACCCGTCCGGCCCGGTTGTGCAGGCGGCTGCCCTTTTGCGCAAGCATGGCCACAAGGCCCAGCAACAGGGCGAGGCTTCCGGCAATAATATGGGTGATGAGCAGAATAGAAACGAGCGTTTTCATGACAACTTTGGTTGGCGATTAGTTGTCACAAAGGTGCAGGGAGCTTTCCGATAGGGCCAGAAAATAGGGCCTAATGGCAGTTTTTGGGCTATTTGTCAAACGTAGGGGCATTTGACAAAGCCAGCAGGGACGTTTGTCAATCGCCCTTTAGCCCGGCCACCAGCGTCTCGTTATAGCGCCGGGCTACGGGCACCTCCAATTCGCCCCCATACAGGTGCAGCTTGTAGCCTTGCGCATTGCCCGTGACGCGCTCAACGCGGTCCAGATTGACCACATACGAACGATGGCAACGCACCAGCCTCGAAAACGGCTTTAGCTGGCTTTCCAGCCGACTCAGACTACTTCGGAGCAGAACTTTTTGCACCCGCCCGTCTTTCAGAAAATAAACCGTGCAATAGTTGTCACTCGACTCGATCAGGAGCAGGTCGATGGGGGAGAGGGTCAGCGAATCCTTGTCATTTTCGGCGATGAGGGTTGCTGACGCAAAACCTTGTTCGGCAATCGTTTGGATCGGGGATGTTTGAGGGGCGGACGTTTCCTCTTTGGGCAATACACCCACCGGATGTAATTGAGCCGCCAGGTTCTGGTACGCTCGTAACCGACGGATATACCCACCCACAATAACACCCGTAACCGGAAAAACACCTACTCCGAGCGTCGCCAAAACACCCCAAATCAGGTTATCCAACGTAAAAGGTAATTTCGCGAAGAGGTTCAGATAGAAAAAATTTCCGAACGTTACCTGTAACAGATTCAGCAACACAAAGCCGATGGCCCGGCCAACGGTCCAGTGTTGCTCGGCAAAAAAACGCGGGAACAACGTAGGCCAAAGCGTGAAGTGAACGGCCGTAAGCACAAACGAAACCAGGCCAAAGCCACTAATCTTGAGCCACTTCGCGGAGGTTTGCCACTCGGCCAACCCGAATGGCTGGAAGACTACCAGAAATAGCCCCACAAACAGCCCGATCAGGCCGGCCACACGAACCTGAACCGCCGGGGGCTCAAGTACGGTGTAGGGCTGACGCAGAAGGGACCACATACGCGTTTAGAAAAGCCGCCAACTGGCGATCTGCTCGAAAAACGAAGGCAACACGCCTGGAAACGTGGCAATCATAAACACAATACCGAACAGCGCTCCGTAGATGTGGGCATCGTGGTTCACGTTACCGTATCCCCGGCGCGATTCGTAGAATGAATAGGCCAGATAGAAAATCCCGAAGATAAAGCCCGGTACCGGAATCGGTATAAACATCAGATACAGCGGGGTAAGGGGCCGGAATAGAATCGACGCGAAAATAATGGCCGACACCCCGCCCGAAGCACCCAACGAGTTATACCCCGGGTTGTGCCGGTGCTTGAAAAACGTGGGCAGGTCAGACACGATAATGGCAACCAGATAAAACCCGATGAGCCAGATAGCCGACGATGCACCGAACATGAACGCAAACAACTGCTCAATGTAGCTTCCGAAAAAATAGAAACTGAGCATGTTGAAAATCAGGTGTCCCCAGTCGGCGTGAAGAAACCCAGACGTGAGCAACCGATAGTACTGACCGCGCCGGGCTACCTGGTAGGGGTTCATGATCCAGCGGTTCATCAGGTCATGGTTATTCCAGGCCCATACGCTGATGGCAATCGTAACAACAATGATTAGTAGGGTGATACTCACAGGGCTTTTGTTCGTTTGTGTAGACGGTTCGCTTATTTGTCGGTTTATAGTGGTTAGTTTCCCCTGTTCGCTACGGGGCGAAAGCGTACCAAACAAACAAATAAACGAACCAGGAAAACCTTAACTCTCGCGCTCCACCAACTGATGGGCAAACTGAAGCAGTAACTCCTTCCGGGCGGGCTCGGCCGAAACCTGCTCGAAGTTAGCAAACCCCTGAGCGAAATAGCTACTGATGCGGGCCTCGGCAATCTGCCGAATACCCAGCTGATCGTAAATTTCCGTAACAGCCTTTACTTTCTCGGCCTTATCGAACTGGGTACGGTTCAGCCAGCTGTGCAGTTCGGTTTTGAGCGCCCCCTCTGCTTTTTCGAGGGCTTCGATCAGCATAAAGGTTTTCTTGTTGGCAATAATGTCGCCCCCTACCTGCTTACCAAATTTGGCCGGGTCGCCATACACATCGAGGAGGTCATCTTTCAATTGAAACCCAATCCCGATATTGATGCCCCCCTCGCGCAGATGCTCCACGCTGGCATCGTCGGCACGGGCAATCAGACCACCCAGCTCCAAAGCAAAACCGAGCAGTACCGACGTTTTGAGCTTAATCATCTCAATGTACTCGGCCTCGGTTACGTCGGTGCGCGTTTCAAAGTTCATGTCGAGTTGTTGCCCTTCGCACACCTCAGCGGCCGTCCGGTTAAAGCGGCTCATAACCCGTTTCAGGATGGGCGTTTCCACATCGAGCAACAGCTCGTAGGCGTTCACCAGCATGACATCGCCCGACAGAATGGCGATGTTATTATTCCACTTTTCGTGCACTGTAGGCTGCCCCCGACGCAACGGAGCCTGATCCATGATGTCGTCGTGCATGAGCGTGAAGTTGTGAAATACCTCCACGGCCAGGGCGGGCTTTACGGCTTTCTGCCAATCGTCGGTAAACAGATAAGCGCCCAACAGGGTCATGAGGGGCCGCAGGCGTTTACCGCCCAGGTTCATGATGTAACGAATGGGGTCGTATAACTCGGCGGGCTGATCGCCGTACTGAGTATTCTGGAGTTGGTTGAGAAGTGCCTCTGAGAAAACGGCTGGATTGATTGACGGAGACGGCATAACACGGTGTTAAGGCTCAAAAATACACAAAACTGCCTTCTTCTCTGTTATTCCGCGAAGCCGAACCTCTGTACTACCAGCCAATTACCCGCTTGTAACGACTGTCGGCTTCGGTTTTCATCAGGCGGGTCAGCCGGAGCGAAAGCGAAAAATACCCGTCGCGCTTAATGCTATTACCCCGCTGATTGCCAGGCTCATTGGGCGGCAAACCAATTGAAACCCGCCGGTCGGAGAGGGCTTGCCCCATGGGCGCAAGCGCACTAAAATCTGGATATACCGTGCTCACGTCGTCGAGATAATCGCTAAAAACAACGGTGTAGCCAAACTCCAGCGCCAGCCGGTAGCGGAGCCACACACGTACCGGATACCCGATCTGAAGCTTCAGTACGGGGGGGATGCGGCTGTAAGATACGCCCTCGGTACGCAGGGGCGGCAAACTAACGAGTTTACCCAGATAGCCCGTCATGGTATTCAGATACGTAAGCCCTAGACCCGCATATAGGTAGGGGTTGAAAGGGCGTTCGCGTGGGTCGGGTGGAAAGAGGTCGGCCTGAATACCCGCCGAGATTTCGGGATTCAGGCACACAAACGACAGGTTGTTGTACCAAACCCGCGTACCCTCCTGGCGTCCCTGCAAAAAATAAAGGCGACCATCGGCCCGTGCCGACAGCCGATCGGCAAACCGATACAGCGCCGAAGCCGAAGCCTCAGCCCCAAGCCGGGGTCGGCGTAGTACGTCTTTTTCCTCACTCATATCGCCTGCATACCGGGTAGCGCCCGCCTGTATCGCAACCGACCAGGCGCCGGGTGTATCTTGCCAATATTTCCAGGGACGGTACTGAGCCAAAGCCGCCGGGCTTACCAACGGGAAGAGGAAAAGGAGGAGATATTTTTTCAAAACAAGTCAGCAGAAACGGTTGGACGCGCAAATTAGTCAGATCGAGCCTATTATAGAACGAACGACCCCACCAATGGTCACTCACCTATTTGGCCTCTGCCCGTTGACGTCAGGTTTACTCGGCTCTGAGTGTCAGGTTGCCACCGGCATTGTACTGCAACACCTCTTCGGCCAGCATTTGCTGCACCGCCTGAGCCAGCACATCGGCATTGGTCTGGGCAAAATAGTCGGCTAACTGGCGGGGCGATACCCCAGCCCCGTCGGCCTGATGAACGTATTGCCACACCTGCTCCCGCACGGCCTGTGTAGGTTCGGGCCGGGGCTTTTTCTTCACACAATTGTCGCAGATACCGCAGGCTTCGCCCGGCTCTTCGCCAAAATACGCTTGCAGCAGGCGGGTTCGGCACTGGGTATCGTTTTGCACGTAGCGCACCATAGCCCGCACCTTAGTCATGGCCCGCTGTTTGCGCTCGTCGAGGAGTTGAGTATCAATCGGCAGTCGGCTTGTATCGAACCGGGGCGTCAGAAACGTCAGTTGGGGCTTGTCTTTCTGTTTTTCGTAGATCAGCACGTTGCGCTCGTGGAGCTGTTGCAACATAGCCTCAATCTCTTTCTGGTCGATCAGGAACGCGCGGGCGAGGGCCGTTTCCGAAATGGTCATAAAATCGGTAAACAGTTCACCGCCGTACATCCGCAACACCAGCTTAATAAAGGGCTCATAACGCGGATTCCGTAGCTGAAATTCGTACAGCTCCCGATTGTTTACGCTCATCATCAGCCGCGAAGGCCGAAAATAACTCTCAGTCAGGCCAATGAACCCTTCGTGCTCCAGTTGCTTCAAAGCAAAGTGGGTGTCCTGCGGGGGCAGCTGAAAAGTGGTCACGAAGGTGTGCATATCGAAGTCGTAACTGGCAAACTGACCGGCCCCAGTGGGTACAGCGGTGTAGTTGGCCAGCGCCTGATACGTGCGCCGAATCAACTCGACCGACGGGTACTGCTGCTCGGTACGGGCCTCTACGGTGCTTAGATCAGCGGGCGTGTACAAGAGCACAGCATAGGCTTTTTTACCGTCGCGCCCCGCCCGGCCGGCCTCCTGATAATAGGCTTCGGGCGTATCGGGCACGTCGAGGTGCACCACCACCCGCACATCGGGCTTGTCGATACCCATGCCAAACGCATTGGTTGCCACAATCACCCGAATCTGATTATTGATCCAGGCACTCTGTTTGGCGTCGCGTTGCTGGGTAGTAAGGCCAGCATGGTAAAAATCGGCCGACACCCCGTTCCGATACAGAAATTCGGCCACCTGCTGCGTTTGTCGGCGGCTACGCACGTACACCACCGCGCTGCCGGGCACATTGCCCAATATTCGAAGCAGCCGCGATTCCTTTTCGGCTTCGGGCAGAGCCGAGTAGGAGAGGTTGGGCCGCGCAAACGTCTGCCGAAACACGTGGGGGTTTTGCATCGCCAGCCGGGCCTGAATATCGGCCTGTACTTCGGGTGTAGCCGAGGCCGTGAGGGCAATGAGCGACACGGGCTTGGGCAACAAGGCGCGGAAATCGGCAATTTTGAGGTAAGGCGGCCGAAAATCGTAGCCCCAGGCCGAAATGCAGTGCGCTTCGTCGACGGCGATGAGACAAATGTTCATCTTCCGGGCGCGCTCAATCACAATTTCGGTTTGCAGACGCTCCGGCGAAACATACAAAAACTTGGTATTGCCGTAGATACAGTTGTCGAGGGTAGCGTCGATCTCGCGCCAGTGCATACCCGAAAAAATAGCCGCGGCTGGTATGTTCCGGCGTTTGAGTTGCTCCACCTGATCTTTCATGAGGGCAATAAGGGGCGTTACTACGATGCAAACACCCTCCATGACCAGTGTAGGTACCTGATAGCAAAGCGATTTTCCCCCGCCGGTAGGCATAAGCACCAGCGTGTCGTGCCCGGCCAGCACCGTATTGACGATGTCTTCCTGCAACGGCCGGAAGGCTGAGTAACCCCAATATTGCCGTAAAATGTCGTGTGGCGTCATGCAGTAGCAGCCTCTTACGGTACAAATTTACGCCAGAAGCAGACAATTGAGCCCATGAATTGTTTTTCTATCAATAACCGCAACGCTCACCGGCTGGCCCACGTACAGGCAGAGAGCGTGCTTAACGAGTCTTACACATGATTGAGAAAGTAATCAAGTCCGACGAAGAGTGGCGCGCCCAGCTGACGCCCGAACAGTACCGGGTAGCCCGCCAGAAAGGTACCGAACGACCGTTTACGGGCGCTTATTGCGAGAGCAAGGACCCCGGCACCTACGCCTGCGTGTGCTGCGGCACGGAGCTCTTCGAATCGACGCACAAGTTTGACTCAGGCACGGGCTGGCCCAGCTTTACCGAACCCCTCGCAGCCGACCGAATCCGGTTCGAAAAGGACTACAGCTACGGCATGTATCGGGTAGAGGTGCTGTGTAATGTGTGCGATGCCCATCTGGGTCACGTATTCGATGATGGCCCGCCACCAACCGGCTTGCGATACTGCCTCAATTCGGTATCTTTGGTATTGAAGGGCTCCTGACCCCACCGGGTGGCCTGCTGCATACCACAAACCCGGTTTTGTCGTTACCTTACCAAATCACTCTGTCTGTATTTGCTTTCACTCTTTACGGTATCTTCACATGCGATTTCTGTTTGCCGCCCGGCTGCTGACCGTTCTGGGTCTGTGGCTCGTGATGAGTTCGGCCTGGGGCCAAAAAACAGCCCCCCGTTCGGCTTATCAGCAATTTGCGATGCAGACGCGCCTGGACAAACCAGTCAGCACCACCTGTTTCGCCCGATTAGATAACACCAATTTCTATTCACTCCCCGCCCCCGAGGCTTTTCTGAAGGCCCGCAACGCCCGCACAGCAGCTCCCCAGTCGTCGACATTTATTGTAACCTACAACGGTTTCCCCGACAATGCCCGGGCCGCCTTTCAGTTGGCGGTCGATATCTGGCAGTCGGTCATTAAATCACCCATCCCGATTCGGATGACGGCCAACTGGACCAACCTGGGTTCACCCAGCCGCAACCGCGTGACGTTGGGGCAGGCCAGCCCAAGCGATTATTACCGACTGTACGGCCCCACCCAGAAAACCGACGCATTTTACCCCATTGCACTGGCGGAGAAAATTGCCCGGCGTGAATTGAACGGTACCGCTCCTGATATTGGGGCCAGTTTCAATAGTCAGGTTAACTGGTATCTGGGCACCGACGGCAAACCCGGCCCTACGCAGCTCGACTTTGTAACGGTGGTGCTGCACGAGATTGGTCACGGACTTGGGTTTGTGAGCGGCCGCAGCGTGGGTAACAACAACACGGCCAGCATTTTCACGTTCGTGTTTGATGCATTCGTGGAAAATGGTCAGGGCCAAAAGCTAATTAACGAGACAATCTTCCCGGATAACTCGGCCGCGCTGTACAACCAGTTTGTGGGCGATAACCTGTTTTTCAACGGTCCCATTCTGCAACAGAAAACCGGTCAGAAAGCCCGCCTGTACGCGCCCTCAACCTTCCAGCCCGGTTCGAGCACCTCGCACCTCGACGAGCGCACTTACCCCGACGGGAGCATCAACGAGCTTATGACGCCCGAAGCCAGCAACGGTGTGGCCAACTTCAACCCCGGCCCGCTTACCCTGGCTATGTTTGAAGATATGGAGTGGAAAACCACCTCCATTATTCACGAAACGCCCCTGCGCGACAGTGAAGAGGTAACAGATCGTACGCTAACCTTCGATGTTTTCAGCGACACTACGCTGGTTGCCAACTCAGTACGGCTTTTTATTGGGCGCGGAGCCGCAACCGCCAACGTAGCGAGCTACTCAGCCGTAACGCCCACCCTGATACCAGGCACAACCAATCGGTACAGCTTCACGATTCCGGCCAGTCAGGCTACGGGTCGGATTGGCTACTATTTTCAGGTGCAGGATGCATCGGGCCGCACATTCACCAGCCCCGGCAAACTGTCGTCAACAGGTCAGCAGTTTATTTACGGAGCTACCCTCGGCCCCGATAATGTACCGCCAACCATTGCCCAGCTGGGTCTGCGCACCAATGGCCTGTTTACATCGCCTACGGCCACTACCGTAGCCGGCACCAACAATTACTACGTGTTTACGAGTACTGACACGCTGAACGTGAGCGCCATTATCCGCGATGATCGGCTTACCGGCGTCGATACGGCTTATGTCGAGTACCAGATTAACGGGGTAAACCAGACGCCAGCCCCCATGCGGTACACCGAACAAATTCGGGAGCTTACCGATGGTCAGGCGCTGGTCGATAGTGTGTACATGGCCCGGCTTCGGTTCCCGGCGGGTTCGCTCACAGCCGGTAGCCGCATTCAGTACCGGGTAGTGGCTATCGACAGCGCCCGCGCCCGAAACCGGGTGGTATTTCCGGCACAGGGTTTCTACGATATTGCTGTAGTAGCCCCGCAAGCAACCGCCCGAACCAGTTACAGCACCTCATTTGCTGACCCGGTTGCCTCGGCCGCCGATTTTGTCACCAATGGCTTTACGGTTGGGCAGCCGTCGGGTTTCCAGAGCCCGATGCTGCAATCGGAACACCCGTACCGCAACGGTAATACCTACGATTTTGAAAACAATACCTCGGCCGTACTGCTGGCCCCCATTCGGCTCAAAGCAAACCCTGACAGTGCCACCATCCGGTTCAGCGAAATTGCTCTGATTGAACCCGGCGAGACAGGTACTCGCTACGGCGATCCGGGCTTTTTCGACTATGTGATTGTAGAAGGCTCGAAAGATGGCGGGCGCACCTGGCAACCTATGATTGAAGGTTACGACGCCCGCGACAATAACGACTGGAACCGGACCTGGAATAATAGCCTGAGTGGCGTAAGCCCCGATATTAACTCCAGCGCTCCGGGTACACCCACGTTGTTCAAGCAGCGTGAAATCCGAATGCTCGAAACGGGCCTGTTCCGGCCAAATGATGTGGTCCTGATTCGGTTCCGACTCTACGCCGATCAGCTTTCGTATGGCTGGGGCTGGGCCATTGATAACCTTCAGATTCAGGTACCGCCCCCACCGCCCATTTTGGCTACCGAACCCACCAGGTCGGTGCAGTTTACGGTGTACCCCAACCCATCGAGCAACGGCTCTATTCGGGTAGAGGCCAAACTCGCCAGGGCAGCCACCGAAGCCGGCCTTACCGTAACCAGCCCGATGGGCCAAACCCTGCGGACAATCGCGTTGCCCGTGCGGGGCACCACCATCAATGAGCCCATCGACCTGACGCAGTTGCCCACGGGTCTCTACCTGTTGCAACTCAAAGTTGGCGATACTACCGAAACCAAAAAGATCATGATTACCCGGTAAATGGGGTAGCAAGGTCTTTCTTTTGTCTCGAAAGGGTGTCTTTTCAGGCCGTTGGCTGTACGTTTGCAGAACGTCAGCCAACGGCTTTTTTTATGCGCTTCGTCTTTCTGTTTCTGTCGGTTTGTCTGCTCCTGACCGGTTGCTCGCCGACCCGCCAACTGACCCGCGACCTCCGCACCAACGGGCAGTTTACCGATCATTTTACCGGCTTTGCTCTGTATGACCCCGCTGGGCAAAAAACACTCGTAGCGCACAATGCCGACAAGCCCTTTGTACCGGCCTCGAACACCAAACTGGTGAGTTTCTATGCTGGACTACTTCACCTGCCCGATTCGCTACCCGCCCTGCGGTACGTGATTCGGGGCGACTCGCTTATTTTCTGGGGAACCGGCAACCCCTTGCTCCTCCATCCCGACCTGCCCGACTCGGCGGCTATCCGGTTTCTGAGAAGTCGGCCGGAGCGATTGTTTTTTTCGGCGGCCAATTACACCGGACCCCGGTTTGGCGCGGGCTGGGCCTGGGACGACTACAACGATGATTATTCGTGCGAACTGGCTCCACTGCCACTATACGGCAATTTTGCCCGGTTCAGCTTTCCCGACCGACGGCCCGACTTTACGGTTCAACCCGCTTTGTTTGCTGATAGCACCGTGCTGGCTCCGCCAACACCGCCACTACGCGGGGCCCGGCGCGACGAAATCCGCAACCAATTTGTGCGGCCCCCGGTTGGTAAACTATCTCGTCAGGACGTACCCTTTCGGTGGTCGCCCGAATTGGCGGCCCAGCTCCTGAGCCAACAGCTAAACCGGCCGGTTGGGGTGGTCAAGACAGCCCAGCCCCGATCAGCTCTGCTGTTGAGCGGCAGTACCCCGACCGATTCGTTGTACAAACGGATGTTGCAAATCAGCGATAATACCCTGGCTGAACAAATTTTACTCATGGCCTCAGCCCAACTGGGCGACACCCTGCTCACCCCCCGCCGGATTATCGCCCTGACCGACTCAGTCGCTTTTGGCAAACGCAGCGACATTCGTTGGGTCGATGGGTCGGGGCTCTCGCGCTACAATCTGTTTAGCCCCAATAGTCTCATTGGGTTGCTCCGGCAGCTTCAGGCCACCGTTCCCCAGGCGCGTTTGTTTGCCTTGCTGCCCGCAGCCGGTCAGTCGGGTACATTACGAGGTCTTTACAAAACCGATAAGCCGTTCATCTTCGCCAAATCGGGCTCTATGAGTGGGGTTTACAACCTTAGCGGCTATCTTGTCACCCGAAAAGGCCGGGTACTTTTGTTCAGCATGATGCACAACAACTTCACAGGGTCAGTGTCGGAAATGCGGCAACGGACAGCCCGGTTTCTTGAGCAAATTCATCGTAAATTTTAAACCCCGGATGACATCTGGTTTCGAGAGGTGTCGTCTTTTCTTGTTTCCCAAAGATGTCGGCTTGCCAAACAAGATGACGTCTTTACCAAACTCCCTTCATCGCTATGCGCTTTAGATTTCTCTTCTTGCTTTTGTTTCCTGCGGTTGTTTTTGCCCAGAAGCAGAAAATTGTCGCTACCGACCTGACCCGTATCAAACAGGTTGGTGGCATTACGCTTTCGCCCGACGGCAACCGGGCGATTTACACACTCACTACTATCGAGCCAACCGCCGAGCAGGCAGCCGATGCCCGCACGGGTGATTACGAGTACCGAACCCACATTTACCTGACAAACTTGAAAGCAGGCGATGCCAAAGCGCTCACGCGCGGCACCGAAAGCGCCCGGCAGCCGAGTTGGTCGCCCGATGGTAGCCGACTGGCCTTTGTACGGACGGTGAAGGGTAAATCGCAGGTGTTTGTGATGCCCCTCGACGGCGGTGAAGCCTATCAGCTCACCGATAGTAAGTACGGTGCCAACAACCCAAGCTGGTCGCCCAATGGCAAGCAAATTCTGTTTGAAGCCGGGGTATCATTTGCCGAAATGCTCAACGATACCCTACTCAACCCCGGCCTGCGCACCCCGTCGTGGTCGCTGGAGAAGCCCGGCTTTGCCAACAACGACTTTGTGAAGCCCAACAAAACCATTAAGGCAAACCCCGATGGTTCGCTGGCTGAAATTCGGGCGTATCTGCAAAAAGATGTCGACGACAAAAAAGCCAAGGTAATTACGCGGCTCAACTTTCAGGGGGAGGCAACCACCGAGCCCGACATGAGCTTTACACACCTGTACCTTGTGGATGTACGCGAAGGTGCCCCGGCCGAACGGACACCGGCCCGGCCTATTACCCGTGGCTTTTATTCGTTCAACTCAGCGGGTTGGTTTCCCAATGGGCAGCAGATTGTGGCCGTTACGAAGCGCGACACCCTCAAGCATCCCGACCGCGAGCAGGCCAACGCCATTGTGGTAATTGCTGCCGACGGCAAAAGTCGGCCCACGGTGTTGATGGGGCAGGAGGGACGCAGCTATTTTTCGCCCGAACTCTCGCCCGATGGCACACAGATGGCTTTTTTAAGCAGCCCCACCGAGGGGGTCAACGTGGGGCAGATGGGCCTTGCCACGCTCAACGGCACAACGGTGTCGGGTACTCAGCTGATTCCGTTCGACCGCTCGGCGGGTAACTTTAGCTGGGCAACTCTTCCCGTAGTAACACGGGGTCGCCGGGCTACCACAACGGCAACGGCCCTGTATTTTACAGCTCCGTCGAACGGTGGTTTTCCGTTGTATCGGCTCAACCCCACCACCAAAGAGATTACGCAACTCACCCCATTTGAGAAAGGGGTAAGCAGTTTCGATGCCGCGCCGGGCCGGGTGGTGATGGCTCTGACCGAGGTAGCCAACCCCTCGGAGCTGGTAATGGCTGATGCCGATGCTAAAAACCCGGTTGTTCTGACAGGTCACAACGCCTGGGTGGAGCAAAAGGCGCTCAGTTTCCCCGAAAAGCGGGTATACACCAACTCAAAAGGGCAGGCCGTCGACTACTGGATTATGAAGCCTACCGCCATCGCGAGTGGCTCAACCGGCGACACCAAAAAGTACCCACTCCTGCTAAACATGCACGGCGGCCCCTCGGCCATGTGGGGGCCGGGCGAAGGATCGATGTGGCACGAGTTTCAGTACATGTGTGCGCAGGGCTACGGGGTTGTGTACGCCAACCCACGCGGGTCGGGCGGATATGGTGAGGCCTTTTTGCGGGGTAATGTGAAAGACTGGGGCACTGGCCCGGCTGAGGACGTACTGGCCGCAGCCACCGCTGCCGCCAAAGAGCCCTGGGTCGATACGGAGCGGCAGGTAATTACCGGCGGCTCGTACGCGGGCTACCTGACGGCCTGGATTGTGGCTCATGACAACCGGTTCAAAGCGGCCTTTGCCCAACGGGGTGTGTACGACCTTACCACGTTTATGGGCGAGGGCAACGCCTGGCGGCTGGTACCCAATTACTTCGGTGGCTACCCCTGGCAACCCGAAACCCAGAAAATACTTGACGCCAACTCACCGTATTCGTTTGTCGAGAATATTCGTACCCCGCTGCTCATCAAACATGGCGAAAATGATCTCCGAACAGGCGTTATTCAGAGCGAGATGATGATGAAGAGCCTCAAGGTGCTGGGTCGGCCGGTTGAGTATGTACGGATGCCCGGCGGCACACACGAGCTGAGCCGGTCGGGTAATGTGCGGCAGCGTATCGACCGGATTCTGCGGATTTATGAGTTTTTTGAACGCTACGTTGGCGAGCCCACTGGCACTGTAAAATAAGTTCTGTTCACTAGAAAGCACGAAGGCCACGCAGGATTCCCGATTTTGTGTGTTCTTCGTGCTTCATTGTTTACTGATTGCCTGAACGTGAATGTATCCCGTAAACTGAACAACTGATTTACTTTCTGATAATCAGCACCTTCACTATACATTTTACATTACTCAATATACATTCAATTCAGCCAACATATTAAAAGCCCAAATCATGGAAAAACTGGAAGATGCCCCCAAGTTTCGGTTCTGGAAAAGTCAACTAATTGCCAACGGGCTTACGGTCAACGGTGTTAAAGACCACTTCATCCGTCGGCGGCATAATGGCGAAGTGTTGTTTGCCATGCTCGAACTGGATGCCGATACCCCCGAGGGCGACAAGATTCCACCGGTCTGTTTTCTGAAAGGCCACGCGGCCTCGGTGCTGGTGTGCCTGATTGACGAGCAGACCGAAGAAAAATTTGTAGTGCTGGTACGGCAACGGCGTATCTCGGATGGTTCGCAGACGTACGAACACCCGGCCGGCATGGTCGATGCCGACGATAACCCAACCGATGTGGCCGCCCGCGAAGTAGGGGAGGAGATTGGTCTGAGCATCGCCCCGAACGAGCTAACCAAGCTGAATCCGCGTCTTTGGTACCCAAGTACCGGCACAAGCGACGAAGCCATGCATTACTTTTTCGTCGAAAAACGCATGTCGCGCGAGCAAATCATGGGGTTTCACCATCAGCGCATGACCAACGATTCGGAGTTTGAACGCATCACAACCGTAGTAACTACCCTCCCCGAAGCGCATCAGTTGATCAATAACGTAAACGGGTTGCTCATTCATTTTCTGTACCTCAAACACGTTGGTGATTTCGAAACGATGAAGTTGCTCTAAATGAGCCGACTATCTCTAGGCTGCGTTACTTAGCTCGTCTGGCTACCCCATTTCGAGAAGATTTTGCACACAGAAATGCGTTTAACCATTGCTCAGTATTCATTATTCATTATTTTTGCATCCCGAAACAGCCCATAAAGCTGTTCGGATAGGCTCCCGTAGTTCAATGGATAGAATTATGGTTTCCGGTACCATCGATAGGGGTTCGAATCCCTTCGGGAGCACCACCACAAAAGCCCGACAGAGCGCATGCTCTGCCGGGCTTTTTCTTTGCCCCAAACAAATCGGTTTCGTGAGGGCTTTATAGGGGTACTTGTTGCTTATTTCTTATTTTTGCTTTAAAACGTACAACCAATCGTTACATGGAATCACAAACACCCACCCAAACCCGGCCCTGGTTAGCCCATTATCCACCGGGTGTACCTCACGATATTAATCCAGACTCATACACATCAATTGCCGCTTTAATTGAGGAAGGAGTAAAGAAGTTTAGTTCAGCACCTGCTTATGCCTGCATGGGCAAACAAATCACGTTCAGTGAGTTGGATACGCTCTCGCAGCAGTTTGCTTCGTTCCTTCAGAACGACCTGAAACTGCAAAAAGGCGACCGCATTGCCATTCAGATGCCCAACTTGCTGCAATACCCTATTGCCATGTTTGGCGCACTGCGGGCGGGACTCACGGTTGTCAATACCAACCCGCTGTACACCCCCCGCGAAATGCAGCATCAGTTCAACGACTCAGGGGCCAAAGCCATCGTGATTCTGGCCAACTTCGCCACTAACCTGGAGAAGATCCTGTCGCAAACAGCTATTGAACACGTTATTGTTACCCAAATAGGTGACCTGCTTGGCTTCCCCAAAAAGCTCATTGTCAATGCTGTTGTCAAATACGTCAAGAAGATGGTACCGGCTTACAACCTGCCGGGTGCTATTTCGTTTGGCGACGCCCTGAGCCGCGGCAGCCGTCAGCCACTCAAGCCGGTTGCAATTAAGAATACAGACCTGGCTTTTGTGCAGTACACGGGCGGAACCACGGGGGTATCGAAAGGAGCCGCCCTGACGCACCGAAACATCATTTCTAACGTGATTTGTCAGGACGAGTGGATGAAGCCCGCCGGTGTTCCCGACGGTAAGGGCATCATTGTGGCTGCCCTGCCACTGTATCACGTGTATGCGTTAACGACAAACGCGCTGGCTTCGTTGAAAAGTGGCTCCATGAACCTGCTTATCACGAACCCACGCGACCTCAACGCCTTTATCGACGACCTGAAGAAATACAAGATTACGGCGTTTACAGGCCTCAACACGCTCTACAATGGTCTGTTGAATCACCCCCGCATCAACGAAGTCGACTTTAGCGAACTGCGCATCACGTCGGCCGGAGGGATGGCCCTGCAAACGTCGGTAGCCGACCGCTGGCAGAAACTGACCGGCAACAAACCCGCCGAAGGGTACGGTCTGTCGGAAACCTCGCCGGTGCTATGCTCCAATACGGTTACGGAAGAAGGAAACCGGGTAGGCACTATCGGCATCCCCTGGCCAAGTACATACATGAAGTGTGTGAAAGAAGACGGCACTGAGGCTGCTCTGGGCGAACCCGGCGAAATATGGGCAAAAGGCCCGCAGGTTTTCGGGGGCTACTACAACCGGCCCGACGAATCGGCCAAAGTACTGGAGGATGGCTGGTTCAAGACCGGCGACATTGGTGTAATGAGTGCCGATGGGTATTTCAAAATCGTGGACCGGAAGAAAGATATGATTCTGGTGTCGGGCTTCAACGTGTACCCCAACGAGATTGAAGAAGTGGTCAGCCAATGCCCCGGTGTGCTGGAGGTAGCCTGTGTGGGAGTTCCCAACGAAAAATCGGGCGAGACGGTTAAGATTTTCGTCGTTAAAAAAGACGAAGCCCTGACCGAAAACTCGATCATCAGCTATTGCCGCGAGAACCTTACCGCTTACAAAGTGCCCAAGCAGATTGAGTTCCGAACCGAACTGCCCAAGTCGAATGTGGGTAAAATTCTGCGTCGGCCCCTGCGAGAAGAGGAACTGGCGAAGTTGAAGAAATAAGCTCTTTGCTGAATGATAAGCCCGGTGGTGAAGGGTTCATAACCGGGCTCCTTAAACATGTGGCTTGCTGATTCGGATACCGACGACGTTGTATAAACGCCGATGTCTCCGAATCAGCAAGCCACATTGGTTTAGGCCACCGCTATATTCCGTAACAGGTTCATTTCCTGCTGGAACGTCTCGACCTGCTGGTAAAATTGGGCCGCTTTCCGGCGTGAGACTTCCACGTAGTCACCGTTTGAGAGACCCACCATGTACGGATGACGCTTCGGCCGAATCTCCCTTAGATACAGCAGATTAATGAGATTTTTCTTGTGCGAGCGCGCAAATACGTTGGCAGGCAAACGGCTTTCGATTCGTTTGAGCGTCAACGAAACGATGAGTTTAGTGCCATCGTTGAAGTAAAAGTGCGTGTAATTTCCTTCGCCTTCTAACCGAACAATGCGATGGATGGGCATGGGCTTGCGATAGCCCCAAAATGGCAAGGTAAGTTCGGCCATTTGGAGTTGACGTGCAACGGCTTCCAGCTCGTTGAATGCCAACGGGAGTGTGGTAAATTGGGAGTTCATTAAATGAGATGGATATAGTCTTGACCGGCAAGGTAACTTTTCGGCGACATGGTAAATATCATAATTTTCGTTCTATATACCTACACGTGGCTTTATTTCACGTAGAAATACGTAGTCAAATCGGGTTTATCCCCACTGTAGACAATGGTTTCACGGGTTTTGAGAACTAATTGACCTTCCACAACCTTTGATAAAAAAGTTCAACTTGATACACATGGCCTCTCTACTTGATCTTGTCGGTAACACTCCTCTTGTCGAACTCAACCGCTTAACCGCCACGCCCGCCCGCCCACACCGCCACGTTCGGTTACTGGGCAAACTGGAAGGGCATAACCCCGGCGGCAGCGTTAAAGACCGGGCAGCCTACAGCATGATCAAGGGAGCCATTGACCGGGGCGAACTGAAACCGGGAACCCGACTCATTGAGGCCACAAGCGGTAATACGGGCATTGCTCTGGCCATGATTGCCCGGCTGTTTGACGTCGAGATCGAACTGGCCATGCCCAAAAACTCGACCCGTGAGCGCGTGCTGACGATGGAAGCCTTTGGGGCCACCGTAACCCTGACCGAAACCATCGAGAGTGCCCGCGACTACGCCGAAGAGCAGGTACAGAAAGGTGGTTTTCTGATGCTCAATCAGTTTGCCAACCCCGACAATTATCTGGCACACTACCGCACTACCGGACCCGAAATCTGGCGCGATACCAACGGGGAGGTGACCCACTTTGTATCATCAATGGGCACGACGGGTACCATCATGGGTACTTCACGCTATCTCAAAGAACAAAACCCGGCTATTCAGATTGTGGGTTGCCAACCGACCGATGGCTCGTCGATTCCGGGGATTCGGAAATGGCCGGTTGAGTACCTGCCGCAGATTTTCGAACCGCAGCGCGTCGATCGAATCATTGAAGTCTCCGAGGCCGACGCCGTAGCTACCACCCGTCGGTTGGCGCAGGAAGAAGGCGTTTTTGCAGGTATGAGCAGCGGAGGAGCCGTTTGGGCCGCCTTGCAGCTCCTGGAGGAACTGGACCATGGCACGGTTGTGTGCATCATTTGCGACCGGGGCGACCGCTACCTATCGTCGGGTTTGTTCGGGTAGGCCGTAACACCGGTTGTGTGCACACTGTTGTGCAATTTACCCGGCTTAGCCTCTCTGCTGTTTCTACGGTCTGGCATTTAGCCCGTACCTTTGCGGCATGTACAAGCGTTTGGTTCTGCCCCTTCTGTTTCGCTTCGATGCCGAGGCTGTTCATCATTTTGCCACCTCTGCCCTCAAACTCATTCTGTCCATACCGGGTATGCGCGGTTTGGCCCGCTCGCTGTACACGGTGAATGACCCGCGTTTACGGCGCACCGTGTTTGGTATCGATTTTCCGAATCCGGTGGGTATGGCAGCCGGTTTCGACAAAAACGCCGAACTGGTACCCGAGCTGAACGCCCTTGGCTTCGGCTTTATCGAAATCGGAACGGTTACGCCCCGCCCGCAACCGGGCAACCCACAGCCCCGGCTCTTTCGGCTCAAAGCCGATGGTGGGCTCATAAACCGGATGGGTTTTAACAACAAGGGAGCAGGACCGGCAGCGGGTCGGCTCCGCAACCGGCCGGCGGGCCTCATTGTGGGTGGTAACATTGGCAAAAACAAGGATACCCCGAACGAGAGCGCCCTGGACGATTATCTCATCAGTTTCCGTGAGCTATTCGACGTGGTCGATTATTTCGTAGTCAACGTGAGTTCGCCCAATACGCCCGGCCTGCGTGACTTGCAGGAGCGTGAACCGCTGACTCGCCTGCTTCAGGCCCTACAGCAGGAAAACGAGACCATAGCTACCCGCAGCAGCGTAACCCCGAAACCTATTCTGCTCAAAATTGCCCCGGACCTTACAGACTCTCAGCTCGACGATATTGTGGCTATCGTAACCGAAACCCAGATCGCCGGGGTTATTGCCACTAATACTACTATTAGCCGCGAGGGGCTACGTACGCCTGCCAACACGGTTGCCGAGATGGGAGCTGGCGGGGTAAGTGGGCGGCCCGTACGCGAACGCGCCACCGAGGTAATCCGCTATCTGCATCAGAAATCGGGCGGGGCTTTCCCGATAATTGGGGTGGGCGGCATTTTTACCGCTCAGGACGCCCTCGAAAAATTGCGGGCAGGTGCTACGCTCGTACAGGTATACACCGGATTCATTTACGAAGGGCCGGGAATGGCCAAACGAATTTGCGAGGGATTACTCCGCGATGAATCGTTTCGGGGCTGACCATGAAGCGATTTGCGGCAATCATTCGGGATTTTTTGCGTTAGCCATTCGGCATCTCCGTAAAAACGCGGAAATTTACTTCTGAAGCCACCTTTCTAACCCATCATGGCCCAGTCTACTGCCTCTCCCCGACAGCCTGCCAACCGCCGACGGTCTCAGACAGCCACCGCCAGCGAACCCTCGTTCGACTGGGCCGCTGCGCTCGACCGATGGCTCACCGACCAACGTTCAACGCTCACCTTAGGCGTTTTTATGATGCTGGTTGCGGTGGGTTTGTTGGTTGCCTTTGTATCGTACCTGTTCAACGGCACCGACGATCAGAGCGTGGTTGATGCCGCTCTCGATGTCTCGGTGCGTACCAACGGGCAGGAAGCCAAAAACTGGCTGGGGCTTCTGGGCGCTCATATCGGCCACGTTTTTATTTTTCGCTGGTTTGGGATTGGGGCCCTTGGCTTACCGGTAATTGTTTTTCTGTCGGGCTATAAACTGGCGTTTAATGCCGAGCCACTGCCGCTGGCCCGCACCACCAAAGCCACCTTATTTGGGATGCTGTGGGTTAGCCTGTTTAGCGGGTATTTTGTGTTGGCCACCGACTCAGTTGCCGAGGGTAGCGTTTGGTGCGGGGGTATTGGCTACGAGCTGAATGCCCTCTTGCAGAGCCTCCTTGGCTGGGGTAGCCTGGCCATCATTGTCTTCCTGCTTTTTCTGTTTATTGTCTTTTTCTTCAACGTCACATCGTTGCCGTGGCTGCGTACCCTAGGGCAAGGTTCACCATCGCCTGAATCGGGCACCGATGGTACGTTGGACGAATACGATGAGGATGAAAACGACGAAGACGAGGAACCGGCCCGGCCCACCACGACCAATGTTCCCCGTGCGAGTGCCCCGGTTGTACCCGACGAAACTCCGGCTGGGCCAATCCGCCCCGAACCGGTTCAGCCCGCGTACACAGAGCCTGAACCCGAACCAGAATCACTCCGTACCCAGCCCGAACCGGTAACGTCGGCTGTAGCTTCGGTAGGCACTACCCTGATTGTGAAAAACAATACCGAAACCGGTGAGGAACCTCCTGCCACGGCCCCGGTATTTGATGTCGATGTAGCCGAGGAAGAGATCGATCTGGTGGCTACTCATGGTCTCTATGACCCTACGCTCGATCTGCCCAGTTACCAATACCCAACGGCCGAGCTACTGACCGATTACCCCAACAAGGGCAAGGCGCAGGTATCGGAAGTGGAGCTGGAAGAAAACAAAAACAAGATTGAGGATACGCTCCTTAAGTTTGGCATCGGCATCAAGAAAATCTTTGCCGAAGTAGGGCCTACGGTCACGCTGTACGAGATTATTCCGGCCGATGGGGTGCGAATTTCCAAGATTAAGAACCTCGAAGACGACATTGCCCTGAGCCTGGCCGCGCTGGGGATTCGGATTATTGCCCCTATGCCTGGCAAAGGCACCATCGGGATTGAGGTGCCGAATAAGAACCGGGAGATGGTCTCGATCCGGTCGGTGCTCACGAGCGAGAAGTTTACCAAGGCCAATATGGACCTGCCCATTGTGCTGGGCAAAACGATTTCGAACGAGATTTACCTCGCCGATCTGGCCAAAATGCCCCACCTGCTCATGGCCGGGGCAACGGGTCAGGGAAAGTCGGTAGGTTTAAACGTGCTGCTGACCTCGCTGATTTACAAGAAGCACCCGGCTCAGCTCAAGTTTGTTCTGGTGGACCCGAAGAAGGTGGAACTCACCTTGTTTAACCGAATCGAGCGGCATTTTCTGGCCAAACTACCCGATACCGACGAGGCTATCATCACCGATACCAAAAAGGTGGTGAATACGCTCAACTCGCTTTGTATCGAGATGGATAACCGGTACAACCTGCTCAAAGATGCCAACTGCCGGAACCTGAAAGAGTACAACGTCAAGTTTGTCAACCGTCGGCTCAATCCCGAAAAGGGGCATCGGTTCCTGCCGTACATCGTCCTGGTGATCGATGAGTTGGCCGACCTGATGATGACGGCCGGCAAAGAAGTGGAGCAACCCATTGCCCGGCTTGCCCAGTTGGCGCGGGCCATTGGTATTCACCTGGTGGTGGCTACTCAGCGGCCTTCGGTCAACGTGATTACGGGTTTGATCAAAGCCAACTTCCCGGCCCGGTTGTCGTTTAAAGTGACCTCCAAAATTGATTCGCGCACGATTCTGGACGCCGGGGGTGCCGAACAACTGGTAGGCATGGGCGACATGTTGCTGTCGTCAAACTCCGATATTATCCGGTTGCAGTGTCCGTTTGTTGACACCAACGAGATCGAAGAGGTCTGCGACTTTGTCGGTAATCAGCGTGGTTACGACGATGCCTATTTCCTGCCTGAATTTGTGGGCGACGACGGGGGGAGTTCCGACGATGAACGCGAAGTGGACCTCGAAAACCGCGACCCGATGTTTGAAGAAGCCGCCCGCATGGTTGTGCTTCATCAGCAGGGTAGCACCTCACTTATTCAGCGCCGACTCAAGCTGGGCTACAACCGGGCCGGGCGCATTGTCGATCAGCTCGAAGCCGCCGGTATTGTGGGGCCATTTACGGGCAGCAAAGCCCGCGACGTACTTTTCCACGACGTGCAGCAGCTGGAAGAGCATCTGAAGCGGCTGAGTAATTAGGCATTGCGTAACGCGTAGTCTTTCCGAAAAACACCATCGTCTGGCCGAGGGCGTATCAGCTCTCGGCCAGATATTTATGCACGAAGCTTACCGCCATAGCGCCCTCGCCTACGGCCGAAGCAACCCGATTCATGGCCCCCGCCCGCACATCGCCAGCCGCAAAAATGCCGGGGCTACAGGTTTCGAGCGAATACGGCTCACGCGTTTGTTTCCAAACCGTCCGGTATTCAGCAAAGCGCCCAAGGTCACGGCCGGTGGCAATAAATCCTTTTTCGTCTTTCAGAATATCCAGCTCAATCCAGTCGGTGAGGGGTTTGGCCCCGATGAAGATAAACAGGGCGGCCGCCGGTACCGTCTGACGGTTTTGGGTCTGAATATTTTCCAGAATCAGGCATTCCAGTTTTTCATCGCCTACGCCCTCAACCACTTCCGTAAACGGCAAAACTGTGATGTTGGGTGTATTGTCAATCTGCTCGATGAGGTATTGTGACATGGTGTCGGTCAGGTCGGGCCGCCGAACGCAGATAAACACTTCAGAGGCCATCCGCGACAGGTACATGGCTCCCTGCCCAGCCGAGTTGCCCCCGCCCACCACATACACCGGCTGCCCTTTAAACGCGTAGGCTTCGGTGGTAGCGGCTCCGTAATAAACCCCAGCTCCGCTAAACTTGTCGAGGCTTTCGTTTTCCAGCTTTCGGTACGATACGCCGGTACTCAGCAGTATCGACCGGGCCACTACCTCGCTCTCATCGGCCATGTGAATCCGCTTGTATTGCCCCTCCGACTTTATCGAGACCACCTCCTGCGGAGCCAGAAACTCCACCCCAAACCGTTGGGCTTGTGATATGGCCCGTCGGGTGAGCTCGGCCCCGCTGAGTCCGTTCGGAAACCCCAGATAGTTTTCAATCCGCGAACTGGTACCCGCCTGTCCACCGGGCGCCCGCTTGTCGATCAGAATGGTTTTTAGCCCTTCCGAACCGCCGTACACAGCCGCAGCCAGCCCGGCGGGGCCTGCCCCGATAATGGCCAAATCGTATAACGCCCGCGACGCCTTCGGGTTGAGCCCAATTTTTTCGCCCAGTTCAACCAACGTGGGTCGTTTGAGAACGTGTTGCTCATCAACAAGCACCACGGGCAAATCGGCAGGCGTCAGGGCATGTACCTGAAGCAGTTTCTGGGCGTCGGGGTTAGTCTCCACATCGAGCCATTGGTACGGAAACAGGTTGCCCGCCAGAAAATCCTTTAGCTCATGCGACAACGGCGAAAACTGGTACCCAATCAGCCGGAGCCCTTCAAACGGAGGTCGGTAGTTGGAGCGCCAGTCGGTGAGCAATTCATCGAGAATTGGAAATAGTTTTTCTTCGGGTGGGTCCCAGGGCTTGGTAATGTAGTAATCGAGCTGAACCTCGTTGATAGCCCGGATAGCGGCTTCAGTATCAGAATAAGCCGTTATAAGCACCCGCCTGGCATTGGGAAATAGGGTCCGTGCCTGTTTCAGAAAATCAACACCTGCCATTTCGGGCATTCGCTGATCCGACAAAAATAAGGCCACCTCGTCGCCCTTACGCTGTAAACCCGGCAACGAGTCGAGAGCCTCCTGCGCCGACGTGGTTGCCATAATTCGGTACTGCTGCCGGTATTGCTGCCGCAGATCACGCCGAACGGCTTCGAGCACTTGCTCATCGTCGTCGATGGCCAAAATAATAGGGAGTCGCATAGAAACCTACAGAGTGAAAGCGTGAGAGAGCGAAAGGGTGTGAGCCGTGAAGAAGTCATCAGCTGGGCGGTCGTTCACTCTCTAAATTGGTAAACAAACAATAAACTCGGTTCGGCCCGGTTCCGACTCCACCCTGATGCTTCCCCGATGGTGCCGCACAATACCGCGTACAATATCGAGCCCCAGACCGCTGCCTTGCCCGATGGCTTTGGTAGTGAAAAAAGGGTCAAAAATTTTCGGTTGAATCTCGTCGGGAATGCCCGCGCCGGTGTCGGTGACGTGAGTGTACACAAAAGCGGAGCCATCGGCGCGGGTATCGAGTTCGGCGCTGATTTGCAGCTGCCCGCCCTCGGGCATGGCGTCAATGGCGTTGTCGATGAGGTTAGTCCAGACCTGATTCAGCTCGCCCGGCCAACCGCAGATCGTCGGCAAATCGTCGGGGATGGCGAGCGTAACGGCAATTTGCTTCGCTCTGAGCTTGTGATTGAGCAGCGTCAGTGTGTTCCCGATTCCCTCCTCCAGCCGGACTTCTTCGCGGCCCTCGCCCCGGTCCATGTGGGTGTACGACTTAATGCTTTTCACCAGCGTGGCAATCCGTCGGGAAGCCTCGCCGATGTTGCGCACCAGCTTTTCGGTTTCGAGCGTATTGACCACCCAACCAAGCACCGCCGACAGGCTTTCGGGCGGAATCTGACGGCCAATTTCGTCCAGATCGGTCGTGTTAAAGCCAAACTGAACAAGCGAGTCAATCAAATCACCGGCGTTGGTCACGTTGCGGTCGTCGAGCCAATCGGTCAGCTCGTCTTCCAGTGCATTGCGCTCCAGCATAGTCAGGGTAGGAGGTTTCTGCTGCAGCCGCTGGAATATAATCTGAACCACACTTTCAATCTGATCGGCAGGCAATTGAATAGCCATCAGTGATTTGAACCGCTCAGGGGTTGCCTTCATTTGCTCACTGAGTGTGTCGGCAGCACGCACCACGGCCGAAACCGGATTATTCAGTTCATGAGCCAATCCCGCCGACAGCCGGCCCAACGAAGCCATTTTCTCTTCCTGCTGAATCTGCCGGGTAAAGTCGCGCACACGGTCGGTCATTTGGCGCACCATCACCTCGGTCAGCTCGTAACACTGTCCGGTCATAGCGCGCAGGTGGTCGCGGTGAAGATGCAGGGCCTCAGCCCCCGGATCGGCAATGACCGGGAAGGTTACCTGCCGTAACCGCGAGTAAGGGAGTACGCCCAAAATTCCGGGGGCGTCGTAAATAACCAGTTCGTCGGCCCCGCCATCGATCCAGATTCGCCCCTTCAGCACCACGGTCAGAAAATCCACATCGCCCCCAGCGGGCTGCAACGTGGTTTGTTCAGGGTACGCCCGAAACTCGGCCCGCTCGACAAACCACATTAACTGCTCATCGGGGACATCGGCAAATTGAGGAAACTGGCGGAGGGTAGCCAACTGATTCATAGGGTTTTTCATAACGGGCGTACCTTATCATAACCGGAATAATACCGCCGTAGTTAGGGCCGTACAATCGGCTTCCCGTTTCAGGTGCTTCGAAACGAGGAATAATCCGAGTAAAACCCTTCAAATCCTGCAAACAGAACCCCTGATTTTTATACATTTGTACTCCCCGAATCCGTTTATCAGCTAACGGTTAATATTTAACTAATCATGAACAGAAGAGACGCCATTCTTCGTGTAGCCACCTTCGTCGGAGCCTCTATGTCGCTTCCGACAATGGCCGACACGCTCGAACGTTCGGCAAGCCTCCGTGCCAGCACGGGCAAACCCCTGCTTTTCTCAGCCGATCAGGACGCTATGGTCGCCGAACTCGCCGAAACGATCATCCCGACCACCAAAACGCCGGGAGCCAAAGCAGCCAAGGTAAACGAGATCATCGACATTGTTCTGAAAGATTGCTACCGTGAACCCGATCAGAAAGTGTTTATGGAAGGCCTGGCGCGTACGAACAAGTTAGCGCAGGATGCCTACGGGAAAGCATTTGTAAGTCTCGACTCGAACCAGCGGATCGAAATCGTAAAGAAACTGGAGGCCGAAGCCAAAGAACTGAAAGCGCAGCAGGCCAAGGCCGTACAGGGTGGCAACAATCAGCAGGACGTTCAGATGCCGAAAGAGCAGCGCAAAGTGACGCCGTTCTTCACGATGCTGAAAGATTTGACCCTGATGGGTTATTTCACGTCGGAAATTGGCTGTACACAGGCGCTGGAATACGTGCCGGTACCAGGCCGTTACGAAGGTTGCATTACGCTCAAACCCGGCCAGAAAGCCTGGGCAATTTAACAAGTTTTCAGTGTACAGTTTTCGGTTTACAAGTGGTCTGCCAATAGCACTTTATCAAGAGAACTGAAAACAGTAAACCGAAAACTGAAAACTTCTCCCAACGATGAACTTAAACATAGATGCAGTGAAAGATATGACCTACGACGCCATTGTGGTAGGTTCAGGTATCTCGGGCGGCTGGGCAGCGAAAGAGCTGACTCAGAAAGGTTTGAAAGTATTAATGCTGGAGCGTGGCCGCGACATTAAACACGTGGAGGGCTACAAAACAGCCACGAATAACCCCTGGGATTTTCCGCACCGGGGTCGGATTACGACGCAGGCAGCCGAAGAGTACTGGGCCAACATGCGTACGGGTTACACCGCCAATGAAGAGTGGCGTCACCACTTCGAAAACGATAAGGAGAACCCCTACATCGAGAAGCGGCCCATGGACTGGATTCGGGGTTATCACGTGGGTGGACGGTCGCTTATGTGGGGTCGTCAGAGCTACCGCTGGAACGAAGAGGATTTCATGGCCAATGCTAAAGAAGGCGTAGGTGTCGATTGGCCGATTCGGTACAAGGACCTGGCTCCGTGGTATGATTATGTCGAGCGGTTCATTGGTGTTTCGGGCAATAAAGATGGCTTGTCGGTACTGCCCGACGGTCAGTTTTTGGCCCCGATGGAACTGAACTGCGTAGAGAAAGAAGTGAAAAAGCGGGTTGAGAAGGCGTTTGCCGGTCGTACCATCACGATTGGCCGGACCGCTCACCTTACCTCACCTCAGGCGCATCATTACGCCCTAGGTCGGGCAGCCTGCCAGTACCGGAATCAGTGTATGCGCGGTTGCCCATACGGTGCGTATTTTAGTACGCAGGCGGCTACGCTTCCTGCAGCTGTAGCAACGGGCCGCTTAACGCTCCGCCCCGATTCAATCGTTTCGGAGGTACTTTACGATGAGAAAAAGGGCCTGGCCACCGGCGTTCGAGTTATCGATCAGAACACCAAAGAAGTGCGTGAGTACTTCGCCCGGGTTATTTTCCTCAACGCATCGGCCTTTGCCAGCACCTCAATCCTGATGAACTCCAAGTCGAGCCGGTTCCCCAACGGAATGGGCAACGATTCGGATCAGCTGGGCCGCAACATCATGGACCACCACCTCGCCGTTGGCGCTGCTGGTACGTTTGAGGGCATGGAAGACAAATACTACTACGGTCGTCGGGCCAATGGTGTGTATGTACCTCGCTACCGCAACTGGGGCAACGACAAACGTGATTACCTGCGTGGCTTCGGCTATCAGGGCGGTGCCGGCCGGGCAGGATGGAACCGGGGCAACGGTACGGAAGGCTTCGGTGCTGAATTCAAAGAGTCACTGACTCAGCCGGGTCTGTGGTCGATGAGCCTCGGCGGTTTTGGCGAAGTACTGCCCGACCCGAACAACCGGATGACGCTTTCGCCCGATCAGAAAGACAAGTGGGGCCTCCCCTTGATCGTATTCGATGCCGCCTACGGCGAAAACGAGCGCAAAATGCGTATCGACATGATGAACGATGCCGCCGAAATGCTGGAGTCGGCCGGTCTGAAAAACATCACGCCTTACAACGATAACTCGAAACACCTCGGTATCGGTATCCACGAAATGGGTACCGCCCGTATGGGTCGTGACCCCAAAACGTCGGTCCTGAACGCACACAACCAGTTGCACTCGGTGAAGAACGTGTTCAACACCGATGGCGCGGCTATGACTTCAGCATCTTGTGTAAACCCATCGCTGACGTACATGGCCCTGACGGCCCGTGCGGCTGCCTTTGCGGTACAGGAGATGAAAAAGAAGTCGTTCTAATAAAATTGACTTACCCATTTCAAAGAGGAGAGATCAACCGATCTTTCCTCTTTTTGTGTTTGGTAGCTTCTTAAACCGCTCCGGGCTAATGAAATCTGTCTCTTCTCTGTTCGCCGTTGTTATCCTTTTTATTTCCCTGGTGGGTTTAACCTATCAGTCGGCCGACACCGATTGGCCTGAGTACCTCGGCGGCCCCGACCGAAATCATTACTCGCCCCTAAACCAGATCAATACGGCTAATGTGAGCCAACTCACACAAGCCTGGGCGTACAGTGCCCCCGATAGCGGACAGATGCAGGTGAGCCCCATTGTGGTGAGGGGCGTTCTGTACGGCGTAACAGCCGCTGTGCAGGCCTTCGCGCTTGATGCAGCTACCGGGCGCGAACTGTGGCGTTTTGGCGACCCGCTCAAAGCCTGGCACAGCACAAGCCGGGGGGTTGCTTACTGGACCGACGGCAAAAGCGACGAGCGCATCCTGTACACGGTTGGGCCCTGGCTTTATGCCCTAGACGCCCGCACTGGCAAACCCATTACCGCCTTTGGTGAAGCCGGGCGGGTAAGCCTTCGGGCCGGTTTGGGTGCGCAAGCCGCCGAAAAATCAGTAATCTCGAACACACCGGGCACCATTTTCGAAAACCTGATTGTGATGCCCATGCGGCTCTCGGAGGGGTCTGATGCCGCACCGGGCCATATTCAGGCGTTCGACGTTCGGACGGGTAAACTGGCCTGGGTTTTTCACACGATTCCCCATCCAGGCGAATACGGCTACGAAACCTGGCCGAAAGATGCCTGGAAAAATACCGACGTGGGGGGAGCCAACAACTGGGCCGGTATGGCTATCGACCGCAAGCGTGGTATTCTGTTTGTACCGACCGGATCGGCAGCATTTGATTTTTACGGTGGTAACCGGAAAGGCCAGAACCTATTTGCCAACTGCCTGCTGGCGCTTAACGCACGCACCGGCAAACGACTCTGGCACTACCAAATGGTGCATCACGACGTGTGGGATCGCGATTTTCCGGCTCCGCCAAACCTGGTTACCCTCCGGCAAACCGGCACCGATGGCCGCCCTCGTACCATTGATGCGGTAGCCCAGCCTACCAAGTCGGGGCATGTGCTGGTTTTTGACCGGGTAACGGGGAAACCCTTGTTTCCTATTCCAGAAGTTGCCGTTGAGCAAAGTGATTTACCCGGCGAGTCGACCTGGCCTACGCAGCCCCAACCCCTCAAGCCAGCTCCGTTTGCCCGACAAACCCTCACCGAAGCCGACCTGAATCCGTACACAACCGACCGAGACTCCTTACTAACCGTATTCCGGCGGATCAAAAAAGGTTATATGGCACCACCCAGCAAACAAGGCACCCTTATTTTCCCTGGCTTCGACGGAGGAGCCGAGTGGGGTGGGGCCGCCGTTGACCCGGAGGGAATCATGTACGTCAATGCCAACGAAATGGCCTGGGTTCTCACCATGGTCGATGCGCCCAAACAGGATGCCTTAGCGCACCTTAGTACGGGCGCCCGCCTATATACACTTCAATGCGCCAGCTGCCACGGCCCCGAACGTAAGGGCAACCCTAAAAGCGGCTTTCCGTCGCTGGTTGATATTAACCAGCGACGCGACCGCGCCTACGTTACCCAGATTGTTAGTCAGGGCAAGGGTATGATGCCGGGCTTCACCACCCTGAAACCTGAAGAGAAACAGGCGTTGGTGGCCTTCCTGTTTGGCGACGAAAAGCAGGAAATGGCGGGTGTGGCCAAACCGAAAGGCGCTCAACCTCCGCAACTGCCCTACAAAACAACAGGCTACAACAAGTTTCTGGATAGTAAAGGATACCCGGCTATTGCACCCCCGTGGGGTACGCTCAACGCCATAAATCTGAACACGGGCGAACTGGTCTGGAAGAATACATTGGGTGAATTTAAAGAGCTGACAGCCAAAGGCATACCGCCAACCGGAACCGAAAACTACGGGGGACCTGTAGTCACGGCGGGCGGGGTGCTGTTCATTGCCGCCACCAAAGACGAGATGTTCCGGGCATATGACAAACAAACGGGGAAACTTCTCTGGGAAACCAAACTCCCGGCCGCGGGCTATGCCACGCCCTGCACCTACGCCGTTGGCGGAAAGCAGTACGTAGTCATTGCCTGCGGAGGGGGTAAACTGGGGACCAAAAAGGGAAATCAGTTTATTGCATTTGCGCTGCCCTAAGGCACAATTAGCACCTTACCCATCACCCGTCGACCAAGCATCTCGTTGAGGGCATCGGCTGCCTTTTCGAGGGGGTAGGTGGCCTGAATGTGGGGTTTCAGTTCCCCGCTTTTCCAGAATCCCAGCAACTCAGTCACATTTTTGAAATTGTCTTTGGGCTGCCGCTCTGCAAAGGCTCCCCAAAACACGCCTACCACCGAGCACCCTTTGAGCAACGGTAAGTTGAAGGGTAAACTGGGTATGGCTCCGGCGGCAAACCCAACTACCAGATAGCGCCCCTGCCAATTCATGGACCGTAAGGCGGGTTCGGCCAAATCGCCCCCGACGGGGTCGTACACCACGTCGACGCCTTTGCCACCCGTAATCTCCTTGATTCGCTCCCGAAGGTCTTCGGTTTTGTAATTGATCGTTTCGGATGCGCCATATTCCCGGCACAAAGCCAGTTTCTCATCAGTCGATGCGGCAGCAATCACCCGAGCCCCCATAATGTTGCCCAGCGCTACGGCCGCAAGCCCGACACCACCCGCAGCTCCCAATACCAACAGGGTTTCCGGTTCGTTGCCCCGGTCTGGTTGCAGGTTTGCCCGGTCTTTCAGGGCATGATACGAGGTTCCGTAGGTGTACATGAGCGAAGCCGCCGTTTGAAAATCCATCCCCTCCGGCATCGGAAACGTGCGGTACCCATCGGCCACTACGCCTTCGGCAAAGCCACCCCAGCCCGTCAGCGCAAACACCGAATCGCCGGGTTTCACGTGCGAAACGCCCTCGCCTACCTCCCGCACAATACCCGCTACCTCGCCCCCCGGCGAAAACGGAAAAGGTGGCTTAAACTGATACTTTCCCTCAATAATGAGTGTATCCGGGAAATTGACACCACAGGCTTTTACCTCGATCACAAGTTTCCCTTTCGGAGCCGATGGCCAGCTAATATCTTCAACAACAAGGCTTTCGGGTGGCCCGTACTGATGGCATAAAACAGCTTTCATTTGTCTAAAAATCTAATTTCATCACAATAAAATAATTTAACTGTATGCTTGCATACTATTTTTAGAGGTATTTTATTTGCACTATAATTAGTATGCAAGCATAACATTTAACGACATGATTGCAACGGAGAACAAAGCGTCGATCAAAGGCGGAGAATTTCTGATTAAAGAGACAAGCGCCGACCAGGTATTCATTCCCGAAGAATTTACGGAAGAGCAGCAGATGATTGCGGCTACCTGCCGTGAGTTTCTGGAACGTGAAATCTGGCCACGCCTTAACGAGATAGATTCAGCCAAGTCGCCCGAGCTTATTTCATCCCTGATGGACAAAGCCGGCGAATTAGGCCTGTTGGGTACGGGTGTACCCGAAGAATACGGCGGTTTTGGTATGAGCTTCAACACCTCTATGCTGGTAGCCGAGACAACCGGTGCCGGACACTCGTTTTCGGTAGCGCTGTCGGCCCATACGGGTATTGGTACGTTGCCCATTGTTTATTACGGCAACGACGAGCAGAAAGCTAAATACCTGCCTAAACTGGCAACTGGTGAGTGGAAAGCCGCTTACTGCCTCACCGAGCCCGATTCGGGATCGGATGCCAACTCAGGCAAGACGAAAGCGAAACTGAGCGAAGACGGTAAACACTACATTCTGAATGGTCAGAAAATGTGGATTACCAACGGTGGTTTTGCCGATGTGTACATTGTTTTTGCTAAAATCGAGGAAGGCGGTCAAACGGACAAGAACCTGTCGGCATTTATCGTAGAGCGTTCGCACGAGGGTATCACGATGAACGAGCCCGAACACAAAATGGGCATCAAGGGGTCTGATACGCGGCAGATTTTCTTCAACGACTGCAAAGTACCCGTTGAGAATCTGCTTTCAGAGCGCGGTAACGGCTTCAAAATCGCGGTTAATATCCTGAACATCGGCCGAATTAAGCTTGGTGCCGCTACAGTAGGTGGCTCGAAAGAGGTCATCAACAACGCGGTTCGGTACGCCAACGAGCGTAAGCAATTCAATACGCCCATTGCTCAGTTTGGGGCTATTAAGCACAAACTGGCCGAGATGGCCATTAAGGTGTACACCTCCGAAACGGCTTCATACCGCGCTGGTCAGAACATCGACGACATGATCGAAGATCTGAAAGAGCAGGGTATGAACGATGCACAGGCCAAACTGAAAGCCTTGGAGCAGTTTGCCATCGAGTGTGCCATCATGAAAGTACATGGTTCAGAAGCGCTCGACTACGTAGTTGACGAGGGGGTACAGGTGTATGGCGGTATGGGCTACTCGGCCGATGCACCCATGGATCGAGCCTACCGGGATGCGCGTATCAACCGGATTTTTGAAGGTACCAACGAGATCAACCGGATGCTCGTAGTTGATATGATTTTGAAGCGGGCTATGAAAGGCGAACTCGACCTGATGGGTCCTGCCATGGCCGTTGGCAAAGAAATCATGTCGATTCCTGATTTCAGCAGCGACGAAGAAGAGGGCCTGTTCATAGCCGAGAAAAAGGTGCTGCGCAACCTCAAAAAATCGGTGCTGATGGTAGCCGGTGCTGCTGTTCAGAAATTCATGACCAAGCTTTCGGAAGAGCAGGAAATTCTGATGAGTCTGGCCGATATGGTTATCGAAATCTACGCGGCAGAATCAGTTCTGCTGCGTGTTGAGAAACTGATTGGCATCAAAGGCGAAGAGGCCGTTTCGTTACAAAAAGAAATGGCTCTGGTGTACCTCCACGAGGCCGTTGAGAAAATCAACAACGCCGGCCGGGCAGCTATCACCTCGTTTGCTGAGGGCGACGAGCTGCGTGTGATGCTGATGGGCCTGAAGCGATTCACGAAAATAGAGCCGATGAACCTCAAAAACGCCCGTCGGCGGATTGCTGAGGCCATGCTCGCCGAGAACAAGTATATTTTCTAAGATGACGGGCGTTGCGACGCCCATTACCTGACGACTTTACATTCAACCAACAACTAAAAATCAATAAAGCCGACTCCTGATGGGAGTCGGCTTTTTCGTTTTCCAAGCCGGATTGGCAGAGTCTTATTTATTCGGGCAACGAACGATTCACATAGGTCATGAATCTTTCCAACAGGCTAAATTTTACCTCTTTCGGGTACCTACGTAACGAACATTACCACCGAGAACGCTGTTACTTTCTCGGTGCCGCCGAAGTCGTTTTGGCGGCTTTTCGTATTACCAAACACCCGCAACAGCGGGCCGTCTTTTTGAACGCACAGGAACTGATCGGTTTATACACCGACGATAGTTTTATTAAGCTTTTGGCCGAGCCCCTGACCCGGAAATCGGCCGAACCGCAACGGCTTCAGATCAAAGGTCTTTCGGGTAGTCTGGATGCCCTCTTAGCCACGGCTATTTTCCGCATGAACGGTGGTAATCACTTATTCGTGATGACCGACCGCGACGAAGCCGCTTACTTTTTCAACGACCTGCAAAATCTGGTTGGGCAAGAGGTACTACTCTTCCCGATGTCGTACAAGAAACCCTATCAGTACGAAGAGGTCGAAAACGCCAACGTACTCATGCGGGCCGAGGTGCTGAACAAGCTCAACCCGGCACCAAAAGGCGGATTACTGATGGTGACGTACCCCGAAGCCCTATCGGAGCGGGTAATTAACAAGCGTACCTTGCAGGCCAACACGCTCACTGTTCGGGTTGGCGACAAACTCGATACCAACTTCGTGTCAGAAATGCTCCAGAATTATGAATTTGAGCTGACTGATTTTGTGTACGAAGCGGGTCAGTTTTCTATTCGGGGAGGTATTATCGACGTGTTTTCGTTTGCCAGCGAGTTTCCGTATCGGATTGATTTGTTTGGCGATGAAGTGGAAAGTATTCGGACATTTAGCCCTGAATCACAGTTATCCACAGGCGATGTGCCGTTTATTAACATTATCCCCAATATTCAGACAAAACTGATTGAGGAAACCCGCGAGCCTTTTCTGGACTACCTGCCCCAAAACACGGTAGTATGGGCCAAAGATGTGGATTTCACCCTCGAAGTTGTGGATAAGTGCTTCGAAAAAGCGGAACAGAGCTTTGCGTCGATTGTAGCGAGTGGGGGAGGAGTACAGGTTGTGCTAGACCCTACTGATCTGTTCGAAACACGACGGTCGTTACTGAACCATCTGAAACGGTTCACAACGGTTGAGTTTGGGCGCAAATTTTACTTCAAAACCGAAGCCCGGCAGCAGTATCAGTCGAAGCCACAACCGTCGTTCAACAAAGATTTCAAGCGGCTTCTGGACAACCTGGCCGAGAATCAATCGAAAGGATACACCAATGTGATTGCGGCCGAGTCGTTCAAACAGCTTGAACGGCTTCGCACCATTTTTGAAGAACTTGACCCATTCGTCAAGTTTTTGCCTCTAAACATCGGTCTGCGCGAAGGCTTCACCGACGAAGCCCTGAAGATTGCCCTTTTCACCGACCACCAAATCTTCGACCGATATTTCAAATACCGCGTTCAGGATAAGTTTTCGAAGTCAAAGGCGCTAACCCTGCGCGAGCTGAAGACGTTACAACCTGGTGACTATGTAACCCACGTAGACCACGGGATTGGACGTTTTGCCGGCCTTGAAAAGGTAGATATGGGTGGCCGCGAACAGGAAGCTATCCGGCTTATCTACCGCGACAACGATATTCTGCTCGTTAGTATCTACAGCCTGCACAAAATTGCCAAGTATAGCGGTAAAGAGGGTGGCCCGCCAACCATGAACAAGCTGGGGTCGCAGGAATGGGAGCTGAAAAAGTCGCGGGTTAAGAAGCAGGTTAAAGACATTGCCAAGGAGCTGATTTCGCTCTACGCGAAGCGTCGGCAGGCACCGGGTTATGCCTTTAGCCGTGATACATTTTTACAAGCCGAACTCGAATCCTCATTTATCTACGAAGACACCCCCGATCAGGCAAAGGCAACCAACGACGTAAAAAACGACATGGAGCAGCCCCACCCGATGGACCGGCTCGTGTGTGGCGATGTAGGCTTTGGCAAAACTGAGGTGGCTATACGGGCGGCTTTCAAGGCCGTTTCGGACAATAAGCAGGTGGCGGTACTCGTACCAACCACTATTCTGGCCATGCAGCACTACAAAACCTTTATGGACCGCATGGCCGATTTACCGGTGAAAGTCGATTACATCAACCGGTTTCGTTCGGCAGCCCAAATTAAGGAGACGCTCAAAGGCGTTGCTTCGGGCGAAATCAATATCCTGATTGGCACCCACCGGATTGTCAATAAAGACATCAAATTCAAGGATTTAGGCTTGCTGATTATCGATGAGGAGCAGAAGTTTGGCGTGAAAACCAAAGATCGTCTTAAAGAAATGCGGGTCGATGTTGATGTGTTGACGCTCACAGCCACGCCGATTCCCCGAACGCTCCATTTTTCACTTATGGGGGCCCGGGATCTGTCGGTAATTGCCACCCCTCCACCCAACCGCCAGCCAGTAACCACCGAGGTGCACGCGTTCAACGAGGCCACCGTTCGCGACGCCATCAGCTACGAATTACGCCGGGGTGGGCAGGTATTTTTCGTGCATAACCGGGTCGGTGATATTGAGTCGATCGGAAATTTGATTTTACGGTTGGTTCCCGAGGCCCGTGTCTCGGTAGCCCACGGACAAATGGAGGGCGAGAAGCTGGAGAAAATCATGACCCGGTTTATCGAAGGTGATTCCGACGTGCTTGTTTCCACCAATATTATCGAGTCGGGCCTGGATATTCCGAACGCCAACACCATTCTGATTAACTCAGCGCACATGTTTGGTTTGTCGGACCTGCATCAGATGCGGGGTCGGGTAGGACGCTCTAACCGCAAGGCATTCTGTTACTTACTGACGCCCCCGGCTTCGGTTCTGACCTCCGACGCCCGCAAACGGCTGCAAACCCTGGAAGATTTTTCTGATCTGGGCGAGGGCTTTAAAATCGCCATGCGTGACCTCGACATTCGGGGCGCGGGTAATTTGCTGGGTGCCGAGCAAAGCGGTTTTATCAATGATCTGGGCTACGAGATGTACCACAAGATACTCGATGAGGCCGTTCAGGAACTTCGGGAAACAGAGTTTAAAGACCTGTTCAGCCCGAACACCGACGTATTAAAGCCATCGTTACCCGATACAGTCATCGAAACCGATTTGCAGGTTGTGATTCCAGACAAATATGTATCTAATATTTCGGAACGTTTGGCGTTATACACTCGCCTGGATAATATTCAGACAAACGATGAGCTTCAGGCCTTCCGGCAAGAGGTAATTGACCGGTTTGGCCCCATGCCCAACGATGTGGAAAACCTGATTAAGATGGTGAATGTCCGGTGGAAAGCTGAAAAACTGCATCTGGAAAAACTGACGTTGAAAAATAATATCCTGAAGGGATACTTCGTTTCTTCCGAGGGTGGTAACCAGGCAACTGACAGCTTTTTTAACTCCGATGGGTTTGGCAAGGTTATTGACTATTTACGCGCAAACCCAAACCGTTTTTCGCTCAAAGAATCGAAAGGACGGCCTGTATTTACCCATTCAGATATCACCTCGGTGGAACAAATGGATCAGGTCCTTGGCGCTTTGACTAATTAATGCGATTTATTGCCCAATTTTGCAACCTCGATTGACTCAGATACAGCAATGATTAAGAAGTATCACCTTACGCGAGCTATGCTCCAACGTGCAGCGTACGTGTTGTTGGCAACGGCGGCCCTGGCCTCGTGTAAGCCAAAACACCCGACTAGTGTAAAACCCGGTAAGAAGAGTACGGCCACCGGAATTGCCTACAATCAGAAGGATGGTTTTCAGGTAAAGTCATTTAAGGCACCTAATGGCGGTCCTAACCTCATCTTTATTGAAGGAGGTCGGTTTACGATGGGTGCCCTTGAAGAGGATGTGGTGAACTCGCGCGACAACCGCGAGCGGACGGTGAGTATTCAATCGTTTTACATGGACGAAACCGAAATGGCGAACGTCCACTACCTTGAATACCTAAATGCTATTCAGCGCGACTCGTCGGAAGAAGTCTACCGGGCGGCCCTGCCTGATACGACGGTTTGGGCAGGTCAGCTTTCGTTCAACGATACTTACGTTACGCAATACCTCCGTTATCCGGGCTATCGCTACTACCCAGTTGTTGGGGTTTCGTGGGTTCAGGCCAGTGATTATGCAGCCTGGCGTACCGAAGCTGTGAACAATGAACTGGCAAAAGGTGGTCAGAAAACGAAGAAAAAAGGCGGTGGCTTCTCCTTGAAGCGGAAATCAAAATCTGCTGAGCCTGCACTCGCGGAAGCATCGGCATCACCGAGTGCACCGGCTCGTATGAGCATTGAGAGCGGTTTGGTACTGCCTGAGTACCGCCTGCCAACAGAGGCAGAGTGGGAGTATGCAGCGAAAGCCATGATCGGCACGCAGTATCTGGATGAGAATCAGGCCAATCAGCGGATTTACCCCTGGGATGGTTCCTCTGTTCGGAACCCCAAGAAGGGTAAGAAGCAGGGACAAATGCTGGCCAACTTCAAACGCGGCCGGGGTGACTACGCCGGTATTGCGGGCCGTTCGAACGACCAGGCTATCATTACGGCGGAGATCTACAAATTTGCACCTAACGATTTCGGTCTGTACAATATGGCTGGTAACGTAAATGAGTGGGTATATGACGTTTACCGTCCACTTTCGTACCAGGACGTGAGCGACCTGAACCCAATTCGGCGGAATGGTTACCTCGACGATTCTAAAAACTACGATCGTAAGAATAACAACTCAGCTATCGACGACAAGGTCCGTGTGTACAAAGGTGGCTCTTGGAACGATGTAGCCTACTGGCTCTCGCCCGGCACACGCCGGTACCTTGATCAGGACTCAGCAACTGCTACTATTGGTTTTCGTTGCGCCATGATCGGTTTGGGTCGGAATCGGTAGAATTTTTTCGAATACATATAAAAAGCTCCTGGGTTTGCTCAGGAGCTTTTTTGTTTATCGGGCCGAGGCTATGGTAATGACACTAACTGCCTTACAACCAGCCCTGTGCAGCTCAATCGCGCAGGCTTCGATGGTGGCTCCCGTGGTTAGTACATCATCAACGATGGCCACATGTTTGCCGATTATGGCTTCGGGCTTGCTCACCCGAAATACGGTCTTCACATTTAACCACCGCTGCAACCGATTTTTCCGGGTTTGTGACTCTCTGAAGGCAGTACGCACCATTACATCGGTCCGCATTGGTTTTGACGTTGCTTTGCTTAATCCCTCGGCAATACAGTCTGCCTGGTTATAACCGCGCTTCCTCAATCGTTTTTTATGGAGAGGTACTCCAACAAATAAGTCAATCTCATCCACCCATGGGCACTCTGTCTGCAATCGATGACCGTACCATTGACCCACTGTAACGGCAGCTTCGGTGCGGTCTTTGTATTTAATTTGGTGGATTAACTTTTGCACCACACTACCTTTTGAAAATTGGTAAAACGAAGTTGCATGGGCGACCCGGACCTTGCCCGCGAATTTGGTGAGCAAATGAGACTCCATTTCGAGATGATAACTTGTTTCTGGAAGCCCCATCCGACAGGGTACACAAAGCAACATTTCGTGCTGATCCAGCATCTTTTGGCAACCCAGACAGGGAGTAGGGTAGAGTAGATGAAAAAAGTCGGTAAAGGCAGCGGAAATAAACCGAAACATAGTCTATGTACGTTAATGGCTTATAAGTTGTATTTTAGTGAAGAATATGGACAATCCTAATAATGTGTCAGTTGCAGACGTCGAGCCTACGTGGAATTTACTTCTCGACCAACTCGAAAAGATGGTCGGGAAGCGCCCTGCGGATCTCAACGCTGTGTTGTTTTTAATCGGTATTCAGGAGCTGGGCACTGGTCCGCGTCGCTTCTCGAAAGAACAAAAACAGGATTTACTACACATCGCTACATGTCGGGTCTTGAGTCTATCAGGCTATTACGCCCTCGATGGGTTTGATAAGGATGGTTGGCCCAGCTGGACATTAATTAAGCCGATTCCACAAACTAATCTTGCCGCTCAGGAGTATTTTATTCAACAGCATGTAATTCAATACTTTGAGCAAGTAGTGCCTATACTATGACCTTTACGATTTAACAGCACGCGCTATGCAGTCATACGATACCTTACTCCAACGTATTGAGGAGTACAAGAAACGTTATTTTCTGAATCAACTCGTTAAAGGTGCCTTGTTTTTTACGGCTTTAGCGGGCTCTCTGTTCTTGCTGATCAACACGGCGGAGTTTATTGGTCGCTTCGGATCGACGGGGCGGGCTGTTATGTTTTTCGGCTTTTTGCTTACACTTCTGATTACGCTCTACCTTTTTATTCTCAAACCTCTGCTGGGTTTATACAACTTACGCAAAGCGTTGAGCGATGACGAAGCAGCTCGTCAGATCGGTACCTTTTTTCCGGAGGTTGGTGATAAGCTCCTAAACACACTTCAACTTCAGCGCATTAGCAGCGCTCAAAGTGATTTGATGCAGGCGAGTTTGCAACAACGCTCACAACAACTTCTGATTACCCGTTTTGCCAACGCTATTCAGATTGAGCGGAACCGACGTTTTCTGAAGCTGGCACTCCCTCCGGTTGTGCTCATTTTGGGGATTTTACTTGTCAACCCTACCTTTTTCAGTACTTCATCGACCCGGATCGTTAACTACAACCGTGAGTTTGCTGAGGAGGCTCCGTTTCAGTTTGTACTGCAAAACACGTCACTCAACGCGTTTCGGAACGAAGATTTTCCGGTTACTGTCCGGCTGAAAGGAAACGCTATTCCGCAGGATGTCTATTTGGTGACCAATGGTACCCGCTTTAAGCTGGAGTCGAACAATTCGCTATTTACCTACACATTCGACAATGTGCAGCGGGATTTGGATTTTCATCTGGAAGCATCAGGATTTCGGTCAGATGAGTATCAACTTAAGCTGATTGACCGGCCTGCCGTTTTGAACTTCAACGTCAAGCTGGAATATCCAGCTTATCTGAACAAACCCGCTGAACAATTGGCGAATGTGGGTAACCTGTTGATTCCACAGGGTACGGTTGTGACCTGGAATTTTGTGGCCGACCATACTGACTCGCTCTCTTTGCAGTTTGGACAAGGCACAAAGCCCGTGTTAGCTCAGGAGAATGAGGAGAATGGATTTACGGCTACACGTCGGATGATGCAGAATACGGCATTGACCGTAATGCTCAAAAATGCACAGGTACCGAATCCATCCTCAATCAGCTACGGCATACAGGTAATCCCCGATCGGTTTCCAACCATTTCGGTGGATAAAATTCAGGATACTGTTTCATACAATGCCATCGCCCTCAATGGGCTTATTTCCGACGACTATGGTTTCTCGCGCCTACGCCTGACCTATAAGATTATTCGAAAAGGGAAGGAGTCGCCATTTTACAATAAAGATATTCCGATCAATCGTTCTTCAACCTCACAGAATTTCGCTTACAACTGGTCATTAGACAGCTTGAAGCTCGATAAAGAAGACCGTATCGACTACTTCGTTCAGGTTTGGGATAACGATGGAGCCAATGGCCCAAAATCCGCCAAGTCGAGCGCAATGAATTTTGCGATTCCCTCGAACCAGGAAATTCAGCAGCAAATTGATCAGGCAGCGGAGAAAACTGAACAGCAGATTGATCAGGCTCTGAGCAAAACGCAGGAAATTAAGAAAGAGCTCAATCAGATGGAGGAGCGCCTTCGGACAAAAAAAGCGACCGACTTCCAGGATAAAAAGCAGCTCGAAGATATTTTGAAGAAGCGCGAAGAGCTTATCGAACAGATAAAACAGCTTCAACAACAGTTTGACAAAACGAATCAGACTCAAGAGCGTTTTGCCCAGAACGATCCTCAAATGCAGCAAAAGTTAGAGCAGCTTGAGAAGATGTTTAAAGATTTGATGGACCCCGAATCGAAAAAGCTCTACGAAGAACTCAAGCAACTTCTGGAACGGAAGCAGGACGATAAGGCAAGCGAAATGCTGGATCGGTTGAACCGGAAGGAGCGAAATACGCAACGTGAGCTGGAGCGTGCCATGAAGATGTTTAAGCAAATGCAGCTGGAGCAAAAGATGGACAACATCATGAATGATCTGGAAAAACAAGCTCAGCAGCAAGAGAAAGAAGCGGAAGAAAACGAAAAGGCCAATGCAGATCCTGAGAAGCAAGCGAAAGAGCAGGAGAAAGCAATGGAGGATTTTAAGAAGACGCAGGAGCAGTTGAAAGACCTGGAAAAGCAGGCTCAGAAAGATCAACTACGCTCGCCTGATCAACAAGAGGATTCGCAAAAGGAGATTGAACAGCAAATGCAGCAATCGAAACAGCAACTCGATCAGAAGCAAAGCAAAAAGGCATCGTCCTCACAGAGTAAAACGGCAAAATCGATGCGTAGCATGATGAAAGCTATGCAGATGTCGATGGCATCAATGGAGGCTCAGGAGTTGCAGGAGAACATGGATGATCTGCGTAATTTACTTGAGAACCTGATTACCCTTTCGTTCAGTCAGGAGCGTCTGATGAAAGAGTTTAGAGGTATCAATCTGCAGGACCCACGTGTTGCACGGCTCTCACAAGAGCAACTCAAACTCCAGGATGATGCCCGAATTGTAGAAGATAGTCTGAATGCGCTGGCTTCGCGGGTGAATCAAATTCAGTCCTTTGTAACCCGCGAAATGTCCAATATGAAATACTATATGGATCAGAGTGTTCAGCAACTGAAAGAGCGGAAGCTATCGCAGGCTTCGTCTCGTCAACAGTTTGCTATGACTTCCATGAATAATCTGGCGCTTTTGCTTAGCGATGTATTGAAAAATATGCAGCAGCAAATGAACGCCATGGGTGCTCCGGGCTCTGGGTCCAGCAAGGGGAAAAGCAACAATCCTTCCGGCGAAATGGGGGAAATGCAGAAACAGCTGAATGCTAAAATGCGCCAGATGTCGCAAGGAGGAACTACGGGTCGAGCACTCTCGGAGCAACTTGCGCAAATGGCTGCCGAACAAGCCATGATTCGAAACTTGCTCAAGAAGTTACAAGAAAATGCAAAAGGCACGGAGGCTGGTAAGCAAATGGATAAACAAGTCAACGATCTGATGGAAAAGATGGATCAGACGGAAACGGACTTGGTGAATAAGCGGGTAAATCAAAATACGATAAACAGGCAAAATGAAATACTTACCCGTCTTCTCGAATCCGAAAAAGCGCTGAAGCAGCAGGAAGAAGACCCTAAGCGTCAATCGCAAACGGCCAAGGCGCCCAAAGTTAGTTCGCCCTCATTCTTCGACTCCATTAACAATAGACCGCAGATGAAACAAGTTGAAGTACTCAGGTCTGTAGTCCCCACGTACAATCCTTATTACAAAAAGCAGGCTAACGAGTATCTTCAGAAAGTAGCCAAATGATTTAAAACCAGAAGCGGAGAACTTTTTTAAAGTTTTCCGCTTTTTTCTTAAAAGTTTCCACGTGAAACATTTTAAGTTTTTCGCAAAAAATGCACGAAACATACGACGTCATAGTAGTTGGAGCTGGTCATGCTGGTTGTGAGGCTGCGCATGCGGCAGCCACCATGGGTTCCAAGGTTCTGCTCATCACCATGAATATGCAGACTATAGCCCAGATGTCATGCAACCCGGCTATGGGCGGTGTGGCAAAGGGGCAAATAGTCCGTGAAGTCGACGCCTTGGGCGGAATGTCAGGAATCATTAGTGACAAGAGTATGATTCAGTTCCGAATGCTCAACCGCTCAAAAGGACCCGCCATGTGGAGCCCACGCTGTCAGAGCGATCGGAATATGTTCGCCAACGAGTGGAGACTTGCACTGGAACACAACGCTAATGTCGACTTTTGGCAGGATACCGTGAGTCAGCTTCTGGTAAAGCATAATCGAGTTCACGGCGTGCGCACAGACATGGGCCTGGAGTTTAAGGCAAAGGCTGTGGTACTCACCAATGGAACGTTTCTTAATGGTCGAATCTTTATCGGCGAAAAGATATTCGGTGGTGGGCGAACCGCTGAGCGGGCTACAACAGGGTTGACCGAACAATTGGTCGAGATAGGTTTTGAAGCGGGCCGGATGAAAACCGGTACTCCACCGCGAATTGATGGACGCTCTCTTGACTACAGCCGCATGGAGGAACAACCCGGTGATGAGAACCCCGGCAAGTTTTCTTACAGCACCACGAAGCCTCTGTCCACTCAACGGAGCTGCTGGATTACCTATACCAACAGTGATGTGCACGAAACCCTAAAGGAAGGATTCGAAAAATCACCCATGTTTACTGGGCGAATCAAAGGGTTGGGCCCGCGGTATTGCCCATCTATTGAAGATAAAATCAACCGATTTGCTGATAAAGACCGGCATCAAATCTTTGTTGAGCCGGAAGGGTGGGAGACTGTCGAAGTCTATGTAAATGGCTTCTCCACGTCTTTGCCTGAAGATGTTCAGCTAAGAGCTTTACGTAAAATTCAGGGGTTTGAACAAGCAAAGATGTTTAGACCGGGCTATGCGGTCGAGTACGACTTTTTCCCGCCAACCCAGCTGAAGCATACACTGGAAACACATTTGGTTGAAAACCTATTTTTTGCAGGCCAGATCAACGGAACTACGGGTTATGAAGAGGCTGCCTGTCAAGGGCTCATTGCGGGTATAAATGCACACCAAAATGCGCACGAAAAAGACTCCTTTACCATCAGTCGGTCCGAAGGATACATCGGGGTTTTGATTGATGATCTAATCACAAAGGGTACAGAAGAGCCCTACCGAATGTTTACCTCTAGAGCAGAGTATAGAACATTGCTCCGGCAGGATAACGCCGATTTGCGGCTCACTGAACGGGGGCACACGATTGGACTTGCCTCCGACAGCCGCCTTCAGGACGTCCAGAAAAAGAAGCAAACGATTGCGGACTTAATGGATAACATACGGGTCACAAAGGTCAAACCTGAAGAAATAAATAGCTGGTTGGGCGATCTGAATAGTGCTCAGCTTCGTGAGAAGAGCAGTTTGTACGGCCTGATTAAACGCCCGGAGATAGGGCTGACAGAGGTCGACTATTTACTACAATTCTTACCGGAATACGAGCCTGAGGTGAACACGGAAACAATCGAGCAGGCAGTCATCGAAATCAAATACGAAGACTATCTGAACCGTGAGCGTACAAACGCTGAAAAAATCAGCAAATGGGAGAACTTAGAAATTACGGCTGATTTTGATTACGACAGATTGAAAGCTTTATCGTTTGAAGGACGAGATAAATTAAAAAAACAAAGGCCAGCCACTATTGGACAAGCCTCTCGGATAAGCGGAGTCAGCCCCTCGGATATTTCAATACTCTTAGTTTATTTAGGTCGTTAGACATCTATCTTTGATCCCGCTTAAACAAGCGGGATTATTTTTTTAAGTCGCTATTGCTATGAATCAGGAAACGTTGACAAACTGTCCTATTTGCTCTTCCACCCAATTTTCAACGCACTTAGTTTGTAAAGACTATCTGATAAGCCAAAGCGATTTTACCATACAATCGTGCAATCAGTGTGGTTTTCGCTTTACAAATCCGCGGCCTGATTCATCATCGATAGGCGCTTATTACCAATCCGCTGATTATGTTTCGCACAACGACAGCGGGGGCGGCCTTATCAATAAATTATATCGTTTGGTTCGTCAGTACACCTTACAGCAAAAGCTTAAGCTTATTAACTCAACACAGGCCAAACCAGGCAAGGTCTTAGACGTAGGATGTGGAACGGGACTTTTTTTAGAGACGTGCCATAAAGGTGGCTGGCAAATCAACGGTGTTGAACCTGACGCTAACGCACGTACAGTAGCCACTAATCGTTTACAGATTCAGGTCAAGGCTGATATTGATCAGATTACCGATAACGAGTTTGACCTACTCACAATGTGGCACGTTCTGGAGCATGTGCCAGACCTGCCCCAAACTTTGGTCAAATTACGAAACCGCATCCGGGTAGGGGGGACGCTGCTGATTGCGGTACCAAATTCAGATTCGTTAGACGCTCAACATTTCCGGAATCATTGGGCAGCATACGATGTACCACGGCATCTGTCACATTTTACCCCGCCCACGTTAAAGAAGCTGGTAAATGAAAGCGGCTTCGCATTTCAGGAAATGCACCCCATGTACTTCGATGCCTTTTATATCGGTATGCTCAGTACGAAGTATCGAGATGGTCGTACAAATTGGTTAGAAAGCATCTACCAGGGATTACGGTCAAATATGTACGGCAGCCGAACCGGTAATTACTCCAGCCTTATTTACGTATTCCGAAAGCTGTAACCTGAAGCCCATTCTGCATCCCAAATACTGACGAGCCCTGAAGCCATGCTTTAGGGCTTTTTCATGACTATTTCACGAATCCAGAAAAGGTCAATCTAAAATTAAAAATGTGAAAATTTTGGGTGGATAACCATGTTGATAACTCACACATAGAAGTGTATAAATGTTAGATTGATTGAATCCAAAATGTGTACAAGCTGAGGGTTATCCTGAACCGAGATTATCCACAACGATTGTGTAGAATAACTGTCCCGAAATCAACGAGCCAATGACATGTTTTCGTCAAGAGCAAATTGTGCAAAAATGAGGTTGGTTAATAAGTGTAAAAGTGAACACCAGAATTGTGCATAACTTGTTAATTTGCTGATTAACAACACATTCAAAGTGGATAATAAAATAACATTGTGGGATAACTATGTTGAGAAATTAGCCGTTATTGTTAAGTAGCTGTGGACAGTTTATCTTTCCACATATCCACAGCCTTAATGGTTTATAATAGTTAAAGAAATTAATTAAATTAGAAAATGAAAAATAGGTTTGTGTATATCCTGTTGCTGGGTGTGCTGCTGGTCGGACAAGCCCACTGGTGTCTCGGTCAATCGCCAGCCGACCTGGCCGACGAGTATTATAAAAAAGAAGAATTCGAAAAGGCGGCCAATGAATACGCAAAGCTGTTGAAAAACCAGATCAACTGGCCGACGGCCTTTCGGTATGTGAATAGCCTATTGCGGGCAAACAAAAATGAAGAAGCCGATAAGTATTTGAAAAGACAGGTACGGTCGGAAAATGAGAATAAATATCTGTTCGAAATCTTGACGGGTTTCGTAGCTAGCCGGGGGAGTGATACCCTGGAAGTGAACAAGCGGTTCAACGCGGCCTTGAAAGAAGCACAAAAGTCTGTTGCCAGAGCAGAACAGTCGGCCATTGCCTTTTCAGATATCAACGAATCAAAGTGGGCTATCAAAGCGCTGCTAACAGCACGCGAGTTGAGTAAAGACAATTCAGCCTATAGCGAAGAGTTAGCCGGCCTATACCGCGCTACGAGTCAAAATGAAAAATGGCTGAGTGAGTTATTTACCTTGAACCGGTTTCCCGAAAAGCGTGAGAAGGTGATGGCAGCTTTACAGGGAGTTATCAACACCAAAGACGAGGAAATGTTGGAAAAGGCATTGTATGCCCGTGTACAGCAAGAACCGAATGAATTAAGTTATACCGATCTGCTTACCTGGTTTTTTGTGCAGAAGCAGAAATTCAGCCGAGCCCTGCTGCAGGAGAAGGCAACAGATCGTCGGCTCAAGTTAAACGGCAGTCGTGTGTATGACCTTGGCAATATTGCTTTGAACAATAAGGAATACAAAGTTGCCGCAGATGCCTTTGATTACGTTGCCACGACCTATCCACAAGGCCAGCTGTACCCATTCGCCCGCCGATTGACAATAAACGCCCGGGAGGAGCAAATCAAAAACACCTATCCCGTTGATCCATCCGAAATCCGAAAGCTGATAAATAGCTACCAGAGTATGCTTCAGGAAATTGGTACAAATGCCAAGACTTTAGATGCGCTGCGTAGTACAGCAAATTTGTACGCCAATTACTTAGATCAAAAAGACACGGCACTGACGGTACTAGATTTAGCCATCGAAATGGGGAAAACTGACCGGAATTTTGTGGATAAGTGCAAAATTGACAAAGGAGATATCTATCTGCTTAAGAATGAGCCCTGGGAATCCACATTGTTGTATTCGCAAGTGGAAAAGTCTCAGAAAGAGGAGCAATTAGGACATGAAGCCAAGCTGAAAAACGCCAAACTGCACTATTACAGTGGCAACTTCATACTGGCCAAGGAAATACTGGATATTTTGAAACTTGCTACTTCCAGGGAAATTGCCAATGATGCCGAACAATTAGGGTTGCTCATTCAGGACAACACTGGGATGGATAGTACAGGGGCTGCAATGCGCGATTACGCGGCCGTAGAGCTCATGCTTTTTCAAAATAAGCTGGAGGGTGCAGTTGAGTCTTTAAATGCAATGCAGACGAAATATAGCTCACACATGCTGGCTGATGAAATCCTGTGGTTGCGGGCAAATACATATCTGAAGCAGGGGAAGACCGACAAAGCGATGGAAGACCTCAAGCAAATTACAGCTTCACATGGCCAGGATATTCTGGCTGATGATGCCTTGTTTCTTCAAGGGAAAATCTACGAGGAGCGGCTCAAGGATAAAAATGAGGCTATGGCAATTTATCAGAAGCTACTTACCGATCACTCAGGGAGTATTTATGTTGCCGAAGCCAGAAAACGTTTTCGAAGTCTCCGCGGTGATGTTGTGAATTAAATCAATAGGGCCAATCTGATTCAGATTGGCCCTATTGATTTAGATCGTTTGTAATAGCGCTTCTTTGAAATCCAGATAACGAGGTCGAATCTGAATCGACCTCTTTTCGCGACTAGCCAACACGGCAAGTCGTTCGGGTACATCAACAGATACCGATAAGACTTTCTCAACCAAAGGCTTAAACTTTGACGGATGAGCTGTGGCTAACGCGATACCACAAACATCAGCATTGTTAAGAGCTAAATACTGCTGCATTCCCATGATACCAATAGCGGTATGCGGACAACTTACGTACCCATAAGCTTCGTAAATAGCCTGCATACCAGCTCGCGTTTGCTCATCGTCGAAATAGCAACCTGATACTTGGCTTGTTACAGCATCGAACGAATCGCCGTACAGGTGTTTTAACCGTACAAAATTGCTGGGAGCACCAACATCCATTGCGTTTGAAATGGTAGCAACCGAATCTTTTGGCGTGTAGTCTCCAGACAGGAGGTAGTCTGGCACAACATGATTAAGGTTTGTGGCGGCAATAAAGTGGTGAACCGGAAGCCCCATTTTCTGAACAAGAACCCCTGCGCTCAGATTACCAAAGTTGCCACTTGGCGTACAGAAGACAACTGGTTTTTGGTGACTGGCGACCTGACCATACGCGCTTACATAATAGAAGCCCTGTGGAATCAACCGGAAAATGTTAATCGAATTAGCCGATGAAAGAGCAATCTGGTCAGTCAGTTCCGAATCAAGGAAAGCCTGCTTTACTAAAGCCTGACAATCATCAAACGACCCTTCAACCTCAAAAGCCTGAATATTTCCACCGAGTGTGGTCAATTGCTTTTCCTGCAAATCGCTAACCCGTCCTTTCGGATACAGAATAGAAACGCGAACACCGGGTACATTATGAAACCCCATGGCAACCGCTCCGCCTGTATCACCGGATGTTGCAACCAGAATGTGCACTTCCGAGTCACGTTGCTTGGAGAAATACGACATGAGGCCCGCCATGTAACGAGCGCCTACATCTTTGAATGCGAGCGATGGCCCATGAAACAGCTCCAAAACAGCAAGTTTTTCGGCTTCAAGCGGAACAACCGGCGTTTCAAACGGAAAGGCACGGTGTGTCAGCTCTTGGAGGTCAGCATCAGAAATCTCGTTACCGAATAAAGCTTTACTGAGCTGATAACCAATGTCAGCTAAAGTTCCAGATGCAATTTGGTTGAAGAAGGCCGGCCCAAGATCTGGCAAATGGTCTGGCATGTATAGCCCTTTGTCGGCTGGTAAGCTAGTAAAAAGGGCATCTTGAATGGAAACGGTTTTCTCCGGGCTGTTCGTACTGTAAAAGCGCATGATACTCAGGGATAAGGGGCGCAATTTACAAGGTTATCCACATTGGATTGGTTAAAATGTCGATGTTAAGACCTAAATGGGTAAAGAGCGTTGCGCGCATGGATAGCATTCCCACTAAATTGTGTTATTACTTTTTAGTGAGGGTAAGAAAGTATATTTGCCCCAAAACACTTCAACTATGTCATTCGGAACGTTTCAAATTCCCACTCCACAAAACGAGCCCGTAAAAGAATACCGCCCTGGCTCACCCGAACGCAAAGCAATTCAGCAGGCATTAGCCGAGGCACGGAATCAGGAAGTGAACATTCCGATGTACATCGGGGCCGAAGAGGTTTATACCGATAACCGTATTCGAATGGCCCCTCCGCACGATCATCAGCATACGCTTGGTCATTTTTCAGAAGGAGATGCCTCACATGTTCAGCAAGCGATTGATGCCGCATTAGCTGCAAAAGAGAATTGGGCTAGTTTGCCCTGGGAGCACCGGGCGGGTATTTTCCTTAAAGCCGCTGAGTTGATAGCTGGTCCGTACCGGGCAACCATCAATGCTGCCACAATGCTGGGGCAATCTAAAAACGTATTCCAGGCCGAAATCGATTCGGCCTGCGAGTTGATTGACTTTCTACGATTCAACGTACAGTACGCTGCCGAAATTTATAGCCAACAGCCTAAGTCAAGTCCTGGTGTTTGGAATCGGTTAGAGTACCGCCCCCTCGAAGGGTTTGTCTTCGCGCTTACTCCGTTCAACTTTACTGCTATAGCAGGTAACCTCCCCACATCAGCTGCCCTGCTGGGAAATACCGTCGTCTGGAAGCCAGCCTACACACAAGTGTATTCAGCCCACGTGATTATGAAAGTGCTAAAAGAAGCTGGCTTGCCTGACGGTGTAATCAACTTGATATACGTGGATGGCCCAGTTGCGGGAGAGATTATCTTCAACCATCCTGACTTTGCGGGCATTCACTTTACGGGCAGTACCAAAGTGTTTCAGGAAATCTGGAAAACAATCGGGCAGAACATTCATAAATACAAGACCTACCCACGGATAGTGGGCGAAACAGGCGGGAAAGACTTTGTGTTGGCTCACGGTTCGGCCAATGCAGAAGAAGTGGCCACAGCTTTAGTGCGCGGTGCGTTTGAGTACCAGGGACAGAAGTGCTCAGCAGCCTCACGGGCATATATACCGGCATCACTTTGGCCCGAAGTAGAACAGGTACTTCAAAAGCAGCTAAAGAGCATCAAAATGGGCGGGACGGAAGACCTGACCAACTTTGTAAATGCCGTAATTGACGAACGGGCATTTGATAAAATTGCCCAATACATCGGACGAGCTAAACAGGACCCGGGCGTCAGTGTCATTGCTGGGGGCAACTGTGATAAGTCAAAAGGGTACTTTGTTGAACCAACGGTATTACGCGTGGATGATCCGAAGTATCAAACCATGTGTGAAGAAATCTTTGGGCCAGTACTTTCAGTCTATGTCTTCGAAGACGATCGGTTTGAAGAAGTAGTGCAGTTAGTCAATACCACGTCGCCGTATGCGCTCACGGGGTCTATCTTTTCAAAAGATCGCTACGTGATTGATCAGGTGGATAAGCTACTGAAAAATGCAGCTGGCAACTTCTACATCAACGATAAGCCAACGGGGGCCGTGGTCGGACAACAACCGTTTGGTGGAGCCCGGGCTTCTGGAACAAACGATAAGGCGGGCTCTTATCTGAACCTTTTACGCTGGGTATCAGCACGAACGATCAAAGAAACCTTTGTTTCACCTCGTACTTACGAATACCCTTTCCTCGAAGCTGAATAAAAAATTTAAACTTTTTTTGAGGAAGGGCTTGACAAAAGGGTTTTTTGTGGCGTACCTTTGCAGTCCCAAATGAGGGGAACAGGCCGACAACGGTTGGCCTCCATCTCGAAAGAGAGAACGTTCTTTGAAATATTGGCATCACAAATAAGTGATAGACAAAGGCAAAAAGCACAGTCAAGTCGAAAGACTTGACAAACAATATTTACGATGGAGAGTTTGATCCTGGCTCAGGATGAACGCTAGCGGCAGGCCTAATACATGCAAGTCGAACGGCCAGCAATGGCAGTGGCGAACGGGTGCGTAACGCGTAAGGAACCTGCCCTTCACTGGGGGATAGCTTTGCGAAAGCGAAGGTAAACCCGCATGGTTCTGTAGGATCGCATGGTTTTACAGATAAATATTTATAGGTGAAGGAGGGTCTTGCGTCGGATTAGTTAGTTGGCAGGGTAACGGCCTACCAAGACGATGATCCGTAGGGGCTCTGAGAGGAGCGG
>NZ_WELI01000033.1 GCF_009184635.1 Rudanella paleaurantiibacter
TAGAGTGTGTGGACAATTAGGATAAACTTACCCAATCCTACGATCTTTGTGGCATGAGACGCTATGAGATCACCGAGCAGGAATGGACTAAAATCACCCCTCTTCTACCAGGACAGGCAGGCTCAGCAGGCCGAAAAGCACTCGATAACCGCTTGTTTATCAACGCCGTGCTCTGGATTGCCCGCTCGGGTGCGCCTTGGCGCGACTTGCCTGAACGCTTCGGCAATTGGAACAGCAACTACCGACGATTTCGGCGCTGGGCTCAGGCTGGGGTGTGGAAACAGGTCTTTGATGCCCTGCAAGAGCCCGACCTGGATTGGGTAATGATTGACTCGACAACGGTGCGAGCTCATCAACAGGCTGCTGGGCAAAAAAAAGTAGTCTCCAGCAACAAGCATTAGGCCGCTCACGGGGCGGCTTGACCACAAAAATTCATGCTCTGGTGGATGCCTTAGGCAATCCTATCCGCATTGAGTTAAGTCCTGGTCATGCGGGTGATGCGCCTTGCGCAGCCACCTTACTGGCTGACTGTGAGGCTTTTGCTGTGATTGCCGATAAGGCTTATGATGCCGATTGGTTGCTGGAAGGGTTGGCCCACAACGGTTGTGACGCGATCATTCCCTCCAAAGTGAATCGGGTGGAGCAGCGGGTAATCGATGAGAATTTGTACGCTGATCGCAACAAGATTGAACGCTATTTTAACCGCTTGAAACAGTATCGCCGGGTAGCAACTCGCTACGAAAAAACAGCCAGCAGCTTCTTGGCGATGGTTCATCTGGCTTCAAGTATGATTTTGTTGCTCTGATTGTCCACACACTCTA
>NZ_WELI01000034.1 GCF_009184635.1 Rudanella paleaurantiibacter
CTCTCGAAAGAGTATCATGCCTTCAGCATGATGGGTTGCCCCATTCGGACACCTTAGGATCAGCCCCTGCCAGCGGGTCCCCTAAGCATTTCGTCGCTTGCCACGTCCTTCATCGCCACCAGAAGCCTTAGGCATCCCCCAGACGCTCTTGCTTATGTGTTACCTGTGTCTACTAGTCAATTGATCCCATTACAGAATCAGACTACTTTACTTGTTTTCCCCGTAGGTCAAAGAACTCATCTGGATACCATTGTATCCGTGGTGGAGAATAACGGATTCGAACCGTTGACCCCCTGCTTGCAAAGCAGGTGCTCTAGCCAGCTGAGCTAATCCCCCGTATTTACTCCTGCAGATAGCAACCGTTGTTGCTTACCACTTTGTGGGCCTGCGTGGACTCGAACCACGGACCTCTACATTATCAGTGTAGCGCTCTAACCACCTGAGCTACAAGCCCGTGCTTTGAATATTGACATCACAGTGAAGACAGGCTCCAGAAAGGAGGTGTTCCAGCCGCACCTTCCGGTACGGCTACCTTGTTACGACTTAGCCCCAGTTACCAGATTTACCCTGACCACCTTGCTTAAGGGCAGCTTCAGGTCCCCCCGACTTCCATG
>NZ_WELI01000003.1 GCF_009184635.1 Rudanella paleaurantiibacter
ATGAATGGTTGGTCGAATACAACACGGAACGCCCTCACCAGGCCTTGAGGTTCATGACACCTGTCGAGTACCGACAGGCGGCTTAAACTCCAGTGCAAACTGGCTCACGAAAGGGGGCAAAGACAAATAGTGATCTAACTTTGTGTGTGATGTTACGACTGGCTCCCTCTCAATCAACTCCTTTAGTTTCCCAGAATACAAGCCGACAAATTTATATGGGGCAATGGTAACCGTGCGGTCTGGCAAAGTCTCAATACCACATTTATCGTTGTAAAACCTCTGGGTAGTGTAGGTAACTGTCTGATTTGCTTCATCAATTGACTTAATGCTTGACTGATCAGAATAAACTTCAGAACTCAAGTCCTTTAATGCCCAATATAATTTTGTGAGGTACTTCGTTTTTTCCCACGAAGGAGATTCTTTGCTATCACAAACAAGGTCGTATAGAAGCTCATAGTCGGGGTAGGCTCCCCCTTTTTTTGTGTAGAGCCGAGTGAGCTGCTTATTGATCTTTTGTTGGATCGAAGTGAACATAGTTATAGGGAAGGGGTTAGAGTTCAATAGATATTCGATTTACGGCCGCTCTCTTTTGTTCGTTTACAATCTTGGCGTAAATCTGTGTCGTGGAAAGGTCTTGATGCCCCAGTAGCTTAGAGACGGTATAGATGTCGGTACCGCTCTGTAGTTGCAGCGTCGCGAACGTGTGCCGGAATGCATGGAAGGTGATCGGGCGCATTATTCCGGCTTTGTAGCACCATTCCTGCAACTTCTGATTCTGCCAACTGGAGTAAAGTAGCTGGGGGAAAATTGTAGCGGTCTCATTTCCTCTCTCCCCTAACAGGCTGCGGGCGTTGCCGCTGATCGGCAAAGTCTCTTCACTGCCTGTTTTCTTTTGTCTGAAGCGCAAATAAGCCCCGTCGGCATCGTCGCGTACTTCCGCCCAAACCAGCTTTGCAATGTCACTGTAACGTAGGCCAGTGAGGGCCGAGAACAAAGCTGCTTTCTTGAGATAAGGCAAGTCGCAATCTATCTTAGCCAGTGCCTGTACTTCGGCCAAACTCAAAAATTCCCGTTGGGTCTCTTTCCGCTTGATCCGTTTCACTCGTTGGCTGGGGTTTTCTTCCAGTAACTTCTCTTCTACGGCTCGACTTAGCGCCGTCTTAAAAATGGTGAAGTACCCAACGGCTGAATTATGGGCAATGGTGGCGTTTGATGATTTGGTAGCGTTGAGGGCTTTCGCCGTGGTCAGATATTTACGGAACCCCTTGCAAAACTCTTCGGTCAGCTCATCGACAAACAGAGCACCTTTGGCGTAATGGCTGAGGTGTTGGTAAACACTCATCCAATTATTCCGGCTCCCTATACTCTTCTTTTGCTTCTCGGCTTCGGCCTGCACTTTGAGCCAGGTCAAAAAGTCTTTGCGCTCCTCCGGTTTATCATTCTTTACCAGAAACCCATAACGGCCAGCTTGCACCTCCAACTGTCGGCTTGATCGTATGCTCTCGGCTAACTGCCGAGTCGTTTTGTTGTGGGTACGCTCCAGCTCCGTACGGGGTTTCTCGAATAGATACAAGCCCAAAAAATCACGACGGGTTAGCTTTCCGGTTTCGGGGTGTGGTATTGCCGGATAGAAGTCCAGATATAAACTGAGACGGTTACCGCTGATCGGTTTTGTTCGTAGCGTTACATTCATAATTTGTACCTCATCATCCTCACATCTTCCTCAAAGGTACAAGCAAGGTACAAACTATATGTAGAAATAACAAAGCTATTCGATAGCCAATATATAGCTACTAAAAAAATAAAGCCCCGAAATTCAGGGCTTTACAGTTCTTCAACTTATGACGAGCTAATGACTAACCTCACTCTTCAATTTATCCTTAAATACTTTCCTGAATTTGTCGAGCTTGGGGGCAATCACAAACGCGCAATAGCCCTGCTCAGGATTCTGAGCGAAATAATTCTGGTGGTATTCTTCGGCCACATAAAACGTTGTGGCCGGACTAATTTCGGTAACAATCTTTTTGTCGTAAGCTCCCGACTTATCCAACTCGGCCTTAATGGTTTCGGCCAGTTTTTTCTGTTCGTCGTTGTGGTAAAAAATCACCGATCGATATTGCGTACCGACGTCGGCCCCCTGCCGGTTCAGGCTGGTCGGGTCGTGGCTACGGAAAAACGCCTGTAGCAGTTCGGCATAGGTAATTTTGGTAGGGTCGTAGGTCACCTCTACACACTCGGCATGGCCCGTTGTACCGGTGCATACTTCCTTATACGTTGGATTTGGCTTGGCTCCGCCTTCATAGCCCGATACGGCCGATTGCACCCCGTCGAGGGTTTCAAACATGGCTTCGGTACACCAGAAGCAGCCCGTTCCGAACGTGGCTTTGGCCAGGCCTGCAGGCACAGCCGTCGATTCGTTTCCTGTCATTGTTCCTGTTTGTTGGGATTTCGTTGCAGCGCCAACCGGTCGATGGGCCAGTTGCGTTTGGCCAAAAACGGCCGGGGTGATCCATAAAGCGATCAGTGCAGTGAGGGCTTGTTGCCAGAAATTACTCGTAACCATACTGGTTCGAATCCGGTTTGTTTGCATCAGAATAACAGATCTTACCCCTGATAAGTTTACAGCCCAACCAACCAAAAAGCCACCGCATTATCCGTGCAGTGGCTTTTTAGCATAAATACCAGGGAACAATCAAATGCGTAATGAGCAAAGGATAATGAAAAGCCCATTATTGGCAGACAAGACCCTTATTCATTGTGCATTTTACATTGTTCATTCGCTTACCTATCGAATCCAGAGCTTCTGCGTAAACGAATCGAGAGGCTTTCCTTGCCGCACCACCTGAACGAGTTGATACCCATCCGCCGATTCGCCAGCTTCCAGAATCCGCCCGGCCAATGCCTCTACCTTCTCGGTAAACGACCGGAGCGTAGCACCCTTCAGGTTTGTCAGGCGTACGCCCAGGCCGAACCCCGAACCGGAACCGCCAACGAAAAAGGCACCGGGCTGGGACTTGTTCTGTGCCGGGAGTTTATACGGCTCAACAAGGGCGAAATGAGCATCCAGAGCCAATTACACGCTGGCACCACCATAACCCTGCAATGGGCAAGCCGACCCGTAAAACGAAACAGGCTGACCAACCACGCCGAGTTTGCGTGAATCGGCAATTCAGAACTATTTCCCCAAATCGGGTTTATTGTGTATAGCTCAGGCCAGGTGTTGAGTATCAGGCCGCACGTTTCCATACACTATGACTTCTTTCGACATTGAATCGCTCCGTTTCGACGGAAAAAAGGCATTCCGCATGGAGGATGCTGCCACTAAAATCGACGATTTATACACGGACGACGTAGACTACGAGATTCAGCTCCGCCACCAGGCCGCCGAAATCGCCGACCTCCAGACCGACCTCTACGCGGATAACCGGTACGGTTTAGTCGCTATTTTCCAGGCGATGGATGCCGCCGGTAAAGACGGTACCATTCAACACGTGTTTACGGGCACCAACCCGCTCGGCCTACGCATCACCTCGTTCAAGCGCCCCACCGATCAGGAACTGGAGCACGACTGGCTCTGGCGCAGCTGGCGCGAGCTTCCTGAGCGGGGCACCATCGGGGTTTTCAACCGCTCGTATTACGAAGAGGTACTGGTGGTACGGGTACATCCCGAAATTCTGACCCAGTCTCAACGACTACCCACCGCACGTACCGACGATCTGGATAAAGTCTGGAAACACCGGTTTGAAGCCATCCGCGACGTAGAAAAGCACCTCTACCGCAACGGCTTCCCGGTGATTAAGTTTTTCCTGCATGTATCGAAGGAAGAACAGGCCGACCGGCTGATCAAACGAATTGAAAACCCCGAAAAACACTGGAAATTCGACGAAGGCGATGTAAAAGAACGGGGTTTCTGGAACGAGTACATGGCCGCGTTTGAAGAAGCTATCAACGAAACGGCTACCTCCAATGCTCCCTGGTACGTGATCCCCGCCGACGACAAAAAGAATATGCGGCTTATGGTGAGCCGAATTCTGCTCAGCGAACTGAAAAAGCTGCCCATTCATAAACCTGAAGTCGATGAAGAGCGGGCCGCAGCCCTCAAAAAGCTTATTAAGGTGATTAAAGAGCAGTAACATACGCCCAGCCCGCCCCAGCGGGCTGGCTACTCAATTCTCAACGTCATGAAAAAATTCAGTAGTAAACCGTTCCGGTTCGACGGCCGGACGCCGTATTCGGCCAAACATACCCCAACCCGAATTGACCCACTTTTCCGGGACGAAGACGACCGTGCTCATCAGCTCGATGCACTCAGCGACCGTATGGATCAGGCCCAGAACCAGATGCACGCCCACGAAAAATACGGTTTTGTGGTGCTGTTTCAGGCTATGGACGCGGGCGGTAAGGATAGCAGCATCCGGCATGTTTTCAAAGGCGTGAATCCGTCGCGGTTTCAGGTAGCAGCTTTCAAAAAACCCGGAAAAGAAGACCTGGCCCACGATTTTATGTGGCGGTTCTGGAAGAAACTACCCGAGCGGGGCTACATTGGCATTTTCAACCGGACGTATTATGAGGAGGTTCTCGCCCTGAAAGTCCACCCCGACCGGCTGGCCGACAATAGCATTCCCGAAGAGTTTCTGAAGAACCCCGGCAAACTCTGGAAAGAACGCTACGCCGACATTACCCATTTTGAAGATTACCTCCACCGCAACGGGTTTCGGGTGGTGAAGTTTTACCTGCACGTCTCGAAAGAGGAACAGGGTCAGCGGCTCATCAACCGGCTTAAAGACACCGAAAAGCAATGGAAGCTAAGCGAAAATGACCTGGAAGAACGGCAGGAGTGGGACGCCTACATGCAAGCCTACGAGGATGCCATCAACGCAACTGCCACCCGCAACTGCCCGTGGTACGTAATTCCGAGCGACGACATGAACAATCAGCAACTGATTATTGCCCACATCATGGCCGAACTGCTCGAATCACTCCCCGTCCACTTTCCCCAGCGCAACGAGAAAGAGGCTCAGAAGTTGATCAAACAAATTGAAAAGCAGGACAAAGCGTAGAATCTCAGCACTGGACATTAGACGTTGGACATTAGACCTCCACCTGTAAAGGTATAACGTCTAACGTCCAGTGTCTGAAGTCCAAATGTCCAGTAGTGAGAATCCACGTTACAGCAGCAGTTGTGCCAGGAGAAAATCGGCGGCCAGAATAGCGATACAGCTATTGGTCACGGCCGAGGTTGAGGCTGTGCCCACTTCGAGCGCACCACCCCGCACATTGTAGCCCTGAAAGGCCGAAATAGTGGTAATCAGAAACGCAAACACCACTGATTTGATGAGGGCAAAAATGAGGCTAAACGATTTAAAATCAGACCGAAGCCCTTCGATATAGTCGTTGGGCGTGATGATGTTGGCAAACGTTCCGGCAATGTATCCACCCAGAATCGACAGGAAGGCCGCCATCGTTACCAGCAACGGAAACATGAGCATCCCGGCGATAATTTTGGGTAGCACCAGATACGACCCCGAGTTGATCCCGATAACTTCGAGCGCGTCGATCTGCTCTGTGATCCGCATAGTACCCAGTTGACCGGCAATGCTCGACCCGACTTTACCGGCCAGCACAATACTCGTGATGGTGGGTGCCAGTTCGAGAATGGTACTGTCGCGCACGATCACCGAAATAATCGACAGAGGCACGAGCGGACTTACCAGGTTATACGCTGTTTGCACACAGGTTACGGCCCCGATAAACGTCGACACAATCGACACGATAAATACCGAGTTGATCCCGATCGACATACATTCGTCCATAATCAACCGGTAGTACACGCTTAACTTTTCACGATTGGTAAAGAGGGCACCCAGAAAAATAAAATAACGGCCAATTGCTGCCATGTTTTGGGGAAGTGTTGTGAGGAGGTTGTACTCAGAAGGCTTGGCTACGCCTAGTTCCGATCAAAAAATGATACTTTTAAAAGACTATCTATCAACTAGTTATCTCCATCTCATCAACCGAAAACTATAAACTTTACGCCATAAACTACCTAACGCCCACAAAGATAGAATGGTTTACGGCTTCTACAGGTCGCCCAGCTGCGGCCGAATGAGGATTTCTTCCACCACCGCACTTTTTGAGAGTTTATAAGCCCCCCAAATGCTATCGGCAACGTCCTGCGGTTTCATAAACCGTTCTTCGGGCAGGTCGGTGCCTTCCCAGCTGGCCGTCAGGGTAGCACCAGGTAGCACGGCGGTTACTTTTACCCCATGTGGTTTCAGCTCTTCGCGCAACACCCGGCTCATACCCAGCAGGGCAAATTTTGAGATGCAATACGAGCCCCCGTTGGTGTAGGCCGTGATACTGGCCGTAGAGCACATCATAAAAATATGCCCCGACCGCACGGCCATCATGCCCCCTACCAGCCCCCGCGTGAGGTGATAGGCGCTGGCTACGTTGGTATTCATGAGGGTTTCAAACGTCCCCTCGGCTTCGGTATGGATCATGCCCGGCAGAAAAATGCCCGTGTTGTTGACCAGTACCTCTACCGGCCGGTTTAGTGATTGCACATAGCCTACCAGCGCATCGACCCCGGCCCGGGTTGATAAATCGGCGGCAAATGGTAGCCGGTTGGGGCCGGTTACACTGTCGACATTCCGCGAGCAAACAACCACGTCGAAGCCCTGTTCGACAAACAAATCGACGATGGCACGACCAATTCCTTTGGTCCCACCCGTGACAACAAGTAATGGATTCATGGGGTAAACTTACAGCCTCTCCTCCCTTTTCCCTATCTTGCAACCTCCATTTAATCAATCGTCTTTTTTTAGAATGGCTTCAGAGCAGTATTTAGGTATCGACGTGGGCGGCACCAACGTCAAAATGGGCATTGTTGACGCCCAGTCGGGCACCATTTCTAATTTCTACAGCCACGACACCAACTCCTGGCGCGAATCGGGTCATTTCATGGAACGCTTCGGCGATGCCATTGCCCTGCAGCTCCACGACAACAAGCACATCACCCGTGTCGGTATCGGGTTGCCGGGTATGATTAACCGGGAGCGTACCATTCCGCTCGAGATTACAGCCATTCCGCTGCTCAATGGGGTACCAATGGTCGAGATTCTGAGCACGCGTTTTCCGGGTGTTCAGTTTTTCCTTGAAAACGACGCCAATGCTGCGGCACTCGGTGAGTTTTACTTTGTAGACGACATGAACGATGAAAACTACATCTTTATCACGCTCGGTACGGGCGTGGGCGGTGCGGCTATCATCGATAAAAAAGTGTTCAAAGGTGGAGATGGCAACGCCATGGAACCGGGTCACCTGCCCTCGCGCAACGGCCGGGTGCTGGAGCGGAACATCGGCAAAAAAGAATTGCTCGACCTGGCCAACGAACGCCGGGCGCAGTACAATCGGCCCACCCGCCTACCCGCCGACGGGAGCATCTCAACGACAGGCCTGGTAGCCGCTGCGGCCGAAAACGACGAGCTGGCCATGCAAATTCTGGACGAAGTTGGCGAAATGCTCGGTGAGGGTCTGGTATCGCTCATTCGGATTCTGGACATCCGCAAGATTCTGATCGGGGGTGGTTTGTCGGCTTCGTTTGATTACATCATGCCCGGCGTTACCCGTCAGCTTGAGTACTGGCTTACCCCCTATTACAAAGATGGGCTCGAAGTAAAACGTGCCACACTTGGCAACGATGCGGGCCTCCTCGGCGCGGCATCACTTTGCTTCGATTAAGCATCGGCGGATACGCTTCTCTATTGAATATACTACACCCGTTGTCGAACAGGACTACCATACTGGCCCTGTTTGACAACGGGTGTTTTGGTTTGGTTACAATCCATTTGGTTACAAAAACAACGAGTTACATGTTAACAATCAGACAATTAGCTTTTACCGACCGGTCTTTTCAAGAAAGGAATACTTAGATTTTCACACAAAACAAACCACACCATATTGCTTACTTTTACTTAAGCACTTTCTTTTTAGTGTAAAAACATCAATTAATAAAAAAGTCATATCACTGAATCAACAAAATCACATACTTATATAACCGGAAAATAGAACATTCAAAAAAATTAGATAGACGGGGAACAAAACGAAAAGTAGTTGAATTAGGGGCCCCGAATCAGCCGATTCGTAATTATCCCTTTTTTCATTTTTCATTTTTTCTCGTTTATGACAAAAACTTTACGACGTACTACTCAGCTCATATGCTGGCTGGTACTACTGCTATCGATAACGATGGCAAAGGCGCAGATTACGGGGGGCGTTGAAGTTCTCGGCATTGGGGTTCCGATTGGTACAACATCAAGTACAGTTACCCAGAACTTCGATGCACTCGACAATGGCGTTACCGTTTCGGCAGCTGGTTTGCTGGGCAACGTGCAGGGTACGTACACCAACCGTACACTGGTTTTTGCCTCAACGGGTGCTCCAAATATATTGGGAGCGGTTCCCACAGGGGGGGCTTACAGCTTCGGCACCAACAGTGATCGGGCGCTTGGTTCCAATGCCAACCTGCTGAACTCGGCCGTTGGTTTGGTACCCATTCGGTACGGCATTCTGTTTCAGAACAGTACAGGCGCCCCTGTGTCATCCCTACAGGTGACCTACACGGGCGAACAATGGTATCAAGATGGTGATGGAGCAGCACAGTCACTCACAGCAGCCTATGCCCGGTTTGACGAAGGTGCTTTTTCTACAATTGGAGGTCTATTGACAGGGGTATTAAACCTGTTGAACGATTTACCCATTGTGAGCACGATTCCGTACACGCAGGTTCCGGGCTTGACATTTACAAGCCTACAGAACGGTGGTACAGCGGGTGTTTTAAATGGAAACGCGGCTGCCAACCGAACTACACTTACGTCAACGATCACGTTTGGTACACCACTGGCCCCCGGCGAATACGTCCTGCTCCGCTGGACTGATCTGAACGACGCTGAAAATGGAGCACTTGACGTGATTGATACAGACCATAGCCTCGCCATCGACGACCTCCGTGTGGTGGCCAACGTAGTTAACAACAATCCAGTTGCCAACCAGGGCGCTATTACGAATCCACAAACGGCTACCGTTGGGGTAGCTTTCAGTACGACTACTGCGGGTGCTTTTACAGACCCAGACAACCAAACTCTTACATACTCAGCCACAGGACTTCCAGCATCATTTTCAATCAACCCCACCACAGGGGTCATAACCGGGACAGCCGCCACAACAGTAGGCAGTCCATTCAGCGTTAGTGTTATTGCTACCGACCCATTTGGTGGATCGGCATCCGTCGGGTTCACCCTCAATGTGGTTAATCCACCCAATCAGCCACCCGTGGTGGTGAATGGTGGCATTCCTTCGCCCCAGTCGGCTACTGTCGGCATCGGCTTCTCGACCACCACAGCCGGGGCCTTCTCCGACCCTGATGGGGGTACGCTCGCTTACTCAGCGGCTGGCCTGCCCGGTGGGCTGAGCATCAACCCTACCACGGGCGTGATCTCAGGCACACCAACTGCATCGGGTACGTTCAATGTGACCGTAACAGCTAACGACGGACAGGGCGGCTCGGTGAACACCGGCTTCCAGCTGAACGTGGCCCCCAATGGTGCGCCTTCTGTGACCTCGCCCGGCGATCAGTCACTGACGCTCAACACCCCAGCCAGCTTCACCGTAGTGGCAACCGACCCTGAGGGCGGCACGCTTACCTACGCGGCTACGGGTCTGCCAGCCAACTTGACGATCAATCCGAACACAGGTGTTGTGACGGGTACTCCCTCGCAAACGGGTGTCTTCCCTGTAACGGTTACGGTAACCGATCCGCAGGGAACCACCAGCAGCGTCAGCTTCAACGTAACCGTCAACCCGCAGGTGACGCCTAACCAGCCACCTGTAGTAGTGAATGGCGGTATTCCCTCGCCCCAGTCGGCTACCGTGGGAATCGGCTTCTCGACGACCACGGCCGGGGCTTTCTCCGACCCCGACGGGGGTACGTTGGCCTACTCGGCCGCGGGTCTACCCGGTGGGCTGAACATCAACCCCACCACGGGTGTGATCTCGGGTACACCAACCGCATCGGGCACCTTCAATGTAACGGTGACAGCTAACGACGGACAAGGCGGTTCAGTGAACGCGGGCTTCCAGCTGAACGTGGCTCCTGCCAACCAGCCCCCCGTGCTGGTGAATGGTGGTATCCCCTCGCCCCAGTCGGCTACTGTCGGCATCGGCTTCTCGACCACCACGGCCGCAGCCTTCTCCGACCCTGATGGGGGTACGCTCGCTTACTCGGCAGCTGGCCTGCCTGCGGGCTTGAGCATCAACCCCACCACGGGTGTGATCTCGGGTACGCCGACCGCATCGGGCACCTTCAATGTAACGGTGACAGCCAACGATGGGCAAGGTGGCTCGGTGAGCGCGGGCTTCCAGCTCAACGTTTCGCCCGCCAACCAGCCACCTGTAGTGGTGAATGGCGGTATTCCCTCGCCCCAGTCGGCTACTGTCGGCATCGGCTTCTCGACCACCACGGCCGCAGCTTTCTCCGACCCTGACGGGGGTACATTGACCTACGCTGCCGCGGGTCTGCCAGCGGGTCTGAGCATCAACCCCACCACGGGTGTGATCTCAGGGACACCAACTACATCGGGTACGTTCAACGTAACCGTCACAGCCAACGACGGCCAAGGTGGCTCAGTGAGCACCGGCTTCCAGCTCAACGTGGCCCCCAATGGTGCGCCTTCTGTGACTTCGCCCGGCGATCAGTCACTGACGCTCAACACCCCAGCCAGCTTCACCGTAGTGGCAACCGACCCTGAGGGCGGTACGCTTACTTACGCGGCTACGGGTCTGCCAGCCAACTTGACGATCAATCCGAACACAGGTGTTGTGACGGGCACTCCGTCACAAACGGGTGTTTTCCCTGTGACGGTTACGGTAACCGATCCGCAGGGAACCACCAGCAGTGTGAGCTTCAACGTAACGGTCAACCCGCAGGTAACGCCTAATCAACCACCCGTAGTGGTGAATGGCGGCATCCCTTCACCCCAGTCGGCTACTGTAGGTATCGGCTTCTCGACGACCACAGCCGGGGCTTTCTCCGACCCTGACGGGGGTACGCTCGCTTACTCAGCCGCGGGCCTGCCCGGTGGTTTGAGCATCAATCCCACCACGGGTGTGATCTCGGGCACGCCGACCGCATCAGGCACCTTCAATGTAACCGTAACGGCCAACGACGGCCAAGGCGGCTCGGTGAGCACCGGCTTCCAGCTCAACGTGGCCCCTGCCAACCAGCCACCAACCCTTGTTGGTCTGGGTATTGCGTCGCCCCAAAGCGGCACAGTAGGTGTTCCATTCACGAGCACTATTTCGAACGCCTTCTCCGATTCTGACGGTGGTACGCTTACTTTCACGGCGATGGGTCTGCCAGCCGGTTTGGCAATCAGCCCAACGGGTGTTATCTCGGGCACCCCAACGGTATCAGGCTCGTTTAACGTAACCGTAACGACTAATGATGGTCAAGGTGGTACTGTGAGCGATGATTTCGTCCTGAACGTATCTCCAGCTGCGGGCAACCAACCACCGACCCTCGTTGGTTTGGGTATTACGTCGCCCCAGAGTGGTACAGTAGGTGTTCCATTCACGAGCACTGTATCGGGTGCCTTCTCCGATTCTGACGGTGGTACGCTTACTTTCACGGCGATGGGTCTCCCAGCCGGTCTGGCAATCAGCCCGACGGGTGTTATCTCAGGTACCCCAACGGTATCAGGCTCGTTTAATGTGACCGTGACGGCTAACGATGGCCAAGGTGGTACTGTGAGCGATGATTTCGTCCTCAATATTTCACCGAGTGGTGCTCCTGTTGTGGCCTCGCCCGGCGATCAGTCACTGACGCTCAACACCCCGGCCAGCTTCACCGTAGTGGCAACCGACCCTGAGGGCGGCACGCTTACCTACGCGGCTACGGGTCTGCCAGCGGGTTTGACGATCAACCCGAACACGGGTGTTGTTTCAGGTACTCCGTCGCAAACGGGTGTCTTCCCTGTAACGGTTACTGTAACCGATCCGGTAGGTACTACCAGCAGTGTGAGCTTCAATTTGACGGTGAACCCGCAGGTAACGCCTAACATGCCGCCAATGCTGTCGGGGACACCCCTGGCTTCGCCCCAAAGCGCGACGGTGGGTGTAGGTTTCTCGACCAATACGGCCCAGGCGTTTGTTGATCCCGAAATGCAGCCGCTGACTTACTCAGCCACTGGCTTGCCTGTAGGTATCAATATCAATCCAAGCAGCGGGGTGATCTCAGGTAATCCGTCAATGTCAGGAACATTCGGGGTTACGGTGATCGCTTCTGATCCGCAGGGAGCAAGTGTCAGCGCCGGATTTACCCTGAACGTTTCGCCAGCAGCCCCAGTAAGTACAACTCCACTGGCCGTAACGGTTCTGTCGTACAACTGCGTAACCGGTGCAATTGTGTTTGGTCGACTGGGAGGTGATCCGAATCGTCCGGTTGAGTACATGGCGATTGGCGTGAAAGGGTATTCGACCGATCCAAGCGGTATTATTGAAGCCGCCGTCCGGGCCGATGCCAACAATACGTCGATCACCGTTATGGCTCGTTACGTAGGTGATCCGGCTTCGCAGGTGGTCTTCGTGTTCAACTTCCGGGCATTCTGTTCAACCGGTCAACCTACCAACCAGTCGCCGGTTTACAACGGTGGCCTGGCCAATCAGGTGGGTACCGTGGGCGTACCGTTTACGTACACCTTCCCGTCGAATGCCTTTATGGACCCCGAAGGTCAGGCGCTCACGTACACCGCAGCAGGCTTGCCCGCTGGTCTGAACATCAACGGTACTACGATCAGCGGGACACCGTCGGTATCGGGTACGTTTGGTGTGGTGATTACTGCCCGCGACCCACAGGGGGCAACGGCTACGGGTAATTTCCAGATTCAGATCAGCCCAGCCAGCAATGGCACCGGTGTCACCGGACCATTGGCCGCTACGGTATTGTCGTACAACTGTACAACTGGCGCGATCGTGTTCGGCCGCGTTGGTGGCGACCCGAACCGTCAGGTTGAATACATGGCGATTGGCGTGAAAGGGTATTCGACTGATCCAAGCGGTATTATTGAAGCCGCCGTTCGGGCCGATGCCAACAATACGTCGATCACCGTTATGGCTCGTTACGTAGGTGATCCGGCTTCGCAGGTCGTCTTCGTGTTCGACTTCCGGGCGTTCTGTTCAGGTGGCCAACCCACCAACCAGTCGCCGGTCAACAACGGCGGCCTGACCAATCAGGTAGGCACCGTCGGCGTACCATTCACGTACACCTTCCCGGCCAACACGTTCTCTGACCCTGAAGGTCAGACGCTCACGTACACCGCAGCAGGTTTGCCCGCTGGTCTGAGCATCAACGGTACCACAATCAGCGGTACGCCGTCGCAGTCGGGTACGTTTGGTGTAGTGATTACCGCCCGCGATCCACAAGGGGCCACCGCTACGGGTAATTTCCAGATTCTGATCAACCCGGCGGGTGGTGGTAGTGGTGCCCCGATTGTCAACGGCACCATTCCGAATCAGACCGCAACAGTAGGTGTTCCATTTGGCTACACCGTTCCGGCCAACACGTTTACCGATCCGCAGGGTCAGTCGCTGACACTGACGGCGTCGGGTATGCCACGGGGTCTGTTGTTCAATAACGGTGTCTTCAGCGGGGTACCCACTCAGCAGGGTAGCTTCCAGATCACTGTAATCGCCCGTGACCCGGATGGTAACACGGCCAGCACAACCTTTACCCTTACGGTGAACCCGAGCGATCAGTGCGGTAGCGACCCAACAACCATTGGTCAGCCGCTACAGCTGCTTGAGCCTACCTACAATTGCCAGACCGGTACAATCAAGTTCAACGTACGGGGTGGTAATGGTACGGTTATCGAGTTTGCCGCTATTGGTATCACGCCGTTCCAGCAAAACTGCTTTGAGACGATGGATACGGAAGTAGCGCAGGACGTTCGGAACGACAAGCCAAACGTGGAGCCCTTCACGATTCTGGCCCGTCAGAACGGTACCACGGTTTCGTACTCGTGGGATGCCCGTGCGTACTGCCGCCCAGGTGGTACCGGCAACCCAGGTTCGGCTCGTATGAGCGTACTGGAGCCGATGGGTAACCTCAACATCACGGTGTTTGGCAATCCAACGTCGGCCGATGCCGTTGAGTTTGAGGTAACTGGTGCCGAAGGTAAGCCGCTGATGCTCCGTCTCAGCGATGCGCAGGGCAAGCCGATGGGCGAGCAGCGCCTTGAGAAGGCAGGAGCGGCCAACCGTTTCGTGATGCCACTCGGCAAGTCGGCCGGTATATATCTGTTGCAGGTAAGCACCCCTAACCAGGTGCAAACGGTGAAAGTAGTACGGCAGTAACGAGTTTGGGGGTTTCCCCAAACGAAGGAGCCGGTACAGCAACGCCGGACGAAGGAGGTTTCGATCTCCATCGTCCGGCGTTTTTAATGAAAGCCTGCTGCTCTGACCGGGCTTTTTCACCGGCTTAAACCGGTGCCAACGCCCGCCGGTACGCACTGGGCGTTTGGCCCGTTACGACCTTGAACGTCTTGTTGAAATGGGATAGGTTACTAAACCCAACGGCGTACCCAATATCGGCCACGGTTCGGGCAGAGTTGAGCAGCCTGCGAGCCTGATTGACCCGGTATTCGTTGACGAAATCGGTGAAGGTCATGCTCGTCATGCGTTTAAAATAACGGCAGAACGCCGGTACCGTCAGGCCCGCCGTGTCGGCTACCTGCTGTACCGACAACTCTCCCCCGTAATGATCGGCCACGTACTGATACACCCGATTGATGCGCTCCTGTTCTTTCGGGTTCAGGTCGAACCGGATGCCATCGGCGTGCAGCGGCTGAACATCGGGAGCGACTGCCAATTGGTGCAACACCTGCAACAAGGTCATCATGCGCGCAAACGAGGGCAGGTGGGGCAATTGGAGCAGGGTTTCGCCAACGGCCCGTTTGGTTGCCGGGCCAAACACCAACCCCAGCCGGCTCCGTTCGAACAAGCGCCGGATTTCGGTCATTTCGGGCGTTAGCAGAAATCCTTTTCCCAGAAAATCGTCGCGCATTTGCACCACCACCTCTTCATACTGCCCCTGCTTGCCGTAGCTAAAATTGAGGTGTGGCAGGTTGGGGCCAATAAACACCAGCTCGCCCGCTTCGTACTGCGAAATATTAGTACCCACATGGCGTTTACCGCTCCCTTCCGGGATATACACAATCTCGTATTCGGGGTGATAATGCCAGTACACCCGGCAGGTTTCGGCCTCGGTCAGGTGCACCACCTTGAAGGAGTTACCGGGACCGGGTTCTATTTTTTCGAATTGTAGGCGCACGACGGAGTTTAGCGTTTAGGTGTATTGAGTGACTGGATTGTTGTTTACTTGAATTCTGGTCTTACGTACTGGCGTCAACTACTGCCGGGGTATTCTGTTATCGTCAACCACTGCCAGGGTCTTTGACCACTGGCAGGGTTTCAACGCTCCTCACCCTGCCAGTGGTCAAAGACCCTGGCAGTGGTTGAAACCCGTGTTTGATGATTTAGAGAAAGTAACAATCCAATCACTCAATACAGGTAGGGCTTACGGTCTATTTTTTTTGTTCAGAGGAGGCCGTCTTCGGGTATGCCGAACTAACCTCGTGCTCAATTAACCAAAAAATAACACATTCTGCGTTTCAAAAATCAACAGAGCATTGGTTTTGGCAAATCGTAGCGTCGTACGAGTGCTGTTCGGGCCTTAGCTTTGTACCATGAATACAACGGATCAATCGACTGTAACGTCTATATCCATGACGGGCAACCCGCTCGTTCGGAACGTGCTGGCTTATTTTGTTCATGCACAGGCCCGGGCAGTAGGGCTGGTTTTTGCCTCCGATAGCCTGCTGTTTGGCAGTTGGGTAGCGCACATTCCGCACATCAAGCAACGCCTGCAACTAAGTGAGGGCGAGCTGGGTCTGGTTTTGTTTGCCATGCCTGCCGGCCTCCTCACTATGAACCCGCTCACGGGGTACCTCATTGCCAAGCTGGGGCAGGCCCGTGCCTGTTTCTGGGCGGCTATCTGCCTGGCGCTGGCCATGTGCATTCCGGTCAATGCGCCCAACGTGTGGGTGCTCGTTCTGGGATTATATATGGTCGGGCTGGCCGGGGCGCTCATCAACGTAGCCATGAACACCCTGGCTACCGACGTAGAAAAATCGACGGGGCTGGCCATCATGTCGTCGTGTCACGGTATGTGGAGCGTGGGCGGCATGGTTGGGTCGGCCGTGGCCGGGGCTGTGATTGCCCTGAACGTTGCCCCCGAAATACACCTACCGCTGATGGGTCTGCTGGTGCTTTTGATTACGGTCGGGGTACGGCCGGTTCTGGCCCGGATTCCGGTACAGCCCACTACCGAACAGGCTTCGTTTGTGATGCCCAACCTCAACCTATTGCTGATGATTTTGATCGGGCTAGCCCTGGCTATGGGCGAGGGTACGGCCTTTGACTGGAGCGCGGTGTACCTCCGCGAGACTCTCGGAGCCAGTAGTCAGGTAGCGGCTCTTGGGTTTGGCGCTTTCTCGCTGACCATGACTCTGGGGCGGTTTATGGGCGACGCCCTCATTCCCCGGCTGGGTGCGCAGCGGTTTCTGTTTCTGGGTGGACTTATTGCCGCTGCGGGCTTGTTTTTGGCCGTACTGGTCCCGGTACCGGGTGTAGCTCTGCTTGGATTTGCCCTGCTCGGCGCGGGCTGTTCGCTGGGGGCACCCATTCTGTACGCAGCGGCCTTACGGGTACCGGGTATTCCGCCCGCAGCCGGTCTGGCAACGTTTGCCACCTTTAGTTTTATCGGTTTTCTGGCGGGGCCTCCCGTTATCGGCTTCGTTGCCGAAGCCTTTGGCTTACCCTGGGGTATTGCCTTTGTAGGCTTCATGATGCTCGTATCGGCAGCACTCTCTAAAATTGTGAAATTGTAAAAATGAAAAATGAAGGAGGAAGGGAGGAGGGAGAAAAGGAGAAAGAAAGTAAGAAAAGGAAGGTCCTCCCCCTTTTTCCTTTCCTACCTTCTCCGTTCCTCCCTCCTCCCTTTTCTCCCTCTGTTCCCATGCTTGCAGCGATCTTTGACATGGACGGCGTTATTGCCGATACCAACCCCTACCATACTATTGCCTGGCGCGAATACTACCGGCGCAACGGTAAGCCCCTGAGCGATGCCGATTTTGTGAAATACGTTTCGGGCAATCATAACAAAGCTATTGTGGCCCATTTGTTTGATGGACAAACACTAACCGATGAGGAAGCTTACCGACTCGGCGACGAGAAAGAAGCTTTGTTTCGCGAGCTGTATGCCCCGCATATTGTGCCCGTGCCTGGTTTACCCGATTTCCTGGAAGCACTCAGGCAGGCGGGTATCAAAACCGCCGTGGGTACGTCGGCCCCGGTCGAGAACCTTGATTTTGTGCTCGAAAAGCTTGGCCTACGCGATTACTTCGATGTGCTCCTGCACGAAAAGCTGGTGCAACGGCCCAAGCCCGACCCTGAGATTTACAGCAAAGCCATGGAGATGCTGGGCGTGTCGCCCGCCGACAGTCTGATTTTTGAAGATTCGATGACGGGAATCCGGGCCGCACGGGCGTCGGGGGCACGGGTCGTGGGCGTGGCCACTACGCATACAACCGACCAGTTACGGGCTGTGTCGGACTATGTGATCCGGGACTTTACCGGGCTAACACCCGAAGGATTAATGGCCGCCCTGTAGCCGATTGGCAGCACCTCAGAATGCCCGCAGCCGATTGCGTTTACCCACGCGGTAAACCGGTCGGCTGATTTTGTAGAAAATACCCCCGGCTACAATCATCGCCCCCGACGGAATCAAGACCTGTTTATCAAACAGAAACCGGCCTGTTCGGCCGTCCAGCGTTTTCGGGTTCACGAAATCAGCGGCCGCGTAAATTACCCCGGCAACGGGCAAAATCACTCCCAGTTGCGTCACAAACGGAATCTGTTTGCGCCGATAAATTCGGTCAACATCCCGAAATCGAATGGTCAGATTCTCCGTCCGATCCATAATTTCATTAAGCACCAGAATATCAAACGTACTGTCGGTCACGGCCGATACCGGGCCTTCCCACCGGTCGCCTTTAGCCCGCAGCCGGATTTCGTCGCCCACCTGATAGCGATACCGCGCAAACCCCGTCAGGCCCCGAACGTCGAGCGCCATGTAGCGTGCATTGAGCGTGGGCAACGCTGCCGCACGTTGTGCCAACCCTGCCAAGGGCATGGTAGTGAGTATACAGCCAAGCAGAAGAAAATAGACAGGGTTCATGGCAGCGGGGTTTTAGTCTACAACGTAGAAACGGCTAAAAGGTTACAGCGATCCTGTATCGTATTCAAAACCAAATTTCTATGTTTACTTTCGGGCGATTATTATGTTTCCAATGATCCAGTTTAAACGACTCGACCATATTTTGGTCTCTATACCGCCCGGTACCACACAGCAGGCCCGAACGTTTTACACCCAAGTCCTCGGCCTGACGGAGATTCCCGGCGGACACCCACACGGGGCTATCTGGTTCGAAATTGCGGACATTCAGTTGCACCTGCGCGAAGAAGAAGGAGGCAATTTCTCGTCCCGGCACCCGGCATTTGAAGTAACAGACCTCACTGCAGCCCGGCATGAGCTGGAGCAGAAAGGCGTCGAGATTGCGTATTCGTCGGAGATTGACGGGCGGCAGCGCTTTTTTATCCGCGACCCGTTTGGCAACCGCATTGAGTTTTTGGAATATCAGTAGTAATTCACGTTGAAAGCATTCAAGAGATAACCATGCCAGTACCCGCCCCATCGCGTTTTCTTTGCCTTAGCCTCCTGACAATCGCTTTGTGCAGTAGCTATAGCTTTGGTCAATCGCAGCCCAGCCAAGACCGGTTTCCGACGTACGACCACATTAAGCCCAATCCAAACGAGATTTATGATTACGTAAACCCCGATAGGTCTATACCCCGTCAGTCCAAAGCGGTCTTCAACCTATTTTCGTACCCGGAGGGCACTACCACGTACAAACTGAACGGCCAAATCTACAAAAGCACCGAGCAGGCGAAGAGGGCCTTCCTGCAAAAGGGGCGGCAGATTGAGCAGTTCACGGTCGGGAAGCCCGATACCGACGGCAAACGCCTGATCGAAATTACGTATCGCTAAATTACGTTCTCCACTCGCTTAGGAGCTTCCAGGGGTTCGGGGGTATTGGCCGATACTCCGCCTGACACAATCATTTTCATGACATCGGCGCTCGGCACATTGAGCAAGGTCACGTTTTCGGCAGGCACAATAAACAGCTCGCCCGAAAACGCGTACGAATGCGGCATGTACACGGCCACCATGTTGTGGAGCTGGAGATGGCTGAGGTCGGTTTGGGTGATAAAACCCAGCTTTCGTAACTCCGACTGCCGGTTAATAAGCACCAAAACGGGCTGGTTGAACTTCTTGCGATCACCGACAAAGGCCGAAATCAGGTCTTTGAGCGAAAAATACATCAGGCTCACCAGCGGGAGGTGCTTGATAGAGCCTTCGAGCAAGGTGGCAAACGACTGCGGAATGATGGTCGAGACCAGCACACCCACGCCAAAAATGATGCCCACCATAATCAGCACGCCGATGCCGGGGATATCGATGGGGTTCAGTCCGTCGACCCACTCGAAAATACCATAGATAATCCAGATGGTCAACCCAATGGGGGCTACCGCCAGCAATCCACGGCCAAAATAGGTAATGGTACGATTGAGTAATTTACGGATCATGGTGGTTTTGCTCGCTGGGCGGCCTGTACAGTATTTGACCTGGCTATTTAGGCAGCTCGCTTCATCTCTTCAACCGCGAACATCGTACCAAAATTCATTTTTGTTCAACTTTGCGGTATGATTCACGCAAACCGACTTCGACTTTTTACCGAACGTATATTTTTGGCCATTGGCTGCTCTGACCATGACGCCCAACTGGCGGCCGATGTCCTGATCTCAGCCGACCTGCGGGGCGTCGACTCGCACGGTGTGGCCCGCCTGCCGGGTTATGTACGCCTGTACGATCTGGGCCGCCTGAACCCACAACCGCAGATGCGCATTGTGCACGAGAGTCCCTCCACGGCCGTTGTCGACGGCGACCGGGGCCTGGGGCTTGTGGTGGGCCCGTGGGCCATGCAGGTGGCTATCGAGAAAGCCCGAACGGCGGGTACGGGCTGGGTGGCTGTGCGCAACTCCAACCATTTTGGTATTGCGGGCTACCACGCCCTGCTGGCGGCCGAGCACGACATGATTGGGCAGGCAATGACCCATGCGGCCCCGCTGGTAGCTCCGACATTTTCGCTCGAAAAAATGCTCGGCACCAACCCGATAGCCGTGGCGATTCCGGCCGCAACCGAACCGACGTTCCTAGCCGACTTTGCCAGTACGGCCGTAGCCTACGGCAAACTCGAAATTCTGCAACGCAAAGGACAGGATATTCCGACGGGTTGGGCGCAAAACGCCGACGGTCAGCCCACCACCGACGCCAACGCCGTTCGGAATGGCGGGGCACTGCTGCCGCTCGGCTCCGACCGGGAACACGGTTCGCACAAAGGGTACGGGCTGGGGTCTGTAGTCGATATTTTCTCCGGCGTCCTGTCGGGGGCGAATTACGGCCCGTGGGTGCCTCCCTTTGCTACGGCGGGTTTCATGAGCGCGCAGGAAGGTGTAGGCATCGGCACAGGGCACTTTTTCGGGGCTATGCGCATCGACGCGTTCCGGCCCGCCGACGAGTTTAAAGCCCACATGGATACCTGGATCAACCGGTTTCGGTCGGCACGGGCGGTACCGGGCCAACAGGTGCTTATCCCCGGCGACCCCGAACGCATGATGGAAGCCGAGCGTACCACCAACGGCATTCCGGTTGTGGAGCCGGTAGTGAACAGCCTCAACGAACTGGGCGAACGGTTCGGAGTAGAGTTGTAAAAACGAGGGAGGAAGGAGGTAAGGAGAAGACATCTTCCCCTTCCTCCCTCGTTAATAAAAATGCTCCCGGAGGTAGTTGGTCAGGTATGGGAACTGGGCAAGTTTGGTCAGAAAAAGGGGGTCGGGCGTTTTAGCGTAGTATTCATCGACCACATTCTGAATGGTAACCCCATAGGGAGCCGTTTCGAGTCGCTCGATGATATCACCCGCTTTCACTTCGCCAGGCTCGACTACCCGAAAATAGATACCGTGCCGACGGGCCTGCTGAAACTGTTTCACCATGCTCGAATCGTTGAAGCGAACGTTTAGGTTGTTGCACGGAAAGCGGGGCTGAACCACCATGAGCACGGCCGTTCCAATCCGAAACGTATCGCCCAATCCGGCCTCATGGTCGGGCAAGCCCACCGTAGTCAGGTTTTCGCCAAAATGACCCGGTTCGAGGGTTTTACCAGCCTCCTCCCAGAACCGATAAAAGGCCAAATCGTAAGCGTACACAGCTTTATTAGGGCCACCATGCACCCACTTGTTGGCTTGTTCATCGCCCTCGATAGAAGTCGGCTCTAACCGGATAGGCCCTTCTACAGGATGCTTAAAAATAGCCGTACGTACAGATCGGCCTTTCCACGTATGGGTCTGTGGCAGACCTACATTGACAGATTGAATATACATTGCGTAGGTAGTCTGTGTGTGAGGGATGATGCCCTAGCTGAGGACTGCGTCCCATCCGAGGACTGCGCCCCATCCGAGGACTATCGTCCCCGGTTAATTATGAGTCAACCCCGTTGGGGTTGGTGGATCAGGTGAAAAGATGGCGTTCGTCGTAGGTAACACCGTGTTCATCGAGCAACGACTTATACTCGGTCTCGTAGGTTATTTTGCGGTGATGTTCCTTTTGCTTCTTGATGTAGTTGATTATGCGGTCGCGCTCTTTGATCGAGTATGTAAAGGCCCCGTATCCCACAGCCCAACCTTCAAACGCCGGAAAATTTCCGTTGGCCTTCATCCAAAGTGAGCTACCTACCTTAATGGCTTTCACAAAATCAGCGAGCGACACACTCGGATGCAGGTCGCTGAGGATATGGATGTGGTCGGCTACCCCATTCACTCTGTACAACCGACAGTTCTGGTTCTTCACAACGCCCCAGATATACCGGTACAGTTCTGTACAGTGTTCATCTGGAATTGTCGGTTTACGGTGCTTCGTCCCAAAAACGATATGATACAATATCTGTCGGTAGCTCATAGAATCTATCGGTAGCCCATGCCCGCAAACTACAAACCCCACCTACCAAAATCAATACCCCTCCGCCCCCAACCCCAACGGGGTTGACTACGAATCACCGGGGACGCCAGTCCCCGGATAGAACCCGGCTAGCCCCCTCGGATACCCCCCTCGACTAACCCTCCGGTTAGCCCCTTCGGAAAGAGGCCATTTTATCCGTATTTTTGGTTTTACGCTATCACAAGATTCTATGTTCGTTCGTCTCCTTCTCTTCGTTTCACTTTTCTTTCTCGCCCAACGCACCTTAAGTCAGGTCGTTACCACCGTCCCCGCTTTTCCGACAGCCGACAGCGAGGTGACGCTCATCTTCGATCTCACACAGGCCAAAGACAACCGGGCCGCCGGTTTGCTCGGCAAAACGGGCGATGTGTACCTCTGGTCGGGGGCTGGCACCACCGAAACCGGCGACGCCTTTCAATTCCAGCCAACGGGACAAACCAATTTCAACGCCCCCTTTGTGCCGGGCACCATGACCGCCCTCGGCAATAACAAATGGCAGATTCGGATCGTACCCCGCACCTATTTCAACGTACCCGCCAACCAGCCCATCCGGCGGTTAGGCGTTTTACTCAAAAGCGGTGACGGCCGGTCCCAAACCGAAGACCTGTACGTCAGAATCTACGACAACCGACTCAGTATTAACCGGATCGAGCCAACCGGAAAAGACTTCTTTGTTGCACCCAACACCAACCTACCCGTACGCTACCAAACCTCACAACGGGCCGCTCTGTCCCTGACCGTCGACGGGCAACCCGTCGCAAATGTGCTGGACCGCGACTCCCTGCGGGCACAGATCAATACCGGCACGCAATCGGGTGCCCGCCGGATGGTTGTGTTTCGGGCCATGACCATGACTTCGCCCACGGGGCAAGCCGCAGCCGACACCTTTTATTTCACCGTTCGGCCCGAGCCGACCGTAGCCGAGCTACCCGCCGGCCTGCGCGATGGTGTGAACTACGCCAGCCCCAGCACCGCCACCCTGGTTCTGTTTGCTCCGCGCAAAAGCTTCGTGTACGCCATTGGCGAGTTCAACAACTGGCGCACCTCGCCCGAGTACCTCATGAAGCGGACACCCGACGGCAACCGCTACTGGATTGAACTGAAAAACCTGACCCCCAAGGCCGAAGTAGCGTATCAGTATCTGGTAGATGGCACCCTGGCCGTGGCCGACCCCTACGCCACCAAGATTCTCGATCCCAACAACGACCGGTTTATCCCGGCTACTACCTACCCCAACCTGAAGCCCTACCCCGCCGGAGCTACAGGCATCGTGTCGATTCTACAAACCGACCAAACGCCCTACCCCTGGCGTAAAGTCAACTTTGAGCGCCCCGACCCGGCCAATCTGATCGTGTATGAACTGCTCGTCCGCGACTTTTCGGCCAACCGCAACTACAAAACCGTGACCGACAGCTTACCCTACCTCAAACGGCTGGGGATCAACTGCATCGAGATTATGCCCATTATGGAGTTTGCCGGGAACGACTCGTGGGGCTACAACCCGATTTTTTACTTTGCCCCCGACAAGGCATACGGTACCGCCGACGACCTGAAACGGTTTATCGAAGCCGCTCATCAGCAGGGCATTGCCGTTGTGCTCGACATGGTATTGAATCAGGCCGATTACGAGTACCCATACGTAAAAATGTACTGGGACGGCAGCCGCCCAAGCCCCGACAATCCGTTCTTCAATCCACAGGCAACACACCCGTTCAGCGTCTTTTTCGACTTCAACCACGAGAGCCCGGCCACGCAGGCCCTGGTTGAGCGGGTCAATACGTACTGGTTGCAGGAGTTTCGGTTCGATGGATTCCGGTTCGACCTGTCGAAAGGGTTCACGCAAAAGCAGTCGGGTAGCGATGTAGGGTCGTGGAGTAGTTACGACATCAGCCGGGTACGCATCTGGAAACGCATTTATGACCAGATTCGGGCCGTAGACCCCACCGCCTATGTAATTCTGGAACACTTTGCCGACAATACCGAGGAGAAAGAACTGGCTGATTACGGCATGATGTTCTGGGGCAATCACAACGGCGATTTTCGGAATACTGCCAAAGGCCGGGCCGCCAACCTCAACGGCCTCTCGGCCAAAGAGCGCGGCTGGCAGCGGCCCAACCTGATTGGGTATGCCGAGAGCCACGACGAAGAGCGACTGCTGGTGGATGTGTTGAAAAACGGCCGCGTCGAAAACAGCTACAACACCACCCAGCTACCCACTGCCCTTGAGCGGGCCAAACTGGCGGCCGCATTTCTGGTCACCACACCGGGGCCGAAGCTAATCTGGCAATTTGGCGAACTGGGCTACGATGTGAGCATCGACGAAAACGGTCGTACCGGAGCAAAGCCCGTTCGGTGGGAGTATTACAGCGACCCCAATCGTCGAAAACTGTATGGCGTGTACCGCGAACTGATCAACCTCAAAAAAACGGTACCGGCGTTCCGGTCGGCCGATGTGACGATGGCCACCAACGACCTGGTGAAGCGCATCACCCTCCGCGACCCGGCCAATACAATTTTCCTCATCGGTAACTCCGACGCCGAAGTCCGTACCGTACCGGGCGGTTTTCCGGGTGTGGGCCGTTGGTACGACTTCTTCACCGGCGAATCGATCAACGTTACCGACGCAAACAGCACCGTAATGATGCAACCGGGCGAGTTTCACCTGTATTCAAGCCAACCCCTGCCTAAACCGGAGGCCGGGCTTGTACCGTTCGGGCCATCGATGGCGGTGGTTACGGCCGTGACCGAGCAACCCGTCGATGGTCTGACGCTTTCGCCCAATCCGAGCGCCGATGAGGCCCGGCTGGAACTGAGTAACCCATACCGGGGTTTGGTAAATCTGTACCTGACCGATGCTTCAGGTCGCGAGCTCCGCAGCAGTCGGACGACGAAAACAACCGACACGCTGACCCAGACCATTGACCTGCGCAACTTACCCAACGGACTGTATATCATTCGGTTGCAACTGGGCGAGCAGCGTGTGGTTCGGAAATTAATGAAGCAGTAAATCAGGTTTTCTCTACCTGTGCAGGGCACAGGTAGAGAACATAACCTCATGCAGTACAACCTCTTGAAACAAACGTCACCCCTTGCCCATACAGGCGTCCATTACGAGATTTTTGTCCGGGCTTTTTGTGACTCCAACGGCGACGGTATTGGCGATCTCAACGGCGTCACGGCCAAGCTCGATTATTTGCAGGATTTGGGCATCAGCGCCATTTGGCTCATGCCCATCAATCCGTCGCCCTCGTACCACAAATACGACGTGACGGATTACTACGGCATTGACCCCGAATACGGCACTCTAGACGATTTCCGGCGGCTCGTGCAGGAAGCCCACCGGCGGGGCATTGCCGTGCTGATGGATTTGGTGCTGCACCACACCAGCAGTAAGCACCCCTGGTTTACCGAAGCCTGTAAAGGCCCCGACAACCCGTATTGGTCGTATTACAAATGGCTGCACCCCGACGAGATTAAGGCCCGAAACCTGGCCACCCGCGACATTACAGCCGACTCGTCGGAGCGCAACCCGTGGCACCGGGTAGCCGGGGCTTCGTACCCCGAACGCTACTACGGCATGTTCTGGAACCAGATGCCCGACCTCAACTTCGACCATCCAGCCGTACGGCAGGAGTTTTTTCAGATTGCCCGGTTTTGGCTCGCCGAAATCGGGGTCGATGGGTTCCGACTCGACGCAGCCCGGCACCTTTATCGCGAGTTTGAAGAGCCCAAAAACCATCAGTTCTGGGAAGAATTTCGGCGCGAAGTAGAGACGGTTCTCCGCACCGGCGACCATCCCGGCCTGCGTCGGGAAGGCGTACACCTGGTGGGCGAAGTCTGGACCCGACCGGCTCACGTAGCCCCTTATTTCCGGGGCTTGCACGCTAACTTCAACTTCGACTTTGCCCTTTCGCTCGCTGAGGTGATTCGGCAGGAGGATGACACCGAAGACCTGATTGAGTTGCTCGCCTTTATTCAGGGGGCGTATGAGCAGGTAGAGCCAAATTTTATCGACGCCCTGATTCTCTCGAATCACGACCAGGACCGTATTGGCAGCGTGCTGAAGGGACATACCGACCGGCTCAAGGTAGCGGCTAACCTGCTGCTTACCCTGCCCGGAAACCCGTACCTGTATTACGGTGAAGAGATTGGGATGCTGGGCCAGAAACCCGACGAACACATCCGCGAGCCCTTCGTCTGGAACGTAGGCAAACACGACCCCGACCGGGCCCGCTGGAACAAAACCGGTTCGCGGTCGGCGCGGTACTCAACCAGCCGGACGGTGCGCCCGTTGGCCACGCAACAAACCGACCCCGACTCGTTGTTCAGCCATTACAAACGCCTGATTGGGTTTCGGAACAGCCACCCCGTGCTCAACGACAACCTGAGCCGAATCGAACTGAGTGGCATTCGGCAAACGGGCTTAGTAGCGTTTATTCGGCGGAGTCAAACTGGTGAGCGGTCCCTGCTCGTTCATAACCTGACCGGCCAACCCATCAGCACGGTACTGCCCCCCGAAGAAGCCGCCTTTACCCAACTGAACTGGCACAGCAGCCCGGCAACCCACATTTCCGATGCGAGCCTCACCGTGGGGCCGTACAGCGTGGCCCTGCTCGACCCAAACCGGTAACGTTTTCGTTTCGCAAAACCCAACGACGCATGAACACCGACTCGACACCCCTACCCGAACGCGTACGCCCCCGAACCCTCAACGAGGTGATTGGCCAGCAAAAATTGATTGGCCCGAACGGAGCCCTGCGCCGGGCCGTGGAGTCAGGTCGGCTGCCATCCATGATTCTGTGGGGGCCGCCGGGCGTGGGAAAAACAACCCTCGCTCTGCTATTGGCCGAAGCCGTTCGGCGACCGTTTGTGGCGCTGAGTGCCATCAATTCGGGGGTGAAAGAAGTACGGGAGGTGTTGAGCCGGGCCACTCCGCTGATGGCCCCGGTGGTGTTCATCGACGAGATTCACCGATTCAACAAAAGTCAGCAGGACGCCCTGCTCGGGGCCGTCGAACGAGGGCAGATTACGCTCATCGGGGCCACCACCGAAAACCCTTCGTTCGAGGTCAATTCGGCCCTGCTGTCGCGCTGTCAGGTATATGTGCTCGAATCGCTCACGCGCGATGAGCTGGTTGCCGTTGTTGACCGGGCCATTGCTGCCGACCCATTTTTGCAGAGCAAGCAGATTACCGTACAATCGTACGATGCGCTGTTGCGGCTTTCGGGGGGCGATGGCCGCAAGTTGCTCAATCTGCTCGAACTGGTAGCGTCGGCCCACGTCTCGGCCGACCCGTTGGTGATTACCGACGAGGGCGTGACGACCGTTGCCCAGCAAAATATTGCCCGTTACGATAAATCAGGCGAGCAGCATTACGACATTATTTCGGCGTTTATCAAATCGTTGCGCGGCTCCGACCCCAATGCGGCTCTGTACTGGATGGCACGTATGCTGGTGGCGGGCGAAGACCCCGTATTTATTGCCCGCAGGATGCTGATTCTGGCCTCGGAAGACATTGGCAACGCCAACCCCACGGCCATGATTATGGCGTCGGAAGCGGTGCAGGCAATCCGGGCCATTGGTATGCCCGAAGGCCGGATTATTCTGGGGCAGGTAGCGGTGTATCTGGCTACGTCACCCAAGAGTAACGCGAGTTATGTAGCCATCGACGATGCTATTGCCCTCGCCGAAAAAACGGCGCATCTGCCCGTACCGTTGCACCTCCGCAACGCCCCTACCAAGCTGATGAAGCAGATTGGCTACGGACAGGACTACCAATACGCCCACAATTACGAAGGCAATTTCAGCCAGCAAAATTACCTGCCCGACGAGCTGAAAGGCCACCGACTTTACGAGCCCGGCCAAAACGCCCGTGAAGCCGAAATCCGGCGTAGTTTGGCAAAGTGGTGGGGCGACTGGTACGGGTATTAGAGGGCGAGTTTTTGTCTATTCAGTCATGGCGACTTACGTCTCCTTGCCACCAACACACCATTTGTTAGGTTATGAATACTTCCTTTTTTAGAATTTTCACAGGTGCGTTTCTCATCTGGTTTTTGTCGCAAGGCACTTTGCAGGCGCAACAACCGGGCGAGCCATTCACCTTTTCGACCCGCCGAATACTTGACGAGTCTACACAAATTATTGACCAGGAAACCGGCAAGCGAGTTACTGTGCGAGACGCTATGCGTTTGATTGATACAGTCCCGAGAAGCCACCATCTTGAACCTGTGTTCGATGAGTACGCCCAGGTCAGCAGTTACAAACTCCGGCCGCTAACGGTTGAGGAAAAGCAAACCGGCGCTGTCAACTCCCGCGACTTGTCAAAAAGGCCAAAGGTGGGGGATGTGATGCCTTTGTTCGTCATGAAGGATGTGAACGGCAACGTGTACCGTTCAACTGCCTTGAGAGGACAAGTGGTTGTTTTAGCTTTTCTGCTGGAATTGAAAAAACCGTTCTGGAATGCAAATGGGGCAAAAGCGCTTGACGATTTGATCAGCCCATCACGAGCAACCGTCAACCCAATTGTACTGGGTGTAGTGGGCACTTCCCGGACAGCTATCAACGAAATACTGAAAACTGAAACGCTGCCTTTTATACCGATTCCCGATGCGGTGGGGTTTCATCAGAAATTTTCCATTATGGGCTTTCCTTCGTATATCGTTATTGATCGCGCAGGGAAGGTTGCAGCTGTCATCGAGCCGGGTGAGGGGGAACAGCTAAAAGAGATTTTGCTGAAAATAAACTAACACGGATCAATAGAACGCTGACGCGTTGGAAAGGTGCGTAAACGGATCCACCGACGATTTGGTGTATCTTTGTCTATGCTCTTACCGTTCGCTGAAAAGGCCTTTATTGACGATTTGAAGTTAACAGGTTATTGCTTGTCGGAAACACACATTACGGGAAAGCATAAAGCCAGAGTCTTTAAAGCTACGTTGGGGATAACAGCTGCTGATTATTTAATTTTGAAAGAAGCGATTATCACGGCTGTTCTGTTAAACGACGCTATTTACAGTGGCCGGAACCAACAAGGTGATTTATATACTGTTGATTTTATGATGGCTCACAAGACCAAACGTACAAACGTACGGACCGCCTGGATTTGTTTGTTTGGCGAATCGTTTCCGCGTTTAGTTAGTTGTTACGTTAAAGAATAATCGACAATGACTGATTCATTTGAACTTCTGGATGTTGTTGCCGTTCTGCATGATTTGCCAGCTGAAAAGCTTAGAAAAGGAAGTTTGGGCACTATCGTCGAACTCTTCGACAATCAAACTTTTTTAGTAGAATTTGCAGATCCTGATGGAGTACCGTACGCGATGCCAATTCTTGCGCAGGATCAGGTATTAAAGATTTATCAGACGCCAGTTGAAGCGTAATGGTGCTTTCACGTAGAAATTAAACTACTCTACCTGAAAGCACCAGTACAAATCTAAATCAGAAACCAACCGGTTTCAGTCGCAGACCCGCATCTTCGGGTAAGCCAAATACCAGATTCATGTTTTGCACGGCCTGCCCCGACGCCCCTTTGGTCAGATTATCAATCACACTCGTGATAAGCAGTTGATCGCCGTGCTTTTCCAGATGCACCAACGCCTTGTTGGTATTGACCACCTGCTTCACATCAATGGGAGCCTCGCTCAGGTGCGTAAACGGATGCCCGGCATAATATGCCCGGTACAGAGCTTTTGCTTCGTCGAGCGTACCGCTATAAGTTGTGTACACATTGGCCATGATACCCCGCGTGAAATTGCCCCGATACGGAATAAAGTGCACCGGATGGCTCAATTCAGGCTGTAGCATCGTCAGGCTCTGCCCGATTTCGGCCAAGTGCTGATGCTCAAACGCTTTATAAATCGAGACGTTGTTGTTACGCCACGTAAACCCAGTAGTAGGTACAAGGGCTTGCCCCGCGCCAGTGCTGCCCGTAATGGCACTCACATGCACAGCATCCTGAATGCGGCCGGCCTCGGCCAATGGCAACAGAGCCAACTGAATAGCGGTGGCAAAACAACCGGGGTTGGCAATCCGCTCCGACTGCCCGATGCGGTCGCGCTGAAGCTCCGGCAGGCCGTACACAAAGTCTTCGGACTCGTCGCGGAAGTCGGCGCTCAGGTCGATGATTGACACATGGTCCGGCACCTCGTTTTCGGCCAGAAACTTTTTAGAGGCCCCGTGCCCCGAACACAGAAAAATCACATCTAAACCCTCCTGGTTCAACAAGGGAGCCATATCGCCCCCGGCAAAGGTCAAATCGGTATCACCAATCAGGTCGGTATGCGTCGACCAGACGGGTTTCCCCGCCTGACTCTGACTATGCGCAAACGCAATAGCTGCAAACGGATGATGAATCAGAATCCGGAGCAATTCGCCCCCGGTATAGCCGGCCGCGCCGATAATGCCTACGTTTATGGTCATGTCAAGTAAGGAGTAAGGAGTGATGAACGATGAGTGATAAGTGATGAACGATGAGTTTGCTGATGTAAATCACTCATCGTTTATCACTTATCGTTCTGTAAAGTTCGATATGCTCACGAATAAAGCGGTCCCACGAAAACGAAGCGGCTCGTTCGAGGGCTTTTTGCGCCAGTTCGGCCCGAACAACCGACGAATTAATTAGCGTCTGTAGCGCCTGACAAAGGGCATCGGAGTCTGTAGGAGGAACCAACAGGGCCGCATCGCCCACTACCTCGGGCAGCGACGACTGATTGGACGTAATGACGGGCAGGCCACATTGCATGGCTTCGAGCGGGGGTAAGCCGAACCCCTCGTACAACGACGGATACACAAACGCCAACGCGCCTGAGTAGAGCGGAGCCAGGTCTTCGTCGGGGACAAAACCGGTCAGAATAATACGCGATTGCAGATGGTCGGTCCGATTGATTTCGGCCATAATCTGATCGAACTTCCAGCCCTTGGTGCCTACCAGAACAAGGTTAAAATCGTCGGGAATGCTACGGGATTCCACCAGCCGGGCAAAGCTCCGAATCAGGTGGTCAATGTTTTTGCGGGGCTCAAACGTAGCCAGGCTCAGCAGATAGCTGCCCCCCTTAATGCCAAACCGCTGCTGCACCGCCGAAATACGGTCGGGGTCGGTAACGGGATAAAACAACTCGCGCGAAGCCGCCAGCGGAATCGTACTCACCCGCTGCGGATCGAAACCGGTATGGCTCAGGAAATCAGTTCGGGTGGCCTCCGACACACACACCACGTGCGTATGGGGCGTGAGCGACGCAATCACCTGCCGAACGGTTTGCTCGCCATCGCGGAACCACTCAGGCCGCTGAATCGGGATCAGGTCGTGGATGGTCACCACCTTGCGGATATGCCGCGCCTGCGCTACCTCCTTCGGAATCGGGAAAAAAGGCGAATGATAAATAGTACCCGGTGCCCACTTGCCCACGGGCAGCGGGCCGGGTTTGATGCGTAACGTTTGCCGAAACTGACTCAGCCCCGCCCGAATGGCTTTCGACGGTTTACTGCCCGGCGACAACGAACGGAGTAAGGTATTTTCCAGAGCTGCCCAGCGCCGGTCGGCCGAATCATTAACCAACCGGGGGCCGCTCCGACCGAAGGTGTAGTGCGCGTATCGTTGTGTTTCAGACACGTACGAGGGGGCCGCCAGCGACAAATGTACGTCTCCCGACCGCCACAGTCCGCGCACCAACTCCTCCACGACCCGACTCACGCCAGTTTTCGCTTCGGGGTGGTAAAATCCAATGCCCAACGGGCTGGCGTCGATAAATACGTTCAAGATTAAATGATGAACGATAAGTGATGAGCGATGAGTGATGAACTGAGCCGTGCCGGGTTCTTTCGTTCAGGCACAAAATCATTCATCGCTCATCGCTCATCACTTATCACCCCTTTATGCGTTCGTAAATCATTACCTGGTTGGAAGCTACTTTCGAGAAGCCCCGCACGTCTTCGCCGGTCCAGGCATTGTTCATCTCGCCGTACGAACCAAATTTAGACGACATCAGGTCAAACGGCGATTCGATGCCCAGTACCGTAAACCGGTAGGGGTCAAGCTGAACGTGCACTTTACCGGTCACGTGGGCCTGCGTATCGGCCAGGAATGTTTCAATGTTGCGCATGACCGGGTCCAGGAATTGTCCCTCGTGGAGCATGGTTCCGTAGAAATTGCCCAGTTGTTCTTTCCAGGTCAGCTGATGCTTGGTCAGGACGTGCTTTTCGAGGGTATGGTGCGCCTTGATGATAATCAGCGGAGCGGGGGCTTCAAAACCAACCCGACCTTTGATACCGATGATCGTATCGCCCACGTGAATATCGCGGCCAATGCCATAGGGGCCTGCCAGCGCCGTCAGCTTCTGAATAGCCCCCACGGGGTTTCCGAACTGCTCATCGTCAATGCCTTTCAGTTCACCATGCTCAAAATGCAGGGTAATGGTTTTGGGGGTCGTCTCGGTCACCTGCGTTGGCCAGGCCGACTCGGGCAGGTACTGATCCGACGTAAGGGTTTCCTTACCCCCTACCGACGTACCCCAGAGGCCTTTGTTGATCGAGTAAGCCGCTTTGTGCCACTCCTGATCCACGCCTTTGCTTTTGAGGTATTCAATTTCGGCCTCGCGCGACAGACGCAGGTCTCGAATCGGCGTGATGATTTCGGCTTCGGGGGCCAAAATCCGAAACGCCATGTCGAACCGTACCTGATCGTTGCCCGCACCGGTGCTCCCGTGAGCAATAGCCGACGCGCCTATCTCGCGAGCGTATTCGCCCGCGGCAATGGCTTGAAAAAACCGCTCGGCACTTACCGAAAGGGGATACGTGTTATTTTTCAGCACGTTTCCGAATACCAGAAACTTCAGGCAGTGCTGGTAGTATTCGTCGGTTTTAGAAACGGTCGCGTGGCTTTTCACCCCGAGGGAGTAGGCCCGCTCTTCAATCGCTTTCAGTTCGGCTTCGGAAAACCCGCCCGTGTCGACCAGCACCGAGTGGACTTCTAATCCCCGATCTTCGGTCAGATATTTAACGCAAAACGAGGTATCGAGACCTCCACTAAACGCGAGAACAACTTTCTGAGACATAATAATCAGTGAACAACGAGCAGCTAACAGTGGACAACGAACAGCCAACAGTGAACAGAGAACAACCAACAGTGAACAATGAATAGTGACTACTTGTGTACTACCCTATTGTTCGTTGTTAGTTGTTCTCTGTTCACTGCCCACTGTTCATTGTTCGCAGTGCAAATATCTGGCATTCTGCCCGGAAATACACAAAGGAATTATCTTTACGAGCCCTGCATGATTAAAGAAGGGCATTCACAGACCTTTACTGTGTGAACGAGCGAATGAGCGAAAGGGCGACGGGAGAAAGAATCTTCTCAAGAACATCGCCAACAGCTTCCGCCTATTCACTCCTTCACTATTTCACTCTTTCACTCCTTTTTATGCGACTTTTCCGCTTTGGCCCCGCCGACAACGAACAACCCGGTGTTGAACTTCCTTCTGGCAAACGCATCAGCGTAGCCGCTTTTGGTCACGATTACGACGAGCAGTTCTTTGCATCGGGCGGCCTCGACCGGCTGGCCCAATGGCTCCAAACGAATGCCGACTCCTGCCCCGAAGTCGACGCGTCGGCCCGGTTGGCGTCGTGCATCAAACGGCCTTCCAAAATTGTGTGCGTTGGCCTTAACTACGCCAAACACGCGGCCGAAACCAACTCACCCAGCCCCGCCGAACCTATTCTGTTTTTCAAATCGACTTCGGCGCTCTGCGGACCCAATGACAACGTGGTGATTCCGAAACATTCGGAGAAAACCGACTGGGAGGTCGAACTCGCCATTGTGATTGGCAAAAAAGCAACCTACGTTTCCACCGAAGACGCCCTTGACTACGTGGCCGGGTATGCCCTGCACAATGATTACTCGGAGCGGGCCTTTCAGCTGGAGCGTGGTGGGCAGTGGGTAAAAGGCAAAAGTGCCGATACGTTTGCCCCTATCGGGCCGGTGCTGGTCACGAAGGATGAAATCGCCGACCCGAACAACCTGCACCTCTGGCTCGACCTGAACGGCGAACGATTGCAGGACTCGAACACGAACGACATGATTTTCAACGTACCGACGCTCGTGAGCTACATTAGCCAGTTTATGAGTCTGTTGCCCGGCGACGTTATCTCGACGGGTACGCCTGCCGGTGTCGGTATGGGTCTCAAACCACCCCGTTTCCTCCAACCCGGCGACGTGGTGCGGCTCGGTATCGAAGGCCTCGGCGAACAACAGCAAACCGGGGAATCGTATTCTTAACAAAAGGAGGAAGGAGGAAAGGGAGGAATGGAGAATGGCCTCATCCCCCTTCTCCTTCCCTCCTTCCTCCCTTTCTCCCTTCTTTCTATGACAATTGACGCGCACCAACATTTCTGGTTTTACACGCCCGAACGCGATACCTGGATTACCGACGATATGGCCGTGATTCGGCGGGACTTTTTACCGGCCGATCTGGAGCCGGTGCTGAAAGCCAACGGAATCGACGGCTGCGTGGCCGTGCAGGCCGACCAGTCGGACGCCGAAACAACTCTACTGGTGGGACTGGCCAATGCCTACGACTTTGTCAAAGGGGTAGTGGGCTGGGTTGATCTGCGGAGTAATGAGTTGTACGATAAACTCGAAGTGTACTCGCAGTACGAAGAACTGAAGGGATTCCGGCATGTGGCCCAGTCTGAACCCGACGATTTTCTGATGCGACCGGAGGTAATCCGGGGTATTCGGCAACTGGCAGCTTTCGACTTTACGTACGATATTCTGATCTACCCCAGTCAGCTCAAAGCAGCCCTGCATTTGGTGCGGGAGGTGCCCGAAGTAAACTTTGTGATCGACCATCTGGCCAAACCGTACATCAAGAAACAGGAGATTACGCGCTGGTCGAACTGGATGAGCGAACTAGCCAAGCACCCAAACGTGCACTGCAAAGTGTCGGGGATGGTGACCGAGGCCGACTGGCACGGCTGGTCGAAGAAAGACTTTTTTCCGTATCTCGACGTGGTATTCGAGCAATTCGGTCCCGACCGGCTGATGTTTGGCTCCGACTGGCCGGTATGCCTCGTCGCAGCCGATTACACGCAGGTAAAAACTCTGGTCGAAGACTACGTGGCCCCCTGGGGCGCTGAAGTCCGCCAGAAGGTATTCGGAGCCAACGCCATGTCGTTTTACCGATTGTAGTTTTGCAAGACATCAACTCTCAAACACCATGAATCTAAACCTTACCGATAAAGTAATTATTGTGACCGGCGGTGCCAAGGGTATTGGCGAAGGCATCAGCCGGGTATTGGCTGGCGAAGGGGCACACGTAGCCATTGTCGGCCGCAACGAAGCTGATAATGGAAAAACCGTCGACGCTATCCGTCAGGCCGGCGGAAAAGCCATCAGTATCGTAGCCGAACTCACCCGCCCCGAGGAGTGTCAACGCGCTGTAGAACAGGTGTTGGCACAGTTTGGGCGTATTGATGGGCTGGTAAACAATGCGGGCGTGAACGACAGCGTGGGTCTTGAAAAAGGCTCATACGAAGCCTTTATGGCTTCGTTGCACAAAAACGTGGTGCATTACTACCTCATGGCACAACACGCCCTGCCCGCGCTGAAGGCATCGAAAGGGAGTATTGTAAACATAGGGTCGAAAGTAGCCGAAACCGGACAGGGCAACACCTCGGCCTATGCTGCGGCCAATGGCGGGCGTAACGCTCTTACCCGTGAGTGGGCCGTGGAGCTGCTGCCGTACAGCATCCGGGTCAACGCCGTGATTGTAGCCGAGTCGTGGACTCCCCTGTACGAAAACTGGATCAAGACGCTGCCGAACCCCGAGGAAACCCTCCAAAAAATTGTAAGCAAAATTCCGCTGGAGCAACGGATGACCACCCCGGAGGAGATTGCCAATATGGTAGCCTTTTTGCTATCGGATAAGTCGAGCCACACCACGGGTCAGCTTATTCACATCGACGGAGGTTACACCCACCTCGATCGGGCGATAACCGACTAATTCGTTTGTGTTATTTTGCGCTTTAAGCAGCTGGCATAAACGATAAATCGGAGCCGCCTGCACCCCATAAACACGTCCTATTTCCCTTCTGCTCTTATGCCTTCTCCTACCCCTTCGGTGAGTACTGCCAACCCGACGGCTCAGGCCGGAAACCACAAAGTGGCGTTTGCGCTGGTTACCAGCCTGTTTTTTTTGTGGGCTTTTGTGCACAATCTGGAGCCTATCCTGATCCCGCACCTCAAGAAAGCCTGTCAGCTCACCGACCTCCAATCGGCCCTGATCGACTCGGCGGTGTACCTCGGCTACTTTCTGATGGCCGTACCGGCGGGGCTTATTATGAAGAAGTACGGCTACAAACAGGGCATTCTGGCCGGATTGGCCCTCTACGCGCTGGGGGCTTTGCTGTTTGTGCCGGCCGCCAATACCCGGATGTACCTGCTTTTTCTGGGGGCGCTGTTCATCATTGCCTCGGGCTGTGCCTTTCTCGAAACGGCAGCCAACCCGTACGTGACCATTCTGGGGCCCGCCAATACGGCCACTACCCGACTCAACCTGAGCCAATCGTTCAACGGACTGGGGGCATTTCTGGCTCCACTCATCGGGGGCAAATTCATCCTGAGCGGCATTGAGCACAGCGAAGCCGAACTGGCCGCCATGACGCCCGCTCAGTTGGATGGGTACCTTCAGTTTGAAGCCGATTCGGTAAAGCTACCCTATATTATCATCGCCATTGTGGTACTGGCCGTGTTGGGCTTGTTTGTGATTACCCGAATGCCCGACGTGCAGAACCGTGAGGCTGGCAACACAGCATCGTTGCGCACGGCCTTGCGGCACAAACACCTGGTAGCGGGTATCTGGGCACAGTTTTTCTACGTGGGGGCGCAGGTCTGCGTAACGAGCTTTTTTATCCGGTTTGCCAAATACACGAGCAACGTTCCCGAAAAACAAGCCGCCGACTGGCTGGGCTACGCCATGCTTGGTTTCTTGATTGGTCGGTTTGTGGGTACGTTCCTGACCAGCTTTATCCCCGCCAACCGCTTGCTTACCCTGTATTCGCTCATCAGCATGGCCTTGCTGGGTGTGGCCATGACGGTAGAGTCGGAGTTGGCGGTATGGGCCGTTTTCGCGGTACCGTTTTTCCAGTCGATCATGTTCCCGACCATCTTTGCCCTCGGCATCGACCGGCTCGAAGAAGACCGGGAGCTGGGCTCATCGCTGTTGGTAATGGCCATTGCGGGCGGAGCCTTGTTCCCATTACTGATGGGCTGGATTTCCGACCAAAGCAACATTCAACTGGCATACATAATCCCGCTGCTCTGTTTCAGCGTTGTAGCCTGGTTCGGCTGGCGGGGATATAAATAAGGAGGCAAGGAGGAGGGGAGAAGAAAGCCCTTCCTCCTTTCCTCCCTTCTCCTTTCCTCCTTCCCCCCCCTTCTTTTATGCGCTATTGTCTTGCACTCGACCTTGTTGACGACCCCGCTCTGATTGCCGAATACGAGCGATACCATCAGAAAATCTGGCCTGAAATTGAAGCCAGCATCCGCGACAGCGGCATCACCGATATGCAGATTTACCGGGTGAGCAACCGACTTTTCATGATTATGGAAACAAACGAGACCTTTTCGTTTGCGGCCAAAGCGGAGGCCGACGCCCAAAACCCCAAGGTACAGGAGTGGGAAGGGCTCATGTGGCAGTATCAGCAAGCCCTCCCAACCGCCAAACCGGGCGAAAAATGGATGCTGATGGAGCGTATCTTTGCGCTATGACGCGATGCTCTCTGGCCTTAATTATCTGTTTGCTGGTTAACCTAACAGCTCTGTCGCAAAGTCTTACCCTGATGTCGTACAACATCCGGCATGGACTCAATACCCAAAATAAAAGTAACCTTGTCAGAGTAGGACAACTGATTCGGGAGCAACGCGCCGACATCATTGGTATTCAGGAAATTGACAGCGTCACAGCCCGCAGTCAAGGTCGTAACCAGGTACAGGCCCTTGCCAAAGCAACGGGGCTCAACGCCGTGTTTGGCCGGGCCGTTACCGAAGCGCAGGGCGGCCACGGACTGGCAATCTTGTCGCGGCACCCCATTATTGCAAGCCAGACGTTACCCCTCCCCTCCCCCGAAACCGGAGCCAACCGGGTGCTGCTGTGTGCGTACGTAGAGCTGCCGGGTGGCAAAACCGTTCGGTTCTGCACAGCCAAACTCGACCCGCATTCTATCCAAAACCGGCTGGCGCAGGCGGCCGCCATTACGGCTTTGCTCAAAGACAGTATTCAGCCGGTAGTTTGGGTAGGCGACCTGCACGGCCATACCGACGACCCCGTGATTCGGCAAATGGCCCGCTACTGGCGCTACGCCGGGGTTAACAACGACGGGGTTACCTTTCCCGATCTGGTATCACGCTTCGACTACATCATGACCCGCCCCAACGGCGAGTTTGGGCAGATAGCCTACCGCATTGTGGAAGAAAACGTTACGTCGGACCACTACCCGGTCATGGCTACGTTTCGCCTGCGTTGAGTAACCGTTTGCAGAGGGCTTTTTCTCTTGGGCCTTTTCGCCTAACTTACAGCCTGGCAACCCCACTGTACGATGCGATTTCTGCCGCTTTTCCTCGTGTTTTTGGCCAGTTCGGCACTGGCTCAGATTCGGCTTATTCCGCAGGCTCCTGTGGTACAGCCCGAGCGGGGCGAGTTTAGCATCCGGCCGGGCCTGCGCATCTGGAGTTCGGCGGCCTGCACCACCGAACGAGAGGTTCTGCAAGCCTACTGGCAACAGGCGGGTCTGCCCCATCTAACATCCGCTGCCAAAGCCCGGCAAGCCGATATTCTGCTCACCGTAGATACAGCGCGCCGGGAAGCCCTTGGCCCCGAAGGATACGAACTCCACATTTCGGGTCGACGCATTACGCTCACGGGTGGCAGCCCAGCGGGGGTATTTTATGGCCTGCAAACACTCCGGCAGGTGCTTCCGGCCACGGACAACCGCCAAATTCCGGCCCTACTCGTGCGCGACAAGCCCCGCTTTGGCTGGCGTTCGTTCACCCTCGATGAGCGAACGTACCGCGCAGGCACCGAGCGGATCAAAACACTACTCGATCAATTAGCCCGGCACAAATTCAACCGGTTTCATCTGCTGCTAAACCCCGGCACGGCACCCGCCGAACCTACTGGCGGGGAGTACCCCCCGGCACAACTTGAGGAGTTAATTCGGTATGCCCAGGAACGGCATATCCTGGCTGTAGTGGAACGGACCAAACCAAAAGCAAACCTATCGGGTGAGACATCGCGCGTGTACCAACTCGCTACCGGAGGCACGGTGCGGTTCTGGCAAGGTTCGGCAAGGGGATTGGTCGAAGCGGCCCGGGCAGGTCAACAACTAATCCACGCCAGTCGGGCCGAAACAGAGTTGAGTCAGCCCCTCACTACCCTCCCGGTCGAGCGGGTGTACCGGTTCGACCCCGTACCCGATCAGATGCCCGCAGAGCTACAGCCGCAAATTCTGGGGGTCGACTACAGCTATATTCATCCCGGCCCGGCGAGCCATCCGTTTGAGGACCTTCAACCCCGGTTGGCCGCAGCCGCTGAGGTGGCCTGGACATTTCTTCAAACCAAAGACTGGGGAAAATTCAGGCAGGCATTGCCCCGTTTTACGGCCCCCAAACGCCCTTGAAGTCTTCTTTTTCACCGTTTATTTCCGAATACTAAGAAAGATCGTCCTGACAAGTACAATATTCTATTTGTCAAGTTAGTTTTACATTCAAACAACTAAACTTGTCAATACTCATGCTACACTCTTTGCTTTTTCCGTATCGGGCCCGCTATGTGGGCTGGCTAATCTTTATCCCGGCAGCTTTATTAGGCATCGCGACCCTCAACTTTGATTTTACCCTCGATTTCTTGACGGTTCCGTTACCTGAATTCTTCATTACTTCCGATCCACTCGCTGGACTTACTGTAAAAAAAGAACCACCGGTAATAAACCTCACGAATGAGTTAGCTGCCATAGGTACCCTGATAGGACTGTTTCTAATCGCGTTCTCCCGCGAGCGTATCGAAGATGAATTTATAAGCCGTATGCGGCTGGAAGCTTTGCAATGGAGTGTGGTAGTTAATTACGCCATTTTGGCCTTGTTCATCATTCTGGCGCATGGGCTTGAATTCATTCTAGTCCTTTCGTACAACATGTTTACCCTACTAATCGTATTTGTTGCCCGGATGCGGTGGCTCATGTACCGCCATAATCACCAACTACTCGCGCTATGAAGAACCGCCTGAAGGTGCAGCGCGCCGAGCATAACTTTTCCCAGGCCCACCTTGCCGAGCGCATTGGTGTGAGCCGACAAACCATCAACTCCATCGAAACGGGCCGGTACGTACCTTCCACGATTCTGGCGTTGAAACTGGCACACCTTTTCGGAGTACGGGTGGAGGAGGTGTTTCAGTTGGAGGATGGGGATTGATTTTGGGTCTGAAGTCTGGGATCACCATGAAAGCACTCCACTTATAGGAAACGTTCGGTGGGTTTTGGCTGTTAGCCTCCCAGAAGAACGTTACAAACCCTCGTGAGCGAACCACAAAAAAGTACCGCCGAAGGCTCTCCGGCTGGCCGGATTTTCGATTTGGCTACCCTCCGCCGACTCTATGCATTCATCCGACCATATCAGGGCCGGTTTTATCTGCTGGTGCTGATTATCATGCTGGCAGCCGCTCTGGCACCCGTCACGCCCCTCCTGATTCGGTACACAATTGACAATGAAATTGCGGCCGGTGATTACAAGGGGCTATCGCTCATGCTGGCTTCTATGGTTGGGGTACTGGTGGTGCAGGCTGTCATGCAATTTTCGAATACCTACCTCTCGGGCTGGCTGGGGCAACATGTAATCCGGGATATTCGGGTACAGCTTTACCACAAAATTCTGCACCTCCGGCTCAAGTTTTTCGACAATACCCCCATTGGCCGACTGGTTACACGCACCATCTCCGACGTTGAAACGCTGGCCGATGTGTTCAGCGAGGGTATGGCCGCCATTGCGGGCGATATCCTCCAGCTGGTTCTAATCATTGGCGTGATGTTTTACACCGACTGGCGGCTCGCGGCCATTAGCCTGTCGATGGTGCCGCTCATGCTGATAAGTACCTACATTTTTAAGGAAAAGATCAAAGCTTCGTTCAACGAGGTTCGGACGGCTGTGGCTAACCTCAACGCCTTTGTGCAGGAGCACATTACAGGCATGAACATTGTCCAGATATTCGGTAGTGAAAAAATCGAAGCCGAGAAGTTCCGCGCCATCAACGATGAGCACCGCAAAGCCAATATCCGCTCTATCTGGTACTACTCTATTTATTTTCCGGTGGCCGATATTCTGTCGGCGGCTGGTACGGGGCTGGTGGTTTGGTACGGAGCCCGCGAGATTCTGAACAGCGAGGTTACCTTCGGGACGGTTACGGCCTTCGTGATGTTTATCAACCTGTTTTTCCGGCCTATCCGAATGCTGGCCGACCGGTTCAACACCCTACAAATGGGTATTGTGAGTACCGATCGTATCCTGAAACTCCTCGACAGCGACGATTACACCCAGAACAACGGTTCGTACGTACCCGAAAAGCTTCGGGGTCAGGTGGAGTTTGAAAACGTCTGGTTTGCTTACAACGACGAAAACTGGGTACTCCGCGACATATCGTTCCGGGTTAATGAAGGGGAAACCGTAGCGTTTGTGGGGGCCACCGGCGCGGGCAAATCGTCGATTATCAACCTCCTGAGCCGGTTTTACGACATCAATCGGGGACACATCCGAATCGATGGCCGCGACCTGCACGACTACGAGCTGGGAGCCCTGCGCCGAAACATCGGGGTGGTATTACAGGACGTTTTCCTGTTTTCCGACACGATTGAGAACAATATCACCCTCGGTGACCCTACCATCAGCCGCGAAAGTATGATCGAAGCGGCCAAACTGGTAGGGGTACACGAATTCATCGAGCGGCTTCCGGGCGGGTATCAATATAACGTGATGGAGCGTGGGGCCACGCTCTCGGTCGGGCAGCGTCAGTTGATCTCGTTTGTGCGGGCCATGGTTCAAAACCCGCGCATCATTGTTCTGGACGAAGCCACATCGTCGGTCGATACCGAAACGGAAGAACTCATTCAGCGGGCCATTGAAAAGCTCATGAAAGGCCGCACGGCTATTGTGATTGCCCACCGACTATCGACTATTCAGAAAGCCGACAACATCATTGTGGTGGACAAGGGGCATCTGGTGGAGCAGGGCACACACGAGGAGCTTCTGCAACGGGAAGGTGCCTATGCTAACCTGTACCGAATGCAGTACAAGGAAATGGCCTGATTTCTACCCCGGCAGATACACTAGAAACGTAGCCCCCTGCCCCGGTTCACTGCGCGCAGTGATGGCCCCGTTATGGTTTTCGGCTACTCGTTTGCAGGTTGCCAGTCCGATACCCGACCCCTCGTACTGACTGCGGCCGTGTAACCGCCCAAACATCTGAAACAGCTTGTCGAGATACTTTTCCTGAAAACCGATGCCATTGTCGGTTACCCAAATTTCCCAGTATGGCTTGTCTGACTGGGAAAGGGACGCAGGCAAATGGGAAGCGTGAGCCTCAACCAGCCGACTCCCGATCTGCACCGCAGGGTCGGTACCGGGGCGGGTGTATTTGAGCGCATTCCCCATCAGGTTACTCAACAGTTGCTGCATCTGCGTCCGGTCGGCCAACACGGTGGGCAGCTCACCCACGTCTATTTGGGCTTTTCGGGCCTGAATGGTCAGCTCAAGATCGTTGAGAACCTCTGCCACAACCTCCTTAAGCGCCACCGACTCGAAATTCTGCGGCTGTGCCGACAAGGACTGTGTGGATAGTTTCGAGTAAGCCAGTAAGTCCCGAATCAGATTCGCCATCCGAACCGACGCATTCTGCATCCGCCGGAGCAAATCCTGCGCGGGAGCCGGCAGCAATTGGCCGTACTGTTCGAGCACGTGCCCCCCGAAATACTGGATTTTACGCAGCGGCTCCTGTAAGTCGTGACTGGCTACGTAAGCAAACTGTTGCAGATATTCGTTCGACCGTTCGAGGGCCCGGTTCAGCTTTACCAGTTCGCGGGTACGGTCGGCCACTTCCTGCTCCAGCCGTTCAGCCGAGAGCTTTTGCTCGTGTATGTCGATCCAGGAGCCCACATAGGCAAACAACTCCCCATTGGGGTATTGGCTTGGAGCCCCCTGCGCCAGAAACCACCGGTACGAACCATCCTGCTTCCGTAATCGGTGTTCGAGTGTGTAGGGTTGCAGCGTCTGAATGGCCTGCCGGAAAGCCAGCCCAACTGATTCGCGCTCATCAGGATGCAGCAGATCGGTATAGCTGAGCGGGAAAACCTGCGTTTCCGACATGCCCAGATACGCCAGCACCTGCGGGTTCACGTACTTAAACGAGCCGTCGGGATTACAGGTCCAGACGAGCGTCGGGGTCGCGTCGGCCATAATTCGGAAGCGCTCTTCACTTTCGCGGAGGGCGGCCTCAGCCTGTCGCTGCTGGGTAACGTCGGTATGCACACCCACCCACTCCCGGATAGCCCCCTCCCGATCAAACAGCGGAATAGCCCGAATCGTGAACTGCCCCCAACGCCCGCCTTTGGCCCGAACCCGGTGCTCAAAAACAAACATACGCCGTTCTTGGACAGCTTCGTTCCAGGCCCGGATCGTGGGGAGCGCATCGTCGGGGTGTACAACTCTGGACCATCCGTACCCCTGGTATTCATCGTACGATTGCCCGGTCAGAGCGGCCCAGCCGGGCTGAGCCCCTTCCATCTCCCCGCGCGGGTTGTTCGTCCACAACGTACCCTGCACGGCCGCAATAGCCGCCCCAAACCGGTCCTGACTCTGCTCCAATTGTTGCCGGGCATACACCTGCTCTGACACATCGGTTGCCTGAATAACCAAATGCGTTGGGGTATCACCTTCGACGGCTATCGGCTGAAACACAAATTGATAATACAAAACCCGGTAGCCTCCATCAGAGCCCTGTACCTCAATAGGATATTCGGCAATGGTCAGCGGTTTCCCCGATTCACCTACCCGATCAATAGCATAGGCTGAGCTTTCGGGCCATACCTCTTTAATCGAACGCCCATTCAGCTGCTCTGAGGAACGCCTGAAAAGCGTCTGATAGCGTGGATTGGCAAATACGAAGGTCAACTCAGGCCATTGCACCACCGCCATAGCCGACGGCACCTGCATGAATACCGACGCTAATAGTCGGTTTAAACGCGGCCCGTTTTCGTTTGATTCAATGTGTAAAATAGAGTCAGGCATGGTACAGCCACAGCAAACCCGCCAAAAACTATCCGTAAAATCTGGGCGACAAAACGACTGGCGAGCAACAGCGTCAAATTAAGAATACCATTTTCTTCATACGAGAAAATAGTTAAAACATTAGCCAATGGGTTTACTTAAACCAAGTAGTCTCACTGCGCAAATCGGAAACCGGCTCAATCAGGAATCCAACGATCAGAGGGCGTCTTCCTCATCGCGCAGGCTTGCCCCCGTTGTTCCTTCCGTAATAGGTTTGTGTTCGGGACCAATTGGCCCCTGCTGCGGAGACACCGGGTTCGTTTCGCCCCGCCCCGAGCCGTCGAGAGCGTAAGCAATAGAGCTGGCTAAATCATCGACCGGCGTCGATTGGCCGACCTGCGGAGGCTCTACCGGGGCGCGTTGCAACTCGGTATCGGCGGCAGCCGGCTCTGACCCGGTCTGGTCAATAATATCTTCGTCGGCCCGAACGTCCTGCTCCATCCCGGTGGGCACCCGGCTGGAATTCTGGTTCATCATATCATCGGGACTAGGTGCGTAGCTTTCCATGTGTTGAGTCTGTTGGTATACGTATAATAACCGCTTACCGGAAAAGCTGTTTGGGTTTGGGCACGAAAAAACCCCGGCCCTGAGGAACCGGGGTTTTAGTGCTCTTTTACTGAGAGATTTTGTTTTTACTAAAGCCAGCTAAAACAAACTCCTCATAAACTGTTCTGATTTTCTAAGTTCTCTATCTCTTGCTCCATTGCTGCAATTGAATGTGAGATGTGCTTATTCAACCCTTCCAGTCTATCAATATTATCCAATACCACTTGAACATTCTGTAAAATTTTCTCTCTTTGTGACGCAGGCATACCTATCGAAGCCGCCATAGAACTTAAGTTAAGCATTAGCGAAGCAAAATGATTCATATGCCCCACATTTGTTAAACTCAAGTGCTCCAAAATCTGACTTTGGATAATTTGATTTTGTAAAATCAGCCTATCTACTGGTCTTATTGATTTATTACTCATTCTTTTATCAACCAATTTTAGAAAGCATTAAAAACTAAGCTGTTTCCAGCTCGCGGTCGTGCCGCCGGGCGCGCTGCCGATCCTGAAACCGGAGCAAAATCCGCTCTTTCAGCTTCATCCAGCGTTCATATAATTTCGATTCTTTCAGAAAATTCCAGTTTTCTTTCTTTTCCTCTTTCCGATGTTGCTCGGGATCGTAGAGCATACCCGTACAGAGGCAGTGCTTCCGGTTGGTCCGGTTCAGGATGTCGTAGTTGACACAGCTCGAACAACCTTTCCAGAACGCTTCGTCGGCAGGCAGTTCGCTCAGAGTCACTGGCTCATACCCAAGATCAGAGTTGATCTTCATAACAGCCAGACTGGTGGTTAGCCCAATGATTTTGGCATTGGGGAACCGCTTGCGCGACAGTTCAAATGCTTTGGCCTTGATCCGGGTCGCAATACCGCTTTTCCGATGATCAGGATGCACGATTAGGCCCGAGTTGGCCACAAATTTACCGTGCTCCCAGGTCTCGATGTAGCAGAAGCCGACCCATTCGCCAGCCAGTGTCGTAGCGACAATGGCCTTGCCTTCAAGCATTTTTTCCATGACATAAATGGGCGAGCGCTTAGCGATACCGGTGCCCCGGGCTTTGGCGCTGCGTTCCATTTCCTGACAGATGGTCTCGGCCAGGCGGAGGTGATCCTCGCTGGCAATCTGTACGATATACTGGTCGTTGACTACTTCGTGATTAATCATCGTCATTTATTGGGCAACGAAAAACGTTGTGACGTTTACCGCAACCGGGGACGTTGTGACCCGTGTGTTGGCTTAGTGATGAATAAAAAAAGAATAGCGGAGGAGTTCTGCCACGTAGGCAAAAGCGATTAGATGGTCCTTTCGGACCTGACTCGATAGGGCGTTGTGTGATAAAAGGCCGCTATGTCGTTCGGTTTCGTCATCGCTGATTAGATAGGCCAGATGAGCCTGAAAAAGCCGACAATGTTAGATAAATTGCCGGGCTTGTGCAATGAATAAAACGTATTTTTTTGCGCATGGTTCACTTTTAATGCCCAAATAATTAACAATCAATTATTGTAAGATTCGGATTTTATTTATATATCTTTGTCAAAATCAAGCGCCAGCCGAAAACTTAATGAATCAATTAACCGCCGACGATCTCATCTACGGTTACTTAAACGGTATCTTTCCGATGGCCGACGCCGATGGTACGTTATACTGGTACTCGCCCGACCCCCGGGCTATTATACCGCTTGAAACGTACAAACCGGCCAAATCATTGCGCCCGGTGCTGAACAAAAAAACCTTTGAAATCCGCATAAACGCTGATTTTGAACAGGTTATGCGCCGTTGTGCTGTACCTCGGTCAGACGACGACAGCACCTGGATTTCCGAAGAAATTATCAGTGCCTACACCACCCTCAACCAGATGGGTTTAGCCCATAGTGTGGAGACGTATATAGATGACCGTTTGGTCGGTGGCCTATATGGGGTGGCCCTCGGGGCGGCTTTTTTCGGCGAATCGATGTTCTACGAAGTCGACAATGCCTCGAAAGTCGCCTTCCACTACCTGATCATGATTCTACGCGAACAGCGCTTCGAACTTCTTGACACTCAGTTTATTAATGATAATGTCCGGCGTTTTGGCGCGATTGAAATACCTAAGAATCAGTACCTCAAACTGTTAAAGCAGGCACTCAAACGGAAAGCCCGGTTCAGCGAACCCATGCTTGAACACCTGTTTAACTTTCACGCAGAAGATTAAACAGACAAACGGCAATAATTTTCGTATTGATTCCAACCATTCGCGTAGATCGAGGGTCTTCAGAACGACAACAGTAAACACGTTTACACATGCGTTCCACTCGATCAACTTCCTTTCTGGCCCTCCTATTGGGCGGTTTAACCTTCTTCAGCTGCGAAAAAGAAGCCACAGTAGCTACCCAATCGACTACTCAACCTGTTGCGGTAGAGCTCAACGGGTCGGCGCGGGTTGGCGGTAATGCGACCGTTCAGGTCAATTCCATTCAGGATAGCCGATGCCCGGCCAATGCCGTTTGTATTCGGTACGGTAATGCCGACGTTACGTTTACCCTCAGTCAGGGAAGCCTGAGTCAGTCGGGCAAATTATGTCTGGGTGAATGCGGTACCAAAGGGCTGCACGACAAAGACTCAACTACGCTGCAACTGGGCCCCGACACGTACAAGGTATTGCTGACTGAGGTGCGCCCCTACCCCGGCACCACTACCGACACGAAGCAAACCGCCGTACTGAGGGTGACGAAGCAGTAGATGTAATTGAGTCATGAGGCCGTCTACGGTTTATTCAATCTGTACAACCGCTGAATAGCCGCCATCAACCAATGTCAACATCAACCACTGCCAGGGTCTTCGACCACTGGCAGGGTTTCAGCTCTCCATACCCTGCCAGTGGTCAAAGACCCTGGCAGTGGTTTTAACTCCTCTATACCTTGGCAGTGGTTTTAACCCCTCCACACCCGAAAACCCACAGCAGAGATTTCACAGCAGTAATTAACCACAGGAACCAGAGTAAGCAACAGCCTGATCAATCATTCACGCCAATATTCGGCAAAGCCGAGAAAGTGCAAAAAAGCAGCCTACGTAGGCTGCTTTTTTGGTAGGTGGCTTGCTGACTCAAAACGGACCCATTTGCCAATAACCGTCGGATGAGAGCCATAACGACATCGTTACCGGGAACGATTGCGTAAAAAAAGTTAAAGCCCGGCGAGGTTACGTCTCTTTTTTGGGGGCATCTTATCCAGCCGGGGCCTTAACAGGTTTCCCGGCTGGCAATACCTGTTCTTGCCATAATCTAATTTCAGGGCTAAACGATTTAACCGGTTTCGGTAATGAAATTCATATCACGACTTGCCTTTCTCCTGATTCTGACGGCCTTTCGTCCGGCTGATGATAAGCTTCGTATTTTCCTCATCGGCGATTCGACCATTGCGGATAAACGCCCGTTCGACGCGCCCGAAACGGGTTGGGGCATGGTGTTCCCGACGTTTTTTAACGAAGCCGTAGAGGTGCAAAATCATGCCGTAAACGGACGAAGCACCAAAAGCTTTCGGACGCTGGGACACTGGAAAGCGGTTCAGAACAACCTCCGCCCCGGCGACTGGGTCTTGATTCAGTTTGGTCACAACGATCAGAAAGCCGACGACACGACCCGGTTTGCAGCCGCTCAGACCGATTATCGCAAAAACCTGATCCGGTACATTGAGGAAACCCGCGCCAAGGGGGCTAACCCGGTGCTGATTACGCCCGTGATGCGCCGTAAGTTTGACCAGGCCGGTCAGTTTGTCGATCAGCACGGAGAATACCCCGGCGTGGTGAAGGCCGTTGCTAAGCAATACCGCGTGCCCCTTATCGATCTGCACAGCAGCAGCCGGGAGGCTCTTGTTCAACATGGTGTGGAGGAATCCAAAGCCTTGTTTATGCACCTGCCCACCAAAATGTACGCCAAGTTTCCCGACGGGAAAGAAGACAACACCCACTTCTCGCCCTACGGTGCAGCCGTGATGGCCAGTCTGGTAGCCGACGGTATCCGGCAAAACGTAAGCTCACTGGCTACGTTTCTGAAAGCATCGCCTTTCACGGGTAAGTACGCGTATGAATTACCCCACGTAGCCGAGCCGGCTTTTCGGAAAGACACGTTCAACATTGTGCGGTACGGGGCCGTAGCCGACGGAGTGACCAACAACGCTCGCGCTATCAACGACGCCATTGAGCAATGTGCGCGGGCCGGGGGTGGTACCGTCCTGATTCCAAAGGGCTTCTGGCTTACCGGTCCTATTACGCTCAAAAGTGGCGTCAACCTGCACACACAGGCCGGAGCGCTGGTGCAGTTTAGCCGGAACACCACCGATTTTCCGCTGGTCAAAACCACCTGGGAAGGCGTGGAAGCGATTCGGGCGCAGGCCCCTATTTCCGGCACCGACCTCGACAATATCGGTATCACGGGCCAAGGCGTGTTCGACGGTGCGGGTGAAGTTTGGCGGCCGGTAAAGAAAGGTAAGCTGACCGGTTCACAATGGGCCAACCTGCTCAAATCGGGTGGTTTGCTCGACGCTGAAAAAACAACCTGGTACCCTACCGAGCGAGCGCTCAAGGGCGCATCGGCCAAACGGGGGGGCGTAGTTGCCGAGGGCTACACCTTGCAGAATACCGAAGAGATAAAGGAATTTGTACGGCCCAACCTGCTCGTGCTTACCCGGTGCAAACGGGTGCTGCTCGAAAACGTAACGTTTCAGAACTCACCCGCCTGGTGCCTGCACCCGGTGCTTTGTGCCCATATTACCCTGCGCAACCTGACCATTCGGAACCCGTGGTACGCCCAAAATGGCGATGGCATCGACCTCGAATCGTGCCGAAACGGGCTGGTAGAGGGCTGTACGCTCGACGTGGGTGACGATGGCATCTGCATTAAATCGGGCAAGGATGAAGAAGGCCGTAAGCGGGGTGTTCCGACCGAAAACATTGTGGTGCGCAACAATACCGTTTTTCACGGGCATGGTGGCTTTGTGATCGGCAGCGAAATGTCGGGCGGGGTGCGGAATCTGTTTGTATCGAACTGCAATTTCCTCGGAACCGACGTGGGGCTGCGGTTTAAAACAGCCCGCGGACGCGGGGGCATTGTCGAGAAGATTTACGTGTCGGATATCAACATGACCAACATTCCGGGTGAGGCCATCCTGTTCGATATGTACTACATGGCGAAAGACCCCGTACCGCAGGCAGGCGAGTCGAACGAGCTGCCCACCATTGAGGCTAAGCCCCTGAACGACGGCACCCCACAATTCCGCGATTTTCACATCCGCAACGTGGTTTGTCAGGGTGCCGAAACGGGCATTCTGATCCGGGGTTTGCCCGAAATGGCCATCAAAGACATCGACATCGAAAATGCCGTATTGCAGGCCAATGCCGGGCTGGTGTGCGTGGAAGCCGACAATATCCGGCTCAAAAACGTGACCTTGCTCACCAAAGCCAAAACCGTAATGACCGTGCAAAACAGCAAAAACCTGACCCTCGACGGGATTCGGTATGCCGACAATGTCGATTTGCTCTTACGCTTACTCGGCGACCGCTCAAAAAACATCCGGCTACTGAATACCGACAAAACAAAGGCCAAAAAAGATGTCGAGTTTGGCGGTCAGGCTACGGCGGCTATGCTGGCCAAGTAAACGAACACCTCCAAACCGTTTTACGTGTACACCCAACGGGCCATCGCGCCTGAACAACACCGGGTTTAACGACCGATAGAATGCAACGAGAACAACGCTTTGTCGACGCAGGCGAACTGGCCTGGGAAACAGCTGGCGAAGGGGTAAAACGCCAGATCATGACGTTCGACAACGACCTGATGATGGTCAAAGTAGCCTTTGAAACCGGCGGCATCGGCACGCTGCATAACCACCCACATACCCAAATCAGCTACGTGGAACGCGGCCGCTTTGAAATCGACATCGACGGCACCAAACGCGAGCTCAAAGCCGGCGATGCTTACTACATTCCGCCCTATGTGATGCACGGTGCCGTGTGCCTCGAAGCGGGCGTACTGGTCGATGTATTTACGCCCATGCGGGAAGATTTTCTGAACCATGACTAAACGATTCACCCTACTGGCGTGGCTGGGCCTGAGTATGGCCGCCTACGCCCAAACAGCGCCCTGGTCGGAGCGCATGGCCGCTACTGTGATGGCTACGCATGCCGACTCTATTGCGTACACCAAAGAGAAAAAAGACGCCCGCTGGGAATACGAAATGGGCGTAGTGCTACGGGGAATTGAGCAGGTCTGGTACCGTATCGGCGACAACCGGTATTTCGAGTACATCCAGAAAAACCTCGACCGGTACGTTACGGCCGATGGCACTATCCGCACGTACAAGCTGGAAGATTACAACATCGACCACGTGACACCGGGCCGGGGGCTACTGCTGCTGTATCAGCAGTCGTTGCCGGGCAAGGAAAAATACCGCAAAGCCGCCGACCTGCTTCGGAAGCAACTGGCTCAACAACCCCGAACTAAAGAAGGGGGTTTCTGGCACAAAAAACGGTACCCATACCAAATGTGGCTCGACGGCTTGTACATGGGCGAGCCATTTTATGCCGAATACAGCCTGCTGTTTGGCGAGTCGAAAAATTTCGACGACATCGTGAATCAGTTTGTCTGGATGGAGCAGCACAGCCGCGATGCAAAAACGGGCCTGCTGTACCACGGCTGGGACGAAAGCCGCGAACAAAAATGGGCGAATCCCCAAACCGGCAAGTCGCCCAACTTCTGGAGCCGGGCTATGGGTTGGTACGCCATGGCTCTGGTCGATGTGCTCGATTATATTCCGGCCTCGCATCCGCGCCGGGGCGAGGTGATCGCGATTCTGCAACGGCTCATGCCCGCCGTGGTGAAATACCAGGACCCGAAAGAAGGAGCCTGGTATCAGGTCACCGACCGCATGGGTAGCCCCGGCAACTACCTCGAAGCCTCAGGAACAGCCATGTTTGTGTATGCGCTGGCAAAGGGTGTCCGGCTGGGATACCTGCCCGCGTCGATGCTATCCTACGCCCGCAAAGGGTACGCTGGCATGCTCAAAAACTTTATCTCGACTGATAGCAAGGGATTGATTCACCTTGAAAAAACGGTAAGTGTGAGCGGCCTGGGCGGTACGCCTTACCGCGATGGCAGCTACGAGTATTACTTAGGCGAGCCGCTCCGGCAAGACGACCTGAAGGGTGTTGGGCCGTTTATTATGGCGAGCGTTGAATTGGAAATTGCCGGGGCAGCGGGGCAAACTGCCGTGGGCGTTGGCAAAACGGTGGCCGTTGATACGTATTTCAACCATGAATTTCGGAAAGGGATATTGGGCGAGCAGGAGCCATTCCATTACACCTGGGACGACAAACTCCACTCAGGCTTCTGGTGGTGGGGCAACACCTTCCGCGACCTCGGGGCCAAAACCGTTTCGGTACCTACAGCTCCGGGAGCCGCGGCCCTCAAAAACATAGACGTGTACATTATTGTGGACCCCGACACCCCGAAGGAGACGGCCCAACCCAACTATGTTTCGGAAGCCGACTCCAAAGCCATTGCCGACTGGGTGCGGGCGGGGGGTACGCTTGTGCTGATGGCCAACGATACGGCCAACTGCGAACACAAAAACTTCAACCGGTTGGCGGCTCAGTTCGGGATTCAGTTTCTGCCCAAAAACCGCAACATGGTCCAGAAAGATCAGTTCGAGCAAGGGCAAATTACCATTCCAGCCGGGTTACCCCTATTCCCGACCACCCGTACGGTGTACATCAAAGAATTGTCTCCCCTATCGGTGAAGGCCCCGGCTAAGGCAGTCGTGACAGACGGTGGGGATGTGATCATGGCCGTTGCCAAAGTAGGCAAAGGAACCGTGTTTGCCGTTGGTGACCCCTGGCTGTACAACGAATACGTGGATGGACGGAGAATCCCGGCCCGCTACGAGAACTTCAAAGCCGGTAAAGAGCTGGCTACGTGGCTACTGGAGCAAGTGCCCTCGAACGCTGCGGCTCTGCGAAAATAATTGAGAGATTGAGTGAAGAATTAGCACGCGGATGACGCGGATTAAGCCGATTTTCGCTGATCTACTTATCAGCGCGAATTCGTTAGATCGGCGTTATCCGCGTGCTATTTAAATTCAAAAGATTGGTACACGGATGAAGCGGATTAAGGCGATTTTCGCGGATCTACTCATTGGCGCGAATTCGTTAGATTGGTGTTATCCGCGTGCCATTTAAATTCAAAAATTGGCGCGCGGATGACGCGGATTAAGCCGATTTTCGCTGATCTACTTATCAGCGCGAATTCGTTAAATCGGTGTTATCCGCGTGCTATTTAAATTCAAAAGATTGGTACACGGATGAAGCGGATTAAGGCGATTTTCGCGGATTGATAAAGAGAATCGGTGTACATATGCCTGCTCCGCGTCATCTGCGTTCAATTTTTGGTTACCTCAATCGCTTGGGTATTCATTTTGTCCAGTACTGTCCCCTTTTATTCGTCGATATGGACGTTTCCGCTCCCCCTCCTTATTTCAGGAGGGAGCAGGGGGTGGTAAAGATTCAGCAATAGACTTATTGGTAATCACACCCCGCTCGACTGACGGGCTATTAACTGCGTCGGAATACGGACGGTACCAATGGGGGCGGCTTTTTGCTTGCGCTCAATCAGTTCAATGAGTCGCTCGGCGGCCGTTTGACCGATCTCCTTCGCGGGCTGCACCACTGTACTCATCGGGGGCGACAGCAGATGCGCTACCCCGATATTGGTAAAACCCACAATGGATACCTGCTCGGGAATCACAATCCGGCGAGCCTGTAGCGTAGCCAGACACCCGAGCGCCAGTCGGTCGCTCGCGGCAAAAAAAGCGTCGGGCGGGGGCGACTGCTCCAGCAAATCGTCGACAATCGGGTCAATTTCGTGCTGCCCGAACCCCACATACCGAATCAGCGACTCATCGTACGGCAACCCGTTTTGTTCCAGAGCCGCCCGGTAACCCGCCAATCGCTCCTGCGTGATCGACATGTACGGCGGAATGGTCACGTGCGCAATACGCCGACGCCCCGACCGAATCAGGTGCTCGGTAGCGGCAAACGCCCCCCCGTAGTTGTCCGACACAATTTTTACGGTATCCAGCTCATCCGACACCCGGTCGAACAAAACAATCGGGAAGTTCTTTTGCCGTAACTCCTGCAAGTGGCTCACATCGTTGGTCTCGCTCGATAGCGAGATCAGGAGCCCATCCACCTTACGCGCCACCGACTGCTGCACCGTAACTACTTCACGTTCAAACGACTCGTGACTTTGGGCGATAATCACGTGGTAGCCCCGGTTGTAGGCAATAGCCTCAATGCCATTGATGGCCTGCGAGAAAAAATCGTTCGCAATCTGGGGTACAATCACGCCAATCACCCGGCTGCGGTTTTCTTTCAGGCTGAGTGCAATCGGGTTGGGCCGATAGTTCATCCGCTCGGCATACTCCATCACCAGCCGCTTGGTTTCGGGGTTGATTTCATAGCTTCCCCGCAGGGCCCTCGATACCGTTGAAGTCGACAGATTCAGGGCCCGGGCGATGTCTTTTATGGTAACTGCCTCCAAAGCGTATTCTCGCTAAAATCCAAAAAAAGATAAAGTAACCCGTCGTCGCTGAGTCATCAGTAGGAGGGTTTTAGAGACCAAATCTACTGATAAGCCCCCAACCCACCCACAGGGAAGCCAAATTGGCAACGTTCCCGATAACGATTGCATGAATAAATACAGCCTAACCCGTCGGGCGAGCTTCCAGACTGGCTATTCTTAACCTATCCGGCTTTTCCAGAACCGGGCACTCTTTATCGATACAGATTGAAAAAAGACAATCCGGTTTATCGCCGGCGACAGGGCTCATGACCAATGATCTTTCGCTAAACTACCTGCTGGACCAACCGTCCGCTGCGGCCGCCCGCCCAACCCCTGAGCAGTTACTGCAACTGCCCGAAACGGTGCTTCAATTTGGTACGGGAGCCTTGTTGCGGGGCCTGCCCGACTACCTGATCGACAAAGCCAATCGGGCGGGTATCTTCAACGGCCGCATCGTAGTCGTCAAATCGACCGACGGGGGCGACCTCACCGCGTTTCGGCGGCAGGACAACCTCTACACGCTTTGTATCCGAGGGGTCGAACAAGGCCGTACCGTCGAGGAAAACGTTATCTGCTCGGCCATCAGCCGGGTTTTATCGGCCCGAACGGAATGGGAATCGGTGCTTCAGCTGGCGGGTAACCCCGACCTGAAACTGGTGATTTCGAACACCACCGAGGTGGGCATTCAACTCGTACAGGACGACATTCGGCAAACGCCCCCGCAATCATTTCCGGGTAAGCTCCTCGCCGTGTTGTACGCCCGCTACCAGGCTTTTGGGGGCGACCGCGACCGGGGACTCGTGATTGTACCCACCGAACTGATTCCCGACAACGGCGCCCGGCTCGAAGCCATTCTGCTCGAACTGGCGCACCGCAACGGCCTTGAAAGCGATTTTATCGACTGGCTCGAATCGGCCAATACCTGCTGCAACTCGCTGGTCGACCGGATTGTGCCGGGTCGCCCCGACCCCACTACCCTGCACGACCTGGCCGACCAACTCGGCTACGACGACGAATTGCTGACCATTGCCGAAGTGTACCGCCTTTGGGCTATTGAGGTACCCGACGGCCCCAATGCGAGCCGGGTAACTGAGGTGCTATCGTTCAGCCGGGCCGATGCGGGCGTGTTTATCCGGCCCAACATCGGTTTGTTCCGTGAGCTAAAACTACGGTTGCTCAACGGCACCCACACCTTGAGCTGTGGCATGGCCTGGCTGTCGGGTTTTGATACGGTTCGTGAGGCTATGGACGACGAAACCATGGGAGCATTTATCCGGTCGCTCATGCTGGCCGAACTGCTGCCGGGCATCCCCTACCCGGTAGACGAAAAAACGGCCCAACGCTTTGCTACCGATGTACTCGACCGGTTTCAGAATCCGTATATCGAACACCGTTGGCTATCCATTACGATGCAGTACACCGCCAAAATGCAGATGCGCAACGTGCCTACCCTGCTCCAGTACTACCGTCAGTTGGGTACCACACCGGCCTACATGCCGCTGGGGTTTGCGGCCTACCTCCTGTTCATGCGGGGCACACATCAGCCTGCCGAATCGGGTGGTCTCTGGTACGGTGACCGCGACGGTACCCCCTACCCGATTCAGGATGAGAAAGCGGGCTACTTCGCCGACATATGGTCGCGATCAACACCGGCACAGGTAGTCAGTACAGTACTGAGCAACAAATCATTATGGGGGCATGACCTGACTTTGTTGCCGGGTTTTGCTGAACGCGTACATGAGGCTCTCGAACAGTTTCTCAATCAGGGACTTTACGCCACCCTGGCGGCCCGTTTTACCAAATCCGTTTTACTCGACAAATGAGTCAATCCGTTTTAAAAATACACCCGAACGATACAGTCCTGGTTGCGCTGAAAGACCTCGAACCGGGCGAAATTGTTCATTGGGAAGATACCACCCTGACCGTGACCGAGGCCATTCCGGCCAAACATAAACTGACCCTCGCCGACAGCCTTCCGGGCGGTGCCGTCAGCATGTACGGCGTACGGGTGGGTACGCTCAAACACGCGATTCGGGCCGGTGGCCGACTCACTACATTCAACGTTCAGCATGCGACCGACAGCTACCAGATCGCAACGACTACCTCACCCGATTTGCACCAAAACTGGGCCGCACCGGACGTGAGCCACCTGCAAGCCCGAACGTTTATGGGGTATCACCGGGCCGACGGACGCGTGGGTACGGCTAACTACTGGCTGGTGATCCCGCTGGTGTTTTGCGAGAACCGAAATATTCAGGTACTTCAGGAGGCTCTGGTACACGATCTGGGGTACGCCCGGCGGCACAGCTACACCGAACACACCAACCAGCTGATTGAGTTGGTGCGGGCCGGAAAAACCGTAGAACAGATTTTGGATACCCATTTCTCAGCCACCGGGGGTAGCACCGCCACACCCCACGGGCCTCAGCAGTTATTCCCTAACGTCGACGGGGTGAAGTTTCTGATCCACGACGGAGGCTGTGGCGGCACCCGGCAGGATGCACAGGCGCTTTGTGGGCTACTGGCGGGCTACATTACGCACCCTAACGTAGCCGGGGCCACCATTTTGAGCCTCGGCTGCCAGAATGCGCAGGTTGCCATGTTGCAGGACGAAATTGCCAAACGCAGCCCCAACGACCCGCGCCCGCTGTACATTCTGGAGCAACAAAGCATAGGCACCGAAGTCACCCTGATGGAACAGGCTCTCCGGCAAACATTTGCCGGACTCATGCAGGCCAATGCGTGTGTGCGACAACCTGCCCCTCTGAGCAAACTCTGCGTAGGGCTGGAATGTGGCGGCTCCGATGGTTTCTCTGGCATTTCGGCCAACCCCGTGCTGGGTCAGGTATCTGACCGGCTCGTGGCACTGGGTGGCACTGTGATTCTGTCCGAGTTCCCCGAGCTGTGCGGAGTGGAACAGGAACTGTGCGACCGCTGCGTACAACCCGAACTGGCGGGCCGGTTTCAGTCGCTCATGCGCACCTACGCACAGCGGGCCGAAGCAGCCGGCTCGGGCTTCGACATGAACCCCTCGCCCGGCAACATCCGCGACGGCCTCATCACCGACGCGATGAAATCGGCCGGGGCGGCCCGCAAAGGCGGTAGTTCGCCCGTGGTCGATGTGCTCGACTACCCAGAACTGGTGCGTAAACCGGGGCTTAATCTGCTCTGCACACCCGGCAACGATGTGGAGTCGACCACGGCGGAAGTAGGTTCCGGGGCTACCCTCGTCTTGTTTACAACGGGGCTCGGTACCCCAACGGGCAACCCGATTGCCCCGGTGGTAAAGGTGGCCAGCAACACCGCCCTGGCCAACCGCATGCCCGACATTATCGACATTAACACCGGCACCATCATCGACGGGCAGGAAACCATCGAAGCCGTGGCCGAGCGGCTCCTCGACTACATGATCCGGGTAGCGAGTGGCGAAACAGACGTAGCGGCCGTGCGGCACGGACAAGACGATTTTATTCCCTGGAAACGGGGCGTATCGCTTTAAAAAGCCAAGATCGAGCCACCAAAAAATCACTACTTTCCCCCACTTTCTACACGGTAAACCCCACAAAAACCGGTTTTTAGCAAGGAGTTAGGGTAAGTAATGGCTTATAAATGCTCTTTGCACTATAATCCGGTTCGCCGGTTCAGTTAACCATTTCTTGTGAATGAGTAAAGTTTGTTGTTTTGGTGAGTTGTTACTCCGCTTTTCGCCCCATGCCAATGGCGAATGGATTCGGCAGGCAACCATGCCGGTATTTGTAGGCGGGGCCGAACTAAACGTAGCTACTGCTCTGGCAAACTGGCACGTACCGGTTCGTTACAATACCGTGCTTCCCCACAACGCCCTGGCCGACGATATGCTGAACCAGATTCAAACGCTGGGAATCGACACCGCAGGCATGACCCGGTTTGGGAGCCGGGTGGGGAGTTACTACCTACCACAGGGTTCTGATCTCAAAAATGCGGGTGTCATCTACGACCGGGCCTACTCGGCTTTTTCGGAGCTGGCTCCCGGTAAGGTAGACTGGGAAGCCGTACTCGACGGCATCAGCTGGCTGCACGTGAGTGCCATTAGTCCGGCTCTGAGCCAGGCCGTAGCCGATGCCTGCCTCGAACTGCTGACCGTAGCCTCCACCAAAGGCATCACCGTTTCGATGGATTTGAATTACCGCGCCAAACTCTGGCAATATGGCAAGCGGCCGTCCCAAATCATGCCCGCCCTGGTAGAACACTGCGATCTGGTAATGGGTAACATCTGGGCCGCACACACCTTACTGGATATGCCGCTCGACCCGAACATCACCGACGACTGGACGGCGGAACAGTACGTAGCCCATGCGGCCCAAACAGCCGACGCCATCCGCGAGCGGTTCGGGCGTTGCCGGATCGTGGCCAACACCTTCCGGTTCGATAACCCGCCGGGGGGCATCCGGTACTACGCCACCCTGCATACCAACGGGCAAACGTACGTGGCCCCCGAATTTCTGCTCAATTCGGTCGTCGACAAGGTAGGCAGTGGCGACTGCTTTATGGCGGGCCTTATTTACGGGCATTACAACAGGCACGAGCCACAAGCCATTATCGACTTTGCCGCTGCGGCTGCTGTGGGTAAGTTACAGGAGTTCGGTGATGCCTCGGCCCAGACAGAGGCCGACGTTCGGCAGCGGTTGCAACATAGCCGATCGGCAGCGCCTACCTCTTAATTTGTTTGTTTACTAGTCTCTTTCTTATCCGCCCCAACCGGGCACCCCTATCGTTAAACGTCTTACCTTCAAACTTTTATGAATCAACCCAAAGGCGGCTATCGCTGGACCATTGTGGCCCTGCTTTTTTTCGCCACAACGATCAACTACCTCGACAGGCAGGTTATCGGCCTGCTCAAACCGGCTCTGGAGTCCGAATTTAGCTGGACAGAAACCGACTACAGCCGCATTGTAATGGCCTTCTCGGCCTCGTACGCGCTGGGTCTGCTCCTGTTCGGCCGGGTGATTGACAAGATTGGCTCAAAAATGGGCTATATCATTTCGATCATCGTCTGGAGTATTGCCGCCATGCTGCACGCCGTAGCCACCAGCACCATTGGGTTTGGGGTTTGGCGGGCCGTACTGGGTCTGGGTGAGTCGGGCAACTTCCCGGCCGCCATCAAGTCGGTAGCTGAGTGGTTTCCCAAGCGTGAGCGAGCCCTCGCAACGGGTATCTTCAACTCGGGAGCCAATATTGGGGCGGTGGTAGCGCCGGTTATGGTTCCCTGGATTCTGGGGGCTTACGGCTGGCAGGAAGCGTTTATCATTACCGGTGCCATTGGTTTTATCTGGCTTATTTTCTGGTGGATTTACTACGAATCGCCCGCCAAACAGCCCCGGCTCGGTCAGGAAGAATACGCGTATATTCACAGTGATAACGATGAGGAGGTAACCACCGGCGAGTCGGTCAGCTGGGGACAACTCTTCCGAATCCGTCAAACGTGGGCCTTTATTCTGGGCAAGTTCCTCACCGACCCGATCTGGTGGTTCTTCCTGTTCTGGTTGCCCAGCTACTTCGCTTCTACGTTTAACCTGGATCTCAAAAAACCGTCGTTGCCACTCGTGGTGGTGTATACTGCCACAACGATTGGTAGCATTGGCGGGGGGTATCTGTCAGGGTATTTTATTAAGCGCGGTATGCCTATTTTCCGGGCCCGTAAAACAGCCATGTTCATTTTTGCCCTGCTCGTAATTCCGATTACGCTGGCTCAGTTTGCTACCAACATCTGGCAGGCCGTTGCCCTGATTAGTCTGGCGGCAGCCGCGCATCAGGCCTGGAGCGCCAACATTTTCACCACGGCATCGGATATGTTCCCGAAGCGGGCCGTTAGCTCGGTAGTCGGTATCGGCGGCATGGCCGGTTCGGTAGGCGGCATTCTGTTCCCGATTCTGGTCGGGGCGTTGCTGGATAGCTACAAAGAGGCCGGTAACCTCACCGGCGGCTACAACGTTCTGTTTATCATCTGCGGCTTTGCGTACCTCGCGGGTTGGTTGTGCATGCACTTCTTCGCCCCACGCATGGAGCCGGTCAACCTCTCAGCAGCCGAGCCAGTGGGTGTAAGATAAATAAGACGATTTCAGTCCTTAGATCGGGGCGCTACTCTACGGGGTGGTGCCCCGTTTGCTTATGGGAATTATACAATTTACTCAGGGTCACTAAGCATCGTTTCGGCAAGGTCTGCTGCGTTAGCGGAGCAAGCCCTGAGCGGATTATTCCAAATCCGTCTTTGAAAGTGTCTTTTTGGCAACGTTCCCGGCAACGATTGCGTAAAAAAAGCCAATTAAATAGTTGGCAGGTCCAACCAGGGGGTATAAAATCAGGGAGGTATACGAGTGAATAGGTTCTGATTTCAGGTCCTTCTTTATTCAAATTATACAATTAGGGTTGTTCTCAAGATAGCGATACTTGTTGGTGTCGGGCAACCCGTAGTTTCAAAACAACTCCCATGCATAAACTTCTAACGCTCACCTTACTGCTGTTTGGGCTGATCTCGGTCGGCTACGCTCAGCAAACCCGGCTCGTATCGGGACAGGTTAAAGACGGTGGAGCCAACAGCCCATTACCCGGCGTAAGCGTCATGCTCAAAGGCACCTCGACCGGCACCACCACCGATGGCGATGGCAAATTCTCGGTGCGGGTGCCCGATACCGGCGCGGCTACCCTTACCTTCAGCTTCATCGGCTACACCACTCAAGAAGTTGCCCTCGGCAACCGCACCTCTCTCGACGTTACGCTCGAACCCGACCAGAAAACCCTGAATGAGGTGGTCGTGATTGGGTACGGCACCGTAAACCGGCGCGATTTGACGGGCTCGGTTTCGTCGGTTGGCAGCAAGCAGATTAAAGATATTCCGATCACCAACGCAGCCGAGGCTATCACAGGGCGGCTCGCGGGGGTGCAGGTCACTACTGCCGAAGGCGGCCCCGGTGCCGACATCCGAATCCGGGTACGGGGCGGCAACTCGATCACGCAGGATAACTCGCCCATCTATGTGGTTGATGGTATTCAGCTCGACAACGCCCTCAATACCCTCAACCCGCAGGACATTGAAACCATCGATGTGTTGAAAGACGCCAGTGCCACGGCCATCTACGGCGCTCGTGGGGCCAACGGGGTCATTATCATCACCACCAAGTCGGGGCGCACCGGCCGCACCACGGTCAGCTACAATGGCTCGTTTGGTTTCCGCGAAAACCTCAAGAAACTGGGCGCTCTGCAACCCTACGACTATGTACTTTACCAGTACGAGCGCACGCGGGGCAACGCCCAGGACAGCACGAGCTTTGCTAACCAGTTTGGCTCCAGCTTCGACACGCTGAGCAACTACCGCAACGCCCCGTTCATCGACTGGCAGGACCGGGTATTTGGCCGGAAAGCCATGTACCAGAACCACAACATTTCGGTGAATGGCGGCAACCGCACCACCAATTACAACCTCAGCCTGACAAGCAATACCGAAGATGGTATCCTGCTCGAATCTGCGTTTGACCGGAAGCTGGTCAACTTCAAGCTCGACCATACCGTGTCGGACAAGTTTAAAGTCGGTTTTGTGGCCCGTTACCTCGGCCAGCGCATCGACGGGGCCGGCACCACCAGCAGTGGTACAGCGAGCACCAACCGGCTCCGGCACAGTATCCAGTACCAGCCGCTCGATTTGCCCCGGACGGGCGTCGACATCAACGAGTTCGACGAAGACTACTACAACTCGACCCGACTGAGCAACCCCGTGCTGCTGACCCAGGCCGAGTACCAGCGTCGGAACCAGAACGCAACCAACCTGAGCGGCTATTTCAGCTACCAGTTTATCAAAGGGCTGACCCTGCGCGTAACGGCCGGATACGATAACAACAACAGCCGCGACGACCGTTTCTTCAGCAAGATTACAGCCACGGCCCGCAACTATGCCGCTCTGCCGGTAGCATCCATCGGAACCTCCAACCGCGTGACGCTAAACAACTCAAACGTACTGACGTACTCGCGCAAAGGTCTGGGTGGGCGGCACGACCTCGACCTGCTGGTAGGTCAGGAGATTTTTGAAGTACGCGACCGGGCCACCGGCATCGAAACGCGCTATTTCCCGTCCGACATTCAGGCGCAGAAAGCCCTCGCCAACATCAACCTGGGCTCGGCTCCAGCGGGGGCTATTCAGCCACTGCCTACCAGCTCGGAGTCGCGCAGTACGCTGCTCTCGTTTTTCGGGCGGGCCAATTACTCGATGGGCGATAAATACCTGGCTACCGTGACAATGCGGGCCGATGGCTCATCGAAATTTGCGACGGGGCAGCAATGGGGCTATTTCCCATCAGGCTCGCTGGCGTGGCGGTTCTCGCAGGAGAAGTTCATGGAGTCGCTCAAGTTCATCAACGACGGTAAGTTCCGCGTGAGCTACGGGGTAGCGGGTAACAACCGGATTGCCGACTTCCTCTACGCGCAGTTGTTCAACACCTCGGCGCAGTACGCCCTGGGCGAGTCGGTACTGCCAGGCTTTGCACCGGCCTCACTGGCTCAACCCAACCTGACCTGGGAGACAACGCACTCGCGCAATATTGGTCTTGACCTGGGTCTGTGGGGTGGTCGGCTTCAGTTCTCGGCCGATGTGTACAACAACCGAACGAACAACCTGCTCGTTAACCTGCCCATCCCGTCGACGTCGGGCTACACCACCCAGATCAAAAACGTGGGCGCTACCTCAAACCGGGGGGTTGAGTTTCAGCTGAGCTCGACCGTGCTGCGGACTAAGGACTTCAACTGGTCGGCCAACTTCAACGTATCGTTCAACAAGAACCGGATCGAAGACCTCGGCCCCGTACAGCGGCAAACCACCTCGTCGGGCTGGCAGGGTTCCGACGGTGCCGACGACTATGTGTTGCAAGTGGGGCAGCCCGTGGGGCAGATGTACGGTTTTATCACGGACGGTTTTTACAAAGTTGAGGACTTCAACTACAACGCAACCACCCGTACCTACACGCTCAAGGAAGGCGTACCCAACGGCACCGCTATTTTTGGAACGCCCCAACCCGGCACGATCAAGCTCCGCGACCTGAACGGCGACGGTCAGATTCGGCTCGAAGACGACCGGACGGTGATTGGCGACGCCAACCCGAAACACTTCGGCGGTTTCAACAACCAGTTTAGCTACAAGAACTTCGACGCAAGCATCTTCGTGAACTGGGTATTTGGCAACGACATTTACAACGCCAACAAGATTGAGCTGACCTCGGGCTTTTACCGCAACGTGAACATGCTCGATGTGATGGCGGGCCGCTGGCGCACCGTCAACGACCGGGGTGCCGTAGTCACCGACCCCACCGAACTGGCAGCCCTGAACGCCAACGCGACCATCTGGCAGCCCATCACCAACAACCGGCCGTACCTGCACTCATGGGCGGTTGAAGATGGTTCGTTCCTGCGGGTCAACAACGTCACGTTGGGCTACACCGTACCCAAAGTGATTTTGACCAAGGTGCGTCTGCAAAACGCCCGTTTCTACGCCACAGTGAACAACCTGGCCACGCTGACCCGTTACTCGGGCTTCGACCCCGAGGTAAACGCCCGCCGGTTTAATCCGCTGACACCGGGCGTCGACTTTGCGGCCTACCCCCGCGCCCGGACGTACGTGTTTGGTGTCAACTTATCTTTTTAACCAACGAACGAGCGATTGAACGAGTGCGGGCTGTAGCCGAAACGCGTCTTCCCAACCTATGAAGTAACCCGTTTGCATTGGCGGCCGCACCCGCACTCATTCAGCCGTTTTCCGTTTACGTTCTGTTCCGACATGAAAAAGACATCTTTCTATAAATCCATTGCCCTGGCTACGGCTCTTGCCGTTGGTGGCCTCACTGCCTGCCAGAAATACCTCGACGTAGCACCCATTTCGCAGTTCGACAACGAGGCCGTTTTCTCCGACGTAAGCAACGCCACGCTTGCGGTACTGGGTGCCTATGACCTACTCTCAGGCGACCCAACCTACGGGATTCGTATCAGTATGTATTACCCGTACGATACCGACGAGATGATGACAAGCGGCTCGCTCGACAACGGTCGGCGGGGCATTGCCCGCTACAACCTGCTGGCTGGTAACACGGAGTTGGCCAGTTCGTGGAATGCCCTCTATCAGGGTATTGAGCGAGCCAACCTCTGCATTGCTCAAATCCCGAAAATGGCCCAGTACACCAACGGTACCGCTACCGAACAACGTGAACTCCGGCGGTTGCACGGCGAGGCCCTTACGCTGCGGGCGCAGTACTACCTCGAACTGATTCGGACCTGGGGCGACGTACCCGCGCCGATGACGCCCTCGTACACCCAAACGGACCTGTTTCTGGCCAAAGAAGACCGCGACAAGGTGTACGATAACCTGCTCGAAGACCTCCGCGTAGCCGCCGACATGTTGCCCTGGCGTACCGAGGCCGGTGCCCGCAACGAGCGCATTACCAAAGGAGCCGCCAAGGCGCTGCGTGCCCGCATGGCCCTCTACCGGGGTGGTTTCTCGCTTCGACGCGACACCAAGCAGATGGAACGCCGGGCCGACTTTGCGAAATACTACCAGATTGCCCGCGACGAAACGTTTGCTATCATGCAGCGCCGGGATCAGCATACGCTCAATGCCAACTTTGAAACCCTGTTCAAGCAGTTCGTCAACGGGATGCAACCCGACCCAGCCGGTGAAATTATGTTCGAGGTAGGCTCGGCTGGTGGGTCGGCTCAGTCGGACAGTAAGCTTGGGTATTACAATGGCCCCCGGCTCGATGCCGCTTCGCGCTTCGGTCAGGGTGGCGGGGGAATTAACCCCTTGCCGACGTACTTCTACGCCTTCGACTCGACCGACACCCGCCGTGACGTGACCATCACGCTGTACCAGGTAGCGGCTAACAACAACAAAAGCCCCCAACGCCTAACCACCATCACCGACGGTAAATTCCGGCGCGACTGGCGGGGTACGCTGCTGCCCGGCACGGCCCAGAACCTCGGCTACAACTGGCCCATTATCCGGTTTGCCGACGTACTGCTGATGTTTGCTGAAGCCGAAAACGAGCTTAAAAACGGCCCGACCGCCGAGGCCATTGCCGCCTTTGAGGAAGTACGCAAGCGGGCATTCCGGGGCAACCTCAACCGGGTAGGCACCACGCCCACCACCAAAGCGGCCTTTTTCGACGCCATCGTGAATGAGCGCTATCTGGAGTTTGGGGGCGAAGGTATCCGTAAGTATGACCTTATCCGGTGGAACCTGCTCAAGACCAAAATCGACGAGGCCAAGGCCAACCTGACCGATCTGCAAAACGCCCGGGGCCGGTACGCCAACGTGCCGCAATACATCTACTGGCGGCAAAACGGAGAGGAGTATCAATTACTCAGCTCGCTTTACCGGCCCAGCCCATCGACCGGTCAGATTACCGGCTGGACCCGCGTCGACTGGCGGCAGAACGTAACCGCTACGTACATCACTTCCATTGCGCAGTATTTTACCCCCAACAAGACTGAGTTGTTTCCGATTAATCAGCAGGCACTCGATGCCAACCCCAATCTGAAACAGGATTATGGGTATTGATTCGGGAAAACAGGGAACCGGGATGAACAGCACACGAAATCGCCAAACGCGTGGGGCAACAGTAGGGAGGTTGGAAACCGGGCGTTTCTGGCGTACCTCGTGGCTGGTCTTTCTCGGTCCCTTGTTTCTCTTAGGCTGTTGTCTGCCCAGAGGAGCATCTGCCCAGCCCACTGTAGATACGGTGGCTGAGCGGATGCTCCTTTACCAGCGAGCCAACGGCGGATGGCCACAACCGGGAGGTAACCGGATCGACTACGACAAACCGTTGAGCGAAGCGGCCCGGAAAGCCCTGACTGCCGAACGCGACCAGCTCGACACGACCATTGACGACGGCGCTACTACCCGCGAGATAAACTACCTCGTGAGTGCCTACGCGAAAACGGGAAACACAGCCTACCTACAGGCGGCCGAACGGGGTATCGCCTTTCTGCTTTCGGCTCAGAACCGGGCGGGTGGGTGGCCCCAGTTTTATCCTGATTCGAGTAAGTACCGGGGGCAGATTACCTACAACGATGGGGCGATGATTGATGTGCTCTGGGTGATGCACCGCACCGCGACCGGTCAGCATGGCTTCGACCGGGTCTCGCCCCGGTTTGTGCCTCAGGCCAAAGCAGCCATAGACCGGGGAATTTCATGCATTCTGAACACCCAATACCGGCAGGGGAACAAACTCACGGTCTGGTGCGCGCAACACGACCGCCGGACCCTTCTGCCGACCAAAGCCCGGGCGTTTGAACTCCCTTCGCTGAGCGGTAGCGAGTCGGTCGGGATTGTGCAGTTTCTGATGCAGCAAGACAACCCCTCACCCGACGTCAAAACGGCCATTCGGTCGGCGGTGGCCTGGTTTGAGCAAGTTAAGCTGGTAGGCATCGCCGTAAAAACGGTCAGTGATCCAAACCAGCCGTCGGGCCGCGATCAGGTTGTTGTCCCTGATTCGGGCTCAACACTTTGGGCCCGTTTCTACGATCTGGACACAAACCGGCCGTTTTTTACAGGCCGCGACAGTGTGAAAAAATATAAACTGGCCGACATCGAGAACGAACGACGCGTTGGCTACGGCTGGTATGGAACCTGGCCCGCCCGATTGCTGGCCAAAGACTACCCAAACTGGGTGAAAAAATGGGGAAATTGATACGTAACCGCCTGCCTGGCGCAATCTGGATTTTAGGTCTGAGCCTGCTGCTCGCATCGGTCAGCTATGCCCAGAAAAAACGGATCACGGTAGCACAGGATGGCTCTGGCGACTACCGCACCGTGCAGGAAGCCCTTAGCACCGTGCCGGCCAACAACCGAAGCCCGATCACCATTTTGATCAAAAAGGGCGTTTACAAAGAGAAACTCACCCTCGACTCCACCCAGCATTTTGTCACGCTGATTGGGGAAGACAAGCAGAGCACCATTCTCACCTACGACGATTTTTCGGGCCGTACCGTCACCCTGCCGTCGGGGGTTTCACAAAAGCTGACGACCTCCACCTCGGGCTCGTTTTACATCTTCGGCAACGATTTTCGGGCCGAAAACCTCACGTTCGAAAATACCGCCGGGCCCGTGGGGCAAGCGGTTGCGGCCTTCGTTACCGGCGACCGGGTGGTGTTTGTCAACTGCCGCTTTCTGGGCTTTCAGGATACGCTGTACACGGGCAGCCCGCGCCACTGGGGGCGGCAGTATTACAAGGATTGCTATATCGAAGGCACCACCGATTTTATCTTCGGTTCGGCTACAGCGATCTTCGACCATTGCACCATTTTCAGCAAAAAAGGGGGTCAGTATGTGACAGCCGCATCGACGCCCGAAAACCAGCCGGTTGGGTATGTGTTTGTGAACTGTACTCTCACCGGCAATGCCCCAACGGGCACCGTATATCTGGGCCGTCCGTGGCGCAACTTTGCCAAAACGGTATTCATCAACAGCCAATTGGGCGAGCATATCCACCCGGCGGGCTGGCATAACTGGAACAAACCCGAGGCCGAGAAGACAACCGTTTACGCCGAGTACAACTCCAAAGGGCCGGGTGCCACCCCGCAGCAACGGACCCCGTGGACGAAACAACTGACCTCCGCCGAAGCGGATGGGTACCGACCGAAGGCCGTGTTTGGGGGCGATACCCGCTGGATGAAAGCCCGCCGTCGGTGAGCAACCCCGTTCCGTTTACGGGCCTGTATGGGCCATTCAGCGTCTAAAACCATTTTTTGCCCGGCTGCTCACGCACGAAGCCGTATATTTGCGGGCATGACGAAACCAGTACTTGTTTTAAAATTCGGAACCGCGTCCATTACCAAACCCACGGGCGAGCTCAACGAGCCCGTCATGGTCGACATTGCCCGGCAGGTAGCTGCCCTTACCCCCCATTACCGCATTGTACTGGTCTCGTCGGGCGCGGTGGGTGCGGGCAAATCGTTTATCCGCAATTATCAGGGCGACATTACCCAGCGTAAGGCAGCCGCAGCCGTGGGCAACCTGCTTTTGCTCAATATTTACAGTCGCTTTTTCGGGGTTTACGGCGTGCGGATTGCCCAGAGCCTCTGCGAACGTCATCACTTTGCCCACCGCGATCAGTTTCTGCAACTGAAACAAACCTACGACGAGCTGTGGGCCAACGATATTATCCCGATTGCGAACGAAAATGACGTGGTGAGCAGCCGGGAACTGAAGTTTTCGGACAACGACGAACTGGCCACCCTGCTCGCCGTTGGGTTCGGAGCACAGGCATTGCTGCTCTGCACCTCCGTCGGGGGCTTGCTCGATACCGAGGGGCAGATTATACGGCACGTACCCACCCTCGACGAATCGGTGTTCCGGGTTGTCCGCACCGACAAGTCGTCGTTGGGTCTGGGTGGTATGTCGTCGAAGCTAACGTTTGCCAAACTCGCCACCCGACTCGGCGTGCCCGTGGTTATTTTTGGGTTGAACGAGCCCGACGGAATTCAGAAAGCCGTAGCGGGGCAAATCGGGACGCGGTTCGATGCGCAACCGGCTGGTTTATCGGCCCGCAACCGGTGGCTCGGTAGTGGTAGCCTTGCGGTGGGTCAGCTTCAGGTCGATGCGGGGGCCGTGCGGGCGCTCCAACGTCGGAGTAGCCTACTGGCGGTGGGTGTGGGTCAGGTCCGGGGCGAATTTGAAGCGGGTGAAGTAGTTGAAATTCTCGACCCCGAGGGGCAGGTTGTTGCCGTAGCCAAAGCCCGCTTATCATCAGAGGTACTCGTTCAAAACCTACAGCAACAAAACGTGGAAGTTGCCCATGCCAATGACATTGTGTTGTTGTGATATCCTACCCTTCCCTCCCTTTAACCCGCTTTTAACTCACCCTTAATATCCATTTAAAGGTTAGTATAGAGATTTGGAGTCGGGTTGGCTTTGTGTCAACCAAACTCTACGTATGGAAACCTCTGTTCTGATCGTATCTGCTTTCGCCAGCCTGGTGGTTCCGTGGCTGCAAACGCGAGGGCGGGCCTTTTTCGAAGTGTTTGTGCATCTGCTGGTTACCCTTACGGTTGGCTCACTTGCCATCCGGGCACTGAGTGGCGGGGGCATGCTTCTGATTCCGTTTATGGAAAACTGGCCCCACTCGCCCCTGATGCACCTGAGTCACTTGCGGGTGTATAGCATGTTGGCCATCAGCCTGACCACTCTTTTCACCGTTTTTGCTTTAGACCGCCGACTGATCTGGATGCTACCCAGCCCAGCCGGCCATTCGCAACCGTTTGTCAGCACACCGGCCTCCTGCCTGTTTGGTATCTGGTTTCACGTTGCAGCCGTTTGCTTTCTGGCACTGGCGTAGGTGAAGGATTGAGTGGTAATAGAATGGATAATGGACAGTGCAGGATGAATAATGGGCAAGCCGATAATTAATTAGCGCGCGGATGGCACAGATTAAGCTGATCTTCGCAGATCAATCAAAGTAATCAGTGTGTATCTGCCCGATCCGCGTTATCCGCGTGCTATTGACTGTCCAGCACTGAGGTACACACTCTATTGTACCCCACCTATTTCCAGATCACCTCCGACGTTGCCAGCGCAGCCGCAGCCATCAGGGCCAGGCCAATAGCCCCTGTGGCAAGTAGAATACCGCTCATAGCCCACCCTTTCCCCCGAAACTCGTCGCGTCGGCGGGTTAGTTTGGCCAGCCCAGCCACACCCAGCAGAATGGATGCCAGCGGCACCATTATAGCCAAAACCCACACAAACCCCGACGCCGTACCGAACAGCACCAGCCCCTGCGACAGGATGCCGCCCACAACCGAGGCTTTGGCTAAGCCCGGCACCCGACGTTTGGCGGTGGGCACGGGCACTTCATGTCGGGGGGCAAACTCCGTAACCGTCGGGTTGCTTTTCACGCTCCACTCCCGAAGCCAGGCCGCCCGTTTCGGCTCGCGGGCCTCGGGGTTGCGTACATGATGCGCTTTAGGGTGGTAGGCCATCGGATTGGCAGGGCCTTCGTTTGCTGACGGAGCTACGGCCACAACAGCCGGGGAGGCTTGGGCAGGTTGGGCGGTACCGGGCAGGGTGTCGGCCGCAATTAGCCCGGCTTCTTGCCGCTCCGCTGGCAGTCGGCTATGGGCCACGCGCTCATGCTGAATCAGGGCGTAGTGGGTTGGTCGGCAGCCCACCGCGATCATGCCAAGGCCGATCGTTGCCAGACATGTAGCCATGCGGGCAAGAGCAGGAAAGGAAAGCATGCAGAAGTATAGTTTTACAATAGGTTAGTATACAAGACGGTTTTCGTTGGGAAAACTACCAAAAGCGCCCTAATTTTGCAACGATTTTGTAATAGTTCTTTTTCTTATCGGTAGAGTTAATAGGATTTAGGCGGGATGATTAATAGACGATTGCTCCGAATTAAGGTCATGCAGGCGGTGTACGCCCTACGGCAGGCTGAACTTTCCAACCAGCAAATAGCCCTCGACGGGATTGCTGAAAACTTCCAGCCCGACCTGAATTCGATGCAGCCCCAGGACAAACGTCAGCTGGAAGGACACCGAAAACTGGCCTCGGTGCTATTTGAAGAGGCCATCAAAGCGAACCAACCCGCTGAGGATGAAGACGCTCCCACCAAGGTACTCAAAGCCGCCAATGATGGACTGGTGTACTACCGAAATCGTGGCAAGAAAGACCGCACCCACCTCGCCCAAATGATGATTGACGAGGTGCAGGGTATCTACGACGATTATCTCCGGGTATTATTGTTGCTGGTTGAGCTGGGACACGCGGCCCAGATTGATAGGGAGCGCCAGTACCGCGATGTAGACGAGGAGCCCTTCCCGTTCGAATCGACCCTGTACGACAACTCGGTGGTGAAAGCCCTGGCGAGCCATCAGCCGCTGACCAACGAGGCTGTTCGGCGGAATGTGAACTGGACCGACGACCTGCTGTTTGTACGCAAGGCCCTGAAAGAATCGCTCAAACAGGATGCCACCTACCGCGCTTACTGCGAACAAAAAACCCACACCCCCGACGAAGATCAGGCCCTGGTGCAGTACGTGCTGCGGACGCTTGTTTTCAAGCACGAGCTAATCCGGGATTTTCTGGCTGAAATTGACCTGAGCTGGACCGAAAACAGCGAGGTCGTACGCGGCATGGCCATCAAAACCCTCAAGTCGGTGCAAACGATGGAAGGCCTTAAGCTCGAACCCCTCACCGACGACTGGGAAGAAGACCTGCTGTTTTTGAACACTCTCTTCAACAATGTGCTCGACAACGACGGCCAATACGAACAATTACTAGCCGATCAGCTTAAAAACTGGGATGTAGAGCGGGTGGCCATGCTCGACCGGATTATTCTCAAACTCGCTGTGTGTGAACTGATGAGCTTTCCCGGCATTCCGGTGAAGGTGACTATCAATGAATATATTGAATTGGCCAAAGCCTACAGTACACCGAAAAGCGGTAAATTTGTAAACGGAATCTTAGACAACCTGTCCACCAAACTCCAGAACGAAGGCAAACTTCGCAAGAGCGGACGGGGACTTTTGGACAATAAATAAAGTTTACAGTTTTCTGTCTTCAGTTTTCAGTTATTCTACTGACTGAACTGAAAACTGTAAACCGAAAACTGTAAACTCATTTTCATAATGAACAAAACTGGCCGTGACTTAGCCCTCTTCCTGACCGGTGCCGCTACGGGTGCCATTCTTGGACTTTTATATGCCCCCGACAAAGGGGAAGTAACCCGCGACCGGCTCTCGTACCGGCTGACCAAGTACCGCGATCAGCTTCAGCAGCTGGTGCAGGACTTGCTCAACTCAGCCGACCTGCCCGAAAACTTCCAGAAAAGCGAAGGACAGCGGGTAGTGAACGACGCCCGCGAGAAAGCCGAGCGGCTGCTGGAAGACGTAGACCGGCTGATGGCCCAAATCAAGCAGCAAAACGCATGAAACAGGTAGCGTATCTGGTCATGCTGGCAGGCTTGTGTCTGGGGCAGGTTGCCTGCGACAACCGCAAACAAGGCGAAGCGTCGCAACAGGCTACCACCGGCAAAATGCCCAAAATGGAGTTTGCCGATCAAGGCGTGTACGACTTTGGCACCATTACCGAAGGCGACACCGTGGAGCACAACTTTGCCTTTACCAACACTGGTGAGTTTCCGCTCATCATCAATAACATTACGGCTTCGTGCGGGTGTACCACGCCCGAATGGCCCCGCGAACCCATTGCGCCCGGCCAAAAATCGTCGATCCGGGTTCGGTTCGACAGCAAGGGCAAAGTAGGTGCGCAAAACAAAACCGTCACGGTTTTTGCCAATACCGAGCCGGCCATGTCGGACTTGCAGTTCCGGGTGATGGTCAACGCCAAAGCAGGTGCCGATTCCACCAAATCCTAATTAAGTCTGAAATCTACCATGCACACAATTCTCGCTCAGGCGGCTCCTAACCAAACTGTATTTACGGTACTGCTGTATGCCGGTATCATTGGCGTATTCTGGTTCTTTATGATCCGGCCGCAGCAAAAAAAGCGGAAAGAGCAGCAGTCGTTCATTGAAAACCTCAAAAAAGGCGATGCAGTCGTAACCATTGGTGGGCTGCATGGCCGGGTGGTTTCGGTTGAAGACACCACCGTGACGCTCGAAGTAGACCGGGGTATCAAGATCGTGTTTGAGAAAACGGCCGTTTCGCGCGAGGCCACGGCTAAATCGCCGGAAAAAACCGCCTAGCATCGAATTTCATTCGTTCGCATTGGTAGTCATTGCTCCATACGGGCCGCTCCGGCAACGTTGGCAGGCAGCGACTACCAATGCCTGTTTTTACTACGTCTGTGGCTTCTCCCAACGCTTCAACCCGTACGTTTCAGCCCATTAAACTGCTGGCCTGCGTACTGGTAGCCGGTTTGTTCTGGCTCCTTAATGCACTGAACAAAGACGGATACTCGCTCAACGTGGAGTTTCCGGTTCGTTTTGTGTACAACGATTCGATGTACGTGCCAACCTCTCCACTCCCCAAAACGGTGATGGTGAACGTGTCGGGTAATGGCTGGAACCTGCTCGGACACGCCTGGTTATCGTTTCGCACGCCCTCGGTCGATTATGTGGTCAGAAGCCCCCTGCGCGAGTCGACGCTGAACACCTCGGCCATGACGGCTTCGCTGTCGGAGCAGATCAAAAACCTGCGCGTTAACTACGTCATTGCCGATACGCTCGAACTGGGCTTTGAGCAACGTATGAGCCGCACCATACACCTCGTGCCCGATAGCCTGCACCTCGATATGGCCCCCCGGTTTGTGGTCACGAGTCTGATTAATATCCGGCCCGAAACGATCACGGTAGAAGGCCCCCGCCGACTCATTCAGGGCCTTTCGGATACGCTGATGGTGCGTATTCCGGGCAAGCGCATCGCTGATAATTACGACGAAGAAATACCGATCAATCACTTCCGTCACCCCCTGCTCAAGGCGAGCGCCAACCGAGTATCGGTCAGTTTTGAGGTCGGCGAATTGCTGTCTACGCAATGAAAACACCCCTGCAAATCGGCGTTACGGGCGGCATTGGCTCCGGGAAAAGCCTTATTTGCGCGGTATTTCGGGCGTTGGGCGTACCGGTGTATGCCGCCGACGACCGGGCCAAGTGGCTTACCGAGCATGACCCGATTCTGAAAGCCGATATTGTTCGGCTACTCGGGGCGGAAGCCTACACCCCCGTGGGGCAGTACAACCGACAGTGGGTGGCAAGTCAGGTATTTCAGAACCCCGACCTCCTCGGGCAACTTAACCAACTGGTACATCCGCGCGTGATGGCCGATACCGCCCAGTGGGTAGAGCAACACACTCACCATCCGTACGTGGTGAAAGAAGCAGCCATTATGAAGCGGGCGGGCGACCACAACACCCTCGACAAAGTAGTGGTGGTGCAGGCCCCTATGGACCTGCGCATTGCCCGGATTCGACTCCGCGACCCACAACGCTCCGAAGCCCAGATTCGCGGCATTATGCAGAATCAGATGTCGGACGAGGACCGGGCAGCCCTCGCCGACTATATCCTGACCAACGACGAAACCACCCTCCTGCTTCCGCAGATTGTAGCCCTACACGACCAATTCAAGTCAGGGTGTTGATTCAGGGCAGGGCGTTGACCCACAGCCGCCCCATTTGAGCACCGGGTCAAAATCTTCCTTATTGCCCCAGCGCCAGTCGGCCATTGGGTTCGTACAGGAGTTTACTGCCCGCGTTCAGAATTACTTTCTGCGCCCGATACAGACCATTGGCCGGTACCGTCACGGAGTGATTGATGTACACAGCATCGGTTGCGTCGGGGATGCGCGTACACGACCAGATGGTAGGGTCGTCCCAGCGGCCGGCACGTAGGGTCGTAAGCGGGCCGGGGCTGTAACCCGGTGGTACGCCCGCCCCTGAGCCATTGACCGTAATCAGCTCGCCCAGTTCGCCCACTACCGCGGGCGAGGTCGACCGCACCCGGAGCCGATACCGTCCGTTAGCCCACGATGGCAACGTGACCGGAATCAGATTACCCGTACCACTACCCACCGTAGCCAGGGCACAACCCGACTCGCTCACCAGATCAACCTCGTAGGTGTTGTCGGTACGCGTGGGTACCGCCGATAGCAAGGGTACATTGACCGACTGACCGGGCGAGGTAACAAACGGGAACACGTAGCCCGTTGTGAGCAGGATGGGGCGCGTAGGCAACGAGGGTTGTACACTGGTGAAAAAAGCGTCGCTCAGGGTCTGGCTCCAGATGTCGGCCAGGCGAATACAGTCCTGACCTCCAAAATGGACATGGAATGCATCTTCGACCCGGTAGTCGGGATAAATCAGCCCGTCGGTTGCCGGGCCGGGCCAGTTGTTGGGTTGCGAAGCCAGGATATTCTGAGCCTCAATAATATTGGGATCAGTTTCGTGATTGACATATTCGGCCCCAAACGAAGCGTGCAAATACGACACCCGCGATACCACCCAACCCAGTTGGCTATAACCCGACTGCTGCCGGGTACGGTTGATCACAAAACCGATCTGCGAAACGTACTCATCACGGGTGCGGTAATAGTTGTCACTCTCGCCCTGATGCCAGAGCACCGCCCGTACACCCGTCCGCTTCAGGTAATGCAGCATAGTCGACCCCAGGGCGCGGTATGGGGCATTCCGGTTATAGTAGCCGTTGCCAACATTTTGCTCGCCCGACGCAGCCGCAAACCAGTCGGTTGAGCGGGACCCCGGATGCGACCCACCAAAAAACATAACTGGTACCCCTAAACGTTGCACCAATCGGTCGCCCAGCGCCCCCCACATAAACACAGGGGCGGCCGGTGCCATGCCGTTCTGGCCATCAGCTCCCAGCGTAGCAGCTACCGCATTGAGGGTGAGTTCGTGCTCTTCAAAGTTACCTGCTCCATTGTAATATGCATTGGGTTGCAGCACCATCGACACCCGATCTTCGAGCGCCTGCCCCTGTACAAAACTGCCGCCCCAGGAGTTCGACTGGCCCGACACCACAAATACTTCGCCCACGCCCACACGGCCTACGTAAGCGGCCCCGATCTCGGTAGCGTCGTTGAACGCCTTGACATCCAGATCGTACCAGCCCCCTGTGATGTTGAGTGCGGCTCCCTGAAATGTACCATTGCCCGGCGCACTATCGAGCACAAACCATGGGGTTGACGTGCCACCCTGCCGGGCACTGAGCCGGGCCTGAATCTGGGTAGAGTTGGCCGGGCATCGGCCGGTGATATAGATGGTTGCCCTATTGGCGTTGCTGCGCTGAAAAACGAAGCGGGAGGTAGGAAAGGTAACGGTGACCTGCGCGTAAAGGGCCTGCGATAGCCCTATGATAATAACAACCGTACGGAGAAGTAAGGTAGAAATTTGGTTCACTTGATTCAGGATGTAGCTGTGGTGGTACATGATAAGAGCAAAGTGCCCTTAACGTTATGCAAAGTTACTACTTGCTATGAAAACCATCACTCCGGTGATTCTGTTTAAAATCTGTACTTTTGTACTATGAAGTTCAGCGATTACAACATTGCCCCCGAAGTGAAGCAAAACCTGGAAACGTTGGGTTTCAAGCGTCCTACTGATATTCAGTACAAGGCCATTCCGCCTATTTTGAAAGGCGAAGATGTGCTGGCCATTGCCCAAACGGGTACCGGCAAAACAGCGGCCTTTGCCATCCCGATTATCAGCCAGTTGCACGTGCGCAAAACCTCGTCGCGGTCCGAAGGAATCCGGTGCGTGGTGATGGTACCCACCCGCGAACTGGCGATTCAGATTGCCGAGGCTTTCACCGAGCTGGCGCGCCATACGAAGGTGCGGATTTATGCCGTAACGGGCGGAGTAGACCAGGACCCGCAGATTGCGCGGCTCGAAAAAGGGTTTGATATTCTGGTGGCTACGCCCGGCCGGGTCTTTGATCTGGTGCATCAGGGCCACCTGCGGCTCAACCGGGTCGAGATGCTCGTGCTCGACGAAGCCGACCACATGCTCGATCTGGGTTTTATCAAGGATATCCGCGATCTGATCCGGCATTTGCCCCGGCAGCGGCAAACGCTCTTTTTCTCGGCAACCATCGACGAAACGATCAAAAAGCTGGCGTATTCGCTCGTTCACAACCCGATCCGAATCCAGATTTCACCCGACAATCCGGTCAACAAAAACATTGATCACGCCATTGCCTTTATGGAAATGGACGACAAGCGTTTTTTTCTGGAGCGACTCATTAACGAGCAGCCCGAAAGCAAACTGCTTGTATTTGTCCGAACCAAAGTGCGGGCCGAGCGGGTATTAAAGGCGCTCGAACGGGTGGGGCTACGTAGCCAAACCATCCACGGCGACAAAGATCAGCAAGACCGCCTGCAGGTGATGCGTGAGTTCCGCGATGGCGTAGTAAAAGTGCTCATTGCTACCGATGTGAGCGCACGCGGTATCGACATCCCGAACGTAGATTATGTGGTCAATTATGACCTGCCTGAGCAGCCCGAAAACTACGTGCACCGCATTGGGCGCACGGGCCGGGGCACCAACAAAGGCAGGGCGGTATCGTTTTGCAGTCCCGAAGAAAATCCTCTTCTGGCCGATATTGAAGCGTATATCGGCGGGCCTATCGACCGGGTTATTTTCTCCGACCACGAGCGACAGCTTACCCGCGACATTAGCCCCGAAGCCAGTTTCAACCTCAAAGCCTTACTGAAAGAAGTGGCCGAGTTTGAAGAAAACGGCAGAAAGAAAAAGAAAAACAAGAAGTAGGAGTTCTTGCTTCATCCCGCAAAGCCGGTGTAACGTCGATACCAGACCGTTATACCGGCTTTTGGTTTTGTACGGGCTCGCTACCTGTATGCAGAAGTTACCGTTCGACAAACTCGTAGCTCAATTACCTCTGATTATCAACGCATCAGCTTGAACGCAAAAAAATAGCGAGTTGCATCACAACCCTTTGGTTAGTTTAAGAATCATTTGTCCAGATAGACAAACACACTCCTATCTTTTTGTATGACAAACCTTTCCAAATCCACCCTTTTCGGGATGTTGTTGGTGCTGCTGAGCGTAGCATCAGTATGGGCGCAAAGCGCGCCAACGGTACAATGGCGCGTTGATCTGGGGCAGCCCCCCACGGTAGCGAAGGTCGTTAACGCACCGGGAGGAGAGTATTTCGTTCTTCTCACCCCTCGATTTGGTAGCTCAACGTTGGCACGGTTAACGGCTGACGGGCAGTATCAGCCTATTCGCACCCTGCCTAACTCACCTGATACCTATGAGGCCAACCAGCTTATCAGAACACAGGATGGCGGCTTTTTGATTAGCGGTAACGTCAACCGTGACGGATTCAATGATCGAGGCTTTATCACCAAGTTAGATGTACACGGAAATACCGTTTGGAATACGGTTCCGGACCCGCTTCCGTTGGTGCCCGGCATACGCCCTACGAGTTACAGAAATACATTTCTGCTGGAGCGTTCCAATTACTACGTAAAGTTCACAAACATTGGAAGAGGGATTGTTTCAAGTGCGTTTCGCCAGCACTTTGACAAAAATGGCCGAGAGCTTACATTCAGACGAACACCGGTCGATAATACTTTGGCTTACGCAGCTTCAACGGAATTTGTGAGCGACCTTGCCGAAGCCGTCGATGGGGGGATTCTTGTCGGATTTGGAAATGGATTTACAAACCTCAGAAAAATCACCGATACCGATACCAGTTTTGCCCTGCCCGGCTACCCCGACCCATACCCCAACAATTGGACACGGGCAATTACGCCTACGGTTGCCCGTGATGGTTACTATGTAGCGAGCAGCCAGAAAATCAGCAAAATAAACCCCAGCGGTTATGAAGTCTGGTCGGTCAATCAGGCCGATATTGGAATTTCCAACCCATATAAATTACTGGCAGAACCCAACGGCGTAACCTTCGTAGCCTTTAGCGCGGGCAGAGTGGTGTTGCAAAAGCTGAGCCTGTCAGGCACCCCGCTCTGGCAGGTTGATGTGACAGACGGAGGCCCCTCCGACCTCTTGAAAGCATCTGATGGCGGGTATATCGTGGCTACCAATACCCCCCGGTTCATCAAGTTCAGCCCCGAACAAACCACCAGTAATTTTGCTCTGACGTCCCCCAACTACGACTGCAACACGGGCCAGCTGACCCTCAACACAACGGGCGGCAACGGCTCACCTATCGAGTTCCGCATCGTTGGCCTGCGCGACTGGGCAAGCAGCAACAGCTTTTCCGTACCCGCCCACCAACGCAACGGCACCACCTTCAACCTGGAGGCCCGCCAGAATGGGCAAATGATTTCGGTGGGGTTCACCACCGCCTGTGGCACTACCACCCCGCCACCCAGCACTACCACCACTCCACCCGTTAATCCACCCGCCAATAGCTTTGCCGTACGGATAGCCGGCTACGATTGCACTACCGGGCAGCTAAACACAGTGGCCAATAATGCAAATGGTAGCGTTGAGTTCCGTATCCTCGGCCTGCGCGACTGGGCCAGTAGCAGCACCTTCACCGTACCCGCCTGGCAGCGTACCAACACCACCTTTAAGATTGAGGCTCGCACCAGCCTGGGAGCCTACGCCAGCACCGACTTCACCACAACCTGCGGGAGTATTCAGCCACCGGTAACACCTCCTGCGGGAACGGCGTTGCGGTTCGAAACGCCTGCGTTCTACTGCGAGACGGGTCTGTTGCGGCTCATCACGAGCGGGGGCGATGGTACGCTGGTGGAGTACCGCATCCCCGGCCTGCGCGACTGGGGCCCGACCGACTTTACGGTGCCCACTTACCAGCGGCAAAACACCACGTTCACCTTGTACGCTCGCCAAAGTGGCAGCGAGGTGAGTACGACGTTTACGGCCAACTGCCCCACCAACGCGCGTTTGGCCCATACCGAAACGAGCCGGAGCTGGCAGATGACGCTATTGGGGAATCCCGTTGAGGATCAGGTGCAGGTACGTTTGACAGGGACAAGGGGCCAAACGGTTGTACTTCGGATGAGCGATGCCACGGGCCGAATCGTGACGGAGCGGGCGGTGCAGATGCAAACAGAAGAGCAAATTGAAACGCTACGCATGAGCGGCTCAGCTGGTGTGTATGTGCTGGGCGCCGTGAGCAACGGTCAGCAACAGAGCCTGAAAGTGTTGAAGAAATAAAGTAAGTGCCCCGTAAAAAACACCCCGGTCTGGATTTGCGCAGATCGGGGTGTTTTTATTGTTGACGGGTATCCAGTACGTTCAGGATTAGCACCTCTTTCTTTTCTTCAACTACGGTATATAGCAACCTGTAATAAGGCTTAACCCGTATTAGCCGTAGACTGGAGTATCGTTCGTGCTGAATACCCAAATACGGAAAAGCACTGAGTTGATCGGCAACCTTTTGTATTTCATCCGCCAGACGATTTGTGACACCATCTTCCCAATGATCCAACATGTAATCCAGAATCGCCCGAATCTCATCTCTGGCATTTTCGGTCCAGGCTATCGTGTATTGCATTGCTTGATTAGCGTAAGAATATCATCCGTAGTGTATGTTTTTTGTTCGCCTACGCTTGCTAGTGACTTTTCAATTTTAGCCAATACTTCAGGTGTGTTAGGATCAAAGTCGCCTTCCCCTCCTCCATATTGCTCATTCACAAAGGCATAAACCTGCAACAGTTGCTCGTCGGTCAGGTCTTCAATGCGTTGGTGAAGTTCAGCTTTTAGTTCTCGTGCTGACATGGCGTTGGCTGTTTCGTTTCTGGAAATTACGAAAAGTTGCGGATTTTATTGAGTGTAAGGCAGGTTCAACATAGGCAGATAGTTGAGGGCGCTTCGTCGGAATGACAAAAGAGACCTGTTTTACCCCCACTTTGCACACCAACCTACTTAGCAACTGGTTTCTGATCCAGGTTATCCGTCAGAATATCTTCCGTCACATCGACCCGGGCGAAGGCCCACTCCATCTTCTGAGGGTCAAAAGCCCCCTCGTTCTTAGCCAGCCAGATGGTTGCCACACCATTGCCAATGAAGTTGGTGATGCTCCGGGCCTCCGACATAAACCGATCGACACCCAGCAACAGGGCCAGGCCCTCCACCGGTATCACTTTGATAGCCGTCAGCGTGCTCGCCAGTACCACAAAGCCGCTGCCCGTAACACCAGCCGCCCCCTTCGACGTGACCATCAGGATGCCAATAATCGTGAGCATCTGGGCCCACGTCAGCTCAACACCAAACACCTGCGCCAGAAAGAGCGTCGCCATGGAGAGGTAAATCGTGGTGCCATCGAGGTTAAACGAGTAGCCAGCCGGTACCACCAGCCCCACCACCGACCGGGCGCAGCCCATGCGCTCCAATTTTTCCATCAGGCTCGGCAAGCCCGCTTCCGACGATGAGGTGCCCAATACAATCAGCAACTCCTCCCGGATATACCGCAGAAACGGCCACAGCCGGACGCCCGCATGGCGCAGAATGAACCACAGCACCACAAAAATGAACAGGGCCATGGTGATGTACACTGTCAGCATCAATTTACCCAGCGGCAACAGGGTGGCCAGGCCATATTTACCAATAGTAAACGCCATACCGCCGAATGCCCCAATCGGAGCCAGCAGCATAACCCGATGCAGAGCTGTAAAAACTACCTTAGCCACCCGGTTCAGAACCGGGATAACCCGTTCGCGCCCACTGTATCGGCTCAGGACAACGCCGGTCAGAATAGCCACAATCAGCACCTGCAACGTTGAATTATCACCCAAAAACTTGAGCCAACTGAAGGCTTCCGCACTTTTGGTGTATTTGCTGATGTCGCCCCCTTTGACGGCCGCTGTGCTTACCCCAACCCCCGGCTGAATAACGTGAGCGACTCCAATACCAATCAGCAGGGCCAACGTCGTGACTACCTCAAAATACAAGAGGGCTTTGGCTCCCACCTTACCCACCTTTTTCAGATCACCCATGCTCACGATACCGAGCGTGATGGTCAGGAAGATGATCGGATTGATAAACAGCTTGACCGTGCTGATAAAAATGCCGCTCAGAAACTCACTGACGGTAGCCCCGATGGTCAGCTCCTGACCCATAAACCGGCCTTTGATCGGTTCGTCGAGAACGGGCATCAGGGCCAGATCGGGCCGGAGATGGCCAAGCAGAATACCGGCCGTAATGGCGGTGAGTACCCAAAAAGTAAGGTTAGTGAGGAGTTTTTTCATAGAGGGGCAAGATAACAGAAAACAAGGCAACCATTCCAGCCCGCGCGAAAGCACTATCTTTCATAAACGGGTATTTTCCCAGCTTTTCTGCCTATTCAGTACAAATTGAAGCACCGAAGTGGCTAAAGCTACTAACCAGAGAATAGCCACCGACAGAAACCCGCTAAGGCTGTCGTTTCCGGCGAATCAGTTGCTTTAGAGCGGGTTCGAGAGCCAGTGCATGGCCCCCTCCGAACGTTACAAGGACACGGTCGTACTGATCGAGAGCTCTGTCTATCTTGGTAAGCAATACGCTGTCACGAACCATTTTGGAAGCACGGCCAAGTGCGCAAAATTCGCAGCCTTTCCCATTGACATAATCAAACAATTCCACGTCGGCGGTTAGCTCCAGTTTGAACGGCCGCCCGATATGCCTCTCGTACAGTTCCTTGAAATAGGCATAACTACGCTCGTTTTCAGATAACGGAAACCCCCGATTGACAAAATAAACCGGGATTTCGTACCGATAAACCTCTTCAAAGGGTTGAGTACCATTCGCCCCGGTCAGGTGCGGAATAACTGTCCGCTCCATGATATAGTATAGAAACAACTTCGATTTTGGATACCGGCCTAACATCAGTTGATACTCCAGTGTATCGGACATGTCGCCATTAATAAGCGGAATGTTGGCTTTATCGCATAAATAAGCGAGGCAGCCCGTTTCTCCATCTTTGCGAATGGCTTCATTGCGGCTTATGTAGCGTTCGGTCACTTGCCCACCCTCATGAAGAGCAACCTGCGGTTTGATATCTGCCATGTATTGCTCAATCGTCGCAAACTGCCGATGTGTAGTATCCGTAATATGGTCACACCCAATAAATACCAGTCGCTTACGACCGTTTTGTACGTCAATGATGTAGGGCCAATCACGCTTTAAATGCTTACCAACCCAAACGTAGCTACGCGTTTTGTACAACCCATTTTTGACCGTCTGACAAGCCCCTACACCAAGCAGCAGGCTCAAACCAATCCGACACCTATTCGTCTCATGTAAGCTTTACACCATTTTGACAAAAGAAGCATTTTCGTACCGCATTGTTGTCGCAGCATTTGGTAAAAGTGGTCTATCAAACAAAGTTGTCGCGTATACCCCGAACTCCGACCGTTTCGCCAGGCTCATTTGGCAACGCAGCTTGCCCCGTTCAAGTCCGATTTCTGCGACTTCATCCTAATCCGGTTGACGGCCGGGGCGAAGTGGTCGTAGATTGAACCAAACAACACTACTTCTGAACATGACCACTTCTGCTCCCCTTACCCTTTCTCCGACCGTTGTTACTCCCAGGGCAACGCGCATCGAAACGGTCGACGCCCTGCGCGGGGCTGCTCTTTTTGGGATTCTGCTCGTTCATGCCGCACAATGGTTTGCGGCCGGCCCACTGCCGGGTAGCGTATATCAGGCGCACGCGAGTGGCGTGGGTAACACGATTACCCAAACGATTGTCGGCATTTTTTTCGATGGTAAATTCTACACCTTTTTCTCGTTTCTATTCGGTCTGAGCTTTGCGCTCATGCTCACCCGCTCCACCGAGTCGCCGGGTCGTTTTTACGCCCGCTTTGCCTGGCGATTGGTAATCCTCGGTGCTATCGGTCTGTTACACCACATCCAATGGCGGGGGGATATTCTGTCCATTTACGCGATGCTGGGCTTTCTGATGCTCCCGTTCGGCCGACTCTCTAACAAGGTTGTTCTGGTAGTCGGTTTGTTGCTCGTAGCCAATCTGCCTAATCGGGTGCAGGCCGTGTACAATGCCTTTGCAGAACCACCCGCCAAGACCCAAACTGGGCAGCCGGGTCAGAATTTCGAGAAAGAAGCGCAGGCCTATTACGATCTGCTAACGAAAGGCAGCTACGCGGCTGTTGCGGAATCGAACCTGAACGCCTTCGACGACAAAATGCAGTTTCAGATCGGTAGTGGCCGCATTTACATTACGCTGGGCTTTTTTCTGCTGGGCCTGTACGCGGGTCGTCGGAGACTGTTTCAAAAAATAGGTGAAAACAAGCGGCTGTTCCGCCAGCTAACCCGAGCCTGCGGATTTGGCGTGTTGGCCATTATTCTTCTGTTCCTGACCGCCATTGCCATCATTGGCCAAAACAACCAGCCTCCCAAAGCCATTGATCTAACGCTTGGCTTCCTTTACGACATCGGTAACTCCGCCATGACGATCTTTTACATCACGGGCCTGACCTTATTGTTTCAGCGCGCTAACTGGCAAAAAATTGTACGGCCGCTTGCATCCGTCGGCAAAATGGCCCTGACCAGCTACATACTACAAACCGTAATCGGGAGTCTGCTATTTTTTGGGTACGGCCTGGGGCTACTCGGCAAAACCGAACTTTGGCAGGCGGCATTGCTCACGTTCCCCATTCTGTTTGTGCAGATCCTGTTCAGTCAGTGGTGGTTAGCCCGGTTCCGGTACGGCCCGCTCGAATGGCTCTGGCGGTCTCTCACGTACGGGAAAGTGCAACCTATGCGGGCTTAGCTAACGGATGCTAAAATGGAAAATGCCGTAGTGTGGACGGGTCTTCAATCTGTTCACGCTACGGCATTTTTTTATGGGAATGCCTGACGCATGATGAGACCGGTCCGCCGTGGCGGCAAGATGTTGCGTCTCTACGTTGAACCATCTTTTGTAGAGACGCAATATTTTGCCGCCACGGCGGACCGGTCTCACTCGCGTCAGTAATACGTAGCAATAACGTGAATCATGGATAATTTGTATTACAACTAGCTGTTTAACAGATTGCTGACGCAAGGGCCTTCGACAGGCTCAGGCTGACTGGCGGCTCTCAAGTTTATAGTCAGCCTGAGCCTGTCGAGGGCCCTTGCGTCAGCCAGTATGCATAATTCCCGTTAGCAATCAATGACGTTTTGGCCGGAAATCACCAAAAAACGCGATACATCACGCCAAAATGTCTTAAATAAGACCTCGGCCCATCATTTGTTGTTAACAGGGAGCAACCGACAGTGAACAACCAACAACGAGCAACCAACAGTGAACAACGAGCAGTTATTGGAGAACGGTTGCTTATTCGTTGTTCGTTGATCTCTGTTAACTGAATACTGCCATGAACTTTAACAACTATACGATTAAGGCGCAGGAAGTCGTACAACACGCGGCTCAGATGGCGCAGGGCAATGGGCAACAGACCGTCGAAACCGGTCATGTGCTCAAAGCCATTCTGGAAGAAGACCCCAACACGGTCGGGTTTCTGGCGAAGAAACTCGGCTCTGACACGAAACAACTGACCCTGGCACTCGACGCTATCGTAAACGGTTACCCGAAAGTATCCTTCAGTGGTGGCGCTCAGCAGGGCATTTACCTCGGCAATGAGTTAAATGCGGCTTTGCAACGCGCACAGACGCAGATGAAAGACTTTGGCGATGAGTACGTCAGCGTCGAAATGATGCTGCTGGGCCTCGTTGGCGGTAAAGACGCCGTCGCTACCCTCCTGAAAGATATTGGTTTTACCGAAAAGACCTTAAAAGATGCCATTCGCGAACTGCGAGGCAAAAACAACCCTGTGAAAGACCAAAATGCAGAAGCCACGTACCAATCACTCGAACGGTACGGCATTAACCTGAATAAACGCGCCAGCGAGGGCAAAATTGACCCCGTAATCGGCCGCGACGAAGAAATTCGGCGGGTGCTCCAGATTCTGAGCCGCCGGACCAAGAACAACCCGATGCTACTGGGCGAGCCCGGCGTTGGTAAAACCGCCATTGTAGAAGGGCTGGCCCAGCGCATTGTGCAGGGCGACGTTCCCGAAAACCTCAAATCGAAGATCATCATGTCGCTCGATATGGGTTTGCTCGTGGCCGGTGCTAAATACAAAGGCGAGTTTGAAGAGCGGCTGAAAGCGGTTATCAAAGAAGTGACCGACTCTGAGGGCGAAATCGTGCTCTTTATCGACGAGATTCACACGCTTATCGGCGCAGGCGGTGGTGGCGAAGGCGCGATGGATGCCGCTAACCTGCTGAAACCCGCCCTGGCTCGTGGCGAACTGCACGCCATTGGGGCCACTACGCTCAAGGAATACCAGAGGTACATTGAGAAAGACAAAGCCCTCGAACGCCGGTTTCAGGCCGTCATGGTCGACGAGCCCGACGTACAGGATGCCATCTCCATTCTGCGCGGGATTAAGGAACGCTACGAGCTGCACCACGGTGTACGCATCAAAGACGATGCCGTGATTGCCGCCGTCGAACTCTCGAACCGCTACATTTCTGACCGGTTTTTGCCCGACAAAGCCATTGACCTCATGGACGAAGCGGCCGCTAAACTCCGGCTCGAAATCGACTCCGTGCCCGAAGAGCTGGACGAACTGAACCGGCGCATTATGCAGCTCGAAATTGAGCGCGAGGCCATTCGGCGCGAAAACGATAAAGACAAAGAAACGCTGCTGAGCAAGCAGATTGCCGACCTCAACGAGCAGCGTAATGAGCTAAAGGCCCGCTGGGAAACCGAAAAACAATCGGTCAACGAAAGCCGGACGCTGAAAGAGCAACTCGATACCCTGCGCATCGAAGCCGAGCAGGCCGAACGGGCAGGCGACTACGGCAAAGTAGCCGAGATTCGGTACGGCCGCATTCCCGAAATCGAAAACCGACTTAAGACACTTACGAGCGACGGCCAACCCGCCGACGGTGCCGACCGGATGCTTCAGGAGGAAGTAACCTCGGAAGATATTGCCGAAGTGGTAGCCAAATGGACAGGTATTCCGGTAAGCCGGATGTTGCAGTCGGAACGCGACAAACTGCTGTTCCTCGAAGCCGAACTGGGCAAGCGGGTAGCCGGTCAGGAAGAAGCTATTGGCGTAGTGGCCGATGCCGTACGCCGGAGCCGCGCGGGCATGCAGGACCCCAAACGGCCCATTGGTTCGTTTATCTTCCTCGGCACCACCGGGGTTGGTAAAACCGAGCTGGCCAAGGCCCTGGCTGAGTTTTTGTTCAACGACGAAAACGCGCTGGTCCGCATCGACATGAGCGAGTTTCAGGAACGCCATGCCGTAAGCCGACTCATCGGGGCCCCTCCGGGCTATGTGGGTTACGACGAAGGAGGTCAGCTGACCGAGGCCGTGCGCCGGAAACCCTACTCGGTGGTACTGCTCGACGAGATCGAGAAAGCGCACCCCGACGTGTTCAACATCCTGCTGCAAGTGCTCGACGATGGCCGCCTGACCGACAACAAAGGGCGCGTGGCCAACTTCAAGAACACGATCATCATCATGACGTCGAACATCGGCTCGCACATTATCCGCGAGCGCTTTGCGGAGATCAACGACCGCAACGCCGATCAGGTGATTGAAAGCACCAAAGATGAGGTGTTCGAGTTGCTGAAGCAGACAGTTCGGCCCGAGTTTCTGAACCGGATCGACGAACTGGTGATGTTCCAGCCTCTGAGCAAGCGCGAGGTCCGCAAAATTATGGACATTCAGTTCCGGCAAATTCAGCACCGGCTGGCCGAGCAGGGTATTACGCTCGAAGCCGATAACGAGGTGCTCGATTTTATCGCCCGCGAAGGCTTCGACCCGCAGTTTGGTGCCCGGCCGCTGAAGAGGGTTCTGCAACGCCGGATCCTGAACGCTCTCTCGAAAGAGATCCTGTCGGGTCGGATTCAGAAAAACGCTATCGTGGGTATGATGCTCAACGAAGACGAAACCGGCAAAGAAGATATCATCTTCTACAACCTGGATAAGGTAGTGCCGGTGCTGGAGTAAACAACCAATTATAAATACGCAAAAAGGCCCGACTTTCTAGTCGGGCCTTTTTGCGTATTTATGACTATACATCAATATAATATTTTAACCTAATTGAGCTCATAAGTAAAGTTTTATCACTAAAACAGACCACTTAATAAATAGCCAACTAAACCTTTTTCGACTACAAGAAATAACTACACATTTGCTGTATGTATCCAAATTTTCACTTTAAAATCGTTATGATCATATTTTTAGCAAAAAAGGCCCTTTTCATTCAAACTTATCATTTAGTAGGTACTACCCTAATGGGTAGTTTGGAACCAGCCGCCTAAAACTACTTAATTGGGTAGTACACACCTATTCGTAACAAAATAAGTTTGCACACCCTAATTTAACGTCTTGCCACACATGATCAGAACAAAGCCTTTCGTCCCTCAGCCACCCTTCTTCCCTCGTTAGGCTGAAGCTTATTCTTTCTGTTTTCTGCCAGAGCACAAAACTCCCATTCATGCTTCGCTCCTTCCCGAAGGCCGCATCCGTGAGCTACTTTAAGTTCACCCGATGTGTTACAAAGTATTGAGCCTTCCGTCTTAGGCTCAGGCTGAAATTTCAGACTCGACACCAAATCCAATTCATTTTACAGACTATGTCCAAACTATTACTCTCTGAGCCAATTCAGGTTCGTTTTGGCCCACACCTAAAAAGCCCGATTCCCATCCAGCTCTGCAAATTTCTGCTTGCTTTTTTGGTTGCCCTGCTTATCTCAACTACTCAACAGGCAAATGCCCAGCAATGCACTACCAACGGCGGCAACTGGTCTAGTGCAACCTCCTGGACATGTACCGGAGCAACCGCCCCTCCCTCAGGTACATTCACCGGAAGCATCAACGTACTCGGTACGTTGACACTGGATATCAACGTAAGCATTTCTGGATCAACATCGATTAACATCGGCAACAGTGGCACACTCCAGATTGACCCAAACCGCACGCTCACCCTATCGAACAATTCGTCGATTATCAACCTGTTTGGTACAGGCAATGTGGTGGGGGGAGGCAGCGCCAACTCATCAATCACCATTGGAAGTAGTCCAACGGTCTGGACCTATAACGCGTTCAACAATACGCCCGTTAGCGGCCCGATAATGTTTACCAATACCGGGTATATAGCACTTCCATCCCTGACGTTATCGGTTGGCAATTCAAACCCGAGTGTCTGCGTAGGCGGTACCTCGAACCTGTCGGTCTCACCTGCGGGCGGTACAGCGCCCTATAGCTACACCTGGAGCGCACCTGCCGGAGGGTCACTGAGTTCGACCTCGAGCGCTGCTGTTTTAGCCACCATTACAGCAGCTGGTACGCAAACGTTTACTGTTACAGTGGCCGACAACTTTGGCCGGCGGGGAACCAGTACGGTGAATGTGACGGGGGTGAGTACCCCAACAGCGACACTTGCAGCCAGCGGACCCATCACCTGTACGCAGCCTACCGCAACCTTGACGGCAACGGGTGGCACCAGCTACACGCTCAGCAATGGACAGACGAATACAACGGGCATCTTTAGTGTAAATACGGGTGGCTCATATACAGTAACTGTTGCAAATGCTACCGGTTGTACCGCTACAGCATCGACCAATGTAACTGTAGACAACACACCTCCAACGGCTACCTTGGCTGCCAGCGGGCCCATCACTTGTGCCCAACCTACAGCAACCTTGACAGCCACTGGTGGAGCAAGCTACAAACTGAGCGACGGACAGACCAACACCACCGGTATCTTCACAGTAGCCACCGGCGGAGCTTTCTCGGTAACTGTAACAGCCGCCAACGGTTGTACCGCTACAGCGTCTACCAACGTAAGCGTAGACAACACGGCCCCAACAGCGACACTCGCTGCCAGTGGAACCATCACGTGTGCGCAGCCTTCAGCTACCCTAACAGCAACCGGCGGCACGAGCTACAAGCTGAGCGATGGGCAAACCAACACCACCGGTATCTTCACCGTTAACGCTGGCGGAGCGTTTAGCGTGACGGTGACGGCCGCTAACGGTTGTACCGCTACAGCATCTACGAATGTCAGCAGTGACAGTACCGTCCCTACAGCCACGTTGGCTGCCAGTGGTACTATCACCTGCGCCCAACCCACCGCGACCCTAACGGCAACGGGCGGTACCAGCTACAAACTGAGCGACGGACAAACCAACACGACGGGTATTTTCACTGTAGCCACCGGTGGAGCCTATTCGGTGACGGTAACGGCCGCCAACGGTTGTACCGCTACAGCGTCTACCAATGTGAGTGTAGACAATACTGCACCCATAGCGACGCTGGCCGCCAGCGGGCCCATCACTTGTGCACAGACTACGGCGACCCTAACGGCGACCGGTGGTGCAAACTACAAACTGAGCGATGGGCAAACTAACACCACCGGCATCTTCACGGTGGGAACAGGCGGAGCATTTAGCGTGACGGTGACAGCGGCCAATGGTTGTACCGCTACGGCTTCGGCTACTATCAATGTAGACAACACGGCCCCAACAGCGACACTCGCTGCCAGCGGTACCATCACCTGCGCCCAACCGACAGCAACCCTGACCGCGACTGGCGGCACAGGCTACAAACTAAGCGATGGACAAACTAACACTACCGGTATTTTCACCGTAGGGACCGCCGGAGCATTTAGTGTGACCGTAACAGCTGCGAACGGTTGTACAGCAACCGCGTCTGCCAACCTAGAGAGTGATAATACAACGCCAACGGCCACACTGGCCGCCAGCGGAATCATCACCTGCACCCAGCCAAGCATTACCCTGACGGCAACGGGTGGTACAAGCTACACCTTGAGCGATGGCCAGATCAATACCAACGGTATTTTTACGGTGAATGTTGCTGGAGCCTATTCTGTCACGGTTTCAAATACAAATGGTTGTAAAGCTACCAGTTCGGTAACTGTAAGCAGCGATAACACGCCACCAACGGCTACCTTGGCTGCCAGTGGTACTATCACCTGCGCGCAACCCACCGCAACCCTCACCGCAACCGGCGGCATAGGCTACAAGCTGAGCGATGGGCAAACCAACACCACCGGTATCTTCACTGTAGCCACCGGTGGAGCCTACTCGGTGACGGTAACGGCCGCCAACGGTTGTACCGCTACAGCGTCTACCAATATGAGTGTGGACAATACACCACCAACGGCCACCTTGGCCGCCAGTGGTACCATTACCTGCGACCAACCAACAGCCACCCTTACGGCGACCGGTGGTACAAGCTACAAACTGAGCGACGGGCAAACTAACACCACTGGCATCTTCACGGTGGGAACAGGGGGCGCCTTCTCTGTGACCGTGACAGCCGCCAATGGTTGTACAGCTTCGGCATCGACCAATGTAAGCAGTGACAACAGTACCCCTACGGCTACGCTGACCGCTAACGGTATAATCACCTGTGCTCAACCTACCGTTACGCTCACGGCTACTGGCGGTACTCGATTCATTCTTAGTGATGGACAGACGAATACAACGGGAACTTTTGTTGTTAGCACTGTAGGTCCATGTTCAGTTACCGTATTAAGTGCAAACGGGTGTAAGGCTGTTGCCTCCACAAACGTCAGCAGTGACAATTCAACACCAACGGCTACATTAGCTGTTGGGGGTACGCTGACCTGTTCACAAACAACCGTCACGCTGACGGCTACTGGCGGTACCAACTATACGCTGAGCAATGGACAAACCAATACGACCGGTATCTTCACCGTTAATGCAGCTGGTCCTTATTCCGTGACGGTTTCGAACGCAAACGGCTGTACCGCTACCGCTTCGGCTACCGTTAGCAGCGACAACTCTGTTCCCACGGCATCAATCAACGCACAGCCCGGTACAAGCGTTACGGTTGGACAAAGCGTTACGCTAACAGCCAGCGGTGCGGCCAACTACACCTGGAGCACAGGCGCTACTACGGCGAGCATTAACCCGCCCACAAGCGCTACCGGAAGCACCACCTACTCAGTTACGGGGGTTTCGGCCAATGGATGCTCCGCTTCGGCTACGGTCACAATCACCGTAACCAGCCCCGTAGCTCCGCCAGTATCGAGCACCTGCGGAAGCCCAGCTAACACGATTGGGCAGCCGTTTGCCCTGGTAGCTCCGACGTACAATTGCCAAACCGGCCTGATTCAGTTCAACACGGTTGGTGGTGATGGCTCACCCATTACGTACGCAGCCATTGGTATTACGAGTCCAACCAGTAGCTGTACCGATCTGGTCGACACGCAAGTAGCCGAAGACATCCGCAATGGGCGACCCAACGTACAGCCGTTTACCATTTTCGCGACGCAAAACGGCGTAACTGTAAGCTACACCTGGAATGCACTCGCAGCGTGTGCGGGCGGATCAACCGGAAACACCGCTCCGTTTGTTGTGAACCCAGTAACCCCTCAAACTGCTGTAGTCGGTTCTGCCTTTAGCCTGAACGTGGGCAGCGTGTTCTCCGATGCCCAGACACCAACGCAACTGGTACTCTCGGCGGGCAACTTACCAGCTGGCCTTAGCCTTGCAGGAACCACCATCAGTGGTACCCCGTCTGCATCGGGAGTGAGCACTGTGACACTGATCGCCACTGACCCGGGTAACCTCGCAACCAGTACCAGCTTCCAGATTACGGTTAGCGCGGCAACGAGCGGTACCACCACTACCCCACCATCGGGCAGTGCCCTCACGTTGCTGACCCCAACTTACGACTGCGCTACCGGTGCAATTACCTTCAACACAGCGGGCGGAGACGGCACCACCATCACCTACTCGGCAGTGGGCGTACAACGGTCGTCGGCTACCAACAATACCGGTGTTGTTGAAGCTGGGTTACGAGCAGACCCAAAGCCGCTGAACATCACGGCTACGCAAAGCGGTGTGACGGTTAGTATTACCTTTGATTTCGGGGCATTCTGCGCAAACCCAGGCTCAGGTACTACTCCACCCGGTTCGGGCACCACAACACCAGGCTCAGGTACCACCACACCAGGCACCGCTACGTGTGGTAGTTCAGCCAGTACCATCGGCCAAACGTTGCAGATAACCGGGGTAACGGATGTCAACTGTCAGACGGGGACCTTCCGAATCCTGACCAGCGGTGGCGACGGCTCAGCTATTAACTACCAGAATATTATTGGTCTGAGCAACACCGACCCCAACAACTGCGTGCGGATGGTTGATAACCCCGAGCAGTTACGGGCTATTAACACCGCTACCTCAGACATTTCCCCGTTCCAGTTGCGCGTGACTCAGGGAGCGACCACCAGCAACACATTTACCTTTAATTTCAAAGGGTTCTGTACGGGTACGGCTCGTATCGCTAACGAAGGTGCCGCCGACCTGAACGTAACCGTTCTGGGTAACCCCACCGCGCAGGATTTTGTAGAGATTGAGGTTCGCGGGGCCGGTAACCAGCCCGTTCAGTTTGCCGTACTCAGCATCGGAGGTCGCCTGGTACACCAGGTAAGTGCCCAGTCGAGCCAGCCTGTAATCCGGCAGCGAGTTGAACTTGGCTCAACTCCGGGTATCTACCTGCTCCAGCTGAGCACACCCACGCAGAGCAAAACCGTGAAAATTGTGAAGCAATAACACGTTTGCAGTTTCTAAACAGAAGCGGCCACTCCAATAGGGTGGCCGCTTTTTTATGCCATCTCGTGCGTAAGGGGCCGAAATTCGGACCGGGGCGCATCGCAGGTAGGGCAGGCATACTCGGCCGGCAGACTCGCAAACGAAACACCGGGGGCAATTCCGTTGAGACAGTCGCCGTACTGTTGGTCGTACACCGTCAGGCAGTGCGGACACTCGTACAGGGGCACCACAGCTACCAGCGTTGTATCAGTCTTATCGGGTTCGGGGCGGATGGTATCGGGCGTTTGCGCCAGCCAACGCGCATTGAACGTCCGGCAAAGTCGGTTCAGCTGATTAGGGAGATGCAGCCGCAGTAAGCCCTTCTCAAAGAGATGATACACACGACTATTTGGGTTGAAGTTTTCCGTATAAAACAGGTCGTACACGCTGAACAGGGCCAGTTGCCCAATCCGCAAGATCGGCCGTTTGCGAATCAGCACAGAACCAAACACTTCCGTTTTGGGGCGGGTTTGAATACCAAAACACAGGCCAAACGTGCGGGTATCGTCGCGTTCGAAGTAGCGTAGAATATGGTTTTTCAGGCGACTCCCTTCGTCGGAATGATCCTCCGTCTGCCACGCCAATCCATTAGCCGCATGCCGCACGTTGATGTTATGTTTGCCCAACACAAACGACCAGGCTGCCCGGTCTTTCTCTTCGATGCTTTTGATGATAAGCGACTTCCAGGGCGTTGCACATAACTCACCAATGCGGGTCTGAAGGCAAAGCGTACAGATATCCAGCAAAAACGCCACCGAAAACTGCTCGTCGGGCCGGTACAAACCCAACCACGACCGTTGGCCGTACCGGTTGAACCCTTCGTAATACGGTAACGAAAACTGGGGCAAATCGACCTCTTGCCCCACCGGTTGCGTTATAAACGACTGCGCGTCTGTTACCGCCCGAGCCAGCTCCTGCCCGTCGTGATACTTACCGTCGAGCATAGCTATTTCAACGGCGCGGGCCATCCGACCAATGTCATTCGTGTAAACCAGCTGAGGCCAGCAGAACAGCGAATTGCTCCGCTTCGGCCGAACGTACAGGTACCAGAAATGAGGCTCCGGCGAGGCTATAAAATTCAGATTGCCCGTAAAAAAAGGGGTGAAACTCTGCCGGGAATCGGAGAGGTTTATTTTGAGCCTCGGGCGGTACTCAAACTGATCCAGAATGGTATGATACTCGCTCTCACGCAGCCAGGCTCCCGTATGAAACACATCTTCTCCACAGTAGGAACTGATGATATTGGGGTATTCTTCGGGATTGGTTTCGTACACGATGCCGTGCCGCTGCAGGTCTTTTTCCAGAAACCGCATCTCCTCATAATGCACAGTCATGAGCAACTGCTGCCGGGCACCAAACTGCACCTTCCGCACGTTGGCCGCGTAGGCCAGACGAAGGATAGTCTGCAACGTGCCCGGCGACACAATGCCGGCGGGCAAATTGACTTTCAGGGTATAATAATCGCGCATGGTGTCTGATACCGTTTAAATGACCCCATCGTAACGGGTTGCCGACTCGCGCACGGCCTCACGTTCGCGCGCAGCCTCCAGAATACTCCGAATTTCGGGGCGGCAAGACCCGCAACCTGTACCAGCGCCGGTTTGCTGACAGAGCTGCCCGAAATCGGTGCATCCCGCCCGTATGGCCTGTTCCAAATTGCCCTGCCCCACCGTATTACACGAGCACACCAGCTTACCCTGTACGGGGTCTACTTTTTTGCTGGCCCGCAGCAGTTGCAGCCGTTTTTCCGACAGTTCGACGCCGTTAGCAATCAGGTCCCGGAACTCGGCAAACTCGTTTTTGTCGCCCACCAGAATAGCTCCCACTAGTTTGTCGTTATGCACAATGCACTTCTTGTAATAACGCCGGGCCTTGTCCATAAAAATAATTTCCTCGTATTCGCCCGTAGGAGCCCCTACCGGAACCTCTGCCAGCCCCATACTGCACAGGTGCAGACCTTCCATTTTGAGAATATTCATCGACAAACTGCCCCGGTACGGCTGCGATACATCGCCCGCTATGAACCGGGCTGCCGTTTCGGCCTGTTGCTCAGCAGCCAGTGTGACGCCCCACATCTGCCCATTCCACTGGGCCACCTCGCCAGCCGCAAAAATGTCGGGGTCCGAGGTTTGCAGGTAGTCGTTTACCACCACGCCCCGATTGCAGTGCAGACCCGCTTCGCGGGCCAGCTCAATGTTGGGCTCTGTACCAATGGCCATCACCACAACCTGACAAGGGAGCTTCACCCCCGATTTGAGCTGAATACCCTCCAGCCGGTCGATACCGGCAAAAGTGAGGACCTCCTCGTTGAAATACACCTCTATACCCCGGTCGAGCAATTCCAGATACAGCAGTTCACCCGCCAGCGAATCGAGTTGGCGCTCCATGAAACGGCCACCCCGCTGCACAACCGTTACCCGTACGTCCAGTTGCCGGAGCGACGCGGCCAGTTCGAGGCCCAGCAGTCCCCCGCCTACAATGACCGCGTGGGGTTCGGCCCCGGCGGGCGAAGGCTTCAAAAAGGGGAGCAATGCGTCGGCATCGAGCCGCGAGCGCATGTTAAAAATACCCGGCAGCCGAGGTACCCCACGTGGCATAAATGCCCGGCTCCCGGTACCCAACAGGAGCTTGTCGTAGCTATGTTCGTGGCCGTTGGTATCGGTAAGTACTTTGGCGGTACGGTCGATATGCGCAATACCAACGCCTTTATGCACCACAATACCGGCTTCAGCAAACTGATCTTCGCGCAGTTTTACCAACTGCTCCCACGATTGCGCTCCACTGATATAGTCGGGCAGCAACACGCGGTTATAAAACGGGTAAATCTCTTTGGAGAAAACATGAATTTCGTCACGGATCGGCCCCGTTTGTAACGCTCGGTACGCGTTGATAAAGCCCAGCCCCGCCGACCCAGCCCCGATAATGACAATTTTTTCGGATGGCTTTCGGTAAGGCTGTACCTCTACGGCCGTAAACTTAAAATCAGGCTCTTTAGACCGGGGATCAATGAGCGCATGGGTCAGGTTATTGGCTCGGTTATGGTTCAGATTCCCCGGCTGTTTGCCCCAGTGCATCGGCAAAAAACAAAGCCCCGGCCGCACGGCATCCGTCAGGCGAGCCTTTACGCGGACTTCGCCCCGGCGGCCACGCACCTCCACCAACTGACCCTCCCGAATACCCCGTACCCGCGCATCATCGGGATGAATTTCCAACAGAGGTTGTGGGCTGTGCTGGTTCAGCTTGGCCACCCGCCCCGTTTTGGTCATGGTATGCCACTGATCACGGATGCGGCCGGTGGTGAGTACCAGCGGAAAGTGGGCATCTGTGGGTTCTGAATTATTACCATCGGGTACGGCGTGAATCTGCGCCCGGCCGTTCGATGTATAGAAAATGTGGTCGGTAAATAACCGCTTCGTCCCCAAAGACTCTACACGCGCACCTCCATTCTTCCCTGCCTGCGTTCCTCCTTTCTTCCCTTCCTCCTTTGCAACCGGCCACTGTACACTCCGGTAGGTTTGGAGTAATGGGTAATCAACGCCCGTGACATCAATGCGGGTGCGCGCCGTACTTTGTGCGTACTCGGCATACACTTCTTGCGCGTTTTGGTACGCGAATGCTTCGCCGAAGCCCATTTTTTGCGCAAATCGCCAGATGATTTCGGCATCGGGCAGGGCTTCGCCGGGGGCGTCGATTACCCTGGGCAGGTAACTGATCCGACGTTCGGCATTGGTCATGGTGCCCTCTTTTTCAAGCCAGGCCGCAGCCGGCAGCACCACATCGGCAAATGCCACCGTATCTGCCCGATCCGACACGTCCTGCACCACCACAAAGCGGGCATTTTTAAGGGCTTTTTCGGCCCGGTTCAGGTCGGGCATACTGACCAGCGGATTGGTATTGATAATCCAGATAGCCTTGAGTGAATCACTATCGGCTAGGGCATCAAACATTTCAGTAGCCGTCAGGCCGGGGGTATCGGCAATCCGAACGGGACTGTTCCAAAATGCTTCCATCTCGGCCCGGTGCGCGGCATTGACCACCTCGCGGTGACCGGGCAACAGATTGGCCAGCCCCCCTACCTCGCGGCCTCCCATAGCATTGGGTTGGCCCGTGAGCGAGAACGGCCCGTTTCCGGGCTTGCCAATACGGCCTGTAATCAGGTGCAGGTTAATGAGCGACAGGTTTTTGTTGACCCCCACCACCGACTGATTGAGCCCCATAGTCCAGAGCGACAGAAACCCTTTTGAACGCCCAATCCAGTCGGCGGCTTTTCGAATATCATCGGCCTCCACCCCGCACAGCTCGGCCGATTCGGCAAGGGTGCGCTGCATCAACAACGCCCGGTAAGCCTCGAAGCCATCGGTATGCGCCCGGATAAAATCAGGGGCGATCTGCCCGGATTCGATCAGCAACCGGCCTATTGCATGGTTAAGGACAATGTCGGTGCCGGGCCGAAGCGGCAGATGTAAATCAGCCGAACGTGCCGTATCGGTGCGCCGGGGATCAACGCAAATGATTCGGACTTCCGGGTTAGCCAGTTTGTGCGCTTCGAGCCGACGCCACAAAATCGGGTGGCACCAGGCCGGGTTGGCCCCTGCGACCAGAAACAGGTCGGCCTCTTCGATGTCGTCGTAACAAACCGGCACCGAGTCTTCGCCCAGAGACAGTTTGTAGCCCACCACGGCCGAACTCATACACAACCGCGAGTTGGTGTCGATGTTGTTTGACCCAATAAACCCCTTAATCAGCTTATTGACCAGATAGTACTCCTCCGTCAGGCACTGCCCCGACACGTAAAAGGCAACCGAATCCGGGCCGTATTTCTGAATGAGCGTCCGAAACACAGCCGCCGTGCGTTCGAGGGCGGCATCCCAGCTTACCCGTTGTAATGGCATCGACCGGTTGAGCCGCATCTGTGGGTACAGCAGCCGATCCGACTGATCCATGACGGTGTAATGCAGGTTCATGCCTTTCGAGCAGAGCATCCCCCGATTGACCGGGTGCTGTTTGTCGCCAGTCACCGTCAGGCGACCGGTAGCATCCTGGTTGACGACAATGCCACAACCTACGCCACAGTAGCAGCAGGTGGTTCGGTGTTGAGAGGGCTGAGTATTCATGGCTCAGTTGATTTACAGGTAGCAGAAAGGCCCAGAATCAGGCAACGGCAAGACCCGGCTCGGGCGCTGTTACCTCCACTTTAGCGAAACGCGTGAGGGCCACAACACCCCCAACTACAGCCACGGCAAGGCCGATATATACGAAGGCTTCTGAATAGCTGATGGCCGACGATTTGAACAGAAAACCCGCCAGTACAGCCCCTACATTGCCCCCAGCCCCGACAATTCCGCTCACCGACCCAAGCGCTTTACGGTTGATAAAAGGTACCATAGCGTAGGTAGTCCCGTTGGCCATTTTGAGAAATAAGGCAAACACAACCATCGCCACAATGGCCCCTGTCAGGTTGCCGGTCAGGCCGAAATACACGATACCGGCCCCCTCCAGCAACAGGAGTACAGCCAGTAACAACCCCTTACCCCGCATCCCAAACTGACGGCCTACCCGGTCGGCCACAATGCCACCCAGCGCCCGGGCAAAGAGGTTCATAAACCCGAACGAACCCGCCAGCAACCCCGCCGTGGTTAAGCTGGCGCCAAACTTCTCGGCAAAAAACAAGGCAGCCACATTGTCAAACGTGACCTCAATGCCAAAGCAGGCCCCGTAGGCCAGAAACAGAATCCAGGTGCGGTAATCTTTGGCGGCATCGGCCAGGCTGCCCTCTTTGGCAACTTTCTGCCGACCGGGCAGCTCGTCGAAATTACCGGCGGGGGTATCCTTCGTATACGTCCAGTACAGCACCGCCATCAGCAACAACCCAACGCCCGGCACAATCATGGCCAGCCGCCAGGCCGACGTTGGCAGGTAGCCCAGCCCCACAAACCCGGCAAAAATCAGGGGCATTACCATATTGGTGATACCACCGCCGAGGTTTCCCCAACCGCCTGCCACCGCATTGGCCGTTCCCACAATGCGCTTGTCGAACATGACCGAGGTGTGGTACTGCGTAATGACAAACGAAGCCCCAATGACGCCGATGGCCAGCCGAAACAGCAAAAACGATTCGTAGCTGTGCGCCAGGCCCACCGTCATGACTGGTACCGAGCAAAGCACCAGCAGTGCTGTGTAGGTTTTGCGCGGCCCCCAGGTGTCGCAGAGTTTCCCGATGATAATGCGGGCCACCACCGTTACAGCCACCGAGGCAATAATGATGTTGCCAATTTGGCTTTTGGTCAGGCCGAGGTCATCTTTCACCACCTTCATGAGCGGGGCCAGCCCGAACCAGCCAAAAAAGCAGACAAAAAAGGATAACCACGTGATATGGAACGTGCGCATCTGAACGCCTTTGATACTAAAAATCGGTAATGATTCGAGTGGTTTATTCGAGATCAGACTCATGGTTGTATGCGTTTTAAGCGTTGTCAATCCGTTTGATTTAATCAGGCAGTAAGTGAATGAACCATGTAAAATGCGTACTGAACAATTGCATTATTGTCTGATAATCAGCCCTTTCATTACACATTCTACCTTGTTCATTATTCATTTAATTCAGTCTGACTACGTACGTCAGCGGGCGGCCAGAAACGTGGGCCGGATGTTGAGCATCAGGTACGCCCATGTACCCAGCTTGTCTTTCTGATTCATAGTACCCTGCTTGGTGTATTCGAGCGTGTTGGTTCCCTGCATGAGGCAGTAGCCCAGCTCGAGCGTCGTGAACTTGTTGAAGGCGTAGGTGGCTATGAGATCATACTCCACCCCCAGTTTGGCATCCAGACGGGCACCCGTGGGCGCATCGGGCATCCGATTGTAGGCAGGGGCCGCCAGCGCGAAATAGTGCAGATCGAGACCCGCCCCGAGCCGTGTGCCCGTGTATTTAAATTTCAGAAAGGCATCTTTTAAGCCAGCAGCAGGCGACCCCGTTCCGACGTAGAAATAATCCATATACCCCCAGTGCCGGTGCGGGGTGCCATACAACGGATCAAACCGGCCCGTTTCGCCCTCGCTCATTTTTGTGGCATCGTTGCCCGACAGAACCTCGTAACCCGAGCCAACGCTCAGCGGCCCTTTCTGCAGGGTGAAGTTTGCGCCGTAGTGGTAGGCCTGCCGCAGGCGCAGACCGTCGCGGTCGTGCCCGCGTTGCCCGTAAGCAAAGACCTGTCCCTGCACCGTGGCAATTCGGCCCGCCCTGTTTCCCGTGAGCATAACCCCGTAGGTGATGCGCGCACGGGTGCCTGATACGTCGTACCGTCGGCCATATACGTAACCCTGTGCCGGGGTGCCGAGTGAATCGAGCCGGTACTTCTGGAAGTCGTCTTTGAACACCAGCGCCGACAGCCGGGCCCGCCGGAACTGCCGGGCCAGATACGCCATCTGAAACGCTTTGAACTGCTGATTCTGCCCGTTGGTACTCACGGGACCAGTGGACAAAGGCGCCCCTCCCCGACCGCTTGTAGGCAGAAAACCGGCGGGTATCGGGAGGGTAACGTTTCGGGTCGACAAGGCCGACGATGGGGCATTGCCCGGTGTGTAGTACGTACCTGTCACACCGAAGGCATCGGTATTCTGGTTGAAACCCGCTCCGAGGTCGAGGGTCCAGCCCTGGTGTTGCGTTTTCAGCAGGGCAGCATCGAACCGACGGCCCTGCTGCAACCAGTCGAGGTTTCCCAGCAACCGAACGTCATCGTACACCAGTTCCTGCCGCCCTACCCTAAGCGACATATTCTCCACAGCGCGGAACCGGATGGATGAATCGGCCCGATTGGCCAGCGTCAGCTCGGCCCAGGCTTCATGGACCATGAGCCGGTTGCCATCGGCCAGGCTGATGGTCGACGCGTCCTGCCCCCAAACGCGCACATCCTGCACGGCTGCTTGAACCGCTACCCGATCTCCTTTATAGTTGAATGTCAGGCGGGTGCGCTGCGATGTAAACAGAGCCGGTCGGCTATTCAGAGGAGCCAGATTACCCAGCCCATCGCGGTATTCGGTGCGGGTGCGTACCTGCCCCACAAGCGACAGCTGTGCCCAAAGGCCCGTTTGAGCCCCTCCAACCACCACAAGGGTCAGGGCCAGTTTATGTAATGACCAATTCATGAATGTACAGTAAGTGTGATGGACAATGTGGGCGGAAACGCCATGCGGTAGCCGGGTGTACCCAGAGTTGGTACACAGCATCAATCGGCCAGAAGCAGAGACAAAGCACACGGGGCAGAAGAGGCCCGGCAACAGATATGCGGGCGCCCCGGTCGGGTGAGCGAACTTGCGTTACTTGTACTTTTTCATTTTCTTTGAAGCGTTTGTGTTTTTCGCATAGACAAACCCTGTTAAGCCGATCCACAAGGTGCCCCCACACCGGATCGGCTTTTTTTTGCTCTAGAAGCTGTTTGAGTTAGCGATTTGAGACCGTAGGGAGCAGATTTTGGTTGCTGACAAGCCAATTTTTGCCGGTCGTAGCGGTTGCTACGGCCCAAAAAAGTGGCACAGACAGCGACCAAAAGATGCCCTTACGGGCCAAAGGGATTAACTCAAATAGCTTCTAAGGATGTACGGCTCCCGGCTGGTGCATGACGTACGCTCCGCTCCAACCCCTGCCTAACCCCCTAAACAGCAGCCCCTACCCCTCGCAGGCACTCGGCCAGATACGACGGGTGCAAGGCTACCACCTCCCCAATGACCAGCACAGCGGGTGCCCCCACACCCTGTTCTGCAACTCGTTGGGGCATATTCCAGACCTGACCAATAACCTGCTGCTCGTCGGGGCGGGTGCCGTTCTGAATTACCGCCATGGGCAAATGCCCGCGCCCGGCCTCCACGTACAGCGCACAGATCTGGTCGATTTTTCGTAGGCCCATCAGCACCACGACCGTAGCCTTGGATTGAACCGCCAGCCGTAGATCGTCGGAGAGATCACCGGTCTGCGTGGTGCCCGTGATGACCCAGAAACTCTGACTCACCCCCCGGCTCGTAACGGGTATCCCCTGCGAGGCCGGTACGGCAATACAACTCGATACACCCGGCACCACCTCGCAGTCGATCCCGTGCTGTAGCGCGTACTCGTACTCTTCGTAACCACGCCCAAATACGTACGGGTCACCCCCTTTGAGCCGAACCACGTGCCCGTGTTCCTGCGCCAGCCGCACCACGAGTGTGTTGATTTCCTCCTGCCGGAACGATGGTTTGCCGGCTCGCTTGCCGACGTACAGTGTCAAAATGCCCCCCGGCGCAAAATCGAGTAAGGAAGCGTTGGCCAGATCGTCGTACAAAACAACGTCAGCCTTTCTGAGCGCTCTGATCCCTTTTAGTGTGATCAATTCGCCGTTGCCGGGACCCGCCCCCACGAGTGTAAGCTTTGGCTGCATACGCATACTCCCGAAAGAGCATCTATAGTAAAAATGTACTATTAATTAGATTTGCAAATATCTACAAAACATGGTTCAAAAGTAGATAGACAATTCGTAAAAACAAGTGTTTTTCAAAAAAATATGTTTTATAAAAAGCTCTTTACCGAATTTAAGATTAGGATTTAGCAAAAACACCTTATAAATTTGACACAGTTGAATTTGGAGAAATCCAACTGCATTCTTGAATTAGTTCAATAATTAAACAGGGTTTTTATAACAACGTAGTTACTATCAACTATGAGCGTTCACACAAACACGCGCATTGTCGTTATTGGCAACGGCATGGTTGGCTACAAATTCTGCGAAAAATTTGTGGCCAAAGAAAAAAAAGGGCAATCCTTCTCACTGACGGTTTTCGGTGAAGAAGCACGGGCGGCTTACGACCGGGTTCATTTAAGTTCGTATCTGTCCTGCAAAACGGCTGACGATCTGACCCTTGCCCCCGCCGACTGGTACGCACAGCAGGGTATTCAGCTCTACCTCGGCGACCCGGTGGTTGAGATTGACCGCACCAGCCGAGAGGTACGGTCGCACCAGGGCCGCATAGTGGCTTATGACTATCTGGTTCTGGCTACCGGGTCGGGCGCATTTGTCCCACCCGTAGCGGGTGTGGAGAAAGATGGGGTATTTGTGTACCGCACACTCGAAGACCTCGACCTGATTCAGTCGTACGCGCACACCGTACGTCAGGAGGGGTCGGGTACCTTTCGGGGAGCTGTGCTGGGAGGTGGTCTGCTGGGCCTCGAAGCGGCCAAAGCCCTCCTCGATCTGGGCGTCGACGAAGCCCACGTTGTTGAGTTTGCCCCCCGGCTGATGCCCCGGCAAATCGACGATGCCGGTTCGCAGGTGCTTCAGCGGCAACTCGAATCGCTGGGGCTCTCGGTCCATCTGAACAAAAACACGCAGAGTATCACAGGCGACGCGGTGATTACGGGCCTTCAATTTGCGGATGGGTCCCACCTGAACGTGAATCTGCTCGTGATTTCGGCGGGTATCCGGCCCCGCGACGAACTGGCCCGTGCGGCCGGGCTCGACACCCACCCGCGCGGGGGCATCCTGGTCAATGAGCAGCTACAGACCTCCGACCCGGCCATTTTCGCGGTTGGCGAATGTGCCGTGGTGCATCAGATGGTGTATGGGCTGGTGGCACCGGGGTACGAAATGGCCGAGGTGGTAGCTACCCAACTACTGGGCGCAACCAGCCAGTTCAAACCATTCGATATGTCGACCAAGTTAAAGCTGATTGGCACCGACGTGGGTAGCTTCGGCGACCCGTTTGCGAGCGAACCCGAATGCCGCACCATCGTCTACGAAAACAAAGCCAAGGGTATTTACAAGCGCATCAACATTTCGGCCGATGGCAAACAGTTGCTCGGCGGGATTCTGGTCGGCGATGCGAGCCAATACAATATGCTCCTGCAAACCTGCAAGAATCAGACGGTGCTCCCCCCCGACCCCGAAGACATTATCCTGGGATCACGCGGGGGTGAAGAAACCGGACTTGGCGGGGTGCTGAGCCTTCCCGACGAGGCCCTGATCTGTTCGTGCGAAGCCATCACAAAAGGGCAGCTCTGTCACGAGATCGCCAACAACGGCCATACGTCCGTCGACGCGCTCAAAAAAGCGACCAAAGCCTGTACGGGCTGCGGGGGCTGCACGGCCATGGTAAAAGACCTGGTTGGAGCCGTTTTGAACCAGCAGGGCGTTTACGTGCGCAACACCCTCTGCGAGCATTTCGAGTACACCCGGCAGGAGTTGCTCGATCTGGTGAAGATGAACCATCAGAAAACATACGCGGCTGTGCTCGATGCCTTTGGGCGGGGCGATGGCTGCGAGGTGTGTAAACCGGCCGTCGCGTCGATTTTGGCCAGCCTCTGGAACGAAAATATTCTCCGGCAAGACCGGGCCACCATTCAGGATTCCAACGATCGGTTTCTGGCCAACATTCAGCGGGGAGGCACCTACTCGGTTGTGCCGCGCATACCAGGAGGTGAAATCACGCCCGAAAAACTAATCGTGATTGGGCAGGTGGCGCAGAAATACGGCCTCTACACCAAAATTACCGGCGGGCAGCGCATCGATCTGTTTGGCGCGCACGTCGGCGACCTGCCCAGCATATGGGAGGAGTTGATCAGAGCCGGTTTTGAGAGTGGCCACGCTTACGGCAAATCGCTGCGGACGGTCAAAAGTTGCGTGGGTACTACCTGGTGCCGGTTCGGTGTGCAGGACTCTGTCTCGTTTGCCATCGAACTCGAAAACCGGTATAAAGGCATACGCGCTCCGCACAAGCTAAAATCGGCCGTGTCGGGGTGTACCCGCGAGTGCGCCGAAGCCCAGAGCAAGGACTTCGGTATTATCGCTACCGAAAAAGGTTGGAACGTGTACGTATGCGGCAACGGGGGAATTAAGCCCCAGCACGCCCAACTGCTGGCTTCCGATGTCGACAAAACGACCTGTATCCGGCTTCTCGACCGGTTTCTGATGTTCTACATCAAAACAGCCGACCCGCTCACCCGTACCGCTACCTGGCTCAATAAACTGGAAGGCGGCCTGAATTACCTCAAAGCCGTTGTGGTCGACGACGTGCTGGGCATAGCCAATCAGCTCGAAAACGAGATGCAGCTTCTGGTTGATACGTACGCCTGCGAATGGAAAGAGGTTGTCGAGACACCCGAGTTACGGCAACGATTTACGCACTTCGTGAATGCACCGGCCGTGAAAGACCCTACGGTGCAGTTTGCGCCCATGCGCGATCAGATCCGGGCCCGCGAATGGGCCTAAAGGCGTGGGACTACCCACTCCGCGAGACCTGTGCAACCTCTGAAGATCCCTCAAAACCAACCGACTATGGAATCAATTGCCATTGATAACCAACCTCTTACCTGGCACGTGGCCTGCCGGGTCGATGATATTCCCCAAAACGGCGGAGCCTGCGCCCTGATCGACGGTCGGCAGATCGCCATTTTCAACTTTACCCGCCGGGGGCAATGGTTTGCTACCGATAACGAGTGCCCCCACCGACGGCAAATGGCCCTTGGTCGTGGGATGATTGGTAGCCATGCCGAGGAGCCCAAAGTGGCCTGCCCGTTTCATAAACGGACGTTTTCGCTCAAAACCGGCCAATGCCTTAACGATGAGGGCTGTTCGCCTATTCAAACCTACCCCGTGCGGGTCAGTGCGGGTATCGTGTACGTAGGAGTTTAGCAAATAAGGTTACTTTGCATACGGTTTGGCAGGACTAAGCCACCGCCCACTGCGTTTTGCGTATGACTCAACTCCATCAACAGGTAGCCCGCCGACTGACGCGGTTTTATAGTCTGGCTCTGACCGTTATTGCCTTACTGTCGGTAGCCGGGCTCCTGTTTATTCATTGTACCATCCGGGCGCATAACGACGATAGTCGGGTGGTCAACATTGCCGGTCGGCAACGGATGCTTAGCCAACGGCTCACCAAACTCGCCCTGTTGCGCACACTCGATCAGCGCTCGGCCGACCGTGTTGCGTTCGATTCGTTGCTGAATACCTGGGCCCAAACGCACCGACAGCTCCGCGAAGGGGTCTTACAGATGGAGAAACGGTACACGGTACGGCCAAGCGCCACCCTCGACAGCATGATGGCGCAGATCGAACCGTCGTTTCAGATTATGTACCGCAGTTTCCGGCAGTTCAGTGCCCCCGGCGCTACCGCCCAAGAACGGCAGGCCGCCCTCGAAGTTATTCTGCAAAATGAACTGACGTTTGTGGAGGGCATGAACACGTTTGTGTTTCAGTTTGACCGGGAAAGTTTTGAGCGGGTACAGTCGCTCTCGCGCATTGAATGGTTTCTGACGGGGGCTACCTTGCTGGTCCTGCTGATTGAGGGACTCTTTGTGTTCAGACCGGTGGTGGCACACACGCGCAACGTGATCCGGCAACTGGATCAGTCGGAACAGGCGTTACAGGAAACCAACCGACAACTGGAGGGGGCCAACACAGCGCTGGCGGCTGCCAACGAGAACCTGGCCGAGACCAACCGCGAGTTACTGGCCACGCAAACCGAACTGCTGCACGCTACCGAGGAGAAATACCGGTTGCAGCTTGCTGAAACAACCGTACGCTCAGCCGCCTTACTCGAAGGCCAGGAAGAAGAACGCCGACGGTTTGCCCGCGAGCTGCACGACGGTATCGGGCAGATGCTTACCGGTCTGAAACTCCATGCCGAAAAGCTACAATCGACGGCTACGCTCGACGACAAGCAGCGGGCCCGCTTCGCCGAACTCTGCGATCTTATTTACGAAACCATCCAGACAACCCGGCAGGTATCGTACAACCTCATGCCCTCTACCCTGAGTGATTTTGGGCTGGGTGCTACGCTTAACCTGCTGGCTGAGCAAACCACCCGCTCGTCGGGCATTGAGGTGGTGTACGAAGGCCCCCGCGAGAGCATCTCCCTGAGCCCCGCCCAGGAAATTGGCCTGTACCGGATTGCCCAGGAGGCCCTGCATAATGCCGTCAAGTACGCCCGCGCTCTACAGATTACCATTCACCTGCATCACGAGGCCAATCGGGTGGTCCTGAGCGTTCGGGACAATGGGCAGGGGTTTCGGCCCGACCAGCGCCCCCCCAACAGCGACCCCCTACCCGTACTCAGCGGGCTCGAAAATATGCGCACCCGGGCTCGCCTGTTGCATGGTGAGCTAAGCCTCCAAACCTCACCCGGCAATGGAACTGAGATTATGGTAAGTATACCCACTGAACGAGTTTAACGACCCGAACACTACCGCAATTCGCGACAGGGCCGTAAATTGCCCCTTCCACAAATCTCCTTCCTCATGGCTATACGACTTCTCATTGCCGACGATCACGCCGTAGTACGAAAAGGCATCCGAATGCTCCTTGAAGATGAACCCGATATGCAGGTTGTGGGCGAAGCCGCCGATGGCGACGAAGCCGTTGATCTGATTGGGCAATTAGACCCCGACATTCTGCTGCTCGACCTGACCATGCCCCGCATGTCGGGCCTTGAGGTGCTTAAAACGCTTTCGCGGCAGTCGCACCGGGTGTACACCCTTGTGTTTAGTATGCACAGCAACCCCGATTATATTCTGAAAGCTGTGCAACACGGGGCGGCCGGTTACCTGCTCAAAGACACCGGTCAGGCCGAAATCCTGAAAGCCATCCGAACGGTGAGCATCGGCGAGTTATATTATCCGCCAAGCGCATCAAACGTCATTATCAAGCAGTTGGTACGCCAGCAACCGGGTGCGGTAGAGCCTGACACCCCAGCCCCCAAGGCCCCAACCGTTTGGAATCGGATTACCCCGCGCGAAGCTCAGGTGCTCAACTGCCTGATGGATGGAATGAGCAGTACGGAGATAGCCCGGCATTTCGGTGTCAGTGCGAATACGGTGGCCAATCAGCGAGCCAGTATTATCCGAAAGGCAGGTGTCAAAAACACCGCCGACCTGATTCGGCTCGCCGTCAGCGATAAACGACGGTGAGGGCGAGCCGGAGTGGCCGGCATCAGAACCACCCGAATCGATAATGTGTTATCCTGAGGGGTCATCTGCCCCATTAACCCCATTTATCGATCAGCCCTGAATGCTGTACCCCAATACCCTCGAACAAAAACTTGGATTTGATAAAATCCGCGAACTCCTTAAACAGGCGTGTATCAGCCCGCTCGGTCAGGACTACGTGGACAAAATTCGCTTCACCGACAATTACTCGCTTATCGACAAACTGCTCCGCCAAACGGCCGAGTTCAAGCAGATTGTTCAGTACGAAACCGAGTTTCCGCAGTCGAACTACATTGACGTTCGGGAGCAATTGACCAAGGCCCGGATTGAAGGACTGGCGCTTACGGAAGAAGACTTTTTCGATCTGAAACTGACCCTGAAAACCGTACAGGCCTGCCTTACGTTTCTGGCCAAGCGCGACGAGGGTCGGACCGGCGACGGACAGTTTCCGTTTTTGAAAGAACTCGCCGGTCCGGTGGCCCTCGACCCGCACCTCGTTAATTTACTCGACCGCATTATCGACGACCGGGGTCGCGTGCGCGATTCGGCCTCTCCCGAACTGGCGCGCATTCGGAAACAGATCATTGCCGAGCAGGCTCACCTGCGCAAGCAACTGGACTCAATACTGCGGCAGGCCCGCCAAAACGGCTGGATTCCCGACGACATGAGCCTGACCGTGCGCGAAGGGCGGCTGGTCATTCCGGTTTCGGCCGAGCACAAGCGTAAAATCAAGGGTATTGTTCACGACGAATCGAACACGGGCCAAACCGTGTTTCTCGAACCTGCCGAGGTATTCGACGCGAACAACGAGATTCGGGAATTGGAATACGCCGAACGGCGCGAAATATTCCGGATTCTGCTGGAGCTGACCAACACACTCCGACCGCATCTGGAGGGGCTGAAAAAGGCCCTTAACTTTCTGGCTCAGATCGACTTCATCCGGGCCAAGGCACGGTTGGCCCTTCAGATTGGGGCCGAAATGCCTACGTTGCACAACCGCCCGTTTGTGAACTGGACCGACGTTCGGCACCCGCTACTCTTTTTGTCTCTCCAGAAAACAGAAGGCAAAAAAGTGGTACCGCTCACGGCCCGGCTCGACGAAAACGGACGGATTCTGATTATTTCGGGGCCCAATGCCGGGGGTAAATCCATTGCGCTTAAAACATTCGGGCTGGTGCAATACATGCTACAATGCGGCCTGCTGGTGCCTATGGCCGATTTTTCGGAGATGGGCGTTTTCCAGAATCTGTTTATCGACATTGGCGACGAGCAGTCGCTCGAGAACGACCTCAGCACGTACAGCTCGCACCTGACGGCCATGAAGCAGTTTATGGTGGGGGCCAACAAACGCACCCTTTTCCTCATCGACGAGTTTGGTACCGGTACCGAGCCGGGTTTGGGAGGTGCTATTGCCGAGGCTATTCTGGAAGACCTCAACAAGTCGGGGGCGTACGGGGTCATCAACACCCACTACACCAATCTGAAGGTATTTGCTGACAAAACCGACGGCCTCGTCAACGGCGCGATGCGGTTCGACAGTGAGCATCTGGAGCCGCTTTACCAGCTCGAAATTGGGCGGCCGGGCTCCTCGTTTGCGCTTGAGATTGCCCAGAAAATCGGGCTCCCCAAAGGCGTAATCAACCGGGCGAAAGAGAAACTGGGGACGCAGCAGGTCAACTTCGAGAAACTCATCAAGGAGCTCGACATTGAGAAAAAGGTCTTTGCCGAGAAAAACATTGAAGTTGGCATCAACCAGCGCAAACTGGCGCAGCAACTCGCTGAATACACCGCCCTGAAAACCAAGCTCGACAACGAGCAAAAGCAACTACTCAACGACGCCAAGCAGAAAGCGAAGGCGCTGGTGCAGGAGGCTAACCAACGGATTGAGAACACGATCCGGGAGATTCGGGAGGTGAAGGCTGATAAGGAAATCACCCGTGAAATCAGGCAGGAGCTTCAGCAATTTGAGCAGAAAGCCCTTAAACCCGAGGTGGTGGCCGCCCCGGCTAAACCCAAGGAGGAGTATGAGTCGGCAACGGGGCCAATCGGCGCGGGCGACTACGTCCGGATTCAGGGGCAAACAGCCGTGGGTCAGGTACTGGCCATTCGGGGCAAAGACGCCGAAATCAGCATTGGCGACCTCAAATCGAACGTAAAACTAAACCGGCTCGAAAAGGTGAGCCGGAGAGTGTTTAAAGAAGCCGTGGGCGAGACCGAAAAACCCCGGATGCAGGGCATGGACCTGAACGAGAAAATGATGAACTTCAGCTTCAACCTCGACATTCGCGGCAAGCGGGGCGAAGAGGCCATTGTGGAAGTCGATCAGTTTTTCGACAACGCCCTCATGCTCGGCTACCCCGAACTCCGCATTGTGCACGGTAAAGGCGACGGTATTCTGCGCAACCTCGTCAGGACGCACCTCCGCCGGTATAAGCAAGTTGCCCGTATGGAAGACGAACACGCCGACCGGGGCGGAGCTGGTGTGACGATTGTGAAGATGAGAGGTTAAAAACTTAACTGCAAACGTGCTTTCTCCTCAAACGAAAGGGTTCCTCCACTACCATACCGGATTAACACCGCTTTACCGGTTTGGTAGTGGGGGATATTCACCCTATGTAGGATTAGTACACCATCTTCATCGGTAGGAAGTCGATTACAGAACCATACAGACGGGTCAGTCCAATTACCCGCCTGAACCGTGTAAATCAACTGATTGTAAAGCAAGGTTTTGAACGTTTGTATGGGTCCGTGGGCCAAGGTTGATGGCGCGGCACACTGAGTAGCTACACGCCATTCGTAAACCGTGTTACGCTTCAAACTTGTCAATTGATAGCCGGAGCGGCCTATGTTCTGCATTTGTTGCCAGGCAGAGTCTCCCTTAATTCGCCAGTGAAGAGTCACAAATTGGTTTTCGTCATTCATTGTCCAGTTCAACGATGCCGATGTCGTTCCTGTAGTCATCATACGTGCATAGACCGGGGCATTACAAACCGTTCGGAAGAATTGAACGGGTGTAAAATAACTGGGTTCACCCCTGAGATCCCGGACTTTCCATTCGTAGACTGTTTCGGGTTGGAGGCCAGTCAATTTGTATTTTAATGGATAAAAGTCATTGGCATTACCTGTTACGGTCAAAGAATTCCAGGAAGTTGTATAGCCCTTACGCCACTGTAGTTCAAAATCGCTAATTCCTCCATAGCTACTCCATTGCAATTGAGCTGTGGTCTCCGTCAAGTTATACTGACAGAGATTACGAGGCTGTATATAAGGAATGGAGGAACAGCCGGATGTAAATGTTCCCGAAACAAAGGGCGCTAACGTCCCATCGGCATAAACAGCTCGCACCTGAACCAGATAGGGGGTATTAGAAGGGAGATTTTTCAGGGTGTAGTAGTGCACCGAAGTTGTTGCCTCAACTGTACGATCATCCGAATCATCTAACCGACGATAAGAGATCTGATAAGTAGCCCCTTGTGTAAAGCAATAATTCCACCCAACTGTTAAATCCCGGCAATTATCACCATTTACCCGGATTTTGACTAACGCCCCCACATCTGCATAAGCCGTTGTAACTGTTTCTGTATTCGAGAAAGGCCCTGTATAGCCATTGGGTACAGATAACCGAACCTGATACTCATAGGTTGTGTTAGGGCGCAGATTTGTCAGTAAACGTTCCTGCCCAGTTATAAACCGAACTGATTGCCAGATATCACTACCAACAGGGCGATAACGGCACTCGTACTGATCCAATTCACTATTGCAAACGCTCGTTCCAAAGTAAATTTGAACACGGTCAGGGCCAATCACCGGGCAGTTTATATTCCTATACATAACAACTGCCCCATCAGTCGTTGTGAAGGTTTCTGGTTGTGTAAAAACCGGTTCGCTACTTTCTGACAACAACTTACCTATCCGAAATTCATATTCGGTTTTGGGTTGCAACCCGTTCAGAATACACTTACCATTTGGCACTGTAAAAGTGCCATAATGGGGGCTTTGAATACTATCTGTTACAATTTGTGTGTTCCAGCAATCGGTATTCTTCTGTCGCCACTGTACCGTGACATTACCATAATAAACCGTATTCGATAGCCAGCTCACCTGCGCACTACGCCATCCGATACACATTACTCGTAGCGAGTGAGCGAGGGGTTCAAATCCACTGCTGATTTTGGACCCGAGCGTGTAACTTCTAACAGGTGAATAATCCGATGAAGAACCATCCGCACAAACCGCTTTTGACCGAATTTCGTAGGCAGTTTGTGGCTTACCTCCAAACTGATACCAAACGGTATTTGCAAAACCATTTAACTCGTTTAATAGCGGTGACTGGTGCCATAGACCCGTTCCTTTTTCGCGCCACTCGACCAGACCACTGGCCTCAAATAGGCCACGGATCGATAATAACCCATACGAATCCAGCTCTGTTAGAAAAGGAGTTAAGCAAGTAGCGGTAAACACTATAGGCTCAGAAAAAGCACTACGGTCTGTGGCCGAACACTGTCTTTGGCCCTGTAGCTCATACCTCACCTTATTCCGTAAACCTGTCAATCTGAATATTCCTCCCGAATTATCATCTACGAAATGCCATTCACTATTGCCCTGTTCCCGCCATCGAATACTATACTGATCCTGCACCGCTCCATATACCTGAATTATAGCTGAATAACCGCTAACAGATCCAAGATCAGATAACCACAAATCTATATTCGGACAAGGGCCTGTGGTAAACGACTGGGGTTCTGTAAAACCGGAGTGCCGGTTCAAACCGCAGACGGTCCGCACACGCCAGTTATAGTGACCTTTGGAAATGGCTAATTCGTAGGAATTGCCTGTAAAATTAGTCGCCAGAGCACTCCAACTGGTAGCCCCCTGGGGTTGCAGCTGAATTTCAGTTACTGCTCCGGGTTGGTTCTGCCAGTTCAGCCGGGCCGAAGTGTAGCCAATATCTGAAGTAACTGGTTCAGTTGGGGCTACGCAGCCAGTGGTGAACGAAGTGATTTTGGAATAACCAATCGCTGTTGCCGAGCACACCTCACCAACACGCCATTCGTAGGACGTTCGGTCGGTCAGACCCGTTAGCGAAATGGGGCCTACAGGCAAAGAATTAAGGGTATTCCAGCCTGGCTCATTCTCCTCGCGCCATTGAAACACATAACGTTCCGGATTCGACAACCCTCCTAACGTAACAGAAGTAGGTGTAATGACAGTTGGCAGTGAATAACTACCACCCGCTGGGCAAGGTAAAGTGGTGAATGAAATTGGAGTCGTGTATGCCGACGTATCACCGGGCGCACAAACACAAGCCACTTGCCACTCATAAACAGTGGCTGGTTCAAGTTTATCGAAAGTAGCATAAACAGCACCACTGGCAACAATTTTTGTACTTTGTTTCCAGTTACTATTTACAGTACGATATCTTGCCACAGAAGGCATATTTAAACACCCAGCAAATAAAACTTCAGCCCAGTTATATGATAACCGAGGGGTATACGATTGACTGATATACCCAGCTCGCGAAGGACACGTTGTTGACATTACCTGTGAAGGAGCCGGTGTTGCCCCGAGCACACTTTCATACCAAAACCACACCAGTAGTAGGTAGCAATATTTCATAATAATGTGGACGTTAACGAACAAATATAGTTTTTCCTACCTCTGTGTATTTACTCTCCTACAATAATTAGTAAACAACATTTAAACTACCATCTATCTGGTAATTGATAACCAGATAGACCGATAGAAGCCCCATAACTCGAACCTTAGTACCAACCGACCAGAATGCACAGGCTTTTTGTACCTTTCGGGCATCATGCACATTGCGAAGCTGACACTCCATAACATCCGCTCCATCGGGCACTTCGAAATGACGTTCGACCAACCAGAGGGCTGGCACGTACTCATTGGCGATAATGGCGCGGGGAAGTCAACGATTGTGCGATCGGCGGCTTTGGTTATGCTCGATGTAGACGATATTAACGGAGCCCGGCAAAACTGGAACGACTGGCTGAGCCAACAGGCTACAACCGGCAGCATCGAAGCTGTGCTACAGCCCCACGAATCGTTTGACGGTGCAACTGACCCGGTCGAGAGCCGGATTACGTTTACCCGCGAAAACGAAACTCCACAGGCACCCGCCCTGCTGTCGCAGGTAATTTTTCGGGGGCGTCCGAGCTATTTCCGCAACACACCGTCGGGCGTACCCGAATACCGCACCTATTCGTCGTTTCCGAGTGCAAACAACCCCGTATCCAGCTCCTCATCGAGTGGGTACCCGGCTTGGTTTTCGGCCGGGTATGGACCGTATCGCCGATTTTCGGGGGGCTCGCCCGAATTTGAGTCGGTGTTTCGGTCAAATCCCCGGCTGGGCATGCACCTGTCGGTGTTCAGTGAAGGTGTAGCCCTGACCGAAGCGCTGACGTTTCTGCGCGACACCTACGCCCGCGAGTTGGAAACCCAACTGCACCGATCATCAGACGCCCCCGTAACGGACCCGGCGATATCGCAACCCTCGGTGATTCAGGATCTCAAAACGTTTGTCAACGAAGCGGGCCTTCTCCCCCACGGCACCACCATCGACCGGGTAGAGCTAAGCGGAGTTTACTTCCGCGACGGCAACGGCAATCGGATCACGGCTCTGCAATTATCGGACGGGTACCGCTCTATGCTCAGCCTCATTTTTGAGCTGATCCAGCAACTGATTCGGGCGTATGGCCCCGATACCGTGTTTGCCAACGTACGGACGGGCCTGATGAACATCGATGTACCGGGTGTGGTCATGATCGATGAAATTGATACGCACCTGCACCCAACCTGGCAAACCCGTATTGGCGACTGGTTTTTGCGGTGTTTCCCGCGCATTCAGTTTATCGTGACCACCCACAGTCCGCTCATCTGCCGGGCTTGTGAGCGAGGTAGTATCTGGCGATTGGCGGCTCCCGGCAACCCCGAGCCCTCGGGTGAGATAACCGGACAGGAGCGCGACCGACTGATTTACGGCAACGTACTCGATGCGTTTGGCACCGAAATTTTCGGGAACGAGGTTACCCAATCTGAACGAGGGCAGGCAATGGGGGCTCGTGTGGCGCACCTCAACATGAAGTCGTTCAAGGGCACTATTTCGGAGTCGGAGCGGCAGGAGCTTTACACTCTCCGGGCCAAAATGCCGACCGTGGAATGATTCGTCTGACGGCCCCTGCCCTATCGGCAAAGGCCAGCACCCAACTGGCTCATTATCAACAGACCGTACTAAACGCAGGGGCGTACACAGCACAGGTAGCCGAGGCAAAAAAGCGTTTCAAACAGTACAACACCAATAGCAATCCAACGTTTACAGAAGTCAAAGCCCGCCTGGCCCAGATGTGCGTGGGGGCCAGGCGGTGCCAGTATTGCGAAGACAGCGTAGCCGATGAGGTCGAGCACATTGCCCCTAAAGACCTCTACCCCGATCGTTGCTTTAGCTGGGATAATTATTGCTACGCCTGCGGCCCCTGCAACGGCCCCAAAAACAACCGGTACGCTGTTTTCCGGGCCGATGAACAGGGAGCTTTTTTCGAGATTCCTCCCCACCCAAACGTCCGGGCCGGGCAGGTGGTCCAACTGGTACCGCCCCCGCCCGGCCCGGAAGTACTTATTAATCCACGGATTGATAACCCACTCGACTATCTGTTTCTCGACATTACCAATAGTTTCCAGTTTGTGCCGCTCGCCGAGCCAGTTACCGGGGCTTACCAGCGTGCCATTTACACCATCGATGTGCTCCGGCTCAACGTCCGGGCCGATCTGATCAAATCCCGGCGGCTTGCGTACACTAATTTCCGGGCCCGGCTACGCGAGTACATCCACGACCGCGATGCCGGTTTACCACAATCTCACCTCGATACGCTCCGCCAAAACCTGCGCGACGAAAGTCACCAGACGGTTTGGCAGGAGATGGTTCGTCAGCACGCCCACACTCCCGAACTAACCCGCCTTTTCGGACAGGCTCCCGAAGCATTAACCTGGTAAACTAATAGACTCCCAAACAACGCCAGAGCCCCTACTGCCCCAACCGAAGCCTACTACCCACGCCAAACGTCAGCCGGGCAGCGGCCCCGTACGTTAATCGGGCGGCATACCCCGTTGCTCCGGCCGAAACCGTGACGGCATGGTTCACCAATACGGCATCGGCCGAGGTGGGCACCCGCCCGCACGACCATACGGTTGGGTCGTTCCAGTCCCCGTTTTTGACGGTGGTCAGCGGACCGGTACAGCCGGGGCCACCGGCAAGCGTTTTGAACGTCAGTGGCTGCCCTGCCCATTCCGAGAAGCCAGCTCCGCACCTGTTCAGCACTCGCCATTCGTAGGCCGTACCGCCATCGAGGGCAATGAGCGTAAACGAACCGACCGTACTCGACAAAGGCCCAACACTAACCGTGTTCCACGCAGTGTTGCCCACGGCTCGCCATTGTACCTCGTAGGTTTCGTCGATGGAACCACGCCATTGCAGCAGGGCCGAATTAGCGGTCAGGTCACCTACACGCAGGAAGGTAGGCCCGGCGCAGATAGTCTGAAACGTGATGGGTGGCCCATACGTAGTAATACTGCCACTCACGCACTGAGTAGCTACCTGGGCTTCGTAGGTGCCGCCCACCTGCAAACCGGTCAGGCTGTACGTTTCGCTGCTGATGCCACTCAGGGTTGTCCAGCTACCCACGCCCTGTAAACGATATTGAACCGAGTACGTTACACCGCTCCCGAAGCCGTTCCAACTCAGTTCGGCCGAGTTAGCCAGTACCGTCGTTGCCAACAGGGAGAGGGGGGCGTTGCAGAGCGTTCTGAAGTAGCTAATGGGCGAATAGTCGGCGTATTGACCACTCGCGCACAGGTACTGAATCTGCCAATCGTAAGTCGTGTTGTCGGTGAGGTCGGTAAGCCGGAGTGCCGTACCTGTCACAACCGACGTACTCCATACCGTAGCCCCGGCGGCTCGCCAGCGAACCCGGTAGGTATTACTGGGCGTATTGGCATACCACTGCACCGTTGCCGCCGAAGCGGTAATATCGATAGCCGACAAGCCATTGGTATTGGTCATGGGGACACACGCGCAGGCTATCGTGGTAAACGAGCCCACCGTATACGCCGAGCTATTTCCTCCTCCGCAAGCGGTATTGATCCGGTACTCGTAAGCGGTGCCCGGCAACAAACCACCGAGGGTGAACCGGGTGCTGCCAAGGCTGCCTACTGATGTCCATGTACCAGCTCCCTGCTGCCGGTATTGCAGATCGTACTGCGCCAAACCAGCCGTACAACCCGCCCAATTGATTCGGGCATATCCGCACGAATCGGCCGCCATCAGTTGCACCACCGATAAAACCGCCGGAGCTACACAAACCGTTGACACCGACGCGGGCGCACTAAACGACGAGCTGACCGAGGCACTACATACCGACCGAACCTCCCACCCGACCGAGTTACCGGCTACCAGTCCGGTAAGCGCGTAGCTGTTGGTGGTCAGGCCCGTGACGGACACAGGGTTTCCGGCACCAATTCGGTAGCGCAACTCGTAGGTTGCACCGGCCGGGCCATTCCAGTTTAGCACGGCACCGGTTGCTTGCACACAGGCAGCCGCCAGGTTGGTCGGGATGACGCAACTTGACGTAGTGAACGTCTGCACCGAGCTAAATACGGCCTCTTGCCCCGCGCACATACCGCCTGCCTGCCACTCATAAGCCGTGTTGGGCAACAGATTTTGGGCAACAAAGCTTACAGAACCGCCCCCCGGCAGCCGTGAAGCCACCAACCAAACGGTTTCTCCGACAGCCCGCCAGCGCACTTCTGCCTGCGGGCTCGCGCTGCTACCCCAGTGCAACGTTGCCTGCGTAGCACCGGGTACGCTGTAAAGCAACGATGGCGCTACGGCCGAACAGGCAACCGTCGGGCTGGTGGTAAACGTGATAGCCGATGAGTAGCCCGACGATACGCCGTTGGGACACTCCATCCGAACCCGTAATTCGTAGCCGGTCCCTGCCGATAAACTCGTTAGGGGTGTGGTATAATTCTGCCCCGCCAGCGTCGCTTCGTTCACAATTGGGCTGCTCACCCAGTTGGTGGCCCCTATTGGTCGCCATTGGGCCTGATAGGCCCCATTGGGTTGTCCGAGCCAGTTGGCCAAGGCCGTAGCTGAACTCAACCCGCTGACGTAAATATTGGCCGACGATGGCGTGGGGCACACGCTCGTGAACGCCTGTGGATTACTTACCCCCGACGAAACGGTGAGCGACGAGGCCACACAAGTAGCCTCTACCCGCCATTCGTAGCCGGTGGCATTGGTCAGGTTGGTGAGTATGTACGGGCTCGCGGGCCAGTCGGTTGCGGCAGTCGTCCAGGTACCGCCCGATGGACGCATCGAGATGGTGTACACCGCATTAGAACCGACGGCTGTCCAGTTCAACCGGGCTGCGTACGCATTAATCCCGTCGGTGCTGAGCCCCGTTGGTACGGCACAGCGGGTGGTAAAACTGGCGGGGGCCGTGAATGCCGAGCTTTCGAAAGCCGTACAGAGTGTGCGTACCCGCCAGTTATACGCCCGATTCACCACCAGACCCGTCAGTGAAGCCGAGCGGGTTGTCACGGTCAGCGAGTTCCAGCTCGTGGGGTTGGCTTGCTCCTGCCACTGCACTTCATAAAGCGTTGTCGATGGGCCTTGCCAGCTTAGAGCCGCTGTGGTTAAACCGGCATTGGCATTCAGGGCGGTTGGTAGTGGGCACGCCAACGTGGTAAACGTGGGGCCGGGCGTGTAGGTCGACGATTCGCCGGGGGTACACACACTGCGTACTTCCCAGACGTAAGCCGTACTCGGGTTCAGCCCCGTGAGCGATTGTGACGTAGTCATTACGCCAGACACCGTCGACCAGGTGGCCTCGGCTACTGCCCGGAACCGAACGTCGAAAAGCGTACCCGAAGGGTTCACCGACCCGGCCTGCCAGTTCACCACAGCCGAGTTGGGCGTAATGGACCCCGCCGAATACGTGACGGGCGGGTTACAGCCTACCGTGGTAAAGCTCACCGGGCCATTCCAGGAAGCAGTGCCTACGGGGCGCATCTGCCACTCGTACGCCGTACCGGCGGCAAGCCCCGTCAGGCTCAAGGTGGTTGCCGTTCCGGCAGGTACGGTAGTCCAGGTTGAACCGCCTACGGGCCGCCACTGCACCTCGTACGAAAGCCCCTGAGTGAGCAGGTTCCAACGCAGCAGTGCTTCGTTACGGGTTATATTCTGGGTACGCGGGCTGTACGTTGCGGGCACGCCAACCGTAATAACATAGTCTTCGGTCTCTCCTTCATCATACGATCCGCAGGGGTCATTGGGATTAGCGATGCCGTACACCACCATCACCCGAATTCGAAGCGGACCGTTGGCAGTACCACTCGGTACGGTGATGATACCGTTAAACTGATCCATGACTGTAAATTCGGTTTGGTATAGTTTTTCTGAGGTCCCAAAGACGCCATCCCGGTTCAGGTCGGCAAACACAGTCACCCCCTCGCCGTAACTGGCGGCAAACGTACCACTAATTGGTACCGACGCCCCGGCTGGCACAAACGTATTCGGGCTGTTATAGAAGGCAAACCCACCCGGACTACAACCCGTATTCAGGCTGAGTACCTCGCCATTGAGCGCCAGCGAAACAAGGGCATCACCAGCACCGCAGCCATTCAGGTAAGTAGGTCGGCAAACCGGGTCGGTGGTGGTAAACGAAGCGCCCGATACCCATACGGAGCCGTACACCGCCGAGCAGAGCGTCTGAATACGCCACTCGTAGGTGGTTTGCCCGCTTAAGCCGGTCAGGAGATAATTGGTTGCCCCGGCTGCCGTGGTAGCACTGCTCCAGACCGTCGTACCCGCTACGCGCCATTGCACCTGTACGGGTACACCCGGTTGACTCACCGTCCAGCCGAGCGTGACCGATGTGCTGCCCAGATTGCCCAAAACGAGGTTTGCCGGAGCCGGACAGCTAAGTGTTGTAAAGGGGCTTCCGGTGGCTATGCTTGAACTCACCGCCCCCGCACAACCCGTGTACACCTGCCACTCGTACGTGACGCCCGGCATGAGCCCGCCCAACGAGTACGATGTTGCCGAGGTCGATGCAGGCGTGGGTGTAAGCCAATTAATGGAGCCCGTTTCGCGATACCGCACAAAATAGGTCATGCCCGGTTCCAGCGTGCTCCAGTTCAGGCGAGCCCCCTGTAAATTGAGTAAGTCGGCAAACAGGCTGAACGGCATCTGACAGGCCGTTGTCGTAAACGTAGCCGGGGCCGTAAAGGTCGAGTTTTGTCCATCGCTGCACAGGGTACGCACGCCAAATTCGTAGGTCGTATTGGGTACCAGTCCGCTCAAGCTCAGCGCGGTTGCGGTCACCGGTGCAGGCCAGGTAATGTACGTAGCCGCGCCCACGGGTCGGTAGCGCACTTCGTACCGGGTTTGTCCGTCCAAAACACCCATCCAGCTTACCACCGCCTGCGTACCGCTTTGCGCATTACCGAACCCTTGCAGGTTTTGCGGCTCCGCACAGAGCGTGGTAAACGAGGTAGGCGTTGAGTAGCCCGATGTGCCAGCGGCTCCGCAAAGTGTTCGGACCCCAAACTCGTAGGCCGTAGTATTGGTCAACCCTGTGAGCAGATAGGCCGGGGCCGTCAGGCTGCTTACCGATGTCCAGTTGGCGGCTCCCACCGCGCGGTAGTTCAGTTCGTACTGTAACCCGTTGCCTTTGTTTTCCCAAAATAGCAGTGCCGAGGTCGAAGTCCGGTAGGTAACCCCCTGACTAACCGGTGCGTAACAACCCGTCACGAACGTCAGCGAGGCCATGTAACCCGATACACTCGTGGCCGAGCATACGGTTTGGATTTGCCATTCGTAGGTCGTGCCGGTGGTAAGCCCGGTAATCGAATACGCCGACGCGGATACCGGAGCCGACGTAACCCAGGTGGAACTGCCCACGGGCCGGTGCCGAATTTGGTACTGTGCCCCCGATACGGCTGTCCAGCCCACCTCGGCCGAAGTGTTGCTTATCGTATTCAGAAAGCGGTATTGGGGTGGCTGGCAGGGTTGTGGCCCGCTGAAGGCGTACACTAACTGCGAAAAGGCACCCGTATAATCGTCGTTTTGGACCAGCAACGTAGTACCATCAGCCGCGTATAGTTCCAGGTACGTATCCGTCGACTGCCCTCCCGTGGTCGGGCCTGTTGTTACCGTCAGCAGACTACCCGAAACCGTCACCGAAAGGGCATACGGCCCCGATGTTGTATTGGTAGCGGGCCGCACCCGGATGTAGTAGGTTTGACCGCCCCCGACCGTTCGCCAGCGGAACCAGTCCCCATCCGTACCTGAATTGAGGCAGATAGGCGGGCTTACGTAGTTGGCTCCATCGGCCAACGGGGTTGCCGTTTGATACGTATCATTGGGTTCCAGCGGGTCACAGCCTGAAGGCACCACAATATTGATCTGATAATCTTCTGCTTCACCGTATTCATAACTACCACACGGGTCAGCGGGCGTGGCGTTGTAGGCAACAATCACGCGCATCGCCATCGGGCCGGCCGTCACACTCGCCGGAATCGTCAGATTCCCCGAAAAGCTGCCGAATACCAGACTGGGAGTTGCAAACAGACGTTCGCCAGCATCGTCGAACACGCCGTTTCGGTTCAGGTCAAGCCAGATACTGACGCCTTCTGGAAAACTACTGCTAATGAGTGTACCCGATACGGCGAAGGCAGTTCCGGGCGTCAGACTGGTGGTTACGGTGGTATATTGGCTATACCCGGTAGCCCCACTGGCACAACCGGTGTTCTGGCTCAACTGAACCGAGTTGACCACTAACCGGTTGAGACCATCATCTTCCACACAACCCACGCTAAACGTTGGCCGACAGGCCAGTGTCTGAATACTGGCGGCTGTACTGATTCCACCGGTGGTACTATTCGACGGCCGAACCCGATAATACACCAGCGTATTCGATGGCGGATTCGGGTCGGTGTAGGTAGTGGTGTTGGGACCCACCCCGCCAATGGACATAAACGGCCCCGCAGCCGACGTAGCCCGCTCAATAAAGTACCCCATCTCGTTGGTGCCATTATCAGTCCAGGTGAGCACAACCCCGGTAGGAATATTGGAAGCCAGCAGGTTGGTCGGGGCGTTCACTACCGTGGGCGCACAGGTAAGTGTGTACGCTGTGTGCGACTGACGCAAAGCCAGACCGGCATCCATCCGGGCATACTGACCCGCTGTAAATTCATACCGGCAGGGGTCATAATACGACATCAGGTTGTTCATGGGCGGGGTGTAGGTAGCCCCGTTGGCATCGGTCGCCGTGCCGGTATAGATCAAGCAGCCATCGGGACCAAACGTAGTTGAATGACCCGGCCGCCCGTACGGATCGGCGGGGGTGTCGCACAGAAAATCGCCTTCGGTGGTACAGTTGGCCCCGGCCCCACGCGTCACCAACTCGTTAGATGAGTTGCCCGTCCCGTGCGTATGAACCAGATTGAAATTATGGCCTAACTCGTGGGGTACGGTACGGTCGCCCAGTTGCGCATCCGTTAGTGACCCCACGATAATCGCCCGGGTGCTTTGTACTGTATTAGACGGATAATACGCGTACCCCGAAAAACCCTCATTTGTGGTATTCACAAAGTACATATTCAGCGCATTATTCACGTCGCGTCCGCTCGTCAGCGTACTCTCATTGGCAATTGCATAGTTGGAGAAAAGCGTGCCATTGTCAATATAATCGGGCGTTGTACCGCAGAAATAAAACTGGATTCCGTTGCCATTGACCAGATAGTACCGGTTAGCACGGGCCAGAATATTGTTTAACCGGTCGAGCGGTAACCCACCCGTACCCGTACTGTTACGCAGGATATGCGGCCGGATGGGTATGTAGGTGATCCCTGTTGCTTTGTTGCCCTTGGCTCGTTTGAGCTGTAGCGCAAACGCAGCTTCACTCTCCAAAGCCTTGCGCTGTTCAGGAGTCAACTCGGGCACGGTACAGGTTAATACGGGCCGGGTAGATTTATTGCGTTGCGCCTGAGCCGGCAGCCACAAACCAACGCAAATCAAGAAATAGTACAGTTGTCGGTAGTATAGTCTATTCATAGTGGTAGCGGCTTGTATATTTACAGATGAACAGGCAGCTAAAACTACACTTGAAGTGGTTGTATCTCCTACACTCAAGTCAAGAAGTTTCTGGAAAAGTGACAAAAATCATGCCTATGATTATCAGCCACTTAATCCATAATCTAATAGACTAAACACTCTTTGTATTGATGTATATTTGTAACTAGATACTTACCCAAAAGAAAGTTGAATCAATGCATTGATTCGGCTTTCGGAGTTTATACTCTATTTTCGTATTCACTGTCTCTCTACTCAGCCATAATCCAGACAGTCATGGATAGGCCCACCCAGCCACAAACAATTCCGTGTGTTTGTTGACCCAACGCTATGTCCTTTTTTGGGAGCAATCAGGTATGATTGACACCGTCAGGCCGGGCACAAGAATTATAGTAATCGTTCGTAAAACAGAACATTTTATCAAATGCGGGAATTGGTGGAGTGAACTCGTTTATTCAGAGCCGTCTATAGGTTGGAATAAGTTAGCTGCTGACGCGCCTTATCCCAGCGTATCTCCACCTGATGGCCTTCACAACAATCTTCATCCTTCCCGATCAGGGTGGCCCCTAAGCCATTTATGGGCTCATTGCCGGCCCCTTCCTGTTTCAGGGTTAGTCTAAAAACCCGGTTTCCTACCGACTTCAGATCAGTCGTTGTAATTTTCTGGACACGATACTTCTTATCCGGTTGATTGATATACACAAAAATAGCCATGCCGCTATTCAACCCTACGTCTTTGTTAGTCAACAGGATAGCCTCATCAAGCAATCCATCTTCGTTGAAATCAGCTACGACAAACAACCGGGCATTTTTATGTTTAGGTTGCTGCCAGCCCACTGGATACCCTTTGCCAGGCAATCCGCTACGGAGAGCGGGGTTTCGTAACAGCAACTCCCCGCTATGGGCTGCAAACCGATATAGTTCCAGGTCGTCGGTTCGCCAGCCTTTTTGCCGGTGTTCGGTGAGGGCCAGCTCAAGTTCGCGGGCCGCCGACGCATACTGTCCGGTATGGTAGAGCATTTTTCCCCGCAATGAGTGTGTTTTCATCTGCTGAATGGTCGTCGCCAACCAGGGTCTGACGGTCTTCTGGAAATCGCTGCTGTTTATGTGGACGGTAATGTGGCTGAAAAGATTATCGCCGTAGTAGCCGCCATAGACTTTGTTTGCGTTCCTGTCGGTGCTGCCGTGTTCGAGGGTTTCGTATTCGCGCAGCATTTGACCTATCACTGACAAATAAGCGGGAATGCTCGCACTGGCGTAATACGTTTCTCCATCCAACTCTTCGGTAGGAATGCGGGTAAGCCGGGGGTCCGCGTCGAAAAACTCGGCGTGTGTCCAGCCAACGTATTCGGCTTCTCCTGAAACTCTTCGATAGGGTTGGTTGCCGACCTTGCCCAGGGTGCGGATCAGGTTCACTACGTTTTCGGCACGTCCGTATAGTGGATCATCAATTAGATTTATCTCCATCAGGATGCCTAACTCATAAGCTATTGTTTCTGCCGACCTCGTCTGCGCAATAGATTGCGCCAGGTTCAGCAATTCAGTCCGGATTTTGGCTTTGGCAACCCGTTCCCGGTCAATAAACCCACTTGCCTCGCGGGTTGCACGATCGGGGTCTCTTTCGCGAAGGCGGGCATTCTTTTCATGGTCAAACGGCTCTACTTTATGCGTGTCCCAAATACGGTTTATCTGTTGTTTGATCCGGGCAACACTTCCTGAAGGGGCCGTCTGCGCCTGACTTGCTGCTGAAAAGTAAAAACACAGAATAAGGCTGATGATGAGCGTTTTCATGGTACCGGTTTCACCATTTTGGAGCTGTTTTTTTCACCATTTCAAAGACACCTTTCGTGTTGATGTAGCCCTCTATCTCTTTACCATTCACTTTTGCCTTTGCCCATGTCAGACCCGACGTTCCGTCGAAATCTTTCAAAGAACTGTATATGGGTGGTAGGCTAAACTCACCGTTCGCAATATCAATCATGCCTGTTCCGCCCTCATAGTGAAAACCAGGGCCATCAAAAGACGCATCAGGCGCATAAATAGAATAATACAGGATGCCATCCTGATGATCGAGAGAACTTAACCTGTATGTATAGTTTCGGTTGAAGCTGTCTTTAAAAACCTTGTCGAGTCCCCATTTTTTGATTGCCTCTCTGGCGGCCTGTGCCAGATCAGTCATATTGCCAGCTTTGTCATAGCGCTGTAAAGGTGGAATGTCCTGGTAGCTTTTGGGTATTTTTAGCAGAAGATACCCATCGCTGAAAAACAACTCTTTAAACCAGTTGTAGTTGCGTTGGCCGGTTTTGGGGCCATTGGGGTTATTTTTTACGTTGAAAACCAGCTCGCCTTCCCGATTTATGTAGGCATACTGAAAGCCTGAATCATTGTCTTTGGGTATTACGATAGACAGCCCATCGTGAAAGTCGCTTGGTGGGTATGAATACATAAAATTAAGTACCCTTTTGCCGTTGGTGTCAATAACGCCCCATTTTTCCTCCTTAAATTCGTTGCGTTTCATGACCACCGCCAACCCCTCCGAAAAATTCATCACTTCTTCAAAAATGGGTTGTGTGATAAACCGGCCTGCATAGTCTGTCAGTGCGAACAAAGGTTTATGGCCCGTGTAGTAATTCTCATACGCCCAGAGTCGCTGGCTCTCTATGTCTGCCGTTTGAAAGGTAAATCCTCTGGGAAGCTGAGGACGCCGGGCGTCGGTATCTGCGCTGCTTTGCGGCACATAAATGGGAGTACCGTCCCACAGGTAGTGTTGTTTCCTGCTACCGGCCAACTCAAACTGCAGTATGTAATTGTCGAGGATATACAACGCACCATACTGAAAAGGAACCACCAGTTTTTGCGTTCTATCCATCACAGCTGTGTTTCTGCTTTGCGGGTCAATAATCAGACATCGACCGTTATTAAAACCAGTCCGAAATTTTTTCAGACTGCCTTTTGCCCAATAGTTATCGTTGAACACACTGCCAAAGAGGTATTTGTTGTAGGGAATAAAGAAACTGCCCTGGGTATCAATCATGGCGTGCGATGCCCCCTTAACAACCACAGCGTAGCCTTCGCTGAACGGCTGTAGTGCATCGGCATCAATTGTTTTGACCGTGGGCGAAAATTGTATGGCGGGTACTTGTGCCAACGCCCCATAGCTGAGCAATCCCAGATAAAGGATAAGTTTCTTCATACAAGCTATTGGCTGATGAGTTTCCGAATTTCAGCAATGGCCTGCGGGCCAGGGTGCTCTGCCCAGTTTTTCCATAAATTCCCTTGCTTATCTATAATTGTATAGCTGGGATATGCCCTCAAAACAAAAGCGACTTTGGGGTCTCCAAAAGGTTTTGGGAGAATTTGGAAATTAGGGCCGTATTTGTCGTACTCGTACCTTCTGACCGCCGACAGCCACGGGGCTTGTTCGGTTTCCCCATTCAGAAAAAGAAACACGACTTTTTTTCTCTCTTCGGGCTTTAATTGATTAATCATCTTTTTGACTTCGGGAACCTCCGCCAGACAATATTTACACCAACTCGCCCACATATTGATGTAAATTACCTTTCCTTTAAACTCACTCAAATAGTGCAGCTTACCGTCGGCGTCAGCAAAACGAACATGGTCGGCAGACTCTCCTTTTAATAATTGAGGAGGAGGGTCAGTGAAGGAGGATAAACGTATGGTAGAAAGTTTCTTACCGTTGTAGGATGCTCCTACTATGTATGAAATCCCTTCCATTCGGTAATTTGGAGACTCGCCATCAGGACCTGGTAAGTTTACCCCCCGCTTTTCGAGCTCTTTGGTCAACTCCTGCAAGGCCGCATTTTCTGAGGGGGTGTACATCACTGTCATGTTTTCAGGATGAAAGACTAACACCACTCGAAACTTCCCTTTAGTAGCTTCATAGATTCTGACAACACGGCTCTTTTCTTTATCTAAACGGCTGTCGGTGAGTGAGTAACCAAGCGGTTGAAGGTAATTGGTAATACAATCAGGGGAATCATCGCATTGGTGCAATAACTCCAGGTCACGTAGGGTCAGTTTTTGAGCCTGACTATTGACATAGCCCAGTGTACACAGCAGAAGTAAGTATACGTTTTTCATGGTTTGCAACGGTTAATAGCTTTAGCCTGATTAGGTTCTCTAAACGTTTGAGAAGCTGATTCATACAGTCACTATCATGGCTGCCCAAACCCCAAAACTCCTCCGTTCATCAGCTTTCCACCAGCCTCAAAGCGCAGGTTTCGGCACACCTGCCGCCCCATCGGGCTCAGCACCGTAACCGTATGCCCTGTTCTGATCAGTACATCCTGCGTACCGGTTGGTACCGAGCCACACGACCAAATGGTGGGGTCGTTCCAGTTGCCCGAACGGAGGGTTTGTTGCATCGGGCACCCCGTCAGCGTACTATTAACCGGGACGTAGTAAAGTGCCGACCAACGGTTGTTGGTATCGCGGGCGCGGAAAAAGAAACTGTAGCTACCCAATGCGCTCAGACTGGTACTGCCCGTTACGGCTACATCCTGCCCATTGGCGGGTGTAAACGGCAAGGCGGTAGCCTGCCCATAGCCGGGGTCAGTATCGATAAAATACTCGACGCGGCTGATGGCATTGGCGGTCTGTCCTGCAAAAATCACGAAAGGACTCAGCATAGTTTGCGACCATTGCCCACGCCCTGTGCGAGTTCGTACCCCCATCTGGTGCGTACCCACGGCGAGTGTAGCAGGCAACGGAATACTCACCACGACCGGCGTACTGCCCGACGTGGGCGATATTGGCAGGATGGTATTGTTGCCCAAGCCCTGATCGGTGTTGATAAAGTATTCAATGTCGGTGAGCACCGTTTGGTCACCTGAGGTGCCAGGGGCATGTATGTAGACCATATTCAGGCGGGTCGGCGACCATTGCCCATTGGCAGCCCGCACCCGAACGCCCAGAAAATTAACCCCCTGCGGCAACGTCCCAGTCGGTATGGAAAGCAATGCATCTACATGTACCCCCGGTGGTAAGGGCAGAGCAGTAGCCGCTCCAACACCGGGATCGGTGTTCCAGAAGTACTCAGCCGCAACCAGTGTTGTACTCACTGCCTGTTGCGATACTCCGTTTTTGGCCTGCAATGCACCCGCCAACAGGCATAAGCCCGCAATAAGAATCCAGCTTTTCATGCGAGGGTCAGTTTTGGATTTTGGCCCGCAGCCGAATCTGAATGGTTTCGTTTTGCCGGGCGGTAGCTGGCACCTGCAAATCCTGAATCACGGGCCCAACGGGCGAACCGGTCAGCACGTAGGGATCTGCCCCGCCGAAAGCCCCGCAATCGGTCCCGCCCTCACCTGCGCCTTTTGCCGGCGAGCTGACCGAGAGCATGTATTTCCCTTCCAGTGATGTTCCAGCGGGCGTAAATAATGTACCAGCCATGTTGGCCACATTCAGAAACACGTTGCTCGGATTGGTACTTTGGTAATTGCCCAACCGAACAATGTTATTGTTGAATGAGGCAAACATATCCGTCCGGTAATTCTGTTGGGCGTTAGCGTTGTTGCAGGTAGCTGGCGTAACAAGGATATTATTGGCTACCGTGACATTGACGTTTGTGGTACCCAGCGAAATCACATCACAGGCCTCATACGTCATTGTATTGTAAGCGATAACACCTGTGTACTGCACGGATGAGAAATTTGTACCTATCCGGCCGTTGATTATTGAGTTCTTGATCAGGAAGTTGGTTGCCCCCCACTGAATTGCAATCCCACCCTCAATGAAGCACTGAACCAGTCTGGCATTGTTTACATTACCGATGTCAACCGAAGTTGAGAACCCAGACGGATATATTCTGCACCGTTGCACGGTTATGTTGCTTCTGCTGATCGTAATTGTGCGCATTGAGCAACCTGTAATTAAAGACCCGTCTGAAGTAGTGAGGTTGTTGCTACTGAACGTAACGTCCTCTAACTGGGCTTCGTTTGTTCCGTTGAAGTACCCACTACCAATGATACTAACCCGCTTTCGGACGATAACATCGCCATACGAGCCGGGGTCGAGTAACAATACCGAGCCTGCTACAAAGGCAGGGTCGTCGATAATAGTCTGGAGGCTCTGCCCATTTTGCACCCGAATCACATTCTGGGCAAACGTAAGGGTGGTAGCCAGCATCAGGCCGAGGATAAGTAGATTGATCTTCATGCGTTAGTGATTGGGTTTGAGAATTAGTTCAGCACACAGGATGCCGACATGGTTACCTGAATGGCCCGTTTTTCATTGACCGAGTCTTCCACAAACTTTCGGTTGTACAGGTTGAGCCGGTAGCCTTTGATGAGCTTCTTCGACAGCGTTTGCGCCTGCTGCGGGGTTAGTTTGTAATACATCAGCAGGTCGGTTTCATAGGAGCCTCCCCCACTCCAGTCAAAGCTGCTCTCGGAGTTTTCGGCGGGCATGAACTGCATCACCGATTCATCCTGCATCAAAAACATCAGGGGCTTGTCACTGTCCACAACCAGTAAGTTTAAGCCCGGTTTTCGGGCGTACAGAACAAGCGACAGGTCGCTGCCATCCCGTCGGAAAATCAGGTCAACTTCCAGATCTTCGATGCCTACATCACCTGGATTACCGCCCGTAAGTACACCCACAATGATTTTTGCCCCCAATTTGGACCCGCGCAGGGTTGCCTGGGAGGCCTTTACGTTCTTCTTGGTAAACTTGTCGAACCATGCGTTGCACTGGGTTGGCAAAACCGTTTTGCCGTCCGATGTCTTCGTACGAGCGGCAGCCTCTCTGCTACTCTGATTGGCGTACAGTGGATCTTTGAAGGGTGTGGTTTGCGTAGGCGATTTGGTGGCCGACTTCGTAGAGCTGGCGGGGGTATCGGTTTTGGTACTGGCTACAACCGGCTTAGCCGAAGGGGCAGATTGGGGGACTCCTCCCACCATCATGGCTTCAATCAGGGCATCGGGCAGTTTGGCAGTTTTCAGCTCAATCATGCCGTCGGTAGAGGTATCAAACGCCGACCGGCTGGCCTGAATTTTCTGAACAATGAATTTCCGGCCATACCCGGCACGGTGCAACTCGATAATGTCTTTGTTCTGGATGATATCCGTAGACTGAGTCAGCGAAAGCATCAACTCAGCCAGGGGCTCGGGCACTTTGGCCGTTTTCAGTGCAAGCAACCCATTCACACTCACGTCAAAGCGCGTGGTGCTGCGGTTAATTTTTTCCTCAATCAGTTTACGTGATACCTTGGCCGTATTGAGCGCTATAACACTCCCGTTGGTAAGTACCTCCTGCGCATTGACCTGTACGTAACCTGTTAAAACATACACGATAATGAGATAGACAATTTTCATAGAACAAGCCAAAGTGAGTAGTAAATCGAATGGCTAATGAAGTGCCGGATTAGGGCTTACAACCTGCATTTGCTCAAGCCAACAATTAGCCATTAATTCACAAGCATACAGCACCGCTACAAAATGCCCTCCGGCTACTCTATGAACCCGGGCTTTTTCTCCACCAAACCTTATTAGGCTTGCACCAGGCCTGTCTAACACATAAGTTTGTAGGTAATCCCACCGTGACGTATGCGCTATTTTTTGCTCACCATCTTATTCATTTGCTTCTCGGTTCGGGGGCTGGCTCTGCCACCGCAGCATCCTAAACTGGCTCAAGCAAAGGCCGACTTTCGGGTGGCCTCCCAACGTCGCGATACGCTGGCAATGGCCGAAGCCGCTTACCTGATGGGCAAGTATACCCGTGAACCCAATGATTTTGTGGGCGGCCGAAACTGGTTTCTCTTCGCGCTGCGAATCTGGGAAAAACGGGGCCCTTCGATCCAACTAAACAAAGTGCTTATTCAACTCTCGAGCGATGAGTCCGTAATGGGCAACTTCCCCGAAGCGTTTGTGTATGCCAACCGTGCCCTCGCCAACAGCCGTCAGCTCAACCACCCGCATAGCCTGATGAGTGCCTACTGGATGCTGGGAACCCTCCACCTTAAACGAGCCCAAAACGGCCTCGATACACCGACTGTCCGCCAAAAAACAGACCTCGACAGTGCAGCCCGGTACCTGCAACAGGCCGAAACGATAGCGCTGAGAATCGGTCGAGCAATCGACATTGCCGGCATCCGTGAAAGCCAGGCTGAGTTACTGGCTGATTCTGACCCATTCAGGGCCATAAAACTCCGGGAGTATACACTCGGCGAGTACAAGAAGACAAAGCAGGGCGTCGGAATCGTCGGACTGCACTATACGTTGAGTACCGCCTATCTGGCCGTAAACAATCCGGCTAAAGCGTATACGTACCTCCTGGTAGCCGATAGCCTGATGCGCCATATTAATGACGCAAACCTTAAACTGATCACGGATGGGCATTACGCCTGGGCAAAATGGTACGCGGCCACCCGGCAATGGCCGCAGGCATACCAACGGCTCCGCACGGCGGATTCGCTGCGAAAACGCCAGCTGACGAGAGAACAACGAGCCGTAATTGCCCAACTAAATGTGGGGTACGAAACCAGTCGGCGCGACAAGCTTCTCCAGCAACGCGAAGCCGAACTGAAGATTAACAAAGCGGTACTAACCGCCCAACAAAATTACACGTATGGGGCCCTGGGGTTCTCGGCCGTGGCTTTACTTGCTGGTGCGTTTTTCTACCACCTTTGGCAGCAAAACAAGCGTACCCGTCAGCAAAATGAGCAATTACTAGCCGAACAAAGCCACCGCACCAAAAACCATTTGCAGGCTATATCGGGCTTGTTGAGCCTACAGGCGAGTCAGCTAACCGACGAAGATGCCAAGCGCGCCGTCGAAGAGAGTCAGATACGTATTCAGGCCATGACCCTGCTGAATCGGAAACTGAGCCATGCACCTGTACAGCAGCAAAGGCTACCCGAAATCATTCCGGAGATAATTCAGATGATTTTGCGCAGCTACGGCCCCCAACCCGTTGCCGTTACCTGCCAGGTTGAGCCGGTACCCATCTCAGTCGAACAAATACTCCCGGTTGTACTGATCCTAAACGAGTTAGTGACCAATGCCTGCAAATACGCTTTCCCAAACCACCCGGCCCCTGAGCTTACCGTTCGGTGCTGGCACGAGAGCGGTCGCATCCGGTTGCGCGTGCAGGACAACGGGCCGGGTATCCGCCCCGGCACCGCCCGGACGGGGTTTGGCAGGCGGTTGATTGCGTTGCAAACCGAGCAACTATGGGCCGAAGCGAGCTTTAGCCAACCGCCCGGCCTTACCTTTGACCTATCCATTCCCGGAAACGCCTGAATCCTATGCCTGATTCTGTTTTGATTGTTGAAGATGATCTGGCTATTGCCGTTGCCCTGGAAGAGACCCTCCGCTCCGCCGGGCGAATAGTGGCTGGTATTGCCCGCACCTACGACGACGTGTTGCGCTATATCGAACGTGCTCCGATTGCTTTGGCGATTGTTGATATTCACCTTGCCAACCATACCGATGGCATTGCCGCTGCGCGCGTACTTCAGCGTCAGTGTGGCTCCACCATTATTTACCTGACCGGCACCACCGACGATGCCACCTTTGAACGGGCAAAAGCAACCGGGCCAGCCGCTTTTCTGAACAAACCGTTGCGCATCAGAGAGGTGCTGCAACAGATTGAACTTGCCCTCGACAACCCCCATCGGCTCCATCCGAATCCGCACGATGGCCCCATTTATCTACCTACCGATTATGGCTTTGTACGCGTTGCCCAGCCCGACATTTTTTACCTGGAAGCGGCCCGGAGTTATACCCTGCTTTACCTGAACAACAGCACCCTGAACCAACTAAACCCGGCCCGGAAACCAGACGAACCCCTGGTGCTGACCGGAAACCTCAAATACTGGGAGAAACATTTATCGCCCACCCTATTCTACCGGCTTTCCAAGTCGCTTCTGGTCAACTTATCGAACATACACCGCATCGATGAATACCAGATTCAGCTTGGCCCACATGCCGTCAGCTTACCGGCAGGCACCCGCAAAGCGCTACTCGACCAACTTACGGTAATTCGGACCCGCTAACCCGAAAACAAAAAACTCGCCCCGAAGAGCGAGTTTTTGTCAATCTATACGGGATGCGACTTACGCACCCTGCTTCATCCGAATGATGTTCAGGGCAGCGCCCGCCTTGAACCACTCGATCTGACCTTCGTTGTAGGTATGGTTTACCGGGAACTCATCCACTGAGCCATCAGCGTGGGTCAGCCGAACCGTCAGCGGTACACCCGGCGCAAACGTAGTCAGGCCCAGGATGTCGATGCTATCGTCTTCCTGCACCTTGTCGTAGTCGGCGGGGTTAGCAAACGTCAGAGCCAGCATGCCCTGCTTTTTCAGGTTCGTTTCGTGGATACGGGCAAACGACCGCACCAGAATAGCCCGAACACCCAGGAAACGGGGTTCCATAGCCGCGTGCTCGCGCGATGAGCCTTCACCGTAGTTCTCGTCGCCCACAACAACCGAACCTACACCAGCGGCTTTGTACGCCCGCTGTACGGCCGGTACTTCGCCGTACTCACCCGTCAGTTGGTTCTTCACTGAGTTGGTTTTCTCATTGTAGAAGTTCACCGCCCCAATGAGCATGTTGTTCGAGATATTGTCGAGGTGACCCCGGTACTTCAACCACGGACCCGCCATCGAGATGTGGTCGGTTGTGCACTTCCCTTTTGCTTTAATGAGCAGCTTCAGACCGCTCAGGTCAGTGCCTTCCCAGGCCGCAAACGGAGCCAGCAGCTGCAGACGATCCGACGTGGGCGATACAATCACCTCCACGCCTGAGCCATCTTCGGCCGGAGCCTGATAGCCTGCATCTTCTACGGCATAGCCTTTGATCGGCTGCTCAATACCCTGCGGCTCGTCGAGCATAACCTGCTCGCCGTTTTCGTTGGTCAGGGTATCGGTCATGGGGTTAAACGTCAGATCACCGGCAATGGCAAACGCCGTTACGATTTCGGGCGATGCCACAAACGCGTGGGTGCTGGCGTTACCGTCGTTCCGCTTGGCGAAGTTCCGGTTGAACGACGTGATAATTGAGTTTTTACGGGTTGGGTCGTCCATATGACGGGCCCACTGACCAATACAGGGTCCACAGGCGTTGGCCAGTACTACCCCACCGATACCTTCAAACGTGTTCAGGATACCATCGCGCTCGGCCGTGAACCGAACCAGCTCCGAACCCGGCGTAATGGTAAACTCTGCCTTCGTTTTGAGGTTTTTGGCAGCCGCCTGAGCCGCTACCGAGGCCGAACGGGTCATGTCCTCGTAGCTTGAGTTGGTGCATGAGCCAATCAGACCCACTTCCAGCTTCTCGGGCCAGCCGTTTTCTTTCACCGCTTTAGCGAAGTTCGACAGCGGCCATGCAAGGTCGGGCGTAAATGGACCATTGATATGCGGCTCCAGCGTGTTCAGGTCGATTTCGATCAGTTGATCGTAGTACGTAGCGGGGTCGGCATACACCTCATCGTCCGAACGCAGATGTGCGGCTACCGCACTGGCGGCATCGGCAATATCGGCCCGGTTAGTAGCACGGAGGTAATCGGCCATCTTCTCATCGTACGCAAAAATCGACGTGGTAGCGCCAATTTCAGCACCCATGTTACAGATGGTTCCTTTACCCGTTGCCGAGAGGCTTTCGGCACCTTCGCCAAAGTACTCCACAATGCAGCCAGTACCCCCTTTTACGGTCAGGATACCCGCTACGCGCAGAATCACGTCTTTGGCCGACGCCCAGCCCGACAGTTTGCCGGTCAGTTTAACGCCAATCAGTTTGGGCATTTTCAACTCCCAGGGCAGACCAGCCATTACGTCGCAGGCATCGGCACCACCTACACCAATTGCAATCATACCCAGACCACCGGCATTGGGCGTGTGCGAATCCGTACCGATCATCATACCACCCGGAAACGCGTAGTTTTCTATCACCACCTGGTGAATGATACCCGCACCGGGCTTCCAGAAACCAATACCGTATTTATTCGAAATCGACGCCAGAAAGTCGTAAACTTCTTTGTTTTTGCTCTTGGCTACGTCCAGGTCTTTATCGGCACCCACTTCAGCCTGAATCAGGTGGTCGCAGTGTACCGTTGAAGGTACGGCAACCTTTGGCCGACCAGCCTGCATAAACTGCAACAGGGCCATCTGAGCGGTAGCATCCTGCATGGCAACCCGGTCGGGAGCAAAGTCAACATAGGCTTTGCCGCGCTCGTGGGCCTGCGTGGCGTTTCCAGCCGACAGGTGGGCATATAAAATTTTCTCAGACAGGGTCAGTGGACGACCGACGGCCTGGCGGGCCGCTTCAACGCGTTCGCCAAGGCGGGCGTACACACGTTGAATCATGTCAACATCAAAAGCCATAGCAAAAAGGGGTAACGAGTTATAAAAACAACCTATTTATAAAAGGAACCGGAAAATCAGTGGATTTGATTCCCCGTTCTGGTTCATCTTATTGCGGGTCAAAATTAGGGGATTTTGTCTCAATTTGTCCATAGACGCTTAAAAACGAAAATGTCTCAGCGTTACACCCTTGAAACGTCAAAACCGAATGACCAATGGGGTAAAACGAAAAAGCCCCTCTTTCGGAGGGGCTTTTCACTTGGTTGTGACCGATACGGGAATCGAACCCGTGTTACCGCCGTGAAAGGGCGATGTCCTAACCGCTAGACGAATCGGCCGTCTGAAGAACCAGACCTGACGTGTTTCAGATTTTTCTGCGACTGCGTCAGCGAATCGTGATGCAAAAGTACGGCGAAAATCTTCACGCGCAACATTTCGGGCAAAAAAATTTTAAAAAATTCTCTTCTGCGCGTTTTAAACCTACTTTTGATGGATTCATTTTTTTAGTCATCTACTTCATTATCTGCATGCTTCGGTCTCTTTTGGTCGTGGGCCTCTGTTGCTTAAATTTTTTTAGCAATGCCCAACCGACTTCAACAAACACAGTAACATCCCCCCAGGAATTTTTAGGCTACCGAATCGGTGAGCGCTACACGCCCCACCATCGGGTGCTGGCCTACGCCGAACAGGTGGCCCGACAAGTGCCGGGCCGGGTGCGGGTTATTCCGTACGGCACCACCTACGAAGGTCGGCCGCTGGCGATTGTCGTGGTCGCTTCGGAAGCCAATATGAATCGGCTCGAAGAAATTCGGACCGATAACCTCAAACGAATCGGGATGGCCGAGGGAAATCCGGCATCGGCGACCCAAACGCCTATTGCGTGGCTTAGCTACAATGTACACGGGAATGAGGCCGTCAGCTCCGAAACATTTATGGAGGTACTGTACGGCCTGGTTGATCCACAAAAAGGAAGCGACCAACCCGCCGTGATGCAGAAAATCCTGAACTCGACGGTAGTGATTCTCGATCCTGATCTGAACCCCGATGGGCACGACCGGTACGTAAACTGGTATAATCAGATGCAGGGCCGTGTGGCCGACCCTACGCCCTTCGCCCGCGAACACAATGAACCCTGGCCCGGCGGACGGTACACACACTACTATTTCGACCCTAACCGCGACTGGGCATGGCAAACGCAGGAGGTAACCCAGCAGCGTATGGCCATGTACCACCGCTGGATGCCCCACGTACACGGCGACTTTCACGAAATGGGCGTAGAAAGCCCGTATTACTTTGCGCCCTCGGCCAAACCTTACCACGAGGATATTACGCCGTTTCAGCGCGATTTCCAGAACGTAATCGGGCAGTATTGTAGCCGCTATTTCGACCGCAACGGCTGGCTCTACTACACCCGCGAGCGGTTCGATTTGTTCTACCCCAGCTACGGCGACACCTGGCCAACGTACAACGGCGCCATTGCCATGACTTACGAGCAGGGCGGCAACACCCGCGCTGGCTTGGCCATTACGAAAGCCGACGGCGACACGCTGACGCTCCGGCAACGCATCGACCACCACACGGCCGCCAGTATCGCTACGCTGGAATCGGTAGCCGATCGGGGCACCGACATTGTGAAAGCCTTTGGTGAGTTTTACGACAAAGCCCGAACCAGCCCGATTGGGGCCTACAAAAGCTATGTAATTAAGGCCAATGGCGATGCCGGACGGATGAACGCGCTACGGCAATTACTCGACAAAAATCAGATTCGGTACGGGTACGGACGGGCGGCCGCAGCAGCCACCACCGGAAAATCGCGCGGGAATACCAACGCGGGCGGGCTGAGCGGTTTCAATTACTTCACCCAGAAAACCGAATCGGGTGTCGCGGTGGCCCCTGAGGATCTGGTTATCAGTGCGTACCAACCTAAGTCAACGTTGCTCAAGATTCTGTTTGAGCCAAAATCAGCCCTCGAAGATTCGGTTACGTACGACATTACGGCCTGGTCGTTGCCTTACGCTTTTGGCCTGACTACCTACGGCCTGACCACCCGCCTGGAGCCCGCCAGTACGGTGGCCCCGGCGTCGGTGCCGGCCTCTACATCGCAAACTACCGGTGCCACGCCCTACGCGTATCTGGTGCGCTGGCAGTCGATGCCCTCAGCGCAACTGCTGGCGGGTTTGCTGAAACAAAAGCTTAAAGTACGGGCCGCCGAGAAACCATTCGAACTGGGCGGGCAATCGTACCCGGCGGGCACGCTGCTGATTACACGGGCGGGCAACGAGCGCCTGGGCGCCCGTTTCGATCAGATTGTGCAGGCCGAAGCCCAGAAAGCAAATGTTACCTTGACCCCGGTGCAAACTGGCTTCGTAACCAAAGGCTCCGATTTTGGGTCTGATTTTGTGATGGCTCTGAAAGCCCCCCGCGTAGGTGTCGTGGTAGGCGAAGGCATGTCGCCCACGGCGTCGGGGGAGGTATGGCATTATTTCGATCAGGAACTCCAATACCCCTCTACGCTCATTACAGGCAATGATCTGGCGTCGATTGACCTGAGCAAACTCGATGTACTGGTGATGCCAACGGGCTATACCTACGGCCGGATTCTGAACGACAAAACCCTGTCGGCCCTGAAAACATGGGTGCAGGCAGGCGGCAAACTGATTGCACTGGAGCGGGCTGCCGACGCCCTGGCGGGTAAAGATGGCTTCGAACTGAAAGAGAAACCCGATAAGGAAAAAGACGCCAAAAAAGACGATAAAACCAAAAAATCGGCCACGGATTCGGTGAAAACCTATGCTGACCGCGAGCGTGATGCCGTGTCGGACGAGACACCCGGCAGTATCTATCGCATTACGCTCGACGCGACCCATCCGCTTGCGTTTGGTCTGGGCAACAGCTACTACGCCATTGTGCAGGATGCGCACAACTTCGAGTTACTTAAAGACGGCTGGAATGTGGGCTACCTCAAAGACGACAATTACGTAGCGGGTTTTGCCGGTAGCAACGCCAAAGAGAAACTGAAAAATACCCTGTCGATGGGTGTACAGTCGCTGGGTCGTGGCTCGGTGGTTTACTTAGCCGACAACCCGTTGTTCCGGGGCTTCTGGTACAGCGGCAAGCTTCTGTTTGCCAACGCTGTGTTTATGGTTGGAAATTAAGAAAAAGGAAAAGGGAAAAAGGAGAAAGAGAAAGCATGTCGTTTTCCTTTCTCCCTTCTCCTTTTTCCCTCCATCCCTATCCATGCAATACCAGCACCGGCACGTCGGTCTGTGCAACCATCCGTTCGGTTTCACTCGGGTTGATTAGGTTCTGGAAAAAGGTGCGCTCACGAGTGGTCATCACCAACAAATCGGCGGGGTGCGACTCCAGATACTCAGTAAGCCCCTGCGTAACCGACCGGGCTTTCACTTTTTCCAGGTCGAGGGGCAGGTCGCCGTGCTGACGCTGTAGCTCCATGAGAAGCTGATGGTCGTCGTAGAGGTTGGGCTGGTTGGCCGCGTCGACTTTCACCAGTTGCAGACTCGCCCCAAACACCCGTGCTACGGCCATTGTCTGCGCGAGCATGTCGCGTTCCTCGAACTCCAGTTGGGTAGCGTACACCACCTGTTTCACCTGCACAGGGGCCGCAGGCGCATCGTCGGGCAAGTTAGGAACCACCAGCACCGGGCAGGTGGCGGCCCGCGCTACATCGGCAGCGGCACTCCCCACGAGCCGGTCGAAAAAGCCGGTTTGGGCGCTACGGCCCGTTACAACCAAATCAATATCGCGCTCATTGGCCACGGCCACAATTTCGTCTTCTACAGCCCCGATCCGCCATTCTGATTCAATGGCAACACCCTCCGGCTGGAGTTTTTGCACCAGCTTTTGCAGGTTCTCGCGACCAATCTGTTCGAGGTCGGCGGTTGCCATAACGCCCACGCCGAGGTCGCCCATGGTAGGGAGGGTGGCATCCGGGATGGGGGGCTGATACACATGCAAAACCACCAGCGTGGCCTTGTATTGGCGGGCAAAATACAGAGCCCAGTCTAAAGCATGTTGGGTCGATGCGGTGAAATCGGTCGGGAAAAGGATGGTTTTCATGGTATTGTAGTTTTCAAACTAACCCCAAAATAGAGCGGCCTGTTTTACCAGCCGTAATAGCTTTCGGGCGTTATACCCTTGAGCCGGAGGTAAACAACGCACTGCCCCCGGTGATGGATAATATGGTTTTCGAGCACATACAGCAGCCGCCAACCCGGTATTTTGTGCTCCCCGTACTCTACAGTGGCCAGCAATTTTTCGGCCGGGATGGTTTCGATAGCCCGGCGCACATGCGCGTACATGCGGGGCAGTTCGGCCATCACCTCGGCCTTGGTCATGTTGAGGGGCAGGCGTTTACCCGCGTACAGGTTGGGTTGCTCAAAGTCGGCCTGCAACTGCCCTACCGTGTACAATAGACAATGCCGCCATTGCTCGGCAAAGGTCATGGCCTCGGGCGTGTACCGGAACGCATACCCGGCGTCGGGCATCTGCTCCGCCGTAGCAATCGATATTTTTTCGGAAGCCCGCCAGGCGTCAAGCAATTCCTGCCGGATTCGGTCGGCCTCGGGGTTGGCCCCCGGCAGCGAGACAACGGGCAGCCCGGCTAACCCGGCTGCCCGTTTAAGAAAGGTCTTACGTTTCAAGAGAATTAATGAGCTACAAGCCAGTTTTCACCCACGCCAATACCGGTATCCATCTTGACGGCCATCGGTATGGCGTTTTTCATGATATGGTCCACCCGTTCGCGTAGTATATCCAACTCATCGCGGTGGGCGTCGAACACCAATTCATCGTGTACGGTTAGAATCATTTTCGACTGCATTCGCTCCCGGCGCATCATATCGTGAATCTGAATCATGGCAATCTTGAGCATATCGGCCGCACTCCCCTGAATGGGGGCGTTGATGGCGTTACGCTCGGCAAACATCCGATCGGTTACGTTGCGGGAGTTGATGTCGCGCAGGTACCGCCGACGACCCAGAATCGTTTCGGCATACCCAAAACCACGGGCCTTTTCAACGCTCTGTTCCATGTACGCTTTCACAGCCGGAAACTCCGCGAAATACTCCTCGATAATCTGAGCCGCTTCTTTGCGCGGAATTTTCAGCCGTTGCGCCAGCCCGAACGACGAAATCCCGTAGATGATCCCGAAGTTGATGGTCTTGGCCTTCCGGCGCATCTCGCTCGTTACCTCACCCAGGCCCACATGAAACACCTTGCTGGCCGTTTGGGTATGAATGTCGATGTTGTTGTTGAAGGCGTTGGTCATGGTTTCGTCGCCACTGAAAGCGGCCATAATCCGCAATTCGATCTGCGAATAGTCGGCCGACATAATCAGGAACTCCTCCGACCTGGGCACAAACGCCTTCCGAATTTCCTGCCCGCGCGGGGTCCGGATAGGGATATTTTGCAGGTTCGGGTTGGTTGAGCTGAGCCGCCCCGTAGCCGCCACCGCCTGATTGAACGAGGTATGAATACGACCCGTGCGCGGGCTAATAAGCAACGGAAGGGCGTCGACGTATGTATTTTTGAGCTTGATCAGCTCCCGGTAGTCGAGAATCTTGCGGGCAATTTCGTGCTCAGCTTCCAGTTTCGACAGAATTTCCTCGCCTGTAGCGTACTGCCCTGTCCGGGTTTTCTTGGCGTTTTTATCCAGCTTGAGCTTATCAAACAAAACCTCGCCCAACTGCTTTGGCGACCCGATGTTGAACGACTCCCCGGCCAGTTCGTAAATCTCCTGCTGCACCTGCTTCACATCGGTATCGAGCGTGGCCGACAGCTCAGCCAAAGCGTTGGTATCAATCCGAATACCTTCCAGCTCTAGATCGGCCAGCACCTGCACGAGCGGCATTTCGACCTGATCGAACAGCTTGAAGAGGTTATCTTTTTCGAGCAACGGCTCAAACGTTTGCTTCAATTGCAGGGTAATGTCGGCATCTTCGCCGGCATACTCCACAATTTTCTCCACGTCGACCTCACGCATGGTCAACTGCCCTTTGCCTTTTTTACCAATCAGGGCTTCGATCTCAACCGGGTGGTAGTCCAGGTACGTCATGGCCATAATGTCCATGTTGTGCCGCTGCTCGGGCTCAATCAGGTAATGGGCAATCATGGTATCGAACAGCTTTCCCTGCACCTCTACGCCGTACTTTTTGAGCATCAGCAGGTCGTACTTCAGGTTTTGCCCGATCTTGGTAATCGCCGGGTCCTGTAACACGGGCTTAAACACATCGACAACTGCCTGAGCCTCGGCCCGGTCGGCCGGAACGGGCACGTAAAAAGCCTCGCCTGTCCGGTACGCAAACGCTAAACCAACCAAATCAGCCTCGACGGGGTCGATGGCGGTGGTTTCAGAATCAAAGCAAATAGCCGTTTGACTACTCAGGAAATACGCCAGACTGGCGCGAAGTTCGGGTGTATCAACAAGCCGGTAGTCATGCCGGACCGACTGAATGGTTTTGCGCGGTTTGCTGGCGCCCGTCTCGATTTCGGCATCGGGGTAAACGTCCAGAAACGCGGGGGCATCGGCGTCGGTCGGGGTTGCTTCGGTTGCAGCTGCTTTTTTGCGGGTTTTGGGAGTTGGCGTATCAGCAACGGCCGCGTCGCCCGGCTCAAAGCCAAACGGCAGGTCGGCCGTACCCGATGGGGCCGGGGCAGGTGCGGCAAAGAGGTCCATCTGCCCGTTTCCGGCCGCTTTAAACGCTGGAGGTAATGGTTGGTCGGCAGGCGAATCGAGACCCAGTCGGCCTTTCATCTGCCGGAACTCCAGCTCGTCCATCAGGGCCGTCAGCCGGGGTTTGTCGTACTCGGTCAGGCGCAGGGCCTCCGCATCGAAGGGCACGGGGACATCGAGGTGAATGGTCGCCAGTTGTTTCGACAACAATCCCTGATCGGCGTATTGAACCACGTTTTCTTTCAGCTTCCCCTTCAGCTGATCGGCATTAGCAATGAGGTTTTCGACCGAGCCAAATTCAGTAATCAGTTTTTGCGCTGTTTTCTCGCCAATACCCGGAATTCCGGGAATGTTGTCGACCGCATCGCCAATGAGGCCAAGCATATCGGTCACCTGCTCGATGCGTTCGATTCCCCAGCGTTCGCACACCTCTTTTACCCCCTGTTTTTCGGCCGCTTTACCCATAAAAGCAGGTTTGTAAATATGGATGCACTCATCCACCAGTTGCCCGTAGTCTTTATCGGGGGTCATCATGTACACCTCAAACTCACCCGTAGCGCAGGCCCGTTTGGCAATAGTCCCGATAATGTCGTCGGCCTCGAAGCCCTCCATAATCAGGATGGGGATATTCATGGCTTCGACAATCTGTTTGATGTACGGCGTAGCCACGCTGATATCTTCGGGCTGCGACTGCCGGGTGGCTTTGTACATCGGAAACTGTTCGTGCCGAAACGTTTTTTTGGAGTGATCAAACGCGACCCCGATATGCGTCGGTTTCTCTTTTTGCAGCACCTCCAGCATGGCGTTCATAAAACCAAATATGGCGCTGGTATTCAAGCCCCTTGAGGTGATACGGGGGTTTTTATTAAACGCAAAATGGGCGCGGTAGATCAACGCCAGGGCGTCGAGCAGAAACAGTTTGTTTTGTGGTTTTGCCATGCAGGAAAGCCTATCTTTATGTCGTGTAAAGATAACACATCTGCCGAAGTAAAGCTCCCAAATACCCGCTACCGATTACGTATGAAGGACCGTCTTGCAGCCATCTCCGCGTGGCATGAGCGCTATGTACAGCACGCGCTTTCGATCAACTCCACCCTATTCTGGGTGTTGTTTCCGTTGTTGGCTGTTATCTCCTGCTCGTTTTATTATTTCTACGTCCACCACTGGTCCGACATGGTTGCTCTTCCGCAGCGTCATTTAGTCGGGCGGGGCGTCACGTACGGTTGTCTATTTCTCCCGTTTATCCCTTTTCGGAGACTACACTATTATGTGGTTATAATCGTGATGGACCTTTTGTATAATCATTTGCGACTAAAACTGTTTTGAAGCAGCTTATCTAAAAACCTACAATTCAGGCAATTACCTCAAAGAGAATAAATCATTTTGCCTTACAGGTGGTTGCTGACCGTTCCTCCGATGCGGCAAGGGCCTTCGACAGGCTCAGTCTGACCAGAAGCTTGAGAGCCCCCAGTCAGCCTGAGCCTGTCGAAGGCCCTTGCGTCAGCCAATATGCATAATTCAGGTTAACTTACCCGTTAGGCAAATCAGTTATTCACCGCCGTGGGCAGCAAAACCCGGTCGATAAGGTGTACGACTCCGTTGGTGGCTGTCAGGTCGGTTTGTAGCAATGTAGCGCCTGTTACCGGGTTTCCTCTCCCGGTCAGGGTAGCCCCCTGCTCACTTACCGCGATACTCAGGGGCGTACCCTGTACGGTAGCTACATCGCCCGACAGCAGCATGGGGCTGAATGTCCGCCGGTTTACAACATGATACCGTAACACCTCGGCCAACCGTGCAGGTTCAGCGCTGCGTACGGCATCGGCATCAGCGTAGCCCGCAGCCCGAAAAGCCGCGTTGGTCGGTGCAAACACCGTAATCCCCCCCTCGGCCGACGACTGCAAGGCCGTCAGTACGGTAGCCCCAGCCCGGTCGATTGCTTGCCGAAACAGGGACAGCTCGGGGTTGGCCCGAATCAGTTCCAGCGTCGATAGCGATGGCACCGGCATCAGCCGATCAATCACAAACATGACCGAGTTCATTGCTCCAATATCGGCCTGTACAATGCGGGCAGCATTGGCAAACAGCCGACCGTCAGAAGCTTTAAACAAGGTCATCGAAGCCGTAACCAGAGCCGTAGGTACCGGCGTTGGCGTGTTGACTGGCAAGGTCGAGACCGCCAGCCGACTGTTGAGCACATGGTATTGTAAAATCCGCTGCACCTGCGCGGGCGACAGCGAATCGAGCGTCGATTTGGCGTATCCTGCCGCCCGGAAAGCCTCGTCGGTGGGGGCAAACAAGGTGCGAGACCCCGTTCGGAAACTCTCAGCCAGGCCTGCCCGGGTCAAGGCGGCATTGAGCAGACTCAGGTGGGGTGTCCGGCTTACAATATCGGTCAGCGAGCCCGTAGCCGTTACCGTCGAGGGCATCGTAACGGTCGTACTGGGCAGTGTAGGCTCGGGATCAGGCCCAACGTCAGTGCCTCGGCTACAACTGGTTAGCCAGATGGCTCCAGCCAGGGCACAGGTCAGCAACGACCACGATTGGGCAGATTGGATACGTGTTGTGTTCATAACGTCAGATAGCTCAACACATATTATGCCAAAACGGGGCGCCAAACCGTTTTTAGCGGCCGACACCCCGTTATGAAAGTGGGTGAGGAGCTGATTACGGCAGCAATACCCGGTCGATCAGGTGTACCACACCATTCGTAGCGACAATGTCGGTACGGGTTACGTTAGACGCTGACGTTCCGTTGCCCCGGCCGGTGATAGTTACGGAGTTACCATTGATAGCTACCGTCGAAGCCGACCCACCAGCCATAGGTACGGTACCAGCTGCGAGGTTCGTAGAGAATACCCGCGCCGGTACAACGTGGTTCAGCAGAATACCCTGAAGGGTTGCCGGGTTAGCCGCATTGATAGCCGCTTCGGTGCCCAAACCAGCCGCCGTGAAAGCCGTGTTGTTTGGTAAAAACAACGTAAACGGACCTGCTGCGGTGCTCAGAGCACCCACTACCGCGGCACCGGCCCGCTGAACGGCCGCAATCACGAGTGAGTATTGGTTGTTATTGGCCGTGTTGAGCGCTACAACAGCTTCAAGCAGGTTACCCGCTGGTGGAAGTAATACCTTGTCGATGGCATGGATAACGCCATTAGAAGCGGCAATATCTGCCGAAGTTACCCGCGCGCCATTAACCGAAACACCACCTGAGTTACGCGTAACGTACACTGTGCCGTTGGTCGAAAGCAGACTGGCCTGCGGAGCATTGTCGCCAACGTTGATCGCGCTCGACGCGACACGCGTGGGCAACACGTGGTATTGCAAAATGGCCGCCAGGGTAGCTACCGGAGCCGCATTGATGGCAGCCGCGTCGGCAAAGCCAGCCGCCCGGAAAGCCTCGTCGGTGGGGGCAAATACGGTAATGTTGTTTGTGGTACGGAGTGCATCGCCCAGCCCGGCGCGCAACACAGCGGCCTCAAGCAGACTGAACCGGCTGTCGGCAACAACTAAATCGGTTACGGTTTGGGGCGTGGTGCCTTCGTCTTCCTTACAGCTCGTGGCGATACCCAAAAGGAGTACGGTCATCAGAAATCCCATCCGACGAAAAAGCGATGTTCTAATCATTGGAAAGATAGTTTGAATTGGTTTGGTTGTATGTAGATAGCATAACCGCTACCAAATGCGATTACGGTTAATAAACGGACATTGATTAAAAACTGTTTAACACTTACCTATCAAATATTAAACAAAACACTCTTTTTCTGTTAGTTGGTCAATTTTTGTCCAGCTCAATTAACTTCGTACCCGACTCTGCGCCCGCTTTATGAACCCTATCGACGATTTTCTGCACCACATCCGTTTCGAGAAACGCCTGAGCCACCATACCCTGACGGCCTACAGCAAAGACCTTCAGCAGTTTAGCCAATTTCTGACCGATCAGTTTGGGCTCGAAACGCCCCTCACGGCCGACTTTCGGCAGGTGCGGGCCTGGATTGTGTCGTTGGTAGAGGCCGAAATGGACCGTACATCGGTGAATCGGAAAATTGCCACCCTGCGGAGTTTCTTTGGGTATCAGCTGCGCCGAAAAACCATTCAGGCCGACCCGATGCTCAAGATTCAGGCCCTCAAAACGAGCAAGAAACTGCCTCATTTTGTGGAAGAAAAGCCAATGGAAACCTTACTCGACGAAATCGAGTTTCCGCTCGACTTTGCGAGTCAACGCGACAAGCTGGTGCTTGAACTGCTCTATGGAACGGGTATCCGCCTGAGCGAGCTGATTGGCCTGAAAGTAGCCGATATTAACCGGTACGAACGCACCATTACGGTACTGGGCAAGCGAAACAAGCACCGGGTAGTGCCCATGCCACCCTCCCTCGCCGAACTGGTGGAAACGTACATTCGTCTGAAAACCGAAACCTTTGGTAACGAGGCCGATTCGGTGTATCTGATTGTGAGCGACAAGGGTATTCAGGCGTACCCCGTTCTGATTCAGCGTATTGTACAACGTAACCTGACACTCGTAACCACGCTGGAGAAAAAGAGCCCGCACGTATTGCGCCATACCTTCGCTACGCACCTGCTCAACCGGGGTGCCGACCTCAACGCGATCAAAGATTTACTTGGCCACAGCAGCCTTGCCGCCACGCAGGTGTACACCCACACCAGCCTCGAACAACTCCGCAAAACCTACGAACAGGCACATCCGAAGAGTGGGCGAAGGGAGGAGGAAGGGAGGAAGGGAGAAAAGGAGGAAAGAAACGAGTGAGGTCTTCCCTTTCTCCTTTCCTCCCTCCTCCTTTCTCCCCTATTTTTAATACCTCCAACTCGTGAGATCCGCGCCCTTGGGGGCCGATTCTTCAATTCGCTTCAGAATTTTGGGCACGTACATAGAGTTGTACCGCAACCGGCTGATGTAGTTGGGCTGCGTAGGGTCACCGTTCCAGCAGTGTTCGGCCCGGTCGCCATAGGCCACCTCGCCCCCGTAGTGCGGGTTGCGGGTTTGCTTCAGAAAATCCTCCATCAAATACACCGCATTGTTGAGGTAGAAGTTGTCCATATCGCCACAGTAAATCCGGATTTTACCCGCCAGTTTAGGGCCCAGCGTTTTCCAGTCGCGCTTCAGGATATGGAGTAAATCGTAGTTTTCGCGCCAGTAAGCCGCCACCTGCTTGTCGATTACACCCGTGCGCTTGTCCCAGATCGGTTTGGGGTAGCCGTCGGGGCCTTGTGGCGAAAACACCGCCTGCCAGATGTCCCACTGATCGCCGGAACGGGAGTTGGTTCCCAGCGCCAGTTCGCGGTGATTCATGTCCTCAACCGTACATTTCACATGCCCCAGATAGTCGCGTTTGCCGGGCCGGGGCGTGCGCTTGTGCGGGCTGTCGAGGTAATAGGCGTTCTGATCTTTGTAAATATCGACCACGGTGTACGCCTGAAACGTGATGGGGTCGGGGCAGGCCGCAAAACAGCCGTTGAACTCATCGGGGTACATTACCTGTACCGCCAAAGCCTCCCAGCCGCCCGTGCTGCCCCCGTAGGTGAAGCGAGCCCAGCCTTGACCAATCCCCCGAAACTGCCGTTCGATTTCGGGAATCAGCTCGTACATAATGGCATCGCCCCAGGGCCCCATACTGGCCGAGTTAACCGCATAGGAATCATCGTAATACGGGGTTGGGTGCTGAATTTCTACGATCAGCATTCGGGGAAAATCCTTGCTTGTCCACTGTTTGTAAAAATCGTGGGCTTCCTGCGTTACCCGCTTTTTATAGCCGTAAATACCAAACCGAGGCACGTAATCGCTCGTGTCCATGTCGGCCGGTGGTGGCGTCTCACTGAACCCGTCGAAATCGGCCGGAAAATGGCCGTGAAATACGCAGAGTGGAAACCGGGCGTTGGGGTGCTCATCGAATCCGTACGGCAGCAGCACATGCGCCCCCAGGTACATAGGCCGACCCCAAAACTCGGTGAGTCGCTTGCTCAACACCTTGATGTGCTTGATGTATTTGGTGTCTTTGGGCTCCTCGATGGGCGGAATTACCTGATCCATCACCACCGGAATCACCTGTTTGGTGCGCGGGTTGTACCGAATCTTGACGGGTTTGCTGTACAGATTACCCGGCGCCAGATTCCAGTGCTGCCCCTCGCCCCGATCCATGGGCAACTTTACGGTATGGCCTGTTTTGAGCCGAAACGTTTCGTACCGGTGCAGCACGGCCTGCACATAATACTCGCCCGCCGGTACATCGGCCAGGCTTTTGCGCGGGTACCCAAACGCCGAACTATTGACCGTAGCGGCCTGCCCCGGTTTCAGCCCGTCGACATCGACGCCAAACACCAGTTGGGTGTCGGCCTCATCGCTAATCTGAAAACGCGGTTCGGTTTTGGCGTCTTTAGCCAGCAAAAGGAGTACGCGCCCATCGAGGGCCGTGGAAGTAGCCGAAGCGGGGAACGATACCGAAAAAAGGGGTTGCGCCTGCGCCACCAGAGCCGTGAGCAAGCTAAACAGAAAACAATAGAGGTAACGCATAGAATGTTGGGCTTGAAATGCAGCCCAACTTACAAAAAAGTACCCGCATGCTGGTGGTGCAATAGAAATGACCGCTGGGCGTCCCCGATCTTTCCAAACAAGATGTCATCTCTGGGAACTGACCGTACCTCAGTCAAACAGTTAGTCGGGGAGGTTGAGGGCTGCTTTTACGCGGGCGTAGTCGGTCCAGTCGATGGAGGCCAGGCGGCCGCCGGTCGAGACACCACCGGGGATAATGACGTAGCGCATTTGCTGCGTCGCGTTGATCGGATAACTGGCCCTTAGCTCAATGCGTCCCACAAAAAACCGCTGATGCACCGTATAGGTCACATTACCGACTACCTCAGCGTACGGCAACGGGATTACCCGACCGTTTTCCTGCCAATATACCCGAATATCGGCCCGGTCGAGCACAGTTTGGGTGATCTGCGGAGCGTTGATGTTGGCCGTAAAGGGGGCCGCGCTCCCCGAAAAATTGACCGAGACCCAGGGCGAGTAAATCACGTTAGCCGTTCCTACCGGCCCTTGAGGGCCTGCCGGACCAGCGGGACCAGTTGGGCCAGCCGGGCCTGCTAGTCCGGTAGCTCCAGCTACGCCCGATACCCCCTGAGGCCCCGTGGGGCCAGCCGGGCCGGCCGGACCTTCGGGACCCTGAGGGCCTTCGCAGCCCACGAGCAACCCGCCCAGAAGCACAAACAGAACAAAGCCGGCGAGCGAATTAAATATAGTTGTTTTCATACGATAAAGTCTTGTCTTACTGCTATTTACAAAAAAACGCGATACAAAGGACTCAGTACAGGAAATTAGATGTTGGACATTAGACGTTAGACCTCCATATCTAAAGGTAGCAAGTCTAAGGTCCAGTGTCTGAAGTCCGAATGTCCAGTACTGAAATCAACGGATTTTGTGTTCGACAAAAGGCAAGAATCAGGAGATTGGTGTTGGTTATCAAGCCCGTAAGCACCGAATTTTTCGGCAACCTACACCCCACTGTTTACCGGGTTCGGGGCCCTTTCTGCCGGGCTGAGACCATAAAAAAAGGTCAGGATGGCCGGTAGCGGCACATCTCTGACCTTTATGCTGAACGAAACGCTCTCAATATTTAATCATAACCCGGATCGTCTGCGGAGCGGGTTGGTTGCCGCCGAAGTAAAGTCCATTCCGGTACGCAATTGTTTTTTTGTGCGTAAACGGAATCGGGTCTCCGTCGAGCACCTGATAGGTCTTTTTCTCGTAGTCGATTTTGATACTCAACCGGCGCTCCTCATTGATTTTCATGCTACCCAGATCCTGCGTGATGCGCTTGCCTTCCACGTACACATACGCGCCAAGGTCGATCCGGTTCTGTTTGGGGTTCCAGCGCCAGGCCACCCGCGCTCCGTCTACCTGATGCGGAGCCTGTCCCATGTGCTGGTTTTCGGACCCGACAAAGCCTAACCCGAAAATCTTGTTGTAGTCGAACTCATCCACCTGCGTCACGTCGTACATGCAGCTACTGTCAAATCTTACCGTAGCCGACACCTCACGCGGGCTAACGAGCATACCGCCCTTCCGTTTCAAAACGGGTTCGTACATGCCTTTTTCGATGACCACCCACTCAGGATCTTTCACCAGAAAATCGGGCACACAGGCCGAAACCGTAAACAACAGCCCGACAACGAGCAAGCGAATAAGGCCCCGTCGGGACAGACTGACAACAACGTTTCGTAACATGGGCTGGTACTTCTTTGAGGATAGCTCTGTACAAAGAACGGGCTAATTGACTCATTCGTACGACCATTGACTCAAAAATGAGGCACTATAGCCTGGGTACTACGTCACTTCAACTCAATTCTAACAAAAATCACCGGGCTGTACACCGATTCTGAAGTACTACATATTCCTGTTTTTCTGTAATCTTGTTCCAGTTCCGAACAAATAGTACGTACTTAATTCTCAGTATTGTGCTAACCTACCCTTAAATCTTACTACGCATTGATCATGATAAAAATGATTTATCGCTGGCAGTTAATCGCTCTAACTGGTTTTAGCCTGTGTGCCTGTCAGCCGTCTGCTACACAACTTACCCAACTCGATGTAACCAAGCTACCTAAAGCCACACCCGAACAGGTTGAGAAACTGGTAGAGCAGTTCATTGAGGCCAAAGAGGGTGAAACCATTCAGCTCCCCGAGGGCTATTTTGAAATGAATACCCAGCTAATTCTCGACAAGGTGAACCATGTGACCATCAAAGGAGCAGGCATGTACAACACCGTGCTATCGTTCAAAACCCTACCGGCTGGGGGCGAGGGAATGAAAATTGCGGGTAACGATGTGGTATTAGAAGGGTTTACCGTAATGGATGCCCCCGGCGACTGCATCAAAACACAGCACTGCGAAAACCTCACGTTCAGGGCTGTTAATACAACCTGGTCCTATAGCGACCTTGGTAAGCGTGGCACGTACGGCATTTATCCGGTGCAGTGTAAAAACGTGCTGATCGAACGCTGCGAAGTATCACGCTCACGGGATGCCGGTATCTACGTTGGGCAATCAGAAAATATCATTGTACGGAACAACGTAGTTTTTGAAAACGTAGCAGGTATCGAGATTGAAAATTCGGATAATGCCGAGGTGTATGACAACGTAGCCGAAAACAACACAGGTGGAATTCTGGTCTTCAATTTACCGGGTTTACCAAAGGCGTTTGGCTCACGGACGCGGGTCTTCAACAACACAATCCGCAACAACAACCACGAAAACTTTGCTGATTCGGGGCCTGTGGCCAACGGCAACGCTATCACGATGATTCCGCCCGGCAGTGGCATTGTCATTCTGGCGGGCAATGAGGTTGAGATTACAGGCAATAAGCTCATCAACCAGAAAACAGCGGCTATTTCTATTGCCAGCTATCATATCACGCAGTTGCCAATTCCCAAACACCCCGGCTGGTCGCCCTATACCACCAACGTATTCGTTCATGATAACACCTACGAACGGGAGTTTGGTATGCCTGACCTAACCAAAGATATGGGCAAACTCATTGCTACCAAGTGCTTAAAAGCCCAGGATATTGTCTATGATGGTATTGTGGACGAAAGCCGTGGGCGCGATGTGCAGAAAAACCCAATGACCATTTGCATCCGCGAAAAAACCCCCGACCTACGTTTTACCCGGTTTAGCTTACCGGCCAGTGGCAAGCTATCGGACATTGAGGCTTTTCCGGACGCAACTCCGTTCAACGCCTGTACGGTTCCTGTCAAAACAACCCCTCCTGTGCTGTAAAGCGACTATCAATAGCTGCTTTTTGGGTATGAAAAATTTCCGATTACTAAGCTTGGCCATGCTTCTCTTTAGCGGTGCGGTCTTCTATGCCTGTTTGGGACCAAACAACGCCCAAACAAATCCCGGAGAACTTGACTTTGAAACGTTTCCACTGAAAAGGCTGTCGGAATATGGCTTCTTCAAAGGTAACCTGAACGCCCTTCAACCTAACGAGCGGGTGCTGGTTTATGAACCCATTGCTCCTCTTTTTACCGACTATGCGTTTAAGAAGCGGTTTGTTTGGATGGCACAAGGCACCTCCGCTACGTTTGATCCCGCTGCTCCCGATGAACCGCTCGACTTCCCCGACAAGGCTATCCTGGTGAAGAATTTTTACTATCCAGCTGACTTCCGAAAGCCTGCCGCCGAAAGGCGCATTCTCGAAACCCGCCTGCTGGTAAAGCACCAAGGCACCTGGAAAGCCTATCCCTACCGCTGGAACGCCGAACAGACCGATGCCGACTACAAAGTAACGGGTGAGCGCATTCCGGTAAGCTGGACCGACGAATACGGACAGGCCCACCAGATTCAGTATGCAATGCCCAACAAAAATCAATGCAAAAGCTGCCACAATCGCAATGAGGTATTTATGCCCATTGGCCCGAAGGTGAAACAGCTGAACCACCCCATAGCCTACGCCGATGGTACCGAAAACCAGTTGGAGCGCTGGGTAAAAATGGGCTACCTCAAAGCGACCAAAACCGATATAGAACGTATCTCGCCATTGGTGAGTATGACCAACGAACACGCATCGCTCAATAGCCGCGCCCGTTCATACCTGGATGTGAACTGCGGGCATTGTCACAATCCTAAAGGGCCTGCCGCAACGTCGGGCCTGTATCTGAACCATGAAGAGCGCAACCCCTTCCACTGGGGCGTGCGAAAATCGCCTGTAGCGGCTGGCATAGGAGCAGGTTCGTTTCGGTTCGACGTGAACCCCGGTCAGGGCCGAGCGTCCATCATGACGTACCGAATGAACTCCGTACACCCCGGTATTATGATGCCCGAAGTAGGGCGAGTGAGTATCCATACGGAAGGCGTAGCCCTGATAGAAGCCTGGATCAATAGCCTGACTCCCTGACAGTTTACCGAAACTACCACGGCAATAGCCTCCTTTCCCCCTTCCTCCTTTTATTGATACACCCGCACCCAATCTACCTCCATACGCTGGGGGAAAATAGCGTCGTCGACGCCTTTCTGCCCACCCCAGTTACCGCCGATGGCCAGATTGAGAATGAGGTAAAAAGGCTGATCGAACGGCCACTGCTCGTACCGTTTGCCGTATGATTCCTTGTCGAAGGTGAAGTACGTTTTGCCGTCGACAAGGAAGTCAATTTTGTCGGTAGTCCAGTCGATAGCATACACATGAAAGGCCGTGCTGAAATCAGGAACCGTTATCTGATTGCCCTGCTGGGTTTTCTTCACGTGGTTGTACGCCTGCGTATGTACTGTGCCGTGCACCACGCCGGGGTCATAGCCCACGTGTTCCATAATGTCGATTTCACCGTCGTTGGGCCACACCAGCGGCTCTTTGGCAGCCAGCATCCAGATGGCCGGCCACGTCCCCCGACCCGGCGGTAACTTGGCCCGCACCTCTACCCGGCCGTGTTTCCACTCTACCTTGCCTTTGGTGCGCAACTTGGCCGAGGTATAGTTCCGGTTCTCCCAGCTCTCTTTGCGGGCCTCGATAATCAGAACGCCGTTTTCAATCCGGCTATTTTCGGGCCGATTGCGCGTGTAAAACTGGAGTTCGTTGTTGCCAAAACCGCTCCCGCCCACATCGTAGGCCCACCGGGCGGTGTCGGGGCGGGTAGCATCGGGGCGTGGCACATCGGGTCGGCCGAGGGTACTCCCATCAAATTCGTCGAACCAAACCAGTTGCGTGTTGATAGCTTGTGATCGAGCTGGCGCAGGGGCCTGCTGCCCCCGGCAAGCGAGCGAAAAGCCGAGCAGACTCAGCACATAAACAGAATGACGCATCATAATCAGTTGGAAGAGCTTTACAACCGCAATGTTACGCAAATCCCGACAGAGTACCGGGCGAGAGTCAACCCGTGCTACCTTGATCTTAATTCCGATTAAGGCTGTAGGTCACCTCAGTGCCGGGCTCTGTTTACCGGATTATCGGCCGCAGCCTGCTCATTAATCTCGACATTCTCCCCGGCGGTAATGAGCCATTTTCCGCTTTGTTTCACCAAAACCAGCGTGGCCATATCGTCGGTTTCCGGGCGTTTGTTGGTACCGTGATCGATGCCGTCGGGCGGAAAGTACGTCCCGATGTGCGACAGGACGTGCGCAATGGCCACATCGGGCGTCACAAACCGAACGGTTACGTTTTTCAGCGTCCAGGGGGTATTCTTGAAAAATGTGTCGTGAAACGCCTGATGCGCCAGGCGTACTTCTTCGCGACCTTTCCACCACATACCAACAATATTCACCCAGTCGATGTCGGGCGTGGCCCAGTTGGCAATATCTGCATAGTTGTGGTTGGCCCAGCTCTTCCCCATCGCGTCGATGGTAGCCCGGATAGCCACTTCGTCAGCCTTTTTGTCGGCCGATTGCCCGAAGGCGGTGTTCAACAGGGCTACGGTCAGCCCCACACAGAGTAGGTATTTCATGGTTCGATAGATTTGATTTCTGACACAAACCTACCGGCCAACGGCGAACGCTTACATGTAAAAAAACGACAACTTTACCCGGTGCGCCACCAATCGGGCGAAGCCATCTCCTGAGCCAGCAACAACGAGGGGGTCACCTCGGCAAACTGCCGAAAATCGCGCATCAGGTGCGAAAAATCGAAATACCCACACTGGTACGCTACATCAAGCCAGTCGAGCTGAGGCTGCTGTGTTTTCAGTTTGAAGGCCCGGTCGAAGCGGGCAATGCGAGCATAAAACTTGGGGCTCATGCCCATTCGCTCCTGAAATTTGCGCTCCAGTTGCCGACTGCTCAAACAAGCCTGATCGGCCAGCCAATCGAGCGAACGGGGCATTTCCGACTGCCTCAGGGCCGCAATCACCCGGTCGATTGGCTGCACATCGATCGAAAGGCGGGCGCATCTGTTCAGGAGCCAGGTTTCAATCAGGGCAATCATGCGTCCATAATCGGTTTCTTCGCCCAGCCGTTCGTTCAGTTCCTGCATGGTCCGATCGGTCAAGTCTTCGGCACTCAGTTCCTCATCCCGCCAGGTATGAAAAGGCGCTTTACCCAGAAACTGATACAGAAAGCCCGGCCGGAAACAGACCTGAATAATGAGGTGATCATTGCCAAACCCAATATTGATGCGCGACGTTTGACGGGCTACAAATATGCTCCGGGCCGATGTACGCGTTTCGGACGTACGGTTGGTGATGACTTTGACCTCGCTGCGGGGATAGAAATAAAGCGACTGATCGGCATCGGGCGGCATGGGCTTGATGCGTTGCTCCGGCGGAATACCGGCCATCGACGCATGCAGCAGCAGATAATGCCGCACGTAAGGCCGCAATGCCGGATGCGGCTGAAGGTTGGGCATAAACACCATAACACAACTTGTTAAATGGCCTGTTCTTATGTTTCGGCTACCCCAAACGTACGCTCCGGCGACCGACCATCGCGCAACAAAAACGCGTTGGGTGTCAGGGTCGTAAACTCCCGAAAATCGCGAACCAGATGCTGATAGTCGTGGTAACCCAGCTCGAGTGCTACACTCAGCCAGTCTTTGTCGGGACACGTATTTTTTAGCTTCATTGCCTGTTCAAAGCGGGCAATGCGGGCGTAGAACTTAGGGCTGACCCCTTCCCGGTCGACAAAGCACCGGTAAAACTGCCACTGACTCAGACACGCCTGATCGGCCAGCCAGTCGAGCGAAACCGAGCCGGGGCGCTCCAGCAGGTAGCGCGTAGCCCGGTCAATTGGGTGCAGATGCGGGTGCCGCGCCCGGCTCACCAGGTACAGCAGAAAATCTTCGACCACGGTAATCATCTCCGTGTAGTGCCGGCAGTAACTCAGCCGCTCATCGACCCGGTTCATTTCGCTCGAAAACACGGCTTCGGCATCTACAAACGCGTTCGTGAGCTCGCCGGATGGGAGCCCCGTGAGCCGATACAAAGCCCCCGGCTGAAACTGCACCTGAAACACCATAAAATCGCGCCCTACGTGCCGGTTGGTCACCATCGAATACTGCCCATTCACAATAGACCGGGGCTTGATTACGGTTGCCTCGGTGTAGCCGAACTGCTGGCGCTCCGGGTCTTTCGGATAAAACGACAGGCAGTTTTCGGCACGGGGCCAGTAAGCTTTCACGGGCAGCGACGTCATGGAAGCCGGAAACGAACAGCCGACGATTTTGAGCATCCTGACGTAATCGCGTAGCAGCGGTTGCGGGGGCCGGTAATCGAAAATGCCTTCCATATCGGTTCCAGACGGTTTAGTGAATCGCCAGCGGTGGCCCTACCACCTGCATATCGTGATCGGCAAAGATTTTGGCTCCTTCCGGCGGAGACGGCGGCCCCGATAACTTACCTAAAGTACGGAAATAGTTTTCCATTTTTCCGGCCGGTTGAAAAAAGAACAGTAACCGGCCCGCATCGGATAGCTGGGCAAAGGTGTGGGGCACGTTTCGGGGCAAAAAAATCAGGTCGCCTGCCGTAAGTGTCTGCTGCTCATTGCCCACCTGAAACAGATACTGTCCGTCCAGCACGTAGAAAATCTCGTCCTGATGCGGATGAATGTGCAGGGGCGGCCCACCTTTTTGATGGCCCGTGTACTCAAGCACACTCAACTGCCCTCCGGTATCGTCGACCGACACTTTAATATCGTTGGGGTTGACGCCCCCCAGGCGGGTTTGTTCCCCAAAGCGCCCCTTACCGGCCTTGACTACGAATGACTTAGCCGGAACCGAAGCGGCCATTGTGTGGGCGAGTGCATTTGTGGCAGTAGCGGCCACGGCTGTCCATAAAAACGTACGACGTTGCATAACGAACTCGTTTAGATTGTGTTATGCAAAAATGGGCCTAACCTAAGGCCCATTAGTGGTAAAAATCGGACGTTTTTCGGAATGTAGAACACCGTTTCGGCCCTACAAATAAACAGGCCAACAGGCTACCAACGAGACTTACCGCCCAAAGGCCCACGTCAGAAAGTCGGGCATAATAGCTCCCCAGGTTTCGGGGTTGTGGTGCCCCCCTTCGACCTCTACGTACCGCACATTCCCCGCCATACCGGGCTTCTCGCGCTGATACCCTATTTTTTCCAGCTCCGCAATCAGGTCGAGGGTATCGTCGATGGAGTCGATAACTCCGTTATTGTTACGGTCACTGGTTTCGTCGAGGGTGCCGGTTTGCAGCCAGAATTGCAAGCCGGAACGGTAGCTTCCCTGCCGCACGAGGGTATGCATAATCCGGTCGGTATCATCGTCGTAGGCACTGCTAAACGCCTTGCTCCGCCACCAGAACGACCCCGAAAACACCCCCGCCCGGCTGAAGTGTTCGGGATGGTGAAAGACAATATCGAACGCCGATAGCCCACCGAGCGAGAACCCCGCAAAGGCGGCCTGTGCTGGTGCTGCACTCACCTGGTACTGTTTATGGATGTGGGGCAGCAGTTCGGTCAGTACAAAGTCGGTGTAGAGCCCGGCTTTGCTGCCGCGCTTCATGTAGTCGGGCTGGGCCGCTGTGCCGTACTCCTGAATCCGGTCGGCATGCGTATGAATGGCCACCAGCACAAACGGCCGGACGGCCTGTTGGGCATAGAGCGAATCGAGCACCTGGGGCAGCCGCAACCGGGGGAGGTCCTGCCCGTCGTTGAGATACAGCACCGGGTACGGTTCGGGCGCGTGGGCGTCGTACGCAGGGGGTAAAATAATATCGAGTTGCACACTCCGATTGAGGGGCACCGAGTACAGCGATTGGTCACGAACGACAGTCACTAAAGTCGTCGAAAATGCCGGGGTGGGATCGGCCATAAAGAAACAGATAAACAAAAATAAGCTACGCACAACCGGCAAAATAAGGGCTTTTTTAGACGTAAACGGACCCGGTAGCGCTGCATGTAAGGATTTTAACTAAATTCCAATCGCAAACCACACGCCAAACCCAGCCCGGATCTCCGGCTTTTCGGCGTATTTCATCACAACATAACTTATCATCGTTTTGCATCAGGAATACCGTACTTACTACTCGCACCACCTCAATCGGACCCTCGAAATGCTCGTTTATGGCAACTGGGGCTACCCTATTCTGGTGTTCCCGACCACTATGGGCCGTTTCTACGAAGCGAGCGACTTTAAACTGATCGACGCGGTGAGCGCGCATATCAACTCGGGTCGGGTCAAACTATACTGTATCGACAGCGTTGACCGCGATAGCTGGTACGCCAAACACCTGCATCCCGGTGCCCGTATCTGGAACCACGTGCTGTACGACCGCTTCCTGAGCGAAGAACTGGTGCCGTATATTCAGCGCGAAACCAACACGGGCAAAATTGGGGTAGCCGGGTGCAGCTTCGGCGGGTTTCAGGCCCTGAACTTCGCGTTTCGGCACCCCGATCAGGTAGGACACCTCTTTTCGATGGGGGCCAAATTCGACATTCGGTCGTTTATGGATGGGTACTACGACGACAATGTGTATTTCAACAACCCGCCCGACTTTATTCCGAACGCCCACAACGACGAGTTTTACAAGATGAACATCGTACTGGGTACGTCGGAGCATGATTTCTGCAAAGGCTCAAACTTCGAAATGGCCGGTATTCTGGGCCGTAAGAACATTCCCCACTGGCTCGACGTAGTGCCCTGGGGTGAGCACGACTGGCCCGTCTGGCGGAGCATGTTTCCGCGCTATCTGAACATGATTTGACCGAGGTCCGGGCCGACAGTTTTGAACCGCTGCCGTTCAGCCTCCCCAACACCTTACACTAAACCTTACACCTTAAACGTACCCTGCTATGTGGCCAAATCAGCATTATACCGCTGCCGACTCAACGCTCGAAGGGGCTCTCTCGCGGCTTACCGGGTATATTCAGGAGGTTCCGGCGCAACTCTCGGCCCTGCCCGAAGAAACGCTGCTGGACATGAAACCCGGCAAATGGTCGCGGAAACAACTGCTGGGCCACCTGATCGACTCGGCTCTGAACAACCTGAAACGATTCAACGAGGCTCAGTTTGGGCCGGAGCCATACACGTTTGCCTCCTACCGGCAAAACGAGCTGGTCGTTACGAACCATTACCAGAACCTCCCGCTCGATCATCTGCTTACGCTCTGGCAAGCCCTGAACCGGCAAATCGTGCACGTTATCAGCGACTTACCCGAAGCCACCCGGCAGCGCAAGGTACAGGTAAAAGGCAGTGATGGCCCTCCGCGTACCCTGTCGTGGCTTATCGAAGACTACGTGGGGCACATGGAGCATCACCTGCAAAAGTTGCTTTAATTCCCTACCGCTACCCTCAACCTACCGCCAAGTTATTCTGGGGGTTGTGGTAACGCGACAAAAACGGCATTTTTGCCCCGCCTTCGGGCATGAGTATAATTAAGGTTACACACAAACAACCTAAAAACAATCAGACACACCCGTCTGCTACGAACTATGAAAAAAATAGGCATACTGTTCGGCCAGGAAAACACGTTCCCGCAAGCCTTTGTCGAGCGCGTCAACGAAAAACAAAGCGATTTCAAGGCCGAGTTTGTCTTTATCGACCGTGTGGAGCAAAGCGTCCCAACCGACTACGCCGTTATCATCGACCGCATTTCGCAGGACGTTCCGTTTTACAAGGCGTTCCTGAAAAATGCCGCCCTCACCGGCACAGCCGTTATCAACAACCCGTTCTGGTGGGCTGCCGACGAGAAGTTTTTCAACAATGCCCTGGCCGTTCAGCTGGGTGTTCCGGTACCCAAAACCATTCTGCTGCCTTCTAAAGAGCGCCCCGACGACACGAACCACAACTCGTTTCGGAACCTCGGCCACATGAACTGGGACGCCATTTTCGAGCATATCGGCTTCCCGGCGTTTATGAAACCCCACGCGGGCGGTGGCTGGAAAAGCGTGTACAAGGTAGACAACCCGGAGCAGATGTTCCGGGCCTACGACGAAACCGGGCAACTCGTGATGCTCTATCAGGAAGCTATCGACTTTGAAGACTACTTCCGGTGCTACTGCATTGGCGGCAAAGACGTCCGGATTATGCCCTACGAGCCGCGCAACCCCCATCACCTGCGCTATGCCGCCGAGATGAAAACCACGGGCGATGCGGGCAAGAAGCTCCTCGAAACCATGACCGACTATGTGCTGAAGCTCAACCACGCCCTCGGGTACGACTTCAACACGGTGGAGTTTGCCGTACGCAACGGGGTGCCCATTGCCATCGATTTCTGCAACCCTGCGCCCGATGCCGACGTAAACTCGGTAGGTCAGGAAAACTTTGAGTGGGTGGTAGAGGCTGCTGCTAATATGGCTATTGAGCGTGCCAAGCGGGTGCAGGCGGGCAAAGACAACCTCACCTGGGGTACGTTTGTACGGGGCTCGGTAACGGGTACCGGCCCGGTTGGTATTCAGAGCCCGGCCGCAAGCAGCGAACCAGCCAAAGAAGCCAAACCGAAGGCGAAAAAAGCCGAGGCCCCCAAAGCCGAGAAAGCCGCCCCTAAAAAGGCGAAAAAGTAAAGAGGTTTGGGGTTTATGTGAATGAACAATGTAAAATGCATAATGAATAATTGATTTATCAGCTGATAATCAACTTTTTCGTTACACATTTTACACTGTTCATTACACATTCCATTCAGCTAAGTCCCCAGAATCTTACCATCAACTGACCTTTAAACCAACCCATTGAATGCACGTATTTACGCTTGGTATTGAGGAAGAATTCCAGACCATTGACCCCGTAACCCGCGAGCTTCGGTCGCACATGTCGAAGCTCGTTGAAGGAGGCAAAATAGTGCTTCAGGAGCGCGTAAAGGCCGAAATGCACCAGGCCGTAGTGGAAGTAGGCACCAATATTTGCCACAATATTCACGAAGCCCGGCAGGAGGTGACCTACCTCCGGCGCGAGATTATCGAGCTGGCCGACAAGCAGAACCTGAAGGTGGCGGCCGCCGGCACGCACCCCTTCTCCGACTGGCAGGCGCAACTCATCACGCCCAACGAACGCTACGATCAGCTGATTGAGGAAATGCGCGACGTGGCCCGGTCGAACCTGATTTTTGGCTTGCACGTACACGTGGGCATCAGCAGCCGCAACGAAGGCATTCAGATCATGAACGCGGTCCGTTACTTTTTGCCCCACATCTACGCCCTGTCGACCAACTCGCCGTTCTGGCGCGGGCGCAACACCGGCTTCAAGTCGTACCGCTCCAAGGTGTTCGACAAATTTCCGCGCACGGGTATCCCCGACTTTTTCTCGTCGGCGGCCGAGTACGACGAGTACATTGCCCTGCTGGTGAAAACGGGTTGTATCGACAACGGGAAGAAAATCTGGTGGGACATCCGGTTGCACCCGTTCTTCGACACCATCGAGTTCCGAATTTGCGACGTCCCGATGCGGGTCGATGAAACGGTTTGCCTGGCTGCGATCATGCAGGCGCTGGTGGCTAAAATTTCTAAACTCCACCGGCAAAACCTCAATTTCAGGCCCTATCGGCGCATTCTGATTAGCGAAAACAAGTGGCGGGCCGCCCGGTACGGCATCGAAGGCAAGCTCATCGACTTCGGTAAGCAGGAAGAAGTGCCTACGCACAGCCTGATTCATGAATTGCTCGATTTTATCGACGATGTACTAGATGAACTAGGTAGCCGACAGGAGTGCGAGTACGTGCTTAAAATGCTCGAAATGGGTACGGGTGCCGACCGGCAGCTGGCTGTTTTCAACCAAACCGGCGACCTCAAACAGGTTGTGGATTACATTGTTGCGGAAACTTCCTTCGGCGTGAGGTAGTTAGGAAAAGTGAGATGAAAATCGCTATCCTTGATATGTACGACAACCATGCCAACGAGGGCATGCGTTGTATTCAGCAGATTATCCGCATGGTAGAAGGCCAGGTGCGGGTGCCGCTTCACTTCGATGTGTTCAATGTTCGGGCGGGGAAAACCCCCGATCAGGTGCACCTGCCCGGTCTCCACTACGACGCGTACATTTCGACTGGTGGCCCCGGAAGCCCGCTACCCCTCAACGAAGCCTGGGAGGAACCGTACTTCGACCTGATCGACGAGCTGTTTACGTGGAATCGGACGCAGGAACCCAAAAAACCCTTGTTTCTGATCTGCCACTCGTTTCAACTGGTAGCCCGGCACCTGGGACTGGGCACCATCAGCAAGCGTCGGTCGACCTCGTTCGGTATTTTTCCGATGCACCGAACCGACGACGGGTACGCCGAACCGTTTTTCGGCGGCTTACCCGACCCATTTTACGCCGTCGACTCCCGCGATTACCAGCTCACAGAGCCTAATCTGGAGCGATTCGATGAGATTGGCGCGCAGATTCTGTGTTTGGAAAAAATTCGGCCCCACGTCGATTTGCCCAGGGCCGTGATGGCCGTGCGCTTCGGACCCGAAATTTTCGGGACCCAGTTTCACCCGGAGGCCGACGGTGAGGGGATGCTACGTTACTTCATGACCGACGAAAAACGCGACCAGATTGTGTCGGTACACGGGCAGGCCAAGTACGACGAAATGGTCGCTTATTTACAAGACCCTAACAAAATTGAGCTAACCGAATCGGTGGTGCTGCCGGGCTTTTTGCGCCATGCTATCCAGACCCAGCGCCAGTCGACCTTCGAGTATTAGCCCTATCCGCTCATTTCCTATGCTGCAACCCGTTCGCCAGGTATTCAATCAGGCCTTTAGCCCCGCGCAATACGGGGCTTTTTTGGAGTCGATTCAGAACGATATGCCCGGCCTGCTCGATTTTAGGGTGGCCGAAACCCCTGTTTTTGTCCCGAAAGACCTCGGCGACAAGCTAAAACAGGCCTGCGCCGATATTGTCGAGGTGATTACCGCCCCCGACTTTAAAGCCCGCACTGAGGGAGCTATTCCGGCAGATCAGCGTGTACCGAACGAAAACGGCCATACCACATTTCTGGCCGTCGACTTTGCCGTTTGCCGGGCAGCCGATGGCTCACTCGAACCACAACTGATCGAATTACAGGGCTTTCCGTCGCTTTTCGGGTTTCAGGCGTACCTGCCCGAGAAGTTCCGGCAGTTTTACCCCATTCCCGACGAGGTGTCGCCGTTGTTCAACGGCCTCGACCGGGCGGCTTACCTCGACTTGCTGCGTCAGACCATCGTGGCCGATTGTGACCCCGAACAAGTGATTCTGCTTGAGATTTACCCCGAACAGCAGAAAACCCGCATCGATTTCGAACTCACCCGCCAGTATCTGGGTGTTGCGCCGGTTTGCCTGACCAGAATCCGCAAGGATGGCCGGAAACTATACTACGAAAAAGACGGTCGGCGAATCGACATCAAGCGTATTTACAACCGGCTGATCTTCGACGACCTCCAAAATTACCCCAACCTCCAGACCGAATTCAACCTCACCGACGACGTAGACGTGACGTGGGTGGGGCATCCCAACTGGTTTTTTCGCATCAGCAAGTACACCCTCCCTTTGCTGGAGAGCCAATTTGTTCCCCAAAGCTATTTTTTGAGCGATCTGGAGACGCCCCCCGCCGATCTGGAGAATTACGTGCTAAAACCCCTGTTTTCGTTTGCCGGGGCCGGCGTCAAAATACACGTGACGCCCGCCGACATCGACGCCATTCCGGCCGACCAACGCGGTAACTTCCTGTTGCAACGGAAGGTGCAATACGAGCCCGTCATTCAATCGCCCGACGGACTGGTGAAGTGCGAAATCCGTATGTTGCTGGTGTGGCCCGACTCCGCCGAAAAGCCCATTCTGGCCACAAATTTGGCCCGACTGAGCCGGGGTGAAATGATTGGGGTCAACTTTAACAAAAACAAAGACTGGGTCGGCGGAACGGTCTGTTTCTTCCCGTAGAGACGTAACATTTCTTCCCGTAGAGACGCAATATTTTGCGTCTCCTGTAGCCAACGTGTTTCCCTCATCAACTGAGAGGCAAAGACGCAAAATATTGCGTCTCTACCGGCGTGATAACCGCAGGTTGTAGCCCAGGTAAGGCAACGGGAACACGCGGAGCCGGTCTTCGTCGCGAATAGGAATCAGGGCGCCAAGATCAAACGCATGCCGAGCCCGATTGAGCCGAAAAACCGCCGATACCTGACTGAAATGGCCATCCCAGTAACTCTCCCGCGTGAGTAACACCCGGTTGTCGCAGATGAGAGAAACCCGGCGTCCGAGCGGAGCTACGAAGCCAATATCGAGCGAACGTCGGTCGGCCTCGCCAATATCGGCCTTGACCGACGTGTACCCGAGGGTCAGATTGCGGCTTGTCCCACCGAATGTTACCATCCCGCCCAACGTCCGTTGCCGCCGATACGTCCGTCGACTGCTGAATTGGGCGTATCGCCACCCTTCAAAAAACTGATAATCCAGGGTTCCGCCCAGGTGCACCGACCCCAGCGGAATACTCAGTTTAAGCCCGGCCGCCGGTCGGGTGTAGAGGGTGCTGTTGTAAAAAGTTGACCCACCGAACGAAGGCGTCACACTCGCCCGAAGCGTGAGAAAATTAAACAAACCCACTGCCACTTCGTTGTACAAAACCCAAATGTTGCGGTAGGTGGCCTGCCCGGCCTTGAGCGGAATAGCCGTTTGGCTGTTGAGCAGCCACGGGTATGCGTTCTCGCCACGGGCCGAGGGGTTTTGGTTGGGCTCTCCTGCAGTCGGGATAACCACATCGGCCGGAGCCGTTTCGCTCAGGGGTTCAATACGGGTAATTTCAGCGGGCGACAGAATGGATTCTCCACCGCGCCGACGAATGACCACCCGACTCTCGGTCCGCTCCCGAATCTGCCCCGTGTAGATAGTGCCATCGGTCAGGGTCACGGCGTACAGGTTACGGCCCCGGTTCCGCACGGCAGACTGGTACGGCTCAATCCGGGTAATATCGGCCGGGGCCAGGTACGACAGCCCCCCACCCTGCCGCCGAACCACTACCTTGAGGCTATCCCGGCTTATAATGCGACCGACATACTGCCCCCCATCTCGCAGAAATATCGAAAAGGTGGTACGGCTCGAATCAAGCGGGGCCGCGTTTTTTTGGGCAGATAGGGAAAGAGGTACGGATAGCAACAGGGTAAGCAGAACTGTTTTCATGAAAGAAGGTGTTGAGGTTTCGTTACAGACAAGAGTCTAATCGGCCCGAAAGGGTTGTAACGCATCTGATGAATAATGTATAATGCCGGGTCCCCCCCCACCATACATTATTCATTACGCATTACTCATTAACAACATGACCCATCGCCAGCTATTTTTCCAGCACGTTGCCCAAACCTCTGATTTCCCGCTTGCCCTCGAAATTGAGCGCGCCGAGGGTGTGTATCTCTACACCGCTTCTGGCCAACGGTACATGGACCTGATTTCGGGCATTGGTGTAAGCAATGTAGGGCACCGGCATCCGAACGTACTGGAAGCCATTGGACACCAACTGGACAAATACCTGCACCTGATGGTCTACGGCGAGTATGTGCAGACACCCCAAACGCAGCTCGCCCAGGCCCTCGCGGATACACTGAGCCCGTACACAGGCCCACATGGCAAGCTGAGCAACGTGTATTTCACCAACTCAGGCACCGAGGCCGTTGAAGGAGCCATGAAACTGGCCAAGCGGTTTACCGGTCGTACCGAAATTATTAGCTGTTTCAACGCGTACCACGGCGCTACGCAGGGGGCTCTTTCGCTCTCAGGCGACGAGAATTTCAAACGCAATTACCGTCCCCTCCTACCCGACGTTCGGCATATTCGCTACGGACACCTGCCCCATCTGGAGCACATCACCCGTCGTACGGCCGCCGTTGTCATCGAGGTTGTGTCGGCCGAATCGGGTATCCGCGTGCCCGACCCGGCCTACCTACAGGCCGTTCGCCAACGTTGCACCGACACCGGCACTCTGTTGATTTTCGACGAAATCCAGACAGGATTTGGCCGCACGGGCACGTTTTGGGCGTTTGAGGGCTTCGGTCCCGTGGTGCCCGATGTACTGGTGTGCGCCAAAGGCATGGGGGGCGGTATGCCCATCGGTGCGTTTATCAGTTCGCCTGAGGTTATGGTGGTGTTTAAAAACAACCCGATTCTGGGGCATATCACCACGTTTGGCGGGCACCCGGTTTCGTGCGCGGCCTCGTTGGCAACGCTGAACGTGATTCGCAACGAAAAACTGTACGCGCAGGCCGAAGCGAAAGGGCAGCTTTTCCGACAGTTGCTCGCCGACGTGCCAGGGATTCGGGCCGTTCGGGGTAAAGGGCTGATGCTGGCGGCCGAGTTCGATTCGTTTGCGGTGCTCAAACCGGTTATTGACCGCGCCATCGAGCGGGGCGTCATTACCGACTGGTTTTTGTTTTGCGACAACTCAATGCGCATTGCCCCGCCACTCATCATCACCGAAGAACAGATTCATGAAGCCTGCACCGTCATTCGAGATGCGGCAGGAGTGTAACGAAACGTGTTGAAAAACGGGAGTAGCCCTGAAATAAGTAAATACTATTGCTGGCGCATAGGCCTTCGACAGGCTCAGGCTGACTGGATACTCTCAACTTGAAGGTCAGCCTGAGCCTGTCGAAGGCCTATGCGTCAGCCTTTTTCTTCTACGACAAGGCAATCGCGCAGAAAGGGTTTAAGGTATTGTACCCACAGAAACATCGGCCAGTCGAGGTTAGGATTTGCCCGAAAACTGGTTTAGTTAAAAACCCTTACGGTTACTGCTAAACCATGTTAAAAATCTCCTTTGGCTTCCTGACAGCCTTTCTGTTGGCCTTCGGTTTCCAACTCAACACCGACCTTCGCCCGACCAAAGAAACGCCCCGGACATCCGTTCGTAAAGACGATTTCCCGGCCGACCTCAAGCTAACTCAGTTCACCGGTCCCGACCTCACGCCCAGTCCGGCCTGTTTGGCGGTTGCTCCAACCGGTGAGGTATTTGTGGGCGTCGACATGCAGGGATCGCTGGGGAAAAAGCCCGACATGGGCAGTATTATCAAGCTGATAGACAAGGATAACGACGGGACGATGGACGCGCACACAACGTTCGCGAAAGTCAATAACCCGCGCGGCATTATTGCCCTCGGCGACCGGGTGTTTGTGCTCCATGCCACGTTCTCGCCCGATGGCAAAGCGACCGGGATGGATCTGGTTGTGTTTGATGACAAAAACGGGGACGGTGTTGCCGATGGCCCCTCAAAACCACTGGTTGAGCACATCAGCAACGTGAAGTTTATCCAGCAACGGGGTGTCGACCATGCCACCAACGGCATTCGGATGGGTATCGATGGCTGGATTTACATCGCCGTGGGCGACTTTGGTTTCCACGATGCCGTCGACCGGTCAGGGAAGAAGCTCACCATGCTCGGCGGAGGTATTGTGCGCGTACGGCCCGATGGTACCGAAATGGAGGTGTATTCGCACGGTATGCGTAACATCTACGACGTGGCGATCGACCCGTACATGAATATTTTCACCCGCGACAACACTAACGACGGGGGCGGCTGGAACATCCGGTTCAGCCACCAGATTCAGTCGGCCGAGTACGGCTACCCGGTTCTGTTTAAGCATTTTACGGATGAAATTATCCCCGCACTGGTCGATGTGGGGGGCGGCTCTGGAACAGGCTCGTTGTTCATGGACGAACCCACCTGGCCCGCCAAATACAATCAGGTGCCGATGATGGCCGACTGGGGTCGTAATCAACTTTACATTCACCGCGTGACGCCCGACAAAGCCAGTTTTACGCAGAAGGAAGAAGAATTTATCAAGCTGCCGCAAATCACCGACGTGGACGTCGACGGCTCCGGCCGCCTGTACTTAGCTGCCTGGAATGGAGCTGGTTATACGGGCAACCCCAATAAGGGCTATGTGGTGCGGGTAGTGCCCCAGAACTGGACGTACAAAGCGTTCCCCGACCTGAAAAAAGCATCGGTCAAACAATTGGCGAACCTCCTGGCCTCTCCAAGTGCTGTGGCCCGGCTGAATGCCTCGCAGGAGTTGCTCACCCGCCCCGCCAAGCAGGCCACCAAAGCCGCCTGGAAAATAGCGTCGGACACAAACCTTCCTCTGGCCTGCCGGGTAGCGGGTCTGTTCACCTACGCCCAACTGACCGGTAAAGAAGGCATCGCGAACCTGGTCAAGCTCACGAACGATGCCCCCATGCAGGAGTTTGCCCTTCGTGCCCTCGCCGACCGAAAACCGGTGGTGAGCAACGTACCGTTGGAGCCATTCCTGCAAGCCGCCCAATCGCCAACCGAACGGGTTCAGGTGGCCGCACTGATTGGCCTGGGCCGTCTGGAGCGTAAAGAAGCCGCTTCGGCCCTGTTGCGGGTAGCCGTTCCGAGTTCGTTTGTGGCACCTGCCAAAGGCACCGAAGGCCCACACGCTACGCCCAACGCATCGTTGGTACCGGCTCACCTGGCCGTGCGGTCACTGGTGAAGCTCAACGCTGTCGACGCTTGTTTGGGGGCCATCGGCTCGTCTAATTCAACACTGGCTTTGTGGGCCTTGCGGTACATGCACACGCCCGAAGCCGCCTACGGCCTGGTAGCCGCCTACGGCCGCATAACCGACCCACAACTGAAAAGCCAGATTCTGCATACGGCCGCGCGTCTGTACAAAAAAGAAGCCCCGTACGATGCTTCCTGGTGGTGGAGCACCCGGCCCGACACCCACGGCCCGTACTACAAAGCAATTACCTGGGAGGGCTCACCCGCCATTGAGTCGTTGCTGAAAGCTGAATGGGCCAAAGCCGACGCAGCTGGTAAATTGGCCTTTACAGACATGAACGAGCGCTATCGGCTCGACATTGCCGACTTCAAAGGCGCCGAACCCGTTGCTCTGGAGGAAACGAAAATCGAAACCAAAATTGATCTGGAGAAAATCAAGAACCAGAAAGGGCAGATTGGCAACACCTCCATTGAAGATGTAATGCTCGCTATGGCCAGCATCAAAGGCGACTCCCGCAAAGGCCGCGAGCTGTTTATGCAACAGGGCTGTGTGGCCTGTCATAGCCTGAGCAAGAGCGAAAAAATGAAGGGGCCGTTTATGGGCCAAATCGGCTCGATCATGACCCGCGATCAGATTGCCGAGTCGATTCTGAAGCCCAACGCGTCGATCTCACAGGGTTTTGCCACGGTTGAGATCAAAGCGAAAGGCAACAAGAGCTACGTGGGCTTTGTGTCGGAAGAGTCGGCCGACCGCGTTGTACTGCGCGATATTGCCGGCAACGTGTACACCATCCGGGCAAGCGACATTCTTTCACGAAAAGAGCAAGACTCGTCGATGATGCCCTCTGGCTTAGCCAACTCTCTTTCGTACGAAGAATTTGCCTCACTCATCACCTTCCTGTCGGAGCAGAAGAAGTAGGAGTTTGAGAGCAGATTATGTGAGTGACGTTTAAAAAAGCTGACGCACGGCCCTTCGACAGGCTCAGGGTGACGACTTATTTGACTCTGCCATTCTGATTCAAGGTCGAGGTCACCCTGAGCCTGTCGAAGGGCCGTGCGTCAGCCATATAGCTATTATTGAATAAATCAACGGCAACGGACTATCCTCCTCAATGACGCTACCCGCATATACCAAAGCCCCTTTCTGACTATTTTTGCGGCATGACCCCAACAAATTACGAAGGGCGCATTGCCGGCCTACTGAACCTGAACACCCGGCAGGTTGCCAATACGATTGAACTCCTCGACGGCGGAGCCACCGTGCCGTTTATTGCCCGTTACCGGAAAGAAGCCACCAACGGTCTGGATGAAGTACAGATCACGGCCATCCGCGACACCTACGGACGTTTGCAGGAACTCGACAAACGTCGGGAAGCCATTCTTAAATCCATCAACGAACAGGGGAAACTTACCCCCGAACTCCAGAAAAAAATAGAAGCCGCCGACTCCATGACGGAGTTGGAAGATTTGTATCTACCCTACAAGCAGAAACGTAAAACCCGCGCAACCATCGCCATCGAGCGGGGCCTCGAACCGCTGGCCAACGTCATTTTTGCCCAAACCGAAGCTAACCCCGAGCGGGCCGCCGGCCGATTCCTGACCGATCAGGTGCCGACCATTGCCGACGCCCTACAGGGAGCCCGCGACATTATCGCCGAACGCATCAACGAAGATGCCGACGCCCGCCAACGCGTTCGTAACCTATTTGAGCGCGAAGCCATTGTACGGTCGGTGGTCAAAAAGAACAAAGAAGTCGAAGGCGTCAAATACAAAGACTACTACGACTTTGCCGAGCCCCTGCGCCGGGTACCTTCGCACCGGTTGCTGGCCATCCGCCGGGGCGAAGCCGAAGGGTTTCTGAGTGTCAGCATCAGCCCCGATGAAGAGGCCGCTATCGAACGGCTCGAACGGCAATTTCTGAGGGGGCTTCCAGCCAGCAAAGATCAGGTAGCCACAGCAATCCGCGACAGCTACAAACGCCTGATCAAACCCTCTATTGAAACCGAATTTGGGAACAAGTCGAAGGAGAAAGCCGACGGCGAGGCTATCAAGATTTTCGCTGATAACCTCCGGCAACTGCTCCTGAGCCCTCCGCTGGGCCAAAAACGCGTACTGGCCATTGACCCCGGCTACCGAACCGGTTGCAAAACCGTAGTGATCGATGCGCAGGGCAACCTCATGGCCGATACATTACTCCACCTGTTTCTGTCTGACAATCAGAAGCAACAGGCCACCGAAACGGTCCGGCGTCTGGTCAAACAGCATCAAATCGAAGCGGTCGCGATTGGTAATGGCACCGGCGGCCGCGAAACCGAAGCGTTTATCCGGGGCCTCGGCCTCGATGCGAGCATCGCCATTTTTGTGGTGAGCGAACAGGGCGCATCGGTGTATTCGGCTTCGGACGTAGCCCGCGAAGAGTTTCCCGATAAGGATGTGACCGTACGCGGGGCCGTCAGCATTGGTCGCCGGTTGATGGACCCACTGGCCGAACTGGTTAAAATCGACCCAAAATCGATTGGGGTGGGCCAATACCAGCACGACGTTGATCAGTCGGCCCTTAAAAATAGCCTCGACGATGTGGTCATGAGCTGCGTAAACTCCGTGGGCGTGTCGCTCAATACAGCGAGTGCGCATTTGCTCCGGTACGTGTCGGGGCTGGGGCCGCAGCTGGCGCAGAATATCGTGCAGTTTCGGGCGCAGAATGGTCCGTTCAAAAGCCGCGATCAACTGAAAAAAGTACCCCGGCTGGGGCCCAAAGCCTACGAGCAATGCGCAGGCTTTTTACGCATCGAGGGCGGCAAACACCCGCTCGACAACAGCGCTGTTCATCCTGAAAGCTATGGCGTTGTGGAGCGTATGGCCGCCGACCTCAACACCACCGTTGCCGACCTGATCCGTAAACCCGAACTCCGTAAGCAGATTCGGCCCGAACGGTACGTAACTCCGACCACCGGCTTACCTACCCTGCGCGATATTGTGGCCGAGCTCGACAAACCCGGCCGCGACCCCCGCGAACAATTGTCGGTGTTCAGTTTCGATGAGCGCATCAAAACGATGGAGGATCTGCACGAGGGCATGGTCCTCGACGGTGTGGTAACCAACGTGACCGCGTTCGGGGCCTTTGTCGATATTGGGGTGAAGCAGGACGGCCTCGTGCATATCTCGCAACTCTCCAATCAGTTCGTAAAAGATCCGCGCGAGGTGGTAAAAGTGTACCAGAAAGTAAAAGTCCGCGTTACAGAAGTGGATTTAGCCCGCAAACGTATTGCGTTGACCATGAAATTTTGATTCTTTTGAAGCATTGAACCGGACGAAGTCACATCCCTTTTCGGCTTTGTCCGGTTCAGTGCCACTGACTATTCGTATCCCGTATGCTGCCAACCACCATCCGGGCCCTTGTCCCGTCGGGCCTCACTGGCCTTACCTTGTTACTTAGCCTGTCGTCATGTAGTTTGTTCGGTCCGTCGTCGGGCCCCGCCCCTACCTCACGGCCAACTACCGCAAACCGCAAACCAGCCGCCCCGACCGGTAAAGTTGTCGATACCAAAACCTACCAGCGCACCTACGTGCCCACGGTGGTGCGGGTGGCGCGCAAGTACACGGGTGTACCGTACCGGCTGGGCGGCAACACGATGTCGGGCATTGACTGTTCAGGGCTGATTTACAATGTTTTTCAGGAGGTAGGCCTCCGAATGCCGCGTATCTCGTGGCAACAGTCGGAAGTGGGTTACGAGGTCGATGTTAACGCCATTCGGCCGGGCGACCTGCTCTTTTTCGTACCCGATCAGGGTAAAGCCGGGTATGTGTCGCATGCGGCTATTGTAACTGAGGTTCGCAACTACGAAACCGACATTCGGTTTATTCATGCTTCATCGTCGCGGGGTGTTCGCGAAGACAATCTGTACTCATCATACTTCAAAGGGCGGTTCGTAAAAGCCTTGCGCCCGTTCTGATTCGCTACTCAGCCAGTGGGGTTCACCCCCTAATCAGAACCGGCGTAGAGGTCTCAAGCGAATTTAAGATGACCTTATAATAGAAGCGCTCAACCACTGCCAGAGGGATAAACCCCACTGGCAGGGTTGGCAGAATACTTCTAAAATCGGCGCGGGCAGTTTAGTCTACTATCTGTTTACTTATATTTGGCGCTGAACATAACGTATTACCGAGCCGATGCAACAGCTACTACCGCTTGAACCGGGTTGCACCTACCATATTTACAATCGGGGCATAAACGGGACAACTTTATTTTCAGAGCCGCATCACTATCAGTTATTTCTGGAGCAATTCGCTTATTACACAGAGCCGGGCATCGACACGTATGCCTATTGCCTACTTAATAACCATTTCCATCTGGTGATCCGGGTGAAAGAAGAAAGCGAGTTGGACTTAAACCGATGGAAAAAAGAGCGAGGCTGGTCGAAGGTAAGCGACGCATCGACGCTGCTTGGGCACTGTTTCAACAGCTATTGCCAACGGTTTAACAAATTGACCAATCGCACAGGTAGCCTTTTTGAAAAACCATTTCATCGGGAACTGGTCGATGAAGATAGATACCTCTCCCAATTGATCTATTACGTGCATGCCAATCCGGGCAAGCATCAGTTCACTGCCGATTTCCGAACGTATCCCTATTCCTCTTATGGGAGTATTCTTTCTGAAAAACCTACTTTGCTACGGCGTCAGTATATCCTAGACTGGTTTGGTGGTAAGCAGTCTTTCATTGCTTTTCACACAGATATGGAAACGGCTTCTGAGTATCCTACCAGTAGTAACGAGCGCTCATCAGTTTGCCATAATTGAGGCATTGCTCCCAGCCTGATAAACGGGTAAACCCACTCTAAAATCCGCTCAACCACTGCCAGGGGGATAAACCCCACTTGCTGGGTTTCGAAAACACTAAAAAGGCCACCCCGAGGGGCGGCCTTGCTCTTTATTTCTCGACAACTTCGGGAGAGAAAAACTCAGCCCATTGTTCGGGTGTCCTATACTTTAGCTTCATTTCCAGCGACGACGATTCCTTACGGGTATCAAACGATCGTTGGTACTTCACCTCCCAGGGCTTGCCTTCGGCCGTTGCGGGAATCGCTTTTGCATTATGTTGCCAGAGCGTAATCCGCAGATCCTTAGTCTGACCAATGTAGTACTGCTCGGTAGAAGGGCTGTAAATGATATAAACGGTATGCATAATTTTCTCAGATGCTATTCAAATCTATGGAATAAATAGCAACAAAAAAAGCTACCAATGGTAGCTTTCTATTGTATGGTGGAGAATATCGGATTCGAACCGATGGCCTCTACAATGCCATTGTAGCGCTCTAGCCAACTGAGCTAATCCCCCAGAGCAACCGGCTTTTTGTTCGCCGTAACGGGTGCAAAACTGCACAAAAACCGGTCGCTTGTCAAGAGCTTTGCTTAGTTTTTTTTGACCTATTGGTCAACCATCTCAGCATCAGCGAGTATGTAATTCAACTCGTAGATATTGTCGGCGTTCAGTTTGAGCGTTCCACGGAACGTACGGCGCTCGTCGGTCTTAAACTTACGGCCAGCTTTCTTAAATTTCAGCGATACCACCGACTCCGGGCCGGCCCCTCCGCAGAAAAAGCAGGCACTATACGGAAACGCCGAAAGTACGTACAGATTCGACTCCAGATCGACCGGTAATACATAGCCCGTCAGCTCGACAGGTTTACCGTTTAACTTTTGTACGCTCGGACCAAAGGTCGGATAAAGCATGTACACAGACTCCTCGGCGTACCACTTTTTCTTGAACGTGACGTCGCGCAGGGCCTCCCACGTCAGTTTGACGGGCTCCACCGCTGACGTAAATGCCAGTAAGAACAAACTCAGAAAGGCCGGAAAAAGCAATAGCCGCTTCATTAGCTAATATTATCGGTTTGAAGTATGTTGTAAAATTACAAATTCTGTACTTTTAGGGTACTTTTTTGCAGGCTCAATAGTTGTAACTTGGAAGAACCACACGAAGTTAAACATAAAACGTACGCTTCTCCGTTCCGATTGCACAGTCTTTATACGACTGCACTCGTAGCTCTTACGATTTTGCTCACTGCCGGACAGATCCTGACGCAATATCGGCTGAACAACCTGCAAAAAAACATTCAATTTATTCGATATGCGTCGCTGCAACGGCACCAAAGCCAACAGCTTATCAGTAAGGCACTTCAGCTCCGCGACGCCAGCCAACTGAACGATTTTCGGACGCACCACCGCGAACTCAAACAAATTTTTGACGGACTCGAGTCCAGTTATTCGCAAAGTAGCTCGGGCCGGATCAATGAATGGGATATTACGATTGAGAACAGCCCCAAAGTGCGGGCTATGTTCGACGGTCTAAGGCCAATATATACCCAACTGGCCCGCTCAACCCGTACGATTCTGTCGTTTCAGACCCCGGAAGCGGTGCAGTCGCCCATTGCGGATCTGGCCATGCAGCAACTCCTTCAGAACCAAAACCCTTTTCTGGGTCAGGTAGATGCGATTGTGCGACAATACAACGCCGAAATTCGGGAGAAGATAGTCTTTCAGGAATGGATTGAGTTTGCCTTTTACATCCTGACCCTGGCGGTTGTGCTGTACATCGGGCTCAAGCTATTCAGGCCCGCTATCCGGCAGTTGAATCAAACCATCGATCAGCTCATTGCGGCCGAAAACACCACCGCCGAAACGAACCGTAAACTGGTGCGGCTCAACCGGTCGCTGCACGAAGCCCGACAGCGTTTGTTTCAGGCGACCAAACAACAACATCAGCAAGAAATTAATGACCAAAAGTTACGGTCGTCACTTCTAATTGCCGGTCAGGAAGAAGAACGGAAACGCCTGTCGCGGGAACTGCACGACGGCCTGGGGCAGATGATGACCGCCATCAAGCTACAGGTAGAAGGGCTCGAAACCCACCTGAACCGGGTCACCTCGGCCGACGACCCTGTGGCCACGAAGCGAATCAGAGCCTTAAAAGACCTCATTGCGCAGACGATCAGCGAAACCCGATCCATCTCTAACGATCTGATGCCCAGCGTACTGAGTGACTTTGGGATTATTCCAGCCCTGAAGATGCTGGCCGAAACCGCTCTCGACAATCAGGCAAAAACCAACAACCCCGCACCCGACATTCGGTTTGAGACGAACCTGCCCTCGGGGCGGCTCGACCGGCACGTTGAGATTTCGCTGTACCGCATTACGCAGGAGGCCGTGACCAACGCAATCCGTCACGGAAAACCAACGCAAATCACAATTGAGCTTATCGAACGAGAAAACTACTTACATTTGGTTGTTGCCGACAACGGCAGCGGCTTTTATGTTCAACGCTTACAGGAACCACACGGCCCCTCGCAGGGCATTCACAACATGCAGGAACGAACAAAACTACTAAACGGTAGGTTCGTCATTCGATCAACCCCCGGTAAAGGCACCAAATTATTTGTCAGCATCCCTTATCAAGTACATTTCTCAGCGTATGAACAAGATACGACTAATGCTCGTTGATGACCACGCCATCGTGCGGGACGGCATCCGCCTGTTGCTCGAACAGGTCGACGACTTTCAGATCATCGATGAAGCCACTGATGGTGAAGAAGCTCTGGAAAAACTGAAAACCGGCCATTCGTCGGACGAAAACCGGCCTGATGTGGTCCTGATGGACATTTCGTTGCCCGGCATGTCGGGGATTCAAACGGCGCAGTCCATTGCCCGGCAGCACAAGCAGGTTCGGGTACTCATGCTCTCGATGCACAACAACGAAGACTACATTCTTCGGTCGGTTGAAGCCGGGGCCGCTGGGTACATTCTGAAAGACACCTCGTCGGACGAAATGGTGAAAGCCATCCGGACGGTGGCCTCCGGTGAGAAGTATTACAGCTCACCCGTAGCCACCATCATCCTGAACGGGTACATGCAGCAGTTGAAGAAAAGCGACAAGACTGCCCTGAAAACCCGCCGGTCAAAACTTTCCAAAAAGGAAAAGGAAATCCTGCAATTCCTGGTTGAAGGGATGAGCAGCCGCGAGATCGCCGAGAAGCTCCAACTGAGCGTTCGGACGGTCGACAATCACCGCGCCAACATGATGCGCCGATTGCAGGTACGCAACGCGGCCGAGCTGGTGAAAACAGCTGTGGAAGAAAAACTGATCTGACAGGTGCCTGTCGCCGATGAATTGAGCTACATCGGCCGACAATAGACCTCTCGCTGAAACTTGAATGGATTTACTTGCGTTAACTTTGCAAAACCGGCCGAAAAAGCCGGTTTTGTACGTTTATAGTAGTACATAAAGTTGATAGAGTACACAACCTTTTAAACCTGATATGTTATGTCACTTCGCTTAGGAGACATTGCGCCGGACTTTGAAGCCGACACCACCCAGGGCCCTATTCGTTTTCATGAGTGGCTGGGCAGCTCGTGGGGCATGCTGTTTTCGCACCCTGCCGATTTCACACCAGTTTGTACCACCGAACTGGGCAAAACGGCTCTCCTCAAAGACGACTTTGCCAAGCGTAACGTTAAAGTTATTGCCGTGAGTGTCGACGATCTGGATTCGCACAACCGCTGGACTCCCGATATTAAAGACGTAACGGGTACGGAAGTGAATTTCCCGATCATTGCCGACCCCGACCGCAAGGTGGCCGAGCTTTACGATATGATTCACCCCAACGCAAGCGAGAAAGCGACCGTACGGTCGGTGTTTGTGATTGGCCCCGATAAAAAAATCAAGCTCACGCTGACGTACCCCGCTTCGACGGGTCGTAACTTCAACGAGTTGCTCCGCGTGATTGACTCGCTGCAACTGACCGCTGATTACCAAGTGGCTACCCCTGCCGACTGGCAGGATGGCGAGGACGTGATTGTAACGCCCGCCGTACCGAACGATCAGCTGGAGGAGAAATTCCCGAAAGGCGTGACGTTTGTGAAGCCTTATCTGCGCAAAACACCACAGCCGAACAAATAATCGGCCTTCGTTTTCAATCTGAAAGCGTGTTGCTGACGGAACGGTAACATACCGTCTGTTGGCCACACGCTTTTGGCGTTTCTGACGGGCGGCCGGTGTAAACAGCGGCCATTGCCCGGCTGTGGCAACGGTACTTCCAAACAAAGCTTGCAAACACCGGGTTAGGTTTCTGTTAATCAAACAACACAACGTTATGTCAAAGAACTTGAATCCGCAGCACGACGAAGGCCCAGTGGCCAAAACCATTGAGGAACAAACCGCCAAGTTACCCTCCGACTTGTTTTTGTGGGCCGCTTTAGGCTCCATGGGCGTATCGCTCGCGCTCAAACTTCAGGGCGAAAATCATAAAGCACTTTTTGTAGGTCAATGGGCCGCCCCCTTCCTGATTCTGGGCCTTTACAATAAGCTCGTGAAGCTCGAAGGGTCGGAATAGCCATTACCGGTTTACAGTTTACGGTTTAGGGTTTACAGGTGCGCCAAGTGGTTTTTAACCCGTCAGGCTACTGAAAACTGCAAACCGTAAACTGTAAACTCTATTTTTGTGCATGTCTTTAGGGGTTTTACTTCGGTTTCTGGTCAAGCGGTATGAGTTTTGGGGAGCGGTGCTGGCGCTGGTACTGGGCGTTATCCTCATCCGGTCGTGCCGCAAAACAGAAACTGATAAGGATTGGCGTTTTGTGAAAGGGTACGGCATTCGGCTGCCCATGCACTATACCATGCACGGTTTCGACGTATCGAAGCACAATGGCCGAATCGACTGGAAACGAGCCGCCCGCATGGAGTCAGAAGGCGTTCGGATGCGATTTGTGTACATCAAAGCCACCGAAGGGGCCACCCTCGCCGACAAACAGTTTGCCCAAAACTGGAAAGGGGCTGGCAAGGTAGGTCTGCCACGGGGCGCCTACCATTTTTACCACCCCACCCGCGACCCGCACAAGCAGGTGCAGAACTTCATCAAACAGGTCACGCTGAAACCCGGCGACCTTGCCCCCGCTCTCGATTTTGAAGTGGTCAACGGGGTGGGCGAACAGAAACTCATTGCCGATATGCAAATCTGGCTCGACGAAATCGAGGAGCATTACGGCATCCGCCCCGTTATTTACACGAACGGGAGCCTCTACAAACGCTACATCAAGGGTAATTTCGACAAGTATCCGCTCTGGATTGCCGATTACTCCAACACGCACCTCAACGATTACAACCCCGACAAACTCTACATCTGGCAGCATAGCCAAAGCGGCTGGGTGAAGGGAATCCGGGGGCCTGTCGACATCAATACGTTTGTGGTGGACTCCATCCGGCTGGCCGAGCTCCGGCTGTGAGTTAGAGCCGGGTGCCGACCGCGTAAGGGGTTATCCACTTCATCGAAAACATTGAAACTCTCTTTTACCTTTGCCCTTGCAAAACAACCTGAGACAATCCGATGCTGAAAGCTCACTCTTTTAAGGCGCTGCCCGCGTACGCCCAACTCCAAACCCATTTTGAAACGGTTGAACACCTGCATCTGCGCGATCTGTTTGCCGCCGACCCGGCCCGCTTCGATACGTTCTCGCTCCGGTTTGCCGATATGCTGGTCGACTTCTCGAAAAACCGAATCACCAAAGAAACCCACGCGCTGCTCGTTCAACTGGCTGAGCAAGCCGACCTGAAAGACGCGATTGACAAACTCTTTTCGGGCGACCGGATCAACGCGACCGAAGACCGGGCCGTACTACACATTGCCCTGCGGAACCGCTCAAACACGCCGATTCTGGTGGATGGGCAGGATGTAATGCCCGAGGTAAACGAGGTACTGACTCGTATGAAAGGGTTCACCGAGCGGATTCGGTCGGGAGAGTGGAAAGGCTACACGGGCAAAGCCATTACCGATGTCGTAAACATTGGTATCGGCGGCTCTGACCTGGGCCCGGTGATGGTTACCGAAGCCCTCAAGCCGTACGCGTCGGACAGCCTGCGGGTACATTTCGTATCGAACGTCGACGGGGTGCATATCTACGAGACCCTTCAGCAGGTAAACCCCGAAACAACCCTGTTTCTGATTGCCTCCAAGACGTTCACCACCCAGGAAACCATGACCAATGCCGGCACTGCCCGCGACTGGTTCCTGCAACATGGGGGTACAGAAACCGACATTGCCCGGCATTTTGCCGCCCTTTCAACCAACCGGAAGGCAGTCGAAGCGTTTGGCATCGACCCCGAAAATATGTTTGGTTTCTGGGACTGGGTCGGTGGCCGGTACTCGCTGTGGTCGGCCATTGGGTTGTCGATTGCCCTGTACATTGGGTTCGATAATTTTGAAGAGCTACTGGCCGGTGCGCACGAAATGGACAACCATTTCCGCGATACCCCTTTCGCCGAAAACATTCCCGTAACCCTGGCCTTGCTGGGGATTTGGTACAATAATTTCTTTGGTGCGCAGACGCAGGCCATCCTGCCGTACGATCAATATTTACACCGGTTTGCCGCCTACTTCCAGCAGGGCGATATGGAGAGCAACGGCAAATCGACCGACCGTAACGGTAACCCCACCGACTACCAAACCGGGCCGATTATCTGGGGCGAGCCTGGCACCAATGGTCAGCACGCTTTTTACCAACTCATTCACCAGGGTACCAAACTGATTCCGTGCGATTTTATTGCACCGGCCATCAGCCAACGGCCCATCGGAAATCACCATCAATTGCTTTTGTCCAATTTCTTCGCCCAAACCGAAGCCCTAATGAATGGCAAATCGGCCGAAGAAGCGGCCGAAGAGCTGCGTAAGGCCGGAAAAAGCGACGAAGAGGTGGCTTTTCTGACGCCATTTAAGGTGTTTTCGGGGAACCGGCCCACCAATTCGATTATGGTTAAACAAGTTACGCCCCGTGCACTCGGCAGCCTGATTGCGATGTACGAACACAAAATCTTTGTGCAGGGCGTGATCTGGAATATCTTTAGTTTTGACCAGTGGGGGGTAGAGTTGGGCAAGCAGCTGGCCAACCGTATTGTACCCGAATTGGCCGACGACGAACCGGTTGGGTCACACGATAATTCAACCAACGGTTTAATTAATTTTTACAAGCACATGAGAAAAAACTAAAACATTGCTTTTCTCTCGTCTGTTAAGGGGGTGTGGTCAGCTTGATCACACCCCTTTTTAGTACAATTCACTAAACGTTATGAAAGTCATGAAAAAATCAGTTTTCGCACTTTGCCTGCTGGCTACGGGTGCAGTCTACGCACAAACAAACTCCGAGTCGACTACTTCGGGCTCGATGTCATCAACGACGACAACCACCAATACAAACATGTCGTCGCCAACGAACAATGCCAACACGACCGGCACCATGAGCGGTACTGAGTCGATGGGAACCGGCACCACCAGCAATGGCACCTACAGCTCAGGCAGCACCGGCAACACGACCGGAACAGGTGCGATGAACAGCGCTCCTACGTACAACGCTACTACCACTACAACCACTACAACTTCCGACTACGGCACTACGCCTACACGGACTCGGGATGCCAACGGCAACCGGGCCTGGGGTAAAGATGGCAAGTTTGGGGTATACGCGGGTTTGAACTTCTCGCGGTTTGTGAATGAGCCTATCCCCGACGATGCTTACCGCACAGGCTGGCAGGCCGGTATTTACGGCCGGTCGGGTGGTACGATCTTCGGTCAGATTGGTCTGGAGTATCGGAACTCGACCTCAAACCTGGTTCGGAGCGGTTCGGCCATTGGTAACCCAACGTCAGGTACGGCCGCATCCGGTGCTGAAACCCGTGGCAAGATTGATCAGCACTTCCTGGCCATTCCGGCTTACGTAGGTGCCCGTATTGGTGCTCTGGCAGGTCTGCGCTTGCAGGCCGGTCTTGAACTGTCGTCACTGGTATCTATTGGTAACAACGCTTTCAACCTCGACCGGGCCGACCTGAACCGTACCATTCTGAACGGTCTGTTGGGTGCTGGTATCAACCTCGGGCCTGTAACCCTTGATGCGGTGTACAACCACGGCCTGCAAAACGTATTCGACGACGCGGATACCAAACGCCGGATGTGGGCCTTTAATGTAGGCTTCCGTTTCTAAGCTCAACAAAACAATAGTATCTGACCACCCCCAACGGGGTGGTTTTTTTATGCCTTATTATCTCGATTCAGGCAGTATTTCCGAACATAGCCTTATATACCCTGTTATCCAATAGGGTAACAATTATTACCCACAACTCAACGTGATGAACCATACAGTACAGGTAGCTCTCTGCACACTGGGTGTGCTGGGGAGCAGTTTGGCATACGCCCAACGAAACACAAACGACTACGACCGGTTTCGGTCCGACGATCGTAACGGCCGGCCCGAGCGTCGACTCGAACGCGATGATCGGGCGTACGGGCGTGATTTTCGCGACGACCGGCCAAACTGGGACGACCGTTCGTATCGCAACGAGCGTTTGGGGCCAATGCGCGATGAACGGGAAATGCGCCCATCGGGTACTGGGCGCGAGATGCTCGACGCGTACCGCGAGGGATACCGTGACGGGCAACGGGATACGGAGCGGCTGTTGCGTAGAAACGGTGATGAGCGCGATGAAAACGAGCGCGACGAGCACCGTAATGATCGACTGAACTACAAGAACTTTACGTTTGGCGTGTACGCGGGAGGCAATTCCACCCGCTTTGAGGGCGAAGATGTGAACGGCGATGCGCTGACCGGCCGACTCGGCTGGCAACTTGGCGGTTTTATTCGGGGCGGGGGCCGTGTGTTTGGGCAGATCGGCTTTGAATACCTGACGTCGAGCAATGATTTTTACCAAAAAGGCGACGGCGCGAATCTGGAAGATATTACGGGCAATATTGATCAGCGGTACATCCACGTGCCCGTTTACGTTGGGATCAAACTGGCGCAATCGCCCCGCGGAGTGTCGGCCGTGCGGCTTCAGGTAGGGGCTCAGTATGCCGCGCCAACGGGTGTTCGCAACAATGATTTCAACTTTGAACGGGGCGATTTCCGCCGATCCACCATCATGGGGCTGGCCAATCTGGGCTTCGATGCAGGGCCACTATTTCTGGATCTGGTGTATCAGCACGGTTTTGAGGATGTGCTAAAAGAAGTCAGCAACACCAAACGCCGAATTGTGGGACTCAATGTTGGGCTTAAGTTTTAAGTTAAAATGTATAGTGTACAGTGCAGAATGAATAATCAACCCCTGACAATCAGCGTATTAAATCATTACTCATTGTACATTATACATTTCATCTTCACTTGATTAAGAACTCTTGGAGGCCGACTCACCCTAATTCACCCTTTGCCATTGGTCGCAAACTGTCGACCTTTGCGTCATGAATACCCTCTTCCCTGTTTTTATCAAAATTAGCCAGTTGCAAACGCTCGTTGTGGGCGGGGGTTACGTAGGGCTCGAAAAACTCACTGCTCTACTCAACGCCGATGCCGATGCGCCCATTACGCTCGTCGCCCCCGAAATTCGGGACGAGATTCGGACATTGGCCGGGCAGCACCCGAACATCACCCTGATTGCGGAAGCGTACAAGCCAGAACACCTGGGCGGCCGAGATCTGGTCATTGTTGGCACCAACGACAAAGGGGTAAACCGGCAGGTACAACAAGACTGCAAGGCCCGGAAAATTCTGGTCAACGTGGCCGATACACCCGACTTGTGCGATTTTTACCTCAGTTCGGTCGTGCGCAAAGGCGACTTGAAAATTGCCATTTCGACCAACGGAAAGTCCCCTACGTTTGCCAAGCGATTCCGCGAGGTACTGGAAGATATTCTGCCCGACAGTTTGCAGGAAACCCTCGATAACCTGACGGCTATACGCAATCGGCTCAAGGGCGATTTTGTGCAGAAAATGGAGAAGCTAAACGAGATTACAAGCGTGATGCGGAGCAGCAAGAGCGACACCAATCCGCCAGAGTAGGCTCAGAAGTGAAACGTACGCAGCAGATCGATAGGCTGATTGCGCACGATGAAGATGTACACCAGCCCGGCCAAAACCATATAGCTGATAATGAGCCACTTCTTTTTGGTATCAAACTCGGTGGGGTTATGGTGGTAATCGTACACCATTGAGGTCGAGAGGCCCATGACCATCAGAAAGAACGAGAAGATCCCGAAATCTGTTCGGTACATGGTCAGCTCGTGCAGAAACCGAGCCCCGGATACAATATACAGCAGCCAACAACCAAACCCGGCACGATACAGGTACACGCTCAGTCGGCGGTCGTTTTTGATGTCAAAGAGGTCTTCTGAAAATTTCTCGGACATGGCGGCTAATTTTAAGTGAAGTTAATCACGTATACCCACAAAACCAATTTAGCACTATGGTTGATTCCCAACCCGTTGAGACAACACCTGCTTACAACGCCATGACGGTTGAGTTAGTGCGCGTCGACGATGCATTCCATTTCGAAGCCACCGGCACGTCGGGCGTAGCCCTGCATATCGACGGAGCCACCGACATTGGTGGACACAACCTTGGCGCCCGCCCTATGGAGATGTTGCTGATGGGGCTGGCATCATGTAGCGCCATTGATGTGATTATGATTCTGAACAAGCAGCGGCAGGTAATCGACGATTTCCGGCTTTCGGTTGAGGGGTTGCGCGAAAAAGGAGCCACACCCGCGCCGTTCCAGAAAATTCATATTACGTACAAGCTCAAAGGCAACCTCGACCCCGACCGTGTGAAGCGCGCCGTTGACCTGTCGATGGATAAATATTGCTCGGCTACGGCCCAACTGCGGCCCACAGCCGAGATTACATACGCCATTGAACTGGCTTAAGCCGCATGGATACGCCGTTGGCATTGTGTTTGCAATAATTTCCGAAAAAATAGGTTATTGCTAAGAAACAAAGTAAACACAACTGCCATGAAAAAAGTATGGATGGGCCTCGCCCTGCTCACTACCCTATCGACCGTAGCGATGGCCGGACCGGCCTTCAAAGGCAAAAAAGCGAAGGCAAGAGCCAAAGCGAAAAGCGAACACTGCGAAAAGATGGGCTCGTCGAGCTGCTGCATGAAGAAAAAAGCACAGGTTTAATGTCACTGTCTTGAATGAATCTGGCGCGCCGGGTAGAGTTATCTCTGCCTGGCGCGCCAGGTTTTTTTTGTGGTAGATTCGTGCGAATTTTGGCGATTCGTTTGCTTCTCGGCTCTACCTCATGCAACAATATCACGATTTACTGCGGCACATTCTGGCCAACGGAACCCGCAAAACCGACCGGACGGGCACCGGTACTATCAGCGTTTTTGGGTATCAGATGCGGTTCGATCTACGGGAGGGTTTCCCCCTGCTGACCACCAAAAAAGTGCATACCAAGTCGATTATTCACGAATTGCTGTGGTTCATTAAGGGCGAGACGAATATTAAGTACCTGAAAGATAATGGCGTTAGTATCTGGGATGAATGGGCCGACGAAAACGGCGACCTTGGCCCCGTTTACGGCAAACAGTGGCGAAGCTGGGCCGCTACCGACGGGCGGGTGATTGATCAGTTACAGGACGTGCTGAATCAACTCAAACGTTCTCCCGATTCGCGCCGGATGATGGTCTCGGCCTGGAATCCGGCCGATGTGCCTAACATGGCCCTCCCCCCCTGTCATGCCCTGTTTCAGTTCTATGTAGCCGATGGTAAGCTCTCGTGCCAGTTGTATCAGCGCAGTGCCGACGTGTTTCTGGGTGTGCCGTTCAACATTGCCTCATACGCCCTACTCACCATGATGGTAGCGCAGGAATGCGGTTACGAAGCTCATGAGTTTATCTGGACCGGGGGCGATACCCACCTGTACCTCAACCACCTAGAACAGGTAGAAACCCAACTTGCCCGCGAGTTCCGGCCGTTGCCTACCATGCGCCTGAACCCGGCCGTAACGTCGATTTTTGATTTTACGTACGCCGATTTCACTCTCGAAAACTACAACCCTCATCCCGCCATTAAAGCACCGGTAGCTATTTAAAACAAGCAGTGGGCAGTGGGCAGTGGCAGTAGGCAGTGGGCAGTCACTTACACACGAAGGCCCAAAAAGCACATAAGCTACTTCCAGTGCCGACTGCCACTACCTACTGCCACTACACCCTACTTCTCATGTTTGAATTTCATAAAGACCGGGCGCTTTATTTCCAGCATCAGACCCTGAACACCACCCGGTACGTGATTCCGTTTATCGAAGCCGCTACCCCGCTCAAGCCCGGCTGTCGGGTGCTCGAAGTGGGCTCAGGCGAAGGCGGTGTCCTCAAGGCATTTGTCGACCGGGGGTGCTACGGTGTGGGTGTCGAACTGGAAGAACCGAAGGTAAACGTGGCCCGCGCCATGATGGCCGACGATATTGCCGCCGGGCGGGCGCAGTTCTTTGTCAAGAATATTTACGATACCGACGTACTGAGCGAACTGGGTGGCCCCTTCGACCTCATTGTGCTGAAAGACGTGATCGAGCACATTTACGATCAGGAGAAATGCCTGGCGTTGCTCAAGACGTTTCTGAAACCGGGCGGCTCCATTTATTTCGGGTTTCCACCCTGGCAAATGCCGTTTGGCGGGCATCAGCAGATTCTGCACAGCAAGTTCCTGTCGAAGTTACCCTACTTTCACCTGTTACCCATGCCCCTGTACGTGGGCATTCTGAAGGCCTTTGGCGAACGCCCAAAAGGGCTAATCGAAATCAAGGAAACGGGCATTTCGATTGAGCGTTTCGAGCGGATTACCCGCCGGACCGGCTACCGGATTACGAACAAAAAGCACTACCTCATCAATCCGATTTACGAGTTCAAGTTCAAGCTGAAGCCCCGCGAGCAGTACCCAATCATCAGCAAAATCCCGTATCTGCGCGATTTTGTCACGACCTGCGTGTACTACTTGATTACACCTAGGGTGTGAGGTAACTACCGGACCACCCCCCGGCCCCCTCCTGAACTCAGGAGGGGGTGATGAAAACGTCAATCTTGACTAACTAATGGGATTGAAATGAGACGTAGCATGACTGTTACACCTCCCCCTCCTGAACTCAGGAGGGGGCCGGGGGGTGGTCCGAGATCTATTGGCTCTGCTGAAGCCGTTGGTACTCGCGCTCAATGGGGTCTGAGCCGTTGCCCTGCCAGTATACAGACAGGTAATGAGACACAAGACCAATCCCCCACCCAAATGTCATAAACACCGGCCATGGAAAGCGGCCAATCCGGCGGTCGACAAAAAATGTCAGGGCCAGATAAATAGTCCAAACAGCAGCATTGATCAATACGTAGGTACGGAGGTGTTGTTTGAACTCAACTCGTTTTTTTGCTTGTTCCCACAAGTACGGGTTACGGTTGGCAGGTGTGTTAGGAGTCGGTTGCATGACGAGATTAGCAGTGCGTTGGTTGATGAGTCAAAGGTAAAGTACCTCTCAGCCGGGGCCTTTTACTTTCCGACAAACTCCCCCCTGTGCGGGATAAACCCCCTTTTTTCTGGAGTAGACTCCCGCATCCAAACCCATACGCTCGAAACACAACGAACCTCCCATGAACACCTGGCTTGGTAAATACCTTATTATCATCGGGGCCGCACTCCTGGTTGTGGGTGCGGTGGTCTACTTTGTAGGCGACCGGTGGCCTACGTGGTTAATTCCCGGCCGGTTGCCGGGCGACATTCGGATCGAAGGCAAAAACGGCGGGGGATTTTACTTTCCGGTTGTCACCTGCATTGTGGCCAGTATTTTGCTCAACCTGCTTATTTCGCTCATCCGTCGATTGTTCTGACAACCGGACTCTCATTCCCCCCGAACTGCCTAACTTGCAATACGATATTTCTTACGCTTTCCCATGACAAATGCCGATATAGTCGATCTGTTTGAACAGACCGCCCGCCTGATGGAACTCCACAACGAAGACCCGTTTCGGATTCGGACGTTCTCGTCGGCGGCTTTTAACATCGACAAACTCCAAGACGACATTACCCAATTGCCCATTGCCGAGCTGACCCAGATTCAGGGTATTGGCAAATCGATTGCCTCGCGTATTCGCGAGATTGTTGATACGGGGCAGCTCACCGACCTCAACGAACTGCTGGCCCGCACGCCGGAGGGCGTTCTGGCCATGTTTCGGATCAAAGGGCTGGGGGCCAAAAAGATCCGGGTTCTCTGGACCGAACTGGGTATCGATAACATCCGCGACCTGCAAATGGCCGCCGAAAACGGGCAAGTTGCCAAAATAAAAGGCTTCGGGGCGGCTACACAGGAGAAAATCCTGGCCTCGCTGGAGTTTTTGCAGAGTCAGGCCGGCAAGGTCCGAATGGACAAGGCCCGGATGTTCGCGCAGGTGTTGCACGATGAACTTAAGCCGGTATTTCCGTCGGTCGAGATAAGCGGGCAGGTACGGCGGCAGGCACAGGAAGTAGACACCGTTCAGCTTTTGATCGAAACCGCCGACGTGATCGGGGCCATGAATCAGATTGATCAGTTGCCGATGCTCACCCGCAACGATAGCCAATCGTCGCCGTTTGTGTGGCGGGGCCAACTGAGCGGAACCGACGTAGGTATCGAAATCAAACTCGTACCCGAAGGGCAGTTACCCCGTCGGCTCTTTATCGAAACAGCCGCCGAGGCTCATTTAGAGCAAATAGGGCCCACTGGTATGACCCTCCTACAGGCCGCCCTCACGGCCCCCTCGCCTACCGACGAAGCCATCTACGAACGCGCCGGTCTGCCGTATGTAGTACCCGAAATGCGCGAAGACCAATTTGCCTACCAATGGGCCTCGCGGCACCACCCCGACGAACTGGTCACCTGGGACGATCTGCGCGGCACGCTGCACAACCACAGTACCTGGTCGGACGGAAAACACACGCTGGCCGAGATGGCAGGCTATGCCCAATCATTGGGGCTGAGCTACTTTGGCATTGCCGACCACTCGCAAACGGCCTCGTACGCGCAGGGGCTGCGGCCCGAACGGGTGGCCGAACAGCACCGTGAGATTGAAGCACTCAACGCGGGTTTCGGGACCGGGTTTCGGATTCTGAAAGGCATTGAGTCGGATATTCTGGGCGACGGTTCGCTCGATTATACGCCCGAGGTACTGGCCTCGTTCGATTACGTGGTGGCATCGGTGCACCAAACGCTTACCATGACCAAAGAGAAGGCCACGGCACGTTTGCTCAAAGCTATCGAAAACCCGTACACAACGATTCTGGGGCACCCCACCGGCCGGCTACTGCTGGCCCGCGAAGGGTACCCGATTGATCACAAGGCCATTATCGACGCCTGTGCCGAGCATCAGGTGGTGATTGAGATCAACGCCAGCCCTTACCGGCTCGACATCGACTGGCGCTGGATCGACTACGCGCAGCAACAAGGTGTGATGCTCAGTATCAACCCCGACGCCCACAGCACGGCGGGCCTCCTCGACATGCACTATGGCGTGGCCGTTGGGCGCAAAGGCGGACTGCTGAAAACCATGACGTTCAACGCCCTGACGCTCGACGAAATAGTCGACTACCTCGCCAAACGTCGGCAGGCAAAAGGATTTTAGTCTGTTTGCGAAGCAGGTGGTCGGGTATCGTTTCCGGCCACTTACTTCGTCAGTTCGTCTTTCGAGTGGCTGAGGGCGTCGGAACTGTGTTTGAAGTAACAACACGGCACACCAGCCGCCTGAATTTCGTCGACAATGGCCTGCGTGCGGCCGTGGTGCGGGGTATGCACCTGCCGCAGATAAACCGCCCGGATCTGGCCGGGGTAGTGCTTCACCACATCGCGGTAAATAGTTGGGTCGGCCTGGGTATCATCGCCGAGCAACACAAACTGCTGGTCGGGGAACGCCGTCAGAATCCGGGCTATCCGGTCGAGCTTGGTAAAATGTTTGCCCTGACCAGTTTTCCAGAGCTGCGATAGCTGCTTTAGCTGGCCCAGCAGATACACCCCCTCAGGTAGTTGGTGCTCTTCCGAAAATGTCAGAATATAATCATACAGATTCCACTCGCTGCTCGATACGTAAAAGAACGGATTGGGGCGCTCCTCGCCCGAACAAACGTTAGCCAGAAACTGATAGTGATTGACCACCCCCTCAAACGGGTCGCGACTTTGGGCGTTTTCGGTCAGTAAAACCTGCAGCCGTTTCCAGATCGTGGCCGAATGTGAAATCAGAAACGTGTCGTCGATGTCCGAAATAAAGCCATACTGGGTTGGGTGCGGAATAAGCACCCGGCCGCGTCCGGTAGCCAAAACGGCCGCGTGGGGTGTCTGGTCGGCGACCAATTCAACGGCAACCGGGTTCCAGCCATATTCGGGTGCTCGCTCAACCGGGTAATCGAACCGGAAAAAGCCATCCGCGTCGGTTGTCGTGACCTGATCGGTACCCGCCAGCCGAACCGTCACGCCGGGCATGGGTTTTACCATAAACAGCCGGAGCAGTGCGAGCGTATTGGTCCAGACATTGGGGCTGTACGAACGGCGCGGCATGGGCCCTCTGGCAAACACATGACCCTGCACTACCTGGTGCGTTTGGCTACCAAAGCCCCGGTACACCCGCACAATGGGGCCCTGCGTGAGCCGCATCCACGATAAAAAAGTATCTTTCCAATGGCCAGATTGGGCTCGTTTGGGTTTATCCGTTGAGTTTTGTTTTGCTGTCTGTTCCATACTTGCTCAACCACCATGCCCCTCAAACTGTTAGTTGCCGTTAATCCTGCGTCGGGAGGAACCGACAAAACCGAGTCTATTGAACAAATTCGGGCTTTTTGCCAGGCGCACGAAACCGAGCTTACTATTCTGATGCTCACCGGCACGGCCGATGGCAAACACATAGAGGAACGGGTTGCCCAAACCAAACCTGACCGGTTGGTAGCTATGGGGGGCGACGGTACCATTAAACTCGTGGCCGAAGTAGCCCTCCGGCACAACCTCCCGCTTGGAATCTTACCCACCGGCTCGGCCAATGGGCTCGCCCGTGAACTGGGCCTCCCTACCGACTTAACCGAAGCCCTCGCAGTGGCCACGGGTAGCCTCGAACAGCCCATTGATGTTATTGAGGTAAACGGCGAATTATGCCTGCACCTGAGCGACATTGGCCTCAACGCTCAGCTCATCAAATACTACCAGCAAAACAACTGGCGCGGTATGCTCGGCTACGCCCGGGGCGTGGTTCGGGTGCTGCTGCGCAAGCGGGTACTGCACGTCACTATCTGCACCCCTGAGAAAGAAATAAGCCGTTCGGCCGAGATGATTGCGCTGGCTAACGCACGTATGTACGGCACCGGTGCCGTGCTCAATCCCGATGGCGACATGGCCGACGGACAGTTTGAGGTGGTTTTGTTGCGGCAGTTTTCGTGGATCGAGTTCATGAAAATGTTCTGGCGATTCCGGCCGTTCGACCCCCAGAAAACCGAAATTATCGAAGCTCAATCCGTACAGATCAGCACCCGCCGGAAAGCCTATTTTCAGGTCGACGGCGAATACCGGGGCCGCATCACGCAGGTCGACGCCCGAATCAGGCCGGGGGCGTTGCGGGTTCTGCTCGCCCACCCCCTGGGTGAGTCAGGCTCCTGAGTGCCAAATGAGTAAACAAATACGGCTTTTGTATTTCTTTGAACAAATCCCGGTGGTGCACCACCGGGATTTGTTTATGTTTGCGTTTTCTTAAACCTACCCCAACCTATGCCGCACCGTTTACCTGTTTTTTGCCAACGCTTTGTCTGGCAACTGGCTTTCTTATGGTTCTTGCTGACCAGCCTGACCGGGGTCCACGCGCAGCAAACCACCTTGGCCATTGCCGGTTACGTGCGCGAAACGGCCACAAATACCCCCATTTCAGGGGTCAACGTGTTTGTGCAGGAGATCCGGAAGGGGGTTTCTACCGACCGTGATGGGTACTACCTCGTCTCGTTGCCAGCGGGCACTTACACGGTCACGTTTTCGTCGGTCGGGTATCTGCGGAAAACGCAGACCATCAAGATTCCCCCGAGCCAGTTAGCCAACGACGTGAACCTCGATGTAGACACCAAGCTGCTCAACGAGGTAACGGTCAAAACAGAATCGGCCGACCGAAACGTCAAAAAAGTGGAAATGGGGGTCAATCAGTTAGCTATCCGCAACATCAAACGGATGCCTGCCCTCATGGGTGAGGTCGATGTGGTGCGGAGCCTGCTGTTGCTGCCGGGCGTAACTACCGTGGGCGAAGGCGCTACGGGCATCAACGTACGCGGGGGAAGTGTGGACCAGAATCTGGTGTTGCTGGACGATGCACCGGTGTATAACTCCTCACACCTGATGGGCTTTTTCTCGGTGTTCAACCCCGATGCCGTACGCGACGTAACCTTGCAAAAAGGCTCGCTGCCGGCCCGGTACGGTGGCCGTATTTCGTCGGTGCTGGATGTGCGGACCAAAGAACCCGAAACCGAGCGGCTTACCGTCAGTGGTGGGTTAGGTCTGGTATCGAGTCGGTTAGGGGTAGAAGGGCCGATTGGTTCACGTAAACTTTCGTTTCTGGCCGATGGGCGGCTTTCGGCCAATAATTTTCTGTTTCAGCTCGGGCCCGCCAACATCCGCGACACCCGCGCCAACTTCTACGACCTGACCACCAAAGTTAAGTTTCTACCCAACGAAAAGAACACGATCTGGCTATCGGGCTACGCCAGCAACGACCGAATTCGGTTTCCGTCCGACTCCCTTATCTCAATCGGTGTCCGCTCATCGCGCACCGACTTCGACTACCAGATCACCAATGCCTCGCTCAAGTGGAACCACGCCTTTTCCGATGCGTTCAATCTGACCACAACGGGCGTAGTGGCCCGGTACGCGGCCGCCCTGTCGGTACCTGATTCGGCGAGCGCGTTCCGGCTCCAGTCAACGCTTCTGACCAGCATTGGCAAGGTCGAAGCCGACTACCAGCAGGGGCAGCACCGGCTCTCGGGGGGGCTTGTTGCCACACACTACGGGCTTTCGCCCAACACACTCACGCCGGGGCCCCTATCGAGTCAGTTGCCGCTTACGCTACCTACCGAGCAGGCCCTTGAAGCAGCCCTGTTTGTGGAAGACGAATTTCGACCCACCGACAAGTTCTCTATCCTGGCTGGCTTGCGGTACACCCGATTTTTCAATCTGGGGCCGGGCACCGTGCAAACGTATAACCCCGAGGGGCCACGCCTGCCCGACAACGTGATTGGACAAACGGTATTTGGGCGGGGTACCGTGGCCCAGACCTACGGCGGGCTTGAACCCCGCCTGGCCCTGCGGTGGGCACCTAAACCGGAGCAATCGGTTAAGGTGTCGTACACGCGGATGCAGCAGTTTCTGCACCTGATCACCAACACCCAGGCGGCTCTGCCCACCTCTCGCTGGAAACTGAGCGACGCCAACATTCGGCCCCAGATTGCCGATCAGCTCTCGGCCGGGTACTTTCTGAACCTCCAGGCCAACACCTACGAACTATCGGGCGAGGTGTACTACCGGCGTATTCGGGACGCCATCGACTACCGCGACGGGGCCCGGCTATTACTCAACCCAACTCCCGAAACCGAGCTGTTGCAGGGCGAGGGCAAAGCCTACGGGGCCGAGCTGATGCTCCGTAAAAACAACGGGTTTCTGACCGGCTGGGCCAGTTACGCCTATTCGCGTAGCTTGCTGCTCATCAACGGGCCGTACGCGGGCGAGCAGGTAAACAATGGCAACTGGTTCCCGGCGAATTTCGACAAGCCTCACTCCGTCAACCTGGTGGCTATTTACCGACCTTCGCGCAAGTTCAATGCCTCGTTTAACTTCACTTACAGCACCGGTCGCCCCGTAACGGCCCCCTACGGTAAAGCCCGGATCAACGGCATTGCCATTCCGATTTACCTCGACCGAAATCAGCAGCGGATTCCCGATTACCACCGGCTCGACCTCTCGTTGACCTGGGAGAAAGACCCCGACAAGCCGGGCCGATTCTGGTACAGTTGGGTATTTTCGGTGTACAACCTGTACGGCCGCAAAAACGCGTACTCGGTGTTTTACAAGCTCCGGTCCAGCTCCATGAGCGACGCCTACAAGCTGTCGATTTTTGCGTCGCCGATTCCGTCGCTCACGTACAATTTCAAATTTTAACCGGCCAATCGGGTCCAGACACTCCGTTTACCCATGAAGGTTTTACACTATCTATCGTTTGTGCTACTCTGGCTGGCGTTTTCATGCGTGACGCCTTACAACCCCGACACCCAGTCGCTCGATAGCAAACTGGTGGTCGACGGCAACGTGACCGACCAGCCGGGACGCAGCGGTATCAACCTCACGCTCACCACTGATTATACCGTAACGGGGCTTAATTTTCTGGTGACCAAAGCCACCGTCTACGTGACCGACGACCGGGGGCAGCGCATCAGCTATCGCGAGAGCACGGGGGGCAACTACCAGCCCGTTGATGCGAACTGGAAAGGGCAGGTCGGCCGGACGTACACGCTTTTTGTCCAGACCACCGACGGCCGACAGTACCAGTCGACCCCTCAGCTGATGCGGGCCGTGCCGCCCATCGACACGCTGTACTACGAGTACTCGCGTAAACCGGGTGTGAGTAGCCAAACTGTCAATAAAGGATTCGACCTGTACATTGATACCAAAGACCCGGCTACCCCCGGCGACTATTACCGCTGGCGCTGGAAGCATTACGAGCTGATTAACTATTGCCGAACCAATGAGGTACAGCAAGGCCCCAGCACCGTGATTTATGGCTTTTACTGCTGCGAAACCTGCTGGGATATTGAACAGTGCTACGGTTGCAATAATACCGGTGCCGACACCCGAATCAACGGCAACAAAATAGCCCGGCAACCCATTATGCGGATTCCGTACAACAGCACAAGCCGGTATTATGTGGAGGTTGAGCAGGAATCGCTCACGCCCGATGCCTACCAGTACTGGAACACGGTATCGCAACTAACGCAGAATAACGGCGGTATTTTCGACGCGACGCCCGTACCGCTGAAAGGCAACATAACCTGCACCAACCGCACCGGGGAGCTGGCGTTCGGCTTTTTTGGCGCGTCGAGCGTTTCGCTCAAAGCGACGTTTGTGGACCGCAGTAAGGCCCCCGATACCCCCGACACCCGCATTGTACCCATTGTGCCTCCGGGACCGCTCACGCCCTGCTCCCGTTGCGTAGAAAGCCCTTTCCGGACGCAGATTACCCCGCGATTCTGGAAGTATTAGCCGTATCTTTGTGCCAATATGCCCAAGTTTCTGATACTCCGATTTTCGTCGATCGGCGACATTGTGTTGACCACCCCCGTTGTGCGCTGCCTCAAACAGCAAGTGCCCAATGCAGAGGTGCATTTCTGCACCAAAAAGTCGTTTGCAGGACTGCTTGAGCATAATCCGTACATTGATCAGACACACCTCCTCGAGGGGTCGTTGAATACGCTCATTGGGCAGCTCAACGCCGAGCAGTTCGACTACATCATCGACCTGCACCACAACCTGCGCACGTCGATTATCAAACTGCGACTCAAGCTGGCCCGCCCATCCATCCGGTCGTTCAGCTTCGATAAACTCAACACCCGAAAGTGGCTCCTGACCCGCTGGAAGGTAAACACCATGCCACCCGTGCACATTGTGGATCGGTACATGGCTACCCTACACACCTTCGGCGTGATTAACGACGAACAGGGTCTCGATTACTTTATTCCCTACCGCGATCAGGTTGAGCCCGACTGGCTCCCGGCTACGCACCGCCCACATTACGTGGCCTACGCCATCGGCGGGCAGCACAATACCAAGAAGCTGCCGGTGCCGCGCATGATTGAGTTATGCCGCAAAATTGATTACCCGATTGTGCTGCTGGGCGGTAAAGAGGACGCAGCCGCCGGGACTGAAATTGAACAGGCGCTGGGCTCCAAACTGATTTACAACGCCTGCGGCAAATACAACCTCAACCAGTCGGCCTCGCTGCTGCAACAGGCGCGGGTGGTGTTTAGCCACGATACTGGGCTGATGCACATTGCGTCGGCCCTGAAAAAAAAGGTGTACTCGATCTGGGGCAACACCACGCCCTTGTTTGGCATGTTTCCGTACAAGACCCCTTACGCCATACTCGAAAACAACGACCTCTCGTGCCGGCCGTGCTCCAAAATTGGTTACGCTAAATGCCCACTAGGGCATTTTAAGTGCATGAACGACCTATCGTTTGAATTTGAGGTGAAAGAACTCCGCCGGAAGAACGTCTGACCTGAACTATCTATTTGCTCAGGTACACCTCCCGGCTGCGTATCAGCAACGACACGTAGTAGTGCCCCGGCACGGGATTACCATCAACCGTAGCAGGTTTCCAATACGGAATCTGCTTCACGGCCGTTTTTAGCACCTCGCCCAGGTCATCGTCAGGGGCGCTGACACTCAGGTTGGTCAGTCGGCCATCGGCTTCGATGATACCCAGGACCGACACGTACCGATCCAGATTGGTCGACTCGAAAGCCCCTTTTCGGAGTTCGGCCTTGAGCGTTGCCAGAAATTCGGCCTCGGTCATGGCAATACCTGCTGGTTTGGTAAAGTCGTCGCACAGAAGTGGTTGCCCATCCCGGTCAAAACATTTGCTCTCGCGCTGTGCCCCCCATTTGTAGTAAGCCCGGCGCTTGGTTGAGCCGTCTGGGTAGTACACCAACAGGGGGCCGTGCATCTCGCCGTTTTTGTAATCGCACGACCAATAGGTCTGCCCGTTCAGATACCACGACCGGGTAATGCCGTGCTTGATGCCCTGATCATAATTGACATAGTGCTCTTCGGCAATTCGGAAGCCCGACGGTGTAAACGTGCGTACTACGGCTACCTCTCGCCGTTTGTTCAGAAAAGTAATTTCCTCAATGTAAGTCCCGTGGTCGCGCCGTTCGAACAGCGGGTTTACTTCTGGATTCGGTACGGGAGCCGAGACCACCAGGCACAGCAGAGCCCCCCATAGAATAAAGTTCATACGGCAGATTGATGAAGCGTGAATTAAATGGGAGTTGGTTCCGAACGAAGCCAAATACACTGCGGCTTCGTTCGGAATCCGTCAAGGATATGATTTAGCTGCGAACACCGGCTGCGTAGTACAGCTGAGCCACCGCTTTCTGGTATTTACTTTTCAGCTCTTCCAGCTTGATTTGCATGTCGATGAGCTTGGTTTCACGGGTGTTGACCAGGAACAAGGAGCTCTCGCCCAGATCAAATCGCTGCTGCTCAGCCTGCAACAACCGGAGTTGATTTTGCACCGCCTGTTGTTGCAGGGTCAACTGCCGGTTCAGGGCCTTGATTTCGTTGTACGCCGTGTTTACCCCATTTTGCACATCACGGCCGGTTTGGGTACGGTCCCATTGCAACTGCTGGGTTTTGATCTGCACCTGCCGCAGTTTACCCCGCTCTTTCCGCAGAAACAGCGGCAGGGCAAAGTCGACGCCCACTTTGTAGTTATTCAGCCCAAATCCGTACATGTCACGCATTTCGGGCGTAGCCATATTGGCCTGACTTAACAACTGCCCCGATACGCTGAACTGCGGCTGTAGCAGCGACCGACGGAATTGCTCTTCAATGCGCTGTTGCCGGATTTTCAGGTCGAGCGATAGTAGTTCGGGGTGCGACTCGGCGGCCCGTTGTCCCAGCAACTGGAACAGCGACTCATCAACGAGGCCATCCTGCGCTACCTGCGGCACGGCCAAATCGGGCAACTCTACCGGCTGACCGGCTTCGTTCCAGAGAAAGGTCGACAAAATCAGGCGGGCATTCTGCAAATTCACCAGCGACTGCTCCAGTTGCACCTGCCGATCCTGCACCGTTATGGTTGCCTCGACCGAGTCGATGGCGGCTGCATCGCCAATCACCACGCGCTGCTTAACGGCCCGCGCCCGGGTGTCGGCCAGTTGAAAACCCTCGCGCAACAAATCAACCTGTCGCTGAGCCAAATACCAGTTCCAGTACTCCTTAGCGGCATTGAGCCAGATTTTGTTGATCTCTTTCACGCGGTCGGCCTCGGCGAGCGAGGGCAACAGTTGTGCCTGCCGGAGGGTGGCCCGCCGGGAATCGATCAGCAAGCCCTGCCCGATCGGGATACTCACTCCCACACCCAGCAACCCCGATTCGGGCGTTCGGAGCTCCGGGTTGACGCGCGCCCCCGTAAAACGGTCGTAGGTCAGCTTAAAATCTGCCCCACCCAGCCACACGGGCACTTTCAGTTCGTTGGCCCAATTGTTATAATACAGTGACCCCGGCTTACCCGGCTCACCAAACTCCTTCCGGCCAAAACCCGAGCTAAGTTTCGGGTCGAAAAAGCCCCGAGCCTGCAAGAGCTCCTGCCGGGCCGATTCGGGTAAGAGGTTAGCCTGCCGCACCAAAGGGTGGTTGGCCATGATAAAATCGGCCAGATCACTGAACGCAAACACCCGTGCGCGCGTGGTATCCTGCGCTTGCAGCGGCAGAGTCAGCAGGAAACTAAGAACCAGCCAACCCAACCCGTACATCCAGGCCGACTTTTGAAGTCGGCACATACACCAGCCGGTCATTTTTTGGCCCCCTCCGTAGGCTCAGGTTCAGCTTTCAGGCTCGGTGGGAATCCGTTGAGCTGCCGCCAGATTTCGTACCAGATGGGCACATCGTCGAGCATCACCCACCCGTACACACCCGACCCCTGCCGAAGTTGCGGAGGCCAGGCTTGATCTCCATTGTCGGGGCGTACGAGCAGCCGGTACTTACCGTTGGTACTGCTCACAGCATCGACCACGGCCACCTGACCACCAAACGTACCTACAGCCACGGTAGGCCAGCCCGAAAACTGCACGGCCGGCCAGCCATCAAACTGAAGCCGCACTTTACGGCCCGGCGTGATAAGGGGCACGTCCATAGCGCGTACATACAACTCTACCGCCAGCGAAGGCTTATCGGGTTGCAGCGTCGCAATAGATTCGCCTTCCTTGATGGTTTCGCCAATACCCGCTTTGAGCGCCTTCACTACGTAGCCATCCTGCGGAGCCCGGATAATGTACAGCCCCCGCCGGACATCCACACTGCTGATTTTGTTTCGCAGCTTGGAAACCTCACCCATGGCATCGGCCCGGTACGAAACAGCCGAACTCCGGTCGGAGAGCGACTTAGCCATTTTTTCCGAATAATCGGCCTGAATTTCGGTCAGGTCGAGCCGGGCATTGGCCAGTTCCTGCCGCGCCACGTTCAGCTTATTTTCCTGAGCCACTACTTTGGCCTGATCTTCGGCAAATTTGAGCCGCCGGGTTTCCAGATCAGTCAACGAGATAAGCCCGTTGCGGTGAGCCTCCTCGTAGCGGTCGAGCCGCACGCGGGCTGTCTGGTAAAAATTCCGAACGGCAATCAGATCGGTACTATCGCTAACGACTTTAAAACGAGCCTGTTTTACCTTATTTTTTGCCGACGCCAGTTTGACCTCAAGCCCGGCTTTCAGAGCCGCCATTTGTCCGTCGAGAGCCTGAATTTTGGCGTCGGTAGCATCCATACTTCCCCGCTTGGCATCGAGCTGCTCTGAGAGCCGCAGGGGTAGGTTTGGGTCAAAGTACTCGTCTTTAATTTCGGAGATTACGAGCAGCGTATCGCCCCGCCGAACCTTGTCACCTTCGGCCACAGCCCAGCGCTCAATCCGGCCGGCAATGGCGTTTTGTACAGTTTGTGGGCGGTCTTGCGGGGTCAGGGCGGTCAGGCTACCGTCGCCCGTGATATTTTGCTGCCAGGGTAAAAACAAGAGAATCACAACGCCGATCAGAATGCCAATCATGACGCGTCCGAGTCGGCGGGACGTATTCAATTCGGGCAACGACCGGAGCGTCCGAAGCGGATAATGCTTCCAGAGCTGTTCGTCGACACGTTGTTTTGATAGGTTAAGCATGTGTGGTATCCGTTTCAAGGGGCAGGTCGGTTACACTACCCAATTTTTCCAAACCGGTGAGTAAGTCAAAATACGTTTCAATGCTCATAATCAGCTTTTCTACCGAGCCTGTAATCAAGACGATCACCAGCTCGGCGGCTACAAACTGACCGAGGGTCATCTGGCGCTCAACCACCAACGCGGTACCCAAAACGAGCAGGCCACCCGTGATAATGGTTTTGAAAGCCACGGCATTATAGAAAAAACGCTTCAATACACCGTAGTGTTCATTACGGTACTTGAGGTAGTTCGACACCAGGTCGTCCATTTTGTCGATGGCTTCGAGCGAGTCAGCTTCGCGCCGGTAGGCGGTCAGGTCGCGGGCCAGTTCTTCGAGCCAGGCCGCGACCTTATACTTATACTTCGATTCGTTGAGGCTGGTCTCGATGCCCCGATTACCATAGATCCACACCACAAAGGCGATCATGGAAGCTGTAAGAGCCCCAAAAACAATGAACACCGGGTGGTAAAACGACAGCAGAATAAGCCCCAACACCACCTGAATGGCCGCAGCCGTGATGTCGATGAGCAGCTTGGGGAGTGATTTCTGTACGGTGATGATATCGAAAAACCGGTTCATCAACTCGGGCGGGTAATAGGGGCTCAACGCTTCGGGTTGAATGCGGGGAAGCCGGTACGTAAACTCAAACGCGGCCTTGGCAAAAATCCGTTGTTGCAGCACTTCTACCAGCGTCATCTGCCCGATCTGCAACAACCCAACCAAGACTACCCCAACTATAACAAGCCCGATAAGCAGGTAAATTGAATTGAAAACAGTGCCACTGGATACAAAGTTAAAAACGGCCTGAATGCCTAACGGGAGCGATAAACTGATCAGACCCGCAATGATTGCGTACAGATATACAAACCAAATATCACGCTTTTCATTGCCGAGTAAGCGCATTAACCGCTGGAAAGGCGAGGGTGGACTTTCAAAGGTTGCGTCTCTCCGGTTACTGGAATATGCCATAGTTATTGTTTCATTAGGTAGGTTGACACCCTATTTGCAATTGAATTGAGGGTAGAAGTCCAACAATGCACTCGATAGTATTACTATCAAACGTATCATTAAAACTTTTATTTCCCCTTTTTTGTTCATTACTTACACGAATTACGGCTGAGCGGCTCATTTCAACGATTCATGGAATATACAGTACACGTGCGCATGAACGAGCATTTGTTTTTGCGCGACCCGGAGAGTTCAGAACTCGGCCGCAAAATTGTGCGGCAAGGCATTGCGCTATTTGGTGAACTTGGTTTCGAAGATGCTACCTTCCGGAAATTGGCCGACAGGATTGGCACCAAAGAAGCCAGCATTTACCGCTATTTTGAAAACAAACACCGTTTGCTCGTGTATCTGGTTGCCTGGTACTGGCGCTGGGCCGAGTATCAGCTTATTTTTCAGACCAACAACCTTAAAGAACCGCACGAAAAACTGGAGCGGATCTTACGCCTATTGCTCCTGAAAGACCTGAGCGATGCTCCCGAAAGCAATGGTGCCGACGGAATCGACCTAAAAATGCTGCACAGCATTGTGATTCGGGAGGCCAGCAAGGCTTACCTCACGCATCACGTCACCGAAGACAATCGGCAGCAACTCTTCAAGCCTTACAAGGATTTGTGCGGCCGTATTGCCGATATCATCCTTGAACAGCAACCCGATTACCCGTTTGCCCGGTCGTTGGCCAGTACACTCGTTGAAATGGCTCATTACCAGACATTCTTCATGCAGCACCTGCCCTCTCTTACCGACTTCAAAGCCGCGACAAACGACGATCAGCTACTCGAATTCCTACGCCACCTGTTGTTTGCATCTTTGGAAAAACCCGTTCTCGAACAAGCCTGAGCCGTTGTCTAAAATAACCCGAACCGGGGAGCAGTCACTCCCCGGTTTTTTTGTGCCTACTTAGTCTACCGAAGCGCCCAGCTGACTCAGCAGCTTGGTCAGTTTTGGGGTCATCTCGAAGTCCTCGCCCCGCAATCGCATAATGGCCAGTTCTTTCATTTTCGACTCAAACACAATATCAACCTCTTTCCCGTACGTATTGGCCGGGGCATACAGCCAATCGGCATGGGCTTCGCGCCGGGCCTTGGGGTCTTCGCGCTCCTGCCGCGAGTCGGAGTAGTGAAATACGGGCCGCACATCCCAGGTGTTGTAGGCCATCAGAAACGCTTCCTCTTGGGTTTGGCCGTCGGGGTGGAGCGAGTGATGGAAATAATCGAACACAATCGGGATACCAATATCCTCATGCAAGCCGAGCAAATCCCGTACCGAATAGAGCGATGTCCGGTCGTCGTTCTCAACCGTCAGCCGGGCCCGCAGGTTTTCCGATAGCTTCCGGAAATTATCGGCAAACCGGCTGAGCGTAGCGGCTTTATCGCCGTAGGTTCCGCCCGCATGAATATTGATCTTGTTCCAGTGCGAGGGCGTCAGGCCCATCAGATCAAACAGTTCCGAATGGTATTCCAGATCGGTGATGGTATTGGCAAGCACCTTGCCCTGACCCGCCAAATGATTGAACGGACCGGGATGAACCGTCAGGCGGATTGGGCGGCTGCCAATTTCTTCCAGCACGGCCCGAATCTCGACATAGTCGGGCAACTGACCGATTCGGTACTCCGAAGCCCACGGAAACAGGTCGGAGGTGACGCGGAACAGCCGGAAACCGTGCGTCAGGTTCCAGTCGACCACTTTCAGCAAATCCTGTACGTTTTGCAGAGCTAGCTGCGACGCGTACTGAATGCCTTTTTCGGTGAATGTTTTCTTGATCATCCCCCGGGTTGTGGTGATCTTCTCGGCCTGCAAACTCAGGTTAATACAGGCATAGCCAACGTTAAGTGGGGCAGTTATCATATTCAGAAAACAAGGAACAAATACCGGTGGTTTGAAGAGTTGACCGTTCGTTCGAAAGTTTTTACCCTGAATTGACACATCCGGGCCGGTTCGTTAACTTGCTTTCCTTCTTTTCACGGTCTTTACCATTCGCCCGCCTGCTTGCTGGCAGCCCGCGAATTTTAACTAAGACAACCCATGGGCGAACTGACCCGTACACAATTGAGCGAGATGGCTCAGGTATGGCGCGAAATGGCGCGCAACCTGAGTGTGTACCAGGCAAGCCACTGGACCGAACTGAGTACCGTTCAGCATTATGACCTGAACGCCTACCAAAACAGCCTGCTCACCCGGGCGCAGGAAATCGACGAGCGGACGTACCTGCTCCTGAATGAATCACTCGAAACCATACTAAACCGGTCGATTCAACTCGTCGATCAGGCAGCCCACGCCCTACACACTACCGACGAACAGGCCAAAGCCCTCAACATGGGTGCATTGACCGTGGCCCTGGCCGCTGGCCTGTACCGCAACAATGTATCGAGTGTGCAGCTTGCTCTCTCCGAACTCACCAACCTGACCCGACCCGTTTCGGTACGACGATAAAAAGCAGCCCAATTCAACCGGCCATTTTTGGCGATTGGAATTTGGCGTTGTAGTTTGCCGACGGGCCCGGCAGAGACGAACCGTCAGCTGCCCGGAGAGCCTTCCTATTTGTATGCCGCATACCTTTCACATCGTCGATGTATTCGCCGAGAAAAAGTACCAGGGAAACCAGTTAGCCGTTTTTGAGCACACGGGTGACCTGAACACCGAGCACATGCTCGCCATAGCCCGCGAAATCAACTTCGCCGAAACAACCTTTATTGATACCCGCAGCCTGAGCGAAAACGGGGCCAATGTGCGCATTTTTACGCCCGACCAGGAGTTGCCTTTTGCGGGGCACCCTACGCTGGGTACCGCCTACGTACTGCGTAAGCACCTCCTTGCGGGCAAGCCCCGTCAACTGGTGCTGAATCTGGGCGTGGGGCCCATTCCGGTCACCGCCGAGGAAGATGTGCTGTGGATGGAACAGAAACAGCCCACCTTTGGCAACCGGTACGAAGCCGCTGAGGTAGCCGGTTTTCTGGGCATCCCTCCCACCGATATTTTATCTGACTTTGCACTGGAAGAGGTATCGACCGGGATTCTGTTTCTGATTGTACCGGTCCGGTCGCGGCAGGTGCTGCATGATATGGTCCCCGATACGGCCGCTTTTCTGGCCTTTTTACAGCAACATAGCCGCCATTTGGGGGCTGTTCGGATGGGGTGTCTGGTGTTTACCACCGAGACGTACGAGCCGCAACACGACGTATCGTGCCGGATGTTTTACCCCATGAATGCCTCCGTGATTGAAGATTCGGCGACGGGGAGTGCCAATGGGTGTTTACTAGCTTATTTGCTGAAGCACCGGGTGCTGAACAACCCGACGCTGCGGCTCCGTGTAGAGCAGGGTTACGCGATTCCGAGGCCCTCGCTCCTGTATCACCACGGGGAGTTACGGCCGAATGGTGATTATCTGCTTCGGATTGGTGGCAAAGTGCAGCCTGTGGCCCGTGGGCAGTGGGATGCCTGAGCTTAGTAGTTATAGACCTGCCGGGGCAGGGTTACGGTTTCGAGCCAGTAGGTACGAAGTGTCCGAAAGTACTGCAACCACTGTTCGAAGTCGAGCGGCTTGGCAATGTACGAGTTGGCACCAAGGGCATACGACCGCTCGATGTCTTCATCGACATTCGAAACGCTTAATACCACCACCGGCAACCGACGCCGAATGGGATACTCTTTTATTCGCTGCAACAACTGCCATCCGTCTTCGGCGGTGGGTAGGTAGAGGTCCAGCAGAATCAGACGGGGCAGATCACGGCCATTTTCGACACAATCGTTGAGATAAGCCATGGCATCATCAGCCCCTGATACGCAGACGGGCTCAACAGTAGGCATGGCCTGCTGAAGAGCATACCGAATAAGGACTTGCTGATCGAGGTTATCTTCAATAACCAAAACGGTGGGCATTCGGTCTCGACTGGTGGAAGGCACAATAAATCGTTTAAAGGTTTTATGACACATAGGGCCGTCAGGGCGGTGGGTGCTAAAAACGGCTGAGGTCAAATTTACGATAAAAATATCGCTATTCAGACCCTTCGGTTTTCGGCAATTACCGGGGTACTACCCGTATCGTAGACAGCAACCGTTCCATCAATACACATGTTATTACCCAAATGTTTGCTAACCTTCGCAACCAACCCGTTGTTTAAGAGTTAGTCAGCTTTTTGTCACCATTTATTAACTATGTCAGCACCATTGGCGGGTAGCCCTTCTTTGGCCGACTTGGGCGCCTATCTGCTTACCCATAAAGACACAATTCTGCACAACTGGTGGGACGCCTGCCTCCGCGACACAAACCTGCGGGCGGGCCTGATGCTCTCACCGGATGAGCAATGGGGCCGCATCCCCGACCTACTGGCCACCCTGGCCCAACGCATGGAGGCACAGGCCGCTCTCAACCTGCCCAACCAGTTGATTTCCGAGTTACTAAGCCAAACACAGGCCGAACCCGATGGACTTGCCGAGGAACACGGCCTTCACCGCTGGCAAAAAGGGTACACTCTTCAGGAGTTAATGGGCGAGATTGCGCACCTACATCAGTGCATTACGCATCAGGAAAAGGATTTCTGGGCTAATTACCCCCTTACAGAGCCCGCCCTGTTGCTCGAAGCCGGCCAGATTACCGCCCGGCTGATCCACGAGCTCATTAGCGGCAGCGTCGGTCAATACCATACGCTGCAAAAGCAGATGGCCGCCGACCGGGCCTCCAAACTACAACAGAGCCTCAACGGCCTGAACGACCTGATCCGTCAGCGTAGCAACCTGCTGCGGATGGCCTCGCACGACCTGAAAGGCAGTTTTGGTATTATGAGCGGGGCAGCTTACCTCCTCGACCAACCCGACAACTCGGAACAGGTGCGTACGCAGATGCTCCAGATGCTTCAACGAAACCTGTCGAAAGTAACGGGTCTCTTAACGCAATTGATGGACCTCGCCCGGCTCGAAGCGGGCCATGAGGTGCTGTACCTCGAAGAATTCGACGCGGCTCAACTGCTGCACCGGGTTGCCGAAAGTGTACAAACGTATGCAGGGGAGCGTAACCTGTATCTGAGCCTGCTCGGCCCCGAAAAGCTACCCGTCCGAAGCGATAGTGTGAAGGTGCAACGCATCGCCCAAAACCTGCTTCTAAACGCCCTCAAATACACAGCCACGGGTGGTGTAACACTGAGCTGGGGCATCGAAAATGATGCCTGGTGGCATTTCACCGTCACCGACACCGGTCCCGGCCTGGGCCAGGCCCTGAACACCCCGCACAAACCCGGCCGGGGCGAAGGGCTGGGCCTCCATATTGTGAAGCTGCTCTGTAGCTTGCTCAAAGGAAAAATGGCCGTGGACAGTCAGGCTGGAGTAGGTACATCATTCCGAATTATGCTGCCCACCCAATACTCCCCCACCGACGACATAAACCGAGAGGTAAAAAGTTAGGTGTGAACAGTCAGAGGGTATGTAACAGAACCGGGGCCAAATTCGATTGGGCCCCGGAATAGGGGGCATTTACCATTTCCTAATTTTTTTAACACGTTTTATGCAACTCCGCGCCTGGTTGCATCGTCTTTCTGTGAGCAAACAGACTGCTTAACTATCTTTTTAGTTTTTTTAACTATTTTTTTCGTTATTTAACAATCAGTTACACATCGAGTACTTACTTTTGCCCTGCTCGTTTAGCACACCTTTACCTTTTCGTTTATGAAATACTTTATACTCACGGGCTTACTATGCCTGTTGATGACGGGCGTGTTTGCCCAGTCGGCTCCGGCCCGCTTCAACCTATTGGGCAAAGCCGTCGACACGAGTGCGGTGGCGCTCAACGGGGCAACAGTAATGCTTCTTACGCCCAAAGACTCGGCACTTGTCAATTTCACCCGCACCTCCGAAACCGGCGCCTTTCAGTTCAAAAACCTGAAACGCGGCACCTATCTGCTCAAGATTTCGTACGTCGGCTCGATTCCGTTTAACCGCACCATTGCCCCACCCGACGGCAATGAGCTGGACCTGGGCGAGCTGAAACTGAAGCCCATCACGAAAGAGCTGTTTGAGGTTGTGGTGAAAACGGCCCGCGCTCCGCTGACCATCAAGGGCGACACCATCGAGTACAACGCGGCTACCTTCAAGGTGCCCCCCGGCTCCACGGTGGAAGAACTGCTACGCAAGCTTCCCGGCGTACAGGTCGATCAGGAAGGAAACATCCGGGCGCAGGGGCAGGAAGTAAAACGCGTGACCGTAGACGGCAAGAGCTTTTTTGGCAGCGACCCCAAAATGGCCACCAAAAACCTGCCCGCCGATGCAATCTCGAAAGTGCAGGTGTTCACCGACAAAAGCGAACAGGCTAAAATCACCGGTGTGGACGACGGCAAAAAAGAGAAGACCGTAAACCTCGAACTAAAAGACAACTTTAAGAAAGGGGGCTTTGGCAAACTGGTAGCTGGGGGCGGCAGCGACTTAGTACCGGACCGCGATAACCGGGCCCGGGGCGAAATAAAGGGTAACTACAACAAGTTCGACACGAAACAGCAGTTTTCGGTGATTGGCCTCGCCAACAACACCAACCAAACCGGACTATCGTGGAACGACTATCAGGATTTCCGGGGCAGCAACTCGTTTAACTGGAACGACGAAGCCGATTTTGGGTTCAACGGAGGGCGGTTTATCATGTTTGGCGACGACCAGGAAAGCCTCTCGATTCCGGTGACGGGCGGCCGGGGTCGAGGTTTCTCGGATAATCAGGCCGGGGGTGCCAACTACAATTACGACACCAAGAAAACCAAACTCAGCAGCAACTACTACTACAGCCGCACCCGTTTATCGCTCGATGCCCTTCGCTCGCGCGAGAACTTCCTGCCGGGTGACCTCTCGATTCTGACCGCCGACACCAGCGGCCAAATCAACGCCAACTCGAACCACCGGGGTAGCATCCGGTTCGAGAAATCGCTCGATTCGATGAGCACCCTTATTTTCCTGAACAACAGCCGATTTGGCACCAATAGCGGCTTGTTGCAGGCCGAACAGAGTCTGTTCCGAAACGGTGAGACGCTCACAACCCGCAACGTTCGTAACAACACCAGCTCAGGGCAGTCGCTCGGCATGGCCAACACCTTGCTGTTCCGGCGGAAGTTTAAAACCAAAGGCCGCAACTTTGCCGCGTCGGCGTCAATTCTGACCAACACCTCAGAAAGCCAGCTGGATTTGAACACCTCTACCCAGTTTTTCGAGAGCTCTCGGGCAACCCTCGCCCAACGGCAAGACCAGCGTACCAACAGCGTCAGCAACGAATACAAAGCCAGCCTGCTGTTTACGGAGCCGTTCAAAAAGAAATTCTTCTGGGAGAGCTTTTACAATTTCAGCCTCCGGCGCGACGTAGCCGACCGCGATGTGTACGACCGTATGCGCGAAGGCAGCACGGGTCAGATGCCCCGGCTCGATTCGCTCAGCCTGTACTACGAGAACAACTACCTGTATAACCGGCTCGGTACGAGTGTCCGGTATTCGCACAAGGGCATTAACCTGACAGTGGGAGCGGCTGCGCAGCGGTTCGATCTCGACGGGGAGTACGCCAACGATCAGTCTTTGTTCCTGCGGTCAAAAATCAACCGGACGTTTATGAATATCATTCCGTCGGTGGGGCTTAACTACGATCTCAAAAACAACCGCTACCTCAATTTCAATTATAGCGTTAACACGCAGATGCCCTCCGCGCGCGATTTGCAGCCTATCGTCGACAACTCAAACCCGTTGTTTATCCGTCAGGGAAACCCCAATCTGCTGCCGTCGCAGGCCCATAATCTTTGGGGTGGGTTCAGCTATTTCAACCCCGGCAGCTTCACCAATTTCTGGGGTAATATCAACTACAACTATTTCACCAATCAGGTTGTGTATAACCAGGTTATCGACCCAACCACGCTCGTGACTACCACCCGACCTGAGAATATTTCGGGCGGTTTCAACGTGGGCGCGTACACCAACTTTAGCTTCCCGTTGAAGAAAACAAAGTCGAATCTGGGCTTTGGTACCAACACCAGCTACGGCGAAAACCTGCTGTATATCAACCAGGTACTAAACACAAGCAAGAACCAGAATTACACATTCCGCGCCCGTCTCGACCTCACCCCGGTCGACTGGTTTACGCTGTACGCCAACGGGGAGTGGGGTATCCAGAAGGTAAACTTCTCGGTCGATACGCGCCAGAACCAAACCATTTACAACTACACCTACGGGGGCGAAATGAACATCCGGCTACTGGGCGATTTTTACATCAACAGCAACCTCAACTACCGGGTGTTTATCAACGAGCGCTTCGGGTTCAACCAGCACGTTCCGATCCTGAACGCGTCGGTTTACAAAATTCTGGGCAAAGAAAAACGTTGGGAAATTCGGGGGACGTTGTACGATGCGCTTAACCGCAACCTCGGCGTAAACCTGTCGGCGTTCCAGAACTTCGTGACCAACGAGCGGGTACAAACCATCTCGCGCTACGGTATGCTCACGCTCACGTACAACATGCGGGGGGTAAAAGCCCAGATGAAACGGCAAGGCTTTTAATTGAGTGAATGAGCGTCACAATACGAACATCAATCTGCCCGTCAGTGCCCCCTCCTGAATTCAGGAGGGGGTTGGGGGTGGTCAACCAACCAAACTATGCTTAAACCCATTCTTCTCCTTCTGCTGACTACCTCGCTTGCCTTCGCGCAGAAGACCGAGGGCATCGTGACCTACGAGCGCAAATCACACTGGACAAAAATCATTGCGCGGCTCCCCTTTCTGAGCCGGGAAGAAAAAGACCGGGCCGCCATGACCTGGAAAAACGACGATGAAGACAAGGTAAAAATGAAGCTGCTGTTCAGCGAGAAAGGCAGCTTATTCACCTACGAGAGCGAGCAGGCCCAAAGCGACGACGGTCGTTGGTCGTGGCGGCAAGACGATTATTTTATCAGCCGCAACTTCGAAAAAGAGACCATGACGGACATTATCGAGACGCTCGGCAAAACGTACATCATTGAAGACTCCCTGCGCACGCCGGTCTGGAAAGTGATGAATCAGATCAAAGACGTAAACGGCTATGTGTGCATGAAAGCCGAAACCACAGACCCGATCCGGGGCCAGAAAATTGCCGCCTGGTTTTCGCAGGACATTCCCGTGCCGGCGGGGCCAGAGCGGTACTTTGGCCTGCCCGGCCTCATTATGGAGCTGGACATCAACGAGGGCGACGTGATTCTGGAAGCAGTGAAAGTAGAGTTTAAGCCTGTGGGGAAGGAACTGGCTTTGCCTAAAGCGAAGGGTAAGAAAATAAAGGAAACCGAGTACGAGTCGTTGCTCACAAAACACATCAATGACAGTATCAAGGCCAACCGAAACCCGTACTGGGCCATCCGGTACTAAGCCCGGCTGACTAAAACCACGTGCCACGGGGCCGCTCTGCTAATCAGAGCGGCCCCGTGCTGTTCAGCAACCGGCTAAACCAGTGCCCGGATGCTTTCACAGTGCGCGCCTGTGTCCGAAAATCGACATAAACCAGCCCAAAACGCGGCCTGAACCCTTCGGCCCATTCAAAATTGTCGAGAAACGTCCAGACGAAGTACCCCTCTATCGGCACCCCCTCCGACCGGGCCCGCCGGGTTTGCAACAGGTAATCCTGATGGTATTGAATGCGGGCTGGATCATCGACGACGCCCTTTACGAGCCCATCGTAAAAGGCCGCTCCACTTTCCGAAATATACAGTTTCCGTACCCCTTCGTACTGCGCAAATTGTTTCAGAATTCGGTACATACTCTCGGGGTACACCTCCCAGCCCATTTCGGTGAGTTGGGGCACCTGCCGCCGGAGCGGAGTCACCTCTCGCGCCCACAGATACGGCATGAAATACGTATGCTCCACTACAGCCCGGAAGTAGTGTTGCAACCCAATAAAATCGAAGTCGAACGCCAGCCGTTCGGCATCGCCGGGCAGGGTGTACTTCTGGGCGATTCCTTTCAGAAAAGGCAGATCGGCTACAGGGTAGCCAAGGCCGAGCGCGGGCTCGATAAACAACCGGTTCATGAGGGCATCGACCCGGCGGGCGGCCCCGGCGTCGCGCACTGAGGCCGTGAACGGCTCTACCGGCGAACAGGAAAACGTAGTACCCACCTCGGCACCGGGCACATTCTGCCGCACCACCCGGCCTCCTTCAGCCTGCGCCAGAGCCACATGGTGAATTACCGGCAGGAGGCTCCAGATACCCCGCCGACCGGGTGCGTGCTGGCCCGTGCAGTACCCCAGCACCGAAAAAGCCAGGGGCTCGTTCAGAATGATCCAGTGCTTTACCTTATGACCAAATGCGCGGGTACAAACGTCGGCAAACGCCCCGAACCACTCGACAATCTGCCGATTGCGCCAACCACCCCGATCTTCGAGGGCCTGCGGCAAATCCCAATGGTACAACGTAATCCAGGGCGTAATGCCCAGCGCCAGACAATGGTCGATCAGGCGGTCGTAAAAGGCCAGACCAGCCTCGTTGACGACACCACCCTGCCCCGGTCCTATCCCCATCGGCAGTATCCGCGACCACGACAGCGAAAACCGAAAATGCGAAAACCCCAGAGCCTTGTGGAGGTGCAGATCGGCCTCGTACTGGTCGTAAAACAAACAGGCGAGGTCGGCCGTATCACCTGTTTTGATTTTACCGGGCTGGCGCGAAAATGTATCCCAGATCGAGGGGGCGCGCCCATCCCGGTCTACCGCCCCTTCGATCTGAAAAGCAGCGGTGGCCGTACCCCAAATAAAGTCGGGGCCAAAGTCGGCTTTTTGCAGTATCGGCTGTGCGTGCGTAAGTGTCGACAAAATAGGTAAGGGTTTTCTGTCTAACGCATCCTGTACCCAAATCGATTGCACGTAACAAAATGGTAATGAAGGCTACCTTCCCCATTAAGCCTCGGTTGGGAGCAGGGCAGCCAGATCCAGCTCGGCTGCTGGGGTGGTATCGGCTTTGAGAACCCGCTGCATATACGCGAGGGCCGCCCGTGTATCGTCGGGCGAACCAGCCGCGACACAATCGGTCGGCACGTTCAACCGAAAATCACGCATGTAAGCATCGTTGGCCGCAAACAACACGCAGAGATCGGCGCTGATACCGGTCAGAATGAGCCGCTCAGCGTTGAGGTATTCGAGCAGGGCATCGAGGGTGGTGGCGTAAAACGCCGAATGCTTGGGTTTGAGCACCACGTAATCGTCGGCTTCGGGTTTGAGGAGCCGCACCACCGGCTCTCCGCGCACACCATCGTGCAGGCAGTGGTTCACTACGTCATTTATATCAGACTGCCACCGGCCAAAATTATCATTGACATACACCACCGGGATCTTCAGCGCCTTGGCCTGTTTCTTCAGTTGTTTTATCTGCCGGGCTGCGGCCAGCGTGGGTTCCAGAAACTGCGGGCCTTCGGGAAACTCCAGGTCGTTGAGCATATCGATGATGAGCAATGCCACCGGCGAATTGTCGGGCGCGTTGCCGTGCAGATCGTCATTTAAGGTTGCCATACGGTTGTCGTGCGGTTAACTGAGGTTGTTGAGTAGTCCCTCTTCAACAATTTCACCCCATAATTTCCCCAGCCACCCGCCCAAAAAAGAGTTTACGGGCTACTTTAAAGTTGTTTATAGTTTAGCGTTTATAGTTTGAAACAGCCTCACCTTTAGCTGGTCTGACGCAGGCGGCAAGTCATACCCTGCCACAAACCCAATTTCGTCCGCCTATCCGGGTCTCGAATCCGTTTATACAATTGAGCACATCGCCCTTACTTTTGGGTGAGAATTTTGTAGTCACTATCCGAAAACCACATGCCTGCTACCCCACTCTACGATACACATGCGCTGGGCGAACTGTCGGTCTGGCAACACCAGATGCGTCAGCCGCCTTCGCTGGCTAACCGGCTCTCCAAAGGGCTGCAAAACCGGGTTAACCGACTTATTCCCCAACGGGTGCACGACCTGATTACGGGGGCCATCAAACACATGACACGAGCCGTTTTGGCCGGGTCGGAGTTTACGGCCCCATCGCCCTCGGCCGAAATACGACTCGAACGAAAAGAAGAGGCTGTTCGGAACCGGATCGTATGGTACAAACGGGTGGGCGCGGCCGAAGGGGGCGTAACCGGCGCGGGAGGAATCTTGCTCGGCCTGGCCGACTTTCCGCTGCTTCTGAGCCTTAAAATGAAGATGCTCTACGACATTGCGGCCCTGTACGGGTACGACGTGAGCGATTACCGCGAACGGCTCTTTGTACTCCATATTTTCCAGCTCGCGTTTTCGAGCCAAGAGCGCCGACAGGCCGTTTTTGCCCATATGGAGCAATGGCATGAGTTTGCCGCCACCCTTCCCGATGATATCCATCAGTTCGACTGGCAAACGTTTCAGCAGGAATACCGCGACTATATTGACCTCGCCAAACTGCTTCAGCTTGTACCGGGCATTGGGGCCGTGGTGGGCGTGGTGGCCAATTGGCGTCTGCTCGACCAACTGGGCGAAACCGCCATGATGGCCTACCGTATGCGTTGGGCGAGCAAGCGGGCTATTGAGTAGTTAAGGCTGAGGGGCATCGGGCAGGGTATCGCCCACGAGCAGGGCCGCTTCGTGCACCAGCTCGGTTGCAACCAGCTCATCCGTAACGGCTTCGATGTACTCATCGATAGCCTCCACGGCTTCATCGGCCAGCAGGGGTTTGTCGGCAGACATACCCAACAACATCCGGCCTACATAGAGCAGATTGAGCGAAAAACGCAGGGGCGGCAACTGGGCGCTGTGCCGGGTGTTGGGTTCGGTTTCCATGGGTACAGAGAAAACACGGTCAGGCCCGCTTCCGTTCGGTCAGCACCCGAACCGTAACGAGCAACTGCCCTAAATGGCGCATAGTGTGCTCAGCCGAATGCACCAGCAAGCCCAGCACGGTGGAGGGTAAACCCGCCCGACCTACCCCCCGAAACTCGGTGAGTGTACCTTCGTCGGTGGCCCGCAACTGCACCAGCGCCCGGTCGACCTGCGTATTGAATGCCTCGACCAATTCACCCACCCGAACCGTTTCGTCTGGTTTCCCCTCAGCGGCTAAGTAAGCCAGTTGGTCGGGCGTGAGCCCCTCGGCACGGGCGTAGGTGAGCAACCGGTCGAGAACGCCAGTCAGGTGTTGCAGGTGAAACCCAGCGGAGGCCAACCCCGCCGGGCGCTCCCACAACAAACTATCCGGAAAATCGGCCATCAACTCGTTCAATTCTTCCCGGGCTTGCAAGAGCGCGTGGGCAACCGGCTGGAGAAAGGCCGACACATGGGGTAATGCCCCCCGGAGCCATACTTCGGGCATGATGTTCAGTTTTAGAGCAATGTGAATGCGGGTTCAGTACTGGCCATTAGATGTTAGATGTGTTGAGTGATAAGGTTGTTCTCCTTTTGGCTATCCTGTACAACCACTGCCAGGGTCTTCGACCACTGGCAGGGTTTAGGTTGCTCACTCCATGCCAGTGGTCGAAGACCCTGGCAGTGGTTCCTTGCGAGAACAACCTTATCACCCAATACAGTTAGACATTAGACCTGACTACAGAATGGTAGTAGGTCTAACGTCTAATGTCCAACATCTAATGTCCAGTTTAGATTTAGGCTTGCAAGATACTGCTTACTACAAAAACATAGAACAAGTTACCCTCCAGACGGTCGTCTCCGTCCCAGCATTCGTCAGACCGTCTGATTATTTTTCTGGGCTGCCTGATCCGTCAAAGTTGTCAGCACCGACTGGCTGATGGGTGTTTCCTTACCCGCACCAAATGCCCGTTGGTTACCCTCCAGGCTCGGAGCCGGGTCGGGCAGTAAGTCGTTGATGAGCGTCAGGGTTTCGGCCATGAGACTGGGCGACAACCCCTGCAAGGCCGTACCCACTTTGGCCATCACGGTCACCACCCGCTCGGCCTCGCCATGTCGGCAGGCATCAATAATCTGGCTCGCGCAGTCTTCGGCGCTGGTGGTCAGGCCCGGCAATGAGTCCCCGATTTTAAACCAGGCGTACTCTTTTTCGTGCTGCCCTTTCACAATGGCGTTGCGCGGGCTCCCCGTCCGAATCAGACCGGGGCAGATGGTCGTTACGAATATACCGTCGCGTTTGAGTTCGGCCCGGATACTCTCCGAAAAGCCCACCAACGCAAATTTGCTTGTTACATACGGCGAAAGGTGCGGAGCCGCCACCTTCCCCCCAAACGAGGCTACATTGACAATACGGCCCGCCCGACGTTGGCGCATATCGGGCAGTACGGCCTGAATCATGTGGTAAGCCGCCCAAAAATTAGTCGCCAGCGCATCTTGGTAGTCTTCTTCGGCCGCATTGGCAAACGGCGTGACCATAATAACCCCGGCATTGTTAATCAGCACATCGACCGCCCCCCCATCGGCGCGGGCTGCCGATACGAAAGCCGTAATATCCGCTTTGTCGGTCAGGTCACATTCGTAGGTAAACACCCGGCCACCCTGTTGCTCCAGCTCGGTTCGGGCGCGGTCGAGTTCGTAGGGGTCACGGGCACAGATCGACAGGTGCGCGCCCTCGGCTACCAGCTGACGGGCCAGAACCAGGCCCAGCCCCCTCGACCCACCCGTGATGATGACGTGCTTACCGGCAAAGTCGATCTTACGGCTCTGACGCATCACGGCCCGACTGGCCAGTACGGCCCCGAGGCCCGCCAGGCCCCAAAGCAGGGCTGTCTTGTTGGAGGATAATGCCATACGAATAGAGGAGTTAGTGTACGACTCCAACCCCGGCATCAGGCTATTGTTTGCTTTTCCGTACGTACGGAACCGGGCAGGCTATACAGTAAAATTATGGCCCATGATGTTAACAGTACGGTTATATTTGCCACCAACACGCTCGATTCATCCCGATCAATCCCGCCTGTCGAGGTATCATCCATCCTGATGAAACCCACCCGGTTATGGACTACGAGCGATGAATTGACCAACTATTCTGTACGTCTGAATGAAAAAAATCATGTTAGCCCTGTGCGCTTTACTGAGCATACAGGCTTACGCGCAAGGCCCCGTCTCGACCCGTATCCGGAGCGGCCTCGATGTCGGGTTTGCGTTTAAAAAAGATAATTACGCCCCATCGCTCACGTATTTTCAGCTGATGAACATCGGCCGAAACAAAGTAATTTCGGTCGGCTGGACTTCCCGGCTGGCCAAGTTTTACGGCGACAATCTGAACCTGTACACGGCCCCGGCCAGCCTTACCCGCGGCAAAACGGGTTTCGAAGCGCTGGGCGCACCACTTACCCCGGCTACTATCGATACGGCCCGGTTCGATTTCATCACCAACACCTCGCTCAATTTCGGAATCCGGGTACAGGTGCAGCTTGGCCCTGTTGAACTGGGCGGCAGCGCCGACCTTTTCGGCCTGACGTTCGGTAAAACCCGCGTAGGGCGCATGATTGCCTCGGCCGGTGCGTATAAGGTGGAGAGTAGCCGCGCCGGCGTCGACTCGCTCGTGTACTTTACAGGCGATAACCGCTTGCAGTCGTTTAAACCAACGCGGGGTAGTGTACGCCTGCTGGGCGACAATGATATTGGCAACCTGGCCGCTGAACTGTACGCCCGCGTTCGGGTAGGACAACGGCTCAGTATCAAAGGCGGCTACCAGTGGCAAACGGCCGAGATGAGCCTCCGCGACATCCGCCCCATCGACGGCAACCGCCGTTTCCGCCATCGCACCGGTATGCCCTTCGTCGCAGTAACGTTTCCGTTTTTTAATTAACGTGAGTTATAGATAATACGCACCTCTAAATCTCTGTTCTACAAGTAGTTACTGACGTTTGTACCTTCGACAGGCTCAGGCTGACGGGCAGCTCACAAGTTTGCGGTCAGCCTGAGCCTGTCGAAGGCCCTGGCGTTAGCCATTATGTATAATTCACGTTAATTAAAGAGAAAAGGAGTAAGGGGAGGAAAGTGCTAATAACCTTCACCTCCCCTTACTCCTTTCCTCCTTTTCTCCCTCTACTCCTTTCTCAACTATTCCACCGGCTTCAGGTCGAAGTACGTTTCGTAGATCGCGTTGCCGACTTCGTTGCAGCGAGTCTGGAAACGGTCGAGATATTGGTGGAGTCCGGTTTTAAGAATATCCGTAGTCTCGGTGAATTCAATTTCGGCCCGGAGCTTACTCATCATACGCTCGGCCGGATTGGTGTAGCCGTTGGCCGCGTTGTTCGATGAGATTTCGTAGAGCGACAGCTCGGCCTGCCGGATGCAGTGCGCCACCGCCCGCGGAAAGAGCTTATCGAGAATCAGGAAATTAATAATGTTTTCGGGGGTCAGATGCCGGTGCTGCTGCCGGTACATATTGTAGGCCGACACCGACTTGAGCACCGACGACCAGATCATCAGGTCGAGCGTTGAGCCGTCTTCGTCTTCGGGGAAGAGCGTAAAGTACTTCACATCCAGAAACCGCGACGTTTTGTCGGCCCGCTCCAGAAACCGGCCCAGCCGCCCGAAATGCCAGGCTTCGTTGCGGGTCACGGTAGCGTCGATCACCCCATAAAATAACTGCGTGCCGTTGCGGACATCGGCCAGAAAATCCTGCATCCGGTTTTGCGGCCAATCGGTATGCTGGCTACCGGCATCGCGCACCATCAGGTACAACTGATTCAGGTTTTCCCACATCTCTTTCGAGATGGTTTCGCGCACGGTGCGGGCGTTTTCGCGGGCGTTGCTCAACGACGATACAATCGAGTTGGGGTTGCGCTTGTCAAACGTCAGGAACTCGATTACGTTCTCGCGCGAAGGCTCCGTGAAGTACTGGTAAAACAGGTAGTTGTCGGCCGTAGCGATCAACAAAGGCTCCCACTGCTGCGCTACGTTGGGGGGCAAATCGAGAGCCAGATTGAAATTAACGCTCATAAACCGGGCGTAATTTTCGGCCCGCTCCATGTAGCGGTTCATCCAGTAGATAGAGTTGGCAACGCGGCTAAGCATAATTTTAATGAGTGAATGAGCGATTGAGTGAATGAGCGAATGGCGTCAGTAAACTCATCTTTCCGACAAACGTTTCCTCTAATTTGAGCAAATAAAGCATAAAAAGCGGCTTTTCAAGCATTCACTCAATTGCTCATTCACCAATTCACTCATTAAATTGGGCCCACACCTTGGTGCCTTCGGTGCAGTTTTTACACATCTCGATCTCAGAGCGAGAGCGGAGGAGTGTTTGCCGGAAGTTGGTGTAGGCCGGGCTTTGCCAAAGTTCCCGGAACGATTGCTGCTGTAAATCGCCCAGCCGATGGTGGGCGTCTTTGTCGAAACAGCATGGCACCACCAGCCCGTCCCAGGTAATCACGCACGAATGCCACATTTTCCAGCAGTGGTTGTCCATACCGCTCTTAATCCGGTAGGTGCCGTCGGGTTGCGGGGCATAGCGGCTGTACTGGTCGAGGGTCGGAATGAGGTCATTGCCCTGCTCGTAATCGTAGATTTGGGCCGTTTTTAAGGCTACCTCGTCCACACCCAATTCACGGGCCAGCTGCCGTACCTCGGCAATCTGATGCTCGTTGGGCCGCACCACCAGAAACTGAAACACGATATGGGGCGTACGCGATTTGAGTTCTTTTTTCCAGCGAACAATCTGCCGCGTGCCTTCGATTACTTTCTCAAGCTTACCCCCTACCCGATACTGCTGATACACCTCCTGCGTGGTTCCGTCGATGCTGATAATGAGCCGATCAAGTCCCGACTCCACCGTTTTGCGGGCGTTGGCTTCGGTCAGGTAATGGGCATTAGTACTGGTAGCCGTGTAAATGTTGCGGTCGGCCGCGTAACGCACCAGTTCCAGAAACTGCGGGTGCAGGTAGGGCTCACCCTGGAAGTAAAAAATGAGGTAAAGCAGGGTTTCGTGCAGCTCGTCGATGGTGCGTTTGTACAGCTCCTCGCCGAGCATACCCGTGGGTCTGGTAAAGGAGCGTAGGCCGCTGGGGCACTCCGGGCAGCGCAGGTTGCAGGAGGTTGTGGGCTCAAACGAAATCGACATGGGTAACCCCCACGCTTCGGCACGGCCCGTCTGGCGCGACCGGTAGTAACTGGCCAGCACGTTGAGCGCGTTGCCCACCCGCCGGGGTGTCAGCTTCGACAGGAAGTTTAGGCCATCACGCAGGTTCCCGCCCAGAAAATCACTTCTCGAAAAAAGCTTAGTCACACGTTCAGCAAGGGCAATTGGCTTCGATTTATTGTGCACGAAGTGTAGTTTGAATTTGCGAACTCAATTCGGGAATTTCATTCATAAGCACATCCCAAACGATTGAATAGTTCACACCGATTGTCGACGTATCCCGAATGGCAATAAGCTCCATGGTCGCCAAGTCTTTTAACAGCCCGGCCGCTTTAGGATTCAATATCTCTATTCCCATCGTGTACATATACCAAATCTAATCAATAATCGGAGCATTTGGTTTAAAACTACCTCGCCAACGCCCCTGGCCAATATCTACCCATCGGTCAGGATACGGTTTTTTAATTTTCGCAGCATTCCTTTTTGTAACCCGATAATGTGATCAACCTGCACGTTGTCTTTGAAAACCAGTATTTGTGGAAAAACATCGTTTTTTTTCTTCAGCCTGTACCCAAGCGTGACATTCGAAAAAGTAGGATACTTTTCAGCGGTTTGCCCCATGTATTTCGCCAGACTGTCGCGGGGTTGATCCATGATCAGAATTATGTCCGCTTTTACCCGACACTCGTGCAGGCTATCCAATCGGTCAATCAGATACTTTGAGTAGCCACACCCGAGCCCACCGTACAGAACAACGGTGTATTTTTTTCGGGTTTCGAGCCAATCAGCATGGGGTTTGACAAGGGCGCGCTGATCTAAATCTGGAAACGAATTCTGGCCATACAAACGGCCCGAAAAAGCAAGAAGCAGCAAGAAGAGACAGTTCGTTAATCTCATATCTACTCACTGTTAAGAAGGTCGAAACGTTTTACAAGTTAGCGAAGAGTACAGCACAATTTGCTAATACACTTCCCCATCTTTTACTTCGCCGGGTTTGTGTAAAAGTCGTAGGTAGCCTTCGCGATGTCGGCAATCAGTTTCTCGTTGGTGGCCTCGTTCTCTTTGGAATCGGTCACAAAAACGCTGATGATTACGAACTCTCCGTTGGGCAGAAATAGGAGACCGATGTCGTTGGTAGCGGCCGTTAACCCCTCTTTGTTCGTACCCGACGAACCCGTTTTGTGCGCCACCACCGTACCGGCAGGCAAACGGCCTTTCAACCGGTTGACACCCGTGCCCGTTTCGCGCAGAGTTTGCCAAATAAAGTCGTAACTACGCTTAGAAAGCCGTTTACCGGCGGGGTCATAAAAGATTTGTAGTGTTTTGCTGGCGGCTTTGGGGGTGGTCCAGTTCTGAAACATATTGTCCCACTCGGCCTGCATTTCTTTCTCGGCAAACCGGATAGCAATCTCTTCAACGCCATTTTCTTTGATGTACGTCTCTACCGCTTTTGGGGAACCCAGCAGCCGAATCAACACATCGCAAGCCACGTTATCGCTCTGAGAAACCGCGTACTGAATGAGCCTGGCAATGGTAAACAGGCCCCCGTTCGGGTTCTCGTCGCGGAGTGGACTCCATAAATCGGGCACCAGGTCGGCTTTCCGCACCTCCACGGTTTGGTCCAGCGTAAACCGCCCCTTGTCAACTTGCGACAGCACGGCCAATCCAATATGTAGCTTAAACACGCTCTGCAAAGGGCAACGCCGGTCGCCGTTCAGCGACAGGGTGTCTTTCCCGTCGTTGGCGATGATGGAAACCCCCACCACGGCCTTTTTATCCGCGACAATCTGCTGAATTTCGGCCCGCAACAGGTCTGTATTCCGGCCAGATGTCTGGCAACCGAACACCGCCCAAAGAAAAAAGGCAACGATGAGTACCTGTTTCATGAAATGGCTGGAGGATGCAGGGTTGAAACGCGTGGCGCTTTAAGCTGCACCACCCGCCATCATGGTCATGTACAGATTGGCCCCGTAGCCGCAGATGATTAGCAACAATGCCCGATCAAACGACGAAACGGCGTCCTGCGCAAAGTGAACGTCGTAATTGTAGTTCATCTTTTGCCATTTAAACGTCGGGCGGAGTTCCAGGATCGGGGTTTCCTGCTCATTTTCAAGTACGAAATGGGAATTCCAAAAGCCCTTCATGCGGAGTCGGACCGTTTGGGTAGCGCCCGTTTCTCCGGTCAGTTTGATAATGATATGCCCTTTCCAGTTGAAGGTGATGTCGCCCCGATCTACCCCATCGACGAATACATCGAAGTTCGAGCTCCAGATATTCCGCGATTTGATGACCACCGACCGGCTATCTACCGTAGCCGAAGCCGTGCTGGAAAACCAGCTTTCGTAAGCTACCGTCGACACGATTTTTCCTTCCGCGTCGGTCACTGTAAAGTCGCCCCGGCCTGAGTTTGAAGTAAGCTGAAAGTTCATACGTAAGGTGTTTTGAAAATCTGTTTTCAACTGCTTGTCCAATCGGTCAGGCCCCGGTTAAGGAAGCCGACCGATTGCCGGTAAGTTGCACAAAAAGGGCGAATATTTCTTGATTGGGTTTCAGGCCCCTCACCGTAGCCGATACACGCGGCAGTTTTCTTCTTCAAAGGTGAGGTAACCCGCCGGCATACCGGGGATTGATTCGGGCGGGGGGGCTGTCATACCGGCCACAAAGGCGTAGGCAGGTGCGTCGGCATGGGTCCAGGCGATGTAATCGGCGCGGCCCGGCTCCAGAATCCAGCGCACGGCCTTGCCGCCAATCTCGCTCCAGATTTGCTCGGCAAACAAACGAATCCGGCTGATGGCCTCAAACTGCTCTATATTATCGCCCCACTGATACGGGCCGTGCGTCACCTTGTCTACCTCGCCATCGTCGTTGATCTGGAACACATACAACTTGGTGTATTCCTCATTGGCTCCGCGCTCCTGATGCAGGTTACGCACCTCAAACCCGAGCGATACGTAACTGGGCATATCGGTCAGAAACAAGGCCACAAAGTACCGAAACAGGTTGCCCGTGCGGTAAAACTCATCGAAACGGGGGTCGTCTTTGTCGGCCGTCATGACCGTAAAGTTGGGCGCAAACCGCCGGGTACGGAGCCACTCGTCGTAATCACTGAACCGTTTCTGGAACAGCACCGAGCCCACCACGCACGATTGCAGGTCGCCCAGGGTCGAGTCGGCGTCGATAGCTTCGAGGTGGTCGGGTTCGCTGCCGTAAGCCATCGTATTGGGCGGAGCCAGAAACGTCTCGGCAAAAAAACCGAAATGCGGCACACCCTGCTTCTGAACATGGTGCTTCACGGCACGCAAAGGATCGTAGTAGGCATCGGGGTCGGCGGGCACGCCCGTCGGGCGGAGTTGCACATGGGCCATGTCGCCCCGCATAAAATCGAAATTGTACGCCCGCTGACAGCTCAGGTATCGGTCGCAGAGGTAATTCCAGGCGGGTAGGTTGGGCCGTTCAAAGTCGAGTTCCCAGTCGCGGTTGTCGTCTTTGCTGTAGTGAAACTTGTAACGGGCCAACGGACCAAACACCCGCGACATGGGCTCAGGCCGGTTAAACGCGTACTGATACCAGATTTGGCCGTACTCATCGGTCACAAAATCGTTGGGCACAATATGCAGCCCCCGGTACGGCGGAGCCATAGTCATGGGCAGCGTTTCGTAGCCCTGTGCCGTGAGGTGGCTGATGAGTTTGAGCCGCCGGATAAGCCGCCCCGTGTAGTCGCCGGGCGGGCCAAACAGAATCGAATGGCGTTGCTCGTCGGTGAGCAGCGGGATATTATGGGCGAAGAAAACCTCTTTGGTAAACGAAAGCGGGGTGCCGTCGGCGGCTCCTTTAAGTTTCAGAAACTGCCAGATTACCTCTTCAACCTGCCGGTACACGCCCTCGGTATGGTTAATGAGCCGGTAGCCTTCGCGGTGTACCCATTCAAACAGGTTGGGGTGCACCAGAGCCATTTCGGAGAAGCGGTCGGTGTGCGGAATTACATCCATGCCAACGGTTCGGCCCAGAGCATGAATCAGGTTGACAGTCACTTTGAGCTGTTTCTCGACGGTATCGAGGGCGGGCACAAACCGGGCCAGATCGACGCTAAAAAACTCAGGGTTGATTTGCCAGCTTACCATGCCGTACAAACTGCCCACCACGCCCGGCTCCCAAATAGGCAAGAGGTGAATACTGTCGTGGCAGGCCGGCAGAGTAAGCACGTAGTTGATCACGTTCCAGAACGAACCCACCGTCCGCACGTTTACGCCCACCATATTGGCTTTTTTGAGCCAGGTTCCATCGGGCTCGCTAATGGCGGGGCTCGGGATGGTTTCGCCCGGATCGAGCGCCCGGCGCAGAACGTCGTTGCCTAAACGTTTGTGCAGAACATCCAGTGTTTGATACACCGAGAAACGAACCGCCGTTTGCGGCAGCAGTTTGGGCACAAACGACTGCTGCCCGGCCTGGAACCGGTCGAGATAGGTGGCAAAATGTTGTTGCCAGTCGGCTTGAAAATCGGCTACAGAGGTTGGCATAGAGACAAAGATAAACAGCAAGGCGTATCTTTGACGGCACCGCTGACCGAATTTACCATGCCTGACGAATTTCGCTTTCACCACCCGATTCGGGTGCGCTGGTCTGAGGTTGACCCCTATCAGGTTGTTTTCAATGGGCATTACCTCAATTATTTCGACGTGGCCATCACCGAGTATTTCCGTAACCTGGGGATGCGTTTCACCGACCCGGCTACCATTGGCGGGGCCTTTTACGTTCGTAAGGCTACGCTGGAATACCACGCACCGGCTTTTTTCGATGATGAGCTGCGCATAGGCGTCCGGGTGAGCCGGATCGGCAACAGCAGCCTTCCGTTTACCCTGACCATCAGCCGGGCGGGGCAAACGCTGGTCACGGGCGAGCTTGTCTACGTAAACACCGACCCGGCTACGCGCCAGCCCGCACCCGTTCCCGAAACCGTTCGGCAGGCTATTGGGCAATTTGAGGAGTTTTAGGACCGAGTTGACTCTACATATAATGAGTGAATGAGCGATTGAGTGAATGAGTGATTGAATACGGAGTCACTCCGTACTGACCAATCCACTAAAAACTAAAAACCGTCAACTATAAACTGAAAACCGTCAACTGAAAACTTTAAACCCTAATCCGTTCATGAAGACTCTCCTTTTCTGGTGTCTGCTGTTGTGCATTTCGCCCACGGTATGGGCCCAGCGGTCGGGTTCCGTTAAAATCCACGCCCATAACGACTACGAAAAACCTGTTCCGCTCATGACGGCCCTCGAAAACCGGGCCGACTTTATTGAGGCTGACATCTGGCTCATGGATGGAAAGCTGATGGTGGCCCACGACCGAAAAGATATAAACCCAGCCCGCACGCTCGACTCGCTCTACCTCAACCCGATTGTGCGGCTGTTTGCCCAGAACGGGGGTCGTATCAGCACCGACCGAACGTACCGGCCCGCGCTGGTGATTGACCTGAAAGACAAGTTCGATGATATTTGGCCGGTGCTACAGGCGCGGCTGGCGCAAAACATCGACATTTTCAACCCCTTCTCAAACCCCAACGGGATTCAGGTGATTATCAGCGGTAGCCGCCCCAAGGTGGAGCGCATGGTCGATTATCCCCTATTTGTGCAGTTCGACGGCCGACCAACCGAGATTTACGACGATGAAACCGTCCGGCGGGTGGCGCTTATCAGCGATAGTTTCTATAATTACTCGCGCTGGGACGGTAACGGCGACCTGCCCGATGCAGACCGTGAAAAGCTGAAACGCATAATTCGGCGGGCGCACGACCAAAACAAAATGATCCGGTTCTGGGCCACGCCCGATAACCCCAACGCCTGGAAACAACTCCGCAAACTGGGCGTTAACGTTCTCAATACCGACAAAGTGGCCGAGTGCCGCAAATCGCTGTAACCAGACGCTATGACTGCTCCCATTCGAATTGGCATTATTAATGTATCGGACCGCGCCAGCGCCGGTGTCTACGAAGACATTCCAGGCAAAGCCGTGGTCGACTTGCTCAACAAATACCTCACCTGCGCCTGGGAACCGGTTTACCGGGTTATCCCCGACGAGCAGGATCAGCTTTCGGCCGCGTTTATCGAGATGGCCGATGTGCAGGCGTGCTGCCTGATTGTAACTACCGGTGGTACCGGCCCGGCCCCCCGTGACGTAACGCCCGAAGCCACCGAAGCCGTTTGCCAGAAAATGTTACCCGGATTCGGTGAGCTGATGCGCCAGGAAAGCCTCAAATACGTCCCGACGGCCATTTTGTCGCGCCAAACGGCGGGCATTCGGGGCAAAACCCTGTTACTCAACCTGCCCGGTCGGCCCCGAGCCATCGAGCAGTGCCTGTCGGTGGTATTTCCGGCTATCCCTTACTGCATCGACCTGATTGGCGGCCCCTACCTCACCACCGACGAAACGGTGATGCCTGTTTTCCGGCCGAAGAGTTAAACCACCCCCTAGCCCCCTCCTGAAAACAGGAGGGGGAACAAAAACGCCTACTAGGCTTACCCAGAAGCAAGAAGGGCTTATGAAATAGTTGCTGACGCTTGGGCAGATGAATTGCGCTCCACATTATCCATAACTCACGTTAAAAGTTACCTACAATCTCTTTGAATGTCTGGTAAATCGCCCCCTACTTAGTTCAAGGAGGGAGTCAGGGGGCGGTAAAAAAAAAGGGCCGTCCTCTTCGGGCGGCCCTTCTCTATTCAGGGGTGACTATTAATTGTTCCGGGCGTCTTTCGCGGCCGAGTCGTACTCTGCTTTGGCCGAGTCCAGCTCCTGCCGTTCTTCTCTGATGTCGCTGGTATCACCTTCAGCTCTGGCTTCGTTCAGGTCTTCCTGCTCGTCCCGAACCTCCTCGGCTTTGTTTTCTGTTTTCGAATCACAGGCCACCTGCGTAGTCACCATCAATGCTGCAAGAGCCAGTGCGCTCATCCACTGTTTAGTTTTCATCTTTCAGTTCGTTTCGTAAAAGCGGACAATCCGCTGTTTGTACGATTAGTCGAACTACTTTCCCGGCTGTAAGGGCCGAAAAGCTGAGCGAACGGCCCTATACGTCAACGCTTGACCCACCAGATTAGTAGGCCCGTTACACTTACCACGGCCGTCGCCAATGCCATCACAATCCACAAAATCTGCGTTACCGGACCACCAAACCGGCCGAAGTGCAGTTCTTCGAAAACGTGTTCCAGTTTGTATTCGGCATCGGCTTCCTCGGCCCGAAACACCTTGTGCTGAACGCCAGTGAGGGCATCAAACTCCACGGCGGCCGTAAACCGACCCAGCATCCGGTTGCTCTCGGGCGTATTGCCACGCACCACAAGCGGGCGGTCGGGCGCTTCGGGGAACGCGATGAGGTCGGGAGTTAGTTGCGGGATGGCCTGTTGGCTGCGCGTCAGGTACGTATCTACTGCAGTGATGGTTGGGGGGGTAACTTCGGTTTTGGGACGCTGCGGCCCGTTGCCAAATGACCGCTCCAGATGTTCCCAGTGAAAAAACACCCCCGTAGCTCCCATCCAGGTCATAAACAACATAGCCACCACGCCGAGGTACTTGTGCAGGTCGGCGTACACGATCCGGCGCGATTTCTTCCAGCGCACCCCCATCGAAAATACACTCAGCAACGATTTGCGGTAGTACCAGGCGCCCGTCAGCACCGAACCAAGCAGACACAGGCCCACCAAACCCATAATGTAGCCGCCGTAAGGCTCCCACAGCAGGCTTTCATGGAGTTCGCGCATCTGGCGCACAAACGCTTTTTCGCGCTCACGGGTGCCCGTCACCGCACCTGTGTACGGGTTCACGTACACCCAGATTCGCTCCCCTTTTTCTTTCAGCTCGACGCGGGTAGCGCGGTCGGATTCGCCTGCGTACAGGCGCATGTTGAGTAATGTAGCCGTAGGGAATTGACGCCGGGCCGAAGCCAGCAGGGCATCGGCCGGTTGACGAGACGCAGCAGGTTCCACCGTGACGACACCGGGGTTAAGCCACGCATCTACCTGACTGTCGAGCACCAGTATTGAGCCCGTGAGGGTAAGCATCAGAATAAATAAACCGGCGGTAAGTCCCAGAACCCGGTGAATACGGAAAACAAGTTTATCAGTGAGCATGAGGATGTAAGGAATTGGAAGGCCAATATAAGCGAAAGACCCTGACGAGGCATTAGCGAATTTTAATTCCTGTTACCCTGTAAACTAAGACGCCTTTTAGTATTTTCCGACCAAATTTTAGACGCGACCCACCGGGCGTCGGGCGTCTTGTTTGCGAAACAACTGATACACTGTTTAGAAACAACCACGTTCGCCCAACCCGGTATTGCCCCTGTACAATGAAACGTTCTCCCCTTTTCTGGTCGGCCCTGACCGCTGCCTTACTCTCCGGCGGACTCATGAGCTGCAATTCGACGGGTAAGCCAGCCGATGCGACCGCCACCGAAACCACCACAAGCCCAGCTGAAGCGGGCACTGCTACGGCCAACACCGTTGCTACCGACGGCACCGCGATAGACACCACAGCCGCGGCCGGTGCAGGCGACCCAACGGCGATTCCGGCAGGCAAAATAGCCGATGCCGCAACCATTATTGGCCGCAAACAGGTGCCGGTACTGTGCTATCACCAGATTCGCGATTGGAAAGGCACCGACTCGAAAACAGCCAAAGATTACATTGTACCTCTGGCTACGTTTGAACAGCACATGAAAATGCTTGCCGACAGCGGGTATCATACCATTCTGCCCGACCAACTGTATGCTTACCTGACCACAGGGGCCAAACTGCCCGAAAAACCAGTGATGCTCACCTTCGACGATGGCGACCTGACACAGTACACCAACGCTCTGCCAGTTCTGAACAAATACGGTTTCAAAGGGTCATTCTACATCATGACCGTGGCTATTGGTCGGCGGGGCAAGCAGCATTATATGGACAAAAGCCAGCTCAAGGACCTCTCCGACAAAGGCCACACCATTGGTGCCCACACCTGGGACCACCAGAACGTGAAAAAGCTAACCACGGCCGAGGACTGGAAAACGCAGCTGGAAGAACCCAAGGCGAAGCTCGAAGAAATCACAGGCAAGCCCGTTCGGCACTTTGCCTATCCGTTTGGACTGTGGAACGAGGCAGCCCTGCCCGAAGTTGAAAAACGTGGCTACCTGACGGCATACCAACTGGCGGAGAAGAAAATGAACCCAACTGACCCGCTCATGACCATCCGCCGGATTATTGCGGGCGGCTATTGGTCAGCCAAAACCCTCAACGGCAACATACGGGCAAGTTTTAGATAAGAATGCCCAAAACAGCGATGACATCTTGTTTAGAAAGATGTCATCGCTTGTTTTTGGATGCCTGTCTCGCTTTTTAGATATGTCATCTTGTTTAGAAAGATGACATATCTAAGAGACGAAACCACCCGATGCGCTTACTTCTTCACGGGCGTACTTGTCCGCAGAAACGCCACTAAGTTTTTCACCTCGGCTTCAGAAAGAGGCTCCAACAGGCCGGTCGGCATCATCGAAACCGGGTTCACCTCCCGCGCCTGAATCTCTGATTTGTTGATCACCACAGCCTCCTGCCCAACCACACGCAGCGTCAACTGACGCTCGTTTTCGCGGGCTACATTACCCACATAGGTACGCCCATCGCGCGTGGTAACAACCACCATTTTGTAATCATCCTGAATTTCGGCGCTGGGGTCCAGAATATTACTGAGCAAATAATCGACGTTGGCCCGGTTCGAGCCGGTTAATTCGGGACCAATGACGCCCCCTTCGCCGTACATTTTATGGCAGGGGCCACAGGTACTTTGAAAAACAAGCCGCCCCTTGCCCGCATCGGCCGCCGACACGGCTTTGTCGGTGAGTAGGCTCCGATAGCGGGCGTAGGCTTTTTCGTCGAGCGTCACATGGTCAATTGGCCCCCAGACCTCCACAAATCCGCTACCCACCACCCGGCGCAACTGCCGAGCTACGTACGTGGGCACCTCGCGCTTGTCAATCTGCTTTTTGGCTAAGGCCTGCGTGAGCATCCAGCCGTAGCGCGGCCGCGAGGCCAACGTCTGGATAGCCTCAGCCTTTTCGGCCGCCGGCCAGCCCGCGTACCGCTCCAGCAGGAGTTTGCCCAGGCTCTCGTTGTCGTACCCAGCCACCGCCCGAATAGCCTCCATCCGTAATCCCGGTTCGGCCAGTAAACCCGGCAAGAGCTTAGGTAATTCGGGGCGTTGCTGAAGGGCCAGCGCCCGCAGGGCTTTCTGACGCGTTTCTACGGGCAATTTGACATTGTTGAGCGTCGCTATCGACTTCCGGGCCATCTCGATACCCCCAAACTGACCCGCAATTTGCGTGGCCAGCTTACCCGCCACGGGGTCGGTTTTCAGACGGGCGTACACCGATTCCCAGTTGGCCGGGGCCGTCAGGTCTGAGCGTCCTTCCACGGCATCGCGCATTCCTTCGAGCAGGTTTATCCGGTTTTTGGGCAGTTTACCCAGTGTAGCAACCAGAGCCTCGGTCGCGTCGGCGTCCACGGCCCGGCGGGCAATAAACCCGGTCACCATCGGAATCTGACTCCGGGTGGCCAACTCCAGTGCCCGACGGGTATTTTCTTTCACCAGAGGTTCGAGCCCGAACCAAATCATTTTGGGCAGGTTATGGTCGGTGGCATCTTCACGGTGGGTCAGCAGCCCCTCGGCAATGGTCCAACGGGCCTCGCCGGTCAGCCGTTGCAGGGCCGACGCCAGGTAGAGCCGCACCACGGGCGAGGGGTCTTGCCGGGCCATTCGGCCAAACTGATTCAGCACTTCGGCCGACGGACTGGCATCTTCGCAGAGCAATTGGATAGCCCACGCCCGCACGTGCGGGTCTTTATCGGCCAAAGCCGTTGTAAGTTGAGCGGTCGACAGGCCCCCCGTGACGTGCAGCGCCCACATGGCCCGTAGCCGATGGTCGGGGTGCGTAGTAGCCGCTGTGTACAGCGTTTGCAGAGCCCGATGCGTACCCGCAGCCAGCCGACCCGCAGCCGCCCGGCCTTGCAGAACCACCCGCGCCCGTCGGGCATGCCACTCACTCGGACTGGTTTGCAGGTTCACAAGCTGATCGTCGGGCATCTGCCCCAAATCGCTGTACCGGCCGGGCCAGTTCTGCGCCCGCGAGCGAGTCGGCATGATTCGGAAAATACGGCCGGTTTCGGTGTTCAGCACGTCGGACCCGCAAATGTCGGCATCGTGCCAGTCGAGCACATACAACCCGCCTTCGGGGCCAATTTCCATGCTAAACCCCACCCATTGGGCGTTGTTGGCCGTCAGAAAATCCTCGCCATGATGCCCGGCAAAGCCCGATCCTTTGGGTTCGAGCACGTCGGAAAGCACCGCGTGTTCGTGGATGTTTGCCATAAAGATACGCCCCCGGTGCTCGGGCGGGAAGGCATCGGACAGGTACACCCGTGCCCCACCGTGCGCCGAGCGGTGGCTATGGTCGGCAATGGTTTTGATGTCATTATACACATACGGGTTGAAGTGCTGCCCCCCCTGCCGGTGGTAAATTCCGCCCGGAATCACGTGCCAGAGGTGCGGAATCACGCAGGCCGAGATAAAAAACTGTCCTTTGGCATCGTAGTCGATGCCCCACGGGTTGCTGAAGCCATGCGCCACCACCTCAAACCGGTCTTTGATGGGATGGTAGCGCCACACGCCCCCGTTAATGTCGACACCCTCACCTTGCAGAATATTCTCCGGGAACGGGTCTTTATGCTTATACAGACGCCCCTCGGCCCGCGATGGTTTACGCACTTTTGAGGGCGTTGCAAAGCCCTGACAGCCGTACAGCCAGCCATCGGGCCCCCAGTGCAAACTATTGAGGGTTTCGTGCCGGTCGCGGATACCCCAGCCCGTGAGTCGCACCTCAATATCGTCCATATCGGCCTTGTCGTCGCCGTTCTTATCAGGCACAAACAGCAGGTTGGGCGGGGCACCCACAAACACACCGGGCGTACCCTTGGTACCAAAGCCTACCGCAATAGCCGCCGGAAACGCAATACCCTCCATGAATACCTTGCGGCTATCGGCCACGCCGTCGCGGTCGGTATCTTCCAGAATCAGAATCCGGCTATCACCCGCATTGGAAAATCCTTTCCCCCGTGATTCGTAATCACGGTTTTCGGCAATCCAGAGCCGCCCCCGGTCGTCCCAGCAAAAGGCCATTGGTTGAGTCATGAGCGGTTCCGACGCCCAGGCATTCACCGTAAAACCGGGAGCCACGGTCATGGCCGCCACAGCTTCGGTAGCATTCAGAAATTTCGCTTCGCGGCCTTCTTTCTGCGCAATTCCCCACAAAGCGGCCGTGGTGTAATCAGACTGATTGCCCGTAAACTGCCCGAAGGTTTTGGTCAGCTCCACATCATTCAGCGTACCGGTGTACACAACCAATTGATGCTTGAGAATCTCGACGCTTCCTTTTTTGATATGCCAGTCGGCCTTACGCGCCCGCGCCGGCCCTACGCCCAACTGCCCATCGACCCGCCAGACCGTGGGATAACCCCTGTTTTGCGGGTGGTCGAAAATAGCGATATGGGCCAGGTCGGAGCGGCCGGCCACCTGCATACCCACATCCACCCAGGGCGCGGCCTGGCCCTCGGCTTTATCGTTGCGTTGCCGGGCGGCATTGATTACCTCACCCCGGATACCCTCTTTCCAGGGCATTCGCAGAAACAGCCCGCCATAGTCGTATTTGCCAATGGTGACGTCGGTTTGGGCCTCCCCGTTCCACTCCAGATCGAGAAAGAACTTGCCATCCTGCTCACGCATGGCCCAGTTTTGGGTTTCGGTGAGTACCGCCCGGCCGGTTGAATCGAGCAGGTCGTAGACGGTTTGCCAGCGCACCGTAGTTCCCCGACTTTCGACAATTCGGGCCGATACGCGACGCCAGTAATCGCCCTGTGGATGGTGGAAATAATCGCGCCCGTTGACGCGGGTAAAGCCCCAATACAAGCCCGTTTGGTGCTTGTGATGACCGGGGCTGTATTCGGTAAGTACACCCTGACCGTCGGGGGCGGCAATAGGGTGTAGGTACGGCCGAAAATCGGCTTTGGCGTGCTGGGTAACAAGGGGCGTTTTCTCGCCCGCCCGGTACACGGCAAAGGTTTGAGCCGCTTTATCTTCCCGAATCAGCAGTTCTTTTTGGGCCACCGACCGACCCTCGGGCGGGGCTTGCCAAGTGTACGTCAGACCTAAGCAAACGAGGCTGGTTAACAGCAGGAAATACTTCATGATGGTTTAGGACAGTATGGTTTCAAAAGGAACCATATCTCTCTTTTTACCACGTTTTGCCAGTGCTGTCTAAACCCACACCCGCGTTTACCTGCCTGCAAGCGATGACATCTTTACCCATCCACCAGCCGAAAAGATATTTTCCCTATGCATCCGCCCCGGTGAAGGCCAAAACTTCGGTTACCTTTGGTGTCGTTTACCCCATCTGACTATGACGTTCCTTAAACCCCTACGCTTTTTACTTGCCCTGTTTCTGTCTGTGCCTGTTTTGGGGCAAACCATTGGCAACCCAGCCGCCGTGACACCCCGGATGCGGGTTATCATGGACAATGATTTCAGCGGAGACCCCGACGGGCTATTTGCCCTGGCGCATCTGCTGGCTTCGCCCTCAGTGGATGTTCGGGGCATTATTGGCTCGCACCTGCGTGTGGGCGATGGGTTCGACAACTCGACCCGGCAGGCGCAAAATGCCGCTGCCAAAGCCCGCGAGCTGATGCAGGTAATGAACGTGACCCGGCCGATTCCGGTGTTGGCAGGCTCAGACACCGCCCTACCCAACGACAGTACGCCCGTTCGGAATGAAGCGGTCAATCTGATTATTCGGGAAGCACTCCGTACCGATACGAAGCAACCCTTGTACCTGCTTTGCGGTGCCGGACTTACCGAAGCAGCTGCGGCCTTGCTAACGGCCCCGCAGATTGCCGATAAGCTGACGATTGTCTGGATTGGCGGCCCGGAGTACGCTGGCATGGCTTTGCCACCACCTAATTATTCGAGCCCGGAGTATAATCTGAATATTGATATTGCTGCGGCCCGGGTGGTATTCAATCGCTCGTCGGTGGCAATCTGGCAGGTGCCCCGCAGTACATACCGGCAAGCGTTATTGCCCTATTCACAACTGCTGCTCCAGGTGAAACCGCAGGGCAAAACCGGGGCTTACCTGAGCGGTCTGCTCGAAGCCCTGATGGTTCGGATTACGCGGTACGTAAATATTGGGGAGACGTATGTGCTGGGCGACAGTCCGCTGGTGTTGCTTACGGCCCTGCAATCGTCATTCGAGGCCGACCCGTCGTCGAGCGAGTACGAGATTCGGCAAGCTCCGCTCATCAACGCGCAGGGCGAATATGCCTACAACGCCAAAGGACGTACCATTCGGGTGTACAGCCGTATTGATACGCAACTCATGTTCAACGACTTCTTCGCAAAGCTGACGTTGCTGAAATAATTGCGAAAGAGTGAATGAGCGATTGAGTGATTTTTTGCTTAAAATCTTTTACTCAATCGCTCATTCACTCTTTCACTAATTGGAGACGAGCCCGATTGAGCGCCCCAACTATACACCAAAAACGATAAACGCTAAACGGCTTATTTCACGCTCAGCCCCCCGTCAATTACCTGCATGGTGCCGGTGATAAACTTGCTGTCGTCGCTCGCCAGAAACAGCACCAACTGACCGATTTCTTCGGGTTGGGCGTAACGGCCCAGCGGGATAGTGGCTTCGAGGCCCTTTTTGGCTTCGGTTCCATGACCGGGCGCAAACCCTTCTTCCAGCGAACGCATCATCCGGTTGTCTACAGGCGACGGGTGCACCGAGTTGACCCGGATCTTGCGGGGCGCAGCCTCCACGGCCACCGCCCGCATGATACCCACGTTCGCGTGCTTGCTGGTGATGTAGGCGCTTACAAATGGGCTACCGTTGATACCCGCCACCGACGAGGTGATAATCATACTGCCCCCGTCGTTCATTTGCGGCAACACGTATTTGGCTCCCAACCAAACCCCCTTAATATTGACAGCCACTATTTTATCAAACACGTCTTCGGGGTAGTCTTCAATCGGTTTCACTACACCCTCGATGCCTGCGTTGTTGAAAAACACGTCTATTTTTCCGAAACGCTCCACCGTCTGATTCACATATTGCTGCACATCGGCCGACTGCGACACATCGGCCGCGCACCAGGCTACCTGTTCTGACCCACCCAGTTCGTCGGCCGCACTTTTGAGGGCTTCCTCACTCAGATCGACCAGCATAACGCGGGCCCCCTCGTCCAGAAACAGTTTTGCCGTGATTTTACCGATACTCCCGGCCCCTCCGGTGATGACCGCTACTTTTCCTTTGAGCTTTTTCATGTGCTTGTTTTTTTTAAACCAAAAACCACTCAGCGACCGTAAAGTAGAGGTAAAAAGGGGATGCCCGGACTGATTTTAATCATTCGTTCGGCTAATTCTGACCCAATGGTACATAGACGGAGAAAAAGGGCCGTTTCAGAGGGATTCGGCCTAAAAGCAAGAGTCCTCACAAATTGCTCGCTATAAGCTTTTTGTGAGGACTCTCTGTACCGGGAGCCGGACTAACACCCTGTTAATCTCTCCATTTTGACCATAGATTCAAATAAGGCAATAAATAGCCATAGTTAATCCTATTAGCACTTTTTCGTCTCTCGCCTTGTTTGGGCAAGCTAAGTAGGAATAAAATAAATTAACCTATTCCGTACACAAAACCGTACACAAGGTTATATTTGGTGTACGGAATATTTGCTAAACGACCTATGGCCCGCACCTCAAACAGCCCTGTTACTTACCTTCTTCGAGATCCCAAGGCCAGGAAACCTACGCCTATCATTTGCGCTGTCCGCTTCAACAACCAACGCATAAATGTTGGCACTGGGTTTAAGGTTTTGCCCTCTCATTGGGACATAAGAAAAAGCCGAGTAAAGAATGTTGTCGACGCTATCGACAAAGAGCAAATTAACCGATACCTTGAGAACACAGAAGATGCTATATCAAGCATAATTACAGAACTAAAAGCGAACCTTTCTGCACTGACGAAGGAGAACGTTAGGGCGCGTATCAGCGCTTACCTTAACCCTATCGTTGAAACAGTACAACCTCAGTCAACGGAGCCAGCACTATTTACTTTCATCGCTGATTTTATTAACCGTGCCCCCAAGCGTATCAATCCAGACACAGGTAAGAATGTAGAATATCGGACTATTCAGCGTTACAAAACTGCTTTGAACGGCCTTCAAGAGTTTGCTAAATCGTACCGGCGCAAGGTGGACTTTGACACGATTGATCTTGATTTCTACGAAGACTTCACTACTTGGCTGACCTTTACCAAAGGTTACACCGTTAACAACGTCGGCAAGTACATTCAGATGTTGAAAACGTTCCTGAACGAAGCATCTGCGAAGGGGATAAATGTAAAGCAAGACTACCGAAGCAGAGGCTTTAAAGTAGTTAATGAGAATGCTGACGCCGTTTTTTTAAGTGAAACCGAAATTGAGCAACTGCTTGCCCTCGACCTTTCCAAGCAAGATCGTTTAGAACGAGTCAGAGACCTCTTCGTTGTAGGCTGTTACACAGGCTTACGGTTTTCTGATCTAACCAACTTACGGCCAGAGTACATCAAAGATGGGCTTATCCGTATCGAGCAGCAAAAGACAGCCGACAAAGTTGTCATTCCTTGCCATGAGGTTGTTACGCAGATGCTGGAAAAATATAATGGCATCTTGCCCCGTAGCATCTCCAACCAGAAGATGAATGACTATCTGAAAGAAGTGTGTCAACTGTCCGGCATTAATACCATCGAAAGCAAGGCCCAAACAAAAGGAGGCAAACGCGTAATTAAGTCAGTCGAAAAATGGCAACTAGTTAGTACGCACACTGCCCGACGTTCGTTTGCTACAAATATGTATCTATTGGGCATTCCGGCTCTGACCATTATGCAGATTACCGGACACCGCACCGAGAAGGCCTTCATGAAGTATATAAAACTTGACCGGGAACAACACGCTAAAGTAATGGCTCTGCATTGGCAGAATCAGCGCAAAGCCGTTGAATCATTGAAAGCCATCTAAACCCATACCTCACTCATGTCTCTGTTGAAAACCAAAACTTTTGAGAACATTAAGAGCCTTTTTGCTGAAGGGGTTCGGTATACTTCTACGGATTTTCAGCAATTTGTAGAATTCCAAAAAGAGTGGATAGAGGTTTCTACCGGAGAATATGAATATAATGACAATGCTCCCTTCAACGCCTTTCAAGAACAAACCCTTAATCACCGATTAAAGAAAAAACAACACATTCAGGAAAGGCTTGAGGAAATTTTCAAAATTACGAATGAAACGTACAAAGCCGTGATGGAAAGTCAAGAGCCCCAAACGGCACTTTCTTACCTTCAAGAGTTATTGGCATACTTTGAAAGCGAAGCAGGTAGGCCCATCATCTCAGGAGGTTTTATACAACGAACAGATGGCACAATTAGCTTGAGAAATGTTGCCCGTGATATTAGGTTTGACCGACTTGTAGAAAAGATAATTTTACCCACCATCCGTAAGGGCATTTCTCAATTAGAAAAATTAGTTGCAAGCGGCTGCTACACTTCGGTTGGTACAGAAAGCAAAGAATTTGTACAAGCCCAAACAGAAGACACTAAGCTCACTCACGCACAAATAGCAATTCTATATCACCTAGAGGGTCGAACAATCAATAAAAATAATGCTGATGATATAGCCCGCAGGTATGGCCAAACTAGTGGGCAAAAATTACAAGAATATTACGATGATCTTTCCTCTGAACTAACAAGAACGGCGAAAGGTAAGAAGACAGTAGAGAATTACCGAAAGATAGAGTCTCTTATTTCCGAGATGTCTAAACTCAAGTATAACAGGGAGTTACAACAAGCCTTAATCAATAATAAAAAATAGTCAACTGGTTGCAACCAGTTACACTACTTGCCATGCCCGAACATTGCCAGCACGAACCAAATGCAAGAAGGCAATGGCAAATCCGTTTGAATTGATTGATCGCCGTTTAGGTGCTATTGAACAAGTATTACAAGAGTTACGCCGAGCAACGCCCGCACATAAAGTACAGGCACAGACAGATTCCGACGAACTTCTTACACCCGAAGAGACCGCCCAACTTTTGAAGGTTAGTAAAGTTACGGTCTGGCAGTGGAGTAAGCCCAAGCCGGGCATTCTCAAAAAACACACAATCGGCAACCAAGTACGTTACTTGCGATCAGAAGTCATTGCTGCAGCCACTAAGAAAGGAGGGCAAGCGGCATGAACAAAATCCCCCTCCGCAACGGCAACGGCCTACAACTGTCTGCAATCGAAACGGTCGAACTGATGCAACTACTTTACCGAGTTGCCAACGATCAAACCACCAACTCAGACCGTGACTTTGCCCGCTCTGTACTGGAACGCTCTGCTTCACTTTATCCTGAGTACGCCAACGTCAAACCACTGATCCGGCCCGCTCTATCTCCCATTCGGCACACAAAGAAAAGGGGCAAGTAGCCCCCTCCGCTACTCACCCCAAACTCTTTTGTTATGACTGACAACGTAAGCAATTTACGTTCTTCTTCCCAGAAGATCAAACAGGCCGTTGCAGGCGATGCCAAACACCTGAAAGCAACTGCCTTTGTCTGCCTATCGCACGCACAAATGATCAAAAACCTACTCGACCAGATCGGGAAGATTGATTTCAGAGAGCGTGCTGGTTTTGCCCCCGATGATGAGGAAGCAAAGCTTAAGAAAGCCCACTATCTGGTTATTGCCGTAGAGGAAGTTCTAAGCCTGGCTGAACGCAACAAGTGGGGGCTTTGCCGCCGTGATGGGTTCTTTTATTCATTCAATGGAGCGTACTGGAAGCCCTTAGACAAAGACGACCTAAAGAACTTTCTCAAGCAAGCGGCCGAACGAATGGGGGTAGATCGGTTTCAGGCCCGGCACTTCGAGTATGCCGAACAACTCTTCAAACAGTTCAACGAAACGGCCTACTTGCCTTCACCCGAAGCCGACCGCTTTACGGTGATGGTTAACCTCAGCAACGGCACGTTTGCCATTGGTACCGACAAACAGGAATTACGCACCCCTAGTGCTGCTGACTTTCTGACCCACCAATTACCGTTTGGGTATGATCCCAAAGCCACAGCACCAAAGTTTCAGGCGTACCTTAACCGAGTGCTACCCGACATAGATTGTCAGCACATATTGGCTGAATACCTGGGCTATGTGTTCATCAATCCGGCCAAGCTTAAGTTAGAGAAAACGCTACTCCTGTATGGCACCGGTGCAAACGGCAAGAGCGTCTTTTTTGAAATAGTAACCGCCTTGTTGGGGAATGACAACGTCAGCCACTACTCGTTGCAATCCCTCACCAATGAGCCTGCATATTGTCGGGCGCACCTGGCTACCAAACTGGTAAACTATGCCAGCGAGATAAATGGCAAGCTGGAAGCGGACACGTTCAAACAGCTGGTTTCCGGCGAACCAGTAGAGGCCCGGTTACCGTACGGTCAACCGTTTATCCTGACCAATTACGCCAAACTCATTTTCAACTGTAATGAATTACCGGCCGATGTGGAGCATACCCCGGCGTACTTCAGGCGCTTTCTGATTGTGCCGTTCAAACAGACGATTCCCGAACAGGATCAGGATAAGCAGTTAGCCCGAAAGATCATTGATACTGAACTGTCAGGCGTATTCAATTGGGTTTTAACTGGCTTGCGTCGACTATTGGAGCAGGGCCGTTTTACCGACTCCGAAGCCGTTCGGGAGCAGTTGGAGAGCTACAAAAAGCAGTCTGACACCGTGCGTCTTTTCTTGGATGACAACAGCTATCAATCCTCTGACAGCTTTACACCCCTCAAAGACCTGTATCGAGACTACAGAGCCTATTGCATTGAAGATGGGTATAAGGCCGTCAATAACCGAAACTTTCAGAAGCGACTAAATGCCAACGGTGTTACCACCGAACGGAAAACTATAGGCTATGTGGCCTATGTACGAAGGCCCGATTTGCCCTAAAAATAAAAGATGTTTTCCCGCCTACATATCCTACATAGCCTACATGAACGCCTATAGTGATTCGTGCTGCCTATGTAGGAAATGTAGGATATGTAGGCCCAAACAAACCTTTTTTTATGACTACATGCCAACCCCGATACCAGCTACCCAAGAAGGCAATAAAAATCGACTGCCCGCAGTGTAGCCCCCGACACCGTAAGACCCTCAGCCAATATGTAGATCGGACAACAGGTGACGTATTACCCTTACCGTTCGGCCGATGCGACCGGGAAAGTAATTGCGGCTACTTTCTTAGTCCTTATCACAAAGGGTCATCCGGTTTAAGCTTTGTTGATGAGCAAAAAGGCCCGCCTATCCCGAAAGAATGGTTTAAAATGGCTGCCAAATGGAAGAAGGCAGGTACTACCCCCGAAGGTGTTGTTACTACCCTTATCCAAATGGAGGGAGCAACACTGGAACAGGCCGAGCGAGTAAAAAACTATATCTTTTTACGGCCTGCATATCCTACACAACCTACACAGCCCGCCCCGGTTCATGTGCTGCCGGATGAGGTCTTACACCAGTCACTAGGCCGTTATGAACACAATGAGTTTGCCCGCTTCTTAGTATGTCACTTCGGGACTGAGATTGCTACCACCCTATTGCAGCGATTCAAAGTTGGCACCTCGACGTACTTTAAAGGGGCTTGTGTATTCTGGTTGGTTGATGAGCAAAACCGCGTTAGAGGAGGACAAATAGCACTCTATGACCAAACGGGCCATAAGGTTAAGTACACCAACAAGGAAGGAGAGCGAAGAGCCTGCATTACATCCGTTCGGCACGCCCTGGCAAGAAAGTATAAAGGTGAGACCCCGCCCGAATGGTTGGCAAAAATCCCGGAAGATGCTGAGACGTGGCCTGTTGTTTTTGGCTTACCTCAACTGCACAGAGCGCCAATTGATGCACCAATAGCCATTGTAGAGGGCCCGAAAACAGCTATTATCTGTAGCTACTACCTACCGGAATTTATCTGGTTGGCCGTTGGCGGAAAGTCGTACCTGAAACCTGAACGGTTGGAAGCCTTACGAGGTCGCAAGATTCGGCTTTTCCCTGACTTGAATGCTTACCACGATACAAAGAATGCTCAAGGGCGAACCGTGAAAGGTTGGCTTTCTATTGCAGACCAGCTACAAGCCGCAGGTTTTGACGTGAGCGTATCTGATATACTGGAACAGTTAGCGACCGACGAAGAAAGGGAAAAGGGGTTAGATATGGCGGACTACCTGCTATCCGAATCCAACACAATTACCGCCCTTTCTGATTGGAGCCCCGGGCAACTCGTAACGTTTGACCAAAGCCGTATTGAGCGGCTTACCGTCGACTTCACCAGCGACTACCCGCCCGAATGGGACGCCCCCGCCCCAGCCGATGCCGCCCCGATAATCCGGCCCATTGCCTACGGTTCACCTGAGTTCCACCAATGGCACCACAATACGCACACGCAGCCATGAAACCACCCGAGCAACAACTGACTGGCCTGGCTGCCGAAGTCGTGCGAGTGCTGGACAAACGAGCGAAAACAGACGGTTGGACCTGGGTAGGCTTCGAGAACGGGGAAGGGTCAGAAGTTGGCCGAGAGATAGAGCGACTGATACGAAAGGCCCGACGAATCCTAAACCAGCAACAGAGCAAAGCACACAAAGAAACCAATCAAAACCAATGAAAAAGCAGACCAAAGCCGTAGTGGCTACCACAACCGAAGGCCATGCCGGCCGACCCTCCAAGTTTATGCCTGAGTTTACAGAGCGGGCTCACAAAATGGCCTTGCTGGGCCTGACAGATGAAGCGATGGCCGATGTTTTAGGCGTTGCCCGTTCAACATTCAGCCTTTGGAAGAAGAACAACCCTGAATTTTCGGACGCAGTACAGGGGGGTAAAATCTTAGCGGATGCCAAAGTAGCAGCGGCATTGTACATACGAGCCGTAGGCTACGAATACCCCTCCGAGAAGTTGCTGACCGTCTCCGTAGGGGATGGGGTTTCAGAGGTTCAACGGCACCCGATTACCGTGCACGTGCTGCCTGACCCCGGTGCCGCCCTCAATTGGCTCAAGAATCGACAGCCAAAGCTTTGGCGGGATAAGCAGGACGTGCAGCTATCGGGCGAAATCAGCGTTACCCTCAACTTAGATGGCGACCATTCTAACAATTCTAAAACAGAATAGACCATGTTTCAAAAAGGCAGAACAAAAACCGGAGGGCGCAAAGCCGGAATAGGAAACAAGATTGACGCGAAACTGAAAGAGCGTATTGCTGAACTGGTAGAAGGGCAGTTTGACAACATCGTGGCAGACCTTGCCGAACTGGAACCCAAAGACCGCGTTGCGGCCTACCAACGATTCTTAGAATACGTAATACCGAAGCAACGGGAGCAAAAGACGGATGTGCATGTAGAAGCCAGAGATAAGCCCCATTGGCTTACTGCAACGTTGGATTACCCAGCCTTTACCGAGTAAACCACAACCAAACCAATACTGCAATGGAAGAGAACGATGATAGCTTGATATTTGAAGTGAAGCTGGAAGAGAACAATCTGGAAGAGCGCGTTAAGGTGCTCAAGCAACAGATAGAAGCCCTCAAACAGCAAAAGAAAAACCTTGATACCCTCAACAAATCGGGCGTTGTGACGGGCAAAGCGTATGCTGACCAACTCGAAGAGATTGAGAAGCGCACCAAATCCGCCAAGACGGAACTGCAAGGCCATACCCGTACCCTTGACCTGCAACAGAAGGCCCAAAAATCAGCAGCAGGGTCTATTACTCAGCTACGGGCGAACCTTTCTTTACTGACCGCGCAGTATGCCGAACTGAGTGCTGAGGAGCGTGACGCAACTGACGCTGGGGCCGAGATGCAAAAGCAACTTACTGAGCAGATTGCAAAGCTGAAAGCCCTCGAAAAAGCCTATGGTGACAGTCGACGCAACGTCGGCAACTATACCGATGGGATGCGCGAAGCCGCCCGCAGCCATTCGCCCTTTATCAGTACGCTCTTAGACGTGAAAGACACGCTCACGCAAACCGTTGAAGGGCTGAGAGCAAGCCGGGAAGGTTTGCGCGAACAGATTGCAGGGTTGAAGGGTACGGCCGCAGGGTTTGAAGGGGCGAAGAAATCAAGCATTGCTTTCGGATTGTCATTGAACGCTCTGGGCATTGGCTTACTCATTACCGCCCTGGCTGGATTGGTTTCATTCTTCACCAAGACCGAGAAAGGAGCCCTGATGTTGAAGCAGGTAATAAGCGGGCTATCTGCTGCCTTTGATGTTTTCGTTCGCGCCCTGGCACCCATTGGCGAATTGCTGACCGACTTGTTTACCGGGAACATTACCAGCATCAAAGACTTTACCACCCGCTTAGGTGGAGCCCGCAAAGAGTTAAGCGGAGTCGGATCAGCGATGTTGTCCGCTGCCAAAGCGGCCGCAATCTACGAGAAGCGTATAAAGGAACTGGAAAAGGCGCAGCGGGCGCAAATGGTAGCCAGTGCCGAAGCAAACCGAGAAGCTGAGTTTGCACTGAAACGGGCCGAAGATACCACGCTGGGCATAGCCACCCGACGCGAAGCCTTGCAGCGAGCGTTTAAGATTCAGAGCAACGCGGTAAAAGCCGACATTGACTTGCTCAGAGCCAAAGCCAACGTCGAACGGGAGGCCATTATAGGCACGTTGCGCGTTACAGAAGCCGAACGGGAACGGTTGCGTAAAAAGTCCAACGCTGACTTTAGCCGGGAAATTGAAACCTTAGGCGTTGCAGAGGATCAGCGGCAACGGTTCCGCGACGCTGCCGTGCAAGCTATCGAGAAAGAGACCGAACTACGGTTGAAGTCGATGGACCTGGTTAAAGAAGATAACGCCCTACGGCAGGAAGGGGCCGACAAGTCGAAAGAGCAAGCAGAGAACCAACTGGCAACGGCCGTGCAAATCGCACAGCTACGACTCGAACGGGCGCAGATGTTGGGCGAGGAGACGCTAAAGCTGGAAGAAGCCCTAATTCTCAAGCAAGGCCAGCAGGAAGCCTTTGGACTCAAGAAAAGCAGCGACCTCCGCAAAGCGATTGAAGCCAAAACGAACGCGGAAATTCTGAAACTACGGTTAGACTATGCCGTGGATATGCAACAGCAGGAATTAGAATTGAAAGCGGCCGAGGTTGCAGCGTCGTTAACGTTGGCCCGTAGAGGCAGTAAAGAGGAGTTGGAACTGATTGTTCAATCCCTCCGCATACAAGGCCAGCAAAGGGAGGTAGAAGCCCGTAAGCAGTACCGGAAAGATGCCGAATACGAGCAGGCACGGGCCGCTATTGTCTTGCAGACGCAGCGTCAAATTGACGACGCACGGGCGGCATTCGCTCGGGGTGAGATCGAGCGCGTTGCTGAACTTGGGCAGCTTCGCATTCAGACCGAAATCGACCTGAACAAAACGTCTATCGACAACGACCGCATCTTAGCTGAACGTCGAATCGACCTCGAAGAAAAGACGCAACTTGAACTGCTTGAGATTGCGGAAATAAGCGAAGAAGAACGACTCGTACGCATGAACGCAATTCAGGCGAAAGCCTTGGCAGAACGTCGTGAGGTGTACAAGCAGCTACGCGAAGACGAACGTACGCAGACGCAGGCGCTGCTCGACATCCGCTTGGCGTCGGTCAAGAAAGGTACGGTTGAGGAATTGAAGCTAAAGAAGGAACAGCTTGCCTTGCAGATGAAGGCTGAACTTGACAACCTGAAACTCACCGAAGAGCAAAAAGAAGCGATCAAGGCAAAGTACCGTGAGCAGGAAGAGGAAGCGGTCGATGCCTTCAACGAAAGCGTTGCTGCTAACACGATTGAGTCAGCAGCCCGTGCGACACAGGTAGCTACAACTCTGATCGAAGCGTCGATAGCAAGGCGTACGGCCGTGCTCGACAAACAACAGAAAGCGGCTCTGCAATCGGCTGGTCTGAACGCTGACTTGCGGGCGAAGGTCGAAGAAACGTTTCAGAAGCGACGCGAGAAACTCGAAAAGGATGCGGCCAAGAAGCGGCAACGCATAGCCAGTATTGAGAACGTCATCAATACGGCGAAGGCCGTGACGGTCGCGATCACGGGCGCACCCCCTCCGTTCAGTGCGATACTCGCAGCCATTGCCGGGGCGCAGGGCTTGGCGCAGCAGGTATTGATCGACTCGCAGCAGTTCGCACGGGGCGGGGTGTATCTGTCTGACGGGCGGGGCGGCTATGTACGCGGCCCCGGCACTGCCACCTCGGACAGCATCAACAGCCGACTCAGTAACGGGGAGAGTGTGAACAATGCCGAAAGCACAAAGATGTTTTACCCGCTCTACTCCCTACTGAATCAACTCGGAGGAGGTAAGGCCTACCCAAATACCCCGGCCTACAATCCAAGTACCTTTCTTGCACCGGCACCGGCACCGAGTGCAAACCCTGAGCAGTTGGCCGCCCTGGTTGAGCAGGGAGTAGCCAGAGCCCTGGAACGGATGCCGAACCCCGTGGTAACAGTCGATGACATAAACAAGGGACAGAAGAAGGTGACGGCTATTCGAGACAGTAACGACGTGTAAACCGTAGCCCCAAAGAAACTATGATACAGGACGGACTTTATTTAAATGACCAATGGGTAAGCCCATTTGAAAACTTTGCTCTGACGTTTCAGGGTAACGACCTGACAAAACCGGAGTCTCAGCAGACGTCTTATTCGAGTGCAATCAAACTACCCGATACGGTCAATGTTCGTGCCGTTACGCAGTCGGCCGAGCAGCCCAACAGCGGATCAGAGATGCCCTACCAACTGACCCCGGCGCACGTGGTCAGTAATGGGGAGATTATGCTACGGGGTAACTTTCGGTTTACCGACTTTCAGCAGGGATGGAACGGGACATTATCCGAAGCCAAGCAACAGCTATTGACTCGGTTAAAGCGCCCGCTTCGTTCGCTACACCTCAGCGACTACGATTTTCCGTGGAGCCTGGACTATATCAATAGCCGTGCTACCGCAAAGCAGGGTGTTTGTTTTCCGTTCGTTGACTACGGCACCCTGAGTAGCACCGAGCAACCGAGCGACACACTGAACCCGGCCGTTTACGTTCATTCGTTGGTAGCCAGTATGCTGCACGAAGAAGGCTATAAGCTAACAGGTAGCCTACCGGCTGATGAGTTGTACAAGCGGCTTGCGCTGCCGTTTGTTGAGGATAAGCCGACCAATGTAGACCCCGATTTTGTGGAAGCGCGTAGGGCGCGCGTTACTTGCCCTACCGGAATTGTTGCCCCTCCCCGTTCTGCCGGGAAGAGTATCACTCTGCCTTTTTCCGTGGTGGATCAACCGTTGGAAGGATTTGGACAGGGTCGGCTAAACCTGTACGATCCGGTAAGTTTTTCGTATGTAGTTGATACAGCGATGCGAGTAAAAGTAACGTGCTTTCAGCAGTTCCAAATAAAGATTGACTTTGGAGCCGTTGAAGCAAAGCTGCAACTTGAAAAGAATGGGAAGGTGGTCGCAGAAGAGTATTGGAGTGAAGCGGGGCCATTTAACAACCTGTTACTACGAGTGCAGACCATAGAGTTAAAGACCTCTGTAAGCTGTCAAGCGGGCGACCGTTTGCGGCTACGTTTGGTACTGCAACGTCGCACCCGGGTTGCCCAATGGGAGGGTATTATTTTCTTTGGTGCCATGCAAAGTATTGCGGGCTACGAGCCCGACAATGCCCTGACCTTTGGCGACCTTTGGCCCGTTGGTCGAAACTTGCCTGACATGGATTGTTTGGACTTGTTGAAGGCCGTTGCGTTGCTGACTTGCTCAACTATTACCGTTGATGACTCCCGAAAGCAGGTGCAGTTTACTCGGATCAGCGAGGTAATCAGTAACACGGCCGACGCTTTGGACTGGACTGACCGGATATGTGTAACACCAAACGAGCCAGCCGAAATAACGCCCGCCCTGGAGCCCTACGGGGCCACAAACTATTTACGCTGGAAAGAATGCGAGGGGGTAGATAAAGGCTACGGTGACGGTATGATTGAAGCCAAGAGCCCGGCCGTGGACTCAGTGGATTTATTCACCCTACCCTTTGCCGCAAGCATGGAAAGCCCCGTTGAAATATCCGGCTACGGGAAGCCGTTACGAATCGAAACCCGTACCGTCACCGGATCGGGTGAAAACCGAGCGGTAAACCTCAAGAGCACACAGCCCCGGCTTATCATTGTGGAGCCTGCACACAACTATACTATCAATACGTCGATCCTGACCGATACCGGCACCATTGAGAAAAAGCCCGTTACATTAATGGCTTGCTGGTTCGATAGAAGGCCGCAGCTTGCAGTAACATTGCTGAATAACCTGAGCCTGAACTTTGCCGACACAGCAACGAGCAACGGCTTAATCAGTCGGTATTTTGTTGGCTTGCGCAGGGTGTTACGTCGGCCCCGAGAAGTCAGTATATCGGCAAAGCTGACACCGGCCGACGTGGCACAGCTTGACTTTTCCCGCCCCGTTTTGCTGAGGTCAACAAAGATTGATGGGTTAGATTTTACGCAGTGCTACTACTACCTGAATAAGGTTGAGCGATACCGGGCCGATGGTTTATGTAGATTGAGCCTGGTTAGTTTTTTCTAATACGCACCGCCCCGGCCAATGAGTCGGGGCTTTTTTATTCCTCCTCCACCGGGAGCGAGTTGATAAATTGGTTGATGAGGTACGTTACACTTTTGCCCGTCTTTTCGGCATAGTTCAGTAATCGCTCATGCCGATCCGCCCTGATAAAAAAGGCCAGTTGACGCAGAGGTTTAGAATCGAGTTTCAGCTTTTCCCGTCGAACTTGAGCCCGATCAGGCGCAGGTACCACGTCGTAATACTTGCTCACCGTTCCGAATACAGTTTTAGCAGCGTCTTTGATGCCGACACCGCTTTGCACCAATGCCCGGACCTGTTCAAGTTTATCATTCATGGAGTTTTTGCGCCTTTTGTGATGCCCAAATATACGCGGGCTTTTGTTGTTCTGCAATACTGTATGTACGACCTTTGTAGGGCCAACTAAAACAAAACAGATATGCAGCCCAAAGCGAAACGCACCCCGAAAACCTACCGCCTGACCGATGAAACCCTGAGCCGGATAAACGAACTGACCGACCTGTTAGGCGTTGATGCTACGGCCATAATCGAGCGGTCAGTAGAACACTACCACCCGACCGGGAAAGCGGCAGGAATTGAGCAGATGAAAGCGAAACTAAAAAAACACGCTGATTTGTAAGTACTGTATGTACAGTATTGCTTTTTGTTCTTATCTTTGTTCCAACAAAAAGCACTTACAACCATGCAGACCACAAAAGCCCCTCAGTTGCAGCCCACGTTAGGCCGTTCGTTCGACATTGAAATCAGTATGAGCCTGGAAGAGGGCCGCACCTCCACCGATGCCGAGTTACTACTGGACATATTGGATGCGCACCGGGAAGTTCAACTAAAGGAGTTGCAAAACGAGTTAGACCGCCTGATTAAGAACCCCGCTGAATATGCCAGACAGCGCGAATATTTTAAGGCAGAGTTAAGCAAGCTGGAACGATTGAGTTTTTATACCACCGTTCTACGCACTGGCATAGATCAGGCTTACCGCCAACTTGCCGAAGAGGTAAGAACAAAGTAAGTGCCTAACTCATACTCAGACCATGCAATCACAAGAGTACAGAACAGCCATACACGAAGCAGCACACTTTGTAACGCTTATCATGAGGGGTATAGGCTCAACCCCCCATATAATCAGTATTATTCAGTCAGAGAAGATACGCGGATACGTCAGAGACCCAGCGCTTATAAGGATTAAGCATTGTCCGGAAATGTTTTCTGCTGCGCACAGAATGCGATGGGTCGCCCAATATTTAGCGGGCCATGCAGCCGAGCAGGTACTGACCGGAGAGGTCTACGATTTTTGGGGCCATGACATAGACGAACCCCACGACTTTGGAATAGCCTGGAAGATTATTGAGAGTATTGCCGATGGATCAGTGGACGGGGTTTTTGTTGGCAGTGCTTTGGAAGATGCCTACCAAGAAACCATAGAGTTTTTAAAAACGCCCGTGGTTTGGCAAGCAATCGAATTGGTAGCGAATGAGGTTTTCAAGCGCAAAGAGATAACCAGAGACAACGGGCTCTTTGAGTTAGCGGAAAAAGTTTTTGCTTTGCCTGTCTTTGCCGACGTTCAACTGATAACACCACATTTGACAATTCCTGCCCGCAATCCACAGTAGTAACTTAGTACCTGACCCATACAAGCCCCGGCATACGTCGGGGCTTTTTGATAATATCATCCCAACAATTGATTTTTACTCTGTGGTATTGTGTACTGTATTTTCGCCAAGATGCCCCTTCGCTTACTTTAATAAACTCACGTAAAGATTAGTAACGATAGGAGTGCGGAGTTGCTTGGCAAATAGCTTACACTCTATGTTGATTATCTCGCCAGCCAAAGAATTAGGAAAATGTATCCTTAATGGTGTCTCAAAGGCTCGAACAGGTATACCATGCCGTAGAACTCCGATGTGCTCATTAACTAGTATGTAGTCATTTAATTCAGAAACCTCAGGATAAGACATTATATTAACTTTAATCTCAGGCACCCTCATCCCAAATGGCCCGGTCACTGCTTTTTCGGGATCATCATATACTTTATCGGCCACAAGTAACCCATTTATTTTGGGAATAAATAATTGGATAGAGGCATCGTCAATATAACTATCACCTTCGTTGTGAATGACTACATTAATCTTTACAGCATGCTTCTCGTAGATTGTAAAAAGATCATCTTCTTCGTATGTATCTTCTACGTCACGAAGGTTTTCATACAGTTCAACTGTATCCCGATCTTCATAACTTCTTGATACACTTATTCGTGGAAAGTTTTGAAGTGCATTTAAGAGAGTGAAATTATCCGTACCCTTCTCATCTTCTAATCGACGAGCTAACTCTTCTCGCTTCCTTAAAATATCTAGAATGCTTTCTTTTGCTTTTTGAGAAGGTAGTGTGTATTCCCCCGCAGTCTGAACAGCAATTTTTTCAGATTTATCGTCCGAATCAAATTTTATATGAATCGGCCCCACCGAGGTACGGCTATCAAAAATTTTCTCAAAGTCTTGACGCATCATTCTTCGCTGGGTCGACCCCTTACGAATCCAAGAATCCCCTACATTAAGTCTAGCTTTACTCTCCGTTGAATCGAAATTCTTAAGCATCATATAAGGCTGGTTAGTGCAGTTATAAATCCGGATAACGCCTAACGTAAGCCCTCTAAAGTGAACAGGAGTATAATCTATATCAAGTTCGGGTTCAATGTTGCTTTGTATAAGTTGTTGATAAGTTGCTGAATCAACTAATGGTTCAGCAATGCCAGTGATAGTTCTTGTACCATCAGAATTGAGTTTTACACCTATTATAATATGCCTGTCTCCCGAAATAGATGCATTAGCCATTGCCATCACATCTTTAAGGAGTGAAGCGTACTGAGGCTTTGTATATTGACTGGATTTAAAGTCAAGCCGTGTGTTTTCATTTTCATATTCAATTAAGTCGTTTAAGTTATCCATAAGCCAATATTTTTCATGCTTTAAACGCCAGTATGAGCGTCCGAATTTATTGAAAACTAAGTCACCCCTCAACTCAGACGTTTTATATTTTGTAACAAATGGCTCTGGTATCTATCAGCGTACTATTAAAGATAAAGAATTAATATACGAAAAGAGCCTGCTTTAGATGCCTAGAACTAAGTGTTAATCTTACAATCCGTACACACATCCGTACACGTCCGACAAACAAAAACGCCTAATCGACTATCAATCAGTCAATTAGGCGTTAAGCTTGTACCGGGAGCCGGACTCGAACCGGCATGTCCTTGCAGACATTGGTGTTTGAGACCAACGCGTCTACCGATTCCGCCATCCCGGCAACTATTCGGTCGTTGTGTCAAACGTGGGTGCAAAACTAAGCCTTAACGGGCAATCTGCAAGCCCTGACGGCCAATTAAACGCAAAAAATTTAGACCAAACTGCGAAGTAGCTGATTGTCAAGCCCAAGCTCCAAAAGCTTAACCGGGCTTCGTTGGCAAGATACGCTACTCGTAACGCAATGCCTCGATAGGATCGAGCCGCGAGGCACGTATGGCCGGGTATATTCCCGAAAACAAACCGACGGCTACGCAGATGAGGATTCCGAGCATCATCCAGCCCCAGGGCACGACAAAAGCCCCTTCGCCCTGGCTGACCACCAGCGAAATCAGGTTACCAATGCCTAAACCCAGCACCACTCCACCGATTCCACCCAGTACACAAATCACGATGGCTTCGATCAGAAACTGCATCCGAATGAGCTGGGGCGTGGCTCCGAGCGATTTACGAATCCCGATTTCGCGGGTGCGCTCCGTAACCGACACCAGCATGATGTTCATAAGGGCAATGGCTGCCCCCAACAACGTGATAAACCCGACCACAAAACCGCCAATACGCAACACACCGGTGGTTTCGTCGAGGTCTTTGGCCAGTTCGTCGGCCCGCTCAATACGGAACGAGTCGGGCTGACCCAGAGCGTCGCGTCGGATTAGGCGCATGGTGCCACGGGCTTCACCTACGGCTGTTTCCTGATCGCTGATGTCGGGCACCGAAGCCGTAATATCAAACGTAAGCGCCCGCTCCCCCGCCAGCACGCGGGCATTATCAATCGGAATGAGCATCACCCGGTCGTCGCCCCCGCCCGTGAGGCTTCCTTTCTTCTCCAGCACGCCAATCACTTTAAACGGTGCTCCCTGCGCCCGGATAATCTGGTTGAGCGGATTTACATTGGCTCCAAACAACGCCCCCGCTAATTCGCTACCAATAATGGTTACGTTGAGGGAATTTTCGACGTCGTTGGCGTTGAGGTTACGACCACTCGCCAGCTTGTAGTTTTTGACGGTCAGGAACGTATCATCGATACCGTACAGCTGCACGTTGGGGTTGGTCTTGCGCGAGCCGTATTTCACCTGCGTGGCCCCCGACACCAGCGACGACACCGAAATGGTAGCTCCGTACGGAAACCGACGCTTGAACAACACCGCCTGCCGGAAGGTGATGGGCTCATCGGCCCGCTGCATCCGTCCTCCAAACCGGCCCCGCTGCTGTTCGACCAGAATGCTGAACGTGTTGGCCCCCAACCCCTCAAAACTGCTGTTGAGCGACGACTGAATCCCGTCGATAGCAGTCAGGATACCGACGAGCGACGTGATACCGATGGCAATGATCGCTGACGTAAGCACGGTCCGCAGCCGGTTGCCGGCAATCGAGTTGAGCCCTTCGCGGACGTTTTCAATCAGATTCATAAACTATAGAGTGAAAGAGCCAGAGAGTGATCGAGAGAGATTGGAGCGTTCTGTTCGCCCTTCCACTCGCTCGCCCGTTCGCTCTTTAAATTTCTCGCACAAAATTTGCTTAATTTCGTTAATACAAAGCTACAATAGGCCTCATTACCAATATAACCGATGAAACGTCTGCTCTTGCCACTCATCCTTTTTCTGGCACTTCTTGCCCCTGCCATGGCGAATCGGCTGCTGATTCCGATGGATGAGGCCCAGAAAAATCACCTGAAGGCGTACGGAATCGCGTACTGGGTTCTGAAAACCCACGATACTGAAATTGACTGGCTGCTGAACTACCGGGGTGGGAGTTTCATGATGTCGCAGAGCCAGGCATTTGTCAACGAAATGGTGATCCGGGGCGTGAGTTACGAAGTTATCTCGGAGGCACAGGCCGCCCAGATTATGGCCGAGGTACAGTCGCCCGATGCCAATATGGATGCCGTGAAACTCCAGAAACCACCCAAAGTAGCGGTGTATTCGCCCAAGACCAAACAGCCCTGGGACGATGCTGTAACTATGGTCATGACCTACGCTGAAATTCCGTACGATGTGGTGTTCGACGCGGAAGTACTCGATGGCAAGCTGCCCGAGTACGACTGGCTCCACCTGCACCATGAGGACTTCACGGGGCAATTTGGCAAGTTTTTCCATTTCAAGGACCAACCCTGGTACATTGCCCAGAAACAGGAAGCCGAGGGAATTACCCGGAAATATGGCTACAACAAGGTTACCCAGATGAAACTCGGCGTGGTGAAAAAAATCCGCGATTTCAGCCTCGGTGGCGGCTATCTGTTTGCCATGTGCAACGCCACTGATACCTACGACATTGCCTTGGCCGCTCAGAACACCGACATGGTGGATGCGTTTTACGACGGCGACGGTTTCGACCCGAACGTGAACAGCAAACTCGATTTTCGGGAGACGATGGCCTTCCGCAATTTTCAGGTCTATACCAATCCGTACATGATCGAGTTCTCGAACATCGACAATCAGCCCGAAGAGCGTGGCCTTGCCGAGCACAATGATTATTTTTCGTTGTTTCAGTTCTCAGCTAAGTATGACCCCATCCCGACCATGCTGACCCAAAATCACATGAACGTAATCAAAGGGTTTATGGGGCAGACAACGGCGTTTAAGAAAGCGTACCTGAAGCCCGAAGTGGTGGTAATGGCCGAGAACCGGGCGGCCGGAGAGGCTCGCTACATTCACGCACCGTACGGCCGGGGCTTCTTTACGTTTTACGGTGGTCATGACCCCGAAGATTATCGGCACGAAATCGGCGAGGAGCCCACTGACCTTAATTTGCATCCTAACTCGGCCGGTTATCGCCTGATTTTGAACAATATTCTGTTTCCGGCAGCCAAAAAGAAGAAGCAGAAAACCTAAAAGGTTTTAAAGGTTTGATGCTTACTATGTAGATGATACATTGGCTATAAGCTACTTTGTGTGACTCTTGATTGGAAATACGCTTACCAACCACTGCCAGGGTCTTCGACCACTGACAGGGTTTGGAGCGTTGAAACCCTGCTAGTGGTCGAAGACCCTGGCAGTGGTTGCGGTTTCAAGCAACGTTTGTCAACTGTAAGAGGTCGCCAACAAGTAATTCAATCACGTACAAAAACCAGCCGGGCTTACTACCCGGCTTTTTTGTGGGTATTAGCCGAATTACAGGATAAATTTCAAAGCCTTCAGAACGGTTTGTGTGTTTTTAGTAGTGAGCTTACTATCTGACCATGAACCGACGAGAACTTCTCAAAACAGCCGCCCTACTACCGTGGCTGTCTCTTACGGACGTAACCCACTCCCTACCCTCCCCACGAAAGCGACTCACCCGCATTGCGTACCTCGGCGATACGCACCTGATGCCCCGCCGAAAGCCGATGAAAGGCTTAGCCCAATGCCTGCACCATATTCAGAACCAGACCGACAAGCCAACCCTAATCCTGAACGGGGGCGATTCGATTATGGATTCGGTATCGCGGAACCGACGTGATACCCGTCGGCAATGGGAAGCGTGGCAGACCGTACTCCGGGCCGAGTGCTCACTGCCGGTAGAGCATTGCCTGGGGAACCACGATGTATGGGCGCACGAAGAATCGGTAAACGACCCACTCGCGGGCAAAAACTGGGCGCAGGAGCAACTGTTGTTTAGCCACCGTTACCGGAGTTTCGACCGCGACGGCTGGCATTTCATCATCCTCGACAGTATTCAGCCGAAAAAAACCGGCGGCTGGTACTCGACCCACCTCGACGATGAACAGCTCGACTGGCTGCAGACCGATTTAAAAAAAACGGGTACCCGAACTCCAATTCTGGTGCTCTCGCACGTACCCATCATCAGTGGTCGCATCGGGAATGAACTATCGGGCACCGACCCGAGCCAATGGGTTATTCCAGATGGGGCCATGCATACCGATGCCCCGACCTTAATTAAGCTTTTCGGGCAGTACCCGAACCTGAAAACCTGCCTGAGCGGCCACCGGCACGTACTCGATGACGTGCGGTATGCGGGCGTACATCACCTGTGCAATGGGGCGGTTTCGGGTAATTGGTGGCAGTCGAAAACGTTTCGCGGCACCCGACGCGGCTACGCCCTGCTCGATTTATACGACGATGGCACCACCGAACGAACGTATGTTACGTACTGAAAAGTGAAAACGGAGTTGCTTGGAAGACAACTGTTCCCAGGCAACTCCGTTCAATTATTCGCTACTCTGAATTGAATCGCTTGTTTACTCCTTCTCAACCACGAGCCGGAGTGTAAACTCATCCATTTCGATCTCGGCAAACTCGGGGCGGGCCGCGTCGCCGTTGAGGCCCGCAACCAGATCGAGTTTCAAAGCCTGCACCTCCTGCCGGATGTACTCCTGATTGGCTTCGATGGCCTCGGCCAATACGTCGTTGTTACGCTCCAGTACGATGCTGATTTTGTCGGTCACGTCGAAGTCGCGGTCTTTGCGCAGGTTCTGAATCCGGTTCACAAAGTCGCGGGCGATACCCTCCCGACGGAGCTCATCGGTCACAGTCACGTCGAGGGCCACCGTCAGGCCGCCTTCGCTTGCTACCAGCCATCCGGGAATATCTTCGGTCAGAATTTCCACGTCGGTCAGTTGCAGATCGAACCCGTTGAGGTGAAGCGCACCGGCCGTTTCCAGTTGCTTCAGTTCGGCCTCGGTCATGGCCGTAATGGTAGCCGCTACGTCTTTCATCTGCTTGCCAAAACGCGGACCGAGCGCCTTAAAGTTAGGCTTCACTTTCTTTTTCAGAATGCCCGATGCATCGTCGACAAACTCAACGGCTTTCACGTTAACCTCCGACTGAATAAGCGGGGCTACGTGCTCAATTTGCCGACGGGTTTGGGCGTTCAGAACCGGAATCAGTACCCGGCTCAACGGCTGACGTACTTTCAGTTTATGCCCTTTTCGCAACGAGTGCACCAGCGATGACACCTGTTGCGCCAGCTCCATCGACGTTTCCAGATCCGAATCAATCCAATCCGTTTCGACCGGGCACCAGTTGGTAAAATGCACCGACTCGTACTGGAACGGCGTACCCTTCTCCTTCGACTCCTCCCGCACACCATCCGTCAGGTTGTGGTAGAGCCAGTCGGCAAAGAACGGCGCAATGGGCGACATCATCTGAGCCACCACCGCCAGGCAATGCTGTAGAGTTTCGTAAGCTGCCTGTTTGTCGGTTGCATCGGCTGTTTGCCAGAAACGCCGACGCGAGAGCCGCACGTACCAGTTCGACAACTGATCGCAGACGAAATCCTGCACCAGTCGGCCCGCTTTGGTGGGGTTGTAGCTCTCGAAAGCTTCTGTTACGCCAGCCACCATCGTGTTCAGCTTCGACAGAATCCAGCGGTCCAGTTCGGGCAGCTGCTCGCGTGGAATACGATTGAATTGATTGATCTGGTAGCCGTCGATGTTGGCGTACAGCGCAAAGAAGTTGTACGTGTTGAACAACGTTCCGAAGAACCGCCGTTGTACTTCACCGATACCTTCCAGGTTAAACTTGAGGTTGTCCCAGGGCTCAGCGTTGGTAATCATGTACCAGCGCGTTGCATCGGCTCCGTACGTGTCGAGAGTCTGGAACGGATCAATCGCGTTGCCCAGCCGCTTCGACATTTTGTTGCCGTTTTTGTCGAGCACCAGACCAGTCGAAACCACGTTTTTGAACGCCACCGAGTCGAACAACAACACCGAAATGGCGTGCAGCGTAAAGAACCAGCCGCGTGTTTGGTCAACACCCTCCGAGATAAAATCGGCCGGGAACGACTCGCTGAATACGTCCTGATTTTCAAACGGCCAATGCCACTGCGCATAGGGCATCGCCCCCGAGTCGAACCAAACGTCGATCAGGTCAGGCTCGCGCTGCATCAGTTGACCCGATTCTGAAACGAGGTAAATTTCGTCGGAGTACGGCCGGTGGAGGTCGAAGGTTCCGCCCGCCTTAGCCGCCAGAAATGCATTGTTTTTATCAATGTACGCCTGATAATCAGCCTTGCCTTGGGTAACCCATTCGCTCAGTCGCTCATTCGCACGTTCACTCATGGCCACCAGCTCTTCTACCGAACCGATGCACACTTCATCCTGCCCGTTTTCGCTGCGCCAGATTGGCAGCGGGGTGCCCCAGTAGCGGCTGCGGCTCAGGTTCCAGTCAACGAGGTTTTCGAGCCAGTTGCCAAAGCGGCCGGTACCAGTGCTTTCGGGGTTCCAGTTGATGGTCTTGTTCAGCTCCACGAGCCGGTCTTTGAGCGCCGTTGTCCGAATAAACCAGCTATCGAGCGGGTAGTACAGAATCGGCTTATCGGTCCGCCAGCAGTGCGGGTACGGGTGTTCGTATTTCTCGACCCGGAACGCCTTGCCCTCCTCCTTCAGCTTGATGGCAATGAGCACATCCGTCGGGCGGAACTCAGGGTCGGCGCGCTCCTCATCGGAGTAGTATTCCTCTTTAACATAGCGGCCCGCGAAATCGGTAACCTCCGGTACAAACCGGCCCTGCCGATCCACAATGGGCACCTCCTTACCAAACTCGTCTTTCACCATAATGGCCGGGATTCCGTTGGCCTGCGCCACCCGGAAGTCGTCGGCCCCGAACGTAGGTGAGGTATGTACTACCCCGGTACCATCTTCGGTCGTGACAAAATCGCCCAGAATAACCTTGAAAGCAGGCGCTTCGGGCTGCACATAGGGCAGCAGTTGCTCGTACTCGATGCCTTCGAGGTGTTGGCCCTTGAACTCCGAAATCACCGCCCAGGGGATAACCTTGTCATTGGGCAGGTACGCATCGAATGCCGACGTATTGGCCGCGTCTTCCACGCGGCCTTTCTCGTTGAGCCAACGGCCTACCAGCGCCTTCGCCAGAATCACGTGCACCAACTGATGCGTGTACGGGTTGAAGGTTTTAACGAGCACATAATCAATATTGGCCCCGACGGTCAGCGCCGAGTTGGCGGGCAATGTCCAGGGGGTAGTGGTCCAGGCCAGCACATGCACATCGGCATCGTTGGAGTCGAAAAACAGGAACCCCGATTTGCCGGTGGGCTTCACCTTGAACATGGCCACAATGGTCGTATCGCGCACGTCGCGGTAGGTGCCGGGCATGTTCAGCTCGTGCGAGCTAAGGCCCGTACCCGCCTTGGGCGAGAACGGCTGAATCGTGTAGCCTTTGTACAGCAGGTCTTTGTCGTAGAGCCGCTTGAGCAGGTTCCAGACCGACTCGATGTAGTCGTTTTCGTAGGTTACATACGGGTTTTCCAAATCAACCCAGTAGCCCATTTTCTCGGTAAGGTTGTTCCACTGATCGGTAAACCGCATCACCGTTTCGCGGCACCGTTGGTTGTACTCCTCTACCGAAATCGACTTGCCGATATCTTCTTTGGTAATACCCAGCTCTTTCTCAACCTGCAGCTCAATGGGCAGGCCGTGGGTATCCCAACCGCCCTTGCGCTTCACCTGGAAGCCCTGCAAGGTTTTGTAGCGGCAAAATATATCCTTGATGGTCCGGGCCATCACGTGGTGAATCCCCGGCGCACCGTTCGCCGAGGGCGGCCCCTCATAAAAGGTAAACGTGGGTCGACCTTCGCGGACGCGCACGGACTCTTCAAATGCGTTGGTTTGTTTCCAATGCTGCAACACCTCAGCCGCGATATGGGCGTAATTGAGGGATTCGTATTGTTTATACTGCGCCATGCTTGAGGAATTAACCGCACGGTCGGTCGTAACTCGGTTGCCGTTCGGTAAAATAACCGCAAAGATACGGCTTTTTTAGTGGAGGATGCAGGATTGATGGCACGCTGATGACACGGATTAAGCGGATTTACGCTCATTTTTTTGGCTTAACACGTTGGGTACTTTACCCTGTCTCGCCCACTCTTTCGCTAACCTTTGCCCACAAACCGGGGCTTCTGTGCGTTATTGCGGTACGCTACCCCACGCACAACCATGAAAATCCTTTTGGTCGAAGACGAGCCCAAAACCGCACAGGCGATTCAGCAAGGGCTGGAAGAGAGTCAGTTTGAGGTCGATATTGCCTACGACGGGGTTATTGCCAAACGGCTGGCGCTCAAAAACACCTACGCAGCCATTATTGTCGATGTGATTATTCCCGGCCTGAACGGCCTTCAGTTGTGTCAGCAACTGCGGGCCGAGGGCATCGGGACACCCATTATGCTCCTGACGGCCCTGGGTGAAACCGACGACAAAATTCTGGGGTTCGATGCCGGGGCCGATCAGTACCTGACCAAGCCGTTTCAGTTTGCTGAGCTGCTGGCGCGGGTTCGGTCTATGACCCGGCGCGGCTCGCCCGTTGCCATGACAGCCCAAACGCTCCGCTACGGTGGCCTCGAAATGAACCTCGATGCCAAAACCGTCTCGCGCGATGGGCAACCCATTGAGCTGACTGCCCGCGAGTTTGCCCTGCTGGAGTTTCTGATGCGCAATCAGGGGCGGGTACTCTCGAAACCGCAAATTGCCGAACACGTTTGGGACATCAATTTTGACTCGGGCACCAACATCGTGGAGGTGTACATCAATTACCTGCGGAAGAAAATCGACCGTGACTTCCCAACCAAGCTCATCCATACTCAGTTTGGCATGGGGTACGTGTTTAAAGAAGAGTAATCACCCACCGGGCGGGTTCGTTGACGTAGGAGGGCAAATCCCTCTAAGCAAATTCTAAGTTCGTATTCATTTCCTTCTAAGGTCTGTGCGCGCTCTTTGTAGAAAAATTCGCTCAATCATGCATTTTTCTCATGAGTCAACACAAACCACTTCGAGCGGTTCGTCTGGTTAAGCCGGGCGAGCCGCCCTCTCAGCATCTATCCGGCGGAACCGAACACCCGCCCAATAGCAAACCACCCCGTCAGACCGATTGGCTACTGGTACTCATGACCGGGTTTGTGCTGCTGTCGCTGCTTATACTTTGGTGGATTAACTCACCGCTTTAAGCAAATTCTAAGCCCTCCTTAAGTTTCTTCTCAGGGCTGAATATGTACTTGCAAAGGATTGCCACGAAGGCAAATTCTCTACTTTACTCGACATACCTATGAAAACGAATCTTAAAACCGTGGTGTACACGGCAATGGCAGGCATTGTGTTTCCGGCCGTTGCATCTGCTCAGACAACTCCTACACCTGCGGCCAAGCCTGCTACGGATGCCACAACGTTACTAAGTCTGGGTCGGTATACCGAAGCCAAAAACCTGCTCCGGCAGGCAGTACAGGCTAATCCATCCATGCAAACCTACTTCGATGCGGGTTACGGATACCTGCGGGCTGGTCAGCCCGACTCGGCCCGGATCTGGTTTGAAAAAGGGGTGCCCATGGACGAAAAACGCGTACCTCTCAACCAAACCGGTGTAGCGATTACGTATCTGGTTCAGAATAATTCGGCCCAGGCCGACGCCCAGATTAAAGAGGTTGTCGACCGGAGCAAAGGCAAAAATGCAAGTATCCTGCACCGAATCGGCGAAGCCTACACGGGCTATCTGACCACCGAAGAGGGCTCATTTAAGCCTCGGTATGGGACCGCTAACCCGGCCAAGGCGATTGATTTTCTGAACCGGGCCGCCGAGCGCGACAAGAAAAACGCTGATATTCAACTGACCCTCGGCGATGCGTACTACCTGAATAAAGACGCCGGCACCGCCGTATCGCGGTACGAGAGCGCCCTCGAACTGGGCATGAACCCCTCGCGGGTGTATCAGCGGATGGGCGACATTTACTGGCAGGGCCGCAACCTCAATCTGGCCGTTGAAAATTACAAGAAGGCGATTGAAGCCAACCCGCAATACGCCCCGGCCTACCGGCAACTGGCCGAACTTTATTACCTGGTAAACAAGTACAAAGAGGCCGCCAACTACACCGATCAATACATTCAGGTAGCGGGCGACAACCGGCCCGAGATGCTACTGCGGTCGGCGCAATTTCATTTTCTGGCCAATGATTTCCAGAAAGCTGTCGACGTGATTAACCAGAATCGGGCTGCCCTGGGCCAAAATCCGATTATTCACCGGATTGAGGGCTGGGCCTACTCATCGCTGAAGCAGCCCGAAAAAGCCATTGAGAGTTTGCAGACTTTTTTGCAGAAAGCCCCCGAAAAGTCGATGCCCGATGATTTCAAATACTTAGGGCGGGCATACCTGACCACCGAATCGGCCGAAGATGATTCGCTGGGGGTTACATTCCTGGAGCGGGCGGCCCCGGCCGATACAAGCGAGAATCTGTACAGCGACATTGCGAAGTACTACTACCGAACCAAAAAGCACGCACAGGCCGTAGCCGCCCTCGACTCGTCGATAGTGCATGGTTTCAAAGCCGATATGCAGGATTTGTTTCGGTATGGCATGAGTAATTACATGCTCGGTTTCGGGCGCGACAGCTTAGGTAAACTTCAGCGTGATACCGTCCGGTTTGCCAAAGCCGACTCGGCCCTCGCACTGGCGCAGGCAGGCTCTCCCGATTATGCCCCCACGGTGCTTTACCGGGCTAAGGCCAACTACTACGCCTACACGCCACAGGAGGCCGTTATGAACGGGAAAGCAAAAGAGCATTTTGAGAAGTTTATCAGCATGATCGAAGGCAAGGAAGAAGACCAGAAACGGTACAAAAATGACCTGGCGCTGGCTTTCAAATACCTGATTTCGTACCATGAGCTGGTTACTAAAGATGCCAGTGCCCGCGCCGAATGGTTGAAGAAGGGGCTGGCTATGCTTCCCGAAAACAAGGACTTAGCCAAGATTTCGGACGGCCCGGCCACCGAAGCCGATGCGCAGTAAGGTAGTCGAGCAGAATTAAATGTATAATGAACAGTGTAAAATGTACAATGGAATGGCTGATTGCCAGCAGGTAATCTAATAATTCATTATCCATTTTACATTATTCACTCACTGAAGAAGATTTGTATGTAGGTTCTCGTGCGTTTTGCATAGGCGCATGGTAAGTCTAACGAGATCAAAAAAAGGGGGAGAATGTCTGGAACCAGACATTCTCCCCCTTTTTGTACACTATCAGGCTAAAATGGCTTAAATTCCTTCAACGACAAGCAACTGACCGGTAAGCGGGTATTGCGCCCGCTGTTCGTCCGTCACATGTTCGCCCGCTGTTGTTACAAACAACCGCCCGTCGGGGTGCACAGCCACCTTAGTCGGGTTCAGGGCGGGGAGGTCAACGGCACGCAGCAAATCGCCCGCAGTCGAAAACTGTCGAATGATATGCCCTCCGTAGCCACCTACCCATATATGCCCCGCGCCGTCGGTTGAGATACCATCCGGCGAGGAGTCCCAGGGCCAGGCCAGCCAATTCGTTTCGGGGCTATCAGTTTGGGCCTGGTAAATCCCTTTGGGCCGACCTTCGTGCCCAACGGTTTCGACCATCAGCAACCCCAGTTGTGGGTGCCAAAGCGGGCCGTTGCCAATCACAAAGCTATCAGCAATAAATGTGTGGGTGCCGTCGAGACCGTAATGCACAATTTTGCCCAGCACTGACTCGGCATCCATCGCCATCGTACTGGCATACAGCGACCCATCAGGCCCCAGACAGGCATCGTTAAACCGAACCTCGCCGTCGGGGTGCGCCAGCGTATCGACCCGTTCGAGCCACGACTCGCCCCCATCGAGCAAGTCGGCGATGTGCAGGCCCGATTGCAGGCCTACCCAGAAACGACCGTCGGGCCGGGGCAGCGCAAAACCTACCAGTTCGGGCATGTTCCAGGTACGGAGGTGCACACCAGCCGCGTCGGACGCATAAATTCGTTTTTGAAGAATATCCACCCACCAGAGTTGTTCGGAAGGTTGATGCCAGAAAGCCCCCTCGCCGAGGGTATGTTGATGAGGGTAAAGGGCCGTTATGGTTGGTTTAGGCATAGTGTATACAGGTTAATAAGACAACGTCGGTTGGGCAACGAGTGTTTACACGGCTGTATTCGTGACGTTGCCGCTGTTCTCTTGCTGGCTACAACAAAAAGCCCTCTGCATCAGCAAGACGTAGAGGGCTTCTATGGCACTAGAGCTCAGGGACTTACCCAACTGAGCCTTCCAGACTAATTTCTAACAGTTTCTGGGCTTCAACGGCAAACTCCATCGGTAGTTGATTCAACACTTCCTTCGCATAGCCATTGATAATAAGGGCTACAGCCTGCTCGGTCGGAATACCCCGTTGGTTGCAGTAGAACAGCTGATCTTCACCAATCTTCGAGGTAGTGGCCTCATGTTCTACCGTGGCCGATGGGTTCTTCACCTCAATATACGGGAACGTATGCGCCCCGCACTTATCGCCCAGCAGCAGCGAGTCGCACTGCGAGAAGTTCCGGGCGTTTTCGGCCCGCTTCATCACCTCAACCAGCCCCCGGTACGAGTTTTGGCTCTTCCCTGCCGAAATTCCTTTCGACACGATCCGGCTCTTGGTGTTCTTACCGATGTGCACCATTTTGGTACCCGTATCGGCCTGCTGCATATTATTCGTAACCGCTACCGAATAGAACTCGCCAATTGAGTTGTCGCCTTTCAGAATAACGGATGGGTATTTCCAGGTGATAGCCGAGCCGGTTTCGACCTGCGTCCACGAAATTTTCGAGTTGGCACCGTCGCAGATACCCCGCTTGGTTACGAAGTTATAGATACCCCCACGACCTTCTTTGTCGCCAGGATACCAGTTTTGTACGGTCGAGTATTTGATCTCAGCATCGGCATGAGCCACCAGTTCAACCACGGCAGCGTGCAGCTGATTCTCGTCGCGCATGGGAGCCGTACAACCTTCCAGATAGCTTACATACGAGCCCTCGTCGGCTACAATCAGTGTCCGCTCAAACTGACCCGTACCGGCCGCATTGATGCGGAAGTAGGTAGACAGTTCCATGGGGCACCGCACTCCTTTGGGAATGTAGCAGAACGAGCCATCGGAGAAGACAGCCGCATTCAGGGCTGCGAAATAGTTGTCTTTGGGCGGTACTACCGAGCCCAAATATTTTTTCACCAGTTCGGGATGTTCCTGAACGGCTTCGGAAATAGACGAGAAGATAATACCCCGTTCGGCCAGGTCTTTCTTGAACGTGGTGGCTACCGATACCGAGTCCATCACGGCATCAACCGCTACCGGAGGCCGGTCGCCTTCCTGTTCAACTACACCCGCCAGCCGCTTCTGCTCGTTGAGCGAGATACCAAGCCGCTTGAACGTGTCGAGCAGTTCAGGATCGATCTCATCGAGGGAGTTAACAGTTTTCTTTTGCTTCGGGGCCGAGTAGTACTTGATGGCCTGATAGTCAATTTTGGGATATTTGACATTAGGCCAATGGGGCTCGGTCATTTCCTGCCACTGCCGAAACGCCTTCAGACGCCACTCAAGGAGCCACTCGGGTTCGTTTTTCTTCGCAGAAATAAACCGTACAATATCTTCGTCTAAGCCTTGAGGAGCCTCATCCGCTTCGATCAGGGTCTCAAACCCGTACTTGTATTCCGAATTGGTGATGCTCTCTAAGAGTTCAACTTCTTTGCTCATAAGGTGTTTGTGATGCGGTTACTGCCGAACCAATGCACAAAAGTAACAATTTACTAAACGGCCCCGTTCCGGTATAGTTCGCAAATCACAGAAACTTTGTGCTTTGTCGACCCCAGCGCGATATTTGTAACCAATAGGTTACTCTTCATCCAGCGGAATCGACCGGTTTACGCTTTCTTCGAGCGATATAAATGTTTCGGTGCGCTGAATGCCCTGTACTTTCTGAATCTTGTCGTGCAGCACTTCACGCAGGTGGGTGGTGTCGCGGCAAACGATCCGGGCAAAAATGCTGTAGATTCCGGTTGTGTAGTGAATATTCACTACTTCTGGAATGTTCATGAGCTGCTCGGCCACTTCAGCATACAGTGAACTTTTGTCTAAGTAAATACCCAGAAAGGCGCTGATGTCCCAGCCCAGCTTGGTGTAGTCGATCACCAGCTGTGAGCCGCGCACAATGCCCATCTGCTCCATTTTCTTCATGCGTACGTGTACAGTACCGCCCGACACGTAGATCCGCTTACCGATTTCGGTGTACGGCATATTGGCATCCTGCATGAGCAGGGAAAGTATTTTTAGATCGGTGTTATCAATTTCTAAATTTTTGTCCATTTCAGAAATGTGATATTTAATGGATTTAAACAAAAGTATGTTTTTTTTGAATGAAATGTAAATTTTAAGAAATTTTGATAAAATATTTGCAATGAATAAGAAAGCTGCCTTACCTTTGCAATGTCAAGTTAATCAAACAACGCCGGGTCAACGGGGTAGAATTTGACAAATTGCTCTTTAACACTGTAGGATGTCGAAATTGGCAGACGTGCCCTCCTGTCTCGGGGGTGGTGATAACGGGATAAACGTAGCATAATGCCGCTCTTCGGAGCGACTGGGGTTGACCACCAGAGTTGTACTATGGCTAACCGCACCGTGGGTGGTTCGAGTCCCCCTCCTACAGCATGATCGTAATGGCGAATGAGACCGCCGATGTGGCTCTTCAATCGCTCCAAACGATTCGATTGGTTTTTAGTTTGTTGATGAAGTGTAATTCGACACACCGACCCATACTTGAGGTCGGTGTTGTTTTTTTGTACCAACCTTAAAAAGTTAAAAGTTAAGAGTTCGTTACCGACCACCACCTTTCTATCTCTAAGCCCCTACCTATCAAGCGAATGAACCATGTAAAATGTATAATGAATAATTGTTTTACCTACTGATAATCAGCCATCTCATTGTACATTTTACACTCTTCATTTTACATTTAATTCCGTCTGACTACTTAACTCCCCGGCATCTCTCTTCGCTGCGACGACTCCCGCACAATAAGCTGCGTAGGCATAACCTGTGTTTGGCGGGGTACCTCGCCATCGGGGGCCTCAATCTGCGCCAACAGTAACCGTACCGATTCGAGCCCGATCTCGTTGATGGGCTGATTCACGCTCGACAAACCGGGTGAGAAAAAAGCTGACACCGGCTCATTATTGAAACTCACTACGGCTAAATCTTCGGGCACCCGCACTCCTCGTTGCTTCATAATATACAAGGCAGGGTAAGCCACCCGGTCGCTGATAACCACCAACCCATCGAGCGGTTCGGAGAGGTTCGTAATCGACAAGGTCTGCATGACGGTACTCTCCTGCGTATAATCACAATGAAAAACGTGCCGATCAGACACGGGTAACTGATGTTTGCGTAGCGCATCGCGATACCCCGCAATGCGCTGATTGCTCAATAGCAGGTGCGGAGGCCCGGCCAGAAACCCAATCCGGCTACACCCTTGCCCAATCAGGTGCTCAGTTGCGCCAAAGGCAGCCTGATAATTGTCGACAATCACTTTCGAAACATCAATCCCCTCAGCGTGCCGGTCGAACAGCACAAGCGGAATATTCCGGCGGATCAGCCGCTCTACATGCTCGTAATGGTCGGTATCGCGCGAAAGCGACATAATAATGCCCTCAACCTGACTGCGGAGCAGGTTTTCGAGGGTTGTTTTTTCGCGCAGGTACGACTCCTGCGTTTGCCCCACAAGCACACTGTAGCCCGCCCGCATGGCGGCATCCTCAATGCTGTTGAGTACAGCCGCAAAAAAATGATAGCTCAGATTGGGTACAATAACCCCGATGGTCCGGGTGCGGCTCTTCAGTAGGCTCTTGGCCAACTGATTGGGCTGATAGTCGAGTTCCTCGGCCAATCGCATGACGGCACTCCGGGTATCGGGGTGAATTTCGGGCATTCCCCGCAACGCGCGCGACACGGTTGAGATCGAAATATTCAGCGATCGGGCTATGTCTTTGATGGTAACGGGGGTAGCCTTCATAAAAATTAGGTTAAAATATAACTTTTCAAATATTACCCAACTAGAAACTAATCTCTTTCACCGCTATACTCGTTTCCGCCAAAAATGTTTGCGTATTGCTAAAGTTTAAAGTTATCAAAAAATAATTATTTCCCGCAAACGTTTGCGGCAACGTTTGCATGGAAAAATAGCCCTGACTCTCTGTTTCAGGACTTGACAGGCTTTAAAAAGGTCTATAATTTCAAAGCAACGTCTAAGGAATAGGCTTCCAACCGATATGCAAAAAAAGATGAGCTTGCATGGGTAACTGGCAAACAGATTTTCACTTTTCCAATAAGCCACAGCCCACGCGTAGCCCATCAGCAGCATACCGAGACGGTATTAACCTCACAAACAGGCCGTTTAGCTGCAACGGGCAACGAGCCGCAACCTTGCTTACTTTATGCTGACCAAAACGCTTTCGTTACCGATACGCCAGGCAATTGCCGTGACCGAAATGGCCCAACTGGGTACCGAGAATCTGCGTGAGCAATTTCTGATCGAATCACTGTTTGAAGCCGACGAGATTCAATTGGTGTACACGCATTATGACCGCGTTATTACGGGCGGAGCCATGCCTCTCCTCGATGCTGTTGAACTGCCGCCCTACGAAAACCTCAAGACCGACTTTTTTCTGAAACGGCGCGAGCTGGGTGTTATCAACGTAGGCGGAACGGGCTCAGTGACGGTGGATGGCGAAACATACACACTGAATACACTCGACGGACTTTACGTCGGGCAAGGCAGCCAATCCGTACAGTTTCGGAGCGACGACCCGGCCACCCCGGCCCGGTACTTTCTGATGTCGGCCCCGGCTCACCACGCTTATCCAACGGCTAAGCTGGCCAAAGAAGACGCCAACCCCACCCGGCTGGGCGCTCGCGAAACAGCCAACGAGCGCACTATTTACAAATACATTCACGCGGGCGGGCTTACGAGTTGCCAACTCGTGATGGGCCTCACGGTGCTGGAGCCGGGGTCTGTCTGGAACACGATGCCCGCCCACACACACGACCGCCGAATGGAAGTGTATTGCTATTTCGACCTGCACTCCGACCACCGGGTGTTTCATCTGATGGGGCCTCCCCAGCAAACCCGGCACCTTGTGGTGGCCAATCACCAGGCGGTACTGTCTCCGCCCTGGTCGATTCATTCGGGTTGTGGTACCTCGTCGTACTCCTTTATCTGGGGCATGGCGGGCGAGAATATGGATTTTACTGACATGGATTTTACCCCTATTTCTGAACTAAAATGAAGCTTCGTTCCCGTTTTCTGATGGTCGGCTTGTTGCTGGCTAACCTCTCGTTTGCGCAGGCCCCGGTAGATGTGAAAGGCGCGTTTGCCTTTGCCGCCAAACAATACGAAGGAATGCTCCGTAGCCACCCCGACACTACGCGGTTCCCCCAATCGACTAACCCCGACGGTACGCCCCGCGATATGAAGTCTGACTGGTGGTGCAGCGGTTTCTTTGGCGGCTCGCTCTGGTACCTGTTTGAGCAAACCGGCGACCCCAAGTGGAAAGAGGCTGCCCACAAATGGACAATGGCCGTTGCTAAGGAGCAGTACAACACCCGCACGCACGACCTCGGCTTTATGCTCTACTGCCCGTTCGGCAACGGGTATCGGCTCACCAAAAACCCGGCGTATAAGCCAATTATGCTCACCGGAGCCAAGTCGCTGGCAACCCGGTTCCGGCCCGACTACGGCGTTATTAAGTCGTGGGAAGGTTTCAAAGACCGCGCCGGGAAGCGGTACGAGTATCCGGTTATTATCGACAACATGATGAACCTGGAGTTTTTGTTCTGGGCGGCCCGTGAGTCAGGAAACAAAGACCTGTACAACCTCTCGGTCACTCATGCCGACAATACGCTCAAGAATCACTACCGCCCTGATGCCAGCAGCTACCACGTGATTCTGTACGGCGATGGCGGCAAAGTAGAAGCCAAGAAAACCCATCAGGGTGCCGAAGACGAATCGGCCTGGTCGCGGGGGCAGGCATGGGGTCTGTACGGCTACACGGTGATGTACCGCGAAACCAAAGACAAGAAGTACCTCGACCACGCCCGGCGCATTGCCGACTTCATGCTCAACCACAAGAATATGCCCGCTGATAAGATTCCGTATTGGGACTTTGACCGGCCGGGCGAAGAGCGCGATGCCTCGGCTGGCGCCATCACGGCAGCGGCCCTGCTTGAGCTGAGCACATACGGCGGCCCATCGGCCAAAACCTACTTTAAAAACGCCGAGCAAATGCTGCAAAGCCTTTCAACACCTGCTTACCGGGCGGCTCTGGGTGAAAACAACCACTTTATTCTGAAACACAGCGTGGGCCACAAACCCGGCAACAGCGAAATCAATACCCCACTGGTGTACGCCGATTATTACTACCTGGAAGCACTGCTTCGGTACGATACCCTCCGTAAAAAAGGCGGCCAGAAATCGTAACTCAACCCCTTTGAATTCACACAACCTATTTTGCTACTAACTTCTATGAGAACCCCAAAACATTCTACCCTTCCGACACTGGAGACCCCGCCAACCGGGCTATCCAGTCCGGGACTCGCCAGTCCGGGACTCGCCAGTCCGGGCGTAAAGCGGCTGGTGTGCGGCTCTGCCCTGCTGGTTGCCCTGATGATCCCCGGCCTTACTCTGGCCCGCCCCGAACGGCCTGTTCTGGTCGCCGTGGCCGATCAGGGCGTTTCGGGCCGCGTAACCGACGAGAAAGGCGAAGGCCTGCCGGGGGTCAGCGTGACCCTGCGCGGTACAAACCGTGGTACCACTACCGATAATACCGGTAAATTTCAGATTTCGGTACCCGGCCCCGACGCCGTACTGGTATTCAGCTTTGTTGGCTATGCCCGCCAGGAGATTACAGTCGGCAACCGCCAATCGTTTGACGTGCAGCTGGTGTCCGACGAGCAGAACCTGAGCGAAGTAGTCGTGGTGGGTTACGGTACCCAGCGCAAGAGCGACATTACGGGCTCGGTGGCTTCGGTGACGGCCAAAGAGATTCGGGCAGTACCGGTAACGGGCGTTGGTCAGGCCTTGCAGGGCCGTGCACCGGGTGTATTCGTAACCCAGGCGTCGAACGCGCCGGGGGGCGGTGTGAGCATTCGCGTACGGGGTGGTAACTCCATCAACGCGGGCAACGAGCCGCTGTACGTTATCGACGGGTTTCCGGTGTACAACGAAAACGGCCCCAACCTGAACCCCAACGACATTGAGTCGATGGAGATTCTGAAAGATGCCTCGGCCACAGCCATTTACGGCTCACGGGGTGCCAACGGGGTGGTACTCATCACCACCAAACGCGGCAAAGCCGGCCAGAACCGCATTGAGTTCGACTCGTACTACGGCGTGCAAAACGTGCGTCGGCAGATTCCGATGCTCAACGCAACCGAGTATGCTCAATTGGTCAACGAAGCGCAGACCAATGCCGGTCGGCAACCTGTATTTACCAACGAGCAGATTGCCGGCTTTGGCGAAGGTACCAACTGGCAAAACGAGATTTTCCAGGCCGCGCCCATGCAGAATTATCAGCTGACGGCTTCGGGCGGTAACGACAAAACCCGCTACGCTGTATCGGGTAACTACTTTAACCAGCAGGGTGTTATCATCAACTCGAAGTTCGACCGGGGCTCGCTGCGGTTCAACTTTGACCACAAGCTGAACGACAAATTCAGCCTCGGTACCAACCTCAATCTGGTACGGACCCGGACGTTTGCCGTACCTACCGACGCCGATGGTGGCAACAGTGCATCGGTGGTGTACTCAGCGCTGAACTTCTCGCCCACGCAACCCGTATATAACCCCGACGGTACGCTCGTGGTGTTCAACACGCCGGGCCGGATTCAGATTGGCTCCCCGGTGGCGCAGGCCCTCGGCACCTCAAACCAGACAGTAGGTACCCGTTTGCTGGGTAACGTGTTTGTTGATTACCGGATTATTCCGGGTCTGACGTTCCGTACGAGCTTCGGTACCGACATCAACTACAGCAAAAACAGCTTCTACATCTCGCGGCTTACGGCAGCGGGGGCGCAGTTGGGCGGACAAGGGGCCATTCAGAACAACCAGACCAGTAACTGGCTGAACGAAAACACGTTGACCTACAGCAAAACGTTCAACTCGATTCATAACGTGACGTTGCTGGCGGGTTACACCATGCAGGGCAACCGGTTCGAGAGCGTACGGGCGGTGTCGCAGGGTTTCGCTAACGATAACCTCACGTTCTATAACCTCGGTGGAGCTTCTACCCCGCTCATTCCGGCCTCGTCGGCGGCCCTCTGGCAGTTGAACTCGTACATTGGCCGGGTCAACTACGACTATGCCGGTAAGTATCTGGTAACGGCTACCGTACGGGCCGACGGTTCGTCGCGGTTCGGGGCGGGCAACAAGTGGGCCGTATTCCCATCCGGTTCAGTAGCCTGGCGTTTGTCGGAAGAGGACTTCCTGAAAGGCAACCCCGTACTGAACGACCTGAAACTGCGTGTGAGCTACGGGTTGAGCGGTAACCAGGAAATTGGTCAGTACCAGTCGCTGGCAACGCTCGGTACCCAGAACGCCAACTTCAACAACGCGGTAGCCATCGGTATTGGGCCTACGCGGGTAGCCAACCCCGACCTGCGCTGGGAAACCACGGCACAAGCCAACATCGGGGTGGATTTGGGTCTCTGGAACAACCGTCTGACCCTGACCGCCGACGTGTACGACAAGAAAACTACCGACCTGCTGCTGTCAGTGCCCCTGCCGTTTGTGTCGGGCTACGCATCGGCTCTGCAAAACCTCGGCAGTATTCGGAACCGGGGTGTCGAACTGGGTATCAACTCGGTCAACACAACGGGCGCTTTCCGTTGGACTACCTCGTTTAACATTGCCGGCAACCGCAACAAAGTACTTGACCTGGGTAGCCAACGCGAGTTTCCGGCGGGTGAGTCGAGCGGACACCTTCAGCTGCCCAACTCGGGTCTGGTTCGGGTAGGTGAGCAAGTAGGCTTGTTCTTCGGTCTGCGTTCAAACGGTATTTTTCAGAACCAGGCCGAGGTGGATGCATCAGCGCAGAAAACGGCCCGCCCCGGCGACATTCGCTATGTGGATCAGGATGGCAACGGCGTTATCAACCAGAGCGACCGCGTGATTTTGGGGTATGCGCAACCGAAGTTTTTCGGCGGTCTGACCAACACGTTCTCGTACAAAGGATTTGAGCTGAGCATTTTCATGCAGGGCACCTACGGCAACAGCATCTTCAACATCAACCGGTTTGAGCTGGAGTCGTTGACGGGTGTGAGCAACCAGTCGCGCCGGGTACTCGACCGCTGGACGCCCACCAACCCCAGCACCACCATGCCACGCGCCAATGCGGTGGGTAACGCCTACGTGATTTCGGACCGGCAGATTGAAGACGGTTCGTACCTGCGGGTGAAGAACGTGAACTTCTCGTACACCCTGCCCCAGACCATCAGCCGGAAGGTGAAAATGAACAACGTAAAAGTGTACGTGAGCGCGCAGAACCTGCTGACGTTTACCAACTACACGGGCTTCGATCCGGAGGTGAACCGGTTTGGGCAGAACACCCTGAGCCAGGGCACCGACTACGGTAGCTACCCCGGCAGCCGGATTTTCCTCGGCGGCTTAGTACTTGGCTTCTAACCTTTCATCTGCGAAAACCATGAAAATCAACCATATTTTATACTCGTCTCTGCTGGTGCTGGGCTTGTCGGCCTGCTCACTGGAAGAAACGCCCCCCTCGGCCCTGGCGCCCGTTAACTTTTACACCAGCGCCGGTGATGCCGTAGCGGCCGTCAATGCCGTGTACGACGTAGCTAACCAAATTGGCGATCAGAGCCGCAACTTCATTATCATGGGCGACATCCCGTCGGACGATATGAACCTGCTGCTCAACAACGCCGACCGGATTCAGATCTGGAGCTTCCAGACCATCCCGACCAACGGCGTCGTGTCTCAGTCGTGGCAAATTCTGTATCAGGGTGTGAACCGCGCCAACACGGCCATTGAGCGGATTCCGGGGATTCAGATGGACGAAAACCTGAAAAAACGGCTTATTGGCGAGGCCAAATTCATGCGGGCGTTCTACTACTTCTACCTCGTTCGCTGGTGGGGTGGCGTGCCGCTGATGCTGACCGAAACCAAATCATTGGCCGATGGCCGTGATGTGAAACGGGCCACTGCCGATGAGGTGTACGCGCAGATCATCAAAGATCTGACCGACGCTGAAACGGCGCTCCCCGACCGGTTTACCGGGGCCGACCTCGGTCGCGCAACGGCTGGCTCGGCCAAGGGGATGCTGGCTAAGGTGTACCTGCAACGGAAAGACTTTACCAACGCCCGGGCCAAATCGAAAGAGGTAATCGACAACGCAGCCAAGTACGGCTATGGCCTGTTCGACCGGTACGCCGATGCCTTTGCCATTTCGAACAAGAATGGCCGGGAGTCGGTCTTCGAGATTCAGTTTGTAGGACAGGGCACCGGACAGGGTAGCGGTATGGTTACGTACTTCGCGCCCGAAAACTCACCCGTTACGGGCCGGGGCTTCGGGTCATTTTTCCCGACGACGGAGTTCTACAACAGCTTCGACCCGACGGACAAACGGCGCGAACTGTTTATCAACTCGTATGTGGATGGCGGGGGCCGCACGGTCAACACGTTCCAGCACTTCAATAAGTACCAGGACCCCTCGGCGCGGGCATTTGGCGACGCCAACAACAACTTCCCGATTATCCGGTACGCCGATGTCTTGCTGATGTTTGCCGAAGCCGAAAACGAGCTGAACGGCCCCACGGCATTAGCTCTAAACGCAGCCAATCCGATTCGTCGGCGGGCCTTTGGATTCGGACTCAACGCTACCTCGCCGGTCGACTTCACGGCTGCGCTGGGTAAAGAAGGTTTCCGGCAGCGTATCTACGACGAACGTCGGTGGGAGTTCAACGCCGAAGGACAACGCTGGTTCGATCTGGTACGCACGGGCCGCCTGGTGAGTGTGTTGAAGGCAAAGGGGAAAGAGAACGTTCAGGAAAAGCATAACCTGTTCCCGATTCCGCAGCGCGAAATCGACCTGAACCCAAACCTGACGCAAAACCCGAACTACTAAACCGGGACTCGCCAGTCCGGGATTGACCAAAAGCAGAACGCCCCCGCCGATTTCTCGGCGGGGGCGTTGTTGTATGTAGTTTATGGTTTTTAGTTTCTGGTGTTATCTGTACAAAAAACAGTGAGCAGATAGTAAGCCTTCTATAGCCAAAAACTATAAACCCTTCAGGAGCTATTCTTCCTTCATGTTGTGGTACACGTTCTGCACGTCGTCATCCTCTTCGATTTTTTCGAGCAGTTTTTCCACATCGGCCACCTGTTCTTCGGTCAGCTCTTTCACATCGTTCGGGATGCGCTGAAACTCGGCCCCTTTGATTTCGTAGCCTTTACCTTCGAGGAATTTCTGGATGCTGCCAAACGCCGTAAACTCACCGTAGATCACGAGTTGGCCATTTTCTTCGTCGAATTCAATTTCGTCGCCACCCACGTCGATTAACTCCAATTCGAGTTCTTCAGTGTCCACGCTATCGTCGGCGGTAATCCGAAACACGCTTTTCCGGTCGAACATGAAATCGGTCATCCCGCTGGTACCGAGGCTACCTCCGCACTTGCTGAAATAGCTCCGAATGTTGGCTACTGTCCGGTTATGGTTATCGGTCGCCGTCTCGATCACAATGGCAATGCCGTGGGGGGCGTATCCTTCGTAGGTGATTTCTTTGTAATCCTCCTGTTCTTTCGAAGAAGCCTTTTTGATGGCCCGCTCCACATTTTCTTTGGGCATGTTGGCGGCCTTGGCATTCTGAATGATTGCCCGTAGTCGGCCGTTGGTGTCGGGGTCGGGGCCACCGCTTTTCACCGCCATCACGATGTCTTTACCAATGCGGGTGAAGGTCTTAGCCATTTGCCCCCACCGTTTCATTTTCCGGGCTTTCCGGTATTCAAACGCGCGTCCCATTATTTGTGAAGTTTACAGTTTTCGGTTGTCAGTTTTCAGTTTGGCGTGCGCACCAGGGCCGCTTCGCGCAACTGAAAACCGACAACTGTGAACGGTAAACTATTTAGAGTTATATAGTTGTCAATTCAGTAAATTCAATCTCGATCTGCCCGCGCAGGAGGTCTTCAAACGTTTCGCGCTCCCGAATCAGGTAGGCCTGGCCGTCGTACACCATCACCTCGGCCGGGCGTCCGCGCATGTTGTACGTAGAGGCCATCATGAAGCCATACGCCCCGGCATTTTCAAACGACAGGACATCGTTGGTACGCACCTGGGGCAGCAGTCGGTCAGTGGCAAACGTGTCAGTCTCGCAGATATAGCCAACCACTGTGTACAGGGTTTCGGGGCCTTCGGGATTTGACACGTTGATGATGTCGTGCCAGGCATCGTACATCATAGGCCGGATGAGGTGATTCAGGCCCGTATCGACCTGCACAAACGTCCGGGTCGGGTTTTCTTTCACCACGTTTACGTTGGCCAGCAAATGCCCTGACTCACTCACGAGCAGCTTACCGGGCTCAAACCACAGCTCGATATTGCGACCGTACCGGGCACAAAATTCCTTGAAAGCCGCTGATACTTTCTGCCCTAGCTCGGCCAGATCGGTGGCATGGTCGCCCTCGCGATAGGCCACCTTAAAGCCACTGCCAAAGTCCATAAACCGCAGGTCAGGAAAGTCGGAAGCAAGGTCGAACAGGACATCGGCAATTTTCAGGAAGGTGTTGCCGTCCTTAAAATCGGAGCCCGTATGGATATGCAGACCGATTACCGGAATACCGTACTGCTCAACCAGTGCCTTAATCTGCGGCCGGTACTGATTCGGAATTCCGAACTTAGAATCAGCATGGCCGGTCTGGATTTTGAGGTTCCCCCCGTCGATAATGCTCGGATTGATTCGGATACAAATCGGCACCGTCGACCCGTAGGTTTGGCCAATTTGCTCAATCAGCGGCAGGCTATCGGCGTTGATCGTCAGGCCCAGCGCAATGGCCTCCTGAATCTCAGCGAACCGGTTGCCACTCGGCGTGTACATAATCTGCGACGGCTCGTAACCCGCCCGCATCGCCAGCCGGGCTTCGTTGACCGACACCACGTCGACCTCCACACCCTGACTCCGCATCAGCTTCAGAATCGACAGATTCGACAGGGCTTTCAGGGCGTATTTTATCTTAAGATCCACGCCAGTGAATGACGACCGAAGCAAGTCGATTTTTTGAATAATTTTGTCGGCATCATACACGTATGTCGGCAAGCCAAACTGGTCGGCTATGTCGAGCACGCGGACACCCTGAATCTGATACGAGCGGTTTTCTAAGTACATACTGGCCTAAAATTCCCGCAAATATACGACTTAAGTAGTTTAGACCTTCTCCATGAAACACGCATTATTACTGGCTTTTAGTGGGTTGATGACCCTCCCGCTGCTGGCTCAGAACCCGGCCCAGACCCGACGCACCACCCCGCCCGCACCAGCCGCCCGTACCAACCCCGCTACCCTGTTACAGGCAGGCCCTATGGTGGGGGCATCGGACATGCGCGAGGTGAAACTGTGGGTGCAAACCAAAAGCCCCGCCCGCGTGCAGATTCGGTACACCGAAGCGGGCAACCCCGGCAGCAGTCAGCTCACCGACGAGGTGAAAACCGGAAAAGAAACGGCTTTTACAGCCCACCTGCTCGCCGACAGGGTGGAACCCGGAAAAAAGTACACGTACGAACTGTTGATCGAGGGCCAGAAGGTGAGCCTGCCCTACCCGACAACGTTCCAAAGCCAACCCCTGTGGCAATTCAGAACGGACCCACCGGCTTTCCGGTTCGGCGTCGGAAGCTGCACCTACGTCAACGAACCGGACGTTGACCGGCCAGGACGGCCGTACGGAGCCAACTACGAAATTTTTGGGGCTATTGCCGGACAAAAACCCGACTTCATGCTCTGGACTGGTGATAATACGTACCTCCGCGAAGTCGACTGGAACAGCCGTACGGGCGTGCTGCGCCGGTACACCCATACTCGCTCGGTACCCGAACTCCAGCCCCTGCTGGCCGGCACCCATCACTACGCTACCTGGGATGACCACGACTACGGCCCCAACGATGCCGACCGCAGCTACTGGCTCAAGCCCGTCACGCTCGAGGCCTTCAAACTGTTCTGGGCCAACCCCAACTTTGTGTTCAACGAAGGGTGTACGGGTACTTTTATGTGGAACGACTGCCAGTTTTTTCTGATGGACGACCGCACCTTCCGGGCTCCCAACGAGATGCCCGACGGTCCTGCCAAAGATTACCTTGGCAAGCAGCAGTTCGATTGGCTGATCGACGCCCTCAGCAGCAGTCAGGCTACGTTTAAATTTGTGGTGATTGGGAATCAGGTGGTTAATCCCGCCAAAGTGGCCGAGAATTACAGCAACTACGGTCACGAGCGCGACCGGCTGTTCAAGGCCATTGCCAAGGCCAAGGTGCCGGGGGTTTTGTTTCTGACCGGCGACCGGCACCATACCATCCTGCACAAGCTCGACCGGCCCGGCACCTACCCACTGTACGACCTCACCATTTCGCCCCTGACCTCGGGCCCCGCCAAAGCCACCGACGACGAACTGAAGCTCCCAACGGCTCAGGCAGGCACCTACCTCTCGGAGCGTAATTTTGGCGTTTTGAGCGTTAGCGGCCCCCTCCGCGATCGGTCGCTGACCATTCAGGTGTTTGATACCAAAGGCACCGAAAAGTGGAGCCGGACCCTCAAGGCCTCGGAGCTAAAGTAAACCATTGTAACCCTACAGGGTTTACCTAGTGGCAGCCAATTGGTTGCCACTTTTTTTGTTATTCTACTCAATGTTAAGACAATGAATCTCCCAAAAACCCTCGGTTTGGCCACCGTCAGTCTGGTTTGGCTTACCACAACCGCCAGCGCGCAACGCGTGACCACCAACCCCACGGCCGTTCCCAATACGGTCAGTACGCCTACGTTCCAGCCCGATACCCTTCGGCCCTCACGCGAGCAGATGCTGAATGACAACACCGCCGGTCAGGACGATGCCGACCGGAAAAACCGGCGGGAACGCCGGAGAAACATGCGCCGAAACAACCGTTCAGATGTCAACTCCCGACAGAATCGGCAGGGTAGCACAACACCCGAGGGAGCCACCGGCAACTCGGGGCGGCAAGACGCGACCTACCGCGAGAGTTCGACGAGCAATGGTACGGTGAACAACAACAGCAACACCACCAATTACAACAGTAACCAGGTTACCACGGCTCCTACGGGAGTGGGCTCTAACCCGAGTGCTACCGGAGCCGCCGGCGATGTACGGCCGGGCACAGTCTCGGCGGGGAGCGCCGGGGCGGGCCGCAGCACCACAACGGAGAAAGCCACAGCAGGCGACCCCAACCTGAACCGGCCAGCCGCTACGGGTACAGGCACGGCCGTATCGAAAGCCGAAAATGCGCCAATCGTAAACACAACGGCGAGCGTGGGCCGAACCAGCGTGGGCGATTTTATAGCCGCCCAGCCCGACTACACTACGCTCCAGAACGCGTTCCAGTCGGCTCAGATCGACAAGAATCTCCGGGAGGGGCAGTCTTATACGGTGTTTGCTCCGTCTAACGCTGCCTTCAAAAAATTACCCGCAAAAATTCAGAACGTATTGCTCGAAGGGCAAAACCGGGATGCCCTGAGTACCCTTCTCTCCTACCACGTAGTGCCGGGTGTACTCGATGTGGCGGCCCTGACCCGGCAAATCGGAGCGGGCAACGGCAGTGCACAACTCAAAACCCTGAGCGGAGCAACCCTGACGGCTAAACTGGGGAGCGATGGCAAGGTGGTTTTGACCGACGAACAGGGGCACACGAGCCGGATCGATACGCCCAATCAGGTGCAGACCAACGGCGTGGTTCACGGTATCGACACCGTACTGATGCCCAAAGAAAGTTCAGTAATGTTTCGCTGATTTTTAGAGAGTTTGTCCACAGTTACATCATTATCGATTCGTTGATGGTGTGTTTGTGGACAAACTTTTATATTTGGCCGAACAACTTGATTAAATAAAGATTAATAACATGTATTCCCCCTGCACAACTATGCATGAATTTTCTTTACTTCCAGTTGTCAAAACCGTTGCGTACTTCCTTCTATACCACTAAGTCGTTGAAACGTACATCGCCCTTTGTCTCCGAGGCCGTCCTGATCGAAAAACTGAATCGACGAGACGAGCAGGCCTTCCACTGGCTGTACGATCAATATTCCCCCGCGCTTTTCGGGGTAATTCGCAAGATTGTACACGACGATGAACAGGCTCGTGACCTGTTGCAGGACGCTTTTATTAAAATCTGGAATAACCTGGATTCGTATGATGCGTCTAAAGGTAGGCTCTTCACGTGGCTGCTCAATGTAGCCCGCAATACTGCCATCGATAATTTACGTTCTGCCAAAGCCAGTAGCCGGCCTAATCCAGCCAATGCAATCCATACTGACGCGGAGAACGTATATATAGTTGACCGGCAGCACCAGACGGAACCTGAAAATATTGATCACATCGGAATGCGCGAAGTGGTCGACAAATTAAGGCCCGAACGAAAGATGCTGATCGATCTGGTGTACTTCAATGGCTACACGCATGAAGAAGCCGCCGAAGTCCTGAATTTGCCTCTGGGTACGGTGAAAACCCGGGTCCGGTCGGCACTTCAGGAGCTGAAACAGTTTTTTTCCCGATGAGCACAGCGTCCCTGTCTCACGGGGACACGACCGTGCACCCAGCAAACCGTAATGAACGTACCAAATCTAAAAGATTAATATGATGCCTTGGGGCAAGCGGGCCCAAACCTAATACCCGCCCACCCATTGCTGACTTTTTGTGATATGGATGTCTCCGAATATATAGCATCAGGAACCCTGGAATTATACGCTTTGGGCGCGGCTTCGGATCAGGAGCGCCGGGAGGTAGAATGTCTGGCGTCGATTTATCCTGAAATTCGGCAAGAGCTGGATCAGCTGACCGAAGCTATGGAACGCTATGCCCTGGTTCATAGCGTCGACCCTCCCGCCGATCTGAAAGAAGCCATTATGAGCAAGCTCTCGTTTGAGCCCGCTCCGGTCCAGGAACCCATTGTGAAACCTATGCCTGTATCAAGGCCTACCTTCCAGTTTACCTGGGTGGCGGCCGCATCGGTCGGGCTTATTCTGCTCTCGTTTGCGCTGTTTCTGGTAAACCAGCTCCGTGAAAGTCAGCAGGTTCAGACCAGTCTGCGGTCAACCAACAACAGCCTACAGGATGAAATTCGGCAGTTGCGCGATCGACAGCAGAGCGCCGATGCAGCTATTGCTCTGCTTAAGCAACCCGGTACCCGTGTTATTCAGGTTCTGGGCAACGATAAAGCCCCCAACGGTCGGTTGGCAGTGTATTGGAACGCTCAGCTCAAACAGGTAGCCGTAGAAGTTAGCTCGCTACCCAAGCTGGCCGAAAATCAGCAGTATCAGCTTTGGTCGCTGGTGGATGGAAAACCTGTAGATGCCGGTGTCTTTGAAAACCTACCGACCAACGGGCAGCTTCAACGCACCAACCGCTCTATTGGGGCAGCTGATGCCTTTGCGGTAACCATCGAACGCCGGGGTGGAAGCCCCACACCTACCCTCACAGCACTGGTAGCAGTTGGGCAGGTTGGCTAAAACTAATCAAGGGCCTTTTTCGTATATATAGTATGAATCGCATAGCCCTCTTTCTGACATATGGCGCGCTGGTAGTGAGCTCATTGGCTCACCTTTCGTGCCGCTCGAACACGGCTCAGGCTACCGACCTGAGCAAACAGGCACCCAAGGCAGACCCACCAGGCGGCCGGCGGGTGGTAAAGACCGATGCCGAGTGGAAAAAAATTCTGAAGCCCGACCAATTCTACGTGCTTCGGGAGAAAGGCACTGAGCGGGCAGGGAGCAGCTCGTTGAATGATATTCACGAGAAAGGTACGTTTGTATGTGCCGCCTGCAAGAACCCTCTGTTCTCAGCCGATGCCAAGTTTGACTCGGGTACGGGTTGGCCCAGTTTTTTCCAGCCCATTGCCAAAAACGCGGTGAAAGAAGCCAAAGATTATGCCTTTGGTATGACCCGCATCGAGATCATGTGCAGTGTGTGCGACGGTCACCTGGGTCATGTTTTCGACGACGGCCCCAAACCTACCGGTCTGCGCTACTGCATGAACGGAACCGCCATGCAGTTTGTCAAAAAACAATAGCCTGCCCAAAGTACCCTCTGGCAGAGCGTACAATTGACCAATTAGCTAGTCGGTACCACTCTCTCACGACAAATGTTTCAGATGAAGCCGGGCGAATGCCCGGCTTTTTACATAGCTGAAGGGCCATTTTACGTTATATTTGCATCCACCGTCGGGCCAGTCGGCCGGGTGATCGTAGCATTTATATTTCATCGAAATGAGGGAATTACTGGATCAGCTTCGCGCCGTCTGGGAGGCTATCGGCCTATTTTATCGCCGGACCAAGCGCAAGTTGGCCCGTCTTGTGCGCCGGGGAGCCTCGGCTACGTTGGGCGAGGAACGAACAGAGCAAGTTTACGAGCGATATAATCGGCTAAAAGAACGTCGGGAGGCCTTACGCGAGCGTCGGCGGGAAGTCGTTGGGCGGTACATTGATCGCGAAGCCGCTTATTACCCCTACCTCCGGCGGGCGTGGCACGTGTTTACGTACGGTCTGCTGGCAACCGCCCTGTATATTTTCGTTCTGGAAACCAATTTCTTATGGCTCACAGGGGAGATGCCTAGCATTGAAGAGCTAAAGAATCCGAAACTGAACCAATCGTCGGAGATTTATACCCTCGACCGGAAGCTAATCGGCAAGTTCTACACCGAAAATCGTACGCCAATCAAGTACGAGAATATTCCGAAACCCCTTATCAACGCCCTGGTTGCTACCGAAGATGCTCGTTTTTACGATCACATGGGTATTGATGTTCGGGCATTGGGGCGGGCCGCGGCCAGTTTTGGACGCGACGGCGGTGGGTCGACTATTACGCAGCAGTTGGCTAAAAACCTGTTTAAGACCCGCCGGAAAAACAATAGCGGGCTGCTGAACAAAATCCCGTTTATCCGGAAAATCATTTATAAATCGAAAGAGTGGCTCATGGCCATTAAGCTGGAGCGTAACTTTTCGAAAGACGAAATCATTACCTATTATTTCAATACGGTTGATTTTGGCAGCAACGCCTTCGGCCTGAAAACAGCCGCCCGGATTTTCTTCAACAAAGCGCCCGACAGCCTTAATGTGCAGGAAGGAGCCGTATTGGTTGGGCTTCAGAAAGCAACGACTTCGTATAACCCGTTGCGGAACCCCGACCGCTCGCGCGAGCGCCGGAATGTGGTTCTGGGTCAGATGGCAAAGTATAAGTACCTGACCAAAGCTGAGGCCGACTCAATTATGCAGTTGCCGCTCCGCACCGACTACACCCCCGAAAACCCCTATGCCGGCCCGGCGAGTTATCTCAAAAACGCCGTTATGGACTTTGTGAAGAAATGGGGCGATGAGAACGGTTATGACCTCTACACGGATGGGCTTCGGATTGTAACGACTATCGACTCGCGGATGCAAACCTATGCCGAGGAGGCAACCGCCGAGAAAATGAAGACGCTCCAGCGCACATTTGACAACCATTGGCGTGGCCGCAACCCGTGGATTGACGAAGAAGGCAACGAGATTCCGGGCTTCATTGATTCGGTGGCCAAACGAACAGATCGGTATCGCTCATTGGCTCGCCGTTTTCGCGATCAGCCCGACTCCATCAACTACTACATGAAGGAGAAGAAATTCAAGATGAAGGTCTTCGACTGGGGAGAGAAAGGCGAGCGCGAGACAGAAATGACCCCCTATGATTCCATTGCCTACTATAAACGCTTTTTGCAGGCAGGCATGGTGGCTATGGACCCTCACAACGGGCACATTCGGGCGTGGGTTGGTGGCCTCGATTACGACTATTTCAAGTACGACCATGTGAAGCAGGGCCGCCGTCAGCCGGGTTCAACCTTCAAACCGTTTGTGTACTGCGCGGCTATCGACGATGCCAATTCAAACCTGAGCCCCTGCGACCGTATCCGCGACAAGCCATTCCAAAAAGAGTATCGCGAAAACGGCGAAGACAAGGTATGGGAGCCCAAAAACTCGACCGGCTCGTTTTCGTATTCCAACATGACCCTGCGCCGGGCTATGGCCCGGTCGATCAACTCGATTACGGCCCAACTTACCGATGACATTGGTCCCGAAAAAGTGGCCGCTTACGCGCACAAACTGGGGATTAAAAGTCGGTTGGCCGCAGTGCCATCTATCGGACTGGGTTCGTCGGATGTGTCGTTGTATGAATTGGTTAACGCCTATTGTACCTTCCCCAACGGCGGGCAGCACGTAGACCCGCTCATTGTTGATAGTATCGAAGACCGCAACGGGAATCCGATTGCCAAATTTACGGCCAATCAGGAGCGGGTTATCAGCGAAGAGTCGGCGTTTCTGATGATGTTTATGCTACAGGGTGGCTTGCAGGAGCCGGGTGGCACATCGCAAAACCTCTGGTCATTCAATATCTTTAAGAACAACCATCAGATGGGTGGCAAAACCGGAACCACCTCCAATAACTCCGACGGCTGGTTTGTGGGCGTTTCCGACAAACTCGTTATTGGGGCCTGGGTTGGGGGCGACGACCGGAGTATTCACTTCCGATCCACGGATCTGGGTGAGGGTGCTAAAACAGCGTTGCCGATTGTCGGGCGGTTCCTGGAAAAGGTATACGCCGACAAAGCGTTTAAAGACCTACAGGGCCCTTTCCCGAAGCCGTCGGTACCAATTACCAAAGAGTACCTCAACTGTAGCTATGACTACGACGAGAGTGAGTCGACAGATGCGGATTCGACAGACGTAGACCCAAGCCTGCTCGATTCGACATTTACACCCACTCCGGCACCTACCCCCGAACCCGTCGCACCACCCGATACCACAGGGAGTACGGGAGGGCGCTAGCCGTAAACAAACGCATCCATCAAAAAGGGATTTGGCCACGAGCCAAATCCCTTTTTCTTTACCTGCTTTGCCCTAAAAAGCATCGGGGGAGACCCGACAGATACGGCGTCGATATGGTAAATTTGTGTAATGCCTGCCCCTTCGTCACCGATTCGCAAGATTATCCATATCGATATGGACGCCTTTTACGCGTCGGTGGAGCAACGCGACAACCCCGAACTCCGGGGCAAACCTGTTGCGGTGGGCGGTTCGCGGGCACGCGGAGTGGTAGCCGCTGCCAGTTATGAAGCGCGTACCTTCGGCGTGCGGTCGGCGATGGCATCGGTTACGGCCATCCGCAAATGCCCCGACCTCATTTTTGTAAAACCACGTTTTGAGGTTTACAAGGCCGTTTCGGCCCAAATCCGGGCGGTTTTTGCTGAATACACCCACCTGATTGAGCCGCTTTCGCTCGATGAGGCCTATCTCGACGTAACTGAAAACCGGGCCGGGCTGGCGTCAGCCACGGAGATTGCCCGGCAGATCAAAGCTAAAATTCGGGAAACCACCCAACTAACGGCTTCCGCCGGGGTTTCGTACAACAAATTTCTGGCGAAGCTCGCATCTGACCACCGCAAGCCCGATGGATTGTTTGTGATTAAGCCCGCCGATGGCCCCCGCTTTGTTGAATCCTTACCTGTGGGAACGTTTCACGGGATTGGGCGTGTAACAGCCGGTAAGATGAACGCACTCGGCATTTTTACCGGTCTCGATCTGCGGCAACAATCGGAGGAGTTTCTGACCCGGCACTTCGGCAAGGCAGGCCACCATTATTACCATATCGCACGCGGTATCGACGAGCGGGCCGTCAACCCCGACCGGGTTCGAAAATCGGTTGGCTCCGAAAACACGTTTGAAACCGACCTCTCAACCGAGCAGGCTCTCGTCGAGGGGCTTCAACCGTTGATCGACGATGTGTGGGCGTACTGCCAACATCGGCAAATTGGCGCTCGCACGGTTACGCTAAAGGTGAAATACGCCGATTTCCAGCAGATTACCCGCAGCCGAACGATATCCACTGTTCTACCCGACCGCACCACGCTCGAACGGATTTGCCAGGAACTACTCCAATCTATTCTGCCCGTCACACAGGGCGTTCGGCTATTGGGTGTATCCTTATCCACCCTTTCCGACGAAACCAGTACCCCAAACCGACAGCTCACCCTATTTTGAGGGTATTACTCCAAATACGCAGAACCGATTTGGCCGGTTAGCTTGCCTTAGCTCCTTCCTGCACACCTATTTTTCACCAAGCAGGCAATCCAAACTATAATATTAAATAATTTTCATTTATTGTTATAATTCCTCACTTACTTTTGCATCCATTGTATCTATCGAATTACTCTATACGCCAATCTGCTGAGAAGCATGACCCCAACAACCCCCTCATCCAGTATTCGAATACGTTCAGCAGAGCGCTCCTACAAACAACTCCCTGACGGTGATTTAATCCGACTGGCCCTGGCTACGGCCGATACCCGATACCTGAATACGCTATACACCCGGCAGTACAGGCCAGTTTACAACACGTGCTTATACTGGCTGAAGGACCCGGACTCCGCAGCCGACTGCACGCAGGAGGTTCTGATAAAAGTGTTCCAAAACCTTAGCTCGTTTGAACATCAGAGCAGTTTCTCGACCTGGATTAATGCCGTAACGCGCAATCATTGCACCGATATCCTACGCCGTCAGCAGCGGCAACCGGGTCACTCTAGTTTAAATGAGGCTTTTCTGGAAACCGAACCGGGCCACTGGATAGCGCCAGCCGATACAAGTGAAGACCTCTGGTTTTACCTTCGTTACCTTAAACCCGACGACCGGCAAATACTTCACCTGAAATACGAAGACGACATTAAAACGGAAGATCTGGCTAAACATCTCGGTATCACGGTGAGTGCCGCCAAGATGCGGCTCAACCGTGCCCGCACCCGCCTTAAAGCACTTTACGAACGCGTAAACATGGGTATGCCTTGACCCAAATGCCCTTTATGCAGGCAGAGAGTTCCCCTAATGGAACTCGGTTTAACGTATGCCCCTCCGCTCCCATGATTGGTTTGGCCGCACCGGTAAAGACGGCTTCATCTACCGTGCCTGGATGAAAAATCAGGGCTTCCCGCATCACCTCTTCGAAGGCAAGCCCGTCATTGGTATCTGCAATACATTTTCGGAATTTACCCCTTGTAATGCGCACTTCCGCGAACTGGCCGAAGCCGTGAAGCGGGGCGTGTGGGAAGCAGGCGGCTTTCCACTCGAATTCCCGGTTATGTCGCTCGGCGAGTGTCAGATCAAACCCACAGCGATGCTTTTCCGCAACCTGGCCAGTATGGATGTGGAGGAGAGCATTCGGGGAAACTCGATCGACGGGGTAATTCTGCTCTGCGGTTGCGACAAAACAACGCCCTCGCTTGTGATGGGTGCCTGTAGCGTCGACCTACCCACGATTGTGCTGTCGGGTGGTCCCATGCTGGCCGGCCGGTATCAGGGCCGCAAAATCGGCACGTCAGACCTGTGGCGTTTTGCGGAAGATTTCAAAACGGGCAAAATGTCGCAGAAGGAGTTTGTGGAAGCGGAAGCCTGTATGGCCCGCAGTCAGGGTCACTGCGCCGTTATGGGCACTGCCAGCACGATGGCAGCCATGGTTGAGTCGCTGGGCTTAGCACTTCCCGATAATGCAACGATTCCGGCTTCCGACTCGCGCCGGAAAGTGCTGGCGCACCTGACCGGGATGCGGGCCGTTGAGCTGGCGAAACAAAACATTAAGCCATCGGATATTCTGACGCGGCAGGCGTTCGAAAATGCCATTATGGTCAATGCCGCGCTCGGTGGTTCTACCAACTTTATTATTCACCTGATGGCTATTGCCGGCCGTATCGGGGTGGACTTGTCGCTGGATGATTTCGATACTCTGTCGGCTAAAATACCGCTATTGGCTAACCTACAGCCGTCGGGTGAACACTTTGTAGAAGACCTGTTTTACGCCGGAGGCCTACCTGCCATTATCCGGGAGTTACGATCAGTTCTCAACAACGACGCCATGACCATCAACGGGTATTCGCTTGGCGAAAACTGCGCCGAGGCACAGTGCCACGACCGTTCGGTGATTGCCAGTATCGATGAACCGTTTAAACCGGAGTCGGGTGTGGCGGTGCTTCGGGGGAACCTCTGCCCCAACGGGGCCGTCCTGAAACCATCGGCAGCAAGCCCCGAACTCATGCAGCACACAGGCCGGGCGGTGGTGTTTGAAAACATCGACGATTACAAGGCCCGCATCGACGACCCCGACCTTGATGTCGACCCCTCGTGCGTACTGGTACTCAAAAACGTAGGGCCACGCGGGTATCCGGGTATGCCCGAAGTTGGGAATATGCAGCTGCCCGCCAAAATTCTGGCGCAGGGTGTTCACGACATGGTGCGTATTTCAGACGGCCGCATGAGTGGTACTGGCTTCGGCACGGTGGTACTGCACGTGTCGCCCGAAGCCGCCGTGGGCGGAAACCTCGCCTTTGTACAGGATGGCGACCTCATCACGCTGGACGTTGAAAACCGCCGGTTGCACCTGCACGTATCGGACGAAGAGCTGGCTGGTCGGCTGGCTCGTTTCAAACCGATTGATCTGGGATACAACCGGGGTTATGTCAACCTGTACATCCGGCACGTAACGCAAGCCCACGAGGGTGCCGACCTCGACTTTCTGCGCGGCTCATCGGGCAGTGTGGTCAAACGCGATAGTCATTAATAACGAACAGTGATCAACGAACAGTGAACAGCCAACAGTAAATAGATATTTGTCAGCTGTTCATTGTTCACTGTTCATTGTTCGTTGATCACTGTCTAGAGTTGCCCCAGCAAGAGCTTGCTAGCGGGGTTAAATTTCACCTGCCCACTCAGACCATAGCGCACCCGTAAGGCACGCCCCTGATAGCTGGCCGACAGCTCTACCAGATGCCGGATCTCTACCACGTCTGTACTTGTAGGCACCCGGTTCAGCGACCACACGCTCGCGTCGTCCCACGCCCCGCTCTTGACCGTATACAACGGTATTGGCTCCTGAAATTCATAAGCACCCATATCAATACGGCCGTTCGCAAACCGGGGGTTACCGGCCAGATCGGTAGTGCCAACGGTAGCAGAAGTTGTTGCCGGGTCACCCGCATTGATAGCCGCTGATACTCCATCAAGCCTAAGATCAGTTGTTGACACGAAGGGCGATGAGCTGGTAGTCAAATTATTAGTACCTGTAAAATTAGTAACACCTGTTTCGAAGAGGCAGTAACGTGCGGTCATTGAACTACCATCTTCACTTCCCAATGCCCTATCTCCGCCATTTGCAAAAAGGACACAATTGATGAGATAGGATAGACCACTGAAACGATATACTGCCCACCCAGCATAACTACTCACGTTTCCATAAAAAGTGCAGTTCGATACAGATACACTTGTAGAAGCCGTATATATACCTCCACCGTAAATAGCTGTATTAGACTGAAATGTACTATTAATTATTGTAGAGGGACTTTTGTCTAGGTATAGTCCACCACCAAATGAAACAGTAGCAGATCCGTTATCCTTAAACACACATTGATTTATTGTCAGACTATTTTCACCAATATGCGCAACTCCGCTACCACCAGCGTTAGCTCTGTTTTCGAGGAATTTACAATTAATTAGAGCGAGGTTAGTATTCTGGCTAAACATCCCTCCTCCTAAACTGGATATAAAGTTAATAGCGAGATTACCTGAGAAAACACAATTGGATAGGGTCAATCGGCAATTGGTATTGTACATCCCTGCTCCGCGCCCTGAGTTTCTTATGAAGGAGCAGTTTGCATAGTTTATGTTACTATTTAAATTATAAATACCACCCCCGATAGACGCCGAGTTACTTTGAAACACACAGTTTGTGATAGTAGGTGCCACATTCACATTATACATACCACCGCCATACGTAAACTCTCCACTTCCATTTGCATTACCACCCGTAACTACAAACCCATCCAATACCGCTGTATTATTCAGACTCAAGCTCGCAGGATTATTGATAACGTGGAAGCTATTATCGGTGTTACTACCCTCCTGACCAATATCCCCGCTCAGGGTAGTTGTAAAGCTGCCGGGGTTACGACTGGCGAAAAGGGGATCACCCGAAGCCGAAAAACCGCCGTAAATGGCCACCCCGTTTTTCATGCTAAAACTAACCGTTCGGGCCGTTGTGCTAGTTGGCTTATACGTACCAGCAGCTACCCAGACCTGCTGCGTCCCGACGGCATCGATCATTTGCTGCAAATCGGCCGAGGCATTGGCCCAACTACTGCCGTCGCCCCGACCAACTGCTACCGCTCGCACGTACCGGATAGGCTGTGCCAACACGGCCAATGTGTAAACCGGGCTGGTAGGCACACAACCTCTGGCGTTCACGATTTGTACCGACAACGAAAAGCTACCCGCTTGTGTAGGCGTGCCACTCAGCGTTCCCGATACTGACAGGTTTAGGCCAGGGGGTAAACTCCCGCTCAACATGGAATAATTGTAAGGGCCGCTGTCTCCGCCTGTTGTTACAAAAGTTTGGCTAAACGGAATCCCCTGAATGGCCGTACTGACAATTGGAGTGCTGACCGTGAGCAGGTCTCCCTGATACTCGTACGCCCCAAGATCAATCGGGCCACCATTGTACCGACGACTATTTTCAGCCAAATCCGACATAGGTCCACCAGCAGTTGTATAAGCCCCGCTATTACCCGCATTAATTGCGGGCGAACAATCATTAAGTCGCAGATCAGTTGCTGATAAAAAGGGGAAAGTAGTGGTCGTGATGTTATTAGTACCGGTGAAACTGGTCACGCCGGTTTGTATCAACGAATATTGAACAGTTGTTACACTTCCGCTCTCATTACTAATTACGTCACCTACGCCTGAATCAAACAAAATGCAGTTGGTCAAGGTCGGCATACTGTTGAAACTGGCTAATGAAAGACCTCTAGTACTGGCTGTGTTTCCCTGAAAACTACAATTTATCAGTACAGGGCTACTGTCTGTATTCCCGAGCCCCCCACCTCGGCTTGCCGAGTTCCCCCGCAGTATCGCATTGATTACAGTTGGGCTACTTCGAAAATTAAATATTCCTGCACCCGTTTGAGCTGAGTTTATTATAAAGCTACAATTAGTAAATGTAGGGCTACAATTTGAATTGGTCAGCCCTCCTCCGGCAGACAAAGCTAGGTTACCCTGAAAAAGACAGTTGGACACAGTGGGGGTACTACCCTCATTGTACATTCCTCCGCCAAACCCCTGAGTGGCCGTGTTACCAATGAATACGCAACTTTGTATTGTTGGGTTACTGGTTATGTTATAAATACCCCCACCACCATTAATCGACTGATTCTCCAGGAACGTAATATTTGTCAATGCAGGGCTGGAAGCTTCATTATAGATTCCGCCACCATACACCTGAGACAAATTACCCCGGAAGTGGCAGTTGGTCAGCGTTGGGTTACTATTTACATTATACACACCACCGCCCCCAAATGTCTGACCTAAGTTTTCCTGAAAGAGGCAGCTGGTCAGAATTGGATTGCTATTAGAATTGTACATCCCGCCCCCCCCATCAAAAGCAGAATTGCCAGAAAACACACAATTAGCAACCGATGGGCTGCTCCGACTATTGTATATTCCAGCCCCAAACGTATCATTAGTAACGTTTGCATTCGCCCCAGCAATAACAAAACCATCCAAAATGGCAGTACTGTTGAGATTGAAACCCACATTTTTGATTACGTGATAGGAGTTATCTGATGTTAGGGTCGTAGCAAGAGCACCAGATAGGGTTGTACTCGAAGGTTGACCCGTAATAGGGTTAACTGACGGCCGCTGGTTCAGTGCTGTTTCGGTACCGGTAAAGCCACCATAAATGGCCACATTATTGCGCATCTGAAAACTTAGACTCCGATTGGTGTTAGCCGCTCCACCAGGCTTGTAAACCCCTGCTGCTACCCAGACCTGTCCCCCTGTAGCAGTCAGTGAATTTATGGCGCTTTGCAGATCAGCGGTGGCAGTAGCCCAACTACTTCCACTGCCAGTACCACCCACTTTTACGTAGCGGATTGTCTGCGCCCTAACCCAGCCACTACTGATTAGACTGATGCTAAAAACAACCGTAAACACCCAATGGGTTACCCGGCCGGAGACTTGTACACGTGCTCTCATAAAGTTGTGTATTAAAAACAGGGGGAAACTTCAGTTTCAGCGGTGAATGGTCAAGCATTAATCAGGGCCCATTATCCAGCTACACAAAACAAAGTCCACGCCGTCGACAAGCCTAAATTTGGCCGTGGACAAAGCGTGGACACGTACTTAAATCCCTGATTAGCAAGCTACTTTAACATATCGCATTCTGATCAATTACCTCCCGCTGGGCAACTCCCCAACACGACTACCCGATAACTGGTACTTCGCCGTAGGTTTCCTAACTCCAGCCGGGGGCCAGTTTCGCCCGAGAGCAGTAACGCTCCGCTGTACCACTGATAACTGAAGGGGCCAGTACCTTGAACTCGGGCTTCGAGTACAACCCCGTCTCCCACACATACGCGATCGCGGCTGGCGGCTAACGACACCAGTAAGGCATCGCTCCCGGCACCACGCTCGCAGAAGGCATCGAAATCGCCCCCATTGGGCAACCCTGCATTTCCGGCAAAGCTTTTTGTAGACAAGCTGCATAAAGCCGTCAACGAAGCCGGAAAACAGCCCTGCAACTGATTATTGCTCAGGTTAAGGTGTTGCAACTGGGTTAATCCGGGCAAGCTGGCGGGCAACAAGCCCACCAAACCATTGGCCGACAAGCTTAGGCTTACCACCCGACCGTTCTGGCAGCTCACTCCATACCAGCCTGAGCAAGGATCACAACTTGCCAGCCATCCCGTTCGGTTAAGCCAGGCCATTCCGTTGGTAGCCCGGTACAAATCGGCCAAAGGGGCATAATCAGGATGTTGCTCCAGCACGGTGACCCGGCTAATCTGTGTCAACTGCGTACCTGTTGATGTCCCAACGATGATCGTAAATGTGGTTGTACTGGAAGGTGAGACCGTAAAAATACCCGTAGCATTGCTTAGCCCGGTGTTGAGCAACGTGTACGAAACTCCGCCCGTAGCCGTCAGGCTGACACTCTGCCCAGCGCAAACGGAGACATCATTCAGACCGGTAACTTCCAGATTGAATCCGTTGGAGGTTAGGCTCGAACATCCGTCGGTCACTACGGCACTGTAATTACCCGCATCCGTGGGCTGCACATTACTCAGGCTCAGGGTAGTAGACGTTTGTTCGATTAGCAACGTGCCCCCTTTGTACCATTGAACCGAGATAGGCCCGCCCCCCGTCACGCTGATACTGGTTGTTGCGACACCGCCCGGCGGTACAACCGTACCGGCCGCCGGTTGACTGACAATGGCGAGAGGTTGTTGTACGCCCCCCTGAAACTCAAAGGCTCCTGCATCAATACGCCCCCCCACGAAACGCGGATTCCCGGCAAAATCCGTCGTGCCAACGGTAGCGGTCGTAGTGGCTGGATCGCCCGCATTGATCGCTGGTGAACAGGCGGATAATTCGGCACTGCTGGTTGAAGCAAAGGGAGACGTTGACGAGACGATGTTGTTAGCCCCACTAATACCCGCCATTTCTCCATTTTCAAGAACGCAATAGCTCGCCGTTAGAATATCGCTGACAAAGGGGCTTTGCCCTTTGTTACCGCCGAAAACGCAATTTTCCAATGCGACCGGAAATCGTCCAACACCAATGTAGTTTTCGGTATAATTTCCCTGAAACGAGCAGTTGATAAACTTTCCCGAGGTGCTATTACCAGCGGTGAAAATTTTCCCATAGATGCCACCTCGATTATTGGTAAATACACAATTGGTGAATGAAGCGTTTTTATCGCCTGAGCCTCCGCGAAAAGAGCCTCCGTCAAATACACCCGCAAATTGGTCAGAGGAGTTTTCGGTGAATAAACTATTTGACACCTTCAGATCGCCCAAGCTCCATATTGCTCCGGCTACCGAACCCTCATTTTTTTCGAAGCGGCATTTATCAACCGTAACTTCCCCAGAATGAAATAGAGTACCCTGCGACTTGATCCTCAGAAATAAACTGTTTGTGACGCGGCCCCGTGAAATAGCAACGGATTCGAGGTCGCTGGGCGTGCTCCCCAAATCAATAAACTGAGAGTTACTAATCTGTATGTATGCCCCCTGAAATAGAAGCCCGGCATAATTACCTGTATTCTTTCGAAAGACACAGCTATCGATTGTGGCGGTACCATTGCTGAAGACAGTCCCTTCGCTGGTGAAAACATTCGCATGCTCTTCGAACAGAGATTTCGAGATTAATACGGTCCCATCACCGAAAAAAATGGCCGCGCCTTGACTGGTAGCGTTATTAGCCCGGAAAACCGAGTTTTCTACCACTAACTGGTCACTATCCGTGTGGATCGCTCCGCCGTACTTAGCCCTATTATTGACAAAAACGCACTCGCGAATCAAAGCGCCACTTCGTCCCCCGTTACCAGCCTTGTTGTAAATGGCTCCTCCCTTTCCGTTAAAGACGGTGTTGTTGACAAACCAGCACTTGCGAATCTGCGGCAAACACACATTACCAGTCCCAGAACCGTCGTTGGTTATGCCGGCCCCATTGCCAATGTCGGCACCGTTGCTGATAGTGGTATTATCGGCGAGGACAAATCCATCCAGAATAGCCGTTTCGGTCAGGCCCGGTCCATTGCTGATAATAGATTGACCATTGCCCAACAAGGTAGTTGACGAGGGCGTCGTCAGGTTAATAGCCGGGCGCTGATTCGGTTCAGTTTCCGTCCCGATAAAGCCGCCATACACAACTACGTTCGGTCGCATAGCAAAACTGGTTCCGGCCGCCGGGCGGTATGAGCCACCAGCCACCCATATTTCGCGCAGAGCTTCGCACGGATACGCCAAAGCTGCCTGCAAATTGGTGAACGCATCGGCCCAGCTCAAACCCGTGCTGGCCCCCGTAGCCGACGCATTCACGTACAAACGAGTAGCCGACGGAGGACTCAGTTGCACTTCATACGCCCCAATATCAATCCGTCCGTCCACAATCCGTGGATTGCCGAAACCATCCGTGGTACCCACCGCTTCAACAGTAGTCGCTGGGTCACCCGCGTTGAGCGCTTGCGAGCATACATTAACGAGTTTGGTACTCGTTGCCGATTCAAAAGGCGAGTAAGACGACACCACATTACCAACACCACTGTAGTTGGTCTCGTTTTTCCTAAACAGGCAATAATTGGCCGTTATGGCACTTTGCAGTATGGGCCGTTCAAACGTATCCCACAGCAAACAATTGGTCAGTTGTAGGCGGGTTTTCACCTCCTCGTTGTACACAGTACCCCCATTCTGCATCGAACAGTTGAGCAACGTAAGTTGGCTACCAGCCGTATAGAGGGCATTGTAAACAGCCCCTCCTTTTTCAACTGCTCCATTGTTGACAAACGAGCAGTTCACCAACTGTGTATTACTAAAGCCGTTCTGGGGGGCATAATTCGATAATGCCCCCCCGACTGATGAAGCCCCGTTGCCCTCGAACAGGCAGTTCACAAAAATTGGACTACTGGTGCCGCCGTTGCTGGCGTCATTACAAACCGCTCCACCGTTGACAGCCCGGTTGTCCACAAACCAGCAATTCCGAACGGTCGGGCTACAAACCTGTCCGCTACCAGCTCCCTGGATGTAGAGTCCTCCGCCGAATCCTCCAGCCAGTCCGATTCCGAGAATATTGGAAGTACCTCGTGTGATGACAAACCCATCCAGCACATCGGACTGACTTAGACCTGTCTGTCCGACAACAACGTGATAGCTATTATCATTAAAGGCGTTAGCCGTAGTATTTCCTGTAAGGCCAATATCTCCCGATAGTGTTGTGCTGGATGGCGACGATAGATTAGCAACTGGCCGCTGACTCAGGTCCGTTTCGGTGCCATTGAACCCACCGTACAGCCTCATTCCCGGTCTAAATACAAAGCTTACATTCCGATTTGTACTGGTTGTAGGTTTATAGACACCACCCGCGACCCAAATCTCGGCAGCGCTGATCTGCGCATTAGTGAGTGCTGTTTGCAAATCGGTATAAGCATCCTGCCAGCTCAGGCCCGTATTGGCTCCGCTGGCATTGGCCCGTACATATAATCTGGAGACTACCACCGACAGGCTAAATGCTGTAGACGTCACACTGTTACAGGCACTGCTGACCACCACCCGGTAAATGCCCCCGTCGGTAGGCTGCACATTCGTCAGGCTCAGCGTAGCCGAGGTTTGATCCCCAACAATCTGACCGTTTCTGAACCACTGGTACGTGTAGGGACCGGTGCCGCTCACACTTACGCTGGCTGTTACTACAGCGCCTAAGCTCACCAATGTACCGGCCATCGGTTGACTGGTAATACCAACTACTTGCTGAGGAGCACTCTGGAATTCGAAGGCACCCATATCAAGTTGGGTACCAAACAGGCGCGCATTACCAGCCAGATCCAGGCTACCCACCGTAGCCAATGGGGTGGCCGGGTCGCCGGCATTAACGGCTGGTGAACAGCCCGTAATCTGCGTACTGGTGGGTGAGACAAAAGGCGAAACCGTAGCAATGATGTTATTGGAGCCCTCGTACGGAAAAATCGGCACTTCGAGCAGACTGTAGTTAACGGTAACATTACCATTGAAAGTAAACGCACGGCCATTCCCTACCAAGCCGTTACTCCAGAGTACACAGTTGGTCAGTAGCGCCGTACCGGCATTCGTTACGGCACCCCCATCGGCAGCCTGATTACGGTGGAACGAGCAGTTGAGAAAAGCGACAGACGAGGCCACCGTATTAAAAAAAGCGCCCCCATTTTCCACGGCCCGATTATCAAAAAACGAGCAGTTCACAAACTGGGCGTTCCCTCCATTGAACACAGCACCCCCATTCAAGCCACCGTTATTACTATTGAACCAGCTGTTCTGAACGACAAGACTGCCGCCCTCAACGCAAATGCCCCCTCCTTGCTCACGAGCCGAAAGACCCACAAACGCACAGTTACGAACAGTCAGGCTCATACCGGCACTATACACACCGCCCCCTCTGTCGAACTGATTCGTTTCATTACCGTTGGCATTGCCACCTGTAAGCACAAAACCATCGAGCACAGCCATAGCCACTGACCCGGTGGGGGTTGTAACCACATGGTAGCTGTTATCCGCCGTATTGCCTGACTGGCCAATATCGCCGGAAAGGGTAGTTGCCGACGGTGCTGAAATATGGATGGCCGGACGCTCACTCAGCCGGGTTTCGGTGCCTGTAAAACCGCCATATACAGCCACATTAGGCTTCATGACGAAGCCCCGACTACGGTCCGAACCATTTGTTGGTTTATAGAGCCCGGCGGCTACCCATATCTCAACTAAATCAGTATCATCCGAATAATTGAGAGCCGATTGCAGATCGGTGAAGGCATCCTGCCAACTGAGCCCCGTGTTGGCCCCGGACGCATTGGCTCGCACGTACAAACGAGTAGGCGGTCCTTCGACCTGTAACGTAAAGGCCGTAGATGTTACACTTTGACAGCCACTCGTCAGTACAGCTACATACGTGCCCGAACTACCCGATCGTACATTGGTCAGGCTCAGCATGGCCGACGTTTGTCCGGTAACCGGCTGGCCATCCTTATACCACTGGTAACTAATCGGGTTGCCACTCACCGCGCTGACGCTGGCCATCACGCTGGCCCCAGCCTGTACGCTCGATGTTGCAACAGGCTGGCTTGTGATCGACAGCACCGGTAACGTTCTGACGACACCAATGCGCACCAACGCCGAACTGCTGACGGTACCATTGGTAGCCATCAGCGTAAACAAGGCCGACGAGGCTCCGCAAGCAGCCGCCAGGTTCGCCTGAATAGTACCATTGGTATTCACCAGATCAGTTACGGATACACCGTTGAGCGTAGCCGATGTACTACCATTTATGGTCACGGTCAGATTCGCCGGGCTTGTGGTTGTTACCGCAGCCAGCGTCCGATTAACCACACTCCCGCCCTCCGGCACGCTGAGTAGTAACGGCTCTACCGGGGTGATGGTAATCGCAACGGGCATATCTACCGCATTGACCGAGAGGCTAAACGTGTTGGAAGTCAGACTTACACAACCGGCTGTGGCTACTGCATAGTAAGTACCAGTCGCACTGGCTTGCACATTCGTTAGGGTCAAGGTAGACGAGCCCTGCCCGCGCAACGCGGTACTGCCCCGGTACCATTGGTACGTGGGTGGGTCGCCCGCCCGAATCTCGAAGCTGGTGGTCACCGTGGCGCCCGGCTGTACAAGAGAGTACGAAGCTGGCTCTTCGAGGATAAGTGGAACAACCGACGGAATGAGGCCAACTTGTATGGTTTCGGATCGGCTATAGATGCCATCAGTAACGTGCAGGATAAACATAGCCGGGATAGCCCCGCAAGTGGCGGTGATGTCAGCCGTGATGGTACCGCTGTTGTTAATGACGCCAGAGATTGTCACGCCGTTGTTAGTGACTGAGGAGCCCCCATTGAGGGTGGCTGTCAGGCTGGCGGGATCACTACTAATGCGGGTAAGCGTAGCCAGAGTGGTAGTTTGGGCAGCAATACCCCGCCTGGCAAAAACAGACGCGGGTATGATGGAAAAGGGCTCCGTAACCGACAAACTAAAGGCAGTTGACGTCAGGCTATTACAGGCATTTGTACCAACAACTACGTACTTACCCGCATCAGTGGGTTGCACGTTTGTCAAGGATAGCGTGGCTGAGTTTTGTCCGCTTACCAGCTCTGTGTTTTTGTACCATTGATAGGAGATCGGTGTGGTACCGCTGGCGCTCAAACCGGCCGTTACCACGCTACCGGCAAGCACAGATGTACCGGGCAGTGGTTGCGTAATGATTGTAACGGGTTGCCGGGCTGTTCCCTGAAACTCAACGGCTCCCATATCAATACGGGTACCAGCAATACGGGGGTTACCGACCAGATCTATATTACCTACGTTACTCGGCACAGGACTGCCTGCGTTGATGGCGGGCGAACACGCGTTTAGGGCGATACCCGTAGCAGAAACAAAGGGAGATACAGTGGTCGTCAGGTTGGTGGGGTCACTAGTATAGCCCGTTACAGTGTCGTCAAAAAGACAGTAGACCGCTTCAGCCGAACCGTTACTATTGATGATCGTATTCGGGCCTCCATTTCCGAACACCACGCAATTTGAAAGATAAGTGGTGCTGCGGTCATTAAAGATCACTCCCTGACCAGCCCCCCCCTGATTACTGCGTAGCGTACAGTTCATCAATGCAGGGCTACAATCATCTGTGCTAAAAATAGCTCCTCCTTCATTCTCTGACCGATTTCCCTCCAAACTACAGTTCGTCAGAATCGGGCTACTATTATTCCTATTAAACATAGCTCCACCATAACTACCAGCCAGATTATTTTGCAGGATACAATTAGTAAGAATGGGGGCTGATGAAATTTCGTTACAGATGGCTCCACCAAAAAAAGCGTTATTGGCTTGTAGCATACAATTCAGCAGTCCTGGAGAACTATTATTTCCATTGTAGATACCCCCTCCCGCATAGTACGCTTGATTATTCTGTATACTACAGTTGGTTAGACTGGGACTACCCTGATCATTATAAATGGCACCTCCAGCATCAGCACCAAGTGATTCAGCGAACACGGCATTTCCCCCAGTGATCACAAATCCATCGAGAATAGCAGTTCGGCTGATTCTGCTGTTTTTAATGACATGATAACTATTATTGGCCAACGTACCATCTCCGTCAATATCGCCCGATAACGTCGTGCTGGATGGTTGCCCAAGCACCGGATTGATTTGAGGGCGAGCAGCGAAAGTTTGTTCATTGCCAACAAAGCCCCCGTAGATCTTTACCCCATCTTTCATCGAGAAGCTCACGCCTGGATTTGTACTGCTGGTCGGTTTGTAGACACCAGCCGCTACCCAAACCTGATCGTTGGCACTGCTGGCGTTGATCATAGCCTGCAAGTCCCCGCTGGCATTGGCCCAGCTGCTACCGCTACCATTGCCACTGGCTGTCGCTTTCACATAGCGAATCGTCTGGGCTTGCCCCGTCAATGGAATACCAAACAGCAGGATGATGAGTAGTCGAAAACAGAATAGGAAAATGTGCTTCATAAGGCAGAGCTTAACGGAGTGATATGGTTTTGATGAAGAGTTGCTGAACCATACAAAACAAAGTCCACGCCGTCGACAAGCCTAAATTTGGCCGTGGACAAAGCGTGGACATACTTCCAAGCACTTAAGAAATAGCAGGTTATAAAGCCTACAGAGAGCGAATCAGGCTTTCGAGCGTCGTATCGGGGTGACGTTGTTCGAGCTTTCGGCGTAGCCGGTAACGAGCCTTTCGGACACTCTCCTGACCTACTCCCAAAATAAAGCCCATATCTTTCGACGGGATTTCGAGCTTCGACAAGGTCAGCAACCGTACCTCTGCGGCTGTCAGTTCGGGATGTTTTTCCTGTAATGAATCAAGGAAACCGGGGTGCACCTGCTCAAACAGTCGCTTGAACCGCTGCCAGTCAGCTTCGGTAATCAGGGTTCGTTGGAGGAGATCTTCGACAGGTACGTGGGTCTCCGACCGCACCGACGAAGCTTCGGCGGGTGTCGCCTGGGCCAGATCGGCCGCCAGCTTCTCAATTAGCTCATTTTTCTCTTTCAGATACGTCATGTGCTGATTGAGCTGCTCTGTAGCGTGTGCCAGCAACTCTTCGGCCCGTTTTTGCTGTTCGGCCTGCACCTGTTTTTCCCGTCGGCGTTTTAACTGGTTCTGACTGAGTGCGTACACACCAGCCGCTGTAAGCAACACCAAAGCAACGATGATGATATTACGGACCAGAATGGCGTTGGTTCGCTCGGCTTCTAATGCCTGTAGACTACTCAGATACCGTTCGGCATTGATTCGAATCTGCGTATTATTAAGCAGTTGGTTACTGAATAAAGCCCGTTGCGAGTCTTTCACCTGAATGGTTGAATCCAGATAAAGGGTCGCTTTAGGGAAATCACCTGTTTTTCGGTAATAAAGCGCCTGCACCTGATAGTACACCAACGGATACTCAACCCATGCTTCCTTGCGCAGCTTCAACGTACGCGACTCGTCAATGTATGTCTTGGCCTCAGCAATGCGATTGAGCGCAAGCAATGCCTTAGCGATGTGGATAGCCGCCGTAGCCGCGTGCTCCGGCGACTCGCCCCGGCTCAGTTTATAGCCGGTGTAAAGGTGCGGCAACGCCTGCCTGGTTTGGTTCAACTCAAGCAGATTCTGACCGTAACTTACCGACGCAATCCCCCAAAAGGTAGTATCCTGATAAACCCTCGCTTTGCGAATTGCCCGGCTGAATATGGCGGCTGCTTTTTCGAAATCTTTCAGCTGCTGGTGTGCCATACCCACGCTGTGCAAAGCAGACACCTCGGCCCGTTTCGACAAAAACGGATACCGAAAAGCCTGATCCATGTAACGCAGAAACACTTTATACTCTTCGAAAAAGTAATAGCGGCCGCCTAAACCTACCAGATACTGGTTTATCTCGGGGATGTTTTGATACCCTATTCGCTCAAACTCCTGCTGCGCCTGCAAAAGCAACCGAAATCCTTTTTCAAACTGAAGTTCCCCAAAGTAATACCGTCCTCTAAAATACAGCAACGACGCTTTCACAACCGGCACCGGACACTGTTCCATGAGTGGTTCAGCCTCATCAAGCACGGTGGAGAACTGGCCCGAAAAATCGACAAGATGATGCCGGAAAAGTATTTTATGAAGCTCAGCGTACCAGTATAGCCGGTCATCATTCTCGCTATTGGCAAACGTCTGCAATTGCCGTAGCTGTGCAAACAACCGGGTAGAATCCTTTGCCGTAGCTCGTTTGGCCCAGATCGCATCCCAGGCCGGATTTTGCCAGAGTTTAAAAATGCGCTCGTCAGGTGTATATCGAAACAGCGTATCTACCTGCCCTCGCACCAGCGATGGGAGGCATACACTAACAAGAAACAGCAATGGGCAGAGCAAAGACTTTAAGCACTTCATGCGCCTGGGCAACGTACGTAGGTTGGGAAGTATTCCAGATATATACGTTTTATAAGTAGTCTGCGATGGTGTACGAACACCTTTTTAATGGCTATACGGCACTGTTATTTTATCCTTGTAAACTATAGATAAAGTACAAAAAATCAACTGGATACATAAAAGCCGTGCTCAGGGCTGGTAAGCACGGCTTTTATGTATTTCTATGTGTTTACCGCTCCCGGCTCCAGATCTCGTTGACCTTACCGCCCGTTGAGCTAAGGCCGGTATGGAGCCAATCGTTGCCCGTCAGCTTATTATCAAACGTCAGCGATTTGCCAACCCGACTGTTATCGCGTGAGAAAAAGTCGATCGTTTCGGTGTATTTGCCATCCTTGAGCGTGTATGTCCCGCCCCCGGTACCGCTAAACTGTTTGGTTTCGGGATTGATGGCAGCCCACTGAAACCGGGTACCAGTCAGCAATTTGAGGGTTTTCCGGGCTCCGCGCTGCATAGGTGTCATAACGCCCTCATTATTAGCCCGACCCGTAATGCGCCACAGACCGGCCATCGGCGTTTGGTCGCTTAGTTCATCAACGCGGGTCATCACCTGCTGCCCATTGGGGGTAATAACTGCCATTTGGTTAGCACTGTAGGCCATCTCGGCCGTTTGCGACTGACCTACACGGGTACTATCCGCCGAATCAAACTCAATGGTCATGGTCAGTTTCGTACCGTCCTGTTTCCAGGTACCGCCCCGGGTGCTCAAAAACTGAGTTGGTGTATAAACGGTCTGCATAAAATAGTTGTCGGCCACCAACAGCATAGTTGTTTCGCTACCGTTGGTTTTACGCCAGGCCCCCTGTGTCGATGGTGCCGTAAACGGTCGGAAGGCAAGTGCAATGCCAACCGCCAGCAAAAGGAAATATTTCATGGTATAGGATGGAAAAAGCAACGCCCAAAGTCTCTTTGATACAGACTTTGGGCGTGCAGCCAATTAAACTTAAACGTTCTGAGCATCAAACGGCAACGTACGAATCCGCTTGCCCGTAGCCGCAAACACCGCGTTACAGAGTGCGGGAGCAATAGGCGGCAAACCGGGCTCACCCACACCGCCGGGTGCTTCTTCGTTATCCAAAATATGGATTTCCATGGCCGGGGTCTCAGGCAGGCGCAGGAGTTGATAGTTATGGAAATTCTGCTGTTGAGCCTGCCCCTGCTCAAACGTAATTCCGTTTTTAATGGCGGCTGTCAGCCCCATTACCACATTGCCCTCGGTTTGGGCCCGGACGTTGTCGGGGTTCACGTACATACCGCAATCCAGCACCGTCACCACCCGATCGACCTTAACACCAGCCCCTTGCTTGGAGACGTAAATAGCGTGGGCACAGATGCTCCCAAACGACTGACAAACAGCCACCCCTTTGCCCTGCCCGGCCGCCAACGGCTTATTCCAGTCGGCTTTCTGCGCCAGGGTTTCGAGCACTGTGATAAACCGTTTAGCCGATTTGGCCGATTCGCCATCGGTTTGGGCTTTCAGCAGATCCAGACGCAATGCCAGTGGGTCTTTGCCCGCAGCATGGGCCAGTTCATCAATAAAGCTTTCGTGTCCAAAGCAGCTATTCGATGGGTATACCGAGCGCCACCAGACAATCGGAATGTCCGTTTTTACGTGTTTCCAACCCACTCGGGCATTCGGGAAGGCGTAGGGGCTTTCGTGTTTGCCAATGCCCTCAGCAGCCCAGCCATCGGCCGTGCCTTCTTTGAGCGAACCAAACACCTGTCCCTGAATCGACTCGCCGATCAGCGTATGGGCAAATGCCGTTACCTGTCCGTTGGCATCTACAGCTCCCTTCATGGAGCTAAGCATACCCGGCCGGAAAGGCCCCTGCGTAATATCGTCTTCACGCGTCCAGACCACCTTAACCGGTGCCTTGGCTGCTTTTGACAGGTTCACCGCTTCGAGTACAAAATCGAGGTACGCTTTCCGCCCGAAAGCCCCGCCCAGGAACGGTACATTGACTTTTACCTGCTCGGGTTTGATTCCCAGATGTGCCGATACCTGCTCAATAGCACCATCGGGGCCCTGCACGGGCGCCCAGATCTCACACGACCCATCGGGCTTTACATGAGCAATAGCGACCTCCGGCTCCATGGGCGCATGGGCCAGAAAAGGGGTTTCGTAAGTAGCCTGTAGTTTTTTGGCACCGGTTTCAAACGCCTGCCCGAAGTTGCCGGTTGTGTAGTACGGAGCCGGTTCTACGTCGGCCTGCGCCCGGAGTTGGGCAAAATACCGGGCGGTGGTCATCTGGGTATCGTACCCAGCATTGTCCCACTTCACCTGCAACGCCCGCCGACCCTGCAAAGCCGCCCAATAATTGGTAGCCAGTACCGCTACTGCCTCCGACTTACGGTGCGGCATGGGGCGCTCGGTGCGAATCACGGCTTTGACACCGGGAATTTTGCGGGCGGCCGCTTCATTTACCGACACAATTTTACCGTGAATCACGGGGCTGTGCTCCACACTCGCGTAAAGCATACCCGGCACTTCAACGTCCATTCCAAAAACCGCTTTACCCGTAACTTTGGCAGGTACCTCCGGGCGGGGCATCGATTTCCCCAGCAGTTTCAGGTCGCTCTTCGGCTTCAGTACCAGTTTGGTAGGTATGGGCAGCTTGCTCGCTTCATCCACCAGTTCGCCGTACGTCAGTGTACGTTGCGTCGGCCGGTGATGAATGGCCCCGTTTTCGGCGTAGCATTCGGTTTCGGCTACTTTCCAACGGCTGGCTGCGGCCGTTGTGAACATCTGCCGGGCGGCCGCTCCGGCTTCGCGCAGACGTTTCCAGCCCGTACGCACGGTGCTGCTCCCGCCCGACAACTGACTGCCGTACTTCCGCAGTCCGTCTGACTGCCGAATATTGATCTGATCCATGCCGACTTCCAGTTCTTCGGCAATCATCATAGGTACGGCCTGCCAGCTCCCCTGCCCCATATCGGGCCGGTGGTTAATGAGCGTAATGCCCCCCGCATTATCGATCACGATAAACGGGTGCAACTCAAACGACAGGATGGCGGGTTCGGCCGATTGCGGATTAACCAGCGTAGTCATGCCGGCGGCATCAGTCGAAAAACCCAGTAATAAACCAGCACCGGTGAGTCCGGCAGCTTTCAAAAACAAACGGCGATCAACGGCAGAAGCAGACATAGGGTGATGCAGTTTTAAGGGTCAGGCCTACTGTTGTGGGCAGGCCGTGGTAAAGTATGCGAAAGTTACGAAAAAAGAGTCAGCGCACCAGTCGTCTGTGAACGTCTGTTCTGGTTGGGCAGACAAACAAAAACCCGACCGCGACAAAGCGCATGGCTCCGTAGCAGTCGGGTTCTGTCAATGACTTTACGTCTTACTTCTTCGCGGGCATTTTAAAAATAGCCTCGTCGACGGTCGGATTCACTTCAATTTTTTCAACCTTGATTTTCATACGGCCAAACTGCGGATTACTCATTTCGTTCAAAAACGGAAACTTCACACCGTCAACGGCACGGTAATCGTCAAAATAGACCTCACCCTCTACCTCCTGACCATTCACTTTCGTTTTGCTGGTCACTTTATGGTCGAGATAGCTCGTCGTGTTAATAAAGTGCGTAATCACCGTACCATCGGGGCGGGTGAGCTGCAATTTGTACGTATCCTTGCCATCAACAGCCTCTTTACCCAACATCTCAACTTTATTGCCTTTGGCTTTGTAGTCCACAATGGGTCCGGTAAGGTCGAGCTGATCCGCCAGGCTTTTGCTCATTTCAGCCGGGATCTCCTGCGGATCGTTGCTGCCCGCCAACGGATTTACCATCCAACCCTTGGTGCCATCGAAAGCCTGCGTAATGGTCTGCCCCATTACGGTAGCGTCGGAACGCATCCCTTTACCGGCCACAATTGTCGACACCGACTTGATGTCGTTTCCCATCAACGAGGTCGATGTTTCCATCCGCACCGACTTTACGCCCTTAAGCTTGTCGGCACCGCCCCTGGCCGCAATATATTTCTCAATAACTTCGTCAGCTGTTTGGGCCTGGATAGTAAGAGCGCTCATCAGAAAAGCGCCCATCAGCAATACTTTTTTCATGGAAACATGATTGTTGTTTATCAAATGTACCCAAAAGATACCAAACGAAAAAGCCCGTCACTTTTGAGTAACGGGCTTTTGTATTTCAGCAACAGCGGGTGGAAATAAACTATACCACCGACATTGAGACTTCTAATTAGTTAGCGAGGGCTTCGGCACCACCTACGATTTCGAGAATCTCTTTCGTGATGGCCGCCTGACGAGTCCGGTTGTACACCAACCGAAGTTCTTTGAGCAGTTCGCCCGCGTTTTCGGTCGCTTTGTCCATCGCGGTCATCCGGGCACCGTGCTCTGAAGCATTCGACTCCAGAACCGCCTTGTACAACTGGATTTTCAGCGACTTAGGAATCAACTCAGCAATGATCTCTTCTTCCGAAGGCTCAAACGCATAGTTAACCGCCGAAGCTGTCGTAGCCGTAGCATCGGCTGGCTTCGAAACGATGGGCAACATCTGCTCCGTCCGAACAATCTGGGTAGCCACGTTTTTGAACTCGTTGTACACCAGCTCAATTACGTCGTACCGACCTGCGACAAAGCTCTCCATCGCACTTTCGGCAGCTGCCCGTACGTTGGCAAAACTCAGGTTCAGGAAGCTATCGACAAACTGATTGTTGACTTTAAAACCACGACGCGTAAAGGCTTCGCCACCTTTCTTGCCAATGGCCATGATCTCCACATTGCCCCGGCTCTGCTGCGTTGCGTATTGCTCACTGATACGAGTCAGCGCGGCTTTCACTACGTTGGTATTGAAGGCACCGCACAAACCCCGGTCTGAAGTGACCACGATCATCAGCACCCGCTCAACCGGCCGTACGGCTTTGTAAGGGCTTTCAGCCGCAACATCGGCCCCAGCCGACACCGTACCCAGCATCTCGCTCAGCTTCTGCGCGTAGGGCCGCATCTGAATGATGTTGTCCTGCGCCCGGCGAAGCTTGGCAGCGGCCACCATTTTCATGGCCTTAGTGATTTGCTGAGTCGAATTTACCGAGACAATCCGGTTACGGACTTCCTTTAGTGATGGCATTTTAAGTGAGTTTATGGTTTGTAGTTCATGGTTTATAGTTTACTGACGGATAACCGTACCATAAACTACAAACCATAAACCATCCACTCCTTTTAATAACGGGCCGACAGATCGGCGGTTACTTTCTTGATCGCTGAGGTAGCAGTGTCGCTCAGGTTACCTTTGCGCAGGTCTTCGAGAGCGGCCGGATGCTGCGTAGACATCATCAGGGCAAACTCGCTTTCGAATTCTTTCACGCGCTCAACAGGTACCCGGTCGAGCAGACCGTTGGTAGATGCGTAGATGATTGCCACCTGCTGCTCAACCGCTACGGGTGCGTACTGAGGCTGCTTCAGCATCTCCTGGTTCCGGCGGCCCCGCTCAATGGTCAGCTTGGTCGACGCATCAAGGTCAGAACCAAACTTAGCAAAGGCTTCGAGCTCGCGGAACTGAGCCTGATCGAGCTTCAGCGTACCGGCTACTTTCTTCATCGACTTGATCTGGGCGTTACCACCTACCCGCGATACCGAGATACCTACGTTGATAGCCGGACGGATACCCGAGTTAAACAAGTTCGACTCCAGGAAGATCTGACCGTCGGTAATTGAAATTACGTTGGTTGGGATATACGCCGAAACGTCACCAGCCTGCGTCTCGATAATCGGGAGAGCCGTGAGCGAACCACCACCTTTCACAACCCCTTTGAGGCTCGGTGGCAAGTCGTTCATGTTGGCCGCGATTTCGTCGTTGGCCGTGATTTTAGCGGCCCGCTCCAGCAAGCGGCTGTGCAGGTAGAATACGTCACCAGGGTAAGCCTCACGGCCCGGTGGGCGACGCAGCAGCAGCGACACTTCGCGGTAAGCTACGGCCTGCTTCGACAAGTCGTCATAAACAACCAGTGCCGGACGGCCCGTATCGCGGAAGTACTCACCGATAGCCGCACCCGTAAACGGCGCGAAGAACTGCATCGGCGAGGGGTCAGATGCGTTGGCAGCCACGATTACGGTGTAGTCCATCGCACCGGCTTTGCGGAGCGTAGCTTCTACCTGCTTCACGGTCGACGCTTTCTGACCACAGGCTACGTAGATACAGTAAACCGGCTGGCCTTTGTCGTAAAATTCTTTCTGGTTGATGATGGTATCGATAGCCACGGCGGTTTTACCCGTCTGACGGTCACCAATGATCAATTCCCGCTGGCCGCGGCCGATGGGGATCATGGCGTCGATAGCTTTAATACCAGTCTGGAGCGGCTCGTTAACGGGCTGACGGAAGATTACACCCGGCGCTTTACGCTCCAGGGGCATCTCGTACGTCTCGCCCTGGATTGCTCCAAGGCCGTCGATAGGCTGTCCGAGGGTGTTTACCACCCGGCCCAGAATACCTTCGCCAACGTTGATGTATGCAATTTGGTTGGTACGTTTCACCGTATCGCCCTCTTTGACTTCAGAATAGTCACCGAGCAATACAGCGCCTACGTTATCTTCTTCAAGGTTCAGCGCCAGGGCCTGCAAACCATTTTCGAAGATCAGCAACTCACCGGCCTGCACCTTCGACAAGCCGTAGATGCGCGCTACGCCGTCGCCAATTTGCAGTACCGTGCCGACTTCTTCGAGTTCTGCCTCGGTGCGGGCGCCGGAGAGTTGCTCGCGGAGGATGGCGGATACCTCGTCGGGTCTTACGGATACCATATAATTAGTGGAAATCGTTTGTTAGTAGATGGATTTTCGGCCGCAAAGGTAGGGACAAAATTTGATAAAAAGATGTGATCCGCTAAAATACAAGGCTAATTATTAGACTTTTCTAATGACGCCAATGGGCACGAACTCGTTTTGTCACGGCAGTTTTCGTTAATTTCTTCACCGACGTTCCGTGACCGGGGCACTAACGCCGGACGTCTGTACGTTTGTGAGGGGCTGGCCCGTCAATTTGACCCGTCCGGTACTAGTTTGTTAAAAGTCCTTAACGCGATAGATATTATTTTGCGCACAGGCCGTTAATCCAAACTTTTATCTACGTAATTTACGTTTTCATACTAAGCAACGATTCGTTCTTAATAACTTGTTTTTCATACGCATGACCTTTTTCAAAGTCTTTTTAGCCGGTGCAGCATCGGCCGCTTTATTGTCCGGTTCCGCTCTGGCTCAGGCCAAAAAAACTGCTCCCAAACCCACCCCTGCAAAATCAAGTGCCCGCCCGGCTGCCCCCGGTATGAGTCTGCGTACTACCAACGATTCGCTCAGCTACAGCATTGGGCTCAATATTGCCCAGAACATGAAGCAGCAGGGCATTACCGATATCAATTCAGCGATGCTTGCCCGTGGTATCAATGATGCCCTCAAAGGCGGCAACATGGCCATGACACCCGAACAGGCCAACATGGTCCTGGGCGCGTTTATGCAGAAGCAGATGGCCGTTCGGCAAGCCGAGAGTGCCAAAGCCGCTGAAGGCAACAAAAAGATTGGAAATGCCTTTCTGGCCGAAAACAAGACTAAACCGGGGGTAGTTACTACCGCAAGTGGTCTACAGTACAAGGTGATTAAAGAGGGAACGGGTAGCAAACCCACCCCCACTGATCGGGTCAAAGTTCACTATACCGGCCGTCTGATCGATGGTAAAGTATTTGATAGCTCGGAGCAACGCGAACAACCAGCCGAATTTGGCGTAACGGAGGTGATCCGGGGCTGGACCGAAGTGTTGCAACTGATGCCTGTGGGCTCACGCTGGACGGTGTACATCCCGTCGGATCTGGCCTACGGCGATCGTGGAGCGGGTGCCGACATTGGCCCCGGTTCAACATTGATTTTTGATGTAGAATTGCTGGATATTGTAAAATAAATGGATAATGGTTAATGAATAGTGCTTGGCGGGTCTTTGATTTTACCGTCTGTCCCAATTCATTATTCATTGTACATTCTTCATCTTACATTGACTGTTATGAAGAAATACCTCGTAACCTTATTGCCCGTGCTGATTCTGAGCATTCAGCCGGATTCTCCCTCTTCGGGTGCGCACCAATTCGGAACGGTGACGGCGGGGGCTTCGGACCTGACGGCCTCATCTGACGAGGATTTAAAGCCAACTATTTCGCAGGAAAGAGTTGAACAGACGGTAGCGCGTTTGCTCACAACCTATCACTACCGGAAAGTTCGGTTGAACGACTCACTGTCGTCGAAGGTGTGGGATAATTACCTTGAGCAGGTTGATCGGAACAAAACGTATTTGCTGGCTTCCGATGTAGCCGCGTTCGATAAGTACCGCACGCAGGTTGACGATGCGCTGGTTAACGGCGACCTGTCGGCGGCCTACGAGTTTTACAATGTGTTTCGTAAACGGTACACTGAGCGTAGTACGTATGTGCAGGATCTGTTGAAGAAACCGTTCACCTTTACGGTTGATGAAACCCTGAACACCAATCGCGAGAAAGCCCCCTGGGCTAAAGATGCGGGCGAGCTGAACGAAATCTGGCGCAAAATGCTCAAGAATCAGGCGCTGGAACTGAAACTGGCTGGCCAGAAAGACAGCGCAATTACGGCTACGCTTACCCAGCGGTACAAAAACCTGGACAAAGCTGTGGCCCGAATTCGGAGCGACGATGTGTTCCAGATGTACATGAACGCCTTTGCGGAAGCCCTCGACCCGCATACCAACTACCTCAACCCCAGCAATGCTGACCGCTTCAATCAGGAAATGAGCCAGTCGCTGGAAGGTATTGGGGCCATGTTGCAGGAAGACGGCGAGTACATCAAAATCTCGAATGTGATCCCCGGCGGTCCTGCGTTCAAGAGCAAGCAACTGAACTCCAACGACAAAATTGTTGGAGTTGCTCAGGGCGATAATGGTCCGATGGTGAGTATCATCGGATACCGGGTCGATGATGCGGTGAAACTCATCAAAGGCCCCAAAGCAACAATTGTTCGATTGCAGATTCGGGCTGCCGATGCCCTGGCAAGTTCTGCTCCGAAAGAAGTTCGGCTGGTTCGGGAGAAAATTAAACTCGAAGAGCAGCGGGCCAAGAAGGAAGTAATCGAGCTAAGCGAAAACGGCCGTAACTACAAACTTGGGGTGATCAACATTCCGTTGTTTTACCGCGATTTTGAGGGAGCCCGTCGGCGAGAGGAAAACTTCAGCAGCACGACCAACGATGTAAAAAAGTTTGTAGAGGAGCTAAAATCAGAGAAGGTTGACGGTATCGTGATCGACCTCCGCAACAATGGCGGTGGCTCACTCACCGAAGCGATCAACCTGACGGGTCTGTTTATCCAGAAAGGGCCGGTGGTGCAGGTACGCGAAGGTTCGGGCGAAACCGAAGTCTACAGTGACCTCGATCCCAGCCTTGTTTACGATGGGCCAATGGCCGTATTGGTAAACCGGTTTAGCGCTTCAGCGTCCGAAATTTTCGCGGCTGCCATTCAGGACTACAAACGCGGTCTTATCGTAGGTGGCCAAACATTTGGTAAAGGAACGGTGCAAACGCTCATCGACCTGAACCAGTGGATGCCCAAAGAGACCGACAAGGTAGGTCAGGTGAAAATGACGATCCAGAAGTTTTACCGGGTTAATGGTAGCAGCACGCAACACAAAGGCGTAACGCCCGATATCGAGTTGCCGTCGGGTTACTCGGCCGAAGAATTTGGCGAAAGTTCTCAGCCAAGTGCTCTGCCCTGGGATCAGATTCCGGCCACTCGTTATGACTTGACCAATGCGGTAAACGACAAAGTTCTGAACCGCGTGAAAGAGCGGTTTGAGTCGCGCCTGAAGAACGACCCTGAACTGAAAAAACTGTCGCAGGAATTGGCTGAGTTCAAAAAAGCCAAAGAAAACACAGTGGTTTCATTGCAGGAAACCAAGCGTCGGAAAGAGCGCGATGAGGCTGAGAAAAAGCGGGAAGCGCTGCGTAAGGAAGTAGCCGAAGACCCTGAGGGTCTCGATGAAACCGGTACAGCTACAGCCAATCAGGCCGACAAGGACAAGAAAAAGAAAAAAGATCTGTACCTGACCGAAACCGGTCGGATTCTGGCTGACTACATTGTGGCTGTCAACAAATAGCCTTTTTGCACCAATACGTAAGCCCCATTGCCCTGAGCAGTGGGGCTTTTTTTGTACTTCGTCTTTGGTAAGAACTTCTACCGATTTTGCTTTACTACGCGTGCGCAATCCTACGCAAAAAGCCTCCTGAACAACGAGGTAAGCAACTTTTCATCAGGTAGAATATGAAAAAACACATTGTACTGCTCTGTGTGGCTCTCGGGCTTACACAAGCAGCCATTGCCCAAACTAATCTATCAGCTACGCCCCCCCGCGTGCAGGTAGCCAACGGCACGCTGGAAGGCGTTGCCGAGCCGGGCGGGGTGCGTTCGTTTAAAGGGGTTCCGTTTGCCGCGCCCCCTGTGGGCAACCTTCGTTGGCGCGAGCCTCAGCCCGCCCAGAATTGGTCGGGCGTGCGTAAAGCCGACAAATTTGGCCCCAGAGCCATGCAACGCCCCGTGTTTGGGGATATGAACTTCCGTTCGAACGGTATGAGCGAAGATTGCCTGTACCTGAACGTCTGGACACCGGCCAAAACAGGTAAGGAAAAACTACCCGTGCTGGTGTACTTTTACGGTGGCGGCTTTATCGCGGGCGACGGCTCGGAGCCCCGGTACGATGGAGAAAGCATGGCGCAGCGGGGCATTGTGACCCTGACGGTCAATTACCGGCTCAATGTATTTGGCTTTATGGCCCACCCTGAGCTAACCAAAGAGTCGCCCCACAAAGCGTCGGGCAACTACGGGCTGCTCGATCAGCAGGCGGCTTTGCGCTGGGTGCAGCAAAATATTGCCGCGTTCGGGGGCGATCCCAAGCGCGTAACCATTGCGGGCGAATCGGCCGGGTCGGTATCAGTCAGTGCGCAAATGGTTTCGCCGGGTTCTAAAAACCTGATTGCTGGTGCCATTGGCGAGAGTGGTTCGCTATTGGGTACCCTCTCCCCCACACCCCTGGCCGACGCGGAGGCTCTGGGCGTGAAATTTGCGGGTAGTCTCGGTGCTAACTCACTGGCCGATCTGCGGGCTGTCCCAGCCGACAAAGTTCTCGAAGCAACGGGGCAAGCTGGCGCCCCCCGCTTTAGTACTGTGCTCGATGGCCACTTTTTGCCCAAATCAGCCATAGCCATTTTCGCGGCTGGCGAGCAGGCACAAGTTCCGTTGCTGGCAGGCTGGAACTCCGAAGAATCCGGGGCTCGTGGCATTCTGGGGCAGGACGCCCCTACCCCCGAAAATTTCGCGAAAAACGTAAAAAGACTCTACCCTGACCGGGCCGATGAGGTACTGAAACTGTATCCGGGCCAAACCGAAGCCGAAGTTACCCAGGCTGCCACTGATTTGGCCGGTGATCGCTTCATTGGCTTTAGCACCTGGAAGTGGACCGATATGCACGTGAAAACAGGCGGAGGTAAACCCGTGTACCGGTATTATTACGAGCGCCCTCGCCCACCCATGACCCCGGAAATGGGTAACGCTACACCAGGACTGGCTGGGGGTGTCATTCGCGACAGCAACGCCCCCAAGGCGCCACCAGCTAAAGGCGCTGTGCACTCGGCCGAAATTGAATACGCGATGGGCAACCTCGGTTCTAACAAGGTATATGCCTGGACACCGGATGACTACAAGGTTTCAGAAGTAATGCAGACGTATTTTGCCAACTTCATCAAAACCGGCAACCCTAATGGCAAAGGCTTACCCAAATGGCCGGCCGTAACCAAAGGTGGCCCCGCCCCGGTACTGCACATCGACGTGAACACCCGTACTGAAACCGAAAAGAACGCGGGCCGGTACCAGTTTCTGGATCAGCTGATGAAATAACGTTCAGGTTTCAGTCTACAGGTTTCAGTTGGCTTACGCCAACAATCACTGAAAACGGTAAACCGTAAACTGAAAACAATGAAAAAGAGCGGCTGTTGAGGCCGCTCTTTTTGTTTCAAGGGTTCAGGAATAATCAATTAAAGACGAATGCGGTCAAGGGTAACGTGTTTCTTCAAATTACTTAAAGCACCAAAAATTAAATTGTATACCGACTGAATATTGATCTGCATCAGCGACGAGATTTCTTCGTTACTCATGTTCTGATAGAAACGAAGGTAAACGGCTTCGCGCTGACGCCGGGGCAGACGCTCGATAGCTTTGTGCAGACACTCATTTACAAAGCTATCCTCTTCAAAAGCGATGATAGTTGACTCGTACGAGGGGTCGCAACCGGGCAACAGATCGGTTTGAACATCATCCTGGCTGCTGATTTTCTGCTCAGCAGTCAAATGCCGAACCAACTTACGTTTAATCGAGGCCATCAGGTAGTACCGAACCGAAGTGGTAGGTCCGATATTGGCCCGATGTTTCCATAACTCCACGAACAAATCGTGAATGCAGTCCTTAATTAGCGGTCTATCCTGCGCAAAGTGCGTGCAGTAGTGGTAGAGTACTTGAGCATAGTCTTTGTACAACTGGGCAAAAGCTGTTTCGTTACCGCTACGAAACTGGTTCCACAACTGCTCTTCGTCTTGGCCGGATGGGGTACGATGGCGAGGCATACAGAGATGATAGGGGGTTGGAGCGTTCAGGCAATCGTGTAAAAATAACGATAATGTTTTGAAGATTACAAGGAAACCCCTCAAAAATTAGCAAAATTTCCAGTTATGCCATTGATATTTTGGTAAATCTGAAGTTACTCCCATCGAATAACCCTTTGTCACTCAGTTTCAAAGCCGGAATTACGAGCAATGCCATGAACGAAAGTGTCATAAACGGTGCCGCCAACGAACTCCCCAAATCTTGTTTGGCGAACGTGTCTAATTGGGAATATTTTGTTGCGACTTCGTACCCGTCAACGTCTGTCATTAAACCCGCTACCGGCAAAGGCAAAATATATTCTTCGCTCCCACCTACGGCCGATAGCCCGCCCTTCTCGGCCACAATCAGGTTGATAGCCCGGCTGATACTCTCGTCGTCGCAACCCACTGCCGTGATATTATGGGAGTCATGCCCAACCGATGAAGCAATAGCCCCTTGTTTGAGGCCGAAATTCTTGATAAATGCCACAGCCGGTGGCGCATCGGCATATCGGTTCACAACTACCAGCTTGAGCAGGTCTCGCGCCGGATCGGCCACAATGTTCCCATGCTGAACGGTAGGCACTACATGAAGCTCGTTGGTAATAAGCTGCCCATCCAGTGCTTCAATGACCCGAATAGAGCCTCCTTCGTGCGGTACAGCCAGACTCTCGGGGGCTATTGGGCCACAATTGAACTGATTCGGATGGTCGCTACGGAGGTCAGGAATGAGCGTTTTACCGTTTTCGGCCACTACCTGCCCATTGATTACGGTGTGCATCACCCGGAACCGCTCCATATCATTAATCACAATAAAGTCAGCCGGGTCGCCTTCACGTAGCAGGCCCACCGGCAAGCGGTAGTGCATCACCGGATTCAGGCAGGCGGCTCGCAGCACGTTCCAAACGTTGTGCCCTTTGAGTAAGGCCCGCACTACCAACTGATCGATATGACCTTCGGCCAGTGTATCGGGGTGCTTATCGTCCGAACAAAACATCACCCGATCCGAATAATACGTCAGCAGCGGGTGCAAAGCCTCGAAGTTACGGGCCGCACTCCCCTCCCGAATGAGAATATTCATGCCCCGCTGTACTTTGTCGAGAGCCTCTTCGTAGGTAAAACATTCGTGGTCGGTTTCAATGCCAGCGTCAATATACCGCTGCGCATCATCGCCCCGCAGCCCCGGTGCGTGGCCATCTACAGGTTTGTTGAAAGCACGGGCGAGGGCAATTTTCGCCATTACATCAGGGTCTTCGTTGAGCACCCCCGGGAAGTTCATCATCTCGGCCAGATACCCGATTTCGCGCCGGCCCAGCAGTTGCCGAACATCACTCACACTGATGGTAGCACCGGCCGTCTCGAACGGGGTTGCCGGCACGCACGATGGCGCACCAAAACAGAATTTAAACGGAACCCGGTTGCCATCGGTAATCATGTACTCAACCCCCGGCACACCGAGCACGTTGCCAATCTCGTGCGGGTCCGACACCGTGGCCACCGTTCCGTGCACCACCGCCAACCGGGCAAACTGGGCGGGGGTGAGCAACGAACTTTCAACGTGCACGTGCGCATCAACAAACCCCGGCAGCACATACGGCACACCGGGCCGCTCATTACCTACGCGCTCAATCAGCGAAATCCGGCCATTTTCAATATGGATAGAACCGTAATAGATACGTTGGTCGAAAAGATCAAGGATGTTGGCGGTCAGAGTCATGGAAGAATCGAAAAAGATAAACGGGGGGAGTACGCACAAGAACTAAAGCAAAATGGGCATTGGTTAGAGAGAAAGCAAGAATCTTCCGCAAGTTTTGTCGGATTAGCAGGGGTATATGCCTCTTGTCTTCGCCTTCTATTTTAAATTATCGGATCAATCTGACGTATTAATATGCCTGCCCAGGTCCTTAAAGTTCACCCCGACGACAACGTAATTGTAGCCCTTCGGAACCTGCCCGCCCAATCGACCATTGCGTTTGAAGGCCAATCGTACACACTGCCAATCGGTGTGGATGCCAAACATAAATTTGTGACCGAAGACCTGCCCACGGGCGGTGTCGTACGGATGTACGGCGTGACGGTTGGTAAGGCAACCCAACCCATTCGGCGGGGCGAACCCATCACAACGTTTAATCTCAAACACGAATCGGATCAGTACGGTCTCGACAAACGACGGCCTTACACCTACGCAGCCCCCGACGTAACGAAGTGGCAAAACCGCACGTTTATGGGCTATCACCGGGCCGACGGCCGGGTGGGCACCCGCAACTACTGGCTGGTGGTACCGCTGGTGTTTTGCGAGAACCGGAATATCCTGATTCTGAAAGACGCTTTTGAGCGGGAACTCGGTTACGCGCAACCGGATACATACCGCGATCAGGTTCGTGAACTCCTTAGCCTGTACCAGCATGGCGACCTGAAGGCCATTCAGAGCCTGCAACCAGCATCACTCAATGGACACGCTACGCAACCTGCCGCCAACCGCCCGTTTAAAAATGTGGATGGCATTAAGTTTCTGACGCACGAAATGGGTTGCGGGGGCACCCGTCAGGACTCGGCCTACCTTTGTTCATTGCTGGCGGGGATGATCAACAACCCCAACGTAGCGGGGGCCACCGTCCTGAGCTTAGGTTGCCAACACCTGCAAACCGGCATGCTCGAAGAAGAGGTTCGTCGGCAGAATCCCGCCTTCGATAAGCCGTTGCTCTTGTTCGAACAGCAGGAAGGCACCGAGTTTGCCCTGATGGCGCAGGCCGTTAAAGAAACGTTTCTGGGGCTGGCTCAGATTAACAAAATTGAGCGGCAACCGGCCCCACTGAGCCAACTATGCGTAGGGCTGAAATGTGGCGGCTCCGACGGGTTTTCGGGCCTATCGGCCAATCCGGCCATTGGCCACCTGTCTGACGTACTCGGCGCGCTGGGCGGCAAAACTGTACTGGCGGAGTTCCCGGAACTTTGCGGTGCTGAGCAGGACCTGATTGACCGCACCGCCGACGACGCCAAGGCGGGCAAGTTTGTCAGCCTGATGCAAACGTATTCGGCACAGGCCGAAGCCGCCGGGTCAGGTTTCGACATGAACCCTTCGCCCGGTAATATTAAAGACGGACTCATCACCGATGCCATCAAGTCGGCGGGGGCAGCCAAAAAAGGCGGCAACGCGCCCGTAGCCGATGTACTCGACTATGCCGAGCCCGCCGTAGCACCCGGCCTGAGCCTGCTCTGCACCCCCGGCAACGATGTTGAAGCCACTACCGGCATGGCGGGCTCTGGCACCAACCTGATCCTATTCACTACGGGGCTGGGTACGCCAACGGGGAATCCTATTTGCCCGGTCGTAAAAATCTCGACCAACACCGCGTTGAAAAACCGGATGCCCGACGTGATTGACTTCGACAGTGGTCCTATCATCGACGGGGAGCAAACCATCCCCCAAAATGGCGACCTCCTCCTCGAATGGCTCATTCAGCTGGCTTCGGGTGAGGTAACCACCAAGGCCGAACAATTGGGCCAGGACGATTTCATCCCCTGGAAACGAGGGGTATCACTTTAAAAGTAGATAGGAGTGAGGAGATAGAAGTGAGAAGTACTAATGCATGAGGTATTCAGCATCAGTACTTCTCACTTCTATCTCCTCACTCCTCGCTTCTCACTTCTCACTCCTTAGTTTCTATGTTTTCCCTACAAAACAAAACCGCCCTGGTTACGGGTGGAGCCAGTGGTATTGGGCTGGCTATTTCAACGGCATTTGCCCAGGCCGGTGCCTCGGTGCATATTCTCGAACTGAATACCGATCAGGCCCAGAAAGTGGCCGACGAACTGAATGCCGCCGGAGGCCGCGTGCAGGCTCATGCCGTTGATGTATCGAAACAGGCTGATGTTCGGGCGGTTATCGACCAGATTGCGGCCGAAGGGCCGATTCATATTCTGGTCAACAACGCGGGCATCGCGCACGTAGGCAATGCCGAAACTACCACCGAGGCCGACCTCGACCGGCTGTACAACGTCAACGTGAAAGGCGTGTACAACTGCCTGCACGTGACTATCCCCCACCTGAAAGCCAATGGCGGAGGAGTCATTCTGAACATGGCATCAGTAGCGGCTACGGTTGGTATTCCCGACCGATTTGCTTACTCCATGACCAAAGGGGCCGTGCTGACCATGACCCTGTCGGTAGCCAAAGACTACCTTAAACACAATATCCGGTGCAACTGTATCTCGCCAGCACGAGTACACACCCCATTTGTCGACGGATTTCTGGCCAAAAACTACCCCGGTCAGGAAGCCGAAATGTTTGCCAAGCTGGCGGCTACCCAACCCATTGGGCGGATGGCCAAACCGGCCGAAATTGGCGCGTTGGCGCTGTACCTGTGTTCCGACGAGGCTTCGTTTATTACCGGCACCGACTACCCCATCGACGGGGGCTTTTTGCGGCTCAACAACTAAACCGACCGGCGACCTCAGCGGGCCACTTTTCCACCGAGAGCGTAGTTATCGTCACGGTGCTGATCGTGCTCACCCGTGGGGTCACCGTCTTCATCAACGGGTTCATCGTCATCATCGAGCAGGCGTTCGTCATCAAACTGCTCATCATCGTCACCGTCATCCACAGCGGCCCCGCTCTGGTTCACAATATCGGGGCTGATGCGGCCTATGCGTGAGCCTATCAACTCCGTATCGCCACCGTTTGGCATCGTTGTCAGGCTACCCTTCGGGGTTTTCTCTGTCAGGTTCATGGCCTTCTTGTTTAGGTTTATCCCCTCAACTCGTTCGGAGCGTATCCGTTTGAAAAGTAGAGCAAACGGCAAGAGCCTGCCAGTAAGCTCCTCTCCTGTGTTTTTCAGGAGGGGTAATCGTTAAAAGAAGCATAACAGTAAATCGTTGAGTCGGGCCTACAGGTTTCGTACCTTTGGCCAGTTCCTAAACACCCCACTTTCCGATGGTACGTTTATATACCTCCCTGCTCTGCGCCCTGACCGTTGGCGCGGTATGGGCCCAACCCGCCCCTACCCAACGGGTTCAGCTTCCGAATGGCTGGAGCCTCACTCCGACCGGCAGCTCAGTCCCCCTCGGCGATTTACCCCTCAACATGGTTGTGTCGCCCGACCAGAAACGCTTAGCCGTTACGAATAACGGGCAGAGCAAACACACGATTCAGCTTTTCGACGTAAGCGGGACAAGCACCCGGCAGCTGGCATCGCTGGAGATTCCGAAGGCATGGGTAGGCATCCGGTTTAGCCCCGATGGCAAACGGCTGTACGCATCGGGCGGCAACGACAACCGCGTGATGGTCTACGAAATAGCCGATAATCAACTGGTTAAAGCCGACTCCATCACGCTCGGCAAGCCGTGGCCCAACCGAATTTCGGTAGCGGGGCTCGACCTCAGCCGCGATGGCAAAACACTCTACACCGTTACTAAAGACGATAGCGCCCTGTACGTGTGTAATGTAGCGACCAGGCAAATTGAGAAACGGATTCAGCTCCCACACGAGGCCTACACCTGCCTGCTTTCGCCGTCGGGCCATGAGCTGTATATCACGCTTTGGGGCGGAGCCGGGGTACAGGTGTACGACACCAAAACGGGGCAAATCAGCGCCCGTATTACCACCGGCGACCACCCCAACGACATGGTGCTGACCAAATCGGGTAAGTACCTGTTTACGGCCAACGCCAACGACAATTCCGTCTCGATTATTGACCTGAGCACCCGCCGGGTGGTCGAAGCCCTCAACACGGCCCTCTACCCCGACGCACCCGCCGGTAGCACGCCCAACGGGCTAGCCCTCACGCCCGATGGCAAAACGCTGCTTGTAGCCAACGCCGACAACAACTGCCTCGCCGTTTTCGACGTATCGAAACCGGGCAAGAGCCGGTCGCTGGGTTTCATCCCAACGGGCTGGTACCCGACCGCCGTCAAAGTAATCGGCAAAAAAATTCTGGTGTCGAACGGTAAGGGCATGACCTCACTGGCCAACCCAAAAGGCCCCGACCCGTTTAAGCGCCGGGAAGAAGACACCCAGTATATCGGGGCCCTGTTCAAAGGCACCCTCTCGACGTTTACGATGCCCTCGGCCGCGCAACTGACGGGCCTCACGCGGCAGGTGTACGCCAACACGCCGTACAGCAAAGAGAAAGAAAAACTGGCGGCTGGCGAGCCCAACAACCCGATTCCGCGCCGGGTAGGCGACCCCTCGCCCATCAAGTACGTTTTTTACATCATCAAAGAAAACCGTACCTACGATCAGGTTTTTGGGGATATGCCCGGTGGTAATGGCGACTCATCGCTCTGCTTATTTCCCGAAAAAGTAACCCCCAATCAGCACGCGTTGGCCCGCGAATTTGGCTTGCTCGATAACTTCTACGTGGATGCCGAAGTCAGCGCCGATGGGCACAACTGGTCCACAGCGGCTTACGCACCCGATTACGTCGAAAAAACCTGGCCCACCAGCTACGGCGGACGTGGCGGCACTTACGACTACGAAGGCAGCCGACCGGTGGCGTTTCCGAAAAAAGGGTTTATCTGGGATCATTGCAAGCAGGCGGGCATCAGCTACCGGGGCTACGGCGAATTTGCCGCCTATGCCAGACGCCGGGGCTCGGCGCTCGACGGCCGGTTTTGCCACCAATACCCCGATTATGACCTCAAAATAAAAGACATCGACCGGGTTGAGATCTGGAAACGCGACTTCGATTCGCTAGTGACGGCCAATGCTGTGCCGCGCTTCAACTCGCTGCGGCTGGGCAATAACCATACCGCCGGAGCCCGCATTGGCCAACTGACACCCACCGCCATGGTGGCCGATAATGACCTGGCCGTGGGGCGGTTTATCGAACACCTCTCAAACAGCCCGATCTGGAAAGAATCAGCCGTATTTATTCTGGAAGATGACGCCCAAAACGGGGCCGACCACGTAGACGCGCACCGCTCGCCCGCGCTGGTAATCAGTCCCTACGCCAAACGTCGGCACATCGAGCACACCATGTATTCAACCTCAGCCATGCTCCGCACGATGGAACTGATTCTGGGTATGCCACCCATGAGTCAGTACGACGCGGCTGCCCGGCCTATGTTCGCCTTGTTTACCAACACACCTGACTTTACCCCCTACAAGCATATACCGGCTCAGGTCGATTTGAGCGCCAAAAACACGGCTATGAACGAACCCGCCCGGCGGTCGGAGAAGTTTGACCTGCGCCATGCCGATACCTTAGACGACCACGAGTTCAACGCCGTGATCTGGATGGCCGTGCGGGGCGAAAACAGCCCGGTGCCGGCACCCCGCCGAGGAGCCTGGCTCCGAATTGCCGAGAAAGAAGACGATGGCGACGACGATTAATCCAACCGACTACCGGTTTTTGGTTTATCGTTTTTAGTTTCGGTTTATCGTGAAAAATTGCAGCCTCAATCGCTTTGATCTAAAGTGGTTGAGGCTTTTCTGTTCCCATACCTACCAAACCGCACACTACACATGATAAAAACCGCTTATCAGAACGAAATAGCCCTTGACGACGCCCTGCGCCGGGGCAGTAAAGGGACCGCCGTCCGTCGGATACAGGAATGGCTCTGCCTGAGCGCCTTACGATTTCCGGCAGCATCGGTCGTGGTGGTGATCGACGGTGATTTTGGCCCGGCCACCGAGCGGGCTGTTAAGAACCTGCAACGTGCCTTGAAAACCACGCCCACGGGAGAGGTTACACCTGCCTTTTTTGAACAGATAGCGCAGCCCATGCGGGCCGCTTTTGGGCCGATCGCAGCCGAGGATAAACTTCCGAATCAGCTCATTGCAACCGCCAAACAGCACCTGCTGCACCGGGCCTCGGAGCTGCAAACCGGCGCGGGTCAAAACCTCGGTCCCTGGGTGCGGGCTTACTGCGATGGGTACGACGGCTCGCCGTTCTTGTGGTGCATGGGCTTTGTGCAGACAGTACTCGATCAGGTAGCAACGGCCAACGGGCGCGCTTTTACGGCTATTATTCCCCAAACACTCAGCTGCGATGTGGTAGCCATGGCAGGAACGCAAAACGGCCGGTATATTCCGAACGCCGACATCCGCAAAAATCCCAAACTGGCCAAACCCGGCGATTTGTTTCTGCTCCGATTTACCAATACCCCCGACTGGTTTCATACGGGCCTCATCACCGAGGTCGACGAGGATGTATTTGAGACCATCGAGGGCAACACCAACGAGCAGTCGTCGAACAACGGAACGGCCGTGTTTGCGCGGGTGCGTAACTTCCGCAAAGCCACTATCGACGTTTACCGCACCGAAGGTCTATAAATCAGGCAACTAATCTTAGAAACTCCTACTTCCCAAATCATGCGCATTGCCCCGGCTCTCATCGTCTGCATCGGCCTTTTCTGCCTCACTACTCGTTCGTTTGCCCAGCTTCAGAAGCCCGTAGAGGTAATCCGCGACCGTTGGGGCGTAAACCACATCTACGCGCAAACCGAGCATGACCTGTTCTATGCACAAGGTTACTGTGCCGCGCAGGATCGGCTGTTTCAGCTGGAAATGTGGCGCAGGCAGGCTACCGGCACCGTTGCCGAGCTACTGGGGCCGCAGGAACTCAAGCGCGACCAGGGGGCCCGGCTGTTTCGGTTCCGCACTACTCCGCAAACACTCAATGCCGAACTGAACCACTACCACCCACGGGGCGCGGCCATTATACGGGCCTTTGTGGAGGGCATCAACGCCTACATCACCGAGATTCGGAAAACACCCGACAAGCTCCCGTTTGAGTTCAAAGTTCTCAAAACCGAACCGGGCCTCTGGACACCCGAAATCGTGATTAGCCGACACCAGGGCCTGTTGAGCAACGTACGCGACGAACTAAATTTTGGGCGATTGGTCTACCTGATCGGGGCCGAAAAACTGCGGCAGTTGCAGTGGTTTCACCCAACGCCCACGCCCGACCGCGAGCCCAACCTGACCCTCCGGGTCGATGGAGCGCAACTGATGCAACCCATTCTGGAACTCTACGATGCGTTTCGGCTTCCGCTTAAGTTTACCCCGCCCACCGACACCCGACAGGCGGCAACCGGCCCCGTAACCCACTCGCCCCGGATACCCAACCTCCACTTCACCCCCTCGGCCGAGGTGGAAGACTGGTTCGATACCGAAAAAACAATGGTAGGCTCCAACAATTGGGTGGTGGATGGGCGACACTCGGTAAGCGGCTATCCCATGCTGGCCAACGATCCGCACCGGGCGCAGTCGGCCCCGTCGTTACGATATTGGGTTCATCTGCATGGGCCCGGATGGAATGTGGTAGGCGCGGGCGAACCGACTCTGCCGGGCGTGTCGATTGGCCACAACGAATACGGTGCCTGGGGGCTTACCATTTTCGAGACCGACAACGAAGACCTGTATGTGTACGAAACCAACCCCCGGAATCCCAACCAGTACCGGTACCAGGGCCGTTGGGAGCCGATGCGCCTGATTCGCGACACCATCCGGGTCAAAGGAGGAGAAGCGGTCCCCGTAATGTTGAAATACACGCGGCACGGGCCCGTTACGTTTGAAGACACTAGGAATCACAAAGCGTATGCCGTGCGGGCGGGGTGGCTCGAAAAAGGCTGCGCGCCTTATCTGGCCAGTTTGCGTATGAATGGGGCCCGCAACTGGACCGAGTTCAGGCAGGCCTGCGCCTACAGCCGCATCCCCGGTGAAAACATGATCTGGGCGGGGCGGCCATCCGCGGGCCGGCCATCCGGGGGGCAGCCTTCCACCGGTCAGCCAGCCACAAAGGGCGATATTGGCTGGCAGGCCGTGGGAATCTCGCCTATTCGGCCCGCTGTAGGTGGCCAAAGCTGGACCGGGCTGGTGCCGGTACCCGGCGATGGTCGCTACGAGTGGAGCGGCTACCTACCGATTCAGAAATTACCCAACAAGCATAATCCGCCCGAGGGCTACGTAGCCACGGCCAACAACAACCTAACCCCGATTGATTTTCCCGACCGCAATGCTGTCGGATGGGTGTGGGCGGGGCCGTCGCGGGCGCACCGCATTGAAGAAGTCCTGAACAACGGAGAGCGTAAAACCCTTACCGATTTTGCCCGCCTACAGGCCGATTACCTCTCCATACCAGCACGCACACTGGTACCCTTGCTCGGCCCACTCGTAGCCGACGACTCGCGCACCGAACAGGCGAGCAGCTACCTTCGCAAATGGAACTACCAACTGGAGCCGGGCTCGGTGGCAGCCTCGATCTATGTGGCCTGGGAAACCCAGCTCCGGCAGGCACTATACCAAACGATGGTGCCCGAACGGGCGCGGCCTTACCTGCGCTCGCTGCCCACCAAACGTATACTCGACTGGTTGAGTCTACCCCTGATTCCGGTACCCGACTCAACGGGAGGCTCCCTACGACTGATGAACCGCGACAGCCTGTTGCTCACCAGCCTCGATCAGGCAGTGAGTACGCTCACCAAACGGCTCGGTGGGGATATGGACGAGTGGCAATACGGCCAACGGGCCAACAAACACATCAGTCTGACGCACCCGCTCAGCGCACTCGTGAGCGAAGACGAGCGCAGGCGCATCAACCTCGGCCCCATTCCGCGCGGGGGCTACAGCGAAACCGTCAATAACACCGGCAGCAATCTAAATCAGGAGCACGGGGCTTCGTTTCGGATATTGGTTGATACCGAAGACTGGGACCGCACACTTGGCATCAACAGCCCCGGCCAATCGGGCGACCCGGCCAGCCCGCACTACCGCGACTTGTTTGAGCTGTGGGGGCAAAATGGGTATTTCCCGGTCTTTTTCAGCCGGGAAAAGGTGAAAGCGGCCGCCGAACAAACAACCATCCTGCGGCCCTGAACCCCTACCGACCGAAGCTAAGCGTAGTGCCCACCCGGAAGCCCAGCCCCTTGTACGAGCCGTTCTGAAACTGACTTATAACTTCGAGCCGGAACACGGGCAAGACCCGAGGGATCAACCCGTTCAGGCCGTACCCCACTTCGGTATAGTTTTTTGAGCCGGGCGTGGCCAGGTAGTGAACAAAGAGGTTTTCTTTCAGGTCGAGCAGGCGGAACCAGGTGATCTGCGTGAGCAAAAACTTGCGGTACTCGGCCAGGACGTGCGCTTCGGCAAATCGTTTGCCCGTGCTGTACTGGTAGTAGGGCAGCAACCGGAACACCGAAACAGGGTCGCCCTGTTGCAGAAAGAACTGATTGCCCGCAAAGTGCCGAAAATCCGGGAAGTACACCCGCTTGTCGTTGACAAATGCACCCGCCGACAGGTTGTAGCTCAGGCGGCTGCGGATACCCGTTTCAAACGATTGACTGATCCGAGCCTGCAAAAAATCGTAGTCGGTATCGCTCCCGCCCACGCCCGCAATGCCTTTCCGGTAGTTGACCGACAGCAGGGGGGCATCGTTGTTGGGCCGACTGATGCGCCGACCGTTGCGAATAATATACCGGGGAGCACCCAGCCGGGCCGAAGCCAGCAAATTGAGCACAAACGCCTGATGCACCGGAAACGCCGACGAGCCCACCTCGGCATTGGTAACCCGGTTGGTGGTGTAGGCCCGGTTGCGCCAGTTGATCCAGGGCCGAATAATGTCGCGGAAGTTGGCCAACTCCGTCCGCTCGGCATATTCGAGCGAGGCCGACACGTTGAGCCGGTTATGCCACCATCGGAAATTGCCCGACAACCGCACAAAGTCTTTCTGGTACTCTTTGAGGAAATTTTGCTCAAACACCAGCGACGTGAGCGTGTTCATGGCGTTGCTGATCGGGTTGTCGGGGTTCAGTTGCGACAGATAGCGCCCTCCTTCCAGCCCTACCGAGGTGGTTTTGTAGGCATACTGCGCCAGTCCGTAACCCACGGCCCGGTTCCAGCCCAGCCCGTACCGGACCACGCCCCCCACCGACCACGTTGGCCCCGGCTTAAACTGCGGGGTTTTCGATTTACGGGTGGTGTCGGGGGCTCCTGCCCGAATGTTCAGTTTAAGGCCGGCCTGCGCCCAGTAGCCCTCTACGGTATTGTAAAAAATACTTTTGATCGGCGTATCGTACTGAAGCGTGGTACGCTTGCCCACCCGCCAGTTGGCCCCTTCGAGCAGTTGCATCGGTTTGAAGGTGGCACTGCCACGGGTCGAGTCTTTCTTAACAGCCTTGGTGCTGTCGGTTTTGGCCTTGATTTCCCGCACAATTTTAAGGCTGTCGTTGCGGACATAACTGCGGATTTCGGCCGAGGTGAGCGGCACCGACCGGAGCGAATCCCAGAACGCGGTCGAACGTTTGCCCGCCAGCGAATCCACACTGCTCGAATCATTGCGGAGCACCTGAACATCGTCGCGGTTTTCCTGCCGGGCTTTCTCCCGACGGGCTTTGGCCTCCTGCTTTTCGTACTCCTTCATCATTTGCCGCATGTTTTTGGTCGAAAACTCTTTCTGTTTTTTGACCAGATCATCCAGCGATTGCTCTTTCACGTCGCGCTTGGTGAGTTTGGTTTCGGGCTTGAATTTCTTTTCGTCGACCACTTCCACCTCATCCACAAAGGCCGGGTTCACCTTCAGATTGCGGTACTGATAACTCACCACAGCCTCACCCCCAAGCTTCACCCCGAAAATCCCCCCCTTGAAATTGAACCGACCGTTGACCGGCATCCAGACGTTCTGTATTGGCGTGTAGGTTTGCCGCAGGTTAATGCTAAAGCCCTGCTGCAACACTTGTTCGAGTTGCAGACTATGGATGGCCCAGCTGTTCTCGATGATGTAAATGACGCCCCGAAACACGCCCTCACCCCACGAGCGCGGGTTTACGCGAATCTTGCTGATTTCGACCGCCTGCCCCCCGCCAACCGACTCCCGGAAGGTGCCTTCATACACAAATTTGTAGTACGCAAAGGCTTTGGGCGACAAGGGCGACACGGCGTTATTGATCTCCGGGCTGTAAAACGAGCCCATCGAAAACTGAGCCGGAATGAGCTGATCACTCTGTGAATTACGTGAGGCTATCAGCCGCCGACGGTAGGTGTTGGGTTGTTGAAACGAAACCTCCGAAACCGATTCAAACACGTTCGGGACACCCACTTTGAAGTTGGCCTCCTGCTCCGCTTCTTTGAGCTGTTTGCCCGCCATTTTTTCAATCAGCTTCGGAATACTCTCCACAATAAACGACCCCTTGCCGTACACCCGCGCCGTGTAACTATTGACCTGTAGGGCGTGGTATTTACTTTTGGCAATGGCCCGGCGCATGATGGTGTAGGCCGGGTCTTCATTCGTGGAGCGGGCCTGCACCTCCTGTAGGCGGATTACCTGCTCGGCCATGACCACATCGATGGTTTCAAAGCCGCTTTTGACCTCCACCGTCTTCTGTTGAGCCGCAAACCCAAGGTACTGAAACACTACCTCGTAGCGACCCGGAGCCAATGGCAGTTCGTAGCGGCCTTCTGTATTCGATATGGTACCGGCGTCGGTGCCCTTGCCTGTCCCATTTTTGACCACAATAGCCGCGTAAGGCAACACATCGCCACCCGTGGTTTTTATGGTACCCCGGATGCCCTGAGCGTACGCGGTCAATTGAGAAATAAACAACAAAATGCCAATAACGTACAGGCGAAGCATAAGGAGAAGAGAGTAATGAACTGCACAAAGTACACCCTACCCCAACAGCCCTGCAAGCATTTCGGTTGAATTAACAGTTTTTAAGGACAAACGGCGGGTTTTAGGCTCGATCAAGTATGATTTACGAGTCATCGTCCATCATGAAGGCCCTCTATTCGCCAGATAGCTGATTCTGGTATCGACGTAAGCCACCAATAATTTCGGTTAGCCGTTTGTCTTCCCGGCGCAGGGTCCGCTTACCAAGCACGAAATAGGCATACAACATCCAGCCGGTGTACACAATCAGCGCTATAGTCCTGCCTAACAGGGGCATACGACCCAGAATCTCGATAAAATAAAGCCCAAAGGCCCCATTGAGCAGCAGAAAATACACCGGCCCGTTGATTCGGATCAACTGCTTGCGGAAGGCGTAGTAGCGTTCCCACGTAGCCAGGTGTTCGGCCACGGGGGCCGCCAGGTCAATTTGCTTTAACCGCCGGTACAAATACAGGTTCACCACCGCCTGCCCCCCGGTGATCAACGCCATCAGATACAGCCCTACGTAGGTAGTCTGTTGCGTAAACCGAATACCCGTCAGCTCGTTGAAGGTTGCCAGAAACACCGCCGTCAGGGCCAAGCCAATACCACTCCACAGTTGCGTCTGGGCCAGTTTTTGGCTGTGCGTCGCGTTGGTTTGCCGGAGCTGTTCCCAGCCCACGGTATCAGGCGGGGAAACGGGCTGCTGCCATATTTTTTTGAGATCGTCAAAGGGGTCCATGCTGGTGAAAGAGGGTAACAAGTTGCTGTTTAATCCGGTGAATTTTGACCCGTAGGTTGCCCTCCGAAACCCCCACAATCTGCGCAATTTCGGAGTATGGCACATCGTCGAGCACGAGCGAGATAATGAGCCGGTCGGTTTCGGGGAGTTGGCTCACGCAGCCGTACAACCGCCGAACTGCTTCGTCGGGCTCGCCGGTATCGTCGGCCAGGGTAGCCATGTGTTGTTCGAGGAGTGGCTCGGCAACCTGTCGTTTGGCCGTACGCAGGTGGTTAAGACAGGTGTTGACCGCAATACGGTACAGCCAGGTACTAACCTCGGCATTGCCCCGAAACGCGGGCAGATGCTGCCAGGCTTTGATAAACGTTTCCTGCATCAGGTCCTGCGCCTGTGCGTACTCACCCGTGTAGCCAAGGCAAAGCTTCAGAATTCGGGGGGCAAAGCGGGTGTACAACTCCTCAAAAGGCGGTATCGATTGGCTGGCGTTCATTAAGGCAGTTGCAAAAACCCATCGATCTGCCCCTGAAACCAAGCCGGATCGTCGTACATGATAAAGTGTTTGGTGTTAGCCACAGCAATTACCTTATTGGGCACGCGGGCGTACTGTTCGTTCAGGATGCGCATGGATGTATCGCGGCTGTTCATGTACAGGCTCCCCAGCACCAGCACCGGTGAGCTAATCCGGGCAATATCGGTACGCAGATCGGTCAGACTCATTTCAACAATCGTGTAGCCCAGCGTCCGCCGGTCCGACGTAGCCGACCACCGGGCAATCTGCCGGGCGCGGGTAGTGTCGGCCACTTGCGTTCGCATCGAACGCGCCATATTATCTTCGTACGAGTCGACGGGCAGATTCACGAAATTCTGAGCCACAGCTTCGGCATTGAACATGGGCAGGTTACGCAGCGAATCGGCCGAGGTTTTGGGGTTCATCATCCCCGAAATAAACGGCACCCCATCCACACAGATTAGTTTACCCACCAGATCAGGGGCGGTGCTACCCACCCACAAACTCATGAATGCACCGAGGCTATGGCCCATCAGAATCGGCTTGCGGAGCTGTTTTTCCCGAATGTAACGAATAATCTGGTCGCGCACGGTTTGCAAAATTGGCTGTCCAATCGGGTCGACCCCAGCGTAGCCGGGCAGAGTAAGCACATGGCACTCGTACCGGGTACGGAGGTGCGCTACGGTTTCCTGCCATACATCGCCACTGCACGAGTAGCCGGGGATGAGCAGAATAGGCTGACCCTTACCGGTCACCGAAACCCGAAACGAATACGATTGTGCCATGCCCCACTGGGCTACTAGCAAAAGAAGAGAGCAAAGGATGGTCTTCATGTGTGCAAACGGATTAAAAAAGTTTGAACGACGAAGACCGCTTGGGCGCCATTGCGGTGTTGTCGGTGGTTAGAACCCCTAACCCGACATTTGTTACAGTCGGCCGAAAAAAAGTTTTTCGACCGACTTATTCCCTGTCTAAAAAATTATAACTTTTTCTGGATTCTCTTCTACAAACCTATCCTCAATAACGGCTTTTTAGAGGTAGAAGGCCTATTCGCCCGGTTCAATAAAGCTTGTACAGATCAAACCTACGCAGCCCCCATTTACTCACTTTAAACCTAAAAATCAATCAGTCAGGAACAATCCTTCCCGCTCAGGCGTCTACAGACAAGGCACCTCTTGTACTGGTATGACGCGCAAACAGCATTTTGTGATTATTTTGATTTTGGGGACTCTCTCCACTATCAGCCCCTTTTCGATTGATATGTACCTGCCGGGGTTTCCGGCCATTGCCAACGACCTCAATACCACCATTGATAAAGTACAGTTTTCGCTGACGGCCTACTTTTTCGGGATTGCCGCCGGGCAGTTGCTATACGGCCCCCTGCTCGACCGATTTGGACGCAAAATGCCGCTCTACGCCGGTTTAGGGCTGTACTTGCTGGCTTCGGTCGGATGTGCCTTTACCCATTCCATTGAGATGCTCGTGCTGATGCGGCTGTTGCAGGCACTGGGCGGGTGCGTGGGCATGGTGGCAGCTCAGGCCCTCGTGCGCGACCTGTTTCCGGTGAGCAACATTGCGCAGGTTTTTTCGCTGCTGACGCTCGTCATCGCCGTTTCGCCCATGATTGCCCCCACCGTGGGGGGCTATGCTACCGTGGCTTTCGGCTGGCACTCTATTTTCCTGATTCTGGCCGGCATTACGGTGTTGATTCTGGTGGCGGTGTATTACGCCCTCCCCAATGGCCGCCCCGCTGACCCCTCCATTTCGTTACGACCACAAGCCGTTTTGGGCAACTTTTTTACGGTGCTTCGGCAACCGCAGTTCATGACCTATGCCTTTGCGGGTGGGCTCTCTACGGCCTCATCGTTCGCGTACATTGCGGGCTCGCCCGATGTGTTCATGAACCTTTACCACGTGAGCGAGCAGCAGTACGGCTGGATTTTTGCCTTTCTGGCTATTGCAGTGCTGGCACCCAATCAACTGAATCACGTGCTGCTCAAGCGGTTTTCGAACGAGCAGATTGTGCATACTACCCTCATTTACCAGTCGGCAGTGGGACTCATCATGGTCTTTGGTAGCTGGGCAGGGTGGTTCGGGCTAACGGGTCTGCTCGGGATGCTGTTTCTGTTTCTACTTGGTCAAGGGCTGGTTGGTCCAAACTCGTCGGCCCTGTCGATGATGCCCTTTGCCCGGCACGCAGGCAGTGCTGCCGCCCTGATGGGGAGCCTCAGAATGGGTTTTGGGGCACTGGTGTCGGCCATTGTGAGCCTGATGCACAACGGCACCGCCCTGCCCATGATTGGCATGATGACTTTCTGCGCTGTGGGTGGCCTGCTTATTCTGCTAATTGGCGAGCGGGCCATTGCCCACCGCAGCGGTAGCGTGACCCCTAAAGCCGCGCTGTAAACTGGCAAGCTCCAGAGATGTCATCTTGTTTTTCGGTATTGGACATTTGTTCGGCACAAAAGAATTGGCACGCGGATGAAACGGATCAAGCTAATTTTCGCGGATTTACTCATCGACGTGAATTCGGCAAATCGATGTTATCCGCGTTCAATTGGCTTGATTGTACCTTTTGTCCATTACTGAGATCTTATTTAGAGAGATGTTATCGCTGGGGGCTTGGTTCCCTAAAACAGAACCCGCTTACATAAGAGATGACATCTCGTTTAGAGAGATGTCATGTCCGGGAGCCCCTTACCACCACCTAAATACTACCCCTCATTACCGGCACCTACTTCGGTCGGGCTGGCGTCTGTAACGGCTGCCATATCCATATATACGTAGCTCCAGCTGTGGCCGTCGAGGTCTTCGAAGCTGCGCTCGTACATGAAACCGTGGTCCTGAGCGGGCACGGGCGTGTTGGCCCCGGCCGCAACGGCCTTATCGACTATCGCGTCAACGGCTTCTCGGCTATCGGCGGAGAGGCTCACAATTACCTCGGCTGTTTGGGTAGTGTCGGCAATCGACTTTTTCGTAAAGCTGCAGAAAAAAGGCTCCACCAGCAGCATCACATAAATGGTGTCGCTGATAACCATACAGGTCGCTTTTTCGTCGGTAAACTGAGGATTAAAGGTGTAGCCAAGCTGCGTAAAAAACGCAACCGAGCGGTCCAGGCTGCGCACGGGCAGGTTCACAAAAATTTGGGTTGCCATACGTATTGTTGTTTAGAGTACAAGGCAAAGGTACGCTCTTCTGGAGGCCGATCCGGTGGGCAAACAAGCCAAGAACGGGGTGTATTTGGGACAGCTTTTGGGCAGGCTAACACGCACTCTTTACCGGCCCGAATCGCCGGGCAACCGCAAAAAACTCTTTCTTTGTGAAAAGCCTTTTTGCCGTATGAATCGCCTGTCTGTTTTACTTGCTTCGTCTCTGCTGGTTCTTTGTTTTCTGGGTGGTTTCCGACCGTCGCCCAACGCCAAACCGATTGTGCTCGCCTACGTGGGCGGCTTTCGAGGACTGGTAGATACTGACCGGATTGAAGGCGAAAAAATCACCCACATCAACTACGCCTTTGTCGATATCAAAGCCAACCGGGCCTGGTTGCACAACCTCACTACCGACACTACTAATTTTCGTAAGCTAAACACCCTCAAGCGCCGGAACCCCGACCTGAAAATCCTGATCTCGATTGGCGGCTGGGCCTGGAGTGAAAACTTCTCCGATGCCGTTCTGACGGATACGTCGCGGGCAGCTTTTGCGGCCTCGGCGGTCGATATAGTACGGCAGTACGACCTCGACGGTATCGATATTGACTGGGAATACCCCGGCATGAAAGGCGAAGACAACGTGTTCCGGCCCGAAGACAAGGAAAACTTCACCCTCCTGTTTAAAGCCCTGCGCGAAGGGCTCAACGGTCTGGCTACCCAAACCCGCAAATCGTACCTGGTCACTACGGCGCTGCCCGGTTTTGAAGGCATTTTCACCCATACCAACATGGCCGAAGTACACCCTTACCTCGATTTCATCAACGTGATGTCGTACGATTTTTACACGGGTGGCCCCACGGCCGGGCACCACACCAACCTGTACCCGTCGGGGAAGGTGGCCAATGAGTCGTCGGGCGACCGCGCCGTGCAACTGTACCGACAGGCGGGCGTTCCGGCCGAAAAACTGGTGCTGGGAATTGCATTTTACGGGCGAGCCTGGCGGCTACAAACGCCTGACCCGGAGGCCCACCCGCGCACCATCCAGAAAGTGGAGCGGGGCGGTGGGTATACCTTTATCAAAGACAGCCTGCTCACCAATCCTGCCTACCGCCGGTACTGGGACCGCCGGGCCAAAGCGCCCTACCTGTACGGGGCCGAAAACCAAATTTTCTTTTCCTTCGACGACGAGCAATCGGTACGGGCTAAATGCCGATATGTAAAAAAGAAAGGACTCGCGGGGGTGATGTTCTGGGAATATTTCAGCGATCCGAAAGGGTATTTACTGAGTGAAATTGACCGCCAATTCTGAGTAAAATGTCGGTGTATTGATTTTAAACGGCCTAAGTTAATATACTCAACTTAGTTGACTATATACTTCCGTTCGCGGAATGGTATAAAAATGACCCAGTTTAGACCATACGAACAATAACTAAAAAAAATTTGAGCCATATATTATGACGTTTAAATTTATATATATTGCGCAAATCATTAACACTAAATGAGCTATGCAAAATTTTCTTCGCTTCAATAGCTGGAAGCTTGCCAGTGCAGCTATCGCCTTATCAACAACGCTCCTAACCACGGGTTGCCAACCCCAACTTGACCTAAATCCCAACCCAGCCGGGGCCGCACGTAGTGCAGCCAGCGCCGACTTTGTCGAGGGCGAAATTCTTGTCAAAATGGCTAAAGGCGCCGGAGTACAGGGGCTGGCCAACGCCCTCACCCGCGTAAAGGGCGAAGTTGCCGAGAAGATCTTGACCAAAATCATGGAGCGGATGGGCGACAGTGAAGGCGTAGTGCTGATCAAAACCAAAATGAACACGCTGGATGCCATCGAAGCGCTGCGTGGCGCTGAAGGGGTGGAGTTTGCCGAGCCAAACTTCATCTACCAGCACAATGCCGTTTCGAACGATCCGGGCCTGAGCCAGCTCTGGGGTATGGGTGCAAATGGCAACCAGTTTGGTAGCCAGGCCATCACCGCCTGGGCTAACGGTAAAACCGGTTCGTCGACCGTGTACGTAGGTATTATTGACGAGGGTTACATGTACACCCACGAAGATTTGGCCGCCAACGCCGGTACGAACCCCTTCGAGATTGCAGGTAACGGCCGCGACGACGACGCCAACGGCTATGTAGATGACGTGTACGGCTGGGATTTTGCCGGTAACAATAGCACCGTATTCGACGGTACGGCCGATGACCACGGCACGCACGTAGCCGGTACAATCGGCGGTGTGGGTGGCAACGGTATCGGGGTTGCTGGTGTTAACTGGAACGTCAAGCTGCTCTCGGGTAAATTCCTCGGTAGCCGGGGCGGTACAACTGCCAATGCAATCAAGGCAATTGACTACTTCACCGAACTGAAGAAGAAAGGCCTGAACATTGTAGCGACCAACAACTCATGGGGGGGTGGTGGCTTCTCGCAAGGGTTGCAGGACGCCATTGAGCGGGCCAACCAGGCAGGTGTTCTCTTCATTGCAGCCGCCGGTAACGGCGGTAGCGACGGTGTAGGCGACAACAACGACAACGTAGCCAACTACCCATCGAACTACCCGAACGCCAACGTCATTGCGGTAGCTTCGATCACCTCATCGGGTACCCTGTCGAGCTTCTCAAACTTTGGTGCCAACCAGGTTGACATCGGCGCGCCGGGTTCAGCCATTTACTCAACCCTGCCGGGCAAAGCGGGTAAGTCATCGTACGGTTCATACAGCGGTACGTCAATGGCAACGCCACACGTAGCCGGTGCTGCGGCCCTGTACAAGTCGATCAACCCAGGTGCAACGGCTGCACAGGTTAAGGATGCCATCCTGAACTCAGCTACGCCAACGCCATCACTTTCAGGGAAGACAACAACAGGCGGTCGCCTGAACGTATCGACGTTCTAAGCAAAGCTCTGTTCCGTTTAAACACAAAACCCACCGGCTACCGGTGGGTTTTGTGTTTTTAAGCTTGCAGGTTCGTCAGCGGCTCAACGTTTCCGGGCCGACCGGGGTGCGGGCTGGTTAGACAAATGCTGCGTGAAAAACGGAAGCATCTTCTGCTCAATCCGCTCGGCAATTTTATTGATATGGTCGCCATCATACTCTTCGTAGGTATGCTTCACGCCGTAGTTAGTCAGTACACTGTTGAGCACCTTGTTGTTGGCGGCAATACTGGCATCTTTCGAGCCCGCATCGAACGCCAACGCCCGAAGCTGTTTGAGATTCCCAATGTACCCGTCAATGCTGGCCAGCGGGGCATTGGCGGCCCACTTGGCTATGACAGTCGGCTGCAACACCCCCTCTTTGGTAGGCAGGTCGAGGTAAAACGGCGGATTAGTCGGGTTGGGTGACCACGACGCTGCCGACGCAAACATGGCCTTGGTAAAAAAGCCCGCCTTTTCCAGATCGGCCTGGGTTTTCACTCCCTCCATACTCGCCACCATCTCGGGGTTACCGGGACCGTTCATGGCAGGCAACATGCAGCACGGACTCAGCAGGTACAAACTCGAAAAAATTTCGGGGTGTTTCTGCCCGATTCGGATCGAGCCGTACCCACCCATTGAGTGCCCGGCTAACCCCCGGCTGCTGGCCTGCGGCAAGGTCCGGTAGTTTTTGTCAATGTAGTCGACGAGTTCGTAGGCCACAAAATCCTCCCAGTTGCCGATGGTGACCGAGTTTGAATACATACTCCCGAAATAGCGGTTGTAAGCATTGGGGGTCACAATGATAAACTCACCTGTTTTACCGTCGGCCAGCGTTTTATCGACCACAGTGGGCAGGTTTATCCAATGCTTGGTAAAGCCGTACCATTTATCGTCGCTATCAGTAAATCCGTGCAGGAAATAAATGACCGGATACCGGCGGTTGCGGTCGGTTTGGTAGCTAGGGGGCAGATACACCGACACGTCGCGGTCGGGCGAGTCGCCGGCGAGGTTGCCCTCCAACCCTTTTCCGTGTACTTTGATTCGCTCCACTTTTCCGGTACGGGCCGGGGTATTCTGAGCGAGTGTCGGCAGAGCTTGTAATAACCCGCCACTTAGTAACAGCAAAGCGATAACACGTAGACGCATTTTCGGAAACATACGATTTAGGTTTATACCCACACAAGCAACCAAAGGCTACTTTTTACCAGCTTCAGCCGCTCTTACTCGCAACGCCTACCTGCAAACCACCTGACCAGGGCAGACTCTGCTACGGTTTTTCTTTCGGCTTACGCGGCAAACAGATAAAACAACGCCGTTTTTCCAGCTCCTGTACCCGCGTAGCCAAGGCTGTATTAGCCGTTTCGAGAACCTGAAGACGCTCTACAAGGGCGGTCAGATCGGCAGGGGTATTTTGGACCAGAATCACATCGCCCTGCGCATTGACCGACAGAAATTTTGTGGCGCCCCCCTGCGTAGGCGACTGGTCGGTGAGCCCCGACAGGCGTAGCCCACTGCTGTGGGGAGTAGGTGCTACAATCTCCAGCCGGTTTTGGGGGTCATTTGTGCCGATCCCTACCCGGCTGACTTCGTTTCCAAGCACCAATGCATTGCTGGCTTCTACCCGGGCATTCGCGCCAATAGCCGCGGCATTCCGAATACCGCTTTTGGCCTGTGCGTTGGCTCCGATCAACACCAACCCCTCCACAAATTCACTGAGCTTTTCGCCCGACCGAGCCCCAATAATCACGTTTTGTTTACCCGTGGCCATCCGATACCCCGCCTGAAAACCTAGAAACACGTTTTCGTCAGTACGAATCGTCTGCCCGCCCGCAGCATAGCCCAAAAAGGTATTGAAATTGCCCCGCGCGTAAACGGGCGCATTGAAACCGGTGCCAGCTTCCGTACCAATAAACGTGTTACCATCGCCGGTACGGAAGTTTATCCCGGTTTTAAAACCCAGATACGTGCCGTTAGTACTCAGGCTGTCTTCTCCGGCCACCTCATGCCCAATATAGGTTGCCCCATTGCTCCAAACAGGGGCATCTTTATCATTGTCGGTAGCAAATCGGCCAATCAGAATACTGTTGACGCCCTGAAAGGTAGACCCCGCTTCGCTCCCGATAAAAATGTTGCCGGGGCCCGTATTACTTCTACCTGCACTTTGGCCGATCATCACCACATTGGAGGCCCGGTTGTCCTGACCAGCCAAATTGCCAATCACGACGCTACTACTCACATTACGGAACCGCCCACCATTACCGGCGGCAGGTCCGATGACAACGCTGTTCTCAACCGACTCGGCCGATGAAGCGGCATCGTACCCAATAATCACGTTGCGCTTGTTGGTCACTTTTGTCGGTTGCCTTAGCCCAACCATGACGTTGTGAAAGCCCGGTCCGGGCGCGACCGGCGTATTGATAATCAAATTGTCCTGAGCGAGACCCGGTAAGGCAATCAGGCAGGCAAGTAGTGGGCAGTGCTTCATGACGATGGAGGTTTATAAATCCGTCACAAATTGCCATTAATACCCTGAACATCAACACTATCTATGCGTAGAAATACGTATACCCTACTTACCCCGGTTACGATTTTAGTAAACGGTAGGTAGTCATGCCAACCTCTTCTCACCCTCGCGCAACTGAGCCTCATAAAATACCGACTGAACCAGCCAATCCGACGACTCACCCATAAAACCAATGGAGAAAGGCTACAGCCCGTAATAGCTTTGTCGGGACAAAACAACACAATACCCCAATGAAACACCTTATCGCCTTCCTCCTCATCGCGTTTGCCTTCACGGCCTGCAAAAAAGAAACCGACATTGAACCCGCCCCCCTCGCCGACCGGTTTGCCGGCACCTACAAACTCAGCTCGTTTCGGTATGTCGACGATACCCAGAAACTTGAGTTCCCGACCCTGCCCATGACCGCCAACGGAACCACTATTTCGGGGAAGGTAACGCTGACCAAGAAGTCAGATAAAACGCTCGACATGACATTCCTGCTCACAGCCACGGGTATGGACGACGAAAGTGTTACGTTTGAAGGGGTTGAGGTGCGGCAGGTAGGGTCAGAATATGGCCTTTTTGCTGAGGGCAGCCGCATCGCCGATGTCGACGGCTCATCGATTATTTTCAATTATACCGAAAGCAACCCAAAGCTCGAAATGGCGTTTGTTGCCCGCAAATAAGCCAGAAGTCCCCAGATACACGGTCTCGATCATGTACCTGGGGACTTCTGTTTACGGTTTTCGGTTGGGTGAGGCAGTTTGCCAGAAGTAATACAGAATGCTTCTTCTTTCCCCCTCCAACGGCCTGACCTTTCGCTCTTTTACTCTTTCTCCTAGTCCGACTGAGAGGGCAGCGTTTCTGATGGTGTTTTATTACTCCGTCGATTCAATCGATACGTGAGTGTCAGCACAACGTTGTGTTTGCTGGCTGCCAGCTTGGGCGTAAACACCCCCTGATCGAATCGGGCCGGAGTGTAATTAACTTGATTGACCCATCCCACCTGCATCGTAAAGTTCCGGTCGAACTGATACCCCATACCGGCATATAACCGGTTACGCTCAAACGCGGGGCCTTTAGGGTTCAGGAAAATCTCGTCGTACGACGACAGAAAAAACGTTTTGCTCGTCAGTTTGCGGTTGTTAAGGGGCAAGAATACGTTCAGCCGGTAGCGAATCCGGCTCCGAAACGAATCCGACCCGTCGCGAAACTGAAACCACCGCTGCTCAATTCGGTAGCGGTGTTCAAACCGGAGTCGGTCGAGGTATTGATTGATGACCAACTGCTCCCACAACCGTTTCTCGGTGTTGAGCGGCCCCGCCGACAGATCGTTATAGTCGTAGGTAGCATACCGGCCTCCCGCCAGCGTGAAGGTAAAGTTCCGGTCGAGATCATAGCTAACCCCGCCTTTAAACTCATTGTAGAAAAACTGTTGAAACGGGCGGTAACTACGGCCCTGAATTTCGAAAAAACCGCCCCAATGCTTGGGCCCTGAAGGCAGTTGAAGCGTCGTAATCACCCACGACCCAAGCGGCTCGGGAGCAGGCACCGTAGGCACCGTAGTTTGGGCCAACGCCCCACTCACCCATCCGAAACTAAATAATAAACAGGCCAACCGCCCAACCAAACGTTTATACAGCACCGGTATCTCCCTTTTTTGGCTACAAAGCTACGGTTGGTAACGGAAAGATAATTTTGAGGCCGCTAATATTAACGCGGGCTACGGAGAAGATAACCCTCAACTATCTATTTTACAGATAGTTGCTAACGCAAGAACCAACAGCCATTTTCTATACCTCACATTAATATTGGCAGTCGTTCGATGGGAGCGAAAAATCCAGAACCGCCTGCTAATGCCCCATTGATTCAGGCATTGGCAGGCGGTCAACTTAATCGGCGATAAAGGTAAACTCGGGAAAACCGTAGGCTTCGTATTTCACGTTGGCGACTGCATCGGGGAATACGGGGGTAGCGGTATTGCGGTAACAGGCATTATACACCAGAATACTCCCTTTGGTAAACGGCATAAAATCGCCCCCGGCCGTTTTGTAGGCCACGCCATACTTTTTATTGACCCCGCCCGACTGACTATTGACGCTGATAAGGTACTTCTTATTCGGCGTGAGGGCCAATGGGTCAACGTTATCGAGCGTGAGCTTGTCGGGTGCGGTCTGCTCTACCGTTTTCTGACGAATAACCTGTTTAGTGTCGAAGTCCCAGACGATGATTCGGTATGTACCGGGCTCGGGCATTTTGGCACCCAACTGCGTGATTTTACCAGCCACCGAGGCACTAAACACAAGCCCCAACTCCCACGGACCCGACGTTCGTACGCTTGCCGACAGGGAGCTTTCGCCACCCACAAAACTCGTCAGCACATTTTCGGCGGGTTTGGCGGCCTCTTCTTTGGAACTGCAACCGGTGGTCAGGCTAAGCAACCCCGCCACCAGCACAGCATACATGCATGTCGTTTTCATGATTCAGATTTTTTGTCTGAATCATTGGTCGGGTAAACACCCCTACCCCGCAACAACCACGGCCCGGTCTTGAGCGAACGGTCAGGCCAGAATCGGCCGGATCACCTTACCGCCCACATCGGTCAGCCGGAAGTTCCGCCCCTGAAACTCGTAGGTCAGCTTTTCGTGGTCGAGACCCAGCAGGTGCAGAATCGTAGCCTGAAAATCGTGCACGTGCGTGCGGCCCTCTACGCCCTGATAGCCCAGTTCATCGGTTTGGCCGTAACTAAAACCCGGCTTTACGCCCCCGCCCGCCATCCAGAGCGTGTAGGCCGACGGGTTATGGTCGCGGCCCATAAACGGTGCCGGGCGGTTGTCGCGGTTTTCCTGCATGGGTGTCCGGCCAAACTCACCACTCCAGACGACCAGTGTCTGATCGAGCAGGCCGCGCTGTTTGAGGTCCATCAGCAGAGCCGTCATTCCCTGATCTACATCGCGGCACTTCTGCCGAAAACCAACCTCCAGGGCCTCCTGCGAGCTGGAGCCGTGCGAGTCCCAGCCCCAGTCGAACAGTTGCACAAACCGCACGCCCGACTCCACCAGCTTGCGCGCCAGCAGGCAGTTGTTCGCAAACGATACCTGCCCCGGTGTGGTGCCGTACAACTGATGCGTAGACTGCGGCTCGCGGCTGATGTCCATCACTTCGGGTACTTCGAGCTGCATCCGAAACGCCAGCTCGTACTGACTCATGCGGGTGAGAGTTTCGGGGTCGCCAAACTCGTCGTAGGTCTGCTGGTTGATACGGTTAATGGCGTCGATACTGGCTTTACGAAGGTCGCGGTTTACGCCTTTGGGATCATCGACAAACAGCACCGGCTCACCAGAAGTACGGCATTGCACCCCCTGAAAAACCGAGGGCAGAAACCCACTCCCCCAGATACTCTTACCGGCTTCGGGATATTTGCCGCCGGAGGTCAGCACCACATAACCCGGCAGGTTCTGGTTTTCGGTGCCCAGCCCGTACGTAACCCACGTACCCATGCCGGGGCGACCCAGCCGGGGGGTGCCGGTGTGCATCATCAGCTGAGCCGGGGCGTGGTTAAACTGATCGGTGTACATTGCCTTCAGAAAACACACCTCATCGGCCATGTTGGCAAAGTACGGCAGGTGGTCAGACACCCACGCGCCAGACTGCCCCCGCTGGGCAAACTGCCCCTGCGGCCCCAGCATTTTCGGAACACCCCGGATAAAGGCAAACGTTTTTCCTTCCAGAAACGACTGCGGGCAGTCTTGCCCATGCCAGCGGGCCAGTTGGGGCTTATAATCAAACAACTCCAGCTGACTCGGCGAACCCGCCATGTGCAGGTAGATCACCGACCGGATTTTGGGCGGGAAATGCGCCTGCTTTGGGTCGAGGGGGTTGCTCACGGCGGGTGTACTACCGCCCAGACCGCAACTACCCAGCAACGATTGCAACGCCAGCGCCCCCAGGCCGCTACCGCATTGTTTCAGAAAATGCCGCCGGGTTTCGAGTTGGGCGGCCGCCAGCGCGGCTTCTTTGTCAATATTCAGGCGCATACTACGCGTTGTATTTTTTCGGTGGGGCTCGCTGGTTTCTCAACCGTGCGGCCCCGCCCGGTCAGGACTTGGTCACAAACTCATCAATATTCAACAGGGCGTTGGTCGCCATGCTCAGGGCCGCGTGTTTGGCATCGGGCCGACCTCTAAACTGTTTCAGGGCGGCATCGTACAGGGCTTGCAGAGCCTCCTGCTTTTCGGGCGTTATCGGCCGACCGATGGCCCGCTGATACGCATCGGCCAGTTGGGCCTCAACCGTGGGGTGTTTTTCTACCAGCCGGGCCAGTTGGTCGGCGGCTTCCACAAACACAGGATCGTTGAGCAAGGTCAGGGCCTGCAACGGCGTGTTGGTCCGAATCCGGCGCGAAAGGCACACTTCGCGGCTTCCGGCATCAAAACTCACCATTGACGGGTACGGCCCTGTGCGCCGAACAAACGTGTAAATCCCCCGCCGGTGGGCGTCTTCACCCAGGCTGGGCTCCCATTTGAGGCTACTGTTTACCGCCTGCCAGATACCGTCGGGCTGGTAGGGCATGGTGGGTTTCCCGAAGGCTTTACGGCTCAGCAACCCGCTCACGGCCAGGGCCTGATCGCGGATGGTCTCGGCCGGCAAACGCAAGCGGGCACCCCGCGCCAGCAACCGGTTTTGCGGGTCACGAGACACGGCGTCGGGCGTTGCCTTCGACGATTGGCGGTATGTTTTCGATAAAACCATGTACCGCAACAGCTGCTTCATGCTCCAACCCCAATCGCGCGAGAACCGCACGGCGAGGTAATCGAGCAATTCGGGGTGGCTGGGCTTGGCACCGGCCGTCCCAAAATCTTCGAGCGTTTCGACCAGCCCCACGCCAAATAGCTGCTCCCAGAACCGGTTCACCGTCACGCGGGCCGTAAGCGGGTTATTCGGGTCGGTGAGCCATTGCGCCAGCCCCAACCGGTCTTTCGGCAACCGCCGATTCATACCCCCGAGCGACTTCGGTACGTCGGGCTGCACCACCGGGCCGGGGCTCAACCAGTTCCCCCGCACAAACAGGTGCGTGGGCCGGGCATAGTCGGGGTCGGTGGGGAGCATAATGGGCGTATTGTTTGTTTTGGCCGCAATCAGGTCCAGGTACGCCTGCTGCTGAGCCGCATCGCCCGGAAAATCAGGAATGAGGGCAAACCAGTCGATCTGGAAAAAGTACGACTCGGGGTCGATGCCGGGGTTAGTAGCCGTCAGATACAGGTCGTGCCGCCCGGTTGTGGGTTTGATGGGCCAACGTTGCAGCACTTTCTCGCGGGCGTTGTTGCGGGTGGTATCGAGCTTTATCCGGCTCAGGAGGGGGCCGGTGGGGCTATCGAGGTGCAGTTCGAGCACTCCACCGGGCTGTTTTACGCTCAGGTGCGTGAGCAGTTGGGTACGCCCGTCGAGCTGCATATTGGGCAACCGGCACGAGCCCCCGTGTTTGAGACCAATGTTACGGTCGCCCAGCAGGGCTCCTTTCTCGTAGTTGTCGGCATAATGTGCATGATGGCGGGGTTCCAGATGCCGCAGGAAATACACCCAGTTGAACGTACCCCGATACGGCCGGGCCGAGGTGGCCGCACCCGAATCGGGCAAAGCTCGGAGCCACGTCAGCATGGCCTGTGCTTTCGACTCATCTTCGGGCTTGAACTGCCGTAAAAACGGGGCTTCGTCCTGCGTGTCTTCGTCGCGGGTGTTGTTGAAAAACGCCATGAACTTGTAATAATCCTCATGCCGGAATGGGTCGTACGGATGGCTGTGGCACTGCACACACCCAAACGACGTACCCTGCCAGGCCTCCCAGGTCGTGTTGACCCGGTCGATGAGGGCCGCCACCCGAAACTCTTCGTCGACGGTGCCGGTCTCGTCGTTGTTCATCGTGTTGCGGTGGAAACCGGTCGCGATGAGCAGATCGTCGGGGGGCAGTTTACCCGCCGGGAGCCGCTGCGCCAGCAGGTCGCCAGCCAGTTGCTCGGTCGTGAACCGGTCGAAGGGCATATCGGCATTGAAAGCCCGGATTACCCAGTCGCGGTAAGGCCAAATAGAGCGGCCGTTATCTTTCTGGTACCCGCGCGAATCGGCGTAGCGGGCCAGATCGAGCCACATAGCCGCCCACCGCTCACCATACCCCGACGATGCCAGCAGCTCATCGACCAGTTGGGCGTAGGCCGTGTCCCAGTCGTCGGCTTCGCTGTACTTTTTCAGTTGTTCGGCCGTGGGAGGCAGGCCCGTCAGGTCGAGGCTTACCCGCCGGATGAGGGTGAGCCGGTCGGCTTCGGGGGCCATACTCAGCCCTTCCTCTTCGTGCCGTTTGGCCACAAATTTGTCGATGGCGTTCGTATCGGCATCGCTCAAAAACCAGTCCATAAAACCGGCCAACGCACCACCACCGGGCACGGCCGGGCGTTCGAGCGGGCGGTAGGCCCAATGGGTATCCCAGGCGCACCCCTCATCGACCCAACGGGTGAGCAACTGGATTTCTTCGGGTTTGAGCGGATCGGCTTTGTAGGGCATCCGCTCCTCGGGGTCAGGGTCGGTCAGGCGTTTGATAAACTCGCTGTTGCGGGCATCGCCGGGAATAATGGCCGGGTGGCCCGATTTGGTTTTGGCCAGGGCCTCTTCGCGAAACAGCAAACTCAACCCACCGGCCTGTTTTACCCCGCCGTGACAGGCAATGCAGTGCTTGTTGAGAATCGGCTTGATCTGCGTATTATAGTCAACCCGATCAGAGGAGGGCCACAGCGAGAACACCCCGATGCTCAGGCCCGCCAATCCAATTAGGGTGTATATCCAGGTCTTCATTCAGTCTGCGTAAACTTCTTTCTGAAAACAGGCGGGGAACAGTAACTTACTCATTCAGAAACCCGGAAAAACACATTTCTGTCCGGCATTGATCACAAAACCATTCATTAACCCGGCCGGTTTAGGTAAAAGGGGGGTTTCGTTTTCACAAAATCACACAGTTACACTGTCACGCATTGTTTTTATGCCGGATGTAGTCATTATCGGGGGCGGATTGGCCGGGCTGGTGAGCAGTCTGGAACTGGCACGGGCGGGTTTTGCCGTAACCCTGATCGAGCGCAAAACGTACCCATTTCACCGGGTTTGTGGCGAGTACGTATCCAACGAAGTGCGCGGGTATCTCACAGCCCTCGGCATCGACCTGAACGGGTTAGGCGCAGCCCAGATTACCCAGTTCAGGCTTTCGTCGCCTTCAGGCCGGTTGCTGGAGGCCCCGCTCGATCTGGGCGGGTTTGGCATCAGTCGCTACACCCTCGACTATGCGTTGTACCAATTGGCACAAGCGGCCGGGGTGACCTTTGTGCTCGGCAAACAGGCTGAAGGTGTCCATTTTGATGCAACAAAGGGTCTGTTTTCCGTAGACCCCAACGATGGGCAAACGCTCTCGGCCCGGCTCGTGATCGGTGCGTTTGGCAAACGCTCCCGGCTCGACAAAGCCCTCGACCGGCCGTTTATGCGGCAATCGGCTCCGTACATCGGCGTGAAATACCACATTGCCCCCGGCCCCGACTCTGAGCCTTTCCCCACCGATTTGATTGCCCTGCACAACTTCCGGGATGGCTACTGCGGGATGTCAGCCATTGAAGACGGAAAATACTGCCTGTGCTACCTCACTACCCGCCAAAATCTCCGGCAGTTTGGCAATATTCCCGATATGGAACGGACGATTCTGGCCCAAAACCCCCATCTGCGCCATGTTTTTGAAACCTACGAGTTTCTGTACGACAAGCCTGAAGTGATCAACGAGGTTTCGTTTGCGCCCAAAAGGGCCGTCGACATGCACATGCTTATGGCGGGCGATTCGGCGGGGCTCATTACTCCGCTCTGCGGCAACGGTATGGCGATGGCCATTCATGGGGCCAAACTCACGAGCGAGCTAGCCATTGCATTCCTACAAAACAAACTGAGCCGCCCCGAACTGGAACGGCTCTATGAACAACGGTGGAAAGCCCTGTTTGCCCGGCGGCTTTGGGTGGGCCGCACCGTGCAGCGGCTCTTTGGCAATGTGCGGCTCTCCGAACTGGCGGTTTCGGCGTTTGGGTTGGTGAAGCCTGCCCTACGCGGTGTGATGCGGCAAACCCACGGCGAGGAAGTGGCGGTTTAACTACGCTTGGGGAGTAACTTTAGCCAACAGCGCGGGCCAGTCGACACCAGCCTGAATGGTTTGCGGATCGGGCAGTTGGCCGCTTTGCAGCAGCTCCCTGATAATCGCTATATCGGTATCCCGCCCGAGCGACGCAGCCGCTTTCACAATTCCATCGACCCCGTAAAAGGCCAGAAACGAATCGTCGGTTTCGGGGTCGCCGTCGTAGATTATCTGGTCAAACTGCTCGGCGTGGCCTACGTAATTGATGCGCTTTCCCTGCTGATTGGTCCAGAAAAACGGGGCCATGCGGTAGGGTTCCGGGGCATCCGGGCGGGCCATGTTCAGGCCTGCTACGTGGCCCTGCTGCCCGGCTACTTTCCAGTGTTCAATACGGACCGGGCCATCGGGGGTTGGGAAATGGGCAATGTCGCCCGCAGCATACAGACCGTCGGCCAGTTGGAGGTACTCATCGGTCAGTACGCCCCCATCGTCGGCGCGGGGTACGTTTTCCAGAAAATCAGTTCGGGGTTTCACCCCCAGCCCCAGCAGTACCACATCGGCGGGTAGCGACTCTCCATTGTCGAGCACTACGGCGCTTACCTCGCCCGTACCGTCGAACTGCCGCACCTCCCGGCCGAGGTGAAACCGGATACCCGCTTTTTCGTGCCATCCCTGCACCAACCGACCGATTTTTTCGCCCAGCACCTTGGCAAACGGAACAGCCTCGCGGCCCACTACGGCCACCTCAGCCCCCAGTTTACGCAGGCTCATAGCCGCTTCGAGCCCGATAAACGAGCTACCCACGATCACCACCCGCTTGCCCTGCTGCCCCAGCAAGCGCAACTGACTACTATCGGTCAGGCTCCGCAGGGTGAACACATGGCGGAGGCCGGCACCGGGCACGGGCAGGTGGTTTGGCGCTCCACCGGTGCAAATCAGGGCTTTGTCGTACCGGATTGTCTCGCCCGATTGGAGCTCGATTTCTTTGGTGGCTGCGTCGAGCCGTTTCACCGGCGTTTCGGTGCGTATTTCGATGCCGTATTGTTTGTAAAAATCCGGCTCGCGCAAGGGCATCCATTCGGCCGGAGCCTTACCCTGTAAGTAATCTTTGGAACAGTTGGGCCGGTCGTAGGGTTGGTTTGGGCTTTGGGTCAGCATCACGATTCGGCCCGTGAAGCCCCCTTCGCGCAGGGCCTCGGCGGCAAAAGCCCCGGCCCCACCCGCCCCAACAATGACGTAGGTTTCGGTGCTATGGGCCTGTGGGGCCGCCAGCGGATTGGTTCGGCTTTGGGCATCGGTCGTCAGCCGCACCAGCACCTGATCGCCCTCAATCCGCACTTCGTGCATGGGCAGGCCATTTAGTGCGGGGGCTTCGAGCCGGTGGCCGGTTGTGGCGTCGAAACAGGCATTGTGCCACGGACACACGAGCCGGTGGCCATGCAATACGCCCTTGGCGAGCGGGGCACCATAGTGCGAGCATTTGGGGTAAAGCGCGTAGTACTGCCCATCGACACGGGCAAGAAGTACATCCGTGTCGCCCACCCGAACTTCTTTCAGTTGGCCATCGTGCAGGTCGTCAATATGGCACACGGCCGCTTCGGTGTAGTCAGTCGTCATAAACGTCAGATTTCCGACTAAACTCACCGCAACCCGAAAGCGCTAAAAAACAGAGCGAAGGGTTTCAGGAGGCCCATCCGGTATAGCCCGGGGCTGAAAAGCTCCGTTTGTGACGACGAATGAAACGATGGCTGAAGGATGACTTTTGGCTTTGGCACGCCAGGGCTTGGACTTTAGCTTTTCGACGACTTCCCCTCGCTATCGATACGAGCATTGTAGACAATATTGTCATCAGGGGCAATGGATAGGTTGCGTGTGCGCCCAGATGCCGCCGTTTTCGTCGGTGACGACGACGGCCACCCGATTGTCATCCGGGTCCAGGTCTGCTTTTTTACCGCTGCCATCCCCAAAGACGTTCACCGAGCCCACTACGTTCCCTTGCTCATCGAACAGGGGACAGCGGGCAAAGAACTCCCGGTTGTAAGCAAAGCGTACGGGCTGATCGCTCAACAGTGTACCGCTACGGTCGAAGCGCAGAAACTGAAAGTGACGAAAAGGGACGTTCTTATCGGTCGCATCCTGCCGGAGGGCAAGGGCTTCATAGTGACCATTCGACAGGGAAAGCATATGACCATCTTTGAGCCAGAAGGGTAAAGCATAGCCCCCTGTCCTGGCCTGTATCTGACCAGCTCCGGGCGCGGGTGACTCGGGCCGCATGATCAGCTTGCCGGTCGTAGGGTCGATAGATAGGTTCTGCTGGGGATAGGTGATATGGAGTGTGGACGCCGTACCAGCTCCATTGCTCACCAGCCGGGGCGCAAGGGGTATGGCACCGGGCAGAGAGGCCTGAGGAAAGCGGCTGGCAATCTGACCAAAGTCGCCCCCATAGGGTAAGCGCAGTGGGCCATCATTGCTGTTGGTACCGAACACAGCCCAATCATGCCCAGCCCCCAGATTAGGGGCTTGCCCAAACACCTCACCTGGCGAAGCTCCGCCCTCAGCGGGTACTACCGGTTGACCGGAAGGCCCCAGCACGAGCGTCTGCATGTAGAGGGCATTGGACGAAAAAACGGCCCCTTTAGGCTTTGGCGTTTCGGCAAGGGGTAAGGTCCGGCCCGCGATGGGCATCAGGGTAGTGAGGGCTACTCCACCACCCGCCGGACCTACATGGAGCACCTCAACTGGGAAGGGTGGCAACTTAAACGCGTTAAACGAAAAGTCGTTTGTTTGGACGGGTTTAATAGCTTGCCCTATGACTAGCAGGGGGCTAAGTAGGATTGTATTAAGGAAGATAGTGGTTTTGTAAAAGTGGTGCATTGGATTGGTGGTTATTGTGAGATGCCATTGTATTTGGCTTTAGTCTTTGAAGAGAAGTTTCATTCCCTTAAGGTTTTCTTTGTACAGTAACCCATCAGTGAAGACTTTCAGAGTTTGGTCAAATCGTTCGGCCAGCAAGCCAGTATCTTTACTTTCGAAACTATCGAATCTGTGTAGCCATGTGTAGCCCATACTGATTCCGACCACGCGCTGAGTAACGAGAGCTTTTGGTGCAAAATCTGTAAGAAGTTTGCGCAGTTCATACACGAGTAAATGCTTTTTATTGTTGTTTGAAAATTTGTAACGTCTCGTCTCTTTCTAACTGGAGCAGGTATCCTTCGTGTAGCACGGGTTTATTGGAAAGTGGCACACTATTCTTAAGCTGAATGCATTGATGAATAGTGAAGTCCTGACGGTTGATGACCAACAACTTTGGGCTGTTCCCTGATGCAATGGCTAGGAACTTTGCATCAATAGCAGGAGCGGTATGAAACACAGGCGTAAAGTCAACCGACTCAAAGAGTGGACGATGGACTAATTTTCGTAGAATTTGCCCAGACTGTGCGTCAATCTCGTAATAGTGTTCCGAGAAGATATATAAAACACCTTCGTAAAGAGAACAGTAAAAGGCCCACTGCGAGGAGAAGGGAACTTCCCAGCATACAGCCCCCGTGCTGATGTCGAGTGCAACCAACCACTGCCGGGCGACTTCAATGATAACAAGGTTATCGTGTATCCACAGGTTACGAATTTCGCCGTCGGTAGGCCCCTTGTCACTAAAATGATGGCCTTTTTCTTTAACATAAAACTGCCATACCTTGGTACTATTCCGTATGGAGAGACCGCTTATTGAAGCTGTACCCTCTCGAATTAAGAGTGTTTGATTCTCGATATAGCCATCGCTAAGGTCAGGAGCAGGATACTCCCAAAGTACAAGCCCATTAGTTGCATCTAGCAGTTGCATCATCCAAAGGCGATCATCAACTTTTCGACGAACTAAAATCTTATGTTCTGATATATATTTTACCTGTAAACCGAAGCCATTAGCCAGATGGATCGAATGTTTAACTGTACTGGTTATTTGATAAAGCGATGTCAGGTCTCTTATCCAGATACCAGTTACATCGATTTTTTCAATGACCAGTTTTGAGTTGTGTGTGTAGGAGTTAGCTTCCTGATAAGGAGGTTTCCAATGTACAACAGTCATACCGTCGCTATAGACAACTTCCCCCTTAAAAAAAGCAATGTCTCTACTGATGTGCGGAATTGATTTTATCCGGTCAAACATAAATCACTGTAGACTAAAAATTGAATTGAAGTTACGATTTACAAAATCCGTTATATCGGAGTCTGTTAGCCCTGTTAATGGATTTGAGTTCGGAAAATAGGCGTTCAATTTAGCTGGAGGTAGGGCATTTAATGCTGCCTTTCCGCTAGCGGACCTTAGTACATCTTCTACGTCTGCTTTCAGGCCCGCCATGCCGTTCGGATACTTGCCATCAAACACCCATCCTAATTCAGACAGTGCATTAATATCGGTTAAATCCCGTTGCACAAACTGCTTGATGAACGACGCGGAATATAGTTTTTTCCAGCTTTTGACCTCGATTCGCTTCCCAGTTTTGAGCAAAATATCAATGAATCGTCCACCGTTCTGCCCGTTCACATATTGCTCGAAAGACTGGATCTGATCCCACAAAGGGTTCGGTTTAGTCGTTAGGGCAGCCCGCAGTACCATCTCCGCGCCAGTAAACTTCCAGGTTGATTCACAACATAACTCTTTCAAAACGTCCTCACTGTTAAGAATACGTCGGTCATTCAGTGCTTTCAAGCCGTCGAGCAACTCATCTTCCGAAAGCGTTTTGCCAACCAAGTCTTGAACCGTTTCGCCCGCATCATCCACGTAGGTGATGATAGTGCCAGGTCGAACATCCTTCAAAAGTTTGGTAAAAGTTTTGTTGAATTCGAGAGAAGTCCAATTGAAGCGGTTGCTTTTGAGCAAAGAAGATAACTTTTCCAGTGTTGCTATCGACTTTTTAGCCGTACTGCCTGATTCGCGCAGCACTTCCCAGGCTTTCACATCCAGCTCACCCGCGTCGAACTTACGCAATAGGTCCAGCGACTCGTCGGAGCCAAAGTCCTGTAAGAACGCCATAAAGGTTTGCTCGTTGCTGAACTTACTCTGCAACTTCTTGAGCAATCCCAGCACCTCGTCGGCCACTTTACTCGTCCCAGTCACCAAACCGATCATCGTCGCCCCAGCCTGTTGAACCTGATCGGCAACCGAACTCAACTGCGAGGCATAGCCCGCCAGTTTAGTAGCAGCCCCTGCCAGTCCCTTCCACATGAAGGCTATGGTGATGCCGTCGCGTCCGCCCTGATAGAAGGCTTTGGGGCCACCCGCTGTATAAGTGGCCACGTGTTCCCGAATGATGTTTTTCACCGTTTCGGGCCTGATTTGCCGGATTCCATCCCAAATCTGCTTTGCCTTAGCAGGTTCGGCGGCAATATCCAGGGCTAAATCTACAAACTGTAACCCGTCGGTAAACTCTTCCAGAGTCTGGTCGGCTCCCCCAGCCAGTATGTTGGTAACCTCGGCCCGCAACGCCCATACTGAGTCTGGCAACCCGATGAATATCAGGAAAAAAGCTATAAATAACCGAAAAGGAAGTAAAGCAAACATCGTTTACAAGCGACTTTTTATGGTCGTTTTGAGGAGGGTTATTGTTGGGGAGCTTCAGTTTCCCGAATGCGCCAAAAGTCTTCGCCCCAGTTTTTGTAGAGTTGAGACAATTTAGGGCCGTAAAGCATCCGTTCCTCTGGACGAATGCTAAATCCTCGGATCAAGTCAAGAATATCTTCTGCTACAGAAATAAAACGAGGTTCGAGGTCGGGTCTGTCAATGATGATTCGATCAAGGTTAGCCGAACCGATTCCTACCAGAAGGGCATGGTTCATGTCGTTTGTGCCAATAAGAAAAACTTCCTGCTGCCAGATGGCATCCTCCTGAGGGTAGAATTCGTTCATCAGCTCCATACACTTGACTGGCTCATAGAATGCGCCTAGCAAGACATCAATGTTCTGATGATTTGCATCACCAAAGTTTCTTGTTCTATCCTGTGGAGGATAGTAGAAATTATACGGATTGATAATTGTGTCGTCACCCAGAAGTTTATAAGAACGTATGAATGCTTTATAAACAGGCGGCAGTTTAATGCCATTACTTTCCTCAAATGAGCTAATATTTAACTGCTCACCTTGTGTTCTGGGAACTAATAGTTCTAGTCCGTTCTTTTCTTGCATTTTAAAAATTGGTTAGTATTGTGGAGAAGGGAAAAAGTCCTGAATACCATACCTGATAACAGCGGCTCCACCGGTGTGAGGAACGCCCGTACCAGCTGCGCTAAAACTCCTATTATGAACCTCTATAGGAACAGGCATTAGCGTTCTGCCATCTTCATGATGATGCCACACACATTCTACCCAAGTACCTGAAGCATCCTTGATCTTACAGCGACCATTGGGAAGCCCTTCAAAATTTTCTATTCCATAACTGCTGGCCCAAGTGTTTGCTGTTTTCATATCAGTAATTGTCCCGTTGAGTGTTTGGCTGGTATACCTGATTTTGCGTCCGTCAGCCAGTTGAGGGACAAAGGGAACAAAGTTAGGATGTCCATACACATCAATATCCACGCCATTGTATGTTACGGGTGGGTCAGAAGCCCTGCCACTGGGCAATTGCTGGTTCTCGTAGTATTTACGGATGTTTTCTTTGAAGGCGTCAGTGCGCCCTACCATTCGGTTCAACAGTGCTTTGTTCTGCTTCACCCACTTCTTACCATCGGGCAGGCTGCGAAGTATCTCCCAGCCGCGTACGTCCAGGAAGCCAGCATCAAACTGGCTCAATGTGGTCAACGCATCGTCGCGGCCATACTCCTGCAAGAATGCAAGGAAATTTTGCTCGTTGCTGAACTTACTCTGCAACTTCTTGAGCAATCCCTAGCACCTCGTCGGCCACTTTACTCGTCCCAGTCACCAAACCGATCATGGTCGCCCCAGCCTGTTGCACCTGATCGGCAACCGAACTTAACTGCGAGGCATAGCCCGCCAGTTTAGTAGCAGCCCCTGCCAGTCCCTTCCACATGAAGGCAATGGTGATGCCGTCCCGTCCGCCCTGATAGAAGGCTTTGGGGCCACCCGCTGTATAAGTGGCCACGTGTTCCCGAATGATGTTTTTCACCGTTTCGGGCCTGATTTGCCGGATGCCATCCCATATCTGCTTTGCCTTAGCGGGTTCGGCGGCAATATCCAGGGCTAAATCCACAAACTGTAACCCATCGGTAAACTCTTCCAGGGTTTGGTCGGCTCCCCCGGCCAGCACGGGGGACAGCCCTAAACTGACAGAAGCAAGCGAAATCCGCCTACCGGGAACGATGACCAGCAGGAGTATTAGGAGCAAGCGTGACAGATGGGCCGGGTAGGGCATGGTCTTGTTTGATAGTTTATTTGGCAGCAATCAACTACTCACTTTGTAGCAATTCCTCTGAATCAGGCGATTTGTCGGGCGTATTATCGTCTGTTGGTTGGACTCGCCCCGCCCGGATATCTGCTTCATAGGAAGCCGTTATCTGGTCTCGGACCTTTTCGGCGTGACTGCGCTGAGCCTCAAATAGCTCGGCTCGTTCCTCTGGAGTCATCCTAGCTATTTGCTCATCCGACTCACGGATAAGTCGATTGATGCGATCTCTAAATTCTTCTGGCGTTTCCTGCTTTTCCATAGCTATTCTGTAATGTTAGAATTGGCATCCGGCTGCTGGTCTACGGGTGGCGTTTTGTTGTCTGCTGTCTCCCCCTGTTGAGGAGTTTTACCAGCGGTATCGTCCAACACATCGGGAAACGAGACCATGATTTCGGAATGTACAAGTTCACCATGTCGCCGAGCAGCTTCATCTAAAAGCTGCTGATCTTCAGGACTCATTCGGTCATAACGTTCCTTAGCCTCACCTAAAATACGCTTCATGTACTCCTCGAAGGTCTCATTCGGCCTACGGTTTACATCAGGTTCCATAAATTACTCGGTTAGTTCGATTAAATATATACTGCCTTTCGCATCCGAAGAGAGTTTAAAATCGGTTACTTTGAAAGGTGAAGTACTTTTGAAAAGTACTTCGCTCTCTTGGTATTTTACTGCTGCTGACATTCCACTCATATCAACTCCGCTACGGCCATTCACAGTAAATACAACCCGGATTTCTCCATCTTTAACAGCTTGGTCAGCAAAGCGTTGAGCAACTATTGGGTCTTTACTACTGGAAGTAAATGCCTTTTCGAGGTTAGATGTACCATTTCTATATGCTAACTCATATTGGTCAATTACAAAAGGGGGCAATGAGGTTCCTCGAAACGTTGTTCCTATACGCTTGGGCAATTTATCAATGGCATCATTCAGGACAGTTTGAAACGAACGCAGGTAATCGTTCATCAAAGCAGGATTGCGTAAGGCACTGTTTAACTCTCTAAAGGCGGGAGTCGTATAGTGGTAGATTGCTGTTACGTGTTCAAACGTCAGGTTTTTAAAATCGAGGCTTTCATCACTGATGACTCGTTTTAAGTTGTCGCGTACCGTTTGGTTGCCGAAAAACCTTAGATACGTAGCATTTGTCCGGTAGCTGCTGGTTGCCAACGCATCGTATGCTTTGATGTCTAATACGTCTGTATCGAACTGTTGCAACAAATCAGGCTTGTTTTCAAAGTCTTTTTTGAATTGATCGAAAAGTCCGCCCCTGTTGAGAGCCTTGAATTTCTTTTGCAGACGGAGAAGCATTGCTACAATATCATCCGCCCCGCCAGCCATGAGAGCGACTACCGTAGCGCCGGCCTGCTCAACTCCCGTTGCAGCTTTTGCGACCAGTGAAGCCAGTCCCTTCCACATGAAGGCTATGGTGATGCCGTCGCGTCCGCCCTGATAGAAGGCTTTGGGGCCACCCGCTGTATAAGTGGCCACGTGTTCCCGAATGATGTTTTTCACCGTTTCGGGCCTGATTTGCCGGATGCCATCCCAAATCTGCTTTGCCTTAGCGGGTTCGGCGGCAATATCCAGGGCTAAATCCACAAACTGTAACCCGTCGGTGAATTCCTCGATTGTCTGATCAGTACCACCAGCTAAAACGGCAGGTACTTTCACTACCGACTCTGTGTAGCCTGGGGCCTGTGGGTTCCAGGTCGATTCAGGTACTTTGGCTAATTCGATTAGCTTCCCACTGATGTCTTTTAAGCCAACGATGAAGGCGAAGATGTTTGAGTTTTTGTACTCAAATTTACCCTCGGCCGGATCGGTCAGCAGGCTGCTATAGTTTGTATTCGTCCCTTCGCCGGGGGAAGTTTCAGTACTGCGCTGAGCTAGTAGTTCTTTAGCCTTGCGATCAAAAGCATCGTTGATCTTTGCTGCCGTCACCCGTTTGGCACTCCACTTGGCGTTTTCAGCAGGTTGAACACGAAACTCCGTTTTCACTGTTGCCCAGTTTTTGGTAGTACTATTCCAGCAGGCCCGTACCAGGATGTTGGCCTCACCAGGACGGTCGGTTGTAGCTGAGCCTGTAAGCGTCTCGCTTTGGGTGGCCGTTACATGCACATACTTGTTTGGCTTGGCGCAATCGTAGAGGTACACATCGGCTCGCTGGTTGTTAGCGGCCAGGATGGTCTTTAGCCCCTGCCCATACTTCGCTAAAAACTCATCTGTCTGACCACAGTCACTCGTCGCTACCCATACCGACGCTTTTGGTCCGTCAATTTGCCCTTCGGCCGTGAGTTTCGTTTTAAAGACTTCAGCTTTACAACCTCCCTGGGGATCAATACGATAAGTGACCGTGAAGACCTCGGGTAATGCCGTAGAAAATGCCCGTAACGGATAGAGCGTTTTATCTCCTTCTGCAATGTACTGAATCGCGTCAGAGCTACTCTTTAGAGGATCAGCATAATACTTCTTGGTTACCTCCTGGAATGACATCAACCGATTGGCGTTCCGATCAAAGATGCTCTGATCAATCATGCGGATGTCAAGCTTAGCTCCCTTGGGCAGGTCCACCACCTTTTTGTCGCCCACCGCAAAAAATACTAATGGTTTGAGCAATTCGCCTGTAGCTGAGAAGTACTCATTCGGTTTAGACTTCGGTGGGGTAGCGGTGGCATTCGCGCTGGCTGCTTGCTGAATGTCATTGACCTGCCCGGTGAGCATATCGGCCGTAACGGTACAACTGGCGCTGGTTGCCGAACGAGCAGTATTACGATTACCAACTCCACTCGTTGTGGGGGCAGGGGCTGTACAGGTTAAGAAAGTTTCGGCATCTGCCTGGTAAGCTTGACATTTAGCCAACAGCGTCGCTTTCTGATCCGCGCTTAACTCATTATTACTCGTAATATTCTCGCATAGTTGCGCATTAGCCTGTCGAATCTGCGCTTGTTGCTCCGCCGTGCCCGTGTATGTATTGTAAAGATCCACAAGTCGAGTGGCCAAGTCCCGAATCTGGTCAATAGCCATATCCACCGAGCGCACACCACCCCAGGCTGGGTCATAGGCACTCACAACAGTCCCGCTCACCAGTTCGTAGCAGTCGTTCACCACGGCACTGTTTAGCTCTACGGCAATGCGTTGGTTTTTCAGATACGGTATCTCGGTGTAACCTTTGCCTATCCAGCCGGAAGCTCCGCCACCTATTACCTCCGTCACTACCACATCAAAGTCGCCCGTACGGATGGTGTCGCCGGGGGCGAGGTTGGTTAGTGGAGTGGTGTCAATGCTACTGATAGGTGTGGCGGGGGTTGTGCCACACTGATAGGTCTGTACAACGGTGTTACACAACGACTTACTCAGGGTCAGGTAAGCCACGCAGGTGCGGTTGTCGGCTCCGCTCACCGTCACCTTGTATTCCCCAATCGCGGTGGCCGAGAGGGTGGGGCTGCTGCCGAGGGCGGTGGTGGTGCTCTCCCCAAATCCATACGCCCCCGCCCGGCGGCTGAGGGGCCAACGGGTGAGATGGGGGTGGTATGTGAGGGTGGGGGTGAGCACGGTTGATTAAGGCCAGTAGTAAAAACGTCCATCACCTACAGGAGTAGTTAAAACACCTCCATTATCGTCTTCGATATACCAAACAATTGATCCCGGACATTCATCCAGAAACCACCAGTAGGCACTGTGTTCATCCCAGGTTGCCTCATCCGCAGGGAATGCTTTCTGAAACAGGTTAGCCTGCTCAGTAGGGCTGCCTACCAAAAAAACACCATTTTTGGCCAGTACAGCCAGGTTATCATTCAGGATGTGCTCTAAGACATAGCAAAACAGTTGGACCCTTTGATGATAATCCTCAGAGATTGTTTGTGGAAAATCGTAGAAATCCCATCGTTCCGTTTTGAACCAAAGATGTTCTAAATCCTGGTAGAGGAAACAGGTAATGATCTTATCTAAACTTGCCTTGCTAATCATACCCTATTGAAATTTAAGTTCTATTTTTTTGTCGTTGACGACTGACAATAATAGGTTCTCGTTGACTACATCTATTGTCCATCGGGCCTCAGTTAATGCCTGATTAGTTAGATTACCCAAATTGCGGAGTCTGATTTGAAACTTTTGATTACTTGGGTCGGGATACCAGGTCCAGATCTTACCTTGAGGTATTTCTCTGAGTGTAGCATTACTCAGTTTACTACCCGCCAGCGTTTCTGCTAACTGAATAATCTCATTATCTGTAGCACCCGCGAAAATTTTGACGGTTCGGCTGTCACGCGGATTCGCTACATTCTGAAGAATCTTTCCCCTGATAGTCAATGAGTTCAGGTAATCCGTCTTATCGAAAAGCCTCACAACATCACCCAGCGGACTAGTGATGTCGCCCCGAATCCCTGAAAGCGTATGCCAGGTATTGTCTTTGAGTTTGATCAGCAACAACCGCCCTACCACCTGCTCCCCAAAAGGATTGATAAAGGGCTGATTGGTCAATTGCATCGAGTGTGCAATGCTACTCTCGGTGATGTTCTTCTCCAACCACTTGATGTTGCTCAACACCCCACCCGGCCCGATTTTGGCCAGCCGCAGGTTAGCTGCCAGCCGAACGGTGATGTAAGCGTTTCGGGAACTCAGCAGGCCCGCTTTGGCCAGGCCGAAACTCGCTTGTGCCAGTGCTTTCCAGCCGGTCAGTGTGCCAACCGTGAGTACATCAAAGTCAATGTTGAAGGGTTCAATAGCCCCTGACCCTGTTACAGTGAAATCGATGCTCCGTTTGATGCCCTCGTAATCAGCCGAGATTGTCGTCAGGAAATTATCCGAGAAACTACGGCTATTCACATAATCATTAAACAGAGCCAGACTTTGCGCCCGGTTAAAATCCGGGTCAAGTACCTTTACATCACCCGTCAGGTAGGCAAAAGCCTTGATGACTTCCCGCACCCGGCTGATGTACTCCCGCTTGCTGTACCAGCCCGCGCTCCAATCGCTGATACTGGGGAAAGTAGCGGCCTGTAGCGAAGCAGGTGCTCCTGCGAAGTAATACCACTCCTTAAAGCAGGACTCTGGTTTGGGGCCATCCGGCCCGCCACCGATGCGCGTACCCACCGTTGTTGTCATTTGGCCCTCTAAACCGGGCCGCGTTGGTCGGGGGGCATCGGGTGCCTGACAAGGCGTTAAAGGATTGGTTAAGGTAGTATTTATTTGGGCAAACGCGTCGGAAACCGTCTCTTTCGAGCAAGCTGGTGCGGCCAGTCGGGCTGTAGCTGTTGCCATACGTGCTGATGAACAGGCTTTTAAGTCCTCCCAGGCTTTCTTTGCCAACGTTAAATCTGCCAAACCTTGTGAGCGTTGTTCGTCAGTCAGATCAGGATCATTCAGAATCTGGGTTTGCAACTTGGCGATGTACTCATCAATACGCTGCTTATCGCCATCACTGCCGGAGAAAGTGAGCATGGCGTCCTGAACTTTGGCAAGCGTTGTCTGCGGATCGTCGTTGTCTGCGCCAATATTGGCCGTGTTTATATCCCGCACCTCACCCCATGCCGGGTCATAAGCACTCACCACCGTTCCGCTCACCAGTTCATAGCAATCGTTCACCACCGCGCCGTTTAGTTCTACGGCAATGCGCTGATTCTTTAGATACGGTATCTCGGTGTAACCTTTGCCCGTCCAGCCGGAAGCTCCGCCCCCTGTTACCTCCGTTACCACCACGTCAAAGTCACCCGTACGGATGGTGTCGCCGGGGGCAAGGTTTGTCAGAGGAGGGCTTCCCGGTGTACCTACGGGCGTGGCCGGATTTGTGCCGCACTGATAGGTCTGCACCACCGTCTGGCATAGGGTCCGGCTCAGGGTGAGGTAGGCCACGCAAGTGCTCGCATCGGGTCCGGTTAGGTTTACTCCATACTCGCCCACAGCCGTGGCCACGACACTTAGGCTACTGCCCAGACCAGTGCTTACCCCAGCTGCTGTTTTGTAAAACCATTGGTAGGTGTAGCCTTGTAACAATGCGCCTTCCAGACTCTCTACCGATAAAGTGAGCGAGGCAGGGGCTGTTCGGGGTATCTTCGTTGTCTCCTTGCCCTTACTGTCTTTGGCAACGATGCGCACGTCGCAGCTTTGCGTACTGGTCGTCAGGGCGGTAGCACCGGTTACGGTACAACCACCCGGCGCGGTGGCCGTCAAGGTATAAAGTGCCGTAGCCGTTGCCGTCGAAAAAGGAACGATTAGCGTTGCCGATGTAGCGGTGGTACCGGTTGGTGTTCGCCAGGCATAAGTTGCCTCTGGAGTAGCGGGGGTCAACCGGGCGGAGAGCGTGACCGAACTCCCGTCAGCGAGGTTGCCCGCTGGATAGGCTACCGAAACGCTCAGAGTCGGAGCCGAGGTAATGGTCAAAGCGGAGGGGCTTACTGTTCCTTCGATCAGGGGATTAATACTTATCACCCGCACCCGATAATTTACGCTGCTGGCCAGCGTCGGCGGAAGCGCTACCTGCATACTGGTGGCCGTACTACCCAGTGTCGACAGACGGGTTGGCTGATTAAAGCTGCCTCCCGCATCGGACAGTTCAGCGACAAGCCCGGTCGCCGTAGTAGCGTTGGTGGCTAGGATGCCCGTTTGCGAGAAGGGAACCGTCAGCTCCCGGCTAAAGCACACACTCGCCACGGGAAGCGTTCCCGTAACAATCCGGGCACCGGTCACGGTGACACTCGTCGTGCCAACGGCTTTACAACTGCCAATGGTTGCCGTTACCGTATACAGCCCCGACATGTTCGCGCTCACCCCTACCTGCGATAAAAATCGGCTTGTACTCGTTAGCCCCGTTCCGGCTGGCCCAGCCCAGACGTAGGTAGCCGTAGCGGTAGCACTGGCGGGTTGGGAGACAGGCATAGCCGTCAGTGACAGGGTTTCGCCCACCGTCAGGGCCGTTACCCCCGCAATGGTAACCCCATTTTGGATCGTAATGACATTGGAAACCAGCGATAAGCTTCGAATATCGTCGATCTGGCACCAGGACATATATGATTTAACGTAAGTTACTGAAAACCGCTGACGTTGTGCCTTCGACAGGCTCAGGCTGACAATCGGTTAGAGAGCTGCCAGTCAGCCTGAGCCTGTCGAAGGCACAAGCGCCATCAACTATTTATAGGGCAGACAGTTACACCATCCACTATCCATAACTCACGTTATTTTGATTGATACAGTTATCTAACTCGATCCTTTTACGTATGAAGTAATTTTGGGTTCCTCAATTTTCGTAGGAACTCTGATAGGATCTCATGAGCTGAAACGTTGCGTTTGCGGTGTGACTAATAAAGTGCCCCGGTACGGCCGTTCACCGGACCGGGGCGGCATGTCATGACGCGACTTCGGGCGTGGGTACAAGCGCGTCGGCGTACAGGCTCAACAAGACTTTTTCGGGGGTCATGGGCGCGTCGAAAGGTAAGTTAGACGAGGGGTTAAACGCCCGAACGGCATTCCGCAGGGCGAAATAAGCACCAATGCCGTACATCAGCGGGGGCTCACCAACGGCTTTGGACCGGAAAATGGCGTAGTCGCTGCCCGCTGTTTCGAGAAAATGAATGTCGAGTACGGGCGGCACCGAATAAATATCCGGGATTTTGTACGTCGAGAGAGCGTTGGACAACAGACGACCGTCGGCGTTGTAACGAAGGTCTTCCATAGTCATCCAGCCAATGCCCTGCACAATGGCCCCCTCGGCCTGCCCCCGGTCGACGATGGTATTCATGCTCTGCCCAAAATCATGGGTTACCCGCACGTAATCGACCGTGTAGGTGCCCCGCAGGCAGTCGACCGTAGTTCCGACCAAAGCCGTGCCGTACACATGGTACGCAAACGGATGGCCTTTCTCTACGGTAGGGTCATAATGAATGCCCGGCGTGGCATAGTGAGCGTGCTCCGACAGGCAGACCCGCTGCTGATAAGCCTCCAGAATGAGGTCGTTCCAGCCCAGATCGCTCGGCTTATTGCCTACCCAAACGACTTCGTTGCGAATAGAAACCTCCTCGGCTTGAAGCCGGGCGCGGGCTACCCCCAACAAACGTTCGGTCAGGGCCTGACAGGCCAGTTGAAGAGCTTTGCCGTTGAGGTCGGAGGTGGCACTCGCAGCCGTGGGCGAAGTATTGGCAATGCGGGTGGTGTTGGTCGGTTCAATTTTGATGCGTTCGGGCCGCACCGACAGGCAGCGGGCGGCCACCTGCACCATTTTGGTATTGACCCCCTGCCCCATCTCGACCGCGCCCGTACTTACGCCCACGCTCCCGTCGGCATACAGATGCACGAGGGCCCGCGCCTGATTCATCCATTTTTTGGTGAATGAAATGCCGAAACAGATTGGCATGACGGCCAACCCTTTCTTTTTGAGCTTGTTTTGGCGGTTAAACTCGTCGACTTCGCGCTGTAACTCCGGCAGGTCGTAGCGGGTGGCGGCATCGGTCCAGCAGGCTTCGGCTTCGCAACCGTCGGCCACTTGCCCGTAATGAAACGCATCACCTTCGCGCAGCAAATTAGCCCGCTGAATGTCTAGGGCCGATACGCCCAGCTCTTCGGCCGCTTTGGCAATGGCCGCTTCGATCACAAACATACCCTGCGGCCCACCAAACCCCCGAAACGCCGTATTGGAAGGCAGATTGGTGCGGCACGAGTAAGCCGTAACACGGAGATTGGGAATAAAATAGGTGTTGTTAGCGTGAAACAGGCTCCGCTCCAGCACCGCCGGCGACAGGTCGGCCGAGGCCCCGGCATCCTGATACAACGAGGCCGTGTACGCCCGAATTTTGAGGTCTTTGGTCAGGCCAATTTTGAAATCAGAGGTGTAGGGGTGCCGTTTGCCGGTCATGCGGAGGTCTTCCATCCGGTGCAGCACATACTTTACCGGACGGCGGAGGCAGTGCGTAGCCAGAGCCACCAAAGCCGCCCATAGGTTAGCCCCATCTTCTTTTCCCCCAAAACCGCCCCCCAGCCGGGTCACGTCGATCTCGATTTTGTGCATGCCCAGGCCGAGTACCCGCGCTACCGCCCGTTGCACGGCGGTTGGCCCCTGCGTTGACGAAAACAGCCGGATATTACCGTTTTCGAGCGGAATAGCGTAAGCTCCCTGGGTTTCAAGGTACAGGTGTTCCTGCCCGCCCGAGTCGGCCCGTCCTTCAAAAATGTAGTCACAATCGGCAAAAGCGGCTTCGGCATCGCCGGTCTGAAACGTGCGCGGGGGCACAATCAACTGGCCCAGGGCACAAGCCTCGCGCGGGTCGGTCACTACGGGCAAAGGGTCAATGTCGGCCCGGATCAGCGTAGCGGCCCGGCGGGCAATTTCGTCGGTTTCGGCCACAACGAGGGCTATGGGCATTCCCCAGAAGTCGACGGTTTGGTCGGCCAGCAGCACCTCGTCGGGGATAATACCCCCAATCTGATTCTCGCCGGGAATATCGCGGGCGGTCAGAATCCGCACCACACCGGGCAGGTTGCGTGCATCGGCCAAATCGAGCGAGCGGATACGCCCATGCGCCACCGGCGACCCAAACACACAGGCATATAACGTACCGTTGACAATGGGCAGATCGTCGAGATATAACGACTCGCCCCGGACGTGGGTAAACGAATCAATGTTTTGCATAGGTCAGGATAGGTTGTGGGTCTCGCTCAGGAACGTGGCAAAATGAGCTTTGAGCAACTGCCGTACCAACAGGCGCTTGTAGGCAACGGAACCGCGCACGTCGCCAATCGGGCTGATTTCCGTTTGGGCAATGGCGTTGGCCTCCTCGAGCGTGTGTGGGTTAAGTGGTTTCCCGGCCAGAAAGGCCGACGTACGGGCCAGATACAACGGCACGGGCGCTACGCCCCCCACCGACAGCTCGGCCCGGTGAATACGGTCGCCATCGGTTTCAATCAAGGCTGCCGAGTTCACACTCGCAATGTCGAGGTAGGTGCGCTTGCATACCTTTTCGAATCGGAACTGCGCACCGGGGCGAGGCAAGGTAAAAAAGAGCGATTCGAGTACGTCGTGCGGGTGCTTGTTAAGCGTTTTGTAACCCCTGTACAGGTCGCGCAGGGGCACAATACGCCGGACATTGTCGCGAAAAAAGACCAGTTGCGCGTCCAGAGCCAGAAACCAGATGGTCAGGTCGCCGATGGGCGATGCGTTGATGAGGTTGCCGGCCAGCGTACCCATGTTTCGGATAGGCGTCGACGATACCAGCTTGAGGTGGGCGGGCAAGTCGGGAAAATGGTCGAGCAATACCGGCGACTCACCCAGTTGGGCGGCTGTGCAGGCCCCCCCTATCGACACAATGTCGTCTTCGCGCCAGACGGGCGGCTGCTCGTCGGCTCGGAACACGTGCCGTACTGCCGCATGCCGCATGGTTTCGGGGCGTTGCACGTAGAGGTCGGTACCGCCACCCACCAACACCGCGTCGGTAGAGGCATCGGTATGGATACCCGTTGCGTGCAGACCATTCGCCCCCGGCGCTTCCAGCTGAGCCATCCGTTGCGGTATCTGGGCAAAATAATCGGGCAGGAACCCCTGTTGTACCAGCCACGGAAGGGCGTCGGTCGGAGCGGGCCGCTCGCGCAGGGCGGTACTGATCCGGTCTACGGCCCGTTCGATAGACTTGTAGCCTGTGCAGCGGCAAATATTACCGTCGATACTGGCAATACCCTGCTGAGGAGTGGGGTCCTTGTGGCTCAGGCAGTAGCCCGCCAGCGAAACCACAAACCCGACCGTGCAAAAACCGCACTGTGTACCACCTTCATCTACCATAGCCTGCTGTACTACATTGAGGGTATTAGGGCGATTAAGCCCTTCGATGGTTACAATATGTCGCCCTTTGGCATTACCGAGGGGCATCAGGCAGGAGGTCATGGAACGGTAGTGCATCAGGCCGTCGGCCCACTCACCTACCAGTACGGTACAGGCCCCACAGTCGCCTTCGCGGCAGCCGGTTTTGGTACCGGTCAGGTGCTGATTGGCCCGAATAAAGTCAAGCATCACGGTGCTCGTCGGAGCATCCGTTTGAATAAGTCGGTCGTTGAGAAGGAATCGAATCAAGAGAACTATGTCTGTTTTAAGGCTATTTTGTAAATATAAAACGATTCAATTGCCTTTTACTAAGTCTATCTTATTATTCTATCCTTTCAATGAGACTTTTTTTGAGGAAGGTTGATTCAGCTAAACATAAGAGGTGTCAAGCTGAATAGGTATAAAAAAAGATGACATCTCTCCAAACGAGATGTCATCTTCCGTGGCTCCAAGCAGGATGTACAACAAGCGTAATCCAGCAAGGGATATCGTTAATTAATCTTCAACACGGCCATAAACGCTTCCTGCGGAATCTCGACGTTGCCGACCTGCCGCATCCGTTTCTTGCCTTTTTTCTGCTTGTCGAGCAGCTTGCGTTTCCGCGAAATATCCCCCCCGTAACACTTGGCCAATACGTCTTTGCGAAGGGCGCTGAGGGTTTCGCGGGCAATGATTTTCTGGCCGATAGCCGCCTGAATCGCAATCTCGAACTGCTGACGCGGAATCAGTTCGCGGAGCTTTTCGCACAGTTTCTTGCCCCATTCGTATGATTTCGAGCGGTGCACAATAGCCGACAGAGCATCCACTTTGTCGCCGTTGAGCATCACGTCGAGCTTCACCATGTCCGACTCTCGGTTGTCCATAAACTCGTAATCGAGTGAGGCATACCCGCGCGAAATGGTCTTGAGCTTATCAAAAAAGTCGAACACGACCTCGGCGAGGGGCATCTCAAACTGAAGTTCCACGCGGTCGGCGGTGAGGTAAACCTGATTTTTCAGAATGCTCCGCTTGTCCATGCAGAGGCCCATAATGCCACCCACGTACTCGGCTTTCGTAATAATCTGTGCCCGGATAAACGGTTCTTCGATAAAGTCGATCAGGTTCGGCTCAGGCATATCGGCGGGGGCCGAAACCTGTAGCTCCTGGCCTTTGGTAGTCAGTACTTCAAACCGCACCGACGGGACCGTGGTAATCACGGTCATGTTGAACTCGCGTTCGAGCCGCTCCTGCACAATCTCCATGTGCAGCATACCGAGGAAGCCGCACCGGAAACCAAAGCCCAAAGCCGCCGAGGTTTCGGGTTCCCAAACCAGAGCCGCATCGTTGAGCTGAAGCTTCTCCATCGCGTCGCGGAGGTCTTCAAACTCACTCGTCTCAACCGGGTAAATGCCCGCAAAAACCATTGGCTTTACTTCCGAGAACCCTTTGATGGCTTCCGTAGCGGGGTTTTCGAGCGTCGTGACCGTATCGCCTACTTTCACTTCTTTGGCCACTTTGATACCCGAAATCAGGTAACCTACATCGCCACACTCGATCACATCTTTGGGCTCCTGCGTCAGGCGGAGCGTACCAATCTCATCGGCAATGTACTCCTTGCCGGTGTTCATGAACTTCACCTTATCGCCCTTGCGAATGCGGCCGTTCTTAACCCGGAAAATAACCTCAATACCCCGGTACGAGTTAAAATGCGAATCGAAAATCAAGGCTTGCAGCGCTCCGTCGGGTTCGCCTTTCGGTGGCGGAATCCGCTCGACAATAGCGGCCAGAATTTCGGGAACGCCAATACCCTCTTTACCCGATGCCGGAATAATGTCGTCGCGTTCGCATCCGAGCAGGTCTACCATCTCGTCTTTGATCTCCTCGGGCATAGCGCCGGGCAAATCAATTTTGTTCAGTACCGGGATGATGACCAGATCATTGTTGAGGGCCAAATACAGGTTCGAAATGGTCTGAGCCTCAGTACCCTGTGAGGCATCCACGAGGAGCAGGGCCCCTTCGCAGGCGGCAATCGACCGCGACACCTCATAGCTGAAATCGACGTGACCGGGCGTGTCGATCAGGTTGAGCGTATATTTCTCGCCTTTGTGGACGTAGTCCATCTGGATGGCGTGGCTCTTGATCGTAATACCGCGCTCCCGTTCCAGATCCATGTCGTCGAGCAACTGGGCCTGCATGTCGCGGGCCCCAACGGTCTTGGTAAATTCCAACAGGCGATCAGCGAGTGTGCTTTTGCCGTGGTCAATGTGGGCGATAATGCAAAAATTACGGATGTGCTTCACGTTGGGAAGTCTACTTTAAGTAGTTTGAGCGATACGACCTGCGGTTTTCAACTTTGCCATACTGTACCTTCTTTGCTCATAATCAAGCTAATACAGATAGGCAAAGACAAACAACCCATCGCTCGTATGCCACCAATCTTACAAAATTACGAAGGAATAGTTCACCGATAAAACGGAGCCGGTTGTTTGGCCTCGATTCACCGGATTTGTTCACCTCATTTTAACTCTAAAAGGGGGTAATGGGTTGTGTACACGCCCGATTTTTCCCGGTTGCCCGCACCATGCACCGTTGGGCGTAATTCATTAATTTTGCTTTTTCATTACCTAACTACATGTCTCATCACAAACCCTTTGGCTGGCTGTTATGGCTGGCCCTCGCGTCGCCCCTGGTGGGTACCGGGCAATCGGCACAGGCTCCGGCAGCCAATGTGACCGCTTCTGCCAAACAACGCTTTGCCAGTTTGCAACAGGCGCTCTCGGCCGGTGGTCAGCTCAACGGTTCGCAGGGGCCACGCAGTGTCAACTGGATCGACAACGGACGGGCGTTCTCGTACCTCGACGGGCAAAGCACTATTAAAACCTTTACGCCCCAAACCGGGCAGGAAACCGTGGTTTTCGACGCCAGTGGACTTACGTTTCCCGGCACAACCCAAAAGTTTGTTTATCAGTCGTTTCAGTGGTCGAAAGACTCGAAAAACATCCTGTTTCAAACCAATTTCCGGCCGGTGTACCGGCGATCAGGTATTTCGGATTATTACAGCTATTCGGTGGCCGACAAATCACTGAAGCTGGTAGCTAAAGATGCTCAAACCGCCGAGTTGGCCCCCGATGGCAGCAAGATTGGCTACGAGCGGGGGGGCAACCTGTTTGTGTTCGACTTCGCGGGCGGTAAAGAAACCCAACTGACCAACGATGCCGCGCCCGCTTTCTACAACGGCCGCTTTGGCTGGGCGTACGAAGAAGAGTTTGGTTTGGCGCAAGCCTGGGAATGGTCGCCCGACAGCAAGTTTATTGCGTTCTGGCAGTCCGACGAGCGGCAGGTACCTATCTACAAAATGACCGATTACAAGGGCTTTAACGAGAAATACGACTCGCTGCCCTACCCCCGCGTGGGCGATACCAACCCCAGCGTTCGGATTGGTGTCATCGAGATTAGTAACGGCAAAAAGCAGTGGATGAACGTAGACCTACAGGATGGCTACATTCCGCGTATCTACTGGACCAATGTAGAAGGTCAGGTGGCTCTGATTCACCTCAACCGCAAACAAAACCACCTTCGGTTGTTCATGGCCAACGGCCGCACGGGCGAGGCTCGGCCCATCATGGAAGAAAAAGCAAAGACCTGGATTGACGTATTTGACTTTTTTGCGGGCATCAATCACCTGATGTACTTCCCGGCGGGCGTGAACGAGTTTTACTGGGTATCGGATCGCGACGGATACGCCCACCTGTACCGGTACGATTACACGGGTAAGCTGCTCAACGCCGTGACTTCGGGCGCGTGGGAGGTGACCTACGTGCACCACATCGACGCCAAAAACCGCAAAGTGTATTACACCTCTACGGAAGTGTCGCCCCTGGAACGGCAGTTGTATGTGATTGACATCGACGGCAAAAACAAGCGTCGGCTTACCAACACGCCGGGTCGGCACACGGTCAATGTGGCCCCAGCCACGGCCGACAGCAAGGGCAACGGTGTGTATTACATCGACCGGTATTCGAACACCACCACCCCCACTCAGGTCGAACTGTGGGATACAAAAGGCAAAAAAATCAAAACGCTGGAAGCCAACAGCCGCGTGACCGATTTTGTGGCTAAAAACGCCATTGCCACTAAAGAACTGGTCAATTTCACCACATCCGACGGGCAACGCATCGACATCTCGATTCTCAAACCGGCCGATTTCGACCCCAACTCGAAAAAGTACCCGGTGCTGGTCGATATTTACGGTGGCCCCGGTGCGCAGTCGGTGTACAATGATTTCAGCACGAGTGCATGGCATCAGTACCTCACCCAGCAAGGATACGTGGTCGTGAGTGTCAATAACCGGGGTAGCGGAGGTTACGGCCGCGACTTTGAGAAAGTTGTGTACGAGCAATTGGGCAAATACGAAAGCCTCGACTTTGCCGAAACCGCTAAGTATCTGGCCAAACAGCCGTGGGTTGACGGCAACCGGATGGCCATTCGGGGGCATAGCTACGGCGGCTACATGAGCAGCTACACCATGCTGACGCACCCCGGTGTATTTAAGGTTTCTTTGGTAGGCGCTCCCGTAACCGACTGGCGTTTGTACGATAGCATCTACACCGAACGCTACATGGGTCTGATGCCCGAAAACGAAGCTAAATACAAGGCTTCGGCTGTGACGACGTACGCCAAAAATCTGGCGGGCAAAATGTTTGTGGCCCACTCAACCATGGACGAAAACGTGCACGTTCGGAACACGTTCCAGCTGATGAATGCCCTCGAAGACGAAGGTAAGGATGCCGACCTGCGTATTTATCCGCCGGGTGCCCACGGCGTAGCTTACAACGGTGCTTCGTATGTGCTGCTGCACCAGCAATACACTGATTATCTGGCGCAACACCTGAAATAGCTCAAGGCTGTCAGCAGGGCTGGGTTTTACATGTATTAATTTGCGTGAACTGTCCAGTATGGAGCGATTGTATAGCTCTGTACTGGACAGTTATTTTGTACGGAGATTTTTAAGGCACAATAATTGTTACACCATTCATTGATAACCCCTTAGTCTCTTTTTTGTAGCGAAATCCGGTTGTATACACACGGATTATATTGCCAATCCGTTACTAAATCGTTTGCTGCGTCGACCCTATGCGTCTTTGCCTCCTGCTTGTCGTTCTGCTCGTCTCGTTCTCGGCTTCGGCCATGAGCGATGAACAGAGTATGCCCGACAGCCTGACGCATACCCCCACCGACAGCAACCGTACCCGGCCACGCCCGGCTATTACCTGGGCATTCAACCTCGATTTCCGAAACTCGTTTATCATGCGGCACCCGGTCAACGTATGGGGTATCAACTCAGGTATTACGTTTGGCCGCAAACGCCACCACCTCACGTTAGGGTATTACTGGCTGACGTACGCCAATCAGTTGCGGCTCATCAACTGGCGTCGCGATGCCCTCCAGCGGGTCAATTTGGGGTATTACACCCGCACCGATGTGTGGTTTATGAGCCTGCTTTACTGGCCCAACCTGATTCATAACAAACGCTGGATTCTAAGCACTCCGGTTGAAGCTGGCGCGGGCAAAGCCTTAGCACTGCCCACCACGCTCGGCACCGATCAGGAGGCTCCGCGCACCCAAAGTGGTTTTTTTGTGCCCGTTCAGGTGGGCCTCTACAGCCAATGGAAAGCCACTCGTTGGGTAGGTCTAAGTACGCAGGTTGGGTATCGGTACGCCTTTCACTCGGCCCAAAGCCTACCCTTCAACGGAGCCTATTACAGCTTTGGCGCTACGGTTTTTCCCGCTTTCTGGACCGACCTTTGGCGGGCTATCCGACACAAGGAGCGGATTTCGCCTTTTCGCGAGCCTGCTTCGCGCCGAAAGGGCAAACCGGAACATCTGACACGCTAAACCATTTTAAACCGGACACTTAACGTGATTCACGTTAAGCAAAAACAAATTAGAACGCGGATGACACCGATTAGGCAGATTAGCGTATATCTGCTCAATCGGTGTCATCCGCGTTCTAATTTAATTCATGTTAGTTTGGACAACATGAATTACAGAAATGGCTGGCACAAGGGCCGAACTTCGTTTTACAGACTCTTCTGCTTCATCATTTTCACGGCGTAGTCGGCCGCGCGGGCGGTCAGGGCCATGTACGTGAGCGAGGGGTTCTGGGTCGAGGTCGAAGTCATGCAAGCGCCATCGGTCACAAATACATTGGGGCAGCTATGCACCTGATTCCACTTGTTCAGAATCGACGTTTTGGGATCGTTGCCCATACGAGCCCCACCCATTTCGTGAATATCCAGCCCCGGATTCCGGTGGTCGTCGCGCACCCGAATGTTGGTAAAACCAGCCACCGTAAACATCTCCGTCATCTGCTCCTGGTAGTCTTTCACCATCTTATCGTCATTGGCGTCGTAGTCAATGGCGATTTTCAACTGCGGAATCCCGAACGGGTCTTTCAGCGACGAGTCGAGAGCTACGTAGTTGGTTTCTTTCGGGATGGTTTCGCCCATCATGTGCGAGCCCACGTACCAGCCACCCAGTTTGGGGTTAAGCAGGCCCTGCTTGAGGTCGGCCCCTAAACCACTCTGATCGGCCCGCGAGATTCGGCCTGCACTGAATCCGGCCGCGTATCCCCGCAGGAAGTCAGTTTCCTGTTTGAGCAAATTGCGGAAACGGGGAATATACGGGCTATTGGGTCGGCGGCCTTCGGTGGTTGAATCGAGGTTGCCGTCGAACTCCGCCGAGATACCCGCCCGGTAGTTATGGAAAGCCACGTACTTGCCCAATACTCCGCTATCGTTGCCCAGCCCGTTGGGGAACCGGTTCGAAGTCGAGTTGAGCAACACCAGGTTGGAGTTCAGCGCGGCCGCATTGAGGAAAATGATTTTGGCGTAAAACTCCTGCATCTGCTTCGTTTGCGCATCAATCACCCGCACACCGACGGCCCGTTTTTTAGCCTCGTCGTAGATAATTGAATGCACCACCGAATGCGGCCGCAGGGTCATTTTGCCGGTACGCATGGCCCACGGAATCGTGCTGGAGTTGCTGCTGAAATAGCCGCCGTAGGGGCAGCCGCGCTCACAAATAGTGCGGTGCTGGCACTGCGCCCGGCCCTGCTGCAAATGAATGGGCTGCGGCTGGGTGATATGAGCAGCCCGGCCCATAATCACGTGCCGGTCTTTGTACTTACCCGCTATTTTCTGCTGAAAATGTTTCTCCACGCAGTTCCACTCGTGCGGGGGCAGAAACTCCCCATCGGGCAGGCTCGCCAGGCCGTCTTTGTTACCCGAGATACCGGCAAACTTCTCGACGTAGCTGTACCAGGGGGCAATATCTTTATACCGGATAGGCCAGTCGACCGCGAATCCATCGCGGGCGGGGCCGTCAAAGTCAAAGTCGCTCCACCGCTGGGTCTGCCGCGCCCACATGAGCGACTTACCGCCCACCTGATAGCCCCGAATCCAGTCGAAGGGTTTCTCCTGCACGTAGGGGTGCTCGGCATCTTTCACAAAGAAATGCTGGGTACCCTCATAAAACGCGTAACACTTACTGATAATCGGGTTAGCGTCGCGCACCTCTTTGGGCAACTGCCCCCGGTGTTCAAACTCCCAAGGCTGCATCATGGTGGTGGGGTAGTCGGTCACGTGCCGCACATCCCGACCCCGTTCGAGCACGAGTGTCCGCAAGCCTTTGCCGGTAAGTTCTTTGGCAGCCCATCCGCCACTAATCCCCGATCCTACCACAATGGCATCGTAGGTATTTTGCGCAGCTGCATCAATATTGAAGTATGACATGATAGCCTATGTGGGGAGTTTCTGTACAGGTAGGCAACCTTTTCAGCCCACCCGTAACCCCCGTTTGTATTTCCTGAACTGTTTTGGGTTCGGGTCTGGGCAGCGAGGCCCAAACCGGTGTTGTTTAGCCAGCCACGGGCACGCAGCCTTTATAGCGGCCGGGCACCATTTCGTAGTGGGTTAAATTGGTCATAACGTACTCGGAATTCATGTAGCCCCGAATGGTCAGGTTTTTCACGAGCGACAGGAACTCTTTCTGCCCCGGCACGGTCGATTGCTGCATTTGTTTGAGCACATTGAGCCGCCCAGCCGCGTCGGTTTCCAGAAATGATTTTCCGCCCGTTGCTTTCGCTACCTCATCCAGAGCCGTAAAGCCTTTCCGAAAGGTATCCTGCGCAGCTTTATCGTAGCAGTCGGCCACCATTTTTTGGACAAACTGGTGTACGTTCAGGGCTTTGGCCCCCGGAATTTCGCCTTTCGACGGGTCGGTGGCGGGGGTAGCCGGAATGATGGTTTCGACCAGTTCGGCCAGCAAGTTTGTTTCCGCTGAGGAAATAAGCCCACCCATCGGGCCCGTAGCCCGGAGCGATTCGGGTGTCCAGCGGGTAGCCCAGCTGGGCAGAACGGCAAGACCACCCACCGCAGTGGCCACCATTTTTAACGCGTTACGTCTTTTCAAGGTCCAAATTTTAATGGAAATCCAATTCTGACAAGGCTTCCCCTGCTCATCTTTGATAACGAAAAGAGACCGTAAAAATGAGCGTAGGGCACCAATACAAAGATAATTAATCTGGAAAGCTAATGTCCACGCCGTTAGACAAATCGGCTAATGAATTGCATAAAAAGCTGTTAACCAAGCCCATTTAAGCAAAAAACAGCGCTTCTGCCTTTGTTCCGGGCGCGTTGTTGGGTAAGGGTTGTATCTTTGATGCTTCGACCACCGAGAAGAGCACGAGCGTAACCCGTTGAATTTCTTTCTATGAGCGCTGACGCTGAAAAACTACGCATATATGACAGGCCCGATAACAAGGGCTGGAAAAAATGGGGCCCTTATCTCTCCGACCGGGCCTGGGGTACTGTCCGCGAAGATTATAGCCCGTATGGCGATGCCTGGAACAATGTCACGCACGACATGGCCCGCTCCCGCGCTTACCGCTGGGGCGAAGAAGGAATCGGCGGTATTTCAGACAACAAAGGCCACGTTTGTTTTGCCCTGGCCCTCTGGAACCACCGCGACAATATTCTGAAAGAGCGTTTCTTCGGACTGGCGGGCCCTGAGGGCAACCACGGCGAAGACGTGAAGGAGCTGTACTACTACCTCGACAGCACGCCCACGCACTCCTACATGAAGATGCTGTACAAGTATCCGCAGCGGGAGTTTCCGTACAATCAGCTCGTGATCGAAACCATGCGCCGGTCGCGCCATGACCCCGAGTTTGAACTGATTGACACCGGCATTTTCGATCAGGACGAGTACTTCGATGTGTTTATCGAGTACGCCAAAGCCGACCAAAACGACTGGCTCGTTAAAATCACGGCCCACAACCGGGGTGCCGAACCGGCCCCGCTCACGTTGTTACCCACCATCTGGTTTCGCAACACCTGGTCGTGGGGGTACGAGCAGTACAATAGCCGGCCCATGCTCAACGGCATTGCCAACAGTCAGATCGAGGTGAACCACAAGCAATTGGGCAAATTTAAGCTCTATTGCGAAGGGGCCGACGACCTGCTGTTCTGCGAAAACGAAACCAATACCGAACGTCTCTACGGCCGCCCTAACTCGACGGCTTTTCCGAAAGACGGAATCAATAACTACGTTGTTGGCGGTCAGGCCGACGCCATCAATCCGAACAAGATCGGGACGAAAGCCTCGGCTCAGTACACCCGCACGGTAGCCCCCGGCGAGTCGCTGACGGTGCGGCTGCGATTCAGCGACAATACCCACCTGAGTCAGCCTTTTGCCGATTTCGATCAGGTATTCGAAGTCCGTCAGGATGAGGCCGATGCCTTCTTCGACCACCTCCAACAAAACGTTGACACCCCCGAACTACTGAACATTCAGCGGCAGGCCTATGCGGGCATGCTCTGGAACAAGCAGTTCTACTATTATAACGTTGACGAGTGGCTTAAAGGCGACCCAAAAATGCCGGTGCCGTTTCAGGGGCGGGTATATGCCCGCAATGAGACCTGGCGGCACATGTACACGGCCAATATTCTGAGTATGCCCGATAAGTGGGAATACCCGTGGTTTGCGGCTTGGGACCTGGCGTTTCATACGCTTACCCTCGCCCGGCTCGACCCCCACTTTGCCAAGCGGCAACTGGCCGTTATCCTGCGGGAGTACTACATGCACCCCAACGGGCAGATCCCCGCTTACGAGTGGAACTTCTCGGACGTAAACCCACCCGTACACGCTTGGGCCACCTGGAAAGTGTACGAGATTGACCGGCAGATGAACGGCGTGGGCGACGTTGACTTTCTGGAGCGGGTGTTTCATAAGCTACTGCTCAACTTTACGTGGTGGGTAAACCGGAAAGATGTAGCAGGCAACAATATTTTTGGCGGGGGCTTCCTCGGCCTCGACAACATCGGGGTCTTCGACCGGTCGCAACCGCTGCCAATGGGTGGGCGCATTGAGCAGGCCGATGGTACCGGCTGGATGGCCATGTACACCCTCAACATGCTTCGGATTTCGTGCGAAATAGCCCTAACCCGGCCATCGTATCAGGACATGGCGAGCAAGTTCTTCGAGCATTTTCTGCACATCGCAGCCGCCATGAATAACCTCGGCAAGGAGCACATCAGCCTGTGGGACGAGGTGGATCAGTTCTATTACGACGTACTGCACACCCCCGATAACAACGCCCGGCTGCTCAAAATCCGGTCGATGGTGGGTCTTATCCCTCTGTTTGCGGTGGAGGTTCTTGATGAAGACCTCCTGAACAAACTCCCGGACTTTAAGCGCCGGGTGGAGTGGGTGCTCAAAAACCGGCCCGACCTGGCCTCGCTCGTATCGCGGTGGCACGAGCCGGGTAAAGGCGAAACGCACCTACTGTCGCTGCTCCGGGGGCACCGCATGAAAATGCTGCTGAAACGGATGTTCGATGAGACCGAGTTTCTGTCGGATTACGGTATCCGGGCCCTGTCGAAATACCACGAGCAGCACCCGTACCAGTTTGTGCTCAACGGCGAGATGTTCCAGGTTAAGTACGTTCCGGCCGAGTCAGAAGCAAGCATTTTCGGCGGTAACTCCAACTGGCGCGGGCCGGTCTGGTTCCCGGTCAACTTCCTGCTGATCGACTCGCTCCTGAAGTTTTACCAGTATTACGGCGACGATTTCGAGATTGAATATCCCACCCATTCGGGGCAGGTGATGAGCATCAAAGAAGCCGCCGTTCAGGTGGCGGAGCGGCTCATCAATATTTTCCGGCGCGACGAAAAAACGGGGCTTATTCCGGCATTCGGCAACGAAGAGAAATTCCAGAAAGACCCTTATTTCCGCGACCTGTACCTGTTTTTCGAGTACTTCCACGGGGATGTGGGGGCGGGTCTTGGGGCGGCTCACCAAACCGGCTGGACAGGTCTCGTGGCCGACCTGATCGAGTACCGATACCTGTACCAGACCGAAACCGCTAATCTGGCGGTGAAGTAGGTTACACAACATGAGTCATCCCGGATTTTAGGTTAGGAGAATTTTCTTACCCGAACGCCCCGTTAGGGGCCCAATATTGGTAGAAAAGACGTCTTATCGGAACACCAGAGCCCCGAAGGGGCGTAACTTGTTTAAGGTTACGCCCCTTCGGGGCTCTGGTACTGGGTCCATATTCCGGTTGGCTACCGATGTTCGGCCCCTAACGGGGCATTGAACCAAAAACACCAAGACCTTAAAATCCGGGATAACTCATGTTTTTGTGAATGATGGAAAATTACTGGCGCACAGGGCTACAGCTTCAAATACCGCTCCACAGCCGCACAATCGGTCAGGTCGAGCCGCCCGTTACGAACCTGATTGATGATTACGTGCGTGGGCGCAATTAGAATAATCTTCACATCGGCCTTGTACGTGGTCAGAATCGTCGACCCCTCATTGATCGTCGTCAGTTTGGCCGTTACCTGCACCCGGTCGGGAAAGTTCCGGGCCGAGGTTTCGACGACGCTCGGCGGATCGGTGGGTATAGCGCTGAGGTACATCGATTGAATACTGGTGAGTGTCCAGGCATTGAGGCCGTCGCGCAGGTACACGAGTACCACCCCTTTATCAGCCACTTCGGCATACTTCTCTGGCGTAAACTGCCGGAAGCCCCTGGATGTGTACATTTTAGTTATGGAGCTATACTCGGGCGTTCCCAACGGCCGAAACACTTCGTTGGGGTAGATATAACTCCAGGCATTTGCCGTGCCCGGTTCGCCAGGCTGCCCCGGTGCTCCCGGCTGACCGGGCGATCCCGGATCACCCTTGGGGCCTTGTGCGCCGGCATCCCCTTTAGGGCCCTGTGCCCCTGTGTCTCCCTTGGGCCCCGGAACCGGATCGGTCTGGCAAGCAGCCAGGGCGAACAGGCCAGATAGCAGGACAATTGTCACGCATTTCATGTCTTTGTCGTTTACAAAAAGTGAATGTTTGTAGTGTATGGATAGAGGAAGGCCGAGGCCGACCGTATCGTAACCCAAAGTTGAGATTGATCCAACGGCTGTAGAAGCCCAAAAGGTATCGGTTGTCAGTTTGGGCGACTGAATTGTGGATGCCCCTTACTGATTGGGGGCAACTAAAAATACCCACCGGCAAACAGTATCTTCTTGACAAAGACTAGGGGAATAGTGTAAGTTGCACTGCTAGTTTGGTAACGTGCCCATCCGTTATTCGACTCTCCCCTATCCACTCCGCTTTTGTACGCATGCCTTTCTGGTAATCTGGATTTGTGAACCAGATTAACTGCATCGTCAACCCTTTGCACTGTACCGTAATGTCTGTTCAGTATATCGAACCAATTTGCCATTTCCTGGATCAGATTGGCATACAAACCCGATACGAAACCTTGCAAGGCCCCACGTTTTTGCCGGGGTTACTCATTCAGAATGGTACCATCCTGATTGACCAGGAAAAGCTTCTCTACCCCGGTGATGTTTTGCACGAAGCAGGGCACATTGCCGTCTGTACACCCGAAGACCGGCCTCATTTAGGGGGTAATATTACCGATAATCACCCCGACAAGGCGGGCGACGAAATGGCCGTATTGCTCTGGAGCTATGCAGCCGCTCTGCACCTGAACTTACCGCCCGACATCGTCTTTCACCCAAATGGGTACAATGGCAACAGCCAATGGCTGATCGACCATTTTACAACGGGACAATACATTGGTTTGCCGCTCCTGGTCTGGATGGGATTGGCCCATAACCCTGACCCTAACCGGCCCGAAGTCGGGTTTCCGAATATGCTGCACTGGCTGAGGCCTCAGAAGCACGGAGGCACGTAGAAACAAGTCACCTGTTTTTGAAAAATCTTTAGCCGTACATCCACTAAAGTTGTACATATATCATATAATCATCAATTTTACTGGCCTATACGCTGGTTGGCGCCTGTGGTCATTTAGCTTCCACTCAACAAACAGTTTATCGTCATTTCCTTCTCACCTTAAGCCGCTCATTTACATGCAAAGACGTCTATTTCTTCGTCAACTTTCGGCCGGGTTTGCTATCCCGTTACTCCCTCTTTCCTCTGTACTGGCATCCTCGGTCACCAGTAGTGCTCAATCAGCACTGACTTCAGAATCAACCCGAAATGCCGCGACCCAGATTCGGAACGGTCAGCTCGGAACGGTACAAAGTATCCAGATCATCCACGGGTACAATCCAGCTTACACGCCCCCTCAGGCTCTTCGGCAAATTGCCGCTCAGCAACTCGAACTTACGGGCCAACTTCTTGGGCATGGTCAACCGATAGCAAATTCGGCGGCTTTTTTCGATGCTACGCCATCCAGTGCATTTGGCACGTACTCGGGTAAGCTAATGGTGTCGGATATCCAATTGACGTGGCAGGCCCTCGCCCGTCTGAACGCCGTCGATGATAAAGTGACCAGTACGCTACTGATTGCCGGCAGCAAGGCCCAACTTAGCCTTGACCTCAAGACGCACGCGTTTACGATTGCTCGCTATACGTACTGAGTCAAAAAGCAAATGTATACTGTTCAGTACCGGACATTCGGACTTCAGACATTAGACGTTAGACTTACTACCATTCTGTAGGGAGGTCTAACGGCCAACATCTAATGTCCAGTACTGCGTATTCATTATACATTCACTTAGTCAGTCTCCAGCTATCCAGCAGACTGAGTCAACCGTAGCCTAAGCCTGTTTCTATTTGCTTTCCTTTTTTTCGTTTTTATGGTTATTGACCCCGAAGTAGCCTCGAAGCCAGTACCTGCTGTGGCCGATACGCACGCCAAACGCCTGACGTGGTGGCTTGGCCTGACGCCCGCATGGCGGTCGGCATTCCAGACGGCCGTCCTGCAACATTCAGCTCACCCCATGGCCGAAGAATTAGAATACCTCTGGCAAATTCCGGCCATCCGGTTCACCGGCCCACGGGCTCCTTACCCAAATATGCCGTTTGAACTAACCGATTGTTCAGGTCTGCAGGGTATGAGTAATCTGGAAATTGTGGTGCTCACCCACCATCAGTTAGGGTCTGTTACCGAACTGGCCACATTACTCAAACTGCGGAGCCTGTTTGTTAACAACAACTCGATCAGGAGCCTAACCGGCATCGAATCCCTCAAGAAACTGGAGCAACTGTATGCACAGTTTAACCAGATTGATTCATTGGCTCCTGTTCGGGAGCTAACCAGCCTGCGGGAAATCTACATCAACTTCAACCCCCTGAAAACCCTTGATGGTATCACAGCAAAGCACGCCCGTAATCTGAAAGGGTTCTTTTGTTTACCGAACGACGATCTGCCCGACCGCGAAGTGATGCGTGTAGAACAACGCCTTGGCATTCGGTGCCGGGCCGCTTAAATCATTAGTGTACATCCAAACCGTATTAATTTATGGAACCTTACCTCGCCCAAATCATCATGTTCGCGGGCAACTTCGCCCCTCGAGGCTGGGCGTTCTGCCAGGGGCAGATTTTGGCGATTACCCAAAACACGGCCCTCTTCTCGCTTATCGGAACCACCTATGGGGGAAATGGTCAAACAACCTTTGGCTTACCTGATCTACGCGGCCGCGCTCCAATTGGTGTTGGTCAAGGCCCAGGCTTACCTAATATTAATTGGGGGGGACAAGGGGGAGCTCCGACGCATACCCTGATTAGTACTGAAATGCCAGCGCATAATCATTCATTGAATGCATCGTCTCAAGCAGGTAATACTGCAGCACCCGCTAATGCTTTCCTGGCCGCCACGGGCTCACTCGATCCCGAGTACAGAAGCACACTAGATTCAGCCGTACCATTAGGCACAAATTCAATGTCGGTTGTTGGCGGCTCGCAGCCCCACAACAATATGCAGCCTTATCTGGGAATGAACTTCATCATCTGTACCACAGGAATCTATCCGTCAAGGAATTAGGCCTGATCGTGTTTGTGTGTTAGCCTGTATCAGGGGCTATCAATTTCAGGACAAGACCCCTACGAAATTGCCCCATTTGGTACTTGCTTACTCACTATTTACCTGATTACCAATTGACCACCTCAAGCAGTTCACGGGCTGCTTTACAGTTTACAACTAATTCAAAATCTCTTTTTACACATGGAAGGATACATAGCTCAAATCATCATGTTCGCGGGCAACTTCGCTCCTCGAAGCTGGGCGTTCTGTAATGGGCAGATTCTATCGATTGCCCAAAATACAGCCCTCTTCTCGCTTTTGGGTACCACCTATGGGGGAAATGGCCAGACCACCTTTGCTCTCCCAGATTTACGTGGCCGAGTGCCGGTTGGTACTGGTCAAGGGCCTGGTTTACCCGCAGTCAATTTAGGCCAAATGGCTGGTACTCCAACGCATACCCTGATTAGTACTGAAATGCCAGCGCATAATCATTCATTGAATGCGTCGTCTCAAACAGGTAATACTGCAGCACCCGCCAATGCTTTCCTGGCCGCCACGGGCTCACTCGATCCCGAGTACAGAAGCACACTGGATTCAGCCGTACCATTAGGCACAAATTCAATGTCGGTTGTTGGCGGCTCGCAGCCCCACAACAATATGCAGCCCTATCTGGGCATCAACTTTATCATCTGCATGGAGGGCATTTTTCCAGCGCGTAATTAAGTCGTACGGCGAAGTATGCTGGTGGTCTCTCATGACGGGCAATTTTGCCGTAAAACGCAATTAACACCAGCTTACTTCCTACCCTTGTTACTCAACCTTTCTTTGAACCTTAGCTTTAACTCAATCATGCGACTTTCTCTACCACATCGGCCAGAAGCTCTGCGCCTACGCGTGCAACTTCACTCGCTAAAGTTGTTTTTTCTGGTGGTCGTGCTGCTGGCGAGCTTCGGGCAGGCTGTTCGTGCCCAAAGCCCACCCAGTTCGGTTACTGTATCGGGGGCTTGTCTTGCGCAAGCCGTTACATTAAATCTCAGCACAACCAATTTCGAGGGATCAAACCGGCCGTCCTATACAGCCACGAGTAGTGTCATTCTCAACGGGCAAACGTACGCAGGCGTTGAAATCAGTTTATCCTACCTGACCTCGGCGTCCGTCTGGGTCCTTAGTTTCGACGGTCAACCCTACCTGTCAAACACCTCAACGGGCAGCTTGCCTCCCACTACCGGCTGGTTAGCCGAAACATCAGGTGTAGTAGGACCCTGCACGGGCAATACGCCGTTGGTGGTACAACTACCAGCTACCCTGGCTACCGTGACTACCACCGCTCCAAGCGAAATACGACCCAACCGGGCCACTCTCGGCGGTAATGTCACCAACGATGGCGGAGGTGCTATTACAGAGCGCGGAGTCGTTTACGTAGCTGGCACCGGTACGCCCACTACTGCCAACACGAAAGTAACAGGTGGAACTGGCACGGGCGCATTCTCAGTAACAGCCACCGGACTATCGGCCAATACCCTTTATACGGTACGCGCTTATGCTATTAATAGTGCTGGTCCAAGCTACGGGTCATCGCTGACTTTCACAACGCCGGTAGCTTTGGCAGCTACCATTATTCAAACTACAAATGTCAGCTGTAACGGAGGGGCAAATGGATCTTTGGTGGCTTCAGTCAGTGGCGGAGTTGGCCCTTTCACATATAACTGGACACCCGGTAGCCCATCCGGCGACGGCACTACCACCATTACCGGCTTAGCCGCAGGCAGTTATACTATCACTGTGACCGACGGTCAGGGCACAACTGCTACAGCTGTAGGTACTGTCACGCAACCGCCTACGCTAGTCATCAATACCTTTTCGCAAACCAATGTTAGCTGCAACGGTGGCAGCAATGGCTCAGCTTCAGTAACGCCCTCAGGGGGCGTGGGTGGGTACACCTACAGTTGGGCTCCCTCGGGTGGCACAAATGCTGCCGCTACGGGCCTTGCGGCAGGGAGCTACACTGTGACCGTTACCGATGCCAACGCGTGTACAACCACGCGCAGCTTCAACATCACGCAACCACCCGTACTGGCTATTAGCAATTTCTCCCAAACTAACGTCAGCTGCAATGGTAGCAATACCGGCACAGCTACGGTAACACCTTCAGGGGGTGCGGGCGGTTACACCTACAGCTGGGCTCCCTCGGGTGGCACAAATGCTACCGCTACGGGTCTGGTAGCCGGAACGTACACTGTAACGGTAACCGATGCCAACGCGTGTACAACCACCCGAAGCTTTACCATTACGCAACCACCCGCACTGGCTGTCAGCAACTTCTCGCAAACTAACGTTAGCTGTAATGGCGGGTCAAACGGATCAGCTTCGGTAACACCTTCAGGGGGTGCGGGCGGTTACACCTACAGTTGGGCTCCTTCGGGCGGCACAAATGCTACCGCTACGGGTCTGGTAGCCGGAACGTACACTGTAACAATAACCGATGCCAACGCGTGTACAACCACCCGGAGTTTCACCATCACGCAACCCCCTGTGCTGGCATCAAGTGGCAACCAGACCAATGTTAGCTGCAACGGCGGCAGTAATGGATCAGCTACGGTAACGCCCTCAGGGGGCGCGGGCGGTTACACCTACAGCTGGGCACCATCGGGTGGCACAAATGCTACCGCTACGGGTCTGGTAGCCGGAACGTACACTGTAACGGTAACCGATGCCAACGCGTGTACAACCACGCGCAGCTTCACTATTACGCAACCGCCTACGCTAGTCATCAATACCTATTCGCAAACCAACGTTAGCTGCAATGGTGGCGCTACGGGATCAGCTACGGTAACGCCTTCAGGGGGCACAGGTAGTTACACCTACAGTTGGGCACCATCGGGCGGTAATGGCGCAACCGCTACAGGCCTTGCGGCAGGTAGCTATACCGTGACCGTGACCGATGCCAACGGTTGTGTGGCTACGCGCAGCTTTACCATTACGCAACCACCTGCACTGACCGTAACAACCAGCCAAACCAATGTCAACTGCAATGGTGGTAATACAGGAGTAGCTTCAGTATCGGTATCAGGGGGCGCGGGCGGTTACACCTACAGTTGGGCACCTTCGGGTGGTAATGGCGCAACCGCTACAGGCCTCGCGGCAGGTAGCTATACCGTGACCATTACCGATGCCAACGCCTGTGTTGCCACACAGACGTTTACCATTACCCAGCAGGCCGCTATTAGCATCACACCCAGCCAAACCAATGTTACCTGTAACGGCTTGACCAATGGTACGGCGGCCGTATCGGTATCAGGTAACTCAGGCCCATACACCTACAGTTGGGCACCTTCGGGTGGTAATGGCGCAACCGCTACGGGCCTTGCGGCAGGTAGCTACACCGTGACCGTTACCGATGCCAACGGTTGTGTGGCTACGCAAACCTTCACCATTACCCAGCCCAACGCGCTGGTATTAGGCGGTAACCAGACCAATGTGAGCTGTAATGGCGGGGCCACGGGCTCGGCTACCGTGTCAGCATCAGGCAATCCGGGGCCTTATACCTATATGTGGGCACCATCAGGCGGCTCTGCTCCAACCGCTTCGGGCCTGACCGCCGGTATTTACAGCGTGACGGTTATCAGCGGCAATGGCTGCACGGCCACCCGGAGTTTCACCATCACGCAGCCCCCGCTATTGGCAGCCACTACGAGCCAGACAGACGTTAGTTGCAATGGCGGGTCAACCGGGTCAGCCTCGGTAACGCCTTCAGGGGGTGTGGGTGGTTACACCTATCTGTGGAGTCCGTCGGGCGGCACAGCGGCTACCGCTACCGGATTGACCGCCGGTAATTACAGCGTACTCGTTACTGATGCTAACGGCTGCACGCTGACCCGAAACTTCACCATCAGCCAGCCCCCGGTGCTGAGCGTTGGGGTGAGCCAGACAAACGTTTCGACGTTTGCGGCTACCGATGGACGCGCTTCGGTTTCGGTATCGGGCGGAGCGGGTAGTCCATACATGTACGACTGGACACCCGGCAACCCAACCGGCGATGGTACCAACACTATTTCGGGTTTAGCGGCTGGTCTGTACAATGTGCTCATTACGGACCCTAACGGTTGTACAATCTCACAGAGCGTTACGATCACCCAACCCGGTCAGCTCACTACGCCAGCACCAGTCGTGTCGGCTCCGGCCAACGGGGCCCTGATCAACACGTCTACGCCTGCCATTGCAGGAACAGCCGCTGCTAACAGTACCGTCACGGTTATTGTGGATGGCAGCACGGCAGGTACCACAACCGCCAATGGTGCAGGCAACTGGACGTTCACGCTCTCGGTGCCGCTTTCTCAGGGGTCGCATACCGTTCGGGCGAGGGCGCAACTGACCAATCAGATTCAGAGCGTCGACAGCAATACAAATACGTTCACGGTCGACTCGAATCAGCCCACGGTGACCGTCAGCACGATAGCCACCAATCCAACCCAAGTATCGCCCATTCCAGTAACCATCTCCTTTAATGAATCGGTTACGGGGCTTACGCTGGCCGAAATCAGCGTAACCAACGGCACCGCGTCGACCCTGACCGGTAGTGGCAGTACCTATACGGTGAGCATCGTTCCGGCGGGTACCGGGCTGGTTACGGTCAGTCTGGCCCCCGGTGTGGCTCAGGACAATGCCGGTAACCAAAACCTGGCCTCGAACCTACTCAGCATCCAATACAATGCACCCAACGGTGCACCTACAGTGGCCAATGCGATTCCTCCGCAGTCGGCTACAGTAGGTCAGGCGTTCACGTTTACGATACCGGCCAACACATTTACCGACGTCGAAACGCCGAACAGCCTCACCCTGTCGGTGGCGGGTCTGCCCCCGAACCTCACGTTCAGCGGCAACACCATCAGCGGTCTGGTATCAACATCGGGTACCAGCACCGTGACGGTGACGGCCACCGACCCCGGCGGGTTATCGGTCAACACTACCTTTATCATCACCACAGCCAGTCAGCCTTTTGGCGGCACCGTGGTGAGCTACAACTGCCAAACCGGGGCAATTGTACTCGGCTCAGTAGGTAGCACGGGCGGAGTGATCGAGTATTTCGCGATTGGTGTAACAGGCTGGACTACCAACCCGAACCAGCTCATCGAGGCCGGTTTGCGCGCCGACCCGAAACCGATCACGATTCAGGTGCGGCAAAACGGCGTAGAAGGTCTGCCGTTTATCTTCAACTTTGGGCAGTTCTGCGGTAACAATACCCCGCCCCTACTGGTCAACGCGGTACCCCCACAATCGGCTACGGTTGGGGTCCCCTACACCCTGAATCTGGGTACTGTTTTCACCGACGCCCAGACTCCGGGCCAGATAACCCTGTCGGGCTCGGGCGTACCAGCTGGTCTGAACCTGATCGGTACGTTTATCACCGGTACACCGTCAGCGTCGGGTGTGAGCACCATTACGCTCACCGCCACCGATCCGGGCGGCCTCAGCAGCAGCACCAGCTTTGTGCTGACGGTGAGCCCTGTGGGTAGCCAGACAAGTACCCCACCACCTACAGGCGGGCTGTTGTCAGCCACTGTGGTGAGCTACAACTGTAGCACGGGAGCCATTGTCTTCGGTTCAACGGGTGGTAACGGATCGGCCGTAGAGTACCTTTCCATTGGCATCACGGGCTGGACCACCAACACAAATCACGTGATTGAAGCCGGTCTGCGCGCCGATCCGAAGCCGATTACGGTACAAATTCGGCAGAATGGCGTGTTGGGTCAGGCGTTTGTGTTCGACTTTGCCGCCTTCTGCACGGGAGCGCCCCAGCCCCCTGCAAGCACTACCAGTTGCGGCAGCCCAACGGCTACCCTGGGCAGCGCCTTGCAGGTAACGGGTGTAACCGAAGTCAACTGCCAGACGGGCTCATTCCGGATTCTGACGAGCGGTGGCAACGGTTCGCCCATCAGCTACGCCAATCTGGTAGGTTTGAGCAATGCCGACCCCAACAACTGTCTGCGGGTACTCGACAACCCCGACCTGATTCGGGCCGTGAACAACCCGGCTTCTGACATTGGTCCGCTCAACCTGCGGGTTACCCAAAACGGCGTTACGAGCAATACGTTTAGCTTTAACTTCAAGCAGTTTTGTACAGGTACCGCCCGGATTGCGCGGGCCGAAGACGCTCCGCTGGAAGTAACGGTACTGGGCAACCCCACCACTGCCGAGTGGGTAGCCGTGCGGATAGCCGGTGCCGGTAGCGAAGCCCTCTCGCTGGAAGTAGCTGATGCACAAGGCCATTTGGTGAGCCAGCAGCAGGCAACAGCCAGCCAGGGCGAAGCCACTACGCGGGTGCGGGTTGGTGCGTCGGCGGGTATGTACGTACTCCGGGTGAGCACACCAACACGGACCCAGACGGTGAAGATCGTCCGTCAGTAAATCAGGGCGTGACGTAACTAAAAAAGCCCCGGCTCATGAGCCGGGGCTTTTTAGTACCCAATTTCGTTTAGTCCAGACCCAGGTCTGTCGGGTTCTGTTGCGACCCCAGCGACGTCAGTACCCGGTCGAGTTTGGCTTTTAAATCCATCCACTCGTCAACACTCAGATCGGTAGTACTCAGGCTACCCACCAGCCGTTCGGGAATGGTAGCCGCCCGGCTTTCGAGAGCCCGGCCCTCAGGCGTCAACTCCACCAGCACTTTGCGCTCATCCTGGGTCGATTTACTACGCCGGATCAGCCCCATTGTTTCCAGACGCTTGAGCAAAGGCGTCACGGTATTGGTATTCAGCACGAGTTTCTGGCGAATATCATTGACCGTCACGTTGTCTTTTTCCCACAAAACCAGCAACGCCAGATACTGCGGATACGTGATGCCCAGTTCGTCAAGAAACGGCTGATACGCACGGGTGATGAGCCGCGAAACGGCATAGACCGGAAAACAGAGCTGATTTTCGAGCTTTAAGTGTTCTGTAGCCATAATACGTACAACATGACCCCGCTCCGGCGACGCATCAGACCAGTAGCCGGGCCAGATAGTGGTCGAGTTTGTCGGGGCTGGTAATCGGGGCAAATCGCCGAACCGGGTTCCCTTCTTTATCCACGAGAAATTTGGTAAAGTTCCATTTGATACGGCTACCAAACCAACCCGTCAGCCGGTTTTTCAGAAAACGGAACACCGGATGCGTATTCGCGCCGTTTACGTCAACTTTACTAAACATCGGGAAAGTGACCCCGTAGTTAATCAGGCATCCTTCGGTAATGCTTTTTTCGCTGCCGGGTTCCTGATTTCCAAACTGATTACACGGAAACCCCAGAATCACCAGACCCTTATCCTTGTACTTCTGATACAGATTTTCGAGCCCCTCCAGTTGTGGAGCCAGTCCGCATTTACTGGCCGTATTAACAATCAGAAGAGTTTTACCGGCAAAAGCCTCCATACTCACGGGCTTGCCTTGCAGAGTTTGGGCCGTCAGCCCATAAAATTCAGCGTTGTGCATAGTTCGTATCGGTTAAAACAACTGACCCTTTCGGTACGCCCGCCAGGCTCCGGTGCTCCACAAGGCCCAGGCAACCAGCACAGGCTGAAAAAACAGCCGCACCAGTCGGGCGGTATCCGAATTGAGATTGAATGCATCGACTCGGTTGACGTACTGCGAAATGTTGCCGGGAAAAATGAGCACAAAAAATAGGGCCGTCGCCCACCCGACCCAGACCTTGTAACGCCCCAGCAACAGCAACGACAGACCCAACCCAATCTCGACTACCCCCGACAGTACCACGACCAGATCGGCGTTGAGCGGGAGCCAGGTTGGTACCTGTGCCAGAAATTCGGTCCGGGCCCAGGTCAGGTGCCCAATACCTGCAAACAGCAGGTTAGCGCCCAGTAACAACCGGAAAATGGTCTGCAAAAGACCTGTCTTTTGATTGGGGGTTTGTAGAATCTGAGTAATCATTCGCCTATTTATATCGCGTGCGATACAAAGGTACAACTATTTAAATCGCGTGCGATATAATTTTCAATGAAATCCTATCTGTCGATGCGTTGCATGTAGGTAAAGGCAAAACAAAAACCCCGTCGGCTTGAGGCCGACGGGGTTTTACGTATGGAAAGAGGTTGATTCCGAATCGTTGGGTTAAAAAGCCAATCGCTGCCAGATCCCGCTCACATCGAGCCGGTACGCCCGGTTATCGGTGGGTTCGATGGCTACAAGTTTCACCCAGCCGTTGAAAAACAGGGTTTGCAGCACGGGTTGACGCTCAATAATCTGGTCGATTCGGTAGCGGGGTGCGTACACCACCGTAAGCAGTCGCTGTGGCTCGTGATAGCGGGTTTCGTCGCTAGCGAATACCGACTGGAGCGGCAACCCGTGCATCAAGTCGCTGGCGTTGCCCTGCATGACACCCAGCTTGCCAGCCACGTTATGCGTCACTTTGCTCCCGCTACCGTAGGCTACGTTATCGAGCGTCGAAAACAGGTACTGGTTATTAATCCACTGAGCCACCACCATCGGGGCCGTCAGAATCGTCTCCAGCAGCTTGCTCTCCACATCGCTTTCCCACTCATACGAGTGCAGGAAACAGCGGCCTTCCAGATCAACCTGACGCGTAAGCTGGCGGGGCCCTACAATAAAGGCCGCATTACGAGCCAGCCCCCATTCGGGCCGTACCTCGGCCCAGTCGGCACTGCGCCGTACGGTAGCCCCAACCGTATCGACTCCCTCGGACGACCGCCCAAAGGTATTGTACCGGTTGGCGCTATTGCTCCGGCGTGCCGCCACCAGTGCCGTTTGCAAGCCCTGCAATTTCGACGCGTTCGTAGTCGCCAGAGGTTCGTCGTAGAGAGTTACCTCGTCGGTTGTGGTGTTGTGTTCGGCCGCCATGAAAACCGTATCCGTCGGGATTTCGATTCCGTTTTGGGCCAGTTTCTGCCGCACCGAAGGCGTGTTCAGAATCTGGGCCATCAGTTGGGCGTTAGGGCCACCATGATTACCTCCACAGGCACCGCAATCGAGGGCCGACGCGTAGGCGTTATTCTGAGTAGTGCTACCATGCCCGCAGAACACAACCAACTTGCCAAACCCGGTTGTCAGACCCATGAGTCGCAGGGCGGTTTCGGCATAGGTAGCCTGCTCAGCGGCCGAAATACCCGCCGGCGTAGCACAGCAGTCAGGCTTCGTGGGGATTTCGGGCTGGATAGCCCCGGTCAGCGACTCCCGTAACCGCTGGCTCGACACCGGGGCCAGCGTTCGGCCGAGCATCAGCAGGCCACAAGCCGCACCCAGCGTCTCGACGAGCGCAAAGGGCGTGGCAAAGTTGTATTTGAGTGCGTTGTACGTTGCTTTCAGACCTTTCAGAACCCGACCGCCCGTTTGAAAGCGCTGTAGCTGCGCTTCGTCGGCCAAAGGCGTTTCATGCACCTCGTGGCGGGGCTTGAGCAATACCGGGCAGGCATCGTGCGCTTCGGGGTCGGCATGGTGGTGCACCCGAATCGGTAGCCCAAAGAAGCCCGCAAAGCCAAACGTTTCGTAACGGCCCTGGGCCTCCAGCCGACGCCGAAACGGCTCCGAACGGACGTCGATACAGAACACCAGTTGGGCATCGGGACGTTGCTCGGCTACACCCAGCTGCCGGGCCTGCGGCAAGAGTTGGGTAAGCAATTGCCGACGGTAAACAGCTTCTGACTGCTCCAACTGGATCATCGTTTTTTCCACCTTTTCGGTTGCCACAGGCGACAGCGCCTGCCGAATCGTCGGCTGGTACGCATCGGGCCAGAGCATCGAGGTGATGGCGAGCCGCACCGCCAGCCAATCAGTCATAGTAATGGGGTTCGGGTTCACGGCCGGGGGCGTTTGCCACTCCGTGCGCCATTTCACGTAACCCGACCAGCCCGGCAAATACGCCAGTGACTGCGACAAAAACGGCACATGCTCCTCCTCTATTACCCCCAGTGCTTCCAGGCAGAGCAGGATGGCATCTTCCGGTGCCTCGGGCAGGGCCTTCAGCCATTCCCGGCGGTCGTCGTCGAATCCATGCAGCTCATCGTCCAGAAACGCCAGTTGCCGCCAGGCCGCGTAAAAGCCCAAATGCCGGTTGGGCATCGGAATGGTTGCCTGTCCTTCGTCGAGAAACACATGCCCCCACTTGATCAACTGCCGGTTTACGGCTTCGAGCGCCGGGCTTATTTCGGGTAAACCAAACAGCCGCGTCCCTTCGCGTAATGCCTGCTCAAAGGGCATCGACTCCAGCCCCTGCAGCGGATTACAGGCAATAAACGTTTTGAGAGGCCATACCGGTGCCAAAACCCGACCAGCCCGGCTTACGGCATCCTGAATTTGAGCGCGCTTAGAAACGGCAGGGGCAACAGGGCGGGAATAAGCTATTGTCGATTGCATAGGTTGCTACGTATTGAATGAGGGAAAAGACGGGAGAGAATGGTGAACTTTAAACGTGGTAAGTAGTGCGAATAGGCGTGGTGGTATTGGCGTCGGGCTGACTTCCGTTGAGGGCCGCCACGTACAGACTGCGCCAGAGCCGGGTATTTTGCAGCTCGGTCAGCAGGTTCAGGTTCATACCGACCCAGATTAGCAGCATCGTCGACAACGCCAGCAGGTGAACGCCGTGGAGCGGCTGCGGTTCGGCAATAGCCAACGGAGCCAGTACCGTTTCGATACCGTGTACGCTGAGGCCGTACAAGCCACCCGCCAGCAACGCCAGCACTAGGGCCGGTACCAGCCGCACGAGGGGCTTACCCGTTTGCAGCACCGTTTGGGCAATTTGCGTGGCCGCCATGAAGGCAAAACCAAGCAGTACTACTGTTGAATCGAGGGGTTGCCCGGCTATCGGCAGGGGCTTGTTGCTCATGTACGCAAACCCAACCACACCCGCCAGGCCCGCTACGCAAGCCAGCACAAACTGCATGGGTGTACCCGGCCGGAAAGCCGCCAACTGACGTTTCTCACTAACCGCCGAACCAACACTCAGAAACAGGAAGGCTTTGAACAGGCCGTGCCAGCAAAGGTGCGCTACAGCCGCCGGAAACAGCCCCAGCCCGCACTGCATGACCATGAAGCCCATCTGACTCATGGTTGAGCAGGCCAGCATCCGCTTTATATCACTCTGAATCAGTTTCCAGATGGCACCCACCAGGGCGGTGAGCACGCCAATGCCGAACAAAACGAGCAGTAAGCCATTCTGGTGGAGGTACAGGGGCGCAAACCGGGCCAGCAAAAATCCGCCCCCATTAATCAGGCCGGCGTGCATCAGGGCTGATACCGGCGTGGGCGAGTTGAGCGAACTGGTCAGCCACTTATGGAAGGGCAGCAAGGCTGACTGAATCAGGGCGGCCATCATGATCAGAATCAATACCGTTGTCATGGGCGATGCGCTGACATCGACACCCGTCGCCAGAATAGCGCGGAGCGAGTAACTACCACTTAGGTCGGCCAGGAGTATAAGAGCAAAGGCCAGCAGCAGAAAACCGAGAAAAAACATCCGCAAGGCCAGCATACCGGCATTGTACGATGCCCGCCAGCCTGTTTTGTGAATCATCAGCCGAACCAGCAGGCCGTTGCTCAGTCCCCAGCCAGCCAGCAGCAACAGGACATGATCGGCCATGACCATCAGCAGGGCGGCCGCTGTCAGCAGCGAGAGCTGCACGAAAAAGGCTTGGTACCGGCGGTCGCCAGCCATGTACCGCTGCGAATATTGGTGCACAATACCACTCACAAACAAAATGAGGGTTGCCATGATCCACGACAGGGCATCGGCCCGAATCCCAAAAATGGCTGCTCCCTCGTACTGATCACCAAAAATCAAACCGGCAATGGCCAGTAAGCAACTTGCCCAGATAGCTGCGGTTGTTGCCTGCGCCCCCCGCTGCGGGTTGGCACGAAAACCAATCCCATTCACGAGCGCGCCAGCAATGGGCAGAGCTAAAAGTGAAACGTAAAGTACCAGTGGTTGTGAAAGATAGGCCATTGAATATTAGATTTACTATTATCAATGGCCAAAACTAAAAGCGTTTCTTATATCAGAAAAACGAATAATTCTTATTTTGAAAATAAGAAAAACTTATATCTTTGTTTAAAATGGATCAGGGCCTGTTTTTGGGCCATTTTCTCGCTTTTTGACGCATGAAAATTTTTGCCTAAGTTAGACATCACGCATACACTTCACCCAAACAATACCGACTATGTCACTGGATACCGTCACACTTCAGTGTTTTCTGGCCGTAGCCGAAACGGGTAGTTTCACCAAAGCCGCCGACCGGGTCAACCGAACCCAATCGGCCGTTAGTCAGCAGTTGGCTAAGCTTGAGCTGATTCTGGGTAAGACCCTCATCAACCGGGGCAAAATTCTTTCGCTTACCAATGAGGGAGAGATTTTTCTGGGATATGCCCGGCAGATTTTTGCGCTACACCGCGAAGCCCTGGACCGGTTCAAACAGCCCGAACTGGAGGGTGAGGTACGTTTTGGCCTGCCCGAAGACCTGGCTACGGTATTATTGTCGGATGTGCTGGTTAACTTTTCACGGATTCATCCGCGGGTGTTCCTGAAGGTGGAGTGCGACCTAACCCTCAACCTGTTCGACCGGTTCCGGCGGGGCGAATTCGACCTTATTCTGGTAAAAATGAGCCGCCCCGAAGAATTTCCGGAGGGCGTCGATATGTGGTCCGAATCGCTCGAATGGGTTGGCAAAGATGAACACTTTAAAAACAGCGACGCTCAAAGCCCGCTGCCGTTGGTGTTGTCGCCCCAGCCCTGTGTGTACCGGGCGCGCGCCATCGAAGCCCTCGAAACGGCCGGAATCCCGTGGCGACTGGTGTACAGCAGCCCAAGCTACACGGGAACAGTTGCCGCCGTTAAAGCCGGTCTGGGCCTGACGGTTCTCCCCAAAGCCATTGTACCTGCCCCGCTGGAGGTATTGCGCAGCAATTTATTGCCTCCGCTTCCCCAAACCCACGTTTCGTTACTCCGGCAAGGCCACGCCAGTAAAGCCGTGGAGTCGCTGGAAGAATTTGTCCTCAAAAAAGTGCGGCATTGAGCCCGCTATACAAGCGCACTATAATTCCTGACTCACAACCGGGCTTTGGGTGTACCCAATCCGCATGGCCGTAGCTCGTAACCGTGCCCCTTTCCGAACGGGCACAGGTCCGGTGTAGACCTGCCAGCCGGTATCATCGCCCGCCCACTGATACCCAATCGACGCGCCCTCGGTGGTACAGCTGATAGTCAACTGATTGCCTGTAACCTGAATGTTCGGGGCCTCGGTAGCGGGGGGGTTGTTTTGCCCGTTCCACCAGGTTCGGACCAGGTCTTTTTCAGGGATAGCCCCCAAATCGGTCGACTGAGCCAGCCATTGGTCGAGTGCCGCACGGAGCCGCTTCAACTGTGGGGCATAGGCCGACTGACGGGCCAGGTTGTTCAGTTCATACGGGTCCTTCTGAATGTCGTACAGTTCTTCGGCAGGCTTCGTCGGCTGAAACCAATGCATCTGAGTCGGGTTCAATTGACCAGCATCACGCATCCGAAGCAGTTCGGCCATCATGGGCTGCTGCTTTCGGTATTCCAGATCCATGTACAAAGGTTTTTCGGGGAAGAAATTCCGAACATACTGAAAGCGACCGTCGTGTACGGTGCGGACCCGGTCATACTCCGAATCGAGCCGGTCGCGAGCCGCAAACACGTAGGGCCGCGCAGGTGTCCGGCGGGGTCGTTGTCCAGTTTCAAGGTCCAGAAATGCCTGCCCCTGCATGTACGCAGGGGGCCGAACACCCGCCAGGTTTAGCACAGTCGGGGCCAGGTCGATCATCGAAATCAGCTCACTACGGGTTGTTCCGGCAAACCGACCATCGGGAAATCGTACAATCAGGGGGACACGAATCCCCCGGTCATACACTTCCCGTTTCACAAACGGAAGCCCGTCACCGTGGTCCGACCAGAAAAAGATAAGGGTTTTGTCGAGCAGGCCATCGGCTTCGAGCTGTTGCAGAATCTCCCCTACCCAATCGTCCATTTCGCGGATATTGCTATAAAACCGGGCCATATCCTGGCGGACGGTTTTGGTATCGGGGTAGTAAGGTGGCACCTGAATCCGGGCCGGGTCGACGCGCAAAGGCAGGTCTTTACGCCGACCCGTCGCTCCGTACCATACCTGCGACTCATGCGTCACTACCGAGTTGAATACCGCAAAAAAAGGCCGATCGGTGGGGCGTTTGCGCCAGTGGGCGCTGTTGCCAACTTCATCCCACACGGTAGGTGGAGCCTCGAACTGGTAATCGGTCTTGGCGTTGTTGGTGGTATAGTAGCCCTGCGCCCGCAGATATTCCGGAAACGCCTTTACCGATGGCGGCATCACAACGGCGTACTCTTTAGGCAAGCCCGTTTTTTCGGGGTACGTATTGTTCAGGGTGCGCATATTATGCCCACCCGTTGAGGTCTGATACATCCCCGTAATGATCGCGTTGCGGCTCGGCGCACACACCCCGGCCGTGCAAAACGCATTCGTGTACCGAACCCCCTCGCGCGCCAGCCGGTCAATATTGGGGGTCAGCGGCTTGCCGGGGCCACCCGTCGAGTCGCCGTAACAACTCAATCGGGGCGACATATCTTCGCACGAAATCCAAAGGATATGGGGCCGCGTCCGCCCGGGAGCTGAAACCGGGCTTACAGGGCTTACAAAAGCGACCAGGAGGCCTGCTACGGCCACGAGACCTGCCAACCAGCGTGTATTCATACGATAGCGTCGGGGGTTTAGGCACAAAAGGCCCGGTATGGGCAAATCTTTTGTCGTGCCCCTATCAGGCTTTGTTTCGGGCTATCTTCCAACGCAAAAAAGCCGCCCTGTTTGACCACAGGGCGGCTTTTTCAAAAAACTCTTGTAAGCAATAAAGTATCCTTAGTTGATTCCAACCAGCTCAACCTCAAACGTCAGGTCCTGACCCGCCAACGGATGGTTGGCATCCAGTACCACGTTCGTTTCGGTCACCTGCCGCACGATTACCGGAATCGGCTGGGGAGAACCTTCCTGATGCATATTGAGGGTCATACCTACTTCGAGGGGAATCTCGGCAGGGATTTCGTTCCGTTCGATGCTGAACACATGGTCTTCAACTACTGGGCCGTAGGCATCTTCGACCGGGATATTGATAGTCCGTTTTTCACCAATGCTCATGCCCTCGATTCCGTTGTCGAAACCGGGGATTACCTGGCCACCGCCCAGGGTAAATTCGAGCGGAGTGCGGCCCGCCGACGAGTCGAAAATCGTTCCGTCGTCCAGAGTGCCTGTATAATGTACCTGAACGGTATCGCCAGCTTTTGCTTGTGCCATTTTGTTGTGTGTTTAGTACCCCACAAAGATATTAGTTTATCAATCCATGTGTAGGCTGTTCAATCAGATTACCTCCGACCAACGCCGTACCAGCGTCAATAGTTCGTTTTGGATCGATTCGGTCCGGTCGGCATTGTACCAGCGCTGGGTGTTTTCGAGGATGTGCTCAAAGGTCAGATCACCGGCGGCTTTCCACTCGACAATAGCTGCCTGCAGGGCTGCCGGGCGTGGGCCCCAGCTTCCGAGCACCTCACCCGATGCATTGTCGAGGCAAATCAGTTTGGGAATAGATCGCCCGCCATTGGTCAGAAACGCATCCATCAGCGCCGGGTTTTCATCGCGCAACAGCAACCGCAGCGGTATCGACTCGCCCGCAATGGCCCGCAATACAGGCAAGGCCTGTGCCGCATCGCCACACCACGACTCGGTGAGTACCAGCCACGTCCAACGGCCGGCTACAGCCTGCACAGCTTCGGTCAGTTGGGGATGAATAACCGTCTGCTTGTCGAGTCGGCTCATCCGAGCCAGGTTCATTTTAGTATAACCCAGAATCTCAGGGGTATTATAGTGGGCATCGGCCGAGGTTGTGCGGCCCTGCTCAAAAAGTTCGGTAGCCAGTATCCGGTACTGTTCGTAGGTCATTGCCGAGGCAACCAGTTCCGGTGTTGGGGTGGTTTGGGTAATCATAATCATCTATTTCTTTCATAACACCCCTGTTTCGCCAGTTGGTTCGCACCAGGTAACCGGGTTAGGCTTAATCCAGGACGTTGTACCTCTGTGGCTGTTGTAGAAAAGTAGATGACTACCCCAAAACAAAAGTGGGTGCGGGCAACCTTTATCAGGCCACCCGCACCCACACCCTACGAACACACCCCTACAAATTCACCGATTTAGGTGGTTCATTCACGGTGTTTGCGGTAGGCTTGGGTACGGTTTTCATCTGGATCAGATCCACCAGAAACGCAAAGGCCATCGAGAAGTAGATGTAGCCTTTCGGGATTTCGAAATGAAGCCCCTCTGCCACCAGCGACATACCGATAATGAGCAGGAAGCACAAGGCCAGAATCTTGAACGATGGGTGCTGACTGATAAAGTTGCTGATCGGTTTTGAAGCCACGAGCATGATACCTACCGTCACGATGACGGCGGTGTACATCACCCAAAGCTGATCAACCATCCCCACGGCCGTGATGATCGAGTCGATGGAAAAGACCATATCCAGAATCAGGATCTGAATGAGCATATCGCGGAATGTCGCTTTGGCCGTATTGCTGGGCGCGTTGGCGTCGTCGTTAAGCTCGGCTTTGTGGTAAATCTCCTTGGTGCTTTTGTAAATCAGGAAAAGCCCTCCAGCCAGCAGAATTAGCCCTTTTCCGCTGAAATCGATGCCAAACACCGTGAAGAGCGTCTGATCGAGCCGCATAATCCACGAGATCAGGGCAAGCAACCCAAGCCGCATAAACATGGCCAGACCAATACCCCATAGCCGAAGCTTATCGCGTTGCTCCGGTGGTAGTTTGTCCGACAGAATGGAAATAAAAATAATGTTATCAATGCCGAGAATCACCTCCAGCACGATCAATGTAAGTAAGGGTACGATGCTATCAACGAGCTCCATATTTTTTCAGTTAGGTAGCAAAAAAAGGCGGCCTTATCGACCGCCTTCTCTCTAACTGGTTTTCGTATATAGCTGTTTACTAAAACCTACTTTAAACTTAGTAAGCCCGTGCAAACACTACGCGGCCTTTCGATGGCTTGCCTGAGAAGACACAGGTACCTTCTTCCGGTTCCTGATCGAACGGAATACAACGAATGGTCGCTTTGGTAGCTTCTTTGATGGCCTCTTCGGTTTCGGAGGTACCGTCCCAATGGGCCAGTAAAAAGCCGCCTTTCTCAATCTGCTCCTGAAACTGCTCAAACGTATCGACCCGGAAGGTGTTCTCCTGCCGGAACTGAAGCGCTTTCTGGTAGATGTTCTGCTGAATGTCGTCGAGTAGCGCCTGAATCCGCTCCACCAGCCCATCAAATGGCACGGTTTCCTTGGTTTTGGTATCCCGTCGTGCCAGCTCAATGGTGTTGTTTTCGAGGTCGCGACCACCCATAGCCAGGCGTACAGGTACGCCCCGCAGCTCATACTCGGCAAACTTCCAGCCGGGCTTGTTGGCGTCCGAATCGTCGTACTTAACCGAGATACCGGCCTTACGCAGTTGCTGCACCAGCGGTTTCAGTTTGTCTGACAACTGCTCAAGTTGCTCTTCGCTGCGGTAGATCGGCACAATAACCACCTGGATCGGGGCCAGTTTGGGCGGCAACACCAGCCCGGAGTCGTCGGAGTGGGCCATGATGAGGGCACCCATCAGGCGGGTCGATACCCCCCACGATGTCCCCCAAACGTATTCGAGCTGATTCTGCTTGTTCAGAAACTGCACATCGAACGCCTTGGCAAAGTTCTGCCCCAGGAAGTGCGACGTACCGGCCTGCAAGGCTTTACCGTCCTGCATCATGGCTTCGATACAGAGCGTATCGTCGGCACCGGCAAACCGCTCGTTGGGGGTTTTGGCCCCTTTGAGCACCGGTACAGCCATCCACTCCTCAGCAAAGCGGGCATACACGTCGAGCATCTGCCGGGTTTCGGCCATCGCTTCGTCGGCGGTTGCGTGGGCGGTGTGCCCTTCCTGCCACAGGAACTCAGCCGTGCGGAGAAAAATACGGGTACGCATCTCCCAGCGCACCACGTTCGCCCACTGATTGATCAGCAGCGGCAGGTCGCGGTACGACTGAATCCAGTTTTTGTACGTGCTCCAGATTACCGTTTCCGAGGTAGGGCGCACAATCAGCTCTTCTTCCAGCTTGGCTTCCGGGTCAACAATGACGCCCGAACCATCTTCCGCATTTTTGAGCCGGTAGTGCGTCACAACGGCGCACTCTTTGGCAAAGCCCTCCACGTGGCTGGCTTCTTTGCTCAGGTACGATTTCGGAATGAACAGAGGGAAATACGCGTTGGTGTGGCCCGTCTCCTTGAACATATCGTCGAGAGCCCGCTGCATTTTTTCCCAGATCGAAAAGCCGTACGGCTTAATGACCATACACCCCCGAACGGCTGAGTTTTCGGCCAGATCGGCCCGCTTGATGAGTTCGTTATACCACTCGGAATAGTTCTCGCTACGTGACGGAATTGCTTTTGCCATACAGGACGCTGGGTGATACCTGACAACAGACCGGGTACGATTCCGTACCAACTCCTCGGTTTCTGACCGGAACGAGGCCCGCCGGGCGGAGCCTTGTAAGACTTAGCAAATGGTGTTTTGCGAGGAGTCTAACGTCCAGATTCTGCAACCTTTAGGGGCGGCTTGGAGGCACCGGGTGCCCACTGTCTTCTATCTTTTTTTTAAGTCGATTTAAACCCTTCAGCCCTCAGATGGGTCTAAGGTCAGGAAGGGGTTGCAAAGATAGTTTTTTATGCTATATTTGTAATCAAACAGGTCTTTCCGCACGTTATACAAGAAAACAGGATCGATATTCGAGTACTGTACAAAAACCCTCTTCGTCAGATGAAAACGCAACGCACCTGGCCATATCTCTCGCTGGCCGCGCTGATGGGCCTGGCAAGCTGTACAAGCAGCCGTCAGACTGCACAGAACGCCGGCGAAATGGACGACCTTTACGGGAGTTCAGCCAACGCGGTTGTGTATGAAGGCAATCGCCAATCATCACAACCGACCGAGAGTTACGCGTCGACACGTTCGCAACGGCAACGTGAGCGCGACTCTTACTCACGCAACACAAATCCAGATTACGTTAACGACGAGCAGCGGGGCTACGACCCTAACCGGGACGACTACTACACCGAACTGAGCACGCGCAATGTGAAGCGGGGGCTATCGGCTGACCCGGGCTGGAACACCGGCTCGTACAACGATGGCTTTACCGACGGGTACTACGCGGGCATCGGCAACCCGGCATTCAACAGCACCCGCTGGAATCCGTGGGGCTGGAACAATGGATTCAATACAGGCCTCTCTATCGGGCTGGGCGTTGGTACTGGTTTCGGCTGGGGTAACCCCTGGGGCTGGAACTCCTTCAACCGCTTCGGTTACGGCGGTGGTTTCTACGACCCATTCTGGGGGGGTGGTTTCAACTCATTTGCCTATAGCCCCTGGGGTTACGGTGGCGGTTTCTATGACCCATTCTGGGGTAGTGGTTTCAACCGTTTCGGTTACGGTGGATTTGGCTACAGCCCCTGGGGTGGTGGCTGGAACCGTCCGGTCATCGTGAGCAACACGATCATTACCGGTGCAGATCCCTACCGCGCAACCCGCACGTACGGCGCTCGTGGCTCAGCCTCAAACAGCCGTTACAACGACAATTTCAACAACACGCCCCGCAACTACAACCCGCGGGGTAACGGAGGCCGCACAGCTACAGGCAGTGCAACGCCTGCTTACGGCAATAACACCAATACGGGGACAAGCACTGGTTCGAGCGATAGCTACTACGCCCGGCCGCGCAACACGCGGGGTACCTACTACTACGAGAGCGGTGCCAACAATACCGGTACACGCGGTGGCAGCACGCCAAGCGGTACGTACACCAACCCCAATGGACGTACAGGCAGCAGCACGGGTGGTTATTATTCGGCCCCGCGCGAAAACAGCCGTGGCACGTATACTCCCCGGAGTGGTAACAGCACGTACGAGAGTCGGCCGAGCTACAACCAGCCCAGCTATCAGGCTCCGCAGCGTAGCACGTACGAAAGCCGTCCGAGCTACAGCCAGCCCAGCCAGTCGAGCACACCAAGCTATTCGGCCCCCTCGTCGGGTGGCTCACGCGGAGGTGGCGGAGGTAGCTACTCAGGCGGTGGTGGTGGCGGCTCACGTGGCCCACGCTAAACCATTTGTGTAAATTTATTGGAGAAAAACCCCGTCATTGGCTACAATTGATGGGGTTTTTCGTTTATAAAAAGGTGAGATTAAACGCTCGTTCATGATAATTGTCATAGAGCTAAGTTTCACACACGCAAGCTAACTACACACATGACTACTCGACTTCTTATATTCGGCGGCCTGCTTTTTGGTACAGGAGCAGCGTTTGGGCAAACGGGAAGCATCTATGCCGATGCCGCTTTTCAATACAACGAGATTCAGCAATCAGGTACGGCCCGGTTTAGAGGTATTGGCGGAAACCATACTGCGCTGGGGGGCGACGCCAGCACCTTGTTCGGCAACCCGGCGGGTTTGGGCTTCTACAATCGTTCGGAGTTGAGCTTCAGCCCTACTTTCCTCAATAATTCATCACAAACGACGTATCTGGGCAGCACCACTACCGACAGTCGGGGACGGGTAGCTGTAGGGCAACTGGGACTTATTCTGGCCGGTGGCGACAACGGTAACAGTAACCGACGCTGGCGCCGGACTACCTTTGGCGTTGGCTATCACCAGAACATCAATTTCAATAACGGATTTACGTTTGAAGGGCTCAACCGCCGTAGCTCACTGGTTGATAACCTGCTCGATGATGCCAACCGGATTCCGGGGCTTACCGGTGGGCAGCTCAATAATGGATACGACCCAAACATCCGGCAAGCCGACGACCTGCTGGCGGCTGCATACCAGCTTTATCTTGTAAACGGTACGCCCGACGCCCAGGGCAACAACACCCGCGCTCCGTTCTTCAGCTACGACCTGCTTAACCCGCGCTCGCAACAAAACACGTTTGAGTCGTCGGGCTCACAGTCGCAATGGACTGTAGCGTATGCTGGCAACCTCGACGATAAACTGTATCTGGGTATCAACGTAGGCCTGTCTCGGCTGCGGTATAACTCCGATAATGTCCTGACCGAGGTCATTCAGGGAGGTAATAGCTTTGGCGACATTGGCCAGCGTGACCGGCTGACGGTATCGGGCAACGGGATCAACGCAACGTTGGGTGCTATTTATAAACTCACGCCCAGCGTTCAGATCGGGGCAACGGTGGCCTCGCCCAACTTCATGCGCGTAACCGAAACATTTACCCAAAATCTGCGCGTAAACCCGGTTGACCCTAACCTTGCAGACCTTATTGTTGGCGAGCTCAACGCTACGGATGTCGACGTAGCTCCCAATGATTTCGACTACTCGATTACGGGGCCGTTGCGGGCTTCGGGCGGTGCTACGGTATTTCTGGGTGGGGGCAAAATTGGTTTCCTGACAGCCTCGGCCGAGTACGTTGGCTATGCGGGCATGCGGGCCAATACCAGCGGTGGCAACGCAAGCGACAACAGCGCGTTTCGTAACAACGTCCGCAACAGCGTTCAGCAATCGTACCAGAATGTGGTGAATGTACGGGCCGGGGCCGAGTTCCGGGCCGGTATGTTCCGGATTCGGGGCGGGGCAGCTTACCTGCCCGACGCTGACATCAGCCGTCGTGACAACATCGACCGTACCCGACTGTTGATTTCGGGCGGACTTGGCTACCGTAACGACCGTTTCTTCGCCGATGTATCGGGAACGTTCAACACAACTGAGGCAGCCTTCACGCCCTACACCCGGCCCAACCCCGCCGATTACGGCTCGGCGCTGATCAACAACAAACTCAGCACCGTTACACTCTCGTTGGGCACGTTTTTCTAAACGCAGTTCTGAACTGAACGTGTTTGAAGACTGAACACAAAAAGAGCGCCAATAGCTACCCAGTAGCCATTGGCGCTCTTCGCTTTTACAAAAAGCAGATTCTACAACCAGTTGCCCAACTCGCGGAGTAGCATTTGCTCGGTGGCTGAGCCTGTTACAATAATATCGGCCTGGCGGTAGTAGGGTAAGCGCGACTCGTATTTCTGACGCAGGTTTTCGAGCAGAGCCGGGTCCTGATGATTGACCAGCGGCCGGTCGGGCGTGGCGTGGGCCAGAATACGCTCAACCAAAACTTCGGGGGCAACGTCCAGAAAAATAGAGACCCCCGACGCTTTGATATAGTCCATGTTATTGTGAAAACAGGGCATTCCGCCACCTGTAGCTACAACCAGCGCTTCGCCCGGCCGAATACTATGCAACGCCCTGGTTTCGGCCTCGCGGAAATACGCTTCGCCCTGTTCAGCAAAAATCTCGGCAATACTGCGGCCTTCTTCCCGGACAATGATCTTGTCGGTATCGACGAATCGGTAATGCAACTCGTTGGCAAGCCGACGCCCCAGCGTGCTCTTACCCGACGATGGCATCCCGATGAGGTAAATATTCTTCAAAGGAGTAAGGGATAAAGAACGGGGAGAAGCTAATGGCTTCTCCCCGTTCCTTTTACTTGACCAATTGGATTACTTCTTCGGCCGATGGAGTCAGGTTCACGTGCCATTTGCCACGCACCGTGCCGTTGCTGAGCAACCATGTGCCGGGGTTCGACCGCATAATGGTTTTCAGCACTGTGGCATCAGCCTGATACACTTTGGCGTCGAGCTGATACTCTTTCATAAAGGCTTCGATTTCGGCACCACCCACCGAGGTCAGGATGTACGGACTCACCGACGACCCCTGCAACCCTTTCAGCAACGACCGGATGGCGGGCAGGCTCCCCGTGTCGAAATCCTTCACGTTCTTGATAATCACAAAGAGTTTATTGCCTTCAAATGTCTGCTGGGTAAAATCACCGTCGGCATCGTTCCAGACCCGGTAATCGGTGATTTTAGGCTTGGCGTTTTCGTTCAGCAACACCATTTCCTTAAACGTGTAGCCGCCCTCGGTTGGGTATTTCTCAAACTCAAACTCTTTGCCATCTTTGGTTACGATGTATTTGTAACGCAATTCCTCGGAAGGCTTCATCTGGGTCGGAATATTTTTCCCGACCGCATAGGGCAACAGGTCAAACGGGGGCAGAAACTCAATGGCATACACGCCTAACCCAATGGAGAAAATAGTGGCCAGCGTGACGAGCCAACCTGTTTTGCGGGATGGCATTCGATTGCGGTGCCCGATTATAAACAGAATGAGCACCATCAGCACCACATCTTTGGTAAACGATGTCCAGGGCTTCAGTTTCAACGCATCGCCAAAACAGCCGCAGTCGGTTACCTTGTTAAAGTAAGCTGAGTAAAACGTCAGCACGGTAAAATAACTCACCAGCAGCAGCAGCACCCACGTAGTTAGCTTAGGTTTGTACGATGCCAGCAAAGCCACGCCAAGCACCACCTCGAGCACGCACATGACCACCGAAATGAGCAAGGCGGCCGGAATCAGTGCTTCAAAAAAGCCGTGCAGGGCCGGTAAGTCCTGCGCAAACACTTCGAAATACTCTTCCAGTTTGATCTGGGTTCCGACAGGGTCATTGAGTTTGATGAGCCCCGAAATAATGAAGATGATACCGACCAGATAGCGGGCAATACGGGCGGCAATGAGCATGCCGGGCGTACCGGTTTTTACTTTGGGGGGAGTGGTTAGGTTGGCTTCCATTCGCGCTTCAGAACGTAGACGGTGTCGTCACACCAGATAATCAGTACGGTTAGTAACGAAAAAACTCGTTGTTTATATCCAGACCCGGCTAAATTAACCGGTTCAGGCCGGTGTAGAGGTGTTCTCTCCTATTTTGATGAGGCAAAACACAGCGTAATTAATCATGTCCATGTAGTTGGCCTCTACTCCTTCCGAAACCAGGGTGGCTCCGGCATTGTCTTCAATCTGCTTGGTTCGGAGCAGCTTCATCAGAATGATATCGGTCATCGAACTAACCCGCATTTCGCGCCAGGCTTCGCCGTAATCGTGGTTCTTGGCAAACAACAGATCAATAACCCGGCCAATCTGTTCATTGTACAGGCTTTCGAGTTCCACTGGCGGAATATCCGTGCGGGGGTCGTTCTCCAGGGCCATCTGGATCAGGGCCATCACGCTATAGTTGATGATGCCAACAAACTCAGGCTCAATCCCCTCGCCCACTTTCGAGACGCCTTTTTCCTGGAGTGTTCGGATGCGCTGAGCCTTGATATAAATCTGATCGGTGATGCTCGGAAGCCGTAAAATGCGCCATGCAGTGCCGTAATCCTTATTTTTTTTCAGGAACAGGTCTTGGCAGCGCTCAACAACCTGCCGATATTGTGTTTCGGTATTCGCCATAGTGATGGGCGGTCGGTAGTCCGGGCTGCCGTGTCGGCATTCGATACGGGAGTAAGCCAATACGGGCACCTCCCCCAATCCCCGGCCTTTGACCACTCTGTTTAATGTCGCAAAATACGAAAAAAACGCTCAATTGCCGGGGTCGTCTCGTCGACCTCAGCCACGGCCCAGCCGTCATGGGCATCCTTAATATCACCCCCGATTCGTTCTTTGCCGGAAGCCGGGTGCCAGCTGGTGAGTCGCTCGAAAGCGCGCTGATCGACCGCGCGGGCCAAATGCTTCAGGATGGTGCCTCGTTTCTGGATATTGGCGGCTACTCGACCCGGCCGGGTGCCCCAGACATCAGCCCAGCCGAAGAAGCCGACCGGGTACTACCCGCCATTGAGGCCATCCGGCGGCACTGGCCCGAGGCCCTGCTTTCTGTTGATACATTCCGGGCAGAGGTGGCCCGACAGGCCGTTGAGGCTGGGGCGTGTATGGTCAACGACGTAGCCGGTGGCACCCTCGACGACCGGATGTTCGAGACGGTAGCGGCCCTGGGTGTGCCCTACGTACTCATGCACATGCGGGGTACCCCCCAAACCATGCAGTCGATGGCAACCTACACCAACCTGGTTACCGAAGTGATTGATGAGCTGGCCACTCAGTTGGCCCGGCTGCGGGCGCTGGGTCAAATCGATGTTCTACTCGATCCCGGCTTCGGCTTTGCCAAAACGCCCGCGCACAATTTCACCCTCTTGCACAAGCTCGAATCGTTTCGGGTGTTCGACGAGCCGCTTTTGATTGGACTCTCACGCAAATCGACCATTTGGCGCACGCTGGGTATCACCGCTGAGGAAGCCCTCAACGGCACCACCGTGCTCAACACGGTAGCGCTACAGAAAGGGGCTTCGATTTTGCGGGTTCATGACGTTCGCGAGGCCGTCGAAGCCGTTACGCTCGTGAGCCACCTACGCTGACAGGCTTACACCAACTGATACTTTTTGCCCGGTAACGACCGCACGAAGCCTTGAAATTCAAGATTAAGCAACAGGGCGGCCAACTGCCCCATCGGGATAGAACTCCGCCAGCTCAAATCATCAATATGGCTGTCGGGATGCTGACGCAATAGAGCCAGAATCTGACTCTCTTCTTCCGTAACATCAATGGGTAATGGTGCTGAAGTAGCCCGTGTCCCTGTTGTTATGCCCGCCCGGGTAGCCTCAGCCGACCACCGAACGGCATCAATAATGTCCTGCGGGCTGGTGTAAATCTGGGCGCGATTTTCGCGAATCAACTTGTTGCAACCAAGCGAAAAAGCCTGATTGAGCTGACCCGGCACCGCCAATACCTCACGGTGGTAATTGTTGGCATACTCCGCCGTAATCAGAGCGCCCCCTTTGGCAGCCGCTTCCACCACGACCACCACATCGCTCAGGCCCGCAATAATCCGGTTGCGGGCTGGGAACAACCGGGCATCGGGCTTCACACCGGGAGGGCTTTCGGTGAGTAAGCCACCCGTTAGCTGCATCTCCTGCGCCGTTTTTTGGTGCTGCGACGGATAAATCACATCGACTCCGCTCGCCATTACCGCAATAGTGGGCAAGCCATGCGCAAGGCTCGCCCGGTGGGCAGCAATATCGATCCCGTAAGCAAGGCCACTCACCACCGTTGCGCCGTAGGGCTGCATCGCCTGCACAATTTCGTCGGTAATGCGTCGTCCGTAATCGGTAGCCTGCCGGGTACCTACCAAGCCAATAGTACGGGGAGCATTGAGGTCGCCGGCTCCACTGTAATAAAGCAGGGCGGGCGCATCGTACAGGCCCCGAAGCCGGGCCGGGTAATCGGCATCCGTGTAAAATAAGGTGCGGGCTTTTATCTTTTCAAGCTGACGCATCACCCCTTCGGCCTCCAGAAGAACCTGCGGTTGCCGAATAGCACGGGCTGTCACCTCGCCGATACCCGGAATTCGGAGAAGCTTGGCCACCGGCGACGCAAAAACCGCTTCGGGGCTGCCACAATAGCTAACCAACTGACGAATCAGTACATCACCAACGCCCGGAACCAACGTTAGCGCAATAGAATGAAGAGGCATACGAATAGTTAAACCGCCAAAATAAGCAAAGGCCTAGATAACTAACTCGTCTGTAACCGGAAATAAACAATTTTAACGCACCACGTTCTTCGCTTTCTTCCCAACTGTCTGATACATACTACTTACATCATAGAGGAACAATTCTAAAATACTAACTATCAAGTATTTATATACACTAATTAACCATAAACCGACTTGTAGTCAGTTAAAACACCTTTCATACTAACAAATGAAACATAAGTGTTAAAAAATGTAACGAGTGTGTTAGCGCGCCCTTTCTGATCGGTGCTACTTGCCGGGGTCATTTCCGACAAACAGCACGATCCATGAACACCTCAGCCATTCCTTTTTTTTCAAGACCTCAACGGGCTCCCCCAATCCAATACGTAGATCTTACCCGACTGACGCACGCACATAAAGGGTATGACACCGAAGGCCCCAACGCAGGTGGCGGACGCCGAAAAGCCAACGAGTAGGCACGACTTTTCCCCTTTAACTACCAATCAAATGTCTCTTAGTTTAAACATCGGTCAGTTTCAATCGCTATTCCCAGACGCCACGAGCGATAAAGACGGCGAAGCAATTAAGTACACCGTCGAAGATTCCGACTACCGAATTTACAATCCTACCTGGCAAAGTGGGAAGCCAGTTCTTGTGGTTAAAATGGATCACATACGCGGGGGCGCAACCGACGATCATGTGGAACTTCAGATTACGTTCGATACCAGCAACGCCAGCATGGTCAGCATTGAAGGAACCTGGGAAGCAGGCAATGATGGCTATCAGATTCCCAAAGTAGTCATTGAAGCCGTTGATGCTTCGGCGGAGATACTGGGGGCCGTAGGAGCCCTCGAAACGGCCGGCATTTCCGAAGCGGCCGCCCAATCGGCGGTGGCTGTGTTCGATGGTTTCTGCAAACTGTTTAACACCCTCTCGACGCTGATTGTCCGAATGAGCGACAACGGTGGTCGGTTCTATTTTACGGCGGTCGTTTGCCATACCGTCAACCGGCTCAACAGCTGCGTATCTGTCAACTAACCTCTTAACCTAAAACGAACACAAATCATGACCTTTGATTATCTCAAATTCGCTCAGTCGCTCGATAGCTATACGGGCATGGATGTTAAAGACGAACACAATGGCCAGAATGGCTGGATAAAATGGAGCCATAGCGACAGCGACAGCGTTTATAATCAGGTAGTTGAGTACACGTACGACGACAAAGATTCGGGCGAGACGTTGGGCTACCGAACCTGGTACATGGAAACCTCGCTTATGAAGTCGGATAACGGTAAGCCTACGGGTATGTTTGTATCGGTCAAAATCGACTACGAGCGTAACACGGGCGACGACCACATTATCCTGATTACGGGCTTCGATGTGAATGGGTATCTGCAGGTGGCACAGGCTTCGATCCAGTTTAATGGCAACTCCAAAGACAACCTGGTTATTGCCCCGATTCGGTCCAGCGACATTGCCTTGTCGATGTACAACACGATCCATGACCTGCAAAAAGATGTGGATTATGGCGGCCCTACCGACAACGCCGGGCGGAAATCATTTGCCTACATCACGCAGCTACACATTTACGCCATCACCTCGGCGGTATCCGTATAGTTTATGAGTTGTTGAAACGCCCGGAAGGTGCTTTGCGCTTTCCGGGCGTATTTATTTCGGGCACACTGCCCCTTACATATTTCCAATCTCAAACACCCGTTTGAGCGAATTCCAGAGCTGCCGCTTTAGGTTCTGGTCAGCTTCGATAACCGGCAGTGAGTCGGCCATGAGGAACGTGATGCCGTCGAAGCGGATCGGCTGGTAGCGATCCATCATAATATCCAGATTGATGCGCTTGAAGGGTACGCCAAACGTGATAAAATGATGAATGTACTTGTGCCGCAGCACCTCGGCAAAGTTCACGTCGGCTACACCATACACGTTCAACAAATCGACACCGTTCACATCCAGATTAACTGCTTTCAGAATCTTTTCCAGAAACAGCAAGTCGCTGGGGGCCAAATCTTCGTCGGCCAGAATAAGTACTTTATGCTTGAGCAACTCCGGTTTCCGACCCTCGGCAGGCCAGGCGGGTGGGCGGGTATCCTGCACAGGTTCGGCCGCCGTCACCGACGTAGTGAGCGGAGGAGTCACCGGCACCTGAACGTCGTCCGGCATAACAATCGGCACCGTTGGGGCAGGTTCCACGTCAACCACAGTGGCTGTTGTAATCAGCTCAACCGGGCTTTCTTCATGGGCAATACGCTGATCGTCAATTATCGGTGTCGCAACGATTGTCGGAGCCACAGCTTGCTTCTCCAGCACCACGAGTTGCGGGTCCTGCACGGGCGGGATAGCCGGTACGGGTGGCACCACAGCAGGTTCGCTAATGGCAGGCACCACCCCTCCCCAATCGGCGACTGTCTCGGTCGGAACCCGAAACAGGTGTTCGGTCTGGTAAAGCGTTTGGTAAAGTACTTTGGTCGACATGAATCAACGACAATAACATGCGTAGACTGGCGCAAACAGGCAGCGACAGCACAACTGAAAACTCAAAACTGTAAACTACACACTAAAGTCCCCACTGCTGCTTTGGCAGGGGCAACCGGCGACCATCGAACGGGCGCTCTTTCGGGCCGTAGTATCGGGTCAGATAATCCAGAATAACCGGCTCCGACTCGCCCAGGTCCCAAAGTTTTTGCGTACGCTGCATCCAGCGGATTTTCTGCCGCCAGCCATCACGGGTAAGTTGGCTTTGTACAATCAGCTTACTCGAATGGCAGGCCGTACACTGTCCTTTTACGAGCGTCAGCCGATCATCAATCACCAGACCGGTTTCCTTGTCCAGTTGCAGGCTATCGGCAACTGTAATCGGTTGGGCTGGCAGCGAACGAGTAGGCAGCGTAAACGCTACCAGACCCACAGACAGACCGAACAATGTGCCGACGAGAAGTCCCTTATTCATACGTGTTTCTCGTTTAGCCCACCTTCACGGCAATCCGGTGGCAGGCATTATTGCAGTAACCTTCGGGGTTCCATTGTGGCATTACCATAGGCTGCGACACCCCGGCATCGTCGGTTGCCCGCGCCCAGAGTTCGTAATAACCCGGACGGGGCGGCTTTACCTCGGCCGTCCAATGTTGCCAGGCCAGCCGGTTGCGGGGCGCTTCGAGCTTGGCCGCTTGCCAGGTAGCCCCAAAATCCATCGACACCTCGACTGAGCGCACGGCCCGGTCGCCAGCCCACGCATGACCACGCAGGGCAATGGCTTCACCCGGCTTCAGCAGGGTACCCGTACGCGGGAACGTGATGAGCGACTTTACGGGCATCGACTCAATAATCCGGAACCGATCTTCGGGCGGGTCAACACCCGGCTCCACCGGGTCGATGGGAACGCGGTAGCTTTTACCGGTCATTTTAGCCCCGTCGTGTACTTTGTTGCGCACGCTGATGGTGTGCAGCCATTTGCCAGATACCGACGCCGGCCAGCCCCCGACAACCAGCCGTAACGGAGCCCCGTGTACTACCGGAATATCTTGTCCGTTCATGGCCCAGGCCACGAGCGTTTCGTCTTCGAGGGCTTTGTGCATGGGAGCACCCCGCGAGATCACTTCTTTTTTGGGGTCCTGACTCAGGTGCAAATCGCTGCCGTAGTAACCAATGTATACTGCGTCGGATTTGAGGCCCACGTCGGCCAGAATATCTTTCAGCCGTACCCCCGTCCACTCGGCGCAGCTCACGGCCCCGTCGGTCCATTGATTGCCAGCCGTTTTGGGGTAATACCCCGAACGTCCGTTGCCGGCGCACTCCAGCACGAGCTGATAGGTATGGTGCCGGAACTTCTTCTTCAGTTCGGCCAGCGTATAGGTTTTGGGCGCTCTGACCGACTCCCCGTTGATGGTCAACTTCCAGGTAGCCGGGTCTATTTTTTCGGGAATGAGGCCGTTGTTACGAACAAACATCCGCTCGGCGGGCGTAATCCGGTCGTCGAGCAGATGGGCCGGCGTTTCTACATTCCACGGCTTATCGTTGAGCACCACCAGATCTTTATGCTTGGCGGTCATGGGGTTAATCGGGCCATCGTTCGGGCTAAACACCAACGGCAGGTAGTGCCGGGGCAACCGATCGGCAAACACAATTTGGGCACCCAGCAGCGAACCAAGCGTTGCCAGTGTACTCTGACGCAAAAAACCCCGGCGATTGAAGAGCCGGTTCTGAGAATGAACGTCGGGCATACGAATTAGAATCAGTCCACCAAAGATACAGAAAAAGGGTTGGTCCACGGACGGCCACTGCGGATTAATAGGAACAAACCAGTATGTTTGCTCAACCGTATCCCAACCTGTTCAACTTCAATCCGTAACATGTCAAGTTCATTCAGCGCAAGCATAAATCAAGTAGATACGCTGCTCAATGCATCGTTGAATGGCACCATTGTGTACAAAACTGTATACAACGAATCGGGCCAAATCAGTGACTTTACGTTAATCGCCCTGAACGAACAGGCGCGCATCGACTTCAACCGACCCACCGAAGAGCTGCTGAATCAATCGCTGCTGGAACTGTTGAAACACGACCCCAGCCTGTACTTATTCCGGCAATGCGCCCTGGCGGTAGAGAGTGGCCGCGCGGTTCAGTACGACACCGACTCCCGGCGCAGCCTCGACAATGCTCTGCATTCGTACACCGTCCGGATTACGCCAATTGATGGGGGCGTGGTTGCCAACTACATCGACATTACCCTGTCGAAACAACGCGACCTGCTCGAGAAACAGCAGAACGAGATGCTGGACCGGATGATTAAGACAGCTCCGAGTGCCATTGCCCTACACCGAACTATATTTAACGATACGGGCGAAATTATCGACTTTCAGCTGATCAGAGCCAACCAGCTAGCCTTCAACTGGATGAACGTTTCGGAAGAAGACGCCTACCAGAAGCCCCTGTCGGCCATTTTTCAGAACTTCCGCGAGACAGCCATTTTCCGGCACTACACCCGGGTAGCCCAAACCGGTGAACCCGCCCGCTTCGAGCGACATATTGGCACCAACTGGTACGAGTTTTTTGTGTCCCAGTTCGACAATAGCATCATTGTGACCGTCAACGAAGCCACCAAACGCAAACAGACCGAACTGGCGCTCAAACAGCAAACCGAAACACTGGAGGGAATTCTCGACGCGATTCCGGCGGGTGTGTTTGTATCGGAGGCTATTCGCAACGGGGCGGGTCAAATCGTGGATTTCAAGATTGTTGAGGCCAACGCGGTGGCTTTGCTCACCAGCCGCCGACAACGGTCGGCAACGATTGGGCAACTGGCTTCGGTCATTTTTCCCCAGCAACAGTACGAAACGCTGTTTCCTCGCTACGAATCGGTGGTGGAGACTAAACAAATCCAACGGTTTGAGTACAGCATTTTGATTGAGGGCGCCCGAAAATGGGTCGATACGCAACTCTCCTACCTGGGCAACGACCGGGTTATTTCGTCGTTCAGTGACATTACCCCGATCCGGGAGGCCGAGTTTGCCACGCAAAAGCAAAGCGAGCTGCTGCGAAAGGTGATCGATAATGTACAGGTGGGCATCGGGCTGATTGAGGCCGTTCGGAATGAACAGCAGGCCATTATCGACTTTCACTGGGTCATGTCCAACGAAGCTATTTCCCAGATTGCCCAACTCCCTACCGAAAGCGAATCGGACAACCGGATTCGGGCCGAAGACTGCCCCGACTCGCCCGAACTGATCGACGTGTTTAAGCAGGTCATTGCTACCGGCGAACCATTTCAGAAAGAGTTGAATGGGAATCAGGGGCCTGCCGATGGCTGGTTCGACACCCGCATTGTGAAACAGGGCGACGGCGTTTTGATTGCCGTGTCGGACATAACCAAACGTAAACTGGCTGAGCTGGAACTGGAACGCCAGAATCATTTCTTACAGCGCGCCAACCTCGACCTGATGCGATCAAACGAGAACCTACAACAGTTTGCCTACGTGGCCTCGCACGATTTGCAGGAACCCCTACGCAAAATCATTGCCTTCGGCGATATGCTGAGCGAAACCTACGGCCGTACGCTCACTCCCGAGGCCAATGACATGATTACGCGTATGCAAACGGCCGCCCGTCGGATGTCGCTGCTGATCCGGGATCTGCTCACGTACTCCCGCATCAGTGTGCATCCCGAAAAGCGCAGTACAGCCTCGCTCAATCAACTGGCGACCGAAGCGGTTGATAATCTGTACGTACCAATTGAAGAAAGCGGGGCTCAGATTCAGCTCGAACCGCTGCCCGACATTCCCGGCGACCCGGTTCAGTTAGAGCAATTATTTCAAAATTTGCTCTCCAATGCCATCAAATTTGGGCGTTCGGGCGTTAAACCTGTAGTGCGGGTATTTGGCGAAACTAAACCCTGGCACGAGCTGGCCCCGAATGTGCAGGCCAAGGTGCACAACCCGACCAAAGGCCCCATGGCGGTTATCCATATTCAGGACAACGGTATCGGGTTCGACGAACAGTACACCGACCGGGTCTTTCAGGTGTTTCAGCGACTGCATAGTCCGGCTCAGTTTGCGGGTTCGGGAATCGGGCTGGCTATTTGTCGGCGCGTGGCCGAAAACCACGGCGGAACCATCACCGCCCAAAGTCGGTTGGGCGAGGGGGCCACGTTTACGGTTTATCTGCCCATTCAACCGGCTTAGCAACTATTTGAGTTAGCGATTTGAGACCGTAGGGAGCGAACAAAAGCTGCCCTTACGGGCCAAAGGGATTAACTCAAACAGATTCTTAGACAGGCCCGTTTCTTGCCCTTTACGCCCAATTCGCTTTTTTTGCGCCATGACATTTTTTGAACGCCTTTTCCGGTTTGGTCGGTCCACCCCCGTACCCGAAGCACCACCCGCCCCGGAGGCAGGTCAGGCATCGGTTCCGATGGTAGCCCCGCCTACCCCGTTGCCCCCGGTGGCTGCGCTTCCGGTTGTGCCGCAGGCGGCCCCCGACTGGCTAACCGACGAACGGCTTCTGCGCGACGAAGGGGTTATTTTTGGGTTGTCGGAGGCCCGGCCCGAAGAAAAAACGGCCGTCATCCGAACGTTCTTTGCCCATCAGACGGCCGGTCTCGAACGGCAAATTGAGCAGTACAACGAAAAAATCGGGGAGCTAAACCTGTTTATCGGTCAGCGCGAAAACAGCCTGGCCGAACTGGAACACCGACACACCACACTACTTAATCAACCACCGGCCAACCATCAGTTGCCGCGTACGGTAGTGGGTTTATTGCTGGCCTGCGCCATGTGCGTAGGCAACTACTTTTTGATCGAAACGGCTCTGCAACCCGCTTACCCAACCCACACCACGTTTATAGCGGGGGGTGTTTTTCTGGCCGGTATGTTTGGCCTGTTCAGCCGGACATCGCTGTTTCACGACCCCGATAGCCGCCTGTCGGTTCGGCGAGTGCTCGAAGAGATTGCCCTGCCGGTGGTATCAGCCGGTTTTGTGTGGATGATGGCGCTACAGAGTCAGTCGGCCCCGATGGCCGCAGCCCTTGGCCTGTTTGTGCTGGGGCTATTTCTGTTTGGTGGAAAGCTCCTGCTGGGTTTGCTGACCGTGCTACGCGATGACCTCAGGGCGTACTCTGCCAACCGGCAACTTCTCCAGGATCAACGCGCCTTCACCGCCCGCTACGAAACCGAAACCAAAGCGTTGCGGCACGAAATGGATCAGTTGCGGGCGCAGAAATGGCAAATTTTACCCGACCTGACCCGCACAGAAGCCGAGCGCGACCGGCTCAATGCCCGGCGCGATATGCTGGTGCGGCTGTTCGAGAGCGAATTTAACCTGGCCCGGTCGGTGAAAGATCGGCTGAGCGACGCACAACGCCGAGCTATTCTGGGCGAATCGTAAAAAGGTTTTTTGGTTTAGGGTTTTTAGTTGGAAGCTGACTGGTCGGAACGATAAAATCTATTGGTTGTCTGACATTTTTTGTAGAGACTCGGCATCCTGTGTAGCTCTGACCTTTGCGGCCCTCCGGCCAGAGCTACACGACTTCCACATAATTTGACAAACAGCCAAACTATTGAACAAAAACCCGAACGCCGACCACTAAAAACCAGAAACCGGAACGCCGGCCGCTAAAAACCATAAACTAATAGAAAGAAACCCTACGCATGGAACCAACGAACCAACCCGACTTTCAGCATGGCTACAGCAGTGGCGTTGAGGGCGTCACGCCCGACGCGTACGAGGGCTATTTGTCAAGTCAGGTCAATCTGGATTGGCTCAACGAACGCATCGCCGAGAAGCGCGCTACCATTGAGCAGATTCAGGGTCAGTTGGGCGAAGCAACCGTTGCCCGCAAAACGGCCTTTGCCCAGTTGCAGGAACACCTGCTACAGGTCAGCGTAGCCGCTAAGCGGGTAGAGGGGTTCCAAGCCGAACAGGATGCACTACTGACCGAACGAACGGAGCTGCAACAACGCCGGGCCAAACATACGCCCGAATACTCGTTGCTGGCGGGTTTGCTGTTTCTGGTTGCCGGGGTTTCGTTTCTGGCCGGCGACCTGATTATCTCGCACGAGATTGTGGCCTACGCCCTCAATATTCGTAACACCACCGAGGCCTGGGCCTTTGCTGTGGGGTTGGCTATGGTATCCATCCTGCTTAAACCAGCTTACGACCGGCTGGTGGAGCAACCCTATCAGCGCGACCCGGTCGCGCACGGACGCCGATACGGCCGGTTCAAGATCGGGTTGGCCGTGTTCGCTATGCTGACGCTGGCCGTTCTGGGGTGGTTCCGTTACGAAGCCTACCGCACCGATCAGCTCAAATCAGCCATTAACAAATCGATCCGGCAAATGCAGCAAAGCAGCCTTTCGGCCGATGGCGATGGCACCGTTGCGGCCGACCCAGCCTTGCTCGCCCGGATTGAGAAACAACTTCAGCAGTCGAGCGAGCTGAATTTGACGCTGGTAAACAGCCCGTGGGCTTTGCTTTCGTTTGTCCTGAGCGGACTCTTGTTTGCGTTGGCCGGAGCCGTCTGTCTGGGAATCGGGCTACCCGTACTGTCAGACTTTTGGTTTCGCTGGCTACAGGCCGACTGGCGGCTGCGCCGAATTCGGAAGCGGTTGCGCCGGGTACAACAGGAACTCGAACCCGCCGAATCGACATTGGCGGGGCACCTCACGCGCAAGGCAGTACTGGAACACGAACTGGCCCTCACCCCCGACCCGGCCGAGCTTACGGCCCGGCAGCAGGCTCTGCACGTAGAGATTGACGATATGCTGGCCGAGTGCCGACTGGCGCAGACCGACAGCCGAATTGCCAATTTCACCGATGGTTTCCAGAAGGGTGCCGTAGCCCGCCGAACCTTGAGTGAGGGCGAGCAACAGCAGGTAAAAACAAACTATTTGAGCAATCAGGCCAACGCCAAAGCCCCGCGCCCTACCCTGCCCACGGCCGCTCCGCGCCCCCACGAGGCCTTGCGGAATTTGATTGCCGGGGAGTTGGATAGACGCGAAGAGTAGCTCCGCCGAGGAAGGAAACCAACCGCGCAAGAAGAACAAGAGAGAGGAGATTTTACAACAAAACGCCTATCACCAAACCGCCCATAATGAGCAGAAAAGGCGGCAGTTTGGTGAGTTCGAGTACCAGAATAGTACCCAGTACAGTGGCCACCATCGGCCAATTGGAAGCCATCGGCTCAAAAAGAGCCAAAGCAGCTGCCGCTGTGAGCCCGGTACTTGCGGCATTGATGCCATCGAGCGAGGCCCGCACCGCCCGGTACCGTTTCAACTGATTCCAGAACCGGTACACGAAGAAAATGAGAAACGTACCGGGCAGAAAAATACCCGCCGTCGACACGGCGCTGCCAATCAGTTGCCCGTACGCCCCGTCCGACCGCATCGAAAGCGCCCCTACGTACGAGGCAAACGCAAACACCGGTCCCGGAATGGCCTGCGCCATGCCCAGTCCCGACAAAAACTCCTCGCGGGTGAGGTAATGCTTAAAGGCCACAAACTCATTGTAAAGCATGGGCGTAAGTACCTGCCCTCCGCCAAACACCAGACTGCCGTTGCGATAAAAGTTTTCGAACAACCGAACCGGCAACAACTGCGTTACAGCCCCCAACACAGCCGCCCCAACCAGCACGCCAAGCCACAGAAAAAAATTGGCCCACTCAATCCGAATAGGCTTTTTCTCCATTACCGTCTGTTTTTCGTACGTCAGGGCAGTGGTGAGGCCACCAGCCAGAATTACAACCGGGGTCACATAAGGCGACCGAAAAGCGTAGGCCGTTAGCGCGGCCAGAATACCCAGCACCAGCCCACTCTGGGTTTTGATAACCTTGCGGGCAATCCGATACCCGGCTACAATCAGAAATCCCACTGCCATAGGCTGAATAAACCGGGCAAACCGCAACGACTGATGTTCTTCCTGCAAATAGCCTACCATCATACCAAAGGCGGTCATGATGGCCACCGCGGGCAGGCACCAGATCAGGAGGGTCAGGTAGGCGAGGTTAGGCCCACCAATTTTGAAGCCCAGCGCCGTAACCGTTTGGGTTGAGGTAGGGCCCGGTAAAATCTGACAGAGTGCGTTCAGCTCCATCAGCTCCTCTTCGGTCAGGTAGCCCCGTTTTTCTACAAACCAATCCAGCATCATGGCCAGATGCACCTGCGGCCCCCCGAAGGTGGTCAACGCCAGAATCAACACATCTTTCAAAAAGATGATATACCGAATCTTGCGCACCGGCTTCAGATGAGGGAGGTAGTTGATCATTCGTGGCGCATCCGTGTGGGATGGAAGCAGGCGGAAAGAGGAGTCGGGTCAAAACCGGAATCCGGCAAAAAACCTGCAAGCCAGCGGAGGTCAACCGCCCGGCTTGCAGGTTCAGCAACAAAATACTTTACTTCTTAAGCCCTAATTCGATCAGGCGCTCGTTCAGAAACTCACCGGCCGTCATGTCGGTGTAGAGTTTTGGGTGTTCGGCATCAATGCACGACTCCAGACAGGTCAGGTCCATGTCGCCACGGGGGTGCATGAAGAACGGAATCGAGTAGCGTGAAGTCGCCATTTTTTCGCGGGGCGGGTTCACCACCTGGTGAATCGTCGACTTCAGCTTGTGGTTGGTAAGCCGGTCGAGCATATCGCCCACGTTCACAATAATCTGGTCGGGCAGGGCGGTAATGGCAATCCATTTGCCGTCCCGACGCAACACCTCAAGGCCGTCGGCCGAGGCTCCCATCAACAAGGTAATCAGGTTAATATCGCCGTGAGCAGCCGCCCGAACCGCCCCGTCGGGGGTAGTAACAGGGTCGAGGGGGAAGTAATGCAACGCCCGCAGGATACTGTCGCCGTTGGATACTTTATCGTCGAAGTAATTCTCGGGCAATTCGAGATAGATCGCAATGGCCCGCAACAACTGCCGACCGGTATTCTCTAAAGTCCGGTAGGTCTCAATCGTATATTTACCAAAGTTCGGATACTCTTCGGGCAATACGTTGGCGGGCATATCGCCCACGGGTTCGGGTTGCCCAATGTGGTAAAACTCTTTCAAATCGGCCACGGTAGCCCCTTTGGCCCGCTCACGTCCTTTACCTACATACCCGCGCTGTCCGTTGAGTTCAGTGTGTTCGTATTTCTTCTTGACAGCGTCGTCGGCCTTGAAAAACTCCTGTACCGAATCGTAGAGATTTTTCGTTAATTCATCGGTAAGTCCGTGATTTTTAACCGCTACAAAACCGATATTATTAAATGCGCTACCGAGTGCCTGTACAAAAGCCGCCTTGCGGGCGGGGTCTCCAGAGGTGAAATCCGCCAGATCAAGCGAGGGGATCTCGTCGTATAGTTGTTGATTATCCATTCCAGACTATTATTTAGACGAAATTACAACAACTTCGGTTTTTATACCAAACGATGGCCTTTTGTATCTTGCTCTGGGTAACCTATTTGGGCTATTGAATAAGTTTGCAAGCGCTTTTTTTCGGCCCGTTGTAATTTTACAAACTTTTGTATCCGACGCCAGCGCGCTCCTCAACGCATGAACAACCACTCGACACGAGCCGACATAACCCCCCATTCGCTTTGGCAGAAAGCCCTGGACAAGGTTCCGAACGGTCTGCTTGTGTACGAAATTGTGAAACAGGGAGGTGCCGCTACCCGGCTTCTGATCCAACTAGCTAACCAGCAGGCCGAACGCTTATTTGGCCTTTCAAAAGAAGAAATGACCGGGCGGTTTGCGCACGACCTTTTTCCTGATGCTGGTAATTTCCCCCTTTGGTCCGACATTGAGCGGGCCATTCGCACCGGGCAGCCCACCCGCCGTGAAGTCTTCTCGTCGATAAGCCGGTCGGGTATAGCTGCCTGGTTCGACGTAGGCATTGAGCCCCTCGACGACAATCGGTGCGCGGTGGTTTCGTTTCACGACATTACTGAGTGGAAACAAACCCAACAAAGCCTTCTCAGCGACTCTATCCTGTTTCAGGCGCTCTCCTCTACTGTGCCCGAAATGGGGGTTGTTGCGATTGATTTCTTCCGCAAAATTGCCCTTGCCAACGGTCAGTTACCGGGCTTGTTTATCAGCAATATGGCCGACGATCTGGTGGGTCGCCGGTTTCTCGACGCCATTGAAACCAAATACGGGATCGACTGGCAGCGGTATATCAGCACGGCTTTCGATGGGGAGCAACACTACTTTACCGACCACTGGAACAACTTGCGGTGTGAGATATACGTCGGGCCGGTACGCAATCCGAGCGGGCAGGTGGTGATGGTTCTGGCGGTTTTCAAAAACGTATCGGAGCAGTATGCCCAACAGCAAGCGTTGCAGCAGGCCAACGTGTCGTTGCACCGGTCCAACGAAAGCCTCGAACGGTTTGCCTACGTGGCCTCGCACGATTTGCAGGAGCCTTTGCGCAAGATTCGGGCCTTCGGCGATATGCTCAATGTCCGGTATGCCCCCTCACTCGATGAAGGTGGCCGCGATATGATTGCCCGGATGCAGTCGGCGGCTATCCGGATGGACGAGCTGATTCGGTCATTGCTCAGTTTCTCCCGCATCAACACACCCCTGCTTACCTTCTATCCGGTCAACTTAGGCGATTTGCTGCGGGGAGTACAAGGCGACCTGGAGCTGGTGATTGGGGAAAAAGGCGCCAAGGTGGAGGTTTTGTCGCCGATGCCGGTGGTCGCTGGCGACGAAACCCAGCTGCGCCAGTTGTTTCAGAACCTGATGACCAATGCGCTCAAGTTTGTAGCGCCGGGGGTGGCTCCCCGTGTTACGATTACAGCCCGTATCCTCCCGAAAGAGGAGCTTCCGTATAAGCCCGATCCCAACCTCGCCTATCAGCTACAATACGCCGAGATAAGCGTTGCCGACAACGGCATCGGCATCGATCAGGACAATTTTCAGAAAATCTTCGGGCTGTTTACCCGCCTGCATGGGCGCTCTACGTACGCAGGTACGGGTATCGGCCTGGCTACGACTAAGCGCGTAGCCGAAAACCACGGCGGTACCATTACCGTTTCGAGTGAAGTAGGCAAGGGGACCGTTTTCAACGTGTACCTGCCGGTTGCACCCGACCCGGCATCGCTTACTTTTTAGCCCTCCCGGTTTACCACCCACCGGCCCCATTTCTGCCACAGTACATTACACTCATACTCGGACGTACTAAAAACAAGGCCGCCCGATTGACGAATCGGGCGGCCTCTTCAACAAGCAACTTGCCGTTGGAAGCGCTTACGCGAAATTCTTGCCAATCTTATCCCAATCGTACACGTTCCAGGCGGCTGTCACGTAATCAGGTCGGCGGTTCTGGTACTTGAGGTAATACGCGTGCTCCCATACGTCGAGACCCATGAGGGGCGTACCTTTTTTCTCAGCCAATGCCATGAGCGGGTTATCCTGATTCGGAGTTGAGGTAATCTCTACTTCGTTACCCGTTTTGATGAGCCACACCCAGCCCGAACCAAACCGGCCGGCCGCAGCCTTGGCCCACTCGACCTTGAAGGCATCAAACGAACCAAACTTCTTGTTGATGGCTTCGGCCAAAGCACCTTTGGGCGCTCCACCGCCTTTGGGGCCAATGGTATTCCAGAAAAACGTGTGGTTCCAGTGACCACCAGCGTTGTTGCGGATGGGGGCCGGTGTTTTGGCGTCGATGCTTTTAACGAGATCGTCGATGCTCATTTTCGCCATTTTCGCGTTTTCGGGCTTCACCATCTCTTTGTTGAGGTTATCCACGTACGCCTTGTGGTGCTTGCCATGGTGAATCTCCATGGTTGCTTTATCGATATGGGGTTCGAGCGCTCCCGAATCGAAAGGTAGGGGTGCCAGTTTGAATGGCCCTTCGGCCTGAGCCGGTTTATTGAAGCCAAACGAACGGGTTGTGGCAAACACAGCCGAACCAGCCAACGCAATCTTTAAAAATTCAGCGCGATTCATGAAGCAGTTGTTTTGGTAATGAATAATTCGGTCGTCTGCAAAGACCTTGTCGTGGGCAAATGTAGCAATGCCGCCCTACTTTAAACACCCCCGGCGGCTGTATTCCCAAAAAACGAGCCTGTAGCCGACCAGTCGGCCCTCTTAGTCTGCTTCCATTAGCGGGCATAATGGGCACAAAAAAGCCCCGAAAAGCTCTTTCCGGGGCCTACAAACTCGTTGGCTTATTCTACTTTAACGCGAACCAGGAGATTTTTATGGTATAAAAACCTGGCGTACAGCCCTTCGACAGGCTCAGGGTGACCCAGAATTTGAGTCTAATTGGCTAATTTGGCTCTATTCGACCGTCACCCTGAGCCTGTCGAAGGGTCGCGCGCCAGTTCTACTCGTAACCCATTGTTAATCAGAGACAGTCTTAAAAAAATCAGAACTCATATTCGTTTACTCGTACGCAATTCGGCTCAGAATACTCCGGCCAAGGGTCACTTCGTCGGCATATTCAAGGTCACCGCCAATAGGTACACCCCGGGCGATGGTCGAGATTTTGAGCTTAAATGGCCGTAGTTTCTTCTGGAGATAAAACGCCGTTGTATCGCCTTCCATAGTGGGGCTCAGGGCCAGAATAATTTCGCGCACCTCGCCCGCATCTTCGCCCTGCAACCGTTGCAGAAGCGAGTCAATCTGGAGGTCGCTCGGGCCCACCCCCTCTACCGGCGAAATAATACCGCCAAGTACGTGGTATAAACCCTTAAACTGAGCCGTATTCTCAATAGCGAGTACATCGCGGGTATCTTCAACTACGCAGATAATCGACGCATCACGCCGGTTGCTGGCACAAATACCGCACAACTCATTGTCGGAGAGGTTGTGGCATTTGCGGCAGTACTGAGTACGGGAGCGCACAGCCACCAGCGCATTGGCCAATGACTCGGTTTGTTCTTCGTCGCGTTTGAGTAAGTGGAGTACCAGTCGAAGCGCCGTTTTTTTGCCAATACCCGGCAGTTTCGACACCTCATTTACCGCGTCTTCGACCAGTTTGGATGGAAATTCCATGTATAATTGGTTTACTGCAGAACTTCGGCACTGAGGCCCCGACGGCAGATCTCGTTGCGCATAGGCACGAGTTGCTCCCAAGAGCCATCTTTCACCGAACACTTGCCTTTGTAATGAATAATGAGCGTGCACTGCTCGGCCTGTTCGGGCGTGTGTTCGCACACGTCGATGAGCGTATCGATGACAAAATCGAACGTGTTTACATCATCGTTGAAAACAACCAAATGATATACATCCGTCTCGACAACGTCTTCGAGAACCTCAACCTCATTTTGTTCAAAAGGCAACATAGGAACTAAGTTCGTAGATTGAAAATCGACTTTGTTTGGACAAATTTACGCAATTTTGGCTCTCCAAAGACGAGAATTTAACAGCTGTCCACGGCAGAAAACACTCGATTTCTGAGGGGTCAACCTTCTCTAAATTAACCCACTTCGGGCACAAAAAGTTGCTTTTACCTCCATGAATGCTACCATCGCACTCATCATTCTGATTGCCTATTTTGCCATGCTGATTGCGGTGTCGTACTACACCTCACGCGGGGCCGACACCAATACTTTTTTTACGGCCAACCGGCAATCCCCCTGGTATCTGGTAGCGTTCGCCATGATTGGCACCTCGCTGTCGGGGGTTACGTTTATCTCGGTGCCGGGTGCCGTAGGGGCCTTACAGAAAGGCTTTGAAGGAGTTAAGGCCTTCAATTACTTTCAGGTGGTACTGGGCTACATTGTCGGGTACTACGTGATTGGCACGGTGCTCATGCCGTTGTACTACCGCATGAACCTCATTTCGATTTACGGATACCTCGAAAAACGATTTGGGTTCTGGTCGTATAAAACGGGGGCGGGATTCTTTCTGCTGGCCCGCACCGTGGGGTCGGCGGTACGGCTCTACGTGGCCGCTCAGGTGCTCCAACTGGCTATCTTCAACGCATTCGGCATTCCGTTCGAAGTGTCGGTCGCCATCACAATTCTGCTCATCTGGCTGTACACGTTCAAGGGCGGGGTTAAGACCATTATTGTAACCGACACCCTTCAGACCACATTTCTGGTGACGGCGGTGATACTCACCATTATCCTGATCACCAACGAGCTGAACCTGAGCTTTGGCGAGATGGTGAGCACGGTACAGAGCAGCCCGTACTCCAAAATTTTCTTTTTCGAGAACATCAACGACCCACGCCACTTTGTGAAGCAGTTTATCTCGGGTGCGTTTATTGCCATTGTGATGACCGGGCTCGATCAGGACCTGATGCAGAAGAACCTGACCTGCAAAAACATTGGCGAAGCCCAGAAAAACATGTTCTGGTTCACCATTACGCTCACCATTGTTAACTTCCTGTTTCTGAGCCTGGGGGCCCTGTTGTACATCTACGCCACCCAAAAAGGCATCTCGGTACCCGCTAAAACCGACGACCTGTACCCGATGCTCGCCCTTAATCACTTTGGGCCTGTGGTGGGGATCACATTCCTGCTGGGCATCACGGCGGCCACCTACGCCAGCTCCGACTCAGCCCTGACCGCCCTGACAACCTCGTTCTGTATCGACTTCATGAACGTAGAGAACCGGCCCGAAACCGAACGCGCCCGCATTAAGCACTACGTACACATTGGGTTTTCGGTCCTGTTCTGGATCGTGATCGTCATTTTCAATCAGCTCAATAGTCAGGATGTCATCACGGCCGTGTTCGATCTGGCAGGGTACACCTACGGACCATTGCTGGGTCTGTACGCGTTTGGTTTGTTTTCCAAGCGCCCCGTGCGCGACAATCTGGTGCCGTTTATCTGCATCCTCTCGCCCATCCTGACCATTATTGTTAACAACAACTCGGCAGATTGGCTGGGGGGCTATAAGTTTGGGTTCGAGCGTCTGTTGCTCAACGGGCTGTTCACGTATCTCGGCCTGTGGGCGTTGTCGCGCAAGGCATCTGTAACGGCATAGACCTGCTTCTCTCTGGCACTATTGTTGACGACACCAGGAAAATCTTTCTGGTGTATGAAACACGTATTACGCACAGCTGCGGCCTTATTAGCCATCAACGCATCAGTACAGGCCCAAACCTGGACTTATTTCGGAATGTTTCCGCAATACTCGCAAACCGGCAACGTATCTAAACGACTGAATTACAACGCCTTTATCTCGTCCACGGTCGATCCATTTCACAAATCGACCGAGACCAAGTACTTCCCAACCAGCGACTTACAGCTTTACGTACAACCCAGTCTGCATTACAAACTGACGCCCAACACACAACTTGGCATCGGTTCTGCACACGTTAGGCATCACCTTTTCGGGTTGTATGTAAACGAAAATCGCGTGTGGGCTCAGGCAGTAAGCAGTTTACCGCTTGGCAAGGGGCGCCTGACTCACCGACTCCGTTACGAGGAGCGTTATCCGCTGAACCTGAAAACAAAGCAGTGGTCGTACGCCCAGCTATTTCGGTACCACGTTGGGTTTACGCTCCCCTTGTACAATCCGAAAGAGCAGAAACAAGGCCTGTTTGTATCGGTTTCCAACGAGGCATTCCTGTGTTTGTCGGGCGCAAAAAACAGCCCTGTTAGTTCAAAGAATGCGTTTTACGGCGAAAACTGGATATCGGGTGGCATTGGGTATAACTTTGGTAATCAGCTCGGAAAACTGGAGCTTGGGTACAATTATCAGGATTTGATTCGGAACAAAGCGGGCGATCATCGCCACCTGCATTTGGCACAGGTGACCTGGTCAACCAACTTCACATTGGAGAACCTGGGGGTTTGGTTACTGACACCCCCTTATTAGTGGAATAGCTTAGACTATAATTAATATAGGCTAAATCCTATTGTATTGCCAATTCACTTTATTAGCTTTGTATTGATTTGTTTTAAAAATTAGTCATGAAACGGTTGCTCGGCTTCTCTTTGCTGCTCTTGCTGCTGTACCATTCGCTGGGGGGCGTTGTTGTCGCCATCGGCTCATGGTGGCAGGATCAGCATGACTTGAGCCAGCGCCTGACGGTTTACCGATCGGTGGATAGCCTGGTGGAGTTTCAGATTCCGCTCGACGGCCCCCACGACCCCGCCGACCTGCACGAAGCCACCCGCGAGGGTTTTACCTATCACGACCACTACTACGATGTGGTGAGCGTTGAGATTCGTGACAATATTTTGTTTATCAGCGGCCTTGAAAACAAAGAGGCTTCGTTCTGGCAACGTGATCTGCTTTCGTTCCTGAAAGATACGATCAACACCCAGTCGGAGTCGAGCCGGAAGTCGAGTGGGTGGCTCAAACTCCTCCTGAAAGACTATTCGCTCAACAGCCGCACCATTCTCCATTTCTTCCTATACGACTGGCGCCAGGACATTCGGATTCCCGAAGCGCCCGTTATGCTGCTGCACCGCGCCCTGCCGGTGTTCTCCCCCCCGCCCGAAATCTGAGGGACTATAGCGTAATGTACAATGCGTAATAAGCAATGTTTAATGAAATAGCTGGCCACCCTAAGGGTTAGTCGCCACTATTCATTACACACGTTTCATTGCCCATCAGGCTTTGTGCATTATCTGTTTGGCCTTGTGCACTACCCATTGTGCACGATTCATTGTCCATTCATTTTTCTCAGATCATGAAATTTTCTATACCATGTATAGGGCTGTTGGCTCTATGCCTGATTCCTTATACCCCGGCGGCAGCACAGGGCTGCGTAGCCGTTCGTCACATGAGTTGCGCAGCGCCGACTGGTGCAAACTCGTCTGAATACTTCAAACAACGGGCCGGCACCTGGCAGGTATCGGCCGGCTACCGGTTCTTCCGGTCGTACAAACACTTTGTGGGTACCGAAGAACAAAAACAGCGCGTTGAGCAGGGCACGCAGGTGATCAACGTATCGCACGCGCTCGATCTGGGCGTTACGTACATGCCCAACCCCCGCTGGGCTATTTCGGTCAACCTGCCGGTGCAATACAACGACCGGTCATCACTATACGAACACTACGGAAATGCCGTAGCCACCAACCCTGAGCAAAAGCGCTTCCATACGGGCTCACAGGGTATCGGCGACCTGCGCATTTCGGGAAGCTACTGGGTGGTCAACCCGGCGGCTCTGCCAAAGGCCAACCTCGCCGTTGGTCTGGGGGTAAAACTTCCCACGGGCAACTTCCGCGTGACCGATTCGTTTCACCGGCGCACCAAAGAAGGCGCCGATTACACGATTGTGAAGCCCGTGGACCAGTCCATTCAATTAGGTGATGGTGGTGTTGGTGCCAACGTCGAACTGCAAGGGTATGCGCAGCTTACGGGTGGCCTCACGGCATATGCCAACGGGTTTTACCTGTTCAATCCCCGCGCTACCAACGGTGTAGTGCGCAGCCCCGAAGCGACTACCATTGATCTGGTTACGGGAGAGTTTTCGGTGGCCGATCAGTTTGCGGCCCGCGTTGGCCTGAGTCAGTCGCTGCGGTTTGTACCGGGTCTTTCGGTCATGCTGGGCGGCCGTGTGGAAGGCGTTCCCGCGCACGACGCCATCGGTAGCAGCGTCGGTTTCCGGCGGCCCGGCTACATTGTGTCGGTAGAGCCCGGACTGGCCTACATGAAAGGCCACTATTCGGCCGGGCTTACGGTGCCCGTAGCCGTGGTGCGTAACCGCATCAAGAGCTATGCCGACCGGCTCGACCCGCTGGGTGTGCGTCACGGCGACGCAGCCTTTGCCGACTACCTCATCTCGTTTAACGTATCACGCTGGTTCTAAGCCAACATCATGAAAATTCTACGTCTGTTTGTCGTAGCCGGAGCCCTGCTAACGGGGCTCCCGGCCTGGGCACAAATGCCCCACGACGCCATTTACATGCCCAAAAACTCGGCTTGTATTGCCGGTATGTACGGTCAGAGCACCTGGAACGAATACTGGGAGGGCTCGCTCAAACGCGCGAACTTCAACATCGGTACACACACCACCCAAAGTGCCATGCTGATGCCCGCCATTGGGCTTTCGAACCGGGTGAACCTAATTCTGAGCCTCCCCTATGTCTGGACCAAAACATCAGCCGGCAACCTAATGGGGCAGCGCGGTTTTCAGGACCTGTCGGGTTGGCTAAAGATTCGGCTGGCCGAACACAAGGGGTTGTCCCTGCACGGGGTTGTAGGGGGCTCATTGCCCGCAAGCCGGTACGTGCCCGATTTTCTGCCCATGTCGATTGGGCTGGGCGCCCGCACGGTTACAAGCCGTCTGCTGGTTAACTATACCCACCCCCGCACGGGTCTTTACCTGACGGCCCAAGGCTCGTACAACTGGCGGAGCAACATCCGGGTCGACCGGGATTCGTATTATGCCAACGAACGACTACACCAGACCAACGAGGTACAAGTGCCGAACGGGTACGATGCCGCCGTTCGGGTAGGTGTGTTGCGCCAGAAATGGCAAACCGAGGTGTTTGCCGAGCGGATGGCCAACCTGAGTGGCGACGATATTCGCCGGAATGACATGCCGTTCCCGACCAACAACATGCAGGCCACCACGGTCGGTTGGTACGGCAAGCTACAGCCCCGCCATATTGGTGTCAACGCCCGCGTTGGTTACGTAGTGAACGGGCGTAACATGGGTCAGGCTACCAGCTACACGGTAGGCTTGTTGTATCAGATTGGCGGTTTGTAATCGCGCATTGCCGGGCGTATGCTAATCGGCTTACCCGCTCGGCTCAACTTTTATTTTACCATGAAATCGATATACAAATTTCTCCTCGTAAGCTTCGTTGCGGCCACCTCATCGGCCTTGCTGACCAGCTGCGATAAAACCATTGAAGAACCCCTACGGGTGGGCTATACCCCCGCTACCCTCGACGACAAGGCCGGTACCTGGAAACCCTACATCCTGAGTACACCCACGGCCGTAACAGTAGCGGCCCCGGTTGCTACCACCTCGTCGGCGTATGCAGCCGAACTGAGTTCGCTCAAAGCCAAATCGGCCGAGTTGACCCGCGCCCAGCAAGAGGCTGTGGTGTATTGGGGAGCGGGTGCCGTGTACCGCTGGAACGAAATTGCCCGCGAACTGGCCGCCAAATACAACCTGCCACCGGCTTCAAACGCGGCCGGCACGTACCCCGTCCCCGACCCGGCTAACCCCAATGCCGACCCCCGGTTCCCGTTTGCCAACCCACCTTACACCGCTCGCGCCCTGGCTTACCTGAGTGTGGCACAGTACGACGCACTGGTGGCTACGTGGCACTACAAATACCTTTACAAGCGCGTAGCCCCATCGAAAGTTGACGCGGGTATCCGGGTCGCGTTGCCCGTTTCGAGCCTACCCAGCTACCCGTCAGAAGATGCGGTAGTGGCTGCTGCATCAGCTGTGGTGCTCAAAGCCATGTTTCCGGGCGAGGTGGCTTTCATCGACGCCAAAGTAGCCGAACATGCAGCTAGCCGCCAATGGGCCGGTATGAACGTAGAAAGCGACCTGACCGCCGGTAGCAGTCTGGGTACGCAGGTGGCTGCGCTGGTGATGGGCCGTGCCCGCACCGACGGTATGAGTGCCGCCAACAACCAAAGCCTCACGGCAGGCATGATTGAAGCCGCTCAGGGCCGGGGCCAAACCCAAATCTGGTTGAGTCAGGAGTCACCTATTCGGCCACCAATGCTCCCAAACTACGGAGCCGTATCTACCTGGAACTTCGACCGGGCTACGCTCGTGAAACTACGGCCCGGCCCCGCACCCCTACCCGGCACCGCTCAGTTTGACAAAGAGCTGGATGAGCTGAAAACCATACAGAAAACCCAAACCCGCGAGCAGGCACGCATTGCTAACTTCTGGGCCGATGGAGCTGGTAGCTACACGCCACCGGGGCACTGGCACCGGATTGCAGCCAACGCGGCCCACGAAGCCCGGTACAGTGAGGTTCGGATGGCCCGGACACTCGCCCTGCTGGGCACTACCCTACAGGATGCGGGGGTATGTTGCTGGGAGACCAAGTTCTACTACTACACACCCCGCCCGCAGCAATTTGGCGTAAAAACGTCGGTAGGTTTACCCAACTTCCCCTCGTACACGTCGGGGCACTCTACGTTTTCGGGGGCAGCGGCCACGGTGTTGAGCTACATCTTCCCCGAACGGTCGCAGGAATTCATGGACAAAGCAACGGAGGCTTCGGTTTCGCGGATTTACGGCCTGATTCACTTCCGGTCCGACTGTGAAACGGGCCTGATTTGCGGCAAAAATATTGGCAGCTACGCCGTTAACCGAGGCAAAGCCGACGGCTCGGGGCTGTAAAAATCATTATCCACACCCACCAATCATAGGTATGTAGTCTGTGTTCCCCGTTGGCCGCGAGCCGACGGGGACATTTTTTTGTCAGGAACGCCTTTTTTGCCATTCGCCCAGCCGTACATATCGCCAAAACCCGAACAGTCGGCGGGAAGTCAGGTACTTGAGGTTCTGATCGTTGGCAAAGGCTTCGCGCTCAAAGCTGATGTTTCGGTAGGCTGTGTAATGATCGCCGTACTGAAACAGCCGGTAGAGGTACTCGAACAAATACCAGAGGTAAAACACCACAAGACCCAGCTCCAGCTGTTGCCGCAAATGGATGCGTTCATGGTTGATCAACACCGGCCGGGGGTTGGGTCGGCGTACCAGTACGAACGGCCAGAGCGTTAGTCCATCAACCCACAGAAAGGGCACTACCAGCAGAATCATGCCACAAAATTGGTTAAATTTGAGCAGAGATGTTCGCTCGTTAACCCCAACACAATGCGCTACAGTTTACACACACTAGTTGCTTTGTCGGTAGCCAGCTTATCGGTGCTGGCGCAAACACCCCCCACCCTGACTAAACAACAACAGACCGTTTTATCCGGTTTAGAAACCCAAACATCGCACTACGGCACCCTGGCCCGGCAAATCTGGGACTGGGCCGAAGTGGGCTATCAGGAAACCAAAAGCTCGGCTCTGTTGCAGGACGAGCTTCGTAAACAGGGCTTTGCAATTACGCCCGGTGTAGCCGAAATCCCGACCGCTTTTGTGGCTACATACGGTAGCGGAAAACCCGTGATCGGGATTCTGGCCGAGTACGACGCCCTACCCGGTATTAATCAGGATGCCGTTCCCGAGCGCAAGCCCATTGAGGGTAAGCGCGCCGGTCATGCCTGCGGGCATCACCTGTTTGGCACGGGCTCCGTGGCGGCTGCGGTAGCCGTGAAACAATGGATGCAGCAAACCGGCCAGAAAGGCACTATCCGACTCTACGGCACACCGGCCGAAGAGGGTGGCTCCGGCAAAGTGTACATGGTGCGAGCCGGTCTGTTCAATGACGTCGACGCCGTGCTGCACTGGCACCCCGCTGACCGCAATAGCGCTGACCCGTCCACCTCGCTCGCCAACATCACGGCCAAATTCCGGTTCCGGGGCGTTTCGGCCCACGCATCGGCCGCACCCGACCGGGGTCGCTCGGCGCTCGACGCTGTGGAGTCGATGAACTACATGGTCAACATGATGCGCGAACATATTCCGTCGGATACGCGGGTGCATTACGTGATCACACGCGGAGGTGAGGCACCCAACGTTGTACCTGACTATGCCGAAGTTTATTACTATTGCCGCCATAAAAACCGCAACACACTGAAGCAGGTCTGGGCCCGAATTATGAAGGCGGCCGAAGGGGCTGCTTTGGGTACCGAAACCAAAATGGAAGTCGAAATTATCGGGGGGGTGTTCGACCTGTTGCCGGTAGAATCGCTGGCGCGGGTGATGTATCAGAACCTGAGCAAAGTGGGGGGTGTAACCTACTCACCCGAGGAAACGCAGTTTGCCGAAAAGCTGAGTGAGAGCTTCGGTGCAGCTTTTGGCTCGATCCGAAAACCGGGCGAAGCGGCCACCGTAGCTCCTTTTGCGGGTATCAGTAATGACCCGCTGAGTGGCGGTTCAACCGATGTTGGCGATGTTAGCTGGGCCGTGCCCACCGTAGGCATGAGTGCTGCCACGTGGGTACCGGGCACGGCGGCCCATAGCTGGCAGGCCGTAGCCGCTGGGGCTACCGGCATTGGCACCAAAGGCATGATGGTAGCGGCTAAAACCCTCGCACTGACGGCCATGGAGCTGTACCAAAACCCGGCCCTTTTGCAAAAAGCCCGGCAGGAATGGCTGGAAGCCCGGGGCGGAACTGACTTCAACTACGAGGCCCTGCTCGGCAACCGCAAACCCGCGCTGGATTATCGGAAATGAAATATGCCCGTCGGCTCTCTTCTGGCACCAACAATACGGTAATCGTTCTATCGGAAACCGAAGTGGCCAAACTCTACACGAGTGATACTCGTTCTGATATAGGGTCAGAGGCTGAGAAAATGCGTTTTGCCAATACGATCAATGACCTGGTCGTGAAGTTTATCCGACTGGATTATAACGACGCGCTGGAAGCTGAAATGCTTCGGGGCCGCCCGGCGGTTATGGAACGCATCCGGCCGATTGATTTCCGGGCTTACGAGGTGGAGGTTCGGGAGCTTTGGCTCGATGTGTTTGAAGACGAGCTGCGGGGCCTGCACCGGGCGGGATTTGTGCATCGTGACCTCAAACCGCCATCTAATCTGGGCGGTTTGGCGTTCGACAATATTCTGCTCACTGAACAGGGTCTGCGGTTGATCGATGTAGGGATTTCGGCCTTGAAAAAGCAGGTGGGCGATACGATATTTGAAAAATATGTAGCGAACGAAGAGACTGAAATGGCCGAATTTCGGGATTATTTTCTGAACCGCTGAGGGTAAGGCTGAAGGCGTTTTTAAATCTATGACGAGCTGTAAGCCTTATTAATACTATGACGCAGAGATGCACAGAGGTCCAAGGAGTTGCACAGAGAAATAGGTAGAAAGCCTAGAGAAAACTCTGCGTAACTCTGCGTTTTCTCTGGACATCTCTGTGTTATAACCACAAGGGGCTTTAGCCCTGACACCATGACCGAGCAGAAGTCTTTTTTTGATACCAAAATCGAATACCTCAAGGGGTTGGGACCGCAACGGGCCGAACTGCTCAATACCGAATTGAGCATCTTCACCTATGGCGACCTGATTCAGTATTACCCCTTCCGGTACGACGACCGTACGCGCTTTTACACCATCAACGAACTGGACGAAAGCCTCCCTTCGGCCCAGATTCGGGGGCGGTTGCGCGACTGGGTTGTGGAGGGCGAGGGTAGCAAAAAACGGATCATCGCCAACTTTACCGACGGTACCGGCACCATGCAGCTGGTTTGGTTTCAGGGGCTTACCTGGCTCGAAAAATCGCTGCGCCCCAATGGCGAATACGTGGCTTACGGCAAACCGCAGGGTTTCAACGGGCGATACAGCATTGTGCACCCCGAACTCGACCCGGTAGGGCCGGCTATGGAGCTCGAAACGGGTATGCAACCCGTGTATAACCTGACCGATAAGCTCCGCAAGCGCAAACTCGACAGCAAGGTGATTTCGCGGGCGGTGCGGTCGTTGCTCGAAAGCTCGTGGCAACACATCCACGAGACCCTACCCGCCGAACTAATTGAAAAATACCGGCTCATCAGCAAGGCCGAGGCCCTCTGGAATATTCATATCCCGCAAAATCAGGCATGGCTTAAGCAGGCCATGCGTCGGCTTAAATTCGAAGAGCTGTTTTATAACCAGTTGCGGCTCATTTCAAACAAACTCCTTCAGAAAGAAGAGTTCCCGGGCGCAATTTTCAAAAACACCAGCCTCCTCAAACACTTTTACGAGCACTTGCTGCCGTTTCCGCTCACGGGAGCACAACAGCGCGTACTCCGTGAAATTTACACTGACTGCAACACGGGCAAGCAGATGAACCGGCTTTTGCAGGGTGATGTGGGCAGCGGCAAAACCATCGTGGCGTTTATCTCGATGCTGCTCGCCATTGCCAACGGAGCGCAGGCCTGCATGATGGCCCCGACGGAAATTCTGGCCGATCAGCACTACAATGGCCTGAAAGATTTTGCCGAAGCAATGGGCCTCAAGATCGGCATTCTGACGGGCTCCACGAACAAGAAGAAGCGGGTGGTGCTGCACGAAGAATTACAGTCGGGCAAAATGCATATTCTGATCGGGACGCACGCCCTGCTCGAAGATGCCGTTCAGTTCCGTAACCTCGGCCTGTGCATCATCGACGAGCAGCACCGGTTTGGGGTAGCGCAACGGGCCAAAATGTGGGCCAAAAACCCGGTGGTGCCGCCCCATATTCTGGTCATGACGGCCACGCCTATTCCGCGCACGCTCGCCATGACTCTCTACGGCAACCTCGACCTCTCAATCATCGACGAGTTGCCCGCCGGCCGTAAACCCATCAAGACCGTCCATAAGTACGACAAGCACCGCGCCGAGGTGTTTGGCTTCATGCGCACCGAACTCGAAAAAGGGCGGCAGGTGTATGTGGTGTACCCGCTCATTGAGGAGTCGGAGAAACTGGATTACAAAGACCTGATGGACGGGTTCGAGAGTATTCAGCGAGCGTTTCCACGGCCTAAGTACGAGGTGGGTATGCTGCACGGCAAAATGCTGCCCTACGAGAAAGACGACGAGATGCAGCGGTTCCTGAAACGCGAAACGCAGATTCTGGTAGCCACTACCGTCATCGAAGTAGGCGTAAACGTACCCAACGCGAGTGTGATGGTGATTGAGAGCGCCGAGCGATTTGGCCTTTCGCAGCTACATCAGTTGCGCGGGCGTGTAGGCCGGGGAGCTGATCAGTCGTACTGTATCCTGATGACCGGCTACAAACTCAGCACCGACACCCGCACCCGGCTCGAGACCATGGTTCGCACCAACAACGGCTTTGAAATTGCCGACGTGGACCTGCAATTGCGCGGCCCCGGTGACCTAACCGGTACGGCCCAAAGCGGCATCATGGACCTGATGATTGCCGACCTCGCGAAAGACGGGGCTGTGCTGACGGCCGCCCGCGAGTCGGCGCAGCAGATTCTGGACCTCGACCCGCACCTTGTGCTGCCCCAGCACACGCCGATCCGCAACCATCTGGACCGGCTCAAAAACCGCAAAGACAACAACTGGAGCCGGATTTCGTAGGCCTCCAAACGTCCGGCTTTAGATCATCTAATTACTCCCGGAGGACTACTTAAATAATTTCTTAACTTGGCGCCCTATGTGGGGCATGCAGGCTGCATGCCTTGAAATTTCAGTATGAGCCGAGCCAACATGATAACAATCGACAATTATCTGGACAAGCATTACATCCACCGAAGCAATTGGCTGAGGGCGGCTGTTCTGGGGGCAAACGACGGGATTATTTCTATTTCCAGCCTCGCTATTGGGGTGGCCACAGCCAGTACAACCCGCGATCCAATCCTGCTGGCAACCGTAGCGGGTCTTGTAGCCGGTGCGTTGTCGATGGCCGCTGGTGAATATGTCTCGGTCAGTTCACAAACCGATATTGAGTACGCTGATATTGAACGGGAAAAGCAGGAGCTAAAAGAAATGCCCGAGGTTGAGCTAAACATTCTGGCAAAAATCTACGAGAAACGCGGGCTCAAACCGGAAACAGCCCTGCAGGTAGCCAAAGAGTTAACCGAAACCGACGCCCTGGCCGCCCACATCCGCGACGAGCTGGGAATCAATGAAGTAAGTCAGGCCAAACCCACCCAAGCGGCCTTTGCATCAGGGGCCGCCTTTACAGTGGGGGGCCTTCTTCCCTTGCTGGTCATACTTTTCGCGCCCGTTGCCAACATGGTTTATTTCCTGTACGGATTCACGATTATCTCACTCATCATACTCGGTGCCGTTTCTGCCAAAACAGGTGGCTCAAGCATCAGCAAAGCCATACTTCGGATCGTGATTTGGGGGACTCTCGCTATGGGTCTCTCAGCGCTGGTTGGTTATATTTTCGGTGTTAACGTTTAAAACAAGCCCATCAAAACAATGAATGCAGCCCATTTTCATTTAGTGGTCAACCACCTACCCATCATTTTCCCTATCGCAGGTAGTATCGTTCTGGTGACGGCTCTGATTTCTAAATCTGAACCGGTTAAACGTACTGCCTATCTCTTATTCATTATTGGCTCCCTGACCGCCATTGCGGCCATGAACAGTGGCGAAGGGGCCGAAGAAGTGGTCGAACACATCAACGGCGTCAGTGAAGAATACATTGAGAAACACGAAGAAGTCGCCAAGACATTTGCTATCCTGACGGCTATTCTGGGCGGGCTCTCACTGCTTGGTTTATGGGCAAGCTTCAAGAAAAGCGCCCTGTCAACCCCGGTCAGCATAGGCACGTTGATTTTTGCGGCCGTGGTGCTGTTTTTCGGTAAAGAGACCGGCACTACAGGTGGCGAAATTCGGCATACTGAAATCAGAGCAGAGGGTAATCAGGCCACCGTACCCACCGGCAAAGCCGAATCGGAGCACGACGAGTAGATGGCGTATAGTACAGTCCGAACAAAGCCTTTGTACGCGTTACGACAAATACCATGAATCATTCACGAATTTACCGAATGCTGTTTTCCAGCGTCTACCCGTTGTACATTCAAAAGGCGGAACGAAAGGGACGTACCAAGGCCGAGGTCGACACAATCATCTGCTGGCTCACCGGTTATGACGCTGATGCACTGCAAGCGCAAATCGACAGGAAAAGCGATTTTGAAACTTTCTTCGCCGAAGCACCGAGCCTGAACGCCAACGCGTCGAAAATTACGGGGGTGATCTGTGGACATCGGATAGAAGACATCGAAGATAAACTCGTGCAACAGGTTCGCTATCTGGATAAGCTGATTGATGAATTAGCGAAGGGCAAAGCGATGGCGAAGATTCTCAGAAGCTAATAGGGTCAGCAACCGGGCTAAAGAATAACCGGGCTTAAAAACGATGCATAGACGCCAATTTATCCAGAATACCTTAACCGGATTACCCATTTTATGGACCTCTTCCCTGCTGGCAAGCTCCTGTCAGCAGGACGAGGCCATTTCGCCCAACGGTAAAACTGTTATTGTTATAGGCGCTGGCATATCAGGTCTGGCTGCGGCTAAGAAACTACAGGAAAAGGGGTTTACGGTTATCGTGCTGGAAGCGCAGGAAAAAGTGGGTGGACGTTTGCGCACCAACCGAAGCACCGGCATCGCCTTCGATGAGGGGGCCAGCTGGATTCACGGCATTACCGGAAACCCGATTACAGCACTTGCGCAACAGGCCGGTATGACCACATTTCATACCCGCGACGAGAACCGAAAATCGTACGACCTGGGCGGTACTTCCCGAACAACGGCTGCGTACGATAAGGCCGAAGATGCATTTTACGAGATATTGGGTTCGCTGATGAAGCGCGGGAATGCTACCCAAGGCTTCGAAACGGTTTTTAACCGACTGTACCCCGCCTACGCCAACGACCGCCTTTGGAAATTTTTGCTTTCCACGTACCTCACGTTCGACTGTGGCGACCTGGATACCCTTTCGTCGCTGCTATATGATGAAGGCGAAGAGTTTGGCGGTGTCGACCATATCGTCACCAATGGCTACGACACATTGGCTACGTATCTGGCCAAAGGATTGTCGATTCAGCTAAACCAGCGGGTAACCAAAATTGACTATTCGGCCAAGAAGGTGAGCGTGACCCACAACAGCACCGTAACCTCCGGCGATTACGTGCTCGTAACCGTGCCGTTGGGCGTTCTGAAAGCGAACACGATTCAATTCACACCCGCGCTACCTGCTCAAAAGCAAAACGCCATTCAGAACATAGGCATGAACTGCGTGAATAAGTTTCTGCTGACCTGGAACACGGCTTTCTGGGACAATGTGCAGTACTTGTCGTACACGCCCGAAATCCGGGACAAATTCAACTATTTTCTGAATCTGAACACGTTTCGTCCGGCAGCTAACAGCCTGATGACGTTTGCCTACGCCAGGTATGCCCGGCAAACTGAAAGCATGACCGACGCTCAGGTTGTGGGCGAAATCATGGCTCACCTACGCGATATGTACGGCACGGGTGTTCCGAACCCAACCCAGCTGTTGCGCACCCGCTGGCAAACGAACTCAAATTCGTTTGGGTCTTACTCGTACACCGCCGTTGGGACCGAGATGCGGCATTTTGAAGACCTCGCCGAAGCCGTAAACGACCGACTGTTTTTTGCGGGCGAGCATACCGAGGTCGACTATTTCTCAACCGTTCACGGGGCCTACCTGAGTGGGCTACGGGAGGCCGACAAAATCATTGACTTACTCGGCTCATAAGGACTTACACAAGAAGTCAATAGTCCACAAAAACGAATGAATACGCCCGATTTAACGGCTGCCTGTTTGGGTTATCGCCTATTTCATTCAGAACTTTGTTAAGTCACTCCTCACAAACGTTATGAAAGAGCTCTCAGCCGACCAGATTGCCCAATTCGTTCAGGATGGGTTTGTGAAGATTGAGGGCGCGTTTTCTACCGAAACAGCCCGGCAGTGCCGCGATCTTTTATGGCAGGCAACTCCTTTTGACCCTCACGATTCCACAACCTGGACTCAGCCTGTGTTTCGGATTGGAGAAATGACCGGAGAGCCGTTTCAGAGGGCCGCCAACACACCCATTCTGCACCGGGCGTTCGATCAGTTGATTGGCCCCGAACGGTGGTTACCCCGGACGAGTCTGGGCTCGTTTCCGATCCGGTTTCCAAGTCGGGAGCTGGCTGGTGACACGGGCTGGCACGTGGATGCGAGCTTTCCGGGCGACGACCCAACCGATTATTTCAACTGGCGAATCAACGTACACTCACGGGGTCGGGCCCTACTCATGCTGTTTCTGTTCTCGGACGTGACCGAGCGCGATGCCCCCACCCGTGTGCGGGTTGGCTCGCACCGCGACGTAGCCAAAATCCTGCAACCGGTTGGCGAACAAGGCCTTTCGTTCATAGAACTGGCTCACCAATTAGCTGACCTACCAGACCACCCTGAGGTCCACGCAACGGGGCCCGCTGGTACGGTCTATTTGCTCCACCCGTTCGCGATTCATGCCGCTCAGGATCATCACGGCACCGAGCCCAAGTTTATGGCACAGCCCCCGCTACACCCCCGCACCGACTGGAACGTCTTTCGGCCCGCACAAGAGCTGTATCCTGTAGAACGAGCGATTGTGGAGGCTATAACCGCGTAAATTGTCCGAATGCCTGACACGGATACGTCATCCCCGCCAACAACCGTATAAAGTATACAAATAGCCCGAATTTGTATTACCCGACAGCCAATCTGTACGGGCAACTTTGCCTTATCATTTTGACAATCAAAATCATGGGCAAAAAAACCATCTTCATTACGGGTGCCAGCAGTGGCATAGGGAAAGAAACCGCCAAATTATTTCAGTCTCAGGGCTGGCAGGTAATCGCTACCATGCGTAACCCCGCCAACGAAACCGAATTGACCCAATTAGAGAATGTGCTGGTTAGCCAGCTTGATGTGCTCGATTTGGCCTCTATTGAACGGGCTGTAGCCGAAGGAATCCAGACGTTCGGCACCATCGACGTGCTGGTCAACAATGCGGGGTACGGTGCCTACGGGCCGTTGGAATCGTTCTCACGAGACAAAATTCAACGGCAGTTCAACACCAACGTAATTGGGTTGTTAGATATGACCCGCGCGCTGCTTCCGCACTTTCGGCAAAACCGGAGCGGCATCCTCATCAACATCTCATCGATAGGTGGCAAAATGACCTTTCCGCTGGGTGCGCTTTACCACGGAACCAAATTTGCCGTTGAGGGCATCTCCGAGTCTCTCCATTACGAAGTCGCGCAATTTGGAGGTCAGGTAAAACTAATCGAACCCGGCTCTATTGCCACCGACTTTGGTGGGCGTTCGTTTGATTTCAGCAATGACGAATCGTTGTCGGAGTACCAGCCACTGATTGCCCGTTTTATGGGGGTCATGTCGGGCGTGATGGCTAACGCTTCGCCCGCCCGAGTGGTTGCCGACGTGATTTACACCGCAGCCACCGATGGGAAGGACCAGCTCCGCTACACCGCCGGTGAGGATGCACGACTCTTGCTCGATAGCCGTCGGCAAGCCGACGACGCTACGTTTATTGGTGGCATAAAAGCACAGTTTGGCCTTTAATCGAGCAGAATTAAACAGAAGCTTTTGAAACAGGTGTTTGTGTCATCCCGACGACAGGCTAACCTCTTAACATATCCTACCCAAGTACCCAAAATCAGAACAATATGAATCCGGTTATCAAATATTTCACTGGCGAAAAAGCCGAAAGCTACCTGTTCATCATCGCCGGGGTACTGGCTTTGGCTCTTGCCTTCTACTTCGTTTTTGCGCTCAAGACAACGTTTTGGAAAGGCGTAGCCGTGCCCTTTGTCACGGTGGCTCTTCTGGAGTTAATTGTCGGTTATACCATAGTCACCCGCAGCCCAAAAGACATTGTGCGGGTAGAAGCCTGGATTAGCCAACAGCCACTCAAAATCAAAACCGACGAAATACCCAGAATGCAGGTGGTGATGCGCAACTTTGTGGTGTTCCGATACATGGAAATCGCCCTGATCCTACTGGGTATTGTACTCATGTACAGCACCCTGAACGATACCTTCTGGCGAGGGCTAGGCCTGGGCCTATTTATGCAGGCGGGCATTGTCCTAAGCCTTGATTTTTTTGCCGAACGACGCGGACACCTCTATCTGGAATACCTAAACCAACTGGCCGGTGTTAACTAAAAATCTTCCGGTCAGGATTATCGCCCAATTTTCGGTGCTGCCGCTACTGGGGGCAACGGTTTGGGCCATTGTGGTTGTAGCAGGGTATACCTTTTTGCCTTACCCGTGGCTGGCGATTCCATTTCTGCCCATTTCGCTGCTGGGTATTGCGGTTTCGTTTTATCTCGGGTTCAAGAACAATGCCTCGAATGAGCGGCAGAACGAAGCCCGCAAAAATTGGGGATCTATTACCAACGATACCCGGGCGTTTATGGCGCTGTTGGCTACCTACCTGCCAACTACAGAAACTACCCGTAAGCAATCGATACTACACCGGCATATTGCCTGGCTGTATGCCCACCACCATTTTTTGCGGCACAAACGAATGGACTGGGAGCATAATCGGGCCGTTAATAATCAGTACCGGCAACGGTTTCAGCAACAGTTTCAGATCAGCACCGACCTGGCGCAGGATATAGCCCGTTACCTGCCCGCCAACGAGGTAGCTGGGCTGGAACGGGCAGGTAATCAGGCGTCGAAAATTCTGCAAAACCAATCGCAGGCTCTTAAAGACCTTCGGGAAGCAAACCTGATTGACGATTTCAGGTTGTTTGAGTTACAGAACCACATAACCCGGTTGTATGAGCATCAGGGCAAAAACGAACGGATCAAGACCTTTCCGATTCCGCGCCAGTATGCCAACTATGCGTACCTGTTTGTGCTGGTGTTTGTGGCACTGCTGCCCCTGGGCCTGCTCAGTGAAATGCAAAAAATAAACAACTGGCTCACGGTTCCTTTTTCGGTACTGCTGTCGTGGGTGTTTTTACAAATGGAAATGATCGGCGATTACAGCGAAAATCCGTTTGAAGGGTTAATTCTGGACGTACCAATCACCGCCATCACCCGGAATTTAGAAATAGAAGTGCTGGAGTATCTGGAAGAAGCCCACCGGCCTGAGCCTATCAGAGCGCAGGAGGGCGTATTAATGTAACCCCTGATCAGTAAAAACATGCTTAAACAAGATAAACTCGCCATTATCCGGACGTACTACCCGAATGCCGTTACCCTGGTCGATAGCGTAAACAGAGCTATTGATTATTACGAGGATGTGTTGCGGCTGGAACCGTCGAAAATCATGTTTGCCGACAGCATTTGCAGCGACGATGTGAACAGTATTCAGTACCCAACACGGGCGCAGGAATTTCTGGGGCCGTTCAAGATGGGTGGTCTCAACGGTTTTCCGTTTACGGGCTTAACCGGCATGAAAGCCTTTGCCAGCCATGTACCCGACGATGGAGCGGTGCTGATTTATTACGGCCCCCATATCGGTATCACCAAAACAGGTACCATTGGCGAAATACACCGGTTGGGACAACAAAAAAACTCCAGTTGCTGCGGGGCCTGCAAAGGGGCTCTAAACAAGCTCCTCAACAACGAACTGGTAGAGGGGCAGGTTACGGAAATCGACTACCAGATGAACGTACTGGAGCAGATCCTCCTCAAAGAAGCGCCCCGAATCCGGGCCGCTAAAGTACCTGTTCACGAAGCCACCGAAGTGATTTATGAAGCTATTGACGCCCGGATTAACGAACTGGTAGCCCTTACCGAATACCCTTGCAAATACGTTATTCTGGTAGGCGCTATTCTGATCAATAGCGACAGCGATATGGGCTCGTTTACGGCTACCCGGCGGTTCGATATCATTGACCTCCAGCACAACACCCGACAAAGTGTCTTAACCAATTTTTTAGCGGGCATAAACCAGCCGCTTTCATGAACGCAGTCGTACACCTGAAAACCATCTCCGACCTGTACCGAGTCTTCCAAATTGGCCAGCCACTACACCCTCTAGTCGCGGTAATCGACTTTAGCCAGGTCGACGAGCAGTTGGAGCCAAACACCAAAATCGCGACCGATTTTTATTCGGTCATGTTCAAAAACTACTGTAAAAATCTGATTAGATACGGACGCAAGACGGTTGATTTCCAGGACGGCAGTTTAATCTGTATAGCGCCAAATCAGGTTATTGAATTGGACAATGAGGTCGAGGTGAAAGACAATATGCTCGGTTGGGGGCTGTTCTTTCACCCCGACCTGATTCGGGCTACCTCGCTGAATGACAAGCTGAAAGACTACAGCTTTTTTACGTACGAAATAGCCGAAGCCCTGCACCTGTCGGCCAAAGAGACCAATACCCTTTACGACTGCGTAAAACGCATCGAAACCGAACTCCGGGAAAACATTGATGTGCACAGCCAACACATTATTGTTTCGACGATCGAACTGCTGCTCAACTACTGCTCCCGGTTTTATGGCCGACAGATGATCACCCGGACGCACACCCACAAAACCGTGGTGGCACAGATCGAAACGCTTTTACAGGCTCATTTTCTGACCAATCAGACCAACGAACGGGGCTTACCCACAGTGAAATATCTGGCCGATCAGGTGCATTTGTCGCCGGGCTATTTGAGCGATCTGCTTAAAAAGGAAACCGGCAAAAACGCCCAGGCGCATATCCATTATTATTTGATCGAGGCCGCCAAAAATAGCCTCATCAGCACAGACCAGTCCGTCAACGAAATTGCCTTTAAGCTGGGCTTTGAATACCCTCAGTACTTCAACAAACTGTTCAAGCAAAAGACCGGACGAACACCCCTGGAGTTTAGAAGCTTGAACTGAAACGGGTGCAGGACAAGTTTATTTTCATCGAGCTTATCACAAAGAACTTGTCCAGTTGTTCAGGCCAAGCTTGCGGGTGTTTCTGTCGTGAGCAGGCAAACGACCGGCTTGGGTACACTGATTAACGAAATTTGTTACTACGTTTGTGGCAGCCACGGGCTGCATTTCTCCGAAGCAGACAATACCCCGAACAGGCAACGACAAACAGCCGAACAACCCTATGGAACCCACTAAGATTACCATTCAGGCCAGTGTGGCAGCCCCAGCCAGCAAAGTTTGGGCGTATTGGACTGAACCCGCACATATTACCCGCTGGAACTTCGCTACCGACGACTGGCAGTGCCCCCACGCCGAAAACGACCTCCGGCCCGGCGGTAAATACGTAGCCCGGATGGAAGCCAAAGACGGGAGCTTCGGTTTCGACTTTGAAGCTATTTACGACCGGGTTGCCGATGGGCAGGAACTTGCCTACACCATGCCCGATGGCCGACAGGTAACAACCCGGTTCGACGCGCAGGATAACACCACGTTGATTACCACCACGTTCGATGCTGAAAGCCAGAACCCAGTCGAGATGCAACTGGCGGGTTGGCAGGCCATTCTGAACAATTTCAAAACGTACACCGAGACGAATTGAAGCCGATCTTACCCACTACATTTTTCGTGCTGACGATTGCCCAATAACGCCAACCCGGACCTAAACCGGCCCCAACCGCCAACCGGCCTCACCCCCTTTGTGCTCGATCCGATTCCGGGCACCCGTACGCTGCTGCACCGGGTTGATTTGCCAACGTACGAACGGTTCCGGCAAACCACGAACCCGGAGCCCTTTTTCCGCGACTTATCGGAACAGTTGCGGGCCGAGGGTTGGCTGGTAGTGCATCTGTGGGCCGATGTCGAGCAGCTGAAACCGGCGGTTGTGGCCTCGCGGGTGCGGGCACTCGCGGGCGATTCGGTACGGATACCGGCCCGGCTGACGCAGGTCCGGCGCATTGACCGCCCAACGGCCCTGGCATTTCTGGAACAAAATCACCTTCAGGTAGCAACCGCATCGAAATACAAATACGGCCTGTGGCTGCCGCAACGCTATTTTCGGGTACTCCCTCCCGACTATCTCACCCCTGAGCAGGCCCAACAGCCCGAATGCCTCGTGGCTGTAGCTACGTTTAGTCACCCCCGCACCATTCCGCGCGATGGGCAGCCCTACCGCTCGTACGAACTGGTGCGGTTTGCCAACCGGCTGGGTTGTACGGTAGTAGGTGGCCTCGACAAACTCCTCAAAGCCTTTGTGGCCGAACACAAACCCGACGACATTATGACCTACGCCGACCGCGACTGGTCGGACGGGCGCAGTTACGAGCGGCTGGGCTTCGAACGGCTGGGCGAAACAGACCCGCAACTCTTCTGGCTCGACCCTATCACCCTCCAACGGCATTACCCGCACCGAATCGACGATACAACGGGGCTGATTCCGGTCTGGAACGCAGGGAGTATTAAGTTTGTAAAAAAACTAAAGCCTGAGTCTACGGAGTCGGGCACTTCGTAATACGCCATGAACTCCTCGCCCCTGCTTGTTATTTTAGGCCCTACCGCCAGTGGTAAAACCCGCCTTGCGGTGCAGGTAGCGCGGCTGTTGGAGGGCGAAATCATCAGCGCCGACTCGCGGCAGGTGTACCGGGGCATGGACATCGGAACGGGCAAAGACCTGGACGAGTACACAACAGATAACCAGACGGTTCCGTACCATTTGATCGACGTGGTGAATGCCGGTGACGACTACAACCTGCACCGGTATCAGCAGGATTTTCGGCGGGCCGTGGCCGACATTCAGAACCGGGGGCACCGGCCCATTGTGTGCGGGGGCACAGGCCTCTACATCGAAGCCGTGCTGAAAGGGCATGCCTACACGGCCATCCCCGTCAATGAACCCTTGCGGGCCGCACTCGACACTCTCACCGACGAGCAACTGACCCACCGATTCCACGACACGCCGTCGGCCTACAGCCCGGTTGCCGACACCTCTACCCGCAAGCGGCTCATCCGGGCGGTCGAAATAAGTACGTATCTCAACGCCCACCCCAACGTGCAGCTGGGAGCCGCGACCCCAGCCTACGAAGCCCGGCTGTTTGGCATCGACGTACCCGTTGAGCTGCGTCGCCAGCGAATTAGCACACGGCTCCGGCACCGCTTGCAACATGGCATGATTGAGGAAGTAGAGCAACTACTGGCACAGGGTGTACCGGCCGAAAAACTCGTTTTTTATGGCTTAGAGTACAAATTCATCACCCAATACCTGAGCGGAGAATTGGATTACAACACGATGGCCACCCGGCTCGAAACCGCCATTCACCAGTTTGCCAAGCGCCAAATGACGTTTTTTCGGAAGATGGAACGCGATGGTCTACTCATTCACTGGCTCGACGGCACCCAACCAACCGAGGTGTTGAGCCAACAAATCACAACGCTCATTACGGGTTAATAAGCCTTCCACCCAAACCCGTGGTGGCGTACAATCAGGGCGCTACTCTCCCTTACTGGCAACCCGCAGAAATTAGGGCCATTGGCTCAGATTCACTTCTATATACCCGGCCGTTTACACAATTTTGCATATACAATTAGTAGACTATTCACGACTCCCTACCGTTGGGAGTCTTGGGCGCGCGGGTGTATCTGTCTGGCTTACTATTTCAACGACTATGAACTTTCTCTCACTTCTTCAGCAGCAGGCCGGGCGGCTACATGAGCAGATTCGGAGCTTGCTCTCGGCCAATCCGAGCAATGACGTACTCCCCCTGAAACAGTACCAGCAACTCCTCTGCATCAATCTGGCGTATTACCGCGCGCTCGAACGGGCCCTGACCGAACAGGCGGCCTACCTGCCGGGTTACGACCGACTTCTGCAATGCCGCACCCCCTATCTCGTCGCCGATTTGCTGGCTACGGGCGCGCCCATTCCGCAGCAATACCCCACATACTTTGCCTCTTGGTCATCCTGGAAACTGCTGGGTGCCGCTTACGTAGGCGAAGGCCTCTCGATCGAGGCTAAAGAAATTAACGTAGCCCTCCAGAAAAGCCCCTTAGTACCACCTATGGCCCGTATTTCGCGCTTTTTCAACACCTCAGCGAGCCACCAGGCCGTTGAATCGTACGTACGGGTACATGCCGAAGGCCACGAAGCAGAGGTGTTTGATGGCGTGCAGGAAGCCCTGCAACTGTATTCAAACCTGGCGCACAACCCCGCTGTGGTACAGTAAGGTTGTCAGCTATGGGATAATCTGCCCTTCAGTACTGGACATTCGGACTTCAGACATTAGACGTTAGACTTACTACCATTCTGTAGGGAGGTCTAATGTCCAACATCTAATGTCCAGTACTGAGAATCTGCCCTATATCCAGCATGGGGGTTTGACCCCAGTCGAGCATGGCGTTGAGTAATTTGAGTCCTTTGTAGTTCGGAAGGTCGTCTGGTCGAATATCGGTTGGGTGGAGAATTTCCTCGGTCAGAAGCCGGGCCCGCATGGTGCCAGCCAGCAAAGGCCGGGCGGGCGTATGCCACCGCGAGCCGTCGTACAAAGCCACATTCGCATACGAGGTATCGGTCAGCAGTCCATCACGCACCAGCAACACATCGTCGGCCGGGCCGCGTTGAGCAAACAGCGCATTCAGCGCCCGGCGGTCGGCATATTTGTAGGTGTAATCGAGCCCATCGGCCGCAAGCAGCTTAAGGCTTTGCACCCGCCGGACGTGGTACTCCTCAAACTCGACTAACTGAACATCAGGCCCGTACGTCACCCGACACTTATACACCTGCTCGGGCCGGAGCCAGTCGGGCAGCCTAACAACTTCGTCAAGCCGCAATGCATCGGCCCGGTGCCATAAAGCGTGCCGGGTGCGGTTGAGCCGGTCATTATGCGCCGATAGGTTCTGAAGCTGACGGTGCCGAACGCACAGGGTCTCGAGGCAGGGTTGTGGATGCATGGGTAATGGGCAGATACACTTTTTGAATCATTTCCTGATACTCCGAATGGGCGTCGGACCGGGCCGTAATGCCCCCGCCACTTTTGAAAACAAGCCCTCCCCCACTCGATTCGATAAAGCGAATCATCACCCCGGAGTCCAGATTAACCCCGTCGAAGTAACCGCAGATTCCCGTATAATAGCCGCGCTCGTAGCCTTCGGCCTTACGTATAATGTCGACCGTTTTGGGTTTCGGAGCGCCACTAATCGACCCGGCGGGCAGCAAACTTGCTAGCAGAGACCCTATTTGCTCGGGCCAGTTATCAGGTAGCAGGGCGGCAATTTCGGAGCTTACCTGCCACAACCCGCCCCCACTCGTCTCCAGCCGGTCGAGATACCGGTACCGCTCTACCCAAACTTTCAGGGCTATTTGACTCAGGTCATTCCGAATCAGGTCAACAATGGTAGCGTGTTCGGCAGCCTCTTTGGCATCGGCCAAAATAGTAGCCTGGGCATTGGGCACTTGAGCCGAAATGGTTCCTTTCATCGGAAAACTTGCCAACCGGTTGCCCTGAATCTGCACAAACGATTCGGGCGAAAAACACACAAACTGGTCGGCCAGCCGCACCTTGTAGCGGGCGGCCGTGTAGGTATACAGCTCGAGTAAGGTCAGATTCGTTTCAATGGGTGTTTGGGCCGACAGATTGACCAGAAAAGAGTTACCCAGCCGGATATTCTGCACCACATAGTCGAATCCGATACGGTACTGCTCAAACGAAATGGGATATTTCTGAAACGAAACCGGCCGGGGAAACAGGGGGGCTGGTGTGCCGGTAAAATCGAACTGAACATCGTGTGCGGCCCACTCATCCGGTCGCAATACAAGGGGCATCCGGCCATCGAAATCCAGCAAAAACAGAAACGGCTGACGCTGACGCCCGTACGTATTCATCTGGTCAATAGCCGAATCCGAAAGCATACATAATTTGTGGTTTGTGGTTGAAGCGCAACAAAAACAATCGGCGTTGTCGATGCCGCAATGACAACAGGAACCCCAATTTAGTTCGATCTGCCGACCGATTTACAGCTTGCGGTCGGTGCGGAATGCGGCCCCAATCCGCAGGCCTACGTACCAGCCCGACGACCCAAACGATACCCGTTGCAGCGGGTTGGTTTCGGTAATAAACTCGGGCCGCGAGCCCACCCGGTAGCCCCCGTCGAGCGCTATTACTAGGGCATGTTCCTGATTAACGCAATCGTCGTACCGACGCTGTACTCCAAATCGGTAGTTAGCAGTCAGCCCCAAATCAACCGCACCGGCCGTAGTATTCAGTTGCGTCGACTGTGATGCGCCGGGGTTGTTCAGGGCTGCCGAGAGCGTGGGGGTTTGACTCTGTCCACTCGCAATCCGTAACCGAATCGGTATCGACATTACTCCCAGGGTGGGCATGAGTTGGAATCCTGCCCGACGCACAATCCGGTAGCCCATACCCAGCCGAAACGTCGACACACCGATACTGGCCTTGTTTGTTGCGCTGGTGGCCGACCGGGTACCTATACCGAGGTTGATGTCGGTAAGCAGAAAAATGGGCTGACGCGAGATTTTCAGTTGAGTACCCATCCCGACCGTTCGGAAACGCCCCGTCAGGGCGGAGTACCCGTTGCGGGCTAATTCGGCATTAAGGGGGGCGAGGTTGATCGTTTGCCAACCCATCCGGTAGTAGGTGGTTATATCGCGTGACCAGGGTCGGCGAACCGGGGGCCTCAACTCAGTATCATTGGCAACAGGCCCGAGCGGCACCGGAATTGGTTGAGCCATCGTGGGCAGCCCCGCAGCCAATAGCCAGACAAGCAAGCAATTCGTAGTATTCAGACGCATGCCGTTTTCGTTTAGCGTTCACACACTAAACGAACAAGATCGGCAATCTGATGCGTGACAAATGGACAACAACCCGTTTGTTCCCGAGCGGAACCGGACCCATAAAAGCCGTGAGCGGGCGTGGGTTAGAAGCGACGAAATAAGGCTTAAATTGTACGGATAAAGGCTTCGAGCGCGTTGAGGTGTTCGGTAAAAGCCTGCCGACCGGCTTCTGAAGCCTGATAGGTTGTATTGGGTTTTCGGCCAACAAACTGTTTCTGCACCAGCACATACCCGGCTTCTTCGAGCGCACGGAGGTGCGTAGCGAGGTTTCCGTCGGTGAGGGCCAGCAACTCTTTGAGCCCGTTGAAGCTCATCGACTCGTTGACCATCAGCACCGACATGATACTCAGCCGCGCTTTACTCTCAAACGCTTTATTGAAGTGGGCTAATAGCTCTTTCATGCAGCAGGTTGGTGGGTGGGGTTCCGATCGTATTTCCAATACATCGCCATTCCGTACAGGATGTGCAGCACCCCAAAGCCAACCGTCCAGAACAGCAGACTCCAGCCTGTGATAAACAGAGCCAGTAATCCGAGCGCAATTTCGCAATAAGCGAGATATTCAACATCCCGTACGGTGTATTTACTGCCGTTGAGCAAGGCAAGACCGTAAAAAATAAGCGTAACGGGCAGCGTAAGGAATAGTAAACGGTACTGTAACAAGGCCAGACACACCCCTCCACCCGCCAGCAACGGCACCGCCATGGCCCATATCAGTCGGCGCGAAGCCATATTCCAGACGGGCTGCCCCTGCTTCCGGGCTTTACGCACCGTAAACAGAATACCCAGCCCCAGCGCAGCCAGCAACACCAACATGGCCGTTTGCACCAGAAATAAATGCACTTGCTCATACTGAGCCAGCCCGTAATTGGCCAGTTTCTCATACGGCAGCACACTGAGCCAGTCGGTACGGACACGCATATACACCACCGCAGCCCCAATGAGCGCCACGATACCAGCCGAAACGCCCGACAAGCCACTGAGCGATAAAAACTTGGACGACCGCTCCATCAGGCTCCGGATCTCGGTCAGGGTTTGCAGATGCTCGTTCATAAATTGTTTATAGTTACTTACGTGGTTTAGGTGTTTGGGTGGCCGACGGGCCGGGTTCTGGCTTATTGTTTCTGGCTAGTTGTACGCGCCTGAATCCTGTTCAGGAAGATAGTATCTCTACACAGCATACGTGCTGAGTCAAAATCAAATGAATACGAAACAATCTAAGTACTGAACGTTAGATGTTGGACATTAGACACTGGACGTTAGACTTACTACTATTCTGTAGGGAGGTCTAACGTCTAATGTCCAACATGTAATATCCAGTACTGAGTTATTCATTATACGTTCACTTATCTCTACACCCAGAAACGTGTCAGCAATTTGTTGCCGATTACCAGTAAGCCCACCACAACGGCCATTGTAGCCAGAATAAGCACGGCCCCGGCGGCCATATCCTTTACTTTTCCGATGGTGGGGTGATGTCCCGGTGATACCACATCGCATAGCCGTTCGATGGCCGTGTTGACTGCCTCGGCCGACCATACCAACCCGATTTGGGTCAGCACAATTGCCCATTCAGTCACGGTAAACTGCAACCAGAAACCAACCGCAATTACGACAATAGCCACCAATAAGTGCACTTTGGCATTGTTCTCATACCGAAACAAATCCAGTATGCCCTGCCAGGCAAACCAGAAACTGCGAAATACTTTTTGTATGTCAATCATTCGGAGTATTGGCAAGAGCCATGCGGGATGGGTATCGCAGACCGCTTTGGCCGCAAAGATACAAAAGGCGCTCTCCGAACCCCCGCCCCATTTCTTACTTCTTCTCCGTGCGAACGTACAGCCAGAATGCCACGTACAGCCCCAGCAACACAAACCCGTACACGAGCGTCAGCTTCACGGCCAGCGTATCGTGTGCCGATTGCCACACGGCCTGACCCAGCAACCACGGTTTGCTCATGATGTTCCAGCTGTTCCAACGGCCCCACCGACCGAGGTAAATACCAAAACCTGCCAAGCCCTGACAGAGCGCCATCAGCACCCAGGCCAGGGGCCAACCCACCAGCTGATCGAGCAGCCGGTGCGCCAGATAGCTCGAATACAGGCCCGCCAGCAAACCCGTCATGGCGAACAAAAACAGGCTCATGGTATCGAACCAGAGCAGCGGAGCCTGAATATGCTGAATATGAAACAGATCAGTGATGATATACGGTGCGTTGGGCATGAACAACAGCCACAAGCCGAGCCCCAGCCACACCCCAACCCGACCCACCAGCCTATGCCCGATCAGGTCGCGGAGAACGAGCTGAACCCCCAGCGGAAACCACGCCAGAAATACGTTCCAGCTCAGCATGACAAAGAACCACCAGTTGGCCGTAAGCAGCCCACGGGCCGTAACCAGTGCAAAACCAACCGCCGTAAGCCAGGCCAGCGCCCGGACACCCCGTCCCGAGGTTTCGTCGGGACGGAGCGGAGCCGAGACCGACAAGCGTAGAAATAATGTTTGCATATTTCGAAGTACTTTGAAAAACAAAGCAACGATAAAAATGCATACAACAATGCGTCTGTATTCCTTTTTTACGGAAAGGCCTTCCACTTGGGCGTACTGAGTCAAAATCAACTGCACAATGCAGAAGTGAATGAATAATGTAAAATGTACAATGAATAATTGTATTACCTGCTGACAATCACCCATCTAATTATACATTTTACACTGTTCATTTTACATTTAATTCTGTCTGACTACTTATTGCTCACTACTGGACTCAATGCACAATTGAGCGATTGACTCAGCCAATGGATACGCATGGAACGTGGATGACGCGGATCGGGCAGATGTACACCGTTTCCCTTTGCCAATCCGTGAAAATTAGCTTAATCCGTGTCATTCGCGTGCTGATTCCTTGGGCCGGAGCTACACTAAATGCCGCGTCTCCACATAAGACGACCGTTATTCATTGCCTATCCCCTTAGCTGTTGAATTACCTGGAAACTCTTCAGTACTGGACATTCGGACTTCAGACGTTGGACATTAGACTTACTACCATTCTGTAGGGAGGGCTAACGTCTAATGTCCAGTACGGAGAGGAAACTCAGCAATCAGCTAACAGGTACTTTTTTGATAAATAGTTACAAAGCTCCTCACCTATAATTCACGATAATTCAATTAATTGCGGCCGGTACTCTCACCCACCTTTACGCGTACCCGACCATTTTCCATGACACGATTCCTCCTGAACACCCTATTCGCGGGCTTTTTGCTGCACGCTACCGCCTGGGCACAATCAACCGAAACGGCTATTCTGAACCGGGTGTACAGCACCTACCGCACGGCCCGCACCTATCAGGATGCCGGTACAGTTACCACCACACACGCCCGGAATCGAAACGCCAAACGGGAACGGACTCTGCTCCAAACGTTCATCGACAAATACGTACCCATGGACGATAAGCTATTTACCAGCACCATCCGGTTTCAAACGGCCTACGTCCGGGCTACCGATCGGTTTCGATTTCATTACCAGAAAGCATCTTCCTACCATACCGAATGCTATACCATTGCCCACCAACAGACCCGAACCCTCAGGTGGCAAAGTGCGCTGCCCAAACCCGAAGGCATAGCCGAACCGACCTTGACAGATGCTTTGGCGGGGGCAACCGGCGTATCTATGTCGGCTTCCCGCAAAATTCCGGGGCTACTGCTGCTTCAGCCTATCGATGCCGGCTGGGATATGCAAACTACGCTCGACTGGAAACGCCTGCCCGATACCCAACAAGACGGGGCCGATTGCTACCGGCTCAAAACCACCCGGGCCAAAGGCAAAGACGCAACGCTCTACATCGACAAGAAAATGTTCGTGATCCGGCGCATCGACGAGACATGGACCGATTCGGAAGGCACCACCCAGCATATCATGGTTTATAAACCAACCCTCAACGGCGCCGTGCCTGCCCAAAAGCTCGCCATGACCGATGCCTGCCGGGAACTGTAACGGCTATCAACAGAGCGGCATCCCGTAAATTGGGGACACAAAAGCTCACTTTGTGTACTATTTAAGCCACAATTACCCCTCAAAAAGCGGCCCTATTGGTTAGGCTGTATATATTTGCAGCCGTTCAACAACTACCCATATGACTGCTTACGAAACCGTCTCAACGTACTACGAAGCCTTCAATCGCAAAGACTGGTCGGCCATGCTCGCCCTGCTGCACGATGAGATTCGGCACGACCCCAATCAGGGTACACCCCGCCACGGTAAGGCCTTGTTTACCGAGTTCCTGAACCACATGGACACTTGCTACGACGAGCAACTGACCGATATGGTGATTCTGACTCAGCCTGATACAGAAGGGGCCGCGCTCAGTCGGGTGGCCTGCGAATTTGTTGTCAATGGCACGTACAAAGCCACCGATGGCGACCTGCCCCCGGCTCAGGGCCAACGCTATGTTCTGCCCGCCGGATCGTTTATCGACGTGCAGGACGGCCTCATCACCCGCATTACCACGTATTACAACCTGCCGCTTTGGGAGTCGCTGGTACTGGGTCGGTAAGCCGGTTGCTTACCCCCAAACGAGTTACCGGCGATGAGTTCCGCTCGGTACTCGACGACCTGGCGGCCCTTCGGATCGCGGTGTTTCGGGATTTTCCGTATCTGTACGAAGGGTCAACGGACTACGAAAAAACGTACCTCAACACCTACGTCCGCTCCGAGCGGTCGATGGGGTTGCTGGTGTACGATGGTGACCGGCTGGTAGGGGCTACCACCTGCCTGCCCCTCACTGACGAGACCGACGAGGTTCAGGCCCCTTTCCGGGCCGCAGGCTACGATCTGGCATCGGTATTCTACTTCGGCGAAAGCCTATTGCTCCCGGCCTACCGGGGTAGCGGCTGGGGCAAGCGTTTTTTTGAAGAACGCGAGGCCCACGCCCGCCGGTTTGGTACGTACCGGCTTACCTGCTTCTGTGCCGTTCAACGCCCTGCCGACCACCCGCTGCGACCGGCTACCTACCGTCCGCTCGACGTGTTTTGGGGATCGTTGGGGTACCGGAAAGCCCCCGAGCTGACCACGGCGTTTTACTGGCCCGACCTGGGCGAACAACAATCGACCCCCAAGCCGATGGTGTTCTGGACCCGCGCGCTCTAACTGCCTCACTAAAACCGGGTATTGACAAGGCACGCCCAAATCGGTAGCTTTAACGCCAAGTACAGTTTACTTCGTAAATCCTTATCAACATGGGCAAGTTTGTTGTTTCCATTCGCAAAAACGGCGAATACCAGTTCAACCTCAAAGCTGGCAACGGCCAGATTATTCTAACCAGCGAAGGCTACACCTCCGAGGCCGGTTGCATGAACGGCATCGAATCGGTGAAGAAAAATGCGCCCGACGACGACCGGTTTGAGCGCGTAGTGACCACCAACGGCAAGTTCCGGTTCAACCTCAAAGCCGGTAATGGTCAGGTTATTGGTACGAGCGAAAACTACGAGAGCGTGGCCGCCCGCGACAACGGTATCGAGTCGGTGAAGAAAAACGCACCCGACGCAACCGTCGAAAAAGAAGAGTAAACTGGCCACGCGTGTGTGTCAACCACCCGGTTACCATGCCATAAAACCTGTAGCTTTGTGGCATGGTAACTTGGATCAGGCGTTTTCTGGCCCGGCCTCTGGCCGAAGACTTCAGTTTTCGCAATCAGCTGCTGTCGTCCATACAGGGCGGAGTCTACGTTTTTCTGTTTATTTTCTTTTTCATACCGGGCCGGTTCACGAGCGGAGAATCCCGGCTCCTGTTGCTGGGCGTTTTATCGCTGGGCGTGACGGTATCCACGCTACTGGCCAATTACGTAGTACCCCGGCTACTGCCCCGAGTGTATGATGAAGACCGCTGGACGGTAGGGCAACATATTCTGCATACCATTTTCACGCTGTTCTGCATCAGCCTCAGCAACCACCTGATTCTGACCGTAAGCGGCAATGCCACTCCGCCGTTTTTGAATATGTTGCTGATGGTGACGCTCATCGGCTTTTTTCCGATAACCATGTCGGTGGTACTAGCCCAACAGCGTCAGCTCAAGCGTAATTTGCGCCGGGCGCTGCAGCTCAACGAGGCCCTTCCCGAACGCCCGGCCCCGACCGCCAACCCCACCCCGATCACAAGCCCCCCCGACCCGGCCATTACGTTTGTACCGACGTCGGGTAAAGACCGGCTCACCATCCAGCCCGCGCAGCTGCTCGCCATCGAGTCGGTGGGTAATTACCTTGATTTTTACTGGCTCAACGGCTCCGATGTGCAGAAAACAACCCTCCGGCTTACCCTCAAAGAAGCCGAGAACAAGTTGGCAGCTTACCCGCAGTTTTTTCGGTGCCACCGCGCGTTTCTGGTCAATTTAGACGCCATTCGGCATACGTCGGGCAATGCGCGGGGCTACCAGCTCACGCTCCATCAGTTGCCACAGGAAATCCCCGTAGCACGGGGGTATGTAGAGCCCTTTGAAGCCCGCATGGAACAGGCCAACGTATAACAAAACGCCTTCCCATTTATCCCAAAAAAGGCCAGTACATCCCCAAAAAGCCATTTTATCCCATAATCAGGCGCCTTATCCCGGCCGCTTGCGGGAGCCATTACGATCGGCCAGTTTTGCCTCAGTCAAACCGACAAACAACCGGCAAAACAAACCATCGCCATGCATGCATCTCGCTTTTTTTCTCGTCTGAATCTCTCGATTACCCGCATCACCTTTCATCTGCTTACCCTGTGGCTGACAAGCACCGCCGTACAGGCGCAACCCGGCTCAACAGCCCCCGCCCTTACTCCCGTTGAAATAGACCTGAGTAAGCCAAACGGACTGGCCCTATTCGACGACGCTTTTTATCAAAATCAACTGTTTCTGCTGGGCGAGTCGCACGGTGTACAAAAGCCACAGGAGCTGGATTTCGCCCTGCTCAAACACCTGAACGAGCGGGTGGGCGTGCGCTACTACATCGCTGAAGTAGACCCCTCAAAAGCTTATTTCATGAATCAGTACCTGCAAACCGGTAACGATAGCACTCTGATGAAGGTGTTTCGGAGCTGGGTGAACAGCAAAGAGCAGTGGGCCAACCGGGATTTCTACCGGAAAATCGGACGGATTCGGGCGCTGAACCAGACCCTCCCCGCCGAACGCCGGATTCGGTTTGTGGGTATCGACCGGATTCAGGACCGCAAGCTGGTGGCCGAACACCTGACCGAATTGCTCGCCGGCCGTCGGTTGAGCCCGGCCGCCCGCCCATTGGCCGACACCCTGCTGAACCGTCTGCAAACCCGCCAACCCGATAGCCTGCGGGCTGAGGCCGCCACTGCCTGGCTCAACGACCTCAACGCCAATCCGAACGCGTACCGTCAGTTTCCGGCCGACCGCCTGAGCGAGCTAAAACACGTACTGACCAACGTAGTGTACCTGAAAACCCTGAAGCGCGAACCGACTATATTCACCAACTTTAAAACCTTTGTTGAGACTACCGACCTGAAAAACGAGAAATTGTACGGGTTCTGGGGTTTCTACCACGTGTTGCAGGCCCCCACGGCCAACCGAAGCAAACCGTTTGCGGCCCTCGTGCGCGAATCGAACTTGCCCATGCGCGACAAAATTGCGAGCATCACGTGCCTGTACATTGATTGTCAGATGATGCTGGCGTCGGCTTACCTGCCTCCGATGTGGCAAACGCCCGGCAAGACGTTCTCCCGCGTAGACCAGTTCAATAACAACGGCCCCATGATGCGCACCGAAGGTATTGAGCAACTGATGGCCCTCTCGCGTCCCAACACACTTACTTTATTCAAAATGATTGGCACCGAGGCCGGGCAACGGCCGGGCCGGATTAGCTACTCACCGTTTATGCCGAAAGAGCAGCAGTTCAACTTTGAAGAAAACCGGCCCATGACCGACTATTTCGGGTACACCATTCTGGTTCGTAACTCCGACATGACCGAACCGCTTGTACCTTAATCTAACGTGAGTTATGGAAACTGGCTGCCCGTCAGCCCAGACCGCGTGCGGTTGAGCCTGTCGAAGGCCCGAGCAGCAGCAACTCTATGTAGAATAGACATTTACGACGCATCTTACCCATAACTCATCTTAATCCATTTGTTAGGTCAGCAGGGGTAGGGGGATGAACTGGTAGCAGAAAGCCAGCTCTTCCCCCTACCCCATTTTGATAGCAACAATCGGCTGGTACTGGCCATAGGTATTGCCGACGGACATACCAGAAATCGCTCAGAAGGGTTATCTTTGCTTATCAGGAGCATTCGATAAGGCCCAACGGTACGGGCGCTCCCTGTACCCCAAGTTTCCGTTTTCTACCAAACCTCAGGATCCTGCTGATCTGCCCGGTTTTGCGATTATGAGCGATTTTCAAAGCCTCCCCCCCCGCCGTCAGGAACAACTGATGGCTTTTAACCGCCTGCTGACCATCATGGACGAATTGCGCGAACAGTGCCCCTGGGACCGCAAACAAACCATCGACAGCCTGCGCCATCTCACCATCGAAGAAACCTACGAGCTGTCGGACGCTATTCTGAACGGAGACCTGGGCGAAGTCAAAAAAGAACTGGGTGACATTCAGCTACATCTGCTCTTTTACGCCCGGATTGCCTCTGAAAAAGCCCCCGGCGACCCCGACCGATTCGATATGGCCGATGTGCTGCACGCGATCAGTGAGAAGTTGATTCGGCGGCACCCGCATATCTACGGCGACGCCAATGGGCAGCCTGTTATTGCCGAAACCGAAGAGCAGGTTAAAGCCAATTGGGAGCAACTGAAGCTCAAGGAAGGCAACAAATCGGTGCTGGGCGGGGTGCCAGCCTCATTGCCCGCTTTGGTCAAAGCCATGCGAGTTCAGGAGAAAGCCCGGGGTGCCGGTTTCGACTGGGAAGAAAAACAGCAGGTCTGGCAAAAGGTGGAGGAAGAAATGCAGGAGTTTAAGCAAGAGTTCAACACTGAATCGAACGAGGCATTCGACCCCGAAAAGGCCGAAGGTGAGTTTGGTGATTTGCTGTTTTCGTTGGTTAATTACGCCCGCTTTATTAAGATTAACCCCGAAACGGCCCTCGAACGGACCAACAAGAAATTCATCCGGCGGTTTCAGTACCTCGAAGAGCGGGCCCGCGCCAACGGGCAGCAACTGAAAGATATGACCCTGGCCGAGATGGACGTGTACTGGAACGAAGCCAAAACCGACGTGTCGGACTCTTTATGAAAATAGCGTTTATCACCGATCTCCATATTGGCGCCGAGGGCGAAATGCCGCTGGGTATCGACGTTCGGGCCAATTTCCTGAAAGCACTCCAGTTTGTGCGGGCCATGAAACCGGCCTGTCTGGTGCTTGGGGGCGACCTCTGCTACGATTCCGGCGACCGGGCCGTGTACCGCTGGATTTATGAGCAGCTCATGAACCTGCCCTGCGCCTGGTTTGCCATTCCCGGTAACCACGACGACTCGGTAATGCTCGCCGAAGAGCTTCATCTAGACCACCATCTGCACGGCAATGAGCTGTACTTCAGCAGCCCGCTCGAAGGGTATCCGGCCGTTTTTCTGGACTCGTCGAAGGCGCAACTCTCAGCCACGCAATGGGAATGGCTCCGCGACGAGCTGAAATCTATTCACCACAATGTGCTGGTCTTTTGCCATTACCCGGTATTGCCTGCCAATGCCGAGTTTATGGACACCAAATACCCGTTTCGGCAAACCGAAAAGTGGCTCGAAACCACCCACGACCTTCCCTGCCGAATGCAGGTCATCAGTGGCCATTACCATACCGAAGCGGTAGCCTTGCGCGGCAACACCAGCCTGATGGTAACTCCCTCGACGTACATTCAGATTGACCCGCTATCGCCCGAAATCAAAATGGTGAAAACAACGCCAGCCGTGCGCGAAATCATTGTATCGCCAGGTGGGCTTACCAGTCGCGTACATTACATTTAAAGGCTGGGTAGTCGTTCAAGTAATTCTTGCAGAAAAGCATTCCGGTGGCAAATAAATAAAGCTATAGGCTCTATTTCAGGGTTCTGGGCTACAAGGCGAACGCCTGAGTTAGGAAAATCAGACTTGTCAGGAAGAGGCCACTACTGGCAAAGTGAATAGTAAGGAATGGCAAGACCGCTCAAAATAGGACAAAACGAGTTTAAGTTCAAGAAGGACGCACTTGCTTACTATAAAGCAATTTTGAACTCCTATAACTTCGGTGAGTCATTGAGCGATTCTGATTTTGAAGCGATTGTTGACTTACTCGAATACGACTATTTGAACTCTCTGGCAATGGATGAAGAGACTGAGCAGGAAAGTGAGGATGCAGAAGAAGCGGTCGAAAACAACTCAGATAAGGGCGAAGGGGGTTTCTACATAAAAGATATTCAAGTAGCGCGTGTTCAGTTTAACACCAAATGCTTTGAGGTGTTCTATACTGATGATACAAGTCAATATATTTCGTACCTGATGTTGATTAACAGTAAAAGGTATGAGCCCGAAAAGTTGTTTTACATAGCTTGCAGAAACTCGGTTCACGCTGATATTCGTGCTGTGAAACAAGTATATTTTGATACCCACTCTGTCAAAGGCCAAGTAAAGTGCCAAGAAACGGGAATTTTATCAAAATGGACTGAATTAGCTGTTGACCATCGGCAACCACATACCTTTTCGATGATTGTCGACCGCTTTAAAGAGGTAAACAACTTTGATTTTGATGTAATTGAATACAGCTCAAGCCCAGACAACCAGCTTATATTCAAGGACGAAAAATTAACCCAAAGTTTCAGAGAATACCACAGAGCCAAAGCAAACCTGCGGATAGTCAGAAAGGAGTGCAATTCAAGTAGAACGGGATTGGCAAGGGTAAAAAAGACAGCGAAAGATTTGACAATAAAATAAGACTTGTAAAGGCAGCTTTCTGTCGACAGGAAGCACGTCCCGTTATCGGGTCAACAGCCCAACAATGACAAGTGTGTTAAGGTTGGGAATCGTTCATGTTCAGTTAGCTACTCGCTCATCATCAACACCTACGATTAAAGTGCCGAATGTTGAAGCCATAAAACGAAACGGGTTTTTCGGACTATCCGAAAAACCCGTTTCGTTTCTACACGTATTGAGCGATAAGAAAACCACTGCCAGCAACGTCCGCTGTGGGGTCTTCGACCACTGGCAGTGGTTAAACAGGGACAGCACAAACGAGAACAATCTAATCACTCAATACATCTACCGACTACCGCGATGAGTAATTCGGTGCTTCTTTCGAAATCAGAATATCGTGCGGATGGCTTTCTTTCACCCCAGCCGTTGTGATTTTCACAAACCGGGCCTCCTGCAAAGCCGGAATACTTGCGGCTCCGCAGTACCCCATACCGGCTTTCAGACCGCCCACCATCTGGTAAATAATTTCGGACAGGCGACCTTTGTAGGGTACGCGGCCTACAATACCTTCGGGCACCAGTTTCTTCACATCGTCTTCGGCATCCTGGAAATACCGGTCTTTCGAGCCTTCTTCCATAGCCTCTACCGAGCCCATGCCCCGGTAGCTTTTGAACCGGCGACCTTCGTAAATCACCACTTCGCCGGGAGCCTCTTCGGTACCTGCCAGCAGTGAACCAATCATAACCGTGCTGGCTCCGCCCGCAATGGCCTTGGTAATATCGCCCGAGAACCGGATACCACCATCGGCAATAACCGGAACCCCTGTGTCTTTCAACGCTTTGGCAGCCTCATACACGGCCGTCAGCTGCGGCATACCAATACCGGCAATAATTCGGGTGGTACAGATACTCCCTGGCCCTACCCCCACTTTTACGGCATCGGCACCCGCATCGGCAAGGGCTTTGGCTCCGTCGCCCGTGGCTACGTTACCGGCAATGACGTCGAGTTTGGGGAAGTTTTGCTTAATATTCCGAACCGCATCGATCACACCTTTTGAGTGACCGTGAGCGGTATCAACGCTAATCACGTCGACCCCAGCTTTCACCAGAGCCTCAATCCGTTTCATCAGATCGGGGGTAACCCCCACTGCGGCTCCAACGCGCAGGCGGCCCCATTCGTCTTTACAGGCATTGGGGTGACTCTTACGCTTCAGAATGTCTTTGTAGGTAATCAGCCCAACGAGTTTGTATTCAGCGTTTACGATGGGCAGTTTCTCGATCCGGTATTCCTGAAGGATATTCTCCGCTTCTTCGAGCGTGATGCCTTCGCGGGCCGTAATCAGGTTCTCCTTCGTCATGACGTCGGTAGCGGGGCGGCTCATGTCGCGCTGGAAACGCAGGTCGCGGTTGGTCAGAATCCCAACGAGTACATTCTGCTCATCGACTACCGGAATACCCCCGATTTTGAACTCCCGCATGTACCGATGGGCGTCGGCAAGAGTAGCTCCGTGCGACAGCGTCACCGGGTCAATGATCATCCCACTTTCGGAGCGTTTCACCTTCCGAACCTGCTCGGCCTGAGCCTCGATACTCATGTTCTTGTGGATGATGCCGATCCCACCTTCCTGCGCCATCGCAATAGCCGTTTCCGACTCGGTAACGGTATCCATAGCAGCCGATACCAGAGGAATGTTAAGCCGGATGTTGCGGGTAAGCTGCGTTTCGGTTTGGGTGTCGCGGGGGAGCACTTCCGAGTAGGCAGGCAGCAGCAGTACGTCGTCGTAGGTGAGAGCCTCGTAGAGAAACTTGGCGGAGTCTAAGCTCATGGCAAATAGCAGAGATTGTTATTTGCCGGTCAAAGGTACGAATTTCTTTGTCTACTTGTCTATTCCGACCTGTCTAAATTGTTTTTACCCTCTTCCAAAGCATCGGGGAAAGAGGTTTTATTCCTTGTACCCAATACACTGAATAGCATATCTACTCATGTATAAAATACTCCATTTATATTTTATTTAGGACTATTCAATAAATATTTAACACTATATATACGCATAAAATAAATTTTTATCATATTTATGGAGAAAATTCACTATCAATCTCTCCCATCAGTCCAACATTCTTTTCCATCAGTACGCCTATGAGACAAGCGATTACCCGGGATCAACTTTTTGAGGGTGCTGTAGTCCTTTACGACGGTCAGGAACGTTACACCGCAATTGTTCAATCAGTAGGCAAAGAACAGGTATGCCTACTCGACATTTATGGTTTCTGCGAAGAAAGGTCGACCTACAGCGAATTAAGACCCTGTGCTATCAGCCACTACACGCTTTGCCGACTGGGCTTTCGTGAGACGGAGCCGCTGAGCACCTGCTACACGATGGTGTTACAAACGGGCCGGAGACCTGTTTCGTTATACCGGAAAGATCGGGTATGGGTCTTGCAGATCGAAGCCAACGTTGTGTACGTTGAAAGCCTGCACCAGCTCCAACTGGTTATCTGGTCGCTCACGGGCGTCATGCTCAAACCAATGCCGGCACAGCCTGAACTGGAAGACGACCTGATTAACTACTAAGTAGCCCCCTCAAGCGGCTCTTTCCCTGAACATACCAACGGGGAAAGAGCCGTTTTTTTGACTCCTCACCCATCAGCTTTGTCTCTAACTAACTGCAGGACACCGCTCATCAAGGTACCCCTATCAGATACTTCCACTAAGCGTTTATTTGGCCAATAGCCTTCTGCAAGGGCCTTTTCGCAAGGCATAAGCTGTTATTCGATTCGAATAGAAATAGCCTTGCCGCCCGAGCCAACCACAATTTTGCAATCCGTAAATTTTGGAGCCGAGAGCGTCGGCCGGAAATTATTACTAAAGCCATACGGTTCTTTAGGTATTCCGAACATACGCTTGTCAAGGGTGCCGTTGGCGTTTACATCGTGGTAAACAGCCACCGCGTATTCGCCGGGTTCAACGTCAAATTCTTTTTGAATCATCCCATTCTTAGCCTCAATAATGGCGGTATCATCGGGCTTACATTCAGGGAATTTGGCACACGATTTCATCAGCGCAATCCGGATGGTTCCTTTCTTGGTCTGAACATTCTGGACGGTGACGGTGAGGGTTGCTTTTTCCGAAGCGGGGGCCGGAACAACGAAGGAGGGCGCGAGGGCCAGGAGGTGCATCAGAAAGCGCATTGACTATAATTTTTTGTAAAAACGCTGTTATCTTGCCATAAAGTACACGAACATAAGTGAATGAACAATGTAAAATGCATATTGAACAATTGGATTACCTGTTGACGGTCAGCTCTTTCATTGTACATTCTACACTGTTCATTATACATTTAATTCTGCTCCACGAACATAAGCAACCCGGTTGAGTAAGTTACCCCTTGGTCCGCTCGTTGTTCTGTTTGCTAACTGCTCATTGAGAATTAATTATGAAGCCCCGTCGATGGATCACCAAGCCGTTTCCCGATGCACCCGCACAGCGAGCGGCTATTGAGACTCTGACGCACGAGTTAAAGGTCAGCCCGTTTCTGGCGAGCTTGCTCGTACAGCGCGGGGTGTCGGGCTATGAAGAAGCCCGCGTTTTTTTCCGACCCGAAATTGGCCACCTGCACGACCCGTTTGCCATGCGCGACATGGACCGGGCTATCACCCGGCTCACGATGGCGATGGTGCGCCAGGAAAAAATTCTGGTTTACGGGGATTACGACGTCGACGGAACCACCTCGGTAGCCCTGTTTTACGGGTTCATGAAGACCCTGCACCCCCATCTCGACTACTACATCCCCGACCGCTACGCCGAGGGGTATGGTATTTCACAGGCCGGGGTTAGGTGGGCTGCCGACAATGGCTTTACCCTCATCGTCGCCCTCGACTGCGGCATCAAATCGATAGACTGCGTTGCCGAAGCCAAAGCCCTGGGGGTCGACTTTATCATCTGCGACCATCACCGCCCCGGCACCGAAATACCCGACGCGGCCGCCGTACTCGACCCCAAACGCGTCGACTGCGCGTACCCGTACAAAGAGTTGACCGGCTGCGGAGTTGGTTTCAAGCTGTTGCAGGCGCTGTGTATATTCAACGGTATTCCGCTCGAACAACTCTACCCGTTTCTGGACCTGGTGGTGGTGAGCATTGCTTCGGACATTGTGCCTATCACGGGCGAAAACCGGGTGCTGGCTTACTACGGCCTCCGGTGCCTCAACGAACAGGCCCGGCCGGGGTTGCGGGCGCTAATCAAAGTGGCCAACGCCAAAAAAGACGAGTCGGGCAACTTGATTACCGACAGCCGGGCCACGCCGTCGACGCGGCAGCTCGACATCAACGACCTGGTATTTAAGGTGGGGCCGCGCATCAACGCAGCCGGGCGCATCAAACACGCCAAGGAAGCCGTGCGGCTGCTGTTGGCCGACGATGATACCGAAGCCGACCGCTTTGCGCTGGAGATCAACACGCACAACGTAAACCGGCAGAAGTTCGACTCAGGCACCACCCAGCAGGCATTGGCCATGATCGAGGCCGACGAATGGTTAAAAAATGCTAAATCAACGGTTTTGTTCGACGCATCGTGGCACAAAGGCGTTATTGGTATTGTGGCCTCGCGCTGTATCGAACACTATTACCGCCCTACGGTTATTCTGACGCAGTCGAACGAGAAAGTGGCTGGGTCGGCGCGGTCGGTGCCGGGGTTCGATGTGTACGAGGCCATTGAAGAGTGTGCCGACCTGCTCGAACAGTTTGGCGGGCATACCTTTGCGGCTGGCCTGACGTTGAAACCCGAAAACGTATCCGCTTTCCGGCAGAAATTCGAGACGGTGGTATCGGGCCGAATTCAGGAGGAAATGCTCACCCCACTGATTGAAATTGACATGCCGCTCGACTTCGATCAGATTGACGGGAAGTTTGTCCGAATTTTGAAACAGATGGGGCCGTTTGGGCCGCACAACCTACAACCGGTCTTTTGTACCGAACAGGTGTACCTCTGTGGACCGGTTCAGACCATGCAGCAAAAGCACCTGAAGTTTTGGGTACGGCAGGCCAACTCGGCGTATAAGTTTCAGGCCATCGGGTTCAACATGGCTCCGCAGTGGGCCGACCGGCTGTACCACGATGAGCCCCTGTCGATTTGCTACCAGATTGAAGAAAACCATTTCAACGGTCAGGTATCTATCCAGCTGGTACTGAAAGACATTCGGTGCGTTGACCCTACCCCGCCAACGCTTGACTCTACCCAGCAGCCCAACGCGGTTGCTTGATCGATTATTCAGGATTTAATGATTCTCAGAACAGAAAACCTCATCAAGAAATACGGCTCCCGGCTGGTCAACAACAACGTGTCGTACCAGGTGGCGCAGGGCGAGATTGTCGGGCTGCTTGGCCCCAATGGCGCGGGTAAAACCACGTCGTTTTACATGGCTGTGGGCCTTATCAAACCCAATAGCGGCAAGGTGTACATCGACGATACCGACGTGACCGACCTGCCCATGTACAAGCGGGCCCGGCTTGGGTTAGGGTATCTGGCGCAGGAGGCTTCGGTTTTTCGCGATCTGACGGTGGAAGAAAATATTCTGGCCGTACTCGAAATGACCAAGCTCTCAAAGGCCGAACAACGCGACAAAGTAGAGGATCTGCTCGAAGAATTCAGCCTCAAGCACGTCCGCAAAAACCTCGGCAAAGTACTGTCGGGAGGGGAGCGCCGACGCACTGAAATTGCCCGCGCCCTGGCCGTTGATCCTAAGTTTATCCTCCTCGATGAGCCCTTTGCGGGCGTCGACCCGATTGCGGTAGAGGATATTCAAAGCATTGTAGCCAAGCTGAAACACCGCAACATCGGGATTCTGATTACCGACCACAACGTAAACGAAACCCTCTCGATCACCGACCGGGCGTACCTGCTTTTCGAAGGTAAAATTCTGAAACAGGGTACCGCCGAGGACCTCGCGAGCGACGAGCAGGTTCGGCGGTTGTATTTGGGTCAGCACTTCGAACTGAAACGCAAGATATGACAGACGAGCCCCAGCCCTGGCAGGTCGAATCGTCGGAGTACATTCACCGGCTGCCGTGGTTTACCGTTCGGAAAGAAGCGGTTCGGATGGCCAATGGCGGCTACATTCCCGATTATTTTGTACTGGAATACCCCAACTGGATCAACGTAGTAGCCGTTACAACCGAGGGAAAGCTGGTGCTTATCCGTCAGTACCGGCACGGTTTTGGGGCTGTTCATTACGAATTATGCGCAGGGGTTGTAGAATCATACGACGGCGCAACCGGGCCCGAAGCGGCCCTAATCACGGCCCAACGCGAACTGCTGGAAGAAACGGGTTATGGCGGGGGCGAGTGGAAACTGCTGATGACCCTTTCGGCCAACCCCGGCACGCACTCAAACCTGACGTACGCGTACCTGGCTACGGGTGTTACGCTCATGCAGGCGCAGGAACTTGAAGCCACCGAAGAAATCAGCGTGCATCTGGTGTCGCCAGCCGAAGCCCTCGCCCTGATCGACAACGGCCAGATGATTCAGGCACTACACCTCGCCCCCTTACTCCGGTATCTGGGTCAATACGGGGGTGAGTAGTTTCGGGTTTATGGGGTTTCGTTTCGGGAAAACTATAAACCGGCGTATGGGCAGCCTGAAACAATTTCAGATCTCCTTACCGCAATGTGGGCAGTAATTACGAGCCCCTTTCTGAAGCCGCAGGTGTTCGAGAAACCCTGATGTAAGAATACCCGTTGGCAGGGCAAACAGCATAATACCCATCATGGCTGCAATGCCGGCCAGTAGCTTGCCCAAAGGGGTAATAGGGTGAATATCACCATACCCAACCGTAGCCATCGCGTTTACCCCCCACCACATGGTTGCCGGTATGCTCGAAAACGTTCTCGGCTGCACTGGGTGCTCCACGTAGTACATGATGCTCGAAACAATGATGAGCATAAACAGAATAAACATTACACTAAGCACCAGTTCTTCTTTCCGGTCAGCTACCACTCGCTGAATGAGCCGGACCGCGTGCGAATACCGACTGATACGGAACAGCCGGAAAATACGGAAGATCCGCAGAATCCGAACAATGGCCAGATCGGTCGCAAACAGACTGAAATAGAACGGAAAAATAGCCAGCAGGTCAATGATGGCCGACATGGAAACCATGTACCGCAGTCGCCCCCAGACCGGGTTTCTGTATTTCTCGTTTTCGACCGATACCCAAACGCGCAACAGGTATTCCACCGTAAAAAACATCACCGAGAAAAACTCGAAGTCGCGGAATAGAACGGCGTGTTTACGATTGATCGACTCAACCGTATGCAGCACGATAGCCACTGCATTGAGCGTGATAATGGTAACCAGCACCACGTTGAAAACCAGACTCATTCCCCTTTTTTTACCGGTCGACGTTTCCAGCACCCGGTACATAGTCAGCCGCAGACGCGTGCGCCGGGGCTGATGAGGGGTTGACGAAGCCGAGCGGGGGGCATTAACCATGACAACGTAAAACGGGGGTGAGTGGGTAAAAATACACATTTCTATCCACCCGGTAAACGCCCCTCAGTCTACGGCTTACTCGATGATGGCCCCGCAAGCCAGTTACTGTTACGCCACGTACAGCGTTTTTACCGTACAAAACTCCCGAATACCCGGTCCAGCCAGTTCGCGACCGTAGCCCGATTTCTTCACGCCCCCGATGGGTAGTCGCGAGTCGGACCGGACCACCGCATTCACAAACACGCTACCCACCCGCAGCCGCCGGGCCAGTTGCTCGGCCCGGTCGAGGTCGGCGGTCCAGATGGCGGCACTCAGTCCGTACCGCGATGCATTGGCCAACCGCACGGCTTCGTCGGCATCGGCAACGGTCGTGATAGCCGCCAGAGGCCCGAAGGTTTCTTCCTGAAACACCACGTTATCGGGCCGCACGTTACCGAGGAGCGTTGGCTGCATCTGCGTACCGTTGCGTTGGCCACCTACAAGCAATTCGGCACCTTGCGCCAGAGCCTGCTGTAGCTGTTTTTCGAGCCCCTCGGCCAAATCGAGCCGGGCAATGGGGCCCATCTGTACGGCGGGGTCGAAGGGATCGCCCTGCCGAATGCCCCGGATCAGCTCGGCAACCCGCTGGTTGAAAGCCTGAGCAACAGTCTCCTCAACCAGCCACCGTTTGGCGGCAATGCACACCTGACCGGCATTGCTCATACGCGACGTTACGGCTGCTTGCGCGGCTTTATCCAGATCAGCGTCGGCCAGCACGATCAAGGGGTCACTGCCGCCTAATTCAAGTACACATTTTTTGATGCTCGCACCCGCCAAGGCCGCTACCGAAGCCCCGGCCCGCTCGCTACCGGTGAGGGTAATCATGCCTACGCGGTCGTCTTCGATCACGGCTTTCAGGGCGGGTACATCGGCAACCAGACAGGCAAACACACCTTCAGGGAAGCCCGCGTCCCGAAACGCCGTTTCAATGGCGAATCCGCAGCCGAGGGTGTTGGGGGCCGGTTTGAGCAGGGTCACGTTACCCGCCATCAGAGCCGGCACGGCGTACCGGAATACCTGCCAAAACGGAAAATTCCAGGGCATTATGGCCAGCACCACACCCACCGGCTCGTACCGGTAGCCGCTCTGCCGGGCCTCGGTCGGGATAGATTCGGGGTGTAGCAGGGCCTCGGCATTTTCGGCGTAATAGTCGCACTGACCGGCGCATTTCTCAATCTCGGCCCGTGACTCAGCCATGATCTTGCCCATTTCGGCAGTCATTAGCTGCGCCAGTTCCTCCTGACGGTCACGCAACAGTCGCCCCAAACGCCGAAAACAAGCCGCCCGAATAGCAAACGGCCCTTCCGACCAATGGGCAAACTGGGCGTCGGCCTGCCCGAGCAATTGATCAATTTCGGCTTTGGTATGCGCTGGGTACTCGGCCAATACTTGGCCGGTATAGGGATTTATGGTTTGAAACTGCATGGTTTTTTCGGGAAATGGGGTCGCAACGCGGGTGGCCCTTTATGGATAAGACCCCGTTTGCGTAATTTGTTCGCCGGTTTGAGCCTGTTCATTCGCTCAATTACCTAGAGGTTCGCTATTAAACCAACACAATTGCGGATTGTCTGAGGTTAAAGAACCGGTGGACGGCTATCACTGGGTCGATCCACAATTTAACTCATTTAAGACTTATGAAACGATTCCTGCTGTTTTCACTGGCTCTGTTGCCCCTTCTTTTGACGCGCTGTGGGGTAAGCCGCCAACTGACCGAAGCCAAAGCGCTGGGCGATTGCCGATACGCTATTCGGTCGGCCGATAGCATTACCCTGGCTGGTTACGACATCCGTCAGTTTCGGAACATGAAGGATATGAGCGATTTCAACCCGGTTAAGTATCCGCGCATTGCCGCCGGTTTGCTCACCCGCAACGTTCCGCTCGACGCCCGTATTAATCTGGGCATTACCAACCCCACCAACCGCAATGCGGCTATCAACCAATTGGAATATCGCATTTTACTGGCAGGTCAGGAGCTGTTCAACGGGTTCATTAACCAGCGCGTGGCCGTACCGGCGGGTGGTGGGCAAACCGTGGTGCCTATTCGGATCAACGCCAACGCATTTCAGTTGCTTACCGATGCCAAAACCCGCGATGCTTTTGCGCAGTTTGTGAGCAATCTGGCGGGCTCCGACGATACCAAAGCATCTCGCGTGACAATTAAAATCAAACCGACGCTCGACCTCGGTAACAAAGCGGTCAACTATCCCGGCTACATTACCATCGAGCAAGACGTGACCAACAAAATCCTGTTTGGTCAATAAAACTGGCCATTAGATGTTGGACACTAGACGTTAGACTTCTCTACAGGATGGTAGTAGGTCTAACGTCTGGTATCTGAAGTCTGAATGTCCTGTACTGAGAAACCGACAATACCAGCTTAAGTATTTGGACAGAATTAAATGTAAAATGAATAGTGCAAAATGAACAATGAGATGACTGATTATCAACAGGTAACACAATTGTTCATTATACATTTTACATTGTCCATTCACTTAGTTATTGCCCTGAAAATCAAAAAGTCGCCCGGTCAAATCTGGCCGGGCGACTCGCGTTCTGAGCTATGATAACAATCTTGCCTTACGAAACCTCTCTCGATTGTCAGTAGTAGGATTCCCGGCTGGAGGAAAGGGTTGGAACGGGCGCGTTATTTTTTTTCACTACCCCACCATGTGCCCAACAAACTGAGCACCGTTGTCCAGAATAAGCCCTCCGCGCCGGAAGCCCAACCCACAGGGTTCGCCTGCATAAAACACACCGGCCTGATAGGTATGGCCAGCCGCGTCGGTCGGGAAAGTCACGTATTGCTGATACACTTTGGGGTAATCGCCATACTCACCGTCGGCGGCCTGCCGAACCTGCCCGCCCGGCTCCAGAATGCGCACATTGGCGCCTTCACGCCCAAAAATCACTTTCTCCACACTCGGCACATCAGCGAAGGGCCGGGTTTCGGTGCGGAGCAATAACGGGTGATTTGGGTACAGCTCCCACAATACTTTCAGGATGTACTTCGACTGAAACAGCAAGGTGTAAGCCGGGTTGAGCACCAGTGTGCGCCGGTTGCGTACAGCTTGCGTGAGCAATGCGCACAAATCCGGTTCATCTTCGGCCATCACTTCCCAGGGCACCAGCTTAAACCAGTAGTCGTACCGGATAAACCGCCCGCTGAACGGGTCTTGCCGGAAAATGCCTTCGGTCGCTGAGAAATCGACGGTATCAATGTAGGCAATAGCCGTATCGAAGCCAGCCTCGCGGGCGGCCTCGGCAATCAACGCCACGTTGGCATCGTCTTCGGGAATACCATTACCGTCGATATCGCGGGTGGTCGACAGCAACAGCGACGGGTCGAGGTCAGGGTTTTGCTCGCGCAGATACCGGAACTGCCCCACCAGTGTTTCGTACACGGCATTGAACTGCCGCGACTCGTCGAGGTCGTTGGCCCGCAAATGCGCATACTGTACCACGGCCGTCTCGGGCAGGCAGGTTGCCGTATCGGCATTGAACTCAATCAGCTTCACGCCCCGGTCGGTCATGGCCAGGTCGAACCGACCGTAGAGGTGAATCTGCCGGTCATCGTCCCACGACTGCCGAATCAGCTCAACGAGGTTGGCCGGAATTCCGAGTTCAGAAAATCGGTCGCGGTCAATCACGTGTTGCGCGGCCGCCACGTACATCTCGAATAATTCGGCGGCTGCTTCGTGATAGGCTTCCACATCGGCTTCCGAAACAGTCACCACTTCGTTGGTGAGGTACGGTACAGTATCGGTGCCCAGCATCCAGTCCCAACCAATGTTGCGGAGCTGTTTATCGGGGCTAACGGGTAGTGTTTTAAGTTGAATCATTGACAATGGTGAAGAAAACGTGAAAAGCGGACCAACATCGGCCCGTATTGGTTAAGACGAGAAACCGCCACTACGGCCCCGGCTAAAAAAGCCACCCCGGCTCCCGCTTGGTCGGCTGGTGACCACCCGCGAGCGGCTCACCTCACGGCCAATATCGCTCGACCGGGCGTACACACTTGGGTTTGTATAAACCCCCTGGCTATACCGGCGGTCGCGGTCAAAATTGGGTCCACTGCCCATAAACTGCCGCCCAATCATGTAGCCGAGGCCACCCCACAGCAGGGCATTAGCCAATCCGCTGCCGTGATTGTAGCCCGATGGATTATTGAAATACTGGCTGGTAGAGGGGTCGTTGCGTACGAGCGCCTGAGCCGCGGCCACGCTGAGCGTATCGCGGTGCCCGTCGAAATAGCTCACGATAGCCCCCGCACGCTCGGGGCCCACCTGTTGCTCGTCGGTGATTTTAAAATTGCCGGGGGCTGTCTCGGTAATGTACGACAGCACTCCTTTTTTATACGTCTCGGTCTGGGTATCGGCCTGCCCGGAGTCAGCGTACCCATCGTCGTTACTGCCTCCGCAGCTCTGGAGTAACACCGACCCGTTGAGCAGGGCTACGGTGAGGGTTGTTCCGAGCGTGATATCTTTTACACGCCGAATAAGGGCTTGTTTTCGTGTCGGTGTCATGGCCGTTGTCGTAAGGGTCCTAACTATGGTACTAAACTACGGCAACGAACATGGGGTTCAAACCGATTCCCGACAAACGTCACCGGAACCGGACAAACGGTCGAATTTGAGGGTGCTTTATACCAAAACCGGTTGACCCGCAGGCCAATGGATGGCTGCAGGTCAACCGGCCCGGCTGTTTGGAACTACACTTACGCGTGCAGTTGCCCCCGGTACTCGTTCATAAACTCGGTTAGTCGTCGGCGGGCAATCGGAAGCCGAATCCCCCCTACCAGCACCACCTCGTTGTCGGGTCGGTGTACCATCTTGATATACTGCCAGTTGAACATATACTTCCGATGCGGCCGGGCAAACGACCCAGCGGGCAAGCGGTCGGACAGCGACTTGAGTGTAATGGCCACGAGTAGTTGTGAACCGTCGCGGAAGTGCAACAGGGTGTAATTACTCGTGCCTTCGAGCATCAGGATGGCCGAGAGCGGCACCCACCGGCGGCCTTTTGGGAAGGGGAGTTCTAACCCGGCAGGGGCTTGTTGACGCGAACGAGCCGAGAGGCCTAACTGAGCAATTTTTTGCAGCAAAGAGGGGTTCATAAAGGGGTTGTTGTTTACTGTGCGGTTAACTATCGCATCAAAACTACCACCCTCTTTATGAACCCCCAGTGCCCTTTTGGACGTACCGGCTAAATGGACCGATGAATCGTTACTTTCGATTTACAGACTGTAAACCCCTTTCGAGCCGTGTAGGACACGTTTCTTTTTTGACCGCCTAGCGGCCCGGAGGATTACTCTTGTCTATCCTGTAATCCTGATGGAAAAACTTTTCTGGCAAACCTGTTATAAAAAACTTGCCCCCCTTTCGAGTCGAGTGCCTTAAAATACCCGGCTCCGGTTCCCAAACAGAACAGTAAGACCTGCCGATACACTTACGACACTAATGGGCTTTACGCTGGTCATGAGGCTTGTCTGCCCACGGCCGAGGCCCGTGCTGGTTACGGTTTTCATATCAGAAAACGTGAAATCAGCGCGGCTGTAGTCGGTATTAAATTGAAGAGCGGTGCTCCGACCGAGCCGGTACCGCAACGTAAGCCCCCCGTTGTAGGAGCGGGCCGTTGAGCGAACCTCACTGGTTTCAATCGCCATCGGAATATCCATAAACCGACCCTTTAAACTGGTGCTGGGGCAAATACCCGAGGCCTGCCCCAGGGTGGCCCGCGCCTGAATGGTCCAGCGCCCCATTGGGATGTTCACGTACGGCCCGGCCGTGAGCGAGGTAATCGCCCAGAAACCAGCGTTGGCGGTCCAGGTATCACCATTAATGCGGTACACCCCGTCGAGCAGGGCCTCTTCGTGCACCCGGTTGCGAAAAATCTCATACCGAACCATCAGACCAACAGGGCCTGCCACCCGGTAACCAGCCGAAATACTCGCCATAGTTCCCTGCTTGGCCAGGCCGGCCTCTTCATCGCGGGTCGAGCAAAGCCCGAACTTCCCCGTGGGCAGGCTCACTCCGCTGCTGACCGAAAAAAATCCGTTTTTGGGCTGGTGCTGTAAAATAAAGCTCTTCTGGGCGTGTACCGAAAGGCTTACCAGCCACAGGAGCAAGATACTTCCGTAAAGTCGTTTCATGGAATAAGACATTGGTTGAACGAGCCTATTGTTGAGCTATGAAGCCTCAGAGCAAAATCAATGCCATCCCATACAAGACCGGCTAAAACCTTTGTCGGCAGGTAGGGTTTATAGAAAACAGAGTACGCAATTCACTCAACCAACTCAACTGTTATGGCAGACTCATCAGCCCTTTCCGATGGCGCTCAGCAGGCCAATATGGTCTCCAACGAAAACGCCGAAACCATGTTCGGAGCCGATCAGGCCGAAACCAACATGGTCAAATTAGTAGACGGTAAACTCACCCCCATCGGCGATACCAACGATGATGTGATGGACGAGCAGCTCCGCAACCGCTACAGCAGCGACGAAGAGCGAAGCTTACAGGGCTACGACCAGAAAACCTACGAAAATTCGGATGCCGCCCTGCGCACGGGCAATACCATCGACCCCGATCAGATGCCCGATAACCCGCACGCGGAGGCCGAAATAACCGGCAACCCAGACGCAGGCGCAACGGTGAACACGGGTTTACCCGCCCAGGAAGCCAACACCGCCAGCGGGGCAACCGACAGCACCCCTACCGACCGCGTGCAACCCAATGGGTCGGATATGAACAATACGGCTACGAGCAGCTTTGGCGTGTTTGCCGACATGGTGCCGCCCTCGCCCTCGACGCCCGACCCCAACAATCCGGTTCCGGCAGGCCCCGACACACCCACCCCGCCGATGTCGCCCGACCCGGCTCCGGAAATCACCCCGTTGCCCGGCCAGCCGCAACCGCATCAGCCCGAAATTCAGGAACCTACGGAGCCCGACCGGTCGCATCAGATTGGTTTTCAGCAACGTTCGACTCACGTAACAGGCTGGCCCGCTGCGAGTGAGCTGTCGTACACAGCCACGATCGAGCCCCGACCAGCCGATCAGCTCCCCTTGTCGACCGACGATCTGGAGCCCGGCGAAGCCATGCCCGGAAATCAGTACGACGGGATGGAGGCCGGCCCCGATGCCGTCTCGGCCGACGAAGGTATGGACCGCCATCCTACAACCGGCGATTCCACGCATCCGTATGATGTGAAGGGTGAAGAAGATTCGTCGTACCAACCGGGCGAACGGCCACAGGAAACAGCTCAGATGATGAGTCAGCCGCGCGAAAGTATGGACGAGAGTAGCGTAAAAGCCCAGGAAGCCGCCCACGGCGACCGGTCGGACCATAAATCGACCGAGGGTCTCGACCGGAAATATAATGATCTGGATGCCGCCCGCGACCGGACGGCGTATTAAATAGAGGAGAAGGGAAAAGGGAGTAAGGGAAAAGACGGCTGATTGGCTTCTTTCTCCCTTACTCCCTTCTCCTTTTTCCTCTATTCCTTTATTTCAAATTGATTGTTCGGCCGGTTTCGGCTGCGCGGTAAATTGCCTGAAGCAACCGAACGTCGCGTTTGCCTTCTTCGCCGGTGATATGGTCGGGCAGGGGTTTGCCGTCCAGCAACGTCTTAGAGACACCATCCATGTGGGCCGCCTGATGGTTTACTACGGGCATTTCGATAGGTCCTTTGCTGGTACGCCCTTTGAGCGGACCGTACCCAAAAGCAGGCGACAACTCAAACCACCCTTTCTCGCAGGATGCGTATAGGCGTTCTACCCCGGCCGTGTAGCTGGTTGTTGAGTTGCTCATGGCCCCACTTGGGAACCGGAACTGCCACGACATGGTCTCTTCTACTTCTTTGAATTTCTGTGGCTCCGTTTTAGCCGAGAACTGCGCTGTTACCGAGATTGGCTCTTCGCCAGTTACGTAACGGGCTCCCTGAACCGCGTAAATCCCCACATCCATCAACGGGCCACCACCCGCCATAGCTTTTTTCATCCGCCACTGACTCGGGTCGCCAATACGGAAGCCGTCGCTACTTTCTATAAACTTAACGGCCCCGAACACTTTTTGCTGCCCCAGCCGCATCACCTCCTGCGTAAATGGCTCATAATGCAGCCGGTATCCAACCGCCAATTGCTTGTTGGCCTTCCGGCAGGCATTGATCATCTGGTCGCACTCGGCCTCGGTGATGGCCAGGGGCTTTTCGCAGATTACGTGCTTACCCGCCTGGGCCGCCCGCACCACAAATTCGGTGTGCATGGAGTTGGGCAACACCACATAAACAATGTCAATGTCGGGGTTATCGGCAATTCGATCGAAGTTTTTATAGTCGTAGACGTTCGCTTTCGGGATGTTGTACTTAGCCATCCACTCATCGGCTTTGGCCGGGGTGCCTGTCACAATACCCGCCAGTCGACAGTGCTGTGTTTGTTGCAGAGCGGGGGCCAGCAGATTTTTGCTGTAATAACCCAGCCCGACCAGCGCGATACCCAGTTTGCGGGTTTGCAGAGGCTGTCCCAGGGCATCGGTAAGCGCGGGCAACGTGAGCGCAGCCCCGCCAACGGTCGACAGAAAGTGCCGTCGCGATTGAAAACCAAAATTATTCATGATCGATTTGAAAGCGTTTCGTATCAGAAAGCAGTACCTACGGATGCTTTACCTACTCAAATCGGAACCCGGCGTTGCCCCGCCCACTCCATTTTTTGTTGTTCGATAAGATTACCGCTCTGAAGTTCGTTGTACTTTCGATTTTCGAGCGTTTACTATCGCGTTCCTGCTCTATGAGAAACCCCTTTTTGCTGCTGAGTAGCCTGTTTATTCTCGTTTGTTTTACGGCCTGTCAACGGCCCTACGCCCTTGTTCAACGTACCCCAGCCCCCCGATTCACGTCGCCGATGGCCCAGCCCAGGCCCGACACCCTAACGCTCAGCCGCACAGACGTTGCCACTACAACGGAGCCCCTGACCGAGTTTGCCGAAGAAAACCAGCCCGTGACCGAGCCCGACCCAGCTTCGTTACTGGCCAGTGTTGCTCCGTCCGTTACCATACCGGCCGAACAACGAGTGGCCAACCGGCTGAAGCGAGTCGAGCGGCTAATAAGCGAGTCGGGCCAAACGGTCTCTGAGCAACCCCGGCCCCGCCCTAAATCCAAAAGCCAGTTGCGACTGGGCAACCGAATCCGGGAATCGCTGGGGTTACCCCTCCGCGAAGAACTCAACTGGTGGCAACGCATCGACTGGAAACTCAAAGCCTCCGTGTTTGTGATTCTGGTGGCCATTGTGTTTGCCATCCTGAATCTGGGTCAACTAGCCCTCTTGTTTGGTCTTATCGGCGCGGTGTTGCTGGTACTGGGCCTGAAACGCGCCTTCAAAAAGCGCCGACCCTGGTTATAAGCTAACCTGAAGCCCTCATGACTCGCTTTGGTCGTTATATCGAACTGTTTGTTTGGGTGGCCGGTCTGTTATGGCTGGCCTTTACCGAGGTCGAGTCGGCGCATTACTCCGTCTGCGTATTTCGGGCGGCTGGGTTCGAGCATTGCCCCGGTTGCGGGTTGGGGCATGGCGTGAGTCACTTGTTGCATGGCCGTTTAGCCGAATCCTGGGCCAGTCATCCGCTCGCCATTCCGGCTCTCCTGATTTTGTTGAATCGTATGTGGCAACTCGTCAAATTTGACTCAACAAACAAACACCAAATACAATGAACTCCGCGAACCCGAATCCGTTGCTGTACTTACCCGACATGCAACCCGAAGAATTGAACTATATCCAGAGTATCACCCGCGACCTGACCCCTCAGCAACTGGAGCAGTTTGTGTACCTGTACCGTACCAAACGCAAAGACAATCAGACGATTCTGATTGTGGCTCTGGCCGGATTTGCCGGGTTTGCGGGTATTCACCGCCTGATTCTGGGTCAGATCGGGATGGGTATTTTGTACTTTCTCACGCTCGGTTTCTGTGGCATTGGTACCATTGTCGACCTGTTGAACAGTCGTTCGATGACCAACGAATATAACCAGCGACAAGCCTTTGAAAGCCTTCGAATGGTGCAGATGAGCTTCCGCTAAACAAACAAAAAATCCCCGGCCTCACAGCCGGGGATTTTTTATGGTTATGCTAATTCCAGCACCCAATCGTCCTGCTCCACGGTTGTATTTTCTTTCAACACAACCTGCTTCACCGTACCCGCGCTGGAGGCCGATACAATACTCTCCATCTTCATGGCCTCGATTACAAACAGGGGCTGATTCTTCTTCACCACGTCGCCGGGTTTCACCAGAATCCGTGTCAGGCGGCCCTGCAACGGAGCTCCCACATCGCCGGGCTTGCTCACCTTGGCATTCTGCGCTTTATCAACCTTCAACGATTTGTCGCGCACTTTTACCTGACGGCTTTGACCATTCAGCTCAAATGTGATGGTCCGCATACCCAACTCGTCGGGCTCTGATTTGAACAGCAATCGAACCAGAATATTCTTACCCTCGCCAATCTGAATCAGAATTTCCTCGTTTTCTTTCAGGCCGTAGAGGAAAGCGGGGGTCGGAATGATACTCACATCGCCGTACTCCTGACGAGCCTTGTAATACTCGTCGTACACCTTCGGGTACATTTGGTACGAGAGGTAGTCTGTGAAGCCTTCGTTGCGGGGGTATTTCTGCCCAAACGCGTCAAAGTCAGTATCAAAATTGATGGGGGCCAGATGCTCATTCGGGCGACCCGTCAGCGGCTCCTCCCCTTTCAGAACGGCCTTCTGAATATCTTCGGGGAAACCACCGGGCGCTTGCCCCAGCAACCCTTTCATCAACTCCTTCACCGATTCGGGGAATGCCAGCGACTCACCCCGTTCCAGTACATCTTTGGCGGTCAGGTTATTGGCCGTCATGAAAATTGCCATATCGCCTACTACTTTCGACGAAGGCGTCACCTTCACAATATCGCCAAACAACTGATTCACCACCACGTAGTTCTTCTTCAGCACCTCAAACTTATCGCCCAGCCCCGTAGCAATGGCCTGCGGTTTCAGGTTAGAGTACTGACCACCGGGAATCTCGTTTTCGTACACCTCTGCATTACCGGCCTTCATGCCTGATTCAAACGGATAGTAGTACTCGCGCACATCCTCCCAATAGTTGGAATAGGCATTGAGCGAACCCAGATTGATGGGGCATTCGCGCTCATGGCCCTGCATCATGGCCACCACCGAGTTAAAGTTCGGCTGCGAGGTCAGGCCCGAAAGTGCCCCTAAAGCACAGTCGACCACGTCGACGCCCGCGTCGATGGCGGTCAGGTAGGTAGCCGCCTGAATACCCGCCGTGTCGTGAGTGTGCAGGTGAACCGGAATACTGACTGCCTTTTTCAGTTCGCTCACCAGCACCTGCGCGGCCAACGGCTTGAGCAAACCCGCCATATCCTTGATACACAGAATATGCGCGCCTTCGTCTTCGAGCTGACGGGCCAGGTCCAGGTAGTACTGAAGATTATACTTATGACTTCGATCGGGGTTGAGCATATCCCCGGTATAGCAAATGGCGGCTTCGGCCAGGGCGTTGGTACGCTCGCGAACCGCGCGAATACTCACCTTCATGGCTTCCACCCAGTTGAGCGAGTCGAAAATCCGGAATACGTCGATACCCGTTTCCCATGATTTCTCCACGAACTTCTCAATCAGGTTGTCGGGGTAAGCCGAGTAACCCACAGCGTTGGAGCCCCGGAACAGCATTTGGAGCAGCATATTCGGCATGGCCTCGCGGAAGGCTTCGAGCCGCTTCCAGGGGTTCTCGTGCAGGAATCGCATGGTCACGTCGAACGTAGCCCCACCCCACACTTCCATCGAGAATAGCTCCGGGTGGTTTTTAGCGAACCCTTCGGCCACTTTCAGCATATCCTGCGTCCGTACGCGGGTAGCCAGCAACGATTGGTGGCCGTCGCGGAAGGTCGTATCGGTGTAGAGGACAGGCTTTTGTTCTTTGAGCCAATTCACAAACCCTTCCCGACCCAGTTCATTTAACCGGTCGCGGTTGCCTTTTGGGTACGCCCCGTATTGGTCATACACCGGCACAATCGGCGTACGGAATACTTTTGTTTTATCGACTTTTTTAACCTCCGGATTTCCGTTGACAATCACCTCGGCCAGGTATTTCAAAGCCCGCGTAGAGCGGTCGCCGGGAATACGCAGGTTAAACAGTTCGGGATGGCTTTCAATGAACGACACCCGTGCTTCGCCCCGCTGGAAAATCGGGTGGGCAATCACGTTCTGCAAAAACGGAATGTTCGTTTTCACGCCCCGGATTCGGAATTCCATCAACGCCCGCTGCAAGCGCTGTACGGCCCCTTTGAGCGTCCGGCCCCGCGAGGAGACCTTCACAATCATGGAGTCGAAATAGGGAGAGATTTTTACGCCGGGGTAGCTGCTGCCTTCGTCCAGACGGATACCGAAGCCAGCCGCGTTGCGGTAGGCGATAATGGTTCCGAAATCGGGTTTAAAGCCATTAGCGGGGTCTTCGGTCGTGATGCGGCACTGAATAGCGTAGCCGTTGAGGGGTACTTCGTCCTGATGGTTGATGTAGATCCCGTTGTCCGACAACTTGTAGCCCATCGCGACGAGCAACTGCGTCCTGACGAGGTCGATACCCGTTACTTCTTCGGTAATAGTGTGCTCCACCTGAATCCGGGGGTTCACCTCGATGAAGTAGATATTCTCGTGCTTATCGACCAGGAACTCGACCGTTCCAGCATTGGAGTAGTTGACAGCCCGACCAATTTTGAGCGCGTATTCGTACAGCTTGTTGCGGGTTTCCTGCCGCAAGCCAAACGAAGGGGCCATTTCAACCACCTTCTGAAAGCGCCGTTGTACCGAGCAATCACGCTCGTAGAGGTGAATCAGGCTACCGTGCGTATCGCCCAGCAGCTGTACTTCAATGTGTTTGGGGTCTTCAATGAATTTTTCGAGGAAGATCGTGTCATCGCCAAAGGCGTTCCGGGCTTCGTTTTTAGCTTCGGTAAAGGCTTTTTCGAAGTCTTCCTCGTTACGCACCACGCGCATTCCGCGCCCGCCCCCACCGGCAGCCGCCTTCACCATAATCGGGAAGCCAATTCGCAGGGCCTCCTCCATAGCCCGCTCCGGCGACATGTTTTCCTCGCGCGAATCGGGAATCAGAGGCACATCGGCGGAGGTAGCCAGGTTCTTGGCCCGCACCTTGTCGCCAAGAGCTTCCATCGCTTCGGGCGATGGGCCTACGAATACGATACCCTCCTCGCGGCACCGCCGGGCGAGCGTTACGTTTTCGGACAGGAAGCCATAGCCGGGGTGAATGGCCTCAATTTTTTTATGTTTCGCCAGCGCTATGATCCCCTCTACGTCCAGGTAGGGTTTGAGGGGGTCTTCATCACGACCAATCTGATACGCTTCATCGGCTTTATACCGATGGAGCGAGTAGCGGTCTTCGTAGGTGTACACCGCAACAGTGGTAATTCCCAACTCGGTAGCGGCCCGCATGATGCGGATGGCGATTTCGCCCCGGTTGGCAACAAGCAGGCGGTTAATCGGGCGGATGTAATCCTTCATAGCGCAGGAGTGAAAACGTATAAAGAGGGAAAGAGCGCGCAGGTTGACGAACAAAGAGAGGTGAGTTTTTTTATCACTCTTTCACTCATTCGGCCTCTAGCTCTTTATTTTTCCAAACAGATGGCAAGTTTGTTGAAAATTTGCAAAAAATATCATCCAACAAAAGAATCTTTGGAAAAGGAAATATTTTCAGGAAAAAGTTCAGCACCTTACTGTACCTAAGTACGGCCGAATTTTAGACATCGAGTGCGGAAATAGCCCTTCATTCAGGCTCTTCGAATAGAACGATCCGGGTAAAGACTACAACTTTTCTTTTTTCTTCCCGTTCTGAATGCCTACATTTCGCCTATTTCACCTATCCATCAGCCTTATTCGACATGAAGTCTCGGCCCACCACATTACGGGATATTATACTCTTTGCCAGCTTCCTGGGCCTTATTTTGGTCAGTGTTTTCCTGTGTCGGCGCGCCCTGGTCGATATTCAGGAGATGACCACATCAATTTACGAAGACCGCCTGGTTCCCACTGCTTTAGTGGTGAATCTGACATCGGCCGTTTATCGGAAGCGAATGCTACTCGAAAAAAATCCGCCAACGGAAGGCCCCGCAGCAGCGGCCCTTCAGGAACGGGTCAAGGTGGATAACCAACGGGTCGATTCGCTTATTACCGATTACACCAAAACGAAGCTAACCACTGAAGAAGCGGGGCAACTTCGCTTATTTCAGCAGCAATTGGCCGACTACAATAAGGCCGAGGCTGGCGTCTTGAACCGCACACCGACCCAAACGGCCGATGTGTATTCCCAAACGTTACTCGATACGTTTGGGCAAATGCTCAATTCGCTCAATAAACTGGCTACGCTCCAACTGACCGTGGGCGAGGATGTTCTCGAGCAGGCCCGCCAGAAAACCCGCTATATTCTTATTCTGACCGCCCTTCAGATCGGGTTGATCTTACTAATCGGCAGCCTGATGCTGCAACGGAGTGTCGACGAGTAATTTAAGTTGTCAGCACCTTCTCCCCTATTTTCTCGGCTCCCATCCACTTCCGGATTATCTGCGTCAGTGGCCGAAACTCGATCAGGAAACCGTCGTGCCCGTATAGCGAGTCGATTTCTTCGTAAACAGCATTGGGAATATGTCGGGCCAGAAACTGCTGTTCGGCGGGCGGGAACAACACATCAGACCGGATACCAACGACCAGCGTGCGGGCTTTGATCTGCTCCAGGGCTTTCAGAATACTCCCCCGATTACGCCCCACGTTGTGCGAATCCATCACTTTTGAGAGGGTCCAGTACGTAAAGGCGTTGAAACGAGACACGAGCTTTTCGCCCTGATACCGCTGATAACCAGCCGCCTTGTAGTTATCCAATTGTTCGTTATTGTCGAGTGCCTGGGTGAACCCGTAGGTATCGTAGTTGCGGTACGAGAGCAGCGCAATAGAGCGGGCCGCTTTCATACCAACGGCTCCCGCATCAGGTCGGCGTTCGGTCCAGGTTGGGTCGGCCTCAATAGCCATACGTTGCGATTCGTTGAAGGCAATTCCCCAGGGCGAATGCACCGCATTAGTCGCAATCAGAATCAGGTTTTCGATCAGGCCCGGCTTCAAAATACCCCACTCTACCGCCTGCTGCCCCCCAACCGAACCACCCAGACAGGTGTGAATCCGGTCGATGCCCAGCTCCTGCCGAAGCAAATCGAGCGTATTGACGATGTCGCGAATCGTAATAGCCGGAAAATCGTGGTAAAAGGGTTCGTCGGTTTCGGGGTTGATGGAAAGCGGCCCCGTCGACCCGTAACAGGAACCCAGAATATTGGCACACACCACAAACCACTGCGCCGGATCGTAGTAACGGCCCGGCCCTACCATGCCGTTCCACCAATCGGTCGGGTCGGCATTACCCGTCAGGGCATGGCATATCCAGATCACGTTGGAACGCTCCTCATTAAGTGTTCCAAACGTAGTATAGGCCAGTCGAAAGCCCGGTAGTGTAGCCCCGGCTTCGAGCGGAAACGAATATTTATAGTCGAAATAATTCAAGAGACAGAAAAGTAAGCAGTCAGCAGTGGCAGTGGGCAGTAGCAGTCAGCAGCGGCAGTAGGCAGTGGTAGCTTTTCTGCCAACCACTTACTGCTACTGCCTACTGCCACTGCCTACTACTATTACAAGGAAGCAAAAGCTTGCTCAAAATCAGCTTTAATATCGTCGATATGCTCAGTACCTACCGATACCCGCAGCAGACCGGGCTCAACACCCGCACTCGCTTGCTCATGCTCGCTCAACTGCTGGTGCGTGGTGGTTGCCGGATGAATGATGAGCGTTTTTGAATCGCCCACGTTGGCCAGGTGGCTCACCATTTTGAGGCTGTTCACAAAGCGGTCGGCGGCTTCTTTGCCTCCTTTCACCTTGAACGTAAACACGCCCCCGAAGCCCCGCTTCAGGTATTTCTTGGCCAGCTCGTGATACGCGCTGCTCGGCAAACCGGGATAGTTGATGTACTCAACCTGCTCATGCCCTTCGAGCCACTGCGCCAGAGCCAGCGCATTTTGTACCGTCCGGTCGACCCGCAACGACAGCGTTTCGACGCCCTGCAAGAGCATGAACGAGTTGAACGGGCTGATAGCCGGGCCCCAGTCGCGCAGGCCCTCTACCCGAGCCCGAATAATGAACTGGATATTGCCAAACGGACCACCCACGCCAAAAACATCACTGAACACCATGCCATGATACCCCGGCGAGGGCTGGCTAAACTGCGGAAACTTACCATTGCCCCAGTTGTAGTTGCCACTGTCGACAATGACCCCGCCAATGCTGGTGCCGTGGCCGCCAATCCACTTCGTAGCTGACTCAACCACCACAGCCGCACCGTGTTCAATAGGCCGGAACAGATACCCACCCGCGCCGAAGGTGTTGTCGACAATCAGGGGCAGGTCATGTTGTTTGGCAACCTCGGCAATCGCGTCGAAATCGGGGATGTTAAAACCCGGATTACCAATGGTTTCGATGTAAATGGCTTTGGTGTTCTCGTCAATCTGCGCGGCCAGGTCTTCGGCGCGGTCACTCTTGGCAAACCGGGCCTCAATACCCAGCCGCTTAAACGACACCTTGAACTGATTGTACGTGCCTCCGTAGAGAAACGGCGACGACACAAAATTATCGCCCGCGTTGAGGAGGTTGCTCAGTGCGATAAACTGAGCCGCCTGCCCCGAAGCCACCGCCAAAGCAGCCACGCCCCCTTCCAGAGCCGCAACTCGCTTCTCGAACACATCCGTGGTGGGGTTCATGATCCGGGTGTAGATGTTCCCGAACGCCTTCAGGGCAAACAGGTCGGCTCCGTGCGCAGAGTCGTTGAAGGTGTACGAAGTGGTTTGGTAGATGGGTACCGCCCGTGAGTTGGTGGTGGGGTCTACCTCCTGGCCTGCGTGCAGTTGCAGGGTGTCGAAGTGCAAGGGTTTTGCCATGCGTTTGTGAATAGATACTGTTGAATGTATAATGTACAACGAATGCCTCAACGGGTCGCAACGACCTTACAATGCCTGAGTCATCAATTGGTATTCATTATCCATTAGTAACTTATATTTCCCATCAGCGCCTTGCCGTGGGCAGGAATTAGCACCTTGCCGGAGTGGGTAGGTTGCCAGCGATTCGTAGAGCCTGGTCTCTCCTCGCTTCTGTATAAATCAACCATGCGGGCGAGCCCGCTAGCGCCGGAGTTAGTGGCGCGGTGTTTGACTTGATGGTGCAAGTATAAAGCCTAAATCGGTTGGGCGCAACAGCAACCCGTAATTTCTGCCAATCGCCCGGTGGGGCTTGTTGTCTGCACCGAGCAGGTCGGGCAGGGAAACGTTTTCACCGTACCAAAAGTGGTTTCAGCCTTTAACGCATTAAACCCAAACGGATAAACAGCGAAGAAAGGGCGGTTAGAATTCAGATCGAAGCGGGTAGACGCACCTATTCCTTGTTGCGGTTGTGTAATTTTGCTCAACGGCCCGCCCGAACGGCTCACTTACCCGTATGAACGATAGTTACCGCTACAACCGAGACAACGCCATTCGCAACCCCGGCACCACCACCGTGAAGGAAGCGATCAACCGCCTGCTGAAACACTACCAGTTACAGTCGCGCTTCAACGAGACGTATCTGGAAGCGTTCTGGGCCAAAATGATGGGGTCAACGATTGCCTCGCGTACAACCCGGCTGTACGTGAAAGAGCGTATCCTGTACATCGAAATCACCTCGGCCCCGCTTCGGAATGAGCTGGTCAATGCCAAACACAAAATGGTGGCCCGCATCAACGAAGATATGGGCACGAGCGTGATCGACGACGTTGTGTTTATTTGATACTTTTCACCTCGGCCCGCAACGTTTCGGTATCCCAACCGTCGTTGATCTCTTTTAGCCAGCGGTTTTTCTCGTTAAACTCCATCAGTTGCTCAATTTCGCGGAGTTGCCGACGCGTAGTGTTGAAGTACAGCTTTTCATCGTGCCGCACCCGCGCCAATTCATCCAGATGGGTCAGGTCCTGCTTGATAAACAGGTGCGCGGCCCGTTGTGCATGGTACGCCCGAACGCCCAGTTCGCGGAGCACGTCAACCCCCATCCGTACAGAGGTGTCCAGCGTTTCGCGGTAAACGCGGGTATGCGGCACCTGAGCATCCACAAGCTCGTAGGCATCAGACCAATCCATAGCACGGGCCAGAATCTGAAGGTGCGGAAAATGTTTACGCACCGTTTCGACCAGTTCGACGGATTGTTCGGTGGTGTCCAGGGCTACCACAATAAGCCTGGCATCGTCGGCCCCGGCGGCCCGCAGGAGGTCGTAGCGGGAGGCATCGCCGTAATACACTTTCAGGCCAATTTTACGAAGCAGGTCTACCCGGTCTGAATCCATATCCAATACCGTTGTGCCCACGTTGTTGGCCCGTAAAAACCGCCCTACTGTATTACCAAACGGGCCAAAGCCCGCAATAATAACCGGGTTCTTTTCCTCAACGGCGTCCTCCGTACGGCCCGGTTTGTCGCGGGTACCCAGACGGGGCAGCAGCCATCGTTCATTCACCAGCATCAGTACGGGCGTCAGGGCCATAGTCAACGCAACCGAAGCCGTTAGCAGCCCCACGGTATCAGTCGCCAGAATACCGTTCTGTTGCGCAAACGACAGGAGTACAAAGGCAAACTCGCCCACCTGACACAGCGCGAGCGAAAAAATCAGGTTCTGATCGGTACCCAGCTTAAACCGCCCTCCCAGCCCCCATAAAACGGCGGCCTTGAGTACCATGATGGTCAGTACGATTCCCATCACCACCCCTACGTTGGCCGCAATCAGGGCGATGTCGATAGAGGTACCCACCGCAATAAAAAACAAACCCAGCAACAGCCCCCGAAACGGGTCGATGTCGCTTTCAAGTTCTCGTTTGTACTCGCTGTTGGCCAGCACTACCCCGGCCACAAACGCGCCCAAGGCTGGGCTCAGGCCCACCAGCTCCATGAGCAAGGCCACCCCAACCACGAGCAACAGGGCCGTAGCAATAAACACTTCGCGCAGGCCCGTACCGGCAATAACCCGAAAAATGGGCCGCATTCCGAAACGCCCCAAAGCCACCACGCCCCCCACTGAACCCACCACGACCAACACACGCAGCAGGCCCGGCAAGTGCTCCACAAGACTATGATGCCCCTCGGCACCGGTAGCCACTATTGGGTATATTTGCAACAGGGGCATCACCGCCAGAATCGGAATCACGGCGATGTCCTGAAACAGCAGTACCGCAAACGCACTCCGCCCTGCACTGCTCTCAGTCAGCCCCTTTTCTTTGAGCATCTGCAACACAATAGCCGTAGACGACATAGCCAGAATCATTCCGGTTGCCAGAGCCGGCTGCCAGGCCAGCCCCGCCAGCATGGCCAGCCCCATACCGCCCAACATAGTGAGCAGCACCTGAAAGCCACCCAGCCCCAGAATAGCCGTACGCATGCGCCAGAGGAGTTCGGGTTCGAGTTCGAGGCCAATCAGAAACAGCATGATCACCACACCGAACTCCGCGTAGTGCATTACATCCTGCCCCTCCGTGCCGATCAACTCCAGTCCGGCGGGGCCGATCAGTACCCCCGCCAGCAAATAGCCCAGCACCGAGCCCAGGCCCAGCCGCTTGGCTATGGGCACACACACAACGGCAGCAGCCAGGTACACAACGGCCTGAATAAGTACAGATTGGCTCATACAATTGGGAAGGGGATTAGGTATTCGTTTGTATAGGTGAATGCGGTAAGCTGGTCGGGTTGGATACGCCCCTCGCCCAGCCCCGTGAGCAACGCTCGATAGTATTCCACGTAGCTGTCGGTTTGTTCGGGGGTGATTCGGTGCGTGCCATGAACCACAAACGGAGGCAGGTAGGTCATGTTGCAAAGCACCGCCGTTTGCTCGAAAGGCCGCAAAAACTCCCGAATCGAGAACCGATTGAAGCCAGTGGGCTGATAGGCCGTTTGCTGGCCGCCCGTTGTGATCACATTCATCATGTTTTTGCCCGCCAGAGCCTTGCCCGTGCGGCCATACGCCCAGCCGTGCTCCAGCACCAGATCCTCCCACTGCTTAATAATGGGCGGAGCACTGTACCAATAAAACGGGTGCTGCATCAGTACATAATCGTGCGCCAACAGCAAAGCCTGCTCCCGGTCGACATCAATCTCAAAGTCTGGATACACTTCGTACAAGTCGTTGACCGTCACAAAGGGCAAGCCCTCTGTTGCCCGCAATAATGCCCTGTTCACCTGCGACTTTTCCAAAGCCGGGTGGGCAAACAAAATCAGAATGGTCCGCATTGTGTGTTTTCTGTTTCACGTAAAAGTACGATTCCGACTACCTTTGTCCATGTAGCCGGCAAAACAATACGCCAAACCCGGCACGCCAACGCGCAAAAAAGCCCCCTAACGCTGATTCGATGATAATCCCCCCCTTTCTGAAGCCCGGCGATACGGTCGGTGTGGTGGCTCCGGCCAGTCATTTTGATTATCAGGACCTCCAGCCGGGGCTGGCTATTCTGCGCGACCAATGGCAGCTCAACGTGATTGAGGGCGAGAGCCTTAAGGCCCGTAGTGGCCCCTTTGCGGGTTCCGACGACCTGCGCCGACGCGACCTGCAACACCTGTTCGACAACCCCGACGTACGGGCAGTGCTGGCGGCACGGGGCGGCTACGGATCATACCGCATTGCCGACTCGCTCGACCTGACAGGGCTGCTCCAGCACCCGAAATGGCTGGTGGGTTTCAGCGACATTACCGTGCTACTTAGCTTGCTGGTGGGGCATGGTGTGGCCTGTCTGCACGGTATTATGCCCCGTGGGTTTGCCAAAGACACGACGGGCGAATCGGTCGAAAACCTGCGGCAATGGCTCTTTGGTGAACAGCACACGCCGTACCAACTGCCTCCGCACCCGCTCAACCGGGCCGGGCAAACCACGGCCCCGGTGGTAGGCGGCAACCTGACCCTGCTTATTAATTCACTTGGCACCCCTACCGACCTCGACTATACGGGCAAGATCCTGTTCATCGAAGACATCGACGAAACGCTTTTCTCCCTCGACCGGATGATGCACCACCTACGTCGTTCGGGGCGACTGGCCGGGCTGGCGGGTCTGGTAGTGGGGCAGTTTACCGATATGGTCACCAGTCTATCGTTGCCGTTTGGTCTCTCGCCCGACGAAATCATTGCCCAGGCCGTTGCCGGGTACGACTTTCCGGTTTGCTACGGCCTGCCCTCCGGGCACGACACCCCCAACTGGACCCTGCCGATGGGCCTACCCGCCACCCTCACCGTGACCGAAACGGGCTCCACACTGCACTGGGCGTTGTAGTGTGCAGAAGATGTTGTATGTTGAGTCACGGTCGATACACCGACCCGTGATACATCGGCACAACTACTCACTTTACGGCCCATGAACAATAAAGTCGTCTGGATTACGGGAGCCTCTTCGGGTATTGGAGAGGCTCTGGCGCTTGAACTGGCCCGCCGAGGGGCGCGTCTGGTACTCTCGGCCCGGCGCGAAGACGAACTCCGGCGCGTTGCCAACGCAACCAACCTCCCCCCTACCCACGTATTGGTGCTACCGCTCGACATGACCGATCTGAGCGGCATGGCCGGGCATGTGCAAACCGTGCTGGACCATTTCGGTCAGATTGATTACGTGTTTCAGAACGCCGGCATCACCCAGCGGGGCAGTGTTGCCGAAACCCAGCTCCCTGTGTACCGACAACTGATGGAACTGAACTATTTCGGGGTGGTGGCCCTCACGCAGGCCGTACTGCCGCATATGCTACGCCGGGGGCAGGGTCATTTTGTGGTCACCAGCAGCGTAGCCGGTAAAATTGGCACCAAACAACGGTCGGGGTACTGCGCGAGCAAGCACGCGTTGCACGGTTTTTTCGACGCGCTCCGGGCCGAAATCGCCGAGGCCGGTTTGCGCGTCACAACCATATGCCCCGGCTATATCCGAACCCCGATTTCGCTGCACGCACTCGATGCACAGGGCCAGAAACACGCCCGCATGGATGCCAATCAGGACAAGGGTATGGACCCGGCCGAGTGTGCCCGTCAGATTTGCCAGGCCGTGGCCCGCGGTCGCGACGAAGTGTACGTAGGCGGCATTGAAACACTGGGCATTTACCTCGCCCGATTCTGGCCTGCACTGGTTCGGCGCATCGTTCGAAACCGGGCCCCCGAATAAGGGCGCTAAAAAAAACAGGGGCAAAATCCGGTAAAAACAAATCTTATTTGGGCCGAAACCCGTTTACCAATACGTAAATAGGCATCTGTCGATGTCCGCCTTCAATTTGTCTAGTTCATTTTCTGTTTCACCAATTTTTAACCTATTCTTGTAATCAAAGAATTTTACAAACGCGCGTAACGTATGAGAGAAAAACTACTGCTGAGTCTGGTGCTCTGTTGGCTGATTAGTTTATCGGTTTTTGCCCAAAGCAGAACGGTAACCGGCGTCATCACGTCGACAGAAGATGGCTCGCCCCTGCCCGGCGTCAATGTGCTGGTAAAGGGTTCCCAAAATGGTACAACCACCGCGGCCGACGGCCGTTTTACCCTGAACAATGTACCTGCCAACGCGACGTTACAGGTTTCGTTTGTGGGGTACGAAAACCTCGACATTCAGGTAGGTAACCGGGCTACCATCAACGCCCAGCTCAAGCCCGATGTGCGGCAACTGGGCGAAGTGGTGGTAACCGCCCTAGGTCTTGAACAAAGCCGCGATCAGTTTGGCTCGGCGGCCTCGCAGGTGAAAGGTACGGCCGTAGCCCAATCGGGTGAGGCCACGCTCATCAACGGCCTGTCGGGCAAGGCATCGGGTGTGCAGATTGTGCGGTCGTCGGGCGACCCCGGCGCGGGCTCGTACATTCAGATTCGCGGGCAAAGCACCATATCGGGCAGCCTGCAACCCCTGATTGTACTCGACGGTATTCCGATCAACAACTCGACGTTGGGCAACAGCACCGAGGGTGTAGCGCAGCAGTCGCGTCTGAACGACATCAACCCCGAAGACATCGCATCGGTCGAGATTCTGAAGGGGGCCAGTGCGGCCGCCATCTGGGGCACACGGGCCGCCAACGGGGTGATCGTGATTACTACCAAGCGTGGCTCGGCCGGGCAGGGCAAGATCAACGTCAATTTCAAATCGACCCTTTCGCTCGATCAGGTGTACCGTACCCAGCCCCTCCAGAACAAATTTGGCAGCGGTATCTTCGGTATTTACCAATTTGTCCCGTCGGGTGGTTTATCGTGGGGTGATCGCATTGCCGACCGTTCGGGGGCAGCCGATGCGCAAATCACGAGCCCAACGGCACCGGGTTACGCAGGCTATTTCGAGGCTGCCGACGGCACCCGCCTGTACCGGATTCCAGACGGCAACGCAGCCAACCCACACGGGGGTAAAAACTCACGCGATGTGTACGATTTCCGCGACACATTCTTCAAAACGGGCTACTTCACCGACAACACGGTTAGCCTGAGCGGTGGCGACCCGAACGGCAACTTTTACATCAGCCTCGGCGACCTGAATCAGCAGGGTGTCATTAAACATAACAGCGACTACCGCCGAACAACCGCCCGGGTAAACACCGAGCGCCGGTTCAACTCGTTTATTAAAACCTCGGCCACATTCGGCTTTACCAAAACCACCTCCGACCGGGTGCAGCAGGGCTCCAACCTGTCGGGCTTGTACCTGGGTGGCTTGCGGACGCCCGCCGACTTTAACGTACTGCCCGAAGTAGGCACCTACTACGCCCCCAACGGCGAGATTTTTGCCAATCGCCAGCGCGCTTACCGGAACCCACTCGGTTCGAGCACCCGATCTACGTACGACAACCCGATCTGGACGCAGAAAAACGTGCGCAGTACCTCGGAGGTTGACCGGTACATTGGTAAGCTGGAGCTGACCCTGAGCCCGTTCAAATGGCTCGACGTGGTGTCACGGGTTGGTATCGACTCATTCACCGACAGCCGTCGGGATTTCTGGCCCACACTGGCCTCGTCGAACCCCGGTGGTTTGCTCTCGCTCAACTCGGTTTCGGAAACTCAGACCGACGTGCAGGTATTCGGTAATGCCCGGTATCAGATCAACAACGACCTGAACCTGAACGCCATTGTGGGTATGAACCTGAACAATCGGGTGTTCAAAAATAACTCAGGCTTTGCCCGTTCATTTATTCTGGGCGACAATCCGCCACCGTCGGACATCTCGAACGCGCAGCCGACCAACAAAGACCCCGGCTACGGTTTCTCGCAGCAGCGCACGGCAGCCCTCTATGCTACGGCCAACCTTGGCTACCGCGATTACCTGTTTCTGAACCTGACGGGCCGGGGCGAATCGGCATCGACGTTTGGTAAGAATACGACCCGGACATTCTTTTACCCAGCCGCCGACGTGGCTTTCCAGTTTACCGAAGCTCTACCGACTCTGAAAGACAGCCAAACGCTGTCGTTTGGTAAGGTGCGCCTGTCGTACGGCGAAGTGGGTGTGCAGCCTGGGCCGTACAATACCGTTACGTACTACGGACCGGGCGGCATTGGCGAGAGCTGGGGGCCTTTCCTCGACGCGCTGGCCTACGGCAACGGGGGCTATCAGCAAAGTTCAGTACTGGGCAACCCGGCCATTCAGCCCGAGCGGAAGCGCGAATTTGAGGGCGGGGTCGATCTGCGTTTCCTCCGCGACCGGTTCTCCCTGAGTGCTACGTACTTCCAGAATACGACCCAAGCCGCCATTCTGTCGGTGGCTACGGCCCCGTCGACGGGCTTTACCAGCCGCACGGGCAATGCCGCCGAGATCAGCAACAAGGGTATCGAGCTTGACCTCGGGGCCAACATTTTGCAGGGCGATGGATTCACCTGGAACATGAACGCCAACTTTACCCGGCTCCGCAACAAGGTCAACTCCCTCAGTGGTACTACTTCGCTGTTCCTGGCGGGTTTTGCCGGCACTTCGTCGCGGGCCGTTGAAGGCTATCCGCTGGGCGTACTGTGGGGCGGTGATTTCCTCCGCGATGGTAGCGGCAACCTGATTCTGGAGCGCGGCTTCCCGCAGGCGTCTCCGCAGGAAAGCGTCATTGGCGACCCTAACCCCGACTTCAAACTGGGCATTGGCAACACCTTCGCTTACAAAGGGCTGTCGTTGTATGTGCTGTGGGATATGCAGGTAGGTGGTCAGATCTGGGGCGGTACACGCGGAATTCTCGACTACTTCGGCCGGTCTGACCGGTCGGCCAACGAGGTGACAGCTACGCAGGATCTGCGGGTGTACAACACCGACAACGATCAGTACGGCGATGCAAACGGCATTATTCGGGCGGGTACAACCTTCCGGGGTAATATCGTTGACTTTGGGGGTGGCCCAGTGGCCCTGACCGAGTCGTGGTACAAAGATCTTGGGGGTGGATTCGGGCCGGTATCGAGCCAGTTTATTGAGAAAGCCGACTGGCAGCGTCTGCGTGAGGTAACGCTCTCGTACTCGCTCAAGACACCCGGTTTCCGGCAGAAAACGCGCCTGTCGTCAGTCGACTTTTCGGTAACGGGCCGTAACCTGCTCATTATCTCGCCCTTTGTTGGCAATGATCCCGAAACCAACCTGACGGGAACGAGCAATGGTCGGGGTCTGGAGTACTTCAACAACCCGGCTACCCGCTCAGTGCTGTTTACGGTTCGGATCAACTACTAATAAAGTTTACAGTATTCAGTATTCAGTTTAGGGTTGTTTGACACGAACTGAAAACAGGAAACAGTACACTGAAAACTTCTTACTATATGCATTTCTGGAAGAAAACGCTCACCATTCTGACCGTCGGCTTTTGGCTGGCGTCGTGCGAGAGCTATGTCGATAAAATAGACGAAATAGACCCGACGGCGCCGGTCGATGCGCCAATTCCGGCCCTGCTCACGGCTACGGAGGTAAACTATCAGGGCGTGATGGAGGGCGAGCTGGCCCGCCTGGCTGGTATGTGGTCAGGGTACTTTACCGGCTCCGACCGGCAGTATGTAGCCCTGCAAAACTACAATACGGTTTCGGCCGACTTCGACGGGGCCTGGGGGAATATCTACGCGGGCGTCATTAAAAACACCCGCCTGCTCCGCCAGAAAGGACAAGCCGCCGGTAACCGCAGTGTGCAGGGAGTCGCCAAGATTATCGAAGCGCACACCATCGGGATGACGGCCGCCCTCTGGGGTGATGTACCGTTCTCACAAGCCTCGAACCTGGCTCAGTTTCCCAACCCGACGTACGATAACCAAACGGCGGTGTATGCGGCTGCACAAACGCTGCTTACCGAAGCCATTGCCGACCTCGGCACCGGGCAGGGCTCACTCACGGGCGACTATATGTTTGGCGGGGGCCGTACGTTCTGGATTTCGGCGGCCAATACCCTCAAGGCCAAATTTTTCCTGCATCAGGGTCAGTATCAGCAGGCCATCAATTTTGCGAACAACGGGATCAAGAATCCGGGCCTGAATTTGTTTGGCTATCACGACAATGAGTACCAGAAAACGTACAACCTGTACTACTCGTTTCTGACCTACGACCGGGCGGGCTACATGACAGCCGAAGGGGCCTATGCTGTAAAACTTCTTGATCCGGGCGACCGCCTGACGCGCAACAACAGCAAAACCAATGAAGCCGCGCGGCTCAACTGGTACTATCAGCAAGGTCTGAACACGTTCTCGGTAGAACCCAACGTACTCTCGGCCCGCGAAACTGGCTTTAGCTGGGGCGTAGCCGCCGACGGCAGCGAGGATGGATTTTTTGCGGCCGATGCGCCATTCCCGCTCGTGACGTTTGAAGAAAACCAGCTGATTCTGGCCGAAAGCAAGGCGCGTCTGGGGCAAACCGAAGCCGCCCTGGCTGACCTGAACCTGCTGCGCTCGTTCTACAACACAGGCGGCTTTATTCCCGAAGGCTGGTTAGGCGCGGGGATTCGGTACGCGCCCTACGTGCTGGCCGATTTCCAGTCAGGCGGTATTGAGAACCGGGCCGGTCTGCGCTCGGCCGAACAGGCGCTTCTGCTCGAAATTCTGGAGGAGCGCTACATTACGCTCTATGGACAGATTGAAGCCTTTAACGACATCCGCCGGACAGGCAACGCCCTCCGAATCCCGGCCAACGTAGGCAATCAGATTCCGCGCCGATTCCTGTACTCACAGGCCGAAATCAACGCCAACAGTAGCGCCCCGCGCCCGACACCGGACCTGTTTGCCCCCACGGCAATTTTCCGGTAAGCAAAGCGATTTATATTTTAGTAAACAGAAACGGGAAGCCAAATTGCTTGGCTTCCCGTTTTTTATTTTCGTCCTTTAGAGGCACTTATCGTACTATACGCGTTTGAACACTGGCCGATGCGCCCAAATCTCTTTTCAGACTTTGGGGATGCTGTTGGTGTGTCTGGCAGAAAATCTCAAAACTACGGCTGAGAGTATTGCCAAAACCACTGCCAGGGTCTTCGACCACTGGCAGGGTTTCAGCTCTACACCCTGCCAGTGGTCATCCTCTATCTTCTTTTATTACTCAACCCAATCTCTTACTTCGCCCCTTTTTTGGCCTGCTCCATGTAATCAACCGTCAGGTGACAGAGCGATTTCATACCCAACACAAACGCACTTTCGTCAATGAAAAAGTCGGGCGTGTGGTGAGCAGCTACCTCTTCAATTTTTTTGCCTTTGGGCATACCACCCAAGAAGTAGAAGAAACCCGGTACCTTCTGCTGGTAGAACGAGAAGTCTTCGGCACCCGTCTGAGCCGGGGTAATCACCACCTTATTTTTACCCGCCAACGTTTCGAGCGTAGGCACCATCTGCTCAGTCAGTTTGGGGTCATTATAGGTAACCGGGTACATAATGTCGATTTTCACATCGGCTTTGGCTCCGGCGCTCTCAGCGATGTTCGTCGCAATTTCGTTGATGCGCCGGTGCACCAGCTGCTGCGCTTCGGGGCTAAACGTCCGGATCGTTCCGATCATGTTGGCCTCTTCGGGAATGATATTCTGCCGAATCCCTCCGTGCAAAGCTCCTACGGTAACCACAGCGGCATTGTCGGTCAGGGTTACGTTGCGGCTCACAATCGTTTGCAAGCCCATAACCACCTGAGCAGCCGTCACAATTGGGTCGACACCCGACCAGGGCGAGGCTCCGTGGGTTTGGCGACCCTTGATTTTGATCGCGTACTGGTCTACAGCGGCCATGGTAGCACCGGGCCGGTACTTGATTGTTCCGACTTCGGTAAGGGAGTTGATATGCAGCCCAAAAATGGCATCGACCTTCGGGTTGTTGAGTACCCCTTCTTTCACCATCAGTTCAGCGCCCCCCTCTTCACCGGCCGGTGCGCCCTCTTCGGCTGGCTGGAAAATGAACTTCACCGTACCGGGCAGATCGGCCCGAACCGATGCCAGAGCCTCGGCAGCCCCCATGAGCATGGCTACGTGGGTATCGTGCCCACAGGCGTGCATAACGCCTGTTTTCTGACCGTTATATTCCGTCATCACCTGCGATTTAAACGGCAGGTCAACGCGCTCCGTCACGGGTAAGCCGTCCATATCGGCTCGTAGGGCCACCACGGGGCCGGGCTTACCGCCCTTCAGAATACCCACCACCCCGGTCTTGGCCACATTTACCTGTACATCCATACCGAGCGACTTGAGGTGAGCAGCCACCTTGGCCGAGGTCTGAAACTCCCGATTGCCTAACTCAGGGTTCTGGTGAAACTCCCGACGCCAGGCCACCACTTTTTGCTCCAGGCTTTCGGCCTGCTTATCAATCCGGGATTTGAGCGCAGCACCCGACTGGGCTTCGCTTTGTAAAAAAAACGCCGAGCCAGCCAGTAACCCCAACGTAAGGCCGGTCACGTGTACAACGTGTTTCATAGGAAATAGTAAAAAGTTACCGCACAAGTTAAAACAGACGGGCGGCTTTGCCAAGTCAACCGGACTCAGGTTGCCTATCCCGGCGGTTCCGTAACCTTTTAGACGCATTTCGACCACCCACAAGCAGGTCAAATTATAACGCCGTGAGGTAACCCCAAAAAGGGGTTTTTAACGATTTCAACCCTTCTTTTAGGGCAAGAAAACCCCTATACGTACAATTGTAACCTAATCTGAATTTAATGAATAATTCAAAATTTCTTTCGGCTAATTCACCCGATTGACTAATTTAGCGGCTCATTAAATTACTTTTTCAAACAATTCTACTACCTCACTTCTATGCTTAAATCTTTATTTAATGTCGTACTGCTATGGCTATTGTGCCTGCCCGTTTTGGCGCAGGATATAGCGGTTAGTGGTCGCGTAACTTCATCAGACGACGGCTCCGCCCTGCCCGGCGTGAGTGTACAAGTAAAAGGTACTACCCGCGGAACTACCACCGATGCCTCGGGTAACTACCGGCTCAACGCCCCCGCCAATGCACAGCTTGTTTTCAGCTTTATTGGCTACAAAACGCAGGAGGTTGCCGTGGGCAATCGCACAACCGTCAACCTCAGCCTCGCATCCGATGCCTCCGTGCTGAACGAAGTCGTGGTAGTGGGTTACGGTACGCAAAGCAAGAAAACGATTACGGGTGCCATTGCCACGGTTGACGGAAAATCAATCAGCGACAAGCCGGTTCAAAGCTTCGATCAGGCCCTGCAAGGTCGGGCGGCTGGTGTGAGCATCACAACGCCCAACGGGGTTTTGAACAACGCACCGGTAATCCGGGTACGGGGCGTATCGTCGATCAGCGGTTCTTCGTCGCCCCTGATTGTGGTGGATGGTTTGCCCATCAACTCGGGCAACGTATCGCAGGGTGGTTTCACGGTAAACAACCCGCTGGGTGATATTAACCCGAACGATATTGAGTCACTCGACATTTTGAAAGATGCTTCGGCCACCGCTATCTACGGTTCGCGGGCTGCCGCCGGGGTTATCCTGATTACGACCAAGAAAGGTAAAGAAGGCCGTGCGCAGGTAAGCTACGACAGCTGGCTGGGCGCTACGCAGCCCTTCCGGCTCTTCAACATGCTCAATGCGCAGCAGTTCATGGACTATAAGAACCTGGCTGCCCGCAACGCCGGTCTGCCCGATCAGTTCTTCCCAACCACGAACCCCGACGGGTCGATTGCCGACACCGACTGGTACGATCTGATTTACCGCACCGGCTATGGTCAGAACCACAACCTGAACGTAAATGGTGGTAACAAAGACACACGGTATGCATTCTCGGTTGGCTACACCAAGCAGCAGGGGATGATTCAGAAAAACGATTTCAGCCGGTTTACGGGCCGTATGAATATCTCGCATCAGCTGAACAAAGCTGTTCGGGTAGGTGCTAACATCAGCCTCGCCAACAGCTTCAACCAGTCGCCCAACACGGGTACAACCGGTGCGTTCAGCACGGGTGGTTTGGGCCGTTTGCCGCTGGTACTGGCTCCGAACGTGGCTCCGCGCAACCCCGACGGCTCATACAACATCAACCGGGCTGCCAACAACCTTGGTTTGGGTAAGAACCTGATCGGCCCCGGTGGTTATTACAACCCCCTGCCCGACCTCGAACTGAGCAAGTTTACGTCAGAAAACAACCACCTTATTGGTAACGTGTTTGCCGACGTGTTCCTGCTGCCCGGTCTGGTGTTCCGCACCTCATACGGTCTGGATCAGACTACGGTCGAAGATATTGACTTCCGCAACAGCGTACATGGCGAAGCTGGTACGGTAGGTGGTCAGGCGACTAACATCTACTCGAACATCAAGCAGTGGAACTGGCAAAATTACCTGACATACGATTTCAACTTTGGCAAAAACAACTTCCAGACCATCGTTGGTACCGAATCACAGAAGCAGATGTTCAACATCTGGGGTGGTACGCGTCAGGGCCTTTCTGACCCCTTCTTCACCAGCTACCAGGGTAACTTTACTACCAACAACCCTCCTCCGGGCTTGCAGACCGAAAACGCCCTGTTGTCGTACTACGGTCGTTTGAACTACGACTTCGACAAGCGGTACCTGTTCTCGTTCACGCTGCGTCGTGACGGTTTCTCGGCCTACTCAGTAGACAACAAGTGGGGTAACTTCCCCGGTGCATCGGCTGGCTGGCGCATATCAGAAGAAGACTTCTGGAAAAACTCAGCTCTGGGTCGTGTTGTGAACGAGTTTAAGCTGCGGGCCAGCTGGGGCCGTGTAGGTAACACGGGTATTGGCAACTTTGCATCGCTCAGCCTGTTCAACTCAGGTCTGTACGGTACGGTGCCTACGTTTGCCTTTGCTCAAGCCGGCAACCCTGCCCTGCGCTGGGAGATCAGCACCAACACCGACTTTGGTGTCGCGTTTGGTCTGTTCAACGACCGTATCACGGGTGAGTTGACGTACTTCAACAAGCAGCTCGACGACCTCGTACTGAACGAGCCACAGGCACCCTCACGCGGTATTCCGGGCAACAGCATCGCCACCAACGTAGGTTCGATGGTGAACCGGGGTCTCGAACTGACCCTGACAGCCAACACGTACACGCGTGGTAAATTCAACTGGACTACCTCGTTTAACCTCACTACCCTGAACAACGAAGTATTGGCGCTGGCTAACAACAATGCGGATATCTTCGGCTCAACGGGTGGTCTGGAAAGCTCAAACATCATCCGGGTAGGTCAGTCGGCTGGTAGCATCTTTGCCATCCGTACCAACGGGGTGAACCCTGCCAACGGTCGGCGAATTTTCATCAATGCGGCTGGCCGTGAAGTTCAGTACGACCACGCTGCCGCTCCGGCACAGCGTTGGACCTACGTGTCGGATGGTGCGGTAGCTCCGGCTATCCAGGGTACCGACCGGGTCGTGATTGGCAACGCCCTGCCTAAGTACTACGGCGGTTTCGACAACACATTTAAGTACGGTAACCTCGACCTGAGCATCTTCCTGCAATATTCAGGTGGTAACTACATCTACAATGGTACCAAGGCCGGTCTGCGCGATCAGCGTCCGTGGAACAACCATACCGATGTACTAAACCACTGGAAGCAGCCGGGCGACATTACCAACATCCCACGGCCGGTTCTGAACGACAACATTTCGAACGGTTCGGCTAACCCCATTTCTGAGAACGTAGAGAAAGGTGATTTCATCCGGGGCCGGAACATCCTGTTGGCCTACACATTCCGTAACAACCTGCTGCGGAAAGCCAACATCAACTCCCTCCGTTTGTACGGACAAGTACAAAACGCCTTCGTGATCACGAAGTACAGTGGTGCTGACCCCGAGATTTCGACCAACCGCGACACGAACGTCGCACCGGGTGTTGACCGGAACTCGACGCCACAGGCCCGTACGTACACCCTTGGTTTAGGACTGACGTTCTAATTCTTCACTTCTCAAACACTTAGTAAGACACGTATGCTTTTTTCAGATAAATACATAGTCTCACGGCGCGGGATGCTCCGTACGGCACTCGTAACCGCCGTACTCGGAACAAGCCTGACTGCCTGTGATCAGGAAACGTTTTTGAACCCAACCCCGCTCACGTCGCTGGCCGACGTAGAAGCGTTCAGCACGCCCGACCGGGTATTGGCTCAGGTCAACGGCCTGTACGCCAGCGTGAAGTCGGGTCAGTTTATGGGTGGTCGCTATCAGGTGTACGTCGACGTACGGGGCGAAGAGTTTCTGAACGTAACTAACAACGGTGTGACGGCCCTCTCGGCCTGGAACCACACCCAGAACTCGGGTTCCAACGAACCCACCAACCTCTGGAACGCGGCTTACCTCGCCATCAACCGGGCAAACTTGTTCCTGGCGGGTCTGGACGCAAACCCAACCGTCATTGACCAGACACTGGCCAACCAGTACCGGGGCGAAGCCCGGCTGCTGCGGGCGCTGACGTACCACCAGATGGTGCAGCTGTTTGCTCAACCCTATACGAAAGATAACGGTGCCTCGCCGGGCTTGCCCCTGCGCATCAAAGGCGAAGTAGGCTCGGGGGGCAATGACCTTGCCCGTGCCACCGTTGCCGAGGTATACAAGCAGATTCTGGACGATCTCAACTTTGCCGAGCAGAACCTGCCCGCCAACTACGCCAGCGCAACCCTGAATACTACCCGTGCGCACAAAAACACGGCTATTGCGCTCAAAACCCGCGTTTATCTGGCTATGGGTCAGTGGGCCAACGTGGTAACGGAAGCGAACAAGATTGTGTCGACGGCAGCACCTTACCGTGCCAGCACGGGGGTAGCCCATCAGCTTCAGGCCGATGTGCGGACGGTGTTCAGCAACTACACCACGACCGAGTCGATTTTCTCGATGCCGTTCAGCAGCAACGACCTGCCCGGCACGCAGAATGGCTTGCACAGCTATTACGTGCCGCTCACGGGTATTGGTGATTATAGCCTCAACCCGAACGGGATTATCAGCAACACGACGGCCTTCGCAACGGCCGACGCCCGCCGGAACTTCGTGAAGTCGGATTTCTCGGGTGACCTCATCAGCGGGGCACAGCGTAACCGTCTGTTCAAATTCCCGACTGGTCCGGTGCATACCGACTGGGCTCCGGTAATCCGCTACTCGGAAGTACTGCTCAATGCGGCTGAGGCTCGCGCCCGGCTCAACACCTCGGCGGTGGATGAGCAAGGTTTGGCCCTGCTCAACGCCGTTCGGACGCGCTCAAACCCAACGGGCGCTTACACGGCTGCGGGTCTGGCTAATTCGGCAGGCCTGGTTAGCGCCATCCTGACCGAGCGCCGGATTGAGTTCCTTGGCGAAGGCATGCGTTCAAACGACCTGCTGCGGACCAATCAGCCCCTGCCCGAAAAAGGCGGTGTGCAAAGTGCTCCCCGGATTCAAGCCGTACCCACTACGGCATCGGTTTACATCTGGCCTCTGCCGCAAACCGAACTGAACGTAAATAAACTGGCGGTTCAGAACCCGTAAGACGTTCTGAACGAACAGCTCCTTTCTGTCCCCATCAGCCCTGGCTGGTGGGGACTTTTTTTAGCCCCTTTCCAGCCCGGCAGCGTAAACCTTAACTACGTATAGTTCAATCACAATGAACTACTTACAAAATAACCAGCTTCAATTTTGTTAACGTTTAGACCAAAACATTAAACAGAAAATAAATCATTGGTCTTTAGATCCTTATTCATTCAACCGTTTTTAGTATTGTACAAAACAAAGAATAACTATACCGCAAACAACATAAAAACTAAACATAAAGGCCCTACTAAGCAATAGAATGAATATAGGACATTGGAAACCTAATTGACCAAATTAAATTTTACCAATATTCTGATGTACCTACAGATTATTTTTTCTCATTTTGTCCAATGTAGCTTCCTGTTCACTAATTTTGTGTTCTGTTTACTCATAATTCAACAATTCATCTTTCAAACTCCTATGAGAAAACTTCTATTGGGAAGTTGGTTGCTGACACTGTTGTTCTGCCTGCCAGTACTGGCACAGGACATCACGGTTAGCGGACGGGTAACTTCATCAGACGACGGCTCCGCCCTGCCCGGCGTGAGTGTTCAGGTTAAAGGTACCACCCGCGGTACCACCACCGACGCATCGGGTAACTACCGGCTCAGCGCTCCGGCCAATTCCCGTTTAGTATTTAGCTACATCGGCTTTTTGTCACAGGAAGTAGCGATGGGGAGCCGCACCTCCCTCAACGTACAGTTGCAGAACAACGCGCAGGAACTGGGCGAGGTAGTGGTGACCGGTTACGGTGGCACCATCAACCGGCGCGAGTTTACGGGCGCCAGCTCGAAAGTAACGGGTACGGCCATTCAGAACCTGCCCGTGGGTAGCTTCGACAAAGCCCTGGCTGGTCGGGCGGCTGGTGTGCAGATTACCTCAGCCAACGGGGTTCCGGGTGGTGCCATTCAGGTACGTATCCGGGGTATTGGCTCAATCTCGGCGGGCTCAGACCCCCTTTACGTTGTTGATGGGGTGCAGCTGAACTCAACCAACAACTCCAGCTTTACCAGCTCAAACCCGCTGGCGTTTTTGAACCCCAACGATATTGAGAGCATCGAGATCCTGAAAGATGCCGCTGCGGCTTCTATCTACGGTTCGCAGGCGGCCAACGGGGTTGTACTCGTGACCACCAAGCGCGGTAAATCAGGCAAAACGCAGGTATCGCTCAACTATTACACTGGTGTGGATGAGCCCATCAAGCGCCTGGATGTACTGAACACCCAGGAATGGATTGCCCTGCGGACTCAGGCTCGGATCAATGCCGGTCAGGCAGCCGACGTAGCCCGCGCTACGGTTCTGAGCACCCTGCGGCAACCCACTACGCTGACCGACGCCGAAGTAGCCGCTCTGCCCACCTACGACTGGCAGAAAGAGGCCTACCGGAACGGCCGTACCAACAACTACGAGTTGAGCCTGAACGGTGGTAACGAGAAAACGAAATTCTTTGTGTCGGGCTCGTATTACACGCAGAGTGCCAACGTTATCAATGTTGGTTTCAAGCGCGGAACGCTCAACACCACGCTGACGCACGCCATCAACAGCAAACTGACGTTGGAGCAAACGCTGAAAATGAGTGCCATTCAGGCACGCGGTCAGCAGGGCTCACCCAACGGGGGTTCATTCCTCGGCTCGTCGGCGTTCTCGTCGTCGCTTATGCTGCCAAGCGTACCCATTTACAACCCTGATGGCACGTTCTTCGGAACGCCGGCACTGGGCGGTACACCGGGTATTCTGAACCAGAACATCATTCAGGTATCAACGCTGAACGACATTACCTCAAACATCAACCAGTTTGTGGGTGGTTTGTCGCTCAACTATAAGCCTATCGAAGGCTTGAACATCCGGCCGTTTGTGAGCCTCGACTACCGGGCTATCAAGGGCCGCTACTTCACTGACCCCCGCACGGCCGATGCCTTTGTGGTTCGGGGACGTTTGCAGGATCAGTTCAACCAGAACATTAACTTCCTGACCAACATCACGGCGAACTACAACAAAACGTTTGGTGGCCGTCATGACGTAAGCGCTCTGTTGGGTGCTGAGTACCGCTCAGACCGGAACGAGTTTACCAACTCAAACATCACCAACGTACCTACGCCCGACTTCCGCTACGGTAGTGCTGCGGCCCTGCCCCAATCCATTGGTGGTGGCTGGACCGGTTACAGCAAGGCGTCGGTGTTTGGAAATGTGAAGTACAACTACGGCCGGAAGTACGACGTGAGCGTGATTGCCCGTCTCGACGGCTCAAGCCGGTTCGGTGCCAACAACCGCTTTGGTTTCTTCCCATCGGTATCGGGTGCGTGGCTCGTATCAGAAGAAGACTTCCTGAAAGGCAACCGGGTACTGAACGAACTGAAGTTCCGGGCATCGTACGGTACTACGGGTAACGACCAGATTGGTTCACTGTTCGGTCTGGCTAACTTCCCGTCACTGGGTCTGGTAAGTGCCGGTTTCGACTACAACGGTGCGGCTGGTTTTGCCCCCTCACAGCTGGGTAACCCGGACCTGAAGTGGGAAACCAACGTAACGACCAACCTGGGTATGGACTTCGGTTTCTTCGGCAACCGTCTGACGGGTTCTGTGGACGTATTCGACCGGACCAGCCGCGACGTACTGTTGGGTGTAAACCTGCCTTTCACGAGCGGTTTCACGGCCATCTCGCGTAACTCAGGTTCAGTACAGAACCGCGGTCTGGAAATTGAACTGAACACGGTGAACGTGCAGTCGGGCGACTTCAAATGGAAATCGTCGTTCAACATTACGTTCATTCGGAACAAAGTGGTGAAGCTGATCGACGGTATTACGCCCTTGGCTAACCCCGACAGCGCCATCACGATCAACTACAACGACTTCTACGGCGTAGCTCGTACGGCCATCCAGGGCCGCCCGCTGCTGGCTAACTACACCACGGAATATGCCGGTGTAAACCCAGCCAACGGTCGACCCATGTTCTACGACTTTGCCGGTAACATTACCTATACGCCGGTAACTCCGCGTGACCTGCGTTACCTCGGCTCAGAGCAGCCCCTGTTCTACGGTGGTTTCCAGAACTCGATTTCGTACAAGGGTCTGACGTTGGACGCTCTCTTCCAGTACGATTATGGTCGGCGGTCGTTCAACAACCAAACCTCATTCCTGGCCGAGCTGGCAGGTCGTGATTTCAACGCGATCCGGTCAGTGTACGACCGTCGCTGGCAGCAGCCGGGTGATATCACCGACGTACCGCGCCCAATCAACGGCAATGCCGAAACACGGGGTATCAGCAGCCTTGGCGGCTCACGTACGCTTGAAGATGCGTCGTACCTGCGTTTGAAGCAGATCACGCTGAGCTACGATGTTCCGGGTACCATTGGCCGTAAGATTGCAGCCTCAAAGGCCCGTGTGTATGTACAGGCGCAGAACCTGCTCACCTGGACCAACTGGACGAGCTACGATCCCGAATTCCTGAACTTCGGTTCGGGCAACAGCGGGGTTGTACCCAACTCACGGTCAATTACTGCCGGTATTAACCTAACGTTCTGATCATCTTCAAACTGACTTATCGACAATGCGTATTTCCATAAAAACCTTGTCTGGCGGATTGCTGACCGCTGCGGCCCTGTCGCTGGCGTCGTGCAGCGACCTGCTCGAAGTACAGCCCCGCTCCAACGCCGATCTGACCACGGCACTGAATACAGCCGAAGGCCTGGATGCTACCCTCAACGGTATTTACGACCGTTTGCAAAGCACCGCCCTGTATGGTCGTGATTTTCTGGCCGTAGCCGAAGCCCTCGGCGACAATGCGCAGGCAACCAACAAATCGGGCCGCCTGAACAACGAAAACCGGAATGTAGCCGGTGCTTCGTTTGTCAACTGGGCTACCAGCTATTTCGCCATCAACCAGGCCAACCTGCTGCTCGAAGCCACGCCAAAGGTTACGTCGCTGACCGATACCAACCGGCGCAACTCGATTCTCGGCCAAGGTCACTTCCTACGGGCGTTGCTCTACCACGACCTGATGCGGGCCTATGCTTACGATCCGGGTGTTGAAATTGCACAACAAAACCGGGGTGGTGTTCCCATCGTGCTGACAGGTGTAAACAACCAGGATCAGTTGCAGTTTCCGGCCCGTGCGCCCATTGCCGATGTGTACAAGCAGATTTATAGCGACCTGGAGAAGTCGGTAACATTCTTTAGCCGGACCAGTGCCAACAACGGCAACATTCCGGCCTACGGTAACCGTGCTGCGGCTCAACTCCTGTTCTCACGGGTAGCGTTGTACAACAAAGACTACAACACGGCGGTACGGTATGCGACCGACGCTATTGGCGGTACGGTTCGTATTGTCGATGCAAGCGGCTACATTGGCGGCTGGCGCGCTCCGCGTAACCCGGAGTCATTGTTTGAAGTACAGTTTGCCGCTCCGTCGGAAAACATCGGGGTAAACACCTCACTGCAAACCACCTACACAACGCTTGTTCGCCCCGGCGACCGCGGCACCACGGGTGGCTTCGGTGACCTCGTTCCAAACAACGCGTTCCTGAGCGACATCCGGTCGGAAAGCAGCGCGACGGGTTTTGCCGATGTGCGGGCGCAACTGTACGAACTGGGTACTACCGGACGCGGAACGGCGTTTGTAGAGTGTACCAAGTTTCTGGGTAAAAACGGGGTAATCAACCTCGACAACGTACCGGTGCTCCGTATTCCAGAGGCTTACCTCAACCGGGCTGAGGCTTACTTTATGCTGGGCCGGATGACCGACGCCCTGGCCGACCTCAACACCATCCGGACAAACCGGGGCCTGACGGCACGTACTATGGCCAGCTTTACGAACGATGCCGCCCTGCTGGCCGAAATTCTGCGGCAGCGCCGGTTAGAGTATGCGTTTGAAGGTCACCGCTGGTTTGACTTGAAACGGCGCGGACAGGATGTGATCAAGACCATCCCGCTCTCGCCCACGGCAAATAACCTGCCTTACAACGACTTCCGTGTACTGGCTAACATTCCGGTGAACGAGGTATCTACCAACAAAAACATTCGCCAGAACTTCGGTTATTAATCGGCAGTGCACCGGTCGGGCTTACTCGGCCGGTGCATGCACAAACCAAGCACATTCATGAAAAAACTGAATTATATTTTGTTGTGCGCCCTGTCGGTTTTGGGTCTGGCAGCCTGCGACAACACCCTGGATCAAGTGTTCGATGAGCAAACGCTCGTTGAATTCAACGAAGCCATTTTGCGCACCAACGCTACCGGGCGTACCTACTCCATTACCAGCCTGGCCAATACCCCTACCGCGGGCACTACCTCAACGGCACAGTTGAATCTGGTAGGTCGGCAGCGGGGTAGCGAGCTTACCGTGCGGGTACTTGTCGACCCAGCTACTACTGCCCCCGCCAGCAGCTATACCCTGAGCAATGGCGGTAACGTGGTAATTCCGGCAAACTCGAGCTTTGGCTCACTGACCGTAACGGTTGGCCGGGCCAGCAGCACCACGGCACCGGTCGGAAACCTGGTACTGGTTATTGATAGCACAAGCACCGACTTTAAACCGAGCCAGAACTACAAGCGGCTGGGTTTCTCGTTCCGTAATTAACCGAAGTGAAATTTTTTTGTCCAAATGCCTCACCAAAAGTGGGGCATTTTTGTTACAGTGTATACCACTAGTATACAGGTACAAGTAACGTTCTTAATGCAATAAAAAACCCTGCCTTTACGTCTACAGATAATCTTGTTTACCCTTACCTTTGCGGTCCATTTCATCAATTTGTTAATTTATTTTTAATCTCAAAATCCATATGCGCAGAATTTTATTAGGAAGCTGGCTTCTTTCGCTGCTTTTCTGTCTGCCTTTGCTGGCACAGGATGTATCGATAAGTGGCCGGGTCACTTCATCAGACGACGGCTCCGCTCTTCCGGGTGTGAGCATTCAGGTAAAAGGTACCACGCGTGGCGCAACCACCGATGCTCAGGGACAATATCGACTGAGTGTACCAGCCAACAGCCGGTTAGTATTTAGCTACATTGGTTTCGAAACGCAGGAGATTCTGGTAGGTAACCAGACAACGATCGACGTAAAACTGTCGAGTGGCACACAAAGCCTCAACGAGATTGTGGTAACGGCACAGGGTATCGAGCGCGACAAACGTTCGCTCGGTTACTCAACCCAGGAAGTAGGCGCCAGCATGATTGCGCAGAAATCGGAACCCAACCTGCTCAACGCCCTGCAAGGCAAGTTAGCCGGGGTTCAGATCAGCGGGCAAAGTGGCGCGCCGGGTGCTTCAACCAACATCAACATTCGGGGTATTACGTCGTTCAACGGATCGAACCAGCCGCTTATCGTTGTGGATGGTATCATCTTCAGCAATGACGTAAACGTATCCGGTAACACCCTGTTCCAGGCTCAGTCGGCCAACCGTCTGGCCGACGTGAACCCCGAAAACATCGAGTCGGTTAACGTACTGAAAGGCCCTGCGGCTGCGGTACTGTACGGTTCGCGGGCGTCGGCGGGTGCTATCATCATCACCACCAAAAACGGCCGTAACCAGAACAACAAAACCGAGGTTACCGTCAATTCATCGTACAACGTACAAAACGTGTACGGCCTGCCCCGTTTTCAGAACGATTACGGTCAGGGTACCAACAACCTGTACGTAAACAACACGACGGCCTCATGGGGTCTGCCGTTTGTAGGTGGCCCAACGTCGATTACCAACTTACAGGGCGAAACCCGTCCGTACCAGGCATATCCAAACAACGTTCGGGATTTCTACCAGCAGGGTAGCATTTTTCAGAACACGGCTAACATTGCCGGTGGCGATGCCAACCGCAACTTTAGCCTGTCGTTTGGTAACACAACCCAGAAAGGGATTGTGCCTACGTTCAAGTTCAACCGGACCAACGTACAGGTTGGTGGCGAAAGCAAACTGAACAACGGTATCAAAGTATCAGGTACGGCTTCGTACGTACAGACAGTTCAGGGTGGTACGGCACTCGGTAACGGAGGTAGCGCCTTCGGTCAGCTGACGCGTATTCCACGTAGCTACGACCTGGTGAACGAGCCGTTTCAGGACGCCAACGGGCAGAGTATTTACTTCCTGACCACAGCAAATAACCCCAACTGGGCCGTTCGGAACCTGACCCTCAACAGCCAGGTAGATCGTTTCTTCGGTAACTTCACGGTGGGTTACGACGTAACCAAGTGGTTGAACGTAACGTACCGCGTAACGGGAGATACCTACACCGACCGCCGGAAAAACGTAAACAATATTGGTGCAGCCCGCGCTCCGCAGGGTGAAATTATCCAGGATCAGTTCTTCCGTTCGGAATTGAACGGCGACCTGTTGGTAAACGCCAAAGCCGACAAGCTCTTTATTGAAGGCCTGAGCGGTAACCTCTTGCTGGGTAACAACATCAACCAGCGGCAGTCGCAGAGCCAGTCGGTATATGCGCAGCAGCTCACGATTCCGGGCTTTAGCAACGTATCAAACGGTTCGGTATTTACCAGCTCAGGCGAAAGCTCACTGACCCGCCGACTGGTAGGTTACTACGCACAGGCTTCGTTGTCGTACAACAACTACCTGTTCCTCGAACTGACCGGCCGCGCCGACCGCTCGTCGACGCTGCCCCGTGCCAACAACACGTACTTCTACCCCTCGGCTTCGGTTAGCTTCGTACCCACAGATGCCTTCAAGCTCCAGTCAGACATCTTGTCGTATGCCAAAGTACGGGCGAGCATTGCCAAGGTTGGTCGTGATGCCGACCCCTACCTGCTCAACTCAGTATTTGCACAGGCCAGCTTTGGTAACAACCTGGCGAGCGTAGCGTTCCCCCTCTCAATTGGCGGTAGCAGCGTACCGGGCTTTGCCATTGGTGGTCGGATTGGTAATAACGGCCTGACGCCTGAGTTTGTAACCTCGCAGGAGGTAGGTCTGAACCTGGGTCTGTTCAAGAACAAAGTGAGCATCGATGCAGCTTACTTCTTCACGAGCTCGACTAACCAGATTTTCAACGTAGCCGTATCGCCCTCATCGGGTTATGACACCCGGACTACCAACGTGGGTGAACTCCAGAACCGGGGTCTTGAACTGACATTGAACGCAACACCTGTGCGGGCGAGTGGTTTCCGTTGGGATGTAACGCTTAACTTCACCCGGATTCGGAACAAGGTTGTGTCGATTGCACCCGGTGTAACCCAGTCAGGTATTACCGGTAACGGCTTTATCGGTATCACGTCGTCGATTGTCGAAGGTCAGCCCTACGGTGTAATTGTAAGTACGGCAAACCCACGGGTACAGAACACCAACCCGAACGGTCAGTACTACGATGCAACGGGTCAGTTTGTTGGTCAGTACGTAATTAACCCAACAACGGGTCAGTTTGCGCCGGGTCTGGCGGGTCAGGTAATTGCCAACCCCAACCCGAACTGGACGGCCGGCCTGAACAACACGTTCTCGTACAAAGGCTTCTCGCTGCAGGCACTGGTTGATACCCGTCAGGGCGGTCAGTTGTTCTCATTCAGCGCGGCCGACTATCGTTCGGGTGGTTCATTGTACGTAACGGGTATCGACCGCGATCAGCCCCGTATTCTGCCGGGTGTAATCCAGAACAGCGACGGAACATTCCGGCCAAACAACATTCAGCTGCCTGCCCAAACCTATTGGGCTGGTCTGGGTGGTCTGGCCTCAGAAGGTGCCGTATTCGACGCAACGGTGTACCGCCTGCGCGAGGTATCGTTCAACTACACCTTCCCGAAAGAGTGGTTGAGCCGTACTCCGCTGGGAGCCGCTTCGATCGGTATCACGGGCCGGAACCTGTATTTCTTCGCCCCTGGCTTCTTTGCTGACCCCGAAGTGAACACGCAGGGCGCGGGTAACATCCAGGGTCTGGATCTGAACGGGCCGCCAAACACCCGCAACTACGGTGTCAATCTGCGGCTTACATTCTAACACTTTCATCTTACATACATCCATGAAAATAATATTTCGTAGTGTAGTTCTGATGCTGCCGCTGGCATTTGGCCTCGGTTGCTCCAACTTCCTCGACGAAAGCATCAACGTAACCCCGAACAACCCGACAGCCGTACCCCCTTCGGTACTGTTGCCCACGGTTGAAATCGGTACCGCTTTCGCCAATGCCAATGAGATTAACCGGTTTGCATCAACCATCATGCAACAAACGGCTGGTGCTGCCAACAGCCCGGCTACATACGACGTGTACCAGACCAACGGTGCCGATTTCGGTAACCAGTGGCGGTTTGAACTGTACGGCGGTGCGCTGGTAAACGCCCAGAAGATTATCGACATTGCCTCGGCATCGAACTCACCCGCTTACACGGGTATCGCCAAAATCATGAAGGCGTACGCGTTCAGTGTGGCAACCGATATGTGGGGTGATGTACCGTACTCGCAGGCGTTGCAGGGCGAAGCTAACCCACAGCCCCGCGTCGACAAGCAGGAGGATATCTACAAAGGCAACACGTCGCAGAACATCCAGAGCCTGTTTGATCTGGTGCGCGAAGGTCTGGCCGACCTCGACAAGCAGTCGGCTACGCGGCCGGGCAATGACGACGTGATTTACCGGGGCGACCTGGCCAAATGGCGTCGGGCCGGTAACACGCTGCTGCTGAAGCTAGCCAACACGATCAGCGTGAAAGAGCCCGCTTTGGCGAAACAGGTGATTGATCAGGTAATTGCCGGTAACAACTTTATCCGCAGCAATGCCGACGATTTCAACGTAACGTTCGGTGCTGCTGTAGGTAGCCGCGACCCCCGCTTTGAGTACACCAACATCAGCTCGTTTAAAGACGATCTGATCATGAGCTCGCGGTACCTGACCTTGTTGCAGGGCCTCAATGACCCCCGTCTGCCCGTGTTCTGGACAAAACCTGCAGCCAATTACGTAACCTGGGACAACGGTCAGAGCGGTGCCCGGCCTACACCGGTAACAACCTGGTCGCGGTACAATAGCTACGTGACCGGTGCCAATGGTGAAGGCCCCGTGCGCCTGTTGACCAACTTCCAGCGGGCGTTTATTCTGGCGGAGTCGGCCCTGATGCTGGGCACGGCAGGTGATCCGCAAACGCTGTATGCCGAAGGTATCCGGGCGTCGATGACGCTGGCGGGTATTCCAACCGCTCAGATCGATGCGTACATCACCGCCAATGCCCTGCGCGGTACGCAGCAGGAGCGCCTGGCCCAGATTATTACGCAGAAGTACATTGCGTTTACGGGCAACGGCCTTGAGCTATGGAACGATTGGCGTCGGACGGGTTACCCAACCCAGCAGCCTGCTCAGAATGCAGTAGGTATCGACGGAACCCGGCCTGTACGGGCGGTGTATGTGTCGTTTGAAAACGAGCGGAACACCAACTTCCCGAACCCAGCCCCCCAGTCGAACGTAAAAGTTTGGTGGGACGCCAACTAATACTCAAAACATAGCTACACAATGAAACTGACACTTATAAAAGGAGTATTGCTGGCAGCGATGGCATTGAGTACCGTTGCCTGCAAAGACGATCTGGAGTACGGCACACTTGTGCGCGACAACCGCCCGGCGGTACCGGTTACGTTCACCAACGCCACCACGTACGGCGGTAACCCCTTCATCGAAATTTCTCGGGCCGGGGCTACACCCATCACGTTTACCCTGTCGATTCCGGCCGGTTCAGGTCGGACTATTAAAGAGATTACCCGCGTAGTGGGTGGCGGTACGGGTATCAACGCCGGTTCGCTCAACACCAGCTCACTGGTAATTAACACGGCCCCGATTGCGGGTACCGGCACAACGGCTACGTTTACCATGACGCAGGCTGCCTTTGCCGCTAAGTATCCGGCAGTAGTGCTTACTCCTACGGGTAACCCGGCGGCTCCGCGTGAGATTGCCTTTATCTTCCTGGTAACACTGGACGACAACACCCAGATTGTGACTCAGCAGGTACGGGCCCGCGTGTTGGCTTAAACCGTTTCTGTTTGTTAAAAGCACCGATGCTTGCGCATCGGTGCTTTTTTTGTGCGTTATGTCTACTTTTTTAATCAGGATTTCACTTAGGCAATAACACTATTAGTATCGGATATACTATCTTCTAATAATCCAATTTCATACATAACAAAATTTACTCATCCTACTAATTCTAAAGGCGTACTCCTGTTTGCACATACACTACTATAATCTCTTGCATAATACGGTCACAAATTCGTCCTCATTCGCATTAAGTATCACAAATCTTCTTATTAACCAAATTTTATTGTGAATCGAATTTATTTATTCAACGGTTTGTGAATAACTTGCCGTGCATTACCAATATATCTTAAATACCATGAGAAACACTTTACAACAACTCTGTTTGCTGGTCATGGTTCTGCTGGGTCAATTGGCCTGGGCACAGGATCGGGCAGTAACCGGAAAAGTGAAGGGCGATGATGGATCGCCCCTACCGGGTGTAACCGTTTTGCTGAAAGGAACCAGCCGCGGTACCACCACTAATGCAGAAGGAAATTTCCGGATTGAAGCTCCTGCCACCGGCCGGCTGGTTTTCAGCTTTGTCGGTTATAAAAGCCAGGAAATTGCGGTCGGGAACCAGTCGACCTTATCGGTTACGCTCGAAAGCGACGCATCGAACCTGAACGAGGTTGTGGTTGTGGGCTACGGCGCTTCGCTTACCAAAAAGGAAACAACCGGCGCCACAGCAAACGTCAAGGGAAAAGAAATTGAAAACCTGCCTAACCCGAGCTTCGACGGGGCTATGCAGGGACGAGCAGCCGGTGTGCAAATCACCTCAAATAATGGAACACCCGGTGGTGCCGTACAGGTACGGATTCGGGGTGTCGGCTCGATCTCGGCTGGTAATGAGCCCCTGTACATTGTCGATGGTGTTCAGCTAAACAACCGGAACGACGGGGGCGGCAACGTAAGCAATAACCCGCTGGCGTTTTTGAACCCTAACGATATTGAGAGCATCGACATCCTGAAAGATGCCGCTACGGCCGCTATCTACGGTGCACAAGCCGCCAACGGGGTGGTACTGGTAACCACCAAGCGCGGTAAAGCGGGTACTAAAGCCAAAGTAAACCTGAATATGTATCGCGGGGTGGTAGAACCCATCCGGCAACTCGACGTACTGAACACCCAACAGTGGATTCAGGCCCGACAGGAGGCTCTTATCACGAACACGCCTACCCTGACCCCGGCCGCCAGCCGGACAACCGTACTGGCCTCGTTGAACCTACCCGTTGACCTGAGCGATCAGGCTATTGCTGAATTGCCAACGTATAACTGGCAAGGCGAAGCGTACCGGCCTGGCAGCGTAACCAACGCCGACCTGTCGGCACAGGGTGGCAACGACCGCACCACGTACTACATCTCAGGCTCGTACAACCAGCAGGATGCCATTCTGCGCAATGTGGATTTCCAGCGGTTCTCGGGCAAAATGAATCTCACGAGCAAACTGAGCAATAAGATTACACTGGACGCCGGCCTGACAGCCGCCAGCGTGTCACAACGCGGTCCCTACGGTGGTTCTGAAGGCTCGCTGGCGTTTGGTGCCCCTCAGTACTCAGCCCCGCTGATTCTGCCTATCAACCCCATTTACGCACCGGACGGTAGCTACTACGGCCTGCCCGCTTCGGGAATCGTAATGCCGGGTGACCTCTCGCAGAACGTTATTGCCAACTCAAATCTCATCAAGTCGAAAACAGGCACCCGTCAGCTTGTAGCCAACTTGGGCCTAACGTACGCTATCAACAAAGACCTGATTTTTAAGGCGTTTGGTGGCTTAGATTACCGTTCGGTAAACTCGTCGTTTTTTGGTGACCCACGCCTGTCAGATTACTTCAACATCCGGGGTACGCTGAACCAGTTTGTGAATAACAACACCAACCTCACGACCAACGCTACGCTGAACTACAACAAAACGTTTGGCAGCAAGCATACGTTTGGTGCCTTGTTGGGTGCTGAATACCGGCAGGAGATCAACGAAGGTACATCACTCAACGCCCAGGGATTCCCCACGCCAGAACTCAACACCGCCAACGCGGCTGCTGAACCCGTATCGGTAGGCGGTTTCTGGTCGGGCTTCAAGCGGGCCGGTGTATTTACTAACCTGCGCTACGAATACCAGAAACGCTTTATTCTGAGCGGTATTATTCGGTACGATGGTTCATCACGGTTCGGGGCTAACAACCAATGGGGTGTGTTCCCATCGATTTCGGCCAAATGGAACCTGGCTGAAGAGAACTTCCTCAAAGGCAGCAACGTAGTTAGTGACCTCGGCCTGCGGTTTAGCGTGGGTAGCACCGGTAACGATCAGGTAGCTAACTTTGCAGCCCGTCGGCTGTATGGCCTTGGCGGTGTGTATCAGGGTAATGCCGGTATTGGCGTAAGTCAGTTGGGTAACCCCAACCTGCGCTGGGAGCGTAACGTAACCTACAACGTGGGTCTTGACTATGGTTTCTTCGGGGGCCGTCTGAAAGGCTCGATTGATGCCTTCCAGCGCATTAGCCGCGACCTGCTGCTGACCCGCTCGATTCCGCAAACCAACGGTTTTAACAGTATTTTTGAGAACATCGGCGAGGTACAAAACCGGGGTCTGGAATTTGCCATCACGACTGTCAACGTCAACACGGGTGGTTTCCGCTGGGAGAGCAACTTCAACATCACGTTCCTCGACAACAAAGTAACCAAGCTGTTTGAAGGTGCTGACGTTCTGCCCGGCAACCTGTCAGTACGGGTAGGTTATCCGCTCTTTACCAACGTGGGTGTACCCTATGCCGGTGTAAACCCAGCCAACGGTCGGCCGATGTGGTATGACCCCAGTGGCAACCTTACGTACATTGTCCGGACAGCCGATCAGCGTCCGCTGGGTCATTCAGGTATCACTAAGCAGTTTGGTGGCTTCACCAACACGTTCAGCTACAAAGGGTTCGAACTGTCAGGCTTGTTCCAGTATGACTTTGGCCGGGTGATTCAGAACACCCAGGAGTTCCGTTTGGCCGACAATGCCGGCGTACTGCGCAACGGACTGGAATATTATTTCACGAACCGGTGGACTACTCCCGGTCAGATTACGAGCGTACCACGCCCGGCCAACAACCGGACCGAAATCAGTGGTCGTGTAAGTTCGTACCAGTCAGGCACGCGCTTTTTCCAAGATGCATCGTATATCCGTCTGAAGCAGGTTTCGCTCAGCTACACCGTACCACCGGCTGTAGTAAGCCGCCTGAAGCTGTCAGGTTTGAAAGTGTATGCGCAGGCAGTCAATGCCTTCACGCTGACGCGCTGGACAGGCTTCGATCCTGAGTTTGCTATTGAAGGTGGCCTGGACAACCAGGGGATCATTCCGCAGTCACGCAATTACACGCTGGGTGTTCAAATTGGCCTTTAATTCTCTCGACAAACGACTTTTATGAAACATACATTAGGAATTCTGACGCTGACAGTTGGCCTGTTCATGGCAAGTTGCAGCAACCTGCTTGATGTGCAGCCCCGGCAATCCATTGATTCGGGTGTGGCCCTTACCACGCGCGAAGGCATCAATGCGGCCGTCACCAACGTTTACACGTACCAGAAAGATATTACCCTGTATGGTCGTGACCTGATTGCCATTGCCGAAGCACTGGGCGACGAAAGCCGGATCATCAACCGGGCAGGTGGCCGTTTCATCAATGAGGGCCAGAACGTGATTAACAGCCATCTGCTGGGCTGGAACATCTACTACCTCGGCATTAACAACATCAACCTCATTCTGGACGCGCTGCCAAGCAGCCCTTTCAATGAAGCCGAGCGTGAGCGCATCGAGGGCGAATTGAAGTTTTTGCGGGCGTTGAACTACCACAATCTGGCCCGTGTATTTGCCTACGATCCTAAAGTACGAATCAGTTCGCTGGACCGGGGCGGGGTACCTCTCGTTCTGAAAGGTGTTAGCACGCCCGAGCAGATCGAAAACCACCCACGTGCTTCGGTTGATGAGGTGTACGCTCAGATTTACAAAGACCTGACCGACGCCGTTGCGAAAGCCCCTACCACGGGTGCCCCAAGCCGGGCTACCCGCGCAGCAGCCATGGCTTTGTTTGCCCGGGTAGCTCTGTACAACGAAGACTTCACCAACGCGATCAAATATGCTACCGACGCGCTCAATGCGGGCGTGGGCCGCTTTGTAGGCAATACGGATTATGTAGCTGCGTGGCGTAGCAACAGCCACCCCGAGTCGGTGTTTGAAATTCTGTTCCAAACCCGCCAGGAGTCGTTGGGCGTAAACAACTCACTGCAATCGGCTTACACGACGATGGAATCGGTAGCGCAGGTAAACAGCCTGGGTGCCCTGCGTCCTACTCCGCTGCCAACAGCCAACGGTTGGGGATCGGTGGTACCAACAACGGCTTTTCTGGGCCTGCACCAGACCGGTGATGTTCGGCGTCAGCTTTACCAGTTGGGCCTGAACCGTTCAGGTAGCATCGTGGAAGAGTGCACCAAGTTTGTGGGCAAGTCGGGCGTAATTTACATGGACAACGTACCCGTAATTCGTATCTCTGAGCTGATTCTGATCCGGGCTGAGGCTTTGGCTCGCAGCAACGGCGACCAGGCTCAAGCTCTGGCCGACGTGAACCGGATTCGGACTCGTGCCGGCCTGACAGCGCTGCCCACTACAACGACTAATGCACAGTTGCAGACAGAGATTGAGCTGCAGCGCCGTTTGGAACTGGCCTTTGAAGGACACCGCTGGTTCGACCTGAAGCGTCGCGGACGTGATGTGGTCAAGTCAACGGGCAACGTACCCTATGGCGATACGCGCACCCTCGCCCCTATTCCAGTTCGGGAAATTCAAGCCAACAACAAACTGGTTCAAAACGCAGGTTACTAATCGAGACATCATGAAAAAGTTACTTCCATATAGCCTGTTGCTGGGTATTATGCTGCTGGCAACAGCTTGTTTTAAAGATCTGGAGATTACCTACGATGGCCCAGCTCAGGTAGAATTCGAGACGGCCGTGCGCAGTAACCCAGCCGTGGGTCTGACGTTTCCGCTCGTGGCCAGTGCGAATAGTGTTACGCTGGCGCCCACCCTCACCACGCAGCTTAATTTGGTGGGTCCCCAGCGCAACAGCGAACTACGGGTTAAGGTGTTGGTAGAACCAACGCTCACCACAACAGGCGCTAACACCTACACACTGGTCAACAACGGCGAGGTGGTTATTCCGGCCAATAGCAGCGTTGGGTCGCTTTCCATTGCGGTATCGCGGGCAAGCAGCACCACGGCTCCAATCCGTAACCTGGTTCTCACCCTGGACAGCACCAGTACGGAGTACAAGGCAAATACCAACTATAAGCGAATTGGGTTTACCATTCGCAACTAACTGCAACCGCGCTCCGGGCTCGGTCACGAGTGAACCAGAGCCCGTTTAGCCTAGATTAAAAGCCCTCTACCTCGTTGTAGAGGGCTTTTTCGTGGCAGTAAACCAAATTGACTTTTGTCTTATTGAAGAAGCGTGCCTACTCCGTAATTTCGTGGCACATTCTGTTATACACCTGGGTTGGCACTATGAACACCTCTACCAAACGAATTCTGACCGTCCTGATTATTCTGCTCGTCATCGGGCTGGCTTTTTACCCCAAACTGAAAACCCTTTTCAAACCCGCCGACGGAGCCGGTGATCCTGCCAAAACCACGGCTGCGGGTGGAGCAGCCAAGGGGGCTGGTGGTGGTCCTGCGGGCGGAAAAGCGGGCGGTGGGCCTACGTCTGTCGGGATTATGGTGGTCAACACCGAATCGCTGGACGAGAAAATTCTGACCACCGGCACGGTAGTTGCCAACGAGGAGGTGGAAATCCGCTCAGAAGTGTCGGGGCGGGTAACGAGCATTGGTTTCCGTGAAGGCGACTATGTGCGCCGGGGGACGGTGCTGCTCCGTATCAACGATGCCGATTTACAGGCACAGCTCCAGAAACTAAATGCCAACCGCAAACTGGCCGAGGCCAACGAACAACGGCAAAAGCGGCTGTTTGAAAAAGAGGCCATCAGCCGGGCCGAATACGAAATCAGCCAAACGAACCTCACGGGTATTCTGGCCGACATCGAAAACCTGAAAGCGCAACTGGCCAAAACTGTGATCCGGGCGCCATTTGACGGGACTATTGGTCTGCGCCAGATCAGCGTAGGAAGCTACATATCACCGGCTACGCCCATTGCTACGCTCACCAACACGAACCCGGCCAAAATCGACTTCTCGGTACCGGCCAAATACGCTCAGATTGTTCGGCGGGGTAGCCGGATTCAGTTTACGGTGGAGGGGTCAGAAGCCAATCGGGCGGGTACGGTGTACGCCGTTGAACCTAAGGTAAACCCCGAAACCCGGGCAATGCTGCTCCGGGCCACCAGCCCCAACCCCAACGGGGCGCTCGTACCGGGTGCGTTTGCCCGTATTGAAGTGGTGCTCAGCGCGCGTGGCAACGCCATTGTAGTCCCCACAGAAGCGATTATTCCCGAACAAAACGGCCAGAAGGTGTACGTTGTCCGCAATCGGAAAGCCGAGTCGGTACCGGTGCAGATCGGCCTTCGCACCGACCGCAACGTTGAAATCAAGAGTGGCCTGCACGTGGGCGACTCGCTCATTACCTCAGGCATTCAGATGGTCAAACCCGGCGGTGAGGTGCTGGTGCAGTAAGTGAGGACGGGGCCGCCCGGCAGTGAGGAGTGAGGAGTGAGGAGTGAGGATAAACAGTATTTTGCTTTTGTCTACTTGTATCATCATGCAAAAAACGCAGCATTTTACACAGCTCATAGTGTGGCAGAAAGCACACAAACTCGTACTGTCTGTTTACCAACTCACCAAATCGTTTCCCAAAGACGAACTCTTTTGTCTGACTTCACAGCTTCGACGAAGCGCTACGTCTGTTCCCGCTAATATTGCCGAAGGGTATCGCAAACGGACGCTCCCCGACAAATCAAAGTTTCTAAACATAGCTCAGGGCTCGCTCGACGAAACACATTACTACCTTATTCTGGCCCACGATCTCGGCTATGCTGATACAATAACCTTACAATCAAATCTGGATGAAGTATCCCGATTACTCAATGCTTATTACGGGGCTATCGAGGCAAAAAAATAGCCTCAGAGACTCACTAATTTACAAGGTTGACACGCAGAAGGACGTTCGCAGTGAGTTCATTCTTCTCACTACTCTCTCCTATCTCCTCACTCCTATACACGCATGAACCTCTCTACCACTTCCATCAACCGCCCCGTATTGGCCGTTGTACTGTCGTTGCTGATTATTGTTTTTGGGGTGATCGGCTTCCTGTATCTGGGCGTACGCGAATTTCCGAGCATCGACCTGCCCGTGGTAACCGTACAAACTACCTACACCGGTGCCAACGCCGACATTGTGGAGTCGCAGATTACCGAGCCCCTCGAAGAGTCGATCAACGGGATTGCCGGTATCCGCACCCTCGCCAGCAGCAGCCGCGACGGGCGCTCGTCGATCACGGTCGAGTTTGAACTTGACGTGAACATCGAAGATGCCGCCAACGACGTGCGCGACCGGGTGAGCCGGGCCGTAGCCAACCTCCCACCCGATGCCGACCCACCCGTTGTGGCCAAGGCCGACGCCGACGCCAGCCCTATTTATTTTATCCAGCTGCTGTCGAGCAAACGTTCGTTGCTCGAAGTAAACGACATTGCTAACCGGCAGTTTCGCGAGCGTTTTCAGACCATTCCGGGCGTAAGTAGCGTTCAGATATGGGGCGAAAAGAAATACGCCATGCGGCTCCGCATCGACCCCGTCAAGCTGGCTTCGTACCGGCTCACGGCCATTGATATTGCCAATGCCCTCCGCACCCAGAACGTCGAGCTGCCTTCGGGTTCGGTGGAGGGGGCAACCACGGAACTGACCGTTCGGACGTTGGGCCGCCTGAGCACGGCCTCCGACTTTAACAACCTGATTCTGAAAGAGACCGCCGATCAGGTGGTGAAGTTTCAGGATGTAGGCTATGCCGAACTGGCCCCTGAGGTGGAACGGACCATGTTTAAGCGCGACGGGGTGCCGATGGTGGCCGTCGCCGTGATTCCGCAGCCGGGCGCCAACCAGATCGAGATTGCCAACGATGTGTACGTCAAGCTCGATCAGATCAAGCGCGACCTCCCCCCCGACCTCAAGGTGATGCTGGGCTTCGACTATACCCAGTACGTACGCCGGTCTATTACAGAGGTAGAAGAAACCATCGGGATTGCGTTTGTGCTGGTTGCCATTATCATTTTCCTGTTTCTGCGCGACTGGCGGAGTACCATTATTCCGCTCACGGCCATTCCGGTTTCTCTCATTGGTACGTTTTTCATCATGTACCTCTGCGGCTTCTCGATCAACGTGCTCACCCTGCTCGGAATCGTACTGGCCATCGGTCTGGTTGTCGACGACGCCATTGTGGTACTCGAAAACATCTACGCCAAAATTGAAGAGGGCATGTCGCCCTACAAGGCGGCCGTGAGTGGTTCCAATGAAATTTACTTTGCCGTTATCTCGACTACGGTCACGCTGGCGGCCGTGTTTCTGCCCGTGATTTTCCTTCAGGGCATTACGGGCCGTTTGTTCCGGGAGTTTGGCATTGTGGTAGCGGGCTCGGTGCTTATTTCGGCTTTTGTGTCGCTCACGCTCACACCCATGCTCTCGTCGAAACTCCTGAAAAACCGGAAACGGCAACCCTGGCTCTACCGTACTACCGAGCCATTTTTCGAGTGGATGATTAGCGGATACGAGCGTTCGCTGGCCCATTTTCTGCGCCTGCGCTGGCTGGCGTGGGTCATTATGCTCGGCATGGTGGGTATTGTGTACGTGCTGTTCAAAACCAACGCCATTCCGTCGGAACTGGCCCCGCTCGAAGACCGGGGTGGTTTCCGAATTCAGGCCACCGCGCCCGAAGGGGCTACGTTTGAGTACATGCTCAACTTCACCGACCGGCTGGCCAAAGACCTGCGCGCCCGGTTCGATACGGCTACGGTGCCGGGTGTCATTGCCGTTACTTCGCCCAGCTTTGGTAGCGGGGCCACCAACACGGCCAACATCCGGATTTACCTCGGCGAAAAACCGCCCCGCACCAAAACCCAGCAACAGGTAGTCGATGAAATGACGCCCGTTGTAAAGCAGTACACGGGTGCCCGCACGTTTGTAGCGCAGGAACAAACCATTCAGACCGGACAGCGCGGGGGTGGAGGCCTACCCGTTCAGTTTGTGATTCAGGCCAACAAGTTTGAGCAGCTTCGGGCCAAACTGCCGGAGTTTATGAAAGCGGTGCAGGCTTCCGAAAAATTCGCGGCCTCCGACGTGAACCTCAAATTTACCAAGCCCGAAATTCGGCTCGACATCGACCGCGACAAGGCCCTCAACCTGGGTGTATCGGTGCAGGATGTGGCCCAAACGCTCCAACTCGGCCTGTCGGGTCGGCGGTTCGGTTATTTCATCATGGACGGCAAGCAGTATCAGGTAATTGGCCAGATTGAACGCTCTGACCGTAACGACATTACCGACCTGAAGTCTCTGTTTGTCAAGAATAACCGGGGCGAACTGATTCAGCTCGACAACCTCGTGCGGGTGTCGGAGCAGAGCACCCCGCCCACGCTATACCGCTACAACCGGTACGCATCGGCTACGGTCTCGGCTGGTTTGGCCAAAGGGGTTTCGCTCGGCGAAGGGATTACCGAAATGGAGCGTATCGCAGGTGAAATTCTGGACCCCTCGTTCACCACCGCCCTCGATGGCACCAGCAAGGAGTTCCGCGAAAGTTCGTCGAGCCTGTACTTTGCGTTCGCCCTGGCCCTGCTGCTGATCTACCTGATTCTGGCGGCTCAGTTCGAAAGCTTTGTCGACCCCATTATCATTCTGCTGACCGTACCATTGGCCGTTTGCGGGGCGTTGCTATCGCTCTGGGACTTTAGCCAGACACTCAACGTATTCAGCCAAATCGGGATTATTACGCTCGTCGGGCTCGTGACCAAAAACGGGATTCTGATTGTTGAATTTGCCAATCAGCGGAAAGAACAGGGAGTGAACAAGCATCAGGCCGTGCTCGATGGAGCCGTGGCCCGCTTCCGGCCCATTCTGATGACGAGCCTTTGCGCGGCTCTCGGCTTGTTGCCCGTGGCGCTGGCGCTGGGAGCCGGTTCGGAGAGCCGGGTATCTATGGGTATCGTGGTGGTAGGTGGTCTGATTTTCTCAACCGCCCTCACTCTGTACGTGATTCCGGCCGTGTACACCTACCTGAGCCGCCCCGTCACTAAACACGCTGAAGAACTGGAAGAAGCGGTTGCGTAAGCTAACACCCTAGAGGTGACATCTCTCCAAACGAGATGTCATCTCTAGTCTCTTGAGTAAGTAACTCACGTAATCACGAGCTTCACACCCGCTACAAGCAGCCCCAGAGCCAGTACATAGCGCAACACCGGCACCGAAAACCGCTGGCTACCAAAGTGACCACCCAGCAGCCCGCCCGCAAACGCAACGGCAATCCAGGTCCAAACCGACGGGTCGGGTGAGAATCCTTTGCTGAGCAGACCAAACAGGCCCGACAGCGAATTAACGAAGATAAACAGGGCCGAGGTAGCTGCTACTTCTTTGAGCCGCCCCCATCGGAACAGGAGCATCAGCGGGCTTAACAAAATGCCGCCCCCAATCCCCAGCATCCCCGAAAGCAAACCGATGCCGGCCCCGGCTACCAGGCCCGCACCCAGCGGAACCGGACGCGGCTCGGCCTCCTCATCGCGAAACGACCAGACCAGCCGCAACACCGCCAACAGCAGGCATACGGCCAGCAACTGCTTGTACAGGGCGTCGGTCAGAGGGAGCTTGGCCCCGACAAACGCCAACGGCACACTCGCCAACGCAAACGGCCAGAACGACGCCCACCGAAAGTGCCCCCCCCGATAAAACTGAATAAACGAAACGGTCGATACAAACAGGTTAAGCAACAGGGCCGAGGGTTTCATCAGCACCGGGGCCACCCCAAACAGAGCCATTGTAGCCAGATACCCACTGGCACCGCCATGCCCCACCGACGCGTACAGAAACCCCACAACAAACAGGCAGAGCAAAAACGGAATGGTTTCCATTCAATCAAATAGTCAGGAGACGTTTTTCGTTACATTTGGAAAACGAACTTAGAAGAATAATGGATAATGTACAATGAATACCTTGCGTATTCGCCATTAGCCACTCTTTACCCTACAAACACCGCATGACGATTCGCAAAACCATACTGCTGACGGGCCTTGCCCTGTCGGTGAGTTCACTGCTCCACGCCCAACCCGGCCCCGCGCGCCGGCCGCTTCCCAAAAACTGGTCGCACCTCGACCCCGCCAAAGACTCCATTGCCGGTATTAGCCTTAGCGAGGCTTACGAACTTCTCAAAGGACGCACTTCTCAGCCGGTTATAGTGGGCATTATCGACTCGGGCGTTGATATTGAGCACGAAGACCTGAAAGATGTCATCTGGAAAAACCCCAAAGAAACGCCCGACAACAACATCGATGAAGATAAAAACGGGTACACCGATGACGTAACCGGCTGGAATTTCATGGGCGCGAAAGACGGCACCACCTACGAAACCGATCAGGAAGAGGTGACCCAGATTTATGTGCTTTGGAAAGACAAGTACGACAAGGCCGACCCGAAAAAACTCAAAGGTCGCGCCCTGGAAGAGTATGCTATGTACCAGAAGGCTAAAGAGCGTTTCGAGAAAGGCTACAAAGCCAACGAAGCCAAACGGTTGGCCGTGTCGGACTCGGCTAAGTTTTTCGCGGCTCTGAACACGCTGAAACCCCAGCTCCAGGGTAAGCCCTTCGAGATTGGTAGCATCAACGCCCTCGACGCCGGAGCCGACCCCGTCACGGGTGCCGTAAAATCGGTGCTCGGCGAAGTATTTACCGAACAGTTCCGGTCGTTCGAAATCATGTTCCGGCTGCTCGAACGGGCATATCCACGTCTGAAAGATGCGCTGCTCGCCGAAACCAAAAAGACATTTAACCCCGACATTCAGGGCCGTAAGATGGTAGGCGACAACCCCGCCGACCCGAACGAACGCTTCTACGGCAGCCCGAAGCTAATCATTGGCGACTCCGAAGAACTGGCCATGCACGGCACCCACGTGGCCGGCATTGTGGGGGCTAAGCGCGGCAACAACCTCGGTGTCGACGGGATTGCCGACAACGTCCGGATTATGACCGTAGCCGTAGTGCCCTCTAACGGCGATGAGCGCGACAAAGACGTGGCTAATGGTATCCGGTATGCCGTCGACAATGGAGCCAAAGTAATCAACATGAGCTTTGGTAAGCGGTTTTCGCCGTTCAAGCCGCAGGTTGATGCCGCCATCCGGTACGCCGAAGAACGCGACGTGCTGATTGTGCACGCATCGGGTAACAACGCCGAAAACTACGACTCGATTCCGGCCTACCCCCGCCCCGAATACGAAGACGGCACCACCGCCCGCAACTTCATGACGGTGGGCAACTCAACCGCATACCTGAACGAGGGCCTGCCCGCACGGTCGTCGAATTACGGTAGCCGCACGGTCGATCTGTTTGCACCGGGCTCCGACATTGAGTCGACCATTCCGCGCAACAACTACGCGGCCTTTACGGGTACGAGCATGGCTGCCCCCTGCGTAGCGGGTGTAGCTGCCCTGTTGCGGTCGTACTTTCCGAACCTGACAGCTGTGCAGGTGAAAGAAATCCTGATGAAAAGTGTGTACAAGCCCCAGCTGAACGTGCTACGCCCGTCGTCGCAGCAGCGGGTACCCTTTAGCAGCCTGAGCGTATCGGGTGGTATTGTCAATGCCGCGCAGGCCGTGAAGCTGGCGCAGGGGAAATAACGGTTTATGGTTTTTGGTTTATCGTTTTTGGTTGTTCTTCCACGCACTAAAAACGATAAACCATAAACGATAAACCGGATTACCAGCTCACCTCGGCTTTATCGTGCCAGAACTTACCCGTTTGGTGCAGGGGGGCATCGGTTGCAAGCCACACAATGGTCTCAGCTCCCTGCTCAACCGGGCGGTTTGCCCCTTGCCCACCCATATCGGTACGAACCCAACCGGGGTCTACGGAGTTTACCGCGATATTTTGCCCACTCAGGGCACCCGCAAACTGCCGGGTCACGGCGTTGAGGGCCGTTTTGGAAATGCTGTAGCCCGGTGCATACGTACTCATGTCGTGCAACGCCCCCGACCCACTCGATACGTTCACGATACGCGCCCCCGCACGGGCCTTTTGCAGGTACGGCAAAAAGTCCTGAATCACCAGAATCGGGCCGATAACGTTTGTTTTGATCGCCCGTTCGAGCATTTCGGTGTTCAGCTTTGTAATGTCTTCACCGTGATCTTCCAGAATGGCCGCGTTATTGATGAGTACGTCCAGATGATCGGCTTTTTGCGAAAACGTACCCACCGCCTGTTTGATGCTGACAGGGTCCGTTACGTCGAGGTGAAGCAACACAACCTCGTGCCCTTCCGCGCAGAGTTGTTCGCAGGCTTCGCGGCCCCGGTGCAAATCCCGCGACCCGATAAATACGGCAAATCCACGCTTACACAACTGACGAGCCGTTTCTTTTCCTATTCCTTTATTGGCGCCCGTAATCAGGGCAACCTGCTGATGTTCTGTTTTCATACAGAAATAAGCCGTTTGCCAGAATAGTTGTTTGGATTTGTACGTTCACTCAATTGTACGGCCGCTGGTACAGTTATTTTGGCAACCAATTGGCAGATTTCCCAAATTCAATCCCAACATTCAAGCACAAATCGTAACGCATGACTATTCACCTTGCTGGCCTGGCTTTGGCCCTGCTTCCGGGCTGCCTGATGGCTCAATCGGCTCTTCCGCAGCGTTCAGTTTCGTCGTCGCCTGTATTCTATGCCTCAGCCACGTCGCGCCATACCACAAAAGAGACGTTTACCCCGGTTAAAAACACCTTCCGGCTAACCAGCCGACCCGTTTCGCCCAAAACTGACGGGGCCGCTTTCCGCATTGGGCTCCGGGGTGGTGGCAATTACGTACTCCCGCTCGAAAGCGTTGAAGGGGCTACCTATCAAAACACCTTTGGCTACCACGGTGGTCTGGTATTCAACATAGGCCGGGGCATGATTACATTTCAGCCCGAAGTGAACTACAGCCAGATTAGTGTAAAGGCAGGTACCAGTATTCAGGGATTCAACCTCTCGATTCAGGGCATCGACAACCGGGTTGAAGTACCGCTGTTGGTAAAAGCCTCTTTTGGAGACCCCGACCGGGCTCGCTTTTTTGTCAATGCCGGCCCTTACGGGGCTTATATCGTGAGTAGCCGGGTCAAGGCATCCCTGGGACCGTTCGGCGATCTGGATGAGAAAGTAACTTACGAAGGTACTCAAGGCCGTATTTCGTACGGGGTAGCTGGCGGCCTGGGCGTTGCTATTCCGCTCGGCCCGGGCCATCTGACCATCGAGGGCCGGAGCCTGTATCAATTAGGCACTAACGAACGGGATCTGTCTGTTGATCCCACAATTCCGGTCGATACAGATGTTCAGAACACTAAATATCTTACCTTACAGGCTTCCATTGGCTACCTGATTCCGATCGGGGGCCGATAAGTCGACGTGTTTATCCGATTGATAATGACGACTGGTGGCTGCTTTTGGCGGCCACCAGTTCTTTTTTACACAAATTTCAGGCTCTTTTCCCAAAGCCACTGCACGTTTTTGTCGGTCACGTCGCGGTTACGGGGCGTTTTGGGAGCCATGTCCACAAAGTATGCCCCGTTGTTGCGCTCACCAATTGACTTGAGCGGAGCGGCCGCCAAAAAGATCGACGTTTCGGCCCCGCGCTCAGGCGTCCGCAAAAACGGCGACATCAGTTTCCAGATAGCCCCACCAATGCCCTTGGTGTCGCTGGCGAAGTTGGTTTTGACCGCCCCCGGATGCACCGAAAACGACCGGACGCCCGTCCCCTCAAAATGTTTGGCCGCCCCTTTGGCAAAAAGCAGGTTGGCCAGCTTGTCGTCGCAGTAAGCCAGCATAGGCGAAAGCGTATCAATCCGGCGGAACATCCGGTCGACCCGGCCGCCCATGTGGGCCGCCGACGACAGCGTAATGATGCGCACATCACCGGTTTGAGCAGCTGTTTTCTTCAGGATGTCGGACAGGTACCACGTCAGGGCAAAATGGCCTACGTGACTGGCGTAAAACGAACGCTCAATGTTCTCATCGGTAAACTCCAGCTTGGCCGGGGTATAACCCGCATTGTTGATGAGCACATCAATACGGTCGTAGGTAGTTTTGATGTGTTCGGCGGCTCGTTGCACCGAATCGGCATCGTCGAGGCTCGCCTGTACCAGATCAGCCTGGCTATTCGGATTGGCTTTCTGAATTTCGGCCTGTGCCTCGCGGCCTTTGGTTTCGTTGCGGACCAGTAGGATCAAATCAAAGCCCCGGTGGGCCAACGCCCGGGCCGTAGATAACCCAATGCCGGAGTTCGCTCCGGTTATCAATGCTCGTTTTTTCATTCCTATTCTATTGGTTCTGTCTCCAGTTTAAACCCTACGGTTTTGTGTTCTTCTATACTTATACTCCCTTATTGAACCATCAGAACACCGAAAGGTTAGAAACACCGAAGCCACTCCGGTTCGGAATGGCTTCGGTCGGTAAGGGTTATATCGTTGTAGCTGTTAGGCGTTGAAAGCAGGGGCAAACTCCTGCCGGGCAAAATCTTCAAGTTTGATTTTGCCAAGTTTGGCGGGGCGGTTGGCAAAATAGTCGGCCTGCATTGAGCCGTCGCGCAGAGCCGCGCCCATTTCGGTGTATTTGTCGGCCATTTCGTCGTTCAGGCCCGCCTGTATCATGCCTTCGCGGTTTTGCTCATCGCTAAACACAACCCAGGGCGTTTGAGGCTTACCGATGGCTTCACCCAAAATCTGCGCGATTTCGGTCCCGGTGCGCTCATCGCCTGCCACGTATTGTACCTGAAAGCCCGTAAAATCGAGGTTGAGTAGGTTTTGCAAGGCGGCTTCGGCAATATCGTCGGTATGCACCAGAACCAGTTTATCATCGCCGAAGTTGGCCCCCATAATACCAGCCCCTTTTACCATGCCGATCATGGCAAAGAGGTTATACATGAAGTACGACGGACGCAGCGATTTCACGTTCAGCCCCTCAACCGTTTTGAGCTTTTGCTCCATGTCGTAGAGTCCATCTACGGGACCCGTTCCCTCTCCTTTGTGCGCGCCAATACTGCTCAGCAACACCACAAACTGAATGTCGTTGACCCGGATAGCGTCTATGTAATTGTCGGCAATGCGGTTCTGAAACGCCCGCCAGCCGGTAACGCCCCACTTGGGCGGAATCATCAGATAAACGGCATCGGCCCCGGCAAAAGTAGCCTTTACAAAGTCGGCATCTTCAACGCTGCCCACAGCGGCCGTAGCCCCAAGTGCCTCAATCGCAGCCGTATTGTCCGCTTTGCTGGTGATCACCGTGACGGTATGCCCCTGTTTGGTCAGACCTTGTACAATGGGTTTGCTGATGTGGCCAATCGAGCCAGTAATTACGTAATTCATAGATCAGTAAGTTGAAAAAAGGGGGTATGTGTGTTTATTAAAAGAGCAGCTTCCAACCATTGAAAAACAGATCCTGACCCGGTTGCCCGGTCAACTGCCGGACGTGCTCGTTATCGTCCTGAGGCAGCGCTTCACCTTTCGTTTTCACAATGGCTGAGATGCCCTGCTGCGCCAGTTCACTGCACAGTTCGCGGGCCGATTGTACCTGGGTCGAATGGGCAGAAACAAGACCGATGGTTGCTTTTTTGTCTTTCATGGGGTAAGATATTTGTATATACAAACGTTTGAGTAAAAAATTAGACTTCGCCCAGGGCCCTTGCGGCCCCAAACACCTGTTGGGTAAGCGCCTTGACCTGTTCTTCACCAATGGCTTCGGCATAGCGGGCGCCGGTTCGTTGCCAGGCTTCCATAATCGCGTTGCTCATGCCGGTTCCGCCGTCGGTAGGGTCTACAAACGTGTTTTTCCCTTCGTGCCGGCGAGTCACCAGTCCCTTCAGTTCAAGCTTCTCAATCAACCGGGTGATGGTCGACGGAGTCAGGCGCAGGGTCTCGCTCAAATGCGTGGGCGTCACCCCTGGGTTGTCGATCACCTCCCGCAGCAGATAAGCGTGGGAGTAGGTCAGACCCAGTTTACCAAACTCTTCGTCGCCGATGGTTGTGATGGCCCGGGCCAGTGCGTTCGCCGAAAAAAGCAGACAGGCACTGTAGCGGGTCGATTTACACTCGGCGGTCGATGATGTTGATTCGGTTTTCATGAAACAGGGCGCTTCAAAAGCACTGTTATAAGGTTAACCATATTTGTACATACAAATGTTCCCGACTGGTTAATTTTCTTTTAATGATTTTTGGGAAGGAGTTGGGTTATTAAATCACACCGGCCAGGCTAGGTCGACCATTAATAAGTGCTAATCCAGGGAATATAACTTTATCAATTGATGCAGGGAATTATAACGTCAGCCATTTTCCATAACTCGCATCATACCAGGCATATCCATATAAAACATATAGCCTGGATTCAGTACTGGACATTAGATGTTGGACATTAGACGTTAGACCTCCCTACAGAATGGTAGTAAGTCTAACGTCCAGTGTCTGAAGTCCGAAGGTCCAGTACTGAATAGCCTGGAGACTTGAAGGATGATAGTAGGAGCCGAATAAGTAAGATAAGCACTGCAAAGAGTAGTATATTCAGGAGTTGGGCGTCGTTTATCTGCCCGCTTCAATTCTGACCAAAATTTGAAATGCTTCTTGCTATGAGCAGAGAAAAGGCACAGGCAGCCTGGGAAAAAATTGTGCGTACGGGTTTTACGAACTACAATCAATTATCGCCTGATCAAAAGATTTGGTTCAACATTGAGCCACTTACAACTGAGGGCATTATTGACCACTACCTTAATCACGGCGCTGAGCACAACCAGGACACGTTGGCGGCTCTGAAGGCACTTGGTTTTCCTGACATTGCAAAGCAAATGCACAGTATAAATACCCTGTTTCGGGACGGTAAACCGCCAGAAGATATAGACGAACGAAATGAGGAGTGGAACAGTTGGTGCGATGAACATGAAGAGTTCCTCAACGAAATAGACGACAAATTTTGGATAAAGTGTGCTGATGTAGAAAAGGCTTTGATGGATCACATTGATCGAACCGGAATTGGCATCGACTAACCCAAACGCCCTGTTGGGGACCTAACATCGGTAGCTAGCCCGGAAAACGGACCTAATACCAGAGCCCCGAAGGGCGTAACCATAATCAAGTTACGCCCTTCGGGGCTCTAATATTGACGGGAAACGTCTTTTCTACCAACCTTGAGCCCCTAACGGGGCTTTAGATCGAGTCGACACCTTCCCAACCCTAACATCCGGGATGACTTACGTTGCTTTTTCTAGTCGGCTAGTAAATCTCAGCATTACCTCCTGAGACACACAACCAAGAACAATAAACCCAAAACCAGAAACTGTAATCGGAACACCGGCTGCCCTAAACCTATTTAGCAGGCAGGTGTACCTCGGCCATCATGCACCGGGCGGAGCCGCCCCCGTTGGCTTCAATGGTTGAGAGATCAACAACCAGCAAACGGGCGTAATCGTCGATAGTGTCGATTTGTTTGGGCGTGAGCGATTCATAAGCCCGCGTCGACATCACGATCAGTTTCTGGCCGCGGGTGCTCACCACCTGCAACATATTACCGGCAAAGGCTGCCATTTGGTCGAGCGAGATTTCGATGATGCGCTTACCCAGGTTTTCGAGTTCCTGCCGAATCCGAAGCCGCTCATCAAGGTCAGGAATGGCCTGCAAACAAACCACCGCAAACACGTCGCCGATGCACATGACCACGTTGGTGTGGTACACCTCTTTGCCGTCGGCATCAACGGCATGGAACAGGATAGTCCGGTAGCCGGTGCGGTTTTCGTATTCTTTCAGCACATCGGGATTGGTGCGGGGCGACAAACAGGCGAAAGCCACCCGGTGCATCCGGTCGAGTACCATGCTGCCGGTTCCTTCCAGAAACTTACCCTCCTGCTCGAAGGCCGTCAGATCCACCAGTTTGGCCACCTGATACTGCTCCCGGAGCGCGTCGATGATCTCCATCCGGCGCTCGGCCCGGCGGTTTTCGGCCTGCATCGGATACAGCACCACCGTGCCGCTGAAGTGAAACGACACCCAGTTGTTCGGAAAAATCGAGTCGGGGGTATGGGGTTCGGCGGTATCCTCGTGCACGATCACATTAACTCCGTACGACCGTAATTGCTGAACCATATTGTCGAACTCGCGCAGGGCATTGGCCTGAGCGGTATCGCGGGTTTGGGCGGCCACGGCGGCATTCTGGAACGTATTCGACTCGGCGGTCTGCTCATTAAAGCCGAACCGCACCGGTCGAATCATCAGGATGGTTGAGGTAGTTTGTGATTGCATAAAGTGACGAAAGGGGGCCGCCCACCGGCGACCCTGTACAGACAAAACAGGCTTAAAAATAGCAAAAAAGCCAATACTCCCGGTTAGCCTACCCACTTTTGCGAGCGTAGGCGGGTGGCTACAACTCGTCGCGCAGCAGGGGCAAACTCATGCAGTGCGAGCCCCCGCGCGCCCGGCTCAATTCGGCCGAAGGGAGCATGATAAAGGTATTCTGAATGGTTTCGGGCAATGATTCTCCGCGCTCAAACCGGTCGAGGAGCTGAGCGGCCCCCACCACATCGAAACCGGCCTGCCGAAAAGCCTCCAGCGTGCGGTCGTTGCGGTCGTAACCGACCACTACCCCATCTTTCAGGGCGAGCAAATTGCACGAATCGGTCCACTGCTCACGGGCTCCAAACGGAAACTCGTTGTTACCGGAGTAAATAAACTGCACCGGCTCGGTAGCGCCTAGCTCATTGCGGCTGATGTCGGCCAGTAAGTCCTCCAAGTTTTTGATCTCGGTCGGCTTATCCTCCTCCCCTTTCCGAAATTGCAGAATTCGCAGCTCTTCAGAGAGGTCTTTTTGGGCAAAGAAATGGAGCACATCCCGTTTGTTGGCTTCATCGCCCAGCCGCGCCAATGACCCCAGCAACACCCACATATTCCGCTTCACCTGCGTAAAAATGGTGTCGATGTGCATGTAATCGCGCTTTTTCGGGATTTTGATGATCGTGACGGTATCCACCAGATCTTTTTCAAACACCAGGCGCATCACCTGCTGGGCCGCGTAAAGGGTAGTGCGTTCGCTCACACCAACCATCAGGTGCCGACGCGAAATCATCATCACATCGCCCCCTTCCAGCGTAGAGCGGGTCAGGTCGCGGTTTACATCGGCGTCGGGTAGCAAAAACGCGTGCTCATTGTCGGGTATCTCGATCAGTTTATCGCGATAACTGGCAAACAGCGGGTGATAATTGAAAAAGTACTGCGCCAGCAGAGCCTCGCGGGTGCGGGCGAGTTTGGCCGGTTTATTGAGCAGGATATGGTCGTTGATGACGATCCCGATGTCGCGGGTAAAAATAAAGTTAGGCAGGGGTGCAAAGAGCATGGTCTGATCAGGCAACGAACCAGAAATCATGATTTTTGCCAGCTCTTCCGGGTCGAACTGATGCAGCCGCTGCTGGGTCTGGAACGAGGTACGCTCAATGCCACAAATCGATGCAATAAGCTTGGTACGTACTACCTCATCGTGCAGAATATCGGCAAGCAACACCTGAATATCAATTACTTTGTCAGACTTGAAGTAGTCCGCATGGCCCGGCTTGTAGAAGTCCCGGTTATGTGTGGGCCCCAGTTCGGCGATACGCCCCCGCACCTTATCGGGGTCCAGAAAATAGAGCAGGAGTTTTACGTAGTAATCGTACTCATCCCGGCGCATCATGGAGAGGTTCACGATGTCTTCGAAAAGCCAGTCCTGGGCTTTAGAAGGAACTACTTTGCCCAGCCCCCGGTCGGGGCTATGAATAAGTAAGCGCCGTAATGTGCCAATTTCGGAGGTTACCCGCAGAAACGGAGCTGATTCGGCCGAGTGATTAAGGTGATGGGTTGATGGAGTGTTAAGGTCGGTGTTCATGCCAAACGGCGGGCTTGTGTTTCGAATAAACCCACCGACTGCAAGGTACGGCTTTGGCAATGGAAAAGGAAACCCCGACCAAACACGCCAACCCCTAACTACTGACGAAACGCCAGAAGACAAGCCCGCAAAAGGCGAAAATATGGCTTGATTATTGCTCTGTTTGTAAAGCCACTAATACGCCTTTTACAGGTAATACGCCCGAAAATAGTACTAAACAAAAATCACCTATTTTATTCCTTTTACCTACTTAAACCAATGTACCCCCACGCATTGGATATGAAATTGCTCTGGTTACGGGTTTAATACCGTACCATATGGGTTTGAGAAACTTTACTTTCTTTTTATTAGTCTGCCTATTTTTCCTAAGTAACATTAACGCTGTTTTCGGACAAAGTGGGCGCGTTTTTAGAGACTTCAACAACAATGGAATTGCGGACCCGAACGACATCGGCATGGCCGATATTCAGGTCCAGAGTTACCGGGCCGACGGCACCCTGTCGGGTACAGCCTTAACGGGTACCGACGGGCAGTACACACTCTCACCGGGAGCTGCACCGGGCGAACCGGTTCGGGTCGAATTTGTGCTTCCGCCCGCTCTATCTAATTATTACCCCTCGGCTTTCACCTCGGTTTCGGGCGGCAACGGCACCTCACTTCAGTTTGTGACCGGCCCGGCTACAAATATCAATTACGGGGTTAGCCTGCCGGGCGATTATTGCGAGTCGACGCCCCCCCTCTCCATCGTTTGCTTCATTGTCGGGGCCGGCATTACCGTCGGCGACGACAATCTGATTGCCACCATGCCAGCCAATGCCACCGGCACCACCGCCAACGTAGGCCACCCCGGCACACCGCCCAGTCTGGTCGGGGCTATTTGGGGTACGGCCTGGCAACCCGAAACCGGGCGTCTCTTCTCGTCGGCCTTCATGCGCCGACATACCGCCTTTGGCATTGGCGGTACCGGGGCCGTGTACGTGACCGAAAGCCCCCGCGAGCCAAGCCTGAGCGGTTCAAGCCTGTTTATCAGCCTCCACGGCCTCACGGTGGCCACCAGTACGGGCGGTTCGGTAACAATCAATACGGGCAACGACCCGCACATGACCGAGGAGTATTACCAGTCGGTGAAGCGGCCGGGCGACCCCGACAACCGCTTTTTTGCCGATTTGGTCAACCCGAACGGTAACCCGGCCGATGCGGTTGGCAAAATCGGCCTGGGCGACATGGATATGAGCAGCGATCAACGCTATCTGTTCGTGGTAAACCCCGTGCAAAACCACCTGTACCGCATCGCCATCGACTCCGACAACAACCTCACCACCCCACCGACCGCGAGCGACGTAATCGCCTACCCTCTGCCCGACCCCGGCTGCGTGGGCGGTACGGCACGGGCGTTTGGCCTCGGTGTACGGGGGCGATACGTGTTTATCGGTACCGTTTGCGACGCCGGGCAGTCGGTACGGCCCGAGGACTTAAAAGCGACCGTGTTCCGGCTTGATACCGACACGGATCAATTCTCGACAGTGGTTTCATTTCCCCTCAACTACTACCGAGGAACAATTTCCGGGGGTGAATACCGAATTCCGAAAGGTAACTGGCAACCCTGGAATGCCGATACCGACTGGACCAATGCCACCACCGATGCCGGGCAGGTCTTCTCGCTCGGCGACTTCGACCGCCCGCAGGTATCATCACCCCAACCGATGCTCACCGACATTGCGTTCGATGACGATGGCTCGCTGGTGCTGGCCTTTACCGACCGGTTTGGGCATATGGAGATCTTCCACGGCCCCGACCCCCAGGGTAGCCGCCGACCCGAAGGCTTTTATATCGAGTACGACGGCCGCGCCGGGGGCGACATCCTGCGGGTTTGCAACGTAGGCAGCATCGATCAGCCGGTGTATCAGATGGAGCAAAACGGCCGCTGTGGGGTGCTGGGTGGTGGTCAGTTTACCGACGCTATCTATGTGGACGTGAACGGTAACCCCGCACCGGGTGAATTTGAATACTATACCGGCGACAATTTTAACCGCGACAGCCACACCGAAACCACCATGGGCTCGGTGGCCATTATTCCCGGCTCGGGCGAGTTGATCGTTTCGGCCTTTGACCCTATTCAGGAATCGCAGCAGGGGTTGGTGTACACCAACGGATTTAAGGTCCTGAACAATCAGACCGGGCAGTATATTCGGGCGTTTTCGCTGCTGAACGACATCCCACAAAACAACGGGAACAACTACTTCGGTAAGGCCTCGGGACTGGGTGGAATTGAGGTACTGTGTCAGGCAAAGAGTCTGGAGATTGGTAATCTGGTCTGGCTTGATGTCGACAAAGACGGCATTCAGGATGCGGGCGAAACACCCCTCGCGGGCGTGAAGCTCGAATTGCTCAACAACCGCTCCGAACTGGTAGGCACCACCACATCGGACGCCAGCGGGCGGTATATTTTCAACCAGACCAACGTGATCGATACCGTGGGCGTCGATAAGCCTAACCGGGTCGGTTTACAGGTTTTCACCACCTACACCGTCCGGGTTTCGACCACCCAATTCGATAACTGGGGCACGGGCGTTCTGGCCAACCTGGCACCGTCGGCCAAAGAGATGGGCACCACTACCGACCGTATCCGCGACAACAACGCGGGCATGAACGACAACTGGGTTGGTTTCCGCTACACCACGGGCGAGTCGGGCAGCAACAACCACACGCTTGACATTGGTTTTGAGCCGGGTACACCCCTGTTAGCACTTTCTAAAGTAGCCAGCCAAACCCAGGCCGCTTTCGGCAGTTTGCTGAGCTACACGATTGCCGTGCAAAACACCGGTACGGCATCAGCCACGGCCCTTACGGTGCAAGACCTCCTCGACGAGGGCCTGCTTTTTGTTTCGGCAACACCTTCCGTCGGTACGTTTACGCCAACAACCCAGGGCGGCAACTGGCTCGTTCCTCAGGTGGCACCCGGCGAAGTGGTTTCGCTCGTGATTCAGGCCACGGCCAACAAGGTAGGCACCCTCCGAAACTCGGCAATTTTAGGAAGCCAAACTGTTACCGTAACAACAGAAATTGATTGTGTGGCCGGCTCCTGTATTCCCATTCAGTTGCTCCGACTGAAGCGGTAACCCGTGTTGATTGTGTACGATAAATGGCTGATTGTGTGCTATTGCGCATCAAATCAGCCATTTATCATTTGAACCCAATAGGCTCTTTTTCTGAAACTTAGTTCTCAACTTATATACTTATCGCCAAAGTATATATTAAATAAGCCTTGTTGGTGGCACGATTTTTTCAGATTGGCACAATGGTTGCTAACAATGGAAATACGGGTATTATCTGAATTAACCCGTGTTTGCAGATGAGCCACCACTTCCATTCACTTCACCTGTTCTTCCGCTGTCTGATTCTCGTTCTCCTGCTGGGGTCTGTGGGGTCCGTCACGGCCCAAAGTATCTCGGGAACAGTCTTTCAGGACTTTAACAGTAATGGTATTTACGAGTCGATTCCTACATCGGGCACCTATGCATACGGGGAGCCGGGCCTATCGGGCGTGGCTGTTCGGGCGTACAACACGGCGGGCATTCTGTCGGGCAGTGGTGTCTCCGGCACAACGGGAACGTACTCGTTTACCACCACCGGTAGCGGCCCGTTTCGGGTTGAGTTTAGCATTCCGGGCTCACTCCCATCGGTCAATGAAACGGTAGTCCGCAGCACCAGCCTCACGGCGGCAAACTCGGTGCAGTTTACGAGTCCGGGTAGCAGTACGCTCAACTTTGGGGTTTTGGCCCGGGCCGATTACTGCCAGAGCAACCCACCCCTGATTGTTCCGTGTTTTGTGAGTGGCAACCCCCTCGCGGCCGCCATAGTCGCCGAACACGTGATTGTATCATTCCCATACTCATCCAGCAGCAATAACACCGGCACCGCCAGCGCACCCAATATCGTCAGTAATTTTGAGCCTACCCCCCGCGCCGATGCCGGGCAGGTGGGTAGTGTATGGGGGATGGCCTACCAGCGCGAAACCCAAAAGCTGTTCTCGGCGGCCTTTCTGAAACGACACGTTGGACTCGGCTCCGGTGGTCTTGGCGGTATTTACGTGACTACCCCAACGGGCACGGCTGCCAACGGTTCGCTGTACGTTGATCTCGAAGCGGCCCCGTTCGAGCTGAATCTGGGTGAAACCCAGTTGGGCGATCGTTCGTTACCCACCAGCACCACCGTTAGCAGCACCGACCCCAACGCGTTTACATTGGTAGGCAAAGCCGGTTTGGGCAGCATGGCTATCTCTGACGACGGCTCGCGTCTGTATATCACCGACCTGTTCAACCGCCAGCTGCTTATTCTGAACGTAGGTAACCCGGCCAAAGCCGCCGGTAGTTTTACCGCCAGCGACCTCACTACCGTAGCCATTCCGACCACGGTTTCGTGCACCAACGGGCTGTCGCGTCCGTTTGCCGTGGCCGTGTACCGGGGCAAAGTGTATGTGGGTACGGTTTGTACTGCCGAAAGCCCCGGCAGCACCTCGGCCAACCTCTCGGCTACGGTGTACGCCATGGACGAAGCCACCCAGACGTTCTCGACGTCGGCGGTGTTTAACACCCCGCTCACCTACCCCAAAGGCGATGTACACGCTCAGTTCCCGACTATGGGCAGCACCTGGGAGCCCTGGATTTCTAACTTCTCGAACTTCCACTTCACCCAGTTGGGTACCACCAACGTGTACCGCACAGCCCGGCCGCAACCCATGCTGTCGGACATTGATTTCACCGACCGGGGCGACATGGTTCTGTCGTTGATGGACCGGTCGGGGCATCAGCTTGGCTACCGGCAGGTATCACCCGTGGCCAGTACGACTCTATACAGCGGCTATATTGGTGGTGATATGCTCCGGGCACGGCTTCAGGGCAGCACCTGGGTACTCGAAAACAACGCCGTTGTAACGTCGGCTACCCTCGGTAGCACGACCGGCGGGGGAGCTAACAACGGTCAGGGACCCGGCAACGGCGAGTTTTTCAATCACGAAAATTTCATCACTGACAACAACGGCGACGGTACGCTCGAAGAAATTCACCAGGAAACCTCGCAGGGGGGCGCAGTCATTGTACCGGGTACCGGCATTACGGTTTCGATCAATATGGACCCCCTCACCACGTGGTCGGGTGGTACCATCTGGCACTCAAACACCAACGGTGCCGACCTCCGGCGTTACGAAATTTACCGAACCATCAATAACAACGGTGCTCAGGTAGATGGTACCTACGGAAAAGCTAATGGCCTTGGTCTGCCGGTAGCTCTCTGCGACCCGGCTCCCATTCAGATTGGTAACCGCGTCTGGAAAGATACCAACGACAACGGGATTCAGGACCCGGGCGAGCCTGCCCTGGCTGGCGTAACCGTCCGGCTCAACGGCCCGGGCTTACCAACGGGTGGGGTTTCGGTAACAACCAATGCGGCCGGCGAATACTACTTCTCCAACGCAACAGGCACTAACACCACCGGCTTTGTGTACAGCCTTACCGGGCTGACCTCGGGCGGTAGCTACTCGCTTACTTTCCCAACCAGCGTCAGCGCGGGTGCGTTGCAACTTAGCACGAAGCCCAACTCAGCAACGGGCAATAACTCTGACCTGATTGATACCGACGTGGCAGCAACCGGCCTGGTCAGCTTTACCCTCGGTCAGTCGGGGCAGAACAACTTCTCATTCGATGCGGGTTACGCAGCCTGTGCGCTCCAGATTACGTCGGTAACAGCTACCTGTAACCCGACCACCAATTTGTACGCACTCACGGGCACCATCAGCCTGACGAATGCCGCGGCTACCAGTCTGACGGTTTCGGCAGCCGGAGCCAGTACAGTCGTGAGCGTATCGGCTGGGCAAAGTAGTGTGTCGTTTGCCCTTTCGGGTAGCAGCCTGGTGAGCAACGGCCCCGCCAGCCAGACGGTCAGCGTAGTCTCGTCGGGTAGCACCTGCGGTCTCAGCTCCACTACATTTGCCGTACCGGCCAGTTGCACGGTCTGCTCCGTTTCTCTGGTGACTGCCAACCTCGCCACGGGTACAGTAGGCACGCCCTATAACCAGACCATCAGCGCTACCGGAGGTAGTGGCCCTTACACATATTCCGTAACGGCAGGTTCACTGCCAGCAGGGCTCACCCTCAGTGCAGGTGGTGTACTCAGCGGCACCCCAAGCAGCACCGGAACCAGTGCATTTACCGTAACCGTAACGAGCGGCCCCAACTGCTCGGCCGTGGCCAGCTACTCAGTAACGGTTACTCCCATACCGGTTTGTGCCCTGAACGTTACGGCTACGCCCGGCGCGTGCCAAACAGCCACCAATCAATATTCGGTAACGGGCTCACTGCTCCTGACCAACAACACAACGGGCGGCATTGCGACCATAACCGATGGAATCGTTAGCACCACTGTCACCGTACCGGCACAGGCCACAGCCGTATCGTACACCCTGAGCGGCTTTGTGTCGGGCTCGGGTTCACATACGGTAACCGCCAGCCTGCCCGGTTGCGGCTCGGCAACCACCACCTACGCGGCCCCGGCCTCGTGTACGGTTTGCCCAACACTCAGCCTGAGCGCTACCGGCCTCACCTCCACCACGGTTGGTGTAGCGTACACCGCTACCCTTTCAACTACGGGTGGGCAGGAACCTTATAGCTACTCAATCATTAGCGGAAGCCTACCCGTCGGGCTAAGCCTGTCGACTGGCGGTACCATCAGCGGCACCCCTGCTTCATCTGGCGTGTATTCAACCACCATTCGGGTTACCGATGCCCGGAGCTGCTCGGCCGTGCTTCCATTCACGCTGACGGTCGATGCGCTCCCGCTTTGCTCATTGGATTTAGCGGTGACACCGGGCAACTGCAACTCGGCCATCAATCAATACAGCGTGACGGGTACCGTTACGGCCGTCAATGCGAGCGGTACACAGTCGCTTACCATACAGGAGGGCAATGTATCGACGATTGTCACGCTCACCAACAACGGCCCTGCCAGCTTTACGCTGAACGGTCTAATGTCGGACGGAAGTTTGCACACCATCACGGTGTTCTCATCCAACACCGCCTGTGGTACCGTAAGCCAGACGTACACGGCCCCAGCCTCGTGCACGGTAGCCCTGCCCGAGCTGACACTGACCAAACAGGTAAGCCTGAGCCTGGCGCAGGTGGGCGATGTGGTTACCTACGTGATCAAAGTGGCCAACACCGGCCCGATAGCCGCCACCAATGTGGTTGTCGACGATATTCTCGACAGCGGTATTCAGTACGTACCCGGCTCGGCAACGGCTTCGGCAGGGACCTATTCCGCTTCGGTAACGGGTGGAGGAACCTGGACCATTGCCAGCCTGCCCGTGGGGGCTACCGCAACCCTCTCGTTTAGCGGTAGCGTACTGAGCGAAGGCGTATTAAACAACACGGTGCGGATTCCTAATCTGGACCTCGACGCCAAGGTTTGTACCAGTGTTCCGATTAAGGTATGCCAGGGTACTCCGTTCTCTATTCAGCTCGACGCACCGGCCGGTTATACCCACTACCAGTGGTACCTGACCACCCCAACGGGCACCACACTGGTATCAGACATCATGGCGACAACCGCCAACGCGGCTACGGCCAATAGCTACACGGCTACGCAGGCTGGCGAGTACCGGGTTATTGTCGACGACGGTGTGGTGGGCAGTTGCCCCGACCAATCGTGCTGCCCAATTATTATCGAAGCGGTGGCAGTACCCCAGTTTACCGCACTTACCCGCAACCCGACCTGTGTAGCTACAACTCCGCAGGCCAACGGTCAGCTGTCGCTTACGGCCCTCAATGGAGACCCTCGGCAGTTTACCTACCAGTATTCGTCGGGAAGTACGTTCAATGCGGCCACGGCCACGGTTGCCCAAACGGTACCTGTTAACGGAATTATCTCCAATACCTTACCGGCAGGCATTTACACCATCCGGGTGTTCAACTCGGCTGGTTGCTTCCAGGACGCTACCGTGACCCTTACAGCTAACTGCGACTGTAAAACAGACATTTGCACGCCTGTAGCCCTTAAAAAGACCCGGTCATTGGGTAAGCCTGTGACGCCTTAACCGGCCTTATCCGGCACGTATCAGGGTACCCTTCGGATGCATCCGGGGGGTACCCTTCTTTTTGTCACTCAATCTACCCTACCTGTATGGCATAGTTTTTGGTAAACCCGAAAACTCTCACTTATGCGCTCTTTATTCTGGAAAGTGTTGACACATTAGGTTAAAAATTAGAGACATTTTATCCAGTAAAAGAAGACAGATCAAAGGGCCTGTACCGGGCAGGAAAGCTTGAAAACCAAACAGAATACGATAAATCATCATGTATATATAACCTTAACTCACCCATTCTATAGAGCATAAAAATTTGTCTTTTTAAACATGGCCCTATAGTTGCCTTACGGCATGAATGCCAACTCGTTTGGTCTTCTCCGACTTCCAAATTCAGGGTTATGAAAAATTTTTACCCCCTTTACCTCATCGGTTGTAAAGAGCGTGTATGCCGGTTTTTTCTGCTGGTGACCACGACCTTTTTGCTCGCTACCGGGGCGCAGGCCCAGATCACGGGCACCGTGTTTCGGGATTACAACAACAATGGCCTTTACGAAACCTCGACCAGTTACACCGAAGTAGGCGTAGCCGGGGTGGAAGTTCGGGTGTTCAACTCGGCGGGCACCAACGTGACCAATGGTTCCGTGCAGATTACCAACTCGGCCGGGGCGTATTCAATCAGCCCCACCACGGCAGGCCCCTTTCGGCTGGAGTTTACCCTGCCAACCAGCCTCAGCACCGCTAACTTCACCAGCGCCAACGGCACCGATTCACGAACGTCGATACAGTTCATTTCATCATCAACCGCTACGGCCAACTTTGGCATTAGCAATCCGAGTGACTATTGTCAGACCGTGGCCCCACCCCTGGTTGTGCCCTGCTTTGTCAGCGGAGACCCACTATCGACAACCACCACCGTCGGGGGTGAGGTAGCGATTGTCAGTGTGCCGTACAACTCATCGGGCACGGCAATTGCAGGTACCTACATAGCTACCGCCCGGCAAGTAGGTAGCGTATTTGGGCTGGCGTACCAGCGCGAAACCCAGAAACTCTTTTCGGCCGCTTTTCTGAAACGGCACGTGGGCCTCGGCCCGGCCGGGCTGGGTGGTATTTATGTCAATACCCTCACCAACCCAAGCAGCGCATCAACCACTACTACCACCTACGTTGATTTAGAAAATGCCCCGTTCAGCCTGAACCTGGGGCAATCGCTTATATCGGGGCGAATACTGCCGGGCAACGGTACCACAGCCAGCACCGACCCGCTGGCGTTCGATGCGGTGGGCAAGGTCGGGTTGGGAGGCATAGCTCTCTCCAGCAACGGCAGCACGTTGTACATTGTCGATCTGTTTAACCGGCAATTACTGGCCCTGAACATTGGCAACCCCGCCAAATCGAGTTTTACCGCAGCCGACCTGACGGCGATTCCCCTGCCCACGTCGGCCTCCTGCACCAATGGCGTAGCCCGCCCATTTGCCGTGAAAGTGTATCAGGGCCGGGTGTATGTAGGCGTGGTGTGTACGGGCGAAAATAGCGGCACCGATGCCAACCTGACGGCCTCGGTGTACGCGATGGCCGAGGGGGCTACATCGCTCAGTAGCGCAGCCGCTTTTACGTTCCGGCTCAACTATACCAAAGGCCGGGTTCACACCCAGGATGCCGCCCTGGGCGATCAGTGGGAAACCTGGACAAACACGTTTGCAGGTATCAACGCAGGCGTGGTAATCGGTACGGGTGCTGTTGATAACCCCTACCAGCAACGGCACGCCCGGCCACAGCCCATGTTCTCCGACATCAGCTTTGCCAACAATGGCGACATGATTATCGGCCTTATGGACCGGGGCGGGCACCAGCTGGGGTATCGGCAACGAAACACAACCAATACAACCTCCTCTACGCTCGTTAACGGCTACATTGGGGGCGATTTGCTCCGGGCGTCGTTCAACGGATCGGGCTGGACACTCGAAGCCAATGGGTCGGTGAGCGGCCTCACCAGTGCCTCAGGCGTAGGCACCTCACAAGGCCCCGGCATAGCCACCCCTACCGGATACACAGGTACATCCGGCGAGTTTTTCGCAACGGAGAACTACGTGGGTGTACTAACGACCGGTCAGCCGCCAGTCGAAATTCACCAGGAAACCTACATGGGTAGTTCGTTGGTGCTACCCGGCCTCAATCAGACCGTAGCCATCACCATGGACCCGCTGAACGTATGGTCGGGGGGATACACATGGTTCAACAACCAGACCGGTATCGATAGCCGCCGGGCGCAGATCTACCAAAGCGTGGGCGGCAGCGACCCCAACCCCGTCACCCTCGGCAAAGCCAACGGATTGGGGGGCATCAGTGCCATCTGCGACCCGTCTCCGCTCGAAATTGGGAACCGGATCTGGCGCGATACCGACCGCGATGGCGTGCAGGACGCCGGCGAACCCGGACTGGCGGGCGTGACGGTACAACTGTACCAGGGCTCCACGCTCGTATCGACCACGGTCACCAGTGCTACGGGTGAGTTTTTCTTTAACGACTCGAACGTGCCGGGCGGCCTTATTCCACAAACGACTTACGAGGTACGGCTACCCATCAGCTCCGCCACATTCTCGGGCTCAGTACTTTCGCCAGCCAACAACGCGTCGGTAAGCGACCAGATCGACTCCGACGCGACGCTCGTCAGCAATTACGGCTCGGTGTTTTACACCACGGGCTTTTCGGGCCAGAACAACCACACCCTTGACATTGGTATTGCCCCCGGCGACCCTGACCTGCGCATCACCAAAACCGTAGCCAACACCCTTGTAGCACAGGGGGCCAGTAACGTATTTACGCTCACCGTGCAGAATATTGGCACGGGGGTAGCCACCAACCCGGTGGTACGTGATGTGCTCGACGCGGGCCTGACGTACGTGGCCTCCAGCCCAACAGCGGGTACCGTATCGGGCGGTACGCTAACGTTTGCCCTGGGCACCTCGCTCGCCGTAGGAGCCACCAGTACCATTACGGTAACCGTGACAGCCGCCAGTACGGGGGTCTTGTTCAACGTGGCTTCGGTAACAGCAACCGAGCCCGAAGCGGGCACACTTGCCAACAACAACACAGCCCGCGCTGGCTTTGCCGTACCCGTTTACCTCTGTGCGGGCGGAACGTACACCGCTACCTTACCAGCCTCGTTCAGCAGTGTTCAGTTTTTTCAGAATGGCGTTCCGGTGGCCAGTACGGGCAACTCCCTGCTCATTTCGCAAGCAGGCACCTATAGCTACACGGCTCTGAACACCAATTGCGGAGCAGGCGGCTGCCCAACCTTTATTGTGCAGAATGGCACCCAGCAAACTCTGAGTGTGACCCCTTCCAGCCCCACGCTCTGCGCCGGGCAATCGCAAAACCTGACCGTGAGTGGCTGCACCAACGGAGCCATCAGCTGGTCGAATGGGCAAAGCGGAGCCACTATTCTGGTCAACCCCAGTACCACAACTACTTATACCGCCACCTGCACACCCACCAGCACCAGTCTTTGCAGCAGTACGGTGGCCGTGACGGTTACGGTGAATCCGTTGCCCACAGCCACACTGACATCGGCTACCATCTGCGCCGGGCAAACAACATCGTTGACGGCAACGGGCGGAACCCTGTACAACTTCGGGACCGGCAGTAGCACCAACAATACGCTGACCGTAAGTCAGGCTACGGCTGGCTCGTATCCTTACTCAGTCACGGTGAGCAGTGCCACGGGCTGCACGGCAGTAGCCAATGCCACCCTAACGGTAAATGCACTACCTACGCCCACGCTCACGCCATCGAGCTCGTCGGTCTGCCTCGGTGGGTCGGTGACCCTCAATGCCACGGGTGGTACCTTGTACAACTTCGGCACGGGAGCCACCGCCAACAGCACGTTGGCCGTTACACCAGGTAGCGTAGGCACCATCCCCTACTCGGTCACGGTAACCAACGCATCGGGCTGTACGGCCGTGGCCAATACAACGGTGACGGTTAACGCCCTACCCACGGCCACCCTGACGCCATCCAGCGCCCAAATCTGTTTGGGTAACTCAGCTACGTTGACAGCCACGGGCGGTACCCTATACAACTTTGGTTCGGGCGCCACCGCAACAAATACACTGGTGGTTAGCCCCGGAACTACGGGCCTATTTGCTTACTCTGTCACGGTAACTAACGCACAGGGTTGCACGGCCTTGGCTACCACCACGGTTACGGTCAATGCCCTGCCCACGGCCACACTCACCCTGTCGAGCGCAAGCATCTGCGTCGGGCAGTCGGCTACGCTGACGGCCACGGGCGGCACCCTCTACAACTTCGGAACGGGCGCAACAACCGGTAACACACTGATCGTGTCTCCGGCTACGGCGGGTAGCTATTCGTATTCGGTGGTGGTGACCAATGGGGCGGGCTGTACGGCTCTGGCTGCTACTACGCTCACGGTAAACCCCGTACCTACACCCACGTTGACCCCATCCAGCACGTCGATCTGCCTCGGCGAATCGGTAACCTTGACCGCAACGGGTGGTACCGGGTACAACTTTGGTTCGGGTACCACAGCGAGCAACACCTTTGTGGCGACGCCGGGTAGCGTCGGCACCTTCCCGTACTCGGTCACCGTGACCAACGCACAGGGTTGTTCGGCCGTAGCCACCACCAATGTTACCGTCAACGCGCTACCCACGGCCACGCTCACGCCATCCAGCGCCCAAATCTGTCTGGGCAGTTCGGCTACGCTGACGGCCGGGGGCGATACGCTTTACAACTTTGGTTCGGGCGCTACCGCGACGAATACGCTGGTGATCAGCCCGGCCACTACGGGCACGTTTGCCTACTCGGTTACGGTGACTAACGCACAGGGTTGCACGGCCGTAGCTACCACAACGGTTACGGTGAATGCGTCGATCAACGCCGGGCTGACAGCTTCGAGCGCGAGCATCTGCGCGGGTGCGTCGGTCACGCTGACGGCATCGGGCGGTACCGAATACAGCTTTATTGGTGCGTTTGGCGCCGATCCCAACCGGGTAGTGTCGCCCAGCACCACCACAACCTACTCCGTGACGGTACGCAACGGGGCTACCAGCTGCACCGCTGTAGCCGCGACCACCGTCACGGTGAATCCGGTACCCACGCCCACCCTGACGGCATCAGCGTCGGCTATCTGCGCGGGAGGCTCAGCAACCCTCACGGCCGGAGGAGCAGGCACGGGCGGCACCTACACGTTTAGCGGCCCCGGCCTGACGGCCACTGGCAATACCGCCGTAGTGCCAACCAGTACCCCCGGCACCTATGCCTACTCGGTAGTGGTCACCAACAGCGCGGGCTGTACCGCCCTGACTACAACAACGCTCACGGTAAACCCGCAACCCACCGCGACCCTGACGCCCTCGTCACAAACCATCTGTCCGGGCAGCTCGGCAACCCTCACAGCAGGCGGAGGAGTCAACTACAACTTCAGTGGCTCTGGTCTGACTATTTTTGGCAATGAAGCCGTTGCTACACTCAGTACGGCAGGCACGTACGCATATTCGGTGGTAGCTACCAATGGCCTTGGCTGTACGGCCGTTGCCAACGCCACCGTCACGGTAAGCCCGGCCGTAGTGGTGACGCTCATTCCCAGTAGCCCTGACAAATGCTCAGGCCCCACATCAGTCACCTTGACAGCCAACGCGCCCGGTGCGACTTCGTACGAACTAAGCGACGGACAGGTGTCCACAACGGGTCAGTTTGAAGTAAGCCCCCTCCAGACGACCGTTTACACCGTGACGGCCACCAACGGCACAACGGGTTGCTTCGGCATTGCCGGGACTATCGTTACCGTGAACCCCACCCCGGTGGTCAGCATCACCCCATCGAGCGTAGCCATTTGCCAGAACGGCAGCACAACCCTCACGGCCCTGAGCTGCACCGGTACCCTGCTATGGTCGACGGGTTCAACCGCCAGCTCGATTCTGGTGCAGGCTCCGGCGAGCGTATCCGCTCTGTTGGTTCAGTCATACACCGTAACCTGCACCGCATCGACGGGTTGCGCGGCCTCGGCATCAGCAGTCGTCACCATTTCGCCACCCGACGCCATCACGGCCGTTAGCAACTCGCCTGTTTGCGCGGGGCAAACGATTGAGCTACGCGCTACGGCCGGGGGTAGTCAGTATATCTGGAGCGGGCCGAACAACTTTACGGCCAACACCGCCACTGTGACTATCCCGAACGCAACGGCCGCCAACGCGGGCCTATACAGCGTGACGCTTACGGGCGGCACCTGCGACGGAGTAGCGAGTGTGAGCGTAGCGGTGAATGCGTTGCCCATAGCCACCCTCTCGTCGGCCACGATATGCCCCGACGGTGCGGCTACCCTCACGGCCACCGGCGGCACCTTTTACCTTTTCTCGAACGGTGCCGAGACCACAGGCAACACACTCACTGTCAGCCCTAATACAACAACTACCTACTCGGTTACAGCAACCAATGCGGCTGGTTGTACTGCTCTGGCGACGGGCACCGTAACAGTAAATCAGGCCCCAACAGCCACCTTGAGCGCACCCACGGTTTGCGTAGGAGGGTCGGCCACGTTGATTGCCACGGGCGGTACGCTGTACAACTTCGGTTCGGGCGCTACAGCCTCAAACAGCCTGATTGTGCCGACTCCAACGGCTGGTACGTTCCCCTATTCGGTCACGGTCACGAACGCACAGGGTTGCACGGCCGTAGCCACCGATATTCTGACGGTCAATGTGTTACCAGTTGCCAATCTGCTCGCATCACCCGCCACCCTCTGCCTCGGCGAATCGGCAACGCTGACCGCCAGCGGAGGCTCAGGCACCTTGCCTTACAACTTTGGGGGCGGCACCACTGCGAGCAATACAACCGTAGTAACCCCGACCACCACGGGCCTATTTACCTACTCGGTCACGGTGACCAACGCACTGGGCTGTTCGGCCGTTGCCAACACCACGGTTACAGTCAACGCCCCACCTACGGCAACACTCACCCTATCGAGTGGAAGCATCTGCGTCGGGCAGTCGGTTACGCTGACGGCCACGGGGGGTACGTTGTATAACTTCGGTGGAGGGCTCACAACGGGCAACACACTGGTAGCCAGCCCAGCCACGGCGGGCAGTTATTCGTACTCGGTGGTCGTAAGCAATGCATCGGGTTGTACAGCCCTGGCTACTGCTACGCTGACCGTCAATCCGGTACCTTCGCCAACGCTTACTGCATCGAGCACGGGCATCTGCCTCGGCGAGTCGGTGACCTTAACGGCAACAGGCGGTACCGGGTACAACTTTGGCACGGGGCTTACGGCGAGCAACACGCTTGTAGTGACGCCAGGCAGTGTAGGCTCATTCCCCTATTCGGTCACAGTGGTGAATGCCCAGGGTTGTGCGGCCGTAGCTACTGCCAATGTTACAGTTAATGCGCTTCCTGTAGTCACGCTGACGCCCTCCAGCGCGTCGATCTGCTCCGGTGGGTCGGTGACTCTGACCGCCACAGGTGGTACCGGGTACAACTTCGGTACGGGCATTACAGTAAGCAACACGTTCGTTGTGACACCGGGCAGCGCGGGCTCATTCCCCTACTCGGTCACGGTGACCAATGCCTCAGGCTGTTCGGCCGTAGCGACCACCACGGTTACGGTCAATGCGTCGATCATCGCCGGGCTGACCCTATCGAACGCGCGCATCTGTATCGGCGAATCGGCCACGTTGACGGCCACAGGCGGCACCCTGTTCAATTTCGGCGGGGGTAACCAAACGGCCAATTTCCTCATCGAAACACCCTCCGCACCGGGCACCTATCCGTACTCTGTCACGGTGAGCAATGGGACTACCGGATGCAGCAGCACGGCATCGGCCCTTCTGACGGTTAACCCCTTACCCGTAGCAACACTATCGTCGCTGACGGTTTGCCAGGGCGCACCCGCAACGCTCACGGCCACCGGAGGCAGCACCTACGCGTTTGCCGGGCCGGGCGTTACGGCAGGCACTACATCCGCCAACACCCTCAGCGTGCCCACCACCAACGCGGGCAGCTTTGTGTACTCCGTGACCGTGACCGACGGCAGCACCGGGTGCAGCAGCGTGACTACAGCAACCCTCACGGTAAACCCAGCCGTTACGGCTACGCTATCGTCGGTTTCGATCTGCGAAGGGCAACCCGCCTTACTGACGGCTACCGGCGCGGGCATTGGCGGCACCTACGCCTTCAGCGGGCCGGGCGTTACGACTACGGGCAGCACCACGGCCAACACCCTTACGGTACAGTTACCGGCCGGGTCGGGCACGTTCCTGTACTCCGTAACCGCCACCAACAGCTTCAACTGTTCGGCGGTAGCCACCGGTACTATTGTTGAGCAATTAGCCCCGCTCGCTACTCTATCGTCGGCCACGGTCTGCGTGGGTGAGTCGGCCCAACTGATTGCAGCGGGCGGCAGTAGCTACGCGTTTAGCGGCCCGAACATTACGGGTGTCGATACAAACACGCTCACCGTAGCAACTCCCACGGCTGGCACGTTCCCCTATTCCGTCACGGTACTCAACGGGGCCGGTTGTGAGGCCATTGCCAACGGGATACTCACCGTAAATAATCTGCCGATGGTCGGCCTGGTATCGTTGACGGTCTGCCTCAACCAACCGGCTACCCTCACAGTAACGGGTGGCACACCGGGCAGCACTTATGCGTTTGCCGGGCCGGGCGTTACAACAGGCACTACGTCGGCCAACACCCTCAGCGTGCCCACCACCAACGCGGGCAGCTTTGTGTACTCCGTAACGGTGACCGACGGTAACACCGGATGCAGCAGCGTGACCACGGCAACCCTCACGGTCAACCCCGCTGTGGTGGCCACGCTATCGTCCGTCTCGATCTGCGACGGTGCCCCCGTGAGCCTGACTGCTACCGGCGGGACTCTGTACCAGTTCAGCGGCCCCGGCCTGACAATCACCGGCAGCACAACGGCCAACGTAGTGGCGGTCAATATACCCGCCGGTAGCGGCACATTCCCATACTCGGTGACGGTGACTGACGCCAACGGTTGCTCGGCCGTAGCCACCGCAACGATTGTTGAACGGGCGGCACCAACCCCGGCGCTCTCATCGCTCGTGGTCTGTCTGGATGAACCAACCACTCTCACGGCAATGGGCGCGGGTCCTGGAAGTACGTATCTCTTCGGCGGGCCGGGCATCACAGGCGCATTGAGCCAAACAGCCAACACCCTTGCCGTAGCCACCAACCTGCCGGGCACGTATCCGTACTCAGTAACGGTGACCGACGCCAACGGGTGTACGGCCATTAGCAACGCAACCGTCACGGTAAACCCAGCCGTTACGGCTACGGTCAATTCAGCTAATGTTTGCTTTGGGCAGTCGGTTACGCTGACGGCCACCGGCGGCACCTCGTACGTCTTTAGCGGTTCGGGCATTGTAAGGACCTCGGGCAATACCGCTGTGGTGGCGGCCACGGTGCCGGGCACATACCTGTACGACGTTCGGGTAACCGATGCCAACGGCTGCACAGCTATCACCACAGCCACGGTCACATTCTACCCACCCGTAACGGCCACGCTCTCGTCGGCCTCCATCTGCGAGGGCACCTCGGCCACGCTCACAGCCTCGAACAGTGGCGGAGAAAGCTACCTCCTGAGCGGCCCCGGTATCACGAACCCCACCTCAACCACCGACAACGTATTTGTGGTGACGCCCGTTGGGACCGGTGAGTTTTTGTACACCATTCGGGTTACCGACGCCGTTGGGTGTACGGCTACCGCACAGGGTCGGGTGTTCAAATACAGCAGCCCGCAGGTTAGCCTGTCGTCGGCTTCGATTTGTGCAGGCACCTCGGCTACCCTCGTAGCCACCGGAGCACCGGCCAACGCGCTCTATAGCTTCAGCGGAACCGACATCCTGACGGTTGCCAATAACCAGATTGTGGTAGAACCACCCGTAGCCGGTACGTATCCGTACTCGGTGACGGTGACCGACGCCAACGGGTGCTCAGCCGTGTCCAACGCCGTACTGACGGTGCAGGGCCTGCCCTCGGTCGCTATCACAACGCTCACCTGCAACGGCCTCTCCACCTACACCGTGAACTTTACGGCAACAGCCGGGGCGTTAGTCATGGCCAATGTCGGCACGGTGACGGGGAACCAGGTTACGGGGATTCCGAGCGGTCAGACAGTCTTGCTCACGGCCACGCTGAACAGCTGCACAGCAACGGCATCGGCCACGCTCGACTGTCGCGTTAATGCTGCCTCGCTCGGCGACTTTGTTTGGGAAGATCTCAATGCCAATGGCGTGCAGGATGCGGGCGAGCCACCCATCAGTGGCGTTACCGTGACCCTCTACACCAACGGCAGCGCGGTGGCTACCACGCAGACAAACGCCAACGGGCTGTACAGCTTTACGGGCCTCACACCGGGTATCGGCTACGTAGTTGAGTTTGGCGCACCAGCGGGCTTTACCGCTACCGTGGCCAATGCCGGCAGCGATACGGGCCGCGACAGCAACGCCGACCCTCTCACGGGCCGGACAGCAAGCGTAACCTTGGCCCCCGGTGAGGTGAACCCCACAATCGACGCGGGTTTCTACCGGCCCGCCAGCCTCGGCGATTATGTCTTTGCGGACAACGATCAGAACGGAACCCCGTCGCCGGGCGATCTGCCTCTGAGCGGTGTGACCGTTACCCTAATCAACAACGGCACCGTGGTGGCCAGCACCGTTACGAACCCCGACGGCACCTACAGCTTTACGGGTCTGACACCGGGCGTACCCTACTCGGTAAGCTTTACGGCTCCCAACGGCTTTACGGCTACTACCTACCCCACGGGCATTACGAATCCAGTCACGCTGACCTCCGGCGAAAACAACGCCACGATTGATGCGGGCTTCTTCAGCCCGGCCTCGCTGGGTAACTTCGTCTGGAGTGATACCAATCGGGATGGTGTGCAGGATACAAACGAGCCGGGCATTCCGAACGTGACCGTAACCCTCGTCCGTAATGGGACCGCTGTAGCCACCACCACGACCGACGACAACGGTTTCTACAACTTCACGGGGCTGATACCGGGGGTGCCGTACTCGGTGAGCTTTGCCGCACCGGCCAACTTCTCGGCATCGCCCGCCAATCAGGGGGGCGACGACACGACGGATAGCGACGTCATCAACGGAATTACCAGCTCACTGACGCTCAGCCCCGGCGAAAACAACCCGACGCTGGACGCCGGATTCTACCCGCTACGTTTCGACCTGGCGCTGAACAAAGCCGTGGTAAGTGCGCCCACCCCGCTGTTGCCGGGTAGCCTGATCACGTACCGAATCACGCTCACGAACGAAGGCGAACTGACGGCCTTCAACACGCTTATTACCGACACCCCACCCGCCGAACTGAGCTTCTCGGCGGCCAACTCGCCCGATTTCACCAGTACGGGCGGGGTAGCATCGGCTACGGTGGCGGCCCTGGCTCCGGGTCAAAGCGTCACGCTGACGGTAGCCTACACCCTGGCTACGGGCACGTCGACAGCCCTGACTAATCAGGCAGAGATCACCTCTACCAGTAACGACGATGTGGACTCAACACCGGGCAACCGGGCCGTTGCTCCCGACGAAGACGATACGGCCATCGCCACCATTCAGCCAGTGCAGTTTGCCGCCCTGGGTAATTTTGTGTGGGAAGACCTGAACGCCAACGGACAGCAGGATTCGGGCGAGCCGGGCATTTCGAACGTAACAGTGAGCCTACTCCAGAACGGCGTGGTGCTGACCACCACAACCACCAACGCGGGGGGCTTGTACAGCTTCACGGGCCTGACACCGGGCGTAGCCTATCAGGTACGGTTCGATGCACCCGTTGGCTTCACCAGCACGGTTGCCAACACCGGTAATGACGTAACCGACTCAGACCCCGACCCAATCACGGGCCTGAGTCAACCGGTAACCATGACGGGTGGCGAAACAAACAACACCCTGGATGCGGGCTTCTACCGGCCAGCCAGCCTCGGCGATCAGGTGTTTGTTGACCTGAACGAGAATGGTACGCAGGATACCGGTGAGCCGGCCCTCGCGGGTGTCACGGTGACGCTCGTCAGCAACGGCACCGTGGTGTCCAGTACGGTTACGAACCCCGACGGCACCTACAGCTTTACGGGTCTGACGCCCGGCGTACCCTACTCGGTGAGCTTCACGGCCCCCAACGGCTTCACGGCCACTACCTACCCCACGGGCATTTCGGGGTCGGTGACACTCGCATCGGGTGAGTCGAATAATACGCTCGATGCCGGGTTCAACAGCATCCCGGTGTACGATCTGAATCTGACGAAAACTATAGTGAGCACAGGGCCGTACTTCCCCGGCAGCCTTATCACGTACGAGATAACGGTGACAAACAACTCGAACCGGCCGGTGTACAATCTCAGAATTACTGATCAGTTGCCCACCGGTCTCCAGTTTGTGAGTGGTACGGGCTTCGCCAGTACCACGGCCAATAGTCTGAGTGCACTGGTAGCGGGACCGCTTTCGGCCTCGGGGGGCACCACAAGCCTGACCCTGACGGCCATGTTGAACCCCAACTTCACCGGAACGTCGCTCAATAACATCGCCGTAGTGGAAGCCTTCACGCCAACCGAAGACCTCAACGGGCCCTTGCTGATTGATTCCGACCTAACCGATAACCGGGATGAAGTTGCTGTACCCATTGGCCAATTGGCAAGCCTCGGCGACCAGACGTTTGTTGATACCAATGGCGATGGGATTCAAAACAACAGTGAGCCGGGCCTCGCGGGTGTCACGGTGACGCTCGTCAGCAACGGCACCGTGGTAGCCAGCACCGTTACGAACCCCGACGGCACCTACAGCTTTACGGGTCTGACGCCCGGCGTACCCTACTCGGTGAGCTTCACGACTCCCGACGGCTTCACGGCTACTACCTACCCCACGGGTATTTCGGCACCAGTGACGCTAACAGCGGGTGAGGCCAATACCAGCGTCGATGCCGGGTTTGTCCCGCTCCAGCCTGCATTGGTACTGACCAAGGCGGTCAGCACCAACCGGACAACGCTGGGGGCTGTGGTCTCGTACACCGTCACGCTGGCCAACACGGGGCCGGTCTCGGCAACGAGTATCGTAGTTAGCGATACGGCGTCGGCTGGGGTACTGATTGTGCCGGGTTCCGCATCGGTTTCGGCGGGTAGCTTTACGCCCGGCATGGGTGGAGGTACCTGGGCAATTGCCAGCCTGCCCGCAGGGGCTACGGCTACACTCGTGTACAGCGCCAGCCTCACCACCGAGGGTGTATCGACCAACACGGCGTCGATTCCGGGTCAGGACGCATCGGTATGCACCACAATACCGTATCGGGTATGTGCGGGGCAACCCTTCGGCATTCGACTGGGGGCTCCGGCCGGTTTCAGCCGCTATCAGTGGTTCCTCACAGCGCCCGGTGCCACCACCGCTACGCTCGTTTCAGACGGTACGCTCAACTCGTTTACGGCAACCTTGCCCGGCGAGTATCAGGTGGTAATCGATGAAGGGATTGCGGGCGGATGCCTGCAGTCGACCTGCTGCCCGTTTGTGATCGAGGAAACGCAGGTGCCGTTGTTTACCGTACTGACCCGCAACCCGACCTGCTTGGGCTCAACCCCACAAGCTAATGGTCAGTTGCAGGTTACGGGTCTGGGCACCGATGCAGGTACCCGTTACAGCTACCAGTATTCGGCAGGCACCAGCTTCGATGGAGCCCTGGCCGTACCGACTTCGGTAACGGCCCTGCCCGCCGATGGTATTCTGGCGAGCAACCTGCCCGAAGGCAACTACACCGTTCGGATCACCGATGTACAGACGGGTTGTTTCCGCGATGTCACCGTTGCCCTCACGGCCAATTGCACCTGTCCCGAAGACATCTGCGTGCCCATAACGATCAAGAAAACCAAGTCGCTTGGGAAGGGATTATAATGAGCGAATGAGTAATTGAGCGATTGAGTGAATAATGTGTAGAATGCACTTTCTCTCAATCGCTCATTCACTCAATCACCCATTAAATCAGCGACGGCTTAAACACCGGCCGGGTACGTTTTTTAGAGGCCTGTTCGTAGGCATAGGCCAAACGAAGCAGTGCGCCTTCCTGATAGGCACCCGCGATGAGCGAGAAGCCAACCGGCAAGCCGTGCACCATGCCCATGGGTACCGTGATGTGCGGGTAGCCCGCCATAGCCGCCGGTGGGCAGAAGTAGAAGCCCGTATCGTAGTCGCCGTTGACCAGATCAATGCAGCCCGCGTAGCCAATACTCGTGCCGCAAATGGCATCCAGCTTGTTATCGGCCATGAGTTTGTCGATGATCTGCCGCGTTCCGAGCGTTTTGGCTAAGGCATCGGTGTACTCTTTACTGCTGAGGTCGCCTTTGGCTTCGCTACTTTCGAGAATTTCCTGCTTGAAGAATGGCATGGCTTCGGCCTCATTTTTTTGGTTGAAGGTAATCACATCGGCCAGCGATTTTACGCCCGCCCCGGCCGTTGCCAGGTACCGGTTCAGACCATCTTTAAACTCATATTGCAGCACCGTGTACTCAGCCCCGCCAATCTCGCGGGTGAGCTTGAGCAAATCGACCTCGACCACGGTAGCCCCTTGTTTCTTCAGCGTTTCGATGGCCTCTTTGTACAGACCAACCACCCCCTCGTGCCCGGTCAGAAACGACTTTTCGACCCCGATGCGCTTACCGGCCAGCCCGCCCGCGTCCAGAAACCGGGTATAATCCGATTCGGTTTTTCCGGCGCTTTGGGCCGTAACGGCATCGGCCGGGTCGGCCCCGACCATTGCCCCGAGCAAAATGGCTGCGTCGGTTACAGTACGGGTCATGGGCCCGGCGGTATCCTGCGTTTTAGAGATCGGGATAATACCCGTACGGCTCACCAGACCGATGGTCGGTTTGAGACCTACCAGGCCGCAAAACGAGGATGGCGCAATAATCGACCCGTCGGTTTCGGTACCCACGGCCACAGCGCACAGGTTAGCGGCCACGGCTGCCCCTGAGCCCGAACTCGACCCGCACGGGCTCCGGTCGAGCACATACGGATTGCGGGTTTGCCCACCCCGGCTACTCCAGCCGCTACTCGACCGGGTTGAGCGGAAGTTAGCCCACTCGCTCAGGTTGGTTTTACCCAGGATTACAGCCCCAGCCGCCCGGAGCTTAGCGGCCACAAACGCATCCTTGGCGGCCTTGTGGCCTTTCAGCGCCAGCGAACCCGCCGTGGTGCTCATCTGATCGCCCGTGTCGATGTTGTCTTTGAGCAAAATTGGAATGCCGTGCAGCGGGCCACGTACTTTACCAGCCTTGCGTTCTTCGTCCAGCGTGGCCGCCATCGTCAGGGCATCCGGGTTTACTTCGATCACCGACTTCAGGCCCGGCCCATTTTGGTCGATGGCCTCGATCCGGTCCAGATACAGTTTGGTGATGTCGGCAGCGGTGTACTCGCCAGCCTGCATCTTTTTCTGTAGTTCACTCACAGTCACCTCATTCAGCACAAAGTCGTCGGTAAACGAAGTGGATTTTGTTTCGGTTTGGGCCGGTTTGTCGGCTCCGCAGGCAGCCATCGCCAACGAGGTAGCCCCCAGGCTAACGGCCGATGAGCTTTTGATAAAATGTCGTCTGTTCATTCAGCAAGAATGTGAAGTGGGTTTTGACGCCCCAAGGGGCACAGGTTTACAATTACGCGAATTTGAGCATACTTCGGCACTAAGTTTGTACTGTATTAAGGCTTATTTCAGAACACCCCTTCGCGTACCCTCTCCCCGCTCCTGAAGACCCTTCGCACAGAGCCCCGTTGCTCCTCCTGCAACCCCTACCCGAACGTATAATCACCCGCCTAACTATTCCGTATTCGACCGTACAGACACAAATGCAATTCATTGATAATCAACATAGAACACCTTACACATTTTCTCTATAAATCTAAATCCAACGGATCATTAGTCGTCTAACTGCCTCATACTGGCGCACTTATTGCTATCGCCGAATCAATCGAATAGCTCTTGATTCCATCATAGTCTTATATCCGGGGTTGGCTTTGCCAGCTTCCGAACGCTACCGTTCTATGCGTCTTTTTACAATCTCATGGATGCCTCTGAAGTGGCCGATTGAGCCACACGACGAAGCCCCCCAACGGCCTTTCCCTGGGCTTTTCGTTGGACTTTTGCTCTGCTTCGGGCTGGGCGCCTTTTCGGCACAGGGGCAGGTGACAGGGCAGGTGTTTCGTGACTACAACGGCGATGGCGTGCGGCAACCAACCGAGCCACTCGTCGGGGGAGTTGTGGTGCAGGCTTACAACACCACCAATGTACTCTGTGCGTCGGTCACAACGGGCACGACGGCCGATGGCAATGGGCACAACTACGCCCTTTCCGGGTGCACAGGGCCGGTTCGGGTCGAGTTCTCAATTCCGGGTGCGGTAGCGCAGGTATGCGGCCTGAACAATCAGCTCGATTTTCCAGCCGGGGGCGGGGCCAACTATGGCTCAGCGGTGCAGTTTATATCGTCGCCGGGCGTGGCCCATTTCGCCATTGCTTCCCCGCACGAATACGCGTCGCCAAGGCTGGCCAATCCCAAATTGTTTACGTCTTGTTACGTGAGCGGCAACAATACTGGCCTGGGCAATGTAGGTGATGCCGATGCGTTTGTGGGCGTTGATTACAACCCCGTAAGCAACAACGCCCCCGCCCCGGCCCATTACGCCAACTCCCGCCAAATTGGCGCTACCTGGGGCATCGCCTACTCCAAACAGGCCAGGCGGGTGTTTACGGCCGCCGTACTGAAACGCCATACGGGGCTGGGGCCGCTCGGCTCAGGGGGTATTTACCTGATCGACCCCGCGGTGCAGTTACCCGCTACCAACGGCGTAACCAACTTCCTTGACTTCGACGCCCTGGGCATTCCCACGCGAGGGTCGGGCACGTACGCGGGGGCAACCGTGGCAGGGCCGGAGGTTGCGTACAGTCCCGTGATCGGGTCGAACACCGAGCGGGGCCTGGGCACCAACCTCGACTCGGGCGAGAAAGACGCGCAGGCATTGGCGCAGGTAGGCCGGGTCTCGTTTGGTGACCTGGACATCTCCGACGATGGACGGTACCTGTACGTCATGAACCTGTACGACAGCCGTCTGTACGAAATCGACCTAACCGACCCGGCCAACCCCGTAGCGCCAACGGCCGCCAACCGGGCCACTAAAATTCGGTCGTGGGCCATTCCGAAACCCTGCAATGCGGCTACGGGTACCCCCCGACCGTGGGGTATCGATTATTACCGGGGTAAGGCCTACATCGGGGTTGTGTGCGATGCTTCTATTTCGCAGAATTCGGGCGATCTGAGCTTTACCATCTACGAACTGGACCGTACAGCGGGTACTTTCTCCGCCCGGCTGAGTCATTCGCTCGACTTCGGGCGGGGTGTTTCCGACGGCTTCCGGGCCAACGGCAGCGCCCGTACTGGCTGGTTTGGCTGGACCAACGACTGGAGCAAGCTGGTACAGGGTACCGAGGTGGTCAACTGGCCGCAACCCATTCTATCGGACCTTGAATTTGATACCGATGGTTCCCTCGTTCTGGGCTTCATCGACCGGGCGGGTTTGCAGGGTGGCTGGTGGAATTTCAGCCCAATTGCGAACGATAGCCAGCTCTTCATGACTATCACCGGGGGTGATATTCTGCGGGCCTACAAACGCAGCGACTGCACCTGGGAACTCGAATCGGGCGGCAAAGAAGGCCCCAGCAGCGCCAAGGCTGCTACCGCTGGCGCTTTCAACGGCGAAGGCCCCGGCGGGGGTGAATTTTATCACGACGAAAAACTGGGTACCTCGCACCGCGAAACCGCGCTGGGTGGCCTCGGTATGTTGTGGGGCACTGGCGATGTGGTCTCAACCGTGTACGACCCCTTCGGCTTCGATTCGTTCGGGCTGGCCTGGTTCGATAATACCACCGGGCAGCGCGACAAAGCATTTGAAGTGTTCTGGACGGGAAACTCGGGGACTACACCCAACACCGGCACGTTCTCCAAGGGAATCAGTCTGGGCGACGTGGAGGTACAGACCGAGGTGGCCCCGATCGAGATTGGCAACCGGATTTGGGACGACACCGACCAGGATGGAATTCAGGATGCGGGCGAAGCCGGGTTTGCCGGTGTAAGCGTTACCCTCAGCACCAGTTCGGGAACACCCATTGCTACGGCTACCACCGACGCCAACGGTACGTATTATTTCTCGTCGGGCAGCGGTACCTCTACCGCCAGCGCGATTTACGGCCTCACCGCCCTGACTGCCCAAACCGCCTACCAGCTTACGTTTCCGACGTACACCGCCGGTAAAGCCCTCGCCCCCGCCAACGCAGGTGCCGACCATATCGATTCAGACGCCCCGGCGAGTGGCGTCCTTTCGTTCTCAACCACTGATTCCGGGCAAACCAACCATTCGTTCGACGTCGGGTACAGCGCCGTCCCCTGCGCCCTGACCCTCACGGCATCGGCGGGCACCTGCAATCCGCAAACCAATGCGTATGCGGTAAGCGGTATTCTTAGTTTCACTAATGCCGTAGCTGGCGTGGCAACCCTTACCGACGGGCTCCTGTCGACCACCCTCACCATCCCGGCCGGGGCTACTTCGGTTGCGTATGCTCTCACGGGCCTTGTGGCAGGTACGGGTTCGCGCACGGTCACGGTTTCCCTACCCGACTGCGGCAGTGCCGTAGCCATGTACACGGCCCCGGCGGCCTGTCTGGCTGGTCCCAGTCTATCGCTGACCAAAACCGTCAGCGCGAGCCAGGCGCAACGGGGCGATGTGGTCTCGTACACCGTAACGGTATCGAACACAGGCCCGGTAGCCGCAACGGGGGTAGTTGTGAATGATGTTTTGGGCACCGGTATCAGCCCCGTACCCGGCTCATTTGTGGTTTCGGCCGGGAGTTTCGTACCCAGTTTCAGCGGTGGCGACTGGACGCTGGCGAGCTTACCCGCCGGTGCAACCGCTACGCTTGTGTACAGCGCGAGCCTGACAGCCGCCGGAGTCCTGGTCAACATGGCATCAATCCCCGACGAGGAGGTACAGGTCTGTACCACGGTGCCGTACCAGGTTTGCAGCGAGCAATCGGTGGCGATTCCGTTGAATGCTACGGGCGGGTTTACGCGTTATCAATGGTACCGAACTGCCCCCGGCTCCAGCACGGCTACCCTCGTAGCCGACGGTGCACTTAGCTCATTTACAGCTACTCTACCCGGCGAGTACCGCGTTGTGATCGACAATGGACTGGTAAACCCCTGTGGTCAGTTGCCCTGTTGCCCCTTCGTGATTGAGGAAACACAGGTACCCCTCTTTACGATTCAGACCCAAAACCCAACCTGCACCGGGGCCACACCGCAGGCCAATGGACAGCTTCAGGTAGCTGGCCTGGGCACTAATGCGGGCACCCGTTACGATTATCAATATGTAGCCGCAACTAGTTTCAATGGAGCCTCGGCAACACCCGTTACGGCCGTACCCGCCAACGGGATATTAGCCACGAATTTGGCGGTTGGCAACTACACGGTTCGCATTACCGATCGGGCGTTGGGGTGCTTCCGCGATGTGACAGTAGCCCTCGTCGACACCTGTGCCTGCCCACCAACTCAGTGTTTGCCCATCACGGCCGCTCGGCTGTCGGTTGAAAAATAAGAAGCCGACACTGAATCCACAGACCTTATTTTAGGTTGTTATTTAACCAATGGCTCTGGTTCTCGCTATCAACTACGAGGATCAGAGCCATTACCGTTTTCTACTCACTTACAGCTTATTATCAGAAAATTAAAAGGACACTTTTCATTAAGTAAGAAATAACACAACACACGCCTGTTGCTGGCACAGTTTTTACTTATAAATACGCAAACTTTCAGGAACAGATATAGATATATTACCTCTATTCAGTCACCTGAATTACATCTGTATCTAATCCCGCAAAAGCATTTCTTTATCTACCAAAATATGAACGTTAGTAAACAAATCAACTCGTTTGGGAAACGCATTTTGTCATCAACTCACCTTGTTTCTTATATGTAATGCATGACGATGGCATAGTTTTTGGAGCACAGTCTGTAACTTTTTTTGAGATTTATTTTCTGGCAAACGGCAAATAACTATGTATTTATACCGCATTAATTTTTAGCCCTCTGATATACTTACTTTAGCGCCGGAAATAATGCACAGTACTCATAAACAATTACTTATAAATAATTTATAGGGTCTATAAAAGTAATAGATAATTACTCAAATAAAAACATATAAATTCATTCATTTTTTGCATGGTCTTATAGTTGCTGGTTTGCAGTCAATTGGCAGAGTTGCTGATCAAACTGCATCTCACATTAATGGGTCATGAAAAAATTATACGTACTATTTTCTCAGCTACCAGCCCATCGATTCTTTTTTTCCGTAGTTCTGGTTCTGTTAATCGCTGGTGGGGCGCAAGCCCAAACGATTACCGGAACAGTGTACCGGGATTTTGATTCGAACGGGATTTATGCGGCTATTCCTACCTCCGGTACTTATGCGTACGGAGAGCCAGGTGTACCGGGCGTTGTTGTCACTGCTTACCCCAGTAGCGGTGCCCCCATCTCCGCAACCACAAACTCCGTTGGTTCGTACACGATCAACGTTGGTAATACCAACCCCTACCGGGTTGAATTTACCAACTTAGTCACGGGCGACTATGAGAGTTTCCGGGGGACCAACAGCCGAACCTCGGTTCAGTTCGTCGTCGGTGGGAATACGGGGGTTAACCTCGGGATCAACTACCCCCCGAACTACTGCGGGGTCCAGAATCCCTATCTAGCCACGTCCTGTTACACCAACGGTGACCCCACCAAACCCAGCTCTCTGACCAACAACCCGGCCAACGACAACTGGATGGTAGGCTGGCAGTATGATGGCACCAATACCGGCCGGAATACCTACCTCTCCAAAGGAAGTATTGGTACTACCTGGGGCCTGGCCTATCAGCGCACCACCAACTCACTGTTTGCCGCTGCCTTTATGAAGCGCCACTCAGGTTTCGGTACGGGTGGCCCCGGTCAGATCTACAAAATTGACGTGACCAACCCAACCAGCGCATCGGGCACAATTGTTCCTTTCGTGAACCTGACCACCGACCTGGGTATTCCGGTTGGTACCGACCCACGCGCCCTGACGGCTCTGCCCGTGAATAAGTTTACGCCCAACTACGACGCAGCCGCCTTTGATCTGGTGGGCAAAATGTCGTTGGGAGATATTGATATTTCAGACGATGAGCGCACCCTGTGGGTGATGAACCTCTTCGACAAGGCTCTGTACGAGCTGCCTATTGGCGTACCGGCCACTAAGCCTACTACGTTTACCAAGCACCTTTTACCCACAGGGGGCTGCGTGAGTGGTACGCTCCGGCCGTTTGCCACCAAATACTACCGAGGCAAGGTGTATGTAGGGGCCGTTTGTTCGGCTGAAACGGGTGGTACAGCCAGCAACCTGACGGCACTGGTGTACGCTCACGACCCCGCCGGGGCCGATGGTAACTTTACGCAGGTACTCTCGTTTCCACTTACCTACACCCGGGGCTATGCGTCGTCGCGGGGTACTAACCCAGGCACCGGACTTGCCGTACTGCCCGGCACCTGGCGGCCCTGGATTGACCAATGGACCGACATTCCAAGTACGTTCCTGAAGGGTGCCTACGACCAGACGATTTGCCCACAGCCGATGCTCTCCGATATTGAGTTCGACGTGAACGGTGAAATGGTCATCGCTATGATGGACCGCTTTGGTCACCAGGGGGGTAACCTCAACTACTCGACCATTTCTTCAACGACAGCGGTTTACGAAGCAACCGCAGCGGGCGATATGCTCCGGGCTGGTCGCCGGGCTGATGGCACGTACCAGCTCGAAAGCAATGCTATTGTAACGAACATCCCAGCCAACAGTGTGACGCCCATCACGGTTACGTCGCAGGGCACCAACCAGACCCCAGATCAGGGCCCAGGTGGCGCTGAATTTTACTGGCAGGACATGTACCCACAGGTAGCCACCCCGAACTCATCAACGGCCGACGGTGGCCACCAGGAGATTCTGGTCGGCGGCATTACACTGCTGCCGGGCACGGGCGAGGTGGTCAGTACGGCTTTTGACCCATTCAACGATTTCCGGGCGGCCGGTGCACGTTACTACAACAACGTGACGGGGGCGTCTAACTACGTGTACGAAGTTATTTCGCAGGACGGCGGGTTTACCTCACAGACCCAGCAGGTGGCTACGTTTGGTAAAGCCGCCAGTCTGGGTGATTTGGAGGTATTCTGCGAGATTCCTCCGATTCAGATTGGTAACCGCGTCTGGAGCGACCTCGACAACGACGGGGTTCAGGACGCCAACGAACCCGCCCTGGCTGGTGTTGTGGTCAACCTGAAAGGCCCCGGTCTGCCCACAGCGGGTGTGTCGGTCACAACCAGCGCTACGGGTGAATACTACTTCTCGAACGCAAGTGGCACCAATGCCACCGGATTTGCTTACAACCTGACCACACTTACTTTGGGTGGCACATACACGCTCACGTTCCCACTTTCGGCCTCGGCCAATACACTGTATCTGAGTGTTAAGTCGAACGCAGCCACCGGCACCAACGCTGACCTGATTGATACTGACCCCAACACGGCCGGTCTTATCACGTTTACGCTCGGTCAGGCCGGTGAAAACAACTTTAGCTATGATGCGGCCTATACCGACTGCGCTCTGACAGTTGGCCCTGTAACGCCAACCTGTAACACGCTGACCAACGGATACACTCTGACGGGTACCATCAGCTTCACGAACACCCCGGCCACCAACCTGACCATTTCGGCAGCAGGGGCCACTACGGTGGTGAGCGTGACAGCCGGTCAGCCTTCGCTTACCTTTACCTTGTCGGGTACCAGCCTTATCAGCAACGGTCCCGCCAGCCGCACCCTGACCATTGTGTCGTCGGCATCGTCGTGCGGAACTGCTTCGGCTACGTACACCGTACCGGCTACCTGCACCGTTTGCCCCACGCTCACGGTTAGCCCCACTACCCTACTATCGGGCACGGTTGGGGTTGGTTACAGTCAAACCCTCACCACCACGGGCGGTGTCAGCTCGTACACATACGCCGTGGTTGGTGGTAGCCTGCCTGCGGGCCTGAGCCTATCACCAACCGGTGTAATCAGTGGCACCCCAACGGCCAGCGTAACCACCTCATTCAGTGTTCGGGTGACAGACGCCCTCAACTGTTCGGCCGTGGTACCGCTCAGCCTGACGGTTGTACCGGCTCCGGTATGTGGGCTTAGCCTGACCGTAACCCCGGGCCTCTGCCAGTCGGCTACAAACACCTATACGCTCACGGGCCGGGCTGCAACAGTCAACGTACCGGCAAGCGGAACCCTGACGATTAGCTCAGGGGCCTTCTCTCCAGCATTTGTTCAGACGATTCCGGCGGGTAGTAGCACGGGTAACTTCAGCTTCAGTGGTCTGGTGAGCAACGGCAATACCTTTACGGTGACGGCGTCGTTCTCCAACACGGCCTGCGCCCCGGTTAGCCAAACCTACACGGCCCCGGCCTCGTGCTCGGTAGCGCCCCCCTGTTCGCTCACGGTTAGCTCACGCGTCAGCGTATGCGACCCCGCCACGAACACCTACTCTTCGACTATCACGGTAGGCCTGACCAACCCGGTAGCGGGTGTGCTCACACTGACTGATGGCGTGCTGAGCCAGACCGTTGCGATTACCGGCAGCACTACAAGCGCGGTGGGTATTTTCAACGGATTAATCTCTAACGGCACGCTGCATCAGGTATCGGCCAGCCTGCCCAACTGCGGCACGTCAACGGCGACCTATACGGCCCCAGCTTCGTGCTCGGTGGCTCCCCCCTGCTCGGCAACACTGGCCGTAACACCGGGCCTATGCCAGTCGGCCACCAACGCCTACTCCGCAACGGCCACCCTGACGGTGGTGAACGTGACCACTCCGCAAACGGTAACCATTACGATTGCCGGGGTCAGCAGCCAGGCCATTACATTACAGGCAGGCACTAATCAGGTGAGCTTCGATGTAAGCAATCTGCCTTCGGATGGCCTGGTAAAAATTGCTACGGCAACCTTCTCGGGTACTGTCTGTGCATCGGTCAGCAATACGTACACAGCACCGGCCTCGTGCTCGGTAGCGCCCCCTTGCTCGGTAACGCTCGCCGTAACACCGGGCGAGTGTAACACGCTCACCAACGCCTACTCGGCAACGGCCGTTCTGACGGCGGTGAACATCGACGCCCCCCGTTCGGTGACCATCAACGTAGCTGGTCAGACGCAGGTATTCAGCCTCACGGCTACGGGTACCAACACCGTTGTGTATGTGGCCACTAACCTGCCATCGGACGGTGCGCTCAAAACCGCCACTGCTACGTTCTCAGGCACTACATGCGCCAATACGTCGGCCACCTTTACGGCCCCGATGACCTGCACGAGCTGCGCGCTCATGGCCATCCCGACGGCAGGCTTGTGCCAGACGGCAACCAATAGCTACAGTTCGACGGTAGTGGTTGTGACCGGCTTGACCGGAGCCGGTGGAGTCCTCACCGTTACCGACGGCACCCGCAGCGTCACGCTGGCTGTAGCTGGTGGCCTGAGCAGCTTTACCGGCACGGCTGTATTCAACGGGCTGGTTAGCGACGGCACTACGCACACAGTAACGGCTACGCTCCCGGGTTGCGCATCGACCTCGACAACGTACACTGCACCGGCGTCATGCTCGATTGCTCCGGTTTGCTCGGCAACGCTCACAGTGACGCCTGGCCTGTGCCAAACGGCTACCAATACCTACTCGGCAACCTCGCTGTTGATTGTTGAAAACGTGACTGTACCGCAAACCGTTACCCTAACGGTAGGTGGTGTCAGCAGCACACCGGTATCACTGTCGGCAGGCCGGAATGAGATCAGCCTGACCACCATCGGTCTGCAATCAGATGGGTTGACCAAGGTAGCCACGGCGACCTTCTCAGGTACGGCCTGCGCTTCGGTAAGTGCTACGTTTACGGCCCCAATGACCTGCACCAGCTGTACGCTCATGGCCACCCCAACGGCGGGTCTGTGTCAGACGGCCACCAACACCTTCAGCTCGACGGTGGTTGTGGTAACGGGCTCAACCGGCACGGGCGGCACTATGACAATCAGCGACGGTAGCCAAAGCTTTACGCTGGCCGTAGCTGGCGGGCTAAACAGCTACACCGGCACGGCGGTATTTACCAACCTGCCCAGCGACGGCTCGACCCGCACCGTAACAGCTACGCTGCCGGGTTGCGCGTCGACCTCCGCAACCTACACCGCACCCCAGTCGTGCACAGCTACACCTACTTTTGATCTTCAGAAGCGGGTAAGCAGTGCCAAGGTACAGTTGGGCGATGTTGTCTCATACACCCTGATTCTGACCAATACCAGCACGGTGGCCGCTACCAATGTGGTCGTGAGCGATACAGCAACGGCAGGTGTGGTTGTTATTCCGGGCTCAGCCACGGCATCGATCGGTACGTTTACCCAGACCCTCAACGGGGGCGACTGGGCGGTACCGAGCCTGCCAGCCGGCACTACGGCTACGCTTGTTTACAGTGTGAGCATGACGGCCGAAGGGGTTGCGTTCAACACGGCGTTTATCCCCGGCAAAGACAACGATACGCAGGTATGTACCACCATTCCGTACAAGGTATGTAAGGGTCAGCCCTTCGCCTTCGAACTGTCGGCCCCGGCCGGTTACAGCCGCTACCAGTGGTATCTGACGGCCCCCGGTGCCGCAACGGCTACGCTCGTATCTGATAGTTCGCTCAACTCATTCACGGCTACCCTGCCCGGTGAGTACCGCGTTGTAATCAATGAAGGCGTGGTGGGTCAGTGCCCGCAAACGGGTTGCTGCCCCGTGGTAATCGAAGAAACCGAGGTGCCGCTGTACACGGTACTGACCCAGAACCCAACCTGCGTTGGTTCGAACCCACAGGCTAACGGTCAGTTGCAGATTACGGGCTTCACCGATGTACGCCGGTACCAGTTCCAGCTCTCATCGGGCACGAGCTTCGATGCCGCTACAGCTACGGTTGCCGCTTCGATTCCGGCTAACGGCATTATCGCCAGCAATCTGGCGGTAGGCAACTATACGGTTCGGGTAATTGACCGGCAGACGGGCTGCTTCCGGGATGTGACGGTGGCTCTTACCGCCAACTGTGCCTGCCCCGAAGAGATTTGCGTACCGGTAACGATTAAGAAAACCAAATCGCAAGGCAAAGTAGTGACGCCTTGAGCGATTGAGCGATTGAGTGATTGCGTGATTGCGTGATTGCGTGAATGGCGAAAGCGTGAGGGATGGTCCTTCACGCTTTCGTCGTTTTTACGCCAGGCAACATTCTGGTTTTGCCGGGCCGCGTTCGGCCGAACGCGGCCCGGCAAAACGCGGCCTGCACCCTTTCACCGCCCGGCGGCCTAGTCTTTCACCACCTGACCAGCGGCTCACTCTTTCGCGCTTTCACTCGTTCGCATTTAGGATTAACCCGCCCCTCGGGCTATCTTTGCCAAACCGTTTGCCGCCCCTCTATTATTATGCAATCGCTCAGTACGCGTCACCTGCTGGGAATCAAAGACCTGACCGAATCCGACATTCAGCTCATTCTGGCCACTGCCAAGGAATTTAAGGATGTCATCAATCGCCCGATCAAAAAAGTCCCTTCGCTGCGCGACATTACGATTGCCAACGTTTTCTTCGAGAATTCGACCCGCACCCGGCTCTCGTTTGAACTGGCTGAAAAACGGCTCTCGGCCGATGTCGTAAACTTTTCGGCTTCGGGCTCCTCGGTCAAGAAAGGCGAAACCCTGCTCGATACGGTCAACAACATTCTGGCCATGAAGGTCGATATGATTGTGATGCGGCACAGCAGCCCCGGTGCGCCCCACTACTTAGCGAAACACATTCCGGCCAACGTAGTCAACGCGGGCGATGGCACCCACGAGCACCCGACGCAAGCCCTGCTCGACTCGTTTTCGATTCAGCAGAAACTGGGCGACGTAGCCGGTAAGCGCGTGGCTATTATCGGCGATATTACCCACTCGCGGGTGGCCTTGTCCAACATTTTCTGTTTGCAAAAGCAAGGGGCCGAGGTGATGGTGTGCGGCCCGGCAACGCTGATTCCCAAACACATCAGCGCTCTGGGTGTGCGCGTTAGCCACGATGTACGCGAGGCTCTCAACTGGTGCGACGTAGCTAACGTACTGCGTATTCAGTTGGAACGGCAACAGATCAAGTACTTCCCTTCGTTACGGGAATATTCGCTGTACTACGGGATTTCAAAGCAGATGCTCGACGAGCTGGACCGCTCGATTGTGCTGATGCACCCCGGCCCGATAAACCGGGGGGTTGAACTCACCTCCGACGCTGCCGACTCGCACCACAGCATCATTCTCGATCAGGTTGAAAACGGGGTGGCCGTTCGGATGGCGGTCCTGTACCTGCTGGCGCAGTTGTAACGAGTGTAGGATAAGTTCATACGAAAGACTTGCGAAAAAAGTTTTGGACAGGATTCCAGGATAAACCGGATTTATTCAGTTGGAAGAAAATCCGGTTTATCCGATACGTCGGCCCGGCTGTAATCCTCTGGGCCGCCAGGCGGTCAAAAAGAAACGTTAACCCCCGTTTACTTCTGCGTGAGTTCGCGGAAGATTCCCTCCAGATTACTCGCTTGTTGACGCAGGCCAACGAGTGTGAGCCCACGGTCGGCCGCGAGCCGAAATACCGACGCCCGCAAATCGGTGCCAGAATCGGCTGTCATGCGGTACTGCCCCGGTGCAATGCGCTCCACGGTTTGTACACCCGGTATCTGTTGGAGGGCTTCGGCATCGGCGAGGTCGGTTTCAAACTCGGCAACCACAGTTAGCCCTCCCTCGGCCTGAGCGCGCAATTCGGTCAGGGGGCTGTCGGCTACAAGCTCTCCCCCACTGATAATCACCACCCGGTCGCAGAGGGCCTCAACCTCCTGCATGATGTGGGTCGAAAACAAAACAGTTTTGTCGCGACCTACCTCTCGGATCACCTGCCGGATTTCGGAAAGCTGATTGGGGTCGAGGCCAGTAGTAGGCTCGTCGAGGATGAGCACCGGCGGATTATGCAGCAGCGCCTGCCCCAAACCCACCCGCTGGCGGTAGCCTTTCGACAACTGCCCGATACGTTTGTGCTGCTCCTGCCCCAGTCCCACCCGCTCGATCACCTGGGTTATTTCGCGGGTGAGCCCTTCCCCCCTGAGGCCGTGCAGTTCGCCCGAAAACCGCAGGTATTCTTTCACGTACAGATCCAGATACAACGGGTTATGCTCGGGCAGGTAGCCTACACTCCGGCGCACGTCCATCGGGGCTGTCCGCACATCAAAGCCGTTCACCAGTACGGTACCCTCGGTGGGCGGCAGGTAGCCCGTTGCCACTTTCATGGTTGTCGACTTACCGGCTCCGTTGGGGCCCAGAAAGCCAACAATCTGGCCCGGCTCCACCGAAAACGAAATCCCGTTGACGGCACGCTGCCCCGAATCGTACTGCTTGGTTAACTGCTGAACGCGTATTGACATGAATTGAAAAGCTAAAACACTGGCTATTAGACAACCGACCGATGAGCCCTAAAAACGGGTGAGCCGGGGATGCCCCTTGAAGGCTATGAACTGGTAGCTCCCCAAGTTGGGCATACAAAGGCCAATATCCAGCTTCTAACGTCTGACATCCAAAAAGTATTTCTATTTTTAGCGTTTAAACGAGAAAATCTCCCTTCCGTTGCTGTCTCTGCCTTTATGAGCAACTCTCTTTTTCGCAAAAAAACGGTAAACTCGGTTCTTGCCGAAGCCGAACACGGTGCCTCCTCACAAATGATGAAAATTCTGGGTGTCCGCGACCTTACCTCGCTGGGCATCGCGGCCATTATTGGGGCAGGTATTTTCAGTACTATCGGGCGGGCTTCGTTCAACGGCGGTCCGGCGGTATCGTTACTATTTGTTTTCACGGCCATTGCCTGCGTGTTTACGGCCCTTAGTTACGCCCAGTTTGCCAGTACGGTGCCCGTGAGCGGCAGCGCCTACACCTATGCCTACGTGGCTTTCGGCGAAATTTTTGCCTGGATCATCGGGTGGTCGCTCATTCTCGAATATGCCGTTTCGAATATGGTCGTGGCTATTTCGTGGTCCGAATATTTTACGGGGATGCTGGCCGGATTCGGCGTCAGTTTTCCCGGATGGCTTTCCAGCGATTATGGGTCAGCGGCCCGCGCCTACGAGGCCGTGCAGCAGTCGGCGGCATCGGCTACGGATGCCCAGCGTGTGCTGGCCGCAGCGTACGAGGCCGCTCCCAGCATCGGTAGCCTTAAAGTAATTATGGACTTACCGGCCGGGTTAATCACGGTACTGATTACCGCTCTTGTGTACATTGGTATCAAAGAGTCGCGCAATGCGAGCAACGCCCTGGTGGTGCTTAAACTGGCCGTCATTGCCCTGGTAATTGGAGCCGGCGTATTTTATATCAAGCCCGCCAACTGGACGCCCTTTGCTCCGAACGGCGTGGGCGGGGTACTGAGTGGGGTAGCGTCGGTGTTTTTTGCGTTTATCGGTTTCGATTCCATCTCGACAACGGCCGAGGAGTGCCGCAATCCGCAACGCGACCTGCCGCGTGCCATGATTTACTGCCTTGTTATCTGTACGGTGCTTTACGTACTTATTACGCTCGTACTCACAGGCATGGTGAATTACAAGGAGTTGGGCGTCGACGATCCGCTGGCATACGTGTTTCAGAAGGTAGGTGTGGATGCTATGGCCGGGATTATCTCGGTGAGCGCGGTCGTAGCCATTACGAGTGCCCTGCTTGCCTACCAGCTGGGGCAACCCCGCATCTGGATGACCATGAGCCGTGACGGACTGTTGTGGCCCATTTTCTCGAGCATCCACCCCAAATACCGCACGCCCTGGTTCTCAACCATGGTTACGGGGCTGCTCGTAGCACTGCCCTCGCTGTTTCTCGACATGCAGTTTTTCATTGACCTCACGAGCGTCGGGACGTTTTTTGCCTTTATTATGGTGTGCGGGGGGATTCTGTACCTCGACGCCAAGGGCATTTCGGCCCAATCGAAGTTTAAAGTGCCGTATGTAAACGGCAAGTACCTGATTGGGATAGGCCTGATTGGGGTAGTAGCCTGGGGATTGTCGGGCGGATGGCTGTTTAGCTCAATGGCCGAGAAGCCTCTGCTGTATGTGTTTTACCTGACTTGGGCCGTACTGTCGGTGCTGGCCTTCCAACGCAATTTCTCCCTGTTACCGGTGCTGGGTATCCTGACCAATCTGTACCTCATGACCGAGCTGGGCCTGAGCAACTGGCTCATTTTTGTGGTTTGGCTCGTAATCGGGCTGGTGCTTTATTTTTCGTATGGCTACCGGAAGAGTAAGCTAAATCGAAGCCCGGTCCAACAGTAAAGAATAAAAGGGAGAATAGAATAAGTAAGGCTTCACTCCCCCTTTCCGTAGATCAAAATATGCTGTTGGGGCAGGCGTTTGTCGTTTTTAAGCAAACGTAACCCCACAGCCTTCATTTCTTTAGTCGCCTGCGCTTCCGACATTTTATGGTGCTCCTTGATCGGCACGTTGGGGTCTTCGGCCCGGTACTCTACCAGCACAACGCGCCCGCCCGGCCGCAACGACTGCACAATGTTCTCCATCATCTCGCGCGGGTTCGAAAACTCGTGGTACGCGTCCACCATCAGCACCAGGTCTACGCTGTTGGCAGGTAGCTTCGGGTTGGTAATGGTGCCCAGTACCGGCTCTACATTGGGGGCTTTATTTTTGCGTTTGCCCGCTTCCAGATACTCGATCATTTCAGGTTGAATATCCACCGCCAGTACTTTGCCCTGCGGCACCAGCCGGGCCAGCCGAAAACTGAAATAGCCTGTTCCGGCTCCAATATCAGCCACCACATCGGTCGATTTGAGGGCCAAAGCGGCCGCCAGCAAATCGGTACGCTCTTCCTGCTGTCGCTCCGAACGTTCGAGCCAACCCGCGCCGAGGTGCCCCATCACTTCCGAAATTTCGCGGCCCATGTACACCCGCCCGATGCCATCGTAAGCGGGGGTCTTGGTCTGATAGTACCCGGCCGTATCGGGAGTGCGGGTTGTTGTTGGCGATTGTTGTGAAGCCCCCTGCCGACAGGCAACCGTGGTGAGCAACAAGAGAAATACGTAACGAATCATACAGACTGAGGGGAAGTACTAATCAATGTATAATGAACAATGTACAGTTTCAGTACTGGACATTCGGACTTCAGACACTGGACATTAGACTTACTACCTTTAGATATGGAGGTCTAACGTCTAATGTCCAACGTCTAATGTCTAATATCCAACATCTAATGTCCAGTACTGAGTATTTTATATTCACTCAGGCCACCTAGTCCTGCGTGGCGGCTTTCTTGATCCTTCGGCCAAACCAGTAGCCGAGCAACAATAGCCCACTTACAATTGTGAGGCCGATAAAGCCTTTCCGCATCAGGTCCTGACTCCGGCTAAAATACGCGATGAGCAACGTTAACGGAGTCACCCCCAGCAGAGTAGCCGTAATAAATTTGGGGTACGATAAACCCGATAATCCACCAACCAGACTAATGGCATCGCCCGAAATGAACGGGGTCATCCGGGCAAAAACAATCGACCAGAAACCGTTTTGTTTGACCCAGGCCCCGGCTTTACGTTCGGTTTTGTCGCCCACAAGTCGGCGAACCATGGCCTCGCCCACCCCGCTACCTACGCCGTAGCCTACCGTAGCCGCTACCCCCGACGCCACCAGCGAGATCAGGGTACCGTTGACCGGCCCATACGCCAGCATCGACACCGCAATGAGCACAAACGAAGGCACCACGACCATAAAAATCTGCGCTACCATAGCAGCCACAATAATCAGCGGACCGCGCCAGCCAAACCGACTCACCCACTGCGAAATACGCGGCCGGTCATCGCTCGATAGCACCTCGACTGCCTCGCTGATAAATTGGTTAAACGCTGGTACCGCTACGTAAGCAACCCCGAGCCCACCCACGAGCAGCACCGTCAGGATGAGGGGTAAGTATTGAATCAGTTTGTGAGAATCGTGTTCGGTTGAATCAGACATGTGCCATCAAATGGGTAGATGTTCCATTAACCCGCCCTGCTCCAATGTGTTTAGGGTCAGTTAGTCTGTAGATAGCCCGGCAGGTGTAGTTTTCGAAACAAAACTGCATATTGCATTCTTCTAACGGCAAACAATCCTTCTGTTCATTGTATGAATTTCATTCTACATCTCCTGCTCGATGCCGCCGTCATTTTCGGTCTGGCTTACGTGATGCCCCAAATCGAAGTAAAGAGCTTCGGTACGGCCGTACTCATTGCGTTGCTACTCGGCATACTCAACTTCTTTGTGGGCTGGCTACTGGCGTTTCCGCTTAACCTGGTCACGTTTTTTTTACTGACGGGCTTGGTACGACTGGTGGTTACAGCCCTGCTGCTCAAGCTGATCGACAAGTTTATGGATAGCTTCACGATTCACGGTTTCTGGCCCGCCCTCGTGATTGCGTTGGCCGTTGCGGTAGCTGGTACCCTGATCGACCGGTCGGCCCCGAGCGAGCCCATGCGCGAGGCTGGCCACGTAGCCGTACTGGCCCCCGGCCGGTAAGCAACGTATACTCTTTTTTGCGAAAAGCACCTTGTCGGAAGATAAGGTGCTTTTTTCAATGTCATCTTTCTAAACAAGATGACAGCTTATACGACGTGGTACTCGGCCATGCGCAGGGCAAATTTCATGAGATTTTCGAGCCGCCAAAGCACCGTATTTCGGCGGTACGAGTCGGTGGGGTCACGGCGGTACGCATTCCACTCAAACTCCCACGATAGCCGGGGAATCTCCTGCATCATGATTTTGTCGATCAGAAAATCCCTTTGACTCGCAAACAGGTCAGTGGCAAACACGCCGTCGAGCAGGGCCGCTACAACCTCTTCGCAGGTTACGGCCCGCGTGCCGGTAGGCGGGTTGGTGGGGGTCAGCGGAGGCACATCCGAAAAATTAGGCTGAATGGCTTCAATCCGGGCTACCCAGTCGGGCTTGAGCCGATACCCCGGTTCGACCTCAAAATAGCCCTGCACCAGATAATCAATCAAGGCTCCGCGTAGCGCAATGGTGGTGGTGTTGATCCAGATTTTAGAGAAACCCGTCTGGTAATACGGCTCGTACCCAAACACCGTGGGCTGATCGAGCAACGGCTGCCCCAAGTCGCGGAGCCGCCAGTAAAAAATATCCATGTACTTCCGGTACGAGGCCGGGCGGGTGACCATGTCGGGCGGGGGCAACTGCAACAGCCGCAACGTGCCCACCACCAGTTCGATGGGCGATTTAATCATAGCTCCCTGGTTTTGGGGGCTGAAAAACACCTCGCTCGTCAGCAGTTTTTCCAGCACCGGCCGAATGGCCCAATCATTACTCGGCGAGGCTAAAAACAAGGCTAAGGGCTCAATTACAGCCGTTTCAACGTCGGGCGTCACATTCGGGTTGACGAACCAGCGGTAGAGCTTACGGCAGATAAACCGGGCGGTTTGTGGGCGGGCCAGCAGCATAGCTACCAGATCGTTCAGTTCATCGTCGCCCGCCGAAGGACCACTCCGCCCCCGAATCACGGTATGGTTGTAGTGCACCGAAAATACCTTGTCCGTTGTATCGTGTTTGGTTGGGTCGAAGGTGGTGCCGATGGTCGTAGAGCCACTCACCCAATAGTTGCTGAATTTCCAGCCGGTAAGCACCCGCGCAGCCGCCTTCACGTCGTCTTCGGTGTAGTTGTACTGCCCGGCCGGGTCGAGAACTCCGACCGTAAACAGTTCCTGCAACTCCCGGCCGAAGTTCTCATTGGGCGAACCAGCCTCGTTTTCGTTGCCGTTGAGGTATTTGAGCATGGCCGGGTCTTTGGTCACCTCGATCAGTAGCGTCCGGAAATTACCCAATGCGTGGGTCCGCAGCAGGTGCAGGTACCGCCCGATAAACCGGTAATCGTCGACCCCCTCGCGGGTGGTTACGAAGTGATTTTGCCAGAACAAGGTCAGTTTATCGAGCAGGCTAATTGGCTGCTGTTGACCCAGCATCACACCCAACCACCAGTACGACACAAAATACCCCAACTCCGAATTGCGGTCGCCGTCGTACGGTATGGTGCTGATAGGTTGCCCCACAGTAGGCTTAGCGTCGTTCAGGTCGATGGGGGGCGGTACGGTATAGTTTGCGTTACTCACCAGCCGCCCCACCGCCTGCCCCGCCGTAAGCCCAACCAACTCGGCTACCTCGGCCGATGTGGTCCCAAACGACGACCGCCGGAGCAAATGGGCCGCCGTTTGGGGGGTCAGGACAGAAGTATAGGAGGTGAGAGAAGACAACGGGAGAGGGGTTGGGGTTTATCGTTTTGGGGCGGTTGCGCGGGAGGGAAAGCAAGGCTGACGCGGAGGAGACGCAATATCTTGCGTCTCTACGTCACCGGCAACGTAATCACAAACTCGGTAAACAGACCCGGCTCTGAGGTGAGGGTCATGGTGCCGCCATGTCCTTTGGTCACAATGTCGTAACTGAGCGACAAGCCCAGGCCGGTGCCCTGCCCCGTAGGCTTGGTTGTGAAAAAAGGCTGAAACACTTTCCGGGCCACCTCGGCCGGAATCCCGGTGCCGTTGTCGCGAATCCGAATCACAAGGGTATCGGCCTGGGCGGCTGTGGATACCCAAACCGTGGGCCGGTAGTTGGACTGATCGGTAGTTTTTGCCTGCTGGTCAACGGCGTAAAACGCATTATTGAACAAATTGACCAGCACCCGACCCATATCTTCCTTCACCAGTTTGATGAGCGGAAGATCGGGGGCCAGCGCCGTTTCCAGATACACGTTGAAACGCCCCGTTGGCCCGCCTTTGTCTTTGGCCCGCATACCGTGATAAGCCAGCCGCTGATACTCATCGACCAGAGCGTTCAGGTCGGTGGGTTCCTTTTGGCCGCTACTGGCGCGGCTGTGCTGCAACATGCCCCGCACAATACTGGCGGCCCGTTTGCCGTGTTCGCTTATTTTCTGGACGTTCTGCTTCAGGTCTTCCAGCAGTTCGGTTTCCAGGTCTTCGTCGCGGTGGGTGGGTCGGGCTCGTTCTTCGTGCAGCTCATCGAGCAGCTCCACACTCACCTCGGCAAAATTATTCACGAAGTTGAGCGGGTTCTGAATCTCGTGGGCAATACCGGCCGTCAGTTCCCCCAACGACGCCAGTTTTTCGCGCTGCACCAGTTGTTCCTGCGTGGCCTTGAGTTCTTCGAGCGACTGGTGTAGCTCGGCCGTTCGCTCCCGAACCTGTTGCTCCAACCGGTCGTTTTGCGTAGCCAGAATCTGTTGTTTTTCCTGTTCCTGGGCCAATGTGCGGGCTGAGAGCTGCTGTACCTCGCGGAGATTGTCGGACAGAGCCTGGTACGTACGGGCGTAGTCGCGCACAAGCGAGAGCGACAACCCCACCGGAATACTGAACAGAATGACCACAACGAGCAGAAAAATGGGGATCAGAATTGAGCTATCGAAATTATTATTCGTGGTGAGCTCTAAAATGACTAGCACCACGCTGTACACCATAATCAGCCCCACACAGTATAGCGCTGTTTTAATCGAACGCCACGGCAAGCGGGAGTCGGCATCACCCCGTCGGCGGCCAATCCAGCCAAGACGCACATAATCCGTCAGAATCAGCAGTAACGGCATTATCCCCAGACTTCCGTATCGTTGGCTGATACTAAATTCATAGACCAAATTGGCCACGGCTATACCCACCAGCAGGTAGTAGGCCCGCCCCCGCCGGAGATGCAGGTACTGATAGGCGGTTGTGAGGAGCAAAATAAATCCAAGGCAGATCAGCACCTCTTCCAACAGATCGACCACTGCCTGCTGTGTCAGCGTCGCTGTATGGTTATACAACTCACCAATACTGAATGCCAAAGCAAAGGATAGCATCATCCAGGCCAGCGTGTAATGAATTCGCTGATTACGATTAACCCGATAAAACAAACCATGCAGAAGGGCCAGAATGGCAAAAACACTGGTAAAGAAAACATTACCAAGAATCGACCAGCGATCCTTTAGCAATGAAAGCCCGGCTTCATTAGCCGTTCTGAAATACACATACATGGGGGCAATATCAACCGCATCAAACAGAACCGGATCGCGCCGAAACTGATAGCGAATGGCCAGCACATGCCTACTTGTATCGGCAACCCCCATCGAGACAAATTGGATCACCCGCTGCGAACCACCCGAATCGAATTGGGCAGGCTTGACCGTTGCCAGTAACCGGCCGTCGAGAAAGATTTCGGACCGGCCAAACTGCTGTACCACCAGCTGCATGTCTTTGCCCAACGCCGACGGCCGCATCCGAAAGGCCATCCGAAACCAACCCTTCCCGGCTTTCCAGAGTGCCTTATTAACCTGAAACGTGTTGGTGGGTGATTGGTGCTCCCAGTGGAGCGGTTCGTAAGCCGGGTCGGCCCAGCGCAGGCTATCGCCCGCTTTGAACCGCCACGACGCCCCCCGGAGGTCATCTTCGGCATCTACCCAGCGCGTGCGTTCCCGCTTTTGGCCCAGCACCGGCCCCAAAGCCAGCCAGAAACTCATCATGTACAGCAATACCCGGATCATACTGGCAAGATACAAAACAACCGGGACCCGCATAGGCCGGGGTAGCCCCTACCCCGTAATACTCAGTTTGTAGGGTCCGGTAAACTGGATCTTGCCGTCCAGTTTCACGTTCCGCACCGACACGTTCTGGCCAATGGTAACCGTGTGCCCGGCATTAACCCGCACAAATTCGCCCGGCATTGGCTGCCGGCCTACTGTCCAGACGGACCGGTTGGTCCAGTCACCCGAGGCTACCGTTTCAACCACGTCGGAAAAGAGCGAAACCGTCGGGAAGTTTCTAAACAGCACCTGCCCCGTGGTGGCGGGGGCTGCGCCAAACCAATCGGTCAACAGATCGCCGTACACCCGCCGGAAGTCAATCTGCATTTTGATGTCTTTGTTGCCCCCGAAACTCGGAATCAGGTCGTTCAGATCGGGGTTGGTGCCAATGGTGGGGTGTTTTACGGCCTTGCCAAACACAAACATCGGGGCAGCCACCCCGTGGTCGGTACCGCGCGAGTTGTTGGAATTAGCCCGGCGGCCAAACTCCGAAAACGTCATGCCCACCACCCGGTCTTCGGTGCCCTGCAAGGCCAGGTCCTGCTGGAAAGCTGCAATCCCCGCCGACAGCTTTCCGAGCAAACTGGCGTGTTCGCCCAGGGTCGGGTCGGCACTATCGACCTGCGTCGAGTGCGTATCAAAGCCCCCGAGCGACACAAAGTAAATTTTGGTTTTGAGCCCCCCGTGAATGAGCCGGGCCACAATTTTGAGCTGATCGGCCAGGTAATTTTTTTCGGTCGAAGCCGGGTACGTAGCCAAGTTGCGCCCGGCATCGGCCGCCCGTTTGATTTCGCCCGCGTACCCCACCGAAAGGGCCTGCTGCTTGCGGATGTACGCAATCAGATCGCCCGCATCGCAACAGGGCAAATCGGCCGGAGAAGTAGACGTTGCCGCCCCCACCAGCTGGTAGAAACTATCAGGGTCGTTGATGGCAATACCCATCGACTGGGTGGGGCCGAGCAGGGCCGTAGAGGTCAGGTAGCCAATCTGAATGGCCAGTGGGTCTTCCATCTGCGGGTTGGGGTAGCCCACCGGATAGCCCGGAAACTGCGTGTTCAGGTAGCGCCCGGCCCAGCCCGTTTCGCTCGTCTGCTCGGCGTCGACGGCCGTCATCCAGATGTCTGTCGAGCGGTAATGCGACTGGTCGGGATTGGGGTACGATACCGAGTGAACAACCGTCAGCTTACCGTCGTTGTACAGGTTGCGCAAGCCGGTGAGCGAGGGATGTAGCCCGGTTTTATCATTACCCGACAGGGTCAGGACTTTGTTTTGCGGGATAGCCACGTTGGCCGTTGTGCCGTAGCCGCGCAGGGTGTTGTACGCACTCAACTGATCGAGCGGAATCACGGTATTCAGGCCATCGTTACCGCCATTGAGGTAAATAATCACGAGCACCCGGTCGCCGTAGGCCGCGCCGGTCTGCATCAGCGACTGCACCAGAGCCGAGCTTTTGGCCATCGCCTTCACCCCAAACCCATCGACCATAACCGGCAGCAGGGCCGACGAAGCCGCCCGCATAAAATCTCTTCGTTTCATAACACGTGATATTCGGCCATGCGTAAAATGTACTTCATCAGGGTCTGGAGCCGCCAGTTGATCGTATTGCGGGCGTTGGTAACCTGGGTGGTGGTGTAGTTGGCCGGATACGTGATGGTTCGGCGGTAGGTGTTCCACTCAAACTCCCAGCTGGTGCGGGGCGAGGAGTTCATCATCATAATCTGGTCGATCAGGAAGTCTTTCTGACTCCCAAACAGGTCCGTCGCGAACAGATTCCGGGTAAAGGCGTCGAGTACCTGCACGCAGGTGACTGGGCCCGTGCCGCCCGTTCCTGAAGCGGGAATATCACTAAAATTAGGTTGCAGGCTCGTCACCCAGGCAATCAGGTCGATACCCAGTTTGTAGCCGGGCTCTACCTCCAGCCAACGCCAGATAAAAGCATCGGTATAGTCGTTGCGCAGGGCTACGGTGGTGGTATTGATCCAGATTTTAGAGAAACCCGTCTGGTAATACGGCTCGTACCCGAACACACTCGGTTGGTCGAGGAGCGGCTCCTGTAAGTCACGCATCCGCCAGAACACAAAGTCCATGTACTTTTTGAACGGGGTAATTTTGGTGCGCATATCAGGCGGCATCTGCCCGAAAAACCGCAACGCCCCAATCTGAAACTCCGCCGGTGACTTAATCATGGCTCCGATATTGGCCGGGTCGAAGAAGATGTCGCTCGTGAGTAGTTTCTCAATCACCGGCCGGATAGCCCAGTTATTCCCCGCCGATGCGAAAAACTGGGCCAACGGAATAATCACATTTGTTTCGATGTCGGGCGTAACCGTGGGGTTCACAAACCACCGGTAGAGCTTGCGGCAGATAAACCGGGCCGTTTGCGGGTGGTTCAGCAACATGGTCACCAGATCATTCAGCTCGGTATCGCCCGCTGTAGTGCCGGTACGGCCCGTAATCACGGCATTGCTGTAACTGGCCGAAAACGTTTTGTTCGTTGTATCGTGTTTAGCCGCGTTGAAGGTGGTACTGATGCTTGTTGACCCATTGACCCAGTAGTTGGTAAACTTCCAGCCGGTAAGCACCCGCGCGGCCGCCTTCACGTCGTCTTCGGTGTAATTCTTGTTGCCGTCGTAGTCGACCGCACCAACTGTAAACAGCTCCTGCAACTCGCGGGCATAATTCTCGTTGGGCTTGCCCACCTCGTTTTCATTGCCGTTGAGGTATTTGAGCATGGCCGGGTCTTTGCTGATTTCAATTACCAGCGTCCGAAAATTACCCAGCGCGTTGGTTCGCAGCAGTTGCAGATACCGCCATACAAACCGGTAATCATCGACTACCTCGCGGGTAGTTACGAAGTGATTTTGCCAGAACAACGTCAGTTTATCGAGCAGGCTAATCGGCTGGTTCTGCCCGAGCATGAGCCCCAGCCACCAGTACCGGATGTAATGCCCAAAGTCGAAGTTCCGGTCACCATTGAACGCAAACCCCATGTAGGCCTGCCCGGCGGTGGGCTGGGTGCTGTCCAGATCAACGGGGGCGGGTGGGCTGTAATTGGCGTTGCCGATGAGGAGCTGCACGGCTTCGGCGGCCGTTTTACCCGTAAACTGCGTAATCTCGGCGGGTGTGGGGCCAAACGTTGCCCGGCGGAGCAGGTGGGCCGCCGTCTTGGCGGTCAGTACCGCACTGTACGGAGAAAGGTACGCCATGAAGGATTAAGTCAACAGTACGATGGCCCGGCAAAATGCCTGCGCCGGGAAAAGAGCAAGGCAATATATGAAAAAAGTGGCCTACTAAAAGCAGGCCACTTCGGTAACGGTACGCGCCATGCGCGATTTAAGCATCTATTAATCGTTCCGGCGAGCACCCATCAGGATACTCACGTAGTAGAGCAACGTTGCCAGCGAGCCAATGGCTGCCACCACGTAGGTCATGGCCGCCCACCACAGGGCGTCTTTGGCGTAGTCGTACTCGCGCTGGGTTACAATACCCCGGGTTTGTACCCACGCCAGCGCCCGCTTGCTCGCATCGAACTCAACGGGCAAGGTGATAAAGCTGAACAAGGTAGTAGCTGCAAACAATGCTACCCCGATGGTTAGCGGAATGAGCGACGTGTTGATGAGCAGAATACCCGCCAGAATTACCCACTGCATATACTGCGACGCCACCGACACGAACGGCACAATGGCCGACCGGAACTTCAGCGGCCCGTAAGCCACCTTGTGCTGTACAGCGTGCCCGCACTCGTGCGCGGCTACGGCGGCAGCGGCTACGCTACGGCCGTAATACACGTCGGCGCTGAGGTTTACGGTTTTGTCCTGCGGGTTATAGTGGTCGGTGAGCATACCCTCTACCGAGAGTACCCGCACGTCGTAAATCCCATTTTCGTTGAGCATCCGTTGGGCAATCTCAGCCCCGCTAAGGCCGTTGCTCAGGCCAATCTGTGAATACTCGTTGAACTTGCTCCGCAGTCGCCAGCTCACGAAAGCACTGACTGCGAAAACGATGATACCAATTAAATAAGCACCTGCCATTTTCAGAATAAGTTAGGTTCAGGGTTGTAAGCCCATCGCAAGTATAACAAAAAAGTAGGCCGGTTTGTCCCAAAATCCCCAACACCCGGTACTGATGGCTCTACAGATAGCCGAGCGGCCCAAAACCGGGAAGAGGTGTTTTAGAGCTTAGCCCCGCAGTATTTGCAGTAAACGGCGTCGGGGTCGTGGCCCTGCCGACTACAGTTGGGGCAGGCTTGCGTCGAGACCGCCAACCGGCTACTGGCCGCACTAATACTCACGGCCACAATGCCCGTAGGCACGGCAATAATCACATAACCGAGCATCATGATGAGGGTGGCAATAAACTTACCAGCCGCCGTAGCGGGTACAATATCGCCGTAGCCAACCGTCGTGATCGTGATTACAGCCCAGTAGATACTAAGCGGAATACTCTCAAAGCCGTTGGTGCGCCCTTCCACTACGTACATCATGGCCCCCAGCACCACTACGAGCGACAGAATAGTGACGAAAAACACCGCGATTTTAGCCCGGCTCTCCCGCAGCGAATACGCCAGCAAGCGGGATGCCGCCGTGTACTCGCCCAGCTTCAGAATCCGAAAAATTCGGATGAGCCGCAGAATCCGGACGGCCATCAGCTCGTTGCCGCCCACCATAAACAGCCCCACGTAACCGGGCAAAATAGACAACAAATCGACCAGCCCGAAAAAGCTGAAAAGATACCCTAACGGTCGGCGGACACTGATTAGCCGCAGCACGAACTCAATCGTAAACAGAATGGTAAACATCCATTCAACCTGTTCAAAGAAAGGGCCGAACTGGCTGGCCAACGAGGGCACACTTTCCAGAATCACAATCAGCACGCTCAGCAGAATCAACACCAGCAGCGTCAGGTCAAAAACCCGCCCGGCCGGGGTGTCGGCCTCAAAAATGATTTCGTGCATCCGGTGCCGAATGCGTTCCCAACGTTCGTTCATTGTTTAAATGAAGTGAATTATGCATACTGGCTGACGCCAGGGCCTTCGACAGGCTCAACCGCACGCGGTCCGGGCTGACATTCGGCTTGAGAGTCCCCAGTCAGCCTAAGCTCGTCAAGACCCTGGCACCAGCAAACACATGTTAAACAACTAGTTACAACACAAATCATCCATAATTCACGTTAAATAAAGAATTGCGCCGACCTTCTGAAAACCCCGGCGCGATAAACCGATCAACGACCAAATTTTGTCCCGAAAAAATCGCCCTTGTTCCAGACCGGCCGCTCGTCGGCCTGGGCTGTGAGGTAGCCAATCAGAAACTGCAACTGCACGTGCCGGGCGGCCGCACTCCAGTCGAACGGCTGGTTCATATCGTCTTTGGGCGTATGGTACACCGTAGCCCGCCAATCGAGGTTGAGTTTGGTACCGTCGCGGGTGTCGCCGGTAGTCGAGCCGCTTTTGATGTAAATAGCCGGGATTCCCTGCCGCACAAAGCTGAAATGGTCTGAACGCATAAACACAGCCTGCTCGGGAATAGGGTCTTTGGCAATCTGCACCCCCACAAACTGCGCGGCCGCATTAACGGCCCCCACCATGCTCGAATGCTCCGACCCGTAGGGCACAATGTCGATAAGCGGGTGGAAGAAAAATGGCATATCCAGACACAGGTTAGCCACAATTTTGTCTTTGGGCACGGTGGGGTTGCTGGCGAAGTAGTCGGAGCCGAGCAACCCCATTTCTTCGCCCGTTACGGCCACAAACAAAACTGACCGGCGGGGGGCCTTGGGCAGCGACGCAAAAAGCCGGGCTGCTTCGAGGTTGATGGCTACGCCCGACGCATTATCGTGTGCGCCGTTGTTGATCGAATCGGCGGGGGCACTTTTAAGCGGCCGGGTAATGCCCAGGTGGTCGAGGTGCGACACGTACACCACGTACTCGTCTTTGAGCCGGGGGTCGGTACCGGGCAGCATCCCCACAATGTTCTCACCCACCAGCCCGTCGTTCAGTTCCGTCTGCGTACGCGCCCGAACCGAGAGGTTGAGCGGAAACGCCTGTGGCTTACTCTGGGTGGCGGCAATTCGCGCCTGATCGAACGTTTTTTCGGCCCCGGCAAACAAGGTTCGGGCCGTTGAGTCGCCCATCGACGCAATTACTTTCAGTTGCGGGTAGGTACGCTGTGCCTGCCCTTTCGGGTCAACCCAGCGGTAGGTTGGTAGCCGGTTACGCGGGGCATTCGACTCAATGCGCGCCCGCATGTCGGTAGGCAGGCTAAACGTAATGATGCCCACGGCCCCACGAGCTGCGGCTACCTCCTGCTTAGCCGAACCCGAATACGCCCGTTGATTCGACGGAAACGAGGCAGGTGCCCCGTTGAAACAGGCCACAATTTTACCGCGCACGTCGATGTTGGCGTAGTCGTCGTAGCCCAGTTCGGGGGCAGACACCCCAAAACCCACAAACACCACCGGAGCCGAGACCTCACTCGTGGCCCGCCCAAACTGCGGGCTCAGGATAAAATTACGGCCGTAGGTCAGCGTCTGAGCGGGGCCATCAAGACCGTCGGCACTCCGGCGCGTGAGGCTCATCGAACTCCCCTCTTCAACCACCTGTGCCCGACGTAGCGGCACGGCCTGCCGGTAGCTTTTGCCAACGGGGGTAAAACCAAGCTGCTTAAACTGATTTTCAACGTACTGAGCGGCCAGCTCGTAGCCGGGTGTACCGGGTTTACGGCCCTGCAGTTTATCGTCGGAGAGGTGCCGCATATGGGCTTCGATAGCCTCCGGGCGCACGGTTTTGGCCGCTTTCTGGGCCTCAGCCGGAATGGCGGGCGTGCCGGATTGGGCCATTACGGCCAGGCTAAACAGAGTAGTTCCGAGTACGGTAGGGAGTGCCCTGCGGGCAAGTGCGTTTACGCGCATGATGAGGTGTTTGTGTTACGAAAGGGCAAGTTCGGAAAGTTCGGTCAAACTGGAAACAAACCCAATCGTGCAGGGCAGGTTAACCGGTCGGGTAAAGCCGCACGGGTACGTCGAGCCCAAACTGTTCGCGCAGGGCAACACGGGCCGCGTGGTAGCCACTCATACCATGCACCCCTCCGCCCGGCGGGGTTGCCGACGAGCAAATGTACACCCCTCCGCCCCCCAGCGAGTACGGCGAGGCAGACCATACCGGCCGGGTAAACAACTGCCCTAAATCGAGGATGCCCCCGTTAATATCGCCCCCCACATAATTGGGGTTGTAGTGCTCCATCTGGGCCGTGTTCATCGTATGCCGGGCCAGAATCAGGTCGCGGAAGCCGGGCGCAAACCGCTCCACCTGTTGCTCAATGGCCTGAGTCATGTCGACGGTTGAGCCGTGGGGAACGTGGCAGTAGGCCCAGCCCGTATGGTGTCCGGCAGGTGCCCGCGTCGGGTCGAACCGGCTTTGCTGGGCCAATAACACAAACGGCCGGGGGGTATGTACACCGGCATAGGCCGCTTGCTCCGAAGCCGTGATGTCGGCCATCGACCCACCCAAATGCACGGTTCCTGCCCGATGCAGTTCGGGATTGGTAAACGGTATCGGGCGCGACAAAGCCCAGTCAATTTTGAACACACCCAGCCCGTAGCGGTACCGGTTCAGTTGCCAGCGGTACAGGCGGGAGAGCTTATGCCCCACAATGGGCAGTATCTGACGGGGAGTTAGGTCGAAAAGTAAGGCACGGGCGGTTGGCAAATCGCGCATGGTACGAACCGGGCGATCGGTCTGAATCTCCCCACCGATGGATTGGTAATAGCCAGCCAACGCGGTAGCAATTGCCTGTGCACCGCCTACAGGCAAGGGCCACCCCTGCCGATGCCCCAGGGCCAGCAGCACCAGCGCAATGGCCGAGGTGGTGAGGCTGGTAAGCGGTAGCATCGAATGCGCGGCCATACCGGCCAGAAACCCACGCGCGGCTTCGGTTTTGAACGACCGGGCCAGCCACGTCACGGGCGGCAGGGCTTTAAGCCCAAACTGAGCCAGCGGAAACGGGTTTTTGGGTATTTGCAGCGGTCCCAACAGGCTCGTTACCAGCGAGGGCCATTGGTGCACGATGGGATCAATCAGATGGCGGTAGGTATCGGCATCGGGGCCGAGGTGCCGGGCTGTCTCCTCAACGGAACGGGTCAGCAGAGCCACCGAACGGTCGTCGAACGGGTGCGCGGCTGCCACCGGTGGTTCTATAAACTGAAGCCCAAACTGTGCAAGCGGCAGTTGCTGCAAAAACGGCGAACCTGCCGTGAGCGGGTGAATGGCCGAGCATACATCGTGCACGAAACCCGGCAGAGTCAGTTCGGCGGAGCGCAAGCCGCCCCCTATGGTGGGTTTGGCTTCGAGCACCAGCGTCCTGAGCCCGGCCCGCTGCATCAGAATAGCCGCACTCAGGCCGTTGGGGCCAGCCCCCACAATCACAGCATCGTAGGCAGTGGCAGATGGCTTCATGGGCTGATGCCGACGGGCGGTTTAGAAGCTCTGCTTGATTTTTTCGATCAAACTCGTGGTCGAGTAGCCTTTCACAAGCGGAATGGTCTCGACAGACCCACCATTGGCCAGCACAAAATCGGCCCCGACAATGGTGGCCACGGTGTAGTCATCGCCTTTCAGCAGAATATCGGGCCGAATCAGCTCGATTAACTCCTTGGGGGTTGGCTCATCGAACAGGGTCACCAGATCGACAAATTCGAAAGCGGCCATCATTCGGGAGCGGGCGTACTCGTTCACCACCGGGCGCAGGGGGCCTTTGATCCGGCTCACCGACGCATCGGTGTTGAGGCCCAGCACGAGCCGGTCGCCAAGCGCGCGGGCTTTTTCGAGGTAGTCAATGTGCCCCAGGTGAACAATATCGAAGCAACCGTTGGTAAACACGATGCGCTGCCCCTCGGCCCGCCACTCGGCCGCCTGCCGAATGGCCTGCTCACGGGTTTGTATTTTGGAAGAAGTCATAGATTAATGCGCTCACGAAGGCGCTGAGGGCTTTCTTTTTGATGGAAAATAGCAATAATTTCCACTTCGTTATTTACCTCATCAACAGCATAATACAAATTGTACCCTGACCGACGAAGTGGGGCGCGTTTCACAAACGCGAAATAATCCTGATACAAAAACGGATTATCCGTAAGAAAGGCCCTCGCCTTGCGAATATCGTCTGAGAAAGGAAGTAGTTTGGTAGGTTGTTCTGTTGCCAGATACGCAACAATTGACTTGAGGTCAGCCTCTGCTGAATCGGAGATTAGAACCTGAAATGATTTATCTCCAGTCATACTTTTTTTCCAGCTCAGCCATTACCTCATCCAGCGGCCGCCCTTTAGCCTTCCTTGTTTCTTTGTCGGCCAGTCGTTGCGCCAGAACCACCTTGATAAGTTGTTCACGCTCTTCCTGTTCCGCATCATGTGGGGGCTTTTCGTTCAGCCATTGCTCAATGGTATGAAGCAGCTCTTCCTGTTGCGCCTGATTCAGTTCATCAATTCTCCGATGCAATTGCTCTGCAATACTCATAACCGTTGCTTTTGAACAAATATAACCCAAACCAGCTATTAAATCACTTCTGATTCGGCCACAGCTGCCCGCCGGTTTTTAGCCAGTACGATCAGGAAACTAATGCCGCCGTACAAAATCACAAACAACCACTGCGACAGCAACATAAGAGTTGCCAGGGTCTGCCCGTCCTGCGGGCTGAGGCCATACAGCGCCAAAGCCGAACCCACCAGAATATTAAACGCCCCGAGGCCACCCTGCGTAGGCGCGGCCATCCCGATGGTGCCCATTGTCAGGATCGTCAGACCCGCCAACGGACCGAGTTTGGCCGTTTGCGGCATGGCAAAAAACAGAACATACATGGTGGCGTAGTACATGCCCCAGATCAGCAGCGTATGAAACAGAAACAGCCCCGGACTCCGCAGCTTCCTGACACTCAGCAGGCCATCGAGCAAGCCCATACCAAAGCCAATTAGTTTGCTCAGTAAGGGGTTTTGCATGAGCCGGTCTTTGTAGCGGCCAAACAGCCACCAGGCGGCTATAGCCCCGCCTACCAGCAATAGAGCCCCCCCAAGCACCAGACCCGTGTTATCCTGCAACTTGGCTAGGTTGAACTTGCTCCCCAGAAACTCGGTCAGGAAGGTGCTCAACCGGCCGAACTCCAGCACAAACGTGAGCCCAATGAGCAACACCAGCATGATTACGTCGAAGATCCGCTCGGCTACCACCGTCCCGAAGCTGACGTTCACGGGCACATCGTCGGTACGGTTAAGGGTACCACAACGGGTTACCTCACCCATGCGTGGAATGAGCAGATTGGCAAAATAGCCCGTCAGCACGGCCAGAGTCAGGTTCGTAGCCGACGGCCGATAACCCACCACCGGCTCCAGCAGCAACCCCCACCGTACGGCCCGGCTCCAGTGAGCTACCAGAATCAACACCCCGTACAGGGCCACCGGACGGTAGTCGGCCTGCCCGATAGCCACGAGCATGGCATCGAGGTTGATGTCTTTGAAAACGTACCAGAGCAGCCCACCGGCCACCACTAAGGAAATAAGGTATTTGAGAAGTTGCTTCATAAGGGGGAGGGAGGAAAAAGAGAAAGGAGAAGGGAGAAGTATGCGTAGAGCCACCTTTTCCCTTCTCCTTTCGCCCTTTTCCTATCCTTTTATTAGTCGATTATTTTCATCGGGAAACACCACAGTTGGTTTGTGGGCGCGGGCCTCGTCGGGGGTCATCATGACGTACGAGATAATGATGATGATGTCGCCAACCTGCGCCCGGCGGGCAGCCGCTCCGTTGAGGCAAATGATACCGGAGCCGCGCTCGCCCTTGATCACGTAGGTAATCAGGCGCTCGCCATTGTTGTTATTGACAATGTGCACCTGCTCATTTTCCATAATGCCGGCCGCATCCATGAGGTCTTCGTCGATGGTAATGCTTCCCACATAGTTGAGTTCGGCCTGAGTCACGCGGACCCGGTGCAGTTTCGATTTTAATACGGTAACGAACATGAAGTAGACAATTGCCGGGCAAAAGTAGTGGATTTTCCACTCTAAGCAGGCACCCCTGAAACACCGCCCCCCCGCCTTTGGTTGCAGAACTATCGAAAGGGCTATCTTTGCGAAGCCGTTACGGGTTTGTGGTTTATCATGTATCGGTTTTCATAGGCAGGAGGCTCCACCCGTTGCAGTTTCGGCCTGAGCGACCATAAACCACCAACCATAAACTTCAAAACATAAACCAATCTCATGTCCCGAGTTTTGATTATTGGCGCCGGGGGCGTCGGCAGTGTAGTAGCGCACAAATGCGCCATGAACAGCGACGTTTTTACCGACATCATCCTGGCCAGCCGCACGAAGTCGAAATGTGATAAAATTGCCGCCGAAATTAGGGAGATGCACGGCGTAACCATCCGTACCGATGCCGTTGATGCCGATGTGGTGGCCGAGATGGTCGCCCTGATTCGGAAGTACGAGCCCAAGCTGGTGATCAACGTGGCCCTGCCCTACCAGGACCTGCCCATCATGGACGCCTGCCTCGAAACGCGCACGCACTACATGGATACGGCCAACTACGAGCCGAAAGATGTAGCTAAGTTTGAGTACAGCTGGCAGTGGGCCTACAAAGAGCGGTTTGAGCAGGCCGGTATCATGGCGTTGCTCGGCTGCGGGTTCGATCCCGGTGCCACGCAGGTGTTTACGGCCTATGCCGCCAAGCACCATTTCGACGAGATGCACTACCTCGACATTGTGGACTGCAACGCGGGCAACCACGGCAAGGCATTTGCGACCAACTTCAACCCCGAAATCAATATCCGCGAGATTACCCAGCCGGGCCGCTACTGGGAGAATGGCGAGTGGGTCGAAATTCCGGCCATGAGCCAGCACAAACCCATCGATTACCCCGAAATCGGGCCGAAAGAGTCGTACGTGCTGTACCACGAAGAACTCGAATCGCTGGTGAAGAACTTCCCGACCCTGAAGCGGGCGCGTTTCTGGATGACCTTCGGGCAGGCGTACCTCACCCACCTCGAAGTGCTGCAAAACGTGGGCATGACGAGCATTCAGCCGATTAACTTTGGAGGGCAGCAAATTGTACCGCTCGAATTCCTCAAAGCTGTACTCCCCGCCCCCGACACCCTCGGCGAAAACTATTCGGGCCAAACGAGTATTGGTTGCCAGATCAAAGGCGTGAAAGACGGTGAAGACCGCACCTATTACATCTGGAACAACTGCGACCATGCCGAGACCTACAAAGAGGTGCGCGGACAGGCCGTGAGCTACACGACGGGTGTACCCGCCATGATTGGCGCTATGCTCATGCTGCGGGGCGACTGGATGAAGGCGGGTGTCTGGAATTGCGAAGAGCTCGACCCCGATCCGTTCATCGAGCAAATGAACAAACAGGGGCTTCCCGTGCAGGAGCGCGTCAACGTACCGCTGCCGCACGAGTACTAGGGTTTATCGTTTATGGTTTTTAGTTTATCGTTTTTAGTGAGTACCAGAAACGATAAACTAAAAACCATAAACCCACTATATTGGTCTGACGTTTAGCTCCTTTTTGCCATGCGAAAATTCGTTATGTTTTGCCCGGCGCTGTTGCTTGCCTTGCCCGCGCCGGCCCAGACCACTACCCCGGCCGCGCCGGTCACAGTTCAGAACATGCAGCAGTGGGTAGGCTCCAACACCTTCGGCGTGATGCAGCGCATCGATACCCGCTACGAAGGCGTGCAGGGCAGCCCCTACTTCCTGAACGACTGGAGCCTCGGCCGGATTGATCTTGTTACGGGCCGCAACTACGAGAGCGTGCCCATCAAGTACGATGCCTTCAGCCAGAATCTGGTACTCAAGCGCCCCCAGGCCAACGATTCGATTATCGTGTACCCGAATCAGGTAAAGCAGTTTGTGCTCCGCTCCGACGACGGGGCCGAGTGGCTGTTCCGGCGTTTTGCCGACCTCAAAACCGACGATGTTAAACTTCGGGGGAGTTATTTTCTGGTTTTGTACGACGGAAAAACATCGCTGCTCAAACGCGTAGGCAAAGAGTTTCGGCAAGCCGATTTTAAGTCGCCCTACTCGACCGATACCCGCTACGATGCCTACACCAACGAGTACACGTATTACGTGCTGAAACCCGATCAGACAATCAACAAAGTCAAAAAAGGAAAAAAGGGTATCATAGAAGCACTGGGCGATAAAAATGGCCCACTCGAAACGTACATCAAGGGTGAAAAACTGGACGCCAAAACGGATACCGAGCTGGCCCAGATTGTGAAGTATTACGACAACTTATGAAATAGACAGGGCATCTGCATCCAACAGAAACACGCTAAAATCTGCTGGATTATGCAAACGCCCTCGACATTAAACGACATTGTTTTTGAATCGCGCAACCGGGCCTACGGGGCCTACCTGCTGCGGAAACGGTATCAACCGACGCTCACCCGCGCTTTGGGGCTGGGCGTCGGTTTGTTTTTGTTGGGGGTGTCGGCCCCCACGTTGTACGCCCGGCTGAAACCGCAAACCGGGCCGTCGGAATACATTCGTGAGGTCACCCTCGAAAACGCCCGGCTCGAAACGCCCACCGCCGAGAAACCCGTTGAACTACCGCCGGTCGAGGAGTTACCAACCCCCAAAACGATTCGGAGTTTGCCACCCGAAGTACTGCCCGACAACGAGGTTACGGCCGCTGACCTCCCCCCGACCGTTGAGGAATTGGCCGACGCCACCCCGAGCGACCAAACCCGCGAAGGAACCGGCGACGAAACAGCGATTATAGCTCCGCCCGAAGAAGCTGCAGCCCCAACCAAAACCGAGTCGGCCATTGACGTAACGCCCGAAAAAGAGCCCGAATTTCTGGCCGTTGAGCAGCAACCTGAGTTTGCGGGTGGCCTGGAAGCCCTAACTCGTTACCTCACCAACAACCTCAAATACCCACGGCAGGCCACTCAGGCGGGCATCAGCGGGCGCGTGTATGTAGGGTTTGTGGTTAACTCGGATGGCTCGCTCACCGACGTGCAGATTCTGAAAGGCATTGGCTTCGGCTGCGACGAGGAAGCCCGCCGGGTGGTACAGCAAATGCCCCGCTGGAAACCCGGCCGTCAGTCTGGACGACCGGTGCGGGTCCGGTTTACACTGCCCATTGCTTTTGCGCTGGAATAGGGTAGAACAGCCGCCAACAGAGCCGGAGCAAGGGTACCCCGTGAGCAAAGGCGGGGCCATCTGCTTACCGTTGCCTATTCGGAGAACTGTTTGCGGCCGGGCGGCTACCAAGTTTCCAGATTGACTACCTTTGCGGTATGAATACAACCATCGAATCCATCATCAACGACATACCCTCGCCCTGCTTCGTTCTCGAAGAGGACAAACTCCGCCAAAACCTCCAACTAATCGACTCGGTGCAGCAAGCCGCTGGTGTACAGATTATTCTGGCGCTCAAAGGATTTTCGATGTTCAGCGCGTTTCCGATTGTGCGCGAGTACCTGAGCGGGGCCACGGCGAGTTCGCTCAACGAAATCAGGCTCGTGAACGAGTACATGGGTATTCCGGCCCACGCCTACATTCCGGCCTACCGCGACGATGAGTTTGAGGAGGTTTTGAACCGCAGCAGTCACATCACCTTCAACTCGTGGAGTCAGTGGGAGCGGTTTGGCCAACGGGCGCGGGAACGGGGTGTATCGTGCGGCATTCGGGTCAACCCGCAGTATTCGGAGGTAGCTACTGATATGTACAACCCCTGCGTGCCGGGTTCGCGGCTGGGTGTCACACGCGACAAACTACCCGACCAATTGCCCGACGGTCTCGAAGGAATTCATTTCCACACGCTCTGCGAAAACGACTCGTACACCCTCGAACGGACGCTCGAAGCCCTCGAAAGCCGCTTTGCCCCGTTGCTGCATCAGGCTAAATGGGTAAATATGGGCGGAGGCCACCTCATGACCCGCGAAGGCTATAATACCGAGCACCTGATTGGGCTCCTGAAAACCTTCCGGGAGAAATACAATGTGGAGGTGATTATGGAGCCCGGTTCGGCCATCGGCTGGCAAACGGGCGTTCTGACGGCTACGGTTCTCGACGTGTTCGACAGTCAGGGGATTGAGGTGGCTGTGCTCGACACCTCGTTTGCAGCTCACATGCCCGATACCCTCGAAATGCCCTACAAACCCCGCATCCGGGGGGCATACCATGAACCCGTAGCCGATAAACCCACCTACCGGCTCGGTGGCATGACCTGTTTGGCCGGCGATTTCATGGGTGATTATTCGTTTGACCAACCACTACAGGTAGGCGATACGATTATCTTCGAAGACATGATTCACTACACGATGGTGAAAACCACCACCTTCAACGGGGTGGGCCTCCCCGCCATCGGGATTCTGAGAGCCAACGGCACCTTCGACCTCGTGCGTCAATACGGCTACGAAAGCTTTAAGGATAGACTCAGTTAAGTAGCGATGAGTTATGAGCGATAAACGATGAGTGGGCTGACGCCATAAAATGGTTGTGTCAGCCCACTCATCGTTTATCGCTCATAACTCATCGCTCTACCGACCTCGGCCGGTACTGCTCTCGGTGGTGGCCATGAGCGGGTACTGATCGAAAATAGATCGGACGATACCTTTGAAGTAGTTATTCTTGAAGTTGGGGTTCCGCATCATCTTCGATGCGTAGCCTTTCCAGATTACCTGATACGTTTCAGCGTCGATGAGCGAAATCATCAGGGTTCCCTCGTCGAGGTTGTAATCAATGCGTTTATAGGTCGCGTCGTCATCTTCCCGAACCACCCAGTCTTTGATAACCGGCTGCTGATACCCCCGGAAGCGGAGATCGGAGCGGAAAATATTGTACGAAATCAACAGATTGGGATTACGGTTGCTCACTTTGTACCCGCGTGCCTCCATCTGATGGCGGATGGCGTCCTGAATGTCGGAGCACAGCAATGTAGAGTCAATAAACTCACACTCCAGAAAATTGAAGGACGTATAGTTTTTGAAATGGCCTTCGTAGCTGTAATCATGCTCAACGAACAACTTACCGGGTGTACAGCCAATCGAACTTAGGCCGACAACGGCCAATACAATGAGAGCGCCAAAGATTTTCCGCATGACCTGAGGAGAAGTAAATGTTTAACTGATACTGCTGAAATTACAGGTTGATAATACAACTATCGTTCAAACGCAATGTACCCATCAGTTGTTTGAGAACCAAGCTTATACCGCGGAATTATTTCAAAAATCTACCCGCGATAATAAAATAAGCCCTGCTTCATTTCAGCCTTTGTAACCGGTACGTCGAACGCGCAACTACCCCGCCCATCGAGCAACGCCATCCGGACTTGGCCGGCCCGGTTTTTCTTATCCTGAAGGGTCAACGTCAGGATCGGGTCCATGTCTTCGTCTTTTAGTCGGGTTCTTCCATATACGGCAAACAGGTACTCTTCGATTTCGGTGAGCAAGGTTTCGTCGATCATTCCTTTTTTGAACGCGATGTAAGCTTCGGCGACCATCCCGGCGGCAATAGCCTCACCGTGCAACAACCGTCGGCGGGAGTCTTCCAGAAAATGGGTTTCGATGGCGTGGCCGAGGGTATGACCAAAATTCAGAATCTTCCGCAGGCCCTTTTCGGTGGGGTCTTGTGCCACTACCCGCTCTTTCACGGCCACCGAGTGCGCCACCAGCTCGGGCCAGTTTTGTTCGTTCAGCTCCAGCCGCCGAATTTTTTGCCACTGCTCGGCATCAGCAATAAGGCAGTGCTTGATGATTTCGGCAAAGCCCGACCGTAACTCCCGCTCGGGCAGGGTAGCGAGCATGGCCGGGTCGATAAGCACGGCATCGGGCAGCTTGAAAACACCGATATGGTTTTTGAGCCCCTGAAAGTCGATACCGAGTTTACCGCCCACACTCGCATCGACCTGCGAGAGTAGCGTAGTGGGTAATTGCGCAAACGCGATGCCCCGCTTGTAGGTAGCCGCGCAGAAGCCCCCCATATCGCCAATTACACCCCCGCCGAGGTTGAGCAGGAGCCCGTGCCGGTCGAAGTTGGCGCGGGTGAGGGCGTCCCATATGGTTTGGCAGGTAGCTAAGTGTTTCTGCTCTTCGCCCGCCCGAATCCGAATGAGCGTGTGTTTGGGCAGAATCGATTTCAGCACCGGGTAACAGTGCCGGTAGGTATGATTGTCGACCAGAACAGCAATGGCCGATGGGTCGATTTGGGCGATGAAAGCAGGCAGGCTTTCGGGCAGAGAGGCTATGATTACCGATGACATAGCACAAATATAGGAGAATACAGGAGTGAGGAGTAAGGGAGAAGGGAGTGAGGAGAAGGGAGTGAGGAGATAGGAGTTGCTGACGCGTAAGCAATACTCGTGCGTCAGCAACTCCTATCTCCTCACTCCTATCTCCTCACTCCCTTCTCCCTTACTCCTCACTCCTATCTCCTCACTCCCTTCTCCTTCCTCCCCCTTTCCTACGAAATCACTTTCAGCCCATCGGCGAAGGCCTTCATCTGCTCCATGGTGCCCAGGCTCACCCGGCACCAGTATTGCCCATCGAATTTCCACTGCCGCACACTCACCCCCTGCTCCATCATTTTAGCCGTAAAATCTTCACCTTTCATCCGAATCGGGAACATCACAAAGTTGGCGTCTGAAGGCAGGGCCTCGTACCCATTGTCTTTGAGCACCTTGGCCAAAAATGCCTTCGATTCGGCCGTTTTGCCCAATGACCACTGCAAAAACGCTTTGTCGGGCATACTGGTGAGTGCCGCCCGAACCGAGGTCATGCTGATGCCCCCGCCATTGGGCGAGAAAGCCGCAATCTGCACAAGCGTTTCGGGTTTGCCCAGCAGGTACCCGATGCGCAACCCCGCAAAGCCATGTACTTTCGAAAAGGTTCGGCTGATGAGTACGTTCTTTCCTTTCCGCACCAGATCGACCATTGAGGCCGCTTTTGGGTCGGCTACGTAATCAATGTAAGCCTCGTCTACAAAAACAGGCGTTTTATCGGCCGTGGCTTCAATAAAGCTCCTAAGTTTAGCCGGGTCGGTCAGAATAGCCGTGGGGTTATTCGGATTGCAGAGGTACACCAGACTCGTTTTGGCCGAAATCCGGTCGCTTAGTTTTTGCAGATTCTGATCGTACCCATCGGCCGCCACCAGCGGCACGCGCTCGGCCGTCATGCCGTGGCGCAGAGCCGCGCGGGGCAGAGCCTCAAACGTAGGGTCTGGAAACACCAGATTGTTGCCCGCCGGGGTTTTATAGGCATAATACATCGCTGTAGCATTCAGCAGCTCCCCCGAACCGGCTCCCAGCAAGACGCACTCCTCGGGCACACCCTCTTCCTGAGCCACCATTTTTTTGAACTGCCGGGTGTACTCCATAGCGTACAGGTACCCATCGGGGGCAGCTTCGCCAATGGCCTTGAGCACCTTGGGCGATGGCCCATACGGATTTTCGTTAGCTGACAGCCGCGCTTTCAGAGCCACCGTTTTAGGCGGTACATCAGTTGGGGCTTCGCCGTTCAGAAAAGCGGCTTCATCGAGCCAGGGCTCACACGATGTACCGGCCAACGCATTGGAGAGGGGCATACCGGCCAGTCCGAGCCCGGAAATCAGACCAGCCCGTAGCCAGTCACGACGATTGATTGATTGCATAAACGTGGTTAGTGATGAACGATGCGAGATAAACGATGAGTGATGAATCCTCTTGTAACAGTGAACCGTTCATCGCTTATCTCGCATCGCAGTTTAATTAATTCCCTGCACGCGAGATAACCGACTGAACCCCTGACCCTTGTGCGAACCAGTCCAGGTAAGCAGCACCACGCTACCCGAACGGGGAGCCGCAACGCCCAACTCCGACCAGGTTTTAGATAGGGTAGCCCGGCCCCGGCTATCGGTTGTGACATCGCCCAGGGCCGTACCGTTGCGGAGGGTCACTTTCAAAGCCAGGCCCGCCACCGGAATCGAGTCAATACCTACTTTGTTGTTCAGGATTCCGTCTTTATTCAGCTCCAGAATCCGAACGCCAACACTCACCGCGCCACTTACCTTTTGCGACAGCACGGGTTCGCCCGTAAGGCCCCCCCCATCGCCGGTCGCGTTTTCGATAATTACCAGCACCGGGGCCGCTACCCGGTCGACAAACGGATCGTCGACCTTCTGACAGGCCGAAGCGCCCAACAGGCCCGTGATGCCTGCCAAACCCCAGGCTAACAACCGGCTTTTACAATTTAGCCAAACCCGGCCAGTTAAACGTTTATTTTTCAACCCGTTTCGTTTCATGTTTTTTAGAGGTTAAAGCCGACATCCTATTTTTCTGACCACCAGAGTTTAGCCTTCGTGTCGTTTTTTCCGCCGATCATTGTCAACGCTTTAGCCAGGTTGGCGTTGTTAAGCGAAGCTTCAGAGGTCGGATACGGCAAGCGGGTAGGTAACACCCCATCGTTTTCAAACACGGCCCGCGGGTCTTTAGCGGGCAATACGGGCAGGCCCGTCCGGCGATACTCAGTCCAGGCTTCCAGGCCCTGCCCAAACAAGGCAATCCACTTTTGCTCCATCACCTTCTCACGGGTTACCGTACCCACGGTTTTGAGGTAGGTATCGGTCATTTTAAGGCCGTACTGCTCAAACGAAGCGGTCATCCCCTTTTCAAAGTACGTTTGGGCGCTCCCCGAGATGTCGCCATCGAGGGCTGCTTCGGCCAGAATCAGGTTCAGCTCCCCGTATGTCATAATCACCTGGGGCGATGTTTTCTGGATAAAGTACGTGCCAATGTTGGAGCTGCTGCCCAGGTAAGTGGTCGCAATGGCATCGGGCAACCCGTTGGCATGGCCTACATATTTGCCGTCCTTGTTCGGCTGCGCGTACACGGTCAGGCGTGGGTCGGCCAGGTCGGTGAGCTTGTCGACAAGGGTTTTGCTCACGTTCCAGTCGGTGCGGCTGTCGTTGACCATCACCAGATACAACTCATTGTTGCTCGACAGCACCTCGGTGCATTTAAGCGAGGCATTATCAGCATTGCTCGCAAAAACAGGATACTTGGCCGGGTCGCCCAGAATCTCGGCCATAATCGCCCGCGACTCCGTGGCTTTCTTGGCCGCCTGCCGGTTGGCGAGCCTCAGCCGTAGCGAGTTGGCAAACTTCTTCCATTTCAGAATATCGCCGTTGTACAGAATGTCGCCCGACACAGCCGGGCCGCCCACCACTAGTTTTTCGTTGGCCGTTTTCAGGTCGGCCAGCATCCCGGCATACACCTTGTCCATTTCGTCGTACGTGGGCGAATACACAGGCTGTTCGGCGGTACCTTTGAGGGCTTCGGTGTACGGAATTGGCCCGTAGAGGTCGGTCAGGAGCGAAAACGTCCAGGTCCGCATCACCATCGCAATCCCCTCGTAATTGGTGTTCTGAAACTTGCCTCCCGGTTGCGACAGGCTCACCATCCGCTGAAAATTGACCAGACCGTCGTTGTAGAGGGCTTTCCAGTTGTTGTTGTAAAACGCCACAGAAAGACCGTAGTTATCGCCCTCGTTGGAATAGATATTCCGGGTGAGGTACTGCATCCAGAGCATGGCCCCATCGAGGTTGAGCCGCTCAAACCGGTCGCGGCCACCCCACGAGCGATCTACCACCTTCTCGATCCCGTACGGCAACAAGTACTGCGGACTGAGGGCCGTCGGGTTATTGGGGTCCGTGTTCATCGCGTCGAAATCGCCCGTGCAGGACGAGACCGTTAGCATGACCCCTATGAATAGGAAAAAGGCTTTCATCTGTATTAGTTTAGGGTTTATGGTTTGTAGTTTATGGTCCGTTTGCCCCTAACTGATCGCAGCTGGTGACCAAAAACCATAAACTACAAACCATGAACGCATTTAGAAACTGAGGTTCAGGTTAATACCAAGGCTGCGGCTGCTGGGCAGTTCGCCGTACGCGAAACCCTGCGCGTTGCCGCCGAAACGGTCCACTTCGGGGTCAATGTGGGGGTTGTTGCGGAACAGCATGAGCAGGTTACGCCCCACAACCGACAGCTTGGCCGACCGGATAAACTTACCCGCCAGCAGAGCCGGTGGCAGCGCGTACCCGATGGATGCCTCGCGCAGCTTCACGTACGACCCGTCGAAGATGGCGGCTTCGTGGTAGCGCCGGGGGTTGTTGTAGCCGTAGAGCGTAGTGGCTGGTACAATCACCGTATTGGGTACGTACTGCGGGCTTTCGGGCGTCCCAACGTTCACCACGCCTTTACCAATAATGCCTTCCTCGCGGCCCACGGCCGTTTCGGCCAGCTGCCCTGTCCAGCGGGCGGTACCGGTGCCTTCGTCGAAGAAGTCACCCCCCATTTTCACATCCACCAGTGCCGACACCACAAACCCTTTATAGTTGAGGGTGTTGAGCCAGCCACCCGTCCAGCGGGGTTGAATATTACCCAGCACCCGCGCCGTTGTCGACACAACGGGCAACCCATTGTTGTAGATGATCTGCCCATCGGGTGCCCGTTCAAAACCAATCCCGAACAGCGTGCCGTAGGCTTCGCCCACGCGGGCTTCGGAATTGAGTCCCTGCCGGGCGTTGAGCACGTACGTTGTAAGCCCCTCGGCCAGCTCAACCACCCGGTTGCGGTTGCGGGCAAAGTTGAGCGTTGTTTCCCAGGTCAGGCCCGAGGGGAGCTTCACGGGTGTGCCCGACAAAACAATCTCAATCCCTTTGTTTGTGAGCATTCCGGCATTGAGCACCCGCTGATTGTAGCCACTCGCTTTGGAAATATCGACGGCCAGAATCTGGTTGCGTGATGTCTGATCGTAGTAGGTAACGTCGAGTCCGATGCGCCCTTTCAGGAACCGCAGATCAAGCCCAAACTCCTTCCCCGTGGTGATTTCGGGCTTGAGGGTAGCATTGGCGATTCGGATGTTTTCGTAAAACTCCGGCACCGACCCATTCCACGAGCCACCCGACCGGAACGTTTGCGTCAGTTGATAGGGATCGGCATCATTACCGACCTGCGCCCACGACGCCCGCACCTTCCCGAACGAGAGCACGCCCGAAGAGAGGTTGAGCAGGTCGGTCAGCACGGCCGACGCCGACACCGACGGGTAGAAATAGCTGCGGGCGTTGGACGGCAGCGTACTCGACCAGTCGTTACGGGCGGTTGCGTTCAGAAACAGGGCGTTGCGCCAGCCAAACTCGGCCGAGGCAAACAAGCTGTTCATCTGCGATTTCTGAATGGCACTTTCGACCGCATTCTGGCTCACGTTGGAGTTGGCCAGATTGTAAAGGCCGTCGACCACCAGTTCGCCTACGTAGGTGTAGTTGCGTTTGTAATAGTTCGTGCGTTGTACCCCACCTACCTGTACATTGGTGGTGATGTCGGGGGTTATGGTTTTGTTGTAGGTTAGCATGACGTCGTGGTTCGTCTCCTGCCGGCGGAGCACTTCTTCCGAATAGCGGCCGGGGGTGCGGTTGCCGTTGCGAACCCGCTCAAAATTGACCACGTTGATACGGGTATCCGTCCAGAAATCGGTACCGCTACGGAGCAGCAGGCTCAGGCCCGGCATCAGCTGGTAGTTGAGCGCCAGATTACCCACCATCCGATCTTTGTCATTGGTGAAGGGTAGCATCTCGGTGCTGAAATAGGGGTTTGTGAAGAACGTGTGCTGCCAGTTGGGCGGGTCGGTATCGGCGGGCCGGCCGGGCAAGGCACGCTGAATATGCACGGACGTGTAGTCGCGCCAGTTTTTCAGGCGGCTCCAGTCGGTCTGGCGGTGCGCCCAGATAAACTGTTGCCCTTCCTGATACCCCCGGTTACCGCCCGATTTGACGTACTCGCTCGAAATCGTGACGGTTAGTTTAGGCGTGAAATTGTAGCTCCCGTTGAACTTAAAATTGTCGCGCTGGAAGTCGTTGTAAAGCATAATGCCCTGTTGGGTAAGCCGCCCAAGCGACAGCCGGAAGTTACCCTTATCGTTGCCTCCCGAAAGGGCCACGCTGTTGGTAAACGTTTTGCCAGTTTGCCAGTAATCGTGCCAGTTGTTGGGCATGGGGGTCAGCGGAGCCACCTCGGTCCCACTCCACCAATGCCGCACCAACCGCCCATCCATAGGGGCTCCCCAGCTCTCGTCGGTGCCCTCGGTACCGTTGAGCGGAGCATTCGGGCCATAGGCGGCCCGGTATTGGGCTAATTCTTTAGGATCAGTGATGGCCCCGCTCCAGCCATCGTTGTACCAGGTTCGGTAGCCGTTGCCGCCACCGTAGGTATTCTGAAACTCGGGCGAAATCCAAGCCCGGTCTACGGTCACGTTGGAGTTAATTTCCACACCAATTCCTTTGGCATTGGCTCCCGTTTTTGTCGTGACCAGAATAACGCCGTTGGCCGCCCGCGAGCCGTACAAAGCAGCCGCGTTGGGCCCTTTGAGCACACTGATTTCCTTGATATTGTCCGGGTTAATCTCCGACAGCCCTCCGCCAAACTGTTTTTCGGACGTTTGCTGAATCGGAACGCCATCCACCACAATCAAGGGTTGGTTATTCCCCGAAATCGACGCAGCTCCCCGTATCTGAATACTCGACCCGCTACCGGGCCCGCCATTGCTGCCAATGCGCAGACCGGCCACTTTACCCGAGAGCGCATTGGCCACGTTGGTTGCCCGCGCTTCGGTGAGCGACGAGCCCTTGATTTCCTGCACCCCGTAGCCCAGGGCCTTTTTTTCTTTGGCGATACCAAAGGCCGTTACCACCACCTCGGCCAATTGCCGGTTATCAGACCGGAGCGTAATGGCCAAACTCGTGCGAGTACCTACCGATATCTCTTCGGTGGCAAAGCCAATAGCGCTGACCACCAGCATGGCTTTATCGTCGGGGATACGTAGCGAAAACGTTCCCCGGGCGTCGGTTGTGGTACCGGTTGTGCGGCCCGACGTTTCGGAGCCTTTTAACACCACGTTGACACCCGGCAGGGCGCCTTCTTCAGCCGATGTGATGGTACCCGTCAGAACGCGCTCCTGCGCATGGGCTACCAGCGTCAACAACCCTAAAAGAAAGGTGAGTAGTCTTGTTTTCATTCGATAAGGCGGTTTGAAAAGTGAGTATCCCTTTGTCAGACTGCCCCGGCAGGCGCAAACCATACGCACACTGGCCGCCCGGTGCGCACAACTGCCCCAACCGGGCAGTCTGACAAAGGCCCGTTGACCGACTCCGGGGAGTACGGCAAAGCAGACCAGCCTAACCCAAGCGCCAGAAATAGAAGGCAATATCTACCCGGCCCGGCTCCAGAAGCCAGTTTTTGAGTTGGTTACGAGAAACGAATGGTACGAAGGAGCCCCCCGAACGGAGGCATCGGTTCATGCGGGTTTCGCCGGACTGTCCATCGAGTGTGGTACAGCTTGTAGCGAGACCTCAGTCGGCCCTGACCCAAGTGCGGCCAGTAATCAGCGCCGAAGCGGTAAGCCGGTTTTGTTGTACGTCAAATATAGGTACCGTTCCTGCATATCCAAATTATATTTTATGATTTTTATTAATAGCCGACCAAAATTTTATCATTTACACAAATAACCAAATTAACTCCTTAGCCATTTTTTATTTATTCCTTAGAAAATACAACTTTTTACTAATCTACCGGATACAGGGAGAATTATTGACGAAAATCACCCTCTTAGCAAGCCGTATCCTTTTTATTTCGGTAGAAAGGGGCCAATTTTGCCCCAAAACGGATTATTCTATATTTTATCAACTTTCATTATGATGTTTTCTTTACGAAAACTCCTGATGATGTTCATCCTGTTTAGCGTAGTGGCTCTGGGAGCCCACGCTCAAAATGACTTCATCACGGGTAAAGTAACAGCTGCCGAAGACGGTGCCCCCATTCCGGGCGCGAGTGTGGTAGTTAAAGGAACTTCGCGCGGTACTAATACCGACGCCAACGGTACGTTTCGCATCCAGGCCAACCGGGGTCAGGTACTGCGTATAAGCTATATCGGCACCAAAACCCAGGACGTAACGGTAGGCAACGCCACCGTGCTGAACGTAAAACTGGAGCAGGAAGCTGGTAGCCTCAACGAAGTCGTAGTAACAGCACTCGGTATCCAGCGCGAAAAACGTCAGTTGGGGTATGCCGTAACGGAGCTGAAAGGCGAAGATTTGGCCAACTCACAACGCGACAACTTCATCAACGCCCTACAAGGCCGAGTAGCTGGCCTTACGGTAGGTACGTCGAGCGGGATGCCCGGTGCTTCGTCGGGGGTGCAGATTCGCGGTATCAACTCAATTTCGGGAAGCAACCAGCCGCTGTACGTGATCGACGGGATGCCTATTGACAACCGTACCGCCCAGAACAACCAGTTTGTAGCGGGCGGTATCTCGGGGCAATCGTTCGAAAACCGGAACATCGACTTTTCGAACCGGGCGCAGGACATCAACCCCAACGACATTGAGACCATCACGGTACTGAAAGGCCCCGAAGCAGCCGCCCTCTACGGGGTCGAAGCCGCCAACGGTGCCATTGTCATTACAACCAAGAAAGGCAAAGCCGGTGCCGGACGGATTAATTATACCAGCACGTACACGATTCAGGAGGTAGGGCCACTACCCGAAACCCAGAAGGTGTACAGCCAGGGCAACAACGGGGTAAGCCAAAACACCAGCTTCAACGCATTTGGCCCACGTTATGCCGAAAACACACCCCTTTACGACAACGCGAACTCGTTTTTGCAGACCGGTATCGGGCAGCGGCACAACATCTCGTTCGACGGTGGGTCGGACCGGTACACGTACCGGCTTTCGGGCGGGTATTTCAACAGCAAAGGGGTAGTGCCTACTACGGAGTATAAGCGATTGAATGTGAGCCTCGGCGGTACTGCCAAGATGAGCAACAAACTGTCGCTCGAATCAACGTTGCAGTACATCAATACCGACAACGTGAAAGTATCGAAAGGGGCCAACTCGTTTTTGCTGGGTCTGCTGTCGTGGCCTGCGAGCGACGATATGACGAGCTACCTCAACCCCGATGGGTCGCGCCGGAAGGTAACTTCGGCCACGAGCGAAATCGAAAACCCGTTCTTCGACGTGAACAAGAACAAGCTCCGCGACCGGGGCAACCGCGTGATTACGAACGTGGGTGCCAACTTTGCAGCTACCGATTGGCTTACGTTTACGGGCCGGGTGGGTCTTGATGTGTACTCAACGCAGTACATGTTTATGTACCACCCCGAATCGAACCGGTCGGGTGGGGTAATCGGCGGAGCCATTGACCAGTCGACCGACAACAACCGGACGTTTACCGCTCAATACTTTGCTACCGCCAAGAAACAGTTTGGTAAGCTGAGCACATCGGTACGGGTAGGTCAGGCTATTTATGACTACAACTACCGCTCGCTGGCGACGCGGGGTGAGAAATTCCTCGACCCTAACTTTGTTTCGATCAACAACACCGACCCCCTCACCCAGAAATCGCGCGAGTTTGTACGTCAGCGTCGGTTGGTGGGTGTGTTTGGCGACGTAACCCTCGGTTATAACGATGTTGCGTTTTTGACCGTAACCGGCCGTAACGACTGGTCGAGCACGTTCCCGAAAGCGTCACGTTCGTTCTTCTATCCCTCGGCTTCGTTCAGTCTGGTGTACACCGACCTGATACCACAGGGCCGTTTCCGCGACGTGTTGAGCTACGGTAAGTTCCGTATTTCGGCCGCTCAGGTGGGTAAAGAGGCTCCCGAATACTCAACCTCGCAGGCCTACGAAAGCCAAACCACTACGGGCGGTGGCTTTAGCTACGGTTTCACGGCACCTAACCCATTCCTCGTTCCCGAAAAGGTAACGTCGTTTGAAGTGGGTACGGAGATGAAGTTTTTCAACAACCGGCTCGGCTTCGATCTGTCATACTATAAGACCAACAGCGTCAACCAGATCATCCGCGATTTGCGCATCAGCTACGGTACGGGCTTCATCCTGAAGGTAATCAACGGCGGACGGCTCTGGAACGAGGGTGTCGAGCTGTCGGTCAATGCCGAGCCTGTTCGCACAGGCAACTTCAACTGGAACATTGTCGCCAACTTCACCAAAACCAACAGCCGTTTGGCCGAGCTGCCCAGCGGTCAGTCTGAGTTTTACAACTCCGACACCTGGGTGTTTGGCAACGTGCGCAACGGTGCCCGCCTGAACGGCCCCCTTACCACGCTGACCGGCAACAGCTACGTGCGCAACACGCGGGGCGACATTCTGATCAGCCCCGTATCGGGCTTGCCCCTGACCGAAACCGTCTGGAACGTGGTGGGCGACCGTAACCCCGATTTTGTAATGGGTTTGGTGAACTCGTTCTCGTACAAAAACTTCGGCCTCAACTTCGTACTCGACGTGCGTAAGGGGGGTGATGTGTTCAACGCAACCGAGCTGTACCTCTACAACCGTGGTCTGAGCCCCAAAACCCTCGACCGTGAGAAGCCCTACACGTTTACCGGTGTATTGAAGGACGGCCTCGAAAATACTGCCAACCCAACGCCCAACACCATTCAGGTGGTGCCGTACTACAATAACAGCTTCTACACAGCCCTTGCCGACGAAGAGTTTATTGAGCGCGACGTGAACTGGATGCGCCTGAAAGAAGTAACCCTGCGCTACAACTTTGCCCCCTCGCTGCTGCAACGGTCGCGGGTAATCAAAACAGCAGGTCTGTTTGTCACGGCCAACGACCTGTTTATGATCACCAACTACACGGGTGGCGATCCGGGCGTTAACGCGGCCAATACCGTAACCGGTGGTTCGGGCGGTATGGGCATTGACTACGGCAACTTACCCCTGCCGCGCGTGTTCAACATCGGGGTGAATATTGGTTTTTAACGCGACAAACGAATGAACCTGAAGAAATTCTCCGCACTACTGCTGGCCGGTTTAGGCCTGTCGCTCAGTAGCTGCGATAAATACCTGGACATCAACAAAAACCCCAACAACCCCGATCAGGTTGAAGCTGCGTTGCTGCTGGCTCCTATTCAGAACCAGTATGTTCTCGGCATTCAATTCGACGCCCGCTACATTGGTTCGTATGTGCAGAACTGGCACAACGCAACTGCAGGTGTGGTTTGGGACGTACACAGCTACGCCGTCAACAGCGATGCCGGGGGCGAAATCTGGCGGAACGTGTACTGGCGCGGGGGCCGCAACACCCTCAACATGATGGCCGATGCCCAGGCTAACGAGCGCTGGGATTACCTCGGCGTGGGACAGGTGATGCAGGCCTGGGGCTGGCAAATGCTCACCGACGTGCACGGCGAGATTATCCTGAAAGAAGCCTTTGATCAGGACCCGAACAAAAACACCTTCAACTACGACACCCAGGAAGCTGTGTACGCTGAAGTGGTGCGGCTGTTGCAGGAAGGGATCAAAAACCTGAACCGGGCCGACGGTCGCGTATCAACGGCTTCGCTCGGCCGGGGCGACCGGATTTACGCGGGCGACCGCCTGAAGTGGAAGAAGTTTGCGTACGGTCTGCTGGCGATCAACGCACATCACCTGTCCAACAAACCATCGTTGTACAAGCCCGATCAGGTAATCGCCTACGTCGATAGCGCTTTTACGAGCAACGCCGACGACGCCCTGTTTACCTTCAACGGCCTTAGCACCGCGGATGGCTCGTTTTTCGGGCCGCTGCGGCAGAACCTGCAAGCCTACGGGCAGGGTGCTTTCCCGGTGCGGCTCATGGACGGTACCGTGTTCACCGGCGTGCGCGACCCCCGGTTGCCTATTCTGCTGGCTGCCAGTGGCGACGGCACATTCCGGGGTATCAACCCCGGCGCAGGTCAATCGACAGCGACCAGTGTACCTGTGCCTATACGGGTTCCTTCGCCCTGGGGGACGCAGGTGGCGGTATTGCCCCCGGCTGGCACCACGGGTAAGTTTATCTTCACCGACAAGGGGCCGTTTCCGCTCATGACCTATGCGCAGCTTCAGTTCATCAAGGCCGAAGCCGCGTTTATCAAAGGCGACAAAGCAACCGCCCTGGCCGCGTACCGCCGGGGTATCGAAGCGCACATGAGCGCATCGTGGGTCAACGTTCCCACAGCCGACCGCACGGCGTACCTGGGCAACCCGCTGGTGGTACCCACCTCAGCTGCCAGCCTGACGCTGAGCCAGATCATGTTGCAGAAGTACATAGCCCAGTGGGGCTGGGGCTTCCTGGAGCAGTGGTCTGACCTGCGCCGGTACAACTACAGCCCGGATGTGTTTACGAGCTTCCAGCTGCCCACAGTAGCCACGGTTAACAACGGCAAACCGGCTCAGCGTATCCGGCCCCGGTATAACTCGGAGTACGTCTGGAACCTCGAAGCCCTCCGCCCGCTGGGTGGCCTCGAACTCGATTATCACACCAAACCTGTTTGGTTTACCCAACCTTAAGCTGGCCGGGGCTGGTGGCCCTTCAGCTACCAGCCTCAGCCCGAACTGTTTGACATCATGCTCAAAAATATTCTGTTTATCTTCTCAGCTGCGGTGCTGCTCTTCTCCTGCGAGAAAAACGCCCTGCAACTGCCCACCGAGCCCGTCGAAGCCGGAGCCCGGTTGAAGCTGATTCACGCAGCCCCCGACCTGCCGGGTATCGACCTGCTGATTGGCGGTAAAAAGTTTAGTGCCTTTACGCCCGTTGGCGCCACGACTACCAACCCCGGAACGCCCGCGGGTGTGCCCTACAACAACACGTTTCCGGGTAACTTAGCCAACTACGCGCTGGTAACGCCGGGACAGGCCGCCATCACGATTTCGACCCCGGCCAGCACCACGGCGGGTAGTGCTACGGTAGTTACGGAACAATCGATCACGCTGGACGATACTAAGTACTATTCCCTGTTTGTGGCAGGCCCCACGGCCAAGCCCGAGGTTCTGTTACTCACCGACGATTTTGGCTCGGCTCTCGATGCCACCAAGACGTACGTACGATTCATCAACCTGACTTCGGGGGGGACGTATGACTTTGCTCTTTCCAACGGCACCATGCTGGCACCCGCACTGGCTTTCAAAGGAGTTACGTCGTTTATCGCCATTGATCCGGCCATCACGCCTTCGTTTGTGTTTCGGGCACCGGGTACTACCGCCAACCTGGGCACGATTACACTTACCAACACGGCTGCCGGTCGGGTAATCACCATCTTTACCCGTGGGGTAGTAGGTCGAACCGGCACAGCTGCACCTGGTATCAACCTGTATATCAACCGGTAACAGACAGATACACACCCAAAAGCCGCCCTGCACTTGCTGGGCGGCTTTTTTGTTTTGGTGGGAAAAGCGCTGAGTTTTTTTGTACAAGACAGCTATGGATAGAGCCAGAAAACAGCTAATTTTGTTAAGATAGCACAACCGAAAAAAGATGCCTGTTCATAAAACAACCCAACACCTCCCCCCACTGGTGATACGCGGACGTAATGCGACGGGTAAAATTATTGAGGGCATCATCCCCGCTGGAGAGCGTCCTGCGGAAGACCCTGGCTTAGCCATTCAAAAAATACTGGCTAAACGCAAAAACATCACACCCACGCCAATACTCCCCGAATGATCAGTACTCCGCCAAACTCGTTTGTGCTGGTTGATACGGGAGTAATGAGTCGTTTCCTTTTGGGAAAGCCACAAATTGTTGAAGCTTACACCCGACTTACAAATACCTCTGTGCCAGTCATTTCAGCCAGTATTTATATTGAGCTTATGCGATGGCTGGTTAATATCCGTGGGCGCAAGGTTGATCCCATCACCAAAAATGAGTTTGACTTTATTCGGAGACAACTCGATAAGTATGTGCAGCTCAATCACGCAGAATGCATCGAACTGGCGGTTGAAGTGTCTCGGATTTATCCAGACACTGGTCTAGGGGACTGTTTCACGATTGGTGTTAGCTTGTTTTTCGATATTCCTGTATTCACGCTCAACCAGAAACACTTCGAGCGGATACCGGGCTTGCGGCTGTACCGCCCCGACAATTACGACCTTCTGGAAACTAATTGAGCACTCTCCATCTCACTTAATCTACATCCCTAGCTATTCAGTACAATTATACCCATTCCTACAGCACGTAGGAACAATCAGAGGCTAAACCCGCTTTTACCTCTACCCGGTACGCTTGCGGGCTTACCCTGAGCGGGCCAATTTGGCCGTACCCGGTGTTTATTACCCGACTCAACCGTTTGCCATGAACGTGCTGCTGACCGGGGCGAATGGCTTTCTCGGAAGCCATATTGCCCGCCAACTCATCGACCGGGGCTACACCGTGCGGGCTCTGCTCCGACCCAACAGCCCCACCCCTACCCTCCACGACCTACCTATTGTACCCGTTGCGGGTGACCTCCGCGACCGGGCTTCGGTTATCCGCGCGGCCGACGATTGCCAGTACATCATCCATGCCGGGGCGTTGGCGTCGGTCAATCCGGCCCGCAACCAAACCGTCTGGGATATCAACCTGGCCGGAACCGAGAACGTGCTGCGGGCCGCTCACCTCACGGGAGTTGAGCGGCTCGTGTATGTGGGTACGGCCAATGTGTTTGGTTTTGGCACAAAAACCAATCCGGGTAACGAAAACAGCCCTTACGTGGGTACCCGGTACGGCCTCGATTATATGGACAGCAAAGAAGCCGCTACCCGTCGGGTAATGCAGTCGGGCGTGCCGGCCGTGGGCGTACACCCGACGTTTATGCTCGGTTCGATGGACCACAAACCTACGTCGGGCGCGCTGTTGCTGGGGCTTTACAAACGGCAGGTGGCTGGTACACCGGTAGGCGGCAAAAACTACGTACATGTGGCCGATGTGGCCACGGCAACCGTCAACGCTCTGACCAAAGGGCGCGTGGGCGAGCAGTATATTCTGGGTAATCAGAACCTGAGCTATGCCGAGGCTTTTGCCCTGATGGCCGAAGTAATGGAGTGCCGGCCCCCCTCGGTAACCATTCCGAAAGGTGTGGCCTGGGTGGCCGGGCAACTGAGTCAGCTTCAGGCCACGATAACCCGTAAACCGGCCCGGCTTAACCCGGCCATGGTAGCCGTGGCCAACGATGGGCATTATTTCGACGTGCAAAAAGCCGTTCGCGAACTCGAACTCCCCCAAACGCCGGTTCAGGAGGCTATCCGCGACGCATTCGACTGGTTCCGGGCTAACGGCTACGTCTAAACCACGCAAATTTCCCCGTTCTGAATAGCCCGAATGCGAGTACTCAGCGTATTATGGACGAAACACAGTCCATCATGCGTGAATCCACTCAAACTGTGCCTCTGGCTTTACACGGCGGCCCCAAAACGGTGCAGTCCGAATTTGCATGGCCTATTTTCGACGAACGGGAGGTGAACACCGTAGCCGAACTGGTCCGTACCGGACAGTGGGGCAACCCCGACTGTGCGGGGCTGGTAGCCGAGTTCGAAGCCCAGTTTGCGGCTTATTGCGGCACCAAATACGCCATTAGCTGCGTCAACGGGTCGGTATCGCTACGGCTGGCGCTGATGGCCTGTGGGGTGCGCCCCGGCGACGAGGTCATTGTGCCCCCTTACACGTTTATTGCCACAGCCTCGACCGTGCTGGAGGTGAACTGCGTGCCGGTTTTTGTGGACCTTGACCCCGACACGTATAACCTCGACCCGGCCCACATCGAAGCGGCCATTACCGACCGCACCCGAGCCATTATCCCGGTTCATTTTGCAGGATTACCCTGCGATATGGACGCTATTCTGGCCATTGCCCAACGGTACAACCTGCGGGTTATTGAAGATGCCGCCCACGCACACGGGGCCGAGTACCGGGGCCGTAAACTTGGTTCGATAGGCGATTTGGGCAGTTTCAGCTTTCAATCGTCGAAAAATCTGACCTCAGGTGAAGGCGGCATGGTTATCACCAACGACGATGCCCTGTACCGCACCGTCGAATCGCTGCGCAACGTGGGGCGGCTACCCGAAGGGCAGTGGTACGACCATTTTAACCCCGGCTGTAACTACCGAATCAGTCCCCTTCAGGCCGGATTGCTCATCGAACAGCTTAAGCGGCTGGACGACCAAACCCGCCAACGGCACGAAAATGGGCTTTACCTCGACTCGCTCCTCGGTGCCATCGACGGAATCAGGCCCATGAGTCGGGGCGACGCGCCCCTCGTGCACGCCCGGCATCTGTATATGTTTCGGTACGACAACCGGGTATTTGGCAATCTGCCCAAAGCCGAATTTGTACAAATGCTGGCAGCCGAAGGTGTCCCCTGCTCAGGTGGGTATCCGCACCCGCTGTACAAACAGCCTCTGTTTCAAAACCGCAACTGGATGTGCTACGCCATCCCCGACTCGGTGGATTATACAGACGTACATTGCCCCGTGGCCGAACGGGCCTGCTCCGACGAAGGCATCTGGATTTTTCAGCACGCCCTGCTCGGCTCCCGCACCGATATGGATGCCTTTGCCGAGGCCATCCGCAAAATCCAGCAGGCTGTGAATAGATAATGAGTAATGAGTAATGAGTAATGAGTAATGAGTAATGAGTAATAGATAATGAATAATGGACAATGATACACTATCCCTGATTATCAACAGGTTCACTATTCATTCTACACTGTACATTATACAGTTGGTTTTGACTCAGTAAGACAATTTAAAGTGCAAGTAGATACGGATTTCTTCCTCTTTTTAACCGCCTTTTTTCACCCCCCGACACCGGGACACCGGCCGCCAAACACTAAAAACCGGCATACCAGTCGCCGTAAACCCCATTACCCCCACCTCACTGTATGAAACGCTTTGTACCGGTTTTCCGGCTCTTTTCACTCCTTTCCACCTTCCTGCTGATTGGCTCCGGCAATGCCCGGAGTCAATCTATTCAACTGCAACAGGCCGCGTTGCTCGTATCGCCGGGCATACCCGCTCCCATGCGCGAAACCGCCCCGCAGGTACTTCAGGAAGAAATAGCCAAACGAACGGGAATCCGACCCACAACACGCACCGATTGGCCTAAAAGTACGGTGGTGGCCTTTGTACTCGCAACCGACACCGAGCTGTACGGTATCCCCGTGCCAACGACCCATAAACCCGACAAACCGGAGAGCTTCGCGATTGTGACCGACGTGCAGCCCCGCCAAACCACCGTCTGGGTGATTGGGCACGATAGCCGGGGGATTCTGTTTGGTACGGGCTGGCTGTTGCGTAACCTGCGGCTTTCGCCCAAACAAGCCGAGTTACCCGGTCCGGTGGCGCTGGTATCGGCCCCGGCCTACCCCATTCGCGGGCATCAGTTGGGCTACCGCACCACTGCCAACTCGTACGATGCCTGGAGTGTGGCCCAGTACGACCAGTACATCCGCGAACTGGCCCTGTTTGGCACCAATGCCGTAGAGGCTATTCCCTTCCACGAAGACGACAAACCCAGTCCGCACTTTAAAATTCCGGCGGCCGAGATGCGTATTCGTATCGGCGAAATCTGCCAGAAATACGACATTGACCACTGGGTCTGGACACCGGCTACCTTCGACCTGACCGACGCCCCCAAACAGCAAGCCGAACTGGAGCGGCACGAAGCCTTTTACCGGGCCTGCCCCCGACTCAATCATATTTTTGTGCCCGGTGGCGACCCCGGTCACAACCACCCGCGCGACCTGATGCCGTTTCTGCGCGACCTGCACACCCGACTGGTACGCTACCACCCCACCGGGCGGGTGTGGCTCTCGTTGCAGGGGTTCAGCGTGGACCAGATGGACTACGTGTTTCGCTACCTGAACACCGAGAAGCCTACCTGGCTGGCCGGGCTGGTACACGGGCCGGGTAGCCCGCCCCTCGCCCAAACCCGCTTTCGGTTGCCCAAGCAATACCAAATGCGGCAGTACCCCGACATCACCCACAACGTTCGCTGCGAGTTTCCGGTCGAACGGTGGGATCAGGCCTTTGCGCTCACCCTCGGCCGCGAAGCCGCTAACCCGCGCCCGTTTTTCTTTGCCCGCACACAGGCCACCTGGGCCCCGTTTACCGACGGCTTCGTGTCGTACTCAGACGGGTGCCACGACGATGTAAACAAGGTGGTCTGGAGTATGCGCGGCTGGGACCCCACCAAAGATGTGCGGGAAATTCTGGCCGAATACAGCCGGTTTTTCTTTGGGCCTACGCTGGCCGAGCCCGCAGCCGATGGTATAGCCGCACTGGAGCAGAACTGGCACGGCCCACTGGCCGAAAACGGGGGTGTAGAAGCGTCGTTTGCGTTCTGGCAGAAGCTGGAAACTGGCGCACCGGCCCTGTCGGCCAACTGGCGGTGGCAACTACTTTTGTTACGGGCCTATTACGATACCTACACCCGCCGACGGCTGCTGTACGAGCAACGGCTCGAACAGGAGGCCAACGCCCTACTCTTGCGGGCCACCGATCCCAAAACAGCCATGCGTCAGGCATTGACGCTTGTTAACCAAGCCGATAGCCAACCCACGGCTCCCGCGCTCCGACGCCGGATAGATCAGTTGTGTACCGATTTGTTTGCGTCGGTGGGGCTACAGACGAGTGTCGAGCGGCATCAGGCCCGCAGTCACGAGCGGGGCTGTGTTCTCGATTTTGTCGATTACCCACTCAACAACCGCTGGTGGCTGGCCGATCAGTTTGCCCGGATTGACTCGCTACCCGACAAGGCAGCCGCCCAACAACGCCTGCACGAAATTGCCACCTGGGAAAATCCGGGACCGGGTAGTTTCTACGACGATGTGTCGAACGTGAGCAAGGGGCCACGCATCAAAACCATCTCCGACGATGCCACCGACATTGCCTGGTGGAACAACGGCAGCAGCCGGGCCCGGCTATCGTCGCAAACGTTTCAGCGTTGCCCAGCTCTCGATTACGACAACCTCGACCCCGGTGCCCGCTACACCCTGCGCGTAGTTGGATTTGGAGAGGCCCTGCTGCGGGTAGATGGCCAACGGCTCGAACCGACCGTGTACAACCGCCAAGCCGATACTGTGAAAGAGTGGGTAGTGCCGCTCACAGCCACACAGGACGGCCGGATTCAGGTCACGTTCGATCAGCCCGAGGAGTCGCACCTGAACTGGCGGCAGAACTCCCGGATCTCTGACATCTGGCTTATCAAGGAAAAACTGGAATAGACCGGCATCGCCGGCCGCTACCGCTCCTCGCCTTTACTTCCCGGCGAGGTAACGGTGCCGGTATTCGAGCGGGGTGCAGCCTTTAATCTGCTTAAACTGCCGGGCAATATTTTTGGTATCGTTGAGGCCAAGGTCCATCGCGATCTCAAACACGGCCTGATCGGTTTCGAGCAGCTTTTTAGAGAACTTTTCGATGCGCAGGTTCTGAATGTACTTGTAAATAGGGTAGCCAATCACCTGCTGAAACCGCATTTCGAGCGACCGCCGGGAGAGCGGCACCTGCTTCACCACCTGATCGACCTGTAGGTTTTTGTCAATATTCTGGTGAATGTACTTGAGCGACAGGGCAATGTATTCGTCGTGGGTGGCGTAAATATCCGTCGACTGCCGGGTGATGATCTGCGTGGGCTCCACCACAATATCGTAAGCCTGCTCAATATCCTTGCGAATGAGCCGGTCGAGGAGCCGGGCCGCATCGTAGCCCCCTTTTTCGGCATCCAGCGCAATGCTCGACAAGGGCGGGTCAGAAAGTTCGCACAGGGTTTCGTCGTTATCGACACCCAGCACGGCCACCTCGTCGGGTATCCGAATACCCGAATGCCGGCAAGCCTCAGTGATGTGTTGCCCCAGGCGGTCGTCGCAGGCCAACAGGGCTATGGGTTTGGGCAACGACAGCAGCCATTCGCTGAGCGAACTCGGTTTGTAATACCACAACTCGCTCGACCGCACCTTGTTGTGCTCAAAATACGTGACCTCGTGCCCTGCCCGTGCCACCCGTTCCTCGAAACCCTCCGCCCGCTCCCGCGACCAGACAATGTTTTTGAATCCGTAGAACGCAAAATGCCGGAAGCCTTTTTTGAGGAAATAGTCGGCCGCCATAGCCCCGGTTTCGCGGTAGGCCCCGGTGATGTTCGGAATTTCGGTGAATCGTTCTTTAAAGTCCTGCGCAATAACCGGAATACCGGCTTCCACGAGTTTCTCAGCACAGCCATCGTTGTATAACTGCCCGATGATTCCGTCGGCCTCCCAATCGCGAGCCCAGTCGAGAATACCGTCGATACCCTGTGTTTCGCGGTGAAACAGCGGCATCCGGCAAAAAATCCAGGGGCCATGCTCCCGCGAGTACTTGGTGATACCCTTCAGCAGACTCTTGCTGTAATCTTCGGCAAAATCGATCAGAAGAATAACCTTGTGCATGATGTAAAGAAGTTTGAGACCACCCCCTAACCCCATCCTGAAAAACAGGATGGGGAATAACAACGACCACCTTGCTATACAAACCAGATGCTTGAGAGCTCTTTGTTTGTCTGGTAAATTCCCCCTCCTGAAAAACAGGAGGGCGGTCCGGCGTTCCGGGGTTAGGGGGTGGTCAGCCGTAGCCAGAGGGTACGCCAACAACACAAAAAACCGTAGTACTTACGATAGCAAATATCTTTCGGCTCAATATTCGTTTAAAGAAACCAGAGTTACTATGCCAATCACGAACCCTACGCCAGCTGATGCACCAGTACCGAGGCACCCAGCAAGGCAATAGACTCGTTTTCAGACTGCACCAGCCGCAACCGCTGCAAGGTAGTGGGGTACGCAAAATCGGCCATACTTTGCAGCATACCGGCCCGAAAATACGGGTACGCTTTAGCAATGGAACCTCCCAGCACAATCACTTCGGGGTCGTAGGTGTACAGCACGGCTTTGATAGCCTGCCCAAAGTGCCCACCAAATTCGGCCCACAACGCCAGCGCGTCGGGGGCGCCAAGCCCGGCTGCCTGACTTAACTCCCAGGCCGACGTGCCGTGTATACTCTCGAAAAAATGGGTTGACGCATACGATTCCATCGTTTTGTCGCGGTAGGGCAAAAGGCCAATCTCCCCCGCCCCGCAGTTGCTGCCCGTGTAGAGCTGATTGTCGATGATAACGCCCGAACCGAGCCCCGTACCAATGGCCAACCCCACCGCTGAGCGGCACCCCCGCGCTAGGCCAAACTGATGCTCCCCCAGAATAAAGCAGTTAACGTCGTTGTTGACAAACACCGGCCGGTCGAACTCCTCCTCCAGAATATCGCGCAGAGGCACCTCCTGCCACGACGGAATATTAGCCACGTTGTACACAATACCCCGTTCCAAGTCAACCACCGACGGCACCCCGATCCCGATGCTGCTCACTTCGGGGCTCAGAAACGGCCGAATCAGCTCGATCAGTTGACCCAACGTGGCCGACAGCGAATCTTTTTGCCGGAGCTGGCCACTCACTTTGTGCAACACGGTGCCCTTTTCGATCAGGCCCACCCGCACGTTGGTACCTCCCAGATCAACCCCAATCGTTTTCATCGTCTCAGTTCAAGGTTTGGTGTCAGTATGTTGCCGGTTTTGCCGGGCCACTCAGGGCGGAGTCAGTACCGTAGCCCGGCTGGCGCGTCCGGCCGCGTCAAAACTCTTCAGTTTAACCGGGCCACTCACCCGTACCGGTTTCTGGTACAGGGCTGAGGTGCTGTTCGGCTCCAAACCATCGGTCGTGTACCGGATCTGAAGCCCCGGCAACTCGACATTAGCCTCCAGCAGACCGTTCTGGATGCGGGCACCCGGTGGTGACAGACGGTAGTTGTACCCTCCGTTCAAGCGGGCCAGCCGGGGCAGGTCGCGCTGGGCCAGGGTGTTGGCAAACACATTCCAGCCAGCCGCAATGGCCCGCTCACGCGCGGCCCGGTCGTCAATCGTTTCCCAGGGACGTTCGGGAGCCCAGGCACTCTCGGCAAAGCCCATCAGCTTGGGTAGCATGTAGTACTCAGCCATATCGCGACCTTTCACGGTCTCGCTCCAGAGTTGCGCTTCTACCCCCCTGATGTTCGGGCGGGCGTCGGGTCGGAGTCGCTCCCGGCCCGTAAAATCGAGTGGGTCGCCCATGGCCGTTTTGTACGTCGTTTTAAACATATCATTGGGCGCAAAGGTCCAGTTGCTGCGCGTATCCACGTAGCCCGCCCAGTACAGGCCAGGCTCTTCGGGGTCGTTATTATAGGCCAGGTCGAAATAGAAATTCGATACGTTGCAGAGTACCACGGGGTAACCCGCGTTGGCCAGCCGATTACCCAGGTCAGGGTCGAACAGGTTATTCCAAATGTAGGGCACTACCCGACGGCCCACAAACTCCCGATTAGGCACGTAAGCACCGTTGGCCGCTTTGGTGAGGGCTACCTCTTCCCAACCATGAATTTCGAGTTGGCGCGGTTCGAGTCGTTTGAGCAAGGTACGCACAAAGTAAGCCTGCAAGTTTTTGGGATCTTTGATGGCCGGATTCTCACGCAGGAGTTTGGCCGCCACCGGCGACTGTGTCCAGGCCCCTTCGGGCACTTCGTCGCCCCCAATGTGCATCACCTCCATCGGCACGCCCGCCTGTTTGTACATCCGGGTTACCTCGTCCACTACCTTTTCGTAAAACCGGTACGTCGATTCGAGGCCCACGCTCACCACATTGTCTTTGTAGCCCTGTGCCGACTGATACACCGAGCGGTCGGCCGGGTCAATGAGCCGGTACTCGGCGGCTTCGGCGGGTTTACCCTCTTTCATCAGCCGTTGGTAGCGGGCCTCCATCGCTTTGATAGCCGCCCGCGCATGACCGGGAAAATTCAGTTCGGGAATCACCCGGATGTGCCGGGCGTGGGCGTATTTCAGAATCTCGATAAAATCAGCTTTGGTATAAAAGCCGCTACCGTATTTGCCTTCTTCGTTTGCTTTCGGGCCAGAACCGTAGGCCGGATGCAGGGCCGGAGCCTCTTTGCCCGACGTATGCTGGCGTTGGGCACCCACCTGCGTCAGTTCGGGCAGACCGTCGATTTCGAGCCGCCAGCCTTCGTCTTCAGTGGTGTAAAACAAAAACTGATTGACCTTGTAAAACGCCAGCAGATCAAGAACCCGCAGAATGGTTTCTTTGGTCTGGAAGTTTCGGCTCACATCGAGGTGCAACCCCCGAAACCCGAACCGGGGGGCGTCATCAATCTCGGTAAAAGGCAGCGCCACCGGTTGGTCGGGGGCTTTGTACGCTTCAAGGGGCAACAAAGCCAGCAGGCTCTGCGTGCCGTAAAATACTCCGGCGGCATCGCTGCCGGTGATGCTTACACCCTCAGCCTGAATCCGCAACTGGTAAGCCTCCCGGCTTTTACCCGCCACCTGAACCGGTCCCGTTTTGAGGACAATAGCAGGGCCGGTGGGGGGAGTCGTCACCGTCTGAAACGTTTTGCCGGTCATCTGCTTCAGCTTTTCGGCCAGCAACGCGGCTTCGCCCGCGAGGCCGGGGCCGGCATAAATCGGCATCGACGCCGACAGGGCCAGCGTACCGGAGCTTGTCGACAAGCGCACCGGGGCCGGAATCACCCGCTGCAACTGAGCGGCCGGCAGTAAAGTGGCCGTTTGGTTTTGCCGAAAAACGCCCTCCGGCGAATACGGGGGCTCGTGGTCGGCGGAGCCACGGAGCCGCTGCTCATTACGGACAAACGGCCGAACGGTGTAGTTAGCAATGGGCACGATTTGCTCTTCCCGCCCGGCATCGTCGTACAGCACCATATACGGCCCAAGCGGAGCATCGGTCACTTTGGCCACGCCCTCGGTGCCCTCGTACCGGATGGTTACGGTAGCACCCGGATCAAGCCGGAAGCCCGCGTTGGGCGTGAGCTTATACCAGTCGCCGTTGATGTGCTGTACCGTGCCCGGCTGCGGGCTGCGGGGTTTGAGCATTGGTCGGGGCGACATGTTGAAAAACAAGGCCCAGTTGCGATCGGTGAGCGGTGTGTCGCCGGTGTTGGTCAGATCAAAGCGGGCTTCGAAACCGTTGGGTACGGGTGTGAAGTTGCTTACCAGCTCCCAGCTCAGGGTGACCGACCCGGCCGACTCGTTTTTCTGGCAACTTACGCCAGCCAGTAACCCAATCAGACAGATCAGGGCAGAGTACAGTACGGTGCGCATAATTTTTGTGTGTCAGTAGCCTTTATAGTACTCTGTTCCGTACTAAAAATACCATTCGGCCCATGCGGCTTTTTTGATACGTTTATGATTCAACCCACCAACCGACTTATCTCGCTCGATGCCGTTCGGGGCTTCACCATCGCGGCCATGATTATGGTCAATTTTCCGGGCACCGAAGAGCACGTGTATTTTACGCTCCGGCACTCCAAATGGAACGGCCTGTCGTTTACCGACCTCATTGCCCCGGTGTTTCTGTTTGTGGTGGGCGTGTCTATTGCCCTCGCCTATTCGGGCAAACGCGACTCAGCCGCCCCACGCGGGCCGTTGTACCGCAAAATTGTGATACGGGCGCTCAAGATTTACGCCGTCGGGATGTTTCTGAACCTCATGCCCGACTTTAATCTGGCCGACGCCCGCTGGACCGGCACCCTCCACCGCATTGCCTTTGTGTTTCTGTTCTGCGCTCTGCTGTACCTCAACACCAACTGGAAACAACAGGTCTGGATTGCCGCGCTCACGCTGGTAGCCTACTGGCTTGCCCTCACGCTTATTCCCTCGCCCGACCTGGGCCGAGTGGTGCTGGAACCGGGCCAAAACCTGGTGGCCTGGTTCGACCGGCAGTTTCTGCCCGGCCGGATGTGGCAGGGCACCTGGGACCCGGAGAGCATTTTAAGCACCTTTCCGGCCACGGTCACGGGCATTACGGGCCTACTCGCCGGGCGGTGGATGCTCAGTTCGGCCAGCCCCACCGAAAAAGTGGCCTACCTCATGACCGTTGGCTTTTTTACCACCGCTGCCGGGTATTTCTGGGGACTTACATTCCCGGTCAACGAAGGGCTCTGGACCAGTTCGTTTGTGCTTGTCACCTCCGGGTTTGCGGCTATGCTGTTGGGGGCACTTTACTTTCTGGTCGATGTACTCGGCTACCGAAACGGCACCGCACCGGGCATTGTATTTGGGGCTAACGCTATTGCTGTATACGTCATGGCCGATGTACTGGCTCTGTTTTTCTACCGGCTCAAATTTGGCGGCCTCCCCCTCAACGAACTCGTGGTAGAAGAGCTGATCAACGTAGGTTTCCAGCCCGAACTCGCCAGCCTATTGTACGCCCTGTTCTTTGTGGCCGTCAACTACATACCGGCCTATTGGCTTTACCAACGCAAGATTTTCATTAAACTGTAATTCTGTTGGGCCGGCCTCAAAGCAGAGACCGGCCCAACGAGATTATCTCAACCCTTGCCGCCCAGTTTACGGGCTTTATACTCCTGAAACCGCTTCTGGTATTGCTCGGCCTGTTCGGGCGTGAAGCGCTTCTGATATTCGGCGGGCAAATCGAGCCGTTCGGGGGCTAAAGCCGGGGCCTGGTCAATAAGGGTGTTTTGTCCTTTGGCGTTTTTAGCCAGTACAAACGAGTCGTATTTCTCGCCCGTAACGGTGTATGCCTGATACGTCAGCCGGTCGCCATCAATGGAGATGGCTTGATAGAGCTGCGTGTTCGACGCAGCCCGGTCCATCCAGGTTTGCAGCCCAATATCGTACATTTTCGGCCCACTCACCGACACTACGTAAATGGGGCCATCCGGACGTTTGCGGCTCTTGCCCAGCGGCATGTTAATACCCCGGCCGTAAGTATGGTCGTGCCCCTGCAACACCAAATCAACGTTATATTTCTTGTAAATGGGTTCCATCCGGTCGCGCCACTCGTTGTTATCACGGCCCTGCTTGGTCGAATAAATCGGGTGGTGATGCGTTACGATGGTCCACCGGTTGGGGTTGTCTGCCAACGTTTTGTTCAGCCATTCGGCCTGAAGGCGCATCACGGCCGAGTCGAGAATGGCGGCCTGCGAATTGAGCGACACAAACCGAACGCCCTGATAATCGAGGTAATAAGCGGTTTCTTCCAACCCTTTGGGGCCATTTTCGGGGAGCGAAAACGACGGTCGCCAGTGCCGTGATACCCGCACCTTACCCGTTTCATCCCGGAAATATTCGTGATTACCGGGCGCGGGCAAGGCGGGCAACATCCCGTTGATCCAGCCCCCTGCTTCGAACCACTCCCCCCATTGCCAATCAGCATTGGACGTGGTGATGAGGTCGCCGGCATGAATCATCAGACTCGCCGTAGGCAAGGTGGTGTAGGCCCCGCGTACCGCCCGCGACCACAGCGACCGAATGTCGTTCTGGGCATCACCAAAGTACAGAAACGAAAACGGCGCGGGTTTGTCGGTAGCCGTTTTAAACTGAAACCACTCGCTCCAGAGCTTTCCATCGCCCACCCGATAGCTGTATTTGGTCGCGGGTTTCAACCCGTTGAACTGCACCGAATGGTACAGCACCGTGCGGCCATCGAGCACCACCCGTTCGGTGGTGGCAGTCACAAGGCTGGCACTCGCCACAAAGTCGCCGGAGGGATCGGCTTCAGCAATAGCCCCCACGGCCCCGGTCACGGTGGAGTCGGTGCGCCAGTTGACCGATTGCGACGTGGCGGGGTTGGCCTGCCAGCCGAGAATCAGGCGGTCGGGGTACGGCCCCGGCGGGTACTCTTTGTGCACCTGCGCCATAGCCGTTGTCAGGCTCAGACCCAAACACAGTAAAATGAATTTCATAAATACGGGGGAGAAATAAATGTATAATGAATAATTTCAGTGCTGGACATTCGGACTTCAGACATTAGACGTTAGACGTACTACCATTCTGTAGGGAGGTCTAACGTCTAATGTCCAACATCTAATGTCCAGTACTGAGATGAATACGGTAAAGTGTACAATGAAATAACTGATTATCAACCGGCATTCATTATTCACTTTACATGGTACATCCACTCAGGGAACGCCTGAAAACACTCTATAAAACAGGAAACCGGGGGCGCTATACTGATGACCGCCCACCGGGGGTAGTTCCTCATCGGCTGGCAACGGGCCCGTCGATGGGGGCCGTAATTACTCCCAAATACCGGCCCATCCAGTACGGTAACAGCCAAATATCGCCCGCGCTATGTTCCGACACGCCGTTGCTGCGGGTGCGGTCGAGGCTAAACATATTGCCGTTATGCCGCTGAATAGGCCGCTCGTCGGGTGGCAGCACCTCCTTAGTAGTCTGCCGACGGAAATTGTCGGGAATGCGCTCAATGTCTTTGCGGTGGCTGTTGCGAATGTCCCAATCGATAAGGTCGAGGGGGTGCTCGCGCAGGTACCAGGCAGCCTCGTTGAGGTCAAAAGTTTTGGTGCCAGTCAGGGCCGTAAAGATATTCCAGGCTCCTTCTTTTTCGGGCCGCTCGGCTTCCCAGTGGTCGATTATCGATTTTTTGAAATGCGTGCGCAGGGTGTCGTTAAACGCATACCGGTACAGGCCCCAGTAGCCAACAAAGTACATCTCATCGTCGGAGTGATTCCAGCCATCCGACATTAGTTTGCTGTGCTCGTCGGCATTGTCGGGGGCTTTCCCGATATGGCTCATGGGCCGCATCAGGTTCTCGAAATAGCCGTGCTTGTTCATCAGCTCGAAGGCCTTCTGCTTGTACTTCTCTTTTTTGGTGAAATGATAGGCCGTCTGCAGCATGGCCACAATGTTCGATGAGTTCAGCTTGCGGTCGCCAACGTTGGTCGGGAAACTGTTGACGTACGAAGGGTTCCACTTACCCCACATAGTCGGCTTACCATCGTAATCAATCAGGTACATATCGTGGGTGATGATATGGCTCATGAGCGTGTCGATGAGCGTAATGGCCCGGCTCTTGAGGTTGCGATCATCCATCAGTTCGGCCATTGCCCCGAAGGCGAAAATATGCCCGATCACCTCGTCGCTACTGGTGGTGGCCTTGAAGTCCCAGCCCGGCTGGGGCGAGGGCTGCCAGCGTTCGGGGTCGCTCAGGCGGGCAATGTAGCCTTTGCGTTCAAACGAGCGGGCCGGAAAACCCGGTACGGGCGTTACGGTGTACAACCGCTCCATGGCGTCGAGCGATTCGCGGCAGTTTTGCAGAGCCTCTTTGTCTTTCGTGACGGCATACCGGAAAATTTCGCCCGCCAGATACATCGACGTCCATAGGCCATCGTTATCGGAGTCGGCCAGGAACCCCGTATCGATATTGCCTTTTTCCATGCCACTCAACGACGCGTTGAAGCCATTGCGAATATGCCGCGACCGCACCTGGGTGTCGTAGAATTTGGCCTTATCGTATAAGGTCATCCGTTTGCTCTCCATGCGGGTGAGTCCGGCCGTGGTCAGAATCAGCACCGAACCCGCTGGCCCGGCCGTAATCTGGGTCACGGCGTTGCCCGGTAGCCAGCGTTCGCCGTTGTAATAATCATACTTTCCGTCGGGCCGGAGCGCAAAGGCGCCCTGCGATGTACCAAACCAGAGCCGCCCGTTTACGTCGGCCACGGCCGTAATATCAGTGGCTGGGAGTTTCCGACGCACCGCCCCCACGGGCTTGCGCGTAGCCGGATCGAACTCCAGATACCCGTCTGTAGTACCCAACACGAGCTTCTGCCCTTTATCGGTCAGGTCGAAGGCCGTAAACGGGCCTCCTGTGTACACGGTCGTCAGGGCCGGGTTGCGCAGGGGCAGCACCTGCACCGACCGCTCGCCCAGAATCCAGAACTGCCCCGCCGACGGCTGGTACCGAATGGCCACTACCTGATCATTGGTCAGGCTGCCTTTCCAGCGGATCGTCTTGTCCTGCACCAAATGCAGCGCTTTCCCATCGGACACGAGAAACGTGAAATCGGGCGCCCCCGCAAAGAGCCGGGCACCGGGCAACTGATGCTCAGCATGGAGCTTGCCCGCCCAGGCATTGCTCAGAACGGCCCGGTCGTCGAGGTACACGAGTTGGCCCTCGTGCATTCCGACAGCGGTTAGTTTGCGGTCTTTCATGGGCCGGTAGCTGCGGTCGGGGCGTACCTGCCCCGGTACCAGAAACTGCCCACCGGCGGGCCGCTCTAACCCCGCCCCCGACAGTAGTTGTATCACCCCGTTGCGGTCGCAGGCGAGGCCCGTCAGGCTCGCATCGGGCTTGTCGGTATAGTATTTTACGCTGTACTCCTGGACAAACGGTTTGTCCTGATAAACGGACTGTGCTGCGGCTGAGAGTGCGCCAAAAAGCAGGGCTCCCCCAGACACCAAGGCCGCGCAGAAAGAATGAAATCGCATAAGCGGAACGGGTTTTCGGAATGAATGAATAGAAGATCGGTGGGCCTATACCTGAGCAGACCCGCGCCCAGCTTACTACCCGCCGGGCATGGCCGGACAATAGCTCCGGCTACAAACTATGTTGTAGGTTATACGCCAGGCCAGACGGATTAGGCTATTAACAAAAAAGGAATTTTTTATCCTTTACCAACATTCGTTCAACCAATCGGTTGCGGTCGAAAAAGCCTTCTCTGAACGCATACACCAATTAATATTCTGCGCAAATAGAGGGTATTTTTACGCAAAGTGCGAAAATCCGTCCGAACCAAACCCTCTATATTTGTTTGATCCTAAGCCAGATACACCCAATTTAATTTTGACCTAAACCCTTAAAACAATATAAAATACACTGCCCGACAACAGGCTTGTATTATTATTTTGTTAACTATTCTGCTGAACCCTTACCTTTTCTTTCCATGACTGTCGACCTCGCTACCCGAACTCTTATTGGTCATGTTGTCCATGGCGATCAGGCTGCGTTTGCTCAGCTTTACCGCACTTATCGGACGCCAGCCCTGAAGTTCTGCCTGCATCTGCTCAAAGACCGCGACGAGGCCGAAAACATGGTACATGATCTGTTTGTGAAGTTGTGGGAACGGCGCGCGTCGATCAATCCCGACCTCAACTTCAATTCGTTTCTGTTTACCTGCCTGCGCAACCTGACCTTCGATTACCTGAAGCAGGTTGAAAAAAGCCAGCAGTTTAAACAGCGGTATCTGGAGCGTATGGAAACCTTCCGCGACGAAGACACGGCCGACGAAGAGGCCCGGGTGCAGCGTTTGCAAACGGCTATCGATGGGCTCTCGCACCGCCGAAAGGCCATCCTGCTCCTGAGCATCGAAGAAGGAAAATCGTACGGAGAAATAGCCGAGTTGTTGCGCATTTCGAAGAACACGGTCAAAAACCAGTTGGTCAAGGCCCGTCAGCTCCTGCGCGACACCGTCGACGTAGCCATCTCGTAGCCCACGCTGGGTAAATATTCAATATATCAGTAGTCTTTTCGCAAGGGCGTCCAGTAGTATAGGCAAACTGACTAACGGACGAACAGGATGCAGAAGCCCGACAGCAGCTACCTGATGGAGCAACTGATCCACAATCGGTTGTCGGTAGATGAACTAAACCAATTGTTGGCCGGCCTCCATCACCCCGACGACCTGCAGGCGTATTCGGACGTGCTGGAGACTTTTTTCAAAACCCTCATTGAGCAACAGGGCCCTCCGCCCGCTCCTACCCAAACAACCGGATAAACGCAACTGACTGTTGGCCGCCCACTGCGACCGACCGGGGGCTCTTTGCCGAGCCTATTAGCGCCTTTTAGAGTGGCATTACCGAACCTTTCACAGACAAAGTAGACATGAAATCAATCTTTACGCTTCTCCTCATGCTCAGGCATGCGCTGGCTATCGGTATGGTAGCGGTCGTTTGCTCGGCTCAGGTGCTGGCTGGTAGCCCGGCTCGTACCAAAGCCGCCCGCACCATTACAGGCACCGTAACCCTGGCCACCAACAGCCAGCCCATTGCGGGGGCCAATGTGCTCATTAAAGGTACACAGATGGGTACCGTGACCGACCAGAAAGGGCAGTACTCGATTACGGTTTCCGACAACAACGCCGTGCTGGTATTTTCGTTTATCGGCCACAAAACGCAGGAAATCCTGGTTGGCAACCAGTCGGTTATCAACGTGGGGCTGGTCGAAAACAGCGAAGTACTCAACGAAGTAGTAGTTACAGCCCTCGGTATCAAGCGCGAAGCCCGCTCGCTGGGCTATGCCGTGAGCGAGGTGCAGGGTAAAGACCTCAGCCGGGTAGCGCAGGAGAACATCCTGAACTCGCTCGCCGGTAAAGTGCCGGGGGTACAAATCAGCTCGACGGGCCCCACGGGATCGTCGGTGAGCATGATTATCCGGGGGGCCAAATCGCTCAATACGGATAACCAGCCGCTGTTTGTGGTAGATGGTGTGCCCATTGCCAATACACTTAACAACGTGAGTCAGATTGGTAACGACAACCGGGTCGACTACGGCAACGCCATTTCAGACATCAACCCCGAAGACATCGAAAACATCTCGATTCTGAAAGGCCCCAGCGCGGCTGCCCTCTACGGCTCACGGGCAGGCAATGGTGTGGTTCTGATCACAACCAAAAGCGGCTCAAAGTCGCAGAAAATGACCGTTTCGCTCACCTCAAACACAGTGTTCGATCAGCCGTACCGGTTCCTGAAAACATCGAGCCGGTTTGCCACGGGGATTCTACCCTTTACGCCCACAGCCAACCCCTACACCGGTGGTATCCTGACCATCGACGAAAGCTCGGCCGGGGGTGTAGGCCCCGAACTCGACCGGGGCTACAGCGCCATTCAGTGGAACAGCCCCGTGGGTCCCGACGGCAAAAAAATACCGACCCCGCTGGTGTCGCACCCCAACAACGTGCGCGACTTTGTGCAGACGGGCATTACCAGCTCCAACGGTATCTCGATCTCGAACAACTCCGAGAAAGTGACCTACCGGCTGTCGTACGCCAACATGAGCAGCCGGGGCATTATTCCCAACTCCGACCTGTTCAAAAACACCCTGGCCGTCAGCACCGCCCTGCGCGTCAATAATAAGCTGACTCTGAGCACCAACCTCGATTTTAGCCGGAACAACTCCAACAACCGACCGGCGGGCGAGCGCGGCACCAACCCCATGCAGTGGGCCTACGCCGTAGGGTCGCACATCGACATCAACGAGCTACGCGACTACTGGGTGCCCGGCCGCGAAGGCTTGCAGCAGCGGTCGCAAAGCCCGGCCAACTACAACAACCCGTATTTTCTGGCCTACGAGGTTAATAACAGCTTCGTGCGCGACCGTCTGTTTGGTAACCTGAAAGCCGAGTGGCAACTCACCCCCGACATTAAACTGATGGCCCGCTACGCGCTGGATACCTACAGCGAGCAGCGGCAAACCAAAATTGCCCGGAGCTACACGGGCGAGCCCAACGGAGCCTACGGGGTCATCAACCTCAAACGCTACGAGCGCAACGCCGACTTCCTGGCCACTTACAACAAGCGCCTGGGCGACTTGAGCATGGTGATTTCGGCCGGGGGTAACAACCGCTACTCCGAGTCGTCGGACATCAGCACGAGCAGCCTCAACCGGGCCGGCCTGATTATTCCGGGTCTGTTTACGATTCAGAACATCGCGCCCAACAACCTGCAATACAGCAACTACCTGTTCCGCCGGGCTATTTACAGCGTGTACGGCACGGCTAACTTTGGGTATAAAGACATGATTTACCTCGACCTGACCGCCCGCAACGACTGGTCGAGCACGCTGCCGGTCAGCAACCGGTCGTATTTTTACCCCTCGGCCTCGCTCAGCATGCTCATCAACGAGATGGTGCCCCTCAAAAACGTCGACCTGTTTAAGGTACGGGCGGGCGTAGCGCAGGTAGGTAACGATGCCAACCCGTACAGCCTCTACCCCACTCTGGGCGATGCGGGTGCCTGGAACGGCATTACCCGACTGAACAAGCCGGGGGCTATTCTGCTCCCCGATCTGAAGCCCGAAATCGCGACGTCGTACGAGGTTGGTATTGATTACAACATGTTCCGCAACCGGCTGCGGTTTGCCGGTACGTACTACGTCTCGAACAACCGGAACCAGATTATTCCGACTCAAATTGCGCCATCGTCGGGCTTTACAACCAAAAATATCAACGCTGGCCTGCTCGAAAGCCGGGGGGTTGAGCTCTCGCTCGGCGGTACGCTCTGGGACAAAGGCGGGCTGCGCTGGGATCTGACCACCAACTTTACCCGCAACATAACGCGGATTAAAGAACTGGCCGACGGGCTGCCCTTCTACACCCTCTGGACCGACGCCAAGGGTGGAGCCTGGACCTACGTAGGCGATAAGGTTGGGGATATTTACGACGCCCAAATCGTGACCGTCACCGACGAGAAGTCGCCGTATTTCGGCTACCCCATTCTCGACAACGATGGCTCGTGGCAGGCCCGCAGCGCCAGCACCAGCAAAAACAAGATTGGTAATTTCAACCCCGATTTTATTCTGGGCGCCCAAAGCTCAGTTTCGTACAAGGGTTTCAGCCTGAACCTCTCACTCGACTGGCGGGCCGGGGGCGATTTTGTGTCGCAAACCTACCGGTACATGGAGTCGGATCTGCGCTCGCAGCGGTTCCTCGACAACCTTATTAACCCCAACGGACGCACGGGCGACGCCCTTCGTAACTGGCTGGTTGAGAACGCCGACGAGTACATCCGCATCAACGGCAACCGCTTCCCGATTGTGGGTGGTCCTACGGCCGACTACGGCGGCTACCCGTTTGAGTTTGGTGGCAAAACGTACCCCTACGGCGTGTTTAACCCCGGCGTTATTGCGCAGTACGACGCCAAGGGCAACATTACAGGCTATGTCGAAAACCTCGGTGGCACGGGCACCCGCATTATTCCCTACGGCGACAACTACCCCTGGGATTTCACGCGGGCGGCTATGTTCGATGCTTCGTTTGTGAAGCTGCGCGAAGTGTCGCTCGGTTACGAATTGCCTGCCCGCTTCGTGAAGTCGATTGGTTTGCAAAACGCCAACGTTTCGGTGTACAGCCGCAACATCATTCTCTGGACGGCCGCCAAAATCAACATCGACCCCGAAATGGCGTTTCAGCCGCAAGCCGGTACGCAGGCCGGTACCCAGTTTAAGCAGGGTATTGAGCGCTACAACGTAACCCCCTGGGTTATTCCGGTCGGTTTCAAACTGGGTCTCACGTTCTAAATGAATGTACGCTGTACAGTGTACAACGACCAACCCAAAATCACGTACCTCATGAAAACGCAATCGAAAAAAATAATAGCCTGCCTGGGTATTCTGACGACGCTGCTGGTTTCGTGCAAAGACCTCACCGAACTCAACGTGAACCCCAATGGTGTGCAGGCCGGGGCCGTAAACCCCAACCTGATTATGCCCACCGTGCTTACCGAAACGGCCAAACTGTACACCAACTTAGGGTTTCAGGATATTGCCGGCGTGGTGCAGCACACCCAGAAAGATGCCTGGTTCAACGGGCATAACGACTACGACTGGGGTGGCGACCAAAGCTGGACTCCGTACTACGACCAACTCCGCAATAACGAACTCCTGTACAAACGCGCCGTGGAGCAAAATCTGGAGTTTCAGCAGGGCGTGGCTCTCGTCATGAAGTCGTACCTGTTTGGTCTTATTGCCGACCTTTGGGGCGATGCCCCCTACACCAATGCGCTCAAGGGCGAGCAGGGGGGCACCGAATATATTGCACCCAAGTACGACGATCAGGGTACGATTTACGCGGGTATTCTGGCCGATCTGGAAAAAGCCAATACCCTGCTCTCGAAACCCAAAAGTGCCTACTCCAGCATTGTTGAGAACGTAGATGTGTACTACGCCGGCGACCCCACCAAGTGGCAAAAATTCGCCAACTCGCTCCGGCTCCGGTATTTCATGCGGATTTCGGCCAAGCAGCCCGATATAGCCAAGGCGGGTATCGAGAAGATTATGGCTAACCTGGCGCAAAACCCCATTATCGACGATGCCTCGGCCGATGCGACCATGGCTTACGTGGGAAACAACGCCAACGATGCCTGGCCATCGAATACGGTATTCGACATCAGCGGCAGCAACTACCGCCGGATTAAAATGGGGGCTACGCTCGTTAAACCCATGCAGGCTACCAATGACCCACGTCTGGCTATCTGGGCCAAGAAAGTAGAGGTGCCGCTATCGGTAGATGCCACCCTGCCCGCTGGTACCGATAAGATTGTGAACGGAATCCGGTTACTCTCGCCCGATAAGGTGGGCAACACCCCGATTGATACCGACCCGAACTACGTAGGCCTGCCCGCGAGCGTTTCGCAGCTTCCGTCGACGTACAACTTCAACCCCACGCCCGGCCAAACATCGGTGAACCCGCACGTATCGTACCTCAACGAGATTTACATGCAGGCGAAGGGTACCTTGCTCAAAGCCCGGCTTATATCGGCTGCTGAGGTTCGGTTTATTCTGGCCGAAGCCGCCCAGAAAGGGTGGTCTGTGGGCGACGCCAAAACGCATTACGAAGCAGGTGTACGGGCTTCGCTTACGGCTTGGGGCCTTGCCAGCAGCTACAACGCATTTATTGCCCAGAAAGGCGTTGCCTACGATGGCACGCTGGCGCAGGTGATGGGTCAGAAGTGGATTGCCAGCTGGACGAGCGCCACCGAGTCGTGGTTCGACTACCGCCGGACGGGCCTGCCCGCGCTCAGTTCAGGGCCGGCGGCCAAGCGCAAAGCCATTCCGCTCCGGTTTTACTACATGCGCGACGAGCTGAACCTCAACAAGGCCAACTCGGCAGCCGCCATCGAAAAACTCGAAATGACTACCAACTCCCAGTCAGACGGGAAAAACAGTGCCTGGTCGAAGCCGTGGGTCGTACAAGGCACCGGCAAGCCCTGGTAGGCAGATTATCCCCCCCTTACCCCCTCCTTAAACTTGGGAGGGGGGATCTCAAAGTCGACCTTATTGTATCCAGGGGCGGCTTTGAGTTCTTTTTTGTCTGGTCCCCCCTTTCTGCTTTTTGTAGTCATTATCCATTACCCATTATTCAGTATCTAAGTAGTCAGACAGAATTAAATGTATAATGAACAGTGTAAAATGTACAATAATATAGCTGATTATCAGCAGATAATATAATTGTTCATTATACATTTTACATTATTCATTCACTTATTACCCATTCTATTTGTATGCGAACGTGGATTGTCTGTTTCATAGCCTGCCTGTTGAGTCTGGGGGCCAACGCGCAGGGTTTTCAGGCTGGGGCTGCCCGTCGGCTCATTACCCCGGAGCCTCTGTTGCCCGTTTCGGGTGGGATTGGTACCCCCCAACCGGCCACCCGCAAACAGGGCGACCTGTGGGTGCGGGCCGTGGTGTTTGAAAAAAACGGCACCCGCGTTGCCATCGTTAGCATTGATAATCTGGGCTGGCCCTCGGTGTTGGGCAACAAGGCGCGAGCACTGATTCAGGGGATTCAGCCCGAAAACATACTCATTGCGGCTACCCACACCCATAGCGGCCCCGATGCCTACGCCTTCCCGAACGAAAAAGGGCAATCATTTGCCGACATGCCCTACCTCGACCGCTGCGTGCGCGCCATGGCCGAGGCCGTCAACGAAGCCCGCGCCAACCTCCGCCCGGCAACCCTGCGCGTGGCCGTGGGCGAAGCCAAAGGGCAGATTGCCTACAACTACTACGCCCCCGACCTCTACGATCCGCGCTGTGGGGTCATACAGGCGCTGGCAACCACCGGCCCGAACGTGGGCAAGCCCATTGCGACCCTAGTAAACTACGCCATTCACCCCGAAGTGATTGGGTCGGGCCGGGGTATTCTGAGCCCCGACCTCTGCGGTCCGCTGTACGACCGAATTGAGGCCAAAGTGGGCGGTGTGGCCCTGTTTGTCAACGGCGCACAGGGCGGCATGGTCACGGCCGACAACCGGCGCCCTGAGGGCAAAGAAGCCAACACCTGGGAAGAATGTACCCGCATTGGCGAACTGCTGGCCGACGAAGCCCTACGGATTATTGAGCCGGCCCCGGCGCAAACCAATCCGTCGCTTAGCTGCACCACCCGATCGGTTACGTTTCCGATTGAGTCAGACGTGATGAAATACATTGTCAAAAATTCGCCCCTGAAGTACCCCGTTTTGCCCGGCGACAAGGTAGCCGCGCAGGTCAATCTGCTCACGGTTGGCACGGCACAGGTGCTCACCATTCCGGGCGAAGCACTGCCCAATATCGGCTTTTACCTGAAGCGGCAAATGCGTTCTTCGGCCCCCATGCTGTTTGGGTTGACCAACGATGCATTCGGCTATATGCTCACAAAAGTAGATTTCAGGAGCTTCCGGCGTTATGACTACATCAGTCGCACGAGCTTAGGCGAAAACACGGCCGAGATTTTTATGGACGAAGCCCTCAAGCTGATTGCCAACGCCCCTGCTGCCGATGCGTACCGGTAAGCCATTTCCAGCCATGAACCGATTCCTAAAACCAATGTAAACCATGAACCTGAATCCCTTACGCCTGTCTATTCTGGGGTGCCTGCTGGTAGCGCTTTTTGCGTTCGACCGGCCGGCACCCAAACCCAAAATCACACCGTCGACAGCCCTCGAAAGTTACCTCCGCAATGGCGACCAAACCTTTGCGTGGCAGCAGAAAGACTCGTACACCTACGGCGATATTACGGCTTACGAAATTTTGCTGACCTCTCAGAACTGGCGCAACCACATCTGGAAACATCAGCTCACGATTCTGGTGCCCAAAGAGGTGCAGCATACGGAGGCTATGCTCTTTATCACGGGCGGCTCTATTAAAGAAGGCGAGCCCCGTTGGAATGGGCGCGAAGATGGGTTTAACCGGGCCATGAGCGCGGTCGCTACGGGCAACAAGGCCGTTGTGGCCGTACTGCGCCAAACCCCCAACCAACCGTTGTACGACAACCTGACCGAAGACGCCCTCATCTCGTACACCCTCCATCAGTTCAAAAAAGATGGCGACTACAGCTGGCCACTACTGTTTCCGATGGTGAAAAGTGCCGTGCGGGCCATGGACGCCATGCAGGAGTTTTCGACCAAAACGCTCCAGAAACCTATCAATGGTTTTGTGGTGTCGGGGGCTTCGAAACGCGGCTGGACCACCTGGCTCACCGGTGCGAGCGACAAGCGGGTGGTAGCCATTGCCCCGATGGTGATTGATATTCTGAACATGCCCGTGAACCTCGACTACCAGATGAAAAGCTGGAACAAGTACAGCGAGCAAATTGAAGATTACGTAAAACTCGAAATTCCGCAAACGGTACACAGCAAGTCGGGGAGCGCCGTCACCGAAATGATTGACCCCTACGCCTATCGGCAGAAACTCACCATGCCCAAAATGCTCTTTATGGGCACCAACGACGAGTACTGGACCGTGGATGCCGTGAAGCATTACATTGGTGAGATTCCGGGGCAGAACTTTATCCACTACGTACCCAACGTGGGCCACGACCTCGGCGACAAGCGGCAGGCCCTCGGCGCCCTCAGTGCCTTTTTCGGAACCACCCTGAGCAAAAAGCCGTACCCCGCCTGCCAATGGACCGTAACCCCCACCAAGACAGGCGTAAACCTAACCCTGACCGCTACGCCCGATGCGCTTCAGGACGTTACGGTGTGGTCGGCTACCTCAACCGACCGGATTTTTCAGGACGAAAAATGGGCAGGCAAATCGTTGGGTATCAGCAATCAGGCCAAAATAAACCTGACCGAAGCCTTTCCGGGCAGTGGCTACCGTGCCTTTTACGTGGACCTGAAATACAAGGCCCCCAATGGCGGCACGTACACCGAAAGTACCCGCATGTTTTTGACCGATAATGACGAGGTATTCCTGAAATGAAGACACTGCCAATCATAGACCTGAGTATCATAGCGGCCTATCTGGTCGGGATGGTAGCCGTGGGTATTTACTTTTCCCGCAAAAACCAGAACGCCGACCAGTTTACAACCGCTTCGGGCAAAATTCCGGGATGGGCCATTGGCCTGTCCATTTACGCCACGTTTCTGAGCAGCAACACGTTTCTGGGCGTGCCGGGCAAAGCCTTCGGCTCCAACTGGAATTCGTTTGTGTTTAGCCTGTCTATGCCGCTGGCGGCCTGGGTAGCCACGCGGTTTTTTATTCCGTTTTACCGCAGCACGGGCGAGGTATCGGCCTACACGCACCTCGAACACCGGTTTGGGGCCTGGGCCCGTACTTACGCCGTGGTGTGTTTTCTGCTCACGCAGCTGGCGCGGATGGGCTCCATCTTTTTCGGGATTGCACTCAGTTTGCAAGCCCTTACCGGCTACCCCATGGCCACCATTATGCTGGTGGTGGGGAGCTGCATTATTTTCTACACCGTGCTGGGCGGTATGGAAGCCGTGATCTGGACCGAAGTAGCGCAGGGTGTCATCAAGACCGCCGGGGCCATGCTGATTTTGTGGTTGGTAGTGGATGGTATGCCCGGCGGGTTGTCGAAGATTGTGGAGGTTGGTCAGGCCAACGACAAGTTTAGCCTGGGCAGTTTCGCCCCTGATTTTACGCAGGCTACGTTTTGGGTCGTGTTGCTCTACGGCTTTTTCATGAACCTGAACAACTTCGGGATGGACCAAAACTACGTGCAGCGATACCACACCACGGCTTCGGTGCGCGAAGCCAGCCAATCGGTTTGGCTGTGCGTGTACCTGTACGTACCTATCTCGTTACTGTTCTTTTTCCTGGGGTCGAGCCTGTATGCTTACTATCAGGCCAACCCCGACCTGCTCAATGCCGTCAGAATGCAGGTGGCTACCGAGCGTTTGCCCGGTGCCCCCCCCGACGCCATCCGCCAACTCGCGGCTACGCTGAGTATGGCCGACGTAGGTGATAAAGTGATGCCGCATTTTATGGTCAACAAGGTACCGGCGGGGATGGTAGGGCTCATTGTGGCGGCCATTATGTCGGCGGCTATGAGCACCATCAGCTCAGGCATGAATGCGTCGGCTACGGTTTTCTCCGTCGACATTTACCAGCGGTACGTGTCGGGTGCCCTGACCGACAAACAATCGCTGCGGGTACTGTACATAGCCACTACGGTGTTTGGGGTGCTGGGTATGTTTACGGGCATTGCCATGATTGGTGTGAAAAGCGTCCTCGACATCTGGTGGATGCTGTCGGGCATTTTTGCGGGCGGTATGCTGGGGCTGTTTCTGCTGGGGATTATTTCCCGAACTACCCGCAACGCCGAGGCTCTGATTGCTACCATCGTGGGCGTGCTGGTGATTGTCTGGATGACGCTTTCGGCCCAACTCCCCGACTCGATGGCGCAATTACGCAGCCCGCTACACCCTAACATGATTATGGTGGTGGGTACGCTTACGCTCTTCCTGACGGGCCTGCTGCTAACCCGTCTGCGCGGGCGCGGCACCCAAACCCAAACCACCGAGCCCCAGACAACCGCTTCGGTGTAGGGGTTTGGGGTTTTTGGTTTATCGTTTTTAGTGGCCGGCATTCCGGTGGCCAATATTCCAATATTCGCGCTGATACTCAGGTTTGCGTTACCCCCATCGAGCCAGTATCCAGTTCATTGTTCATTGCTCATTGTCCATTGTTCATTATCCATTACTAATCCGCTCATTCCCCCTATACCTATGACCCCTCCTCCTTCTTCGTTACCGCGCGGCTTTGTGCCGGTCATGCTGACCCCGTTTACCGATTCGGGCGCGGTCGACCTGCCGGGTCTGGCTACGCTCACCGATTTTTACCTGCAAACCGGGGCGGCCGGCCTCTTTGCCAACTGCCTTTCGAGCGAGATGTACGAGCTGACAGGCTTTGAGCGCATCACCATCACCCGGCAGGTAGTTAATAGGGCCAACGGCCGGGTGCCCGTTGTATCGACCGGCACGTTTGGCGGCCCCATTGCCGTGCAGGCCGATTTTGTAAAACGCATTTACGATACCGGCGTACAGGCCGTGATTGTGATTACGAGCCAATTGGCCTCACCCGAAGAGTCCGACGCGGTGTTTCTGGACCGGTTGCATCAACTCATCGACCAAACCGAGGGCGTACCGCTCGGCATGTACGAATGCCCGGTGCCGTACAAACGACTCATCACCCCCGACATTCTGGCCGACATTCTGCCTACCGGGCGGCTGATCTACCACAAAGACACCTGCCTCGACCTGGCCGAAGTAAATCGGCGGTTGACGGTGGCACAGGGCTACCCGTTTGGGCTATACGATGCCTACATGGTCAACGCAGTATCGTCGCTCAAGGCCGGGGCCGCCGGGCTGTCGTGCATTCAGGGCAATATGTACCCCGAACTGATTGTCTGGCTCTGTAACCATTACAACGACCCTACGCAGCAGAAAGCCGTAAAACGGGTGCAGCAGTTTCTGAACAGCACCATGGACCTGGTGCATACGGCCTACCCCACCCTGGCGAAGTACAGCCTACAGAAACGCGGACTCCCCATCAGCCTGTACACACGCCGGAAAGTAGACCGGCTCACGCCCGACCTCTGCACCCGCGTCGATGCCATGCTCCGCGATTTGGCCCAACTGGAAGCTGACCTGTCCATCGAACCCGTCTTGATGCAACAACCCGCATGAGTGTGAAGCCCCCCGCGTTTGCTTCCGTTTGGCAAGCCCTCACGGGCGGGCTACTTTTGCTTTTTCTACTACTCGCCAGTCGACCGTTCCGAATGCCGCCCGAAACACAGCTAACCCACGCCCCCCACGGCCACACGTTGAACCACATACAAGTGTTTTCGCCCGATGATGCGTGGCTGGTGTACGATACCCGCAACGTCGACTCCAACCTGGGGCAAACCTGCTGTATCCGTATGGTCAACGTGCATACAGGCGAAGACCGGCTGCTGTACCAAACCCCTAATCAAACCCCGCATGGGCCGGGCGCGGGGGCCGTTACGTTCTCGCCCACGCAGGCGCAGGTGCTATTTCTGCACGGGCTCCGCAACGCCGACGCCCAGTTGCCCTACGCCATGACCCGGCGCACCGGTGTTCTGATTGATACGCAGAAGCCCGGCAACCCTCATTTTCTGGACGGACGCAACACCGCGCCCCCGTTTACGGCCGGGGCGTTGCGGGGCGGTACCCACGCGCATGGCTGGAGTGCCGACGGCCAATGGGTCAGCTTTACGTACAACGATGAAGTGATGGAACGGCTTGCAGCCTCGGACCCAACCGTGGCCGACCTCCGTATGGTGGGCGTGATGGCACCCGTGCGGGCCGTGAAAGTGCCCAACGACAACGGGGCCGATGCCTTTGGCGGAGAATGGTTTGCGGCCGTGGTGACGCGCGTCACCGAAAACCCCACGCCCGGCAGCGACGAAATCAATCGGGCCTTCGACGAGACCTGGATTGGCAGAGCGGGCTACACCCGTCCCGACGGCAGCCGCCAACATCGGGCGTTGGCATTTCAGGGCAATGTGCGCAACGGGGCCAATCAGACCGTGACCGAGGTGTTTGTACTCGACCTGCCCGACAACCTCACCCTTGCCGCAGCCGGCCAACCCCTCGAAGGCACTTCAAACACCCGCCCGAACCCGCCCGTTGGCGCCGTTCAACGCCGGATTACGTTTACCGAACGCGGTATTGAAGGCCCTCGACATTGGCTCCGCTCTACACCCGACGGAACGCTTATTGGCTTTCTGGCAAAGGATAAAAACGAGCAGGTGCAGGTATTTGGCGTATCGCCCAACGGCGGGGCCATTCGGCAACTCACCCATCAGCCCCACTCGATTCAGACGCCGTTTTCGTTTAGCCCCGACGGAAATCGGGTGGCTTACGCAGCCGACAACAGCGTGTTTATCACCGACCTGAGTAGCGGGCAAGCTACGCGACTTACCCCCCGCTCAACCGACGAAACCCGGCCCATCAACGGTGTGGTTTGGTCCAACAAAGGCGACCGGCTCGTGTATAACCGGTACGTAGCGGGCCCAGAAGGGCGGTTTATTCAGATTATGCAACTCCGGCTGAGTGAGTGACCTGTACAATAGTTACATTCAGAAGCCATTTCAGGCCGTAATATCAACCCCTACCGCCCAATCGCTACTTTTCGCAGAATCGAGGTGATAATCTGCGAGGTGGTGACGCCATCGGCCTCGGCTTCGTAATTGAGCATAATCCGGTGGTTAAACACGTCGGGGGCTACTTCTTTGATGTCTTCGGGCAACACGTAGTCGCGCCGGTCGAAGTAGGCCAGGGCTTTGGCCGCCCGGTTGAGGTTGATACTTGCCCGTGGCGAAACCCCGTATTGCAGGTAGCGGGCTTCGTCGCGGAGGCCGTATTCGAGGGGTCGACGGGTGGCAAATACCAGCTCGATAATGTACCGCTCAAGGGTTTCGGACATATTGACCGTGTTGATCTCATTGCGGATTCCCCTGATATCGTCTCGGTCGAGCACGGGCTGCACCTCGTAGTCGAAACTCATGTCTGACATCCGGCGCATCACCTCCAACTCATCTTCTTTGGAGAGGTAATCAATAAAGACCTTCATCATAAACCGGTCGACCTGCGCTTCGGGCAGAGGGTAAGTTCCCTCCTGCTCCACCGGGTTTTGGGTGGCCAGTACCAGAAACGGCGGGTCGAGCAGGAAGGTCTCTTCACCAATCGTCACCTGTTTTTCCTGCATAGCCTCGAGCAGGGCCGACTGTACCTTGGCGGGCGAGCGGTTGATCTCGTCAGCCAGAATGAGGTTAGCAAAAATGGGTCCCTGTTTCACCTCAAACTCAGCCGTTCGCTGGTTAAAGATCATTGTCCCGATCAGGTCGGCGGGTAAGAGGTCGGGGGTAAACTGAATTCGCTGAAAATCGAGCTGCAACACCTTCGCCAGCGTGTTGATGGTGAGCGTCTTGGCCAGACCCGGCACCCCTTCGAGCAGAATATGCCCACCCGTAAAGAGGCCAATCAGCAGGCGGTTCAGAAGCCGGTCTTGCCCCACGACCACCCGGCCTACTTCTTCGCTCACCTGACGAATTTTGGTATGATATGAAAATTGAGTGGCTTGCATAAAAAGAGGGACGCTCTGACGAGCCGGAGTTAAAGAGACGCCCGCACACTGCGGTCTTTCCCGTGAATATCCTTGTACACCTGTACGCTGGTAAAGCCCCGGTCGGCAAACACCCGACGGGTATCATCGCCAAACCGTTCGTTGATTTCAACATAGCAAGCCCCACCCGGCGTCAGATGCTTACGGGCAAAATCGGCCACGGCTTTGTAAAAAATGAGCGGGTCAGCATCGTCAACGAACAAGGCCAAATCGGGCTCGTACTCCAATACGTTGCGGTCCATCTGCGCGGCTTCGGAGCGAGTCACGTAGGGCGGGTTGCTCACAATGCAGTCAAAAGACCGGTCGAAGCCGGCAGGTACGTTCAGAATATCCTGAATCTGGAAAACCACATCGGCCGCGCCCAGATTTTCGGCATTGCGCCGGGCGAGGGTCAGGGCCTGCTCCGACACATCCCAGCCGGTAACCAGAGCCGAGGGCAGAAAACGGGCGAGGGTAACGGCCAAACAGCCGCTGCCGGTGCCAATATCGAGCACTTCAACCGGCCGGGCTTCGAGCGGGTCGTCGATCCGGTTGGCAAAGTCGTGCATGATAAGCCGCACGAGGTCTTCGGTTTCGGGGCGGGGAATAAGCACATCGGGCGAAACCTCAAATTCGAGGCCGCAAAAAATGGTGGTCCCAATTACGTGCTGAATAGGTTCCTGCCGGTTGAGCCGTTCCAGAATCCGAAACCAGTCGGGCTCGGTGCGGTTAGGCGGCAAGGGCTTGTCGCCAAGCACATCCGCTTTGCGAAACCCAAAGTAATGATCAAGCAGCATGAACGCCATTTCGCGGGCCTCTTCAGGAGGATATGCCGTGATATTGCGCGAGAGTTGTTGGTATAGTGGACGGGCCGTAGCCATCTGAAAGCGTTTTTTTCGTAAAACTGAGAAAATAGCCGGACAAATAGAAGTTTAGCCCACTTTGTCGACAGCCATCTGGCCTTGAGTGTAGGACAAGTTCTTTGTGATAAGCTCGACGGAAGCTTTTTTCGACAGGATTACAGGATATACAGGATTTTCTTCCATAAAAATAATCGGTTGTCTGTCAATTTTTGTGGACAGCGTGCGGCTCTGGCCTTCGGCCGGAGGGGCCACCAGGCCCAATAAAGCGTAGAATTGGCCTAATGGCCCTCCGGCCGAAGGCCAGAGCTACACACGATGCCAGTGACTCCACATGATTTGACAGACAACCAAATAATCCTACGCGAATTATGTGATCACTGTACGGATTTTAGCTTTTGAGAGTACCGTAGGCACGGCATGTTATCCAAGTTGGCTCTTCAAGTGTCGTACCTACGGCACTCCAGAGTACATGACAACTACTTAGCTACAAACATACCACCCCTATGAGGCTAAGGTATAACGGGGTTAGAATCTCATAGTTCGCGTTAATCCTGTACATCCTGTAATCCTGTCGAAAAATAAACTTGTACTACTCCCACGGCCTTTGTTTGCGCCGGGGGCTGCGCTTCTTTTCCGTATATTGGCCCCTATGATGCGATCATTATTCATTCCGATTGGCTTACTGACGCTCGTGGTGGCCTGCCAAACCTCGGCCCCACGCAGCTCGTCGGGCACGGTATCCCAGAGTCAGGGCGTGTACCAATACCGCGACGAAGACCCTACGCTCAAACCGTTTTACTCCGACCGGATGGGCGTTACCGGGCGCAACGGTATGGTGGCCACGGCTCACCCCGAAGCGTCGCGCGTGGGTCTGGAGATTCTGAAAGCGGGCGGTAATGCCGTCGATGCGGCCGTGGCCGTGCAGTTTGCCCTGGCGGTGGTGTACCCCGGCGCGGGCAACCTGGGGGGCGGAGGGTTTCTGGTGTATCGCGACAAAGCCGGTGAAGCCCATACCCTCGATTTTCGCGAAAAAGCCCCCGGCCGGGCTTCCCGCGATATGTACCTCGATTCGGCAGGCAACGTACGGCCGGGTCTGAGCATTAGCGGACATCTGGCCAGTGGGGTGCCGGGCTCCGTCGACGGTATGGTGCAGGCCCACAGCCGGTTTGGGCGGTTAAGCTGGGCGCAGGTGCTGCAACCCGCCATCGACCTCGCCGAGCGGGGTTTTCCCCTCACCGAGCGCGACGCCCGTGGCCTCAACAGTATCCGGCAAGACCTGCTACGAATCAATCCCGGCAAATCGTATTTTCTGAAAGGTGCCCCTACCGACACTACCCGCTGGCGTGCCAACGAACGGCTTGTGCAAACCGACCTGGGGCAAACGCTACGGCGGATTCAGGCACAGGGCCGCGCCGGTTTTTACGGGGGCGAAACCGCCCGGCTGCTGGCGGCTGAGATGCAGCGCGGGGGCGGTCTCATTACCGAGCAAGACCTGGCCGACTACAAATCGGTTTGGCGCACCCCACTCAAAGCCACGTACAAAGACTTGAATATCATCACGATGCCCCCTACGTCGAGCGGTGGGGTTGCGCTGGTGCAACTGATGCGTTTTGTGGAACCGTTTCCGCTCCGGCGCTGGGGCTGGAACCGCGACAGCACCGTACAGGTCATGATTGAGGCCGAACGACGCGTGTATGCCGACCGGGCCAAGTTTTTGGGCGACCCCGATTTTGTGAAGGTGCCCGTAGCCGAACTGACAAGCTACCTCTACCTCAAATCGCGCTGGACCGACTTCAACTGGGCCAAAGCCACCGACAGCCGGAATATTCGCGGGGGCACCTTGCCCGGCTTTGAAAGCCTCGAAACCACCCACTTCTCGGTGGTCGACAAAGAGGGGAACGCTGTGGCCATTACCACCACGCTCAATGGCGGTTACGGCAGCCGGGTTGTGGTAGGCGGGGCCGGTTTTCTGATGAACAACGAGATGGATGATTTCAGTATAAAGCCCGGCACGCCCAACATGTACGGGCTGGTGGGCAACGCGGCCAACGCCATTGCACCCGGCAAACGGATGCTGTCGAGCATGACGCCCACGATTCTCGAAAAAGCGGGCAAGCTGTACATGGTGGTGGGTACGCCGGGCGGCTCAACTATTATGACATCGGTGTTTCAGACGATTCTGAACGTGGTTGAACATGGCATGACAATGCAGCAGGCCGTAAACGCGCTCAAGTTTCATCATCAGTGGCTACCCGACAAAACGACTTTTGAAAACGGGGCTTTTACCCCTAAAACCGAGCAGATTCTGCAAAGTCGGGGCTACGTTCTCGAACGTCTGACCAACACCCTCGGTCGTATGGATTGTATTCTGGTGCGCCCCGACGGCAGTTTCGAAGGGGCCTCTGACCCCCGAGCCGATAACACGGCTATGGGATACTAATGGGAGTTACGAGTTGGTGCAGTACTGGACATTAGATATTGGACACCAGACGTTAGACTTCTCTTCAGAATGGAAATAAGTCTAACGTCTAGTGTCTGAAGTTCGAATATCAAACACTCTACGAACTCCTAACTACTTACCCCCTTTACCCCAGCACGTTACGGAGCGATTTGGCCCGGTCGGCGCGTTGGTTGGCTTCTTTTTCTGCCCGATTACCGTACTCCCGCACCGCATCGTTGGGGGCATCATCGGCAAGGTCGTCGGCGAGGTCCGACATCTGATTGGTGATTTTCTGGATTTGCTCCAGGTATTTGAGGTCGAACGCAGTGCCTGCTTTTTCACCGGTCAGGTCTTCCACTCGGTCGCGCCCTTCGGCCGACAGTTCGGTGGGCAGCACAATTTTCAGGTCACGGGCCAAATCGCGCAGGGCTTTATCCTGCTGCGCGTACCGGTTCACGGCCTGCTGCGCCAATGCCTTTACCTCAGGATTGGTAGCCTGCCGCAAAGCCGCCTGACTCAGTTCGTACTCGGTGAGGTTCATGCTCGTCAGCTCCACCAGCCGGGCAGCCGTTTTTTTAGCGTCCTGCTTAGCCTCGTCGCTAACCCCCACTGCCTGCGCGTCGATGCGCTGTTCGTTGGCCTCGTTCGCCTTGTTATCACTGTCGTTGCCGCCACAGGCTTGCAGAAGCAAACCCAGCACGACGATTGAAAGGTATCGGTTCATAAGCGAATGTACAATGTAAAATGCAAAATGAATCATTGGATTACCAATTGACAATCAACCCTTTCACTATACATTTTACACTATACTTTATACATTTGATTTTGACTGGGAATTTAAAACGAAGGAATCAACCCTGCCCTTAGTTACCCGCGTTGGCTTGCCGCGCTGCGCTATCGGCGGGGGCTGTTTGGGCGGCTTTTTCGGCCTTCTCTTTCTCCTTGGCCCGGCGACGGAAAAACCCGCGTAACAGGAAATTATGTTGCAGGGCCTCCATGTTTTCGTCCAGCTTTTTGGTCCCCTGATTCAGGTTACTCAACGTGCCGCGCACATCGTTGTTCACGCTCGGGTCGTTGAGAAGCAGCCCCACCAGGTTGTCTTTGCTATTGAGACGGTCGCTTGCTTTGCGCATGTCGTCGGTTACTTCGGTGGCCATATTGGCGGCATCGCGCAGCCGGGCCGACGTCAGCCGGATGTTACTGTACACGGCCGTGTCCGACACGAGCTGGTTAGGCAGGCCACGCTTGTCGTTGAGTTTAGCCGCAAACGCCGACAGCGACCCCGACGCTTTGGCGGCACTGCCCGATGCTTGCTGCAAGTTACTCACCATGCTCTCGAACCGGTACGCCAGCAGTGAATCGGTCAATACGGCCCCGGCCACGCCTTTGCCCTGCTTAATCTGGCCAATGATGTTTTTCACATCGGTGGTGATACGCAACAGGTTGTTGTTGTTTTCCTGGAGGGTTTCGAGCAGTTGGTCGGAGCTGAGGGCTGTGCGTACCGCCAGCCGGTCGCCGTCTTCCACGGGCTCAACGCGGGGGCTGCCCCCCACAATCATCACAATTTTATTGCCGATAAGCCCGTCGGAGCTAATGGTTGCCTGCGCGTCTTTACGGATATACGCCTGCGACTTTTCTTCGATGTTCATGTCGACCTCCACCTGCGAATTGCCGAAGAAGCTAATCCGCCGAACCGTTCCGACTTTCACGCCCGAAAACCAGACGTTGTTTCCTACTTTAAGGCCACCTACATCGTCGAAGATAGCTTTCACCATCACGGTTTTCACAAACCGTTTCTGCTGCCCGCCGAGGAACAACACGCCCCCGATGAAAATGATAATCCCGATGAGCACAAAAAGGCCAACGGTAATCGATCGTTTATTGTCTGCTGCTTTCATGTGTCTAAAATTTGGCTTGTGGATGGTCTATGACATGCGTCGTTCTTCCACGAAATTGTAATTGTAAAACTGCTGCACGCGCTCGTCGTCGGTGTCGAATACCTCTTCAAACGTCCCGACACGTTGAAACTGCCCGTCGAATAGCATGGCTACCCGGTCGCCTACAGCTTTGGCGCAGGTGAGGTCGTGCGTAATCACAATCGACGAGGTCTTGTAGCGTTCTTTCACCTCGTTGATCAGATTGTTGATGTCAATACAGGTAATCGGGTCAAGGCCGGCCGTGGGTTCGTCGTAGAGCATCACCTCGGGCTTCAGAATAAGCGTGCGGGCAATACCGATCCGCTTGCGTTGCCCACCCGATAGTTCAGACGGCATCTGGTTGATCGTCTGGCTCAGCCCCACGTTGTCGAGGGCTTCTTCTACCGCCTGGTCGATTTCTTTGCGGCTCAGGTTGCGCGCGTTCCGCACGAGCGGAAACTCCAGGTTTTCGCGCACGGTCATACTGTCGTACAGGGCACTGTTCTGAAACGAAAACCCAATCTTGAGCCGGAGCGCGTCGAGTTCTTTGCGGGAGAGCTCCTCCACCTGTTGCCCGAAGGCCGTAATGGTCCCCGAATCGGCCTTGAGCAGCCCGACCAGTATTTTGATCAGCACCGATTTTCCCGTTCCCGACCGGCCCAGTACCACCAGGTTTTCGCCCTTGTACAGGTCGAGGTCAACGCCCTGCAACACCTTATAGTCGCCAAAGGCAATGCGGAGGTCGCGGATTGAAATAACAACTTCATTGTTCATGTGTGTAGTGAATGGCTGGGTGGGACTATGTACCGCGAATGGCGTTGACAATCTGCAAAGCCAGCAGTTCTTCAATAAAGACGAGGAACATGGTGGTTACCACGGCTGAGTTGGCCGCTTTACCGACACCCTCCGTTCCCTTCGATGAGTTGTAACCTTTGTAACAGCCGACCATACCGATGGTAAACCCAAACACGAAGGTTTTGATGAGCGACGCGAAAATGTCGAGAAACGAAATAGCCTCGAACACATCGGTGATAAACGTCAGAAAGCTGGTGGCTTCGTTCTGCGTCACGTTGACAAACGCCCCCAGCAACCCCACAAATACGGTGTACACCATGAGCGTGGGCAGCATGAGGGTGGTAGCCAGTACGCGGGTCACGACCAGGAACTTGAACGGATTAGTAGCTGACACCTCCATCGCGTCGATCTGTTCGGTTACGCGCATAGACCCCAACTCGGCCCCGATGTTGGAGCCCACCCGGCCGGCCGCAATCAGGGCCGTAACCAGCGGAGCCAACGCCCGAACCAGCGCAATGGCAATGAGCGACGGCAACCAGGAGGTAGCCCCAAACTCAGCCAACGACGGCCGCGACTGATTCGTGAATACAATCCCTGTGATAAAACCCGTCAGGGAAATGAGCGGCAACGAGCGTACCCCTACCTCGTAACACTGGCGAATAATTTCTTTGAACTCGTAAGGGGGCTGAAAAACTTCTTTGAAAAACTGACCGACGAAGCCCGCTACGTCGCTCAGCGTAATCAGCATGCGCCCAAAACGTCTGGGCGTGCTGGCGGTCTCGGTTCCTGTAGTGCTGGTGTTCATTCTGTACTTTTTAAGAGATACTACCAAAGTAGTACAGCACTCATAACAGGAATCTGGAACGGTGGTTTAATTTTGTGAGTGAAGGGAATACATCCCGCAAAACCCTCTCTATGACGCGTCTTCTGACCTTTGTACTGGCTTCTTTTCTGAGCCTCTCGGCAACCGCCCAACTCCTGCACGTAGGCACCTATACTGTTCGCGGCAGCGAGGGAATTTACACCCTGCGTTTCGACCCTAAAACGGGCAAGCTAACCCCACTGAGCAGTGTTCGAAACCAGAAAAGCCCTTCGTTTGTAGCCATCCGGCCGGGTGGTAAATTTCTGTACGCTGTAAACGAGGCCGACAATGCCGGGGCTACCCGCGCGGGGGCCGTCAGCGCCTACACGCGCGACCCTAAAACCGGTGCGCTGACGTTTATCAACGAAACCTCGGCCTTCGGACGGGGCCCTTGCCATATCAGCGTCGACAAAACGGGGCGGTGGGCAGTTATCTCAAATTACACAAGCGGCAGCTGGCGGGTGTATGGCATCAATGCCGATGGCTCGCTCGGCGCATTGACCGATAGCCTGAGTTTTTCGGGGAAAGGCGTAAATCAGAGTCGGCAGGAAGGCCCGCACGTACACTCGGCCACTATCTCGGCCGATAATCGGTTTGTGTACATCGCCGACCTCGGTACCGATAAGCTGCATACCTACGCCCTCAACACCAAAACGGGGAAACTAACCCCTGCCACGACGCCCGTTGTGACGGTTCAACCCGGTTCGGGGCCGCGCCATGTGGCTATTCACCCAAACGGGCGTTTCCTGTACCTGGCCGAAGAGATGACGTCGTCGGTGGCAGTATTTAGCCGGAATCCCCAAACGGGCGCGCTCTCGCTCATGGGCGACCGTGTGGCCAGCCTACCCGCCGACTTTACGGGCGATAATACCCATGCCGATATTCATACCGATCCGGCAGGCAAGCATCTGTACGTTTCGAATCGGGGGCATAATTCACTCAGTATCTTCGCTATCGCGGCCGACGGCACGCTCAAACTGATTGGGCATCAGCCGGTAAAAGGAGCTAAACCCCGCAATTTTATGGTACACCCAAGCGGGCAGTACGTGCTGGTTGCCAATCAGGACACCGACAATGTTGTGGTGTTCCGGCGCGACCCCAAAACGGGCCTCCTCACCGACACCGGCGAGCAAGCCAGCGTGCCCTCACCCGTGTGTTTGAAAATGGAGTAATCAGATTCGGCTGTGCGTAGAGATGACATCTCTGCGTGGGGCCTCTGTTCAGGGAAGTCAATCGCCAGAGATGTCATCTCTTTGTATGAAGCCTACGCCACCAGCAACGTAAGCCAGGCTTCAGTTACGTTGCCCTCGGCCAGAAGCTGTTTGGCGCGTAGGTGCAACAAATCAGGTAGGTATTGGCAACCGAAGCGGGCTTCGTCCATGAGTGACCGGACGGCTTCGGTTTGCCGATAAGCCGCCACTTCGTCGGGAGTGGGCAGGGTTTTGGCGCTTCCCAACCTACCCAGGTCGTTGCCTGTCAGGATGTTGCTATTCCGAATCGGGAGCGGTATCTGATCCACCCCAACGCCCATTTGCGGGCGAGCCACTTCAAACAAAGCGGCATCATTGGCCCGCACATACCAGTCGGCCCCAAGCCGACCAACCAAATCAATTCGGAACGGGTCAATCTGACCGTTAGCGTCGAAAATCTCGTCGTGAAAATGGGCCAGTACCACCTCGCACACCACGAGCGTACCGGCACCCGGCGCATCGCCAAGGGGCACCAGTTGCCGCACCACACACTCGTACGATACGGGAGCCTCGGCCACGCGCGGGGGCACCACCCGCTCGGAGGGCAGGGGGGTAAAACCCGCCTTATCGAACTCGTTAACGTGCCGGTCGAACTCAGCACTCGCCAACGACATCTGCTCCACCATCCGGTGACTCACCACGTTGATAGTCACCTCAGGCACTTCCTCCACGTTGAGCAGGGCGTGTTTTTTATGGCCATGCCGATTGCGGCTGGGCGAAAACACCAGCATCGGCGGGTTGAACCCGAAAATATTGAAAAAGCTATAGGGCGACAGGTTCACGTGCCCCTCTTTGCTGATGGTGCTCACAAACGCAATGGGTCGGGGCGCTATGGAGCTATTCAAAAGCCGATAAAAATCGGGAACGCTTAGGTCCTGTGGGGAAATGGTTTTCATCCGAATGTGCTTCTTATCCAACTATACGGCCCGTGACTTCGCCAAGTTCCTGCCGGTGCCCATCGGGGGCGAAAAAGGCCCGCATCGTCACCCGGTCTCCGTCGAGCAAAAAGGTGCGGGTACTCCCATCGGGCAGGGTCAGCGGGCGGGTGCCGTTCCAGCTCTGTTCGAGCAGCGAGCCGCTTTCGTCGGGCGTGGGACCGGAAATGGTACCGGTAGCCAGAATATCGCCCACGTTCAGATTGCAGCCGTTGACGGTGTGGTGGGCAATCATCTGGGCAAATGACCAGTACAGATACCGGGCGTTACTACGGGTAATGCAGGCATCGTTGAGCCAAACCTCCAGCCGAATGTCAAAATGCCCCGGCCCTGAGGGTTGTAAGTATGGCAAGGGACGCGGGTGCTGCTCAGGGCCAGCGCAACGGACCGGCTCAAGCTCATGAAAGGGCAACACCCAGGCCGACATCGACGAGCCAAAGTTTTTACCCAGAAACGGCCCCAGAGGCTGGTATTCCCACCGCTGAATATCGCGGGCCGACCAGTCGTTGAACAACACCAGACCGAAAATATAGTCTTCGGCTTCGTCAATGGGAACGGGCTGCCCCAGGGGGGAGGCTTTACCAATTACTAACCCCAGTTCGAGTTCGAAATCAAGAGCCGCCGATGGTCGGAATTCGGGTTGTTTGTCGGCATTGAGCACCTGCCCCGATGGCCGCCGAATGGGTGTCCCCGACACCACAATGCTCGACGCCCGGCCGTGATAGGCCACCGGCATATGCCGATAGTTGGCCAGCAACGGGTCGCCATCGGGTCTGAATATACGGCCCACATGTTCGGCATGGTGAATGCCCGCGTAAAAATCGGTGTAATCGCCAATGTGTACGGGCCGGTGCAGGGTTGCCCGCGTCGCCCGGATAAGTACCTGATCGTGCACCTCGCGCAGGGCGTCCTCGTTGTTGGCCAGTAGTTCGCCGATACGGTTGCTCACGGCGCGGCAGGTAGCCCGGCCCAACGCCATAAATGGGTTCAGCACCGGCTGGGCAAAGACCGACGGATTGATGTTGAGTGGGTTGAAGTAGCCCAACAGGGCCACAGTTTCAAGGTCGAGAATAAAGTCGCCGTGCCGGTAACCTACGCGGGGCGACGCAATATCGTAACTGAAGATGCCGTACATAGGTACATGGTTTAAGCCAGTTTTGGGTTTAGGGTTTATCGTTTTGTTTGGCAACTCGTTCTGAAATAGCGAATTGCATGAAACATTAAACCAGAAACCAAGAACCAAAAACCACTTAGAAAGCCAGACAAGGACAAAAGCGCCTAAGCCGGGCAACCTTTTGTGTTACACATCAGCCGTTGCGGTCTTACCCTCGTCGTCATTAAAGTTTTGATAGATTTCGTCCATAATCCGAACGAAATGCCGGTAATCGTCTTCACTTAAACTCCCCCACCCTTTACGCCGAATTTCGACCACAGCCGGGAGCATTTGTTCGTACACCTGCTCGCCGGTTTGCGTAAGCGACACCAGAAACTTGCGCCGGTCGTCGCCGGCCATTCGGCGCTCAACCAGTTCTTTTTTCACCAGCAGATCAATAATCCGGGTTACAGTGGGCGCATCCTTAGCCGTCATTTCGGCCAGTGTAGCCTGAGCAATACCGGGATTTCGGTGCAAATGATCCACCACTACCCATTGGTCTACCGTGAGGTCGAAACCAGCTTCCACAAATCGCTTTTGCAACGCATTGCGGATTTTCTTGATGGTCGTGTCGATCTTAAAAAAATAGGCACGGGAATCGGACGGATGAGTCATTACAACGAACAGTGAACAGGAAACAACTATCAACGAGCAGTGAGCAACGAACAACCAACCGTGAACGGAGTGTGTGATTGTTTGTCCAAAAGGATGGCAAGATAATCGTTTGGGCGTTTCCGATTGTTATCGGTAGCTCAGGGTTCGCCCTTTCCTACCCACTGTTCGTTGTTAACTGTTCATTGTTCGTTGATAGTTGTTAACTGTTCACTGCCAACAACTCTTCCAGCTTGGCCTCGATCTCCGGTACCGAGTGGTACAGCTGCTCGTATGAGTCGATCACAAAGTAGCGTTCCTGAAACCGGTCTATGACGTAGGGGGTCTGTAACAGGGTTTCTACCTTGTACGGAATCCGCTGCGGCACGTCGCTTTCGAGGGCGTAGATAGTCTCGCCCGGCGACGACAGGATACCCCCGCCGTAAATACGCAACCCCTTGCGGCCCAACGAGCTATTCTCCTGGATAAGCCCAAACTCCACCGTGTACCAGTACAGCTGGGCAATCATCTGAATGGCCTCTTCATTATCGACATGCGCGAGAGCGATACGGCTCAGTGCCGCCAGAAAATCGCAGAAATGGCTATTGGTCAGCACGGGTACATGCCCAAACGTGTCGTGAAACATATCGGGTTCGGGCAGGTAATCGAGTTGCTCGCGAGTGCGTAGCCAGGTCGTAGCCGGAAACTGCCGGTCGGCCATCAGCTCAAAAAACTCACGGTTGCCAATCAGACCCGGCACAGCCACTACGCGCCAGCCCGTAAGCGGACGCAGGCGCGGGTTGAGGTCTTCTTCGAAGTTCGGAATCCGCGCATTCGGGAAACCTGTAGCCACAATTCCGTCCATATAAGCCTGACTGGCACGACCGGGCAAACGCTCCATCTGCCGTTCGAAAAGCAACTTCCAAACGGCCTGATCGTCGGGGGTGTAAGCTGAATAGTCCTGGATCATAGTTTTGTAGAGACGCATAGTTGCGTCTCATTTGCGTCAGCCTTTTACAAAAAAGCATTCCGTATCTGAGACGCAAGTATGCGTCTCTACAGGCGGGTTATTACAATGTTCCCCGTAACTCCTGCTCACGTTCAATGGCTTCGAACAGGGCTTTGAAGTTTCCCTTTCCGAACGAACGGGCTCCTTTGCGCTGAATAATCTCGAAGAAGAGCGTAGGCCGTGGGGTGACGGGCTTCGTGAAAATCTGAAGCAGGTACCCCTCCTCGTCGCGGTCGACCAGGATACCCAACGGGCGCAGCGTTTCAATTTCCTCGTCAATCTGCCCAACGCGGTCTTTCAGATCGTCGTAATAGGCATCGGGCACCCGTAAAAACTCAACACCCCGGTCGCGGAGGGCCGTTACGGTTTCCACAATATTGTCGGTAGCCACGGCGATGTGCTGTACCCCGGCCCCTTCGTAGAAATTGATGTATTCCTCAATCTGCGATTTTTTCTTACCCTCGGCCGGCTCGTTGATCGGGAACTTAATCCGACCGTTGCCGTTGCTCATCACCTTGCTCATCAGAGCCGTGTAATCGGTCGAGATGTCCTTATCATCGAACGAAACAAGCTGGCTAAAGCCCATCACTTCGCCATAGAACCGGGTCCAGGTGTTCATCTCGTTCCAGCCCACATTACCTACCATATGGTCTACGTACCTGAGCCCTACGGGTGTGGGTTGGTAATGCGGGTTCCAGGCTTTGTAGCCGGGCAGGAAAGGCCCACCGTAGGCGTTGCGCTCCACAAACACGTGCACTGTATCGCCATAAGTATGAATTCCTGAGCGCACCACGTACCCGTTCTGATCTTCTTCGCGGGTAGGCTCCATAAACGGACGCGCGCCCCGGCTCGTGGTTTCGGCGAAGGCCTGCGTGGCATCGTCAACCCACAGGGCTACAACCCGCACACCATCACCATGTTGGTCGATGTGGCGGCCCATTTCGGTCTTGCTGTGGAGTGGTGAGGTGAGCACCATTCGGATTTTATCCTGCACCACTACGTACGACTCACGGTCGCGCAGGCCCGTTTCCAGACCGGCATAGGCCAACGGCTGAAAACCGAAAGCGGTCTGAAAGTAATGTGCTGCCTGCCGGGCGTTGCTTACGTACAGTTCAATATAATCGGTGCCGTTGAGCGGCAGAAAATCAACCGATTGAGAAGTTTCTGGTTTGAGAAGTTCGAGCGTTTCCATTGTTAGTTTGTTGATGCAATTCGTACGCGATACATCGCGTCTACTATAGTATCGCAGAAAAGAGACGCGACGTATCGCGTCTGTACCTAAAGGCCACGGTTTATTCGATCCATGATTTCCAGTACACGCCATCATCGATGGTCATGGCCTGTTCGGTCAGCATCAGCGGCCGAAACGTGTCGACCATCACGGCGTATTCTTCCGTACCGGTCTTGCCGATACTCCGCTCCATAGCGCCGGGTGCCGGGCCGTGCGGAATGCCGCCGGGGTGCAGCGTAATGTGCCCCGGTGCAATGTCGTTGCGCGACATAAAGTCGCCATCAACGTAGTAGATCACCTCGTCGGAGTCGATGTTGGAGTGATTGTACGGAGCCGGAATGGCCTTCGGATGGTAGTCGTACAACCGCGGGCAGAACGAGCACACCACAAAGGAGTCGGTCTGAAACGTTTGATGCACCGGCGGTGGCTGGTGAACACGGCCCGTTATCGGCTCAAAATCCTGAATATTAAAGGCGTATGGAAAATTGTATCCATCCCACCCGACCACATCGAACGGGTGCGTAGCATACACGAGCGTATGAATAGCCCCCTGTTTCTTGATCTTCATGATGAACTCGCCCGTCTCATCATGCGTCTCCAGATCCTGCGGACGCCGGATGTCGCGCTCGCAAAACGGCGAATGTTCGAGCAGCTGCCCAAAATGGTTGCGGTAGCGCTTGGGCGTATATATGGGCGAGTGCGACTCTACATACAGCAAGCGCACGGGTTCGCCATCATTCAGTTCAAACTGATAGATCATTCCCCGCGGAATCACGAGGTAATCACCGTACCCAAAGTCGATGGAGCCGAGTAGCGTACGTAGCTTGCCTGTACCCCGGTGCACGAAAATCAGTTCGTCGGCGTCGGCATTTTTATAAAAATACTCGTTCATAGACCGCTGTGGGGCAGCTACTCCGAGTACCAGATCCTTATTGAACAGAAGCGGAGTCCGGCTATCGAGAAAATCGGTCTGAGCCTCAGAGCCGATGTTGAAACCGACGAGCTTCCGGGCGAGCATGTTTTTTTCTACCGCCACCCTCGGCGCAGCCTCGACACTGTCGAGCACCGCTTTCACCTGCGTAGGCCGGTGAACGTGGTACAACAGCGACGACATACCATCAAAACCAATAGTACCGAACAGCTGCTCGTAATACAGCTTGCCCGAACCACCGGGTTTCTCGAACTGCGTATGCCGCTTGCGCGGAATCTGGCCGAGGGTGTGATAGAACATGTTCTTGTTGATGAAGTGCAATACTTGTTAAAGCAACAATTGTTTAACGCACAATTATAGAGACAAGTTTTGAAAATTTGAACGAAACCGCGAAAAAAAGTGATGTTAAGCTGATTGAATGGTCGTAAAAGCGGCTTCGCACAGGGGTATTACCGAGCTCACCCGGTTTTGGCTACCTTTGGGGGCTCGGTTCGTGCTATCCGCACCGACCTGCTATCGGTTTACACAGACACAGTTTCCTTTTCAAACCTTATTCTCGACGAATGCAACCTACACTCCTGATCTTAGCCGCTGGTATGGGTAGCCGGTATGGTGGTGTCAAGCAATTGGATCAGTTTGGCCCTCACGGCGAAACCATTATCGACTACTCTCTTTTCGATGCTATCCGGGCCGGCTTCGGCAAAGTCGTTTTTATCATCCGTGAAGAACTCCGGGCCGACTTTGAAGAGATTTTCCTCCCGAAACTACAGGGCAAAATTCAGGTCGATTTTGCCATTCAGGCCCTCGGCTCCTACGTGCCGGTAGAGCTGGGTGCCGTTGAGCGTACCAAGCCCTGGGGCACGGGCCATGCCGTTTTATGCGCCAAAGACCACACCGAAACACCGTTTGCCGTTATCAACGCCGACGATTTTTACGGCTATCAGGCCTTTGAACTGATTAGTCAGTTTCTGCAAACTGACACCGACGATCAGCTGCATGCCATGGTGGCTTACGAGGTTAAAAATACGCTCTCGGAAAATGGCTCGGTATCGCGCGGGGTTTGTGAAGTGAACGAGTCGGGCAATCTGACGTCGGTTATTGAGCGTACCAAAATTTACGAGCAGGAAGGCGACCCCGCCGGTAGCCGCATCGTGTTTGAGGAAGCCGACGGCCTGACTCCTCTTTCGCCCAATACCCCTGTTTCGATGAACTTCTGGGGTTTCAAACCATCGGTTTTCCCCCTGATTCAGAAGCAGTTTGAGAGTTATGCCGTGGCTAATATCGACTCACCCAAGGCTGAGTTTTATATCCCGACGGTAATGACTAACCTGATTCAGACCAACACGGGCCATTGTAAGGTGTTCCGCAGTCAGTCAGCCTGGTTCGGTGTCACTTACCCCGAAGACAAACCCACGGTGCAGGCCGCCCTCAACGCGCTCCATGCCGAAGGTGCCTACCCCGACCGGCTTTGGGATAACGCTTAAACCGTGAATGGATAATGTATATTCAGTACTGGACATTCGGACTTCAGACACTGGACGTTAGACTTACTACCATTCTGTAGGGAGGTCTAACGTCTAATGTCCAACATCGAATGTCCAGTACTGTACACTATTCGTTATACATTTCATTCGGCTCCATTCCGTAACAAAACGAGTCGTGACTTTCGGGTCACGACTCGTTTTGTATGCAGACCCGTCAAAGGTCATTTTGCTGTATCACTCGTTGTGCGAATCAGGCTGATGCCCGTAAAGAAGAAAATAGCGCCGAGGCCGAGGTAAACCAGCGAAGCCTGCGCTACTCCGCCCGCCATGAGGTCTTTGCCCCCTAAAAGTAAGCCTATCAACCCAAGCAGGGTCAGGATAATGCCGAAGATGCGTTTAACATTCATAACCGTTGAGTTTGTGTACGTGAATTTTACTCATACAAACGCACATCGCTCATAACCGGCTACGCAACTTAGGGAATGGCCCACTTGCAGAAGGCCGACGCATTAATGGTGACCTTTGCCATCGCTATGGCCATCCTTCTTGCAGCAGGCCGGTAGCTTGTCATATCCTTTAGCATCGGCCGCCACTTCGTCGGCATCGTAGCCCGTTTTGGTGATGTTAGACTTGATCTTAGCCACATCCGTTTTTTTCGGATTATACTTCACCGTTACTACCTTATCCTCCAGGTTCAGGGTCGATTCGCGCACCCCTTTCTCAAACGCGAGGTTGCGCTCAATGCGCTCTTTGCACATTTCGCACACCGCCGACGTTTTGATTTTTACTTCTTTCTCCTTGTCATCGGCCGAAGTCCAGGCCGTCAGACCAACGAGTAAGAAGAAAGCGGCAATCAGAGAAAATACGTTCGTTTTCATGGTTTGTACAATTGGTTTTGGTGAAATCTGGAGTCACCCAAACGCTTTGACCGTTCTATCTATCAAACGTTTAAGCAACTTTGTTTGGTTCGTTTAACGCATGCGCATCGGGGCGGGTGTAATGCGGAGGTATACCTGCCCCGACAAAGGCATACGACCGTACAGGGTTTGTAAATACCGGTCGGGCATACCGGCGGTCAGCTGCGCCCCGGCTACCAGATCGGTGTTGAGATACCGCACCACCCGGTAATTAAGCCCGAGCGTCAGGTTATCGACGTTCACGTGCCGGGGCACCGAGTTGTCATTATCGTCCGCAATGCCCAGCTCCTCCGGCGATTTGGTGATGTTCTCGTACCGGCCGTATAAAGCCACCCGACCAGCCTGAAAACTCGTTTCGGCCAGGTAGGCATTCTCCGCTTCGTTGTCGTGTACGTTTTGCCCCCAAACGAGTGCCGATGTAACGTAGAAATCGGGTGAGCCATTCAGCGTTACGCTGTGCAACAACGATGCCGTGGTACGCCGTACATCGCCCGGATGCGCTATTTCCGGATTTTTCAACCACCCCTGCGATACCTGCAACGCCAGTGAGGGCGTGGGATTCACCGACAGGCGGTACGAGTAACTATCGAACCGGGGCCGGTCTATTCCGAGCCGGGCTTCGTCGGGCTCACGCCCCGTAAACGACGAGGCCTCGATTTTGGCAATGCCGTACCGGAACCCCGCCGTTGCTACGCCAAACGTGATGTGGGTAGCGTCCATCCAGTGATGCCCCAGGGGCGAGTCGGGATTATTGAACGACGAAATCCGGTGCATAAAGGCGGGTGGCCCCAGAGCCGGTTCGCCGGGTAACCCGACGTACACAAAAGCGTCGGCCTTGGGGCTAAACGAATGGCTATACCCGACCGATAGCTCCGAAAACAAATCGTGCTGATGCTGCCGGTCGACAAGGGGTCGATTTTGGTAGGTTTCGCCCGACTGAAACAACAACGGGTACCCTCCTTTGCCCACCGTGAACGGATCGAGCGAAAGCATCGCTTTTATCGACAGGAGCCCTCGTTTCCCTACGTTTCGCTGCGCCATACCCATAAACCAGTTGGGTGCGTCGAACTGCTGCGCGCGACCCTTCCCGTTGGGGTTATTGATATTCTGGTTAGTGTGCCGCAAAAACACGCTGTAGTGCAACATATACATCCAGCCCGAAGGTCGGTGACTCATGTAGGCATACATGGGTGTCTGATCGGGGTGCCACGAGGTACCCGAACCATTTCGGTTCATGGGCAGACTCCGCGAATACAAGTGCGACATACTCATGCCCCCATGATTCATGTCGGCACCGGTACGCGTCATTCCCTGGTGGTCTGCCCCATTCATATTACCGTGGTTCTGGTGCATGGGCTGCTGTTCTCCGTTGGTGGGCTTCCCCACCGAATCGCGTTTAGCGGGCATGGTATGCCCGTGGTGTTCGTGCTGAGCCTGTAGGGCCGGGGCCACGAGGCTCAGTGACAGAAGCAAAAAGAAGTTTTTCATAACGTTGGTTGTGATGAGGCAAAGGTAGACCCCTCAGCCCGACCACGTTGTATAGGATTGTCGATCTGACGTACAGGTTTTTAACCCGTATGAGCGCCAATCATCCCGTGAGCTTGTCCAATTCTTTCCGATTGGCCTGTGCCGCCTTCCGGTACCCGCCCGGAGTTTGGCCCGTTACCTGCCGAAACTGGTTCGACAAATGCTGCGAACTGCTGTAACCAAGCCGAAAGGCAATCTCCGACAGGCTCAGTTCGTCGTACCGCAGATACTCTTTTACTTTCTCGGTTTTCAGGGCTATGATGTACTTTTCGATAGTTATACCCTCATTGGCCGAAAACAGATGGCTCAAAAACGAGTAATCATACCCCATTTTCCGCTCCAGAAAAGCCGAAAAGTTCTCGCTGTTGCGCCGTTCTCCTTTTCCGTGTTGAATTTCATTCACAAGCAGGGCTTTCATCTGCTCTAGCAGGCTCTGCCGACGGTTATCGACCAGGTCAAACTCGTTGGCCCGTAGTACCTCACGTACGGCATCGAGCGAAACCGTGGGCGGTAACCCTTCAATCTCAACCTCGCCCAGCTCAACCGACCGAACGTTGATGCCCAGTTTTTCCAGTTCCTCGCGGACCACCCGCTTGCAGCGTCCGCACACCATGTTCCGAATTGTGAGCGTCATAGCGTTTTGAGTCTAAATCCTACATAAACCATGGCCCCGGTGATAGGCCCCCAAACCCGGCTTGCCGCATCGAAGTTGGGGCCAAACGGCATATCAGCGTGCATAATGGGGTCGAGCTGCCGAAACCCGGTCAGGTTTTCGCCCCCAATGTAGAGTTCGAGTCCATTGCGGAACGTCCGCGAGACCTGAGCGTTCAGATTGGCAAAGCCGGGCGCCCGGTCGGTGCGCATATTGGCATAGCCGGGGTGTAGGTAGCCATCAGCCATGTACGGAATCCGCTTAGGTCCGTTCCATTGGAGCGTGGCATCGAACTTCCACTTGTCGTACGGCAGAGCGTAGCCAACGTTGAACAACACCCGGTCGCGGCTCACCATCATACGCTCCAGCAAAACCGACTCCCCAAAGGCAGCCCCCAGCGACTGCCGCACATCGAACAAACGGTAGGCGGCTTTCACTTCCATCCGCCGAATCGGCTGCAGGTTTAACTCAGCCTGAAAACTGTTGGCGAACGATTTACCCTGAAGCTGGTAGAAATTGATCTGACGCGGATGCTCCAGGTCGACCACCATCTGCTGGGTGAAGTTGGTGCGGAAATAATCGAGAATAAAACTGGCTTTGTTGCCGAACATCAAAAACTCATTAGTCAGGCCCAGACCGTAGTTCCAGGATACCTCGGGTCGGAGTGGGCTACGGAAAAATACCTCCCGTGAGCTAACGAAATACCCAAAGTTCTCCGCCATCAGGTTGGGTACCCGAAAGCCACGCCCGGCCGAAGCACGGGCTGTTATGACATTGTGAATATGATATTTGGCATGTACCCGTGGCGACCATTGCGCACCGTACAGATTGTGAACGTCGATCCGGTTACCCACTACGAGCGCAAATCGCTCCGGGTAGGTGTAGGTGTACTCAAAAAAGGCACCTGGCACTGATTCGGTCCGGTTGGTGGGTAGCAACTTTTGCTTGTAGCTTTCATTGTACCGGTCGAGCATATAACTCACCCCCGTTTTAAACGTGTGGTTCGTATTGTCGATAATGGACTGGTAAATGAGATTTGCGTACACCATCTGCTGATTGCCCGAGTACGGTGCAAACCCAAAGCGAGCATCCTGCTCATGGTTCAACGCGTTCAGAATCAGACCCAGCCCCCGGTAGGGCTTGTCAGGGTACAGACGGGCCATTTTTGAGAAAAACTCAAGCCGTTTTGTCCCATTGGTAAATTCGTACTTCGGTCCATTTACGGCCGCTACCTGTCCCCCTTCGCGGTCTTCGTACAGGGCTTTAAAACCAAACTGCGCCATAAACCGCTCACTATTGTACTTCCAGCGATTAATAGCGTTGTACTGCCGGTACATGGGCAGATCGAGGAAGTTGTCGCCGTTCTGGTCAATCCGAGTCCGTAGCGCGCTCACGTGCCCCAGGCCCCCTACGCTCCATTTTTTCGACAGCGCGCGCGATACGTTTACGTTGCCCTCAACCCGACCAAACGTGTTGGCGTAGCCGTTCAGTAACCATTGGGTACGCTCGGTTTCGGCTTTGAAATCGGGCTTTTGCAGTTCGATATTGAGAGCACCGGTCATTCCTTCGTACCCGTTCACCACCGAACCTACTCCCTTGCCCACGTCGATACTGGTAATCCAAGTGCCGGGAATGTAGCTCATGCCGAACGTACTGGCCAGGCCCCGGATATTCGGGATATTTTCAACGTTAGTTTGTACATACTGCCCCCCCAGCCCCAGAAACTGAATCTGACGGGCACCGGTCACGGCGTCGCTGTACGACACACTCACCGACGCATTCGTTTCAAAACTTTCGGAGAGGTTGCAACAGGCTGCTTTGGCCAGCGTGCGCTGGGTGAGCACCTCCGTCTGAATCGGATTGAGCCGATCTATTTGGGTAGTTCCTCCGGCCGAAACAACCACTTCTTTAAGAGTGGTTTCGGCGCGCAGTGTTACGCGGATCTCGGCAGACGGATCGCTGATGGTAACTGTATCTGGCTTGTAGCCTACGTAACTGATTACGAGTCGAGATTGCCCCTCGGGCTGGGTAAGCTGAAACCGGCCGACCGAGTCGGTAGCCGTACCCGTGGTTGTACTACTCCAATACACATTGGCGCCTACCAGTGGTACGGGTTTGTTGGCAACCGTTTCGAATACGGTGCCCTGAATGGTCTGGGCCCACGACGTGGCCGACAGGCCTATAAATAAGCCTATAATGAGAAGATAACGCATGATGGTTGAGAATGGGTAAAACAAAAACAGCCCGTATCCAGACGGATACCGGCATTTGCACATTCATCAACGATCTATATCAGGAAGCTTTGCACCAGTGCCAGCAATTGGCGGCCATGGGCGGCAGGAGGGGCATTGGGGGCATGAATGACAACTGACTCATCCTGAGAAAACATCCAGTTGAGGAGAGCCGTAACCAGCGTTGTTACACTCGTAACAACCGCTTCTGCCATTATTTTGAAGAACTTGGCTACTAACTGACTCAACGACGAGCCAATGTCAACTTTCTCGTAGCGTTGTTCTTCCTGGCAGCAATCCGCTTTTTTAACAACGGGCTGTGCCGAAGCAGGCTGAGCTTTGGCTGTGGGGCAACCCACACAACCTGTTTTTTCAGCGCCTACCAATGAAATTTTCTTGCCCCGCATCTGGCACGAGTGCTCAACGAGCCCAAAACCTGTACTACTCAGTAGTACGACTACGGCCATCAGCACATTGACAATACGGAACAATTGGCGTTTCATAATGGGCCAAATGTAAAAATAAGATTAAATGAAAGCAAATTTTTCGCGCAAACGGTAGGTGTATCTGTTTACAAAAAAGAAAGATCGCCAGGGGCGATCTTTCTTCCGTTTGACAGTAATCGGATCAATCTTAGTATCCTGGGTTCTGCTTCAGCACGTCTTTACCCTGAATATCGATCTGAGCCTGCGGAATGGGCAGTAACTCATCCTGACCAGCGGTGAACGTAGCACCACCCAGCGTAGTTGGCAGACGCGACGCAGCGCCTTCGTACTGCAGGTACGCGTTCAGCGTTTGTGCAGCAATACCCCAGCGAACCAGGTCGAAGAAACGGTGTCCTTCGTCGCCCAGTTCCAGACGGCGCTCAAAACGCAGAGCTGCTGTAGCCGAAGCTTTGCTAGCAAATACCGATGCAGGGTACTCATTGATAACATACTTAGCAGCCGGCGTACCGCCCGTCCGGGTAACGAAACCAGCTGGGTTAGCCGCGCGGTTACGTACCATATTCACGTACTCACGAGCTTTAGTGAGCGAACCTACTTCGATTTCGCACTCAGCTGCCATCAACAGAACGTCAGCATACCGGATAATCGGTACGTTCAGAGCCGTATAGCCTGGCGTCCATGAGCTGTTATCCTGCAGTGAGCCACGGTCCGACTTGTAGTACGTAAACTTCTTCGGTGAGTATGGGCCACCGTTCGGCTGATTACGAATCCAGTCGGCACCTGGGTGGTCCATCCAGTCGAGGTAAGGAATACCCCGGCGACCTACCGTGTGGTCGAGACGTGGGTCAAGGTTACCTGCATCCGGCGTAAAGGCGTCCTTCGACAGCACACCCATATCGTTTTTCACGGCATTGGCTGCTGAGTTGTACGAACCGTCGAGCAGAGGCAGACCGTTGGCATCGGTACGGAACGAGTTCACGTACTCGAAGCTGGGCTGGTTAAAGCCGCAGCAGTTACCCGGACCGTTCGGACCCGTGTTGTACGGATAGTTCAGGTCAAACTCAGGGTTGGCGTTGTTTACGTTACCCGTGTTGGCAGCTGCCTGAATAGCGAATACTGACTCTTCGTTGTTGTCGTTCGACGCCTTGAACAGGTCAGCATACTTCGGCACCAGGCCGTACTTCTTACCGTTCGACGTTTTACCGTTAGCAATGATCAGATCGAACAGAGCTTTTGCATCAGCATACTTCTTCTGATACAAGTACACTTTAGCCAGCTGAGCAGCCGCGCCCCACTTGTTGATCCGGCCAGCCGCCGACTGGGTTTCGGGCAGGTTCTCGTAAGCGAACTTAGCGTCGGCTTCGATTTTTGGCCACAACTCCTGATCGTTTTTCACTTTCTCGATACCGGTACCGTAATCAACCGTCTCGTCAATGTACGGTGTGTTACCGTACAGACGCTTCAGGTCGAAGTAATACAGAGCACGGAGGAAGCGCGTTTCAGCAGTTATCCGCTTCTTTTCGTCGGCCGACATATCAGCAGGCGCGTTCTTGAGCAGGTTCAGTGTGGTGTTACACCGGGCGATACCTTCGTACTTCCGCTGCCACGTACCCGCTACTTCACCGGTTGAGATGGTCTCAAAGCGCTGAATGGGGTTGATCGACGAGAAGTCACCGGGGTCAGTTCCTTTGTTGGCATCGCCACCGCGGATACCACCCCACACCCAGTTCGAGAAAGATGCCAGACGGTCACCACGACCGTTCAGAATCGAATATGCACCGATCAGTGAGCCTTCGATACCGGCTTTTGAGCTCAACTGCGCTTGCGCCAGCTGACCCGTAACGGGCACCTCCAGAAACGTATCTTTACACGAAACAGTTGCCAAACTCAGGGTCGTTGCGGCACCCAGAATAAAGAGTTTTTTATTGTGTCTCATTGTGTGATTAAGTTGAAATGCGGGGTACTTACATACCCCTTTTGTTTTTAGAATGACAGAGAAACACCGCCCAGTACGCTACGAGTAATTGGGTAGTTTCCTACATCAATACCAAAGTTAGTATCAGCGTTACCACCTACGCTTGGGTCAAGACCCTGGTACTTCGTGATCGTGAACAGGTTGTTCGTTGATACGAATACGCGCAGACGCTGCAATTTGATTTTGTTCAGAATGCTGCTTGGCAGGTTGTAGCCAAACGACAGGTTCTGCATCCGGAAGTACGAACCGTCTTCTACGTAGTACGAGTTCGACTGGGTGTTGGTGCTGAAGTTCGAAGCAGATTCGAAAATGGGCACAGTACCACCGGTGTTCTCAGGTGACCATGAGTCACGTACGCGGGCGCTGATAGCTGCACCGGCAAACGATGGGTAGAAGTCGGTGAACCACTTCGATACGTTGAAGATCTTGTTACCGATTGAGGTGTAACCATACATTTCAACGTCGAAACCACGATACGTAAAGCGTAGGTTCAGACCACCCGTGAATTTCGGAACGGGGCTACCGAGGTAGGTACGGTCGTTCGCATCGATAACACCATTGCCATCAATATCAGCATACCGGAAACGGCCTGGAGCGGCACCTTCCTGCTTCGGAGCAGCGTCTACTTCAGCTTTGCTCTGGAATAAGCCCATCACCTGATAGCCATAGAACGCTGACAGTGAGTAGCCCAACTGGTTCCGAATCGGGTTGATACCCCGGAAACCTGGGTTTACAGTAGTCAGGTAAGTCAGACCCGGAGCAAGGTACTCAATTTTGTTGCTCAGGGTGCTGGCAGTAATGTTCGCTTCGTACCCTACTTCGGCACCGATTTTACCACGGGTAATTACCTGAAGGTCAATACCCTGGTTACGCATTTTACCAATGTTTACCGATGGAGCCGAAGCGTATGTACCGATTACGTCAGGAATAGGCACCTGGAACAGAAGGTCCTTGGTGTCTTTCCGCCAGATGTCGAGGATAACTTCCAGGCGGTTGTTGAAGAACGAACCATCGAAACCGATGTTGCTCGTGATCGAGGTCTCCCACTTAGCATCGGGGTTACCGATCCGTGAGCGGTAATAACCGTCAACCGTGCTTGAGTTCGAACCGTTGATATCGTAGGCTGAGTTGCCGAGGTTAGCGGCATACAAGCTGTACTGGTTAGCTGGGTCAACGTTGTTTGAGTTACCCATCAAACCATAACCACCCCGTACTTTGAACTCAGTCACCCACGGGAGGTCTTTCATGAACTCTTCTGACGACATCCGCCATGCTACCGAAGCAGCCGGGAACACACCATAGCGGTTGTTGGCACCGAAACGGCTTGAACCGTCGCGACGAATCACACCCGTTACGATATACTTATCGTTGTAGATGTAGTTCAAACGACCGAACAGTGAGTAGAAGTTAACCCCTTTGAACTGACCGCTGTTTACCTGACGGCCTGTTGAAGCCACCGTGCTCAGCGTGATGTAGTTCGGGTCAGTAGAGAATGGGTTCTGTCCGTTACCATTGATGTTGCGACCAACACCCGTGTTCAGGGCTTCCTGACCCACAATTACGTCAACGCCGTGTACACCGAACTTACGCTTGTAAGCCGCCGTGTTGGTCAACACCCAGGCAAATGAATAGCCACCACCTTCGTTGTAGCCAAATGCTGAGTTGTTCTCCGAGTTTTCGTACTGCAAACGCGTGTAGCCATAGTTGTAGAAGCTACCGTACTGACCACCCACCGTGCTACGCAGGGTCAGGTTTTCGATCGGATCAACTTCGAGGTAAATGTTACCAAAGCCCAGCGTGTTGAAACCACGGTTGTTGGCCAGACCCTGACGGCCGGCTACCGGGTTACGTGGGTTGTTGAAGCCTTTGGCAGCCGTACCCGCATATCCACCGAACTCGTCGTACACCGGAATGATTGAAGGCATACGGAAAGCCTGCAGAATGTCGTTTTCGTCGGCAGCTACACCCTGACCGTTACCAGCACCGCCCTGACCTAATACAGACAGGTACGTAAACTGAACGTTCTCACCAATCCGAACTTTCTTACCCAGATCAAATTCTGAGTTAGCCCGGAATGAGTAGCGCTTGAAGTCGTTGTTCAGAAGGATACCCTGCTGATTCTGAGCGCTCAGACCAATGTAGAAACGGCTTCCTTCGCCACTGCCGGTAAAGCCCAGACCATGACGCTGTACAGCGGCTACCCGCGTAACGGCATCGTACCAGTCGGTACCTTCTTTGTTGGCCCGAACTACCTGATAGATAGCACCAGCCGCTGGGTTGATGTTATACTTCAACCGCTCAGCCGCCAGATCAACGCTACCTACTACACCTGCACGACCCCCTACGTTAATGAAGTCAGGGATAACCGGTGTAGCACCCGTACCAAATTGTGGGTGGCTGTAAGCAGGAGCTGTTCCGTTCTGGAACGCCGTGTTGCGGAACTGACGCCAGGTCCAATCGGCAAACTCAGTTGGCTTCAACATCTCCTGGCCTTTGCCCGGATCGGTTGCACCAATCTGACCGTCGTACGTTACCTGCAATTTCTTGGGTGTCTTCGAGCCCTTCCGGGTCGTAATAACGATAACGCCGTTGGCAGCACGCGCACCGTAGATCGACGCAGCCGCAGCGTCTTTCAGTACGGTGGTTGTCTCCACGTCGTCAGGCGCTACGAAGTTCACCGAACCAACAGGCACCCCGTCTACTACGTACAGAGGCTCGTTACCACCGAAGGCACCGAAACCCCGCACCCGTACCTGGCTGTTGGTACCCGGCTGACCGTTGGTAATAACCGTCACACCCGAAACGCGGCCCTGGAGCTGCTGCTCTACGTTACCCGAAGGCTGCGCCTGCAGTGCCCGCGCTTTTACCGTCGAAACGGCACCGGTTACGGTACGCCGATCGTCAGTGGTATAACCCGTTACAACAACTTCCGACAGAGCGGTTGCATCGTCTTCGAGGGTAATGTTCACTTCAGAGCGGTTACCTACTGCTACTTCCTGGCCTTTGTAACCGATTGCAGAAATAACAAGTACCGGGTTTGCGCCCCGCAGGTTCAACGCGTACGCACCGTTTGCATCGGTGGTCGTACCAGTCGTTGTTCCCTTAATCACAATGTTCACCCCAGGAACGGGGCCATCAGCACCGGTGATTTTCCCAGTAATCCGGCGGTCCTGGGCCATCACCACAATGCTACTGAACAGCATCAGTGTGCATAACAGCGCAGCCTGAGATAGCCTGTAGAGAGTTGTTCTCATGTACCTTGATGTTTTTTAAGGTTGGAATTAATTGGTAAAACGGCATTTATACTCACCACGCAAAAGTAAAACATCTGAAGCCCATACTCGAACTTTTTTTTAATATTTTCTTTTTTTAATCCCATCTAAAACTGTTCATAAAAAATGTGACTGACAGCCAACTTATTGGCCTTGAAATGCCTACAGGCTCGTTTTTGGCCTTTTTTGTGTTAGGATGATTGCTATTTTTTTTTGTAGTTTGCTCTCAGATTTTGTTCTTCATTACTCATGCTTCGTGAATTACGCGCCCATATTTCCATTTTAGTTACTCTCATTATAATCTCCTCTTGTAAACAGGAGACGCCCTTATTTACACTTGTACCGACATCTGAAACCGGTATCACGTTTAGTAACCGCATTACCGATAACGACACCTTTAATATTGTCGATTTTGAGTATATATACAATGGTGCAGGGGTAAGTATTGCCGACTTCAATGGCGACAGTTTGCAGGATATTTTTTTCACCGGCAATCAGGCTACCAACCGGCTCTACATCAACAAGGGAAAAAAAGGAGGGGCTTCGCTTCAGTTTGCCGATGTGACCAAGCAGGCCGCCGTTGATGGAAACGGTAAATGGTGCTCCGGTGTAGCCCTTGTCGACATCAACAATGACGGCCGAATGGACATATATGTCGGTGCAACCGTAAGCAAAAATGCGGCCCGGCGTGAAAATTTACTGTTCATCAATGAAGGCAACCAAACCGGTGCCGATGGCCTTTCGGTACCAGTATTCAAAGAGCGGGCCCGCGAATACGGCATTGCCGACGATGGGCACACCACCCATTCTGCCTTTTTTGACTACGATAACGACGGAGACCTTGACCTGTACGTACTTACCAACACGATTGAGCAATACCCCAACGCGTACCGGACCAAAGTAAAGGACGGTTCGTCGGCCACTACCGACCGACTGTATCGGAACATGACCGTCGAGCGAAAAACCGGTAAAGCAAGTGCCCCGGCCGGAACCCCACTTTTTGTCAATGTATCGCGTGAGGCTGGTATCCTGACCGAAGGGTACGGGTTGGGCGTTTCAATTGTTGACATCAACCGCGACGGCTGGAAAGATATTTACGTCACCAACGACTACATCACCGACGATCTGCTTTATATCAACAACCAGAAAGGTGGGTTTACCGACCGGGCGGCTGATTACTTCAAGCACACCAGTAACTCGGCTATGGGCAACGATGTGGCCGATATTAATAATGATGGGTTAGCCGAAGTGGTAGCCGTGGATATGCAACCCCGCGATAATTACCGCAAAAAAATGCTGATGGGGCCCAACAGCTACCAAAACTACCTTAACAATGAGGAATTTAAGTACAATTACCAGTATGTGCGCAATACACTTCAGCTGAACGGTGGTCCGCGCCCCGGTAGTAAAGACCCTGTTTTTTCGGAAATCAGCCTGCTGGCCGACGTAGCCGAAACGGACTGGAGTTGGTCTCCCCTACTGGCCGACTTTGACCATGATGGATACCGGGACTTGATGATTACGAACGGGTTTCCGAAGGACATTACCGACCGCGATTTTGTCAGCTTTCGGCAGGAGAGCGGGGCGGTAGCCACCAAAAGTTATCTGCTGAGCCAAATTCCAGTGGTTAAAATCAGCAACTACGCGTTTCGGAACCGCGCTGGCGACTCGGACGACGAGCAGCTACTGTTCGACGACGTGACGCAGGACTGGGGTCTGTTCAAACCGTCGTTTTCAAACGGGGCGGCCTACGGAGACCTCGACAATGATGGGGATCTGGATTACGTCACCAACAACATCAACGACTCGGCCTTTGTGTACCGCAACAACCTGATGGAGCAGAAAGCCGGTCAGACAAGCTACCTCCGCGTTGGATTTGTAGGAACCGAGTTCAACCGAATGGGGCTGGGAGCCTTGGTTGAAATCGATTACAAAGATGCCAAAGGTGTAGCTCGGCGGCAGGTTTACGAACATAGCCCGTATCGGGGGTATCTGTCATCAGTGGAACCGTTTGCACACTTCGGTCTGGGCACCATCAAAACCGTCGACCGGGTACGTATTATCTGGCCGGGGATCAACGGGCAGCCTGCCCGCCAGCAGGTGCTGACGAACGTAAAAACAAATCAGGTTCTTACCGCCGATGCCCGAAACGCCAACGAGCTGTACCAGCCTGAAACACGCGGGGCAGCCCCGAGCCCACTGCGCGACATTACCGACTCCGTTGGGGTTCAGTTTGTGCATCAGGAGCCGGAATACATCGATTTCAACAACCAGAAACTCCTGCCCCACAAACTGTCGCAGTTTGGCCCAGCGGTAGCGGCTGGCGATGTCAACGGCGATGGTCTGGACGATTTCTTTGTGGGGGGCTCGCGCCAACATAGTGGTACGTTTTTCCTCCAGCAAACCAATGGGCGGTTTACATCGCAACCTCTCCAGCCGGGACCAACACCCAACCCACTCAAGCCGGAAGAAGACATGGGCGTTCTCTTGTTCGACGCCGATACTGATGGTGACCTCGATCTGTACATTGCCAGCGGTAGCTGTGAAGATAATGCTGGTGCCCCGACCTATCAGGATCGACTTTACGTGAACGACGGCAAAGGCCGGTTTACCCTGGCAACCGGTAGCCTACCTGCCAATACCACCAGTAAGTCGTGCGTAAAAGCCGCTGATTTTGACCGCGATGGCGACCTTGATCTGTTTGTGGGTGGCCGTGTGGAGCCAGATCAATACCCCAAGCCAGTTACGAGCCTGCTTCTTCGTAACGATACACCCAAAGGCGGTACAGGAGCTCCCCGGTTTACCGATGTTACGGCAAAGGTGGCCCCGGCCCTGCAAAACGTGGGGCTGGTGTGCGATGCCCTCTGGACCGACCCTGACAACGATGGTTGGCCTGATCTTATGCTGGCGGGCGAGTTTATGGCGCTAACCCTCCTGAAAAATGGCCAGAAACAACCCTTTGCGGCTGTACCCATCTCACCCGACGTGAAAGGCTGGTGGAACTCGCTCACACCCGGCGACTTCGACGCCGACGGGGACATCGATTACATTGCCGGAAACCTCGGCCTCAATGCCCGAATGCGGGCGAGTAAGCTCGAACCGGTGCGCCTGTACGCGGGCGATTTCGACAATAATGGTTTCTACGACGCTATTCCCACTATTTTCATCCCCGAAACGGCCAACGAAGGGGCTCCGCGCAAAGAGTACACATTTCACGGCCGCGACGACCTTATTAAGCAGATGATTGTGATGCGGAAGAGGTTTCCGCTATACAAAGATTTTACCACCGCCAGTATCGACAAACTTCTGACCGAAGAGGAGCACAGTAAAGCGATGGTTCTCGAAGCCAATGAGTTTCGCTCTATGTACCTCGAAAACAAAGGGGTTGGCCCCGACGGCAAAGCCCAGTTTGCCATGCATCCGCTGCCCGCAATGGCGCAGTTAGGGCCTATTTTCGGCATGGTTGCTCAGGATGTTGACAATGACGGCAATCTCGATGTGGTGCTGGTTGGCAATGATTATAGCGGAGAGGTGTCGATAGGCCGGTACGATGCCCTCAACGGGCTCTGGCTCCGCGGCAACGGTAAAGGTGGATTTACCCCAACGACCGCAGCAGCCAGTGGTTTTTACGTGCCGGGCAACGCCAAAGGGCTGGCTCAGCTCACTGATGCAAAGGGCCGCCCGCTACTGGTAGCCACCCAAAACCGGGGCAAATTGTGTATCTTCCGACAAACAACGCCCAGCCGAAGCATCCGGCTACAACCCAACGACGCCAGTGGGCTGGTTACGCTGCCTAATGGCAAGCGGCAACGGGTCGAGTTTGGATATAGTCAGTCGTTTTTATCGCAGTCGGCTCGCCAGCTGGTATTGCCTCCCAACGTCAAGTCCGTTGTGATTACCGACGGATCGGGCAAACAGCGGCAGTTATAACCGCATTTTTCACCTTTTTTCTGAACCCGTTTCATGCAACTTTCATTGGTACTGCTGCTTTTGGGAATTCTGAGTTGCCAGTCGGTGGCCTCGTACCGCACGCAGGAGCCAAAAATGAAAGGCGTGAATCTGGTGGCCCCACCCCGCCAACCCGCGCCCGATGCCCTGAATGGCCCACGGCAGGTGGGGGCCGACTGGGTTGCCGTGATTCCGTACGGATTCTGCCGGCAGGGCGACCCGCACTTTTACTACAGTGGCAACCCACCACCGGGCAAGCGGAATATGGGACAGTGGTGGGGCGAAACTCCGCAGGGAGTGGCCGAAACCATCCGAATGGCACGGGAGCAAAACCTGAAGGTGATGTTAAAACCACACGTCTGGATGATGGGCGGCTCACACCTCGACCTGGCCTTTACCAACGAGGCCGATTGGCAAACGTTTGAAACGGATTACACGAAGTACATTCTGCACCACGCGCACCTAGCCGATTCGCTCCGGGTCGATCTATTTTGCATCACGACCGAGCTGGATCGGTTCGCGGTAGCCCGGCCTCAGTTTTGGAGCCGTCTGATTAGTCAGGTCAAAGCCATTTACAAAGGCAAACTGACCTACGCGGCCAATTGGGATCGGTACGCCCAGATTCCGTTCTGGCACGAACTCGACTACATCGGCGTCGATGCCTATTTTCCGCTTTCAGACAGCCCGACCCCAAGTGTGCGGGCTATGAACCGGGGCTGGAAAGACCACATACAGGCATTGAGCGAGTTAAGTGGCGAGAAGCAGAAGCCAATTCTGTTTACGGAGTTTGGCTATAGAGCCTGCGACTACACCGCCCGGAGGCCCTGGGAGTCGGACACGGACTGTACACCCAACGAACAGGCGCAAGCGCAAGCCTACTCCGCCCTGTTTGAGTCAGTATGGCATCAGCCCTGGTTTGCGGGTGGGTTCGTCTGGAAATGGTTCCTGACCGACTCGCCCCACACGCGCCACCCCGACCAGTATAGCCCACAGCACCGGGCGGCCGCCAGTACGCTTAAAACTGCCTGGCATTAGATAAGCCACCCGTTTGTCTTATACCCGCAAACGCTTGTCTGGTTCTTTCTACGCATGAAACGTATCCTTATCCTTCTGACGCCGGCCGTGATGCTGGCCTGTGCCACCCCCAAATCCAACGTGTCGTCGACCTCAGGCGCCCGCAGCCAGAAAGGCGACGGTTGGGTGAGTTTGTTTAACGGCAAAAACCTCGACGGTTGGAAAGTAGCCGAAAACCCCGCTACGTTCTCGGTTCAAGATGGTGCCATTGTGGTATTCGGGCCTCGGGCACACCTGTTCTACGATGGGCCGGTTAACAACCATACGTTTAAAAACTTTGAGTGGAAAGCAACCGTAAAAACCATGCCCGGCTCTAACTCAGGCATGTTTATTCATACCGGCTACCAGGAGAAAGGTTGGCCTGCCAAAGGCTACGAAATTCAGGTAAACCAAACCCATACCGACTGGCGTAAAACGGGTAGTGTGTACGCCCTTCAGGACGTGAAAGAGGTATTCGTGAAAGACGACGAGTGGTACACCGAGCAGATTACCGTGCAGGGAAAAATGGTTACGGTACGGATCAACGACAAGATCATCAACCAGTACACTGAGCCCGACAGCATCAGCAATAAACCCAACATTGCGCGCAAACTGAGCAGTGGTACGGTGGCTTTACAGGGTCATGACCCCAAAAGCAAAGTGTTGTTCAAAGACATTATGATTCGGGTACTACCCGACTAAATGTACTTACTCTCCGGCAAAACACCTCTCCCAACCGAGAGGTGTTTTTTTATGAGACATCGTACCGGTTCTGTACTAAAATCACCTTAAGACCAGGGAACGTCATTGCCGAAGATCGCCAGAAGCCCTATCTTCGTTACAATGTCTGAGCAGACACTTCCTCTGGTTTACCGTAACGAATTGAATGAATTTACTTACCAAAGCTTTACTGGAGTCTACACCCGGCCCTTTGGGGGTGTTCCAGGGTTTAGCCAGCCCTGAGGGCACCCTTGTCGACTTACTTCTGGTTGAAGCAAACCCCGCAGCGCAGCACTGCTGGAAACTCCCGGATGCCTCTGCTCAGACACCAACGCTTTCGTCGTTAGTACCCAGCCTCGCCCCTAATTCGTATCGTCAGATACTGAATACCTTACATCAAACTGATTCTCAGACCCACTGGCTCTCCCTGTCCGGCGAATCGGGGCGGCTGTCGTTCCTGAAATTACCCGACAGCCCCGATATTCTGGTCGGCGTCCATGGGCAAATGGCGGCTATCGAACCCGATACAACTGACGCCGATCATCTGCCACTCGCAAAACAAAACGAACTCCTCCGATCGGTACTCGACAGCTCGCAGAGCCAGATTGCCGCATTTGAAGCCATTCGAAACGAGGCCAACGAAATTGTGGATTTCCGGTACGTGCTGCAAAATGAAACCAACCGCCGGACAACCCAACGCGACGACCATCAGGTGATTGGCCACACCATGCTCGAGTATTTTCCGCACACGGTCGAAACAGGCGTATTTGCCCATTATGCGCAGGTTGCCGACACCGGTACCCCCGCCCGGCTCGATATTCCGTACCAGTACGATGGACTATCAGGGTATTTTGATGTATCGGTTGTGAAGTGGGGGGATGGGATTGTACTTACCATTCAGGATAAGCCGGAAAGCTGGGAGGCCGAGCAACAACGCAAACATCAGGCAGAACTGCTTCAGCGCGTAATAGACCACTCGCCGGTGGGTATTATTCTGGCCGAAGCCATTCGGGATGAGACAGGCGACATTGTAGACTTCCGGTATTTGCTCACCAACTCGTTTAATGCCGGGCTGATGGGCCTTACTGTTGCCGATATGGCCGGGCGACTGATTAGCTCACTATTTCCAAACTGGCAGACCATACCCCTTTTCGAGACATTTTACACCGTCGCCCAAACCGGTGAAAGCCAACGGTATTCGTTCGAATATAACCATTTCGGAACGCGCGGTTGGTTTGAAGGGTCGTTTATCAAGCATGGCGACGGGGTTCTGTTCACATTTCTCGACGTATCGGCCATCAAGCAGGCTGAGGTCGACCAGGAAATTCTGGCCAATCAGCTCGAAGCCATCCTCGATAACTCGCAAACGGCCCTCTCGCTACACGAAGCCATTCGGGACTCGGCTGGCAAAATTGTGGACTTTCGGACCGTACGGGGGAATCGACTGGCGCGTGAAATCTGGGGCCCACTGACCGAGACCATTTTAGCCAAGCCCTTTAGCCAGGTACCCAATCCTACCTACGAGGCCGATTTTGCGCGGTACTGCCGGGTTGTAGAAACCGGGCAACCCGAAACCGTTGAGTTTACGTACGGCCCGCAAACGTTCCTAATGGCCACCGGTAAGCTGGGCGACGGCGTAGTAATCTCGTTTATCGACATCAGCGAAGTTCGACGGTCGCGCCAGCAACTTGAGGTTGTGATTCAGGAGCTGAAACGTTCCAACGAAAGCCTGCAACAGTTTGCCTACGTGGCCTCTCACGATTTGCAGGAACCCCTCCGCAAAATCATGGCCTTCGGCGATTTACTCACCGAACGACATCACAACTCGCTGGATACCAACGCCGTAGATCTGGTGCAACGAATGCAGCAATCGGCCCGGCGGATGTCGATGCTGATTCGGGACCTGCTCGATTACTCGCGCATCTCGACCCAGAAAGACCAATTTGAACCGATTAACCTAAATCTGGTCATAACCGATGTGCTGAACGATCTGGACTTACTCATCCGCGACTCGGGAGCCAGCATTCAGATAGAGCAGCTACCTACTGTTCAGGGGTCAGCATTGCAGATGCAGCAATTGTTTAACAACCTGATAAGCAATGCTCTGAAGTTTCAACAAAGCGACCTATCACCCCTCGTTTTGGTTAGTTGCCAGCCTGCCAACCCCAACGAACTTCCCTCTGACCTGAACCCCAACGGGCGGTATTGGCAGATTTCGGTGCAGGATAATGGTATTGGCTTCGAGAAACAGTACGCTGAACGCATTTTTCAGGTTTTTCAGCGACTCCACAGCAAAGCCAAATTTGTGGGTACAGGCGTCGGCCTGGCGATTTGCCGCCGGGTGGTCGAAAACCATAACGGCGCCATTCGGGCGACGAGTGAACTGGGTAAGGGCTCGGTGTTTACCATTTGGCTACCGGCTTAGAAGCTGTTTGAGTTAGCGATTTGAGACCGTAGGTAGCAGATTTTGGTTGCTGACAAGCCAATTTTTGCCGGTCGTAGCGGTTGCTACGGCCCAAAAAAGTGGCGCAGACAGCGACCAAAAGCTGCCCTCACGGGCCAAAGTGATTGACTCAAACAGCTTCTAAAGAAGGAGGTTTTATCGATGATTTATAGCGGAAGGACCAAATACTAAAAAACTGGTCCGTGCGGGTGCAACTTCTGCGAGGCAGAGTGCATCTTTCCGTAAACATCGTCAAAACCATGAAAACCTTTCTAGGTCCACTCCTTGCCCTCGGCCTTCTGACAACAACATTTACTCAGGCCCAATCGACCGATGACCTTAAGCCGTTTCAAACCAAAACTTTCTCAGGAATCAGCGCCGTTCAAGCCCGCACTTCGGGCGGTAGCCTGAGTGTAGAAGGCGGCTCGGGCAACGAAACCAAAGTCGAAATGTACGTGCGCCCCAACAACTGGAACGGACGCGAAACCATCAGTCAGGACGAAATACAGAAGCGGCTCGAAGATTACGAGATCAGCATTCGGCAGGAAGGAAAAACCGTGATTGCCACGGCCCGGCGCAAAAACGACCGCAATGACTGGAAACGTGCCCTGAGCATCGGCTTCAAGTTTTACACGCCCCGCAACACCACCGCCGACCTCGAAACATCGGGGGGTAGTCTGCGGTTGGCGCACCTCACCGGCAATCAGAAACTCGAAACATCGGGCGGCAGTATTCGGCTCGACGATGTACGCGGCACGGTGAATGGAGAAACCTCAGGTGGTAGCATTCAGATTACCAATTGTCACGATCAGATTACCCTCGAAACATCGGGCGGCAGTATCGAAGCCACTGATTCCGACGGTACGCTACGGCTCGAGACATCGGGCGGAAGTATCCGGCTCAACGGTCTGAAAGGCAATATTGTGGCCCAAACGTCGGGCGGCAGCGTGCAGGGGAATAACATTGACGGCGAACTGAAAACAGGCACCTCGGGCGGGAGCGTCCGGCTTCGGAACATTGCCGGTAGCGTTGAAACGAGCACCTCAGCCGGTAGCATCGAACTCGAAATGACCCGTGTCGACAAATACGTACGGGTTGACGGTAGTGTGGGCAGCGTTCGGGTGAAACTACCCATGAACAAGGGGCTCGACCTCGATATTCGGGGCAGTAAAGTCGTGTCGGGCGAGCTGCGTAACTTCGATGGACAGGCCGACAAAGACCGGATCAAAGGCCGCGTAAATGGCGGAGGGGCCAGGGTCGAAATCTCAGCTTCGATGGGCAGTGTGTACCTCAACCAGCAGTAGAGGTGTAAGAGTTGGGGGCTAAATATAAAAAATGAAATAAGCAGCTCATTATGAGCTGCTTATTTCATTTTTTATATAAACTTTACGTGTTTAGCCGTGTGAAATACGTTTTGCTCATCACCCTCAGGCAACTGACGAGTTGCTGCCCCCTAAAGCCAGTCTACAGTTTATACGCTTCACCGAAGAAGGTACCCCCAAAACACAGCATTAGCTCGACCATTTGATTGGCCTTCGTCAGGCTCAGAACCTCTGACAGGTATACTGCGAGGAAGGACTCTGGAGGCAACTTGACTACAGCAAAAAAGAGATAGTAGATCCTCTTTCCTTCATCTTGAACTAGTATTATTTACGTGGCACCAAATCAGCATAGTAGATCCAGATCGTCATCATGAAATCTATATTACTACCAGAAGCTGTTTACTTCAACAAGGCTTTAATTGCCATTTCGATATCCTTTGACGAAGGTTTAGGAGCTTCAGGATTGACAATATTACCCAGTTTGTCAACCAAAATGTACCGGGGGATACTCCCGATTAAATAAGACTGGGCAAACTGATCGCTTTGTTTTTGATCAAACCCATTTATATGATACCCGCTAGGGGCCACACCGGCGTTTACAATCCTTTTCCAGGCTGCTTCATCTTTATCAATTGATACGTATAGAAAGGCAACCTCATCAGTGGGTAAAAACGTTTGTTGAAGCTTTTTGGCGTGGGGAAACTCAACTCGGCAAGGAAGACACCATGTGGCCCAAACATCCATGTACACGACTTTTCCTTTTAGATCGCTGAGCGATAGGCGTTTCCCCTCGGGGGTTATTCCTGTGAAGTCAGGCGCTTTCTGTCCCGATTTAAGCACTAGCCAACGGTCGTAGCCTTTTTGCAGCTCGGGTAGATAAAGGGAGCGTGGATAACGTTTCCGGTAAGCGTCAAAGACTGTCGAGGTAGCTGTGGTAATACCATGTTGATCGATCCGTTCACTTAAATTATTAGCTCGAATGTATTCAGTAAAGGGGAGTGGGAGGTTCCATTTCTTTATTTCCTCATCTGTAATCAGAGGCAAGCTCGACCGATTGGCGGTTAACTCCTCCTTCGTAAATCTCGATGATAGGTTCAGCATCAGTAATGCTGAACGATAGTAGCCCAATAAACGAAGATAATCCGGCAAATGGGCAACTAAAAGGGTTGAGTCAAAGGGAACTTGTTGGGTAGTTTGCGACAAGAGCGATATTACTGTCGTATCCCGCCCACCCCCATATCGGGAAAGAAGAAAGTTAAGCTTAAAGCTTAACGTGCGGATCTGGCTCCGTTTCCGTAATAAAGCCAAGACTTCTTGAGTTATAAGCTTTCTCTGGGCGTAGGTTTGATCAAGTAGGCGCAGGGCATTATCCAGGGAATCAAGTCGTCGGAAAGCATCAGGAAGGGGTAAGACAAAGAGCCCTTTCTCGAACCGACGCTGCATTCGATATGCTTGGGCTAAATATGTATTGGCCTCAGCACCTTGGCCGGCAAAGTTCAGAGTTACCTCATTACCCGTTAGGCCAAGATGAAGGCGTAGTTGCTCACCAGGCTTCACAAACAATGGGTGGAGTTCATCCCCAAATCTAACAAAAGCAAACTGGGGAGTAGATAGACGAAAGAAAGTGGCAGTGGGTTTAGATTCGTTAAGGTCTATTTCCGCTACTGGCTGAAATGCCCCTGTCAAGGCACCAAAAAGGCCAATTGTAACGCAGGATGCCTGGTGAAGAGAATCAGTACGTGATAGTGTGAGTGTATTCTGTTTATGCTGCCCTCGGCAGTCTGGAGTAACCCACATCCCAATGAACCACAGCCACAAAAAAAATGCTTTTTTCATCTTTCTTTCATTTTTATGGCAAGCGCGTAAATGTGCAGAGCCATTGGGCTGGCTTTCAACAAGAAGAGATAGAAACCAAAAGAATATACCCTGCCAATTGGTAAGTATTATCTATCTAGGTAAGCGTCACCACCGAGCAGTTTGCGTAGCGAGTATAAGGTAAATGATCGACTAGAACCACGACGGTTGAGATGCTTACAAACTGGTTTTACATATTTGGCCGTGTGAACTACACGTTGCTAATCGCCCAGTCTGCCGACGAGTTATTGGCACCCCCTCAACTCAATGCAGCGGTACACTGTAAACCAGGCTTTTGCCATCCGAAAGGGGTTTCAGCGTACCGTCTTTTTGGCGAATTTGAACATCCTGCACTTCAATAACCAGCCGGTCGCCGGGGGTAGCCTGGGTCAGAAAATTGGTCAGCGGCTGGGTCAGATTACACCGAATCATGCCCAGTCGGCGATTACCGCGTGCCAAACTGATGACACTCCCCGCATAAATAGGCTGCCCTTTCAGATGCGGGTATAATTTCTGCGATTCTTCATCAAGCTGAACCTCTATCCGTAAACTTTTCAGCGAAACGGGGGCACCCGCCTGCCAGTCGAGCGGCTTGTTGTCAACCAGCAATCGATACGTAAGATGCGGTTGAAGATCGTCGGGAATATGGGCGCGCAGAGGCCCCAAAAAAGCCAGAAAAAGGAGAAGAATCTGCATTCGAGTAGAGGGATAGTCTCTACAGGTACGCCGAACGTTATTTTTTATTGTCTACTGATTATCAATCTTTTCGACGTGCAGACCGGGTTTTGCTTCGCTCAGCTTTTTCGGCCTGATCCCGTTCGTATTCTTCCCGCTGCCGCTTGTCGGCCACGAGATTTCGGTACAGCCCATTCAACACATAAATATCGTCCACCTCGTCGATCAGGCGGTGGAGTTGTTCGCGAACCTGATTAATATTCATACTAAAAGTCGATTAGTTTGCCTGACGTTCTGTTTTGTTCTCACTCCATAACTCAGCCAGCCGCAGAACGTTCAGGCCGTAGGGTCAATGGCCCCCGGTTAGTAAAAGAATAAGTACCCCAGCCCGATGCCAGCCAACACCCCTACAAAGTCGGCAATAAGGCCCGCTACAATGGCGTAGCGCGTTTTCTTTATCCCCACTGACCCGAAGTACAGGGCAACAATGTAGAAGGTGGTATCGGCCGACCCCTGAAAAATGCAGACAAGTCGCCCCACAAACGAGTCGGGCCCGAATTGTTTCATAGCATCAATCATGAGGGCCCGCGCGCCCGAGCCACTCAGGGGTTTCATAAGAGCAACGGGCAAAGCATCGGTAAAATCGGTGTTTACGCCCGTCAGCCCGATTACGTATTTGAGGCCACTCACGAGGTAGTCCATCGCTCCTGCGTTCCGAAACGCGCCAATGGCCACCAGCATACCCACCAGATATGGGATAATGCGTACCGAGGTTTCAAAACCGGCTTTGGCCCCTTCGATAAACGTATCGAAAACATCAATTTTTTTGCGAATGGCGCCCACCAGAAACGTCACGATAATACTCAGCAACAAGACGTTACCTACCACTTTCGAGACCTGCTCGATTTGCTCTTTGGGTAAGCCCGAGAGATACCATAGCGCCAATCCCAAAAAGGCCGTGAGACCACCAATACCGCCCAACACGGTCGAGTTGAGCAGATTGAGCCGCTGTTTGATACCCACAATCAGGATGCTCACCACGGTGGTTACATACGTACCAATCAGACAGGGAATAAAAATATCCGACGGGTCGGCAGCGCCCAGAATAGCCCGTTGGGCCATGATACTGAGCGGAATGATAGTCAGGCCCGATGTATGCAGCACCAGAAACATAATCTGGGCGTTACTGGCGGTATCTTTCACCGGGTTAAGCTCCTGCAAACTCTGCATGGCTTTCAGGCCAAAGGGCGTGGCGGCATTGTCGAGCCCGAGCATATTGGCCGAAAAGTTCATAATCATCTGCCCGTTGGCGGGGTGATCTTTAGGTACTTCCGGAAAAAGCTTATTGAAAAACGGCCCAATCACCCGGGCTATAGCGTTGATAGCGCCAATCTTCTCGGCAATATTGAGTAAGCCCAGAAAGAACGTCATAACCCCCGCTAAAGGCAGGGCAATGTCCATCACGGCTACTTTCGACGAATCGAATAACCCCTCAACAATTGTCTTGAAAATCTCCGTATCACCGGTAACCAGTAGCTTGACCAGAGCCACCAAAAACGCAATCAGAAAAAACGCAACCCAGATGTAATTTAAAGCCATCCCTATTGAATGAGTAAATGCGCGAATGGTGAATGACTCAAAACAGATTGACTGCTTCCGTCAGCTCACTTATTCACAGCGCCAGCGAGAAATGCTGTAAGTTTACGGCATCAGCTTCACAAAACAATCGTATTCGGGTATGCAAAACAGAGTCCGGCAGGCTATATTTTTCTATTCACTCATTCAGGCATTCACTCTTTCGCTCATTACCAATGCGCAAGGTCTCGAAGCCTCCATGCAGGCGCAACGGCTCGTGAATCTTCAAACCGTTGACCCATCATTACTGGTTGAGCTGAAATATTCGACGACCGACAATTTTGTCAAAAAAGACGTGTACGGCGACCTTACCCGCGCGTACATGCAGCCGATGGCCGCCCAGAAATTAGCCAAAGCCAACGCCCTGCTCAAGCAGCAGCAACCCGACCTGCGCCTGCTTGTGTACGATGCCGCCCGCCCGCGCGCGGCCCAGTGGAAACTCTGGAATGCCCTGCCGCAGTACCCCGAAAATGTACGCCGGAAATACGTAGCCGACCCCCGCGAAGGTTCTATTCATAACTACGGCTGCGCCGTTGACCTGACCATTGCCCGCGTACAGGGCAACGACTACGTACCGCTCGACATGGGTACGCCCTACGACTATTTTGGGGTATTGGCCTACCCCTCCGACGAGGACCGGTTGTTGCGCGAAGGCAAATTAACCAAGCAGCAGGTAGCCAACCGGAAACTACTTCGGTCGGTAATGCGGCAGGCAGGTTTCTCATCCATTGAGTACGAGTGGTGGCATTTCAACGCCCTCTCCCGCCAGAAAGCCATGATGCAGTTTAGGATTGTGGAATAAGGGAGGAAAGGGAAAAAGCAGGAAGGGAAGAGGGAGGAAAGGAACGCAAGCGAGGTTTAACCCTTCTCCCTTTCCTCCTTCTTCCCTTCTCCTTTTTATCAATACACCTCCATTTCGGGTTCGACTTCACGCGCCCAGGCGTGAATACCCCCGTCGAGGTTGTAGAGGTTGGTCAACCCGAATTGGGTGTGCAGGTAGTTGGCCACATTGGCCGAGCGGATACCATGATGGCAGTACACCACCACCGGTTTATCGGTCGGAATGCGTTTGCCGTTGTTCGGGATAATCCCGACCGGAATCAGCACGGCCCCTTCGAGGTGGCAAATGTCGAATTCGGGGCGCTCGCGCACATCGAGCAGGAAAATATCTTCGCCAGCCGCCAGCCGGTTGGCCAGCTCCTGCGGGGCTATTTTTTGCGGGCCGTTTGCTGCCGATTTGGCGGGTTTGTAGCCCGAGCTGAGGCCAGCCTGCGCGAGGGTTTCGGCATCGGCCCGGCGCTTAACCCGGATTTTCTGGAATGACATGGCCAGCAAATCGACCATGAGCAAATGGTTACTCAAGGGCTCGCCCAGGCCCGTCAGCATTTTGATTACTTCAGTAGCCTGATACGTCCCGATTACGCCCGGCAACACCCCCAACACCCCCGTGTCGTTGCAGTTCGGGATCTCCATTTCATTCGGAAACTCCGGAAACAGACACCGGTACGTAGGACCGCCCTGATGGTTGAGCACTGCCACCTGCCCTTCAAACCGGTGAATAGCGCCGTACACAAATGGCTTCCCGAGCGTGACGCATACGTCGTTGATGAGGTATCGGGTTTTGAAATTATCGGTACAATCAACCACAATATCGTACCCTTCGGCAATAGCGCGGGCGTTGTCGCTCTCAAACGCGAGCGAATACGTATCGAACGTAACTTCGGGGTTAAGCTTTTGCAGGTGTGCCACAGCGGCTTTGGCTTTGGGCTTCCCCACCTCATTGGTGGTGTACAATACCTGCCGTTGCAGATTGCTAATATCGACCACGTCGGGGTCGACTACGCCGATGGTGCCCACCCCGGCCGCCGTCAGATAGAGCAATACCGGACACCCCAACCCACCTGCCCCTACAACAAGAACCGAGGCATTTTTGAGTTTAAGTTGCCCCTCCACACCTACCTCCGGCAGGTTAAGGTGCTTTTGATAGCGTTTGTATTCAGCAGGTAGTAGCATAGTAATTTTAGGTGAGGCTGTTACGCTAAAATACGCTTTTTGAGGGGTATTTAGTTTATGGGACAACCGGAAAATTTAAAAGGCGGGAGGAAGAGGAGAAAGGAGGAAAGGGAAGAAAAGAAGCCTGTGATACCACTTTCCTTCCCATCCTCCCTTTTCTCCTTTCCTCCCTTCTCCCCTATTTCACCAACTTCTCAAACAACCGCTCCAGCGTTTGGGCTGGGTCGGTGCAGAGGCCAGGGTGTACGGGTGAAGTTTGCACGATGGTACTGCGGGCGGCCGTGAGCCACCGAAACCGGGCGGCCGTAGCCAACTGACCAATTGGCCCACCCGTTTGCCGACCGGCACAAATGCGCTCAAAGGCCTGTAGCCGGTGGGTCAGCTCGTCGAGGTCGAGGGTGGCCGAAAAAGCCGCGAGCCGTTGCGGGTCGAGGAGATAGCGGGTTTGCAAAAAGCCCCGGGCTGAGCAGTACAAAATGACGCCCACGTTCAGAAACTCTTCTCGTTCGACACGCGGCACCACTCGGATTACGGCGTATTCAAACAAGAGATTTTCGGGCATGTTGCGCTGCGTTAACAAAGACCTCCGAAACGGAAAGTCGGGTGGTTAAAAACTGAACGTACATCTGCCGACGGTCGGCCGGCGACATCTCCGAGGGGCCAGCACTCGACGGTTCATCCATCAGCCACTCGTCGGGCACAAGGCCTACAATGGCTTCAATCCGGCTGGGGGTAAGTACCGCCCGAAACTCGGCATCGACTGCTTCGAGTTCGCTTGCCTGCGGGAGCAACACATGGTCTTTAACTTGCACAAACGGCCGCCGGGCGTGTTCTTCCCACGACCCGCCCGTGTGGTGAAAATACAGTGCAGCGCCATGATCGATCAGCCACAGTTCTTTGTGCCAGATCAGCATGTTGGTGTTGCGGGCCGTTCGGTCGACGTTGGTCATGAGGCAGTCGAGCCACACAATCTGCGACGCCAGACGGGCATCGACCTGAGTCACCAGTGGGTCAAACGTAATGGCTCCCGACAGGTAGTGCAGGGCCAGATTGAGCCCCGTGCTGGCCTTGAGGAGGTCTTGAATTTCTTCGTCGGGCTCGGTACGGCCAAACGCTTCGTCGAGTTGGGCAAACACGATTTCGGGTACCCGCAAGCCCAGTAACCGGGCCGTTTCGCCCGCAATCAGTTCGGCAATAAGGGCTTTGGCTCCCTGCCCCGCCCCGCGAAATTTCAGTACATACAAAAAGTCATCGTCGGCCTCGGCCAACGCGGGCAGCGAGCCCCCCTCGCGCAGGGGCGTAACGTAACGCATCACATGGACGGTACGGAGATCGGGCGGTTGGTAATTAGGCACAGCGTACTAACGGGTTTGTGGTGGCCGGCGTTCCGGTTTTGAGGGATAGCGGCTGGCGTTTCGGTGTCTGGTTCTGGAGACCAGCCAGATTCACCGAAACGCCAGTTACCATCCCGTAAAGCACAAAAGTACGGCGATTCGGACCAGACCCAACCGCAATAGAGTAACCGCTTCGTTGCCCCGTACCGATTACCCCACGCTACTCAACTGATCGACCTGACTCTGGAGCCTGCCAATCAGCAGATTACTAATCCGGCGGGTCAGTTCGGCTTCTTCAGCCACAAAAACGGCCCACTCCTCGGGCGAAAACTGCCCTACCACCATGCCAATCAGCATAAGCCGCAACCGGGTATCCTCGCGCACCGAACGCTCGATGTACGCCAGCTTATCGTCGGGACTAAACCGGTCGAAGGCCGCTTTGCGCTTGGGCAAATGATGCCGGTAATACGCCAGAATAAGGTCGTTGAGGGCTTTCAGTATCGGCCGGAGGGTTTGGTTCTGAAACTGCTCGGCGGCTGAGATAGCCGTGGGTTCGGTTGGGACTTCGGGACGGGGTTTCACTTGTTTTCTTTGTTCGACTTTCCTAAAAAATCATCCTCACCCATGCCGGTCGAGTGGTCATCTACATCCGAAGCATCAACCGAGACATCGTCCTCGTCCACGCTGACCAACCGGGGTTCGCCTTCGGTTTCCTTATTGCGGTCGTACATCTCTTCGGTCGGACCGGCGGGCGTTCCGTGGGTTGTGTTGCTTTCCATAACGTTGTCTAAGTTTGTTTCTCAGAAAACCCACCAACGAGACAAAGGTTCTGAAACCGGCACCCGTTGTTTTTGCGTATGACTCCAACCTGGCAAATCTGGATTGACACCGGCGGCACGTTTACCGACGGCATAGCCTGCCCGCCCGAAGGCCCTTTGCACCGGACCAAAGTACTCAGCAGCAGTCGGCTCAGGGGCCAACTCGATACCGACGGTCGGCTGCGGGCTCCGTGGCTCAAAGCCCCTATTTTCGCGGGTTACACCTTGCGGGTTGTTGGTACAGGCGACACCTACCGCGTTCGGTCGCTCAGTACAGAGGGGTACCTCCAGCTTGCCCCTACGCTCGAAGGGCCAAACGGACCTACCCTGCCCGCCGGTACTACCGTCGAACTGTTTACGGGCGAAGAAGCTCCCGTTTTAGCCGCCCGGCTCCTGACCGAAACCCCGCTCGACCAACCCTTTCCACCGCTCGAAATGCGGCTTGGCACCACTAAAGGCACCAATGCTCTACTGGAACGAAAAGGGGGACGCGTAGCCCTAATTGTGACGCGCGGCTTCCGCGATTTGCTTCTTATTGGCACCCAGCAACGGCCAAACCTGTTTGAATTGGCCATTCCACCCGCCGAAGTACTTTACAATTCGGTTCTGGAAGCTGATGAACGGATTGGGGCTGATGGCGCGGTAGTTACGCCCCTTGCCGAGCCGACCCTCTCGGCCCTCATTGCCGACCTCCGGCAACAGAACCCCGACGCCATAGCCATTTCGCTACTGAACGCATACCGCAACCCCACCCACGAAAACCATATTCGGGAAGCCCTAAAACGGGCCGGATTTACGCACATCACCTGCTCAACCGACGTATCGGCAGCACCCGGCTACGTGGCCCGCACGCAAACCGCCGTAGCCGATGCCTACCTAACACCGGTGTTGCACGCTTACCTCGCCAATGTACAAGCTCAGTTGGGGCCGTCGGCTACGCTCCGCATTATGAGCAGCGCGGGCGGACTGGTTCGGGCCGACCTCTTTCGGCCGAAAGACAGCCTTCTGAGCGGCCCGGCCGGGGGCGTAATTGGAGCCGGGCAGGCTGGGGCTGCTGTCTTCGAACACAATGGTTCGGGCAGTGGGGTGCTTACGCTCGACATGGGCGGCACCAGTACCGATGTGGCCCGCATCCAGATTCAGGACAACACGGGTGTACCCGACTACCGGTTTTCGACCCAAATTGGCCCGTTCGATCTGCAACTCCCCTCATTGGCTATCGAGACAGTAGCGGCCGGGGGTGGGTCGGTGTGCTGGTACGACCAAACTCAGGGTCGGTTGCGCGTAGGGCCGCACAGCGCCGGGGCTAACCCCGGCCCGGCCTGTTACGGTGCGTCGGGGCCGGGCGAGGTTGGGCTGCTCACCATTACCGACGTTAACCTGTTGCTCGGGCGACTGCACCCGGCTCAGTTCGGCATTCCAATTTTTCCCGAAAAGGCGCAGGCCGCCCTCCAAGCCGTGAGCCAACAGGCCAACGCACCGGCCGAGGCTATTCTGGCCGGGTTTGCCCGCATCGCCGACGAAGCGATGGCCGGCGCCATCCGTACCATCTCTATTGCGCGCGGGTTCGACCCGGCCGAGTACAGCCTGCTGGTGTTTGGTGGGGCCGGGGGGCTGCATGGCTGCTCGGTGGCCCGGCTCCTGGGTATGAAGCGACTCGTGTTGCCGTTCGACGGGGGGTTACTGAGTGCCTACGGAATTGGGCAGGCCCGCAGTGAACGTATGGCCGCACAGGCCGTTCTGAAACCGCTCAACGAAGTTATGACCGAATTACCCGACCGAATCGACGCTCTGACCCAGCAAGCCACCACGGAGCTTCAGGCTGATGTGGGCGTGGGCGCAGCCATTGCCGTCACGGCCGTGCGGGTATTCATGCGGCTGCAAGGGCAGGAGTCGACCGTGGATATTCGGTACGCAAACGCCCCCCAGCACCTGGCCGATGCGTTTCGGGCGGCCTACGAGCAGCGGTACGGTCATTACCCCGCTGGCCGGGCCGTGGAGGTCGAGAGTATCCGGGTACAGGTGGCCACAGCGCCCCCCATGCCCGAACCCGCTCAGGCTCTGCCCACGCCCCGACCGGCCCAACCAGCTTTCCAGACCGACCTATACCCGGCCTACGACTGGGCGGCCCTGCAACCGGGCGACACCTTCACGGGGCCGGCCCTGCTACTCAACACCACCTCGTCGGTATTTATCGAACCGGGCTGGCAGCTTACCCTCCAACCCAACCGCGACGCCGTGGCCATTTTTGGGGGAGTGCCCGACAAACCCGACCCGTCTGCCGAAACCGATGTGGAGGCCATTCAGCTGGAGCTGTTTACCCGCCGGTTTATGAGCATTGCCGAAGAAATGGGCACGCAATTGCAACGAACCGCCTTTTCGACCAATGTAAAAGAACGGCTCGATTTCTCCTGCGCCCTGCTCGACCCACGCGCGCAGCTTGTGGCCAATGCCCCGCATATACCCGTACACCTCGGTAGCCTAGGCGTATGCGCCCGCCTGTGTCTGGAGCAACTGCCACTGGAACCAGGCGATGTGGTCATCACCAACCACCCCCGCTTTGGCGGCTCACACCTGCCCGATGTGACGCTGACACAGGGCGTATTTACCCGACCAACTGCCGAGGCCCCCAAACCGGTACTGGTTGGCTATGTCATAAACCGGGCGCACCACGCCGAAATCGGCGGAAAAGTACCCGGCTCTATGCCGCCCGATGCCACCACCCTGGCCGAAGAGGGCGTAGTGCTGGAACCCCAATACCTGATGCGCCGGGGCGAGTGGCTTTGGGACACTCCGGCCGGACAGCAAGGCGTAAAAAACCGATTCACGGACGCCCCCTACCCTACCCGGTCACTTGCCGAGAACCGGGCCGATATTGAAGCGGCCTTAGCCTCGCTCCGGGCAGGCGAAACGGCCCTCCTCAGTCTGGTGCAAGCCTACGGGTTGCCTACCGTTCATCGGTATATGGAACGGCTGAAACAGTCGGCTACCGAACGGATGGCGCGGGTGCTGACGCAACACGAAGGGGCCGTTTTTGAGGCTACCGAAGCCCTCGACGACGGGCATCAGATTCGGGTGGCAATACGGGTGCAGAACGGAGCGGTTGAATTCGATTTTCGGGGCACATCGGCGGTTCATCCGCATAACCTCAACGCCAACCTGTCTATTCTGCACAGTGCCGTGCTGTACGTGCTCCGGCTCTGGTGCAATGAAGATATGCCCCTCAACGAGGGCCTGATGGCTCCGGTGCGGTTTACACTGCCCGACTCGTCGTTTCTGAACCCGCGCTTCCCCACCGACCTGACGCAACCGGCCCCGGCGGTGGTTGGCGGCAACACCGAAGTGAGTCAGCGGCTTGTCGATACCTTGCTCAAGGCCCTTGGCCTGGCAGCCTGTAGCTACGGCACCATGAACAATTTTCTGTTTGGCGGGGCCGATTTTGGCTATTACGAAACCATTGGCGGGGGCACCGGGGCTACCGTAGGCGCACACGGGCGGTCGGCGGTGCATCAGCACATGACCAACACCAAACTCACCGACCCCGAAGAGCTCGAACGGCGGTACCCGGTTCGGCTACGGGCGTTTGGCATACGGGCGGGCTCGGGCGGGGCAGGTACCTGGCGCGGGGGCGACGGCATCAGACGCGAGATTGAGTTTCTGCAACCCGTACAGGCTACGCTGCTGAGCCAACACCGGCGGGTGCCTCCCTACGGCCTGAACGGTGGTGAGCCAGGGTTGGTGGGGCAGCAATGGCTGGTGAGTACCAACGGTGAAGCCACCGAATTGCCGGGCATTTTTACGCGGGCCATGCAACCCGGTGAGCGTATCCGAATCGAAACGCCCGGTGGGGGCGGCATGGGTAGCAACGACCGGGGCGTGTGCTAAAGTCGCGCAACAATTTTTACCCGGCCCGGTTCTACCTGTTGAATCTTACATACTCATGTTATGACTACCGATCTGAACAAACCGGAGACCAAAGAACAAGGCGTTAAAAACATTCAGCCCAACATCGGTCTTAGCAAAGACGTTCTGAAAAAAGACAACGAACTGCTCAATGCGTACCTGGCCGACCTGCACGTACTGTACATCAAAACCCGCAAATACCACTGGAATGTAGCGGGTCCAAGCTTCAAGGAATACCACGAGTTTTTTGAGGAGCAGTACAAGCAACTGGAAGAAATGATTGACGAGGTAGCCGAGCGTATCCGAATGCTGGGTGGCAAGCCCCTGTCGACCATGGCCGATTTTGTGAAGGAAACCAGCCTGGAAGAAGATAAGTCGGGCGAGGTGAAAACCCGTGATATGTTTGAGCGCCTGCTGACCGACCACGAGCAAGTGACCCGCGAACTGCGCGACGACGTGAAAACGACCGACGAAGAGCTGGACGATGCCGGAACGGCCGATTTCCTGACGGGTATGATGGAAGAACACGAAAAAATGGCGTGGATGCTGCGGAAATATCTGTCGTAGACGGGCCACTAAGCACATTTACCCAAACACCCGGTTAGACGCCGGGTGTTTTTTGGTTTCTACGGGTAGACCTGCGCATCCATCTGCCTATGCCTACCCCTCGCCGAGCATTTCTGAAAACCGTTTCGGGCCTGGCCGGAGCCGCCCTTTTGCCAGCCCAAACCGCGTTGGCCGCCCCCGCCCAGCCCCATCTGTCGTGCAATTCGTACACATGGAACACGTTTTACAATCGCGACAAAAAGGTCTGGATGGCCGACCCCGACGCGTCGCTGACGGAATACGTGGCCGCGGGCCTGACCGATTACGAACCCAGCCTAAACACGCCCGACGACGTGACCAAACTGGCGCCTTACCTACGTCGGTATCGGCTGGAGATGCGGTCTATTTACGTCAACAGCTCGTTGCACGAAGCCGCCGACGCCCCCGCTTCGATCGACAAAGCAGTGGCCATTGCCGAAGCCGCCAAAGCCCTGGGCACCCGGATTGTTGTCACCAACCCGAACCCACTTAAATGGGGCAGTGCCGACAACAAAACCGACGCGCAACTCACCGAACAGGCACGCAACCTCGACCGGCTCGGAGCCGCCCTCCGCAACCGGGGACTTACCCTCGCCTACCACACCCACGACCCTGAGTTTCGGGCGGGGGCCCGCGAGTTTTACCACATGATGCTCAACACCAATCCGCGCCATGTGGCCTTTTGCCTCGACGCCCACTGGGTGTACCGGGGTACGGGCAACTCGCAGGTGGCCTTGTTTGATATTGTCAAACAGTTCGGGAGCCGCATTGTCGAGCTGCACATCCGGCAATCGAAAGGGGGTATCTGGCAGGAAACTTTCACCGACGGCGATATCGACTACCGGCGGCTCACCCGCGACCTAAAAGCCCTGCGTGTGCGCCCTCACCTGGTTCTCGAACAGTGCCTCGAAGCCCAAACACCCCATACCCTCAACGCTGTTGACGCGCACCGGCAAGACCTGCGTTACGCCCGCGACGTATTTGCCGGATTGGGGGCGTAGGTTTTGCCAGCCGGCGTTCCGGTTTGTAGTTTTTAGTTAGAATCACAACCAACTTACTGTCAACAAATTGACACAAATCACAGTACTCCGTGGCGAACAATCTCCAGTCCAGAAGAGGCTATTGTCTTTTAACTCATTGTCCGTGAAAATCTGGCCAATCCGTGTCATCTGCGTGCCAATCAATTTGGAGTTTAATGGCACGCGGATAACACGGATTTAGCGGATTCTCGCTGATTGTACGTTTTGCTAACCATAAACCAGAAACGATAAACCATAAACCGTCAAGAATGCCCAAATCGTTATCCTTTCGCTCCGGCTTAGGCAGTGTTCTGTTCTGGTCGGTTATCTCGGCGGCTTTCATTGGCCCCGGCACCGTCACAACCTGTTCGATGGCGGGCTCGCAGTACGGCTTTTCACTGCTCTGGGCGCTCACGTTCAGCACCCTTGGCACTATTTTATTGCAGGAAGCAGCCGCCCGCATCACCATTGCCTCGGGCCGCAGCCTGGGCGAAATCATCTCAGAAACCTACGGCTTACGGTCAAAGGCACTCCCCCTGTTTCTGTTCGGGGCCGTGGCCCTTGGTTGCGCGGCTTATCAGGCAGGCAACATTCTGGGAGCCGTAGCCGGACTAACGTTGCTCACACAGCTGCCCGCCTGGGTGCTTACGATAGTCGTAGGTGTAGTAAGTACAGCCCTGCTTTGGGCGGGCTCAACGGGGGGTATTGCCAAGTTTCTGGGTATGGTGGTGGGGCTTATGGGCATTGCCTTTGCGTACGTAGCGGCTCAGGCCGTGACTGATACCTCCGCCCTCATGACCTCGCTGGTAGTACCAACCCTGCCCGACGGTTCGCTGGTACTTGTTATTGGACTGATTGGCACCACAATTGTACCCTACAACCTGTTTCTGGGATCGGGCATTGGTGAAGGGCAGCAACTGTCCGAAATGCGCTGGGGCATCGGCCTGGCCGTAGCTATCGGAGGGCTTATTTCCGGAGCCATTCTGCTGGCAGGCACGCTCGTTACAGGCAGCTTTTCCTTCGAAAACGTGGCTCAGACCCTGAGCAGTCGCATGGGGAGCTGGGCGGGGAGCTTCTTTGCCTTTGGCCTGTTTGCGGCCGGGTTTACCTCAGCGCTCACAGCCCCGCTGGCGGCCGCCGTTACCGCCAAAAGCTTGCTGGGCTGGCCCGACACCTCAACGGCTTACCGGGCCGTTTGGCTTGTTGTGATGGGCGTCGGGATGCTGTTTGGCTTACTGGGCGTAAAGCCTGTGCCGGTTATTGTACTGGCACAGGCGGCCAACGGACTGCTACTTCCTGTTGTCGCGGTCTTTCTGCTCCTGGCCGTCAACAACCGAAAGCTACTACCTGCCCAATACTGCAACAACCTGTGGCAAAATATAGCCATGGGGCTGGTAGTGGCCATCTCGGCTTTTCTTGGCCTGCGCAACCTGTGGCTTGTTTTTGCCTAAACAGACAACGGGTCGCTCTTCAGGCGACCCGTTGCACGCATCTCATGGGATAGGGTCTTGAACGTCTTTACAAATGATTTAGCCCAAATTGCTCAGTTCATTTGTCGCCTTTCTCAGCCCATAGCAAAGTGTACGAGCGTAGCCTGCGTTTAGATGTCAGCTCTACACTTTTTTCGTAAAAAACCTTTTTCTCTTTCAACGGCTGGTAACCAAACCGGGTTTCGGGCCGTTGTGGGATAAGCATCCGTGGCTCCGACCGGCAACTCATTCGCACGCCAGCCATCGGCAGGCCTTCTTTTTCCGAGTAATCTTACATAATGAGAATTTTATACGTCGCTCTCGTCGCTTCCGTCAGTAGCGCTTTCGCGCAGGACGCGCCCCCGCAATCGTACACCCTTACGCAAGACACCATCCGGCTCAACGAGGTAGTGGTGCGCGCTTACGAAAGCAACCGCCCCCTCCTCCAAACAGCGGCCTCGGTAGGGCTGCTGAGCCGCCGGGAGCTTACCGAGCGGTTTGGTGCCCCTACGCTGGTGCCTGCCCTGAACACCCTGCCCGGTGTGCGGGCCGACGAGCGGTCGCCGGGCAGCTACCGGCTGTCCATTCGGGGAAGCCTGATTCGGTCGCCGTTTGGGGTGCGCAACGTGAAAGTGTATTGGAACGACCTGCCCCTGACCGATGCGGGCGGCAACACGCCCCTCAACGCGCTCGATGTGCGCGCTTTGGGCGGGGCCGAAGTACTCAAAGGACCGGCCGGAAGCCTGTACGGAGCCAATACCGGTGGCGCTGTACTCTTTTCGGGACCGGCCACCCCACCCGGTGTCTCGAGCGTGGAGGTGAACGGTCTGGCTGGTTCGTACGGTCTGGGCGGAGGGGGCGTAGCCGTAACCTCAGGCCGCGAAAACGCGTCGCTCAACCTAAGCTATCAGAATCTGGGAGCCACGGGCTACCGAGCCCATTCGGCCCTCCGGCGCGACAATGTGCAGCTGACCGGTCAGTTTCGGGTGAGCGACCGCCGGACCATATCGGTGCTGGGGTTGTTCTCCGACCTTAACTACCAAACACCGGGCGGGCTTACTGAGGCTCAGTACCGGCTCGACCCGCGACAGGCTCGCCCAGCCACCCGCGCTACGCCCGGCAGTGCCGAGCAGCAGGCGGCTATCTACCAGAAATTGGGGTACCTCGGTTTGTCGCAAACCTACCGCTTCAACGAACGCTGGCAAAACACCACCGCCCTGTACGCTACCGTCACAGATTTCAGGAACCCGTTTATCACCAACTACGAACGACGGGCCGATCAGGGTCTGGGGGGCCGCACCGTAACCCGCTGGCAGGCCGTCCGGGAGGGCGTCCCGACGGTGATTACGTTCGGAGCCGAGCTTGGGCATAATTTTACCATCTCCCGAAACTACGGCAACCGACGCGGGCAAATCGACACCCTCCAAACCGACGACGAGCTGAAAGCCCTTCAGTGGCTTGGTTTTGCGCAGGTCGAAAGCACGTTGCCGGCCGGTTTTGTGCTCACAGCGGGCATCAGCCGCAATGAGGTACGCTACCAATTTACACGCTTTTCGAACAGCCCGGCCAATGAACAACGCCGGACGTTCGACCCGGTATGGCTCCCCCGCGTGGCCTTGCTCAAGCAACTAACCGACGCCATTTCGGTATTCGGCAGCATCAGCACGGGGTATTCGGCGCCTACCTTGCAGGAAATCCGGCCGTCGGATTTGGTGTTCAATCCGCGTCTGACGCCGGAGCGCGGCACGAGCTACGAGCTGGGTTTGCGCGGCTCTACCCTGGCCGGGCGGCTTCAGTTCGACCTGGCTGCGTACCAGTTTGCCCTGCGCGAAACCATTGTTAGGCGCACAACCGATGCCGGGGCCGAGACCTTCACCAACGCGGGCCGTACTGAGCAACGCGGCCTCGAAGCCCTGCTGAGTTATCAGATCCTGAAACAGAGTAGTCTGGGTAATCCGGTGTCGTTGCGTATCTGGAACGCCCTCACGCTCACCAACTACCGCTACCGCGACTACCGGCAGGGTACCGCCGATGTGTCGGGCAAGCGGGTGCCGGGTGTGGCACCCACCACCAATGTGTCGGGCCTGGACCTGAACACCCGCTTTGGGCTGTACGCGTTTCTGACGTATCAGTTCCTGAGCCCGTTTGCGCTCAACGACGCCAACACGGCCACCGCCGACCCCACCCGGATTGCCACGGCAACGGTTGGATTCCGGCGCACGCTGGGGCCGGTCATGCTTGATCTGTTCGCGACCGGCGACAACCTGCTCGATCAACAATACAGCTTAGGGTACGATTTGAACGCGTTTGGCAACCGATTCTACAACGCATCGGCCCGGCGTAACTTCGTGGGTGGGGTTCGGGCTTCGGTTCGGTGGTAAGGCCGTGCCCTCCGGTCTACCAGTCAACTAACCGTTCATCATTTCCGCCGACACTGCCGGAACCCTTCGGCGGTGTCGGCCGTTGCCCCCCCATGACCCGCCGATTTACCCGCATGATGGTAATAACCCTCGTTGTGGTGGCCCTGCTGACGGCCACTTTGTTTGCCTTGCTTCGCCTACCCGTTTTTGGTACCGACCCGACAGGTGCCCGTCTGGAGCGCATTCAGAAGTCGGCCCATTACCGGGACAATTCGTTTCAGAACCGGGAAGAAACGTCGGTGGAGGGCAAGGAATCGACCGCTCTGAAACTGCTTAGTGGTTACTGGAACCGTTCGGCTGAGAATGAACCCAAGCAGCCGCTGCCCTCGGTACGAACAGACCTCAACACCCTGCCCGACGCTCAGCCGACCCTGGTTTGGTTTGGGCATTCGTCGTACCTGCTGCGGCACAACGGCTTTACGCTGTTGATGGACCCCGTTTTTGGCGGGAATGCCGCACCGGTTTCGTTTTTTGGGAAGTCGTTTGCAGGAAGCGACGCCTACAGCCCGGCCGATATGCCCGACATCGACGTGCTGGTGTTATCGCACGACCATTACGATCACTTCGACTACACAACCATTAAAGCCCTGATACCGAAGGTGAAGCAGTTTGTGGTTGCGCTGGGCGTAGGGGCGCACCTCGAACACTGGGGTGTACCTGCCAACCGGATTACCGAGCTCGACTGGTTCGAAACCACAACGGTACAGGACGGCATTCGGCTAACAGCTACCCCGGCACGGCATTTTTCGGGTCGGGCACTGGCGCGGGGCCGCACGCTCTGGGCATCGTATGTGCTGCAACTGCCCGGCTACCGCCTTTTTCTGGGTGGCGACTCAGGCTACGATAAAACCTTTGCTCAGTTGGGCGCACAATACGGCCCTTTTGACCTGGCTATTCTCGAATGCGGGCAGTACAACGAGTTGTGGCCGGACATCCACATGTTTCCTGAAGAGGTGGTACAGGCCGGCCAAGACCTGAACGCCAAGGCGATAGTACCCGTACACTGGGGTAAATTTGCCCTGGCCTACCACGCCTGGACCGAACCCGTTGAGCGCTTCACCAAACGCGCTCAGGCCGCCGGAATGCCTTTTGCAACCCCTCAAATTGGGCAACCCATAGTGCTGGGGCAACCGCTCCCCCAATCGGCCTGGTGGCGCACCGTGGGCACCGGTCCAGCTCAGTAACGTTGACTCTTATGCTGCTGACAATTAAAAATTTTCGGAAAGCTTACCACGAAACGCCTATTCTGACGGTGCCATCGCTCCAGTTACCGGCGGGTACGTACTGGTTTCGGGGGATTAACGGGTCGGGGAAAAGCACGTTTTTGCGGACAATAGCCGGTATGCTCCCGTTTGCCGGTGAAATTTGGCTGAACGAACAGTACGAGATCAACCGGCACCCGGTTCCTTACCGTTTACGGGTTAATTATGCCGAAGCAGAGCCCCTGTTTCCCGATTTCCTGTCGGCCTACGACATTATTCAGTTTGTGGCAAAAGCCAAACAGGCAACCCGTACGCAGGTCGCCTGTTTGGCCGAACAACTCGGCGTTGATGCATACTGGAAAACACCCACCGGTACGTATTCGAGCGGTATGCAGAAAAAAGTGGCCCTGCTGATGGCGTTTCTGGGTCAACCCGCGCTTATTCTGCTCGACGAGCCCTTGACAACCATCGACGACCGGGCCGCGCAAATCCTGTACGACCTCATCCACGAGCGGCAGGCAGCGGGCGTTTCGTTTGGGTTGGCGTCCCATCAGGACGTCGGGCAGTCAACCCTGCCCATCGACCGGGTTTTTCTGGTCGAAAACGGTTTGTTGCAATCGGTTTAGCTCAGAATTTTCCGGCAAAACTCCATGCACTTCTTTACCTCGGCCACCGCATTGGAACCCGCCGGAATCTGATATTCCAGCTCAACCGTAGCCGGGAACGTGTATTTCTGCTCCCGCATGAGGCCCAGCACCTGCGTCAAGGGCGTATCGCCCTGCCCCCAGGGGAGGTTTTTCTTACCGTTGGCTGGTCCCTGCCGGTCTTTGATGTGCATGCTCGAAATGCGGTCGTGCCGACGCTGAATCAGGCCCAGCGGGTCGGGTTGCCCAGCCGCGATGTAGTGGCCCAAATCGAAGTTCATGGCATTACCCGGCGATTGCGCGAGGGCCGTATCCCAGAACGTCGGCGTTTGTTGCTCGTGACCGTGGTACCCCACCCGAATCCCGTGTTTAGCTGCCATTTGGCCCAGTTTGAGCGTGTGAGCGTCGTTGGCCGGGTGTTCGAGCGTGACCTGATTGGCCCCCAGCGCCTTGGCCGCACGCATACCGTAGTCAATTTCGGCATCGGAGTTTTGCATGCCAAACGCATCGGGTTTGAAGCCGTAGATGCTTACCCCGGCCGCGTTGTACATCTTCCGAACCTGCTCAAACTTGCTCATCGGTACTGACAGCCGCCATTTGGCCACTTCGGCCCGGTAGGCTTTCATCTGCGCGTCGGCCTCGGCCAGCGTTTTTTGCTCGTCGTCGGTGAGTGTCTGATTTTCGCGACGCTTGCGCATCAACGGAAACACCGACCGCATATCGACCGTATTCTTGGGTGCCCCCGCAAACGACTCGGCCGGGCCGCCCATCAGCTCAATCGCACTGATTCCACTGTCGAGCACATATTTAAGGGTAGCCTCGGCACTCTGATCGGGCATATCGCGGTACGAGTACGTAATTACACCAATCTGCACACCATTGATGAGCGAACTCGACTCCTTGAGGCTCCGAATCAGGGCGGGTGCCCCAAACAGTTTTTGGCTTCCTACGATAGCTCCCGACACGAGAGCGGCCGTCGTTCCCAGAAAGCGACGGCGAGATTGTGCATGTTCCATTGGACCAGTGATTAAGGTTTGAGTCAGTTTTTACGGGACCGCTATGGCTATTGACCCGGCCTGTTAGCAGAAAAACAAAGCAGCCCGGTTTTATACTGCCTTATGGCCCGGTCAACGGCTGGCCTTGAGTTGCTTCATCACGTCGCTGATCTGCCGGTCAGTGGCTTCAATCTGGGCATCGTAGCGGTGGGTAGTATCGCGCAGTGATTTTTGCAGAAGCTGGAAGTTGTTCAGGCGCAGCTGGCTATACTTTTTTAGCAACGTCGTTCGCCGGTCGAGAGACTCAGAGAGGTCCAGCGAATCGGCCTGCTGCAACGTCCGAATGGCCTCTTCCCAGGCCGGGATACCCCGCTCGCTCAGGGCATCGGCCACCCCTTTGGCAGGCGTGTTAGGCGGCAGTTTGAACGAGTCCATCGCTTGCCGTTCCAACTCCCCGAACCGCTCCATAATTTTCTCGTATTTGGCCATCGGGTTGTCGGTGTAGGCGTACACCAGCACGGCCGTGGCCAGTACCAAAGCGGCAGGAAACAGCAATGGCACCAACGGCCGGTTGGCCGATCGGCCCGCCCGCAACATGAACAGGTAGTAGGTGTAGCCCGTGAGCAAACCCGCGAGTAAACCGCCAATGTGAGCCGCATTGTCGATACCGGCGCTCATACCCAGCATCAGGTTAAAACCCACAAACAGGGCAATACTTTTGAGCATTCCGTTGCGCACTTCGGCCGGTAGCCAGTTAGTGGTGAGTAAGGCCAGAAATACGCCGTACAACCCAAAAATCGCCCCCGATGCCCCCGCGCTGACAATAATATCGTGCCACCACAGGCTGGCTACGCTACCCATCAGGCCCGTAACCAGATACGTCACCCCAAACTGCACGCTTCCCAGTAAAGGCTCCAGAATCGGGCCAATCTGCATCAACGCGTACATATTGAACACCAGGTGCAGAATACCGATGTGGATAAAACAGCAGGTGAGTAGCCGCCACGGCTGGCCGTCGAGGGTGAGGGGCGTAAAATTGGCTCCCCAGCGAATCAGACCCTCGCTGGAGGGCTGCAACACGTCGACTCCAGTCAGCGCCATCAACGCAAACAGGCCAATGTTGAGCCACAGCAAAACGGGGGTCACCCGGTAGTCGGGCGCGGGTTTGAACAGATCTAATGGGCTACTGCCCGGTGCCGCCTGCGTCTGGTCCTGATTGTCGGTCGGTCGGCTATCGTATCGGTTGTCGTAAGGGTCGGTTGGGTTGTCGTTTGTCATTTTTCTGTGGCTTTCAGCCGACAATGATACTATTTTTAGGCGCGCCATCCCCGCTCCCATGACTCTTTTACTCCGCACGCTGGTTGCACCTTACTACACCCGCAATGCCGGTTTTCTTGGTGTGGTTGTTTATCTGGCCTTCGGATTCATGCGTCCGCAAGACCACCACGCACTTATGGCGGCCATTTTGACGTCGCCGTTTTTGCTCGCTTTGACCGCCAGTCTCTGGGGCCTGTACACGCTCCGGGCTACGGTCTTTACCCGGCAGCTCCTGAGCGAGCCCCCCCAACGGTTTTTGCTGTCGGCACGGTTGCTCCCCCGCTCTACACGCTGGGCTGGCTGGGTACTGGTATCGGCAGCCCTGCTACTACCCGTCGAAGCCTACGCGGGCTGGATGCTTCAGCGGGGGTTTGTGCATCAGACCTGGGCCGCCAATGCCGCGCTGACCGGTGTGGTCCTGTTGCTGGTGAGCGCGAGTGCCTATGGGCTCGACGAACGCGTCAGAAACCCCTACCCTGAGCGTGCTCTCCGGTTGCCGCGTTGGCGTTGGTCAATCCCGTACGTCCTGTTTTATCCTTCTTTTTTATTGCGTCACCGGCCGGTAGCCACGTTACTCTCCAAAGCGGCCTCGGTGGGTCTCCTGATTGGGGTATGCCGCCTATACCCCACCGACGACTATGACCAACGACTGCTGTTGATTGGCCTGATGATGAGCCTGGTGGCTCATGCGCCCCTCTGCCGCCTGTTTTTCGAGTTTGAGCAAACATGGCTCCGGCTGTTACCCAACCTGCCTATTTCGCCCTGGGGCCGACTGGGTCGGTATGTTCTGGCGTACACCGTTCTTTGGCTCCCCGAACTTCCGGTACTGCTGTACAATGCGCCCGTGCGTGTGAGCCCGGTTTACATGGGAACGCTGTGGTTTACGGGCCTTGGCTGGCTCCTGTTTTTCCATACGTTTGCCTACCGCCCCCGTTGGAACCCCGACCGCTGGCAGCAACAAGTATTAGGCGGGTTTCTGGCCGGGTTACTGCTCATTATGTTTGGCATACCGGCTCTTGGCTGGTTGGCCATTGCCCTCTGCCTCACTGGCTGGCAGTTTGTAAAAACCACTCCCTGGTTACGCAACACCCACCCAGCGTAAATACCCCAATTTTCAGACCTTTTTGGAGCAGACAGAGAGCAATTCTCCCAATAATCCCGGTTTTAGATAGACTTTAATAGCTATAATCTATTGGTTTTATAGTTTTAATTAACCATTTATATTGCGCCATTATTCACCAGAAATGGGTAGCTACCGATACGGCAATGACCGTCGGAAAGTCCCCATTCGTTCACCATACTTCACCTTCTTTATGCAACAGTTTTGCGTGATTGCATCGTTCTTACTCACCTCGTTTTGGGCGCAGGCGCAAGTTCAGAAACGAGTTACTGACGAAGAACAAGCCTGGGTCGGTTACCTGAATCAGACCCGCTTTACCAACCGAACGGGCCTCTGGGCCGAAGTACACCTCCGCCGGACCGACTTTCTGCAACGCTGGAATCAGCAACTGCTCCGGGCGGGGCTCACCTACTACGCAGCCGATAATATCCGGCTCACGGCGGGGTATGCCTTCATCAGCTCGTATCTATCGCCGAGCGGAGTTATTCGCCCCGAACACCGCCCCTGGCAGCAAATCTGGTGGTCGGGCCATGCCGGTAAGTTCTTTCTGACCCAGTGGGTACGGGCCGAGCAGCGATTCAACCGACGGGTGCAGGGCGATCAGCTGGCCGACGGTTACGGGTTCAACTGGCGAATGCGCTACAACCTGCTACTACAAATGCCCCTGGCTGGTAAAACCATTCGGCCGGGCGTGGTAAACGCGGTGGTTCAGAACGAGCTTTTTGTTAACGCCGGCAAGCAGATCACCTACAACTATTTCGACCAGAACCGCTTTTTTGTGGGTTTATCATACCCCATTCGCAAGAACCTGATTTTGCAGGGAGGCTACATGAATCTGTATCAGCAAACGGCCGCTGGCAACAGCTTTGTGAATAACCACGTAGCGCGACTGTTTCTGTTTCATACACTTGATTTGCGCGCCCCAGCCGAATAGATTACCCAACGAAAAAGCCGTCGGGCAGGCAACTTCCCTGCTCGACGGCTCTTTGGCGCGGTGGCCTACTGTTGCCCGAAGCAACGCAACCCCGCTAATTATTACTAAGGGCCCACTGTTCCAACACTTCCCAGGTTGAGCCATTGTGTTTGAGCATGTACAGGGTATCAGCCGTAAACGACCGCTCATAGGCCTGCTCGGCAAAGTAAGCCCAGGCTTCCGGGAAAGCGGGGCGTTTCAGGTCTTTAAAAGCCACTGTCATGTGCGGGCGGAAAGGCCGGTACTCGGGCTCAATACCCAGATGGTAGTGTGCGTACAGCTCCAGGCTTTTTTGTAAACTCGTCAGAGGTTCGTTGGGAACCACATCCACAAAAATCACCCGTTGATCAAACCGGTCGAAGTCTTTGAGCTGAATATCAATTGGCGACTGCTCGGCGGCAAATTCACGCAGAATCGAGAAATCAGTTCGGCTGCTTCGGAAGGGGGGTAACAGCGTAATGTGGGGCGGAGCCGTGAGGGCATGACCCGTTTTGAAGCGCTCCAGCGCCTGTTGCTTAAACGCCGTCACTTCGTCCTGAATCGTCGACGGCGGCAGTACCGCCAATAGGTACATGCTACTGGGAGGCTCCAGCTTACGAGTTTGCTTTTTCATACGTCAAGAATTAACTAATCAAATCCTAATCCACTAAGTAATTAATTCGCAAAAGTGTTCAAACGGGTTGGGTTGTAGCCCACTCAATGGTCACTTCCTGCCGCAGGTCGGGGTGCAGACTAATAGCTACCGGGCAGGTATGGGCAATACGTTCGAGCCGGGCGCGGGTTTCGTCGTCGGGCATAAAAGGGCCGTCGGCGTTTTCGGCCCGCAGGGTCAGCTCCACATGAATTGCCGCAATCCGACGCGGGGGCTCTGCGCTCATCACCTTGGTTACACGCATAGAACTCCCTTTCAGCTCTATGCCATCCCGGCGGGCAAAAATGGCCATCGTGGTCAGAATACAAGCCCCTAAAGCGTTGGCCACCAAATCGGTGGGCGAGAAGGCCTCACCCCGCCCCTGATTGTCGGTGGGGGCATCGGTATGAATACGTGTACCAGACTGTAAGTGTGTACATTCGGTGCGTAGGTCGCCCGTATAATCAATGTGAATCGTTGGCATAATTCATCGCGTTTCCCCTCAAACATAAAACGGTTAACATCGTTAACCTAAAAGCAAATGGACATTTTATTGTAAACTGCTCTTTTCTTTTTATTTTTAGTTCCTGAAACTCACGGTCATGCAACGCTTATACAAATTTTTAGGTGTAGGATTAGTCTCTTCTCTGCTATTGGCAGGGCCGAGCTATGCACAGATGCAGCAGTCCGCCGACGCCGAAGATGAACCATACCAGTCCGTGACCACCTTCGGCGTAACTACTAACACTAATTCGGGGCTTCTGGGCGGCTTTGCTTTCCGGCAAAGCAAACGCCTTGCTGAGACCTTTTTGGGACGGCCACAATACCGCTACTTTGCGGTAGAGGTTGTAAACGTGAAGCACCCGAAAGAGGTGCAACAGGCCGTAAATTTTACGGGCTCGCGGTTTACATACGGAAAAGAAAATTACCTGTTTGTGGTACGCCCGCAATACGGACGCGAAATCTCCCTGTTTGAACGCAGTGCCGACGAAGGCATCTCGATCAATGCCATCTTTGCCGTTGGGCCTTCATTGGGCATTGTGAAACCCTACTACGTTACCATCAGCGAAAGCGGTAACCGCACCCGCACGGTGCCAGCCTCATCGCTCTACGGCACGGGCGGGCAGCCCGGTACGGGGGCACTACCCACTGGCTCGGGCGGTCTGTTTCGGGGCTTCGGTGAGTCGAAGTTTACGGCAGGAGCCAACGTGAAAGCGGCTGTCAATTTTGAATTAAGCGCTTTCCGCAACAACACCACGGGTATTGAAATCGGTTTTCTGGCCGAGCTGTTCCCCAAACCTATCTCCATCATGGCCGGGGCCGACAAGCGAGCGTTCTTCTCATCAGGCTACGCTACCCTGTTTTTTGGATCGAAGAAATAGACAAGCACATACAGATAGAAAAGCGGAGCCTCAGCCGGGGCTCCGCTTTTTGTTGTACGTTTAGGCGTAATCTCCATAGCGATGCCTGAAAATATTCATGACAAATTTTTCAAGGAAAACTTTTCACGGCAGGATATAGCGGCTGACTTTGTGCGGGAAGTATTTCCAGAACCACTACGGGAGAAACTTAATCTGCCCACCCTCACACTACGTAACACATCGTACACGGACCCTACGCTGGAAGAATACTTTGCCGACACTGTCTACGACTGCGTCTACGAAAGTAGTACTCCGGTTCAGATTGCGATTCTGTTTGAGCACAAAAGCCAAAAAGAGAAATATCCGCATTTCCAATTGCTGAGATATCTACTGAATAGTTGGGAGGAAGCCAAAAAGCAAAACAAACCGCCCGGCCTCTTAATCCCGGTTATAATCTATCATGGAAAGGCACGGTGGGAGTACGAGCCTCTTTCACACTACTTTGGAGCGGTCGACGCGGCATTACAAGAGTTTCTGCCGATGTTCCGGTATCTGATTTTCGATATTTCACATTATGATGATGAACAGCTTCTTGGCTTTCGGAATAGATTTCTGGCAACATCGTTATTTTTGATGAAGCATCGGGAAAATGAAGCCCGATTACTTGAATATCGCCACCGATTGTTTGTATGGTTGGATGAACTGGTTCAGACCGAATCCGGAAAGAACTATTTAATTACCACAGTCATTTATTTATCAAAGAACCTGGACATCCGGCCTAAAGCATTTTTTCAGTCTTTATTCGCAACCGACCAAGTAAACAGAACAGCTATGTCAACGTATGACCAAATCATTGAGGAGGGTATCGAGAAAGGCATTGAGAAAGGCATCGAAAAAGGGAAAGAAGATGCTTTTGTTTCTCTGCTGACGGTTGCGTACAAACAGGGGCTGGATATTGATAAACTGGCGGCTCAATATAATGACCTACCCCGGCAACGAATCAACGAATTGGTAGAGGAGGTGAAAACGCAAAGCTGAAACGAGGCAACCAGAACTTTAGCCCGTAGATTTGCATTCTGTACAAAAACACCGAACGAGGTTGTACCATGATTGAACTACCCGTTATCCCATCCACCGAGCAACGTAAAAAGCGGCCCGACTGGCTGCGCGTGAAGTTGCCGGTTGGCCCCGAATATGCCAAAGTCCGCAAACTTGTTGATACCTATAAGCTCCATACTATCTGTGAATCAGGCAACTGCCCCAACATGGGCGAGTGCTGGGGTGCCGGTACGGCAACCTTCATGATTCTGGGAAATGTGTGTACCCGGAGCTGTACCTTTTGCGCCGTAGCCACCGGTCGGCCCAACGAATACGATACCGACGAACCCCGGCGCGTAGCTGAGGCCATTGTGCTGATGAAAGTCAAACACGCCGTGATTACCTCGGTGAACCGCGACGAGTTGAAAGACCGCGGGGCTGAAATCTGGTATCAGACCGTGCGGGCCGTGAAAGAAGCCTCCCCGACAACAACCATCGAAACGCTCATCCCCGACGTGAAAAGCAATTGGGATGCCCTCATTCGGATGATTGAGGCCGGTCAGGAAGTCGTGTCGCATAACATGGAAACCGTGGAGCGGCTCTACCGGCGCGTGCGGCCGCAAGCCCGCTATGAGCGTAGCCTGGAGCAAATTCGGCGGACTAAAGAGTACGGCCAACGCACCAAGACCGGCATTATGCTGGGTCTGGGCGAAACCACCGACGAGGTGCACAAAGCAATGGATGATCTGGCCGAAAACGGGCTGGATATTCTGACGCTGGGTCAGTACCTGCAACCCACCAAGATGCACCACGAGGTAATTGAATGGATTACGCCCGAGCAGTTTGACCGCTACCGCGAAGAAGGCCTCCGCCGGGGTCTCAAGTACGTAGAGGCAGGGCCGTTGGTACGGTCGAGCTACCACGCCGAACGGCACGTGCTGGTGTAGGGCGGGCCTAACCGCCGGGTACCCCGCCCCGGTTCACCCGCGATGTCATCGTTCAAAACAAGATGACATCGCGGGTGAATGCAAACAAGTTACAGAACGTATAGTTATTTGGTAAAGCCCTGTCGGCAATCGGCGGGGCTTTAGTGCATCATCGACCCGATGAAAAAATACGACTTCATCATTGCAGGCGGTGGCATGGCTGGGTTGAGTATGGCCTATTACCTGACTCAATCGCCCCTGCGCGACCGCTCCATTTTACTGCTCGACCGCGAATCAAAAAACCGTAACGACCGTACGTGGTGTTTTTGGGAACGGGGCGAAGGTCCGTTTGAGTCGATTCTGTTTCGTAACTGGGACCGGGTCGAGTTTCATGGAACTACGCTTTCGGGCCTGTTGAATATTGGCGACTACCGCTACAAAATGCTGCGGGGCATTGATTTCTACGCCCACATTCAGGAGCATCTGGCCCGGTTTCCGAACATCGAAATCAGGCAAGCCAATATCAACCGTATCAAAGAAACCGCTCAGGGTGGGTTTGTTATTGCCGACGACGAACCCCTCATGGCCGACTACGTGTTCGATAGCACCTTTGCGCTCAAACTCGACGACCCCGACAACCATAATCTGTTGCAACATTTCAAAGGGTGGGTGATTCGGACCGAGAAACCCTGTTTCAACGTCGATCAGCCCCGGATGATGGATTTCCGGGTGGCCCAGCACGGCGACTGCCGGTTTGCGTACGTCCTGCCTTTCGATGCGCAGACAGCCCTGATTGAGTTTACTCTTTTCAACGAAACCCTCCTGACCGACGCCGATTACGAGGCCGCTTTGGGGCAGTACATTACCCAGCATTTAGACACCGGCACCTACCAGATTTGTGAAACCGAGTTTGGCGTGATTCCGATGTCAGATGTCCCAACCCAGGAAAACCCATCGGAGCATATTGTCCGAATCGGTACAGCCGGCGGACATACCAAAGCCTCAACGGGGTACACGTTTCAGCGCACGCAGCGCTACCTCCGTGAACTGGTACAAAGCCTCGCCCAAACCGGAAAACCATTCCGGCAAAAATCTCTGTTTAAAAGCCGGTTCAAACTCTACGACAGTATTTTCCTGAACGTACTTCAGAAACACCGCTACCCTGCCGACGATATGTTTACGCTGCTTTACGAGCACAACAGCCCGGCGCAGGTGTTCAAGTTTCTGGATGAAGACACCAGTCTGGGTGAGGATCTGCGGGTAATGTGGTCGATGCCCAAAGTCCCCTTTACGATGGCCCTGTTTGACGTATTGCGCCGGAAGTTGCTGAGCTAACGACTCCCGAAACGGGCAACTCGCCAGTACGGTACGGTTTTTGAACGCTAAACTCTTACTTTTGTGCTTTAAAACTACGTTCAGACCGACAATATGCCGTATCTGTTTACCTCCGAATCCGTTTCGGAAGGACACCCCGATAAAGTCGCCGATCAGATCTCGGACGCGCTGATTGATAATTTCCTTGCCTACGACCCGTCGAGTAAGGTGGCTTGCGAGACTCTCGTAACTACAGGTCAGGTGGTGCTGGCCGGTGAAATCAAAACCGAAACTTACCTCGACGTTCAGAAAATTACCCGCGAGGTGATCCGCCGGATTGGCTACACCAAGAGCGAATATATGTTTGAGGCTAACTCATGCGGTATTTTCTCAGCCTTACATGATCAGTCGGCCGACATTAATCAGGGGGTTGATCGGGCCGTAGCTAACGACGATTTCGAGACCAAAGCCAATGCGCAGGGTGCTGGTGATCAGGGTATGATGTTTGGCTACGCCACCAACGAGACCGAAAACTACATGCCGCTGCCGCTCGATCTGTCGCACAAGATCCTGCAGGAGCTGTCAGACATTCGGAACAACCACGCTGATCTGATTCCGTACCTCCGCCCCGACGCCAAGTCGCAGGTGACCATTGAGTACTCAGACGACGACCGGCCTGTTCGGATCGACACGATTGTGGTTTCGACGCAGCACGACGACTTCGATTCCGACGAGGCAATGCTGGCCAAAATCCGGGAAGACATCATCAACATTGTGATTCCGCGGGTGAAAGCCAAACTGAAGCCCGAACTTCAGGGGTTGTTTACCGATGATATCACCTATTACATCAACCCCACGGGTAAGTTTGTGATTGGTGGCCCCCACGGCGATACCGGCCTGACGGGTCGTAAAATCATTGTAGACACTTACGGCGGCAAAGGCGCTCACGGTGGTGGTGCTTTCTCGGGCAAAGACCCCTCGAAAGTAGACCGTTCGGCGGCATATGCCACGCGCCACATTGCCAAAAACATGGTGGCAGCCGGCCTGTGCGATCAGGTACTGGTTCAGGTGTCGTACGCTATCGGGGTGGCCAAACCCTGTGGTCTATACGTGAATACGTACGGCACTGCCAAAGTTGACATGACCGACGGCGAGATTGCCCGCAAGATTGAGTCGATTTTTGATATGCGCCCCTACGCGATTGAGCAACGACTGAAACTCCGTAACCCGATTTATTCGGAAACGGCCGCTTACGGTCACATGGGCCGCAAAAACGAAGTGGTTACCAAGACCTTCGGTTCGAACGGCTCTACCAAGCAGGTTGAGGTGGAACTCTTCACCTGGGAGAAGCTCGACTTCGTCGACAAAATCAAAGAAGCGTTTGGGCTGTAAAATGTATAATGGCTAATGTAAAATGGGTAATTCCGTATTGATTAGCCATTAACCACTTTACATTAGCCATTAAAAAAGCCGCCAACTCAAGGGAGTCGGCGGCTTTTTGCGTTAGGAGATATAAGGTATTAATCGTCTAGATCAACTTCAACGGGTTCGTCCATTTTCATGCGCTCTTTAGCCTGCGCGATGGTTGAACTCGAAAAGTCATTGCGTTTTTCTTTGCAACGAACCAATTTATCTTTGAGCACCTCCAACACGCGGTCGGTGGCGCTTTCAAACGTCTTATCGTGTTCTTTCACGAAGAGCTCTTTGCCCGGAATGAGCAGCCGCACCTCCATGACTTTTTCTTTCACTTTGTTGGTTTCCGACCCGTCGAGTTTCAGAAACACCTCACCACTGATAATGCGGTCGTGGAAAGTGTCTAACTTGTTCAGCTTCGCCTGGATAAAATCGAGCAGGCTACGGTCGGCCGTAAAGTGCACAGCATGAATTTGAAGTCTCATAGTGTCACACGGTTTGTTTAAAGAGTGAAACCTAAACTAATGGACTATCTAAGTTTGTCGATTTTGGTATTCGAGTCAATAGGTACGCAGAATTATCCAAACCTGTTCCACGGGTAGGCACCCGAAAGTGAGTCTAAGCGACTGACCCGGTCCTGTTTTACCCCTGATGTGAAACATTTACGAAAGTAAAGTTCCTCGTAAAGTATAATTTTGCCCTTTTGTCGTCGCGTATGCCTGAGTTTACCACCCTTATTTTGCTTTGTTTAACGGCCCTGACAGCCGGTTTTATCGACTCAGTAGTGGGCGGTGGGGGTCTGGTTCAGATTCCTGCTCTCTTTCTGCTTTTCCCCCATTTTCCGGTGCCGCGTGTCATTGGTACCAACCGATTTTCGTCGTTTATGGGCACGGGCGTAGCCGCCTGGCAATATATTCAGCGGGTGGCCGTGCCGTGGTCTATTGTGCTGTGGGCGGCCGTAGCAGCCAGTATTTGCTCATTTCTGGGCGCGCGGCTGTCCAGTATGCTACCGGGTGCCGTACTGAAACCCATCATGCTGGTTTTGATGACGGGTATTGCGATCTACACCTATCGGAACAAAACCCTGGGGCAGGAAGAAAACCTGCGGGTAGCTCCCCATAAACTTCCGTGGCTGGCCGGAGCCCTGGGCGGAGCCATCGGGTTTTATAACGGGTTTGTGGGGCCGGGTACGGGTAGTCTGCTGGTATTCGGGTTTGTGAGCTTGCTCGGTTACGACTTCCTGCGGGCCTCGGCGCAGGCCAAACTCATCAACGTGGTAGCCGACGTATCGTCGCTCATTTTTTTTATTACCAACGGCTTCGTAACCTACGAACTCGCCATCCCGATGATGCTCTGCAACATGGCCGGTTCGTTTATCGGGAGCCGAATGGCTATCGGGCGCGGCTCGGCATTTATCCGGGCTCTGTTTCTAGTAGTTGTATTCGGGCTCATTGCCCGGTTTGGCTACGAGGTGGTGAGCGAGTGGGGAGGCTGGTAAGCTTCTTCTACTTGTCTATAGCATCTACGCGTCACAAACTCCCCAACGCTTTCCGTACCTGCAACTGCCCCAGCAACACCTCGTAAACCGCCCGGAGGTAATTATTTTCAGCCTGCTGAAGGGCATACTCACTATTGCGGAAATCGGCGAGCAAGAGCGTACCGGCATCAAAACGCACCCGGTCGATAGCCAGGATATTCTGCGCCTGTTCGATGTTCTTCCGGGTTTCGGTCAGGTTCTCGCGGGCTTGTTCAAGCGTATTGCGAGCCGCGCGGGTTTCGTAGTCGAAATCATTGCGAAGCCGTTGTAGGGTATTCTGGCTGATTTGCGCCCGCGTCACGTAGTCTTGCCGGTTCAGGCGGGTTTGTCGGCCATCGAAGATTGGAACGTTGACCCGCAGCCCCACATAATTGTACGGGAACCACGTGCCCGACGCAAACGGATTGAACGTATCAGCGAGCTGCTGGGCCGCATACGCGCCGTAAGCCGATACCACGGGCGACAGTCGAGCCTGCTCTTTGCGTTCGTTTAGAAGGTTCAGCTGTCGGCTCAGATCTTCCTGCCGCAGTTCGACGCGCTCGTTTGTGGCGCTTTCGTCGGCCTGAAACTGGGCAAACAGGGCCGTCAGCGAGTCGGCCGGCTCCACCGCATTCGGGCTATTGATCCGGTAGCGCAGGTTGTCGAGGCTGAGGGCGTAATCCCGCCCATCGTTCCGCAGGGTCAACTCCGCATTGCTCAGGTCGAGCACAAACCGGTTGTAGTCTGATTCGAGCAAGGTCCCTGCCTGTAGGCGCGTTTTGGCCTGATCGAGGTACGTCTGTGCCCGCATCCGCGCCTGTTCCGAGAGCCGCTTTTTTTCCCGGTTAAACACCGCCTGGTAATACGCTTCGGTCACTTGCTGGCGCACGTCCACTTTTAGGCGTTCGAGAGAAGCCCGCTGACTTTCTACATTGAGCCGGTTGATGTCGCGCTCCACCCGGCTTTGGGCGTCGTACACTTTCTGCTCGGCCTGCACATTCAGCAAGTTATTGATAGGTGTACCAAACCGAAGCACAATGTCCTGATTGTTGGCAAACGGTGCGTTTTTGATCACACTACGCTGAATTTGGGTATTCCAGCGTAGGTCGGCCCCGGCATTGACCTGGGGCTGCCACCGCGCCCGCCGACGAGCCTCATCACTGCCCGCCAGTTGCACCTGAAGCTGCCCGTTAGTCAGTTCGGGCCGGTTAGCTTGTGCCTGTTTCAGGGCTTCTGGCAGCGAAACGGCTGTCTGAGCAACAACCGATTGCGCGAATAAAGAACAGAGCAAAAGGAAAATGAGGAGTCTCATGATTGTAAATGGTATTTATGTAGAGACACAAAATTTTGTGTCTCCTGACCGGATGGTTATTTGATCTTGTATACCTGCCGGATACTGAGACGCAAAATTTTGCGTCTCTACCAATCACCCCCGGAATACGGTTGCGGGTTCCAGACTGTTGATCCGACGAATGGCAAAAACACTCCCGCCCAGCGAAATAAGAATGGTTACGGCAAACAGGGCAAAATCGAACCAGCCGGGGAAATAAAATAGCGTACCCGACTGGGCAATCCCGTACCGGAACCCTTCGACCAGCCCCCGCCCCACCACAAAACCAACCACGGCAAATAAAAAGGCCTGCATCAGAATAAGGCGGCTGATGTAGCCGTTGGTAGCCCCGATGGCTTTCAGTGTGCCGTAATCCTTGATCCGGTCGATGGCCGCTGAGTAGAGCGTGAGGCCGATAATAACCAACCCCGAAATGATGGCGAACCCGATCAGGCTCCCAAACGAAGCCGCAATGCCGTTGGTGGCCAGCACCGTGCGGACGGTGGTCTCGGAGAGGGCATCGGCATTCCAGGCCCGCACGCCGTTGATCGATCCGTTGATCGCCTGAATAACCGAGGTTTCGGTAACGCCCGGTTTGTGCCTTACCAGATAAAAACTGACTTTATTGGTCGATACGTTGCCGAGGTAGCGGGCGCGTTCGATGGTGGTAAAGGCGAGTAAGCCGCCCCCAAACGACCGCGCACCGCGCGTCAGGCCCGCGTTGTACACCTTTTTCCCGTTAATCTCGAAATAATCCCCCGGTTTGAGGCCCCCGTGGGCTTTGGCATCGTAAAAGTCGGTGATGATGGCGCCATCGGGGAGCATATCCTGCGGCTTGGCCGTGTAGAGCCGCCACGGGCCACCCACAAAGCCGGGCGCCTGCGAGCCAACAAGCGCCATTCCGCTCGTCTTACCGTTTGCAAACTTGGCCCCCACCGTAGCCACCACAACCGGGTACACACGCTCTACACCGGGCAACGAAGCAATCTCATTGCCTTTTCGGGTATCGAGCAGGCTCAGTTGATTGGCGTTGGTGGTTGTTTCATCCGTCACCCAGATGTAGCCTTTGTTGTTATCGACAAGGCTACGCATGGCGTCGGTCAGGAAGATAAACAGACCCGCCTGCTGACCCACCAGAAACACCGAAATCACAATGCCCGCCAACGCACCCAAGGACTTAGCCTTGTCGTAGCGAATGAATTTGTAGGCCGTTCTGAACATCGTAATGGGTAATGTAAAATGTAAAATGAATAATGGAGAGTTAATTTGGCCACTGAGTGTCATTATACATTATTCATCGTTCATTTTACATTAATGACGCATTCTACACGCGCTCCAATGATGACTTTGCCGGGGTCGTCGAGCTGTACCCGAACCTCCCGCACACGCCGGTCTTCGAGGTTGGCGGTATTGTCGGCGAAGAGCGATTTCTTGCGGAGATACGGCGAGGCCAGCACCACTGTGCCCGTGCTCAACCGCTCGTCGCTACCCTGCGGACGAACGTAGGCTTTCTGCCCCACGCTGACCTTCAGGGCAAAGAGTTCATCAACCTCCGTAATGGCCACCAGAGGGCCTTCGGGTGCAAACTCACCGATCGACTGGTTGTTGGTCAGGTATTGCCCCACCTTGGCATCCAGGCTCAGCAAGGTACCGGTTGCCGGGGCTTTCACCGTTTTCAGACCCGCCACGGTATTGGCATACTGAATATCGGCCCGGAGCGATGCCACCTGCCCCTGCGCCTGCCGCACCTGTGCCTCAGCCGCCCGAATCTGTTGTTGCAGGTTCTGCACGGCATAGCGCGAGTCGTCGAGGTCTTTCTGGGTGAGGGCTTTCCCGGCAAAAAGGGTCTCGTTACGTTTCTGGTCGGCCTGTGCTTTTTCGAGTTGCACGCGGAGTGTCTGCACGTTCTGGCGAGCCGTTTCGATGGCGTCCTGCTGGGTTTTGATTTTCACATTGGCCTGCTGAAGCTGAGCCGTTTCCACGGCGTTGTCCATCGTCAGAATCACCTGTCCTTTCTGGACCTGATCGCCCACGTTGACGTTTATACTACGGACTAATCCGCCCGTTTCGGCCGAGAGCTGCGAAATGCGGGCCGCTGGCTCGATGATGGCAATGCCCACTACCTCATCAATCTGTTTGGGGGCCTGCACCGTTCGGACGGTGTCCTGCGTTTGGGCAGATTTCTCATTTTTGCCGCCACAGGCACCCAAAGCAACGGCTATCAGGCCAAAGAGTATCGGTCGTTGTGCTCTATTCATGCGTTGGTTCGTTCAGAATGGGATGGGGGTTGATGATAATCAGGTTCAGATTGCCGACGTATTGTCTAGTTCGCGGACGTAGCCGTTATCCACCTCCACAATGCGGTGGGCGTACTGTTTCAGGCGGGGGTCGTGGGTCACTACAGCCACGGATTTACCCCCGTCGGCCAGGGTGCGGAGTTCGTGCATGACCACGCCCAGCGAGTCTTTGTCGAGGGCGGCCGTCGGCTCATCGCAGAGCACCAGCTTGGGGTTTGTAACCAGCGCACGGGCAATGGCAATGCGCTGCTGCTGCCCGCCCGAAAGCTGTTTGGGCAGGTTCTTCCGACGGTCGGTCATGCCCACGGTTTTAAGGGCCTGCTCGGTGCGGGTGCGGGCTTCGGCACTCCCTACCCCTTGTAGCTGAAGGGGCATCATCACGTTTTCTTCGGCGGTGAGGGGTGCCAGCAGGTTAAAGTTCTGAAAAACAAAGCCGATGGTATCGAGCCGAAGCCGGGCGAGGGCTGTTTCCTTCAGCGTATTCACATGCTGCCCATTGACCCACAAATCGCCATAGCTGGGATAAATCACACAGCCCAGCAGGGAAAGCAGGGTAGTTTTGCCCGACCCCGACGGCCCAATAATGAGCATCAACTCGCCTTCATTCAGTTGTAGGGTGGTTGGCTGTAGGGCAACAATCGTTTGGTCGCCGGTGCGGTATTCTTTGCCCGCGCCTTTTAATTCCGCAATCATACCGGTTCGGTTGGCATTAGTTGGGTATTTGTACGCTCCGCATCGGGATAAAACCCCCATTCAATAACTATGAGTCCATAACTATCCCTGATACTTTCTGCAATATTACTACGACTTCATAGTTTTTGTTCTGAACAGGTGAAAAAATTTTAGTTTCGTAGTAATTTTACAGTCAGGCATTGAGTTTAGTATTATATCATAGTAAAAATGGATAGAGGAGAAGCCAACGTAATTGAACTGGTCAATGCTTGGGCCCGCTACAGTGCAGCCACGCCCAACGCCGATTTACCCGGCTTTTGCCTGCACTATCTGACAGAGCACACGGACCTATCGACCGGGGAAACTGCCGAAGAGACACCCGAACAGGATGGCCTCATGAACAAGCAGTGGCTCGAAAGTATGACCGGTCAAATTTACCGATCGCCGGTGCCGGTTCAGGTAGAGGCCCGGCTGGGGGCTTTGGTTGGGCGCCTGGGTAAGTATGCCTATTTCTATTCCAAGAAGGCCATGCAACCCTTCGATTTCCGGTCGATTGAAGAGCCCGTGTACCTTATTGCGCTCATGCAAATGGGTACCCCCAAGAAAAGCGAGCTGATTTACGAAATGATGGCGGAGTTTGCCTCCGGTACGGACGTGATAAACCGGCTGATCCGAATGGGGTATATCGAGGAGTTTCCTGATGAGCAGGACCGCCGGTCGAGACGGCTAAAAATCACGCCGGAGGGCCTCAAAACCATTCAACAGGCCATGCCCGTGATGAACCGCGTAGGCGCTGTGGCTTATAGTTCACTGACCGATGGCGAGAAAGCCCTGCTGACCCAAATTCTGGATAAGCTCGACCATTACCACGCCGAACATTTCCGCCAAAGCCGAAACGCCGATTTCGACGAGGTGTACGACCGAATGGTGGGAAGCCGCGATTAGACACGTAAATTACGGCACGAACCTCAGGACACTTCCACCGGATTCCGGCAACAAAACCCTATTCTGAATGCGTAGCCTATTCTTTCTGCTGTTCGGATGCAGCACGGCGCTGGCTCAGCCCTTAGCCCCGCTCACTACCCCCACGGGCGAGCGTACCGCCCAAACGTACTGCAACCCGATGGACATCAGCTATCGGTACAACTTTGAGCAGCTAAACGAGCGAATTTCGTACCGGTCGGGGGCCGATCCGGTCATTATCAACCACAAGAAAGGCAACAATCCCGGCGAGTATTACCTCTTCGTGACCATACAGGGGGGCTGGTGGCACTCCAAGGATTTGGTCAATTGGCGGTACGTAGTACCCGACAAGTGGCCTATGGAAGACATGTGTGCCCCGGCGGCCCTGTCGGTACGCGACACGCTCTACCTGTTTCAAAGCACCTTTGAACAACGGCCCATTTTTATCTCGACAGAACCCGAAAAAGGCAAACTGAAGTTTTACAACCGCTGGCTACCGCGTTTGCCCAAAGACATTGGCCCCTGGGACCCGGCCTTATTTCATGACCCCGACACCGACAAATGGTACATGTACTGGGGGTCGTCGAACGTGTACCCCCTATTTGGTGCCGAACTCGACAAGAGCCGCAACCTGACCTACGCGGGTAACAATCCGGCCGAAGCCTACAAGGCCATGTTCTGGCTCGACCCGTATAAGCACGGCTGGGAACGGTTTGGCCCGAACCACTCCGACCCGTTCAAGCCGTTCACCGAGGGAGCCTGGATGACCAAGCACAACGGTAAATACTACCTGCAATATGGCGCGCCCGGCACCGAATACAACGTGTACGGCAACGGAACGTACGTGGGCAAAAGTCCGCTCGGACCGTTTGAGTATGCTCCGTACAACCCGGTGGCCTACAAGCCGGGAGGCTACGCTACGGGCTGCGGGCACGGCAACACGTTTCTCGACAATTTTGGCAACTACTGGAACACCGGCACCACCTGGATTGGGGTAAACTGGGGTATGGAACGCCGGATTGTCATGAACCCGGCCGGGTTTGATAAAGACGACCAAATGTATGTAAACACCCGGTTTGGCGATTTTCCGCACCGGCTGGCCGACAAAAAATGGGGCAGTCTACAGGGACAGGCTCCCGATGAGTCGTTTACAGGCTGGATGCTGCTGAACTACAAAAAACCGGTACGAGCCTCGTCGACGCTGGCAACGGCCCCCACCGACACCGTAACCGCCGACCGGGTGGCCGACGAAAACCCGCGCACGTTTTGGGTAGCGGGCCAAAATCGCCCCGGCGAAACGCTCACGACCGACCTCGGTTCCGAACACGACATTCGGGCCGTGCAGGTAAACTATTTCGATTACAAGCTCGCCATTTTCGACTCCGATTCGACGGTGTACACCCAGTTTAAAATTCTGACCTCTACCGATGGCAAAACCTGGGAAACCGTAGCCGACCTGACCAAAGAGCCTAAAAAAGACCACACCTGCGCCTACGTCGAAATTCCGCTCCGAACCAACGGCAAACCCGTACGGGCGCGGTACGTACGCTACGAACACGTGTACACGGCCGGCAAGCACCTGTCCATCAACGGATTTCGGGTATTTGGCAACGGGCTCGGCAAAGCACCGGCCACCCCGACAGTGACCGCCAAGCGCCAGAAAGACGAACGTAACGCCGACCTGACCTGGACCAAAGTGCCGGGTGCCGTTGGGTACAATATCCGCTGGGGAATTGCGCCCGATAAGCTCTACCAGACCTACCAGTTCTGGCACGACCACCCCGGTGCGTTTGAGTTACGGGCTCTCAACGTAGGAGTACCCTATTACTTCGCGATCGAAGCATTCAACGAAAATGGTGTGTCGACACTTAGCCCAGTGGTTAGCAGCGATTCCGTGCGGTAGCTGTGGGAAAGAGCAGTATTGAGTGATTCAGTTATTCCCGGCTTAATTCTTTCGTTTCAACCACTGCCAGAGTCTTCGACCACTGGCAGGGTTACACCACTCTAAACCCTGCCAGTAGTCGAAGACTCTGGCAGTGGTTGCTAGCTCGTGCCGAAGACCCCCCAACGGAGGTTGCTGGCAGTGGTTGAAACAATAGCTATAACCAGCAATTGCAAACACGACAAAATCCTGTTATTCAATAGTTTGTAATATTGAATAACAGGGTGTAAGACATCAGAGGAGATGGTTGCACTGATCTAGTTCAGGAGCGGGTACGCAGGATGGTATCGTCGCTGAAAAACCGGTCGCGACGGTACCAGAGAAACAAACCCAGACCCAGTAACAGGAACACTTCGGCCAGGGGGCGGGCCAGCCAAACGCCGTTGAGATGCATCCCCAACGGTTCCGGTAATACGAGCAGCAACAACGCAATCAGCAGGAACCCCCGGATTACGTTGGTCAGCGTCGACAGGGTAGCCTGCCCAATTATCTGGATGTACATAACCAGCACATAGTTGGGGCCGGTAGCCACAAACAGGACAAACGACAGCATAATGGCGCGGGTGGCGACCTGCTTAAACTCGTCGGACTCATCCCCCGAAACGACATTAATGAGCAAATCGGCTCCGAAAAAGCCAATCAGGTACACCCCTACCCCCACCGTGAAGGTGAAGAGCAGCGCAAACCGGAGGGTTTCGAGCACGCGATGCGGCTGGCGAGCACCAATGTTGTAGGCCATAATCGGCTGAATAGCAAGCATAGCTGCCGTAAACAGCCGCAGAAAAAGATTGCTCAACAGGTTGACCACCCCAAACGCCGACAACGCCAACGCGCCGTAGGGCAACAAACTCCGGTTGATCAGAAAGAACCCAAATGCCACCGATATTTCTGACACAAACGACGGAAAGCCAAGCCGGAACAGTTCGGGCCACTCGGCAAACCGAAGGCCCAACCGAAACCGGCGCAGGCTCAAATGTCCCTTGCGCCGTTCGATGCCCACGGCCAGGTACACCACCGCCACCAGCAGTGCCAGACCGGTGGCAATGGCCGCCCCGGCCACCCCATATGGGAATACAACCACCAGAATCAGGTCGAGCACAATGTTCAGAATGGCCGCCAGTACGGTAGCATTTTTGGTAACTCCGGGCGCGTTATCATTTGAGAGGAAACCGCCCCAAAGCACCCGAATCAAGAAAAAAGGCGTAAATAAGAGGCTCCAGTAGGTGAATTCGGTGGTGTACTGAACCAGTATGGGCGGTTGCCCGGCCGCAAGCCAATTGACCAACGGCCCCGTAACCCAGGGTGCACTCAGAGCCACTACCGTGCTCACCCCCAACACCAGCGTAGTAGCCACCTCGAAAACCTGCCGGGCCTCGGCAGGCCGGTTGCCCCCCACGTGCCGGGCAAACAAAATTCCCCCGCCAATCATGATACTGAGCACAAACGCGATGAACAGTAATAGCACCGGCGTGTAGAGGCCAATAGCGCCCAGAGCCTCTTTGCCTACCTGCTGCCCCAGAATGATACCGTTGATGACCTGATGGGCCGCAATAGACGCCATGCTGATCAGACTGGGCACATAAAACCGAAAAAAAAGCCGTTGCACCGGCGCGGTGCCTAAGTCGTTGCGGGAGGTTGTTTCGGTATTTTCCATAACGAAGAGCGTAAACGCGACGTGTCGCGTCTATACATAAAACAGGTCTGCACAAAAAATATGTAGAGACGTAACACCTCGCGTCTCGCTTGCCAGAGGCATCAGAGCAAATCCGACACCGCCTTCCGAATATTGGCCGCCATCTGATCGGTGGGCAGGTCGTTGGCATCGTTGCCGAAGGGGTCTTCGATTTCCTCGGCAATCAGTTCGAGACTGGCCAGTACGTAAAACACAAACACCACCACCGGCACCACCCAGTAATGCAGCGACAGCACATACCCAAACGGCAGGGTAAGGCAGTACACCGCGATAAATTTTTTCAGAAACGATGAGTACGAAAACGGAATTGGCGTAGTGTGTATCCGCTCGCAAATACCACAGACATCAGTAAATGACGTAAACTCATCGTTGAGCACCAGCAGGTGCTCGGGTCTGAACGTACCCCGTCCGTACAGTTCGTCCATCTTTCCAAACAGCCGCATGGCTATCTGGTTGGGCTGATGCCGGTCGGGAGCCACGGTGTGGGGGTCAAAGCCGGGGCACGGTGTCCACTCATCGGGTCGATGGTTGCCGCGCAGGTGGTTTTTCAGGGCAATGGCGTAGTTTGGAATCATAGCCCGAAAAAACTGCCGTGACTCGGTATCGGCCGGGTCGAGGATGTGGGCCAGCTTGAGAGCCAAATTCCGGGAATTGTTGGTGAGGGCACCCCAGGCTTTGCGACCCTCCCACCAGCGGTCGTAGGCCGTATTGGTTCGGAATACGAGCAACATCGAAAGCACAAAACCCAGCAACGAGTGCATGATGGCGATGTTCTTCAGATCGGAGTCGGGGCCGGGATGCACATACTCGATGACCACGTAGGCAACCAACGCGCAATAGGCCGCCGTAGCCGCCAGTGCCGGGCCCAATTTCCGGATGGTATCGGCCTTGTGGATCGAGAAAACAAACCGGAGCCAGTCTTTGGGGTCGTATTCAATCATAGGAAAAAAGGTGGACAGCCCTGCAAACATGAACCATCCGGCTCAATTTCCCCAACATAGGGACATTTTTTTACAACAGGATAGACGGATCGACCAGGTTGTTTTTCATGGCAAACAGCACCAGACCAGCCGTGTTACGGGCGCCGGTTTTCTCGAGCAAACTGGCCCGGTGTCCGTCGATGGTGCGGATGCTGACGCACAACGCTTCGGCAATTTCGGGGGCCGTTTGTTGCCGACAAATAAGGTTTAGCACCTCAATTTCGCGGGGGGTCAGGGTAGCGGGCAGATCATCGGTCAGCAGCCGCCGGGGCTTGCGGGTGTTGAGCCGGTTGCGCATGGCCGACAAAAACGCTTCGTTGAAATAAACGTCTTTTTCAACCACCGTCCGAATAGCCCGTTCTACCTCGGCCGGCTCCACATTTTTGAACAGGTACGCACTCACGCCCAAATCCATCAGGTGCGTTACAAACCGGTCTTCGCTGTACACCGACAGAATAATGACCCGAATATCAGGGTACTGTTTGTGCAGTAGTTTGGTGGTTTCAACGCCGTTCAATTCCGGCATCGACAGGTCGAGCAGCACCACCTCGGGCTGGGGGTCGGCCGTAGCGAGGCCGTCGAGCAAAGCCCGGCCGTTGTCGGCTTCGAGCACGACCCGAATGTCCTGAAAATCATTGATAATCGAAACCATGCCCTTTCTGAAGAGCACCTGATCGTCGGCAATGGCTACGTGAATGGGTGTCATAACGTGGGTGAGAGTGCAATTGGCTGAGGAATACGAACCGTTACGTGTAGCCCCGCGCCCGGCTTAGTCACAAACGTAGCGGTCCCGTTGAGCATCTGGGCGCGGGTTTCGATGTTTTTCAGACCGAGGCTTTTCTTCTGGTACGCCGTTGAAAAGTCAAACCCCTTACCGTTGTCGCTGTACTCGAGCAGGAGCCCATCGGCCTGTTGGCTTATTTGCAGGTTCAGTTCGGTAGCCTCGGCGTATTTCACGGCATTATTGAGCAACTCCTGCACCAGCCGGTACAAAATAAGGCTGGTACGCGTTTCTACAGCTATCTCTTCGTCTACCGTCAGCCGAATATCCACATCTACCAGATTCATGGCCGTTTCGCAAAGCCCCTCCAGGGCGTAGGCCAGCCCCAGTTCATTGAGCCCCTGCGGTAACAGATCGTTCGAGATGCGCCGGACGTTATCGATGGTATTATCAATTACCCCTTTCACTTTGCTGCTCAATTCGGCAGGGGGTGTACCGGGCGCGGCCGTTTGGCCAATCTGCCCCACCAGCAACCGCATGGCCGACAGAGCCGCGCCGACTTCGTCGTGCAGGTCACGGGCTACTCGCTTGCGTTCGTCTTCCACCGCATCGAGGGTTTGGTACACTACCGCCTGCTGGTAGTTCAGCTCCATCTGTTTCACAAGCAGTTCCTGCTCCACAATGCGCTTTTGGTACAGCAGAATGAATCCTACCACGCCCACGACCAACAGAATCATAGCCGCCGACCCACCCACTAATATCAATATGAGATCAACCGACTCTTGGGACTGAGCCATAAACCAATGCTAATGAAAAGGTGCAGTAAGATAATCACGCCGAGGTGAAGGTAGTTTGACAGCAGCTCAAACGACGAACCCGCCGATTTGATGAAGACATTCCGCAGCATAAACAGGAACAGTACCCCGGCGAAGTACAGCAGAAAACCCGTATTGATCCAGAACACGGGCGATGTTTCGAGCCGGGTTGTGCGGAGTTCTGCCAGCATCTGGTAGTACGCCAGGAGCGCCATTCCGATCACGAGCAGACACTCCAGCACGAGCGTATAGGTATGGATGCCCGTTACCGCCTGAATGTACAACGTGTTGATGAGGGCAAACCCCGAAAAGAACACCATTACGGCGGGAATGAGCCAACGCGGCACAAAGGAGCCGAAAACCTGCCGGTAAAACAGCGCAATGGCATTGAACTCGATAAAGGTGTAGCCATGAAACAGGGCCAGGTTATTGATATGCAGGTAGCGCGACGTGACCTTCGAGATGATCTCGCCGAGGGTTGCTGTGGCAATAAACAGGCTGATCCAGCGTAGACCGGGGCTCAGTGTGCGCCAACGCAGCAGAAGCACCAATGTCGAAATAATGAGCAGGGCACTTCCGTACCTAACAAACCAATACGTAAACGTTTCAACCATAAAGACCTTTAAATTAACGGATTAACAAAAAACCAAAACTGTACTGGACATTCGGACTTCAGACACTGGACGCTAGACTTACTACCTTTAGATAGGAATGTCCAACGTCTAATGTCCAACCTCTAATGTCCCGTGCTGAGACTACTTTATACTTACCGGCAACCCGTACCCGGCGGGCGGACAAACAAGGGGCTTTCGGTGTCGCAGGCGGGTGGACAAAGGGTTGAAAAGTCGAACACGTAGTAGTTTTCTTCCGACAGTTGGCGCTCAGTTTCTACGGTCCCGATCAGGTCAATAATATCGTCGGGGTTTTTGCCTTTCACCTCGGGCTGAACATCGCCCCGACGAGCTGCCGACACCAGCACCAAGCAGGCCTCCAGCGAGCCAGGGGCCTCCGCAACTGGCTTGCGCCCTACGTACATGCGGATATACTCGGTATCGTACTGACTCAGAATCTCGATAAACTCCTTTTTACGCACCAGAAAAGCGCGCATATCAGTCGGGCTCAGATTCGGGTCTTTCTGGGGGTCGGCTTCGATCCAGTTTTCGGCGTATTGCTGAGCCGTTTCGAGCGGAATGGCAAACGGTTCCTGAGGTTCAGGGGCCTTAGTAGCAGAATGCATAAACGAACATAGGGGGAATAGACAAAAAACAGGACTAAGTACGGGTTAAGTACCCGTAAAAACACCTGTTTTAGCAAAATACGCGTAAATACTCCCCGCCTGCCCGCTAAAATACTCGTTTTCCGATTTGGGCATTTCTGTCGGTTCTTACGCCCCACCAATCAACCAACTTTGTCTTGTTCAAAACGAACAAAGCTCCGGCCAATCCGGCTTTGTCCACACCAGTTTGTTTCTGTCCACACCTGTTCTTTTCGTACCACTGCCCTCACCAGCAGTGATTACCAACCAATCAAAGACCACACCGATTACCTGACTCATAAACCCTTACCCTTTTCAGAGTACCAAGAACCTTCCTCTATCCAAAAACGAAGTGCTCCAGGACCCGTCGAGTGAGCCCATCCGGGCTTACTCTGACGGCCTGAAGTAAGTCAGGTTTTCGAAACGTATCTGTTTATCCATATATCCGCGCTGTATGAAGAAGTACCCTGTTTCGCCGGTTCCTGACGCGCTCAAGCTGTTTTTTGGGAGCTTAGCCCTTATCTGGCTCTGCGGCCTGCTGTTTTTCTTCTGGTCAATTCTGCACCGGATCTAAGAGGTCTTATCAGTGAATGTAAAATGTACATTCAGTACTGGACATTCGGACTTCAGACACTGGACATTAGACTTACTACCTTTAGATAAGGAGGTCTAACGTCCAACGTCTAATATCCAGTACTGAGCACTGTTCATTATTCCGAAGGCTTCACAAAAACAGACCCTTCGGCACTGCTGATAAGCAACAGGGCGGTAACTTCGTGCCCTATGCTGACCGACCGCCGACTGCTGCTGATCTACGCCATTATTTTTATCGACGTTGTGGTGGGTTCGGCCATTGGCCCCATCCTGCCCGAGTTTGTCCGAACCACTACCCGACCCCAACTGTGGCTGGCCGCCGGTACGGGGTTATTTTTGGGAATGCAGCTATTTTCGGCGCCCCTGCTGGGTAAACTCTCCGATGGCTACGGTCGCCGGCCAATTTTCGTTCTCTCGGCCGTGGGTACCCTACTGGCCAATAGCCTGCTTTTCCCCCTCCGGTTAGGTGCTTTTCTGGCCAACCGCGTCAGCGACGGACTTACCAACGGCATGTATGCCACCGTCCGGTCGGCCATTACCGATATTTCACCCAAAGAGCAGCTCTTCAAAAACCTCGGTATCGAGGGCTCCATTATCTCGCTCGGGTTCGTGATTGGCCCGGCGGTATCGGGGTTGTTGCTCACCCTGCTCGATGCCCAGCCCGGCCATCAGGCTCCCGTTGTGGTGGTTATGGCCGTAACCCTTTCCGTACTAAACGTAGGGCTGAGCCTGCTACTACGCGAAACCCGGCCGGGCACGTCGGCGGTGTCGGCAAGTGAACTAAGAAAGGAGTTGATTAAGGCGCTCAACGTGACTACCCTCTGGCGTCGGCTTCTGGAGAAAGACCGGCAGGCACCCGGCCTTAAGCAGCTCGTGATGATGCAGTTGGCCTTGACCCTGGGTATCGGGTATTACTTCTACTTTGTCACGTTTGCCAGTTTTGGCCCGTTGCAGATGGACGCCCGCGACATTTCCTACTTTTTCATGTATTTCGGGGCCCTAAGCGTGGTCATCAGCTTCGTGTTTTACACCTACCTCGCCGACCGGATTCCACAGGCCCGGGCCATATTCTGGCTAGCGGCTCTCTCGGTGCCGGTTTTGGCTGGTTACGGGCTGGTAGGTACGTCGCGGGTAAGCCTTTATGTGCTGGTAACGGTCGACTGCCTGACTATTTCGCTTATTCAGGGGCTTATTGAAGGGCTTATGGCCCAACGCACCACCGATGCCGACCGGGGCGAAGTTTTCGGTCTTAATCAGGCTTTGCAGGGACTGGCGAGTTTTGCCACCACGCTTGTATTTGGCGGGTTGTCGCTGCTCGATTTACGGTTGCCGTTTGGATGGTTTGCGGCTTGTCTGGGTGTTGTGGCCTGGCTCGCGTGGCGGGTGCGGGGCCGCGAAAGCATCCGAAGTCATGGCGCGGCCTAATGCCCACCCGATTCAAAAAAAAGACTTCTGTCGATGCCCATGTCAAGCTCCAACGTCTTTATTGTTCTGGCTCTCTTTGGTTTACTGAGTTGCCAACCCCGCAGGGAGCCTACCCCCGAACCCAAACAATACAGCGTTCCGGCCGAGGTAGAGCCGTACGTGAAGGCCTTTCGCGAAGTGGCCCAGACCTACGGGCAAACCGTTCCGGCTGACAACCTCATTATCACATTTGGCCAACCCAACCGGGCCGATGCCTGTGCGCAATGCACCCTTGCCGCCGGTCAAACACCCCGGATTACGATCAAAATGGAGGATTTGTGCTGGAAAAACGCGAGTAACGCCGAACGCGAAGCACTCGTTTTCCACGAGTTAGGCCACTGCTGGCTCAAACGCGACCACCGCAACGACCGGCTTCCGAATGGCGCATACGCCAGCCTGATGAACCCCGACGATGTTTCGGTGTATGCCGTTTGCCGCTACCCTATTGGTGAGCCTGTTTGCGACAAACGGTCCCGTCGGCCTTACTACCTCGACGAGCTATTCAACCCCGCAGCCCCTACGCCAACCTGGGCGCGCTAAGCCCCAAACAGAGCCAAAACAGCCGGGGCTATTCTCAACCGCCAACTTTCCCAAATGGCTTAAACCCGTTCTCGCGGGTTACAATTACCTCTTTTACCTCAATATAGGGTTTGCTGAACAGTTCGGTATCGCGCAGAGCCTCCATAAACACGTAATACTGATTGAGGTCGTTGCAGGAAATCATCATCACATCGGAGAACCGGGCATGAAACGCTTCGGCATCGAATAGGCGCACCTGTACCTCTTGCTCAAACCGGGCAAAAAGGGGCGTGGTTTTGCGGTCAAAGAAGGCTTCGCGCTGACTCCGTGAAAGCGACAGCCAGGCTGGTAATGCCTGGTACAAAACAAAGATGGTGTACATGGAGAAGGGAAGAAAGGAGAATGGAGGAAAGGGATAAGGATTAAATCGAAGCCATAACTCCAATCAGCCCGTTTCTTGTTCCAGCCCCTTCCTCCCATCCTGCTTTCCTCCTTTCTTATTGATACCCTCTTGCCTGAAGCTGAAACAGTTCGGCGTAGCGGCCACCCTGCGCCAGCAACTCAGCATGAGAGCCCAGCTCGATCAGACGGCCCCCTTCGAGCACCAGAATACGGTCGGCCATCCGGACGGTGCTGAACCGGTGCGAGATAATAACCGAGCTTTTGCCCTCCGTAAGGCCCGCAAACCGCTGAAACACCTCGTATTCGGCGCGGGCGTCGAGGGCTGCTGTTGGTTCGTCGAGAATAATCAGCTGGGCGTCGCGCATGTAGGCCCGTGCCAGGGCCACTTTCTGCCACTCGCCCCCCGACAGCTCAACCCCCTTGTTGAACGAGCGCCCCAGTTGCTGATCGTACCCGGCGGGGAGCTTGGCAATCACCGAATCGGCCAGGCTCCGTTGGGCCGACGATTCGATCCGGGGCTGATTGGTGCGTTCGTCGATATCGCCCACGGCAATGTTGACCCCTGCCGACATTTTGAACCGGACATAATCCTGAAAAATCACCCCAACGTTGCGCCGGAGATCAGCCAGATCGTACTCACGCAGGTCGCGGCCGTCGAGCAGGATACGCCCTTCCGAGGGGTCGTACAAACGAGCGAGCAACTTGACCAGCGTCGTCTTCCCGGCGCCATTTTCGCCCACCAGGGCTAGCTTTTCGCCCGGCCGCAGCGTAAACGACAGGTTCCGAATTGCCCAGCGTTCGGGGGCATTGGCGTACTGAAAACCCACGTTTTCGAACACAAACCCCTCCCGAATAGGTTGCGGCACCCGGAGTGGCTCGCCAACAGCGGGGTCGTTGGGTGAATGGATTTTGGGCTGAATGGCGAAATAGTCGAACAAATCCTGCAAGTAGAGAGCCTCTTGCGTTAAACCACTGAACTGCAACAGAATACTTTCCAGCGAACCCCGCACCTGCCGAAACGCCCCGGCCAGAAACGTCAGATCACCGAGCGAAATCTGCCCGGCTACGGCCCGCCCGATAATCCAGACATAAGCCGCGTAATACCCCGCCGTGCCTAAGGCCGTCAGTACCGTACCCCAGCCCGCCCGGCTAATGGCCAACGCACGATTTTTGACGTAGTATGTCCACGACAATGTTCTGAACCGGTCGATGAGGAAGCCCGAAAGACCAAAAATCTTTACCTCCTTGGCCGTATCGTCGGCAGCACCCACGTAGCGCAGGTAGTCCAGTTCGCGTCGTTCGGGGGTCCAGTTCCGCGAGAGCGAGTAACTCCGCTGATTGAAGTAGTTGTCGGCCGCAAAGGCGGGCAATACCGCCAGCACCAGCAACCCGATGAGCCAGGGGTTGTACACCACCAGACCAGCCGCCAGAAACACCACCGAAATGATTTCCTGCACCTGCCCAAATACCTGCGATAGTAATACCGTGCGGCCGGTCGTTTGCCGACGGGCGCGTTCGAGTTTATCGTAAAAGGCGGCATCTTCAAACTGCTCCAGATCGAGCGAGGCCGCGTGTTCCATGAGCCGGATAGACGTTTGGTTGGCAAACAGATCGCCCAGCAGGCTGTCGAGCAGCGACACCAGTCGCCCCAGGGCTGTAGCCAGCACCGCCAGGCCAAACTCGGCCCCCACCAGTTGCCAGAGGTAGGTGGTATCAGGATTGGCACCCTGCGCCATGAGCCGCACCACCTCGTCGATAATCAGTTTACCCACATAGAGGGCGGCCGCCGGGATAGCCGCCCGTACCAATCGCCCGAAGGCGTTGCCCAAAAATAGACCGGGCGAGGTTTGCCACACCAGCCGAAAAAAGGCGGGTAGGTTTTTGAGTGCACTAAACCGATCTCGCCAACTGAGTGTCTCGGCGGCCGGTTGTGCTGGATTAGAAGAATGAGACGCTTTACTTTTAGCCATACATGAATGCAGCGCCGGGCCACTGGCCAGGGCACAAACGTATCACAAATTGCCTGTCTGATTGGTTCAGTGCTACACCCCTGAGTATCTGCCCAAAGAGTACTGAGGCCGACTTTTAATCCAGCCTACTGATGGGCATTCAGACCCGATTAACTAACTTGTTTCTTTAATTGAGGTCTATACGTCTCTCTTTACCCGTAACCCGTTCTGATGTAAACAATGTTTACTCCTCTTCAATCGGTCACTCGTACCCCAACCCAGCCGGCCAATCAGATGATTTTGTACGGGCTGATGGTCTGCGTACCGTTGCGCAGCGCCGTTACGGGCGACATTACCGACGGGGTGCTGGTTGACCTCAACGAGCGGGCGCTGAGCGATTTTGGTCAACCCCGGCAACAGCTCATCGGGCAGCCAATCACCGTCTTGCTGGGCCTTGAGCCATCGGGCCGGTTACTGCATCAACTAGCGCAGGTTGCCGAGAGTGGCGCATCGAGCCGGTTTGAGGCCCAGTTCCGATTTCCGGGTAGTGAAACGCCCGAGGATTACGACGTGCAACTGACGCCATTTGAAGGTCGGGTTCTGATAAACTATTACCCCCTCGCCCGCGATCAGCCCGACCAGACCCAGCCGCAGCCAGACCACCTCTCCGCGCTTGTGCAGAACGCCCTGACGGGCCTGACCTGCCTGGAGCCTGTTCACGATGCTTCCGGTGTTATTATCGACTTCCGGTACCTGCTTGTCAACCAGCACGCGATTCAACTCGCCCGCAAATCGGCCGAGCAACTCTTGGGCCACCGGATGCTCGAACTCTACCCGACCATTCAGGGGAGTCTGCTGTTCCGAAAGTGGCTCGAAGCCTACCAAACTGGTCAGCCAACGCAGTTTCTGAACTCGTTTACGCTTCCCAACGGCCAAACCCGCTGGTACGAAAGCCGCACTGTCCGCTACAGCGATGTACTTATCGAGTCGTTTAACGATGTAACGGAACAGAAACAGCGCGAGCTACAACAACACGATCAGGCGGCCCTGCTCGAACGAGTCCTCAATACCACCCAAAGTGCTATTTTGGTCCTCCGGCCCGAACTGAGCGAAACCGGCGACCTGCTCGATTTGCAGGTGACGCTCGCTAACCAGACAGCCCGTCACTGGTTCAACCTGTCGGCCCTCGACCGGATGACCCAGACGTTCATGCCGATTGGCATGGCGGTTTCCGGCAACGCCTTTTTCGACGTCTGTCAGCGGGTGCTCCAGTCAGGGATGCCCGAACGAACCATTTTTTCGTTCGGAAACCGGCAGTACGATATGGCCATTGCCCCCCTGAACTACTCGCTGACTATCTCGGCCTTCGACGTTACAGACCTTCAAACCCAGCGAGAGCAACTCGAAATCAGCAATTTCGACCTCCGGCGCTCGGGCGAGAACCTCCGCCAATTTGCGCAGGTAGCCTCCGGTGACCTCATCACTCCGCTTCGTAAGATTCTGTCGTTCACCGAATTGATGCAACAACAGTATTCCGACAAACTTCCGCCCGACGGGATTGATGTGCTCCGGCGCGTACAAACGGCCGCCCGGCGTATGGATATGTTTCTGCACGATCTGCTGGCTTACTCACGCTTGAGTGCGCAAACCCAGCACATGGAGTCGTTCGAGCTTTCGGCTTTAATCAATGAGTTGGCAACCGAAGACCTGTGGCCGCTCATTCATCAGAGTGGAGCACGGCTTACGATTGGTCAACTGCCGGTGCTCACGGCCAACCGCGCGCAGATTCGCCAGTTACTGCTCAACCTGCTCACCAACGCGCTCACGTTTCGGCGGGCGGGCATCACGCCGGAGATTGAGATCAGGGCACGCCTTATTCCGTACACTGAGCTGCCCAACGTAGCCATACAAACAACCGGGCAGGCCGAGCCAACGGGTACGGCTCTGTACCATGAAATAAGCGTGAGCGACAACGGGACCGGCTTTGAGGGCACCAGCGACGAGCAGGTATTTCAGGCTTTTTTGCGGCTCAAATCACGGAGTCGGCACGATGGGTCGGGGATTGGGCTCGCTATATGCCGTCGCATCGTCGAAAATCACCGTGGATATATTTCCGCCGTTGGCGAGCCGGGTGTAGGGGCTACGTTTCGTATCTTTCTGCCAGCAATTGAAACGAGTTAGGAGTTGGTGGTTAAGCGTTAGTGATAGTTGAAAGTTGGGCACCCCAAACTGTGAACTGCAAACCGTAGACTGTAAACCACAAACTGTAAACTGTAATCTCAGTCCCATGCGTCGATTTTTACTTCTGAGTGTGTTTGTTTTGAGCACTGGGCTAACCGCAATGGCCGATGGTGTTCGGTTTTTTCAGGGCTCCTGGGGGCAACTTTTGAGTGAAGCCAAGCGCCAGAACAAGCCCATTTTTGTGGATGTGTACACCACCTGGTGCGGCCCCTGCAAACTCATGACGTCGCAGGCATTCCCAAACCCACGGGTGGCCTCCCGCATGAACGAACACTTTGTTAACTACAAACTCGACGCTGAAAAAGGCGACGGACAAAGCATTGCCAAACGGTACGGGGTACAGGGCTACCCGACGTCGCTGTTTCTGACGCCCGACGGCAAACTGCTGCACCGGGCCATCGGCTACAATGGGATCGACAAGTTTCTGGCCGAAGCCCAAAAAGCTATTTCCGACGCCAAAGAGGCCCGTACAATGGCCATCTGGAATGCCGAATACGACCGGGGCGAGCGCTCGGCTAAATTCCTGCGGGGTATGCTGCTCAAACAAACCGAATACGACCGGGCCACCGCCGACGTACTCGACGATTACGTAAAAATCCTGCCCAAAGCCGATACCCTTGCGGCCGATGAAATCAAGTTTTTGAGCGATGTCCTGTCGACCACGTACACCAAGGCTTATTTGCTGCTCGCCAGGCAAACCACTTCGGTAGCGGGGCAAGCGGCCAAACAACCCCTCTTACCCGGTCTGACCAAAGCCCTGAGCCGGGCCGAACAGTTTGATTTTCAGGATGCCGTGGCAAGTCAGGACGAAGTACAGCTCGAACAACTCATCAAGCATATCAACGCCCGCCAACAGGCTCAAAACCCAGCTTTGGCCAAAACACCCGTTGAGCAAAAAGCCATTTTGGAGCGCGAGGCCGACGACGTTCGGCTTCGATTTTACCGGGCATCGCGGCTACCGGCTCACTACATTGCTCTGGCCAAAAAAATTGCCGAAACCCGGCTCATGACCCGCACCGCAACGGAGTTGGCCCGCGCCGATTCGCTTGCGTACCTCCAATCGCAACGGATAGATTCGGGGGTAGCGACCCAATCAACCGACTCAACCGCAACAACGACCCCGCAAGCCGACCGGTCGGCGGTATCGCGTTTGACGGCGCTGCAACTATGCGACCTCGCCCGCAACTTAACCGAGCAATCGGCTGATAAAAAAGACTTAGCGCAGGCCTTGCGTTGGTCTGAGCGAGCGGTGCAACTGCACAACCACCCCAGTACGGTGCTCGTGCACGCCCGGCTCCTCAACCGGGCCGGCCGGCGAACCGAGGCTCAGCGACAACTCCGCGACGCCATTTCACGGCAGCAACCCGACCATGATTCGGTACCGATGCTACAGGCCGAACTGAACAAGTTATAACCCTGATCCACAACCCAGCGGGCGCAACCTCACGCGAGGCTCACCTCCACCGTAAGTTGGCTTGCCAGCACATCGGCCATGGCCCGCAGGCCCCATTGCTCGCTGCGGTGATGCCCCACGGCCAGTACGCCTATCCCACTCGCCCGCACGGTGGCTTCGGCCGCTTTTCGGTACTGCCCAGTCAGGTACAGGGTTGCGCCCCGGTCGGCGGACTCCTGCACCAGGGCTGGCGTCATGGCACCCACCACCGCCACCCGACTCACCCGCTTTTCGGGGTTACCAACCCAATCATCCCACCCACCGAAACAGGTTTGAATCTGCCCGGCTACATCCCCCAACAAACGAGGCTCCCGGAAATCAGCTATCATGCCGATGGCCCGTCGGGGCAGCTCAGAGCCACCAGGGTCTATAGCCTGTTTGTAGCCAATTTCTTCGAGTGGCCCCAACGCCAACGCTTCGGCTAAAGCCACGTTGTAGCCCATCGTAAACGTTTCATCAAACGGCAGGTGGTGCGCCAAAACACCCACATCGGGCGGGAGGGCATCGACCGGAAGCTGCCACGGTCGGTGCAGCCAAACAGCATCGAGCTTGTGTTGGCTTACCCATTCACCGATCTCAGCAACGGGCTCAAGCGCCAGCCCCAAACGCTCAACCGGCCGCTCCGATGCCCGAAAAACGCCCCCCTTTTCGTCGGGTGTGTACCGTTCAGTACGCAATAGTTCGGCCATCCACGCGGCTAACCCCTCAAGAGACAACATCTTTTTACCCATACACAACCAACAGACTATCAATCTATTAGTTTCAAGAACCGAGCTAATACACCACCCGTTTACTCAGTTGGGCTTGACAAAGGGATTTTCTTTTTCCTACTTTTGTACCTCTAAACTGCGCCCGGTATCTGCGGGTCGCCAATGCCCATGAAGCTAATTGCTTAAAGCCCCAAGCGGGTTTTCTTTTCTCTCCGACAACCACCCTCAGCGGTGGCTCCTCTCTTTTTTTCATGGGTTGCCGATAGCCAGCGGGCTACGTCCGGCCTTTCTGACTTTTTCACAATGACTAAGTTTTTCGAGTTATTTCTGGCCGCATTGCGCGGTACAGAAACCAATTTTACGTCGGGCAGCATCAACCGGGCTATCTTTCTGCTATCGGTACCGATGATTCTGGAGATGGTGATGGAATCACTATTTGCCGTAGTCGACGTATTTTTTGTTGCCCGCATTGGCACCGAAGCCGTTGCCACCGTCGGCCTGACGGAGTCGGTACTGACGGTAGTGTACGCCCTTGCCATTGGCATGAGTACGGCCGCAACGGCTCTGGTAGCCCGGCGCATTGGCGAAAACAATCCACGCGGAGCCGAGCAGGCCATTGGTCAGGTTATTTTGATTTCGCTGACAGCTGCCATTGCGCTGGGGCTTCCCGGCTTTTTGTGGGCCGAAACCATTTTGCGACTCATGGGCGGCAGTGAACGGCTCATTGCCAACGGGGTCGGTTTCACCCGCATGATTTTTGCCAGTGCCCCGGCCATTATGCTTTTGCATACCCTGAGTGGTTGCCTGCGCGGGGCTGGTATGGCCTCGGTAGCCATGCAGTCGCTGTGGCTCGCCAATGGCATCAATATTCTGCTGTGCCCGGTGCTCATTTTCGGCTGGGGGCCATTCCCCGAACTGGGCGTAATGGGTTCGGCGGTGGCAACCACCATCGGGCGGGCGTCGGGTGCGCTGTATCAACTGGCTGCCCTGACGCGCCGGGGCGGCATTGTGCAGGTGCGCCGGGCCGACCTTACCCCAAACACCGACCTGATTCGGAATCTGCTGAGCCTCTCGGCAGGCGGAACAGCTCAGTTTTTGATCGGGTCGGCAAGTTGGGTGTTTCTGACGCGGCTCGTGTCGAGCTTCGGGAGCGATGCCGTGGCGGGGTACACGATTGCGATTCGGATTCTGATTTTCACCATTCTGCCCTCGTGGGGGTTAGCCAATGCAGCCGCTACGCTGGTTGGGCAAAACCTGGGGGCGGGGCAACCCGACCGGGCCGAAACCTCAGCCTGGCGGGCAGCCATTGGCAATATGGTGTTTCTGGTTTTAGTGGGCATCGGGTTCTACATCTTCGCGGCCGAGGTGGTAGGCATTTTCAACCGCGACCCCGCCGTGGTGGCTGTAGCGGTGCAGTGCCTGCGGATTTTCTGCCTTGGGTACGTAGCCTATGCGTATGGCATGGTGCTGACGCAGGCGCTCAACGGGGCAGGCGACACCCGCACGCCAACGCTGATTAATATTGTGTGCTTCTGGCTGATTGAGATTCCGCTCGCCTATGCCCTAGCCGAATGGCTACATTGGGGCCCCGAGGGCGTATTCTGGTCGGTGGCCTTCAGCGAGTCGCTGCTGGCGATATGTGCAATCGTGGTATTTCGCCGAGGCCGGTGGAAAGCCGTTACGGTGTGATAGGAACGCGGAACAAACGGATGTAAAGGATAAAAACGGATTTCCACATCCGTATTATCTCTATGCCAACAGATAATGAAAGGGTCATAAACACCATCAAAATAGGTGCTACTCCCTTTTAATCGGTGTTATCCGCGTGCCATTCATGTCAGAAACTTTTACAAAAATAGACCCGTTATTTCTATATGATTGAAACACAAAAACAATTCACTGGCGGCCCGGCTGAAACCGCTGTTCTGGTTGCTTTGGTTACCCAAAAGCAAACCTCCGAACAGACGAAGGAATACTTAGACGAATTAGCGTTCCTGGCCGAAACATCCGGGATTGTTACCAAGAAAACCTTTACCCAAAAACTCGAACGGGCCGATACCCGAACGTTTGTGGGCAAGGGGAAACTCGAAGAGATTCAGACCTATATTATCGATAACCCGGTCGACACCATCATTTTTGATGATGACCTGACCCCCGCGCAGGTGCGCAACCTCGAAGCGACGTTTAAGGATATCAAGGTTCTTGACCGGAGTTTGCTGATTCTGAATATTTTCTCGATGCGGGCGCAAACCGCGCAGGCCCGCGTGCAGGTCGAGCTGGCTCAGTACCAGTACATGTACCCGCGCCTAACCCGTATGTGGACCCACTTAAGCCGCCAGAAAGGGGGCGTGGGGATGCGCGGACCCGGTGAGAAAGAACTCGAAACGGACCGCCGGATTGTGCAGGACCGAATCGCGTTTCTGAAGGAAAAACTGGAGAAGATTGACCGACAGAGTCAAACCCGCCGGAAAGAGCGCGACCGGCTCGTGCGGGTATCGCTCGTAGGGTACACCAACGTGGGCAAATCGACCCTGATGCGGACAATGGCCAAAACCGATGTGTTTGCCGAAAATAAGCTGTTTGCTACCGTCGACTCAACGGTGCGGAAGGTGGTTCTGGGCAACATCCCGTTTCTATTGACCGATACGGTTGGATTTATCCGAAAACTACCCACAACGCTGATCGAGTCGTTTAAATCGACGCTCGATGAGGTACGCGAAGCTGATATTCTGCTGCACGTGGTCGATGTGTCGCACCCTTCGTTTGAGGAGCATATTGAGGTTGTCAACGCGACTCTAGCCGACATCAAAGCCGCCGAAAAACCGACTATTCTGGTCTTCAACAAAGTAGATCAGTTTGTCCCGAAAGAAGAGTGGGCCCCTGAATACGATGAAGAAGGCGACGAGCCATTGGCGGTTTCCACCCGCAAAAAAACGGCTCTGGAATACCTTAAAAAGACGTATCTGACGAAGAAAGCCGACAATGTGGTGTTTATCTCGGCCCAGACTCGGGAGAACATTGAGGAGCTGCGCGATTTGCTGTATAAGCTGGTTCGCGAACGGCATTACCAGATTTACCCCAACTGGCTCGATATTCCGCTGACCGACTTTACCGAGGAGGGAGACGGCTACGGCCTAGAGGGAGCAACGACGGAAGCATAGTTGCTGAACTGCCCTTTTTTGCTCAATTTTGCATCCAACCTGTAAGGTTTTTAAAACCTTGCAGGTTTTTTATGGCACTGTAGTTCAACGGATAGAATAGGCGTTTCCTAAACGCTAGATCCGGGTTCGATTCCCGGCAGAGCCACCACTTTACCCAATAAGCGTTTTCCAAACGCTAGATCCGGCCGGGGGCGCGTTCGCCTTCGATTCCCGGCAGAGCCACTATCTCTCTTATTTGCCCTAATTGAGCCTCATTTATGAGTTGTGGAAAATAGCTGGCGCGTGGGCCTTCGACAGGCTCAGGCTGACTGGCAACACTCAAGCTTATAGTCAGCCTGAGCCTGTCGAAGGCCCACGCGCCAGCAACTATTTGTGAGATAAACATGTACGGCGTATCCTATTCATAACTCGCGTTAGGTACGAAGTAATACAGAAAACAGTCCGTAAATCCGGCTAGGGGCGCTCGATTCACCGATGCCGCTCCACCCCTACCTGTTCGCAGTAGGCTAATACCGGGCAGGTTGAGCACTTGGGTAAGTTGCCCGTACAGATATGCTTCCCAAACGGCATCAGTAACCGATTCACGTCAATCCAGCGTTCGCGGGGTACCCTGTGTTCCAGTTCTTTCAGGGTTTGCTCAGGTTGCTTCGTCTGCACATAGCCCCAGCGGTTCACCACCCGATGCACATGTACATCGACGCTGATAGCCGCCTGCCCCGTAGCCACGCCCAGCGCCAGATTGGCACATTTAGGCCCCACACCCTTGAGCGAAGTCAGCACGTCAAAATCGGCAGGTAGCTGCCCGTCGAACTCATCGAGAGCCCGGCGAGCAATACCGAGCAGAGTGTACGCTTTCTGGTCAGGGTAGGTAGTGCCGTAGAGTCGTTCGGTTAGCTGTTCGACGGTCAGTGTGGCCAGTTGTGCCGGGGTCCGGGCCACTTCAAAAAGGCGCAAGGATACCGGAATGGTGGTTTCGTCGAGAGTTCGGATTGAGACAATACAGGAAATAAGCTGTTCGAACAGGGTATTGTACCCCCGCTCAGCCAGTTCAAACATGGCAGCCTTAGGGAAGGGTGCTACCGCATGGGCAATGGCGTCGAGTACGACGTCGAGATGGAAAGTTGGTTTCACGTTGAGGGGCCAGGGTCGCCCGGTTCAGCATCCGGTTCGGAACCGGCGAGACCTGAAAGAGAAAACCCCAGCCCCCACACATTGTTCAGGACTTCGTGATCACCAATTCTACCCGCCGGTTTTCGGGTCGTTCTTTCAGCCCCCGGTTGGTGTTGATCGGCCGTGAGGGACCATATCCAATCGTCTCGATTCGGGCCGCAGCAATGCCTTTGCGCACCAGATAGGCCTTCACCTCGTTCACCCGGTTGCGCGACAGTTCGACGTTCGCGTCGAAATCGCCCACGGTATCTGTATGGCCTTCGAGCCGGATACTCATACCGGGATTCTCGCGCATCAGTTGCACCAGCCGATCCAGTTCGGGGAACGACTCAGGTTTCAGGTCAAACTTCGAAACGTTGAAGTAGATATTTTTCAGCGTCACCTTCGTGCCAGCTTCAATGGGCACCAGGTCAAAATCGCGCAGCTTGTCGGCTTTAGTCACCGTCAAGGTGTCGCTTTGGCTGAAATACCCCTTCGCTTTGGCCGTAACAGCATACACCGACAGCGGCTCCGCGGCAATCTGATAATTACCCGCCAACCGGCCACTCAGTACCGAATCGGCCGAATTATTCCCGTCCGACTCTGCCCCCGACAACAGTTGGTACGTGACCGTAGCTACCAGCGGTTTCTTCGTTTTGGCATCACGCACGGTTCCCTTCATCGATACCGAAGGCGCCGGAGCTGGCATGGGTTCTGGCTCGGGCGTCGGCTCTACTTTGGGGGCCGGGGCTGGCTTTGTAGGGGTAGCAGGCGGAGGAGTACGCCGGGTCTGCACATCGGGCACACGAGCGGGCGGAGTGCGGTTTTGCTTTGCTGGGTTGGTTATGTGCACCCCCCAGAAGTTGAAACAGGTTTGGCCGGGCCGGTTCCGGTCGCTACACTCAAAGAGATCAAATACCTCGTAGCCGGGCGTAATACGCTCAAAATACGCCACAAAATCAACCCGTTCACCGGCTTCGACATCCCGACGACGATCGTTTGGTTGGCGTTCCACCGGAATATTCTCAGCACGGATAAACTTAAATGCTTTCTCGCCCTGATTCACGTACAGCCGTGCCGAAGCCACAAACGTAATCGTATTGCTGTTCGCTTGTTCATATCCCTCCAGATCTTTGGGCAAGGGGAAAGGCAATCGCCGGGGCGTGTTTCGGGGGAACATCGACTTTTTCGACGACCGGTACCGCATGTAAATGATCGTGTACTGACTCGTCAGCTCAACGCGCTGAATAATCACATCCGGGTCGTTGGCTTCATCGACCCGGGGCTGCTCAGTGGTGTACTGAACAGACTGTGCCCACGCCCCGCTCCCAATCCATACCGAGAGCAACAGGGCTAAAAGAAGTCGCGTTTTCATCATAGCTGTGTTTACTGATTAAGCCGGTTTCGGTTCTGGTTTTTAACGCTGTAAAACACGAATAACTTTCCCAAAAACCACACCTACTTTCTGTTAGTAACGCTTAGAGTCGGTTGGGTATTGAATGGTTTAACGGATCTGCGAAGTAAGCGTTTAGAATCCCCACCCTACCGGGCCAACGGCCTAAAAACAAAACTGGCGGCCGGAATAATCCCAGCCGCCAGCTTCTGACGAGTCTTAACCCTAAATGTATCGCAAATGGTTAATGCTGTTGGGCATATCTATAAAACCTATTTTTCTCAGTACAAAAATCGCCCAATCACTCATTCGCTCAATTCCATTAGTAGCCTTCGTTTTGCGTGAGGGCGGGGTTCACGTCGATTTCCCGCTTCGGAATCGGGAATACCAGCGAGGGTGAGTTCCAGGCATAGTTACCTGTGCTCTGCCGCAGACGCTTCAGATCGTGAATCCGCAGACCTTCAAACGCCAGTTCGAGCTGACGCTCCTGCAATACGTTGGCCAGCGTCGGAGTGGCAATGGGTGCCAGGCCCGCGCGGGTACGTACAGCGTTCAGGTCGGCGGCTGGGCTTGCCCCTACGGCCGAGTTCAGGCGCAGGTTACACTCCGCCCGCACCAGCAACATTTCGGCCAGACGAATAATGGGAATATTGGCCCCAAAATCGGTAAACTTAGCCGTGTAGTAGCGGTTGGTTCCTTTGAAACCGATGTAGAACAGTTCGTTCCGGCGGGCGTCGGTAGCTGCGTATGAATTTACAAACGCATTGTTCACCTGTACGTCGCCCCGACCTACCGCCGATCCATCGACCGGAAGGCTGGCGTAGAACGTCGTCAGACCATCGTTGCTGGTACCGGCGTTGTTCTGGTCGTTTTGCTGGAGCTCAAAAATGCTCTCGCTCGTATTCCGGTTCCGGAACACTGCCGATACACCGGGGTTCAGCCGGTAGTTACCCGACGCAATTACCTGATTGGCGGCATCGAGCGCCTTGGCATAATCGCCCTGTTGCAGGTACACCCGCGACAGGAACGCCAACACCGCAAACTTATCGGCCCGGGTACCATTGTCGTTAGGCAGCAACCCGGCGGCTTTGGTCAGGTCGTCGATCACCTGCGCGTAGGTCTGAGCCACGGTCGAGCGCGGAACCTGCGTATTGGCCTGATCGACGGTGTTTGAAGGCGTCAGCACCAGGGGCAGACCCGGATGGCTGTTGCCCGTTGTAGCACCCCAGGGCAGGGCGTAGTAACGCACCAGCTCAAACAACACGGTGCCCCGGATAAACCGAGCTTCGCCCTCAATCCGCTTGCGCGTAGCTTCGTTGGTCGATTTGCTCAGGTTAGCCAGTACGTTGTTGACCGTACTGATGGCCTGATAGCCCGTGAGCCAGGTGCGGCCCGCTTCGGCATTGGCAAAGGTCATTGTTTTGTTGGCTACCTCACGGAAGCTAACAAACGTACCCCGCCAGGTAATGTAGCCTTCGCTACCCTGAAGCTCAGCCAGCAGGTTGAAGTTGGTACCAAACAGGGCACCGCTGCCCAATTGACCATACGCCCCAATAATGGCGCTTTGCAGGTCTTGCTCGGTGCTGAGCGCCTGAGCCGCATCGATGCTCTGCTGCGGCTGAATGTCGAGCCGTTCGTCGCAGGCAGTAAGGCCCAGCATCAGAGCGGTACAGATATATACGAATGTTTTTTTCATGGCTTAAATGTCTGTCTTAGTCAGCTCTGGCCTAGAACCCGATGTTGATACCAAACGTGATAGTCCGCTGCTGGGGTGGGGTGTAGAAATCGTGTCCCAGCGTCACGTTGGCGTTTTGGTTCGACGTGGCTGAGTACTGTGTGTTCACCTCCGGATCGTAGCCCGTGTATTTGGTAAACGTGAACAGGTTGAGACCCGACACATACACCCGCGCCGACTGCATCGACACTTTGCGGAGCAATGACGATGGGATGGTGTACCCCAACGATGCCGTTTTCACGCGCACAAACGTACCATCCTGCACCCAGCGCGACGATACACCCGCCCCGTTGCCCTCGTACAAACGAGCCTGGGGTACCATGGTAATATCGCCGGGCTTTTGCCAGCGGTTCATCTGATCGACGGTCTGGTTGTCGAAGTAATCGCCATTGACCGACTGGAAGAAACCAGCCACGTTGTACAGATCATTGCCAAACACGCCCTGGAGCAGTACGCTCAGGTCGAAGCCCTTGTACGAGAAGTTGTTGGTCAAACCCGCAATGAAATCCGGGTTCGGGTCGCCCACTTTCATGTTCGGAGCAGCCGCGTAATTGTTGGTTGGCTTCCCATCGGCTCCTTCGTAGATAGCATCACCCGTTTGCGGATCAGCACCGAGGAACTTCTTGCCGTAGAAATAGCCCAGGGGCTCGCCCACGGCTACCCGACCCAGAAAACGCGAACCTGGCTCAATTGGCTGACCATTCAACTGCGTTACCTTGTTGCGGTTTACGGCAATGTTGAAGTTAGTCGACCAGCGGAATGCCTTGGTGGTATTCTGCGACGTAATGCTGAACTCGACACCCCGGTTGCGGAGGCTACCCACGTTCTGAGCGATGGTCGTGTAGCCACTGATGCCCGGCAGCGGCCGGTTCAGAAGCAGATCGCGCGTGTCTTTATTGTAAAAATCAATCTGACCGTTGATGCGGTTGCGCAGCAAACCAAACTCAAGCCCTACGTCGAACTGAGCCGTGGTTTCCCAACCCAGCTGGGGGTTAGCCAGTTGCGAAGGGATAATACCCGCCTGATCGGCATAGAATACGGCAGAGTACAGCCCGCGTGAGGCAAAGTTGCCAATTTCAGAGTTACCCGTCAGACCGTAGCTGGCCCGCAACTTGAGCAGGCTGATGGTCGTATTGTTTTGCAGGAACGACTCTTCGTTGATGATCCAGCCAGCCGATACCGATGGGAACACCCCGTAGCGGTTTTCGGCACCGAAACGGCTGCTACCGTCGATACGACCCGACACACCCAACAGGTACCGGTCGCGGAAGCGGTAGTTGACCCGCGCAATGTACGACAGAATGCTGTAGCCCGTTTGGGTTGAGCTACCACCAATAATCCGGGCCGCGCTGGCCAGTTTCGTAAACTGATCGTTGGGGAAACCCCGACCCGTAGCATTCACGTTCTGAATGTCGCTTTCCTGGTACGTGATACCCGCCAACGCGTCGATGGCGTGGTCGCCGAACGAGTTGTTGTAGTTAAAGGTATTGTTGGTTGTCCAGTTGATGTTGCGCAGCTGGTTCTGGTAGCCGTAACCTGTGGGGGCACCGTCTTCGGTCCGACGGGTGCGGTAAATTTCCTCCTGCAGGTTCAGCAGGTCATACCCGAATTCAGTGCGGAAGTTGAGTCCTTTGGCCAAACGTAGCGTTCCGTTCAGGTTACCGAATGAGCGGTAGCTGGTAGCCCGGTTGAAGGCGTCGGTCACTTCGATCAGGGCGTTGTAATACAGCGTCCGGCGGTTCAGTTCGCCCGTGGCGGGGTCAAAAGCAGGCTGCAACGGCGGCAGGGCGTTCAACTGTACGGGGTTCGAGAACGCGTTATCGTCGGCAGTCTTGTTGTTGATCGAACGCGAAATGGCAAAGCTTGCCCCCAGCGACAGACGATCGCTCACCGTGTGGTCGAGATTCAGACGGATGTTGTTCCGGCCGAAGTCGTTCGCCTTGATCATACCAATCTGCCGGTTGGTAGCCCCACTCAGGTAGAAGCGAGTTTTCTCGCTACCCCCACTCAGGTTAAAGTTAAACTGGTTGACCGAACCCTGCCGGAAAGCGGCTTCTGACCAACGCTCGTCGGTAGTCGATGTGATGTCGATGCCCGCACCGTCGAACTCTTCGGCTGGGTCGTAACCCATGTTGGTAGCAGCCTCGCTGAACAGCTCGATATACTGATCGCGGTTGAGGAACTGACGCAACTTGGTCGCCTTCGTGATACCCGTGTAATAACCAATGTTTACGTTGGTACGGCCGGCGCGGCCCTTTTTGGTGGTGATAAGCACAACCCCGTTGCTGGCCCGCGAACCGTAGATAGCAGACGCCGAAGCATCTTTCAGGATATCGATACTCTCAATATCGTTCGGGTCAATATCAGCCAGAGGGCTGTATGGCTCGGTTGTCGAGGTGCTTCCGTCCTGCGACGTAATGGGGATACCATCCACTACGTACAGGGGGTCGTTACCCGCCGAGATTGATGCGGCTCCCCGCACCCGGATTTGCAGACCGGCACCCAGTTTACCACTGCTCTGGGTAACTTGTACACCCGGCGCCCGGCCGGCAAGTGCCTGCTCGAAGGTTTGTACCGGTACGTTGTTCAGGTCGGCCGCTTTGATCGAGGCAATAGAGCCTTTTACGTCGCGCGCCTGTTGCGTACCGTAACCAACTACCACCACTTCGTTGAGCGAACGGGCATCGTTCGACAAACGAACGTCGATTTGTGAGCGGGTGCCAATCGTAACTTCCTGGCTGGTAGTCCCAACAAAGCTGAACACCAGCGTTGTGCCGGTGTTTGGCACCTGAATGGTGTAGTTACCCTGGGCGTCGGTTTGGGTGCCCCGCGTCGTGCCTTTCACGAGTACGGTTGCCCCCGGAATCGGAGCGCCATCGGTAGCATCGGTAACTTTTCCGGTTACCCGTCGGTCTTGAGCATATGCAGGGCTCTGCGATAGTCCCCACAACGCCAATAAGACAAATAGAAGGTGTCTCATGGATAATTAGTTATATTGATTGTTTGTATTTACTTGACAGGTCGCAAAATTATTTCTTTACCATTTCTTAATACAGATTGTTTGTAAAACTTTATAGACTTTCTGCATTTAAGGCAATTCGTGTAATTCTACTTAAAGCCTGTAACTCTCAGAAAAGACACGTCAAATTGAACGTTGTTGCACTTTTTCAGCCATTTCAAGCCACTTTTTCGCTGCTCTACCCGCTTTTGTCCGTTATTTTTCCAGTCAGTCATTTTTATTAACTTCTTTGAAGCCTTATAGTTAAAGCCGCTTCACTGGTTTGACCTCATTCGACAGCCGACAACATTCTGCTGCAACTTGTTGAAACGGCCAATGAGTCACCATTCCCCTAATCAATGGTTCGTTCACTGAGGATAATTACACAGATAAACCGTTACCGTTTACAGGCTCAAAGCAAAAGACCCTACCGGGCAGCCAGTATGGCCATCCGGTAGGGTCTCGGTAAGCAAATCAGGGGCAGCTTACTGCACGATATTCAGGCGATAAAAGAACGGCGAGCTGTAAAAAGCCCCACCCGTGATGTTTGCCCCGGTATTAGCGGCTGTAAACTGTTTGCCGTTAGTTAGCTTCATCACGGCCGTAATTTCAAACCGATCACCGGCCGCTACGTCGGCCGCTGTCAGCTTGGTTGCGGTCAGCGCTTCGGTACCGGTCACCGTGATGGTAGCCCGTGGATAGCCGGTAGTGGGGTCTTTGGCGTAGGCAGAAGCCGGAATCGACCGCAGGGGAGCGTACGTAGTCGTTTTGTTCGCATTGGCCCCTACGCCCACAAACCGGATCGACAAGTCGTACGAGGCAAATAAGGCGCCCATATCGGGGGTTACGGCCTCAGCCACAAGCTGCATCCGGGTGCCGCCCATGTTGGCTTTGCTGACGCTAAACGTCGATGCAGCAACCGGGAACGGGGTCACGGTACGCATATACCCACCCTGTTCCAGACTAAACTCATCAATGCGTTCGATCATCTCGGTCTTGCAGGAGGTGGCCACAACCATCACCAGCAACATTACCCAAAATGTATGGATGTATTTCATGTTCTTTTGATTCAAAGTTTGCGTTTACAGTACGGATTACTTCACAAAACCAGCCGGGTTGTTGTCCCAGAAAACGGGTACCGTCACGTTCGGCTTCTGCTTGGCGTTTGAGTTCCGGGTAATAAACGAAGTTGGGTAGTAGTATGACCGTACAAACGGACCGGGGTTAGCTTCCAGCGCCGGTTGCTGATTGGCTGGCTTACCGGTACGCCGGTAAAGGTTGTAAGCCTCAACACCGTTGCCGTACAGGGCCAGCCAGTATTCGGTAGCAATAATGTTCAGACGGGCATCGTCGGTGGTAGCGGCATCGTAATCAGCCAGTACCTTGTTCACGTAGCGCGTCACCTGATCGGCCCACACAATTTTCTGGTCGGTTTCGAAGGTGCTGATCTTACCAGCCTCCGTTGAGCCCATCGCCAGAGCCCGCACATCAGCCATCGATTTTTCGATTGCCGAGCGTAACAAGGCGCGGGGTGAACCCGAGGTTCCGAGCGTCAGAGCCGATTCGGCCAGCATAAAGTCAACAAATGAGCGCATCATGATCGGGTGGATACCCGCGCCACCAGCACCGGCACCCAGCGTTACCGGACGCCCCGCGTCGTTGTCGAACGAACCACCGGCTGGATACAAGCCCCAGGCCGTACGGCGCAAACCATCTGGTGGAATACCCTCGTTGCTGAGGTGATCGCGGCCCCAGTAACCAATCATGGTGGGCAGACAGAACACATCATTCGGGCCGTAGTGAGCGGGTTTCTGGTTCGTGATGCACCGGAGTTCGTTCACGTCGGCCGTGTTGCGGGTTACCTGCCGGTAGAAATAGTACCGGATGCGCGGATCGGGGAATCCTTTGCTGTCGTGCATCACGCCCATATATGAGTTCGACTGGTAGTCGCCACCACCCGTGGGCGAGTACTGCCCGGCATAACGCGGGTGGCGCGTGTCGGGGTTGGTCAGGTTCGAGCCAAACTTGAACGAGAAGTTCTGCGCGGCTGTGCTGATGAGTTTATCACCGGTGATGAGGGCGTTGATAGCCGAGGTAGCCCCCGCCTTATCAATAAGGCGCCGGTTCAGCAGCATTTTCAGCTTGATGGTGTTAGCCACCCGAATCCAGCTGTCGGGTGTGCCGCCGTAGAACAGATCGCCGGTAGCACCCCCTTTCGACGTGGCGCTGAAATTCTTGATGGCTTCATCCAGATCAGCGATGGCAGCGGTATAGATGGCCGCTCCGCCGTCGATTTTGGGGTTGAAGTTCTCCGAGTTGAGGGCCTCCGTGTATGGGATATCGCCGAAGGCATCCACCATGTTAGCCAACGCCGACGCCCGTAGCGTGCGGGCAATACCGGCATGTACAAACAGTTCGCCTTTTTCGGCCAACGGAATCAGGGCTTTCACGTCATTCAGGAGGCCCGCGTAGGCAGTCGTCCAGGTTCCGTCGTTGCTAATGGGCGTCACGGCGTTGTCGTAAATAGCCGCGCCCTGATTAAGCATCCGGGTAAGGCGCATACCGGGGTCACTGAGCTGATTGAAGTGCCCGGCATACGTCAACTCAACCTGACTGAGCAGGTAATTAATATCGGTGTTTGCGGCCGTTACGGCATTGGGGTTGTCGAGCAGGTCTAGTTCGCAGGAACTAATGAGCACCGTACACAACGCCAGCACAAACAGTTTTATGGATTTGATCATCGTTTGCAATGATTTTTAAGTCTGTTAATTAGGTCTCTTCCCAAGAGGTATCGGTTAGAACGTCAGTTTAAGCGTACCGCCCAACCGGCGTGCACTTGGCCCCGTCAGGAACTCGAAACCGAGGCCGTTACCTACCCCCAGACCCAGGTTATCCGTATCGAAGTTGAGGCCCGGAGGGAAGTGCAGTGCCCGGTACCAGAGGTTGTTACCAGTCAGGGCAACCGAAGCCCCTTTGATACCCAGCTTACCGATAAGCGTTTTGGGCAGCTGGTAAGCCAGCGACACTTCCTGCAAACGGATGGTCGATCCATCGTACATACGGCCTTCGTCGCCGAAGAAATAGAGGTTATTGAAGCCTACGTCAGATGCCGTAATCTGAATATCGTTGGGCTGCCCGTCGGCTTTCACACCGGGGAAAATGTACGTTTGAGCGCGGTCATAGCCATTTTTCAGGCCCGTATCATACGTCAGACCCCGTCCCATCAGGGCACCGGCCGACGATGAGTACATGGCTCCGCCATGCCGGTACGACCACATCATACTGAACGACAAGCCTTTGTAGCTCAGCTCGTTGATCAGGCTCGTGGTAAAGGCCGGGTTCGGGTCGCCCAAGACAATTGGGGTAGTGGTGGTTTGCAGATACCCCTGTCCGTCGATCAGGAACTGCCCCTGATCGTTCCGGCGGTAACCCGTTCCTTTGATGATGTTGAAGGGCTTACCCACCACCGCGAAGTTACCTAAACCGGCAAAACCTGTGATCTGTACTTCCTGTAACGTACCGCCGAGGTCCATCACGAGTGGTTCGTTGCGGCTGAACACACCGGTTGCATCCCAGCTGAAGGCCCCTCGCCGCACCAGATTAGCCGTCAGGTTCAGTTCGATACCCTGATTCCGAATCTTACCGATGTTGATGGTAGTTCCGGTAAAGCCCGTAGCGGCATCGAGCGGAGCGTTGGTAATCAGGTTACGCGTAATCCGACGGTACAGGGTCAGGTCAACGCTTACCCGGTTGTTGAGGAATTTCCCTTCAGCACCCAACTCGTATTCAGTGTGCAACTCAGGCTTCAGGTTAGGGTTACCCAGGGTGTTATCGACCGAGTGTGTTTGCACCGGTGCACCGGCGGCATTGAGCCAGCCCCGGGCATTCTGTGCCAGGATGTTACGCGTGTTGTAGGGGCTCGGGAAACCAGCCGACGTACCCACACCAGCCCGCAGTTTGAGGAAGTTCATGAACCCCGACGACAGCCCGTTGAAGGCCGTGGTAGGTACGAACGAAATACTGCCCGAAGGATAGAAAATCCGGCGGTTAGCCTTCTCTACGGTCGAGGTCCAGTCGTTCCGGCCAGCGAAATTCAAAAACAGGTAGTTGTTGAAATCAGCCGTAACTTCTCCGAAAACCCCCATCCGGGTTTGTTCTTCGGTCCGGTTAAACGACACGTTATCAATGAAGTTATTGTGCCGGAACAGGTTACGGGCCAGTTGGTTTTGGCTGTTCATGTTGAACACGCTCAACCGGTCGTTCCGCAGGTTACCGCCCACTTTAGCCGACACACTCAGCTTGTCGGTCAGCGCTTTGCTGTACGACAGAATGGCGGTGTTGTCCCAAATGGTATTCTTGAAATTAACGGTGTTGTACAGACCATTTACCAGCTGCACGCCCCCTTTGTTGATCATAAAGTCCTGGGTCTCGTCGTAGGTATCCAGACCCGTTTTGAACAACAGCGTCAAGTCGTTGCCGAAATCGTAGGTAGCCGTGTTAGAGGCAAAAATCCGGTTTACCACGCCCGTCGTTTTGTAGTTGGCCAACACCCAGCGGGGGTTCGGAATATCGTTGCCGCTCCGGAAATACACCGAGCTGCCATCTACCGGATTCTCGTAAGGCCATCCCATCAGGTCGACCTGCCGGGGCGTGTACATTACGTTGGCCAGTACCGAGGGGAAATCATTGGCGTTGTTACCTGTTCCTGAGCTGAGCGGTGGCGAAAACTGATCCGTATTGACAAAGTTGATCGACGTTTGCATGGTGAGCCGCTTGCTCATTTGGGCATTCAGACCCAAGCCGAGGTTTAAGCGCTTCAGGCCATTCTCTGGAATATAGCCCTGCTCATTGTTATACCCCACCGACACGTTGTAGCTCACCTTTTCCCCACCGCCCGAAATATTCAGACCCGTGTTCGAGATGTTGCCGGTGCGGAAAAAGTCGCTCACGTTATTAGGGAACACCTGCATAGTGTATGGGCTCACCGAAGCCACATAGGGGGCCATGGCCGCCCGCGTAGCTGCTACCGACAAAAACGCGTACGGGTGATTGGTGAGAGCCGTGTTGGTATTCTGCGATGGGTAAATACGGGCTTCATCAAGCGTAGGGCCCCAGTTACTGAAGAAATAACCGAGGTTTTGCTGAAAACCACCCACGTAGTCGTTCTGATACTTGGGCAGATGCGCTGTGTTGGTAAAGAACGACTGCGTCACCGTAAATTCGGTTTTGCGGGCTTTCTTGCTACCGTTCTTAGTTGTCACAAGAATTACCCCGTTCCGGCCCTGATCACCGTAGGTTACCGTAGCCGCCAGGCCTTTCAGTACCGTGATGTTTTCAATGTTGTTAGGGTCAAGGTCCAAAAACCGGCTCGATGAGGTCTGACCACCGCTGGTAAAACCACCCCGCGTGTTGGTGCTTGAGTTAAACGGAACCCCGTCGACCACAAACAAAGGCTGTACCGAACCCGTAATCGACGAATAGCCACGAATGGTAATGTTGGTACCCGTACCCGACACACCCGACGTTGCCGTGATGTTCACACCCGGTACTTTACCTTGCAGTACCCGACCCACGTCGGCCTGCGGCCGGTCTTCGATTGATTTTTTATCAACGGCATTCACGGCATAACCGAGTGCCCGCTTCTCCCGAACAAGACCCTGCGCCGTTACAACCACTTCGCCAAGCTCCTTGCTGTCGGAAACAAGCTTGATATCAATTTTGGTCTGATTACCCACCTCGACTTCCTGCGAGGCCGAGCCCACGAAGCTAAAGACAAGCCGCCCGCCCTTCTGAGGAACACTAATTGAATAATTCCCCGAAGCGTCGGTATTCGACCCTTTTGTGGAGCCTTTCAAAACGACCGATACCCCCGGCATCGGCGCCCCGTCGTCGGCCGAAATGACCTGACCGGTGACGATTCTCTCCTGAGCCCAGGCCCAGAGTGAGCATAACACCAGTAGGCTCACCAGTAGAGTTTTCCTCATAAGAACAGTTTGTTTGAGATTGAAGAATACAAGTAGAATTCCTGCAAAAATAGGAGCAGATACATACAATGCAATATTTTGCCTAATCAAAAAACTTACCTAATTATATTTCATTAAATCAACATTTGCCAAATTTTATTTTACTTTATTTACATTATAACCAACAGTTATTAAATTTTCTTATAGTAAAATTACTCATTCTTATAGGTCATAAAAGGCAACAGAAATCTCTCAAAATCGCATCATGATTGTACTTTTCCCACAATGAACAACCCTTCATACAGGATTGAGTAAGTAGTCCCACTTCGGACGTTTACTTCGACCTCAGGTACCCCAACAAAAAACCCAGCCGGTGAGCTGGGTTTTTCGTTAGGCCAAAGCCTGCATCTGTTTCTCAATCTGGCGGGCCATTCCTTTGGTATGCTGATAGCCAATTCGGAACAATTCGCGGGCTCGTTTTATATCCGACAAGCCGTAATTAGCTAACTCGGGCGGCTCAATCAAGACATTACACTTCGCAAATCGTTCTTTTGTTTTGCTCTGCACCGCCAGAATCAGGCTCCGCTCAATCACCCCACGCATGGATGTAATTGGCTTAGTCAGCCCAAACGGGTTGCAGTGCGAACCCAGCACAATGTCGACCTTGTTTTCGATCAGTTCAACCGGCAGGTTATTCAGCACACCACCGTCTACGTACTGCCGCTTGTTAATCAGCATCGGCTCAAAAATGCCCGGCAAACAGCAGGACGCCAGTACCGGCCGGATCAGTTCACCCGACTCAAACACGTCCAAATCACCCTCATTCAGATCAACGGCCGCTACGTGCAACGGAATTTGTAAACGCTCAAACCGGTCGTGCGGTAAATACTGCCGGTAGAGATCAATGGCGGTGTCAATCCGGAGCAAGCCCATTCGGTTCCAGGCGGGCCGCAGATACTTCGTAAACGACGATGACTCGACAATTTTAAGGCTCTCCTCGGGAGTGTAGCCGTTGGCAAACAACGCTCCGGCAATAGACCCCGCACTGGTGCCGGCAATCCGACTAATGGTAATCCCCTGTTCATTGAGGGCTTTCATAACACCCAGATGGGCGATACCACGGGCTCCCCCACCCGACAAAACCAGACCTATCTCCATAAACGAATCGTACGTGAGTGGTTTGTTGAGCCCAGGCTTTTACACAAGCCCGGTTGCTCACCCTATAAACGCTGAGAGCGGGCCTTTATCTTTAACCCGAACCCCTTTTTCGGTCTTCTCCACGGTAGCGGCTTCCGTTACGGGGTCGTGTTCAAACATCAGTACCCAGTTTTCGGCCGCGGCCTGGGTAAGCACCCGCGCTTTTTCGTCCATTGTGAGCAGGGGCCGCACATCATAACTCATCACATAAGGCAAGGGCACGTGCCCCGCCGACGGAATCAGGTCGGCGCAATACAACACCGTTTGGTTCCCTACGGTAAGCTTCGGCAGGGCCATCTTCTCGGTATGTCCATCTACATATACCAGATCCATACCGGATAAAGGCAGCCCGCCTTCATCCAGAAACCGAAGCTGCCCGCTTTCTTCCAGCGGCAGAATATTCTCTTTCAGAAACGACGCTTTCTCACGCGGGTTGGGGTGCGTGGCCCAATGCCAATGGGCGCTGTGGGTCCAGTAAGTAGCGTTGCCGAATGTAGGCTCCAGGCGATCGGCCACGCGCCGAATGGCCCCGCCCACATGGTCGAAGTGCAGGTGCGTGAGCAATACATCCGTAATATCAGCTTCCGAATAGCTCGCCCGCCGAATGGAAGCAATCAGCTCGGCCTTATCGGGGCCGTCGCCGTGGTGGGGCTCATAGTGCCCGAAGAATTTGTCGTCCTGCTTATCGCCCAGACCCGTATCAACCAGCACAAGCCGAGGGCGTCCGTCGGTATCGGTTGTCTCCACGAGCAGGCAGCGCATGGCCCAGGTACAGCGGTTTTGAGCATCGGCCGGGTTGAGTTTATTCCAGAGGGGTTTCGGCACAACACCGAACATGGCTCCCCCGTCGAGTTTGAAGAAGCCGGTATCAATAGTTTTGAGGGTCATTTTTCGTTTGTCGATTAGGTTGAGGCCGGGCCCAGGTGGGCGTCGGCCTGTGCGTGATGCCCAGCGATTTACGACGGATGCCTTAAAAAAACAAACCCCCACCTGCCAACGGCAAATGGGGGTTTGTGGGCCAACCAGGACCCCCACTTTTGGATATAATTCTCTGTAATTCAACTATTTACTATTCACAATTTTGTATTGCGGACGGGTTTACGGACGGTTTAGAGCAGTTACGGACGAAACAGGAATATTTTTATTAGCAAACGGCAAAGTTTCTTTTTTACAACGGAAACAACCGAAACACCCGAATTAAGTAAGTTTGCCGTGTCAGATACTATTCCGGTATCTGGTTTGAGCAGAGTCGGGCGGGTGGTTCCTCCGGCTCTCCGGCCGGGTGGTTCCCCCGGCCTTTTTTGTTGCCCGGCCCTTACCCGTTACCGTTATTGTCCCCTAATACTGACTGTTGCCGAGGGTCGAGCCGCAACGTATCAGCCACATCGAACAAAGTAGGCTGTCTGTAAATCTTGTTAATCGAGCGTTTGAGGTTGTTTCGTGGGTTGCTCTGGTCGTTGCGGAGTAGGTGAGCCGCCCGTTCTGCACGCTCCTCTTTCGAGCCTTTACGGTAACATCTGCGGCCCCGTTCGACCTCCTCCAACAAGGCAGGACACGCCCGTAACATTGTAGCCGTTGGGCGCGGGTTTGGGAGTGTTCCACGGCTCCCCGGTTTGGCCCCCTCCCGTGAACCCACTTTGTCCGAAATTGCCCCTACATATAAAGGGTAAATTTCGGACAAACTGCCCCTTTCACACCCTTCTGACAAGTCGGTAAATTTCGGACAATTTACGCCCGGTTGGGTAAGTGTTCCACGGTCTGACAAGTCTGTAAATTTCGGACACGTCGGGCGGGTCAACTCCTCCCATTTCTGAATCAGTAGCTCGGCCGTTTCGCTCTGCCATTCATTGCCCGGCCTGCGATCGGCTAACAGTTTCCTAAATTGCTCCTCCTCCCGTCTGAGCCGTTTCCGTACCCGGTCGTACTCTTTCCCTTTTAGGTCGTTGGGCAACTGCCAGTAACGCGGGTTTCGTCCCTGTAGCAGTAGCTCACGGTGACGGGTGGGCACATCGTCAACGCTCACGCCCGGCTCATCAAACAAAATGCCCGTAAACACCTCTGCCAGTAGCCGCCCCAATGCCGGGTAAAGGTCGGTGTTGAGCAGGTCGGCCAGCGTACCCAATTTGATACCCCGGCCGTGTAGGTGTTGCATCTTTAAAACCTTCACCTCAAACCGTAGCAGGTTCGCCCCTAAACCGTACTGTTCGCCTTTGTTGTAGACCTTCACGGCATACTGAGAAAACGCGGCCTGATAGTACTCAAACCCGTTATCGGTGTATCGAGCGAACGGAACCCCCTTGTAACAAATTAAGGCCCGTAGCAGGTCTTTAACCGGGTAGGGTAGTCTGAGGTTTACGCCAAACTCCAAGTTGTTGAGCGTTGAGGTTTGGGCGTTTATGCCGTAGGTGCTCACCAACTCCTCAACAACCCGCCTTACATCGTCGGCCGTAAAATCGTCGGCATTGTGCAGACCGCCCCGGCCGTAGCGGTGCAGGCTCCCCGCCAGCTCAACGCGGCCATACGTGGCCCGGTATTTGTCGGCTCCGCTCCGGCTCCGGTTCGTAGGAATGATTTTGAATGTTAGCCCCCGGTCATTGGCCCGCTGGGTGTGATCGAGCACGGCCCCGGTCTGCAAATCGACTTTACCCCCAAACGTCAGGTTGTGGTGCATGAGCAGGGCGTGAGCACTCACCGACACATCGAGTATCTTGATACCGTCAAACATGGCAGAATGAAAAAGGCCCGGCATAGGGACAAACGGCCCGGTGATCGAGCGCGGCCGTACCTATGCCGGGTGTGGTGAGTAGTGTCAGATCAAGCCCCGGCCTACAACCTCTGCCACAAACGCGGCCCGGCCATCGGGGTAGGGGTAGTAGGCCGGAAAGTAGCGGAGGGTGAGCCGCCCGGCATCGTCGGAGAATCGCACGATAACCCCGTTACGGATTCGTTCACCCGCCCGGCCGTAGGTCATCACATTGCCGAGGTAAACCCCTTTATATTTCGTTTCCTGTAGCCCGGTAAAGAAGGTGATTTTGCGCCCGTTTTCCTTCTTGGTGGTGTTTGGTCCCCGTAGTATGAGGTTGGCGTTTATATCGTCGTTAAACCGCCTATCTTCTACGATAACCTCACGGGGGACGCGGGTAAAACCGGGTGAGCAGGTAACTACGGTGTAACGGCCTTTGTCGGCATCGAGCGCAAACGTGATAAGGTGCGAAGCGGGTAGATAAATCATTGCTCCGGCCCTCCCTTCTGATTTTCGTTGAAGCCGAGGGCATCAAGAAACTCCGCATTGCCAGCGTTGAGGGCATCAAGAAACTCCTCACTTCCATCATTGACCAGGGTATCAAGATACTCCTCTGATTCAGCACGGGCAACGGTGTTTACTTGGGCAGGTTGGGTATTGGTTTGGCTCACTTCTCCAATAACACGAATAAGCCCCTCCGTAAGGTCGTGCAACATCGAATCAACCCAACTAAAGGCACATCTGAAATAGTCAGAGTCAGCAGAAGCCGAGCAATTTTCTTGGTTCTGCAACTCGAATTTATAGGTTGCCAAGGCATCAAAAACAACCTTACACTCACTCAGGCCGTGCCCGTCGGTCAAATAACCTAAACCCATACACGGTAACGGTTTGCCTTTAATGGCTGGTTTGGCGTACTCTGTGAGTTTGGCCCTTAGTCGGTCAATTATTGGCTCTATTGCCTTCCAATATTCCTTATCCCCGTAGCCTTGTTCTTGCTCAAGCTGTAAATCAAAATGTAGCTCATCAATGGCATAGAACAAGATACCGTAGTCGCTCAAGCCGTGTTCATCAGGCCGTGACGATAACGGCAGGCACACCGTAGGAATAGGCAAAGGCGGAATCGGGGGTATTGGTGGAATCGGTGGTAAACCTTGTGCTGGGCTCTGGTTGTTGCTCATTTCTGTTTGTATTTGAGGGTGTCAACTTGAGCAATGAGGTTTACCACGTCGTCTCGACGGTAACGGATTCGGCCGTTCATGTTGAATGATTGCAACGTACCCGCCTTTGTCCATTCGTGGAGTGTTACCAGCGCAATACGTAACAGTTTGGCCGTTTCCTTGCGCGTCAGGTATTCCGGTAGATCGGGGTGCGCTGGGGCTGGTGGGGTGTAGTTCGCTAACTCCGAGCGAACGGCCCCCAGTACCAGTTCCGTGAGCTGGTCGGGGGTGACTTGAATTTGTGTGACTGTGCCGTACATGGCCGTAATGGGGTTTGATTACAGCTCAAATTTGGCGGGGGTGAAGTGGTAGAGTTTTACGGGTGTAATATTTCCCGTAACAAAATGGAGATGGTTACTCTCTATAAATATTCAGGTCAATACGCCCCCGTTTGACCTTCTCAATACCTTCTATTTCTCTCATTTTTTCTAACTCTCTTTCAATTGTTGAGGCCTTTGGAAACCCCTCTATACTCTGAGCGAGAAATAGAGCAATATCTTTCAACGAGTTGTCAATTAGCGGTTTGCCTGAATAGGTATTTGTCAATGTCAGTTGAGCAAACAAGTCATATAGAACCCTTTTGTTTGCATTCCAACGAAGTTTTACCCCCGGCTCCGGTTGTGGTGGCTCCGGTTGTGGTGGCTCCTGTTGCGGGGTTGTGGGTTGTGATCCGTAAACACTCAAATAGTCATCTATCACGGTGAGGGTTTGGAGACAAGCCGAAACAGCGCAACAAACGTAATCCACTGTGGTGTAACTCTCTCCCCTGTCGGCATCGTCATACGCCCAAAAAGGTACGTCAGCACATTTCTGGTAAAGTAGTTGTGTCGGCACGTCGAGCAATAGGCCAGCAATCGAAACAAAGCGGGTTAAATCCCTCCTCAATTCGTCTGATTTTATTCTCAGCAGTTCCGCGTATTTGTCGGCCCGGTGGTCAGTCGTAACGTTCTCCTCAATTTCCTGTCTGAACAGTTCAAACAATTCATCCGATGGGATTACATGAGAAATCAGCAAGCCCCAAACCGTATCTTCTATATACCGTTTGGTGCGTTTCACATAATCATCATACTCATTTTCCGAATGAATATTTGTATCAATTCTAAGACATTGGTGTAGGTTACTCAACCATGCGTTTAGGTGCAGAAATTTCATTTCCGAGCCAGTTGTAAAATGAGGAAAAGAGACAAGCCCCGGCCAGATCGGGACGGGGCGAGGTGTGTTTAGGCGATTCGGATTGCTGATTGCCGAAAGTGAGGATGGTTGAGCAACTTAATAGCCGTTTCCTCTGCCGTGATTTTTATGTACCTCATAAACGAGGTCTCTGTTTTGTGCCCCGTCAGCCGCATAATATCAATGGTAGGAATGCCAGCGCGGTAGGCATTGGTAGCAAACGAGCGTCGGGCTGTGTGCGTCGTTACAACCTCCCACTTTTCCGCATTGCGCGTAATCTTGACCCCGCCCTCTGTTCGGCTCCGCTGTACAGGCTCCGCAATTTCGGCCAACTTTGCCAACTCCTTTAGGTACTCGTTAAACTTCTGGTTGCTGATCGTGCGAGGTAGCCGATAGGCGTATTTATGGAGAATAACAGACACTTTCGGGTTTAATGGTATGCAAACCCGTTGCCCCGTCTTTCGTGTCACCACGTTAAGTATTTGGCCCCCAAACGTCACGTTTTCGGGTGTCAACTGCGTAAAGTCTGAGAAACGTAAGCCCGTGTAGCAACCAATCAGAAACAAATCACGAACCCGGTCTAACTTCTGGCTCTTGCTGAGGTCAAGATCATAAAGCCGTTGTAGTTCCTCCTCATCGAGATACACGTTATCAACCTCCTCCGAGCACTTCTTAAAATCTTCGTGCCGAAAAATCATGTTCGCATGATACCCGGCCCGGTATGCCTGTTTGAGCAGGATTTTAATATTCTTGATCGTTGAACCTATCGTGTTCAGGCTGTAGCCCTCCGTGGTGAGGTACTTCTTAAAACGTTCGTAGAACGGTAGGGTAAAGGCATCGAAGCCGAGCCGTTCGGGGTGCCGTTTTTGGTATCGCTCAATGACCTTACCCGTTTTCCGATAGTCTTTGATTGTGTAGTTGCTGTAGCGTCGGTTTTGGGCTGTCAGGTTCTTGCCAGATTCGCAACCATTGGCGAACTCCTCTACAAATTCTACAAACGTCAGTTTGGGTTTTACTGCCTTTACCTGTTTGGGTTTCAGCCGTTCGTTGAGGTGTGTTTTAAAGTTCTCCGGTGTCAGCGGGGTTTTTGATAGCGCGAACGAGTTAGCCAGTTTGACCACTTCCACCCCGTAGTTATCCAGAATGGTGTTTAGGTCAACGAAGGGCTGACGCTCCTTCTTAGTTGGCTGGTTTGTTTTGGCCCGTTGCCGGGTTATATCCCATTGGTCGGGGTGTACCTTCTTACCCGTTGAGTGCTTGAGCCGGGTATTGTTGAAACGGTAAAGGAGAATGATAAACGTGGGCGCGTCCGACTGCGGACGGTCAAGTACAAATTTGACTTGGTTTGAGGTCGTCGTCATAATTCCGGCACTTGGTTGGTTTGAGCAAGAGCAAATAAAATAGTTCAAACACGAACGAGCAAGATTTACGGACGGGTTTGCGGACGGTTTTCCTGTATTACTTCATACTTATTTCGATACGTTTAGATACGAAAATCGCCCTAACTGACTGATAAACAATGTTTTTTTGTTTAGGTCAATTAGGGCGAATAAGTAAGGTTGTGGGCCAGCCAGGACTCGAACCTGGGACTTACTGATTATGAGTCAGGCACTCTAACCGACTGAGTTACAAGCCCATACAGAGAAAGCGTAGCCTTTCTGTATGGCAAATATACAACGATAAAGACCGGTTTGCAAGAGGTACAGCCCCCGTTCGAGCGAACGAGCCCCAAAACATTCTGCCCGGATTCTGTTATCTTTGATACAAACCAGTCGCTGCTCGCCTTGTCCTCCATCAACAAAAAGAAAATCCTGAACGACCCCGTTTACGGGTTCATTACCATCCCCTCCGAACTGCTTTACGACCTGGTCGAACATCCGTATTTCCAACGGCTTCGACGCATTAAGCAGCTCGGCATGTCGGAGTATGTGTACCCCGGTGCCCTGCACACGCGGTTCCATCACGCTCTCGGGGCAATGCACCTGATGGGACAGGCGATTCAGACGCTGCGGGGCAAGGGACACGCCATCAGCGACGAGGAATGTGAGGCCGCCCAAATTGCCATTCTGCTGCACGACGTGGGACACGGGCCTTTTTCGCACGTGCTGGAGTCCTGTTTTTTGCAGGATGTACCCCACGAAGAGGTTTCGCTCCTGCTCATGCACGACCTCAACCGGCAGTTCGGCGGGCGGCTGTCAACTGCCATTCGGATGTTTGAGGGCACCTACGAACGGCCGTTTTTTCACCAGCTGGTTTCGAGTCAGCTCGACATGGACCGGATGGATTACCTCAACCGCGACAGTTTTTATACGGGTGTCGCCGAGGGAACTATCGGGGCCGACCGGATCATCAAAATGCTCGACTTAGTCGACGATCAGCTGGCGGTAGAAGCCAAGGGCATTCTGAGCATCGAAAACTTCCTGAACTCCCGCCGGATTATGTACTGGCAGGTGTACCTGCACAAAACGTCGATCTGCGTGGAGTCGATGCTGGTTCAGGTGTTGCGCCGGGCGCGGTTTCTCGTACATCAGTACGGGGCCGATACCCTATTTGCGTCGCCGGCGTTTCGGCTTTTTCTGGAAAACGACATCAGTATTGTGGAGTTCAGAACGGAACCCCGGTACCTGAAAGCCTTTACCGAGCTGGACGATTTCGACGTGTGGGCCTGCATCAAGCTCTGGAGTAAACACCCAGACCGGGTACTGTCGAGCATTTGTCAGATGCTTCTCAACCGGCATTTGTACAAGATTATTCACGCCACCGAACCATTTGATGCCGCTTTGGTGGGCGAAATAGAAACGCAACTGCGGCAGCGCGGTATTACCGACGACGAAATGTCCTATTTTCTGGTAGAGGGACAAGCAACTAATGCGGCTTATTTGCCCTCGGGCGACAAAATAAACATCAAGCTGAAGTCAGGTCAGGTAATTGATATTGCCGACGCGTCGGACCTACCAAATATCAAGGCGTTAACGCACATTGTTCGGCGGCATTATATCTGCTGGGCCCGAAATATAAGCCTGCCCGTTGCCGAAGTTGCCCTGTAAAATGACACCCCTTTGGGGCTGGACTATGGCGTTCCGGGTAATTTATTGAAATAATCGGACAAATAACCGAATAGTCCTATTTGTTGGCTACCTTAGCGCCCGAAAAATCGCCCGTTCGCGGGTCTCTATTTAGCGCTACCAATCTTGTATGGAGTTTACTGTCAGGCAAATTGCGGCCCTGATCAATGGCAAAGTACAGGGCAACGATGCCCTGCCAATCAACCAGTTAGCCAAAATAGAAGAAGGCCAACCAGGTAGCATTTCTTTTTTATCGAACCTGAAGTACGAGCCCTTCTTGTACACGACACAGGCTTCGGCCGTGATTGTCGATGGGTCGTTTGAGCCTAAGAAACCGGTAGCGGCTACGCTCATTTTTGTAGAAAACTCCTATTCGGCCTTTACCCGATTGCTCGAAGAGTACCACCGACAGATGTCGTTTGCCCGTGTGGGCGTTGAGCAACCCAGTTATCTGGCCGACAACAGCACCGTTGGCGAGCAGGTGTACCGGGGGGCCTTTTCGTACATTGGCCGCAACTGCCGCATTGGCAACAATGTAAAAATTTACCCGCACGTATTTATCGGCGACAACGTGCAGATTGGCGATAACACCATTCTGCACCCCGGTGTACGGGTACTCGAAAATTGCGTGGTAGGTAGCCATTGCACCCTGCACCCCAATGCCGTAATCGGTAGCGACGGGTTCGGGTTTGCCCCACAGCCCGACGGTACGTACAAAACGATTCCGCAACTGGGCAACGTGATTCTGGAAGACCACGTAAGCGTAGGAGCCAACACCACGATCGACTGCGCCACGATGGGCTCAACAATTATCCGGCGCGGAGCTAAGCTTGACAACCTAATTCAGATCGGCCACAATGTAGAAATTGGGGCCAACACCGTCATTGCGGCCCAAACCGGCATTTCGGGCTCCACCAAAATTGGGGCTAACTGCACCATTGGCGGGCAGGCAGGCATTGGCGGACACATTAGCATTGCCGACCATACGCGCATCGGCGCACAGTCGGGGGTGGGCAAAAGCATTAAGGAGCCGGGGCAGGCCATCAATGGTACGCCCTCGCAGGATCTCAAAGAAAGTTTAAAGTCGCAGGTGCTCATTCGGCAGCTCCCGCAACTGGAAAAACGCATTTCGGCTTTAGAAAAAAAGGGGATTGGTGACCAATAACTGCCTCTGGGCAATCTGACACGGCCTCACCGGGCAGAACAGACAAACTCACCACCAACCACGAACGATTACTCTATGAATATCAAGCAGCAGACTATCCAGAAGGCCGTTTCGGTATCAGGCGTGGGCCTGCATACGGGTGTACAGGCAACTATGACCTTTTTGCCCGCCCCGTCGAATCACGGCTACAAGTTCCAACGTGTCGACCTACCCGGCCAACCTATTGTGGATGCCGACGTAGACAACGTGGTAGACCTCTCGCGGGGTACAACCATCGAGCAGAGTGGAGCCCGTATCCACACCGTTGAGCACACGTTGGCCGCTTTGGTAGGCTTGCAGATCGACAACGTGCTGATTCAGCTCGATGGCCCCGAGCCACCGATTATGGATGGCAGCTCGATTAAGTTTGTAGAGGCCCTGCGCGACGCCGGTATCGAAGAACAAAACGCAGCGCGTAATTATTTCGAGGTCAACGAGTACGTACACTACCGCAACGACGATAAAGACATTGAGATTGCCGCCCTGCCGCTCAACGACTACCGCCTGACGGTGATGGTAGATTACAACTCACGGTTTTTGAGCAGCCAACACGCCTACCTCAACGACCTGACGCTGTTTCCGGAAGAGATTGCCATGTGCCGTACGTTTGTGTTTCTGCACGAGCTGGAGGCCCTTTACAAACAAAATCTGATCAAAGGCGGTGACCTCAGCAACGCTATCGTGATTGTTGATCGTAAGGTAGAAGAAGGCGAGCTCGACCACCTGGCGCAGTTGCTCAACAAACCCAAAGTGAGTGTTAACAGAGAAGTCGGTATTCTGAACAATCTGGATCTGCACTACCCCAATGAAATGGCCCGGCACAAGCTGCTTGACATGATCGGCGATCTGGCCCTGGTGGGTCGTCCGATCAAGGCGCAGATTCTGGCGGCCCGTCCGGGTCATGCCGCTAACGTGGCCTTTGCCAAGAAGATAAAGAAATTAATGCTCAAAAACGCCCAGAATCAGGTACCGCAGTTCGACCCCACGCAGCCGGCCGTGATGGATATGAATCGGATCTCGCAGCTGCTCCCCCACCGGTACCCGTTCCAGCTGATCGACCGAATCATTGCGCTGGACGAAAACAGCGTGGTTGGCATTAAAAACGTGACGATGAACGAGCCGTTCTTCCCCGGTCACTTCCCCGGCAATCCGGTGATGCCCGGCGTGATGCAGCTCGAAGCGATGGCCCAAACCGGCGGAATTTTGGTGTTGAGCACCGTGTCGGACCCCGAAAACTACTGGCCGTACCTGATCGGCATTGAGAACTGCCGGTTCCGGCGCAACGTAGTACCCGGCGATACGCTCATTTTGCGGTGCGAGTTTACGTCGCCCATGAAACGCGGCATTGTGAAAATGCAGGGACGCGGCTATGTGGCTGGGCAACTGGTTTGCGAAGCCGATATGATTGCAAGCTTAGTCAAAAAGAAATGAGTTTACAGTTTATAGTTTACAGTTTACAGTTGGTTTAATCTCGGGTACCGACCTTACACGCACTACTGAAAACTGGAAACAGTACTCTGAAAACAGTAAACTGTTTATCATGATTCAACCATTAGCCTACGTCCACCCCGAAGCGAAGATTGCCCAAAATGTGGTAATTGAACCGTTCGCCATCATTCACAAGGACGTAGAAATCGGCGAGGGCACCTGGATTGGGTCGCACGCCGTCATCAACGAAGGTTCCCGTATTGGTAAAAACTGCCGTATCTACCCCGGTGCGGTTATCTCCTCTATCCCACAGGATCTGAAGTTTAAGGGCGAATATACCCTCACGTACATCGGCGATAATACCACCATCCGGGAGTATGCCACCATCAGCCGCGGTACCGAAGAACACTACAAGACCGAAATTGGCAGCAACTGCCTGATTATGGCCTATGCCCACGTGGCACACGACTGCCGTATTGGCAACAACTGCATTATGACGAACAATGTGCAGATGGCCGGTCACGTATACATGGGCGACTGGGCCATTATTGGCGGGTCGAGCTCGGTATTGCAGTTTACGCGCATCGGCGCACACGCCATGATTTCGGGCGGGTCGCTGGTGCGGAAAGATGTGCCGCCGTTTACCAAGGCAGCCCGCGAACCGCTGTCGTACACGGGCATCAACTCCATCGGTTTGCGTCGGCGGGGCTTTACCAACGAGCAGATCAACGACATTCAGGAAATTTACCGATACCTGTACCTGCGCGGCCTTAACAATGCCGAAGCGCTCACCCGCATTGAGCTGGAACTACCCGCTTCCGACGCCCGCGACGAGGTCTTGAACTTCATTCGTACGTCGGAGCGCGGCATCATGCGCGGCCCCGGCGGCCATGATCGGGAATAGGTTTATTGTTTTTAGGTTTGTTGTTTTTGGTTTGTGGTTTATCGTAAAACAAACCGCAAAAAGCAGGGGGCTGGTGTGAAAACCAGCCCCCTGCTTTTTTACAATACTAATTTTTCAGAGTTAGTGTCAAATCTAAGGTTTTAAAGCTTTAGACTGACTTGCTTGAAATTCTTTATAAGCCCGTTCTCCCTCAGGAATACTGTGCAATCGCCACCTACCGTAAATAAAGCTAATACCCAATAAAGCTATGGCAGTGTAAGTTAACACCAATATTCTTTTCACTGGAGGCTGGTTGGTATTATTAAACTCATCTTTGAGTATAAAGAAGCGTAAAATCAATGCCATAAATATGAACATCAAAATAGCTCCACCTAAGAACCAAAAAACAGAGTCTGAAAACCGAAGTCTGTAAAGTGAGCTGATTAGGATATAAAGCATACAAGAAAATGATAACGATAAGCCTGTTACCATCAGGAACCTTGACAACATTTGAACTTTTGAGCTTTTCATAGTGATCTGTTTCTCAAACAAAAATATCATTAAATCTCCGATCTCAAAATTAATCTGGGCAAGCACTAAAGCAATCTCCTAATGTAGTTAGTGCAGCGTCTTCAGCTATAAGATATGCAGCAGCAACACCAGCTATTCCTAAAGCCCCAGCGGCCATGCCGGCAGGCCCACCGAGAAGTCCAGCACCATAGGATACAATAGTACCTGCAATAGCAGCATATCCAGCATACTCTAATGTATGGTAATAGACCGTATTACAATCACCACCACAATCATGCACGCGTGCTTGAGCTGCATTTGCTTTGAAAGCCTGAGTAAATGCCACTTTTGATGCAGAGTGTTCAGATACTCTTTTCATTAACTCTTTACGTTTTTCTGTAGAAAGAGTGGAAAAGCGAGTTTCGGCATCTAAGCGTTTAAGAAGTACATTGAGTTTTTCAGTTGCTCCTATTACTAAGCTCGGCTTGCTGAACTTTTCTCCCAGATTGGCTTCAAGTTCTCTTACAGTACGACTAGAAGCCAATCTATTCTCAAAGTCTACGACATTAACTTGGTTAACAACAAGCTGCTTTTGTTTCACTAATTCGCTCATGTTCGCCATTTCAGAGAAAAGGGCTTTATAAGCTGAACTTGTGGCGACCTTTTCTACAAGCAACACCATTTGCTCCTCGGTTATACTTTGTACAGGTGCCAAATCTGACTCGTTCCGGCAAGATGGAGAAATGAGCATTGTTGAACAAACAATCAGCAGCGTTCCGCACTTTCTGAGTAATAGACTATTCATTGTTTCAGAATTTGTTTAAGTTAAAAAATATTCAGTTAATTGATTTAGACACAACAAACCTAGTTACTTACCTTTTAAACTGTTATGCAAATACTATGAAATAATATATCATATTTATGCACCAACTCACTCACCATTAAACATTTACATCCATCAAATACAGGTAAACAATTAACTATGAGAGAATTAATGCGCTCATAAAATGCATAAAGCAAAATATAAAATATTTTTATAATACAGTTACAAAGCGTAGTTTTAATAAGTATTTTTAACTAACTGATTATACCACCATGCAATTGAACGACAATATCCGCCATTACTGTAAAGATAAAGGCTATACGCAGGAATGCCTTGCCGAGCACCTCCACATGTCGCAGTCTAATTGGTCGCGCACACTACAAAAACCGATCCCCGACAGCTTACTCCTGCAAATTGCCAAAGCCCTCGCTACCAGGCCTGATGAATTGAAAAACTACCATTTGCCGGTCACTTCTACTGAAAACGAATTATTACATACCGAACTCCGACACAAAGACGAACTAATTGGGTTGCAACAAAAACAAATTGAGCATTTACAGGAACAAAACCGGCTCCTTCATGCCCGTTTGGCAGATTGTTTGCGGGGGGGGGGTAGAACAATAGGAAGTAGCCATAATGCACCCTAATGCAGGCAGCCTACACACGCGCTAAAAAAATCAAACTTCTTCGCCCTGCAACTGCTTGTCGTACAGCTCGCGGTAGGTGCCGTTGAGCGCCATCAGTTCATGGTGCGTACCCTGCTCCACCACGTTACCGTCGTCGAGCACAATAATCCGGTCGGCAAGTTTGGCCGACGACACCCGGTGCGAAATAATTACCGACGTCCGGTCGGCCATGATCCGCTTAAGGTTGTTCAGAATGATGTTTTCGGTATTGGTATCGACCGCCGAAAGGCAATCGTCGAGAATCAGAATTTTAGGGTCGCGGGCAATAGCACGGGCAATGCTAAGACGCTGTTTCTGCCCGCCCGATAGCGTAATACCCCGCTCGCCAATCCGGGTTTCAAATCCTTCGGGGAAGCCCACAATGTTGCCGTAGAGGTCGGCATCGCGCACGGCCTCTTCTACGCGCTCCTGCGGCATGTCGGGCTTGCCAAAACGCACGTTGTTGCTGATGGAATCAGAAAATAGAAACACATCCTGCGGCACGTAGCCCATCTGCTCGCGTAACGAGGTCAGGTTGTAATCGCTGATAGGCCGCCCGTCGATGAGCACCTCCCCGGCCGATACGTCGTACATGCGGGTGATAAGATTAGCCAACGTGCTTTTGCCCGAACCCGTAGTACCCAGAATAGCCACACTCTCCCCCGAACGTGCGTGGAGCGAGAAGTTTTTCAGGGCCACAATGCCCGAATCGGGGTACACAAACCGGACATTACGCAGCTCAATTTCACCCTCGATTTCGCGTATCAGATTTTTCTGCGAAACAATGTTCGTTTTCTCGTTCAGAAACTCGTTGATCCGTTGCTGCGAAGCCGCGGCCCGCTGGGTTTGACTTGTAGTCCAGCCCAAAGCCATTACGGGCCAGGTAAGCATATTCACGTAGATTAGAAACTCCGTGATGTTGCCCGGTGTGAGCCGCCCGGCCAGAATCTCCTGCCCGCCCACATACACCACCAGCACGTTGCTGAGGCCAATGAGCATTACGGTCATAGGCTGCCAAAGGGCATCGACCATCGTGAGCCGGAGCGATTTCTGACGGTATTCGTTGCTTTCGCGCTCAAAATTAGCCGCCGACACATCTTCCTGCACAAACGACTTAAGCACCCGAATCCCCGAAAAAGCCTCCTGTACCGACGTACTCATGCGCGAGAGTGACCGCTGAATCTCTTCAGAACGCGAAATAACGATGTTCTCAACCAGGTAAATACCAATTGAGAGAATAGGCAACGGCAACAGGACATAGGCCGTCAGGCGGGCGTTGATGCTGACCATGTAGCCAATTACAAGCACAAACAAAACCAGCAGGTTCACCCCATACATAATGCTGGGGCCTACGTACATCCGCACCTTGCTTACGTCTTCCGAAATACGGGCCATCAAATCGCCGGTATTGTGCTGCCGGTAAAAGCTCAGGGGCAGGGTCTGGTAATGATCGTAGATCTCGTTTTTGAGGTCGTACTCAATATGGCGCGACATCACGATGAGCGTTTGCCGCACCAGAAACAAAAAGAAGCCTTTGAGCAGGGCCAGCCCCAGAATCAGGAATCCGTAAAGCAGAATACTAAAGGCAAAAATGTCGTACAAAGCCGACTGTAGCCCTGAGCCAGCGTAGAGATAATAAATATCGAGGGTTTCGCTCACCAGATCGAGCGCGTAGCGAACCAGTTGGGCCGGGAAGATACCAAACAGGTTAGAGACAAACGTAAAAACCGTTCCCCAAATCAGGTACCACTTGTATTTGGCGAGGTACTTGTTGAGGTGAGCTAAATGGGCAAATGTCTTCACAGAAAAGGGGCAACGTTTAGTTGGCTAACTGCCAGTTTGGGCGAAAAGTTGCAGTGATTGGAGGGGCTGTTGGTCCGGTTATTTGTTCATACAGATATTGCCTTGTCAGGAATTGATTCGCTTACCAACGCACCAACGTCTTTTGCCCCGTCGGGGCTGCCTGTCAATAGCTCAGGTCATGTGCCAGACCCGTTTTACCCCAATAGGGGTTTTCCAATGACCCAACCTGTAAACCATCTGGTCGGATGGTTTACAGGTTTGTAACAAAGAAGGGTCAGCCTCAGCCGACCCTTCTCCTTTTCTCCCTTCCTTCTTTTTCCCCTCTAATACACCTCACTCGTTTTAAACTCCGAGGTTTGATGGAACTGAATATCGGGGTTATTCTGACTGTTCATGCGCAGAATCCAGTCTGACTCAGCCAGAAAAACAGGATTTTTGTCTTTATCGTAACCAATCTGATTGCCTTTAAGCCGGATAAACTCGGTTAGCTTTACCGGGTTTTCGGCCGTAATCCAGGTGGCTTTGGTGTAATTCATCGGCACCCAGCGGCATTTGGCCCCGTACTCGTTTTCGAGCCGGTACTGAATTACCTCAAACTGAAGTTCGCCCACGGTACCCACAATCTTGCGGTTGCCGGGTTGCAGCGTAAACAGCTGTGCTACGCCCTCATCGGTCAGTTGCTCAATCCCTTTGTCTAATTGCTTCGACTTCATGGGGTCGAGGTTGATAAGCTCCTTGAAAATTTCGGGCGAAAAGCTCGGAATGCCCTGAAATTGCAGGTCTTCGCCCTCGGTGAGCGTATCGCCAATTTTGAAGTTACCAGTATCGTACAGGCCCACCACATCGCCGGGGAAACCCTCGTCCATCACGGCTTTGGCATCGGCCATGAAGCTGAACGGGCTGCTAAACCGCACGTCTTTGTCGAGCCGGGTATGGTGGTAAAACTTACCACGCTCAAACTTACCCGAACAGATACGCAGAAAAGCGATCCGGTCGCGGTGGCGGGGGTCGAGGTTGGCGTGGATTTTAAACACAAACCCGGTAAACCGCTTCTCGTCGGGCGTTACGGGGCGCTTGTCGGTAGGCCGACCTACGGGCTCAGGCGAGAGCGAGCAGAACGCATCGAGCAGCTCTTTCACCCCGAAGTTGTTTACCGCTGACCCAAAAAATACCGGCGCCAGTTTGCCGTTCAGATAAGCTTCCCGGTCGAAAGCGTCGTACACACCCTCAATCAGTTCAACATCTTCGCGGAGCTGATCGGCATCGCGTTGGCCTACTTTCTCATCGAGTACGGGCGTGTTGATGTCGATTTCGAGTACATCGTCTTCCAGCCGGGTTTTATTTACCTTAAAGAAGTTCAGTTTCTGATCAATCAGGCTGTACACCCCTTTGAAGTTCTGCCCCATGTTGACGGGCCATGCCAATGGGCGCACCCGGATGTTCAGTTTTTCTTCGAGTTCATCGAGCAGGTCGAACGGGTTTTTGCCTTCCCGGTCCATCTTGTTCACAAAGATCATCACGGGGGTATCGCGCATCCGGCATACCTCCATGAGTCGCTCGGTTTGTTCCTCCACCCCTTTCACGCAGTCGATAACCAGAATAACGCTATCCACAGCCGTAAGGGTGCGGTACGTATCTTCGGCAAAATCTTTGTGGCCCGGCGTATCGAGAATATTAATTTTCAGATCGTTATACTCGAACGTCATTACCGACGTAGCCACCGAAATACCCCGTTGCTTCTCGATTTCCATGAAGTCGGAGGTGGCCGTTTTCTTGATTTTGTTCGATTTTACGGCCCCGGCCACCTGAATGGCTCCCCCGAAAAGCAGCAACTTTTCGGTGAGGGTGGTTTTACCGGCGTCGGGGTGGCTGATAATGGCAAACGTCCGCCGACGGGCAATCTCCTGCTGTATACTCATCGCGTATTTTCCTCAGAAATAAAGGACAAAGATACGAAAAAAAGGGCGGACTGCCCGCGACCCTCGCCCGACAAACCCGGCGCGGTTTGCCATTTACTCATACTTCAAAAAATATAGATCATCATGGAACCCAAAGCCCCCAGCCTGTGTGTTGCTTAGGAAAGTACAATTTTAGGTATGCAGTCTGTTGCTTCTCCAATTGCCGCACAGCCCCGTCGGTTGACGCTGTGGCTGGCCCTCGCTTCGGTTTATATTCTGTGGGGGTCAACGTATCTGTTTATCCATTTTATGACCGAACAGATGCCTCCGCTCTACATGGCGTCGATGCGGTTTTTGGTGGCGGGTACGCTCCTGTACACCTACGCCCGCGTAACGGGCACGCCCCGGCCTACGTTGAACCAGATTCGCTCAGCAGGGGCTGTTGGTATTCTGCTGCTGGGCATTGCCAACGGATGTTTGACCATTGCCATTCAGCACATCCCAACGGGTATGGCCGCGCTCATTGCGGGCACTCTGCCGGTGTTTTTGCTGTCGCTCAACTGGGTGTCGTTTGGCAAAACCCGCCCCTCGAATCTGGCATTAGCGGGCCTTTTACTCGGCTTTGTAGGCGTCTATTTTCTGATCAAGCCCGATAAATTGCAGGGCGGTTCGGCCGACCATAACCTCATTGGGGCCGGACTTATCATGATCGGAAACCTGGCCTGGGCTATGGGCACCCTCATGTCGCCCCGACTCAATTTACCCTCACCGTTTATGTCGAGCGGTATTCAGATGCTGGCCGGTGCGGCAGCCCTGCTCACGGTCAGCCTCCTGACCGAGCCGGTTACGCTGTTTAGTATTGTCGATGCCCCTACCAAAGCCATTGGCTCGTTGTGGTATCTGGTCATTTTTGGGTCTATCATCGGGTTTTCGTCGTATGCGTGGCTAGCCCGCAACGCGCCCCCTACCCTCCTGTCGACCTACGCCTACGTTAACCCTGTGGTGGCGATGTTGCTCGGCACCTTGTTTGCCGGCGAAATTCTCACCAGCCAATCGCTCATTGGGGCGGGCATCGTGGTAGCGGGCGTGGTACTCATCACGCTGGGACGGAAGTAAACGTAACGCGAACTATTCGATTTTTTAGGTTGTAAGAAGCTGACCGGTACGCCGGTGCGGCATAGCCCTTCGACACCTTCAACAGGCTCAGAGAGACCCAGAACTTGAATCTAATTGACTAATTTGGTTCTATTTGACCGTCACCCTGAGCCTGTCGAAGGGCTACGCGCCAGCATTTTTATACAACTCGCTGTTAATCAAGAGCATTTCTCAATAAAACTCACAGTTCGCGTTAAACGTAAACTCTGGATCATTGCTGGCGCGAGTGAGCCGCAATAGGGGTCTTGTAAAATCCCGTAAATAGGATGCCAGATTCCAATCCAACTTTGGGCTGGCGCGAGTGAGCCGCAAGATATTGCGGCTCTACGGGGTTGGCGGGGGGCTAACGCTCGTCCAGCCACCGTCGACAACGAGGCTTTGGCCGGTGATGTGCCGCGAGGCCGGGTGAAGCAAAAACAGGGCAGCATGGGTCATGTCGGCCACAGTTGCCGGGCGGCCCATGGGCGTAATCCGCGACCAGATGGGTACGTAGGCCGGGTCGTCAAGGGTGCGCTCGGTTTGGGTAGCACCGGGTGCCAATGCGTTGATGGTGATACCCTGGGGCGACAGGTCGAGCACGAGGTTTTTAGCCAGCATTTCCAAAGCCGCTTTGGTCATGGCGTAGGCCGCCAAACCGGGGTGCGCCTGATGCCCCACGACCGACGACATCAGCAACACGCTACCGCCCCGCCCCTGTTCACGCATTTGCCGGGCTGCGGCCTGCGTCAGAAAGAAACTACCCCGCAAATTCAGGTTGAGCACCCGCTCGAAATGGGCCGGGTCGTACGAGAAAAAATCACCGAACAGGGTCAGGCCTGCGTTGGCAACCACCAAATCGACTCCACCAAACCGGTCAACGGCCGTATCGACCAACTGCTGAATAAAGGGCACCTGGGCGGCATCGCCGGGTAACGCTTCGCAACGCCCCCCTGCCTGACGGATACGCTCGGCCGCTTCAAAACAGAGCGTTTCGTCTAAGTCATTGAGCAGCACGCTGGCCCCCTGCTGGCAAAGGCCCTCGGCAATGGCAAACCCGATACCCTGGCCGGCACCGGTTACAATAGCAGTTTGATTCAGAAAAGACATTCGGGTGTTAGGTTCCTTGCTGGGGTATTTCGGCCGAGGCAATTACCGCCAGCAATTCGCTGATCATCATGGCCGTAGCCCCCCATACTTTGTGATTTTGAATCTGAAAAAAGGGGGCATCAATCAGTACCCCCCGTACCTCAATCTGGGTATCACCCACAATAGTTTCGTCCAGAAACGTAGCCAAAGGCACTTCTACCACCTCCTCCACCTCGCGCGGGTCGGGGTAAAAATCGGGGCGGTGTGGCATAATCCCCACCACGGGCTGCACAAAAAAGTTGCTCGGCGGAATATACAGCTCCGTCAGTTGACCCAGTACCTGCACATCTGTCACCCGGATACCAATTTCCTCCTGAGCCTCGCGCAGCGCCGTTCGGATCAGATTTTCGTCGGTACGCTCCATACGCCCTCCCGGAAACGCCATCTGCCCCGCGTGTACACCGTCGTAAATGGGCCGCAGAATAAGCGGCAGGTAGATTTCGCCCCGGTACGGGTAAAACAAAATCAGGACCGCACTCCGCCGGGCTTTCTCGTTAGGGCGCACACTCATCCGCTGCCGCGACCCCGACATCATGCGCCGGTGTGCAGCCTCGCCGGGTAAAGGTTGCTGCAATCGGCGCCGAAGCGATTCGGTAAAGGTGGCGAATGAGGTATGAGGCATGGTGTCAAGTGGAAAAAAGAAGCGGGTAGGCAGCCCTGGGGCTTTGCCCACTTAATCAACAATAACTTCGTCCATTTCAATCGAGGTCGACTTACCGGCTTCGGGATGACCCACCGGGGCTTTACCCGCGTTTTTGGCCTTGAGCCGCACATAGCGCGCCTTGGCCGTTTTGAAATCGGCCACAACCGGCACCACCGCCCAGGTTCCTTCGAGGGGTACATTGACCGGCTGGGCAATAGCCTCCTTGAAATCGCTACCATCGCGGCTGAGGGCAATCTCGACCGATGTCGGTGGGAATATCCGATACGGAATCCGTTTGAGGAAATTCGCCGATACCTTTGTTACTGAACGAACCTCGCCGAGGTCAATTGTGACCTCCAGGTCATTCCCCCACGAGTCGACCCACTCGGTTTGACTTTGCGGCCCCTGAGCCACTTCACCATCGGTCAGTTTGCGGCCGTCAGGGTCTACCTGTTTTACCAGATTGCTCGTGTACGATTTCCCCTTGGCGCGGTGAATCACAAACGTCTCGTTAAGAGTGGCCCCTGTTGTGGTCACGGCCCGGAGCGTAGTGGTTTTGTTCAGCGTAATGGGCCCAATATACTCGGTTGAGCTCGTGTTAGGCTGCCGACCGTTGGTGGTATAATAAATCTTGCTGTCGGAATCCGATTTTTCGAGACGCACCTGCAATTGGCCCTCATTGCCAAACTGCGTAGTGGCCCGCACATCGAACAGGCGCTTGCTGTAGTTGACGCCCAGATAATCGAGTCGTCGGAGGTGGTTTTTGAGCCGCACGGCAAAGTCCTCGAAATTGCGCGGGCCCTCGGGCATCCAGCCAATTTCGGCCAGGGCAATAGCCCGTGGGTAGCTCATGTACTCCACCTGTTCGGGGGTTTTCATGTACTCCGTCCAGACGTTGCCCTGTACGCCCAGAATGTATTTTTTCTGCTCCGGCGTCAGCTCGGCGGGGGTAGGTTCGTACCCATATATTTTCTCAACGGTCAGCAGGCCCCCAATTGCCAGCGGCTCCTGCGTGGGTTCGCCCTGATACTTGTCGAGGTAGCAAAACGCACCCGGCGTCATCACAACCGTATGCTTTTGTTTGGCCGCTTCGATACCGCCCTCGGTACCGCGCCAGCTCATCACGGTCGCGTTGGGGGCCAGGCCGCCCTCCAGAATTTCGTCCCAGCCGATAATAGCGCGGCCTTTGGCGGTCACAAACTTATCGATCCGGCGGATGAAATAGCTTTGCAGCTCCTCCTCGGTTTTGAGTTTCTGCTGCTTCATCAGGTTCTGGCAAAAGGCGCTCTTTTTCCAGGCTTCCTTGGGGCACTCATCGCCCCCGATATGGATGTATTTACCCGGAAAGAGGGCCATCACCTCCGTCAGTACGTCCTGCAAAAACGTAAAGGTTTTTTCGGTGGGGCAGTACACATCCTCGTACACACCCCAGATTTTGCCTACTTCGTACCGTTTGGTGGGCTCGCACGACAGTTCGGGGTAAGCCGAGATAGCCGCCAACGCGTGACCCGGCAGTTCAATTTCGGGGATAATGGTCACGTGCCGGGCGGCCGCGTACCGAACCACGTCTTTGATCTGCTCCTGGGTGTAAAAGCCGCCATGGGGCTGCCCGTCGTACCGGAAGGGATAATTTTCGCCGTAATGCCCGGCCAACGTTTCGGTACGGGTGCTACCCACCTGCGTTAGTTTGGGGTACTTTTTGATTTCGATGCGCCAGCCCTGATCGTCGGTCAGGTGCCAGTGAAACGTATTCATTTTGTGCCGGGCCAGTAGGTCGATATACTTCTTCACAAACGCCACGGGCATGAAATGGCGGCTTACATCGAGCATCAGCCCCCGGTAGGCGTAGCGGGGCCGGTCGAGAATCTGGCAGGCTGGCATGGCCCACGTCACGCCCGACACCGTTTTGGGGCTGAAGGCTTCGGTAGGCAGCAGTTGCAACAGCGTTTGCACGGCGTAGAAATACCCTTTGGGCGTTTCGGCCTCAACCGTGACACGGTCGGGCGTTACGCGGAGCAGGTAGCCCTCGGACCCGCAACGGCCACCCGTATGCGCCTGAAAAACAATGTGCTTACCCTTAGCAAAGGCGGGCGTTGGCGCCATTACTGTTACGGGCAAGCCCGTAGCCGTGCGAAGCTGCGTCGACAGCAGTTGGGCAGCGGCCTGTTGTTTGGCGTCTTTGGGCGCGGCCAGAATCCGGGTGAAGGCCGTCAGGGTAAACTGCCCATCCTGCCCCGCAAATTGCGCCGGAAACGGAATCAGGTTATATGTATTTTCGGTCTGGGCAAACACTCCCCCCGATACAGACACAAACAGCCAAAGGGCCAAAACACAACGAAGCATACAGAGTGGGGTAATTAGTAGGGTTTATAGTTTTGAGTAAATGTATAGGGCAAAATGTATAATGATGGAGCCGATTATCAGCAGAGAAACCAATTATTCATTATCCATTTTACATTGTTCATTCACTTAAGTAATCAAGCAGAATTAAACTGAAGTACTTAAAATAGACGTTTTTGTCATCCCGACGCAGGAGGGATCTTTCTAATTGACTGACTGTAAGATCCCTCCTGCGTCGGAATGACAAAGCAAAATCTAAACTGATTCTGATCCACTACTTACAAGGCAACGGATTCACGAACGGAACCTTGTGTGAATCGTTAAGGCGGACCAAAGACCACCAAAACCGGAACGCCAACCGCCAGAAACTAAAAGCTAAGAACTAAAAACTAAATAAAGTAAACGACAAAAGTACGGAGCGGAAACCGAAGTTTTTACTGACGCACCACCCGCCGATTGAGCACCGTGCCGCCTACCTGCACCCGAATAGTGTACACGCCCGGCTGGGGCAGCGTAATCCGGCGCTGATGCGTGAGGGCCGACCGGAGCACGATATGCTGCACCGACCGCCCTGCGGCATCTACCACGTCGATGGTGCTTTCCTGCGGTTTGTTCAGGCTTAGTTCGAGCTGTACCGACTCCGTAGTAGGGTTCGGAAATACCCGCAACTGCCCCTCGGCAAAGGTTTCGGTGGCGGTAGGAGCCTGTACTGTCAGGTTGAACTCGTCGCGGAGACATCTCTGCTCGTCGGTCACGGCCACGGTGAAGGTGCCCGCCTGCCGGGCCACATACCGGGCCGTGCGCTCGGTTTGGCCGGCTTCGGTCCAGTTGTACCGGGGGGCCGGCCAAGACGCCCGCAATTGCAGCGTATCGCCGTAGTTGAGCCGCAACGACTCGGTTTTGCCTACGTTTTTCATGATCGTGAACCGGTCTCGCACCACGCCATCGGCCGCTACAAACTGCGCGTCGAGCCGGTTGTCGTTAACGTCCAGAATCATAGACCCGCCGGGGTTACGGTGCGTAGCCGCCATAGCCGGGTGATCGGGGTTACCCGCAAAACGACCACCCAAAGCACCACCCGACCCGTTGACCACGTACACCGTACCCTGGCCTTTGGTGAGTATAGGGCACGAGTTGGCCGACCCATCGTACCGGCCGGTGGTGGTTTCGGCCAGGTGAACGGCCGGGTTAAAGGTATTGGCTTTACCCTGAAAATTGCGGATCCGGTACGAGCGTTCGTAGGTATGGCTATGACCGCTCATGACGATGTCGACGTTGTACCGCTCCAGAATGGGCGTCAGGTTTTCGCGCAGGTGTTGCAGCACAATTTCCACGTCGGAGTCGCGGGCCGAGCGGGTGTAGGGCGGATGGTGGAAAAACACCACCGTCCAGGGCTGTTTATTGGCGGCCAGGTCGCGTTCGAGCCAGCGCACCTGTGGGCTGGAGGGGTCGTAGAGGGCCCACTGGCCACCCTCCATCCCAAACGAATCGAGCGATACAAAATGCACATTGCCGTAATCGAACGAGTAGTACATTTTGGAGCCGGAGGGCACCCCGCCAGCCTGCCCGGTTTGCGGAAAACTGAAAATATTGAAATACGGGCTATCGAATTTCTGGTTCTGATCGGCGTAGTCGTGATTGCCGGGGGTAGCGTACGAAGGCAAGCTTCGGAGGTGCTCAGGGTACACATCGAACACATAGCGTTGAAACTCTTCTTCGGTACCGCAGCAGTAGGCGTTATCGCCGAGCCAGATCCAGAGTTCGGCGGGTTGGTTAGCGGTTGCCTTGCGGTACTGCTCGTACACGGCCATCTGGTTGGGGGTACCATCACCAAAATCGCCCAGCGACCAGATCCGAAACGGGCGGGTGTCGCCCGGGGGCAGGGCTGTTTTGAAGGTATGGCCCGCATCGCCCGCCAGCCGGGTATCGGCCTGCCCAATGGCATAGTAGTAGCGGGTGGCCGGGCTGAGCCCCGTGAGCGACAGAACGTGCTCGGTAACCGGGGTTTTATCTTCGACCGACTGGGTCAGGCTATTGGGTGTGGTTCCGTACCAAACCCGTGTTTCGGTGGGAACATTGGTGCGCCAGCGGATGGTTATGCCCGTAGACGTGACCACTTGCAGGTAGGGCCCTCGTGTGAGGGTGGGCGTTTGCGCCAAACTGCCCGTAAACAGAAAAAGAAGAAGTGCCGTCAGTAGATAGTGCATAAAATTGTGGGTCAGTCCACAAAGGTAACACCGTTCGGTCAGTCGCGTCAAAGAGACTCAATACTTCGGGGATGATCTTCGTTTATCGGTTGCAATCCCGACAACTTTCCGCACCTTTTTCACGAATAAACCTAATTCTCTCTGGTGTATGAAACGTTTTTTGTCGCTATCGCTGATCGGTAGTGTGCTTTGGCTGACGAATTGTAAAAAACAGGATGAAGTGGCTCCGGTGGGCTGCGATGGGCTTGCCAGCCGGGCCTCGGCGGTATCTAGCGCGGCCCAAGGTTACGCGGCTACGTTCACCAAAACCAACTGCGACGCCTACCGGGCCGCCCTCACGGCCTACATACAAGCGGGCGAGCAATGCCCCGGCACCAGCACCACCGACCTTGCCAACGCCAAAGCCGCCCTTGCCGCGCTCAAGTGCCAGTGAGGGGAAAAGGTACAGGTCTCAAAGACCTACAAGGTTTGCGGGTATGCCTGCAAGAGCTGTCCATCTCGTTTGGAGAGATGACAGCTCTTTTTTGACGCCACTCACTCAAGTCACTCAGTATTTACTCACATTTTAAGATCTTATAGACATGAACAATTACAAAAAACACCTTTCTTTGCAATAGAATACTACTTCAATAGAGTATAAATACTAAAACTCTATCTGGAATAGGGACAATACCAATCATCCTGTGACCCTACGCGTGTCGCCCATCGTTACTGCCAGCTTATGGAACTGATCGAAAAACAAACCGCCCCGCTGAACCCATTTGCCCGTTTGTTTGTGGTTCTGTGGGTAATGGCCCTAGTGGCCGTTGCCGGATTCCAGGCCGTGAAACCAGCCGTATCGAAAGGAGGACCGCATTACGAAACAGGGAAAAAAGTCGTTCTGATCCGCCATGCTCGCTAACGGCCCCCTACCTACCCTACCCGACAAACTTCCCCATGTAGGCACCACCATTTTCACGGTCATGTCGGCGCTGGCTAACCAAACCGGTGCCCTCAACTTATCACAAGGATTTCCGAGTTTCCCAGCCGACCCGGCCCTGCTCGCACTTGTGACCGAGGCTATGGCGCAACACCATAATCAGTATGCCCCCATGCCGGGCGTGCCCGACCTTCGGGAAGCCATTGCAGGCAAGATACAGGCCGATTACGAGGTCGATTACCACCCGGCCGACGAAATTACGGTGACTTCAGGCGCAACCGAGGCTCTGTTCGCGGCTATTTCAACGGTGGTACAGGCCACGGGTACGGGCGGTGGCCCCGACGAGGTAATTGTCTTTGAGCCCGCTTACGATAGCTACGTACCGGCCATTGAACTGAACGGCGGGGTACCGGTGTACGTGTCGCTGGCTCCACCCCATTACGCCATTGACTGGGATGCGGTTCGGGCCAAAATCACCCCGCGTACCCGGCTCATAATGGTTAATACGCCCCACAATCCGACGGGGCGCGTCTGGACCCGCGACGATGTAAATCAACTGGCCGCCATTGCTGAAGCGCACAATTTACTCATTATCAGCGATGAGGTATACGAACACATCGTATTCGATCAGGACACCGGTGCGGGCCGGCAACATCACTCGCTCATGACCCACCCCGGCCTGCGCGAGCGGACGTTTGTGTGTGGGTCGTTCGGGAAAACATTCCACGTAACGGGCTGGAAAATTGGGTACTGCCTCGCCCCCAAAGTCCTGACGGCCGCGTTCCGGAAAATCCATCAGTTTGTAACGTTCAGCGTTCCGACGCCCATGCAGTATGCGCTTGCCCGGTACCTGCAAGAGCCCGAACGCTACCAGACCCTTTCGGCTTTTTACGAACAGAAACGAAATACGTTCCTCGACGCCATTGCCGGTTCGCCGTTTCGGTACATCCCAACGGAGGGCACATTTTTCCAGACACTCGCGTACGGGCACCTCACCGACGAGCCCGACACTGAACTGGCCATCCGCCTGACCCACGAAATTGGGGTAGCTTCTATCCCGCTATCGGTGTTTTACCACGACCGGCGCGACTACCGGATGCTGCGCTTTTGCTTTGCCAAAGACGACGCCATGCTCCGCGAAGCCGGCTCGCGGCTGAAAGCCTGGGCCAACGGCCTGGTTTAAGGTTTTTGGTTAAAACTGAGTGCTCCTTTGCGCTTAATCCAATGTGAGTTATGGATAAGACACATTGCAAAATTCCTGTTATACAAGTAGTTGCTGACGCAAGGGCCTTCGACAGGCTCAGGCTGACGGGCAGCTCACAAATTTGCGGTCAGCCCGGCCCGCGTGCGGTTGAGCCTGTCGAAGGCCCGTGCGTCAGCCATTATGCATAATTCACGTTAATCTAAAACCGGAGAGCCAGCCACTCATTTTAAATGATAATATAGAATACACAATGAACAACTGACTTATCTACTGATAATCAACCCTTTCACTATACATTTTTCGTTATTCATTATGCATTTAATTCTGCCCAATTACTCAAAAACAATCAAATCTCCAGCAAGCTTTTAACGGCATCGGCGTAGGTTGAGCCACTGGTGAGTTTGGTACTTTTTTTGTCGCTCAGAACAATCAGAAACTTACCGTCGAAATGCTTCACCACCTCGCTGATACGGTGCACGTTGACCAGCGCCGAACGGCTGATTCGGACAAACGTATTGGGGAGTTTCTCGGCCAGGGTGGTGATGGTGTACGAGGTCAGAAACTTCTGTCCATCAGTAGTTGAGAGGAATACATACTTGTCTTCAGCCTCGAAAAACGCAATATCGGGCAGCGGAATGAGTTTGATTTTGTCGCCCGTTTTGACCGAAATCGAGTGAATTTCCTTTTTGGGCTGCATCCGTTCGAGCAACTTGAACAGATTGTCGGCATTGGGAAAGTGGTTGGCACTTTCTGACCGGCTCCCCAGCTCCACCACCGACCGGATTTTATGAATCGTTCGCTCCAGCCGTTCGCCTTCAATGGGCTTGAGCAGGTAATCGATGGAGTGCTCTTCAAACGCCCGAATAGCGTATTGGTCGTAAGCCGTCGCGAAAATGACGAGCGGCATATAGGTCAGGCGGGCAAGCATTTCGAACCCGTTGAGCAGAGGCATTTCAATATCGAGAAAGATCACATCAGGCCGTTGGGCTTCAACCAGAGCCAACCCCTCGGCCCCGTTGGCCGCTTCGCCAATCACGGTAAACACATCGGGTTGTTTGCCCAATAGCCGTTTCAGGCGCGAAATAGCCAATGCTTCGTCGTCAATCAGAATCGTTTTTAGAGGGAAGGTCATATTGCAGTGGCAGTGAGCAGTGGCAGTAAATAGTGGCAGTGGGCAGTGACAGTGGCAGTGGGCTGTTCGTTGTTCACTGTTACTGCTTACTGCCACTGCATACTACTTACTGTTCGTTGTCAATCTGTTGAGTTTAATTCCGAGCAGCACCTGTTTGTACGGCTCGTTCTGGAGTTCGACGCGGGCATCGTCGCCGTAGAGGAGCCGAAGTTTTTCCCCAATGCTTCGCAGCCCATAGCCGCTGCCCATTTCTTCGGGAAACGCCGGGCCGTTGTCGTGTACACTCAGAAATACCCAGTCGTCCTGCTGGTAAATTTTAACGTCGATTCGCCCCTGCCCGGCCCGTTTGCTGATACCGTGCTTCACCGCATTCTCCACGATGGGCTGCAACAAAAACTGGGGTACTTTCAGCGCATTAAGCGACTCGTCGGCCAGCGAAACACCAAACTGAAGCCGGTCGCCGAAACGCACGTGCTCCACCTGCAAATAGGTGCGTACCATGTCGAGTTCATCGGCAAGAGTACTCGTATGCGTGCCATCACGACCGGTTGAGTACCGAAACAGCTTCGACAGCAGCAGGGTCATTTCTTCGGCCTTGTCGGGGTCGTCGTGCACCAGACTGGCAATGCTATTGAGGGCATTGTACAGAAAATGCGGGTTTATTTTGGCCTGAAGCGCGTCGAGTTCGGCCTGCGTTTTGAGCTTTTCGAGGTTAAGCAGTTCAAACTCCTGCTCGGTTATTTTGCGCGACAACTGCCGCCCCTGCCGGAGCACATACAGAAACAGATTACCCACGAGTAAGCCCCCTAACACGTAGAGGTACCAGGGAGCCGATTGGGTGCTCATTGGCTGTTGCGTGGCCTGCCGGGCGAGTTGTTTGAACACCTCTTTTCCAAACAATGTGTACGTGACCCAGGCCATAGTCACGTAAACGGGTATAATGGCGAGGCTAACCAACAGATGCCGCAGCCAGATACGCCGAACGGCCCGGTCTAACCAATCGGACATGAAGTAGACCAGCAAAAACACCGTGACCCCCTCGGTCAGATTCTGCCAGACAATGAACCGGTTCAGGTCGGCAATGAGTTTGTTGCTGGATGTGGCAATCAGGTTAGTGAAATACACAATGCCGCTCACGCCATACATGAGCAAGGCCCCCAACACCATCCCGATCAAGACCCCCCAAACGGGTTTTTTGAGCAGATACGTAAGTGTGATGGGCGTGGCCGGGAGCTTGGCCCGCTCCACGTTGTGCGCCCGACCCGTAAACGACATCGATACCCCCGTCAGGTTGGCACCGGTCAGGTCGGCACCGGCCAGCCCGCTGAAATTGAGGTTAGCCCCCGTCAGGTCAGCATCTACAAACGAGGCATTCACTAGCGACGCAAAACTCAGGTTGGCATTCTGGAGCGTAGCCCGGCTGAAATTAGCCCCCGACAGGTCGGAGAAGCTAAAATCAGCATCGGTCAGGTCGAGCCCGCTAAAGTCGAAGTGGGCCAAAGCAGAGCCGCGCATCCGCACGGGCTGTACGGGCCGGTTGGCCGACTGATGCAGTTGTCGTTCGAGTTGTTCGCGGGTCATGGGCTTATTTGCACTTTTCCAGCATGGGGGCTATCTGGGCCTGCCCCCAGTTGGGCGAGAGGTCGCTCTTGGGTTTAAAGGTAGCAAATTTCTCGGCCGCCTTTTTCAGCACCGGACAGGCTGTGGCCGTGCCACCCCCAAACTGCTCAGGCGTGTACATGAGCGACGAGCCTTCGAGTACGTACGGGCGGGGATTGTCGGGGTTGAGCGATTTTGCTTTTTCGATACCCGCCTGAAACTGCGGGCCGTACTGCTGCCAGCGCGCCATTGGGTCGACCACCATCCGGGCCTGCGCAATGTAGGCCCGCAACACGGCCAGTTCGTCGTTGTCGGGCGAGATGGCGTCGGCGGCTTTCAGATGGGCATCGGCTTTGTCGAGATAGGCATCTTTTTCGGCGGCATCTTTCCCCATAAAGCCCAGAAACACGTACTCCAGCCCAGCATAGTAGCGGGGTAGCCACTCCTTTGTTTCAACACTTGCGATGCGCTCAAATCCGTTGGCCGCGGCCAGCATCTCGGCCGGGGGCGTTTTCATATTCTGTCCTTTGAGGGTATTCAGGGCTGCGGTCATGGCCTGTGTGTACTGTTCCGACTGAGCCATTACCGGACTAACAACGCCCATCAGGGCTGCAACAAGCGATACAATCAGGGTTTTCATACGAAAATTATTAAAAGGTAAACGTTTGGAATTGAGCCGTTAGAGCTTGTTCAGATCGACTTTGGCGCGCTTACCGAGCATGATAATGCCGCCCACAAAGAAGGTTCGGTACGTGGTGGGGCCAACAGCGTAGCGGGTACGGCCGGGTTGCCCCTCGGGGTTGGCTGCATACCGGTACGTGAATACGTTACGGGTATTGAGCAAATTATCGACCGAGGCATAGATCACCACAAAATTGCCCTTGAAAGCCGTGATGTAATTGGCCGAAAAACTCACGTTGTGCACGGCTGGGGTACGATCGGTCAGAAACTCGCGCTCAGGCCGGTTGGGATTGTAGTAAGGCCGACCGCTTGTGTACGCATACGTCAGACTCAGATTGGTCCGAATTTTTTCGAAGTACCGACGGGTAATCAGGCTCAGGTTGTGGGTCGATACAAACGTGGGCGTAGCCTGCGTGAGGTAGTTCCGAAACAGCCGCTTCGTATCCACGTAGCTGTATGTCAACCAGTAATCCAGCCCTTTAACACTTGTCTGGTCACGCCAGAACACGTCGAACCCGCCGGCGTATCCCCGGCCCGTGTTATCGGTCGGGCCAAACGGAAACCGGTACGGATTACCCAGATCGGCTCGCCAGTCGAAGCCAGCCGCGCTGCTGGTATCAACCCGCTCGCGTACTAATTGAGCGTAGTTTTTGTAAAACGTCTCGACTCGGAACGTCCGTTTGTTTTTGATTACCTGATAGTTCAGAATCAGGTGGTCGGCCCGCTCATAAGCAAGGGTTCGGTTCCGAAACAGGTAGCTGTAATCGGGTGTCTGGTAAAACTGCCCGGCTGCTAGTGCCACCTGACTGTAAGTCCCCGTTTTGTAGGCCATCGACAGGCGGGGAGCCATATTCATCCGGCCGATTACCGAGGTATATTCGACCCGACCGCCTATTTGCAAAGCCAGTTTACGACCCGCATACACCTGCCATTCGGCAAACGTAGCCGCGTATTGGTCAGTCAGGCTGAAGGCGTTGCCAAACACCGTGTTCCCGAGCCGGATCGCGTGCCATTCGGCCCCAAAAAGGAGCTGACTGTTGCCGGGTAGCGCACGGGTCAGCACGGCCCGCACCTGCGCCCGGCTGTTCTGCCGCGAAAAATCGAACGCCCCCATCGTCATGTCGTCGGTGTCGTGGCTGATCGAAACGCCCGTGTTCAGCGCCCATTTGCCCTCATCCCACGAGTCGGTGTAGGTGCTGTTAATAAACAGGTTTCGGTTGTGTTGATTGAGCGTAGCACGGCCCATTTCGTTGCCAGCCTGCGCCTGAGCCGGGTCGCGGAACACCATTCCCAAACGCGAATCGGAATACATGCCGTAGGCTTTAATCAGGCCATTTTTGGTCGGCTGATACCGGTACGTCAGCGAGGTACCGCCATAGACCGGGGCCTTGAGCCACTCTACATTCTGGGGCACGAGCGCAAAAAACGGGCGCAAGTCGCCATAATACACCGAGGCCGACACCGACGATTTTTCGGTGGCATTGTCGTACGTAACACCCGCACTGGCCAGGTTCAGGCTGAGGCTGACCCCATCCTGTGAGCCCTTGTCGGTGGTATTGAGCAGCAACACGCTCGACAATGCCTGCCCGTACTGTGCCGAATAACCACCCGTGCTGAACGACGTACCTTTGAACTGAAACGGGTTGAAACGCCCCCGCTGCTGCACATCGGGCAGGGATGAGAAAAACGGATTTTGCACAATCAACCCATCAATGACTACTTTGGCTTCGAGGTTAGAGCCACCGCGCACAAACAAACCCGCCTGCTCGCCCACGCGCTGGGCACCGGGCATAAAATTGACAGCACCCGTAATATCGCCGGCTGCCCCGGCGATATTCACGATATCGAGCGCCTTCAGCATCGTCATCCGTTTCGTGTCCGACGCTTCAAACGCCCCGGCCGTAATCACCACGGTATTCAGCTCATTGGCCGACTCCGTCATTTGGACGGTCAGCTCCAGGGGGGTACCGGTAAGGTTTACGGGTTGGGCATAATTCTCGAAACCAACAAACGTTACCAGCAGCGTAGCGGTGTCGCGCCGGGTGGTTGTAAACCGGAAACTACCCGTACTGTCGGCATTGGCTCCGTCGTAGGTGCCCTTGAGGTAGATGTTAGCACCCGGCAGGGCACGGCCACGCTCATCGAGTACGCGCCCCCGGAGCAGGGTTTGGGCCGACGCTCCGGCGGCTATCAGGGCGAAGAAAAAGAAAAGGTAAATGGGCTTCATGGCTTGGAAAACGGGGTGTCGTTCGATTGACGATTCAAACGTACAGCCCACTTCCAGCGTTATTCCCTAAAATCAGACGAACACCCGACCCACGGGAGTCAACTGCCCATTATTGCCGATAGAATTATGCTCAACTTGCCCGAAATCTCCCACCTCTTGTATCAGAAAGTAGCGTTGTGGTTCAACAGTGCGGTTCGTTTTCTGCCCGAAATTGGTATTGCCCTACTGGTTATTTTACTGGCCCGTTTTCTGTCCAACGTGGTCAGTCGGCTTATTGCAAGCGGGCTCGGGCGCGTGAGCGACAATGCCTCGCTCGTAGGGCTGTTGGGCACCGTGGTCAGGATTTTGATTCTGGCCGTCGGTTTGTTTATAGCCCTCGGCATATTGGGCCTCGACAAAACCGTGACCTCGCTACTGGCTGGCGCGGGGGTCATTGCCTTGGCTGTGGGCTTTGCGTTTCAGGATTTGACCGCCAATTTTATTTCGGGCTCCATGATTGCCATTGCCCGCCCTCTCCAAACGGGCGACACCGTCGAAACAAACGGGTTTACGGGCCGGGTGGTAGAGGTAAAACTCCGGTCCATTGTGCTCGACAACGGGCAGGGGCAAACGATCGAAATTCCGAGTAAGGATGTGTTTCAGAAACCCATTACCAACCTTTCGCGGTCGGGGCATCGGCGGCTCGAAATACCTTTTGGGGTTTCGTACCTCGATGACCTGGAGCGGGTGCAACAGGTGGCCCTCGAAGCCATTCGGGCCTTACCGTTTGTGGAGGCCAATTACCCGGTTCAGGTGTATTTTCGGTCGTTCACGCTCGATAACATTCAGGGGTATGTGTGGTTTTGGATCGACGGGCGGGCCACCTCACAACCCGAAGCCCAGAGCGAAGCTATCAAAGCCATCAAAACCGCTTTTGAGCGCGAACAGATTCTGCTGATGTTCCGCCCCGATACACTGGACCTCAAAAAGCGGCTTTCAGAAGCGGGGGGATAACAGACTACGACCGGACCGACGGTCCGCTGGACCACCCCCAACCCGGACCGCCCTCCTTGAACTAAGGAGGAGGTGGGAAAAACGTCAACCCTGACATACAAAAAGGAAATATACAGGCTTTCTTGACAAAAAAAGTATATCATACACCGATATACAGTATACAAAAGCTATATACAAACTATTTAAATAAAAAATATTTACACAATCGTTACATTTCTTATTTTCATTAGTCTTAAGAACTCATTCGCTAATTAGTCTATCTGTGGTTACTCAAATTCATACTTGAGGACGCCACTATCCCTACACGTATTTATCATTATTCTTTCTCAATTACTATGATCTACAAGTCAATTGCTCAGTCTGCTTATGTCATAGCTACCTGCTTGCTTACGCTCAGCTTCAGCACAATCTCGTATGCACAAAAGAGTAGCTTCCCGTCTTCACCCGAAGCAACAGGCAGTGCAGAGGGTTTAACGCGCGAAACTTCAGACCCCGGCCAAGAAGATTACCCCAAAGTAAGCCCCGATGGTAAATGGCTACTATACAATTCGTTGGAAACGACGAGTTATTTAGTGTTACAACCTTCCTGGAAGTTGGATGTCAAAACAAATCGTAAGCTTCAAATTGTAAAGAAACAGATTGGGGTGCCAACCACGAATCCCCTGGTTACACATGCAGCTTACCCAACCTGGCTCCCTGACGGCTCTGGTATTATTTATTCATACGTAGCACCCGAAAAACCCGTCATTGTGCGCTCTAATACCAACGGTGTCGGCCTGAACTACATCTCACAAGCAGCCCTCGGTGACGATGATGCCGAACCTATTATCACCAAGGACGGTAAAACGATCATTTTCACGACTATCCACAGTGGCGAGCGGAAAATTTGCTCGATGGATATCAAAGGCGGCAACTTCTCCATTATTGGCACGGGAAGCCACATAGCTTTCAATCCCAAAAACCCTGATCAGATTATTTACAATGCAATGAGTGGCAAGTTTATCCAGATTTTCACCATGAATCTGAAAACCGGCGAACGAAGCCAGCTAACCACCGGGGATTACAACAACCGCGATGGTGCCTTCTCTCAGGATGGTAAATACATTGCTTTTGTCAGCAATCGCGATGCCCCCAAAAAGCCAAATCATCACCTCTATATTATGAATGTAGACGGGTCGAACATGGTACAGCTCTCGCGGGGCGATACCAACGAAGCCAACCCTTGCTTTGGACCAGACGGCACCATCTTCTTCTCCAGCAATGCCGATAAGAACTACAACATCTGGAAAGTAAAGCCTAAATTTTAATCACCTGAAACACATAACCCCTACCTATTTCTCCCATGGAAGACAATCAGGCTACCAATCTCAACAGTAACCCTGCTCAACCCCAAAGCATCATTGTTACACAGCCCAAAAGCAAGGGACTTGCCTTTCTGTTGTGTTTCCTGTTTGGGCCACTCGGCATGCTCTACACCACCATAACCGGGGCTATTGTCATGTTCATTGTTTCCTTGCTTGCAGCCCTTATCACATTCGGCCTTGGCTTCTTTTTTACCTGGCCTATTTGCATCATCTGGGGCGTTTTGGCCGCTGGCAAAGGCAGTGTAACCGTAGTAAAATAGTGAACACGGGTAAATGCAGAGAGGTAACCAGACTGGTTACCTCTCTGCATTTACCCGTGTGAAGGTTGGGGGTGGTCCTCAATTCGCTATAAACCGACGGTCGCTCAGGAACTCGGTATCGGTGAGGGTGCGCAGAAACGCAATCAGGTCGGTTTGCTCCTGCCGACTCAGTGTGAAGCCCGCTTTAAGCGCCGGGTCGAGCGTGGGCGAGTCGGTGATGCCGCCCGCGTAGTGGGTCAGCACCTGCTCCAGCGTCCAAAACCGGCCATCGTGCATGTACGGGGGCGTACGCTCCACGTTGCGCAGGCTCGGCACCCGGAATTTGTAGCGGTCGTCGGGGTTAAGCGAAATAGCCCCCCGACCAATATCATCCACCTTAGCCGTCGGAATCCGGGGCAGGCCGTTGTTCCGAAACGAGCCATCGGTAAACAAATCGGTGGCGTGGCAACTGGCGCATTTAGCTTTGAATACGGTAAGCCCACGGGTTTCGGTATCGGTCAGGGCCGGGCCCTCGCCCCGCACCGCCTTGTCGTACCGCGAATTGGCCGACACGAGCATCACCATAAACTGCGACAACGCCTTCATCATTCGCTCGGTATTAATCTCTTTGGTGCCAAAAGCCGCTTCGAACAAACCGGGGTACTGCGGGTCTTTGCGGAGTTTAGCCAGCACATTAGCCAGGGTATCGCCCATCTCGACCGGGTTTTGAATAGGCGAAATAGGCAGTAAATCCAGGTCTTGCACACCCCCATCCCAGAAAAACTCCCGCTGCCAGGCCACATTCTGAATGGCAGGTACATTGCGCGTACCAATCTGGTCGCGGATGCCGTGGCTCAGGGCATGGTCGGTATGGGCAAAAGCGGCCGATGGCTGATGACAAAACCCGCACGAAACGGTTCCATCGTGCGAGAGCAGCCCATCGTAAAACAACGCCCGGCCGAGCGCAAACCCCTGTACCGTCACCGGGTTTTTGGCCAGATCGTACACCGGCTCTGGAAAGTTAGCCGGTTTTTTCCAGGCCATTGGCGTGGGTTTGAAACCCGGCGTAGTCGGTTCGGGAGCGGGCTCAGGACTGCCCGCTTCGTTGGGCTGACACGACCAGATACCGCACCAGAGAGCCACCATACCCGCCAGCGTAATCAGATGCCGGTACGTCATCGCTCCAGAGGGGTTATTTGTCGGAAAGAAAACATGCGGGCGTAGTTGTTAGCTACATCGGCCGACTCCGGCGATACCATGATGTCGGATTTCTGAGCCAGACTGAGCCGCTTCGGCCCGTCGAAAACCTTCAGCACATCGGCCCGAATCTGCACGGCCGAAACCGGACCCGTAGTAGCCGTTACAGCCTGTCCGCCAAAATCAAGCGAAACCGTGCGTAGGTTGTTGAGCGTACGGGCTCGGTAGCCGCCAAACAGGCCCACATGAAACCGGTAGTTGCGCTGTCCGGTGGCATCGGGTGCTACGGCGGGCGATGTTCCTTCCAGTTTCAGAAAAATATAACCCGTGTTCCAGTCCCAGTACATACCCGACGTGTGGCCCAGGCCGGGGTCCAGAACGCCTTTGCGCTGCTCAATTCCCGAAACACTCCGCAAACTATCGACCCCAACCATAAACGACAGCCCGGTGTAGGTGCCTTCGGGGAGGTTGTTGAGCCGGAGCGTCCGCGATGCCTCGTCGGAGGCTCGCACCAGAAAATAGCTACTATCCTGAGGAACAACGTACTCCGAGCCGTCGGCCCGGCGCAGTCGGATATTGCTCACAAAATAATCGAGTCGGCTAACAGTGAATGACTCACCAGCCGCGTTGGTGTAGGTGGCATTGCCAAGCGTAAGCGGAGCAGCGCTCACTACGTGCTCAAACTGTAGGGCAAGTGCCCCCGTTTTGGGCGTCATGGTGTCGCGACCACAGGCCCACACCAGCCCCACTATGCCAATCAGAAAGGCGTACAAATTATGTTTCATACCAGACAACCGGTTGTGCCGGTAGGTGCATAACGTTTTGGTTAGCCTCTTGGATATGTAAACTGGCCGGAAATAGGCGGTATTTTGTGTACTCAGGCCGCTAACGCAACCGCTCGGCCAACCGGAACGACAAACGCGATCCGGGTACCCCGGCCGGGTGCCGTATCAATCGTGCATTTTCCACCAATTAGCTCGGCCCGGCGTTGCATATTTCGCAGGCCCGCGCCCGAATTGACAATCGACTGATTCATGACTCCCTCGTAATCGAAGCCCTTACCGTCATCTTCGAGCTGGAGCAGCAATTGCCCATCGCGGGTTTGCAGACTTACGTGCAACGACCGTGCCTGCGCGTGTTTAAGGAGATTGTTGATAGCCTCCTGTACCATCCGAAACAGGATAATTTCGCGCTCAAACCCAAGTGGCTGCATGTCGGGTTGCACACGCAGGCTTGCGTTGAGCCGCCCTGTACCATTGAGCCGCTCCACCTCAAACGCCAGCGTTTCGATCAGGCCAAAGTCCCGGATAAAATCACCATCCAGGCTTTTGCTGAGTGCCCGCACCCCGCTGATGGTCTGATCGATAACGCCGTTGGTTTTTATCGTCAGCGGTCGTACCTGGGCGAGGTCTTCGGCATCTTCGAGCTGATTGAGATACAATTTCGTGACCGACAGAAGCTGCCCGATGTTGTCGTGCAGTTCGCGCCCAATGGCTTGCAGGGTTTGGTTCTGCATCTCGATCTGTGCTTTGAGGATTTCCTCTTCGTAAGCCGCCTTCAGGGCCGAGCGTTCGCGGAGGTTTTCGAGCTGACGACGCTGAAACACAAGCGCGAAACTGACGATAAACACCGCCAGCAGCAGGAACACAACGGTGCTCGTAACGGCCAAAACATACACACTATCACCCATACGGTAATTTTCGGGCAGCAACCAGGAAAGCTACAGAATACAGAACTGACCGAAAGATACCAAGAACCAGATTGACCTTGAACAGGCTAACCGCAAAATGGGCTGATTTTTTGTAGAACGCGTGATAAAATCCGGTGGCGATAATCGATCCGGCGTAAAAGAATAGCAGCGCCGTAGCAATCCAGAAAAGGGGCTCCTGTAGCAGATAGATAACCTCTTTACTTTGCAGCAGACTCCAAAAATACAGTAAACTCAAAATCAGCGACATAACCGCCACCATACTGAACACATCGGTAGCCGCTGAGCTGTTTTGCTGGTTCAGCAGGGCATTGTATAAACCAAAAGTGGCCAGCACGCCAACGGTTCCCATCAGCCAGTAGCGACTACCTCCGAACGCGGCCAGTTTTTCCCGAAACATACACACGTACAGGGCGTACTCCACCGGAAACGCCAGGCAATAATACACCCGCGTCAGGGTGGCCTGAGTCTCCAGTGTCGGGATAAACTCCAGCGCCAGCTCAATCAGACAGAGGTTGCCAATGTATAAAATAAGCCAGCGCACCCACGGATTTCGGATGCGCTGAAAGAAAAAGAGACCAATCAGAAAACTGAGTGCCTGTATGATGGATACAACGTAAAAAAACATCCGGTCGGGTCGGCATTAAAAAGATAACGATGGCTCATCTCCCTCACAGTTGGGTCGGCAGAGGAAATGGGCACTCTTCGCTTCTAAACTGTGATTAGTACCCAAATGCGTGTGATCCGGACACCAGGCCACCACGTTTAATCCTTTGAAAATGCGGAAGGTGGCTTTATCGTCGGCAAAATGGGCGGTATCTAACGTTAAAGACACGATATAGACCACCAGATACTCGTTGGCACCGCGCTGCTTAAACGGGTAGATACGGATGCCTTTATATCGGGTCGTATCGAAACCGGGCAGTTGGGCAACTTTCAGATTCGTGTGCGCTTCAATACCCTTTGTTTCCAGACGAACGCTGCCGGTGGTTTTGCTATCCGTTTCGCACTCGTTCCGGGGCCAGCCGGTAGCTGCCCCTTTGATTTTAGCCGAACGCTCGGCATACAGCCTCCTGGCCATTTCGAACGATATAGTTTCGGAAGAGGCCGCCGTGACCAGGGCCGAATCCGGTGAAGCCTGAGTGGCAGTGCCCCCTGTGGAGTCGGCCCCCGAGGAGTCTGCCGCCGTGTCGTCTGTAGTTTTGTCGTTTGTTTGGCCAGCACAGGCGCTTAGGCAAGCCAGTAGGGCTGCGTACAGGTAAAGTGGTTTAGGTGTCATGGAGTCGGTTACGTGTATGTGAGTGATTCGACAGCTAATGTCCGGTGCCGCCCCCTTCCAGACAACGGGGGATTTCCCGTATTTCGCGACCAAAAACTACGTATCATTGCACAAAACAAATCACTCATCAATGCGTCCTTTGCTTTACCTCTTTTGCCTGCTGTGGTCAGGGCTGTCGCTCGCCCAAAACCCAGCCCCTGTCGCCAGCACCTACGTGCGCGACAACTACCAGAAGTACGAGTACAAAATTCCGATGCGCGACGGCACCAAACTGCATACCGCGGTTTACGTACCCAAAGACGCATTGGCTACCAACCGTAGCGACGGACCGAAATACCCGTTTATGATGCAACGTACTTGCTACAGCGTGGCACCGTACGGCGTTGACAAGTACCCGCAACAACTGGGGCCGTCGGGCACGTTGATGCGCGACAAATACATTTTTGTGTATCAGGACGTGCGCGGCCGCTGGATGTCGGAAGGCACCTGGACCAACATGACGCCCAACGTTCCCGACGCACCGGCTCCCGTAGCAACCAAAGGCCGGAAAGCGGCCAAAACGCCCGCTGCCCCTTTCACACCCGACGAAAGCTCGGATACATACGACACCATCGAGTGGCTGCTCAAGAACATCCCGAACAACACGGGCCGCGTGGGTCAGTGGGGCATCTCGTACCCAGGCTTTTACACGGCAGCCTCACTCCCCGATGCACACCCGGCCCTCAAAGCAGCTTCGCCCCAGGCGCCAGTTTCCGACTTTTTCTTTGACGATTTTCACCATAACGGGGCCTTTATTCAGGCCTATCTGTTCACCTATCCGGTGTTTGGCGTACAGCACCCCACTCCCACCTCAGAGTCGTGGTACGACAAGCAGTACATTCTCGAGTTTGTGAAGGCTATGCAAACCGGCGGACGGGATGGCTACTCGTTTCAGCTCGGTATTGGGCCACTCAAAAACGTAACGAGCAAATATTACCCCGACAATTTCTATTGGAAAGAAACGGTTGAGCACCCCAACTACGACGAATTCTGGCAGAAACGAAGCATTTTGCCCCACCTCAAAGGCATCAAGCCGGCCGTGATGACTGTAGGCGGCTGGTTCGACGCTGAAGACCTCTACGGGCCGCTCAATGTGTACAAAACCATTGAAAAAAACAGCCCCGGCGCGTACAACACGCTCGTAATGGGGCCGTTTGGGCACGGCCGCTGGTCGCGCGAGACGGGCCGTACGCTCCACTCAAACATCTACTTTGGCGATAGCATTGCTACGTTCTACCAGCGCAACATTGAGGCCCGGTTCTTCAACCATTTTCTCAAAGGAGCGGGCGACGGCAAAACCGATTTGCCCGAAGCCTACCTGTTCGATACGGGCCGTAAGGAGTGGAAAACGTTTGACAAATGGCCCAGCCCGGCCGCTCAAACCCTCTCGTACAGTCTAATGCCGGGCGGAGCCCTCGCTACTAACCGGGTGATGGGTTCTACCAACCCAAGTGGTAACGACTTCACGGAGTTTGTATCGGACCCCAACAAGCCGGTGCCGTACACCGAAGACAACACCACGACCATGAGCTTTACGCCCTTCAACTACATGTCGGAAGATCAGCGTTTCGCCAGCCGCCGACCCGATGTACTCACGTTCCAGACCGACGTGCTGACCGAAGACCTGACTTTGGGGGGTGAAATCATGGCGAAGCTAAAGGTGAGCACCACTGGCACCGACGCCGACTGGGTGGTGAAACTGATTGATGTATACCCCGACAATGAGCCGAATCACCCGTACCTGCCTAACAAAAACATTATCCTCAGCGGCTACCAGCAAATGGTACGCTCGGAGGTGATGCGCGGGCGGTTCCGCAACTCGTTTGAAAAGCCGGAGCCGTTTAAACCGGGCGAAATTACCGACGTTAACTTCCGCCTGCAGGATGTGCTGCACACCTTCAAAAAAGGTCACCGCGTCATGATTCAGGTGCAGAGTACGTGGTTCCCGCTTATCGACCGCAACCCGCAAACGTTTGTCCCGAATATTTTCCTCGCCGATGAGAAAGACTTCCAGAAACAAACCCACCGGGTGTACAGCAACTCGACCATTGAGGTACAAGTCCTGAAATAACGTGAATTATGCATAATAGCTGACGCAAGGGCTTTACCGTGCGTATTGTCCATAATTCACGTTGAAATAACAACCATCCAAACGCCTTGAGGGGCTGGGAGCAGATGACATCTTGTTTCAGAAAGATGTCATCTGTCCCCAGCCCCTCAAGGCGTTTATCTACGTTCAACCGAACGCGGCCCGACCTACGCGGCCCGACTACTGCTGGGCCGACGGAGCGTGGTTGAGCGAATTGGTTGGCGGTTGTTCAGGTTTTCTTCCAGCACCTCCTCGGTAATGGCCCCAATGTGCAAAGCCCGTTTCATAACCGACTCAAACGGCAGGTTGAAATAATTGGATACTTCGCTGCGGAAACTATCGGGGAAGCGCGACAACCGAATGCCGAAAAACTTCCGCACCTCTTCTTCGGGCAGCAAAGCCGCCAAAGCCACACGCTCGGCTTCGGGCAGTAGCTCCTGCTTACTTGTATAGGCATGGTCGAGGCCGATAGCCGCCGTCAGGATATTCAAAAACAGATTCTTGTACATTCCCGACAGTTCGGCGGGCAGAATTACCCAACCCTGCTCCCGGAACTTAGCCGCAAAGCCAGTTAGCCCTTCTACGCCCCGCAGTTCGCCGGCAATCATCTCGTCGGGAAACCGCAAGCGGCTATCCTGCTTCTGAAGCCGGTACACCACCGCTTCGACCGGGCTTTTCTGGAAAAGCAGGTCGGCGGGAATCACCCGCTTGCTTTCCCATTGATCGGTCAGGCGCGTAAACACCGACTCGTTGTATATCAGTTTGTCGGCCGAGCCGAGGCTGACCAACATCCGCCGAAACGACGCCAGAAAATCAATTGAAAGCTGATTCGGATTGTTTTTAGTTCGTGCCATGAGCCATTTTGAACGGCCGAAAAAATCGGCTCATTAGTATAGTTGTCCTGTTGATAATGAACAGTAAATCTACCAAAATCACTCCATAAAAACAACCCCATTTCCGGGCAAAACAAGGTCTGTAAGCACGGGGTTACTGGGCTATAGCCTGGCGGTACCACTGACTTATTTCCGCCATTTAAGCGTTTTGAGCATGTGGAGAATATCCTGCCGAACATACTGAATCACAGGTGCTAATGAATCGTTGGCCGTAGCGGTATTGAAGTAAAGCGCCCCCCGCAAAAAATGCGTGGTGGTATCGGTGGTGATAAACTGTACCTGGGTAGGTACCTCCCCCTCCAGCTCGATCACGTTGGCCCACAACCCCGAGGGTAGTTTCTGAATTTGTTCCCGAATAGCTGTTGCTTTGATTTTGTGCTTACCGGCCAGTTTATACGAATCCTGCAACATGGATTTCAGCCGCTCGGGGCTGTTCAAAACGGGTTTGTAGGTGAGCTGCACACTCGCCTGAAAAGCCGGGTAGTAGATAAAAATCCAGTGCGGCTCGGCCCGCGCAAACGAGTCGGGCAGCACCCGGGCCATACGATTCACTTCGAACTGATACGGGTGGTTAGGCGGCAACGTCACATACCGGTGCGGAGGCAGGTCGATGCGGGGGTATCCTTTGGGCTTTGGAATGTAATCGACATCGCTCGAAGTGGACGATGAGCCGCAGGCTGTCAGCCCCAAAAGGGCCGCTAAAATCAAATGCTTGGACACGGTAGTGGGAATTTACAATGAACCTTTACAGAACGAAAAACCCGGCCGTTTCGTGCCGGGTTTTTCGTTTCGGGAAGGTTAGCCATCAGGTATTTACCTCTTCCAGAGCTTCCTCTTTCACGGGCTGCCCCATGAGCGTAGCAAACCGGTTGATATTAAACGTTGGCTCAAACCAGACCTCACCCAGCACCGGGTGCTTCACAGGCACCTCGGGGTTCTGAATTTCATTGAGCAGCACCCCCGTTTCGCCGTGGGTATGGCGCTTCACCATCCGGATGGTGTACAACTGATCCTGCTTGGGCGTTTGAACACCAAACTCCGCATAAAAAGCCAGCACCGGGGCCGGAAATTTATCGTTAATGCAAATGACTTCCATTCTCTAAACCTTAATGCTCCTGATTACAAACACCTGGCCTGTAGGAAGGCCCGTCTGTTGTCGGTATTTTCGTGTAGAACACGAAGTTAGCAGAATGCATTCGTCCGAAAATTGATGAAGTCATAAAAATCCGGCGAATCATGATTCGGGCACTAATCCAGCAACCCGCCGAGGTTACCCAGTACGGAGCCACTTTCTTTATGCGACTGACCACTGTACGGCGCCAGACGCTGCACCAGCTTCGAAATCGGCATCGACTGGATCCAGACCCGACCCGTGCCACTCAGCGTAGCCAGAAACAGCCCTTCACCCCCGAAAATCATGCTTTTCAGACCACCCGACCGCTGAATATCAAAATGTACCTGCGGCTCAAAAGCCACCACACAGCCCGTATCAACGCGTAGGGTTTCGTTGTTCAGCTGCCGCTCAATCACAACCCCGCCCGCGTGTACAAACGCCATGCCGTCGCCCTGCAACTTTTGCATAATGAAGCCCTCGCCCCCGAAGAAACCCGAGCCCAGCCGCTGATTGAAATGGATGCTCATGCGCGTACCCATTGCCGCGCACAGGAAACCATCTTTTTGTACAATGAGTGAATTACCGTAAATATTGGCCAGGTTAATGGGCATTACGGTACCGGGGTACGGTGCCGCAAACGCCAGCTTGCGCTTGATGCCCGCCCGGTTGGTAAAATGCGTCATAAACAACGACTCGCCCGTGATGAGCCGCGAGCCTGCCTGCAACAGCTTGCCCATGAGGCCCTGCGTAGGCTGCGAGCCGTCGCCCATTTTGGTTTCAAACTGAATGCCGTCTTCCATAAACAGCATAGAGCCTGCTTCGGCAATAACGGTTTCGTTTGGGTCCAGCTCGATTTCTACGATCTGAATGTCTTCGCCAATGATTTTGTAATCGATTTCGTGTGAGTACATGGTTGAACGTTTACTGTTAAGTGTTTAAGATACAATAGTCGACTGCTGCGCCGACCTACGGAAATCATTTTTCGTCGTCCTGCTCCTTGAAGAATGCCTCTTCATCAAAGTCATCCTCATCTTCTTCCTCTTCGGCTGCTTTGGGCTCCTCTTCACCCCGCAGCGCCTTCAGGTCGTCGCGGTGCCGGAGCTTCTTGTCGTCGACGGTCTTGTTCAGAAACTGGTTGATCTTGTCAATATCGTAGCTCGTCGTGATTTCGCCGAACGAGTTAATCTGAATATCGAATCCTTCGAGGTCTTTGTGGACCCGGGGTTTTTCGTTTTCGTCGAGGTTTGATTTCTTCTTTGCCATGTTGATCACCGTTTGTCTTTCTGGTGAATTAACACCCAGACCGGTTCAAAGTTTAGGGCCGGGGTAAGCGGGTGGCCCGTTCAAAAAAATGTCCGACGTTTCAAACCTACCCGATTTCGAAACGCCGGACAACTTCTGTTGTGTAAATGGTTAATTCAGGCGCTCCAGGGCCCGGTTCAGCCGGATAAGCGTCTCCTCCCGACCAATGATTTCCATGGTCAGCATCAGGTCGGGGCCAGCCCCCGTACCCGTCAGGGCCAGGCGCATGGCCTGCATCACTTTCCCCTGCTTGATGCCGGCCTGTTGCAGTGTCTCAGCCAGCAGATGCTTGATGGCGTCGGCCATAAACTCGCCTTCGTAGGTATTCAGGGCATCCCGAAATGCGGTAGCAGCCCCCTGAGCATCGGCATTCCATTTAGCCGCCCGCACGGCTTCGTCGTAGCTATCGGGCGAATAGAAAATGGTGCGGGCTTCGGGGAAAATCTCGTGCGCAAAGTTGACGCGCTCTTTCAGCAGAGCCGTGATTTTGGTTGCCTTTTCGAGCGTACACGGGAAACCAGCCCCTTCGGCCGCTTGCTGCACCACCGGAGCCAAACTGGCGTCGGTCTGCTGCCGGATGTACTGATGGTTGAACCATTTGGCTTTCTCCACGTCGAAGCGGGCACCGCCTTTGTGGATGTTCTCAATCGAAAACGCTTCGATCAGTTCGTCCATCGTGAACAGTTCCTGCTCAGTGCCGGGGTTCCAGCCCAGAAACGCCAGGAAGTTGACCAGTGCCTGTGGCAAGTAGCCATCTTCGCGGAAGCCCCGCGCTACCGTACCCGTGAAGGGGTCGGTCCACTCGAGTGGGAACACCGGAAAACCACCCAAATCAGCATCGCGCTTGCTTAGCTTACCGTTGCCTTCAGGCTTGAGCAGAAGAGGCAAGTGCGCAAACTGCGGCATGGTGCTTTCCCAACCGAGGTAGCGGTACAGCAGCACGTGCAACGGAGCCGAGGGCAGCCACTCTTCGCCCCGAATGACGTGGGTGATGCCCATCAGGTGATCGTCGACCACGTTGGCGAGGTGGTACGTCGGCAGACCGTCGGACTTGAGCAGAACTTTGTCATCAATGGCCGACGAATGCACGTTGACCCAGCCCCGAATCAGGTCGTTGAGCCGGACTTCTTCTTTGCGGGGCGTTTTGAGCCGAATCACGTAGGGGTCGCCCGCGTCGATACGTGCCTTCACGTCAGCGGCAGGCAGCGTGAGCGAGTTTTTCATCTGCAACCGCGTGATGGCGTTGTACTGAGCCGCGGGGGCGTTGGCTTCTTCGAGCCGCTGCCGCATGGCGTCAAGTTCCTCGGGGGTATCAAAAGCGTAGTAGGCTTTTCCCTCGTCGACAAGTCGGAAAGCCTCTTTCTGGTAAATTTCTTTCCGCTCCGACTGCCGGTAGGGCGCATCAGGGCCACCTACACTTTGCCCCTCGTCGATCTGGATACCCACCCACTTGAGGGCTTCGATAATGTAATCTTCGGCGCCCGGCACAAACCGATTCTGGTCGGTGTCTTCAATGCGCAGAAGCATTTTGCCGCCCATTTTGCGGGCAAACAGGTAATTGTATAAAGCGGTGCGCACCCCGCCAATGTGTAGTGGACCGGTGGGGCTGGGCGCGAAACGAACGCGAACGGGATTGGACATAGAAAATGATTGAGTGAATGAGTGAATGAGTGATTGAGCGAAGGCTAACTCAGCCCTTTTCGCTCAATCACTCATTCACTCATTCACTCAATTTGTTAAATCGCTATAACTGAAATTTCGACATTCACATCTTTGGGCAGCCGCGCTACCTCTACGGTTTCGCGGGCGGGGTACTCGCCCGTGAAAAAGGAGCCGTACACCTCGTTGATGAGGCCAAAGTTGTTCAGGTCTTTGACAAAAATGGTGGCTTTCACCACGTGGCTGTAGTCTTTACCGGCTGTTTTCAGGATCGCGCCGATATTTTCCATTACCTTGCGCGTTTCGGCCTGAATATCGCCCGCCGGAGCCAGATCGGCAGCAATCTGACCCGATACAAACAAAAAGCCACCTGCCTGTACAGCCTGGCTATACGGACCAATCGGGGCCGGGGCCTGATCGGTGTAAACAATTTCTTTTGACATAGTCTTATAGTCGATAGTCGGCAGTTTAGCGTCAGATTTATTGCTTCATCGGCGGTTGGTTGCCGACCTTTGTCGTCGCAACCGGGCCCGGCAAGTAAGTATTTGACCTGACTGGCCCGCAAAGTTACGACGTAAACCACCTTATGCAGGATTTCTCCCTGATCATCTTCGTGAAAAATCCGGTTCCGGGAACCGTGAAAACCCGAATTGCCCGTACCGTAGGCAACGAGCGTGCTACGGCTGTGTACCGCCATTTGCTTGCCCATACCCAACAGATTAGCCGAATGCTGCCCTGGAAACGACTGGTTTACTACGGCGACTTTATTAACTCGGCCGACGGTTGGATGGGGTACCACAAACGGCTACAAACCGGTCAGGATCTGGGCGAGCGTATGCACAATGCCTTCGCCGAACAGTTTGCCGCCGGGGCCAAACGGGCCGTAATTATTGGTAGCGATTGCCTCACTATTCAGCCTGATCACCTGAAACAGGCTTTTCGCGCACTCGACACCACCGACGTAGTCATCGGCCCGGCTACCGATGGTGGGTATTACCTGTTGGGCATGAATCGGTTGCACCCGTTTTTGTTCCAGAACAAACCCTGGAGCGAGCCCCAATTGCTCGAACAAACCCTCGCCGAAATCACCCAAAACGGCCTGACTCACACGCTTCTGGAACCCCTCACCGACATCGACGAGTGGGAAGACTACCTCAACCAGTCGAACGTTGGCATTTAATGGATGTAAAGTTTTCAGTTTTCAGTCTACTGTTTTCAGTTTACGGTTTATGCTTGCGTCAGCTCACTGAAAACTGGAGACCGTAAACTGAAAACTCCTAAATTTCACCTCCATGCAACACCTCCTTATTCTGATCGGTATCAGCGGCAGTGGGAAATCGACGTTTGCCCGGCAGTTTGTGCAGGATAAACCCAACTACCTGCGCCTGAACCGCGACGAGCTGCGCCGAAGCGTACTGCCGGTTTCGCTGGGGGAATACTGGAAGTGGGACGAAAAGCGTAAAAATCGCATTGAACGGCTGGTGTCGGACCTCGAACAAACCGCCCTCCACTCGGCGCTCGATGGAGGCTGGAATGTGGTTATGGACAACACGCACCTGCGCGCCCGGTATATTCATGAGTTGCTGAAACGGGTGGAAAGCCGCGAAATTGAAGTCACGTTCCGGCTGCTGGAGGTACCGCTCGATGAAGCCATTCGGCGCGATGCCAACCGACCCGACTCCGTGGGCGAAACCGCTATTCGGGAGCAGTCTGAGCGCCTGAAACAGTTTCGGAAGCAGTTCGACGTGGGGCAACGGCTCATCTTCCCCAAAGCAAACCCGGTGCCGGTACCCACCGTTCAGAGCAGCAATCTGCCTAAGTGTATTCTGGTTGATATTGACGGAACAGTCGCCAAAATTCATGACCGCTCGCCCTTCGACTGGCTCAAAGTGGGCCGCGACAAGCCCAACCCGCCCGTGCTGAACGTGGTGCGGGCCATGCACGAGGCCGGGTACGCCATCATTTTTATGTCGGGCCGCGACAGCCTCGCCCGTCCCGAAACAATCAACTGGCTTTGGCGACACATGGGCTGGCGCGAAGGCACCGATTATCAGCTGTTTATGCGCAAACAGAACGATATGCGCAAAGACGCCATCGTAAAACGCGAACTGTTCGACGCCCACATCCGGGGTCGCTATTTCGTTGAAGTAATCCTCGACGACCGCGATCAGGTGGTAGCCCTCTGGCGTCGCGATTTGGGTCTCCCCTGCTTTCAGGTCGACTACGGCAACTTTTAAACAGACGAAGGGCCTCGCCATTGGCGAGGCCCTTCGTCTTATAGGTAGTCGATGCCCGGTTTTTACTGCCGAACCACCTTCACTGTTTTCTGTCCGTTGGGCGTACTCACCTGTAGGAAATACATCCCGACCGAACGGCCCAACTGCACCCGGCGGGTTTCGGTAGCCCCAGCCTGCTCAACCAGTTGATCGCTCACCAGCTGACCCGTAGCGTCGGCCACGCGCAACCGCAGCGAACCGCCAGCGGCCCCGCGTACCACAACCTGCACGACATCGGCCGAGGTCGGGTTGCCCATCACGGTCACGTCCAGCGCAGCAGACGCTTCGGCATTGGCCAGACGACCGGGTGCTCCACCGCTGCACACCGCTTTGAAATCCCAGCTGTAGCTTACCTCACTGGCCGGATTCCCCACGTAACGAGCCTGAAGAGCAAATGGCTGTGCATCGGAAAAAGGCCGCACCGTGTAAGGCCCAGCCACCGTCGACCAGTCGGTGATACCCACCGCCCGGAACTCAACCGGCTGCCCGGTACCGCCCGTGGTATTGAAGGTAAATGCCCCCGTCGAGCAGTTGTAGGTAGGCGCAACAAGCGCCAGCGGTGCCGGTTGTGTGGGGCTAACAGGCGTAGTGGCCGTGCCGCTAATCAGAATAGCGAAACTCACCGACGACGACAGGTTGCCCGGATCGGTAGCCGACACGGTCAGGCCAAGAACTCCGCTTTGGCTCGGTGTTCCCGAAATAGTGCGCGAGCCTGCATTAAACGACAGGCCGTTGGCCGGTAAGCCCGTAGCCGTGTACGTGAGTACATCGGCGTTGGGATCAGTAAAGGCAGGCACCACAAACGTAAACGGAACGCCTACCGTAGCCGACTGCGGGCCCACGGCTGGCGGCACAGGTGCGCCATTGACCGGTGGTGTGCCCGAGCAGAACGCCCGGAAATCGAACGTCCGGTTGAGCGTAACGCCGTCTTGCTGCACCCGCAGAATCACCGTCGAGTTGTTCGGATCGTTTACAATGGCGGCATCAATAAACTGCACTGGGTTACCCGAGGGCACCGTTACGAACACAATAGAGTACAACAAGGGCGAGCCTGAGCCCCCGGCCGTCTGGAACGTTACCTGACGCGTAGCACAGTTATACAGCGGAGCCAGCAGGGTCAGGCTGGTGGGTGCCACGCCCGTACCCGAAGGCGGTGCTGTAGTTGTGCTCGACGGTGGGCTTACCGGATCGGGGTTTTGCGTGCAGAACTGACGGAAATTGAACGACAGCGGCTGGGCCATCTGGCCATCCTGCGAGGCCCCGATAGTAACAATGCCCGAACTGTTGGGGTCGAGCCGAACACCGGCTTCGATAACACCTGTGGGGCTCGTAGCCGACGACCGTTGCACGCCAATGGCCGTGAATGTGATAGGCGAACCGCTGCCCCCACTCGTACGGAAGGTGATCTGACCGGTTGCGCAGTCGTACAGCGGAGTCAGCAACGTAAGCGGGCTGCCCGGCGTGACCGGCGGGTTTTCCGTTGGCGGGGCCAACACACCCCGTACCGTCAGGCGAATCTCGTCGGTATCGTCGTCGTAGTTGTTACAGATCGCATTGTCGAACACCGAATCATGGTCGAACTGATCGGCGCTTTTAATTTCGGCCTGCATCCGCAAAGCCGTGTTTTCGGGAGCCGTTACCGAGGCTGTAAACACAAACTGAGCCGTAGCGTTGGCGGCAATACTACCCGCTGTAAACGTCAGCTCACGGCTTTCGGTGTTGTAGTTTACGCCGGGCGTGCTGCTGCTCACGTACGACAGGCCCACCGGCAACGTAGCGCGGGCAATTACGTTGGTAGCCACCTGCGGACCGAGGTTATTCTTGATCCCAACCCGAATGGTAACGACTTCGTTTTGCGCGGGCGTTGTGTTGCTCACACTCATATTCCCGAACAGCTCCACATCGGCTCCGGCATTGGTAGGCACATTGATACGGGTATCGATGCTCTGTGTGTCGTCTTCGCCGTTGCAGAAACCATTTCCGTGCGGGCTATCGGGATCGTTGTTATCGGCTGACACAATCTCCCAGTACGTATAATACTTGTTGGCGTTCGATGCCGTGCTGGTAGTTGGCGTAGGCGGAACCGTGGCATAGAAATACAGCAACCGACGCTCGCCCGGAGCCAACCCATCCACGTGTAGCATTACCCGACCGGTGCCCGCATCAAAGGTGGTGCCGGGCGTAGTGGGTGTCATGGTCCAGGTGGTCGAGGCCGGGTCGGTAGTGGGGCTATTGTCGGTCGTGTAGCCCGACCCAGCGGGCAGTTGCACCGCAATGTGGATGTTGGTAGCCGGGGTGCTGTCTTCGTTCAGCACGTGGGTCACGTAGCGCACCCGCTCACCGGGCGCGGGCGTCCGGCGGCTCACGTCCACTTTAGGCAAGGCCAAATCGACCGTGGGGAAAGGGTTCTCAGGCAGGTTGATTGTCGCAGTAACAGGGGTTTCGGTACTACGGCAACCCGCATCCGACACGCAAATAGCGCTGTAGTTGTAGAATCCCGAAGCCGAGGGGCTAATCAATACACTCCCCTTGGTACCGTCGGTCCACTCAGGGGTACCCATAATACAACTCGCCGTGAGAGTTACTGATGTTCCATCGGTCGTGGTAAACGAGGCCGGATTACCCGTTACCGTGGGGGCTTTGGGCTGCGCTTCGATCAACAGGGTGCCAGCTACGGATTCGATCAGCAAGCCAGCAAGACGCGCTGTTCCATCCGGCACACAATCCACCGTGTAGGAGAATACCCCCGCTACCGACCCATCAACCCCGTAGGTACTTTGTAGCAGAGCCGACCCACCGGCCGGGGTTATTTGCGGAACAAAAGCCGTGGGGCAACTTGCCGTTATACTCAACGGGGTACCCAAACAGGCAGTCAGGTTCGGGGCAGGGCTTACCGTAGGCCGAATAGGGGCCGGTAACACCTGGATAGTCACTTCAACCTCACTACTCCTGCATCCCCCTCCAGACGACTGGCAGGCTACGTAGTACCACACATCCTGCGGACTGGACGGGGCCACTACTGTTCGGATGGAGCCCGCATCCGGGTCGTCCGCCCAAACCGCCGTTGAACCCGTTGGACAGGTGGCCGTCAGCGAAAAGCTGGCATTTACCTCCACCGTTCCGCTGGCCGGATTACTCACCACAACCGGATCGCTGGGGGCATCGATGCCATAAATCGTAAACTCGGTTGAGCTGCTCTCCTGAGCTGCGTTGGTGCAGGTAAAGGTGTAACTTTCTACGCCCGGATTCACGTTGTAGATCACCAGAAATCCGTTGGACCCCGATGCCGTGCGGCTCTGCGGTCCACTGTACGATGCCGTTGTGTTGACCGGGCAACTGAATTCGATTCCCCGCTCGGTGCCACCCACACAGAGCGACAAAGTGCTGGGTCCGTCGATTGTGGGCGAGGTAGGGCTTGTTTCAATAGCTGCCGATAGCGTTTTGGGCGGATCGGCAGCCAGGGCGGTACTGCAAAGTGCCAATAGACAGCTTACGCATACAATCCAGCACCGGATGACTGACGTAATGGTTCTATTCATCGACTGATAGGAAGAGTAGGTTATTAATAAGCCCTAAGTTACATTAAATCCACATTAACAAAGCAAGTTCTTTCATATATAAACTACCCTTTATATCCTACTAATCAACTAGTTAAATCTGACTATCAATTACTTACCCAAACACCAACAATCAGGTTTAGTGTAGTATTTTTGTATTCGGTTTATATTTATCTGACAACCGGCCTTTCAGTACTGGCCATTCGGACTTCAGACACCGGACGTTAGACTTACTACCTTTATAGAGGGAGGTCCAACGTCTAATGTCCAGTACTGACAAACAGGCCTAACCGTCCTTCATTCACCGCTCGTATCCGTTTTGTTTCGATTCAAACAGTTTACCATTCAGCAGCACCAGACCGCCATGAAGGTTTGTACCGACGCCTGTGTGCTGGGGGCCTACACGCACCCCGGCACCACGCACGTACAACCGGCCCCCACCCTGCTCGATATTGGCACCGGCACCGGATTACTGGCTCTGATGGCCGCCCAGAATTACCCCACCGCCCACCGCATCGACGCTGTGGAGCTCGACCCCGACGCCTTCGGGCAGGCCACCGACAACGTGGCCGCCAGCCCCTTTGCCAACCGCGTCCGGGTACATCAAACCGCCATTCAGGACTTTCGGCCCGGCTACCAGTACGATCTTATTCTGAGCAACCCCCCGTTTTTTACGAATCATCTCCGCTCGCCCGATGCGGCCACCAACCGGGCCCTCCATACCGAAACCCTGCCGTTTACCGATCTTGTAGCGGCCGCCAACCGGTTGTTGCATCCCGAAGGCGAGTGGTGGGTGTTGTTGCCCCCCTATGAGGCCGGGCAGCTCGAAACCCTCGCGCAGCAAGCCAACTTGTGGCCATTCAGCCGGTTGAGCCTGCGCCATAACGCCCGCAAGGCCCCGTTTCGGCACATTACGGGCTACCGCCGAAACCCCACCTCCCTACACACCGACACCCTGACGGTGTACGAATCCGACCCCGCCAACCCCGGCCGAGAAACGTACACCCGCCCCTTCCGCCAACTTCTAAGCCCGTTTTACCTTATTTTTTAAGAACTTTGTGTTCTATGTCTGACTTGCAATTAACCGTTCTGATCCCCCTCTATAACGAAGATGAGTCGCTGCCCGAACTGCACGACTGGATCGTTCGGGTGGTGACGGAGCATCGCTATACGTACGAAATCCTGTTTATCGACGACGGTTCCACCGACCGGTCGTGGTCGGTAATCGAACAGTTGGCCGCGCGCAACCCCGTCCATGTACGCGGGGTTCGGTTTGGCCGCAACTACGGCAAAACAGCCGCCCTCCAGGTGGGCTTCAAGGCCAGCCGGGGTAAGGTGGTGATTACGATGGATGCCGACCTGCAAGACAGCCCCGACGAAATTCCGGATCTGTACCGCATGATTACCCAGGATGGGTACGATCTGGTATCGGGCTGGAAGAAAAAGCGGTACGACCCCATCACCAAAACCCTGCCCACCAAGCTTTTCAACGGCGTATCGCGCTGGGTATCGGGCGTGGAGTTACACGACTTCAATTGTGGGCTGAAAGCCTACCGGCAGGCCGTGGTCAAATCGTTTGATCTTTACGGCGAGATGCACCGTAACTTACCCATTGTGGCCAAATGGAACGGGTTTGGGCGCATTGGCGAAAAAGTGGTGCAGCATCAGGCCCGCAAATACGGTAGCACCAAGTTCGGGCTCGACCGGTTTATCAACGGCTTCCTCGACTTGCTCGTCATTGCGTTCATGCACCGGTTCAGCAAGCGGCCCATGCACTTTTTTGGGGGCTTCGGTACACTGTCGTTTTTTATCGGTACGGTGTTGGCCTTTTACCTCATCGGGCTCAAACTGTACAATATTTCGCAGGGGCTCCGGTTCCGTAACGTTACCGACAACCCTCTGTTCTTCTTTGCTTTAGTGGCTATTATTCTGGGGGTTCAGCTGTTTCTGGCGGGGTTTGTGGGCGAGCTGCTCATCCGCCAAAATCATCATCGGCCCGAAGATTATTTGATTGCCGAACGAATCGAAACCGAGTAGTCTGGCGCCCTAAATACTTACTAATTTGTTACTAATCCCTACCCCCTACCAACCATGATTCAGATTCGCCCCGGCGTTGCGGCCGACATTCCGCAGGTGTTTGATTTAGTGATGGAGTTGGCCGTCTACGAAAAAGCGGCCGATCAGGTAACCAATACCCCCGAGCAAATGCTGCAGGACGGCTTCGGCCCCAACCCTTCATTTGGTTTTCTGGTTGCCGAAGACGACGAAAAAAACCAGATAGTCGGCATTGCCCTGTACTACTACCGTTACTCGACCTGGAAAGGCAAGCGCCTGTACCTGGAAGACATCATCGTGACCGAAGATTACCGGGGTATGGGCATCGGCAAACTCCTCCTCGACGAGACCATCGTGACGGCCCGCCAAACCAACTGCACCGGCATGATGTGGCAGGTACTTGACTGGAACAAACCCGCCATTGGGTTCTACCAGCAGTTTGGCACCCGCTTCGACGATGGCTGGACAAACTGTCACCTCGATTTTTAGTTTAGCGTATACCCGTTCATCAACTCGCACGAGCCTTGTCACTCCCCTCCGATCACATCCGTCTTTTGTTTGGCCTCAAACTGCGTCAGCTTCGTATCGACAGAGGCTTGTCGGTGAGCGAGCTGGCACAGGCTTCGGGCATGGCTGTTTCGTACATCTCCGAAATCGAAAAAGGCCGCAAATACCCCAAAGCGGATAAAATTTCGGCCCTGGCCACGGCCATGAACGTGGATTACGATACACTGGTATCGCTGAAACTGAGCAAAAAGCTCGAACCCATCTCGGACCTGCTTCGCTCCAAGTTTCTGACCGAAATCCCGCTCGAACTGTTCGGCATCGACCCGGCCGATTTGCTGGAGTTGCTCGCCGAAGCCCCCGCCAAGGTGAGTGCTATGATTCGGACGTTTATGGACATTGCCCTCAGCTACAACATGTCGGTTGAGCGGCTGTACATGACCATGCTCCGGTCGTATCAGGAACTACACGACAACCATTTTGAGGACATTGAGGCCGATGCCGACCGGTTTCTGGCCGAGTTTGCTCCAGCCAATGCCCCCGTAACCGAAGGCCTGCTGACTAACCTGCTCAAAACGCGGTACAACGTCACGATTCAGCCCTTCGACCCCGATACCCAGCCCGATTTGGCCACGCTGCGGTCGGTGTACCGGCCCGAAAGTCGGGTGCTGCACCTCAACCGCCACATGGCCCCCGGTCAGCGGGCCTACGTGCTTGCCCGCGAGGTTGGGTTTCAGTACCTCAACCTCAAAGTTCGGCCCTACGCCTATGCTTTTGTCGAAGCCGAGTCGTTTGAGCAGGTTCTTAACAATTATAAGGCTTCATACTTCGCCGGGGCCATTCTGATTCGGCGCGAGCAGCTCATTGCGCGGCTGAGCGAGCTGTTTGCCCGCCCAACCTGGAGCAACGACGATTTCCTGGCCCTGATTGGGGAGTGCGGCTCAACCCCGGAGCGTTTTTTTTACCGGCTCAGCAACGTACTGCCCAAATACTTCGGCATCGACCAATTGTTTTTCTACCGGTTCAACAACACGGCGGGGGAGAATATTTTCCACCTCACCAAAGAGATGCACCTCTCACGCACGCAGGGCCCGCGCGGCATGGTCGATGAGCACTACTGTCGGCGCTGGATTGCGCTGACCATTTTGCAGGAGCTTTCGTTTCTGCAACGCCACAAACAGTTCAGCGGGGCCGTGTGCCGGGCCCAGCTTTCAACCTACGCCGACTCCCGGCAGCAGTACCTGATTGTGTCGGTTGCCTACCCCCACCGAACCACCGAGCAGGAAAACATGAGCGTTTCAATGTGTTTTGTGGTCAACGACGCCCTGCGGAGCAAAATGCAGTTTCTGAGCGACCCCGCCCTCTCGCACCGAATCGTGAACGAAGCCTGCGAACGTTGTGGCATTTTCGACTGCAAAGAGCGGGTCTCGGCCCCCATTGTGCTCCAGAAACGCCGACAACAGGAGGCCACTAAAGCCGCCATGAGCCAGTTGCTGTAAAGATAGAAGCCCGCAAGGGGCCTCATGTGCTTGAACAGGCTTTTACATGAGACCCCTTGCGGGCTTCTATCTTTATGCAGAAAAAGGGTCTATTGAACCGAAAACCTAATTCGGAGCTGACCAACCGTTGACTTTGGGGCTGTAACTTCAATAATCAACTCTTCATTACGCCCATAATAGTCGCTTTGTCTTTTACTCGGCAGGTCATTACCCGCATACGTTCCTTTGGGAATTTCCTCTGTGAAAATACCAGCCGCATTCCCGGCTGTTGGGTTTTTATACCGAACCCGGACAGTAACCGGCTCACTGATAGTCCCCTGTAACCAGTACGTAATCATATTATTTCGGTGGTCGGCTGATGTGATCTCTTTACGCATGGGTACGCTAAAGTCTGCTATCAACACCTCCGTTTCTACCGGATCAATTGAGGAAATGCAACCCGACACGACCAAAAGCAAGGCCGTAATTGTGAAAACCGCAACGTTTTTCATGTTGGTTATTATTGACAGGGTACGTCATCAACCCGGTTATCATTCCGGGAACCGTCTCTGTTATTTAATGGAAGAGAAACTAGAAAAGTACTGCGATAATCTGCCGAATAATTCCAGTCAGTCAAAGCGCCATAATCATTCCCATAGTAATTGAGAACTTCATTACGATAATGCTTCCGATTTGATGTACAAGCGTATTCTTTTAGGTAATTTAGAATTCGATCGAATCCCGGCCTGTACGTCACAATGCCAAACCAACCTGTTCGAACTTCATTATACATAAAGGTACGACCTACCATGTTGTTGTGAAGGTCCATAGCAGTCCTGTCACCAGCAATATCATCACTAGTTGGAATTGTACCTGTAATCGTGTAGCCATCATCGAACAAATAACCTAAAGCATACCTTGGACAACCATCGCATACAGAAACCGTTTCATGAGCAGTAGCAAACATTTTCATTTTGTCTAACGCTACCCATTTATTACCCCTAAACTCAATAATCCACCAAACCCCCAAAGCATTCCAAGCCGCATGTTTAAACGCGTTTGCATTATGATTATCGTTATTACCTGAGCCACCAAAAAAAGAAGGAGATTCTATAATACTTTCTATCATAGTTCGTGCATTATCTACAGCCTGTGCAGATGTAGGATTCCAAGCAATCAACGCGTTTTCAAGCGGGTTACTGCTTAGACTAGAGGCCATCTTCCCTCCTTTTTTAGCCTTCATTCTTTTGGCTAACTCAGGGGCTATATCAAGTTTAATTAAGTCGGAGTAATAGTCAAAAATAAACTGGCCATTTTTGTCAACATCCTGCTCAGTCTTTATATCAGGAAAGTCTTTGCGTATGCGAGCCAAGTCATTTGCTCGCAAAGGGTGCCGACTCAGATCAGGGTATTTGCTGGATGCATTGATAATAAGCTGCATGATTTCCTCTTGCGTCAACAGCTCCCAACCTGATCTATCCTGCCCTGCTATACGTGCAGTAGCTTTGCTTTGCCCCATCATATTCTGATCAAACCAAGCCATATATTGGTCGAACGTTTGACCAAATATTTCCGTGGGAACACCAGCGGGAACCCGCATATGCACCTCCTTCATTGAAATATAGCGGTCATCGGAAGTAGTTGTAGCTAATAAGTCGGCCGTTTCTAACTCAGGTTTACAGGAGATGAGAGTTACGCTCAGAAGAATAAACTGAAAAAAAAGTTTAACTTCACAAATAGAAAAAACTTTATTTAACATAACAGGTGGTTGTTTAGTCCGCCTGCGGGTTGTTTAGTCCGCCTGCGGGTTGTTTAGTCCGCCTGCGGGTTGTTTAGTCCGCCTGCGGGTTGTTTAGTCCGCCACAAATATAAAGTTATGTACAAGACAGGCACAAATGCATTTATTTACCGGTTAGTTACATAACTATATCTACGATAACATACTGAAATACAATGTTTACACTTTCAACTTGATCGGATTACGCCGACTCCCGGCAGCAGTACCTGATTGTGTCGGTGGCCTACCCCCACCGAACCACCGAGCAGGAAAACATGAGCGTTTCAATGTGTTTTGTGGTCAACGACGCCCTGCGCAGTAAGATGCAGTTTCTGAGCGACCCCGCCCTCTCGCACCGGATTGTCAATGAAGCCTGCGAACGTTGTGGCATTTTCGATTGCAAAGAGCGGGTGTCGGCCCCCATTGTGCTCCAGAAACGTCGGCAGCAGGAGGCTACCAAAATCGCCATGAGGCAATTGCTTTGAGGGGATCGATAAAATCTGGCCATAATAACATACTACCCAAAAAGTGAGACACCCAAAAGCGTCTTACTTTTTTTTGATATGCCTGTTACTTTTCTCTGAAGTGGAAGTATTAACAGATGCTTGGGCACAAGTACAAGTACCTGACGTCAGGCCCGAGACTATATCCACATGCATTTAGAAATGCCCCTGAGGTCGGAAGCGCTAATCGAAATCCTGTCGATTAGCCTCCGACCTCGTTGGTTTTAAGCACTTACCAATGCCCGATATTCATCCATATCACCCCACAAGCGTTCCACCAGATCGTTCAGATCTGCATGGCCCAGCTCGGTAGGATCGTCGTAGGCCGAAACCAGAAGTACATGATCCCGAATCAGATCGCGGAAGTCCCCTTTCAGTTTTATCAAATAAACGTCATCAATGCCATGCTGTGCTAAAAACTGCACTAATCGCTCCGGCCTTGACCCTTTTGCTCCCAATTCTCTGACCAACGCGCCCCCAAACCGAAGCGTAGCGAATCCGTGCCGAAAGGATTCGAAAAGGTAACTCTTTATATCGTTACGCAAATCCACCATCTTTTCGTCTTCGTGGCCGGAAACCAATCGTTGTTGACCATAGTACTTTGCCAAATGACAGGCAGCAAAAAAGGCTGTCCGGCGATCTTGCACCCGCCGGGGTCGAAACGGATGGTTAGGCGTTTTAGGTAGCCGAATCAGCCGGTAAGCCTCCCCTTCGAGTGTCGAAAGCAAACCAGCCAACTGCCTGTCGTACGAATCGAAACCTACTCGGGTTTGATTTTGCTGCTCTACCGACATTTGCCGGTGAAAGCGAATCGGGAGGGGGTCAATCGGAACCAGACCTTCATCTGTCGGCGGAGAGGGCTTTAGCACCGCCACCATCGCCATAACTCGGTCCTGATCTACGAGTGTAGCCATACCAAACAGGTGCCGAATCTGATCGTGACGCTCGATATGCCCTTTATCATCGCACAAGGATACCAGCAACGAGCCTTGCAGCAGCTGATTGGTAGGTAAGCCAAATTGTATCCGTAACAAATGATCGCGGCTTACCTCAGCGATCCCCTCTCCGGAGCGACCATTCCCCGACAACAGGGCCTTCCCCGACCGGTTTATTTCCAGCCGATACCGAAATATCTCCGGGTAGTCATTGGGGTTTCGGCGTTCGGTCATGTACAAATCATACGTACCCGCCAGCCGGGCCAGGGGGCGCGCCCGCGTGATATTTTTGAGTTCTTCCACCGCCTGACTGTCGGTGGCGGCTGCCAACCCCTGCTGGCCACTCAGGTACTGCCCTACCTCCTGATACTGAGAACTTTGACAAAAGGTAAACAGATCGAGGTCGGCCACGATTGGGTCGGCTTGTTTCTGCAACACAACCCGCCCCGACGTGGGGTGCGTAAAGCTGTGATCAAAACCAGCGTACACGCCCAGCAGGTAGCGATTATCGGTAAGGCCACCCTCCAGAAAATAGTGCAGCCGGTAGGCTCCATTTTCGTAGTCAAAATCCAGATCGACCCGAATACCGTGGTTAAGGGGGCTTGCAAAGCCCTGCAAACGGGGATGCTTATGCTGAGTCGGGTACCGGCAATCGACCCGGCCCGCCCGCGAGATTTTGCAGGAGAACAAGGTCACATGCCCCGTAATTGGATGCACAAAAAAGCCTTGATACGAATCGGCAACCTCGGCCAGTAACCAGGCGTTTTTGGCACGAGGTAATGCATCAAACGATTCAACAACCCCATCAACGGGCACATCGACCCGCTGCCCCAGCAAAAAATGAAACACATCGTCGGGGATGCTTTCGGGGTTCTGAATATACTGCCGGATAAGGTCTTCGCACGCTTCGACCGATGCCTGCCGCCACCATACCATGAGCCCCGCAGCCGGATGAGCCTGATTAAACTTACCACTCAAACTGGCAAAAGCGCCCACATAGATCGGAGCCTTGTCGCTCGTCCAGTCGAGGGTAATCTGTGTCCAGACACCGGTCCGTTTCTGACCGGGGGCGTCTACCAGTCGTAACGACAACATACGCCCGTCCGATGGGTTGCTTTCGGTCACTACTGTTTTATGCGCCCCGTCGCTGTACCAGTACGTGATTTCGGTTTCCACCCACGAATCATCGAGCGAGTTAGCCCCGGCCGATGGTTGTACCAGAGCATACCCTACTTTCTCTTTAGTCTTTTTACGGTGTGGACGCCAGTAGAACGCCAGAAAACACGGTTGCCCCGGCGTGGGGGCCGGGCTACCGCCCCCCGACGGTTCTGTTTCTACCTGCCTGGGCTTGCGGCCCAGCCCTTCTTTTTTCCGAAGTCTCCCCGCATGCGTATCGATAGGCTGATTCTGATTCAGAAAAACAAGCTGCCCGTTCTGCTCACTTACCGATAACCGCCCGCCCGATTTGGCTATCAGGTAATGCACCAGCGCTATAGTCCGAAACTTGAGCCACTTAATGGGGCGCAACCTACTTTGTTCAATGTTGGGGTTTAGCAGATAACTCAAATTGGTGGTACTGATGGTGTCAGGTTCCTGATGGCTGATATACAGCAACGATTTATAGGGTTCCCTGGCCAGATCGGAGTAAATGGTTTTCTGACTTATCCGTAGTGCCAGTACAAAAGCCCGCAAACCGAGTACCACCTCTCTGCGGTTAGGATGGTCGAAAAATGAAGCTGAATCCGTATCGTCGGGTAGGTAGCGTTGAAGAAGCTCTTCAACCGTTTCATCCCGATGAACACCTTCATCAGTAAACGTTTTTGTCATATGGGTGAGAATATAGTGGGACTGAAAATTGGCTGAAAATAAAGTGATTATCAATGAATAAACGTGAAAATAAAGTGATTTGTAACTGATAATTTAAATATTTATATTTAAGGAAGTCAACCGGGACCTTTGCATGGATGAAACCCATATGCAAGGTCTTGTTTGTCATGGCATTCGGAATGAGTGCCTGCCGTGAGGTGGCTCCTCAGCCTCAACCCCAAACAGAGGATCAGGTTCGTGTGCGCCCCACCGGGCCAACGCCAATCGCAAAGCCCGATAGTACGGCTAGCCGGCCCCGGTACGACTACTAAGTAACCCTTCAGTAAAAACCACTATCCCGGCAGTCGGGGTAGTGGTTTTTTTTTATGAATTTAGGCGGCAATATTCCTTACCACCCTACCTACCGGCAACTCATGAAACGTACTATTCTTGTTTGGTTGATACTAAGCGTACAGGCTGTTTGGGCGCAACCCCGTCAGGTAGTTATCAGCCAGATAAAAGCGCTGATTGCGCAAGGAGAGAAAGCCGAAAGTACCCATGACAACACCCGGGCCATTGGGTTCTACCAACAGGCCCTCAACCTTAGTCATAAGGCACAACTACCGGCCTACTCCATTCTGCTCTGTGTAGATATTGGCATTCTGAAAAGCCAGTTAACGCAGGTGTCCGAAGCCCTTACCTACCTCCGGCGGGCCAATGAGTACTACCATACCTTCCGCGAAAAATCAGTACGGCGTCGGTTCATGATTGACTATAGCTTTGCCATAGTCCATATCGGGTTAACCCAACTTGATTCGGCAACGCACTATTTCAACCAGTGTAGTTACCTCATCAAAACCCACAACGACTCACTCAAATCCTTTAACCACTACCTCGACCTCTACTACCTGGAGCGGTCGTATCTGGCGCAGGAAACCATGAACTTCACCGAAAGCATTGCGCTCAACGAGGAAGCCATCCGACGCTACAAAGCCCGAAACAAAACCGACGACGGGTCGGGGAATCATTACAACTCACTCGGCAAGTCGTATGCAGCCTTGGGGCAGTTTGCCCGTGCCGACTCCGCCTTTAGCCGCGCGGCTACTCTGTACGCCAGCACACCTTTGTTTGAGGCTATTATTCTTTGCAACCTTACCGACTCCCAGGTGCAGCAAGGCCGGGCGTCGGCGGGGGCGCAAACCCTCCAACGCGCCCAACAGGCTTACAAACGCTACCAGCGCCAAACCGGCGAAACGGATGCCGATGTGGAGCGTCGGCTTCGGCAAAACCGGGCGGGGGTATATCTGGCTCAGGGCAATCTACCCCGCGCTGAAGCGGCCTTTAACGAACTGCTCACGTTCTGCGCCAAATACTTTCCAATGCCCTCTGGCTTCCGGGTCGATGCGTACCTGAGCATGAGCCGCCTGTACGAGCAACAGCGTAACCCGGCGGCCGTACGCAAGGCCCTCGATGCCGCAGTGCGCGAAGCCTACGGGCCACGGGCTACCTCACCCGAACAGGCCGTATTGCCACGCTCCCTGGTATCGGCCCTGACGGCACGGGCCGATTTCCTGGCCCGTACCCCGGCCCCCTCGCCAACCGAACGGGCCGCCAACGCCCGCGAGGCTCTGACCACCTACGAACAGGCTATCGACCTGGTAGCCTCGCTCCGGCGGGGTGCCTTGTTGCCCGAATCAAAGGCTTTTCTGGCCGCCAAAGCCGCTCCGCTGTTCGAACCGGCGTTATCGCTCTGCTACGAACTGGCGCAGCAGCCTACCCAAACCGATGTTTACACCCGCAAAGCATTCGCCCTTTTCGACCGATTTCAGAACAGCCTGCTGGCCGATGCCCAGCTTGAGCAACGGCTCATGCGGCAGTACTTGCCCGCCCCGATGCAGGCCGAATGGCGTCGGCTGAGTCAACGACTGAGTCAGCTCCGGCTCGTGCGCGAAACGGGCAACCCTGCCACCGAAGCCGAGTTAAACCAAACCGAGAAAAGCCTGATTGAATGGCAGCAACGCACCGACCGTACGCACCCGCAATACCGGCAGGCACTGAGTAGGGTAACACAACTGTCGATGACCGATTACCAGACGGTGCTGCAACCAGGCGAAGCGTTGCTATGCTACGCGCCAACCCCGGCCGGGTTGCTGGTGCTTGCGCTACACAAACGGGGCGCTTTGTTTCGGCGATTGCCGGTAAGCCCGGCCGGGCTGGATCAGGCCCTAAGCCGTTACCGGGCCGAGGTGAGCCGTAACCCCGGTATTGTAGGCAGTTACGACAACCGCCCCGGTCAGGCGGTGTACAAGCTGTTGCTGGCCCCAATTCGGGCTCAGTTACCCGACCTTACCGCCCTGACTGTGGTACCGCCCCCCAACTGGCAAATACCATTCGAGGCCCTCGAAACCCAGGCGGGGCGTTGGCTTCTTCAAGACGTTGACGTAGGGTATCAGTTTAACCTGTCGGGGCGGCTCCTCCCCCCTGACCCGGTGCAAACCCGGCACGAAGCCCTTAGTTTTGCTCCGTTTGCCGCCGATACCGGCCGCAGCCCGTTTCGGATGCCCAACGGATTTTTGCTCAGGTCGCTGCGGGCCTCTGCCGAAGAGGCCACCCTCCCCGACGGCCAAAGCTGGCTCGGCAAAGCGGCTTCCAAACAACGCTTTTTAGAAGATGCACAACACACCCGGTTGTTGCTGGTTACGACCCATACCTATCCGGGGCCCCGCGAAACGGCACTGGTGTTTCACCCGGCAGAGACCGACTACCTGCTTTACCCCTCTGAACTTCAACACGCCGATTTACGGTCGGTAGGGTTAGCGGCCCTGTCGGCCTGCGCCACCGAAAAAGGAGTTCAGTTACCGGGCGACGGCGTACACAGCCTGGGGCGGGCTATGGCGTGGGCGGGTGCCCAAAGCGTGACGTGCTCGTGGTTTAATGTCAACGATGAAGCGCAGGCGCTGTTGGCCCGCCATTTCTTCCCGAAACTAAACAATGGACAGTCGATTCGGGAAAACTGGCGACAGGCACGGCTTGAGTTTCTGGCCTCACCCGACGCCAATCGGTACAGCGGGCACCCGCACTGGTGGGCCGGTGTGGCACTGTACGGTGGGCATACGCCTTTTGAGCCGGAGTCGGCTTCGATACCGGGATGGCTGATAGGATTACTGGCCGGTTCAGCCGGTATTTCGGGCTGGCGGCTACTCAGTCGAAAAGACCGCGCCAAAAAATCCGGACTCTAATCCGGGTTCGGTCGAGCAGGGTACCAGGAAATCGGGGGTGCTCAATGGCCTCATACTGGCTCCAGTACCAGCGCGCCTTATCAACAGCCCCCAGTTTAAGGCACGCGAGCGACAGGTTCCACCAGATCGCTTCGCGCAGGTAGGGGCTGATGGGCGCGCGAGCGGCCTTCTCGTACAGGCTAACGGCCGTAGCAAAGTTGCCATCGGTATAATACGCATTGGCCCGGATAAACTGGTCGAGGGCTTGTTGTTCGGCAGGGCGCAGCTCGTCGCGGGGCGTCTGAACAGCGTCGCGATGGACGCCCGCGTTAAGATCGGCATTGGCCAGGCTTACCTCGCTCACAATCAGATACACTCCGCCCACTAACAGCAGTATAGCGGCCATTGCCAACCGCCAGAACACCCCACGGCCGGAGGGAGTCGTAGCGCCCTCTGGTACCGGCTCAGGCATGGGTTCGGCATCGAGCTGGGTCATTACGGCGCGCGCCATCCGAATCAACTCGGCCTCTTGCGCAAATCGCTGCGTTCGTTGCAGGCTTTGCACGGTTTCACGAAACGCCGGTTCCTTTTCCATACGTTCTTCGATAGCCCGGCGGTCGGTGTCGGGCAATTGGTTAGCGAGGTATCGCTCTATCTGTTCAAGTACCTCAGTAGTAAACTTCATATTTTTTGAGCAGGCTGCCCAGCTCCAGTTTCGCCCGGTAATATCGTTGTTTGGCCGCCTGGGCCGTTATCTGCAACAACTCGCCAATTTCCTGATGGCTTTTCCCTTCGAAATCATACCATTGAAACAGCTGCCGGTCGGCCGGCGACAGCTGCCCCAGAATTTGGTCAGAAATGTCCTGCTGCTCCTGTTCAAACAACAGGCTGTCGGCCTGAAGTGGCTCCGTGGTTTCGCGGTTTATGTACTCCTGATCGCGGGCCATCCGGTTGAGCGTTCGTTTTCGTTCTTTCAGGTACAGATTCCAGCAAATGCTATAAAGGTACGTGCCAATGGTAGCCTCCGCAGGTTCGTAGTCTGTATGCCAAACCTTTTTCAGGAATGTAACAATGGCCTCCTGAAAGACATCATTGGCAAATTCTGAGCCCAGAAGCTCCCCCTGGCTATCCGCTTTAACAAATCCCTGCACAAATTTTTTATAACTATACAACTGCCTGACCGCCCACTCGACCCTCGATGGGGTACGGGAACGGATGGCATCCACAAGTTCACGGTCATTGGGTTGATTTGGCATAACTCTCTGAAGGCGCGTTCTGCCCATTAATGCGCCTTACCGCCCAAAAAGTAACAAGAAAAATAGACATACCGCCCCCCAAGGCCCCCGTTCGCGTACCTATCTTTGTTTTTTACCTTTTGATACGATGCAACAGCCCGATACCATTACCGATCGCTTTTTCCGGTATGTACAGATTGATACCCAATCGGACCCGACCTCGACGGCCAACCCCAGTACCGAGAAACAAAAAAACCTGAGCCGCCTGCTCGTGCAGGAACTGCACCAGATGGGTATTACCGATGCCGAGCTCGACCCGTGGGGCTACGTGTACGCGACCATACCGGCCAACTCGCCTAAACCTAATATCCCCGTCATCTGCTTCTGCTCCCACGTCGATACCTCGCCCGATGTGACAGGAGCCAACGTGAGGCCCCTAATCCATACCGCCTACGATGGCCGTGACCTGGTGCTGCCCGACGACCCCACCCAGGTCATCCGGCTGGCCGACCACCCCGACCTGGCCGGGCAGATAGGCAACGATATTATTACGGCCAGTGGCACTACCCTGCTCGGAGCCGATAACAAGGCGGGGGTGGCTGCCATCATGACAGCCGCGCACCGACTCATGACCACGCCCGAGATTCAGCACGGTACCATCCGGATTCTGTTTACGCCCGACGAGGAGGTTGGTCGGGGCACCGAAAAAGTAGACATGGCCAAACTGGGGGCCCATTTTGGCTATACCATCGACGGGGAATCGGTGGGGACGCTTGAAGATGAGACCTTCTCGGCCGATGGGGTTCGGATTACGATTCAGGGCGTTTCGACCCACCCCGGTTTTGCGAAGGGCAAACTCGAAAACGCGCTCAAAATAGCTGCCGATTTACTGGCCCGCCTGCCTAAAGACACCCTCTCGCCCGAGACCACCGAGGGTAAAGAAGGCTTTATTCACCCCGGCCATCTGGAAGGGAATCAGGACCGGGCTACGCTTGATTTCATCATTCGCGATTTTACAGTGGCGGGTCTGCACGAGAAAGAGGCCTACCTGCAAGCCCAACTCGATGCGGTGCTCAAACAGTACCCGCATTCAACGGCCGAACTGGTCGTAACGGAGCAGTACCGCAATATGAAAGAGGTACTCGACGACTACCCGGCCGTGGTCGATAATGCGCTGGAGGGCATCCGGCGGGCAGGGCTCAACCCTGAGCGTCGGAGCATTCGGGGCGGCACCGATGGGTCGCGATTGTCGTTTATGGGCCTACCCTGCCCCAATATTTTTGCGGGCGAACACGCCTTTCACTCACGGCAGGAGTGGGTATCGGTTCAGGACATGGAAAAGGCCGCCGAGGTGATTGTCAACGTGGCGCAGGTCTGGGAAGAGCGGACGCCGGCCCTGTAAGAGCCCCAAACCTGAGGCACCAAACCTGCAAGGTCTTTAAGACCTTACAGGTTTTTGCAGGTCTTACTGACTGTAGCTGACTCCCGACTTACAGGTTTTTTCGCAACTAATCACCTGCTACCTGCATGTACAACGACCCACTACTTCCTGGTCGCTACTACCACCTGTTTAATCATGCTGTTGGTGACGAAAACCTATTTCGTTGCCACGATAATTACATCTATTTTTTGAAGCAATATGCAGCTTATATCCAACCCATTGCCAGAACGTTTACGTATTGTTTAATGCCAAATCACTTCCACTTTTTGGTTCAGATTGCTGATGAAGCCGAAATTGAACATTGTTTTCAAACTATAAAACCGGAGGAGGCCAAACCCGTTTCGTTCAACCATTCTTCCTTTGTGGTACAGCAATTCAGCAACTTATGTAACAGCTACGCTAAGGCCTATAATAAACGTTTTAATAGACGTGGGTCACTGTTTATTGACAAACTAAAGCGCAAGGAAGTAGATTCCGATACGTACTTCACCCGGTTAATTGCCTATATCCACACGAATCCTGTACATCATGGGTTTTGTCAAAAGGCAGAATTATGGTCTTACTCATCCCTGACATCTATGACCAGTTCAAAACCAACCTTACTTGAGCGCAATACTGTGTTAGATTGGTTTGGGGGCGTAGAATCATTCGTTGCTTTTCATCAGCAAATACACCCCACTCAAAAAGGCGAAGACTGGGAATTTGGGTATTAGACTATCAAACTTGAAGTTGTCTTGAACCCCTGAAAGTGAGCCAGTGAAAAATAGAGCAAAAATCTTAATTTTCACGGTAAACAAAAGGGAAATGAAAGCAAACCGATTCACCGAATCGCAAATGGTGGCCATCCTCAAACAGCA
>NZ_WELI01000004.1 GCF_009184635.1 Rudanella paleaurantiibacter
CTGTCCTGGTAGAAGAGGGGTGATTTTAGTCCATTCCTGCTCGGTGATCTCATAGCGTCTCATGCCACAAAGATCGTAGGATTGGGTAAGTTTATCCTAATTGTCCACACACTCTAAAATTCGGGATGACTCATGTTTAGACTCATTAAGTTTCAGCCGGGTTTCCAAAGGAGTTGTGCCCGAATTTCTGATGAGTCGGAGAGTCGGCTTTTCCGGTTTACAGGCAAACTATGTAAAGCGTGATGGTCAAATCAAGCAACGGAACGTCGGTCGCTATAAACTATAAACCAAAAACTATAAACCATAAACCCCTCAAACCACCGAGGGCGAAGTAGCTTCGGGCAGACCTTCCTGCCGCCATAACTCGATGCCTTGCCGGATCAGGACGAAGGTAGGAAGTTGCGTGATCTCAAAGCTTCGGAAAATATCCGGGTGGGCGGTCTCGTCGAGCTTCATTACCCGAACCCCGGTGCCCAGATGCCCCCGTAGCCGCTCGATCAATGCCATAACCGATGGACGTAGGGTCGCATCGACAGGCATAAAAATCAGCAGAACGGCCGACGCGGTATCCGAAACATGCGTTTTTTTACGGTCTGGATTCATGGGGAATCAAAGCTACAGCCTGGGTAAACCCGGCTGAATTCAGGGGTAAAAGTACGAGTAGGGGCCGGTTTGGGTACATGACTTTTATCAGGCAATTGACTAATCGTTTCCCTGCTGACCATATTCGGCGTAATTTGCAGCTTTATAGAGACAGTCTTTAACTCATACATACCGCCATACCCGTATGCTTACTGGTTTGTATACCAATACATTAACCGATCTGCTGTTTGAGCAGGAAGATGATTTTCTGGGCGTATTTGACCTGGCGCAAAACCGGTATGTACGTATCAATCAGGCAGGTATTCGGTTGTTGGGGTACGCGTCGGAAGAACCAATCCTGAATCAGAGCGGGCCCTGGTTTCGGCGGGAACCGCTCTCGGCTGAGGGGCAACAAGAGGCTCTGGTCCGGCTGCTCCAGGTAGGTTCGCATGAGGAGGAGACCGAAATGGTGCGGCACGACGGCTCTACGTTCTGGGCACGGCTGACCATCACCCTGTTTCCCGATGGTAAACTGGCGTTGGTACGGCTGGTAAACCGCGAACAACTGCACCGCACCGAGCGTGAGCTGAACCACAGCGTTCGACGCTACGAGGCCATTTTTTCCAATGCCACCATTGGTATCATCGTCTCTGACCAACAGGGGCAGGTTGTGTCGGCTAATCAACTGGCCGACCAGCTATTTGGGTACCAGGAGGGCGAACTGGTGGGCCTTTCCATTGAGCAACTCGTGCCTGATTCGGTGAGCCATCAGCACGAAAATCTGCGTAAGTCGTTTAACCGAAACCCGCAGGTGCGGCCTATGGGGCACAACCGCGACTTGCACGCCCAACGCAAAGATGGCACCTTGTTTCCGGTCGAAATCAGTCTTAGCTATTTCCGGCTCGATCAGGCTCTGTACGCCGTCGCGTACATCATCGACATCACGTTCAAGCGCGAGGTAGAGCGCCAATTGCTCGAACAGAAAAGTCAGGTGGAGCGGCTTAACGCCGAACTGGAGCAGAAAGTGGCCGACCGGACGCACGCGCTTATGAATACGCTCGAACAGCTCGAACAGTCGAAAGATGAGCTGGCACAGGCCCTCAAAACCGAGCGTGAACTGGGCGAACTGAAGTCGCGCTTCGTGTCGATGGCGTCGCACGAGTTCCGCACTCCGCTCACGGCCGTACTCAACGCCACTACGCTTATTGAAAAATACCCCGAAGGCGACCAGCAGGAAAAGCGGCTCCGCCACCTGCACCGGATTCGGGCGTCGGTAAAGCACCTTAACGATATTCTGGAGGAGTTTTTGTCGGTTGGCAAGCTCGAAGAAGGCAAAATTGTGGCGCATCCGGCCCGCGTCAGTTTGCCTCAGCTGGTAACCGAAACCGTGGCCGATATGCACAGTATGCTCAAAACCGGGCAGGTGGTGCATACCGAACTGGACTGCCCGCGGCCAATCTGGCTCGACCCCTCGCTACTCCGCAAAATGATCGTCAATGTGCTGTCTAACGCCATCAAATATTCCGGCGAAGGCTCCGAAATCCATATCCGGGCCAACTGCCAGGAGGGTCAGCTGACCATGATCGTAACCGATCAGGGCATTGGGATTTCGCCCGACGACCAGCAACATCTGTTTGAGCAGTTTTTCCGGGCCAAAAATGCAATTAATGTGGCCGGTACGGGCCTTGGGTTACATATTGTGGCCAAATATGCTGAACTGATGCAGGGCTCGGTGCAGTTGCAGAGCGAACTTAACAACGGAACGACTATCACCCTTATTCTCCCTTATGAAGACCATCCTCTTGATTGAAGATAACGAGGCCATACGCGAAACCACCGCCGAAATTCTGGAATTGGCCAACTACAACGTGCTCACGGCCGAAAACGGCAAGGTAGGCGTAGAAAAAGCCCTGGCTACCCGGCCCGATCTGGTCATCTGCGATATTATGATGCCCGTACTCGATGGCTACGGGGTGCTACAGATTTTCAATAAAAACCCGCAGTTGTCGGGGGTGCCGTTTATCTTCCTGACTGCCAAAACCGAACGCACCGATTTCCGCAAAGGCATGGAACTGGGGGCCGACGATTACCTCACCAAGCCCTTTGAAGAAAGCGAATTGTTGAGCGCGATTGAGGGCCGACTGAATCGGTTTCAGCACATGCGCCCGGCCTACGATCTCCAGCAAAACGGCCTCGATCAGTTTCTCGACGATGCCCGCAGCACGGCCAACCTGGAAAGCCTCTCGGCCGACCGGAAAGTACATGCCGTTCGGAAGAAACAGTATCTCTACACCGAGGGCGACGAACCCACCCGTTTGTATTTCCTGAAGTCGGGTAAAGTGAAAACCGTACGGACCAATGCCGACGGTAAAGAACTCATTACGGGCATCTACAACGCAGGTGAGTTTTTTGGGTACCTGGCCCTGCTCGAAGACCGTGAGTATACGGAATCGGCTGTGACCATCGACGATTCGGAGCTGGTGTATATTCCGCAGGCCGATTTTCAGCAGCTTTTACTGGCTAATCAGGACGTAAGTCATCAGTTTATTCAGTTGCTGGCCGGTCGGGTAGTTGAGCGTGAACAGCAGCTGGTAGGCATGGCGTACCATTCGCTTCGTCGGCGGGTGGCCGATGCCTTGTTGTGGCTCCACAGCCGCCAACCGGAGTCGGGGCCGGGCCTGATTCAACTCTCGCGCGACGATCTGGCGTCGCTTGTGGGTACGGCTACGGAGTCGCTTATTCGGACGTTGAGTGAGTTTAAGCAGGACGGCCTGATCGAAATGGTGGGATCGAGTATTCGGGTACTGCAAGCCGAAAAACTCCGCCGGGCCAACTGGTAAGTCCATGACGTACTAACCTGACCAACATCAGGTCAGGACCTAATCGGTCTCATTCGGGTAGCGGATGAGGCCGATTAGTTTTGTGGGGTAATTAATCGTCAACCGGCGCATGAAGACTGCCCTTTATCTCACGAATTGTACAGCCGATGCTTCGCAGATCCTGCATCGCTGGTCCTCGACCGACGAGCCCGTGCGGCTCACGGTAGTTTATCCCTACACCATTGAAACGGGCCGGGCTTTGACCAAAGACTCGTTTCATCAGGCTAAAAATCAGGCCGAAACCCGCCTGCAAGGCTGGGCCAACCAACTCCCGCAGGCCTGGCCGGGCGAGGTGCGTACCGAAACCCTGCTGGCCGAACCCGAACTGGCGGCTACGCTTCACCTGCTGCTGCGGGGCTACGACTATATGCTTGTCGACGATGAACAGCTGGGCCTTTCTGAGGCTGCATCGGCCCTGCTGACCCAGACTCAGACCCAGCTTTGCCAATTGTGTGGGAAGCCCACCTACGCTGCCGTATAGAGGGCGAGTGAGTGGCTTTGGGCCTGCATGCCCACCTGTAGGTAGCTTTAGCACATGAATCCGGGCGAGTGAGTAGGTAAAAAATCGAGTGCTCCTTATATTGTGAAACTATTGGGAGTGACCAGCGATAAACCGACTCAACGATCCTTGTTATTCAATCAGACTCGCCGACACGCTGACGGTGAGAACACTTCGAACCAACGGGCTTCGCTCCCGGCCGCAGGGCTGATCGGGGGCATCTTCGACGCTATCCCGGGGTACGTCGCGTACTGCGAACCGGTATTTTACCCAGAAACCGACACGGTTGTCGACTGGGTGTATCGGGTAGCTAACGCCCGGCTCAATTCGCTGGTACATCCGCCGGGTGGGTCGGTAGTAGGGCACACCCTCCGGGAGCTGTTTCCCGACCTCCCGACCGGGGATTTTCTGTCGCACTGCACCGTTGCGTTTCTCCAGAAGCAAGCCGTCTCCTTCGAGTTTTCGTACAGGATTGGTACCGAAGAAACCTGGTTTCTGGCCGGAGCCGAGCCGCATGACGACGGGTTAGTGTTGTCGTGGACAGACATCACCCAGCAGAAAAAAGCCATTTCGGAAGGGCCGTTGTCGTCGGTTGTACAGGCAATTCTGGACTATTCGCAGACCGCCGTGGCCCTGCACGAAGTCGTATACGACCAGGCGCATCGGATTGTTGATTTTCAGACCGTACAGGCCAATAAACAGGCATTGGTTAATTGGGGAGCTCATGGGCAAGCCCGGCTGCGCGAGTCCCTGCTGACGCTCGAGCCGCAGGCCCGCGAATCGGGCGAGTTTGACCGGCTCGTGCGGGTGGCTACCACGGGTGAGCCCGAATCGTACGAATTGGCTTACAACGACCGGCTGTATGCCGTGACCGTGGCCCGCGCCGACAAGGGTGTGGTGACCTCCGCCGTTGATATCACCATCGACCGGCAGTACCGGCATCAGCTCGAAGCCATGAACCAGAGCCTGCGGCAATCCAACGAAAACCTCCAGTCGTTTGCCTACGTAGCCTCGCACGACTTGCAGGAGCCTCTGCGCAAGATTCAGACATTCAGCGACATTCTACAGAATCAGTTCGAGGATAACCTCTCGGATGGGGAGCGCGATATGACCCGCCGGATTCAGAAATCGGCCCGGCGGATGCAGATGCTCATTAAAGATTTGCTCGCGTACTCGCAGTTGGCGGGTCGACGGGAGGCCCATCAGCCCGTTCGGCTCAATGAGATCGTCAACGAGGTGGTGAGTGATCTGGAAATAGGCATTGCCGAGAAAAAAGCGACCGTAGAAGTTGCCGCGCTGCCCGTGGTCCGGGGGAGTGCGTTCCGGTTACGGCAACTCATGCAAAACCTGCTGGCCAATGCGCTTAAATTTGCCGGGGCCAACCGCCCGCCTGTGGTACAAATAAACGCCCGGCCCGCTCAATCCGACGATCTGCCCGCCGATTTGCCCCGCTCCAATTCGTATTGGCTCATTACCGTAGCCGACAACGGCATCGGGTTCGACGAAAAGTACAAAGGGCGCATTTTTCAGCCATTCCAGCGACTACACGACCCGGCCGATTATACCGGTACGGGCATTGGGTTGGCTATCTGCCAGCGGGTAGTCGAGAGCCACGGGGGCGCCATTGACGTGAATAGTGTGCCCGATGTGGGGACAACGTTTAAAGTGTTTCTGCCCGTCGATTAAGTGAATGAATAATGTACAATGGGTAATGAATAATGAATAATGGGAAAGGCTCAGTGTGCTGGTTGTCAGACTTTTAACTATTCATTCTGCATTATACATTATACATTTGATTTGGATTCAGCACTTAACACACGCTGGTATCGGCTGGGAGATGGCCAAATACCTGCGGAGCTGTATACCCAAAGATTTTGCGGTAACAATCAAAAGCCTGCCGGGCAGCGGCTACAACCGCATCGGCATCGGGGGCACCCTGCGCAAAGGCAAACTCGCCAAACTCCCGCCATAATGGCCCCGTCTGGACACCGTAACCGCGATAAAAACGGGCCTGCCCGAGCAAAGGCTGTAAGGCTTCGCTTTGTTCCAGGTAATGCCAGACCGTTTTCCCGCCCAGCATGGAGCCTTCGCCCACATACGCAGCCCCAAGTAGCTGTACGGGGCTCCAATCGGCAAACACGGGCTGAGGGTGCACGGGTAACGACAATTGAACGGTTTCCAGATCGGCCCGGAGCCAATTCGTTTTCCGGCGGGAATCGGGCCGGTAATCCGAGAAAAAAGCCGGCTCGTTGTCGATGGCGGCTTCGAGGGCCTGGTGAAAAATGCCGTGGGTAAGCAACAGGTGCCGGTACTGATCGGTCGATAGGGTACCCGACCGGAGTGCATCGGCGTAAAGCAGTTGTTCGGTCTCGGTATGGTGCGGGCGTGTTTCGTCGCGCAGACGCAGGAGCAGGTCGTTCATGGGGAGGCAATTTGGGCGTTATCGTCCAACCAAAAATGGCAGAGCCGCCGGAGCAGGGCCCCAGTTTCGGGATAGCTGCCCGGTTTCACGAGGTAAGCGTTGGCCCCGGCTTCGTAGGCTTGCCGAATATCGCTGGGGTTGTCTGAGGTGCTGTAGGCAATAATGGGCAATAGTCGGGTACGTTCGTCGGTTCGCGCCCAGCGTAGTACGTCAATACCGCTGATCCCCGTCAGGTTAATATCGAGTAACACCAGTTTGGGTAAAGACGTTGTTGGGCGGGCCTCCAAACCCTCCGCCGATAGGTAGCGAATCGCGTCGGAACCGCTTGTCAGAATGGTGTACTGGAGCGGCCGTTCCAGCTTATTCAACAATCGACTGAAGACCTCCACGTCGTCGGGATTGTCTTCAACGTATAAAATATCAGTCATGACTTATTGAACCTGAGCGCCAGGTAACGAAACGAAAAAGGTGGCTCCCCGATTCAACTCACTGTGGTACCAGATTTTGCCGCCGTGCCGGTGGATAATCCGCTTCACAATAGCCAACCCTACGCCTGTTCCTTTGAACGAGCGGGCGTTTTCGAGCCGTTTGAATAGGTCAAACATTTTTCCGGCTTCCTTCATGTCGAAACCAATGCCGTTGTCGCTGACGGTGTAGATAACTTCACCATCAACCTCATGCCCGTTGACGTGTACCAGACCCGATGCAACCGAGCGGGTGTACTTGGCGGCATTGGAAATCAGGTTGGTAAATAATTGGGTAATCATAACCGGGTCGGCGTGCAGAGGGGGAGTCTCGCCAATCAGAATAGCCAAAGGCCGGTCTTTTTCGACCACCAGAATTTCCTCGCGGATGGTCTGCAACAGACCGTTGGTGTTGATCGGCTGCTTTTTTATGTCGACCCGACCCATGCGCGAGTAGTACAGAATATGCCGAATCAGCGACCGCATCCGGTCGGTTGAGTCGATGACTTTCTGAAACAGCACCTGGGCGTCGGGGTTGAAGTCGGCGCGGTATTCTTCCAGTAAGATTTCGGTGTAACAGCGAATCGACGACAGGGGTGTCCGCAAATCGTGCGATACCGTGTAGCTAAAGGCGTCGAGCTCTTCGTAGGCGGCCTGCAACCGTTGATTCAGCAACCGGATTTCGTTGGCCTGCCGGGTTACAATTTGCAGAATGTCTTCGCGGAGTTTGACGGCGGCTGCTACCTCGGCCTCAGTCCAGGGTTCCGAGGTGTTGCGCACCAATTCGGTCCAGGCTTCAAAGCTCTTGCGGGGGCTTATTTGATGTTGACCGTTCGGGTTAATGGTGACGGGCTTGTCGGGATTCCCGGCCCAGGTCACCTGCTGAATCTGTTCGGGCTTGAACCAAAGCAGGTACTCGTTCATTTCCTTCGACAAGACTATGGCCAACATACCGGCTCCCGTGTTGCGGAAACTTTCGGCAGGCGGATATAGGCTGGCTAAGTGGTCCGTTTCCAGAAACGAATCGGTATCGATGGATTTGAGCCAGCCTGTCAGGTCGTTGATAGCGGTTTCGTCGGGTGTTTGGCCGAGTCGGTACTGCTGGTTGTTGAACAGCAGCACTGCACCCGTGGCCGAGGTGAGGTCGAGCGCCGTTACCGGGTGACGGGTGAGGGCTCGCACCACGTCTTCGTCGGCCCGGAGCTGGCTGTTCAGGTGTTGCCCGTTTTGTCGGCTTACTTTGAGCAGGTTGCTATCTTCCTCATCTTTCCGAAACTCCAGCGCGGCCGACAGCAACTGACTTACAAATTTAGCTGCTTGCCGGGCGCTGAAGTCCACAAACCGGGGCGAGTAATGATGACACGACATCAGGCCCCACAGCTCGCCCTGATACAAGAGCGAGATGCTCATCGACGCGCCAACGCCCATGTTTTTGAGGTACTCGATGTGCACGGGCGACACGGCCCGCAGCACCGAGTGAGTCAGGTCGACGGGTTGATCGGCGGGCCACTCGGGCAGCGACAGAATAGGGGCGGGGCTGCTACCTACGTCGGCAATGAGTCTGACCAGATTGGCTTTGTACAGTTCGCGGGCCTGCCTCGGAATGTCGGATGCCGGGTAGTGGAGGCCCAGAAACGGCTCCAGGTGGTCTTCTTTTTCCTCGGCAATCACTTGTCCGTGCCAGTCGGGGGCAAACCGGTATACCATGACCCGGTCGAAGTCAATAATCGTTTTGACCCGCCGGGCGGTATTCTGAAGCAGCTCAATCAGTTGGCGGCTCGATTGCATCTCGGTCAGGGCTTCGGCAATAAGCCGCTGATTCAGAATCTGCTGGTTGCTTTCGCCAACGGGTTCCCATTCGAGCAAAATCAGGCCATTATGTTCGTGAACGATCAGATTCCAGGCTCGCCCGCTAAACTGGAGCCGGTACGGGTTGATTGTATCCCAGGCTTTGTTACGCTGCCCCACATTGAGCAGTTCGATCAGGGTCGAGGTAGGTAAATCGGTATGGGCCAGCAGCGTATCAATGGGTTGACCAAGTACGTCGGCTACGGGCCGACCAATAAGGTGAGCAACATTGGCGCTGACGTGGACAATGGTGTAGCTTTCGGGCAGAATACCAACTAAATAGCCATGTGCCTGGACATGACCCAGAATGTGGATAGGCTCTTGCTCGCAATTGGTCAGGTCAACGTCCTGAAAAGTCATTCTAACGGAGTTGTGAGGGCTATCCGGTGAACCGAGGAGCCGGTATTTGTTTATACGGGGAGCAATATACGTTATTCGCTTTAAGTATATATAAAGTATAGATTAATCTAATTGAATGGACCGGGTGAATTAGCGAATGAGTGATTGAGTGAATGAGCGCAAGGGAGGGCGGCTTTTTTCCATTCACTCAATCACTCATTCGCTAATTCACTCATTATTTCCGGTATAACGTTGTTGCGGCTGCCTGGGCGCTGGCCAGAATGGTCAGGTCGGCAATAGTAACGTGGGCGGGGGCGGTTACGGCATACACAATGGTATCAGCAATGTCGTTAGCCGTGAGTGGGTCAAATCCTTCGTAGACCTTGGCTGCACGCTCAGCATCGCCTTTGAAGCGTACCACCGAAAATTCGGTTTCTACGGCTCCGGGGGCAATGTTAGTTACTTTAATGCCGTGCTGGGTGAGGTCGAGCCGCATGCCCGTGCTGAGCGCTTCAACGGCCGCCTTGCTGGCGCAGTACACGGCCCCGTTGGCGTAGGTTTGTTTGCCGGCAATAGAGCTGATATTGACAATATGCCCCCGGCCCCGGGCAACCATGCCGGGAATAACGGCTTTCGAAACGTACAGGAGTCCCTGCACATTGCCGTCGATCATCTGGTCCCAGTCGGCCACGTCGCCATCCTGAATGGCCGATAGCCCGTGGGCGTTGCCGGCATTGTTCACCAGAATATCCACGAGTGGGAAACCGTCCTGCTGCCAGTCGGCGGGTAGGCTTGCTATGGCGTTCTCGACAGCCTGCCGGTCGCGAACGTCAAAGGTTAGCGTGGTAACCGGTGTTTGGGAAGCAAGCTGATCGGTCAGTTCGGTGAGTCGGTCGGTACGGCGGCCGCACAGGATAAGGCGGTAACCGAGAGCCGCGAAAGCTTCGGCGGTGGCGCGTCCAATGCCCGATGTGGCACCGGTAATAAGAGCAGTGCGTGTCATGGTTTGTCGTTGGTTAAGACCGTCAAAGCTACGATCTAAATATACTTTGGCCCAAATATTGCTCGCTTATCAACAGATGCTGTTGTCTTGGTCTTCTTTTTCTACGACTCAGCATCGACCCGTTGTTCGACAGGACAGACACCAACCCTACATTAATCGCTACACGTTATGATTCCTGATTTTTCGGTGGTAGTGCCTACAAGCCAGAAAACCACCCATCTCCTGAGGTGCCTCGACGCATTGAGTCGTCAGCGCCTGCCCCACGGACAATTCGAAATTATTGTGGTCGATGACGCCAACGACCGCGCTACGGCAGAGGCTGTTCGGTCGTTCACGCAAGTCTTTGGTATCGAAGCCCGGTACCTGAGTCAGCCCCGACGGCGCGGAATTGCGGCCGCCCGCAACCGTGGCTGGCAAGCGGCCCGTGGGCGGATCATTGCCTTTACCAACGAGGATTGTGAACCCCAGCCCGACTGGCTGTCGGCGGCCTGGGCGTGTTTCCGCCGGGGGGCGCAGGTGGTTTCAGGACAGATGCGCACGACCCCGTCGGCACGCTCGCATCCGTACGGATATGCCCCTGCCTTTGCTGAAAGTGGCGATTTTACGGCGGCCAACTGTTTTTGCCTACGCACAGCCATTCATCGAGTAGGTGGGTTTTCGGAGGAGTTTGGGATTACATGGTACGAAGATAGCGACCTTCAGTTCCGGCTTATTCGTAAGGGAATCCCGATTGCCAAATGCCCCGAGGCTGTGGTTTTGCATCCGTCACAGCCCACGCGTTCTATTCTGGAAGAGGAACGTCGACGGTCGTACGATGCCCTTTTGTACAAACGTCATCCTGATTTATATCGGCAGCGGATGCCCCACTCGCGTACGCAAACGGTGCAGTATGCTGGTGTGGTGCTGAGTGCGTCGGCAGTTCTGGCAGGGGCGCTGAGTGGTCGGTTCGACATGGCGTCGCTGGCGCTTGGCGTATGGGTATTGCTTACCGCCGATCTGTTCTGGAAACGCCTGCCCGCCGGGCCGATAACCTGGGAGGGCGTGAAACAGGCTGCAACCACCGCCGTGGCAACGCCTTTTCTCTCAGTTTACTGGCGCCTGTATGGCTCTGTCAAGTACCGGGTTCTGTATCTATAGTGTGCCTGTCACCACTACATGGGTGAGGTGCTTCGGCAACAGTTTATGTAGAGCTTTATACGTTTTCTTGCTAAGGATCTGGGAATAAGGGCGAAAGAGTACACCGTTGGGTAGATTTCTGATTAAAATTCAACCTTGCAAGCTACTCTACACGCCTATAAAAAAGCCGCCGGACAGACCTGTTGATCTGCCCGGCGGCTTTGTGTACCTGGGTATCAGTTATGCCTGCTGGGGCGTGCAGAACTCTTCGAAAGCCATTTCGAGGTGCTGGGCAATCATCTGTGCCGAACGCCCTTCGATATGGTGCCGCTCAATGAAATGCACCAGCTCACCATTTTTGAAAATGCCAATGGCGGGCGATGAAGGCGGGTAGGGCAGCAGGTATTCGCGCATCCGGGCGGTGGCTTCTACATCGCCCCCGGCAAATACCGTAACCAGTTTGTCGGGCTTAATGCTGCTGTTGGCCAAAGCGGCTTTCACACCCGGCCGGGCCGCACCAGCGGCACAACCACATACCGAGTTTACCATCACGAGCATGGTGCCCTGATCGTCGTTCATTGCCGTGTCAACTTCCTGCGGGGTTGTTAATTCCTGAAACCCTACGCTGGTGAGGTCCTGACGCATGGGGACCAGTAAGTGAGGAGGATACATAAACAGTGTCTAGTTTATAGTTTACAGTTTTACAAGTGGGGCTGGATTTACATGAAACCCAACTCGAGTTTTGCCACTTCCGACATCATTTCGGTCGAGTAGGGCGGGTCGAACGTCAGCTCAACGCTCACGTCGTTTACACTTTCAATTTCGCGAATTTTCTGCTCAATCTCTCCCGGCAACGAACCCGCTGAGGGGCACGAGGGCGAAGTGAGGGTCATGAGCACATACACGTTATTGACAGGGAAAATCTTGATGTCGTAAATCAGTCCCAGTTCATACACGTCGACCGGGATTTCGGGGTCGTACACGCTTTTCAGCGCCATTACCACCTGCTCTTTCAACTCGGCTTCGGTCAATGTCGATACAGACATGGTTGGGGTTGTTTAATGGTTTCGGTTTGGTTGGGCGGGTATTACTGCGCCGGAGCTGCGTACTCCCGGCCGTACTCTTTCATTCGTTGCAACATGGACGCAAGGCCCCCGGCCCGGCGCGAGGTGACCAGACTACCCATACCTACCCGGTCGATGAAGTACAGGTCGGCCTGCGCAATGTTCTCGGGTTTTTCGTCCGACAATACCCGAATCAACAGGCTGATCAAGCCCTTTGAAATTTGGGCGGTGGGTTCGGCATCGCCGTAGAAATGGAGTGTATCGCCCTGAATTTCAGCGCCCAGCCATACCTTCGACTGGCAACCCATAATCCGATTTTCGTCGGTCAGGTATTGTTCGGGCATGGGGGGCAGTTTTTTGCCCAGGTCAATGATGTACTGCGTTTTATCGAGCTGATCGTCGAAAAGATCAAACTCTTCAATGATCTCGTCCTGTTTTTCGTTGATTGTCATATTTCAGGTTTTGCCAGGTGGTTGGCCCAGTCAATACACCAGAAAAAGCGTACGGCCTTGGTAGTCAGCGTATATGATTGATTGACTTAAATCAAGCCATCATAGTTTGCACGCGTCGGATGCCCTGTACGAGCCGGTCAATTTCGTCTTTGGTGTTATAAACCGCAAACGAGGCCCGTGTGGTTCCGGCAATGCCCAATCGACGCATCAGCGGCTGCGTACAGTGATGCCCCGTCCGGACGGCAATGCCCATTTGATCCAGAATCACGCCCGTATCCTGATGGTGAATACCATCGAGTACAAACGAAACCACGCTAATTTTTTCTTTAGCCTGACCTACAATCCGAAGTCCCGGTACATCAGCCAGTTGCGCAGTGGCGTAATCGAGCAACTCACCCTCGTAAGCGGCCATATTCTCCTTACCCAGCGACTCCATGTACTCTATGGCTGTCCGAACCGCAATCACGTCGGCAATGTTGGGCGTACCGGCTTCAAACTTATAGGGAAGCTCGTTGTAGGTTGTTTTTTCAAACGTGACCTCTTTGATCATCTCACCTCCTCCGCGGTAGGGTGGCATGGCGTCGAGCAGGGCTTTTTTGCCATACAACACGCCCATGCCTGTAGGACCGTACAGTTTGTGGGCCGAGAATACATAAAAATCACAGTCGAGCGCCTGCACATCGAGAGTAATATGTGAGGAAGCCTGTGCCCCGTCAATCAGCACCACTGCGCCCACGCGGTGCGCTAGGTCGACAATCGTTTTAACCGGGTTGATGGTGCCCAACGCGTTGGACACATGCACCACCGACACAAATTTGGTGCGCTCCGACAGCATCTTTTCGTACTCGTCGATGAGCAGATCGCCGTTGTCGTCGATAGGGATTACTTTCAATACGCACCCTTTCTCTTCGCAGAGCATTTGCCAGGGCACAATATTCGAGTGGTGCTCCAGGGTTGAGATAATGATCTCGTCGCCTTCGTTCAGGAATTTACGGCCGTAGGTTTGGGCTACCAGGTTGATGCCGTCGGTGGTGCCGTAGGTAAAGATGACTTCCTCAACGTGTTGGGCGTTGAGAAACGACTGAACCTTTTGGCGGGTTAACTCAAAATCGTGTGTAGCCCGTTCGGCCAGTGTATGAATACCCCGGTGGATATTGGCGTTGTCGTGTTCGTAATAGTGCGCCAGGGCGTTCAGCACCGAAACCGGTTTCTGGTTGGTAGCCGCGTTGTCGAGATACACCAGTGGCTTACCGTTGACCAACTGGTCGAGAATCGGGAAGTCCTGCCGGACACGCTGAATATCTATGGGACTAAGTACGGATTGCATAAGGGACTGTTAGAGAATAAAATAACCCGTCGGGGTTGAGCTGTTGGGCAAGCCAGTACCCCCGTTGACGGACCGGATAACCATTGCCTGCGCAAAGTTACCGCTTGTATTGATAACAAGGCCCGTGGGTAAAAGGTGCTGAAAAACCGCACACTCTTGCCTCATTTTACCCGGTTTGGTTTAGAATGAATCATTGTTTGGCGGCTACTACGGGTGTTTAGAGCAGTTTGATGGCCTCGGCCACGCTCGTAACCGGTAGCTGACAGGCCCGGTCGTGGCACACGTAGATAGTCGTTTGTCCGTCGCGCATGGTTCGGTCCTGGAGCAACGGCAAATCCGACACACAGGCGCTGGGGGTGTTACAAACCAGTCCGCAGAAAATGACACCCGTAGTCAGGTGGCTTTCCAGCTCGCGTCGGTAGGTATCGGCTTCGGGGCCAATAATCGCAATCTCGACCGAAGGCAGCACCCGTCGGGTGTAGAGGGCGGCCCAGTTGGTGAGGTAGTCGGGGTTCTTTTCGAGTAGTGGCCCAATCCGGCCCAGCATCCGGTCGGCGAGTTCGGCGTAGGCAGGCCGGTCGAGCAGGAGGCTCAGGGTGAGCAGGTTTCCGGCCATGATCGAGTTCGACGCCGGTACCACATTGTCGAACAGCTCCTTGCGCCGGGCAATGAGGTCTTCGGCGTTTTTGTCGGTGAAAAACAGGAGCGGGTCATTGTCGGTATCGGCAAAGTTTCCGAGTACGTATTGGGCGAGTGCGTCGGCTTCGCGGAGCCAGCTTTCGGTAAACGTAGCCTGATACAAAGCCAGCAGCCCATCGATCACGGCGGCATAATCTTCCAGAAAACCAGCCTGTTTGGCCCGGCCGGGGGCGTCACCGTTTTTCTTGTACGTGTGCCACAGCCGACCGTTGCGTTTGTCGCGCATGTTATGCAACAGAAAATGAGCCAGTCGCAGAGCAAGGGTCAAAAACTCAGGCTCGGTAAACGCCCGGTAGGCCGATACCAGCCCTTTCAGCATCAGTCCATTCCACGAGCACAGTATTTTGTCGTCGAGGCCGGGTCGGATGCGGGTTGCGCGTACGGTCATCAGTTTCTGGTGGGCTCCGGCAAGCATCTCGTGCAACTCGGCCACGGTCCAGTCGGCGCGTTGGGCAAACTGTTCGTCGGTGAGGGTGCGGTGCAGAATGTTGCGGCCTGTTTTACCGTGACCGGTTTCATGCTCCCAGTTGCCGTCTTCCTCAATCGAGTACAGATCGGCAAACCACTCAAAATCGGAACCCAGAATGTCGCGGAGTTCGGCCGTGGTCCAGGTGTAAAACTTGCCTTCTTCGCCCTCGCTGTCGGCGTCGAGGGCCGAGTAAAACCCGCCTTCGGGGCTCAGGAGTTCGCGTTGGGCAAAGGCGATGGTCTGGTAAACCGTCTGTTTGTAAAGCGGATTGCCCGTAACGCGCCAGGCGTCGGCATAGAGGCTCAGGAGTTGCCCGTTGTCGTAGAGCATCTTCTCAAAATGCGGGGCAAACCAGTCTTCATCCACCGAGTACCGGGCAAATCCACCGCCCGACTGATCGTAGATACCACCCAGAGCCATCCGGTCGAGGGTGAGCGTTAGCTGATTTAGGGCGCGTTCGTCGTTGGTAAGTTGGTGATAGGTGAGCAGAAACGTGTAGATGCTCGGCATCGGGAACTTAGGTGCCCGGCTCAGGCCCCCTTTCTCCTGGTCGAATTTGGTAGCAATCTGCTCAAACAGGGTTTCGGCTACAGCCTGCCGGTATTGCGGGCCGCTATCAGTCAGGCCAAAGCGCACACTGTCGCTCAGGTTCAGTTCATTGGTAAACCCTTCGGCCGATTCAACCAGTTGATCGCGGTGCTCATCGAACGCATTGCGCACGCTCACCAGCAGGTTCACCCATTGTTGCGGGGGCAGGTAGGTAACCCCGTAGAACGGCCGGGCGTCGGGTAGCAGAAACACGTTGAGGGGCCACCCCCCACGCACGCCCATGGCCTGCACGGCATCCATGTAGATAGCGTCCACATCAGGCCGCTCCTCCCGATCGACTTTAATACACACAAACCGCTCGTTCATGATGGTGGCAATCTGCTCGCGCTCAAACGATTCGCGCTCCATCACGTGGCACCAATGGCAGGCCGAGTAGCCAATACTTACCAGAATGGGTTTGTCTTCCCGAACGGCTTTGGTGAGGGCTTCCTCGCCCCAGGCGAACCAATCGACCGGGTTATGGGCGTGCTGAAGCAGGTAAGGGCTGGTTTCGTGGGCTAATCGGTTGGGCATGTTCTACAGGCATTAGTTACTGTAGGCATAACCGAGAAAGGAGAGGAATGTGTGCCAGAGATCACCAATTTTTGTTATATTGCTTAAAACAAGGGTTATGAGTCAGCTATTAATTGAGATAGACACCCCTGAAGATGAAGCGATTTTGCGCTCTCTTCTCCCAAAGCTAAATGGCCGTGTGGTAGCGACCAATCCGTTACTTGATGAGTCAAGACCAATTGAACAAACTAACTTGAAAGAAGCAATTCGTGTACTACGAAATGCTAATACGGCGCTTAAATTCGGAGAAGCAGCCGAATGGCAGCGAAATGAACGAGACGGTGATCGGACTTTATACGGGCGATAAAAATGATTCTGGATAGCAACATTATAATCTATTCAATACTGTAGTGTATCAGTTACCAATTCTGACAAATAACGTTGTTGATTTCTGGGTATAGACGATTTGGCTGTTATGCCTTTAGATTCTATTCGTCTGACTTAATAAGCCGGGTTTCGGCTCTGCCTTGTCCGTTGCTAACCTGAACGATGTAGATTCCGATTGGAAGCTGATTTAGCTTAAGCAAGTGTTTGTTTACACCCGTCCTGGCCCGTACGGCTTTCTCCGCAACCACCTGACCGAGCAGATTAACTACCTGGAGTTGAACCTCCCCGGCCTTTGCCGCTGAAAACGTGACTGTAGTCCAGTCGGTGGTTGGGTTGGGCGATACACTTAACTCCGAAAACGCGGGCGCATCGGGCAAGGCCGTTACAGCCGCCAGATTAAACTGACAGAGATACACCTGCCGACCCGTCAGCACAATGTCGCGGCTGAAATTTCCGTACCGAACGGACACGGTTGTGGTCGCGCCATCGGCTGCGTAGGGGTTGTGGGCGGCAATAAGTAGGTTTTGCCCTTTTACTACGCCCCGCCAAACGGGCTCGCGGGCGTCCATCAAATCTCGAGCGGGCTTCGGAATGACAAGCTGATAATCACCTTCGAACATATCGGCAAAGCGCGATAGCCGGTACAATCCATGTACAAACGACTCGTAGGCCGCGTACACATCGTTAGGGCGGTAGATGTTCGATTGCGGATTGTCGAAACCGGGTACCTCCCAGAGCCACAGCCCTTTGGCTCCCGAAAAAAATGGAAAAATCGCCGTGGCTTCGGCCATTTCGGGCCTGATAAACCGGGGGTAGTTGCCACAGCAATCGTGAAAACGCATCCAGACAAACGGCATCACGGGCTTATTCGTCCAGGCGCGGTTGGCCTCAACCTGAAACAGCAGGTAGGCCAAATAGTCAGGGGCCAGCGCACTGGGGTAGTCGTAATAGTAATAGCCCGACGGGCCCACGTAGTCGAGACGCTCGTAGAAGGGGCCACCCACGCGCGCAAACGAAGTTGTATCTTTCAGCAGATAGTGCACGCGGTTGGGGTTGGTGCTCCAATCGGTCCAGGAGTTGCCCACCACGTTGACAAACGTGTTCAGAATCGGGGTATCGCTGTAGGTGCTCATCCGAATCCGGCTGAGGTCGGCGCGTTCTCGGATAAAGCGAAGCCCCTCGGCGTAGAGGGCCGTGATGTCTTTTTTGTACCGAAGTAAAAACTGATCGTCGGGCAACGACCGGTAAGCCGCCGGCGTGGTGGGGTCAGTTTTCAGGCGCAGAATTCGGGTGTCGGTTTCGTGAATCCGCTCATAGTCGACCATCAGAATATCGGTGGGCAGCAAATACTGTCCGGCCGCATTTCGAACTCCGCCCGACGCATCGTGGAGCCAGCGGTCCCAGCGGGTGCGGTAGGCATTCAGATCGTTGTTCCAGGGGCTTTCGGCCGTTTCCCAGGGTTGGTTAAGGCCAAATGCAAACCCGCTCCACTCAATAGCCCGCTGCTGCGGTTGAACCAAAGAACCAAATTCGGCCTCCTGCACCGTCGAGATATGGCTAAATCCATGCTGAAGCGGTTTGGCCTGTACATCGCCCAGCCTAGGGCCGCCGTACACAATAGTAAAGGGCAGTTTGAACGTAGGGAACTTGTCCCAATCGATGCGGCCGGGTGCGCTCACGGGCGTGTACGAGAGGGGGTGGGCGCAACGGTCTTGCCCCCAGGCCGCAACGCAAACGAGCCATATCAGTAGAGTGCTGAACAAGAGCCTTTGAAGGAAACCTGTCCGTGCTGATGACCATTTGCTCCTGCTGTGCCTTACACTCATACTTTAGCTCTCTTTTCCGTAATCTGTCAATTAACCGCTAATTTGGCATCTACAAATCAAAAACTGATTGTTTCATGCGTCTGTTCACCCATTGTTTGCTTCTTTTTCTACTCATAGGGCTGTTTACCCAGTGCAAACGGGAGACCGATCCGGCACCGGTCACGGCGACAACCCAAACCGAGCTGCTCACCACTAATCCCTGGCGGGTCGAGCGAGTGACGGAAACGGGGGGTAAAGAAATCAATAAATCGGCGCTGGGACTCGAAACCGCCGTTCTATTTGAGTTGCTGTTTCAGTTCAACACCAATAAAGTGGTACGGGCCATTAACCTGACAACCCGCCAGATTATCAATGCGGGCGACTGGTCGCTGGTCGACAATAATACGGCGCTCGATATTCAGGTGACTGGTTTCAAAGGGAAGTTCAAAATTATTCAGCTTACCCGCCAAACCTTGATCCTGCAACAGGATCAGGTGCAGGTGAACGGCACCAAACAGGTTGCCAATCTGGTATTTGTGCCGAATATTTAGAGAGTTACGTGCCTGTAGAATGGAAAATGTACAATGGATAATGTAGAATGAATACGGGTTTATTGTGCTGATTGTAGGCTTGTCCATTATTCATTTTAGCCTGGACATTATACATTTGACGTTGACTCAGTACTTAACTGCCCTTTTCCTTTATGCAGAAGAATAACCCCCGTATTCTCAGAGCCTGGACATTATACGATTGGGCCAATTCGGTGCATTCGCTCGTGATTGTTTCCAGTATTTTTCCGGTGTACTTCTCCGCTACGGCCCTCAACGAGTCGGGTGGTCCGGTGATCGACTTCCTGGGTTTCCCGATCAAAAACTCGGTATTGTTTTCGTACACCGTATCGGCGGCCATGCTGCTGGCGGCTCTGCTAAGCCCGTTTTGCACGGCTTTGGCGGACTACAGCGGTCGGAAAAAAGCGTTCATGAAGTTCTTTTGCTACACGGGTTCGGTTGCTTGTGCGTTGTTGTACTTTTTCACCAAAGACACCACCACATTTGCCGTTTTCTGCTTCGGATGGAGCCTGGTTGGCTGGGCGGGGAGTATTGTGTTCTACAACTCGTACCTGCCCGAAATCGCAACCGAAGATCAGTTTGACCGGGTGAGTGCGCGAGGATTCTCAATGGGCTACATCGGGAGTGTGCTGCTGATGATTCTGAATCTGCTAATGATCCTGAAAGGCGACTGGTTTGGGGGTATTTCGGAGGGTATGGCCTCGCGGGTGGCGTTTCTGACGGTGGGTTTGTGGTGGTTCGGATTTGCTCAAATTCCCTTTACAGTGCTGCCCGATGGGGTTCGCAAGTCCCCCGAAAGTGCGACCGAATCGTGGCGCTCCTGGTTTTTCAACGGATTTCGGGAGTTGCAGAAAACCCTCGGCGAAGTGCGGCAACAACTGCTGCTCCGGCGGTTTCTGGTGTCGTTTGCGGTGTACAACATGGGCGTGCAGACGGTGATGTACGTGGCTACGATTTTCGCCAGCGATGAGCTGAAAATGGAGTCGAGTGCCCTGATTACTACTATTTTGCTGATTCAGCTGGTGGCCATTCCGGGGGCGTATGCCTTCGCCCGGCTTTCGGAGCGCTGGGGTAATATTTACGCCCTGATGGTGGCCGTTGGGATCTGGATTGGGATCTGCTGGGCGGCCTATCTGGTGCAAACCCAAACCCAGTTTTTCGTCCTGGCGGGCATTGTAGGGCTGGTGATGGGCGGGGTTCAGTCGCTTTCCCGCTCAACCTATTCAAAGCTGATTCCGGCCGATACCAAAGACACGGCTTCGTTTTTCAGTTTCTATGACGTGACGGAAAAAATGTCTATTGTGCTGGGTACGCTGGTGTACGGTCTGGTGGAGCAACTTACGGGCAGTATGCGCAACAGCGTGTTGGCCCTACTGGTCCTGTTTGTGGTTGGGTTGCTTTTGTTGTGGCGTATTCCGTCGCAAAAAATCTACCACCTGCGCTTGAAAACAGAGGAAGTTTTGTAGTTTTGCCGGGCCTATGGCAACGAATAATGTAGAATGCATAATGAAAAATGGGCGTTAGAGGCCACTATCCATTTTACATTAATCATTATCCATTAAACAAAGGAGGTTAGCTCAGTTGGTTCAGAGCGCTGCTTTGACAGAGCAGAGGTCAGCGGTTCGAGCCCGCTACTTCCTACCGGGACGCGTAGTCTAAAAGCCCCAAATCTCGCTGATTTGGGGCTTTTTCATGTCAAAGCGTAGCTAAAGTGTAGTTAGAGCGCGTTTTGGGTGTAGTATCTGTCTACCTGAACACTTCATTCTCCCTCAAATGGGTAAATTTTGGCAGTAAGCCGGTTATAGCGTGGGAGTACGCCCATTGAATCGCTACACGTAACCTGCATTCGTTTACCCACAATATGACCGAAATTCACGCGAACCGTCGTCGGTTTCTGAAAGAATCGATTAGCACAGCTGCCGGACTGGTTTTGGCGCCGGCCGTGCCGAGCCTGTCGGCTGGTACACCGATAAGCACCCCTTCGTTTTACATTCACGATACCACCAAACGGGCCAACCGGATTCGGTTTTCGGTGATTGGGCTCAATCACGGGCATATCTATGGGCAGGTAGAGGCCGTAGTGCGGGGTGGGGGTGAGTTGGTGGCGTTTTATGCCAAAGAGCCGGAATTAGCCGCTGAGTTTGCTAAACGTCACCCGAACGCCAAAAAGGCCCGCTCCGAAGATGAAATTCTTCAGGATTCCACCATTCAGCTCGTTCTGAGCGCGGCAATTCCCGACGAACGGGCTCCCCTGGGCATTCGGGTCATGAAGGCCGGTAAGGATTATATGGTCGACAAGCCGGGCATCACGTCGTTGAGCCAATTGGCCGAGGTTCGGCGGGTGCAGAAAGAAACGAAGCGAATTTACTCCATCATGTACAGCGAGCGGCTTGAAAACCGGGCTACCGTAAAGGCCGCACAAATGGTGAAAGATGGGGCCATTGGGCAAGTCATTCAGACGATCGGCCTGGGGCCACACCGGCTAAACCTGAAGTCGCGGCCTGAGTGGTTTTTCGATAAAAAGCGCTTCGGTGGTATCATTTGCGACATTGGTTCGCACCAGTTCGATCAATTTTTGTACTTCACGGGCTCTACCCAGGCCGATGTGGTGGCTTCGCAGGTGGGCAATGTGCATTTTCCGCAGTACCCCGGTTTTGAAGATTTTGGCGATGCCATGTTGCGGGGTAACGGCGGTATGGGCTACATCCGGGTCGACTGGTTTACGCCCGACGGACTGAAAACCTGGGGCGACGGCCGCCTGACCGTGCTGGGTACGGATGGCTACATCGAAATTCGTAAAAACATCGACATCGGCGGCCGCTCGGGCGGAAATCACCTGTTCCTGACCGACCATAAGGAAACCCGCTACATCGACTGTACCAACGAGCCCTTGCCGTATGGTACGCAACTGGTAGACGATGTGCTGAACCGAACCGAAACGGCCATGTCACAGACGCATTGTTTTCTGGCGACCGAGTTGGCCCTCAAAGCCCAGAAACAGGCCCAATTGGTATCGTATAAGAAATAAACGGCTGTAGGCATGAGTTATCCCGGGCCGCGTCAGTGGCGTAATCTGCTGACGCGGCCCGGTGGCTGAAGTGAAGAGCTAAGCCTTACACAACATCCAGCGTTTCTACGATTACTGTCTCCGTTTCTGCATTTCGCATTTTCCACCACAAAGCGGCCCAGGCCAGCAACAGCGTTCCGACGCCGTACAGCGTTAGCGTAATCACCTGCGGTTGGATGCTCGACAAAGGTGCGCCCAGAAAATAGACGCTGCGGAGTGCGCCCAGGTAGTGCGTTAGCGGAATGCCTTGTGCTAACTGTTGCAGAAAAACCGGCATCTGACTCGCAGGCCACGAGTAGCCGCTGATGATGAAAGCCGGCGTGGCCAGAATCATCAGAATTTCAGTAGCGCGTAACTGGTTTGGAATCAGAATGCTAACCAGAATACCTAGACCCGTGAGGGCGAGCGTAAACGCGGCAACGAGGACCAGCAGAGCCGAGGCCGACCCGAAACCAGGTAGTCGGAACAGCGGGAACAGAACCCCCAGCACAAACGCCCATACACCGGCACCCATGAGCCAGTACGGCAGGGTTTTGGCCAACAGTACCACCCCCGACCACCGCGTTTGCCCGGTCACCTCCTCGAAAGTATTTTCTTCAAACTCTTTGCTGAATGCCAGCGCCAGTACCAGCAGGAACACCTGTTGGACAATGGCCCCGGTAACGCCCGGCAGCATGTAATACCCGTAGTTGCCCGAGGGGTTAAAATAGCGGGTGTTGTTGATGCTAAACGCCTGAAACTGATTACGGGCTTCCAGGGCGGGTACACCCCGTTTCATCAAGCCCTCAATTTCGATACCAGCGTTGAGTGTCGACAGGGTAGTTTGTACAGCGCGCGATACAAAGTTGGCCGTCAGGATGTTGGCCATATTGAGGTCGACCTGAATTTCGGGGGTTCGGCGTTGTTGCACGTCACCGGCAAAGCCGGCCGGAATAGTAACCACAGCCTCGTAGCTGCCCGTGCCAAATGCCTTGCGGGCGGCTACCTCGTCCCGAAAAACGGTTTTAATCTGGAGGGTAGGGTTGTCGCCCAGGGCGTCGATTACCTTATCGCTCAGGGCCGAACCGTTCAGGTCGACCACCGCAATGGGCAGATTGCTTACCGTTGCGTTGGTGTAGGTGTATCCCACCAGTAGTCCAAACACCACCGGGCCACCCAAAAACACCGCCATAGCGACCCCGTTGCGCGAAAACTGGCGAAACTCGCGCAGAAAAAGATTCCAAAAGGCTTTCATGCAGGTGTGGGTTAACGACGGGGCAGCAGCACCGTCTGATTCGATAATAGGTTGTCCTGTTGACTAGGGTCGGTCGGAACGAGTTTGAGTTCGTAAGTGGCCTCACCCAGTTCATAGGTCGGGTAGCTGGTGGTACGGGCTGCATACGCACTCAATTCTTTAACCGTCACCAGCCGGGCCGTTACCGATTGGTTGGGCGCATAGGGCAACCGAACGGTGTAAACCTCGCCTTTTTTGAAAGGGCCAACCTCTTTCTCGCTCACCGTAAACCGCAAATACGTCCGGGTATTGTCGTAGCCGGTCATGACGGTATACCCCGCCGGAGCCAGTTCGCCTTCGTGCAGGCTGATACTTTCAATCGTCATGGCCTGCGGAGCCACAATAACCTTTTCCCGAATGGCCGCCTGTACTTCTTTCAGGGCACCTTCGGCCCGGAGCATATCCCCGTACGCCATCCGAATTCGCTCGGCCCGAATCCGCCCGTCTACCTCGTCGCGTTTGGCCTGCGTGCCGTTCAATTGCGCCCGTGCCGACCCGTATTTTGCCTGCATCTCGTCGTATTGTTGGGCCGAAATGAGCGAGTCCTGATACATATGCTGTACCCGTTTAAAGCTTTTCTCGGCCAGATCGGCCTGTTCGCGGGCGGCTGTCAGGGCGGCATCGGCTTGCCGACGCTCGTTGGGCGTAGCCCCGCGTAAGGCCATTTGGTACTGTGCCTTGGCCGAAGTGAAAGCCCCCTGTGCCTGTAAAAGTTTGGCCTCGGCTTCGGGAATGTCGATTCGGGCTAAAATCTGCCCTTTGGTCACAACATCCCCTTCTTTCACCAGCAGTTGGGTGATTCGGCCGGGGACCTTGGCCGTTACGCCGACGGTCTCTTTTTTGACTTTCCCCTCCAGCTCGTTGGTACGGGGTTGGTCGGGTTGGCAGCTGGTGAGCCAAAGGGTGGATAAGGTCAGAATAGGCAAAAAATGCGGTTTCATGGTTGTTGCTTGGTTGTACTGGCGTTGGGCCAGGTTTAAAATGGAATGCGTGATTAGCGTATATCGGCGATGGTTAACGAACCCGTTGCTTCGAGTTGCCCGACCTGAGCCGCCCGCTGATTGGTTACTGCCTGTGCGTAATCGAGTTCGGCTTTCTGGTAGTCGGTTTCGGCTTCGAGCCGTTCCGTAATGCGAATCAGGCCCTGCTCATACTGTTTGGTGGCAATGTCGAGGGCCTTGCGGGCAAGCACCACTTTTTGCGTGGCCACATCGGCCAGCTGATTGGCTGTTCGTAACTCGGCATGGGTTTTTTGCAGGTTGAGCGTCAGTAGGTCACGGGTTTGGTCGAGGTTGTTCTGGGCGATAATCAGGTCCTGTTCGACGGTCCGGCGCTCGGTGCGGGCCGTAAACCGGTCGAACAGCGTCCAGCGGACGCCTACGCCCACGTACCAGTAGGGTTCAATGGCCGAGAGGTCTTTCCGGTACAGTTCGTTTTTCCCGAATGCATACACCTGCGGCAAGTAGGCCGCCAGGGTCGCTTTTTGGCGATACCGGGTGGCTTCGCCCGCCAGAGCCAGCGATTTCAGTTCGGGCCGGTTCTCTACCGAGGTGCTGACGGTATCGGCCACGAGTCGCGTGAGTTCGGGCCGGATACCTGCCAGTTGTTCCGCCGGGGTTCCCGTCAGTTGGGTGAGCCGGGCCAGGGCTAACTGGCGTTTGCCGTTCAGATCAACGCGTTTGGCGGCTAAATCCTGCACTGCCAGTTCAACCTTGCTCCGGTCGTAGGGCGTCGCCAGACCTTCTTTAACCGCTTTATTGATAAACCGAACCCCCTCGGCCAGACGCTTGTCGGCTTCGTCGAGTACCCGTTCCGACTGAGCAATGAGGGCGAGTTGGTCGTACGCCAACGCCACATCGCGGATAACGGCCATGCGTTCTTTGTCGGCCAAGGCCTGCACTGCCTGTTGCTTGAACGACAGGGCTTTGTACAATGTCGGGATTTTGGTGCCGGAGAATAGAAGCATGTTGGCCTGCGCGGTGGCTTTCAGGATGTTACGGGGCTGGAGCTGCTGACTGAACTCGTAGGGTCCACTGTACACCTCCTTGGGTAGGGGTTGATACGGTAAGCGCGGCACCGTGATTGAAATGTCGCGGTCGAGGTGCGTGTATGTCGGGTTAAGCGTGAGCTCGGGCAAATAGGCATTTTTCAGGGCCTGTTTCTCCAGCTGTACTTTACGTTGCTCGGCATTATTGTTAGCCAAGGCATAGCTCTTGTTCAGGGCCTGCTCCATGAGCATCTGCCGGGTCGGGGGCGTGGGTTGCGCCATACTTTCGTTTGACAGGCTCAATCCCAGCAGAAGTGTGAAAATAGGTTTCGGTTTCATTTGTATTAATTACACTTTTATTGTTTTTTGAGTTTCCGTGTGGCCAAAAAAATAGAGGCTATTCCTCATAGAATTTTTCGGTCAGGATACCCCGGAGCAGAATCCCCAGCACCTGATCGATGCGTTCGGTGGTGGTGGCCGGAATCGAGCGGGTAATGTCGTCGGGAAATTGCCCCAGAAAATCGGCGTCGGTCAATTGACCAACTGTGCTGATAAACATGATAATGGCCAGGTTACGGGCCCCATCATTTCGGATATACCCCACCCGGACACCCTCTTCAACCAGCTGGGTGAGATACCGGAGCTGCATGTCGCGCCGGAAGTCAATAGTGCGGTTGTATGCGTTTGGCTCAGAGCGCTTTAGGTCTTCCCAGAAATCCTTAGAGACTCGCGAAAAGCTCTCGCCAATATGCTGTAAATAAGCATTTAGCTTTTGCCGGAGCGTCAGATCTACGTTGTCGACAATCTCGTCGGCCCGCTGCTGAAACCGGCGGGCAAACCGGTCGATGCCGGCGTTGAGAATCTCTGATTTACCACCGAAATGGTTATACACCGTTTTCTTGCTGATGGCCAGTTCCCGGACAATATCATCCACCACAACCCGGCTGTAGCCATACCGGAAAAACAAGGTCATGGCGGCCTCAATAATCCGGTCGGCTGTACTTAATTCAGGGGAAGGAGTAGTGCTACTATCGGTTTTCATGGAAACTATAAAAGTAAAATTAGTGTAAAATTGTTGGTGCGTGCCTGATTAACTCCAACCTCGGGGCTAAAGTTCAGCGTTTAGGCGATGTTTTGCTACTTTTTTACACCAACAGGGCTTTTTGAGGCATGGACAACCCCGCTAACCTCACAAAAAACTTTTGAAAAAAAATTAGTAAGTCGGCTCGGAAGTGCGCGCAAAAAACCTATTATTGCTCAGGCAAAACTGTTGCGTATTTTGGTATAAAGCCCAAAATAAAAAATATTATTTTACCTATAAGGCCTTTCGCCTTATATAATTAGCTATTTGTTTCATGTTGGGTCAGAACCTATCCTCCGAGTCCGACGCTCAATTATGGCAGCAGCTGCGTACCCATTCGCACGCAGCACTGGCGGCCATGTACGGGCGTTACGGGGCGGATCTGATTCGGTATGGCAATCGACTGACCGATGACGAACATTTGGTGCAAGACTGTGTGCAGGATCTGTTTGTTGAACTATGGAACCGGCGTCTGTTTATCGCTCCAGACGTGCAAAACCTTCGGCTGTACCTGCTGGGGGCTTTGCGGCACAAGGTAACTAAAGCGATTCGGGCGCAGCAACGGCACGAGGGCTGGTCGGATGCTTCTGAGGGGGCTTTTTCGTATTTCTCCCCCGAAGACGTTCTGATTCAAAGCCAACACGAAGAGGGGCAGCGCGAACGTCTGCAACAGGCCATGACCCGACTGGCTCCACGGCAGCAGGAGGTTATTCACCTCCGCTTTTTTCACAACCTTAGCCATGCCGAAATGGCCACCGTCATGAACATGCAGGCGCAATCGGTGCGAAACCTGCTGCACGGGGCTCTCCATCGTCTGCGCGAGTTGGTCTTACCGTATGTGCAACTGACCCTATTGCTGGTAGCTGAGTGGGTAAGCTGAATTTTTTTTTGTGATTCATACAGTACAAAAGCTGTGCACGGTGCACATCAGGTAAAGCGTGCGATTGGTGACCCTATGTACCCCATCGCTGGCGTTGCCTGATGAACTATCAATCCTATACCGTCGACGATTTTTTGCAGGATGATGACTTTGTGCGCTGGGTGCTTCGGCCCGACGCACCGAGTGACCAATACTGGTTGACGGTAGCCCATTGTTCGCCCGAGGTGGCCGATACGCTTGCGCAGGCCGCCGAGCGGGTGCGTCAGTTGGCCGAAACCGAGCACCAGCCCGTCGATCCTCGGATTGTGGCTGAGGTCTGGAGCCGGATTGAAGCGCAAACAGCCCCCCGCCAACGCGTGTACTCCCTCGGCCGTAGCCTTTGGGTGGCGGCCGCAGCCTGCGTAGTGTTGGTTGGATTTGGTGTGTACGGCTGGTTTACCCGGCAAGCCCCAACACCTTCGCTGGTCATACAGCAACAGTACGAAAACAAAACGGCCAAGCCCGTATGGCATCAGTTGCCCGATAGCTCCTGGGTATCGCTGGCGCCGGGTAGTGCCATGAAGTATACCGAGAGCCCCGGCACAAACAGCCGCAACGTCCGGCTTACGGGTGAAGCGTATTTCGATGTTCGGCGCGATACGGCCCGCCCGTTTCGGGTAACAGCCGGGCCAACACTCACACAGGTGTTGGGAACGAGTTTCTGGGTTAAAATGAAGCCCGCAGCCCGCGCTGTTGAGGTCGATGTACTATCGGGAAAAGTATCGGTAGGGGAGGCCGAACGTGCCCCGGCGGGTGCTTCAAAGCCGCAGTCGGTGCTGCTCCTGCCCAATCAGCGGGCGCTTTATTCGACCGAAAACCGTACCCTCACCACGGGGCTTGTCAACAATCCGGTAACATTGGCCGGTGCTGAAAGTACCCAAACATTTACCGACGTTCCCATAGCAGACATTATGGCTCGGTTGAGCCGGCTGTACGGAATACCCATTCAGATTCAGGGCAATGGATTGCGGTCATGCACCTTTACCGGCGACCTGAACCAGATTTCGTTTTTTCAAAAGCTTCAGTTGGTATGCCGTTCGGTGGGGGCCCGGTACCGGGTTGAGCAGACGGTTGTGCGAATTGAGGGAGGAAGATGTAACAAAATCGTAATGCCCGGCCAATAGCCCGTTCGATGCCTGTTCGCGTATTTTGTGCAGTCCCTGTTCACTTAACCCTGTTGTTGCGTATGGTCTAAACCGTATACAGAAACCTCTCCGCGCTATAGCTGCCGTTGGCCCGCCAATGGCTTTGGGGCCCTGGTTTCATCGTTGATCCGAAAGCATCGCCCCCAAACCTGTCCTACCTAATTTCACCTAAACGAGTACCGCTTATGAAGCCATTTTTAAACGAATGGGTGCCCAGACGGGCATCGTTACGAGTCCTTATCCCGCACTTACTTTTTCTGACCTTATTTTGTCAGATAGCCCTCGCTGCCGACGGACAGTCACAGCAGATTTTCGGGCGCCGAATCACGCTGAAAGTCGACGCTAAAGAGCTGAAAACAGTCTTGAGCCAGATCGAAAATCAGGCCGATGTTAAGTTTGCTTACAGTCGGCAGGTGGTTAACCCGAACCGACTGGTATCGCTCAACGTCAATCAGGCGACCCTCGCCGAAACCCTCGACCGGCTGCTCAAGCCCCTGTCGGTATCGTACGATTACGTATCGGGCCGGATTCTGCTCACGGCCACCGGCAACCCTGCTAAAACTACGGGTTCCGTTGAGACAGCCCCCTCGGCCGATGTAGTGGTGACGGGTCAGGTGAAAGATGCGCAAACCAATGCCCCCTTGCCGGGCGTGAACGTTGCGGTGAAAGGAACCATGCGCGGCACCACGACGGATGCAAGCGGTAACTACCGGTTGTCGGTAGCGGGTAGTGGCGATGTGCTTATTTTTTCGTTCATCGGGTACGTAACCAAAGAGGAAATTGTGGGGTCGCGGACTGAAATTAACGTGACGCTTGCCGATGATCAAAAGCAGCTCGATGAGGTAATAGTAACGGCCCTCGGTGTCAAACGCGAAGAGCGTTCGCTGGGGTATGCCGTGCAAAAAGTGAGCGGAGCCACCTTGCAAACCGTGAAGGGCCTCAACGTGGCCACCTCGCTCACGGGCCGGGTGTCGGGTCTGTGGGTGCGCAACAGCACCGAGTTCAACGAAGCGCCCACGCTCTCGCTCCGGGGCGAAACCCCACTGCTCGTGATTGATGGGGTACCCTACGGTAACATGAACCTGAGCAATATCCCGCAGGATGATATCGAAAGTATCGACGTGCTGAAAGGCCCCACGGCTGCGGCTCTCTACGGTTCGCGCGGGGGTAGCGGGGCCGTTATTGTGACCACCAAGCGGGGCGCGGGCTCAAAAGGGCTCACCGTGACGGTGAACTCCAACAACATGGTGAATGCGGGTTTCCTGATGCTCCCCGAAGTGCAGACGGGCTACAGCGCCGGTCTGGGTGGCAACTACGACCCTACCGACTATGTATGGGGTGCCAAACTCGACATTGGCCTCAAAGCCATGCAGTTAAACCCCGAAACGAAGCAGATGGAACTTATGGAGCTGCAATCGCGGGGTAAGAATAACTTCCGGGATTTTCTGGTGCCGGGCATGGTGACCAACAACAACATCAGCATTAGCCAAACAGGCGAAAATGGCAGTTTCCGGGCGTCGCTGACGCACATTTACAACAAGGGGCAGTACCCAAACCTGAAGTCGAATGCGTTCAACTTTGCGTTGAGTGGTGATATGAAGGTGGGCGACAAATTTAACTTGTCGAGTCAGGTGGGCTATAACCGCAAAACGGCCCCGCAGGTATTCGGGTCGGGCTACAGCGCGCAGGGCTACATCTACAACATTCTGATGTGGATGGGACCCGAATACGATCTGAGCAAATATCAGGACTACTGGCTCATCCCGAACGAGCGCCAAAACTGGCACTACAAAGCCTGGTACGACAACCCGTACATGATGGCCTACGAAAAACTCAACGGTATTGAGCAGAACAAGATGAACGCCAACCTCACGGCTACGCTCGCCCTGTTTCCGGGGGCCAAGCTGATTGTGCGGCCTGGTTTCGACTGGTATCAGAACGACGAAACGAAGCGTAACCCGCCCAATATCCTTTCTACGCGGGGCTGGGATGCTGCCGGTTTGTACTCGCTCGACAAACGTTCGGGCTACAGCTTCAACGGCGATGCTATCATGACCTACAACAAAACGTTTGGGCCGTTTGCCGTCGACGCCCTCGCCGGGGGGACCATGTATCGCTGGACCGATCAGGGCCTGTACAGTGCTACCCGGGGTGGTATCGTGATTCCGGGCTTCTACTCGCTCAACAACTCAGTAGAGCGGCCTAACGTGAGTACGTTCACGAACCGCAAGCAGGTGAACAGCTTGTTTGCCAAGGCGACGCTGTCGTACCAAAACCGCCTTTTCCTCGACGTAACGGGCCGGAATGACTGGAGCTCAACCATGCCCCGCATTTCGCGGTCTTACTTCTATCCCTCGGTAGGTGGTAGTGTGGTTATCAGCGAGTTTACCGATGCCCTGCCTACCTGGCTCGATTTCTGGAAGGTACGCGGCTCGTGGACCATGTCGAAAAGCGACCTCGGTGTGTATGCCACCAACCAAACGTACGGCACGGTTACAGCCGACTGGGATAACCTCAACTCGGCGGTGTACCCAACCACGATCCGGGGTGGGGCCGTGAACCCCGAAACCAACCGGACGTGGGAAATTGGTACCTCGGCCTACTTCCTGGGTAAGCGCTTCAAGTTCGACGCGGCTTATTTCGACAAGTACAATTACAACATTCAGCGGAGTGCTAACATCTCGTCGTCATCGGGTTTCACCTCCACGCTCATCAACATCGACGAGACGTACGTGCGTCGGGGTGTCGAGCTGAGCCTCGAAGGCGCTGTTATGAAGCGGGCTAACTTTGGCTGGGATGCCGTGGCCAACTATTCGTACAACCACCGTTATTTCAAAACCCTCGACCCCACGTATTCGGCCAAAAACAGCTGGACTACCGAAGGTGGCCGTACCGATACGTATACGGGCCGCGTTTGGGTGACCGACCCGACGGGTAACGTGGTGCATCGTACCAACGGCCTGCCGTTGCAGAGCGACTATAGCTACCTCTACGGCTACACCGATCCCAAATTTGTCTGGGGTTTGTCGAACAACATCCGCTGGAACAACTTCCGGTTTGGGGTTAGCTTCGACGGCCGCGTGGGTGGGGTACTTAATAACTACTCGGCGTACAAAATGTGGGATACGGGCTCGCACCCTGATTCCGACAATTTCTGGCGGTACGATGAGGTGGTGAACAAAAACAAGTCGTATGTGGGTACCGGTGTTGTGGTTGCCTCCGGCGAAGTGAAGTACGACAACTTCGGTAACATCACGAGCGATACCCGGCAGTTTGCCAAGAACGAAACTAAAGTGTCGTATCAGGACTATGCCCGCGCCTACGGGGATGGTACCCGTGGGGTGACGAATGCTACTTTCCTGAAACTGCGCGAACTCTCGATTGGCTACAACGTGCCAGCAGCCGTGGCCCGGCGTTTCGGGGCTCGCTCGGCAACGATCTCGTTTACGGGACAGAACGTCTGGATGTGGGCGAAAGCCTTCCGGTTTGCCGACCCCGACAAGGCCGACGATACCCAGCTGACGTCGCCCTCGGTCCGGTACGTAGGGGGTAACCTTCAACTGACGTTCTAAACAACCTGTAGTTTATCGTTTTTGGTTTTTAGTGTATGGATGTGGCCGATGGTCAACTCGTTGATAGATAAGGCTTCACTTGCCAATTTGCCCGTTCGGTCATCAGAAGCCCGGCGGCCATAAACCCAAAACCAAAACCCATTTGTTTAACCGAATTTCCGATGAAACCAGCTATAAAACGATTGACGCTCTTCGGCCTGACCGCCCTGATGCTAAGCAGTTGCGGAGAGTTTGAAGAACTTAACTCAAACCCTGATGCGGCCGTGCGGGCTACCGCGCCCATGCTGGCCACGGGCCTGATTCTGAACATTACAGAGGGGACCGTGAGCGGGCAGAAAGGGTTTCTGTCTCCGCACTTCCTGAGTAAGTCGGTGATCTACACCGAATTTGCCGAAGATCTGCAGTACAATTACCTCGGCCGGACAAGCTTCGATGGATTGCCGACGCTCACCAACGTCGAGAAAATGATTTCGTTTTCGCCCCCGGATGCCTATAAAAATTCGTACACCGCACTCGGTAAGTTTGTGCGGGCCTGGAAGTTTTTTGAGCTGACCATGCGCGTGGGCGACATTCCGTATTCGGATGCCCTCAAAGGCGAAGCCAACGTGATTGCCCCGAAGTATGACACCCAGAAACAGGTATTTGTGGGTATTCTGAACGAGCTCGACGAAGCCGATAAACTCTTCGCGCAGGGGGTGAAGTTTGACGGAGACCCGGTGTACGGGGGCGACGTGACCAAGTGGCGCAAGCTGGTCAATACCTTTGAACTGTACGTACTGCTTAACCTGTACAAGAAAACAGGCGAAGCCGACCTGCGGGTGGTCGACCGGTTTAAGGAGATTGTTAATACCCGGCCTATCTTCCAGAGCAATGCCGATAATTTTCAGCTGGTTTACTCCGATAAGGCGGGTCAGCGGTACCCGTTTTTCAAGCTGGGGAACCCCTCGGTTATTTACCCGATGGTGTCGGAGGTGCTGATTGGTAAGCTCAAAGATCTGGACGACCGGCGGTTATTTTATTACGCCAATCCCTCGCCGGTGCAGATTGCCGCCGGTAAGTCGATGAGCGATTATGCCGCCTACAAGGGTACCGACCCGTCGATGATCTACTCCGACATCACGAAAATCTTCTCGACCAAAGATTACTCGCCCCTCAACAGCCGGTACACCGAGCTGCCTAATGCCGAGCCGGTGGCGCTCATGAGCTTCGCGCAGTTGAAGTTTATGCTTGCCGAGGCTACCGTGCGGGGCTGGATTTCGGGGACGCCCGCAGCTACCTATTATAACGACGGAATTCGGGCGGCCATGCAGTTTACGGCCAATTATACCCCCGACAACGCGCTCTATCACCACAACATGAAGATTACTGATGCGTACATTGCTACGTATCTGGCTTCGGATAAGGTGAAACTGGCGGGTTCGAACGAGAAGCAGATTGAACAAATTGTGACGCAGAGCTACCTCAGTACTTACTTGCAGGCACCATTCCACGCGTTCTTCGAAAATCGGCGGACCGGCTACCCGGCGTTCCCGATTAACCCGGCTTCGAACAGCAACACGCCTTCGAACAAGATGCCGGTTCGGTGGCTGTACCCGCAGAAAGAGCTGGATTACAACACCGAGAATGTGAAACAGGCCATCGCCAGTCAGTACGGCGGTAGCGATGATTTCAATCAGGCTATGTGGATTTTAAAATAGATTGGGCTATAGTTTACTAACTTAGGAAGGCTGGATCCTTCCTAAGTTAGTGTTTACAGTTTAGGGTTTATAGTTTTTGGTTTACGGTTTAGCGTTTTGGGTGGCGATACAGTATGGACTCACGTAGAGAATTTCTTAAAAAGGCGGCCCTGCTCTCGGCGGGCCTATCGGGGGCGCTGCCTGCCTCCATTCAGAAGGCATTTGCGATTGACCCGCAGCCGGGTACTACCTACCTCGATGCCGAACATGTGGTGATTCTGATGCAGGAAAACCGCTCGTTCGACCATGCCTTTGGTACCCTTCAGGGCGTTCGGGGTTTCAACGACCCCCGCGCCATTGACCTCCCCAACAAACGGAAAGTCTGGTTTCAGACGAATAAAGCCGGGCAGACCTACGCGCCCTTCCGGCTAAATATTAAAGACACAAAAGCCACCTGGATGAGTGCCCTGCCGCACTCCTGGGAAAATCAGGTAGATGCCCGCAATGGGGGGCGTTACGATAAATGGCTCGACTCAAAACGATCGGGCAACCGAAATTATGCCGATATGCCCCTGACCATGGGGTACTACGACCGCGAAGACATTCCGTTTTACTACGCCTTAGCCGACGCCTTTACGATCTGCGACCAGAACTTCTGTTCGTCGCTAACGGGTACCACTCCCAACCGGCTTTACCTCTGGACGGGCACCCTGCGTGACCCCCGCGACCCCAACGCTATGGCCAACGTGCGCAACGAAAACGTGACGTACGAGCGCGAAGCAAGCTGGACTACCTTTCCGGAACGGCTCGAAGACAACGGTATTTCGTGGAAAATATACCAGAACGAGTTGAGCCTGCCCACGGGCCTCTCCAACGATGAGGATGGCTGGCTGAGCAACTTTACCGATAACCCGATTGAGTGGTTTACGCAGTACAACGTGCGGTTCCACCCGGCCTATTATCCGTATATTCAAAAGCAGCAGAAGGTGCTTCCGGCTACCATTAAAGAGCTGGAAGCGAAGCTGCAAACCCTGACCGAGACCGATGCCGCCTATGCCCGCACCCGGCGCGAACTCGACAACGCCCGGCGGTTTATGGGGTACATTGAGCAGGATCTGGTGAAATACGCTCCCGAAAAATTCAATAGCCTGTCGGCGCGGGAGAAAAACCTGCATCAGAAAGCGTTTACCACCAATACCGGCGACCCCGATTACCGGACCCTTTCGACGGTCAGTTATCAGGATGGTGATACCCAACGCCGGATGACGGTGCCCAAAGGCGATGTGCTGCATCAGTTCCGGGCCGATGTCGAAAACCGGAAACTCCCGACCGTTTCGTGGGTCGTGGCCCCCGAAAACTTCTCCGATCACCCCGGTGCCCCCTGGTACGGGGCCTGGTACATTTCGGAGGTGATGGATATTCTGACCAAAGACCCGGAGGTCTGGAAGAAAACGATTTTTATTCTGGCCTACGACGAAAACGATGGTTATTTCGACCACGTGCCGCCGTTTGTGCCGGCTCACCCCGACAAACCCGAAACGGGCTTAACCAGCCGAAATGTTGATACCCGGCAGGAGTTTGTAACGGCCGAGCAGGAATCTAAACGCCCTAACGGTGGGCGTACTGGCCCCATTGGGCTGGGTTTCCGGGTGCCGCTGCTGGTGGCTTCGCCCTGGAGCCGGGGTGGCTATGTGTGTTCCGAGGTGTTCGACCATACCTCCGTGCTCCAACTGCTGGAGCGGTTTCTGAGCCACAAAACGGGTAAAACGATTCAGGAGCCCAACATCAGCCCCTGGCGACGGACCGTGTGCGGAGACCTGACATCGGTGTTTCGGCCGTACCACGGCGAAAAAATTGCCATGCCCGCTTCGGTGCAGAAACAAACCTTTATTGAGGGAATTCATAAGGCACAATTTAAAGAAGTGCCGACGGGCTTTAAGGCACTTTCGGCCAGTGACCTCGACCGCCTGCATACGAACCCGATAGCGGCTGGCTTTGGTCAGGAGCGCGGGGTGCGTCCGTCGTGTGCCTTGCCGTACGAGCTGGGGGCTGAGGCCACGCTTCAGAACGGCAAGCTGACGTTACGCCTGTCGGCCGGGCGTCAGGTGTTTGGGGCAAAATCGCTGGGGGCGCCGTTTCATGTGTATCAGCTACTCGACAACGACGTGCTTGTCCGGTCGTACACGGTGGCTGCGGGCGACACCCTGACCGACAGTTTCGACCGGGCCTATCCGGTGCGGGTGTACGGGCCTAACGGCTTTTTCCGGGAGTTTAATCTGGCTACCGAAGCCCCGGCCGTGACTATCAAGTCGGCCTATAAACGGGGCCTGCGCAACGCACTTACGGGCGATTTAACATTGACCCTCACCAATACCGATGCCAATCGTGCCTACACGGTTCAGATTCTGGATAATGCGTACGGAGCGAAACCTCAAACGGTTACGCTTGCCAAGGCGGGTGCTAAAGGAGCTACGCAAACGGTTGAAGTTGACCTGAAAGCCAGCTACAACTGGTACGATGTGAGCGTACGCATAGCCGGACATGACCGGTTTGAGCAGCGGTTTGCCGGGCGGGTCGAAACGGGTAAAGCGGGCTTCACCGATCCACTTATTGGGGGCGAAGGCAAAGCCCTGAGCGTGCGCAAGAGCTAAGTATGTAGTTTTTGGTTTATTGTTTCGAAGCAACTACAAACGATAAACCCAAAACGATAAACCCTAAACCATGCAGACAGACGAGGTTTCGTTAAAAAAAGCACTTAAGCCTATTCACCTGTGGGCCATTGGCGTCGGGCTGGTGATTTCGGGTGAGTATTTCGGCTGGAATTACGGGTGGGGCGTAGCCGGTACCGTTGGCCTGTTGCTGGCAACACTGGTGATTACGCTGCTGTATTTCACATTTATTTTCAGCTTCACTGAGCTTACTACGGCCATTCCGCACGCGGGCGGGCCGTTTGCCTACGCACTCAAAGCGTTCGGGCCATTGGGGGCGCTGGTGGCTGGGTATGCCACCCTGATTGAGTTTCTGCTGGCAACACCGGCCATTGCGCTCGCGTTGGGGAGTTACATTCATTTTCTGTACCCAGCGGTGCCTATTGTGCCGGCATCCATCGTGTCGTTTGTCGTGTTTACGGGCGTCAATATGCTGGGTATTCAGGAGGCCGCCTGGTTTTCGCTCATCATGACCCTGCTGGCTATCGGCGAGTTGCTGGTGTTTATTGGGGTAGTGGCTCCGCATTTTCAACTCCAAACGTTTCTGCATAATCCCATGCCGTTTGGCTGGGGGGGCGTGTTTGCGGCTCTTCCGTTTGCCATCTGGTTGTTTGTCTGTCTGGAAGGTGTGGCTATGGTAGCCGAGGAGGTTAAAGATGGCAACAACGCCATTGCCAAAGGGTACATTTCAGCCTTGCTGACGCTCACCATTCTGGCCCTGGCGGTGATGATTGGCGTAGGTGGGATTGCGCCCTGGGACAAGCTCGACAGCCTTGATTACCCCTTGCCCGAGTCGATGGCCCTGGTGCTCGGCCGCGACAATCCGCTGACCAAACTATTTGCAAGCGTGGGCCTTTTTGGCCTGATTGCGTCGTTTCATGGTATCATCATCAGCTATTCGCGGCAAATGTTTGCCTTAGCCCGGAGTGGGTATTTACCTGCCGGACTGGCGCGGGTGAGCCATACCCGCAAAGTGCCTTACGTGGCGCTGCTGGTGGGTGGGGCACTCGGTATTCTGGCGCTGACGCTGCTGGATACGAGTAAGTTGGTTATCCTGTCGACGATCGGGGCGGTGGTGGTGTATATCATTAGTATGCTCGCCCTGTTTAAACTACGGGTGAGCCGGCCTGAGATGGCCCGGCCGTTTCGCGCCCCGTTTTATCCCTATTTTCCGGCTATCGCGCTGGGCCTGGCCATTGTGGCACTGGTAGCTATGGTGTATTTTTATCCCTGGCTGAGTGGGCTGTTTGTGGGAGGTCTGGTGCTCGTAACGCTGCTGTTTGTCGCGGCCGGTAAGCACCGTAAGGCACCCAACTCGCTCTCGGTAGAGGCCAATGGCACTGTCTGAATGGGTATGAACTATGCATGTACGATTCGGGGGTTTACCTACCGGTTCCAAGACCTGAAAACGCTGCTGGCCAAAGCTAGCCCGGCCCGGTCGGGCGATGGGCTGGCGGGTGTAGCTGCCGATAGTTACGAAGAACGGGTAGCGGCTCAACTCGCTCTGGCCGATGTACCGTTGCGGACGTTCCTGAACGAGGCCGTGGTACCTTACGAGTCCGACGAAGTGACCCGGCTGATTCTGGACACGCACGACCCCGTCGCGTTTGCGCCGGTAAGTCACCTTACCGTAGGCGACTTTCGCGACTGGCTACTGGCCGATGCGGCCGATACCGAAACGCTGCGGCAACTGGCACCGGGCCTCACGCCCGAAATGGTGGCGGCCGTATCGAAGCTGATGCGTAATCAGGACCTGATTCGGGTGGCGCAGAAGATTGAAGTAGTCACCCGGTTTCGGAATACAATTGGCAAAAAAGGGCAACTTTCGGCCCGGCTCCAACCCAACCACCCCGTCGACGACCCGCGTGGTATTGCCGCGAGCGTACTCGATGGGCTACTTTACGGCAGTGGCGATGCGGTAATTGGCATAAACCCGGCCACCGACAGCCCGGCCGCAACGGCCAAGCTGTTGTACCTGCTCGATGGCCTCCGGGAACGGTTTTCGATACCGACCCAAAGCTGTGTGTTAAGCCATATCACCACCACGATTCAACTGGTGGAGCAAGGGGTGCCGGTCGATCTGGTGTTTCAGTCGATTGCCGGCACGGAGGGGGCCAATGCCAGTTTTGGCATCAACCTCGCCTTGTTGCAAGAGGGCTACGAGGCTGGGCTTTCGCTCGGCCGGGGTACGCTGGGTCAAAACCTGATGTATTTTGAAACGGGGCAGGGGAGCGCGCTCTCGGCCAATGCCCATCACGGTCTCGATCAGCAAACGTGCGAGACCCGGGCCTATGCCGTGGCTCGCCGGTATAACCCTTTGTTAGTCAACTCGGTGGTTGGCTTCATTGGCCCTGAGTATCTGTTCGATGGGAAGCAAATTATCCGGGCGGGCCTCGAAGACCACTTTTGCGGCAAGCTCCTGGGCTTGCCGATGGGTATGGATATTTGTTACACCAATCACGCCAACGCCGATCAGGACGATATGGATACCTTGCTGACGTTGCTTGGGGTGGCCGGGGTCAACTTTATCATGGGCGTACCCGGTGCCGACGACATCATGCTCAACTACCAGTCGACCTCGTTTCATGATGCGCTGTACGTTCGTAAGGCGCTCGGACTCCGGCCGGCCCCTGAGTTTGAAGCGTGGCTGCATCGGCAGGGAATTATGGATACGGACGGCAATCGCCTGTTTACCGGGAGTCAGCCACAACTATACGCAGGTCTGTTTAGCGAATGAACGAGCCCCAAAAATTACCCGTCGAAACCGATGAGTGGACAGCCCTGAAGGCGTTTACCGAAGCCCGGATTGCACTTGGCAAAACGGGAGTTTCGGTGCCGGTGCGGGCTTCGCTGGCTTTTCGGCTGGCTCATGCTCACGCTAAAGACGCCGTATATTCTGCGCTCGATACGGACGCGCTGATGCAGGCACTCGCTCCACTTGAGCTGCCTGTGTACTGGCTGCAAAGCCGGGCCGAACACCGGGATATGTACCTGCAACGCCCCGACTACGGGCGGCAATTGGCCCCTCAATCGGCCGAGGCTCTCCGCGAAATAGCCGCCCAGCCGGCCGATGTGGCTATTGTGGTGGCGGATGGATTGTCGGCTACGGCGGTGAACCTGTACGCCGGGACTGTGGTGCAGGGTTTGGTACAAGCGTCAAGAGATCAGGGATTTACACTCGCTCCGCTGACGTTGGTGGAGCAGGGACGGGTAGCCATAGGCGACGAAATTGGCCACTTGCTGAACGCCCGGATGGTGGTCATGCTCATTGGCGAACGGCCCGGCTTAAGCTCGGCCGATAGCCTGGGGGCTTACCTGACTTTTGCTCCCGCCCCCGGCCTGACCGACGAGCGCCGGAACTGCATCTCCAATATCCGACAGCAGGGATTACCCCCGGCTATGGCCGTCGAAAAAATTATGTATCTGGTTAGCGAGGCTTTCCGGTTGAAACTCACCGGGGTGGCTTTAAAAGATACGACTGACACACCCCCAATTTTACCTGCCGGGCCCGATGCCGGGCAATTATCCTGACGCGCGTGTCGGAGAAAGTCCCGGTTGGGCGATAACTTAGGGCATCGTTTTTCGAATCAAACCGACTCTAACCGATGCAAAAGCTACTGGCCTGTCTGGCTATCCTCGCTTCGCTGAGTGCGCCGGCATGGGCGCAGACCTCGGCCCCGACCGAGCCGCACCGCCCTCGCTTCCATTTTTCGCCCAAGGCTCACTGGATGAACGACCCCAACGGAATGGTGTACCACAAGGGCGTTTATCACCTGTTTTTTCAGTATTACCCCGACGGAACTACCTGGGGCCCTATGCACTGGGGGCACGCTACCAGCGCCGATATGCTGCACTGGCGCGAAGAAGCCATTGCCCTTTACCCCGACAGTCTGGGCTATATTTTCTCAGGTAGCGCCGTAGTTGACGTGAACAACACGAGTGGTTTCGGGCGAAACGGGCAGGTGCCACTCGTGGCCATTTTCACGCATCACAACCCCAAGCTGGAGAAAGCCAAGTCCGAGAAATTTCAGTATCAAAGCCTGGCGTACAGCCTCGACGATGGCAAAACCTGGACGAAATATACCGGAAACCCGGTGCTGCCTAATCCCGGTATTGTCGATTTTCGCGACCCGAAAGTACGCTGGTATGAGCCTGCCAAACAATGGATTATGACCCTGGCTACAAAAGACCGGGTCACGTTTTATACCTCGCCCGACCTGAAAAACTGGACAAAAGCAAGTGAGTTCGGGCGTGATTTGGGCGCACACGGGGGCGTGTGGGAGTGCCCCGACCTGTTTCCATTGCAGCATAAGGGTAAAACCGTATGGGTGTTGCTGGTGAGTATCAACCCCGGCGGGCCTAACGGTGGCTCGGCAACGCAGTATTTTCTGGGCGATTTCGATGGTAAGACCTTTAAGCCCTACAACAAGGCTTCTCAGTGGATGGACTTTGGGCCTGACAATTATGCGGGTGTGACGTTTGCCAATACCGGCAACCGAACTGTTCTGATGGGCTGGATGAGCAACTGGCAATACGCCCAACAGGTGCCTACCGACCCTTGGCGCAGTGCTACTACGGTGCCCCGTGAGCTGTCGATTCGGGAGGTGGGTAATGAGCTGTATCTGGCCTCGAACCCGGTAGCCGAACTGAATACATTGGCGGCTAAACCAACTACGCTGAATTCGGTAAGCGTAAAGGGGCAGTACGACCTCACCCCCACGGTGGGGAAGCTGACGGGGCCATTCCGGCTTACGTTTACGGCGTCGGCAACCGAAGATGTGTCGGTTGTGTTGACGAATGATGCGGGTAATGAGCTGGTGATTGGCTACGACAAAACGGCCAACGCGTACTTTATCGATCGCAGTCGGTCGGGTAAAACAAGCTTTGAGAAGGGGTTTGGTAAACGAAACACGGCCCCGCGATTAGCCACCGATAAAACCCTGACGATGACCCTGCTGGTTGATGTAGCGTCGGTTGAGCTGTTTGCGGATAACGGACTAAGCGTGCTGACGAGCAACTTTTTCCCCGAAGGCGACATGAGCCGGATTTCGCTTCGCTCGGCCTCGGGGGCTACGGTGAAAAAGCTGACCTACGCAACGTTGACCTCCACGCTGCCGTGAGTGGTTAAACGGACTTATTGGATTCAGGCTTAGAATAGACAGGTATTGGCGGGCGTCATCCGGGAATTGGACGGATGACGCCCGCGTTTCTTTTCTAAGAACTAAACTACCTATTAGGCAGCTTTAGCCGCTGCGTTTCGTTTCCGGGTCTCGGCGGCTTTCCGGGCCGAAGCCGATCGCTGTTCGGGCGTTCGCGCAGCCGAAGATGCTCCACCTTTCTGACCACCGGTTTGGGCGGGTTGCTGGTTCTCGGCCCGCCCCCGACCGGAGCCACTTTTCTTACCTCCGCCCGATGTTTTGTTAACCGTTGCCCAGGCCCGACGTTCGGCTTCCTCTTCGGGGAGGCCCTGCTTTTCGTAACTCTCTTCGATGTGTTCGGCCTGCCGTTTCTGCTTATCGGTGTAGGCGCCTTTATCTCCGCGTGGCATTGTTGTGGGGTTTGGTTGATAGATACTGGTTTTCAGAAACCGTACCCCTACAACGGTACTGACTGAGTTGTGTTTGTCCATGATAGATTCATTGAGGTAACGAGCCCAGGCGCGTAGGTTGAAATCGTAAAAGGCTTTGATTGAGTAGAAACACGCTACTATGGCTCTCTTGCCTGTGTCTTTTCAACCCTTATTATCCTGTTCCCATGAGCCTGACGTCGTCCTCACTTTCCCGCCGAACGTTTCTCCAGAACTCCTCTCAGCTGGTTGCTGGTACCCTGTTGCCAACCATTGAGTCTGCTCAGGCGAGTACCGGTTTGGTAGCAGCCGATCCGTTGCGGGTTGCCCTGATTGGCTGCAATAATATGGGTTGGGCTGATCTGACATCGATGCTCAAACATCCTGCTGTGCAATGTGTTGGCCTGTGCGATGTCGATCAGAATGTACTGAACCGGCGTGCAGCTGAGCTACAGAAGAACAACGCTGCTGCTGGTGCTGCACCCAAATTGACCTTGTACACTGACTTTCGGAAGCTGCTGGATAACAGAGAAATCGACGCTGTCATTGTGGGTACGCCCGATCATTGGCATTGCCTGCCCGCTGTAATGGCCTGTCAGGCCGGAAAGGATGTGTACGTTGAAAAACCACTTGCCAACTCAATTGAGGAGTGTAACCTGATGGTAGCTGCTGCTAAAAAGCATAATCGTATTGTGCAAGTGGGGCAGTGGCAGCGTAGCGGAAGCCATTGGAAAGCGGCCATTGATTATGTGCGCTCAGGAAAGCTCGGTACCGTGCGGCTCGTGAAAACGTGGGCGTATATGCCTTATGGTAAAAAATTCCCCGTCGTGGCCGATGAACCCGTGCCAGCTGGCGTCGACTACGCGGCCTGGCTCGGCCCTGCCCCCGAACGCCCTTTTAACAAAAGCCGGTTTCATGGTAGCTTCCGCTATTTCTGGGACTATGCGGGCGGCCTCATGACCGACTGGGGGGCGCACATGATCGACATGGCGCTGTGGGGTATGAACGTAACCACGCCTGTGTCGGTGATGGCTGCGGGTGGCCGATTTGGATTTCCCGACCATGCTGGCGAGACCCCCGATACATTACAGGTGCTTTTCGATTACGGACAATTTACCATTCAGTGGGAGCAAGCCATTGGTATTGGTCGGGGACCCTACGGCCGCGAACATGGGGTAGCTTTCATCGGTAACCTCGGTACACTGGTGACCGACCGCGACGGCTGGGAACTGCTACCCGAGATTGACGGGGGACAGTATCTGACGCCAGCCATGCCCTTGCAACGGCGCTATACCAACGACCTCGACCGGCATACCCTCAACTTTGTGGAATGTGTACGCAGCCGACAACAACCCAACGCGCCAGCCGAAGTAGGACGACATGTCGCCGTGAACGCACAATTAGGGAATATGGCTTATCGGTTAGGTCGTAAACTGCACTGGGACGAACAGACCCAGACCGTACGTAACGATCTCGAAGCCAACAAGCTGGTACGGGCACAGTACCGAAAGCCCTGGGCGTTACCCATCGTGTAAAACTCTTAGCGGGCCAGACGTTCGTTGACGGCTTTGAGCCACAAAGAGCGGCCGTAGCAGTTCCAGTGCGAATCACCTAAGGCGTACACCTGCTTTGGTTGCCGGGCATACACCGAATAAATATCAACAATCGGTACCTGTAGGCGCGGGTGTTGCTGTACCCGCTCGATCAGGCGGTTGTACGCGCCCCGTTCGGGTTCCAGAATACTCGCTTTGTTCGGGATAACCGACAAGTAGACCGCGTCGAACCCTTGTTGCCGAAACCGGGCGGCCGTTGCGTTCACACTGTCGACGAGGGCATTCAGCTCTGAATCGGGTAGGGCGACAAACGACGAGTTCAGCCGTTTGGTGGTGTCGGTATCGAGGTCGACAAACAGGTGCTGCCGGTCATGCGAAATCCCTACTTTGGGCGTTGTCCGGTCGAACCAACCCAGATTCATAGCCGCTTTCAACTCCTTAAACCACAGAAAAAAGTCCTGACTGAACAAGACCGTTTCGAGCCGCTCTTCAATCCCTTTCGACTGAATCAGGGCAAACAACTGCCGGGTCAGGGGCTCCGGGGTAGGGGTGGTCCGTTGCGTAGTGTCAGGGACGAGGGTCAGCTCGGCTACCGGACGCGAGAAATGTTCCCGAAAATGGCGTTCTACCGTTTCGAGGAGGAGGACATTGTACTTTGTCGTATCGAGTTGGGCGGTATGGCGGGTGTCCCAATGTACGTACTGATAATAGCTCACCGGAAAATCGGCCTTGCTGATTCGCTGCGGCTCGGCAAAACTATCGCCAATCAAATACAGATGGGTGCGGGCCGTATCGCTCGATAGCACCGGCGTTGAAGCCTCTCGGCAGGCCACCAGCGGATCTTTGAACTGGGACAGATTCGCTAATCGATACAAATCGCCATACCGGTAATCATCGGCAACCAGATTCGTTTGATAATACCATTTCATCACCTCGCGCGAGCAGCCGCCTGCCCACAGAGCAATAGCCAAAAAAAGAAACGTATAGCGGACCAGGTATTTCATGTTATAAGCACTCAGTCAATGTGGAATGTAAAATGAACGATCAAGGGGCTGTAGCCAGCGGAAAAGTTCATGGTTCATTTTACATGGTTTATTCACGTGTCAGGTCAAGTTAGTAGGCTGTCTGTCAGGAGCAACGACCTTTCAGCGCAGCCGAATCGAGAAAAGTTGCACCGCTTTCTGGATGCCACTCAGAACGTAAAGTTCGTTCGTTAATTCGTCAAACTGCAAGGCAACCGGAAAATCGCTCGGAATGGGCCGGTCGCCAATGCGTTTACCATCGAGTGTATAGAGGGTGGTGAAGCTCCCCGATTTGAGACTGATTAATTCGATACCGCCCCCCAGCCGGTGGTAGCGGATGCTCGTTTGGTCGGGTTGTAGGCCGCGTACCGCAAACCGTTCGTTGCCCTGCTGGTCCAGAATGGCGGCTTCGGTATCGGAGGTGCGCATAAGTAGCCACGTTTGCTGACTCACATCGGGGAACAACCGGAACGAACCTGCCCGCACTGGTCGGTAAAGCCCATTCCGACTGGCAATGAGGCCGTTGGGGTTCAGCCGAAGCAATTCGCCCTGTTCGGTAATGGCCTGCATATAATCAGCATTGGCCGGTTGCAGCGCCGGGCTCACAAACGAGAGGTCGAGCTTGGCCGGGAAGTGGGTAACGGGGGTACCATCGTCGCGCCATCGGTTCAAAATACCGTTTCCCTGCATGGCCAGCACCTCCATGCCCGTTGGGGTGTCGATAACCTGAAACGGCAGCTGGAGCGGCCCTTTAGTTTGGGCGGTCATCAGGCGCACAAACTGGCGTTTTTGCCGATCAAGGGCGTAAATATGCCCGTCGGTATGCGCGGCAAGGGCCACAATAGAACGTTGGCGACTGCCACGCGGCTGGGCGAGCAGGGTCGGGTTCAGGCCGGCGGGCAACCGAATTACCTGTAGCTTAACCGATTGGTTACCCGGTTGGGCCACGTAGAGCCGCCGGTCAGTCATAAAGAGATACTGCAACCGGCCATTGTCCAGAAAATCGGTCGCAATCACGTTGCTGCGAATGGGGCCATCGGTGGTATCCTGCACAATTTTGTCGCCTTCGGGCGTGACCAGCACAAACTGACTTGCCCTATTCTGCGCGTAAAACTGAGCCGATCCGTCGGCGAGTGAACCCACCACCACCGGAGCCGCAATGAGCGAAGCATTAAACTCTACTTTCCGGCGCAGGAGGACCTTGTTCAGTACCGCCCCACTCGCCCGGCGGGTAGTACGGCCCAAAATAAGCGTCGACAGGATTTTTTCGTTGCCGTAACTGGCCTGATACACCATGTTTTCGAGGTTATCGAAACCGGCAAACGGTCGGCCGAGCAGTTTGCGCCAGGGAGCGGGCCACCGCTCAGGTACGCTTTCAGAGCTGCGGTTGAGCCGCACAAAGGCTGTAAAGTTGGCCGGGCGGAGAGTTTGTGCCAGTAGGCTGCTCTGTCGTTCGTCGGCTGCCCAGACCGTTTTTTGGGTGATCTGCTTCAGGTATTCCTGCATCACATCTTCGCTGTTGGCCACAATCAGGGCTGAGCCGTGCTGCGTCACCCAGCTTTCCCGAAAACCGGCAAACAAACTTGTAAACAGCGTAGCGGGCAGCTCGGCCACGTTGAGCAACAGGGTTTTATGGCCCAGAAACGTTTTGAGCGGAGCCGGTGTAGCCGCGCCAAGGCGATACGCAATCTGCTGATACGCCCGCGCAAGGGCAGCCCCGTCGCGGCCCTGCACCACCAGCACCTGCCGGGTACGGGCGTCGGGCGACTCCAATCGGCACAGCAAGACATCAGACCCAATGGCGCCGTAAAAATTATCGGTTTCGGGGGCGATGCGTTCAAGCCGGTCTTGCAGTCGGTCGTCAGAGTTAGACGCCAGCAGCGCCCGGATCGATTTCCCAAACGCGGCCCCGTCGCTCAGACTAATATGGTACACCGACGAGGTGTTTTGCGGGATCAGTTGGCCAGCCAAAATCCGGCGCGGGGCCTGATTTTGAAACAGGGCGGCCACATCGGCCCGTTGCCCGATCTGATCCGAAGCATACCCTACCAGGTGCGTTCGGGAGTCGGTGTTCCGAAACCGGAGCGTCAGGTGTTCGGGCAAAAACAGCCGAACCAGCGAGGTATTACCTTCGCCAAACAGACGTTGCAATACTTCGGGCCGTACCGATAGACCTGCCAGTTGGCCTTCGCCCGTGGTTAGCTCTTCACTGTCTGTCAGCAAGTTAGGGCTATGCATCCGACGGGCCACGTTTTCAATCAGTACCCCCGATCCGCTGCAGATCAGCGCGTCGTCGGTCTGTAAAAAATGGCCGTACGATTCGTTGCGGAGGCTAACCAGCTCGCTAACCCGCTCCCCGTTGAACGGCCGGGTCAGTAGCCGAAACCGGTTCGGGTCGGGGCTGAGAATCTGGCTTACAACCACCCGGTCGGCCTCGGTGCTTACCGGGATGTAGAAGATAAAATCGAGCGTCGATTTGCTGACGGGGTGCAGCGAGCACCGCACGGGGCGGTTGCGTAAAAACTGCCGCAGCCGCGTGGTATCGCCCGATGCCAGTAGGTTACGGCTAAGGTGCGCTACAGCCTGCTCGAAAAGGGGTATTTGATTGAGGGTCAACGACTGCCGCTGTATCTGCGCGGTGGTGGAGTCGAGCAGGTGGGTGCTTTCGAGAACCAGCAGGGCATCCGACGGGACGAGGACCGACAGTGGGCTGTTTGAATGGAAAGCCCTGAAGCCTAACCACCCGCCCAACAGCAGGACTATCGCACCGATACCAAGCCAGATTCTCCGATTCATAAACAGCGTTTAGCGTTGTACAGGTAAAATGGGAAGAGTTGCACGGCCAACGACGGACACCCGGTTCCGACCCATTCAGCGGTGCAACTCTTCACGTATTGATTTTTGGTTTATGGTCTATAGATTTTGGCGGCCGACGTTCCGGGTTATGGTTTCGGAACAACAATAAACCGGAACGTCGGCCGCCATAAACTAAAAACCATAAACTATAAACTTTTTATTTCCCCCACATGGCGTTGGCCGTATCGGGGAAGAACAACGTCAATTCCGGGACATCGGCAACCATGCGGTTGGCCCACTCAACGCCCTGCATCAGTGAGTGGTCCTGATTGCTCACTTCGTACTTCCAGGCCCCAAACCGACCCCGTGAGTAAATACCAAAGGGTTCCAGTTTTGGCAGAACCGCTTTCAGAATACTGTCGCGCTCTACCGATGGTGTCGGGTAGCCGTAGTCGAAAGCCACGTGGAAGGTCGATACCACCTCGTCGTCATCGGTAATGAGCTGATCTTCTTTCAACGCCCGCACCGTATCGTCGATAAGCGTCTGCCGATCAACGGGTTTGGCCGACGACTCGCTCGTTTCGGTCATCAGCGACCAATATTGACTGCTGTCGGGTACGTTGTTTGGACTGTAATTGGAGAACACCGTCACGCGGTAGTAAGGGCTATTGGCCTCCGGGAAATACATCCAGCACATAGTTTCGAGGCTTTGCTTCGGTTGCCCCTTGAGCCCAACCCCAACCACGTTGGTCGATGAATGTTTCAGGCCCTGCGCGGTTTGCACCGTTTCGGCGTCGAGTCCCTGCACTTTCTTCGAGAAGATGTCGAGCGGCATGGTATTGAGCAGGTATTCGTACTCAACCGTTTCGCCGTTGCTCAGAATAATCTTCTTTTCGGCCCCAATCACCTGATCCACGCTGGCGTTGAGCTTGATGTTTTCGCGACCCACCAGATTCCCTACCGACTCCCAGATACCGCCCGTTCCGCCGTGTTTCGGGAACTGGAACGTGCTGTTGGGACCCCACGAGAAATCTTCCTGGTTGAAAATAATATTCTTGGTAACCCGTGCCAGGTCGGTAACGGCTACGCGTTCGCCCACCCATACGGCGTTCATTTCTTCCGGCGGGAAGGCCCATACCTTAAAGTTGTACGGGAACATGAACGTTTCGGCAAGCCCCGGCCCGAACGTTTGCAGAATCCACTCGCGGAAGTTTTTAGGCTTCTGCATCGTGGGGTTCTTGTAAACCTGGATAATGCCCTCAAGGCATTTCCACATGGTTTCGGGCGTGAGGTACTTAATGTTGTTCTGGAACGGATACGGCACAAACCGATTCTCAATCCATACCCACGACTCGCGCTGATGCCGCAGCCACCCATCTTCGCCGAGGGCTTTGTTCATCAGGTCGTCGAAATATTTGTAGTGCGAAAATTGCACGTGACCACCCACGTCCCACACAAACCCCTTGTCGTCGACAAAGCTTTTGGCCAGGCCGCCAATGCGGTCTTCTTTTTCTAAAACGATAAAATCTGTAACGCCGAGTTCTTTAAGCCGGTAAGCAGCGCCTAAGCCCGTGGGTCCAGAGCCGATAATGACATATTTATGCTTCATGTACAGGGGTCGTTGAGCCACCAGTTGTGTCGGCCGCTCATTCATTTAAGTTAAATTGTTGAGTAATTCTGGTAAGAGGAATGGCCATAAGCCATAAGCAGGCCAGAGTAAATAGCGGGTGCCGCCCGAATCGAGACGGCACGTACAGACCATGCACCCCTGGCAATTAGTTGTTGACCGCACGCTGGGCTTCGGGTGCACTACGTAAAGCTTTTACTTTACTACCCAATTGCATACGGAACTGGGCCAGCTCGGCAAAGCTCTGCATACAAACTTTCAGAAGCTTCCAGTTCATAATCGAGACGGTGCCCGTTTCGCGCTCTTTGTGCGTGATGGGTATATCGAAGGTCTCGTTGCCTGCTTTTTTGGCCATGACCGCCAAGAAGATATTAGGCGCAAATGGCGTGGGTGTTGGAAGCTGAGCCAGCAGCTTGCGCAGGAAACTACCCCGAATCAGCCGGAACGGAATATTGCTGTCCATTATATACGTTCCATAGATTAGGGCGATACTACCCCGCAGCACGCGGGTAATCCAGAGTCGGGTGGTGGCATCGTGCCGTACCTCCCGGTAGCCCAGTATAAAGTTTGATTGATCGCGTTTGGCCCAGAGTTTTTCAAAATCGGCCGTCACAAACTGATCGTCGCTATCGGTCTGGAACACGTATTCCGAATCGAGCGCAACCGCCTGACGGTACCCGTTTACCACCGCATTACCATGACCTCCGTTGGGCTGATGAACAACCATCAGCTTTGGATAGCGTTCTTTGATGCTGTCCAGAATAGCCCCCGTTTTGTCGCGGGAACCATCGTTAATAACAATCAGGCGTGTATTGTCAGTCGGGAACTGGCGGTCCAGTAAATCGCACCACTGCCGAACAACGAGTTCAATACACTCTTCTTCGTTGTAGGCAGGCATGACAATTGACAGCAGAAGACTCATAGAGAAATGATGAATAATGAATGATGAATGATGAACAAGATCTTGGTGAAATGATAGAGTATTAAGGGTTTATCATTCATCGCTTACCATTCATCATTGACTTGATGACGCACAAATATAAGTAATTGTTGGGGTCTAAACCGTCCCCCAAATAGGACTTTATCGAGTGGGAATCCGCCAAATGGATAAAGAGCCGGGAATTAATAAGAAAATTTACCTTTCAGCGAGTTGATTGGTTTCTCGACTAAGTGCCACGACAAAGCCGCCAGCAGTACCGTCAGGGCATAAAAATAAGCCAACTGGAAAAGGGGGGTACTGTTCAAAAAAGGTACTATCGACACGGCTTTGTTCCAGACCCGGAGCGTAGGAAACGTGGGTTGGGTGTGGTAATAATTGAACACGATATTGTGAAACAGATAAAGGCCGTAGCTGATTTGGCCCAGGTAGGTAGCTACGCGGTTCTCCAGAATTGCCTTGAGCGGTTGCCCGAAGCCCAGCACTGCCCGGCCGATGATTGCAGCACAGAAAACGGAGGTAATAAACCGGTCGGTGACGTCGGTGAACAGGTTGCGGTTAGGCTCCACCGTGAGCATCACGTACAAATGAACGATGTACAGTACAAAGCTGCCGAGCAAAAAGGCATTGCTCATGACGAGTCGTTCAAACGCTTCTTTCCGGTACACGATGAGCCAGGCCAGAATACCGCCCAGCCCGAAGGCATCGAGGCAGGTAGGCATCATCACAAACTGGGTCATCCAGGGAGCATGGGTGGCAAAAAGAAGAATCCGCAGGACCACCGAAAGCCCGATTAGACTCCAGAGCATTCGGAGCAGATACCGCTCGGGCGTGAACAGCAGCAGGAACGGAAAAAATAAGTAATACTGCTCCTCTACCGCCAGCGACCAGAGGTGGTCAATAGCGCCGAGCCAGCTTTGGTGAATCACAATCCAGAAGTTGGTGGTGTAGGTAATGAGCCACCAGAACGAGAGCCGCACGCCTTGAAAATGTACCAAAGCCAGTATCAGGATGGTGAGGTAATACACGGGCCAAATGCGGAGATTCCGCCGGATAAAAAAGACTTTGAGCGAGTGCCCGTGACCCCGGCCAAGTTCGGTGTCGCGTTGCTGACTGTGAATGAGAATCCGGGTGATGAGAAAGCCGCTTAATACAAAAAACAGGTTCACGCCGAAGTAGCCGAGCGGAAACGGGTTGGCCTCGCCCAGCCAGTGGTCGAGCATGACGAGCGTAACGGCAATAAACCGGAGGCCGTCCAGCTGTACAAGGTGATTTCGGAGGTTGCTCACAGGGATGTAAACGTTACGGTTTGTGGGGTCATGGAAAGGTGCAGCTGCCCGGCCCGGTTGGTTAACAGGCCTATTCGGTACGTGCCCGGTTTAAGGTGTTCCTGTAACACCTGCGCCCGGATGCCTTCAGGCCGGAAATATCCGTCGAACCCACCCAGGGCCAGCGGAGCGGGCCGAAGGGGGCGGGCCGCAAACAGGTAGGTGTGCGTGCCGCTGGTCATGTATACGTAGGTGCCATCGGTCGGTCGGTTTAGTGTCGGGTTAACAGTGTTAGATTTTTCGATCCAATACATAAACGTCTGACTACTAAAGCGGTCTAGTTTGGCACTTGCGGGTGCGTTGAGCCACGACTGGACGGCTAACTGACGAGTTTGGCCACTAAAAAATGTCTCTTCCGTCGGGATAAACAGGGTGCTTAAAGCCAGTTGTTGCTTCAGCGGGGTGTTGAGCAGGTAGTTGAAATACTCAGCCGTGGTGCGCCGATGCTGATTGACAATCCCCTCCAGACACAGGTAGTCGGACAACAAACTTTGCCCTATGGAGAGCGTGGCAATCACGCCCAGAACCGGGGCTGATAGGGTCTTCTGAGCCCGACCCAGCCGGTACAGGGTGTACAGATACACGACTGCCAGCGTCAGCGCTGAATATACTTTGTAGCGTCCCTGCAAGAGGTAACCCGGCCCCGCAAAACCAACCCGTGAGTACACGGTAATGGCTGCCGTAACGAGCAAAAAGAGTAGGGTAGCCAGAAAGAAATCGGGTAGGTTAATGCGTCCCCCCGGCGTTATTTTGCCCGGTGTTCCCTTCCGCTTTTGAACGGTTTCCCAGAGGTCGGTCCAGGTCAGATACCCACCCACTCCGACGAGGACTATGCCCAGAAAGATGGTCAGGCCGAGCGGGTTTTCGTAGCCGTATGCAGCCGCGCCTGAGTAGGGGTAAGGGTCGGCAAAAGCACCGAAAAACACAAAAAAAGCCTTCGCCCAATCGATGAACGGATAGCGGAATGGTGAGGGGAAAAACGTGATACGGCTGTAGTGGTAAAAATACCCGGCGATACTCAGGGCCGTAACGGCCAGCCATCCGCCAACCCACACGAACCGAACCCGGCCCGTAATGGCCTGCCAGATCAGCACCGCCAGCCCGGCCAGCAATACTAAAGAGCCGTTGCCGCTGGTATAGGTAGCCAAAACGGCTAAGGCCAACGCCAGCAGGCGAGACCACCCGACCGGCCGGGCCAGCAGATAAAAGCTTGCCAGAGCGAATACCAACACCCAGAAATTCTGGATAGAGGCCATGGCCCAGAGCAGGTTCTCGTGCGATTGCAGCGTAAACAGCCAGAACGGCACCGGTAGCAGATACAGCAGTGAAAGCCCCGTTTTCCGAAACACCAGAATGAGTACACCCATGAGGGCCAGCAGGCCACTCACGCCTACCAGGGTAAGGCCGTAGTAATTGAGCACGCCGTTGAGTTTGTACCAACCAGCAAATACCAGCCGGGTCCAAACAATCCGGTGTTCCCAGTGCTGATCGAACAGGTGTAGTAGTTTGAGCCGTCCGGAGGGCTGTGATTTCAGCAAGAGCAACTGTTCCTGCACCAGATAATCGTCCCAATACGGCAGATTGAGCGCGTAGGTGAGCACCGTGGCCAGTACGATACCTATGGGGACTGCGAGCAAAAGCCCGGTTGCCAGGTTGCGACCATTCAAACCGGTGTTGCCCGGTGCAGCGTGTCGGCGTGTCGGTTGCGTTACCAATTCTTTTTAAGGTCGGTTGATGAACGGGGTTGAACAACGAGTGTACGGCCAGTCGGGTGAACCGTGCAGGCCCCTGAAACCGGGTCGACGGCCAGCACCGAAAGCCGGTACTGATCGGGAGCGGGCTCGGCGGCCGGAAACACCACCAACAGGTCACGATTGGGGAAGATTCCCCGCTTCAGGGCTGTTTTGGGGTTGTCGGCCGGGTTGGGGAGCGCGCCATACAGATACGTTCGCTTGTCGGATTGCAGGATGAGGGTCAGGCCCCCATCGGGTTGCCGGAGCGACGGTTGTGGCAGGGCTGCTAAACTGGGGGCAGCACTCTTGACCACAAACTGCCCACCCGCTTCGTACACAGTATCGAGTTGAACCGCCCCAGCCTCAGCCGGGCCGTACAGGGCGGGCAGGCAGCGATCATAATATGCCGGGGCATTGTCGACCCAGCGGGCCGTGGTCGGGTCGATACCCGATACCGGGCGGTTGCTCAGATAGGTCCAGTTAAATTGGTTGGTCAGCAGCCAGCGTCGCCACCAGAGCACTTCATCGGCATACACCACGTACGAAAGCCCGGCAATTGCAACGCTACCCACCAGGCCCACGGTCCCCGCCAGCCCCCGCCATCGGGGAGCCAGTTGCGCAATGGCATACACGTAGGCCACTGCCATCAGGAGCAGCGAGTAAATCTTGTACCGACTGGTGATGAGCACATCCAGACCGAACCCTACCCGCGACCACGCTACGATTAGCCCTGTACCGAGCAAAAAGGCGGCACAGCCTACAAAAAACAGGTTTCCCGCTGCCGGGCGTGGGGTTGTTTGGCATGTTTTTGATAGTGCATAGGGGAGGAGGTCACGAATGAATACCCAAAGAGCGGCCCCCAAGACCCCCACGGTGAGTACACTTCCGAGGAATAAGCAGAGCAGGAACGGGTTGCCGAGAGGAAATACGTCGGCGGCCGCACCGTTGAACGCCAGCCAGCCTTTGAAAAAGTCGAGCACACTGCCCCGTGCGGGTGGATTTCCTTCGGGGTTTTCGTAGCCCAGAAAGTAAAGGCCAATCACAACGAGGGCACTCAGGCTCCAACCTAAAAGCGGGCGGTATTGCCGTTGTAGGAGTAATACAACCACCCCGATTGGCCAGATTAACAGGCCGTTACCGCTTGTGAGCGTTGCCAGAATGGCCAGGCCCACAGCTACCCACACCTGCCAGCCCACGGTGAGGCAGTACAGACTACCCATCACCCACAGCACGACCGAGAAATTCTGGAGGGCGGCCATGCCCCAAAAGGCATTTTCCCACGACGACAGGTTGAATAGCAGAAACGCCACCGGAGCCGCGTACACCAGACCCGATTCACGCCGGGTTGACCGGACCGTACGGTGCAGCACGGCACTCAGTACGGCCAGCAGTCCAAGCAAGCTGGCATTACCGAGCAGCATCAGATGCCGGTAATTCAGTTTGCCAAACAGGTTGTAATCGAGCCAGGTGACCATCCGGTCGAGCACAATCCGGTGTTCGTTGTGCTGCCGGAACAACTGGTAAATCTTACCCGAAACGTCTGTTTCCTGCTCGCTATACAGCAAATAGGCTTTCAGGGCGTGATCGTCCCACTTGGGTACATTCACGGCCAGATGCCCCCAGCACAGCCAGAATATGACGACGGGAACCAGTGTCAGCAGTAAAGAAAACCAGATTCGAATCGAGCCTTGCAAATCGATAAATAGGGCTAAATGCCTCGGGTATATATGCCTGGTAAGCAACCAAACTAAAAACAAAAAACTATAAACCCTAAACCAGTTCGGCCAGACACCGGGCAATGTTTTCGGGATCGAGACCCGAAAGTTGCTGATGGTATTTCTGGTCGCCGTACAGGCCGTTCGGGTACCCCTGCGCCGACAGGCTAACAAACCGGCCGGGCATAACGCCCTGGGTGAGCATGGCCACCGAAAGTTGCCCCGCCAGCCCACCAACTGATACGTGCTCTTCGACCACCAGCATGGGTTTGCCAGCCCAGGTTGCGGCCAGTTCGAGCGGCAGGTCTAGAGGGAGGTTCGTGGCCGTAAACAGGTCGAAACGACCTGACAAGCCGGATTGTTGCAGGGCCGTAAGCACGTTGGCCGCTACCGGGCCGAGCGCTACAATGGTCCCGGCCGAGTTGCCCTCGGCCTGCACAATCTGTTTAAACGTACCTTGTTGCGTTGCTCCGTCGGGAGTTTTAGGGCCGGCTCCCAGCCGCAGATACGCGGGCCGGGCCTCGGCTACGATCTGTTCGAGCATTGGGTCGACCTCATCGGCAAAAGCCGGGATGTACGTATTCACGTTTTGCAGACCGCTCAGACAGGCGAGGTCTTCGATGGCGTGGTGGGTGCTGCCCATGATGCCGTAGCCGTACCCACCCCCATTACCTACCAGAAAAACGGGCATTTTGTGCAGGCAGGCATCGTTCCGAAACTGTTCCAGACAACGATACACCGCAAACGGCGCAATGCTGTAGCAAAACACCTTATATCCTTTGTAGGCCATGCCAGCGGCCATTCCCACCATGTTTTGCTCGGCAACGCCCGCGTTGATGAACCGGGGGCCCATCAGGTCGCGGAGGTTTTCAAGGGCGTTATACCCCAGGTCGCCGGTAATGAATACAAGGCGTTCGTCGGTTTGTACGAGCCGCTCTACACCGGCTGAAAATTCTTTTCGCATCGTATTATTTAAAACGAATGGTATCTTTCTGAACCTGAACCTGCATAGTGGCCGTCAGAAAATGCCCATTGGTAAAATAGCCAAATCGCTGGCGATAGCGTTTGCCGGTACTCCCGGTTGCTATAATTTCCATATCGCCATCGCTCGATCGGAGGTTTTTCTCCGAAAAGACCCCTGTTTGCGTCGTCAGGGGAAGAATATCGCCGAACCGCACTGAATCCGTCCGGGTGGGTTGGTAAGCTGTGCCTACCTTCACCGACTGCACTGTGTACACCCGAACGTCGGTTAGTGGGCCGCCAGTTTGATTTTCAATGCGTACTTCAATTGTGTCGTGCTTTGATTCGGCCAGAAAATTTTCCAGTCGATCACAACCCGTGAGCAGGAGAAGCAAGGCGAAAAAAGTCTTCCTCATTTGTACCATTCAGTTAATGGACACCCACTGATCTTAGTTGAATAAGAGCGTCTTAGTGGATTTAATTCAAGATTCACCCTGTCGCTATCAGCAATTCCATAAAGTCGTCTATTGTCAGGGTGTTGATTACTTGCTGTTCCGTTGCTCTACTAACGTATTGATTTCGGCCGCTGTTTTGTAAACCTTACCACCCTGCCGAACCAGCGTGCGGATAAACTTGGGTCGCTTCTTCGACTCTTCGAAAATCTTACTGATGTACTCGCCCAGGAACGAGATTCCCAGCAGGTTAATCCCTCCGAAGAACATCACCAGAATAATGACCGTCGACAATCCGGCCGGGGTGTCGGGGAAGAAGAAGAACTTAGCCAGAATCTGCCACAGAATGCCCAGAATCGACAGGCCCGTTAAGGCGAAACCGGCGTAGACCATCAGTTCGAGCGGCACAAAGCTGAACGAGAAAATCGCTTTCCGAGCCCAGGCAATGTTTTTGCGCCAGTTGTTGGTCGAGACGCCAAACATCCGCTCCGGCCGTACGTAATCGACGCCCGTCTGCCGGAAGCCCACCCAGGCTCGTAACCCCCGCAGAAACTGTTCAGTTTCGGGCAGGGCGACCAGCTCACGCACCACTTTCCGGTCGATAAGCGAGAAATCGCCCGCGTCGGCCGGAATGTTGATGTACGACATGTTCTTGAAAATCCGGTAGAACCCTTTGTAGAACACCTCAAGCCAGGCCGGCATTTCGCGCTGTACGCGCACGCCGTACGTGACATCGTAGCCTTCCTGCCACTTTTCGTAAAACTTCGGAATAATTTCGGGTGGGTCCTGCAAGTCGCCATCCATCAGAACGACGGCATCGCCCGTTGCAATTTCCATTCCGCTCAAAAAGGCCGACTGCGAGCCGAAGTTGCGCGAGTGTTTGATGGCGATAACATTGGGGTCTTTGGCGCAAATCTGCTCCAGTACCTCGTCGGTATTATCGGGCGAGTTGTCGTTAACAAAGATAATTTCGTACCGCACCTTCATTTCGTTGAAGGTTTTCACCAGCCGCTCGTACATGTACGGAATGGCCTGCGCGTCTTTGTAACAGGCAATAATAGGCGTAATGACCGGGTTGAGCGTGGGTGTCTGGAAAGCCGGAATCACGCGCTCGGCGTACTGGTTGGACACCTGCCACTCGGCCGTTTTGCGCAGACCAGTGGTCAGGTCGGTGGTGGCTTTCCAGCCCAGGTCGGCCTGAATAGCCGTGGGATCGCCGTACCAGTCGGAGAGGTCCCAACCCCGGTTAGGCATACTGCCCCAAACGGGTTCGGTCTGAATCCCAAACGTTTGACGGGTTACGGCCGCTAGGTCGCGCATGGTGGTTTTCTGGCCCGTTGCCACGTTGTACGAACGCCCGCTGATGCCACTGCCTTTTACGCGTAAGGCCGCCTGCACAAACGCCGATACACAATCGTCGATGTACACAAAATCGCGGCTGATGTCGGGCGATACCAGCGGGGGGTATTTACCCTGTTGAGCCTCTTCTACCAGCCTCGGAATCAGCCGGTCGGGCTCCTCCCAACCGCCGTAGATCGAGTAAAGCCGCAGGTTCAGGGTATTGAGGTTATGGACGCGGGCGTAAAACTCGAGTACGTAGGCCGCTGAAACCTTCGACACGGCATAGTGGCTGTTCGGTTCTACGCGGTCGGTTTCTTTGGGGGCGGTGCAGTTAAATCCGTACTCCGAGCTGCTTCCGGCATGAATGTACACCATGTCGGGCGTACAGTTGTCCAGAATATTGACCGTACCGAGCACGTTCGTCTCGTAGGTCAGGCTAATGTTTTTCTGCTTGCTGTAGGCCCCGTAAGCGGCCAGATTGAAAATCGTTTTCGGCTTGTAGATCTCAAACACCGACTTGATCGAGTTGTCGGAGACAATATCGCAGTGCACAATGTTTTCGGCCGGCACATTGAGCAGTTTAAGCCGCCAGGCTTTGGTGGCATCGTGCGTGAGCGCGTAAACGTCTTTGCGAACGGCAAAGAGTTGTTCAAACAAATTAGCGCCGATGAAACCACTGGCTCCAAACACGAAAATTGGGCCATTCAGCTGGCGTATAGAATCGTTTACCATGAAGGTTAATGTATGATGAATAATGGAGAATGAATAATGAATGAGCCGGAGTCATCGTCCATTGTTCATTGCACATTATACATTTTTCGCACATCCCCCACAGCTTCCTCATATTGCGCGGGGGTCATGGGGAGGTAGTGCCACTCAAGCCGGTTTTCCATATACGATACCCCTTTGCCTTTAACGGTATGGGCAATAATGGCCTTCGGGCGTCCGTTTGGAACGGCCGTGAGCGCATCGATGGCGGCCCCGATAGCCTCTACATCGTGCCCGTCGACCTCAACCGTTTCAAAGCCAATAGCTTGCCAGGTAGCGGCCGAAGCGGTATCGCCCAGTACGTCGCCCGTGTTGCCAAAGCCCTGAAGCCCGTTTTTGTCGATCAGCATAATCAGGTTGTCGAGCTGATACTGAATAGCGAAGTGAGCGGCTTCCCAGGTAGTGCCCTCGTTCGTTTCTCCGTCCGACATGAGCACAAACACCCGGCTGTTGTCGTTCAGGAGCTTACCCGCGTGGGCAATCCCCGTTCCAATGGGCAGGCCATGCCCCAGCGAGCCCGTTGCGAACGGAATACCCTTGTGCTGGTTGGGGGCCGGGTGTGCGGGCAGGGTGGTGCCGTTTTTATAATACGTCGCCAGGGTCTCGTCCGAAATCTCGCCGAGGTGATGCAGGCAGGCGTAGAGGGCAGCCGCAGCATGACCTTTCGACAGCAGAAATGTGTCCTGCTCGCGTTTGCGTTGCACCAGAGAAGCAATCATCAGGTCGATGCAACTGAGCGAACAGCCAATATGCCCGGCATTGGCCGCGTGATATAGGCTAAGGACTTTCAGTCGCAATTCGCCGGATAAAGCGGCAGTGTTGATGGTTTCCTGTTTCATAAAAAATGAACAACGGACGGGGCCGCCCGTTGGACAAAACACTCAATATCGAACGTCTTTGAGGTCAAAAATAGTAACTTTTCGGGAACGCCCGTCCGGACCGTCTTTCCCTTTCACCAGCACGATCTTATCCCGCTCATTCGGGTCAACGCGCTGAATATACGTGGCATCTTCGGGTAGGTACACATTCACCAGCTGTGCATCGAGCAGGGCTACCGGCGAATAGGTCTTATCGATTTTCTCCGAGTAAATAACCCGCTTCATGTTGGGGTACAGGATGGTGTCGCCCGGTGCGTATTGCGCCTTTAACTCCTGAGCCGCAAACCAGTACGGGTTTTCGATGCGTGGTTTCTCGAAGTAAGTGTATTTGGGTTCTACCCCCCCGTAAATCTGGAGTAACACCTGACTCACAAAGTACAGCTGCACCACAAAAACGGCCGCCACCGGAACCGTAAACCACCACCGGAGCGAGGCCAACTGCCGCAGTGCCATCGCAATGAGCAAACAGACATACGGAAACGAGAAACCCGAATACCGCTGCGTGATTCCGAAGGTGTGGTTGTTACGCCACGACATAAACAGCAGGAAGAAGGTTGGCACAAACGCCAGCAACACCAGCAACAGAACGTATCGCTTTTCGCGGGTGTTTGTATGCTCCAGAATGTACCGACTCATGAGCCAGAGCATGACCGGGGCTATCGACAGGACCAGAAACCGCAGGGGCACCACCGAATACACGAGTGTGCCTGCCAACAGGATGACTGGCAGAGCCGCTTTGACCCATACCGGGGGCTGCGTATCCCGCTCGTACCGGTACATAACAAACGCCATGAGGCTGCCCAGCATAAGGGCCAATCCGGCATTTTTGAGGCCGGTCAGGGCCGAGCCAAGACCGTTGGTGAACAGGAACAGGTCGGCAAAAATCGGGATAGCCCGTTTGGTGATATTCGGGATGGTACCGGGTAAAATAAGCCCAAACGGTGTGCCAGTAGGGTTCGTCAGGGCGATATTCCGGTAAAATTCGGCCTGATACGCCATGGTCTGGAAGGTGTACGCCCCGCCCCCGAAAATAAACCAGAGCGAGACCAACCCCAGCCCCACGGCCCCCGTGATAGCCAACGCGACCCAGGTGCGCACATTACGCAGAAAGAAAACGGCGTAAATGCCGTGGCACAAAAACACCGTCACGGCCAGATAGTGCGACAGCACCGAGAGAGCAAACACCGCGCCGTAGGCCAGATAGAGGAGGAAAGGAGTAGAGGAGGAAGGGAGAAAGGGAAAAGCTTTGGCAGTTTGCTTCCCATCCCTTCCTCCTTTACTCCCTTTCTCCTTTTCTGCTTTCTCCAGGATCAGCAGGAAAATATGCGTACTGAGCAGCGTCAGGAAAAAGGTCATTGAGTAGTTACGGGCCATTTGGGCGTAAGCCACAAAAAACGGCTCAATAGCGGCAATACCTGCTGCCAGGAGCGCCAGCATGTCGGAACGGAAATGCCGCCGGACAAACCAAAACAGCATAGCCACCATGAGGGTACTAAACAGCACCGACGGCATCCGCATGGATAGGTCGCTCAGACCAAAAATCTCCATCCAGACCCAGAGTACAGCGTAGTACGACGGACTGTTGCCAATGTCGCCCCGGATGTTGGCTTCAATGAAATCCGCAATGGTTTTGGGTTTCCAAAACTCGGCGGGCGTGAAATATTTCTGGGTAAAGACGTCTTTTTGATTGGCACCTTCCAGACAAACGCCTTGACTAATCAGCAAGGTAGACTTCTCATCGAAGTAAATACCGTAGCGGCCGACATTATGAACTCGTAGGACAAAAGCAAGGAGCAGAATACCTGCCAGCCAAAAAAACGTGTTACGATTGGATAAATCGGACATAGTGGGCAAAAGTACGCCCATTTTTAGAATCGTTCCTACGGTACAGACAATTTTCGACGGAGCGGCAAGTGAGCGGTAAGGAACGTTACAGAAGGAGAAGCCGCTCTATTTTGTCGAAATGTTTTTGGTTCAGCGTGTCAAAAGGGAGGTCGTGAGCAATGGCAGTTGCCGCAATGAATAAATCAGCCTTGTCAATCGACCGGCGAATCTTTTTCAATTTTTGTTCTATATCAACCGCAACGAGCGCGGCTTTACTGTCAAACGGAAGGACAACGATTTGGGCCAGTAGGTCCTGCCAGAATTGGATTTGAGCAGAAGTAGCTCCACAATAGATCTCGTATTCGGTAATACTCGAGATGGCAAACTGTTGGCCTTGGAGGGCCCGCTGAACGAGCCGAGTTTTCGTCTTATCTGTTTTTCGAAAATAGTCGATAAACAGAGATGTATCAATCAGGATGGTTTTGTCCGCCATTGGTTCATTGATTTGCGGTTCTCTTCCATCGCGCTTATTTGCTCTTTGCTAAACACGGGGCCATTTAGGAGTAGCTCAGTGAGTTCTGAAGGGGTAGGCTTTACTTCGGTTGTAAGCTCCTGTTGCAGCCGAATTTTTTCGGCAGGAGAAAGTTGTCGTACGATGGCGACCAACTCTTCAAACGGTAATTGAATGCGAACTTCCATAGTCCAAAGATACTGTTTTTGAATTCCTTTTACCGAACCGGTTTCATTGCACGAGCTTTTGGTTGATTCTCACGTTTTTGAGCGTAAACCCATCAATCACCGATTGGTCAATGGTCGGGTTTTTACTTTCGACGTTAATATCTTCAAACGTGAACTTAGCCAGTTTATCGTGCTCCGAAATCGCTACGTTGAAAAAGGTGTTGCAGGTAACATGGATCTGCTTCAGCTGAATGTGGTTGGAGTACGAAAGGGGAATATCGGGCCGCCCCTGCAAATCAAAAAACTGAGTCCAGGGTTTCACGTACAAAAAGCTGTTCGACTGCCCCTTGATGTTTTCGACCGTGATGTATTCGTACAATTGCGGGGTGTCGGGGCGCATTTTGAGCCACAACACCCGGTCGGCCTCGCTAACGGTGCAGTTGCGCATCAGAATGTTCCGGTTGTGAATGGCTTCGCTGCCGCAGGTGAGGGCCGAGTGGCAAAACCCAAATGTACAGTCTTCAATCAGAATATTCGTGTTGGCCCCGTTGTTGGGCACCCGGTCGGCCCAGGGGCCTTTGCCGCCTTTGAGGGCAATAGCGTCATCGTTGACCGACAGATAGCAACCTTTAATCAGAACGTTGGAACACACGTCGAGGTCGATGGCGTCGGTACTTGGGGCTTTTACGGGCTGGTAGGGCGAGTAAATGTGCGCATCCAGAATTTTCACGTTGCGGCACTGGTAGAAGTGCGACGTCCAGAATCCGGCGTTGTGGAGCCTGACATCCTGTACCTGTACGTTGTTGCATCGCCAGATAAACACGAGCCGCGGGCGCGATACTTCCAGATTGGTGCAGTTCGGGTTTTCTTTGCGCCGGGCCCAGAAAGCCTCCCAAAACCGGAGCCCGTTGCCGTCGATGGTGCCTTTGCCGGAGATCGTGAACCCGTCGACCCCGTAGGCGTTGACCAGAGCCGCGAAGTAATCGAGGCTCTGCCCCTCCATGCGCGAGGGCAGTTTGGGGTAATCTGCGATCGTATTTGACCCTTTTAGCACGGCCCCCTCGGCTACGTGCAGATGCGTTTTGGGCTTGAAAAACAATGCCCCGCTCATAAACGTCCCGCGCGGAAACACAATGACCCCTCCGCCCTCACTGGCTGCCTTGTCGATAACCTGCTGAATGGCCTGCGTTTGAACCCGTGTAGAGTCGTTTTTCACCCCAAAGTCGGTGATTACGTACGGGCGGCCCAGTTGTTTAAGGGGTAGTTTCTGCACATTGGTAAACCAGGGGCCAATGGGGCTACCA
>NZ_WELI01000005.1 GCF_009184635.1 Rudanella paleaurantiibacter
TGTTTTTGCGACCGGTCTGGGCCGCAAGCTGCGAGGTCAGCAGTAGGGTGTAGAGTAAGGCAAACAAGACTTTTTGGGGCATGGCAGGCCGGGATTTGGGCAAGTATTCGGTTTTTCGAGATAAGCGGAGTTGAACCGTTGTCTACTATCTGCTTGCGTGCTGTACAAAACCCCAAAATCGGGTAAGTTTGTGCATGAACAAATGGCTTTTACTATTCGGTATTTCGCTTACCCTGCATGGGGTGTCGGCGGCACAAAATAATGGCCCGTGGAACGGCAGGAAATCGGCAGTGGTCTTGACCTACGACGACGCCATCAATGAGCATTTTACCAATGCCCTGCCTGCCCTCGACTCGCTGGGTCTGAAGGGTACGTTTTACATCACCGATATTGCGGGCATGCTCGAAAAGCAGATACCGCAATGGCGGAAAGCGGCTGCCAATGGGCACGAGCTGGGCAACCATACCGTGACGCACCCCTGCGAAGGGGGCCGGCCGGGTCGTGAGTTTGTAAAGCCCGAAACCGACCTGACCCGCTATTCAATACAACGGATTCAGACCGACGTTCGTACCATGAACGCGCTGTTGTTTGCGGTCGATGGTAAAACAGAGCGGACATTTGCCTATCCGTGTGGCGATATGAGCGTGGGTGGCATTCACTACCTCAAAGGTATTGAGTCGATGTTTGTAGGGGCAAGGGGCGTGGCTCCATCAATCCGGTCGGCGGCCAACGTCGACCTGCTGAATATCAACAGCCTCATGATCAACGGCCAAACCGCCGACCAGCTGATTGCGCAGGTGAAACAGGCGCAGGAAAAGCAGGGCTTACTAGTGTTTTTGTTTCACGGCGTAGGGGGTGGGCACGGCCTAAACGTGTCGAACGAAGCCCACCGGCAATTGCTCCGGTATCTGAAAGGGGCCGAAACCGACATTTGGGTGGCCCCGATGGTCGATGTGGCCCAGTTCATCAAGACCCAGCAGGTGAAGTAAGGCCGGGTTGACCCCTCCATAAAATCCTCCTAAACCCTATTTGTATGAAACGCATTAGTTCAGGCCAAACAGCCAGAAACGCAAGGTCTGTGGCCGCCTTAGCCGGTTGGCTGTTAGCGGCTCCTCTGGCCGCCAAGGCACAGGAAATCATTCCGTTATACCACGCAGCGGTGCCGAACTCAAAACCCGCCGATGTGCAGGAGACCGGTGCGGAGTCGGGCGTGCTGAAAGGCATCACCAAACCCACGCTGGCGTACTTCAAACCTGCGGCCGACAAAGCATCGGGCGCGGCCGTTATCGTTATAGCCGGTGGCGGTTACGGTGTGGTAGTCTATAAAGGCGAGGGCATTAATACAGCAAAGGCGCTGGCTGAACAGGGCGTAGCAGCGTTCGTGCTCAAGTACCGTCTTCCAGGGGATGCCATCATGACCGACAAGAAAATTGGCCCGTTGCAGGATGCCCAACAGGCCATCAAACTGGTGCGCGAAAATGCGGCCAAATGGGGTGTCGATGCGACTAAAATCGGTATTATGGGCTTTTCGGCGGGGGGACACCTGGCCTCCACGGCGGCTACGCATTTTGAGAAAGCCTATATTGATAACCCCACTAACATCAGCCTGCGCCCCGACTTCCAGATTCTGGTTTATCCGGTCATTAGTATGCAGGATAGCCTGACGCACCAAGGCTCGCGGGATAACCTGTTGGGCAAAAGTCCGTCGCGGCCCGATGTGGAACTGTTCTCCAACGACTTACAGGTACGGGCCAACACGCCCCCTGCGTACCTGACCCATGCCGCCGACGATAAACTGGTCGATGTGGACAATAGCATTGTGTATTTCGAAAAACTCCGACGACTGAAAGTGCCGGTTGAGATGCATATCTACCCCAAAGGCGATCACGGATTTATCTTTCGTCACCCCGGATGGATGGAGCCACTATTTGCCTGGATGAAAGCAAATAACTGGGTAAAAAATAAGTGAAATGTCTTCCTAAGGGTAGTCTCTTTCTCGTTTTCACGCTACTTCGGTGGTCCGATCTCATTTTTGATCCAGTATGAATCGATTCAGCTTACTCTGTATCCTTATCCTGTGTTGCCGGGTAGTTGCCGGGCAGCCAATGCCAGTTTCGATTCAGGTCGATGCGGCAAAACCCGTTGGCGAGATGAAGCCGTTCTGGGCGTTTTTTGGGTATGATGAGCCCAATTATACCACCCGGAAGGATGGTCAGAAATTGCTGACCGAACTCCAACAGCTTAGCCCTGTGCCGGTGTATGTCCGGGCGCATAACCTGTTGACCTCCAAAGGGAATAGCCCCGGCCCTGATCTGAAATGGGGTTTTACGGATGCCTACCGCGAAGATACCAACGGCAAGCCTATCTACAACTGGACGGTTGTCGACAGTATCATCGACACGTACGTGAAACGGGGCATGAAACCGCTGATGGAAATCGGGTTCATGCCCAAAGACTTATCAATGAAACCTGAGCCTTACGAGCACACCTGGAGTAAGGGGGGCAATATCTGGACGGGCTGGACGTATCCGCCCAAAGACTACGACAAATGGCGGGAACTGGTGTATCAATGGGTGAAGCACTCCATTGACCGGTACGGCAAAAAAGAGGTAACAAGCTGGCTTTGGGAAGTCTGGAATGAGCCCGACATTGCCTATTGGTCGGGTACGTTTGAGGAATACTGCAAGCTGTACGACTATGCTGCCGATGGGCTCAAACGGGCCTGTCCTGAATGTACTATCGGCGGGCCGCACACCACCAGCCCCCGGAGCGACAAAGCCTACAGCTACCTGACCCGATTTATCGAACACTGCCTGCGTGGCCAGAACTACGCGACGGGTAAAGTGGGGACGCCACTGCAATACATTGGTTTTCATGCCAAAGGCAACCCCGAGTTTGTGGATGGGCATATCCGCATGAACATGGGGGTGCAGTTGAAAGATATTCAGCGGGCGTTTGAAGCGGTTAATTCCTTCCCTGAACTGAAAAACATCCCGATTATCATCGGTGAGTGCGACCCCGAGGGCTGCGCGGCCTGCGCCGTCACGCGTGACCCCAAATACGGCTACCGGAACGGGACTATGTATTCCAGCTACACGGCATCGTCGTTTGCCCGGATTTACGAACTGATGGATCAGTACAACGTGAATCTGCGCGGGGCGGTGAGCTGGTCATTCGAGTTTGAAGATCAGCCGTGGTTTGCCGGTTTTCGCGACCTGGCCACGCATGGCGTTGATAAACCGGTGCTGAATATCTTCCGCATGTTCGGCAAGATGGGCGGCCAACGGGTGGCGGTTCAAACCGATCGGGGATTCAGTGCGGCCAATATCATTGCGAGTGGCGTGCGAAGCCAGAATGACGTAAACGCTATTGCGAGTAAAAGCGGCAACACGATCAGTGTAATGGTCTGGAATTACCACGACGAGGACGTGCCCGGCCCTGCCACGCCGGTTCAGCTGACCATCAACGGGCTCGGTAAAAACAAGGTGCAGGTACGTCATTACCGCGTAGATGACAGGCACAGTAACTCATTTGAGCAATGGAAAGCGATGGGGAGCCCACAACAAGTGTCGGCTGGTCAATACAAAACGCTGGAAAAAGCCGGGCAGCTTCAGGAACTGGCTTCGCCCACTTCCAAAGCGGTTGCCGACGGAACCACCACGCTCACCTTCGACCTGCCCCGGCAAGGCGTGTCTTTCATTCAATTGACGCTCTAATTCCTAAACAACTATGACTAATCCTAAATCGTTACCCATTTGTTTTTGGGGTGTCTGCCTGATACTCAGCCTGTATTTGGGAGCTCAGGCCCAGCCGCCCCGTGGCCCGCTGGTGGTGTCGCCCAAAATCAACGCCGATAAAACGGTTACATTCAGTTATCTGGCGCCCACGGCCAAATCGGTGGAGCTAAGTGCACAGTTTGAGAAAGGGCCGGTGCCCATGACTAAAGATGCGCAGGGGATTTGGAGCGTAACGGTCGGGCCGGTGAAGCCCGATATTTACCCGTACAGTTTCCGGGTGAATGGCGTTACGGTGATGGACCCCGCCAATGTGGCGTTTTTCCCGAACGAACGGTTCAAAGCCAGTCTGGTCGATGTACCCGGCGATACGCCCCTCATTCACGCCCTGCGCGATGTGCCTCACGGCTCGATCAACTACGAATACTACCCGTCGATGGAAGGGACAACCGGCTCGCTAGTGGTGTACACGCCACCGGGCTACGACCAGAATCCGTCGAAGAAATACCCGGTTTACTACCTCATCAGCGGTACAACGGATACGGAGGAGACCTTTTTCAAGGTCGGCAAAACCAATCTGATTCTGGATAATCTAATTGCCGAAGGCAAGGCCCGGTCGATGATTATCGTGATGCCCTACGGCAACATAGCCGCGCGGGTAGCCGAGCAAAAAGGTGGCTCGAAACCCGCCGACCCAACCGTGCGCGACGGGGCCGATGCCGTGAAACGAGCCAACGATTTTGCCGAAGACCTGGTGAGCAACGTCATTCCATACATCGAGAAAAGTTACCGGGCTATTCCTAACCGCGAGAACCGGGCAATTGGCGGTTTCTCGCGTGGGGGCGGACAAACGCTCCGGGCGGCTTTCCATAACATGGACAAATTCGCGTGGGTGTGCGCTTACAGTTCGTACCTGTCGCCCCAGGAGATGGACGGTACTTTCAGCCCCATTGTGAACAAGCCGAACCAGACCAACAAGCAACTTAAACTCTTGTGGGTGAGCGTAGGAAGCGACGATTTTCTGTACAAGGGTACCGTGGAGTTTATGGATTACCTGAAGGCGAAGAAGGTGAATTTCAAGAGCCTCATTACCGACGGTGGGCATACTTGGATGAACGTAAAAACCTACGTTGCCGCCACCACGCCATTACTCTTTCAACCCTAAACCGCTACGTCCATGAAACGCATTTTATCTATTCTTCTGGCTGTTGTTGTTTCGGGAGTGTCGGCCGTAGCCCAGCAACGCCCGCCCGCCATTAGTTCGCCCGATGTTCACCCCGACCACAGCATCACGTTCCGGTATTTCTCCCGGACGGCGAAACAGGTGACCGTATCGGGGGAGTTTTTGAAAGCACCGGTTGCCATGACCAAAGACACCTCGGGTATCTGGAGCGTTACGGTGCCGCCCGTTAAGCCGGATATTTACCCGTACAGCTTCTCGGTCGACAGCGTGCAAATCGCCGACCCGAGCAACACCTACATTTTCGCGAACGAGCGTTTCAGACGCAGCATCGTCGACGTTCCCGGCGATGGGCCGCTGGTCCATTCGTTGCAGAACGTACCCCACGGCAAAGTGGGCTATCGGTATTACAAATCGGGCACGCTGGGCACGACGCGGCAGTTGCTGGTTTACACCCCGCCGGGTTTCAACCCCAACGGCAAGACCAAATACCCGGTGCTGTACCTGATTCATGGCGGCTCCGACACCGAAGAAACCTGGACCAAAGTGGGTCGCGCCAACCTGATTGCTGATAACCTCATCGCGCAGGGCAAAGCCAAACCAATGCTGATTGTAATGCCCTATGGTAACGTGCGTCCGGCCCCCATGCCCGATTTCACCAAAGACATGGTGAACGACATTGTGCCGTTTGTCGAAGCCAACTACCCCGTTCTCAAGGAAAGCAACGGCCGGGCTGTGGCTGGATTTTCGGTTGGTGGTGGGCAAACGCTGAACATCGGCCTGACCAACCCCGATATGTTTGCGTACGTGTGTTCGTACGCGCCCTACACAGCCACCGACGAGTTCAGGAGGAACTTCACCGACTGGTCGCCGGATGCCGGTAAGCTCAACCGTCAGTTGAAGCTGTTCACCATCAGTGTGGGTACGGAAGACTTCCTGTTCGAGTCGGTGAAACAGAACATTGCCATGTTTCAGGATAAGAAACTGGCAGTGAAACCCTACATCGTGCCGGGTGGCCACACCTGGATGAACTGCAAGCAATACCTGGCGACGACGTTGCAGGAGATTTTCAGGTAGAGACGCAAAATGTTGCGTCTACACGCCCGGATGGCAATGCTGACGCATGAGGAGACGCAACATCTTGCGTCTCTACACACAATCCATTCAATGAACAGGATGATCAGGATTTTATGATAAAGGATAAATCCTGTTTATCCTGTCAATCCTGTCGAAAATTAAATCAACTATTTACCCGGCACATGAGAAACAGCTTATTACTAAAAAGTCTATACGTGGTCCTGGCAATGTGGGTGGCAGGGGCTGCATACTCGCAACCTACCGAAAAAGAAATGCCCAAAGGCTACGATGCGGTGCGTTCGGGTATTGCAACGGGCAAGCTGGACTCAATCAGCTATCCCTCAAAAACCGTGGGTACTACCCGCAAGGCGTTGGTGTACACCCCACCGGGCTTCAACAAAAAAACCAAATACCCGGTGCTGTACCTGTTGCACGGCATTGGGGGAGATGAAAAAGAATGGCTGAAAGGCGGCAATCCGCAGGTGATACTGAACAACCTCTACGCCGAAAACAAGCTCCAGCCTATGATTGTGGTGATGCCCAACGGCCGCGCCATGAAAGACGACCGAGCGGTAGGCAACATCTTCGACCGGGAAAAAGTCGAAGCCTTTGCAACCTTCGAGAAAGACTTGTTGAACGACCTGATTCCGTTCATCGAAAAGAAATACCCAACCCTGACCGACCGCGAACACCGGGCGGTTGCCGGGTTGTCGATGGGGGGTGGGCAGTCGCTGAATTTTGGTCTGGGCAATCTGGACAAATTCGCCTGGGTGGGTGGATTCTCGTCGGCCCCGAACACCAAGCGTCCTGAGGAACTGGTGCCGAATCCGGCCGATGCCAAAAAGAAGCTTAAACTCCTCTGGATTTCGTGCGGGGATGCCGACGGCCTGATTACGTTCAGTAAGCGTACCCACGATTACCTGTACCAGAACGATGTACCGCACATCTATTACGTCGAAGCGGGCGGACACGATTTTAAGGTTTGGAAAAACGGCCTGTACATGTTCTCGCAATTCCTGTTCAAGCCGGTCGATAACGCCAGCCTGAATAAATACAGTGTGCTGGGGACGCCGGCTTCGACCAACATTCGCAACGCCAAATACCCGCAGATTTTGCCCGATAACCGGGTTATTTTCCGCGTAAAGGCCCCCGACGCCAAAAAAGTACAGATCGACTTGGGCAAAAAGTACGACATGGTAAAGGACACCGCCGGTTTCTGGATGGCCACCACCGATTCCATTAGCCGGGGTTTTCACTACTACTCGCTCCTGATCGACGGGGTCGCCGTTGTGGACCCAGCCAGCGAAACGTTCTACGGCATGGGCCGTCAGGCGAGTGGCATTGAGATACCGGACAAAGACGGGGCCTATTTCGCTATGAAGGATGTGCCCCACGGCGACATCCGTATTAAGCGTTACCTGTCCAAAGCGACCAACACCTGGCGCGAAATGTACGTCTACACGCCACCGGGCTACGACAAATCGACCGACAAGTACCCGGTGCTGTACCTCCTCCACGGCGGGGGCGAAGATCAGCGCGGCTGGGCCACGCAGGGCCGCACCGACCTGATTATGGACAATATGATTGCTGAAGGCAAGGCCAAACCCATGATTATTGCCATGCTCGACGGGAACATCAGCGCGGGTGGTCTGTCCGGTTTCAACGAAAACGTATTGAAAGCCTTCGAGAATGAACTGAAACAGGGAGCTATTCCCTTCGTGGAGAGCAATTTCCGGGTGGAAACCGACGCCAAAAACCGGGCGTTGGCGGGACTTTCAATGGGCGGCCTGCAAACGCTGTACGCGGGCGTCAAGAACAATAATATGTTTTCGTCGCTGGGCGTGTTTAGTTCGGGCTGGTTTGCCAACAACCCCAAACTGTCGGACCCGCAGTATGCGTTCATGAAGGACAATGCGTCGGCCATCAACAGCAACATCAAAAACTTCTGGATTTCGATGGGTGGTAAGGAAGATATTGCCTGGCAGAACTGCCAGGTGATGATGAAGAAGTTCGACGAGATGGGCATCAAATACACCTACAGCGAATACGCCGGTGGCCACACCTGGCCCGTCTGGCGGCACGATCTGATGCTGTTCAGTCAGTTGCTGTTTAAGTAGAGGGCTCAAAATTCAATGGTGTGTAGGACAAGTTTCTTCTTCTGACAGGATTACAGGATAAACAGGATTTTTGGGCTCCATCAATCCTGTTTATCCTATAATTCTCCGGGCTGCCGGGGGGGGGCAGAAAAACCTCCTGTTGAACCTATCAAAAAGAACTTGTCCTACCCCTATTCAATGAATAATGAATAGTGAATAAGTTGATAGTCGATATAATAAATCATTCATTGCCCACTATTCATTGTACATTCTCTCAGTATCCTACAATACGCAAAACGCCCCCGGTGCCTTCATACAGGTGTCCGGGGGCGTTGGTGTTTGGTTCAGTTGACCGAGAGGGCCATTGTCATGAGCCAGGGTTTGTAGTCGGGTTTGAGGTGATTTTTCTCGATGTACTTGTGTACCGATACCGAGATGAACCCGTTGAGCGGCAGGGTTGCGTAGCGCCATACCGTTCCGTTTTTCCACCGTTTCATCGTTTTGTTGTTTAGCTGTTTATTCGTTCGCAAGCCCCAGCGGTGTCTTCCGGCCGAGGTCTGCGTTTGTACGAATAACAACCCAAAAGCCCGAAATCGGTTGGCTGAGTTTAGGGAATAGCCCGAATAGGGGGTATTTCCGTCAAGAAAGTAACCCGATTTGTGGTTGTAGAATGTGGATTTACAATAATTGCAAGGCTGATATTGCCCACCCAAATACTCATCAAATTTGTGTTGATTCAATCAATATCTTGAACCTTTTTCAAGCCTATCCAGCCGATTTATTAAACCAACATCAGGGTTGTTGTTTTTGAGAATGTGTTTTGCTCTGCATTTTTTTGCTAACATTTTTAACAATTTAGTATCTTCAATGTCTGTCATACGATAATTTATGTTGTAATCAATTTCTGACAAAGTGTCAGATAGGAAAAAAGAATTTTTATCAAGACTGACGATATAGTTGTCAACTATTTCGCGCCACCTCTTTGGTCTTTCTGTAATTATCAATAGCATCAACTTATGCTTCATAAGACTATTAGTTTCTCTTAAAGCTTTATCAATAATAAGCGGGGCTATCTTTGCTGAATAAATATCATCTTTAAAGAATTTTACGACGTTAGAAGGTAAAGATAGCAAGACAGCCATTCGCTTCATGATGGGATCTGTGATATTGAAATCGTCCTCTGCGAGGTAAAAACTAGCACCTTCAAATGCGACATTGCCTTTTTCTGCAAGTAGTGGTGATAAAACTATTAATAGTTTACTTATCTCATTCCACCCTTGAGTTATTTTGTTGAGTAGATCTTGTTTAAGCTCTACATTATTTACGAAGTCGCTGTTTCTCAGTGCTCTCGAAGCAGCAGAGATATGTTGAATCAAAACTAAGATTGAATAATCTCTCATTACTGAGTTTATCACTTGATGGTACGGCTTTATTTGATTATAGTACTTGTCTTCGTATTTGTCTTTGACCTCCTCAGGCAAACCTGAGGAAATTACGTTTTCTCCAATTTTCGCTTCTTCTTTTTCTAGAGTTGATATATCAGGAATCCATTTTATTGCTTTGTATGGGTTCAGATCGTTAGGTATGTTAACTTTCTGTCTAACTACCTTTAATGTTTCTTCTAAATCAGCGTTGAGTGTGAGCAAAGCATCTTCCTTATTTCTGTTAATTCCTGTGTAAAATTCCATTATATCGGGAAAGTCGATATATTTTTTATTCTGATAAACACACTCACGAAAATCTTTATTCATATCCATTCTGTGAGCTATAAAGTAAAATACCCAATACGAGTTCTTGAAATAATTTAACCCCATTCCATTCTTTACAATAATTGAATTATCCTTTAGGGCATTTAATAAGTAGTGTAGGTCCAAATCAATAAAATTATCAGCACAAAACTTTGTTAGCATTTCTCTAAAATACTCATCTGTAAATTCGAAGTCATCTCGTAGAACCAAAAGTTCGCATAAATACCCTAAAACAAAACTACAGTCTTTGACATCTGGTTTTTTATCGTGGTAAGTAGGTAAATCATAATCTTGAAAAATTCCAAAAAGGATTGTCTCTAGTAATTTGGTCCTATTAATGGGACTGTATTCAGCTCCCATTTTAATGCTAGCTTTTAATATTGATATACAGTTTTTGACAGTTCTATGCAGATTCAAAGTCTCTAAGTCTTTTGTAACTTTTTGCAGGGTAATTTCAAAATCTTCATGAAATGATTTTGCTTTTGAATATGTCGTTACAACTTTTCTTACATCACTTTGAGGCAAAGGGAGTAGATAATATGAATAAAATTCTCTCTTTATTTCAACTTTATCGTCTTCATCAGATTTTAAGAAAAAACCATTATCCAATGTATTGAGAAGCATTAATGGGATATTTTTGAACTCATCACATATGTTCCTGATCATCTGCATTATACCATTCTCTTCAAAACAAACGGAATCTAAGATGATACATTCTATATCAGCTACTGACCCTAAATAGTAATTTTTCACCTCGTTTGAGATGTCTTTGACTACCTTATGCTTTTTTGTTTTTTTTGAGTCAATGTAGACAAAGGTTTTTCCTGCTTTCCAAGCATTTAATTTTAAGTAATGTGCTAATGAAGTAAGGCCAAATTCAGATGGCGCTTTGATGATTACGTTAGCCGGATGCTCAATAAATGACTTTAAATCGATTCTATTGTCACCATTTTTGTTTGGATTCGTTGGAATATGACGTTTTGTGCTTACAATCGGTTCTATCCATACTGGACTCTTTTCGTTATAAGTCTTAAGTGACTCGCTTAAATCCTCCTCCAGTTTTTTTAGAACTAAGTCTACTTCTTTTATTTTTTCGTTGGGATTTGTAAATGGAGATAATTGACTAACAAACAGATTAAGTTTGGACTCAAGGGATGTTTCGAATTCGGATGGGGATTTAAAGTCGATATATAATCCTTGTTCACCGATACTTTTTTTAAAACTTTGTACTTTTTTGAATTGGTTCACTATTTCATCAATATTTGGCTGATTCAAGTCAACTGGTTCAGAGCCAAAAAAAAATAATATTATTGGCATTGAGTTTTTTGATTCCTTTTTCCGATTTAGTGCGTCGTTAAATTCATGTTCGGTTCCACTTCCTGCTTTATGGGTAGGGTGCCCAAAGCGGGTTTTCATTATACCAATAAAAATATCGTAGTCTGAATGGTGTATGTATCTGTCAATTATTTCTTGGCCGCTTGCTCCCATATCTGGAAGAACATCATCTTCCCACATGAAAGTATCGAATTTAATTTTTAGGTGTTTAGCTAAGCCGGAGTTTATGTTTTCGATTACTGTCTTGCATAATTCTCTCTCAGCTTTGCAATCACCAGGTGAAGAAATAAAGCACTTGAAAATTTTGAGTGTTTCCATGTGAAATGAAGATTGTGGTGAATTGTTAAAAAATATTTCTAACCGAGTTAAATGAATCGAAAAAGCAGATTTCGATGATTAAAGATGATAAATATAGTTACATTTTCAAATTGACGACCCCAATCCCCTACATCTTCAAAATCGTAAACTCCACCCGGCGGTTTTGCTTGCGTTTTTCTTCGGTTTCGTTGGAGGCAATGGGTTTGCTGGGGCCCCAGGCCTTGGTTTGTACGCGGGTGTAGGCAATGCCCTTCTCTTCCAGATAGCATTTCACCGTCTCGACCCGGTCTTCCGAGAGCTTCATGTTCGGCTCCCACTCGCCCTGATTGTCGGTATGGCCTTCCACGAGTAGCTCCATACCGGGGTACTGCGTCAGCATACGCACCACCTTGTCCAGTTCGCCGTCGGCACCGGGTTGCAGGTCGGCCTTGCCCTGTTCAAACAAGACCTCGCGCATCACGATTTTCTGGCCCGGCTGAATCGGAATCAGGTACAAATTGCGCCGGATGTCGCGGAAACGCTTGTCGCGGCTCAGGTCTAGCACCTCGGTGGCGGGGAAGTATCCCTCTTTGGAGGCCGTGAGGTTGTAGGTCTTCTGCGTGGGCAGAATCATCTTGTACTCGCCTGTTTCGGGGTCGTACTCCACCCGCGAAATCTCCTTGTCTTTCTCGCCAAACAACCCCGATACCACGTCCGACGGCACCGGTTTTTTGCTCTGCGCATCCAGCACCTGCCCCGACACAATGGCTACCGGGTCGGGTTTGATCGAGGGGAAGAGCTTGAGCCGGAAGATGTCTTCCATACCCAGCGAGTTGGAGCCTGAGCTAAGGTACGCGTACTCACCCGATGCCGGAATGGTAAAATACCCGTCCCATTTGGGGGTATTGATGGCCGGGCCGAGGTTTTCGGGCTCGCTCCAGACCTGCCAGCTATCATCGAGCCGACGGGTCACGAAAATATCGCCGTTGCCGAAGCCCGGATGCCCCTCCGACGAAAAATAGAGCGTCCGTCCGTCGGCGGCAATGAATGGCGAGGCTTCGCTATCGGCCGAGTTGATGACCCGGCCCATGTGTTTCGGGGCCGACCATGTCTGATCTTCGTTCAGAAACGAGACGTACAGGTCGCGGTCGCCCATCGAATCTTTCTTCTGCATGGCCAGCACAATCACTTTCCCGTCGGGCGAAACCGAGAACTCCAGCTTGTCGTCTTTGTGGTAATTGCGGTTGTCGGCCATTTTGCACTCAATCGGGAAGCTCCAGCCGGCTTTGGTCTTCTGCGATTTGGAAAGGCCATAAAACAGGCCTCCATCGGGTCGGTAAACATTGATGAGGTAGAGGATTCGGCCGTCAGACGAGATGCCGCTTATGGCGTTGTCGCCTACATTGTTGATCGGCGAGCCAATGTTGACTGCTTCGCTCCAGGTAGGGGGCTGACCGGGCCCGGCCGATTGAAGCGTCGACACCCAGATGTCCTGTTTCTCCGGTTGGCCGGTATTTCCTTTGTGGCCTGCACGCGTGAAATACAGCGTTTTGCCATCGGGCGCGATCACCGGTGCTACCTCCTGACCTGCTGAGTTGACGGTTTTGCCGAGGTTCTCTTTCTGAATCTCTTTCGGGGTGCCCTTCGACACGGCCACTTCTACGGGCACCGGCTTGGGCGAGTCGCTGAGGCCCACCGCGTCGATCTGATTGGGCCCTTTGATCGCGGCCGTCGCCAGCGTGATTTTTACGGCATTGCCCACCAGCCCGGTGTCTTTGACCATAATCCGCAAGGTACCTTCGGGCCGGGCCTGCGGGCTTGCGGTGTACACCACGTGCTCAGTGCCCCGCTCATCGTACACCACCACACGCACCACCGCGCCGGGGTTCACGTTTTCGCCCACAATCACCTGCCGTACGGGCATGGCTTTCTCGAAGCCCACGTGCAGCCACTCCTCCGCCCCGTCGGGGTAGAGGGGCGACCACGCGCAGGGGCTGTACCCCAGATCGGGCAGCTTATTGGGTTTACCCAGTGCCTGTACCGCCTTGAATTGCTGCCCGTAGCTATCTCCTTTCCCCTCCGACGATGCGCCAATGACCTGACTGGCCCACTGAACGGTTTGGGCGTGGGAGCGCAGGGAGAAAAATCCGCCGAGAAAAATCAGTACGTAAACGAGTGGGCGCATGGGCACAAATACTACAGGTGTCGTGTCGGTAAGTCCGGTTTGTCCGTCAGGCAGGTCCGGGTAATAGAGAGCAAAAATGGTGCGAGAGAAGGTTTCGTGTATAACGTGGCGTCGATTGGTTTCTTACAGGGTCATATGCCGTGAATCCATCCGATGCCGGGTCAGGTCGTTCTTTAGTTTGGTGGCCAGTTCGGCCAGTCGTTCGCCATCTTTGGTGTCGTACCCGTTCTTAATCAGCCCCTCAGCCTCGGTAAGGGCTTCGTCAGGCCGGTCGAGCAGGTAGTACAACGTAGCCAGATTGTAGTAGGCTGAGTACCGCATTTTCTGCTCCCGTTTGTCAGAGCCCGCATACTTGGTTTTCAAATCGCCGAAATACGCCATCACCGGTTTCAGGTTTTCTTCGAGGGTGCCGAGTGGTTCGGTGGCCAACATCCGTTTCATTAACTCTTTAATGGCCTTAATGGCTTCCTGCTGAATCGGAAATTCGGGGTGATTTTTTGAATCGAGAATCCACAGAAAGTCCCGTTCATTGTAGGGAACGTAGCCGTACCAGCGGTTAATCTCATTGTTGACCGAGCGCACCGACGACTGTACGTAGTTGTTAATCAGCTCCATCCGAATCGATTCGCTGTTTTCTTTTACGTAGCGGTTCAGGTCGTTCAGGTTCGAAAACTCGCGGGTGGTGTGGGTGAGTGTACGCGCAAACTGATCGCCCGTAACCGACCGCGCCGACCCGTTGCCGCCCGACAGGTTGGCCGATTGTAAAAAGCGGTTTTGCGCTACGGCTGCCTGCTGTTTTTCTTCCTGCCGTTTTTCGGAGGCTGTGCTTTCGCGGGGGGCGTACAGGCTGAAATCGCCCGAGGCACTGTAGGTCAGCACCATCGTGTAAAACATGTCCTGCCCGATTACCTTACCGTCGCGGTCTTTGCGGTCCTGCGTGCGGGTTTTGGTTTCGCTCCGCTCAAAACGCACCTCGCCAAAGTTTATGGTCACGCCCACGGTGGGCCGGTCTTCTACTTTTCGGAAACCCGAAAGATGAACCTGATCGTACACCTGCGAGGCTGGTATGGTCTGCCGAACGGCCGGGGCCGTATTGACCCGCACGCCAAACGTCCGTTCCGTGGGGTCGATGTATTCGCGGGGGAGGGTCAGGTAGCTGACGTCAAAATAAAACCGATCGAGGTCTACTTTCTGGGCGAAAGAGGCCGCGTAGGAGCCCAGAAAGGCAAAAATGGCAAGGGTAAAAATGCGCATACGTGGAGAATGGTTTCGTCTGTTTGGCCGACTGACAAATATACACCGGCGGGTAACTGAAGGAAAGGTATTTTGGACGAATGGCGTTGCTGTTGCCCTATTTTTGGCTAATTTCAGGCTTCGAACAAACAACTTAACCCCCTCCGATGAGTTCCAAAATTCGCATTCAGTTGTCGATCATGATGTTCCTCCTGTTTTTCATGTGGGGAGCCTGGTACGGTCAGATGAGTAAGTACCTCATGACAGGGCTTGGTGCCTCCGGCGATCAGGTAGGCAACGCCTACGCAGCCTTTTCACTCGCTATGATTATTGCCCCCTTCTTTGTGGGCATGATTGCCGACCGGTATTTTGCCGCCCAGAAAGTGTTGGGCGTGCTGTGTCTGCTGGGGGCGGGGGTTCTGTATCTGATCACGCAGAATACCGATTCGGACTCGTTTTTTATGCTGATTCTGGCGTATTGCCTCACCTTTGCGCCTACGCTGGCCCTGACCACGTCCATTGCCATGCAGCAGATGAAAAGCCCCGAAAAGGAGTTTCCGGGGATTCGGGTGCTGGGTACCATCGCCTGGATTCTGGTGTCTAACATTGTCGGGTTCTACGGCTTTGGCGATAAGGTGACGATTTTTGAATTGTCGATGTACACCTCGGTGTTGCTCGGTATTTTCTCGTTTTTCCTGCCCGACACCCCACCCAACCCGAGCGCCGGGGCTTCGTTTAGTCAGATTCTGGGCCTCGATGCCTTCAAGCTGTTCAAAGACCGATCGTTTGCGATCTTCTTCCTGTCGTCGGTGCTTATTTGTATTCCTCTGTCGTTTTACTACGCCATGGCTAACCCCTCGCTGACTGACGCCGGGGTGCAGAACGTGGAAAACAAAATGTCGCTGGGACAGGCTTCCGAAGTGATTTTTATGCTCCTCATCCCGATTGCGTACACCCGGCTGGGCGTGAAAAAAATGCTCATCGTGGGCTTGCTGGCCTGGATTGCGCGCTTCCTCTTTTTCGGCTACGGCAATGCGGGCTCGGGTGAGTGGATGTTTTACCTGGCTATTCTGCTGCACGGTGTTTGCTACGATTTCTTTTTCGTAACAGGTCAGATTTACACCGACAACAAGGCGGGCGAAAAGATCAAGTCGTCGGCCCAGGGCCTTATCACACTGGCTACGTACGGCATCGGAATGGGTATCGGCTCCAAGCTGTCAGGAATTGTGCTGGATATGTACACCAAAGACGGCGTGAAAGACTGGACCTCGGTTTGGCTCGTGCCCACGGGTATCGCCGTCGTAGTCTTATTCCTGTTTATTCTGTTCTTCACCGATAGCAAAAAGTCCGTTCCCGCCCAGGGCGAATTGGTACATTAAAAAAGCAGAAAGGGGAAGGGAGGAAAGGAGGAAAGGGTTTTGCCTTCTCCCTTCCTCCCTTCTCCTTTCCTCCTTTCTCCCCATTTATGCATATTCTGACGTACAATCTGAACGGGATCCGCTCGGCGATTCAGAAAGGGTTGGTCGACTGGCTGGCGACCCAATCGTTTGATATTCTGTGTTTTCAGGAGGTAAAGGCCACGCACGATGTGGTTGATCTGGCTCCGTTTGAAGCCCTGGGTTACCGGTATCACTGGCACGCGGCCGAGAAAAAAGGGTACTCGGGTGTGGCTACGTTTTCAAAAACGGCCCCCGATCATGTGCAGCTGGGCTGCGGACTGGCGCGCTACGATTGTGAAGGCCGGATTCTGCGGACTGATTTCGGTGAACTGACGGTGCTGAATTGCTACTTTCCGTCGGGGACAACGGGCGAGGTGCGGCAAGGGGTGAAAATGGAGTTTCTGGACCATTTTTACCGCTACGTGCACGAACTGCGGCAAACCCGCCCGCACCTCATTGTGGTGGGCGATTACAACATTGCCCATACTGAGCGCGACATTCACGATCCCGTTCGGAACAAGAATACAACGGGGTTTCTGCCCGAAGAGCGGGCCTGGATGGATCGGTGGTTTGCCTCCGGGTTTACGGATGCTTTCCGGCATTGCTACCCTGATACGGTAGAGTACAGCTGGTGGAGTTACCGGGCCGGGGCACGGGCCAACAACAAAGGCTGGCGGATTGATTACATTTCGGTGGCCGACACCCTCCGCGACCGCATCGGTGGGGCGGGGCATTTCCGCGAGGCCGTCCACTCCGACCACGGGGGCGTTTGGCTGCGGCTGGAGTAGGCAGTTGAAACAAAAGAAGAACAGCCCTCGCTCCCTCTTCTTGCTAAAGAGAGGGGGCGAGGGCTGTTCTCGTTAAGGAGCAATACTCTCGTTTACCGTAATCAGATGTACTGATTGATGAGGCTTTCGAGCCACTCCTGCTTGCCACTGCGCATTTGCGGCTCGCCGTTTTCGAGCGTGTACGACCGCAGGTCTTCGAGTGTCAGCTTACCCTCTTCAAACGCTTTGCCCTGACCAGAGTCGAACGATGCGTAACGCTCCTTGCGGAAGGCGAGGTAGTCTGACTCGCGCAGAATAGCATCGGCCACGATGAACGACCGGGCAAACGCATCCATGCCGCTGATGTGCGCAATAAACAGGTCTTCCATGTCGGTTGAGTTCCGGCGTACCTTCGCGTCGAAGTTGATGCCACCCGGCTGAATACCACCGGCTTGCAGGATTACGAGCGCAGCCTCGGTCAGTTCGTAAATATTGATCGGGAACTGATCGGTGTCCCAACCATTCTGGTAATCGCCCCGGTTGGCGTCGATGCTGCCGAGCATACCCGCGTCGGCGGCTACCTGCAACTCGTGCTCAAAGGTGTGACCCGCCAGGGTCGCGTGGTTCACCTCAATGTTCAGTTGGAAATCCTTATCCAGGCCGTATTGGCGCAGGAATCCGATTACCGTAGCGGCATCATAATCATATTGATGCTTGGTCGGCTCCATCGGCTTGGGCTCAATAAAGAACGTGCCTTTAAAGCCTTGTTTGCGGGCATAGTCGCGGGCAACAGTCAGGAACTGTGCCAGATGCTCCACTTCGCGCTTCATGTTCGTATTCAGCAGCGACATATAGCCTTCACGACCACCCCAGAACACGTAGTTTTCACCACCGAGGGCAATGGTTGCATCGAGGGCGTTTTTCACCTGCGTGCCAGCGTAGGCCAATACCGCAAAGTCGGGGTTGGTAGAGGCCCCGTTCATATACCGGGGGTTCGAGAATACGTTGGCCGTTCCCCACAGCAGTTTTACCCCGCTGGCCTGTTGTTTTTGCTTGGCGTAATCGACGATGGCCTGCATCCGGCTTTCGTATTCAGCAGCCGTGGGGCCTTCGTCTACGAGGTCAACATCGTGGAAGCAATAATATGGAGCCCCGATTTTGGTGATAAACTCAAAAGCGGCATCCATCTTGAGCCGGGCGCGCACGTTGGCGTCATTGTCGGCATCCCAGGGGAACACGCGGGTTCCGGGACCGAAGGGGTCACCACCTGTGCCACAGAACGTATGCCAGTAGCTAATGGCAAAACGTAGCTGATCGCGCAGGGTTTTACCACCCACCACCTGATCGGGATTGTACCACTTGAACGCCAGTGGGTTCTTTGATTTGGGGCCTTCGTAACCGATTGCACCAACGCCTTTGAAAAACTCGTTATCGCCGAGAGTGATCGTTGACATAGTTGTTAATACGTTAGAATTAAGTGGTTTATGTTGCTTGCTTGATGTCCCGCCGGGGAGAGGCCCGTTGGCGGTGTAAAGTTGACATTTATTCGTTAATCGTCAAAGTGACACTTAATAATTTTAACACCCTGTTTTTCCCTTTGCCCTCACATTCGCTCAATCACCTTTTATCCCTGCCCGGTGTCTGATTTGGTTCGTTCGTTTGAGTTTGGAATGAAGTTGAGAAACGAATGGGTCAGCTCTTCGTATTTGGCCGTATCAACCTGATAGTAGTAAGCCCCTTTTTTCGAAAAGCCTTTCTGTTTTTCGTCCAGCTTGATTAACAGGTTCGTAGACAAAATCTTACGACTGAAGTTGCGCTTATCGAACTCTGTGTTGTAGATGGCGTCGTAAAGCTTTTTGAGTTGTGGAATGGTGAATTTTTCGGGTAATAGCTCAAATCCAATGGGGTGTTGCGAAGCTTTGTAGCGCAGTCGCGCGATGGCCAGTTCAACCATTTGCGCGTGGTCGAAGAGGAGCGGAGGCAGGTCGTACAGGGAGAACCAACGGGCCTGATGGGTTTCGGAAATGGCGCATGCATAGTCGGCAACGTTGACGAGGGCGAAATACGCCACCGAAATGGTGCGGGCGATGGGGTCGCGGTTAGGGTCGCCGAAGACGTGTAACTGCTCCAGATACACGTTGGTCAGACCGGTCAGTTCCAGCAGAATCCGGTGGGCGGCTTCGCCCAATCCCTCGTGGGGTTGCAGCCAACCGCCCATCAGTGACCAGGTTTCGTCGTCGACGCCCCGTTTGACCAGCAGCACATTGAGCGATTCGCCGTCGAACCCAAAAATAATCGAGTCTAAAGCGACAAGGTACGGATGCTGGTTTTTGTACTGGTCTAACATAGGCGGTTGGCAGGTGGGGGCTTAGTGCGCTTTTTTAAGCGAAGACGCCCGAATAATCAGTTCAGACCGCAAAATAATGGTATTGGTGGTTTGCATGTCCATCAATCCGTTCAGATGATTGATCAGACTCTTTACGGCGATCTCGCCCATTTCGCGGCCGGGGTAGTGAATCGTAGTCAGGTTGGGCTCAACCACCTGAGAAACAGGGTCGTTATTGAAACCCACTACGGCGACATCGGCCGGAATGGACAGCCCCGCCTTTTTTAACTGCCCCATACAGGTAACGGCACAAAGGTCATTGGTAACAAACAGTCCGTCCGGGCGGTGGGGGAAAGCCATTAGTTGTCGGGCGGCTTCAACCCCGGCCTCCTGGCTGAGGTCGGTTTCGAGCACCAACTGCTTTTCGTAGTGAATATCACGGTCCTGTAAAGCCATACGATATCCTTTCAGCCGGTCGGCATATACGTTACGCTTGAGATTACCCGTTACGTGCATCAGCCGGGTGCATCCCTGTTCGAGCAGGTGCGTTGTGGCTTCGTAGCCCGCCTTCACATTGTCGATCACAATACTGGGGCACTGATTGTGCTCAATTACCCGGTCGAAAAACAGGAGGGGTACCCCCTTATTGATGAAATCGTCGAAGTGCTCAATGTCTTCGGTATCGTACGAAACAGACACCAGCAACCCATCAACCCGGCTATCGAACATGGTCTTGGCGTTCGCTTTTTCCTTGCGTGCCGATTCTAGTGACTGGCTGATAATGAGGTTATAACCGGCTTCGTTGGCCACTTTTTCCATACCCGCCAGGGCACACGACATGAAGTTACTGTTCAGCCGGGGGACAATTACGCCGATCGTATTCGTGCGTTGCCGACGCAGGTTACTGGCAAACGTATTGGACCGATAGCCCATTTGTCGGGCCATTGAGGTGATTACGTCTTTGGTATCGCTTCGAATGGCCGGATGGTCGTTGAGTGCCCGACTGACGGTGGCGGGTGAGTAATTGAGCCGCTTGGCTATATCGTATATCGTAACTTCTTTCTCCATGATTGACTTCCGTACAAGTTGGGCCTCTCTATTTGTACCACAAATTAAGTACCAACCCGCTTATTTTTACCGTTTGCAACCCATTGCATAAGTAGTTTCCGTGGGTAAGTAAAAGGACTGTTGCCTTAGGCGATATTTTATGTCTGATTTATCCCGATTCTTTGCATTTTTTGTGCGCATGTGAATGGGTAATGCTGAGGTATATCGGTTGTTCTGGGGAAACCCCTAGGCTATTGCACTAAATCGGGTTTGGATGACACAAAAAAATTATTTTTTTCTGCAACCGATTGCAAATTTAAATTTAACACTAATACTTTGCAAAAAAATGGGTGTACAGTTGCCACTGTGCATCGATAAACGACACACACATCTGGTAGATGATGAAAACTTTCCTATTACAACTCAGATCCATTGGCCGTAAACGACCCGCCTGCAACTGGAGGGGCTTGTTGGCGGTAGTAGTGGGGCTTGGCACCTGGCTCAATGTGCAGGCACAAACCCCTACCGTACAGGTTAAGGGCTTAGTGGTGGATGAAAACAATCAGCCACTGCCCGGCACATCGGTGGTTATTAAAAACACCCAGCGCGGTACCGCGGCCGATGCGAATGGTCGGTTTACGATTGCTGCCACGCCAAACAGCACACTTGTGCTATCGCTGGTGGGCTATGGCTCTAAAGAAGTATCGACCGGCAACGGGAGCGAAGAGCTGCGGGTGCAGCTGACCCCGTCGAACAACCAGTTGAGCGAGGTGGTCGTGGTGGGATACGGTACCCAGCGCCGGTCTGACCTGACCGGTTCGGTGGTTTCGGTCGACTCACGGGCGTTGAAGGAAGTACCGGCAGCCAACCTGCTACAGGCATTACAGGGCCGGGCCGCCGGGGTCGATCTGGCCCGTACGGGAACAGCGCCCGGTGCGGGTGCGCAGCTGCGGATTCGGGGTAACCGCTCGCTTAGCGGCTCCAACGACGCCCTGATTGTGGTTGACGGGGTGCCCTATGGCGGTAGCCTCAATGACCTGAACACCGACGATATCGCAACGATCGACATTCTCAAAGATGCATCAGCAACCGCTATTTATGGCTCGCGGGGCTCAAACGGGGTGTTGCTCATCACCACCAAGCGGGGTCGGGTAGGGAAGCCTACCATTACCTACAGCGGGCAGGCGGGGCAAAACACCATTCTGGGGCAGTACCCCATGCTCAACGGCGCTGAATTTAAAGCGATGCGCGATCTGGCGCAGTACAGCGCGGGCTACTCACCCGACGAACTGGCGGGAATTACGGCGGGTACGTCGACCAACTGGCAGGATTTGCTGTACAAAAAAGGGTTCGTGACCAACAACGAACTGAGCCTGTCGGGCGGTAGCGAAAGCACAACCTACGGTTTTTCAGGCGGTTATTACAAGGAAACGGGCGTCATTACCGGTCAGAAATTCGAGCGATTCTCGCTCCGCACCTCAATCGACACAAAAATCGGGAGTCGGGTGAGTGTCGGTTTTACCAACCTGAGCAACCTCAACTACACCCGTGGAGAGGGTATTAACCCGGTGTACAACACGCTGCGTATCAGCCCGCTGACCTCGCCGACCTTGCCTGACGGAACGCCCAACCTGCGCCCGCTGCGTGGCACGGTCGATGAACTGTCGACGATGAACCCCGTTACACTCGATGATGCCAACGCCATTGTGCAGCGCCGTCGGCGCATCACCACGTTTAACAGCCTGTACGGTGAAGTGCGGATTCTGGATGGACTCAAGTACCGGCTCAACGTAGGTCTCGATTTCCGGCAGGAGAACTTCGGACAATACCTCGGCCCCAACACGATCATCAACGCGGGCTCAACCTTGCCGACCCAGAACAGCGCGGCTGTACAGAACGGCGAGGCTTACCGCTACACCATCGATAATATCCTGACGTACGAAAAAGTATTCGCCGAGAAGCACCGGCTGACCTTCACGGGCCTATACGGGGTGCAGCAGGATCGCAGCTTTACCAACCGGGTCGAAGCAACCGGCTTACCGGCCGACTATATCCAATACTATAACCTGAACCTCGCCAGCGGTACGCCGGTGGTACCCGCTGGTGGGGCCAACAGCTTCAGCCGCAGCGGTCTGGTGTCGATGATGGCGCGGGTCAACTATGTGTTCTCGGATCGGTATCTGCTGACGGCTACCTTCCGGCGCGATGGTTCGTCGGTGTTCCCCGAGGGTACGTGGCTCAATTACCCCGCGTTTGCGGTGGGCTGGAACATCAGCAACGAGTCGTTCCTGAAAAACAACGCCTACATCTCGAACCTCAAGCTGCGGGCGGGTTATGGCGTAACGGGTAACCAGGGGATTCCGGCCGGGGCTACCCGGGGGAGTCTGGCTACCAACCGCTATAACTTCGGTACCACCAACGTACTGGGTTATTTTGTGAGTACCCTTGGCAACCAGGGGCTGAAGTGGGAGTCGACAAGCAACGTGAACGTAGGTCTGGATTTTGGTCTGTTCAACAACCGCCTGACGGGTTCGGTTGATCTGTATCAGCAAACCACCGAAGGGCTGCTGGTGCAGAAAAACCTGCCGCTCAGCAACGGGGCCAACAGCTACTGGACCAACGCGGCCAAAACCCAGGGCCGTGGGGTGGAGGTTGTACTGAACTCCGTAAACGTTGACAACCGCACGAGTGGCTTTAAGTGGACAACGGACCTGAACTTCTCGCTCAACCGGGAGAAAATTCTGGCCCTGGAAGACCCCGCCAAGATCCAGGACATTGGCAACGGCTGGTTTGTGGGTCAACCGATCAACGTGATTTACGATTACACAAAACTGGGTATCTGGCAAACGAACGAGGCCGATCAGGCAGCCCGGTACAATGCCGCTCCGGGTCAGATTAAACTCGCCGACCTGAACAACGACGGCCGGATTACCGATGCCGACCGCAGTGTAGTGGGGACGTTCCAGCCGAAGTGGATTGGGGGTATGACCAACCGGTTTACGTACAAAAACTGGGAACTGACGGCTACCATGAATGCCCGGATCGGCAACCGGCTGGTAGCGACCTATTTCCAGTCGGACGGTACAGGTACGGGCTACGCCTTCCTGAACAACGGCCGGGTAAACCAGCCCAAGTTCGATTACTGGACCCCCACCAACCCGACCAACGCGTTTCCGATGCCCGCCCCCGGCGACCGGATCAACTTCTCATCGACCCTGGGGTACTACGATGGGTCGTTTGTGCGGATGCAGAGCCTCAACCTGGCGTACAATCTCGCGCCAACGCTGCTCAAGCGCATGGGCTTCAGCCGGGCACAGGTGTACGTAACCTCGCGTAACCCGTTCCTTATTTACTCGCCGTTTGTGCGGGCCGGCCTGGGTATTGACCCCGAAGGGACCGGTACGGGTGGAGCGGTGCCAACGCAGGGCGCGGGCGCGGGTACGGGTGTTACAGGCCGGGCTATCACGGTGGGCCTGACAACCCCGCCCACCCGGCAACTGCTCGTTGGCGTCAACCTTTCGTTCTAATTCTCCACAATCTCGGTTAAGACAATCATGAAAATTCATACGTTTTTCAAAAAGGGTACGTGGGGCCTTATGCTGACGGCGGTGTTGGCAACGGGCTGCCAGGATGTACTCGAACAGGAGTTTCGTTCGGATCTGGGCCCTGAATTCTTTGCAACGGCCGGTGGTCTGGAAGGGGGCGTAACCGCTTCGTATTCGATTGCCCGCTTTTTCTGGGGCTCAGAGGGCTACACGTACACCGAAAACGCGGGTACCGACGAGTCAATTCTGGGGGCCAGCGACGGCAACCGGACCTTCTTTGAATATAACAACATTCTGCCGTCGGTAGGGGAGGTGGCCTCGATCTGGAACAACAGCTACCAGGCCATCAACAACCTCAACGGGGTGCTCAAATTCGGTCCTTCAGCCGCTATCGACCCGGCTCGTCGGACGGCATTATTGGCTGAGGCTAAGTTTCTACGGGCGTTTTATTACTTCCAGCTCGTGCGCAATTTTGGCGATGTCCCCCTGAGCCTGAGCTTTATCGATGTCCCTACCACGTCGGCTACCCGCGCTCCGCAGGCCGAGGTGTACGCGGCCATGATTAAGGACCTGACGGAAGCCGTGCAGGAGTTACCCGCCACTTCGAACCAATCGAAAGGCCGGGCTACCAAACCAGCCGCGCTCCATTTATTGGCAAAAGTGTACCTAACCCGCGGCTGGTCGGCAGCGGCTCAACCGTCTGACTTTGCGACGGCAGCCGCTACGGCCCGTCAGCTGATCGATAATCAGGCAACCTACGGGCTGGGTCTGGAGCAGGATTTCGCGAACGTGTTCCGCGAAGGCAACGAATACGGCCGGGAGTCCATTTTTGTGATCGACCGGAATACCGACCCGAGCTATGCCGAAAGCCAGTTTAACAACTCGCCCCAGATTGCCAACGGCAACAAAGAAAATCGGCTTAACTTCTATTGGGTATCGCTGTACACCAACGCGTTGAACGTTAACTTCGGTATTTCGGGGGCACCGGCCAATTCGATCGCTGTGATGGACCGCGACACCCGCAACGGTCGGCCATTCCGCCGATTCCGCCCCACGAACTATACGCTCAACACGGCGTTTGGCGAGCGCAACAATGATTCGCGGTATTTCAAAACGTTCCAGTCGGCCTGGATCTTCAACCGCACCACGCCCGTAACAACCTCGCGTGGGTCGCTCGTGGCCGGTCGCGATACGGCCATCTGGATGCCGGGCGTAGAGGTGACTGAGGCTCAGCGTCGGGCGTTCAAGGGGGTTATTCTGGCACCGTCGCAGTACACCGCCGACCTGCACCCGACCATGACGAAGCACGCGGCTGTGAATCGCCTGACGGTCAACGAGTCGTCGTACCGGCCTATCATTCTGTTCCGTCTGGCGGATACCTACCTGCTGGCGGCTGAGGCTTATATTAAGGATAACAAACCGCAGGAAGCCGCGGCCATGATCAATGCCGTTCGGCAGCGGGCCGCGTTCAAGGCCACTAACACGGCCGCCCAGAATGCGGCAGCCGCTACGGCCATGACCATCAGCCCATCGCAGGCTACGATTGATTTTCTGCTCGATGAGCGCACCCGCGAGTTGTACGGCGAGAATACCCGCTGGCATGATCTGGTGCGGACCCAGAGCCTCAAGCGCCGGTTGGAACAGTACAACCCAACGCCGGGCTTCCGGGATTTCCACCTGCTGCGGCCCATTCCGCAGTCACAGATTGACCTGACAACGACAGGACCAAAGTTTCCACAAAATCCTGGCTATAATTAGTGGTTGGGCTTGCGGCCGGGACGCTGGAACTACCTTGATTCCGGCCGCAACCTTTGTACTCCAGATAACTTGTCTCCATGTACGTTTCCAACAAACTTGTCGGCTGTCTGGCTACCCTGTCGGTAGTTGCCCTGACGGCCTGTGAACCGATCGACATGGCGGCCGATCGGCAGTTGAGCTACAACCCGACCGACGTGACGGGTACGCTGAAGGAGGCCGCCGATTTTCCCGTGGGGGTGGCCATTGCGTACGATCTGATGAAGAACGACCCGCGATACGCGGCCCTCGTGAAGTCGGAATTCGACAATGTGACCTTTGAATACCAGATGAAGCACGGGGCCATGGTACGCAACAACGGCACCATCGACTTTACCCGGACCGACGAGCTGGTGAACCTCGTGGGTATGCCCGTGTACGGACACGTACTGGCCTGGCACCAGAACAACAATGGGGATTACCTGCGCTCACTGGCCAGCACGGCTGTATCGAGTAACCCGGTCAACCTGATCGAAAACGGTGATTTTGAAGCGGGCAGTGGTAACACGTTTACCAACTGGAACAACCTGGTGGGCGGCAATGCCGTGGGGACGTACTCGGCCGAAACCGCTGATGTAGAGCCTAATACCGGCAGTCGGCGGGCGCTGCGAGTGACGGTAACCACACCCGGTGCCAATGCCTACGACATGCAGTCGCTCGGGCCCAGCTTTACGGCCGTGGCCGGTCGGCAGTACCGGGTAAGTGTATCTGTCAAAGCCCTGTCGGGCAGCGGACAGTTTAAGCTGGTGTTGCAAAATACGGCCTACACCGAAAACCAGCTGACGTTTTCGACCAACGCCTGGGCGACCTATGTCTGGAACGTGACGGTGGGCGAAACCAACCCACAACTCAAACTTCACTTCAATGGTGCGGGTACGTACCTGATTGATAACGTGAAGGTTGAAGATGCCAGCGCCGGAGCACCCCCGACGTCGGGACAGGTAGCTACCCGGGTAGACAACGCCCTGAAAACCTGGATTCAGGCTATGGTGGGCCGCTACAAAGACAAAGTTCGCGCCTGGGATGTCGTGAACGAGCCGTACACCGATGGCGCTGTATTTCGGACGGGCGCATCAACCGGCGATACCTACTATTGGGCGCAGTTTATGGGCCGCAGCTACGTAGCCAAAGCGTTTACCTACGCCAATCAGGCCGACCCAACCGCCGACCTGTTCATCAACGACTACAACCTGGAGTCGAATGCGGCCAAGCTTGACTCGATTATCGGGCTGGTAAAAGAGCTACAGGCCCAGAAAGTGCCGATCACCGGCATTGGTACGCAGATGCACGTGAACTGGAACACCTCCTACGCGGGCATTGAGTCGATGTTTAAGAAATTGGCGGCTACGGGCCTGAAAATAAAGATTACAGAACTCGACGTGCGGGTGAATCCGAATAATGTGACTGATTTTCAGAATTCACCCCAATGGCTGGACTACCAGGCGGCTATGTACAACTACATCATTAATTCGTACATCCGCAACGTGCCGGCCAATCAGCGCTATGGGGTCACGGTCTGGAACGTCACGGATAAAGACAGCTGGATTGTGCTCTCGCAGGGCCGTACTGATTTTCCTACTCTTTGGGATAAGGATTACAACAAAAAGCCGGCTTATGCCGGTATGCTCAAAGGGTTGCAGGGTAAAGAATAAGGGGAATATGCTTCCTTACACAGACTTATCATAGGTAATTAATCGCACACTTCCCGCTGGTTCGGTGGGAAGTGTGTTCTCGTTTTTATGAGCGACTGTATGCAACTGTTCACGATACGCCTGTTGGCCCTTTGGTTGTCCGGAATTAGCCTGGTGGGGATGCCCGCCTGGGCCGATGTTCGGCTGCCCAAACTGATTACAGATGGCATGGTTCTGCAACGCGACGTGCCGCTGAACATCTGGGGCTGGGCCGATCCGGGCGAAGTCGTGACCGTTTCGTGGGCGGGGCAATCGTACCGGGCCACCACCGGCCCCGACCGGACCTGGCGGGTTCAACTCCCGGCGCAACGGGCGGGCGGACCTTATTCGATGACCATTGGGGGGCGAAACACGCTCAAGCTGAATGATTTACTGGTGGGGGATGTGTGGCTTTGCTCGGGCCAGTCGAATATGGAGTTACCCATGAACCGGGTTGTGGATCTGTACGCTGAACTGATGGCGACGGCCAATTACCCGCATATCCGACTGTTCAACGTACCCACCCGCTACTCGTTTAACGCTGCGCTGGACGACGTGCCACCCGGCCGTTGGGAGGCCGTAACGCCCAAAACGATTGGGGCATTCACGGCGGTGGGGTTCTTTTTTGCCAAATCGCTACACGAAAAATATGGCGTGCCCATTGGCCTCATCAAAGCGAGTGTGGGCGGGTCGCCCGCTGAGGCCTGGCTGAGTGACGAGGCCCTGAACGCGTTTCCGACGCATATGGCTGTTGCCCAAAAAATGGCCGATAGTACCCATGTGGCCGGGATTCGGCAGGCCGACGATGCCCGGAGCCGGACCTGGTACACCCAAATCTGGCAAACCGACAAAGGGCGGCATGGCGCGCAACCCTGGTTCGACCCGACCTACGATGCGAGCCGTTGGCCCCGGATGAATCTGCCCGGCTACTGGGCCGATGAATCTGATCCGGCCCTGAAAAACCTGAATGGGGTGGTCTGGTTCCGCAAAGAGTTTGATGTACCGGCTTCCCTCGCCGGGCAACCCGCCCGGCTGCGGCTGGGGACTATTGTCGACCGTGATTCGGTGTACCTCAATGGTTCGTTTGTCGGCACGATTGGCTACCAGTACCCCCCGCGCAAATACGATGTGCCGGCGGGTGGGCTGCGCCCCGGCAAAAACACCCTTGTGGTGCGGGTGATCAACAACATCGGGCGGGGTGGTTTTACGCCCGACAAACCGTATAGGCTCGAAGTAGGGGGGCAGGTGATTGATCTGAAAGGCTCGTGGCAGTATCAGGTCGGGGCGGAGGCTCAGCCGTTGCTGCCTCAAACGTTTTTTCAGTACATGCCCGGCGGCCTGTACAAAGGCATGATTGCCCCGCTGCTGCCGTATGCGTTTAAAGGGGTGATCTGGTATCAGGGCGAGTCGAACGTAAGCCGGGCGGGTGAGTACCGGGATCTGTTTTCGGCCGTTATCAACGACTGGCGCGGGCATTGGCAGGGCGCTACTCCGCAGACTCCGTTCCCATTTCTGTTTGTACAATTAGCCAATTACCTGCCTGTGCAGAACGATCCCGTCGACAGTGAGTGGGCGCAACTGCGGGAGGGACAGCGGCAAACCCTCGCCCTTCCCAATACCGGCATGGCCGTGGCCATCGACCTGGGCGAGTGGAATGATATTCACCCGTTGAACAAAGCAGACGTGGGCAAACGGCTCGCGCTGGCTGCCGAACGGGTTGCGTACGGCAATAAAACAGGCGTAACGAGTGGCCCTGTATTCGAGTCGATGCGGCTTAAAGGGGGCCGGTTGGTGCTCCGGTTCCGGGAAACGGGCAGCGGATTAGTGAGCCGTAACACCCCTGATCTAAAGCAGTTTGCCGTAGCAGCGATGGGCCCTGATGGTAAACTGGGGCCTTACCTGTGGGCCAACGCCCGGATACGGGGAAATACCGTGGAGGTCTGGCACGACGCCGTTCGTCGGCCGGTAGCCGTTCGGTATGCGTGGGCCGACAACCCCGAGGGCGCTAACCTGTACAACCGCGAGGGCCTGCCCGCGTCGCCGTTTAGCGCACAGTTGCCCGCAAGCCGGTAAGTATTTGTTTCAAGACGTTTAGAATAGCCTATGCATACCTTTTCCAAAACCATAGCGGGTATCCTGTCGGCTGGGGTGCTCCTGATTCCCACAGGCAGTTGGGGGCAGTTTGGCCCGCGTACACCCGAGCAGGATAGTCTGCTGGCGCGGCAAGGGCGACTGACGCAGGCCGATCACCGGGCGATGCTGGCCTTACTGGGGATTACCCAGCTACGACCGGGCCCCTCGGGAAACCCGCAGGCACCCAATGCCGCGAACGTCGACGAAAGCAAAGCCACCACCTACACCGCCCTGCCTGATCCGCTCCGGCTCAAAAACGGGCAAAAGGTCACATCGGCCCGTCAGTGGTGGCAGCAGCGCCGACCCGAACTGGTGGAAGACTTCGACCGGGAGGTGTACGGCCGGGTGCCCGCCGATACGCCGGCTGTGCGTTGGGAGGTTGTCAGTACCAAAGACACCGTGAATGGGTCGTTCCCGATTCGGTTGAAGCAGCTGATAGGGCATGTCGATAATACGCGGTACCCGGCCATTCAGGTTCGAATTGAGTTGATGCTGGCAACTCCCGCCGAAGCAACCGGCCCTGTGCCCGTGATGATGAGTTACGGTTTTCGATTTCCGCCGGGGTTTCGGCCCCCGCAACCGCCAGCCTCTACTACGGCCCCGGCTGTTCCGAGCTGGCAGCAGCAATTGCTGGCTAAAGGATGGGGGTACGCTGTTATCTACCCCACCAGCTATCAGGCCGACAATGGCGCGGGGCTTACCGAGGGCATCATTGGCCTTATGAACAAAGGGGGGCGCCGGAAACCCGACGATTGGGGGGCGTTGCGAGCCTGGGCCTGGGGGGCCAGCCGGGCGCTCGATTATTTCGAAACGGATAAGGCGGTTGATGCCCGGCAGGTAGGCATCGAAGGGCTTTCGCGCTACGGCAAAGCGGCCATTGTGACTATGGCCTACGATTCCCGTTTTGCCATCGGGTTTATCGGGTCGTCGGGCGAGGGGGGCGTTAAGATTCACCGGCGCACGTTTGGCGAGCAGGTCGAGAACGTGGCTTCTGCGGCCGAATACCACTGGATGGCGGGAAATTTTATCAAGTATGCTGGCCCGCTGACCCCCAACGATTTACCCGTGGATGCCCACGAACTGGTCGCCCTTTGTGCACCCCGCCCCGTATTTATTAGCTCGGGTTCACCCACGGTAGAGGGGCAGTGGGTCGATGCGAAGGGGATGTTTCTGGGGGGCGCGTACGCCGGACCGGTGTACGAGTTGCTGGGTAAAAAAGGGCTTGGTACACAGGCCTTTCCGCCCCTCGAAACCGCCCTGGTCGACGGAGATATTGCCTTTCGGCAGCATAGTGGTGGCCATACAACCGGACCTAACTGGCCCACGTTTCTGGCGTTTGCCGACCGGTACATGGGCGTTGGCAAAGGTGAAACAATGGGGAGTAGCTCGGGAAAACCCCGTCGCCGGGACCGGAAGTGAACCGGTTGGCAACCCGAAACAGGTGAATTAACGGAGTTATTGATCGTAAAGAATGGGAATGGTACAAACAATGCGCTGGTTCGGGCCGAACGACCCGGTGTCACTCATGGATATTCGGCAGGCAGGGTGCACGGGCGTCGTAACGGCCCTGCATCAGATTCCGGTCGGGGAGGTGTGGTCGGTGGCGGCTATTCGCGAGCGTATTGCTCTGGTCGAGGCCGACAATGCCCGGTACACACCCCTGCACTGGGCGGTGGTAGAGAGCCTGCCCGTCCACGAAGACATCAAGAAACAGGGACCCGGCCGTGACCGGTTTATCGAAAACTACAAAACGTCGATTCGGAATCTGGCCGCGTGCGGCATCCGAACCGTCTGCTATAATTTCATGCCTGTGCTCGACTGGTCGCGCACAAATCTGCACTACGAAATGCCCGACGGTTCACGCGGGCTTCGGTTTGTCTGGGAAGACTTTGCCCTGTTCGACCTGTGTATTCTCCGGCGGCCCGGTGCCGAAGCGGCCTACGAGCCCGAGGTTATCGAGTCGGCCCGCGCCCGGTACGCCCAATTATCGGCCGAGGCCATCGCCGAGCTCACATCGGTCGTACTACTGGGGCTACCCGGTTCCGAAGAAGCGTTTTCGCTCGAAACGTTTCAGGGCCTGCTCGATGGGTACGCGGCCATTGGTGATGCCGAACTGCGGCAGAATCTGTACGCATTCATTGCCGAAGTGGCCCCGGTAGCGGCCGAGGTGGGCGTCAATCTCTGTATTCACCCCGACGACCCACCGTTTCCGTTGCTTGGTCTGCCCCGCGTGGTCAGCACCGAGTCCGATCTGGCTCAGTTGATGGAGGCCTGCCCGCTGCGGGCCAACGGCATTACGTTCTGCACCGGCTCGCTCGGTGTGCGACCCGACAACGATCTGCCCGGTATGGTGCAACGCTGGGGCGACCGCATCCATTTTATCCATCTCCGTACAACTAAGCGCGAAAATGAGGGGCCACCAACCCGCCCCCGCGACTTTCACGAAGCCGACCACCTGGCGGGCGACGTAGACATGTACGCGGTGGTGAAGGCGCTGGTACTCGAAGAGCAACGGCGCGCTGAGGCTGGCCTTGGCGAAACGAGCATCCCGATGCGGCCCGACCACGGACATCAGATGCTCGACGATTTAAACAAGAAAACCTATCCCGGCTATTCGGCCATCGGACGCCTGCGTGGCCTCGCCGAGTTGCGTGGTCTGGAACTGGGTATCCGTCGGGGGTTGGGGGTGTAGTTTTTGGCTTATAAGTGAATGAACAAGGTGAAATGCATAATGAATAATTGTATTGCCTGCTGATAATCAGCCATTTCGTTATACATTTTACATTGTTCATTATACATTTAATTCAGTCTGGTTACTTAGTTTTTGGTTGATTGCGCTATAAGTGATTTAAGCAGAGCCTGTTGGTTGGTTTGGATTAAGGTCGCCGGGCTTCGCATCACGCATTGCCAAACCGGTGCGCCGGAGCGACGGCCCGCACTCTTTCACTCTTTCACGCTTTATGATAAAGAAACTTCTTCTGGGCTTGCTGCTGGCGAGCCATGTGGTTTGTGCCGATGATGGGTATCGGCTCTGGCTTAAGTACGATCCGTTGCCCGATGCTACTCAACGGGCCAACTATGCCCGGTCGGCCGGGTTTATTGCCGTTTCGGGAAATGACCCGGTGCTACGAACGGCGGCCTCCGAATTACAGGCCGGGTTGCAGGGGTTACTGGGCAAACCGGTGCCGGTCATTGGCTCGGCCGCTGGCCGAACGGGCGGTATTGTGTTGCAGGTGGGTAGCGACCCCGCCCTTAACCGCGAAGGCTACCGACTGGCATCGCGTGGAAATAACCTGGTGGTAAGTGCCAACAGCGCGTCGGGTGTGTTGTACGGAGCATTTGCCTTGTTACGGCAGGTACAGACCGGTGCATCGGTGGCCAATCTGTCCGTAACCAGCAACCCGAAAGTGAAGCTCCGAATGCTCAACCACTGGGATAATGTCAACGGCACCATCGAACGAGGGTACGCCGGTTCGTCGCTCTGGAAATGGTACGAGTTGCCCGAACGTATCGACCCGCGTTACCGCGACTACGCCCGCGCCAATGCATCGCTGGGGATTAACGGCACGGTGGTAAACAACGTCAACGCCAGTCCCCGGTTCATGACCGACGAGTATATTAAAAAGGTAGCGGCTTTGGCCGATGTGTTCCGCCCCTACGGTATTCGGGTGTACCTGTCGGTCTACTTCCCGGCTTCCAAGGTAGTGAACGGGCCGGGCAAACCCGCCCTGAAGTCGGCCGACCCGCTTGATCCGGCCGTTCGGCAGTGGTGGGCCGAGAAGGTAAACGAGATTTACGCCCAAATTCCTGACTTCGGTGGGTTTCTGGTGAAGGCCAATTCGGAAGGGGAGCCCGGTCCGCAGGATTACGGCCGCACCCATGCCGACGGGGCCAATATGCTCGCCGAAGCGCTCGGTACCCACGACGGAGTGGTCATCTGGCGGTCGTTTGTGTACAAACCCGCCGAAAATGCCGACCGTTTCCGGGCGGCCTACGAAGAGTTTACCCCACTCGACGGTAAATTCCACCCGAAGGTGATTGTACAGGTGAAAAACGGCCCGATTGATTTTCAGGTTCGTGAGCCCTTTTCCCCTTTATTCGGGGCCATGCCCAAAACGCCCCTCGCTATGGAGTTTCAGCTGACGCAGGAATACCTGGGCTTTGCTACGCACATGGTGTACGAAGCCCCGATGTTCAAGGAGTGCTTAGACACCGACACCCACGTGAAAGGCCCTGGCTCGACGGTGGCGAAGGTAATCGACGGGAGTCTGCACGGGTATGAACAAACCGCTATGGCCGGGGTCGCCAACACGGGCTCCGACCGCAACTGGACGGGCCACACCATGGGACAGGCCAACTGGTACGCGTTCGGACGGCTCGCCTGGGATCATACCCTTCCGTCGGACGGCATTGCCCGCGAGTGGGTGCAAATGACCCTCACCCGGCAACCGAAAGCGGTACAGACTATTACCGATCTGATGATGCGGTCGCGGGAGATTTACGTGAACTATACCAATCCGTTGGGATTACACCATATTATGGGCTACGGAATCCACTACGGCCCCGAACCCTGGCTCGACAAAGCCCCCCGGCCTGACTGGCGGCATACCTACTACCACCGGGCCGACTCGGTTGGGGTTGGGTTTAACCGCACCGCTACGGGGAGCAACGCCCTAAGCCTGTACACCCCCCAGGTGCAACAGCAGTGGGAAAACCCCCAAACCACGCCTTTGCCGTATTTGCTCTGGTTTCATCATGTGCCCTGGAACCAGACACTGTCAACGGGTCGTTCGCTTTGGGATGAGCTGTGCGTCCGGTACTATACCGGTGCCGACTCGGTGCGCTGGATGCAGCAGCAGTGGGCACAGATGAAGCCCGCCCTCGACCCCGAACAGTTCGACGATGTGGCTGGCCGACTAGCGGTACAACAGAAAGAGGCTATCTGGTGGCGTGATGCCTGTGTGCTGTATTTTGGGCGGTTTGCCCGGCGGCCTATTCCGGCTCCGTTCAAAGCCCCCGACCGCTCGCTTGAAGAGGTCAAACGAATCGTTGACATTTACCAATTACGATAATGCAGGAAGTATCCGAATTACAGGCTGATGTGCCCGCTGCGGCTTCGGCCAAAACTGGCCCCGGCGCTTTTTCACTCGAAGGCAAAGTGGCCCTGATTACCGGTGGTGGCAGCGGCATTGGGTTCGATATGGCCCGGTGCATGGTGGCGGCTGGTGCTACGGTACTAATTACCGGCCGACGGGAAGCCCCTCTGCGCGAGGCCATTGCGGCCATCGGGGAGGGCCCCGCCCAGAACGCGGCCCATTATTACGTGAACGACGTTACCCAGCTCGACACCCTCGATGCGCTCGTCGAAACGGTGGAAGCCGCCTATGGCCCTATCGATGTGTTGGTGAACAATGCCGGCATCAATCTGAAAAAACCGGCCCTCGAAGTGACGGACGAAGACTTCAACCGGATCATCCAGACGAACCTAAACGCCGTGTTTGCCTTGACCCGGGCGTGTGGTCGGCGGATGGTAGCCCGGCAGCAGGGGTCAATTATCATGATCTCATCGATGGCTGCTTATTACGGCATCGACCGGGTGGTGGCCTACGCAGCGTCAAAATCGGCGGTGGAGGGCATGGTGAAAGTGCTGGCGTCCGAGTTTTCGGGTCATAACGTACGGGTCAACGCCATAGCGCCCGGCTTTATCGAAACCGAAATGAGCAAGGTGGCCATGAACGGTGACCCCGACCGGCGCGACCGGGCCATGCGCCGTACCCCCATGGGGAAATTTGGCAAACCCGAAGATATTGGCTGGGCGGCAGTCTTTCTGGCGTCCGATGCGGCCCGGTACATCACGGGCGCATCGCTGCCTGTTGATGGTGGAAATTCGATTGGGTTTTAAAAAAGGGGAGGAAAGGGAAAAAGGAGAAAGTGAAAGGGAAAAAGAAAATATGATTCCCGTTACAAATACGTACTGGAATGTTTAACTCCGGGTGTGTCGGCTCTTTTCAGTACTGGACATTCGGACTTCAGACACTGGACATTAGACTTACTACCTTTATATAGGAAGGTCTAACGTCTAATGTCCAGCATCTAATGTCCAGTACTGAGCCGACTCTTACTCCCTTCTCCCTTTTTCCTTTTTCTTTCTCCCGCAAACAAGTACAAACTATAACTCTATTTCATGAATCGTCGCGATTTTATCCAGCAGGCACCCCAAACGGTGGCCGCAGCTACCCTGATTAGTCCCGCTGCCCCTGAGTCGGCACCGGCCCGGCCGTTTGTGCACCACGTCTATTTTTGGCTGGCTAACCCCGATAGCGAGGCCGACCGGAAACAACTGCTGGCCGCCCTCGAAACGCTGAAAACGGTACCGGTTATCCGGCAGGCCTATATCGGTACGCCCGCGAGTACCAACCGCGACGTCATCGACCGCTCGTATCAGGTTTCGTGGCTCTTGTTTTTTGACTCCCTGGCCGATGAGGAAGTGTATCAGAAACATCCCATTCACCTCGAATTTGTCAAAAAGCACAGCCATCTCTGGAAAAAAGTAGTCGTGTACGATTCGGTCAGTTTGTCAACCAAATAGTTTTTAGTTTTTCGTTCTTAGTTTTTGGTTGGCGAAGAGCAGTGTAACAGGAGTGGGTATGACGTTTGCTCGAACCAGCCCCTGACACTGCGAACTATACACAAAAACGTAGAACCATACACTGTAAACCATACCTATGAGAACCATAAAGCGAGTGCATCGGGCCGAGTATCGCCCGATTGCCGATCTGATTACCTATTCACCCCTGCCGACGCGCCAACTGGCGCAGATCGACCCGTTTTTATTTCTGAATCATCACGGTTACCAGACCTACCCGCCCCACAACCACGGGCTGCCCTTCGGACCGCACCCACACCGGGGCATGGAAACGGTCACGTTTATTGTCGAGGGCGACATCATGCACAAAGACTCGCAGGGGTATCAGAGCGTGATTACGGCCGGTGGGGTGCAGTGGATGACTGCCGGGCGTGGACTGATTCACGCCGAAGTGTCGTCAGATACGTTCCGGCGTGAGGGTGGCCCGCTCGAAATCCTTCAGCTTTGGGTGAACCTGCCCGCCCGGTTCAAAATGACCGAACCTGCCTACACGGGTTTGCAGCGCGACGACATTCCAGGCGTCAGTCCCGCCGAAGGCGTGCAGATTCGGTTGGTGTCGGGCAACTGGGTCGGGCAGTCGGGCGCGTTTTCGACCCTGACCGATGTGTTTCTGGCAACGGTGGAGCTGAAAGCGGGTACGGCTGTAACCCTGCCCGTAGATGCGAGCCGGAATATCCTGTTTTACCTCATTCGGGGTATGCTCACCGTAAACGGGCAGGCGGTGACGCAGCGCGAACTGGTAGAGTTTAACCGGGATGGCGAGTCGCTCGACATCACCGCAACGACCGACGCTCTGCTGTTGTTTGGTCATGCCCAGCCGTTCGATGAGCCGGTGGTAGCCAACGGGCCGTTTGTGATGAATACCGAAGAAGAAATCCGGCAGGCGTACACCGATTACCGCATGGGAAAGTTTGGTATCTGGAACGAGTAACCCCTTACTTCTATGAAACCCTTATCGCTTCTGGGCCTCGGAGCCCTGTTTCTGTCCGTTTCTTTTGTGCCGCCCGAAAAAGGGCTGAAGGATTATTACAAAGACTATTTCCCGATTGGAGCGGCCGTTGCCCCACGCAACCTGACGGGTCCCGAAGCGGACCTGATTCGGCAGCAGTTCAACAGCATCACGGCCGAGAACGCCATGAAGATGGGGCCGATTCATCCCGAAGAAGGACGCTATAACTGGACCGATGCCGACGCCATTGTGCAGTTTGCCACTCAGAACGGGATTCGGATGCGGGGGCATACGTTGTGCTGGCATAACCAGACCCCCCGCTGGTTTTTTACAGATGCGGCTGGTAATCCCGTCACCAAAGAGGTGTTGCTGGCCCGGCTGAAAAGCCATATCGAAACCGTAGTAGGTCGGTACAAGGGTAAAGTGTACGCCTGGGACGTAGTCAACGAAGCTATTCCCGACGGGGGAACTGACTTTTACCGCAAATCGAAATTCTACGAAATCATCGGCGAAGAGTACATTGAGCGGGCGTTTGAATATGCGCACGCGGCCGACCCCAACGCCCAGTTGTTCTATAACGACTACAACACCGAGAGTCCGGGCAAGCGGGAGCGAATTTATGGGCTTGTGAAGCGGCTCAAGGAGAAAGGCGTACCTATTCATGGCGTTGGGTTGCAGGGACACTGGTCGCTGCAAGAGCCTACGGCGGCCGGGCTCGAAGAGTCGATTACCCGGTTTGCGAGCCTGGGGCTAAAGGTGCAAATCACGGAGCTCGACGTGTCGGTGTACCCGAAAGAACACGAACGGCGCGCCCGGCGCGAGACGGATAAGAGTGAGTTTACCCCCGAAATGAACGAAAAACAGGCCGCACACTACAAGATGCTGTTCTCGGTGCTGCGGAAGCATAAAAAGGACATCACGGGCGTGACGTTCTGGAATGTCTCGGATAAATCCTCGTGGCTCGACAATTTCCCGGTACAAAACCGCAAAGATTACCCTTTGCTGTTCGACGTTAATCTGGCACCCAAAAAAGCGTTCCACGAAGTGGTCAATTTTTAACTACGTACGATAACCATCATGACACGATACTCACAGGCTGCGCTGACAGCCATTTTGCTGGCGGGTCCCGGGCTACTCAGCGGCTTTGGACAAGCCCCGCGTAAATACCTCGAAAAACCGCTGGTGAGCCATATTTACACCGCCGACCCGTCGGCGCATGTGTTCAACGGCCGAATCTATATTTACCCCTCGCACGATATTGACGCGGGGGTGAAAGAAGACGATAAGGGCAGCCACTTTGCCATGCGCGACTACCACGTGCTGTCGATGGATAAAATTGGCGGCAAAGTGACGGATCACGGGGTTGCTCTCGACCTGAAGGATATTCCGTGGGCCGGTCGGCAGCTTTGGGCACCCGATGCGGCCTATAAAAACGGTACGTATTATCTGTATTTCCCCGTCAAGGACAAACAGGATGTGTTTCGGATGGGTGTGGCCACGAGCAAATCACCGACAGGGCCGTTTAAAGCCGAACCCCAACCCATTGCCGGTAGTTATAGCATCGACCCGGCGGTGTTTACTGATACCGATGGTACATCGTACATGTACTTCGGGGGCATCTGGGGTGGACAGCTCCAGAAATGGGCGTCGGGCCAGTACGATGCGAATGGCTCTGATACGGATCTGGGTAAGCCCGATCAACCGGCCCTGAGCGCTAAAGTGGCTCGTCTGAGCGCCGACATGCTCCGGTTCGATGAGACCGCCCGCGACGTGCAGATTCTGGACGAAGCCGGTAAGCCTATTCTGGCCGGTGACCACAACCGGCGGTTTTTTGAAGGGGGCTGGCTCCACAAGTTCGGGGGCAAGTACTATTTCTCGTACTCTACCGGCGATACGCACCTTCTGGCTTATGCTGTTGGCGACTCTCCCTACGGCCCATTTACGTACAAGGGCGTAATTATGAATCCCGTTACGGGCTGGACGACCCATCATTCTATTGTCGAGGTGAAGGGGAAGTGGTATATTTTTTACCACGACGTGGAGCTGTCGGGTAAAACCCACCTGCGCAACGTGAAAGTCACCGAACTGAAACGGAAACCAGACGGTACCATCGAGACGATTAATCCGTGAAGAATGAATAATGTAAAATGAAGAATGTGTAATGGATAATGAACGGCTTGATAGTTAGCTTAATTACACATTACACATTCTTCATTTTATATTACAGATTACATTTTTCATTATCCATTAAAAAAATGCCCCGGTCGTGTGTCGGCTGGGGCATTTTTTTGCCTGGCCGTTTGGGTTTACTCTGCCGGATTTGAGGTTAGGGGGTACTATGAACTACTTTTGTGGTATGTACTTCCTTATATACAAGCCCTACCTGATGCTGTCGCAGTTTTCGAAAGAAGGCGATAAACCCACGCTGGCCGATTTGCCCGTTACCCTGGCGCGGGATGTGTACCCGGTTGGGCGGCTCGATGCCGATTCGGAAGGGCTGCTGCTGCTCACGAGTGATACCACTTTGAATCATCGATTGCTTAATCCCCGGTTTCGGCATGAGCGAACCTATTGGGTGCAGGTGGAGGGGGCTATTACCGACGAAGCCCTGACGAAGCTGGCCTCCGGGGTGCGCATCAGCGTGGACGGTAAACCGTACGATACGCTGCCCGCACGCGTCGAGAAGCTGGAAGGGGCTGAGGATCGACTGCCCCCGCGTAACCCGCCTATTCGGTACCGGGCCAGTATTCCCACCAGTTGGATTGCCCTGACCCTACACGAGGGTAAAAACCGGCAGGTACGCCGAATGACGGCCGCTGTGGGCTTCCCGACGTTGCGGCTGGTGCGTTGGGCTATCAAAGGACTGACCGCCGAGGGCATGCAGCCGGGCGAGGTTCGGCCTCTGAGTCGGGCCGATCTCAAAGCCGCTCAGGTTATTTAGCCCACGTTCTCCTTTTTTCCTTTCCTCCCTTTTCCCATTCCCATGTTTTCCCACGGTTTGGTTTTCGGTAAGTTCATGCCGGTACATGCGGGGCACCTCGCCCTGATCGACTTTGCCCTGAAACAGTGCGAGCGGCTTACGGTTTCTATGAGCGTCACGCCCGATGACCCCATTTCACCGGCTCTGCGCGAACGGTGGCTGCGGGCACTACTTGCCGACAGGCCGGGGGTAGAGGTTGTGGTGGTAGACGACGATTTTCACGACCCGGCCCTGCCGCTGTACGAAGCTACCAAAAGCTGGGCGCGGTTTATCCGGCAACGTTTCCCGGACGTGGATGCCTTTTTTTGTTCGGAAGCGTACGGAGCCCCCTTGTCTGAGCATCTCCAACGGCCCTGTATCCTGTTTGATCCCCAACGGGTAGGGGTGCCGGTGTCGGCTACGCAGATTCGTACCCATCCGTATCGGTACTGGGAATTTATTCCGGTTGTAGTGCGGCCTTATTTCACCAAACGGGTTTGTTTGTACGGCCCCGAAAGTGTGGGCAAAACCACCACCGGTCGCCAATTGGCCGACCACTACCAAACAGCCTTTGTGCACGAGGTAGCCCGCGACCTGATTACCGACAACGCATTCAGCCTCGACGACATTGTGAAAATTGGCCACGCCCAAAGCCAGGCGGTGTTACAGGCTATGGAGCGGGCGAATAAAGTGCTCATTTGCGATACCGACGTTATCACGACGGGTTTGTATTCCGAGATATACCTGAACGAGGTTCCGCCTGTTTTAGCAGAGCTGGAAGCGCAAGTGCCCTACGACCTGTATTTTCTGCTCGATATTGATGTGCCCTGGGTGGCCGACGGCCTGCGGGATCTGGGACACCGGCGGCAGGAGATGTTCGACCGGTTCAAAGCGGCTCTTGATAGGCGCAACATCGCATACGTGCGGGTTTCGGGCGACTGGGCCACGCGCTGGCAGACCCTGACGGACGCGATTGACGCCTTGCTGGAAGCGGGTTTCTGATGACGTTCGATAAAAGAGGGGCGGTAGAGAATCCAATTTGACGTTCTTTAAAGGGCAGTCGACACGTGTCTTACCTCCAGCAGTCCAACCTCTAACAGTCAATTCATGAACGGGATACCGGCTTATGGTACGCTTCGGGTTTTTCTCGACGGTATGTTGGGAATGATGGTGTTGTATGCCTTGCTCTCGTTTGTGCAGCAGCGGAAAGCCATTTACTGGCAGTATGCCCTGTACATTTTGTGCATGGTCATCACGTTTCGGCTCGATGACTCCGACTATGCGTCGGCTGATTACGCTCCCGGTGCCAACTATGCGGTAGCCCTGCTGGAATCCATTGCGTTTATCCTATATATACGCTTCGCCATTCTGCTCATCAATATTCCGCAGAAAGACCCGTTTAGCTACCGGTTGATGCGGATGATGACCGCGCTACTGGTAGTTGGGTCGGTGCTCGATACGGTGCTTTGGCTGGCTGGTGTTTCCGACGCAGCCCGGAGTTTGCTTTACACGGTTAACCGATTCATTCTCGCGGCTTTAGCCCTGGTGGTTGTGCCCCGGATTGTGCGGTTGCGGCAGCCGGTTATTTCGTATTTTATCCTTGGTTCGTTCTTTTTTGTCAGCGGGTGTGTGTTTGCGCTCTGCATTAATTTTATTCCCGCCGTATTTACCCGGCAACTGAGCAATCCGTTTTCGTTTCCGGTTACCTATATTCAGATGGGGGTCGTGTTGGAGGTGCTCTGCTTTACTCTCGGACTCGCCCGGCTCAATAACCAGAACGAACTCGAAAAACAGCAGATTCAGGCTCAACTGATCGAGCAGCTTCAGGAAAACGAACGCAAGCAGCAGAAGCTCCAGCGCATCCGCGACGATATTGCCCGCGACCTGCACGATGAACTCGGGGCCGATCTGGGTGGTATCGGTATGCTCGCCATGGCGGCCAGTCGGCAGCTGCGCCATGAGACCACCGGGGGCGTCCGTTCTGCCCGCCTTACTACAGAGGAGGCTGTGATACCGGAGACCGACACCGCCGTTTCAGATAAGTTAACGCTTATCAGTCAGGCTTCCCGGCGGGTGGTTGTTACCATGCGTGAGATCATCTGGAATCTCAATTCAATACACGATACCTTGCAGAATCTGGCGTTTCGGCTCGAAGAAACCGCCCGGAACCTGTTGGTTGGGCGGGCTATTACCCTTGATATTCAGCTGCCGTCGCCGGATACGGACTTGCCACTGCCGGCCGAGTACCGGCGGGATCTGTTTTTGCTGTTCAAAGAAGCGCTGCACAACCTCGTTCGTCATGCAGAGGCTACAGAAGTACAAATTCGGCTCTCGCTCGACCGCTCGGTACCGCATGAACCCCGAATCGAGCTACTCATTCGGGATAATGGCAATGGGTTTTCGTCTGGTCAGATAGGGTGTGGGGGTAATGGCCTGCGCAGCATGGAGCAGCGAGCCCGGTCGTTGTCGGGCACACTGGACATAGATTCAGTGCCGGGCGAGGGCACGACCCTGCGGTTTGTTGGGCCACTCCGGGAAAAATAGCGTGGCGTGTGTGGTAAGCCCTGCCTTTAATCGTCGGTCCGCGTTAACGGCTTGACATCGAGTATCCTTTTTCCGTACTTACCGGCTCATCCGTCTCTTTTCTCTTTGCCGATGTGGTTTTCTGCCCAGGTGCCTTCTGATGCCCAATGGATTGAGGAGCTACGTGCCGGTGGCACCCGTCGCCGACAGGCCGAAAACCGATTGTATGATCAGTACGCGTACCTGATTCGCGAAGGCGCGCGCAAACACCGGCTCGACCAGGAGCAAACCGCTACGGCTTACGCCGATGCCCTCCTGGCGCTGATTGAGCAGGTGGTTTCGGGTCGGTTCGAAGGGCGGTCGTCGCTCAAGACCTATCTCTACGGTCTTTTTTCAAACAAATGTGTTGACCAGATTCGTCGGAAAACGACTAATCGGGAAAGTGTGCATCAAGGTGTCGAAATCGACGGGGCTTTGCTGCAACTTCCCGACGAGTCCCGCTCGGTGGTGCAGCAGCTGATTGCGCAGTACGACGCTGGTCAATTGCGCCAACGGCTGCGGTTGCTGGGCGAAAAATGCCAGTCGATGCTGTTGGCGTGGGGGGATGGCTTTTCGGACGACGACATTGCCCAACAACAGGGGTATAACTCGTCGGCGGTGGCCAAAACCAGTCGGCTGCGTTGTCTGGATAAACTGCGGGAACTCTACCGAACCTAACCGACCTTCGGGTCGCCTGTGCGTATGACGGACTGGAACCTTATTGACGACTACTTTGCCAATCGGCTCTCCGGCGATGCCCGTACCCGATTCGAACAGGCTCTGCAAACTGACCCGGACGTAGCGGATGCCGTAGCGTTTTATCTGGCGGCCCGGAGCGAGGCCCGGCAGGAAGCCCAGGACAAACGGCGTGCCGAGTGGCTCGGTCGGCCTATACCTACCCCTCAACGGTCGGTTTGGCCGTACGTTCTGGCTGCGGCCGCGAGTGTGGTTTTGCTGTTGGGTTTAGCCTGGGTTTTCTGGAGCCAAAATCCGTCTCCTGCCGAACTGGCTGATTCTTACATTGCCCGGCATACGGGACCGGGGGCCGTGACCATGGGGGCGGGTACCGACAGCCTGCAACAGGGGCTTGACCTGGCCAACCGGGGGGAATTGGCGCAAGCCGATACCCTCCTGACGGACCTTTACGGGCGGGAGCCCACGCAGAGTGACGTGTTAACCCAGTTGGGTTTGGTGGCGCTCCGGCGGGGGCAGTACGACCGGGCCATTGGTTTATTCCAGACGTTAAGTGCCCGAACTGACCTCTACGCGAATCCCGGTTTGTATTACGAAGCCCTCACTCGGTTGAAACGAAATGAACCGAATGATAAAAAGTTGGCTAAAGCGTTGCTACAGACCGTAATCCGTCGGAATTTGGAAGGAGCTGCTGAGGCCAGAGAACTGCTGGAGCAGCTGTAAGGAGTGAAGAGTTTAACGTTTAATGTACAATGAACAGTGCATAATGAATAATTGTGTTGCCTGTTGACAATCAGCTCTTTCGTTGTACATTTTACATTATTCATTTTAAGTGAATGAACCCTGTAAAATGCATAATGAATAATTGTATCGCCTGCTGACAATCAGCCATTTCATCCTACATTTTACATTATTCAGTATACATTAAACCCTAAATTAACCCCTGTGACCAACCCGTCTAAGCCTCTCAAACCGATTCCGCCATTCCGTGACGTCCGGTTTCTGGACCCTGCGTATCTGTTCGCGTCCGCACCCGATACGTTTCGGTCTATTTACGGTAAAACAGCCATTTTATACCGGGGTACCCCTGTTTTACCCGAGGAGTATATCCTGGTTGACGACGAGAGCGAGCTCAGTTTCCTGCGCCAGGGGGAACAGTATCGGCTTATTACAGGCCCTGACGCCGATGCCCAGCCGATTGTCAAGGTGCAAACCTATCGGTATTGTGGAGGCAAAGCACTCGTGTTACTGGTATCGAATGAGTCGCTCACACTGTTGAACGCACTGCCGCCCGGTGAGCGCATCGCAACGGTTCCCCTCAATCCGCAGTTGCCAACCGGATCTATTCGCCCGGGAGGGGGGAGTAGGGGCCGGGGGACGGGGCAAGATGGGAATACGAATCAAATCGGTCGGGGGCAGGACGGGAATACCAACCAGATTGGGCGTGGTCAGGATGGCAATACGAATCAGGTAGGCCGGGGGCAGGGGTATCCCAACGCGGTCGGGTTCCTGTATCCGGGTCAACAGTTCAACGGAACCGGACTCGTCACTGCCGATACCCTACACGGGTCGGGCCCAACGGTGGCTATTCTGGACTCTGGTCTGCAGCTGGCTGGGGGGGCGTATCCGAAACCTACGCGTGCTGTATCCTGCCAGACCACGCCCTGGGGGTGGGATTTCGTGGAGGAGGATGCCGACCCGACGGATGAGCAGTTTAATCGACATGGAACCCGGGTGGCCGGTATTATCCGGTCGGTTTGCCCGGAGGCTAACCTGCTGCCTGTTCGAATTGCCGACGCCCGGAATGTCTGTACCCTGTTCGATGTGCTTTCGGGACTGGAATATGCCGCTGCGCAAGGTGCCCGGATTATTAATGCCAGTTGGGTATTTGCCTGCGGAACAGACGAAACCATTCCGTTACTGCAGGCATCGTTGCAGCGGTTAGCGTACCGGGGGATTCTGGTGGTTTGTGCCGCCGGGAACGTGGGCGATGTCCCACCCGCTGGGTTACCTGCCATCCCTGCTATTGGGCATCAAATGGGCGATCTGCGGGTGCCTATGCTGGCACCGGCCTGTTCGAGCGCAGGTCTGTCGCACGTTATTACCGTTACATCGGTGGTCTCTCTGCCCACGGGTGAGCACGACGAAGCCGGGCGTCCCCGCTTCCGACGTACCGTTTGTGAGCTCAAGTCTGATACCTATGTATCGGTAGGTGTGCTGGTAAACGGTTCCGATGGACAGGGGCGGTTTGGTTCGTTCAAAACGCCCGATATTACCCCTGATTTTCGGGGGACCTCGTTTGCCGCTCCTTACGTGACGGGCCTCATTGCCCGTGCTATGCTGGCTGGCAAAGACCTGTCGTCGCGGGAAGCGGTGTTACGGTCGATAGGAGCCCGCCGGGATCTGTATCTACTCGACCAGATTGTGGGCGGTTTGTGGGTGAAACCCTGAGCAACCATGAAAGGAGTTTGGAAACCGGCGATTATTCTGGTGTTCCTGAGTGGAAACACGGCTGGGGCACAACCGGCACCAAAGGCGCTGGATTCGCTGGGTGCGCTCGAGTATTCGGTTCAAAAACCCCTGCTGCACCGGCTGGCTACCACCTGGCCTGAACGTGTTCCCAAAGACTCGGTATATGTTCGGCTCCTGACCGACCTGGCCCGCGCCTATGCCCAAACAGGCGAAGCCTCAACCGCCATCTCCTGGTTACAGACCCTACTCAGGCAGGCACAGGCGAATACACTCCGCCTGCCTGCCCACTCGGATGCGCTCGTAAAAGCGTATTATCGATTAGCGTATGTGCAGCAACAACAAAACCGACTCGCCGATGCCCGGGAAACCGGTCGGCAGGGATTACGGTTGGCGCAGCAGCACCCTCGAAGCAAATGGTCGTCCAATCTGTTTAGCCTGCTGGCGTACTTATGGAGTACCAATGGCGATTATGAACAAGCGGCCACCTTCGCCCGCCGGGGAGCGGCTATTGGCCGGGTAGTGGGCGATCCGTACGCGCAGGCGAATGGATACTACGAATGGGCAAAAGCCTGCCGCTCTCTGGATCAAACCGTGTTGGCCCGTCAGGCCATCGACAGTGCCATTGCCGTGGGGCGCCGGTATCCTGCCGAGGTTGATCTGTCCTTATATTATACGGTGAAAGCGTCGCTGTGTCAGCGGCAGCGTCAATATGCCCAAACCGAGTATTGGTTTGGGCAGGCCATTACCCTCAATCGGCAATTGGCCGATACGCTTGGGTTGGCCAGTAACTATACGGATCTGGGTTATTTTCTGGGCGAAACAGGCCGCTATGCCGAGGCTCTGCGCACCCTTACGCTGGCCGTTCAGTTGCATCCTAGCTCGAGCGGTCGGGCCGTTGCGCTCGATAACCTGGGGGTTCTGTCCGGAAAAATGAACCGGTGGGCCGAAGCGATTGGGTATTTTCAACGGGCGATCCAGATGTTAGTGCCCGCGTACCATGCCCGCCGACCCGATGGATGCCCCACCCAAACCCAGATTCGGTCGGCTCCCCACAAAGAATTCCTCCTGCCGATCCTCGAAAATATGGGGTTTGCCCTGTCGCAGCAGTCGGGCGAGGCCGGGTTGGCCAACGCACTGCGTACGTATCAACTGGCCGACGGGTTGGTTCACTATATGCGTTGGGAGCATACCGGCGATGGCTCCAAACTGTACTGGCGGAAGAAAACGCACCGGCTTTACGAACGAAGCATCGACGTAGCGTATCGACGTAATGATCCGGCTATGGTCTATTACTTCATGGAACGGAGCCGGGCGGTTTTGCTCACCGATCAGCTGAATGAATTAGGGGCGCGTCAGTTTTTGCCGACGCAATTGGCCCAAGAGGGAGAGCGGCTCAATCAGACCGTTGAACGTCTTCAGCAGGATCTTGCCCAAATGCCCGACCGAAACCCGCAGTACGATCGGATTCAGGCGCAGTTGTTAACCCAGATTGACCGGCGGGATTCGTTTCTGCAACGGTTGGCCCAAACGCATCCCCTGTATTTTAGCTATCGGTACAATAATACGATCCGCCCCCTGTCGGAGGTGGTGACCTGGCTCGGCAGTCGGCAGCAGTCGCTGGTGAGTTATTTTGTGGGCGATGCCGGCGTGTATATTCTTGGGGTTAGCTCGGTGGGCACTCGGTTGGTGCGTCAGCCACTTCAACCCTACACGGCTGTTTTGGACCAATGGCTTTCGTTGCTGCATCATCCGGCCCAATTGAATAGCCGGATGGATGCGTTTGTGCAGGCCGGTACAACCTTAAACCAGCTATTGCTCGCTCCGCTGCACTTGCCGCCCGGTCGGGTGGTGGTAGCCCCGGATGGGCCGTTTGTACCGTTCGAAGCCCTGTGTCGTTCGGCGCGGGTTCCGGTCGATTATCTGGTCAATACGTATGCGTTTAGTTACGGGTATTCGGTTGATCGGCTCCTGACCGAATCCCGGAATCAAATCCATCCGTCGAGCGATGGTAGTTTTGTGGGAATGGCCCCTGTATCCTTCGAGGCCGTGCCTGCTTCCCAACAACAGGCAACCCTTCTGGGGTCTGCCGAGTCGCTTGCCCGGATTGGGTCGTCTTTTTTTATGCCTACCGTACTGACGGGTAATGCCGCCACCCGAGCCCGCTTTCGGCAATTGGCCCCCTCTGCTTCGGTGGTGCAGTTGTTTACCCACGCTGATGCGGATACGCTGGCGCGTGAACCGGTCCTGTACTTTGCTGATTCTGTGCTTCGGTTGTCAGACCTTCAGGGGGGAGCGGGTTTCCGAACGCAGCTGCTGGTTTTGTCGGCCTGCAATACCGGTGTAGGTACCTACCGAAAAGGAGAGGGCGTGTTTAGTTTGGCGCGGGGATTTGCGGCCCTGGGCGTACCCAGCATGGTGACTTCGTTGCTGGGGGGGCCGAGTGGCTCCACTTACGCGATTACCGAATTATTCTATACCTATCTGGCGGAGGGGATGCCCCGTGATCTGGCGCTCCAGCGAGCCAAGCAGACGTGGCTCCGTCAGGCGTCCCGTAGCGAAAGCTTACCCAATGGGTGGGCGGGATTAATTCTTCTGGGCGAAACGGGACCTCTTCAGTTACCGAATCCGCTGGGGGTTTCGATGCAGAACGTAGGTAGGGTAGTGGCCGGAACCGGATTGCTGGCGGTGGGGTGGTGGTTTGGTGTCCGGTTCCGGCGTCGGTTCAAACGCCCGGCACAAATCCATCCCCCAGTTTAAACAGGCGTTTAAGGCAGTCGGCGGTTAGTTTGGCATCTTCGAGGGCATTATGGTAGGTGTCTTCTCGTTCAAAACCAAAATAGCCCGCAACGGCACCTAAGCTTAGTCCTTTTGGGGTAGGCTGTCCATTTTTCTTCAGAATCCGGAATACAAAATAGCTGAGGGTATGCAGGTCGAGCAGAACCCGCGAAAACGGCCATTTTAGTTTTTCGTACCGGTACGCTTCTTTCAGAAAGTGAATATCGTTGATCACACTTTGTCCGCAGATGACTACATCGCGGAGGTACGGTGTATTGTCCGTTGTTGGGTTCAGCTTACGAATCCCTAATTGATTGATGATCCACTCCTCCAGCTCGGGGAGTACATCGTACATCATGGGGGCGTCCTCGAGGTCGGCGAGGGTAAGGTTATGCACTTTCTGAGCCGATTGGGTAAAGGCTTCTTCGTTTTCGGGGTATACGTTGGTAAGGTACTGCCCTTTTTCAACCCAGTTATCGTCGAACAGCAGGGCACCAATCTGAATGATCTCGTTGTACTCCGGGTCTGGGCCCGACATCTCCAAGTCAAGTACTAAATAGGGCATGGGCGAGTTAAGTTAAAAAGGTATGTGTTGATATTGGTTACACGTTGGTTGAACCGGTTCGCGAAAGTACCGAGAAACCGGGATGAAAAGTTTGAAAAATTGGCCTTCTATTTTTCAACATGGAAACTTTTAGGCTAAGGTATCTGTTTAACTGTCATACAACCGCCAGAAGGCTTGCTCGATACCGGGCAAGCCTTTTTTGTTTCTGGGCCGTTTGGACGGTTTAGCAAAGAAATGGATAGACGACCGTTGGGTTGGTGTGTGGGGGATAAACCATTTCGGCCTACTTTAGCGTTTTAGTACCAACTAACGCTAATCGGCATGATGCGCACAGCTTACGAGAACGAAACCGAAGCCCGAACCTTCGCCTTTGCAGGGGCCTTTGCGGTAACCCTGTTGGTTTTGATCATTCTCTTCGTGGTCACCCTTTCCCAAACCATACCCCAACCTCCGCCCATTCAGTTCGTAGAGGTGAATTTTGGCACGGATGCCGTGGGTAGCGGTTCGATCCAGACCTATAACAAACCGAGCGATTCGAAAAACGCGGTCGATGTAAAGAAAGCTGAAGACCGCCCGAATCCGAAAGTAACAACCACGAATCGGGTGGAGCGCACACCGGTAGCCCCTGTTCCTAAAGTGGCCGAAACAAAGGTGAGTAAAACGGTTTCCGAGAAGCCTGTCATCGCCAGTAAGGTTGAAAGTCCGGTGAGTGTGCCTGAGAAAGCGGAGCCCAAGCGCACGGAAGCGCCCAAGCCAACTCCTGCGCCCCCTCGCGCAGAACCGGCCAAGAAAGTTGAAACCGTTGATCCGAATGCCTTATATAAACGCTCGTCGGGCGGAGGAGGCTCGAATGGTACTGTTGGTCGGGCGTCGGGTACGGGTGGAAACAATAACGGCGACGACCGGAGTGGGGTAGGCGATAAGGGCAACCCGGATGGCAAGATTGATGCTAAAGAGTATTACGGGAAACCGGGCGGTAGCAGTACCGGTGTAGCCTTTAATGTAGCCGGTTGGTCCATTGGAAATAAAGGCATTGATAAGGATGCCTCCGACGAAAGCGGAAAGATTGTGTTTCGGATTCGGGTCGATCAGCGCGGAGATATTGTTGCCGTGAATGTGGTGGAGACACAGGTGAGTCCGTCCATTACTGATTTTTATCGTCGCCAGATTCAGCGGTTGCGTCCGCAGCCCAAATCGTCGGTAGTTCCCGAGATTTCAACGGGCACCGTGGTTATTAATGTTCGTTCCCGTTAAGTTTAGTATGACCTACCACGAGACGATTGACTATTTGTATAGTCGACTTCCCGTATTTCATCGTGAAGGCCCGAAAGCGCTGAAGCCTGGACTGGGCAACACCATACGACTTTGTGCCTATCTGGGCGATCCTCACACCCGTTTTCGTTCGATTCATGTGGGTGGCACAAACGGGAAGGGCAGTACCTCGCATATGCTGGCAAGCATCTATGCCGAAGCCGGATACCGGGTGGCGCTGTACACCTCGCCCCATTTAAAGTCGTTTACCGAACGAATCCGTATCAACGGACAGCCTATCCCTGAATCGGAGGTCGTGCAGTTTGTGGCCGAGCACCGCGAATTGATCGAAGAGGTCAGTCCTTCGTTTTTTGAATTAACGGTGGCCATGGCGTTCGATTATTTCGCTCGTGAGCAGGTCGACCTGGCGATAATCGAAGTGGGGCTGGGCGGCCGGTTAGACTCAACGAATGTGATCACCCCGATGCTTTCACTGATCACCAATATTGGTTTCGATCACATGGATGTGTTGGGGGATACACTGCCAAAAATTGCTGCGGAGAAAGCCGGGATTATTAAACCGGGTGTGCCCGTTGTTATTGGTGAATACCTCCCCGAGACCCGACCTGTTTTTGACCAAAAGGCAAACTCCGAGGGCGCACCTATTTATTGGGCGTCGGAGCGGTTCAGGGTCATTGATAAAGGAGTTGTAAACGAGTTGCGCCAGCTTGCGGTGACCGATCTGAGTGGGGCAGGGGAGACGGTTGATACCTATTCGCTTGATCTTTTAGGTGGGTATCAGCAGCTGAATATCCCGGCTATTTTGCAGGCGGTGGAGGTCTTGCAGGAAGTGGTGCCCGTTACTGTTGAAGCGTTGCAGAATGGCTTATCCAGAACCGTTTCGAACACTGGATTGCAGGGGCGTTTTCAAACGATTTTACGGGAGCCACGGGTCATTTTAGACACGGCCCACAACGTTCCTGGGATGGTTAATTTGCTCGAATCCATTCGTTCTGTTCCCCACACACAATTGCGAATTGTAATCGGCGTAGTGGCAGACAAAAACCCGCAACCCCTTATCGATTTACTACCTATTGATGCGCAATATTACCTTTGTGCAGCCAATTCACCACGTTCACTTCCCGTTGATCAGTTGGCCCATTATTTTGTGGGCAATGAGTTGAATTACAAGGTGTTTAATAATGTAAATTGCGCCCTGGAGCAGTGTATTTACGATTCTAAACACGGTGAATTGATACTTGTAACAGGCAGTAACTACATAATTTCAGAAGTAAATAGTTTAACATAGTGACACGACGTAAACTTCAGCGATTCTTACAAAATTCAATCGCTACAAATGTAATTGAGAACGGTAAACCATCGTATTCGACCATCAAAGGCAACTGGAAACGCGAGCAGTTTAAGAACGAAAATCCCCTTGTGTTAGAGCTGGCCTGTGGCAAAGGCGAATACACGGTTGGTCTGGCTGAGCACACACCGAATCGTAATTTTATTGGGGTTGATATTAAGGGAGATCGGATTGCCCGTGGGTCGCAATTAGCCCTACAGAAAGGCCTTGACAACGTCGCTTTTTTGCGGACGGATATTCAGTACTTACGCGAGTTTTTTGAACCGGGTGAGGTAAGTGAAATCTGGATAACGTTCCCGGATCCACAGCCACGCGACAAGCAGGAGAAACACCGGTTGACGCATCGGCGCTTTCTGGATATCTATAAGGAGTTGCTGGAGCCTGGCGGGATTTTACATCTGAAAACGGATAATGCTCCGTTCTTTGAATATAGTCTGGAAACCCTGCCCACCAATGGATTTGTCGACTTAGTGAGTACACGCGATTTGTACAACTCACCGATGAATAATTGGCATCATGGAATCAAAACCAAGTACGAAGCCATGTTCTTTGAGAAAGGTTTTTCCATCAACTATTTACAATGCAGAAGGGGCAATCGGTAATTACCGATTGCCCCTTCTGCATTGTAAATAGTATGTGAATCTGATTACATCAATTTCGCAATCAGATCTGCCACGCGGCTTGAGTAGCCATACTCGTTATCGTACCAACCAACAACTTTGGCGAGTGTGCCGTTGGCAGTTGTCAATTTTGAATCAAAAATACACGAGTGCGGGTTGCCAATGATGTCGATTGACACGATCTCGTCCGTGCAGTATTCCAAAATTCCCTTCAAAGGTCCTTCTGCTGCTTCTTTCAGCGCGTTGTTAATTTCTTCAGCTGTTGCTTCGCGTTTCAGAACAACGGTAAGATCGGTAATTGACCCGTCTGGCGTAGGAACGCGCATCGCGTTGCCGTCCAGTTTACCTTTCAATTGGGGCAGAACCAAGCCAACAGCTTTTGCCGCACCGGTTGAGGTGGGTACAATTGACAAAGCTGCGGCCCGTGCCCGGCGCAGATCGGAGTGGGGGGCATCCTGCAGATTTTGATCGGCTGTGTATGCGTGGATCGTTGTCATGTAGCCCTTTTCGATGCCAAAAACATCGTCCAGAACTTTTGCCATTGGCGCCAGGCAGTTCGTGGTGCAGGAAGCGTTTGAAACGATAGTTTCAGTACCTGTCAGGGTATCTTCATTAACGCCCAGAACGACAGTTGGAATATTTCCCTTAGCAGGAGCTGAGATTACTACCTTCTTGCAACCTGCCTGAATGTGCTGGCCGGCACCAGCTTCATCTACAAAGCGGCCAGTTGATTCCAGTACTACATCGATTGCTAAATCTTTCCAGGGTAATTGTTTGGGATCACGCTCTGCATAAGCGTGAATTTTCTTGCCATTCACGGTAATACTTTCGTTATCGGAGGTGATTTCATCTCCAAAACGGCCATGTACCGAATCGTATTTAAGTAAATGGGCCAAGGTCGCATTATCTGTCAAATCGTTGATGGCAACGATTTCGATATTTTCTTTTTCCAACATGCGCCGGAAAGACAATCGGCCAATACGACCGAAACCATTAATGGCAACGCGAATTTTTTCCATCAGTACAACTAAAAAATTGATTATGGCTCAAATATAGGGGAATTCGTTAGATACCTAAGCACACAAGAGAGTAAGCATCTATAAAAAAGGATTTAGCAAAATAAGGAAAAGGTAAGTTAGTATTTTAAGAAAACAGTGAATTTTTAGCAGCAAATATTAGTTTAACTAAGATAAATTTAGCTGAATATACTAAAATTACTAATAAATAGTAGCAAATTAGGACTGTTTTACTAATCGATATGCTAATTCATTAGATTTTACTAAATAAAGTACTTATACGAGTTTTGCTTGCTAATGCTGTCTTTATCCCTTATTATCATGCTTGCAGAGACAACTCATCTTTAGAATTCCTATATCTTAGTATATAGCACAATCATAGTTCTATTATGCTTTACTCAAACGATTACGTTATTCATTTTTTGTTGATTCAATGAATAGAATAGGGAGTGCGCATAAACTTTCGAATTGTTAGACTGCCTGTATTGTACACTAGTTTAAGCAGTTAGAGAGCCAGAAAATACACCAGGATTTATACTCACCCTCCAAACGGCTTAGACAGATCAAATAGGATTGGTATAAATTTAATAGCTTCATCTTTCTATTTGAAAGAGGCTGTGGTTTGGATTCATTTTCCAATGTATGTAGCAAGCAAATTGCTACTCTACAGTCAAAGTCAGACAATGACACAAATCCTTTCCAATCCAACTATGACACCTCTTATAAGAGGAACGTTTCTTATCCACAGATACGAACTTAGAATACCTATAGCGGAATGATCGTCGTCATGTAGAGCTTTTTAATACGGTAGAGCAGGAGAGAGGCCGCTGGTGCTTTTTGACACCTTTACGCGATAGTCAAAGCCTATGGCAGTTATATTTTTAATATATTTGTACGGTACGGATTCAACTCAAAATAAGCAGTCTTAAGAACGCAAAATATAATTTTGTGCAAAAACATAAAGCTCTGACTTTGAGTTAATTAGACGTCTATTATTAAATATTTACTTGAATACAATGACTGACCAAATTCTAATTGAAAATGCTTGGGCGGACCGCTCTTTACTACAAAACGAAGAAACAATAGCTGCTGTTCGAGCGACCATAGCAGCTCTCGATTCAGGGAGTATCCGGGTGGCTGAACCCAGCACCGAAGTCGAGGGAGAGTGGAAAGTAAATGACTGGGTAAAGAAAGCAATTCTACTTTTCTTCGTTAGCCAGCAGATGAACGAACAGGAAGTTGGAATCTTTACCTACCACGATAAAATTCCGCTGAAAACAAACTTTGCTCAGAAAGGCGTACGCGTAGTACCTCCAGCCGTTGCCCGGTACGGATCATATCAGGCCAGTGGGGTTATCCTGATGCCATCGTACGTGAACATAGGAGCGTACGTTGACGAACGTACAATGGTAGATACCTGGGCTACGGTTGGAAGTTGCGCCCAGATTGGAAAAGACGTACACCTCAGTGGGGGAGTTGGTATTGGTGGCGTTCTAGAGCCACCCCAAGCAGCACCTGTTATTATTGAAGATGGCGCGTTTATTGGATCGCGTTGTATTGTCGTAGAAGGGGCTCGCATTGGAAAACGGGCTGTTTTAGGAGCTGGTGTAACAATCACGGGCTCATCAAAGATCATTGACGTAACCACACCAGATGCTAAAGAGTATCGTGGCTACGTACCTGATGACTCGGTTGTGATTCCTGGTTCATATACTAAAGAGTTTGCAGCCGGGTCGTTCCAGGTTCCGTGTGCGTTGATCATTGGTAAGCGTAAGGCATCTACTGATTTGAAAACTTCGTTGAATGAAGCATTGCGTGAAAACAATGTAAGTGTGTAAAGTTCAACTTGCTCACAAACACATACACTTCAATTGTAAATTTACATTTAACTACAGTACATTTTTAAATAGTTAGCAGATTTACAATTGAAGTGCATTACTTTATAATTTACAAGTAGCTATATTTGCAACAAGAGCATCTTGTTAATCATTTAGACATGTCAATCAACGATAAGATTAAACAGATTTTATTGACAAAAGGCTACTCTCCGTCTCATTTTGCAGATGAAATTGGCGTTCAGCGATCCAGTATTTCACATATTTTATCAGGCCGAAATAGACCGAGTTTCGATATTATCCAGAAGATAATTAAACGATTTCCTGATCTTGGGTTTGAATGGATTTTAGAAGATGATGCGCCTTCACCATCCCCATTCAATCGTTCGACTGCTGCGCCGTCAAGTCCGTCTTTACGCGGCTCCTTTCTGAATGATCAGGCGGCTCCCGAGCCAATAGGGCGCGCACAGAATACACTGACTAACCGTACCAATCGAACTGAAATTAGTGGTATACGTGACGATGAGTACTCTATGCCTTACACGGATGCCATTGCTCAGCCTGCAAACAACCTAAATCAGACCAAAAAGAAGGTAGAGCGTATTCTTATTTTCTACACGGACGGCTCTTTTCAGGAGTATAATCCTTCTTAATAGTCCAGGTACTATATTCCTGGAAAAACCCATTTCCCATTCACCAGAGCCCTTTTTTGCCAATGTACTGTTTCACAATACATTAGTGTTCCACGTGGATAACTTGTTAATAACCTGTGGGTATTGAATTCTGTAAGTGTATAAAATGGCTTGGGGAACTAGGCCATTTTTATTTGGTTAGTGAACCAAACCGGTATCACGAGCTAAGGTCAATTGAGCCGACAATATGCAAATCTGTGATCTTTCCCTACACGCTGGCGAATGGCTATACAGCTGGACCAACCAAACCAAAATAGAATACTCAACAAAGGTTTTAGAATCCGTGAGTGGAGTGATTTTAGAACACATCGTAGTTCGTAAGTTTGATGACTTACAAAGTGCAACAAACTTAAAACTGGCGCGAGATCTGGATAGCTGAACATTCTAGAACTTTTACTCCTGGATCTTTTATCTTTATTCTTCTACTTTTAAAACTCTGAGCAAGTTTTAAAACCCATTTCTCTTGTTCCTTAATTCTCTTTCTTATCTAGTTAGTACCTGTTCAAATGAATGGATAACACACCCATTTATTTGTTTTATAATTTATATTATGTTAAGTAGTGTTTTTCAAAATAAGGGGATGACCATTTTGGTCATCCCCTATGTACTTACTTTGTCTCTACGCAAACTACTTTACGCTCTTCATACTGCTTCAACAGATTCTCTGCCTGCTGAATGCTATTGTTGAGGTCCTCTTCGTTTGCCTTCACAGCTTTGGCTTTCATGAAATACGGCAAAGCTTGCTTAAAACGACCGCAAACCTGACCTTCGATTTCTTTGCCACGCTTATTGTATTCAGCCATATCCATAGAACCCAGCGCTTTGTTCAACTCGGCTCCTTCATTATAAAAGAAAACGCCCATGTTGAAGTTGGCATCGTAGTTATTAGGATCAATGGCTAAGGCCTTCGTGTAGTATTGCTTGGCCAGATCACGCTGCTCTGTTTGCTTCGCTTTCAGATCAGCTACTTTCTTCTCCGTAGCCGCAACATCCACACCCTTGCTTTGCTCTTCTTTCACCTGGGCTTCTAGCTCCGCTACGCGTGCTTTCGCTTCCTTCTGACGGTTTTGTACTTCAGCCAGCTGACGCTTTGCTTCAGCTGCTTTCGGGTTCTTCTTAATCACACCACCCAAACGCAGGATCTCTGAATTGAACGCTTCCAGAGCGTCCTTTTCAGCCGCCAGCTTCTTAGTCAGGGTACCGCCTTTCTTCGCTTCGTCGCTCAGCTTCCGAATATCATCCCCCATTTTAGCGGCTGCGTTATCGTAAAGGATCGCGAGGTTTACTACATTCTGTACGTTGTTGGGCTCTTTTTCAACCAACTGCTTCATACCTGCAACCGCTTCGTCCATCCGGTTCGAGGCCAGAAGGATATTAACACGCTCCGCAGCGAGGTCTTTGTTGTTTGGCAAGGCTGTCAAACCTTTGTCAATAGCTCCGAGTGCCTTGTCAATTTCCTTATCATTCCGGTACAGCGAAGCAAGCGAGTAAAATACGCTGGGGTCTTTACCCCCATTAGCCGCATACCGTTCCAGTTGCTCTTTCGCTTCACCACTCATTTGTGCCTGCTGAGCAGCAATACCTGCATACAAAGCGGCCATGGTATCCTTAGGCATGATAGCACCTGCCATAGTCATCAGTTTCAATGCACCCGCGTAGTTTTTAGACTGATACCGCGAAGCACCCTGATTCATAAAGGCACTGTACAGCTTCTGCCCTGCCAGAGCTTCGTTCAGTTCTTTACCCGACTTACCCCCGTTAGGCTCGACTTCAAGACCTTTCTTGTACGACTCATAGGCCGTCATAGCCGCGTTGGTATCCAACTTCGAATACACACCCGTCTGGTCGAGGGCAATCGCTTCGTAAACCTGTCCGCGAACGAGCCAGGTTTTCGCCTTACTGGCCGCCTTGCTACCTTCGCTAACATCTTTATCAATAGCGGCTTTAGCTTTGTCCAGAGTGCCACTCTGCAACTGTAGCATGGCATTCGTCTGGGCAGATGCCGGTTTTACGGCCGCCAGCACCGTCAGGCTGAGTGCCGAAGCAACTACGAGTTTTTTCATTGTACTTAATTAGGGTTGATTAATTTATTGTGAACGCAAAAGGGTATTCTTACCATTAACCTCTACAGAGGGCCATCGGTTCATTCTACCGATGGATCGCCTGCCTCGGCAACGCCTACACTACCATCTGTCAACGGAGCGTCCTCCTCTTCTTCCTTCGTGATTTTCGTCACTGAAGAGATAGAATCCTGCTTCAGTTCGATCAGTTTAACGCCTTGGGTATTCCGACCACTCACCCGAATATCTTTCACTGGCGTGCGAATCGCAATACCAGAACGGTTGATAATCATCAAATCGTCATTGTCGGTCACGTCCAGGATAGCTACCAGATGCCCTACTTTATCGGTTACTTTGAGCGTACCTACGCCCTTAGCTCCCCGATTGGTCACCCGGTATTCATCCACCTGCGAGCGCTTGCCATACCCATGTTCCGAAACGACGAGCAGTTGGGTATCGGGCGAGCTGATACAAACCATACCCACTACCTGATCGTCGGCTTCCTCGTCATCCAGCGTAATCGCTTTCACACCGGCTGCCTGACGACCCATAGGCCGTACCCGACTCTCGTGGAACCGAACTGCCTTACCCTGCTGCGAAGCCACGACAATATCGTTATCACCATTGGTAAGGCAAACCGATAACAGACAGTCTCCCTCATCAATCGTAATCGCAATAATCCCGTTCTGACGGGGCCGTGAGAAGGCCTCCAGCATGGTCTTTTTGATAGTCCCCTGCTTGGTACACATCACAATGTAGTTATTGTTGATGTAGTCGTCGTCTTCGAGGGTTTTAATGTTAATCACCGCCCGAACCTTATCGTCGCCTTCAATATTGATCAGGTTCTGAATCGGACGCCCTTTTGCCGTACGATTTCCTTCGGGCAATTCGTGCACACGCTTCCAGAACAAACGACCCTTATCCGTGAAGATAAGCAGGTAGTTATGCATAGTTGCCGTAAAGAGGTGCTCCGTGAAGTCATCGTCTTTCGTCGATACGGCTTTAGCCCCTACCCCGCCCCTTGTCTGGGTCCGGTATTCCGTCACAGGCGTCCGCTTCACGTAGCCATCATGCGAAATGGTGATCACCATCTCCTCATCGGCAATGAGCGACAGGTCGCTGATATTGCCATCCCCGAAAGGATTAATCTGTGTCCGGCGCTCGTCGCCATAACGCGCCTTGATGTCCTGAATCTCGTCACCGATAATGCCGCGCTTGCGTTCGTCTTTGGCCAGAATGTCTTTGTAATCGGCAATCTCGACCATCAGCTGATCGTATTCCTGCTGAATCTTGTCGCGCTCCAGACCCGTAAGCCGTTGCAGACGCATTTCCAGAATAGCCTTGGCCTGCACTTCCGACAGACTGAATTTCTCTATCAGACCATTCTTCGCCACCTCTGCATCCCGGGCCGAACGAATAAGGGCAATCACTTCATCGATGTGATCGAGAGCGATCAGCAGACCCTGCAAAATATGCGCACGCTTTTCAGCCTCGCGCAATTCGTACTCAGTCCGGCGGGTAATCACCTCGTAACGATGCTCCACGTAGTAGCGGATCATGTCTTTGAGGTTGAGCATCATCGGGCGGCCTTTGACCAGAGCCACGTTGTTGATACCAAACGACGACTGTAACGAGGTGTATTTGTACAGATTATTGAGGACTACGTTCGGAATAGCATCCCGACGAATATCGTACACAATCCGCATCCCGTCGCGGTCTGATTCATCCCGGAACGCCGAAATACCCTCAATCCGCTTCTCATTAATCAGTTCAGCGGTTTTCTCTAGCATTACCGCTTTATTGATCATGTACGGAATCTCCGTCACAATGATCTGGGTTTTGCCTTTATGCTCTTCAATAGTCGCGTTAGCCCGAATCACCACTCGTCCCCGACCGGTGCGGAAAGCAGACTGTACCCCTTCCATCCCGTAGATCGTTCCACCGGTGGGAAAGTCCGGTGCCTTTACGTGCACCATCAACTCCTCAACCGTTATCTCTGGGTTTTCCAGGTAGGCAATAATTCCATTAGCCACCTCCGTGAGATTATGAGGTGCCATATTGGTGGCCATACCCACGGCAATACCCGACGAACCGTTGAGCAGCAAGTTTGGCAACTTGGCCGGCATCACGCTCGGTTCTTCGAGGGAATCGTCGAAGTTAGGCTGAAAATCAACGGTTTCTTTATAAATGTCTCCCAGGATCTCATCGGCAATCCTCTTCAACCGAGCCTCGGTATAACGCATGGCTGCGGGCGAGTCGCCATCGACAGAGCCAAAGTTACCCTGCCCGTCCACAAGGGGATAGCGCAGCGACCAATCCTGGGCCATGCGCACCATTGTATCATACACTGAAGCATCGCCGTGCGGGTGGTATTTACCCAATACCTCCCCAACGATACGGGCCGACTTCTTATAGGGTTTATTGTAATTGACGCCCAGTTCCGCCATACCAAACAGCACCCGCCGGTGAACCGGCTTGAGTCCGTCGCGTACATCGGGCAAGGCCCGGGAAATGATAACCGACATCGAGTAATCGATATAGGCACCACGCATTTCGTCCTCAATATTAATAGGAATGATGTTGGTTGGACCGTCGGATTCGGGCAGGTTTGCACCGGTTATTTCTTCCGCCATGTTAGAGGGGTTTCACAAAAAATTTCTATTTCGCTCTACAAACGACGTAGAGGGAACGATATAGACAAATATACAAATTTTTTCCGTAAAATGAAAATAACGGCCAAACAACCGCCTTAAAGACCCAAAAAGGCCTATCAAGGAGCCCTTTCTAACTACCAGTAATCACACACTGACCAAACAACCCGGTTATACGTCAGGCTTAGCGGAGTGCAATTTTCTGGTCTCATCTCTAAGACTCTTTTTGGAGCGTATAGTTTAATCCGGCAAACACGCACAATCCTCCAGTGTCCCCCCATCACTCAACCGACAGGTAACAACTTTGGAAAGGAGCCCACTTACCCAGTATTCTGAACATTAGGGGCTTGGCACCGTTCTGCCTGTAGTTCTCACAAACCGACATTCACATATGGAAACGAACCGATTCTTTTCTCTTCTTTTGATTGCCCTCACGCTTACCCTGAGCAGCTGCGATATTATCGGGGGAATTTTTAAGGCCGGCGCCTGGACAGGCATCATTGGTCTGCTACTGGGTGTAGCTCTGGTTATCTGGCTTGTTTCTAAACTTTTCGGAGGTCGGCGCTAACCAATGGCTGTGTCACTGCCCATCCCGCCATAGTCGGCGCTCAATTGGGAAGGGTTCACTTTTCAACACCCGGATATCCGCAAAACGGGGATGGAACGGGTGGATAAGGTAATTGACCGACATAGGCACAGCAACCGAAGGGACGGCCACCATGAGCGTATCCGGTTTTTCGAGCCAGGGACGCAGAATCCACTGTGTCTGCTCATAACTCTCCGCATTCCAGTACGCGGGCAGATCAGCTACAGAATAGGTTCGGAGGGGACACCCTTCAGCCTCATCGGGCACCTGAAGGGTAAACAGATACAATGCGGGTAGTTTTTCGTACCGAACTCCCGGTTGGTGTACGAGGGATTCGATCAGAGCAAGCGAGGGCGACGATGTAGCATATAGCAACGGGGACCCTTTGGGGTTCCAACGCCCGCCAAAAAGCCGCGCCCCTTCGGTCCCAAGCGGGTCGGCTACGTATTTCGCCTTTACGGTTCGGTAAACAGTCAGCATCAAAAACCCGGCGAATTACCCGACAATCCCGTGTTCAATCCGACCCAGCACGTCATCGACCAGACCAAAGCCAGTGGTTGTGTCGAGCAACTGAATGGGGGCCTGCTGCGCCAATTCACGGATGGGCGTTCGGAGCCACGAAGCTACGGTTTCGGCATCCCCATCGAACACGTCGAGCGCGTGACGCAGGAGATTGGTCAACAACAAAAGCCGCTCCGACGAATCGCGGGCCAGCCGATCTTCGTCTTTCAGGCGGTGCATATTCCGCTCTGACATATTCAGAATCGGGGCCATCTCCTTATCCGTCAGGCCAACCAATTCGGCAACCTGATCGACCTCAACCCGCGGAACCCCCTGCCGCGAACGGGCAATCATCATAAAAGGCGGGTACGAAACCGGCAAAGCCTGGGCAGTTGCGTGTGTCATAAGCTAACGAGTGACTAATTGCACGAATATAACTGCAATTAGTCACATCTGGTTCATTCAGAGAAGTTCTCCCCTCACAAACCAGCTTGTCTATACCAATGAGCCGTTCCATCGCTTAACTTGGCGACATGAACAAGCTACTCTCTGCCGTTTTTGTATGGCTGACCGTTGGGCCCGCCCTTTTCGCCCAACCCGCCAACGGCCGACTCCCACGAATTGCTATTGCAGGACTGGGCATCGAATCGAGCACGTTTTCGCCCGCTGTTACCCACGAAGAAGCCTTTCATGCCCGGTACGGCCCCGAGGTCTTCAACGCCTATCCGTTCCTGATGCCGATGGCGCCCCTACGCAAACAGGCCGCATGGGTACCCACCGTGATGGGAAAATCGCTACCCGGCGGGGCTGTCACCCGGCAGGCCTACGAGTCGCTGGTGAACAAAACCCTCGACTCGTTGCGCAAATACGCTCCGTACGACGGCCTTTTTCTCGACATTCACGGGGCCATGAGTGTGCAGGGACTCGACGACCCCGAGGGAGATTTTATCACCCGAATCCGGCAGGTAATCGGGTATCAGACTCTTATCTCTACCTCAATGGATCTGCACGGCAACGTTTCGTGGCGGCTCGCCCAAAACACAGACCTGATGACCTGCTACCGGATGGCCCCGCACGAAGACGCCATGCAAACCAAAGAACGGGCCGTCGTGAACCTCCTCCGGCGTATCCGGAGTGGGCTGGGCAAACCCGCATACAAAGCCCTTATTACCGTACCCATTCTGTTGCCCGGCGAAAAAACAAGTACCCGGATTGAACCCGGCAAGAGCCTCTACGCACAGGTGCCCCCCTTGCCGACGGACAACCGGGAATTGTGGACGCCGGCATCTGGATCGGGTACGCCTGGGCCGACGAACCCCGCAACCATGCCGCTGTCATGGTGACCGGCGACGATAAAGCCAAGGTATCCCAGACAGCCGAAACCCTCGCCCGTCAGTTCTGGGATGTGCGTAAGCAGTTTGCGTTTGTTGCTCCAACCGCTCCACTCGCCGAATGCATCGACAAAGCGCTCAAGAGCAAAAAACACCCGTTTTTCATCAGCGATATGGGCGATAACCCAACCGCTGGTGGGGCGGGCGACGTAACCTGGACACTCACCCAGATTTTGAACCAACCGGCATTTAAAGACCCCAACGGCCCTTCGCTTATCTACGCATCGATCCCAGACCCGGAGTTGGTCAAAAAAGCCATTGCCGCCGGTGTAGGTGGACAGGTTAGCGCCAAGGCCAGTGCCAATGTCGATGCCCGATTTGCTCCGCCGGTGCCTCTGAATGGAGTGGTACGAGCCATTGAATACGGCGACCGGGATGCCGAAGTTGAAGTAGTGATGCAGGTAGGCAGCGTTCGGGTAATTGTAACCCAAAAACGAAAGCCCTACCATAAGGAGAAAGATTTTACCCGGCTCGGCCTCAACCCACGGCAAGCCGATGTCGTTGTGGTGAAAATCGGGTACCTTGAGCCTGAACTGTACGCCATGCAAGCCGACTGGCTGATGGCCCTCACCCCCGGGGGAGTCGATCAGGATTTGTTTCGCTTGCCCTACAAGCGGATTCAGCGCCCCATGTTTCCCTTCGATACCGATATGCCTACGCCTGACCTCTCGGCCAAACTAGTTCCGGTATCAGGTAGTACCAAGTAAGCGTATTCTACTGAGCTGAAACTACGGGGGCGGGTCGAGATTTCATTTCTCGATCCGCCCCCGTTTCATAATCACTTCATTAAACAGCTCAGAGCGCCGTCAGATCCATACCGTCATTCAGGTTCGGTGTAGTGCTGATGGTCATTACAGTCTCACCCCGGTTATTTTTACGAATCGCGTAATAATAGGTTCTGGATTTAAGCTCATCGGCAGTCGCATCGCGTTTAAAGTTTTGGCTCGCGGCACAGGAGTAATACCCCCGCATGGTTCCCCGCGCCGGGCGAATCGAAAACGAACCGGCCCCCTCATCAAACGTCACCGTACCCGCCGTAAACGCATACGATTCGGTTCGGCACGAGTAGGTCGTGGCCGAGTTAATGGTGTAGACCTCGTATTTTCCATTCGTACTAAAGTCGAAGAGCATACCCTGCTCAAAAGCCTTGCCGCTGTACGAGCCATTGTAATTCCAGAAATCGGTGGCCGAAAACGAACCCCCATACACCCATTTCCCCTTAGCCCGCGCCGGGGTTGTCGTGTGTGGTTCCGGTTCGCCCCCAGCATCGGCTCCTCCCGACGGTGTACAGGCAACAGCCGCAAGAGTGCCCCAGAGAAAAAGTACCCGAATTAGCGTGTTCATCAGCGTATGTTGTTTGGTTACGGACCAAAATTGGGTGTCCAATACCCCACAACGCGACCTTTACCTGCACGAACAGCCATGTTGCTCAACTGAACTGCGCGAATCTGGTTCTTAACCGGGACAGGTAACCAACAAAAAACCCCGCCGTTTTGGGGCGGGGTTTTCCAGAAACAGGTTCTGCTTATTTCACTTCTTCGTAAGGCACATCCGACACGTCATCGGCAGGCTGCCCCTGTCCATTGGCCGCGCCAGTAGCAGCGCCATCAGCGGGGTTAGCTCCCTGCGTAGCGTTGTAAATGTCCTGCGAAGCGGCATTCCAGGCATTCGTCAGGGCCGCCAGTGCGGTATCGATAGCAGCCGCATCGCGCGAGCCGTGAGCCGTGCGCAACTGCGCGAGGCCGTCTTCAATCGCTTGCTTGTTAGCGGGCGTCAGTTTGTCGCCATAATCTTTCAGCTGCTTCTCGGTCTGGAAGATCATCGAGTCAGCTTGGTTCACTTTCTCGATTTTTTCCCGCTCCGCCTTATCCGCAGCTTCGTTGGCTTTCGCTTCGTCGCGCATCCGGTTGATTTCAGCGTCGGTCAGACCGCTCGATGCTTCAATTCGGATTTTCTGCTCTTTACCCGTTCCTTTATCACGGGCCGTTACGTTCAGAATACCGTTGGCATCAACGTCAAAGGTCACTTCAATTTGCGGAACTCCACGCGGTGCCGGTGGGATATCCGACAGGATAAACCGACCCAACTGCCGGTTCTGAGCGGCCATCGGGCGCTCGCCCTGCAACACGTTGATTTCTACACTTGGCTGGTTATCTGATGCCGTCGAGAAGGTTTCGGTTTTCTTGCTCGGAATCGTGGTGTTTGCCTCCACCATCTTTGTGAACACGCCACCCATCGTTTCGATACCCAGCGACAGCGGGATTACGTCGAGCAGGAGTACGTCTTTCACTTCACCGGTCAATACGCCACCCTGAATAGCTGCGCCTACGGCAACGGCTTCGTCGGGGTTAACGGCTTTCGAAGGCTTCTTACCAAAGAGTTTCTCTACCTCTTCCTGTACTTTCGGAATCCGGGTAGAACCACCCACCAGAATCACCTCATCGATCTGACCGGCGCTCAGACCGGCGTTTTTGAGGGCCCGGCGGCAAGGCTCCAGGCTACGCTGCACCAACGAATCGCTCAACTGCTCAAACTTCGCGCGGCTCAACGAACGCACCAGGTGCTTCGGAATACCATTGACCGGCATGATGTACGGCAGGTTGATTTCCGTTGACGCTCCGCTCGACAGTTCAATTTTCGCTTTTTCGGCGGCTTCTTTCAACCGCTGCAGAGCCATCGGGTCCTGACGCAGGTCGATACCTTCGTCGCTCTTGAACTCATTAGCCAGCCAGTCGATGATCACCTGATCGAAGTCGTCGCCCCCGAGGTGTGTGTCACCATCGGTCGATTTTACTTCGAATACACCGTCGCCCAGTTCGAGGATCGAGATATCGAACGTACCACCACCGAGGTCAAACACCGCGATTTTCATGTCTTTATCGGTCTTATCGAGACCGTAAGCCAGAGCCGCTGCCGTGGGTTCGTTGATAATCCGCTTCACATCGAGACCGGCAATCTGACCGGCTTCTTTAGTCGCCTGCCGTTCGGCATCGTTGAAGTAAGCCGGTACCGTAATCACGGCTTCGGTTACGGTTTGCCCCAGATAGTCCTCCGCGGTTTGCTTCATCTTTTGCAGAACAAGCGCCGAGAGTTCCTGCGGGGTATATTGACGGTCACCGATCTTAACCCGGGGCGTATCATTCGCTCCGCGCTCAACATCGTAAGCCACCGTTTTCATTTCGTTCTGTACTTCGTTGTAACGCTTACCCATGAAGCGCTTAATCGAAGAAATCGTATTTTTCGGGTTGGTGATTGCCTGACGTTTGGCCGGATCACCTACTTTGCGCTCCCCGTTGCCGTTATCCATAAACGCGACCACCGACGGAGTAGTCCGACGTCCTTCGCTGTTTGGGATAACCACGGGCTCGTTACCTTCCATAACGGCCACGCACGAGTTGGTTGTGCCTAAGTCAATGCCAATAATCTTGCCCATAGTCTGGTTTAGTTATGTCTAATTCTGTTGTAATTCCTGACAGATACCTCCCCTATTGCAAGGGATATGCCAGCCGCTTATAGGGCTTTTTTTTATGACAGATTGACAGCATAAAAGGAGGTAACGGGCAAGGTTGGCAGACCACTAACCCACACTCTGACACGCTGCCAGTACAGACCGGGTTAGGTATGTACCGGCAGTCCCAAGCTGTTATTCGCCCCGCTGTTGGGCTTCTTCCATCCGCTTGCGTAAACTCAGCGGACGCATGTCTGTCCAGACTTCTTTGATGTATTCCAGACACTCCGCTTTCGTACCCTGCTTACCGGCGTCATTCCAGCCCAGGGCGTTTTCGCGGTCGGCGGGCCAGATACTGTACTGTTCTTCGTGGTTGACCACAACTTTATACATCGTGTTGTCTTCGCGCTCTTCCATGAGGTAGTTTTTGGTTAACTAGATTATTTCCCAACCCAATCTACTCCTTTTCGCAGAAGGATCAAGGTGCGGGCCTCTTCGGAACCGGGTTGCGGCTGATGGTTATAGGTCCAGTTGGCCTGCGGGGGCATACTCATCAGAATCGACTCGGTACGGCCGTCGGTTTCGAGACCAAACTTGGTGCCCCGGTCCCATACCAGATTGAACTCTACATAACGCCCGCGCCGGAGCATCTGCCACGCTTTCTGCGCTTCGTCGTAAGGCAGATCGCGGTTCTGATGCATATAGTGCGTGTAGATTGGCGCAAAGGCTTCGCCTACATCCTGCACAAAGTGGAATAGTTCAGCCTTATGCTCGGGCGACTCGGGGCGGAGATGATCGAAGAAAATGCCACCGATACCGCGGGTCTCCTGCCGGTGTTTGAGGTAGAAATAATCGTCGGCCCAGGGCTTAAACCGGGCGTAGTAGTCCGGGTTGTGCTTGTCGCAAACGGCTTTAAGCTGCTCGTGAAACCAACGGGCATCGGCATCAACCACGTAGTGTGGAGTTAGGTCAATACCACCCCCGAACCAGTTGTGCCCGGTACTCATCTCGAAGTACCGCACATTCATGTGGATGATGGGCACCCTGGGGCTGTGCGGATGCAACACAATAGATACGCCCGTGGCAAAAAACGTAGGGACTTCGCCGTTTTGCGCTGTAATCCCAAGCTGACGCAGGGTACCTTCGGTGGCTTCGCCATGCACAACCGAAAAGCCAACACCTCCTTTTTCGATAACGGCCCCGTTGGCCAGCGTGCGCGAGCGACCTCCGCCACCGCCGGGCCGCTCCCAGCTATCCTCGCTAAAGCGCCCTACACCGTCGGCCGTTTCGAGCGAGTGGCAAATCCTATCCTGTAAGCCCCCAAACCAGTGGGCAATATCTTCCTTTGTCATGTATCAATGATTGTCATACCCGATTTGGTGCGTAACAAGCGTCGCGTACTAAACCGGGGAAGCGCAAAACTACACCTTAATTCACTTTGAGGGCAAACCGGGCGGGCCGGGGCTTATCGATGAGAATCAACAGCCCCTGCTCGGTCAGTTGCCGAAGAAGCTTGTTGGCCCGGTAATCGGAGATGTTGACCAGTTTGGCCAACCGGTCGGCCGTGATGTAATCATTCTTGCGCAGGTACTGCACCAGCGTGCGCACGTTGGGCGACTGTAGCAAGGTTTTGTCGGCTGAGTCCTGCTCCATAATGAGCTTGTTGGTCGGCACCGATTTATCCTTCACCCGAACATAAATAGTTCGACGCCCCTGATCGTCGACGGCATAGTGCGGCTTTTCGGTGCTTTCCGGCACATCGATCACAAGCACAGGGCGCCCATCGCCATACACCACCTCGTAGCTCACCGTGATGGGCGGCTCCACCAGCAGGTCGGTGGCCTGTTCAATCTTGCGCATCTCCCGTATTTCGGACTGAATACCGACCATCTTTCCGTCATCGTCGACGCCAATCAACAGCGTGCCGCCCGCCGTATTGGCAAACGCGCACAACGTCCGGGCAATGCGGGCCGGGGTCGAAATGGTACTTTTAAACTCGAGCCGGGAGCCTTCGCCCTGGGCAATCAGATCGGGAAGCTTTGAGACCATACTACGCTAACGACGGTTTTTGGTGTAGAGTTTTACGGGCAGCCGTTAACCGGAACGGAAATAGAGAAGTAGATATAAGAAAAGGGACTCTCTGCAGAGTCCCTTTTAAAGCGTTTACGCAATTGGGCAGAATTAGTTTGCCCCACTGGGGCTCCCTGTTACTAGCTCAGTAACAGACCCGCTTCTACCCCGTAGGGGTTTTCCGCCTACAGAAGCACCGGTTTCGAATACAAGTCTGTTTTTAACCAAAAACGACAAACTAAATACTATAAACCCAAAAGCCCACTTACAAATACGTAGCAAACGGCACCTCAGTTGGGTCGGTACTGGCGGGAGTAACGGGGGTGGCATCGTACAGGGCCAGCAAAGGAACCCGTGGGTGATACGCCAGCGAACGGGTCACGCTACGGCCAAATAAAGCATCGACCAGACTCTTACGGTGCGGTACCGTTACGAGCAGATCAACCGGGTGGGTTTCCAAGTACGCGTCGATACCCCGCACTACCTCGTTATCGTGAATGTAATACACCAGCGGCTTCGCCGGATCAAAGTATAGCTGCAACCGGTCGAGCGTTTCGGGAGCGATTTTCGTCTCTTTGCGGTCGGGATTCTCAATGGTTAACACTGTTAGATCAGCATTTTTAGCCTCCAGTATCCCTTTTACCGGGTCCAGACATTCGGTCGAGCGGACGAAGTTGGCGTCGGTGGCCAGCACCACATGCGCGAGAGGCCGGATGGGTGCCGTTGCCGGAACCACCAGCACATGGGCCGTAGCCGCCCGGATTACCCCGGTCGACACGCTACCCAGCCATTCGCTGCGACCGGCTCCGGTAGCTCCCAGTACCACCCAGTCGAACGACTCGTTGGCAAGGATGGCTTCCAGCGCGCTCACCGGCCCGCCGGCCAGCGTCCGGATTTCAAACGTATGGGTTGGTGTGAGCGACGCGGCTTCGAGCGACTCTTTCAACTGGGTCAGTTCGTCGGCGGCTGCCTGCCGCAGCGTTTCCATAGCGTAGATAGCCCCGTTGGCGGCTTCGAGCTCGATGGGGTACGCATTGAGCAAACAGAACTGAGTGGGCACGTCGCCGAAAAGCGTTTGTGCGTAGTTGATGGCGTGCGTTGATGCGGCCGAAAAGTCAGTTAAAATCAGAACCTTGTTCATAGTGAATGAGAAAATGTAAAAACGTTAAACAACAGCCAGCACAGGTACAATCGCCTGGCGGGCAACCTGCTGCGTGACCGACTCGGTGAGCCAGATCTGAAACCGGCTATGACGCTTGGGCAGCAGCACAATCAGATCGGCACGGGTCTGGGCGAAGTACGCATCGAGTGCCACCGTCAGGTCGTTGCCGGACAAAAACTGAAAGGTGTGTGGTTGATCGATAAATAGGTTACGGATGGCCTCGGCCCCCCAGCGGTGCAGGTCGGTCGGGGTATCTTCAACACAAACAATGTCGAGCGTGGCATCGAGCAGTCGCGCAAACCGCTTCACGTTGCCCAGCGTCAAGACGTCAACGGGCTCCTCTAAATCCACGGCCAGCACCACCGACCGAATGGGCGTGTAAACCGTGCCGGGCGGGACAAGCAACATGGACACGAGCGTTTCGGGAATCAACTGGGTCGCCAGGCTGCCTTCAATTCGGGCGCGGTAGGGTTCGTCACCCACGAGGCCCATCACGAGCAGATCGGGTTTGCGGTCGCGTACCTCCGCTTCGATACAGGCTGCCGGATCGCCCGGCCGGGCCACCACTTCCACGAGGAGTAGTCCGCCGGTCTGCTCCCTGATCGAGTCGCGCAGATCATGAAGCCGATGGAGGCAGGCCTGTTTAGCCCCTTCGTCGGCCGAGGTCAGCCACTCGTGAGCCGGTGCATTGGCCGGCAGCGGATCGTACGCGTTCAGAATCACGAGCTGCGCGTGCAGGGTAAACGCCATTTCAACAGCGTAATCAATTGCCCAATGGGCGTTTTCGGAAAAATCGGTTGCCAGTAGGATAGTTCTCATGAGAGTCGTGGTACAGGTTCTTTGCGATTCTTGCCCGATCAATTTACCAGAATCTCTTTTTCTTCCTGATATTGCTGCCGACCATCGGACCAGTTGAGCCGGGCTCGCCAGCTCCCTTTGGCCAGTTGTGCCGTCGATACCACATGACGCGCTTTGCCCGACGGGGTGACACCCACGCAGATTTTCTCGTCGGCATCGTTGCTCCGGCAGAATGTCAGCTCGGCCCGCCGGAAATCGGGCAAGACAAACACAACAGATTGGGTGGCAGGTTCGAAGGTCATGGTGATAAAGAGCTTAGTGATCAAAACGTTGATTGACACCACAAAACTGCCCCCTGTCTGCCAGCTTCCCCATGACCACGCTTAGACATCCGTCTGATTTAGTTCAGCCCGACACCTGCACCGCATCAGGCAGAAACCGAAGGCGGTGAAGTAATTTTGTTGGATGGGTAAAAAAGTGAGGAAGGCCAGGCATTGCACAACTAAAAACCAAAAACGATAAACCATAAACTCCCATGACAACCCGGTTGCTCCTTCTTATTAGTTTGCTTTTGCCCTTGCAAAGTATAGGTCAATCGGCCGAAGACTGGACGCGGTTGCGCGGGTATGGCGAAAGCATCGGGGTCGAGCCGGTTTGCAAAACACCTTTGCCCGACCGAGCCTGCCTCACTACGTATCTTTCAGAGGTAATTTGGGGGAAGCCCAGCCGGCGGCTCGGGTATCAGGGTGTTACGCCACAAATGGATTCGGTACGGCTGGGGCAGCTTGTCGACCGCGTGATAGTAGGCGGCAACTGGCCTCCACTGCTCGACTCCCTCGAATCGCACGACCCGCACTACCGGCAACTGAAAGAGTATTGCTGGCGCTGTTTGCTCGACGATTACGTGGGCGACTCGCTCACCATTGAGCAGATCAAGGCCAGTTTGCACACCTACCGCTGGCTCAACCGGTTTCCGGCCGACAAACGGGTAATCGTGAACCTCCCGTCGGCTACCCTGCGGGTGATCGATCGGCAGGGCGAAACGAGACTCAGCAGCCGGGTGATTGTAGGCAAACGAAACACCCCGACGCCCGTATTTACGGCCCGCATCACCGACCTCGTTACCTATCCGTACTGGAACGTACCCCGCTCCATTACCGAGAAAGAGCTGTTTCCGAAGATTAAACGAAATCCGGCCGCTATCGACGACATGAATATGCAGGTGATCGACAGCAAAGGACAGGTAGTTGACCCCACCACCATAAACTGGGCCGCGCTCACGCCGAAAACGTTTCCGTACCGGCTCCGGCAGTCCACGGGTTGCGACAATGCCCTGGGCCTGATGAAGTTTAACCTCGGCAGCCCTTACGATATTTACCTGCACGACACCAACGCCCGGCACCTCTTCAAAAATGAAAACCGGTGGCTGAGTCACGGCTGCGTTCGGGTTGAGAAACCCGTAGAGCTGGCCAACGAATTACTGGGCTCCAACCGGTTTACGCCCGCGTACCTGAACAGCTGCCTCAAGGCCAAAACACCCCTAACGATTCGGCTGCCCCGGCCGGTGCCTGTTTTTATCATCTACAACATTCTGGACATCGACGAAGCCGGAGCCGTACGGGTGTACCGCGACGTGTACCGCTAAGCCAGGCACGGGTAAGAATCAGCCGTTTGGCTGACGGAGCGCAGGAAATGAGTTGGACCAACGGGCTAACTATGCAGTCGGAACCTGAATTAAGTTCCGAAACCCAACGCCAATACGCCAACTCCCGCATGAAAACCGAACAACTCAACTACCTGTCGCATCAGCACATCGAAGTACGCCTTTGGCACGAGGAAATCACGTTTGTTCAGGTCGAGCTGCCTCTGCTCGAAAAAATGTTCGACCTCCTCGACCGGCAGGCACTAACCCCCGAAGCGCAGAAACAATTCGACGCACTCAAAAGCCATATCGCGCACTTCTACCGTCTCATTCCGCGACTTAGCGGAGATATTGAGGAGTACGATCAGACGGTGGTTCAATCCTGGCAGAACAAACAGGCCGTACCCGCTGGGCTACGGCGCGACCACCGCTACATTCGGCAGGAGATGGATGATTTTCACGCCGACTATACCCGCATGAAACGCGAGCTGCGCGCTTTTGTGGCCTTGCACGAATCCTTTTTTGTGTAGTTTTTATTTACCCCCGTAACGCAAACGACCACCCGGCTGGGTGGTCGTTCTTTTTTCAAGATCTATTGTTCGTCAATTGGGCGTTTCAATGCCCGGCCGGGGCGGGTTCTTTTTTAGCCGCCGGGTCATACCCCACAAAAATATTAATCCAGGTACGCCGGGCTATCCGGAAGAAAAAGGGCGTCAGCAGCACGAGCGCGGGCAACAATCCCCACAGCAGGTCGACAGGGTCAACGTCGAGAAACACAACAAACAGGAAAAACGACGTCACGATGGTGGCCACGTACAAAGCGTAGCTCACGTACATCGAACCGAAATAAAAGCCCGGCTCCGGCTCAAAACGCTGCCCACAGGCGTGGCAGTGCGTGTGCATCTGATCGAACTCCCGGCTAAACGCGGTTGCACTGGTAAACATATCCCCCTCGTGGCAACGAGGGCATTTATTGAATAAGATGCTATACAGCTTGGTGCCTTTCAACATGACGGCAGGTGATGCAGGGCTCCCATTCAGAGCCCCTTGGTTGTGGGTTATTATCAATAACAAAGGTCACTGATTACGCAGTACATAGCCAGTCACAAACGCGGACATTCGTAGTACAAATCAACGATTTTCATTATAGCGACCGGGGGCTCTATTAAACTGAAGCGGGCTGAATTTGCCGCCTGTAATTACCTGTTGGCAAACTCAGCCCGTTTAATCGTTGCACTTAGAGCAACGTGGTAGGGCACACATAATCAGTCAGTGTGAGTTTACCGGTTGCCTTGATGGCGGCAAAACCACCGGCCACCTCCACGAGATTCTCGAATCCACGCGCTCGCAGAATCGATGCGGCTGTCATAGACCGATACCCGCTGCCACAATGCAGGTAGTACGTTTCGGCCCGGTTCAGTTGCGCCATGTTGGCGTTGATAAAGTCGAGGGGAAAATTCTCGGCACCCACCACATGCTCCGACTCAAACTCGCTCCGACGGCGAACGTCGAGCACCTTTAGATCGGGTTGGGCAGCGAACCGGTCGGCAAAGTCCCCGGCCGAAATAGACTCGATCGTGTCGGCCGGTCGGCCATCAGCAACCCAGGCAGCAAAACCACCCTGCAAATACCCAATGCAATTGTCGTACCCCACGCGGGCGAGCCGCAGCACGGCTTCCTCTTCGCGGCCTTCGGGCGCAACGAGCAGAATGGGTTGCTTCAGGTCGGTCACGAGTGTACCTACCCAACCGGCAAACTGCCCTTCGAGACCGATATTAATCGCGTTGGGAATAAACCCTTTCGCAAACGTCTGCGCATCCCGCACGTCGAGCACCAGAGCCTCAACCTCATTGGCGGCTGCCTCAAAGGCCCCCGGCGACAACGCCTGCGTACCCTGCTTCAACACCGTGTCGACGCTATCATAGCCCATTTTGTTGAGCACCGCATTTTTGGGAAAATACTGCGGGGGCGTGTTCAGCCCGGTGAGTACCTCGCGCACAAACTCCGCTTTCGCTTTGGCCTGCAACGCGTAATTGAATCGCTTCTGGTTACCCAAGGTATCGGTTGTTTCCTTACTCATATTCTTGCCGCAGGCCGAACCGGCCCCGTGACCGGGGTACACAATAAGGCTGTCGGGCAGGGGCAGAATTTTGGTGTACAGGCTGTCGTATAAATACCCGGCGAGGTCTTCGCGGCTCAAATCTGACTTAACGGCCAGGTCGGGGCGCCCCACATCACCGATAAACAGGGTGTCGCCGGTAAAAATGGCCTGCTCCTGTCCGGCTTCGTCGATGAGCAGGAACGTACTCGATTCCATCGTATGCCCCGGTGTGTGCAGCACTTTTATCTGCACCCTACCCAGCGTCAGAATCTCGCCATCCTGCGCAATGTGGGCGTCGTAGTTGGGCTGCGCCGTGGGGCCAAAGACAATGGTAGCCCCGGTTTTGGCAGCCAGCTCAAGGTGGCCCGACACAAAATCGGCGTGGAAGTGGGTTTCCAGCACGTACTTGATCCGGGCGCCGTCGGCAGTGGCCCGGTCAATGTACGGTTGCGGTTCGCGGAGGGGGTCGATGATGGCGACCTCACCGGCTGACTCGATATAATAAGCGGCTTCGGCCAGACAGCCGGTATAAATTTGTTCGATTTTCATGGTAGTTGCTCTGTTGAATTAACTACCCAAAAGTGGCCGATGCCGAGGGGGTATTCCGTGATAAATGTTACAAAACCGGGCTGATTAAAATCAGGCATTTACCCCCACTCAAATCATTTCTTACCGAAGCGATACCAAATCGAGAAGCCAATCAGACCCAGCCAGGGAGCCCCGTGCATGAGCAGGTCGCCCCAGTCTACGAGCTGCATGCCCACGGCTCCGCCCAGCACCCAGCGAAGTTTACCCAGCAGATGCGGTTCGGGCACGAAGGGGGCCAAACCGAGTGTGAGCGACGCCAGTGTTAGTTGCTGGAAGGTCGGCTGTTTCCAAAGAGGTTGTTTTTGGTTCATGAGGTTGGGAAGTGGGTTGAAGCGACAAGCCCAATTGGCCCGTCAGGGTACGCGGAAATGTGTCGAGCCCCGGAAACCCGAGTTTCAGGTGACTGTCGACGTAAGGCTCGTGGGCTGTACCGAACAGATAATCCCAGATACTCAACGTGATGCCGTAGTTGATTCCGGTGGGGTGGTCGTCGGGCATTACCTCGGCATGATGCCACAGGTGCATTTGCGGACTATTGAACAGATACCGCAACGGCCCCAGGGGTAGGTTGATATTGGCGTGGTTGAAATGTCCCACGGCCAATGTAAAGAGGTGTACCACAAAGAAATCGCTGATACCAAACCCGATCATCGCCAGCGGAATGTACTCAAACACGCGGTAAATGACTGTTTCCATCCAGTGATACCGCAGGTGCGCGGCAAACCCCATCTGCTCCACGCTATGATGTACCTTATGGAATGTCCACATCCAGGGCACCCGATGGAGCAACCGATGCACGTTCCACTGCACAAAATCGCGGACAATGAACAAGGTAAACAATTGCGCCCAGACCGACCAGCTCTGTATATTGATGGCCACCAGGTTCCGAATGCCCAACTGCGCCAGCGCATCCGAAACTATCAGCACGCCCACGTTCGACACGGCATTGTAGCCGACCAGCGAGAACAGAAAGAAATTGAAGAACAGGTAGAACAAGTCCAGGAAGAAATCCTGCCGCAGCACCGGCTGATCCCGGCGCCAGGGGAAAAGCAGCTCGAGCCCCCACACGGCCAGCGACAGGCCGACCAGCGCATAGAAATAGTTGTGCCAGCCGGGATTGGCTATCTCGTGCACCAGATACCGGGCGTAGCCCGAGTACCCATCGACAAAGGCCTGAATGTACCGTTCCATGACCCTCAGCGTAGTGGAACCACCGGATAGCCAGCCCCGATCCAGGCATCGATACCGCCAGTCAGGTTGTACACAACGCCAAACCCTTTCTGAGCCAGCAACCGGGCGGCCTGCGCGCTGCGGCTACCCACCGCACAATAGACGTACACGGGGGTTGCTTTGTCGAGCCCGTCGAGCTGTTGCTCAAAATAGTCGCTACTGATATCAATTTGCTGGGCACCGGGAATCACGCCCCCGCTTACTTCGGGGCCGGTGCGAACGTCGATGAGTTGGCGGGCGGCCGTACTGTCGAGGGCGGCTTTAAATTCGGCCGCCGTCATATCGATCACGGCCGTTTGCTTTGTTCCCGAGCTGCATCCGGGCAACCAGAGTACCAATAAGATCAGAAAAACACGCATTGGATGGGTTGTTTTCTGACAAAGCTCGTGGACCCACTCGTCTAACTTTGTGACACTTGTCACACAAGGCAGCAAATTATGGGCAGGCAATACCAGCCGCTATAGGGCAAGCGGCTCGATCGGTTAGGCAGATTTACGCACCCGGTTCGTTCGGATACCAAAGGGTAGGTACAACGGACAGAACCGAACCAGGCTCGTCAGTAAAAATACGCCAGCGAGCACCAGGCCCACTACGGACCAGATACCGCTCAGTGTACCTGTCGCTACTAAAGTAATTACCGCCAGCGCAACCAGTACGCGGATAATCCGATCGGCAGAACCCATATTCGCTTTCATTGTCGTCTGTTTTTTGAACAAAGAAACTCGGCTATTACGTTACAGGCTGTGACAAATATCAGGCAACCGGATGATATTCAACAAAATGACGTATATTCGAACGAGTATCACCCCTGACTCGAATCACAAAAAAGCGCGCACCGCCCGTATGCCGGGCTGATGCGCGCTTTTCAATAGTTGCCAACTGCTTAGTGTGGCAACCGATCCCGCAGGAGTCCGTAGGTCCAGGTGCCAGCAATCGCACTCAGCAGCGTTACGATCACCACCAGATAGCCACTGCCAATCTGGGCAAACAACGGACCGGGGCAGGCCCCCGTCACGGCCCAGCCGAGACCAAACATCAGCCCCCCGTAAATTTGCCCTTTATTGAACTTCTTCGGGTGAAATTCAACCGTCTCGCCCGACAGGGTTTTGACATTGAACCGCTTGATGATCCAGATCGACAGCATCCCGACGGCGATGGCCGAGCCAATGACCCCGTACATGTGAAAACTCTGGAGCCGGAACATTTCCTGAATCCGAAACCAGGAGATGATTTCGGCCTTTACGAAAACGATACCGAACAAAATACCCACCACGGCGTATTTCAGGTGCACCAGCAGGCTCTCTTCCCGCTTCATATCATTGGGTGCATCGCACACCAATGGTTCTTTCATTTCTTCGACGTATTGCATGATTGGTTACAGCAGTTTGAGGATGTAGGGTAAGATGAGGTGGGTCATGGCAAAGCCGCCTACCATAAAGCAGCAGGTTGCCACCACCGACGCCCATTGCAGATTAGAAATGCCCATGATGGCATGCCCCGACGTGCAACCGCCCGCCCAGCGGGTACCAAACCCTACCAGAAAACCACCCAGCACAAAAAACACAAACCCTTTGGGACTAAACAGGTTGGCCGTGTTGAACAGCTCCGTGGGCATCAGACCCGAAAAATCGGTCAGGCCCAGCGCCCGCAAATCAGCCATAGTAGCGGGCGCAATCACGATCGTGTCGGGATTAGCCAGCCATTGGGTTGCCACCAGACCGCCCAGCAGCACCCCGGCTACAAAAAACAGGTTCCACATTTCGCGCTTCCAGTTGTACTGAAAAAACGGAATCCCGGCTGGAATACAGGCCGCGCAGATATGCCGCAACGACGACGAGATACCAAAGGATTTGTTGCCAATCAGGAGCAACACCGGTACGGTAAGGCCGATCAATGGCCCGGCCACGTACCAGGGCCAGGGCTTTCGGATTAGTTCAAGAAACTCCATAACTCATAGGTGGTAATTAACAAGTACACTTAATTGACTCATATCAACCCGGTTGTACACATACCGGGGATTATTGTATGTAGGCCCCTGCGCCCCTTTATACACCCATAACACCCCTGTTTCTAATCCGTTCAGATGGCCGGCAAAGGCATAGTTCAGATTCAGGTTCAGCTGGCCGTAGGCAGGCAGGCCGTATTTATTGAGGCTGTACCGCTTCACATCGGGCAGGTGGTAATACCCTGCCCCAACCTCGGCCCGGAACCGGGAACCGGGTGTCATAATCAAGTTGGCACTCAGGGCCGTCATATCGCCGGTACCTTCGCTACGTTCGCGGGTCAGAAACGTGTACCAGGGGTCACGGCCCCATTCGCGGGGCATCAGATACCGGCCCTCCGCCGTAATCCGGGTGGCATTGAGGTGAACCGTCCAGCGTGGGGTCTGGTACCCAACCCGCCCCGACACCGTGAGCGAGCGACTGCCGGGCGGTATGTACGCTTTGGTCCGTTCGGGGTTGCCCCCTTCGCCAACGGCCCACTGCCGCGCGGCCTGCACCCCCAGCAAAATTCCTCGTTTTGCCCCGGCTGGCAGGCTGGCGTCGGCCCGCAGATAACTCATGTTGAACAGGTTAGCCACCCGCGTATCCCAGAGCTGCACCACTACCGGCCCGATTTTATGCGTCAGGCCAAGTTGTACAATATGCCCCGACCGGGTGTTGCCCGCGTATTGTGAAGCACGTCCCTCCGCATCTACGCCGACCCCGTGCTGCCCCACACTTTGCCCGATACCGTACCAACCGAGTGTAGACCGGGGCCCCATACGCCACAAATAGTCAACCTGAACTCGGGTGTTAGGGGTCAGGTCGTACTGCCCCACCAGCCCTTCGACCATGGTGGGAGCCAACCGACCATCCTGCGGATTAATGAACGGGGAGCGGGGCAACTGCCGACCGACCGTGAGCGAGCCTTTCGAACCAAAGCGCCACTGCCCATACAGCGATTCAATGCGGTGCAGGAGCCGATGGCTGCCCGGCTGACGGAGATCAAACAGGGCCGCTTCGTACCGGTTAGGCTGATTGGTGAGTGGGTCGCGGGTGGCCAGGTCTGACGACAACAGGTTTTTGCTCACAAACACAGTGCCGCCCAGTTGCAAATGCCGAAACAGGACGGGGGTCTGATACCCCAGGCCCACACCCACACCCCAGGCATATGAATCGGTCAGGTCGGCCTTATTGTCGGTTGCCATAAACACTGATCGCGCCCGGATCGGAAACCGCTCGCGCGCCAGCCACCGATTGACCGTGCGAAGCGTATCGGGGGGCTCAGCCCGGCTTACCAAACTTACCCCCAACACCCCCACACTAAGCCCTAACCTCCAAAATCGTCTGGCCATTACCCGTTCCCCTTATTAATCCAGTCAAGTTACCCGCACAAAACGCAAGCCGCGCCATTCGGGTTTCAAAGGGCCGCCAGTTCGGCGGTTACCACCGGGTTACCCTCGCGAACCCACTCGTTCATGCTGCCCGAGTAATTGCGCACATTGGTAAACCCGTGCCGAACCAGCAGGGAGTACGCAATGGTAGCCCGGTCGCCCCCCTGACAGTAAATAACAACGGGTGTGTTGCGGCTAATTTTATCGAGGTTGCGCTCCAGCGTACCCACAAACACGTTTTCGGCCCCTTCAACATGGCCTTGTTTGTATTCCGACGCTCCGCGCAGATCGATTACCTGCACATCCGACCGGTTGAGGTAGGTCTTGAACGTTTCGAGGTCGATCACATCGGCCTGCGTCAGCTCCACACCAAGGTCGTTTACGGTGTCGGTGTAGCCGTACACCCTATCCAGGCCAATGCGCATCAGTTTGCGGGTCAGGTCCTCGATCTGAGCCTCGTCGGCCACGAGCATAAACGGCTCATCGTACGACATGAGCCAGCCCATCCAGGTTGCAAAGGCATTGTTACCCTGAATGTTCAGGCTACCCGGCACAAACCCTTGGGCAAAAGCCGTTTTGTTCCGGGTATCAATCAGCTTCATCCCGTTTTGGAGACCTTCGCGCACCTCAGCCGGGCTTAGTTTTTTCTGCGTCGGCACCTGAGTCAGCAACGGGCGGTCTACTTTGTTCAGGGTTTTCATCTTGGCAAAGTAAGTCGGCGGCTCGGGCTGATCGGTAAGCAGGTAGTCCACAAACCCTTCGGGGTCCTCGTCGTACTGAAACGCCCAGTTACGGATTTTTTCGTAGCCAACCGTCGTGCTGGGCACGGCACCCAATGCTTTCCCACAAGCCGACCCCGCCCCGTGACCGGGCCATACCTGCACATACTCGGGTAACTGACTAAACTGCTGTACCGACTGGTACATCTGCCGGGCACCGGCATCCTGCGTACCCGTCATACCAGCTGCTTTCTCGAGCAGGTCGGGGCGGCCAATGTCGCCCACAAACACAAAGTCGCCCGTGAAAATCATGACCGGAGCGTCGGTAGCGGGATGGTCGGTGAGCAAAAAGCTGATGCTCTCGGGGGTATGACCGGGGGTATGGATTACCTTCAGAGTCAGGTTCCCCACCCGGATCACATCGCCATGCCGCAAACCCTCGTGTTCAAACGCATACGCCCAATCAGGGCCACCTTCGTCGGAGAGGTAGAGGGTAGCGCCAGTCAGAGCGGCCAACTCGCGGGCTCCCGAGAGAAAGTCAGCGTGAATATGGGTTTCGGTAACGTGTGTAATTCGGAGGCCGTTTTGTTTAGCAACATCGAGATAGGTATCCACATCCCGCTTGGGGTCGATAACAATAGACTCGCCGGTTTTCTGGCATCCTATCAAATAGCTGGCCTGGGCCAGGGTTTTGTCATAAATGGTTTGAAAGAACATTGTGCTAACTGGTTTATGGTTTGTGGTTTCTTGTGTATGGTTTCGCCGACAGGCGAGAAACGCATGGTCTGTAGATTCAGTACTGGACCTTCGGACTTCAGACATTAGACGTTAGACTTACTATTATTCTGTAGGGAGGTCTAACGTCTAATGTCCAACATCTAATGTCCAGTACTTAAGACGGAACCCCGTAATTCAATTGATAATGAAACAAAATTAGACTCCCTACAGCCCCCAGTCAGTGACTTTTGTTACGTAGGTCAGGAGAAAAGAACAATTCGCGGCTGATGATGTACACGCCCATGATGAGCACGAACCAGCCAAACGCTTTTTTGAGCCGGGCACTCGCTACATACCGCGATAGGTACATACCCACAAAGATGCCGACCACCGACAGAGCCGTAAATTCGAGCAGAAACGCCCAGTCGATAGTCAGATTAGCCACATCGCCCACGAAGCCAATGAGCGACTTGGCCGCGATAATCAGCAGGGAGGTACCCACGGCCATACGCATCGGTAAGCGGGCCAGCACCACCAGGGCCGGAATAATCAGAAAGCCGCCCCCGGCCCCGACAATTCCTGTGAGTACGCCCACTACGGCCCCTTCGAGACCAATGAGCGGATAGTTGAACCGCGGTTCCTGTTCGTCGGCATCGGCCCCGTTGCGGCTGTCCCGGAGCATGGAGTACGAGGCCGCCACCATCACGAGGGCAAAAAACACCATGATGCCGATGTTTTTGGTGATGGTCAGGTCTCCCATCGTGAACAACACGTCGGGAATAGCCGGTACAATGTATTTACGGGTAAGAAAAACGGCCGTGAAGGAAGGAATGGCGAAGATGATCCCGGCCTTATAGTCGACCAGTTTCTTCCGCATGAAATTGACCGAGCCTACAAGCGAGGTCACCCCCACAATAAATAAGGAATAGGCCGTTGAGATAACCGGGTTGATACCCAGCAGATACACTAATACGGGCAGAGTCAGAATGCTTCCCCCTCCGCCAATCAGCCCCAGGCTGACACCGATGAGTAAGGAGGCCGAAAAACCGGCCAGTTGTAATGAGGTCATAATCGCTCCAGAAATATATGGATGCGAAATACGCCCTCCGGCTGCGCCGGTTCCGTGACAAATGTTACATGGCCCCGAATTCTTAGCTCAGCATCTCAATTTTGTTGCGCATCAGCTTCAAAACCCCGTTTCGTTCGAGTTGCTTGAGTAATCGGGAGATCACTTCGCGCGAGGTAGCCAGATCCTGCGCTATTTCTTCGTGGGTAATCGACAGCACCCGGCAGCCGCAACTCTGGGCTTTCTTGTGCAGGTACGCCAGTAGCCGCTCATCGAGCTTCTGGAAAATCACCTCGTCGACTGTAGCCAGCAGGTTATCGAATCGTTTTTGGTAGGTCTGAAACACAAACTGTTTCCAGGTCGAGAAACGGCACATCCACTCATCGACTTTATCGACCGGTATAGCAATCAGTTCCGTGTCTTCCTCCACTACGGCCGTAATTTCGCTTTGCTTACTGCCCAGACAACACGTCAGCGACATAGCGCAGGCATCCATACCACCGAGGTAGTACAAGAGAGCCTCGCGGCCTTCTTTGTCGGGGCGCATGATTTTGACCGAGCCGTGCAGAATGATGGGCACCGACCGGATGTATTCGCCCGGCCGAATCAGGTACGACCCCGCCGAAACCCGTTTGTACTGCCCCGTCTTCGCGATTTCGTCCAGCAACAGGTGCTCAAACTGCCCGTTCAATCGTTCCTGCAAAAACTCGTTCGTTAGCTTCATAGTGGGTGTTCACCTTGGTTGTTTGCCCCTGCAACACTGAAGAGGTCCGTTGAGTTGCGATAGCGAATGAACTACGCACAACGTACCAGCGCAATCTGTCTCCGCCTGATAAATAACACGTCTGAATCTGATGCCCGTCAGAACAGTTTAGCCAACTGACTATCAACTTTGTATAGCCAGCCGATGAGGTATCGACTGGCTATACGTTAACCTCTTTTCATCATGAAATCCGTGTACCAACTTTCCCGGTTTTGTATCGGCTTGCTGCTGTTGCTTGGGCCAACGTTTACTACGGCCCAACATACCCTGCCCGACCCGCAATGGCGTGTTCTGTTCAGAACGTCGGAGTCGGTGGCCAATTACCTTCTGATCTCGGCGGGCGGAAACCTTGTCACGGGCGGTGTCGAGTATAGCCTGACGGGCGATACCCTCCGGCGCATCAGCGGGTTTTCTTACCCGATCGGCCGAACCGCCGACGGGGGCTATGTTACGCTGTACAGTGGGATAACCTATATTCAGTCGGGCACTGACCCGCGCCGGTTCGAAGCCTGGTGGGGGCAGCAAAAGCTGGATGCCGAAGGTCGGGTTGTGTACACCCGTGAGTGGTATCGTGGCTATGGCCCCGGTGGCCCCATGTACCCCGATTTTTTCAATATCCGCAGCATTACGGGTACCCCCGACAACGGATTCGTGATTTTGAACGCCAACGGCACCCTGACCAAATACAACCCCGACGGCAGTCAGAGCTGGGTAAAACAAGTTTCGGCCCGCAACCGAGCTGGCAGTGAGGTCCCCATCAGGCTCGAAACCTTATTCGTAACGCCCGAGGGCGATTTATTGCTGGGCGGCTCGATTCCCGACGGAGGAACCTATCCATCTGACCCCAATGGCCCCGCAACAGGTTGGATCGCCCGGCTCGATGCGGCCGGAACAGTACGTTGGGAGAAGTCGCTTGATGCCCTCTCGGCCGTTGGCCAGAACCGGGTTCGGTCGGTGTACACCATCACCGACATCAGCCCCGCAGCCAGCGGCAGTGGGTACGCGCTGGCGGGCATCGGCTACGGGTTCTCGTCGCTCGTACAGGCCCCAAATCGGGTTATTCTGCTCGAAATTGACGATGCCGGGACTATAAAACGGGGAAAAGCGATGAGTGGCATCGACGCCACTACGCCCTACCTGACCCCATACACCGGAGCCGATGGCAAGACATCCTACATACTCGGCAACACCTACCCCGGCCCGGATTTTTACGACTACAGGCTCTATAAAATAAGCGCCGACCCGATTGCCAACCCCGACGACCCGGCGTTTCTGGCAACGCTAGCCTTCCACGACTACAGCCTCTCCACCACGTCCATTGAACGAATAACCGACGTGGCCGTAGCAACCGATGGAAGCCTTGTACTGACCGGCACCACCGGCACCATTAAACTCAAACCCGAACGGACGGTATCCTCTCCGCTTGTGTTGCTGGCCCCGATTTATACTTGCCAATCCGGCCAGATTACCTTCCTGACAAGCGGGGGCGATGGGTCGCCGATTACGTTTGAAGCGCCCGGTATCAGCCGAACATCGGCCACCGCCACCACTGGGCAGGTGGAACCCGGCCTGCGCAACGACCCCAAACCGATTCCGATTCGGGCACAGCAAGGAAACGCAACCGTTTCGTTTCTGTTCGATCTGAAAGGGGCCTGCACCAGCGCTGTAACGCCGTTGCCCCCCGTCCTGAACCGCCCCATTCCGACCCTCCGGCTAACCGTCGACGATGTTACGGCCCTGCGGCAAGGGTTTCCTATCGGGCAGTATTTCTCCGACCCAACACCGTACCAGTTCAACTATAACTCGAACTGGCAGCTAAGCATAGCTGGCCTTCCCGCCGGGCTGTCAACGTTTAGCCGTAACGACGTTGGCTCGTACAACCCGGTCTGGACAATCGAGGGCACCGCCCGAACCGTGGGCGTTTATTCTGTAACCGTGACCGCAAGCACGGCCGCCTTCCGCGACAAACCCGTGGTAACTACGTTTACCATTGACGTAGTGCCGCCCGCACCCCGGCCGCTGGCGCTACTCCTGCCCGCTTATAACTGCCAGACGGGGGCTATCAGCCTGCGCGTAACCGGCGGCAACGGCTCACCCATTACCTACGTAACGCCGGGTATCGGGCGGGCAACCCCTACCGACAGTATCGGCACGGTGGAGCCGGGTCTGCGCATTGACCCCAAGCCCATTCTACTCCAGGCTACCCAGAACGGCCTGACCACCACGTACCTCTTCGACCTGCCCGGCTTCTGCCAAACAGCCCCGCCTGTAGGCTCCCTTCAGTTGTTGCCCCCTCTATACAACTGCACAACAGGGGCCATTACGTTTCGGACGTGGGGGGGCGATGGCTCACCGGTTGAGTTTATGGCGCCCGGCATCACGGGCTGGACAACCAACCCCAACGCGTTTGTAGACCCAGCCAGCCGCACAGCCACGGATATTGAGCCGTTTACCCTGACCGCCCGGCAAGGCAGGCAAACGGTTTCAATTCTGTGGAACCTGAAAGCGACCTGCGGACGGGCCCGGCTGGCTCTGACTGAACCCGGCAATCACCTGAGCGTTGAGGTATTGGGCAATCCGGTCGACAGTCAGCTTCGGGTTCGTATCAGTAGCCCAACCGACGGGCCCCTCGACCTCCAGCTCACCGATGTGCAGGGGCGGCTGCTCGACGGGCGACGGGTGACCAACCCACAAACACAGCCTGAGCAAACGTTCCGCCTGCAACCCGGCGCACCGGGCGTACTGCTGCTGCGGGCTACCAACGGCGTACAAACCGAAACGGTGCGTATTGTACGCCAGTAACGGTTCATGTCGGCACAAAAAAGGCCTCTACCCAAAAGTAGAGGCCTTTTTTGTGCTTTCGGGGTTTGCGTTTAAACCCGTTCAAGGAGCCACCAAAGGGGTTTCCGGCGTTTAACTACTTTGTAGTGCGTTTGTACGTATTTGCGGATATGCTCCTGCGCTTCGGCCACATCGTCGGTCAGGAGCACCAGTTTCAGGTCCTGCTCGCTAATGGTGCCTGCCTTGAGCATATCGCCCATATAATCGACCAGGGGCTGATAGTATTCGCGGCCCATGAGTACCACCGGGAAATTATGCACCACGCCCGTTTGCACGAGCGTGAGGGTTTCGAAGAGTTCGTCCATCGTACCCCAGCCGCCGGGCATCACCACGAACGCGTAGGAATATTTGAGCAAAAGCACTTTCCGAACAAAAAAGAAGTCGATTGTAACGCTGGTGTGCAGGTACGGGTTGGGTTGTTGCTCAAACGGCAGCCGGATATTACACCCCACCGAGCGTCCGCCGGCCTCGAAGGCACCCCGGTTAGCGGCTTCCATCAGCCCCGGCCCTCCACCGGTCATCACGGTAAAGCCCAGTTCTTTAATGGCTTGCCCAATCTGCCGGGTTTGTTCGTAGTACGGGTGCCCCTCCCGAAACCGGGCCGAGCCAAAAACCGTCACACACGGCCCCACAAAATGCAGGGTTCGGAGTCCTTTAAAAAACTGCCAGGCAATCTGCCCCACAAACCGAAGTTCAGAGCGCCGGTCCTTGGGGCCATCAAGCGATTGGGTCAGTCCGTCGCGCAGCAACGGGCGAATGGGTGGCCGTGGGTTGGCCTGGGCGGTGGAGTCGGGAGCCATCAACGAGCAAGAGCGTGAATAAGTAAACGCGTACGGGCTGGGTATGAGCGGTACTGAATGAATAAATACCTCCGTGATCGCTTTTACCCAAAACGTACGGTGGAAACATAAAAAAAGCCCGTAATGGACACCACTACAGGCTTAATAAACTACCCAGTTAGCAACGTATTCCAGCCCTGAAGCTGGGCTGCTATTCTCCCTTTGTAAGCGTCTAATCCGATTCAAACTTACGATGGTTGTACTCGCCGAATGATGCGTTTAGTCAGGCTGCGGGCTGATTTTGGTCAATGTTCCTTTCTCGACCTTACCAGATGGGCACGCGGATAACACAGCTTAGGCAGATGTACGCCGATTTGTTTGATCAATTCGTGAAAATCTATTCAATCTGTGTTATCCGCGTTCAATTCGTCAGGGGTTTTCTGATACGAAACCGGCTTCTGCTCCACTGCTTACAGGCACACCAGCCGACCCCTACAGACGGGCAAAACCACCGGCTCCGATCACCACCGTGATAAAATAGCCATTGGTGGCGTAGCGCGGCAGAGTTGACGAAAGCGTTTCGGTATCGCCCGACCAGTTGGTACTGATTGGGCTGAACTGATACCCCGCCCGAAGGCCCAGCAGGAGCCCACCGTTGCGTTTACGGTCGTCGCTATCGATACGGAACGCAAGCCAGTCGGCCCCGATACCCAGATGCAGGTTGAAATTGGGCAGCATAACCGTCGACTCGTTCAGCCGCTCACCGGTGGGGCTTTGTTCGTACTGAGTCAGGCCAATCACCGAAAAACCAGCCCCGAGAATCGGGTACAGCCAGAAACGGGGTTTGTCGAGCATAATCCGACCCGCCTGAATCAGACCGCCCCCGCTGAAGGGCTCGGCCCGGAGCCCGTTTTGGGTCATGGTCCGGCGGGCCATGCCGTAGCCCCCTCCGCCCACAATATATTTATTCAGCCGGGCGTACCCTTCGCCCCCGACACACAGAAAATCGTTGCCCAGCGAAGCCAGCCGGGGCGACGATACAGCCGCCAACGCCCGGCCCGACTGATGCAGGTTGGCGTAGCCGATCCGAAAAAAACCAGCCCCTCCGTACAGGCTCGTTTTCTGGCCGTAGCTGGGTAGAACAAACGTCAGGAAGAGGCCCAAAAAGATAGTGTAGCGGTTCATGGCATTGGCGAATCAAATGAATAATTTCAGTACTGGACATTCAGACTTCAGACACTGGATCTTAGACCTTTATGAAGGTCCATTGTCTAACGTCCAACATCTAAAGTCTAACGTCCATTGTTCTTTCTACATCTTACGGTAAAGTTGGGCGATGCAGGCGGCTCTTGTTGTGAAGCGGGTCAGGCCGGGGCGTGATTCTGGTAGGTTCTAAGCCTGATAAGAGTCAGCCGCCCCACTAACCGGCATCACCGCCCGGAGAGCCCCATTCGGGCGAATTTTACACCGTCGGTTACGTAACTGACCTCCGTTCACCCCAACGCCATGAACCACATCCTTGTCCCAACCGACCTTAGCCCACTAGCCAACGCGGCCCTGCCCGTGGCGGCCACCCTCGCCCGTCAGTACGGCGCCGAGATCACTCTTTTACATTACGTACCGTATAACCTGGCTACGCCGGGCCTTACCGAAGCTCCGCTGCCCATAGCCAACTACATTGACGAACAGGAAGCCGAAGCAACGCAGGCTCTACAGGCTTTGTGCCAAGACCCGCAGTATGCCGACCTGACGATAAAACCTATGGTCACGACCGATAGCAAAGGGCTGTACGGCGTGATGGCCAGCTACCCCGCCGACCTGATTGTAATGGCTTCGCGCGGGGCAACCGGCTGGACCGAGTGGCTCGTGGGCTCCAACGCCGAGCAGGTGATCCGGCGGGTACACTGCCCCGTGCTGGTGGTGAAAGAAGGACAACCCGATTTTGCTCCGAAGCGGGCTATCTGCGCCATTGATGTCGACGAGCGGCTCAAAACCCACCCAGCCTGGCCGTTTCATCTGGCCGACGGCGTGCGGCAGTACGTGTACGTGCTCACCCCCACCGACGCCCGCGTTCCCGAAGGTATCCGGGAGTTCATGGCCGAACTGGCCGCGGCTCAGCACCTGACTGATTATGAATTTACGTTTGTGAGCAGCGCCGATGTGCCGGGCGGCATTCTGGAGTTTGCCGAGAAACAGGCAGCCGATTTGATTCTTCTGTTCACCCGTCAGCACGACGGTTTCTGGCACCTGCTGAGCGGTAGTGTAGCCGAAGATGTAGTCAACCATGCTACTGTTCCGGTATTGGTTATGCCTTTAGGCGACAACGATTAACCGAAACACGACCCCGTTATGCTAAGCCATTTATCCGAAGAGGTAATCAATCACATGCTCACCAAACAGTGGTTCGGGCGGCTGGGATGCGCGTCGGGTACAGAGGTGCTGGTGGTACCGGTCACGTACCTGTACGATGGGCATTACCTGTACGGTCATACCCGCGAGGGCACCAAAACCCGACTGATGCGCGAGAACCCCAATGTGTGCCTAGAGGTCGATGAGGTCGTATCGCCTACCTACTGGCGGAGCGTGGTGGTGCATGGCGTGTACGAAGAGCTGACCGGCGACGACCTGGCGTATGCCCTGCAACGGCTCGGCAATCGGATGGCTCCGCTATTTGCCCACGAAATCACGTCGATGGAGCACTACCAGGGTGAAACGTTTCTGGGTACCGGTACACCCAACACGGTGGTGTACCGAATCCGAATTGAGAAGAAAAGCGGCCGCGCCGAACAACGATAAACGAGTGAGCCGGGCTTCTGTCGAAAGCTGGCCCGGCTGATTATGTAGACAGAGAAGGGATGTAGAACAAAAAGCGGGTCTGGATACTCGCTTTTTGTCTTTTGTACCTGATGCCAACACGCCCGCAACGACCGCGCATCGGCTATCAAGTAATCAAGCAGAATTACGCTCAACATTTTTGTCATTCCGACGAAGGAGGAATCTTTCTAATTGACTGACTGTAAGATCCCTCCTGTGTCGGGATGACAAAAGCGTCTGTTTCAAATACTTCAGTTTAATTCTGCTTGACTACTTAAGTAATCAAGCAGAATTAAACTGAAGTATGTTTTTGCTTTGCAAGTCGGTGAAATCAATACGATATTCTTGGCCGAATGATTTGATAATAGCAAAGATGGCCTTTCTCAAGCGGCTCCACGATAGGTAGTGGACTTTTTTCAGCCAACGGTACTTGATAAACCGCCACAGGATTTCGATCGGGTTGAGATGGGGACTGTAAGCAGGTAGAAAGAACAAGTACATATCCTGCTCTTCCCAACTGGCTAGCTGGTTGTAGACGAGTTGACAGCGATGAATCGGGCTGTTGTCGAGCACAATCGTTACTGGTTTTGGATGACCTTGCTGGACGAAATGCGTCAGCGAGTCTACTATGAAGGCCTTTTCGCTCGGATAGACGGTCAGGTGGTTGTCTAACCGCAGCAAACCAAGCGGGTTGAGCCGTTTAGTGGTGGTACGGGCCGGTAAGAGCAGCGGATGGTGTTTCTTCTGCCAGCCGTAAGGAACATAAGGTTGTTGGGTAAACCCGACTTCATCAGCAAAGTAAAGCTCAATGAGGCCACAGACCCAGAGCGTGAGTAAGATTTCCCATCGTTAAAGCCCCTCGGCATAGGCTATGGGGTCTTGTTGGGCTTTGGTGCTTCGGTGTAAGCGGTGGTAGGTGTAATCGTTTTTTTTAGGAAGCGTTTGACCGTATCGCGACTCATGGTCTGGCCCAACGCAGTTTGCAGCTGAGCTTGGATGCGGCCTGCATCTTGATAATGGCCGCCACGGCCTTGGTTAGGGCTTGTTGATGAGTGGGTTTTACAATGGACAAAATAGGTCGGCGGCCCTGCCCTTTTTGTCGGCGCAGGCCCACCAGCCCCTCTTGCTCAAAAGTAGTTAACCAGTTGCTGACCGTTTGGGAGCAGACATCCAGGGCTTGAGCGATGGTTTTCACAGCCCATCCTTTGTGGTTCCACAACAAGGCTTGGGCAGAGCGACGGAACTCGTGCTTGGGATGATTTTTGCGTGCTTCTTGCAGAGTAAGCTGCTCGGTGTCTGTTAGGTCGATATGGCGTTTGCGTCCCATATCGCTAAGTTAAATAATGTAAGATAATTCTGCTTGACTACTTAAGTGAATGAACAATGTAAAACGCATAATGAACAATTACATTACGCACTGAAAATCAGCCATTTCATTATACATTTTGCATTGTCCATTATACATTCTATTCAGTCTGAGTGCTAATGAACGCAGGGGCGGGGTAGGCAAACAAAAAAGCCGGGTGCCAGCGCCTGAACCGCTTGTTATACCCGACTTTCCAATTATTTAACCACTTGTAATAGACTCTTCACTAACCCAAAGCTGTCTGGGCAAAAACACTATGTACGCTTCAGCACATCGACGCCTTTGTGACGCCCTCTGCACGCTGCCCTTCAAAAAAACTTAATTTATTAAGCAGGCTCCGACCGATCTGCTCCAGCGCTTCGGCGGTCAGGAACCCCTGGTGAGCCGTCATCAGCACCCGCGGATGCCGCCGTAACTGATTGAGCCGCTCGTCGGCTACTCCCTCCATCGACCAGTCTTTACCAAACCAGCTCGCTTCATTTTCGTACACATCCGTGGCGTAACCCGCCAGTTTGCCCCGGTTGAGAGCCGCCAGCAGGGCGTCGGTGTCCACCAGTTTACCCCGGCTCGTGTTGACCAGAATAGCCGACGGCTTCATCTGGGCAAGCTTCCGGTCGTCGATCAGATAACGGGTCTGTTCGTTGAAGGGGCAATGCAAGGCTACTACGTCGGACTCCTGCAAAACCTCTTCCAGCGACACGTACTGAAGGCCTATATCTACCAGTTTAGCCTGAGGCCGCACATCATAGGCCAGCACCTTACAGCCAAACCCCTGCATAATCTGGCAAAACGCCCGACCAATGTGACCGGTACCAATCACGCCCACCGTTTTACGATGTAGCTCGGTACCCACAAGGCCATCGAGCGAGAAATTACCCCGACCAATTCGGCTGCGGGCTTCGGGCAGTTGGCGCAACAGAGCCAGCAACAGAGTCACGGCGTGCTCGGCCACCGCAAACGGCGAATAACCGGGTACGTTGATGACTGTAATCCCCAGCCGCTCGGCCGCTCCCAGATCGACATTATCAAGACCGGCACAGCGCAAAGCCACCACCTCGACACCCGCTTTTTTGAGCCCTTCGAGGGTCAGTTTGCACAGGTTGTCGTTGACCGACGCACAAACCGCCCGGCATCCTTCGGCCAGACTAACGTGGTAAGGCGTCAGCGGTTCATCGAAAAAATGGATCTGATGATGCCCCTGATGGCGTTCATACCAGTCTCGCTCGTAAAGCTTCGTATTGAAAAATGCGATTTGCATGATCGTCGACGGTTTGTGTTTGGGCAAAGGTAGCCCTACCCGACCCCTCCCAAACATGACGTTTCTCAGGTATATACCTGATTCGGACGGTAGCGGATGCTGAAAGACCCGTGACCACAATCAACCCCGGCTGTGAGTCTGGTCATGCCCCAAAAGGGCCCAAACGGGTTCATTTGCCCCACAGATTAAGCCTTTGTTCGCATGAAAACGATTGTTGTTCCGATCAACCTCGCCAATACCGACCCCAAAGCATTACCCGTGGCCGCCGACATTGCCCGGCTCTATGGGGCGCAACTGATTCTGATTTCGGTGATACCTCACCCGCTCCCTCAACTCATACCAGCGGGCGAAACGGCCGAAAATACCCGGCCCGATCCGCTCCAGACCCTGGAGCAACTGGCCGGTACCCTCCAGCAACAAACGCGCTACCAAAGCCTGACTATTAAACCTACCGTCACGTACTCCGACCAGAACCCGGCCGAGGTAGTTGCCGGGCTGGCTCCCGACCTGATTGTGCTGGGCGCACGCAATGCCGGCTTCTGGCAGGAGTGGGCCAGTGGTACCCGCGCCGAATCGATGGTGCGGCAGGCTCCCTGCCCGGTGCTGGTCGTGAAGCAACCCATTGCGCACTTCAACCCCCAAAAGCCGGTGGGTGCGCTTGATCTGGACGAGGGCATGAAAAAACGGCACGTACTTCCGTTTGGCGTGGGCGAAAACGGCCTCCGCCAGTTTGTGTACGTATCAACTCCTGCCGACACCCGGTCGCCGGAGCAAATCCGCGACTGGGTGGGCGATTGGGCGCGTATGCAGGGGTACGCCCAATACGAGCTGGCTATCCGCTCCGACCGTACCGTATCGGAGGGCATCCTGCATCACGCTGACCAAACCGGGGCCGACCTGATTATCCTGTACACCCACGGCCGGGCCGCTGGGCACACAAGCGTAGCCGAAACCGTGCTCCGGCACGCTCACGTCCCCGTGCTGATTATGCGCATGTAAAGACTGACCCCACTCCCAGCCCCTCCCTAACGGGGAGGAGACGGGGGTGGGGTCGGGTACAACGGACCTTACATGATGCTTACACCAAAAACGTTAAAAAAGCACCATCGGTACAGGCTCGGTTTGTAGCGGCAGGGTCAACACTGCCATGCCTGCATGATTCGCGATATCTTCGGCAATACTTCCCTGCAACAGATGCCGCAGTCCCTGCCGCCCGTGCGTCCCCAACACCACTAGATCGGCCTGGTGGGTCTGGGCAAACCGCAAAATGCCCGGTTCCACCTCCAGTTCGTTCAGCTCCGTCATCGACGTAACGCCCAGGTGGTAGCGCTGGACAAAAGCCTCCATCCGGGGCTGAGTTTCGTGACTGGCCGTAAACCGACCGAGCGTATTCACGTACAGCAGGTGCAATTGCGGAAAATCATACCCGTCGAGCAGCTCGTGGACGAAGTGCATACTGGCATCATATACATCCGTAAAGTCCGAAGCAAACACCACCGAGCGCAGGTCGAGGTAATGCTGCGGATTTTTCAGCACCAGCACCGGAATACGGGCATGCCGGATAAGCTTCTCCGCGTTGGAGCCCAATAAGGTTTCTTTGAGCCCGCCCGCCCCCGACGAACTCATCACGATAAGGCCGGCGCCCGCAAAGGTCGGTTGGGTGAGTACCTCCGTCACATCCGTTCCTTCAACCAGATGAGTTTTCACCACAACGCCCTGTAAGCAAGGCAGTTGCCTAAGCTGCTCAAAACCAGCCGTAATAGTTTCAGTCAGCCTATCAGCGTTGGCACTCGCGGCTTCGAGCGTCGGAACGGGCGTCCAGCCGGTAGCCAGGGGTGGGCTCTGTACGTGCACCAGATCCAGGCGGGCGTTGAAGAGTTTGGCCAACTGCGCGGCAATGGGTAATGCCTGTTGCGACTGGGCCGAAAAATCGGTGGGGAATAAAATCGTTTTCATCAGGAAAGAAATGTAAGGATGGTCTTAGTACTGGACATTTGTACAGTGAAGCGATGCTTCGCTGAGCCGTAAGGCTAAAATTGGCCTATCGGCCCAACCGAGCACCGCTCGATTGTACATTTTGTCCATTACTGAAAAGGATGGTATGCACCAAAATGGACTGAACTACGATTCAATGGGTTGTGCAAAAAAATCCGTTTGAGTACCGGCATCGGTCGCTCCGTTAATCCACCGGAGCAAGCTGTCGACATCAGCTTTGTGGAACAGTTCGGTGCCATGATTCAGGGTAGCCGCCGTGCCGCAAGCCACTCCCAACCGGACCATCTCGCGGTACGATTGGCCAGCCGACAGGGCGAACACCATTCCCCCCACCACACTATCGCCCGCGCCCACGGTACTCACCGATTTTACGGGCGGGGCCGGTACATACTCGAACCCCTGGGCCGTAACCAGCAACGCCCCCCGCGGACCGAGCGACACCACCACCACGGTACACCGCCCTTCGCCAATCAATTGGCGGGCCGCGTCGTGTACCTCATTCGCATTGAGCCGGTCTTTACCGACCAGCCGGGCCAGCTCACCCACGTTCGGCTTGAGCAGAAAAACCCCCTCAGCCACGGCCTGTTTCAACGGTTCGCCCGAGGTATCGAGCACAAACCGCACGCCTTTCTGTTTGGCCCACCGGGCTATCTGCGCATAAAAGTCAACGGGCAGGCCGGGCGGCAAACTGCCGCTACCCACCAGAAAATCAATTGGTTCAGGCAACGCATCCAGCGCTTCCAAACAGGCCATCCCTTCGACCGGGCTTAGCTCGGGGCCGGGGGTTCCGAACCGATATTGCAGGCCGGTACTGCTTTCGGTTACCACAAAGCTCTCGCGCGTGAGTCCTTCAATGCCGATAATCTGGTAATCGACGCCTTCATCGGCCACCAGTTGTTCGAGCGAAAGGCCCATAGGCCCACCGGCCGTGAACAGAGCCTTCGACTGACCACCGAGCCGCCGAATGGCTTTCGACACGTTGATACCGCCCCCACCCGCATCGTACCGGGGCTGGGCGCAATGTAATTTCTGCGTAGGCGTAAGCCGGTCAACGCTCGTGCTAATGTCGACGGCTGGATTGGGTGTGAACGTTACAATCATACAAAGGGAGGTGTTGGCGACAACCCAACCAATATCGGTTGGGTCGATTTACAAAGACGAAACTATCCGGTTTTCCCTCAGCAGATAATGACATCTGTCAGCTCACGGATTGAGTTTAAGAGTAAGCGGGCGTTGGCAACAATCCCGTATTTTGCGGTTTATCCATTCCGGTCCTTGTTCAACCCGTACCCGTTTCCGGCCGTCCGTTCGCCAACGGGTACGCAATCCGCCCGATTTTCATGCCTCAATACACAGATAATCAATCCAATACCCCTACCCCACCTCCGCATCGACCCTGGCATTCGTTGGCGGTTACCGAACTGTTCGAATACCTGCAAAGCCGCCGACAGGGACTGACCCAAACCGAGGCCGCGAACCGACTGGCGCAATACGGCCCCAATGTGTTGCCCCAGAAAAAACCGGTTACGCTCGTCGAGATTGTGCTGCGGCAGTTTATGAGCCCGCTTATTTATGTGCTGCTGTTTGCGGCCGTTATTGCGCTGATTCTAAGCGAATACGTCGACGCGGGGTTTATTGCCGTGGTGCTCCTGTTCAATGCCGCCATGGGTGCCTATCAGGAGTGGCGGGCCGAAACCAACGCCAACGCCCTGCAACAGATGATTCGGATTCGGGTGCGGCTCCGGCGCGACAATGCCGATGAAGAAGCGGAAGCGGAAACCCTCGTGCCGGGGGATGTGGTGCTCCTCGAATCGGGCAACAAAGTACCGGCCGACATCCGGCTCGTCAAAAGCACCCAACTGAACGTTGAAGAGGCCCTGCTCACGGGCGAGTCGTTGCCGGTAGCCAAAGGGAGTCAACCCCTTGACCCCACCGAACTGGCGATCGGCGACCGCGCCAACATGGTGTTTGCGGGGACCACGGTACTCACCGGCCGGGCAATGGGCGTGGTCGTGGCCACAGGTATGCATACCGAAATTGGCCGGATAGCCGCCAGTTTGCAGTACCTGGAACCAACCAAGGCCCCTCTTGTGGAGCGCATGGAAGCGTTCACCCAGAAAATAAGTGTCATTACGCTGATCACCTGCCTCTTTATTGGCGTGGTAGGCTACTGGCAGGGCATGAGCCTGACGCAGGTTCTTTTTCTGGCCGTAGCCGTGGCCGTTTCGGCGATTCCGGAGGGGTTACCCATTGCTATGACCGTAGCTCTTTCCATTGGCACCCGCCGGATGGCCAAACGAAACGTGATTATCCGAAAGCTGACCGCCGTGGAAGGTCTCGGCAGTTGCACCTTCATTGCAACCGACAAAACAGGTACGCTCACCGTGGATGGGCAGACCGTGCGACAGGTGTCCCTGCCCGATGCCCGCACACTGACCGTTACGGGTGAGGGGTACAACGGTATTGGGCAGATTCTGGATTCCGCTGGTCGACCCGCCCCCGTGCAGGACGGCCTGGGCGAGTTACTCGAAGCCGTAACCGTTTGTAACGAAAGTCGGCTCGAACACCGGCCCGATGGCTGGCATTATCAGGGCGATGCCGTCGATGTGGCCCTTATGGCCTTACCGTACAAGGCTGGCCTTTCGCCCGGCGACCTGCTTCAGTCGGTTGAGCGGGTTCATCAGATTCCGTTTGAATCGGAGCGGAAATATGCGGCCGTGTACTACCGACGGTCTGGTACACTTCGGATTGCCGTGAAAGGAGCCCTCGAAACCATCTTGCCCGCCCTGCACGCCGACCACGCCGACCTCCTCGTAGCCCGGCACGACGCCCTGGCCGCCAACGGGTTCCGGGTGCTGGTGGTAGCGGGTGGACCGGTCGACTCGATAAACGAGGCTGCCTTACCGCCCCTGCAATTTCTTGGTTTGCTGGCCCTTATCGACCCACTACGCCCCGAGGCCAAAGCCGCCGTACAGACCTGTCAGGAGGCTGGCGTAACCGTAGCCATGGTCACGGGCGACCACCCGGCTACGGCCCTCTACATTGCCCGCGAACTGGGCCTTGCCGAACACAAAGAGCAACTCATTACGGGGGCCGAGCTGGCCGAAGCCGCCCGGCAGGACTCGTTTACCGACTTCGTGGAGACCGTAAACAGTCGGCGGGTATTTGCGCGGGTGTCGCCCCAGCAGAAACAACAGATTGTCGAGACCTTACAGGAGTCGGGGCATTTTGTGGCCGTCACCGGCGACGGGGTCAACGATGCCCCGGCACTCAAAACAGCCCATATCGGCATTGCGATGGGCTACGGCACCGATGTAGCTAAGGAAACAGCCTCGATGATTATCACCGACAACAATTTTGCGTCGATTGTGGCGGGTATCGAGGAGGGCCGCAACACGTACAGTAACCTCCGCAAAATTATTTACCTCGCCATCTCGACCGGGGCCGCCGAGATCATGCTCGTGGCTCTGGCCCTAATTTTTAGTCAGCCAATTCCGTTTTTACCGGTGCAGCTTTTGTGGCTCAATCTGGTCACCAACGGCATTCAGGACGTAGCCCTGGCGTTTGAAGCCGGCGAGCCCGGTCCCATGCAGCAACCACCCCGCAAGCCGTCGGAGGGCGTGTTCAATCCGCTCATGATTCGGCAAAATCTACTGGCAGGGGGCGTCATGACTCTGCTCACGTTTGGGCTCTGGTACCACCTGCTCAACAACCTCGGCCGCTCCGAATTCGAAGCCCGCAATATTATTCTGCTGCTGATGGTGCTGCTCCAGAACTTCCACGTGTTCAACTGCCGTTCCGAGACCCGCTCCGCCTTTCAGATTCCGCTGCGCAATAATTCCGTACTGGTGCTGGGGGTGCTGGCGCTTCAGGCGCTTCATATCGGGGTCATGCACATTCCGTTTATGCAGCAACTGCTGAAGATTGCCCCCGTATCGCTCAACGACTGGGCCAAACTGGTACCCACGGCGGCTATCATCCTCATTGTGATGGAGTTGTTCAAATGGTGGCAACGCCGGGCGGCTGAGCCCATAAATTGAGCGTAAAATAGGGCGCACTGGCGAACTTTCCGACGTATAGATGGGTTTCACTGACACACGCCCAAGGTGTGTCATCTGGGGTCGACCGGAATTGACAGCTTGCTGAGGTCGCGTGTAAGCATGCCGGGAGTTGACGGAATTTCCCGCCCAAACAAATCGTCAAAACAATAACTGGCGAGTATAACTACGCCATGGCTGCCTAATCCGGAGGATTAAGCATTAGCCATCGTCTCCCCGGCCTACGTGCTGCTGGCTGGATTAGGGGGCGTCGAACCGCAGCGCTGGTTGGCCTAATGGTATTAACAGCCAACGAGATCCAAGTACCTACGGCGATTGGTCGGTCTGATCCGAACCAGCCTTTTGCCCGACAATCCAATCGAATCTAAGCATGTAGAAAGCACGACGGGTTCCTTGACTGGACGAGGGTTCAAATCCCTCCGACTCCACCCCGCGAAAGCCTGTAAGTCAAAACTTACAGGCTTTTTTTATGCGTTCCTTGCATATCGCTATATGAATACCAAGACTATTAAAGATGGCTAAAGGCTTCATTTTCAGCACCTACTAATCTACTTTATATATAAAATTACTTATTCGGACAGTTTTCTCCACATCACTGGTTCCCGTACTATATTGCCGTTTACTCACAATAAGTCTACACAAATTAGACAAAAACACAATTAACACGCTTTTCTGCATTTTTTACTTATGCGTTGGTTTTACGTAGCCCTCCTTCTCCTTACCGGATTCTTTGTACCACTGAGAGGGTTTTCTCAATCCCTCGACCCGATGGTTGTTAACTATACGGTCTATAATTATCCCGCTTCACAAACCAGCTTCACGCTAACCCGTGGCCAAAACTACGTGTTGCAGGATTTGACCAGAAACTTATGTGTCTCATACAAATTCACCTGGACGGTTACGCCTAATGCCGGTTTTACCATTAGTAGCCCAAATGATTACAACCCCACAATCAACTTTAATCAGCCGGGCTCGTATTATGTAACCCTGGCTGTTTCGACGAGCAGCCCCGCTGGTTCCTTGTGTCCCAAAACGTATGACGCCATGAGTAAGTGGATTCATATTCCCTATACCACCCCCTCGGCCCAGTTCAGGACAAATGGAACGATAGTTGCCAACGCATCGGTCATATCGGGTAATACGGTGAGTTTTGCCGATGCGAGTACCAACACACCCACAGCCTGGTCGTGGGCAATTACCCCCAATACAGGCTGGAACTTCACGAGCGGCAGCAGTACGTCGCAAAACCCGACGGTCCGATTTACGACCCCTGGCCTTTACACCGTAGCATTAACAGCGTCAAATCCGGCTGGCAGCAACACGATTACCAAAACCAACCACATCAACGTAACGGGGGTTGCTCCAGTTGCTTCTTTTCTGGCCAATAGTAGTTCGGCCAGTCAGATTGCCATTAACCAAAACAGCACGGTAAGCTTTACGGATGCCAGCACCAACACGCCTACAACCTGGTTGTGGGCAATTACTCCCGGTACGGGCTGGAACTTCACGAGCGGCAGCAGTACATCGCAAAACCCGACGGTACAGTTTACGACACCCGGTCTTTACAACGTAGCTTTAACGGCCAGCAATAGTTGGGGGAATAATACCCTGACTAAAACCAATCTGGTAGCGGTTTACCCTCCGCCACCTACTGTAACCGGAACGGTATACTACTGCCAGGGAGCCCAGGCCAGCCCCCTGACCGCCACCGGCTCTAACCTGCGGTGGTATACCGTACCCAGTGGGGGCACGGCCTCAACTACAGCCCCTACTCCCTCGGCCGCCAACACAGGAACCACCAGCTATTATGTGTCTCAGATAGTAAATAACCTGGAAAGTAGCCGAGCCCGTATTGATGTGGTGGTTACGGCCGTTCCTGCCGCACCCACCGTTGTCAGCTCACGTACCTACTGCACGGGGGCCACCGCTTCTCCTCTGTCGGCCACGGGCGTGAGTGGCAGTAGCCTGCGGTGGTATACCACGGCTACTGGCGGTACAGGCTCTGGCATTGCCCCCACGCCCTCGACCGCCGTTCCGGGCACCGTAACGTACTACGTGTCTCAGGCTATAAACAGCTGCGAAAGCCCGCGGGTAGCCATCACCATAATCACCTCAGACCAACTCCCCCAGCCAAACCTAACCGTCAGCGGAAATCTTACTTTTTGTACCGGCAGTAGCACCAGTCTGACTGCCAACTCCGGCACACCCGGTGTTATGTACCGCTGGAATACAGGCAACACTACGGCAGCCATCTCCATCAGTGCGGCCGGCGTTTACTCCGTGACGGCAACAGCCACCACTGGGTGTTGGACCACCCAATCCGCAACCGTGAGCAGTCTCGCTACGCCCTCGGTGAGCATTACGACCAGTACAATAATTGGCAGTAGTACCCTGACGGCCAGCTCGCCCACTACAGGCATTACCTACCGATGGAACACCGGGGCCGCAACGGGTTCGGTGGTTGTAACCACATCAGGCACATACTCCGTAACAGCTACGACGCCGAATAGCTGTTCGGCGAGCAGTTCGACGAACGTAATAATTTCATCGCTGATGGTGGGCATTGGCGGTAGTACAACGTTATGTAGTGGTTCAAGCACAAATCTTACGGCAACTTCGAACGCTGCCAACGGCACCTATCGCTGGAATACCGGGGCTATCATACCATCTATCTCTGTTAATTCCTCTGGCACTTATTCAGTAACAGTCACCGAAGGCCAGACTACGGCTATGGCATCGGTCGTAGTGACGGTAAAACCTGTGCCCGTGGTAAGTCTGAGTAACGTGTCGGCAAGCCAACTACCCGGCTCTGCTACATTGGTGGTCAACAGCTCACTTCCATTGAGTAATCTGGACTGGCTGCAGAATGGCAGCAGATTGTTTTCTGCGTACTCCATCGTGAACACCTCCTATACTACAGTAGCCGGAACTAGTATTCCGGGTTCCACAGCCTCTGACTTAAGAAATCCCAATGGAATATTTCTTGATGCTGCCGGGAATCTCTATGTAGCCGATGGTGGGAATCACCGGGTCCAACGGTGGGCACCTGGAGCCAGTGAGGGCATAACTGTGGCTGGTGGAAACGGACAGGGAAGCGCAGCTAATCAACTAGACACCCCAGTTGATGTTTGGGTCGATGGTCAGGGGAATGTTTACGTAGCAGATCACTGGAACCACCGGGTTCAGCGCTGGCCCCCCGGAGCCAGTGCGGGCGTGACCGTGGCCGGAGGAAACGGACAGGGAAGCGCGGCCAACCAACTCAGTAATCCAAGAGGAATTACAGTCGATGGTCAGGGGAATGTTTACGTAGCAGATCACCGGAACCACCGGGTTCAGCGCTGGGCCCCCGGAGCCAGTGCGGGTGTGACCGTAGCTGGAGGAAACGAATATGGAAGTGCAGCCAATCAACTGAATTATCCTAACGACGTATGGGTCGATAATCAGGGGAACCTGTTTGTATCTGACGAACGAAACCACCGGATTCAACAATGGCTCCCCGGAGCCAGTGAGGGCTTAACCGTAGCCGGTGGAAACGGACAGGGAAGCGCAGCCAATCAACTTAGTTATCCTTCGGATGTATGGCTCGATAGCCAGGGAAATATGTATGTGGTTGATGAAAATAACAGGCGTATTATACGTTGGGCCCACGGATCCAATCAGGGCGAGACGTTGAGAGAATACCCAAGGACTTTTGGCTCCACTAATCCACAACTGAGGGGGATATTTGTTGACAGCGAAGGCGGTTTCTATGTAAGTAGCTCGTATTATGCTAACGTTATCCGTTATTTAATTACTAATTTAGTCACCTCTACCCGATTTATTCCAACTCAAGATGGTCTATATCAGGCCAACGTACGGGCCACCAATGGCTGCCCGGCCACAACCAATAGTATTGCTATTGGCTCCGTCTCTATAAGTGGTAATCTTACGCTCTGTACAGGCGGTAGTACCACGCTGACAGCCGCATCTCAAACGCCCGGGAGTACGTTCCGCTGGAGCACGGGGGCAACTACCGCCACCATCGTTGTCGTTACCACCGGCACCTATACTGTTACAGCTACCGCCCCCAACGGCACGCAATCTATTACCCAGGCGACCGTGTTGAGTGTCCCCCGAACGCAACTAACAACGCAACCGCCCAGCAGCCTAACCCTTTGCGAAGGTTCTCCTCTGAGTGTTTCGGTGGGCGGATCGGGCACTTCGCTCACGTATCAGTGGTACAAAGGCTCCCTTAACACCCCTTTAGCCGGACAAACCTCGTCCGTACTGAGCCTTTCTGCCCTTACAGCAGCCGATGCCGGTACGTATTTTTGTGAATTAAACTCATTTTGCGGCCTCCTCAGATCGCAAAATATGACACTAACGGTTGGTCAAGGCCCCATGACAACCGTAAAGGCGGGAGCCTGGAACGACCCTTCTGTGTGGTCATGTGGGCGAGTTCCAGTCGGTACGGATGCTTTACTGATCCGACACGCCATTAGTCTACCCGCCGGGTTGAACGCCGTAGCTAAGTCGATAACCTTGGTTTCTGACGGCAATATCAGCTATGGATTAGGCTCACGCCTTATGTTCAATTAAATTGTCAGGCTATTGTTTATCGACAGATTGGCCGATAAACAATAGCCTGACAGTACTAAATCTCTTCCTTCACGGTGCCACACTTGAGCATTTTGTCGCCGTAGTAGGGGTTACGGACTTCCCGCTTGTCGCTGAGCCACGAGGCTCCTTTGCCCCCGGCCGCCATGGGGCAGTATTGCACATAGGCCTTACCGGGCTTGGTTGCTTTGGTGAGGGCAATCATGTTGGTCGACAGCCCTTCGAACTGCTTCCTTTGTGCTTCTACATCGGATGTTTTGGCAATGGCGGCCGCCTGCGTTTTGGCGGTCGACAATAGGGGTCGGGCCGAAACCGGCAGCGCGGCCGCATCCACTTTACCCAGGGCAGCAACAAGGCTCTGAGCCTCGGTTTTCGCCTTGCCCGCATTGGTCGCTACCAACGCATCTTTTACCGAGTAGTACGCCGACAAGGCGGGAGTCAGGCTCTGGGCCGAAAGGGTCAATGAACAGAATGTCAGACTAAGAGCCGTAATAGTCAATCGAATGGTTTTCATGTGTTTCGCCCGTTTTTGCGTGATGAATTGGGTCTAAATCGTTGCGCAAAGGTAAAATCGGGTGCCTGAATGGCAAGCCGTAGATAGCCGAAACGGTCAGCCTCTGTGCGTAAACCAACCGGGCTTTTTGCTTATACGGCAAAGATCAGATTCCCGCAAATAGCTTACCCATGAAACGGAATACCCTCAGCCGCCTGCTACTGGCACTTTTGTCTATTATCGGGGCGTACTCGGGCCACGCACAGGTAGGTCCTCACCCACCCGGCCGCGTTCACCTGTACCTGCTGGCGGGGCAGTCGAATATGGCCGGGCGCGGAACCGTCGAAGCAGCAGACCGGCAAACACACCCGCGTATCTGGGTGCTCGACAAAACAAATACCTGGGTACCGGCCGCCGATCCGCTGCACTTCGACAAACCGGCGGTAGTGGGTGTGGGTCCGGGAATGGCCTTTGCCCGGGTTATGGCCGAAGCCGACCCCAACGCCATTATCGCCCTGATCCCGGTAGCGGTAGGTGGCTCACCCATCGACAGCTGGCAGCCGGGCGGATTTCACGAGCAAACCCAGAGCCATCCGTACGACGATGCCCTGACCCGCGCCCGAATCGCACTCCAATCAGGAACACTCCGGGGCATACTGTGGCATCAGGGCGAAAGCGACGCCAAAGCCGAACTGGCGCCCGCGTATGCCGACAAACTGAGCCAACTGATCCGTCGCTTCCGCAGCGACCTGAATGCACTTCATGTACCTGTCGTAGTAGGCACCCTGGGCGACTTCCACACGGACAAAAACCCATACGCTGTACAAATCAACAATGCGCTACAGCAGGTAGCCCGTCGGGAGTCGCGAGTAGCTTGTGTTAAGGCAACGGGGCTGACGCACAAAGGCGATCAAACCCACTTCGACACGCCTTCGGCCCGCGAGCTGGGGAAGCGGTACGCAAAAGCGATGCAACCGCTGCTAAAAAAGTGAATGGACGGAGTGAAATGAATAATGTAAAATGCACAATGAATAATTCGTTTACCCTCACTATCCATTGTTCATTTTACACTATTCATTATACATATAGCCTACTCGATTACTTATTCAGGAGACTGAGCGTACTGCATTAACTACGGTTTCTTCATCCGTTTTCAGGCGGGGTGGTTCGTCTGTCGGCCCTTCCAGTCGAGCACGTAACCACCGACTCATGGGTTTCTCGACAAGCCGATGTAGAGCGTAAGCCATCAGAAGCATTGCCAGGGTGATGCCTATTAACAGCGAGTAAGGTTCTACAAGGTGGCCCAGTCGCCTAAACAACACATAGCCGATGTTGTGATGAAGCAGGTAGAGCGGGTACGTGAGTGCTCCCGCTACGGCGAGCCCCGGAGACTGACCTAAATAGAGCTTTCGGCGGATAATAGCCCAGAAAGTGAGGTAAAAGCCCGTTATAGCTACCCCAACCACTACCGGTGAAAAGTAGGTATGAAAATAAGCCTGTTGCTCATCGGCATACGCGAGAGCGTTACGCAGGGCCATTACCCACGAACATACCAGTAGACCGTAAAGCTGCCACACCGGATCGGTACGTTCAAGCAACCGGTGTTGTGCTAACCGACGTTGTGCTAACCGATAAAAGATCATGCCCGCACAAAACAGGGGGCTGTATTTGGGGAAGAGTACCGTATTGAGCGGGGCATCGGGGGCGGTGATCTCTGACAATACTCCATAGGCCAGCCAGCACCCTATTAGTAAGGTCAACCGGGGCATACCCCGTAGTGCAATCAGCAAAACCACGAGCCCATAGAACAGCATTTCGTAGGTGAGGGTCCAGTACACGCCGTCGATGTCGCGCTGCCCAAAAAAATACTGAAGCATAGTCAGATTGAACAGGTATTGCCGCCCATACACCTCCAGGTACGGCGATGGGTTGAGGCCACCCGGTTGCGGGCCAAACAGTTTCAGCACCACGAATGTGAGCGTACAGGCCACCCAGAACGCCGGATACAACCGCACCACCCGCGACACCACAAACTGCCGTACGGTTTTATGTTCCGCCGACATGAGTACCACAAAGCCGCTGATGATAAAAAACAGCTCGACACCCAGATAGCCGTATTTAGCCACCGGTTCCAGGGCCGGATACTGCACCGGACTCAGATTATCGGCCGCATAGCCCCGAAACGCATAGTGAAAAACGAGTACGCTCATGGCCGCCAGCAAGCGGAGCAGGTCGAGCTCGTAAAAGCGGGTAGAGGTAGTTTTAGGGTGCGGTTTCATGGATGACGGCAACAAACGGAGCGTATGGTCCCCCCCGGTAGCGCAGGTAAAGGCTCCTGAGTAATGACTGTTCCAAAGCCGTTCAGGTCACATGAATAGGCCTGTCATGGGCCGCCGTCAATATACACTTTTTGAATTTTTATCTACACCCCAACATGTATTTTAACCAATTTTACATACATGAATGTTGTAGCGTTTATCATTTGTACTGTAGTTTTGCCCCCTCAAGTACACGCCCCGCCTTTTTACAGCAGTCTCCATCTCATACCTTTCATCAAGCAATGAATTGTCTTTGAGCTGCTTACCTAAACTGAAGTATAAATAGACCGACATCCGACAGACTGGTTGTCAGGCCTTTTTAATCAATTTAATCGCTGGTTTATATTCGTTATGACAAAAACAAAGACCTTAGCCTGTATCATCAAGCCTTACTTTGGCGTGTTCTGTGATTTGCTTTGGGCATACGACAAGGGGGAATTTAATCTGAGCCCCGATTTTAAGTGGATTTGGACGGTTGAACCGGTTGAGCAGGACCAGCGTGGCTATGGCGTTTACCTGGGCTGGGGTTTTTGGGGTATATCGCTTCTTTACCTACGGCGCAAACCCAATGGGGGCCTGATGCCTATGCCGTAGTTTCCGGGTATTTAACGTGAGTTATGGGTAATATGCATCGCAAGCTGAGGGGTCAGCCATTCCCCGTAACTCACATTATGTACAAATAACGAAAAACAAAAAAGCCGAGCACCAGAAGCGTTCGGCTTTCCCATTTCCACACCATTTAAAAATGCAGGATAAATGTACTTAATTAATACATATAGCAACTCATTTTTGGCGCAAATGAGCTCAGAATAAACCACTTATTAACCGTTTTACCAATATCGACACCTAATACGATTGTTCAGCTACCTGATGATGGCTCCACTCGGGGCTGGGGCGCGGCAAAGCTACAGTGAATACCGTTGGGCGGCCCACTTCGGAGCTAACCGTGACCCCGCCCCCATGCACCCGTGCAATGCGTTCAACAAGGGATAAGCCAACTCCGTACCCCCGCACGTCGGCCGTTTGCCGGCTCCGATAGAACGGCTCAAAAATATACGGCAGGTCAGCCGCCGGAATAGGCGTACCCGTGTTCTGCACGTCAATCTGAACCTGTTCGGGGTGCACCCGTACCCGCAGTAAAGCCCGACCGTCGTCGGAGAATTTACAGGCGTTTTCGGTCAGATTTTTCAGGGCCGTGCGGAGCAGCGTTTTGTTACCCTGAATGGTAAGCCAGTCGGGGTCGTCGGGTAAATCACCCCATTCTACCTGCACGCGGTAACCGGGCTGCATAGCATTGACCTGATCGCGCACGTCCCAGACAATTTCATCGATACGGATGCGTCCGGTAAGTAAACCGGCCGTGCCATCGCCACTCACCTGCGAGAGCTGTAACAGCTCACGGGTGAGTGCCGTCAGTTCGGTCACGTCTTCGAGCACCGACCGGATGGTTTTCTGGTACGCATCGGGGTCTCGCCTATTGAGCAAACTCACTTCAAGCTGGGAGCTGATTTGCGTCAGGGGGTTCCTTAGCTCGTGGGAGACGTTGGCCACGAACATGCGCTGCACCCGAAACGACTCCCCAACCCGATCGAGCAAGCTATTGATTGTCAATGACAACCGGCTAATCTCGTCGCTTTCGGGGCCAACCGGCAGCCGCTCGTCCCGGTTATGGGGGAAAATATGGCTCAGGGTCTGATCCAGCCGTTGCATGGGCCGCAGGGCATCGCCCGCAAAGACCCAGCCGGCCAGGGTTGTAACCCCCACAATGAGGATAAACAAGCCCGAAAGGGCCAGTAGCAACCGACTCAGAAAATCATCGCCATCCGTATTTTGCGCACAGGCTATCACCACGTACCCGCCCGAATCGGTGGTGTAACGGCTTCCCGACAGATAATATATCCCCTGCCGGAAATCGGTTTGCTCACCCGCCCTGATCTTGGTCAGCGTCGTGGCCGGAATGGGTACCGTGAGGGCTTCGTTCGTCGCGAAAATGAGCGAGTCACGGGCATCGAACACCATGATTTTCTGGCTCGGTAACTGGTCTTTTCGGAGCCTTCCCAGTTGCCGAATCAGGTCGGCATCGAGCCGGTGCCGGATAAGCATATCGCCCGTTGTACTCGCCTTGCGGTCGAGACGCCGGTAGAAATCAGCCGAGATAAAAAACCAGCAGAACGCATAAATGCTCACAAAAACCAGCAGCAAAATACTGGATACCAAGCCAGTAAAACGTAGCGTCAGCCGATTACGGATGGTCATTGGGCGTGTAGAATTAGGAGTTATGAGTTAGCCTTGATGGTGAGCGGTTTACCTATTCTAAGCAATTTCTAAGCGTAGGTTAAGTCGGTTCTTAAAACTACAGCCTACTTTTCCGGTATTCTTTAAGGGCATTCTACTAATCGGGGAGCCCTTGCAAATAACTCTCAACGTCACTCATTATGCTTGTTCTGATCGGAATTGCTATCTTAGGAGCCGTCGCGTATTATACAAGTGCCTGGTTTGGTTGCCAATCGTCGGGTATGGGGCCTCTACCCCCGCACTATGCACCACCTGCCCGAGATGCCACCCTGCCAACTCGTGAAGACCCCGACGGCTCCATTCTCGAACCCGACGAACAGCCTGTTTATTAACCGGTTACTGGCGTGATCGCTTCGCTCATCTGGGTCAATAGCGTCTCCACATCGCGTTGTCGGGCCAGCCGATACCGGGCATTCGACGTTCCCGACCCCACTTTGAGCGTATAAGCCCAATTGGGCAACTGCCGAAACATATCTTCGTCGGTGGTATCGTCGCCGATACTGACAATAAAATCGTACGGTTTCTGTTCCGCAATGGCGAGCGCCACCGTACCCTTGCTGTGGTGCGCTGGCTTCACCTCCACCACTTTACTTCCCTGAATCACCGCGAGCGGTACCAGGGCATTGGTTTCACGCAGGCTTGCCGCCAGCTCAACAGCCTGTGCTTCGATATCTTCAGCTTCTGCCATCCGGTAATGCCACGCAATGGCGGTTTCTTTCTCCTCCACAAACGAGCCGGGGAACCGGTCGACGTAGGCCTGCATCTGCTCCCGAACGGTCTCCTGCCAGTCATCGGCCGAGAGGTCGAGCCGCTCCCAGGGGGCATCGGGCTTTTTCAGAAACGCGCCGTGCTCAGCCACCAGATATACCGGGATACCGGCAAAGGTTTTCTCCAGAAAGACCCGGTTTCGGCCGCTGATTACCACCAGATCACTTTGCTCGGCCAACCCATGTAACACGGTTTTGAGCGCGTTGGAGGGGCGGGCATCGGCCGGGTTGTTCACCAACGGGGCCAGCGTCCCATCGAAATCAACAAGCATCAACCGGCGATTGGCGTCGGCAAATGCCGTCACAAATGAGGGCACCGAGAGGTCGGTTTCCAGTTCGAGGGGGTTATTCATCATTTCATCGAAGGCTTTCAAAAAATCATGACTCCAGCGAAACACGCTGTAATTCTGCACCCGATCCCGCATTTTTCGCATCCGCCCTTCCTGCTCACGGGGTGTCATGACAAGGGCTTTATGAATGGCATCGGCCACCTCCTGCGTATCGGTGGGGTTGATAATGAGCGCGTCGGGCAACTCCTGCGCGGCCCCGGCCAACTCGCTCAAAATGAGTACTCCGCGGCCATCTTCCCGACTGGCGACAAACTCTTTACAAACCAGGTTCATACCGTCGCGGAGGGGCGTAATCAGGGCCACATCACAAGCCGTGTACAGAGCCAGCAACTCGGTGAACGTGAGCGAAGAATACAGGTACACCACCGGCCGCCAGCCAATCGACCCAAACAGGCCGTTAATACGGCCAACGGTCTCCTCAATCTCGCGCTTGATCTCCTGATACTGCGGAATATTATCGCGCGAGGGCACCACCGTCATCACAAACGTGACGGTATCGCGCCATTCGGGGTGTTGATGCAAAAACCGCTCAAAACCCTGCAGCCGGGAGGTTATGCCCTTGGTGTAGTCGAGCCGGTCGACGGAGAAAATCAGTTTGGGGTGCCGAAGCAACGAAAGGTACCCGTGCCGCATGGCCACCACGGCATCCTCCTGCCCGCTATTGTTGAACTTCGCAAAATCGACGCTGATTGGGAAGTCGCGCACCACCGCCGACCGGTCGGGAAATACCACCCGGTTACCAATGATGGGCAGCGCCAGCACTTCCGACACACTTTGCAGAAAATGCTGCACGTAATCGGGCGTGTGGAACCCGAGCACATCGGCCCCCAGCACCCCCTGAATCAGCTGCTGCCGCCAGGCACGGGGCAGCAACTTGATGATCTCGTAATTCGGAAATGGAATATGGAAGAAATAGCCAATGCGGGTGTCGGGCCGGGCCTCGCGCACCAGATTGGGCAGTAGCATGAGCTGAAAATCGTGAATCCAGACCAGATCGCCCGGCTCAATCAGAGCCAGTACTTCCTCCAGAAACCGGGCGTTGGCTTGCTGGTAACAGGTGAAATCGCTCTCCCGAAACGACGCGTACGACGGGAAGTAGTGAAACAACGGCCAGAGCAGGTCGTTGCTGAAGCCCTCGTAAAAGCCTTTGTTCACGGCTTCGTCGAGAAAAACCGGGTGTGCCACAAAGGTTTCGTTTTCGAACACCGCTGGATCGACCGATTGGAGAGCCGGGTCGGCATGACCCACCCAATGAATTTTGGAGGCCACCGGCGCACCGGGTTGCCCCAGCCGTTCGGCCATCGAGAGTACGGCCGACACTAGTCCGCCGGCATTCTGTTTGAGGGAGAGCCCCTCAGGGGTCTGATGAATCGTAAACGGGAGCCGGTACGAAACAATGAGCAACCGGTTGAACGGCGTTTTAGATGTGGTCATACAAGTGACGTGTCTGAGCTGAACGCTGAGTGTGAATAAACAAATAACAAGGCAGGCACTTAGAGTAGCCTTAACCAAATCTTAGAAATTCATTAGAAGCAGGCAAAGCGATTAGTTTTTAAAACATAAGGGCCACCTATGGGTCTTTTTTGAAAGACTCTCCGGGTCGTTTACCCCGTTTTTCATCCGCCCACCTCCCCCGTTCCCTCACCCGGGGTGCTGGTAAGGCAACGCGAAAAACAAGGAATTTACCGGCTCGAACCTTCCAAAAACAACCTCAACGTTATGCCCAACACCCCGAAAAACAACGCTGCTAACGACCTCTGGTACAAAGACGCCATTATTTACGAGCTGCACATCAAAGCCTTTTGCGATGGCAATGGCGACGGCATCGGCGACTTTGAAGGACTGCTGACCAAACTCGATTACTTACAGGAATTAGGCGTAACCGCCATCTGGCTCTTGCCGTTTTACCCCTCTCCCCTGCGCGACGATGGCTACGACATTGCGGATTACTACCGCATAAACCCTTCTTACGGCACTATTGAGCAGTTTAAAACCCTGCTCCACGAGGCCCACGAGCGCAACCTGAAAGTGATTACCGAACTCGTCATCAACCACACTTCCGATACACACCCGTGGTTTGTGCGCGCCCGCAACGCCCCGAAAGGCTCACCCGAGCGCGACTACTACGTCTGGACCGACGACCCAAGCCAGTACGGCGATGTCCGAATTATTTTTGGGGACTTCGAAAACTCCAACTGGACCTGGGACCATCAGGCGCAACAATATTACTGGCACCGGTTTTTCCATCACCAGCCCGACCTTAACTATGACAACCCGCTGGTGCAGGAAGAGGTTTTCCGGGTCATCGACTACTGGTGCGAACTGGGTGTCGACGGGTTCAGGCTCGATGCCGTGCCTTACCTCTACGAACGCGAAGGCACCAACGGCGAAAACCTGCCCGAAACCCACGAATTCCTCAAAAAACTCCGGCGGCACATTGATGCGCACTACCCCGGTGTGGCGTTTCTGGCCGAGGCTAATATGTGGCCTGAAGATTCGGCTTCGTACTTCGGCAATGGCGACGAGTGCCACATGAACTACCATTTTCCGGTCATGCCCCGTATGTTCATGGCCCTGCAAATGGAGGACCGGTACCCGATTACCGACATTTTTGAGCAGACTCCGCCTATTCCCGACACCTGCCAGTGGGCCATTTTTCTGCGGAACCACGACGAGCTGACCCTCGAAATGGTAACCGACGAAGAACGCGACTACATGTACCGGACCTACGCCAAAGACCCCAAAGCCCGCATTAACCTCGGTATTCGGCACCGGCTGGCTCCCCTCATGGACAACAACCGGAAAAAGATTGAACTCCTGAACAGTCTGCTGTTTTCCCTACCCGGTACGCCCGTAATTTACTACGGCGACGAAATCGGGATGGGCGACAACGTATACCTCGGCGACCGCGACGGGGTGCGCACACCCATGCAATGGTCGCCCGACCGTAACGCCGGGTTCTCAGCTGCCAACCCGCACAAGCTGTATCTGCCCACCATTCTCGACCCGGAATACCACTACGAGTCGGTGAATGTGGAGACGCAACGCCGGAATACTTCCTCGCTGTTCTGGTTCATGAAACGGATGATTGGCCTGCGTCGGAGGCACCCGGCTTTCGGGCGGGGCGATATGCAGTTTCTGGCCGTCGAAAACCCCAAAGTGCTCGCTTTTACCCGGTCGTATGGGGACGAAACCCTGCTGATTGTGGTCAACTTGTCGAAATACGCGCAACCCGTGCATATCGACTTGCCGGGGTTTGCGGGTTACGTGCCGATAGAAGCGTTTAGCCAGAATCCGTTTCCGGCCGTAGGCGACGACGAGCGGTATTTTTTCACCCTGGCCCCGCACGATTATGCGTGGTTTATTCTCGACAAACCGGCCGTCGGCCCCGTCGATGCGGCTACCTTGCCGCAGGTACAGCTCACCGATTGGAGCGAGCAACTGAGCAACGCTCACCGAACCGCGCTGGAACAAAGCGTGCTACCCGCTTACCTACACCGCGCCGACTGGCTCGGTGACCGAAAAACGGCCCTTCGCGAGGTACGTATTCTGACTCAGGTGGCGATTCAGACAACCGAGGGTCCGGCCTGGCTCCTGTTGCTGGAGGTTGCGTACGAGCGGGGTTTGCCCGAGTGGTTTGGGCTGGTACTGGCGTTTGTCCCGACCGATGGGGCCGATAAACTCATGCGCAACTGTCCGCAGGCGGTGCTGGCTACCGCAACTGTGGGCAACCAAACGGGGGTTCTGGGCGATGGGCTCTACCTGACTCATGTACAGCAGGCCCTGTTACAACTCATGACCGGGGAACAGGACAGACCCGCACCTTTGTACTTCAGCGGCTTAGACACCTTGCGGGCCTACACCGCCGAAAACGCCAGCCCGCGCCCCAAGCTCGAACGAGCTGGCCCTTACGACACCACCATCAGCTACGACAATCGGTTTTTACTCAAGCTGTACCGAAACGTGGACCGGTCGGAGAACCCGGATACCGAACTTGTCCGATTCCTGGCCGAACAGGCTAATTTTGGGCACGTGCCCACGCCACTCGGTACGTTTGGCCTGACGGTTGGCGGGGAGCCGGTGCAACTCGGGATGCTCGAAACCCAAACCGGCCGTTTTGGCAATGCCCGGCACTATGTACAGGATCGGGTAGGCAACGTAATTGAGCGGATTCTGGCCCGCGACCGGGTAGTGGTGGACAAAGCCCTGACCAAACCGGCGGCCCCGCTGACGGAGGTTCCGCCCTTCGATATGTTACCGGATGAAACCCAGATGCTGCTCGGAAGCCGGGGGGCTGAACAAGTCCGGCTACTGGCTATCCGTATTGCCGAGATGCACCTGGCCCTGGCCTCGGGTAGTGGACCTACGTTTGCTGCGGAGCCTTTTTCGTTGCATTACCAGCGTTCGTTGTTTTCGGGGATGCAGTCGCTTGTGCGCGAGAGTTTCGGGCGGCTGAACGGGCAACTTACCCAGTTACCAACTGCCTTGCAACCCCTGGCCAGTCGGGTGCTGGGTCAGAAAAAAGAGGTATTGCAAACCCTCCAGCGCATTTACGCGCACAAGCTGGACGCGCTCAAAATCCGAATTCACGGCGATTTACAACTGGAAAACATCCTGCTCACCGGCCGCGACATTGCCATCCGGGACTTCGGGGGCGAACCGGCCCGCAGCTACAGCGAGCGACGGCTCAAACGATCGCCCCTGCGCGATGTAGCGGGCCTGATCCGGTCATTCTACGACGTAGCCTACGACAGCTTCCTGACCAGCAATCACCTCACACAGGAAACCGCCGAGTCGATGTTACCCCTTGCCGATACGTGGGCGTATTACATGAGCGGTTTTTTTCTCCGTGCCTACCTCGACACGGTACGGCCGGGGGCGCTCATCCCGACCGACAAAGCCGATATTCAGCTCATGATCGATACGTTTTTGATCGAGAAGGCCCTGATCGATCTGCGCCAAAATCCCGAACAGGCCCGGGTCCCTCTTCACCTGCTGAGCAGCCTATTGCCGACTAAGCAATAAGTGAATGGACGATGCTGCTCCACTACTTACCCAAACAGACTATGGAGTACGGCCGCATACTGGCGGTCGTACACATAGTCGCTGCGGTAGGTGCGGCTGGGCAGGTCGGTTGGAGAGGCTTCCGAAGCGGTAACCCGGTCCGAATCGGCACGGCACAGAAACCGCTGACCCGACGAGCCGGTCAGGGTCGCGGGCGAGGCATCACAATCGACCAGTAGATAGTACTGGTGCCCGTTAACATGCGCCAACTGATTGGCGGCCTCACGCATGAGCTGTACTGTTTCGTCGGCATCGGGCAAAAACGCAAGGCCATTGAGCCGGAGCGCATCTACGTGAAAATCGCGCCACCAGAGCAGGGCATTTTCGAGGCAGTACCGTTGCAGGGCATCGGGGTAGCCCACGCCCGATGGCCGGTCGCGGTTTCCGGTGCGCATGGCGGGCATCTTGCCCCATCCGCCCGCCAGTGTATGGCTCGACGGAGCATCCAGAAAACTATAGTCCAGATCCAGGCAAACGGCTATCCCCTCAAAATGACAGACGTTGACAAACTGCTGCAACTGCCGGGGCGAGCCAAAATCGGGCTGAATAGCAAACAGAAAAGCGGTATCGAAAGGCCGGTCGGGCGAGTACAGGGCCGAGAGCGTTGGGTTAATAGCCACAGCGTTGATGCCCTCGGTTTTGAGCCGCGCCACCCGGGCTGTAGCGGCTGCCAGCGTACCCTCGCGGGTGAACGTCCGCAAATCAAGTTCAGCGACGCGGTATTGCTCAAACGGATGATTGACCCAGCAGGTATCTTCCCAATAAAACTGACCCGTATCGACCGCCAGCGATGGGCCAAAGGGCCCTTGCGGCTGGGCCAGTGAGGCCGTATCGGGGTATTCACGCTCATCGTCGACCAGAATCAGGTATTCATCGCCGGGGCAAATCGCGTTTGTTTCGGTGTGCCAATAGCCGTTCGGCTGGCGCGACAAAGATACGGGTCCCGAACCGCCCACCACCAATAGGGCCACCTGACGAGCGCCGGGATGCCATACCGTGACGGCCGCCTGGCCATCGGTGCTGAAAGTAACTCCCAGCGTTCGGTTATGAATAAAAGTAGGGTCAGACATACGTTGAGTAGCCTCAGACTGCCCAAGCTGGACCGACAGAGGGTTGGTTGATCTATTCAAATAACGCCCGAACGACTTAGATGGGGCTTAATCAGACCTTAGAAATTCCTTAGAGGCCCTACTTTCCCCTTCTGCTCCCACCGCAAACGCCATTCCTTGAACATGTGCTCCCCGGAAGGTATGAGTAGAACCGCCAATCGGTTGCCGTTTTGATGTCGCATTACCAACCTGTGTCTTTCTGTTTACCTATGTCTCGTACGTATTTCTGGACCGTTCGGCTTCTGGCCGGCCTCCTGTTGCTGGCCAGTACCGCCCGGAGTCAGCCCATGCCCACCAAAAAGGCCCTGTTGGCCACCATGACCCGCGCCAACGATTATTTTATGGCCAAATGGCCCGACGCAGGTAAGGAAACGGTCACGAACAAGGTCAGGCCGAGCAATATCTGGACCCGGGCCGTGTATTACGAAGGTTTAATGGCCCTCTACAGCGTTGACCGCCAAAAACGCTACTACGACTATGCGATTGAGTGGGGTACCAAGCACAAATGGGGTATGCGCAGCGGTCCCCTGACCCGCAACGCCGACGATCAGTGCTGCGGCCAAACCTACCTGAACCTCTACGAACTCGACGGCCGTAAACACCCTGAGCGCATCGAAGCCATTAAGTCGAGCATCGATAACATGCTCAAAACCGACAAAGCCGACGATTGGGACTGGATCGACGCACTGCAAATGGCAATGCCGATTTTCGCCAAAATGGGCGTGCTCTATAATGAGCCCCGGTATTTTGAGAAAATGTACGATATGTACCGGTTCACCCGCGATGTGCACGGGGGCAAGGGTCTGTATAACCCCGCCGACCGGCTCTGGTGGCGCGATAAAGACTTTGTACCGCCCTACACCGAACCCAACGGGCAAGATTGCTACTGGTCGCGGGGGAATGGCTGGATTGTGGCAGCGCTGGTACGGGTGCTCGATAGTATGCCCAAAAACGCTCCGCACCGGGCCGAATACGAGAAGATGTACCTCGACATGATGGGTGCCCTGCTGCCTCTCCAACGGCCCGACGGATTCTGGAACGTAAGCCTGCACGACCCTACTCACTTTGGCGGCCCCGAACTGACGGGCACGGCCCTCTTTGTGTACGGCATGGCCTGGGGCATTAACCACGGCCTGCTGAACCGTAAAACTTACGGCCCCGCAGCGGCCAAGGCCTGGAGCGCCATGACGACGACCTGCGTCCACCCGACGGGGTTTCTGGGGTACGTACAAGGCACAGGCAAAGAGCCTAAAGATGGTCAGCCAGTCACGTACACCAGCATGCCCGATTTTGAAGATTACGGCTTGGGATGTTTCCTGCTGGCTGGCACGGAGTTGTATAAGGGGAAATAGGAAAAAGGGAGGAAAGGAGAAAGGGAATACCCTAACGTGCTGATTCAAAACCAAATGGATAATGTACAGTACAAAAGAATCGGCACGCGGATGAAACGGATTAAGCTAATTTTCGCAGATTGATAATCGGCGCATATCGGCTCGATCCGCGTAATCCGCGTTCAATTGGCATCGATTGGCTACATGAATCGCTTGTTTGTTCATTCACCCAACTATAAACCATAAACTGTAAACTATAAACTGTAATATGACCCGGTTGCTGCTGTTTTGCCTGCTGAGTTCTACGCTTGCCCTTGCCCAACCTGGCCCGGCACCGGGGCAAACCACCAAACCCTGGACATACTGGTGGTGGCTCGGTAGTGCGGCTAATGAAAAAGACATTACCGGCCAACTCGAACAGTTTGCCAAAGCCGGGCTGGGCGGTGTGCACATCATCCCGATTTATGGTGTAAAAGGGGCTGAGTCGGCGTTTATTCCGTTTTTGAGCAAGCGTTGGCTCGACGTATTTGCCCATACCGTTCGCGAGGGGAAACGGCTGGGACTGGGCGTTGACCTGACCACCGGCACGGGCTGGCCCTTTGGCGGGCCGGGCGTTTCGGAGGCCCACGCGGCAAAAGCCTGGAAACTCGTCGACGGGAAGCTGACCGCCGTACCTACCCGCCAACAGGTGAAACGCCCCGCACCGGGCGGGGCCGGGCCCGTCATTGATTATTTCAGCCGAAGTGCCATTGACGCGTATCTGGTCCGTTTCGATTCTACCCTCAATACGCTGCCGCAGAGACCAAGGGCTGTTTACAACGACTCCTACGAGGTGTTTGGCGCGAACTGGTCCGACGATTTTCTGGCGCAATTCCAGAAACGGCGCGGGTACGACTTGCAAAGCCAACTGGCGGCTTTTCTGGACACCACGGGATCGGATGCGGGCATTCGGGTGCATCAGGATTACCATCAGACACTTTCCGAACTGCTGCACGACGGCTTCACCCGCCAATGGACCGACTGGGCCCGTCGGCAAAAGTACCTCACCCGGCATCAGGCCCACGGTTCGCCCGGCAACCTGATTGATCTCTACACCCTGGCCGATATTCCCGAAACCGAATCGTTTGGGTCGAGCCGGTTTCCGATTCCGGGGCTCCGGGTCGATGCAAATTACGAAGTCGACCGGTTCGGGACACCCAATCCGCTGGCCATGAAACTGGCGTCGTCGGCCGCGCACCTGGCGGGTAAAAAGCTCGTCAGCTCCGAAACGGGCACCTGGCTTGCCAACCATTTTCAGGTGTCGCTATCGCAGCTTAAACCGCAGATCGACGAGTTGTTTGCCTCGGGGATCAACCACGTTTTTTACCACGGTATCCCCTACTCGCCCCCATCAGAGCCGTGGCCGGGCTGGCTATTTTACGCGTCTACCCATTACGGTCCGCAGTCGCATTTCTGGCCACACCTGCCCCAGCTCAACAGCTACGTAGAGCGGTGTCAGTCGCGCCTGCAAACAAGCGCCCCCGACCACGATCTGCTCGTTTACTTCCCCATTCACGACCTGTGGGCAACGCGGGCCCGGTCGGGCGGGGGTATTCACCAACTGGAAGTCCACCACGTTGAGCGCTGGCTGCTGCCTCAGGCCGTTGGGCAACTGGGCGAGCAATTACTCCGGCGCGGCTTCGCTTATGATTTTATCTCCGACGAATGGCTCAACCGGCTGACTGTAAGCCCCAAGGGCGTTCGGACACCTGCTGGCACCACGTACCGGGCCATTGTAATCCCGCGGACCACTTATTTCCCGGAAAGCACGCTTCGGCAGCTGGCCAAGCTGGCTCAACAAGGGGCTCGTATCGTGTTTGAGGGGGCGCTACCCACCACGGCACCGGGCTTTTTTGCGCACGCCAAACGGTCGGGGCAGGTACGGGAACTGAGCAGCCAATTGAGCAAGCTCCCATCGGTACGGGTGAGCAACAACGTATTTAACACGCTCCGCGAGCAGGGTGTCCGGGCCGAAACCTGGGCCGAACAGGGGCTTTCGTTTTTGCGCAAACGCCGGGCCGATGGCACGGTTCTATATTTTGTTACGAACCTCGGCAATACGTTCCGGCCTGGCTGGATAACCCCCGCAACCACCGGCACCGTTCGGCGGTACAACCCCCTCACCGACCAAACCGAACCGGTGGCGGTGCGGGCGGGCCGTACGGGGCAGACAGAGCTGTTTCTGGCCCTCGAACCGGGGCAATCGTGCTTTCTGGAGATTTCGCCCGGCCAAGCGGCTACCCGGCAGTCGGCCGTTCAAACCAATGGAATGGCCGTATTGGAGCTGAGTACTCCCTGGCAGTTTCGGTTCGGGGCGGGCCGCCCGACGTTAAGCGGGTCGGCTACGTTACCAAAGCTCGTTTCCTGGACCAGCATCACCGACTCAGCCGGGTATTTCTGGGGTACGGGCCACTACCAAACCACGTTCGACTTACCGGCCGGTGCCGCGCCCAACGCCCTCTACGAACTCGATCTGGGCGATGTGCGGGAAGTGGCCGAGGTACAACTCAATGGGCAACCATTGGGTACAGCCTGGTGCCTGCCGTTCCGGCTCAGTATTCCGGCCAACCGGTTGAAAACAACCGGAAACACGCTGGAAATTGCCGTTACAAACCTGTCGGCCAACTATATGCGGCTGTTCGACAAGCAGCACCCCGGTAACCAACCACCCGGCTGGAAGAAATTTTACGACATCAACATTGTCGATATTCGGTACCGCCCCTTCGACGCTACCGGGTGGGACGCCCAGCCTTCGGGCTTGTTGGGGCCGGTTAAGCTCCTCTCCAAGACAGCGATGGCCGATTCGAAGTAAAAAAAACATGAGTCATCCCGAAAATTCGAATTTTTGATGATTTTAAGCCCAAGTTCCTCCTTGGATACCCCGTCAGGGGCCTAATATTGGTAGCTAACCCGAAACATAGACCGAATACCAGAGCCCCGAAGGGGCGTAACTTGTTTAGGGTTACGCCCCTTCGGGGCTCTGGTATTAGCGGGAGACATCTTTTCTACCAATATTGGGCCCCTAACGGGGCGTCGAGTCGAGGCCACTGCTACCCTAAAATCGGGATGACTCATGTTCTGCTTGAGGGCAGATGCCTTCAGATACAACCATCAAAACTCCCAGCGGTAGTTCAGGATAGGCAACAAGCCGAGCTGAAACTTCTGGACTACCTTGCGCTGAACGGCATCGTAATAACTATACGCCTGGTTTTTAGCCCCGGTCACATTCATCAAATCGAGCGAAAGTGTGCGGCTGTACCGGGCCCGGTTCTTTTTCCAATACACCCGCAAATCGGCGCGGAAGTAATCGGGCAATTGCACACTGAAATCAGACCCGGCATACACCGTAGCCCCGGCTTGCCGTGAGGCTTCCAGGTTGATGGGCCGGTCGCGGAAACCACCTAATTGCGTTACCCGCCCGTTGAAACCCCAGATGCGGGTGTACGTATTGCGTTGGGTTACGTATTCCTTACCCCCAGTCAGGTTAATGGCGTGCCGACCGTTGAAGCGGGTATCACGCCAAACACCATCCAGTGCCTGATAGCGAGAGTCGTACAGTGAGCCACTCACGAGCAGGTAGTAATTTTTCACAAGCAGTTTCTGGTACGTCAGCTCAAGGCCCGCATTACGGCCCTTTCCTTTGTTCACCAAAGGCTCAGGGCGTTCACCCAGTTCGTTGATATCAATCAGGTTAAGCACTGAATACCCAACAGGAACTCCACCCACCAACCGGCTCGAAACAGGTACGTTGAACAGACTCTGGTAGTACACTTCGGTCCGCACCGACGATGATTCGTCGATCTGGAACGTATGCCCTAACACCAAATGATGCGACCGGGTCAGGCCAACGCCCAGATTCCGAAACGACTCACCACTTCCCCGCAGGGCTTCGGTCAGATACGTCACCGGCTGCTGGGTCTGACTATGCAACCCGTAAGCAAGCGTAAACGCTTGCCGTTCAACGGGTTGCCAGCGCACCGAAGCACGGGGCTCCAGGGCAACGCTATTCTTGTTGACAGTAAACAGATTTCCATGCACGCCCACATTGAGGGTCAGCTTTTCGGAGGGCGTCCAAATGTAATTTGCGTAAGGTTGTATCAGCCATGACCACAGAATCCCCTCCTGCACCCGACCCGACCGGGGGAAGCCCAGCGGAGCCCGGTCGCGCCATACGCCCATTGACCCGTACCAACGGGTCAGGTAAAGACCCAGTTGCAGCCGCCGGTCGTCGCGCAGGCGGTAGTTAAATTGGTTGTGGAGCGTAGCGCGGGCGTTAGTCGTGCGATCATACTGAAACGGGTTACCTACGGGCATAGCACCCGTCAACGAACCGGGATACTGATCACGGTCGTTCTTGTTTGCCGATGCCACAGCCGACACCCGCCATTGCCAACGCCCGCCCAGCATCTGCGTGTAGGTAAGCCCCCCCGCACTCATCCACGAGTCGAACCGAATGGAGAACCGGTCTTTATCCTCCTCACGGAGCGAATCGGCCTTGGCGGTGAAATCGTTGCTGCTTTTACCCATCACCCCAAACAAGGTGAGCTTACCCCGGCGGGTGGGTAGAGCAAGGTTTACCGACAGATCGCCAAACCGGATATCTTCTCCACCAAACGACACACCCATGAGCCCCAGCAAGCCCGTAAACGAGTACCGGAGGTTGACCAGATACGAAGCCCCCGTGCGCCGGTTGAGCGGCCCCTCGGCGGCTACATCCAGGCCAATAAGGCCTACCTGCGCGGTGTATTCGTGCTTTTGGTTATTGCCTTCCCGGAAGCGCATATCCATAACGCCCCCCAGCGTATTGCCGTATTCAGGCGTAAACGCGCCCGATAAAAATCGGGTTGAGCTGAGCAACTGCGCACTGAGCAGGTTTACCCCACCGCCCGACGGCAAGGCACGGTCGCCAATGGTACCGGCATTGCTCAGGTGATTGGGATTCACAATTTCGACACCTTCGAGCCGCCAAACCAGTCCGCTTGGCGCATTACCCCGCACCGACAGGTTATTGGCCTGATCGTTGGTATTAATGACCCCGGCATAGGCCGTAGCGAGCCGGGCAGGATCGAGGTAGGTAGCCGGAAACCGAAGCACCTGCTCCGGCGTGATGGTCTGCACGCTACTCAGGGTATTGTCGGGACGACGGCCTTTCACAACCGTTTCAACGAGGGTTTCGGCACCGGCCCGCAACCGGACATCAATGACCTGTTCTTTACCCGATTCGAGCAGAATTTCGGTAATCACCTGGGTTTCGTAGCCCAGAAACCGGGCCACCAGCTGGTAGCGGCCTACCGGCACCCGACCGAACGAAAACGCTCCGTTGCGGTCAGAAGTAGCCCCGTACACTTGCAGGGCATCTTCGAGCTGAAGGGTGGCATTGGGCAGGGGCTGATCGGTATCGGCATCGAAAATAGTCCCCCGAATAATTTGTGAAGATGCAGGAGCGGCTGAATAGTTGACCTGCGCAGAGGCCGCCGAAGCCGTGAGACACAGACAAAGGCAAACAAATCGGTACAAAAAAGACATACAACGGGTGGGTTAGGCATTCCTAAACATATTGGCCGGTTGGTCGTTAAGTAGGCAGCTAACCGCTACCCGGTCAGGCTAGGCAACGCAATGATCCTGACACCCTTCGAAATAGACTTATACCGGCACCTATCGCCTTTCTTTACGGGTCAGGGATTTGCCCTGATGACGGAGAAAAAGCAATACCGCAAAACTACAGCAACCGGCTTTCAAAACATTATTCTATCGCCCGCTTTTTATGGCGACGAAACCTGGCTGGAAGTAAACCTGGGAACTCGAAATGAGCAGATTGAACAAATTGGGCAACAATTTTTAAACAACCTACCCGATTTTCGGCCCGATGCAAACACGATCATTCTGTCGATTGGGAAGTTGCAGGGGCTTCCGTATTTCCGGTACAAAATTGCCTCCGATGCGCAGTTGGCCGACACCTGCCGCACCATCGAGTCGTTCATGACCGAGTCGGGATTTGCGTTTCTGCAATCGGCCGAGAGTCTCACCGGTATCGACACCCTGCTCAATGAATCGCCGGGGCAACCCAGCCGGTATGTGTATAATCAGACTCACCGATGCTATAAGGCAATTATTGCCGCACGGCTTACCAACAACCCCCATTTCGACGGGCTCATTGACCGGTATCGTCACCAATTGAATGTACAAACCCGGAACCCGTATGAGCAACTTAATTTCGAACGCCTGGTCGCTTTCTTATTGCACTATTCGATGAACTAACTAAACTCAATCATCAGCCAATCAAGTGGTTACTTCAATCACTATTTTTATTTTAGCTTTTTTTAACATTTTTTTCGTTTCGGCAGGTCTACTCATTTTTAATCTCTATCTGACTGAGAGCGAATAATTTATCTACAAAAAAGATAGATTATTTAAACATAGGCTTCTTTCATATAAAGAATTGCCTTACAATCGATTCATAATCAATAAACTAATGGGTCATCGCCTGGCGTTACCCTTCTATCACCAAGTAGTTTTATGTTTTGCTTAAACGAGTTGGAATCTCCTTTTTTTTCGCGCTTGTTCGTCCGGCCGTGATGGCCGCGGTCAAAATCACTCCTCTTTCTGTAGCGCCAAAATCGATCAATCACAGTCAGCCGGTCGTACTCTCAACGGACGTGAACGCGCTGATGACGGCTCCCGCTGAGGCCGAGTTGCCTCTGCTGGATGTAAACTTTTGCGGAGAAGATATGCCCCTCGATCAGGAGGTGGTCATCAGCCGCTGGAGACATGTATTCACAACGTTTCGTCCTCAATCTAAACAAATCAACGACCTGCGTCGGCGGGCTGACTCGGTGTTCCCGATCGTTGACGAGATTTTGGACAAATACGATATTCCGCCCGATTTCCGGTACGTACCGCTGGCTGAAAGTGGCCTGAATCCCAAGGCGGTATCGCCCAAAGGAGCGGGTGGCTACTGGCAGCTGATGCCCGCCACCGCCCGCGAACTGGGCCTGAAAGTTGGCGGGAAAAACGATGAGCGTTTTCATGTTCGGAAGGCAACCGAAGCTGCTTGCCGATACCTGCGCAAACTGTACGATCAGCTCGGGTCCTGGTCGCTGGTGGCAGCGGCCTACAATGTGGGGCCGGGGTACATTAAAGGCCAGTTGAAACGGCAACCTAATTTAGATTATTACAAGATGAAGCTCCCCCGCGAGACTCGCTATTATTTGTACCGGGTGTTGTTGTATAAGGAGTTATTTTCGCGCCCTAACGACTATTCGTCCTACCTGAGCCCGGCTCCGCTCACCACATTTCGGCTTACGCCAGGTATGTTGAGCCAGCAGGCGGCTTAAGTTTATCCGCTCAGACCAAAAAATGGGTCATTTGCTCAAAAATCGGGTAGTTCTATGGACAAATAAGCCAACTTAACGTTAGTCATATATCCGGTTGTTCCGGAGTTACTCACTACGTTATGGTTGGCTTTTATCGTTTTGTACTATTTCTGGTTTTTACAGCTTCGCTTGCCCGTGGGCAGGACCGATGGGGGGTAGGAATTGGCAGTGGTGTCCAAAACGTGCGGCAACCGTTTCGCAACGAACCCAAGGCGCCAATGGCGGCTCCCGTGAGCGTATCGCTTGGCCGCGTATTCATGCTTGAAAAACCAAGTATTGCCCTCTGGTTTTACGGCCGGGCGGAGGGCACGAATCAGAATCAGGCGTTCGGGGTTGGCTACCGGGTGTATTCGGCCAACGGGTTTGGTGAACGCGGAAGCCTGAAACCGTTTATTGATCTGTTTTTGAGCACCCCCTACGTGAAAGACCGGGTGGGGCCACCCGAACGCGAGCGATCGAGCGGCACATTTCTGACCACCGGCTTGGCCTATTTTCTGGGCGACAACCACTCTATTGAGTTAAGTATGGGCCTGTACACCACCCGGCAGTTTCAGGACCGGGGGTTTGCGGTACAGCCGTCTATCGGGTATGCCTTTATTCCGAACCCAAACCCGCCCCTGCGCTCACCAAAGGCCCGCCGATACCGCAACCCCGCCCGTTGTCCTAAGTTGTTTTAAATAAATAATGGGTAATGAGTAATGGATAATGTAGAATTGTGATAGCTTGACTCTTAGCCGGTTCAATAATATTCGTTCTACATTGTTCATTATCCATTTTACATTAATCATTCTACATTATCCATTTTACATTACCCATTCTCCCCTATTCTTTCCCAACAAACGTGGCTATTGTCTGGGCCAAACCGGGTATTAGGGGGCGAGTGGGATCGTTGTAGGTTTTTATGTTGGCGGCCCGGTCGGTGGGGCCTTCTTTTAGAATATGGCTCATGCCAGACACCAGCACGTATCGAGCGTCGGGTCGGGCCGCGCGTAGCCGTTCGGCTTCGCTCACGGCTACCTGAACATCGCGGTCGCCCTGCACAATCAGCACCGGCCCTTTGTACCGGGTAATCTCAACCGCCGGGTCATATTGCATCCACGAGCGCAAAAAAGGTTGGTTCATAGGGCCAAAGCCGATCATTAACAGCGACATAGGCACCACGTTGACCGGCTTGTTCATCCGTAGGGTGTCGAGCATCAGGCTTGCCGCCTGTCGTTCGGTGGCTGGAATAGCCGATTCAAATTGTGTTTTGAGCACATCGGCAATGTTGCGGCCCGCACCCGCCAGTGAAATAAACCCAGCAGCCCCCAGCTGCCGGGCAGCCAGCATCCCTACCAGCGACCCCTCGCTATGCCCAGCAACGTACACCCGGCCAAACCGACGGTCGGCCTGCAGCATACGGGCAAACCCGACGGCATCGGCCACGTACGAATCAAACAGAATAGCTTGGGGTTTAATCCGTTTCAGGGCCGTTTGGAGGTTTGAGCCACTAAACCGCTTATCATACCGCACCATAGCCACCCCACGTTGGGCAAGGCTGTCGGCCAGCAGTGCATAGGCATTCGACTGAAGCCCCACTCCGCTGTTGCCATTCCGGTCGGTAGGGCCCGAACCCGCAATAAACAGGATAACCGGAACCGGGCCGGCCGTACCGGCGGGCAGCGTGAGTGTCCCTTCGAGCACGAGCCCTTCGGCGGTAGTCAGCGAAATGGGCTCTGATGTCTGAGCGTGGGCGGTCTGTTTGCCCAATAACGCAGGTCCAATCAGACAGCCAATCAACAGAACGAGCAGGTTAACGTTTTTCATACAAATGAAGCGGTTCAGGTTATTTACAAGATGCCGGCACGCCGTTTTTCGTTGCGATACGCCCAGTATGAGTAGGCCATAGGCACCACGGCCAGCACACCGGTAATGGTTAGAATGATTGGCATTTGCCATGCTTGAGGCACTAACAGCAACAGAATAGCGCCCGTTACGCCCCCACCTACCCACAAACGGCCAGCCATTTGGTGCGTTTTACGCCAAACCGTCTCATTAAATAGTGTCCAGGGGGTTCGGATACCGATGAAAAAATTGGGTTTTACGGTAGTCATGTAGTTACCCAACGCTGCCATTAACACCATCAAAACCAACATAATGGGCGAGCTATCTTCGGCAAGGCCCGCCTGCGTCGATGCATACAACGTCCAGCACATCAGCCCCGACAGAAACAAACTCACCACCAGCCGAAGCCGATGATAATTACCCGATTGGGCATTGGAGAAGACACCAGCCCCCGGCGCGTAACGGGTTATGGCGTAGATAAACACCTGAATGCCCCCCATCAGCAACAGAAACGTACCTTTGGGCATCGTACCATCGGGCTTACCATTAATGCCGTAATGCGAAATCAACCGGGGCGGCAACTGATCCCAAACCAGGGCAGCATACGCGAATGGGGCCACAATGGCCATCCAGATTAAAACATCGGTGGAGTTAGTCTTCTTCATGGTTTTTGGGGGTTTGGACAACGGTTTCTGATGGCGATTGGGCTGACTCTGATAAGCCAGGCCGGGAAAGACCCGGTTGCCCCAGACTGAGCAACCACCCCAGCAACTCATCGAGAACCGACGTATTGAGTGAATAATAAATGAATTGCCCCTGCCGGGTCGACTCAACCAGGCCAGCCTGCCGCAACAGATCAAGATGGTGCGAAATGCTCGGCTTGGTCATGGCAAACCGATCGGCAATCTCACCGGCTGTAAGGTCGCCCCCGCGCAGCAGATCCAGCATCTGCCGCCGGGTAGGATCATTCAGGGCTTTGAACAGGGTATTCAACGTAGGACTGTTTAAATAGTTAGACAATTATCTAATTATTTAAACCTCTAATCAATAGCTCCTATGTCAAGCGGTTTAAAGGGCTGATAAACGGTAAAGACAAACCATAATGGCATAAAAAAAAGGCACAACAACCTGCTGCGCCTTTCCTGGATTCCGTAGCGACCTACTTCATCTTGAGCATAAACGTGCCATTGGTTAGCACAATCTGATCGGTTTTGTCGCCCCGGCGGTAGCCGTTACCTTCCGGGTCAATACCCGAGTCGTAACCCGACGCCTTCGTAATTACCTTGTCTTCCATCTTGTTCATCAGGCGACCTACCCCACCGAACACCGTTGCGCCGGCTTTTTCTTTCCAGTAGCTTCCAGCCAGGTTACCGCTAAACGTAGCCGTCAGGGAGCCATCGGCCCCTTTTTTCACAGTGATAACTTCGTCGTTGTTCTGCGATTTCCCTACGTGGTACTCCATGCGGGGCGCCCGCGTTTCTTCTACATACTTGATAGCGGCCAAACCGGTGTATTTACCCATACTTTCTACCTTCTGCCGGTTTTCGCGCGTGTCGGGCCGGTCGGCATCTACAACCAGGTACGTTCCTTCCTGCAACTGATCAACGTTGGTGTTGCCACCCAGCCAGATTCGCAACGAGCGGTCGGGCTTGTCGGTATTGGCCGTGATCCACCACACGTTACCAATCATTACCCGCCGGGGCGCGGTTTTGTACTCTTTGCCGTCGATTTGCACCGAGAGCGTATTGTTATTTTCAATCTGGGCGCAGACAGCCGTTGCCGATACGAGCCAAAGGAGTAAAGCGGATAGGGGTTTCATCGTGTTCAAGTGTTGTTTTGTATGCCAAACCTATGGAAAATAGGCACCCCCTATCCGAACGGTTTAGCATTCGGTATTTCAATTGTAATTGGCCGATGCCGCAACCCGCTTTATCCCCTTTTTACGCATCTTTGCAACCTATTTGCTCACACACGAAATGCCTATTACTCCTGTTAATCGCACACGCCAGGCCGAGTTTCAGCAACTCATCGACCAGAAAACCAAGCCCCTTGGGGCACTGGGTCAACTCGAACGGCTGGCCCTGCAACTCGCTCTGATCCAGCAATCGCCCACCCCTACCCTCACCCATCCGCATCTGCTCGTTTTTGCGGGCGACCACGGCCTCACGGCCGAGGGCGTGAGTGCGTACCCGTCGGCCGTAACCTACCAGATGGTCCATAACTTCCTGAATGGCGGGGCGGCCGTAAACGTGTTTTGCCGGGCCAACGGGCTTCAGCTGGTGGTGTGCGACGTAGGCGTGAACGGCTCATTTACCGAAAACGCACCGGGTTTTGTGAAGTACAAAGTGGCGCCCGGCACGCGCAACATGCGCTACGAACCCGCCATGACGCTCGATGAATGCGAAGCCGCCATGGACGCAGGCCGGATTCTGGTCGATGGGCTCGTGTACCGCGACTGTACCGTGGTGGGTTTTGGTGAAATGGGCATCGGCAATACGTCGTCGGCCAGTTTGCTCATGCAACGACTTACCGGTCTGCCGCTTGACCAGTGTGTAGGTCGCGGCACTGGCCTCAACGACACTGCCCTGGCGCACAAGCTTCAGGTGTTACAGGCCGTGTCGGATCGGCACGCCGAAGCCGGCCATACGCCGGTTGAACTGCTGGCTACGCTCGGTGGGTTTGAGATTGCGGCTATTGTGGGGGGGATGCTTCGGGCGGCCGAGAACCAGATGGTGATTCTGGTGGATGGCTTTATTGCCACAGCGGCCCTGCTTGTGGCCCAGGCTATCGACCCGGCGGTTGTGGATTATTGCGTATTCTGCCACGAATCCAACGAAGCGGGGCATCACTTCATGCTGGGGCACCTGAATGCCGAACCGCTGCTGAGCCTCGGCATGCGGCTGGGCGAAGGGTCGGGTTGCGCGCTGGCGTACCCCTTACTGAAAAGTGCAGCCGCTATGCTTTCCGATATGGCCTCGTTTGCATCGGCGGGTGTATCGGAAAAAGAATAGATTCGGCTTGCGAGATAGAACGGGGGCAATCCGTCGGTTACGGATTGCCCCCGTTTTGGTTTACTCTTTCACAGCCACCACCTCAACCTCAATCATCACGTCTTTATCCACCTGCTGAGGCACGTTTTTAATATCAGAAATAGCAGGCTGATTCGCTTTATTCTCCGAAAAATACCGATTCGCTAACCCTCTTACTATCTGTTGGTTATCACTGTTAGATTTTTCATCTGAGCTCGTAATCCGGTATGAAATCTGCCGGATGTTGTTAGGTCCCATTCCAACAGTGCGGAGCGTCTGCGTGAGGTTCACAAAAATGAGCGCCAACTGCGCATTGAGGTTGCCGCGGCTCACTACCTGCCCCTGATCATCGACAGGCCGTTGACCACAAATATAGATTTTCCGGTTAGGCACCGTTGTTTCAACCGGGTACAGATATGTAGGCAGTAGTTTAGCGGTGGGCGTGCTTTGGGCATGGCCCATCAACGCCGAGAGCCCCAGCGCACCCACCATCAGCCATCGGTTCAGGCAGTTTTTCATTCCAGATCAGAGGGTAATTTCTTCGTCTTTCTCTTCAAAAAAGAGGTAGTTCAGATAGTCGCAATAGGGTTTCAGCAACTGGCAGGCCTGGGTTATTTCGTCCGCAAAACCCGGTTTCAGTACTTCCTTATCGGTGTACCGGTGCATGAAAAACAGTTGTTTACGCCGGAGCAGATCGATGTGCGGATGATCGGCGGTATAGCCTTTGGGAGCCGTTTTCATGGTTTCGCCCCATATTTCGGGAAAGTACGCCCGAAACGGCTGGGCCTCAATAATGTCCGTCAGCGACTCCACATTATAGTCGATCTCCTGCCGGAATTTGGCCAGATGCTCCGGGGTGGGTTGCCACATACCCGCGCCAATAAACGACTCATTGCCGGGCTGAATATGGATGTAATAATCAATTCGGCCCGAATGCCGCCCGCCCGGCCCAATAGCCGCAGCTAAATTGAGTTTGTAAGGAGCTTTGTCTTTCGAAAACCGGATGTCGCGGTTGATTCGGAAAATACAGTCTTTCGCGTCGGTGTTGGGAAGTGGCTCAAAAGCAGACACCTGCTGCAATACCTGGTGGACAAACGTGACAAATTCGGCCTTCGCTGCGTCATAGCGTTTGCGGTTGAGCTGAAACCATTCGCGGTTGTTATTCTGAGCCAGATCACGCATAAACTGGAGCGTGGGTGCCGTCAAAACGGCCTTGGTTACGGTTTTAGCAGCCATGATAGTCAAAGTTACTCTATTTTTTGCGACCCGGCCACGCCCAGCACACATTTAACCTATTTCATATAATCCATACGGGCGAAAATTGGCCCGTTCGGTGTAACCTGTGCTCCTATCCATTAGTTTTACAGCATGAAGGGAAGTTGGTCCGTGTGGTTGTCGGCTTGTTTAGTGAGTATCTGCCCTCTGTTTGGGGGCGCAGAACGGGGGCTTTTTCCCTCAACCCGGCCCGCCCGGCCCGATTCGATCAAGAGCTCTTCACCAGTACGGTCGGCGGCATCGGTGCCCACCCGTAAAGATCCGGTACCGGGACAAAACAACACGGCTATTCTGTTCAGCAAGGCGGGCAAGCAGACGCAGGCGCTTAGTCTGCTTACCAAAGCGGGCCAAACCCGCCCGTCTGATACGCTGACCTACAACCGGGCGCTGATCCTCCTTAAACTCAAACGGCTCGACGAAGCCGCGACCGCCCTTCAGAAACTCAACACCTTCGCGCACGCCCAATTGAACCTTGGCGGGCTGCAATGCCGACAGGGTGACTGGGCCCGTGGTCTGAAAACATTGCAGGCGGCCCCGGCCACCCAGGATTGGGCCGACGAAAAAGCGGTGAACATCGCACTGGCGCACTATCAACTGGGTCAGTATAAGGACGCCGAGCGCACGCTATCCGGGGCAACGGGGTCAGCGGCCCAACTCCTGCGTGCCGATCTGGCCCTGGTTCAGGGTTTTTATGCCGATGCCCTGAAGGGCTATAAAGCGCTGGAAAACGACGAAACGTTTGGGGCCGTTATCCCTGTCAGGATGGGCAATGCCTTGCTCGGAATGCGCAAATTTGCCGATGCAGCCGCCCTGTTTGAGCAATACCTGGCCGGTACCGACCGCACGGCCCACGGCGCTGCCCGGCTCGGACTGGCCAACGCCCGCTACGGGCAGCGTGAGTTTGGCCCGGCAGCTGCGGAGTACCGGGCGGCCGTACAACTACTCCCACAGTCGACAGCGGCCCGCACCGGACTGGCCAACGCCCTGGCCAGTAACCGCGATTACCGCAGTGCACGTGCCCAGTACGAAACGGTGCTTCGGCAAGACCCGACCAGCCTGAACGCCCGCATGGGGCTGGGCGTGGTGGCCTTCCGGCAAGGTAACGTGCCCGAGTCGGTGGGGCATCTGCGGCAGGTAGCGGCTCGGCTCGACCCCACCAACCCCGACCATGCCGATGCGTACCTGCATCAGGGGCTGGCCTCGCTCAGTATCAGCCGGTTCGATACAGCCCGGCGCGCCCTGGAGATTGTGTCGCGGTTACGCCCCGGCGACCCCTCTGCCTTTTCGGGTCTGAGCGAAGTGTACCGGCGGCAGGATTTGTACGGACAGGCCCTCGAAATGCTCCAACAGGCGATCAACAAAACGGCCGAACACCATTGGCCGGGTGCCCAACCTCCCCCGGAACTTTCGGCTAAAACCCGCGCCCGGATGCAGGCTAACCGGGGTAGTTTACTGCTCAAACTGAACCTGATGGATCAGGCGTATCCGGTGTTTCAGGATGCCCTGAAAGACGACCCATCTAACCTGAACGCTCTCAACGGAGTAGCTGTGAGCCTGTTGGAAATGGATCAGCTCGATAAAGCGCATACGCTGTACGACAGCCTGATTAACCGGGGGCACCGCCGGGCATTTCTGCTCAACAACCGGGGCATTGTACGCTCATATATGGCCTTGCAACTCGATAAGAAAAAACAGACCGAAGAGGCCCGCAAGTACTATACCCTGGCCCGGCAAGACTATGAGAAAGCTCAGCAAATGGATACCTCGCGCCGGTTTTATCAGAACAATCTGGGCAACGTACTAAAGAACCTGAACCTCTACGACGAAGCCGTAAAGAGTTATCAGGCGTATATGAGCCGCAGTGCCATCAACAACATGGGGGTGCTGTACGCGGCCAACCGGAAGCCCGATTTTTCGCGCTACTACCTTAATCTGGCCATCGAGCTCGACTCCAACAACCTCATTTACCAGTACAACCGGGTAAAGCTGTACCGCACCTTTTACCCTGACTCGCTCAACCGCAAACCGAATCTGCTGGCGGCCGAACGGCGATTGCCCACCCAGTCGATCAGTGCCAAGTACAGCCGGGATGGCTACATCAACATCTACCTGTACGATTACGATTTTGATGTGTACGATTACCCACCCGACCACCGGTTTCCGCTGGCGCTGGAACCGCCCCGCCCGCCCGATCTGTTGCCCATCGACGATTTTGTGGCCATGCCCGAACCGGCCGACCCCACACCGATAACGGCTAAAGCAGCCCCGTCGGCCGTGAATACAACCCCGGCAACAGCAACCGAAACAGCACCCCCGCCGGTAGCGACGCGCCCCGCCGTGACGAACACACCCGCCAAACGCAGCCGGATGCCTAAACCAGCCCGTCCCCGCCGAAGCACGCGCTGGGGCAGCACGCGTTGCCCTACATTCTGACGGCCCAAAACCCTCGTTTTATTGCTAAAATCGGCCATTACGCACCCGTAACCGGGCAGCAACCATTGCTTTTTTAGCTAATTTCGGGCCTCTTTTGGCAAACCCTTTCATCATCCAACATTACCGTATGCGCCATTGTCTACCTGTATTATTTAGTCTTGCCGCTCTGAATGCCCAGGCTCAGACGGTAGACAGTACCCGTCGGTCGATTGATCTCGACGAGGTGCGGGTAGTAGCGCAAAAGTTTCAGACCAAAGGCCCCGTTCCGTTTCAGACCGAGACGATAAACCAAAGTCAGATTGCTCAACGCAACCCCATGAATTCGGCCGACCTGTTGCAGCAAACGGGCAATGTATTCGTCCAGAAGAGTCAGGGCGGAGGGGGTAGCCCGGTGCTACGCGGCTTTGAAGCAAGCCGGGTGCTGATTGTGGTGGATGGGGTACGCATGAACAACGCCATTTACCGGGCCGGGCATTTGCAGAACGTCTTACGAATAGACCCTTCGATGCTCGAACGGGCCGAAGTCCTGTTCGGTCCGTCGTCGCTTATTTATGGCAGCGACGCCCTGGGCGGAGTCATGTACTTTCAGAGTCGCAACCCGGAGCTTTCGGGTGCTACCAACTGGCTCGTAAAACCCTCCGCTTATGTTCGGTATGGCTCGGCCACCGGCGAGCGGACAGCCCATGTTGACGTGAGCTTGGGCAACCGCCGACTCGGCTTTCTGACGAGCGTGACCTACGGGTCGTTTGGTGATATTGTCCAGGGCAACCGACGCCGGGATGCTTACCACGACTTTGGCAAGCGCTTCATGTACGTAGAACGCCAGAACAACGAAGACGTACCCGTAACAAACGCCAACCCAAACAAGCAGGTCGGATCGGCCTATCAGCAGCTCGATATTCTGCAAAAAGTTACGTTTACCCCTACCGAGGGCGTTCAGCATACGCTCAACGTACAGTACTCGACCACGGGCGATGTGCCCCGTTACGACCGTCTGACCGAGATGGCCTCGGGTCGGCCCCGGTTTGCGGAGTGGTACTACGGTCCAGAAAAACGCTTACTGACTTCGTACAACCTGACCCTCTCGCGACCAACGCGCCTGTACGACCGGGCGATGCTAACGGCGGCCTTCCAGCATATTGAAGAGAGCCGAATTAGTCGGCGGCTCGGGGCAGCCGCCCGGAATGAACAACTGGAGCGGGTGGGCGTTGGGTCGGTGAATGCCGATTTACAGAAACAAGCCGGTCGGCATCTGGTGCAGTATGGTCTGGAACTGACGCACAACAACGTACACTCCACCGCCCAGACGGTCAACGTTCTGACCGGGGCCGTGGGCGCGTTCAACACCCGTTACCCCGACGGGGGCAGTACCCTTCAAACCCTCGGCCTGTACGTGAGCGATGGGGTTTCACTGACTAAAGCCCTGACTCTGAACGGAGGTATCCGGTACGGCTGGTCACAGCTGGAAGCCCAGTTCACCGACAAAACCTTTTTTCCGTTTCCTTTCAACCAGATTCGGCAGCGGCCTGCCGGTTTTACGGGCAACCTGAGCCTGTTGTACCGCCCTACCGACCGGACGCGCGTGTCTCTCTTAGGGTCTACAGGTTTCCGCGCTCCCAACGTCGACGATCTGACCAAGGTGTTTGATTCGCGGGCAGGCGTTTTGGTTGTACCCAACCCCGGCATCAAACCAGAATACACGTACAACGGGGAGATTTCGGCTTCGCAATGGCTGGGCAATCGACTCCGGCTCGACGCTACGTACTACTACACCCTGTTTACCAATGCCATTGTGGTAGATGCGTTCAGCCTGAACGGCCAGCCGAGTGTACTTTATGGTGGGCAGATGAGTACGGTATTGGCGGCTCAAAACAAACGACAAGCTGTGATTCAGGGCTGGAACCTGGCGGCCCAACTGCGCCTGACCAACCAACTTACACTGAGCAGTACCCTCAACGGCACACAGGGGCGGATTAAGGATAGCAAGAACACTCCGCTCGACCACATTCCGCCCACGTTTGGCCGCACGGCTCTCACGTATCAGAGCGGACGGATACAAGCCGAAGTATGGGCCCTCTATAATGGCTGGAAACGGATTGCTGATTACAACCCGGAAGGAGAAGACAATGCGCAGTATGCTACGCCTGATGGTATGCCAGCCTGGACGACATTAAACGTACGCGGCTCGTTTAAAGCCGGTACATACCTGACCGTGCAGGCTGCTTTAGAAAATATTCTGGATGAAAATTACCGCTATTTTGCCAGCGGAATCAGTGCGCCCGGCCGCAACTTAACCCTGACGCTACGAAGCTCATTTTGAGTAAACTACAACCACTGACTAGCCAAATTTCGGGTTAACTCAACCAGCTTATTGTATTCGCTTGGTTTGGAAATAAAGGCATTGGCTCCGTGCTGAATGGCCTGTTGCCGGTCAGTAACGCTGATGGAGGTGGTCAGAATAACAATGGGAATATGTACCTCGGGGAGGGCCAACCGCACGGCCTTCAACGTTTCGAAACCACCCATGCGCGCCATGTTAAGGTCAAGCAAAACCAGTTTTGGCAAGTGGGTAGTTGTATTCAGCTGAGGCAGCAACTGATCGCCATCATCGATCGTATGCACCTTCACATCCGGGTTGGTCTGTTTGAAGGCCGCTTTTACAAGCAGTTGATCGTCGCTGTCATCATCAACTAACCAGACCCAAGGGTTGGCTTTCATGGAAAAGGTGGTTAAAGTAGTACAAGTTACAAGTCAGTACGAAAAAGATGATACTCCAATTCAGGTGTCAACGGAGCTATCCTATTTTTACACAACGCGAAATGTGCCGGTTTTCATCTTGAAAAAAACTAAAAATCTGATTAAAAAAGGGACAAAGCAGGGCCTCAGGGGCGTAACACGTATCCCATCCCGACAACCGTATGAATAAGCGGACTCGGAAACGTCTTATCAATCTTCCGACGCAGGAGATTAATATACACTTCTACCGCGTTGGTCGACGACTCAGCTTTCTGGTTCAGAACATGCTCGGCAATGTCGAATTTCGAAACCACCTGCCCCGTATGTTCCATGAGGTATTGCAACATCTGAAATTCGCGGGAGGTCAGGCTGATTGGGGTGCCCGCCCGCGAAACGGTCTTGTGCGTCACGTCAAGTTCCAGATCACCCACCCGAATCAGGGGGTTGCTACTACCGCTATTCGTGCCGCGCCGATGCAGCGAGCGTAGCCGAGCCAGTAACTCCCGAAACACGAACGGCTTTACAAGGTAATCGTCGGCACCCGCTTCAAAACCACTTACTTTATCATCCGTACGATCCAGGGCAGTCAGCACCAGCACCGGGGTATTGTTACTCTCTGCCCGAAGCCGCCGAATCAGTTCGATTCCATTGAGTTTGGGGAGGTTCACGTCGATTACCAGCACATCGTACGGGTTCGACCGGGCCAATTCATGCCCAGCCAATCCGTCCGTCGCCACATCGACCTGAAACGACTGTTCAACCAGGCCCTTACGGACAAAACGGGCCAGCTTAGGCTCATCTTCAACCAGCAAAATACGCATAACCTATTCCGGTTTTGGGGCAAAAACGCGGTTTTTAGGTAAAATAGCGGCTTATTATCGGTTTGTCAGATGAAAACACGGTTAAAGCTATTCAACCGGCTCGCCTATCTGCGTGACTTGCCGGTTTGGTTATACAGTGGTTGTTATACGTCCCTCCTTCATGTCTGTCTTACACGCTATTAACCGCCTGAACGCCCACCGGCGGCTCCTGCTGAGCCTGGGCGTAGCCGGGCTGACTGCTTTGGCCCTGCCCCACGCCCTCGACCCGGCCACGCGCGTGATTGCGGTATGGCTGGCCTATTCGCTCAGCTACCTGATTCTTTGCTGGATCACCCTGACCACCGCTCACCCACGGCACCTGAACACCCTCACCCGAACGCAGGACCTGGGCCGGATAGTGTCGTTTCTGTTCGTTATTCTGGCTTCGTTTTCCAGTCTGTTTGCCATCGTTCTTTTGTTCAGGTCGGGCACCGACGGGCAGGGTAGCCATCAGCAACTGCATATTCTCCTCTCGGCTATGGTGGTGGTTTGTTCATGGATGCTGGTCCATACGGTTTTCACGCTGCATTACGCGCGGCTCTATTACGAGGGACACACAAAAGCGGGGGCTTCCCCTAAAAAACTGGGCTTTCCGGGCGACGATGAGCCCGATTATCTCGACTTTGCCTATTTCTCGTTCGTAATCGGCATGACGAGTCAGGTTTCCGACGTGGCTATACAATCAAAAGCCATGCGTCGGCTCGCGCTTCTGCATGGCTTTCTGGCATTCTTCTTCAACACAAGCATCATTGCTCTAAGCATCAACACCGTATCGAATATTATTGGCGGTCTGGCTAAGTAGCTAAGAATTAGAAACTAAGAGAGCAACATTATGCACTCTCGCCCAGCAGGAGTGCGCGTAGTTCGGTGGCTTCCTGCGGCTGCATCCGTCCGGCCAGTACCAGCCGAAGCTGCCGACGCCGTAGGGCACTATCGAAACGGGCTTTTTCCTCATCTGACTCGGGCACTACGGCAGGCACCTCGATAGGCCGGCCATTCTGGTCGACCGCTACGAATGTGTAGTAAGCACTGTTGGTACTCACCCGCACCCCGGCCGGAATATCTTCGGCCCACACTTCGATAAACACCTCCATCGACGAGTTGAAAGCCCGGGTCACCTGCGCTTTCATGGTCACGATATTGCCCAGCCGAATAGGTTCCGAAAACGAAACATTATCAACCGATGCCGTTACCACCGTGCGGTTAGAGTGCTTCTGAGCCGCAATGGCAGCGGCAATATCCATGAAGTGAAGCAGTCGGCCGCCCATCAGGTTGTTGAGCGTATTGGTGTCGTTGGGAAGCACCATCTCGGTCATGATGGTGTGTGAATCGCGGGCAAGTTTTGGTTTAAGCATACAAAAGAAAAAAGTCATCAGGTCGGTGTTGCCCGTCGTTCATCCCCGTTCATCGTTGGACAAACCGAAACTACGCAGACAAGCAACAACAACCCGATGACCCGGATAAAATGAAGTGTTGATTAAGCGCGGGCGGGGCGGAGAATGGTAAACCGCTGTTGCAACAGGTAGTATCCGCCAAAGAGAGCACCGCTAAAGAACAGATCGCCCAGTACGCCGTTCAGGAAGAACGATTGACCGTCGTAGAAAGCAAGACCAGCCGCGTAGCAGCCCATCAGGCCCGCCAGCGTTTGCGGATAAAATGTGCTACCGTACCAAACGGCAAAGTTGGTGATCAGAAAAAACAGCGTTGACGACGCCAGCGCGGCACCCGCTACCCGGCCAGCCGTGGGCCGACGCAGGGCCAGGGCTCCGATGAGCCACGTCAGGCCAAAGCTGATATAAACCGCCCCCATGCTTCCGTGAAAACCCAGGATAGCGTCGCTCAGAAGCATAGCCCCAAACGGCGCAACCAGACCCAGCCACTTCCGGTCGAAGGTGGCCGCCCCAAACAGGGCCAGAGCCGCTACGGGCGTGAAGTTGGGCCAATGGGGTACTAAACGAAACAGGGCCGTAGCCAGCACGATAGTGAGCAGTGTGGTCAGGCGGATGGTTAAAGCATTCATTCGATTGGAAGCCATAAAATAACGGTCAGCGATTAATGTATTGAATAGTAAAGTGTTGACCGTTTGTGGTTAGTTTGGTTAGCGAACCGTAGTCGAGGTGAATTCGGTAGGCGTTTTGCAAAGATAAATCCAGAAACAGACACAGCAAAGCTCGAACCACCCCGCCATGCGTGATAATATAGGCCGGGCCAGGGTTTTCGGCCGCTAACGGGCTTATTTTTTCCTGCCAGAAAGCCGCCACCCGATCAAACAAGGCCCCGAACGACTCGCCGTTGGGTGGGCCTACGTTAACGTAATCGGCCATCCAGGGGTCGAGCGACGACCGGGGAATTTCAGCCCAGGGCACCATTTCCCAATCCCCAAAATGAAGCTCTTTGAGCCGATCGTCGAACTGCACCCGTTGCAAATCCACCTTGGCTGATGTTGCCAGATCGTTAGCCAGCAAGCGGCAACGGCTCAGGGGGCTACTAAACAGATAAGCTGGCGTCTCGGTGGGCAGGTGGGTCAGAATCCGGTCCCGTTGTTCCTCGTAATTGACCGCCAGCTCAACGTCGCTTTGCCCATAACTAACCGAGCGTCCTACGGCTACTTCGGTATGCCGAATCAAGTAAATTTCCATGTGTGGAGTTGAAATTTGTTTCAGACACTAACCCAGAGCAACGACACAAACGACAGATACACAACCACTTCGGCCAGTTGTTGCGTAGCCCCAAGGCAGTCGCCGGTATAGCCGCCAAGCCATTTCCGGAAAAACGACGCCAGCCGCCAGCGTACAAGCCATAATGGGAAAAGGAACGTCAGGTAAATCCAGAGGCCGGTGTACACCGACAAAACCAGCAGCGGCAAGAGGCCAAACAGGGCGGCAATAGCCAGTTGACCGTCGGTAATGCCTTTGGCAATGGGTTTCACTTTACTCGTTTCGTCGAGCCGGGCGTAGGGTAAGGCCCGCATCATGGAGGTGGCCAAAAGTCGGCTGAGGCTATGAGCGGCCACGTATTTGAGGGCTGCAGCCACACCAAAGGCTTCAACGGTGAGCATGGTTTTGAGGGCGAAAAACTTAACCGTCATCAATAAGCCCAGGCCCACGGCTCCAAACGTACCAAGTCGGCTGTCTTTCATAATATTCAGAATCTGCTCAGCCGACCAGCCTCCGCCGAAGCCATCGCACACGTCGGCAAACCCATCCTCGTGGAAAGCGCCGGTTGCCCAAACGGTGGCAATCATACTGAACAGAACCGCCAACTCGGGCGGAAACAGCACTGTACCCACCCAGTACACGCCCACCCCAATTAAGCCTACAATCCAGCCAATGAGCGGAAAAAAGATAGTCGATCGGTTCAGCAAGTCTTCCGAGTGGTCGATGCCTTTGGGCACCGGCAAGCGGGTGTAAAACATCAGGGCGGTAAAAAATAGCTTCATAGTGGGTAGTTTGACCGTAGGGGTAACGGCCAAACCACCCGTAGGGTTCAGCCTCGCAGATGGGCCAATGCAGGAAGCTACCCCGTCAGGCTCAACAACAAACTGTCAGACAGGCAGATACAAACTAAACGTACTTCCCTCACCCGGCCGACTGCTTGCGACAATAGCCCCACCATGATTACTGGCTACTTTCTGACAGATGGCCAGCCCGATACCCGTTCCCGAAAACTGATTGCGGCCGTGCAATCGTTGAAAAACCTGAAAAATGCGGTCGACATACTTCTCATCGAAGCCGATTCCGTTATCCCTCACGTCAATTCGGTGAAACGCCCTCGCCCGACGCGCAGGCTTTACCGTCGGTGGCAAATCAGCGGCCTCTATCCGTTCTTCGCGCACCCAAATCGCCGGGGCAATGCCAGGTGCCTGAAACTTAAGCGCGTTGGCGATCAGGTTCTGAAAAAGTTGCCGGAGTTGCGACCGGTCGCCGGGAACGGTAGGCAACGGCTCGATGTGCATTTGTGCGCCCGTTTCCTGAATGGTAACTTCCAGATCGGCCAGCACATCCTGCAAAATATGGGCTAAGGAGACGGGGGCTACGGCCTCCTGCCGGGTCGAAATGCGGGAGAAGCTCAACAAGTCCCGAATCAGTGTCGACATCCGGTTCGCAGCGGCCTGCATCCGGGTAAGATGTTCGCCCCCCTCGCCCAACTGATCGGCATATTGTTTCTGCAACAGATCGCCAAACGACTGGATTTTACGCAGGGGCTCCTGTAAATCGTGCGAGGCTACATACGCAAACTGCTGGAGGTTTTCGTTGGAGCGTTGCAGGTCATACACCGACGCCTGCAACTCCGCCGTACGCTGTTGCACCTGTAAATCAAGCTCAGCCGATAGTTGCCGGTATCGCGCTTCGCTACCTGCCAGTGCCTGACTCGCCAACACCAGTTCAGTAACGTCAGTGCATATTTCAAGTACCCCCGTTCGGGTATTCCCTTCGTAATACGGCGTGAGCAGCATATTGAAATACGCCGTTTCGAGCTGCCCATTCCGGTTTATCGGTACAGGGACAGCCCATCCCTGATCGGGCACGCCCGTCTGAAACACCTGTTGGCAACGATCTATAAATGGCTGCCCCACCAGTTCGGGCAGGGCTTCCTGTAAGGGTTTTCCGAGCACCTCACCCTCACGCTGTACCAGATCGAGCATAGCCTGATTGATGAGTTCGACCACCAGATTATCACCTTTTACCAGCAGCATAGCCACCGGTGCGTGTTCGACCAGATTCCGCAATTGGGTTTCGCTTTGCCGACGCGACAGGTTAAGGGCAATTTGAGCCCGGACTTTGGTCAGTAGCTCCTGAGCCGAAAACGGTTTGACCAGATAATCGTCGGCCCCGGCTTCCAGCCCATCAATACGTGCCTCCTGCCCCGCCCGCGCTGACAGAAAAATAAGCGGAATTTGAGCGGTTGCCGGGTTCTGCCTCAGGTTTTGAAGCAAGGCTTTACCGTCCATTACGGGCATCATGATATCACTCAGAATCAGCTGAGGTTCAAACGTTTTCAGTTGTTCAAGTGCATCAGCCCCGTTCACGGCGGTCCGAACCTCAAACGACGGTTGGAGCAACCGGGTCAGGTAGCCCCGCATATCGGGGTTATCGTCGACAACAAGAATGGGGATTTTGGGTGCGTTTGCGTCCTGCTCACCTGACTCGATCGCTACGGGCATCTCGCCCAGCATCGTGCCTGCCTCTTTCAAAAACGATTCGGTCAGCGGGCTTAATCTGTTGGTGTGAACCTCCTCTACAACCTGACCGCCCGGCAAATGCGCCTTACCGAGCGGCAACCGAACGGTAAACGTACTCCCCTCCCCTTCGGTACTCGTTACGGCGATTGTTCCCCCGTGCATCTGCACCAGCTCATGCACCAGCGACAAACCAATTCCGCTACCCTCGTAGGTACGCCCACCAGCCTGCTCTACCCGGTGGAATCGCTCAAACATGTGCGGAAGCTCGTGCGCCGGAATCCCGATCCCGGTGTCAGATACCCGCAGTACGACTTCATTGCCTTCTGCCGTCAGAGCTACCCGAATCTCTCCTTCCAGGGTGTATTTAAAGGCGTTAGATAAAAGATTGAGAACTATTTTTTCCCACATTTCGGCATCGGCATACACCACCGACGGCAGGGGTTGGCAATCGACGGTGTATTGCAAACCAGCCCGCTCGATGAGTGAACGAAAGCTACTGGCCAGATCGACCGTGAGCCCAACCAGATCGACCGGCCGGTAGGTAGCCCGCGTACGTCCGGCTTCGGTACGGCTAAAATCGAGCAGGTTATTGACCAGCTTGAGCAACCGAAGCGCGTTGCGGTGCGTGGTTTCAATCGGCTCTTTCACATCCGAGACCTGTACATCGGCCCGTTGTAAAAGCTCCTCCAAGGGCCCCAGCATGAGCGTAAGGGGCGTCCGAAACTCGTGGCTTACGTTACTAAAAAAGGCCGTCTTGGCCCGGTCGATAGCGGCCAGTGCCTCGGCCCGTTTCTGCTCCTCCTGATACGCATATACGTTCGAGAAAGCCGTACTAATCGTATTGGCCAGCATGGCGTAAAACGTGAGGTAATCAGGATCGAGCGCCCGACGCGGGCTTACCCCGGCTACCAAAAAGCCAACCGGCTCGGCACGAGTGGACAAACGAATAGGTAACCGTACCGCCGTGTGGGGTAGTTCGGGGTACGGCCCTGCTTCCAACGGAGCCATCTTGCCCAGCAAATCATTAATTACCAGCGTGTTCGACAACTCAGACAGCCAGTCGGTTTGGGCTACGTTCAGCTCCAACAGATGAGCAGGTACCGGGTACTGTTGGGATAGCCCAACCGCATTAGCTAAGCGGGCATAAGTACCCTCTTCGTCAAGTTCATAAACAAGTAAAAATGGCAGATCGAGGGCAAAATCAGTCTCGCCTAAGGCCAGGTTTTCATAAATAGCCTCTTTCGTTTTGGCTTGCCCGGTCAGGGCGGCCACATCCCGTAGCACCTGCGTACGGCGGGCGCTGAGCATCTTGTCGGTGGTCTCGGTGATGGGGTGAAAAATACCCCCCACCTGCCCCGACTCGTCGCGGATGGGCGCAAACGAAAAGGTCATAAACGTCTCTTCCAGATAGCCATAGCGATCCAGAAACATCCGCTGATCCTTTATGTACGTTCCCTCGCCCTGCTGCCCGTGTGTAAAGGCGTCGCCCACAACGGGCAGGGCGGTCTCCCAGCAGATGCGAAAGTTTTGCCCCATCGATTCGGGGTGTTTGGCTCCGCAAATCGGCCGGTAACTGTCATTGTAAATCTGGATCGTTTCAGGCCCCCAGGCAATCAGAATGGGAAAGGTAGACGATAAACATAGGCTAACGGATGTGCGTAAACTCTGCGGCCAGGTGTCGACGGGTCCAAGAGCGGTTTTTGACCAATCCATCGACCGAATCAAGGCACCCATTTCTCCACCGCCCGCCAAAAAATGATTCGACGTTTCGGCTCCTGTCATGATGGAATTAGGCAATATGAAGCTCAATATGGGGTTAAACGCGCCAGTAATCAGAGATAGTCGGCCCCGGCCGGAAGGGCCCGTTGAACCCACTCGCTTGCCTGTATTACCTACAATGCCGGTATCAGCCTTAGTATCTCTTACTGCCTGCTTGATTATTTAAAACAAATTACGGCCCAGACTCCGAAAAGTTTTTATCGATCCGTTAACCTTACTAACTGGCCTTGTTACCCGCTGCCCGAATGGCTGTTAACGAATGTACAGCTCCCTAACGCAAAACGCCTGCCCGGCATTGATAACCAGACAGGCGTTTTTGTATTGGAGACTGTTGTTTTACAAGCCCAGTACTTTTTTGTTGAATGCTTCGTCGGCACCGGTACCGGCGAAATCATCAAACGCACGCTCCGTAACCCGGATAATGTGGCTCTCGATGAAGGGGGCACCTTCAGCAGCTCCCTGCTCCGGGTGTTTTAGGGCACACTCCCACTCCAACACAGCCCAGCCATCGTAGTTGTACTGTGCCAGTTTCGAGAAGATACCGCCAAAATCAACCTGACCATCGCCCAGCGAACGGAACCGACCGGCCCGCTCAACCCAGCCCTGGAAGCCACCGTACACACCCTGCTTACCCGTTGGGTTGAACTCAGCATCTTTCACGTGGTATGCATAGATGCGCTCGTGGTAGAAGTCGATAAACTGCAGGTAATCAAGGCACTGCAACACGAAGTGACTCGGGTCATAATTGATACCGGCGCGGGGGTGATTATTCAGCTTTTCGAGGAACATTTCGAACGTAACGCCGTCGTGCACGTCTTCGCCGGGGTGCAGTTCGTACCCGACGTTGACACCCGCTTCGTCGAACGCATCCAGGATTGGTTTCCAGCGGTTAGCGAGTTCGGTGAAGCCCGTATCGACCAACCCGGCCGGGCGCTGCGGCCACGGGTACATAAACGGCCACAACAAGGCACCCGTAAACGACACGTGCGAGGTAAGCCCCAGATTCTGGCTTGCCTTGGCCGCCATCATCAGCTGATTCACGGCCCAGGCCTGCTGATCTTTTGGTTTACCCGCCAGTTCGGCCGGCCCGAAACCATCGAACATGGCCGCGTACGAGGGGTGAACGGCTACCAGCTGCCCTTGCAGGTGGGTAGACAGTTCGGTGATTTCGACGCCAATATCGGCGAGTTTGCCTTTCAGCTCGTCGCAATACGTTTTGCTTTCTGAGGCCTGCTTCAGGTCAATCACCCGCGGGTCCCAGGTAGGCAGCTGAATGCCTTTATAGCCGAGGTCGGCCATGTAGCGGGCAATGCTTTCGAGCGAGTTAAAGGGTGCTGTATCTCCGAGGAATTGCGCCAGAAAAACACCTGGCCCTTTCATTGTTTTCATGCGGTTATGTAAGCTAAAAGCGAGTAAAATCAATTAATTCCATACAACCCCGTTCTTCCTCTGTATCGGTCAGGAAAGCATGAATTGTATCATAGTTGCGGATTAGAAGGTCAGCAAGTACCTGTGTTGGCAGATTGCCCGGACGAATAAAAATCACTTTGGGCGGAAATCCACGCTGCTGACTCAACGCTGGATAATCATCGTCAAACGTAACGATGCTGTAACCCTCACGCAAGGCTGTTGCCCATACCTGGTTGTCCTCTTGACCCAATAAATGGAGCCTCACCGACGATTCTGAGCCGGGATAAAAAGAGATGACTTTTTTGACAATCCGCCAGGATATATTCTCGTCGAAAAGAAGCTTCATTCGCTGACGACAACTTTTACATGATGGTCGCGGTCAGCAGCCCAGGCTAAACAGGCCAGAATCTGTTCACGCGTCAGGTGCGGGAAATCATCCAGAATTTCATCAATATTCATACCGGCAGCCATCCAACCTAACACATCATATACGCTGATACGCGTGCCTGTTATACAGGGGCGACCGAATCGAATATTCGGATTTATAGATATAATTTCCCGATAGTTCATGACGCTTCAGAGGTTTACCAGAGCACATACATAACGATGTGTGCTCTGGTAAAGTTACTGAATTCAACTACACTTCAACCCAACTTTGCTTCCGGCTTGATTCAAGAATCCGCTCGCAAATGAGCAGTTCGCGGTAGCCATCTTCAAACGTTGGGTACGTGGGGTTCTCCGGTTGCTTACCTGCTTCAATGGCTGCGTACACCTCTTTGAACATCTGCTTCGAGGTATCGGGGAAACCTTCGTTGTGCCCACCGGGGAAGCTGATCACCGAACGTGTTTCGGCATGAACGAGCGACGGATCGTCGGTCATGGTTTGGTTGTAGCCGTCGCGGTTACCAATCCAGAGCTGGTTCGGCGATTCCGAATCAAAGGCGAATGTTTTCTTAGAGCCCGAAATCTCGATTTTCAGTTGATTCTTACGGCCGGCCGATACCTGCGACACCGTTACCACACCCCGATTCCCGTTGTCGAAACGCAGTAACACGTTGGCATGGTCTTCGGTGTTGATGGGTACATCGGCGTAATCGTCCGGCTGAAGCATCTTACCCGAATAGGTCTCAACGGGCTTCAACGGCTTTTTACGGGTTTTGTGAATGGTATTGAAGTCGGCCATCACGGCGGTTGTCTTCACACCCGTCACATACTCCAGAATATCCATCAGGTGCGAGCCAATGTCGGCAATAGCCCGCGAATCGCCCGACTTATCGGGCTCAAGACGCCAGTTGTAGTCGGTCTCGTAAAAGAGCCAGTCTTGCAGGTACGAGCCAATAATGCTGTACACCTCGCCCAGTTCGCCTTTTTCGCGCATCACCTTCATTTGGCGCACCAGCGGGTAATACCGCAGGTTGAAGTGAACGGCATTGACCAGACCCGTTTGCTTGGCCAGAGCTACCAGTTCCTCGGCTTCGGCCAGATCTTTGGCCAGGGGTTTTTCGCAAATGACGTGCTTACCCGCCAGCAAAGCCGCTTTCGACTGACTGTAATGCAGGAAGTTAGGCGTACAGATATGCACGGCCTGAATGTCGTCTTGCTTGAGCAGTTCATCGAACGTGTAAGCGCGGGGAATACCCAGTTGAGCGGCTTTCGATTCGGCCAGCTCCTGCGTCACTTCGCAGAGGGCAACGACTTCAACATTGGGTAACCGACGGAGTGCTTCAATGTGAGCAGGGCCGATGAACCCAGTACCAACAACACCAACTTGGATTTTTTGCATTGATTAAGAATTATAATTAAAGAGTGAATGAGTGAAAGAGCGAAAGAGTGAGAGAGAGGTACATCCGGCAGGTTACTTGCGCCAGCCCACTCTTTCACTCATTCACTCAATCACTCAATAAACTTTGTCCACTTTTCATTAGAGCTGCTCGACGCCAGCACCGTATCAATAAACGCCAAACCGCGAACGCCATCGTACACCGATGGGAAATCGTACAGCGGATCAGGCTGCTGACCGTTCATGTGCGCTTTTACGGCAAAGGCAAAGTTGCGGTAAATATTAGCAAATGCCTCAAAGAATCCTTCGGGGTGGCCCGATGGCATCCGGCCGTGCGCTTTGGCTGCCGCGCTCAAATCACCTACGGCCGGGCGCAACAGCCGGTGGCCTTCCTGCGATTTGTAGTGCAGGGTGTTGGGCTCCATCTGATGCCACTCCAGGCCGCCAAGCTCACCGTATACGTAGATTTTCAGGGCGTTCTCCTCGCCGTTTGAAATCTGACTGGCGTGCAGCACACCTTTAGCCCCGCCCTCAAACCGGAGCAGCACGTTGCCATCGTCGTCGAGCAAACGGCCCGGCACAAACGTGCTCAGGTCAGCGCATAATTCGTCGATTTTCAGGCCGGTCACGTACTCAGCCAGGTTCTCGGCATGGGTGCCAATATCGCCCATACAACCGGCCGCGCCCGATTTGGTCGGGTCGGTGCGCCAGATCGCCTGTTTGTAATTGTTGCCTTCTTCGTACTTCGAGAGCCAGCCCTGTGGGTACTCGACCACCACTTTCCGAATCTTACCCAGCTTGCCGCTGCGTACGATTTCGCGGGCTTCTTTAATCATCGGATAGCCCGTGTAGTTATGCGTCAGGCCAAACACCAGCCCGGTTTGCTCCACCACCTTCACCAGTTCTTTGGCTTCTTCCAGGTTGAGCGTCATCGGCTTGTCGCAAATAACGTGGAAACCATTTTCAAGGGCCATTTTGGCGGGAGGGAAGTGCATATGGTTAGGCGTCACAATAGACACAAAATCCATACGCTCACCTTCGGGCAATTCTTTTTCACGGAGGATCATCTCCTCGAAGCTTTCATAAACACGGTTATCGGGCAGATACAGGGCCTTTCCGGTAGCTTTCGATTTTTCGGGTGATTGGCTAAAAACACCACAAACCAACTCAATTTCGTTATCAAATGTGGCGGCCCGACGGTGAACAGCTCCTATAAACGCATCGAGGCTACCCCCGATCTGACCCATGCGCAATTTGCGATGCATATACTTGCTACTGTTTAAGTTGATGCTGTGAAACGTAATCACTACGGTAGTAAAGTGGCCAAAGGAACCGCTTTACCCGTTGCACAGTGCGATAATTTTTACGGCCGGAAATTAGCGTAAATCCATTTTTTTCTAAAATTTTGGCCAAAAAGAACGGTATAAAGGGTAATCTGGCCCTATCCCCTACTTTTTTGGATGATCTTTCTTTAACTCCAGTCTAAACCCCCTAATTGTCTACCAAATGAACCAAGCTGTCAATCAGTCGCGACTATTTTACGCCAGTTGCTTCGCTCTTATTACCACGGCGTTCTCGTTCAGTATCCGGGCGGGTATTCTTGCTCAGTTAGGAACCGAGCTAAGCCTTTCGGCCGAACAATTGGGTTTTATTAACTCGATGTGGTTTTTGGGCTTCCCCATTTCTATGATCGTCGGCGGTCTGGTGTACTACACCGTTGGCCCCAAAACGATCATGCAAATTGCGTTTGTGTGTCACCTGCTGGGTATTCTGCTCACCATCTACGCACAGGGCTACACCACGCTGCTGATTTCAACCTTTTTGATTGGCATCGGTAATGGTTGCACCGAAGCGGCCTGTAACCCTATGATTGCCGATATGTACTCGGGCGTTACCATGAACAAAATGCTCAACCGGTTCCACATGTGGTTCCCCGGTGGCATTGTGGTAGGTAGCCTGATCTCGCTGTTCATGGGACCTGAAAACCTGAACCTTCCCTGGCAGGCGCAGATTTGGGTGATCATGATTCCAACCCTTATCTACGCATTCCTGTTCTTCGGTCAGACATTCCCAACCGCCAAAGTGGCCGGTTCAACGTCATTGGCCAGCAACTTCCAGGCTATGCTGACCCCGCTGTACATTTTCATGTTCTGCTGCATGGCCCTGACGGCTATCAGCGAGTTCGGTCCGCAGCAGTGGGTAGGTCTGATTATGAGCAAGTCTGGAGCAAGCCCGCTGCTGATTCTGGCGTTGGTAACCGGTCTGATGGCCGTTGGCCGTTACTTCGGTGGGCCTATCATTCACAAGCTTGACCAAACGGGTGTACTGCTCGGCGGAGCGGTTTTTGCCGCCATCGGTGTTTACCTCTTCAGCAGCGTGACGGGTCCAATGGCTTACGTAGCGGCTGTATTCTTCGCTATTGGCGTATGCTACTTCTGGCCAACCATGATCGGTTTCGTGGCCGAGCGCATTCCGGCTTCGGGCGCCCTGGGTATGTCGGTTATGGGGGGTGTTGGTATGTTCTCTACTTCGATTTTCCAGCCCATCATCGGTGGGTGGATCGATGCAGAGCGGGCCGTTCAGTCAGCCGCTGGCCAAACCGGCGACGCGCTTGAGCTGGCCGCTGGTCAGGCTACACTGGCCAAAATGACCACCTTCCCAATTATCCTGATCGTGGCTTTCACGGCGCTTTGGTTCTTCATGCGCAACCGCAAGGTGACCCACGTCGACGAATCGGCGGTAGCCCAGCAGCCTCAGTTGTAATTCCAACACGGTTTTACACCGTACAAAAAGCCCCGCAGCAACTTGCGGGGCTTTTTTGTTTATTTGCGTTTCCAGCGTCTCATTTTATCACGAAACGCCCCTGTACTCTACGACAATTTCACCATGAGACCCCTGCTTCTCCTTTTCTCCCTCCTCCTTTCATCCTGTCTCCTCCGTGCCCAATCACCCGCCTTCATTACCGATAGCCTCGACCGCTACATTGGGCGCGGTATGGCCGACTGGCAGATTCCGGGTCTTGCCATTGCGATTGTCAAAGACGGGAAAGTAATTCTTTCGAAAGGGTTTGGCGTACGCGAAGCCGGAAAAAATGAGCCCGTCGACGAAAACACGTTGTTTCTGATTGCCTCAAACACCAAACTGTTTACGGGTACGGCGCTGGCCAAACTGGACGAAGACAAAAAGCTGTCGCTCAACGACAAGGTGACCAAGTTTTTTCCGGATTATCGGCTCTACGACCCCACCTCAACAGCGCTGGTTACCGTGCGCGATTTGCTCTGCCACCGGCTGGGCACCAAGACGTTTCAGGGCGATTTTACCTTCTGGAACACCAACCTGCCCCGTGCCGAAGTAATCCGGCGAATGCGTCTTCTGAAACCAACCGGGCAGTTTCGGCAGGATTACGGTTACTGCAACTCAGCCTTCGTGACAGCGGGCGAAATTATTCCAAAAGTAACCGGCCAATCGTGGGAGGCTTACATCGAAACGAACCTGCTTAAACCACTGGGCATGACCAATACCTACATGCTCACAGCCGGCGCCGAAAACCGCCCTAACATGGCCCGCCCGCATACCAACAGCTTTGGGGCCTTGCGCCGGATTCCGTACGATGTAGTCGATAACTTAGGACCGGCAGGCAGTATGGTTTCAAGTGTAAAAGACCTGAGCCAGTGGCTCATGATGCAGCTCGACAGCGGTCGGCTCAACGGGCAACGGATTTTACCCTGGAGTGTGGTTCAACGTACCCGCGACGCCAACACGATTGTTGGGAGCCGGAAGTCGACGGTACTACCCCGCCATTTTCAAACCTACGGGCTGGGCGTGCTATCGGCCGATTATGCCGGTCGGCAAATTTTCTGGCATACCGGCGGAGCTTTCGGCTTCGTAACCAATACCTGCTTTGTACCCGAAGAAAAACTCGCTATTACGATTCTCACCAACAACGACAATCAGAGTTTTTTCGAAGCCTTGCGGTATCAGATTCTGGACGCCTACCTGGGGGTTCCCTACACCAATCGCAGCAACTTTTTTCTGAAGCAGGCCCGTGTGGGCATGGTCGAAGAGCAGGCTACGCTCAAAGCCCTTGCCGACCGGGTTGCCAAAGGAAATAAACCGCCGATGCCCCTCACGGCCTTTGCCGGAACCTACCGCAACGAACTGTACGGAAGCATTACGCTGAAGCCAGCCGGTACGGGGCTCGACGTTCTGTTTGAGCATCACCCACGCATGACAGCCCGGCTTGAGTATATGGACGACAACACCTTTCGGTTGACCTACTCCAACCAGGCATTTGGCGTATTTCCGGCCCGGTTTACGCTCGACGGCACTACCGTAAAGAGTGTGGAAATCAAAGCCAGCGACTTCGTGGAGTACGATCCGTACGTGTTTACCAAAGTAGACCGTTGAAGTCGACGGAAGTTACAAACTAATCCTTTTTCAGGTCGGCCAATGTACCCCGCACCACCGTATTCATCCGGCTTTCGTTGAGCATTTTGTTGCCTCCCTCAGCAATCAGCTTGCTCTGCATGGTCACCAAAAAAGGCGTATCCTTTTTGTTGAATAGCATTTTAGGTAACAGGCTCAACGTATTGCCCGGCTTCATCGTTACGGGAAACACAACAGACGTAGTAGCCTGCTTTTTGATGAGTACCGGTTCGGGTTGGTGGCCCTCAGCAATCTCTTTGCCGTCAATCGACACCCGATAATGGGTATCTGTAAATTGGATTGGGAAGCTATTCCGATTTTCGATGCTCACCTTAGCGGCCACATCGGTGCGCTTGAGACCCATTTTGCCAAAGTCGAGGTCTTCTATTTTTATTTTAGGTACATAAACCGTTGGTAATCGCTTTTCAAACGTCTGTGTAAACGTTCGCTCACCCAAAACAGGTACGTCGAGATCAAACGCGGCCCGCACTCCGTAGGTCGTACTGTCGACGTCTTTTTGCTCGAGCGCGTTCAGTACGGCCATCATTTTTTTGTTTTGCAGCTTCATCGGTAGCGTTATAAATGTGCTATCGCCTGGCTCAATCTCGACCGTTTTGGCGTACGACTCCTCAATGATGGGCGTTTTGGCTATATATACTGTGTAACGCAGTTTATTTGCTTTGAAGCCAACCGGCAAAGGATTGTCAATGAGCATTTTCACATTCATCGTAATCACGTCGTCGTCCATGTTTGTGATTTCTATGGTGCTCATTTCCAGCCGCGGTTTTAGCGTATCATCATAGGCGCCCCCTTCAGTCTGCGCTTCGTGTTTAAGTCGGCTGTACCACACGTAAGCGCCAATAGCCCCCACAAAAAGCAAAAGAAGCGCTACAATCCATCCCTTTTTCATCCCGTTTCTGTTTATGTTATGTGCGGCTTTCGGATACCCTGGCAAAAAACTATTTAGTCTACCTTTTTTATATTCATTATCCATACCAGTTAACACAAAACGGCTGGATTCGCTTTATTTTCGATGAACTAAATGACTTTTGATACCATAGCATCCGCCTACGACCCACTGGCGCGACTGGTTTTCGGTCGTTCGTTGCAACGGGCTCAGATACGCTTGTTGCCCCGGTTACCACCGGGGGGACGTTGGCTGATTCTGGGGGGCGGCACCGGCTGGCTACTCGAACAGGTGCTCGACCAGTGCGCCCCCGACTATGTTCTGTACCTCGAAGCCTCGGGCCAAATGCTGGCGCTTTCGGAGAAGCGGGTACAACGCCATCCGGCCCGAAACCGGGTGCAGTTCAGGCAGGGCACCGAAGCCTCATTATCACAGCAGGAGCCATTTTCGGTCATTTTGACGCCCTTTGTCCTCGATCTGTTTTCTGAGTCGTGGCTAGCCGAACGCATGATTCCTCAACTACTCCAACACCTGGCCACGGGTGGTTACTGGCTCGTTACCGACTTTGTTCCGACGAACGTCTGGTGGCAACGGGGGCTCGTTGGAGCTATGCATCTTTTTTTTCGATGGACGGCAGGTTTACGTAGCAATCGGCTCCCCGATTGGCTCCCCCTGATACAACAACGGCTGCCCTCTGTCGCGCAGGAGGCAGCCGTGAACGGTATGGTGCTTTCGGTATTGTTTAGCCGATCTTCCGCAGCATCGCCGTAATATCTTCGTAAGGCTCAACGTCGTACCATTCTTCTGTGCCCAGATTTAGCCACGCACCGGCCCGGCGGGGTCGCTTCAGTTCGGCTTCTTCGGGGTCAAAATCCACATCGTAAATAGTACTCATAATAGACTGAAGCGCTTTCCAGGGTAGCGTTTTCGCCTTCGAGCGTCCGTTTTGTGTGGTTTGTACCTTTACCGTTCGTTCGGCAAATGAAGCCGTTATCTGCACTTCCAGATCGCCCTCCTTGCCTGGTTCAACATAGGTTAGCTCAAAAGGTCGCTCACGGCCGGCGGCTTCGTACGTAGCCTGCATCAGTTCCTGAATCAGGTATTGCCAGTCCTCATAGTTGGCGGGCATTCCTGTTTTCTGTGTGCCGTCTTCTTCCGTCAGAGAGACCTCCCAAAAGTCATCATCCTCGTCCAGTTCTTCTTCGTTCAGCGCTTCCAGCTTTGTTTTCTGTACCAGCGACGCCATGGCCTGTTGCCACACAAGCCCGAAGCGGCCGTTCCAGGCAAAGTCATCGTCGCGGGTGTACCCTTCAGCGATCAGCTCATCATCGTCGATATCCTCGCGATCCGGGTAGGCCACGCTCAGGTCAACGGCGAGATAATCTTTAAACGCCGGGCGAACCGCCAGGGTGAAGAAATAAGCGTATGGAGCCGGAAGTGACCGGGCCGTCTGGAAGCGTATCTGTACGTTTTTAAACATAGTAGTTGGGTCATTGATGGTCCGTATTCGGGGTTGATGAAACTCCCTAGCCTCTCCGCATGACCAATAAATAATTAGGCGGCCCCGTGACTACGGCCCGATGAGCGAGCGCAGTGTCTTACCCCGGTCAATTTTTCCGGTTGGGGTTTCGCAGAACGTGGCCACAAAGATAATGTCTTTCGGCACAGCGTAGGGGCCTATTTCCCGGCGAACCTGCTCGGCCCATTCGTTGCGCCGGTTTTCTAGCTCCGCTAATGTCCTGGCCTCCCCTTCTACAACCAGCACAACGCGCTGCCCCAACCGCTCGTCGGGCATACCCGCCACAAACAAACGGGGCGATAACCGGCTATTGGCCAGCACCATTTGCACAATTCGCTCGACCCGTTCGGGCTGTACCTTAACACCCCCGGTATTAAGGATTGAGTCGGCCCGGCCCAGAATCCGAAACCGTTTACCCGGCTCCGCCCCATCGACCCACTCAATTACATCGTTGGTCTGCACCCACTCAAAATTGCTCGCAGCCGCCCGAATCGCCAGACATTGCCGGGCGTCTGTTCGCAGCTCGACCCCATCCAAGGCGGTAAAAAAGTCAGATTTAGCCGAACCGTTCAACCGGCGGATAGCGATGTGCGACACCGTTTCGGTCATACCATACGTAGCATACACCGGTGCCGAAATAGCCTGCAAAATGGCTTCCTGAGCCGGAGACGTAGCCGCCCCGCCGAGCAAAATAGCTTTGGCCCGGTTCAGCATTTGGACTTTTTCGGGCGTTTGCTCCAGTATAGCCTGCAACTGAAGGGGCACAAAGGCCATAAAATCGAACGGGTTACTACCCGGCTCAACCAACGTCAATGGATTACCCGTCGGCTCAACAATTACCAGCCGCAGGCCGAGCGTCAGTGCCCGCACCAGCATCATGGTGCCCGCTACATAGGCCGTATTGAGGCAACAAAGCGCGGTATCGCCCGCCTGCAACCCGAAGGTCTGCCCTGTAAGCAGGGCACTGGCCTGCATTTGGGCACGGGTCAGCGTAATGGGTTTGGGGGTACCTGTAGAACCCGAGGTATGTAGTACAAACGTAGTCTGCCCCGATTGCCAGGCTCGTGCAAACGCCACCGCCCGTTCTGCATACGAGTGGGTAGGTAAAGGCCATTCGTCAACTGGCAACCGACCGTCGAAACTGTACATAATGGAAAAAGTACCTCACACAGAGGCACATGAATCGGTCAATGGTAGAGCCTCAACGGCTTACCCAAAAATGCGGAGTGTATTACTTTTCTGGTCGTTTGAAACCTTGTACACCACCAGCGGCTGCGTCGCCGGGCCGTTAATCACCTTACCGTTAAGGTCATAGCGCGAACCGTCGAGCGGGCAATAAAAAGCGTTATTGTTCGCCTGATACACAATCGTCGTACCCTCATGCGTACACTTGGGCGATACCGCCACGTACTGATTGGGTTGGGTGTGGGCCACGATCACCCGGTTGTTTACCACCACATAGAAACCGTTTTTGAGCAGGTCAACATACCGGGCATCATCGAGCCGAATGGTCAGGTCGAGCACATCGCTCGCGGGGCTCAGATCATCCGCTTTCGTTTCGCAACTGGTTAGGCAAGCCACCCCTAAACCCGCCCCAAGTACCCGAAAAAACGTGTGTCGATCAATTGTTTTTGAAAGAGCTTCCATGTGGCTTTGTATCTTTGATGCGAATCTAACGATAAACCGCGAACCGCAGGTCTGCAACCCTGTAAATCCAAAACAAAGGCAATTCACGAAGGGTTTATCAAACAATTATGGAAGAAGCCAAAGTGATCATTAACCCCATTGCACCGGAGAAAGTAGCCGAAAGTCCCGGTCTGATGGAGTACGCCCATACAGCGGGTGGAGCAGTGATTCGCCCCGAAGACAAGGGGAAAATAACCGGGCGGGCGGTGACCGCCATGCGCGAGCAAACCGACCTCCAGCTGTCCCAACTCTACAAACAAATGCAACTGCTGGCCGAACAGGCCACGGCAATTCGGAACCGGGTCGAGATTTCGGAACGGATCTACTCCGCCCAAATGAGCTTCGAGCCCGTTGTGGGGCATACCTATTATTTTTACACCCGCAAAAACGGCACCGACCTGCTATCGATGATAGCTCCGAACGAATGGGGCCGTAAATTTCCCTTTGAACGTTGCCTCGCCACCGTCCGGATGATGGCCGATCATACGTGGGATGTACAGTATCATAATGTAACAGTAAACGAGGAGTGAGGAGCGAGAAGTGAGGAGAGCTGACGCGAATTTCCAGCCGAAGGCTCCTCACTCCTCACTCCTTACTCCTCACTCCTCAAAACTATGCAAAGCAACTACCCCTGGGAGGTTATCAAGGAGTACAAAGAGATCATTTTCTCGTATTACGAAGGGATCGCCAAGATCAGTATTAACCGTCCCCACAAGCGGAATGCCTTTACCCCGCTTACGGTGAAGGAGATGTCGGAAGCGATGGAAATTGCCCGGCAAGACGAGCGCGTTGGCGTGGTTATCCTGACGGGCGAAGGCGGTGAGGCCTTCTGTTCAGGCGGTGACCAGTCGGTACGGGGCCACGGTGGCTATATCGGTGAAGATCAGGTACCTCGCCTGAACGTACTCGACCTACAAATGCAGATCCGCCGGATTCCGAAGCCAGTAGTAGCTATGGTGGCTGGGTACGCCATTGGCGGTGGTCACGTACTGCACGTGGTGTGCGATATTAGCATAGCGGCTGAAAACGCCCGGTTCGGACAAACGGGCCCCAAAGTAGGCTCGTTCGACGGTGGTTTTGGTGCCTCGTACCTGGCACGGGTGGTGGGCCAGAAAAAAGCCCGCGAGATCTGGTTCCTCTGCGATCAGTACAACGCCCAGGAAGCCCTGGACATGGGCCTCGTTAACAAAGTAGTGCCCCTCGATAAGCTGGAAGAAACCACCATTGAGTGGTGCCGGAAGATGCTCGAAAAGAGCCCCATTGCCCTGCGGATGCTCAAAGCAGCCTTCAACGCCGAACTCGACGGGCAAGCCGGTATACAGCAACTGGCGGGCGATGCCACCCTGTTGTATTACCTCTCGGAAGAAGCCAAAGAAGGTAAAAATGCCTTCCTGGAGAAGCGGAAACCAGACTTTAGCAAGTTTCCGAAGTTCCCGTAATTGGAATGTGTAATGATGAATGCGTAATGCATAATGGCCTCACGGAAGAATGGAATCTCGTTAGACTATTATGCATTACGCATTCATCATTATGCATTAAACAGACAGCTTCTTCATATACTCCGCGTCCATTTTCATACTTTCCATGGGCGAAGTTGGGTACTCCTCCTGCTCCACGATAAAGTATTTCATGCCGTTGTCGCGGGCCGTTTTGAGGGTTGTTTTGAAATCAACGTTCCCTTTGCCGAGGTCATTCTGAACGGGTTTGCCGTTTTCTTTTTTGTAATCCTTAATATGGCATAACTCGTACCGTTTGCCATATTTTTTCAGGTGCTCCACCGGGTTCTGCCCGGCCACGTCAATCCAGCACAGGTCCAGTTCAAATAGCACATTTTTCGGGTCCGTGTTGGCCAGCAGATACTCCTGCGGAATTTTACCATCGAGCGCCTTAAACGAATAGTCGTGGTTATGGTAGCCAAATTTCACCCCACTCTGCCGGGCCAGTTCGCCCGCTTTGTTAAACCCATCGGCAATACGCTTCCAGTCGTCAAATGACTTCTGAGCCCCGATGTACGGGCACAACGCGTAAGTCAGGCCAGCCTCGGCCGCCATATCGAAGCTTTTCTTCAACTCATCGGGCTTATTAGCTTGCCCGCCGTAGTTGAAGTGCGTACTAACCATCTTTACATTAATGTCGTTCAGGAACGACTTTATTTCTTTCGGGCTCATCCCCCACAAAAAGCCCTGGTTACCCTGATAGCTTTCAAACTGACGGTACCCCATCTGCGCCAGTTGGGTCATAATACCTTTCGGATCAGCGGGCAGTACTCCCCGAACACTGTACAACTGTACCCCAAAAACACCTATGTTCTTGGCAGCCAGCGCGGCTGTCTGGTTAAGAGCGAAGGCACCGGCAGCCAGTACACCGGTACGCTTGAGAAAATCGCGACGATTGATCGACATATTAGATTGGTAAATAGGAACAACGTATATGCCCAAAAGGCAGATTACCCCCAAACTTACGGGTTGCCCCGCTAAATCTTCGTAATTTCGCCTGCCGAAATGAGCTACATCTCTGAGACACGCAGCGGGCCACAGCGTTTAACCAAGTGCTAAAAAGTAAAGGTCTCCACATCGCCCTGCTTCTTTGGCAACCTCGGCGTGGTGGCTTATAACTCAATATCATGCAATTATCCAAAATATACCTCCAGGCCAATCGCGACGAAGCCGTTCGCCGATTTCACCCCTGGGTTTTTTCCGGAGCCGTTAGCCGCTACGAAGGCAATCTGACGGATGGCGACGTAGTTGAGGTTTTTGATAAAAAAGGAAATTATCTGGCAACGGGCCATTACCACGACGGGAGCATTGCCGTCCGGATTTTTTCGTTCGAACGTATCATTCCCGATGTTCATTACTGGACCCAGAAGCTAACCAGCATCCGGCACTTCCGCGAGGCCATCATTGCCACGCTACCCGGTAAACAAACCGACTGCTACCGCCTGGTGCACGGTGAAGGCGACGGTTGCTCAGGACTGATTATCGATTATTACAATGGCGTGGCCGTGGTGCAGGCCCACTCCATCGGGATGCACCGCGAGCGACACCTGATTGCCGAAGCGCTCAAGAATGTGTACGGCGACCAATTGATTGCCGTCTACGACAAAAGTGCCGATACCGTACCGGATATTTACGGCCAAACCGTGCAGAATGGCTATCTGCTGGGCACAGCCGACACACCACACGAAGTCCACGAAAATGGCCACAGTTTCTGGGTCGACTGGGTGACGGGCCAAAAAACTGGCTTTTTCCTCGATCAGCGCGACAACCGGCAACTGTTGGCTCGCTACGCACACGGCAAGCGCGTACTCAATGCCTTTTGCTACTCAGGAGGCTTTTCGGTGTATGCGCTTGGTGCGGGAGCGGAGCAGGTACACTCGGTCGACGTTTCGCAGAAAGCCATCGATCTCACCAATCGTAACGTAGCCCTCAACGGGGTGAATGAAGATAAGCACGAGGCTATTGCCGAGGATGTGATGACCTACCTGAAAGCGCACCCAGAGCAGTATGACCTGGTTGTGCTCGACCCACCGGCCTATGCCAAAAACATTTCGGCACGGCACCGGGCAGTGCAGGGCTACAAGCGACTCAACACCGAAGGGTTAAAACGAGTGGCCAAAGGGGGGATTCTATTTACGTTCTCCTGCTCACAGGTCGTTGACCGCGAGCTGTTTTACAATACTGTGGTAGCAGCCGCTATTGAGGCCGGTCGGCAGGTGCGTGTATTGCATCATCTGAGCCAACCCGCCGATCACCCCGTCAGCTTGTTCCACCCTGAAGGTGGGTACCTAAAGGGCCTGGTCCTGTGGGTCGAATAGGGGATGTGAAATTTGTAATGAGTAATGTATAATGAATAATGGGCTGACGCCAGAGAAAATACTCGCGTCAGCCCATTATCCATTATACATTACTCATTATCCATCACTAATTATCCATTACTCATTCCCCATTAAAGCACCTCTTCCGTCAGGTACGGCAGGTAAGCCTCCAGCTGCTCGGTATCTTTAAACGCCGAAACGGCCTGCAACTGATTGGTGTAGGCATCGTGACGAAGCTCAACGTAAAAGTTGTGCAAACTATAGAGTAAAAAGATGTGCTCTTCTTCGTACCGATTGGCCAGAATATCACCCTGATAATACAGAATGTCTAATTGTTGAGCGGTTGATAATTGCGTAAACTCGGCGGGTTGCATAATCACATGCGATTTGGGAATACGAAAATAGAGAATCCGCGTGCGTGGGCGGCAGGAAATTCGATTAATCCAGAAAGTTGCCCGAATGATACAGCAGACCTATATTTTCACCCGCTTACCCGTCCGAGCGGCTTCGTACACAGCCTCCACAATTCGAATATCGCGTAGCCCTTCTTCACCGGGTACCAACATGGGCTTTTTGTTTTTGATGGCGAGAGCATCGTCGTCCATCTGCCGGGTTTGCTGACCGGGCACCGGATACGGCGTATCAAACGCAAAGCCACCGGGGCCGTTCCCTTTTACACCGTTATAGGCCGAGTAGGGTTCCACCCGCAAGATTCCCTTCTCGCCCATTACGTACATAAAGTTCATGTTGATGCCATAACTCGTTTGCAGCACCGCCCGTGCCCCGCTCGGAAACTCAAGCTGTATCATCGACGTCTCGTCGAGGCCATTTCGGTACACGTCGGGGCGGGTTGTGTATTGTTGAGCCGTCACGGCAATGGGTTCCTCGCCCGTAGCGAGCCGGGCTCCCTGAAGCACATACACGCCCATATCATACATAACGCCCCCACCCATCTCTTTCTTCTGCTTCCAGTGATCAGTGCGCCCGTCGTAATAAGCCGCCGAGCAATTCACCATGCTGATTTTCCCCAGCTTTCCATCACGCAGAAACTTTACATAAGCCTGTGTGTTAGGGTCATGATGAAGCCGATAGCCTACAGACAAGGATACTCCGGCTTTTTTGCAGGCGTCAATCATATCCTGACACTCTTTGGCGGTCACGGCCATGGGTTTTTCCACCCACACGTGCTTACCGGCTTTGGCAGCCCGCACAACATACTCCCGGTGCATCGAAGGCGGCAACACAACGTACACGACATCAATATCGGGGTTGTTGGCAATCTGATCGAAGTTCTGGTAGTTGTACACATTCTTGTCGGGAATGTTGTACTGCTTTTTCCACTTTTCGGCTTTGGCAGGTGTGCCGGTTACGATACCCGCCAGATAGCAATGCTCCGTTTTCTGAAGGGCCGGCGCCAGTAAGTCAGTGCTATAGTAGCCCAACCCGACCAGTGCTACTCCCAGCTTATCTTTTTTGGGCGCGCTCTGCGCCAGCAGGGTTTCGGGAGCTAACATACCAGCGGTAGTACCCAGAGCTAATGTTTGTAAAACAGTGCGACGAGAAGCCATAATTCGGTTGTGATTTAGATGTAGCCAATTTGGCGTAAAGATGCGAAGAAGGCAAGTCGGCCGCTGGAGTTTTACTATCTTCCCAAGCCGGACATGACGACTAAACTGGCTAAAACGAAAAACCCCCAACCGGTTGGCTGGGGGTTTTATAATCAGTCGTTTCGACTCAGGGCTGTTTACTTAACCTGATCAACAACGGCTTTGAACGCTTCAGGATGGTTCATAGCCAGGTCGGCCAGAACTTTGCGGTTCAATTCAATTCCTGATTTGTTCAGAGCACCCATCAGGGCAGAGTATGAAGTACCGTGCTGACGAGCACCGGCGTTGATACGCTGAATCCAGAGCGAGCGGAAATCCCGCTTCTTGGCGCGCCGATCGCGGTACGCGTAGACTAATGCTTTCTCAACGGCGTTTTTGGCTACCGTCCATACATTTTTACGCCGACCGAAAAAGCCTTTGGCCAGCTTCATTACTTTTTTCCGACGCGCCCGTGAGGCAACGTGATTGACGGAACGTGGCATTTGTTAGTTGTTTTTTGACGTAGGCGGCAGATCAGTTGGCAGGTGGCGGTTGGCAGGTGGCAGAGCTTTTGCTCCAGCCTATTCTGCTTACTGCTCACTGCTTACTGCCCACTCTTTTGTTGCCTGTAGTCGGGTGAAACATTGAACCGGAGGCTGCTTGCGCAGACGCTCCAAACGAAATTAGATACCGAGCATGGCTTTGATCCGGGTCTCGTCGCCTGAGAATACAAGCGCTGAGTGAGCCAGATTACGCTTCTGCTTCGTAGTCTTCTTCGTCAGAATGTGTGAGTGGAAGGCGTGCTTCCGCTTGATTTTCCCGGTGCCAGTCAGCTTGAAACGCTTCTTGGCGGCCGAGTTGGTTTTCATTTTTGGCATTGGTTTGAACCGCTTATGTGTTTTTGACCGGATCGCCGGACCGCCGGATCTTCTTGTTCAGATCACCGGGCTTCTTGTAAACAGGCCGCAAAGATACGAATAAGGGAATAAGAAGAAAAGGAACGAACGGGAAAAGGCGTGAAAGCCTCCTCTCCTTCGTTCCTTTTCTTCTTACTAGTATCTATTACTTCTTCACCTGCACCACTTTCGGGGCCAGGAACATGCTCATCCGCTTTCCTTCAAGCTTTGGCTCCGACTCGATCTTACCAACCTCTTCGAGGCCTTTGGCAAACCGTTCGAGGAGTTGGAATCCGCGCTCTTTGAACACAATTGCCCGACCCACAAATTGTACGTAGGCTTTCACCTTTGCCCCTTCTTTGAGGAACGTAAGGGCATGTTTCAGCTTGAACTCAAAGTCGTGATCGTCGGTATTAGGGCCGAAGCGAATCTCTTTGATAACGACCTTCTGAGCGTTAGCCTTAATCTCTTTCTGTTTTTTCTTCTGCTCGTACTTGAACTTGGAGTAGTCAATAATTCGGCAGACAGGCGGAACAGCGTTGGGGGAGATTTCTACCAGATCAAGGCTTTGCGCCTTTGCCAGAGCTTTGGCTTTGTCAATCTCATAAATGCCCTGTTCGACGTTTTCGCCGACAACCCGGACCTGTTTGGCCTGGATACGGTCATTAATTCGGTAGGGTTCTTCAACCACGCGCCGGGGTGGTCTCCGCTGGGGTAATGCCATATATGCTGTTTAGTGGTACAAAATATCTCCCTGATAACGCAGGAGGTGGTTAAAAGTTCGGGAAATTAGAGAATTCGGCGGTTCTTGTCAATGAATACTGAGCCATAACCCCCAGAAAATACATATTAAATTTTCGTACGTCGGGCCACAAAGAAAATCGGGCCACAAACAGGGAGACGTCAGACTCTTCCGACTTCCACCATCGTGGAGTCTAACGTCTCGCCAGCGAGGTTGCAGATCGGTTACGGCTTTACCTCTTGCTGAAACAAAGCTGTAAACTCGTCAATCGTCATCGCACCCAGGTCGCCCTGCCCTTTCCGACGAACCGACACTTTGCCTTCGGCCTGTTCCTTCTCGCCCACGATGAGCATAAACGGAACTTTTGTTACCTCGGCATCCCGGATTTTACGGCCGATTTTCTCATCGCGCAAATCCACAAAGCCCCTAATATCCCCTTCCTGCAAGGCAAAGAACAACTCGTTGGCGTAGTCTTCGTACTTTTCTGAAATCGGTAGAATCGCAATCTGATCGGGCGAGAGCCACAGCGGGAAGTTACCGGCCGTATTTTCGATCAGGATAGCGATAAAGCGTTCCATCGACCCAAACGGTGCCCGGTGAATCATTACCGGGCGGTGCTTCTGATTATCGGCCCCGACGTACTCCAGTTCAAACCGGTTAGGCAGGTTGTAGTCTACCTGAATGGTACCCAACTGCCATTTGCGGCCCAGGGCATCTTTCACCATGAAGTCGAGCTTGGGTCCGTAGAAAGCCGCTTCGCCTTTTTCAGTCACGGTCGGCAACCCTTTTTCACGCGCCGACTCGATGATCGCCGATTCGGCTTTCTCCCACAAATCATCGGAGCCAATGTACTTGGTGCCGTTTTCGGGGTCGCGTAGCGAGATCTGAGCGCTGTAATCGTTGAAGCCTAACGATTTGAACACGTACAACACCAGGTCGATCACCTTCATAAACTCTTCCTTCACCTGATCGGGCCGGCAGAAGATGTGGGCGTCGTCCTGCGTGAAGCCACGCACCCGGGTCAGGCCATGCAACTCGCCCGACTGCTCGTAACGGTACACCGTACCAAACTCAGCCAAGCGGAGGGGCAGGTCGCGGTACGAGCGGGGCTTCGATTTGTAGATTTCGCAGTGGTGCGGACAGTTCATGGGCTTGAGCAGGAACTCCTCGTCCACGTCGGGGGTACGGATCGGCTTAAACGAATCTTCGCCGTATTTTTCCCAGTGACCCGAGGTCACGTACAACTGCTTGCTACCGATGTGGGGCGTCACTACAGGTGAGTAACCCGCCCGCACCTGCGCCTTGCGCAGGAAGTTTTCGAGCCGCTCCCGAATCAGGGCTCCTTTGGGCAGCCACAACGGCAAACCCGCACCCACCCGCTCCGAGAACGTGAAAATCTCCAGCTCTTTACCCAGCTTACGGTGGTCGCGCTTTTTGGCTTCTTCCAGCAGGTGCAGGTACTCATCGAGTTCTTTCTGCTTTGGGAAGGTGACCCCGTAGATCCGGGTAAGCATTTTATTTTTCTCGTCGCCCCGCCAATAAGCACCGGCCACGTTCATGAGCTTGGCAGCCTTGATAAAACCGGTGTTCGGGATGTGCGGCCCCCGGCAGAGGTCAGTGAAACCGCCCTGCGTATAAAACGTAATAGAGCCATCTTCGAGCCCCTGAATAAGCTCAATTTTGTACGGGTCTCCTTTTTCTTCGAAGTAGGTTAATGCGTCGGCTTTGGGCACTGGCTTACGGATGTACTCGCTTTTCTGACGAGCCAGCTCCAGCATTTTGTCTTCAACTTTCTTGAAGTCGTCCTGCGAGAAATGGCGACCTTCAAAGTCGACATCGTAATAGAAACCGTTTTCAACGGCCGGACCAATGGCCAGTTTTACGCCCGGATAGAGTGCCTCCAGGGCCTCTGCCATCAGGTGGGCCGATGAGTGCCAGAAGGTGGCTTTGCCGTCACGGTCGTTCCACGTGAGCAGTTGCACCTCGGCATCGGTATCGATAGGTAGGTTTGCGTCCTGCACCTTTCCGTTTACTTTAGCCGCTAACACGTTACGGGCCAGCCCTTCGCTGATACTCAGCGCAATGTCGAGGCCAGAGCTTCCTTTTGGGTATTCACGAACACTCCCATCGGGTAGCGTTACATGAATGAGTTGATCCTGGGCAATCATACGATATAGTCAATAATCAGTAGTCAAATAAGTACGCCTGCATCCCTACCGGTTAGCCCGGGTCGAGTCGCCGGGGGTAGATAGTTGGGTGCGGGGCTTGATGGTCTGTATCTCCATCTGTACCGGAGCCGCATTCGGTTCCGAAGTGGCCGATTTCCCGTCTTCGTCCGGCAAAAGTACGGAGTTATACGGGTTTGGGTTATACATTCGGCGCTGGGCCCGCCACATTCCTGCAACAGCCTGCCCATCGGCCGGGTTCAACCGGGCACTTTGGGTGTACGACGCTACGGCCTGCTCATACATGCCGAGTTGTTCCTGACAGAAGCCAATGTACGTGTGAATCCGGGGAAATTGCGGATTCAGCTGCTGCACTCGGTTGTAATTGGCCAACGCCTGTGAATAAGCCCGGTACCGTTGCAAAATGAGGCCTGCCTGAAAGTTAGCCGCATAATACGTCGGATCAATCTGCACCGTATGCCGGTAAAACGTCAGTGCACTGTCGAGTCGGCCACCGGCGTGGTAAATCAGCCCTCGCCCGTAGGTGAGCCGAGCGTCTTCGGGGAAATACCGGATAGCCTGCTCGTTGTACGTCAGGGCCGACCCTAAATCACCCAGCGAACGGTAGATAGACGACAGTTGGTTGTACGTTTCCAGATACCGGGGCTTCAGCTTCAGCGACTGCTGATACAAAGCCAGTGCCTGAGACGTGTCGCCCTGCTTGGCCGTGATGAGTCCATTGAAAAAATAAGCCTCACCGTCGTAGGGCGCCATTTGCAACGCCTTCGCCAGATACAACCGTGCTTTAGCGAACTGATTACGCTGCTGCCAGACATCGGCCATCAGGATGTACAGTTCCGGGCTATCGGCCCCCAGAATCTCGGCACGCTGCGCATTGTCGAGGGCTTTCTGGGGTTGTTTAAGCCCTTGCAAAACCCGTGCCCGAATCAGATAGTACGTACCATCGGTATTGTTACGGCCAATGGCTTCGTCAATATCGGTCAGTGCTTCCTTCAACCGGCCCATCTCCAGATACAAACGGGCCCGTTTGGCATAGGCCGAAGCCGGTGAAGACTGGTTGATGGCCCGCGTTAGTGCCTGTAAGGCAGCTTCAGTACGCAAACTATCATTCGCCGAAGGCAAAGGCGGTATGCGGGTCTGTTGCCGGGGATCGGTGCCGCAGGAGAACAGAAAAAGCAAGAAAATAAATACGTAAGCGAGTGATGCAACCGGTCGGGCGTGCCGTAACCAATGCCGAAACGTTGCCACATACGGATACACACCAAAAAACGGTTGTCGCTTTTTCAGAGAGGTATCGGTCGTAAATTCAAATTGCTCGTTCAACGTCAATGGCGGCACTCTTTCAACATCCGGGGCGAGACTTCTTCGCTCTTTCACTCGTTGGGGCTTTGTACAAAGGTAGCTAAAACCGGTAAAAGACGCCGAGCGGAAGCCGTTTTTGATACCGGTCATCGAGGTATAGTTCGCCCAGTTGCGCATGAGCTGGCTTACCAAAAATCTGGCGCATCAGGTTGTCCAGAATCAGGGCCGAAAACCCCAGCGAGTACAGGTTGATAATAAAGAACCGGTTGTCGCGGTCGAGCAGGTCGGCGCAGGTTTTGAGCAGCTCGTTCAGATGCTCTTCGAGTACCCATTTTTCACCATCGGGCCCCCGACCATAGGCGGGTGGGTCCAGAATAATGCCATTGTAGGTATTTCCCCGCCGGGCCTCACGCCGGGCAAACTTCAGCGCATCTTCCACTACCCAGCGGATATTGGTCAGGCTGCTGTAATCCATGTTCTCCCGGGCCCAGGTAATCACGGGCTTCACGGCATCTACGTGCGTCACATCGGCTCCAGACTGGCAAGCCGCCAGCGATGCCGCCCCAGTGTAGGCAAACAAATTGAGTACTTTGGGTTTAGCCACACCGGTCCCTTGCAGCGCCTTCACCCGATCGTGAATAAATGCCCAGTTGGTGGCTTGCTCTGGGAAAATCCCCACATGCTTGAACGACGTGAGGGCCAGCTTAAATCGCAGGTTGAGGCCATCCTGCGCAAAGTCGATAAACCAGGGTTCGCGCATATCGGGCGCTTTCTGCCAGTCGCCCCGCTCGGGCGATTGCCGGTCGCGCCGGAAGGTGGCATGGGCCCGGCGGTCCCAATCGGTCTGAGGCAGCGATTTATCCCAGATGGCCTGGGGCTCCGGCCGGGCCAGTACGTACTCACCGAAGCGTTCGAGTTTTTCGAAGCCACCGGAATCTATCAGTTCGTAAGCGGGCCAGGGGCCGGGAGTAAGCAGTTGAAGCATGAGAAAACAAGTGGGCCAAAAGCCTGGCAATGGGCCCGGTCACGTAAATCAGTTGGGCCGCAAAGGTAGGGGTTTGCAGCCAGACCGTGCATATAATCAGGCCTTGTCCCCCTCAAAATAGGCTCTGATTAGCCTCAGAATGCTATTTTGTCCAGATAAAACGCGCGTTTGCGACCCTCCCCTTTCTGGTATCCCCAAGCGAGGAAATACCGGTCGTGCCAGAACCGAACATCATCGGTCACGAGCGACTGATCGCGTTGTTCATCCACCACGGCCGAAATATCAATTTGGGGTTTCTCCTCGGCCATGCCATTGGGCCGAATCACGGTTTGCAGTATCCGACCTTTTTGGTTGTGGTACAGGGCCAGTTGGTCGCCCTGTTGCACCAGTCGTACTTTTTCCTGTAGGTCAATGCTCCGTTCGGAGGCCAGTTCGAGGCAATTATCCCAAAGTAGTTTACCCTCGGCATCGAACCCCGCCACCACAGCGTGGGTGTACACGTACCCGTCGAATACTTGCTGCGGACTTAACCCACGGGGTCCATTCCACGGATTCCACATGTACGGGTTGTACAGACTGTAGTAACTCAGGGGCGAATACCGCCAGCCGTACCACGAATTGATACCGTAGGGGTAGGAGTTCTGATACCGAAACTGCGGGTAAAATACCTCGGCCACGAGCACATACTGCCCCCGGTACCGCACTAGTTCGTGCATGAGCAAGCGATAATTGAGCCGCAGGTCGGAGCCCGCTTCTTTCCGGCGTTGTGCCCGGCGTTCCATACGCTCCTGTTCGCGGTCGCCCAGGTAGCGGAAAAAGTTTTTGAAATCGGTAAAACTGATGTAGCTGGTTTGGGGTTCCTGCCCCTCTCCTACCCGGCTGATATACAACCCCTGCGAACTTGCCACGCCATTGCTCTGCATGGCCCGATAGCCATAGTTACCGACCACCAACTGCGTTGAATCATCGAGTACCGACAAACGGCCGCTGAGCAGGGCATAATCGGGTTTGGGCTCGATAACCGCCCGGCTGACACTCTGCCCCAGCTCGTCGTACACGTTAGCAATGAGCTTGAGGTCGCGCCCGCGCCGGACCGTGTACGAGACCGTCATACGGCCGTGTACGGTGTCGGCTTCGAGCGACTGAATGGCCGAGCCCCGTTCGCCACCGGGCAACAACCGAGCCTGCCGACTCGACAAATGGCTATGATACAGCACAGGATGTTCGTCGACGATACCGGCCATAAAAATACCGTCGCCGAGGGTTTTAAAATGCGTGACCTGCAATCGCTCCACTACGTTGAGGTTGAAGCGTTCGGAGAAACCCGGCCCAATGCTCACACGAACGACCTGACAGAACGGCAACCGGTAACTTGAAAACAACAGATACACCGCCCCGCGACCGTCGAAGGTGGAGGCTACGTATTCCAGATTATCGGGGAGCTGACCGGTGATACTCCAGTCGCGGTCGAGATCGGTGCTGTACTTGGTCAGCTGATACCCGACCCGGTCGGTGCGGGTAAGGAGCAGAACGCCTTTATCGCCCAGAGGCAGGGTAATAATGGATTCGCTGCCGGTGGGTGCGGCCAGCTCAATTCGGCGGACGCTCTGCGCCCAAACCAGACTGGTCAAGGCCAGCCAAATCTCCACAAAAAGTATGCTACGAAGCCACGTGCGCATGGGCCATTTTCAGAATCAATTCAAACTCGTCGGGTTTGATGGGCATTACCGACAGTCGCGACTGCTTAATAAGGCCTATTTGGGCCAACATCGGCTCGGCCTTAATTTGAGCCAGCGTTACGGGTTGGCCGAATGCCATCATGGGTTCTAATTCTACAACAACCCAGCCAAACTTTGCCTGTGCCGGATCGTTGGCCACGGTTGGGTCGGGGTAAGCCGTCTTTACCACTTTAGCAAGCCCCACCACACCCGGCCGGGTAACACTGTGGTAAAACAGTACCTGATCGCCCTCCTGCATAGCCTTGAGGTTATTGCGGGCCTGGTAGTTGCGTACGCCGTCCCAAACAGCCCGGCCCTGTTCTACAAAATGCGACCACCCGTACACGTCGGGTTCTGATTTGACAAGCCAATAATTCATAGGTAATCAGACTGAATTAAATGTATAATGAGCAATGTAAAATGTATAACTAAACGACTGATTGTCAGCAGACAATGTAATTATGCATTTTACATTGTTCATTCACGTAGGTGGGTATTGAACTGGTTTTTAGTTGATCGTTTTGGGTTTATGGTGGGTAGTGTTCTGATGAATCACGTTGGAGTAAAGATACCTTGTTGGTATTAACAACCGAAAGGGAGTAAGGTCGAGAGCCGGTTACCCCGCTTCGCCCTTACTCCCTTTCGGTAATCTTTTACGTTCAATAGTAGTCGTCGCCGTCGTAGGTATCGCCATAGCGCGAACCAAACTCATCGTCTTCACGGGCAAACCGGCTCGTACCGGCCCCTTTGAACGCAAGCGCTTTTTTCAGAATCGAAATCTGACCTGAGTGGTAGGTATCGTGATTGACAATGCCGTGCAGCAGGTCGTAATACGTGTAATCGCGGCCGGGCACAATATCTTCCAGAAACTCGTCGTCGTCGCGTTTATCCAGCTCATTGATTAGCTCTTCCTGACTCAGGCTCAGCTCCATCTGCAAGGCTTCCCACTCGAAATCATCAATTTTATCAGGAAACTGCCCAAAGTTTTTCTCAGGGGTAAGAATATCGAAGGTAGCGTCGCCCTGCATTTTTTTCACCGCAAAAATGCGCCAGCTGGTCATGTGAAACACCAGTTCGGCAATGCTGTGGGTATTGGGCGTGATGCGCTGCCCGGCCATGTCGGGCGTAATTCCCCGGATTACTTCGGCCAGTGAAGGACCATGCCAGGCTTCCTCACCTTCGTAGGTTGTATTGAGCAGATCAATGATCCGTAATAGTTCGTCGTTATTTTGTACTTCCATTGTTCAGAGTCAGCAACCCGAGACCGTTGGCTGTATGTGTAGCTGGTGTGCACCGGCTACATCGGTTCGGTTGCATTCATGGTAAAGCCCGCTGCCGTGCGGTACTGTTGATTTGTGCTGCAAAGGTAAGCCATTATTTGTGCGTTGCCGTACAAATACGACGAAACGAGTGGTAACGCCTGCAATTAGACCCGGTTAGGCAAGCTTTTCTTTCAAAAACTTCACCGTCCGGTCCCAGGCCAGTTTGGCGGCCGCTTCGTTGTATCGAGTAGGTGCCGTATCGTTGTGAAACGCGTGCTGGGCTCCTTCGTAGACATACAATTCATAAGGGACCCCGGCTTTTTTCAGGGCCTCTTCGTACGCCGGAATACCGGCATTGATGCGCTCATCGAGCCCGCCATAATGCAGCTGGATAGCCGCTTTGATCTTAGGCACATCGGCCGTTTCGGGCTGCCGACCGTAGAACGGAACAGCTGCTTTCAAGTCGGGCGCATGGATCGCCAGTTGGTTCGACATGGCCCCGCCCCAGCAAAAGCCCACACAACCGACCTTTCCGGTACTGGCCGGGGCTTTTTTCAGATACTCTACCGCTTTCACAAAGTTGTTGCGGGTTTGGGTTGCATCGAGTTTCCCGAAAAGCTCACGCATCTGAGCCTCATCGGTCGGGGTACCGCCCGCGGCCGAAAGGGCGTCGGGCGCCAAAGCCACAAATCCCGCAAGAGCTACCCGGCGGGCTACATCCTCGATATGTGGGTTAAGCCCCCGGTTTTCGTGAATCACTACAACGGCGGGGTACTTACCGGGGGCCTTGGGCCGCGCCAGATACCCTTTCATGGTCATGTTATCGCCGGGGTATTCGATGCGTTCGGTAACGAGCCGGTCGTCGGCATCGGGCACCGTAGCGGCTTTGGCGTAGTTGATTTCGAGCAAAGGCAAAATCGCCAGAGCCGCGCTCATGCTACCAGTCAGGTTAGCCAAACGTTTGAGAAAATCGTCGCGCTTGAGAGGCTTGTGCGTGTACTCGTCGAATAGGTTGATAATGCGCTGATCCATAGTGATGGCGATTGCAGAGTTTGTAGAATTCAAATCACCAACATGGCCCAATCTACTTTAGTTTTTAGGGAGCGTACCTGGGCAGTGAGGCCACTCCTCCAACAACCTATCGGCTTCTGCTCTTTTCGCCGACAGAAATAGGGGCACTGGCCTTTCGGAGAACGATAACCTAACAATTCCTTGCAACCCTGTTCGACTGGGTTTTACCTTTGCAATGAGTGAATAAGCGAATGAGTGAATGAGTGACTGGTTGTAGTAACCACACTCCTTTTCATTCGCTCTTTCGCTCATTCACTAATTCGCTCATTTAGTAATGGAATTCCGTATCGAAAAAGACACCATGGGTCAGGTGCAGGTGCCGGCCAATGTGTACTGGGGCGCACAGACCCAACGCTCTATCGAAAACTTCAAAATCGCTCAGGATATCAATAAAATGCCCCGTGAGATTATCCGGGCGTTTGCATATCTAAAAAAAGCGGCTGCCCTGACTAACCTCGATGCGGGCGTGCTGCCCCAGGAGAAATCAGACCTGATTGGCCGCGTATGCGACGAGATTCTGGAGGGTAAGCTCGATGATCAGTTTCCGCTTGTGGTGTGGCAAACGGGTTCGGGCACGCAGTCGAACATGAACGTGAACGAGGTAGTTGCGTACCGCGCGCACGTCCTGAACGGCGGTCAATTGACCGACGAGAAGAAGGTGCTGCATCCCAACGACGACGTGAATAAGTCTCAGTCGTCGAACGATACCTTCCCGACGGCTATGCACATTGCGGCCTACAAGATTCTGATGGAGGTGACGATTCCGGGCATCGAGAAACTGCGCAACACGCTCGACGCCAAGGCGAAGGAGTTTATGCACGTCGTGAAAATCGGTCGGACGCACTTCATGGATGCGACCCCTTTGACCGTTGGTCAGGAGTTTTCAGGCTATGTATCGCAACTCGACCACGGTCTACGTGCCATTCGTAATACCCTGGCGCACCTGAGCGAGCTGGCGCTGGGTGGCACGGCTGTGGGTACGGGTATCAACACCCCGCCCAACTACGCAGAAAACGTAGCCAAGCACATTGCGAACCTGACCGGACTCCCGTTCATCACGGCCGAGAACAAGTTTGAAGCGCTGGCTGCCCACGATGCCATTGTGGAAGCCCACGGTGCCCTCAAAACAGTAGCCGCAGCTCTGATGAAGATTGGCAACGATATTCGGATGCTGTCGTCGGGGCCACGTGCGGGTATCGGCGAACTGTTTATCCCTGATAATGAGCCGGGCAGCTCAATCATGCCGGGTAAGGTAAACCCAACGCAGTGTGAGGCCATGACCATGGTGGCGGCTCAGGTAATGGGCAACGACGTAGCCATTAATATTGGCGGTATGACGGGCCACTTCGAGCTGAACGTGTTCAAGCCGGTGATGATTTACAACTTCCTGCACTCGGCCCGCCTGATTGGCGATGTGTGCGTGTCGTTCAACGACAAGTGCGCCGAAGGTATCCGGCCGATTGAAGAAAACATCACGAAGCACGTGAACAACTCGCTCATGCTCGTGACTGCGCTGAACACCAAGATTGGCTACTATAAAGCCGCCGAAATTGCCCAGACGGCCCACAAAAACGGCTCAACCCTGAAAGAAACGGCCGTCCAACTGGGCTACCTCACCCCCGAAGAATTCGATCAGTGGGTGGTGCCCGGCGACATGGTTGGAGAGATTAAGTAAGCAATCGAACCAAATTCAGCATAAATACAAACGGCCCCGGTCTGTCAGGATCGGGGCCGTTTGTATTTATGCTCATTTCAACGCTGATGAAACGAATCCGTGATGAACGACAGCACCGTGGGTAGGGCCGTGCGCCAGTAGGTCCAGGTGTGGCCCCCGTCGCGAATCCGAAACTCGTGCGGAATCTCCTTTTTACGCATAGCAATGTGCAGCAGAGAGTTCATCTCGAACAGAAAATCATCGTCGCCACAATCAATGTACCAACGAACGGCCTTCTTCTGATCTTCGGGCATATTGTTGACCAGAACCACGGCGTTCTGCGTTTCGTAATACCGCTTGACTTCCTCAGGCGTAGCGTCGGGGATGGTGCGTTTGAGCCGGACCTCAGCATCGGCTATATCGACCGGGCCGGCCGAGGCACTGAGTGCACAGGCCGACGAAAACAGCTCCGGGTGACGCAATGTGTACATTAAGGTTCCGCCCCCGCCCATCGATAGGCCCGCAATGGCCCGGAACCGCTTTTCGGGCTTAATCCGGTACGTTTTCTCAATGAACGGCATAAACTCGCTGAAGAAAAAGTCCTCGTACCGCCACTTGCCCCGTACATCGTTGAAGTAACCCCGCACACCTGTATTGGCATCGGGCATCACAATAATCATCGGCGTAGCAGACCCATCGGCAATAGCCTTGTCGGCAATATGTTTTACCTCACCGAACTGCACCCAGCCGGTTTGGTCATCGCCACCGCCATGCAACAGGTATAGCACGGGGTAACTGCGGTCAGAGGTTTCGTAATCGGCGGGCAGGTAGATAGCGTATTTTCGGTCGCTGCTCAGAATTTTGCTCCGTAGCGTCAGGTTCTCCTGCACTTTGCTCGTTTGCGCCCAGGCCAACGGCCCAACTAAACAAAGCAACAAAAGGCCGGTAATCGTTTTTTTCATCTTCGCGTTTTGGGGTTTAGTAGTAAGCGCCATGACGGCCATCACTTTGCGTAAAACCCACCCGTCAGAACGACCTACTCAGTACGGACATTCATTTCGGGCTGCCCGTTTTGCAAACCCCTGATGCACAAAAAAACCAACCTGCTGGTAAACAGGCTTAACGACATTGAAGCCTATCTACCAGCAGGTTGGCACTTGAAACCGTTACAGCAACGGCTTACAGGTTTTTCTTTTTCATTTCACCCACCGCGTAATTAGCGGCCCGGGCTGTAATCGCCATGAATGTGAGCGACGGATTCTGGGTCGACGTCGAAGTCATGCAGGCTCCGTCGGTAACAAACACGTTTTTGCAGTTATGAAACTGATTCCACTTGTTTAGCAGCGACGTTTTAGGGTCGTTACCCATGCGTACCCCGCCCATTTCGTGAATATCGAGGCCCGGTGCCTTATCGGGTTTGTCGTGCGTCTGGATGTTCGTGAAGCCCGATACCGTCAGCATTTCGGTCATCTGCTCGTGAAAATCCTTAATCATCTTCTCGTCATTGTCGTCATAAGCTACCGACACGCGCAACTGCGGGATGCCCCAGGGGTCGGTCAGGGTTGAGTCGAGGGCCACATAGTTGGTTTCTTTCGGGATGGTTTCGCCCATCATGTGCGAGCCCACCCGCCAGTTGCCGTACTTAGTTTGCATCAGGTTCGCTTTCAGGCTCTCACCCATACCGGCCGTATCCACGTTCGTCATGCGGCTACCGCTGAAACCGGCCGCATAGCCCCGCAAAAAGTCGGTTTCCTGCTTAAATACGTTGCGGAAACGCGGAATGTAGCTGCCGTTGGGCCGGATTCCCTCCGTGATCGTGTCCTGGAATCCTTCGTACTCCGCCGAAATGGTCGTCCGGAAATTGTGGAACGCCATGTATTTACCCAATAACCCGTTGTCATTGCCCAGCCCGTTCGGAAAGCGGCTCGACTTTGAATTGAGCAGAATCAGGTTGGAGTTGAGGCAAGCTGCATTCACAAAAATGACGCGGGCGTAATACTCGGTCATCTGCTTGGTGTTGGCGTCGATCACCCGCACGCCTGATGCTTTGCCCTTTTTCTCGTCATAAATAATCGAGTGTACCACCGAATCGGGCCGGAGGGTCATCTTACCCGTTTTGGCCGCCCAGGGCAATGTAGACGAGTTACTGCTGAAATAACCGCCGTAGGGGCAACCCCGCTGGCAGATCGACCGGTTCTGGCACTGCCCCCGCCCCTGCTGGTAATGAATGGGTTGCGGCTTTGTGAGGTGCGCGCAACGACCAATAATAACCGGGCGGGTATTGTTGTAATGCTTCGCCATTTGCTGGCTAAAGTGCTTCTCAACGCACGACTGCTCGTGCGGGGGCAGAAACTCGCCATCGGGCAGTTGCGGCAGGCCATCTTTATTGCCCGAAATACCTGCAAATTTCTCTACGTGGCTGTACCAGGGCGCAATGTCTTTATAACGGATGGGCCAGTCGACAGCGAAGCCATCGCGGGCGGGCCCTTCAAAATCGAAGTCGGACCAGCGCTGGGTTCCGCGCGCCCACATGAGCGACTTACCGCCTACCTGATAGCCCCGAATCCAGTCGAACGGCTTCTCCTGAATGTAGGGGTGCTCGGCATCTTTGACAAAGAAATGGCTGGCATCTTCGCGGTTGGCGTAGCACCGGCTGGCAATCGGGTTGGCGTCGATATACTCCTTGGTCAGTTGTCCGTTGTGCGGAAACTCCCAGGGTTGCATCATGGTGGTTGGGTAATCGGTAATGTGCCGAACATCGCGGCCACGCTCCAGCACCAGCGTGCGCAGACCGGCACCGGTCAGTTCTTTGGCGGCCCAGCCTCCGCTAATACCCGACCCCACCACAATAGCGTCGAACGTACGCTCTTTAACCGAATCTATATTGAGAAATGACATGTCACAAAGTGAATTGATATGTATAGATTGAAGAATAGCCAGATTAATCGACGGTAGACGTTAGCTTGTAGACGCATCTGCACAGTCAATGCCCAGTATCAAACGTCCAGTGGCTATCAGTCTGACCAATAGCTAGCTTTTCAGGGTAACGCAACCATGATAAAAGCCTGGTGCCATGTTGAATTTTAACTGGTTGACCATGTAATACTCCGAGTTACGAAACCCCTGAATAGTAAGCCCTTTGACCAGGTTCACAAACTGTTTGGCGGTTGGGTCAGTCGAGTTGGCCATTTGCGTAAGCACCTCGAGCCGTTGCGTCGGGTCACCATTCACAAAGGGTTTTGAGAAAGCCTGCTGCGCCACCTGATCCACCAAAACAAGCCCTTGCTTGAGCGTATTTTTGGCCGCTTCGCCATAGCAATCCTGAATCATGCGCTGCACAAACTGATCGACTTTGAGCGACTTGGCCCCCGGCGTAGTGGTTTCCGGAATAATAGTTTCCGTAATCTCGGCCAGGAGCGCATCATTGGTAACAGACAATAAAGACGAGGTCCCGATCGATTCGGGAGTCCAGCCAGAAGCCCAGGCAGGCAAATTCATAAGCCCACCGACAGCCAGTGCGACATGTTTTAGGGCAGAACGTCGTTGCATAGAGGGAATTTGTGTTAAGTACTCGGGATAGAAAGCTGCGATTTACCTTCTTTATTTATCAGGGTATTGGCCTGAAACTGGAAATTTACACAAAATAAAGTCGGCAAATGCAAAAAAGTAACCAATATGTAAAACGCAAACAAATCGGGTTTCTAACCAGTTAGGCCGCGAATTAGCCTATTGACTTAACGCAAAAACGCTCCCCATTGCATTTATCAAACCACAAGCCCTTATTTGTCAATCCATTAACATAGCGCAAACGACTTCATTCTGCCTTGGGCTCTCAATTGGTAAGAAGCCATCCACTTGCTCTGTTCTGCTCTCCGACAAAACAAAACCCCGCCCGACAACCATCATTCGTTTGTCAAGCGGGGCGACGTATTTACGCTAATGGTTTCGGGATCTTACCCCAGAATCTTCTCCAGACACTTTACGGTAATCAGGTACGTGGGCTTTACACCCAGCGACCCCAAACTGCCCGAGGCCAGTGTCGCGCCTGTTAGCAGCGGGTTATCCGACGCGTAGTAAGCGTAGCGTACTTTAACATCGGCCGGGATGCTCTGCCGAATCCGAACATGAGCCTGAATGGCTTTTTGATAGTGGGCCCCTTCCATTTCAAGACCTACCGCGTTCCACGACGAGTTTTTGAAATAGCTCAGAATTTCTTTGTTCTGCAACGAGGTGCCCAGCACGGTAATCATGGCTCCTTCGAAAACGTCGAGTCCAGCCCCGGCGAAATCGGCCGCGCAGAAATCGTTGTCCAACGGGTAGTTATCTGCCGTTCCTTCAAAAATATGCGAGGTCGGAATCATCAGATCCCCCTTGTCGCCGGTCAGAATTCCGGCCTTACCCATGATCGAGATCGAAGCCACGTGCAACGGGTACACCTGTCCATCGCGCTCGTAAGGCTTCAGCAGTTCGTCCATCGTTTCGAAAGCCTGCTCACCAAACGCGTAGTCCATTACCAGAATCAAAGGCTTCTCGTCCCGAACAGTCTGGATATTGGCCTTGATTTCGTCCGATAAAAGCTCAGGGTCAATACGACCCGTATCAATCAACTGAACCAGTAAGCTGGTGCCTGCTATATCGTGCAGCTCATGCAGGCCATTGTCGAGGGCAAATGCCTGAACCTGTTCCCGCAGAGACCGGTTACTCGACTGACTCAGCTTGAGCGCCAGATCATACAAATCATCGTATTCCACCGACTTATCGAGGGCGATAGGCGCGTACAGGCAGTTCATGACACTGTGCGGGTTGGCACTGACGATGTGCACCGGGCGGTCTTGCAAGCCATTTTCCCAGATGTACTCCTTGATGCGCCGGGCCCAGCGTTCGCCGTACAGGTGTTGCCCGATGCGCTCGCGCAACATGGGTGTGAAGTTGATTTCGCGGTCGATGTTCTCGCCCCGCAATTCGCCCATAGACACGCTGCCGAGGCTGTACACGATCTGGAACAGGCCCGTGTTGGTGGAGCCCGTTTCTTCAAAACGGGCGTAGGCCCGCTGGGTTTCCTCGAAGGTGCGGCCCAGAATCGAGCTGAGATAGGTGAGCGCCAGTTCGCGGTCTTCTTCTTTGACGGTGCCGCCCGCCTTTACAATGGCTTCCAGTTTCTGCCACTCGCGGGTTTTGCTGCCACGCTCCTGAATGGCATTCCGCCGGATTTTGTCGGCCTCCATAAACATGAAGGTGAGGTGCGTCAGGATGTCGTAAATCTCGCTACGACCGTTGGTCACCTCAATGACCATTTGCTCGGCATCAATCCGGTAGCAGTTTCGCCGACGCTTAGCCGGTACCAGCACCGGAAAACGGGAGTGTTCGAACCCTTCGCGTGAGGCCAGTGTGATTACCCGGCAGGCTTCAATCCCTTTGGGCAACCGATCCATTACGTACACCAGACCATCGAGTTCGACCCGCTGTGCATCGCCTACCGAGCCGTAAATCTCGGGGCGGAGCGTAAGCAGAGCCTGCCGGATTTCTTCGCCTGACACACCCGATGGTTTGTAAAAACCCCGGTTGAACAGGTGGCGCATAGTGATGTATAGTCGTTCGATGGCTACCCGCGACTCCTGAGCGCGGGTGAGAGGTGGAGAGGGTTCAAGATTCATTCTTTCGATACTAAACGTGGTTTTTGTGGTGGTCATGCTCCCCTCGGAGCGAAAATATTTTAGCTACTACACCAGTAACCATCCAATTAGTTCATCCTGTTTGTTAATTTCTTGTTACGCTTATGTCAATAAACAGCCCAACACCCATCCCAATCCGCACGATTTCATCCAGAACGTGAAGCTATCCGGGCGATTATTATGGGTGTTGTTATGCCCGGCGAATCGGAATTTTGACAATTTGGTCTCATTTCAACGTACTTTTACCAGACCAATCCAAATCACTGTGTCGGTAAAATCTTTTTTGACCCCCTCACTCCTTTCAGGCCGTTGGCCTTTCGTCTTTCTGGTAATCAGTTTCTTAGCTGGCAATTCATTGGTACGGGCCCAACAACCGTTTCAGGTTACTGCCGAAACGGGACAGTATATGTCGTCGGGCGAACAGACCCCTTTCTGGCTTCGTACCAACCAATTCGGTATCGTACCGCTGCAATCGCCCAACACGACCCTCCGGGCGGGGGCCCAACTGGATTACGACACCACCCGCCTGAATAACCGGCGTATTAGTTTTGGGGGAGGAGTGCAGATCGTGGGCAATACAGCCGCCAACGGACAGGTAATACTACCCGAAGCATTCGTAAAAGCCCGTTTGGGCATATTTGAACTCTACGCCGGCCGTCGGCGCGAAGTGGTGGGTCTGCTCGATTCAACGCTATCCTCCGGCTCGTACTCCTGGTCCGGCAATGCCCTGCCGATTCCAAAAATTCAACTGGAAATCCGCGATTACACCCCAATTAAATTCACCAAAGGCTGGCTTTCTATCAAGGGTAGCTATGCCCACGGCTGGATGGGTGGCCGGTACGTGCGGCACACCATGCTGCACCAAAAAACATTGTACGGTCGACTCGGTAAGGCCGAAAACCGATTTCATGTGTACGGGGGCGTCAACCATCAGGTGGTATGGGGTGGCTACAGCGACGAACTGGTTGGATCGGGACTGGTGACAAGCCCGTATCTGCCCAACAGCTTCCGGGATTACCTGAGCCTCATTAGTGGATTCCGGGCCGTCAACACGGGCATCATCGACCAAAGTCTGTACACCGATTTTGACCTGACCAACCGGGTAGGTAACCACTTGGGATCTATTGACATAGCCTTCGATTACACGAGCAACACACACTCGTTTTACCTGTACCGGCAAAGTGCTTACGAAACTGGATCACTCTTTTACGGTACCAGCATTGCCGACGGCCTACTGGGCCTTCGGATTCGGGCCAACGACGAGTTAGCACTCGTGCGGCAGGTGTTGATCGAGTTTTTGAATACCACCAGTCAGGGTGGCCCCGAATTTGTCATCGACGATCCACAGCGCCGGGGTAAAGTCGACTATTTTAACCACGCACAGTTTCGCGATGGCTGGTCGTATCTGTACCGGGCAGTTGGTACCCCGTTTATCTCGCCCGCTTTAGGGCCCAACGGTGAGTTTCCGTACGGTGGCTTCACCAACAACAACCGGGTTCGGGTATTTCATCTGGGACTGGCGGGCTCATTGCCCTTCGGGGGTGCCGCGCTCAGTAGCCCCATCACCTACGAGACCAAGCTATCCATGAGCCGCAACCTCGGCCGGTACGATGAACCGTTCCGCCCAATCCGCAATCAGTTTTCGGGTATTCTAACCATTGCCGCACCATTAGCCATTCTGGGCGGTATCCAGCTCACCGGCTCGGTGGCGCTCGACCGGGGTACGCTGTACACCAACGCGGTAGGTGGATACCTGGGCATCCGGAAAACTTGGGCTAACTCAGTTCGGCGTGCACAGTCAACATCCAGTTCCAATCCGAGCCGTAGCGGTTTTCGGGAGTAAGCCTACTCTGCATGAAGCGTTGTCTGCTTTTGCTGCTGTGTTGTCTTGTACTTCGCCCCTGCCTGGGGCAACCTCTTCCTATTACCCCAACTGCATCTGGCGCACCCGAGCTGAAGCAGGGGCGACTAATTGGTGTGGCTATTGGCTCGGCCGTATTTTACACCGCTACCATGATTCTTTTACGAAAAGCGTGGTACAAAAAGCGGGTTCCTTTTCATGCATTCAACGACAACGGCGAATGGCTTCAGATGGACAAGGTGGGCCATGCGGCAACGGCGTACCTCATGAGCCGGGGCGGCTACGAGCTGTTTCGGTGGACGGGGCTCAACGACCGGGCAGCGACCCTTACCGGTGGAGCACTCGCTTTGTTGTTTCAAACTACGCTTGAGGTTTTCGACGGCACGGCCGAAGGGTGGGGCTTCTCGCGGGGCGATATGATTGCCAACGCTGCGGGCACGGCCCTGTTTGTGGGACAACAATACGCCTTTGGTAATCAACCGGTACAGTTAAAATACGGCTGGCGGAAAAGTATTTATGCCCCCTACCGGCCTAATTTGCTGGGTAAAACCACGGGCATTCAGCTTCTGAAAGATTACAACGCCCAACAATACTGGCTTTCGCTGAATATAGCGAGTGTGTTTCCGGTCGGGCCTCAGTTTCCCCGTTGGCTCAACCTGGCCGTTGGTTACAGTGGCAGCGGCATGACCGGCGGACACGCCAATCCGCCTTATGTTGGCCCCGACGGCCGGGAGGTTGTTTTTGAGCGCCGACGCCAATTTTACCTCTCCCCCGACGCCGACCTTTCGCGCATTCAGCAGTTGTCTCCTACGGCCGAACGCTTCATCGGGATGGCCCAGTTCTTTAAAATCGCGGCTCCCTCTCTTGAATACAACCGGGTCAATGGCGTCCGGTTCCACCCGTTTTTAGTCAAAAAGGATTAAGCGTTCAGACGAATCAAACCGCTTAATCCTTTTGGCTACGTTACCTGAAAACCAGTATCGTCTATTCTACGGCTGATTAATGGATGCGGCCGCTGCGGCATCCACAAACCAATAGAGCTTACCAGATGGCTTAATCACCTGTGAGGGGTATTTATCTGGGTTAGATTCACCGTATAGCACTTCACGCAACGGCTCGGCTTTTTTCTCACCCGCTACCAGGAACGCCACCGCAGCCGCTTCGTTCACAACAGGGGCCGTCAGCGTCAGGCGGTACATATCCTGAGCCTCCAGAAAATAAGCCCGCGTCCAGTTCGTCTGATCATGCACCACCTCAGTACCTGGAAACAGCGACAGGGTATGCCCATCGTCGCCCATGCCCAGCAGCACCAGATCAAATGTATGGGTCTGATTATCGAAGTACCCGTGCAGCAACTGCTCATAAGCCGCCATTGACTGGACTGGTTCCAAATCTGTTTGCATGACGTGAATCTGCTCCGCTGGTATAGGAACATGATCCAGCAGTGTATCGTAAGCCATGCGGGCGTTGTTTCGCTCATCCTGTAACGCAACGTAGCGCTCATCGCCCCAGAACACGTGCCATTTGGACCACGTCAGCGCATCGCGGTACGGTGCCTGAGCCAGCAGCTGGTGCAGGGCTTTGGGTGTACTGCCACCCGACAAAGCGATACAAAAGCGGTCGGCGTGCCGAAGCACTTCCTGTTCATACCGTACGAGCCAATCGGCCACATCGCGGGCCAGTTGCCCGGCATCGGGCGAGATACCTATTTCCATATTTATCGGGTTGTCCAGGTAAAACCATCGGTAGCCAGCATTTCGGTGGCCGCTTCAGGCCCCCATGAACCAGGTGCATACGTAGGTAGTTCAGCCGGTCGGTGGGTTTCCCAATGCTCCAGAATCGGGGTTACAGCCTTCCAGGCAGCTTCTACCTGATCGGCCCGCATAAACAGGGTAGCGTCGCCCGTCATCACGTCGAGCAGGAGGGTTTCGTAGGCTTCGGGTTCCTGTCCCTCGTAGGCACTTTTGAAGCTAAACACCATCTCGACCGGATCCAGGTCAAGTACCTGACCGGGCTTTTTGGCCTGAAACCGTAACCGAATGTCCATGCAGGGTTGAATGTTAATCATCAGCCGGTTCGACTGCCAGCTTTGGGTCACCTCGGCCGGAAACGCCAGCTTGGGTGCTGCTTTGAACTGCACCGTGATAACGGTCATTTTTTCGGCCAGTGCTTTGCCCGTTCGCAGGTAAAACGGCACCCCATACCAACGCCAGTTGTCCACAAAAAACTTGACGGCGGCAAAGGTTTCGGTCTGCGAATCGGGAGCAACGCCTTCCTCCTGCCGGTAAGCTGGCATCGATTTACCGTTTACGTCACCCGCCCCGTACTGCCCCCGCACCACCATCTGCGGCACCTCGTCGGGCTTCATCGGGCGAATGGCGTCCAGCACATCTACCTTTTTGTTGCGTACTTCGTTGGCATCAAACGAGGTAGGCGCTTCCATAGCCACCATACAGAGGAGCTGCAACAGGTGATTCTGAATCATATCGCGCAAGGCACCGGAGCCCTCGTAGTAACCGCCCCGGCCTTCCAGACCCACCGTTTCGGCGGCCGTGATCTGTATTTCCTCGACGTAATTCCGGTTAAAAAGCGGCTCAAACAACGCATTGGCAAAGCGTAGGGCCAGAATATTCTGTACCGTTTCTTTGCCCAGATAATGATCAATCCGGTAAATCTGCTCTTCAACAAACAGCCCCCCCAGGAGTACATTTAGCTCGTGAGCACTGGCCAGATCGTGCCCGAACGGCTTTTCAACTACTATCCTAACCCGACTCGATTCCTTCGCAAACGATAGCTTACTGAGATTTGTGGCAATACCGGGCACCAACTGCGGGGCTACCGCCAGATAAAACAACACATGCGGAGCCACACCCCATTCAGCTTGTTTCTGATCAACAATCCGGGCTATCGATTCGTACGCTTCGGGTTTCCCCGCATCCATTTTGAGGTAGCCGACACGGGCCGAAAACTCATCCCAGGGTCCCTCCCGCCGACGTGAAAACTCCTCTACGCCGGCCAGCAAACGCTCCCGAAAGCTCTCATCGGAATACTCACTGCGGCCAATACCCACCACAGCAAACTGTTCGGGCATGAATCCGTCGATGTACAAATTGAATAGCGCGGGCGTGAGCTTTCGATAGTTGAGATCGCCACTACCGCCGAAAATAAAGACGACCGTAGATGGCGTCCGGTCTTTAGCCGAAGGGAGCATACTAAAAAGACGTTTTTTTGCAAACGGCGCAAGTTAGGCCCGTCTGCATAGAGGAACAACTTTGGTATAGCATTGTTAAAGGCTATAAGGGCCGTCGGCAGGCTGTAAGCACCGATCGCACTCACGACCTCATCCCTCTAACCGCTTCGATACCACTCGTATGACTATCGCTATTGGCTCCGACCACGCTGGTTTTCGCTATAAGGAAGCCATCAAGAATCTTCTGACCGATTTGGGGCATACGCCCATCGACAAGGGTACCTTTTCCGAAGAACCCGTCGATTACCCCCGGTTTATCCGACCTGTTGCCGAGGCCGTTGCCTCGGGCGAAGTAGACCGGGGTATTGTACTGGGGGGCTCGGGCAATGGCGAAGCTATGATGGCCAACCGCATCAAGGGTGTGCGTTGCGCTTTATGCTGGAACGAGGAATCGGCCCGGCTGGGACGGCAGCATAACAACGCCAACGTGATTTCGCTGGGCCAGCGCATGATGAGCGAAGAAACAGCCCTCCAGATTGTCCGGGTCTGGTTAGATACCCCCTTTGAGGGTGGGCGGCATCAGGCCCGAATCGATCAGTTGGATGCCTGACAATCGCACTTGGACCTAAAAAGCAAAACCGGCCCCCTATTCTGCATAGGGAGCCGGTCAGCTATGAGCGTAGAGCGCTACTTAGTTTTTTATCAGAAACGGTGTAATACCGGTTAGCTTCTTGAGGCTGTCGGTGCTGGCTACGGCCTCTTCCCGAAGGGGCGAGCCAATTGCTGCTACCTTGAACAGTTGCCCCTTGCGGGTCGGCTGAATCACGTAGGCATCAGCATAACCTGCCTTCTGGAGCGTTTTCTGAAAACGCACCGCATTTTGCTTACTCGCAAAACTACCGGCAATCACTGTAAATAAGGGACCGGTTCGTTTTTCCTCAACTTTCGGTGCCGTTGTTTCGGGGGCACTCTCTGGTAAGGCTTCGGCCACAAACGGATTGGCTTTCTCAGTTTCCTTCACCAACACTGGCCGAGCCACCTTTTTGACCTTAACGGCTACCGGCTTAGCGACAACGGCCGGGGCAGCCGGTTCGGGCGCAACAACCTCAGCAGCAACGGGGGCGGCTGTAGGAGTGGGTGTTGATTCGGGCAGTGCGGGCGCCGGGGTAGCCATTGCAATGGGGCTCGGCTCCTTGGCAGCCGGCACCACAATCGGGGTAGCCGTTTCGGCTTTCACCTCACGGTGCAGGTTGGCTTTCAGCCACGACGGAATCCGGAACCAATTAGCGGGGTTCAGACTACTTTCCATCGCCTGACCGGGCTCAACTACCGTGAGGTAACTAAGTGCCCCAAAGGTACAGACCAGCGCAGCGGCTGCCACCCAACGCAACAACGGCCGGGGCCGACTTACGTGTACAAAAGGTGTTTGTTCGAGAACTTCCTCCCGCAGAACAGGGCCCAGTGCCATAGTTGGAGCCACCTCTTCAGCCTCGACTTCTTCGATTTTCAGCACCGATACACGCTCGGCCTGAACGGCCGACATACCAAACGATTCGCCGAAGAAATTGTGCCGCAACTCAGGGTCAAATTGCAACTTACCCTCCACATTGGGCGTGAAAAGGCCAATACCTTCGACCGAAAAGCTGCCTGCCAACTGCACATGCTGCCGAAGTTCACTCACAAAATCACCGATACGCCGAAGAGCTTCTTCACGTGTCAGCGATTCGTGCAGCATAATGTAATTGGTCAGAATACCGTCGTCGAGCCGGAGCGCTTCGTTAAACGCCAGACGTTTGCGGGGCGGTAAAAACTGCCCTGTCTCAGCCACAAACGTGGCCTTCTGGTAGTGGGTTAAAAAACCCCCTAACTCCGGCACGACTACACAGTCGTACTGATACAGCAGCTTCTTGAGGTAAGCGCCGACGGACACCATAGTCAGATTCGATTAGGGATACAATCAGAAGGAATATGTAATTCCTCCGAGAAAGTTAAGGCCCTGAACCGGATAATACAAATAGCGCTGGTAATTCTGACCGACGATGTTATTTAACGAAACAAATGCGGCAAACTGACGACCTAAGAAATAGTCAATTTTTACGTTGGCGTCCCAGATGGCTGGAAGCTTGTAGGTGGTGTTTGACACAAAATTGCGTGCCTGTAGGCCCTCGTAAAAGTACAAATCAGCCGTAACAAATAATTTTTTGTTCAGGATATACGAATTCGTCCAACGGCCCGCAATACGGGGGCGGTGCCAAGCGGCTTCGAGCAGGTCAAGGTCGTACCGGTAAAAATCGACGCGCAGATTCGAGCGGAACTTGTCGCGCTGACTGTACCCGACCTCACCCGTCAGGTTGAGCACCCGGGCCGTACCAGCGTCGTAGAGGGCAAAAAACTTGGTCGTATCCGGGAAGGTATTATTGAACGTGTAGAAGTTCCGGTACCGGGCATACGATACCTTTCCCTCAAACGAGAATCCTCCGCCAGCCTGCCCTTTCACACCCCCGTAATAATCACCCAGCTTGACCGTGTTGGCCAGTGGGATTTGGGGTGATAACCAACGGTTTTCATTGAGCAACGTGCGTAAGGTATTCCGCTGAATATCACCATCGATCCCCGCGAAAAAATGCACATTTCCCACCGGTGCGACGTCAATATCGACAATCGGAAACGCGCGGGTATTGTTGATTTCCAGCCGCCGGTCGGTTTCATTCACGGCATTGACCCCGGCCGTGATAGTCAGCACGGGGCTCGCATATTTAAACGTCGGCTTAACCCGGTAGAGGTTCCGGTTATCAACAAACTGATCGGTACGCTGGGTCACGTAGGCGTCGGCGGCTACCAGGGCAAAAACCTTATCGGTGATACCAAGCGACCCTTTGAAGTTAGTGCCCCAGTCAAACTCAGCCGCATCGTAACGGTCGTTGAGCAGGGTGATTCCCGTGCGGAGCGAGTAGTCGATTGTATTGTCGGTATTGGCGTTTTCAAGTCCAACCCGGAAGTTATAGGTATTCAGGCGCTGCCGAATATCGTCGCGGTTAGGTACTTCAGGCCGGCGTCCGTACCCGTAGAAAAAGAAGCCTTCGCGCTGATAGCCGGCATCAGCCTGTAGCTTGATGGCGTCGGTCAGGTACTTGCCCGTGATATTGAAGCGGGTGTCGCTCTGCCCGGAGTTCTTTCCATCGACCGGACCAATGCCCGACGACAGGTGTTTCAACGACCCTTCGAGTACTACGTTTTGCGGGCCCGTTGTGCCGACGAACGCTTCGCCCAGAAACGATCCGTAGTTACCAGCCCCCAGCTTTACGTAATTGTTGTAGGTAGGCTGTGGTTCGGCCCGTGTGCTTGAAGGCGGCAGCACGCCCGGCGTGGTTTTGGGGTCGCCAAGGGTAAGCGGCCGATCCTGAAAATTATAATTCACCTTCCGCTCCTCAGCCGACTGCTTCAGCGACGGAATCTTGTTGAAAATCCGGTTGGCGGGGGGCAGCTCAATCCGGCGGCTTTTTTCAACCGTAATTTCCTGATTTTCTACTTCGCCTTCCCGCTTGGGCGGATTGGGCCGGGGATTCTGAGCCGAGGCCGCCAACGAAAAACTCAGCAGGGCGAGCGTAACTATGTAGGGTGAATGCGAGGTCATAAGGTAATGGAAGTAGCCCAGCCCGTTGGCTGCCAAAGGATTTTGAATAGGTTAGGGTTCTAAACCGAACGTTTCTCCAAATCCGGTATGGCAAGCCGAACGGGCGGGCGATCTATCAATTTTTAGACTCCAGAGCGGCCAGTTTTTGCTTAGCTTCAGCCACTACCCGGTCGTCGGATGCGTTTTCGATAATTGAATTGAGTACGGCACGAGCCTGAGCCAGTTCGTTGAGGCCCACGTTGTTATCGGCCACCAGAATAAACGCCCGGCCTTTCCAGTACTCAAAATCGCCAAACGTTTCGTTGAATTTGAGCAGGGTCGCAATGGACTCTTTGTACTTTTTCTGCCGGTACAAGGCTTCACCGATGAGATAATTCGCTTCGGCTCCGTACACGTCTTTGGCCAGGGCAATGGTCTTTTCAAACTCAGCGGTGGCCGTTTTGTAATCGTTACGGCTCAGGGCAATCTTGCCCAGCATGAGCTGAGCCCGGTTCTGAGCACCCGGCAACACGTTACCTGCCTCGACTACCTCACGGGCGTAGTAAGCGGCCGAGTCGAGCTTAGGCGCAACAAAGTAGGTTTCCATCAGGCCAAGCTTAGCCGCCACCTCTTCGTTTTTGCCGTTGGCACGGTTCAGCACAAACTGATAGTTGCGTACGGCACGGGCGTAGTTTTTCTGCGCCGTTTCCAGTTCGGCAGCGCGGGTCGCGGCACGGGTCGCGAACTCGGATTTACCATCGGTCAGGATAAGGTTGTAGTACCGAAGCGCATTCGGCACATCTTTGGTCTGGCGGTACGACTCACCCAGGTAATACCGGGCCTCGTTTAGGTTTGGGCTCGACGGGTACTCCTGCATAAACGCCAGCAACGACTGAATAGCCTGTGCGTATTTCTCGTTGAAATAGATGTTTTTGGCGTTATCGAACTCTACTTTCTCTACATCGGAGCTGCCGGGGTTTGCTTTTTTGTACTGACCCAGTACGCCCGAAAACTCTTCGGGCCGACCGGCATCATTCAAGGCATTTTGTAAGCCCAACAGAGCACCCTGTGCCTGATCGGAGCTACCGTACTCGCTCAGGATTCGCCGGTAATCGGCAATGGCCTGATCGTAGGTTTGCAGGTTGCTGTAAGCCGTAGCTCGCTTGAGCAGAGCCGATGGAATCAGATAGCTCTGCGGCCGGTCCTGAATAAGCTTGCTGAAACCACGAATCGCCACCTGATACGCTCCCTTCTCAAAATCGACATTGGCAGCCTGGAAGAGCGCATCGTCAAGAAAGCGTGAACCGGGGTATTGCCGCTGCAACTTATCAAATTCGGCTTTAGCTTCTGTATCCCGACCTACGTAACTCAAAATCAACCCTTTCTGATACGTGGCATAGTCACGATCCCCCCGACCACGGGCAATTACCTCATCATAAGCCCGCATCGCTTCGTTGTATTGCTTGGTAGCAAAGAACGAATCGGCCATTCGCACCCGAGCATCGTCGACAAGGCCCGCGTCGCCCGCCTGTGCCCCTTTCCCTACGAAATCGCGGAAGTAGGTCAGTGCCCGGCTGTAATCCTTCTTGTTATAGTAGGCGTAGCCCAGTGCGTACAGGCTTTTGGCCCCCAGCTCACCCGGCGTGCGCGATAGCGAAGCATACATTGGAATAGCCGTATCGTATTGTTTCTGCGCCGAGAACGTTTCCGCTTTCCAGAACTGTGCTGATTGACGCAGCTCGGCATCAGCCTGTACACTCAGCGATTTGTCGAAGTTCTGTAAGGCCTGCGCGTAGCGTTCGGAATTGTAGTCGTTAACGGCCTGATTATAGGTCAGGCGCTGGTACGTAGCGTTGATTTTGGGCGTCCGGCGCTTCAGCTTTTCAATGTAAGCAATGGCCGCCGGGTAGTTGTTGGAAGCAAAATACGCTTCGCCCAGCAACTCGTTAGCTTCATTTTCAAACGAGCTGTCGGGATAGCGCTGCAGAAAGGCGTTCAGCTCTTTTACCGCATCAGTCCCGTTGTTCAGATCGAGCTGCACCTTGGCGTGATTAAACTGAGCCTCTTCCTGAATCGGCTTGCTAAACGTTAGCCGCCCGGCCTGATCGAACGCGGTGAGTGCATAGCTCGGATTCTGGGTTTGCAGGTAGCTAATGCCGAGCGTGAAAGCAGCATACTGCGCTACGGTATCTTTACCGGTAGCTAACGGTTTAAGCTGGGTAATGGCTTCGTCGTACTTGCCCGTGCGGAACAATGACTGCCCATACCGGAACTTCACCGGACCGGGCACTTTGGCCCCTTTAGCAGCCAGGTACTGCTTATAATACGGTATAGCCCGATCAAATTTACCCTGCTGGTAATACACCTCGGCCGTCACAAGTCCTACATCGCTCAGGTTCGTACCACCCCGCCGGAGCAACGGCTCCGTGTAGGCCAGCAACTGATCGAACTGCCGCTCCCGATAGAGCGACTGAGCAATCCAGTTCGGAACTTCGTTCTGATACGTCGGATTCTGCGCAATGCGCTTGAAATCGGCAACAGCCTCGCTAAAGTTATTATTGCGGTAATTGATCACCCCGGCATAGTACGAGGCCGCGGGGGCATCTTCGGCATCGGGATCGAGCTTGATCTGGTTCAGCAGCGGCAAGGCCCGATTGACATCCTGCGTATTGAAGTACGATACAGCCAGGCGGTACTTATTCTTGGCCATTTGAGGCCCTGAAGCATTCTGTCCAACCGCCTTTTCCAGGAAATCAATGGCTTTGGCGTAGTCTTCCCGCTCGTAGTAGTATTGCCCCAAATCGCCGTAAAGCTGCCCGGCTTTGGGGTGCTGGCTGTGATTTTTCACGAACCGATCCACCAAAACCTCGGAGCCCGGCTCGTCGAGGTAAAGGCTCGATAAAGCAATGTGGTACTCGGCATCCACTACGTTTTGGTCGGCCGCAACAGCCTCCGACGCGTTTTCGCTTGCTTTTCGGCGGTCGAGGTATTGCCGGAATTCGTAGCGGGCAGCTCCGTAATTGCTCTTCTCAAACAGCTCAATGCCGTTACGGAAATGATAATCAGATTCAGTATAGCTCAGGGTGCGCTGGCCGGCGGCAGGAAGCGCCAAACCGATCCCCGCGAATACCGTGAGCGCGAGAACACCCGCACGGGGTTGGGAGTAGGACATAGATACCGGAATGGTTGCGTAGGGAGGCAAAGCGTTGTACTTTCGCCAACCATTTTTTGCAAAAAACGAAAGTAGTGCCAAAATCCGTATGAAAAATAATTTGCGGTATTCCTTTTTACTCATGGTATGGGCGGTTTTAGGCTACGGCCCCACCTTTGCCAGCTCTTCATCTTCAGACAACGAAGCTCCGCCTTCCCCCCAAATCACCTACACACTTTCGATGCCGCAACCGGCCAATCACTACTTCGAAGTAGAGATGAAGCTGAGTCAGATTGCCGGCCCTGCTAACCTGAAAAAGAACGGGTACATCGACCTGAAAATGCCTGTTTGGACCCCCGGCTCGTACCTGATTCGCGAATACGCCAAGAACGTAGAAGATTTTCGGGCTACTGTCGGCGGCAAACCAGCCCCCGTTGAAAAAATCCGCAAGAACACCTGGCGCATAAGCACCCGCGATGCCGTTGGCGACGATATAACGGTTCGCTACCGGGTGTACGCCTACGAACTTACCGTCCGGACCAGTTTCCTCGACGATACGCACGGCTACGTGAACGGCGCGAGCATGTTTCTGTTCAACGACGCCCTCAAAGACCAGCCTTCACGCCTGGTGATTCAACCCGCCAAGGGCTGGAACAAGGTATCTGTAGCCCTCAAACCGGCGGCTGGTGCGCCGTTTACGTATGAGGTGCCCAACTTCGACCTGCTCGTTGATTCACCTATCGAAATCGGAAATCACCGCACCTTTACGTTTACAGCCGCTGGCGTACCCCACACCGTTGCTCAGTTTGGCGAGGTCGAGTACAATGAGCAGAAATTAGCCGCCGATTACAAGCGAGTTTGCGAAACGGCTACTTCAATTTTTGGCGAGCATCCCTGCACTGATTACACATTTATTGTTCACCACACCAACGTGGGGGGCGGTGGCCTGGAGCATCAGAACTCAACCAGCCTTCAGACCACCCGCGCGGCCTACGCTACCGAAGCCAGCTATAAAGGATTTCTGACGCTGGTGGCCCACGAATATTTTCACCTCTGGAACGTGAAACGGCTCCGGCCTATCGCTCTTGGGCCATTCGACTACGAAAACGAAAACTATACCCGCGCCCTGTGGGAAGCCGAAGGATTCACGTCGTTTTATGAAGACTACATTCTGCGCATGGCCGGTTTCCATACGCCCGAACAATATTTGTCGGTAGTCGCAAGTGACATTACCGGCATTGAAAACCAACCGGGCAACCGGGTACAATCGGTAGCTGATGCCAGCTTCGATGCCTGGATCAAGCATTACCGGCCAAACGAAAACTCGAGCAACAGCACTATTTCGTACTACAGCAAAGGGAGCGTGCTGGCTTCGCTGCTGAACCTGTCAATTCTGGCCAGCACCAACGGCCAGAAAAGCCTTACAGACGTGATGCGCCTGCTTTACAACCGCTACTATAAAGAACTCAAGCGTGGTTTCCGCGACGAAGAACTGAAGCAAGCCCTGGAGCAAGTAGGCGGCAAGAACCTGGACAGCTTTTTCCAGAAATACGTGTACGGGACCGATGCTATCGATTATGCTCCGTTCTTCGAGCCGGTTGGACTGCGGTTGGTTAATGGATATGCCAACGCACAGGACGCTTATTTGGGCGTAGCTACCGGGCTAAATCCCACCAATGGCCGCCAAACGGTCACCTCGGTACGGCGTGGTTCTTCGGCCGAAACGGCCGGTCTGAATGTGGGCGATGAGATTCTGGCTATCGACAGTATTCGGGTCAGTGAAGACGTAAACAAACTGATGGCGAGCTACCGGCCCGGCAACTCGTTTAAAATGATTGTAAACCGGAGTGGAATTCTGAAAGAACTTAGTGTTACGCTTACCCGGCTTCCACTAGTCACGTATCGGCTGGAACCCCTACCCAACCGAACGGAAGCCCAGAGAGCACTGTACAACAAATGGTTACATATTAACTAAACTAAAGAGGGCCGCTTAACCAATGTTAGGCGGCCCTCTTTCTTTGAAAAAGACTATATTAATCTAATCATACTTCATATTAAAGAAACTAAGTAATACTGCCTGTTTTAATTAAGTATTAACAAGTAAGTACCAAAGTCTACTTACCTGCATACCTGTACCTTACCTGTACTAAAATATACTCCGAATACCAGAAATTGGGGTTTATCCCGTTATCTTACTTTGCAAAGACCTCAATGTTTCCATAGATTGCCTCTAAGTAAGTGGGTTAAAGTCTTTTTAATACTTTAACCGCATTTTAAGTAATTTTCAGTAGCCTTAAATGGTATAATGTTATTTTTGTACCATTAGTGTAAGTAACCTACCCCATAAAAGAAGTATTTCATGAAACACTCTGTCAAAGACGAGGAGCTGGTACGCCTGTACCTGCACACTCGTCAGAACGCCTATTTTGAGCAGCTTTACAAGCGGTACGTTGGCAAAGTTTACCGTCGCTGTTTTTCCCTCACCAAAAACCCCACTCAAGCGGAAGATTTCACGCACGATATCTTCCTCCGCATCCACTCAGGTCTCAGTCGGTTTCAGGAACGTTCGGCATTTGCCACCTGGCTCTACGCCATCTCGTACAACTACTGTATGGATCAGTTGCGGCTCACCAACCGAGCTAATCTGATTGAACTCGATGAATCGGCGCACAACCTGCCCGATACCAACGACACCGAACACCTTGAACAGCGGTTGCGTCATTTGTCGGTGGTGATGGAAAACATGAGTCTGGAAGAAACCATGCTTATCCGACTCAAGTACGAAGACGACCTCGATATTAAAGAGATAGCCCGTCAGTACAACCTGAAAGACAGTGCGATCAAAATGCGCCTGAAACGCACCCGCGACAAGATTCGTCGCATGTACTTCGAGTATCACGATTAACCTTATTCTCTCTTTCCATTTGATCTATACCGTTTACATTTCCCTGCCGACGCGTTGGTGACCGGACCAACCCGCCAGTCAACGAAACGTCCGTTTACAGAAACCATCTAAGGTCATGTAAACGGACGTTTTTACGTAGGAAGACCGTTCGTACATCTGGTTCGTAAACTATACAGCCATTTCCTCTGAGCCAAACGAATTGATGGCGAACGAGTTAAAAATATTCCCGTTCCATTCAGGAGTTTTTGACTGTTTTTTTGCCCAAATGTGTTGTTAAGTTAGCTGCTGCGTTTAAATTTATTGGCAGAATCCCCTTTACTCACAACAAAATCATTCTATTCGTTTGGTCGAAAAAGTAATCACCTTAGACAACGTACCACTGATCGAATTTTTGGGCGTTGAGAACACCAATATCAAGCAGGTAGCTGCTGCCTTTCCGATGAGCCGCATTATTTCTCGGGGCAACGAAATTCGGATCAAAGGCACTACGCCCGAAATTACCCGCATTTCCGACGTACTGAACTCACTGCTGGAGCATTTTCAGAAATACGGCAAACTAACGCATGAGAACGTTGAAACGTACCTAAACGGAGCTAATGCCAAAGGAGAAGGCATCTTGCCCGTAGACGTTGGCAATGATGAAGACGTGCTGGTGTATGGTACCCGAGGCATTGTGGTGCGGGCCAAAACTGCTAACCAGAAACGACTGGTCGAAGCCGCCAATCACCATGACCTTGTGTTTGCCATTGGGCCAGCCGGTACGGGTAAAACCTATACAGCTGTTGCCATTGCCGTACGGGCGCTGAAAAATAAAGAGGTTAAGAAAATCATCATCACGCGCCCGGCCGTGGAGGCAGGCGAAAACCTCGGTTTTCTGCCCGGCGACCTGAAGGAAAAAATTGACCCATACCTGCGGCCTATTTACGACGCCCTCGACGATATGATCCCGGCTGAGAAGCTGAAGTATTATACCGAGAATCGGATTATTGAGATTGCCCCGCTTGCCTACATGCGCGGACGAACCCTCAACAACGCGTTTATTTTGCTCGATGAAGCCCAGAATACGACCCCGATGCAGATGAAGATGTTTCTGACGCGGATGGGACCTACCTCAAAGGCCATCATCACCGGCGACCGCTCGCAGATCGACCTGCCCCAAAAGCAAAAGTCGGGTCTGATCGAATCGGTCGATTTACTCCGTAAAATCAAAGGCATTGCGTTTGTCGATCTGGATGGTCGGGATGTGGTGCGCCACCGTTTAGTGAAAGAGATTATTGCCGCGTATGAAGAAGCCGGTCAGTAGCGTTTTTTTCCGGGTAACAGCCGGCCTGCTTATGCTGGTCGGCTTTGTTATATCCGCACAAGCCCAAACTACTCCCCACGAGCACACCGATCGGTGCGCTACACCGGCGGTTGAACAACTGCTCCGGTTGCGCAACCCGGCCCGTCAGAAACAGGCCGAAGCCCTCGAACGGCTCATTCAGCAACAGCAGCTTACCAGTAAAGCCCGCCAGGCTGACGACAACACCATTTACCGGATTCCGGTGGTAGTGCATGTGATTCACAACAACTCGTCGAACTTTGTGGGGGGTACTAATAACCCGAATATCTCCGACGAGCAGATTCAATCGCAGATTCGGGTCCTGAACGAAGACTACCGCCGACAGGCCGGAACGAACGGCTTTAATACCAGCCCTATTGGTTCAGACACCGGTGTTGAGTTCTATCTGGCTAACACCGACCCACAGGGACAGCCCTCTAACGGGATTACCCGGACGTATTACGACAAACAGACCGAGTTCGACGCCTTTTCGTACAATGATCTCGTCAAGCTCTCAAACATTGTTTATTGGCCCTCCGACCGGTACCTGAATATCTGGGTAACCCGCCTGTCGGGGCTGACGCTGGGGTATGCTCAAATGCCTATGGCTGCCGACACCCTCCAGGGGCTCCCGACCGGGGCCGATGTGCCCGACGAGAAAATAGATGGCGTGGTGATTTCCTACGTCGTTTTTGGAGCCAATGCCTGCAACGCCCAGTACCGCTCGTACTGCCAGGGCCGCACCACCACGCACGAGGTGGGCCATTGGCTCGGCCTGTTGCATACCAATGGTGATGTTTCCTGCGGCACCGACCATGTAGCCGATACCCCTCCGGTTGAACAACTTAACCGAGGCACTACCTGCACAACGATGTTTTCGGAGTGTGTACGCGGTCAGCGAACGCGCAACCTGACCGAGAACTACATGGATTACTCACCCGATGCGTGCATGAATATGTTCACCCTCGGTCAGCGAGCCCGTATGCGGGCCGTGTTGGCCGTGAGCCCGCGTCGGCAGAAAATCATTCAGTCGGTGACCAACCCACTCGGCGAAAGTGACCAGCTAAGCGTAGCTATGGTGCCTAACCCGGCCCAGTTCGAAGCAACCGCCGAAGTACGCTTCCGGGGAGCCAAACCGATTACGGTTGAGCTGCTCGACCTGAATGGTCGCCTTATTCAAACCCGTAATTTTTCAACTACCACAAGCACCCGGGTTTCGCTCACGGTTACCAATTTACCCAAAGGCATGTATATTGTTCGGGCAACGGCGGGCGACGAAACGACCGCTACCCGATTGCTTGTCCATTGATCAATTGTTTTATGATTACTGTCCGTCATATTTCTACCCCTGCCGACCTTAACCACGCTTTTGCCATTCGGCGAGAGGTATTTGTGGAAGAACAAAACGTACCAAGCGAAGAAGAATATGATGAGTTTGAGACAATAAGCCGTCATTTTCTGGCTAGCTACCAGACCCCAGAAGGGACATCGTTCCCCTGCGGAACCGCCCGCTGGCGCCGTACGGGTAAAGGCATCAAACTCGAACGCTTCGCTGTCCGTAAAGATTTTCGGGGGAAAGGCGTTGGTAAAGCCCTCGTCAAAGCTGTTCTCGATGATGTGTTTGGCCTACAGCCCGAGCCCATTGAGTCGATCTACCTGCACGCTCAGGTAACCGCCATGCCTCTTTACGAAGGTTTTGGGTTTAAAGCCGTAGGCCCTATGTTTGAAGAATGTAATATCCAACATTACCGAATGGTACTCCCCAGCTCTGCCTATTCGCACGAATGAAAAGCGCTCCGTTTCTCCGGTACGCGCTGGCACTGATAGCCGGCATTCTGTGGTACAATTCTTTTTCTGACGCCCACTACTTCGCTATAGCAACCGGATTAGTGGGCGTTTTTTTGTACACGGGGGGCTGGTGGTGGCAAGCCAGGCAACGGCCCGGTTACCGGAGCATGCTACTATCGGCTGGCGCGTTGCTGCTTGTGATGGTGCTAGGTTGGCTTATTACTCAACGACATACGCCCCGCACCAACCCAGACAACCTCGTTCATCTGGCCGATACCCTCCGGGCTTACGAAGGTGTGGTTGACAATTTGCCCGAAGAACGCGCCAAAACCTACCGAGTGGAGCTGTCGGTTCGGCGTGGGCGTACCGACTCTGCAGGCTGGCACCCGTTGAGCGGCCGGGTCATTGTGTATCTCGACAAGACAGACACCCCCTTGCCCCGCTACGGTGAGGTTTGGCTCGTTTCGGGTGCGCCCCGCCCTATTGACCCACCCCTGAATCCCGCCGAGTTTGACTACAAAACATACCTCAGCCACAAGGGAATTTACCACCAGCAATACCTACGCCCGTATCAGAGGCAGCTTCTGAGCTACGCGCCAGCTAACCCGGTTACAGAGTTGGCAACGCGGGTCAATCAGTTTGCCGATAGTGTGTTTACCGCCCAAATTGGCTCAAAAACAGAGTACGGCATCGTAAACGCCATGATTTTGGGGGTTCGTGATGACATTGACCCTGACCTGTACAAATCGTATGCAGCCGCCGGTGCCGTGCATGTCTTGTCGGTATCAGGCCTGCACGTAGGTATTCTGTTTGGCCTGATGGTGTACCTCCTTGGCTTCTTGCGCAAGAGCCGCCGGGCCAAACTGATTCTGGGGGTTGTGCAGCTGTTGGTATTATGGTTTTACGCGCTGGTGACCGGTATGTCGCCCGCCGTGCTCCGGTCGGCAGGTATGTTTTCGGTGCTGATTATTGCCAACGCTACCGGGCGACAGGCATACATGCCTAATGTGCTCGGAGCCTCCGCGTTTTTTATTCTTTTGTTCGATCCGTACGCCCTATTCTCGGCAGGCTTTCAGCTGTCGTACGTGGCCGTAGCGGGAATCGGCGCCTGGCAAAAGCCGGTTTACGAGCTGTTTACGATAAAAAATAGGTTCCTCGATCACCTCTGGGAACTGACCTCAGTAGCGTTGGTGGCACAGTTGGCTACTTTCCCGCTGGGGGTTTACTATTTCCACCAGTTCCCGACGTATTTTCTGCTGGCCAACCCGATTGTAATGGATCTGGTGGCTGGTTTGCTACCGTTAGCCATGTTTAGTCTGGCTGTTTGCTGGATACCCTACCTACGCGATCTGAGCAGTTGGCTCCTACAGAAAGCAACCTTCCTGCTGAATCAGAGTGTCAGCCAAACAAGTCAGTTACCCGGTGGGCTATGGGATGGGCTGTGGCTCGATCCGCTCGAACTGGCTGTGCTGTATGCGCTACTGATTGCGGGCATTTACGCCTGGCTGCACCGAAAACCTCGGTTTGGCTGGCTGGCTACCGGGTTCGCTCTTCTGCTGATGAGTCTGTTGCTGAACGACGAACTGAACCGACGCCATCAGCAACGATTAGCCGTTCACTTTTTACCCCACAAAACGGCAATCAGCCTTACCTCAGGCGGAGAGTCGATACTCCTCACCGACCTCGACGTACAAAACGACCCGCGCTCGTTCGATTTTTATCTCAAAAACACGTTCGGTCAATGGGGGGTACGCCAGCTAAGCGTGACCCATCCGAAACCGGATAGCACGGCAGCACGAGTAACTCCAGGCTTTCACGCTACCAACGACTACGCCCTTTGGGTGTGGCAGGGCAAAACCATTTTGCTTGTCAACAGGCTGCGGGGACAGTCGTACTGGCAGTTGCCCGCTGTGGTCGATTATGCCATCATTCGCCGGAATGCCGTGCAGCAATGGTCGGACCTGGATGGTCGCGTGGTGGCTCGACAGCTCATTTTCGACGACTCGAACAAGACGCCACTCACCGACCGCCTACTGGCCGAAGCCCGCCCCCGCAACATCCGCTGCTACTCGGTCCGGCAACAGGGAGCCTACGTTACCGAATGGTAAACCGACCGGTTGGCCCCGACACTCATTTTTTTGGGCATTTACCCAGTTTTAGCGGTTAAGTACGAAACACCGCACGGCGCTCCGGCCCGTGCGTTTTCAACTCAACGCTATGAAACTGTTATTTTCGTTACTCTTACTGGGCTTTTTGCACGGGCCACCCGCCCATGCACAGGCCAACGCACCGGCCGATGCCCTACTCGGACGCTGGTACGTACCCTCCCGGCAGTCGACCATCGAATTTTTCAAGAAAGGCAATCGGTACTTTGCCCGAATCAGCGATCTGGGCGGTGGCTGGGAGAAAAATTATGCGCACACCAAAGGCAAAATTCTGCTCACGAACCTACAGTTTACCGGCGACGAATGGGCCGGTGGTGAAGTGATTCACCCGGCCTCCGGCATGCGCTTCGATGCCGCTCTGACGCTCAAAAACCCGAATACCATCCGGGCTATTGCTTACAAAGGGGCTCGCTTTCTGCACCGCGAGTTCATCATGGTTCGACAAGCGCCCCCGTCTGAAAGCCTGACGGGCAAATAACGACTCCCCGCAATCTTTCCAACCGAGCACAGCGGAATCATACTCGCTGTGCTCGGTTGAATTTGTACCCGTTCATTCTTGAGGTTAAAAAGGCATATCAAACCCAGCAATCAGCGTTAATTGGGTTGGTCCTCAACATGAGCCAGATCGGAGCGGATAGTCTGTAGTTCGCGCAATGTGATGTTCTCATAGACACTCAGGTTTGCATCGCGCACCTGCAACATAATGGGCCGGATCGTGCAGGTTTCTTCATCCTCGCAGTCGTCGCAACGCACATAAAAGTTTTTGGAAACACAGGGCGTTGGCGCAATGGGTCCGTCGATAATTCGCAAAACCTGAGCCAGATTGATCCGTTCGGGCTCCAGCCGCAACATATAGCCACCCCCCTTTCCTTTCTGACTTTGCAACAATCCGTGATTTCGCAAGTCCAGTAAAATAGACTCCAGAAATCGTTTCGGAATACTCTCCTGTTCCGATAACCAACTGATCATCACCGGCCCACGACCATATTGCTCGGCCAGTTTTCGCAAGGCCTTGAAGGCGTATTTCGCTCTTTTTGATACCATCGCACAAAAAAATTTATGGGTGAATGTTTGGAAGCAGGCGCAAAGTAACACTTAATTTGCAAAACCTACTAAATCAATAGATTATAAGTACTAAAAGTCTATCTAACACCGGGAGTATTGGTGTTAACGGATTTAGTCAGCGAAAAACAGACGAAACAGCACACGCAACTTACACCGCATATGACACTCGAACTCATAGATGAATGGGGCGACATCAGCTCAACAACCGTTAAAGATCGTCGGCCTGTTGAACGCGTACAGCCGTTAGGTACTGGCGACAAAGCCCCTTTCTTTTCAATTGCGAACCGGGCCGGGTACTGGACCACTCCCGTGCTACCGTCGACGCCGGCTGACCATATTCTGACGCTGCCCCACCTCCTTGAAGCGGGTCCGCTGGTCGTTGGGTTTTACTGCCCTTGCTGGGGCCGCTACGCCGGACCATTTCTCGACACGCTCATCGAACTTGCCGAAGCCGTTCATGCTCGCGGGGCACAGTTAGTCGTGTTTTCAAACGAGCATCCGCGTTACATGCCCAACAAAGCGCAGGAAGCCCCCATGACCATTGTGTTCGACGCCGATAAGTCGGTGGCGCAACAGTTTGGGGTTTACTCCGAAGCGGACCCCATCTGGGACCGTATTTCGGGCATCTCCGAAGAGGTGTATATCCCGGCTCTGTACGTCGTTGATGCAGGGCGTCGAATCCGGTACCAGTTTCTCGACGAGAATTTTGAGTCGCTCACCTATCAGGCCCAACCGGTACTTGCGGCCATTACACATACCATCGCTCTATGATTGCGAATACTTCACCGTCGCCCCGCTGGCAAACCGTGTTTCAGGTGGTCGGTTTCGACCGGGTCAGCTTCGTGAGCGATGTGATGGCAGCCCTTCCTCCCGAAGACCACTATCACATCGCAGGGGTGTCGTTTGAAGCCGATGGTATCCGAGCCACGGGTCGACTGACGGTTCAAACCAGCAGCGAGCACGCACTGACCCAAATCGACAGTCGACTACGGGTAGTGCGGGGCCTGGTTAGTGTTAGTCAGACCACCTCCCCTATTGAATAATTAAATACAACCACTAGAGAAAAGCACATGAAATCAGGTTTAACCTCTTTATTAATTCTACTTACCCTATTGAGTGTACTCACTGTTTCTGGTCAAAATGCGCCTGTTATTAACGCGACCGTAACGGGCAAAGTTGTTGACAGCCGCACGGGCAAGCACCTGATTGGTGCCACGGTATTGATTAAAGGCACCACCAACGGATCTGCAACAAACCAGAACGGTCAGTTTACCCTCATTACGGGTCAGAAGCCACCCTTTACGGTGGTGGTTTCGTACGTGGGGTACCAAACCCAGGAGTTGATTCTGAACGAAGATACCGGCGAGATTCAGTTAACACAGGCCGATAATCAGCTCGCCGACGTAACCATTACCTCACGCCGACGCCAGGAATCGTCGCAGGAGGTACCCATTCCGATTTCGGTGGTACGGGGCGCTTTGGTCGAAGATGCCGGGGCATTCAACGTAAACCGACTGAAAGAACTGGTCCCCTCGGTTCAACTCTACTCGTCAAACCCGCGTAATACTACCCTTAATATCCGGGGTTTGGGCTCAACCTTCGGACTGACCAACGACGGGATTGATCCGGGCGTCGGATTTTACGTTGATGGTGTGTACTATGCCCGCCCGGCCGTCACGGCACTGGATTTTGTCGACGTTGAGCAAATTGAAGTATTGCGCGGCCCGCAGGGCACCCTGTTCGGCAAAAACACAACGGCTGGCGCGTTTAACATCACGACCCGGCCTGCCAGCTTTGTACCGGGTGCCACGTTTGAACTGAGCTATGGCAACTACAATTTTGTGCAGGCCAAAGCTTCACTGACGGGCCCATTGGGCAAAAAACTGGCCGCTCGGGCCTCGTTTACCGGTACGCAACGGAACGGACTGCTCACCAACATTCGCACCAACCAGTCGGTCAATACCCTCAATAACCTCGGCTTTCGGGGGCAACTGCTCTACACCCCCTCCGACAATGTAAAGCTGACCCTCATTGGCGATTACACCGACCAGCAACCGAACGGCTACGCACAAGTCGTAGCGGGAGTAGTTACCACCAAACGCCCGGCCTACCGGCAGTTTAACAACATCATTGCCGATCTGGGCTATAAATTACCCAGCACCAACCCGTTCGACCGGATTATTGATCACGACACCCCCTCAAAAGCCGACAACCAGATGGGCGGTGTTTCGCTCAATGCCGATATTAAACTGGGCGGAGGTACCCTGACAGCCACCTCAGCCTGGCGGTACTGGATCTGGGGGCCACTCAACGACCGCGACTACATCGGTTTGCCCGTGTTCTCCATTTCGGCGGCCAACTCAAAGCACAATCAGTGGTCGCAGGAAATCCGGTATGCCGGTGCCCTGTCGACCCGGCTGAACGGCGTATTAGGGGTGTTTGCCCTGTATCAGGATCTGCAATCTGACCCCGTGCAAACCGAGGAGGCCGGGGCCGCCCAATGGCGATTTGCCCAAAACTCAACCAGCCCACTCTGGCGAACGCCCGGTTTGTTCGACGGGTTTGGGATTCGGACAACGAACCGACTCCGCAGCACCAGTGCGGCCGTATTTGGTCAGCTCGACTGGGCCATCAACGACCGACTCCATGTGTTGCCGGGTATTCGGTACAATTATGACAAGAAGATAGCCAACTACAAACGCGAAACCTACGGCGGCCTGCAAACCACCGACCCGGCCCTGCTCGCCCTCAAAAACGCCGTGTACACCAATCAGGCGTTCGATACTGATGTAGACGAGACAAACGTTTCGGGGCAGGCCACAGTCCAGTACAAAGCCAGTCAGCGGATCAATGCATTTGGTACGTACTCGATCAGCTATAAGCCGGTGGGAATCAACATTGCAGGGTTACCTACCTCGGGCGGCCGGGTTCTGCTGGAGCTTGCCCGCGTAAAGCCTGAGTTTGTAACCCACTATGAGCTGGGCCTGAAAACCCGACCAACGCCCAACTCAGTGCTGAACGTGGTGTTGCATAACTCCGACATTAAAGACTACCAGACTCAGGTACAAACCCCCGAACCGGGCGTAAACCGGGGCTACCTGGCCAATGCCGAACGGGTACGCGTTTGGGGCGTGGAGGTTGATGGAAACCTGCGTCTGGGTAATGCCCTGTCGGTGTACGGCGCTGTAGCCTACACTAATGGCAAATATGTTTCGTTTAAAAACGCTCCCGTACCGCTTGAGGAAACGGGGGGCGAAGCCGCTTTCAAGGATATTTCGGGGGGCGACCTGCCGGGCATTTCAAAATGGGCGGGCTCGCTCGGGGGTGAGGTGAGTGGCAACGGGAAATTTCTGGCGCAGGACGGCCGCTACTTCTTCGCCCTCGATAACTATTACCGGTCAGGGTTTTCATCGAGCCCCTCCCCTTCCAAATATCTGAATATTGACGGCTACGCACTGGTTAATGCGCGGGTGGGTTTCCGGGCTTCAAACGGCACGTCGGTGTTTATCTGGAGCCGTAACCTGTTGAATCAAAACTATTTCGAGCAACTCCTGCCTGCCCCCGGCAATGCCGGTCAGTACGGCGGGGTGCTGGGCGACCCACGCACATACGGCGTTACACTACGCTACTCGTTTTAAATTGACCTTCTGCCAATTCAAGCGCCGACCCTCAAAAGTCGGCGCTTGGGTTTGGAGCACCCTTCATTGGTACCTTATGCAGCCCATAAACTCCGTAACTTGCAGCGGACCCAACAGCGTATCAGTGGTCTATCGGCTATGCATTCTCCCAGTGAACAGGACTACATTCAGCAACTCTCTATTGACTGCGTCATTTTTGGTTATCAACAGCAACAGTTGAGCGTGCTTATTCCCAAACTTCATTTCAAAGGCGATTTTTGGGCGTTACCCAGCGGGTTTGTGTACCAAACTGAAAGTATCGACGAAGCCGCCCACCGGATTCTGGAAGGTCGAACGGGCATCCGTAACATTTATATGGAGCAGTTTCGGGTGTTTGGCAAGACCGAACGCAGCAGCCGTCAGTTTATGGACCAACTGGTACAGCTCAATGAAGAAATGGCGCTGCTGCAGGAGTTGCAGCAAAAAGAGTACGACTGGATTACCCGGCGTTTTGTTTCGATTGGCTACTACGCGCTGGTTGACATCAATCAGGTGAAACCGCAACGGCACGACATCGACGAGTCGATTGACTGGTATCCAGTTAAGCAACTGCCTCCATTAATCATGGATCATGCCGAGATTGTGCAGGAAGCTCTTTACACACTCCGCCGTGACCTCGATACCCGGCTAAATGCGTACAACCTGCTACCCGAAACCTTCACCATGAAGGAAGTTCAGCAGTTGTACGAAGCCATTTTCGATAAGCCCTTTGCCGCGAATAATTTCCCCCGCAAAATTCTGGAGCAAAACATATTGGAGCGGCTCGAGAAACGATACACCGGCGCGGCCAACAAAGCGCCTTATCTGTACCGGCTCCGAAACCATTCCCCCGCAAACGAACCGAGGCCGTAGCTGCTATCTGTGCAGTTACGGCCTCGACTTTGTTTACAAGGCAATCTATTTTCCCAACTGCACTTACCCTTACCGGCTCAGCGGAGAATCCTCGGGATTGGTCATGCCGGTGGGGCTGTCAGCTCCGGTTTGGGGCCCGGCTCCCGTTTGTGGGTCGGGCGTATGCAACGACGGGGAATCATCGGCGCTATCGTCGGCCCCTTCGTTGACCATACGAGTCAGGTTTTCTGTGGCCTCGTCGCCCAGCATGGTCCGGTCGTCGGGAATCTGAAGCGGGCCACCCGTACTGGGTCCCGATGTGGTCTGACGCCCGTTCATCATGGCATCCTGATTGATGTTTTCCATTTGTCGTTGTTGAGTAAAGTTGGCACCGCCGGGAGGGGCCTGGTTTTAGCACCTACCTCCCTTTAAAATCGTTTGCAGAAAAGCCTACCCCCGGCAAAATGCCTCCCAAAGCCGGTTGTACAGCACTCGGGCATAGGCGCGAATATCAGCGGGGGTTCCGTTGAGGGAAAACGGCACAAACATCCGGGCGGCATTACGAAGCGGCTCCACCCGAATCAGCCGGGCTTCGGCAAGGCGATTAGCCGACCGCGTAGCCAATCCGGTGAGTCGTAAACCGGCTTCGGGCAACTCCACCTGGTACGATTCGGACCCGGTAGCCGTGGCCAATTTTCCGGTAAAAGCCTGTAACTGGTATGCTTCGAACCACGACAAGGGCGGCAAACTCATACGGGCATCCTGCCGCCGGGCAGTCGCTCCTTTCGGCCGGCAAAGAAACTGAACCGATAACGGAGGCCGACCCTGACCCGGCCGGTGAAGCACCAACGTATCCAAGAGTTCGGCCGTTGTTTCCTCAGATGAAAGAAGAAGTTCGATATTCATACCTGTGCGTTCGTTGTTGAGTGTACGTGTATTGAATTAACTGTCATTAATAACCTTTGTTCATAGAGTTAGTGTACGTAAATCATCTTACGAGTCATACCTCCATCAACAACAAAATTTTGGCCCGTAACGAAGTCATTCTGCGGATCGGTCAGGAACAGAACCATACGGGCAATATCGTCGGGCGTGCCTACGCGGCCGGCCGGATGTTGAGCATGGTCTTTTTTACGCAACGTCTGCGGCCCGTCCGGAACGTCGATCCAGCCGGGGCTAATTGAGTTGACCCGCACAGTAGGGCCGAGCGAAATGGCCAGTGAATGAGTCAGGGCCACCAACGCACCCTTAGTAGCCGAGTAAGCAAACGTGTCGGGCTCCGACTGAAAGGCCCGCGTTGAGGCAATGTTGATGATACTTCCCCGGTGTTTGGCCAGTTCGGCAGCGGCATACTTTGCCCCCAGAAACGCCCCGGTCAGGTTAGTTCCGAGCACGCGGTTCCAGTCGGCAAGCGTCACCTCTTCAAGTGGCTTTTCGTCCATCACGCCCGCATTGTTCACCAGCACATCAATCCGCCCAAACCGTTCGAGGGTCTGGGCAATTCCGCGCTGCACATCGGTTTCGGCCGATACATCACACGGGAAAGTCAGATACCGGTCGGCGTCGGCCTTAAGCTGCTGGGGTAGTCTGTTCAGTTCATCGGGGTTCACATCCCAAATAGCGACGCGGTACTTATTTTCCAGCAGTAAGCGGGCCGTAGCCAGGCCAATGCCGTGGGCAGCACCGGTTACAATCGCTACTTTTTCGGTAGATTGAGACATTTTGGGTGTATCGTTTACAGTTTTTCGGTTATCAGTTTGGGGTAGCGTATGAGCTCTGCTTTTGGCAAAATTGCCCCGGTATGCCAACACCAACCCAAATTGGGCAGTTAAGTAGGTAGCATCTTTATCCTACGGGAAGCCTTTCGATTCATGGTTTCAATTGCCTACGCTCCACTGTACAAACTCCCACTTCCTACCGGCCCCAAACGTGGCGACGAACCGGGCGAACCCCACCGCTTTCCCATGCTAAAATACGAGCTGATCCCGGAGCAGCTGCTGTATGAAGGCACCTGTACCCCCGAACATTTTTTCGTGCCCGGCTCCGTCGACGACCGATGGGTATTGGGCGTGCATACACCTGCCTACGTTACTCAGCTGAAAACCCTGACTTTGCCGCCCGCCATGGTCCGGCGGATTGGGTTTCCGCTCACTCCTGAACTAATCGAACGAGAGTGGATCATTACGCAGGGCACCATTGATTGTGCGTTGTGGGCGCTGCAACACGGATGCGCCCTCAATGTAGCCGGAGGCACGCACCACGCTTACCCCGACAAAGGCGAGGGGTTCTGCCTGCTCAACGATGTGGGCGTGGCGGCTCATTACCTGTTGGAAACCGGGCAGGCTCGTCGGATTCTGGTCATCGACCTCGACGTGCATCAGGGTAACGGCACGGCCGTGATGTTTGCGCAGGAGGAGCGGGTGTTTACGTTTAGTATGCACGGCAAAGACAATTATCCGCTCAAAAAAGAACAGTCGGACCTGGACATTGCTTTACCGACTGGCACTAACGACGAAGTGTATCTGAATACCCTCTACGATACCCTACCCGGCCTGATCGACCGGCATCAGCCCGATTTTCTGTTCTACGTAGCGGGCGTAGACATTGTGAGCACCGACCGGCTGGGTAAACTCGCCGTGAGCCGCGACGGTTGCCGTCAGCGCGACGTGTTTGTGTTCGACACAGCCATTGACCGGGGGCTGCCTATTGTAGTTTCAATGGGGGGCGGTTATTCGCCCCGCATTGCCGACATTGTAGAGGCCCACTGCAATACATTTCGGGTAGCCGTGGGGAAGTTTTCGTAACTTTGACCGACGCAAACCCGACGCCCGGTTCGGTGGTCTGACCCCCAACTCGTTAGCCCACGGTCGGCCCGTCCTGCGCCAACAGTTTTCACAAACAACGTCATCGTACTATGCCAACCTGGTTCCAAGGCACCATCAAATACCAGAAAGAAGAAATTATAACCGACCGTCAGGGCGATCAGGTTCGGTTAAAAACTATCACAGAAGCCTACCTCGTCGATGCCGTTTCGTACACCGATGCCGAGGCCCGGCTGTACGGAGAGATCCCCGCCAACACACCTGATTTTCAGATCGCTCGTATCTCAAAAATGAAGCTCTCCGACGTGTTTCATATCGAAGACGGGGGCGACACCTGGTATAAGGCAAAAGTGATTTTTTCGACTGAGGACGATAAGGGACGGGAGAAAAAAATCGTGAACAGCATGCTCATCAACGCCAACACTGTGAAGCAGGCGTATGACCAACTTGAAGACAGCCTCAAAACGATTTTGATGCCCTACGAGATCACGGACATCAACCGGACGCCGTTGCTCGACATTTTTCCGTACAACGACGAAAACAAAATTCCGGCTAATCTGAAGCCCCTGCACGAGGCCGTCAGAACCGAAGACGTATAATTCCCAGCCCCGCCTTGTCGGGGCTTTTTTATGGGTCTGAGCCAGGGTACTACACACTCGGCGAAGGGTGTATGACGAGTTCTTTGTGATAAGATCGACGGAAGATTTCTTCGAGTGCCCGGTGGCCCGGAGGATTACAGGATGTACAGGATTATTTGGTTCTTCCGATTCTTTTTAGAGAAGAAAATCCTGTACATCCTGTAATCCTGTCAAAAAAACTTGTCCTACCCACTCGGCAAACCCCATTGTTCAGGAAACCGGCTTCCCAACCGGACGGGCCATTTGCCGGTCCAGGTAGTTCATGACGGGGGTTGCCAGCGCGCCGTGTATACAAATCGACAGCAGCACAATCCAGCCCGTAAGTGCCCAAATGCGTTCGGGTTCGGCAAATGGGGCCTGTTGCAAGGCGTAGGCCACGTAAAAAAACGACCCTATCCCCCGAATACCAAAACTGGCCACTACCCAGCGTTCGAGACCGTAAGCCCCGGCCCGGCGCAGGGTAAGCCACCCGCCCAGCGGCCGGATTACAAACACCAGCAGCACACCCATGAGCGCGTCAATCCACTGCAAGCTATCGAGCAGCCCTGTAGCCAGTGCTCCTCCAAACACCAGCAGCAACATGGCTATCAGAATCCGCTCAATCTGATCCGAAAAGGCGTGCATATACTCGTGGTACTCGTGCGTACGCTCGTAGCTCCGAATGGTGATGGCTGCCACAAATACCGCCAGAAAACCGTATCCGTGCAGCATTTCGGTAATGCCGTAGCTGAACAAGGTAACGGCCAGTGCCACAAATCCGTAGGCCGACGTTTTGATGCAGATCCGCTGCGGCAGGCCAAAGATCAAGTATGCCAAAAGCCGCCCCGACAACCACCCACCCAACACGCCCATTCCTACCCGGTACAGCAGGTCATTCCAAACCCAGGTGGTGAGCGTTGCGGGTAACGTAGCCGATGTAACCGTAGCCAGACCAATGGCCAGATACACAAACGGAAAGGCCAATCCATCGTTCAGGCCAGCCTCGGCGGTCAGAGCAAACCGAACGGTATCTTCTTTGCCCTCATTTGGGTCGCCAACCTGCACATCGCCCGCCAGCACCGGATCGGTGGGGGCCAAAGCCGCCCCCAGCAAGAGGGCTGTAGCGAGCGGCCAGCCGCCCCACCACCAGTTGAGCGCGGCAAACACCAGAATGGTAACGGTCATGGTCAGCCAGACCAGACGAAGGGGCAGTTTCCAGGTTCGCCAGCGAAATCGTCGGTCAATTTTGAGTCCGGTGCCCATCAATGCCACAATCACGCAAAGCTCGGTCAGGTGCGTAGCCAGTTCGGGGTGGCTTGTGGGCCGGGGATCGGGCAAGCCAAGCGGAAACTGATAAAACGCCCAGCCCCCAATAATGAACACGATGGGGTACGACAGCGGATAGTTTTCGAGCACTGAGGGAAGCCAGGCTACCGCCAGAATAGCGACGCCGAACACCACCAGCACCAGGGTGTATGGTTCCATAACGTTGTAGTATGGCAATGCCGCTTGTTTGCGTGAAACAAGCGGCATTGCATTCATTAATCGATCAAATTTCCACTACCTGCCCGGTGGACTTTCGAGCCGGTCAGGTCGCGAAACGGTATCCAGGCGGCAGTGTATCGGATTGCGGCAATTGCCTTTGTGGGTAAGTACAGCATACCCGTGCGTCACCTCCATCCGCAAGTATTCACAGCCTTCAATCGTCACCACCCGGTACATGGGCGGGCTACTCCGTTCCTCCTCAATTTGCCGGGCATGGTTCTCACCATATTCCCGGCAGGCTGTTGCGCTTACCATGAGCAGCAAAACCACCCGAGTGCAACGCCGGTTGACCAGGAGCCGGAACCCAACCATGAGTTGTTTATCTAATTGACTCATACAACGGCTGTTTTGTTTGGTTAATGGAGCGGGCGGCCCTTTACCATTCCCCCCTTGGCATCGTCGATACCGTGGTTGACAATAAACGCCTGACTGTCGATCTGCTCGATCTTGTCTTTCAGTCGGGTCAGCTCCAGACGCGTCACCACCACGTACAGAATATTCGTGTCGTTATGCCGCAAGCCCCGTTTTCCGTAGCCTTTTTCGCCTTTCAGTACCGAAACACCCCGCCCCATTTGTTCGGTGATCATCTGCCGGATGGCCTCGTGTTGGTCCGAAATAATAATGACGGCGGTGTATTCCTCGATACCGTGGAGCAGGAAGTCAATCGTTTTTGACGCGGCCAGGTACGTCAGCATGGCATACAGGGCGGTTTCGATATTAAGTAACAGGGCAGCCGCGCCAAACACCAGCACGTTGATGACCATAATTACGTCGCCCACCGTAAGTGGGGAGCGACGGCTAATCCAGATAGCCAAAACCTCTGTGCCGTCGAGAACGCCCCCGCCCCGAATGGCCAGTCCAATACCCGCGCCCAGAAAAAAGCCACCAAAAACCGATATGAGTAGCTTATCAGTCGTTACAAGCGGGTATGGAACTACCACCAGACAGATGGCCAGTAGCCCAATAGCAATGATGGTTCGAATAGCAAAACCGATTGAAATCTGCCGGTAGCCCATCCAGATAAACGGTAGGTTCACCACCACTACCAACAGGGCCAGTTCTACCCCGGTTGTCACCTCCAGCAGTAGGGCAATCCCCATAGCGCCCCCATCCAGAAAGTCGTTTGGAAGCAGAAATCCTTTGAGGCCCATACCCGCGCAGAGCACGCCAGCACACAGAAAACCCAGATCCTTAAGCAGGCGGAGCCGGGCTTGAGTCGTTGTTTCGATTACGGTTGATGTCATTGTGGACAGTTATAGCTGTTGTGTTCATGTTACACTCGATAGCGTTTGAGGGTCAACAATAAAGCGGGCAACAACACCAGGTTTGTCAGGCAAGCCATTAATACCGTTGTGGCAACCAGCACGCCCAAAGCGGCCGTACCACCAAAACTTGAAGCGGCAAACACGGCAAAGCCGACGGCCAGAATCAACGCTGTATAAATGAGGCTAATACCTGTTTCGCTAATGGCTGCGCTAATGGCCACCGGGGGCTCCAGCCCAAGCTGTAACTGCCGCCGGTAGCTCGTCAGGAAGTACACCGTTCCGTCGGAAGCCAACCCAAACGCTATACTGAAAATCAAAATAGTAGATGGTTTGAACGGAATCCCCGCGTATCCCATAATCCCGGCCGTCACGACCAGAGGAATCAGGCAGGGTAATTTCGATAAGAGAATAATCGGAATAGACCGGAACAACACCATCCCAACCAGGGCAATCAGAATAATGGCAATCAGCAGGCTCTCATAAAGATTGCCAAGCAGGTAGTCATTACTCTGCAAAAAAACCAGACTGTGGCCCGTCAGGCTCACCTTATAACCCGTGCCGGCAAATACCGAATCGATGCGGGGACGCAGGCTACCCAGTACTTCCTGCATCCGAATCGAGCCAACATCGGCCATTTGGTAGCTTACCCGCGTGATTTGCCGCGACGAATCCAGAAATGACTGTGCGAGCGATGAGGTGGCCGAGGCTTTGCCCGTCAGCGGGGCGTCGCCGACCATCTTTTTGAGCTCCATAGCCGGGGGCAACACGTAGTATTTGGGGTTTCCGCCCCGGTAGGTCTGATACCCAAACCGGATGGCATCAACGAGCGAACGGGGTTTCGAAAACTCGGGGTAATCATCCATGACCCGCTCCAGCGCCCGCACTTTGTACAAGGCTCGGCCCGCTTCGGCAAACACCCCGTTGGGCTCACCCGTGTCAATCATCACCTCCAACGGCAAGGCTCCTTTAAACTGCTGCTCAATAAACCGCAGGTCGGTGTACACCGGGTCGTTTTTGGGGAGGTCATCGACTACGTAGCCCTCCACCCGAATCAAGAACATGCCCAATGAGCTGAGAACCGTGATAACCGTAACGAGCCCATACACCAGCCCCCGCCGGTTGTGCACCCAGTAGTCGACCCGGCTGAGTACCCCACGCCAGCGGCCACCCTGCAAGGTTTGCAGTTGCCCCGCTTTAGGCACAGGCAGGTAACTGAGCAGAATGGGTACCATGAGTAAGCACACGACGTACACGGCCATAACGCAAATAGCCGCCACCACGCCAAACTCCATGAGCAGCCGGCTATTGGTGAAGTAAAACACCCCAAACCCGATGGCCGTAGTCACGTTGGCCAGCAAAGCCGACAGACCAATTTGCCGGATCATAACCTCCAGCGCCCGCTGTTTATCGCCGTGTTCGGCCAGTTCCTCATGGTACTTGTTGATCAGAAACACGCAGTTCGGCACGCCAATCACAATGAGCAGGGGCGGAATCAGGCCTGTGAGCAAGGTAATTTCATAACCCAGCAACGACAGCGTACCGACGGCCACACACACACCGATTGCTACCACCGTCATGGACAGCCAGACCACCCGGCCCGACCGGAACAGCAGCCAGACCATCAGGCCCGTAAAGGCAGCCGCCAGCCCCATAAAGAGTTTCATCTCGCCCGACACTTTCTTCATTACCTCGGTCCGAATGGACGGAAGCCCCGAATAGTGCAGTTCGATGTTGTTTTTCTCGGCGAAGGCCTTGCCGTATTCCCGGATGGTTTGCACCAGCTCAATGCGGGCGCGCGAGTTCAGCTTCTGCTCATCAAACGTGATAGCCATCAGCGTGGCTTTCGTAGCCGGGTTAATCAGCAGTCCCTCGTAAAAGGGAAGGCTCAGCACCTGCGTTTTCAGACTATCGACCTCGGCTTGTGTCTGCGGCATTCGGGTTACCACCGGCCGAATTCCCCAGGTGCTATCGTTGCGCTGCAGGTTAAACATGCGGGCCGACGACAATACCTGCCGCACGCCCTGTAGTTTACCCACCTGCTCGGTCATCTGGTACCAGCCCTGATACACCGGCAGATCAAACCAGCGGTCGCTTTGCCAGCCAATCACCATGAGGGTGCCATCGGCCCCAAAACGCTCCTTGAAGCGTTCGTACTGAAACTGAGTCGAATCAGACAAAGGCAGCACCCGCGCAATTTGATACGACAATTGGAGCCGGGTGCCAAAATAGGCCATAACCCCGGTCAACATTACCAGAAAACCGAGCCACACCAGCCGGTACGAAAGAATAGTGCGGGCTATCGCAGACCACATAAACAAAACCAGAAGATAAAGTAAAACACAGGCCTGCCCGGCGGTAATACGGGCCTGGGCAGGCGATTAAAACGAAGAGGGTTCTTTACGAGCCGTAGCCTGATTCAGACCTGAGCCTATTTTATCCGGCAAAAACAGGCGACTCTAAGCCCGTCTTTGCCGGTTATCAATCAGGCGTTTGAACAGAAAACCCGTTGGCAACCCCAATAGCAGAGGGTGCTATGGGGCATTGATGGCAATTTGATGCTCGAAAATAAACCGCATGGCCGCCTGATACCCATACTCAGGCCGGGGCGCATAGGCCCAGTAAAGCAACCGGATAGCGAACGACACAAAACCCGACGGAGCCAGCAACGCCAGAGGCTCCATGGTACCGGCATACCCTCTGACGGGACACACGGGCTGCCCAACATGCAAGGCAAAATAAGCCCCAAAATGCCTAAACTGATGGTCGGGAGAGTCGGGGGCGCAGGCAATGGTAGGCGACTGAAACGGATGGAGCGTAGCCGTCGTGGATTCACCGGGCCACAGCATCGGGCACAAGGTCATACACAGACCCAGTACCCAACCCATAACCAGTGTTCCAAACCAACGATGGCCCATAAAGTCTTGTCAAATCGGTTCCAGTCAGTAGCAATCCAGACGCGGGGCATGGCCCCGAACGGTGAAGAATCCGCTTATTTGGGCAGAAAATTTCTGACCCGACCGAGCAACTGCGTCGGTTGCCACCTGCAAAAGTAACGTAAATCGTTCGGGAAACCGGCATTTCTCACCAGATTCGCCGAATTCGGCCCGTGAGTCACTACCGATAAAGTGCGTAGCCGGTTTGTTCGACTACGTATGCATACAAAAAGTCCGGTTTGTTACACGCATGTAACAAACCGGACTTCCAGTTGTATGGTAGGTGACTACACCGAAAGAATATCTTTCTCTTTAGCCACAAATACATCGTCGACACGGGCGATGAACGCATCGGTCAATTTCTGAACCCGCTCTTCGCCCTGCTTCACGGCATCTTCAGATACGCCTTCTTTGGTCAGCTTCCGAATCGAGTCATTGGTGTCTTTGCGAATGTTGCGCACGTTCACTTTGGCCACTTCGATTTCCTGCTTTACTTTCTTGACTAAATCCCGCCGACGTTCTTCGGTCAGGGGCGGAATACTCAGCCGAATCAGCTCGCCGTCGTTTGACGGAGCCAGACCGATGTTTGAGTTACGAATGGCTTTCTCAACCTCACCGATCATTTTTTTCTCAAACGGCTTAATCACAATCGAGCGGGCATCGGGCGTAGTAATTGAGGCCACATTGCCAATAGGCGACATTACGCCGTAGTATTCTACCTGAATGCCGTCGAGCATGGTTGGGCTCGCTTTACCCGCCCGAATTTTTGTCAATTCAATGGAAAGGTGCTTCAACGCCTTCTCCATTGTGTCTTTGGCATCTTCTAAAAATAATTCAATCTCTTCCATTGTAAAACGTTTACAGTCACCGATTATTTGCCTACCGTTTAGCGGGCTCAGGGCTGTCTGTCAACTTAGGCCCTGCCAAAACACCAGTCATCAGAAACTAAGTACTTAGTCAAAATGAAATGTATAATGTACAGTGTAGAATGTGCAACGAACAAGTTGATAATCAACAGAATGAAGCATTAATTACTTCGCATTATTCATTGTACATTCACTAAAGCACCTAATACTACGCAAACCGCTTTAAAGCTATTCATTTGAAATAAGCGTTCCGACATCTTCGCCCGACACCAGTCGGTTCAGATTGCCCGGCTTATTCATATCGAAAACGATGATGGGCAAGTTGTTTTCCCGGCACAGCGTAAACGCTGTCAGGTCCATCACATTGAGCTCTTTCTCGTACACATCGCGGAAACTGATGTGGTTGTAGCGGGTAGCGGTGGGGTCTTTCATGGGGTCAGCCGTGTACACACCATCTACCTTAGTCCCTTTGAGGAGCACGTCGGCTTCGATCTCATTGCCCCGCAAAGCGGCTGTTGAGTCGGTGGTGAAGTAGGGGTTACCCGTTCCGGCACCAAAAATCACGACGCGCTTCTTTTCGAGGTGGCGGATTGCCCGGCGCCGAACGTAAGGCTCGCACACCTGCTCCATCTTGATGGCCGACATCACGCGGGTGTACATGCCGTGCTTTTCGAGCGAACTCTGAATAGCCATAGCGTTGATTACCGTGGCTAACATGCCCATGTAATCGCCCTGCACCCGGTCGATACCAGAACGTTGGCCCGACACCCCCCGGAAGATGTTGCCTCCGCCGATCACGATGGCAACCTCGACGCCCATTTCGACGACCGAGAGGATTTCCTGACTGTATTGTTCGAGAACAGCCGGATCGATATTGTAACCATTGGGGCCAGCAAGTGCCTCTCCGCTTAGCTTAAGCAGAATTCGTTTGTACTTGAGTTGAGAAGACATGGCCGCAAAAATACGTTAAAATTCTATTAGCACTTGATTCTTTTCGACCCGATCTCCTTTGGCAACCCGAATCGCCCGGATGGTTCCCTCACCCGGTGACTTAATCAGGTTTTCCATCTTCATGGCTTCCAGAATCAAAACGGCATCGCCTTTCTTCACTACATCGCCCGGCTGCACGCTCACGCCTACAATGAGGCCCGGCATGGGCGCTTTTATGTCGTTGATTTTAGCCGAAGCGGCCCCGCTCATCCCCATCTGTTCGAGCAACTGATCGAACCGGTCTTTAAGCTGCACGGTGTACAAATGGCCATTGAGGCTCAATTTGACCGCTTTAGCCTCGCTATCAAGTTCAATTAACTCAGCCGTGTACGACCGATCCTGATGCAGAATATGAAACGTATTATCGTTGAGCCGCACCAGATCCCAGGTAAAGGGTTCGCCGTTGACCAGAGGCCCATTGGCCGTAAATTGAATGGAGAAGGGTGCCTCGGTTGCGTCGTTGACGGTGGCTGTAAACATTGGTTCAGGATTTATTCGTCAAATATATACCAAGCAGGCAAACGGCCATACCCGCATACTGCACGGCGTAAATCTGTTCGCCATCTAAAATACCCCATAAGAGGGCAACAATCGGAATCAGATACGTAACTGAAGCGGCAAATAAAGGCGACGCCAGTTGTACCACCCGGTTAAACAGGATAGACATAAGCCCCGAACCCAACACACCCAGCGTAGCTAATGCCAGCAAGGCCAGGTTGTTTTCAGGACGTACCGCCCGCGCCCACACGTCGGTAAACAGGAGAGCTCCGAGGGCAATGAGTCCGATAAAAAAGAAAATCCAGGCCGTAGAGACCAAGGCAGGCATATGCCGGATGTAGCGGCCAATGAGATTGGTATTGATGCCATAGCAAACCGTGGCACCCACCACCAGCAAGGCGTAGGCATTGACGGAGAACTCGCCCGTGGCACTGAAAAAGACGAGCAGTATAGACCCGGCCAAACCCAACAAAATACCGACGGTTTGACGCGTTGGCACCCGGTTTCCGAAAAACAGCGCCCCAATCAGCAGCGTAAACAGCGGGCTTAGCGAATTCAGCGCCCCCGACAGTGAGCTGTTGATATGCGCTCCGGCAATCGCAAATAAATAGGCTGGTAACAGGAACCCCGTAAGCCCAACCGCCAGCAAATACGGCCCCTGCCGACGCACCGAGGTGCGTACGTCGGGCTGCCGGATCTGGTACGCCTGAAACGGTACAAAGAACAGGAATGCCAGAAAAATACGCCCGGCGGCTACCTGCTGCGGGGTGAAGGCAACCAAGCTACGCTTGATGAGAATAAACGAGCTTCCCCAAACAAGGGCCATCGTACATAGGTACACCCAGGCTACAAGGGGGCGCTTTTCGGTCAGTTCAGATACGGGTTTTACCAGCATGGGGTTGTCAGCGTACGGTTGGGGCTGGGCCTTGGAATTACCCGACCAACTCGCCCAGATAATGCTCCTGTACCTCGTTCAGGATACTGAGCAGCTCATCATGCGACTCGGCCACCACCAGCCGCGAACGGAACGGCTTAAAATTTTCCAGACCTTTGAAGTAACTCGTGTAGTGACGGCGCATCTCGAAAATACCCACTTTTTCGCCTTTCCAGCGAATAGAAAAGTCCAGATGCTGCCGGCAAACGGCAACCCGATCGGCCACGGTTGGCACGGGCAGGTGCTCACCCGTTTTGAGAAAATGCTTGATTTCGTTGAAAATCCACGGGTACCCAATGCTGGCCCGGCCAATCATGATGCCATCGACACCATAGCGATTCCGGTATTCGAGGGCTTTTTCGGGGCTATCGATATCCCCATTGCCGAAAATCGGAATCTGAATCCGGGGGTTTTCTTTGATTTTACCGATGAGCGTCCAGTCGGCATCCCCCTTGTACATCTGCACGCGGGTACGCCCGTGTACGGTGAGTGCCTTGATACCGATGTCCTGCAGGCGTTCGGCCACCTCCTGAATATTCTTGGTCGAATCGTCCCAACCGAGTCGGGTTTTTACGGTCACGGGCAGGTGGGTGGCTTTCACCACGGCTTCGGTCATGCGCACCATCTTCGGAATATCCTGCAACAAAGCCGCCCCGGCACCCCGACAGGCTACATTTTTCACAGGGCAACCGTAATTTATATCGATCAGGTCGGGGTTTACCCGGCTGGCAATGCGGGCACACTCGCCCATCGTTTCTACATCAGAGCCAAAAAGCTGAATACCCACCGGGCGCTCATATTCAAAAATATCCAGTTTCTGAACGCTCTTGGCTGCGTCGCGAATGAGCCCTTCCGACGAAATAAACTCGGTGTACATCAGGTCGGCACCGTTGGCCTTACAAACCGCCCGGAATGGCGGATCGCTGACATCCTCCATTGGTGCCAACAGCAACGGAAACTCACCCAGCTCTATATTTGCAATCTTTACCATGTCGTTGTTGAAGCTCGTTTCGACCTCGGCCACCAAACGTCCGCCGGTCCTTTGTCCTGTATCTAAGGTCCAGTATCCAACATCCTGTCCAATTTATAAGTTTAGGCAGGAAGCGGAAAGCCCCGTAAATTTACGACGATTATGCTAACAGATTCTACCCCCACGTCGCATTCGGCCGATTGGTCAGGCGGTCGTCGTCCCGAACGGTCGGCTTTTTCCAGCCTGTTGATCCTGGTAGGCACCATCCTGCTGGGTACCACCGTAGGGGCCCTGCTGGCTATGGGTGCCGCTTTTCTGGTGGGCTTGCTATCGGGCAATACGACCACGCCCGACCTGACAGCCCTGCTTACCAGCCCAACGCGTTACCCTGGTGCCTGGAACACCATCATGCTGATTCAGGCCATTAGCCACGTATTTACGTTTCTGGTGCCTGCGCTGGTATACTGGACCCTGTTTGAGCAACGGCGCGTAGCCGACTTTCAGCTACGGCCGCTTCACGCCGTAGGTGGGCTTAGCATCGTAGCCATTCTGGTGATTGCGTTTATGCCACTAAACGGCCTCATCATCGAATGGAACCAGGCCCTTCAGTTGCCCGAAACGCTGGCCCCTCTGGAGCGCTGGATGCGGGCCAAAGAAGACGAACTGGGCGAGCTTACCAAATACCTGACCCGATTCGATACACCCGCGCAACTGATTATTGCCCTGTTGGTGATTGCCGTGTTGCCCGCTATCGGCGAAGAGGTTCTGTTCCGGGGGGTGCTGCAACGGCGGTTCATCGACTGGCTGGGCGGCAACCCACACCTCGGTATCTGGCTGGCGGCTGCCGTGTTCAGCGCCATTCACATGCAATTTTACGGTTTCTTCCCCCGGTTGCTGCTGGGTGCCCTGTTTGGGTATCTGTACGTGTGGTCGGGCAACATCTGGGTTCCTATTTTGGCCCATTTCGTCAATAATGGGTTTACCGTAGTGATGGTGTATCTGCGCCAGCGTCAGGTGGTTTCCCTCGACATTGAAGACACTCAGTCGGTTCCGGTATCGGCCGCCCTGTTTTCTCTGGCACTGTGTCTGGGATTAATGTATTATTTTCGTCAGTCCAACCAGTCAGAGACGCTGGATAGTAGACGTTAGACAGGATTTTCTTCTATTGTTTTTTATCCACCCTTGCCTCTGACGCCCCAACAATCCATGATCGAAAACTGGGAAAAAGTCCTCAACACGCCCCTGCCCTACCGTGCAGAACTGGCCAAAGCCCTGCTGGCGGAGCACGATATTGAGGCCGTCGTAGTAAATAAAAAGAGTAGTAGTTACCCACCTTTCGGCAGTGTAGATGTGTATGTTCCGACAGAACACGCTATCATTGCCAAATTGTTAGTTTCTGCTGAATTTAACGATTCTCCGCCCGAAGATCTCGAATAAATCCGCTGTGGAGCCGTTTATCACCGTTTTTCTTTTCCGGTATTTGTCGGACATTTCACCCATTTCCGAACAAATAGTTTCAGTAATTTTTCAGTAGGTCGTATCTTGCTATCTGAAGAGGATAGCGATGAAGAAGACCACGTTCGATGTCGAGTTGGCCGACGCCCCTGGCCGTGACGGGCTGTACCGGGTACGAATTCGTATCTACCAGCCCGGCGAAGCGATGGGCCGAACCACTACGGCGATTGCGTTGCCTAAACGGGACTGGAATACGAAGAAGAAATACGGGTTCTGGGTACGTACGTCTCATCCTGATCATGCCAGTCTCAACAGCGACATTGAAGTGGCCCTCAAACGCGTGCGTGAGCAGGTCGAGAGCTGGCAGAGTGAAAATCCGGCCATCACGCCCCGGCAATGCACAGACCGGTTTCGTCAACTGGCGAAACTCCCCGCCGATCAACGGGCAGCCGGGGGCGCTCCCCTACTCGATCTGATGCGACAGGCTGTCCGCAGCCGAGGCACCCAGATTTCCCCTGCTACCCGGCAGAACCGGCTTGACCACATTCGCAACTTCGAAGGGTATCTGAAAACCCGGCCCGAGGGCGTGCAGATGCCCCAGGCGGCTTTGACCCCTGAACTTATACGAGGCTTTCAACGGCATATGACGGCGAGCGGTAACAAACCTTCGTCGGTCAATAATGCTCTGTTTGCCTTCCGGGCTGCCTATCACGATCTACTGGGTGAGCAGGGCGTTGCCAAAAAAGCCCGCATGACGGTCAGCCCCTTCGTCCACGTAGACGCCCTGACGGAGGAAAAACGCACGATCCAGCGACTTCGGGAGAAAGACCTCGACGCCCTGCGCCCCGACGAATGGGTACTCTGGGAGAAAGGAGCCGCCCGCCGGGGCCGTTATCCAGTCGGGCCGGGGCTGATTCCGGCCGTGGAGGGCTGGGCCCGTTGGTGCTATCTGGCCTGTTACTATCAAGCCGGCATGCGGATCGGCGACCTGATCCGGTCGCGGTACGAGTGGTACGAGTGCGACGAAGGCGGCCTCCCCGTTCGGCTGGCATACCAAATGCTTAAAAACGGGAAGTGGATTCGGATTCCGCTATCAAAAACCGCGCAGGCTCACCTGGCTGTTATCTGGCGCAAAGGGGCGAGCCCTACCGAGTACCTGTTGCCCTTTCTCGACCCGCAAGCCCCCTACGCCAAGGCCCGCACCCGCCAGCAGATCCGGGCCCTGCCCGAAGCCTTGGCCGACCAGTTGACCAACACCGTCCGGACCATTGCCAGCAACCTCAACCAGAAGCTACACGACATCGGCTGGAAGGAGCTGGGCTTACCCGAAGACGTGCGGCTGAAGATGCACTCCGCCCGTCACTCACTGGCCGATAAGGTACGTCGGGCCATGAAAGTCGACAAACGCATCGGCCCCACCGACGCCCGCGACCTGCTGGGCCACTCGACGTTTAAAACGACCGAGGGCTACTTTGATGATCTGGATCAGGAGAGCCTGGACAGCGCAGCTTCGGCGGTTTATGAAGTTTAAATCAAACTACTTAAACGCCGAAACTACGCTGAACTTAATGCCTGACAACAAACAGTACATACTTATTACTAACCAGTCAAAAGCTTGTTATCAAACTAGAGACTCGGTCTTTACTTTAACATAAAAACACAATCCTGTAAGATGAATTACACCAATCAATGCCTCTGAGCAGCTTTCCTTTTCTCTGCTTCCATTCGTTTCATTGTTAGTGAAAAGTGATGCATCTGACCGAACGTAAATACATTAGAGACTAGATTTGGAATGATAAAAAGCCCCCATAATCCAAGAAACGACAAAACGGATGTAACGACAATATTGACCGAATTGGCAAGGAGCCTTTCACAAGGATCAAATTTTAGTTGAATAACAAAGTTGACAAAAAATGCACTTATGAATGCGCCTATCTGAATGAGAATCGCAAAGGCGAAAATACCACTCAGTTGTTGAAAAATTGACGTGCTCTTTTTTGGACTTTTCCGAGTCATGGATTGAAGTAGATCACTGTTACCAAACCCAACAATCAACGCATACCCGCCTAAATTGAAGCCAAGCAAATTTGGAAAAATTGCAATAATCTGAGTAGCCAAGAGAAGAACCACATCGTAATATTGTTTTTCAAAGAAATAAGTCATTATCAGCAGTATAACTGAGCACAGTATACTCAACCAAAATGGTTTTGACTCTCTTATCTCGTTGTAATCGTAAGAGTAGAAAATCCCCTTGAACCCAAAAGGATGATCTTTTCTAATTTGCTCAAGTTCATTCGTCATTGCTTCTGTATCGTTGTTTTACCTCCATAAATATAACATTTTTTAGTTGATCTTCATTCGGCGCAACTGACTTAATTCTCTCAGGGTGGTTCTTAGTGATAATCTTCTTTGCCCGACCTCTTTCGTCTCTGATTTTAGCCTCAACTTCACCATTCTCGACTGCTAAATCTAACCCCCCTTTGATGAGAGTGGTTTGTAAATTTATCGTATCGTGTTTTTCAGATTCGAAAGAAAAATCAGCGACCATTATGTTTGATTCCTTCAGCTGCTGGTCCAACCATTCTGCAGCTGCATCCCCTATATCATCAGAATTTGTGTATGACACACTAATGAAGAGTTTCTCCACAGATTTAGCTCGATAAATCTCATCATAAACATCCTTTGACTGCTGTATAATAACCGCAAAATCTTCACCAGGGCGCAATACATTTTTTATGGCTTTTGTGAAAAAATCTTGGGCATTTTTAACAGTAAATTCTGGTGATAGTTTTACGGCAAAGCGGTGAGCTTGTGGGATAAATACATAATCTGTCTCTTGCCGATTAGGGTATAGCCCATTTTCAATATCCATATCAGCTATTTCCCGTGTGTTAATATTCACCCATTTGTTATTTTCCAAGTTTGAAAACCGGGTGATCTTCCCGTAGTAAAACTCTTCTGATCCTATAGACTCTGGATTCATCGTCCTTAAAAAAGCACGCTTTCCTCTACCTATATCTTCTATAATTTTACCTTCGTAGATGTCCCGCATAATTTCTTTATATGCCTCCTCCCCCTTTCGCGTGTCTGAAATGAGTTTAATATTGAGGATCATATATGTAAACGGAAGAGGTCTCTTTCTCTTTAGTTTTTCTTTTGTTAAAAACGCCATAATAAGTTGAAGAAAATCAGCGGCAATTAATGCCTGGTTTAATGGTTAAAAAAAGCAACTCTGGGTTATCAGTCAAAAAGCTTCGTATCAAAGGGTTTGCGCTATAAGAGGGGAAATTTATGCTTCGTTGATACAATCTTAAGCAACGGTTACTGCCTCGAACGCACATATCCACTAATCAAGAAGGGACTAAAATCTTAACTACGATCTTTACTCTGATTCTGAGGATGTAGTCTAGATTTCAAATTAATCGTCGTTATTTTTCATTCGATCTAAAAGAGGAGTTCTTATCAATGGAATTGAGAGCTTTCAGGATAGACGTATAAACTCAAGGTGCCATTCGTTTGAAATGGTAAACATGATAAACGCGCCGACCAGCAGGCCCACCGGGCTGTTCTTCGTTAATGAAGTTCACCATCTCCCAGCCCTGTTGGCCCAAGCGGTTAAGCTCATACTCTTCCTGCGAGGGCCCGTGACCAGCCCGTAATTCATAGCCCCAGATCTTGTATTGCCACCGAACGGCCGGAGCAGCCTGGGGCTCAACCTTTGCGTATGCATAGAAAGCCAGACCAGCGATCAGTATAAGCGCGAGAACAATCTTCGTGTTCATGTGTTTTTGTGCCCAAAAACGCGAATAAACAAAACGGTTACAACGGGAAAATTCCCGTATTTATGACCGGAAAACCACGGGGTGTATTTTGATTATGTAGATGCCTATTGCCTTTGGTTCGAATTATCCACTCGACACAAACCTCGGCACCGTTATTTACCGGGAACGAAACTGTTTAGAACAATGGAGACGGCCCAACGACACCATACCCCAAGCGAAGCCGGCCGGGAGCCCGTAACGGCGAGCGAAACGTCAAAAGAAGAAGCATTTGGCAGCAACCCCTTTATTGACTCCCATTATGTGGAGCGGCTTCAGGCTCTGGAGAGTCAAACAAGACCAACTGCTGTATCTGATAAGCCCCTGTTAGCATAGGCCCACCCATTGCTACCCCTCGGCTATACGTGCAGACCAGGTATAAATCTTTGGCGTTGAATATGGCCACCACATGCTCCCCGTTAGAGGGCGCTATCTCCCCCACGGTGTCGGTTTCTGTACGACCATTTCGGTTGAAGGTTATCGAATAGATTCGTGCATCGGAAATCTGATGCCCCTGAGATCGGACAAACTCCTTAATTTGCCCGTACACTCGTTCGGCTTGCTCTTCATCGCTGGCGGCCGGTAAAAAGAATTTCATAGTGTGGTCGGGTTATACTGTCTATATCATTACTCCCATGAAACATTTCCGAGACCTCTCGATCTGGGGTCAGCTCTGGCGCACCCTGCAATGGCTAATCCTGTTAGGAGCCCTGCTGTGCCTCAATATCTATGTTTGGTACCGGTGGCTTACCGAACCGAATACGTAAGCTTTTGTGCAGCTACCGCATCAGCTATCAAACGAGCTACACGGTCTAACTCAAGGAACACGATACGATGAACCGTCATATTGGTATTCCGGTATTCGGCTGGAATAGGAGTCCCAGAGGTCGTTACCCCAGCGTACGAAAAGGACATATGTGGCTGGATAGTAGCGCTCATTCGGATGGTATTATTCTTCACAAAAGCCTTAATTACCATACCATGCTGGGGGTTATTTGGTGCTGACCGCTCATCGGTAACAATTGAGCCAAATTCACGATCAGCTTTTACGGTGTACCCTTCTTCGGTCAGAATCTGACCTACAGTCGTAAATAGATTGTCGGCACCACTAATCAAGGTAATTGTATTAGCACCCTTAAATGGCTCAGAGTCGCCCGCAGGCCGAACCCGCTCACGGCTTTGATTTGGATCAGGGTAGGCCGGATCTTGTGCAACCGACGCGTCGATGATACCAAAAACCAGAAAGAGAATGAGTAGCTCTTTTAACATAGAGATCAATCAAGTATTTTAAAATCTACATTACGCTTTCCATTTACGCTCCACAGATACGATATTATAAATCTCATATACCTCTGACAAGCGAACTTCAAAATCAGGGTAGGCCTCTTTATCAGGGTTGGTTGAAGCACAGGTAATGATTCCCTCTTCTACGTTGTGGGCCGTGATACGCTTAATGATTACCCCGTCTTGATGCACGATCAGGTAATCCTTGAAGCGGTGCAAATGAAACTTCGTGTTCCAAAGGGTTTTGTCTATACTCCGCCCCACCACAATATCTCCAGCACAAATCGCATCGCGTCGGTCGCTATCCATACTGTCGCCCACCACCTCAAAAGCCCGGTATTTACCAGTATGGCGTTTGGCAACTACAATTGAATGTTTCGGCAATTCTTCAATAAATTCTGGGTCTTTCCAACCAGCCAGATAGCCAGCCTGGGCAAACTCGTCAACGAGGGGAATGGTCATTAACACCCGACCATCACTCAGTTCTCTGAATTCACTACCGGCCCAATTAAAGGCAACATCTCCTTCGTTTACGACAGCGATTGGCTTTGCTTCATCACGGGCAACAACAGCCGGATTTTTTTCCGCCAGAATGCTTTCCCCCAAAGGGAAGCTTCCACCGTAGAAAGTATGACCGGGTTTAACCCTATTCAAAAAGGTTGGCCCGACACCTTCCAAAATAAATCGACTGGACAGGTGATATAAATCCTCCATTTTTCGGAGGAAACTTTCTGAAACAGCCTGCTTCGCGTTGATATACTTGTTCACAATAGAACGCTCATATCCCAGCTTTTCAGCGATCTCAGTTTGATTCCAATTCTTTTGGGCAAAGACAGTCTGGAGCCGACTGGCCGCCCTTATTTGCTCAGGCGTCAGTGGTTTTGCCATGGATAATGTCGAATGTGTAGATAGCATTGAAAAAAAATGTTGAGTGTCCTGTTGACAAATATCCCAATATATCGCTACCTTTGTTCACAATGTTTCCACAAACGGTTTAACAACGTTTGTAATAATGGCAATTTAACGGACAAACGGTAATTAACAAGGCTATGAAGTACAATTTCAAAGACTTACGCAAACGCGTTAAGGGCATTGAAGGAGGCTATGGCGCTGTTAGTAAGGAATTAGGCGTTACAGATCAACGTCTTAGGACAATACTAAGCGGAACAACCCACCCAAGAGAGTCCACAATGATGCGACTAAACAAAGCCCTGAAGAAGCTTGAACAGGCACGTGACCAGCAGCGAGAAGAGCATGCTGAAATTTTTTTGCCCTAACCTGTGCCATTTATCACAATTATCACAACTGTGTGCCATGCAACTCCAATTTGACGACGTTACACTCAATGTTCGCGCCCATCAGGTACATGAATGGGCCATTACGACGGCCGAGGTTGCTGCTGGTTTTGGAGTGACCCCCGAAGCTATCCGTTCCCATAAGTCCCGCAACTCAGATGAGTTGCTCGAAGGGAAGCACTTTGTCAGCGTTGCAAACTGCAACGCGGTAGGAAATCAGGCAGATACGTGGTGGACGAAAAAGGGAGTCGTTAGGCTGGGCTTTTTGATCAAATCCGAACGAGCCAAACGGTTTCGAGACTGGGCCGAAGACTTAGTAGTAAAAACCATTGACAAAGCCAACGAGCAACCGCGCGCCCTTCCCTCCTACCAGATTGAAGACCCGATTCAACGCGCCGAGCAGTGGATTCGTGAGCAGAAAGAAAAGCAGGCTCTTGTATTCGAGAATGCCGAATTGAAGCCCCAGGCTGAGTATGCTCAAAAGGTGCTACTGAGCGAATCAACCCTTACGACTACCAAGATTGCTCAGGAGCTGGGTTATACAGCGCAAGCCCTTAACCGGATTCTGGCAGAAAAAGGGATTCAGTATAAGCAATCGGGAATCTGGAATCTGACCCGCGCCTACAACGGCAAAGGATACGCCAAGCTTTCCACCTTTTACCGGACAGGCAGCGATGGTACCCCACGCACCGAACACAATCTGGTTTGGACCGAAGCTGGTCGGCAGTTTATCCACTCGCTTCTGAACCCAGCATTCACGGCTACCCCCGCTAATCAACTTACAGCCAACGCCTAATGAGCGAGCCATCCCCCAACCCCTTCGATGCCCTTACGCAGCTACCGCAGTTGGTGGCCACGATGGAGGGCCTGATCGACACTTACGCCCAGCGGCTGACCGAGGCCGAGGCCCGCAGGCCTATGAACCGCCAGGAGGTACTCCAGTACCTGCGCGTGTCTGACCGCCAGCTGCTCGAATACCGCCGTCGGGGTCTGCCCTGCTACGGCTCCGGTAAGAGCATTCTGTTTCTCAAAAATGAAGTCGATGCGTGGCTGGCCCAGCGCCGGGTCAATCGCCACACCCGATAAAAGAAAACCCCGGCTATTGCAGTAGCCAGGGCCTATAGTTCACTCAAAAACCATTTTTAACACCGCAAAGCTATGGAAGCTAATCCAACCAAGCAAGTACCCGCTACGCCGGGCCGCTCCGGCGTACCGGTCGCCACGCTGCCCCTCAGCATGCCTATCGGCGAGATGACACCCGAACAAGCCGGTTACACGGCCCTGCACCTGTTGGCCTACATGAACAAAAGCCAGCTCACGGCCGCAGCCGGGTTTCTGCCCGAATACGCCGATGCCGAGGGCTTCGACACGACCGCTCTGACCGCGATGGCCGCTAAACTCCGCTACTTCGCCGAAACGCTCGAAAAGAGCGCCAAGGGCAAAGCCACCGCTGAGGTGATGATCTACGGCCGCGATGGTGTCACCCGCCACGGGGTAAAGCTGGTCGCATCCGAATACGTCCGCTATGACTATGCCAACAACGCCCATTGGAACGAATTGAACGAGGTTGTTGGCAATGCCACCGCAGCCCGCAAAGTTCACGAACGCTACCTCGACACCTGCCCTCATGAAGGCCGGGTACGAGTAGACGAACAAACCGGTGAGGCCGTACGCGATTACCCGCCCGTGCGCATCGCTCAGGACATCATCAAAGCCACCATCCTGTAAGATGTTTACGCCCGCCCCCTACGCCATCGCACACGCCCCGGAGCCCGGCCTGATGCTCGTAGAAGCAGCCCCTCAGCACGAGGGGCCCGCTCTCCCCCTCGACTGTCGGCAGACCTACAAAGCCCTGCTCGACAAGCTGACCCGCACCCAGACCCAGATCGACAGTATCGACTACGGCCCCTTCACCGGCTTGATGATTCAATTCTCAATATACGGTGATTGGTGGGGTGCGTTCCCCTGCACACTACTTAGCATTGACCAAAGTAGCGGCCGGGTTCGCCTGTTTGTAACAGTCCAAGACCTGATGAAACATCACGCATTCTGGAACGAGATGGGCCTATGAACTACCCCCAGCCCGGTCAGAACCGCCCCCAAGGCTGGGGTGCTGACTTCATCCACCTCCTCATTCTGCTGCTTTTGCTGGTAGCTCTGGGCTACACAATCAGACGGTACCAGGCCGTTGTTGGCGACCCTAATAAACTTCGTTCAAATCCATCTTTATTCCAATCGAAATAAACGTCATGACTGCAATAGCTTCAGCTGAATCACACATCGGCTTCAATAAGGCCACAATGAAGACTTCTAAAGAAAGCCAGGATCAGGAATCACCAACCAACCCAGTCCCTGAGCTTAAGACGATGTTTGATCTGTCTCTCGGTCTGGTTGGTGGAGACGGTGGATCAAGTGCCTTCCTCGTGGTTCAAGCCTTGCTCGACTATCAGGAGACATTGATCGAGAACCTGATGGATGCCCAGGCCGACCCCGATTGGTCTTCTTATGCCCTTGAAACGAGAGACCAGTTGTGCGAAACCAAAAGTCTCCTCTACACCATCATCGAGGCCATGGACGATGCGAACAGACACAACATGCGAGTAGCTCGGCAACTCAGAGATCCCCACCACTTCGAGCTATCTGAGCAAAAGCTTGAAGAGTTCAAAAAGGATCGAGCCGCCAAACACCGGCTTAAATACCACAACTTCTAAGCCATCATTTCTTCTCACTTGCCTACGGGCACCAAATCACTAACAGTCATGCCACAAATCGCAAATAACCCATCTACTCAATCCGAGTCTCACAACGACTATAAAGGTCCGTTTCACCCGGCTTGCCTCTCCCCAAACCTTAACATCTGGGATGTTCTCAGCAATCCAGATGACATCGAAAAGATGCGACAAACCCTTCGGGGGTGGTTTCTGACGGCAGTGCAAAACCCCGATGCGGCCACGGGTGGTGCAAACGTACCAGATAGCTGCCTGTACTATGAAATGCTTGACGACTTGCTCGGAGATGCCCAGAAGATTCACCGTTCAGAGCCCAACTTGGTACTAAATCCGGTGCACGTACAGATTAATCCGATTGGTACAGTCATGTACTGAGATGCTATGCCCTATCACTTTCCCCCCAGTGTACGACGCGCTGGGGGGGCTTATTCTGCCCACCTCTGATTACACGAACCCTCATGGCAAGACCTAAAAAAGTTGGGCTGGAGTACTTTCCTCTCGATTGTCAAATGGACGACAAGATCCTGATGCTCGAAGCCGAACACGGTATGGAAGGCTTCGGCGTTTATGTCCGTCTACTGCAGTACTGCTATCAACAGGAAGATGGAAAACTCGATATGTCGGTAGTTTTCCGCTGGAAAACCCTCGGAAAAACCCTCGGAATACCTGCGGAAAACCTGCGGAAAATGGTCGATACCATGTTGGAAATCGATCTTTTCGACCGAATGACCTTTGAGAACGAGCAAAAACTAACCTCAAACGGCATCCAAAAACGTATCGACAAGGTTTCTGCACTCCGGCAAAAAGAGCGTTTACGCAAGTCTGAGGCCGATTCTAAGCCAGAAAACGAGTTATCCGCTGGAAAACCGGACAATTCCGCCCGGAAAAGTGCACAAAAGGAAAGAGATACTAACGTATCTCTAAAAGGAAAGAATACTTCTTCTGCGCCGGATGGCGCTTGCGGTTCTGATGAACCCAAAGAGTACTCGCTAACCCACAAAATACGGGGACTGGTTGAGAAGGAAGTCCAGGGCTACTACTGGACTGCTAAAGACGCCAAACACGCCCAACAGCTGGGCGATAAACTCAAGGCCTCATATACCTCCACCCGCAAAAGCGAGCCTACAGACGATGACCTGCTCAAATCCCTCTTGACGATTCTCAAAAATTGCAGCCAGTTGGGGCCCTACTATCAGTTCCACGGCATTCCGCAGCTCAACGAACGCTACAATGCCATCATTGCCGAAATCAAGAAAATGCATTCCGGCAAAAAGTCGGGCGCTTCGCCCAGGGCCCGGCACGATGCCAAACCTGATTAACCCATGAAGCCATACAAGAAACTCCGGCCAACGCCCAGTCTGAGCATTCGCCCCCCCGAATTTGAGGCTACCGTAGTGCATGCCCTGCAATTAACCTCACCCCTCCGGGACCAACCCGAAAAACGAATCAAAACCGTTGAAGCCCTTTTAAAACGTTACTTATGAGCTTGCTGCTGGAAAAAACCATACTGAACCAATGCCTTACCGTGATCGGGGCCAATGAGGAAGTAATGGCCATTCTCAAAAAGCCCGAAATATTCAGTGTCCCCGATTACCAGCGAGTGTACGAGGCTGTCTGCACTCTGAGTCGTGCCGGCACGGAGCCCGACGTTATCGCCGTCAACAACTACCTTCTCCAGAAGTACGGTAACCATTCCGACATGAGCAAGACCGGCGACCTCCAGCGCAACTGGCTCGACATTCTGCTGGAACTAACTGACTTTAGTGACCGGGTAACCGGAGCCCTCTCCCATCACTGCTTTTTACTGATCGAGCAGGCCATGTGCGCCAGTATGCAGCGGGTCTTTGTCAGTGCGCTTACTCAACTCCAGTTGCCTGGAGCCGACCCCCTGAAAGTGATGGATCAGGTCGGCACCCAGTTAGAAACCTATCAGGGTCGGCTATTGGAATTAAAGGGAGAACCATTTTCAAAAGCACTGGAGCGTGTTTCCAAAGAAGTAGAAGAAGCAGGCATCCGAGGCGATGCCATCACAGGGATTCGTACCGGACTACATCAACTCGACGCCTATCTCAAAGGGCTGCACCCGGCTACGCTCACCATACTGGCCGGGCGGCCAGCTATGGGAAAAACGGCCCAGCTCTGCCAAATGGCTTACAACATCGCCTATGTTCAGCAGATACCGACGGCCATCTTTTCGCTGGAGATGTCTAACGACCAGCTTGCCCGCCGATTTCTGGCCATGGGTACACACTACAAAAACGCCGAGATTCTTTCTGGTTTATCCGCCGACCGGCCACTCGATTTACAACGGGTGTTTGCGGTAGCTGATCAGATCGGACAATCCCCCCTTTACGTGCGGGATGATGTGTATGATCTGGATAGTCTGAAGACCGAGATAAAACGACATGTTCGTAAACATGGGGTTCGGGTGGTCTTCATTGACTACCTACAACTCATTGAAGCGAAGGCCCCCAACCGGCGCGAGATGACTGGTAAAGTGAGCCGAGGGCTCAAGCTGCTGAGTAAAGACCTCAAAATACCAATTGTGGCACTGGCTCAGCTGAGCCGGGATGTTGATAAACGCGAAGATAAGCGGCCGGTCAAATCCGACCTGAAGGAGTCGGGCGATCTGGAGCAGGACGCCGACAACATCATTTTTCAGTACCGAGATTCCTACTACGCGGAGGCCGGATCATTCAGCCGGGAGAATGAGCTGGAGAACATTGTTGCCAAGAACCGCAATGGCTCTACCCATAAACAGGGCGAATCAATCTTATTCTGGCTCGACCTCCCCACTAACCGAATGGCAGACCGTGAACCATCGGCTTTTTGATCATTAATAGAAAAACTCAAACAAACCACATCAATAGCAGGAGTTGAGCAACTTCGCGCTATAATCCAGAAAAAACTTCAAGAGTCGTACTATCAACTGATAGGAGCTTTCCTATCCAATTTACAGTATTTATGAAAACCATTTAATTTGCATTAAAAAACAATATGGGTGATCTACAGAGAGTAATATTAGTCTACGATGATCGTACCGAAACGGTAGAGGGCGATGCCCTGGAGAGGTTCAAGACACTATCTTTGTTTAAAAAATCCCCGGTGCAAGAATCTCCTGCGTCAGCCGATTTACCGCTACGCAAAGACGAGGCATCCGCCCGTCTCTATCACAAACTCCGGTTGAATTATGCCCCTAACCCAGAAGAACCCTTCTCCCTGCTCGACTGTACTCGAAATGGTTTGACCCTTGCAGCATTCATGCAGCTTAGAGGGGTGGGTATGCATTTAGTCAATGAGCTGCAAACCTTGTATGAGCGTAAAGGCATCCGATTACCCTCCGGGAATGATAACTGATCGCCATCTTTAGCTCACTATTCAAACTATATGATTTTACGATACCTACTTTACACTGACCCTTCCCGAGAACAGACCATTCAGATCGGAGAAGATATACCCAACCAAGACCAACCCCATACACCCTACGGGGGCGAGATTGTCGTTGAGGGGCAGACCTATATCATCGCCAATATTCCCTATGTGAAGATGATACCTCACCCGGTTTATCCTGATTCACATGCTGGTATCTTACAGATATTTTTGGCTCGGCCAGAGCAATGGTCCGATTTTCCGATGTCAGAAGCCGTAAAGCTAATTCATGAAAACAACTTGAAGAAACGACAAAATTAAATACCGCTCCAAATGGCAAAGCGACTCCGGAAAGAGTAGAGATGGTTAACGAAAAATAACCCCTGCACCCGACATCGAACTATGTCGGGTGCAGGGGTTATAAATATGTTGCTTTACAGCAAACCGCTGGTCACGAATACCCTGGCAATTACTGGCTCTACGGCGAAACTGTTAACCCCGTAATACCGGCCGCAAATCCATCCAGCAGAGCCGCTTTGTAGGCCGGGCACTGTATGTTGTAGGGTGGGAAATTACCATCAATAATATTTTGTATGTTGTTCTGAACGGCTGGATCACTTAAAATGAAGCTGGTCAAGATGTTTTCATTCGTGCTAATGATCCCGGTACCAGAGAATTTGTAATCGAAATGATACATTGTTTGGGGTACAATAAGCTCATAATAGTAATACCCCGAATCCAAATACCCTGACGACTGGTACACCATTCCTTTTGATACCAAAACGGTTTCTTGTGTGTACACGGGTCCCCACTGGTAACCATACGTAGTTTCAGCCAAATGGGCGTATTGGCCGCGCAGGTAGTTTCGTAAGCCGACCCCTCTGTTTCGCCCATCGTTGTAAACAGCCACCTGTTGCTCGGGCGTCAGGCTACAATTTGGATTCGAATAATCCAGCGTGTAGGGATCAATTACCGCTTGAGAATATGCTTTGGAAAGTCCAATGAGCAGCATCAGCATTAAGGTTAGTAAAGGTTTCATAGTTAATGGTTTGGTTTTTATTTACAAGGTATTTACTTATTTCAATATAAAGGTTTGATCTTAAAAATACTACCCAATCGGTTCCCCCTGGTACACAGATATGTTAAACAAAAAACCCCGACCTCAAAGAAGTCGGGATTTATCCCTTTTTTCATTTTAACTTATCCTTATTGCCACAAAGGCAACCCATCATACAGGGTAGCCTAGTCAAGTTTCTGAATCATTCGGAGGGTAAAGCTGATACTTTCCAGTAGTTGGTCAGAGCCAGCATCACCCGCTCCCACTCCTCCAGCGTTTCGGGTTTCTGTAGGTACGAGTTAACCCTTCTTTGATACGACGCCTGTACTGTTTGATGATCATCCCGAAACGACAGCGCAATGATGGGCATCAGCCGGGTATTCGGATAACTCCGAATCAAATCCACCAGCGCAAGCCCATTCATCTCGCCCTCCAGCATCAAGTCCAGTAACAGCAGGTTATAATAAGGCTTGACAGCCCTTTCCAGATGGGTAATTAACTCTTCCCGGCTCCCCGCTACATCCAGGACCGTAGCCGGATCAACTTTTTGCAGGGTATACCTGACGACATGCACGGTATCAACGTCGTCATCAACCAACAGAATACGCAGTTGGGGCTTGGTAGCCATATCTTTACTTACAATCGATCTGGAAAGAGAATCACCAGTAGTTCACCTGCTTGTAATGAAGAAATCCGTCTTCACCTTCGATGACGGATTTGCTCACATTAACACTTAAAGATTAAACACCAATGAATGGTGGCCGTAAAACTACGAACAGTTACTCAATATTTACTACTGAGTAAGTAGAATTAATTTATTGGCCAATAATCAACTTTTTATCTATAGATATGGCCAACATTTAACAAAAACCTAATTTCTATACATCCAAGCCCCTATACTTTTGCGTAAGTTTGAAACTACGCTATGCGCAAGTACGACATTTACTGTGCTGCCGGACGATCCTACTGGGGGTGTGCCAATGAGGTGGATGGCAAGTTTGAGATTCTTTGTGAGGAAGGCCTCTTTGCATACGCCGAGCTGACGGGAGAGCACCTGTGTGTGTATAAGGATAACGAACTGGTACAGTATTCGATCGAATACCGAGCAGAACACCGTATGGATTTTTTCAATCTGGATGGCGTGCTTGTTGCCTACTGGCTCCCCCGGCTCAACGTGGGGGTGGACGGAGCCGAACCAAGTAGTTTGCTTACACTAACCCATAATAAAAACACTTACATCCCACGACTCCTTCCGCCTTAGAAACCTCTTCCGTCAGCAAAAAGAGAGCGCCCGGATAGGCGCTCTCTTTTTATAAGTCTCGTTTTTCCGATACTTTGGTTTACGCCAAATTACGTCAATCCAGTTGTATGAGAGCGGTGCCAGTATTCGAACAGACACCTTAAGTTCTCCATCATTTGCTCAATGTAGCCACACTTTTCAACGTAGGTGTAAGGAGTAATATAATCCTCCTCCCCCAGCTCAGCGCGCGTTACGGCCGACGTCCAATAAACCACAGGAATCGTACGCCATGAAGCTTGAACACTTAAATCCCGGCGAAGTCGACTGCCGCATACCTCCTTACTGGCCACCTCAGCTAAGACCAACCAGGGCAGACAGTGGGCCTGTTGAATCACGCTCAGAGCCTGCTCATTCGTCTCACAATACACCACATGGCAACCTAAATTCATTTTCCTCAGCAAATAGTATAGAATTTGCCGATCGTCCATGTCCGCATCCAAAACAAGTATCCAATCCTCCTGCATGACATACACAATAGTATAAGTATAAACACTTATAACAAATATAATATCTACTGCAAAATAGGCTTTAATTTGTTAATTAAAATGAAGTAAAAATGCTTAGTGTATAAATTAGGCGTGTATTGCCCGGCTCAGCACTTTCTCCAGTTGAGCTTGTGTATATTTCGCTTTGAAGCTTCGCTGCAATACACTGAAGGATTTATGCCAGTCTGCGTTGATAGGCTGTGCATAATCGTCAACACAAAGAACCAGCGGCAAACCTGACCGAACCCACTTCTCATCAATTTTGCCCTGACAATCAATAAATTCACTACCAAAGCGGTGGGGATACACCGCCAGAATAATCAACAGCGGCTTCTCTATAGCAGTTTGCAGATACACCTTAAGCTCTTGAGCCGACTCAAGGCAGCGTAGCGTATACTGTGGCGCAACTCGTTGCAGATGAATCGCGAAAATGAGATGTTCATCTGGATCTTCATCGACGAAAACAATTGATGCAGAAGAAGACATTAGTCGTACGTGTTTGGCATTTCATTTATTTACCGAACTAAGGTACGCACTCATAAAAATGTATATATATTCTATTAATTTTAAAGACTGATAATTTAGGTTACGGTAATATTTTGGTATTGTCAAATTTGCTCTCATATTCGATTAACTATATATTCTATTAAAAAGTACTATAATTTATATTTACAAGTGTTATAATTTACTCAAGTATATCTTAATATATACGCGAATAGCATTTATCAAAAGTAGCTGGCAAAGCCTGATGTCCCTGATGTCAGGTTTTCTTGTTTCAACTCTTCTTCTGCAAACACCCCCATCAGTTAAGGTGACCGCTACCTGCCCACACACAAAAAACGCCCGGCTCAATACGACCGGGCGTTTCGATTACCTTCCTACTGTACGTTCATTCTACACCATTGTCTTCGAATAGCTCCGCCACGGCCTCCTTGCTCCGGGCGAGCAATGCCACCCGGTCATCGTAGCCGTTTGGCAGTCTCCGCTTCACTCCCGGACGGGGCACACTGCCCTGGTTGATGATCTGCGAAATTGCCAGCACGTCGTCAGCATCCGCCCGCGCGTTCAGTTTCCGGGTGTTCCAGTAGTACAGGGCCGAAACCAACGCCCAGCGTGGCTCTTCCAGTAGCTCAGGGTTCGCCACCACGTCCACCCCGAACCGTTTGCTGAAGGCGGTATAATTCGCCCGGCCGGTGAGCTGAATCAGCCCCCGGCCCTTGAACCGCACGCCGTCACCCGGTTCTGTGTTTCCCAAATCCTTCCGTCCTTCGTAAGTCTCCCCGCTGGCGTACTCCTCAACCGCCCGCATCCGGTCGGATTCGTGGAGGATTTGAGCCATGAAGTGACTCAGCCGCAGGTACGTCGTTACCCGGTAATACGGTAGCAGCTCGTTGAGCGGCTCCACGAACTGGGCCGCGTGTCGGGCCGATGCCCCGCAGGCAGTTAGTATGTCGATGGTAAGCGGCTTCATATTACAGGGCTCCCATTCGTTTCAATTCCTTCCGTATCGCCCGTTTACGCCCCCAGCCCAAAAAGCGTTTGGTCAGAGCCTCCGTTTTCAGCCAGCCGACGAGAGCCTCGTGCCGGCTTCGCACTTCAACCGACTGCCGTAGCGCAGCCGCAATCCGGTTATCCGACAGCCGCTCCAGTTCTGCAATCCGACTGTCCTTCGCTGTCAGTAAGCGCCTGCCCACGGCACGGGTCGAGTCCAAGACATGCACGGCACGGGCATGTCGGCGCTTCCATTCGGTGCAGTCCTGCCCCATCACCTGCATCGCCATCAGCAGGGATATTCCCATCAGGGCCGTACGCTTTCCAGTTCGTTCCATGTTCGTTCATCGTCTTGTTCACTTTGTGATTTGGGTACCCGTACCGGCTCAACTGGCACGGCTTCGGGTTTAGGCGCAATCGGGCTTTTGACCCGGCCCAGATACACCGTCACGCCATACACCACCAGCAGAATACCCAGCAGGTAGGGCGCATACCGAATGGAGCGCAGCCACGCACTCCGCTGGCCGGGTTCGCCTGTTCGTACGGCCAGATACCCCTGCAAAACCGTCCAGCTGCTTCGTACCAGCACGTACCCCAGCCAGCAGAGCACCGACACCTCCAGCAGCACGGGCACGTACGTGAAGGCCAGAAACAGGGCTAAGTAGATCAGAACCGGCGGAATCAGCCGCAGGGCCTGCGTGCCTATCTTCCCCGACATTTGGGCCACCTCCGTATAGGTGGCTACGATACTGAGCAGCGCAAGCCCAGCAATGAAAAACGCAAGCATATCTTATGGATTGTTAGGTGGTTTACTCTCGTCCTTGGCGTCCAGCTTGGCATCAATCATGTCCATGATCCGGCCACTAACCCGCTCCCGGTTGCGGGCAACCAAATCCAGTGCCCAGTTGCCTGAGTAGCCGCATATCGGAGCCAAACCATACAGAATGATCGTATTTGGCTCTTTCCAGCCTATAACAATCAGCAGCAGGGCAGCCCCACCCACCGCACCCGTAAACCATTCGGTGACGGCCCGGCCGGGGCTAACCGCTTCTTCCCGAAACCCGCGCGCGGTGGTACCGGCAATGATGCCCAGCGCGTACCAGAGTTCGGGCGGTACGGCCGCTAACTGTTTGAGTAATTCGTTCATTGTGTTTCGAATATGGTCGGGAGCAATCGACCGAGTGGGATAATTCGACTATAAGGCAGCGAGTACCCTCCTGCTACACCGTCAGATAGCCCGAGTATATTCTGCCTCCGCGCGCCACAAACGTATGGGTGCCCCCCACAAGGTTCAGCGTGACCGTTTCCCGCTGCCCCGGTGGGAGCATCGACAGATACACGTACGAGCGTTCGTTCACCAGCCGACCCAGCAAAAACAGACCCTGCCCGGTGTTTTGCAGCCGATCCACGAGGTAGTCAGCAGGCACCACCCCGTTTACGGCCGTAGACCCGTGCCAGTTCGTGCTATGCGCCCCCCATGACAGTTCATCGCCCGTTTTCTCCCGGCACTTACTGTACATGTGCCCCGCCAGTAGCGGCAGGTCATAGCCGCTTTGCGGGTTGGCCGGAAAGCCGACAGCGGCCTCGGTGTAGAACTGCACCGAGGGGTAGCGGGTCCGCGGTGGGCCCGAGTACTGCATACCGACCTGACCCTCTGCAATCACATTGTCCGGGTTGGAGCCAAACCGCTCGGCCGACTCCCAGGCAAACAGGTGATAGCCCAATGAGAGGGCGTACACCATGACAAATATCTGCATGGGGTAGCTGTACTGGGGGAAGGTGGGCCGGGTAACGGTGCCCCCGTCCGATGTCTGGTAGGTGTAGGTTACGCTATACTTCGTTTCGCCCAACGTCTCCTGATAACCCGGAAAGAAAATAGCCATGTGCCGGTGTGTGATGCCAGCCTGCGCTTTGGCCTTGCTGTCCACCTCGAAGTTCAGGAGGGCGAGCAGCGTGGCCCGGTTCTTATCCTGATCCCCGGCATCGTACCCTTTCACGCAGCCCGACCGGTGGAGGTAGAACGAACGCGAATAATACCCGTCGCCAAACAAAGGATTGTTCCGCGCGACCTGCAAGGCCGAGCCGGTGAGAGCCGCCCGTAGTTGGCCCGTATCGTTGAACAGCAAGGGGCCGAGGTTGAGATGCCCCGCATACTCCCCGTAATACTCGGCTCCTCCGCCCCAGCCCCGCACGAGCTGGGCAATCCGCTCACTCATCCAACCGGCCTGTGGGGATGCGTTCCACTCGCCAATACCCATCCCCTTCGTTTTTACCTGCCCGTTCTCGATGAACGTACCCCAGACCGCGCCCCCCTGCTGCCCGTCGGTATCGTGCGAGAGCCGCTCCACGATCTCCGTGGTAATGCGTTTGGCGCGAGGGGTTGAAAACATACCGCCGAGCTGACTGTCGAGGGCCTGTTTGGTCCAGCCCGGATAATTCACCCCGCCCGCCGACCACGGGATCGGTACGACCGGATCACCCCCCATTGCCGCAAACAACCCACCCCCCGCGTCGATGGTGGCCCGCTCGTCCCAATTCACCGTCACGTCTGGGCTACCCGCATTCTGGTAGTTGAGAGTAATGCCCTTCGCTTTGTGGGCCGCATTGGTCCGGTCGGCCCGCCGGTAGATCAGGCACATGTCCTGACCGGGTTGGAGCGTGAACGGCTCCCCGAAATCGACGTAGGAGGTGATGTACCCCCACAGCAGGGCCGGAGCCCGCCAGATACCGTTTAGCGTTGCCATTAGGGGTAGACGATTAGTTGTTGACAGGCGTACTCACCATTCAGGGCTTTGGTCGATGACCACTCCACCAGCAGCGGTAGGCCGTCTCGCTCGAAGAACACCGTACTGAGTTGGTTGTAGCTGATCCAGCTCCGTTCGTTCTCGCCCAGCTTGCCGTTTCCGTCGAAGCGGTAGAACCCATAGCCCGGATTGGAGAGGTTCGAGAGGCCGAACTCGTCCGATGTCGGCCCGGCCACTACCTGCACGTTCAGTTTAGCCAGGTTGGTCGAGAAGCCCACTTTGCTGCCCGTTGGCGCGGTGGGTTTGGTCCACGTACCCATTTCGGTGATATACCCGCATGAGTCGGTACGGAACCACTTAAACGAGGTGGTGGTGGGTCCGCCCGTTACATTCGTATCTGTATCGGCTATGTCATACACATGCAATCCCGCTTCAATCGGATAGAGTGAATTAGCTGTATCCGGGTTTCGACTACCCCGCACCCGCACCCCTACCGCCAGCGTAGCCGACGATGCCGCCACCGGCCAGAACGCAATTAATTGCCCACCCGTGGGGTAGCCTTTCAATACTTCCTGCTGCGCTTCCTGTAGGCTCACAAACGAACGATTGCGCCATGAGCCATCCTGAGCGATAGGTGTTGATTGGCTGTAATTCCAGTAGTTGTGAGCAATGAAGGCGTGCGTAGCCTCCGCCGAAATATCCCGGTAATCCGAGCAGCCCTGCACCACGAGGGTTTTGGCCACCGACACCGTTTCGCTACTGCCTCCCCCCGTACTGTTCACGGCGGGGGTGCTGGTTATATCCTCGAAGCTCACAAACTCAAACTCCCAGCCCCGGCCCGATACGGGCGTATTTTCAGGGCCGTACTGCTGAATCGACAGCTCATTGATCTTACCCGTCCAGCCCGGTGTACCAGCCAGCGGAATAGCGATAGTCTGCCAGCTCGTCGAGGCCGTGAACGCTTTGGCTTGCCCGGCGGCATCGCCCGGCGACTGACCCGCCCGTGTCCACTGTACATGGAGGGTGGTGGGCGTATTAGCCCCCGTAAGCCGCATCCGCACGTAAAGCGTACCCATATCGCTCGCGTTATACTGCCCCTCGGGCAAAAACAGGCGCGGTTGGGCGTTGAGGTGGGTAACGATCAGCGCGCCCGTCTCGCCCTCATCGGCCAGATAGGCGTTATCGGTCGAGCAGTTTTGCCAGCGCGTGTAGCCCCTGAAATCGAGCCGTGGGCGCGCATCGGGCCGGGAACCGGTATAACCTGCTGCATACTCGCGTACGCCCTCCGGGTTCGCTGACATGACCACATCGAACGTGCCGTAGAATACCCCATTGCGAGGCAGGTTCCGCCGTACGACGTTGTTCCAGTAGATGACGTTGCTCGTCGGGTTGGCCCCGTCCACGATCTGCCGACCGGCAATCGTCCAGGCATGAGGCCCCACGATGCCGAGCCAGTTGTCACCCGCCCCACCAGCGGCCCAGTTCTCGCCGAGGGGCCGGGTGGGTTGCTCCACCTGCGTGAGGTTCACGGTCGTAATACCTCCGCCCGTCCACGGCTGCTCACCGAGGTAGAAGGCGAGGTTTGGGTACGGCATTTCCAAATGCACACAGGGAAACTCTTGCCCCTGACCGGCGTAATAGCCCGTATCCGGTACGGCATCCTTCGAGCGGTCCACCGTGATCCGGTACCAGCTCCGCAGGCCCTCCCGGCCGTTCACGGTTACCAGACGCGTCCACACCTCGTAGAACACCCCGCAGAGGTAGCCATCGAGCGGGAAGTTGAGGAGCTGTACTTTGTGGTAGCTTGTCTGGGTGTTAGAATCAAACCCGTAATCCAGAATGAGGCTACCGGTGTCACTCCAATCCCCGCCCTCATTGGGGTTGTAGGATGCACCACCCCATACCGGTGGCTTCGTGTAGCCCGGTGGGTTGGGGTTCTGCATCCCTGAGCGGAGGGAGATCACCACCTGCCGACCCGTGTCGAAGTTGTTGACCATGTTCGAGCGAGTTACCCCGCCCACCCGGCGCGCACCGAACGAGATGGCCCCGCCCTGATCGAGCCACCGCTCATACTGCCCCTGCTGCCCCGTGAACACCACGCGCCCGTCGGCCGGAGGAATCGAGGAGGGTGGGATGCTGTAATCGAAGCCGTAGGGCAGCGTCGTACCACCCCCTCCGCCCCCGGTGGCCGTGGCCTGATAGGTCAACCCAAACTGTCCGTTGTTCGGCCCGCGCGGAGTACCGTAGAGCCTCCGCGTGATCGGATCGAAAAACATGCCCGGAGGCAGAGAGCCGAGGAGCCCATGCGAGAGCACGCCCGATCCACCCACCCCAGCCGGGAGGGTAAAGCTGTAGGGTAGCCCGACCACCGCAGCGGGCAGGGTAAACGAGGGTATGGTGAACTGGCCACCCGACCCCGCCGAGTTGACCTGCAGGGTGAACAGCGAATCTACCTGAGCCACCCCGTCCGATACCCGATAGGCACGATTGTAGTTGGAAGCCGTGGTCGGTGTACCTGAGAGCGTGCGCGTCGATTGGTTGAATGATAGCCCCGGAATAGCCCCGCCCGTAATGGCATAGGTGAGCGGGTCATTATCGGGATCGGATGCGGTTGGGAACGTGTAGCTGTAGGGTTGGCCCACCACCGCAGGCGGTACCGAAAAGCCCGGCACGACGGGCGGTTGGTTGCCTCCTCCGCCCGTGGTGAGCGCCACCTCACTATTGGTACTACCGAGGGCGATAATACCCGTAATGGACTCCGTGGTGAGGGTTTTCCGGCGAATCGTTATCCGCCAGTTGCCCTGTGTAATCGCAATGCCACCCGCAAACGCAGGCGGATAGATGTAGCGCCGGTTATAATTGCCCAGCGTGAGACTGTACTGCCCCGTTACAAGCGTGCGCCAGGTGTCAGGGTTCGGCCACGTCTGCCCGCTGAGGGGTTCGAGTAGCACCTCAAACTCATCATTGGTGATCGACTGCACGAAGGCCGTCACCGACTGGGTATTTGTGTCGTAGGTGTAGGCGGCACTCCACCCGGGCGTAGCCGTACCGGCAATGGTGAGCTGAAACTGGGTACTCTCCGAGAGGCCCATAATATCCGTTGCTGTCACACCGACCTGATACACGCCCGGCGTAGATACCGTACCGGTAATGACGCCCGTACTCGCCGAAATACTCAGGCCGCTCGGCCCATCGAGCGAATACGTAAGCGGGTGCCCGGTGGGGTCGGTGAAGTAGCCACCCACCGGTATGGTGAACGCCGTGGTGGGCGTACCCGACTGGGGCGGAATAGGCGCTACACTCACCCCCATCGCCCACTTTAATTGGCCGAGCGACATCCGGACGTATTCTTTGGTCGTGTCCGACTCCACCAAAACGCCAAACGTCCGGTTTTGCAGGTCGGCATTGTCCAGATTCCGCGTATTGAACGCATAGAACCGGTCGGCCGCAATGGACCGCCCTCCGCGTACACTCATCCGGTCGGACTGAATCCACATCTGGGGCGGGAACGTGTCAGGGCTGCCCGAATCAAAGACGAGCGTAGCTCCGGCGGGAGCATCGACTACGGGAGCCGCGTCGAAATTGGCCGCGTAGGCGATCTGCTGCCCGTGTACGCTCAGGTTCGTGGTCGAAAAGCCGGAGCTACCTACCCCCCACACCGATACCGACCCGTCAGCATGTTGAAACGCAGCCAACCGCGTCGACACGTTCGGCCCCCGCAGGGTGTACGAATAGGTCAAGGCGGCCCGATTGGAGAGGAACAGGTCGATGTGGGTTTTGTTGGCCGACTCCCAGCCCCCGATAACCCCCGAGATATGTACACTGTCGTACGTACCCGCCGTATTGGGAGGCAGAGTACAGATATGTTTATGACCGGTAGCGGCCACCCATAGCTGCTCTACATGACGAGGTGTGGGTGGGGGGTTGTTTGCTCCATACACCGAGACAAACTCCGTCCAGCCGGAGCCATCATAATACCAACGTTTGCGGCTCATCATGCGCTGAGCGGCAAACATGGGCTCCCAGATTTCGACGGCCCAAAAGCCCGAAAACAGCGTGCCGTTGTCATGCACCATCCGCATCACAAACCACCACATACCCGTACTTTCCTCGTAATACGAGTACGGACCAGACCCAAATCGCGCATTGGGGTCGTACCGCCGAATCGTCTGGGTCGGCTCCTCGGTTCCCTGAATAATCGAGGGGGAGCCCGGTGTCAGGTACTGCCAGATCGACCAGGCATCGCCAGAGGAATAGCCTGACCCGGCAAAGCCGTAACAACTCCGCATGGCTACACTTCCGTACATGTCGGTGTAGGTCTGGGTAATGGTGTCCCGGCTTTGCCGCACATCAAGTGTACCCGCAGGAGATAAACGACGCGGTAAGGTGGTCACACCCCAGCCCACCGTTGATACCACCTGATACACGCCCGGTGTACGGACGTTATTCCAGTTGTCACCCGCATTGACCAGGCTAAACATGCGCCCAAAGGCCACGCCCGGCGCGCCCCCCGTCACCAGTCGAACCGGTGCCCCGATATTCACCACGGGCCCAACGCCCCCCCGGCCGAGGTACTCATACCCCACCGAGAGCGTACCGGCATTCACCGATGAGATCCGCAAAACCCCGTAAAACACGCCGTTCCCGTCCACGCAATGCACCACCATACCGGGCGTAAGGTAGGCCACCGTATCCACGGTCACCAGCCCCGTATCACCCACGGCCGTCACGTTCATTACCGAACCCGTCAGGGCCAGAATCACGGGCGCGGGTGCCCCGTCAGCTCCATCGCTCCCATCGGCCCCGTCCTGCCCGTCGGCTCCGTTCATGCCGGGCATCCCGGCCAGTATAAAACTCACCTCTGAGAGGTAGCCAGCCGACGGCCCGGCCCCCGATCCGAGGCATTGCAGCGTTACGCTCGTCCCCGAAATGGACAATACCTTGAACGTTTCATAGACCGGCTCCCCACCAATGGGCAAACAACCGAGCACCATACCGGGCGAGAGATTGGCCGCTGTATCGACGGTAACGGTATGGGTACTGTCCACCGTTGGAGCCTCGATACCATCCAGCCCCGTAGCCAGCACCACGGGGGCCGGTAAGCCCTGTTGCCCCTGTGGACCGCGAATGTCCACCGCCGAGGCCAGACTCCCCACCAGCCCCGTAGCTCCTACGTAACTGCCCGTTGCGGGCTTAGCCCCGGTGCCACCGGTCCAGTCGACCACCTGCAACACCCTCCGCTGCCCATCGGCCACTACACCGAGTTGCGGCACCCAGCCGTTTGTACCCGCTGTACCTGTTGCCCCTTGCATACCGACCCAGCCCGTAAGGGCGACCGTCGAGCCCGATGGTATGGACGCTACGGCCGCGTAGCCTCCGCCCGTGATGGGGGTGAGCAGCAGCGTTTTTTCCGACTCGCTTACTGAGTTGATTGTCCACAGCCCGTAGTACGTGCCGTTTTTGTGGGCCGTGATAGGTTGCCCCGGCGCAAAGCCATTCACCCGGTCGACTGAAATACGGGTGTAAATGCCCGCTATGCTGATGGAGTTGAACAGCGTCGTAGCCGTGGGCAGATCCACTTTAGCGGCTACCTGATCGGTAATCAGGTCAATAGCCACCTCGCCGAGCGTTTTCACGGCTACCCCTTCCGAGGTAGTAGCATCCACCCAGGCGGCAATCGAGGTGACCTGTCCCGCCCCGACGGTAGGCGGCTGGGAGGCTTGCAGAGTCTTACCCACCACGTCCACCGTTTCCGGGTCGGGTGGGATATACAGATCCTCATACTGCTCCTCCCGCCAGTCATCACCGACAATCCGCCAGAATACCCGGTAAGTAACCCCGCCCGTGATGGGCGAGCCGTCGCTTTTTGTAGTCCATTCGGGCAGGGTCTTGACGGATACGTCCTGAACCCCGGCAAGGGTCAGATCGTCCGATAGCGCGTACTCTATGTCGCCGGGTTGCTCGGTCGCTTCAAGTTTGTAGTGAATCATTACTGGGGTAGTGGTGTAGCTTTGAGGCCGATAAGTTTTTTTAGGACTGCACCAAGGAGCTTTCCAACCCCGGTAGTGCCAGTGGTCGTCGTGGTGCTACCGCTCCCACCACGCGGGGTGTAGTTGGGGGGAATAGGCACAGGCTGTGTAGTATCAGCGGGCTCGACGATAGGCACGAGAACACCGTCCGGAGTTTCATAGCTACCGCGAAACGTTTCATCAATGAGTGAAATTGGTAGCTCATGCAGAGTCACACGATTCAGCCGCATCCGCACATCCCAAGTCCACCGGGTTGGTATTCCCGCGTATGGCGGATTCATGTCAGCGACACTATACACTGACAGCGGCCCGGGTTCTCGTTGAGCAGGATTGGTCAGGTGTACCCCGCCGGTCATTCGCCGGGTCTTGGGCGACAGCCAACGCAGTAGGCTCCAGCCAGTCAGTTTCTGAAACCGGTCGAGTCGGCCGTTCAGTAACCACCGCTTAGTCGGTGTACCGTTCAGCCTGAGCATAGCCCCGTAGCGGAGCGCCTGCGGTGATGTAGTAGAGAGGGCAATCTGATCGCCGAGCACCATAGACAGCTCCTCCCGCCGTAGCCGGTCATTACTACCTACATTGGCCCGCACCGTCCAGCTCTCACCCTTTAGCGGGATTACCGTCCCATCATTCAACGATATACGAATGTCCCGGTAGGTGATTGACCGAACCCCGTTACCCAGCGAGGGTACAATAGGTTCGGCCGCAAAAAGATCAATACGAAGGGTATAGTTACCCGTACCTGGTACCGGCGAGGAGGTCAGGTCAAACGTTTCGCCCTTTGTGGGCCGGGCTTCCGTATTGCCGTTATTCTGCCACGTATTGACGAAAATAAGGGTCAGCGAACGAGCACCGATATAAGTCCGCCAGTTACCGTCCGATTGCAACCAGTATACCGTACCGTCGCTCATCGCTGCCGATACAGCCACTTTGGCCCCGGCCGTGAAGAAGTTGACGAACACGCCCGACAGCTTCAGGGTATGCACATCCGATTGAATATAGATTGCCCCGTTGCCTCTCCCCTGTGAAACGGCCGGCCGGGAACCACGAATCATGCTGATACTCTGCCGCAGGCTTGCAATTACCTCAAACTCGCCCGGTTGAGCTGGCAACAATTCCCCCGCGGAGGACTGCCCAAATACCCGGACCCGAAACGAGTTATCAGCTTCTCCGTCACCCTCAAACTGCACCGTTTTACCCGGCAACTGGTTAACTGTCCAGTTAGCGCCCTGTGATGAAAAATCGCCATTGCGTACCAGGTTGGTGGGATTACCGTAATCATAATTGAGGATAACGGTTTTTTTTGGCGCTACGATACCGACTGATGTGCTGGGCTCCCAACGCATGTCGCCCGTTCCGCCCGACTGGTAATTGTTAGGCTCAAGCACCAGCGCCGGAATGGCGACAATGGATGCGCTGTACTCGTGCCACTTCTGGGGCGAGGTTCGTGCGTCGAGCGAGAGGAAACACCAGACACCCCGCTGCTGCACCAGCACAGCGCCGAAATCCGTACACAGATTATCGAGTACCGTCTTACATGATTCGTAGGTACCGTCAGTACGCAGCCACCGGCGCGGGTCAATTTTGACGTATTGCAACGGATCAACCGTATCAGCCGGGTAGTCAGTACCATTCACGAGTATCGACTCCTCGTACCGACCCGTCCAGCTCCGTAGCGGTAAGGGGTAGCCTACCCATTCCAGACAATTGTAAAGTAATTCATGGGCCGTTATTGGCTCAGGATATGCCACCCGGCTCGGGTACCGATAGAGCGGGAAATCCTGCAATGAACCCAGACCGCAAGCGGCCGTCAAGGTCATAGCGTAGGGGGCCTCCTGATAGGGCTCTGTTGCATCGAACGGGTTGAGCCAACCCGAGGATATCGTTACAAACGAGTTATTCTGCTGCGCCTGCAACACAACCAGCAGATCGCGGTCATTATCGGCGTAGAATGACGCCAGATCGACCGTTTGGCAGATTACGCCGATACGAATCAGCTTGGCTTTTACGCCGATTAGCTTATCCTCAGTTTCTTCAATCCACGGCTCCCTACCAGCCGTCAGTTCGGTAACAGTACCCGAGTACCCTCTCCGGAAAAACTGAACGCGATACAACTGCCCCAGATCGGCCACGTCAGACGTCAGCGGACGTGCCCGGAACGGCATAGTATATTGTTGTCCGTAGCCCGCTATCATCCGTATATGTCGTTTTGGGTTTCGTCAACCTGTTGCAGCATCCACTTCATTTCATGTGCATTGGCCTTCACCTCAACTGGTGCAATGCGTACATCGACACTCCTGCGCCCAGGTTCTGCCGTCCCGTTGTGCATCATGCCGTAATCGACCAGCTCCCGACGAAACACCGACCCCATTAATTTCTCAGGCGTCGCGATTTCCTTGTTCCATTGAGCTCCCGGATACTCTGCAAAAAGACCAACACTGGGCGAATCGAAAACCCCGCCCGATGCGTACTTAGGCAAGCCGCTACTCATACCCGACTGCATCGAGCTTTGCATCGATGCCTCCAGCATGGCGCCCAGTGCTGTCAGGGCAATACCGGCCACGATAGCCCCGGCGGGGTTAGCCAAAAACGCTTTGGCGGCAATACCCGCCGTACCAAAAGCAATCATGGCTTTACCCATCTGCTTGGCCATCTGCCCAAATAGCCTCCCGATCATAGCAGGCAGTTCTTCCAGCGAACGAACTCCCATAAGCATACCGCCCAGCAGCTCCCCAAAGCCAGCCATGGCATCGGCGGCCGTTGTTTGCAGGATTCCCGATAGATTTTGCTGGAGTGCTTCGCCTGAGTTGGTTACCACCTCATTGGCTTTCCGCATGGCATCCTCAATGCTGCCACCACCCGCAATCACCGCATCGTAAATCTGATCAAACCGGGCCTTAACTATTTCCGCATCTTCGGCCATGAATGAGCGGTCAATGACCCGGTACGACTGCGCCTTTTGCGCTTCTACTTCTCGCCATTGCCGCAGGTGTTCTGCGCTGAGGTCGGGTTTTACGTTATTACGAAACTCCTCAGCGGTCGGCATCTTGGGCATCGTCCCAATCGGCCGTGTTTGACCCATTGACGTATCGCCGGGCCGGAAGTTGGCACCACCCGCCTGACCACGAAAACCGAGTAGTTCAGTAGCCACCCCGTCAGGCCGAATAGTAATTTCTAATTCAGCCCCCCGATTCTCGAAGTTTTGCCAGCTCTCATCGATCTCCTTGATTTGGGCATCAACGGCCGAGAAAGCCCGTTGCAACAGTTGCAACTCGGCCATGATCTTCGGGTTTTTTGAACCCGTCGACTGTATGTCATTAATACGGCCCTCTAACCGGTTTCGCTCAGTGACTAATCCCTCATAACCAGATTTAGGGACATAGACGGCTTTATCAGCTGCCTTATTACCACCACCTGTTTTAGCGTTTTTTAAGCGTGCAGCATTAATAGCCTCCTGTTTACGAAGCTCCTCATCTTCCCACTGTAGGTCATTCAGTTTTTGACCTGTCAGTTTATTGTACGACTCCAGCTCAATCGCCCGCTTTTCGCTGGCAGCATTGTAAGGCTTGGTGGCAATCGTGTTGACCATCTGCTGAGAGGTCTCCAGGTCGTCGCGCAACTTTTTAATCTCAGCCTGTCGCTCCTTGGGTGACATTGACCGGAAGCTGGAAAGGGCCTTATTACGCTCTTTTTGGTTGTACCCCTGTACAGCAGCGGAGTCCACTAACTCGCCGATAGACATTCGGCCTTTCAGTAGATCGGTAAACTCCTTCCACGATGTCGACTGAATAAGGTTACCCAATTGGCTTGTCATGTTGGCTAGCCCCGTCAGGATTGACCCGAAGAATTCATCAATAGCCAACTTGTTGTCTAAAGCCTTCAGTAATAGCTGAACCTCCGTGGTCACTTTTGACCAGCCCCCAGCCATGCCCTTAAGTCCGTTTTGCGCCGAGGCCCCGTAGGTTTTTTCGAGCTGCTCAGCCAGTTTGGGTAGGGCCACCGCTGACAACACCTGCCCCTGTTCGAGCATTTTACCCAGTTTGCTCTCGGAGACACCCAGCCCCTGGGCCATCAGTCGAAATGCTCCCGGTAAACGCTCACCAAGTTGCCCCCGTAGCTCTTCAGCCGACACGGTGCCTTTCGACATCATTTGCTGGAGCGCGAGCAATGAACCTTCGGTTTGCTCCGTGGTCAACCCCAATGCGGCCGATGCCTTTCCTACCGCCGTGAATATCTTTTCGGTTTGCGCCCCTTCGATGGCCGTATCGATGGTGGCCGCCTTCAGCCCGACGTAAGCTTTGGTGAGGGATTGATATTCGAGACCAAGGCTCTGGCTTGTTGCCTGAACAAATGCCTGAGAGCGATTAAAATCCTCCGTCGATGAGGATACCGCCTGTAAGCCACGCTCCAGCCGGTTGAGGTCACTGATAATCGTCAGGCCGCGCTTGGCCAACTCGAACGCCGAGTAGAGTCCCCCTAAACGGGTAATCAGCCCGCCGAGCGAGTTCATTGGCGCACCGAATCCGGCCGATAGTTGCGCCCCCATGTTACGAGCACTACGGCTCGCTCCGTTCATGTTACTCGACAACTGGCCGAGCGCCCGACTACCGGTCTGCTGCATCCGGCCTGCCCACTGAGACAGGTTTTGCGAGGCCCGGTTAAGACCCTGCGCAAAGGGCCGGTCGTCGAGCCCTAATGCTACTGATAGACTGCGGGCATCCATAGCTAATTACGTTGTCGTGTTGGTATATGCCAGCCCGGCTGCAAACTGCCGGAGGGCTTCTCGTTTTTCCTCAGGCGTCATGTCCTGACGTGATTTGGCCCGCTTTACCGACGGACTTTCCTCACCGGGCAGGCTCATGTACTGCTCGGGTTTTATGCGTCGCTTGCGGTCCTGATTGTAGATTTCAGTTGCCAGAATCCGGACCCCTTTCATCATCGACACCCAGTCCTCGTGTGCGACCTCCTGCCGGGCGATGATATAGCCGATAGCCTGCCCGTAGCCCATCGTGTAGAACTGATCCGGCAGCAGGCCCACGCGAAAGGCTTTATCTTCTAATTCTCCCCAGCTGGGCCAGACTGGGGTTCGGCGTTTGGGTCTGGCTCCGTTTCTTGGGTAGGCTCTGGATTGGCAGCTAATGCCGCTTCCATTTCCAGCCGGATGCGCCGGGCCTCCTCTGTTGTTTTCCGATACAGCGATCCCACAAAGGCGTCGAAAATCTCTACGCCCTGCTCTGGTGTTCCTGCGTTGATGATTTCCACAATCTGCCACTCAGTATAGGTAGCGGACTTGTTCTGAGTCTTCGCGTAGCCCTCCAATCCCGCCCGTACCAGTTCAATCATGTACTCATCAGGGTGGAGTGCTGACACAAACCGCATGATTTGGGCCGGATCAGTGGAGAGGTTAAAAGCCCGCGCAAAATGGCGGGTAGCCAGTACGTTGTAGGCGAGGGTATGTGAACCGGCCTGTACGATATTATTCATAGTGAGATACGAAAAAAGGGTTTCCGGCAAATCCATACGAATCAGCCAAAAACCCCCGGTTTAGAACGAATTAGGCCGTCAGGTTGCCCTCTACTGGCTGCGTGGTGATTGACAGACCCAGTGAAGCCCGGTAAGCGGTTTCCATTTCGGCGGTCGTCTCGCACGAGGTCAAAAAACCCTTGAAGGTCACGCCAATATCCTGCGTGGCATCAATGCGGATACGCCAGTTCTTGATCTCACGCGACAGTAGCATGGCCCGCAGAGCCGAGTAGTTGATTTTGCCCGCCGAGGTAGCCCGGTCAACCAGTACCTCGAACGTGTTTTCCCCCGACTTCAGGCCCGGAATCTCTTCACGCCAGCCGCCATTGTCTTTGCTGGTTACGTCGATTTTGTCCACGTTCAGCCGCTCAGTCTGGCTCGTTTCTTCGGACACCAGCAGCCAGGTACCGGGCGTTACCGATTCAACTTCAAGTCGGACAAGGGTACCATTTAATTTCTCTGCCATGATTATACTTGGTTAAGTGTGTGACTCACAGTAATGATTTTCCGGACTACCGTATCGGTGTCCAACAGTTGCGGCATATCACGCGTACCCACTACCTGCACCCGAACTACATTGAATCCCGCGACCGATAGTCCCGTTTTGCCCGGTGACGGCGTAATGAGTGCCGTAGCCAGGTTAGCAATGTCCGTTGCCGGTTTTTTGCTGACAGGTCCCGTGAACCGGGTTACCACGTCAAGCGTAATCTCTCCGGTCTGACCGAAACTGTCTTTTGTCCCGGCCGGCACGCTCACCCACGGCCCCAGAATGATGTAGGGTGCTACGGCGTTGTCGGGAGCCTGTAAGCTGTAGAGGACTACCGACTTTCCGTTGTAGGTCAACCCGCCCAGTAGGGTCGCGTAGGCAGCAGCGAGGGCAAAACCAGCGTCGGTCATAGTCGGGCGAGTAGGCGCTTCAGGTCGTTGTAGTAGATTTCGCGGTGCTTAAGAAAGGCGGGTATCAGGTGGGGCCGGGCAGGTAGATTGATTTGCCGACCTCCTGCACCCCGAAACTGAGAGGCCAGATCATCGAATCCGGGCGGCACATTTACCAGGCCACCCGTACCAAATTCGAGGTAGGGGGAGTAAGCCATCGAAAAACTCACCTTCGCCCCCATGCCGTTATTCGTGGGCTCGTAGCTGCCCGATTGCCGGTGTTTACCCGTGTCGACGGGCGCATTTAGCACGGCCTCCGCTTCAATGTTGCGCCCCGCCCGCTCAGCCAGATTAGCCGCTTCCTGTCGAAGGGTACGGCCCGCCCCACGAAACGAACGAAGCACATTGTCCAGTCCATTCAGGCGCATCATGGTGTCAGCGATTGGGTTTCAAGGGTCTGCTGCCGACGGTCGTCACTCAGCAGCGGTGGCGCAATTAGCCCCAGCCGCTCACCCCGGTAAATAATCACATCGCCCACATGCAACTGAATCGTAGCCGGTACATACCCCGTAAACGAGTAGCGAGGATTCAGATAGGGCTTAAAGCCCTCGGCGGTCATCGTGCCGTTTCGGCGTTTCACCGAAAACAGACCCGAAAACACCGTGACATCAGCACCCGCCAGAAAGCCCCCGGCTCCATCGGGCACCGTACCTGCCCGCACAATTTGTATCGGTTCGGTTAGCTTGCCCATGTGACGGTTCGGTAGGCCCGCGCGAGTGTTTTCCACTCACGGGGTATATTATCGAAGAGCGAACCGGCCAGTAAACAAATAGCCTCGGCCAGATCACCCGGCAGCGTCGTGTAACCAGTGGTTACAGTCAGCTTCAACTCCGAACCAACGGGCATATCTGGAATGTAGCCACCTGCATACGGCGCGAGGTCTGTCAGTGTCACCCCGTCCAGTTCGGCCCCGGTAACGGCCACAAAGGGAACCACCGGAATCCGCCAGGCTATGGGAGTCGACACAACCAGTACCGCCGTCGAGGGGATCAGCGTCGCCCCTGTCCAGCTACTCACCCGGTTAATAGCTGCGGTGAGGCAAGCCGTTAACCGGGTGTCGTGCTGGTTGAAGTCAATCGAAAGCAAACCCTTCAGCGACGGCAGCAGCGTCGTAGCCATAGCATCCGCTGTGCTGGTGGGCGTTATGGTTAGCTGCTGAGTCATGCGAACGGTCATTCTTAGGCTTTTTTACACTTTTCGGGCTTCTCTTCGACAGTGGCCTTCTCAGGATCCGGTGCAGGTTCACCTTTTTCAGGTTCGGTCTCTGGCTCCGGTGCAGGTTCCTCATCCGGCTCCGATTCTCCATCCGGTTCTGGCTCCTCATCCGGCTCAGGAATCTCTTCCTCTGCCAGATAAGCAACACCGTCGGCGATGTAGCTGTCAGCGATCCAGTCCGGCACCGTCACCGTTGTGTTTTCGGGCACTCCCGTCTGTTCGAGAGTGCCCGTTGTGGTGATCGTCTTCATGAGCGATTAGGCCAGCAGCGCCGTGATACCAGCCGCGAAGGTGCCTTTTACAAACGCCTTCGTGCTGGGCCCTTTGATGTAGTGAACCCCGCGCATGGTTCCCGTGATGGTTTTGAAGCCCTTCACGGCATCGTCCTCGTTCTGGTCGTAGATGTTCAACTCAATCCCTTCGCGCACTTTGAAGATCGACTGCGTGAAATCACCCACTAAGAAGCTACCCTGCGTTACCCCTACATTCTGCACAATTGGCAGGCCCGAAATACGGCGTCCGTTCATGTCCCAGAATGGCGGCATCACGTACACGTCGTTAGCGTCTTTCTTGAGGTTGAGCGCCAGCAAATCGGTCGGGTGCATGACGATGTACGTAGGCGTAAACAGGTTGTTGTACACCTGCGTAGCCGCTGTGGCCAGTACATCGAAGTAGCTGGCATCGGCAACAGCCAGCAAACCGGCTGGCTTGGCAAACGCCGTTGCATACTCCAGAATGCCCTTCAGGTTGGGCGAGGTGCCGTCACCCTTAAACACCTGCTCGTCAGCCTTCAACTCAAGCGAGGTGATGATTTCGCTTTGAATCTCACCCATCAGGTAGTCGATGTCGTTGAGGTTCTTACGAGACAACTTGGCAAACACCGTGATGAACTCGGCCGAACGGCTGAACTCCTGATAGCTGGTCGAGATTTGGGCGTACTTGGTACCCTCTGCCGTCGTGGCTGCGCCACCCTGCCGGTCAACGCGCTCCACCCAAGAGGCCGTATCACTTTCACCGAGCGAGGCTACTGTGATCAGATCGGTAATGAACGGCTGCCGGTCTGGAGCCTTGGCTACGCCCGGATCACGCGACCAAACCGGAATCCGTGAGCCAGAGGCTACAGTATTCGAGGAGGTCATGTTGACAGCTGCCTTGATTTCCAGATTCACCGAAGTGTTTTTCTGCAACAGCTGGCTCTTTACCGCCGTTTTGCCGTCAGCGGTCGTGGCATTCAACTGCTCCTCGATCTGCTGCTTAAACGACTTAGTGCGCGTAGAGCCATCCGACTCTTTCAGGCGTTTAGCCTCAAGTTGCAGATCGTCGAGACCCTTCTGAAGCTGCTCGAACCTATCCTTGTATTCACCTTTAAGGGCTTCGATGTCATCTTTGCTAGCCTTTTTGTTATCGGCCTCTTTCAGTTCATCCACCCAGCCCTTTACGGTATCCTTCATCTTATCAATGCCTTCTTTGACGCCTTTTTCAACGTCTTCAAGTGAGGTATTGAACCAACGCGCCGTACGCTCATAGAGCGGATTTGTGTTGCTCGCCATAAGAGCCATCGACAGGGCAAATGACGGATTACCCTTCCGGGCGGATAGGCTCAGAAAAAGAGCAAAGACCGCCAACATCATCATGCAGAGTTGCAGATTCATGGTTGTGATTAAAAAGAAAATTGAGATTTAAGCCGCTGGGCAAGGGCCTGCAAATCGGACGAATCCGGCTGAGTGGTAATTTCCGGCTCAGTGGTTTTCAGAGATTTGAGAACACTCTGCATTTGGGCAAACTGGGACTCTAACTGAATAAAGCATTCATCAGTGAAGGTGCCCGTTTTGAGGGCCTTTGTGAGAGAGACAAACTGCTCTTCGAGGTCTCGGTATGATTTGACCTCCACCGTCGGCGTATCGGGATTGGCCCCCCAAAGCACCGTCGACCCCTCAAAGAGTTTAACTTCGGCGATCTCGAAGTAACGCCCACCAATGGACGTGGTACGCGAATCGCCCTTGACGGTGCGAAATCCGACCGAGTGCTGATTCACCAGCCCCATGTCATACATTTTCAGGACATCCAGCGCGTGCGAGGTATCGAGAAACGTAGTGATACCCTTGAGTCCGGTCGTGTCAACCTCCAGATCGGGTTTACCCAGGCAGAACTCGGGCTGTGAACGGTGGTTGGAAAGATGCCAGATTAAGTCAGAACCCTTGCGGCCACGTTCCTTAATCGTTTTGGTGAATGCCGAGGGCAACATCAAATCGCCATCGGAGTCGACGTTGCCGAACTTGGAGAAGTAAACGACGACCTGCCGCTTTTGCGTGTCGACATCGACGGCCCCGCCCGATATAGATTTAAATTTCACCGTGTGCCCTGATTTGGTTGCGGTGAAACTAAAAAGCCCCTTGGGGAAAGGGGCTAAAATTCGACTCTTCGGCAATTGGCGAAGGGGCTATTCACGAAAGGCGGGCTGGCCTTCCGGAAACACCTTAGCCAACTCCGGTTTTACCTCCCGTACACGATCACCTACCTGATCGGGCTGCACGGTGTCATGCTTGCGTCTTCCCGTGAAGATGTCATCGGGTATGCGCTTTGGGTACGCTGCACAGGTGAACCGCTTCCCATAGTGAACGCATTTAAAACAATACATCGATGTCATAATGCCAGGGAGCAAACGCTACACATCACGCTTAAGCACAAACGTACCGACCTGATCCGGCTGAACGGTACGATGTTCCTCTTCGCCAAACTCGTACTTCTCAGGAACTCCATTCGGATAAGCCCGGCACACAAGACGCTTCTTTTTAACGCCCGAGTGCTCACATTGAAAGCAGGGAGGAATCCGTTGTCCCATGTCTTTTAGTGGCTTTTCCATTATGGTAAAGATACTATTTTTTTGAGTAGTAACCGCTCCAGCGCCGAGAGCTTTTCGACCCTGTTAGGCAAATAGTGATAGGCTACGAATGCCTCAGCTAAGGACTCATGCTGATCCAGTCGGGCATACTTGGAGATGGCATCCTGTTTTTCCTCTTCTGATAGCTTCTTACTCAGGCTACGCACCCAATTTGCATTAATTCGCTCGTAGCTGATATCTGAATCCAGAAATGTAGACAGGTGGAGCAAGTGACCATACTCATGCACTACGGCGGACTCCACACTTCCCCGGAAGAAAAAGCCTACTTTCTCCATTCTGGCTGCGTATTCCTCGGTTTGACGAGCTTTACGCGGACTCCACAGGTTACCATTTATGAGCAGCTGTACCTGATTGGTGGTTTTATACATCAAGCCGGTCGAAAAGGTAGTATCCCTCTGCATATCAAACCGAATCGCTATACTGTCATAACTCTTGCCGTATTTCACTTTCAGAGCATAGAGCTGGTTGTTGATCCGATTAGCCACTTTAGGGGCAATCCCTGTATAATCTACTTCTCCGCCAATGTGCTGCTCAGCCCACGTAGCCGCTTCATCGGTAGTTTTAGCCTCACTAAACGGGACACCTTTCCGCTTCTTGATAATATCGCGAGTGATCGGCTTTGTTGGCCCGGCTATTATGTCTTCGTCATCCCCCAACGCCATCGGCCGCGCGTAGGGCGTTCCAGCAGGTACGTACAACACCCGGCACCGACAATTCACGCAGTTGGCCGCTCCGCCGGCCGGATCACCTGGGTAACGCATCCGCACCCCTCCGACCGTAAACAGGGCCTCCTTGGGAATCGCAGGTTTGCCGATCATAGCCCGATGGGCGTCGCGTGTGCGTGGGTCGGCAGTAGCCACCCACCGCTTCGCCAAATCAAGCCCCGTCGATGCGGCCCCGGCTTCGTGGCCCGCGTTGGCGGCCCGCGTGGTTTCGGTACGGGCAATGGTGATGCTACGCCGTTCGCCCCGCTTCCCCCCGATGGCCGTGCGGATGCGCCGGGCCGTGGCTCGGATGTCGAGCCGTTCGGCGTTGGCTCCGACGAGCGCCTGACGGATGGCGGTACGGGTCGTGTTGCTGATCTGGGTCACCCGGGCGGCCGTATCGGGCTGCATGAGCATCGACTCCACCCGGCCCTGCCATACCCGCGAGAAAAACCCTACCTGCATCGACTCAGGTACGGGCGTTCCTTGGTCGGCAACCATCTGCCGAATCCGCTCAAACTCCCCCGTCGCGGCCGAGGGAAACACCTGCCGGTATATGCGACCGAGCATCGCCCGTACGTCCATGGCAGGCACCAACCGTTCCAGGTTGTTTAGCGTCGCCATGATGCCGTTCTCTTCCAGATAGGCAATCACCGCTTCACGAACCCGGCGGAGCCATAGACGCACGTAACCCGTCGACCGGCGCTCCATAGTCAGGAGCCACCGAACATACTGGCGCGATTCGCGGTCGTTTTGGGCCGGGGTCATTTAAACCAGTCGTCAAAGGGTGGCAAATCAACCGTTTGTCCTGCCAGTTCATGTGTAGAATCAGACAGGAACTCAATGCGCCCATCTGTAATAAATGAGTGGCACCGCGGTTGACCCGGATGCGTATCCGTGCCCTCCCAAGCATGAACCAAAACAGATGCCCGTACTGTGGGCCTCTCCGGCGTTCCTGTTATGTCCCAAATCGTGTCCTTGACGCCATGAACACCTTTGCAACCGGGGCAAAAGAAAAGATGCTGTCCGGTTGGTATGCCTTCTGCATTTACGGTGGGTTTTAGTCTTTCCATGTCGAACCTGTGTGGAATTGAAACTTAATCGGGCAATTGTTCAAGCGTACAGATTTCGCCGTCGGTGCACATGGCTATGCCTCTTCTTCGTACACGTCCTCTTCCTCAGTATCCGGCTCATTACCTGATGGCGGGTCAGTTGGCACGAAGTCGGTCACCGGGGTACGGCCTGCGGGCACCATCGGCACGTTCATCATGGGGTGGTCGTGAGGCTCGTACCCGAACGCTTCGAGCCGCTGGTTTTCAGTCAGGGCCAAATGGTCGAGGTATTTGGCCTTCCGCTCGTTATCTTCCTGCAACTCGGGGTAATAATCGAGATCAGGTTCGAGGTGATACTGTTCCCGTTCGGTATTATACGAGGCCACGAAGAAGGCGTTGAGGTAATCATAGATAAGTGCCTGATCGGGCAGCACCCCGTCGGTCAAACTGGATTTCCGGGCCTCGGTCAGATTGTTGAAGGTGGATTGTTTACCCGAGCTATGCACTTCTTTGCGGGTATGATACACCGCGCAAACTTTCTCCAGCATCGCGTCGTACGATTCGATAATGTTCAGGTCGACCAGCGTACTCCCCACGTCGATACTGCCCAACTCCATTGAGTTCGCAATAACTTTCCCGTACCCGCCCGAAAGTTTTGCGTCGAGATGCTCCTGCACCTCTTTTACCTGCTTTACGTCCAGATCGTCGATGTTTCCACCTTTTGGAAACACCAGTTTTCTGGCCCCCCGGTTCTGGAAGGCCTCGGCCTCGGCGGCATTGGCCTCCGCGTGCTTCGTCAGTACAGACTTACGCAGGGGTTCCAGGCGCGAAAGGCCCCAGTGCCATTGGGCGTTGATTTCGGCGAGTGGGTTGAATGACTTCAACATCATCACCCGGTCGGCCGGTATTGCTTCTCTCAAGCCCAGCGCCCGAAACACCGTCGGCCCCGACATCAGCCCCATGCCCTCGACCATCATGCCCAGCTCCGGTAGCCGCCAAAGCTCTCGAACCTGACCCTTATTGACTCCGGTATCGAGCTTGTTCCCGTACACGAACACCGTACCCACCACATCCAGCATTGTGGCGAGTGCATACATCAACTGGACACGGGTCTGCATGGGGTTCGGCCGCTCCAGCACATCGAGAATATAGTGCCGGTCGACGGGTTCCAGAGCAGCCTCACGAGCCGCTTTGCGGGCAATCCCCAGAATACGGTCGTTGGGTTGTTCCAGACACTTGCGCGACAATTCCCGGTACTGGCGAAACTTCACCTTGTCCTTGACCTGAAACAGCATTGGCGGAGCGGCCGCAATCTTCTGGCTTTTCCAGTCCTGCACCGAGAAAATCATATCGTCCTCGGTATAGGCCCGAACGTAGGTAGCTACATCGGCCGGCAATACCTGCACCTGCCGACCGGTCCAAATAAAATTGAGCCGCCCACTACGCAGAGCGGGCAAGGTGCCGGGCATCAGGGCCGTGGCCAGTTTAGTACGCAGTTCCTTTAGCATTATGCGACGGCCCACTGTCGGGCGGGTTTGAGTTCGAAATATTCGCGCATCATCATACAGTCCGAAAAGTCAGGCGACCGACCCAGAATGGCCGACACCTCTTCTTTGGGGACGACGGTTTGCTTTCCGTCCTTCTCGATGTCCTTCTTTTTGACCTGCTCCAGCTCCTCAATCAACCGCTCCTTTTGCTCTACGGACATACAGCCAGGCGCAACGCGAATCGCCCCCCGGTTGATGCGGTCAGCCAGTTTGAAGTAGCATTGAGATTTGAGGTTGGCATAGTTGAGTGTCTTTTTACCTTCGATAGGTACGCGCTCCTCCATCGGCCGGGCATTGTTGATAAAGCCATGGCAACGCACCAGATCGACAACACCTCCGCCAACGCCATCCTCATCCGCTACCACGCGTTTAGGCGTCAGGCCATGCTTTTGCAGGAGTTCATTGATTTTGGCGGCCGTTTCGGTCACGGCTGATTTGGGCATCGTGTGCCACTCGACAATATCCCAATCGGCCCAGACAGCGATGACGGTGAAGTCGGAGCCGAACCGGGCCACGTCACAGGTAATGTGCGTGGGCGTGGTGGACAGAGTGCCCGCATCCCATAGGCCCACGATGGCATCGTAGGCAATCAGAGCCGATGGGTCATCATCATACTCCCAGTCACCATCCAACAAACGGGCCTTGCTCGCCTTGTCCAGCGTATTCAGATTGGCGATGTAGTGCTTACTGATATGCGGGTTGTCTGTAACCAGCGCCTGAATGAATGCCCGCTCAGGCGGCAGCGTGCGCTCGCGGTGTGGCTTATAGAACCGGGCGTACACAAAGGTTTTGGCCGGGTTACAGGAGCCCAGTAGCTTCGGGATAAGGCCGAACTCGTCCAGCTTGTAGCGAATACGCGACTTGACGATGTTCCAGGCTTTCTCGGTAATCTGGTTACACTCATCAATGAAGCCGCCCGTGATTTCGAGTGAACCGAGACTGTCGAAGTTTGGGTCTGACGGGTATAGTTTCAGATCTTTCAACAGAATCTCAGACCCGTTACTCCAGCGAATCGTACCCGACTGCTGGTTGTAGTTGTAGTGAATCCCACCACCCCGAAAGCCGAAGCGCCCCGCAACCTCAAAGAAGGTATTCAGCGTCGTTTCTTTGAGGATCTTGAGCTCTGAACGCCCCATCAGCCACCGGGTGCCGGGGTAGAGTTGGCAGCACTGGATCAACCAGACGCAACCAAAGGCCGACTTGCCACCACCCGCCCCACCACCAAACAGAATCTCGGTCGTGTGCCCATCCATCAGGTAGTCGTAGGCCTGATCCTGTTTATGGGTCAGTTCAAAGTCCATCTTTGGCAGGCCGGATGATGTTGACAGTTACAGGCGGTATGGCGCCAGCGGGATTAATCTTACCCTGGGCTTCGAGAATCTTAACCACCGCATCTTTGGCGTCGTGCAGCTCGATGCTAATACCACGAGGCCCCTGGGTTATTTTCTTGATCAGATGCAGATTGGCGCGGGCTTCTTCACTTGTGAGGTCTAATGCGCCATCCTCTGTAACAAACGGGCTCATGTCGGCCCTTGCCCAGTCGGTGAGTCGCGAAATGCCCTCCTCAACCGGCATCTGCCGTGCTTCCAGCAGCGGGGCCAATGCCTCTTTGATGTGAGGTTTAGTGAGGTTCTCGTACGCCGTTTCTTTGGCCGTAGCTTCTGAATAGCCAGCCTCCCGGGCGGCCCGTGCACCATTGAGGTGCAGGGCGTACCGCTCCACGAACTTCCTTTCTTTCGGGGTAAGTTTTTTGGGGGCTGGGGTGTTCGATGGCTCATTCATAGCGAAAGGCCGAAATGAACACCGCCAGCACGACACCTACCGTATATTTCGACTCTTCGGCGGCTACTGGCGACAGAGTGGCCCCACGGCATCTACCAACTCGGCCACCGTATACCCAATGCGCCGACGGGCCACGGGCAACACTACCCCACCCCTCAGCCGGAGACGATAGCACTTGGTGTTCTCCGGCCGCTGCTCGAAGGCGTCGACATGCTGGGGGTTAACGAGGTAGCTTTTGTGGGGACGGAGGAAGCCGGGCAGTTGCTGGGCGAAGCCGGCCAGTGGAGTCGCGCACAGGATGGGCCGAATAAAGGGCCGGGCGTATACGTAACAGTAATTACCCTCAGCACGCAGATAGGTGATCTCCTGAACCACAACAGGCCCGTACGAGGGCACGTGAAGCATGCCCGGTTGAAGGTTTTTCATGTCTATGCTGGTAGTAATAGTGAAATTCCGCTCCGGTGATGTAATTTCGCCGTATGCGGTTGCTGGCTACTGTAAATTTAAACTTTTTCAGTAACCCTTCACTAATACAGGCAATAAAAGAAGTTAACAAACTGAAAATCAGTATATAATGTTATATTTCAAGCTTTTATTGCCAAATTGATTTTAGACAATGAGACAACGTTTGGCTGAAATGTCGAACCTTCGGCAGCGGATTCTTGCCGCTATGCTGGGGGTTCCGATTATTCTGCTGGCGATCTGGTACGACGACTGGAGCTTTGCGCTTCTGTTTATCGTAATCAGCGCCTTAACCCAATTAGAGTTTTACCGGCTGCTTGGCCTTGATGGCAATCAACCGCTGACGGCATATGGTACAGCGGTGGGCTGTTTTATCTGCCTGCTGGCTTACCTTATCGAAACCGACGTTATTGATTTCGACAATTACTTCCTGATCTGCCCGGCGGCTTCGATGATCTTTCTGATCAAGCTCTACAAAAAGAAAGACATGAAGCCATTCAGTAATATCGGCTTTACGTTTCTGGGTATTATCTACGTAGCCGTGCCGTTTGCCCTACTGATTGTGATGGCCCTGCGGGGTGGCACTTACCACCCTACGCTGGTTGTCGGGTGCCTGCTGCTGATGTGGGCCAGCGACATTGGAGCTTATTTTGCAGGTACCAAATTTGGCCGCCGAAAGCTTTTTGAGCGGGTGTCGCCCAAAAAATCGTGGGAAGGCAGCGTGGGCGGAGCTTTAGCCTCGGCTGCGGTGGCACTCGGACTGGCTATTTACGCTCCCGTACTGCAACCCTGGCAGTGGTACAGTGTCGGGGCCATTATTGTGGTAACGGGCACCTACGGCGACCTGGTGGAATCGCTGTTTAAGCGCAGCATTGCCATCAAAGACTCCGGCACGAGTATTCCGGGGCATGGCGGTTTCCTCGACCGTTTTGATGGACTGTTGCTGGCGGCTCCGTTCATCATCACGTTTTTAAAGCTTTTCGCTTAATTATACCGACGATTTACCTCGTTACCGAGCGAAACCTACGTTCTTAACAATCCTTAAAATCGCCTTTGGTCAAACGTTACTGTCCGAATAGTCGTTTACTTTGTACAAATACTTTGCCTGCTGATGAAAAAGTTGCTTACGTTACTCGTGCTTACAATTGTATTCCTGTCGGTTGCGGGATTGTTCTCGCTTGCGCAGGCACAGGGACAAGAGCGTCAGGTAACGTTTACGGGCTTTATCACGGGCGGTAAGAACAACGAGCCACTCCCGCAAGCCTACGTGTACATTCCGAAAGCAGGACGGGGGGTGCTATCGGCCAACAACGGTTACTTTGCGCTTCCGGTATTTCCCGGCGATAGTATCATTTTCAGCTATGTCGGCTTTAAACCGCAGTACCACATTATTCCGCGTCGGCTCACCGACGTGACGTACTCGGCCGTAGTGGCGCTTCAGGAAGATGTAAAAACGCTGGCCGAGGTAAAAGTGTACCCGTACGCCACCGAGCAGCTGTTTAAGGAAGCGTTTGTGAGCATGAAACTGCCCGATCAGAAAGAGCGCGACAATCTGGCCAAAAATACCGACCCGATGTACATGATGCGGATGTCGGCCATTACGCCCATGGGGGCTATGGCTAACCATCAGTATTTTATGAACCAGCAGATTTTTGGGCGCGAGGCCCTGGCCAACCGGGGGCAGGCTACCACGTTCAATTTCACCAACCCTTTTGCCTGGGCCAACTTCATCCGCTCCGTGAAACGGGGCGACCTGAAATCAAAAGAATATCGCGATATTCTGAATCAGGCTCCTGCCGACAACATCCGGCGCGAAGATATGTTGCGGGGCAACTAAACTACCGAAGTCGTTTTTGGTTAAACAAGAACAAGCTGGCTGGGGACTCTACAGGGTGCCCAGCCCGATTTCTGTTTACTCAACCGAAAACGATTCGTATGCCACTGACTGAGAAAATTGCTATTGTGGCCGGAGGAGCTGGCGGTGTTGGCGAAGGCATTGTCCGGTCGTTGCTTGAACACGGAGCCACTGTAGTGGTGCCCGTTCGTACCCCTTCCAAAATTGTACAGCTCACCGATTACGTGGCCGATGTTCAACGGGGAGAGCTTATTACACTCCACGCCAATATCGGCACCGAAACGGGCGCCCGTGAAGTGAGCGATTTTCTAACGCAGAAATTTCGGGGTGGTATCGACCTGGCAGTGGCCTCACTCGGAGGCTGGTGGCAGGGGCTCCCACTCACCTCCATTGACCTAAATACCTGGAATCGGGTACTGGCCAGTAACTTAACGGCTCATTTTCTGGCGATTCGTACGCTGGTCCCCTGCCTCATTCCAAACCGGGGCATGTATATCCACATAAACGGATTTAGCGCCGAACAGGCTTACCCGCACGCAGGCCCGGTAGCCATGAGTGCAGCCGCTCAGAAATCGCTGATGATGACCCTGGCCGAAGAGGTAAAGCCGATGGGCCTAAAAGTGTACGAACTGATTCTGGGACCGGTACAAACCCGCGAGCGAATAAAACATCATCAGGGCCACAAAGTCGACGGCCTCCCCGACTGGTTCTACCCCGAAGATGTCGGGGATTACATCACGAACCTCGTCAGCGGGCGTACCGATAAAGCCGATGAGTTGATTCACAGACTATTAAATAAGTAGGTAGGAGATGGGAGTGAGGAGTGAGGAGTGAGGAGTTGCTGACGCGTTAGCACTACTCATGCGTCAGCAACTCCTCACTCCTCACTTCTATCTCCTTAAATCAACGGTGTATCCAACTCCGCCAGAGACGCCATGATTTCTTCCTGGGTCACTTCGTGCTCCACGAGTTTACCGGCCAGATACTGTTCGTACGAAGCCATGTCGAAGTGACCGTGGCCGCACAGGTTAAACAGAATGGTTGGGCTGGTTCCCTCTTCATTGGCCCGCTGTGCCTCCCGAATCACGGTTGCAATGGCGTGCGTGGCCTCTGGTGCAGGAATAATTCCCTCGGCACGGGCAAACTTAATACCGGCGTCGAAGCATTCGAGCTGCTTAAACGCCTGTGCTTCAATCAGTCCATCGTTGAGCAGCTGACTCACAATGGCTCCCGCTCCGTGGTAGCGCAAGCCCCCGGCATGGATAGGTGCCGGAATAAAATTATGCCCCAGCGTGTACATAGGCAGCAAGGGTGTCATGCCGACGGTATCGCCCAAATCGTACCGAAATACCCCCCGCGTCAGCTTGGGGCACGACGCTGGCTCGGCCGCAATGCACCGAATTGATTTACCCTCTTCGAGGTTGTAGCGCAGGAACGGGAACGCAATACCGGCAAAGTTGGAGCCACCGCCGAAAGGAGCCACCACAATATCGGGGAAATCGCCTGCTTTTTCGAGTTGGGTGATGGCTTCAAGACCAATCACGGTCTGGTGCATCAGTACGTGATTCAGTACCGAACCAAGCGCGTATTTGGTATCGTCGGCCTGCATGGCCAGTTCGACGGCCTCTGAGATAGCGATACCGAGGCTACCGGGCGAGTTGGGGTCTTGCGCCAGAATAGACCGGCCCGCCTGGGTGCGCTCCGACGGAGAGGGGTACACATTAGCCCCCCAGGTGTTCATCATGATTTTGCGGTACGGCTTACCCTCGTAGCTGGCCCGCACCATATACACGTCGCACTCAATTCCGAACAGCTGACAGGCGAAGCTGAGGGCGCTGCCCCACTGCCCGGCACCGGTTTCGGTGGTGATGCGCTTAACGCCTTCCTGCTTGTTGTAATATGCCTGCGGTACGGCCGTATTGGGCTTGTGCGAGCCCGCCGGGCTTACGCCTTCATACTTGTAGTAAATCTTAGCGCGGGTACCGAGCATTTTCTCCAGACCCGTAGCCCGAAACATGGGTGTTGGCCGCCAGATTTTGTACACTTCCCGCACTTCTTCGGGAATACCAACCCACTTATCGGCCGTCACTTCCTGCTTGATTAACTCCATCGGGAACAACGGAGCCAACATCTCAGGGCCAATGGGCTCGTGCGTGCCGGGATGAAGCGGTGGCAGGGGCTTATTGGGCATATCGGCCACAATGTTGTACCAGCTTTCGGGGATTTCGTCTTCGGTGAGCGTAATTTTCTTTTGCATTCGGTTTTACTGTTTAGGGGAATTGGCATCCAGTACTGGACATTGGGACTTCGGACACCAGACGTTGGACTTACCACCAATCTGTAGAGAAGTTTAGTGTCGACCATCTACTGTCCAGTACTGAGGAATTGGCACACAAGATACCCGGTTTTTTGGCACCGGCCTCTGCATCGACCAGAAGATTTTTACGGCTTGAGAACCGGGTAAACAGTCTATCTCTGCACGGTCACTTCACTCGGCTAACTACCTGAAATATGGGGCTGATTTACCCCTTGCTTACCTTTTTATCTCCACGTAAAGTAACCAAAGTGGAACTCACGGAGTTAGATACACAAACAGTTTACTCAACAAAATGAGAATCGCACACTTTTTACTCGCAGGCTCCCTGTCTGCGTTGGTCATGGCTTGTGGCCAGAAAGAAAAAGGCAATCAACCCTCTGATGCCAACAACGCCCAGCTACCGGCCGCGCCGGAACTACCCGCACCGGGCGAATCCAACAAGCGTTTCAGTAATGTGATTGGCTGGCCCGAAGGCAAAACGCCAACGGCACCTGCCGGTTTCGCCGTGACCGAGTTTGCCCGCGATCTGGTTAATCCACGCTGGATGTACGTAGCTCCCAACGGCGATGTGCTGGTTGCCGAGGCTAATACCGAGAAAAAAGGGGCCAAACGTGCCACCGCCGTTGTTACGGGACAGAACAAATCGCAGCGGTTCGACGAAAGCGCCAACCGGATCACATTACTCCGCGACACCAATGGCGATGGCAAACCTGACCTCCGCAAAACCTTTGTCGACAATCTGAATCAGCCGTTTGGGATGCTTATTCAGGGCGACTATTTCTACGTAGCCAATACCGACGGCATTTTACGGTTTCCGTACAAAACCGGCCAAACCAGCCTGACCGGTTCGGGTACTAAAATCAAGGAGCTACCGGCGGGTGGCTACAACAATCACTGGACGCGCAACCTGCTCGGCAGCCCCGATGGCAAAAAGATTTACGTGAGCGTGGGCTCTGGCAGTAACGTAGGCGAAAACGGGATGGAACACGAGGTAAAACGGGCCGCTATCTGGGAAATCAACCCCGACGGATCGGGCGAGCGCATGTATGCCGAGGGACTGCGCAACCCGGTGGGCATGGCCTGGTACCCCGGAAGCCAAACCTTGTACACGGCTGTAAATGAGCGCGACGAGCTGGGTGATGAACTGGTACCTGATTACCTGACGAGCGTGAAAGAGGGTGGTTTTTACGGGTGGCCATATGCCTACTTCAACCAGATTGAAGACCCCCGCCGAAAAGGAGAGCGCCCTGACCTGGTCAAAAAAACCATCACCCCCGACGTAGCTCTGGGTGCGCATACAGCCTCACTTGGGCTTGCTTTTTACGACAAAACTAAGTTTCCCCAGAAATACCATAACGGGGCTTTCATAGGGCAACATGGCTCCTGGAACCGTACCGAATTTTCAGGATATAAAGTCGTGTTTGTGCCTTTCAGCAACGGTAAACCGTCGGGTAACCCAGAGGATTTCCTGACCGGATTTATCGCCAATGATAAAGATGTGTACGGCCGCCCGGTTGGCGTAACTCCCCTACCCGATGGATCCATACTGGTTGCCGACGATGCTGGAAATCGAATCTGGCGGGTGGCAGCTCAGTAAACCCGAATACATAAAAAGGCCCACCGAGCAATTGGTGGGCCTTTTTTTATACTTTTCAACCTACTTAAACGTGCCAACTTCTACAACAGGGTCACGATCTCCGGTATCGCGGCCATCCGGCTGCGGAAGTGGTCGGTTCTCATCACCTGGTCCGGCATGTCCGTCCTGCGAGTTTCCATCTTTTCGGCGCGAGAGGTACGTATAGATTGCCGGCACCACGTACAAGGTCAGGATAAGCGAAAACAGCAATCCGCCCACAATCACGATACCGAGGGGCACCCGGCTTTTACTAGCCGCGCCCAACGCCAACGCCAGAGGCAGTGCCCCAAAAGCGGCTACCAACGTCGTCATCAGAATAGGCCGGAGACGCATGGCGGCCGACTCTACAGCGGCTTCGAACTTATTTTTACCGGTGAGTCGCTGTTCATTGGCAAACTCCACGATCAGGATACCATTTTTAGTCACAAGCCCCACGAGCATGATGATACCGATCTGGCTGAAAATGTTCAGCGTTTGTCCGAACAGCCACAGCGACAGAACCGCCCCGGCAATAGCCAGCGGTACGGTAATCATGATGATAAACGGATCAACAAAACTATCGAACTGGGCGGCCAGAATCAGGTAGACCAGAATCAAGGCCAAACCAAACGCAAACAAGGTATTCGACGAACTTTCCGCGTAATCGCGGGAAGCCCCCGACAAGGACGTTTGGAATGTGTTGTCGAGTACCCGGGCCGCAATGGCATTCATAGCCGCTACCCCATCACCGATGGTTTTGCCCGGTGCCAAACCCGCCGACACCGTTGCCGACTTGAAGCGATTGTAGTGGTACACCTGCGGGGGGCTTGACCGCTCCTCAAATCGAACGAGGTTATCAAGCTGAATGAGTTGACCCGCATTATTGCGAACGTAGAACGAAGCCAGGTCCACGGGTTCATCGCGGTCTTCGCGGTCCACCTGCCCAATTACCTGATACTGTTTGCCGTTCATGAGCATGTACGCCAGCCGCCGGTTACTAAGTGCCAGTTGCACAGTATTCGACACGTCGAGTACCGATAGACCCAGGCTCGTTGCTTTTTCGCGGTCAATGCTGATGTTCAATTCAGGCTTATTAAACTTCAGGTCGACGTCGACGTTCTGGAAAGTCGGGTCTTTACGGGCTTCTTCGAGGAAAAGGGGGAGTTTTTCGCGCAGCTTGTCGAAGTTCAGGTTTTGCAACACAAACTGAACCGGCTGACCGCCCCCGCGCCCTACCTGAATCGTCTGTTCCTGCACCGGGAACATGCGGGCATCACTGAAATTCCGCAGGTTAGCCGTGAGGTAATCGGCAATTTGTTGCTGTGACCGGTTCCGGTCCTGCGGGTCTTTCATGTTCACAAACACAAACCCGCTGTTCACGGCCCCCGCTCCCGAGAAACCGGGCGCAACCACACTAAAGGTCAGTGTAGTTTCGGGAACCGAATCAAGAACGAATTGCGTGAGCCGGTCGGTAATAGTGGCCATTGACTCAAAGCTTGTTCCTTCGGGAGCTGTGATGGGTATCCGAAGGCGCCCCCGATCTTCGAGCGGAGCCAGCTCTGATTTAAGCAGGGTACCAATGCCGAAAATAAGGGCCAAACAGGCGGCAATAATCACCAGCGACCAGGCCCGTGCGCGCATGAACGCTTCGAGCGAGCTTCGGTAACTCCGGTCAAGCCACTGGAAAAAGGGCTCCGTCTTTTTGTAGAACCAGCTCCCCTTGCCGTGATCTTTACTCGTGAGTTTCACACTCAGCACCGGAGTCAGGGTAAGCGACACAAACGCTGAAATAATTACGGCCCCGGCCACCACAATCCCGAACTCCCGGAACAGACGCCCCACAAACCCTTCGAGGAAAATGATGGGCAAAAACACCACGGCAAGCGTAATAGACGTAGCGATAACGGCAAAGAAAATCTCGTCGGAGCCTTCGCGGGCGGCCCGTTTAGGGTCCATTCCCTGCTCAACCTTTTTGAAGATGTTCTCCGTGACCACAATCCCGTCGTCAACTACCAGACCCGTTGCCAACACAATACCTAACAGTGTTAACACATTGATACTGAAGTCGGCGACATACATGATAAAGAAGGCACCAATCAGCGATACCGGGATGTCGATGAGAGGCCGGAAGGCAATCAGCCAGTCGCGGAAGAAGAAATAAATGACCAGTACAACCAGAATGAAGGAGATAATCAGGGTTTCCTGAACCTCCAGAATGGCTTTTCGGATGAACGTACTCCGATCAATTCCGACATTCACTTCAATATCGGGTGGTAGTTCTTTTTTAAGGTCTTCAAACCGTTTGTAAAACTCGTCGGCAATCTCAACGTAGTTGGCACCCGGCTGCGGAATCAACACCAGAATAACTCCCTGTCGGCCGTTCTGCTTCGACTGGGTTTCTTCGTTTTCGGGGCCCAGCACCGCGTAGCCAATATCTTTGAAGCGAACAATTTGCCCGGCTGTCTGCTGCACAATGAGGTCGTTGAAGTCCTGCTCAGTGGTCAATCGACCTACCGATTTCACGGTCAACTCCGTATTGTTTCCGTAGATTTTACCACCGGGCAACTCAACATTCTGACGGGTCAGTGCCTGCTGAATATCCTGCACAGTCAGGCGATACGCAGCCAGTTTGATGGGGTCAATCCACAAGCGCATAGCAAAGCGCTTCAGACCATAAATGTTTACCTGGCTTACCCCCGGAATTGTTTGCAGACGTTCCTGCAACACGTTTTCGGCGTAGTCAGACAGCTGCATAATGTTACGCGTCGAACTCTGCACCGGCATAAACACAATGGGGTCGGAGTTGGCGTCGGCTTTGGTAACCACCGGTGGCGCATCAATATCCTGCGGAAGCTGACGCTGCGCCTGCGCCACTTTGTCGCGCACGTCGTTGGCCGCCCGCTCCAAATCCGCGTTGAGGTCAAACTCAACCGTGATAGTGCTGGCACCAAGTGCACTATTAGACGAGATCGTCCGAATACCCTCAATGCTGTTAAGCGATTTTTCAATGGGCTCGGTGATCTGCGACTCGATAATTTCGGGGTTAGCTCCGGTATAGTTGGTACGCACCGTGATTACCGGCGGGTCGATGGCTGGGTACTCCCGCACCCCCAGAAACCGGTAACCGATCAGGCCAAACAACACAATCACGATGGACATAACCATCGCGAACACGGGCCGATTTAGCGAAAGCGAAGAAAGACTCATAACGTGTATTTTATGGATCGTGACGGCTGTTTGGATGCCACTTCATGAGGTTAGAGTTTGGCCTGAGCATCGGTGGCGGGCACCCCGGTTGTCGGGTTCAGGGGTACTTTGGGCAGCCCGGCTACCTTCGCCACCTTCACGGGACCATCGGGCTTCAGGAACAACAGGCCCGTTGTGGCAACGGTATCACCCTGGTTAAGCCCCGACAGAATCTGGATCGCACTGGCGGTACGAATACCCGTAGTCACGTCCTGAAAAACTGCTTTGCCGTTCCGAACCACAACCACCTGCTTTCCACGCGTTTGTGGAATCACAGCCTGAGTAGGCACAACCAGCCCACTCTCATTCTGAATCGCCAGCGTCACTTTGGCGAACGTGCCGGGCCGGAGCCGGGCACCGTTGTTGTTGACCCGGGCCCGCACCCGCAGGTTACGGGTTTCTTCTTCAACCGATGGCTCGGTGGCATACACCGTACCGTTGAAACGCTGCTGGAGCCCATCGACCGTAAAGGTGACACCGCTCCCGTTCTTGATGCTTGGCCCGTATTTTTCCGGGATAGAGAAATCAAGTTTGAGCGAGCTGGTTTGCTGGAGCCGGGCAATGAGTGTCTGGGGGGTTACGTAGGCGCCGGGGCTTACATTACGCAGACCGATCACGCCCGAAAAAGGAGCCCGAATCTCGGTTCGGCGCAGGTTGGCTTTAACGAGTTCAATATCGGCAAGGGCACTTTTGAGGTTTGTAACCACAATGTCGTACTCCTGCTGGCTGATTCCACCCCGTTGCAGAAGCTGCTTGTTACGTTCTTCGGTTCGTTGGGCATTCTCCTGCTGCACATACAGCCGCTGCAACTGAGCACGCAGATCGGCATCGTACAATTTGATCAGCAGGCTCCCCTGCGAAACGGGCTGACCCTCCCGAATCGACATTTGCGTGATCCGACCCGCTACTTCGGGGTAAATATCAATCTGTTCGGCGGCCAACAGCGACCCACTGGCTACTACCTCTTCTTTCAACGCCTGCGAAACCACCACAAAGCCCGTGACGCTTGTAGGCCGGTTGCCACCACCGGGGCCACCGGGACCACCCGGTCCGCCACCGCCGGGGCCGCCCGGTCCACGACCACCACCTCCGGCCGCTGCAGCTGCAGGGTCTTCTTTCTTCGACTTTCCAAACTTATTGTATGCGACGACTCCGCCGACAATCAACACAACAAGACCAATAGCTATCCAGCGTTTCACAGAGCTACAGAAAAAAACGTATCCTTTTATAAACAACTACCACCCTGCCCAAATGTTGGTCGGCTGGTTACCTATTCTTGCTACCGCGCACAAAGGGCAGCGTACTCGTTTAAAAGCTGACGCGAGAGCCGGTCGATGTCGTACTTCTCCGTCACTAACCGGCGCGCATTTTGCCGTACCGTGTCCCGGCGCGACTCATCTGATAAAAGCACCTGAAGCCCCGACAATACCCCTTCCGGCGTTAATTCGATTAACTGGGCCGCGTCGTAGGCCCGGATAGACTCACCAAAGCCCACACGGTCAGAGAGTAAGCTTGGCGTACCCGCAGCCATCGCTTCCAGACAAGCCATCGAAAACCCTTCCGAATACGACGGTAGCGTAAACAGAGTAGCATCGGCAAGGGCCGCTTTTTTCAGGTCTCCTTTGATCATGCCCACCATCCGAATTCGGTCGTCGAGCCCATATTGGCTTATAAACTGCCGAGCTGTTTGCGCGTACCCATCGTCGGGTCCGGCAAGTACCAACACCGCATCGTCGTTCTGTTGGGCATACTGCCTGAAAGCCGGCAACAATAAGTCGAGACCTTTCTTGGCATTGAGCCGACTCATAAACAAAACGATTTTCTGCTCTTTTTTAATGTTAAATTCATGACGAAATGTATCCTTAGCGGGCATCTCGGCAAAGTCTCTAACCTTAACCCCATTGGGGATCAGCACGATATTTGGGTGAGTAGTACCGAGATAATGGTTTACATCCTCACGTTCTTCTTCGGTAATGACGTGAATCAGATCGGCCTGTTGCAGGAATCGTTTTTGGGCGAGGGTATCCACCAGCTGCTTTTTCCAACGGCTTTGCGCATAGGCCCATCGGTCGAGTACACCGTGCACGGTAACTACTTTCACCACACCGGGGCTATCGATCATAAACGGGGCCAGTGCCCCCCAGTGCCAAAGCCCGTGGCAATGCACCACATCGTATTCGCGGAGGTGAGCCCGCAGGTAGCTAAATAAGGGCCACGAAAATTCACGGAACACACGGCTGATGGGCGCGGTTCGCTTAAACCGCAACAGCCGCCCCCCTTCCGGTACCGGGTACGGGGTTTCACCCTCTGAGTAAGGGCTCAAAATATCGACCTGATGCCCTTCGGCCAAAGCCACTTCGGTATGATCGTAAATTACCTTCGGGGGACCACCAATCTCCCACGAATACGCACAGATATGGGCTATTTTCATTCAATGACCAAGTCTTAGAAATCCGGCCAGCATCTCGTCGGCCACCGCCCCGACCGACCAGGGCTTAATCATCTCCTCCGAAACCGACCCCAGCCGGGCCCGCTCGGCATCGGATAACTGCATGATTTCCAGCAGCAGTTCGGTGAGCTGACCAGGCTGATCGGGGTCGAACAAAAACCCGTTTTCTCCGTGGCGAACCAGATCACCGACACAGCCACACCGATTCGACACGAGCACGGGCATACCACACACCATGGCTTCGTTGACCACCAGCCCCCAGGGTTCGGAGCGGCTCGGTAACACCAGAACATCGGCAAGAGCAAGTGTTTGGGGAACCTCGTACCAGGGCGCTGCGGGCAAAAACCGAACCCGCTCGGTAAGGCCAAGGGCCTGCGCTTGTCTTTCAAGAGCAGATTGAAGCGGCCCATCGCCCAGAAAAACAAGTCCCCAGCTGCTATTGTCTACTTGTTGGCAGGCTTGGGCAAACGAGTCGAGCAAGGCCGGTAGGTTTTTAGGCTCAATGAGCCGACCCACAAACACAAAGTTGCGGGGAGGCAAGCCCATCTGCGTCAACTTAGCGGTGCGGTTGGGCCTAACCTCGTTGTAAACCCGTAGAAGTACGTCATTATCAACGGCCGTTTTGCGGAGCAGAATTTTACGGGCGGGCACACCAAGTTCCATCAGGTACTGGGCCTGCAAGGAACCAAAGCAGAAGAAGCCATCGCAAAGCCGCAGAATGGTTCGTTTCAGGGCTTCTTTAGGTCCACCCCGGCCGTGGTCGGCGGCTGTGCTTTCCATCTGCATCACTACGGGTACCCCCGTCAGTTTAGCATAGGCCAGCAGCGCCAGCTGGGCCGGGTCATAATAACCCGTGAGGTACAGCACATCGGGCCGAAATTGCCGCATTCGACTCAGCAACGCGCGCGTACGCTCACCCACTGATACCTCTTCCACAAACCGGTCGAACAGCAGTTCGTAGTCGTACTGATACACGGGGGCATCGGCGGCAGTGGTCTCCCACCCCGCCCGCGATCGTTCGTTTCGGGCAATCTGTAGGACCTTTATTTGAACGTCAGCTGAGGCCGACCGCGCATGGAGTGCCTGAAAAACAGCCGCTTTGTAATGAGCCCAGAGGATGTTGTGAACAATCAGAACTTTCATGCGGCCGATTCAGATGCCGATGGTTCTGAGACGACGGTTTCGGTCGATACGGCATGGATAGCACTGGGGCCCGCCGGGTTAGGGACCGCATACCCGTCGTAATCGTACGCCGGTGGGTTCGTCCAGAGTCGGATGGGGAACAAATGCTCGACCCCAACAAATCGAATCATCAACGCCAGCGGATGCCAGAACGAGATTTCGTTGGGTCGACCATTGGTAAACATCTGGACGAAAATGAGCATGTAAAAATAAGCCAGGCAGGTAGTGAGCGGGTTCGGATTGGTGCGCATGGCCTGGAGGCAGTTGTAGAAAATGAGCAGATTGAGCCCACCAAACAGCACCAATCCGGCAATTCCATGATTAATCCAGGCTTCGAGTACCGGAATGTCCAGATACAGAAATTTATACCCGTTACCGAAAACCAGCATCTCCATGTGACCAATCAACACGTTGCCCAGAAACCCCGTACTGACGGTCCGGTTTGCCGACGATGCATCAAAACTCGCAGCGTAACCAGCCTTTGTTTTCAACCCAAGCAGAGCCAGAATATTTTCGGTATTCCGCTCAATAAAGCCCATGACATACCCGTACAACAGGTTATAGATGTCATTGTACCGCTGGAGGAACGCCATTAATCCCACGATAAAAATACCGATCGTGATGAGGGGTAATGGCCTGAAAATACCCCGAACGGCTGTTTTTATCTGGGCCGGACGGACGTTGTAGAACATAAACAAGGCAATCACCAGCACCAGAGCCACAATACTCGAGCGGGTTTGGGTCATGACCAGAATAGCTGCACTCACCGCCCCTGTAAACAAGGCAAAAATCCGAAACAGCAGGCCCGTGCGGGCATCAAACGCCCATACGCCACAAGCAACTACTCCTAAGAGGGCGTTTCGGGCAAATACGTGGGGGTTACCCGATCGTTCGCCTGCTTCGCCCGCTGTACCAAAATTGATAGCTGCCCGCTGACCAAGAGCCCAGGTTGGGTCGGTAATCATGGCGTAAATCAGCCCCAGATTTGACACCAGTGTAAAGACGACAATTACCGGTACGGCCACTTCGATAATATCGTTGGGTACGCAAACCACCAAAAACAGGAAAATAAACGCGAACAGAAAGTACATACTATCTGTCCCCAGCGCACTGAAACCCGGCTCTCCAACGAAGTAAATCATGTAGAAGACCATCAGCAACAGGCAGGCGATGGCCATGTAGAAAGCCAGCAGGTTGGGTTTGTACAGCTTACGGAAAATAGAGAAAGGCACCATCAGGATAAACCCCAGGGCCAGAAAGCCAGCCGTAAACGCCGAACTACCGGGAGCCAGTCCCATAGTTTCTTTCAAAAAAAAGATCAGCGGGTATCCGTCAACCACCATGCAGATGCCCACCACAATCCGCATGTAATCTACTTTTCTGAGTAACTGCAGCATGAAATCGTTATCCGTTGTCTGTCAATTCCTGTCAACCCCGGCCTGACCATAGCCAGTACCCGAGCGACCCTTAACCGACGACTTATTTTCTGAGTGACAGCCGGTGGCGAACGTAGGTAAAGTTGCCCCGAAATACAAAGTACAGCAATTTTCGGATGCGACAGTACCGCACCCAGAAGCTTTCGCCCCAACGGCTCTTGAGGGCCGGTGCGAATTTTTGCCGTATCCGGGCGTGTTCAGCTACGCCAACCGTTGCGATATTCGATGATTTAGCGTCGGGCTGCACCCGAAAACCACCCCAAAACCCGTCGACATGCCGGAACCGCACCCCCGGCTGTACGCCCAAACGGGCCACAATTTCGTAGTCGATGACAAACCGGAGGCTTTCGTCGAGCAAGCCAAACTGGTCGAGCAGTTCCCGACGGACAAAAAACGACTGGTTGAAAACCTGCATCCCTTCGTAGATGTGGCATTCGGCACAAAACGGGGGAACCCGCATCTCCTCGGTTATGGCGTCGTTTTCATCGATAATATACATATCCCCGAAAAACACACCGGCTGTGGGGTCTTGCTGCCATGCTTTGGCTACACGCCAGAAAGCATCAGGCGCAAATACATCGTCGGAGTTCTGAAACGCTACCAAATCACCCGTTGCCCGCCGAAACCCTTTATTGATCGCATCGGTTTGCCCACGGTCAGGCTCGCTCACCCAACCAGCCAGGTAGGGCTCGTATTTCTTGATTATCTCTACACTCCCGTCTGTCGACCCGCCGTCCATAATAAAGTATTCCAGATTAGGATACCCCTGATTCAGGACGCTCAGGATGGTTCGCTCCAAGTATTCGACCTGATTGTACGAAGGTGTCACAACGGTCAGTTTGGGTAGTTTTTCGGCCTCCTGACGAGGGGGAGCGCTCGTAGCTCCCAGTTCGGTCGTCACAAAGGAACGTAGCGAACGAGTTGATGAATCGTGCACAGATAAATAGCTCAGATTGAATCGTACTAAGGTACAAAAATAGGGTACAAACCTATCGGGCCGTGCTCAAGGAGCCAATTCGCGGTAAACCTGTAGGGTCTGATGAGCGGTTTTCTCGCAGGAAAAGAGTTTAAGTCGCTCTGTACCCAGTGCCGCAAGTTCGGCCCGGCGTGCGTCGTTGAAAACTAACCCCTCTACAGCCGAAAGCATCGATTCATCGTTTTCGGGATCAAAATAAACGGCGGCTTCGCCCGCTACTTCGGGCAATGAGCTTCGGTCGCTCAGGAGCACCGGGCACTTGCCGCTGAAAGCCTCAAGGACCGGAATTCCGAACCCTTCGTTGAGCGACGGAAACACAAACGCCCGGGCGTGCTGGTACAAATGTAAAAGCGAGGCATCCGTGATTGGATGCTGATGCACCTGTCCAGAAAGCCCGACCGCAGCAAATAAGGCCTGTTCGCCTGGCGTAAAACTGCCTCCACCCGCGCACACCAGGTGCAGTTCGGGGTGGCGTTTCAACAAAGGCGTGATGGCCTTGAAAAACCGGTCGAAGTTTTTGTAGAGCGGGCGTTTACCTACGTAAAGCAGGTATTCATACGGCAATGGCTGAAGCCCCGTCGTATCGGTCTCGCCCAGCGTCGTGCCCAGATGCACCACATCGACCCGGTCGGGGCGGATGCCAAAAAATCGCTCGATCTCCTGCCGCGAAAACTCCGACACAGCAATAATCCGATCGGCCCGGTTGAGCAACACTTTTTTCAGTTCGGGCAAATGCTGTCCCACGTCGGGAAACTGATCGGCGTAACGTTCGCTGGTGGCATCGTGAAACGTAATCACAAACGGTTTTTTGCCGATATAATCCAGAAAATACCGATGGTAATACGTCGGGTGGAACACATCGAACCGGCCAGCCCGCAGGTGCCGAATGCTATTCATCCGGTTCAAAACCGAGGCTACCTGATTGGCCCGTTGGTTGTGTGCCAACGGCTTGAACGTAAAGTGATTGGCAAACGGCCGATTGGCCAGATACTCACTATTCGACAATAACAGCGAAAGGTCGAACGTCACTCCCTCTTCCTGAGTCAGGCAACGCAAAAGGTCGTAAAAATACCGAGCCACCCCGCCGTACGTGTGCCCGGTAAAGGCCTGATGGTCATACAGTATATTCATGGTACGCGATTCGATGGGAGTTTGCTGAGCCCCCATAGGGCTTCGGGCTACGTTTATTTCCAAACGGGCAAGGGCATGGTGTTTATCTGATTGACCAGACTACGCAAAGCCTCCACCGCCCCGCGACGCCAGCCAAACACCACCGGCTTTTCGGGTTGACGACCGTAGGCAGGCGGGCGATCAAAAGCGGGTTGTGCCAGCCGCTGTACGCCCGCGCGGTAGTCGGTCAGGAGACGTTGCAGAGCAGAGTCACGGGTGGGATCAACGCGAGTTTGGTAGGCAAAAAACCCCTCGTTTCGGTTGTAGAGACCTTTGAAGTTGACCCACAGTGGCTGTTCAGGTTTATCTGCTGTGCCCCCCCATTCGTGCCAGTTCCAAAGCCCCCGGTGCCAGTCGATGTTTTTCGCAATCTGCACACCATCAAAAAAGGCGGGGACGTGCATGAGCCAGATCTGATCGAGGCACAGGCTTTCGCAAAAATCGATACGGGCCCGGGTCTGCACCCGATCTTCCCACCAGGGCAGCATCCGATCAGTTTCCGCCGACCGACGAAACGCCAGAAAATCGGCATTATACAGCCCTATATTCTGCATATACTTCTCGTCGGGCAGAGCATCATCGGCTGGTGCTTTCTGCATAAACGGCGTGAGCAGCACCGAGGCTGTTTGCAACCGTTCCAGCACGGGTGTCAGTGGCGCGTAAATAGCCGAGTTAGGGTCGAGGTAAATCAGGTGTTGAACCTCCGGAAACTGCGTGTAGGCGGCTCGTATAAATGTTGGCTTCAGCGCCCCCGCTAACTCAGTGGGCGAGTACTGCCCGGACAGAGTATTCAGCATACCGGGCTCTATCATCGATGAAACCGGCAATACCTGATACGGCAAATTAATGCCGGCTATACCCTGTTCGGCGTCGGCCAGACCTATTAAGAACGTAGCATTGGGGTGCAGCCTGTCGACCGATTGACCCAGCGCAAGCGCCTGCGGGAGTTGTCGGACGGTACAGACTGTCAGAAATAATAAATCAGACACTAACCAGTTTGTAGTTTACAAGTGACAGGCCTGGGAGCCCCCTGCCTATTCGGATTATTCAAGCATATCACCGACGGCCGCCAGATACGGGCTGTACCAATCGGCCGACGGGTCGGCGTAGCGGTGATAATTCCCATTCTGCAGATCGTTCAGAACGGGCCAAAGTCGCCGGAGCCGATTGTCGGGCAAGGTACTACGCATGGTATAATGGGCCAATTTACGGTCCAGCTGTTTCATACCATCCAGGTTTGGATCTACGCGTTCGCGAAGGTAGTGCCTTATACGCAGCAATTTGTCACGCATCTTCGCCAACGGCTCTAATTTTAAGGAGCGGTCCCGGCTAAAACGGTCGCTCAACCGAATCCGGGGGCCCGGTGGTTGAGCCCGCACCCCTACCTGCTGTTGTTCGTGCGTACGGTACAACTGCAACGGCTTGTCGACAAACTGAATCACGTTCATCGACGCCCCAACGAGTGAAATCCAGCCATCGTAGATGTACGATGGAATATCAGTAGGAATAGGCAACAGGCGGCTCATAAACGTCCGCCGAATCACGGTAGCGCACCCCATCATGCGGTTCCCATCAAGCAGCACCTCCATGGCGAGGCCCTCTTTCCAGCGCTGTTGTTGCAGGGCATCGAGCCGTACCTGTGTCCAAAATAGTCGATTCAGATTCTGCAGAGCATCATCGGCCATGTAGGCATTGCAAAAGGCAATCTGAACGTCGGGCTGGGTGTCCATGAAGTGGGTCATGGTCTGTAGTTTTTCAGGAAACCAGTAATCATCCTGATCACAGATAAACACCAGATCGCCCGTGCAATGGCTCAGAGCCTTCTCAAAATTTTTGTTGAATCCCAGTTGCGCATCGTTTCGCACGGGCACAACGGCAAACGGGGCCTGTGCGGCAAGTTCCTGCACCAATGCCCAGGTGCCGTCGGTTGAGCGGTCGTCACAAACGACGATTTCGTCGGGTTGTCGGGTTTGTTTCAGCAGGCTATCCCACTGCTCACGCAGATGGGTTTCGCCGTTGTATGTACATAACGCAATCGAAATTTTCGGAACAGGCATTTGCATCATTACACGTAGCTCAAATTTGGTAGCCCAGCTGGGCAAAAAGCAGCCGCCAGTAATCGGTACCATGAATATCCCAGGCGTGGCACCCAAACGGCAGTTGCCCGCCATTGTAATCCCGAACGGCCCGCTCGGGGTAAAACTCTACGGCAAAGCGTAGCCCGGTTCGGAAGTTCGGAATACGCAGGTGCGGCCAGTACCGGTTTACTTCGATGCTGAAAAATACATCTTCGTTGTACTGATGCAGCGAATGGGCCTCGTATTCCTGAATGGTGCGCTCGAACCGTTGCAGGCAGGCATGCATGGCCTTGACCCGGCGCAACGAAAAACCACCATTACCGACTTCATTCAGGGTAATGATCTCACGGGGGGTTATGCCATCGGCCTTTTTCAGATTCAACCAGGTCGCTATTTGCTTCTTGGTGTCGAAAATAAACTCGTCTAACCGACCCGAAAAATCAATATCCCTGAGCCAGGGGGCACCAATATAATCATAATTCCGACGACACCAATCCGTTAGCTCATCCCGAAAAACAAAGGCATCTAACTGATGAATCAGGATGTACTCGTAGGCAAAGAAGGCTTCGTAGAATGATTTCGACAACATGAGTTGATTGTACGACTGCACGCTCTCGAAAAACGAATCGGCAAACCGGACAACCTGTAGCTTAGGGAACTCCGCCGTGATGGCCGACACGTCGAGCGTTTGCGGGCACACGAGCCAAATTGGGTAATGCCCCAGTACTCGGGTACACTGCGTGAGGGCAATACGCTCGTAGGGACTCAGTTGCGGCTTGTACACCGGCACGACTACACCCACCAGACTACTTGTTGGGGCTTTTTTGGTCATACGTACCGGGCCTGGGTTAAATGTTGCTGAACAGCCTCCTGCACCCATTCAAAGGGTAGTTCGGAGCACGGAGAGCCCAGCTTATTCAAAATAGTAACCCCCTCGCCCCGCTTGTACCGGCCCGAATAGGGCAGGTATTCGACATAATCGAACAGTTTGCCCAACAGAATAACCCCGTCTGTACCCATAGCGTTGGCGAAATGCGCGGGGCCACTATCAATACCGATAAACAAGCGGGCTTTGCCGATTACCTCGGCCGTTTGCAATATACTCAGCTGTCCGCATAGGTCAATAAACCGGGGGTTGCTGTTGCGTACAACTGGTTTTAAGCCTACTTCGATTACCGGATACGGGTATGTTTCGAGGAGCCAGTTCACCAACCGATCCCACTCATGCGGAGGCCAATCGCGCGGGGTATAGCTCGACTGACAGTGGATCACCACCGCATTGTCGGGTAGGTTCAGGGCCGCTACCCGCCGGGCATCAGCCTCCGGTATGTACATTCGGGGTTCATCGGTAATAGCCGGTAGGCCAGCCGCCCGCGAGAACACATCCAAGAGATCGCCGTGGAAGTAATAATTGGCATAATCGATCCCGAGCGAGTCGGCAATCGGATTCACGGGGTCTTCTTTGCAGTATTTACATTTTCGGTGCGACAGATGTAGGTTATACACCTTGTCGAACACGCCCGTATCGAGCAGACGGGTTCGTTCGCCGGGGCAAAGCTCCAGCACGTAACTGTCAATATTGGGGTTGTGCAGAATCAGGTCCAGGTATGGTTTGCGCACAAACCACACAATATGCGCGTTGGGATGCCGCCGACGCACTTCACGCCCAACGGGCTCACAGGCGACAACATCCCCCATTTGTTCAGACAGCACAATAGCCACTAGCGGGCGTTGGCCGATGCGCAGTTTACGCCAGCGCAGCAGACCATATTTATACGCAACCGACAGGTATTTATGGGCGATATGACTGTACTTGTGGTACCGATGCGTCCAGAGTTGTTTAAAACGAGGCCAGGTGGTCATTGCTACTTCCTTTCTTCGAGTAGTGCGATCAGTTTATGGATTGGCGCATTCAATAGCCGCCTTACTCGCTTGTAACGCATTACCTTGGGCGGTTTTATGTACACACAAGGGTATTTGCGATACCGGTCATTGTGGTTAGCCAGCAAACTGGTCCGGTAAATTTCGAACAGCGGGCGCATATCGGGGCGCTGCCGCTCGGGTACAGCCCCTACAAACGTGTACCGGGTCTGGTATTTCGAAATCTCGTCGGGTTTGTACGGATCGTACCCACTGAAATGGAAAAACTGGAGGGGCTCGTCGCCGTTAATCATCCATGTTTCGCCCGACTGACTCGCCTGCCGTTCGTGCAGGTTCCAGTAGGCCACATTATAGCCCCGATGCTTTTCAATCCAGACGTTCTGGTGGTACACCGGTGCAAAATTAACCCAATGCTGATCGACAAACAGGCCCGCACAGAGGTCGATACGGCACTCGTACACAAGCCGTTCTTTCCACCAGTTTACAAAGGTACGGGCTTCGGCGCTGTTACTGAGTCCAATAAAACCGAGGTTGAAAATACCTGTACCCAGGTGATGCTGCTCATTGGGGCGCTCCCAGTCGGGGGTGGGCGCACAGGTATGCGGAGTGAGTACCATACTGTAGGTGTCCAGATGGTTTTCGAGCCGGGTCAGGGGTTGAAATACAATGATGTCCGGGTCGAAATAGATCACCTTGTCGTATCGGGGCGACGACTGGTAAAAATAATCAATGAAGAAGGGCTTCACGGCCGTATTCAGTTCGGTAATATCGTACCGGTCGCACATGGCTTCAAAATCGGGAATCCCGATTTTGGCCACCTCGATCATAGGAAAGTCAGGGACCAGATCTGGTGAGAGATTGGCCGCAGCCAGATCATCAACTAACCCAATGATATACGTCCAATCCGGATTGGTACGTCGTAATGAATCGCCCAGGGTACGCGCCTGAGCCAGATAATTGACAGAACAAATTGTAAATGCGAGGGTCATGAAAAGAGGTCTGAATTCGCAAACGAAGTCGAGCCGGCAGTCGGGTTAACCCTTATTCCGTTGGGTGCTCTCTTCGGCGATCGGTTGGTGTGTTTTTGTACGAAAAATACTGTTTCAGCGAGTTAATCGGCTTCTCAAACGCATACCATGATACGCTGGCTACCGCAATGAGCACCGCCAAACTGAATGCCCGATGCCCCCAATACCCTAAATCAGGTACATGCCCGCGTAGCAGCCGGTTCATCACCCGCAACACAAACGGCACAATATAACCCGGAACAATCATATGGAATACATACAGACCGTAACTGATTCGGCCTATGTATTGTAGGGCACCGTTATCGAGCACGCTACCCACGCCCCCCTTGAACCCAAAACTGGCTCCTACCACGAGGTAAAGGGCCAGTACGGAAATGATAAATCGCTCAAACAACACCACTGCAATATGGTCGTCGGGCAGAAACAGTAAAACACCCATCAGCACCAGTGCCACCCCAGCCGCGCCATTTAGCACCGACCGAAACCGAGCTATTTGGTCCGTTGCCTGCATGGTAACCCAGGCCCAAAGTGCACCTAAACCGAACGAGTCAAGATTGGCCGGAGTCAGCACCCCGTCCAGATCGCCCTGACTGTAGCCGTAGGCCCGAAACAGAATACCTGCCGCAACCATACCCGCTATAACACCCACCAGCCGCCGGGATGGTAACAACAACACTACCCACGGCCACACCAGATACAACTGTTCTTCAACGCCCAGCGTCCAGAAAGGTGATAGCAGGTCGGCCCAGTTACCGGTTTGGTGAAGCAGAATATTGTAGCCGTACAGATAGTAATACAACGGCCGTTCGTCGATGTCGGAGGCTTCGGGAATCAGGAGCCAAACGGCCGTAATGACCAGGTAATACAACGGAAAAATCCGCAGCGCCCGCCTGATAAAGAAGTTCCGATACGTATTGCCCAGCGTACTGGTTCCTGCCTGAATAGAGGCCCGGTTGGTAAGCAGAATACGCGTAATGAGGAATCCGCTGATCACAAAAAACACCATCACCCCAATGGTACCGTTGGGCAACCAGTTGATACCAGTACCGGTCGGAAACCAGTGATAAATAATCACCAACGCCACCGCAAACGTGCGGAGGGCGTCGAGTTGGGGCATATGTCCGAGATTCTTCAACGAGCGCGTAATCGACTTGGGGTTATAACAGGCAATTTCTGGTTTTTCAGTATTTGCTCACCTATTCAGTAGCTTCGTGAATAGATTAAGTAACACCGTGACCCCTTGCTCAGCAGGATGCCGTTCGAGGACTTTTTCGCGTAACCGTTGCCCTAACTGCCGGGCCTGCTCGGGCGCTTCGGCCAGGGCGACTATGGCGCGGGCCATGGCGTCAACGTGCAGGTAATGCACTACTACGCCCGCGTCGGTCTCAACCAATTCGGGCGAGCCACCCGCCCCCGCAAAACATACTACGGGCACCTCGCACAGGCCCGCTTCGAGAACAACCAGCGGGTACGGGTCCTCGCGCGAAGTGAGCGCAAACATACTAAAGCGACTCATGTACTGAAGCACATCGGGCGTCGGCTCCAAAAAGTGAACTCGCTCGGTAAGCCAGGCTTTTTGCACATCGAGCCAGAGTTCGTCGCGGTACGGCCCTTTGGGCATCCCTACCCATACAAAGTAAATAGGCACAGCCGGGGCCAGGTTAGCCACTAAACGAGCCAGCAACACAAACAAGTCGTTGCCTTTGCGCCATTCGGCATTGCCACAGCCGCCCACCAGAATAGCGTCGGGTGGAATACCCAACTGCCGGATCAGTCCGGCACCGTCGGCTTCGCGCGCCCGGTCGACGTTCTGAACCAGCGTAGGCGTATCTATGAGCGTAAACAGGGTAATCCGGGCCGGGTCGAAGCTGTGCGATTCGATGTAATAATTGGCCGTTGCCTTCGACACAGCCAGCATATGCGTGGTCCGGGCGAGCAAATAGCGTAGTTCATCGGGTTGGGTGTACATCTGCACCGACATAGCCAGTTCGTGCACAAACGTAACCACCGGCACCTTCGGCGAAAGATTCAACTGACCGAACCAACGGGCGCTCGTTACGGTATTAACTAACACCAGATCAACGCCATCCAGGTTAAGCTCCTGCCGGAGGGCAGCCTGCCGGGCAGTCTGCTGCTTGCGATAGCGGCTTTCCCAAACGCCCAGCTTGCCCAGCACCTTATCGGCCAAGGGCCCTACCACATGGTCAGGCTCGGCTGGCCAGATGGTTACGGGGGCCAACGCCTGGTATTCGGCCAGTAACGGCCCTCCCTCACCCAAAAGCAGGCGCATGGTTACGTTTTGTGCACGCAACAGGCGCATGAGTTGCAGCAGTACCAGCTGTGCGCCGGCCCGGTTGGCATCGTGTCCTATTAACAGTAGGTTCATAGAGTCAGTAGCAGTAGGCAGAATGCAGTAGCAGTAGGCAGTGGCAGTAGCTGACGCACAAATACTGCCTACTGCTACTGCATTCTGCCTACTACCACTCAATACGTTTCGTAGCTTGGTTTTGGGAGTTTTTTGGGCGGATTACCAATGTACACTCCCCACGGCTCAGAGTCTTTGTAAAGTGCCGAGGCCATACCGAGTAGCGTGCCCTCAGCCACATTCAGGTAGTCGCGGATAGTGCTGTTAACTCCGAAAAAACTATATGACCCGATATGGCAGTGCCCCGACATAACCACGTGCGAGGTAAAAAAGACGTGGTCATCGATCCGACCGTGGTGACCAATGTGATTCCCACTCCAGAGCACTACATTGTTGCCAATGGTGGTAAACGGCTGAATGGTATTGTCTTCCAGAATAAAGCAGTTCTCGCCGATTTCGTTGCCAAAGTGCGTTGCTTTAGAGCTGATGTACGAAATAAACGGATACCCTTTCGCTTTCGCTTCCAGATACACCCGCTCCCGGTTTTTGTTCATACCGCGCCCGGTCATAGGCGCAAAAAAATGATATTCGCCCGGCGTAAATACCGTTTCTACATCTTCGAAAGCCACCACCGGAAGCCCCCGAAACTCCGTACTGTTCATGTACTCCCGGTTGACGGTAAACGCGACTACCTCGTGCTCGGAGTCGTGCGTCAGGTAGAAGTGGGCCAGTTCGGCCGTGTCCAGAATTCCAAAGATGACTACTTTTGCCATACGTTTTTGAGCGAATTAGCGGTTGAGCAGACCGTCGGGCGGCCCCAATTATTCTCTGTGTCAGGCAGGTATCGTACTTGTCACACCTAACCTGAATAGCACTTACACCAGTTCAAAAGCACCGAACATAGCCCGAACATCGTTAACGTTGTTGACCATCAGGATATCCAGAATCGACAGCCAAGGTACAAACTCTGGGGCTTGCTGCGTGTACTCTACTCGTTTTGACTGGATAAAACTCAGTTGGACACCCGCATCAGCAAATCGCTGCCGATCGTACAACTCCTGCCCACCAATCGGATTAATGTAATGAGTGGCTCCCTCCTGCCCACAAATATCCAGAATCCGCTCCTGTGCTTTCAGGTGGCCATTTTCGTAAATCGTTGACGACGGAATCAGGGCCGTTGTAATGTCGAGGTAAGCCGTCAGTTCGGTGAAGCTGTGAAAGATGTAGTCGGCGATATTGTCGGCCTCAAAATTCACAATCCGCTCCAGCATGGGCATTACATCCTCGTAATGCGACGCTTTCCGGTAACTCTGTTCTACCGTTTTGAGCAGCTTACCGCGCCATTTCGGGTCACTGCTGAGCGCTATTTCCCGGATGGTTTTGTTCTGGCTTGCTCCCTGCAACGGCACTGTAAACAGGTGTTCTTTCCCCCCAACCAGCATTCGGTTACGGTTTACCCAACCCCGGTTAATAAAGGCCACATCATCATAAAACACAAACTTGTCAACCGTATTCATCAGTTGTAAATACCCGATGTACGGCAAAAAGTAGGGTTGCATGATGGCAAGAGTCATGAGATACTGAGTTTGGGGATTGGAGTATGAAAAACCCGTTGATGCGGCATCGACGGGTCTTATCCACTCGAAACTACTTCAATTTTCGCAGGTAATAATCTTCGCCCGGCACCACTACATTATGGGTCATGGTGGTATCGGTGCCCAGCCGGATATCGCCGGGTTGGGGCTTTATCACGCTGCTGGCAAAAAAGAGATAACTCGCTTCTTTCGGAATAGGCTGCACCCCACGCTCAAACGGGTTGATCGGAATGAGTCGCCGTTGGAGCCGGGGGCCGTACAGCGGGTACTCATAATCGTCGTTAATGGTACCTAAAGCTACGGTTGCCGTGTCGGGCACCATATCGTCGAAGCGCTTGTACGGCACATAAATATCAGGCCGCCCGATGGTCATCACCCGAACGCGGTCGGCTTCAAATGCTGATGGAAACTCACGCCAGGCAAACGGCAACGCCCGAATGTTAAGAAACACGCAGAGCAGCGCCGAAAGACACCCGAGCAGAACAACCCCACCCACATAGGCTTTCCCTACCAATCGGCCCGGCACGTCGACCCGGATGTTGGGCGCCAGAAACAGCAATGACAGGAAAGTAACGCCAAACAGACCCGTTTCGATAAAATAACGCCCTTTGAAGGGATCATAAGGGGCGGAGTACGACAGGGCGATAAAATGCAGCAACAGGGCCGCTCCCAGAAACAGGTGCGGAATAGAGCGCACAATCGACAATCCTACCAGAAAAATAAGCGGAAAAATGAGCGCGAAGCCGATAACTCCCCAATACGGGTTGGCGTTGTAAAACACAAACCGGCGGTCGAACGCAAACGGCTGGATAGAGAAATCCGTCACCTCGTCGAGCCGCAGGTTGAGCTTATCCTCCAGGTAGACCAAGGGCATCCGCATTACCTGATTGGCCTTGAAGCCCAGATCGGTGTTCCGAATCCCATCCAGATTGATGTGGTCGTATCCGTACCGAATCACGTTGCGGGTGCCCTGAATAATCAGGTTTTTGGTAGAGCCCGCCCGTTCAACGGATTGGTGCTTGAGCGCCGTTGGTGGCCCAATCGGGTGGCCAAAGACCTGAATATTTTTCAGGTATCCGGTGGGCAACGTCCAGATGGATACCGCCACTAGAATAGCGGCCCCCAGGCGCAACACACGCCCGAAGAATATCCCGAACGACGGAGCCCAGAACACCGTGTAGATCATAATGATAAACACAGAGGGCAACAGTAGCAGGAACGTAATTTTGTGTCCCAACGCCAGCGCAAACGCCATAGCGGCCAGCCACAAGTACCGGTTTTCGCGCACGCCTACCCCAGCTCCTTCTGTGGCCCGACCATCCGTGGCCCGATACGAGAACAAGGCGTAGAGCAGCACGCTGAGGTAAGCCGTGAGCACAATGTCGGTTTCGGTGGTAATGGCCTGCATCAGAAAATCAGGCAGCAGGGCGTAGGCAATCGCACAGAAAATACTGGCCGACAATGAAGGGGCTTGCCCACGCAGCTGGGCCAGTCGCTGCACAATGCCAAATATGGCCACAACAGCCGTCCAGTAGCTAAGATGATGAATGAGCTTAAACGCATTCTCGAACCGACCCGTAATCAGAAACGAATAAATCTGAATGGTACAAACACTCTTGGGGTACGTATCGATATTCCAGTTTGTACCGCCAAAATGCCGCATGGTTCCGCGTTGAATGTACTGCATCACCCGGTTAAGATGCCCCGTCATGCTATCCCACTCGTTGGGCACCGTAAACAGCACCAACAGTAGGTTCGTGACTGCAATGACGGTCAACGTCCCGATCATCGCCGAGAAAACGATTTTTGGGAAGGTAGTTAGCCCCCGGAACCAGTCGGTAAACAGGTCCCACCGGTCGGCCAATAGTTGCCGCACCGAAAACCGTAAGGGCGGGTTTGGGTCCTGCCACCGGACGAGTGTACGGAGCGCATACGCCAGAACGGTAGCCGTGATAAATACCGCGAAGCCCCAGGCCGTCGCATTGCCGGTAAGGTACAAGGCCGACAGAATCCAGCCTGCCGGAATGACACTCCCTGTAAATAGTAAAAATGACACCAGCCACCACTCGCTCAACGACCGCCGGGCAATACCCGACGCCAGCCGACCAATGTAGCCGATGAACAGAAGAAATAAAACGTAATGCAATAGTAGCAGCGACCCGTCGATCAGGTTAAATAGCAACACCATAGATTGTCCGCAGTTCGTTACACATTTTCGTTGATAATCCGACTTACCCGCTCGACCTCTGCCTCGGGCAAGGCCGGATGAAATGGCAACGATAACACCCGCAATGAATAGTCTTCGGACACAGGGCAGGCTTGCCGACTCGTGGCTGGCAAAAAGTCCAGGGTGTTGAGCGACGGGTAAAAGTACCGCCGGGGAATAATGTTATCCGCTTTGAGAGCTGCCATTACCCGCAACAGCACCGTTTCGGACTCAAACACAACGGGATAATACGCGTAATTGTAGTCTACATCCGGGCTGATGGTTGGCCGCCGGATCCGGTCAAAATTCAGCCGGGCGTCGTACCAGGAAGCCACCTGCTTTCGGTCTGCAATAAGACCGGCAACTTTAGGTAGCATCACCAGGCCCATTGCTGCATGAAACTCCGAGTTTTTGGCGTTGATACCGACACTGAAGTAGTCGTCGTTGCGATGGCCGAAGCTGCGGTAATTGTACAGCTTTCGCTCCATAACGGGGTCGTGGCACACAATACAACCACCCTCAATGGTATGAAATACCTTGGTAGCGTGGAAACTACAGGTGCTCAGGTCGCCATAACTCAGGATGGAGCGACCTTTGTAGCTTGCTCCAAACGTGTGCGCGGCATCATAAATCACTTTGAGGTTGTACCGCCGGGCAATAACCTCGATTCTTTCAATCTGACAGGCATTCCCGTACACGTGCGTGGCCAGAATTGCCTGCGTGTTTTCGGTAATGAGCGGCTCAATAGCGTCCGGGTCGATATTGAAATCGTCGGGGCTAATGTCAGCAAATACGGGTGTACAGTTTTCCCACAAAATGGCGTTGGTGGTAGCCACGTACGAGAACGGTGTGGTAATCACTTCTTTGGTGATATCCAGCGCTTTCAGAGCCATCTGCAGAACAACTGTCCCGTTGGTTGTAAACTTCAGATGCTCTACACCCAAATACGCCTGCAACTGTTTCTCCAGATCTTTGACCAGCGGTCCATCGTTTGTCAATTGACCCGATGCCCAAATCCGCTTTAGCTGCTCGTAATACTCTTCTGGCTCGGGCAGGTATGACTTAGTGACATATAGCATAAACAGGCATTCACCCGATTGGGCAAACCAAAAAGGCTAAAATTAAGAGGTTCGAAGTGTATGATCTTCTACGTAGACAGGCAATCCCGTCAGAAGGTGTCATTGCCCTCGTAAAAAAGGCAACATTAATCCTGATTACAACCCATACACTGCTTACTTGACCGGCTCTGCAACGAGCGAGTCCATGTGAAACTGAAACTGTGGCCGCACGTAGCCAGGCCATTTACCGTACCAGGCAACGCCCTCACGGTAATCTTCCACATCGAACGTGAGGCCTTCCTCCATGTGGTAGAGGGGCGTCACGGTATCTTTCACAATCATCATCGAGATCGTGTACGACCCGTCGTTGAGGAAATACCCCGGAATGGTACACTCACCCGTAACGAGTCCTTTCCCATAGGGCTGCGACTTAGACCCCACATTGAAAATGCACTCGCCCGTAAGTGAGTTAAGGTGCATGCTCAGGTTAAGGTTGGCGCTGTCCATCATATTCCAGAACTCGAACCGCACGCGCATGGGTGTCCGTACGTCAATGTGCGTCAGTTTGTCCTGATATTCAGGAATCAACTCAATACGCTTAATCCGTACCTGATCGTTGCCGGGCGCTTCTTCGGGTGTGTCCCAGCTCCGGCATAGCCGCGTACGTGATACTTTGCTCAGGTAGGTTGCGATGACAGCGTTGGTCTCGCCGTTTTCGAGCAACTGACCTTTCTCAAAATACAGCGTTTTATTACAAAGTGCCTGTACCGCCGTCAGGTTATGACTCACGAATAAGATAGTACGTCCGCTCGCTGAGTTGTCGCGCATTTTACCCAGACTTTTCTTCTGGAATTCGGCGTCACCTACGGCCAGTACTTCATCCACGATCATGATTTCGGGATCGAGGTGGGCCGAAATAGCAAACCCCAGACGCACGTACATGCCTGATGAATAGCGTTTTACGGGCGTATCGAGAAACTTCTCGACCCCGGCGAAATCAACAATAGCGTCGAACTGCCGCCGGATTTCGTTGCGCGACATGCCCAGCAGAGAGCCGTTCAGGAAAATGTTTTCACGCCCCGTCAGTTCGGGGTGAAATCCCGTTCCCACTTCGAGCAGTGAGGCCACCCGTCCCCGAATTTTCACCGAGCCCGTTGTGGGTTCGATAATTCGGCTCAGGATTTTAAGCAGTGTCGACTTTCCAGCCCCATTATGCCCCACAATCCCTACCCGGTCGCCTTGCTCAATGTTGAAATTCACATCGCGCAGGGCCCAGAACTCCTCATGCGTAACTTCTTCGTCGTCAGGACGTTTCTTTCCAAACCAGCTTCGCAAATTCTCACTCACCATGTCGCGGAGGGTGGTTCCACCCTTACCCCGCTTGTGGTCAATGATGTAATGCTTACTTATATTTTCGACCGTAATAACAGACATCTTCGCTTGATTAATGACGCGTAATGGATGGTTCGTAGCAAACTGCGGTCCGAAACCGCCGGGACACTACGCCTTGCCCGGCTTAAATATCATCCACAAAACTATTCTCCCGCTTGCGGAAGAAATACACCGACAACAGCAAACAGATCAGCACGATAGCCACCGAATACACCAGACTCTGCGGATTGAAATAGGCCTTACCGCCCAGCAACGACCAGCGGAATCCGTCGATAATGCCGACCATCGGGTTGAGCATATAAATCGAGTACCAGCGCTCACCCGCTACCAGTCGGCTGCTGTAGGCAATGGGACAGGCATAAAAACCAACCTGTACTATAAACGGAATCAGCTGCCCTATGTCGCGGAACCGCACGTTGACCACGGCGAAAAACAATCCGAAGGCAAACGAGGCCAGCACTGCCAAAATCATAAACAGAGGTACAAACAGCAAATGCCAGTCGGGCATAAACCGGTACCAGGCCGCCAAGATAATAAACAGCCCGAGCGAAACCAGAAAGTCGATAAAACTAACGGCAATAGAGCTAAGCGGCATAATGAGCCGCGGAAAATACACCTTCGTAACCAGATTGGAGTTAAGCGTAACGCTATTGCTCACCTGGGTAAACGCCGTCGAAAAAAACGTCCAGATGGTAATTCCGCCCAACACCATCAGGGGGTATGGTACGCCGGGGTCACCCTGAAGCTTAGCCACTTTACTGAACACAAATACCATGATGAGCATGGTAGTCAGCGGCCGAATCAGACCCCAGGCAGCACCCAAAGCCGTTTGCTTGTACCGAACTGATACGTCGCGCATCGACAGAATGTAGAGCAACTCGCGGTTGCGCCACAAATCACGCCAGTAATGCCGCTCCGAACGGCCCGCTTTAATTTCAACTTCCTGAACTTTCATGGTATTTCAGTTTCCAGCTTTGGGTTTGTAGTGGCCGTTTTGAAACAGCCCCGACGCCAACACGGTTGCGCCTACTCTTAACCGTAAACCGTAAACTCTAAAATTATCCTTCCTGCATCACCGACCGGTACGTTTCGCGAACGAACACAATCAGCAAGCTAATAATTAAACCTAACACAATACCGGCCTGCATCGCAATGGATGTCCGAATTTCTTTATACAACGGTAACGATACCGGTTCAATCTCGGTAAAGAGCGGAGCTTCCTTGATGAGCGACAGGCGCATGTTATCCTGCTGCTGGAGAGCTGCAAAATATTGCTGGCTCAGGAAGGTTGAATTACGGGTCAGGCGGGTTTCCTGAATCTGTGCCTGAGCCGCTACCACCTGCTGATTCTGATCAATCTGCCGGGCCAGCTGCCGCTCAGTACCGGTCATTACCCGATACAGTGAGTCGGTACGCTCTTTGAGCAACGTGTACATCTCCCGCGTTTTCTTAGTCTGCTTTTCCCGGTAATCCTCCTCAATCGTTTTGAGGTGAGTTTCTACAAACACCTTCGTCAGGGCTTCGTCTTCCATGGCAGCCGTGAGCCGCATAAACGAAGACTTACGCTCAGGCTGAGAGACCGCCATTTCCGTAGCAATTCGGGCGTAGACCTGCGACATGGCAAGAATCTCCTGCTTATTGTATTCTTCGGGCTTCTTGGCCCGATCAAACGTAAGCGTGCGGAGCGTATCGCTGTCTTCCCACTCTTTATCCCGAATGCCACTATGCACGATGTAATAGTTGACCAACAAGGTGTCCTTACCGTTGATCTTCACCGTTTTCATGAGCGTTTTCTCCACAACCGGCCGCGACTTGGCGTAGATCATGAAGTTATCCCCCACAAAGATATTTGCGTCGGGTGCGCTGCTGCCGAGACCAAAAGCGCCCGCCAGGGCACCCAACTCACCCAGGCCACCGCCGGTAGCACCTCCCCCACCGAGGTTGAAGGTAATACCCCCGTTGTAAACGGGCTTACGCTCCTCGGATATGTCAATAATTTTGCCGATGACGCCACCCAGCACCATCAATACTAGAATCAGTTTCCAATAGCGCTTGAAAACATGCTTCAGCTTAAACACCTGAAGCACAACCGCTTTGGGCGAAAGCTGGTCGGGAGGTACGGGCCGAACCAATGGAGCAGGTACTTCACTCATATTGGTAACAGGGGTATTCGGATTCATAAGGTCTTTAGGCAATTACGGCGCAACACGCGTCAGGGCGATAATCAGGCCGATTACGGATAACAACGATGAAATAGTGCCAGCGGTAGAAGCCAAAATCTGCTGTGGCGTCAAAGGCACTCCGGTCTTCTTAGGAACAATGATTTCCGAGCCCGGCTCTACCCGTGGGTACACGTTGAAGAACATGAACTTGCGGGTCCGGTCCACAGAACCATTCGCGTAGAGCACATACGATTTCCGACGCTGTGACCGGTCGGTAAATCCGCCGGCCTGGGCTACATAGTCCTGGAACGTCTGACCGGGCCGGTATTTTACCGTGGTCGGTAACATCAGTTCACCCTGCAAACGAACCGTTTCAAGTCGTTTTGGAATACGCAGAAGGTCGTCTTCCAATAACAGAATATCTTCGCTCGAGCCTGGGCTCTGCAAAATCTTTTGCAGGTTAATACCTATCGATTCCGTTTTAGTCGGACTTACTTCTTCGATTTGAACAACACCTTTCCGGCTATCATCCGAAATTTCATTGACAGATCGTTGGCGAATCGCTAACTCCTCTTCGCTCAGTTTAACTGTCCGGATTAGGGTCGCTCCCTCCACATAGGCAAACGGCGACAGACCACCAGCAGCCGTTACCAGATCCGATATTTTCTGATCTTTCCGAACGATTGGGTACTGACCGGGCAAAAGCACTTCACCTTCGATACGAGCATAGGTCTGCACCTGATAATTGGGCGACCGACGCACGATGACCTGATCGAATGGCTGCAACACAAACTTGCTGTCGGTACCTTTAATGGTCAGATCCCGGTCAATGTTGAACCGGAACGCTTCAGCAACAGACGCATTGGTTGAAGTCACGTCAACGTCTTTTTTCCGCCGAATCACCTCGATCTGGGCCGACGAAGCAGACTCTTTTAGGCCACCGGCCCGCAGAATCAGGTCTTCGAGCGTCATGTTGGCTACATATTGGAAGCCTTCTGAGGGCTGGTTTACCTCACCCTGAATGGATACACTGGCTCCTTCGGCCAATTCGAATTTCGATGTTACGATAATCTGGTCTTCCCGTTGCAGCGGAATATCGGCTGCAGAGCCGTTCAGAATATCGGCCAGGTTTACGGATAAGTTTTCCACCGCCAAGTCTTCACGCGTACGCACAATCTGAACGCGGCCCGTGAAGGCATCGCCTTTGAGACCTTCAGCGTTGTTAATCAACTGACGCAAAGTCTTGTTCTGATCGAGCGAGTAGCGGCCAGGCCGGAAAACGGCCCCCTGCACTGTCACCTGGTTTTCGAAGCGATCTAGCAACTGCTCTACGTTCACAATGTCGCCGTCCTGCATCACAAATGCCTTATACTGATCCTGTGTCACATCGATCACTTTACGCTCACGGTCGGTCAGGCGGGTTACTTTCACCCGATTTTTGTACGCATTGGCGGCAAAGTCTCCGGCGTAAAAGAGCAGACGATCCATTGTCTCGCCGGGCAGCATTTCAAAGATATTGTTCCGGTTCACGGTGCCGGTAATCTCGACCCGGCTCACGTACTTACCAAACCGAATAATATCGCCATCCTGTAAACGGACGTCGTTACGCTGAACGCCTGTCAACAGGTAATCGTACAGGTCAAGTGTTGTCAGTACCCGGTTGTTACGAATCAGACTTACCCGGCGGTATGAGCCCAACACATCGGGGCCACCGGCCTGATAAATCGCGTTCATAGCCGTCGATAGCGACGACAAAACGTACGTACCGGGCTTGAACGCTTCGCCCAATACCGATACCCGGATGCTACGGACAGCACCCAGCGTTACCTCAAGATACGTATTCTGGGCGCCGTACTGACTATTTTTCAAGCCGACAAATTTGGTCGACAGCCGATTGGCAATGCGTGCCTTGGCGGCTTCTACGGTAAGGCCCAATACCGATACCGGCCCAATACCACTATTTTGCTTGAAATACACATACCCCTCATTCGACACTGTCTGACTGAAATCAGCTTCGGTGTACCCATACAACAGAATGTTCAGGGCATCGCCGGGGCCAACTACATAGTTACGGGGCGTAGCAATGGTTGTTGAGGGCTGAAAAGGATTCTGATTATTCGAGTTGTTGAAGATTTCGTACCCGAACAGCTTCTGGCGGAGTTGTTCACGCTCGCGCCGACGGGCTGCCTGGTAACCATCTTCAATGGCTTCCTCTTGTGTTTTGGGCTCATCGGGCGTCTGCTGATCGGGCGCAATGCCATCAGCGGGTTGGCTACCATCTGTTACACCGGCACCTTGGCCATTAGCACCTTGCGGTGTTAAAGCCCCATTGGCACCACGGCCAGTCTGGTTTTGTCCGTTGGCCGGAACATTAGCCGGGGTGGTTCCCCGGTTAGAGCCCGGCGCGGTAACGCCCGGCTGCCCGGCCCGACCAGGTTGTGCGTTGCCCGGTACCACAACTCCTCCTGGTAATGTAGCCCCCGGACGGGCACCACCCGGCAGTGCCGATGGCTGTGCACTCGGCGCCGATGGTGTTACCTGCGCATTTGTTTGCGGAATCTGAGCCAACAGCCCAACCAGAACGAAAGAAAGGGCCGGCTTAAGCATTGATGAAGTGAGACGGTGGCGTAATGGCCGGTCTTGAGCCGGTGAATGGCACGAATCTTTTTGCATATTTTTTAGATGCATCATCTACATCGTTGGGCTAAACCCTAATTTGAAGGCTAAACGTCGGGCCCGCTGAAATCGTACTTTTCTTTATTTAGGTAGCAAAGTAAACGAACTTTCACCGCATTCTAAACAGTTTTCTATTTGGCGGAATTTTTCGTATCTTGCTACTCAAGAATTTCAGTCGTTTTCCATTTTTGCATTTTACCCCGAAAGTTCCTCTACGCTGTTTGTAGAGTTTGTTAACTGCTTTATGACCAATAACACCACTAAGACAGTTCAGTACGATGAAGATAGTATTCGGTCTCTGGATTGGCGCGAACATATCCGCCTACGACCGGGGATGTACATCGGTAAACTGGGCGACGGTTCGGCAGCTGACGATGGTATCTATGTGTTACTGAAAGAGGTCGTGGATAACTGTATCGATGAACACGTTATGGGCCACGGCAAAAACATTGATATCAAAGTAACCGACCACCGGGTCGAAATCCGGGATTACGGACGCGGTATTCCGCTCGGTAAGGTGGTCGAGGTTGTTTCCAAAATCAATACCGGTGGCAAATACGACTCGGGGGCATTCCAGAAATCGGTAGGTCTCAATGGCGTGGGTACCAAGGCCGTCAATGCACTATCGTCGTATTTCAAAGTACAGTCGTATAGAGAGGGCAGGTCGGTATGGGCCGAGTTTGCGCAGGGCATTCTGAAAAACACCGGCGAAGAGACCACCACTGAGCGTAACGGTACTCTGGTCTGCTTTGAACCCGACGATTCGGTGTTCAAGAACTTCCATTACATACCGCAGTTTCTGGAGAACATGATCTGGAACTACTGCTACCTGAATGCGGGTCTGACCATTACCTTCAACCGGCAGAAGTACGTTTCGCAGAATGGTTTGCTCGACCTGCTTCGGAACAAAACGGATGAAGATGCGCTCCGCTACCCGATCATTCACCTGAAAGGGCAGGATCTGGAGATTGCTCTGACCCACGGCAACCAGTACGGTGAAGAATACTACTCGTTTGTGAACGGACAGTACACCACGCAGGGAGGTACGCACCTGGCAGCCCTGCGCGAAGCCGTCGTGAAAACCGTTCGCGAGCACTTTGGTAAAGATTACGATGCGTCGGACGTGCGCGCCAGCATCATTGCGGCCGTAAGTATCCGGGTACAGGAGCCTGTTTTCGAGTCCCAAACAAAAACAAAGCTGGGCTCCATCAACATGGCGCCCGATGCCGATGCCCCTTCGGTACGTTCGTTTGTGCTTGATTTTGTCAAGGAGCGGCTCGACGACTTCCTGCACATGAACCCCACCGTTCGGGATGCGCTGAAAAAACGGATTGAGCAGTCGGAACGGGAGCGTAAAGAACTGGCCGGGATCAAGAAACTGGCCAACGAGCGCGCCAAAAAAGCGAACCTGCACAACCGTAAACTTCGCGACTGCCGCCTGCACCTGACCGATCAGAAAGGCGAAGATCAGCTCGAAACCACCTTGTTTATCACCGAGGGAGACTCGGCAAGCGGGTCGATTACCAAGTCACGGAATGTACAGACGCAGGCTGTGTTCAGCCTGCGCGGCAAACCCCTCAACTGCTTTGGCCTCACCAAAAAGGTAGTCTACGAAAACGAGGAGTTTAACCTCTTGCAACACGCCCTCGACATTGAAGACGGTCTGGACTCGCTCCGCTACAACCGGATTGTGATTGCCACCGACGCCGACGTCGACGGAATGCACATCCGCTTGCTGATGCTGACGTTTTTCCTTCAGTTTTTCCCGGATCTGGTGCGTAACGGTCACCTGTATATTCTGGAAACACCCCTCTTCCGGGTTCGGAATCCGAAAAATCACAAGGAAACTGTCTACTGCTACTCGGAAGACGAAAAGCAGAAAGCGATCAACAAGCTAACCAAGAGCGGCAAAAAAGTCGAGATCACCCGTTTCAAAGGACTCGGCGAGATTTCGCCCGATGAGTTTGGATTATTCATTGGCGAAAACATGCGACTGGAGCCGGTAATCATGGAAAAAGAAACATCGATTCCGAAGCTCCTGAGTTATTTCATGGGTAAAAACACGCCCGACCGGCAGCGATTTATTATCGACAACCTGCGCATTGAAAAAGACGTAGAAGATGTAGCGCTGGTATAAACAGCGAACAGTGAACAACAAACAGTGTTTTTTACTGATAGTAGGGGATTTGTTTGCCTAACTGTACTTTTGTCGTACAATTCATTCATTACGACTTACTGTTGGTTGTTCACTGTTCGTTATCAACTGTTCGTTGATCACTGACCACTGTTACCTGTTCCAATGACCCTCCAGAATTTACGCGACCAAATCGACTCCCTCGACGATCAACTTCTCCAACTCCTTAATCAACGCATGAATTTTGTTCGTCAGGTAGGCGAACTCAAGCGTTCAACCAACTCGATTATTTATAGACCCGAGCGCGAACGGCAGATTCTGGATCGGATGAATGCTCTGAACGGCGGACCACTAAGCGAGTCGGCGCTGGAAGCGATTTTTTTGGAGATTTTCGCGGCTGCCCGTAACATGGAACTGCCTGAGCGGGTCGCGTTTTTGGGGCCTGAGGGAAGCTTCACCCATCAGGCGGCCGAAAGCCGGTTTGGTGCCGTAAGTGCTTACATGGCCCAACCCACGATCCGGTCGGTGTTTGAGAGCGTCGAAACAGGTCGGGCCCGGTTTGGGGTGGTGCCCATTGAAAACAATCAGGAGGGTGTGGTCAACGAAACCATTGACCTGCTCAACGAGAAAAACCTCATGATTGCGGCCGAAGCCGAGATTGCCGTGCACTTTACCTTTGCGACTCAGACCGATAATCTGGCCGACATCACGCACATCTACTCCAAAGACATTGCGTTCCGGCAGTGCAGCAAATTCCTGAACGATTCGTTTGATGGCTTGCAGGCCGAAATGGTGCCTGTGGAGTCAACGTCGAAGGCCGCCAAAATGGCCGCACAGCAGCCCCGTACGGCCGCTATCTGTTCGCATATTGCGGCCAAGTTATTTGGCGTACCAGTTCTGTTTGATAACATCGAGGATTCGAACCTCAACCGCACCCGGTTTCTCCTGTTAGCCAAGGACTTCCGCAATGAACCGAGCGGACGCGACAAAACCACCCTGATTGCCCGTCTTCAAAACTCCAATTCACCGGGTGTACTGGCCGAGTTTCTGCAGGAGTTCAACGCGCGGGGTATTAACCTGACCAAGATTGAAAGCCGCCCTCTCCGCGAAGGAGCCACCTTCCGCTACTGGTTCCTGCTCGAATGCGAAGGTCACGCCGACGACCCGGCCCTTCAGGAGATTCTCAACCACCATACCGCTGATGTGAAGTGGCTGGGAAGTTATGTACGGGTATCATAAATAAATGCAGAAAATGAAAAGGGAGGAAGGAGAAAGGGTTGCCCTTTTCTCTTTCCTCCCTTTTCATTTCCTCCTTTTCCCCTTTTTCTTTCTCCCCTATTCAAAAAACGCCGGGCTGAAGTTCATCAGGTACACTTCATCGGTTGCACGGGTCACGGCGGTGTAGAGCCATCGGACAAACTCGTGCGTGACAGTCGGCTCGGGCAGATACCCCTGATCAATAAACACCGCACTCCACTGCCCACCTTGCGACTTATGCGCCGTCAGGGCGTAGGCAAACTTCACCTGTAAGGCTGTCAGGTACGAGTCACGCCGGACGGCTTCGGCCCGCTCTTTTTTAGATTTTATGTAGAAATAATCTTTCTGCACGCTTTCGTACAGATTGCGGCTTTCTTCCTGACCCAGCGCGGGGGTCGACGAGTACAGCGTGTCCAGAATGATCTTAGCTTCAAACTCGGGTTGCTCTTCGTAATCGACGAGCCGGAGGGTTACCGTGGCAAATCGTAAACCGTGCATCTCCTCCTTCCGCCGGATTTTAAGCACTTCAGCAAATTCGCCGTTGGCCAGAAAACCCGCAGGCGAGTCTTCTTCGAGCGTGGTGTAGTTGTTACGGGCAATCATAATCATATCCCCCGCATCGAGCTCATCTTCGCACCCATTGATCACCCGCCGGACAAACTGATTGTATTGCACAGCCGTTTTATTAGAACGGCACAAAATCACGGTGTTCTCCCGCCCAAACTTATTGTAGGCATACTGAATACCGTCTTCGAGCCGGGCTTGTGGCATCTTGTAAATATCCCGAAACGGTCGGGTTTGGAGCCGAATCATAGGCTCAGCAATGGCAAGCTCATTGCGGAGGTCGGTCGCATTAGCCAATATCCCCGACGTCTCCTCCTGCCGCATTACCTCGGTCAGCTCCTGCTCATGCACCACCATATCGAAGTTGTGGGCCAGAAAATCGCGGTTTAAAGCCGGGCTAAGGTCACTACCCACGGGAGGAAGCTGCGCGGTATCACCAATGAGCATTAGCTTATTACCACCGTTTTCAAACACAAACTCGATCAAATCGGTCAGAAGCCCTTTACCCCCAAAGTCAGCCTCGTCAGAAATCATCGATGCTTCATCCACAATAAACAGGGTGTCTTCGTGATAGTTTTTCTGACGCTGAAAATGGAGCGCCCCGGAGCCGGGGTCGGCTACCTGCCGGTATATTTTGCGGTGAATGGTTTGGGCCGACTTTTTGGCGTAATTCGACATCACCTTAGCCGCCCGGCCGGTTGGTGCCAACAGAACCGATTTATACCCGAACCGGGGCAGCACTTTAATAAGCGTACTGATAAGCGTAGTTTTTCCCGTTCCGGCGTATCCCCGCAGCAGAAAGCAATCGCGGTAATGTTCAAATTCTTCGCGGGTGATAAACGCTCCTATTTTCTCGAAAAATTCTTCCTGTCCCGGAGTCGGTTTAAAAGGGAAACGTTTGGCCAGCAACTGAGCAGCCGTTTGGGTTTCATTCATACCTTAAATTTACCCAAAAGGGGGCAGATCCGAAAGCAAATCACCCCGAAAACAAGCCGCTTTCATCTGATTTTTAAACTTTTCCGGGCAGCCACTTCACACTTTCTCATTTGTTCGTTATCTTCAACTTCCTAACAACCCTTTATTCACCATGAAAATCAAGCAAATACTATCCGGCAAAGCCATTAACACCATTTATTCCGTCCAATCGTCTGATACGGTATTCGATGCCCTCCGGCTCATGGCTGAGAAAAACATCGGAGCGGTGCTGGTTATCGACGAAGGGCAACTGGCCGGGATCTTTTCGGAGCGCGACTATGCCCGCAAAGTAATTTTGCAGGGACGGGCTTCCAAAGATACCCTCATTGCTGATGTCATGACCAGCAAACTCATTACGGTAGCTTCCGACGATAAGCTGGAAATGGCCATGCGGATTATGTCTGAGAAGCACATCCGTCACCTGCCCGTTATTGACAATGACGAACTAACAGGTATAATTTCGATCAACGACGTGGTTTCGGCTATTATGCACGATCAGCGTAACCGAATCAACTCACTCGAAAGCTACATCTCGGGCAACCCATTCTGAGTAAGCTGATAACCGGTTCAGCGTATATGGTTCGTATAACAACCCGTTACATCGTTGTTCCGAACCCCATGCAAGGTGATCCAACAGACCGAAACGGATAGCTGTTTTGGGACAAGCGTCCGTCAAATTCCGTATCTTCGTCCTCTTTTTGTGCGTTGATGAGTAGAATCATGACAGTAACCGAGGACAAAGCTCGTTCCGAAGTGCTCCGCCTATACGGCAACCGGCTCCGTATCCGTGTCTGCGGCCTATATCGGGAGGGCGACCGTCTTTTGATGGTTCGGCACCGGGGTATCAACCCATCCGATACGTTTTGGTGCCCGCCGGGCGGTGGGTTACAATTTGGCGAACAAACCCGCGAGGGGCTCGTGCGGGAGTTTGACGAAGAAACTGGCCTGAAAATTGAAGTAGGTGAGATGTTGTTCGTCAATGAGTTTATGGAGCCACCGCTTCATGCCCTCGAGCTGTTTTTTGTCGTGCACGCCATTGGTGGTTCACTGCGGCAGGGTACCGACCCTGAGATGAGCCTCGACGGGCAGATTATTGAAGATGTACGGTTGATGACGTTCGACGAAATCAAATCGTATCCGCCCGAAGAGGTACATACCTTATTTGGCCGGTGCCATTCAATAGAAGAAGTGTTTGCCCTGCGTGGCTATTTTGGTTCATAATTTGTTAATCGTGTAATTCGTTTTTATCAAGTTATCTGCTCACTCTTGTGCTAACGTCCACCACCGTGTCGCCTATTGTAACCGTTCGTCAGGATACGTTTGATGCTGCTCAGACGGAGCAATCGGTGCTATGCATGGAAGTAAGCAAAGACCATTTCCGGTTTTCGTACCTCGATAGCCAGAAACGGATTGCGTGGCTTGAAGACTTTGCGTTTCCGTCGCTGCTGACGGAACGCTCTCTCGCCGACAACCTGCCCGCTATTTTTCAGGACCATGCGGTATTACCCGCCGGTCCGTGGCAGCAGGTTTTGGTGTCGGTCAACTCGCCGGCTTTTACACTCATTCCCAAGCCGCTGTTCCGCAAGGAGTACGCCAGCAGCTACATGACCCTCATGCGGGGTAGCGCGTTGCCTCCGCACGAGTATGCTCACTTTTTTGAGCAACCGAACGAAAATTTCGTGTCGGTTTTCAACGTGGAGCACCGGTTAGCCAATTACCTCGCGGGTGTATATCCACTGCAAAATCTCACGTTTGTACACCAGACCACAGCCCTGATTACGGCTTCGGCCGCGGTAGACCGTCACCTCATCAGTACGCAAAACTTATTGCTGTATTTTGAAGATGAGTTTGCCACGGTGATTCTGCGGTCGAACCGGGAGTTACGGTTTTGCAACCGGTTTGGGTTTAAAAATCCGCTTGATCTGACGTATTACCTCCTGTACGTCATTGAGGAACTACGGCTTGAGCCTTACTCGGTGAATGTACTGTTGTACGGTGAGATAACCCCCTTTGCCGATACGTACCTTCAATTAGCTGAGTTTATGCCTCATATGGTGTTTGGGCAAACTCCGGCCGGTATTCGGTTCGACGGCGATAACTTCGACGATCTCCCCGAACACCGGTACCTGAGTCTGTATGGCCTTAGCCTGCTGACAGCCTAAGCTACTCCCGAACCTGCGTATCGAACGCCCCCGTCAGCACCTGCCCATTACGTTTTACCTGTACCCAGACCCGGTAATGCCCCGCCCGTGGAAACGCGTACGGAAACTCCACCATGTTGTTCGTGCTCATCGCGTGGTTCATCGGGCCCATTTCGGCTTTGAGTAGTGCATTCCGGCGGCTTTCGGGCATTTCTTTGAGCTGGGCCAGGTAGGTATCAATACTATCGCGGAAACGGGCACTATTGGGTTTCTGCACGGCCCGGCTGGTATCAGCAATCCGTTTACTGAGCGTTTCTTCGGCCGCCATCGAATACGTCCCAACCGGATGCAGGTGAATATACACCGTTCCGTCGGAGCGCAGAATAGCCGCGTGGCCGCTCATGCCCAGGTAAGGTTCCAGTGTGGCAGCTTTACCGGTCGGGTCGGCCACGGCAAACTTCAGCATATACAACTTGCCCGCATCCAGCGTTTTACCGGGCTTATCGGTCCACACCATCGTGCTCCCATCGGCCAGTTTGGTACTGGCACCCGGCTTCCCGCAGGCTACCATATCTTCGTCCAGATGCAGTTTACCCACGGCATCCTGCTTTACGCCCATTGGCTCGGTAATCAGAAAACTGTCGTCGGGGTCGGTAACGCGGCCGAGGGCGGCCTGCGCGGCCGATTGCTTAATCATGGGCAAATCGAGCGTGTCGGTCAGGGTTTCGGTATAGCCCGACCGGTACACCACATCGGCAAATAGTAGGTAACGACCACCGGGCAGCTGGGGGAGCCGGGCGGTAAACTGAAGCGAGTCGGTACGTTCGGGGTGCAAATGGGCGAAGGCATCCATGCCCGAATCGGCACGTACCAGAAACGCGTGCATCAGCTTGCCGTGGTCAGGAATGAGCAGGTTGAAATCGCGCCGACGTTGCCGATTGTGAGCAAACCCGGTGGTATCAGGCCGGATGGTCAGCACCACCCCACCCGATTCAGGCCTGGCTGACGAAATCAGGGAAACGGGTTTGTAGAGCTGATACGCTCGGTACTCATCGGCCCAGCTATCCCACCAGAACCGCCCGCCAGTTAGCAGTAAAACCAATACCACACCCCCAATTCCCATGCCCACCAGTCGTTTGCGCCGAAGCGCTTTGGGGTCCGAAACGCCTACCCCATCGGCATTACTGGCGCCGATGATGGTGATCATCATACCAACGAGAACCAGTCCCATCAGGGCCAGCCCGGCACCCGTTCCGGCGGGCATATCGCGGGTTGCGGTTGATATGGCCACCACCGGCACCACCACCTCGGCTGGGCCGTCGGGGCCATTGATGGCCAACTGAATACTGGTCGAGCCAGACTCCATAAGCCAAACAGCCCCCTCGAACCGGTTGGCTTCAGTTCGGGTCAGCTCGTCGTGCGTCGGGGCCCCCTCATCGCCCGCGTTGAAGTACACAGGCCGCCCCTCAATCCGGGCTACGCGCCCCTGCTCTACAAATACGGTTACTTTGGCCGTACCGGGCACCACATCAGGCGGCAGCACCTGCACCAGCAGGCTGTATTTACCTACCTGCTTCTGCACAATTACCCCCGCACTACCTACGTGAGCCCACGCTGGTAAAGCCAGCATGAGCAACGCCCAAAGTTGGGCCAATACGCCCTTTTTTCTCATCCAGCCTGTTTGTGTTGTCTTGTTCATACGGTAGGTTTGGTTAGCGTACAATGCGTTTCATCCAGTTACCCCACCACAAACCAACACGGGCCGAAACCATCGCAATCACAATAGCTTTCCCAAAACTCAGCGCCAGCTCGGTCGTTGTCTGGTCAAAGTACGGATTAAATTTATACCGATACTTCCAGTCAGGGTCATTGTCGTAAGGCCACGCTTCGCCCAGGAAAAACCAGTTGCGCGCATAGGGCGACTCCAGCAAGAAGCCACCAAAATGCCATTGCACCACCCCAAACAGGGCTACAAACACTACCCCTGCCAAAGCCGCCAGACCCCAGTCGGAAATGCGGCCCGCAAACCGCCTGTTCAGCCAGTCGAGAGCCAGGCCGGGTACCACCAGCAACAGCGGGAATGAATAAGGCTGGTAATGGGTGATGGGATTCATAACCGGCCCCAGCTTAGGCGTAGCCGGAAACAACGGCAAGACCCAGTTAGGCAACAGAATAGCCAGCATGTACAAGACTGTGATAGTAGCGATCGGGTATGCGAGCGTAGACCCTCGGCCAACGGCCATCAGAAAAACGGGAAAAATAAAAGCCGCAGTAACGTAGTACGAGGTGTTGTGAGAAACCCAACGGCCCATGTTTTCCGACAGCAGAATGTACAGTACCGACAATAAGAAGGCCGCCGACAGTGCATACAACACCCGGATACGCCCCGCCGACCGGGCATCGGCCGTGGTGGTGGTGTTTTGCAGGGCCAGAACGCCTACCATTGCGCCAAACTGCACCATCATCATACCCAGCACCAGCACCGTGTGCGGAGGAGTCAGAATCTGGACATCGAGCCCGTAGGTGTTATGCCACCAATCATCGAACGGGGCCGAGGTCAGCATGGCCAAAGCGCCCCAGACGCAGTACATTGCGCCCAGCGACCCGTAAAAAACACCCCAGAAACGTACCGATCGTGACCGGGCCGGGTGTTGCCTGCGCAGGGTAGTCGACAAAATCTGGTAGCCTGAGAACAGGCCTGACACCAGAGCACCTACGTAGATAACCACGTGCGGGGGCGAAAACAGCCCGTCGCGGCCAATACTGATGTGCCACATGATGTCCCAGAGCAGGCCCATGACAATGCAGAATGACGCAAAAACCACGGCATACACATACGTGGGAACGGTAGCTGAAACTGGCTCTACCCGCTGGCCAGTTACGGGTTCTGCATAACCGGGTAGGGATTGAAGAGGGAGAGTAGGTTGCATACGTGAAGAAGGGTTAACGAGGCTAAAAGGTAAATATTTTTCGGGTGAAAAAGAGCCTGTATAGGTATGAACGGTACATTTAGCCGGGCAAAGTCTGTTTTTGCCTCTTTCCATTTTCATTCATTACCATGAATACGAATAATCCATTTCAAAACGAGCAATTCCGGCGGCTCGTACCGGTTGTTTATGGCCTTGTAACGCTTGTTATCGGCCTTTTTGCGTTAACGTCTGTGGTAGCTTTCATGCAGCTCACATCGAGTGGCAGCCCCGCTACCCCAACACAGACAACTGGAACGCCCACACCCCCTACGCCAGTAGTTGCCCAACTTTCCGAAGCCCAGGAACACGGCAAATCGCTGTTCACGAACAACTGCGCCCAGTGCCACGCTATAACAGACGAAGTACTGGTTGGCCCCGGTCTCAAAGGGGTTCGGGAGCGCACACCGGGCGATGAGTGGCTGAAAAAGTGGATTCGGAACTCGTCGGCGCTGGTAGCTGCGGGAGACCCTTATGCGGTACAGGTGTTCAATAAATTCCAGAAGATTCCAATGTCATCGTTCACGTCGTTGAGCGATGCCGACTTAAACGATCTCCTTGATTACATCGGTACAGCCAAATAGCGTTTATTGGTTTTGCGTCTATAGTTTCTGGTTAATAGCATAAAGGCGGAGGATTCTCTACAGAAACAAGACCGTATAAACGACAACGAAGTATCAGAAATCCGGTATTTTTGCAGGACCCCTGCGGGCAGGATGCTCGTCAGGGGTCTTTTTACATGGAAATTCTGAAAAGCCAGCGGCTGAACAACTTACGGTACGACATTCGGGGGCCTGTGTACGAGAAATCGTTGGAACTCGAAAGTCAGGGTTACAAAATCATCAATCTGAACATTGGCAACCCCGCCCCTTTCGGCTTTGATGCCCCCGACGAAATTGTCCACGATATTATTCTGAACATTCGTAACGCGCAGGGCTACGCCGACTCGCGGGGCCTATTCGCGGCCCGTAAGGCTGTCATGCATTACACGCAGACGCTGAACCTGCCCGGTATTACGATCAACGATATTTTCATCGGCAACGGCGTCAGCGAACTCATTCTGCTGTCGATGCAGGCGTTGATCAATGAGGGCGATGAGGTACTGGTTCCCGCGCCCGACTATCCGCTCTGGACTACGTCGGTTGCCCTAAGCGGAGGCAAGCCTGTGCATTATGTGTGCGACGAAGCCGCTGGCTGGAACCCCGACCTGGCTGATCTGGAACGCAAAATCACAAAAAAAACCCGGGCTTTAGTCGTAATCAACCCCAACAACCCCACCGGTGCGGTGTACGACAAAGCCGTACTTGAAGGCATTGCCCAGATTGCCGAACGGCACAGCCTGATTGTGTTCACCGACGAGATTTACGACAAAATTCTGTACGATGGCGCCCAGCATCACCCGATGGCGCGGTTTGTACACGACACGCTCTGTATCACTATGGGCGGTCTTTCCAAGAACTACCGGGCGGCCGGTTTTCGGGGGGGGTGGCTTATCCTGAGCGGGGCTCGCGCTAAAGCGAAATCCTATATCGAAGGGCTTACCCTGATGGCCTCACTCCGTTTGTGCGCCAACGTTCCTACGCAGTACGCCATTCAAACAGCTCTGGGCGGCTACCAGAGTATTCAGGATCTGGTTCACCCGTCGGGGCGGCTTTATAAACAGATTATGCTCGCCCACGAGCGGCTCACGGCCATGCCGGGTATCACCTGCACCAAGCCCAAAGGAGCCTTATATGTATTCCCAAAAATCGACCTGAGTCAGTTTCGGTTCAAAGACGACAACGAGTTTGTGTACGACCTGCTGGCCGAGCAAAAAGTGCTTGTTGTAGCCGGACAAGGCTTCAATTACCCCCAACCGGATCATTTCAGGGTTGTTTGCCTTCCCACCGTCGACGAGCTGAACGTGGCCCTGGACCGGATTGAAGCCTTCCTCGTTAGTCGGCATATTGGTAGTTAACGCTCACCCCATTCATACAATTCCTAAACTCCATCCCTGTGTCTCCAACTGCTCCTGCATCGTCCAAATCGTACCTTGGGCCTCTGCTCATTATCGGCGCTCTGTTTTTTGTATTCGGCTTCGTAACCTGGGTCAACAGCGTTCTGATTGCCTTTTTCAAACAGGCCTTTAACCTCAGTACGGTAGCCTCCAACCTGGTGGCCTTTGCCTTTTTTATCTCGTACACGGTCATGGCCATCCCCTCGTCGGCGGTACTCCGGCGTACCGGTTTCAAAAACGGCATGTCGGTAGGGTTGGGCGTGATGGCGCTGGGTACGCTTGTTTTTGTACCGGCAGCCAGCTCGGTTTCGTATCCGATGTTTCTGGCGGGTTTGTTTCTGATTGGTATCGGGCTAACTGTATTACAAACGGCTTCCAACCCCTACGTGACCATTTTGGGCCCGCGCGAGTCGGCGGCTCAACGGATCAGCTTCATGGGTATTGCCAACAAACTGGCGGGTATTGCCAGTCAGCTTATCTTCGGAAATATCCTACTCTCCGAAAGCGGCTCTACCGGTACCAACGCCCTTGAGAAAGTAGTAACGCCCTATCTGATTCTGACCGGTGTCCTGGTCGTTCTGGCCTTGCTCGTGCGGTTCTCAACCCTCCCCGAAGTATCGGAAGAGCAGGACGATGTACCCGCCGAAGAATTGGGCAATGCGCACAACCACACCAGTATTTTTCAGTTTCCGAACCTGGTTCTGGGTGTTATTGCGCTGTTTTGTTACGTGGGTGCCGAGGTAATCGCCGGCGACACCATTATCAACTACGGCATGGCCATGGGCTTCAGCAATGATGAAGCCAAGTACTTCACTACCTACACGCTGTATGGCTTGCTGGCAGGCTACCTCCTCGGCATCGTAGCCATTCCTCGCTACATTTCGCAGCAGAAAGCCTTGTTGTACGGTTGTATTCTGGCCCTTGCGTTCACGGTGGGCGCTCTGCTGACCGACGGGTATGCGTCGATTCTTTGTGTGTCGTTGCTTGGGTTTGCTATTGCTCCGGTATGGCCCGCTGTTTGGCCGCTGGCCCTGAACCGGCTTGGCCCGTTTACCAAGCTGGGGTCGGCCTTGCTGATTATGGCTATTTCGGGCGGGGCCCTGCTGCCGCTGCTGCACGGCTACCTCACCGACCACATCAGCCCACGTACGGCCTACGCGCTCTTGCTGCCCCTTTTTGGTTTTATCCTGTACTATGCCGCCATTGGGCATAAAAAGACAAAATGGTAAGTCGTAGTTGTCAGCGATGACATCTGGTTTAGAGGGATGTCTTCTCAAAAGCCAGTTCTAAAGAGATGTCATCTCTCCAAATGAGATGACATCTCTGCCCCCCCTTCCATGTGACTTCCGTTCACCATCCGCCGAATTGGCGAACACGCGTGGCCCAGATTGTGTTACCTTTGTACCGGACTAACCCTCCGTTCCAATTCGACCACGCGTATGCTTGATCTGCTGCCTACTTCGGCCTCGGCCTCTGATTCTAAATCCCGTTTATATACCCCCTCGCTGACCGAATACGTTCGGCGTAAAACCGTTACCGTTCGGATTGGCGATGTGCCGATGGGCTCCGACTTCCCGATTCGGGTACAATCCATGACCACCATCGATACGATGGACACGGCCGGTTCGGTTGAGCAGTCGATTCGGATGATTGAGGCCGGGTGCGAATACATTCGTATTACCGCCCCCAGCGTAAAAGAGGCACAGAATCTCGAAAACATTCGCAAAGAACTCCGCGCACGAGGGTACACCACCCCACTCGTGGCCGATATTCACTTCACGCCCAATGCCGCCGAACTGGCCGCCCGAATTGTGGAGAAAGTGCGTATCAACCCCGGCAATTATGCCGACCGCAAGCGATTTGAACACATTGATTACACCGATGCCTCCTACGCAGCCGAGCTGGAACGCATCCGGGAGAAGTTTCTGCCGCTCGTTCGGATTTGCAAAGAGTATGGCACGGCCATGCGGATTGGCACAAACCACGGCTCGCTTTCCGACCGGATTCTGAGCCGCTACGGCGATACACCCGTCGGCATGGTGGAGTCGGCCCTGGAGTTTCTGCGCATCTGCGAAGACGAACAGTATTACAACATCGTGTTGTCGATGAAATCGAGCAACCCGCAGGTGATGGTAGAAGCCTACCGACTGCTGGTACAGCGACTCGATGAAGAAGGGCTGCAACCCTACCCGCTGCACTTGGGCGTGACCGAGGCCGGGGAAGCCGAAGATGGTCGAATCAAATCGGCCGTGGGCATTGGCACTCTGCTCGAAGACGGTCTGGGCGATACCGTTCGGGTTTCGCTTACCGAAGAACCTGAACGCGAAGCCCCCGTGGCCAAAGCGCTGATTGACAGGTACACGCGCCGGGCCGCCGAGGCTTCGGCAATCCCACCAGTAGGCCACTACCCTATTGACCCCTTTCAGTACAAGCGCCGGTCCACGCACGAGGTCTTTAATTTTGGCGGGGCCAACGTACCTCGCGTCATTGCCGACTACAGCCAAACCCCGGTTACGGAGTACGATCAACTGAAAGCCATCGGGCATTTTTACCTGCCTGTCCCTGACAAATGGGCTATGAACGACCTGGGGGCCGATTTCATCTACACGGGTGCTACCCCAGCCGCTTTCATGTTGCCTAATGGCCTGAAAGAAATCATCGACTATACGGCCTGGCAAACCACGGGCGATACGGCCAACAAGTTTCCGCTCCTGACCGCCGACGAGTACCTGGCGGCCCGTCAGACACCGCTGAGCAACCGGCTCAACGTGGTGCGGGTTTCGTTGTCCGAACTGAGCGAATCACTCATCGAAACCCTCCGCGCCGACCCAACGGCCGTTTTGCTGGCCACCACCACCAACGCCCACGCCATGCCCGAACTGCGCCGGTTGTTTGTCGAGTTGATAAACGGGGGCCTCACACTACCCGTGATCATTCAACGGGCTTTCCCGACCGTTTCGGCCGACGACCTGCCTCTGTATGCCGCCACCGATATGGGCGGTTTGCTGGTTGATGGACTCGGCGATGGGGTAATGCTGGCTGGTGGCACCGAACCTGCCGAACAGAAACGCCATAACGAACTGGCGTTTGGAATTTTGCAGGCTGCCCGCACCCGCATTACCAAAACCGAATATATCTCGTGCCCCTCCTGCGGCCGTACCCTGTTTGACCTTCAGGAAACGACAGCCATGATTCGTCAGCGCACCGACCACCTCAAGGGCGTAAAAATTGGCATTATGGGCTGCATTGTAAATGGTCCCGGCGAGATGGCCGATGCCGACTATGGGTATGTAGGCATCGGACGCGACAAGATTGCCCTGTACCGGGGGCAACAGGTGGTGAAAAAGTCGGTGCCGGCCGCCAATGCCGTCGACGAGCTGATTGGATTAATCCGGGAAGATGGCCGCTGGCTCGAACCAACAAACAGCGAACAGTGAATAACGAACAGTTAGCAGTGAACCACGAACAGTAGGCAAATCACAATCTACGGGAGTTTGTCAAAACTGTGGGTTCCTGTGAACAATTTTCGTAAACAAAACATTGTCTTTTAGTAGTGTCACCCTTTTTAGAAGAAGCTATTTACTGCTCATTGTTCGCTGATAGCTGTTCGTTGTAATGAATCGTCTTCTGGATTACCTCAAAATCGGGCCCGTATTTGCGTACTTCCTGCGGGTATTTCGCAAGCCCAACCCAAATGACCCATCGAGTTTCAACCTTCGTATGATGCACGGCATCAACCGGATCTCGATTGTGATGTTTCTGTTCTGTCTGACCGTAATGGCCGTTCGGGCCTGTACCCGATGAACGTGGAAGACCTGCGCGAGTACGGTTTGAGCAAACCCGGCGCTACGGAGTCGTTTCCGTTCGGCCCCGAAACACTCGTACTCAAAGTAGGTGGTAAAGTCTTTGCCCTGATTAGCCTGGATGCCCAGCCCACCACCCTCAACCTCAAGTGCGACCCCGAACGGGCCGTGCAGTTACGGGAAGAGTACGACGCTGTGCGGCCGGGCTATCACCAGAACAAACTGCACTGGAATACAGTGATTCTGGGGCCGTCGCTACGCTGGAGTCTGGTTCAGGAATGGATCGATCACTCCTACGAGCTGGTTTATCAGGGATTGTCTAAATCCGTGAAAGCGGAATTGAACGGTTTAACACTTTAGGTAGTATATTCGTAGCTGTCAAGCCAGACTGTGTCATGGAAATTGCGCTGTTGAGTCTGCTGTTTATCCCATATTTGGTGATTAAGTACTTCTTTACCGACCACGATACGCCGTCGGATAAAGACCGTAAGCGCTTTGGTAAAGGGCTCGAACTACTCAAAAACCGGGATACGCAGGAGGCTTTCTCTTTTTTCGACGAAGCCGTTCGCCAACACCCTAAATCAGCCATTGCTTACGCCTGCCGGGGCCGCTGCCAGCTTTGGCAGGAAAACTATTACTCGGCTATCTATGACCTGACACAGGCCATCAGCCGCGACAATACCCTTGGCGAGTGCTACCTGGACCGGGGTATTGCCTACTACCGTACCCATCAGTTTCCTGAAGCCTTCCGCGAGTTCGACAAGGCAGTATGGCACCTGCGCGACGAGCAGCCCGATGCGTACCGTTGGCGAGCATTGGCCCGAATTCAGCTCCGACAACTGCAACAGGCTGAAAACGACCTGCGCCGGGCCGTGATGCTGGGCGACGAAAACTCGTTTCAGATTCTGCGACAGCCGCCCTTCACAAAAGGCGTTTTTCAAACCCGCCCCTGACGTTTACCAGTTTACCCAATTCATGAGGGGTTGGTATAACCGTGTCCAGGCCAGATTGGCCGCAATGCCCAGAAATACAATTCCGGTAATCCGGTTGAAGTTGAGCACCACGCGGGGCGTGAAAAGCCGCTTGAGCTTGTGCGCCGACAGAGCCAGTGCCGACTCGGTTAGAAAAATACCGACCAAGCTCATCGCCATAAAGGCAATCTGCCGGTCGAGGGTGTAGTGCAGGGAATTGCGTAGATAAGCCGCCAGCGTAACCCAGGTAATGAAGTTGATGGGGTTGAGTCCGTTGAGCAGAAAACCCGTCCAGAAATAATACAGAAAATTACCGAATCGGGTTTTGGGATAGGCCAGCCGGGGGGTGCCCTTCAGCAAATTAGCTAACCCGATTGCCACCAGAAAAATAACGCCGATTAACGTCAGGAGCACATCGAAACCTTCTATTTTGGGCAGGTACGAAGTCCCGAATAAGGCCGAAGCCACAAACAGCATATCACAAACCACTACACCAAACGCAATTTTGATACCCGCCCGGTATCCATTGTCTACGCTGTTTTGCAGCAGTGAGAAAAACACGGTGCCAAACGTAAGGCAGAGCAGAAAGCCCGTCAGCAGGCCGTAGAATAAAGCTTCAATCATACACCGAGAGTTCTACTAACCATCAAAATAGCGGTCATGCTGATCGCGTCGGTAATTTCACTGGCCATCACCATCCGAACGGCTTCGGCGAGGGGCACTTTGCGCACCTGTAGGTCTTCGGTGTCTTCGGGTTCCTGCTCACCCTGCACAAGGTCCTGGGCCAGAAAGATAAAGCCCTCTTCGTCGGTGGCGGAATTGGAGGTATGAATCCGGGCGATAGATGTCCACCGGCGGGCTTCGAGGCCGGTTTCTTCTTTCAATTCCCGCTTGGCGGAGTCGAGCGGATCAGTCCCGACGGGGCAACCGCCTTCGGGAATTTCCCATGAGTACTCATTTAACGTATATCGATACTGACCAACCAGATAGATATTCCCTTCGGCATCAATGGGCACCACTCCAACCGCTTTATTCTTGAAGCTCACCACCCCGTAAATGCCCGGTGTACCGGCTGGCGTTGAGACATCTTCATGCCTGAGGGTAAGCCAGTTATTGTCGTAAACAACGGTTGAGGAGTGTGTTTTCCAGGGGTTTTCAGATGCATTCATACCGGCTAAAATACGGCTTTTTCGTCTTGAAATAGCTACCTTTATTCTACGATTACCGACTTCATTGACGCAATGCAACCCAACCAATTGACCAAATACCGATGGATGAGCGTGTCGCTCGTGCTGAGTGTGGTCCTGTTTGCCCTGAAAGTAGTTGCCTACTACCTGACCAACTCAACGGCTATCCTGACCGACGCCCTCGAATCCATCGTCAATGTAGTCGGAAGCGCCTTTGCCTTCTACAGCATTTACCTATCGGGGCAACCCCGCGATCAGAATCACCCGTACGGGCATGGCAAAATCGAGTTTTTGTCCTCAGGCTTCGAGGGCGCACTGATTCTGTCGGCCGGCATTTTTATCCTGATCGAAGCGGCTTTCAGTTTTTTTGAGCCCCGCGACTTGCAGAATCTGGATTGGGGTATCGTGATTGTAGCCGCTACCACCGCCGTGAATGCCTTTGTGGGCTGGCGACTCGTAATTACAGGCCGCAACACCGATTCGATGGCGCTCACGGCCGACGGTCGGCACCTGCTTACAGATAGCATCAGCAGTACCGTTGTGGTAGTTGGCATTGGGCTCGTGTGGCTTACAGGCCTGGGCTGGATCGACGGGGTGTTGTCGCTCGGTCTGGCCATGATCATCATTTACAACGGCTTCCACATTACCCGGCAGTCGGTAGCCCGGCTCATGGACGAAACCGATGGGCCGACGCTCAACCGGGTGGTCAAGGTGCTGAACATCCGAAAAAGTCCCAACTGGATTGATGTGCACAACCTACGGGTGCAGAAATACGGGGCCGATCTGCACATCGACTGCCACCTTACCCTACCTTACTATTGGGATCTGGTGCAGGTGCATAACGAGGTACACACGTTTGAAGATGCCTTGAAAGAAGCATCCAACAGCGAAGTCGAAATTTTTGTCCATACCGACCCGTGCCTGAAGGAGTGCTGTCACTATTGCCGGGTGGCCGACTGCCCCGTACGAGCCTTTCCGTTTGTACGCGACGTCGAATGGACGGCCGCCAACCTGCCCCTCAACCAAAAACATTTTGTCCCCGTCGATCCACAAACCATTTGATTTACAATTGCTTGCTCGGATGTACGAAAAAAGCAGGGGTCAATTTTAAATAAGTTTCGGTCAATAATTTGGAAATCTGAATTTCAATAATCAGTTTTATACAAATTTTTCTCTGGTTATTGCTATAATTCAGGTTGTATTCATAATCGGAAAGGCTGGCCGCTATACGGTCAGCCTTTTTTATTGACCTAACCAAATCCTATTTTTAGCGGACTTTCATACAATTCCTATGTTGACTAACCGACGTTCTTTTTTGAAACAGGCGACCGCCTTTGCCGCAGGCGCTGCCTTCTTACCCGATGCATTTGCCGGATCGACTGCCAAAAAGCCTTTCTTTGATATTTCACTGGCCGAATGGTCGTTGCATAAAGCTCTGTTTGCCAAGAAAATCACGAATCTTGACTTTCCTGCCTTAGCCAAAAACGAGTTTGGAATCAGCATTGTCGAGTACGTCAATCAGTTTTTCAAGGACAAAGCGCAGGATAAAGCCTACCTCGACGAACTCCTGATGCGCTGCAAAGACAATGGTGTGAAAAACCACCTCATCATGATCGATGGGGAGGGCGGCCTGGGTGAGCTCGACGATGCCAAACGGAATCAGGCCGTAGAAAACCACAAAAAATGGGTCGACTGTGCTAAGTATCTCGGCTGCAAAACTATCCGGGTGAACGCATACGGCAACGGCACCGCCGAAGAGGTTGCCAAAGCGGCCATCGACGGATTGGGCCGGTTAGGTGAATTTGCCCAGAAAACCGGTATCAATGTGATTGTGGAGAACCACGGAGGCTTCTCCTCAAACGGGAAGTGGCTCACCGACGTGATGAAGCAGGTAGGCAAAAAGAACGTAGGTACCCTGCCCGACTTTGGTAACTTCTGCATTCGGCGAAATAAAGACAACGGCCGGGTCTGCGATGAGTCGTACGACCGGTATCAAGGCACACAGGAGCTGATGGCCTATGCAAAAGGCGTATCAGCTAAAGCCTATGATTTTGACGAACAAGGCAACTGCATTGAAACCGACTACGCCCGTATGATGAAAATTCTGAAAGAGGCTCGGTTTCGGGGCATCGTGGGCATTGAGTACGAAGGCAGCAAGGTTGATGAATACGAAGGCATCAAGAAAACCAAAGCACTGCTGGAGCGCGTAGGGGTGTAATGGGTACCGCTTCATACGCACGAGGGGCCTGTCCGTTCTGGACAGGCCCCTCGTCATTTTATACAGTAACTGAAATTACAGTCTCAACAACGCTTACCGCACTAACACCGATTGCTCAGCGTAGCCAGCCGATGAAGTCATGCCTTTGCCCCCGATTCCGGTGACAATCTGAATGTGGTCATCAATCCAGTGCTCGTAAATTTCGTCGTCGGTTTGGGCGTACAGGCCCGCCCACGTCCGGGCTATCTGCCCCACGGGAAAGTTGACAATCCGCGCGGCTTCGTTCAGAATGAGCGTATTCACGGCATCTTTCGTATCGAACCCTAAATCGTCGATCTGGTTGGCAGGCGCATACTCGTGCGAGTCGCCGATGATAATAGACCCATCGACAGCCTGCTTGAACAATACGTGAATACCCCATTCCTTTAACTCACGCAGGTGCTCGGGTGTGCTCAGGCCCGCGTACGAGGGGCACTCGGCAAATGACTCGTACCGCCGGATGGTCAGCCCCGTCAGAATATTGCCGGGCATCGCCAATTCAGGCATGGGCACAGTTTGCATCATTTGCAGTTTGCTAACAACCAGTCCACTCTGCGCAAACAGTTGTGGGTATAGCAAGCGGAACTCGTAGCCGTTGGCAATGAGTACCCGTTCGGCCTCAAACGACCGCCCATCGGCCAGTTGAATCTCGGCCCGCCCCTGCCCCGAGGCACACGCCACGACGGCCGCATTAGGCAGGTACGTAACCCCGTAACGAGCGACCACAAAGTCAATGACGCGGTAAATCATACGGTCGGGCTCTACGCTTACCTCATCGGGAAACAGTAGCCCCCCATACACATACTCAGAGCGTAGGTACGGGTACCGGGCGAGGGTTTGCGCGGCCGATAGCAGCTCACACGGGTAGCCATCGGCCCGCCGACGATCGTACAGTTCGTTGGCCAAGGCCCACTCGTCGGCATCGGAAGCGATATAGACCGACCCATTCTGCCGCACCGAAATATCGGCCTGCGCCTGAATCTCCCGATAAATTTCGAGGCTACGCCGACCGTAGGTGTACCACCGACCCGACAGGCCGGAGGGAACAACCTGCCCAAAATTACGAACGGTGGAGCTTACTGGCCGGTTATCTTTCTCCAGCAAGAGTACGCGTTTACCCGCTTTGGCGGCATGGTAGGCATGAAACGTTCCGAGAGCTCCCGCCCCCACAATGATCAGATCGTAAACAGGCATCAGATGGAGCGGATAAATTCGGGTAGTTCGGTGAGCGAATTGAGCAAATAATAGTGCGGATAAGGCTCCAGTTGCTGCCGGGTATGCGTACCATTGGTGAGGCCAAGGTTATACCAGATACCGGCCGCCTGCCCCGACAGAAGATCCGAAGGCGTATCGCCGATGTTGATCACCGCCTGCGTGTCGGTCACGCCAAAGTGCTGCATGGCTTTCTGGATCATAAACGGCCGGGGGCGTCCTTCTTCCACCTCATCGCTCGTAATACTCAGTTGAATAACCGACTCGTCGGTACCCTCAAACCGCTCATTCAGGTCATCGAGCCAACCCAGCTGCCCCAGAATGATGTTGGTCACCGACCGGTAAAAGCCCGTGGTGAGGGCAATCGGAATTTTAAGCAGGTGCAGAAAAGCGAAGGTTTCGAGGCATCCGTCGGTAGGATGCACCGGATTGTTCCGGTAATGATCTTCGAGAACCTCGGTAAACCGTCCATACGAACGCTCCACGTACCGGGTGGTATCGGCCGTAGGGTGCGCCAGTTGCTCACGCCAGAGCAGATCGAACACCTGTCGCTTGCCCATACCCTGCATGGCCAAAATGCGCTCGGCCGATACCGTGAGGCCGGTATCGGCAGCCGCCTGAGCAAAACAGGCTTCTACTTCGTGCTCATCGGCAACAGTCGTACCCGCCATGTCGAAAATCACTAACTGAACAGGTGGCTTTGTAGATGGTAGCTTCATTCGCTTATCGTTACTGGTAAAATGGGAAGGCTGGTTAAGAAACCAGTCTCGTTTCGGGTTGTATTAGGTAAAAAACGCTCAATCAATTACACATCCACTGCCTGCGGCACCGAACGTTGGGCAAACTTACGGGCAAAAGCGATGTATGCAACACCCACCAACAGGGCGTACCCCACCGATAGCCCGTAGGCCGCGTACACGAAAAAGTCGAGAAAGCTGATGGTCGGCTGCCCGAAATTTTTGTACAGCAGCACCGCAACACTGCCCAGATAGCCCCACCAGTCGGCCAGCGTAACCACAAACCCAACGGTGCTGACGTACCGAAAGGCCGCTACCAGCCGCTCAAAATACAGGCCATTGCAGGGCACGTAGGCCGCGTACAGCCCCACCCCCACGAGCGTAAACCAGGTGCCCGCCGAAATGCTCCCCTGCTGAAATAACCATGTACTCAGACCTACCAACACCGACGCCCCAATCATGATGGCGTTGATGAGTTGAAAGGCCCGAAAATGGTTTTTTACCAGCTGTAACAGGGCCATAACGGCCAGTGTCACCACGGCCACGGTTGTTTCGGCCTGCGTGAAGATACCCGGATTCGTAATCCCAACTGATTTTAGAATCTCCGGTCCAAAATTATCACGGAAGTCGCGGAAAGCCGTTAGCAGCACATACGAAGCGATAAAGGCGAGCAAGCCACCCCCAAAGTTGCGCACAAACTGATGGCGCTGTTCAGCGTTCATTGGTTGGCGGTCGGTACGTTCGAGTCGGTCAGCGGAGGTAGGGGGCGGCAGCCGGGTCAGGGCATAGACCGACACCAGCAGGGGCGCCACAAACAATGCCCCGGTGAGGGCAGGCACCCAAAACTCCGACACGCCCCAGTTGGCAATCAGCATGAGGGCTACGGTTTTCACAAACCCCGACGCGAAGATGAACGAGGCCGTCAAGCCCGCTACCATCGCATCGGTTTGCCGCCGACCTTCCAGAAAACCCAGTACAATACCGTACACCATGCCCAACGGCAAGCCGTTGAGCAGTAAAAACGGAATATTCCAGGGCGCAGGCACTACGGCAAAGGCCAGCAACGCTAATTCGGCCAGCCCGATTAATTGTAAAATCCGCAACGCCCGCTGCCCGGCCGGCATTTCTGAAATGACTTTGACACCGATACGTTTAGACAGGGCGTAGCCGAGCACCTGCGCTGTAATCAGCTAAATTTTATAGTTGATACCGGCAAAGGCCATGCCTTCGAACGTAGTTGCCGTGATGCTTTTCCGAAAAGCGTACGCACAGGCATAGGTACAGAAGGCGGCTGTTGCGCCAAACAAAGCAAGCGCAACGGGCTGACGAAGTAGTTTTTTAAGCATCGGACTGGCAATAAACGGCATTTTACCCAACCCCGCAACAGCGTTTTGTGGTCCTTTCTAATTACCAGTTCACCAGTACCGAAACCCAGGCGCTACGCCCTACCCCGTCCACACCTGAGCCGTGGGTGCGGTAGGCTTCGTTGGTCAGGTTTTGTAGTTCGGCACTAAGCGTGAGCCAGCGCCAGCGGTAGCCACCGTTCAGGTTCAGCACCTGCCAGCCGGGTGTGCCGCCTTTGGCAATACGGTTGTCGTCCTGATCGCCTTTGGCAAGCCGGGTTTGGGCACCGGCCCATACCCACTCACCCCGAAGCCACCAGCCCGACGATGCCGTATACGACAGCCCAACGCGCCCATTGAGGGGCGGAATCCGGCGAAAAGGTTCGTTGGCCGTTACGTTTTGGCCGTAGGTGTACGACGCCCCCGCGTAAGCCAGCCACCGGCTACTGATGCCGTATTCGATATCGCCCTCCAGACCCCGGATAAACGATTTGGCACTGTTTTGTTTCAGATATACCGGATACCCCTGCAACGAGTCATTGCCCTGCCGAACCCGACTGATAAAATCGGTGAGTCGGTTGTGGTATCCAAGCACGGTAAAGGCCAGTTGTTTATGACGAAGCTTAATACCGGCCTCGGTATTGAGCGACCGCTCGGGGCGTAGGTTGGTATTAGGCACTTCGTACCGGAAATCGACAATACCGAGCGTACCCAAATCGTCGATATTAGGCGACCGAAACGCCGACTGAACCGATCCGAATACCCGCAGGGCCGGCCAAATGGCATACGAAGCGCCCATATTACCCACCAGGGCCGAGGGCCGAATGGTGGCCCCGCCCGGTTGTACTTCGGGCACCGTAACGGCATTAGCCTGATACCGGGCCCCACCCGTAACCGTGAGCCGGTCGAACGTCAGCGTATGCAGCGAAAACACCGCCAGGCTATTCATTGAGGCCCGGTCGGGGTACAGGCCACGCTTGGCCACAACAGCCCCGGTTTGGGTGTTCAGGTCTTCGCGCCGACTCCGTACCCGATCGGCATACCAGTCGATTCCGGTTTGCATACGCCAGAACGAAGCGGGTTGCGCCAGGGCGAGCAGGGTCAGGCCAGTGGTCTGGGTCTGATCGTTTTCGAGAACGGCCGTCGGGTTGTTGTTCCGCCTGCTTTGCCGCCCCTCAGACTGCTGTTGCCACGATGCCGTCAATTGCACCGACTCTAAAAACTGGTGCGCGAACGAGCGTTCGAGCCGGGCGTAGGCCAGTTGCCGACGTTGCGGGTCAAATTGGGCATAGCGGTAATTTTCGAGCCGCACCCGGTGATACAAGGGTACACTATCCTGACGCAAATCCTGATAAGCCACCGTTGCAATGGTTCGTTCGGAGAGCCGGAAGCGGGCTTTCACATCGCCCGACAGTTGGGAGTACCCCGTCGGGTTAAGGCGGCCCAACCCTTGCCCGGCCACCAAGTCCCCAAATTTACGGTAGGCCAGTCCACCCCCAATCGCTACCGAACGGCTCGAATAGCCCAGCTCCATCCGGCCGCTGTATTCCATACCCTGTGAGGCTACTTTGGCGAATGCGCTACCAGAAACCGCTGGCGCATCGGCAAACTGCGGGGTTTTGGTGAGCACGTTTACCACGCCCCCGATGGCATCGGAACCGTGAGCCACTGAGCCCGTGCTCCGCACCACCTCAATTTGCGCCACACTTTGGGGGTCAATCGTGTTCAAGTATTGGTTTGGGCCCGACCGAAACGTACCGTTGTTGAGCCGGATTCCATCTACAAGCAAGAGCGTTTGCTGCCCAGTAAGCCCCCGCACAAAGGGCGACCCGCCCCCGTGGTTGGTTTTCTGGACAAACACCCCGGTGGTTCCGAACAGAGCCTCAGGCACCGTGCGGGGCGCCCGCTGCCGCAGGGCACGCGAAGAAAGCACCGACGTGACCTCAGGCCGATCAAAATCAGCCGTTTCGGTGCGTTGGGCCGTCGTGACAGTCTGCCCATTGAGTTGCACCACACTCGGTTTCAACCGAACCGCCACCGGCTGTCCGTTGGGGTCAACCGGAACATCAAGGGGTTCGTAGCCTACGGAGGTAATCCGCAATACGGGCGTCGTTTTCGGAACGCGCTCCAGCCCGAAACCACCCGCAGCATCGGTACGCGTACCCCGGCCGGTGCCCCGTAGCTGAACGGTCACATCGGCAATGGGCTCCTCCGTGGTAGCATCGCGTACGACACCCGTAATTGTCTGAGCCTGGGCTACGGCCACCGAAATAACTGTAGCCAGCAGCATGCTTACTCCTTTTTTCATGGTCCTTAGTTGCCGCTTTCGTTCTGTTGCTGGTAATGCTCCAGCCGTTGCTCGGCCGGGTCGTCCATTTCGTTTTCCTGCCGCACCGCCCGCCAATTGAAGGTCTTGTTGTAAGGTTTCATAGCCTGTTGCGGATCAAACACCCGCTTATCGGGTAGCACGGCCGAGTAGGGCGTAAAATCGGGTTTGTCGGTAAAAAAGTCGCTCAGGAGCGAAGCCGTCAGGTCATACTGATTTACGTAGGGCACGTTGAGCAGGTTGTAAATTACCTTCAGAATAGACCCGAAGTTGCCGTGCGTCGACGATACATGCCCCCGTTTCACGTAGGGCCCCGCCATCATCAGAATTGACCGGTGCGCATCAATATGGTCAACGCCACCCTGCGGGTCATCTTCGGTTACAATGACAAGCATATTTTTCCAGTACGGCGTACGCGACAAAAAATGTAGCATTCGGCCGAGGGCGAGGTCGTTATCGGCCATGTACGAGTGCAGATACGGGTAACCGGCCTCAGGGCGCGGGCGAGCCCCGTGGTCGTTAGGGAGCTGTACAGTCAGCAACTGCGGCATTTTGCCCTTGCCATTGAGCCACATTTTAGAAAATTCCTCCTCAAACTGATCCATCCGAAACTGATCGGGAATACTCGTATTGTACCCGGCAAAGTTGCGGCTGGTGTGCCGGAAAGCGGCATCGGGCATCGGAAACGCCACCGGCTGCGCGGTACCAAACTGTGTATTGTGCGACTCTTCAAAGGCGCCCGCATACTCGTTGGCCTGCCCGAAGTTGAAAAACGACACCTTACTGCGCTCCAGAGCCTCCCAAAGCCCGCCAATCTCGTTGTAATCTTCGGGATCGATGGCCCCGATGGTTTTCGGAAACCGCCGACCGGGGGCTTTCGAGAACGGATCAAAGCGCGCACTTGCCGCTGATTGAGCCTCTACCCACTCGTTCGGAATAGTGCCCATCATCCAGTGGTGCCCGTGAATACTGGCATCCGAATCACAATAGAAATTGTCAGAAAACGAGAACTGTCGGGCAATTCGGGCATGGTTTGGCGTAATATCGGCTTTGTCAATTTGCACAGAGTCGCCCACCTGCGTATCGGTACGGCCACCGGGTGCCCGATCTATGGACAACCGGGCCTTGATGGTTACGCCATTGCCAAACCGCGCCAGGGTTGAATCGCCTTTGCCCGTAGGAAGTTGCCCCAGAATTTCGTCGTAGGTGCGGTTTTCCTTCGTGATGTACACAATGTGCTTAATGGGGCTTTGCCGCACACCCGGCAGCGGGGGCAGCGGATTGCGGCCATTGTCGACAACTGCCACCCGCTGATAGGTATTAGCAAGCGATTGTTTGGTGTAGGCAGCCAGTTGAGCAGCCGTAGGCACCGGCACTATCTGAAAAGTACCCAATTGAACATCGCCGATGTAGGTTCCCTGCGGAGGTTTCACAAAACCCTGTCCACCGTTCGGACCGGCCCCATACCCGCGTGCCGAGGTCACATACAGCGTGTTCCCGTCGGGCGAAAGGAGTACGCGCGTTGGCCCCCACCCGGTCGGGATAAGCCCTTTTACGCGCCGGGTTGGCACGTCGACTACGGCCACCGCGTTAAAGGCCAGCAGAGCCACGTATAACGTTTTTTCGTCGCGGCTGAGCGTCAGGCCAAATGGCATCATACCCCGGTGTTTGTCGAGCAGCGGATCGACCCGGAGCTGAATGGTGCCTACCTGCCGGTGCGCCGAATTGCCACCGGGTTTGTAGTCGATAATGGAGATATTGTCGTTGGTCGCATTAGACACGTAAGCGTACCGGCTTCCGACCGCCACCGAATTGGGGCTGCTACCGCCCACCACCTCGGCTTCTTCGATCATCTCGCCGATTTGTACACCGGTTTTGTGTTTGGCTACCACCTTGTTGGTTCCGAGATCGACGGTCCAGACACTCATGGCCTGCTCATCGAGCGGGTCGCCCAGACCCGGAATTTTCCGCCCGTTGATAGTCACCCCCTCCCGCGACTCCTTCGAATGAGCGCCGTAGGCCGGAAACTGCAACATCATCGTATCCTTGTTGGTAGGCGTTACACCCGGCACCAACGGGTATTCGTACAAACCTACATTGGCCACGAACGCCAGTTTACCATCGGGCGAAATGGCCAACCCAAAGGGCTGACGACCCACCCTTACCGATGCCTTCACCTGCTTCGTTTTTAGGTCGATGCGCACCATGCGCAAGTTGGCCCGGTCGAGGGCAAGCAACTCGTTCATAGCAGGTAGCAGCACTAGGTCAGTGGTAAAACTATCGGTAAATCCGTTGCCGTTGAGGTCGATACTATCACGAACCTGCCGGGTTGCCATGTCGAACACAATAACCCGGCCCCGGTCGCCATTGCTTAGGTAGGCCGTCTGATTATCGGGTGCAATGGCCGTACCAATGAACGAACCCTTTTCAACCGGCGACCGCAGGGTCCGGGCGTAGTCGGGCACCCTGATCGCTTGCCCGCTGGTCAGATTCAGCACGGTCACGGCATTCTCGTGTAGGCTGATGGCCCGGCTACCATCCGGCGAAACGGCCAGTCCGAACGGGTCACTCGTAATCCGAATCACCTGTCCGGCAGGCGTTACGTAACGGCCGCTTGGCAGTACCGCCCGGCCATTCGTGGCCCGACCATTCGTGGTGCGACCGTCCGCAGCCCGACCGGTATCAATTTGGCAGAGCTGGGCGCGGCCGGGCACCTGTAGCGTGGTGTATGTTTTTTGGGCCAATAGAGGCCCTGCGCTCAGCAGGAGCAGCGTAGTCAGGCGAATCGACATAGTGAACAAGGTGGGTATTGGTAAGAAATTAGCGGCTCAGATGGTCGCGGCAGTAAACAAAGTAATAGTCGGGCGAGGGCGTTTCGAAGCCAACTTCCTTGGCCTCTTCATCCCAACGACGCAGGGCCAATATCTCATGGAAATACGGATTGGCCTCGAAGGCCACCATTTCATCCGCCGACATCGGACCACCCTGAAACGCGAGGGTTTGGCGGCTCGCATCGGACAGGCGAGCGTCGTACTCCGGGAATTTAGTCACCAGATACCGCTTGGCATTGACGTGGTTTTCGATCAGAACGGCCGTTTTCTCCGAAAAGCCCAGCGCCCGCAGATGATCTGCCCCGAGCCGTTCATGGTCTACCGTGCCGTAGCCATCCATGTAGGCTTCGGCCGATTCAACGGGTAAAAGGTGGCCTATATCGTGCAGAAATGCGGCAACTACCGTGTCGTTGTCTGAGCCGGCCCGCTCGGCCAGGGCGGCACATTGCAGGGCGTGTTCGAGTTGGGTTACGGGTTCACCAAAGTAAGGGTCTTGCCCCTGCTGATCGAACAGGGCGCGGAGTTGAGGAATCGTTTGGTCAGGCGTCATAGTGGAGGTAAGTGGTAATAGGGTAGCCGATTTTCGTAAATCCCGGCGGTTCATAGTGGGTCAGAATAATTGAAAGCGCAGTTTAGCCTAAATCCCGAAGATGTCGAAATGGGTGCGGTTATGTTTTCTTGAAATTTGTCGGGGATAAAGCCACCTTCTCTTTTACCAGTACGCTAAAAAAGGCTCCTCGGGCTATCGGCCACAAAAAAAGCGAGCACAACCCACACCGTGGTGTTGTGCTCGCTACGTCCAGATCAAGGCTTATTTTCTGCCTGACTGGTTACTCAATACGATAAGACCGGTAGTCAGAAAACGAAAGATAGAAATTATTTCAAACTTCCCATACCGCCGTCGACGCCGATAATCTGACCCGTAATCCAGGAGCCGCCATCCGAAAGGAGATAAGCTGCCATACCGGCAATATCTTCGGCGGTACCCACCCGGTTGAGCGGATGCCGTTTATTGGCGGCTTCGCGCTTATCGCCGTTGAGCAGGAAGCCCGCCAGCGGGGTATCGGTCAGCGACGGAGCAATGGCATTGACCCGGATATTAAACGGCGAAAACTCGGCCGCCAGGGCTTTGGTGAGTCCTTCCACCGCCGATTTCGCGACCGAAACCGACGAGTGCAGCCCCATGCCCAGCTTGGCCGCTACCGTACTGAACAGAACGACACTGGCCGATTTTGACTTTTTCAGGGCCGGATAAGCCGCCTGAATAGCCGCTACCGCCCCCAACACGTTCACTTCCAGATCATTACGGTAGTCCTGAATATCGAGCCGCTGAAAGGGTTTCAGGTTGATGGTTCCCGGTGCATACACCAAACCGTGCAGGGTGTCGGGCAATTGATTTAAAGCCTCAGCGGCCGAGGTGCTCGCTACGTCCCAGGTCATGTGGGTCGATTGCACACCTTCGGGCTGCCGACGTCCGGCCGTAAACAACGTAGCGCCCTGATTTTGCAGCGAAAGAGCCAGCGCGTGACCAATACCCGAGCTGGCTCCAATAATGAGAATATTTCTGCCTTGCATGGTAGCAGTTTACAGTTTAAAGTTTGCGGTTTCCAGTTTGTTTAAGCAAAATGCCCGTACAATCAAACTGAAAACCGTACACTGTAAACTGTAAACTCGTTAATTGGTTGTCCCAATGTAGCGCAGAAGTTCCTGCCGCGTGGCTTCGTCTTCAAATTTGCCGTGATAAGCAGCCGTCACCGTCGACGATTCCACGTCGTTGACACCCCGGGTCGAGACGCAAAGGTGCTTGGCGTCGATAATAACAGCTACATCTTCGGTTTCGAGAATCTGCTTTAATTCATTGGCAATCTGCACCGTCAGGCGCTCCTGAACCTGCGGGCGTTTGGCAAAATACTGCACAATTCGGTTCAGTTTCGAGAGCCCAATCACCTTACCGCTGGATATATACGCAACGTGCGCTTTACCCAGAATCGGCACAAAATGGTGCTCGCAGTACGAGTGCACCGTAATGTCTTTTTCAACCAGCATCTGGTTGTAGCCAAACTTATTTTCGAAAAGCGTAGGAGCCGGTTTATTGGCCGGATTCAGACCGCTGAACGTTTCCTTCACGTACATCTTAGCCACCCGCCGGGGCGACCCTTTCAAACTATCGTCGGTCAGATCGAGACCGAGGATGTTCATGATTTCGCGAAAATGCTTCTCAATCAGCTCAATCTTAAGGTCATCGTCCAGCTCGAAAGCATCCTCACGCAACGGGGTTTCGAGCGAGGTAGCTGCGTGCGACTCGCCCATTTCGTCGGTGAGCAAATCGTTCAAATCTGCGTCAGAATGCAGATTCTTTCCGTTTTTGTTATGCGGCAGGGAATTCAACGAAGTTCCGTTCAGTTTCATACAGTCGTATTTTCAGATCCAGCACCGGATCAAGTTGTTCACGTAAAAGGTGGTAAATAACGATAGCAATGTTTTCGGCCGAAGGATTCAGATCGCGAAACTCTTCGGTATCGAGGTTTAAGTTTTTGTGATCGAACCGATCCGTGACCTGTTCTTTGATGATGTCGCTCAGGACTTTCATATCCATCACGTACCCCGTTTCGGGGTCAACCGGACCGGTCACCTGAACAATCAGGTCGTAGTTGTGGCCGTGGTAGTTGTAGTTGTTGCACTTCCCGTACACCCGCGCGTTCTTTTCATCCGACCAGTTCGGATTATTCAGGCGGTGGGCTGCGTTGAAGTGTTCCTTCCGAAACACCGTAACCCGTTGGTTTTCCATATGTATGCGAACTAAGCGTATGCGGCAGGCATGTCGTTACAAAGTATGTGTACAACACATGCAGACCGTCGAGCGGGTAGCTAAGCCGCCCTTCAGTGAGTGCGTGTCGATTGATGAAACAGACTGTCTACACTTTTTGTTCAAGTTTAGATAGACAAAAGTTAAACAAAGATGATTCATTTCGACATCTTTATAACCCCATTACCCCGGCGGTTGTTCCCCAAATAAATATTCGGCCCGGCCGGTGTAGCGGCCGGGCTTTTTTGCTTCTTTTGGTTTCCGATTCAAACTCCCTCCCTATGCGCATCGACCGTCGTACGTTTATCCGAACCACCGCCCTGTCGGGAGTTGGTCTGACTGTTTTGCAACCCAACGTTTGGGCGAAAACACCCGCATCGTCGGTTGGGGTCGCATTTGTTTCCGATTCGGGCGGATCGCAACTCCCCTATCTCTTTACCCCACGCGCCACCGCCCTATTCGACCCGACCAATGGCCTCGCGTTTGAACGTCTGCTGAACCGCCCCGACATCGACCTGATTGTGGCCGACCTGGCTCCGGTTCACCGCTCGCCGGTAGCCCACGCAGCTATGCGGGCCGGCAAACATGTGGTATGTACGGGTCCGGTTGGCCAAGGGATTGGTGAACTGCTCAGTTTGTATAAAACCCATCGGCAAACCGGCCGACACTGCCTTATTCTGGACGACGACCGGGCCGATCGTGATATGCTTGCTATTACGTCCATGGTGAAACAAGGTCTGTTTGGCCCTCTTACCTACGTACACTGCGGCAGCGCTTCGGCTACCAACGGGCTCGGTATGGCTATGGACTGGCTGGGGATTCTCAACGGCAATGCATTCAAGAGCCTAAACGCGTCGCTCTCGAAAAGCTGGGGCCTTCATGAGCCATCCTCCTCGGTGGAGAGCCAGAAAAATGAACCGTCTGTACGAAATTACCAGTTGGGCGAGGTGCTGACCATTACTTTGCAGTGCGCCAACGGGGAGTTGGTAGTTGTAAATCGGGATTTGGCGGGTCAGCGTCCCTACGGTCGCGGTATGGCGTTACAGGGCCGTGATGCCAAATGGGATACCGAAACCAACAGGCTGGTTTTGGGAGCCACGAGCCAGGCGTTTTCGGCGGTCCGGGCCCAATACGAGCATCCGTACCCGCAGGGAACTACCCCGCGCAAACAACCCAATGCGCTGAGCGTGCTACTCGACCAACTCGAAACCAATCAGCTGGCGCCCGAGGCCACCCAAAACGCCCTGATGGTGAGCCTGATTCACGTTGTGGCGAAGCATTCGCTAGCTGCCTGGGGCGAAGAAGTGCAAGTACCCGATCTGACCATTCGCGTTTAAGCTAATTGCGTTTTCTTTTTACCACTCTGTATGACCCACTCGTTTACCGACAAACCGCAGAAGCGGGCCAGTACCAACCTCTACATTTTTCTGAGCGCTATTTTCCTGACCAATGCGCTCGTTGCCGAAATCATCGGCGTCAAAATCTTCTCCGGCGAAACCCTGCTGGGTGTTCCGCCCGCGCAGCTTCATCTGCTCGACGATTTTGTGCTCGATTTCAACCTGACCGCCGGGGCCGTTATCTGGCCTTTCGTGTTTATCACGTCCGACATCATCAATGAGTACTACGGTAAGGCGGGCGTTCGCCGAATCTCGTTTCTGACGGCCGGTTTCATTGCGTATTCGTTTCTGATTATCTACGCCGTAACCACCTTGCCGCCCGCGCAATTCTGGCTGGAGGTAAACGCCAAAGACCCGGCCGGCAACCCGATCAATATCGACAACGCCTTCGGGATGATTTTTCGGCAGGGTCTGGGCATTATTATTGGCTCACTGACGGCCTTCCTGATCGGGCAATTGCTCGATGCATCGGTGTTTCAGTACCTCCGCAAAATCACCGGTAACCGGAAAGTATGGCTGAGGGCTACAGGCTCCACACTCGTTTCGCAATTGATCGACAGCTTTGTGGTCCTGTTTATTGCCTTTTGGGTATTCGGCAACTGGTCGCTGAAACAAGTGCTGGCCGTTGGGCTGATCAACTACATCTACAAATTCACTACGGCTATTTTACTCACGCCGGTTCTGTACCTGGCCCACTCGGCCATTGATCGGTATCTGGGCAAAGAACACGCCGACGAACTGGCCAACGAGGCTTCCATGAGCTCGTTTATGTAGCCCCTACATAGCTCCCCGGCGCCAGTTATCCAGAATGACCGCCGTGGCGATGCCGACATTCAGCGATTCGGCATCGCCATAGCGCGGAATCGTCACTGACCGGCTCACCATCGGCACCAGTTCGGGCCGGATTCCGTTGGCTTCGTTTCCCATCATCAGATACCCCCCTTCCGTCCCGAAGGGCAAATTGTGCACGTTCTGCCCATCCAGGAAAGCCCCGTACACCGGCGTACCGGCGGGCAGAGCCTGTGCATACGCTACCAGATCGGTATAGTACCAGTGCACCCGCGTAAATGAGCCTTTACTGGCCGAAATCACTTTGGGGTTGTACACTTCAGCGGTAGTGTCGGAGCAAACTACTTTCCGAACCCCGTACCAATCGGCAATCCGCAGAATAGTCCCCAGATTTCCGGGGTCACGTACATCGTCGAGTAACAGCACAATTTCGCCCGGCTCGGCTAATAACGGGCGGTTTTCGCGCGTTCTGACCAAAGCCAGGGCCATATTGTTACTTTCGAGCGTGCCTACCCGCGTCAGTTCTTCCGGTGAAACGATTTCGACCGACGGCGGTTGGCGGTCTGCGGGTAAGGCGTTTTCTTTGTAGAAGGCTTCGGTTGCCAGCAGCGTGTCGACCCGAAAATCGGAGGCTAATACCTCGCGCACACTCTTGGCCCCTTCCACTAAAAACAAGCCATGCTCCTGCCGAAATTTCTTCTGGTGTAGCGAGCGAATAAACTGAGCGCGGTTTTTAGAGAGCATTTCTTAAACGGATGAATGCGTAATGCGTATTGATGAATGTAAAATAACTGGGAGGGTAAGCAGTTCCCACCCACCCCAATCAGGCTGGCGTCGAGTAAAGTTTTTACGGTCATTGGGCGTTGGGCAACTTACCTCCCTCATCACGCTTTACACCGTACTCATCACCCTTTCGGGCTGTTATACCTCCCGTACCAATGATTACCTGCTGTACACCAACTCGATTCGGGGAAACCGCACCGTCATCAGCGACGAGCTGGAGGCTCTGATTCCGCAAAAGCCCAACCGGCGCATTCTGCGTACCCCGCTCACGCCTGCCCTGTGGATATACCAAGCCTCGTCTCGTCGGTACAACCGCGACTCGGCCATTGCGGAACTGGCGGCCAAAACTACCCAATTTGAGCGACAAAGTGAGTTGGTAGCCTCTGACCCAGCCGCCCTGAAGCGGCTCAACCGGCGCTTTGGCCGCGAGGCACGCAAACTCCGGCGATATGCTGAAGAAGGTAACTGGTGGATGCGGAATCTGGGTGAAAAACCGACGTATTTCTACCCCCGCGATGCCGAGGCCAACGCCCTGAAGATGCAGACCTACCTGCGCCGGACTAAAGGGTTTTTGCGGGCTACCGCCGAGTACACCGTGGATACCCTGCTCGATGGCCGGGTGCGGGTCAATTATCTGATTGATGAAAAAGAGCCCTACCGGCTTCGGTCGATAGGGTACGATATTCCCGATTCAAACGTACGCGTGCTGGTTCAGGCCGAACAGAGTAAATCGTACCTGAAAATTGGCGACCGCTTCGATGGCGACAAGCTCGACAACGAGCGCACCCGAATCGAAGAACTGTTGCGCAATAACGGGTATTACGAATTTGGCCGCAATTACATTCGGGTGAGTGCCAGCCGTGATACAGCAGCCTCTGTAGTGGCCTCCAATGCCCAAAGCACACTCGTTGACCTGACAATCCAGATCCCGAACCCACCCCTGCGCAACGCCCATCCGCTGTACCAGATTGGTGATGTTAACGTGCGAATCGGCTCGACGCAGGAACCAACGGCAACCGGCCCAATCAGCCCTACCGATACCGTCAGCCAAAACGGAATTTTGTATTTCTACAGTGGTCGTAAATTTGCCACCCGCCTGCTCGACAGCAAGATTCGGCTCCGGCCCGGCAAACTGTACAGCCAGGCCGACTACACCTCGACCCAGCGCCAGCTGTTTCTGCTCAACCAGTTCAAGTTTGTTAATATCAATTTTACCGACACCACCGGTCGGCGGCTGCGTACCGAAATTAGAGCTACGCCACTCGACAAGTATGAGATCACGACCGAAGGCGGCCTGTTTGTTCTCTATCAGGGGCAGGGTTATCCCGGCCCGTTTGCCAACCTGACGTTCCGTATTCGGAACTTCTTCGGGGGCCTGGAAACCTTCGAAACCAACCTGCGTGCCGGTATTGAAGCCCAGACCGGTTTTGCCGATTCGAGCTCAACCAGCCAGATTCGCGACCCGTATCTGGCCCAGGAACTGGGGCTAACCACCTCGCTTATTTTTCCGCAAATTCTGTTTCCGGGTCGGCTCCGGTTTACGTTTAATGACCTGAACCCACGCACACAGATCAGCTTAGGCTATAACTACACCAACCGGCCCGATTTTTTGCGCCAAACGTTCCGTACCACCCTTTCGTACAACTGGCAAAAGGCTCCCCACCACCAGTATTCGTTTTTTCTGACCGACCTCAACCTGATCCGGTCGAGTTTCGATGGAGGCCCCAACGAGCAGTTACGCAAACAGTTTTACCAGCGGTTGGTGCAACTCCGGGATGCGGGAAACCGGGTATTGTTCAACAGCTTTTTGCCCTCTATCGCGTCGAACATGAGCTTTGCCTACACGTACAATACCAACGTGTTTGGCGAAAACCGCCGGGCCAATTTTTTCCGGGTAGCCCTCGAATCGGGCGGCACCACACTCAACCTCCTGAGTAGTGCGGCCATCCGGCGGTTTACCGAGCAAACCGGCCTGCAACTGTTTAAATACCTGCGTTTCAACGCTGATTTCCGGCATTACATCCCACTGCGTCCACGTACAACGCTGGCATTCCGCGTCAACTCCGGGCTTTTGTACAGCTACGGCCCCGACCGCTCGGCCCCGTACGAAAAGTATTTCTTTGCGGGCGGGAGCAACAGCCTCCGGGCGTGGCGTCCCCGCCGACTTGGCCCCGGCTCAGCCTACCCTCGCTCTACCGAAAGCAAGGTCATTCCGGGCGTGCAGGTACCTACGTTCATCACCGACCCCCGCAACCCGGAGGTCAAACTCCCTCAGTTCGACTACACGTTTGAACAACCCGGCGACTTTTTGCTCGAAGGGTCGGCCGAGTTACGCTGGCGGTATTTCCATTTCGGGGCCGACATCAACGGGGCCCTGTTTCTGGATGCAGGCAACGTTTGGACGCTCCGTAACGATCCGGCCCGCCAGAATGCCGAGTTACGCGTCAACAAACTCGTTCCCGATATTGCCGTGGGTACCGGTACGGGCCTTCGCATCGACTTTTCGTACTTCATTATCCGGTTCGACGCGGGTATTAAAGTGTGGGACCCCGCCCGCCGGTACATCCGCGAATCAGACGGGCAGCTGGTCGACGAACGGTTTCTGCTACCTCAGTTTACACTCAAGCGACTCTCGCGAGGTGCTAACCCACTTATCGTGAATTTCGGTATCGGGTATCCGTTCTAATTGTGAATGCGCGAATGAAGGGGAGAGTTAAGAGGGTAAAGCTATTCGCTCAATCACTCATTCGCTAATTCACTCATTGAACCCTGCCAATTTGTCAGGAACTTTTCATTATCTTCTGTACCTTTGTAGACTGATTAAAGGTGAAACCTGAAAAGCGAACGCTACCCGCTTATTTAGTACGGGTCTGCGAGCCGCTCTTTCACCCTTTCACTCTTTCGCTCTTTATTATTGACATGGAACGCTTCACTGAACTGACGATACTTCAACCAGAAGACAAAGAGGGTATTGAGGAACCGCGCACTCTTGGCGACGAACTCGTGGAAGGCAAAAAACGCCTGTATATCGAGAGTTACGGGTGCCAGATGAATTTTTCGGACTCCGAAATTGTGGCCGCTGTGATGCGTAACGCCGGGTTTGCCACAACCTCATCGGCCGACGAAGCCGACCTAATTTTTTTGAACACCTGCGCCATCCGCGACAATGCCGAGCAGAAAGTACGCAACCGGTTAAAGCAGCTCAATACGCTGAAGAAAAAGAAGCCGGAGCTGATGGTGGGTATGCTCGGTTGTATGGCCGAGCGCCTGAAAACCAAACTGCTCGAAGAGGAACAGATTGTAGATATTGTGGCCGGGCCCGATGCTTACCGCGATATTCCCAAACTCGTGGAAGAAGCCGAAACCGGTCAGAAAGCCGTTAACGTGTTCCTGTCGCGCGAAGAAACCTACGCCGACATTGCCCCGATTCGCCTGAACTCCAACGGCGTGACGGCCTTTATCTCCATCATGCGCGGCTGCGACAATATGTGCAGCTTCTGCGTGGTACCATTTACCCGCGGCCGTGAGCGTAGCCGCGACCCACACAGCATTGTCCGCGAAGCCGAGCAGCTCTTCAACGATGGCTATCGTGAAGTAACCCTGCTGGGTCAAAATGTGGATTCGTACAAATGGGAAAGTGAAAACGGCGAAGAACGCGTCAACTTTGCCCATTTGCTGGAACGCGTTGCCCTTGTAAACCCCGATCTCCGGGTTCGTTTTTCAACCTCGCACCCCAAAGACATTACCGACGAGGTGCTGTACACGATGGCGAAGTACGATAACATCTGCAACTACATCCACCTGCCCGCCCAAAGCGGTAACAGCCGGATTCTGAAGCTAATGAACCGTACGTATGACCGCGAGTGGTACCTCGGCAAAATTGACCGGATTCGGGCGATTCTGGGCGACGACTGCGGTATTTCGCACGATATGATTTCGGGTTTCTGCTCCGAAACGGAAGAAGAACACCAGGATTCGCTCACGCTGATGGAATACGCCCGCTTCGATTACGGCTACATGTTTGCCTATTCGGAGCGCCCCGGTACGCTGGCGGCCAAAAAATACGCCGATGATGTGCCGGAAGACGTGAAAAAGCGTCGACTCAACGAGATCATTGCCCTGCAACAGCGAATGTCGCTCGAACGCAACCAACGCCATATTGGCAAGGTACAGCGGGTGCTGGTTGAGGGCACGTCGAAGCGGTCGGAAGACGATCTGTTTGGGCGCAACGACCAAAATAAAGTGGTGGTGTTCCCGCGCGGAAGCCACCAAAAAGGAGACTATGTGAATGTACGGGTAACCGACTGTACAGCCGCCACGCTCTTGGGGCAGGTGGTTAATATAGAATGAGTAATGTGTAATGAATAATGAAATCCAGCACCGATAGCAATCATTACTCATTGTACATCATTCATTATTCATTGAATTTATGAATCAACAGGAAATACAGTCGGTTAAGCAACGTTTTGGCATTATTGGCAATGCGCCTGCCCTCAACTACGCTATCAACGTAGCTATGCAGGTAGCCGCTACCGACCTAACCGTGCTGATTACGGGTGAAAGCGGAAGCGGAAAAGAATCGTTTTCCAAGATCATCCACAGCCTCAGCGCCCGTAAACACGGACAGTTTATTGCCATCAACTGTGGGGCCATCCCCGAAGGTACTATCGACTCGGAGTTGTTCGGCCACGAAAAAGGCTCGTTTACAGGGGCCGTAGATCAACGTAAAGGCTACTTCGAGACAACTAACGGCGGCACTATTTTCCTGGATGAGATTGGCGAAATGCCGCTGGGTACGCAGGCGCGGCTGTTGCGGGTACTGGAAAACGGCGAATTTATCCGGGTTGGCTCATCGAAAGTGCAAAAGACCGATGTGCGGGTTGTGGCGGCTACCAACGTAAACTTGCTCGATGCCGTCGAGAAAGGCCGCTTCCGCGAGGATTTGTACTATCGACTCAATACAGTACCCATTTTTGTGCCGCCCCTGCGCGAGCGTGGCACCGACATTGAACTGCTGTTTCGCAAATTCACGACCGACTTTGCCGAGCGGTATCGGATTAAGCCTATTCAGCTCACCGAGCCCGCCAAGCAGTTGCTCCTGCGGTTTTCGTTTCCGGGTAACATTCGACAACTGAAAAATCTGGCCGAACAGATTTCTATTCTCGAATCGGACCACAACCGTGCGGTAGAACCGGAGGTATTGTCAAAATACCTGCCTCAGCCCCAACAGCCAACGAGCCGGATGCCTATCCTGTTTCCGCAGGGTACGGGTGGCAGTACCGACAATTTTTCGGAGCGCGAACTGCTCTACAAAGTTCTGTTCGATATGCGCCGGGATATGACCGAGTTGAAAAAACTGGTGGTGGAGATGCTGGGCAATGAACAGTACGGACGGCAAATCTTAAATAATCATAAAGACTTGTTTGAGACCCTGCCGACCGATAACTATGTCACGCCCGACCCGCACCCGGAGCCCGATCTGCCCCTACCCCGGCTGTTGCCTCCGCCCGAAACCGTGCATGCCTATGAGCCCATGAATGTTCTCGAAGACGAAGACGCGGTTACGGTAGAAGACATCACCCACGAAACGGAGGAAGACTCGCTCTCGCTGGAAAAGAAGGAGAAAGAGATGATTATCAAGGCTCTCCGTCGCAACAACAACAAACGAAAGTACGCGGCTCAGGCACTGGGTATTTCAGAACGCACGCTGTACCGAAAAATAAAGCAGTATGAAATTGATGAAGAATAACGGGCAAGTAAGCAGTAGCAGTAAGCAGTGGGCAGTGAAAGTGGGCAGGGTTGGTGTAAGAATCGCTGCCTACTTCTACTGCTTACTGCTACTTACTTCCTGCGGTGTCTACTCGTTTACGGGTACGACCCTCTCGCCGGACCTGAAAACGATTACCATTAACAACTTCAGCCTGCAAACGGCCGGGGGGCCTACCAACCTGTCGCTCAACTTCAACGAACGGCTAAAGGAATACTATCAGCGATACACCAACCTAAAAGTGGTGCCAAACAACGGCGATCTGGTGCTCGATGGCTCCATTACCAATTACGACCTGTTGGCTGTTGCCCCCACAGCATCCGACCAGGCTGGTCTGAACCGGTTGCAAATCACGGTACAGGCCCGGTTTGTGAACAACAAAGATGAAAGTAAAAACTTCGAACAATCGTTTTCGTTCTATCAGGATTTCCCGCAAAACCAGACGCTGACGCAAAATGAAGCCCGGTTGGTTCCCCGAATTCTGGATCAGCTGGTTCTCGACATTTTCAACAAAACGGCAGCTGACTGGTAGTAAGCAGAAGAATTAGCAGTAGGCAGTGGCAGTAAGCAGTAGGTAGTAGGTAGAAGAATTAGCAGTAGGCAGTGAGCAGTGAGAGTTTACACGTACCTCTTTCTGCATACTGCCACCGCCTTCTACACACCGCTAACTTTTTCTGCCGACTGCATACTGCCCACTGCTTACTCCCCACCGCCGACCGCCACTACCAACTTTTTCTGCCGACTGCTACTGCCTACTGCTACTTTTTGGCTACATTCGTAGCCCTGTGGTCCCCTGACACCGATAGACTCAATGCAATCTGTTGATAAAGAAACCTTTTCATACTGGGTCACCCACCCCGACGACCTGACAACGGCTGACTTACAGCTTTTGCAGGAAAGTTTAGCCCAATATCCGTACTGCCAGGCGCTCTACACACTGACCGCCAAAGCAGCCTCTTTACACCGAAAAAGTCAGACAGTGTCGTACACCCGACTGGCAGCGGCCCACGCCCTGAGCCGGAGTGCACTACGTAAATTAATGGATAACGAGTTTCAATGGTCCGACAACCTGCTTTCAAAACTGAACGAACTGTCGGCCCGGCAAGTACCCATTCCTGAAGATTACCAGCAGGAAAGTTACGCCCTCTTCAAATCAAAATCGGGCCTCAACGGTGGGCTCGTCGACTTACCTCTGATTCGGATTCCAGAGCCGACCATGCCCGAGATTGTGGTGCCCGAGCCCGACGACTCGACCTTGTCGGAAACAACTCTTCAGCAGGACTTGATTGGACACCCCGAAGCCGATGCCGTGGCTCCATCGCCGATGGAGACTGCCCGGCAGAAGCAAATCGAAATTATTGAGTCGTTTATTAAGAAAGAACCCGGTCTGGCTCCGCTCCGCTCAAAACTGGGCGATCCTGAGCCGACCAATCAGGAAGATTTGGCCGAGCGCAATGCTCCGATTCGGGTAGGGCGCGGTGGTTTAGCCACTGAAAGTTTCGCCAAGATCTTGCTCAAGCAAGGCAAAACAGGCAAAGCTATTGAAATCTACGAGCAACTCAGCTTGAAAAATCCCCAGAAAAAAGCGTACTTTGCGGCTAAAATAAGTGAAATAAAAGCGGGGCAGTCCTGAGTCAATCGGTCTGATCGAGCATATTGTCAATGAACGTTGTTGCTCTCCTCCACACGCACTTAAGACAAAAACAGTAACAGAAACTCCTTTTTTTACATGGTTACGGCAACAATTATTGTCATTTGCATCTTAACAGTCCTGCTTATCCTGATCGTACTCGTTCAGAACTCAAAAGGTGGCGGTTTCGCCGGTGAGTTTGGCGGACTGGGCTCCAACCAGCTGATGGGCGTCAAGAAAACGACTGACCTCCTTGAGCAAATCACCTGGGGCTTGGGCATCGGGGTGATGGTACTGACACTGGCTTCGTACGTGATGGTTGACAAAACCAACACCGGCGGTGGTATCAATAGCGTTAACGTTGACCGTGCGGCTACCCGGGCTCTGCCAGGTGCTTCGGCTCCGGCTCCCGCAGCAGCTCCGGCTGCTGGCACGCAACAAGCAGCCCCCGCTACACAGGGCGCAGCTACACCAGCTCCAGCTACGGCACCTGCTACTTCAGGCTCTGCTCAGAAGTAAGCCAACTTATACTGACAAAAAGGCCCGCAACCTCGGAGGTTGTGGGCCTTTTTGCGTTGGCACCTCGTAGAATCGATATGAATTGAACGCGGATGACGCGGATTTAACGAATTCGCGCTGATAAGTAGATCCGCGGAAATCGGCCCAATCCGCGTCATCCGCGTTCAATTTTTTGAATTTAAATAGCACGCGGATAACGCAGATCTAACGAATTCGCGCTAATTATAAATCCGTAAAAATCAGCCCAATCCGTGTCCTCAGCGTACCAATCTTTTGAATTAATAATGGCACGCGGATAACGTAGATTTAGGGAATTCGCGCTGATTATAAATCCGTGAAAATCCGCCTAAGCCGTGTCATCTGCGTGCCCAATCTTTCGCACGGAATCACTCAATTACTTACAAGGCCCAGGCTACGGCAAAACCTGCCGGTAGTCCTTCTTTAACCTGCGTTGTGATAATCAATTGGCCAGTCGGTACGCCCAGACGGGTCAGCTCGTCGCGGAAACCGTTTTCCATTTGCCGAAGCGCACTTTCTTTCTGTCCTGTCAATTCAATACTCAGCTTTTGGGAAGGCTGCGCGCGCAGATGCTGCACCAGCGCCGAGGCCACCGTCGGCACCGCCCGCGGCCCCTGTACAAAAGCCCGGCGGAGTTGAGCCAGCAAAAGGGCATCGGTATCGCTCAGGCCAGCCACCGGAAGAGTCCGGTCTTTCAGAAGGCAGCCGTCCAGTTCGTTTAACCCCACTTCCGACTGACACAAATCCCGCTGATCGGGCGTACCATCGTTATCCGTATCGGGGCAACCGGCCATGTCGGCCCGGCCCACAATAGTCGGGCACTCATCTCGGTCGTCGCCGACACCATCGTTATCCGTGTCGGGGCAGCCATTATAGCGGGCCAGCCCCGGCACTTTGGGGCAACGGTCATCTTTATCGAGCACCCCATCGAGGTCGGTATCCGGGCATCCGTTGGTCGCTACGGGTCCGGCAACGGTTGGGCAGGTATCGTCGGAGTCCGCTACGCCATCGAGGTCGGTATCCGGGCAACCACCAAACGCCAGCACACCCGGTACATCGGGGCAACGGTCCAGTTTATCAGAAACCCGGTCTTTGTCGCGGTCTTTAGGCCGGCGGGCGTTGAACGGGAGTGAAAGACCCGCGTACACGTGCGGAGGCAAACCATTGTCGCCAAAAATACCCAGCAGATTGTCGGAGCCGAAGATAAAAATACCTGCCTTGCCGTGCAGACCAAGGGCTACCTTCTGAATATCGGGGTAATAGTAAACGGTTCCGGCTAACTCGCCCCCCGGCCCTTCGGAGCGTGGCCCCACGGCCAATACCGCCCCCCGGTACAGACCCGCGTTCGTTTGAATCGGCATGGCTGTCTGATACACCACATTACCAAACCACGAGCGGCCCAGGTAAACATCCAGTTGCACCGAGGTCGTTTGTGGCAATCGGCGGACGGCTTCACCCGTTACCAGGCTCGTTGTTGGCCCGAACTGACTTAACAACTGCGACTCAATCTGATTAGGTGCTTTATCTTCGTAATCGGTGCGCCGAAACGTACCGCTCCGGTTGGCTGTCGCGTAGGTTGTGATGCGGTTGTATTGTATCTCGCCAATGTCCAGCACCGAAAACCCAATCCGAAACAGGTATTTAGTCATTTCCTCGGCCGCCCGACGCTTACCATCCATTTCGTAGCGGTAAAACCGTTGTTTTGGCCGGAACTCATACGCTACGCCCACATCGTACCCGGTTCCGCGACCCGCCGAGGGTCCAGCCAGTTTTTGCCCCAGGCTTGCCCCGTCAAACGAAGCCAGGTCGGTAGTATTGCCGCTAATGGCTCCGGCCGTGTAGCCGGGCGCACCGGCCGTACCACCGGCAAAAGAAGCCTGCGCACTCAGGTCGGTACGTTGCAGGCCGCGCAAAACCTTAGCCGTAGCCCCTACTTTAAGGTGATGCGTTTCAATGTCGATCAGCGACACCGCGTACGAAATGGCGTATTCAGTATAGCCCTCGGCCGCAAAATTGAACGATTGCAACCCGGCAGGTGCGGTTGGGTTGGTACCGTTAATCCACCGAATCAGTTCATAATTACCACCTAATGCGTAGCCCGACCGGTAGCGGGTAGTCAGCCCGACGGCATGACGTTTCCGGCCAAATTGCGCCATAACCGCCGGTCCACGTACCTCGGCCCGATTTACCCCTCGGGGCGACCCCGCCGAAAACAGGGCTTTACCAAACGGCGCAACGCCGACCGGCAGCGGCTGCCGGGTAAAATCGAACGCACCAAACCCCAGGTTGAGTTGGAAACTAAGCCGCGAGTCGGCCATTGAACTCGGATTCAGGTAGATACCGTGCGTACCTGCGTAGTTGCTTGTTTGGAGAGGAATGAGGGGTTGGGCAAAGGCGGGTAGAGAGGCCAGTAAACCAGATAGCAGAAGGCCGGATTGTTTCATTCGCTTGTGTATGGGTACAAAACGAAGATACGGCATTCTACCACGGAGACGCGGGTAAACTGCCGTATCGGTCACGAAAGTTATTCAATGTCGGCCTACATCAGGCCAATGCCTTTGCAATTAATTGCTGGGCAATGGGCAGCAGGGTTTCTTCTTCTGGATAGGGCAACTCGCTCTCCAGCCGGTACGTTGCCGGGTTGGGCAGGTGCTGATACCGACGAATCAGATCGAGTTTGAGGTGCTCAAAGGGCGTTGTAAGGCCGCGCCGAACCCGGTCGACGAACTGAAACCGGACAAGCCGCCCGCCGGGAGTCCCCTCGGCATAGAGCGTCAGGGCAAATTGATAGATAGCGGTTTCGTATCCACGCCTAAAATGCAGAAACAAGTACCCTTCGGCCGGTTTGATGGGCAGCAGCCCCACCGGTTCGAGGGTAAGTTTGGCAGCAATATCCTGCCAAATTTGCAGTCCATCTGTCAGCATTTGATTAAAGCGCGGCAAGGCAAAGTCGACAATGGCATCCACTTCGGCCATAATCGGGTCCTCCGTTACCTCGGATTTATACTCGATTCGGGGGGGTGGGCCACTTATTCCGGCTACACGCTTGGGGAACCTCTCATTAAGCGTACCTTTGCGCCGTCGAAAACGAAGACCAGCCTCGTAATGGTTACGGAGTTCAGGAATATCGGGACAAAGCTTGCGCTCATCGAACCGTTTCTGAACAGCCTGTAAATAAGCCAAAACGACATATTTTTTGTACTCGGCATCAATCCAATCCTGTGTCAGCCAGTTCGCATCCAGTGATCTCATAAGATAAAAGCGACGTATTGGAACGGGATAATTTATGGCATTCCCCCTAAAAAACCAAATTTTATACCCCTTTTTCGCAGTCTAACAGCCAATTTGTAAGACCTACCGGTAAAACGGTCGTCCAGACAAAAAGGCTGAAATTTTGACAGAGTGGCGCAACTGGCACAGCATTTGGTAAACGGGGAGTGTCATACTAATTCGGTGTATAACCAAATTTTTAACAACCTTAATCACATTACTGTCATGACAACAGCAATGGAAGATGTAAAAGTGAACGTAAAACCGCTGGCAGACCGCGTGCTTGTAGAAGCTGCACCGGCTGAAGAAAAAACGGCTTTCGGGATTATCATTCCTGACACGGCCAAGGAAAAACCACAACGTGGTACTGTTGTAGCCGTTGGTAATGGCAAAAAAGATGAGCCGCTCACAGTACAGGTTGGCGACACGGTTCTCTACGGCAAATATGCTGGCACGGAGATCACGGTTGATGGCAAAGAGTACCTCATCATGCGCGAATCAGACATTTTCGCGATCCTTTAATGTGTAATGATCAATCGGGGCCACCCGTGCGGTACAGTGTGTAATGAGCCTACGGCTTCAGTGTACACGTACTGAGATCATTGTTCATTATCCATTTTTTATTTTTCATTAACTACAGCAATGGCTAAGAAAATATTCTTTGATACCGAAGCCCGCGAGAAAATCAAGAAGGGTGTTGATACCCTCGCCGACGCGGTGAAAGTAACCCTCGGCCCCAAAGGTCGTAACGTAATCCTCGACAAGAAATTCGGCTCACCGGCCATCACCAAAGACGGTGTGACGGTAGCTAAAGAAATTGAGCTGAAAGACGCTATGGAAAACATGGGCGCACAGCTCGTGAAAGAAGTAGCCTCTAAAACGGCTGACCAGGCGGGTGATGGTACCACGACAGCTACTGTGCTGGCGCAGGCTATCTACTCAATCGGTGTGAAAAACGTAGCAGCAGGTGCCAACCCAATGGATCTGAAGCGCGGTATCGATAAGGCGGTCAAGGCAGTTGCCGAAAACCTCGCTGGTCAGGCACAGACGGTTGGTGATGACTTCGGCAAAATTGCTCAGGTTGCTACCATCTCGGCTAACCACGACGACGAAATCGGTAACATGATTGCCGAGGCCATGAAGAAAGTGGGTAAAGAAGGTGTAATCACGGTAGAAGAAGCGCGTGGTACCGAAACGGAAGTAAAAACCGTAGAAGGTATGCAGTTTGACCGCGGTTACCTGTCGCCCTACTTCGTGACCAACACCGAGAAAATGGAAGCTGACCTCGACCGTCCGTTCATCCTGATCTCGGAGAAGAAGGTATCGTCGATGAAAGAACTGCTGCCGGTGCTGGAGCAGGTGGCTCAGACGGGCCGTCCGCTGCTGATCATCGCAGAAGACGTTGACGGCGAAGCCCTGGCTACGCTCGTCGTAAACAAGATCCGGGGTGCCCTGAAAGTGGCTGCCGTGAAGGCTCCGGGCTTCGGCGACCGCCGGAAGGCTATGCTCGAAGACATCGCTATCCTGACGGGTGGTCAGGTGATCTCGGAAGAGCGTGGCTTCAAACTCGAAAACGCCAGCATCGAATACCTGGGTCAGTGCGAGAAGATCATCATCGACAAAGACAACACGACCATCGTTAACGGTGTAGGCCAGAAGGAGGACATCACGGGTCGGGTTAACCAGATCAAAGCGCAGATCGAAAACACGACGTCGGATTACGACCGTGAGAAACTGCAGGAGCGTCTGGCTAAACTGTCGGGTGGTGTAGCTATCCTCTACATCGGTGCCGCTACCGAGGTAGAAATGAAAGAGAAGAAAGACCGTGTTGACGATGCCCTGCACGCAACCCGCGCGGCTGTAGAAGAAGGTATCGTAACGGGTGGTGGTATCGCCCTGATCCGCGCTATCTCTTCGCTCGACGCGGTTAGCACGATCAACGAAGACGAGAAAACGGGTGTGAACATCATCCGCGTAGCCCTCGAAGCACCCCTCCGCACGATTGTTGCCAACGCCGGTGGCGAAGGTTCAGTAGTGGTGAACAAGGTGAAAGAAGGCGACGGTGGCTACGGCTACAACGCGAAGAACGACTCGTACGAAGATCTGTTCGCGGCCGGTGTTATCGACCCGAAGAAAGTAACTCGTCTGGCTCTGGAGAACGCAGCTTCGATTGCTGGTCTGCTCCTGACTACCGAGTGCCTCATTGCCGACGAGCCCGAAGAGGCTCCAGCTGGCGGTGGCGGTCACGCACACGGTGGCGGCATGGGCGGCATGATGTAATCATCAGAGCTTTGAAATACGAACCCCCGCTGTTGGCTTTTGGGCTGGCAGCGGGGGTTTTTCTTTTTGAGTATCTTTGTTTAAAAACAAACACCATGCTGACGATACAGGTTAACGACGCAAGGCTGGAACAGCAATTAATCGAACAAGCGCAGGCGAAAGGTAAAACGGCTGAACAGCTTGCCACCTCCATACTGGCCGAGGCCCTGAATCAACTGGATCCTCTGCCCTTTTCATTCCCTCGTCTAGACCCAACCCAACATAGCCGACCCCTCCAGTTCGACGTTGATTCTGAAACGGATAACGCGCCGGTTTTTGAGCATGTTACTGACACGGTTGAATTTGCGAACGAATTGCGACAAAACGCCTGGAAACGGTAATGCTGCTGGTCGACACGAATATTTTGATTGACTATTTACGCCAAAAATCAGAAGCTATTGCCTTTGTCAATCATTTTGGAAAAGGTAATCTGGCCTTGTCCCCCATTGTTATTATGGAAGTTTTTCAAGGGGTACTCAACAAAGCTGATTTTAATCGTACTCAGAAAGCACTGAACGGCTTCGCTGTACTTGATCTGGACACATCGGTTGCCCAACTGGCGATGCAACTTCAACAGCATTACGTTCTTTCGCATCAATTAAGTATACCAGATGCCTTTATAGCCGCAACTGCTTTAATCTACAACATTGAGTTAAGGACGTACAATCTCAAGGATTTTCGCTTCATTCCAGGTATTCGGCTATCAGATCAGTTAAGTTGAAATTTGACAGCCTCCTCATTGCCAACGAGCCCGAAGAGGCTCCAGCTGGTGGTGGCGGCATGGGCGGCATGATGTAATAAATGCGCTTTAAAATACGAACACCAGCTGTTGGCTTTTGAGCTGGCAACGGGGGTTTTGGTTTTGTGTTGGTAAGGCTGGGAAAGCGATCCTGAGGCTATACTCAGGCCGCCATCCCCGATTTTCGAGGAAGTATTGGCCTGACAATACAAAAAAATACTGCACAGAAAGTACTACATCAAAAAGCCAAATGACCCTTGGAAAAGGTCAAATCAATACAGGAATCGCGGCAAAACTTTCGTATATTTGAGAGTTATGCGAAAGGCTAACCAGCCCACCGCTCTAACTTTGAGTTGTTCAAAAAATTCTCCAACCAATGATTTTCGCAGGTTTCACAAAAGTAAATATTGCCAGTGTGTTGCCCTATCCTTGCTCTACTTGTGTTTACGTTTGAGTAAGTTGTATCGTTTTGTTCCATACACCCACCGCAATCAGGACATTCAAGCCCTTCGCATAACACGGGTTTTGCGTCAGGCGGGCTGACGTGCAAGTTTTCAGCTTCTGTATTTCTATTTAACTCCATCTGTAATTCAACTTTTGTATTTCTAAATCCACCCGAACGCAAAGCCCTCGAACGTTATCGCTCAGTATAAAAAGACGGCCAACACACATTCAAGCACATTTGGTTTTGCCCGACACATAAAGCCGACCCTTCGCAAAACCAAAAGAGCTTGAATTTTTCCCACCGCCCGGACGACAACTATAAAAATAAATCATAATTTTGATGATTTAGTCCAAACAATAACAACAAGATGAATTCTTTTGGAGAATATTTGAGAAACAGACGAGAACAACTGGGACTTCCATTAAGGAAAGTTGCAGCCGAACTTGACATTGACACTTCCATTTTAAGCAAGATTGAAAGAAGTGAACGTGCAGCGACAAAAGAAATGCTGCCGACACTATCTAAGACTTTGGAAGTTCAGGAAAAGGAAATGGAAATTGAATTCATCAAAGCGTTTATTCTGTCTGACATAGGAGATTTAAAATTTTTGAAAAGCGGCTTAGAAGAAACGCTGAACACCATTAAAAGCCGCAAGCAAATATGAGTATAGACAATAAAGTAGACCAAACAGACTTGACTTTCTTCACCAATGAAGAAGGACATACTTTATTAAGCAGATTCAAATCAACCCTTAAAGACACGCAACTTTTTGATGTGTTGGTTGGGTATTTCAGAGCAAGCGGTTTTCACCAACTATATGACGCACTTGAACCCGTTGAAAAAGTAAGAATTCTGGTTGGGCTTAGTGTGGACAGAAACTCTTACGATATGATGCAGTACCATCATCAGAATGGCACAATAGACTTTGAATCGCATCAACGAACCAAGAAACGCTACCAACAAAACCTAAAGGAAGAAATTGAAAACAGTGATGAAAACGACAACAGACTTGAAATAGGAATACGCAAGTTCATTGAATTTCTGAAAGCCGACTGTCAAGACCCTGCAATGGACAAAGCATATAACGGCAATGGAAAAAAACTTGAAATACGAGCCTATCCGTCAAAGAACATTCACGCAAAGGTTTACATCGGAAAATTCAAACCCGAAGACCGTGACTATGGTTTTGTGATTACAGGTTCAAGTAACTTTTCTGAATCGGGTTTTGTGGCAAATCGTGAGTTTAATGTTGAGTTACGAAGTAAAAGAGATGTTCTTTTTGCCGAAGAACAATTCAATGCACTTTGGAAAGAATCGGTTGACATTTCAGAAGACTTTGTTGATACCATTCAAAACAAAACTTGGCTCAACGACCAAATCAAACCATACGAACTCTATTTAAAACTGATTTACGAATATCTGGAGGAAGATATCAATTTGGCAGATGAATTCGAACCGTTCCTGCCAGATGGCTTTATGAAATTGAAATACCAAAATCAAGCAGCTATTCAGGCAAAGAAGATTTTGGAGACTTACAACGGCGTTTTCTTGGCTGACGTGGTTGGATTGGGTAAAACCTTTATCACGGCATTATTGCTTCAACAATTGCAAGGCAGAACCTTGGTGATTTGTCCGCCTGTATTGAAAGACTATTGGAAAGATTCACTTTTTGATTTTGGTATCAGAAGTTTTGAAGTGGAATCTTTGGGCAAGTTGGAACACATCATCAAAAAAGGTTTGGAACGGTACGACCACATAGTAGTGGACGAAGCCCACCGATTTAGAAATGAAAACACCCAATCATACGCCAACTTATTAGACATCTGCCGTGGCAAAAAAGTGATCTTGGTAACGGCAACACCTTTGAACAATACCGTTGACGACATTTTTGCTCAGTTAAAACTGTTTCAAGCACCTAAGAATTCAACCATTCCGGGCATTCCGAATTTGGAAAAGTACTTTTCAAATTTCAGAACACGGTTAGCCAAACTAGAAAAGACCGACCCTGAATATAAAAAACTCATCAAAGCAATTTCTGACGATATAAGAAATAGCATTTTACGCTATGTAATGGTTAGAAGAACCCGAACAGACGTAATGACCTATTTCAAACAGGACATGAAAATGCAGGGATTGACTTTTCCGAACCTAGACAATCCGCAGAAAATCGTGTACAAATACGAAGGTGAGTTAGAAACTACTTTCAACAACACCATAAAAAAACTACATGAGTTTACCTATACACGATACACGCCATTGCTCTATTACGTCGGAAACAAAGCATTGACCGAATTCGAAATCCAGCAACAACGCAACGTTGGTGGCTTTATGAAGGGCATTTTGGTAAAACGACTGGAAAGTAGTTTTCACGCCTTTCGCCAGAGTGTTGACCGCTTCATTACTTCCTATGAGAAGTTCATTGCTATGTACAAAAACGGCACGGTGTACATCAGCAAGAAAGTGGACGTGTACGACCTGATTGAGAGCGATAATATTGAACGTCTTGAAGAATTTGTGGAAGAAGAGAAAGCACATAAGTACGATTCACAGGATTTCAAAAAAGAATTCATTGAAAAATTAGAGTTTGACCTTGCCATTTTGAAGGAAGTGAAAACATTGTGGCAAACCGTTAATTCTGACCCCAAGTTAGAAACATTCATAAAGGAGCTTAAAACTAAATCAGCACTAAAAAGCAATAAACTTGTGATCTTCACCGAATCTAAAGAAACAGGAGATTACATCTACGAAGCTTTGCAAGATGAGTTTAAAGGCAAAGTGATGTTCTATTCCAGCACGGGCGGACGACACACAGACAACAAACTCACTTCAAACCAGACGGTTTCAAGAGACATCATTACTTCTAATTTCGACCCGAAACACAAAGAGAAAAGAGACGACCTGAAAATATTGATTGCCACAGATGTATTGGCGGAAGGTATCAACTTGCACCGTTCCAACGTGCTTATCAATTATGATTTGCCTTGGAACCCTACACGGGTATTGCAGCGTGCAGGTCGTGTAAATCGTTTAGGTAGCAACTTCCCGAATGTGCATATTTTCAACTTCTTTCCTACTTCTCATTCTGACGAACATCTTGGACTGGAAGTCAACATCACCAATAAAATCCAAATGTTTCACGACATTTTGGGAGAAGATGCCAAATACCTGAGTGATGGTGAAGAATTCGGCAGTCAGGAACTATTCAACACATTGAACAGTAAAACCGCTTATACGGGTGAAGATGGCGAAGGCGATTCGGAATTGAAGTATCTGGAACTGATGCGAAAGATACGTGATGACAATCCCGACTTGTTTGAGAAAATTAAAAACCTACCGAAGAAAGCCCGTTCAGGTTTCAAAAAAGAAAATTTGGAAGATGATGCCTTGGTCACCTTTTTCCGAATCGGTAAACTCAAAAAGTTCTACATCAACCAAAGCGGCAAATCGGGTGAGATTACCTTTTTTGATGCCGTGAAAGAATTGGAATGTAAGCCCGAAACGCAACGAGCTAACATTCCAAGCGATTACTTTCATTTGTTACAAACCAACAAAACACGTTTTGAACTAGATACTACCGTTGGGGATGAACCCACCAAAGGAAGTGGGGGACGTTCAAACGCCAAATACATCGAAACCCGATTGAAAGACAAGTCTTTCAAAAACTTCAAAGGTTTTACCGATTCCAATGATGAATTTTTGAATGGTGTGCGTGAAATGCTGGCACAAGGTACGATTGCCAAGAAAACAGCACAGTTAATCAAAACGGAATTGGAGAAAACCACCGACCCGCTTCAAATATTGCACATACTGGAAAAGCATATCCGATATGTAGCCATTGAAGGAGCACAGAACGCCAAGAAATTTCAAAAACGTGAAGTTATCCTTTCAGGGTACTTAATCAAGTAAGCAGTATGGATAAGAAAATAGCTCAAGAACTAATAGAAAAAACGTTTAACAATGCTTTCAGCGAAGAGCAGTTCACCGTTTTTGCCAAAAACCTGTTGAATGATTTTGAAGACAAGCACAATCAGTATAGCGGAAACCTGATTTGGGATGACTACAAAGAACATATCAACACCTACAAACGCATTGGTAAGTACATTGACCCTGATGGCGAAGCATTGGACGTGCTGATTGTAGAAGTAAAAAGCGTTAACAAATTAGAACGGGCAAGAACCGCACTTCGCAACTTTGTCATCAAGCACCTGAGCAAGTTTGAAAAAGATTATGCCTTAGTGGCTTTTTACAGCAAGGAAGATAATGGAAACGACTGGCGATTCTCTTTCATCAAATTGGAATATCGTTCGGAACTGGACGAAGATAAAGGCAAGGTAAAAACCAAGAAAGAATTTACCCCTGCCAAACGCTATTCGTTTTTGGTGGGTAAATACGAAAAAGCCCATACCGCGAAAAATCAGTTGTTGCCTTTGTTGCAAAACATTTCCAACAACCCCACCATCGAAGAATTAGAAGCCGCCTTTAGTATTGAAAAGGTAACAGACGAATTCTTCAACCAATACAAAGACCTATACATTAAACTGTACGAGCATTTCGAAAATGACAATAAAGTAAAAGCAGCCATTAAGGAAGCAGGCATTGACAATGCCCGATTTACCAAAAAACTCCTGGGACAAATTGTGTTCCTGTATTTCTTACAGAAAAAAGGTTGGTTGGGTGTAGCTCAAAATGCTCGCTGGGGAACGGGCAAAAAACGTTTTGTCCAGGAATTGTTTGAGCAAGCACAAACTCAAAAACTCAACTTCTTTAAATACAAACTGCAATACCTGTTTTATGAAGCATTGGCAAAAGAACGGGACAACGAAAACTCGTATTACAAACGTTTCGATTGCCGCATTCCTTTTTTGAACGGTGGTTTATTTGAAGCCGATTACAACTGGCAAGAAGCCAATATCAGTATTCCTTCAACTCTGTTCAGGAACGAAGAAAAAAACAAAGCGGGTGATGTAGGGACGGGCATTTTAGACGTATTTGACCGATACAATTTTACCATTAAAGAAGATGAACCATTAGACAAAGAAGTAGCTGTTGACCCTGAAATGTTGGGGAAAGTGTTTGAGAATATGCTCGACATCACGGAGCGGAAAAGCAAAGGTGCTTTTTATACGCCCCGTGAAATTGTACATTATATGTGTCAGGAGAGCTTGGTTCATTATTTGGACAATGCCCTGAACAATGGCACCAGCAGTTATCAGGAATTGGGCTCTGACCAAACCAAACTTTTTGGCGGAAGCACCAACAAAAAAGGCAACCTGAAAATAGAACTGGAACACGGCAAGCAAATTCTTGTACCGAAAAAGGATATTGAACTGTTCATTCGTGAAGGGCATTTTGCCTTAGAAAATGATGAACGGGTAGCCACCAAAGGCGAAACAAAAACCTATCAGTACCAATTGCCCGAAAGTATTCGCAAAAATGCCGACCTGATTGACCAAAAACTGAGCAGCATAAAAATTTGTGACCCTGCCATAGGTTCGGGAGCTTTTCCTGTGGGCTTGTTGCACGAATTGGTAAACGCAATGTTGGTACTAAAACCCCATTTGAGTTACGATTACCTGACCGAGAAACTCAAAGGCTTTGGATTTACCCACCGGGAAAGCATCAGCGACAGCCGCTACATCTACCGCCTGAAACGCCATATCATACAAGAAAGTATTTATGGTGTGGATATTGACAGCTCTGCCATTGACATTGCCCGTTTGCGTTTGTGGTTAAGTTTGGTGGTGGACGAAGACGACCTTGACCCAATTGAAACACTTCCAAACTTGGATTATAAGATAGTATGTGGTAACTCTTTAATAGGAATACCAGCAAATGGAACAATACTAGATGGTAATGCTCAAAAACATTTAGAAGAATTTAAAGAACAATTCTACAATGAGACAGATGAAGGTGAAAAAAAGAAACAACGAAGTATCATAAATAAAAAAATTCAAGAGTTTCTAAAATCTACTTCTCAGTGGGCAGGTTATAACATAGATTTTGACTTTAAACTCTTTTTCTCAGAAGTGTGGCGAGAAAAGGGGGGCTTTGACGTGGTTATTGGGAATCCACCTTATGATGTTTATGAAGGAAAGAAATCTGATGAAATACCTACAATAAAGAAAATTGATATTTATGATATTGCCAAGTCAGGAAAACTCAATGCATATAAACTCTTCCTGGCTAAATCAATAAGGATTTTAAACGATGGGGGAATTTTTAATCAAATCTTTCAAAATTCATTTTTAGGTGACAATTCAGCAAAACTTCTTCGCAAACACTTTTTAACCGAACAAAAAATTATCAAAATTGACTCGTTTCCCGAAAGAGACGATTTAAATAAAAGGGTCTTCGTTTCTGCAAAAATGAGTGTTTGCATTCTATTTTCTCAAAACAAAAAATGTAATGAATATGACTTCCCATTATTTGTTTGGAGTGAAAGATGGATGGAGACTTCATATTCCTCAATATTCAGCAATAGAGAACTACTAGCTTTTGATAAAGAATCGTATGTTATTCCTTCAGTTTCCCAAGCTGAAAAAGATATTTTGAACAAAGTATCTAAATTAAAAAGATTTGGGAGTACTATAAACTGCTATCAAGGTGAAATAAATCTTTCAACGAACAAGTCGATAATTGTTCAAGAGCCTAAATCTAATACAATGCCATTAATAAAAGGAGCCGGGGTTCAAAAATGGCATTTACCTGAAAAAATGAGCCAAGGTGTAGTAGAGTATTTAATTCACAATGATTATTTGAGCCAAAACAAAGGAGAGAAGAGCACACATTTTAATTTTCCAAGAATTGTAATGCAAGGAATCACAGGGGTGGATGAAAAGCATAGAATTAAATCAACAATTCTTGAAAAGGGTTTCTTTTGTGGACACTCAATTAATTACATCTCGCTAAGAGATGTAACAGATTTATTAGCAAAATATTACTTGTCAATTTTAAATTCAGAATTTTCAAATTGGTTTTTCAAAAAGTTTAGCACTAACAGTAATGTAAACAGCTATGAAATTCATAATCTCCCATTGCCAATTTACTCCGATAGATTTTTACCTCTTTCAATTGTTTCATCATATTTATTGAACAAAAAAAAGTGGATTAACGAAGTGATATTTAATTTTTACGAGCACCTTATTAATTCTATTGTATATGAATTAGTGTTTCCTAAAGAAATCAAATCGGCAGGCAAAGAAATCCTAAAGCATTTGGGAGACCTGAAACCCATCACTGATGATATGAGCGAAGAAAAGAAACTTGCCATCATCCAAAGTGAGTTTGAGCGTTTGTACGACCCCAACCACCCTGTTCGCTTTGCCATAGAAACACTGGATAGCGTGGAAGAAGTAAGGATTATTAAGGAAGCTTTGAAATAGAATGCTATGAAGATTAAGAAAGTTGAAATACGGGATTATAAGGCATTCTACGGCTTAAATAAATTCAATGTAGAAGGCAAAAACCTGTTTATCTATGGCGAAAACGGAAGCGGTAAAAGTTCCTTTTACTATGCCTTGAAGGACTTTTTTCAGTCATCCACGGAAACATTGAGTTATGATGAAACCGAAAATATTTTCCTGACCAAAGCCCAAAAAAGCAAAGGTTTCATAAAAGTAACTTTCAATCCTGACCGAAGCGGAGCAGCCAATGACAAAACTTACACCGTCAAGAAATCATCAAAAGACACCTATGCCGCTGGAGATACAAGCATCCGTGATGCTATTAAGCTCAAAAGCTTTTTGACCTATAAACACCTGCTTTCCATTCATCACATCAAAAGAGACAATGAAATTGATTTGTTTGAATTGTTGGTTAAAGGCGTTCTCAAGCATTTCAAGAGTGTAGCCATCACAGGCACAAAGGAATTAGGTGAATTGTGGGATGATGTAGAAGTAGCGACTGGCAAAGAAACCAGTCAAGCATTTAACATAACCGCCAAAAAAAAGGAAGTAGATGAAGCTATTGACAAGTTCAACAAGGCATTCAAAAAGCTGTTTGATAAAACGAGCATTGAAAACATAATGAAGTTTACCCAACCCATCTTGGACAAGTTTGGGCACAACATAGAAATTGAACTCAATTACACACAAGCCAGACCCAATGCTGCATACAATGCAATTGAACGTAACTACGTAAGAGCCAAAGTGAAATACTTGGGCAAAGAAATCCCGAAACCACATATTTTTCTGAACGAAGCAAGACTTTCAGCCATTGCTATTTCCATTTACTTAGGAATGGTAAAAAGACACGTTCAAGGCATTCCTTGTAAAGTGCTTTTCTTAGATGATATTTTCATTGGGTTAGACATTTCAAACCGTTTGCCTTTGTTGAAAATCCTTGATGAAGAATTTCCGAATTACCAGGTTTTCATAACTACTTATGACAAACCGTGGTACGAGTTTGTAAAATCAACATACTTAGACGGCAATAATTCTTGGAAGAGTTTTGAATTTTATGCCCGAAGGACAAGAAAAGGATTTGAAATACCTATCATAAGAGAGAACAAATCAAACTCACACATACAAAACTACATTGATAAAGCTGAGTATTACTTTAATCAAGCTGACAACAAAGCCGCTGGTGTTTATCTGCGTTCCGCATTTGAGTTTATCCTAAAAAGATTTTGTTATGAGAAAGTCCCAGTTACGTTTAACTTGGATAGTTCAAAAATGAAAACAGACACATTTTGGAACGCATTGAAGAAATTCAAGCAAGACAAACCAACAAAATGTGGACTAACACCAGCGACAACAGCACAAATTGACCATTACACAAGCTTAGTATTAAATCCTTTGAGCCACCACGACATTAACAAGCACGAAATAACAACAGAAATACAGGGTGCATTGACAACAATAAAAACTTTAAAAGCGGAACTGAATGTATAAGCCAACCCTTCACAGCCACACACATTGCCAAGCCGCACAAGCCCACGCTACAACCCAAGCTTGGCAAAGAGTGTGTCTGTCCAGCCGCACCACCAAAACGGCCGACAAACCAGTGTACGAAAAAGAACACCGAACCGGTAACATGCGTTTGGCGTCATGCGGGGTGAAGTGCTTAAATTCAAGTTCAGTTTTTCAAATCAACTTTAGTGCTGGGTTGACAGTTTTGTGCTCCGAAATCCCGCACGAACGCCAAGCGCAAAAACGTTCCCTTTACAACATATAGCAACGAATCGAAAATCTATAGACTGCCTTAGGAGCCTGATGAGTGCCCTTTCGTTGCGTAGCCCTCCCAAAAACTTCACAATTCCCCTATCTTCGGCCAACAATACTAAACCACCATGCTCGCGCTTCAACACGTTCACCATATTGCCATTATTGGGTCAGATTATGAGGTTTCGAAACGGTTTTACACCAAAGTGCTGGGCCTGACGGTCATTCAGGAGGTGTACCGGGCCGAGCGGCAATCGTATAAGCTCGATCTGGCGCTCCATGGGCAGTACGTGATCGAGTTATTTTCGTTTCCCAATCCGCCCGCGCGGCCGTCGCGGCCCGAGGCCACGGGGCTGCGTCACCTTGCCTTCGCCGTTGCCGATGTGCAGGCGACCGTCGATGCCCTGCAAAAACACGGTATCGAGGCCGAACCCATCCGCACCGACGAGCTCACCGGCAAGACGTTTACGTTCATTGCCGATCCCGACGGCCTACCCATCGAATTTTACGCGTCGTAACGCAACCGGCTATGGTAACGCTTTTTCCACCTGATCGAGCGATACGCCCAGCACTTTGCGGGCTATTTCGTCGAGTTTGGCCCGGTTGCCGGTCAGGTGCAATACCGTGTGGGTATGTCGCAATGAGCCGCCCGGCCCTAAAAACGCACCCGGCGATACGCTTTCCAACTCATAAAACGGCCCCATCTGCGAGCCGTCGGCCAGCGGACCATCGTTGTACGCATTCACGGCATCGCCCAGGTACGGATCGGGCATCAGCTTCCAGGCCTGATTGAGGTACGTCCCGTCCTTGTCGACCTCGAACAACGTGAGCGTCAGCACCTCATTACCGGCATCGTAGCTACCGGCCACCGGCTTGGCCCGCTTGCCGGTAAGTCCAATTTTACCCCGACTTTTACCATCAGCCTTGAAGAATAGTACGCCGTTCTGGTACGTAATTCGTTCGGGCGGAATGGCCCCGAAATAATCGGTAGTGGCTACAGGACCCGTACCGGCTTGCTCGTATGGCACCACAATGGTTGTCTGGTCGCTGGGCATGAGCATATCGAGCACCCAGAGGCAGGGTGCCCCGGTTTCGCGTGTCCAGGCCGACGTACCGATATTAGTCAGTGCATTTTCGGTCAGATACCCAACCGGCCGGATATCGTCACCGAGTGCCATTCCGAGCGCTTCGCCCACCTGCTGCCGGGACAGCAACCGCACAGCCCGGTCGAGACGAATGGCAAGCTGCGTACCGCTGTAATTGAGCAGGGTGGCTTTTTTCTCCATCACCAGCTCGCGCGGCTGCCGCGACACCACGGTCCAGGGCTCCGTATCGATAGCCGCCGGGGTCTGCCAATTGGCAAACTCCATACGGGTACCGGGCTTGAAAAACAGGCTATATGGCCCTCCTTCCGGACCAAGCCACAACCGATTTTCACCCCCATAGGCATTCATGTGGGGTTGCGGCTCGCCCTCAAACGCTTTGTAGTTGATCCAGCCGAAACTTTGACCGGCCGCACCGTTGGCTGTTGAAGTAAATACCTTGCCCTGATACCGGGCCGACACAATCACCTGCGCCCGTGTATCGTCGGGATCGGTCAGGAGGGCCAAATCGGGGTCCTTGGCTTTTAGAAATTGGAGGTCGTACCCAAAGGTTCCGGGCTGATTCATGGTATCGGATGGTTGATTAGCCGACGTACAGGCCACCAACCCGGCCATCAGATACCAACAGGGCAACAGTCGGGCAGACTTCATACGGCAGTACGGCGTTTGGTGTAACGGTTAAGCTACCTTACAAACCACGCCATCCAGCTTTTCTAATCCCCGGATAAACGTATTGGCGGGGCTAACCTTCACCGTTCTGGACAACAAACTCACCTCGATCCGCTCATCGGGGTCCGACACGTTGAGCAAAAACGTGCAATTGCCGGGGTGAGCCGCTACCAGCTCATTGATTTGTGCGATCATCTGCGCGTTGACAGATTGTAGCGCCAGCGACACCCGAACTTCCTTGCACATTTTCTCGCGCATCTCGGTCAGCAGCCGGATGTTGGCTGCCTTAAACTCCAGTTGGTCGGAGTTCCAGCGGTTCTGGGTTTTGCCCGTCACATGCAGGAAACGCCCCAGCTCAATGTATTGGCCCATTCGGACGTAATCTTCGCCAAACAGGGTCATTTCCATCGAGCCAGAATAGTCTTCCAGCTTGAAAATCACAAACGGGTTTCCGTTTTTGGCAATCCGCTGCATCACCGACGAAACAATACCCGCAACTTTGATTTCGGGCGTCCTGACTTCGTACACCTTGTCGAGCGTACAATTGCAGAAACCGTCTATTTCAAGCTTGAACTCATCAAGCGGGTGGCCCGTGATGTAGAAGCCAACAACGTCTTTTTCAAACTTAAGCTTCTCAATCTGATTCCATTCGGGCACCACCGGCGGCTTGGGCTTCGGAATCATGGGGTCTCCACCAGCCCCTCCAAACAACGACTGCTGACTCGCCGATTTTTCGGCGTGGTAATTGTTCGCGTACCGGATAATCTTTTCCAGATACGTACCCGTTTCGCCCGCTGGCACTTCGAAATACTGAGCCCGGTGGTATTCGTCCAGCGCATCAAAAGCACCGGCATACGCCAGCGATTCGAGGGTCTTCTTGTTCACCGTCCTGAGGTTTACCCGCACCGCAAAATCAAAGATGTCTCCATACGGGCCACCTGCTTTCCGCTCCTCAATAATCGCTTCCACAGCGGCATCACCTGCTCCTTTAATACCACCCAGACCAAAGCGGATTTCGCCTTTTTTATTAACGCCAAATACGCGCTCCGATTCGTTTACATCCGGCCCCAGTACCGGAATACCCAGCGCCTTACATTCTTCGAGGAAGAACGTAATCTTTTCGATGTTGCCCAGGCAGGACGTCAAAACGGCCGCCATGTACTCGGCCGGGTAATACGTTTTCAGGTAGGCCGTCTGGTAAGCGACAAAGGCGTAGCAGGTTGAGTGCGATTTATTGAAAGCGTACGAAGCAAAGGCTTCCCAGTCGGTCCAGACTTTTTCGCAGATTTTCAGGTTCAGTCCATTGGCTTTGCAGCCATCCATAAACTTACCTTTCATCTTATCCAGTACGTCCTTCTGCTTCTTACCCATCGCCTTCCGAAGCACGTCGGCGTCGCCTTTGGTAAAGTTGCCGAGCTTCTGCGACAAGAGCATCAGCTGCTCCTGATACACCGTAATACCGTACGTATCAGCCAGATACTCCTCCATTTCGGGGAGGTCGTACTTCACTTCTTCACGACCATGCTTCCGGTTAATAAACGTCGGGATATACTGAATCGGGCCGGGCCGGTACAGGGCGTTCATGGCAATCAGGTCCTCAAACCGGTCGGGCTTCAGGTCCTTCATGTACTTCTTCATCCCGTCGGATTCGAACTGGAAAATGGCGTTGGTTTCGCCCCGTTGAAACAGTTCGTAGGCTTTCGGGTCATCAAGCGGAATATCATCAATATCCGTCTCAACGCCGTTCACAAACAGCCCCCCGTGGTTTTGCTTCACCAACCGCAGGCACTCCTTAATGATGGTGAGGTTTCGTAACCCCAGAAAGTCCATCTTGATGACCCCCGCATCCTCAATTACTTTACCCTCATACTGGGTGATAATCAGGTTGGTATCTTTGGAGGTTGATACCGGAACGATGTTCGACAGGTCGTCGGGGGCAATGATGATGCCGGCCGCGTGAACGCCCGTGTTCCGTACTGTTCCTTCGAGCCGACGCGCCTGCTGAAGCACGTTCTGAACCTTCTCGGTATCAATTAGCTTCATGGCCCGCCCCACGCTCTGATCGCCTGCTTCGAGCGCCCGCATCCGCTTCACATTTTCGACTTCTTCGGGTTGGATCAGGTTAGACAAACCACCCGGCCCATCGATCGGATCTTCAAAAATCCGCCGGAGCGTCATGTTGTACGTCGGCTTGTCGGGCACCAATTTAGCGAGTGCGTTGGCGTCGTTGAGGGGCAGGTCCATCACCCGCGACACATCTTTAATGGCCGATTTGGCCGCCATCGTACCGTATGTCACAATAGCCGCCACCTGCTGCTTACCGTACTTCTGCACCACATAATCAATCACCTTCTGCCGACCTTCGTCGTCAAAGTCCGTATCAATATCGGGCATTGACTTCCGGTCGGGGTTCAGGAACCGTTCAAAAAGCAGGTCGTATTTAATCGGGTCAATGTTCGTAATACCGATGCAATACGCCACGGCGCTCCCGGCAGCCGAGCCACGGCCCGGCCCTACCATCACGCCCAAATCCCGGCCAGCCTTGATAAAGTCAGCCACAATGAGGAAGTAGCCGGCAAAGCCCATTGTCTTGATTGTGAACAACTCAAAATCAAGACGTTCCTGCACGTGCGATTCAATCTCGCCGTACCGCTTGCGGGCCCCTTCGTACGTCAGGTGCTTCAGGAATTCCCACTGATTGGCAACGTCGTCGTCGTGAATTTGAAACTCATTGGGAATCGGGAAGTTAGGCAGCAGAATATCCCGTTTCAGCTTGAGCGTTTCTACCTTATCGACAATCTCGTTGGTGTTGTCGATGGCCTGCGGCAAGTCATGAAACAAGGTGCTCATCTCCTGCGTGTTCTTGAAGTAGAACTGATCGGAGAAGAAGGCAAACCGGGTGTTTTTGGGCATCACCTCGTCGTCGCTGAATTCCTTCATCGACGGCGTACTTTGCTTTTCACCGGTGTTTACGCACAGCAGAATATCGTGGGCCACCCAATCATCACGGTCCACGTAGTGCGAGTCGTTGGAGGCAATAATTTTTACATTATGCTTCACCGCAAACTTCACCAGCACTTCATTAGCCTTGATCTGATCGGGAATCTCGTGGCGTTGTAGCTCCACGTAATAGTCTTCACCAAACCGGTCGAGCCACCATTTAAATTCTTTTTCTCCCTCTGCTTCCCCTTTTTTCAGAATTGTTTTGGGCACAATGGCACCAATACAGCAGGTGGTAGCAATAAGGCCCTCTTTGTATTTATCAATCAGCTCCTTGGTTACGCGGGGGTATTTACCATAAAGGCCCTCCATGTAGCCCAGTGAGCATAACTTCACCAGGTTTTTGTAGCCGGTTGGGTTTTTGGCAAGCAAAAGCTGGTGGTATCGCACATCTTTTTGCTCTTTGGTGAATTGCTTACGGGTATGATCTTCCACCACGTAAAACTCGCACCCGACAATAGGCTTAATTCCCTGCTTGGCCGCTTCGGCTACAAACTCAAACACACCAAACATATTACCGTGATCGGTGATGGCCACCGCAGGCATATTGTCGGCCTTTGCTTTTTTGATAAGCTTCTTGATATCAGCCTGTCCGTCGAGCAGGGAGTATTGAGTGTGGCAATGAAGGTGAGAGAACTGCATAAATGACCTGATTTACTGGCCTAAAATTACGGGTTTTGTCTGTGTCTTCAGTTATAAAAATTGGTGAACCCGTAACCTACCTCAAAGCCAGTCTGTAAAGGGCGGGCTTCCATCCATTTAGCTACTTTCTTTCTGGCCAATCCATACAGAAAACATAATTGTTTATGTCTGAAGTTAACAGACCCATTAATTTTGTGAAACCCATAAAAGTTTTTACTCCAACAAATAAGCAGCTTCTGCGTTACGTCCTGCACGAAGCAGAGGTGCATTCTTTTAGGTAAAAAATACACTCGTTAGAATAAATAACCTGTTTTTGAAAACTCAATATATGTTCATTAGTATTATTAAGAATCCTCTTCACATGGAGGTTTAGAGGTGCTACCACCCATCACAAAGTTGGGCTTTTTATGCAGCTCAAAAATTTTTTTTACAATCGCGATTACATTTCGACCTCCTCAAACGACTGATATATGTCAGGTACGAAACGGACACTAAACAGCTTATCGGATACCGACCTTTTGGCGGGTATCAAAACAGGTGATGGCATTGAACGAGCCATGCGGTTCATTTATCAATCTCATTACCGGATGCTGGAAAGCTATGTGTGCAATAATAGTGGTGACCCGGACGACGCAGCCGATTTGATTCAGGAGGTAATGGTTACGTTTATCGAATTGGTGCAGAAAGACAAGTTTCGGGGTGAGACAACGGTAAAATCGTTTTTATACACCCTCACCCGGAATTTGTGGATCAGCGAATTGCGCAAGCGCGGCAATGACGCCAAGCGCAATGAGGAATTTGAAACGAGCCGGGACACTCTCGAAGCTGATGCCGCTCAGTATGTGATGTATAAGGAAGCTCAGAAAACTATAGTGGCTTTGTTTGATAAACTCGGAGCCGTCTGTAAGCAGATTCTGACCTTGTTTTACTACGAAGATCTTTCGATGAAAGAGATTCTGGAACGTACTGAATATGATAACGAACAGGTTGTTCGGAATCGAAAGTATAAATGCTTGAAGGAGTTAACGGATCTGGTAAATTCCTCGCCAGCCACTTTTGATAACATAAAAGCTGCGTTGCAGCGCACCAAATGACATGGAACAGCTCGAACGGATTGATCGGTATTTAGACCGAACATTACCTGTTGATGAAGCAGATAATCTGGAGCAAATGCTTCAGATAGACTTCGAGTTGCAAAGTCTTCTGGATCGGGTTACAATCGTCAAAGACGCCGTCCGGTCGGCAGGCCTTCGCAATCAGGTTCGCGATCTGCACTTCCAGTTTATGCACGAACTGGATCTGGATCAACCCGGTGATGACATGCCCGAATCGGCACCCGAGAAAGCCATAGTACGGCCACTTTGGTACCAGCAGCCCGTCCGGTGGACAGCCCGGATTGCCGCCAGTGGGTTGTTGCTCCTGCTCGGTTATGGTACGTTCCAGTACGCAACAACAAATGTGGGCACCCTGTATAGTGCCAAGTTTATTCAGTACGAATTGCCCAATACAAGGGGCACTGAGGAAGCCAAAACACCCTTGGATGCTCTTTATCAGGAAGGAAATTACGATGCGGTCATCGAGCGGTTTATGACCTCTCCGACGCAGTCGCAGCGAGATCAGTTTCTGACGGCAATGGCCTATTTACAAAAAGAGCAATATGGCCAGGCTATTGAGCGATTTGACGCCCTGAGGGCGCTCAATGGGCGAACCAACCGGCAATTATTTGAACAGGAAAGCGACTACTACATGGCGTTGGCTTACCTGGGCGACGAGCGAATTGATGAAGCCTATTCGCTCTTTAAGAAGATCAAAAACACCCCTCGTCACCTCTACAACCAGAACGTGACGGAGCAGGATTTGTGGAAACTAAACCTGTTGCGGTGGAAAAAGTAATATGAAGTTATATCATATGGGTTAGGTAATTCGGAAAGGTCACTGTGCAATCGCAGTGACTTTTTTTTGTTTCATCAGCCGCCAGGCGCCCCCTCCCATTAGCAACAATGCAACGGCCAGCAGACCGATGGTTCGGGCATTGAACGGCGCTTCTGGTTCGGACGGAGAGCCGATAAATACCAGGTGCGACCAGTACTGGGGCGAGTGAAACTGGGCGTAACGGCCATCGCGCAGCAGGTCGAGTTTGGCCAGTTGTAACGAACGTGCTACAGAGTTGCCCTCGCGCAGGTGGCAGTAAAACTTCATACTGATATAGGCCGTTGCCCGGTCCTCAGCTTTCCAGAGCGAGGTGATCAGGTTTGGGCAACCCGCATACGAAAGCGCACGCGACAAACTCATAACTCCCTCCCCATCGATCAGCTGCCCGCTGGCGGTTTCGCAGGCACTCAGAAAGATAAGTTTGGCCCGATCAAACACACCAAACTGCAACTCATGGGCATACAGCCGATTGTCGGCCGATTGCGGAGTAAACGCAATAAACGAACGGGAAGGCTGCCCATCATTAGCAACTGCGTGTGTAGCCAGGTGAATAACCGATGCCTCTTTGGCCAATTCGAGAAACCGGCTTTTGGTAGCCTCCGTATTCAACAGCTTAATACCTTCCAGGCTACTTACCTCCTGCCCCGAAGCAGGCAATGGCTCAAAACCTCCCAAATTGGTACTATGGTTAAACGGCGCAACCGACAGGACAAGGCCATCTTCCAACTGCGGAATGGCCTCGACCCGCAAAAAAGCCGTTGAATATTGGTACGTAATATCAAACCGCTCAACTAAATACTGCTGCTGGGCATTTTCAAGTACGTCAAATGACAGCTGAGTCAGGTCACCGTGCGGAATCACAATGAGCGATTGTACCCCCTTCAGATCTTTTTCCAGGGGCTTTATCAGGCGGTCGTACAGGTATCGTGCACTCGTAACACCGGGGTATTGCTCACCGGGAATAACTTGTTTCAGGGTGCCAATCAGCCCCCGTAAATGATGCCGAAAAACCGAATCGTTGGGCGTCCTGAAAAGCCGGAGCTGATCATCCGTCAGCAAAAACGTGTACGTCATCTGGTCAGTCTGGAAATACGACACAATGGCTCTACGCGGATTCAAAACCTTCTGCCGGAGCATCTGCACATTGACTGAATCAGTCCCAAATTTTTTCTGATAGTAATCTGGATAGTCGTGTAATCGATCGGCCAGGCGTGACAACTCTACTTCTTTGTCCCGGATCTGCCCCCGAATTTGCGCGACTTCGCTCTGGGTGCTTGAGCGGTCGAGCCGCATAAATAGGTGAGAAATGGCAAACCTCAGGTTTCGCTCCTGCTGCAGCAGCGAATCGGGGATTCCGGTATTGGCCTTGCTCTCGTTTTCTTTCTGCCCGATATACAATACGGCCGCTTTGCCTTGCTCACACCGCCGAAAGGCTTTTTCGAGATACTTCGGATTATTGGTACGGTCATAGGCGTAAACCAGCAATGTAACAGCCCGCTGTAACACCGGATATCCTTTATTGACCACAAACAACCGGCTCTGCTCAGTATCAAACGACTTTTCGATGTAGTTGGCCAGATTCAGAGCCGACCGGTAGGTACTTACGGCCATTTCCATGGCGCGTACATCGCCCGACAATCGGGCTATTTTTTCCAGACTCGCTGCTTTGGCGGCCAAACTTTCGAAAAGCAGGAAGCTGGTAAAATCACCGTTGAAATGCGTGGGGTTTGCCTGCGGATTGGGGTCGTTAAAATCGTAGTCTAACTGAATAATAGCCTGCTGATAAAGTGTAACGGCTTGCCGGTACTGTGCTTGCTCGGCGGCTACATCTCCCAGTAATTTGTAGCTAAGTCCCAGGTTTTTATTTTTTGTAGAAGCCTGATTCTGCGAGAGCTGACGCTCATACTTCTGCATAGCCTGAGTCAGGATTTGCGTAGCCCGGTCGTACTCCTGCAATTGAATGTAGGCCCGGGCCAACGTATTTTCGTACAGAATCTGGTAACGATCTTCAATAGGCCCAATCTGCTTGAGATAGTACAGCGCCTGCTTAGGGTCTTTCTTACCTACGTAGGTGATGCCCAGATTAATGAGCAACTCGGCCCGGTTGTTATGCAGTGGCAACAACTTTTTGTACAGATTGGCAGCCGACTCGTACTGTTCCAGGTGCAGCAGGGCCGAAGCAATGTTGCTGGTGTAACGAACAAAAAAGTCGTTTTTCCGTCCACCCTTCTGCTGCTCATTCAGTTGCAGTGCTTTCTGAAAATAATTGATACTCTGCTGGTAGTTGCCTGCTTCGTAGTACAACACCCCAAACGAGTTATACAATCGTTGGGCTTCGGGCAGGTGCGGGTTCCGCAGGTAGATTTGCTCGGCTTTCTCGTAGTAATACGTCGACGAATCGAATGCGTGCAGGTAGTAGTGGGCCGTACCAGCGTAAAGGTAGGGTTTGAAGAGCAGGGTATCGGGCAACCGAAACCGATTGCCAATCTGAATAGACCGCTGATATAACCGTAAAGCTTCGGATTGCCGGTTATCGTCCTGATTTATGATCCCCGCGTATAGATAACTGCTGGTGAGCAGCCGGGCCGAAGCAGGCTCTGGCTTTACAAGCGACGTAACTTTCAGGAAGTTGGCTAACGCGGTGCTGTCTGAACGTTCGTCAGGGACAGGTTGGCTAAACTGGCTCAGCGCATACGCGTAAACCCGTTCGGCCACCCGCAGTTTGGCCTCCGTCTGGGCGAAGAGTGTCCCGACGTACCAACAACCTACCCATAGCAAACAAATTACGTATGGTCTTTTCATAACCTTCCCTTCGGGGCAAAGTTATAAAAAGAAGCAGGTTAAACTTAATTAGTCTAACCTGCTTTGTCTATGATTTGTATAAATTTTGTTAAACAAACTTCCGACTAGGGTCCAACGATGATAATATCGGGTGGACGTGGACGTGATGAGTCTTCGGCTATATCTTCAGCCTCATAGTTAAGTGATTGGGCGGTGGGCAGACTTGGCGTTGCCTGACGGAAGGTAGCAAACGTTTTTACATCAGCCTTCGCAATCAGGTTACCCGGTACTGCACTCATTTTGCTGTAGTAATGGAGCCGCACGTCGATGTAGTTGAGCGACTTTTTACTCGCATCGTTCATTCGGTAATAAATCCGAAATATCTGCACGGTACCATCAGCCGGTTTTTGCCCGAATGCACCATTCAGCACCGTTTTACGCAGGTTTATAGCACCGGTAACCTTATCAATGTCAACGCCTTTGGGCTTTTTCATCCGACTATCGAGCACGGTCGCTACCGCGGCATCATCGTCGTCCAGAAACTCCCCGGCAGCCGCCATTTTTTTGTTTTGCTGTCCATTATAGAATGGCATAGCCAAGTCGTCTCCTTCGGTTAGGTTATAAATCCGGCTTCGGTAGTTAATACCCGAAATCGTAATGTACGTCGTGCAGGTATCTTTTGACCCTTTAGCCGTGTACCAGACCCGGTACGTAAGGCCCGACTCACTTTGGTTTACGTCAATGGCTCCGGTTTGTGGGTTGATCGATAAACCCTTCGGAAAAGCGCCGTAGGTACCTGCCCGTGAACTTTTGGGTCGTTCGGCATAATTGGATTTCTGCTCGTTGTAATAAAAAACAGAATCGGTGTAAACAAACGAATTACAGGCTGTTTCTCGGGCGATTCGAGCCGAAGTTTCGGGGGTAATTTGGGCATCTGGATTCATCTGTTCACAACCTAACAAGGTCCAGACTACTGATACAAATGCAGACAAAAGCGAAAATGAACGTTTTTTCATGACTATGTTATTTCAATGGGTTTGTTACCCTTATGGGTCGATTCTGATGAACAGAATGTAATCGACGTGCAGCAACTTTTTCCACAAATCGATTTGACCCATTGACACATAGTCACTCAATTGGTCATTACGCTTTCGCTACGGGATTGGGCATGGCTGTCAGCATGTTATCAATATCGACATGTTCGTTGAGTAAGACCCGGGCATTGAATATTTCCCAGAATAACTCATCCGAAACCTGATAATATTTTTGCAGCCTGATCATATCCTTGATACTTTCTTTTAGCGGCTGCGGGTCACTTGTCGGGGGTTTGGAATACAGGGGTTGCATAGCTTGTGTCTGGTTTTGTTGTACATGCATGCGCGACATACTAAACTCGCTCATTTATAGAGTGTTTCGTCATATAACATTAAAATTAATGCTTCCTTGCAGAGTACAAGCTCTGGAGCCTCTCAAGGGCCTATTCCTAAAATTTATCTTAGAAACTTGCAACCCGACGAACCGACGGTTTCCTTTGACTCTGAATGTAATCCAAAGACGATCATGCAAAAGACATGCCTGAAAATTACCGTATTAGGTTTCGCGCTGCTCGGAGCAACCCTGGCCCAGGCATCCACTATTCAGCCTAAGCCCAAACCCAAAAAACTGGTGATGGCCTGGGAAACCGATACCACCCTGCGTGTGCCCGAGTCGGTACTGTACGACCCGGCTGGTCGGGTATTATTTGTGGCTAACATCGACGGAAAACCCGACGGTCTCGATGGCAACGGCTTTATCTCCAAAGTGGGCCTCGACGGTAAAATCCAGAATCTTCGCTGGACATCGGGCCTTAATGCACCCAAAGGAATGGGGCTCCACCGGAACCGCTTATACGTAACCGATGTGTACCGGCTCGTAGTAATCAACACTACTACCGGACAGGCGGAGAAAACATACGATGCCGTCGACACCAAAAACGCGTTTCTGAACGATGTTACAGTCGCCAAAGATGGAACGGTGTACGTATCAGACAGCCGTTTCGACAAAATCTACCGGCTCAAAGACGACAAGTGGGAAGTCTGGATGGAAGGCGAAACCCTGAACAAGCCGAACGGCCTATTGGCCGTTGGCAACGACAAGCTGATGATCGGCAGTACCAAGCTGGGAGCGTTGCAGGCCGTAGATGTGAAAACCAAAACGATTACGCCCGTTGCCAACGGAATGGCGGCAACGGACGGCATCGTAGCCGATGGCAAAGACAACTACCTGGTTTCGGACTGGAACGGCCAGATTTTTTACGTCGACGGCAAAGGCGAGAAACAACAGTTGCTCGATTCACGCGAACAAAAGGTAAACACAGCCGACATTGAATATGTACCGGGTCAGAAGCTGTTGCTCGTCCCTACATTCTTCAAAAATAAGGTGGTTGCGTACCGGGTTGAATAAGCAGAACAGACAACTGGAAAGCCCTCCAACACAAACCGTTTGTGTTGGAGGGCTTTCCAGTTGTAAAACATACAGTGAATAATGCCCCGGCCATTAACTGGCAGTTGGCTCATTTTACGTCGTTCATTTACACACTCTCTTCCTCGCCTGTCATGGGGCTAAGCAGGCTATTCAGAGCCTCGGTGACCCGATCATTGCCAAAGCCGGCCATAGCCTCATCCATATGCTGCACAATCCGGTCGTTCATCAGGTTACCGATGCTGCCTTCGTGCGTGTGGTTGAGCTGACGGGGGGCCGTGTACGTATGTTCGGCAATCTCCTTGCCTACAGCCTGATAAGCCTCCCTGAACGGCACCCCCTGCAATACCAATTCATTGACCCGCTCCACACTGAACAGCAAATCGTACCGCTCACTATCGAGCAGGTTTGGCTTCACTTCCAGGTTTTCGAGCATGAAGGCCGTGATGTTTAAGCAATCGAGTAATTCATCGAATGCCGGCATCAGTACCTCTTTGAGCAACTGCATATCGCGGTGATACCCCGACGGCAGGTTACTCATCACGAGTGTCACCTCCATAGGTAACGCTTTCAGGCGGTTGGTTTTGGCCCGCAGCAGTTCGGCCACATCAGGGTTCTTTTTGTGGGGCATGATGCTGCTTCCCGTCGTGAGGGCGTCGGGCAGGGTCAGGAACCCGAAATTCTGGCTGTTGTACAGGCAAATATCCATAGCCATGCGCGACAGCGTAGCCGCCACCGACGCCAGTGCATTCAGGGCGATCTGTTCAGTTTTGCCCCGGCTCATCTGGGCATAAACCACGTTTACGTGCATGCCTTCAAAACCCAAAAGCTCAGTCGTAAGCGTACGGTTGAGCGGAAACGACGAGCCGTAGCCCGCGCCCGACCCCAGTGGATTGCGGTTGGCAAAGCGGTAGGCCGTCTGGAGGGTCAGCATATCGTCGGCAAGGCCCTCGGCATACGCCCCAAACCACAGCCCAAACGACGAAGGCATGGCAATCTGCAAGTGCGTATAGCCCGGCAGCAAATCGGCCTTGTGCATTTCGGAGCGGGCCACCAGCTGATCGAACACACGCCGGGTGGCCTCAGTAACAGCCCAAAGTCGATTCCGGGTAAAGAGCTTCATGTCGACCAGCACCTGATCGTTGCGGGAGCGCCCGGCATGAATTTTCTTACCAATATCGCCCAGTTGGCGGGTCAGCAGCAGTTCAACCTGCGAATGCACATCTTCGACCCCTTCTTCGATTTCAAACTCACCAGCCTCAATTTCGCCATAAATAGCGAGTAGCTGCGCCTTGAGCAGCAGTAATTCCTGCCCATTGAGCAGGCCAATTTGCTGGAGCATGGTGGCGTGGGCAATATTCCCCAACACATCGAACGGAGCCAGATAAAGATCCATTTCGCGGTCGCGCCCCACGGTAAACCGTTCAATTTGGTCGTCAGTAACGACCCCTTCTTTTTGCCAGAGTTTCAAGACGTAATGGGCGAACGAGTGGATGGGTGAATGAGTGAATTGGCAATGGGGACCCATTTTTTCGGGTGCCAAAATAGAATCAGAACGAAACCCGACCATCCGCCAATTCACGCATCGGCTCCTTCGCTAAATGCAAATGTAGTACAAGCCTGTCAACTTTTATGAGCGGTTTTTTGTTGACAACTCACAGACCTACAAGATCATCCGTTAACTTTGCGGTTCATTTGAAGCCGCGACTGATAACCTATCATGCTTACTATTAGCGATTTACAGGCCAACATTGGCGAAAAGCAGATTTTAAAAGGCATTAACCTCACCGTCAACGCCGGGGAAGTACACGCCATTATGGGCCCCAACGGCTCGGGCAAAAGTACGCTGGCGTCTGTTTTGGCAGGGCGGGAAGACTATGATATCACAGGCGGTAGTGTAGATTTTGAAGGAAAAGATTTGCTCGACATGGCGCCCGAAGAGCGGGCAGCCGAGGGCATTTTTCTGGCATTTCAATACCCTGTGGAGATTCCGGGCGTAAGCACGACTAACTTCCTCAAAACAGCCATGAACGAGATCCGCAAGTATCGCGGACAAGACCCACTGGACGCCGTTCAGTTTCTGAAGCTGATGAAGGAGAAAATGAAGCTCGTCAACATCGATCAGTCACTCCTGAGCCGCGCCCTCAACGAAGGGTTCTCGGGTGGAGAGAAAAAACGGAATGAAGTGTTCCAGATGGCCATGCTCGAACCGAAACTGGCGATTTTGGACGAAACCGATTCAGGTCTCGACATCGATGCCCTGCGTATTGTAGCCGAGGGTGTCAACAAACTGCGCTCACCGGAGCGGGCTACCATTGTGGTGACGCACTACCAGCGTTTGCTCGACTACATCGTCCCTGATTTTGTACACGTGCTTTACAAAGGCCGGATCGTGAAATCGGGCCCGAAAGAACTGGCTCTGGAGCTGGAAGAAAAAGGATACGATTGGATCAAAGCAGAAGTGGAAGCCGGCGTATAAGATCATGAGCAAGACCAATCAACCTGACAATACCCCTGTTCCGACGTTCCGCGATCAGCTACTGGCTGGTTTTCGGGCTTCGGAAGAGCGGATGAACGGCGAGAGCAAATCGGCCCTGCATCAGGTACGCCGGGCGGCTCTGCAAACATTTGAAACCCTCGGTTTTCCGACCATCAAGCACGAAGAGTGGAAATACTCGAACGTAGCTGGCCTGATTAACAAGGCCTATGAGCTGGAGCAACCGTCGGCGCTAACGGCCGAAGAGCTCGACGTTTTGCAAATTCCGAACCTCTCCGGCAACATCCTGTACTTCGTAAACGGGCAGTACCGCGCCGACCTATCGCGCATTGTGAGCCCGGCTTCGGAGGTGCAGATTCTGTCGTTCCGGGAAGCCATGAGCGAGCAGTCGGAAGCTGTGGGCGCGTACTTTTCGCGTCTGGCCGACTTCCAGGACAATGCCTTCACGGCGCTCAACACCGCTTTTGCGTTTGATGGCGTGTTCATCCGGGTACCCGACAACAAAACCGTTGCCGAGCCGATTGTGATGCGGTTTATCAACGACGCCCGCGAGGCCAACGTAGCCGCTCAACCCCGTAACCTGATCATTGCCGGACGCAATGCCGAGGTGAAAGTGATTGAGTCGTACCGGACGCTGGGCGAGCAGTCGAGCTTTACCAACACCGTGACCGAGGTATCGGTGGCCCGCGACGCCCGCGTGGAGTACTACAAAGTACAAAACGACACGGAGCAGGCGTACCACATTGGCACGACGCAGGTTCGGCAGGCCGACAGTAGCCTGTTTTACTCGGCTACCGTGACGCTCAATGGTGGGTTTGTGCGCAACAACCTCAATATTGTGCTCGACGGTGAGCATTGCGAGGCTCACATGTACGGCCTGTACATTCCGAACGGACGGCAGCATATCGACAACCACACCCTGGTTGACCACGCTAAGCCAAACTCGTACAGCAACGAATTGTACAAAGGGATTCTGGAGGAGCGTTCGACGGGGGTTTTCAACGGGAAAATCTTTGTTCGGCCCGACGCCCAGAAAACCAACGCGTACCAATCATGCAAAAACGTGGTGCTCTCGCCCGATGCAACCATGAACACCAAGCCTCAGCTGGAAATTTACGCCGACGATGTGAAGTGTTCGCATGGAACCACCACGGGTAAACTGAATGAGGAAGCGTTGTTCTACATGCAGTCGCGGGGGATTCCCAAGCAGCAGGCCCAAACCCTGCTCATGTACGCCTTTGCGGAGGATGTGCTGAACAAGATCAAAATTGACCCCATCCGGGAATATCTGGAGAAAGTTGTAGCCCAGAAATTGGCTATATAACTTTCCTAATGAATAGTGTATAACGAAGAATGGATAATGCTGCTTCCGGGCGGTTCGTTATCCATTTTTCATTATACACTATTCATACTTCATCCTTCATTATCCATTTTCCCCACTTAACTCGCCCCAGGCAGTAAGAACGAGTGTACGGCTACCACCCCGGTCCCGGTGCTCGCCCAGATAAATGCCCTGCCAGATACCAAGATTCAGCTGCCCGTTAGTGATTGGGATAAGAACCGAATGCCCTAGCAAAGCCGCTTTGAGGTGGGCGGGCATATCATCGTCGCCCTCATAATTATGCTTGTAATAGGGCGCTCGCTCAGGCACCATCTTGTTAAAGTGTGTTTCAAAATCCTGCCGCACCGTTGGGTCGGCATTCTCATTAATGGTAAGGCTGGCCGATGTATGCTGAATAAATACCTGAAGCATGCCAACGCGGAGCTGTTGCAACTCCAAAAACTCCCGCTCCACGGTTCGGGTGATGAGGTGGAAGCCGCGTGGATACGGCTGCAATCGAATCGTTTTTTGAAAGAAAGGCATACGGGCAAATCCTAAATTTTAGTGGCTCAACCGGGCACAGGTACTAACTTGCAGTGTCTTTTCTGTAACGCCTATTCGGCCCGTTGAGTTTTAGCGTTCAAGGGTCGGTGAGCGTCACGAACACCCCACGAACCAACATGGCTATGCGCCCTTACATCTTAGCTGAAACCAACTACCGCGCCATTCAGGAGAAGCCCATCGAATTGGCTATTCTGCCCTGGGGGGCTACCGAAGCGCACAATTATCACCTGCCCTATGGCACCGATGTGTACGAAGCCGACCACATTATGGCCGAGGCCGCCCGACTCGCCTGGGAACAGGGCGCCAATGTGATGGTACTACCCACGGTGCCGTTTGGGGTGAATACAGGTCAGTCAGATATTTTGCTCGACCTGAATATCTACCCAAGCACCCAACTCCTTATTCTGAACGATCTGGTGGAGGTGCTACACCGACAGGGCATTCGGAAACTGCTCATTTTCAACAGCCACGGCGGCAACGATTTCAAGCCGCTGATTCGGGAAATTGGCCGTCGATACCCCGACATGTTTATCAGCCTTTGTTTCTGGTTTACGGTGCTCAACCGGTCGGCGTATTTTGAGGAAAAAGGGGACCATGCCGACGAACTCGAAACAAGCGTGATGCAGTACCTCCGCCCCGATCTGGTACAGCCCCTGTCGGAAGCGGGCGACGGAGCCGCCAAACGGTGGAAAATCAAAGGTATGGACGAGGGCTGGGCCTGGGCCGAACGCCAATGGTCGAAGGTGACGGCTGATACGGGCATCGGCAACCCGTACAGTGCTACCCCCGAAAAAGGCGAACGGTTTTTTAAAGACCTGACCCAAAAAGTAAGTACGCTGCTGGTAGATCTGGCCAAAGCCGACACAGACGACCTGTACGAGTAAGCAACCCTTCGCAGCCTGCTTTTACCGGTAACAATTCATCCTCAACCGGTTCGGCTCCATGCGTCTGCTTCTTTGTTTACTCCCCGTTTCGGTGTTGGCTCAGTCGGGTTCAAACACGTCTACGAAAACCCCTTCCGATCCGAAGTTTCGGATTGAGGTTGTTGATAATCAAATCAGTATTGGATACGGGTTGGCGATTGGCGATGTCGACGGCGACCGCCAACCCGATATTCTGATGGCCGATCAGAAAGAGTTTGTCTGGTACAAAAACCCCGGCAAGCAGTCGCCCGGCCAGGCGAACGGGGCAAAACCCGCACCCGACGCACCGAGCCGATGGACCCGGCACGTACTGGCCCGTAACCTGACCCCACAAGACAATGTGTGTATTGCGGCCCGTGACCTCGACGGCGACGGCCGGGTTGAAATTGCGGTGGGGGCCGGCTGGAACCCCGCCGAAACGGCCGACAGCACCAAATCGGGCGCGGTATTTTACCTCGTTCGCCCGCAAGACCCTACGCAACTCTGGGAGGCCGTTCGGTTGCCGCACGAGGTAACCACTCACCGGATGCGCTGGGCCCGCACCGGCCGTAATAACTACCAGCTGATTGTGGTGCCGCTGCACGGCCTGGGCAACAAAAATGGCGAAGGCCGGGGTGTGCGCATTTGGGGCTACGAGTTCCCGAAAAACCCACGCGGTCGCTGGAAACAGCATCTGGTCGACTCGACCATGCACCTGACGCATAATTTCGAAATCTGGGAAGATGGCAACACCACCAGCCTGATGATTGGCGGCAAGGAAGGAGGCAAACGGGTAGCCTGGCAGAACGGAGCCTGGCAAAGTATGCCCGGTACCAGTACCAGCAACCTACCACAAGCAGGAAGTACGACTGGCCCCATGGCGGCCGGTATCGGCGAAATCAGGCGGCTCGATGGCGGTAAGGCCATTGCCACCATTCAGCCGATGCACGGTCATCAGTTGGTGATTGAGACAGGAACTTTTACGGCTGCCCAATCCCGACCCAACGCACCGGTACAGACTCCAAACGCCCTGAGTCGTGAACTGAGCCAGGGCCACGCGTTGGTCTGCGCCGACTGGCTGGGGCTGGGTCGCGATCAGATAGCCGTGGGCTGGCGTAACCCCAATGCGGAGGGCAAAGTGGGCGTCCGACTGTTTCGACCTGAAGCCGACGGTAACTGGACTCCCCTACCCCTCGATGATAGCGTCCGTATGGCCTGTGAAGACCTGTTTACTGCCGACCTCGATAACGACGGCGACCTCGACCTGATTGCGTCGGGCCGGGCCACGCTCAACCTGCTGATCTATTGGAACGAGCGGATTCCCTAACCGCCTTCTCGTCGTCTATGACTCAACCACTCATACAGTAATTTGACCGCTCGTCAGGCTTGAGGGCTTCAGCAGAATAGTTAGTCAAAAAAGTTGACCAAACGGGCGTTTGGTCAATCATTTAGTCTTAATTTCGTTGTTTCACCGATACATTCTACTGAATGAAACTCACTTCTTTACTCCAGTTTGCCATTGTCGGGCTGGTGTCGGTCGGAACCGCCTATTCGCAGGCGAAACTGGTCGAAAAAGTAACCCGCAAGGGCAACGAACTAGTGATTCCGTACGAAAAGTACGTACTCCCCAACGGCCTGACGGTGGTGGTGCACGAAGACCACTCCGACCCGATTGTCCACGTCGATGTGACGTACCACGTGGGCTCGGCCCGCGAAGAAATTGGTAAGTCGGGCTTTGCGCACTTCTTTGAGCACATGATGTTTCAAGGCTCCGACCACGTGGCCGACGATGAGCATTTCAAAATCGTAACAGCTTCCGGGGGTACCCTCAACGGTTCAACCAACCGCGACCGGACCAACTATTACGAAACGCTGCCGAGCAATCAGCTGGAGCGGGCCCTTTGGCTCGAAGCCGACCGGATGGGCTTCCTGCTCGACGCCGTGACCCAGAAGAAGTTCGAGATTCAGCGGGCCACCGTGAAAAACGAACGGGGTCAGAACTACGATAACCGCCCTTATGGTCTGGCGGGCGAGTACATTGCCAAGAACCTCTACCCCTACGGACACCCCTACTCGTGGCTGACCATCGGCTACGTGGAAGACCTGAACCGGGTGGATGTAAATGACCTGAAAAACTTCTTCCTGCGCTGGTACGGTCCTAACAACGCCGTGCTGACCGTAGGCGGTGACGTGACACCCCAACAGGTGCTGGCACTTGCCAATAAGTATTTTGGCACCATTCCGCGCGGCCCCGAGGTAACCAAGACAATTGTACCGGCGGTGGTACTCGAAAAAGACCGCTACGTGTCGTACGAAGACAATGTCCGGTTCCCAATGTTGCAGATTGCCTACCCAACCGTACCCAACTACCATCCCGACGAGCCCGCCCTCGATGCCCTCGCCGAGATTCTGGGGGGAGGTCGCACCTCGCTGTTCTACAAAAACCTGGTGAAAACGCAGTTTGCCGTACAGGCCAACGCCGGTCACCCTACCACCGAACTCGCCGGTCAGTTTGCCTTGTCGGTGCTGCCGTTCCCCGGCAAACGCATCGATAGCACGCAGGCGCTTATTCGCCGGACAATGGCCGAGTTTGAAAAGCGGGGCGTTACCGACGACGATATGGCGCAGTTCCGCGCGACCCGCGAAACCCAGCTGATTCAGGGCCTGTCGAGCGTATCGGGTAAGGTATCGCAGTTGGCCGCGTACCAGACATTCCTGGGCAACCCTAACTACCTGCCGCAGGAGTTGAAGCGTCTGCAGAGCGTAACGAAAGAAGACGTAATGCGGGTGTACAACCAATACATCAAAGGCAAGAACGCGGTGATTCTGACGGTGTACCCCAAAGGCAAGCCCGAAACCGTAACCACGCCCGACAACTACACGATCTCGACAGCGGGCTACAAGGCCCCCGATTACGGCTACGCCGGCCTGAAATACAATAAACCGAAGGATTCGTTTGACCGCAGCGTGAAGCCTGGCCCCGGCCCCAACCCGGCCCTGAAAGTACCGCCTTTCTGGAACGACAAACTGGCTAACGGCATCAAGGTTATTGGTACCCGCAACGACGAAGTGCCGACCGTAACCATGCTGTTTACGATCAAGGGCGGGCATTTGCACTCGGCCAACGACCCAGGCAAGGCGGGCATTGCCCAACTGACGGCGTCGATGATGAACGAGGCCACCCAGAACTTTACAAGCGAGCAACTGAGCCAGAAACTCGACAAACTGGGCAGCGACATCAGCATCCGGGCAAGCACCGAAGAGATCAACATCTCGGTTGAATCGCTGGTGAAAAACCTCGACTCGACGCTGGCCCTGCTCGAAGAAAAGCTTCTGCGCCCCCGGTTCTCAGCCGAAGATTTCGACCGGTTGAAGAAGCAGCAAATTGAACTGGTAGCTAACCAGAGCACGCAGCCCGTTGTGATTGCCAACAAAGCGTACAACAAGCTGCTGTATGGCGCAGGCAACATCCGGGCGGTACCCGTGAGCGGCACCACCCGCACCGTAGAAAGCATCACGCTCGACGACGTGAAAGCATTTTACCAGAAATACCTGTCGCCGACGGTGACGAATCTGGTGATTGTAGGCGATGTGGAGCAGAAAGCCGTTATGTCAAAGCTGGCTTTCCTGAACAAGTGGGCGGCTAAACCCGTAACGGTGCCCACGGCCGCCGTGACCCGCAAAGTCGACAAGACGCGGCTGTACCTGATCGACAAGGAGCAGGCGGCTCAGTCGGAAATTCGGATTGGTTACCTCACCGACCTGCCCTACGATGCCACAGGCGACTACTACCGGGCTTCGTTGGCCAACTACATGCTGGGTGGTGCGTTTAACAGCCGGATCAACATGAACCTGCGCGAAGACAAAGGCTTTACGTACGGTGCCCGCTCAGGCTTTGCGAGCACGCACACACCGGGGCCCTTTACGGCGCAAGCTGGTGTGAAAGCAGCCGCTACGGATAGCTCGGTGGTTGAGTTTGTGAAAGAAATGACGCGGTACGCCAAGTCGGGCATCACACCCGAAGAGTTGGACTTTGTGAAAAGCTCACTCGGCCAAAGCGACGCCCTGCGCTACGAAACCTCGCTTCAGAAGGCGTTTTTCCTTAACCGGATTATCGACTACAACCTGCCCAAGAACTTTGTGGAGCAGCAAAGCGACATTCTGCGCAAGATCACGAAAGCCGAGATTGATGCCATTGCGAAGAAGCGTCTGCCGGTCAATAACATGATTATTACGGTGGTGGGCAACAAGCAGCGCATTAAGCCGAGCCTGGAGAAACTGGGCTACGAAATTGTGGAGCTGGACAAGGAAGGCGACCCGGTGGGTACGTCGGCCAACCAGAAAGGCAACGAAGCCCCCCCGGCCAAAATGTCGGGCGGCAAAGGGGAGTAATACCCTGACGCGTAACCTTTTCACCGGGGGCGGATTGGCAACAATTCGCCCCCGGTGTTTTTTTAGGCCACGCTTAATAGAAAGTAAGCCCGCTTCCGGGCATACCTATTGCAGGAGAAAGTTTACGTATGTATGATTGTGGGCGGGTTAAGCTACTTCTCGAACACTTAACTACTTTTTTTGAAAATCAACAAGTTATGATTAAGTGAGTTTGCGTACGATATGGTGTTGGGTGACCCGTTCATGTCAGTGGGCGTTTCACGTATCGTGCGACAGGATAACGAATTGATAGTGAGTGTTTTTTGCTGGCTTTTCGCGTTCCGGTCGACAGGTCAAAGCCCGTTCGACAGCACGTTTTTGTTGGCGTTTCGCACTACAAAGGAAGCATTGTAGTTGGTGGATTTCGTATTTATCAAGGTCCAGATTCTTGCCTACAGGCGGGCCATTTAAGTATAATTTTTTAGTCTAACGATTAAACATAACTCTAAGCTCTAAGTTAATGAACATCATTCAAGATTTAATTCAAAAACAGTTGTACACTACTGATTTCAAGTACGTTGTCGCTTTAGTTTTATCAGAGGATCAGAAAGAAAAGTATACGTATTCTGAGATTGTAGACCTTTTCAAATTAGCCGACTTGCCAAATATGGCGGTCGTCGAACAAGATAAAAAAACCTTCTACAATACAATCGGAAAGACTTTGTCATCGGTTGTATATGATGGTACAATTAATCAAACTTATCAAGAATTTCACCGCTACAATTTACTTGACCAATACTCGCAAGTAGTTATTGACATGATTAGCGAGATTAAAGCTTTTGATGAAAGTCAATTCCTTGGCTTATGGAAAGTAACCAAAAATACGTTAACAACTTCCGCAGTAAACGATTTTTTAGAAAGCTTAACAGGCTTCAGTGCCAGAGTTATTGAATTTCAGTTGATTCAAGTTGAAAAGGAAATCGGGGCTAAAAAAATGGGTGTTGTAATGGAGATGTTAAACAGCCCTAGCCCAAAGCAAAAATCTAGCAAAAGTGGCTGTTACATAGCAACTTTTGCATATGGCGATGTAAATGCTATTGAGGTTAACAAGTTCAGAGAGTTTAGAGATACAAAACTACTCAGAACTGATTTGGGTAGCTTGTTTGTCAATTTCTACTATAAATTCAGTCCACTATTTGTCAAAGTAATATCTAAAATTCCTCATAGTCAGAGGGTAAGTAGATACATATTGGATTCAATTTTGAGAAAACTTTGATTTTCTAATTGCAAGTTTACTGACACAATCAACTGCATACCATGCCTTTTATTACTCAATCTAACTTTAGTAGAATTGTAGGTGAAATGCCTACGAGTGAAGAAATTCAGGGAGAACTTTACAAAACTCCTATTTACTTTTTCAATAAAACGGAAAGGTATAGACTTTTAAGGATAAAACAATTTCTACAATTAGGTGAGGATAAATTAGTTAAGGTCTTCATTAAGGTCGAAAGAGAAGATACTCAAAGCTGGATTTTTGAAGGTGGCAAGCCAGCATATCACAAATCTACTGACTGCTCTACTCTTAATGGTGAATACGTCAACTTTCCAATACCAGAAGAAATTAAAGAGAAAAATCAAGTTAAAGAGTTTAGGGAATGGTTTAAAGAAAATAGCTATTTACTTGAAGACAGTTTAAAAAGGAATGAAGAAGCATTTGCTTTAAAAATAAAGAGCAGGTTCGGTGTAAATATAGAAGGGCGAATTACAAGGCCTAATTCTGGTAAAATGTTATTTATTGATCTGGACTTAGAGGAACTAGAAAAAGCAATAGATAACCTTCTTGAAAAATCAAGAAGGTTTTATGGTTCGTCCTCGCAGAGTCAGCAAGCAGCGATAAAGAAATACTCTCAAAGGGCGTTTCTTTATTTACGAAAATATGAAATTTCAGATAATGATACAGGTTTAAGCGAAGAGCAATTAAGGCAGTTTTTACAAGAGTACGATCAAAAATTTAAACAGCCTGTCAAAGATTTGCTTACAAAGTATTACATGGTAAAGTATAATCCAAAGCTTGAATTTAAAGGCAGTTTGTTAGAGCAACTTGGTTTCAAGGAGTGCCAGAAATGTTATGGCAATTGATTGGTTTTTTGCACTGTTGGTCAGCTCTGCATGGTCCACTTACCTCGGACAGGAAACATTCGGAGTAGGCCAGTGGGGCACCCAACACGAACAAGGGTGAAAAGGTCAAGGCAACGTATCTGACTATAGCCTTTCTTCCTTTTGTCATTATCTTTTCTAATAATTTGAAGAAGACAAAAGCCGAAATTCGTTCAAGGAACTGATGCGTGAAGGGCTCTGCGAAAGATGGACATAGTATCCGCTCAGCGCTGCTTGGTCCACTTACCTCGGACAGGAAAGTGCCCGGCTAGCCAAAGCGGCACCCAACGTGGCATTGGGTGAACACAACAGCATGTGGGTCCAAAGCGGGTTACCGGCGACAGGGCGCACTCCTCGCGGAAGCAGGTTTTGGGCTTCCATTTCGAAGTTTCGAGCGACAGAATAAACCTGTGAAATACAACGTTTTTTTATCTCGTATGCCGCGTCTCGTCTGACAATTCAAATCGTGTGTCAAGACTTTTTTTCGTTATGTACAACTTTGAGCAACATTTACATAATTATTCTGTCTGGACAGCCGCAAGAGCAGCCCAACGTGGTTATGCATCTACAGCAACAATCAAGGCAGCAATTGAAAATTCCGAGTTGAGACAATATGCTGAAAATGGTCTGTCTGATAGAGAATCATTTAATGCGTTTCACAGACGATGTGCAAATGATTTGATTCATCATTTAAGTAGAGAAGTAGGCAGGGAAGCTACCTATGGCCGAGCAGCTAAGATCATTTCAATTTACCTCAAAACATCAGTTATTTTAACAAACAAGGCTGGTTGTGAAAGGAGCAAGTTTATTCACCCACCAATTGATAGAATCTTGTTAAGGAGAATAGCCGAACATACAAAGATTCGAAAATATCAAAAAATGAACTGGACTCGGCTTGACGAGGTATCATACTGGAAATTAGTAGATGAATTATCGAATCTATTCGGCAAATTTGATTGGAGTCTTGAGGAGTTTTGGTCTCCTGAACGAGAGTAGATTAGTTTGTGCATTTGCGTGCGCTCCGCGTGGGGTGGCTGTCTGACGACAGGCCGCACTTTCCGTCGTTTCCAATACCTTTGCCTCATGGAGACAGGCGTTTATATACCCATTATTTCTGACTACGGTTTTAAAGCCACCTTCGGAAACGAAGCGGATAGTTTATTCCTTCGCACAGCGCTACAGGCACTGATCAAATCAGACACACCTATCCGCGAAGTTCATTTTGACAAAAATGCGTTTGAGGCTCTGACTATTGATAGCCGGAGCGGCATTTTTGATTTGGCCTGTACCGATGAAAACGGTAGTCAATTCATTGTCGAAATGCAGTTAGGTTTAGCTCCGCACTTTGTGCAACGCATGAAGTTTTACGCTCTCCATAAGTTCAATACGGTGGTCGAACGGGGCGAGTTTGATTATGCTAACCTGCCCAAAATCTATGCTATCGCCATTTTAGCCAAGAGCATTCTGTCGACGGCTCATTTTCATACGGTTGCCAATTTGAGAAGTGAAACAGGCGAAATTATTGACAGCCAGCTGACGTTTATTACGGTAGAATTGGCTAAGTTTAACAAACAAGTAGCTGAAATAGAGACCGATTTAGAAAAACTGGTTTATACTATGAAAACGCTTCATACAACCGAATCCACCCAGTATCCAGCTTTCTGGAATGAGGAGTGGCTTAAGCGGGCCATTGATGAGTTAGATACCCGGAAGATGACCCCGGAAGAGCGAGCGTATTTTGCTCGTGTGACAGCCGCCAATGCCGAAGCGGTCAAGGCTGAAAAGCTGAAGATTCAAGAAGCAGAGGAACGCAAAGAGATAGCAGTAAAAACCGAAACAGTAAAAAAAATGCTGACTGTCAGCCAACTGTCCGTAGAAGATATAGCCAATTTCAGTAATACCTCTATTGATTTTGTTCTGGCTATCAAGCAGAATCTACAAACCGGCAAATAGCTACTAATTTGCTCTGCCAAGTTCACGCTCCCGGCGACAGGATGCATGTCCCAAAGTCGGGCTTGACAGCCCAACCGGCCATGTGTGTAAAGGCTTCCTACGGTCGCTATCAACACCTGTGACCGTTGGGTGAACAGCCTAAAAAGTGCTCGTTTGCCGTCATTTCGGCGACAGGTCGCACGGCTCGCAAGGGCAGTTTCATTCTTTCATTTCTAGCGTCGGTCGACCCTCCGCACTTGGGGACAAGGCTAACTCTCAGGTACGTGGAGCGGCTCCGGGCGACAAGCCAACCACCTGTGTGGGCCAGTCTGATAAGCCGGGCAGGTCCCATCCGACAGGTATAGCATTTTGGGTGAACAACTTTTCTGAAAGAATGACATTACAGCAGTTTCAGCGTACTTACTTAATTACCCACTCTGAGTTGATGGCTGTGCAGATCGAGTACTACAATGGAGAGACTGTTTGGGCTGATACAGTTACTCTAAAGTTGAAAGGGCGTAGGCTATTATCGAGACAAAAATGGGAATTCGTACCCTTTGCTTTAGTTTTTGAGAAGACAATCAAGTTTGACTTTTTGGACACCTTTGACAATCGAATTGTCTCCCAACCAACTTTAGTCCGTACAGAATCAGGCTATTATCTGTTACTAGACCCTTTTGACGAGGGTCAACCCTCTGAGCGAGACAACATGGTCATTGCGTCAGAATTTCTTTATCTCCTTGATGAACAGGGAGAAAAGTATCAGTTGAATTAGTCCCTGCACTCCGTGCAGGGTAGCTTCTGGGCGACAGGACGCGGGCCGCAAAGCCGGGGCTGTCAGCCCAACAAAGAAAGGGTGTAAAGGCACGGAGTACGTTTGTTCAGGTGAGTAACTTGTGTGGCCATCAACACCTGTGGGTGTTAGGCAATACCGAGCAAGAAACAGTTGCAAGGCTTTTTTCGCGTAAAATTTCACATGTCTCGAAGCCGTCCGGTAGTCCGTTAGGCCATCTATATTACATAACCAATGCTGGGATTCAGTGCTGGTGGATATACTTCCACGTCTCCAGTGACAATGGGGATCCCCCCAGATAAGCAGCGTTAGCTTTTATTCGACAGTGTAGACCTTTTCTATGACCACCAAACGTTTCATTCTGGTTCTTCTGGGTTTGGTTTTGTTGGACGCTTTTACCAGAGGCATGGGACCAGCCTTAACTATCTACCTCTCCTCTGGCAAGTGGGACCTACGCTTGGCTGGCGCTATTGCTACCATGTTTCTGCTCTATCGGAGTTGGCTCTACATTCTCGGTTCGGGTCTGTTTTTACTTCTGGTTGAGAGGTTGCCCTTACGCAAGCCGTGGTATGTGATGGTCGGTTTTCTATACGGTTTAGTAGGGTATTTGCTGTATTACTACTTTTGGTCATTTCCTGAATTTGAGCATCGCCATTTTCGTTTCGCAACTCGAATCATTCAGTATCCTTTATTTGGTATTTGGTGCGCTATTGGGCTACGTCTGCTATCAACTCAAACTAAAAACGTCAGATGATTTTGTCAGTGAATCGTAGTGGCCGGGCTTGTCGTACACTATAATGGCCGCAAAATGGGAATCACAAGACAGCAGGATTTTACCCCGAAACAGAAATAGACATCGGTTTTGGCTACCATCTCGTCGATGAAAACAGGCCAAGCTTTTGAGGCACACTAACCTTGAAAGGCAAATTAGGTTCGCTGTTGCACCTCACTATGCACTTGAATTCATAATGAAATACATGAAAGAAAGATTAAAGTTAGATGAGGCCCTTGCTCCGTTTAAGCCATTTGTAGAATATTGGTGACTTACTACAAATTGTTCATTTTCATGCAACACCAATCTAATACGCCAATCACCATCAAGAAACATTGGGTCAATTATATCCTGCCTGGATTTCTAGGTTTTCTTGGGTTACTCATTTTGTTACTCGATGGAGTATTCTTTAAAATCGTAGGCGGCCTTTGGACTCTTTACTGCATACTGCTAATTTTAACAATTGCCTCAGTAAAATGGACACTATCCGACAAACAACTAACTATATCTAAAGGGATTTTGCCTTGGAATAAAATCTTCTGGCAAATCCCCATTTTTGACATTTATGAAACTATTTACAATCATAATATTATAGGGTATTATTTAGGCTATGGGCAGATTATAATTAGAAGAACAGAGGGGGTAACCTCGTCAATAGAAGGTTTCCGTTTAGCTAATGCAAGTAGATTTGCGAATCTGACTAACCAACTTGTACAAGAGCAGAAAAGCCTCAAACATTCATTTGTTGCCTCTCCTTTCATTTCTGCACCCTCTAGCAAAAGCCTCATTGAAGAATTACAACATCTTGCAGATTTAAGAAAATCCGGAGATATTAACCAAGCGGAGTATGACCACATGAAAGCTATACTGATGGCTCGTAGCTGAAACGATATTTGTTCACATCTCAGCGTCCATTTCAGCAATGATTTAGCTGAACTCCATCGGAAGTAGTGCCGCCGGGTGTGGTGGCAAGCGACACTTCCGACATGATTCGGTGGGTTTCTCGGTACCGGAGCTTTAAGTCAAACGTAAGGTTAGCCTGAATAGAGACGTGCACAGCCTTTAGCTCAGGTTTTCCGCGCTTCAGTTTGTAGGGTGAGACGTCAACAGAAACTTCCGTAGGCATACAGGCGTTGGGCCGTATCTTTTTGCTACCGATAACCAACGATGTAGGCGCTCAAACCGGGAATCTTTTCCTATATTCGATGTTTTGCTGATAGACAATTCACGAACTCATGATTGAAAGACCCATTACGGATTGGTTGCCGCTGACCAAACAGGAGGTTGAGAAAAGAGGCTGGGACGAGGTCGATATCGTGCTGGTGTCGGGCGACGCCTATGTGGATCATCCGGCCTTCGGAACCGCTGTAATCGGCCGGATTATGGAAAGTGAGGGGTTTCGGGTGGCTATTATCGCCCAACCTAACTGGAAAGATGACCTGCGGGACTTCAAGAAATTTGGTCGCCCCAAATACTTCTTCGGCGTAACGGCCGGGTGTATGGACTCGATGGTCAACCACTACACGGCCAACAAGCGTCTGCGTTCCAACGACTCCTACACGCCCGGTGGCGAAGCGGGTTTCCGCCCCGATTATGCCACCATCGTGTACACCAAAATCCTGAAAGAGCTGTACCCCGACGTGCCCGTGCTACTGGGTGGTATTGAGGCTTCGCTGCGCCGGGTAACTCACTACGACTACTGGCAAGACCAGCTCATGCCGTCGATTCTGGTCGATTCGGGGGCCGACATGCTGGTGTACGGTATGGGTGAGCAACCCCTCCGCGAAGTGCTGAAACTGGTGCGCAAAAACGTACCTTTTTCGTCGATGCGCAACATCAATCAGGTGGCCTTTATGCACGATGCCCGCACCGAACTCCGCGATTACAACAACTGGAATACGGTGGAACTGGCAAGCCATGAGAAGTGCCTGGAAGATAAAATTGCGTATGCGGCCAACTTCAAAATTGTGGAGGTCGAATCGAATAAATGGCAGGCCAACCGCATTATACAAACCGTTGGTAATCAGATTTTGGTGATTAATCCGCCGTTTAAAACGATGGATGAAACCGAGATCGACAAGTCGTTCGATTTGCCGTACACGCGGCTGCCGCACCCCAAATACAAAAAGCGCGGGCCTATTCCGGCCTATGAGATGATCAAGTTCTCGGTCAATATGCACCGGGGCTGTTTTGGGGGATGTAGCTTCTGTACCATCTCGGCGCATCAGGGCAAGTTTATTGCGTCGCGCAGTGAGCAGTCGGTGATGCGGGAGGTGGAAGAAATCACGAAACACCCGGAGTTCAAAGGGTACCTTTCGGACTTGGGCGGGCCGTCGGCCAATATGTACAAGATGAAGGGCAAAGACGAGTCGATTTGTGCGCGTTGCCAGAGCCCAAGCTGTATTCACCCGGTGATCTGCTCCAACCTCGACACCTCGCACAAACCGCTTACGGAGCTGTACCGGAAGGTGGATGCCCACCCGAAGATCAAGAAGGCGTTTGTAGGGTCAGGGGTTCGGTACGACCTGCTCGTCGACGACTTTAACAAGAACAACGAAGACGGCAACCACGACGAATACATGGAGCAACTTGTTACGCGCCATGTGTCGGGCCGGTTAAAAGTTGCCCCTGAGCATACCGCCGACGATACGCTGCGGATCATGCGGAAGCCGTCGTTTAAATACTTCAAGCAGTTTAAGCGGAAATACGATCAGATTCAGGACAAGCACAACCTGAGTCAGCCGCTGATTCCGTACTTCATTTCGTCGCACCCCGGCTGCGAAGAGGCCGACATGGCTAACCTGGCAGCCGAGACCAAAGACATGGGTTTCCAGCTCGAACAGGTGCAGGACTTTACGCCCACACCTATGACGGTGGCCGAGGTGATCTACTACTCGGGTGTGCATCCGTACACGTTGAAGCCCGTAAAAACGGCCAAAACGCGGGAGGAAAAACAGGCGCAAAACCGCTACTTCTTCTGGTACAAACCCGAATACAAAGACTGGATTCGGAACCGGCTAACCCGGCTCCAACGCCCCGATTTGGCCGAAAAGCTGCTCGGTGGCCCCAAAAAGAAAGAAAACGCCCCCTCCGAGGGCAAGCGCAAATTCACCCGGAGTTTTTCTGGCAAGAAGAAGCGGTAAGAGTGAGGCCTGGAGATGACATCTCGTTTGGAGAGATGTCATCTCGTTTTTTAGAGTCAGACTTCCAGAAATGACATCTCGTTTTGTAGAAGGAAACTTCAGAAATGACATCTCTCCAAACGAGATGTCATTTCTTTTTGTAGCCCTAACGGCCGGCAACAGCCACGGCGATTTTTGAGTCGGCGGTGCCGTAATACAGAAACCACTTGCCCCGGAACGGTACCATGCCTTCCAGAAAACAAACCTGATTCACCTGCCCATCGGTCTCGTAGGGTTGATCAGGCTTGATAAAGTACGTTTCCGAACGGTCGATCAGGCGAGTGGGGTTCGCGGCATCAAACAGCAATTGGCCACCGGCATATGCCCCTTCGGGTAAGTTGGGATCACCCGTTTTGGCCTCATTCATACCGTTGTAAATAAGCAGAATCCCTTTGGGCGTGAGCATAGCATAGGGGCCGGGCTCCAGCAACCGGACATCGTGCTTGCCTTTCCGCGAGTTGGCGACACTCACCCGTTGGCCCGGCTCGGTTTCGAGGGGTGTCCAGTGAATCAGGTCGTCCGACGTAGCCACGTACAGTTGGGGTTGGTCGCCCCAGTACATCCAGTATTTGCCGTTAATTTTTTGCGCCACCATCCGGCTGCCTATCTGCCTGCACACAATGGCCCCCGACTTCGACCATTCGTTCCGATACCGGCCGTTATACGCATCGCCGAAGGCCAGTCCCTGCTTCTGCCAGGTCTGCAAATCACGCGAGGTAGCTACGCACAGCCGGGCTTTGTCGCCATCGTAGGCCGTGTAGGTCATCACATACACCCCGCTGGGGCTTTCGATCACGCGCGGATCTTCGCAACCTCCCTCCCACTCGTACGCCTTCATGGGGTCGTTGTTAGGGTAAAATACAGGCTGCGGCATCCGCTTGAAGTGGATACCGTCGGTGCTAACGGCCAGCCCCAGCCGCGACGTTCCGGCGTGTTTACCCACCACATCCTCGGCCCGGTAAATCATGTACACCTTTCCGTTGCGCACCACGGCCGCCGGGTTAAACACATCCTTTTCTTCCCACCGTACCGTTTCGCCCCGTACCGGGCAGGCAAACGTGGTACTTTTCAGCGGAGTGATAATCGGATTGGTCTTATTCTGCTTCTGAAACGGCCCCAGCATCCAGGGTTTGTATGGCGACTGCGCCCAGACAGGCAAACTGATAAAAAGCAGCCACAAGGGGCGCAGCAGGTTGCTATAACGCATAACGGAACGGATCAATCGACTAAAAACACGGTCATTGTTTTCGGACCGTGGGCACCCAACACGAGCGATTGCTCAATATCGGCCGTTTTCGACGGACCCGCAATAAATAACCCGAATCCGTAATCAGCTGAGCCAATGCGGGCGTAGGCCTCATGCATGGTTGGAACGATTTGGCCCGCCGACAGCACTACGCCCAAATGCTGACAGATAAACGGCGATGCCCGGTGCATCATGAGGGGGTCGGTGATCCAGACAGCCCCGTTTTCGGCCACGCCAAAATGCACGTTGAGCACGGCAAACTCCACGTCGGCCAGTTCGTGAGGGCTGGTATCCTCCCAGTGCACTTCGGCCACCTCGGCCAATTCCGGGAAGGTCGTAATCACCCGATGGGCCGGGTAATGGCTTCGGATATACTCGGCCACACCGTTCATATCGGGCACAGACACCACCTGCCCGCCAATGGTGGTCAGAATCTCAGTAAACCGCTCCACCACCTGGTCGGCAAAGGTGTTGCTCGTAGGAATGGCGGGCAAAGCCGTGAGGGCTGGCTTATTCTGCCGAATGGCCTGTAGTATTTTATCGCGAGGGCTCAAGGCGTATTTCGTTTTAGAATTGCGGTTTTAGCGGTTTTTCTCGTACCACTCCCGAAACGACTCTTTGGGTGGTTCGGGCATTTCGCGCTGTTTGTACCAGGGGTTCAGGCTATTGCTCACAATGCCGGGAAACCAGCGCATGAGGGTACGGCCTGCACTACCAGCTACGGCAAATACCCGCCGGTTAGAAAGTACGGTGCTCATGGCCTGCATACCCGCTGCTTTCGACGCGCTGACGTGCCCCTGCTGCACCAGCACCTGCCGCCATTTGTAGAGCTGCTGGTGAATATCAATTTTCACGGGGCACACGTTACTGCACGACCCGCAGAGCGTACTGGCAAAGGGCAGGTCGGCGTAATCGGCCATGTTCAGGTTGGGGGCCAGAATAGAGCCGATAGGGCCGGCAATAGCGGTATGATAGCTATGCCCCCCGCTCCGGCGGTACACCGGGCAGGTGTTCATGCAGGCCGCACACCGGATACACTTGAGTGAATTCCGAAAATCTTCGCGCCCCAGCTGCACCGTCCGGCCGTTGTCGACAATAACGAGGTGCATCTGTTGCCCGTTGCGGGGCTTTTTAAAATGACTGGTGTAGGTGGTACTCGGTTGGCCCGTGGCCGAGCGAGCCAGTAACCGGGTGAAAACGCCCAGGTGCTCGCGTTTCGGGATGATTTTCTCCATGCCCATACAGGCAATGTGCACATCGGCGAGGTGCGCGCCCATGTCGGCGTTGCCTTCGTTGGTGCAAACGACAAACTCGCCGGTTTCGGCAATGGCAAAGTTGACACCGGTGAGGGCCACCCGCCGGGTCAGAAACCGCTGCCGGAGGTCGGTACGAGCCAGGCCGGTCAAAATCTGCGGGTCGCTCAGGCCCGCTTCGGTACCCATGTGGTGGTGGAAAATCTCCCCGATTTCTTCTTTCTTCTTGTGAATACAGGGCATCACGATGTGGCTTGGCGGTTCGCCCGCCAGCTGCACCACGCGCTCGCCCAAATCGGTATCAATTACTTCAATCCCGTTGCGCTCCAGATACTCGTTCAGGTGGCACTCTTCGGTCAGCATCGACTTGCTTTTGACCATCTGCGTCACCTGATTCTCGACCAGAATCCGGTGCACAATCTGGTTATGCTCGGTCGCATCGGCTGCCCAGTGCACCGTAACGCCGTTTTGTTGGGCGTGCGCTTCGAACTGCACCAGGTACTCGTCCAGATTCGACAGTACATTGTGCTTGATCTGCGAAGCCGCTTCGCGGAGGGCTTCCCACTCCGGCAGTTTGTGGGCCGCCATGTCGCGCTTCTGCCGAACCCACCAAAGGGTTTTATCATGCCAGTCGACCCGATCTTCGTCGCGGTTAAACACTTCGGCACGCTGAGGGTGGTTCATCTGAGTTGGGAGTTGAACGTTAAGGTTAATGTATAATGAACAATGTAAAATGGATAATGGAATGGCTGATTGTCAATGGGTAACCCAATAATTCATTTTACATTATTCACTCACCGAACTCTTAACTATTTAATATTTCAGCAATATGGATCACCTTAGTCCGGCTGTTTTGCCGACGGAGAATCCCTTCCAGGTGCATCAGGCACGACAGGTCGGCCCCGGTGATGTACTCGGCTCCGTGCCGCACATGATCGGCCACCCGGTCTTTACCCATCTTGGCCGATACAGCCTCTTCGACAACGCAGAACGTCCCGCCAAAGCCGCAGCACTCATCGGGCCGGTCGAGGTTGACCATCTCGATTCCGTCGACCATATTGAGCAGTTGCATCGGCTTTGAAAACGGTGACGCCACCAGCTCGCTCATCTGTGACAGGTGCAGGCCGCGCAACCCGTGGCAGCTTTGGTGCAAACCCACCCGGTACGGGAAGCGAGCCTTCAAGTGGGTCACTTTCACGACATCGGTCAAAAACTCGGTCAATTCGTAAACTTTTTGGCGCGTAGCCGTAGCCCGGTCTTCGTTTCGGTCCGAATGCAGGTGCTCTTTCAGGTGCAGGGCACAACTCCCGGAGGGCGACACGATATAATCCACCGCGCCAAACTGCTCAACAAACTGCTCGTTGAGGGGTTTGGTTAGATGCTCAAACCCCGAATTGGCCATGGGCTGCCCACAGCACGTCTGACCTTTGGGAAACACGACCTGTATGGGCCCGCCGTTTATCTGCTGTTTCTCAAGCAGTTCTAGGGTGGCGATGGCCGCCTTGGGATAAAACTGATCAACATAACAGGGTACAAATAGCCCGACAGTCGTCATACAGAGCGTGCGAATAAAAGAGTGAAGAACAAATCCTGCACAAAGGCAAAGACAAAACACCGACAAAATCTCCCTCAAATCAAGGGTTGGGCGGCTTGTTTGCTTTCCTTTACCTTCCTACCGGCCTTGCTTAATAGACCAACATGAGTCATCACGAATTTTAGGTTAGGGGGAAGATTTCTTATTCGAACGCCCCATTAGGGGCTCAATGTTGGTAGAAAAGACGTCTCCCCGGAACACCAGAGCCCCGAAGGGGCGTAACTTGTTTAGGGTTACGCCCCTTCGGGGCTCTGGCCTTGGGTCCATGCTAGGGTTGGCTACCAATGTTAGGTCCCTACGGGGCGTCAAAACGAGCGTTGAGCCAAAAACACCAAGACTTTAAAATTTGGGATGACTCATGTTAGTGCGTTAGGCGCGTTTAGGACGCTTAGATATTCAGCTTCTGTACGTTCTGGTAGCTAATGGCGATGGCTTCAAGCGGAGGACGCTGACATACGTCCTGCTCCACAAACGAGTGTACCAGACCGGCTGTCTTTTTGGCTTTCAGCAAACGCGCAAAATCGATGCTGCCCGTGCCCACCTCAGCAAACTCGCGCTTTTCGGTCTTGGCCATATCTTTCAGGTGCCAGAGCGGGAACCGCCCGGGATTCTGCTTGAACAGTTCTACAGGGTCTTTGCCCGCAAATACCGTCCAGTACAGGTCCAGCTCCATTTTCACCAGCTTGGGGTCGGTGTTTTTCAATAACACGTCGTACGGCACCTGCCCTTCCACGTTCATAAACTCGAAATCGTGGTTGTGGTAACCAAACTGAATACCCCGCGCTTTGCAGGTTTCGGCGGCCTTATTGAACAGGTCGGCATACCGCTTGTAATCGTCGAGCGACTTACGCTCGTCGGGAAACAGAAACGCACAGATCATGTACTGCTGACCCAGTTCGGCAGCGTCATCTACGGCCCGGCTCCAGTCGTTCATCAGCGTGCCTTTCATATTTGGCATGGCCTTGCCCAACAGATAGTGACCGCTGGGGGCCAGCAACCCATTGTTTTTGAGCAGAGCAGCGTATTCTTTGGGGCTTTTACCGAAGAACTTACCATCGGCGTACCCGAAGTTTTCTACCTTTTTATAGCCAATCTGCGCTACTTTGGCAATGGTCCCTTCGAGGTCTTTACCCAGTTCGTTGCGCAGCGTATAGAGTTGCAAACCGGCCGCCTTGGGAGCCAGAGCCAGGGCATCCAGTTTCGACAGGAAAGGCGCGGTGAGCGCCAGAGCACCGGCTTTCAGAACAGACCGGCGCGACATTGATTTTGTGATCGGGTTCATTGTAGGTGGGCTTACGCCCGGTAAAGCATTTTACGTACCGTAAAGGTATAAAACCTGACGAGTTGTACCTACCCAAAATCGAGACTCACCATCCGACCAACGCACCCCTGCATCGGCATCGGTTCGGATCGAGAGCTCACTTCAGGCAGGCACAACTCGTCAGGCTTACGTGGATTTCAGCGTCGACAACTCTCCGCCAAAATCTGTAGTGTCAGCTACCAAAAACCAGAAACTAAAAACGATAAACCATTTTACTGCCGGGGCCGATTGCCGCCACCGGCCGGAGCCGCCGGAGCTGCCTGCTGACCACCGCCGTCGTTACCGCCACCGCCGTCGCCTTTCACGTCGTCGTTGCTAACGGACTTCCGCTTCCGGCGGGGCTGCTGCTCAAAGCTCATTTTACCGATCTTGTACGAGAACGTCATGCGTACACCCCGGTTAAACATCTGGTTGAGGCTGTTCTGCGAGAATGTGGGCGTGCTGACGGCCGTCCGAACCTTCATCGAGTTGGTCAGGAAGTTTTCAGCGGCTACACCCAGGCTACCCTTCTTGTTCAGGAAATCTTTCCGAACCCCGAGGCTGTACATATAGAAGCTCCCCGTGGTTCCCTGCAGGTTGATCTGGTTGCCCCGCATCCCACCGAAGCCCTGAATACCCCAGCCGTTTTTGATTTGCAGGTTGGTAAACATCCGGCCGGAGAATACGACACCGGAGTTGCTCTGCCGGAGCGTTGGGTCCATAATGGTACCGCTGTTGTTGTTCGAGAGGTACACATAGAACGCATCGAAACCACCGCCAATCTGCCACTTTGAGAACAGCGTCGCGTTACCGAAAAGGTTGATACCGGTGGCTTTTTCCGTACCGATGTTATCAAAGGTGGTGGTGATTACACCCCGCTCATCGGCCGTGCGGATGCTCTGAATCGAGTTGTTCGTTTGCCGACCAAATACGGTCAGGTTCAGATACACCGACTTGATGTAGGCGCTCAGGCTGGCTTCGAGGTTATCGCTCAGTTCGGGCGAGAGGTAGGGATTACCCACCGTGATGTTTTGCGGGTTAGCCGCATTGACGTTCGGGTTCAGGAACTGAATACCGGGGCGCTGCAACCGCCGGTTGTACGCCAGTTTAATTGTTTTGCCACCGGCCAGGTTCTTCGACAGGTTGATGCTGGGGACAAAGTTGCCGTAGTTCGGAATATTGATCGGCGAGGCCGACTGCTCTGCCTGAAAACGGGCGTCGATCATGGTGTACTCGTACCGACCGCCTACTTTCAGAGTGTACTTCGATTTCGACTGGTAGGTGTACGACAGGTACGAGCCAACTACATTCTGATCGTAGTCGAGCGCGTTGGCGGGCTGCAACTCGGTGTATGAACCGTTCTGGAGAGTCAGGTACCGGAAATCGCTGTTTACCTGGCGGAAAATAGCCTTACCACCCAGTTCAAGCATCTGGTTTTTCCGAATAGGCGACTGATAATCGACCTGTACGGTACTTTCCTGGTTGAAGCTCTGGTTGTCGTTGCGGGTACCCCCGATCACGTTGGCCCGGTTCTCGTTGAATAAATCAGAAATAAAGTTGTTGGTCCGGTTGTTCCGGCTAAACTGGGTCAGAACGCTCAGTTCCTGCTGCGGCTTGCTTAGCGTACGCGTGTAGTCCACGTTCACGTCGACCGTGCCCGACAGATCCTTGATATCGACGTGCCGGAACGACGTCACATCGGCCGGGAGCGTGCCCCCCGATGTGCGGGTGAACAGATCCTGGGTCGACAATTGGTTCCGTGTGCCGTACCGAACGCCCGCTGTAATGACGTTTTTCGAGTTGATGTCGTAATCCCAGCCCAGGTTATAAAAACCGTGCAGGCCGCTGTTCCGGGTGTCGGCCTCCTGCATGGTTTTGAGCGAACCACGCATCTGCTCGTTGGTAAACTGCCCCTTGATGTTGTACATGGCCCGGCCGTGCCCCGAGAGCGAGAAGCCCATTTTACCCGTCCGGTAGTTGCCGTTCAGGCCCAGGCTGGTACCCCGGTTGCCCACGCCCCCGTCTACATTCAGGGTAGCGCCCTGCAAGGTGTTTTTCTTCGTGATGATGTTAATAATCCCGGCTGAACCTTCGGCATCGTACTTGGCCGAGGGCGAAGTAATCACCTCCACCGACTTAATCATATCGGCCGGAATCTGCTTCAGGGCATCGGCGACGCTCGCGGCTACAATGGTCGAAGGCTTGTTGTTGATGAGCACCCGTACGTTGCTGCTTCCGCGCAGCGACACGTTTCCGTCCAAATCAACCGAGAGCATCGGCACCCGGCGCATTACATCGGCGGCATCGCCCCCTTTGCTGGTTACGTCTTTCTCGGCATTGTACACCAGCCGGTCTACTTTCTCTTCAACAATACTCCGCTGACCGGTCACTTCTACTTCCGACAGCGTCCGTACGTCGGGCGAGAGTTTAATGATGCCCACCTGAATATCGGCGTTCTTTTCCACCTTGATGTTGCGGATCAGCTTCTCCTGAAAGCCCAGAAACGTGGCTTGCAGGTTATAATCGCCGGGGGCCACTTTCGTGAGGGTAAACCGCCCTTTATCGTCGGCCGTTGTCCCGTCAATGGCTTTGCCTGTTTTCTGGCTGATGAGGGCCACAGTAGCAAACTCAACGGGCTTGTTGGTGGTCGAGTCCATCAGCAGACCGCCTATTTTACCATTGCCTTTGGGCTGTGGCTGTTCGGGCGCACCGGCGGGCATGCCGGTCGGGTTCGACGCGTTGCGCCGGTCGCCGTTGCCGGAGCCCCCAAAGCCGCCAAAACCACCGGGCATCTGGGCAAACGCAATCTGTATGGGCAACAACACCCCGCCAAGCAGGAGTAGATTAATTCGGTTCATCGGAATTGGGTGTAATGAATGATGGGCACAAACCAACAGCCCCCCCAATTCATAAAAAAATACAATAGACAAGGAATAGGCATGTATCGGCCGAACCGCCCTTTTTGCCGACGAACGGTTGGCGCTCTCCGGCTCCCGTATGCATACCTGCCCAAACTCAGTTGGGAGAACAAAACGGCCGTATGGTCGATGGATTTTCGCTCCCTATCTATTAGGCACTACCGCATATGCTAAAGCCATTGTATGTTTACACTCTTTTGATAGTCTGCACCCTTCTACGGTCAATAGTAGTCAACATACAGCCCCGTAACGTTTGTTTATTCATACGCCGATGTCAGCTAAAATCATGCGCCACTATGTTCCGGTTCTGATCCATATTCTGGGTTGGGGGCTGCTGGTTTTCATTTTTCTGCTTTATCAGCCCCTGACAACGGATGTCGACTGGCCCGTTTTGTTCTGGGTGAAACAGGGGCTGCTCTGCTCGCTGCTTATCGGAGCCTTTTATCTAAATTCCGAAGTTCTGACTCCCAGGCTACTCCTCCGCGACCGCACGGGCCTGTACATGGGGACCCTGGCTGTGGTAATAATGGCTATTCTGGCAGCGATCTGGGCGTTTGAAAGCTACTTTGACCTACCCGGCCTTATCCACCGGGCCTTCCACCCCAACGAGACCACGCCCCCCCCGGTCCGGTCGGGCAAGCGGTTTCAGTTCACCCTGCTCAGCACGTTGTTCATTTTAGGGATTAGCACCAGCATTACGGCGGTTCGGACGTGGCAACGCGACGCCCAGCTCCGGCAGGATCTTGAACAGGCCAAAATCAGTTCGGAGCTGTTATTCCTGAAAACCCAGATCAACCCGCACTTCTTTTTCAATACCCTCAACAACATTTACGCCCTTACGCTGATCGACGTGGTCAAAGCCCGCGAAGCTCTCCACCGGCTATCGCGCATGATGCGGTACGTGTTGTATGAGAACCCCAACGGTTCGGGGCAAATCAGCCAGGAAATCGCGTTTGTGCAGGATTACATTGAGCTGATGCAGCTCCGCCTGACCGATAAGGTGACGGTGCGATTCACGCAGCCTACCCCCCTGCGCGATGCCTCTATCCCGACTATGCTCCTGCTGCCGTTTGTCGAAAATGCGTTTAAACACGGCGTAAGTGCCCTGTTACCCAGCCGGATCGAGATTGACATTACCCAGCCCGATCACCAGTTACGGATGCAGGTGCGCAACACGGTTTTCCCCGAGAAGAACCCGGCGGCATCGCTCGAAGCAGGCAGCGGCATTGGTCTCAACAACACCCGGCGTCGGCTCGATTTGCTGTACCCCAACCAGTATCACCTCGATACCCATCTGGATGCCGACCATCAGGAATACGTCGTGGATCTGGTGCTGAAAGTATAAGTTGACGGACCAACGGGCAGTAAAAGGATGAACGGTACGTCGATCAGGAAAAATATTGAGTTATTTTGGGCTTGTTTTCCTAACGCCCTGTAACGCCAATACGAATCCGATCATGACTCTTACCTGCATCGCCGTCGACGACGAACCGCTGGCCCTCGGTCTGGTTTGTGCTTTTATCGAACAAACGCCTTTTCTGAAACTGGCTGGCCGTTACAGCAACGCCATTGAAGCCCTGCGCGGCCTGCACGAACAGCCGGTCGATCTGCTGTTTCTCGATATTCAGATGCCCGACCTTACCGGGCTTGAACTGGCCCGTGTACTCGACCCCGGTGCGAGCGGACGCCCGGTGCCCCGTGTCATTTTCACCACGGCCTACAATCAGTACGCCCTGGAAGGCTACCGGGTCGATGCACTCGACTACCTCCTCAAGCCGTTTAATTATGAGGAGTTTTTGCGGGCAGCCCTCAAGGCACAGTCGTACTACGGACTTATTCGTCGGCCCGTGGCGGTTTTGCCCGAAACGATTACCCCGGCAATTCCCGCTCCTCTACCCGAACCCGAAAAAGAATATCTATTTCTGAAAGTCGAGTACCAGCTCGTTCGGGTCGCGTTCGACGACATTCTCTACATCGAGGGGCTTAAAGATTACATCAAGGTTCACCTCCGAAGCAGCCCCAACAAGCCGTTGCTCTCGCTCACCAGCCTCAAGGCACTGGAAGAAAAGTTACCTCCCCAGCGATTTATGCGGGTACACCGCTCGTTTATTGTGGCCCTGAATCAGATTACGGCCGTTACCCGCAACAGCATACAGATCGGTCAGATCCAGATTCCGGTCAGCGATCAGTACAAAGAACCTTTCAACCAGTTTCTGGCTAAGTGGGTGTAGGCCCCGGCCCGGTGGGGTTAGCGATTGGTAGCCGGGGTGCTTACTTTTGTCTCCCGACCTGACCTACTTCTTTTTACCGGACGGTGTCGGTTCTGCCGTATGGAAACCCATTTGCTTATTCACGAGGTCGCCAAAATGATCGACCACGCCCTGTTGCACCCTACCCTGACCGATGCCGAAATGCGGGATGGCTGCCAAACAGCCCGCCAGTATAATGTGGCTTCGGTTTGTATAAAACCCTATGCTATTCCGCTCGCCGTCGACGAATTACGGGGCAGCGACGTTCGGGTTGGCACGGTGATTGGTTTTCCGTCGGGGAGCCACTCTACGGCCATCAAAGTAGCCGAAACGATAGACGCCTGCCAGAACGGAGCCGAGGAGATTGATATGGTCGTGAATATCGGCAAGGTTCTGGCCGACGACTGGGCGTATGTTCAGGCCGAAATTGCCGCCGTGCAGCAGGTCTGCCGCGAGCACAATGCCTTGCTCAAGGTCATTTTCGAAACCGACTACCTGCCCGAAGACCGGTTCATCACCCGACTATGCGAAATCTGCACCACCGTCGGGGTCGGCTACGTTAAAACCTCTACCGGGTTTGGGTTTGTGAAGGGCCCGGACGGCCGCTACAGTTACAAAGGGGCTACGCTACCGCACCTGCGGCTTATGCTCGCCCACGTAGGGTCGGGGGTAGGTGTCAAAGCATCGGGGGGCATCCGCACCCTCGACGAACTGCTCGAAGCCCGGACACTGGGCGTTGGGCGCATTGGCACGAGCTCCACCGTCAGCATTCTGGAAGAAGCCTACCGGCGGTTTGGCCGGACTACTGACGCCCCGGGCACTCCATTGCCCCTCCCCGACGACCGGGGCTATTAACCGGCCGTTGGGGTTATCTTGTCCTCGTTCTACAAGAGGCTGTACACTTCAGCAGACCACTGAGTATAGAAAAGCCGGTACCTACCTAAAACAAGGGCAGCCCATTGTATATTTGATCTCATCAGGTGCCCCCAGCGGGGGTACCTGATGGCTTTACCCACTATCCCACTGCTTCGTTTCATCCATTCCATCTGCTTCTATGTCGTTAACGTCAGCAAAACCTACTTACGCTTTCTGGCAGGGAGGTGGCCAATCTGGCGAAGCAATTCGTGCGTACTCCTGGGTAAACACCGCCCTGGGCCCGGCCGAGCGGTGGGCGCAGAGTCTTCGTACCGCCATAGGTATGGTGTTGCACACGCCCACCCCGATGGCTTTGTGCTGGGGGCCGTCGTTACTCTGTTTTCACAATGACGCCTTCCAACAACGCTTATTTCCGAACCGCCTGGCCATTGGGCAACAGGCCGAAACCCTGCTGGGCTCTGCCTGGGAAACGGTTTGCCCGTTCATTGAGCAGATAATGGCCACGGGGGCACCCGTAGAGCCGGACCTTAGGCATTCACTCTTCAGCTTTGCACCCGTTTTTGACGAGACCGGTGTCGGTGGGGTACTGATTACCCTCTCCGACACGACTCCGACGCCCCACCTTGCCGACGAGGCCCCTTCGCGCGAAACTCATTTCCAACAACTCACCGACTCGGTGCCGGCCATTATCTGGCAAACCCGACCCGATGGCTACTGCACGTATATCAATAGACGTTGGTTCGACATAACCGGACAAACCGAGCCAGAAGCCCTTGGATTTGGCTGGCTCGATGCCACCCACCCCGACGATGCGCAGCAGGCTGGTGAGGTATTTATCGAGGCTAACAAAGAGCACAAACCGTTTTCTGCCCTGTACCGACTCCGTCAGAAAGACGGGCGCTACCGATGGGCTGTCGACAGCGGAACCCCTCAATTCGGGCCCAACGGCGAGTACCGGGGTATGCTGGGTTCGGTAGTCGACGTACACGATCAGAAACTGGCCGAAGCGGAGAAGAACAACCTTGTGGCCCTCATTGAAGCCAGCCACGAGTTTATTGGTCTTGCCTCGCTCGACGGGACCATTCAGTACCTCAACCCCGCTGGTCGGGAAATGCTGGGTTGGGAAAGCGCAGAGGGCAACGCAATTCTCGACAGTATTCACCCCGACGACCGGGAGCTGGCTCTCCAGAAACTAGCCGAACTCGAAACCAACGGGCGGTTCTCGCAGGATATTCGCTGCGTGAATGCCCAAAGCGGAGAGCCTTTCTGGCTAGGCTGGAACGCCTTTACCATTCAGAACCCATTCACTGAAGAAATCTCCGGGGTGGCTACTGTTAGCGCGAATATCACCGCCCGGCGCGCCATTGAGCAACAACAGGGGGAAATGGCCGACCTGCTCCGGGCGGTTTTCGACGGGGCCATTGCCGGTATCAGCGTGCTTCACTGCGTTCGGGACAGCAACGGCACCATCATCGATTTTGAGCACCGGCTCGCCAACCGATTGGCCGCAGAGAGTTTCAACCGGGCCGATCTGGTCGGTCGCCGATTTTCGGACGTCTACCCCGCCTACCGCGAAGCCGGGTTGTTTGCCGATTTTGTGCAGGTGGTCGAAACCGGGCAAACGATTGAACAGATCCGCCATTTTGTGGGGGAACAAACCGAACGGTGGTACGATACCGTGACCGTGAAACTTGACGATGGCGTGGTGTACTCGTTCCGTGACAGCACGGCCGAAATGATTACCCGCCAGAAAGCGCACCAGAGCAGCGAGGAGCTGGCTTTTGCCATCGAAGCCGCCGAACTGGGTATCTGGGATCTGAACCCAGTCACAAACTCGCTGCGGATCAACTCCCGACTCGGCGACTGGTTTGGTGTTCCGGCCGATGCCCCGCTCAATGTCATGACCTTGTCCGACATTATTGCCGAGACTGACCGGGAGCGGGTATTTGAGTCACTCAATGCGGCTGTACAACCGGGCTCCTCGGGCAAATACGAAACGGAGTATACCATCACCCATCGGCTTACCGGTCAGCAACGCGTGGTCCGTGCCAAAGGCAAGGCCCAGTTTAGTCCCGACGGGCGCGCATACCGCATCAACGGTACCCTTCAGGACATAACCGAGCAGCAACGCGCGGATCAGATTCGGCGCGAAACCGAAGCCCGTTTCCAGACCATGGCCGAAGGCAGTGAAGTGCTTATTGCCGTTGCCGACGAAACGGGCCGGGCCACGTATTTCAACAAAGCCTGGGTTGACCTCACCGGTCGGTCGATGGACGATCTGCTCGACTACGGCTGGGCTGATCTGGTTCACCCCGAGGATCGGGAAGGGTATCTGAACACGTATCTGAGCGCTTTTCGGAAGCGGGAGCCGTTCAGCGGAGAGTTTCGGTTACGTACCAAAGCGGGCGATTTCCGGTGGCTGCTGGCCAAGGGGCCAGTTCGGTTCAGGCCCGATGGCTCGTTTGCGGGCTACATCAGCTCGTGCGTCGACATTACCGAAAACAAACTGGCCGAACAGGCTCTGCGCGCCAGCGAGGCCCGGCTACAGTCGCTCATTGCGGCCGCTCCGGTAGCCATTGGGGTGTTCAGAGGGCCCGATCTGGTGGTGGAGTTGCCCAATCAGGCCTTTATCGACATTGTGGGCAAAGGACCCGACATTGTGGGCAAACCCCTGCGGGAGGTCATGCCCGAACTGGTCACGGAAAACCAACCGTTCCTGAATATTTTGGAGGGCGTACGAACCACCGGAAAGCAGTTTAAGAGTTACGATTCGCTCGTAAAAATTGTTCAGAACGGCCAGCTAACCCACAACTATTACAACATCACCTACACACCACTCTTCGACGAAGCCGGTGAGGTGTACGCCATTCTGGACATTGCCGTCGACGTGACCGGACAGGTACAGATTCAGCAGGAGCTGACCCAACAGAAAGCCTACCTCCAGAATGCGCTCGAAATGGCGCACATGGGTACGTACCGAATTGATCTGGCTTCAGCAACGGGCCATTTCTCCGAGAATATCCGCGACTGGATGAATCTCGAAACGGCTTCGAACCCCATGAGCCTGATTTACCAGAAAATACACCCCGGCGATTGGCCTCGTGTGGAGCAGGTTATCACGGATTCGCTGCGGTCAGAGGCTGACAGCCACCATGACATTACGTACCGCCTGGCCGAAGAAGCGGACCAACCTGTACGGCACCTGCGGAGCATTGGAGAGGTGACCTTTGTCGACGGGGTTCCGGTAACCATCAACGGTATCATTCAGGATGTGACACCCCAGCTTCAGGCCCGGCAGGCCATCGAGCAAAGCGAACAGAATCTGCGCAGCCTGGTCAACAGCGCGCCCTTCCCAATTGGGGTGTACGTGGGGCGGGATATGCGGATTCAGCTGGCCAACCAGTCGATTATCGATGCCTGGGGCAAAGGCAACGACGTGATCGGCAAACGCTACGCCGACGTACTCCCCGAACTGCAAGGCCAGCAGATATTCGAACAGCTCGACCAGGTGTTCACTACGGGTATCTCCTACCACGCCCAAAATAGCCGGCTTGTTTTACATAACCAGGGCACACCCAAAGTCACGTACTATAATTACAATTTCACCCCCTTGTTCGATGCCAACGGGCAGGTGTACGGTGTCATGAGCACAGCCGCTGACGTAACCGATCTGGCGGTGGCCAAACAGCGGGTCGAAGAAGCCGAAGCCTCACTCCGCGGGGCCATCGAACTCGCCGAACTGGCTACCTGGAACATGGACGTGAACTGGGAAGCTGGCACCCGCCACATGACCTACTCCGAGCGGCTTTGGGCCTGGTTCGGTTTTGAAGGCAACGAAACGGTGCACAATACAGGTTACAATCCCATTGCCCCGGCCGACCAGGAGCGGATAGAACAGGCGATTGCCCGCGCGCTTCGGCCGGATACGGGCGGTGCTATCGATGTTGAGTTCACGGTCATCCACTACAAAACCGGTCAGCAACGGCAGGTGCGAGCTGTGGGAAAAACGTATTTCGACAAAACCGGCCGCCCCGTTCGGATGACCGGCACCGCCCAGGATGTTACTGAACAGCGGCAGACGCAAATGGCCCTCGAACAACAGGTAGAGGAACGTACGCAACAGCTCAAAGCCCTTATTCAGGACCTCGAACGCTCCAATCAGAATCTGCAACAATTTGCGTACGTGGCCTCGCACGATTTGCAGGAACCCCTGCGCAAAATTCAGTCGTTTGGCGATTTACTCCAGACCTATCATGGCAAAGCACTTGGCGAGGGTGTTGAACACCTCAACCGAATGCGGACCGCTGCGGGCCGAATGTCAATTCTGATTAACGACCTGCTCACGTATTCCCGCATCTCGACCCGGCAGGATATTTCGGGGCCGGTATCGCTCACGGAGATTGTAAAAACGGTGTTGAGCGACCTCGATATGGTCATTGAAGAAACCGGCGCCGAAATCACGCTCGACCCACTCCCAACCGTATTGGGCGACCGCTCGCAGCTTGGCCAACTGTTTATGAACCTGTTGAGTAATGCGCTCAAATTCCGGCAGACCGACGTGGATGGCCATTTTTTACCCCCTCGCATCACGGTGACTAGCCAGGTTGTACAGACCACCGATTTGCCGCCGGGCATTAAACCAGCACGGGCCGCCGACGCGTATTACCGAGTAGATGTATCGGACAATGGTATCGGTTTCGACCAGAAATACCTCGACCGTATTTTTCAGGTATTCCAACGTCTGCACGGCAAGAGCACCTTTGCTGGCACAGGTATCGGGCTGGCCATCTGCGAAAAAGTCGCCATCAATCACGGTGGTGCCATTACGGCTACCAGCCAACCCGGCGAGGGTGCTACATTTACCCTATATTTGCCGAATTAAGTGCCCCGGAGTGGGCAGGCAGACCTACTCACTCCTATTTACTCACTCCTATCTCCTGTACTATGCTCCACCTTGGCTTTGTTTCAGCGATTCTGCCCGATTACGATCTGAACAACGTACTGAAATTTGCCTCCGAACACCAGTTTAAGTGTGTTGAAGTGATGTGCTGGCCCACCGGCAACGCCGATGCCCGACGCTACGCGGGCGTGACGCATATCGACGTCAATAACCTCAATCCGGGTCTGGTACATCACCTGACCGGTCAATACGGCGTGTCGATTTCGGGCCTCGGTTATTACCCCAACCCCCTCGATCCCAACCCCGAACAGGCCGAATTTTACCGCGAACATATCAAACAGGTAATCCGGGCGGCTGCCCAGCTGGGTATTCCGGTGGTCAACACGTTCATTGGGCGTAACCCCTCGCTCAGCATTACCGACAACCTGAAGCTGTACGCCGAACACTGGCCCGCCATTGTAAAGGTGGCAGAAGAGAACAACGTGAAAATCGGGATTGAAAACTGCCCGATGTGGTTTACCGACGATGAGTGGCCGGGCGGTAAAAACCTTGCCACCACCCCCGCCATCTGGGATCGCATGTTTGAGATTATCCCGTCGCGGGCGCTGGGCCTCAACTACGACCCCAGCCACATGATCTGGCAGATGATGGACGAAGTAAAACCCATCTACCAGTACCGCGACCGGCTCCACCATATCCACCTGAAAGACGTAAAACTCTACCGCGACAAGCTGGATCGGGTTGGTATCATGGCAAACCCGCTGGAGTACCACTCACCCAAGCTCCCCGGCCTGGGCGACGTACGCTGGCGCGACTTTTTCGCGGCCCTCACCGATGTGCGGTACCGGGGCCCGATCTGCATCGAAGTCGAAGATAAAGCCTACGAAGGCAGCCCTGAAGACGTTCGCACGGCTATTCTCACAGCCCGTAATTACCTGAGCCAGTTTCTGGTGCTTTAATCAAACTCGTGCCGTTCGGCGGTGGCCCGCCAGTCGGCGTCCATCTCGGCAAACCGCCGGGCTACGGTTTCCAGAAAAGCCTCATCGACCAAATTTGGCAGTTGTTCGGGGTCGAGCACGTCGGTTTCACTAATTTTGTAGGTCTGCTCAAGCAGACCTACTTCAATTTTAAGGATATACTTGTTGTTCCAGGCATACAGCCCGATCCGAAAATGCGGGTGCGGAATGTCGTTGAGATAACGCATACGAAAACAGGGAAAATGGAAAATGAAACAGGGCAACCGGCTCACGTTACGCCAGCTGCCGAGCGGGCAAATGTAGTAAACCACCGCCAACCCGGCCTATTCAGGCCAAAAAAGTATGTTTCTTCGCTGCAAGCACTTATTCTTCTGTTTGCTCTCGGGCTGTTGACGGTTTCCTGCGCCGATAAAACCGACGAAGCCGCTCAGTTCTTTCTGCGGGGCAACGTGCAATTGCAGAAACGCGAGTACCGCGAGGCTATTCGGTTTTATACCGAAGCGATTGAGAAAAAAGACGATTTTGCTGATGCCTACAGCAACCGGGGGCTGGCCCGGTTCCGTAATGGCGACCGCGAAGGGGCCCTTGCCGATTACACCAAAGCGATTGAAACCGACCCCCAGTTCGAAGCCGCCTATTTTAACCGGGCGGAGGTGCGGCTCGAAACCGGCGACCCCAACGGCAGCCTGACCGACCTCCAACGGATTGAAAAAACGTACCGCGACTCTACTTTTTTCCAGACCCGCCTGGGCGATACGTATACGCGACTCAACAACCTCTCGATGGCGCAGGCCGCCTACGACCGGGCCATTCAGCTCGACCCACGCAACACCGAAGCCCTCACCAATCGAGGGGCTCTGTTCTTCAATCAGAAACAATACGAAGCCGCCAAAGCCGACCTCACGGCAGCCCTCAAACTAAACCCCAACCAACCCGAGGCCCTGAACAACCAAAGCCTGTTGCTGGCCCGCGAGGGGCGGTACACCGAGGCCCTGACGCTGGTGGAGCGGGCTCTGACAGCCCAAACCGGTCAGCCGTATTACCTCAACAATAAAGCCTACCTGCTACTGATGCTGAAGCGCCCCGACGAAGCCCTGCCCCTACTCCAGGAGTCGATTCGACGCGACGATCAGAATGCGTGGGCACACCGCAATCTGGGCCTTTACCATCTGGACAAAAACAACCCGGCCGAGGCTCTGCCCGCCCTGCAACAGGCCGAGCGACTCGATGCCTCCGTCGATGGCCTATACACGTATCTGGGCCGGGCCTATCTGCTCACCGGCAACCGGGCCAAAGCCTGCGAGGCCTGGGCCCGCGGGCGCTCGGCTGGCGATGAGCAGGCCCGGCAGGAAGCCGATAAACAATGTCGGTGAAACACCGTGTCTGCTACCGATTATAATGGCGAATTTTGCACCTCCTTACTTTTATTTTAGATCAATGCAGCTTTTCAAAACGCTCCTGATTGCTTTGTTTATGCTTACCCAGACCGCCTACGGCCAGCCCAATACCCAGCAACCCGTTACCGCGCTACTGGGGGCCTTCGGGGCAGAGGTAGCTTTGGTCAAACAAAACCTGAGTAACCCTCAGTCCATGAGTCTCAGTGGTATTGAATTCACTACGGGTCGTATTGGGAACCAGAACGTGGTGGTGGCCGAAACAGGTATTGGTAAGGTCAACGCGGCAATGACAACTACCCTACTGCTGCATTATTTCAAACCAGCACGCGTCATTTTCACGGGCATTGCGGGTGGAACCAACCCCGATCTCCAACCCGGCGACATTGTGATTGCGGGGCAAACCGCCCACCACGATTTCAACTCGCTGAACCAATTGGCTACCCCAACCACACAAACACTGAACCCGCTCACGAAGGTGCTGAACCCGCGCTACTTTCCGGCCGATTCGGGCCTGATGCAACGCGCCATCAAGGTAGCCGATAAGGTAAAGTTTGAGGGTATTCCGCTCGCCAACGGGCAGGTATCAACGCGCCCGGTGCGGGTGTTGGTGGGCACCGTTGTCACGGGCGATCAGTTTGTGTCGTCGGCTGCAAAGGTGAAACAGCTCCGTGCTGATCATAATGCCGATGCCACCGAAATGGAAGGGGCCGCCGTGGCGCAGGTCTGCTACCAGCTAAAAACTCCGCTGCTGGTCATTCGGAGCCTGAGCGACCGGGCCGATGCGGAAGCGCATCTCGACATTCGGGCGTTTTACCCCACGGCCGCCCGCAACTCAGCCAATCTGGTTTTGGCGCTTGTGAAAGGTTTATAGTACAGGCTGGTTCCGCCAAACCTATCACAGCTCATCCCGCATCTGAATCAGAAACGCCTTTAGATTTTCGAGTTTCTGAATGTGCTGACGGGTCTCGTCGAGCCGACTATTTTTCTGTTTGAGAAACGCGCGGGCGGCAGGTAGCTTAAGCCCTTTCCCCTCGACCAGTTCGAAGATTTCGCCAAGATGGTCGATATCTTCCTGCGTATAAACACGGTCGCCGGCACTGTTCTTTTTGGGTTTCAGGGACGGAAACTCCTGTTCATAAAAACGCAGTTTGGAGGTTTTTACCCCAAACCGTTCGGCCACTTCTTTGATGGTGTAATAGAGTTTCCTAGGGGTTTGCATGACGAAATGGATGGAACATGGAGCGATGGAGCAACACGAACGTGATTTTTAACTTTTTACCTAAAAATCCGGGCAAATGGGCTACATCCGTTAAATCCGCGTTCCTATCCCCCATTTTTACCGTAAATTTGCCGAATTACAACAACAAGATTGCATGACCTCCCGTGAAATTCGCCAGCAGTTTTTAGACTTCTTTGAAAGCAAACGCCACCTGATTGTTTCCTCAGCCCCACTCGTTGCCAAAAACGACCCGACGCTGATGTTCAACAACTCGGGCATGGCGCAGTTTAAAGATTTTTTCCTCGGCAACGGCACCCCACCGTCTAAGCGCGTGGCCGATACCCAGAAATGCCTCCGTGTTTCGGGAAAACACAATGACCTGGAAGATGTCGGCTTCGATACGTACCACCACACCATGTTCGAAATGCTCGGCAACTGGTCGTTTGGTGATTACTTCAAGAAAGAAGCCCTTGCCTGGTCGTGGGAACTGCTGACGGAGGTTTACAAACTGCCCAAAGACCGCATCTATGTGTCGGTGTTTAAGGGCGACGAAAAAGACAATGTACCGTTCGATCAGGAGTCGTGGGATATCTGGAAAGGCATTGTTGGTGACGAGAGTCGAATCATTCTCGGCAATAAAAAAGACAATTTCTGGGAGATGGGCGATACCGGTCCCTGCGGTCCCTGCTCCGAAATTCATATCGACCTCCGCTCGGCCGAAGAGGTAGCCCAAACGCCAGGTCGTGAACTGGTCAACGCCGACCACCCGCAGGTAGTCGAAATCTGGAACAACGTGTTCATGCAGTTCAACCGGAAGGCCGATGGCTCGCTGGAAGAACTCCCCGCCCGGCACGTCGACACGGGTATGGGTTTTGAGCGCCTGTGCATGGCCATTCAAGGCAAGCAATCGAACTACGACACCGACGTATTTACGGGAACCATTGCCGTGATTGAAAGCCTCTCGGGCAAAACGTACACCGGTAAAATGGATAAGTCAGACGTGGCCATGCGCGTCATCGCCGACCACATCCGGGCCGTTTCGTTCGCCATTGCCGACGGGCTCGTGCCGAGCAATGCCAAAGCGGGTTACGTAATCCGGCGGATTCTGCGCCGGGCTATCCGCTACGGCTACTCGTATCTGGGCTTTACGGAGCCGTTTATGACCAAACTCGTACCGGTACTGGCCGATCAGTTCGACGGTGTGTTCCCCGAACTGAAAGCGCAGCAGGACTTCGTGGCTACGGTAATCCGGGAAGAGGAGATTGCGTTTTTGCGTACCCTCGGCACCGGCCTCACACGTCTGGATCAGATTATCGGGCTGCTGACGAGCGAAGGCAAGTCGGTTATCCCTGGCGAGACTGTGTTCGAGCTAAACGATACCTTCGGTTTCCCCGCCGACCTTACGGCACTGGTAGCTCGCGAAAAAGGCCTAAGCATTGACCAGGCCGGTTTTGAAAAGGCCTTGGCCGAACAAAAAGCCCGTTCGCGGAAAGATGCCACTACCTCGGCCGGCGACTGGATCGACGTGAACGAAGTCGACAAAATTGAATTTGTAGGATACGACCAAACCGAAGCATCCGCCCAGATTGTGAAGTACCGCAAGGTGCAAAACAAACAGGGCACGCAGTACCAGATCGTGATCGACCCCACGCCGTTCTATGCCGAATCGGGTGGTCAGATTGGCGATACAGGGCAATTAATAGTCAGCAGTAGCAGTGGGCAGCAGGCAGCAAACGGTGAGGGGATTACGATTCAAATTCTGGACACGAAGAAGGAAAACGATCTGTCGATTCTGATCACTAATGACAGCCGCATTGAGCAGCTAATTGCTGACGGAAGCACTCAAGTCACGGCCAAAGTTGATGCAAGCCGCCGGACGCTGACCAGCAGCAACCACTCGGCTACGCACCTGCTACACGCAGCCCTGCGCGATGTGCTGGGTACGCACGTAGCGCAAAAAGGCTCGTACGTTGGCCCCGACGCCCTCCGCTTCGACTTTAGTCATTTCCAGAAAATGACCGATGCCGAACTAGAGCAGGTGGAGACCATTGTAAACGCGAAAATCCGCGAGAATATCGCCCTCGACGAAAAGCGGAATGTACCCATCGAACAGGCAAAAGCTCTGGGTGCTATGGCGCTGTTCGGGGAAAAGTACGGCGATTTTGTCCGGGTCATTACATTCGACCCCAACTATTCGGTCGAGCTTTGCGGAGGTACCCACGTACCGGCCACCGGTCAGATCGGTCTCTTCAAACTCACGTCGGAAGGCTCGGTATCGACGGGGGTTCGTCGGATTGAAGCCAAAACATCGGAGGGTGCCCTGGCCCTGCTGAATGAGCAAGGTGCAATTCTGGACCAGTTGAAAGAACTGCTTAAGGCCCCCAAAGACGTGGTGAAAGCCGTTCAGGCCCTACAGGATGAACGCAACGCGCTCCTCAAAAAAATTGAGGCCCTCGAAAACGAAAAAGTGCAGCAGGTAAAGGAGCAGCTTTTGAGCAAAGTACAAACCACCGAATCGGGCTACAGCACGCTGGTTGAGCTGGTATCTGTCCCGTCGGCCGATGCCCTCAAGCAACTGGCCTACGACCTGAAAGCGAAAGTCGACAATCTGGCGTTAGTACTCGGTGCCGATATCAATGGCAAACCTCAGTTGGCCGTTATGCTGCCCGACAGCTTGATTCACGGCAAAGGGTTGCATGCCGGTCAGGTGGTGAAAGACCTCGCCCGCAACATCAAAGGCGGGGGCGGTGGTCAGCCATTTTTTGCCACGGCGGGTGGTTCCGACGCGGGCGGCTTGGCCGCAGCCCTGGAGCAAGGGCGTCAGGTGTTGAATAGCTAACGGGTTTATGGTTTATGGTTCTTTGTTTTTGGTTTTGGGTAACACCACCCTTAAACTCTTAACTAAAAACTAAGAACCATAAACCATAAATACCCACATACAAAACGGCCCGGGCAATATGCCCGGGCCGTTTGGCTTCTCATAGGTAGGTAATCTGGAACTTAACTTATTTTGAAGCGACCATCTTGATTTCAACGGCGAAATCGTCGTAGATAGCTTTGTCGCCAATGTTCTCGAAGAATGACTTCGAACCGTACCGGATATCATACTTCGTCCGATCAAGGGTTGCCTTGCCTTCAGCCGAAATGCTGTTTCCGTTCATAGTAACCGTAGCCGGGAACGTCACTGGGTTGGTGATGTTCTTGATGGTCATGTTACCGGTGATGTCGAATTTGTTACCGCCTTTGGGAGTTACTTTCGTGATGACAAACTTCGAGGTGGGGAACTTCGCCGTGTTGAAGAAATCTTCTGACTTCATGTGGCCGATAAACTTGGCGTTGTAGCCAGCGTCGGTCAGGTCGGCGCAGGTGATGCTGTTCATATCGAACTCAAACGTACCGCCCGTCAGCTTGCTGCCGTCTACGATCAGAGAGCCACCGTTGAACTTCACGGCACCGTTGTGCTGACCCGTTACTTTTTTGCCTTCCCAGTTCAGAACGCTCTTCTGCGTATCTACTTTGTAGGTAGCGGCCTTCTTAACAGGACCAACAAAAGCTGAGGTACCAGCCACTACGGCTACTGCAACCAGACCAGCGAGGAATTGACGTGTTTTCATCTTGTTTACTTTTTTTGTTTGGAGGTTGGTAATGTTGACTATTAAAAGGGGTGTTGATGTTATGCTATTCGGAACCGCGTAACCGATCGAGCAATCCACTCAGCACGGTAGCTTCTTCGGGTGTCAGGTGTTGGTGAATTTCGGCCTCCCACTCACGCTGCCGGGTATCAATCCGCTGCAAAAGGTCAAGGCCTTTCTGGGTAATTACAATATCGACTGCCCGCCGATCGCTCGGACACTCGGTTCGTACCACCAGTTTTTTCACAACGAGCTTATCTACCAGCCGCGACGCGTTCGACATTTTATCGAGCATACGCTCAGTAATCTCGTTTACCTTCACCGGCTGCGGAGAACGGCCCCGCAAAATCCGTAATACATTATACTGCTGCTGCGTGATACCAAACGGCTTCAGAATCCGCATCTGCTCATGGTTGATCCAGTTGCCGCTATACAACACATTGACCACCACCCGGTGATACGGCGAACTAAATGCCGACTGCCTGATGTCTGTTTCTATGGACATGTTCGGGGTTGGGTGGTTTAATTGAGTTGATGGCACAAATATAATGTTATTACATTTAATGTATCAACACCAAACGAAAGATTTTTTGTTCCCACCCGCTCAACTTTAAGCAAAAAGTTGGCCAGGGACTCAGCGGAACGGCACTATTTCGGGGGCCGCAATATCGAAATCTCGGAAGCGAAGGCCCGAAATACCTTCGAAATTGTACCGAATCTCATTCCGATTGTTCGGAATATTCGGGTAGTAAGCCAGCCGAAACTGAAAGCTATTGAAGGCCAGATTTTCGTTACGGAACCGAAATCCGATGCCGTATGCCTGGTACAGGGGGCTTTGTACCAGTAAACGATTGGGGTAACTGACTAACCCAAAATTGGCGAAGGTAACAATGGCTACCCGGAACCCGGCCACGTCGAGTTTAGAAAACAAAACGTTCTCGTACCCGATCAGTAGCCGTTTGGTACCCCGCAGGGCATCGTTGTTGATACCGATTCCCTCCCGGCCGCTCAGCATGATAAATTCATTGTTGAAGCGGTGGGTACCGTACGTAAGCCGGACGTTCAAAAAATGCCGCATGTTACCCCAGGTGGTTTTGTGCAAGGGACTGAAATAATTGCCAATCACCGAAAACACCCCTTGCTCCACCTTGGCCGACCGGTAGTACCCGCCTACATTTACCAGGCCATAGAGGTACCCGATGTTGCGCAGATACTGCCCTCGGGAGAAATTAAATCCCGTGTAGAGCCGCTCACCCAGTTCGGCATTGTCGATTCCGCCGACAAACGAAACCAGACTCCCGATGGGTACGTCTTCCGTACGCCCAAAGCCATAAATGAGTACGTCGCGTACGTACCGGCGCTGCGAGTATCCCACACTGAACAGAGCCGTGCGGCTATTCTGATACAACTGATTGCTATCGGCCGTAACAGGCGGCCGGTCGAGGTATTCGTACCGGGTTACCCGCCCGGCAATCACGAGCCGGTTACGGGTAAGTGCATCGGAGCCGCCCCAGTTGACCCGAAAAGCCCGCCCGATCCAGATATCCAGAAAATTGTAATTGAGCCCCACAAACCGGGCACTGTCGCGCTCGTCGAAATAGCGGCTGTTCAGGCGGGTGTTATTCAGTTCAAGAGAACCCGCGTATTTGGTATCCGGCGTAATAAAAGGGCGGTACAGCTTGAACGACATCTGCTTGATGTCGCGCAGGTAGATAAAGTCGGCCTGCGCCGTCAGAAATGTCCGTACACCCAGAATATTCACGTACGGAATGGCATAACGCCCCTGATACTCTACTTTCTGCCCCGGCCGGGTCGTGTTGTAACTGAACCGGTTGTAGAGCTGATGGGCCACCCCCCGAAAATTACGCTGATCGAGTTCGATGCTAAAGTTATTGAGCCCCCCGAAGCCCCCGCCCGGCAGCAGTGACCAGACATCCTGCGTGATTACGTACACATCGACAAACTGCCGACTACCGGGTCGGGGAACCACCAAAATCCGGGCATCATGAAAGATGGGCGTCGTTCGGAGGAGTCGCTCGTTATCTTTCAACACGTCCGGATCGACCAGGTCACCCTCGCGGATGAGCAGAAACGAACGGCGGATAATGCCTTCGCGGGTATTGGCGTGCAGACTACTCGCCACCCGTTCGACCCAATTGCGCGACTGCCGGAGCGTGTCGTACACACTCTGCCCGAACACATCGAGCCGCCGGATATGAATGGTTCCAATCACCCGCCCTTCAAACTCGGCAAACGGGTTGGCATCAATCGTGCTCACCTCCCCTGTGCGACTCCGGCTGTTATACACATCCCGAAACAAGGCATCGTACAGCTGCCGGGTCAGCCGTCGTTTGTACATATTCTGCTTGAATCGCGTGTAAAACAGGCTGTCATTGCTTTGGAGCATGCTGTCGGCCATCATCCGCGACCGGGCCGTAGCCAGCGAATCGGCCGGTGGGCGACGGCGGTCGGTAGAGTCGGGCGTTTGGGCCTGCGCGCCAGTACACAAACAGACTATGACCAACAGGGCAAAGGCCCATTGGTTTCTACAAAGTCTGTCTGCGTAATAGCTATTCACGAACTTATAACGGTTTTTGCATCCAAATGTCACGCTGCCGGTCGGGCCCGAATTGGAAATAATGCCACCCAAAAGGTTTAAAACCCAGATGACTATAAAACTGTTGGGCACGTTCATTGCGCTCCCAAACCCCCAAAAACACGGCCTTGTAGCCATTGTTCCGCGCAAACTGAAGGCAATGTTCCATCAGTTGCCGGCCCCGGCCACCACCCGTATGCTTTTGCAGTAGATAAATGCGCTGAATTTCCAGCGCATTCCGCTCAGTCATTCGGCGAGGAGGGCGTTGTTTACGCACTTTAGCAAAGCCTATCAACTCACCTTCAGCTCCTTCGGCCACAAAAAACGTAGAGCTGGGGTCGGTAAGCTCCTGTTCCAGCTGAGGCACCGTGAGCGATTGGTCAATGTACGCATCTACCCACTCTATTGGATTGAAAGGAGGCCCAAACGCTTCGCGCATGGTAACAGCCGAGAGTCGAGCCAACGACTCGGCATCGGCAGGAGTAGCCGTTCGAATTGTCATTCGTTTTGAAAAGTAAAAAGGAAATATACTTATTTTCTGGCAACCGTTCGCAAGCTCCACACGCCCAGAACGGGGCCGGGCACCAGGAGCCAGAACGACCAGATGGAGCCCCCGCTACGGTCGAATAAATAGGCCAGCGCCTGAATGGAAATAATCGTGATTGAGAAGCCGATACAGGTAACGAGTGTAAGCAAACTCCCCCGGACTTCGGCGGGTACATGGATAGAAACCAATGTGCTGAGTTGCGGAGAATCGCCCGCGATGGTGGCACCATACACGAGCAGGTATATGCCAAACACAATCGGTGGGGTTTGTATCATAAACGGGAGCAACAGCGTGCACCCACCCGACACGGCCAACTGCCCCAGTGCCACCCGGCCACTACCCAGCCGCCCGGCGGCCATACCGCCCAGCGTACATCCCAGAGAACCAGCCGCAATCCCCCCAAACGCCCAGACCGACGGGTTGATGGCCACCGATGGGTGTAACCGTGCATATAAGACCAAAACCGTAGGCAAAAAGGCCCATACGGCATACAGCTCCCACATATGCCCAATATACCCCAGTACCGACGCCCGCAGGGCCGAGGGTTGCCAGAGTAAGGCAAACGCCCGCCGGTCGAACCGATGGTGGGTCAGCAGAACAGGTTTAGAAGGTACTACCAAAGCCAGCGCTACCCCACCCGCAACAGCCAAACCACTCACCACCACCAACACTGCCCCATACGAAAGTGACTGCCCTAACCCGCGAATCAGATGCGGAAGAGCCGTGCCCAGTACCAGTGCCCCCACCAGAAACCCCATAGCCCGACCCAGCACCGGCCGAAACCAGTCGGCCGCGATTTTCATGCCCACCGGGTACACGCCCGCCAGAAACAATCCGGTACCAAACCGGCTCAACAACACCGTCAGAGGCTGTAACGGAAGCAGCAATAGCCCGACATTGCACAGTGCCGCCAACAGCACCGACACCAGAAACACCTGTACTGTGGGGTAGCGATCTGGAATGGCTAGCAGGGCGTAGAGCAATGAGCCGCTTATAAACCCCAATTGCACGGCCGATGTAATCCAGCCATTCAACGACGAAGAAGCAAGCAACGGCTGAATGTCGGGCAGAATGGCATTGCCGGCAAACCACAGCGAGGTACCCGCAAACTGAGCCAGTACAATCACCAACAGGTGGGTATTTGAAAGCGAGGTCGGGGGAGTTGGCACGAGGGTTTGAATTTGGGTGCGTAAAATAGGGACATGAGCAGACGAGCCGCACGATTAGGCCTGTTTTTTTTCGGTTGACGGCGACCCATACCCGCCCCTGAGGGCAATCTGTTTCCGCCATGTCGCTATCTTTGAGACCATGATTTCACTCAAATATCCGCTTGTATTGGCCTCTGGGTCGCCCCGCCGGAAACAACTCATGACCGACGCGGGCTTTGTATTCACGATTGAAACCCGCCCTACCGACGAGCATTTTCCGGCCGACATGCCCGTGGATGACGTAGCCGAATATCTGGCTCGCCAGAAAGCGGAGCAGTTCGCGGCTGACCTCGGCAACCGGCTCGTTTTGTGCGCCGATACCGTGGTGATTCTCGACAACGAGGTGCTCAACAAACCAGCCGACGAAGCGGACGCGTTCCGAATGGTGCGCAGTTTGGCGGGGCGGAGTCACCGGGTGCGTACGGGAGTGTGTCTGCTCTCGCCCGAGGGTATGGAATCGTTTACCGACGAAACGACGGTCTTTTTTGCCCCCCTCACCGACGACGAAATTCGGTATTACATCCGCGAGTGTGCGCCTTTCGATAAGGCAGGGTCGTACGGCGCGCAGGACTTTATCGGGTTAGTGGGTATCGACCGGCTCGAAGGTTCGTTTTACACGGTCATGGGGCTACCCACCCACCGCGTGTACCAGGCCCTGAAGCGGTTTGCCCAATAAGCCCGCCCAGTTCAACAACAACTGGCTCATAGCCATTCACATAGGGTATAAATTTGGCCCTTACCCCACAATGCCGTATATTGTTCGGCAAACAACGATTCCCACATGCAGTTTCAATCGCAACAACTTGGCTCAATGATTCAAACTCAGGGGCAGTCCACCACGTTTTCATTTTCGGACTACGGCCTGGAGAATTTTTACGACGAGATGTTCACTGCCGATGGGCAGGTACGGCCCGGCTACGAAGTGTTTCGGCGTCGGGTGGAGCAAATCAGTCGCGAAGATCTGGTGAGTCGCCAACATGCGGCTGAACGGGCTCTGATGGCCATGGGCATTACCTTCAATGTGTACTCCGAAGGCGAGGGCACAGAACGGATCATGCCTATCGACATTATCCCCCGGATTATCGAAGCGGCCGAGTGGGCCCGGCTCGAACAGGGCCTAATTCAACGAATTAAGGCCCTCAACCTGTTCATTCACGACGTTTACAACAATCAGCATATTCTGAACGATGGCGTGGTGCCCCGCGACCTCATCGAGTCGAGCAAGTGTTTTCTGCAACCCTGCATCGGCCTGCGCCCGCCTAAAGACATCTGGTGCCACATTACGGGCACCGACCTGATTCGGGGCGACGACGGACAGTATATGGTATTGGAAGACAACCTCCGGTGTCCATCGGGCGTGTCGTATATGCTCGAAAACCGGGAATTGAGCAAGCAAACCTTCCCCGAAGTGCTGGCCCGCACGGGCGTACGACCGGTTTCGGACTACCCCACCCGCCTGCTTCAGATGCTTCAGTTCATTGCCGACCGCCCCGACCCAACGGTGGTGGTGTTGACACCGGGCATCTACAACTCGGCTTACTTCGAGCACTCATACCTGGCCCAGCAGATGGGCGTGGAGCTGGTGGATGCCCGTGATCTGGTGGTATCGGGCGGTTACGTGAAGATGCGTACGACGAAAGGATTCCAGATTGTCGACGTGATTTACCGCCGAATCGACGATACGTTCCTCGACCCGCAGACGTTCAACCCGGAGTCGCTGATTGGGGTACCCGGCCTGTTCGATGTGTACAAAAAAGGCCGGGTGGCCCTTGCCAATGCGCCCGGTACCGGCGTAGCCGACGATAAGGTGATTTATGCCTACGTACCCCGCATTGTGAAGTACTATCTGGGCGAAGATCCGATTATCCCAAACGTGCGGACCTACATCTGTGGCGAAACCGAAGACTGCGAATACGTGCTCGACAATATTGCCCAGCTGGTAGTGAAAGAGGCCAACGAAGCGGGTGGCTACGGGATGCTGATTGGTCCCAAAGCCACTGCCGAAGATCACGATCTGTTCCGCCGGAAAATCCGCGAAAACCCGCGCAACTACATTGCACAGCCGACGATCTCCCTGTCGCGGGTGCCGTGTCTGGTTGGCAACGGCGCCGAGGGACGGCACGTGGATCTTCGCCCGTACATCCTCTACGGCGAAGACATCAACGTGATTCCCGGCGGCCTAACCCGCGTAGCCCTCCGCAAAGGCTCGCTGGTCGTCAACTCCTCGCAGGGCGGTGGCGGCAAAGACACGTGGGTGTTGTATTAAGGGAGGAAGGAGGAGAGGAGGAAAGGAGAAGGGAAAAAGAAAACCCTTCCTTTCCTCCTCTCCTCCTTCCTCCCTCTACTCCTTTCCTCCTTTTTCCCTTTTCCCTTTCGCCCACATACACTTTTTTACACCTTGCCGTTAGAAGAATACCTGTCGGTTTTCTTCTATGCTCACACGTTATACATTTTGGTTAGGAATAGGGGTATTGCTGTTGTTGCCCCCAACATGGACATACGCTACCCACGTACGGGCGGGCGAAATCACAACCCGCCGAATCCCCGGCAGCGCCCTTCGCTACCAGATTACCCTAACGGCTTATTTCGATGAACGCAACGGCCGCCTGGCAGCCGACGACGCCAACGAGGTTGCCTTTTGCCTCGGTGATGGCACGACGCTCAACGTCCGTCGTATTTCCCGGAACAACATCAACCCCAATACGTCGGTCAATATTTACCAGTTCGAGTACACCTATCAGGGGCCGGGTGTGTACCAGATTTCGGCGATTATCATTAACCGCAACGATCAAACCATCAACCTGCGGCAACCCTCGCTCGATATTCCGTTCTGGATTCGAACCACGATCCAGGTCAATGCCGGGCTGGGTTTAAACTCAACCCCCGTTCTGCTCAACCCGCCCCTCGATTCGGCCCGCATTGGACAGCGGTTTTGCCATAACCCGGCCGCCTTCGATAGCGACGGCGACAGTCTCGCCTACCGCATGGCCGTTCCGCAGGAAGCAAACCCCGGAGCCATTTGCCGGGGTTTCAACATAAACGGCTACCGCGACCCCTCAATTGTTGGGCCTAATCCGCGCAACGAAGCCAATACAGGCCCGGCCTCATTATCGATTAACGCCCGCACCGGCGACCTCTGCTGGGACTCTCCGGCTCAGGCGGGTCAATACAATATTGCCTTTATCGTGGAAGAATGGCGCGACGGGGTACTTATTGGCGAAATCACCCGCGATATGCAGATTTTCGTGAGCGACTCGCGTAACAACCGCCCCCTGCTCGACCCTATCCCCGACCTATGCCGGGAAGCGGGCAGCCTCATCGAAGTGCCTATCCGGGCTACCGACCCCGACGGCCAACGGCTGGAACTGACCGCCTTTGGGGGTATCTTCAATCGAAACCCCGAGGGTGTTCCGTACAATCCGCCTATTGTACCCCCACCCTTTGGCGCACTTATTTCGGTCGCACAACCGCAGACAAGCCCGGCCAATGGGCAAATACGCTGGCAGACGGCCTGTGCCCATATCCGGCAGGAGGAATACGACGTGCTCGTCCGCGCGGTCGATTTTCCCGGCCGAACAGCCACTCAGCTGGCAGCCTTGCAGAGTTTTCGCATCCGCATTGTAGGCCCCCGGCCGCAGGGGTTGCGGGCCACCCCACAAGCCACCGCGACCGGGCGCGCTATCCGGCTCAGCTGGAATCCATACACCTGCCTCCCACCCACAAGCCCCTCTACCGACAGCACCCGCATGTTGGTGTATCGTCGGGAAGGCTGCGCGCCCCTGCAATCGGGCACCTGCACCACTGGCCTATCGCCCAGCACCGGCTACGCCCTCATCGGCACCGTGCCCATCGGCACCAACACTTTTACCGATACCACCGGCCTGCGCCGGGGCATCCAGTATAGCTACCGCATTGTGGCTCGCTATGCGTTGCCAGCGGGCGGGGAAAGCGTCGTGTCCGATGGTGTGTGCGTAGACCTGCCCCTGCTGGCCCCCCTCATCACCCAAGTCACCGTCGACTCCACCGACAACCAGCGCGGACAGATCACCGTCCGATGGACACGACCCATCGGACTAAATCCCGCCGACGGAGGAGCCCCCTTCCAGTACCGCGTTTTCCGCGCTACCGGACTCACCGGCACCGACTTCACCCAGATCACCGCTATCACCTCCAGCCTGCAGCCGGGTGTGGCCGATACCGTCTTCGTCGACCGGGGCACCGCAGCACAGCCCCTCAACACCCAGGCCAACGCCTACCGATACCGCATCGACTTCTTCCAGACTTCCCCCCAGGGAGCCCTCACCCGCGTCGATGCCACCGAACCGGCCGCCAGCCCACGGCTTACCCTCAACCCGGCCCTGCGCCAGATTGAGCTCACCTGGGCCACCAACACCCCCTGGTCTAACGACAACCAGACCCACGTCGTCTTCCGATCCCGGCGCGGTACGGCCGGGCCCCTCGTCGAGGTCGCCCGCGTGCCCGTTCAAGGGCAGCCCTACCGCTACACCGACACGGGCAATTCCACCCTGGCCGGTGTGCAGAGCCTCTCGCTATCGGTCGACTCCAACTACTGCTACCGTGTGCTGACGGTGGGCCGCTACACCTCCACCACCGCCGTGCGGGGGCTGCTGCTCAACTACTCCCAGATCGCCTGCGCCAGTCCGCTCGACACCACCCGGCCCTGTGCCCCCCGGCTGAGTCTGGACTCACTCGCCTGTGACCCGGCCACCCAGCAGGCCCTCTGCAACCAGACGAGCTTCAGCAACAACCTCCGCTGGCAGTACCCGCCCGCTGGGCAGAGCTGCGAGCCGGCCGACCGCTACAACCTCTACTACAGCCGCTTGGCTGGGCCCGCCCAGAGCTTCAGCTTGGTTACCACCACGCCCACCACCAGCTTCCGCCACCAGAGCCTGACCACCGTAGCGGGCTGCTACTACGTGACGGCCGTGAGCCGACGCGGCATTGAGGGACCTGCCTCCAACACGGTCTGTCAGGATGTGTGTCCGCAGTTTGTGTTGCCCAACGTGTTCACCCCCAACAACGACGGGCGCAACGACCTCTGGCAGCCGGGCAGTTGCTCGGTGTTTGTGGTGTCGGTGGAGACGGTGATCTACAACCGCTGGGGGGGTCGGGTGTTCAGCACCTCGGACCCGCAGATCCGGTGGGATGGGCGCAACAGCGCGGGTCAGGAGCAGCCCTCGGGCTTGTACTACTACGAGGTGGTGGTGCGGTTTGGGGGTCTGGACCCCTCGGCTCCGCCCGTGGTGCTCAAGGGTTGGGTGCAGCTATTCCGGGAGAACGGTGTGGTAGGAGGTTAAAGTAGTCGAAAAAATACACATTTTGCGGCTCCAATCGTTGAGTAGTACGTATTGGTTATTCTTCTATGCACGCAAGATATACTTACTGGCTCGGCCTGGTACTGCTGCTGGGTCTGCTGGCACCCACGTTCACATACGCTACCCACGTACGGGCAGGTGAAATCACGACCCGCCGGGTCGACCCGAACCGGCTGGAATACGAGATTACCCTGACCACGTATTTCGATGAGCTGAACGGACGAATTGCGTCCGACCAGACCAACTCGGTTGATTTCTGTCTGGGTGATGGATCGATTGTGAATGTTCCCCGTAGTGTTCGGCGGAACATTAACTCCAACACGTCCATCAACATTTACCGATTCCGGTACACCTATCAGGGGCCGGGTGTGTACCAGATTTCGGTAGCTATCGAAAAACGGAACGACCGGACCATCAACCTGCGGCAACCCTCGCAGGACATCACATTCTGGATTCGGACTACCATTCAGGTCAACGCCGGTTTGGGTTTGAACTCAACCCCCGTTCTGCTCAACCCGCCCCTCGATTCGGCCCGCACGGGGCAGCGGTTTTGCCACAACCCGGCCGCCTTCGATAGCGATGGTGACAGTCTGGCCTACCGCATGGCCATTCCGCAGGAGTCGACTACTGGCGCTCCCTGCCGGGGTTTTGCCGTGAATGGCTACCGTGACCCAGCCCGGGGTATCGACCCCAACGCACAAAACGAAGCCCGCAACGGACAGGCTACGCTCGGCATTAACCCCACAACCGGCGACCTCTGCTGGGATTCGCCAGCGGTGGCAGGTCAGTACAATATTGCCTTTATCATTGAAGAGTGGCGCGACGGGGTACTCATTGGTGAGATCACCCGCGACATGCAAATTATTGTTACCGACTCGCGTAACAACCGCCCCCTGCTCGACCCTATCCCCGACCTGTGCCGGGAAGCGGGTAGCCTCATCGAAGTGCCTATCCGGGCTACCGACCCCGACGGCCAACGGCTGGAACTGACCGCCTTCGGAGGTATCTTTAACCGGAACCCCGACGGAACCCAGTACAACCCTCCCATTGTGCCCCTCCCCTTTGCTACGCTCATTTCTCAACCGCAAAGTGGCACTGTGACGGGACTTATTCGCTGGCAAACGGCCTGTGCCCATATCCGGCAGGAGGAATACGATGTACTGGCGCGCGTAGTCGACGTGCCCGGCCGCACGGCCACCCAGCTAGCGGCTTTGCAGAGCTTCCGTATCCGCATTATTGCCCCCCGGCCGCAAGGTTTGCGGGCTACCCCACAAGCCACCGCGACCGGGCGCGCTATCCGGCTCAGCTGGAATCCATACACCTGTATTCCGCCTTCAACCACCACCACGGGTACTTCGGAGATGTTGGTCTATCGTCGGGAAGGGTGCGCGCCCCTGCAATCGGGCACCTGCACCACCGGCCTGTCGACCAGCACCGGCTACGCCCTCATCGGCACCGTGCCCATCGGCACCAACACCTTTACCGATACCACCGGCCTACGCCGGGGCATCCAGTATAGCTACCGCATTGTGGCTCGTTTTCCGCCTGTACCGCTGGGCGGTGAGAGTGTCGTGTCCGATGGTGTGTGCGTGGACCTGCCCCTGCTGGCCCCCCTCATCACCCAAGTCACCGTCGACTCCACCGACAACCAGCGCGGGCAGATCACCGTCCGATGGACACGACCCATCGGACTGAACCCCGCCGACGGAGGGGCCCCCTTCCAGTACCGCGTTTTCCGCGCTACCGGACTCACCGGCACCGACTTCACCCAGATCACCGCCATCACCTCCAGCCTGCAACCGGGTGTGGCTGATACCGTCTTCGTCGACCGGGGCCTCAACACCCAGGCCAACGCCTACCGATACCGCATCGACTTCTTCCAGACATCCCCCCAGGGAGCCCTCACCCGCGTCGATGCCACCGAACCGGCCGCCAGCCCACGGCTCACCCTCAACCCAGCCCTGCGCCAGATTGAGCTCACCTGGGCCACCAACACCCCCTGGTCTAACGACAACCAGACCCACGTCGTCTTCCGATCCCGGCGCGGTACGGCCGGGCCCCTCGTCGAGGTCGCCCGCGTGCCCGTTCAGGGGCAGCCCTACCGCTACACCGACACGGGCAATTCCACCCTGGCCGGCGTGCAGAGCCTCTCGCTATCGGTCGACTCCAACTACTGCTACCGGGTGCTGACGGTGGGCCGCTACACCTCCACCACCGCCGTGCGGGGGCTGCTGCTCAACTACTCCCAGATCGCCTGCGCCAGTCCGCTCGACACCACCCGGCCCTGTGCCCCCCGGCTGAGCCTGGACTCGCTCGCCTGTGACCCGGCCACCCAGCAGGCCCTCTGCAACCAGACGAGCTTCAGCAACAACCTCCGCTGGCAGTACCCGCCCGCTGGGCAGAGCTGCGAGCCGGCCGACCGCTACAACCTCTACTACAGCCGCTTCAGCGGACCCGCCCAGAGCTTCAGCTTAGTCACCACCACGCCCACCACCAGCTTCCGCCACCAGAGCCTGACCACCGTAGCGGGCTGCTACTACGTGACGGCCGTGAGCCGACGCGGCATCGAGGGGCCAGCCTCCAACACGGTCTGTCAGGATGTGTGTCCGCAGTTTGTGTTACCCAACGTGTTCACCCCCAACAACGACGGGCGCAACGACCTCTGGCAGCCGGGCAGTTGCTCGGTGTTTGTGGTGTCGGTGGAGACGGTAATCTACAACCGCTGGGGGGGTCGGGTGTTCAGCACGTCGGACCCGCAGATCCGGTGGGATGGGCGCAACAGCGCGGGTCAGGAGCAGCCCTCGGGCTTGTACTACTACGAGGTGGTGGTGCGGTTTGGGGGTCTGGACCCCTCGGCTCCGCCCGTGGTGCTCAAGGGTTGGGTGCAGCTATTCCGGGAGAATGGCGCATCGGGCGGCTAGGCCGAAACGTGGTTTTTAGTTTATCGTTTTTAGTTTTTGGTGCGCGCCGGAGGATAGATCCTTCCAGCGCGCACCTTTTTTGTACAAACCATCCATAAAGCAAGTGATAACCGGATAAACTATTTCTGACAAACCGGCTTTTCAACGTAACCTATACCACAGATTACCGTCACAAACTCACTTTAGGCCGCGCATACCCGCGAACCCGCCCACAAAGGCCAAAATAGCCTTTAAACGCGGTTTTTCGCATTTTATTTCGTATCTTTAAAGGGTCGAACGTCGAGGTTCCGACCTCGATTCTACCTATCAATTTAATATATTATTCCGTACCGATTCATGGTGAACGAAAACGAACATCAGGAGCCCACTGACGAGCGTACAACAACAACAAATACAAATGAACCCCAGGAGGAGACCCTACAAACCCAAACGGTGGTGTCGGGCCTCTACGAAAACTGGTTTTTGGATTATGCCTCTTACGTTATCCTCGAACGGGCCGTGCCGGCCGTTGAGGATGGCTTAAAACCGGTTCAGCGTCGGATTCTGCACGCGCTGAAAGACATGGACGATGGGCGGTTCAACAAGGTGGCCAACGTGATTGGGCAGACCATGCAGTACCACCCCCACGGCGATGCCTCGATTGGCGACGCCCTGGTGAACATCGGTCAGAAAAACCTCTTGTTTGATACACAGGGCAACTGGGGCAACCTCCTGACGGGCGACGGGGCCGCTGCTCCGCGCTACATTGAGGTTCGCCTGTCGAAGTTTGGACAGGAGGTTGTGTTTAACCATCAGACAACCGAATGGCAACTCTCGTACGACGGTCGGAAACGCGAACCCGTTACGCTGCCCGTTAAATTCCCATTGCTGCTGGCGATGGGCGTTGAGGGAATTGCCGTGGGCCTTTCAACCAAGGTTCTACCGCATAACTTCAATGAACTGATTGAGGCTTCGATTCAGATTCTGAAAGACAAACCGGTTCAGGTTTTTCCCGACTTCCTGACGGGTGGTCAGGTCGACGTCAGCAATTACAACGACGGCGCCCGGGGCGGTAAAGTGCGGGTGCGGGCCAAGATTGAGGAGCTGGATAAAAAGACCCTCGTGATCCGCGAGATTCCGTTTGGCACCACCACTACTTCGGTGAAGGACTCGATTCTTAAGGCTAACGAAGACGGTAAGATCAAGATCAAGAAGGTAGATGACCTGACCTCGAAAGACGTCGAGATTCACGTGCATCTGGCCCCCGGCGTTTCGCCCGACATCACGATTGACGCGCTTTACGCCTTCACGGAGTGCGAAGTCTCTATTTCGCCCAATGCCTGCGTTATTATCAAAGACAAGCCCCACTTTGTCAGCGTAACGGATATTCTGCGGATCAACACGCACCAAACCGTTCATCTGCTACAACGTGAGCTGGAAATCCGGCAGCTGGAACTCCGCGAGAAGCTCCTCTACAGTTCGCTGGAGAAGATCTTTATTGAAAACCGCATCTACCGGAAAATCGAAGAATGCGAGACGTTCGAAGCGGTCATCAGTACGATTGATAAAGCACTGACGAAGTTTAAGAAGGATTTCTACCGCGAGATCACGGAGGACGATATTCTGCGCCTGACTGAGATCAAGATCAAGCGAATTTCGAAGTACGACGGTTTCAAGGCTGAGGAACTGATGCGGAAGCTGGAGCAGGAACTGGCCGAAACCGAAGACAACCTCGCCAACCTGACCCGCTACGCCATTGCGTACTTCAAGGACTTGCAGAAACGCTACGGTAAAGGGCGCGAACGTATGACCGAAATTCGGGCATTCAACACGATTTCGGCCAATGTGGTAGCCGCGGCTAACCAGAAACTCTACGTTGACCGCGAAGGGGGCTTTATCGGGTACGGCCTGAAGAAGGATGAGTTTGTGAGTGACTGTTCGGATATCGACGACGTCATTGTGTTCCGACGCGACGGCAAGTTTCTCGTGACGAAAGTGCAGGACAAGGTATTTGTCGGAAAAGACATTATTTACTGCGCCGTATTCAAGAAGAACGACGAACGCAAGATTTACAACCTCGTTTACCTGGATGCCAAGTCGGGGATTTCGATGACCAAGCGGTTTGCCGTGACGGGCGTCACCCGCGACCGGGAGTACGACCTGACCATGGGCAACCCCAAGTCGAAAATCACGTACTTCACAGCCAACGACAATGGCGAGGCCGAAGTGGTGACTGTAAATCTGACGGCGCAGAGTTCGGCCAAGGTAAAAGCGTTTGACTTCGACTTTGCCAGCATCGGTGTGAAAAATCGCTCGGCGCAGGGCAACATTCTGACGAAATATCCGGTACGGAAGATTAGTTTAAAGACGGCCGGTACTTCAACCTTAGGTGGAGTTGATATCTGGTACGACGAACACCTGGGTCGGCTCAACCGCGACGAACGGGGACGTTTCCTGGGCAACTTCGAAGCGAAAGACGTGGTGCTGGTCGTTTATAAAAATGGGGAGTACGAACTTACAAGCTTTGACCTCACCAACCGGTACGAGCCAAACGATATTACCGTGTTGTGCAAGTTTGCGCCCGAAACGGTGCTGTCGGCGGTGTATTACGAAGCGAACCAAAAGTTCTGGTACGTGAAACGCTTTAAGATTGAGACCACCTCAGTTGACAAGAAGTTCAACTTCATTGGCGACACCAAAGGGTCGAAACTGCTGGCAGTTACCACGGATACTCAACCGCGTATTGAGATTATCCATCAGGTAAAAGAGCGCGGCCCCATTGAAAAGATGATTCTGGAACCCGCTGGGTTTATCGATATCCGGGGTTGGAAGGCGCTTGGCAACAAGCTACCCTTTGTGAAAGTTAAAGAAGTGAAGCTGCTCGAACCGAAGCTCGTATCGTCTGACGATGCGGACGGAGCGAGTAGCCCGGCACCGGCCGCTCCGCTGCTCCCCGAAAAAGAGCTGGAGGCCGTTGCAGAGCCCGTTGATGGGCAGTTAGGCTTGTTTTAAATGGCTTATGGGGGCAGTAGCCGATTTACTGCCCCCATAAGCACAAGTTCACATGAATACGAGCGTGTACTCATCTGATCACAGCAACGGTGCATCGTCACGGCGGCCTTATCCGGCTCGGCTGGTTAAACGCATGGTCAAAATCCTGGTTCTATCGGGGTTTGTGAGCGTGGTGGTCGTACTGCTCTGCAACTGGTGGGTGGTTACCAGTACGCGCAACCAGATTTATTTCAACATCCATCAGCTCCCTTCCAACGATGTGGCCCTGGTACTGGGCACGAGTAAGTTTGTGCGTAGTGGCAAGGAGAATCTGTTTTTTCGGTACCGGATGGAGGCTACCGCCCGGCTTTGGAAAGAGGGGAAGATCAAGTACATCATTCTAAGCGGCAACAACGACTCTGAGTATTACAATGAGCCGATGGATATGCAGAAGGCCCTGCTCAAGCTGGGTGTGCCCGAAGATGTTATGACACTTGATTATGCCGGCTTCCGCACGTTCGACTCGGTGGTTCGCTGCAAAGAAGTGTTCAATCAGGACAAGATCACGATTGTATCGCAGAACTTCCACAACGCCCGCGCCCTGTACATCGGGAATCATGAAGGTATTGAAGCCATCGCCTTTGCCGCGCAGGATGTTCCCGATGGATACTCATTGCGTACACTAATTCGCGAGTATATGGCCCGCCCCTACGCCATGCTCGATGTGTACCTGATTCGGCCAAAGCCCGAACGAGGCAACTGGCCTAAAACCCGCTAAACCGTTAGGGCCAAAATCAAAACGGGCAAACCGATAAGATCGATCTGCCCGCGCGTTATGGGAAGGCTCAATCCAATTACGCCACCCCTACTGCCAAAGAGGTTGATTCACGCTGCCGCGTGTGCAAAAGTTGCATCAATCCTTTTTTGTACGATCGTCCGATCGGGATTGCCGTTTCGCCCACATACAGCATACTGGCATCAAGCGCGTCGATGAAATCCATATTGACGGCATAGCTGTAATGCACGCGCACAAACCGTTCGTCGAGTTCGGGGAGTAATTTATTGAGCGAAATTTTGCGCACAAACCGCTGTTCAGTCGTGTAGATATCACAATAATTACCCTGCGTACTTACCCACTTGATTGTACTCAGCGAAACCTTGACCGCTTTATTCTGCAAATCGCGCAGGAGTAAGAAACGGCGGTCGCGCAGGGCTTGCTCTTCCAGTAATTTGCGGGTATTTGGATACACCAACTCAATGTAGCTCCGCAACGAAAGCCGATGGACCGGTTTTACCATATATCCCATCATGGGATGCTGAGTGAGCTTTTCATAGAGCTTATCCTGTGGGTATCGGGTAGCAAACAGCACCGGAATCATAAGGGTCTCCAGCAGCTCCATTACCTCCATGCAGCCTTCGTCTACGTTTGTAATCAGATCACAAATAACGAGATCAGGCTTTTCCTGAATAATTAGGTCGCGGGCATGCGCAACAGTATCAGTAGCGGCAAGCCACGTATGGCCCAGTTCTTCGATACATACTTTCAGTTTGATTACATCAATGGGGTCATTATCGACAATTAGAATTCGAAGGGGATTCATTCGGTTGTATTAATGAGTATTTCTCAGAGTTTGCTCAAGCATGTATATGCGTAAATACTTAATAATGGATAGGATACAACCTTAAATATAGTTTACACATTTTATATACGGAACAATTACAACCGGTTAAAAAGGCAAGCTTCACTAAAAAGTTAACTATAGCATACAACTTGATAGCCAGAACTTACATCATAGTACGTATTGAAATGAATGTGGTTGAAATTACTAAACATGTCCAAACACCAACTATCACCCACAAACCGACAACAATCACCAAATACTCCGTATTAATAACTAAGTAGGCAGAGATTTTGCGGGTACGTAGCTCAATCCTAAAACCTACCTCGGATAGGCTGCGACATGAAAAAAAAAGTTCACCAATTTCACCTCCTCCGAATCGGTAAAACGGTGCCCTCCTATCCTGTCACGCAGTTAAGTAAACCTGCAATTCATGCTCGATTTTGGGATTCAAATGAAGATCCGACGGGCAACGACACATGGTTCCGAATTCATTTAGGCTTCGATTTCAACCTTCGCCCCAAGCCCGCCTAAGTCTTGTCGTTAACGTAGATTCTTTGCGCAACGTGACCATAAGCCATTGCGATCACCAGCGCCAGCGACCATACTCTAGGGTTGCCAATTAAAGTAGTCCTAAGTCTTCGACACCCATATGACTAATCGAACCTTAACAGTGCAAACCTTCACACGCATTCTTTTCACTTGCCGACACCGATTAAAACCGGACCCTGTCGAAATAGCTCTATTGCAGCTACCCATTGGGGAAGACACGAATCACCTGTTACGCAGCCATCAAATCAGTACACATCATTCCGTAGTCAGACTCTCATGAAAAATTCTTTACAAATTCCGTTTGCGCGGGTCCTTCAATCGCTTAATGGTCCGGTTAGGCGGTTATTGAGCAGGTTCACTCATGAACTAAGGGCTTTAAAGCCTATCGCAGAGAAGGCACCCATGCGGGCCCTTGCGGCAATACTCTTCGCGGTGGCGTTATTGAGTAGTTCTACAGCTCAGGCCCAAACTCTCGAACTTACTGCCGAATCCAACAAGACGGATATTCTGACAGGCGAAACGCTGGTGTACACATTCAAGTACAAGTGTGCAAGCACGACCAACAACTGCACAGGAGTTACCTTAACGGCTACCATTCCGCAGAACATCGTATTCCCCACTCAAACTATAGGCTTGCCATCTGATATTCTGAGCTACTCGATTAGCCCGAGCGGCAACAGCATCACATTTACCTTGAAAGAACCACTGACCGCCGGTAATACAGGCATTATTCAGGTAACAGGTCAGGGTGTTTTTGGACTTGCTGATAACTCCACGGCTACGCTTACGGCCGTCTTGGCTTCGAACGGCGTACCCGGTTCTACACAGACGGTTAACACGACTCTGCATTCATCAGACAAGTTTTGCCCGCAAATATCAACACCAGCCGGCTTTGCCCTCGATAACACCACGTTGTACCGAACACAACTTGGCTTTGTCGGGAATAATTATGGTAGCAATGGCATAGGTACAGTGAATCCAGGGCCAATAACTTTCCTGCAGCAGTTTCCGGCGGGGACACAGATACAATCTGTTGAGATTAAAGCAGTGGACGGCTTACCGTTGCCCGTCATCCCCGCCAATGCCTATACCATTGATAATACCAACGCCAACGTAACAGTTAATTTGCCGGCCTCGACCATGCAAATTATCAGTGCATATGCTCCCGTCGTTGAAATTCAGGTCAGGGTTATTTACCCAAGTTCAGTTTTTGCTACGGGCACGAGTGTGACCTCCGACGTAACGGTGACCTATCAACCCGACGGCGTAGCCACCCCTATTGTGGTTACGAACGGTAGCACCAAAACGTACTCGAACGGGACGGTTTATTCATCACTTTCGACAGGTACCTGCACAAATACCCTTTCGAACACGAGCTCACTGGCATCGCCTGTTGCGATGATGAATGCGGGAAAGAGTTCTAACAAATCGCTATTGAAGCCAGGGGAAAACTCATACTACACTATTGGCCTCATCAACACGGGTAACACGGCCCTCACCGATGTGGTTATCGAAGATATTATACCGTCCGCGGACATCACAGTAACGAGCATAAACAGGGCATTTTTCGCTAACCTGGGAGGAGATGAGATCATTCGGTACTTTGTTAAAACCGTTAATAATCCCACCTACACAGAAATACTAACGACATCAAATGCCTACGGTCCCACTGCGGGCGATGTGATAACGGCCATAAAAATTACCGCCGACAAATTCCCGGCTGGCGCCACAACAGGTGGCAGTCCGATCTATATAAACTTTACGTTGAATGCTACCTCAACGGCAACTTCGGTACAAAACTGTCTCACAGCCACGGCCAGCAACACAAGCCTAGTGTTTGACCCAGCAACTTCGCTTTGTGCCACCTTTGCAGTTCAGCCGCTTGACCAGTTTAGTTCAATTGGCGTTAATAAGCTTTACACCAAGAGTGCAAACGATATTTATAACCTCTTCTATAGTGAAAATGTCAACGCAACAACCCCACCGTTCTGGTCCTATCTAAGAGCGCAAAACCTAGGGGGAGGCCAGCCGCTACAAAATCCGGCAATTATGGATCTGTTGCCCGTTGGTCTGGATTTCACGAACCAGATTATCTATAGCAGTGGCACCCCGCCAGCCAGCACAACCGAAGTGATACCAAACTTCAACGGTACTGGCCGCACCCTAATTCGGTTTAGCTGGAGTTCTCCCATGCCCTCAGGGGCCACCTATGGCGTCAACATAGGGGTCAAGGTCAATGCCTTGGCACCAGCCGGACCCGGTAGCCAGTTTACAACAAACGACCAGCTCTACAATCCGTATCTGGAAACAGGAGGCCTTAAGAATACCGCTTACTTTACCGGAAGTTCTACCCACGTTTGTAACGTTCCGCAGTACTACACCCCTGAGCAGGTTGGTGTTGCCGATGTGTACGACCTGAACTCAAATGGTGTCAAAAGCGAAACGCTTTGCTATGGTTCTGCTATTCTCGGCGTAACATCAGCAGCTCAACTATCATCTGTGAAGTGGGTGAAAGGTCAGTGCGACACGGAATACTCCCGCTACCCCGACTTCGGGCAGACGGTGCCCGGAGGTATGGCCAACTACAAGCTGATTGTGACCAACACCGGTAATGTACCTACCACAAGCGTTGAGGTACTGGACATTCTGCCCTGGGTAGGCGACCGAGGGGTGATTGACCCAACGGCCCGTTTGACCGAGTGGCGGCCTAACCTGATCACGCCGATTCAAACGCCCGCAGGGGTTACGGTGTATTACAGCACCGCCACCAACCCCTGCCGGACCGACTACGTAGCCGCAGGCCCAGCCGGCTGTACGCCCGCCAACTGGTCGACGGTACTGCCCACAGACCCAACCACGATTCAGTCACTGAAGCTAGACTTTGGCACAAAAGTGCTGCAACCCGGCGATCAGATCGAACTGACCTGGGACATGCGCGCGCCGGTGACAGCCCCAACGAACAACGAAATTGCCTGGAACTCCTTTGGCTTTAAGGCCAAACGCCAGGATAACAACGACCCGTTCCTGCCCTCGGAGCCGTTCAAAGTTGGGATTAAGGTCAAGGCCGACGTAAATAGTAGCTATGGCAACTTCGTTTGGCTCGATGCGAACAAAAACGGTATTCAGGATGCGGGCGAAACAGGTATCGACGGGGTGCGGGTTGAACTGCACAAAGACAACGGCGATAATGTTAACGATCCTAAAACCGACCCGCTCATTGCCTTCACCTCAACAGCCAACGGCGGTTTGTATCTGTTCCCCGGCCTAGCCCCCGGCAATTACTACGCGGTATTCTTCCTGCCTCCGGGCTACGAAACCTCTCCTGCCAATGCGACGAGTGACGAGCTGGATTCGGACGGAATTGCGGGGATCTGTAATGGCAGTCGGGTAACAATTGCCCCTATCACCAACCTGAGCGCAACCGAAAACGACCTCACCTGGGACCAGGGAATATTCCCCGCTAAGGCAGCGGTTGGAAATTATGTGTGGTTCGACGAAAACCAGAACAATGTGCAGGACGAATCGTCGGCCAACGGTATCAACGGGGTCATCGTTTGCCTCTACACCTCTACCGGAGTATTTTCAGCCAGCACGGTAACAACCAACGACGTGTATGGTCGGCCGGGCTATTACCTGTTCGACCAGCTGGAACCCGGTTCATACTACGTGCAGTTCAAGCCAACCCCCGACAAAACCTATACGCCAGGGAGTGGCTCGCAAGGCGGTTCTACAAGCGACGAAACTGACTCCGACGTGGACCCGGCAACGGGCAGAACAGCTACGTTTAGCCTGACAGCGGGGGAGGTTGACTTAACCTGGGATGCTGGTCTGATTATCCAGACGGGTCTGTATAAGTTAGGAAACTACGTCTGGAGCGACGCCAACAACAACGGACTGGTAGACAAAGATGAGGTTGGCCTAAACGGAGTTACCGTTAACCTTTACAACGACCGGAACAATGACGGCAAACCACAGGCCGACGAATCGGTGACGACAACCATTACCGGAACCGTAGCGGGTATCGACGGTATCTACACGTTCGATCGGTTACCGGCGGGTAATTACATCGTGCAGATTCCCGATGTGAATTTCAAAGGTGTTCTGCTCGACTATGTCAGCAGCACGGGCAACCACCCTGCGCCCGACCCGGATAATAACGTGGAAAACGACGACAACGGCACTTCCGTTGTTGATTGTGGCATCATTAGTAAGCCTATTACGCTCAGTGCCGTTGCCGAACCATTGGACGGTGGATACACCAACTACTCGGTTGACTTTGGTTTCTACAAGTGCATCAAGCCTAATTATGTTGCCAGCGTTGTACAACCCACCTGTGCAGGCGGTCTCGGCAGCATCAGCATCGGCGGTGGAACCATCGGCGACAAGGTTGGCTATTCCATCGGCACTACTTTCACCGGTTCGTATTCCACGGCAGTAGCCATTAGCAGCCTGACCAACGGGGTTGTTGTGGGTAATATTCCTGGCTCTTCTACCGACGTTACCTACACCGTTCGGGTGTTTAACGGTGAAGAGGTTTGTTATAACGACTTCACCTTCACGATTACCAAGCTGGAATGTTGTGTTACACCAACAAACGTAGTAGCAACCGCATCGCCAGCCAATGCAGCTACCGGTGCCTCCATCACGCTTAATGCCACAGCAACAGGCATAAGTTCTGGAACAACCACCTACATCTGGAGTGGGGCGGGCATCAGTAGTCCTACCGCCACCACAATGGCAAGTCGCACTGTGGTAGCACCAGCAATGGCAGGAGTTTATACGTACACCGTACTGGTAAGCAATGGGGTAGGCTGCGAAGCAACGGCAACGGTTAGCCTGACCGTGGAAATCCCCTGTGCCATTGCAACTACCGTCACTCCCGGAACCTGCGACCCAGCCACCAACCAATACGCCGTTTCGGGCACCATCAGTCTGACGAGTGCTACAGCGGGCACCGCTACCATCACCGACGGTGCGCAAAGCACGACAGTCACGGTACCCGCTGGGGCTACCTCGGTCGCTTACTCGCTGACAGGTCTGACGTCGGGCACGGGCTCGCATACGGTAACGGTCAGCCTGCCCGGTTGCGGCACGGCAACGGCTACCTACAACGCGCCGGCCAGCTGCTCGGTGGCTGCCACCATCACTGTGACCTCGGCCACGGTTTGCTTCGGCAATTCGGCCACGCTGACGGCTTCGGGCTGTGCGGGCACGGTAACGTGGAGCAACGGTACATCGGGCAATACGCTCGTGACTCCAGCACTCACCCAGACCACCAGCTACACGGCCACTTGCACCACCGCCAGTGCAACCACCTTCGCGGTAGGAACCGTGACGGTACTGCCGCAACCCGTACTCAATCTGAGTGCCAGTGCTACGCTGGTGACAGTCGGCTCAAATGTGACCTTGACGGCCACCGGTTGCACGGGCACCTTAACGTGGAGCAATGGTAGCACTGGAGCAAGCATCGTGGTGATGCCAATGCTGGCCACCCAGACCTACTCGGCAACCTGTACGACTGGCCCCGCTTGCTTTACCACGGCTTCGATTGTAATTAACACTGAAGCCCCGGCCAATCTGATTGTAACCTCGGCCACCATTTGCGCCGGTTCATCAGCTACGCTGACGGCTGCTGGTTGCACCGGCTCTGTTAGGTGGATCAACGGGACTACAGGCAATACGCTTGTGACTCCGGCGCTGACACAGACGACCAATTACACAGCGACTTGTACGACGGCTACCTCAACGACCTTTGCGGTGGGTACCGTGACGGTGAATCCAGCCGTAACCGCGACCATCAGTGCGGGCAGCCTCAGCATTTGCGCAGGCCAGTCAACCACCCTCACTGCTTCGGGTGGGGCCTCCTACCTGTGGAGCAACGGCGCGACCACCGCAACCATCTCCGTGAGCACAGCGGGTACTTACTCAGTAACGGCTACTTCGGCCGCTGGTTGCTCGGGCACGGCTACTACGACCGTGGTACAGAACCCGGCACCCGTCGTGTCGGTTACGTCGGCCACGGTCTGCGCTGGTAGCTCAGCCACGCTCACCGCTTCAGGAGGGAGTACCTACCTCTGGAACACAGGGCAAACAACCCAAAGCATTGTTGTATCTGCCACGGCAACGACCACCTACTCCGTAACCGGCACCAGCTCAGCAGGGTGCTCGGCCACGGCAGCAGCCACCGTGACAGTGCTGCCCCAGCCAGTGCTCAACCTCTCGGCCAGTGCTACGCTGGTAACGGCCGGTAGCAACGTTACCCTGACGGCCACCGGCTGCACCGGCTCGATTGCCTGGAGCAACGGTAGCACCGGAGCAAGCATCGTGGTGATGCCGATGCAGACCACTCAGACCTACTCGGCAACCTGTACGACTGGCCCCGCTTGCTTTACCACGGCTTCGATTGTAATTAACACTGAAGCCCCGGCCAACCTGATTGTAACCTCAGCCACTATTTGTGCCGGTTCATCGGCCACCCTGACGGCGGCTGGTTGCGCGGGGACAATCACCTGGAGCAACGGCACATCGGGTAACACCCTGGTGACTCCGGATCTGACGCAGACCACCAGCTACACGGCTACCTGTACGACGGCTACCTCAACGACCTCAGCGGTAGCCACCGTGACGGTGCTGCCCCAGCCCGTGCTCAACCTCTCGGCCAGCTCAACACTGGTGACCGCGGGTAGCAACGTCACCCTGACGACCACCGGTTGCACCGGCACGGTTGCCTGGAGCAACGGTAGCACCGGAGCAAGTATCGTGGTCATGCCGATGCAGCCAACCCAGACCTACTCGGCAACGTGTACCACCGGCCCCGGCTGTTTCACAACCGCGAGCATCGTGATTAACACCGAAGCCCCGGCATCATTGGTTGTGTCATCAGCCACGGTCTGCCACGGCTCATCGGCTACCCTCACGGCCGCTGGTTGCGCGGGGACAATCACCTGGAGCAACGGCACATCGGGTAACTCGCTCGTCACCCCGGCTCTGACGCAGACCACCAGCTACACGGCTACCTGTACGACAACCACCTCGACTACCTCAGCGGTAGCCACCGTGACGGTGCTGCCCCAGCCAGCAGTCAACCTGTCAGCCAGCTCAACGCTGGTGACAGTCGGCTCAAATGTGACCTTGACGGCCACCGGCTGCACCGGCTCGATTGCCTGGAGCAATGGCTCAACCGGAGCCAGCATCGTGGTGATGCCAATGCAGCCAACCCAGACCTACTCAGCTACGTGTACCACGGGCCCCGGCTGCTTTACAACCGCTTCGATTGTGGTTAATACGCTCCCTCCCTGCTCAGCGAGTCTGGTGGTAACGGCAGGCACCTGCCAGTCGGCAACGAACACCTTTTCAGCCACAGCGACGCTGACGGCAAGCAACTTGTTGCAGCCTCAATCGGTAACACTAACGCTGGGTGGTCAATCGCAAGTCTTCAGCCTCACGGCATCAGGTGAGAACACGGTACAGATAATTGTTAATGGTCTTCCGGCCAATGGAGCCACAGGCACGGCAACAGCCCTGTTTGCTGAAACAGCCTGTGCTTCGGTCAGCACAACGTTCGCAGCTCCGACTTCATGCTCGGCAGCCCCATCGGTAAACCTCGAGAAACAGGTAAGTGCCACCGTGGCCCAATTAGGTGATGTAGTGACGTACACGTTGACCTTAAGCAATACAGGCCCGGTATCAGCAACCAACCTGGTGGTTACCGATACCTTCAGCGCCAGCATCGCATTCGTTCCGGGTTCGGTCACAGCGTCGACAGGAACCTTCACTCCGAACCCAACGGGTGGTACCTGGAATGTTGCTACGCTACCCACAGGAACAACTGCAACACTGGTATTTAGCGTGAGCCTGGTTAGCGAAGGCATTACCACCAACACGGCAACGCTTCCGGTGTCTAACACGATTATCGAAACCAAGGTCTGCACTTCGGTACCCTATCTGGTTTGTAAAGGACGGCCATTCGCCATCCGGCTAACGGTACCATCAGGATACAGCCGCTACCAATGGTATCTCACAGCACCCGGGACAACTACGTCTACGCTGGTGGCCGATGGTCCGCTCAACTCGTTTACAGCAACCCTACCCGGTGCCTACAACGTGGTGGCCGACGGCGGGTCGGTGGGGAACTGCAACGGCCAATCATGCTGTCAGATCGTGATTCAGGAAACGGAAGTACCCCTGTTTACACTCGTGACACAAAAGCCAACCTGCGTTGGTGCGACTCCGCAAGCCGATGGTCAGTTGCAGATTACGGGCCTGCCCACAACCGGTCGTTACCAATTCCAGTATTCGCCAACAACCAGCTTCGACGCTGCCTCAGCCCAGCCCGCTCAGGCTACGGCTATCCCCGCCAACGGAGTCATTGCAACCAATTTACCCGAGGGTAATTACACGGTTCGCGTAACGGATATGCAAACGGGTTGTTTCCGCGATGTAACGGTTGGCTTATCGGCAAACTGCACTTGTCCAACCAACAAGTGCGTACCGATCACGGTGTCTAAAATTCAGAAGTAAGCCTCAGGAGTACGTCGGTGGGGCGGAAAGCAAGGCAAACAGCCCTACCCAACCGCCCGCCGACAATGGAGCCCCGCCCCTTGTAGCACCTCGGGCGGCTCAACCCAAACAGAAACAGCAACCGCTCTAAACGGTTGCTGTTTCTGTTTCTAAGTGTATCGAATCAGATTCGCCTGTGCTAAAGACGACTACCGTACAGCTTCTAAAAACGCCCGAAGTTTGTCGGGGTCGAGGTGGCCGTTGGTGCGGACACCACTGCAAATATCCAACCCAAACGGCACCACTGTCTGAATAGCCTCCCGGGCATTATCGGGCCGCAGCCCACCAGCCAGAAATACAGGCACGGTCGATGCGTCGACAATCTGACGGCTAATCTGCCAGTTATGCACCCGGCCCGTACCGCCCAATTCTTTTATCACCAGAGTTGGGTTACCTGAATCGAGCAACAGCGCATCGGCTCCTTCGGCTACGGCTTGTAGGGCTTCAGCCAGGTTGCGCTCATCAACGACATGGATTACCTGCACAATTTTCACGGCAGGCAAAGCCGCCCGAATTTGGGCGTACGTCCCGGCCGGTACGGCATCGACCAACTGAATGGTGTTGGCCCCTACGCGTTGCTGATGGGCCACGATTTCGTCGGCCGATGTTTCGCTCGTCAGCATAAACGTAGCAATAGGGGGCGGCACGCTACGGACTATGGCAGCCGCCAGATCGTCGGCCACCACGCCTGGCCCACTGGGCATCGGCCCGACCAAACCGAGGGCATCGGCCCCCGCCCGAATAGCCATCCGGGCCTCTTCTACACTGCTGATGCAGCAAACTTTTACGCGGATTCTCATGGATGAAACGCTCGTTTGGGGCCAAAATAGGCTAAAAAGCCGTTATCTTCGTACTCCCGACGGCCGGAGCCCGGCGCAACTTGTGCCCGGTCTCTACCAGCCCACGTCTTATTTCATGACTGATCCGTACGCGTCGCTACGCATTCCCGATTTTCGATTTTTCGTCTCCAATAGCTTTCTGATCACGGCCACTCTGCTTATGCAGGAGGTGATTCTGGGCTACGAATTATACAAACTCACGCACGACCCGCTCGCCCTCGGGCTGGTTGGGCTGGCCGAGGCTATTCCGTTTATCATGCTGGCCTTGTTTGGCGGTCACCTCGCCGACCGGTACGACAAAAAGCGCATTCTGCAAATCAGCCTGTTTGTGATCATGCTGGGTTCGGTAGTGCTGTATCTGGCCTTCCAGCCCGCTCTCGAAGCCCAACTCTCGCTACGGGAGCGGCTCGCCCTGATCTACGGTGTGCTGGTGCTGATCGGGACGGCCAAAGGGTTTTACTCACCCGCCAGCTCGTCGCTCAAGCCATTTCTGGTACCGCGCGAGCTTTACCCCAACTCGTCTACCTGGAGCAGTTCGTTTTGGCAGGCGGGCGCTATTGCCGGGCCGGGCGCGGCTGGTTTTCTGTACAACTGGCTCGGGCTCGACAACGCCTTGCTCGTCATTATTGGCCTGTTTGGTATTTGCTTCCTCCTCCTGTCGATGATTCGGAAGCGGCCGGTGGTGGTCAACCACGACGAAACTCCGCTGGGCTTCTGGGACAGCCTTAAAGAAGGGTTCCGATTTGTATTTAAGACCAAAATCGTGTTCTACGCCATTTCGCTCGACTTGTTTTCGGTGTTGTTCGGGGGGGTGGTTGCCATTTTGCCCGTTTTTGCCGAAGACATTCTGAAGGTTGGGGCGCAGGGGCTGGGCTTTCTGCGGGCCGCTCCGGCCGTGGGGGCCGTCAGTACCATGTTGATTATGGCACGGTACCCACCTACCCAAAATGCCTGGCGTAACATGCTGCTGGCTGTAGTGGGTTTCGGGCTGGCTACCATCATTTTCGCCCTATCGACAGATTTCTACCTGTCGCTGTTCATGCTGGCGCTTACCGGCGCGTTCGACAGTGTAAGCGTCATTATCCGGCAGACAATTCTCCAGATTTTCCCGCCCGACCATATGCGCGGCCGGGTTGCCGCCGTCAACGGTATTTTCGTCAGCTCGTCCAACGAAATCGGGGCGTTTGAATCCGGCGTTGCCGCCCGACTGCTCGGAGCCGCCCCCTCGGTCATGCTGGGCGGGGTAGTCACACTGGTTGTTGTGGCGTATGTGTACGTAAAATCGAAGGATTTATTTAGCGTCAGACTGAGTTAGCGTAATGCGTAATGCGTAATGCGTAATGCGTAATGCGTAATGCGTAATTGATACAAAAAATAGTTGCGCGTCAGGTCATTCATCATTACGCATTAATCCCCTCCCACCATGTTTACGATCTACAGTTCATCGGCCGGTTCGGGCAAAACATACACCCTTACCAAAGAGTACCTCAAACTCGCCCTGAAGCCGGGCGCACCGTCGGGGTATTACCGGCATATTCTGGCCGTAACGTTTACCAATGCCGCGGCCAACGAAATGAAAGACCGGATTCTGAAGCAGTTGCAATACATGTGCAGCGACGACGAATCGGTACGAAACGGCTCGATGCTGAACGTGCTGACCGAAGAGTTGACCGGTCATAAAATAGGCACCGATGCCCACACCCTTGCCCGTGACGATGTGTCGGCCAAGGCCCGCGAGGTGTTCCGGGCCATCCTGCACGGCTACTCCGACTTCTCGGTAACAACCATCGACAGCTTTACGCAGCGGGTCATTATGGCCTTTACCGACGAGCTGGGCCTGCCTTACTCATTTGAAGTAGAGATGGACACCGACGAAGTACTCGAATTGGCGGTTGATAACCTGATCGAAAAGGCCGGGGCCGAGCAGATGGAAGAAATCACCGAAGTGCTGAGCCAATACTACCGCGAAACGGCCGCCGAGGGCGAAAGCTGGGGCAACGTACCTATGGCCCTGCAAGCGTTTGGCAAGCACCTCACCTCCGACCAGCATTACGAGGCCGTACGGGGTGTGCAGGAGCTATCGCCAACGGCTATTCGCAGCATCCGCCAACGCATGCGCGACTACATTACCCAGGCCGAAGCCGACATTATAGCCGTGGGGCAACAGGCCTGGCTCTGTATTGAGCAAAATAATCTGAGCGAGGTCGACTTTGCTCAAACGTCCAAAGGCATCGGGGCTTACTTCAAAGCGGTTGCCGGGGGCGACGCCCGCCGGAAAACCAATTCGTACCACACCAAAGCGGTTGAGGAAGGCGTATGGTACGGTAAAAAAGCCCCCAAGCCCATACAGGCTACAATCGACGCTATTGCCGATCAGCTTTGCGATTGCTTCCACCGGATTGAGGCTATCCGAGCCGAACGCATGGAGCAAATAGTGCTCTTTGAATGCCTGCAACCGCACCTCCAGAAACTGGCCCTGCTCAAGCAGATCCGGGTGGAGTTTGATGAGTTGCTTCGCAAAGACGGCCGCGTTCATATTTCGGAGTTCAACAAGCGAATTCTGGAAGTGGTAGCCCATGAGCCGGTACCGTTTCTGTATGAACGGCTGGGCAACAAATTCAACCACATCCTGATCGACGAGTTTCAGGACACCTCCCGGCTCCAGTTTGCCAACCTCCTGCCGCTGCTCGACAACGCCCTCGGGGCGGGCCATTTCAACCTGGCCGTGGGCGATGGCAAACAGGCCATTTACCGGTTTCGGGGGGGCGACATGGATCAGATTGTGGCCCTGCACCGCCGGGACCTCGGGGCCTTACAAGTGGCCCACACCCGCATGACCGACGGCCCCGATTCATTTACGGCAGAGCGGATTCAGGCGCTTGAAGGCCACCTGAATGATGCTATTCTGGACACCAACTGGCGCAGTGCCGAACCCATTGTCCGGTTCAACAACGAGTTTTTTGATTTCACCGCCCGCCGGTTTGAGCTGACACACGGAAAAATCGCCGAGGTGTTCGATACGGCCCGGCAATTCCAGCAGAAACCCGCACCCAAAGCCCGGCCGTTGGGGCATGTGCAGATCGATTTTGTGCAGAAGCCCCAGACCAACACGGGCGAAGGCGACGAAGCCACCGACCTGACCGGGGTGATGCTCGCCCGCACGGTTACCTACCTCCGTAAAGCCCTCAACGATGGGTATCAGTACCGCGACATTGCCATTCTGTGCCGAAAAAAAGACCAGGCCAAAGCCCTCGCCAACGAGTTGAACAGCCTCGGTATTCCGCTCGTTTCGGCCGATTCGCTATCGTTGCAGTACGCCGACTCCATTCGGTTGGTGGTTACGCTTATGCAGGTGCTCAGCCGCCCCGATCAGCCCCTGATTCGGTACGAGATGCTGTACCTCTACAGTCGGGTGGTGCGGGGATTGCTGCCCGACGCGGCTCTGACCGCCGAACTCCGCGATATTGCCGAGTCGGAAGACCCCGACGCTATTTTTGGGTATCTGCAATCGTTCGGGCATGAGCTGGAACCGCACGCCCTGCGGCAACTCAACGCTTACGAGCTGGCCGAAAAGCTTATTTTTCAGTTCGGGCTCTTCGACCGGGCGGGCGACGCACCCTTTCTGTTCCGGTTTCTCGACGAAATTCTCACGTTCAGCCACAAGCAGAGCGGCCATTTGGCCGATTTCCTGCTCTACTGGCAGTCGGCCCAGAAAAAAGTGTCGGTGGGCGAAGCTGCCAACACCAACGCTGTCAGCATCCAGACCATTCACAAGTCGAAAGGGCTCGAATACCCGGTTGTGATTATACCCTTTGCCAACTGGGACGTATCGGGCCGGGGCGATTTATGGCTCGACCTCAGCCCGGTCGATTCAGCGTTTTTCACCCACGCCCCGGAGCAGGGTGCGTCCGTCCGGCTTCGGCACGCACCGGTTCGCATCAGCCAGAAACTCGACAAGCTACCCGTTGGCCTGCGCGCGCAGTACGAAGAAGAAATGACGCGGTCATTTCTGGAAAACATGAACCTGCTCTACGTGGCCTTTACCCGCCCCACCGATCGGCTTTACGTAATTGGCCAGCAGTTGAAGTGGACCGACGCCCGGTCGCAAAACACGGTGAGCTACTGGCTGTACGAATACCTCAACGGCCCCCACGCCCTCACCTGCGGCTGTGGCTGGCAGGAGGAACAAAGTGAATACATTGTGTCAAACTGCGATCAGGCTTTTGAACACCCCAAAAAAGCCGCGTACACCGACGAGATCGTTCTGAATGAAGTGATGAGTGGGCACCGTCAGCAGGAACTACAACTCCGGCGGCAGGCCGACCGGGTGTTTGATGTGCGCACGTTTGAACGCACCCGCGACCGTGACCGTAAGATTGTGGCCGCCCTTAGCCTGATCAAAGGGCCGGGGTGTGTTGAGAAGACAATTCGGCAACTGGTGAGCGAAGGGCTGGTGCGCCGGGCCGAAACCGACGACCTGCGGCAACAACTGATTCAGATTGTGATGCACCCCGAGTTGCTGGACGTGTTTAATCCCCGGCTCCGCATCGACACCGACCGGAGTGTACTGAGTGCCAGACAACTGCACGGAGCCCCGCACCGGGTGGTACACCTCGCGCCCGGCCATCTGGTGCTGGTGCAGTATGTGAGCGTACCCGGCATCCCCGAGCGAGATACAAACGGCCTGCGTTACTTCGTCGATTTGTACCGTCAAATGGGCTACGGGCAGGTAACCGGCCGGTTAGTGTATCTGGCCGAAATACCCTACGTTGTTAGTGTGTAAACGGGACCGGTCGAATCCGTTTTTCGCGTTAACTTAGCGGCCGCCGTAGCATCATTCTGGCTATGAATACCCGAACACTTCACTACTTTTCAGGCGTATTAATCATATTATTCGTTGGTTTCCACCTAATTAACCACACGTATAGCCTTGCCGGTGCCGCAGCACATATAGGCCTGATGAATACCCTGCGGCTCGTGTACCGGCATCCGGTAGCCGAAGCCGTGTTGTTGGGAGCCGTCGCGTTGCAGGTGGTGTCCGGTCTTCTACTGGTCTCTCGGTTTCGCAGGCAGGTAGAAACGGGTTTTGATAAGCTCCAGCTATGGACCGGCCTGTATCTGGCCTTTTTCCTGCTGATTCACCTGAGTGCGGTACTGGTTGGTCGTCATATCCTGAACCTCGACACCAACTTTTACTTCGGCGTCGCCGGGTTGAACAGTTTTCCTGTCAACCTGTTTTTTGTGCCTTACTATGGATTGGCCATTGCTGCGTTTGTGGGCCATATAGCAGCGATTCACAGCCGCAAAATGAAACACTCCGTGCTGGGCCTCACTCCCCACGAGCAAGCCAGCATCCTGCTTGCTCTGGGTGTTCTGCTGACCATTTCGATTTTATACGGCCTCACCAACGGCTTCCACGGCGTCCGTATCCCCGATGCATATAAGGTGCTGACCAAGCTACCCTTGTAGTTTACCTGAACGATGGATGACTTTTGGTACAGATAGCTTCTTTACCCATCGTTACTAACGCCCGTCATCCATCGTTCGGGTTTATTTAATCCGGTCAACCTCGAACCGCATTTCTTCGACCAGTTGGCGGAGACGGTCGAGGTTGGGCGCCGGGTCGGGCAGTTGCTGGCTGAAAAACGCTTTGACCTCCCAAAGTTCCTGTACTTCCTTGAGCGGCACCTCGCGGCTGGGCACATGCGGACTGTCGGCCGTGAGCAGGAGCGTTCCTTTGATCTTCACCTGATTAAATACCCGCCGGCACAGTATCCGGGCGCCATCGAGTCGTTGGCCGGCGAGCATCAATACGTACAGCCGCCCATCGACAATATCGAACCAATTGCGCACAAACTGCCCCACGAGCAGAGCCCCCGGCAACGAGAAGTCGCCATCGGCTTCAAACGCCCGGTAATGGCCAACCGGCAAGGTGGGCAACCGCAACGACGGCAGCCGGTTTATGTAGTCATGTTGTCCGCTTCGCTGCGCGTATTCGCTGAACTGATATTGCATCACCAGCGGAATAGGCGGCAAGCCGGTTTCCTCACGGGGTTGCGCAATAGGGCTGGGTGCCGGTTGTTCATACGCATTGTTGAACACAAGTGGACCGGCTCCCGCAGGCTCGGGCACCACCGGTGCGGGCGAGCTACGCACTTCAAACGGAGCCCGATCGGCCGGATTAGGAGCAGGCGGCACCGGACGGGGAGCTTCGGGCGGCACAGGTAAGTTACCCCGCTCGGCCATAACCGACCCCGGCCGCACCGGATCACTAATTACGGGCGCTTCAAACGGCAGACCCGAGGCAGGTTGAGGCCCCGCTGGGGGCGGCACTGCCGACGGAGCCCGGTAGTATTTTTCCAGCACCGACGCCAGCGGCTTGGGCACATCCGACAGATCGGGCCGGTTGTCGGCCATCGGCAGGGGATCATCGGCAAACAGGCTGTCATCGGCTGGCTCGGGGGCAGGCTCCCGGAAAATAGAGCGCGACGGGATACTGCTGCTGCTACTTTGGCCCGCTCCCCGGTCAAACGAAAGGTTGGGTGTTTCGCGCAGTTTCCGCAAATCCTGCCGTTGTAAGTTTTCGACGGTTACGTTGAACGCCTTGGCAATGGCGATCATGTTATTGGGGTTCGGATTGGCGCGGGCCTCTTCGTAGGCTCCCACCAGCGAACGCTTAATGCCCAACCGGCGGGCAAATTGTTCCTGCGTCAGTCCGTTGAGTTTACGCAAATACCGAATATTCTCGCTCACAAGGCTCATGGGGCGGGATTGCTAAAAATGTTTTAGTAAACATACGGCTTTTGCTAAAAGATAAAAATTGAATCCCACCGTCCATTTTTTGTATTTTTAGGTGCCCGCCCGGTAAAGCAGCATGAGTCCGGACGGATGCAGCTGATTTTCACCCGTTAGGCGCAGCCCGAACACGCCGTTTCGGGCCGATTGATCCCCCACCCGTCTTTGTACCAAACTCCTTTTTTGTACCCCTATGACAACGACTTCGCCCAAACTAACCCATCAGAGCTCGATTCAGGCCGTTTTTGACGCCCAACGCCGACACGCCCCCCAAATGGCCCTGACCACCGCCAAAGAGCGACTTGAGCGTATCGGCCGGATTCACCGTTGGATTCAGGAGCACGAGGCCGATCTGTTACAGGCCATGCGCGCTGACTTCAGGAAACCGGCCGCCGAGGCACTGCTGGGTGATTTGGGGGCTTTGTACTACGAAATTCGGCACACGAACAAGCACCTGGCCCGTTGGATGAAGCCACACCGGGTGCCCACACCCCTACCCCTGCTGGGCACCAGTAGTTACGTGCGCTACGAACCCAAAGGCAATGTGCTCGTTATTGCACCCTGGAACTATCCGTTTGGTTTGTGCATCAAACCATTAGTTGCGGCTATCTCAACCGGGAATGTGGTCATGCTCAAACCGTCCGAAATGACGCCCAACACCACCCGCACCATCAAACGCATGGTGGAGGAGTTGTTTCCGCCCGAAGAAGTAGCCGTATTTGAGGGCGATGCTGCCGTGGCGACTCAGCTGCTCGACCTGCCATTCAACCATATTTTCTTCACAGGAAGCCCCGCCGTGGGCAAAATCGTGATGGCGGCCGCGGCCAAACACCTAACCTCTGTCACACTCGAACTGGGCGGAAAATCACCCGTAATTGTCGACGAAACGGCCAATATCAAGGCGGCTGCCGAACAGGTTGCCTGGGGCAAGTACTTCAATAACGGCCAAACGTGTATCGCGCCCGACTATTTGCTGGTGCACGAGTCGGTGAAGGAGCCGTTTCTACGGGCGTTTCGGGAGTCGGTACAACGGATGTATAACCCCAATGGGCAATCCGCCGACCAATCGGAAAGCTACTGCCGGATTGTGAACAAAAACCATTTTGGGCGTGTCCGTCGGCTTATTGAGGATGCCGTGCAGAAAGGGGCCAACGTCACGCTGGGTGGTCAGCTAAACGAGGCCGACAACTTCATTGCCCCCACGGTTCTTGAGGGCGTAACCGATCAGATGGCCGTAATGCAGGAAGAGATCTTCGGCCCGGTACTGCCCGTTGTCCCGTACCAGACCGCCGACGAAGCCTTGCGGGTGATCAACAGCCGCGAAAAACCATTGGCTCTGTACATCCAAAGCGGTAGCCGTCGTAACATCGACTACATCATGCAGCGAACGTCGGCCGGCGACACGGTTGTCAACGATCTTTTCTGGCAATTCGGGCACATGGACCTGCCATTTGGGGGGGTTAACAACAGCGGTATTGGCAAGTCCAATGGGTTCTTTGGCTTTCAGGAGCTATCGAATATGCGGGGGGTTATCAAGCGTGATTTTGGTACCGCCCGATTTATTTACCCCCCGTACACCAACCAAATCGAAAAGCTTATCGGCTTCCTGGTGAAGAAGCTGTAGGGAATAGAGAGTCTAGATGCTCAAACAGAGAGTGCTCGAAGAGATGTCATCTCTGCCTGTAACGTCCCCAAAACAGAGACAATCTACAGAGATGACATCTCTAACGAGATTCCAGACCGCTATTCAACCAACTTGGCCAGTTCGCTCAGTTTGAGCAGAGCTTCGATAGGCGTCAGTCGGTTGATGTCAATCGTTTTGAGCTTTTCCTTGATAGCCTCCGAACGGGGGTCGCCCGACTCGATAATCCGCAACGCCAGTTCCCGTTCCTGGGTGCCTGCTTCGCGAATGGCCTCCTTGTTGTCTTCGCGCTGATGCGAGGCTTCGAGCTGTTTCAGAATCTGACCGGCCCGGCTTACCACCGAGGGCGGCATACCCGCCATTTGGGCTACGTGAATCCCGAACGAGTGCTCTGACCCGCCCTCTTTCAGTTTGCGGAGGAAGATTACCTTGTTGCCGACCTCCTTTACGGCCACGTTGAAGTTCCGAATACGTGGGTTATCGTTGGCCAGTTCGTTCAGTTCGTGGTAGTGGGTGGCAAACAAGGTTTTGGGGCGGCAATTCGAGTGATTGTGCAAAAACTCGGCAATGGCCCAGGCAATAGAGACGCCATCGTAGGTGCTCGTGCCCCGGCCAATTTCATCCATCAACACCAGGCTGCGTTCGCTCAGGTTATTCAGGATACTGGCCGTTTCGGTCATTTCGACCATAAACGTACTTTCGCCCCGAGAGAGGTTGTCAGCGGCCCCGACCCGGGTAAAAATCTTGTCGACCAGCCCGATTTCAGCGGCCGACGCGGGCACAAAACTCCCCGCCTGTGCCATGAGTACAATCAGAGCTACTTGCCGCAACAGGGCCGACTTACCCGCCATATTAGGCCCGGTAATGATGATAATCTGCTGGGTTTCATCGTCCAGATAAATATCGTTCGGGACGTAGGGTTCACCGGGGGGCAGTTGCTGCTCAATCACCGCGTGCCGACTGTCTTTGATGTTCAGTACCTTCGACTCGTTAATGGTCGGGCATACGTACTTGTTGCGGAGGGCCACCCGCGCAAACGACGACAGCACATCGAGCACCGAAATAACGCGGGCGTTTTGCTGAATGGCCCCGACGTATTCGCCCGCAGCCTGCACCAGCTCGTTATACATCCGGGCCTCAATGGCGAAAATCTGCTCCTCAGCGTTCAGAATCTTGTCTTCGTATTCCTTCAGCTCAGGCGTAATGTACCGCTCGGCATTTACCAGCGTCTGCTTCCGAATCCAGTCGGCCGGCACACGGTCTTTGTGGGCGTTGGTCACTTCGAGGTAGTAGCCAAACACCTTATTGTAGGCAATCTTGAGCGAGCCAATGCCGGTACGGGCAATTTCGCGCTCCTGCAACTGCACCAGATAATCCTTGCCAGTGTAGGCCAGGGCGTGCAGGTGATCCAGGTCGGCATTGACACCCGACTTGATCATACCGCCCCCATTTGAAACCACCGGTGGGTCTTCGCGCAGTTCGGCTTCGATCCGGTCGACCAGAAAAGCCACCGGGTTCAGTTGGTCGGCGTATTTCTTGAGCGACGGCGAGTCGGGTTGCGCGTTGAGTGCATTGATTAGCAACTCTTTGATGGGCAGAATATGCTGAAGCGACCGCTTTAGCTGCAACATTTCGCGCGGGCTGATTCGGCGAACGGCCACCTTAGAGATCAACCGTTCGAGGTCGCCAATCTGTTTCAGGTGCCCCACCAGTTGGTCGAGCAGCTCATCGTCGTCGTGCAACAGGGCCACCATGCTCAATCGCTCATCGATCAGGGCTTTTTCTTTGAGCGGGAGCATAAGCCACTTCCGCATAAGCCGCGCGCCCATGGGTGTCACCGACCCATCGAGAATCTGAATCAGCGGTACGCCCCCCTCCTGCTGAGCCGCCACCAGTTCGAGATTACGAATGGTAAACCGGTCGAGCCACACATATTTGTCTTCTTCGAGCCGGGTAATGCGGGTAATATGCTGAAGGTCTTTGTGTTCGGTCTCGTTGAGGTAATGCAGAATCACCCCGGCCGCGATAATACCATCGGGCAGGCCCTCAATCCCAAATCCTTTGAGCGAGGTCGTCTGAAAATGCTGTTTGAGATAATTGTACCCAAAATCGTAGGTAAAGGCCCAGTCTTCGAGGGTAAACGTATGAAATTTATCGCCGGAGGGCGAGTTGCCAAACAAACTACCAAACTCCTGCCGGTTACGTTTGCAGTAGAGCACCTCCGATGGGTTGAAACTCTGCAACAGCTTATCGACATAGGCGGCATTACCCTGCGCGGCCAGAAACTCACCCGTCGAGATGTCCAGAAACGCCACCCCGAACTCATCGGTCCCTTTCCCAAAATGTACCGACGCCAGGTAGTTGTTCCGGCGGGTATCGAGCACATTATCATTGAACGACACGCCGGGCGTCACCAATTCGGTTACGCCCCGACGCACAATCCCCTTGGCCTGCGCCGGGTCTTCGAGCTGATCGCAGATGGCGACGCGCTCGCCCGCCCGCACCAGTTTGGGGAGGTGGGTATCGAGCGAATGGTGCGGAAAACCAGCCAGTTCTTCGTTGGCTCCACCGTTGTTCCGCTTGGTCAGGGTAATACCCAGAATCTTGCTGGCCTTGATGGCATCTTCGCCGAACGTCTCGTAAAAATCACCGACGCGAAACAAAAGCAGCGCACCTGGATATTTCGCTTTTACCTGATTGTATTGCCGGTTGAGAGGTGTTTCTTTAGCTGGTTTGGCCTGTTTGGGAGCCGTGGCTGTCTTCACTAATATAAGCGGGTAGTTTAAACAAATTTAGTAAAAAACGGGGAGAAACGGGCAAAAAACCCGCTCAAGCGTGCCACCTCAGCTGCGTTTTGTAGCTGCCAAATGGGCCATCTTCTTCACAATTCAAATGAATTTTATGACATTCTTTAGATATACGTTTTCATCAGGTCCATTGCCTTATTTTATACAATAATCCATATCGAACAAATAGTGTAATCGTTATCCCTATACGTTCAACTTAAACACACATACGTATTGGTATGAAAAAAGTAATGAGTGCCGTGGCCACCCTTGGGCTGCTTTCGACCTTGTTTTACGCTTGCAACAATGCAGACGACGACAACAACACGACACCGGTTCCGGCCGCATCGACGCCCCTGACGGCAACCATCAACAGCGCCGGCACGTCGACCTCAGCCACATCCGGCAGCTCTACAGCAACCGGTTCGTTTTCGGGCAATCTCAATCGGACAACCAACGTCATGAGTTATACCGTATCGTATTCGGGCCTGAACGCAACAGCCGTGACTCTCGACCCCGTGACAACCGGCACAGTGAGTGGTACAGCGGCCTACGCCAACAGCATTTTACTGGCCGGTAGCTTCCCAAGCGTAACTACACCGGGCAGTGGCACCAGCACAACACCAGGCAGCGGTACCAGCACCACACCGGGCAGTGGCACCAGCACCACACCAGGCAGCGGTACCAGCACAACGCCAGGCAGTGGTACCAGCACAACACCGGGTAGCGGAACCAGCACCACGCCGGGTAGCGGAACAGCCGTAGCCATCACATCGCCCCTGAGTGGAACGGTTTCAGTATCAGCCAGTCGTGCCGACAGCATCAGCCGAGGTCTGTACCGAATCAATATTCGTACAACGACCGCACCAACAGGCGAAATTGGCGGCATCATCCGTACTCAATAAGCTCGTAGATAAGCTGTTACCTCGGTAGTAGACTCTATGTATGGCCCTTCGGCAGCAACCTTTCCCAGCAATGGGCAGGGCCTTGCCGAAGGGTTTTTGTTTGCCTAAAATCACCTGAATGAATTGCGCATTCCCCGGCGGTTCGTTTCTTTGCCCTCTCCAAACGTGCCATCATCCGTACTTCAACGTATGCGTAAACTCGCCCTCGACGAGCTCAATCGGCTCTCGGTTGATCAATTTAAAACCGTCCCTAAATTTCCGTACTGTCTTATTCTGGACGACATCCGAAGCCTCAACAACGTGGGTTCGGTCTTCCGAACCGCCGACGCCTTCCGGGCCGAGAAACTGTATCTCTGCGGCATCACCGGGCAACCACCCCACCGCGACATCACCAAAACAGCTTTGGGGGCTACTGAGTCAGTAGAGTGGCTTTATGAACCCGATGTAATGGCTCTGTGCAACCGGCTCCGGGCCGAGGGCTGGGCAGTTGTGGCCATCGAACAGGCCGAAGGCAGTACCTCACTATCGGATTTTACCCCGGCCCCGAACAAACGATATGCCTTTGTGTTTGGTAACGAGGTAACCGGCGTGGCCGATACCGTTGTGCAACAAGCCGACCAAGTGGTTGAAATCCCGCAGTTTGGTACGAAGCACTCACTCAATATTGCGGTTACAGCGGGTATTGTTTGCTGGGACTTCCTGCAAAAAACAACAAAAGCTTAACAGACTTTTCTTGCTTTATCGCTCAAATCTGTTTGTATTTACCCGTTAGACAAAATGCAGTTGTAGAACTTAATAAAACCCTCATGAAAGCAGACAAGAAATCGCTGGCGAGCGACATCAAAAGCGCCATCGAGCTGAAAATCAATGATGTTAGCGCCCAATCAAAAAAGGTGCAGAAGGCCGTTGATAAGGCTGCGGCAAAGCTGGCAAAGAAGCTGATTAAGCTAGCGGACAAACTGACGAAAAACGCCGAAAAGGATCAGAAGAAGTCCGAAAAGTCAGTAAAAAAAGCGGAAAAGAAGGCCAAAAAAGACGCTAAGAAGAGCCAAAAAAACGAGGCCAAAGCAGCTAAAAATGCGCAACGAGCACAGAACAAACGTGCCAAAGAGCCCCAACCCCTTGCCCTCCCCCTTCCAAAAGCCGACCCCGCAGCCCCAAAAACAAAATCGACCCCAACCCGGTCAGCTGGCGCAACCACCAAAGCTCCTGCCAGCCGTACTAAAACCAACCGCCAAACCACGCCCGCAAAGCAAACAACCCAACCTGAAGCCACTGTAGAACCAGCTCCTGTAGTTAGTGAATAATTAACTGGTTATTAAATACCTCTAACCCGCTTGCAAACCAGGCGGGTTTTTATTTACTTCAATTTCCATTTGATCAAAACGCCATACGTCCACACCCCTTTTCCGGTATACCTTCCTTAGTCTGAAAAACCTTAAAACAACACTTTAATCATCCGTGAACGGTCTTTAAAAAGCCTGCCACCGGTCATGAACACACTAACGACACAAACTCTACACACACTTGTCCACGAGTTTCAGACACCCATCGCGGCTATTCGTATGGCCGCCGATGTGCTCGACTCGCCTATTACGCACAATAATCCGCAACGGACCAACAAGTACGTTCAGATCATTCGTGAAGAGACCGACCGACTTCAGCAACAGGTGGAGGTGATGCTCAGCTTAGCCCGGGCCGATCACCACGCCCTGTACATGTGCGTGGAGCGGCTCGATATTCATGAGCTGATCCGGTCGGTAGCCCGGCGGCATGGTTCGTACCTACGCCTGAATCTGCTGGCGTCCCGTACGGAGTGCCTCGCCGATCGGTTGCACCTGACCAATGTCTTGTTCAACCTGATCGACAACGCGGTTAAATACAGTGAGGAGAATCTGGACATCTGCCTCACCACAACCTGCAACGAAGACGGTATCAGGATTTCGATCTGCGACCGGGGCATTGGTATTCCCGCTGATTTGCAGGAGCAGATTTTTCAGCCCTTCTTCCGGGTTAATCTGGCCGACTCACCCAGCGTGAAGGGCTTTGGGCTGGGGCTTAGCTACGTGCGTAAGATTATCGAGGCTCATAGCTGGCGTATTCAGCTTCGGAGCCAGGTTGGGCAGGGAAGCGAGTTTTGTATTCACATTCCCTTCCCGGCCCTGCCGACCCAACTCATGCCGCAACTGGCCTGCTACGAGCGGGCATAAAAAAAGGACCGGTTGCCCGATCCTTTTTCGTTCTACTTCTTCACTTTCATGACCCCGTTCATGATGCGCCAGTGGCCGGGGAACGTACAGACAAACGGATAATCGCCGGGTTGGTCGGGGGCTTTAAACGTAACCCGCACGGTTTGATTGGGATTTACCAGCGTAGTAGCCGCCAATATATCCGACGACTCCGGTACGTAGTTCTTCTCGGCTCCGTCTTTGGCCGTAATCATGGCGTCGGCCAGTTTCCCGATCCGCTCCATTGATTTTGGCTTCACCACCACCAGGTTGTGCTGCATGGCATCCGGGTTTTCCAGAATAATTACTACGGGTTTGCCCGCCGTCACTTCAAACGTTTTCTTGTCGAAACGCATTTCCTCCCGAATCGTTTTGATGCGTACAACCTGCGCGTTGGGATCGAGGTCAGCGTTTGCATCACGCATGCCCCAGGCTTCGAGCAGCCGGTTCAGGCGCGGGCGGGCATCGGCAGGCAGGCGGTTATCCAGACCGGCCAACAAACCCTGTGCCGCGGTTGATGGCTTCAGCTTTGCCCGGTAATCGTACCCATCGGCTAAGCCTTTTACCAACGCATTGGCATCGTCGGCTTCGAGCGTAGCAGCCTGCGTCAACATCGCCACTATCGAGTCAGGGGCGGCCGTTGAGGCATACGCACGGGCAGTACGTTCGAGCGCTACGGTCCGCATGCGCGCCGGAGCCCGGAACGTAAGCGTCGTGCGGAACTCGTTATTTTTCCGGTCGCTGTCACCCAACGTATTCTCCTTATCGATGCTGACAGCAAAGGTATAGTCACCTGCCTGCTCGGCCGTGAGCCAGAGGTCACCCACCCACGGACCGTTGTTGGTCCGGCGAATGGCGACCGTTTCGCCCGGCTGAATCCCGTCGACGTGCGTACGGCTTACATAATCCACTTTCTGAGCCGCGGCCCCACCACCTTTGCTTTCAAACCGAATCGTAAGCGGTACGGGTGTTCCTTTCGGTACAGCCACACTGCCCTGATTGGTTACGTAGATGGTAGTCCGGGCACCTTCGCGCACAAACGGCTGCAACGGTTCGGTAGCCACGCGCGTCACCACCAGATCTGGGCCATTGGTCGTTTTCACCTCGGTCCGGGCCGTGGGGCTTCCTGCCTGACTGCCGGCGTTGGGTCCACCCTGATGCATGGTGCTGTGATCGTGGTGCATGGCCCCTGAGCTATTGCCGGCCGGAGCTACCTGTGCGGTTTTGATCGAACCCAGCCACTGACGCATCAGTCGACCTTTGTCACGGTTGAGGGCAACGGCGAAGGCATCGGGCAACCAACGATCATTGTTGGCATCGGTTTGCCGGAGCCGTGCCAGCACAGCCTCATCAACAGTTGGCGAAGCAGGAGCCTCACCCAACGCCAGCAGGCTATTGAGCACCACAAGCGGTTCGGCATCGTACAGGGCTTTCTGAGCCAGCAACATGGTTATTCCCTCTTCAGTACGGGGCATCACCTGAACGGCCGTTTTCCGAACACCCGCACACGGATGTTTCAGCGCCGTTGCCAGATCAGACGGTTTGATAGCGCTGAGGCCGTGCAGGGTCCAGAGGGCATGAACGGCCGGTGCATTGATCCCGATTTCGTCCACGCTCGGGTCGTTGGCAATAGCCAGCAACTGCGGCACTACATCGCGCTGTCCGCGCTCAACCAGCAGCCGTTGGGCTTTCATCCGCCAGAACTGATTGTCGTTTTTGAGAGCCGCCAGCAACGTGGCCGGGTCGTTTTTATCCAGTCGGGGCGCTACGTAGGTCGGGGCTTTCTTGTAGCCCACCCGGTAAATACGACCGTGCGTAAAGTCGCGCAGGTCGGTTTCGTAGGCGTTTCCTTTTCCGTTTTCAAACCCTTGTGGGGTTGGGTTGTGCTGAATGATAAAGCTATACCAATCGGCTACCCAAACGGCACCATCGGGGCCCACCTGAGCAAATACCGGCGAGAACCATTCGTCGGCACCCGCCATCAGGTTGAAGCCAATACCCTGTGTGCCTTCGCGGTCTTCGTAGTCCGTGCCGTTCTTTTCGAGCACGTTCTGGTGAACAATGTGGCCCGTTGGTTCCGACACAAACGCCACCTTGTTCCAGTATGCTTTGGGGAACGCCCGCGCTGTGTATAGGTTATGCCCGGCCGCGGCCGTGAATCCGCCAAACACGTCGACCTGCCGAACGCGGTCGGTGATGGGCTTCATGTCTTTGTGCGTATCGGTGCTGCGGCTACCGTTCATGACGTTCGGGCGCGACTTATACGCTGCGTTCGGAATAGCCATGTACCAGCCGTGCGCGTTGTTAGCCGTGCTACCGAACACGTCGCCGGTTTCGTTGAAGCCCAAACCCCAGGTATTGTTAGAGGTATTGGTCATGTATTCGAGCGCCGAGCCATCTGGCCGGAACCGGAAAAAGCCCTGCCCGAATTGCAGCGAGTCGGCACTGCCTACCTTGCCTTTGAAGCCTGAGTAACCCACACTACCCCAGATCCAGTTGTCGAACCCGTAATGGAGGTTGCTGGGGCCAGCGTGCGTATCGAACGTACCAAAGCCCGTGAAGAGAATCTTCTTCTCATCGACCTTATCGTCGCCATTGGTATCGCGCAGGTACAACATGTGCGGAGCCTGCGACACCACCAGACCACCGTTGGCCCAAACCATCCCGGTCGGAATGCTCAGCCCTTCGGCATAGTTGGTAAACTTGTCAGCCTTGCCATCGTTGTTTGTGTCTTCGCAGATCACGATGTAGTCAGAGCCACCCTCGGGCTTACGCTCATTGGGGTAGTCTTTGGTGATAAGCACGTACAACCGTCCGCGATCATCCCAGGTCATCGCAATAGGGTGCATCACGTTAGGCTCGTGCGCAAACAGGTCGAGCGTAAAATCGACCGGCACCTGAATGTGCTTCAGCGACTCCTCGGGTGAGAGGGCCCGCTGCTTCATTTGAGGTCCAGGGCGTTTTTCGTAGTTCGGCAGTTTAGCCTCGTCGTAGGCGAAGGCCTGCGGTTTCAGTTCGTCGTGCAACTTCTTCACCCGATCACCCACCGACCACAGAATCCCGCGCTCCAGCAGTTGCATGAAAGCAGGCTGACTCCAGGTACGCTCGTCGTGGCCATAAGCCGTGTAGAATACCCGCCCTTTGCCGTACGTACGGGTCCAGGTATAGGGCTCTTCTTTCTGGTTGGGCCGACCAGCGTCGGCGAGGTCTTTAAACTGATCCGCTTTAACCTCACGCACGGCCAACACGTTGTTGTCGGGCTGCAAGTGGCTATGCAGGTACGTCTCGTCAAACGCCTTGAACGACTGCAAGCCCATCACCAGGGCATCATTGGGCTGGGTGAACCGGGTCTGAATGGTATCCATCCGGTGCCGCCAGAATTGCCCACCCACCACTTTATCGACGTACTCCGGCGAGTTTCGGAAGCAGAACGATGCACAATGCACCGGAATCAGGCCTTTGCCCGAAGCCACAAAGTCGAGCAAAGCCCGCTCCTGCGGTTTCGGGATGCTGTCCCAGTTGGCAAAAATGAGCATCCCGTCGTACTTGGCCAGGTTCTCCGGGTTAAGGTCTTCCAGCCGGTCGGTGTACGTAATGTTAATCCCCCGGTTGCCGAGGGCAGCCATCAGTTGGGGCACCCGTTCAACAGGCCGATGGTGCCCGTTGTCGCCCAAAAACAAGATTTCCGTCCGGCGCGGTTTGGTATCGGCTGGCGCCCCAACGACGGTGTTCTGCTGCGTTCCCGTATCGCGCAAGGTGGCTGAGGGGGTACGCGTACAGTGAGAAAAGAGCAGAGTTGCTCCCAGTAGCCAAACTTTGTTCATACTGATGTTTTATTAAAACTCCGGCAGTCGAATCAACTCTCCGCCTTTAAGCGCCGACTCGTGCGCCAGAATCCCGACACTCGTCCAGTTGGCCGACTGGGCTGCGTTGGGGAACGGGTCGCGGTCTTCGCTCAGGGCCGTCAGAAACTCATGCACCATGTGCGGGTGCGAGCCACCATGGCCGCCCCCCTGCGTAAACGACAGGTGCTGGCTGTCGTCGGCATCGTACACGCCCTTGGTTGTGAACCGCTGAATGGGCTCAGGCAACAGGTGAGCGTAATCAGGAACTGTTACTTTCTCGGGAATTTCGGGCTCCGGTTTTTTCGCCGTGTGAATCACCGGCTGCTCGTCTTCGATCAGCTGCCACTCAAACGATTTCTTATCGCCGTACACCTCAAAACTCTCCCGGTACTGACGGGCCACATCGAACAACGACCGATACACGTAAGCCGATAGGTCGCTGTTGCGGAACTTGATGTGCGCCGACTCAACCGCAAACGGTGAGTTATGAATTTTGGCCAGTTCTTCGCGGATGGTTCCCGAGCCAAAGCATGATACATACTCAGCCTCCAGCTTGAGCAGACCTGCTACCGGACCAACGCAGTGCGTAGCGTAGTGCATCGGGGGCAAACCGGGCCAGTAATCGGGCCAGCCATCCATGTCCTGCTGGTGCGAGGCTTTCAGAAACTGAACTTTACCCAGCTCCCCTTTTTCGTACAGTTCTTTGACGAACAAAAATTCACGGGCGTACACAACGGTTTCCATCATCATGTACTTCTTACCCGTTTCGCGAACTGTCCGCACAATCTCGGCGCACTCCTCCACGGTTGTTGCCATGGGCACCGTACAGGCTACGTGCTTGCCCGCCCGCAGGGCTTTGAGGCTCTGCTCGGCATGGTTCGGAATAGGCGAATTGATGTGTACGGCATCCACGTCCGGGTCGGCCAACAGCTCGTCGTAGCTCGAATACCGCTTTTCAACGCCAAACTCGTCGCCAATCTTGTTCAGATTCTCGACGTTACGCTGACAGATCGCGTACATATTGGCGAGCGGATGCCGCTGGTAGATAGGAATAAATTCGGCCCCGAATCCGAGACCTACAATGGCGATGTTGAATTTCATTGGGTAAAAGGAAAAGAAAAACAGAAGGACTTTCAGTGATTGAGCCCAATACACTCAATTACTTATACATGCATGAATAATGTATAATGAACCGTAATGAATAATGTATAATGATTGGCTCCACTGATACCAGCTTGAGTTCATTATTCATTATTCATCCTACACTGTACATTGTCCATTTAATTCTGACTCAATACGTACACTAAGCTTCTAAAACCCCACTATCGGAAATCTCGGTAATGGGTTGAGCCTCCTCAAGCATTTGCCGGAGGTACACAAATCCATCGGCCGCGAGTTGCTCAGCTGAAGCAAACATTGGGCGGAAAATATGCGTAGCCGCGGCCAGTTGGGGTGGGTTCGGACCGAATGCCTCAATGGCAATTGGACCTGCGTATTCTACTTCGGCGAGGGTGTTAAATACCTGCTCAAACCGAATCTGTCCCTGCCCCGGCGTCGACCGGTCGTTCTCGGAGATTTGCACGTGCACCAGATACGGAGCAAGCTTGCGGATGGCATCGGCCACGTTTTTCTCCTCGATGTTGGCATGGAACGTATCGAACGCAGCCCGGCAGTACGGATGGTCAACAGCCTCAACGTACCGCACCACGTCGTCGGCGCAGGTGAGCAGATAGGTCTCGAACCGGTTCAACGATTCAATCGCGAGCACCACCCCTTTCGTTTGGGCGTACTCGGCCACCTGCCGCATACTCTCTACCGACCACTGCCACTCATCGGCGGTGGCGGGCCGCCCGGCAAACGTTTTGAAACCCGCAAACAGGGGCCCCATCAAAATAGTTGAGCCGGCCGCAGCGGAGCAATCGACCACGTGTTTCAGGTACTCGACACCAGCCTGCCGCACAGCCTCGTCGGGGCTAAGGAGCGTTAGTTCGGGTGGCAGCAACGAGCAGGTTTGGACATCCAGCCCGAGAGCAGCCGCCTGCTGCCCCAGCTGTGTCCATTTGGCCAGGTCAGCCGCCCGATCGTCGGTGCCCCCCACGGGCATCTCGACAAACTCAAAGCCGGTTTCCTTCAGAAAACGGAGCGTTTCCGCCATATCTTCGTCCATCGACATTGTCCAGACGAAGAGGTTCATCCCCAATTTATTCATAGAGTACCTTTCTAAATTACCACAAACCTACATAGTAAATCAGCAGGTTGCCCTGCTTTTATTACCCAATACCGACTGTATTTTACCTTCACTTCAATCAATACACTAAAATTTAAGCCTAAAATCTGGAAGTCGTTATGAAACAAGCCCTCAGAAAAGACCTTGAGCCGGTCGCCGAATCGTTTGCAGTTCACGAGCTCACCGAACCCCACTTCGACCCCAATTGGCACTTTCACCCCCATTATCAGCTTTTTCTGGTCGAAAAGGGGACGGGTACCCGGTTTATCGGTGACTCAATCCGGCCTTTCGCTGAGGGCGACTTCGTGATGCTTGGCCCCAACCTGCCGCACTTGTGGCGTAGCGACAAGCCCTACTTTGAGCGCGACAGTGGCCTCCAGACACACGGTATTGTGGTGTATTTCACCGAAAATTTTCTGGGTGACACCTTCTTTGCCCAGCGCGAAATGGGTTTACTCCGGCAACTGCTCGAAAACGCCCGCCGGGGTCTGGAATGGCTATCGCCCACCCGCGACCGCGCCATTGAGCTGCTTCGGCGGGTGCAACAAACGGAACCGGGTTTTGAGCGGGTTCTGGCCTTGCTGAACCTCCTCCATGAGCTATCGCGGACATCGGACTACCAGTTTATCACCAGCTTAGGGTATACCAACACCGTAAAACCCTCCGAAACCGACCGTATTCAGGTGGTACATGACTACGTGATGAGCCACTTCCACGACCACATTTGCCTCGACACTGTTGCCGATTTAGCCGGTATGACCCCTTCCGCGTTTTGCCGGTACTTTAAAATGCGGGCCAACAAAACGTTTTCCAATTTTGTGGCTGAGGTGCGGGTGGGTCATGCCTGCAAGTTGCTGATGGACGGTTCGATGAGCGTTACCCAAATCAGTTACGAAAGCGGTTATCGGACGCTTTCTAACTTCAACCGTCAGTTTAAAGAAGTGACAGGCAAAACGCCCTCAACCTACGTGCGTACCTACCGGGCCTTGTAACGCCCGTTTCGCCCCCCCTGTTTCTGACGCCTGAAGCCGGGGTTCGCTCTTTTGAATGCCAAAAGCCGGTAGCTCTACGATGGAGCTACCGGCTTTTTTAGTCAGGAGATGCGTCAGAAACTACCCCCCAAAATCGGCTTTTAGGGATTCGGCTGGCCACTTGGAGTATGATCTCCATGTCGGCACTCGGTTCCTGACCCGAAGCCCCAGTGGCCTCGATGGTCAAAATGACGGTGTCTCACCAACGAAAACAAACTACCCAGCGTGAGGGCGGCAGTTAAAAGGACAACCAGTGGACTGATACGGCGTTTCATGGCGAAAGAGTTTAGAGGTTGGAGGTTTCAGCGGATTGGGTGTACGGAGCCCGACGCCCCCAATGCCCGCAGCGTTGTTGTTTGAACGCATTATACTCTTCGTCGCTCATCTGCCGAATTCGGTCAGCAAAAGCAAACCCCCGGTTTCCGAACCCTCGGCCGGGCTTACCAAACGCCCAGGGCCCTCGGCGCGGGCCACGTACCAGCCGGAAAAAGGCGCCCATCAACAGGAAAAAAATAGCCAGCCGCAACAGAAAGAACGGCAGCATAAACAAAGCCGCCCCCAGAAGCAGACCGGCCAAAATTGATTTCAAAATTAGGTTCATCGTCTTGTCAGAACGCGGATTTATAAACGTTCTGAAGAGGATGACGGGCTCGCCGGGAAAATACTTTACCAGTTTTGGACTTTTTTTCAAAAAACTCCAAAACCCCTCACAAACAGGCGCGAATAATGGGGCATTTCGCCCTCAGGAGTGATGCCGCCTGCGCCATTCAGCCTTGAACGACTCGCGTTCTTCGTCGGTCATAGACCGCCATTTTTCGCGCCACGGAGGCCCACCCCATCCCGGCCGCTCGCCGGGGCGGCCAAACCGCATGCCACCGAACAGAATGCGCGACAGGACCAACAGCCCCATAGCCTGCCAATACGTGACCGGGCGCAAGGGCGCAACCGCCACGAGTACTGTATTCCAGAGCCAGTACACCAGACCAGTCACCGCCAGCAGGATTGGCACGAAAATGAGCGAAAAAAGAAACCGTCGTCGGGGAAAGCGTTTCATGATGTCAGAGCGAATCAAGTTCGTTATACAGATTTTGGAGCCGCTTGCGCAGGTGCTGCACGGCATAGCGTTTGCGCGAGATGATGGTCTTCAAACTCTCGCCGGTCTGATCGGCAATGGCCTGTAAGGTACGGTCTTCCAGCTCGTTCTGCACAAATACCGTCCGTTGATTCTCAGGAAGCTCGTCCAAAGCGGCCATCAGCTCGTTCCAGAACAGGTCTTTGAAATACGCATCTTCGGGCGTTTGCGGGTCGGCAAGCAGAATCTCGCGAAAACCCAGCTGATCGTCGTCGTCCGGTCCCAAATCCGAAAAGCTTTCCTCAGAACGTCGGCGGTACAGGTCGGTGATGCGGTTTCGCGCCACCTGATAAAGCCAGCCACTCATGCTCTCGATGGTATCCAGATCGACCACCTTACTCAACTGATACCAAACATCCTGCAACACATCGTCGGCATCATCGCTCGATCGAACCCGCCCACGAATAAACTGCGACAGCCGATTGCCGTACTGTTTAACGGTTGAGAGAATGGTTCGTTGGGGAGGGTCGGCCATGAATACGGCGAGGTTACAGGATTAGAAGAGCTTACCAGGCACTTACCACGGGCAGGGCTTCCCCCTCGGCAAAGGCCGTTTGATCGGCCGGAAGTTCCAGAAAGGCGTCGGCCCCGGTCAGGTTGGTAAAATCGCCCGAACCAGAGCCCGGTAGCGGGTGAGCCAGCAAACGACCGTCGGGCGCGTAGTGGAGCCGCACGGGCAGGAAGTACGTGAGGGCGGGCCGAAACACAAACGGTTCGGCCAATTGGGCGTACACCGGTTGGGGCGCAGTTTGTCCCATAGCCGCCCGCAGGTACGGCAGCACGTATTTGTAGGTACACATCACCGTCGAAACCGGGTTGCCGGGCAAACCAAATACCACTTGCCTATCGCCCTCGGTGGTCCCGAACCAGAGTGGCTTGCCGGGGCGCTGCTCCACCTTATGAAAATGGCATTGTACACCCAGCTCGGTAAGGGTAGCGGGCACAAAATCGGCCTTCCCAGCCGACACTCCTCCGCTCAAAATAAAGACATCATTCTGCTCCAGCAGGTTCTGAAGGCCAATTTTAAGTACCTCCCGGTCGTCGGGCAGGTGATGGAGCATAGCCCGGATTCCCAACGCCCGCAGAGCCGCCCGAATCATGTAAATGTTGGAATGCCGAATCTGATGGGGTGCAGGTGTTTGGTCGACACCCACGAGTTCGTCGCCCGTGGCAATAATGGCTACCCGAGGTAGGGCCGCTACCGACACCTTTGCGGCTCCGACCGAGGCCGCTACGGCCACATCGACCGACCGCATCAAGGTTCCCTCCCGGAGCAGCACATCGCCCGCGGGCCGGTCGTTGCCCTGCGGATGAATGTTTTGCCCCGGCTGCACCTCATCTACCTGAATGGTAGCCATGCCCTGCTCAATTTGCACATCTTCGTAGCGGACCACCGTATCGGTCCCCAGGGGCAGCACAGCTCCGGTCATTACCTCCATGCAGGCGGTTGGGTCGGTGAGTGTGCCGGCGGCCTGCCCGGCAAACTGCGCCCCAAGCACCCGAAACTGACGCGCTCCACCGGCAAAAGCGTCGTACCGGAACGCAATTCCGTCCATCGTTACCCGGTTGAACGGCGGCACATCGCGGTCGGCGGTCAGGGGTTGGCGAAGTACGCGACCAACGGCTTCTTCGAGCGAGACCATCTCGTCGGGCAGGTCGAGCAGATGTGTTTGCGTAATTTGGAGGGCGTCGTGTACAGAAAGCATACGAATGGGTTCTTGGTTGGAGACAAAAGCAAAGGAAAGAGGAAAAACGCAAACCCCGACCGGCAGGCACCCGAAATTTGGATTGTCGGCTACTCCGGTGTTTTCCCGGTTGCCCCCTTCTGCCTACTTTTACCCCATGAACGAATTTACACACCTCGACCCACAAGGCAACCCGGCCATGGTCGACGTTGGCGCGAAGGCTGTCACGCACCGCATGGCCCACGCCCGCAGCCTTGTCCGATTGCCCGACGCCGTTATCGCGCAGTTTGCCCACGCCGATATTCAGACGAAAAAAGGGCCGGTTTTTCAGACCGCAATCATTGCCGGGACTATGGCCACCAAACGCACCGACGAACTGATTCCGCTCTGTCATTCACTCGGTCTGGACGGATGCCGCCTGACCATCGAACTTCAGGGGAACGACGCGGTGGTCGACTGTACCGTTACGACCGAAGGCAAAACGGGCGTGGAGATGGAAGCCCTGGTCGGGGCCTCGGTAGCGGCTCTAACCATTTATGACATGTGCAAGGCGCTCTCGCACGATATCGTCATTGCCGAGACCAAACTGATGGCCAAAACAGGCGGTAAACGCGATTTCCGGCGGAGCTGACGGGCCATTGCCCAACAACCGGGCCACCCGGCGGGTTACAGAAAGCATGAATACACTACAACGTATGGCTTTTCTGGCCGGGTCGGTGATGGCGGGTTGGTCGGCATCGGCCCAAACCAACCCGGTAACATCGGCGACTCCGTCTACTCAACTACAGGCGTTTAGCCGGGGCCGCGTGGCGCACCAACGCACGCTGGGGCTTACGCTGGGCTCGTACGCACTTGCCAACATGGCCGTGGGCGCGTTGGCCGCCGGGCGCGAACGCACCGAGGCCCACTACTTTCACCGAATGAACGTGTACTGGAACCTGGTCAATCTGGGTATTGCCGGACTGGGGTTACTGGGGTCGCGCAAGGCAGACCCGGACACCGAAACACTCGCCGAGGCTGTCCGTCGGCACGAAAGCATGAAGCAAACGTTGCTCTTCAACGCGGGCCTCGATGTTGCGTACATGGCCGGAGGAGCCTACCTGATTGAGCGGGGACGCCATAACTCCGACAAACGCGATCAGTTCACAGGCTTCGGCAAATCGGTTATTGTGCAGGGCGGATTTCTGCTGGTGTTCGATCTGGTCAATTACGCCTTGTTTAAAAAACGGGGCGACCGCCAGCAGGATGCGTTGCTCGGCCGCACAAGCGACGGCATTGGCCTGGTGATCCCCCTACGATAAAGTACACCGGGCAAAACGGGGCTTTGGGTGAACTTATGCCTCAGAACGTTGGTTTTGCGATAATTTACTAATCAGAACTGACCCCATGGCGCATCAACTACCCGCTTTTCAACCCTTTGTCGACTCGGTTATTTCAGCTCTCCAAACCGACCCCAATGCGTTGGGGCTGGCCGTGGGTGGCTCCTGGATTTCGGGCGACATGGACGCCTACTCGGACCTGGACCTGGTGCTGGTTACGGCCGTTCCTGTTGCCCCCGACCTGGGGCAGATGCGCGCCTATGCCGCCCGGTTTGGCACGATGCTGGCCTCGTTTCGGGGCGACCATGTAGGTGAGCCCCGGCTACTGATTGCGTTGTTTACCGACCCGCTGCTGCACGTCGACGTGAAGTTTGTGTTGCCTGCCGAGTTGCACGAGCGCGTTGAAGACCCGGTTATTTTGTGGGAACGCGACGGAATCCTGACATCGGCTTTTAAGGAATCAGTGGCTCAGTATCCACCCTTTGATTTTCAGGCCACTGACGACCGATTCTGGATCTGGATGCATTACGCAGCCCTCAAAATTGGTCGGGGTGAGTTTTTCGAAGCAATGGATTTTCTTTCTTTTGTTCGCAACATGGTGCTTGGGCCGATGTTACACCTGAAGCAGGGGGGCTTACCACGGGGCGTTCGGCGGGTGGAAACAAGCCTGCCTGCTGAGCAACTCGCGGCACTCCGGCAAACGGTAGCCATACCCGAACGGACCTCGTTACTGACGAGCACGCAGGCTGTGATCGACTTGTACGAAACCCTGCGCGATACACTGGCCCCCACCGGTCTTGTACGCAGTCCGGCCGCCGAAAGGGCTGTCAAAAACTATATCGCTGCTCTTTGCTAAGTGAATGAACAATGTAAAACGCATCTGAGTACTGTACATCACTCATTGCAGATTCACGTATGAACGACGAATATTTTATGCGGGAAGCCATTCGGTTGGCCCGCGAAGGCATGAACGCCGGGAAAGGTGGCCCTTTGGGCTCCATTATTGTGAAAGACGGGCAGATTGTGGGCCGGGGCAGCAACGAGGTTACCTCAACCAACGACCCAACGGCCCATGCCGAGGTAGTGGCCATTCGGGACGCCTGCCGTAACCTGAACACCTTCCAGCTCGACGGTTGCACGCTGTATGCCTCCTGCGAACCTTGCCCCATGTGTTTGGGTGCTATTTACTGGGCCCGGCCTGAGCGCATTGTGTACGGCGCGTTTCACTCCGACGCGGCCGGGGCGGGTTTCGATGACCAGTTTATCTACCAGGAAATTGACAAGCCCCGCGAACAACGCAGCATCCCGATGAGTCAGGCGCTGCGCGACGAGGCTAACACCGTTTTCGACGAGTGGAAAGTCAAAACCGATAAAACGAAGTATTAACAGAAGGAGAAGGGAAAAGGGAGTAAAGGAGAAGATAGTTAAACGCTCAACTCCTTTCTCCCTTCCTCCTTTCCTCCTTTCCTCCCTTTTTTATGTCTTCTCACCACATTGTCCGGGACGAACAGGAGCCCGCTTTGTTGATTGCCAATGGCGAACGTTGCACCGACGAATTACTCGGCCAATTGCTCGAATGGTCGCCGGTGGTGGTGGTCCTCGACCGGGCTATCTGGCGGGTGCTCGATCTGGGCATCAAAGTCGATGTGTTGCTGGGTGATTTCGACCCCGCGGCCAACGGCGACCCGCTCGATCTGGAACTGATTCGGCACCGGCAATACCCGCTCGAGGTGGTACATACCCCCGACCAGAATAAAACCGATCTTGAAAAAGGTATCGAGTACCTCATCGCACGGGGGCACTCGGCCGTCAATATTGTCTGGGCCACGGGTCGGCGCGCCGACCATTCCATTACCAATATGACCAATATTGTGCGATATAAAGACCAGATCAAACTGGTTATTCACGACGATTATTCGCGCATCTTTCCGCTCGTCAACACCTTTGAGAAATGGTACGAAGCCGGCACGCCCCTGTCGCTCATTCCGGTGGGGACGGTAGACGGTGTGGTAACGAGTGGCCTCAAATACAACCTCCACGACGAACGCCTGACCCTCGGACATCGGACCGGAAGCAGCAACGAAGCTGCTCAGGATGGGTTTGTGCGGATCTCGGCCCGCGCGGGCGATTTGCTTATTATGGAGTGCTGGGACTGACCGAAGATCAGCACAACCGCTACCAGCACACAATGGCTTCCGGGCATCATGAGCCGCTCGGTGAGTGGGTCGAAGGGGCTTAGGGTCCGTAAGGCGATCAGGGTCAGCCAGTAGCATACGCCTGTCGCGGCCATCCAGGTGGCCAAACTGGTAGGGCGAGGCCACCAAAACCGCTTGCTCAGATACCGGTACAGAATTACCCCAAGGCACCCCTGCCCCAGTAGGGCTATGCTAAACCAGAGCCAATTGCCACCCGGCCGGTAGTTGTACAGCAATACTTCGTTGGCAAAACCGAGGGCAGCCATCCTGAGCCATTGACGCGCTGGTTCGGTGGGGGCTATCCGTGGACCACCCGCCCAATATCCTGTAAGTGAGTAGTTATATGCCAACAGCAAAACCGTACCCACCAAGGCCCCGCATAAAGCCCAGGCCATTGCCCGCGCATTGCCCGCCCAACGGCCCACGGGCCTGTGCATCGCTATCAGTCCGGCCAGTCCAATGAATGCAAACAACCCTACGTAACGCACCATCACGAGGGCTACAAGTACCCCCACCAACCGGGCCAGTTGCCACGGGCGATTAGCTGCCCAACCCGTGTACCAGACCGTGTGCGCTTGCCAGACTACCTCCAGCAACAGGACGACAAACACCGTTTCAGACCAGGTATAAGCCGCCACCCGGAGCGAGCCCGGCAGTAGCCAGAGCGCCAGTAGGCCCGCAGCCCGTTTGGGACCGATGCGCCCGGCCCAGCTAACGCCCGAAACACCCAGCGCCAGCCAGTTGACGAGCTTGGATGCCCACAAAACCGGCCAATGAGTGAGGTATGAAACAAGCATAATCAACAGCGGATAGCCCGGCGGAAAGGTGCCGTCGTACGTGCGAAGGTCGGTGGCCAGGCGCAGGTAATGGAGCGAGTCGGGCGAGGTTGCATGGGTCGAATGTGCGAGGCTCAAGCCAGCCAGCAAACCGCCCAGAACCAGCCAGACGAAAAGTAAAAGACGATTTCCTCCAGTCATCGGGCCAAAACAACCCGGCCCGTCAGGGATCGGTTTCCGGTGGTAAGAAACGGATCGGCGCCCGCACCCAGCAGCTCAAATCGGTACAGGTAGAGCCCTGCCGGTAGCAGGTGGCCTTGCGTATCGGTTCCGTCCCAGAGCCACTCGCTGGCACCAATACGCCCCGGCAATGAAACCACCCGCACAGAACGACCACTCAGATCAGTCAGGCTTAGCTGAATGTGGTGGGGCGGAACCGAGCCCGACAACTGACAGAAAAAACGGGTGACGCGGTCGAACGGGTTCGGTCCGACGCCAGCAGCCAGCAAACGGGGCTCGCTCTCCACCCGAAACGAGATTTGGTAGGGCATGGCCCGGTTGCCGCTCAGGTCGCTCGCGTAGGCTTCCAGCGAGTAACGACCATCGGGCCAGGGTTGGGCAGGTTTGAAGTGGACCCGAACCGCCCGCCCGTCTGCTTCACTCGTCAGCGTCGTGTTTCGCCACCAAAGCCGCTCAAATTCGCCGGTTTGCACCTGATCGGGCCGTTGCAAATACAGCAGCAAGCCCGTTGTGTCGCGCCGGAGCAGCCGGGCGTTATCATCAAATACCCGCAATTGAATCAGGGGCTGGGGCGATACCAGATCATCGTTCTGGAGGTGCCGACCATCGAAGGTCACTTCGAGTAAAGGGGCAACCACATCGGGCGGAAATGGCAACGCGTTTGGGTTGTTGCCACCAAGCACCAGCGTGTTGTTTTCAGTATCCAGCTCTTCAAGCTGCCCAGTCGGATTTAGCCTCAGCTCAATCACAACGGACAGGGCCGTCACTCGCGGCACTCGAATCGATACCGTATCGGACGCTGTCGGAGCCACTACCCAGACCATTTGTTCGTGCAGTAACTGCCCCTCCGGCGTGTACTGACGCACCCGCACCGGCAGCCGTCCACCCACAGCCCGCCCAGCATTGGTCAGCCCGGTGCGGATAAGTAACGAGTCGGACCGGGGCACTTGCAGCAGTAAATTGGGCAGGGCAAACGCATAATCGGGTTTTTCGGCCCGAAACAGCCGAATTGCCGGGTCAGCCTGAAGCAGAAACTGCTGGGCATTGGCCCGGTCAACTACGGTTTGATTAGCCCGCAGATACCGCCTGATGGTCTCCTGCTGCACCCGACCTACCGGTTCACCCAGCCAGTTGGGATCGTTGAGTACGGCGTAAAACGTTTCGGCAAACGCTTTCATCTCCAGCTCGAAACCGTTGTGCGTGTGGGCCAGAAACCCAATGGCACCCCGCCCCGGAGCCGTGACCCAGTCGGTGCCAAACGTGGGGCGACCGAAAAACACATTGCCAGCCGCGCAACCATTGACGAGCAAAAAAGGGTAACGTCCCTCGTTGCGGTAGCCGCGCCGGTCGTCGGAAACAAAGCCAATATCTATATCGCTCACATCCAGGCCGGCATGGCCAAACAGGGTAATCAGCCCAACCCCCGCATTAATGGCTGGTGCCACAGGGACTACCTCGACCGGATGGGTGGTTTGCTTATAAACTGTTTGGACCATAGCCCCAAACGGCGGTTGCTGAATCTGAGCCGCCAACCCATCGACGTACTGACGAAATCGGTTCAGCTCGGCCACCGACTGCCCCCCGCTGAGGTGCAACACTCGTTTGGTCCACAGATCGCCCGGACCCGACTCATGCGCCCGGACTTTCGCCAGATAATCGAGCACTGTTGCCGGGTTATCGGTATTGAGCCGACCAACCGGCAGGCCCGGCACGTCGGGAGCCTCATTATTAAGCCCTTCCACCAGAACCACATCGGAGCCGGGCCACCCGCCGTTCGGAACCAGATCGAGCCGGGCGGGGTCGCGGGTGGGGCTCCCAGGCCGGGGCCGCACGCCCTGAGGGTCGCGCGAGGCACCCACCAGAAACAGCATCGGCACGGGATCGGTGGGCTTACGGGTTTTCAGAATGGCTTGTACAAACCGGCGAATCGCCAGCGGAGATCGTTCGCCATACGTAAACCGGTCGAATAGCTCATGCACGTCTACCGTCAGGGTGTCGTATCCCCCACCCGCCCGCGAAGCCCGGTAAGCCGCGTACGCCCGGACCGGGTCGGACACCGGCCCTACGGGTTGTCGGAGCTGCGGATGCGTCACAATCAGATAGTTGGGGCTTGAGTTACCAAACGACCGAAACCGTACCGGCTTTAGCTCGGGGGCGAGCACCGGCGCGTGGACAGCCGTTTGGCGCTGCGCATACGCTATCCGAACGGCCGACAACGATACCTGTTCGCCCAAAAGCTGCGGCTCTACCGTAAGGGTGAGCGACTCGGCAGGGGCCCAATCGGCCGGTTTCAGCTGCAATGCCACGTTGCTGGTCTGGTAATTCAGGAACTCACGTTCGGCCACTTGCCTGCCATTCACCCGCCAAACAACCCGGTGCGCCCCACTCTTCCGGCCCACCACCCAAGCCTGCAAACGTAGGGGTAGGCTATCGGCCCATACCACACCCGGCAGAGGCACCACAACGGAGTACGACTGCCCGGTGCTAATAACCGGACCGGTCCAGCCCTCCCCTTCGTCGTAGCCACTGAGCACCGAGCCCGTAGCGAGCGAGGCCCCGAGCGGGTAAATAGTTCCGGCGGCATAGTCTGTGGTAAGTACCGTTCGGCTTTCGGTCCATCGGTACGGGCGCAACGGGTCAGCGATTGGTTGGCGTAACCCCTGTGTACCCATGCGCCAGGTCAGGAAATAGAACGTCGTATCGGAGAAAAGACTGTATAACGAATGGGGTTGCCCGCCCGCCGGTCGGTACAGGGCCGAATCGAGGGCACCGTCGTTAGCGTGTCCTTCAAACGAAAGCGTATCCCCCGCATCGAAACGGCCGTCGGATTCACCAGTCAGCCAAACCGGCACTTCACGCCCTCGGTGCAGGAGTTGTACCGTGCGGGGATCAATTGCGGCCGGGTCGATGCCGGCCCGCCGTAGATGGCTCGCCGTGAGTTGGTAGGTTGCCGACCGGGCTATGGGTATTTTCAGGTATATCTGGTCGGCCCGAACCCATTCATCACCGGTTGGCTGCGCCAGTACGCTATGAGTCAGAACGGCCAGAACAATATGTAGTAGCCAACGCATAAATGGGGTGATTTATACCGGTAAACTACAACATTAACGGAAAGGAATACAACAAAAGCGCAACATGTACCGCCTGTTGCTCGGTAAAGACTCGACCCTTAGACGACTTCGACGCCAGCAAGGAATCTAAACGAAAAAGTAAGCAATCCTTTTCTACCACTCAGCCCCGTTTTCCGGCCACTCATCACGCAACTGCCAAAATTTTAATAAAGTACCTTGCATAACAAAGTACCTTACAGTACCTTTGAACCATCGAAAACAACAACCGGCTATGAGCCAGTCTGAAAGCCGGACAAATACTAATGAACATGATCTTTCACGCTAATACCGTACGCCCATGAACATAGAGAACGCCCAGGTGCAAATGCGCAAGGGGATTCTGGAATTCTGCATTTTGCACATTATTTCCCGGGGTGAGGTGTATGCCTCCGACATGCTCGACGAGCTGACCTCAGCCCGCATCATGGTGGTGGAAGGAACGCTCTACCCCCTACTAACCCGACTCAAAAACGCCGGTCTGCTCGATTACAAATGGGTAGAGTCGACATCGGGGCCACCGCGTAAGTACTATATCCTGACCGAGCTTGGCCGTACTTCGCTCACGGCCCTCAACGAAACCTGGCAGGAACTATCAGCGTCGGTTCACACCATTGTGGAGAAAACGGAACAGTACAAGAAGCCTGAGAACGGTAAACCCATTATCCTCTCAGAGAATACCCCAGAACCTCCCCAATCGAATCAACCTTCTTAACCTGACTTTTCTGCCCTTTCGGCCATATAGCCATGAAAAAGACGATCAGCATCAATATTAGTGGCGTCATCTTCCACATCGAAGAAGACGGCTACGACAAACTGAAGAGTTACCTGACTTCGGTACAGCAGTACTTCTCCTCGTACGAAGACAGCCAGGAAATTATTACCGACATCGAAAACCGGATTGCCGAGAAGCTGTTTGCCAAACTGAAGGCTAACGAAAAGCTAACCGGTAGCCCCCGCGAAGCCGTTACCCTTGAAGACGTCAACGAACTGATTGCGGCAATGGGTACCGTGGCCGATTTTGAGGCCGTTGAAGAAGAGGAACTGTTCACAACCTCGGCCCGCAGCAACCAAAGCAACCCCGCGGGTGGCTCAGCAAGCACGGCAGGTGGTGCCTACGGGTACGGCTCCGCTACGGGTAGCACCCAAAGCGGCCGGACAAACACAGGCCCCCGGCGGCTGCTGCGCGACCTGCACCGCAAAACACTGGGCGGTGTGGCCTCTGGCCTGGCCAACTACTTCAATGTAGACCCGGTATGGGTTCGGCTGGTGTTCGTTTTGCTCGTGCTGGGTTTTCCGGCTCTGGGCAGTTCGTCTAACAACGAGGACTTCTTCGGTAGCCTGGCTGGCGTGACCGTACTGGCCTACATTGCCATGTGGATTGCGTTTCCGGGATCGAGCACGCTGGAAGACGACAAGACGGTGAAGAAGTTTTACCGTGACCCCGACGATAAAGTGCTGGGTGGTGTAGCCGCCGGACTGAGTGCCTATTTCGGTATCGACCGGGGTCTGGTACGCCTGCTGTTTGTGGTTTCGATTGCCCTCTTTGGCATCGGTCTGATCTCGTATCTGGTCTTGTGGGCGATCTCGCCCACGGCCGATACCGTGACCGAAAAAATGGAAATGCAGGGTCAACCCATTACGCTGGCCAACATTGAGCAGACCATCAAGCACAACCTCAACGTACCCGAAAGTGGCCCCGAAAGCGGCCTGACCAAAGTACTGCTATTTCCATTCCGGGCAGTATCCATGATTCTGTCAGGGCTGGGTCAGGCTCTCGGACCGTTTCTGAACGGGATTGTGAGCGTAATTCGGGTCCTGGCTGGGATCATTCTGATTCTGGTGGCTTTTTCAGGCGTGATTGCCTGTGTAAGCCTGGCCGGAGCTGCTTTTGGCATCATCTCAGGGGTGTACCCTGACAATGCCGGGCCGTTTCCGTTCGACTGGATTCGGGCTGACCTCGATGCTCCCATGGTTATCACCACCTTTATTGCGGGGGTTCTGCCTTGTGTCGCCCTGGGCGTGTTGGGGGTAATGCTCATCACGCGCCGATTTTACTTCAATGGCCGCACGGCCCTTACCCTGTTGGGCATCTGGATTCTGAGCATGGTGATTGCCGGGGCCACCATTACCCCTTTGGTGAGTGGGTTTAGCCGCAGCGAAACCATCGAAGAAACCGTGACACTGCCCGTTGCCAGTATCCCGACGCCTACCTTCGCGATGAGCGATACGGATACCGAGTTCGACTATAACCCCAGCATCGAGATTCGGGGGTATGCCGGCAACGAGGTGCAACTGCTTCAGCGCTTTAAGGCCCGTGGCCGCAACCGGCAGGACGCCGAAAACAACGCCCGGACCATTAAGTACAACTACACCGTGAAAGACTCGACCATTCGGTTCAATCGCGAACTTGAACTGGCCCCCAAAGCCCGGTTCCGCGCTCAGGAACTGGATATGGATCTGCTTATTCCGTTTGAGAAGCCATTCCGCATGACCCGCGATTTCGCCTACTTCATCCGCAACCGGTTTACCCAGACCGAACTCGACCGGATGGACCGGACAATCTGGAAACTGACCGCCAACGAGGGTCTGGTAAGCATTAATTTCCCACGAGACATTGAGCAGGAGTCAGACGAAAACAACGATCAGGCTAACAGCGATGATGACGATTTCACGGATGAGGATTTCAACGCCAGCTTCGACGCGGCAGGCCCCCGCACCCGCACCTTCAACGTACGTGGATTCGACGAGATCGAAGCAACCGGTGCCCTGGTGGTTCGGGTACAGCAGGGCGAAACGTTTCAGGTTGTAGCCGACGGCGAACAGCGCGAACTGGATAAGCTGGATGTTGAGGTGGATGGTCAGACCCTGAAACTCTCGCCCTCAAAAGGCAGCCTGTTTGGTAATCGTTCGAAAGCACCCGTCCGCGTCAGCGTGACCATGCCTACTGTTGAGGGGCTGAGCCTGACAGGCGCCTGCCAGGGTAAACTGGATGGGTTCGGGCGGCTCAATCGGCTTGATCTCGACCTTACCGGTGCCAGCCTCGCCGTAATCGATGCCAACGTTGGCAGGCTTAGTGTGGAGATGACCGGGGCTTCAAAAGCGCAACTGAAAGGCAACGCCGACGAATTGAAAAGCTCGTTGACCGGGGCATCGTTACTCGCTGCCAAGCAAATGTCGATTAACAAAGCCGAGGTCTCAGCCCACGGTGCCAGCAAAGCCGCTTTCGGGCAGGTGAATAATCTGGACGAAAGCACGTCGGGTGCCAGCAGCATTAGCCGCGGTAATTAATCTGGACGCATGCAACGCGCAGGCTATAATCTGCATCTATCCACTGATTAATCGAATAAACAGTCATGAAACGAAACACCTTTTTCCTTCTCGCCCTAACATTGATCACCGGTCTCACGATGGGCTTCGCCCAGGCCGCCGACGATGTCCGCACGTTTAGCCTGAATGGCTTCGACAAAGTCGACATCGGCAGTGCCTTCACGATTCAGGTGACTCAGGGCAGTCAGTTCAGCGTAAAGGCGTCGGGCCGCGACGAAGATCTGAACCAACTGGAAGCTACCGTTACGGGCGGCACCCTCAAGGTTCGGTACAAAAAGAGCAACTGGGGTTGGAACAACAACCGTAAGAACATTCGCATCGATGTGGTAATGCCACAATTGCGCGGTATGAACTTCTCCGGGGCCAGCACGGCAACAGTGCGCGGTTTCCGCAATCAGGGCGACGTAAAACTCGATGTATCGGGAGCCTCAACGGCCAATATCGACCTCGATGCCGACGGGCTTCAGGTTGATTTTTCGGGGGCCTCGTCGGTAACGCTCAATGGCCGCGCCACCCGCATGTCGGGCGATGTGTCGGGGGCTACTACCCTACGGGCCTATGAGCTTAAGACCAAACAGGTCAACCTCGACGTATCGGGGGCCAGCAACGCCAGCGTATCGGCCACCGAAAAAGTAAACGTTGAAGCCAGCGGAGCCAGCAGCGTCCGCTACCGGGGCGGGGCTTCGGTGAGCAGCAACACATCGGGTGCCAGCAGCGTGCGCCGGGATAGCTAATCCCCTACAACCACAACGCAACGGCTAAAAACCTCGCTCGTCGTACCCGATGGGCGAGGTTTTTGTTTTAGGGCAGTTTGTACCTGCCTCAAACGGGTAACCGACTCCGCCTTTCGTCTTTGAAATAAGAATGACTGCCGTGTAGTTGGCACATCCGTTTCCATGAACAAAACCCTATTCTCCCTGACCTGTCTGCTGACCTCGGTTTTAGCTACCGACGGTATACAGGCCCACGTACGGGCCATTCCGCCCACTAAATCGGTTGCGGGCCCCAAACGTTCCATCAAACCGACCGACGTAAAACTTCCGGCGGGTTTCTCGGCCAGTATCGTCGCCGAAGGCATGGGTACCCCCCGGCACATTGCGGTGAGCAAAACCGGCGATGTGTACGTGAAATTAGCCAAGCTGAAAGATGGCAAGGGAATTTACCGGCTCCGCGACACAGACAACGATGGTGTGATGGATGAGCGGGTCGGCTTTGGCGACTACCCCGGCACGGGCATTCTGATAAAAAACGGATACCTGTACGCATCGTCGAACAACAGCGTATTCCGGTATAAACTGAATGCGAACGAGGAAGTAATAGCCCCCGACCAACCCGAGAAGATTGTTTCGGGGCTGCGCGAAAAAGAGCGCGACAAATCAAAATCCATTGCAATTGACGGAGCGGGAAACCTGTACGTAAACATTGCCTCCGACAACGACCGGTGCCGCGAACCCAACAGCGGCAAAGGCATCATGCCCTGTTCGCTGCTCGACTCGGCGGCCGGTATCTGGCGATTTAAAGCCGATGCCACCAATCAGGTTTTCGGTGATGGGGTTCGGTTTGCAACCGGCCTGAAAAACGTGGTGGGCCTCGACTGGAATACCAAAAGCAACACCCTGTTTGTGATGATGCACGGCCGGGGGGCATTCGATGATTTTTACCCGCAGTATTACACCCCGCAACAAAGCGCCGAACTCCCCGCCGAAACGATGTATGCATTGAAGCAGGGCGACGATGCCGGTTGGCCGTATATCTACTACGATCACATCCAGAAAAAGAAACTACTGGCTCCCGAATACGGTGGCGACGGTAAAAAGCCCGGCACAGCCAAAACCATCGACCCGGTAGCGGCTTTCCCGGCCCACCTTGGCCCGAACGCCCTGCTGTTTTACACAGGCAATGCCTTCCCCGAACGCTACCGCAACGGCGCATTTATTGCGTTCCACGGTCAGTCGCAACCCCTGCACAAAGGGTATATGGTGGGGTTTGTACCCTTCAAGAACGGGAAGCCATCAGGCCCCTGGGAGATTTTCGCCGATAACTTTGCCGGTATTGACCTTGCTAAACCTTCTGGCCCGGTACAACACCGCCCATGTGGCCTCGCCCAGGGACCAGACGGCTCGTTGTACGTAACCGACGACCTGAACGGTACCGTTTTCAAGATTAGCTACAAAGGCCCGGTTGCTAAGGCGAGTGCCTCGAAAAAGTAAGTATGCCGTTACAACGGTATCGCAAAGGCCCACGACCGAACCGGTCGTGGGCCTTTCACACATCAGGGGCCAGCATATAGGCAGTCTTCATTGACTACTCACAACCGTACACGTCAGAATAAGCCTGAAATCTCCCGTGTCGCCTTTGGGTCGGCTCAGTACATGCACCGAGTACGGGCCAGGCCGGTACACCACCATAGGCAGTTCATAGCCGGTTGAGGTGCGAAACGCCCGCCCGTAAAACGCCTGTTCTTTCTGGGGATTCCTAAACCGATGGGCCAACACCTGAAACTCCATATCGGCCGGATTTTGTAACACCAGCTTGAGTTTGCGCCGGATTTGAAACAAACCCCGCCGGGGAATATCGGGACCAAAGCCAAGCCCAAAAAACGCACTGTACACCCGAGGTAGCGAATCAAACTCGGCCTTAGTAGCTACCGGGCTGCTTAGCCTGTCGGCCGGATCATGGGCGAAATGGTCAGCACTAAACCACTCAGGGCGCGTCAGGAAATAATGCATATTTACCGGGCGGCTTCCTCCGTTGGTACTGGCCCAGGTCGGGTCGAGCATACGCCAGTGGCCGTCGAGCCAAACGGCGTTCCATTGGTGATTGATAGACTGAATAGGTGTACCAGCCTGTTCAAACTGGCCTTTAGCATACCCGCTGATGATTCGGGTCCGCAGGCCCGCCTGCCGGTACAACTGATACAGCAAAAGCGAGTAATCGGTACAGATACCTTTGCGAGTCTGCAACACCTGCCGGGCGGCTGCCAGCGTGTCAATAGGTCGGCTGCCATAGCTAACCCGAAACTCAGACGCCTTGGGTGCATCGTACCGAATGTGGGTGGCTACCCACAAAAACAGAGCCCTCGCCTTGGCTGAATCAGTAGTGGCACCGGCTGTAACGACTTGCACCAGCTCCGCCAAATCAGACGAAGGGTCAGGTGTTTCCGCCAGCTTTGAACCCTGCCCATTTCCTGTAATAGCGGTACAAAAAGCAGACAGAATAGACAAACAGCCCCATAAAGCGGCTATTTGACTGCTTCTATGTCTGCCTTTTGCTACCACCGTTTTCATCCCCTGCTCTATTTTTTTCGGGGCTTGGCTTTTTTCCGGACAACTAGCTCCCGGTACCCAAACGTTGGGTCAGGCTCGCGGGTGTAAGCCACATCGGTCAGCACGCCCACCACTGTCTCCGCAGTGGTGTAGATTTTACAGCCCGGCAACAAATGCCCTCCCAGCGTGCGCCCGGTGGAGTCTGAAACAGACAGGTGCAGGTGACTCCCGCCCGTTGAAAGCGTACCCACCAGCGACACTATCTCAAAATGCCCCTGCCAGCGGCTTGGCCCTTCCTGGTTAGCCAGTCGGAGCGTGAGGTCGGTAAGGCTGCCTACGCAGGTTAAGACCGCTCCCGCTTCGATACCTTCCTGCTGCACCAGCTTATCTAATTCTTCTTTTAAATCCTGCCCCGGCCGTAGCCGAAACGAGAGGGTTTTCATACCCGATGCCATTACGGGCACGGATGAAGACTGACTGTGAGCCATAATCGGTAAACTGAGTAGGGTAATAAGCAATAATAAGGCCCGCATGAAAGTTATGCCTATGTGAAACTGATTGAGGAATGCGAAACTACACATTAGGCCTTTCGCTGGCCACCCTAATGCTACTCACCGGCAGCGGATTTGTTGCCGCCCCCTCTGCCCCAGCCCGCTCAACCAACCTCGTAAGTTGGGAAACCACTGCGAATCCATTGCTGGCCTACGCGCCCGACGCCAATTATAGTGCTATCGACGACTACGCCCGCCGTACGCCCGAGAGCCAATCCCGCGACCTGACCACCCTGGCCAAACACCTGACAGCTCCCGCCCGGTCCGATCTGGCCAAAGCCCGGTCAATATACGCCTGGATTTTGTCGCATGTGCGGTACGATATGAACGCGTACGGCAATGGCACGTACTTTTCGGAGGTCGAGTACGCCAACCGGGTACTCAAGTCGCGTCGGGCGGTTTGTACGGGCTTTTCGCTGTTGTATAAACACCTGCTCAACCGGGCGGGGGTCGACGTGGCCAACGTGAAGGGATACTCACGCACCGACGACGGTACGGCTGGGCAGCCCACCGGCCCCGTAGACCACGAATGGAACGCCGTAAAACTCGATGGCGACTGGTATCTGGTCGATATTACGTGGGCCATTACAACCGGCAAAAGTGGGCGCCCCAATGACCATTACTTCCTGACCGACCCGCAGGCGTTTGTGGCTCAGCACCTGCCCGCTGACCCACGTTGGCAGCTACTCAACCCAACCGTCAGCAAAGCCGCTTTCGACCGGTTCCCAAAGCTCTACGACGCCTACTTTCGAATGGGATTCGATAGCCGGTTTCCACAAAACGGCCTTATTCGAACCAACGACGTAGCCACCATTACGTTTCGGAACCCGGAGGATGTAAAAATTATCTGCTCGATGGCCCGGCCGGGGTATAACTCCGTACAGACGGTGCCCTCTACCCTACAACGTAACGGCGACACCTACACCCTCACGGTACGCGTACCCCAACGGGGCACCTCTACCCTGTTTGTGTTTGCCAAACCGAAAGCCGAACCGGGTGGCCGGTACCAGCAGTACGAAGCCATCGGGTCGTTTTCGGTGGTCAAAGGTTAGCGTTTCCGAATACCGGTTAACTCAATATTCCGGGCTTTAAAGGCCGGGACTGGCACATCGTCGGCCCCGGCTGTTTTTATGGTGGTCGAATCAGTCAGTAAGGTGCCGGTGAAAACAACTGGCAGCCGGTTATCGGTCGTTACCTGGTTCGCAATAGCGTAATCCAGAGCGGCCTGTTGCAATTCCTTGTCCAGATTGACCGGGAACCAACGTTCAGCCGTATTAGGCCGCGATACGCTCAAGAAATATTGGTAGCAGCCCCGGCTACACACGGCCACTTCTAAAAATCCCGGCTGATCAACCAACCGGGGTGTCGAAAGCTCATCTGACTGGCAGCTTGTTGCTCCTACCGCCAGCATGGTCATGAAAAAGTGCTTCATAAAAGGTACGCTTTAGGTTTCGGCTTAGCGCTCGCAACGCTTATGCCAAACCCGTTTTTTTCATGACTCTGTGATACACAAAAGCGTTGGAACAGATATAAAAAAAAGGCCCGCTCAAACTGAGCGGGCCTTGTACTTAATCGACCTTTCGGTTAACTACCGACGGCGACGGCTTGGCTGTGGAGCAGCGGGTGCCGTTAGTTTCTGATACTGCTCAGGGCTGAGTGGCTTCAGATCAGTAATCGAGTACGTGTTGTCGCTCACGATTACGTTGAAGCTACCCACTGGGCGACCTTCCTGACCGTTGCATGGCAGCTGCTCAGCCGAGAACACAGCACGGAAGTACTGTACCTGCGGACGTACGCGACGGCCTTTGTAACGGATACCCTGACCTGACTCGATCTTACGCTTCTCTTCCAGCAGCTGCTGTGCCAGCGGGCCAGGCAGTTGTGAGAAGTTCAGCACAAGGGCGGTTGAATCGAAGGTGTATGGATCGATTGCCAGACGGCGGTTCAGGCCGCTGAAGCGCAGACGCGTGGTTTTCTCGCCAACCGAGATAACCTCACCATTACAGTAGCAAACGCTGGCGATGTCACGCGTGTATGGGTTGCGGTAGAACACCTCCAGACGCTCCAGTTTGTGACGGAACTCGCAGGGTGCCTGTGGCGTGAAGTTCGGCTTCAACAAGGCAAAGCTTGTTGTTGCTACTTCGCTCATACACGTTCCACACTTGGCCGTTTGCCGGTTGTGAACCGTTACGTAGTAGAAACCACGACGGGCGCGACCAGCCTCATCTACATACGTAGAGGGGAAAGTCAGCGTGGTATCGGTCGTGTTAACTACCTCAGCAATGATCTGATCGGAAGCAGGTGAGCCAGCAGCTACTGAATCCGGACGGTAGTACAAACGAGCCGTAAAGGTTTCGTTTTTCGGGTTTACCGTACGGCTTCTCCAGCTGATGCTCGGCAGTGAATTAGCAGCCGTGCTGTCGCCTACATACGACAGACCACCCAGCGGAGTCTGATTAGCAAAGCGTACCGTCACGACAGGAACTGAGTCGCAGGTTGGGCATGATACCGGTGCTTTCGGGATAAGTTTCTTCTGCTGGAAGCCTTTGCGAACGGCCAAACCGGCATTGAAACCACCGTGCTTCCGGTAGTACGAGAGCAACTGATCAGCTACCCCATCCACGATGAAGTAGTTCAGGCCCGTGTAAAAGCCTTGTGCCTGTACACCCACGTGCCATGTGTTGCGAAGGGGGAAAAACACGCCCAACGACAGGTTACCACCGAAGTGGTTCAGGCGGTTGCTTGGCGATACCATCCGGACCAGTCGGTCGTTCAGGCTCGGTACCGAAGCAGCCAACAAGGCAGCCTCTGTGCGGTAAATACCAATTTTCGGTGACAGTTCGAGGAACGACGTGCAAGACGGGTTCCGGCGGCTACGGGCAAACGTCCACTGCAGTACAGGGCCCAATGTGAAGAAGAAGTCTTCGGATGAGCGTTGACGGATTTGCACTTCGGCCGTATTCGGGATACCCAACTGCGACGCCCGCGTACGCAGGAAGTCGATGTAATCGCGACGGGTCCGGTAGTTCTGGTAACCAAACGCAGCCCCGATACCAAACCGAAGCCGACGCTCAGGGCGGCTCAGGAAGTAGTCGGTGTTGAGTGTGATGTTGAAACCAGTACCGTTGTACAACGTGTTGTCGCGACGGTTGTTGCCAAACGTAGCGTCCCAGGTTCCGCAATACGCGAAGTTAGGTCCTACGTATGCACCAACCCGCCACGGCGATGGCCGGCGTACCAATACGAACGTCTGCAACGTAGTGTCGCAATCGTCCAGCTCGGCAACGTCGCTGGCACGCGCCCGGAAGTCAGCCCGGCGCAACGTATCGGTGTACACACCACGGCCCAGGCGGTAGATGTTTTCTTTGGGCGTACACTTGTCACCTTGCTCATTTCGACGGAGCGTATCGGCAGACTGTTGCGCGTTGGCCACCGTCGGGCTGAGCATTAGGCTTGCCGACAACGCACCTCCAATGGTACAAGATAACATCGCTCGACGCTTAAATCGATGATTAAGCGCAGGGGGGATAAGTTTGATCATGGTAATCCGATTTTGTCATTCTCAGACGAAACTTACAACTATACGTCACTATTCCAAAAAGTTTAGCCAGTGGCCAACAAAGTTTTCATGTTTTCGACCATCAGCACCGTTCCGAAACTCTGGCCTATCCTCTGCAAACCTGGCCGCGACGCACCCACCAACCAACTAATTGACAGCACTTTAGACTATTTGGCCCGCAAATTTGAACCGTAAACTCATTTTATGCGCCCGGATGTAGAAAAAATACCTTCTCGTTTGCATTCAGAGCGGACAAAATCTGTGCCTATAATCTCTTTCACTGCGAATTCGGGCCAAATCTAAAGCACGGATGCAGAATTTCAGTTATCCACACCTAATATTTTCTGGCCCAGAATCAATGGAAACGAACTTTTCCTGCACTTATCTGGCTGAAAATAAACGCACAAAGCATAAACAGAAATAGGGTACGCACCGAAAGGTAAATTTTATTTTTTTGATTGAACGGATTTCCTTGACCATTCCGGCTTACCCCGTAGCTACGCTGTAGTATCGTATTTTGTCACACAGCCAGAACCCAAATCGCGCTTTTCATGCAAAAAGCGCACGACTGGTCACCTATGAGGATTCGGTCACCGGCCATGCGCCTTCAAGAGATAAACGTATTACTTTTAGCGAGCCTGCACCTGCTGGTACACCTGCATCGCACCCGCTACTGCCGCTTCAATGGCCGACCGGTCTTTCTGGGCAACGGCCCCTTTATTGAACAATTGTGAGCCCATTCCAACGGCCGTGGCCCCCGCCCCAAACCAGGCCGACAAACTGGCTTCGGTAGGTTCTACCCCCCCGGTAATCATCAGCTGTACGTCGGGCAGTACACTTTTCACCGAACGCACAAACGCGGGCCCAACTACTTCGCCCGGAAATACCTTGACGAACGTCGCACCCGCTTTCTGGGCCTGATACACTTCCGTGAGCGTCATGCAGCCGGGAATCCAGGGAATGTTGCGCTCCTGACAAACGGCACCTACCGCCGGATTCATCACCGGGCTCACTACGAACGTAGCACCCGCATCAATAAATGCATGGGCCTGCGCCGGTTCCCAAATGGTTCCGATACCCAGCAGCATCTGGGGAAACTGTTCGGCTTTAGCCTCTACCAACCGCCGGAAGTTATCAAGCGCCGATGCATTACGGTTAGTGTACTCAAATACGCGTATGCCGCCCGCATAACTGGCGGCCACTACGGCGACACTCGTTTCGGCATCGGGATGTGAAAAAACGGGTACAATACCCGCCTGGAGAAGTTGCTCGGTTGTTGTCATCATGTGCAAAGCCACCGTTGCCTCCCCGGCCCGAAGACGCGGGGAGGTTACTGGCGGGAGAATGGGCTCGGTTGAGCCATTACTGGACGCCCGCAGCAGCAGGCTGAGAGGTACCCGCAAACTGGAAATAGTCGCGGGCATTGTTGTAGCAAATATCCTGAACCATTTTGCCGAGCCAGGCAACATCATTGGGGAGTTCGCCATTTTCGACGTCCTGCCCGAGCATGTTGCACAAAATGCGCCGGAAATACTCATGACGGGGGAAACTCAGGAAGCTCCGCGAATCGGTCAGCATGCCCACAAAGCGGCTCAACAAGCCCATGTTCGACAGGGCATTGATCTGCTTTTCCATACCATCTTTCTGATCGAGGAACCACCAACCCGAACCAAACTGTAATTTACCCGGCACGGTACCATCCTGGAAGTTGCCAATCATAGTAGCCATCAACTCATTATCGGCCGGATTCAGGTTGTACAAAATCGTGCGGGCGAGTTGATCGTTGCTATCGAGCCGGTCGAGCAGGCGCGACAGGGGTTGTGCCTGATTAAAATCGCCGATGCTGTCCCAACCAGTGTCGGGCCCTAATTGCTTCAGCAGGCGGCTGTTATTGTTGCGCAGGGCGCCGAGGTGATACTGCTGTACCCACCCCCGACTGTGGTCCTGCTGCCCAAACCAAACGAGCATAAACGAGCCAAACTGACGCACCTCGGCCGTTGACAGGGTCTCACCTTCGAGCAACCGGCCAAAGAGCGCGGCCGCTTCCCATTCGGTACAAAGCTCAGCCCAAACCTGCTCCAGACCGTGGTCTGATGCCCGGCAACCTAAGCTGGCAAAAAAGTCGCAGCGGGTTTCGAGGGCTTTCAGAAATTCACTGAACTCCGTGATTGCAAGGCCGGAAGCGGTAGCGAGCCGCTCAACATACTGCCCAAACGCAACGGTATCGAACGGCATCATGGCCTTGTCGGGCCGGAAGGTAGGCACCATCAGCAAATCTGAACCTTCGGCGGCATACCGGGCATGGTCGGCCAGAGAGTCGGTTGGGTCGTCGGTAGTGGCTACTACTTCGACGTTCATTTTACGCAACAGATTGCGGGCACTGTATTCCGGCGACCGCACTTTTTCGGAGCATTGATCGTAAATAGAACGGGCCGTTTCGGGCGTTAGCAGCTCGTCGATATCGAAGTACCGCAACAGTTCGAGGTGCGTCCAGTGGTAAAGGGGATTCCGGGCCGTGTACGGCACCGTTTCGGCCCACTTGGCAAACTTTTCGTAGTCGCTCGCATCGCCCGTTGCATACCGTTCGGGAATACCGTTGGTACGCATGGCCCGCCACTTGTAATGATCGCCATAGAGCCATACCTGTGTGATGTTCTCAAACTGATGGTCGTTGGCCACCTGCGCGGGCGGCAGGTGATTGTGGTAATCGATGATAGGCATCGGGGCCGCGTACTCGTGGTATAGCCGCCGGGCCGTCTCGGTCTTAAGCAGGAAATCGTCGGTAATAAATGTTTTCATCGGAAAGTCACCCCGGCTTTCGATCGTGCCTGATGATCTGATAAGCTACGAGTCAGGTTTCAAAAGTAAAGACAACGGGTCAAAACCTATACCCTTCGGGTCAGGAATGAATCCGTTTTTCTGCCATTAAAAAAGAGTTTAGCCCGGGTAAAACCCCTATAGCAAGAAGCCACTATTCGCCCCGACCTTTCATAAAATCGGCGGCTGCGGTCTTGAGCAAACCTGCGAACGAATTCAAGCAAAACAATACCCCCCGATCGATGAGGGCCTTTGCCTGATCGCCACTGGCGGCTGTAGTACCCACAACCAGACCGGCTCCTTTGATCTTTTCAACAACGGCACCAATGGTCTTCTTTACCTCGTCGTGACCGGGGCCATCGTAGTACCCCATACTCATAGCAAGATCGCGGGGACTGATCACAAACCCATCGACCCCTTCAACGGTCAGCATTGCGTCGAGGTTATCAACCGCTTCTTTGTCTTCAAGTTGCGGTAAAACAAGCGTCTGCTCGTTCGCAAAGCTCACATATTCGCCCTGCCCCATGCCCCCCTGTAAATAGTCAGCCGCCCGCACCGGCCCCAGACCCCGGTCGCCCAGCGGAGGGTATTTCACGGCTCGCACCATATTTTCGAGGTCGGAAACCGTTTTGATACCGGGAATCATGACGCCCATCACGCCAGCGTCCAGGTACTGCAAAATAAGCTTCGGGTCGTTGGAGCGAACCCGGGCAAGGGCGGTGATACCACTTGTTTCGCAAGCCCGCACAATATCCTGTACCTGAGCCGTGGTGACGGGGCTATGCTCGCCATCGATCATGTAAAAATCGAGCCCCGAAAACCCACACAATTCGGCTACGGTGGGGTCGGTGCTATTCGTAATAATGCCCAGCACAGGCTGGTTATTCTTCAGTCGGCGTTTAATCGGGTTCTCTTTCATGCGAGCGCTTTGGAATACATAGATACAGAATTGGGCTGGTTTTAGCCAGCCCAATTACTACCTTGTTCAAGTTAGGCCGGAGTCGGGCAAGCCTACTTTATGGTCGCTCCAGCTCCGGTTTGCGCGCATGCCTGTGTACCCTGTAAAGATTCAAATCATAAAACTGGTAGTGTAGCGACTGAGAATGACGCCTTTATAAAGGTGCCTATACGACTAATAAGCCGCTGAATTGTTTTCAGTACGCACTTTTTACGAGCAAACGCGCCGTAGCTCACCTGTTTGGCTTTGGCATAGGTCAACGCACCTCTTACCTTTGCTCTATGATCGAATTAGGACGAATTAACCGGTTGCGCGCGCTCCGGCTGACGAGCGTGGGCATGTTTCTGGGCCACGAGTCGGGCGAGGAAGTGTTGCTACCCAATAAATACGTACCCCAAACCCTGCGCGAAGATGAGTTCATCGATGTGTTTGTGTACACTGACTCCGAAGACCGGATCATTGCCACAACCCTACACCCTACCGTTCAGCGCGACGAGTTTGGCGCACTCAGGGTGGTATCGGTAACGAGCTATGGCGCGTTTCTAGACTGGGGCCTCGAAAAAGACCTGCTGGTGCCTCACCGCGAGCAGGCCCAGCCGATGGAAGTAGGGCAGTCGTATGTGGTATTTGTGTATTACGACGAAACCACCGACCGACTCGTGGGGTCGAGCCGAATCAACCGATTTATCGAAGAAGGTCGGATGCCGGATCTGGAAGAGGGCGACGAAGTGAATCTGCTCATTTACGAGCGTACCGATCTGGGGCACAATGCCGTTGTAGACAATCGGTACCGGGGACTGCTGTACGCGAGCGAGACTTTCCGGGCTCTGCGGCCGGGCGATCAGCTGACGGGGTATGTAAAACGGATTCGCGACGATTACCGCATCGATCTGACTTTACAGAAGCCAGGCTTCGAAGGAATTGAACCCAATGCCCAAGCGATATTGACTAAATTGCAACAGTCGGGTGGTTTCTTGCCACTCACTGACCATAGCGACCCGCAGGTGATTTACCGGACGCTCGAAATGAGCAAGAAGACCTTTAAAAAAGCAATTGGTACGCTGTATCGAGAACGAAAAATAAGCCTTGAAGAAGGCGGCATTCGGCTTTTATAGCGGTTTAGCGTTTTGGGTTTATGGTTCATGGCTGGCCACGCTGGCTTTACACGATAAACCATAAACCCAAAACCATACCCGTTTACTTAAACACCTCTTCGACCGGGTCACCAACGCAGGCACTCGGCTCCAGAATACCCAGCAAGGCGCAGATGGTTGGTGCAATGTCGGCAATACGCGTCCGACGCAGGGTCTGACCGGGTTTCACACCCCACCCGTACAGCAAAAACGGCACGTGGGTATCGTAGGCATACGTAGTGCCGTGGGTAGTACCCCGGCTCCGACCTTCGAACCAACCCGCCTGCAACATGACCTGAAAATCGCCACTCCGATTCGGGAACACGATGTTTTCAAACAGGGGTTGCAGGTTTACCGGCAGCGCTTCGTCACCCAACCGGTGCAGATTCACCACATTGACCACGCCACGCTGCTTCAGCAAGGCCCGCTTCACCACACTGTACGCGTCATCGAGCGAGATTTTCTTCTGCGCCAACAGGTCGTGATTCATGTACACCTGCTGGTTGAAGTACGTCAGAGTCCAGTCGCCAGGGCCAAACGCTTCGACGAGGGCTTTCTTGGCAGCATCGTTCAGTTCCCCCCCGTTTTTTACCTCAGCCGGAATCCGGTAGGTCTGGGCAAACCCCGGAATATCGGCAACACCGTGATCGGCCGACAAAAATGCAGTCCAGGCACCTTTGCCTACAGTGGCATCCAGTTGCGCAAACAGATCGGCTAACTGCCGGTCGAGCCGGAGGTAGTTATCTTCCGTTTCAACGGCATGCGTACCAAACGCATGACCGATATAGTCGGGTGATGAGAAACTCACGCACAGCAAATCAGTAATACCGTCCTGCCCCAGTTGTTCGCCTTTGAGGGCCGCCAGCGCAAACTCTTTCGTGAGGGCATCACCAAAGGGGCTGGTACGCAGAATTTCATACTTGCTGTTACCAGCCACCGTCACAAACTCGTGCGGGTGCACGGCTTTGGTTTCGCCGGGCAAGGTAGCCTCATACGGCTGATCGTCGGGGGTACTCTCTGTGTACTGTTCAAGGGGCAACAGGGTCTCCCACTTCTGGGTCAGGTAACCGTCGGGCAAGCGCCGGGCGTTAAAATCCTGTACCCACTTAGGCAGGTCTTTCCGGTAGAACGTACTCGTGATCCAGTTGCCGTCTTTTGAGTCGAACCAGTAGGCCCCATCGGCGGCATGACCAGCCGGTAAAATAGATCCCCGGTCTTTGAGGGCTACACCCACTACTTTGGCCCGCCCGTCGGTAGCCAGTTTGAGCTGATCGCCGATGGTAGTCGAGAGCATATTCCGGGGCGACATAAGGCCCGCCCGGCTGGTAGACCCTACTGTTTGCACAGTGGTATCTTCGGCACAGTACGCAATCCGGCCCAGCTTCCGGTCGTAAAACTCATTCCCAACAATGCCGTTGAGCGCCGGTGCCGACCCCGTGTAAATAGCCGCGTGACCCGGACCCGTGTACGTAGCCGCGTAGTGGTAATGATTATTCCGGCAGTTGAAGCCTTCGGTCATCATACGCCGAAAACCACCATTTGAGAATTTATCGTAGTAGCGGTAGAGGTAATCGTAGCGCATCTGATCGACAACAATACCAACTACCAGTTTGGGGCGATCCGGAAAACTTGGGGTTCGGGGAGCCGTAGCGGCCGAGGGGCGTTTTTGCTCTTTGGCCGCATTGCGCGTTTGCGCCGAAGCATTGAAACAAATAGAAAATAGGGAAGCCGCCAGAATCAGGCGTCCAAAACGGAAATGTTGCATAATGGTTGATTATTCCGACTTAAAGGTACAAACAAAACGCAGCACGGTTTTTTTCTTACTTTAAGGAGCCTCTTTAATTTTAGGCCGTACGTATTGAAGAGAACCTTGTCAGACCAACCATCTGAACAAAATTTAGCAGGATCGTATCGTATTCAAACTGTTTTAGAAATGCAATCGTACACCGCCGAACGCCTGTACACCGTCGCGGAATATCTCGCGATGGAAGGTGGCTCCGAGATAAAACATGAGTTATGGATGGGCTCATGACAACGTATGCAAGACGATGCAAGACGAAAGAAGAGAAGCAGCCAACCGAGTTTTGGCACTACTTACTCCGCTCGATGGTGTATTGCACCAATTGCTCAAGCGATGTACGGTACGTTGACTCTGGAAACGAATGCAGAATAGCCTGCGCTTCGTCGACGTAGCGTTGCATGACGGTGGTTGCGTACTCAATGCCCCCCGAACCCTTCACAAAAGCGATCACTTCAGCCACCTTTTTGGGGTTCTCGCTCTCGTTTTTCACCATGTTTATGATTCGGCGTTTATCCCAGTAACCGGCCTTCTGCAAGGCATAGATAAGCGGGAGAGTCATTTTCTTCTCTTTGATGTCGATGCCCAACGGCTTACCTACTTCGGCCGTACCGTAGTCGAAGAGGTCATCTTTGATCTGAAACGCAATACCGACTTTTTCGCCAAACAGACGGGCTTTTTCAACCGTTTCGGCGTCGGCCCCGGTCGAGCGGGCTCCTACCGCACAGCAGGCCGCAATGAGCGATGCCGTTTTTTGCCGGATGATTTCGTAATAAACGTCCTCGGTAATATCGAGCCGACGCGCCTTTTCAATCTGAAGCAGTTCGCCCTCGCTAATTTCGCGCACGGCCCGCGATACAAGTTGCAGCAGATCGTGATCGCCATTATCAACCGACAGCAGCAAACCGCGTGAGAGCAGGTAGTCGCCAACGAGTACGGCTACTTTGTTTTTCCAGAGAGCGTTGATCGAGAAAAAGCCCCGGCGGTAGTTTGAATCGTCCACCACATCATCGTGCACCAGAGTCGCCGTGTGTAGCAGCTCAATGAGGGCAGCCCCCCGGTAGGTGGCTTCGGAGATGGTTCCGCTCACCCCGGCCGTCAGAAACACGAACATGGGTCTGAGCTGTTTGCCCTTGCGCTTGACAATGTAATTCATGATCTGGTCAAGCAGCATCACCTCACTCTTCATCAAATCCCGAAATTTGCGCTCGAATAACTGCATTTCGTGGGCAATCGGGGCTTGTATGGTGGCAACGGAGAGAGGCATCGTTTCTGGGGGCAGTAAATGGTGAACAGCTAACAACAGGTGGGAGTACGTTGCTCACCGATTTTTTGGCAATATTACGTCGGTATCTATAGATAATGAAAAACGAATGCTGAAGAATGGTTCCGCTACGGCTCAAAGTTCGGATGGTTATTCAGTATTCAATATTGGTTTTACCTTCGTCGCATGATTGATAATCCGAACCCACCGGGGCCCAAACGGGCCGATATGCACCCCGATCCCACCGTTCACAAAGCTCTGGTACTGGGCGGAGGGTCACTAAAAGGTGCGTTTCAGGCCGGCGCTGTACTCGCTATTCTTGAAACTGGCTTTCAGCCCGACGCCATTTACGGCATCTCAGTAGGCAGCCTCAATGCCACGTTTCTGGCAAACGAAGTGGCCCGGCAGGAGAAAGAAACCGGCCAAATTAACTGGCCCAAAGCCGGGCGTGCGCTGATGGAGTTCTGGATTCGGAACATCACCCGCCCCGAAGATGTAGCTGTTGAACGCTCCCGGTTCCGAACCGGCTATAATACCCTCCTGAGCCGATTTGACGGATTTCTGGATAATTCGCCCATCAAGAACCTGATTCGGCAGACTATCGATCTGGACCAACTCCGGGGCGGCTCGGTACACGTAAAAGTAGGGGCGGTAGATATTCTGAACGGCGATATGGTGTATGCAGATGCCCACGATGAGCATTTTCTCGACTATGTATTTGCCAGTAGCGCCCTGCCGTTTCTGATGCCTGCTGTGCAGATCGGGGGCGACCACCGGAAAGCCTTTATGGACGGTGGCCTGCGCGAGGTAGCCCCGTTACGCGTAGCCATCGAAGACGGTGCCCGGCAGATTGTCGGTGTGGCCTGTCATGCCAAACGGATTCCGGGCGAAGCCATCAATTACCGGGGGCTACTCACCCTGATTGAGCGTGTCAAAGATATTACGGTTAATCAACTCGTCAACAACGACATAGCCTGGGCCGAGCGCTACGCCGACCGCGAACGGCTCCGGGGCCACCCCATTGATCTGATGATGATTCGGCCGGTAGACCCGCTGCACTTAGACCTGTTTCAGTTTACTTCCGACGACATCAGTCGGCTCGTGGTTGAAGGCTACAAAGTGGCCACGGCTGCGTTAAAGTCCTAAGAAGCTGTTTGAGTTAGCGATTTGAGGCTGTAAGGAGTGGATTTTAGTCATTGGTAATGCACTTTTTGCCGGGCGTAGCTGTCGCTACGGCCCAAAAAAGTGAAGAAGCCAAGGACTCAAAGACGCCCTTACGGACCAAAGCGATTAACTCAAACAGCTTCTAAGTCTTGCTCAAACATTACCGAACGTTATAAACGAAACGTGCCCGCCAGAATCTCTGGCGGGCACGTTTCGTAAAAGAGGCCGTGTGTTAGTTGAAGATATAACGCACACCAAACTGTGCCTGCCAAACAGCGTTCAGCGACACGTTGGGAACGAATGAATCCCGCAACAGAACCGTTTTTGAAACACCACCTTCGGTAACTTGCTGTGTAGCCAGACGGTACGAAAGCGCACCGTTGGCACCCACTGTGGTTGCAAGCGGGTTAAACGCAGTCGATACAAAACCTACACCCGACTTGTCGCTAATCAGGTTACCTACGTTGAGAATATCGGCACGCAGCTGAATGGTGTTACGCTTTCCTTTAGCGCCAACAGCTACGTAGAACTCCTGAATAAAGGTGAAGTCGATACGAGTTAACCAGGGGAACTGAGCACCGTTACGCTCAGCATACTGACCCCGGCGGGTTTTCAGGTAATCGTTACCTTCAATGTACGCATCGAACGCAGCAGCTTGCTGAGCAGCCGTGTAAGTAACAGCCGATGGGCCTGTGCCAACTACCAGCGGCAGGAACGTCAGATCAGATGCACTCTTAGGTACAAAGATCAGGTCATTGGTCGTCTGACCGTCGCCGTTAACATCCTGGTTGTACGTGTACGAAACTTTCGAACCGCTGTTCGATACCAGACCCAATGAGAAGGTCGATGAACCACCGAACTTACCACCGTAGTTCAGACGGTAGTTCAACAAACCAACGATCCGATGACGCAGGTCGTTGTCAGAGTACGTGAGGGGCAGGAAGTTCTGACCAACCGTTGAGGGTACGTTAGCCTGTACCGTGCTACCCACAAACGCAACATCGCGCGCTTCGCCATACGTGTATGAAATGAATCCACCGAATCCTTTAGTAGCCGGCTTCTCCAATTTCACCGTAGCGATGTATGAGTTACCCTGATTCGTGTTCTTCAGCACGAAAGCATTGCTGATCGTTGGGTTGATGAAACGAGCCGTAGTAGCAGCCGTTCCAGACAGACCCAGAGCCGGGTAACGCAGACGTCCATCAGGAGTAGTACCATTGGGGGCGTTGAGGTTGGCATCAATGTAACGCAGACCGTTCAGGGTCTTGTTGTAGATGAATTCAACCGTACCTACCAGACCAAAGGGCAAGCGCTGATCAACCGCAATGTTGGTTTTCCAGATCTGCGGATACCGCAGGTTTTGATCCGATGCATTGATGGCGTAGCCTGTCAAGCTGCTGGCGCTTGTAGGCGGAGGCAGAATACCGGCCGGCAGTTTGCTCGGGTCAGTAACGAACGGAACCCGTGAATTAGTCAGGTTAAACACGGCCGTGTTGATACCGTTATTACCCAACTGGTTTGAGATAAGTACCTCCGGAATACGCGATACGAAGAAACCGCTACCACCCCGAATTTGAGTTGACTTATCACCCTTCACGTCCCAGTTAAAGCCGATACGGGGAGAAAGCAGCAGACGTGGCTTGGGGAACGAACCCGTTGTAATCTTGTAGGGGTCGCCGTTTTCGTCGCGGAACGTCATGTTAGCAACGCGTGGGTTGTCAAACGATGCCGCATTGGCATTGTCATAGACAAACACATCACCGCGCAGACCAAGCGTCAGTTTGAAGTTCGGCGATGCCTGATATTCATCCTGAACATATGCACTATACAGGTCACGATCCAGACGCTGCAGTGGCTCGGCGCCACCATCAACCAGCGAGTAACGCAGGTTGTACCGGTTTACAACCACTGGCGACGTGGTGCTGTTCGGGTTCGAGATCGAAGCCAGAGCAGCCGCTTTGAAGTCGGCGATTGAGTTGTACACGTAAACCCCGTTCGATGACGGGAAGAATACGTTGTTCGACGTGAAGCGTTCGTAAACAAGACCAGCCGTCAGCGTGTGCTTACCAGCGAAATAGCTCAGGTTGTTTGTGATATTGAACGTCGAATAGTTCAGCTTGTTATTCGGCGTAAACGGATCAAAACCGATTGAGGTCAGCGTGTTGCCACCCGGCGCATTCAAAATGTCAATGGTCGGGAAAATATCCGTCTTGTACGTACGGTCTTCAATTTGCTTGTTGTACGTAACAATCAGGTTATTGGCAATTTTGTTGCTCAGAGTCGATGTCAACTCGGCCGCAATTGAGCGCGTGTTGTCGGCAATGATATAACCGGTATTTTCGGGCGACAGGGCCAGTGCCGAGTTGGTACGGTTACCGTTACCAGCCGTGTTGCTACTGTTACTGTTGCTGATGGGTACTCCTGATTCTGAATTGTGGTGCGAATAACGTACCGACAGTTTGTGCTTGTCGTTGATGTTATAGTCGATACGAGCCAGACCTTTGATACTTTTCACCTGGTTGTTGAAACCATCGAATGGTCCCAGCGTCCGGTTAAAGTTGGTTTGCATAAACTGCGTCAGATCATTTGCTTCGGCCTCTGTCAGACGCGAAATGTTACCACCACCCGTCTGACCGCGGTTCAATGACCACGTAAGGGCCGGTGTGCTACTGTCAAATTGCTCACCGTTGACAAAGAAGAACAGTTTGTTCTTAATGATCGGACCACCCAAACGGAAACCCCACGTGGTTTCGCTAAGGTTGGGAGCCGGTGTGTATTTCACACCATCCACAGTCTTACCAACAAACCGATCTGAACGGAACAGCGTGTAAGCCGATCCCGAGAATTCGTTTGTACCTGAACGCGTTACGGCGTTGATACCAGCACCCGTAAAGCCTGACTGACGAACATCGAAAGGCGCTACGTTTACCTGTACCTGATCGAGAGCGTCGAGCGAAACAGCGGTTGTACCCGTCCGGCCACCAGCCTGCGCTGAGCCACCCAGACCAAAGCCGTTGTTGAACACAGCACCGTCAATAGTGATGTTGTTGAAACGGCTGTCCTGACCAGCAAACGACTGACCGTTACCGTAGGGGTTGAACTTCGTAATGTCGTTCAGGGTACGGCCGATGGTTGGCGTTGTGTTGATGGTTTCGCGACCGTACGAGATAGCGGCACCCGTGCGCTCTGAGCTAAAAATGTCGGAGCGGTTCGTCGTGATCACAACCTCGTTCAGGCTCGTGCTTTCGTCAACCATTTTAAAGTTGGCGTCGGCCGTCGTACCAAGGCTGGCAAATACATTGTTCTGTACCTGCTCCCGGAAACCTACGTAGGTTACTGTAACAGTGTACGGTCCACCAACCCGAACGTTCGGAAATGTGTAAACACCCGATGCATTCGTAGTTGTACCATACCGGGTACCTGATGGCGTGTGTACGGCAATGACAGTCGCGCCTGGCAGACCATCGCCCTTACCGTCAGTAACAAAGCCGTTGATGGCCGACGATGTTACCTGTGCCAAAGCTCCACTACCGCCAAGAATGGCCAGTAGCATACTGCCGAACAGCATGAGCGCTGCCCGTGATCGCAGTAACTTTTTGTACATAGATTTGATTGGTTTGGTTGATAATGTCATGAAGTCCGTATGGGTTGGACTCAAGGTGTTCAATTCCGGGTGCAAAATTGCATTTTTTTATCGGTGACTTCAAAGCACCGCGTCTTAAAAAAGTACTACGATTTTCTTTTGAACGGAGCTATTTCATGGAAAAAGTCATTTCCTCCGCGTATCCATTCTATTTTGGGATATTAATTTTTTGTTAAGCCTTCAAATATTTTTGCCAGAAACTATTTATCCGCTATTTGGGTACTATTCTAATTCAAGTCATTCTCTTACGCACATCGTACAATGCTCTCTGAATCGACATACCAACTTACTCAATATAGTCATGGGGCGGGTTGTGGCTGTAAAATTGCCCCTAAAGTCCTCGACAAAATTCTCCACGGGAATCAATCAAACCACCCCGCCCCCACCCCGTCAGGGCGGGGAGAAGGGTCGGCAGTTGCCGCGGGGTTGAACCTCCTCGTTGGCAACGATGCCCGCGACGATGCCGCCGTGATGGATTTGGGCAACGGAGAAGCAATCATCAGCACTACCGATTTTTTCATGCCTATTGTCGACGATGCGTTCGACTTCGGGCGTATTGCCTCGGCCAACGCTATTAGCGACGTGTACGCCATGGGTGGTGAGCCCATCATGGCTATTGCAATTCTGGGCTGGCCAATTGACAAACTCCCCCCTGAGGTGGCCGGGCAGGTACTGGCAGGGAGCCGGGCCATTTGTGCGCAGGCGGGCATTCCGCTCGCCGGCGGGCACAGCATCGACTGCCCCGAACCGGTATTTGGCCTCGCCGTAACCGGTCGGGTGCGTATTGAACACCTGAAACAAAACAACACAGCTACCGAAGGCTGCCGGTTGTACCTGACCAAACCGCTCGGAGTAGGTATTCTGACAACGGCCCAGAAAAAAGGCCTGCTCCAACCCGAACATGCCCAACTGGCTCCCCGCCAAATGGCACAACTTAACTCGTTTGGGGCTGTTCTGGGTAAACTTCCGTACGTGAAGGCATTAACCGACGTCACCGGCTTTGGCTTACTGGGCCACCTGACCGAGATGGCCGAGGGTAGCGGTCTAAGTGCCGAAATCAACTTCGAGGCTGTACCCAGGCTATCGGTCATCGACGACTATATTGCCAAAAAAAGCATACCGGGCGGCACCGTTCGTAACTGGGACAGCTATGGCCATAAAATTGCCCCGCTAGCCGACAACCAGCGGATTGTTCTGGCCGACCCACAGACGTCGGGTGGCTTGCTGATTGCTGTAGCACCCGAACATACCGACGAGTTTGAGCAACTGGCGGGTCAACACGGTTTCAACCTGCATTCGTTCGGGCAGTTAATCGGCAAACAGGACAAAGTAGTCTATGTGAAATAGGATACAGGGAGCCTTGAAAATGAAAAAGGTGATCCTTTCCTCCGTTCTCACGGCTCCATTTCCCTTTCTCCATTTAGTATGAAACTCTTTTTTCGTGAAGTGGGCGATCCGGCTCACCCAGCCATCATTATTCTGCACGGCCTGTTTGGGTCGTCGGACAACTGGCTCACCATCAGCAAAAGCATTGCCGCCGAGGGCTACCACGTTTATCTGATCGACCAACGGAATCATGGTCAGTCGCCCCGGCACGAGGTATTCGATTACGACAGCATGGCCGCCGACCTGCACGAGTTCATCCGCGAGCATCATATTCAGCAACCCGTACTGGTTGGCCACTCGATGGGCGGCAAAACGGTGATGCAATACGTGATGAACTACCGTAACGAGGGTGATGCAGCAGTAGCCCCGTCGTACAGTAAAGTAGTGGTGGTGGATATTGCGCCGAAGTTTTACCCGGTGCATCATGGCGAAATTTTGCGCGGATTGGGTGCCATTAATCTGGCTACGCTCAACAACCGCAACATTGCCGACGAGACCCTGAAGAATTACGAGCCCTCGGCTACCGTGCGCCAATTTCTACTGAAAAACTTGTACCGCACCGCCGAAGGTCGGTTCGACTGGCGCATCAACCTGCCCGTGATTGAACGCGAAATCCATAGCGTGGGCGAAGAGCTCAACAATCCGCGGACTGTTACCGAGCCTACCCTGTTTATTCGGGGAAGTGAATCGGGTTATATTGCTGACAACGACCTGCCCGGCATCCAGAAACTTTTCCCTAACAGCCGCGTAGCAACTATTTCAGATGCCGGTCACTGGGTGCAGGCCGAAAAACCAGCGGAGTTTGTTCAGACGCTTATTGAGTTTATCAAAGGCCAATAACGCCGTTCCCATAGTTAAGCCGCCCGTTTTGGGGCAGTATTTACCATAACCTGACACAACTGTGCCAACTCTTTATTTAATACCCACTCCCCTCGCCGAAGGAACGACTCCACAAGTGCTACCGCCCTTTGTAAGCGAGGTGGTGGCCCGTACGGATGCGTACTTTGTTGAGAACCTGCGTACGGCCCGCCGATTTATCACCGAGCTGAAAACCGGACGGGTCATCGACGAAACCACGTTTCACCTCCTCGACAAAGACACGCCACCGGCCGATACACGCCGTCAGATTCAGGAGTTGATGGAGCAGAAGCGCAACGCGGGCGTTATGTCGGAGGCTGGTTGCCCCGGTGTGGCAGACCCTGGCGCCGTCGTGATTGGTATGGCCCACAAACTCGGCTGGAAAGTGGTACCACTCATCGGGCCGTCGTCTATTCTGCTGGCTTTGATGGCGTCGGGCCTGAGCGGACAGTCGTTCGTGTTTCATGGTTACCTGCCCATCGACCGGCACGACCGGGGCCGCGCCTTGAAACATCTGGAAAAAGAAGCCCAACAGCGGCTGCAAACCCAGATTTTCATGGAAACACCCTACCGGAACAATCACCTCATGGGCGACATCCTGACCCATTGCCACCCCGAAACACGCGTCTGCGTTGCCTGTAACCTTACCGCCCCCGACGCGCTGGTCCAAACCAAGACCGTGCGCGAGTGGAAAGCCAACGTACCCGATTTACACAAGAAACCAACGGTGTTTCTACTTTTGTGATATGCTTCAATCGTTCACCTTTTCGCCATTTGCCGAAAATACCTACGTCGTTGCCGACGAGGCCGGGGTTACGCACCGCGAGGCCGTTGTGATTGATCCCGGTTGTTATGATCAGGCCGAAAAAGAGGCCCTGAGTAACTTTCTGGATAGCAATCATCTTACAATCAAGGCTGTTTGGCTTACGCACGCTCACCTCGACCATGTGTTTGGCTGTGCCTACCTGAAACGCCGGTATGGGGTTTCGGTCTTTATGCACGCCAACGAGCAGGTTATTCTGAACGACACACCCAACCGTGCGGCTATGTACGGCCTGCGGGGGTTCGAGCCGTTTGAGATTGATGGATATATTAAGGAAGGCGATACGCTGACCGTGGGTAGCCGTGCGTTTGAAGTCCGGTTTGTACCCGGCCACGCACCCGGCCATGTGGCCTTTGTGAATCATGCCGACCGGTACGTGATTGGGGGCGATGTGCTGTTTCGCGAGAGCGTGGGGCGCACCGACTTCCCCTATTGTAATGCTGCCGACCTCAAACGGAGCATTACCGGGCAACTGTACACCCTACCCGACGATTATATCGTGTACCCTGGGCACATGGATTCAACAACCATCGGACACGAGAAAAAGCATAATCCTTATGTACGAGGCTGAGTGACGGGAGAGGGAGGACCGGAAAACCTCCCTCCCCCTACTCCCCTTCCTCCTTTATTTCGTATGCTTAAACATCTTCCCAACGCCATGACCTGTGGTAACCTGCTATGTGGTTGCCTCGGGATCGTTCAGGTTTACGCGGGCAACTTACCGCTGGCAGCCGGGCTTATTTTTGCGGCCGCCCTTCTCGATTTTGGCGATGGGTTCGTAGCGAGGCTCGTCAATGCCCAATCGGCTATTGGTAAAGAACTCGACTCCCTGGCCGATTGCGTCACGTTCGGTGTTCTGCCTGCCTTCATTATTTTTTCGCTGCTCGGTGCCTTTGCTGAAGGGGCCGGAACCCTGTCGCTCCGGGGCGACTACCTGCCGTATATCGCGTTTTCGCTGGCGGTATTCTCGGCGCTTCGGCTGGCCAAATTCAACGTCGATACACGGCAGAGCGACTCGTTTATTGGGGTTCCTACACCAGCCAATGCGTTGGCTGTGGCAGCCTTTCCGCTCATGATCGCCTACGGGCAGCCCGGTGCCGACCTGGTACAGCAACCGTGGTTTCTGGTTGGGTACTCGTTGGTTATGTCGTATTTGCTGGTGGCCGAATTGCCGTTAATGGCGTTCAAATTCAAAACGTTCGCGTGGGCCGATAATCAGATCAAGTACATTTTTTTGGTCCTTTCCGCGCTACTCTTGCTATTTTTGCAGTTCGCGGGCCTTCCGCTCATTATTCTACTGTACATTCTTTTTTCACTCATTTTCAAAAAGTAGCGGTCCAGACGTGGTCAGGAGCCGAGTACCACACTCAGTAACTCGCTGCCCGGATTGCCCAATGATTGACTCATGAAATACCTCGCTCAGATCGACGTAATGACCCGCAAGGAAATCCTTGACCCGCAAGGCAAAGCTGTAAAGCTGGGGTTGCACAACCTACAGATGGACGCGATTGATAATGTGCGGATTGGCAAACACATTACTCTGGAGGTCGATGCAGAGACGGAGGATCAGGCCCGCCAAACGGTTGATTCGGCATGCCGCCAACTACTGGCTAACCTCATTATGGAAGAGTACACGTTTACGCTGCAACCGGCTTAGTCATTTATTGGCAAGGCATCGGCCTATCGGTATTCAGCAGCCGATTAATCTGCACTTCATCGTTTAAAGGGGCGTTAAAAAGTCCAACAACGCCTATCCAATATCCAATATCCGGCGAAGAAGTGCTATTTTTACAGCACTTTCAGTCTTTCTCATGACGTATTCGACCATAACGGGGTTAGGCTTCTACGTGCCCGAAAACGTAGTTACTAACAATGATCTGACGCAATATATGGAGACCTCCGATCAATGGATTCAGGAGCGAACCGGTATTCAGCAGCGTCGATATTTCACTTACGGTAAAGAAACCAACGCCAGCATGGCTACGGCGGCTTCGCGCATGGCGCTTGAGCGGGCGTGCGTGCAGGCGCAGGATGTGGACCTGATTGTGTTTGCCACCATCACGCCCGACTATTTCTTTCCCGGATCGGCTTTCCTGATGCAGCGCGAGCTGGGTTTGGAAGGCATTGGCGTCATTGACATCCGTAACCAGTGTTCGGGGTTCGTGTATGCCCTCTCTATTGCCGATCAGTTTATCAAAACAGGCATGTACCGGACCATTCTTGTGGTCGGTTCCGAAATTCAATCGAGCTGGATTAACAAAAGCACGGCGGGCCGTAACGTGGCTGTTATTTTCGGCGACGGAGCCGGAGCCGCTGTGGTGCAAGCTACAACCGACCCGGAGCACCGCATCCTGTCGACGCACTTACATGCCGACGGACGTTTTGCCGAAGATCTGTACGTGAAAGACCCCGGCAGCAGCCGACCAGGTCGGGCCGCCACGAAAGAGATGATCGACGAAGGTGGCTTCGATGTGGTTATGAATGGCAACGCGGTTTTCAAACACGCCGTGGTTCGTTTTTCGGAAGTGATCCACGAAAGCCTCGACGCCAACGGGTTTAAGCCAAGCGACATTTCGTTGCTGGTGCCTCATCAGGCCAACGTCCGAATTTCAGAGTACGTACGGCAGCAAATGGGCCTTTCAGAAGAGCAGGTGGTGAGCAACATTCACAAGTATGGCAACACTACCGCAGCCTCAATCCCGATTGCCATGACCGAGGCCTTCGACGAGGGCCGCATCAAGCCCGGTGACCTCATTTGCCTGGCTGCCTTTGGTAGCGGCTTCACCTGGGCATCGGCGTTGATTAAGTGGTAGAAAAAAGCGGGAGAAAGGAGAAGGGAGGAAGGCAGAAAGGAACACAAGTATGGCATCCCTTCTCCTTTCCTCCCTCCTGCTTTCCCCCGTTCTGTTAATACGTCCCTACCGATAACATTACCAGCGTACAGGCATCGATCGGCTCAATGCCTGCCTCTTTAAGCTCTCGCTCAAAAGCGGGATTCTCGGCCCCGGGGTTAAAAATCACCCGCCGGGGCTTTAACTTTTTTATATAGTCATAGTAGCCGGTCTGATTCCGGGCTCCTACGTACATCGTGATCGTGTCAATGTCGGTCAACTCCGGTAAGCCAGTCTGGATGGGCTTACCCCGCACCTGCCCCTCCCGCAGGCCAATCATTTCGATTTCGTGGCCATAGTTCAACAAAGAAGCTGCAGCCCGGTTGGCATATCGGTCGGTCTTCTCTGTGGCCCCCAAAATCAACGTTTTCCCTTTCTTGCTCATTAGTCTTATCAATTCAGAAGTGTATTTATCCGCTTTCTGATACCATTACGCTTACCAGCCCCCCAATGGTTCAACCAATTTACCCTACGAACAGATGGAGATATAGAATCTGTTTAACTATTATAGATAAAAATTAAACAGAACAAGAACAACAAAAGAAGGTTTGTGGAGGTTTAATCTAAAAAAAGAGCCGAACTTTCGGCTCTTATCACCCATATACGTCGCCCATAGCCTTAAAAAGATCATATTCAGCATCTTTTAACTTGTATATCCTGACTATTGCGTTGTACATTTGTTAAACAACACTCAGCGCTAGACTAGGTAGACCTATAGTGCGGCACAAACGTCTTGGCAAATGAATGACAAGAGAAACCAGAGTTTCTGGAATGAAAAGTGGGTGCCGATTGTATTCGATCAAATCGAAAACCCACCCCGGTACGAAGTATCAAACTATGGCCGTATCCGGAGCTTTCAATCAGGCAACGGAGAAGGTACAATTATTAAAGGCTCGGTGATTCAGGGGTATCGGACACTGAACATTCGGGTATCGGGTAAAACGATCAACCGATACGTGCACAAGCTGGTAGCCGAGTATTTTCTGGATCGCGAGGAGGAGACGTGTTCGTATGTGATTCATCTGGATCACGATAAACACAACAACTATTACCAGAATCTGCGCTGGGTGACCAAAGACAGCATGATTGAGCATAACCGGCATAATCCGAACATTAAACGCCCGGAGATTCCGCTACGCACCCGTAACTACAAGCTTACTGAAAGCAAAGTGAAGATCATCAAGAAGCTGCTTCGGAACGACAAGAACCGGTTGAAGATGATCGCGAAGCAGTTTGGTATCACGCACACCCAGTTGAACCGAATTCGTTCGGGTGAAAACTGGAAACACGTAACCATCGATAACGAGTAAATTAGCTGGCTCGCTCTCAATTCGGGTTTGTACCAAGGGGATTAATCCCGATCGGTGCAGACCCGTTTTTTTTGGTTATCACCGGTGTAAAATCGCCGGTAAGGGCACGGGCCGAACTAAACGTAGCCGGGTCTGTGAGGGGCAACGAGATAAAAAATGACGTACCAACATCTTCCGTCGTCTCGAACCAGATACTGCCCCCCGCATGGTCAATTCCCCGCTTGGCAATGGCTAATCCAAGACCTGAGCCTCCCTGTTTGGTACTGAAATTAGGCAGGAAAATCTTGTTCCGAATAGCCTCCGGGATACCCGCTCCGTTGTCGTGTACCTCGATATTGACCAGATCGTCGCTCGTGAACAGTTTAAGCTCAACCGTAGGCCGGCGTCCCGCAGGCACCGACTGAATCCCGTTGATAATCAGGTTAGTCAGAATCCGCCCCATCATGTGCCGGTCGCCCCGCACCATAATTGGGCCGGTTTGTACCTGCCGGGTAAGCGAAATTCGGGTATCGTCGGCATAGAGATCAGCCGCTTTGTTGAGCACCGACGAGATTTCGAACACCTCATTTTTGGGCATGGGCATCTTCGCAAACTCCGAAAACGAAGTAGCAATGTCGCTCAGGTTATCAATCTGTTCGAGCAGTGAATCGAAGGTCCGTTGCAAAATCCGGCGGGCACGGGTATCGCCTTCACCAGCGGGCAGCGTACGCTGAAGCTGTTGCAGCGTGAGCTTCATGGGTGTCAGCGGGTTTTTGATTTCGTGCACGACCTGCTTGGCCATCTCGCGCCAGGCCGACTGTTTTTCGCTCTGTGACAAGGCCAACTTGCTATCCTGTAGCTTCACCAGCATGCGGTTGTACTCACCAATCAGCAACCCGATTTCGTCGTCAGATTTCCACTCCAGGGGCTCATTGAGCTTATCCAGATTAGTCCGTCGGATTTTCTGCGTCAGAATTTTCAGGGGTCGGGTTAGCTTCCGTGAAGCCACATACGACAGAGCCATGAAAATGATGAACAGAAACATAAACACATTCAGCGCCGACGCAATAACCTCACTCACCTGCCGGTCGAGGTCGGGCCGGGCGTAGAAATACGGAATGCTCAACACCCCCAACTGCCGTCCATCGTACGAGCGGATGTTGGTGTAGGCCGTACGGTAGGGCTTGCTCCCCAGCGATTCGTCGAGCAGTACCTGATTTTCTTTGTTCTCAATCAGGTGAACGTACGCTTCAGGATTAATAAATTTCGAAAGGTGGCCCCCTTCGTAAATAAGCGGTCGCGACGAAGAGAATAACCGCCCTTTCGTGTCGAACAGGTTGATATCGACGCCAGCGTCGTGGGCAATCTTTTTCAGTTCTTCCTCCATAGCCGCCTTACTCCGGCGCTCCTGCGCGTACTCATCGAGGTAAGTCAGGAAATTAGCGGCAATGTTTCGGGTATTACTGATGTAGGTAGCTTCCTGATTCGCAATGTAGTTGGAGCTAATTACACTCAGAATAATGAGCACAACCAGCAGCAACGGCAGGAAAAAGGCCAGGTTGAGCAGAATCTGAATCCGGGTGGAGAGATTAATACTGAACCGCGATAATCCGTACTTAACAGCATACACCGCAATCACAACGAGCACCGTAATAACCAGCACCAGAAACAGAAACGAGAAGTTAGACAACATGCTCTGATACGGATAGTTGAGCGATGATACCACGACCGTCCGGCCATTTTTTCCTCTCAGGCCTACGTGCTTGTACTCATTAATGACCAGTCCACCGTTGTAAAGAGAGGCATTACTCAGGGCATTGACCGGTAATTTGCGGTCGTAATTGTACGGCCCATCGCTGTAAATCAGGCGACTTGGATTGGTTTGCCCCAGTGATGGGCGACCGTAAATCGCGTAGCTATAATCCTGCGCTTCGGGGAGTTCGAAAAGTGGGTTATCAACCAGCAACTCGGGATACACATTCTTGGGCAAGCCTCCCCAGAGCCGCAACCGCAACACAATATGCCCAATAGTCGCGTTGGTTCGGGTTTTGCGAATCTCGATAAACTGCACGTATTGCTTGATAAACGTGCTACCTACTTCGTTGACAAAGAATAGGTTACTGTATTGGGTTTTGTAACGTTCCTGTCCGAATTGCTCGCGCAGTTGTTGCAGACTTTCGCCCGCCAAGGCCCGGTCAATAGGATACCCATTGGCATCGAACGATAACACCTCGGTATCGTACTTGTTGAAATAGCGGTCGAGAATAGCGGTCTTGACGTGCTGCTGAATGCGACCGGGAGCCAGTAGCGTATCGTCCATGAACCGCTGAATATCAGGGTCCCGGCTGATCACCTCGGCTGATTTTTGGAGTAAAAACTCGCCAAAATCATCGTTTTCGGCCAGCAGCCGCATCCCAAATTCGTTTTTCTGGGCTATATCCTTCCGAATTTCCTGCTGATACACCACATACGTTGTCATACAGGCACACACGAGCGCCGACAAAAACAGGTAGATCGACGTACGGTACTCAAACGCGTACAACGTACGGGGGAACCGGCTTAGGTACAGGAGCAGGAAAAACAGGCCGTTAATAACCCAGATCGGATCATTGAAAGCGTCTACCGTATAGAAACCAATAGCGGCCAGTACACTGGCAATCCCGATGGCCAGCACGCCCAGCCAGGGCGTATCTACAAACCGGATGTACAGGCTTCCAAGCAGGTTCAGGGCCAGAAAATAGATGATCGAAATCGAGACGAAAACAAGCAAACTGGCTGCTTTGAGACCGTTAAACCGAATATTGAGGGTAATATCGAGTGTAAACTGCGACTTGACGTAGATGTTGTTCAGCTCCACGAAGCACGCGTAAAACGTAACGTAGCTGAGCAACACACAAACAAGCGCCAGGGCCCAGCGGGTCCACTGAGGAAAATGAATGAGCCGGTTGTACAGATGCGACCGGAAGTAGTACAGCACCAGATAAAGCAACAACACGGCTACCACTACGCAGTTGAGAAGCAGGTCGCCCAACGACGGAGCTAAAAACGATGATGCATAGAACTTCGGGTTAAACAGCTCGGTCTCAAAAAACAGAAACGGCACGCCAAAATAAAGCATTACCCCCCGCAGAATGACAAAATACAACGCGAGTAGAGCAAAGCCAGCCCCGTAGTGTCGGCTCCGGCGTAAGCGTACAATTTGCAATCCTACGTAAAGACCCAGAAACAAAACAGCCAGTGACCCTAAAATAACGGTATTAACCGGTGTTGAGTCGTTCCGAAACGCATCCACGCGTGGCGGCACAACCGAGAACAGGAACCCCGCTTTGGGCTCGTAAATGTTCTGGTAGGCGGTTTGGCTTCGTACATTGTTGATCTGCTGTGGGTCGAGACGAAACAGGTTGACGTTATAGCCTGATTGCAGATAACTGCTGGATGTTTTGTACTGTCGGTAGATGTTAACGAGTGAGTAAACAGCCAGAACATCGGCCCCTTTACGTACATTCAGCCGACTAACCAGGTACCGCCCCTGTTCAAAATCAACGAGCTGAGGCCGGTTTACGGATGCCACAGCCGCATAGTTTGGCACAAACTGGTAATCGGACCAGAACAGGAGTTCACCGTTTTTGAAAATGAAATACGGGTAACGAGTTGGCTGTTGAAGCCCCGAAAAAGAGTAATCCTGAGCCAGTCGGACTTGTTCGCCAACCTGTTTCAACTCTTCGTTACTAATGGCCAATTCGGCCCGAACACGGTCACGTACCAACGACACATACTGCTCGTCGGTAGCACCGGGGGCTCCTCGTTCCAGCAAGGTGTAGCAAAGGGCCGACAGAACGACCAAAAGCACGGCCAGAATCAGGAAAATATGCTTCTCAATGTGTTTCACAAGACAGGGTGAGGCTTCGGGGCTCTTCCCGCTAAAATCATGCCAACTTACGCCTTTTCGACGGTGAATCCGCGCCCCTCTTCACCGGCTTCGAAACCAATTTGCGCCCCTAAAACATACAGAAGGTGTTTGCGGTCAATAATGACACGCACCCCTTCAACGTTATACACTTCGTCGGTTGGGCCGGGCGTATCAAAGCCCAGCAACCAGGAGGCCCCGCAGCCCCCTCCGCGTACGCCCACCCGAAGACCGTACTCGGCCGGAATCTTCTGATGGTTTAAGGTATTCTGAATCTGGTAGTGGGCTTCGGCCGTAATCCGAACGGGTTGATCAAGCATAGGTATTTTTCCAGATGGCCTCCAAAACAGGCCTCCTAGTCAAAGTTATTTATTTTTGCCCAAACAAGCAGACTGAACAAATGGAGTTAATCGCTGACTTACTGAAGTTAACCATACCGGCCGCCCTGGTTTTGTACGGTATGTTTCTGACCGTTAAACTGTTACTGGAGCGCGAGGCTGCCCGATATCAGAACGACGTCAAGACCCGTTACACCGAAGCCGTGATTCCGATTCGATTGCAAGCCTATGAGCGAATGATTCTGTTTCTGGAGCGAATCAGCCCCAACCATTTGCTGGTGCGGCTCAACGGCAGCGCCACTACCGTACTCGACTTCCAGCAGCGCCTGCTGGCCGAAATCCGCGACGAGTACAACCATAACCTCTCGCAGCAGGTGTACATGAGCGAGGCTGTCTGGGATCAGATTCAGATAGCGATGAACGAAGTGACGATGCTCATAAATCAGGCCTCCGGCGATACCTCTCCCGATGCTCCGGCTATCGACCTATCGAAACGAATTTTTGAGCGGATTGTCCAGCGCGATACGCAACCGACAGCTGCCGCTATTCGGGCGGTAAAGGAAGAAATTCAGCAGTTGTTCATGTAGACTAACGCAACTTACAGAATGGCCGTCAATGCGTTACCGGCCCAAATACGGCATTCGAAAGCCGCAGGGCCTCATCAAGCGCGGCCATATCGAGCCCATCGGACCCTACTAACGGGATAATCTCCTCGGTCGGGAGGTTGCCAGTGAGGTCGTCGGCAGCCATTGGGCATCCCCCAAAACCGCGTAAAGCCCCGTCTATTCGAGCCACACCCGCCCGCCGGCAGGCATCTACTTTTGGGCCAGCCTCGCCCGGTCGGGTATGTAGGTGCGCTCCGAATTCCACGCCGGGGAATTGAGCCAGTAAATGCCGGAATAGCGACTCTATAGCCGCCGGTGTCGACGTTCCCACGGTATCCGACGGGGCAATGATTCCCACGCCCAAATCGACCAGCTTCTGGGTAAATAAACCTACCCGTTCGGGGCTGTATGGGTCGCCATACGGGTTCCCGAAGCCCATAGACAGGTAAACTACCAGCTGTTTTTGGGCCTGATCGGCCATACGTTGCATTTCGGCCACATCGGTCAGGGCCTGTTCGATACTTCGGTTCGTATTGCGTTGCTGAAACGTTTCGGATACCGACAATGGAAAGCCGATGTATCGGATTTGGTCGTGCGTGAGGGCCTCAGCGGCCCCGCGCAGGTTAGCAACAATTGCCAGCAAATGGGTGCGGGTTGTAGTCAGGTCAAGGCCCGCCAGCACATCAGCCGTGTCGGCCATTTGCGGAATAGCTCTGGGCGACACAAAACTACCAAAGTCGAGCGTGTGAAAACCGACCCGAAGCAGAACGTTCAGATAACGAATTTTCAGATCGGTAGGCACAAAATGTGGTAGGCCCTGCATGGCGTCGCGGGGGCACTCAACAAGGTGCATAGGCAAGCAACAGAAACAGGTGTAAGGTTTCTGCTCCTAAAACGGACAATCGACACAAAAAGTTAACCAGTTCAGGCAGGGGTTGGCAGGCGCAGGGTTGTACCTGCTCCCGCGCCGGTTACGGCAGCGGCTACCTCATCGGCGTGGCAAATAACCACCCGCGATACGCCCTTGTCGAGAGCATTAAAGGCGTTGTCGAGTTTCGGAATCATGCCTTTATTGATGGTTCCGGCCGCTTTATGTTCGGCGTACAGCTCGGGCGAAAGCTGGCCAATCACACTGTCATCGTCGTCGGGATTGGCCAGCACGCCTTTCTTTTCAAAGCAGTACACCAATGAAACTGTAGCCCGCCCGGCCATGTCGACAGCAATAGTCGATGCCATCGTGTCGGCATTGGTATTGAGTATGTTACCCGCTTCGTCGTACGTCAGGGGAGCATACACAGGCGTAAGACCTTGCCGCAGGAAGTACAGAATCTGCCCCGAATCAACCTCAACTACGTCGCCCACAAACCCATAATCAATCTCCTTAACGGGCCGCTTGCGGGCCAGTACCGTACCCGCATCGGCTCCGGTAAGGCCGATGGCGTTGACACCCAGTGCCTGTAATTGAGCAACCAGTTGCTTGTTAACAAGGCCACCGTAAACCATCGTCACTACGTCGAGCATCGGGCGGTCAGTAATCCGCCGACCATCAACCATGGTCGTCTGCACGCCTAATTTTTCGGCTACCTGCGTTGCCACTTTCCCCCCACCATGAATCAGAATTTTATCGCCGGGCAACCCCGCAAACGCGGTCAGAAACCGTTTGAGTGCATCCGGATTGTCAATTACGTTACCGCCGATCTTGATTATAGTCAGTTGGGTACTCATGAAGGGTTTTGGGTTTATGGTTTATGGTTTTTAGTTTGCCATGTATGGCAAACAAAACAAATGAACAATATACAATGAATAGTGATTCACGCTGCTGATTATCAGTCCACTCACTCTGCATTGTACCGTCAATTTTGACTTAGTCCTTTAGTCAAGCAGAATTAAACTGAAGTATTTCAAACAGACACTTTTGTCATTCCGACGCAGGAGGGATCTTACAGTCAGTCAATTAGAAAGATCCCTCCTTCGTCGGGATGACAAACTAAAGTTTAAACTAATCCTGCTTTACTACTTAGTTAGGCGAAGCGTTTGGCGATGGAATTACAGCGTAAGCAGAATCTCTTTCAGTACAGCCTGTGCCGACCATTCGCGGTTGGCAGCCTGCTCAATCACCAGCGACTGTGGACTGTCGAGTACATCGTCGGACACTTTTACGTTCCGGCGAACGGGCAGGCAGTGCATAAACTTACCGTTATTGGTCAGCTGCATCTTATCCATCGTAACCATCCAGGCCGGATTCTGCGTAAGCACCTGCCCATAATGCGTATACGAAGACCAGTTTTTGCCGTAAATAAAATCGGCACCCTCGAAGGCTTTCTCCTGATCGTACTCGACGCGTGCATTACCGAGGTATTCGGGGGCCAGTTCGTAACCAGGAGGGTGAGTCACCACAAATTCAATTTCACCGGCATTGGCCAGCGGGTTCATCCATTCACAAAACGAGTTAGCCACCGCTTGTGGCAATGCCTTGAAGTGCGGAAGCCAGGTCAGTACCACCTTAGGGCGGGCCAGCATAGCATAGGCCGCTTTGGCCTCGGCAATCGTGATACAGTCGGCCAGCGACTGCAACGGGTGCCGGGTGGCCGACTCCAGATTCACAATCGGTACGCCGGCATACTTCCGAAACTGACTCATCACCAGCTCGCGGTAGTCTTTGTCGCGGTCTTTCAGCTCGGCAAAGGCCCGAATCCCGATCACGTCGCAGTAGCGCCCAATCACAGCAGCCGCTTCTTTTACGTGTTCAGCCTTGTCACCATTCATGATAACCGGGTGGCCTTCAATCATTTCTTCCATTTCCAGCCCCCAGCTATCCTGTCCTACGTTCATAATCATCACGTTCATACCCAGATTCTGAGCCGCTTTTTGGGTGCTCAGACGGGTACGCAGACTCGAATTGAAGAAGATCAGACCAATGGTTTTGTTTTTGCCCAGGTGCGCATCTTCAAACGGATTGGCTTTTACATACAGTCCCTGCTTAATGAGGGCGTGGATGTCAGTGACGTCGGTGGGGGAAATGAAATGCTGCATATTGAATCATGAACCCAGGAAGCGGGCCACCTATCAGCCACAAACCCGAAGGGTAGCCCGTGTTTTCCTGCGTTGATAAATGTTTTTTTGTCAGAAATATCGTTACGACTGCACGGCCAGGCAAACACTCAGAGCCTCCAGAAACTGATCGGCTTCGGCTTGCCCAACGGCCAGCGACGGCAACAAACGAACCGTATTCTTGCCCGCTACGCCCGTAAAAATATGATGATCGTACAAGAGCGTGTTCCGTAGCGACTCTACCGGAAAATCATACTCGATCCCGATCATAAGCCCGCGTCCGCGCAGCTCTTTATAGCCGCCAATCTGCCGGATACCGTTCATAAGGTAATCCCCCATGCGGGTAGCATTGTCGATCAGATTCTCGTCGCGCATGATGTCGAGAACCGCAATGGCTGCCGTACAGGCCAGGTGATTACCGCCAAACGTTGTACCCAACAACCCGTAGCTCGCCTTGAACTTGGGCGAAATGAGGATTCCTCCAATCGGGAAACCGTTGCCCATACCTTTGGCCATGGAAATAATATCGGCCTGAATGCCACTGAACTGATGCGAGAAAAATTTACCCGAGCGTCCGTAGCCACACTGCACACCATCCAGAATAAGTACGGCACCGGTTTCGTCGCAACGCTTCCGTAGCGTTTGCAGAAAAGCATCGGTAGCCACCTGAATACCTCCTACGCCCTGAATCCCTTCAACAATCACCGCGCAGGCTTCGTCGGTAATGCCTTGCTGAGCCGCTTCGGCGTCGTTGAACGGCAAAAAGGTAACGTGTTCGCTGTAATTGACCGGAGCTACAATAGCCTTATTGTCGGTAGCCGCAACGGCTCCGGCCGTACGACCGTGAAACGCCTTACTGAACGCAATCACTTTTTTGCGACCTGTATGAAACGACGCCAGTTTGAGGGCATTTTCGTTGGCCTCTGCCCCCGAATTACACAAAAACAGGGCGTAATCCGGATGTTCCGACATCTCGCCTAACTTATCGGCCAGCTCCTGCTGCAACGGAATCCTGACCGAGTTCGAATAAAACGAAATTCGGTTTAGCTGCTCCGTCAGGGCCTGTACATAGCGCGGATGCGTGTGCCCTACCGAAATCACGGCGTGGCCACCGTACAAGTCCAGATAACGATCTCCCTTGGTATCCCAAAGGTAGCTGCCCAACGCCCGAACGGGTTCCACATCGTTCAGCGGGTACACATTAAATAACTCAGCCATCGGCAGTAGAGGGCGTCAGCCGATCGTACGGCTGCGCTCATTTCATGTTTCGCAAAAAAAGAAGAACAAGATTACGGATTTTTAGGGGAATAAGGGCCAAAAAAAGCAAAAAGGAAGCGCTTGAGCCTCCTTTTTGTAAACTTGACAAGGCCATCCACCCCTCCCCTATACACGCACCAGAAACTCGCGCAGTATTCGAAGCGACTCCTCAGGTTGCTCGATCATGCCCAGATGCCTGGCATTTTCCAGCCCGACAAATACCCCTTTTTCATTGAGCAGATCGGCCATTTGTATACTTTTCTCAAACGGAACGAGATTATCTTCTTTACCCGCAATCACGAGCACCGGAAAGGTAGCCCGTTGCAACACCGCCGAGCGGTCGGGTCGGGCAGCAATGGCACGTACACCCGCAGCCAGCGCATCCGGAGGCAGCTGGGCCCCAATTTCGATACGGTTAGCTACCAGTTCGTGGCGCTTTTCGCGGTGCGCGGGGGCCACCATTTTAGGGACCGTCTCTTCGACAAAGGCGCGGCTCCCCTGTTGCTGAATTTGTTCAATGGCAGCCTGCCGTTTGGCTTTCCGTTCTTCATCATCGGCAAACACCGTCGAATGAAACAAAACGAGCCCACTAACCAGATCAGGGTGATATTCAGCAAAGGCCAGCGCCACGTACCCACCCATCGAATGCCCTACCAGCACCGCCTGATCAATTTGAGCCGCCTGTAGCATGCTGTACAGGTACTCGGCATAGGCTTCGATAGTCGTATGGTTGGCGAGGCCCGAGAAATCGGGTTTAACCAGCTGATAATCCTGAGCGAGTTCGGTGTACAAGGTGTCCCAGATCGACGAGTCGACCCCGTGGCCGTGCAGCAGAACAACCGTTTTTTTCTGATTCATACCGTTTTGATTGAGTGATTGAGCAAATGAGCGATTGAGTGAATAGGGCCAGAGCGTTTCACACAATCATTCACTCCATTATAAGTTAATGCACAATGAATAATGTACAATGGAAAAAGCTCAATGCGCTGGTCATCATCGTTTTCACTATTCATTCTACATTATACATTTCATTCCGATTCAGTACGTAAAACATACAAAAACAAAGCGCCGGGTGGCCGCACGAAGCCAATCTTCATGCGACCACCCGGCGGCTCACTCGTTGCTTTTTGGTCTTCAGACCGGCACGGTCGCGTGCCTGAGCCTTCGGTTATCGCAACAGATCAACCAAAATCAGCACCAGACCCACAATCAGGGCGATAATACCCAGCGGGCTGGCTACCCCCAGCAACATCAGAATCAAACCCGCAATGGCAATGATAGCCCCCAGTGTGAGCAGACTCTTCGCCATTGGCTGATCGGGAGCCATCTGCTTCTTGATCTTTTTATCGATCTTTTTCACCATGGTCCGCTCCATCAGGTTCATTTTCTTGGCGGCCGTGTTTGATACGGGTGCCATGGTTGCCTGCTGAGCGGTTGCGTCGAGCATGGCGTTGATCTTCGCCATTTTCTTCTGCACCCGCTTGTCGGCCATTACCTCTTTGTTGCTGGCCACAGCCTCGTTCAGCTGCGCCCGAACCGTAGCCAACTGCGCTTGTGGAGCCGGCGTAGCAGGTGTTTCCACTTCAGGCGTTGCTACCGGTGCCTGCACCGCTACCGGTGCTTCATTCTGAGCAGGTGCAATGGTTTGTACAGCCTCCGACTTGGTAACCGTAGCAAACTTTTCGGCAGGGGTGCGCTGAACAGTTGCATACGGACGGCTGCAGGCAGTGAAAAGGGCCGTTCCGGCCACGAAAAGGGTGATTCGTTGGGCAAAAGTTTTCATCAGATAACGTTTTTGTTTAATGGTGAACTACTCAGATTTCACCGGTCTAACAACGCCCTGATGACTTTGTTACTAACAAATGACGCAGTTCCGAAAAAGCGAGGAAACGGTCCAGATTAGGCCGCAGCCGACGTATCGGACCACCGCAACATGCCCTGAAACTTCGAATCGCCAAATTTCTGCCGCGCATAGTCGAGCGACACCGTAAACTCCTTAACACCGGGTTGCGACGGTAGCTCGTACATAGCATCCAGAATGATGGATTCACAGATCGAACGCAGGCCCCGCGCCCCCAGGTTATAGGTGAGCGCCTGATCAACGATAAAATCGAGCACTTCGTCGGTCCATTTCAGCTCAATACCTTCCATCGCAAACAGCTTGTTGTACTGTTTCGAAATGGCGTTTTTAGGTTCGGTCAGAATCTGAAGCAGAGCCTTGCGGTCGAGGGGTTCGAGGTGAGTCAGGATCGGCAAACGGCCGAGCAACTCAGGGATAAGACCGAACGATTTGAGATCCAGTGCCGATACGTACCGCATTAGGTACGATTTTTCGGAGCTCTCGTGGAGCCGACGCTCCCCCGAGAACCCAATGGGCCGCGCGTTGACCCGCTTGGCAATATGCCGCTCAATGCCATCGAATGCGCCCCCACAGATAAACAGAATGTTTTCGGTATTGAGGGCAATCATCCGCTGATCGGGGTGCTTACGGCCACCCTGCGGGGGCACATTCACCACCGACCCTTCGAGCAACTTAAGCAAGGCTTGTTGCACCCCTTCGCCACTAACATCGCGGGTGATTGAGGGATTGTCGGCCTTGCGGGCAATCTTATCGATCTCATCGATGTAGACGATACCCCGTTCGGCCGCGTCGACATCATAGTCGGCTGCCTGAAGCAGGCGGGTCAGAATGGTTTCCACATCTTCGCCCACGTATCCAGCCTCGGTAATCACGGTGGCATCGGCAATGCAGAAAGGAACTTCCAGAATCTTGGCAATCGTGCGGGCGAGGTACGTTTTACCGGTACCGGTTTCACCCACCATGAGAATGTTCGATTTTTCGATCGTTACCTCATCCGCCGACTTCGGCTGCATCAGCCGCTTGTAGTGGTTATACACAGCCACCGTCAACGCTTTTTTGGCCTCGTCCTGCCCAATCACGTACTGATCGAGGTGCTTTTTCATGTCGACCGGTTTGATCAACTTAATATCGACCTCTTTAGCCTCGGTCCGTTGCGGCTTCATTTCCTGCAACACCACCTGATGTCCCTCTTCAATGCAATAATTGCAGATATGGGCATCCAGGCCAGAAAGTAGCAGCATGACCTCATTTTTGCGTCGGCCGCAGAACGAACAGTTTATATTTGGCATGAATACGTGTCTATTTCAAGTAGAAAAATGTGAAACGGTAACGGGGTGTTGATGGTGTTTGTTGACCGAAACCGCACAAAAAAAGACTTGACGCGAATCAAGTCATAATGGGCTAACAAAAATAAAGGCATCGTGCCGAAAACCCAAGTGCCAGTTTATCCAAAGGACAGTTACTGAACAGCCACTTTGGCGTCCTCCACATCGATGGTTGCCTCTACCACTCCCGTCACAATCAGGTATTGCGCCACTGCATACGTACTCATGACAATCAGGTGGGCAGCAGGTAACGGAAACGCAAATTTATTTAATGCGATGGCCGAGTCGGAGACCATAAACAGGACAGCCCCCGCCACTACTTGTTTATGATTGGCTTCGGTAACAGCCTCCCGGCGCATGGCCGCCATGATCCCCATCAGCGCAATACAAACGATATACCCCACAACGGGCCCAAGTAGCCCGGTTGTTTCCAACGGTTTGTACAGATACAGCAGAAATCCGGCCGAATACAACCCAAACGGAATGGCCCGAAGCGCAAACCGTCCCGCCGACAAACGCACGCCAACCTCACTCAATTGCCCCCAAAAAGCAGCTATGTAGGCCAATTGCATCAGCAAAAACGACCCCAACCCCACCACAAACAGGTCAATTTCCCGAATCATCAGGAACACATCGCCGAGCAAGGCAAATACCATCCCGACAAATAACCACCGAACCGGTCCGCTTTCCTGCCAATGTGCCCGTTTAAACACCACCCAGGTCATGAGCGAGAGCATAATGAGCGGCTTGCATACGTAATGTAACACAGGGATATGCAGCAGGTTACCCGTGATTTCGAGCGCTGTCACGAGAAACAACCAGATAAAAAGCGGACGAGAAACCATATCGGCCAATGATGAACAGTTGTGTAAGCCTGCAATTTGGGCCGATCTATCCATATAAACAACATGTCGTTTTTCCTGAGTCAATACTCGAAGTTCCGCCAATCTACCATCGTGCAAAAACGCTCAGTACTGGACATTAGATGTTGGACATTAGACGTTAGCCCTCCCTCTATAAAGGTAGTAAGTCTAACGTCCAGTGTCTGAAGTCCGAATGTCCAGTACTGAGGCAAAAACGCTTAAACATCCGGTTCTGTATTGAGTTTGAACAGATTAGTACCACGAACCAACCGTACACTTCACCAATGATCCGCTTACTGACCGCCCGGGTTTGGTATCGCCTGTGCCAAACCCCCACCCTTCTGACCATTTTCGTTGGTCTTTTTTTGGTCACGTACCAGTTTGTAACAGGCTCGCTCCCCCAAACGCTTCAATTAGGTTTTTGCGCTTTTATGCTGGCTGTGGCAGGCATCCCGCATGGCGCCCTCGATCATTTGGTCGAGCACGAACGGTCCGTCCGGCTCAACAAACCTTTTTCGTTCAGGCGGTTTATCGCCAAATATTTACTTACCATGGGCCTCTATGCCATTGCGTGGCTGTTTGCGCCTGTGCCTTGCCTACTGGTTTTTCTTTTGATCTCATCCTGGCACTTCGGCGAAACCGACCTAAGCAATGCCCCCCAGACCCCGTATTGGCTTCTCGCCCGGCTTGCGGCTGGTGGCTTCGTTCTGGGGTTCGTTCTCTTAACACATGCCGACGAAACAAGCCCAATTCTGAGTCGTATCGTGCAGGCTGACGCTCAGGTTATGTCCGTTTGGCAATTTGTTGCGAACCGGGCAGGAGCGGTATTACGTGGGTGGGCCACCCTAATTTTAGTATTAACCATGCTGGCCTACAGCCACCATCCAATTCCACTCAATGGGGCCCGGATGATTCGATTACTTAGTATCCTTTTACTGGCCTATTTCTTACCCCTACTGCCTTCGTTTATGTTGTACTTCGGTGGTTGGCACGCCCTCTCTTCGTTTGCTACCCTTCAGAATTTCCTGCCGGTTCACAACCAAAAACCGTACAGCGCTCTGAAACATATTTGGGTAAAATCACTGCCTCTTACGCTGCTTTCAATCTTCTTTCTACTTCTTTTTACGGTTGGTTGGCAAACGATTTTCCCCAATTTCGACCCTTTACCCATTTTGTTTATCTTTTTATCCTTAATCACTTTACCACACATTGAGGTTATGTACGGAATTGACAATAGTTCAACTAATTGATTTTCAATATCCTATACCAATAAATTCCAGAAATAATTGACTAAGTAAACAGATTTTACGTACCGTTGGATAAAAATATTGTTTAGTTTTTTCAGCAAAACTCTAAACAATAAAAATGAACAGCCTGTTGAGGTTTTAATAATTAATTGCACTTTTTCAGTTTGTTCACTTTTTCACTTCAACTACAATGCTTAGTCAACTTAACTCAATTTTGCTGGAAGTACTTCAGCCAGGTGATGTAATCGGCTTCACGTTTTTCACCGGTTACATGTCAATGTTTGCCGCGTCGGTCTTCTTCTTCATGGAACGCGGTGAGGTAGATGGCAAATGGCGTACGTCTCTATTAATCTCTGGTCTCATTACCATGATCGCAGCCGTGCATTATTTCTACATGCGTGGGGTATGGCTTGAGACCAAAACATCGCCCACCGAATTTCGCTACATCGACTGGACCCTTACTGTACCACTGATGTGCGTTGAGTTTTACCTGCTGATCAAGCCCTACGGTGGCAAATCGTCAACCCTCTGGAAGCTGATTGGCTACTCGGTATTCATGCTTGTAACGGGCTACATCGGTGAAGCAATTGACCCAAGTAACACCATTATCTGGGGGGCGGTATCAACGTTGGGCTACCTCGGCATTATTTATGAAGCCACCCTGGGCGACGTAAAGAAGACAGCCGATGCTTCACCCAACCCAGAGGTAGCAAAAGCCGTGAAGCTGCTCCGCAATTTTGTGCTGATCGGCTGGGGTATTTACCCAATCGGGTACATGGCTATGCCCGGTGGTTTACTCGGCGGCATGGGCCTCAACCTGGATCTCGTTTACAACATTGGTGATGCCATCAACAAAATCGGATTCGGTTTAGTCGTGTATGGAGCGGCAGTGGCATCTACTAAACACGAGTCGAAAGCTTCAAAGCTCGTATCGGCTACTGTTTAAACGTTTACAGAACAGTATGAGGTCTAAAACATTTACAGAACCATCATAGCATGGAGTAGAGTAGGATAATTAAAAAAGGCAACCCCACTTGAGGTTGCCTTTTTTAATGACTCGTTGCAGACGAGAGCCTATCGCTCCCGGCGCAGCACTTCGTCGATCAAGCCGTATTCTTTCGCTTCGTCGGCGCGGAACCACTTATCCCGGTCTGAGTCACGCTCAATTTGCTCAACAGTTTTGCCGCAGTGGTCAGCCAGAATCGTGTACAGCTCTTCGCGCAGCTTGACAATCTCACGGGCCGTAATCTCAATATCAACCGACTGTCCCTGCGCACCACCCGATGGCTGGTGAATCATGACGCGGGCATGGGGCAAGGCCGACCGCTTACCAGCGGCACCACCAGCCAGCAACACGGCTCCCATCGACGCAGCAAGGCTCGTACAAACCGTGGCTACATCAGGGCGCACATACTGCATGGTATCGTAAATCCCCAAACCGGCATACACCGAACCGCCGGGGCTGTTGATGTACATCAGGATGTCTTTCTTCGGATCGGCCGACTCCAGAAAGAGCAACTGAGCCACAATGATGTTGGCAATGTTATCATCTACCCCCATACCCATGAAGATGATGCGGTCGGCCATCAGGCGCGAAAACACATCGACTTCGCGGAAGTTCATGGGGCGCTCCTCAATCACAGAGCGGGTCATGTTCTCAACCGTGTGGTTCATGTAACCGTCCACCGTCAGGCCATTAAGACCCATGCCGTGTACGGCAAATTTTCTAAATTCTTGTCCGAAATTCATGGTAAGGTTTCCTTTGTTTAACTAACTAATCCCGATTCACAGAAGTTTCCAGAAACAACGTCCCGGTCATCGGCCTAAATCTTTCGTCACAAAAATGCGTTATGCAAACGAAAAGTATTGTCGGTCTGACTGTAGAAATTGTCAGCACAACTTGATTTCTTTACCACCTCAACCCCTTCTCGCATGACCCTCAGCGAACGAATCCGGCTCCAGCGCCTGCAACGGGGACTCTCGCAGGAAAACATGGCCGATCTGCTTCATTTGTCGACAACGGCTTATGGCGATATCGAACGCGGTAAAACCGACCTGACCTTGTCGCGACTGAGTCAGATTGCCGCCGTATTCGACATTTCGCCCGCAGCTCTGCTGACCGACGAAGAGCCGCTTACCCCCGCCGAGGCCGTGCCTGTATCCGACCCAAATCACGAACTGGAAACCTTACGGCTTACCGTGGAGAAGCAACAGCTGGAACTCGAAAAACTCCGGCTCGAAACCGATTACTGGAAGCGCCGGTACGAAGACCGAATCGCCTTTGAATTAGCCCGTGCCCTGGGGCAGGAGCCCGTACGGGAGCGAATCGGCTTCTAGCGCCCACACACTCATCCATTAACAAAAAAAGGCGAACCCGTTACGAGCTCGCCTTTTCTCTATTGTATAAACGCTTACCGGCCTTCGGCTACGGCTTTGAACTCGTCGAATGAAGCAGGCTTCGATTCAACCGTTACCTGCGTTTTAGCGTATTCGATTACTTTGTCGTCGAACACACGGTTGAACAGGCTTGTGTAGTTCTGACCGTTGTTTTTCTCGTCCATCAGGTAGTTCCGGGCGATCTTGTCGATGGTTTTGTTCATCTCCTCGTCGTCGGTGTTGGTGAAGCCAAACTGCTCACGCACCATTTGCCGGGTCACTTCCATAATTTCTTCGAACTCAACTTTCACATCGGCCGTCTCAGCGATCTTGTTCTTGATGAGTTGCAGCTTCACCGACTTAGCAAACTCTTCGAACTCGGCATCAACCTGCTCGCGGCTTACTTTGCCTTCGTTGCTTTCGATGAGCCAGTTTTTCAGGAACTCCTCGGGCAACAGAATGGGAATATTGTTGAGCAACTCACGCTCAATGTCGTACCGCAACAGGGTGCTCGACTCGCGCTCGTAGTTTTTCGAAATTACCTCCGCAATTTTCGTCCGGAACTGCTCTTCACTTTCAACCTGACCAATGCCAAAGGTTTTATCGAACAGCTCCTGATTGATTTCGGCCGGCTGATGACGGGTTACGTCTTCAATTTCAAACGTAAACTCACCAGTCAGGTCAGCGGCTTCCTCTTTCTTCACGCCGGTAGCGTTGGCGCGGTCTTTCTCATTCGGGAAAACCGTCTCGATCGTGAACGTCACGACTTCGCCTTTCTTCTTACCGATGAAATCAGCTTTGGCTTCCTCCGCCATTTTGTTGGTTGGGAAAGCTGTTTTGCTGGCAAAGCCTGCTTCGGCACCTTCGGGGGCGTTCACCTGCTTCAGCTCACCGTAGATCGTGTCGCCATCGGCAACTTCGTCGGCGTGCTCATGCGTGTGGAACTGCTTCTGGAGGTTTTCGATCGTTTCGTTGATCTCCTTATCCGTTACCTCAATCTGATACTGCGTGAGGGCGGGCAACTGATCGAAATGAACGTCGAAGTCAGACGCCAAACCGAGCTCGTAGCTAAACTCAAACTGCTCCTGCGTATCCCAGTCGATAGCGTCGGCCTGTTCCCGGTTCGGAACGGGATCACCCACTACCTGCAGTTTGTTTTCGCGGATATAGTTAGAGACCGTCTTGCCCAGAATCGAGTTGATTTCTTCAACCAGAATTCCCTTGCCGTACATCTTTTTGATCAGAGCCGGGGGAACATGACCGGGGCGGAAGCCCTTCAGAGCAACGGTCTTACTGTATTGCTTCAGTTTTTTATCAACTTCCGGCTTGTAGTCGTCCGGTGTCAGCGTAATCCGTAGCGAGGCATTGGTCTCACTCGCTTTATCGAGAGCTATATCCACAATTGTGATTGTTTATTAAGTGAATGAGCGAATGGATGAATAGGTGAATAAAAGCGGCTCGAGAGACATTCGCCAATTCACTCATTCACTCATTCGCTCATTGTACTGTTGTACGGGCGGAGGGACTCGAACCCCCATGCCTTGCGGCACCAGATCCTAAGTCTGGCACGTCTACCAATTTCGCCACGCCCGCAGAGTGGCCAGTTATCGGGGTAAGATGTTCGCGTAAGCAGGTGCTTTTGCGTTTCTCCAACCCCTAAAGCTTACTGGTTTGGCCCGCAAAAGTACGAATAAGATTGAATAGCGCAATAGTTAGCCACCAATAAATAGGAACAAATTCTGTACCTACGCCCCAAAGAAGCCTGTTTGGGCGCTTTTCCAGGTCGCAAACGGCCTCTGTTTGAGGTCATTTGCGATCGCTGCCGCGTACCGATTCGAGTAACTGCCTCAGTTCATCAACCAGATGGGGTTGCTCTCCAGCCCGGTTTTTGAGTTCACCCACATCCGCATTCAGGTTGTACAGTTGCGGTTGCGGAGCATTTCCTAACTCGGTATTGGTGTTTTTCTCCAGGGCCGGGCCGTTGCTCGGCTCAATATATTTCCAGTCGCCCCGAACAATGGCAAGGGTGTTGTTCAGCGCCTGCTCGATCACGTACGCGCGACCTTTGTTCTCTTTCCCCAGCAGCGCATCCAACGTATTGAAACTGTCGGGGACTTCGCCCGGTGCTGGTTTCTGCCCCACCAAAGCAGCCAATGACGCCGGCAAATCGACCTGACTCATCAGTGCCTCGGAGGTGCCCGCCTTAACCTGGCCCGGCCAGCGTACAATAAACGGAACCCGTGTGCCCGCTTCAAACGCGCTGTATTTGCCGCCCCGGAGCGGTCCCGCCGGGCGGTGACTACCCAGTTTGGTAACGGCCTCATCCTGATACCCATCGTCGATGACCGGGCCGTTGTCGCTGCTGATAATCACGAGCGTATTTTGTTTCAGCCCGAGCCGGTCAAGGGTTTTCATCACCTCGCCCACGCACCAGTCGAGCTGCAGAATAACGTCGCCACGGGGCCCCATGCCACTTTTTCCGGCAAACCGCGAATGAGGCATACGGGGCACATGAATGTCGTGGGTAGAAAAGTAGAGAAAGAAAGGGGCTTTGTGGTTCGTTTGGATAAAGGCCGTTGCCTTTTGGGTAAGCACATCGGCCATGTCTTCATCCACCCAGCGGGCAGCTTTTCCGCCCGTCATATACCCAATCCGCCCTACGCCATTGATGATGGTTTGATTGTGCCCGTGCGAATGCTTCATTTTTAAGCGCTCAGGGTTGTCTTTACCCGTTGGCTCGGCACCTACCGGCTCCCGATAGCTAACCTGCACTGGGTCGGTTGGATCGAGGCCCACGATGCGGCCGTTTTCGACATACACACACGGCACCCGGTCGCCGGTAGCGGGCAGCAGAAACGAGTAGTTGAACCCGATTTCGAGCGGGCCGGGTTTAATGTCGCCGTTCCAATCGGGGCCACCTTTGGGACCGAGACCCAGGTGCCATTTGCCCACTACCCCCGTTTGGTAACCGGCCCGTTGCAGCAACCGAGGCAGCGTGGCCCGGTCGGTTGGGATGAGTAGGGCTGCATCGCCCGGTGCGATACCCGTACCGGTTTTGCGCCAGGCATATTGCCCGGTCATGAGTGTGTAGCGCGAGGGCGTGCAGGTAGCGGCCGTTGCGTGGGCGCGGCTGAAACGCAATCCCTCGGCGGCTACCTTGTCAATATTTGGGGTTCTGAGGGCTTTGGCTCCGTAACAGCTCAGATCCCCGTAGCCCAAGTCATCGGCGTAAATCAAAACAATATTAGGCTTTTGCTGAGCTACCCCTACAAGCGCAAGCAAAACACCCCAAAAAGTAAGTACAATCGATTTGGTCATTATCTTCAGAATCAGCGATCAAAATCCGTTTAGCTGGTCACGTATGTTCCAAACAACAATAGGGTACGGTTTCTAACCGGTAAGACTGTAGGACAAACGAAATCGCAGCGGGGCCTCCCCAGACGTGAACGACGAAAAATTGCTGGACAGACAAATCAGATTTTTTGTGATCGGAGCAGGCGGTTAATTTGTTTTTATCCCGTAACTTGAACGACAGAGTACAACGTAACGAGATGATAAATTACCTATGAATGATGTAGTCGAACCCGTCATTGATCTGGAACTGGAACGCCAGGAGATTCTGAAACGCTACCGACGTCTACTCCGGGCGGCCAAACCTCTGTTGAAGGAAAATGACGCTAAACTGATCAAGAAGGCGTTTAACACCTCGGCCGAAGCGCACAAGAACATGCGTCGCCGGTCGGGCGAACCGTATATCTACCACCCGCTCGCCGTGGCCCAGATTGCCGTGGAAGAAATTGGGTTGGGCACTACATCAATCGTAGCCGCTCTGTTGCACGATGTGGTCGAAGACACCGACATGACCATCCCCGATATTGATCGGCTGTTTGGCGCAAAGGTGGCCCGCATCATCGACGGATTGACCAAAATCTCCGGCATTTTTGAGTACGGCACCTCGCAGCAGGCCGAGAATTTCCGCAAAATGCTCCTGACTTTGTCGGACGATGTGCGCGTGATTCTGATCAAACTCGCCGACCGACTGCACAACATGCGGACGCTCGACTCGATGCCCCGCGACAAGCAGCTCAAGATTGCGTCGGAGACCATCTACATCTACGCCCCGCTGGCCCACCGGCTCGGTTTGTACGCGATCAAGTCGGAGCTGGAAGATCTGTACCTAAAATACGTAGAGCCCGAAGCGTACAAAGACGTAGCCCGGAAGCTCCGCGAAACGAAGGCCGGCCGCGACCGGTTCATCAGCAAGTTTATCGAGCCAATTGAAGAGAGTTTGCAGTCGACCGGCTACAAATACGTGGTTCGGGGCCGTCCTAAGTCGATCTATTCCATCTGGAATAAACTGAGCAAGTCGAAAAAGCCGTTTGAGGAGATTTACGATTTGTTTGCCGTTCGGATCATTCTGGACGTGCCACCGCAACAGGAAAAAGCGGCCTGTTGGCGGGCGTACTCTATCGTTACGGATCATTACAAGCCCAACCCCGACCGACTTAAAGACTGGATCAGTACCCCGCGCGCCAACGGCTACGAATCACTGCATACCACGGTGATGAGCAAAACCGGGCAATGGGTTGAGGTGCAGATTCGGACGGAGCGGATGAACGAAATTGCCGAGAAAGGGTACGCGGCCCACTGGAAATACAAGGGCAACGATACACAAACAGGCCGTGGCATCGACCTCTGGATCAGTCAGGTTCGCGACATGATCGAGACAACTGAGAAAGGCGAAAAAGCCGGGGCCATTGAGTTTCTGGATGACTTCCGCAGCAACCTTTACAGCGAAGAGGTCTTCGTATTCACGCCCAAAGGCGACCTCAAAGTACTCCAACGGGGGGCCACCGCGCTCGATTTTGCCTTCGACATTCACACCCAAATTGGGGCTAAGTGCATGGCGGCCAAAGTCAACAATGTGCTCGTACCGCTGAGCCACGTACTGCAAAACGGCGATCAGGTCGAGGTCATCACCTCCAACAAACAGAAGCCCAACGAAGACTGGCTCCGGTTCGTGGTAACATCCAAGGCCCGTACCAAGATCAAAGACCTCATAAAAGAGGAAAACAAGCGGTACGTGACCGATGGCCGCGATATGGTAGCCAAGAAGTTGAAAACGCTCCGGCTCGACATGACCAATGAGCTGCTGAACCAGCTGCGGGCGTTTTTCGGCTCAAAAACCACGGCCGACTTTTTCTACCGGGTCGGAAAAGGGCATATTGAAACCAAAGAAATTGTTCGGTTCAAGTCGGAGAAGGAAGCCAAGGAAAACCGGCAACACAAACTCAATACCGACAATATTGCCGACGGCAAGAGCTTCACCAAAGAGCTCAAGAAGATGCACGGCGACCGGGCCGATGCCGACATGCTCCTGATTGGGGAAGACATGGACAAGATCGACTACACACTCTCCAAGTGCTGTAACCCAATCTCGGGCGACGATGTGTTTGGGTTTGTGACCATCAACGACGGCATCAAGATTCACCGGGTATCGTGCCCCAACGCCGTCGAACTGATGTCGAACCACGGTAATCGGATTATCAAAGCCAAATGGACCTCACAACGCGACCTGGCGTTTCTGGCGGGGTTACGCATTACAGGTACCGACCGCGTCGGGCTGGTTAACGACGTAACCCGGATCATCAGCAACGAGCTCAGCATCAATATGCGCTCGGTCACAATTGATTCGAAAGACGGCATTTTCGAGGGCAAAATTAAGCTCTATGTCCACGACACGGCCCACCTTGAAACCCTCATGAAGAAGCTCGACAACGTCGACGGGGTGTACGAAGTAGTACGCTTCGACTAAGACAATGAACAACGAACAGTGACCAACGAATAACAACCAGCATCCACTGTTTACTGCTCGTTGTTCGTTGGTCACTGTTCATTGTTCGTTGGTCACTGTTCGTTGTTCACCCATAACTGTTAACTTTGCCTCATGCCTGCGCCGAAACAAACGAATTTAGACGCTGCCCGGACGATTTTTACAGCCTATCTGGAGCGGAAGGGCCTGCGCAAAACGCCCGAACGGTTTGCCATACTCGAAGAGATTTACAACCGCGAAGACCACTTCGACGTCGATGAGTTGTACATCTCCATGAAAAATAAAAAGTACCAGGTTAGCCGCGCCACCGTGTACAACACCCTCGACGTGTTGGTGGATTGCGATCTGGTTACGAAGCATCAGTTTGGCCGGAATCTGGCCCAGTACGAGAAATCGTACGGCTACAAACAGCACGATCACCTGATCTGTACCGATTGCCACAAGGTCATGGAGTTTTGCGACCCACGGGTGCAGAACATCCAGAACATGGTTGGCGATATGCTGAAGTTCAACGTGATGCACCACTCGCTTATTTTTTACGGCTCCTGTACCCGCGAACACTGCGAAAACCGAACGCACCCGGCCCATGCCGAAGAGCCGGAAGGGCAACAGGGCACCCTCGAATACCCGGCCGATGTCCGCGACTGAGCCGACCTTTTGCCGGTCGGGTGGGATGACCCACCCGACCGGCATTTAAGTTTTTGTACTGTCCCGGTCCATACCGGCTTTTTATAACGTAATACGCTTAAACAAATAGTTTGCCGTTGGCTGTTTGCGGGGGTTGCGTCTGAGTTGTGGAGCAATCACTTACTTTCGGAAACGATGGGCTATAAACACTGAAGTTTTTAGTTTTATGGTTGATGTTTTATTAGGCCTCCAATGGGGCGATGAAGGAAAAGGTAAAATTGTGGACGTACTGGCACCACAATACGAAGTAGTAGCCCGGTTCCAGGGTGGTCCCAACGCGGGCCATACGCTGGAGTTCGACGGGATTAAACACGTTCTCCACCAGATTCCCTCGGGCATTTTCCGGCCCGACATTCAGAACATTATCGGCAACGGCGTGGTGCTCGACCCCATCGTGTTCCGGCGTGAAATTGACGGGTTGGGCAAGTTCAATCTGGACCTGAGCCGTAACCTGACCATCTCGAAAAAGGCGTCGATTATCATCCCAACGCACCGGCTTCTGGATGCAGCGTATGAGCAGGCCAAGGGTGAATCAAAAATTGGCTCTACCCTGCGCGGTATCGGGCCAGCCTATCAGGACAAAGTAGCCCGGCAGGGATTGCGGGTGGGCGATATTCTGTCGCCTAATTTCCACGACAAATACAACAAACTCGTTAGTCTGCACAAAGTCACGCTCGACCATTACGGGTTCGACTACGCATCGGTGCTTCCCGAGGCCGAAACCGACTTCTTCGCGGCTGTAGCCTTTATGAAGCAGTTCCGGTTGACTGATAGCGAGTACGCGATTAACGAAGCCCTCAGCAGCGGCAAAAAGATCCTGGCCGAAGGGGCACAGGGCTCGTTGCTCGATATCGACTTTGGTTCGTACCCGTTTGTTACCAGCTCAAACACCATGACCGCCGGTGCCTGCACCGGTCTGGGCATTGCCCCTCGGCAGATTGGCGAGGTGTTCGGTATTTTTAAAGCATACTGCACCCGCGTTGGTAGCGGCCCCTTCCCAACCGAACTGTTCGACGAAACCGGCGAACAGATGCGGGCCGAAGGCCGTGAGTTTGGCGCAACAACCGGACGCCCCCGGCGGTGCGGCTGGCTCGATTTGCCCGCCCTTAAATACGCCATCATGCTCAACGGGGTTACCCAGCTGATTATGATGAAAGTCGATGTGCTGAATATCTTCGACGAAATCAAGGTGTGTACCCACTATGAGCTTCCGAACGGCGGCCCCACAACCGATCAGCTTCCGTATGATCTGGTTGATGCCGATGTGACGCCCGTGTACAAAACCTTCAAAGGTTGGAAAACCTCGCTCGAACCATTCCATTCGTTTGACGATATCCCGGCTGAACTGACGCAATACATCGAATTCCTCGAAGAATCGCTGGGTATTCCGATCAGCTTTATCTCAACCGGCCCCGACCGCGAAGCCGTCATTCACCGGCGTTCGCTGGTTTCTGAATAGGCTCATAATCAGGGGGTAGAGGGGTGCCATAAGCACTTTATTTAACACCCTTTTAAATCACTGCTGATTGACATCGTATTCATGCGTTTCTATATTTGTTTTTCTCTTCCATTCACGCGCTATGAGCTTTGTTAAAAACGTAGGATTTGTGGACCAAATGGTTCGCGCTTTGCTGATTATTGATATTTTAGTAGCGTATCTGATGGGCTTTATCACCGGCCTGAGTGCGTTTATGCTCGCTGCACTGGCGCTGGTTCTGACGGTGACCTGTCTGATGGGCTATTGTCCGGTTTACCGGTTGCTTGGCCTCTCAACCCGGCACGAAGAGCAGAACACACGTCTGTAAGCGGTACACCAAAATCATACCCTCACCAACGGAGCAGGCAACCCCTGCTCCGTTTTTTCGTCTATGAAAACGTCGCAACGGATTATTTCGCTGGTACCCTCACTGACCGAGCTCCTGTTTGACTTAGGGCTCGATGAAGAGATTGTGGGGTTGACCAGATTCTGTATTCACCCGGCCGACAAGGTGAAGAATCGACCGATAGTAGGCGGCACCAAACAGGTCGATTTTGAGAAGATTGCGGCCCTCGCCCCCACGCTGATTCTGGCGAACAAGGAGGAAAACACCAAAGTGGATGTTGAGCAACTGGCCCAAACATACCCGGTTTTAGTGACCGATGTTGTGACCGTTGACGATGCCCTATCCATGATTCGAACGGTGGGCCAACACGTAGACCGCCCCGAAGAAGCCGACACGCTGGCTAACCAAATTGGGGCTTCGTTGGCATCACTCCCCCTCACCCCGACACCTCTGCGGGCTGCTTACCTGATCTGGCGAAAACCCTGGATGGTGGCAGGAAGCGAGACGTTTATCCATGCCATGCTGCCCCTGGCAGGCTTCAGCAATGTGTTTGCCGACCGCCCTCGGTATCCGGTAGTTACCCCCGACGATCTGCAACAGGCCGCACCCGAAGTAGTTCTGCTTTCGTCGGAGCCCTACCCATTCGGGCCGAAACACATTGACGAGCTTCGGGCCATTTGTCCGCAGGCCCGGATCGAACTGGTCGATGGGGAACTGTTTAGCTGGTACGGCAGCCGAATTGCCCATTCGGCCGATTATTTCCGAACGCTCTGCAAGCGGATGGCCTAATGGCGTAATCGGGAGTTGGGTTTATGGGCGGCCAGCGTTCTGGTTTCGGGCTGACCCATTCGTGCGCTAAACCCAAAGCCGTTCTACAACTGTAGCTTGCTTTTAATGTCGCGAATGCGGTCGTTAAAGACCAGCTCATCAAACGTAATGTTGGGCTCGCAGGTGGCCTCCAGGAGTTCCATCACAGCCGGATGATGCGGCACGCGCTTACCGGTACGCACGCTGATGTATTTCGACGTTACCCAGAGCACATTTTTCAGCTGCCGCCCGGCATCGTCGGTCATGTAGTATTCGGTTACGGTGGTATCTTCGGTAAAATGAATCACGCGGGATACAATCCGTACCCATTCGCTCACCAACGCCGGCCGGATGTAAGCAATCTGATGCTGATACACCACCCAGCTCGTCCCAAACTCCCGAAACAACTGACCGGGGTTGAAGTCGTACAGCTTGGCTACCTGATCTTCGCGGGCATTGAAATAGTAATCAAAGTATTTGGCGTTGTTGAGGTGCTGAAGCGGGTCGCAGTCCTGAAACCGAATAATCATGCGCGATTCGGTTTCGGTCGGGTAACTTTTATAGGGGTCGCGTTTGAACATGAACGAAGTTTTTCGCAAGATTAACCACTCTATACGTTGTTCAGCACATTTTAGGGCCGGATATTTGCGTTAGTACAATAAAACAAACAAAAAACCATAATTTTCGACGCATGAGTGTTTTAACCCGCATGGCTTTCCTTTTCATTTTTATCGGCCTGTTTTCGTCGTTCCGAACCCTTTCCGTAGCCGACAATCCCGACGCTGTAGTCGGCACCTGGCTCAACGGCACCAAGCGTGGGCATGTGCAAATCTATAAGCAGGGCAACAAGTACTACGGGAAACTGATCTGGCTGAAAGAGCCCAACGACCCGGCCACCAACAAACCGAAGCTCGACAGCAAAAACCCGGATGCCAAGATGCAGTCGCGACCACTGATGGGCCTGAACATCATGAACGATTTTCAGTTCGATGGCGGCAATGTGTGGGACGAAGGGAAGATTTATAACCCCGAAGATGGCAAAACGTACAGCTGCAAAATGACGCTCAAAGACGCCAACACGCTCGATGTACGGGGTTACGTGGGCATCTCGCTCATCGGTAAAACCCAAACCTGGACACGAATTAAATAAGCAGTGCTGCGTTTGGCTGAATGACACACTCAACTCTAATTATCGGTGCTGGTCCGGCCGGACTCGCTATGGCGGGTCAGCTGGCCCACCGGAACCCCACCCAACCGACGTTTACCGTTCTCGAAGCGAGCGAATATGTGGGGGTTGCCTGGCGTAACCATTACGACCGGCTTCACCTGCATACGGTAAAAGAACATTCGGCTCTGCCCCACCTACCCTACCCGAGTACGTACCCTACGTATGTTTCGCGGCTGGAGTTTGTCGAATATCTAGAACAATACGCCGAGCATTTTCGAATCCAGCCCCTGTTCAACCAACCGGTGCAGCGGATAAGCCGGTTAGCAAACGGACACTGGCAGGTGGCCACACCGACCGACACTTTTGAGGCCGAGCGCGTGGTGGTAGCCACCGGCTATAACCGAATACCCAACAAACCTGACCTACCCGGCCTGCGCGACTTCCGTGGCATTGTCTGGCACAGCCACGAATACCGCAACGGGGCCGCTTTTTCCGACGAAAACGTGCTCGTGATTGGCATGGGCAACACGGGGGCCGAGGTGGCCCTCGACCTGCTCGAACACGGCGCCCGACCCACCATATCGGTGCGAGGGCCCATCAGCATTGTCCGGCGCGATATGTTCGGAAAACCCACTCAGCCGTCGGCTATTTTTCTCAACAAATTCCCCAACTGGTTTTACGATTTTGTGGCGGGACTGTCGCAACGGCTCACCGTGGGCGATTTGTCGGCTTACGGGCTGGGCAAGCCTACGCACCCGCCCTCGTACCTGATTCGGGAAAAGGGCCGGATTCCGGTCATCGATCAGGGCACACTCGCCGAGATCAAAGCCGGACGCATTGCCGTGGCCCCGAGTATCGAGCGCATCAACGCCCGAACGGTCACGTTTAGTGACGGGTCGGAGCGGCCGTTTGATGCTATTGTGCTGGCTACCGGCTACCGGCCGGGGCTGCAACCGGTGTTGGGCGAGGCCCTCTGCGCCAACGTTCTGAACGAACGGGGCTACCCAAAATCGCTCTGGTTCGATGAACCCGAACTGAAGGGTTTGTATTTTTTGGGCTTCAAAACACCGCTGACGGGCATTCTCCGCAGTCTCAATATCGATTCGGGTCAGATTGCCGCGCACATTCAAAAGCAAATGAAGGCGTAGACCCGGCCATTTTCGGTTAGTTATGGGTATTAGACTGGGGTTTTTGGTTGATGGCGGGTGCGCCATTCTTCACAATCCCCGTACCTTTGCGGCATGATTTTTATCGACACGCACGCGCACATCTACGATAAACAGTTCGGGGCCGAACGCTACCCCGGCGGGCCCGAAGGTATGTTGCAAACCGCCCGTAGTCAGCAGGTAGAGCAAATCTGGATGCCCAACTGCGATTCGGAGACCATTCCGGGCATGATGGCTCTGGCGCAGGCCTTCCCCGAGCGGTGTCTGCCCATGATGGGCCTGCACCCCACCTACGTCAACGAGACGATGGACACCGAACTGGCCGAGATGGAAAAGCAGTTGAATAGCTATCCGTTCATGGCCGTGGGCGAAATTGGCCTCGACTTTTATTGGGACATGACCCATGTAGACCGGCAGTTCGAAGCCTTTCGGATTCAGTTGGGCTGGGCCTCGGCCCAAAACCGATTTGTGTCGATGCACACCCGCTCCGGGCACGACCGTAACGCCTTCGCCGAAGCCGCCGACCTGATTGAGTCGTTGGCTCTGCCTAACCTGACGGGTATTTTCCACTGCTTTGTGGGTACGCTCGACGAAGCTCGACGCGCCATTGACCTGGGCTTTCTGCTGGGTATTGGCGGAGTGGCAACGTTTAAAAATGGGGGACTCGATAAAGTCCTGCCCTACATTGGCCCCGAACACATTGTGCTCGAAACCGATAGCCCGTACCTGGCGCCGATTCCGTACCGGGGCAAGCGCAATGAACCCGCCTACATTCCGCTGGTAGCCGCCCGAGTTGCCGAGCTGATGAACCTGCCGCTCACCGAGATTGCGCGGCACACCACCGCCAACGCCAACCGGTTGCGGCAGCCAAGTCAGGCATCGATCAACGCTACTTCTGAGGCCACCTCTGACCGCTAACGGGTGTGCCGAATTCTGTTTTTAGTTCAATACACTTCATCCGTCATGATTCGAATTAACCCGGCCCTGCCGCACAAGCCCCGCGTGTCGGTGCTGGTCATTTATACCGGTGGCACCCTCGGTATGGTGTACGACCATCCGACTGGTCAACTGGTTCCGTTCAACTTTGAGCAGGTACTCGACCGTGTACCCGAAATTCACCGGCTCGATTTTGAAATCGACCTGATTACCCTGCCCACCATCATCGATTCGTCGAACATGACCCCGGCCATCTGGGCCGAACTGGCGGGATTAGTGCATACCCATTACAGCACCTACGATAGCTTCGTGATTCTGCACGGCACCGACACAATGGCCTACACGGCTTCGGCGCTCAGTTTTATGCTCTGCAATTTGCAGAAACCCGTGATTCTGACGGGGGCACAACTCCCGATTGGGGTGGCCCGCACCGACGCTCGTGAAAACTTTATAACGGCCCTCGAAATTGCGGCTGCCCTCGACACCGAGGGGCAACCGATGGTGCCTGAGGTGAGTGTCTATTTCAACTCGGTACTGCTGCGGGGCAACCGGGCTACCAAACAGGAGAGCGTTCATTTCAACGCGTTCCACTCTGAAAACTACCCGCATCTGGCTATGGCTGGGGTTCGGATTGAGTATAACCGACCGTTTATCCGCCGGCTTCAGCCCGACGTTGACCTCACCATCCAGACCGAGATGGACGCCAACGTGGCCATTCTGAAGCTATTCCCAGGCATTACCGAACCGGTCGTAAAGGCCATTCTGGAAATGCCCGGCCTGCGCGGGGTGGTACTCGAAACCTTCGGGGCGGGCAATGCCCCCACCGAACGCTGGTTTCTGGATGCCCTGAAAACAGCCAACGACCGGGGCATTGTTCTGTTCAACGTGTCGCAGTGCGAGGGCGGACGCGTAACGCAGGGGCAGTACCAAACGAGTACCCGCATGGGCGAAATCGGGGTAATCAGCGGAGCCGACATTACCACCGAGGCCGCCATTACCAAACTGATGTACCTGTTGGGGCAGGAAACCGACCCGGCCCGGCTGCGGCATCGGCTGGGCGAACCGCTTTGTGGCGAAATGAGTCTATGACAACCTCGCCCCGGCCCCACTCATTTTTCATTCGGCTACTCCGGTTTGTACTGGCGGTTACCATGACCGGCGTAGTACTGGTTACGGCAGTAGGCTGCTTTTTCGCCACCAACTGGTGGGGCACCCTCAGTATCGTGGTGACCGGACTAGGCATTAACATCGTGTTGGCTTTACTGCACAGCTGGCTCAAACACTACCCCCGCCCCTGGGCCGAATGGCGCGAATGGTAAGCCACACAGCGCGTCATCAATCCGTTTAGTTATCCCGAACAGCCCGTTACCCAACGGGCTTTTTTATTGCGGGTAACCGACTGAGTATTTGACCCGGACACCCGGCTTTATCGGGTACAAGTCGACCCGCAACGTTTTGCCCCAAGCCCCGGATTCCAATCATGGTTAAGCCCGCTTTTTACCCGCTGCTTCTGGCCACCGGCCTGCTGAGTATGGTCAGCTTCACGACGAACCTCAGCCCTGCCTACGACGACACCTCGCCCATACTCACGCCCGCGCAGGAAGAAGCTACGTTTCAGCTTGAACCCGGCCTGAGCATACAGCTGGTAGCCGCCGAACCGCTGGTACAAGCCCCGGTCGTGATTAACTTCGATGCCGATGGCCGACTTTGGGTCGTTGAAATGCGGGGGTATATGTCGACGATCGACGCGAGCAAGGAAAGCAAGCCAAGCGGGCGGGTATCGGTGCTGGAAGACACAAACAGCGACGGGCAGATGGACAAAGCGACGGTGTACCTCGATAGTCTCATCATGCCCCGGGCGATGGCGTTTGCGCCCGATGGCGTTCTGGTGGCCGAAAACGGGGCTTTGTGGCTTACCAAAGACCATAACGGCGACCTGAAAGCCGACACTAAAACCCTCATTGATAAAGACTATGCCGGGAGTGCCCTGCCCGAACATGCAGGCAACGGCCTTTGGCGCGGGCTTGACAACTGGTACTACAACGCTAAATCGCGGTTTCGGTACCGGCACACAAACGGCACCTGGCAACGCGATTCCACCGAGTTTCGGGGGCAATGGGGTTTGAGTCACGACAATCAGGGACGGCTGCACTACAACTACAACTGGTCGCAGCTACACGCCGACCTGGTGCCGCCTAATTACCTCAGCGCCAACCGGAACCATACGCCTACCACGGGTATCGACCACGGGCTGACGGTCGAGCGGCAGATTTACCCTATCCGGTCGAACCCAGCCGTGAACCGGGGCTACATTCCGGGAACACTCGACAAAAACAACCGTCTGCTCGAATTTACGGCGGCCTGTTCGCCCCTTGTGTACCGGGGCACCGCACTCCCCGCCGAGTTTTCCAATAATGTGTTTGTCTGCGAACCGGCGGGTAACCTGGTCAAACGCAACGTTGTCACGGCTAATGGCCCGGTGCTGGCAGCCCGCGACTCTCACCCCGGCCGCGAATTTCTGGCATCCACCGACGAACGGTTCCGGCCGGTACACATGGCAACCGGCCCCGATGGGTCGCTGTACGTAGCCGATATGTACCGGGGCATTATTCAACACGCGGCCTACATGACGCCTTACCTCAAGGAACAAACGCTGGCCCGTAACCTGACGCAGCCCATTGACCGGGGGCGTATCTGGCGAATTGTTCCGAAAAACTGGCAGGCCGCCCCCACCCAGAAACTAAGCCGGGCCACTACCGATGAACTGATTCAGGCATTGAACAGCCCCGACGGCTGGCACCGCGATATGGCGCAGCACCTGCTGGTGGCCCGCAACAACGCCGACGCTCGCTCCGCCCTAAACGCACTGGCGCAGAAAGGAACCAACCCATTCGGACGGGCGCAGGCCCTCTGGACACTCGACGGACTGAAACAAAACCGGCCCGATGTGTTGCTCAGTCTGCTGACCGATGCGCATCCGTTTGTGCAGACTACCGCCCTCCGGTTGCTGGAGCCGTTTGCGCAAACCGATGCCACCGTGCGGGCTAAACTCGCTGACGAGTTGCTAAAAAGCGTCAACACGGCCCCGGCCGACGTTTGTTTGCAAATGGCCCTGTCGGCGCGGGTTCTCGACCGCCCGGCGGCCCATGCCTTGCTGGAGGCCATAGTCAGCCGCCCGCTTCTGCGAGAGCCGCTGATGCGGGATGCCGTGCTGAGTAGCCTTTCTAACAGCGAATGGGCCTTTTTGAACCGACTTTGGAAAGCCCCCCGTTGGCAAACCACCGACCCCGCCCGCGAGATTTTTGTAGAAATGCTGGGGACTTCGGTAGTTAGAAAGGGTGCTGCCGAAGAGCTTTCAGCCCTGCTAACCCTGCTCGACAATCCGGCCAAACCCTTCGGGTGGCGCGAAAAAGCCTTGCTTTCGGGCCTGACCGTAGGTAGCTCGGCCACTAAAACTACCGCTGTCCGGCTGGCCAAAGCCCCGCGTTTGCTCAATCGGCCGAATCACCCGCTTACGGCCGCACAAACAGGAGCCCTCACAAACCTGTACGATTGGCCCGGCAAAACACAACGTCTACCAGGAACCGCTTCGGCCGGACAAAAAGCGAACGCCCTGTCGGCCGATGACCAGAAACTCTTTGCCACCGGTCGGCAGATGTACCTGAGCACCTGTTCGGGTTGCCACGGCACCAACGGGGCAGGTATGGCCCGCTTTGCCCCGCCCCTCATCAACTCCGACTGGGTACTGGGCGACGGTAAGCGCCTGGCGCTCATCTTGCTGCACGGCATGGAAGGCCCGGTGAATGTAGCGGGAAAGGTGTATAACGCCCCCGATATTCTGCCGGTTATGCCCGCCCACTCAACCCTCGACGACAACGCCATTGCGGCCATTCTGACCTACATCCGCAACGAATGGGGCCACAACGCCGGTCCTGTAAGTCGGCGGTTGGTGGGCATGACCCGCGTGACCTCGCAGGGGCGCGTGGTACCCTGGACCGTTAAAGACCTAAACGAGTATATGCTTCAAAACGGGGCAGAGTCGGGCAAATAGCCCATTTTCCTAAACCCTTTCCGGCCATGAACAGACGTGCGTTTTTACAACAGGCTTCGGCCGGTGCCGTAGTATTATCCCTGCCCGAACTACCCTCATTGGCCCGTCAGGAGCGAATGGGTATAGTGGTACACTCCTACGCGCACCGCTGGAACGCCAAAACCCCCAGTACCCGTTACCCGGCCCTCACGAGCGCCCTCGACTTGCTCGACCACTGCCAGCAAGTAGGCGGAGGTGGTATTCAGGTGGTGGTGAATAACTGGGCCGACGATTTTGCCCGCAACGTACGCGACTGGCGCGAAAAACTTGGGCTTTACCTCGAAGGCTCAGTAGCAACGCCCAAAACCCCAGCCGATGTGGCCGCTTTTGAGCGCAACGTGATAGCCGCCAAAGAAGCCGGTGCCCGTATTCTCCGAACGGTTTGTTCGAGCGGACGCCGGTACGAGATTCTGCGGTCGGCCGAGGGGTTTGATGAAATGCGTAAAAATGCGCTCGCTTCGCTTCAGCTGGCCGAGCCCATTTTACGCAAACATGGCGTAAAACTGGCCGTTGAAAACCATAAAGACTGGCGCGCGCCTGAGTTGGCCGCCATGATGAAGAGCCTCAGCAGCGAATGGCTTGGCGTAACTATCGACTTTGGTAACAACCTTGCCTTGCTCGAAGATTCGACCGAGGTGGTACAGACCCTGGCCCCCTACGTGTTGTCGACCCATGTGAAAGACATGGCGCTCGAACCGTATGCCGACGGGTTTCTGTTGTCGGAAGTGCCTCTTGGCAAAGGGATTCTGGACTTGCCAACCCTGTTTGCTCTCTGCCGAAAACATAACCCGGCCGTGACTTTCAACCTCGAAATGATTACCCGCGACCCGCTCGAAATTCCGTGCCTGAAACCGGAGTACTGGGCTACATTTGCGCAGGTGCCCGGCTCCGACCTGGCCCGAACGCTGCGGCAGGTCAACGGCCCCAAAACAGCGGAAAAACTGCCCCGCATTTCGCCCCTTAGCCCGGAGGAACGGCTGGCTGCCGAACAGGAGAATATTGTGGCCTGCATACAGTACAGCCAGAAAACACTCGGGCTCCGCTGAGCCAATTAAGCAATTTCCGGTTTACCGACAGGCCACGTTCACAGCGGCTGATTGTCGGCAAACCGTTTCAATCACTTTCTTACCAAAACCTGAATGACCAACGAACGATTACCCGGTATTTCCCAATTTGATCTGAGCGGCCGTGCGGCCATAATCACGGGCGGCTCCAAAGGGCTGGGGCTGGCGATGGCGGCCGGACTGGCCTCGGCTGGCGCTAACCTTTTACTCGTAAACCGCAATGCCGACGAGGGCATCCAAGCCGCCGAAGCCCTCAGCCGCGAATACGGCGTACAGGCCAAGGCGTTTGCCGCCGACGTGACCGATCAGACACAGACCGAAGCGATGGCCCAAGCCGCTATGGATGCTTTTGGCCGAATCGACATTCTAATCAACAGTGCCGGTATCAATATTCGGGGGGCCATCGACGAGCTATCATCGGCCGAATTCCAACAGGTGATGAGCATCAACGTGCACGGCACCTGGCTATGTTGCCGGGCCGTCACGCCGTTTATGAAGGCGGCCGGCAAGGGCAAAATTATCAACCTGGCCAGCACCCTCGGACTGGTGGGGCTGGCCAACCGAACGCCCTACACGTCGAGCAAAGGGGCTGTGGTGCAAATGACCCGAGCTCTGGGTCTGGAGCTGGCTCCGTTCAACATCAACGTCAATGCGATCTGCCCCGGCCCGTTTCTGACGGCCATGAACATACCCATTGCCGATACTGAAGAAGGTAAAAAGTTTGTGGTGGGCGCCACGGCCCTCGGCCGCTGGGGCGAACTGCGCGAAATTCAGGGAGCTGCTATTTTTCTGGCGAGCGATGCGGGCAGCTACATGGTTGGCTCTATGCTCACCGTAGACGGCGGCTGGACAGCCCGGTAAACGAAGAATGAGCGAAAGAGTGAATGTCTGACGCGTAATCTCACTCCCCGACAGCCCACTCTTTCACCCCTTCACTCTCTCAGTCTTTCACTCTTTCACTCTTTTTCCAATGAAAACGACCCGCGTACGCTACGGGATGCTGGCCCTTGTGTTTGTCAACGTCGTGATTAACTACCTCGACCGGAGTAACATTTCGGTGGCCGGCCCGGCCCTGAGCAAAGACCTTAACCTGTCGTCGGTCGATTTGGGGTATATTTTCTCGGCCTTCGGGTGGACCTACGCCCTGCTACAAATACCGGGGGGCCTCGTAGCCGACCGATTTGGGCCACGGGTGCTGTACGCGTTTTGTCTGGCTACCTGGTCGCTGTCGACGGTGTTTCAGGGCTTCGCGCGGGGTTTTGCCTCCTTGTTTGCCCTTCGGCTGGCCACGGGTGCCTTCGAAGCCCCCTCCTACCCAATCAACAACCGGATTGTAACAAGCTGGTTTCCCGACAACGAGCGGGCGTCGGCCATTGCGCTTTATGTATCGGGGCAGTTTATCGGGCTGGCGTTTCTGACGCCTATTCTGGTCACGATTCAGCACTACGCGGGCTGGCAGGGACTTTTCATAACAACGGGACTTGTGGGACTGGTATGGGCCATTGTGTGGTACGCTCTCTACCGCGACCCGCTCGACCACAAAACCGTCAGCGACGCCGAACTGGCGCATATCGAAGCGGGCGGGGGGCATTTTCGGGGGCAAACCGCCAAAACCGATGGCACGTCTATTTGGCAGTGGGTCAACCTGAAACAGGTGTTCTCGCGCCGGACGCTTTGGGGCGTGTACATCGGTCAGTTTTCGGTCAACGCCATGCTCTGGTTTTTCCTGACGTGGTTCCCCACGTATCTGGTCAAATACCGGGGGCTCGATTTTATCAAGTCGGGGTATCTGGCGTCGGTGCCGTTTCTGGCCGCCTGCGCGGGGCTGTTGCTTTCGGGCTTTGTGTCGGACCGGCTTGTGCAGCAGGGCCGCTCGGTGGGGGCCGCTCGCAAAACGCCCATTATTATCGGGATGCTGCTCTCGGTAAGCATTGTCGGGGCCAACTACACCGACGATACCGCCCTGATTATCTTCTTCATGTCGCTGGCGTTTTTTGGGTCGGGCATGGCGCTCATTTCGTGGGTGTTCGTCTCGTTGCTGTCGCCCCGGCACCTGATTGGCCTCACGGGTGGGGTGTTCAACTTCATGGGCAACCTGGCGTCGATTATTGTCCCGATTGTGATCGGGTATCTGGCCAAAGATGGCGACTTCAAACCCGCGCTCGTGTTTATTGCCGTACTTGGTTTTATCGGGGCCTGCTCATACAGTTTTTTGGTCGGCAAGGTCGAGCGGGGCACGGTGACGCCTGCGTCAGATACAGCGGCTTTATTGTCGGAGCGGGAGTGATGCTACGTAAGTGAGCGCATAAGTGAAAGTGAGTACAAAAAAACACTCCACTTCTCAAATTTTTTGCGTGTCTGACTACTTAAAAGCATAGCTTAGTCAACCATTTTTAAAAAACCTTTGTAAAACTTATTCTTCAATCCACATGGACTTTAAAGACCAAATAAAACAGTTAAGCGACAGAGTAAGCAAATTGAAAGATAACATCCAGACCGAGGAAGCGACCAAAACGGCATTCATAATGCCGTTCTTACAATGTCTGGGATATGATGTTTTCAACCCTCTTGAGGTTGTACCTGAATTTATAAGTGACATAGGTACTAAAAAGGGCGAAAAGGTTGATTATGCAATAATGCAAGAAAACGGAGAACCTTGCATGCTAATTGAGTGTAAACATTGGGCTCAAAGTTTGACCCTGCATGATAATCAGTTGTTACGATACTTTCACGTTACGAAAGCCCGTTTCGGTGTCTTGACCAATGGCATTATTTATAAATTCTATACGGATCTTGTTGAGCCTAACAAGATGGATGAGAAGCCATTTCTCGAAATCAACATGCTTGATTTACGCGAACCTTTGGTTGAGGAACTCAAGAAATTCCATAAATCATACTTTGACGTTGAACAAATTATCAGCACAGCAAGCGAATTAAAGTACACAGCAGAGTTAAAATCATTGATTCACAATGAGATGACTAACCCTTCTGATGCTCTCGTTCGCCATTTTGCGAAGCAAGTGTATGGAGGGATGCTTAATGCAAGAATGATGGATTACTTCACAACATTAGTTCGAAAGTCATTCGCCCATTACGTGTCCGACCAGATTACAGACCGACTCAAAACAGCTTTGGGACAAGAGACAGAAATACCTCAGCCTGTTATCAATCAAGACCTTGTAGAACCTACCATTAAAGCGCCCTCAGTAGTTACTACTGCGGAAGAGTTGGAAGGTTACTACATTGTACGCTCAATGCTTAGACCCCATATTGAGGCCAGTCGAATTGTTCATCGGGACGCTCAAAGCTACTTTGCTATACTCTTGGACGATAACAATAGGAAGCCTGTTTGCCGCCTTCATTTTAACGGTGGAAAAAAATACGTTGGCTTTGTTGGGGATGACAAAAAGGAGATCAGATACGAAATTCAATCTCTCGATGATTTATACCAATATGAGGGGCAATTGGCTCAATCAGTCAAACAATACGACAAAACTTCTGGCTCTATCTCGTAACTTTGCCCCTGCAAACAGAGAGGTGTCCGAGCGGTTGAAGGAGCACGCCTGGAAAGTGTGTATACGTCTCAAGCGTATCGAGGGTTCGAATCCCTTCCTCTCTGCCGCTTACTTTAACCCCACCGTTCGGTGGGGTTTTGTTTTCTGGACGTTGGAAAAGGCCTTATCTTTGGGCTTTCGACTCAAACACACAGAATGACTGCTGGTCAACGTAAAGCACTCCGCATCACCGGCTGGACTTTGTTGGGACTCTTTTTGCTGGGAGCCATTGGCGCGGGATACGCTTTCACCAAACGCGAAGCCCTCCTTCAGATTGCCCTCAAACGAGCCACCCAAAAAGCCAAACGCGATTATAAACTGGACCTGAAAATTGGCTCGGCTACCTTTACCGGCCTCAGTTCCGTCGCTTTTTCCAATATTTCCATCGTTCCCGAACAACGCGACAGCCTCGCCCGTATCAACCGGGCCGAAGTGGGCGTGCGGCTTTGGCCTATGCTTCTGGGTCAGATTGCCCTGTCGGACCTCGCCCTTGAAAACGGTATGGTGCAGGTGGTTCGGCGCGATTCGCTGACCAACATCGACTTTATCCTCCGGCGCAAACGCGATTCCACCGCTACTAAATCGACCCGACGGGTGGATTTGGCCGATGTGGCCGAAAACCTCATCGACGAGCTTTTGTCTAAAATTCCAGACAATATGAACGTCCGTAACCTCGATTTTCGGGTGATCGATTCGGACCGCGACACTACGCAGCGGCTCTCGTTGCTCACCGAGCAGGCTACGATTGAGGATGAGGCCGTCTCGTCGACGTTGCGGCTCAACGGTAACGAGGCCACCTGGCACATCTCCGGCACCGCCGACCCTGCCGACCGTGAGTACGACCTCTCGCTCTATGCCGATGGCAAACCCCTCGAACTCAAATACCTCGAAAACCGGTACAAGCTGAAACTTCAGGCCGATACACTCCACGCCGAACTCAAAGATGTGGATCGGGCTGGGGGCGAATTTCGGATGGAGGGCGTCGGGTCGGTGCGTAACCTGCGCATTAATCACCCCGCCATTGCCCGCACCGATGTGTTTGTAGACCGGGCGGCTATGGACGCTAACCTCTTCGTAGGCGAAAACTACGTGGGAATCGACAGTTCGTCGGTGGTATATCTGGGTCAGGTGAGCGGTCGGCCGTTTGTGAAATACACCCTCTCACCTACCAAAACCTACGAAGTCGAGCTGCATACCGACATGATGAATGCGCAGGCGTTGTTCAATTCGTTTCCGCAGGGGTTGTTCGAGTCACTCGAAGGGATGCAGGTGACGGGAGGGCTGAAATACGATATGTCGTTTCAGCTTGACGAAGCTTTGCCCGATTCGGTCAAGTTCAACTCGGGGCTGACGTCCGATAATTTCAAGATTGTCCGCATGGGCCGCGTTGATTTTGGTAAGATCAACAACTCGTTTGTGTACACGCCTTACGAGAAAGATAAGCCGGTTCGTGACATTGTGATTGGCCCTGAAAACCCGGACTTCACCCCTCTCTCGGCTATTTCGCCCGAGTTACGCAACGCCGTTCTGACCTCCGAAGACTACAACTTCATGACCCACAAGGGGTTCAATGAGAAGGCGTTCCGAGTTTCGATTGCGACCAATTTCAAGGAAAAGAAATTCAAGCGGGGCGCCAGTACCATCTCGATGCAGCTGGTCAAAAACGTGTACCTCAACCGCAACAAAACTCTCTCCCGCAAGGTCGAGGAGATTCTGATTGTGTGGCTGATGGAAAACGGGCGACTCGTACCCAAAGAACGCATGTACGAGGTGTACCTCAACCTGATTGAGTGGGGCCGCAATATTTACGGCATTGGCGAGGCTGCCCGGTACTACTTTGGCAAGTCGCCGTCGGAACTGGATCTGGGCGAAAGTATTTTTCTGGCGTTTGTGATTCCAAGCCCCAAACGCGCCCTCAACTGGTTCAACCCCGACGGGACACTTCAGGTACGCAATGTGCGGGGGTATTTCCGAATTATTGGCCGGATTATGGCCCGGCGGGGCCTCACTGAGCCCGACAGCGGAGCTTACGGGTTTTATAACGTTCGATTACGCGAGGGCTTGCGTCAACAGGTGGCCCCCATCGACAGTATGCAGTCGGATAGTTTGATGAATGATACCGACGAAGGCGGTGGCATCGACGATTTCTTCAAACGGCTCTTCAACGGGAACCGCGACCGAGACGACGAAAAAGAAGAAACCGAAAACGTACAAACCCAATCGGAATCAAACAACCCAGCCGCGCCGAATGTCTCCTCGGGCGATACCGTAAAAACACGCCGTCAGCTCAGACAGGAACGACGCGAGCGCAAGCGTCGGGAACGCGAGGAACGGCAACAGCAGGATGACACCAACCGGTAAATGGGGTTTATCGTTTTTAGTTTATCGTTTCTGGTTGTGCGGGGCAAGTTGCCCGTGAACCGGAACTTGCTTAACTGAGCGGAAGCCCCCAAGAACTACAAACCAAAAACCATAAACTAAAAACGCTGTAAGCCGAACGGGCGGGGTTTCAACCCCGCCCGTTCGGCTTACAGCGTTTATTCACCCAGTAAATCGGGCCGTCGGGCACGAGTACGGGCCAAAGCCTGTTCGTAGCGCCATTCATCAATTTTAGCTTCGTGCCCCGACAGCAGAATATCGGGCACCTTCATCCCCTCCCACTCAGCCGGGCGTGTGTACACAGGTGGGGCCAACAGATCGTCCTGAAACGAATCGGTCAGGGCCGAAGTCTCATCGTTGAGTACTCCCGGTATCAGACGGATAATGGCATCGGACAGCACAGCCGCCGGCAACTCACCGCCCGACAACACAAAGTCGCCGATACTAACTTCCCGCGTGATGAACCGCTCCCGAATCCGCTCGTCGACACCTTTGTAATGCCCGCACAGAATAATCAGATTCTGCTTCAGTGAGAACGTATTGACCGTCTGCTGATTAAGCCGTTGCCCATCGGGGGTCATGTAAATCACCTCATCGTAGGTACGTTCGGCCTGCAAAGCACGGATACAGCGGGCAATGGGTTCGATCTGCATCACCATACCGGCTCCTCCGCCAAACATGTAATCATCGACCCGCCGGTGCTTGTCGAGGGTATAGTCGCGCAGGTCGTGCACCACCACTTCGGCGTGTCCGGCCTGTTGCGCCCGCTGCAAAATAGAGTGGGCAAAGTAGCTATCGAGCAGGCGCGGCAGGCAGGTAATAATATCAATCCTCATCGGTATCGTCAGCTTCTTCGTCGCCGTCTACTTCGGGCTTATCGTTGCCGGTATCGCTCGTGTAAATTTCCAACAGGCCCTCCGGCAACACCACATTGATCTGGTTTTGGGCCCGATTCACCGAAGGCACAATATCACTATTGATCGGAATAAGCACCTCATGCCCTGCGTAGTCCATGGCGATCAGGTCCTGTGTAGCCATCGTGTACACCGCTGTCACGGTGCCAAGCGGTCCTTTTTCGGCATCGAGCACCCGAAATCCGATAATCTCGTGAAAGTAAAACCGGGTTTCGTCGTCAATCGGCTCCAGGTTCGCGAGGGGTAACCACAAGCCCGACCCGATGAACCGCTCAGCCTGCTCAATGGTTTCGACGTCTTCGAGCGCTACAATCGCCCGGCTGCCTTTAACAATTGAGATGGATTCAATAAAATAAGGCGTCAATTGACCTTTCACTTCGATCAGGATTGAGTCAATATCGGCGTATTCTTTCGCGTCATCGACGTCCAAGAAAAAGACCAGTTCACCGTTTACGCCATGCGTTTTGGTGATGTGGCCAACCTGATAACAATCGTCTTTTGTCACGCTTTTACAGAGTTTACTCGTTTCGGGCGGCCGTAGGGGCGTGCCTGAAACCGTTAGATACCTACAAAAAGAGCCTGCTCAAACGAACAGGCTCCTTACATACCGAACCAGCGTGCTTATTCAGCAGCGGGGGTTTCCGTTGCGTCAGCAGATGCTTCCGGTGCTTCTTCAGCAGCAGGAGCCTCTTCGGCGGGCGTTTCTTCAACCACAACGTTTTTCTTAGCAATGGCCTCAGCGCGGGCTTCATTCACCTTACGCTCGGCTTCCAGACGCTCCTGACGAGCCTTGTCTTTTGCTTGTTGCTTGGCGTCAGCAGAGTCGGACTTGCGGCCTTCTTTGCCTTCTTTCCAGGATGTAAACTTCTCATCAGCCTGCTCCTGCGTGATAGCGCCTTTGTTTACGCCAACCTGCAGGTGCTTTTTCAGCATGACGCCTTCGTGCGACAGAATTGAACGAGCGGTGTCGGTGGGTTGAGCACCAACCATCAGCCAGTACAAAGCCCGCTCCGACTTCAACACTACGGTTGAGGGGTCTGTGTTGGGGTTGTAAGAACCGATTTTCTCGATGAATGCGCCATCACGGCCAGCTTGAGAAGGAGCTACGACGATGTCATACATCGCCATTTTCTTGCGTCCACGACGCGCTAAACGAATTTTAACAGCCATTTTGCTTGCTTGTTTTCAATGGAGGGAACCCGTCCCCCCGGAGAAACGTGGGCGCAAAGGTAGTATTTTTTTCGCAGTATCTCTACCGTACGGGTCAGATTTTCGGAAAGAGTTTGCCTGTCGCTACTTTCTGAACCCAGCCGGATACCGCGAGCGCATGTCGCTCATGGGTTCAATCCGAATCTCAACCCGTCGGTTAGCCTGCAACCCGGTGCGAGTCGAGTTTGGGGCAGCGGGCCGTATTTCGCCGTAATATTCAAGAGTGATCCGGCTCGGGTCGTTCAGGCCAGCCCGCGTCATAAACCGCTTGACGGCCTCCACCCGGCGTTTAGAGAGCTGTACGTTGTAGGCGTCCGAAGCGCGCGCATCGGCATGACCTACCACAATAGCCCGGCAATTAGGCCGCTCGTTGAGCAACTCAGTTACCTGCCGCAGCAGTGCCTGCGAGGTTGGCCGAAGGGTCGCTTTATCGGTATCGAACTCGACGTTGCTGAACACGTCAACACATTCGCCAGCCTCCCGTTCGGTTTTGGGCCGGGCCAGTAAACTATCCAGATTCATGGCAACGCCCGCCCCCGACACGACACTCCCAGCCGGCGTCCGGGGCTGCTTATCAAACAGGTCGGCCACGCCATCGTTGTCCGAGTCGGTGTACAAGCGCGGGTCTACGGGCTGAGGCATGTTAGCCTTGGCAATGGAGTCAGCCTCGGTTACAGAGGGGTTGTAGGCCGGTTTCACCAGATCGGCAGGATCGGCCCAGCGCAAATGATACCGGCCTTTATCGGCATCGTACCGGCCATCGCGACCGACACGCAGGGGCGCACGACCCAGTTTGTACGTAATCGACAATCCCACAGCCCCGTATTTGTCGAGGGCCGATTGCCCCTTGCGGAACAGGTAAATATTGGCCGGATTGTTATTGTAAGCCGGGTCTGTTGACCCAACGGTCATATCCAGCTTTTCGGTATTGACGTTGTTGTACACAAAATCAAGTCCAATATCGAACCGAGGGCTTAACTCGTAATGAAACGCCGTTCCGACCGGTACCACGAGTTCGCGGGTAAACACGGAGCCGTTGCCTTCCCACCGGCCTGACGTGACGGAATTAAAATTATCCCGGTCGTTGCTGTACCGAACAAGCCGATTGGTTGTCAGGTCATACACGCGCGCATCGAACCAGATACCGCCAATACCGCCGTACACGTCCCATTTCAGGCGCTTGAGCCGTTTGGCACCCAGCAATAACGATTTTACGTTGACCGATGCCAGCAACGCCCCTTGCAGATAATTCGTCCGAAAATACGCGTTGTAGATGGGTTTCTTGGAGCCGCTGAGCATACCACCATTGGCCTGCACCGATACGCCGAAGAGGTGGCTCAGCTGTTTGTTGACTGCCAGCCCTACCCCACCGGTCAGAATTTCTTTCTCACCAAGCTCAGGCACGCCCCGGTACACGCCGTACGACAAATCCCCAAAAAAGCGGGTAAGCTGCGGGGTTACCGAAATCGACCAGGTGTTGAGGGGATAATCGCCGTCGTAGGAACGATTGGGCACGCGGGTGGGCGGTGATTGTGCCCAGGCGTTGCCCATTACCCAGACGCAGAGAAAGGCGAAAAAGCTATTTTTCATGAATCGTTGACAGGCGGAATGACCGGGTAAATAGTCCAGTAATTCTATAGCCAACATCGTGCCAACCGGAGCAATACCGGCCTATAAGCCGGATTCTGTCACTGGATTATCGGTAAAACCGACGCACCGGGTCTTATCATTTATCTGGGATCGCCGTCACCGACGACCTCTATCGACCTACCCGCGACAGCATCGGCCAGCCGAAGCCAACCTACAGGAACGAGCCGCCCCTAATCTGCCGCATATTTGGTCTTTCAGCCCATAAGGTTTATCCTGCCCCGTCGGTCACCCGCCGGGCGGTAGGCCCTTACCCCACCTTTTCACCCTTACCCGAAAACAGTTTACAGTTTGTTGTTTACAGTTTATAGTTGGCTTACGCAGGCAAGACTGCTTCGCGGAACTGCAAGCTATAAACAGAAAACTGTAAACTGTTTTCTGGCGGTATATTTTCTGTGACACTGGCTGTCAGACGGCCGTTCCCAGCCGCCTGCCTTCCCGTTAGGAAGTATGGTGCTCTGCGCTGTCCGGACTTTCCTCCAACCCAGTTCGGGTCAGCGATAAGACAACCGGCACCGCTCCGATTGGCACGCGTTGGCCTGCCAAAGATAGCACAACTTTAGGGTTTCTGGCCTAACGACCCGGTTTCTGATCTAGTCAGGACCTTTCTGGCCCTGCGGCAGCCATCAGACCCGCTATTGCAGTCCCTCAACTTTTACATCCACTTTTCCTTTGGCGAAAACCACCGCCAGAATCGCCGTTGGCGTCAGATACACCCCGTCGGGCCAGATTTCGTCGATTTGGCCATTGAGCACGACACCCTTAGCCAACTGATTATTTTTGAGCTGGGTCTGCACCGAACGCTGAATCTCCGTGATCTGATCGCCGACCGGAATGGTAAACTGCTTTTCGAGCATCCGGGCGAGGGTTCCCTTAAGCAACCAGCTGGCGGTGCGCTGGAGCCAACTACTCGTTTCGAGGTCGTATTGCAAGTCTTTGAGAGCCACCGTTTTCGTTTCGGGATCGTAGTACGGGCGGCCTTTCAGGTAGATATTACCTGTTACACTCCCCGACAGACCGGCTTTGATAATCAGGTTGTCGTTCTGCCCGTACAGGTCAATGTCTTCAATAGTAACGTGGTAGCGGCCCTCCTGAAAGTCGAAGCGTTTCCCGACAAACGTTTGGCCAGCTAGTTTGGCGGCTTCTTCGTAGGTAGCTTCGTTCAGAATACCCACCTGAAAATCGTCTTTGATCGTCGGCACCACCACCAGATCGGGTAGGGATACGGCCGGTTTAACAGCGGGTTTGTTCCCCACACTTGTCAGCGTGTACCCTTCCAGACCAATTTGGGTGCGAATCACGTTGCCCTCGAATCGGAGCGGGGTAATAAGCACCCGGCGGGGCACCACCTGTAGCCACGTTTTGTACTGATCCGACAGCAGGTATGGGGTACGAACCGTGTTCCAGGCCTCCAGAACCGGCGTTCGGAGGTCAATCTGTTTACGGACTTCTGCATCCAGCGATTTGGTGATCGTGCCCAGATTCCGGTCGATGATCCGGCTCACAAGGCCCGTAATGGGAATGGCAAATCCGCCCAGCCGAACCGAGGGCTTGGTACCCCATTCGTAGCCCTCGGCCGTGGTTTGGGTATTGACGGCCCAATTGGGGTCGATACTGAACCGGGTAGCAAACTTGAGCGTGATTTCGAATTCGGTATCGGCACTCTGCATAAAACCCAGAATCCGTTTGCCGGCCTTCGCCCAAATTTTGAGCGGCACCACAAACCGAAACAGGCTATCGGCCCCGCCCGCAGCCGACACACCGATGGGCGCCCGTTTCCAGACTTTCAGGTGGATGGGGTCGCTGCCGTCGGGCGCGGGCGTATCGAAGGTGTTACTCTCAAAAATAAGTCCGTTAACCTGCTTGTTGATCTGCTGCTCTACGTCGCGGAGTGCTATGCGAACGGGCACATTGACCGTCGACAGGTAGGTTTCGTTACGGACTTCCATAGTGGTTCGGGTGTAGGCTTCTTTCGGCGCTTTCGGATTGAGCGTGCCCGCTCCGGGCCTCCCGGATGGGACTTTGCTACACCCGACAAAAATAAACAGCAGGGCAACAGATACCAGCTTTGCTCTCATGTACGGTGGTGAATGTGGGGGCTGGGTACGACTCCCAGACCTCTTACTTAATGAAAACTTTTGTAGCCCCGTAGCCGAATTTCTGCTTCTGGGCATCTTCGAAGTATTTCACGTGTGGGTGCCGACCCAATCGGCGGTGTAGTTCGGTCCGTAAGGTGCCGGTGCCAACGCCGTGGATAAACGTAATCTCGCTCATACCGGTGGCAATGGCGTTTTCAAGCAGCTTTTCGAACGTTTCGAGTTGCAGGTCGAGTAGCTCGCCCGGCTGCCGACCTCCGGGGCCTTTGGGCAGCAGCACATCAATGTGCAGATCGACTACCGACGAGGGACGCTCGAAACTGGGCGGAATGGCCGGGTTATTTTTGGCTTTCAGCATTTCTTCTTTCAATTCCTGCGGGCTGAGCGGTACGGTTGGCAGGGGCATAAGAGCCTCGGCCGGGGCTTCTTTCTCATCGGCATCGAGCTGGTACAAATGGCCTTGCTGATTGAGCACCGGCACCGTTTTTTTGCTCACATGGAAGGTCTGAGCCCGGCATTTCAGCCGTTTCACCAACGGCGACCGGAAGCTCACCTTGGCCGCCCGGAACCAAAGCCCCTGAAACAGAAAGGTGGGCCAGCTATCGAGCGTTGAGAACGAGTAATAGTCGTTCAGCTTGGCCGACGACCGGGGCTTGAGCACCCCACTTTGCAGTCCATTGAGGGTAGTACCCCGCTCTTCGGCAAGGGTATAGGGCATATCCCAGTCGGTATTATTTACCAGATGGACGGCAAACTCGCGGTCGTTCTGGGCCACAAATGCCATGTAAATACCCTGATTTGCCAGAATAACCGGCCCGGTTGGGCGCGGAGGTTGGGCATTACCCGAAGGGCGCAGGAGCCGTTCGGCCTCCAGGGGCGACACAACTACCAGTTCGGAGCGGAGTACCGGAATCCGAAAGCCGTCTTCTATTTCAATTTCAACCTGATTGCCACTCAAAAAGCGCGTCACCACGCCCTGTTCTTTGGCCCGTATCATACGGACTTTATCGCCAATGTTCATTGCTGTTCAGGCCCGGAATGGCCGGGCTTCTGGAGAAACCAACCCGAATCCGGGCCGAAAAGTTACGTTTGCAGCCCACTCTGATGGACTTTACCGGATCAGTACCCGCCGAAATACTTGCGGGTGCCCCATTCGAGGGTTGCCAGGGCCAGAATCATGAAAAAGAGCCACCGCCAGTTGATCAGCTCATTCAGCTCTTCGGTGCTGCTCAGGCGGGCGGGCGTTTCGCGGCTGCTCAGGTCGCGCACGAGGTTAGCCACCGAGGCCGTGTTGTAAAACTTACCCCCGGTCTGCGAGGCCAGTTGCCGCAGCAAGCCGTGGTCGGCCGTGGTGTTGAGGGCTTCGAGTTGCAGATCGCGCACAATAAACTGCCCTTCCGAAACTTCATTCTTACCACTTAAGTTGGTGGTTGCGCGGAAGCGGTAGGCTCCTTCGGGCAGGCGGCTGATTTCGAACCGGCTATTATCGCTTGTTGGGGTGTAGTTGAAACTACGTGTGATACCGCGCTCGTCCAGAATACTCAGGTTAACGGGCTTGTCGTAGATTCGCTCGTAAATATCGTTGTAAAGCTCCGTCTCAAAAATGACCTTTTCGCCCGCTACAAACTCATTTCGGATGGGGTACACGCGCAGCTTGCGCCGGTCTTCTTTCACCGAAATAAGCTGAATAACCTTTTGCAGCATTTCGTCGATCACCTCCTGTTTGTCGGTCAGGTCAAACTCTTCCATGCGCCATTGCCAAAGGCCTTCGCCCGCCAGCACAGCCGCCTTACGCGGACGGTCGGGCGAGCCGGCCGTTACGTTGAGCGCAAGCAGGGGTTTCTGGGTTTGTACGCTGCCCACCTGCTGCCAAAGCACCACCTGACTGCCGGGCAACAGCCGAAACTCACCGTAAGGCACCGACATGGGCGGCATCTTGGTGATAATATCGAGCCGGGCTGCATCCAGGTTCAATTGTTTGTAGGCATCGTTGTAGCGGGCAGTTACCTTATCGCTCTGACCGGGCAGGGCCGTTACCTGCATTACGGGGTTCAGCGTATTGAACGGCCCCATAGCCGACTGGTTCCCCAGCACAAACAGCACTGGGGTGGTGTTGTTACGCGCCAGCAGTTGTTGCACCGAGGCCGTACTGGCCCCACCATTGTCGGGAATCTGGTGGAGAATGATAAGGTCGTATTTCTTATCGGTAGGCGGTGGCCCTTCGATGCCGTTAATCATCCGAACGTCGAGCTCGTAATTCTGATTTCGTTCGAGCATACTCCGAATCGCCTTCACGTCGGGGTGCGGAGCCAGAGCCAGTAAGAGAACCTTCTCGCGCCCGTCGATCACGTCGATGTACACGTCCTGCCGGTTGTTTCGGGTGCTGAACTCGCCCGGCTGCGGCACCACCTCAACGGTAAACCGCTGAACGCCTTTCTGGGTAGCTGTGGTCTGAAACGTCACCGAACCAAAGGTCTGGTTCTGCCCGAAAGATACGCTTTGCCGACCCACCTCTTTGCCGCCCTGCCGCAGCACCACAATACCGGCCCGGCCGCTAAAACCGTTACTCGTCACTTCCACCTGAATCGGAAACTGGTTGTTCAGATACGCAATCCGGTTAGCTACGATGCCTTTGATAGCAATGTCGCGCTTCGGAATGGTGTCGCCGAGCCCCACAGCATGCACCGAAAATGGATATTGCCCAAACGTAGGCGAAAGCCCCTGATTGAAGATACCATCGGAGATAAGCACCACATCGGTAAGATGCCGACCTTCGTAATCTGACCGGATACCCGACAGCAATCCCGACAGGTTGGTCGACCGCTGGGTAAATGGAATCTGGGTCAGGTCTGTCCCTTCGGTCATAGCCGAGTCGCTCAGGGTCCGTACTGATACATCCAATCCGGCACTGCTCAGTTGCTGCTGCAAGGCTTGCAGATTGCTGAGAGCAGTGGTGAGCGCGGGCCGTCCGGCAGCGGCTACCGACTCCGAGTTGTCTACGGCCAGTACCACTTTCGGTTTTTCGGTGAGCGTCTGTACACTGCGGATGAGCGGATTCACCAGCAGAAAACAGAGTAAGCTCACAACCAAAAACCGAACGGCCGCCAGTGCATAGCGGACGTTGCGATCCCAGAACGAAACAGAGTCAGAAACACCGGTACTCAGCCGTGCTGGCAGCGGTTGATACAATGCCGCTGCGTACAGCGCCCCTACCAGCAAACAGACCAGCACCCACCAGGGTGAGGATTGGAAAATGACGTTCATAAAGAAAGTAGTGAGGAGACAGAAGCGAGGAGCGAGGAGAAAAGGGTTGCTCACGAATAAGTAACGTCGGGCTCCGTTTTCTCCTCACTCCTCGCTTCTGCCTCCTATATCCTAAGTAAGCATTCCCCCGTCTACCTGGAGCACCTGCCCCGTAGTGTAGCGGGATAAATCAGAAGCCAGGAATACGCAGGTATCGGCTACCTCTTCGGGTTGGCCGCCCCGCTTGAGCGGGATCTGCTGCTTCCATTCTTCTACGGCTTTTTCGTTGATCTCGCCGGTCATTTCGGTTTCGATGAAGCCCGGAGCCACGGCATTGGAGCGGATATTCCGCGAGCCCAGTTCGAGAGCCACCGACTTGGTAAAGCCGATAATACCTGATTTAGAGGCTGCGTAGTTGGCCTGACCCGCGTTGCCCCGGATACCTACTACCGACGTCAGGTTGATAATCGACCCGGCCTTCGCTTTCATCATGGGTTTGATGGCGGCTTTGGTCAGGTTGAAGACCGACTTAAGGTTAACGTTGATAACCACGTCCCATTGTTCTTCGGACATGCGCATCAGCAAACCATCTTTGGTAATGCCGGCATTGTTGACGAGCACGTCAATCGAACCGAAATCAGCCAGTACGGCGGCTACCAGTTCTTCGGCCGCTTTATAATCCGAGGCATCTGACCGGTATCCTTTGGCCGTAATCCCGAACGCCTTCAGCTCGTCTTCCAGCGCCTGCCCTTTTTCTACGCTCGACAGGTACGTAAACGCCACCTGAGCACCTTCCTGCGCGAAACGCTGGGCAATAGCCCGACCAATTCCGCGTGAGGCACCCGTAATGAGCGCCACTTTTCCTTTCAATAAATCCATTGGCTACAAAATACCCTCTTAATCTGGAGAGAGCTTGGTTTTTGACTGGCTCAAAAATAGCCTTTAAGCGGGGAATGACAATAGTGACGTAGCATCTTCTCCAGAAAGAATATACCTTTCCGGGCCACCTTCAGGCCAGAATAGTCAAAAGCCATTTGCCGCCCGCCATCAGACCGGGCCGTGCCAATTCGAAAGCCAAATACGGCTTCGGCCCCAAGTGAACATAGCGCGCCGGTAGCAACTACTTTGAGGTTGTTACGTACCGAACGCTCAGACCGCTCCCCAGCCTTGCCCACAAATTGGCCGCCTGAGATTGGTTGGACCTATCGTACCACAGACCCCGATACGAGGCTGAGGCCAGGGGCCGTTGCTCACATCCTGCCGGGCTTGATGCCTGCCTGGTTTACCCCAAAACTCCGTCGGTATTCATTCGCAAAACAGATGGCTACTAGCTGCTTAAGTCATTACTAACGTTTTAAGTATTTTCTGAAAAACACACATTATATCCCTAAAATCGGGTTTCTATCCCTAAAAAATTAAGATCTCTAAACAGAAAAATAGCTTTGGACTCAATCAAAAAGCAGGCAGCCGAAAATGCTGATCAGAGTAGGCACCATAAATAATTTGACTTATTACGTTGAAACGAAGTCTTCTCTTCTCGTTGGCAATGTCGCTCTTAGGGGCGCTTTGCATCGTCCAACTGTCGTGTAAAGGCCCCCAAGGGGACGTAGGTCCGGCAGGACCAGCAGGCCCGGCCGGACCAGCAGGAGCAACCGGCCCGGCGGGTGTGTCGGGAGTTAGTGGCAATGCCAATGTGGTTCAATTCACATTCGCCAACCAATCATTTGCTAACACGGTCGGATTGGTCACCACGTTGTCGTTGCCTAATACCACAACGCAGGTTGCGGCTTCCAGTGCTTTCTTTACCTATTTAGGATTCGTTGATGGCACAACACCCATGAACTGGTTTATCATTCCCGGAAGTATTCCCCCGAGTAGTGGCTCCTTCTCAACATGGCTCTTCAACGATGCTAAGCCACAGATTGCTATTCGTCGGGAAACGCTTGCGACAGCAAACGGCCCCATACGTTTCACCCCGCGTGTCGTGATGATTCCGGCCAATGACCTCCGTAATGGCCGCCAAGCCGCCCTTGACTTCACAGATTACAATGCCGTGAAAGCGTTCTATAAGCTGCCTGATTGAAGCTTGAAAAGGCCTTGCTAATGGCCGGAAGTCTTTTTTAATAAAAAATGCGATCAGATTGAGCGGAAAGAACGCATGACTAATCGCGCAGTCGACAGGCAGAGTGCCTGTGCTTACCATCTTTAACAAATCCCATTACACTTACACATGAAAAATATTGCATACTCATTAATGCTGGTTACTTTGTTCAGTACCGTAGCTATGGCCCAGTTTGATCCGAACTACAAAGGGTACTATCGGCTGAAGACTGTCTTTCAGGGACAAGAAGTGTGCCTGGAAGGTAATCAGGCATCTGCGAAAACGAAAAAAGGGTTGGCTTTTATGGACAAAAAAGCAAATTCTCAGGGCCAATTCTGGACAATAGAAGCCTCAGATAAAAGTGGCTATTATATACTAAAGAACCTATTCCGGGGCGCAGGTGAATGCTTAGACATTACAAATGCCAATGATGCTTCGAGACCTGGCTTACTGGCCGCTCAGATGCGGAAAGCTGAAAAACGGACCGGCCAGTACTGGATGATTGAGCCAGTAGGAAATGATACGTATCGTCTAAAAACACTCTACACGGGGAACAACAAATGCCTGGAAGGAAATGCAGCCTGGACTGGAGCTAAAGACGGCATTACTTTTATGGACGATTGCAAAAATGTGACGGGCCAACTTTGGAAGTTTGAGCGCATCAAATAGTAAGGCTCTCAAAAGCAAACCGTTAGCAGAAACTTTCACTACCTGACCCGGCCCAGTCTGCCTATCAAACCAGACTGGGCTTCCTTTTTTCAGTACTGGACATTAGACTTACTAGCTCTATATATGAGAGGTCTAATGTCCAACATCTAATGTCCAGTACTGGGCTTCCTTTTATTCGTTGTGGCCTAAAAGCGGTAATTAGGGTAGTTTGTTTTCGTTGGTACCAGGTTCAAAAAAATCGATGTTTTTGTGACATTTGAGGGTAGCAAAAAAGCCTAGGCGATCTGAACAATGGGAAAGCTGCGAAAGGATACGAGACGGCGATTATCGTAAAACACCGAATCATGAAATTGCTAGTTGCATTCATAGGGTCAATTCTGATCGGAATAGCTACATCTGGATATAGCCAACCCCTCAGTCTGACTACCCAGGAGGTCGAAACGTTGAAGCAAAAACTGGCGGTATCTACAGAAGATACCAGTAAAGTGCTCAGCTTATGGCGTTTGGCCCGGTATCATACCATGACGGAGCCCCAACAAGCTTTGGTCTACGCTACGGAGTCAATTGCCCTGGCCCGAAAACTTACCTATACCTATGGGGAACTGGTTTCATTACAGGCGTTAAGCTTTGTCGCAACCATAACCGGTGATTGGCAAACGGGTATGCGGACCGCTTACGAAGGGCTACGAATAAGCCAGGCAAAGTACCCGGATCTAATCATCGTTTTTTATAATCTGATTGCACTCGTCTACGAAAAACAGCAAGATAGCCGACAACGCCTGGAATGGCTGTTGAAGGCCTATCATGACCCTAAGCTTGCATCACTGCCCAATAATGGAAAATGGCTGATATACCACAACATTGGCGAGGCCTATGAAAATCTAAATGTGTTAGACTCTGCTATGTATTTTGCTAAATCAATCGATGTGCATTGCCGACGATTGAACATTCCCATTGAGGTGTCCTACGCCAATGCAATTATGGGCAGGGTTGAAAAAAAACGAGGGCATTATCCGTTGGCGTTGAACCACTTAAGAATCGCGATTCGTTTTGCGAGGCAATCGGGCAATCTGTTTTTAGAGTCCGAACAGTCGGTGGATTTAGCCGGTGTTTTTCAGGCAATGGGCCAATCGGATTCGGCTCTCGTGTATGCGGGCAGGGCATTAGATGGCGGCAGAAAATTTAAGAACCTTGTTCTGACAGCGAGTGCAGCCAAACTGCTGGCCCAACTTTACGAGCCTGTAAATCCGGCCAAAGCCATTGCTTACTTGAAGCTATTGAATGCTACGGATGACAGCCTGTACACGACCACACGAATTATTCAAACGCAAAACATTATCAAATCCGAACAACAGCGTGAACGCGATTTGATAGACGCTAAAAAAGAGTACGATTATGCCATCAGGCAGAAAACACTCATTGGCCTACTCATTTTTTTAGGATTCATGTCGGTGGTCTTATTCCACAATAACCGTCAAAAACAAAAGGGGAACGCTGTTTTGCTGGCGAAAAACAGGGAGATAAGCCGTCAAAAAGATGAGATTGCAAAAACGGCTGAACAAAAACAGATTCTTCTTTCGGAGTTGCAACATCGGGTGAAGAACAATTTACAATACGTCATCAGCCTGCTGGAAATTCAGAAAGAGTCGGTCAGTTTCAGCACGATCGATGATCTGATTCGTAACAACCAAAACCGAATTCATTCGATCGCCTTGCTGCATAAGAAATTGAATGTTGACGAGGGCGTCAAGGATGTGGATTTGAAACGGTATGTCACTGAGCTCGCCGAACTTGTGAAAGATTCGTACGATACGAGGGAGACTCATGTAAGTCTGTTCACCACTTGCGAAATCGACACATTATCCATCGCCAAAGCATTACCATTAGGGCTCATCATTGTGGAATTGATTAGCAACAGTATGAAACATGCTTTCGCCAACCAGCCCGATGGCCTCATCAATATTGAAATCAAGCAACAAAAAAATACAAAGACAAATTACTTGGGCTACATTGATAACGGTACAGGTTTCGACTTTAATCAACTACAAACCAAAGGATTAGGTATAGAAATCATTAAAGGGTTGATCGACCAGCTAAACGGCAGAGTTGAGACCAGGTCTACAAAGGGGTTTGAACTAAAACTGTATTTTTAAATGAATTCAGAAGTGATTTTAGTGGTCGAGGACGATTTTCTGAACCGAAGGCTAACGAAAAAAATTTTGTTGGAGAATGGTTACCACGTTTTAGAAGCAAAGAATGCTGATGAAGCGATGATGACGCTCCAAAACGAATCGGTCGACCTTGTCATTCTCGACATCAACCTGGGTGATGGAGAGATGGATGGTATTCACTTAGGTAAACTGATTCAGGCCAAACAAAAAACCCCGTTTATTTATCTTACTGCTTACGAAAACGCCAGGGTGATCAGCGAAGCAGTTGCCACTTCACCCTATTCATATCTGACCAAACCGTTCAAAAATAGCGATTTGGTCGCTTCGGTAAAATTGGCCATCATTAAATCGGCCAAGGAAGACCGCATCAAACCAACCATAGCAGTAAAAGATGGGGCTTACCAAGTCGACTTGCCGTTAGAAGCAATTAATTACATTGAATCGGAGGGAAACTATCTGCTCTTTCACACCGATGTGAAAATTTTCAAATCTCGCTCGACGATCTCTCGTATTCTGGAATCGTTACCTGCCACACAATTTATTCAAACACACCGGGCCTATATCGTCAATAAGGAAAAGATTCAGAAATACCGTTCTAAAAGTGTGATTATTGGCAACACAGAAATCCCACTATCGAAAAAAGATCTCCTTTGACGAGTGCCTTTCCATTTTCTGCTTCTATTCTCCTTCTTGAGTAGTCGGATTCAGCGGCTCACACTACCGGTGCATCTGGGCTTCGGCCCCAAGTGAACAAAGTGCGCGAGTAGCGACTACTTTGAGGCTATTACGTACCGAACACTCAGACCGCTCCCCAGCCTTGCCGATAAATTGGCCGCCTGAGATTGGTTAGACCTATCGTACCACAGATTCTGATACGAGGCTGAGGCCAGGGCCGTTTCGATGAGAAACCGGTTGGTCAGTCGGTAGGCTAATCCCAATCGCATAGCCCCACTCAGTGAATGGGTTCGATAGTCCATTCGGGTGGGGCCGCTATTGCTGTACTCGACCGAAGCCCTTACAAAAGGAGTTAGCCGACGGCTGGTTAAATAACGTTGCACAAACGGGCTGACTGAATACGTCTGAAACGGGCCAGACACCGGCGTCGATCCCTCTTTTTGCGAGGAGAATCCCAGGCCAACTCCCACTAATGTATTCGTAGCAACAAAACGACCGATAGAGGCATTAATCGCCAATTGGTTGATGTTGCGTACCGGATTCCCATTAGAGTTGATATTCTCTTCGCGGATAAAATTATGGCTGAAGCCACCCTCAATTACCCAGTTACCCGCTTGTGTGGTGGTAAGCTCCGTTTCGGCGTTGGTTCGGCCTGTTCCCGATGCCCCCGTCCAATACACAAGGCCTAACCCAACCGTACTGGCGGGAATAGGCAAGCTCGTTCCGCTGATAGTCCCCTGCAACCCCAGGCGATTACTCAAAAAATAGGTACCACCAACCTCAAACGTTGGTTTGACTGAAACATTGGTATTCCGATACCTTAAATTGGAGCTGAATTGTCGATACAAATGATTGAGTGAAGTTTCAACACCAGCCCCGGCAAACAGCACTACCGGCCCCACAGACCAGTACCGCCGGAAAAAGGGGTTTATAGAAGCATCTGTAGCATTATCCCGAGTACTTACCTTATTTCCGGGGTTAAACAAACTCTTGGTAAACCTACCTGAATACCCAACGCCAACACCAAGCAACCAATTGTCGGCAACGAACCGCCCAATCTGTACATTTATTTGGGGTCTTGTAGAGGGTACTTCAAACGATTCATTATTGGCATTTGTCACGCTCTGCACGTCATAGCCTAGGCCAATTCCCCCGCTCAGTATTCCGTTTCCTTTTTGGGTTTGCGCCTGAGCCCCGAATACCCCCAGCAGCGAAGCCGCCAGTACAATTGTCTTTTTCATGAAATGGTTGTGTGTAAATGAACAGCCAAAGAAAAGCGACAAATAGAGGTTTACAAATGAAAAAACAAAACTTTTTTAATTGGCATCGAAATCTACCTTTCGTCTACATTAGGTATCCGCATCGCATTTGATCATAGACAAACTACCCTACCCCTTTACCCTATTGTAAATCAGTACCTTACACAGCAATTTGTACAAATTTTATATTAAAATTGTAGAAAAAACACCTCATTTGTTTGGCATTTATTCCACAACGGGGCTATTTTCGCTCACGATACTTGAAACTTAACCTATTTGAAATGATTAAGAAAATGCTCCTGACGGTGCTTTTTGCCGTCTCGTTTAGCACGATTCAAGCTCAGTCAGTACCCGCCGAAACTTCGTCAACAGAGACCTCCTTTTACGACCAGATACCCCTTGTTGGTGAGGTTATCAACTACGCCAAAAAGCATCTCTCTATCCGCTACCGCTCCGGTGGCACTACGCCCAGAGGGTTCGATTGCTCAGGCTTTACCCGGTTCTGTTTCAGCAAATTTGGGATTCAATTACCCCACTCCAGTGCCGCACAGGGTAACGTTGGCCAACCGGTTGACAAAGAAGAAGCCAAACCCGGTGATCTTATTTTCTTCAAAGGCCATTCGGCCGGCGGTAGCCGGATTGGGCACGTGGGAATGATTACCGAGGTAGTGGGCGACAAAATCAAGTTTATTCATTCGGCCTGGAACGGTGGTATTCGTTACGATTACCTGCATGCCGATTATTACCAGCGTCGATTTGTGGGCGTCCGTCGGGTAGTGACGCTCTTAGCCGAGAAGTAATAACATAACCAACCAAAAAAGCCGGAAAGCGAATCGCTCTCCGGCTTTTTTGGTTTATCGAGGCTTCACCTTTACATATTCCGGCGGTACTGCCCCCCCACGGCGTACAGGGCCTTGCTGAGTTGACCCAACGTACATACTTTGGCGGCTTCCATGAGGCTTTCAAAAATATTGCCCCCCGCCAGAGCCGTTTGCTGCAACTGCGCCAGCGCCTGCTCGGCCTCGGACCGGTGCCGCTCCTGAAACGCCCGGCACGAATCGACCTGATACCGGCGCTCCTCTTCGGTCGAGCGGATAACCTCGGCCGGGGTGATCGTTGGCGAACCGTTCGGGTCGAGGAAGGTGTTGACACCCACGATCGGGAGTTGACCGTTGTGCTTGAGGGTTTCGTAATACATCGACTCCTCCTGAATCTTGCTCCGCTGATACATACGCTCCATAGCCCCCAAAACGCCCCCACGCTCGTTAATAGCCAAAAACTCGGCGTAAACAGCCTCCTCAACCAAATCGGTCAGCTCTTCAACCACAAACGAGCCCTGCAACGGGTTTTCGTTTTTGGTCAGCCCAAACTCCCGATTAATGATGAGCTGAATAGCCATGGCCCGCCGAACCGACTCTTCGGTGGGGGTTGTAATGGCTTCGTCGTAGGCGTTGGTGTGCAGCGAGTTAGTGTTGTCGTAAATAGCCAGCAGCGCCTGCAACGTCGTTCGGATGTCGTTGAACGCAATTTCCTGCGCGTGCAGGCTACGGCCCGACGTTTGAATGTGGTATTTCAGTTTCTGACTCCGGTCGTTGCCTTTATATTTGTGTTTCATGGCCTTCGCCCAGATCCGACGCGCCACCCGACCCAGCACGGTGTACTCCGGGTCCATACCGTTGGAAAAGAAAAACGACAGGTTGGGCGCGAAATCGTCGATTTTCAGGCCCCGGCTGAGGTAGTACTCCACAAACGTAAACCCATTGGACAGCGTAAAGGCCAGTTGGGAAATCGGGTTGGCCCCGGCCTCGGCAATGTGATACCCCGAAATCGATACCGAATAGAAATTCTGCACCCGGTTGTGGGTGAAGTACTCCTGAATGTCACCCATCATTCGAAGCGCAAACTCCGTCGAGAAAATACAGGTGTTCTGCGCCTGATCTTCCTTCAGAATATCGGCCTGAACAGTGCCCCGGACAGTACGTAAGGTTTCGGCCTTTATACGTTCGTACACGTCGCGCGGAATCACTTTATCACCGGTCGTACCCAGCAAGGCCAGGCCCAGGCCATCGTTTCCTTCGGGTAGGGAGCCATTGTAAGAAGGCAGGGGCGAAGTAGAAGAAGCGCCTGCCCCATTCTCCTTTCCTCCTTTCTCCCTTTCCTCCCTATTTAGCCACTTCTCACACTGCTGATCAATGGCTGCGTTGAGGAAAAACGCCAGAAGCATAGGCGCAGGCCCGTTGATGGTCATGGACACCGAGGTGCTGGGGTCGCATAAATCAAAGCCCGAATAGAGTTTCTTGGCATCATCGAGGGTGCAGATACTGACCCCTGAGTTACCTACTTTCCCGAAAATGTCGGGCCGAAGTGCCGGGTCTTCGCCGTAAAGTGTCACCGAGTCGAAAGCCGTCGAAAGCCGCTTGGCGGGCATATTTTTCGAGACGTAGTGGAACCGGCGGTTGGTGCGCTCGGGTCCACCCTCGCCCGCAAACATCCGGGTGGGGTCTTCGCCCGCCCGTTTGAGCGGAAACACACCCGCCGTGTACGGGAACTCACCCGGCACGTTCTCGGTCAGGAGCCAACGGAGCACATCGCCCCAATCATGGTATTTGGGCAGGCTTACCTTCGGCATTTTCAGGTGCGAAAGGGTTTCGGTGTAGAGCGGCTGCCGAATCACCTTGTCACGCACTTTGTATTCGTAAAACTCGGCCGTGTACCGCTGTTGCATGGCGGGCCACTGCTGCAACAGCGCCCGGCAGTCGGCGTGCAGGCGACTTTCGAGCGTACTGTATATCTGGCCCAGTTCGTCTTTCAACGGCCCGTCGGGCAGGATTTTCAGCGTACCGTCGATCTGGTAAAGCTGCCGGGCCAAGGCCGACTGTTCGGTCACAAAATCGCCGTACCGGCGGCTTTCTTCCACAATTTCGGCCAAATACCGCACCCGGTCGGCCGGGATAATAGCCTGCGGGCGGGCATCGGTTCTCTCGGTGTTTGTACCAGGCATCTGAATACCCAATACCCCCATAAGTCGTTCGAAAAGGGCGTTCATCCCCCCATCGTTGAACTGAGCCGCAATGGTGCCCAGAATCGGGAGTTCGTCGTCAGGAGCATCCCAGTTGTTGTGGTTCCGGCGGTACTGCTTCCGCACATCGCGCAGGGCATCGAGAGAACCCCGCTTATCGAACTTATTGATGGCAATCACGTCGGCAAAATCGAGCATATCGATTTTTTCGAGCTGCGTAGCGGCCCCGTATTCTGAGGTCATTACGTACAGCGTTTTATCGGCGTGTTCGGTGATTTCGGTATCCGACTGCCCAATACCCGACGTTTCTACAATAATCAGATCGAAATGAGCGGCTTTGCACACGTCGATGGCTTCCTGTACGTGCCGACTCAGCGCCAGATTCGACTGCCGCGTTGCCAGCGAGCGCATGTACACACGCGACGCCCCGTTGTGGTTGTGGATGGCGTTCATCCGAATCCGGTCGCCGAGTAGGGCCCCGCCGGTCTTCCGTTTCGACGGATCGACGGAGATGATGGCCAGCGTTTTGTCGGGAAACGTCCGCAGATACCGCAGCACCAACTCATCTACGAGCGACGATTTGCCCGCCCCGCCCGTGCCCGTGATGCCCAAAACAGGGGAGGAAGAGGAGGAAGGGAGAAAGGGAGGAAGGGATTGGGTAGGGTTGTTTTCGGCCATGGTAATCAGGCGCGGCACCTCGTCGGTAGTTACCTGATCGACCTTATTTAAAGCGGGCAGTTCAAAATCGCACTGCCGCAACAAATCATCAATCATTCCCTGTAAGCCCATAGCCCGGCCATCGTCGGGGCTGTAGATACGGGCAATGCCATACCCGTGAAGCTCTTCGATTTCGGAAGGCAGAATGGTACCTCCGCCCCCACCAAAAATCTTGATATGCCCGGCCCCGCGCTCATTAAGCAGGTCGTACATATACTTGAAAAACTCAACGTGCCCCCCCTGATAGCTGGTGATGGCAATTCCCTGTACGTCTTCCTGAATGGCGCACTCGACAATTTCGGCCACCGACCGGTTATGCCCCAGGTGAATTACTTCCGCCCCGGATGCCTGCATAAGCCGACGCATCAGGTTGATGGCGGCATCGTGCCCGTCGAACAGGGAGGCCGCTGTTACAATTCGTACTTTATGGGTCAGCCCCGTCGTCGTCGAGGATTGGGGCTGAACGTCGGTTGTCGTCATGGCGCTGTTGAAAAATGGATTTCGGTTGATGAAGTTTTGGACAAAAATACGGAAACCGACGAAACCCGGATGGCTTCGGGCGGTATTCCCTTCTCACCAAGTAGGCCCGGTTCGTTTTAGCATTTGGTAACAAACGAGCCCTTTTCAAACCATGTTCCGCTTTCTCTGCCTTTTACTGAGTCTGACAGCCCCGCTGCTGTCGGCTGCCCAGCCCACTTTTGTCGCTAACTACGACGAGAGCAAGGTAGGCTCCTACCCCCTGCCCGACCCACTCATGCCCCCCAATGGCGCCCGCATCACTTCGGCCAAAGCGTGGGAAGCCAGCCGGGGCTACTGGCTCAATCAGTTTGCAGCCCACGTGTACGGGCAAACCCCGACGCGCCCGGTGCGGTTGCGGTTCCAGCCCGGCGAGGTGGTACCCAGTGCCCTCGGCGGCAAGGCCACTCGCAAGCAGGTGGCTATTTACTTTGCCGACTACCCTGCTTTACCGCCCATCAACGTGCTGATATACGTGCCCAACAACGCCCGCAAGGCAGCTCCGGCGTTTCTGAACCTGAATTTCTGCGGCAACCACTGCATCAGCACTGAAGCCGACCTGCCCCTCTCCGACCGCTGGGTGGCGAGCACCGCCGACAATCACCGGGCTACCGAGAAAAGCCGGGGGGCGCAGGCCCGGCGTTGGCCGCTTGATACAATTGTGGCACGGGGATACGCCATCGTGACGGCGTACTATGGCGATATTGAACCCGACCACCCGGCGGGCTGGAAAACGGGTATCCGGTCGGTGCTGGGCGATACTACCCGCACCGACAATTGGGGGGCCATTGGAGCCTGGGCCTGGGGTATGAGCCGTATTCTCGACTACTTACAAACCGACCCGACCATCGACGCTAAACGGGTTATTGCTATGGGGCATTCCCGCATTGGCAAGGCGGCTCTGTGGGCGGCTGCTCAGGATAAACGGTTTGTAGCGGCCATTTCCAACGAAGCCGGTGAGGGAGGGGCCTCACTTGCCCGGCGTACCTACGGCGAAACTGTGGGGCGGCTCAACTACGCCTTTCCGCACTGGTTTGCGCGGCAGTACCGAAGCTACAACGAAAACGTACCGGCTCTGCCCGTCGACCAGCATATTCTGCTCAGTTTGATAGCCACCCGACCCCTGTACGTAGCCAGTGCGGAAGAAGACCGCTGGTCGGACCCACGCGGGGAGTTTTTGAGCGCCAAAGCTACTGAGCCTGTATATGGTTTGTACCGAAAAACGGGCCTTGGGCCAGCAGAATACCCGGCAGTGAACACGAGCGTGGGCAAGAATGTGCGCTACCATGTACGTACCGGCCCGCACGATGTACAGCCATTCGACTGGTGGCAGTATCTGAATTTTGCCGATGCGTTGGTAAAGTGACAGGCATGGTTATCTTTGGGTAACTATCAACCATTTAGCCATGAAAAAAGGGTTTCTCTCCCTATGTGCGGCCATTTTGTGCAGCACAAGCGCCATTGCTCAGGACAATTCACTGCTGTATGAGGTTACGGGTAACGGGCTTACTCAACCGTCGTACCTCTACGGCACATTTCACCTGGTTTGCCCCAATGATCTGGTTCTGACCGAAGCCACTAAAAAAGCCGTTGCCGATACCAAGCAGCTGTATCTGGAAATTGACATGGATGACCCCGCCCTGCAATCGTCTATGATGCGGAGTATGATGCTTACCGGCGGCAAAACCCTTAAAGACTACCTGCCTGCCGACGATTACACCCTGCTCGACAATCACCTGAAGGCCACTTCGGGTATGGGGCTGGCGCAGGTGGGTGGCCTGAAACCCATTGCTATTTACTCGTTTATGACCATGGGGGCGCTGGGTTGTCAACCCGCGTCGTACGATATGACGCTCATGCAGATGGCGGCTAACGACAAAAAAGAGATTCTCGGCCTGGAAAAACTGGAAGATCAGCTCGCCATTTTCGACAAAATCCCGATGGAAAAGCAGGTGACCATGCTGGCCGATATGGCCCGTAAACCGGGCGAGGTAAAAGCCGAACTGGATAAGCTGTTGGCGGCTTACAAGAGTCAGGACCTGACGGCGATGATGAAGCAAATGAAGGAAAGTAAGTACGACGGCGGTCTCGACGATTTCGAAGCCGACCTACTCGATAAGCGTAACCAAAACTGGATTCCGGTGATCGAAAAAGCCGTGAAAGACAAACCGACGCTGTTTGCATTTGGAGCCGGTCACCTCGGGGGCGACAAGGGCGTAATCAATCTCCTCCGCCAGAAAGGCTATACCGTAAAAGGCATTCGGTAACGGAGCCAAATTAAATGTGTAATGAACAATGTATAATTAAAAGTCTGGCTACCAGCAGGCAACCCAATTATTCATTGTGCATTATACATTCACTTAATGGATTTGGGTTTCGAGTAATCTTGTAACACCACTATTCCACAGCTGACATCTCGTTTGGAGAGATGTCAGCTGTTTTTTGTAGCAACTCCCTCAATCCGGCAGCCAGTCGCTTACTTTTTAAACACCAGCGCCCGAACCGGCTCGATCCGGTTGATAACCAGCGTGGGGAGCCAAAGCACAGCGGCAATGAGCACGAGGGTCGCCCCGTTGAGCAGGCCAATTACGCCCCAGTCCCACTGAATCGGGACGAAACTCATGAAGTAATTTTTGGGGTCGAGCGGAATGAGCTTGAAGTAATCCTGCACGAAACAGAAACCGAGCCCAACGGCATTGCCAATAAGCAGCCCCCAGCCCACCATGTTGAGCCCTACGTACAGAAACATGCGCCGAAGCAAGGTATTCTGACTCCCTAAAGCCTTCAAGAGCCCAATCATGGGGGTGCGTTCCATCATCAGCACCAGCAACACCGACACCATGTTGAAGCTGGCCACAAACAGAATCAGAATCAGAAACACGAGTGTATTCCGGTCGAGCAGCACCATCCAGTCGAACAGGGGGCCGTATTGCTCGGTGACTTTAAAAAGCCGGAAGTCGGGCGGAATCTGATCGAAAACAGTACGAAACGTAGCATCGAGCTGGTCGAAGTCGCGGACAAACAGCTCAAAACTGCCCACCATATCGGGTGTCCAGTTGTTGAGCCGCTGAATCAGCCGAAGGTCGCCCAACACAATTTGTTTATCGAACTCCTCCAGCCCAGTCATGTAAATACCGACAACGGTCAGCTTACGCGGCCGGGGCTGACTACCGCCCAGAAAATACGTAATGACCGATTCACCTACCTTTAGCTTCAGCTGATCGGCCAGAAACTGACTCAACAAAATCTCGGTTGAGTAGCCGGCCGTTGTGTCGGGCGGCCCAGTCGCGGCCCGCGCCGAATCGGTACCAATAGCAGGCACCCGCCCCGCCACCAGCGACTGCTCAATGAGCTGCCAGTTATAATCAGGCCCTACCCCTTTGAGCACCACGCCCGCCAGTTCGTCGGGGGTTTTGAGAATCCCCGCCTTGAGTGCCACGGCCTGCACATGCGCTATGCCGGGGTTTGACTTTACCTCCCGAAAAAACCGGGTATTCGTCGAAATAGGGGCTTCTTCGTACGACTGATTAGCCGTGAACTTGCTCACCTGAAGATGGGCGCCGAAAAGAAATATTTTGTCCTGAATGGTCTGCTTGAAGCCAAACAGCACAGCAAACGCCACAATCATAACGGCCAGCCCCACGGCGATACTGGCAATACCGACTTTGGTAACGGTGGCCGAAAAACTTTCGATCGGAGCCTGCCGAATTCGACGGGCTAAAAAAAACGGAACGTTCAAGGATAAAATAGAGAGTAACGATAAACGGCTTCCAACCAATGCCAACCGCTATCCGAATAACCCGTTCGGAACCGGTTCGGTTGTTGCTGGCATAAAAGTAACGGATTTGCCGTGAGCTCCCGCCAATAGGTTTCAGGCGAAAACCGCTTTTAGGGACATGACACGCAACCTGCTTCTGTTTGCCATCCTGCTGATGGGTGGGTGCCGACAACCATCGGCCCAGCCCGGCACAACCCCCAACCCCACGCCCGTAACGTCCACGCTGCGCTCGGTGGCCTCGTTTCCAGTCGGTGCGGCTATCAACCCCAGCCTGCTGACGGGTAAACCCCTCTACCGCCAGACACTCGAAACGGAATTTAGTAGCATAACGTCTGAAAACCACCTTAAAATGCGTCAAGTGCACCCCGAAAAAGATCGGTACGACTGGAGCGGGGGTAATACCATTGTCGATTTTGCCAATCAGACTGGCAAACGGATGCACGGCCATGCGCTTGTCTGGCATCAGTCGGTCCCCGACTGGGTTACTCAATTTAAGGGCGATTCACTGGCCTGGGAAAACCTCTTGCGCGACCATATCACAACGGTGGTGAAACAGTATAAAGGCAAAATTGCGTCCTGGGATGTGGTCAACGAAGCGTTTCTGGACGATGGCACCCTGCGTCCCACGCTCTGGCTTCAGAACCTCGGTCCCGGCTACATGGCCCGCAGTTTTCAATACGCCCGCCAGGCCGACCCTGCCGTGAAGCTATTTTATAACGAATACGGGCAGGAGTACAGTGCCAAAAAACTGGCGGCCGTACTGGCTATGGTGGCCGATTTCCGTAAACGCAACATCCCGATTGATGGCGTGGGCCTCCAGATGCACACGAACATCGACCATCCTGACGCACAGATTGAGAATGCGATCCGGCAAACGGCGGCTACGGGTCTGCTGGTCCATATCTCCGAACTCGACGTTCGGGTGAATCAGGCCAAAACCGCCAACTTCTCCCCGACCGATGCCCTCTGGCAACGGCAAAAAGCCAAATACCAGGCCATTGCCACGGCCTACCGCACAATTGTACCACCGGCGCAACAACACGGCATAACCACCTGGAATGTGAGCGATGCCGATAGCTGGATTCCGAGTTTTTGCCAATGCAACGACTTCCCGCTGCCGTTCGACAAAGACTTCAAGAAGAAAGCGGCTTACGATGGCTTCCTGACCGGACTGAAACCGTAATTACCCGGAACTGCCCTTGACAAGTAATTCTCAGGTGCAGTTACCGTTATTTGTGTATCCGCTTGTTTGCCCCCGATATTTGCGCCCCGGCTGCGTGCGTATAGCCAGCCGAGTCACGATTTTTATTCCACTATGCGTTTTCTGTCCCTACTCCTGATTGCCTGCGCTTGCTTCACAGGCCCAACCTTTGCCCAGATCCAGACGGGTGCCGACCAAACCAACCTGTACGTACCATCGCTCAAGGGGAAGCGAATCGGTATGGTTGTGAACCACACGTCGGTTATCAAGCGGGCGGGCGGCTACACCCACCTCGTTGACAGCCTACAGGCACTCGGCCTCACGATCAAAACAATTTTTGCCCCCGAACACGGCTTCCGGGGTCAGGCCAGCGCGGGCGAAAAAGTAGACAACAGCCGCGACGCCAAAACGGGTATCAGCATCGTATCGCTCTACGGCAAAAACTACAAACCGACTCCCGCCCAGCTCGACTCGCTCGATGTACTGCTGTTTGATATTCAGGATGTAGGCGCGCGGTTTTATACCTACATCAGCACCATGCACTACGCCATGGAAGCGGCCGCCGAAGCAGGTAAGCCGTTTATCGTACTCGACCGCCCCAACCCCAATGGGCACCTTGTTGATGGCCCCGTGCTCGACCCAGCCTTTAAATCATTTGTCGGGATGCACCCTATTCCGGTGGTGCACGGCCTCACTGTGGGCGAGCTGGCCGGTATGATCAACGGCGAAAAGTGGCTCGCGGGTGGCCGTCAGGTAAGCCTCACCGTGATTCCAGTTAAAAATTACACCCACGCTACGGCCTATGAGTTGCCCATTGCTCCGTCGCCCAATCTGCCCAATTTACAATCGATCCTGCTGTACCCGTCGATTTGCTTTTTCGAAGGTACGGTCGTCAGCGTTGGGCGGGGCACCGACAAGCAATTTCAGGTAATTGGCTCTCCCAACCCCAAAAATGGCCCGTTTCAGTTTACCCCCACCGATAAACCCGGTGCCGTAAACCCACCCAATGAAGGGCAGCTTTGCTACGGTCTCGATCTGACAAAGGTGAACGCCCGCAAGCAGGGTTTCACGTTGAAATACGTGATCGACTTTTACGAAAAAGCCCCCGAAAAAGATAAGTTCTTTCTCAAGGGCAACTTTATCGATAAGCTGTACGGCTCCGACCAACTGCGCAAGCAACTAATTGCCGGAGTCAAAGAGTCGGCCATCCGCAAAAGCTGGGAGCCCGCCCTGAGCGGGTACAAGGCCAAACGCAAAGGGTATCTGTTGTACAAATAAGGAGGAAAGGGAAAAAGGAGGAAGGGAGGAAAGGAATCATACGTAGCTGACTCCTTTTTCCCTTTCTCCTTTTTCTTTTTTCCTATTCCTCCAACCCTAACACTTCGCTTGTTCGCTCACGGATTTGGCGTGTCAGTTCGGGATCTTTAGCGAGCGAACGACCGTAGCTCGGAATCATTTCCTTTATTTTCTGCTGGTTATCCTCCCGAATAATCCGGTCGGGAAAACAGCGGTTCAGCAAGTCGAGCATAATCGAGACGGCGGTAGAGGCTCCCGGCGAGGCCCCAAGCAAGGCAGCAATCGTTCCATCAGCCGCGCTTACAATCTCCGTTCCGAACTCCAGCACGCCCCCTTCTTCTTCGTCTTTTTTGATAACCTGCACCCGCTGCCCGGCTACTTCAAGTTCCCAATCCTGCATTTGAGCATTCGGGAAGTACTCGCGCAAGGCAAACAGCCGATCTTCGGGCGACTGCATGACCTGCTGAATCAGGTAGCGCGTCAACGGAATATTGTGCAGACCGGCCATCAGCATCGGGGCCAGATTGGCCATCTGAATGGATTTGGGCAGGTCCAGGTACGAGCCATTTTTCAGAAACTTGGTCGAAAAACCGGCGTAAGGTCCAAACAACAATTCCCGCTTTCCATCGATCATGCGCGTATCCAGGTGCGGCACCGACATAGGCGGGGCGCCTACCGATGCTTTTCCGTAGACCTTGGCATCGTGCTGTTCGATAATCTCGCGGTTGGTACATTTGAGCCACTGCCCGCTTACCGGGAAGCCACCGTACCCACGACCCTCCGGAATATCTGATTTTTCGAGGAGCCGCAGCGAGCCGCCCCCGGCTCCAATAAACACAAATTTAGCCTGCACATCGCGCTCGCGGCCGGTTTCCAGATTCTCGACACGCACCTTCCAGCCGCCCATCGTTTTAGACCGCCACAACTCACGCACATCATGGTTAAAGTGCATGGTGACGCCATCGAGTTGCATGAGCCGTTTGAACATATTGCGGGTAAGTGCCCCAAAGTTCACGTCGGTACCCATATCCATGCGGGTAGCAGCTACTGGCTCGGCCGGGTCGCGACCTTCCATCACGAGCGGAATCCAGTTCGCGATCGTTTGGGGGTCTTCGCTGTAGGCCATGCCATGAAATAAATGGCACTGCTGCAAAGCCTCAAACCGCCGACGCAGGTAATCGACATTTTCTTTCCCCCACACAAAGCTCATGTGCGGAATACTGCGGATAAAATCGGGGGCATCTTCCAGAAACCCCTGTTCTACCAAATATGCCCAAAACTGTTTCGATACTTCAAACGACTCGGCAATCTTTACCGCCTTGTTCGTTTCAACCGTGCCATCTTCACGTTCGGGCGTGTAGTTCAGTTCACAAAAGGCTGAGTGTCCGGTCCCTGCGTTGTTCCAGGCATCGGAACTTTCAGCGGCCGCCCGGTCCAGCCGTTCGTAAATTTCGATGGTAATACTCGGTTGCAACTCCTTGAGTAACACACCCAGGGTTGCACTCATAATGCCCGCTCCGATCAGTACGACATCGGGGGTTGAAGCTGGTTGTTTTGGGGCAGCCATTCGCCTATTTTGATTTATTTCCGCAAGCGGTTCAGTAGCCTGATTATTCCGTTTATAACCATTCTTCTGCCGCTTTTGTAGCATAGGCTGTGATTTTTCTTCTAAAAGGCTCTATTTTTGCACCTTAGAAACCGAAGCATGGTCACCGAGCAAATTCTTATTCTGGATTTCGGTTCGCAATACACCCAACTCATCGCCCGACGGGTTCGCGAACTGAATGTCTATTGCGAAATCCATCCTTACAACAACATTCCCGCCATCACGCCCGACGTTAAAGGAATCATCCTGTCGGGTAGCCCGTGTTCGGTCCGCGATACCGACGCCCCGATGGTCGACCTGAGCCGGTTCCGGCAGCACTTCCCAGTATTGGGTGTGTGCTATGGCGCACAATTACTGGCCCAAACGAGCGGAGGAGAGGTAAAAGCCTCCAGTATTCGAGAGTACGGTCGGGCCAAACTGGGCACTGTAGAAACGACCAACCGACTGATGCAGGGCATTGACCCCCACTCACAGGTCTGGATGTCGCACGCCGATACGATCACGCAGGTTCCCGATTCGTTTCACATCATTGCCTCAACCGAAACGGTCCGCGTGGCCGCTTTTCAGGTCTCTGGCGAGGAAACGTACGGCATTCAGTTCCACCCCGAGGTGACGCACTCTCTACAGGGTAAGCAACTACTGCACAACTTTGTGGTAGATGTGTGCGGCTGCAAACAGGACTGGACCGCCGACTCGTTTGTGGATAGCACCGTGGCCGATCTGAAAGCCAAACTGGGCAACGACAAAGTGGTGATGGCACTCTCTGGCGGGGTCGACTCGTCGGTGGCTGCCATGTTGGTACACCGTGCCATCGGGCAAAACCTGTACTGCATTTTTGTCGACAACGGACTGCTCCGTAAAGACGAGTTTGCGAGTGTACTGGAAAGTTACCGCACGCTGGGTCTCAACATTAAGGGAGTCGACGCCAAAGAGCAGTTCTACACCGCTCTTGCCGGTCTCACCGATCCCGAAGCCAAACGGAAAGCTATTGGGAAGACGTTTATCGACGTTTTCGACCAGGAAGCTCATTTGCTGGAAGATGTTGTATGGCTGGGACAGGGTACCATTTACCCCGACGTAATTGAGTCGGTTTCGGTCAAAGGCCCCTCTGCCACGATCAAATCGCACCATAACGTGGGTGGCCTCCCTGATTTCATGAAGCTGAAAGTAGTAGAGCCACTCAACACCTTGTTTAAAGACGAGGTACGGGCCGTGGGCCGTTCGTTGGGCCTGCCACAGAACATTCTGGGGCGTCACCCATTCCCCGGTCCGGGTTTGGCCATTCGGATTCTGGGTGATATCACGCCCGAGAAAGTGGCCATTCTGCAGGAAGTGGACTATCTGTTTATCGACGGTCTCCGCCGGTATGGCCTATACGACCAGGTTTGGCAAGCCGGTGCCATGTTGCTCCCGATTCAGTCGGTGGGTGTCATGGGCGATGAGCGTACGTACGAGCGCGTAGTGGCTTTACGGGCCGTAACCAGCGTGGATGGTATGACCGCCGACTGGGCACACCTCCCGTACGAGTTTCTGGCCGACATCTCGAACGAGATCATTAACCGGGTCAAAGGCGTCAACCGGGTTGTGTACGACATTTCGAGCAAACCACCAGCGACGATTGAGTGGGAGTAATACGTAGTAAGTTGTAGGCAGTGGCAGTAAGCAGTAGCTGACGCAAGAGCACTGCCTACTGCTACTGCCTACTGCCACTACTTACAAGAGAAGCAATTTTATCGACATCACCGGGAGCAAACCACTGGTAGTTAGCCCGATGCCTGAACCAGGTCAGTTGCCGTTTGGCGTAGCGCCGGGTATTGCGTTTGAGCAGAAATACCATTTCGTCGTAGTCGTACGCCCCATCGAAATAGCCGAATACTTCCTGATAGCCCACCGTACGTAACGCCAGATGATCCCGGTACGGCAGTAAGTTTCGGGCTTCGTCGACGAGCCCAGCCGCAAGCATGGCATCCATACGGGCGTCGATGCGGGCATATAACTCCTCACGGGGTCGGTCGAGCGCACAAAGCACGATCTCGAATGGGCGCGGGGCGGCCTGCTGCCGCCGAAACGACGAAAACGGCTGCCCGGTACCCAGGCAGACCTCCAAAGCCCGCACCACCCGTTGGGTATTTTGTAAATCGGCCTCAGCGGCATAGATTGGATCAAGTTCACGCAGTTCAGCTTGCAGGGGTTCGAGCCCCTCAGCCGCAACCCGAGCCATTAGCCTATCCCGGATGGTCGCGTCTATTGGCGGAATATCATCGAGCCCAAAGCAAAGCGCATCGATATACAAACCCGTTCCACCCGTCAGGATAACCACATCGTGTTGGATGAAGAGCCTATCGAGTAGGGCCAGGCACTCGCGTTCGTAACGGCCCGCGCTGACAACCTCCTGAATCGAATGGGAATCGATAAAGTGATGCCGCACCCCGTCCATCTCAACAGGAGTAGGTTTGGCCGTTCCAATATTCAATTCGCGATATAGCTGCCGGGAGTCGGCCGATACGACGTCGGTTTGTAATTTTTTTGCCAGACGAACGCACAAATCTGTTTTTCCGACAGCGGTGGGTCCGGCAATGACCAGCAACGTTTTTTTCACAAATAAATTACCTTTTCCGCAAAGGTACGGGCCGATTGGTTTATCTCTTCAAGCCGGGTCCGTTGGCCAGCAATTTGGCTATTCTACGAAACAATTTTCAATTAAATCTATATAGATTATAGGCACTAATTTACATACTCATCTGTTATGGAGTCACGTCAGGGAAACACCAATAAATGCATGAACAGTTTGACAATCATTGGATTACTAACTCTACTGTGTGGGTGTAGTAGTTCCACCACGAATGAGCAGAATCCGGCGGGCACTTCGTCGGCTCCTACCGAGCGAGTGATCGGCGACTCAGCACGTACACCTGTCCTGACAGATTCCGTAGCTACTGATATACGTTAATTCGAAATTAATCGACACCATTCACTTTATTCGGAGGTTTGCAATTCAATGATATAACATCTTTCATTGGTTAGGTTGTTTTGCGATTTTATGTGTTATTTATGCGTCCAAAGCACATAAAGTTGCATTTTACAGCTTGATATAACAATTGAGGATTTATATTTGCTTATTCGCACAACCCCTTACAAATCAGTAACTTACACACAAAAAAGTTAGTAAAAAAGATTTTTTAGGTGAATTGTCCAATTGAAATGAAAGACAGTAATCGTGATGTGACTATGGCTGAACGGGATCAGCTGGTTCTGAGAAGAACACTTGATATTATCTGCGGGAAATGGCGACTTTTTATTCTGCTCAATCTTGGTGAACATACCCGGCGCTACGGCGAACTTCGGCGCATGATGCCCGACGTGAGTGAAAAGGTACTCATTCAAGAACTGAAATCACTGATTTCACTTGGAGTACTGGAGAAAGAGTCGTTTAGTGAGGTTCCCCCCCGTGTTGAATATCGGTTAACCACCAAAGGCCGCGGAATTCTGCCTCATCTGAATTCCCTGCACTTGATTGGAGCGCCTTTTATGGAAGACTGATACGGTTCAGTTATTCGCTTCAACTAAATTATATGCGATGACGTTACTGATGTGTACGTCATCGCTTTTTTATGCCCGTTATTCTGGTTTTAGTATTCACGATCGTTTTGTCTCTACTCCGCCCGCCCCTGCCGGAGCAGAGCCCGATTGTGTTTTCTAAGCAGTTGACGTTCAACATCTACAATTTCCAGATAACTGCGTCGGATACAGGAACAAGCGCCGAAGTAGCTATTCAGGCCCGGCGCGGAAGCCTCTTGCTCACCGCTTTTCGCTTACCCGTCGACGGTATTGTGGTGGGGGCCGATGTGGCTGATCTGGATAACAATCGATTTCCCGAAATCTATATTTATCTGCGCAGTACGGGTACCGGCTCGTTTGGTCAGGTAATCGGCTGGCAGTTTTTACCCGATCGGCGCGTCGATATTTTACCCACCGATTGGCCTATGCCGGCCGCAACGGGCTACATGGGACATGATAGCCTATGGACTGAATCGTATATCCTATGCCGTAAGTTTCCGGTCTATGCCTCGGGCGATGCCAATGCCTACCCGACAGGAGGAATACAAATGGTGCGTTACCGCCTAAAGTCTGCCGGACAGGTTTATGTCTTAGAGCCGGAGAAGAGTGACGCCAAAAAAGAACAAGGAGGCTAACACCAAAGTCAACCTCCTTGTCTGTACGGGCAATACACCGCCTGTACGGCATTTAGCCCAGGGTGTACTTCAGGCTAAAATGCCGCGTAACCGATTGTCAGGCTGGCAATACCCAAAAACCCCTTGATGTCGGCATTTTTGTAAACACCCCCAACCGGTACCGCGTACCGAAGGTCTATGTCCATTCGGCGCGTGGGCGACACCCCCAACCCGAACTCAAGCGCATACGTAAAGTCTTTCACTTCCAGATCGGCGGCCTCAAATCGATTAAGCAGATTCGTTTGGCTCGTGGTGAGCGGAATATCCCGCTGCGGAAATCCAATCGTTTTGTTTTCATTCAACCGACCGCTCGTATTCCGAATCGCCTGGGCATTGGTTACAAAGATAAAGTTAGGTCCAAAATAGGCCCGTACTTTATCGTTCAGCAAGCGACGGCCGAGCAGAATAGGCACATTGACCGATTTCAGTGTCGACTCAGACGTGGCATTCAGCGTGGCATTAACCAGTCCGGGGGCTACACTGATCGGGAGCGCATTGACCAACGACGGGTTGGCATTCACATCGAGCGTGACATCAGCAATCTGCTTGAGCACAAACATATTGTAGGTCACCTCGGCCTGAATATACCCTTTCCGCATATTCTTCCGAGCCCAAACCCCGGCCGTATACCCGTAGCCAATACCGTTGTTGTTATTGGTGATTTCGGGAACCTGCACGTTGGCAATGGCCGTGGGCAAGGCTGGAATCACGGTATAGCCATGAGTGGCGGTACCACCCACCTTCAGGCCGTATTGCATGCCCTTGAACAAACTGCCTGTGTTTTGCGACCAGGCCGCCGTCGAAACCAGCAACAAACCCGCTGCCAGCAGTTTTTTATGTGTATTCATAAAGAAAGAGGTCTAAAAGATTCAGCAAGGAGGCCTACTTAACCAGACAGCCCCGGCCATATTTAGGGCTGTAACAGCACCCGCCGGTACCGGCTCGCGTTCAGAGTCGGAATCGTTGCTTTGTATTTCGCGTTGATGGTATTGATAATGTCGTTGGCCGTCAGCGCGTAGCCAGCGGGAGTCAGGTGAACCCCATCGAGGCTGAAGATTCCGCCCTGCACAAACGTGGCATTGTATGTCACCCCGTTTTCGGTGATTCCTTGCTGGGCACGGGTAAGCAACACGCCGGGGTCCAGATACGCGATATTTTTGGCTTCGGCCCCCGTTTTCATAGTCTGGTTAAACGCAGCAATGCGTTGGTTGAGCAAAGCGACCTCTTCGGCGTCGAGCACAAACTGCGAGGGCAATGGGTTGGTAGCTGAGAGCCCGTAAGGCCCGCGACCCGTTCCTGCCGTGGTTGATCCGATTTTGTTGTATTCACCCGAAATGTAGGGTTGCAGCAATAAGAGATCACCGGCCTTGGTAGCGCGCACCCCACCCGGTGCCGCCGGCGATTGAATCACCAGCGCTGTGATAGCCGGAGTACCCGGTGCCTGCTGCTGTACCGCTGCATTGACCTGCGCTAACAGTTGAGGCAATGTTACCGTGGTGAAAAAGGGCACCACCGAAACCGGCGGAATCCCAATGACTATACCCTTGCGGTTGTTTTCGGTTAGTTTGTTTAGAATGGCTGTGTAATTCGTATTGAAAACGGCCTCTTCAGTAAGTGCCGATACCCCACCCGACGTAGCGTACCCCAGCGCATCATTGTTTCCCAGCCAGCAGCTAAAAAACGTAGCCCCATTGAGGTTATCGCTTACGTATTGCAGATAGGTCGTCAGTGAATTGTCGGGGAGTAACCGCTCAAAAAATGCGTTGCCCTGCACGCTTCCGTAACCCGCCCGCTGAATGTCGGCCATCCGAATACCCGGTACACCCAGGTTCTGGCTTGCTCCGTTGTACTTAGTCAGTAATAGTTGACCACTTGTCGTTTGCCCACCGCGGGCCGCCCCTGGCAACACAATGCCTGTTGTGGGGGTCAGGCTGGTCAGCTTCAGATAACCCGAACCGTTGGCCTGAGCCTCGCTAAACAAAGGTTGTACAAAGTCGCCCCCGCCTACGGTTTTAAACTGACCTGCCAGCAAGGCCGGATACGAGCTAAGCTGCCCTTCGCGGTACAAACCCCCATCCTGGTAGCCAGCCGTTAGCGAGTTTCCTACGGCAACGTACTTTGTAAAATCAGCTTCGCCCCGGCTTGGGGTAGGTAACCCGGCATTCGGATCAATATCGTTGGTACAAGCCGCTACCCCGAATAGAGTACCCAGTACCAGCCCCCATCGTAACTGTTTGTTATTTACCATCTTAAGTAAATTAAACAATGGAAAAATTATACTTTCATTTAAAATGAACGCAAAAGTACCCGATTCTGGGGTATCTGAATCGATTTTGTATAAATATTCAGATTAACAGAAAATTAATAAAACGATACGGATGAGCGTACGGGGTTGACTTTTAAAAGCGATTTCTGTTCTTTGCCCCGTTAACTCATGTTTCACATTAATCTATAAAAACGATGGGTCTATTGAATTTTTTTAAAGGCGTTGGTGAGAAAATCTTCGGCAAAGAGCACGAAGCACCAGCCGCTGAGCCCGCCAAACAAGCTGAAGTTGAGCCCCTGAAAGCACAGGCGTTGCTCAACCACGTGAAGCAACTTGGCTTAGCCTACAACAAACTGACGGTTAAAACCAAAGGCGATACGGTCATTCTGGAAGGGGAAGTTAAAACCCAGGAAGATGCCGAAAAGATTGCGTTGGCCGTAGGTAACGTAGAAGGCGTTCAAGTGGTAGACAATCAGCTGGAAGTTGCCGACCCAACCCCAGAAGCACGCTATTACACGGTTAAAGAAGGCGATTCGCTGTCAAAAATCTCGAAAGAGGTGTACGGTGACCCCATGAAATACGGCGTCATTTTCGAAGCTAACAAACCCATGCTCAAAGATCCTGACCTGATTTACCCAAATCAGGTACTGCGGATTCCGCAATTGTAATAAAAGGAGAAGGGAGGAAAGGAAAAGGGATATTAACTCTCCCTTTCCTTCCTCCCTTCTCCTTTCTCCTTTCTCCCTAATTCACTCCACCATCAATCCGGCTTTCGAGTATCTGCTGCAAATCAGCAGGCAGATTCGATAGGAAATCGTAGCCGGTACGTCGCTCCAGATCATCAATGCTGAGCGTGTACGCATACCAGGGTTTATCGGCGGCCGTTTGCCGGTTCGGAATATTTACCGCAATCACCCGGGTATTGCTGTTGACCCGTTGCAGATCGTTAGAACCCACGGGCAGCACAACAATTACTTTCCAGAGCGAAGCCGGCACGGTAATTTTACCATCGGCCAGTTTGCTTGCTTCCCCGTTACTTCCAGTACCTCCTGTACCCGTTGTTCCGGCAATAATGTATAGCTCATTGCTGCCGTTGAGCAGATTCCGGCAATAATCTTCGAGTTCTTTCCACACTTCGCGGTTATGACGCGGAGCTTCTGGCACGATATTGGTCAGTAAAAACGTAGCGCTATTGTCCTCCACCGATCCGTCGCGGTCGTCGGAGGGGCAAAGGTGCCCACGGTCAAAGCCCGTATTGGTGTAATCGGCGGTCTGAATAACGGGCCAATCGCGCGGCAGGGTGGCATCGGCCCGAAAATCGTTACCCCGCCGAACGGTTCCTTTCCAGGCGGTACTCAGGTGCCAGCTTACCCAATTAGCAATACCTCGACGACGATTGTACGAGAGGGTATAAGCCGATTTGACCATGAGGTAGTTGTTGGGGTCGCCCACCGATGCCCCACTCGGATTGCCCATCGCCAGGTTATTGTCGCGGGTGGGTTGCGTGTTGTTGGTGGTAGACCCGCCGGGTTGCGGAATCATGGTTCGGCAACCCTGATTAAGACTTAACAGCAGTGCCGTTGCCAGAACTACACCGAAATGAGTTGAGTAACAAATTGCTTTTTTTAGCATCCTTTTTGAACTTTACAGGGGTTAAACTGTGCCTCTACCTCAACAAGCGTTGAAATGCTTCACTCGCTCGTTGCATACTAATAGACTGAATACTCGTACTTTTTCCTTTTGTCATGTCGAAAAAAAAGCAGCCTTCTTCGTCAAGACCTGCCCCTAACTCAACGCCGAACGCCCGCCCTACTCCACCCCCGCCTATTCGGGTTGGCGGTACGGCAGCAACGGCTCCACGCCCTCAGTCGACGTTTGTGAAGCCTACGCCCCCCAAAGCGGTGACTCCGTCGGAGCCGGAGGTTTCGTTGCCAATTCCAACCCGGCCCGTGGCCTGGTGGCCCCCGGTGGTGCTGGCGCTTGTCGGCTTCTTGCTCTACGTCAACACGTTCAATCACGGTTATGCCCTCGACGATATTGCGGCCATTAGCCAAAACTTATTCGTGAAGGCCGGTCTCAAGGGGATTCCCGATCTGCTCCGCACCGAATTCTGGCACTTCAGCAATATCTCACTCGGTTATTACCGTCCGCTTTCGCTCATCACGTTTGCCATTGAGCACGAATTTGCCGGTAGCAACTCCGGCCTGAATCACCAGATCAACACCATTCTGTACGCTATTATTGGTCTGGTGCTGGGTATGCTGTTGCAAAAATGGTTCGTACAGCCTGCCAAACAAACTGCCGATGGACTCACAACCGAGGGTTCACAGCCCAACCGAACGGGCCAAATCATTACGGCTTTACTCATTGGTCTGATTTTCATAGCCCATCCGGTTCACACTGAGATTGTGGCCAACATCAAAGGGCGCGACGAAATTTTGAGCTTCCTGTTTATTTCGCTCATGTTGCTGTTCCACTGGCGCTACCTCGAAACCAACCGCTGGGGCTGGATCAAGCCCGATGCGCGGCTGGCAGCCGGGGCCGTAGTGAGCCTGATTGGCGGCCTGCTGGGTGGTTCACTGGTTTGGGGTATCATCGGAAAAGACAGTGTGAGCCTTCCTAATCAGATCGAAGCCGGGGTTAACCTGCTCGAAATTTTCCGCATTGCCGCAGCGGGCGTGCTGGGCAGCTTGCTGGTAACGGCGGGGCTGTCGGCACAGTACTCAAAGAAAGTTGGTAAGCAGGAACTCTGGTGGAATAACCCCGAGCTTAACGCTAAACTCACCGGGGTAGCCCTGACAACCGTTGCCGCCGTGATTGGGGCCGTCTTCATGGCAAGTACGCGGGGAATTCCTGAGATTACAACGGGGAAAGCGATCTGGATTGGCCTCGGCGCGGCCACGGGTAGCCTGCTCGTAACAAGCTGGCTTGGGCTGGCCTGTGCGTCGCTCTACTTTGCCTTCCTCTCAAAAGAGTCATCTATTGTTAGTATCGCCTTTATCCCGGCCGCGCAGTACTTCTTTGCCCGACGCAATATCTGGCGGTCGCTGTTGAGTTTGTGGCCGTTCCTGATCGTAGCCGCCCTGTTCTTCTACCAGAAGCTACAGATGATTGGCACATTGAGCGGCAAACCACCTGTCGACTGGGCCAACTACCCCTACGCCATTGAGGGTACGCAGATACGGAGTACGTTCAAGTTCTTTGCGTATTACCTGAAACTGCTGTTCCTGCCCCACCCACTTGTGTACGACTACTCGTACAACGTAATCCCCTCATCGAAAGGCACACAGACGATGCTCGTGGTGACGGGCCTGATTCTGATGCTTGGCCTTATTTACCTGACCATCAAAGGCTTCTTCCGCCGGACGGTCTGGGGCTTCGCCTTGTTCTGGTTCTTTGTAGCTATGGCACCGGGTCTGGGCTTTATCTGGATGCGGGGTGGTATCCTAGCCGAACGCTTCCTGTTTGCGGCCGTGCTGGGCTTCGCTATCGTGGTGGTCTGGGGCCTGCAACAGCTTTTTGCGAAAATACCGGCATTCTCGGCTACCCAGTCTGATGCGTCGGGGGCCGCTACCCCTCGGCCGGTGCTGGCTCAGTACGCTCCGCTGATTGCCTTGCTGACGGTGGTACTCGGGCTGTATTCGTTCAAGACCGTAACACGTAACGAAGACTGGAAAAACAACTTCGTGCTGTTTAACTCTGCCTTGCCGTACTCGCCCAGCAGCTGTCAGGTGCAACGGCACGTGGCTAACGAATGGATCGAAAAAGGGCTGAAAGACCGCTCAAAGGCCGACTCAATTGCCAACGCGACCAATGCCGCTGTGGTTAAACTAACCGATAATCAGAAGAGAGCCGACATGGTTAAAAAAGCGCAGGTGCTTATTGATACCAACGTGGCGGCCGCTAACAAGCACGGCCGGTGGGCACTCGATCACCTGAAAGAGGCCACGCAGATTTACCCCGGTTTTGGTGAGGCTTATTTCTCTATGGCCTACGTGTTCCAGAAAATTATCCCGAACCGCGACTCGGCTGTGTATTATTACAAGCAGACGATCCGGGCGGCCAATGCCTACGCACCGGCCTACAACAACCTCGGGGTTATTTACCAAAACGAAGGCGGTGCTGACCGTCGGAAGCTGGAACTGGCCTCGTACTACTACAATAAGTCGATTGAGGTAAACCCGGCTTACATTGATGGTCGCAACAACCACGCAGCTTTGAAAAGAGCAACGGGTATCGATGTAAAAGTACTGCCCCAGCAAATTATCGATTCCTATTAATACCGGCCTGATAGAATCAGCTACCGACCGACGTAAGCGGAGTCACTTTACAAAGTGGCTCCGCTTTTTTTGTGAATGGTAAGACGAAATATTAAGCGTACTTGTAGAGATACAAATATAATTTTCCCGAGAACAGCCCATTTTGGGGCTTATCCATATAGGCCGCTCGCTCAAAAACGGGAAGTAGCAACGGGGGCTAATTCCCTCTAAAAGCCCCCCTCTCTGATAAAAAATATATCATAAAAAGTCACAAAATCAAATAAATGAATATCAGTGATTTACCCTAAACAAATAAACTAAAATTTACATAAAATACCCATCGGCAAAAACAATAACTAATACAACCTTCCCTCCATAAGGTTACTAAAACAATACAACAATCTATTTTTCTGAAGCGTTGGAGCAGTAACAGTTTGTCCGGCAACATCCGGCTTACTGGAGTAAACTATATAACAAAACCTCTCAACGTATGAATGTCAAACTTTCTGGTCGCCTGGTTCGCCAAGCCTTAGCGGCCGCTCTACTCAGCACAGCTCCTTTCTTATACAGCTGTAGCAATCAGGTCGTAGACCCCGCCCCAACAACGGGCACCACGGGTCCGGGTTCCGGTACCGTAACAACCCCTGGAACAGGTACAACTACCACACCAGGCACGGGTACAACCACTACGCCGGGTACAGGCACAAGCACCACGCCGGGTACAGGCACAAGCACTACGCCGGGTACCGTATTCCCAACAGCTACGTACGTAAGCCAACAGGCTAATCTGAACTTTCTGGAGGCCGCTATCGCACGCGCCGGCTTGACCGATGAGGTTAACAAAGGTGGGCTTACGTTGTTTGCGCCATCGGACGAAGCATTCCGGGCAGCAGGATACGCCAGTGAGGCAGCCGTAAGTGCAGCGCCTGTAGCGGATCTGCAACGGATTCTCCGGTACCACATTGTCGGCTCTGTTATTGACCTTCCCGCGTTCCCAACGGCCGTTAATACGTCGTATCAGACGGCATTGGCCAACGCCCGGCTCACGGTTTACAAGGCAAGCGCTTCGGACATCAGTGTTAACTCCGCTAAGATTACCCAGGGCAACAACCCCACGGTGAGCAGCGTTGTGCACATCATTAATCGTGTATTGATGCCGCCAACGGCCAACGCTACCGATGTAGCTAAAGCAAACGCTAATTTGACATTCCTGGCAGTAGCCGCCGAGCGCGCAGGAACCTCGATTCAGACAATTCTGTCGGGCGATTCGCAGAACGGTGTAACCATCTTCGCCCCGACCAACGATGCATTTAAAGCTGCTGGTTTTGCCGATGAGGCTGCTATCCGGGCCGCTGACCCGAAACGTTTGGCCGACATTCTGTCGTACCACGTTCTGAACTATCGCGCTTTTGCGCAGACCTTCCAGAACGGTGCTGACGTGGCTACCGCCAACGGAGCTACGGTTCGTTTCAACGTCAACAATGGTAAGGTTACTATTTTGGGTAAAGGCAATGGCAACAATGTTGCCAATATCGTAACGCCCGATCAGGTAGCTTCAAACGGAGTTATCCACGTGATCGACCGGCTGTTGTTGCCTACTAATCCGTAAGCAAATTCTCAATTAGGTAGGTAGTGGAAAAAGGCCCTGTTCACTTGAGCAGGGCCTTTTTTTAATGAGCTTCGGTCATTAATTCTTCCAGAATTTTCTGAGCCGCCACCGATATGATCGTGCCCGGCCCGAATACTCCTTTCACGCCCGCATCGTACAGATACTGGTAATCAGCCGGTGGAATAACCCCTCCGGCAATCACCAGAATATCCGAACGGCCAATGGCCCGTAGTTCGTCGATCAGCTGAGGAACCAATGTTTTGTGCCCAGCCGCCAGGCTCGATACGCCCACGATATGTACATCATTCTCAGCGGCTTGCCGGGCCACTTCAGCAGGTGTCTGGAACAAAGGCCCCATATCGACGTCAAACCCTAAATCGGCAAAACTCGTAGCAATCACCTTGGCCCCCCGATCGTGCCCATCCTGCCCCATTTTGGCAATCAGGATACGGGGCCGCCGACCATCGAGTTCGGCAAACTGATTGGCCATTTGCCGGGCAGCCGCAAAATTTTCATCATCCGACACTTCGGCAGAGTACACGCCCGATACGGCCCGAATTGTGGCTTTATGCCGACCAAATGCTTTCTCCATGGCATCCGAAATTTCGCCCAATGTAGCCCGGTGCCGGGCAGCCTCCACGGCCAATGCGAGTAGGTTTGAGCTCATTGACCCTCCCTCTAGCGGGGAGGGGCCGGGGGTGGGGTTCTTCGCAGCCTCATACAACCGGTCCAATGCTTCGTTTACCTTCAGTTCATCCCGCGTGGCTTTAACCTGCTTAAGTCGGGCAATCTGACTCTCCCGAACCGCCTGATTGTCTACTTCGAGCAACTCAATCTCGGTTTCCGATTGGGTTTGATACCGGTTTACCCCCACAATCACGTCTTTGCCCCCGTCTATGCGCGCCTGCTTACGAGCGGCAGCTTCCTCGATCCGAAGTTTAGGCAGGCCCGTTTCGATAGCTTTAGTCATGCCCCCCAGCTGTTCAACCTCCTCAATAAGCGCCCAGGCTTTTTGGACAAGCTCGTGCGTGAGCGTTTCAACGTAGTACGAACCACCCCAGGGGTCAACAGCGCGGGTTATGTCGGTCTCGTGTTGCAGGTAAAGTTGGGTATTGCGGGCAATGCGGGCCGAAAAGTCGGTGGGCAGCGCAATAGCTTCATCGAGCGAGTTGGTATGCAAACTCTGGGTTCCGCCAAAGGCTGCGGCCAACGCTTCGATGGTTGTCCGGGCCACGTTGTTGAACGGGTCCTGCTCGGTCAGGCTATACCCCGACGTTTGGCAGTGAGTCCGCAATGCCAGCGACTTTTTATTCTTCGGGTCGAACGATTGCACAATCCGGGCCCACAGCAACCGGGCCGCCCGCATCTTGGCAATTTCCATGAAATGATTCATGCCGATTCCCCAGAAAAACGACAGCCGGGGCGCAAAATCGTCGATACCCATACCCGCAGCCAGCCCGGTCCGAATGTACTCAAGGCCATCGGCGAGCGTGTAAGCCAGCTCAATATGCGCTGGGGCCCCAGCCTCGTGCATGTGGTAGCCGCTGATACTGATTGAGTTGAACCGGGGCATATGGCGGCTCGTAAAGGCGAAAATATCGCCCACAATCCGCATCGATGGCTCAGGCGGGTAGATGTAGGTGTTACGTACCATGAACTCTTTCAGAATGTCGTTCTGAATCGTACCCGACAGTTTTTCGGAAGATACGCCCTGTTCCTCAGCGGCCACGATATAAAACGCCATGACCGGAATGACGGCCCCGTTCATGGTCATCGACACCGACATCTGATCGAGCGGAATCTGATCGAACAGAATCTTCATGTCCTCCACGGTATCAATGGCTACGCCCGCTTTACCAACGTCGCCCACCACGCGCTGATGATCGGAGTCGTAACCCCGGTGCGTAGCCAGGTCAAACGCAACCGACAGCCCTTTTTGCCCGGCTGCGAGGTTGCGCCGATAAAACGCGTTGGAGGCTTCGGCCGTGGAGAAACCCGCGTACTGCCGAACAGTCCAGGGCTGACGTACGTACATACTACTGTATGGCCCACGCAGAAAAGGAGGAATACCGGCCACATAATCCAGATGATCGGTCGGGGCGAGGTCGGCCGCTGTAAACCGGGGTTTGAGCTTGATTCCTTCAGCCGTGGTTACCGGTGCCGTCTGCGAAGCTGCTAACTGTGTTGCTTCGGGGGTTGAAACCGGTAGTTGTATTGATGAAAAATGGGGACGCATGGTACAAAAAATACGTTTCGTACATTGAAAACTTCTACTTCGTAACGGCTGCCAGTACCCGCTTGATCAGCTCGTTGGGCGAGCCATTGTGCCAACGCCAGACCACGACCAAATCATGCTCCGGATCGACCCAGATGGTGTTCTGACCGGCGCCCAGTGCGGCAAAGCTCGAAGCGGGGGCATCGGGCCAGGCCTTTTGTTCCGTATTGAGCCACCAAAGATACCCGTAATCGGGACCAACGGGGCCGCGCGTGGTGGCCTGTTTCACCCAATCGGCAGACACAATCTGTCGGTCGTTCCAGCGCCCCTGCCGGAGCATCAGATAGCCAAAACGAGCTTCATCGCGGGTATTGATCCAAAGGCCACCACCCCACCGGGTACCACCACTCACCGACGGCATCGACCGCCCCTCAACCGTGGCTACGGCGTTCGGGTACGGAATATACTGCCAGGTATCGGATGCCCCAATAGGATTCATGATTTCATCCCGAAAAACCTCAGGAATAGGTTTCTTCCAGATTCGTAAGAGCGAGAGTGCAAATCGGTTGATGCGCACATCGTTGTATTCGTAGAAGGTGCCGGGCTTTTGCAGGCTGCGGGGTTTACGCTCGCCTTTCCCAAACGCTTCTTTCCCGACAAAATCGGCATTTTTACCCCACAAATCGCCTTCCCACTCGCTTGTCTGCCGCACGTGATGCTCCCACGTAACCTGACTATTCTGAGCCGACTCGTAACCGCCATCCTGAATGCGTTGCCGCACAGGTTCGTCGATACGGCCAATTAGCTTACGGTCGAGCGTGATACCCAATACCGTGGAGAGCACACTTTTAGCTACGCTATACGTAGGGTCGGCCCGGCGGGTATCTCCCCATTCAGCCACAATGTAGCCGCGCCGGAGCACAATACCGTTAGTAGCCGCCCGGCTGGTGGGCATAGGACCAAGCAACTTCCCGAAAATCTCCTCCTGCGTTGAAAAGTCGGGGGCCATCTGCGTGGTTTCCTGTGTCTTGGCCCAGGCAACAGCCTCGGCTAACTTGGCGGCATCCATACCAACCTGTTCAGGTTTACGGGTTGCCCAGGCATCGCCTTTGGCTGGGAAATAAGTCGCATCAGATGCTGACGGTCGCTGACAGGCCGTGCTGAAGGCGAGCAGAATGAAGAGACAGGGCCCGTAAAGGAATTTCATAGAGTGACGGGAGTTGATGAATTACGGTTACGGCAACGAATATCGGGAATCGGCCCGAAGCTCGCCCTACCCCTTCGCTATTTTTACAATCAACCTGCTTTAACGAATCAACTTACAGACTATCCTTATTCAGATTATTTCTAAACAACTCTTGCATGAACGCGTTTCACCCTATACTTTTGCACTGTTTAAAATGAGTCTAAAGAAATGCAACTCCGTCAGACAGCACTCCTATATATCTCTTTTTTATCATTAGCTTCATACACCACGTCATCCGCACTGGCCCACTCAGCAGCTATCCCGGCCATTTTTGCCGATGACAATGAAGGGCCAGTTCTAACGGGCGGTCTTCAGGGCCAGATTCGTGACCAAAACGGCGAACCGGCAGCGGGTCTGACCATCCAGCTGAAAGGTACTGTGCGGGCCCTGAGCACTGACGCCAATGGCAATTTTGACTTTCGCAGCCTGCCAACCGGCACGTACACCTTGGTTGCTTCGGGCGTGGGGATTCAGCCGTTAGAGCAGAAAGTGGAAGTTCGCCGGGCTGAAACAACGACGCTGACTCTCACCGTTCAGGAAAGCATACTGCAACTGGCCGAGGTTCAGATTCGGGCGGCAAAAGGCCTGCGCGAGCGCGAAACCCTTCCCGAAATTAGCACAACGGCGATCTACGCCGGTAAGAAATCAGAAGTAGTCAATCTGGCCGCTCTGGATGCCAACCTGGTGACCAACAACAGTCGGCAGGTGTTCAGCAAAACACCGGGCGTGATGGTCTGGGAAAGCGACGGCTCAGGTATGCAGGTAGGCGTATCGGTACGTGGACTTAGCCCCAACCGCTCGTGGGAGTTCAACGTGCGCCAGAACGGGATCGACATTAGTTCTGATCCGTTTGGCTACCCCGAAGCGTACTACAACCCACCGATGCAAGCCGTGGAGCGCATCGAACTGGTGCGGGGTGGAGCATCGTTGCAGTACGGACCACAGTTTGGCGGCTTACTCAACTACGTGCTGAAGCCAGCCGCGCAGGATAAACCTTTCAGTTTCGAAACCCAGCAGACCGTTGGCAGCTACGGCTTATTCTCGACCTACAATCGGGTGAGTGGCACCTCGGGGCGTTTGCAATACAACGCCTACGTAGATTACCGCCGGGCCGACGGATGGCGTCAGAATAGCCGCTACGGCATATTCAACGGGTTCGCGTCTATTTCGTACGCCGTGACGAATAAACTCCGGCTGGGCTTTGAAGTGTCACAACTATACAACGAGAGCCAGCAACCGGGCGGCCTCACCGACGCTCAGTTTGCGCAGGACGCCCGCCAAAGCAGCCGCGCCCGCAACTGGTTTAGCACCCCCTGGACCGTGCCAACACTCAAAGCCGAATACGCCATCAGCGACAATACCCGGCTCACAGCTACCCTGCACGGGTTGGTGGGCCAGCGCAACAGCATCGGCTTTACGTCGGCCATTACCACACCCGATGCCCCTGATGCAACAGGTCAAATGGCCAACCGCCAAATCGACCGTGACCACTACAAAAACTGGGGTGGCGAGGTACGGCTCGTAAGCCGGTATAACTGGCTCGGGCAGCAACATGCACTCGCAACCGGCGTGAAGTACTTCAACGGGCACACCCACCGCACGCAGCAGGGTCGTGGTGACCGGGGGAGTGATTTCAACCTCGACCTGCAAACCGAACTGTTTCCGCGCGACCTGAGCCTGCGTGTGACCAACGTGGCGGCCTTTGCCGAATCGATGTTCCGCCTGAACAAGCGTTGGACGGTTACACCCGGCCTGCGGCTCGAATCGCTCCAGAACGACATCAGCGGCCGGTTAAGCTTTGCCGCCAACGGCTCCGAAAATCGCGTGTCACAGCAGAGCAGCCGCCAGTTTTTGCTGGCCGGTATTGGTACTGAATTTAAGCTGGCTCAGGATATCAGCCTGTATGCCAACGCTTCACAGGCCTACCGCCCGGTCCTGTTCTCTGACCTGACGCCAGCCGCCGTAACCGATTTTGTGGTTGACCCGAACCTGCGCGATGCCCGCGGCTACTCGGTCGATGCCGGGGTGCGGGGTAAGTTTCGGAACTACCTCAACTTCGATGTGAGCTATTACTTTGTGAATTACAACGACCGGATTGGTACCCTATCGCTCGTGAACGAAGCCGGGCGTACCTACCAGTTCCGTACCAACATTGGCCGGAGCGTAAGCCGGGGCGTAGAAGCCTACGTGGAGTTTGATCCGATTGTAGCCCTGGCAGGCCGGTCGGCAGTGGGTTACCTGAGCCTGTTTACTTCGCTTGGCTTTACGGACGCCCGGTACCGCAACCTGCGCACCACGAGTGTGAGCAACGGGCAGGTGAACGAAACCAACCTCCGCGACCGCTTCGTTGAAAATGCCCCCGAGTTTATCGGCCGTTTTGGTGCTAACTACTCGTACCGGGGCTTTACGCTGACGGCGCTGATGAACCGCGTAGGCAAAGCGTATAGCGACGCCAACAACACGGTTAATGCATCGGCAAACGCCCAAACCGGTCTGATTCCGGCGTATAGGGTGTTTGACCTGTCGGCCTCCCTCAACCTGAAAAAGCGTTACACGGTTCGGGCGGGGGTTAACAACCTTACCGACGAGCGTTACTTTACCCGCCGGGCGGGTGGTTATCCCGGTCCGGGTCTGTTACCAGCCGATGGCCGCACGGCGTATCTGTCAGTCGGGCTGAAACTATAACAGTCCGAAAGCGTCAGACGGACTATCGTCAATCAGTACTTTCTCTTTCCTCGTTTAACTCATCGATTACCCAAAACGCCGAAAGGGGAGCATGTGCTCCCCTTTCGGCGTTTTGGTATCAAGATTACTTACTCAAACGATTCGGCCAATCGGCGCACCGGCAAGCCTTCTCCCGAAGGTTGAGCAACAACCGGTTTATCAGCCTGCACACCCTCATCGAACCGGAATTTGTTGACACCTACCAGCACCTTTCCTTGTACCACGGCCTGGACACGGGCGGCATACCCCGCGTCGATTTCGGTTTTGACCCAGTCGGTCGCTTTGGCGAGCCCTCCTTTAGCTTCCACGTCCAGAAACAATTGCCAGGCAGCTTCCGTCAGTTGGTGCGTGAGGGTTTCAATATAATAACTACCGGCTGCAGGGTCGGCTACCCGGTTGAAATAGCTTTCTTCGGTCAGCAGCAACGACACATTTCGGGCAATCCGCTGCCCAAACGCATCGGAAGAGCTGGTCAGGGCATTGAAAGGCCGAACGGTGAGCAAATCGCAACCGCCCACGGTGGCCGACATAGCTTCGGTAGTAGCCCGGAGCAGGTTCGTGTACGGCGTTGCCGTTGATTCATAAAATGCGGAGGTTTGCGCATGGATGAATGCCGGAACCGAGATACCGTATCCTGCCCCAAAACGCGCCCACAATACGCGCAAGGCCCGTAGTTTGGCAATTTCCAGAAAATAGCTGGTACCGACCGCTACCGACAATATGGTTTTTGGGCCGAGTTGCTCGGGGGTTAGCCCCTGTTCGGTGAGCGGGTCGTAGGTATCAGTCAGACGGGCCAGCAAAAACGCAAGCTCCTGAACAGCGGTTGCCCCGGCATTGTGAAAATCGTGGCCAGAAACGCACACCGTTCTGAATTGGGGCGAATCGGCCGAGAGCCGGGTGGCCTGGGCCGTAGTCTCGTCCGGTTTGCTCAGAAGCCCCCCTTTGAGCTGATATGGCGCTACGGTGCGCAGGGCGTTGAGTAGATCAGCGGCTGAGTCAGTGGTATCAAAAAACAGGGGTGTTTCACTTAGTTTAATGCCGTTCAGCAACCGGCTCAGTTGGCTCGTGTCGGCTATGGCCGCCCCCTCAGCCCGGCCCGATGCCAAAATAAGCGCATCGGCTCCACTACTCACTTGCTCGGTAATGGCCTTGTTATCGACTTTCGTATCGCCGGTCAGGTGGTACACGGGCGTATTGAGCCAGCCCGGCTCGGCCTTTTGCACGGCCTGCACGGTTTGCCAGGGCACATCGGTCAGTTGGTCGCGGGTATAGAACGGTTCAACGACAAACCCCTCGGCCGATGCCGACGTTTCGACACGCCACCGAAGCGTTTCGTAAGCATTCGGATCTTTGAGGTCTTTGCCAACCTGCGCGATCCAGTCGGCTTGTGAACTACCCGGAAAAAGCGCGTTGCTTGGTGGGTTCATACCAGACTTAGTTTGTTTGTTTGTAAAAGTAGCAGATCGAATTTGGGCCACCAAAACTGACCGGCAACTCGAAAGTCTGTCCTGTTTTTGTACTATTTCAAGGTCTTTCAAAATTAGATTGACAAGCGACCCGGAAACACTGTATTTTCGTCAATAGAAAGCCATCACGGGCATCGGGCCAAGGGGTTTTTTACTACTTTTGTCTCCCTTTTTAGGAAACACCCACTGATTAAGTCAAAGTTTACCCGTGAACGTAGCCATACAGACAGGAATGCAGCGCGAAGTGACGATGGTATGGAACCGATGCCTACAGGTAATCCGCGAGATTGTACCTGAGCAAAGTTTTAATACCTGGTTTGAGCCGATTATTCCACTTCGTTTGCAAGGCAATGTTCTGACCATTCAGGTACCCAGCCAGTTTTTCTACGAATGGCTGGAGGAAAACTTCGTGCACGCCCTGCGCCGGGCCCTCGATGCCAGCATTGGCCGCGATGGGCAATTGGAGTACAGCATTATTGTGGATCAGGGCAACGAACGTAACCGCCCCCTTGCGGTGCAAATGCCCACCACCAAGTCGCCCCAAAACGCCAAACCCGACAACGTTAACCCCGACATTCTGCGGAGCCCGTTTCAGCTGAAAAATCTGGACTCGATGGATCTGGATTCGTATCTGAACCCGACCTACGCGTTTGATAATTACGTAGAGGGCGACTGTAACCGACTGGCCCGTTCGGCGGGATTTGCGGTGGCTCAGCGGCCGGGCGTTACGGCGTTCAACCCGCTGATGATTTACGGCGGAGTGGGTCTCGGCAAAACGCACCTTGTGCAGGCCATTGGTAACTACATCAAGAATAATTATGGGGATAAATTTGTCCTGTACGTCACCTCGGAAAAGTTTACCAATCAGTTTCTGAACGCGATCAAAACGGACACCCTGCGCGATTTTACGCAGTTCTACATGCAGGTAGATGTGCTGGTGATCGATGACGTGCAGTTTCTCCAGAAGAAAGAAAAAACGCAGGAGATCTTCTTCCACATCTTCAATCACCTGCACCAGTCGGGGAAGCAGATCATTCTGACCTCCGATCGGGCTCCCCGGAATCTCGACGGCCTCGAAGACCGTCTGTTGTCGCGCTTTAAATGGGGCCTCACGGCTGATCTGCAAACGCCCGATCTGGAAACCCGGATTGCCATTATGCAGAAAAAGCTACAGGCTGAGGGCGTTTATATCGACGATAATGTGATCGAGTACCTGGCCCACAGCATTAACACCAACGTGCGCGAGCTGGAGGGGGTGATTGTGTCGCTGATGGCGCAGGCTTCGCTCACACGCCGGGAAATTGACCTCGATCTGGCCAAACAGACCCTCCGTAACATTGTGGTCGACTCCGACAAGGAGGTGACCATCGACACGGTGCAGGAAATGGTTGCCGAATTTTTCAACGTGACCGTCGCCGACCTTAAAGCCAAGAGCCGCAAGCGTGAACTGGTGTACCCCCGGCAGGTGGCCATGTACATTGCTAAAGAAAAAACCGACCTCTCGCTCAAGTCAATTGGGTATCATTTTGGCGGCCGCGACCACAGCACCGTGATTCACGCGATTCAGACCATCAACGATCTGATGACCGAAAAGCCCGAAACCCGCGACGCGGTGACCAAGCTGAGGAGCTATTTCAAGTAAGGGGGACTTACTGTCTTTGCGTTGCCCGCGGCCATTCCGGTGAGAAAATACCATGCCCGCGCTTACTTACGCGAAAAGGTAAACCGTTGAAGCGCACCCCACGTATTGTTCGCACCCAAAGAGCCGACGTTACGGATACGTACTGGAACCACTGTGTGGATGGCTCGGCATCCGGTTCCTTTTACGGGTACAGCTGGTATCTCGACGCTGTCACGAGCTTGCCAGGCTGGAAATGGGAAGGCCTCATTTTGCGCACTGAATCAGGTGCATACGCGGCCGTTATGCCCGTTCCGTTGCGCCGGAAATACGGCTTCTGGGTAGTTCACCAACCCCTTTTTTGCCAGTTCCTGAGCATTTACGGGCCACAGATAACAACGCCTATTGCCGATCAGTTTGCGCGGGTATTATTGACCGAATACCGCTACGGTTCTATCCTGCATCTGCAACTACCCGTGGCCACACCGGGCTTTACGGAGGGTCCGTTTCTGGTTCAGGAGTACCATACACACCTGCTACCCCTGCAACACCCCTACCCTCATTTGTACCAGCAATACGCTCCTGATACCCGCCGACACCTGCGCCGGGCAAAAGCTGCCAACTGGACCGTAGAGACGTCAACTGACCTGACACCTTTGCTAAATTTATTCAAAGCACACCATGCGGGTACCATTCCGGGCGGTGTGGCAGAGTGGGCGTACGATGGGCTCAACAATGTGGTACAGGCACTTCAGAAACATGGTATGGTTACGCTTCGGTATGCCAGCCGCGACGGTAAGCCCGAAGCAGGCGTTTTGTTTGCACATACCGGCAACCGGGTGGTGTACCTGTTTAATGCCGCTTCGGCAGTGGGCCGAAAACACCACGCCCGAACCATCCTGATCGATCAATGGATACAGGAGACATCCGGGCGAAGAGTATATGTATTCGATTTTGAAAGCTCCGAAAAGAGGTCAATAGCGCGTTTTTATAAGAAATTCGGCACGGTACCCTCGGGTTATTTGGTCCTGCGCTGGAATCAGATGCCGAAGCTTTTCCGGGGCATCTTAGCGCTAAAAAACTGGCTCTTGCGGCTTTAACGAGCCAGTTAGGGCGTTAATTAACGTGAGTTAGGCTCAAGCTGAATGTAAATACTTGCCTGGTAAGTGATTGCTTACGCGTAGGGCTTCGACAGGCTCAGCCTGACGGTAAACTTGAGAGTATTGGCTCAGGCCGGGCCGCGTTCGGCTGAGCCTGTCGAAGCCCTACGCGCCAGCCATTTTTCATAATTCACGTTAAATCAGTGAAACTTGGGCGGTTGCTTCAGACCATCGAACCGCTTGATGTCCATATCGAGCGAACCAATCGCCAACTCGACCTCTACCTTCATGGGTACTTTATTGGCGTCGTCTGACACCCAGATTTTGATTGACTCTTCGTCCTTAAAAAAGCCATTGGCGGGCATTACCGGATTCAGCCGAATGACGTTGATCTTACCAAACTTGGTCTTAATAGTCTCTTTACCCCGGTACCGGACCTTGAAGTTGTACACGGTTTCATCATAAAAGGCCGGCACTTCGACAATTTGCCCAACGGGCATCCGGTTAAAGTCGATGGTGCGCAGAAAATAGTAACTACTCACAACATCGTGTACATTATCGGGCACTTTGAATATATCTCGCTCGGTACGTTCCTCGGCCTTCACGGTATTGGAAAAGTGGTTGAACGTAACGTTCTCTTCTTTCCGATACCGGTTTTCCTGAATATTACTGTAAAAACGCTGCGGCAAAATAGCGGCCGTATCGATGTATGAGCGCCAGGTATCGCGTACCCGAGTCACCAGATCGAACGCACCAATCGTACGGCCTTTCACGTCGACCTTGTAACAAGCCCGATCATTCACCTTGTAAAGGCCCGGCGCCACGTCTACCACGGCTTCGGCCGCATTGACAAAGCCATAATGAACTCGGTATTCGATATGTTCGCCCGGCCCAAAGCTGTTATTGACCACACGCCGGTAGGTGTTCAGGTTGCCATCGTACGCGTTCACGAACCCAAACGCAACCACAGCGGCCAAACTTATCCCTGCCAATACCTTCTTCATAATCTTCCGTTTTCTGTCTGTCAGTTTGCAGTTTGTTCAGCAATAACACGGAAAACCACAAACTGTAAACGATAACTTTTTAAAGTGACGGGTACGTTTGCTTCAGATACGACAGATAACGCCCGAAATTACTCCCAAACTGTTGCTCAAACTCCTGCCGGAACCGATTTTGCTGTTTTCGATACGTAAGGTATCCAACAAAATACGCATTGTTCGGTAGGTTTAGTTTGCTCCATCTCCGCTTTCTTCTAAGCGGTTGCTTGCTGAGGGTGTCAACCGACTGGACAATCTCCCCAATCATTGCCCACTTCCGTTCTTCTTTGACCTCTATCGGCGTAGCAGGTTTAAACGACCGGTATAAACTATCCAATTTTCTGGCTCCCCGCAGTACGTGTTCATCATACCGGTCAGAGAATGCCTTCGACTCCAGGTACTCGGTGTACTCTCGGCTGTTGCGGCCGTATCGATGCGCTAAAAACCGTAACGCACCGTACTCGCCCACAAAATCGGCCAAATTTTCATTGTACTCCAAACTATTCTTTACAAACAGCGTGCCGTGTGTAAGCTCATGAATAATCAACTCGGCCAGGCTACCGGGATCGCGCTCGGTCATGCTCGACAAGATCGGATCTTTTAAAAATCCTAATGTCGACCAGGCCGAAACCTCTCCCACTCGCGTATCATAACCGCTCCGTTTCAACTGGGTAACCGCCGAGTCGGCGCGCGCTCGTTCAAAAAATCCTTTGTACGAAAACGTACCCAAAATCGGGAAAGACCATTCTTTTGCCTTTAAGTCATACGGTGGTGCGGCCGTAATAACCCACAGAATCGGCTTGCCTCCCTGATCGTAATAGGTTGAATAGCTTTCCGACGGATTCAGACCAACCGAATCGAATGCAAAACGCTTGATTTCTTGTATAAGTTCTATTTTCCGCTTCACCGAATCGGGTACAGTGGGGTTAGCCAATACCGTTTCGACAGGCTCTGTATTGGCAATAATACGGAGCTGCCCCCGGGCCTGCATCCAGCCGTAGCTTACCAGTTCGTGCTGCCAGATACCTAAACCCAGCAGAACCGCGAGGGCAATGATTCCTATTTTTTTGACCATTTACGTGGAAATAGATACCCAAAAGTAAACGAAAACGCGGATGATTTCAGGCTCTATGCAAGTCCTGGCATCATCCGCGTACGTGTGTTTTTTTCTGAAGGAAACTCTATTTACGGTACTCCAAAATGCCCCCAACCAGGTTGCGAACATTCGTGAAACCGTTTTCTTCGAGCAGCTGCTGTGCCCGTGCACTCCGGGCACCCGAACGGCAATGTACAATCACTTCTTCGTCCTGCAATCCATCGAGTTCGTCCATCCGAAAAGGCAATTCACCCAGCGGAATCAGGGTTGCCCCGATGTTATCCTGCTCGTATTCGTTAGGCTCCCGAACGTCGAACAGGTTCAGTTTCTCGCCTTTTTCGAGCCGCCCTTTCAACTCCTGAACGGTAATATCCATAGTGGTACTGGTTTAAGTTGGGCTATTTAGATTTAGATAGTCGGCTAAACTCTGCGGAAAGTATTACTGGGTAACTACCACCCGCTGCACGTTAGTTCGTTGCCCGTCCGACAGTCGGAACAGGTACAGACCCGTGGGCAAGTTACGCAACTCGGCCGATTTCTGCCCTCCTGCTGGCACAATATCCTGCACGAACCGCCCACTCAGGTCGTACACTTGAATTCGGTTGAGCCGGGCATCGTCCCATTGAATAAGGCCCGTTGTTGGATTCGGATAAACTTGCAGAGCCGGCCGATTTTCATCGCCGGGAGTTCCGGTCACAACAGGGGTTAGCTCACCCCCCATAACCGCCCGTAGCATTAACGCACCCTGAATACCCCGCCCCGACGGGCCAGACAGGTTTCCTTCCCATTGCGCACCGGGGGCATTGCGGTAAAAAATCTGGTTACCAAACGGGCTATTTTTATCAATTCCCATACGCACCAGGGCGTTACTCTCGCTGCTGATTTGCTGCCAGCCCACGTAAATTGTGTCTCTAACCGGCACGCCCCGATCGAAGTTAAAGGCCACGAATCCGTTGCGGCTGGGGGCGTTCTGAATGGCAAATCCCTGCGTTTTCAGCTCGCGGCCCGGCCGGCCATTACTGTTTTCGTAGACGGTGACAATAAACCGCTGATTGGTCTGATCAATACCAAACGGCACCATTGATGCCAATACACCGGTCATCACATCAGGCTTGTTGAGCACAAACCGAACGGCCACCCGTTCGAGTCGGCCAATCTGCACAGCGTACTCGGCCGTACCATCGTCGTAGGCGTAGTAATTGTCCAAAACCGTAACTGACGAGATCGTATCATTCCGCCGGAGGTTGACCGTCGGGATAGAGGGGTTCTGATCGTCGGTGGTCAGAAAATCGAACTTATGCCGAAGTACCACCCGTTTGGCACTTTCTGCACCCGTTACAGGTGTCAGCCGAACGGACTTCCGTTGCGACGCCAATGATGGGACCAAATCAGGTGACGTCTGCTGAAACGTCTGTACTACCCGGCCCGTAACCAGATCAGTATTGGTAAACCGGAACGAGGTAAAGTTGAACAGGTTGAACTGATTGGTAATGTCGGTGCTAAGCGAATCGGCGGTTTCGGCGGCCGGATTCACCAGATACTGAGTCAACGGCATGGCCGTATATCGTTTCAGAAACGAGGGACCAATAGCCTGCCGGGTTGTGATATCTTTAATGAACCGGTCGGTGTTGGAACGCCCTTTGTTCAGAAACAGGTAGTCGATACTCCAGCTATCATACGGCCCCGACTGCCGCCCGAACGAGCGGAACCGGAACTGAAATGCCCCGTGCAGAAACCGGGCATCCCGAATGGGGACAAATGCCTGCGGAAAGTTTAAGTTTGGCTGCCCTCCTACCCGAAACCAGACCGTTTCCCAAACCCGGTTCGCGTTGAGGAACTCCAGCTTGAGCGAATCGCCGGGAACGGTGGTTCCGCCCCCCAGATCGGGCAAATCGCCCAGACCCTGAACCTGCCAGAAAAAACTCAGATACACCGAGTCGCGAGGGGCCAGGCCGGCGAGGTTGATGGGTTGTGATGTGAGCGTATCCGTGTACCCCTGCGCCAGCACGTTGCTCAGCTCATAGGGTTGTCCATTGGCCCGGAGCCCATCAAACGTAGCCACGTTGACCGATGGCTGGTTAATCGGCATGGTGTTATTGATGTACACCCCACTGCCCGGCACCCACAGGCGCGGGTCGGGCTGGCCACCTACCGGAATGGTCGAAAAATCATCAAAAAACGGAATGGCTAATGCCCCCCCCGACTGCGCTCGACCGCTCAGGGCAAGCAGCATCAGGCCTAAACAAACAAAGAAACCTCGCCCACCCCGCAAAGGGCCGGCAAGGTTTCGGAATATCGATAATACGATAGATGTCAACTGCATACCTACGGTGTGTCCTCTTGTTCGACCGGCCCCACGACCCAAAGGTCAACCGTTTCACCAACCCGAATTCGTTCTCCCCGGTTGGCTTCGGGTCGCTGCCGCACAATGGTGCCAACTTCTTTTTCGGGATCGTCAACGGAAATAATCGTGCCAATTTGCAGGTCAGACCCGCGAATCAGGGCCTTTGCCTCATCGAGGGGCATACCAACAACGTCGGGAACGCTAAAAATTGTATTACCCAACCCATCCCCAATATGCAGGTCAATTTTTGACCCTTTGGCGATGGGAGTGCCGGGGGCCACTTCGCGCCCGTTGAAAAACTGTTTGAGTACCGAATTTTTGGCTACATCGGGCACGTAGGTTTTCTGACCAACCTCAAGCCCCACCGACCGCAGCGACAGCTCGGCACTACGGAACGTCAGATCCGTCAGCTTGGGCATCGGAATTGTTGGGGCCGTTTGTTTAATGAGGGTGATGTAGATTTTGCGGCCCTCCTTCACTTTGGCCCCGGCTTTAGGATATTGACCATACACCGTGAGCGGCTCAGCACCGGCCACAAACGTACAGTCGCTCACCTCATACCGCAACTCACGGTCATCGAGATACGACTCCAGTTCGTCGAGGCTCATCCGCGACAGATCGGGCACTGTAATGGCCTGCCCATGATTGGTAGAATAAGGCAGGTACACAAAGAAAAAGCCTAAAAACAGGACGATGAACAGGGCAGCGATAATGCCAATATGAATCAGCAGGTCGGATTTATTACTGGTGCTGATTTTAGTCATTCGGTAGGGTGATTACGGGTTTGTAGTGATGGAAGGGTTAGCTTCTGACGTCCGACGCCGGGCAGGCAATCGTACCCCTTTAACTCCAAAGTACACAAATTTAGTGTTACACCCCGGCTCACCGATACCCGGCCAACATTTTTTTAATGTACTTCCCAACGATATCGAACTCCAGATTAACCCGGTCGCCAGCCCGCAGATCGCGGAAGGTGGTATGTTCGAAGGTGTAGGGGATGATGGTGACGCGGAAGGAATTCGCTTCGGAGTTAAACACCGTCAGGCTCACCCCATTGATGCAGATAGACCCTTTTTCGACGGTTACGTTTCCGTTATCGTCGGCATCGTATTCAAAATCGAACAGCCAGCTCCCATCCATATCCTGTACGTTGGTACACCGCCCCACCTGATCCACATGCCCCTGCACAATGTGGCCGTCGAAACGGCCGTTGGCGGGCATGCACCGCTCCAGATTGACCCGATGACCAACCTGCAAACCGCCCAGATTGGTTTTTTTGAGGGTTTCGTCGACGGCCGTCACGGTGTAGGCGTCTCCGCTTACGCTCGTTACCGTCAGGCAAACGCCATTGTGACTGACACTCTGATCAACTTTCAACTCGTGGGTGAGCGACGACTCAATAGTGAAGGTGAGGTTGGTTCCCTCAGCCTGAATAGCGGCAACGCGGCCGGTAGTTTCTACAATTCCCGTAAACATAAGTGAGTGTACAGTGTTTTTTATGCCTTCTGCCTCGATTCGTTCTCCTCTTTTTTTAACACCATGAACAGCGAACTACCAAACGGGGTTCGGGGCAGCACCGTCTCTTCGGTCCGCACCAGTGCGTAAAACAAGGTATTCAACCAGTTAGGGGGCAAATAAACATCGGAATGCGGCTGCTCGGCCGATTGCCAGCCCCGGCGCAACTGCCAATTTTGCCACTGCCGAACGGCCAGAATCAGGGGCGACAGCAACAGGCTCCAATAGGTCGTATACCGGGTATGCAGCCGGGAGCCGGGCAACAGCCGTTCGATATCAGCCTGCACAAACCGGCGGGTGCTACCCACCGCGAGGTCGTGCGACCCCCGAAATACATCGAACGCGTTGTTGTTAGTCACCAGCAAACCACCGGGTTTCACCCGCCGGGCCAGCTCACTAATGAGTTTACCCAGTTGTTCGTCGTTGAAATAGCAAAACACATCATCGCAGACCACCACATCGAAGGCTTCGGTCGAGGTTTCGGGTTGCCAGCCATCCAGGTAAAGCAGGTTTAACTGCTCTACGCGCAGACCGCGCTCGTGACAAAACGCCACCGCATCGGCCGACCCATCGAGACCCTGGGTCTGGGTGTAGCCCCGCTCGCGCAGATAGCTGAGTAAACCTCCCGTACCGCAACCGGCATCGAGAATTCGGAGGTCGTTCCGGGTTCCGTAGCGTTTCTGAATGGCGGCCAGCACGCGTCCGTGCAGGATTCGATACCACCAGAGCTGCTGCTCCACCCGAAACATTTTTTCGTATTCAGCTTTCTTATCAAACATGGTTGTGTTCAACTAAGTCCGTTTGCTCCCTCTTTTTCCTTCACCACAAACGGTTTAAGCCCACTTTGGGCTAAAAACAACTTCCCCAGATACTCGCTCATCACGGCCAGAAATACCATTTGTAGCCCCGTAAGCAACAGTACCACCCAGGCGACCACTACCCAGCCCGATACCAAAAACCACTGTAGGCTGCTTCCGAGCAACAACACCAGCCCTAACAACAGGCTCAGGCCAAATAACCCCAGCCCCAACCCGGCAAACAACCGGAGGGGTACCGTCGAAAAGCCAAACAGTACATTCAGAAACAAGGCCACCAGCTTACTCAGGGTGTAATTGGATGCCCCCGACTGACGCGGATGATGCGGCACCTCCACACTTGTTACGTTGCGCGTGACCCGAAAAATCAACGCATCGATGTACGGAAATGGCCCGGTATAACTCACTATTTCCTGCACAACCGGCCGATTAATCAGCTTAAAACTCGACAGGTACAGCGACTTAGGTTTGTCGAGCAGGTAGGTAGTCAGGTAATTGAGCAAGCTGCTACCCACGTTCCGAAACCAAGCGTGTTTTTTCTGGGCGTACCGGCTGTACACCACGTCGAAATGGCCCGACTGTGCCCTTTCGAGCAGGGTCAAAATGGCCTCGGGCGGATTCTGAAAGTCATCATCAATCAGCACGGCGTAATCGCCTTTGGCATAGGTGAGTCCGCACAATACAGCGTTGAACTCCCCAAAATTCCGCCGAAGCGACAGCCCCTGCACGTTGTTGTACCGATCGGCCAGCCGGTACACAACAGCCTCCGAATTGTCGCGGCTCCCATCGTTTACCAGTACGACCTCAAACGAAATCGCCGACAGACAATCCTGTAATTTTTCGACCAGCGGCTCCAGTGTTTCCTGACTGTTATAAACCGGAATAACTACGGATAATGTCATGGTTTAGGCGAAAGAAGGCATTTGGTTGATAGCCCGAACAACCTGCTCTACTTCTTCGTCAGTGAGCGTTGGGTTGAGCGGCAAACTAACAACTTCACGGTGCAACTGATCGGCAACGGGCAGCGAGAGGTGGGCCAGGTGCGCGTAGGCTTGCTGACGATGGGGCGGAATGGGATAATGAACGTCGGTTTGTATGCCCTCTTCGAGCAGGTACGCCCGCATGGCCTCCCGATTAGGGTGCCGCACCACAAACAAGTGCCAGCAGTCGTCGGCAAGCCGGTCAGCGGGGGGTAAAACCAAATCGGGATGCGTAATTCTGGTTAGATAATACGAGGCTATCTCCCGACGACGGGCATTGTCTGCGTCGAGAAAGTCGAGCTTACCCAGCAAAATAGCGGCCTGCATCTCATCGAGTCGCGAGTTATGGCCCGGCAAATCGTTCACGTATTTGCGTCCTGAGCCATAGTTTCGCCAATACCGCAGTTGCTCTGCCAGTTGGTCGTCGTCTGTTGTGATGGCCCCGGCATCGCCCAGGGCACCGAGATTTTTGGTCGGATAGAAGCTAAACCCAGCTGCGTGACCCAACGTACCAGCCATTTGGCCTTCGTAGCGGGCACCGTGTGCCTGTGCTGCATCTTCGAGCACCTTGAGCCCATAGCGGCTGGCTACCGCCCGGATACCTGCCATGTCGCAACACCGGCCGTACAGATGCACGGGCAAAATGGCGCGGGTTCGGTCGGTAATGGCAGCTTCGAGCCGATTGGGGTCAAGGTTGTACGTGCGTGGATCAGGTTCCACCAGCACGGGTCGGAGCCCGGCCTGTGTAACCGCCAGTAGTGAGGCAATGTAGGCATTGGAAGCCACGAGCACTTCGCTATCAGGCGGAAACGCCCAGGCCTTGAGTGTCAGCGTAAGGGCTTCGAGCCCATTGGCTACCCCAATGCAGTGCTTAGCCCCTGTATAACGGGCAAACGCCTGCTCAAAAGCGGTTCCTTCTGCACCCAGAATGTACCAGCCCGATAAAGCAACCCGTGAAGTAGCAGAAAGTATAGTTTCCCGATAGCGCTCGTTTAAACGTTTCAGATCCAGAAATGAAATCATGCAGGCACAGCAGCAAAACGCGAAGTCGGATACGGCTCGGCGATGTAATCGGCCTGATCGTACGGTTGGTTAGCGACAACAAGCAGTATGGCATCGTCGGAAAAATGATCCATCAGGTGCCAATCCTGAGGTTCCAGCACCAAACACTGATCGGGGCTGTCGAGATAATGAAATTTTTCGACCTGTCCATCATGCGAGTACACACGGCAGCTTCCGGCAAGGCAAACCAGCGCCCCCCAGGTTTTCACGTGCCGGTGTCCGGCCCGTTGTGCGTTGCCTGCACTATAGATGTAGAACACACGTTGGATGGTTCCGGGCAGCACATTCTCGAGGATCGTTAAATTTCCTTTTTCCGAAGAAAAGGTCTTAAGTTGATGGAGTTTTGCCATGTTTACCAATCATAGGGGTTATTATCAAGCTCGTTGGACAAATTTATCCGATATTTACTTAAAATTTAACCCCAGTCCCTCAATTCCAATTTGCGCATGAAATTTCCTACCGTGTTACGACTCAGCGTAATAGCAGTTTTGGCCGCAATCGCTTACTTTTTATTAAAACCAATATTGTTCAACGGTGACAATTCGAGCGCAAGCGGGTCAGTTAACGTAGCAGAATGGAACAAAGAGCTTACAAAAAGCCGGGAAAATAAAGATGAATTTTTTCGGACCGATAAAGAGTCTCCTCTGGAAGACAAAGCCTCTTTTAAGGGATTACTCTACTTTCCGGGCAATATTGAATACCGGGTTGAGGCCAGATTCGAACCTTTTGCCGACAAAACGCAACGCATTGTGATTCCCCTCTCTGATGGTTCGGAGGAAGTGTACGAGCAATCGGGGCACGCTGTGTTCAAGCTCCAGGGCGAGGTATGCCGGCTGCTGATTGTGAAACAGGGCGAAACGTATTCCATTTTATTCAAGGATGCGACCTCGGGCAAAACTACCTACGGCGGTGGCCGGTACATCGACTTGAAGGAAAGTGCGTTTCAGGGCAATGCGGTAACCATTGATTTCAACACCGCCTATCATCCTTACTGCGTCTACAACCACACATATGCCTGCCCGCTCCCACCCGCCGAAAACACCTTGCCGGTAGCGGTTGAAGCCGGCGAAAAACTCCCGGCCCAATAAGAAACACAATACTGAGGTATTGGGGCTTGTCAGGTCTATGCCGGCCCCAATACCTCATCCATTCCCTCCTTTCCTTCAACAGCTACTGCCCGGTTCCTGCCTGCACACAACTTGCGGTGTAAACCGAGGTAGCCGTGGGCACTACGTCGATAAACGATACCCCACGAGCACCCGTACTCCAGACCACCTCCTCGCCCGTTGGGCAGGCCGAGGCCGTTAATCGTACACTTTGGCCGGGGCAAATGGTCATCGTACTGGCGGTTATACGAATTGGAGCCAGCACCTGAAACTGGACAACAGGGCTATACACGTTTGCGCCGTACCGAATCCGAAGCGAATAGTTGGTCGACGCACTGAGCGAGCTGGGTATCGTGAATACAAGTTGTGTTGCATGGCTGCTCACAGCAGACACCGAAACTGGCGTTACGAAGCCTTCACCCGTCGGTACAATCTCGACCGTGTAACTACCCGCCGGGTCGAAAGCACATCCCCCACTCACGGATGCATACGTCAGCGTGACCGATTGCCCGGCCACCACGAGCGTCGCACTCTGCCCCGGTGCTGCAGCAAATGCAGGGTCTTGTAACATCGCGAACGCAATAGCCTGTACGGGTTGGACCGATCGACCATCATGCACAAGCAGTGTCGCCGAAAGCGGCCCAACTGCCCCTGTACTTACCGATGCGCTAAATGGAACAGCACTAAGCCCTGTTCCTGATACAACACCGCCTGTACTGGCGGTCAGCGTGTAGCTATACTGCGGGCTACTTGTGCCAATAGTTGCTGTGAACGTAGCCACTCCATTGGCACAAACGGTTCCATTCCCAATGGCTGGCCCCGTAATGGTCGGAGGGGTGGCTAATACGCTTATCACTACCCCACCAGACACCGAACGAGCCCCACCACTCCCGGTATTTCCCTGGTCATTGACAGTGATAGACACCGAGGCAACACCAATGTAGTTCGCCGTTAGCCTGAAGGTTAAGCCATTGAGTGCGTTATTGATACTGGCCAACGTTCCGGTGAAGATCATGGCAGCATCGGCTGTTCCATCACCAGCCGAAAACGTCAATCCATTGAGGGTTGCCAGTGAGAACGTCCCCTGGCTACTGTTCATGGTCATCTGCATAGCGCCACTGCCCACATCTTCATCATCGACCCGAATCAGTTGACTATTGCTGAATACCAGCAAGCCGTTTTCCTGCACAGTAAGGGTATTGGGCCGGGTTAGTACCGGGGCATCATTCACGGGGGTAACGGTCACAGCAACACTCGCCGAATTTGTGCAGCCATTCCCGTCTGTACCAGTAACACTATACGTCTGTGTAGTAGTCGCCAGAAACTGAGCGGAACCGCCGGCAATCGAGTTGGCAGGCACATTGGGGGAAAAGGTATAGGACAAAGCCCCACCGGCTACCAACGTCAGCGACTGGTCTTCGGCAATGGTTGCGCCCGGCAGGGCTACCAATGTCACATTGAGGCTACTTACTGTAACATTGACCGTACCAGACGCCGTTTCGCCCGGGATGTTTCCAACCGTCAACGAAACGGTACGAACCCCGGTGGCAGCCCCAACATTGATTGACTGCCCGAAGGCCAACGTGTTCGAAACACCAGTCACAGATGTCCCTCCGCTAATGCTCAGGGTAAAGTTGTACGGGGCACTCAGTCCCGATACGTTGGCGGTTACGGTAATGGCCTTGTTTGGGCACACGCCCACGGTAGGCACTTGCAAATTGACCAATGAAACGGGCGGTGCCGAGGTGTAGACCGACCCAACGGACCCCACGGTCACAAATCGACCTCCGCCATAGGCAACGCCATACAGAGTCGGCAATCCCCCCGAACCAATACTCCGGCTTGTCCAACCGCCCGTCAGCGTAGTACTCGTGTACAGCAGCCCATCCGAGCCAACCACTACATAGGTGCCAGCCCCTTCTGTTATGTCCCAAAACTGAGCGCTGGGTACCGTCAGGGGCGTACTGAAATTGATACCATCGGCCGAAGTCTGTACAAATGCATTGAACAGACTAATTACCCGCCCAACCAGTACGAACGACTCATTGAGAATGGCATTCGGAAAAACCAATCCTCCATTCGTTGGGAACTGCTGCCAGTTGACTGCATCGAACGATTCATACCGAAGCAGGGTCGTACCATTATCACCGTAAATAATGTAGCGCCCACCCACGAACCCCACAACATCGAGCGATACGCCAGGGTAAGGGAAAGCCTGACGGGCCCAGATTGGCGAAGACCGATACACAAACCCTTGGTTATCGGTGGCCACAAACTGATTGTTACCAAAGGCAACTTTAAGCAATCGGGCACTGGGTGTCGTGGCAAAAGACACACTGGAGAGCGTAAAACCAGTACCCGATGACGATTCCATGATGACCACCCCCTGACTATTTCGTCCCACGGCGACAAACCGGTTGTTACCATACGCTACCGCCAACAACTCGATAGATTGATCGGCCAGTAGCGAAACCGTCCAGTTAACCCCATCGGTCGACCGGGCCGTAACCCCCGCACCTACCGCGACAAACACCCCATCTCCGTACACAACATCCCGAAAATTATTGGTTGTCCCCGACGACCGGGCGGTCCACGTTTGTTGCGCCCATACCGGCACCAAAAGGGCACACCATACTAACACAGACAATATACCTTTTCGTAAGGTAGAGTTCTCCATAAAAATCAGATTTGTGTAACTCTCGAAGTATAGTAAAATACCCAATACTGGGAGAAATTATCCTGACATACGGTTAGTTTTTCCCATCACAGACCGTTCGGGCAACTGCTTTCTTCCCACTTTCGCCCCTTCTTCCTACTTTTGCATTTTGCCCCCAAAAGAGCGCATGACTATATCGTATAAATGGTTGCAGCAGTTCATCGAACTGACTGAAGACCCCGAGCAGGTTGGCAAAATGCTGACCAGTACGGGTCTGGAAGTAGAAGGAATTGAACGAGTCGAAGCCGTCAAAGGTGGTCTGGAAGGCGTAGTGATTGGTGAAGTGCTCACCTGCGAGCGTCACCCCGACGCCGATAAACTAAGTCTGACTACGGTTGACGCAGGCACTGGCACTCCCCTCAACATTGTGTGCGGAGCGCCCAATGTGGCGGCTGGTCAGCGGGTGGTAGTGGCCCTCGTAGGGGCTACGCTGTACCCAACTAACCCCAATGGTGGCCCGGCCGAGCCTCTCACCATCAAGAAAGCCAAAATCAGAGGAGCAGCATCGGAAGGGATGATCTGTGCCGAGGACGAAATCGGTCTGGGTCATTCGCATGCCGGTATTCTGGTGCTCGACACGGATGTGCCCAACGGTACGCCCGCGGCCGAGTACTTTAAGCTTCAGCCCGATTATCAGATCGAAATTGGCCTGACGCCCAACCGAATCGATGCGGCCTCGCACATGGGTGTGGCCCGTGACCTGCACGCCCTCACCGGACGTTCTATCACGCTCCCATCCGTAGATGCATTCCGGGTCGATTCAACTGATTTCCCCCTCGATGTGCAGGTTGAAGCTACGGAGGCCTGCCCCCGTTACGCTGGTCTGACCATCAGCGGCCTGACTGTCCAGGAATCGCCCGACTGGCTGAAGCAGCGTCTGTTGAGCATCGGCCTGACGCCGATCAACAACGTGGTCGATGTGACCAACTTTGTTTGCCACGATCTGGGTCAACCCCTCCATGCCTTCGATGCCGATCAGATTGAAGGCGGTAAGGTGGTTGTAAAAACGCTGCCCGAAGGGACTCCGTTTGTTACCCTCGATGGCACCGAGCGCCAGCTGAAAGCCACCGATCTGATGATCTGCAACGGCAACCCCAACCCCGCCGAGGCCGGGATGTGCATTGCCGGGGTATTTGGCGGTAAGAAATCAGGCGTGAGCGAGCAGACAACCCGAATTTTTCTCGAATCAGCCCATTTCAGCGCGGCATCGGTTCGGCAGACGGTGCAGCACCACGACCTTCGCACCGATGCTTCGTTCCGGTTTGAGCGAGGTACCGATCCCAACCTACCGGTGTACGCCCTTCAGCGGGCGGCCCTGCTCATACAGGAGGTAGCCGGCGGGCAGATCAGCTCCGACATCGTCGATATTTACCCAACGCCCGTAGCGCCGTTCCGGGTGCCGGTTCGGTACCGTAACATCGACCGGTTGATCGGTATTCAGATTGACCGGGCCGAAATTGCCCGGATTCTGAACGCCCTCGACATTCAACTCGATGAAGTTGTGAGCGAGCCCGCCCCCAACGCCGGGTTTATAGCCGTTGTGCCCCCCTACCGGGTTGATGTGACGCGCGAAGCCGACGTGATTGAAGAAATTTTGCGGATCTATGGCGTCGATAATGTACCGCTCTCGGCTACTCTCCGCGCCGATTCTCTGTCTGAGTTCCCGACTATCGACGTCAATCAGCTTCAGGGACGGATTGGTGAAATACTGGCGGGCAATGGTTTTTACGAGATCATGTCGCTTTCGCTCACCCGCCCGGCCTATCACGATGCTATCCGATCGGCCCTACCCGGCGCCGACGTGACGTTGCTGAACCCACTCAGCGACGAGCTGTCGGTAATGCGGCAGACTCTGCTCTTTTCGGCGCTCGAAGCCATGGTGTATAACCTGAACCGGCGGCAGAAAGACCTTGCGTTTTTTGAGTTCGGGAAGGTGTACCACCAGAAAGAAACCACCGACCCACAAACGGGCGCAGCGGGCCGCAAGTACGTAGAAACCATGCGGCTGAGCCTGGCCATGGTGGGCAACCGACAGGCCGAAAGCTGGCAGCAAAAAACGCAGCCGGTTACGTTTCATGATCTGGCAGCCGCTGTGCAGCGGGTACTGAGCAGCCTGCGTGTGCGGTCGTTCGATAGTCAGCCAACCGATTCCCCCCTGTTCCAGTACGGGCTTACATACAGCGTGAACAAGAAACCCGTTGTGAGCCTGGGCCTGGTGAATCCCAAACTGACAAAGCTTGTCGATCTGAAACAGCCGGTATTTTATGCCGACTTTGACTGGCAGGCCCTGATGAAAGCGTATAGCGGCAAAGCCAAGTACGAAGAGGTGCCCCGTTTCCCCGATGTTCGGCGCGACCTGTCCCTTGTGCTCGACAAAGCCGTTACGTTTGATCAGATCAGCAAACTGGCGCATCAGACCGAGCGGAAACTGCTGCGGTCGGTGGGCGTATTCGACGTGTACGAGGGCGAGAACCTAGGTGCTGGCAAAAAATCGTACTCGGTTAGCTTCACGCTGCAAGATCCTACCCAAACGCTCAACGATGCGGTCATCGACAAAACGATGCAACGGCTTATGGGCGCTTTTGAGCGGGATCTGGGCGCTGTAATCCGGAAGTAAGTTGCCTTAAAGGAGCTGGGCTAGTGCCTGGCTCTCATTACCGATCCACCCCGGAGTCTCATGCATACTGAAGCGCAACTCAAACTTCTTTTCGACCGGTTGGAGCAAAAGATCACGTATCTACAGGATCATGCGAACCAACTGACTGTTCTTGTCGACCAGCTCGAACACGAAAAGAAAAGCCTTCAGAGTACGATTCAGGAACAACGGAACAGGATAAAAGAGTTAGAGAAAAAACCGGTAAGTGATAAACAAACCTTTACAAAATCAGCAAAAATTGGTAAGATTGTGAAGGATAATCTGGCCCCTACAGCCGATCACACCGAACTTAAACGAAAACTCGACGAGTACATTCGGGAAATTGAGCAACTAATTGCCCACTTGAGTACTTTGTCATAAACCAGAAAAGGCCCTGCCCGGTACACGCCCCTGCGCTCAGGAACGACGCCGTAGACAACGCCTGTAAAAGCGATGGAAGACCGTTTATCTATCCGCATCAAAGTTGCCGACAGAGAACTCAGGTTGAAATCGCAACCTGAAGAAGAATACTTTGTCCGTCAGGCTGCCGCCATGATCGCGGAACGAATCGATTTCTACCGGGCGAATGGATGGCATGATAATCAGGAGATTCTGAGCATGATTGCAATCGATTGCATCGTGGCCCGCTTGAAGGGCGATGAACAGGTGCAGCGTATGCAACGCATGGTATTTGACAAAATTACTCAGTTAGACCAGTCTATTTCACTGAATCTAACCCCCTAATGTCTTTAATCTGATCAGCAAGTCGGCTCTGCCCTAAACCCCGTAGCCGATGCCCGTACAAATACAGGCAAAACGCATCTGACAGATTACCTCGTTGTTGGTGAGCCATACACAAACCGACCGGGCGTGCAGTGCGCCCGGATTTTCCGCTGGTCTGGCTCACTTTTTGTTCGGAAGCGGCTGTATCGGACCCGGTTGATGCAATTTTTCAACCTTAACGATATAGATCGTATGGAGACTTCATTGTGGGTGACCCTACTAACCGATATAGTAGCCGTTGCCATTGGTGCGTTTGCCGGCTTTAAAATGGCGAGTCGGGAAAACAATAGAAAAGCGGCCGAAGCACAGTCGCAGGCCGATGTTATTCTGAAGAACGCAGAAATGCAGGCCGAGTCAATTAAGAAAGACCGGATTCTGGAGGCCAAAGAGAAATACCTCAAGCTCAAAACCGAGTTTGAAGAAGAGACAAACCGGAAGCGGCAGATTCTGACGCAAAACGAAGGCAAACTGCGGCAACGTGAGCAGGAAATTAACCAGATGCAGCAGGCTGCTCGCCAGAAAGAAAGCGAACTGAACAACCAACGCAACTCGCTCGAACAGCAACGGAACAGCCTCGATCAGCAACGGAATCACCTCAACCAACAGCTCGAAACCGCCAAGCGGAAGCAGGAAGAGGCCGAAAAAATGTTGAGCGAGCAGGTTGAGCAACTGGAAAAAATTGCCAACCTGACCGCCGAACAAGCCCGCGAGCAACTCATCAGCACGCTCAAGGCCGAGGCCGAGTCGCGCGCGTCGAGCTACATCAAGAATATTGTTGAAGAAGCGAAGCTGACGGCTACCAAAGAGGCCAAGAAAGTGGTGATCGAGACCATTCAGCGCACCGCTACCGAGCACGCTATCGAAAACTGTGTGTCGGTTTTCAACATTGAATCCGACGACATCAAAGGCAAAGTAATCGGGCGCGAAGGGCGTAATATCCGGGCTCTCGAAGCCGCAACGGGCGTCGAAATCATTGTTGACGATACGCCGGAAGCCATCATTATTTCGGGCTTCGACCCGGTTCGGCGCGAGATTGCCCGGTTGTCGCTACACCGGCTCGTGCAGGACGGTCGGATTCACCCGGCGCGTATCGAAGAAATTGTGGCCAAAACCCGCAAGAACATCGAGGACGAGATCATCGAAATCGGTGAGCGGACGGTGATTGACCTCGGTATCCACGGTCTTCACCCCGAACTGATCAAGATGGTGGGTCGGATGCGTTTCCGGTCATCATACGGGCAAAACCTGTTGCAACACTCACGCGAGGTAGCCAAACTTTGCGCTACGATGGCCGCTGAGCTGGGCCTGAATGCCAAATTGGCCAAACGGGCTGGTCTGCTCCACGATATTGGCAAAGTATGGCCCGAAGAAGCCGAACTACCGCACGCTATTCTGGGCATGGAGCTGGCCAAGAAATACAAAGAGAACGCCGAGGTTTGCAACGCGATTGGGGCTCACCACGATGAAATCGAAATGACGAGCATGCTTTCACCGATTATCCAGGTTTGCGACGCCATTTCGGGCTCGCGGCCGGGTGCCCGTCGGGAGATGATGGAATCGTACATCAAGCGCCTGAAAGAACTGGAAGAGCTGGCTCAGAACTTCCCCGGTGTGCAGAAATGCTACGCGATTCAGGCTGGCCGCGAACTGCGGGTGATGGTCGATGCGGAGCGCGTAAGCGACGAGCGGGCCGGTGCTCTTTCGTTTGATATTTCGCAGAAAATTGAGAAAGAGATGCAGTACCCCGGTCAGATCAAAGTGACTGTTATTCGGGAAATGCGCTCGGTAGCCTACGCGAAGTAAGCTAATCCCATTTGAATGGATAATGAATAATGGTCTCCGACCCATATTCATTATCCATTTTTCTATTCTACATTGGTGTCATGGATTTTCTAAATACGCTTCTCCTTCTTTTGGTCGGCAGTGGGGCCGGGTATGCCATTGCCAACTCCATGCGCGCCAAAACCGATGTAGGCGATGCCCGCCGGGAATCGGTTGTGCTGCTCGAACGAATCGAGAAAGTATTCAAGGTGGTCATGGCCGAGGGCTATTTCTCGGAGATTTATAACTATCAGGACCAGAAGAAAATCCTGTATGTGCTCAACGACCCGAAAAAGGCCATGATTATTGCCAAATCGAAAGTATTGGTTGGCTTTGATTTCCAGAAAGTCCGATTCTATCAGCCCGACCCGGAGCAGAAAAAGTTGATGATTGAGTCGTTTCCAGAGCCCGAAGTACTGTCGATTGATACCGACTATAAGTTCTATGACATTCAGTCGGGTTTTCTGAATCAGTTCAATAGCGAAGATTACACCAAGATTCTCGACGACGCCAAACAGGCTATGCAAAGCCGGGCCCTGCAAAGCGACTTGCCTCGTATTGCTACCAATCAGATTCAGTACATGATATACCAGCTGGCGGGCAGTATGGGCTGGGAACTGCAACTTTCGCCCGATGAGCAGTTTAAAATAGAAGCCATCCAAAAGCGGTACGATGACCTCGACGCCAGCCCGAAAACACTCGGGCCGAGCGAATGAAATCATCCGCGCGTTGTCGACCCATGAAGCAACTGTTTACCCTCCTTTTCGTTTTAGGGTCGTACCTGACCGCCCTTGCCCAACTAACCGAAGGCATCGATGCCTGTCAGAGCACTAAAGTCCGCTACTTTGGCAAGTGGTTTGCCGATGCCCAGGCCCGGCAGGCTTCGGTGGCCGATTACCAATCGGGAGCAGCCTACCCCGGCGATCCCACCATCGACATAACCTACTACGGGCTGGCGTTGCGCCTGACCCATACCCCCGCTTACCTCAACGGGGCCGCCACCCTCTCACTCAAAGCCACGACGGCCAATCTGGGTCAGTTTTTTCTGGATCTCAGCCCACAACACCGCGTTGACTCAGTGAAATCGGGTGGGCAAAAACTGGCTTTCACCCGCACCACCGACCGGGTACAGATTTCGCTGCCACAACCGCTATCGGTGGGGCAATCCCTTACGCTTACCGTTTATTATCAGGGCAATCCGGCCAGCCTGAATGGGTTTGGCTCCTTTGCGTTTGCCACCCACGGCCCAACCAATGCACCCGTTATCTGGACATTGAGCGAGCCTTACGGAGCCAAAGACTGGTTTCCGTGCAAAGACACCCCAGCCGACAAAGCCGATTCGTCGGCCGTTTCGATTACGGCGGCTCGTCAATTTGTGTCAGTCTCAAACGGCCGACTGGTGAGCACGACCGAAAATCCCGACAGTACCCGGACGTACCACTGGCGAAACAGCTACCCCATTGCTCAGTACCTGATTTCGCTGGCAATGACCAACTACGAACGGTACGACACACCGTTTGCGACCAACGGGCAAACCATGCCGGTGACCCACTACATTTACCCGGAAACGTTGCCGTCGATCCGACCTAATCTGGACGTAACCCCTCGTATGCTGGCGCTTTTCAGCGACCTGTTTGGCCCCTACCCTTTTTTGCGCGAAAAGTACGGACACGCGCAATTTGGCTGGGGGGGCGGTATGGAACACCAAACGATTTCGTCGATGGGAGGCTGGACATCCAGTCTGATTGCGCACGAACTGGCTCACCAATGGTTTGGCGATAAAATCACCTGCCGCGACTGGCAGAATATCTGGCTCAACGAGGGATTTGCTTCGTATGCCGAGGCCTTGTACGCCCAATCGGCAACGGGCCAGGCCGCTTACACGGCTACCATGAACACATTTATGAGCCGTGCCCGCAACGCAACCGGCACCCTCTACGTGCAGAACATCGACAACGTAAATACCATTTTCGATAGCAACCGCAGTTATGCCAAAGGGGCTACGGTACTGCATATGTTACGCGGAGTACTGGGCGATGCCGCTTTTTTCAAAGCTATCCGGGCCTATGCCGCCGATCCAACAGTGGCGTATGGCACGGCTGTAACGGAAGATCTACAACGTATTGTCGAGACCTCTTCGGGCAGGAAATTAGATTACTTTTTCAGGCAGTGGGTATATGGAGAGGGGCATCCGGCCTATACCGTTGCCTGGTCGAACAGCCCACAGGCCAACAGTTCAGGGGTTCGGGTGCGTATTCAGCAGGCACCGCGCTCATCGAGCCCCGGCTCGTTTACTATGCCCGTTCAGTTGCGGGTTCAATCGTCGGCCGGCGACACCCTGTTAACCGTATTTAACGATCAGGCCGACCAGTATTTTACGTTGCCCGCCAAGGGAACCCCTACCGGCGTGGTTCTCGACCCCGACAATTGGATTCTGAAAACCGTTACTTCTACTACACTGGTAACGGGCAATGAGCCCTCTGCCGAAAGCACGCTGGTGGTATTTCCCAACCCTGCTTCCGACCAACTTTCCATCCGGTTTACGGCTCCCCAGGCCGGGCGGGCGAGCATCCACCTATACTCAAGCCTGGGCCAATCGGTTTTACAATTTACCAGTGTACCTGTACGGGCGGGCGAGCAAACCCTGTCGGTTCCCCTGGGGCATACTCCACCCGGCCGTTACGTACTAACGCTCGAAACGCCGACCGGTCGACAATCAACCGCGGTCTGGATTCGGTAAGATGTTGGGCATACGAGTTCGTTCGGATTCACCAGCCCGCCCATTCAGCTCGTTTTCTCCTGAAGTCCAACCACGTCTTCAAATAAAGGCGCGTACGTATCAGGCAGAGTCAGCCTAAGCTTATGAATCTCGCCCGCTGTCACCAGTTGTCCGAGCAACTTCATAAACGTCAGTGTGTAATGCTGTCCCTGCTCGTCGACAACTCCGGCGCGGTCGGCTACCCGCTCGTAAAACTCAGATAAGGAAAAGCGTTGGCCCTGGTCGCGATCTTCCGGTTTGATTTCTTTGATCACATCGGCCAGAGGAGCGGGCAACTGCGACGCTAGCTTATCGGCCGCATTACCCGCCATATGGTCGGTGAGTGTGTGCAGAAAAGCCCGGCTTATATTCATTACCTCATCCTGCGTTTGTACGCCCAGTTGCTCCTTCGCTACGTGCAAAAAATCATTATACTGCATAACGTCGATATAGTTAGTTCTTATAGTACAACCCCACTTTTACCGGTTGGTTTATGCTTTTTACGCAAAACAAAACGCCAGCACCCCACAGGGCACTGGCGTTTGTACAGATACGAGCAGCATTTATCGACCGCCCGGCGCCCCCAATAAACGCCGGTTTTCGGCTGGAGAAGCTAATCCAAGTGGTTTACCGACCGCACCTGGCTTAGCCAGCCCAGATGCCGCCGGTGTAGCAACACGTGCTGCACCTGACGGCATTACACACGAGGCTGAGATAGTAGTGGTGGCGGTCAAGCTCACAATAATAAAGGGGGCCTGCTCACCCGTCGACCAAACGACAACGTTGGGACTTGGACATCCACTGGCTGTAAGCTGAATGGTCTGGCCAACGCAAGCGGTCGTTTGTGAAGCCGTGATCGACAAGCTACTCACCGTAAACGACGAACTAGCCGGGCTGTACACCGAGCCGTTATAAATCACCTTCAGGCGATACCCCGCCGACGATACCAGGGCGGCAGGAATGGTAAACGTTAGGCTACTGGCGGTACTGCTGGAGGGCGTAACGGTGGTTGAGTTGACTCCAAAAACACCGTTTCCGTCCGAAACCTCCACCGTAAAGGCCGTTGGGTTTACGAAACTACACGCAGCCGGTGCGTACGTTACTACAAACGGCAAGCCCGGCCCAGTACTGGTAGAAACCAATGTAGGGGCTGCCGCAAACGCAATGGCGGTTACACTCACACTCACCGATCCTGTAACGGAGCAGCCCGACGCATTATCGGTCACGGTATAACTGTACACTTTGCGACCATTAGCCGTCAGGGTATTCAGTGTACCAGGTATAGTTACAGAAGCCGTATTGTGGGCCGGAGAAGGCACATTTGCCGTCCATTGGGCAGCCCCACTCCCTGTCGTTTCCACCCAATTATACGACAGTCCGTCTACCCCACCCGTGGCAGTTACCCCCACTGTAAAGGGTTGCTCCGCACAAACAAGTGCGGGCGTAACCGACGTAGCCGAGATGGCCGGCGTCAGGGTATTTTGCGTGACCGAAGTCGTTTGCAAAGTCGTACACCCATTGGGCCCTGTTACCGTTACCGAGTAGGTACCGGGACTCGAAATAACCCGGGTATTAACCGTCGACTGGGTTCCCAACACGCCCGAAGGCCCCCGGAAACTATACACCACATCGGCGGTAGTGCTCCCCGCCGTCATCGTTACGGACGGGATAGCACAAGTCAGAACGGTGCTACTCGCCAAGAGGGTAACGGTTTGAGGAGGTACCAAATCAGGAAGTACCGTATTGGCGGCAACGCTCGTACAACCGTTGGTATTTGACGTAATCACCACCGAGTAAATTCCGGGCGTATTCACGATCCGGATATTGCCCGACCCTGCAACCACTCCCCCGGCATTGCGGAACTGATACCCAAAGGAGCCCGTGGTGGAAGTACTGGCCGTGAGGGTAGCCGAGCCGGTACAAGATACCACACCGTCTACCGCCAATAACGGATCTGCCGGCGGGGTCTGGTCGAGCAGAACAGTGGTAGATGCCGTACTGGTACAGGTATTTGGTGCCGTAGCGGTTACCGAATACAGACCAGGCGCGGACGTTGTGAATACCCGGATGTTGTTGGCAACCCCAATGGGGCCCGTGGGGCCGGTGTATGCAAACGTGGTCGATGGCGTAGTTGTACTGGCCGTGAGAGATACGCTCAGAGCCGTACAGGTGATGGGACCACTGGGTGTGAGAGCCAAAGCCTGGGGCGGATCGTTGACGGTGAGCAAGGCCGTCAGCGATGTTACCGACGAGGGTTCGGTGGGCTCCATGGCAATGCACCGGTACCGGGTATTGTGCAGCCCCGACGCACTGAGTACCGTCAGGGTTTGTGAGGTTACCCCGCTATACACGGTCCCGTCGGTCAGGTCGGTCCAGGAAGTTCCATTGGGAGACACTTGCCATTTGTACGTTTGTGCATTCTGCGACGTGATAGCAAACTGGGTCTGCTGATACGAGCATATCGTCCGGCTTTGGGGTTGCGCCGTAATTTTCACCTGCAATACCGTGAACACACAGGCATTGGGCATGGTAAAACCAGTCGGAATCGCCGATTGAGGGCAATCGAGATTGGGGTTGGGCTGATAGATAAAGCCATCACAGCCTCCACCCGTTGGGTACGTCCAACGGAGAGCGGTTGGGTTATTGCCGGTGGCACGGGCATAAACCGACTGCCGCAACTGTTTCGGAAAACCCAATGTAATGTTGCCTGGATTGGCACAATCGTACTTGGCAAGGTTGTACAGGAAGTTAAAGAAATAGACGTTATCGGGTGGATCGGGTACCGACAGCTCAAAGGCCGAATTACCCATTACCAACGTCGATGGCAGCGTTGAGCTGCTCGAATTGGGAGGGGAGCTATCAAAGAGTGTACTGTTCCAGCCGCCTTCGCCCCGAATCAACACCCCCGTCAGAACGGTTGGGTTAGGTGCCCGTGGCGATGCTGCCTGGTAGGCAAAAATCTGATCGGGAGACCCATCCGAAAGATCCATATAATAGGTATCGGTACAGGGAGGCTGTGAATTAGTAGCCAGAAGGGCGGCTGTTTCAACACCGGCTGCTGTACCGAGCGAAGCCGACGGGCTGTACTTACACCGAATGGCGATTTGGGTACCGGCCGCTACGCTCACGGAGGTTGTCCATGAAATTATACCATCATTGGTACCACCCGAACCGGTTCCGTTATTGGCCGGGCTGGCTACCCGGCGGCTCTGAAAACCGCCCCCACTAACCCACCCATAATCGGTGAAATATATAACCGTACCCGCTGCCAGATCCTTCAGTGGTATAAACACAAACTGATCGTTTACACTGCTACCATTACACTTGTCGTCCGACGAGTTGTAGGCAGTAATCATGACATCGCCAACGCCCAGAACGTTGGTTGGGGCCGGAATTGTCTGGGCACGGATGCCCCTAAGCCCCGCCCATATGCAGAGCAGGCCGGTTATCAGAAGAAAGCGGTAGCGGATTGTTGTCATAGTCTGAAGGAAAGGCGTGACGGTCTCATATGCAGAGGTAAATGTTGTTCCAGCCGGTATGCTGCCCCACAGGCGGCTCCGCCAGAAACATAGCCCGATCCTGCTGCCAGTCGGGCTCTTCGGTTAGGTTAGCGAGTTGGGTGTACTCTGCTTCGGTACCGGCCAGAGTAGCCCTGTATTGCGGCCCGAATGAGTAGCGCGTTTCGGGGTCGAACGTTACAGCCCCCCGCGGCCCGGTAAAGGTATATTGGGCAAGTGCCGACGCGTGTTCAGCACCTGGGTAGCCCGTTTGCCGGAGTAACCCGTCGTAAAATGTTAGAATCAAACCGGCCTCATAGCCCAGCAACGATAGCAGATTTGCCTGCCGCCCTCGCTGTTGCATAGCCCCTATAAACGCTGCATTCTCGGGCGTATCCAGTTGCAGTGACCAGGGCGTATGACCTTGGGCCTCCAAACCTGTGTAAGGCACATTGCGCAACATGGTTTCTTCCAGTAGCATGGGCCCCAACCAAAGCGGCAAACGCCCCGGCAGCGTTGGGTAAGCCTGCAAAAACTGACTTGCCATATCGCCTGCATACAAGGCGACCACGGCCTGTCCCTCACCAGATTGCATGCCAGCCACCAGCGCATCAAATGTGACCTCCTGCGGCTTGTGCGAGCTCACGAAGTACTGCACCATATGCCCGCCATTAGGTACAACTCCCTGCGATAAGGCATACCCCTGTAAGTACCCCGCATCATAAAACGAACAAGCCTGTATAACTCCTTTCTGCCCATTCTGAACGGCTTTTCGGGCGGTGAGCCGGGTACTCAGGCAAAACTGCAGCGAGTGAAATAAGACCGCCGGGTGGCGAGGTAAATCCAGAAAAAATTCACCCAGTGTTTCGAGCACAAGCAGCAACCGATTGGCCCCGGCCACCAGCGGAACGATGGTTTCAACGGTTCGCCGGTTCATCAGACTCACGATAATATCGACACCATCCTGAAGCAAAAGCTTCTGAGTTTTATCGCGTAGTTGTTCAGTATCGAGGCCAAGCCCGATGTTCTCAATCACCAGTGTCACCTCAGCCAGCCCATTACTGGCAAACCCGGCCCGTATGCCTTCTACCACATCGAATGCCAACGACGGGTAAAGCGACGAGTGCGGTATCAAAACGCCAAGTTTCATGGGCAGCAATTAGTTTTGGGTTGGGTACACTCCCTGCAAGGCAATTACGAAATTGATGACGGTGTAGGGCTGCATGGTGGTAAAGGGTTGCCCCCCCCCGGCCGATCCGGTATTTGACAGGGTTGACCCAACAGCCAGATTCACATCAGCATTAGGCCCATAGCTGCCCGTAGTGGTTGCCGCCGGAAACGCACCGGTCGGATTGTTGGTTGTTCCTGGCCCGGTATTGCAGGGGGGCCTAAAGGTTAAATCATGCGTATGGGCTGGCAGATTACTGATATTGAGCGTAGCCGTAGTTGCTCCCGTCACCTGACCGAGAATAAAGTTGTCGCCCCAATGCATGGGAAGCCGACCCCGCAAGTCGGGCAACGCAAAGTTTACCCGTCCATCCCCACCGTAGGTAGTTCCCAAAAGAGAAAATAGAGCCTGATTCTGATTGATCGGCAAAATCTGACCATTACACTGTGCCCAACCTTGTGGCGCATAATTAAATGCGACCATACTGATTGAGGCTAAAAAAGGATTATCATTCATAACAGGTTCCGGTTAACCTCTGGGAGGGAAAACGCCTTGCAGAGCGATGCAGAACGTTAACGTCAGCGAGGGTTGCATGATTGAAAAAGGGGCATTGATTCCACCGGCATACCCTACCTGAAGCGTGTAGGGGGCCATGCTACCATTTGACGTGGCCGCATACCGATTATCAGTGCCTGTTTGGGCAGGGGCCCGCCCGGCTGGCGATGCGCTATTGCCTAAATCGGTTGTTGCCAACTGTGTCAACGACACCGCATCGGCAGCTGAATGACCATGGGGCGTGATCTGAGCTGGGATAAGCGTTTCGACTTGAGCCCCACCTTCTTGTCCTATAAAGAACTGAGAAAGCCCGGGGCCTTGCCCCTGATGTATAGGTACCCTGCCCTGCAGGTCGGGTAGCGCAAACGTCGACTTACCATCGCCCCCATAGAAAGTACCCAATAGAGAGAACAGGGCCGTATTCTGAGAAATAGGTAAAATCTGGCCATTACAAAGGGCCCATCCTGTAGGGGCAAAATTACTGGCGGTAATACCAATCTCAGCAACGAACGAAGTGATATCCATAAGGAGAAAGTTAGGATTGCTGGGGATACTGTCCGTAAAGCGAAATTATAAAACTAACCGTCAGGTAGGGTTGCATAATATTGACCGGGAGGTTTCCTCCATCCTGGTTAGGACCGGTCTGAATTGCCGTATTGTTCCCGATGTTTGCCATATTGGCTGTATTGGCCGTAGGGCTTCGGTAGAACGCTTTTCGACCTGAACCAGCGTAGTAATTACCCTGCGGACTCCCCGAGATACCAGCACTACTTGATGCAATAGGCTGATACGTGTACGGATGGGTATGGGGCGGAATATTATTCAGGCTAAGCACAACCTCTGTCCGCCCACCTTGCTCCCCTATTGTATAGGTTACTCCGTTGCGGGTACCCATATGCATAGGAACCCGCCCTCGTAAATCGGGCAAAGCAAAAGTCTCCTGTCCATCCCCCCCGTAGGTAGTACCAATCAGTATAAAGAGTGCGTCGTTCTCTGCAATCGGTATCAGTTGTCCATCGCAGAAGGCCCAGCCTACGGGTGGAAATGAACCGGCAAACAGACGAATTTCACCGATATATGGCATACGAAAAAATAAGTTTGTAGTGGTTAGCGAACGAATGTGTAGGCGTCTGAGGGCGTGGGCTCAGTGTAAAAAAAGGTCAATAAGCCGTTAAACGAGTGAATTCGGTAGCACTGGATATCCCGGTGTTTCGGTATCGGTGCCCAACAATGATTTACCCCGGAAATCGACGCAGCTTAATACCTTGAAATGATCGGTCAGGGTAAGTACTCCTTTATCGCCGAAGATTTGAAGCTGGTGCGAAGTATTGCCCGGTACAGAGCCGTGTAACGCCTGACCTCGCCAATGGACCAACGTACCAGCCAGTTGAAACGAAACGGCCTGCGAACCCATCACTGGTTCGGGCATGGCTGGTAATGACGGCACCGGCTGACCGAGCAACGTGCTTACAGCCTGCAAGCCCTGCTGCAGACGATTCTGTAAATAAGCGGTTGAGTCTTGTTCGGGGCAGAACGGGTAGAGCTCCGTTACCCAGATTTGTTGCGGCTGCCCAATTCCCTGGGCTGTCAGAAGCGACTTAGCGAACAAATGACTGTTTACTGACGCAGGCACGGTAGCCCCTATCGAATCGACGATAGGTAGCATAGAAGCTGCCGACAGCCCTACTGAGAGCTGTTTTACAAATTGCCGACGATTAGGCATAGAATGGTGGTAGGGTTCAGGATAGATCCGCGAAATTGATACGATCTATTTTATTAACCGGTTACAAATCTATCATACACGATATAATATCAAAGTATTGTCAGTCCTTATCTTTTGCTTACCAAAAAGTAAAAATTAACCTAAAGCTCCAGAAATGGCACAAGAGTCAATTCAATTTCTGATAATTGGTCACTTTATCTTTACAACATGGCTGCCCCAAATACCCCGGCGCTATCGCCCAGTTTGGGCCGTAAAATAGGCGTCCGAACTACCCCGTTGTTAAAAATATACTTTTTAATCCGTTCGGTCCCTTCAGTATACAGTTCATCGACGTTACCGACTCCCCCGCCGAGCACAATCGCGTCGGGGTCGAGCACATTGATAATGGTTGAGATAGACCGACCGTAGTATTCCAGCATCCGTTCGAACGTTTGGGTCGCTACGGGGTCAATGCCTTGCCGATGACGCTCAATGATTTCTTTCATCTTGCGTTCCTCCCCGCATTGCTCGTAATAAAACCGCTGCAAAGCCGGTCCAGAAAGCACCTGCTCATTGCAACCGCGCTTACCACAATAGCAATCGTAGCCGTTTTCTTCGAGGATATTGTGCCCCCACTCGCCCCCAATTCCGTGTAAGCCACCCAGTACCATCGGCTTGCTGTCGGCACTTGTCTTGAACACAACTCCTCCGCCGACACCCGTACCCATAATCACCCCAAACACGCACCGAAAGTCGGGCATAACCTCCGGCACAATGCCCATAGTTGCTTCGGCCAGGGCGAAACAGTTGGCATCATTGGCGACGGTAATAGGAACAGCCAGCCGCCGGGCCAAATCCTGCACCATCGGTTTGCCGTTGAGCACCGTGGTATTGCAGTTTTTCATCGTGTTGGTGGTAGGGTCATTCGTACCGGGGGTACCAAAGCCAATGTGTTCGGGCTGATACCCCGTTTCGACACGCAGAATATCGACCAAAAGCTCAATCCGGCTCAGAATATGGTCGTACCCCTTATGGGCTTCGGTATCAATTCGTTTCCGAAGAACAATAGCGTCGGGCGATGGGCTCGAAAGGACCACCCCTTCGATTTTGGTTCCTCCCAGGTCAATACCCCAATAAGTCTGCATAGCGTATCGTATCGATTTAGGCGTTGCGAAATAAGCAATTTTTTAGCCCTCCGGCTATACCTTTGCCAACAAACTAAAAATGCAACCCACTTATGGTAGGCCAAACAGCCCCCTCATTTACGTTATTTAACTCCGATAAAAAAGAGGTATCTCTTCAGGACTACACCGGCAAGAATGTAGTTCTCCTGTTCTTTCCGCTCGCTTTTACCAGCGTTTGCACTGCCGAGCTCTGCGAACTTCGCGACAACATTGCCACGTACCAGAACCTCAATGCCGAGATTCTGGCCGTTTCGGTCGATTCGCCGTTCACCCTGGCCCGGTTCAAAGAGGAGCAGAACCTGCCGTTCCCCCTTCTTTCTGACTTTAACAAAGAGGTTTCGGCTGCGTACGGAAGCCTTTACGACACGTTTGTGTTCGGCATGAAAGGGGTAAGCAAGCGGTCCGCTTTCGTAATTGACAAAAACGGCACTATACAACACGCTGAGGTACTCGAAAACGCGGGCGAAGTGCCCAGCTTCGAGGCCGTACGCGAAACGTTAAACACCTTACAGTAAGCAGTGGCAGTAGGCAGTAGGCAGTGAATGATACTGCCTACTGCCTACTGCTCACTGCCTACTGCCACTGCTTATGTCCTGGTACCAAACTTTTTTTCACGGCTTGCCCCAACAAGCCTGGCAGGCCGCCCAGACCGATGAGCAAAACCAGCTCGATCTGGAGATGATTGTAGAAACCCTGTCGTTTGGCCCCGACGACCGGGTGCTCGACGTGTTTTGTGGCTACGGCCGACACACGCTGCCCCTCGCCCGCATGGGTGCCCAGATGACCGCTGTCGATATTTCGGAGGAATACATAACAGCTCTGAAAGCGGCCGCTAAAACCGAGAAACTCGACGTCCGCGCTATTCAGGCCGACTTCCTGACTACCCCGGCCCTGGCCGATGATACCGAGACCTTCGACGCTGCGTATTGCCTGGGCAACAGTTTTTGCTTTTTCCCTTACCCCGATATGCTCGCGTTCCTGCAGCGCATTGCCCACCTGCTGCGGCCGGGCGGGCGACTACTGGTGCATTCGAGCATGGTGGCCGAAGTGGTGCTTCCTGATTTTCAGGAGCGTAACTGGATGCCCGTTGGCGACGACATGACGGTACTGGTCGAAAACCAATACGAACCACTGGAGGGCAGCATCCATCAGCAACTCACGTATTTAAAGACCCATACCGACGGTTCGGTAGAGTCGGTGCAGCGCACGGCAGTGTATTACGTGTACACCCTCGCCCAGCTTTCGCGGTTGCTGTCTCAGGTTGGCCTAACGGTCGAAGCGGTGTACGGAACCGTTCATTTAGAACCCTTTATGGTAGGCGATGAGGGGGCCTGGATTGTAGCCGAGAAAGCCTGAAATCTGGGTCATACACATCCGTATTTTCACTCATAAAGATGCCCTTTATGACAGCTTTCCGGCCCATACTTTACGCTGGAATCTCTGTTCATTTTTAGGCTATTTTATGGAAAGTGAGGCAGAAAAAAAGCAATTGATTGTACTTTTTTAATAATTATTGCATTGTGTGTGGTTGTAAAAACTTAAACTGGTAACTTTCAGCCAGTTTAACACCGTTAACTGAGCTATACGGATCTTGTATGGAAGTTCTGGAACGCAAGCAGCGCAACCGCGAACAAACCCGTTCGGGCATTGTTTCGACGGCCAAAGACATTGCCCGCCGGGAAGGGTGGCAAGCGGTTTCCATTCGCAAAATAGCGGACGCAATAGAATACAGTGCCCCCATCGTTTACGAATACTTCGACAGTAAGGATGTGCTGCTCGATGAAATTCGGCAGGAAGGGTTTCGGCATTTGCGGAATGAGTATGAACGGATTACCAAACTGTACCGGGACCCCGAAAAACGATTGTATGAGATCTCGATGGTACAGTGGGAGTTTGCCGTAAAGCAACCCGAAATCTATCAGGTCATGTACAACCTCAACGGCGCGTTCTGTGCCTTGCCCGTACACGAAGGGCAGGAGACGCAGGCCGTATCGTCGCTCGTGCAAGACATTATCTTCTCGTTTATTCCCAAATCGAAGGAGAGTATTCGACGCCTATATTTTGAATGGTGGTCGATTTCGCACGGAATGATTACCCTGGCCATGATGCTCAAGGGACAGCAATCGGTCGAACAGTCACAGCAGGTGTATCAGGAAGCGATGCGCCGGTTTGCCCGCAGTCTGAAATAAATGGCAAAGCCTACTCTTCTTTACGTGTACGACGCCCTCTGCGGCTGGTGCTACGGTTTTAGCCCCGTTATTCGGCAACTGCACGACCGTTACGGCGATCAGATCGATTTCACGGTGCTGAGTGGTGGCATGATTACAGGGAACCGGATTGGGCCACTCCGCCAAATGCGTACCTACATTCAGGGGGCCTACAAAACCGTTGAAGAACGTACGGGAATCCGGTTTGGTGATGGATACCTCAATGGACTGCTGCTCGATGATGACTACATCTCGGACTCCACGAAGCCCGGCGCGGCCATGACGCTGTTTAAAGCTATTTTGCCCGAACGCGCTATCCAGTTTGCCGCCGATCTGCAACGAGCTCACCATTTCGACGGCATGGACTTAAACGTGGACGCCAACTATGGCCCATTGGTGGAGCCTTACGGTATCGACCCGGAGGAATTTGTGGCCCATATTGGCGACGAGGCCATTCGTCAGCAGACCGAGCAGGAGTTTGGTTTAGTAGCGAGCTACGGTATCAACGGGTTTCCATCGGTGATTGTAGGCAATGGCGATCAGTTGTACCTCGTAGCACGGGGGTATCTTCCCTATGAAGCCTTAGAAGCCAACGTACTTCGGGCCATAAACAGCTAAAAATGGGGCAAACGGGTTGCCCCTACTCCACTTCTTTCGTCCGTACTTCAATCTGACTCTGGTGGTACACCAGTGAATAGGGCTCTACACTGTTCGTAAGCCACACGTTACCGCCAATAACCGAATCGTGACCCACCACGGTTTTGCCTCCCAATATGGTGGCGTTGGCGTAAATCACCACGTTATCTTCAATGGTCGGGTGCCGTTTTTTCTGGGCCATATTCTTCGCTACATGCGTTGCGCCCAGCGTGACACCCTGATACACCTTCACGTTCTCGCCAATCACGGTGGTTTCACCAATCACGACCCCCGTGCCGTGATCAATAAAAAACGAGCGCCCAATCCGGGCTCCGGGGTGAATATCAATACCCGTTTGCCCGTGAGCATATTCGGTTAGCATCCGCGGGAGCAAGGGTACATTGAGCCGCAACAAGGCGTGCGCAAACCGGTACACGGCAATCGCGTAAAACCCCGGATATACGGCGATCACCTCTTCAAACCCTTTTGAAGCCGGGTCGTTGTCGGCAATGGCGCGGGCATCGTACAGCAAATCATCGTAAATAGATCGGAGCTGTTCAAAAAACAACATCGACAATTCTTCGGGAGCCTGGTGCAGGTGCCCGGAAAGTGGCCGCATCAGACACACCAACTGGTCATTGAGCTGAGCGTACGTGCGGCTTACATCCTGCGTAGCCGACTGGCAATCCTGCGTGACCGGAAACAGGAACCGCATCAACTGATCGATGAACCGACCCGCGTCGGGCCGCGACGGTAGCCGATACCGAAACAAATCCCGTTGCTGACGGAGGTACTCAAGCAGATCGTTGGTTTGGTCAGAAGTTGTCATGCTGTGACAAGAATAGTGGATTCGCTGCCCCGTACTGAGGAACATTCCCAACACCTTATGGGGCGGTAACGCGGTTTATGGGGGCAGCTGTTCCGTTGATTGGTAGGTTTTTGGGGCGATTAGCGGTATTCTGTGACTTTGTTAACAGTAATGGCTTCACTTTTGCCTTGCCACACCGGTAAAAATACGGAGAAGTCCAACAAAGTCATGATTTATAAAGCCATATCCACATTGTTTCTGTCACTGGCAGCTACAGCGGGCGTTTCGTCGCTGATTGCCACGGCCTGCGGTGGATCTGGGTCGTCCGAAGATTCACAACCGACTCAGGCCGCAGTCGTTTCGACGCCAGCCCCTGCGGCCAAAGCCGCGCCTGTTGAGGCCGTTAACGCCTTTCCCAAACTGACCTTCGAGCAACCCGTTGAATTTACGCACGCAAATGACGGCACCAATCGGGTCTTCGTAGTAGAACAGGAAGGCCGAATCCGCCAATTTGATAATAACGCGGGCGTAGCGTCTGCCGACACCTACCTCGACATCAAAAACCGGGTAACCTCAGGTGGCGAAATGGGCCTGCTGGGCCTTGCGTTTCATCCGCAGTTTGCGAAAAACGGCTATTTCTACGTCAACTATACGAAGAATAACCCCCGCGAAACGGTGATCAGTCGGTTTAAGGCGGCATCCGCCAAAGCCCCGTCCGTAGACCCGGCTACCGAAACCGTTTTGCTGAAGTTCAAGCAGCCCTACTCAAATCATAACGGGGGCAAGGTGCTGTTTGGACCCGATGGGTACTTGTACATTGCCACCGGCGATGGTGGCAGCGGGGGCGACCCACAAAACAACGGGCAAAATCGGCAGTCGTATCTGGGCAAGATTCTGCGCATCGACGTGAATGCCGCCGACAAAGGCAACTATGGGATTCCGAAAGACAACCCCTTTGTCGACGATGCGCAGAATGCACTACCCGAAATTTACGCGTACGGGTTGCGTAACCCCTGGCGCATCAGTTTTGATGGGCAGGGGCGGCTCTGGGCAGGCGATGTAGGTCAGAACAAGCTCGAAGAAATCGATATTATCCGAAAGGGCGGCAACTACGGGTGGCGCATCAAGGAAGGCCAATCGACCTACAACCGGGAGGGAAACAGCACCACGGCCGTGATTGGCCCCATCTGGCAATACAGCCACGACAACGGCGATGTATCGGTAACGGGCGGGCAAGTGTACCGGGGTAAGGCCCACGATGCGCTGATCGGCAAATACATTTACGCCGACTATGCCAGTGGGCGAGTATGGGCTCTTACAGCCGATGGAAGCCCTACGGGTGGGAAAGCTACGAATCAGCTGCTGCTCAACCGGGCGGGGACCATTTCGGCTTTTGGCGAAGATGCCCGGAACGAGCTATACCTCTGCGACCATGCCGAAGGGCGTATTCTGAAATTCGCCCCCAGCAAGTGAGCTTGTCTGCTGGCTATTTTTACTCATAGGGTAGTAATGTAACTGATCATACTACATTTTATGGGCAATAAACCAGTTTACACGGAGCCCAATCCGTTGAGTAATGCATTCTCGAACAACCAATTATCGGTTTTTACGCTGTGAGCGGCATGATGTCTGCTCGAAATAGGCGGAGGTTATGAGCTACCGGTGGCATTTGAGAATCAATTTTAGGTAACTTTGTCTTATTCGGATTAGTTAGTAACTACCTGCTTTTATCCCTGATTACTTATTAGTAATCCATTTCTGTGATGTCGAAACCCATTCGTTGTATTTTACTGGTTGATGATGATCCCGATGACAACTTTTTGCACCGGATGATTATTGAAGACTCAGGCTATTGCGATACCGTAAAAGTGGCCGAAACCGGGCATCAGGCCCTGCAGTATCTGGTCGATACTTCGTCGACGAATTATTGTAGCCCTGACGTTATTTTGCTGGATATCAATATGCCCGGCATGAATGGGTTTGAATTTCTGGAAGAGTACGAAAAGCTGGACCCCGTGTACCATGCCAAGGTGGTGCTGATGATGCTCACAACCTCGCTCAACCCCGACGATGAGCACCGGGCGCACCGGCATGGCGTAGTAAACGGCTATAAAAGCAAGCCATTGACCCGGCAAATGCTCGACGACATTGTGAAAACACACTTTTCAGAGTAAGCCTACACTGGGCTTTTTTCCGCTTTGCGTTCACACAATACCATGTTTAGTGCCGGATTTGATTCGCCCCTGGGTTGGGTTACAGTTTGGGGCAACGATCACGGAATTACCCGTATCACCTGCACTGAAGCGCCTACAGATGTTCTTCCTGGCGTGGTTCCGGCCCCCGTTCAGGCTGGCGTTGATCAGTTGCAGGCATATTTTGCCGGTACTCTCATGGCGTTCGATCTGGTGCTGAACCCATCCGGCACCGATTTCCAGCAACGGGTCTGGAAAGCCCTACTTGATGTTCCCTTCGGACAAACTCGCTCGTATCTAAGCCTTAGCCGCACGCTCGGCGACGAGAAAGCCATTCGGGCGGTTGCTGCCGCGAACGGCAAAAATCCCCTCTGGATAGTGGTGCCCTGCCACCGCATTATTGGCTCCGATGGTAGCCTGACCGGATACGCCGGAGGCCTTTGGCGCAAACAATGGTTGCTCAATCACGAGCAGAAAAGCGGCCAACTTTCGTTATTTTAGGGACAACCTATCGGAGTTTGGCCTATTTTAATGCTCGATACCGATAGATAGCGTTTGGCGCTTTCTTTTGCCTCAAACGTTTTCAGGAGTCAGATTTACCGTACCAATAAGCGACACGTTCAATGAAACCAATTGTCTGCTGCCTGCTTCTTCTACTTTGCCTAACGGGTTGCTTCCGACGTTTTAGTATGACCGAGCGTGAGATTCGGCAGCATTACGCGGGCAAAACAGCACGGCCTACATTTTACACGATCGAAGACGACAGTACCAAGCTCTTCGTGGCTACGCTCGGGGCCGATACCCTTCCCCCTTTGCTTCTCATTCATGGGGCACCTGGCAACTGGTACGGGTACCTGCGCACCATGGATGACCCTTATCTGCAACAGCGGTTTCAGATGTTGGTGGTAGAACGGCCGGGGTACGGCAAATCGCGGCAACGTCGCCCCGCCCGGCACCTCCGTACGCGCATGAGCATCGACTTTCAGGCTCGTAGCATCACCAAGGCACTTTCACTCAATCGCTCGGGGCAACCTGCCATTGTACTGGGCCGGTCATTTGGGGCACCCATTGCCGTGCGCGTAGCAACACTGGTGCCCGAAAAAGTAGGGCATCTGTTCCTGATTTCGCCCGCTATCGACCCCGACCGCGAAAAGTTCTGGTGGTTTTCCAAATGGGGCCGACTGCCGTTTATTCAGGCGTTTCTGCCCCGGTCGCTGAACTTAGCGACTTACGAAAAATACGCTCATGCCAACCAACTCCGGGGGCTACTGCCCTACTGGTCGAAGGTACAGGCACCTGTAACCGTGGTCCAGGGAGCGCAGGATTGGCTCATCGATCAGGGGAATCTAGCCTTTGCCAAGCGGATGCTCGCGAACAAAAAAGCGTGGTTTCATTTGCTGCCCAACGCGGGTCACCTAATCACCAACACCCACGCCGACCTCATGTGCGGAATGCTTGTGAGCACCGCCGACAGCCTGTATCAAAGTCGACTACCTCGTACGCTCTCGCAGGTGGGTGGTCAGTAGCATCGGGCTACGGAGCAATTCTGACCTGACCGCCTGCGCCAAATTGTAGCGTACCAGCCACCGTCAACCGCCCAACTGTCACCAATTGCCCTACTTCAACCCGGTGCCCCGCACTGATGCGGACCCGGTCGGCTACGGTAGGCACGCGGCCACAGTTCCAAGTGGCGGCATCGGAGAAGCCGCCCGTTTTCACACTGACCAACTCACCTACCGACGGGCAGGCAATTGTGGCCGACGCTTCGGCGGCAGCCTCGGCCTGTGGGGTTACAGCCCGAAGCCGGTACTGATAGGTAACGTTATAATTGGTGGAGAGATCGGTAAACGATGTGGTGTTGGCAGGCACCTGTGCCAACGTCAGAAAAGTGGGGTCAAAGGGTCGTTTCCGTTCGAGAATATATGCTTGTTCAGCCGGATGATCGGTCCAGGTAAGCTGAACAGCAGTCCCAGAAACTACCGTCGCAACCAATCCTGTAAGCGGAGCTAACGGGGCCGCGATAGGCACCTCCCAGAAACTGAACGCCCGCAGACCCCGACGGTTTCGGATAAACGGCCCCGGAAAAGCCCGTGCAATACCGGCCTGCGGTTGTCCATTTCCGTAGTTGGGCGGTAGATACGCCATTTTCTGCTCACTACGGGAGCCATCGAGCGTCAGGATTAATTGATTTCCAACAGCCCGACCAGCCACCACGCGCCCGGCCTGTTGATCGAGCCAGAGCCAATCGCGAAGCCCGTGGGTAAGCGGATTGCCGTAGTAGTCCAGCACGGTAGTATCGGCCGGCCAAACCATTTGTTGCCCTTCTTCAAACTGAATGGCCAGCTCACTTTGGGCGGCATTGGTGTAGTAGACCTTCTGCACATTGGGTGAGGTAATCTGGTCGGTATCGGTCGATCCGTAAAAATCGCGGGCTACGAGCCGAAACACCTCAGCACCCGTTTGTGCGTACCCGGCGGCACTGAAATGAATACCATCGTACCCAATTGTACCCACTGTTGCGTGGGTTCGGATGGGCGCGTGTATGGCGCCAGCCCGGCGTTGATAATCACGAAAAACGGCCGTTGCTCCGTTGAACCCACCCAGCAAATGAATCTGAAACAGGTAAAATCGGCTAATACCCGGCAAGTCGAGCTGCACATTGCTGTATAGCTCTTCGAATTTGCTCGGCCAGATTGGCGCATTACCACTCGTTTCGTTTTCACCCTGCCGAAAAAAGTATGCTTTTATCCCACCCTGCAAACCTCCTTTAGCCACCCGGTAAAGCAAGCGTCCATGATTGGTGTTCAGATCCATGGGATCGCCCGCATTGCGTACGCTAAGGTATTCAATACCGGCTCCACCGGCCGCCCCGTTGAGTATACAAACCGGAATCCCATACTGCTCTATAATACGCCGGGCCATCTCCATGCCCCATACCCCTGCCGATGTAGACCGGGTCAGTCCACAGGTAGTCCAGAGCGTATCGGCCGGGTTGTAGCTACCCAGATTGAAGTTCTCCCCGTACACACCAAACGTTCGGACATATTCATTTTGGTAGCTGTATTCTTCAGCTGGTACGTAAGCCGATGCGTTGGATTGCCCGGCAATAATGAATACATCACCGGCCACAATATTCTGCCGGTCGGCTACCAGCACCGAATCCGTTGCGTTTGCCGGATATAGATAAACCTTTACCCGATACTGAGCCAGTTCGGCGGGGATGGTAGCCGACAACGAAAACGGGGCCGTACCACCCGTATAAGCAAGTGTTTGTACCTGACGCCCCTGCCATATTGTGTTTCGATAGATGTGTGCAGCTACCCGGCTGTAGCCTGTTTGTATCACCCGCCCGGCTATGGGTACACTCGCTACCGACTGCGCATTGCGGGGATAAAGCTGGTACGATTGAGGGAGTTTAGAAAACGTTACCAACTGAGCATCAGCTGATAGACTCACCAGCAAGCCAAGCAGCAAAAACGGTAAAAGTAGTCGCATGGAATGGGGTTGTAAAAAAGGAATCTGGCAGGATTAAGTCCTATTTTTCAGGCACGTACCAGAACGGGATCGCAATCATCTCCCTCGTCTTTTCGGGCGACCCACTCACCACACGCACCCGGAGCATATTTTTGCCTGTCCGCAGATTGGAAGGTACCAGAACCGTCTGAAAACCCCGTTGCTGAAGTTCACCGGGCTGCGAAAAAAGTAAATCTGGCTGCGCATACAGTGAGTCATTAACGGTTATCTGTAGAAGGCGATTTACCTCCCGGTTCCTCCAGACTGCCAAACGTTCGCGAATTTCCTGCCGCGACAGAATATCCGACAAGACAGGTTCTTTGGCAACGCGCGTAAACAGAGTATCGAGCGCCTTGGGGTAAGCAATAAATAGACGGATGTAGGGTTCGCGAATCACATCGGCCTGAATCGCGGCTACGTCTACGTACCCAGACACATCACGCAGATTGTCGTACACGCTTGTATTTACAAACAGGCTATCGACCCGTGCCGAGTACAAATGTCTCCTGTTAAAGAAAGAAACGCGTGGGTTGGTCCTGGAAATATCATTTAAGTACTCAACAATAAATGCAACCATGAATAGGCTCATCGCCACGACCATAGTGCGTATCACTGATTTTTGTGGCAGATTACTGTAAAACGTGTTACTGATGTATGACGAGGGTTTGTGGAGACCCATCATCAGGTACTGGTTGAATTTCATATATCGGTAATGAAACTTTGTCCCGGTCGGGTGTTCCATTACCTTTTTATTGCTGAGAACCAGGCTCATGCCAACATAAACGACTAAAAGAACAGCCCCTCCGATCTTCACCACCTCCCACGCAGGCGGGGGAAGCAGCGGGCGCAACACAGAATACACCAACAGGGTCATTAAATACATCAGCCCCAGAAAGATGAATAGAAAGACAAACTGAAAGGCCAATGCGAAAACGATATTACACCGCCGGTCGAGCCGGAGAATGTACCCATCGAGCGACCCGAAGTCATCCGCCAGTTTTGCTTTGGCAAATTGCGACATAAACGGTAGCCGATCATACTGGATTCCAGACGGATACACGGCCAATAGACCCACTAAGCCAACCCAATAAGCCCGCATAACAAAGTTGATCAGAAACGCCAGAAAGAGTACGTTGCCCGTGGCTCTGATCATACTGTAAGCCAGAGACGGCAGCAGCCCCTGCATCCCCTCTGTTTGGGTCTTGAAATTGTACTGAAAGGAATCAAACAGAACGTCGAGGAGCTCGGGGAGCTGTAAAATGGCAAACATGGCGACCCCGGATATGGCCAACTCCATGTTCCAGCTTTGTGAGGTGAGATCGCGTAGTTTCTCCTGGTCATGGGCCGACATCACCGATTGAGTACTGGCTAACGGCTGCGGCTTTTCGCCGTCTTGAGGTTGTGCGGAAGTGGTCTGGGTAGCGTTGGGCGTCACGACTATCGGATTTAGAACTCACCAAATTACATAAAAAGACAAAACCCACCTGCTAAGGTAGGTTTTGCCTTTTTATTTTAGTGATTAAGCCGCTCAGGCCTTCGCTTTCAGAACAACAGCCCCCAAAGGTGGTATATTGATTTCGAGCGAATTGTCTTTACCATGCCAGGGCGATGCCTGTGCTGTTACCGGCTCAGCATTGCCTACGCCACTGCCGTAAAAAGCCCGGTCGTCGGAGTTGAACAGTTCCACGTACGTACCTGCTGTGGGCACTCCGATTCGGTAGTTAGTTCGGGGAACGGGTGTCATGTTGAGTACCACCACCAATACCTCGGCCGGGTCGTTGCCTTTGCGGGCGTAGGTCACAATACTGTTTTCCCGATCCGTCGTGTCAATCCATTCGAATCCATCTTCGGTAAAGGTCCGGTCGAACAGGGCCGGTTCCGAACGGTAAAGCTTATTGAGGGCTTTCACACATTCGGCCATGCCTTTATGGGGAGCATGGTCGAGCAAATGCCAATCGAGGCTGGTATCAAATTTCCACTCGGCGGTTTGTCCAAACTCGCCCCCCATAAACAGGAGCTTAGTGCCCGAGTGGGTAAACATGTACGAGAACAGGAGCCGCAGGTTAGCAAACCGCTGCCACTCGTCGCCGGGCATTTTGTTCACCAGCGAATGCTTGCCGTACACAACCTCGTCGTGCGAAAGGGGCAGCATAAAGTTTTCGGTAAACGCGTACACCGTGCTGAACGTAAACTCCGACTGATGGAACTTGCGGTAGCCGGGGTCACGCTCAAAGTACCGGAGCGAGTCGTTCATCCAGCCCATCATCCACTTCATACCGAAGCCCAGACCACCGGCGTACACCGGCCGCGACACGCCCGGAAAGGCTGTCGACTCCTCGGCAATGGTCTGCACATCGGGAAACTGCTCGTACACCGCCAGGTTTAGCTCCTTGAACAACGAGATGGCATCCAGATTCTCGCGTCCACCAAACATATTGGGTTCCCACTCGCCCGCATTCCGCGAATAATCGAGGTACAGCATCGACGCTACGGCATCAACGCGCAGGCCGTCGGCGTGGAACCGGTCGAGCCAGAACAGGGCATTGGACAAGAGAAACGACCGGACCTCGTTGCGGCCGTAGTTGAAAATATACGATTTCCAGTCGGGGTGGTAGCCCTTACGGGGATCAGGGTGTTCGTACAGGTGCGACCCGTCGAACTCGTAGAGACCGTGCGCGTCGCCGGGGAAGTGGCTCGGCACCCAGTCGAGAAACACCCCAATGCCAGCCTGATGCAGTTTTTCGATCAGGGCCATGAAATCCTGCGGAGAGCCAAACCGGGTACTCGGTGCATAGTAACCCGTAATCTGATAGCCCCATGAGGGAGCATACGGGTACTGCATCACAGGCATAAACTCAACGTGCGTGAAGCCCATCTCCTGCACATACGGCACAAGGGCGTCGGCAATTTCGCCATAACTCAGCTCCCGCTCAGGATTTGACGGGTCGCGACGCCACGACGACAGGTGCACCTCATACACCGAAATAGGCGCGTTCAGGGCGTTTTTGGCCTTCCGGCTCTGCATCCATTCGCCATCATTCCACTCGTAGTACGTGTCCCACACGCGTGAGGCCGTGAGGGGTGGTACCTCCCAAAGGTGCGCGTAGGGATCACCTTTTTCGAGTTCCCGACCGCTTTCGTGCACAATAAAGTACTTGTACGTTTGGCCGTTGCCGATATGCGGGATGAATACTTCCCAGATACCCGACGAGTCCCAGCGCACATTCATGGGGTGGCTGCCTTTATCCCAGCCGTTGAAATCGCCCATTACGGCCACATACCGGGCCGAAGGCGCCCACACAGCAAAGTAGGTACCCACCACGCCGTTGTGCTCTACCACGTGCGAGCCAAATTTCTCGTATAGGCGGGTGTGCTTGCCTTCGCGGAAAAGGTGTATGTCAAAATCAGTAAAGCGGGAGTACGGTCCGCTGGGGGCCGCGATTTCGACAGATTCGGGTTGTGGACTGGCGGGAGTCGGTTCGGGGGCCGTTTTCTTTTTAGAAGAAGCCTTTACAGGCCCGGTCGGTTCCGAAGCAGGAGTGCGTTTTGCCATAGGTCAATTGACAGTCAGTCTGATCCCGACATGCAGGGTCGGGATTGAAGTCCGAAAGTTAACAAAAAATGAATGGGGCCATCGCCCGATACTGAAAAGGGACAGCGGGCAAGGTGCCAACTGTCCCTCCTGAATAGGTACTACAGGCCGGGTTCGATTGTTCGTTTTTAGGCTAATACCTGACCTTACGAACCCGCCAGAGACCTGCTTATCGTTTAGCGACCGGTTTTTTAGCGGCTGCCTTAGGGCTGGGCGCGCCGGGCCGGGCCACGTTAGGCCGGGCCACGCCAGGCCGGGCCGCTGGTGCCGATGGATTTTTCTGCGTCATGGTCACCGGGTCCCAATGCACTACTTTCTGCTCAAAATAGCTTTCGTTGCAGGCCAATACAGGGGCTGCAGCCCGGAAACCAAATACGGGGTCCTCGATGGTGCCCTGACTCCCCGCCCGCACGTTTTTGAAGAAATCGGCAAAATGCTGGGCATGAGCGTCGTCGGTTTTGGGCGAATCGAACCGCACCTCTTTGGCGGGTTCTGCCTTGCGGGTCTCAGGCGGATACTGGGCGTCGTACTGGCGTACAAACTCCTGCTGCACCGGTTCCGTAAATGTGAAAAAGCTGTCGTAATTCCCGTAGCCTGGGGCAATAGGCAGCTTTTTCTTGGTCAGAATCAGGTTGTTTTCCGAAAACTCGATCTGCCCTTCGTTGCCAATAATCCGGGTTACGTTCTGAATCTTGCCGGCATTGGCAAAGTTGACCCGAAGTACCATCTGGAAAGCCTCGTGGGCGTCGGTTTTGGGGTAATCCATCACACTCGTCATCACATCGGGCACATCGCGGCCGTCTTTCCAGAACGCCAGGTTGCCTGATGAATAAATGCGCGTCGGCCCGAGCGAATTGGTCACGAAATGGACGCCCGTAATGAGGTGTACAAACAAGTCTCCTGCCACGCCGGTACCATAATCGCGGTAGTTACGCCACCGGAAAAACCGCTTGGCCTCGAACGGCCGTTTGGGAGCATCGCCCAAAAACCGGTCCCAGTCGAGGGTTTGGGCCGAGGCATCGGGCGGCACCGAGTAGTTCCAGGCTCCTATGGCGTTGAACCGGTCGTTGTTGGATTCAATGTAGTTGATGGCCCCAATCTCACCAGCCTGCACCAGTCGTTTGGCTTCCTGAAACGCGGCACTGCTAATCCGCTGACTGCCTACCTGCATGGTCTTACCCGACTTTTTCCAGGCGTCAATCACCGCTTTGCCTTCGTTAATATGGTGCACCATTGGCTTCTCGCAGTACACGTTTTTACCCGCTTTGAGAGCCGCTATCGTGATGTGATCGTGCCAGTGGTCGGGTGTCACAACAAGCACGGCGTCTACGTCCGAACGGGTCAGGATTTCGCGGTAATCGCGTGTTGTGAACAGATCACGGTCTTTGGCAAAGGCCGTTTTGGCGTGTTCGAGCCGACCATCGTACAAATCGGCCACGGCAACCAGCTCTACGTCGGGGTTACGCAGGGCGGCCATGGTGTCGTAGTTGCCCTGAATTCCCATGCCGATGGTGGCAATACGGATTTTGTCGTTGGGGCTAACTTTTTTCAGATTAGGAATATAGGCGGGGGCACCGGAGCGGGCCATCACGCTCGATACCGTGCCCGAAGCTGCCAGCGCCGAGGCTGCGGTCAGTTTCTGCAAAAAGGTACGCCGGGAAGATGTCATCGTTATAAACGCTTTTGTGGCTAAAAGCGCGAAAATGAGTGTACATACCCGTCGGGTTGCGCAGGTCCCGACCGGGTAAATCAGGGAGGTCTTGTTGCTTTGCATCACAACTGTTTTCTCCTTTCTATGAAGTCCCTGTATCTACCAATTGCCGGCCTGCTGGCCGGTCTGATTACGCTCGTTTCGCCGACTGTTTCGGCCCAAACCGCCACGCCCAATGTGTTCGACCGAGCGTACATCCACGATGTCATGATTCGGGCTACCGACTGGCAATTGGCCCACCCCAAACACAAACTCACCGACTGGACCAACGGGGCGTTTTATGCCGGGGTATGGGCGGCTTATGAAACGACCAAATCACCCAAAATTCTGGATTCACTCATGGCCATGGGCGAACGCAACGGCTGGCAACCCGGCCGCCGGTTTGATCATGCCGACGATATTGCCATTTGCCAGACGTACATTAACCTGTACCGGCTCAAAAAAGATAAACGCATGATTCAGGCCACCATCGACACCGTGCAGAAACTACGGCAGGTGCCGGGCCCCGAGGTGCGTAAGCATGGTATCACGTGGTGGTGGTGCGACGCCTTGTTTATGGCCCCGCCCGTGCTGGCCCAGCTGAGCAACGAACTGAAAGACCCGTCGTTGCTCACGTTCAACGACTCGTTGTTTCGGCAGACGTACAAACTCCTGTATAACAATGAAGAGCGGCTGTACGCCCGCGATGCGTCGTACCTGATTGCCGCCGATGGTACGGGTAAGCGCGAAGCCAACGGGCAGAAGATTTTCTGGTCGCGAGGCAACGGGTGGGTAATGGGCGGTCTGGTTAAACTCCTGACCGAACTCCCCCGGAAGCACCCAAGCCGGGCGTTTTACCTCGAACAGTACAAGCAAATGAGCGAGCGCCTGCTGGGTTTACAACAACCCGATGGCCTGTGGCGGTCGAGCCTGCTCGATCCGGCAGCCTACCCCGGTGGCGAGGCTTCGGGCTCGGGCTTCGACTGCTATGCATTGGCGTGGGGGATCAATCAGGGTATTTTACCCAAAAAGCAATACCTGCCCGCCGTTCGGAAAGCCTGGGTGGCACTCAACGCGCTGGTTTCGCCCGAAGGCCGGGTGGGCTGGGTACAACCCATTGGGGCCGACCCACGCCGTAATTTCAGCGCCGATAGCTGGGAGGTGTACGGCACAGGAGCCTTTTTGCTGGCTGGCTCAGAGGTTTTAAAACTGAAGTAGAAGGCTTTTTTGCAAGTATATCTTTCAAAGAGATGTCATCTCTCTAAACGAGATGACATCTCTTTGAAAAACAAACCCCAAAATGCTTATGACTTCGGTATCGCGTCGTCGTTTTTTGCAGGCTTCGGCTATTTTGGCAGGCGGGGCTATATTGCCGCCTGCATTCGCCCATGGCACCACACCAAAGGCACTTCGGTTGGGAGGCCCGATTTTTCTGAAATCTGACGACCCCGACGAGCTCGCCCGCGAACACCGACGGTTGCAGTACAGCGCTGCCTACGTACCCAAAGTCGATCTGAGCGACTCGGCCCGGATCCGAGCCATCGAGAAAGCCTTTGCGGCCCAAAACGTAATCATTGCCGAGGTGGGTGCCTGGGTAAATATGCTCGATGCAGACCCTCAGAAACGTCAAAAAAACCTTGCGTACGTGACCGAGCGGCTCGCGTTGGCAGAGGCCGTGGGGGCGCTCACCTGTGTTGATATCGCGGGCTCGTTTAACCCCACCGACTGGGCAGGCCCCGACGCTCGAAATCTGTCAAACGAGTTTTTTGAGGCTACCGTTGAAAATTGCCGGAAGGTGATCGACGCCGTGAAGCCCAAACGTACCCGATTTGCCCTCGAAATGATGGGCTGGAGCCTGCCCGACAGTGCCGACTCGTACCTGAAATTCATCAAAGCGATCGACCGGCTGCTTTTGGAGCGCACATCGACATAGCCAACATCATCAACACACCGGGCCGGTACTACCAGAATACAGCACTGATTAACGATACCTTTCGGAAGTTGGGCCGCTGGATTGTGTCGGCCCATGCGAAAGATATTGTGGGCAAGGATGGACACTTTGCCGAAACCGCACCGGGCCGAGGAGGTATGGATTACACGGCTTACCTCCGCAACGTAACCGCTCTCCCGCAGGCCGTACCGCTCATGCTTGAGCACCTCAGCACGCCCGAAGCCTATGATGAAGCCCGGCAGTTTATGATCCGCAAAGCCGCCGAGCTTCAGATTCCGCTGGGGTAGCCCCCTTACTTCACGTAGCCCAGCGTGCGCGGAATCGTGTAGATTTCGGTCTGCCGCCCGTCGATGTACCGGAACGATTTACCATCAAATGCGCCATCTTCTTCGAGCATAATCCGAATCGTTTTTCGCCACTCGGGCACGTCGACAGCGGCATTTAGCTCAATCGAGTAGGCGGTGTTGGGAAACAACGGGTAGTCGCCGGAGCCGGGCACGCCTTTCTGCTGATCCCACATCCCAATGGTTGGGCCAGCCGCATGACCATGACTCCCAATCGGGTGGGTGTAAATGGTACCCCGAATGCCTTCTTTCCCGGCCTGCTCCAGGGCTTCGCGCAGAATTTGATTGCCCGATTTGCCCGTTTGAAACCGCTCGGTCAGGATATCCTGTAACCGGTTACCCTGCCGAAAAGCCTCCCGAATAGCCGCAGGCACCTCCGTTTCACCGGGGCGAAGCACGTAGGCATGTTGTTGTTGATCGGTGTTCAGGCGGAGGTACGTGATGCCAAAGTCAACATGCAGCAAATCGCCGGGCATGATGACCTCGCCGGAGGGACGCTTGGCAAACGTACGGAGATGATCAAACTTGGCGTCGTCGGCCCGCTGAATATCGACTGTCGGGTGAAACCACGTATCGAGTCCCAGTTCTGTGACCCGTTGACGATACCACCACACCACGTCATCGGTGGTGGTGATTCCCGGCTGAATCACTTTTTCGGATAGTCCCTCCTGCACTATTTGATGCGACAACCGGCAGATAAGCGGGTACACCGCCATTTCTTTTTCGGTGCGGGTTTCGAGCCAGCCTACGGCCAGGCGCTCGGCCGACACAAGCCGCTTTTGCAGATCGGCGGGTAGCTTAGCTGTAAATTCTTTTTGCTCGGTAAACGTCAGGCCGTCCGCGTGGGCGTAATGCTCGGAAAAGTTCAGGCCGATTTTTTTAGGGTTGCGCTTCTGGATAATATCAATGAGGGCATCCCACTGATTAGGCCGCACATCGATGTTCCATTCGCCTTTGAGCAGATTACCCACATCGTAGCGGGCAATGGCGAGCCGTTCTACGTCTTTCCCATTGTCAAAAAACACCATAATTGTCCGCCGACGCGCCGATAGCCAATTGGCGGGTAGCATGGTCTTAAGCACCGGGTCTTCGTTGTATTCGCGGGAAATAATCACCCACATATCGATACCCTCCCGGCGCATCAGTGTCGGCAACAGATTCTGAAACCGGTCTTCCAGTACCTCATCCACAAACCGGGCCCGGTCGCGCTCAGAGAGGATGGCGGTTGGCGTTTGGGCAAAGGAGAAAGCGAAGGAAAACAGGAGAATGAAGGAAAGATAAATGTGTTTAGTCATGGTTGTTTCTGAAGGGGGTGGGTAACATAAGGTGTCCACAAGTCCAAAAATGAATCAGACCGGGCGTATCTCCTACACCGGAGGAACAGTTTTTCGGGAAAGAGAGCAGATTACCGCGCTAGGGCTACGGGGTAAAGGTTTTTTCGAGCTGCCGCTTAAACAGGCGGGTGTACGATTTGGGCAACAAACGGGTGAGCCAGTCAATAAGCCGTCCGTCGGCCCCGATTACAATGCGGGTATCGCCCTGCCGTACGCCCGTCCAGATCTGCCGGGCCGCTTCGTCGGGCGAGGTACGGGCCATTTGCTTAAAGCTTGTAGTGGTTTGCGCGTGCATGGCGTCGGTTACGTAGCCACTTGCTCCCCGCCGGGCCGCTCGGGCAATGTTGGTGTCGATACCGCCCGGATGCACGCAGCTAACGCCTACGCCGGTGCCCATCAGCTCCATACGCAGGGTTTCGGTAAAGCCCCGTACCCCAAATTTGGCCGTGCAGTAGGCCGATTGCCCCTGAATACCGGCAAAGCCAAACACACTCGACAGGTTGACAAGGTGGCTCCCTCCCCCACCCGATCGGCTTTGTTCGAGCATATACGGCAAAAACGCCCGCGTCATCCGAATTACACCAAATAGATTGATGCTCAACAGCCAGTCGAACTCCTCGGCCGATGTTTCGGAAAACGGACCGCTGTTCAGGGCCACGCCCGCGTTGTTGACCAGAATAAGCGGCCGCCCGGCCAACGTCGGGATTACCCGACTGGCGAAGGCCGGAATAGCGTCGGCATCAGCCACGTCGAGCCGGTGCAGCATCAGGCCCCCTCCCGCGAGTTGGTTTGTCTCGGCCAGGCCAGCCTCGTTAATATCGGTAGCGATTACCTGCCCCCCGAGTTGGGCCGCTTGAATAGCCAACGAGCGGCCGATACCCGACGCAGCCCCGGTAATCAGAATTACGGAATTAGTCAGCGAAGACTTCATTAAGGTCTATTGTGAGGTCAGGAAAAATATGGGAACTAACTATTTCGTCAGAAAAAAGAGGAGGTTACGCCTGAAACTTTCCATCCTGAAGCGTGTAAACCAGTACGTTGTCATAAGCAGGTTGTACGATCCAGTATTCTCTGACACCTGCTTCCTCGTAAGCCTCGAACTTTTCCTTCATTTCCTTATTGGTATTACCCTTCGACAGTACTTCAATAACCCAGTCCGGTGCTCCCTTGCACCCTGCGGTATCCAACTTTGTCGGGTCACTGATAACACATAAATCCGGCTGCGTCACGGTGGCAATTTCCTCGTTTGTTACCTTGTGTTTCCGAGGTAAGCGTACATCAAAAAGGGTCTGATAAACCCGACATGGCTTTCCACGCAAGTACATCCATGTGTTGCCATGCAAATCACTGACAATTTTTTGATGCCGACGATTTGGGGCCGATATTTTCCGGACATACCCCCAAATCAGTTCAACCCGCTCCGAAAACTGCCAGGTCAGGTAATCGGCATAGGTGTATTGCTTGTTGGGATCAAGTTGGTCAAGACTGGTAATCGAGGCCATAACTGAAATTGCTGGTTTACGGTCAAAAATACAAAAAAACGGGCCGTTTCGACAGGGGCATTCGTACAGGTATTCGGGCCAAAACGACCTGTAAACAGCTAAAATTCCGTATCTTTGCGGTTCAATTCAGCAATCATGGTCAATGTATCTAACGTCTCGCTGCGCTATGGCAAGCGAGTTTTGTTCGACGATGTTAATATCAAGTTTACGCCGGGCAATTGCTACGGCGTAATCGGGGCCAATGGCGCCGGTAAATCAACGTTTTTGAAAATTCTTTCGGGTGAAATTGAGCCCCAAACCGGCTCAGTATCCATCCCGACCGGGCAGCGCATGTCGGTGCTCAAACAAAATCAGTCGGCTTATGATGAGTTCCCGGTGTTGCAAACCGTCATCATGGGTAACCAGCGCCTGTACGACATTACGCAGGAGAAAGACGCCCTCTATGCTAAAACCGACTTTACCGATGCCGATGGCGAGCGGGCCGCCGAACTGGAAGCCGAGTTTGCCGAAATGAACGGCTGGGATGCCGAGTCAGACGCGGCTACGCTGCTCTCGGGGCTGGGCATCAAAGAAGATATGCACTACGCCCAGATGACCGACCTCAACGGTTCGGAAAAGGTGCGGGTGCTGTTGGCGCAGGCTCTGTTTGGCAACCCCGACATTCTGCTGCTCGACGAACCAACCAACAACCTCGACGTTGAATCGAGTATCTGGCTCGAAAATTATCTGGCCAACTTCAAGAATACCGTCATCGTGGTTTCGCACGACCGTCACTTCCTCGATCAGGTCTGTACGCACATTGTGGACATTGACTTCTCGAAGGTGAAAATGTACGCAGGCAACTACTCGTTCTGGTACGAATCGAGCCAGTTGGCCCTCCGTCAGCGGCAGGATCAGAACAAGAAAGTTGAAGACAAGCGGAAAGAACTGGAAGAGTTTATCCGGCGCTTCTCGGCCAACGCATCGAAGTCGAAGCAGGCAACCAGCCGGGCCAAGCTGCTCGAAAAACTCACGATTGACGATATCGCCCCTTCGTCGCGGAAGTACCCATACATCAACTTCAAGCCCGAACGTGAAGTTGGTGATCAGATTCTGACCGTTGAGAGCCTGTCGTACACGGCCGAAGACGGCACTAAGCTGTTCGAAAACCTGTCGTTTACGGTTGGGCGGAACGACAAAATTTTCCTCTACAGCCGCGATGGTCTGGCAGTCACGGCCCTGATGGATATTCTGGCGGGCGAGCGCAAAGCCGACTCGGGAACATTCCGCTGGGGTGTAACAATCACGATGGCGTATTTCCCCAATGATGCTGGCCGTGAATCCTTTTTCCAGAACGACCTGAATCTGGTTGACTGGCTGCGGCAATATTCGGAAGAAAAAGACGAAAGCTTTATCCGGGGTTTTCTGGGTCGGATGCTGTTTTCGGGCGAAGAGTCGCTGAAGAAATCGTCGGTACTTTCCGGGGGCGAAAAAGTGCGGTGTATGCTGTCGAAAATGATGCTTTCGGGGGCTAATGTGGTCATGCTCGACGAGCCGACCAACCACCTCGACCTCGAATCCATCGAAGCCGAAAACCGGGGTCTGATCGAGTTTAAAGGACCGGTGTTGTTCAGCTCGCACGATCACCAGTTTGTGCAGACTATTGCCAACCGCATTATCGAGATTACCCCGAACGGTGTACTCGACAAGCTGATGACTTACGATGAGTTCATTTCCGACGCCCGCGTGAAACAGCAACGCGAGGAGCTGTACGGCGCTGCGGTGTAAAATTGAATTAGAGCAAACGCCAAAAGCGTCTGGTTCTGGGCCACCCTTGGCCTAAAACCAGACGCTTTTGCGTTTGCAGGCACGGCCCTTACTGCTCTAACCAGCCGCCCGTGAAGCCCGCCTTCACCAGCCCCCGTCGGATATGCGGATTCTTCTGCATCAGTTTCCAGATAAAGCCCGAACGCAGGTTTTCGGCCATGAGCAAAATCGGCCCCTGATCAATGCCGAGATAATCGATGTCGAACCAGCCCTGAGCCGTAGACCCGTTGGCCGACAAAGCCCGGTACCGATACGTCGGGTTAAAAGCATCGCGAAAGCCGTACGGGCCGTACAGCTTTGAGCCATAGCGGGTTTTCATTGCCCGGAGGGCGGGCAAACAAATTTCGGGTGCAAAGGCCATCGACCCACCCGCGGCTGTGGGGGCAATGGTGCCGTCGTCTACAATCTGCGTGCTGGCAGCCCCGCGCGCCCGGTACGAAAAGAACTGTCGGCCGTTCACGAGTGTATCTTTCGGACCGTCGCAGGCGGTAAGCCCCCAAATAGTGGGGCCGTAGTCTTGCCAGCGGGCGGGGTTAGCCATGCAATAAGCCCGGTTGGCGTAGGTAGCCCGGCGCGAATTTTCAAAGTAATCAATACCCCGCCCCCGCATGTACTCGTCTTTGATACCCCGAAAATCAATCCAGACGTGCGAATACTGATGCCCAAACAAGGGGTCGAAGTTGACGTGCGGCTGGTCGTAGAACGTAGCCCATGGGTACGATTGGGTCCACGCCCGCCATACGGCTGGCTCTAGCGGATGCGTGGGCGAGCCCAGCGCCAGTACGTACAACAACATGGCTTCGTTGTAGCCCCGCCAGTCGCTCTTGATAAACCCTGACTCCGGGTGCCAGCCCATCGACACGAACTTATCTTTGTTCAAAAACCAGGTCCAATCGGCGCGACCGTAGATAAGATCAGCTAACTGACGGATTTCAGTTTCGGCCGGGGTGTTGCCGTCAAAATAGGTTTGCGCGCTCAGAATCCCACCCAACAGCAACGCCGTGTCGATAGTCGATAATTCGACCTGCTTGAAGCGTGCGCCCGTTTTCATATCCAGAAAATGGTAGAAAAACCCTTTGTAACCGGCCACGCCTGCCGCCTGTTCGGACTGGGGTGCGTTGGCAAAAAAACGGAGTGTTTGCAGGGTTCGCTCGGCGGCCTGCGCCCGTGTGATGTACCCCCGCTCCACGCCCACGAGGTACGAGGTCAGGCCGAACCCAACAGCGGCAATGCTGGCAAAGGAGTTGGTGGGGGCTCGGTCGGACACGAGGCCGTTTTGCGAATTTGTTGTCTCCCAGAAGTACCGAAACGTGTCGCGTTGCAGACTATCCAGAAACGTCGCATCGCTCCCCGACAGGCTAAATGCAGGCATGGTCGGGAGCACCGTTTGCGGTCGGGACTGGCAGCGCGCCAACTGAACACAGCCACCCAGAAGGCATAAAATAAGGAGTTGCTTCATGAAAGAAAGGTATAAAGCCAGCTGTCAGCCGACTATAAAGCACAGAGATGACATTTCGCTTGGAGAAATGTCATCTCTGCTAAGATAACGTGAGTTATAGGAAATTACCGACGCGTAGGCCTTCGATAGCAAAATCTGTACTACAGACAGTTACAATCCATATCACCCCCAACTCACGTTAAAATAACAAGTTGAATAAAACTCAAGCTAAAAACTAAGAACCAGGCCCATCTTAATACCCCGGATTCTGAGTTAGCTGCCCCCCGCTGAGCTGAATTTGCGGCTGCGGAATCGGGAACAGTTCGTGCTTACCGGCCACAAAGTTTTTGCCCAGCGCCCGGTACACCTCAGCGGCCCGCCCCTGACGCACCAGATCGAAGTACCGGTCGTGTTCGAAGGCCAGCTCGACCCGGCGTTCGCGCCAGATAGCCTGCCGCAGGTTGGTTTGCACGGTCGAGGTCAGGTCGGGCAAAACGCCCGTAGCTCCACCCCGCGCCCGCGCCCGAACCCGGTTGAGGGCGGTCAGGGCTTTGGCCGACTGCCCCAGCTCGTTGGCGGCTTCGGCATTCATCAGCAGTACTTCGGCATACCGTAGTACCCGTACGTTTTTGCCTGTTTCCCATGTATTACCATTGTTGGTTTCGCGCGTAAAACTCACGTAAGCCTTGTAGTTGTACCGCGGATTTTCGGCATTGGGGCTCACTACGCGGCCATCCCAGAGAGTGGTGCCGCGCTCTATGATGGTCCCCGTCCGGCGCGTGTCACCTGTTTCGTAGGCTTTGGCCAGATCCTCGGACGGTGTGTTAAAACCCCAACCCCAGCCGTTTTCGCCCCGTGCGCCCTGCGACTCAAAATACCCTTGTACCCCTTTGTTGGGCGTTACGCCCCGGCCCTGAATCTCAAAAATCGATTCGACTCCGTTCTCCGACGACTCGCGCCAGAGTTCGCCATAGTTAGGCAGGAGCGAGTACTGCCCGGAGGCAATTACCTCGTCGGTGAGCCGGAGCACCACATCCCATTTTTTCTGGTACATCGACACCTTCGCCAGCAGCGTTTTGGCGGCCCCTTTCGACACCCGACCCAAATCGGCCGCGTTGTACTGCGACTTTTCGGGCAGGTTAGCAATGGCTGTGTTCAGATCAGTTTCGATTTGGGCGTACACCTGAGCGGCTGTAGACCGTACGCGCCCGTTCTGAATATCGCTTTGGCTGGTTGGGTCGGCCACTTTAGTAATCAGCGGCACTCCGCCAAACGCACGCACCAGATTGAAGTAAAAATAGGCGCGCAAAAAACTGGCCTCGCCAATAAGCCGGTTTTTGAGCGTATCGTTGATGCTCAGAGCAGGCAGGTTGTCCAGCGCCTGATTAGCGCGGGCAATGGCTTCGTAATGCCCACCCCACACTTCGTTGAACGAAATGCTCGACGGGGTAAACGAAAAGTTATCGAGCTGATCTTTATCAGTGCCGGTATCGCCGGGCGAGCTGCCCTTGTCGGCATCGTCGGAGGCAATGCTGGTGATACCATTCCACGAGAACGAGTGAAAATTCCAGTCGACCATTTTGGCATACACCGCATTCACCAAGCTCGTAGCCGCGTCGGCATTGCTCGAAAAGAAATCCGTGGGTGTTTGCTGACCCTGCGGAGGCACATCGAGAAACGACTGCGAACAGCCACCCGCAACCAAAAGACCGCCAACACAGGCGTAGGTTAGAATATTTTGAAGCGTTTTCATCTGCGTTGTTTACTTAAAAGCCAATGTTCAAACCTGCCAGATAAGCCGACGTGACTGGGTACGTGCTCAACTCGATACCGGCATTGAGGGGGTTAGAGCCGGGCAGCTCGGGTGTGTACCCCGAAAATGCCTTGATGGTCAGGGCGTTTTGTGCCGTTACGTAGAACCGAACCCGGCTTACTTTTAGGCTCGATACCAGCTCGCGCGGTAAGGTGTAGCCCAGCGTCACGTTATTGACCCGGAAAAACGAGCCCGACTCCACATAGTACGTCGAGGCAATGGGCACGGCATTACTGGCCCGTGGCTCGGTGGTGCTGGGGTTGGCAGGTGTCCAACGGTCAGCGCGCGACGCTTCAATATTTTCATTACCAAAGCGCTGGGCTTTTTTGCCATTGTAGACTTTGTTGCCAAAGTTGGCGTACCAGTCTGTCGAGAAATCGAAATTACGGTACGTAAAGCCACCATTTACCCCGAAGTACAGCTTAGGCTGGTACGAGCCCACAAACACGCGGTCGTTGTCGTCGATGACCCCATCGCCATTCTGGTCTACGTAGCGAAAATCACCGGGCTTGGTACCCTGAACTTTAGCGCGGGTGTTGTTCACCTCTTCCTGCGTCTGGAAAATACCATCGGTTTGCCAGACCCAGAAACTCCCGATAGGTTGCCCCACGGCGGTACGGGTGGTAAACTGTCCGTTGCCCAGGCCCCCCTCATTGATAGGCAGCCCGCCCTGTACGTCTTCAAGCTGATTGCGGTTGATGGTCGCGTTGACGCCCACGTTGTACGAAAACCCGTTGGTCGCATTGTTGCGCCAGTTGAGGGCAAACTCAAACCCCCGGTTGCGCACACTGGCAGCATTGGTCAGGTACGAGCCGTCGACATCACCAAAAATGGCATCAATGGGGCGGGTAAAAAGCGCGTCGGTTGTCCGCTTGTTGTAATAGGTGAACTCACCGGTCAGGCGGTTGCGGGCCAAAGCAAATTCCAGGCCGATGTCGGTGCCGGTGGTCACCTCCCAACGTAGGTTCGGGTCAATCAGGTTAGTAATGGTGCGGCCCTGTTGCAGGGTCTGATTCGCCCCAAACGCATAATCGAGACCACTGGCAATGGTGTATAAAAACGCGCTAGGGCTGATGCGGTCGTTACCGGTTTTACCCCAACTTACCCGCGCCTTGAGCTGGTCGAACGGGGTTTTACCGCGCAGGAATGGCTCTTCGCTCAGTACCCAGCCTACCCCCACCGACGGGAAGAACCCCCAACGGTTATTGGTCGGAAATTTACTCGACCCATCGTAACGGGCCGTAGCCGTGAGCAGATACCGGTCAGAATAGTTGTAATTGACCCGCCCAATGTACGACTGCCGGGTTTGAATACTGCCCGACTCGGAGTTGGTTGCCGTCGACGCGTTGCCGGTGTTCAGGTAGAAATAGTTCGACTGCGGGGGTACGTCCTGCCGGGCTGCGCTCAGGATATTATCTTGAAACCGCTCGGCCACGTAACCAGCCAGAATCTTCACGGTATGCTTTTCGGCAAACGTGCTGTTGTATTCCGCCGTGTTGGTCCATAACCAGCGTGCACTGTTCGACCGGCCCGTGTTGAGCGCGCTGATCAGGTTGCGCTGATTGGCCGACACCTGATACACCGGGTTGTACGTGTAGGCCCGGCTACCATTGCTTTCGATACCAAAGTTAGAGAGCAGCGTTACCTTTTTGAAAACCGTCAGATTCCCGTAAAACGACCCTTGTAACCGCAGTCCGCGCGAGCGGTAGTTGGTGTAATCGAGCTGAGCCACAGGGTTGGCCACGTTATTGCGCGAGGTAAACCCATAGCTACCATCGGCGTTGCGCACGGGTACGGTTGGAGCTTGCTTGTAGGCATTGGTAAACGCCGAAAAAGCCGCCGTACTGGGTAAAGCCGGGTCGCTGGTACCGGTCAGGTTCGAGTTGTCGTTGGCCAGGCTCAGGTTATGCCCCAGCTTGAAAGCGGGCGTCAAGGTGTACTCGTTGTTGAGCCGCAGCGTCAGGCGGTTGTAGTCCGAACCTTTCAGAATCCCTTTTTCGGTGAAGTAGCCCGCACTGAAAAGGTACGTCGACCGGTCGGTACCTCCGCTCACCGAGAGCGCGTGGTTTTGCTGGAAGCCCGTGCGGGTAATAGCCTTGAACCAATCGGTGTTAGTAGCCGTAGCCGTGGCCGGGTCGAATGGAAGCGGGGCCGTGGGGTTATCGTACCGGACAGCCTCGTTGCTGTAGGCCGCAAATAACTCCGAATCGGCCATGCGCACCCGGTAAGCGGGCGTTCGGATGCCCACATACCCATCGTAGGTTACGCTCGGTGCGCCGGTTTTACCGCGCCGGGTTGTGATGAGCACTACCCCATTGGCCGCCCGAACCCCGTAGATAGCCGTGGCAGAGGCATCTTTCAGCACGTCGACGGAGGTAATGTCGGCCGTGTTGATGTTGCGAATATCTTCGGTAATAATGCCATCGACTACGTACAGCGGGTCAGCACCGCCCAGGAGCGTACCCGTACCCCGAATCCGAACAACAGGTGCCTGCCCCGGTGCGCCGGAGTTGATAATCTGCACCCCCGATACCTTGCTTTGTAGGGCCTGCGTGGCCGACAGCACCGGTTGGCGGGCCAGTTCTTCACCTTTCACCTGCGCCACGGAGCCCGTCACGTCTATTTTGCGCTGGGTGCCGTAGCCAACTACGACCACCTCTTCGAGGGCGCGGGCATCGTCGGCCAATTGAACGTTAATGACCGTCTGATTACCCACCGGTACCTCCTGACTCGTCATGCCAATCATGCTAAACTGGAGCACCGCCCCACTCGGCACATTGAGCCCAAAGTTACCGTTCACATCGGTGGCGGTGCCAGTAGTGGTCCCTTTCACCAGGACGCTGACACCGGGTAACCCCTGTCCATCGGTTTTGCTAACCACCCGACCCGTAACCTGCTGATCCTGTGCATAAACACGACCGCATACGACGAGCCATAATCCTGTTAAGATGTAAGCGAGTGTTCTCATACGTGAGTTAATTTGAAAATAGGGGGGCAAATATAAGCGACCAATAGGCTCATTATACATTTGATCTATATAGTCACATCCAATCAACAATGAATCAGCCGCTTAGGGATAAAAATTTTATTAAATACCAGCTGAATGGCCAGAAACGGCTTTTTGAACCGAAATACGACTGAGTAATGAGGCCTTATAGGGTAGGTTGAAGCGGCTTTACGGCGTCGTTCTCTATAAACTGGGCAGACTGATTCAGTGCGCGTGAATCGACTGTATTTCTTACGGTTAAATTATTATCTCAAATATAGATAATAGAAAAATGAGGTTTATATTTACCAGCCGGTTTGGAACCTCGGCCTTCAACCAAGGCCTTTCCGCCGACCAGAATCGTTCATTTCACCGTTAAACCCTTAGTCCAATGCAACGCTCCCTGTTGTTTCTGTTTGTTTTCGTGCTGGGCCTGACCGCCACCAGCTTTGCTCAATCAACTACCCCGGCCACACCCGATTTTTTCGCGGGCAAATGGGAAATTGCCGTTGTAGGCACCCCACGGGGCGATGTCAAATTCCAGACCGAACTGATTCGGAAAGAGGGCAAACTCACTGGCGACCTAGTACTGGCCGATGATACAAACGGCAAGCGCCCCATCACCCGAGTGGTTGAGAACGGCAACAAACTCACTATTTATTTCAGCTCCTCACAAGGCGACGAAATTTCGATTGATCTGGAAAAATCAGACGAGAACACGTTGAAAGGCTCCCTTATGAGCTTTGATGCTACCGCCAAGCGGGTTAAATAATTTGCGGCCTGGGCAACAGCCTCATTCACAGTAATCCCACATTCATGAAACTTCAGGATAAATTGGTGATCGTGACCGGGGCAGGCAGCGGTATCGGTCGGGAACTGACCCTCCAACTACTGCAAAAAGGGGCACGCGTTGCCGGGGTCGACATTCATGCCGATGCCCTTACCCAAACGGGCCAACTGGCAGGGGTTGGCAGTGACCGATTCAGGGGATTTACGCTCGATATTGCCGACAAATCCGGAGTCGATGCCTTTCCCGAAACCGTTGCCGCTCACTTTGGCCACCCGGCCGATGGGCTCATCAATAATGCGGGCATTATTCAACCGTTTAAACCCGTAACCGAGCTGACCACCGACGAAATTAACCGGGTGTTCAACGTCAACTTTTACGGTACGCTGTACCTGACGCGGGCATTTCTGCCCTCGTTTCTGCAACGCCCCGAAGCCCACATCGTCAACATTTCAAGTATGGGCGGGTTTCTGCCCGTACCCGGCCAAACAATCTACGGCGCAGCTAAAGCAGCCGTAAAGCTGTTTACCGAGGGGCTATATGCTGAGCTAATCGGTACCAATGTGCGGGTCACGGTGGTATTTCCGGGGGCCATTGCCACTAACATCACCGAAAATTCGGGGCTGGGCACGCCCAAGGCAAGCACAGAAAGTAGCTCGATAAAACCGATGCCTGCCGACAAAGCCGCCGGGGCAATTCTGGACGCGATAGAAACTAACCGATTCCGGGTTACGGTCGGCTCTGACGCCCGTTTCCTCGATCTGCTCTACCGGTTCAATCCGCGCTATGCTACTGAGTTTATCGAGAAAAAGATGCGGCAGTTCAGGAAGATGTAGAACACCATTGAATGGTATCAACAGTCAGGCCCCAAACCTGACTGTTTTTTTTGGGGTGCCCAATTGGTTTTCATCCAGTCAGCTGACCAACTTCTCGAAGCCATACGCCCCTTGTTAGTCTGGATTCAGTACTGGACATTCAGATATTAGATGTATTGAGTGATAAGGTTGTTCTCCTTTTGGCTGTCCTGTACACTCCCTGCCAGTGGTTCCTTGCGAGAACAGCCTTGTCACCCAATACAATTAGACGTTAGACTTAATAACATTCTGTAGGGAGGTCTAACGTTAATGTCCAACATCTAATGTCCGGTACTGAGTACTCTGGAGGAAATTTTCGGCTAATCAACTCGTAAAGAGGAATTTCACACAAATTCACATTGAGCAATAGCCTTATTCCTCCTTGTCGACGTATATAGTCTGGATTCGTATCCGGTCAATTAGTCTTCATAGGTTAGAAAGCGGGCCTCCTCCCGGTCATTGATCGGGAGAAGCCTCCCCCTCCGCTCCCACTTCTACAGCTCGGTTACGCTACGCCGGGCACTCATTCGCCCTCGCCTGATGTTATCCAGAAACACACCCGACGGGCCATTGCCAACCGGGTTATTTTCTCAACGACCGTTTTTGTATTTCCAATTATGGCATCCATTCCGTTTTCGATACTTGATCTGGCCCCTGTTCCAATGGGCAGCACAGCCGCGCAGGCCCTCCGCAACACGCTCGATCTGGCTCAGCACGCCGAATGCTGGGGCTACCACCGCTACTGGCTGGCCGAACACCATAACATGACCGGCGTAGCGAGTGCCGCTACAGCCGTGGCCATTGGCTACGTGGCCGGAGGCACCCAAACCATTCGGGTGGGCTCGGGCGGAATTATGCTCCCCAACCACTCGCCATTGGTTATTGCCGAGCAGTTTGGCACCCTGGCCTCGCTGTACCCGAACCGAATTGATCTGGGTGTAGGCCGGGCTCCCGGCTCCGATCAGCTCACCGCGCGGGCTCTCCGCCGGAACCTGACTGGCCCCGACACATTTCCGCAGGATGTAGTGGAGTTACAGCGGTATTTCCAGCCCGCAGCCGACGATGGGGCAATCCGGGCCGTGCCCGGCGCGGGGCTTAATGTGCCGGTCTGGATTCTGGGTTCGAGCTTGTTTGGGGCGCAGTTGGCGGCTTTGCTGGGTCTGCCGTTTGCGTTTGCGTCGCACTTTGCCCCGAACGCGCTCATGCAGGCTATTGATATATATCGGAGTCAGTTCAAGCCATCTGAAAATCTGGCAAAACCGTATCTGATGCTGGCTATCAATGTAGTAGCTGCCCATACCGACGTCGAGGCTCAACGGCTGTTTACATCGGTTCAGCAACAGTTTATCAATCTCCGAACAGGCACACCGGGCTTACTGCCCCCACCGATCGACCATCCCGAACTGCTCAGCTACGCAGCCGAACAGGCGGGTATCAATCAGGCGCTACGCTACGCGGTGGTGGGCTCCCCCGAGACGGTGCAGCAGGGGCTGGAGCGATTTATCGCCCAAACCCAACCCGACGAACTGATTACCACGGCTCAGATTTACGACCACACGGCCCGGCTCCGGTCATTTGAACTGACCGCACACGTGCGCGATGCTCTGGCTCAGCAAGCTACGGTCCAACTCGTGTAATTAATTTATGAAGAGCCCCATGCGATGTCGTCTTATTCAGAAAGATGACATCGCTCGCCCGAGCAAAGAGTCGGGAAAATGCTTTTTTCGGACTATTCAGCTGTAGAGATGACATCTTGTTTGGAAAGATGTCATCTCTGTTCTGCGCATCTCTATTTTGCGCTACATATACCGCCCGAAAAACAGCAGGGTATCTTCCAGATGCGTTTCCCAATAGGGCCATTCGTGCCCGCCGGGGTATTCGGCGTATTCGTGCGGGATACTGGCTTGCGTGAGCGTTTCGTGCAGGGTTTGGTTGGCGGGCAACAAGGTATCGTCGGTGCCGCAATCGAACCGGAACGGGGGCAACCGGTCACGGTTTCGGAGCAACAACGCCCCCACCGATTCGTCGGCCGGATCGGCTTGTCGGTACACATCGAGGGGCTCTTCGACAAAATCGGCCATCTGCGTCAATTCTGTGATCGACGATAGCCCCGAAGCCGCCCGAAACTGTTCGGGATAACGGGCCATGAGTCGTAAGGCACCATACCCACCCATCGACAAACCCGCGACGAACCGCGATGAAACCGCCCCCGGACAAGCCGCCGGCACATCGTCGATTATCCAGCGGTCAAACCCATACCCATTATGCGGCAGATATCCGCTGCCATCACCCCAAAGGCCATCGGAGGGCATAGCCAACCGAAACGGCGGCAATTGACCCGCCCGTATGAGCCGGTCGGCGGTGCGGTGAGCACCCGCTTTCAGGCTCCAGGCCCAATGACTACCATACACCCCATGTAGCAGAATCACGAGCGGCAAGGGCGTATCGGCATCAAACCCTTCGGGCGACCAAAACGTAATATCGCCCCGCCCACGCAGGTTTGGTGTTTTGACGGTTACAGAACGGAGGCCCTCGTGCTCAAAGCGGGGGTCCGACAGCTCAATGGTGCGAAACATACGCGTAGCATTAGTTAAGAGTCAGCAACGAGTCTTTATCGAATCTCCGATACAATGACCTCGTTGCCTTTGCGGGTGATACCGTACAGAACAAGCGTACCGGTCACGCTCCGGTCGAAGGCAAACGCCTGTCCCTCGCTTACCGTCGGAATCGTTTTTACGTATTGCAGCACCGAGCCACGGTCGGGCAGTTTAAGTACGTACAGTTCGGGTTTGTCGTGCCCTGTGCAATACAGGAGCCCGTCGGGCCCCCAGCTTCCGCCGGAAGTGCTATAGGGCGAAAATGCCTGAAGCACCGGGGCTGGAAAGGTCCAGGATTCTACCGCTTTCCAGTCGGGCGTGTATTTCACCAGCATGGTCCAGCGGTTGTCGCGCCCCTCGGCCGACGCTTTATTGGAGTAGTTGGCAAAGGCTACCCACCAATGGCCCCGGTAAAAATCGGCCCAGGTTACAGAACCGGGCATGAGCCCAAAGCTATGGGTATCTACGTGCCGCAACGTGCGCGTGTCGAACAGCTCAATAGAACTGGTCATGGGCACATCGGGGTAGTTTGAATGCGTACAAATGAGGGTATTGCCCCGCACCAAACCGCTGTTCATGTGCTTGAGCAGGCCCGTGCTGTCTTGCCAGGCCGCCACCTGACGTCCGTCTTTTTTATCGTGCTTCGTGAGCGAATGGTTGTTGATAACGTAGAAAAACGCCTTGTCGACAGCCACGCCCTGCTGCACTTGCCCCACGGCATACCGCCGAATTTCGACCGCCCGCTGCGCTTGCCCTATGGCCAGGTGAGGGGCGTAAACCATAATGACTAGCAGGAATCGGATAAAGGCGACACGAAACGGCATACGTGAATGGATAAAGAATCGGGCAAATCCCAAATCGAGGAGTATAGGGTAAAGATCCAGGGCCGGGTCTTCTTACTTTCTGGGGGCTACCCATGTTCCATTTGGCTGAGCCGCCACTGCCCGGTTGTACGCGTCCAGGCAGCGGTTGAGCGGTTGGCCCTGCTGATGAATACAATCGCAGAACTCGGCACAGGCCGCCGGGTTACGGCTATCCCGACAATTTTGCTGACAGTCGTTCAGGGTGTTATACGGTTTCATGTCGAACAGGTTCAATACGGTAAAGCCCACCGTAACCACCGTGATTAGCCCCCCCCCGAAAAAGGCCAGAGGGAACTCGTTTGAAACCCCTTTCGAACGATTGACCAATACGGTACGGGGGTCGGGCAGTAGAATACCCTTCAGGCGGTCGTAATCCCAGCAAAGCAGGTACAGATTGGCCAACACCATCAACGGCGACGACACCAGCGACCCATCAAACCGTACCGAAAACGACAGAATGCAAATGTTCAGAATAATTGGAAAATAGAGCATGGCTCCCAGCAGGGCTGTTCGGGGAATGAGTAGCAAAATAGCAGCCGTCATCTGCGCCACGCCAATAAATGTGTAGTAATAACCGGTATGAAAGAGAGCTTCGAGATAATGCCCCATTGGGTGGTTATTCGACAGCGACGTGAATCGTTCCCCCGCAATTTTCACATAGCCCGATGGCAAAAAACCAAGTGCCAGCGCCACCCGGTTGAACCCCGTAAAATACCGCATCCAGCGGTTTTGTTTAGCCTGACAGTATAGCTGACTCAGTAAGAACGTAATTGCCATGTGCCTGAATATTTCCAGATAAAAAGAACTTTGTTTTGCAAAGTAAACAACAAATTTCCCCATGAACCAAATGGTTTTGAGGGTATTTGACGTAAACGGGTAAACCAAGCTCCCATAAACTTCTTCCGCATCCACTCTCCAGATACTCTATCGTCGGCCCCTTAACCGGCTTTTCTACCTGATGACTTAAGACCCCACCCACAGCAGCCGGGCAACCCTCAAAACAGCAAGACTGCCAGAATATAGATAAATTAGATAATAGTATAGAAAATATTAATTTGATCTATAAAGATAGAAATGGCAGATTTGTAGCGGAATAATTGGTAAGCGCATAATTTTACCGAACGACTCGGAATCGAGTCTCTCCAGTACTCGGCTTTTCTATCCGGGTCGGGTCGTACACATTCAAAAAACGATTAAGCAAATGAACCCATCAGAAACTACAAACAGCTACCAGACGAATGGGGCTAATGGCGTTCCCCATCATCACGCGGCTCTCGACGTAAACAGTGCCGATGCCGCCAAGTGTCCGTTCCTGAACGGTCAGTTGAACCACGTAGCCGGTGGCGGTACATCTAACCGGGACTGGTGGCCCAATGCCCTCAATCTGAGCATTCTGCGTCAGCACTCGTCGCTTTCTGACCCGATGGACCCCTCGTTCAACTATGCCGAGGAGTTCAAAAGCCTCGACCTGAACGCGGTTAAAGAAGACATTGTAAACGTACTGACTACCTCGCAGGAGTGGTGGCCCGCCGACTACGGTCACTACGGTCCGTTTATGATTCGGATGGCCTGGCACAGCGCCGGTACGTACCGGATTGCCGACGGCCGGGGTGGTGCCGGTGCCGGTATGCAGCGGTTTGCTCCGCTCAACAGCTGGCCCGATAATACGAACCTCGACAAGGCCCGCCTGTTGCTGTGGCCGGTGAAGCAGAAGTATGGCCGTAAACTCTCATGGGCCGACCTCATGATTCTGGCCGGTAACTGCGCGCTGGAGTCGATGGGCTTCAAAACGTTTGGTTTCGGTGGTGGCCGCGAAGACATGTGGGAGCCACAGGAAGACGTGTACTGGGGTGCCGAAACCGAGTGGCTTGGCGACAAGCGCTACACCGGCGACCGCGAGCTGGAAAACCCACTGGGTGCCGTGCAAATGGGTTTGATTTACGTAAACCCCGAAGGCCCCAACGGTAACCCCGACCCGATGGCGTCGGCCCGCGACATTCGCGAAACGTTCGGCCGGATGGCCATGAACGACGAAGAGACCGTAGCCCTGATTGCGGGTGGTCACACGTTCGGTAAAACCCACGGTGCCGCCGATCCGAGCAAGTACGTAGGCCGCGAGCCAGCCGCTGCTGCCCTCGAAGAGCAGAGCCTCGGCTGGAAAAACACGTTCGGCACGGGTAATGGTAAGTACACCATTACGTCGGGGCTGGAAGGTGCCTGGACGACAACGCCGATTCAGTGGAGCAACAACTACTTCGAAAACCTGTTTGGTTTTGAGTGGGAGCTGACCAAGAGCCCGGCCGGTGCATTCCAGTGGAAGCCTAAAGGTGGTGCTGGTGCAGGTACCGTACCCGACGCACACGACCCTGCGCTGAGCCATGCCCCCACGATGCTCACGAGCGACATCGCCCTGCGCGTTGACCCCGCTTACGAGAAAATTTCACGCCGGTTCTACGAAAACCCCGATCAGTTTGCGGATGCCTTTGCCCGTGCCTGGTTCAAACTGACGCACCGCGACATGGGTCCACGGGCCCGTTACGTAGGTCCCGAAGTACCCGAAGAGGTGCTGATCTGGCAAGACCCGATTCCGGCTGTTACGTATAAGCAAATCGACGACGCCGACATTGCCGCCCTGAAAGCCAACATTCTGGCATCGGGCCTGACGGTATCGCAACTGGTATCGACTGCCTGGGCGTCGGCCTCAACGTTCCGGGGTTCCGACAAGCGTGGTGGTGCCAATGGCGGCCGCATCCGGTTGGCTCCGCAGAAATACTGGGAAGTAAACAACCCAACTCAACTGGCCAACGTGCTGGATACGCTGACCTCGATTCAGTCGGAGTTCAATGCGATTCAGACCGACGGCAAGCAGGTATCGCTCGCCGACCTGATCGTACTGGGTGGTTGTGCTGCTATCGAGAAAGCGGCTAAAGCGGCTGGTTTCGACGTAACGGTGCCGTTTACGCCGGGCCGGGCTGATGCCTCTATCGAAGAAACCGACGTGGAGTCGTTTGCCGCCCTGGAGCCGATTGCCGATGGTTTCCGCAACTATGTGAAAGCACGCCATGCGGCCAAAGCCGAAGCGCTGTTGATCGATAAGGCGCAACTGCTGACGCTGACCGTACCCGAACTGACCGTACTGCTGGGTGGTATGCGCGTGCTGAACGCCAACTATAACGGTACCTCGCACGGGGTATTTACGAAGCAGCCCGAAACGCTCACCAACGACTTCTTTGTGAATCTGCTCGATTTAGGCACGACCTGGAAGGCTACGTCTGACGCGCAAGACCTGTTTGAAGGTCGCGACCGCGCTACCGGCGAGCTGAAGTGGACGGGCACCCGCGTAGACCTGATTATGGGTTCTAACTCGGAGCTGCGCGCTATTGCCGAAGTGTACGGTTGCTCTGACTCGCAGGCGAAGTTTGTGAAGGACTTCGTGGCGGCCTGGAACAAGGTGATGAACCTCGACCGTTTTGATCTGAAGTAAACCTCTGAGATGATAATCGGAAGCCCGGCGTCTACTGGATGCCGGGCTTTTTTTGTTGGCCGCCTTACTGAGGTATCTGACGATTAGGCTCGGTAGGCTTCGGTTAATGATCTATCCAAATTTATTTTACCTTCACCTACAACTAAAGCGAGCAGTCGGTATCTCTTCTGTTTTTAGTTTGTAACTCAAACCACTAAGCCACAAAACCATGCAGCAATTCTTTCTCATCATTTTGGCTGCCACCGCACTATTCTCTTGTGATCGTCAGAAGCTAACCACTGATTCGACAGCTACCCAAAACGAACGCCTTGTGCAGGAATACTACGCGTATTTCAACAAACACGATTGGGCCAACATGGCAGAGCTGTACACAGAGGTTGCCGACTTTAAAGACCCCTCGCTTGGTGAAGGTATTGTCAAACAGACCAGACAACAGACCATTAAGAAGTATTCGGAGCTGGGAGTGATGTTCCCTGACGTGAAAGACGAAGTTGTGCAAATATATTCCTCTGGTGAGAAACACGTCATTGTTGAGTTTATCTCATCGGGTACAGCACCCGACAGTACGAAATTTACACTTCCGATCTGCACCATTTTCACCATCGAGAACGGGAAAATCACAAAGGACTTTACTTACTACGATAACTTCGAGGATCCGAAACCTTAATTTCAATACCCGACATTCGTTCAATACGAAAGGAATGGTACGCGGATGAAACAGATTAAGCCAATTTTCGCGGATTGATGAAGAGAATCGGCGTACATCTACCCGATCCGCGTTCAATTGCCACCGATTGGCTAAGTCAATCGTCTGATTGTACATTTTGCCCAACACTGAGAGCCCTAATCAAAGCCGTTTAGCTGGTTTCGATTTTCAACCCATAAAGGATGCAGTTAACCATCATTCCCACAACATTGCTTCAGTCCTACCTTTTGGAAGTACCCAAAGGGTTGCAAGAGGCATTTGATGCGTTACACGACGCACCCTTATCGACACCTAATTTCAGCTTTTATACCTCGGTTGCATCTGTTTTCAGCAGTAAGATTGAAGGCGAAAACATTGAATTAGACAGCTACATCAAACACAAACGGGATGGCCTTCCGTTTCTGCCCGATTACACCAAAAAAATTGACGATTTGTACCAGACCTACGAGTTTGCTCAGCAACGCCCACTGAACAAAGAAAACGTAGTTGAAGCCCATAAACTTCTGGGCAAACATCTCGTCGCAACTGCCTGGCAAGGCCGGTATCGTATACAGAATATGTACGTATCTACTGAAGATGGACGCATTGAGTATGTAGCGGCTCCACCCGCTCAGGTTCCGACCGAAATGGCTAGCTTCTTCAGCGATCTGGAAACGCTCCAGAATACCCCGATGGCGATTGAGGAAGTTTTCTTTTATGCCTCACTCGTTCACCTGGTTTTTGTAAAAATTCACCCCTGGAACGATGGAAACGGTCGAACCGCCCGCCTGCTTGAAAAGTGGTTTTTAGCCCAAAAGCTGGGCGAAAAAGCCTGGTTTATGCAAAGCGAAAAAATGTACTACCAACAACACAGCGTCTATTACCAGAACCTTAGGCGATTAGGGCTCGAATACAACGAACTGGATTACGGAAAAGCCCTCCCTTTTTTACTGATGCTACCTCAGGCTGTGAGGTGAGTACAGACTTAGGAGAAACCGAGAACTTTCATACCCATGCAACCAACCCCTTCCAACCCCCTCAGCCCGACCGTTTTTGCCCAAACGTATTTCCACGGCACGAAGGCCAACCTCCAGCTCGGCGACCTCATCAGCGTCGGATTCAACTCGAACTACGGCGAACAGAAGAACGCCAAATACATTTTCCTGACGGCCACACTGGATGCCGCCATCTGGGGCGCCGAATTGGCCGTGGGCGAAGGCCGGGAACGGATTTATCTGGTTGAGCCAACCGGCCCAATTGAAAACGACCCCGACCTGACTGACAAAAAATTTCCGGGCAACCCGACCCAGTCGTACCGCTCTACCCATCCCTTCAGAGTGGTGGGTGAGGTAACGAGTTGGCAGGGGCACCCCGCCGAGCAGGTGAACGCCATGAAAGAAGCGCTGGAACGGCTGAAGCAACAGGGAATTAACTCCCTAAACGACGAGTAAACGACAGTCTAAACAAAGCAGAGCCCCTTTTTTATGAGCCCAACGAACCCCGCAGTCGATTGGTTTTTCGCTAAAACCGGCCCCTGGCAGGAGGCTTATTCTGAGTTGCGTGAACTGGTACTCGAATCTGGCCTGACCGAAGAACTGAAATGGGGCTGCCCCTGCTACACGGGTCAGGGCAATGTGCTTCTGATTCACGGCCTTAAAAACTATTGCGCGATCCTGTTCTTGCAGGGGGCTTTGCTCTCTGACCCACAAAAGCGGCTCGTGCAACAAACCCAGAACGTACAGGCTACGCGCCAACTGCGGTTTACGAGCGTGGAAGAGATTTTAGCGAACAAGTCGCTCATAACCGCCTACATTCAGGAGGCCATAGCCCTCGACAAAGCCGGTCTGAAAGTTGCGCTGAAAGAAACGGCAGCCTACCCTACTCCACCCGAGTTTCAGCAGGTGTTAAACGATATGCCCGAACTCCGAGCCGCCTTCGAAGCCCTGACACCGGGTCGGCAACGGGGGTATTTGCTTTACTTTTCATCGGCCAAACAGGTTAAAACCCGCGAAGCCCGCATAGAAAAGTACCTGCAAAAAATTCTGGATGGCAAAGGGCTCGACGATTAAGCACATCATGACACCCCCTACGTTCTCGTTTACCTGGCGCTATTTCCTGATCGCCGTGGCCTTGTTCGTGGTCGAGGTGCTGATTGCTTTGTTTGTGCGCGATCGGTTTGTACGGCCCTACGGCGGAGACTATCTGGTGGTTATCATGCTCTACTATGGCGTAAAGGCATTTGTACGGGCACCACCCCGGAGTATAGCCCTGGGTGTGCTGCTGTTTGCCTACACGCTGGAACTCCTGCAATATTTCAGACTTGTCGACCGGCTCGGGCTGTCGCACAATGAGGTGGCTAAAACCGTTATCGGCTACGGTTTTGAATGGTGGGATATGCTCGCTTACACACTCGGTATAATCACGGTATTAGTATGGGAGGAACGAAAAAAGCGACTTCGCCCTCTTTTGGATGAACTGTGACTTTTGTGACAAAACAACCGACGCAGAAAGGGGAAATTTGCAACTGGGTACTGCAAAACAGACATGACCAGAAACGTAAAACTTGGCCTTAAGCAAAACTGGAAACAGTTTTCCCTCCTGGTACTTATCAATGCCTTTGTGGGCGGAATGGTCGGTATGGAACGGACTATTTTCCCCCAGTTTGCCCAGGCACAATTTGGCATTGACTCCAAAACCGCAGTTCTTTTGTTTATCACCGCCTTCGGGCTCTCGAAAGCCGTTGCCAACTACTACACCGGGCGGCTGGCCAACACATTAGGCCGTAGAAATTTACTTTTGCTCGGCTGGCTAATTGCCATTCCGATTCCGTTCATGCTGATTTATGCTCCGAGCTGGAATTGGGTGATTTGGGCCAATGTGCTTTTAGGGTTTAGTCAGGGGCTGACCTGGAGCAGTACCGTTGTCATGAAAATTGATCTGGTTGGCGAACAGGATCGGGGCTTTGCTATGGGCCTCAACGAGTTTGCCGGGTATCTGGCCGTGGGCGTTGTGGCCTTCCTGACTGGGTTGGTGGCTGACCGGTACGGGGTTACGCCCTACCCGTTCTACATCGGGATATTTATTGCCACAACTGGCTTTCTTTTAACCCTTTTGTGGGTAAACGATACCCGAGCGTTCGTACAGCAGGAAAGTAAGACGGTCACCTCAACACAGGTTGACAATGTATTCTGGGAAACAACGGTCAAAAACAAAACCTTGAGTTCGGTTACGCAGGCAGGCCTGGTCAACAACCTGAACGATGGTATGATCTGGGGCTTGTTCCCGATTGTACTCCTGTCGCTGCATTATACCAACGAAACGATTGGTGTTCTCACCGCTATTTACCCCTCTGTTTGGGGGATTGGCCAACTCGTTACGGGCAAAATGTCTGACCATTACTCAAAGAAACGAATGCTTTTTTGGGGGATGCTCTTGCAGGGATTAGCCATCTCGATCATCCCGTTTATGGATGCCGTTTACGGGTTTGCTCTAATTTCGGGTCTTCTGGGATTGGGTACGGCTTTGGTTTACCCTACGTTCCTGAATACGATTGCCCAGGCAACCAATCCGCAGCAACGGGCCGAAAGTATCGGCACCTTTCGGCTATGGCGCGACTTAGGCTATGCATTCGGGGCCATTCTATCCGGTATCACCGCCGACCTGTTCGGCATTGATTATGCCATTTTTCTGATTGGGGCGCTTACACTATTGTCTGCCCTGATCATCAAAGTCCGTATGCCAGCGTCTGCACGCCCACCGGTTAACACAAATACCCTCAGCCGGGTGCATCCATGAGATAAACGAATTTTGGACAAAGCCCTCCTGGTTATGTCCGAGACCATTCAGTCCGAGACCATTCAGCCCAAAAACCATACACGCTGTGCATCATCCGTTAATCAGCTACTTCCTGAAAATAACCACACTTACGCCCCATGAAGTCGATACCCTCATTGCGAGCATGGAGGTTAAGCAATACCCTAAAAAAGCATTTCTCCTGAAGGAAGGCCAACAACACACCGACACCCTTTTTGTGCTCAAGGGCTGTGTTCGCCAATTCCATATCGTTGATGGCAACGACATTACCACCAACTTCTTTACCGAAGAGCAATGGATAATTGCACCCGATACCCTGAGCACAAAAAGGCCCTCACCCTATGCGCTAATATGTATGGAAGATACCACCGTAGTGGTAGGCAACGAGCAAAAAGCACAGGCTTTATTCCGGCAATTTCCCAAATTTGAAACCACTTCACGCCAGATTATCGAGGCTGTACTAATGGAACAGCAACGCTTGCTGACCTCTTACATCACCGACAGCCCGGAGCAGCGTTATCTAAACGTATTAGAAACCCGCCCCGACTTACTACAGCGCGTACCCCAGTATGATATCGCAACGTACATTGGCGTTAAACCTGAGTCGTTGAGTCGAATCCGACGAAAACTCCAGACGAAGCGTTAGGTAACCTCCTCCCTTAGCCAGCGCCATGCATACATTATGATAAACAAGGTAGTAGCTATCTCAATCGACGCAAAGAATATGTAATAAAGCGTAGCCGAACCTATAAAGAAGGTAGCAATCATGACGGCCGTTTTTATACATCCAGCCACAAGATTGGCCCAGCCATTCGCAGTTTTAGGGAGCACGTTTGCCAGCAGCACCATAGCAATAGGGATCTCCATCAGAATACCTGCGCCAAGCAGAAAAGGCTCATTGATCGTTAGCCCGTCAACCCTTCCGGTCAGGTATTGCCTTAACAGGTTTGCATCCATCAACCCGATCAAATCGCAATAGAGATAGTTCAATGTGACGAAAATCCACAGGATTGTAAGCAGTTCCTTTCTTGATTTCATAATGCCGCTGTTAGCAAGGTAGAGCGCAAAAGTATCGGCTCCGGTTTCGGCATTCGTTGACTTCGGTTAAGAAACAACACCCGAAAAACGCCAGATCCAATCAGCTAAAAGCATAGAAAACAACCCTTAAAAGAAAAAATTATCATAAATTTGTATATTAGTCTGCGCAACCTTCTGCGTAAAGTTTATAGGTATGGTAAAATGCCTTAGTTATATACTAGGCCTGTTTATGCTGGTCTCCTGCCTTCCTCAAAAAGAGGAAGTACCACCCTTGACGGGGGTTTATAAAGCCACGGCCCAATTTGTTACTTCGTTCGATGGGCAAACCAGCACCCAGGTTATCAACGGTACACTTACGGTTTATTCCGACGAAACAGACCAGATTACCTTTACTCAGGACATTTTGGGTCATAACGGGATCTACGAAGCCGACCGTACAAGCGATGTCGCCTTTACCCTGGTAAAATCGATTCAGAAAATCACGGTCAATACCGTCGAGTACGAAGGTGTGTTGCGAGGCAACGGGCAATTTTCGGCCGATAAGCGATCCCTAACCATGAACACAGCCACCGACCTGGTGATCAATGGTAAGCTGGCTTCGCAAACCATGCACCTTAACGCCAAACTTTAGCCTCCGCTTCGTTCGGCGACTTCTGCTATACTTGTAGTGGATTCACAACGTACCACCACCGAGCCCACAGGCACCCGGCGGCTACTTTATCGATGACAGACCGCTTAAACGACCTCCTGAAAAGCTTAGGCATTGCGAGCCAATTGTTGCGCGACGAGTTTATTGACCACTGCACTGTATCTGAGCTGCCCAAAAACACCGATATTCTGGTAGCTGGCAAGACCAACGCAAGCGAGTATATACTGGTGTCAGGAGTAGCACATCGCTACACGGTATCGGACAAGGGCGACCCGATCACCACCGGTTTTTACGGGTCAGGGGCGGTAATTACCCCGCATTTTGCGCGTACTCAAAACGGCCGGAATCTCTTCAGCCTGCAAACCCTGACCGATGCCGTTCTGGCCCAAATTCCGGTAAACCAGCTCGACCGGCTGCGGGCTACCCACGCCGACTACCGCGAGTTTGGCCAACGGGTACTCGAAAATGAGCTCGTGCAGGCGCTTCAGTTTGCGGTATCTTTTCGGTCGTTTAGTGCCAAAGAACGGCTGGTAGCTATGCGCACCCAGTACCCCAACCTCGAAAACCTCGTTCCGCACCACATTATCGCGTCGTATCTGGGTATTACGCCCGTGTCGTTCAGTCGGCTTCGCCACGAACTTTCGCGGGCCTGACGATTTTATCAAATGATAACGGTAACCCAACGGCCCCGCCCCAACTTTGCCTCATTGAAACGCCAACACCGTTCGTTCAATGAGCCATCAACCGACCACCGCACGCGTATTTGTCTCCCACCCGAAGGAGACCGCTCAAACCACTCATATCGTCAACCGGGGCGATACACTCTTTACCACATTTTACCCCAATCCGGGCTGCAAAACCGTAGTGCTGCTCCACGGCGGGCCGGGCTTTCCCAGCGATCTGCCCGAAGTTGTTGAGTGCCTGCGCAGCCGGTTTCAACTGATCACTTTCCATCAGCGTGGCACTCGACAATCACCTTGCCCTAGTCGCGACTATTCGATGAACGCCTACCTGAGCGACATCGAAGCCGTCCGGCAGCATTACGGTGTTGAGCGGTTTCATCTATGGGGGCACTCATGGGGTGGCCTTTACGCGCAAATCTATGCCGACCGCTACCCCGATGCACTCTTAAGTCTGTTTCTATGCTGCCCCGGCTCGGGTACAAACCTGGAATGGAAACAGACCGAGCATGAAGTAATGCAGCTCAATCGGTCAAAGTGTACAAGCTGGGAATGGGTACAAATGGGCTGGAATAATCTGCTGGGTATGCTGGGCAGCGACCGGGCCTATGAGCGGCTTTTTACACAGGTAATGAAAAACTACAACCACGAGTTTATTCAGACAGATTACCTGAGCGTCGACTTCACGAACCTGAAGGCCGAACCGATTAACCGAACGCGGCCCGAAATCCTGAAGTACCCGCTCCTACCCCAACAACCCCACCCGCCGTTTCCGGTCACGATTGTCTATGGCGATGGCGACATCTACCAATCGAGCAAAAACTTTGTTCTGAACCGGTACCCAACTGCTACCGTACAGACTATTACCCACTGCGGGCACATTCCGTGGCTACATAACCCAACCGACTACAAGGCTATATTGCAGCGTCATTATACCAACCCATGAAACCAACCCTTTCTGTACTTACGCTGGGCGTGACCAACCTCCCCCGCGCGGTGGCTTTCTACCGCGACGGGCTGGGCTTGCCCACAAACGGCATCATTGGTGAAGAATTCGAGAACGGGGCGGTGGCTTTTTTTCAGTTACAGCCTGGCCTGCGGCTCGCCCTATGGCCCCGCCAAAGTATGGCCCATGATACCGGCTTACCGGATGAGGGTTCCTCAACGCTCGCTTTTACACTCGGTCATAACGTGGATAGCCAGGCCGAGGTAGATACAGTGATGCAACAGGCCGAAAAAGCGGGTGCCCGGATTATAAAACCGGCCCAACCTACGTTCTACGGCGGCTACGCGGGCTACTTTGCCGACCCCGATGGGCACCTGTGGGAGGTTGTCTGGAATCCGCATCTGGATACGCTTTAGTAGCCCTTTTAATACTGCAAATAATTGACAGTAAAGCCATTATATAAAATACGTTAGAGTAAGTAATCAAGCAGAATTAAACTGAAGTATTTGGAATAGATGCTTTTGTCATCCCGACACAGGAGGGATCTTTCTAATTGACTGACTGTAAGATCCCTCCTGCGTCGGGATGACAAACCAAAGTTTAAACTAATTCTGCTTGACTACTTAAGTAACCGGACGGTTTTATTTTGTCATTCCGAGGAATGAGGAATCTTAGAATGACCTGATCATGAGATTCCTTGTTCCTCATAATGACAAAGACAACATTTAAATAATTGACTCTCACTACTTCCTTAAAAGCCGAAAAACAAGGTAACAGCCGTAAAACAGTTAGTAACGAGACGCAAAATAGTGTGTCTTTGCGCATAGCAAGGACACTGTTTTTTCTCTTTGGCTTGACATTTGGAAAATCATTTTTAACTTTGTAATACAAAGTACTTCGCAATCTGCCAACCAAAATTGTTCCTGCATAATAAAACAACCCGAGCGTTACCGCTCAATTTTTTGAACTATTTACTTTTAAAAACAAAGTACTTTAAAAAAATCAACTATGACACAGCCTGACAATACCCCAACCCAATCGCTCCATCCGACTCCATTGATCAACCGTGTGCTGGCAGGAGCGGCCCTTGGATTAGTCTTGATTTCAGTTTTTCTGCTGACCGCCGACGAACCGGACCCCAGTTGGCCTCAGTACTGGATGGTACGCCCGCTGCTGATTGTGCCGATGGCCGGAACTCTGGCGGGAGTTATTAATTACGCGCTTGATTTTGTGCGGGTTCAGGGAGAAAAGCAAAAGATTGTGGCCAACATCGCCAGCATTCTGATTCACCTGATCGGTCTCTTCATGGGCTTTGTGCTTGGCCTCGACGGTACCATGTGGGACTAACCCCTAACGATAGTACTTACTTTCATATTAGTAATGTAAAAATCCCGGCACCTCCTGGCTACCGGGATTTTTTGTACACGCTTAACAAGATGGCTATGCTTTCAAACAACTCGTCAGAACACCACCACCCCTTTGGCATTTCGGCCAGCGAGCATATCGTCGAAAGCCGTTTGTAGCTCATCGAGGGTGTAGGTGCGCGTGATGAGTTCGTCCAGCAGGAGTGCCCCCGTTTCGTATAGTCGTTGGAGGATCGGGAAATCAATATCGGGCCTGCACTGCCCGTACAACGGATTGATGTACACCTTATCCCACTCAAACAGGTTCATGTCGATGGCGATAGTTTGCTCAATACCGCTCACCTGCACGGCCATGCCCGCATTACGCACCATAGCGAGCGGAGCCGCGCCCAACTCCGGTATAGCTGTGCATTCAAACGCATAGTCGGCCCCGCGCCCCCCAGTGAGGGTTTTGACCTGCTGGGCCGCCTGAAGCAGGCCCGTATCAGCGCGGTCGGCCTGAATGGTGTGCGTAGCACCGTATTGCCGGGCCATATCGAGCCGGTTGGCGTTAATGTCGACGGCGATAATCATACTGGCTCCGGCGATGCGGGCACCTTGAATCACGTTCAGGCCCACGCCCCCGCTGCCGAGCACCACCACCGACCGGCCGGGCTTTACCTTAGCGGCATTAACCACCGACCCGTAACCGGTCATGACTCCACAACCAACAATAGCCGCCGACGGGAACGGCATCTCGGCCGTAAGTCGCACGGCCGCAGCCTCGCGGACTACTGTGTGGGTCGACAAAGTACCGAGACTAAACGCCCGCTCAATGGGCTGCCCCCGGTACGTGGTCCGTTCGAGGGCCGCGTGCCCCCCACTGGCCCGGTTGCCCGAAGTGACCGGCGAATTGACCTCGCAAATATGCTGATTCCCTTCCAGACACTGAAAGCAACGCCCGCACGGAATGGCCCAGTTCAGAATAACGGCATCACCCGGCCGGAACCGGGTCACGGCAGGCCCTACAGCCCGGACAATCCCGGCACCTTCGTGCCCCATGACAAGGGGTTTCTGCCACGACAACGAGTCGTAATCGGTGTGGCAAATTCCGGCCGCTTTCACCTCCACCAGAATCTCGTCGGTCTGGGGTGGGTTCACCTCAATGGTATCGATTCGGAAATGGCCATCGCCGGTGGCAATGGCAGCTTTTGCGAGCATGGCAGGTGGGTTTAGGTACCGCACTCCCTGTCAGTGCTCAAAGACCCTGACAGTGGAGTGCGGTGACTAGAAGGTACTGACAAGGAGGATTACCTTGTCTGGATGTTTCATTACTGACGAACTCTGCAACCACTGACAGGGTTTGTTAGGACCGCGAAGTCTACAACCACTGACAGGGTCTTTGACCACTGTCAGGGTTTGCGGTGTGGTCACCCAAAACTATCTACACCGTAACGGCTTTCGGCTTACGAAAACTCAGGAACACAGCGAGTGCGATAAAGGCAATCAGCAACCCGTTGAAAACGGCATCGAGCGTGTCGCCAAGGGCCACAACGGGCGGCTCAAACTTAAACTCGATAGTGTGCTTACCAGCTGGCACGCGCATAGCACGTAATACGTAGTTAGCGCGCAGGTGCGGCACCTTTTTCCCGTCGATGTACGCATTCCAGTCGGTATCGCCCCGGTAATAGATCTCCGAAAATACGGCCAACTGTTCGGTGGGGGCGTTGCTTTCGTAGGTCAGATGGTCGGGAATATAGTTGGTCAGGCGGATGGTAGCCCCGGTTGGGTCGAGGGTGGGCAGGCCATTGAGCTGATCAGCAAACCGCTTGTCGACCACCACCGAATCGCGGGGGTTGAGTGTCTGTACGGCGGCCATTTCAGCATCGGCATCGGGTACCTGCACAACGGTCCGCACGAACCACGCATTGCCCAGGGCTTCGGGGTTCGGCTGGGCAACCGGTGCCGAAGGCTGTTGCTGCGGGTTAGCCGGGTCAGGCTGAGGTTGCATAATGGCATACTTGCCATTGAGCATATTCAGGATATTGAGCGTATTTTTCGGAAAAGCGTATTCAATTAGTTCCTGATAACGGCGCAGCTTGGCCGCATGGTACCCCCCAATGGATTTGTGGAAAAACGACGTCCGGTTGTCGTTCATAAAGCTCCCGGTCTGATCCCACACCCGGTAGCTGAGCGATTTGTCTCCTAAAATCTGGGCATCGGCGGGAGTTTCCTCAAAAGCTGAGTTCACCTGCGTTTTTGGAATAAAGTTGCCGTTGTTCAGGAATCGCTTATCGACCATAAACAAATCGAACACCATCAGGGCCAGCAGCAGGGGAAAAAACACCCCGGCTTTCAGCTTCTTCAGCGCAAAGCCGTAGATGGCAGCAGCCGCCAGCAAAATGAAAATAACCGAACGGAACCCGTCGGCCCGAGCCATGCTCTGACGGTCGCTGATAAGGGCGCGCTGCATGTCGGTCGCCATAGCCTGATCGCCGAAGTACTGCATCAGCACCGGGATATCGTTGGCCGTCTGGAACGAGAAGAACACACCGCCCAGCAGCGCCAGCACCAGCGCCAGACCCGCCGTAAGCCCAACGCTGATGGCCAGTGGCTTTTTCAGTTGCTCGGCACTCAGGTTGCGGCTCACGATGGCATGAATCCCCAGCACAGCCCCACCCGCAAAAAACAACTGCGCCAGCCCCATGGTCATCGTAACAGCCCGGAACTTGTTGAACAGCGGAAAATAATCAAACAGCGGCCCGTTGATCACCAGCAGGTTTTTACCCATCGCAATGGCAATCATAAACAAGGCACCTACCAACAGATACCACCGAATACGGTGTGTGGAGAGGGTCAGGCCCAGCAAAAACAAAAACAGCAGCACGGCACCGGCATACGACGGCCCGCCCACGCCCGGCTGATCACCCCAGTACGTGGGAGCACCCAGCTCGACAAACTGCCGGGCTGCACCGGGGTCAACACCTTTGTTGACCAGGGCCTTGTAAAACTCAGAACCCTCGTCGAGGCCACCGCCCGAGCCGCCCCCGAAGAAATTCGGGATGAGCAGGTTGAGTGCTTCGGCCTTGCCGTAACTCCAGTTGAACGCATAGTCTTTATCGAGTCCGTCTTTGCTACCCGCGGCCGGTGCTGCAGCCGCGGCCGGTGCCGCTGCATCAGCGGTTTGGGCGGTTGTTTTGGCAGTCAGTTCCGAACGTCCCCGGATGGTTTCTTTCTGGTACTGGTTCAGCACAAGCAATCGCTTGCTGAAACTTGCGGCCCCCAAGCCCCCGGCTACGGCCAGAAAAGCCAGGCCCACAGCCAGTTGCTTCGCCTTACCCATCCGAACAAGGGCAATGCCTTCCATCAACACATAAATGGCTACCAGGATAAAGAGGTAATACGTGATCTGAAGGTGATTGGCATTCAGCTCCATACAAGCGAAGAAGGCCGTCAGGGCCGCCCCCGCCCAGTACTTACCCCGGAGTGTCTGAATTACCCCCGCCAGCACACCTGGCGCGTAGGCCATGGCCCACACTTTTGACACGTGTCCCGCTTCGACGGTCAGCATGAGGTAGGTACCAAACGCATACGCTACAGCGCCGGTAGCTGCCAGCCAACGCCGGGCCGCGGGCTTGTCGGGACTGGCGTCGTCGGGATCGGTGCGTCCAATCACGAGCAGGAGCAGGTACATGCTCACCATCGTGACGAACAGGAGGTTCACGGGCCGGGGAATGAGATTGAGCACCGACTCGACCGTGCGCCCTACAAACGTATAGGGATAATCGAAAGCGATCATGTAGGCGGGCATACCGCTGAAGAGGGCGTTGGTCCAAAGCGGAAACTCACCGGTTTGCTTTTTGAACTCACGCAACTCAATGGTTGATGCGTAGCTCTGCCGGATATCCTGCATGGGCAGCTCTTTGCCCTGAAACGCCGGAACAAAATAAATACCGGCTAAGACCAGAAAGCCCAGCACAAACAATAGATGCGGGCGCAACCGACTTAGACTCGGCCGCTCTAAGGGGGAATTTTGATTCATAGATCCAATTGGCAATGAGGGCAAAGATAGGGAAGGTTTTGGTCTCCTGAGATTGCCCCTACACAGTTGACAACGTAACCGGTAGCTCAACAACTATTTTTCCTGCTCCGCCCAGCCCAGTTTATATAGATATGTGGGCAAGCGACGATGTAGCTGCGTTTTCGTGGGCTCACTTCCACTAAACAATACCCTCTACGTAACCGCTTGTTGGCCTAACGTACTCATTCTGATTGACGGACAATTACGCAACATAAATTACAGCAACCGTTTACATAGAAATACCCTTTTCCTGGTATACAAACCAAAAAGAATGTGGTTATTAGCGCCCTGTTTGCATGTAAAGCTCACTTTCTATCCTCACACTTATCCTTCCCATGATCAACCAAACGCTCCGGCGCAGCCGCTCCCTTTTAAAAAAGGCGTATCAGCAGACCCTCGATACGGGCGAGCGACTTCTGGGTCTGCGCGATGCCCTTACCCCGCCCCGCTCCATGATTTTTGTGGGAGCCGGCGACTACAAAGAGGTTGGCGAACATTTTCGTACCCTGTTTATTGAGCTGGGGGGCCTCAAACCAACTGATCAGGTACTCGATATTGGCTGTGGCATTGGCCGCATGGCCGTTCCGCTGGTCAACTACCTCGCCCCGACTGCCCGCTACGAAGGCTTCGACATTGTAAAGTCGGGAATCGACTGGTGTCAGCAGCACATTACCCCACGCTACCCGAACTTCCGGTTTCAGCTGGCCGATGTGTACAACAGTCATTACCAGCCCACCGGCCGCTACCCGGCTACCGAGTACCAATTTCCGTTTCCCGACGCACAGTTCGATTTTATCTTTCTGACTTCCGTGTTTACGCACATGCCCAAGCCGGAGCTGGAAAATTACATCGGGCAAATTGGGCGGGTGCTCAAACCGGGCGGGCGGTGCCTGGCTACATTCTTTCTGCTCGACGAGGAGTCGCGCCGACTTATGCCCTCGCCCCGAAGCCGGTACAACCTGCAATACGAACTGGATGGGCGATACGTAGCCGATCTGAGCGATCCCGACATCTGTACGGGTTTCGACAAACAGTACGTGCTCGATTTACTGCAACAAAAAGGCTTTAACCCGGCCCCGGCCTTTTACCCCGGCACCTGGTGCGGTCGGCTCGAAGGCAAGTCGTTTCAGGATATTCTGGTTTTTCAAAAACCCGCCTGATCATCCCCCTCCTACCTTAGGCCCCGGCCCTCGTTTTAGCTTCCGTTTTATACGGAGCTGAGTGAGGCCGGGGCTTAATCTATTGATTTAGAAGACAAAGCAAGTCGACACATTCCGTTCGTCTATACATTTGGGGCATTCATCGATGTTTGGGCGGCATTTCGGGTCTGCGTATAAGCATCCGTGCAACTTTCGAGCGCAATTCTGTTTCTTTGGCGTATGAAAAAAATACACGCTTTTTTACCCCTTGCAGCCTTTCTGCTGACCCAGACGGTAACGGCACAAGACGCCATCACGTCGGGCGAAATTCGGTACGAAGCCACCCGCCGGATCGACCTTTCGCAAGTGCGGGTCAATATCAATGGCCAGGAGGTGCGGCCGGGTGGCACCTTGCCCAACGGTCAGACCTTCGATATGCCGCAAACAACCACCTACGGCCAATCGCTGCTGTTTTCGGGCGATATGGCGATGGAAAAACGAGACGCCCCGGCCATGATGATGCGCAGTATGCGCGTGGGTGGCCCCGAAGGACCCGGCGGAGCAGCTGGCGGTGACCGTGGCCCCGACAACCGACCCATGCGCAACCGGCAGTTTACGCCCCCTTTCGATAACAGCACGTACATCGATATGTCGTCGCAAACGATGATTACGGTGTTGAGCGTGAAAAAAGACTCGGTCACGACGGAGCATTATCGTAACGATGAGCCCATCACCCGCGACTCTACCTGGCGCGAAGACGATAAGACCAAGAAGCTGCTGGGCTATAAATGCAAGCGTGCAACGGCCAATATTCGCAATACACCCTATACCATCTGGTACACCACCGAGATTCCGCTGACGTACTCGCCCGTGGCCCGGCTGACGCCCGACAAAGGTGTAGTGCTCCAGATCGAGAGCGACCAGGAAGCCTTTAAAGCCACTAAAATTGAGTCTAAGGCCATCGAAGCAGCCACGCTACGGCCCAATGCCAAAGCACAGCTGGTATCGAAAAAACAGATGGAAGAAATCCGGCGGAAATCGATGGCCAGTTTCCGGCAACGCATGATGGCCGAAAACCCCATGCGGAATTAAGCCCTCTTTTTTATGCGCCTACTCCTACTTTTCACTATTCTACTGGCTTCCCTTTCCTCCTTCGCGCAGAACCGAGGTATTGGCACCATTCGGGCCTCGGTTCTGGACTCGACCACCAAACAGGGCCTGCCCGAAGCAACCGTTTCGCTACTTCGCGGACGCGATTCGTCGCTGGTTACGTTTCAGGTGACCGGGGGCGAGGGCGAATTTATGTTTCGCAACGTGGCTGAAGGCCCCTATCAGCTTCTGATTACGTATGTAGGTTACCAGACGCTCCGGCGCAATGTGACCATCACCGCGGCCGAGCCCACCCCTAATCTGGGGCCGTTGTACATGGCTACGGAAGCCAAATCGCTCAACGAAGTCACGGTGCAGGGTGCGCCGGTTGTGATCAAAGGCGACACGCTCGAGTTCAACGCCGGGTCGTTTAAAACCCAGCCCAACGCCGTGGTCGAAGACCTGATCAAGAAACTACCCGGCATGGAGGTAGAACGCGACGGGACCGTAAAAGCACAGGGGCAGGAAGTAAAACGGATTCTGGTAGATGGCAAGCCATTTTTTGGCAACGACCCCAAAATGGCCACCCGCAACCTGCCCGCCGAGATGATTGATAAGGTTCAATTGTACGACCGGCAGTCGGAGCAGTCGCAGTTTTCGGGGGTTGATGATGGCGACCGCGAGAAAACCATCAACATCACCACCAAGCGCGACCGGCGCAAGGGCGTGTTTGGGCGGCAATCGCTCGGAATGGGTCAGGAGCCGCCCAGCGGACCTACCCGCTACCAAGGTCAGGTAGGAATTAACCGCTTCGACAACGGGCAGCAGCTATCCGTTATCGGGTCGGCCAACAACATCAATCAGCAGAATTTTTCGGCCGAAGGGCTGGGAAATGGCGGGGGACTGGGTGGTTTTGGCGGGGGTAACAACTTCGGTGGAGGAGGCATGGGCGGCAACGGTGGCAACCGGGGTGGTCAGGGTGGTAATAGCGGAGGCAATTCGGGCCTGCCTACAGGACAGCAAACGAACCTGACCCGCGCCATTTCGGGGGGTCTTAATTTCTCCGACGGCCTGACTTCCAAAGTTGATTTCAGCGCCAGCTATTTCTACAACAATACCCGCACCATAACCGAGCAGACGTCACGGCGCGAGAATATTCTGCCGAGTGCGGCCCTGCGCGGTGCACCCTACCCCGATTCGACGAACATCACCAACCGGCAGTCATCGTCGGTCAGCACGTTTGGCAATCACCGGGTCAATGCCCAACTGATTTGGCGAATCGACAGCATGAATACGCTGCGCGTGATTCCTAACCTCGTGTTCTCCGACAACGTGTCGAACAGCCTGAGCGACTCGCGCACGGCCTCGAACCGGGGTACTCCGCTCAATAGTAGCCTCACCAATTACGACGCCAACGGGCGGGGAGTATCCGGAACCAATACGTTGCTCTGGACGCACAAATTTAAGCGCCGGGGCCGCACGTTTTCGGCCAACCTCAACACCACGCTCAACTCGCAGGTTACCAATGGCTTCAATCGCTCGAAAAACGAGTATTTTCAGTCGATTACAAACATTCCGCTGTCAAGTTCGATCACGGGTGGGGGCTCGCTGACGGGGGTTGGTGGCTTATTTGCGGCCAATATCAACCAGCGCAACGAGCAACAGACTGACGCCATGACCAGCAACCTCAACCTCTCGTACACCGAGCCGTTGTCGTTGGCGAAAACCCTTGAGTTTCGGTATAATCTGAACACCAACGACAATTCCTCAGACCGGCAGGTGTTCGACTTCGACGAGCGGGTCAACGCTTATACCTTACCCAACGAACGGCTGACCAACCGGTTCGACAATATTTTCCGCACCCAACGGGCGGGGGTGTCATTGCAAACCCGGCGGTTGAAATACAATTATACCTTTGGGTTCGATGTGCAGGATGCCAACCTTCAGACCAACAACATCTCGCGCGATATTGAACTGACCCGGTATTACCTCAACCTGTTGCCCAACGCCCTGTTTACGTACAACGTGTCGCGCAATCAGCGATTGATGATCAACTACCGGAGCCGGATTCAGCCACCCTCGGTCAATCAGTTGCAGCCGGTGCTCAACAATAGCAACCCGCTCAATATTCAGACCGGCAACCCCGACCTGAAACCGGAGTTTGCCAACACGTTGAATATCAACTATAACAACTTCGACCCGACGACTTTCCGCTCGTTGTTTGCGTCGATCAACGTAAATCAGATTAACCGCCGGATTGTGAATGCCACCGCTTTTAACAGCGCCGGTGGTCAGGTAACCAAACCGGTCAACGCCGACGGGTATTACTCAATCACGGGCTTCCTGAATCTGGGTCGTTCCATTGACTGGAGCGGACAGCGCGTAAACCTGAGCTGGGCTACCAACGGCAGTTTTGTGAATAACATCAGTTTCGTAAACGACCAATTGAACAAGGGCCGGAACCTGAGCGTGGGGCAGCGTGTGAGCATCAACACGTTCTGGAAAGACAAGCTCGACCTGAACCTTTCAGGCAATGTCAGCTACCAGTCGGCACAATACTCCCTACAGCCGCAACAGAACAGCAACTTCCTGTTTACGTCGCTTAACGCCTTTGTTTTCTACCAGTTGCCGGGCCGGTTTACCCTGACTTCCGACTTCAGCTACAATGCTAACTCGGGCCGGGCTGCCGGGTTCAACCAGCGGTTTGCACTCTGGAACGTGGGCGTAGCCAAACAGTTGTTTAAGCAGAAGCAAGGTGAGTTGCGCCTGTCGGTCTACGACTTGCTGAACCAGAACCGGAGCATTATCCGCAACGTAAATGACACGTACATCGAAGACGTACAGAGCCTGGTGTTGCGCCGGTACGTGATGCTCACCTTCACGTACAACCTCCGCAAGTTCGGTATGACCTCGACCCGGCGATAAGCCTCAGCGCGCGGCAAACGATATAGTTTGCCCACCCGAGCTCAGCACTAATTCGTTGGTGCTGAGCTTTTTTATTTGCCAGTCAACACCTACGGTTAATGCAGACAGGGCACAGTTAACCAATGCACATTGTGGGTCAGGGGTTTGAGGCCATAAAAAGCGCACAATTGTCCTGGTCGATGTAAAGGTAGCTGGCGAGCAACACCAGGCAGGCCGTTTGTCGGGGCCATACAACAGTGTGCCGTCGCGCCGGAACTCCACGACCACCGGATAAGGCACGGGCTGTCCGCTGGCTGTCTGCGTCCAGGTGCGGAATAGCAACTCTGGTCTAACGTCTTCTTCTTGCCGACAACCCAACAAGCCTATCAACAGAAGTATCAGAATCTTTTTCATCACGTTTGGATCAGAAATGATGCGTTTAGCCATAGACCCTTAAACTACCCTGACGGTTGGAACGAAACTGAGTAAATTTGTCTGTACATACCCACGGCCGGAACGTCGACCTTGCCGCCGGGGTTGTATACTAAAGCCCCCGACAACTGCTAATGTCCTTATTTATTTCTTCCCTGAACTCGGGCAGCAATGGCAACTGCTATTACGTTGGTAATCATCAGGAAGCCGTACTCATCGACGCCGGTATTTCGTGCCGCGAAACCGAACGGCGCATGGATCGGCTGGGCCTGTCGATGAAGACGGTGAAAGCCATTTTTATTTCACACGAGCATTCAGACCATATTGTCGGCGTCGACCGCCTGGCCCGTAAGTACAAGCTGCCGGTGTACATTACGCCCGGTACCCTGCGCAACACCCGCCTGTCGGAGTCGGCCATTACGTTTCAGCCCTTGCGTGGGTACGAGCCGGTCCTAGTTGGCGACTTGTCTGTAACGGCTTTTCCAAAGCAACACGATGCGGCCGACCCGCACAGCTTTCTGGTCAGTTTTGGGGGCATCAACGTGGGCGTGTTCACCGACATAGGTACGCCCTGCACACACGTAATCGATCATTTTAAGCAGTGCCATGCCGCCTTTCTGGAGGCCAATTACGACGATGACCTACTGGCTCTGGGCCGGTACCCTTACTTCCTGAAACAACGTATTTCGGGCGACAACGGACACTTATCCAATCGGCAGGCGCTCGACCTGTTTCTGAACCACCGGCCGGTGCACATGAGCCATCTGTTACTGGCCCACCTCTCGCGCGACAACAACAGCCCACAGGTAGTGGCCAATCTCTTTGCTCCTCACCTCGCTCACACGCAATTGGTAGTGGCGTCACGCTACGCCGAAACGGCTGTTTACCAAGTCAGTGGAGTGATGAAATAGCAAAAAAAGAGATGACATCTTGTTTGGAAAGATGTCATCTCTGGTGCCGCACAAGTCAGCCCGGTGCTGAAGAACAAAAAAGAGATGACATCTCTCGAAACGAGATGTCATCTCTGATACTCTACAAGCAGCTTGCTTATTTTTTCTCGCTGACGTGCGCGTCGTAGTTCACGCCGTACTGTTTGAGCACCGGCTCAGGTACGCCATCCCACTGATTGGGGACGTTGCCCACATAGCCCAGATCCTGAATACCCATTTTTGAGGTCCAGAAACCGGTTGATGTCATGTTGCGCATCATGTTGAAGAACGCAACTCCCTGGCTCATTTCAGGTTTTGCCTGCTTCGGATAGGCGATCTGATCGACCATCTTGATTTGCTGCTCACCCGTGCACTCGGCAAACGGCTTACCGAACTGCTTGCGGCACTGGTTATCGAGCCACCGCAGGCCACCCCGCATGGGGGTCTGGTTGGCGGGCTGATCCTTCATCATAAACTCGATAAAGGCCGGTACACGCGCCTGCGACGCACTCCCCGACTTTTTGTCGGCCGGAATGATGATGTCGCACAGCAGGGTCACGGTTTTCAGCTCCTGTGGCGTGAAGAACTTCTCAGCCATCAGCTTCGCATCGCGCTCTGCTTCAAATTTTTGCCGACCGCCCGGTATTTTCACCGCGGGGGTTGGTGGTGGCACCGCAGCCTCGACCGGCCCTACGGCCAACCCGAAACCACTCAAACCTATTGCCTTAAGTGTGTCTCTGCGTTTCATCTGTAAAAAGAGTTTTTGGTTTTTAGTTTATCGTTTTTGGTTGTCTGAAACTCCATCTGGATCGTCGAAGCCTACATTGTAAGAAATCAGCTCTTCGCTCAAAAACCGGACGCCTTTGTAATCTGTCTCTTGTAGATACTTCATGAAATTGATAAGCATCCGGGTAATGACATCCGATTCAGAATAAAGAATTTCAAACGTTTTCGGATCAATATGCCCCCGGTCAGACGCCCGATAAAGTTGTGACTTTACTTCGGTATTTGAGCCGAGCGCGTAGCTTAAAAACTGTTTAAACTCTGCCCGGCTCCCTCGTCCAAAACCTTCAGCAATATTGTCCATGACTGACCCACTGACTCGCGTTATCTGATTGCGAAGTTCAATGTCTTTCGAAAATGAGCCTCGCAGTGTCAATGGGTAAATTAATCCATCAACATAACGAGCTTTCTTCCAAACATTTAAGTCTTCGAATCGCTGAACCGTTGCCATTATGCACCAACCATATACCAAAAACGATAAACCAAAAACTACATTTAGATATTCTTCTTCTTCACCTCGTCAATCAGGTATTCGCTCGTGCGCATCGAACTGGCCAAAATGGTCCAGGTTACGTTTTTGTCGCCCTGCGAAACAAACGGAGCCGCATCGACTACAAACAGGTTCTTACACTCGTGTGCCTGCTGAAACTTGTTCAGGGCCGACTTCTTCGGGTCATTACCCATCCGAACCGTACCGATCTCGTGGATAATCTTACCGGGAGCCTCCAGACCGTAGCCGTGGTTGGTGTTCGGGCCGGGCTTCGGTCCCATCGGGATACCACCCAGAGCATGGATAATTTCTTCGAACGTATCCTGCATGTGCTTAGCCTGCTTCACTTCGTAGTCAGACCACTTGTAGTTGAACCGAAGCACCGGAATACCGTACTTATCCACCTTGTTCGGGTCGATTTCGCAGTAGTTGTCCTCACGCGGAACCGGCTCGCCCCGACCTGCCATGTGCACGTAGGCACCGTAGTAACGGCGATAGTCATCTTTCAGACCAGCTCCGTAACCACCTACCGGCCGGGTCCGACCGGGCTCCACTGCCTGCGTATTTTCAATACCTGAGCCGAAACCATAGCCCGGCATACCCATGCCACCGCCGTACTCGATGTGGTAGCCGCGTGGGAAGTCGAGTTTCTTGTTATCGAGCCACCAGGGCGTAAACACGTGCATACCGCCTACGCCATCTTCGTTGTAGCGAACGCGGTCCATCAGGGCAGGCACAAATGCACCCCGCGAAGCACCGGTTGAGTCGTTGAGGTATTTACCCACCACGCCACTGCCATTAGCCAGACCGTTGGGGTACCGTGACGATTTTGAGTTGAGCAGAATCCGCGCCGACTCACAAGCACTTGCACCAAGCATAACCGCTTTGGCACGTACCGTATGCTCCTGCAACGTACCCGTGTGCACATAGCTGACACCCGTAGCCAGGCCCGTTTGCGGGTCGGTGAGTACCTCGCGGCACATAGCGCCGTTAATGAGCGTCACGTTGCCCGTTTTGATAGCCGGAATACACAGTACCGACGACGACGAGAAGTCGGCATACGCCTGACACGCCCGTCCGCACTGATGGCAATAGAAACACTGCCCACGCTCATTGTTGATGGGCTTCGTGAGAATCGACAAGCGCGAAGGAACGATCGGTACACCCGCATTTTTGCCCGCTTTTTGCAGCAACAGCTCGTGCAGACGAGGCTTTGGCGGAGGCAGGAAGTACCCATCCGGCTCGTTCGGGAAATCGGGGAGGTTGGTCCCAAACAAGCCGAGCGTTTTGTCGCAGCGGTCGTAAAACGGCTTGAGATCTTCGTAGGTAATTGGCCAGTCGTCGCCTACACCCGTAAGCGAACCCCGCCGGAAGTCATCAGGTCCGAAACGGAGCGAGATACGCCCCCAGTGATTGGTCCGCCCACCGAGCATCCGCGACCGGAACCAGTGAAATTCGGTACCGGGCTTGGCTGAGTACGGCTCGCCATCGATATCCCAGCCACCCCAGGCGGCATCGAAGTCACCAAACGCCCGGGTAGTACCCGCACCCCGCCGGGGCGATTCGTACGGCCACTTCAACTGAGTAATGTATTTAGGATCGGCGGGGTCAAAATACCCACCTGCCTCAAGCAGGATAACTTTGGCTCCGGCTTTGGCCAGCATATATGCCGCCATACCACCGCCAGCGCCCGACCCGACGATTGCTACGTCGTACTCGACGGGGGCCTTTTTAATTTGTGGAATGTCCATGTAGGAAGACGATTCTGGTTTACTCAATCAAAAGAACAACGTTAAGCAATTTTAATGCTTTCGGGGCAAGATTGCCGACGAAGTTGCCCAATACCCGCTTATTTTTTTGCTGACCGCTTAAAATCCCGAATTTTTAGTCACTTCTGGACGGATTTACGACCAAAAACCGCAAACGGGCAGGTACCCGGAGGGGAAAATGAGGAATGAGGAGATAGGAGTGAGAAGGGAGAATGCAGGAGATAGGAGATAGGAGGTAGGAGTGAGGAGTTGCTGACGCGTAAGCAATACTCATGCGTCAGCAACTCCTCACTCCTACCTCCTCACTCAATCTTATACTATCTTTGCCGATAATTATGGCACAAATCGGGACGGATTGTTTAGCCGCCAAGGCATTTTTAGAAGCGGGTGATGTTGTCGGGATTCCGACCGAAACGGTGTACGGGTTGGCGGGTAATGCGCTCAACCCTGACGCGGTACTCCGCATTTTTACGGTTAAAAACCGGCCTGCATTCGACCCCCTCATCGTCCATACCGACACCCTCGATAAAGTAAACCGGTACGTGACCCACCTGCCCGACGCAGCCCGCCAACTCGCCGAAGCCGTATGGCCCGGCCCACTAACGTTGCTGCTGCCCAAACGAGCACTGGTGCCCGACCTGACTACATCGGGACTGCCAACCGTGGCGATTCGCATTCCGAACCACCCACTCACGTTACATCTACTTAGCCAGCTCGACTTCCCGTTGGCCGCCCCAAGTGCCAACCCGTTTGGTTACATCAGCCCTACCACGGCGGCCCACGTAGCTGAGCAGTTGGGCGATCAGATTCCGTATGTCCTCGACGGCGGCCCCTGCGGTATCGGGGTCGAATCAACCATTATTGGGTTTGAGAAGGATCAGCCTACCGTGTACCGGCTCGGTGGTATGGCGCTCGAACAACTGACTGCCCTCGTGGGGCCACTCACCGTCCGCGATCACTCAACCTCGAACCCACAGGCACCGGGAATGCTCAGTAGCCATTATGCCCCGCGCAAACCGGTTTTTCTGCTCGACCCCGGCGAGCAACCAGCCGAAACAGACGAACAAACCGGTGCGCTTGTTTTTACCGATCCCTTGCCGGGCATTCCGCTCGAAAATCAGCGAATATTGGCTCCGGGCGGCACCGTGACCGAAGCCGCCCGCAATCTGTTTGCCCACCTGCGCGCCCTCGACCAACTACCCCTCGCCCGCATTTACGCCCAACGTGTACCGCCCGAGGGTCTGGGCAGAGCAGTCAACGACCGGCTCAAACGGGCAGCGGCCCGGTAGCTTTCACTGTGCGTTGGACGGGGCCACCACCGGCAGGCGATCCTGCGGCAGGCGGCCCTGCAAGCCTCCAGTATGAATAGCCACCACGCGGGCACCGGGCTCGAAAAACCCCTGACGCGCCAAATCCAGCAAGCCGTAGAGCATTTTGGCCGTGTAGACCTGCTCAATCAGCACACCGGTCTGGGCTTCGAAATCGGCCATGAACTGAAGCAGTTCGGGATGGGTTTTGGCGTATCCCCCAAAGTGATAATCGGTCAGGTAGTGCAGATTCGGGCAGGCCGGATCGAGGGGCGGATGCCAGCCTTTGAGGGCCATAAAACCCAGCACCTTCGTCGATTGGGGAGCCGACCGGGCCAGGCCCGCTACGGTACCGCCCGTACCGACGGCACAACAGACGGCATCAGGCGCTGTACCCAGTTGTTCGGTCAGTTCGGGCATAATTTCAGCCGCCCCCCGGATAGCCTCTTCGTTGGTTCCGCCTTCGGGCAATACATAGGCAGGGCCGTACAGCTTATGCAGCCCATCCAGAAATTGGGAGGATTCTTTTTCGCGAAAGGCCGCCCGGCTCACCAGGTGCAGGTGCATACCGGCCGACGCGCAAAACTGAAGCGTAGACGACTGCAACAGAGCAGGTTCATCGCCCCGCACCACCCCGATTGTCCGAAACCCAATCAGTTGCCCGGCCGCAGCCGTCGCGTACAGGTGATTGGAACGGGCTCCGCCAAAGGTGAGCAACGTATCGAAGCCCGCCTGTTTGGCAGCTAACAGATTGTATTTCAACTTACGCCACTTATTGCCCGATACCAGCGGATGCAGCAGATCGTCGCGCTTGAGGTAAAGCTGAACCGGCAACGAACGGGTCAGCGGCACGTCGATACGTTGCAGGGGCGATGGCTGTTGAAGGGGTAACATGGGCAGATAAACAGGTCGGGTAGCGGTTTGGTTGGGCAATCCCGTATTTTTGTACCGACAAGATTAACTATGACAGAGGAAATCTCAGAGTCTTTAGAAGAAGACGACTTATACGAACACCATCGGATTGTGGTCGACGGGGGCCAAAGCCTGCTGCGCATCGACCGGTTTCTGATGATTAAACTGCCCAACGCGAGCCGAACCAAGCTACAGGCGGCCATCGATGCCGAATCGGTGCGGGTAGCGGGCAAGCCCACCAAGGCAAGTTATAAGGTAAAACCGGGCGACGTGATTACGGTGGCGCTGGCACATCCGCCCCGCGAAACCGACCTGGTGCCCGAAAACATTCCGCTCGACATTGTTTTCGAGGACGACGACCTGTTGGTGGTCAATAAGCCCGCAGGGATGGTAGTTCACCCGGCTTTTGGCAACTGGACGGGTACGCTCGTCAACGCGCTGGTGTACCATTTTCAGCATCTGCCTTCTATGGCGCCCAGCCACGCGCAGGCCAACGTAATCCGGCCGGGGCTGGTTCACCGAATCGACAAAGACACGTCGGGATTGATGGTGATTGCTAAAACCGAGCTGGCAATGGCGCACTTGGCCCGGCAGTTTTTCGATCACTCCATTGAACGCACTTACTACGCCCTGGTATGGGGCACCCCCGACCCGCCCGAAGGCACCATTACGGGCTACATTGGCCGCAGTGTCCGCGACCGCAAGGTGATGTCGATTTACGACGACGAAACCAAGGGCAAATGGGCCGTAACGCACTACCGCACGCTGGAGCCGCTTCAGTACGTATCGTTGGTGCAGTGTAACCTCGAAACCGGACGAACCCACCAGATTCGGGCTCATTTCCAGCACATTGGCCACCCCCTGTTCAACGATGCGAGCTACAGCGGAGACCGGATTCTGCGGGGTAACCCCAACGGGTCGTTCAAAGCCTTTGTCGACAATGCCTTCTCGTTGCTGCCCCGGCAGGCTCTGCACGCCAAGTCGCTTGGGTTTACGCACCCCCGCACGGGCGCACGGCTTCAGTTCGACTCCGAACTCCCGGCCGATTTTGCGGCCGCTCTTGATAAATGGCGGAAACGCGGCTAATTAAAAAGCCGGATGGGGTAGCTTTTCCCGTCCGGCTTTTTGGTTATTTCAATACATCCAACACGATCTCCTCGAAGCCCGGAAGCGTTTTGTACGCGTACACGGCCCGCCACTTGGTGTCTTTGTAATCGTACGACACTTCGAGGTACGGCTTGGTTTGAGCCGGGTCGGTATCGCTCTGCCGGGTGTTGATGCACACCGGAATATCAGTATAGTATTTGAAGTATTCCGGGTGTGTCAGGTAACCCAGGGGCGTGGTATCCCAGGGCACAAACCCATCCACTCCGAACAGCTCCTGGTTGAATTTCTGCCAGGGCCGAAACTGCTCGTACAGCCACTTGTCGCCGGGACGCTTGCTCACGTTCAGAAAATCAATGTCGGTTTTGCCAAACAGCGTGTACACGCTACACTCGTAGCCCGACAGTACCACCCGCACGCCCGACTCAAACAGCACCCGAAATGCTTCGGGGTCCATTTCAAAGTTGTAGTCGCCCACCGACAGTTTTTCCAGGCCCGGCTTGAACGGGAGTCCCGGCGTGCGCCCGGCACAAACCACCACCTCTTCGATTTGTGGAATCAGGTCCGGGTGGTTTTTGATGAGCGTAGCTACGTTTGTCATGGGCCCAATGGCCAGAATCGGCATTTTTTCGCGCCGGAGTGCGGCCGCCATAGCCCGTGTAGCGTCGTTTTCACGGCCGATGTCGCGCAGGGTATCGGAGCCGCGGTACACCGGAATCGGACGGGCAGGTTTTCCGCCTTTGGGCGTATTGTACCAATTCAGGAGTTTCTGGGTTACGTCGTAGCCATAGTTGACGTAGGTAACGGTACTGATTCCCACCAGTTCGACCTTGTCGGCATGGCGCAGGGCCATCAGCAGGGCCACCGCATCATCGACCTCACGCGGGGTTTTGTCTTTCATCCCGACCATGATGTCGGTATCCAGCCAGATACGCCGGGGTTTGGTCGGGGTGGTTTGGTCTACAGCGACGGTGGTCAGCAGAGCGAGCAAAAGAGCTTTGTACATCGTTTGTATTTAAGTGAATGAACCATGTAGAATGCATATTCAGTACTGGACATTCGGACTTCAGACACTGGACGTTAGACTTATTACCTTTATAGATGGAGGTCTAACATCTAATGTCCAGTACTCACATTATTCATTATACATTGAATTCAGTCTGACTACTTAGTGCAGGAGATGGGCCGCCCGGTCGAGCAAAGCCACTTTGGTTTCAAGGGATAACGACAATGGAAGTTGGGCCAGTCCGATAAGCCGACGCATAATTTCGACGCCTGTAAACTGACGGAGCAGGTTTTCATCAAACCCATCGGGGCGGGCATATTGCGCCAGCACCGCGTCGATTTGGGAAGTCGGTTGCTCACTCATGTGTAGGTGTGCGAGCATCACGCCCAAATCAAATTCGGCCGGGCCGTAGAAGCAAAATTCAGGGTCGATAACCCGCACCGACACCCCGTTGGCATCGGCCTGCTGTAGCCGGAGCCAGCTACCGGGATAATAATCGCCGTGCAGGAGTGTAGGGGCCGACCCACGTTGTACCTCGCCCAGATACACCCGCCCCAGTTGGGTAATGGTTTCTTTGAGGGCTTCGTTCAGCTTGTACGGCATGGCGGCTTCCTGCAACCCTGCCCCGATCCCGTTCAGGTCGAAGCCATTATCGGGCATAAACGGATACCGGAACATGTGCTCGTGATTGAGCGCCCGCATCGCCTTGTTGGCAAAAGCCGGGTCGGGCTCGGCCTGCCGGAACTGGTTGTGCAACGTACTCAGATAGTCGACAAGAGCGTTCTGTTCAGCCTCGGTCAGGGTAACGCCCGGCGCGTAGAGATCGGTAAAATCACGCGACGCACCGAGGTCTTCCATAACCAGAATATGGTTGTCGGCATCGAGGTCCAACAGCTCAGGCTGCCGGGCGCTAAGGGCAGGTACCCGCCCCGTTTTGCGGTAAAACTGCCCTTCGATAACGGCCCGGTCGGCGGGTGCGGCAATGCTTGGGTACTTCTCAACATACCCCCGCGACTGCTTCACAATAAGCGAGCGGTTTACTGTTGTACGGTCATCTTCAAGCCGGCTTGTCCGCACCCGAAGTGTATAATTCATGTTGCCTTCGCCCGGCTTCTCGGCCGCCACAACCGACTCCTCTTCACTAATCCACCCCCGGCGAGTCAGGTACTCCTGTATGGCCTGAGGGTTCTGAGCATCTAAATGCATGGGTTATATGATAGACGTTATTGTTTAGATATTTCTTCGCGGTGAGGTCGCGGTAGTAACCACCCCCTGCCCCCCTCCTGAAAACAGGAGGGGGAGAACTTATCAGTCCAACAAAGAGGCTTTTGCAGTCTCTTTATTGGTTCGAGATTGGGTTTACACGCCCCCTCCTGTTGTTCAGGAGGGGGGCAGGGGGTGGTAACCCTATTAACCCCTACTTTACAAATACGAAGAATGAGTCTCTTCCGATTGGTTAGCGCACTACGGCCACTTTGCCGGCAATTCCCTGTTGCCCGTTAGCACCTATTACCACTACCAAATAAATGCCGGTTTGAGCCGGTCTCCCGCGATAATCGGCCAAATCCCACGTAGCCGTGCCCCCCTGCGACCGGGTTTCATACGTCAGAATACCACCCGCATCCAGAATTTTCACCACGGCATTATCGGTCAGGCCCCGAATACTCACCAAACCGGTATAATCGGGCCGCACAGGGTTCGGGAAAATGGTAATACCCGTCAGTGCCTCGGCCGGTTCGGTAGCCAGCCCACCAAACGACACCAGCCCGCCCGAACTCGAGATAAACACCCGACCGCTCACCGGTTCAACCGCCAACGCGTTGATGTCGGCAGAAGGCAACGGACTATCGGCCGGGGTAAACCGGACATCGAGCGTAGTGCCATCGGGACCAAACCGGTACAGTGCCGATGCCGTCGCAACCCATTTGTAATTCCCTCCGTCGACGGTCATGGCCGTGATGGCCTCGGTAGCCAACAACCGCCGACGTTCGAAAATAGGCGCGTTGGCCGACACATTGCCCGTAAACGCGCCCGCCGGATCGTCGAACACGGTGACGCCCCGCTCCGTACCCACCCAGATAAACCCACTGCGGTCACGGGTTAGGGCCGTCACGGTATTACCGGGCAAATTACCGTCGCCCGGTGCGGATGAAAAATAGCGTTGCTGTCCGGTTTTGGGGTTAAATGCAAGCATGACACCGTAACTCAAGCGGAGCCATAGGCTTCCGTAATCATCGGGAACAATCTGCACGATGGGTAACGACCGCAACTGCCCGAATGACTCAAAACGACCGTCGGGCCGACGTACATGGAGCGAAGCCGTTCCCTGCCCCGTGCCAATCCAGAGATTACCCTCAGCATCGGTAGCCAGAGCCGAAATAGCCGGATTTACGGACGTAGGCAAATTGACCCGCGCGGGAGCCCGCGTTTCGGTCTGTGTCCATAAACCAGCCCCGTATCCACCCAGAAAAAGTTGCCCTTCACCGGGCAGATAAGCCGCTGCATTAAACGGTTGCCCCACGCCCACAGCCGGGTTAGCTTGCCAGCGACCCGTTGGCACTTCGTAGTAATCGGCGGGGGGCTGACCAACGCGCAGGCCCGTACTCAATTCTTTATCACCCGTGAGGGCCACCACACCATTTGGGTAGGCAAATACATCAGCAAACGTATCGGCAAAAGGACCTTCGGGAGTTATGCGGGTGGCCAGATTGGGCGCCCGCAGGTCGAGCAGGCCGCTTGTGGTGTCGGCCACCCAAACCCGGTTGCCATTGGCTACGACCTCGGCCGGGGCTTGCAACAACGGGCTTGTCAGGGCGCCCGTACCCGGTACCGTTAGCGCGGGGGAGCCCGCTGCATTCAGGACAAATGTACTTGCCCCGGTCGGGCCGGCAAATACACCCGCCGGCCCCGAGCTACTAGCCACCGACGACCACAGCCCGCCCACCGGCCGGGCAAAAATGGCTCCACCCCGCCCAGCCGTACTCACCAGCAACCGATTGGCCTCGGCCACAAGCCGGGTAAGTTGGCCCGCTTCGGGTGCGGGTGAGAGCCGCCAATTGGCAGGGTCGGCGAGGTTGACAGTGGAGGCCAGCCGTACTGCCCGAATGGCCGTTGTACTGGCAAACTGATTCGGACGAGTCAGGGCATACAAACTGTCGCCCAGGATGGCGGTCATCAGCACCGGCCCCGGTGTACCGCCTGTGGTGGGACTAAAATACGTATCCCGAATTTCGTTGCGGACCAGGTCGAACACGACCACGCCAAAATCGGTGCTGAGGTAAGCGATATTGCCCTGCCGGTTGATGTGATTGATGCCCCGAAATGCCGGTTGGATACGGCTGGATGCGACAATTGTGTTCACATTGAGCACCTCGCCCGGTGTGCCGTCGGGGGCAACGGCCAGAAAATCAATGTTTCCCGACCGGTACACCAGCATCAGTCGTTGTTGGTCGGGCAGAGCGAGCAGTTGGTTCACGCCCACATCGCTCAGGCCATTGTCGCGGGTCAGAAGCCGGATTTCGGACGTTGATTTGTCGAATCGATACAGTCCATTCCGGGTAGCGGCATACACCCCGGAACCCAGTACGGCTACCGACCGCGCCGAGCGATAACTAAAATGGGTTTGCCAGGTGCCGGGCTGGGCAAATGCGCCGTGTGTGACGGTAAAATGGGTAATGAGTAAGGCACAATGAATAAACCACAACAGGCGTCTTGACCGCCAAACCGGCCTCTGTCCGGGCGTTTCGCTTACGTGGTTGTATGCTTCATTATGCATCACGCCTTCCTCATTAGGCATTACCCGTTATTCATTAAACATCTGCCGACCGGTTCCGCTCACCAAGTGCACGGCCTCAGGGCCCAGATGGAAACACCGGCGGCAGCGGGCTTCGTAGCTATCGGTTTCGCCCAACAGCACCCGCGCCTGCGAGGGCACCAGGCGGTATGAGTAATGCGCAATGTCGCCACAGACCACGCAAATGGCATGTACTTTGGTCACGTACTCGGCAATGGCCATAAGCTGCGGCATACAACCAAAGGGCTTTCCGGCAAAGTCCATATCGAGCCCCGCCACAATAACCCGCTTACCGCTGTTGGCGAGCTGCTCGCACACATCGACAATAGTGCTATCGAAAAACTGGGCTTCGTCGATACCCACCACGTCGCAATCGCCGGTATGCAGGAGAATATCGGCGGGTTTTTGTACAGGAATCGACGAAATTGAGAGCGAGTTGTGCGAGACAATATCGGCCTCGTGGTAACGGGTATCGATACCGGGTTTCACAATAACCACGTGCTGCCGGGCAATGCGGGCACGGTTAAGTCGGCGGATCAATTCCTCGGTTTTTCCGGAGAACATAGACCCACAAATCACCTCGATCCAGCCGGTTCGGAGGTGAGGGGGTTCGCGCCGGGAAGCCGGTTCAATAAACATAGTCGATCAGTCGTTGTTGAGGCACACAAGCCGGTTAGGCATCAAATTTGCTACCTTCCCGATAATTTCACCTGTTTTCTGAATCAATGGCTCGATAACTTCTCCGGCAGTCAGGAAAAGCTTGATAATATCAGAAAAAAAAGGCTTTTTGGCATTAGTATTGTAGGCCAGAAGCTGTTGATTCCGCATACAACCCTCATACAAAGCAACGAGTTTTACCAATGTCGAACAAGTTCCACCAGAGCGTCCTGACCGAATACTCCCGCTCGTATGCGCGTCGGGTTTGCGCCGATTTTTTTAGTAATCACACATTTATCTCCGGTAAACAGATTTTGACGCTGACACCCATCGGCCAGATAAATTTGTTTATCGTCAGTAATCTGTTCGACAAGTGGAAGTCCGACGCCGAAAAGTTTCGCAGCCCTTATTTCGACTTTACGCATCCTGAAGTAGAGGAAGCCATGCGGTCGTTTATGAACGTGGTTTCGCAACACATCGCCGTTCGGCGCGAACACCTGGAGCCTATGCTGGCCGACGCGCTCCGCAAAACGCTCACGCTTATCTTCGATCCGCGTTATTTTTTCGATGATCTGCTGCGCAACCAGCCCGACTTCACGCTCACCTCCGATGCCGCCAAGCAGATTGTCCGCTACACGCAGATTAACAAGTTTGTAGCCAATTACCTGGTGGAACGCATGAACGGCAAACCGTTTATGTACGTCAATCAGGCCCTGAACTGCCTTGATGAAGTACTGTCGCAACGGGGGCACGAACTGGAGAAGTACGACCGGTACGTGGCCATTCTGTCGGAGAAAGTACCCATAGACCTAAACGCCCTCCTGCGTACCTCGCCGGGTGTTGCCAATGGGAGTCCGGCCCGTTCGTTTTTTGATACCGAGCTCGAATCGGACAATACGGGTGCGCAAAGCCCAAACGTCGGTGGGGCAGCCGAAGCGTCGGGGAACCAACCCACCGACCTATCGAGCGCCCCGCTGCGTCCGACCCTGCTGACCGAAACAGGTCAGCGCACGTTCAGCCCGGCCGAACCGCCCATGAGCCAGCCAGCCGTACCCGCCGACTCGTTCAGCGACTCACCCGGCGTTGGCGTTCAGTTCTCGCCCGATGAGTCGGATCGGTACACCCGCGAGCCAGTAGCCGCGCCGGTTGCTGCCCCTGTGAGTCAGGCATCGCCCTTCGCCAGTGGAACCCTGAGCCAGTCGCCCAGTTTTGAAGCCCCCCGCCTGTCGGCCGATAGTGACTCTCGGTCTGGTACAGGCGAGCCAACGAGTGTAGCCGAAGCGTTTCACCGCGCCCCCATCGAAAGTATCGGCAAGAGTATTTCGCTGAACCAGAAATTCCGGTTTATCAATCAGCTTTTCAGCGGTAGCAGCACCTCATACGCGCAGGCTATTGAAGAGCTCGACCAAATGGAGAACTACGGGCAGGCCCTAGATCTGATTTCGTACCGCTACGCCAGCCAGTATCTCTGGGATATGAGCAGTGACGAAGTAAGCGAGCTGGTCGAGATTTTGAAGCGTCGGTTTGCTTAACGAAAGAATGGACAATATGTAATGAACAATGCTGTTGACAACCTGATTGCTACTGCACGTTTTCATTGCGCATCATCTGTCTGATTTCGCTTTCGCATTACACATAGTATACTGTAAATCAATTTTTTATAATGTCTAACTTATCCCGTTAGGGGCTTATCCGCAAGTCTAGCGACTGGTAAGCCCCTAACGGGCGGTCCGACGTTTCGGCAACGGGTTGTTGAAAGGCTCTGAGGCATTTTTTCACCTGGAGCCTCTGCTAAACGCAAACCCAATCCATACACCGAAAATAATCAGGTTAAGCCCGATATTGGCGTTTGAAGTAAACTCAAAGTCAGGCAGCGCATACGGTATCAATATCTTGACGAACGTCAACACATAAACCACCGGCAGAACCCAGTATTTTTTCAAGAAATCAACCGCTTTCATCGTTTCAAATTCATTGTCCCCGGGCTCCGGTCTGGTTTTACAATATCAAGCTATACTTAAAAAGTAAACTTTCAAAACTACGAAAATTGTCACCCTATCCTGGCAGCAATAAACTATTAATCAAGCTCTAATGCCCATCAGTTGGAACAAACCCAGCGGTGTACCATATTACGCCACACAAAGTGACATCGGCCCAGTTTGGTCGTCTTACTCAGGCGTAATGATCAGATGCGGGGTACCGCGTCTCTACTTTTCTTTTCAACCGGATTGATGCCCCGGTCGTAGGCGGCATCCCTTGATCAGAACCGCTTGCGAGTCCTCTACCCCATCCTTCTTTTACTACCCCTGTGCCTACCTATCCGGGCTCAGCAACCACCCAAGCCCCCGGTCGATCTGAATGGCTTCTTACAGGGGTTGTTTCCGGTACAGGCCGAAGGCATCGATTACCAATCGGTTTTCGATAACCTCGCTCAACTTTACGCCACCCCACTCGACCTCAACACGGCCACGCGCGACGAACTCGCGGCTACGTACCTGCTCGACGAGCGGCAACTCAACAGCCTGCTTACCTACCGTGACCAGTACGGCGATTTACTCTCGGTCTACGAACTTCAGGCCGTACCGGGATTCGATGTACCTACTATCCGGCGGCTGATGCCATTCGTCGAAATTGGTACATCAGCTCTGTCGGGGCGCTTACCAACACCTGTCGACCATTATCTGCTTCTACGATATGAGCAAACTGTGGAAGAGCAGAAAGGCTTTTCGGCGGCTTTGCCCGACAAAAATGGCAAGTACCCTACGCGCTACGGGGGTGGGTCAGCGCAGTGGTTTGCCCGGTACCGGTACAGCCGGCCACGGGCCTACAGCCTCGGTCTGACCGTGGAAAAAGACCCTGGCGAAGCGTTTCGGTGGCAACCCGGCAACCGACAGTGGGGGGCCGACTACGTGTCGTTTCACGCACAGGTCCAAAACCGGGGGCGCTGGCGCAACCTGATTCTCGGCGACTACCAGCTCCAAATTGGTCAGGGCCTTGTACTGTCGGCCGGGTTTGTGCTGGGAAAAAGTTCTGAAACCGTGCAGACCGTCCGGCGGCCCACGCTGGGTGCCCGCCCGTACACCTCACTCACCGAGTACGGGTATTTTCGGGGGGCTACGGCTACCTACGCACTCACCCGAAATATGGACATTACGCTGATGGCCGCCCGCAATCGGCGCGATGCCAACACCGCCCCCTCGACCGCGACAACCGTGGTAGAAGGCACCATTGCCACCTCGCTGCAAACCTCAGGGCTGCACCGTACACCCTCCGAACTGGCCGACCGGGGTAGCCTGCTCGAAACCAACGTGGGCGCGCACCTGCTGTACCACCGGGGGCAACGCCTGCAACTGGGGGCCACGTTGTTGCACACCCAATTCGATCTGCCCCTTCTCCGGCGCAACCTAACCTACAACCGGTACGAGTTCACGGGACGGCAAAACACGGTTCTGGGCCTGCACGGCGGCTACATCTGGCACAACCTGAACTTTTTTGGGGAGGTAGCCCACAGCCACGGCTCGCTCACCAACAGCGGGGGCGTCGGGGCCGTGGGCGGTATGCTCGCCAGTTTCAACCGGCGCGTCGACGTGTCGGTGGTAGCCCGGCATTACGACCGGAATTTTCATAGCTTTTACGCCAACGGGTTTAGTGAAAACACGCGCACTATCAACGAAACAGGCTTATATGCCGGGCTGAAATACACCGTTTACCGCAAGCTGACCGTGGGAGGCTATGTGGATGTAGTTCGGTTTCCGTGGTGGCGGTATCTGGTCGACAAGCCTTCGCGTGGTTTTGATTTTCTAACGCAAGCTACGTACACCCCTAATCGCCAGACATCGTTCGCGCTCATTTTTCACGAAGAACACAAGGAAAAGAATAAGCCCGGTAGCAAAACCACACCGCGCGAGGTGGTAGGCACCACCCGCCGGAGCCTGGCTCTTACGGCCGAGTACCCGCTGGGCCCCCGCCTAACCCTGCGCTCTCGCGTACAGGCGGGCACATTTGCCTACACGAGCCTGAGCCCCTCGCGGGGGTTTGCCTTGGTACAGGACGCAAGCTACGCGTTTAAACGGTGGCACCTGAGCGGACGGATGGCCCTGTTTGGCACCGACGATTACGATAGCCGACAGTATGTGTACGAACGCGATGTGCTGTACGCCTTTTCGTTTCCGGCTTACTTCAACCGGGGCGTCCGGCACTATGTGCTCGTACAGTACGATGTGAGCCGCCATCTTGACCTCTGGCTACGCTGGGCCCGCACCGACCTCACCAATCAGGACACCGTTGGCTCAGATCTCGATCAGATCAATGCCCCGCACAAATCGGAGCTGAAAGTACAGGCTCGCTGGCGGTTTTGAGTTCGTTCAGCCGGTTATTACCTGTTATTACACCGCTTGCTTTATCAACCTCGAACCCTTTTTAGCACTTTACAAGTACACCCAATATCTATTTTGTCAACTTTTAGACGTAAAGTCCTGATCGAGTTTTCAATTGTCTAAAGGAGTAGACTGTATCTCGCAAGAATCTGCCTAATTTTCAGGTCTGAGCTATAAACTGCCTGATTATGAAGTACTTTCTCTACTTACTCACTTGGTTAACTACGATTCTTGCTGCATCGGCCCAAACGCCATTACCTTCTAAAACCGACAACCGACTCAGCGGACATCTCCGCTCTTTGTCGGATGCGTACAACCAAAACAAACGACTCGACTCATCAATCGTCAACTCCCGGCTCATCAACTTCGACAAAAACTCCGGGCGGGTGTTAGTCAACGCCATTGCTGAAGGAAATACAGAGGCCCTCAGCGCCGAACTCCGGCAGGCGGGCATTGACATTGTAAGCAGCCGCGCTCAGATTGTTACCGGCTGGGTTCCGGTGGCCAAGCTATCGACGCTCGAGAGCCTGACCAGTTGCCGGTCGGTGCGGCCCGCATACCGCCCGCGTTTGCGTACCGGTCCGGTCAACAGTCAGGGCGATTCGGCACAGCGTTCGGGCGTGGCCCGGCGTCAGTTTGGCGTGATTGGTCAAGGGGTGAAAGTAGGCGTTCTGTCTGACAGTTATGCCGCCCTGCCGCAATCAAATACAGGTGTAACTACAGGCGAGTTGCCGGGCATTGGCAACCCCAACGGCTATACCACGGCCGTAACCAATGTGCTGGATTATACCGTGTCGGGAGCGTCGGACGAGGGCCGGGCCATGCTCGAAATTATCCACGACGTTGCCCCCGGTGCTCAACTCTTTTTCCGAACCGCCTTTATTTCCAACACCGATTTTGCGGCTGGTATTCAGCAGTTAGCCAATTTGGGCTGTAAGGTCATTATCGACGACATCGGCTATTTTGAAGAACCCTTTTTCCAGGACGGTGTGATTGCTCAGGCCGTCGATAATGTGAAGAACAACAACGGGGTCACGTATTTTTCGGCGGCAGGCAACTCCGGCAATGCCTCGTACGAAGCTAATTATCAACCCTCTACGTACCGGCCATTTAGTGGAACTACAAACCCTGAGGTGGCCCATAATTTCGGCACAGCAGCCGCCCCGGTGTATTTTTTACCCATTCGGTTACCAGCACTGGGTGAAGCGGTTATTTCGTTTCAATGGGATGACCCATTTTTTTCGGTTACCGGAAACCGACAGGCAGATGCGCAAACCGATTTAGACATTTATTTACTCAATGCCATTCCAAGCTCGACAACCGCTACTGTAGCGTTAAACTCAATTGTAGCCCGAGGCTATGATGACAATCTGGCAAGTGGTGACCCTGTCGAAATTCTGAGCTACGCCAACCCCAGCAATACTCCCCGGACTTTTTACATCATGATTGTAAAGTACGCGGGCCCTAACCCCACCCGAATTAAGTACGTTGAAAATTACGACTCTACGTTTCCGGCCGCAGCCAGTGCCATTGTGGGTATCAATGCAAGTACCTGTTACGGGCACCCCAACGCAGCGGGGGCCATTGCTACGGGGGCTGCTTTCTTTCTGGAAACACCCGCGTACGGCATCAATCCTCCCTTGGTCGAGGACTTCTCCTCGAAAGGTGGTACTCCTATTTACTTCACCCCCAACGGCACCCGTCTCGCCAGCCCCGTAACGCGGCAGAAGCCGGAAATCACCGCGCCCGATGGAGCTAATACCTCATTTTTCTTTAGAGATAGCCCGTCAGACACCGACACCTCACCCAACTTTTTTGGGACTTCGGCCGCGGCTCCGCATGCCGGGGCTGTGGCAGCCCTGATGCTTCAGGCTAACCCCACGCTGACGCCAGCAGCCGTCCTGACCGCCCTGACCGCTTCCTGCCTCGACATGGATGACCCCACCACACCCAGTTTCGATACGGGGTTTGACTTTATGACTGGACATGGGCTGGTCCGGGCCGACGTAGCCGTACAAAATGCCATCCCGGCTTCGTTACCGTGTGTCTCGCTCACGTCGGGCAACTGGAACACTGCAGCAACCTGGTCATGCGGGTTTATTCCACAGCTAACCAACCCCGTAAGTATCGGCAACGGGCACATCGTCACAATTAGCGGCCAAACCGCTCGCGCCCAAAAAGTTACCTTTAGCGGCACCGGTAAACTCAATTTCCTCAGCAACGGGAAGTTGGGATATTAGAAAAAGGAGGAAAGGAGAAGGGTTGCAAGCGCCGTCACTCCTTTCCTCCCTCCTCCTTTTCCCCCTTCTTCCCTATTTCCTAATCATCTCATCCGTTACGCGGGCGGTGCGGCTCCGAACGGCGGAGGTCACGAAAAAGCCCGTTGCGGCTGGGCCATTGGTGTTTACGTTCCGAATATTAGTGGGCACATTAGCAGGCGGGGTGGCAAACAGCCCCCCATTGCTAATCTGTGTTCTCAGCTCAGCCAGGAAAAAGAACGCTTCGGGTGTAATCGATTGTATTTCAACGCGCACCGTATCGTTTCGGGCATACAGCCGTTCGGGATTGATCGACTGCCGAATTGGGCGAATAAACAAGAGCCCATCGGTATTGCCGTTGCTGCTAAAGCCTGCATCGTAGACCGTAATCAGGTCGTTGGGGCGGTTCTGAAGCTGCCCATTCCTGAAAAACCGAATCCGGTAGTAATCGGGCGCACCGGGAAAGTCTTTGACGTAAAACTCCGCCTGAAAACCCCGCTCCTCCGAAATCGGGTTGACCTTTTCCTCCCGAAACACAATTGAATCGACAGCAGGCACCCGGTTCATGCGGGATACCGACACATACTGCTGCCCGCCATACTCGATACCAAGCGTGTAGGTTTCGCCAATACGCCCGAGAGTGTCGGTTGGGCTGGTGGGCCTCCAGCTGTAAAACCCGTCGTTGTCAGGATCAGTAAAGAGGTACGTACGCCCTTTACCGTCGCGGATACCTACCCGTGCCCCAGTGGCCGGTGTGGCCGCCCCGTTTTGCAGATACGGAGCCGTTTGCGTGAGCCGAATGCGTTGCTCGCCCAGGGCATCAGTCAGCCAGGCATCCACTGAAAGTTGGGTGGGCCCCTGGTCGAGTTTGGCGTCAATAACGGTTTCGCAGCCCGCGAGGGTCAGCGTGCTCAACAGGGCCAGCAGGTACGCACTTCGGCGTTTTTGAGGCCAACCGATTTGGGTCATCAGGCGGCCGAGTATGTTTTGGGTGTTTGATTGCATCAGTGTGGCGGGTTAGAATTTAAAGTTGTACGTGACCGACGGAATGGCCGTGGCAAACACAGAGTACCGCACGGCCTGCGTGTTGTTGGTTACCTGCAACCGGCGGGTGTCGCCCAACTCAGGCGAGCGCGGCACATCGATGGTTGTAGCGGGTTCCTGCTGGAAAAACACCGAGAATGGGTTTTTGCGGGCATACACGTTGTACACCGAGAACACCCAGTTATCGTCTTTCCGCTTACCCGTCCGCTGCCTTCCTTTGAGCGTAGCCGCCAGATCGAGCCGGTGATAGACCGGAATTCGGTAGTTATTGCGCAGGTTATCAGCATTGTGCGGCACCACATACCCCTGATACTCGAACCGGGTGGTTGGGAACGTAGCCGGTGTACCGCTGCTCAGAGCAAACGTAGCCGAGAAATTCCAGCGCTTGAGCCGCCCCGTACTGCCCGGATCAATCAGGGCCACGGTATTGAGCGTGTGCCGCCGGTCGAAGCGCGACGCAAACCAATTGCCGCCATTGATACCATCGACCAGCCGGTCGGTTTTGCCGAGGGTATAGCTCACCCAACCGTTGATCAGACCCGTGTTTTTCTTCACGTAGAACTCAGCCCCATACGCCCGGCCCCGGCCCGACAGCAAATCACCTTCCAGATATTTGTTGAGCAGCAAATCAGCCCCGTCAATGTAGTCCAGCTGGTTTTGCAGCCATTTGTAATACACTTCTACCGACACCTCATAGGTGTTGTTGCGGCCATCTTTGAGGTTGCGGAAATACCCACCAGCCACCTGATCGGCCACCTGCGGCCGGATATTGTTGGTAGAAGGCGTCCAAACATCGAGCGGGGTCGAAGCGGTTGTGTTCGACACAAGGTGGATGTACTGCGCCAGCCGGTTGTAGCTGAGCTTGAGCGAACTGTTTTCGTTTAGTTCGTATTTGGCCGAGAAACGAGGCTCCCAGTTGCCGTAGTTTTTAATCACATCGCCCCGCTTGTAGGTGCGCGTTTGGCTCAGGATCGGAAACCGACGCTCGCCCGGCGGCACATCAGTCTGAAACGAGTACGCTTCACCCGGCCCGAGGTAGCTAAATAATGAGTACCGGAGGCCGTACTGCAACTGCAACCGGGCCGATACCTGCTGTTCATTGCCAACGTACAGCGCGTTTTCGATGGCATACTTGTTTTCCAGACTAAACGTCCGAATACTGCCCAAACTTGCCCCGGTAGCCGTGCCGGGCTCAAAATCATACACAATACTTTGCCCGCCAAACGTAAGGGTGTTGTTGCGGAGAAAGAGCGTAAAATCCGGCTTGATGCTGTAGTTGATGATCCGCGATTTCCAGCGGAAATAATCGTTTTTGTTCTCCTCCTTCCGCTTTAGGTCGGAGTCGAGCATGTAGTCGTAATTGCTGTAAAAAGCCGTTGTGTTCAGAAACAGTTTCTGGTTGAACACGTGGTTCCAGCGCAGCGAGGTAGTGGCATTACCCCAGTTAAAGCCAAAATCGGAGCCAAATACATCGCGGCCCAGATACCCCGACAGGTAAACCGTATTTTTGTCGTTAATCCGGTAATTGGCTTTGGCCGTCAGGTCGTAAAAGTAAAACGAAGACCCTTTGAGGTCGCCCGTCAGAAAAGGTTGGGCCAATACGTCGGCGTACGATCGCCGACCCGCCACAATAAACGAGCCACGAGCCGTACCATCCGCCTTTTTGAACAGGGGCCGCTCGTACGACAGCCGACTGAAAATCAACCCAATACCCCCGTTTACTTCGGGCTTTTTGGCGTTTCCTTCTTTCAGACGCACATCCAGAATCGACGAAATACGCCCCCCGTACAGCGACGGAATACCGCCCTTGATGAGCTTGACGTCTTTGACGGCATCGGGGTTGAAGACCGAGAAAAAGCCGAACAAGTGCGACGAGTTGTAGACCGGCGCTTCGTCGAGCAGCACCAGATTCTGGTCGATATTCCCGCCCCGCACGTTGAAGCCCGTCGCTCCCTCGCCCACGGTGGTTACGCCCGGCAAGAGCTGAATAGCCCGTACCACGTCGACCTCTCCCAGCAGGGCAGGCACCCGCTGAATGGTCCGCACATCAATTTTATTGACCGACATTTCGATGGCCCGCACGTTATCTTCTTCACGCTCGGCCTTTACCGTTACCTCCTGTAATTCACGGCCTTCTTCGCTCAGTTCAACGTCTTTGCGCAGGTTTTCAGTCGTGAGCGTAATCGGAATCGTCTGTTTCTGGAAACCAACAAAGGAGACAACGAGGTTATACGAACCGGGGGGCAACGAAATGGCGTAATACCCATAATTGTTCGTGACGGCTCCGGTACCGGCTTCTTTCACGAAAACAGATACGCCAATAAGGCCTTCGCCGTTTTTGGCGTCTTTTACGTAGCCACTTACCGTAAATTGGGCCGCCCCCGCCGGTGGTCGGGAAAGGCCGTTTTGACCCGTCGACTGCGCCAGGACGACCGATTGAGTCAGGCAGGCAAGCCCCAGAATCAGTACCCACGCAGTACGAAAAATAGAAATCATAAATTGGATAGGTTGTAGACTCGTCAATGGATGGTTTTTTAAACAACTCGAAAAGTAAGTCAGATGATTTGGTGTTAGACCCAAAAATTGGACGAAGTGGAGAAAAACGACCGCGAACGGTCTTATGAGTAAGACAAAACCAATACTTTTACGGGTCTGTAAAGGGCTCGCACCACCCTACTAGGCAGGTTGCTTTGCTTAAGGGACCGTTACGGAGCCGTTTACCCCTACCTATCCAGCCACCAATTCTGACCGACGATCGACGCTTTATGATCCAGATAAAAAATATTTCAAAGACATTCGGCGACCGCAAGGTCCTCGACGACATCAGTGCCACTTTCAAACCGGGGAACACCAGCCTGATTATCGGGGGGAGCGGCACCGGCAAAAGTGTGCTGCTGAAATGCATGATTGGCCTCGTGACACCCGAACAGGGTGAGGTGCTTTACGATGGCCGCGATTTTTTGAAGGGCGACGAAGAAACCGTTAAGGCGATTCGGCGCGAAATGGGCGTTCTATTTCAGGGGTCGGCTTTGTTCGACTCCAAAAACGTAATCGACAACGTGCGGTTTCCGCTCGAAATGCTCACCGACATGAGCGAGTCGGAAAAAGAAGACCGGGCGCAGTTTTGCCTGCAACGCGTTGGGCTCGAACAAGCCGCTACCCGAATGCCGTCGGAAATTTCGGGCGGGATGAAAAAACGGGTCGGTATTGCGCGGGCCATCGTGATGAACCCCAAATACCTTTTTTGCGACGAGCCCAACTCGGGTCTTGACCCGCTGACGTCGATCAAAATCGATCAGCTCATCAAAGAAATTACCGACGAGTTCAATATCACGACCATCGTGATTACCCACGACATGAACTCGATGATGGAAATTGGTGAACAGATTTCGTTTCTCTACCAGGGCCACAAAATCTGGGAAGGCGACAGTAATACCATTGTCAACACCAACGTAGCGGAGCTGAACGAGTTTATTTACGCCAACAAGTTGCTTCGGGATATGAGCCGCTAAGAAGCTGTTCAGGGCAGGGCGAAGGCCACGTATTTATCGCCCGACCGGGTGTTGAGCTTCCCACCTCCGCAGGCAATCACAACGTACTGACGTCCACCCACCGAGTAGGTGCTGGGGGAGGCATAGCCAGCCGCCGGGAGTCCGGTTTGCCAGAGGGTTTTGCCGGTTCGGGTGTCGATAGCCCGCAACTGCTCGTCTTTACTGGCCGCCACAAACAGCAGACCGCTACCCGTTACGAGCGGGCCGCCGTAATTGTCGGTACCCGTGGGCGGAATCCCTTTGGCTGTCAGCTCTTTGTACTCGCCCAGAGGCACCTGCCAGCGGTGCTCGCCCGTGTTTAGGTCAATGGCCGTGAGCGTGCCCCAGGGCGGAGCACTCACCGGGTAGCCATTACTATCGTACCAGCGATTGTAGCCCGTATGCCGATACGGTAATTTTGGTTGGGGAGCTTTCGCTTGAGTAACCGCCGATGCCCCCCCCGCCGTTGGGTTGAACAGAAAGTCGACAATCGCCTTATGCTCGGCTTCGGGCAAGTGCGAAAACGACGGCATCAGTCCCCGGCCCGTTTTCAGCACCTGATGCACAGCCTCGGCCGACAACCGGGCTTCGAGCCCCACCAGACCTGGGTACGAGCCGTCATGATTCCCCCGCCGGTCGGAGCCGTGGCAACTGGCGCACCGCAGCGTGTAGAGCTGTGCGCCCAGCGACATACCTTTATCAGCGGGTACCTCATTCGGAACCAGCGACGAATACACCGGATTTTGCTTGGCCGGAATGTACATAACCCCGCCCGGATCAACCGCCGCCCCCCCCCATTGTGCCCCCCCGTCGGTGCCGGGGTAAAATACGGTCATCTGGCCCGTAAGCGGCAGGTACGGGCTACCGGTGCGGGCCGTTCGGAGCCGGGCCACAATCTCATTGCGGTTAGCGGCCCAGGGGTTTATATCGACCTCGGTGAACGTCTGTCGGGTAAACGGAGCCGGTTTGAGCGGTACTGGCTGGGTTGGGCTGGGATACTCACCCGGCATGGCATCGGTCGCGTACGGGCGCTCCTCAACCGGAAACAGGGGTTTTCCCATCACCCGGTCGAACACAAATACGTGGCCCTGCTTGGTCGTCTGCGCTACCGCGTCAATACGTTTACCCCCGTGTACAACCGTCAGCAGATTGGGCGGAGAAGGCGGGTCGCGGTCCCATATGTCGTGATGCACCAGCTGAAAATGCCAGATTCGTTTACCCGTCCGGGCGTCGAGCGCCAGCAGGCAATTGGCAAAAAGGTTGTCGCCCCGCCGGTTGCCACCGTAAAAATCGTAAGCCGCCGAGCCCGTCGGCACGTACACAATACCCCGTTGGCGGTCAATCGCCATACCCGCCCAGGCATTGGCCCCACCGAGCCGGTCGCGCGGATTAGCGGGTTGCCAGGTGTCGTATCCAAACTCACCCGGCTTCGGAATGGTGTGAAACGTCCAGACGAGTTTACCCGTGCGTACGTCGTAGGCCCGAATGTCGCCCAGCAAAGCGGTTTCGCCTTCGGCTACGCGAGCCCCCACAATAATCAGATTTTCGAAAATGGTATTGGGCGTATTGGCCTGCACGTAGGTATCGCCCCCCGGCCGTTCGATACCCTCTTTCAGGTCGATTCGCCCCCCCTGCCCAAACCCGTCGATTGGCTTACCCGTGCGGGCATCGAGGGCGTAAAGCCACGGCCCGTACCCGAAAAAAATGCGTTGGTCGGCACCGGAGGCCCAGTATGTAACACCCCGGCTGGTTGTTCCACCTCCTCCGGTCAGGCGGGTGCGCCAACGTTCCCGGCCGGTAGCAGCATCGAGGGCAAAGGCCTGCGTGCCAGCCGATACACCATACAGCACCCCATCGATCACAATGGGGTTACATTGCATTTGGGTACGGTTGTTCACGGTATCGGCCCCACCGGATGCATACGTCCAGGCAACGCGCAGCCCCCCCACGTTGGCGGGAGTAATTTGGCTCAGGGGTGAATAGTGATTTCGGGTACCGTCGCCGTTGTATTCGGTCCAGTTTACATCGGGCTGCTGAGGCCGAAACGCCAGTTGAGTGGCACCGAGCAGCACTACCGCCCCGACTAAATACCTGAGCATACGCATGGTGGAAAGAATGGTGGTTCGGTGGTAGAAGCTCCCCTACCACCGGGTTTACCCATCAGACCGGGAGGGTGCGGGTTGCTGCGCGGGCCGTCGCCGAATCCGTTGCAGGGCCAGCCGCACGGTATCGCGCTCGACAATGGCAATAATGCCCAGATACAGCACAAACAACGTCATGTGGTAAGGCACCGAAATCCAGAGATTCGGTATCTGAACCAGACTTGACCCGTAAATGAGCAGTCCGGCACTGACAATGTAGAAAAATGCCGAGCGTAGGTGATAAGGCACCGGGTAATATTTCTCACCCAGAACATAACACAGCACCATCATGACGAAGCTCGAGGCCAGAAACGCCCACGCACAGCCCATATAGCCCATTTTGGGGATAAGCAGCACGTTGAACAGGGCCGTAACCGCTGTACCCACCACGGTGATGATTGTACCGAAACTTGTTTTGTCGCTCAGCTTAAACCAGAACGAAATGTTGTAGTACACACCCAGCAGCAGATTGGCCAATAGCAGAATAGGGACAACGCCCAACCCTACCCGGTACTCCGCCGATAGGGTCAGCTTACCAATGATGTCCAGATTCAGACTCACCCCTACCCACAACACCACGCATACGATAATGAACCACTTGGTAACGTCGGCCAGCAGTTTGGGTGAGTTTTTGTCTTCGGCCCGGCTGAAAAAGAACGGATCGGCTGCAAACTTGAACGAATTGATAGCCAGGGCCATGAAAATCGACAGCTTAAGGCAGTTACCGTAGATACCGAGGGCATCTTTGGCGGTAAGGCCGGGGTAAAACCCGTCGGGCAGAAACTGCCGGAGCAGCAGCCGGTCGGTGAGTTGGTTGAGCACCCCCGAGAGGCCCGTGAGCATAATCGGGAACGAATACGCCAACAGCGTTTGGGTAGCCGCCCGGTCGAGCGTAAACCGAAACCCGCTGAAGGCGTTGCGGAGCAGCACGAGATATAAGCCGTTGGCAATCAGGTTGGCCAGCAAAATATAGGCTGGGCCAATTTCGGGGCGGTAAATAAACGCAGCCACCGGGCGCAAGGCGGGCAGGTAGTCACCCTCGGCAATGTCTTTGCACAAAACAATAAAGAAAACGTTGAGCGCCACATTGATCAGAATGTTGAGCACCTTGGCCAACACAAACTGTTTGGCCTTGTTCTCGACCCGTAACCGCGCAAACGGCACCGCCATAATGGTGTCAATAGCCAGAATAACTCCGCCCCACATAACGGCGATTCCCTCGCCGGGGTAGCCCATCTGTACGGCAATCTGATCGGCAAACAGGGTCGTCAGCAAAGCAGGTATCAGGCCCGACAAGATCAGTAGACTCGTGCTCCGGTTAAATACCAGCTGACGTTCGTCGGCACGCTCATCGCCTTTGGCACGGGCCGCAAACCGAAAATAAGCCGTTTCGAGACCGAGGGTGTAAATAGCCAGCAAGACCCCTATCCAGGCATAGATGGTCACGTTGGACGACAAATCAGCGGGTTGACGGAAGGCGTACGTTTGAATAGGAGCCAGCGCGAAGTTGATCGACCGCGCCAGAATGGTGCTGATGCCGTACAACGCGGTATCACTGGCTAATTTCTTGAAGGTACTCATGTACGGATACGATTAGGCGGGCAAAGATACAGCCTCCGTTGGGTTGTCGGTGCCGGGGGCGTATCTTTGCGGCTCCGTGTCAATGTATAACGAACCCTGTGTACGGAATAACGTGTAGCGGATACTCCCGCGATAGGTTAGGCGCGACCTGCCGTTATACATTTTCCATTATTCATTCTCCATTATATGAAAAAAATAGCTTCCGCTCTGCTGTCAGTTTACTACAAGGATGGTCTCGAACCCATTGTCCGCCTGTTGCACGAGCAGGGTGTTACGCTCTATTCAACGGGTGGCACGCAGACCTTCATTGAACAACTGGGGATTCCCGTTATCCCGGTTGAAGACCTGACCGGCTACCCGTCTATTTTCGGCGGCCGCGTAAAAACCCTGCACCCGGCGGTGTTTGGGGGTATTTTGTACCGGCGCGACCTGCCCGAAGACGTTGCCCAGGCCGAGCGGCATCAGATTCCGGCCATCGACATGGTGGTGGTCGATCTGTATCCTTTTGAGGAGACGGTAGCCTCTGGCGCATCGGCGGAAGATATTATCGAGAAAATCGACATTGGCGGTATCTCGCTCATCCGGGCCGGGGCCAAAAATTTTGCCGACACCCTCATCGTCTCGTCGCGCAACCAGTACGCTGATGTTTTGTCAATTCTGACGGCCAAAAGCGGAGCCACCGATCTGGACGACCGCCGTCGGTACGCGCAGGAGGCTTTTGCCACCACCTCGCACTACGATACAGCCATCAACAAGTACTTTGTGGGGCAGTCGGCAACCGAACTTTCGGACACGAAAGCGGGCCACGCTACGGTACTTCGGTATGGCGAAAACCCGCATCAGTCGGCTACGTTCTACGGCGATCTGGATGCTATGTTCGACAAGCTGCATGGTAAAGAGCTGTCGTTCAACAACCTGGTCGATGTGGACGCCTGCATTCAGCTGATTGATGAGTTCGCCGACGAGTCGGCCGCGTTTGCCATTATCAAACACACCAACGCCTGCGGGGTAGCTACAGCCCCCACGGCCAAAGAAGCGTACCTCAACGCGCTGGCCTGCGACCCGGTTTCGGCCTTCGGCGGTGTGGTGGTCACTAACCGCCCGGTTGATCTCGAAACGGCCGAGGAGCTGAACAAGCTCTTCATGGAAATTCTGATTGCACCGGAGTTCGCGCCGGAGGCCCTGACGTTGCTGCAATCGAAGAAGAACCGGATTTTGCTGCGCCGGAAACCCGTTGAGCTGCCCACCAAACTGGTGAAGACTATCCTGAACGGCGTGCTGGAACAGGACAAAGACAACCGCACCGAAACCGGAGCCGACTTTACGGTAGTGACCGACAAAGCCCCCACCGACAGCGAAGTGAAGGCGCTCGAATTTGCCCTGAAGGTGTGTAAGCACACTAAATCGAACACGATTGTGCTGGCCAAGGAAGGTCAATTACTGGCCAGTGGCGTAGGCCAAACGTCACGGGTCGATGCGCTGCGGCAGGCCATTGAGAAAGCCCACGCGTTTGGGTTCGACCTGAACGGTTCGGTGATGGCGTCGGATGCGTTTTTCCCTTTCCCCGATTGCGTCGAAATCGCGCATCAGGCGGGAATTACGGCCGTGGTGCAGCCAGGTGGCTCCATCCGCGACAAAGACTCAGTCGACTACTGCAACGCCAACGGATTGGCGATGGTAACTACCGGCGTGCGGCATTTCAAGCATTAATTTTATACATTTCGCTACGGTAATCTATAAAATTGGCTCTCAGTACTGGACATTAGATGTTGGACACTGGACGTTAGACTTCTCTACAGAATGGTAACAGGTCTAACGTCTGGTGTCTGAAGTCAGAATGTCCAGCACTGAAAAATTGGCTAACGGCTAACCGATTAACGACAAGCCTGTACTGGGAACTCGACCTTTCACCTTGCAGGTTTGTCGTTTGTCTTTTCTAACCCTATGCGACTGCTTTACACGATCTGGTGCGCCCTGCTGTTTGCTATCCTGTTCACGCTGTTTTTCCCGTTTATTTTTCTGTGTATTCAATGGGATAGTACTCGGCGGTACGCGCAGGAGGCCGTGCGGCTTATGGGTCAATGCTTTTTCTTCCTGATTGGCATGCCCATTCGGGTCGATTGGCGGTTTCGGCCCGACGCTAAGCAGGCGTATGTTTACTGTGCCAACCATTTTTCGTACTTCGACATTGCCGTGACGGGTGTGGTTGTACCCGGATTCTACGCGTTTATCGGCAAAAAAGGCGTTAAGAAAATCCCTCTGTTCGGGTACATGTTTGCCCGGCTGCATATCATGGTCGACCGGGAAGCCGCCCGTAGCCGTGCCTATTCGCTGGCCAAATCGATTCGGGTACTTAAGGAAGGGCGGAGCATCATTATTTTTCCGGAGGGCGGTATTCTGACCAAAGAGCCCCCCAAAATGGCGTATCCGTTTAAGGATGGTGCGTTTATCATGGCCATTCAGCAGCAGGTACCCATTGTGCCTATGACGCTGGTGAATAACCACTACATTTTGCCCGACGAATCGCCCATTCGGATGCGCTGGTCCCCGGTCAAGGTCGTATTTCACGAACCTATTCCGACCACCGGCCTTACCCCTAACGACCTCGACCAGCTGAAGGAGCAAACCTTCCGCATCATTGATAATGAACTACATAGCCAGTGGGCTAAAACGATACCCTATGAAAGTCGATAAAGAGACCTTACAGAAGATTGCCCACCTCGCCCGTCTGGAGGTTCGGCCTGAAGAAGAAGCCGAGCTGCTCAACAGCCTTAATGGCGTACTGAACTGGATGGAGCAACTCAATGAAGTTGACACTACGGGCGTGGAGCCGCTGATGCACATTTCGCCCGATCTGAACGTACTGCGTGACGATGCGGTGGCCAATCATCTCCCCCGCGCACAAGCCCTCGCCAACGCACCGCAGCACGACGAGACCTTTTTCCAGGTGCCGAAGGTGATGGAATAATGGGTAGTAAATAATGGATAATTCGTAATGGATAATGTGGTTTGGTTGAGCACAAGCCCATGCCTCATTATCCATTACTCACTGAACATTATCCATTATTTATTACAAACTCATCAGCATCGAGATGGGCGGGGAATTTGGCCCGAAACTCGTTCAACTCGTCGAACGAGAGGGTTTGCTGATGCGCCGTTGGGGTTTCGTACTGCCGAAACAGCACCTCGCCCTTTGGGTTGATGATGGCCGAACCACCAGCATAATGGTGCCCGTTGACATCGTCGCCAACCCGATTGACACCAATCACATAACTCAGATTTTCAATAGCGCGGGCTTGTAGCAGCGTATCCCAGGGTTGCTGCCGCACGGCGGGCCAGTTGGCTACGTATAGCAGTAGGTCGTAGGCTTGGGGGGTGTTGCGACTCCAGACCGGAAAACGCAGATCGTAACAAATAAGCGGGCAGATACGCCAGCCCCGCCACGTCCGAATCAGGCGCGACTCGCCCGCTGTGTACAATTTATCCTCGCCCGCCATTCTGAACAGGTGCCGCTTGTCGTAAGTGGCAAACTGCCCGTCGGGCTCCATCCAAAGCAACCGATTCACGTACTGCCCATTGTCGCGCACCACGTAGCTACCCGTCACGGCGGCATTGGTCTGAGCGGCCATTTGCTGCATCCAGCGGTGGGTGGTCAGGCGCGGGGCCTCGGCCACTGCGGGGGCCTCCATCGTAAACCCCGTTGTAAACATTTCGGGCAGTACAATAAGGTCAGTGGGTTGGGGCAGACCAAAGATAGTCTCCTCCAGCGCGGCCCGATTCGCCACCGGGTCGTGCCAGTGCAGGGAGGTTTGGAGGAGGGTTACGTTCATCGTGGGAAACGCATACGGTAGTCGACATCCACCTTTCCTTTGGTAATATCGGTCAGTTTTTTCTTCAGCAACTGCCGTTTCAGGGGCGACAGGTAATCCGTAAAGAGCTTGCCTTCGAGGTGGTCGTACTCGTGCTGAATAATGCGGGCCGCCATACCGTCGTATTCCTCTTCGTGTTCGTTCCAGTCGGTATCGAAGTACCGAATTACAACCACTTCGGGCCGGTACACTTCCGCCCGGATTCCCGGAATACTCAGGCAGCCCTCTTCAAAACCCCATTCTTCGCCGGTTTCATCGACAATTTCGGGATTGATAAAGGTTTTCTTGAACCCTTCGAGGCTGGGGTCTTTGTCTTCCTCTTCTTCGTCCTCGTTAATGGCCGTCCCATCAACCACAAACATCCGAATGCCCTGCCCGATCTGGGGGGCGGCCAAACCAATACCCGACGACGCATACATGGTTTCAAACATGTCGTCGCTTAGTTTTTTTACATCCAGTTCGTCGGGGTTGATGTCCCGGGCCCGCTTGCGGAGGACCGGGTCACCGTACGCTACAATAGGGAGAATCATAATTGAGAGTGATGAGCTATAAGTGATGAGCGATGAGTAACAACAATAGTTCATCACTCATCACTCATCACTTATAGCTCATCGCTGATGTTGTTCCATAAATGATTGCAAAATGATAGCCGCGCTTACTTTATCGATGTTACCCGATTTTTCGCGCCGGTCTTTCTTCGTCGACCCGCTCGCAATCATAGCCTGTAGGGCCATTTTGCTCGTAAATCGCTCGTCGTGTAGATGAACGGGGGTTTCGGGAAAAGCGTTCTGCAAAGCACGCACAAACGACTTTACCCTTGGCGTATTGTCGGTATCGGTTCCATCGAGCCGCTTTGGCATTCCAACTACAAATCCCTCTACGGGCTCCGTCTGCACGTATTTTTTCAGGTAGGCCACCACCGTATGCGACGGAATGGTTTCCAGCGCCGATGCAATGAGTTGCAGGGGGTCGGTCACGGCAATTCCCGTGCGTTTGGCTCCAAAATCAATGGCAACGAGTCGTGGCATAGTACCACAAAGATACGGCGGTTTACGTGGTATGGCACCTACTTGTGACAAATGGCGCCTATTTTCACTCAATCAGTTGCTCAATCTGCCCATAAATCTTCCTACTTTGTGGGCCGTTGATGCCTGTTTGGTTGTTACCAGAAAAACCCAACTCAACCCCACGTATGCCCAGAATGAACTTTTGCCCGCAGTGCGCCAGCCCATTGGTTGAAGGAGAAGCAAGTGGCCGGTCGCGGCTGATTTGCTCAAAACCCTGCGGCTATATTTTCTACAATAACCCACTGCCGGTAGTTGGTGCCATTGTTGAGTACGATAACGATACTGTGGTGCTCACCCAAAATATTGGCTGGCCCGCCCACTGGTTCGGCATTGTGACGGGCTTTCTGGAACAGGGCGAAGAGCCGGCCCACGCCATTCTGCGCGAAATTGAGGAGGAGCTGGGGCTTACCCAAACCGAAATAGTCGAGTTTCTGGGGATATACACGTTCTACCAGCGCAACGAGATTATTTTCACCTACCACGTACGGGCCACGGGCACTATCCGAATGGACGAAACCGAGTTGCAGGCCATTAGACTCGTTCCGATTTCGGAGCTGAAACCCTGGCCGTTTGGCACCGGCCCGGCCGTGAAGGAGTGGCTGGCCAAGCGAGGAATCAACGCCTGACCTATGACCGACCTGCAACGCACCCTCCGCGTAACCCGCTGGGTTCAGGAAACCACCGATACCCGCAGCTACTGGCTCGAACCAACCGACCAACAGCCGATGTCTTTCCGGCCGGGACAGTTCCTAACCCTGCTCGTACCATTTCATGGGCACGAAGCCCGGCGCTCGTACTCAATTAGTTCACTACCCGCCGAGGGGATTCGAATCACTATCAAGCGAGTGGCCAACGGCGATATTTCGCGCCACCTGCTCGACACACTGGCCGTGGGCGACCAACTCAACAGCCTGCCGCCAGCCGGTCGGTTTGTGCTCGATACGCAACCCGACGGTCCCACCCGCGACATTCTGCTGTTTGGGGCGGGCAGCGGCATTACACCGATCCTGCCGATCCTGCGACAAGCCCTCACCAACGAGCCGCAGAGCCAGGTAACGCTGGTGTATAGCAACCCACGTGCATCGGGCATTATTTTTCGGGACGAACTAAACCGGCTACACAGGGCCTACCCCCATCGGTTTCGGCTACTTTATGTACTCAGCCAGCCTGACTCCGACGACGCACTGCCCCAGGACACCGTGCTCCCCGGCCGGTTGAGCAACACCCGGCTCGAAATGCTGCTTCCGACCCTGCTGCACCACGACCGTGCGCGCCCGGGTGTTTATCTGCGGCCCGGCCGATTACATGCGTATGGTTCAGTTTACCCTGCTGGTGTCGGGTATGCAGGCTGAGCAACTTCGGCGCGAAAACTTCGTGGTTGAGCCGCTGCCCAAAACACCGGCCCCAGTACTCGCGCAGGATCGAACGGTGCGTCTTCGGCTCTCAGGCCGTGAGATAGATATTGAGGTGCCGGCCTACGTCTCGATTTTGCAAGCCGCGCTGGATGCGGGCATTCGGCTACCTTACAGCTGCCGGGGTGGGCGGTGTTCGTCGTGCGCAGCCCGTTGCACGGCGGGGCGGGTGCAGATGACCATCAACGATGTGCTGACTGAACGCGACCTTGCCGACGGCTGGGTACTCACCTGCACGGGTTACCCCGACACCGACGGGGTAGTGATTGAACTCTGAGGCTCAGAGGTATTGTCGACACCGCGAATAGGTACGTCGATAATAGCTTTGGTACCTTTACCGGGTTGGGTTTGCCAGTTGATTCGACCGTGTAGCATAGCCACCCGCGACTCAATGTTGCCGATGCCCAGCCCTCGGCCGCTGCGGTCGTAATCGAACCCCTTACCATCGTCGCTGTACTCAAGCTGCAAACTACCTTCCTGTGCTTTCACCACCAGGCCGATGTGTTCGGCTGACGCGTGTTTGAGCGAGTTGTTGAGCAACTCCTGCGTAATCCGGTACAGCATCAGACTCGTATCTTTCGATAAACGGGCGGGAGCCTGCACCACGTTGAGGGTCATTTTCACGGTTTCGGTGGCATTGACCCGGTCAAACAACTCCTCAACGGCCGCCAGGTAGCCGTGTCGCTCCAGGGTTTGGGGATCAAGTTTCCGAAGCAGGTTGCGCACATCGGTGATCGTGTCGTTAATGAGGCCAAACATATTGGCCTTGATCGTGCGAATGGCGCTCGATTCGGGGGTATGCTGCACCAGTTGGCTGGTGTACAGCTTGAGCGTAGCCAGCCGGGTCCCGATTTCGTCGTGCAAATCGCGGGCAATGCTTTTTTTGGTTTGTTCCTGCACATCGTATGCTAACCGTACCCGTTCGGCTTCTTTCTGCCGAATCAGCGCTTCGCGATGGCGCACATACCAGAGAATCAGACCACTCAACGAGCCCAGCGCCAGCAAGATAAAGGGCCAGGTACTCCAGAACGGCGGCCGAATTCGGATGTGTAACTGCCGCACATGATGGCTCCAGTGGTTGTCTTTGTTGGCCGCTTTAACCTGAAACGTATAATCGCCGGGTGGCAGGTTAGCGTATCGCACGTAATTATTATCGCCAACCTGCACCCACCGGTCTTCGTACCCGGTCATCTGGTACTGATAGGTATTGTAACCAGTACTCGTGTTGTCGAGCGCGTTGAATTCGAGCGAAATAGTATTCTGTTCGTGGCTCAGGTCGATCTCGTTCACCTCGCCCACATACCGATTGCCGGGGGCAAAGGGCTCTTCATTGATTTTCAGGTTATAGATATGCACCCTCGGATTGAATCGGCTGCTGTGGTAGGCTTCGGGTTGGCAGTAGTTGAACCCATTGACGCCCCCAAAATACAGCCGCCCGTCCGACGAGCGCATCAGGGCGTTTCCGTTGAACTCATAGCCTTGCAGGCCATCGGTTAGCTTAAAATTGTTGAACACCGCTTTTTCGGGGTCTAGCCGGGAGATGCCCCGGTTGGTGCTTACCCATACTTTTCCAAGCGTATCACACAAGGCTCCGTACACAAACGAGTTAGCCAGCCCCTGCCCTTCGCCATACAGCTGAATTTTACCGGTTTGCCGGTTGTAAGCGCCCAATCCCCGGTTGGTTGAAATCCAGACAATAGGGCGTTTCGGATCGTCCTGAATGTGCAGCACCGTAGCCCCTTCCAGGCCGAGTCGAATCTGCCGCCAGGGCCCCGACTTACCAGCCGGGGGCAACTGGTACACCGCAAACCCGTGCAGGTACATACCAATCCAGAGCTGCCGCCGTGCCGCATCGAACCAAAAACTAAACAGGTTTTTATGGGGCAGAACCGGCTCACGCACCCAGGTTTTGCCCGGCAGGTGGAGGGTGTACAGGCCGTCTTCGGTGGCGGCTGCCAGGGTGCTGCTGTCAATAGACACCAGATTTCGGACGTAGTTGGCAGCGACCAGGCTATTGAACCGCGACGGAAACGGAACCAGCTCGACCGATTTGCGGACCGGGTCAAAACACATGGCCCCGCCGATGGAGCCAATCCAGATTTTGCCGCGCCAATCGCGGTAAATCGACTTAATGAAGTTGTGCATGGGCAACGCACTACGCTCACTGTCGGTCAGGTACCGCTCAACAATCTGTTTCGTAACCGGGTCAAACACGTTGATACCCTTTTCGGTAGCCACCCAAATTCGCCGGGGCGACTCTTCCAGAAACGCCCGGATAGAATAGTTGCTCAACTGGTGGAGCGGGTCAATGGCCGGATCGCCCGATTGCTTGCTTTTGAGCATTCCCTCAAACAGAAACGAGTTGGGCACCACCCGCGCCAGTCCGTCAGGGTCGACGTTGGCCCACACAATGCCCTGATCGTCGACGTACACTTTGCTAATCTCGTAGGTCCGAAGCCGGTGATTACTGTTGGTGAAATGCGTGATGGCTCCGAACCGCTCAGTTCGTTTGTCGAAGTAGAGCAAGCCGTTGGCCTGCGTGCCCATCCAGAGCAGGTTGGTTTGGTCTTCGGCCAGACTGTAAACCGGGCTAATAGGTCGTTTAGGGCCAAGCTGATAAGCTTTGTACGCACAGGTCCGGTGGTCGAACCGAATCAGATTAGTAGCCGTTCCGAGCCAGGCAACGCCGTTTTTATCAACATAAAACGAAAAAATGGCCAAGGGAGTACCGGCCTCATTAGCGGGTCCATCGCTAAAATACGTATGCGCCCGCCGTTCTTTCAGGTTGTACCGGATAACGCCTTTGGCTGCGTGCAACCACACATCGCCCGCCGGCGTCCGAACGGTCGAGCTTTGCAGGTCGTACTCCTGTGCCGGTTTGAGCGTTGGGTCGAGCACCTGTTTCTGGAGCGTCTGCCAATGAAGTGACACCAGCCCCTCGGTATCGCTCAGGTACAGCAGCTCGTCCTGATCGGCAAAAAAAGGCAGTGTGCGGCTATTGACCGGAAGCCCCGTTTTAGGATGTTGGGGTTTCAGGCAGGTAAATCGGTCGTGCAGGCGGTCGTATCGGTTCAGGCCCTCCTCGGTTCCCACCCACAGGTCGCCGTTGGGCGTTTCGACAATGCCCATGATGTTTATTCCGTGAATGGCGCTGGGCGTTGGCCGGTTGAGCGAGGACCGGGTTCGCTGGCTACTACCCGCAACGGGGGCCGGCCGAAAGGTTCTGAACGTGTGGCCGTCGTACCGATTCAGGCCGTCCTGTGTGCCAAACCACATAAACCCGCGACTGTCTTTGTGCATGTAATACACAGACCCCTGGGTAAGCCCCTGCGCAACTCCGATATGATCGACCCGAAAACCTTGCCCACGCGCACTCCCCACCAGACACAGCAATATACTGGCTACCAGCAAGGTGCGCCCAAAAGAGCAGAGCGAGATGGACATATCGGGTGCGTTGAACAACGCTCAAGTTATGTTTTTAGCCCGTAAACCCCAAAAAACAAAGGCCCGTATTAGTATTTAAGGCATTTCTGCAGTGAGGTTTATTGTTTGTGGTTTATTGTTTTTGGTTCCTGGCTATGCTCCCAAACTGGTATTCGCTCTTTCACTCTTTACCACACGCGGCCGCACTCTTTCGCTCATTCACTCTTTCGCTCATTCACTCTTTACCATTCGTCTATTTTCACGAACTTTGGAAAAACGTCCAACCCTCATCAACAATGGCGAGTTTTATTCAATCAACTACCTTATTCTGCATGATGGCAGGAACCACAGCCGCGCTTGCCCAGCCCCTCGCGTACCCAACTACCCGCCAAACCGACCAGACCGACAACTACCACGGTACGGCGGTGAAAGACCCCTACCGTTGGCTCGAAGACGACCGTTCGGCCGAAACCGGTGAGTGGGTAAAGGCCCAGAACAAAGTGACCTTCGGGTACCTGGAGCAGATTCCCTACCGGACCCAATTGCAAAGCCGACTCGAGAAAATTTACAACTATCCCAAGTACTCGGCCCCCTCGCGCAAAGGCGATTGGTTTTACTTCTCGAAAAACGACGGCCTACAAAATCAATCGGTGCTGTACCGCCAGAAAGGGCTCAACGGCACGCCCGAAGTGGTCCTCGACCCCAACAAACTGTCGGCCGATGGTACCACCCGGCTGTCGGCATTTAGCCTCTCTAAAGATGGCAACTATGCGGTAGTGGGCACCTCAAAGGGTGGTTCCGACTGGAACGAGTACCAGATTATGGACCTTCGCACCAAGCAATACCTGCCCGAAAAAATTGAATGGGTGAAAGTATCCGGGGTGGCCTGGCAGGGCAACGGCTTTTTCTACAGCCGGTACCCGAAGCCCGACGGGAGCGCATTGGCCGCCAAAAACGAGAATCACCAGGTTTTCTACCATGCCCTCAATACGCCCCAATCGGCCGACCGGCTTGTGTACGAAGACCCCAAAAATCCGCAACGGTTCCATACGGTTGAAACCTCCGAAGATGAGCGATTTGCCGTGATGTCGGTGAGCGACCGGGGTAAAGGCAAGGATGGGAACGCCCTGTATTACATGGACGCTAAAGCGGGGCACAAAACATTTATGCCCGCCATTACCGAAATCACCGATGCCCGCTACAACTTTATCGACAATGATGACGACGCGTTTTTGATCGAAACCAATGCCGATGCCCCCAATGGTAAGCTGATTCGGTTTGAGCCCAAAACCAAAACGACAACCGTACTGCTGCCCGAAAAACCAGAGCCGTTGGCGAGTGTGGGCGTAGCCGGGGGTAAACTGTTTGCCAACTACTCGAAAGACGTTACCTCACGGGTATATGTGTACGACCGCAAAGGCAAGCTCGAAAACGAGATTCAGTTGCCCGGCGTGGGTACGGTAAGCGGCTTCGGCGGTGAGCGCGACGACAAATTTGTGTTCTTCACGTTTACGTCGTTTACGTTTCCGCCGACCATCTACCGCTACGACCTGGCAGGTAAAAACAGCACGGTTTTCCGCCAGCCGGAGGTTGATTTTACGCCCACCGACTACGAAACCAAGCAGGTTTTTTACACCAGCAAAGACGGCACCCGCGTGCCCATGTTTATCACCTACAAAAAGGGCATCAAACTCGACGGCACCAACCCCACTCTGTTGTACGGATACGGTGGTTTTAACATCAGCCTGCCGCCTTCGTTCAGCCCGCTTCGCATCGGTTTTCTGGAGCAGGGGGGCGTGTACGCGCAGGCGAACCTCCGCGGGGGTGGCGAGTACGGCGAGAAGTGGCATGAACAAGGCATGAAGCTCAAAAAACAGAACGTGTTCGATGATTTCATTGCCGCTGCTGAATACCTGATCGGGCAGAAATACACCTCACCCGAGAAGCTCGCTATCAACGGTGGCTCAAACGGCGGTTTGCTCGTGGGAGCCGTGATGAACCAGCGCCCTGAACTGTTTAAGGTGGCTATTCCGCAGGTGGGTGTGATGGATATGCTCCGGTTCCACAAGTTTACCATCGGCTGGAACTGGATTGCCGACTATGGTAGCAGCGACAATGCCGAGGAATTCAAGACCTTGTACGGCTACTCGCCCCTGCACAACATTAAGCCGGGCGTAAATTACCCCGCTACGATGGTCACCACTGCCGACCACGACGACCGGGTGGTTCCTGCGCACTCGTTTAAGTACGCAGCCGCGCTGCAAGCTGCCTATAAAGGAGCAAACCCGATGCTTATTCGGATTGATACCAACTCCGGGCACGGTGCCAGCAACACCAAAAAAGCGATTGAGTCGACCGCCGACACCTACGCGTTTATTCTCTGGAACATGGGCGTGAAAAGCCTCCGCGAAGTAGCGCAGAAATAACCCGTTCAAACATTGGTGCCGCAAGCGCCTGTTTGGGCAAGCAAAAGCGGGTCGGCCTTTCAGGCCGACCCGCTTTTGTTCTATCCAGAAAAAATGGGGATGCTTCTATTCGGTAGGTAAGTACACGCTAAAGGTGCTCCCTGCCCCTGCTTGACTCGATGTTAGAATGAGCCCTTCGTGGTTTTCGGCCACCTTGCGGGCTATGGCCAACCCCACCCCCGACCCACTGTAGTGATTTTTGGGGTTCAGGCGCTGAAACATCTGAAAAATCTGATCGCTGTACTGGGCATCGAACCCAATTCCGTTGTCGATCACATCAATCCGGCAAAAGCGCCGGTCGGCCCGGTTGGCGAGCTGCACTGGTAACTCGTCCGGGTTTACCCAGTGTGTTTCGACCCGCACAACGGGCTGCACCGGTGGTTCAACGGCCTCAAGCCGCCGGAATTTCAAGGCATTACTCAGCAAATTCTGAAACAGTTGCCGAAGCTGCGTAGGGTCGCCGGGCACCACGGGCAGCTCGCTAACAAACACCTGCGCCTGGCTTTCCTCGACCAGTAAGGCCAGGTCATCGAGGACCTCGGCTGTCAGATCCAACAACGGCACCTCCCGGAATGGCACCCGTTGGGTAGTCAATCGGGAGTAAGCCAGTAACTCCTTAATCAGCAGCGACATTCGGCGCGAAGCCCCCAGCATACGCTCCAGAAAATCGCGACCCGTGGGGTTGAGATCGGGCGAAAACTGATCGTTCAGCATGGTACCGAACGACACGATTTTACGCAGGGGCTCCTGCAAATCGTGGCTGGCTACGTAGGCAAACTGTTGTAAGTATTCGTTACTCCGGTTCAGCTCCCGAACGGTTTTTTCCAGTTCTGTCTGCGATTTTTCGAGGCTTGCCTTGGCCTGCGCCAGCTCTTCGTTTTCGCGCAGGGTTTGCCCCACAATTTTCTGAGCGTGAATATTCACCACAAAGCCCGTCCAGGCCGCTACACTACCAAAATCGCCCGGAATGGGCTTGGCCGTGAACAGGTGCCATTGGTACGCGCCCGTAACGGCCTCTCGAATACGGCACTCGTACTGAAACGACAGCCGCTCGGCGGTTTGCCGGTTCCACTGTTTCCAGAAATCAGCGTAATCGTCGGGGTGGATTACCTTCGCCCATTTGGTTTGGTTGAGCATTGGCAACGAGTACCCCGTTAGCTCTTTCAACCAGGCGTTGGCGTACAGCAACTGCCCCATCTGGTTGGCCGTAAAAATGACGAGTGGCAACGAGTCGGTTACCCGTTTGTAGTGCTGTTCGCTATCCTGAAGCCGGTCGGCGAGGTTCTGCAACTGCTCATTTTTCTTCTTTATCTCGTCGTAGGCCGACAGGGGTCGGTCGGCGTAAAACTGAGCCCGCCAGCGTTCAAAATGCTCGGGCGTGATGGTCCGCGACGCTGGCAGGGGGCAGTACAGGCAGATAAGGCTCCCGGTACCTGAGTTGGTGATTTCCAGCTTTTCAACGAGCCGCCGGGCGTTGAGCATACCCTGGCTAAGCGGATTGGGTACCACCAGTTGACCGTCTTCAATACGAGCTACCAGATACTGCCCTTTCCGGGACACGCTCGCGCACAGAGTCAGCTGGGGCGTTGAACCCGCTTCGAGTGCGTAGCGCCCCACCTCCGACACCGCCGTGGCAAACGACGTTTGGGTCGCCAGTGAAAGACCCGCCAGCTCGGCCAGTTTCATGGTTCGTTTATGGGCCAGAATCAGGTCCATCTCATTATCGAGCGCCACTTTAGCTAATTCCTCCATAGTCTCGCTGAATTCGTCCCACAAATAAAGAAGTATCATCCGTTTGCCGCGCATAATCTTTGTATAAGGCGGCAGCCAGGATGGTTAAATCGTACCGATGGATAAGCGGGTAACGGGTATGGTCCCAACGGGTATGCAGGCCGTCGGAGCACATGATAAGCAACTGCCCGCGCTCAAAAGGTAGCACGTGATTGTTGAGCGTAGTCGGCACATTCATGCCGATGATGCCGTTGTAAGGTAAAAAGTTTTTGGCGGTCATAGCACCGCTCAGCCGGGTCGTGATGTTTCCAACTCCGCACCAGTTCCATTGGTGGGTCTGGCAGTCATACACCACAACCGACCCAACCAACCCACGGGTTTTGCTGACCGACTGGTGCATGTGTCGAACAATGGCAGCCGGCTGATGGTCGGGGCAAACCCGAAACGCCTGGATAGCCGCCTGAACTGCTTTGTTGGCTTCGGGGCCGTGCCCCAGGCCGTCGCCCAGCAGCAGTTTGATATGCCCCGGCGTCTGCTTTACATAGCAGCCATCCCCGCTAACTTCTTCACCCGGTTTAGGCACCAGCAACGACCGAAACTCAAACCCTGATGGCGTATTGAGCGGTGGTTTCAGAAAAATTCGAACCAGCAGAATAGTCCCCCAGCCTTTAATCGAATACAGTTGCGCCAGGTCCGACAGGCGTTTGATAGCCCCCAGCCCGTGGCCCAGGGTACCAGCGGTCGACACGCCGTCCTGAAACATACGGCTCGGGTCGGCAATACCCGGCCCTTTGTCAATGCTGATTAGTTCGAGCCCCGTATAACCGGGCGTTCGGATATGGCGAACGAGCATCTCGCCCCCACCGGCATGTTTGATTAGGTTGGAAGCCATTTCGGCCACGACCAGGTCTATTTCGGCCAGGCGCTGCGCCGAAAAGCCTATGCCAGCGGCAATATGACTAATCCGTTTTTTTAGCGAAGCCACATAACTTCGATCCGACGCCAATAATCGTTCGTGCGGGGAGTTATCCATTTTTCCACTTCACTATTGATACAACCGTCCCCTGCCCCACGGTGCTCTGGATCGAAAATTCATTCATTAATCGTTTGGTACCCGGCAGGCCGAGTCCGAGGCTACGCCCGGTCGAATAGCCATCCTGCATAGCCAGATTAATATCGGGGATACCCGGCCCCCGGTCCGAAAATGTGAGCCGAACCCCCACTTCGCGGCCTTTGCTTACTACTTCGATCAGTACGTCGCCCCCATTACCGTACCGGAGCATATTGCGCACCAACTCGCTGGCCGCTGTAATCAGTTTGGTCTGGTTTACCAGCCCCATACCGATCTTGACGGCCACCTCCTTGACCCGGTTTCGCAGCGGTACCACGTCCTGCTCGCGCATGATCGCCATAGTATCTTTACTCAGCGTCGTCAGCATCGTCGCCAGCTAGTTCATCATCCTGGCCAAACTTATCGTTCAGGAGGGTCATTCCCCGCTCCACATTGAGGGCCGTGTGCACCCCTTTTAGCGAAAGACCCAGTTCGATCAGGGTAATGGCTACGGCAGGCTGCATCCCAACCACTACGGTCTCGGCGTCGAGTACGCGGGTCATACTGGCGATATTGCCCAGAATACGGCCCATAAACGAGTCGACAATCGAAACCGACGAGATATCGATCAGCACCCCACGGGCACCGGTCTTGTGCACCATATCAACCAAATCGGCTTCGAGGCTCAGGGCCAGCCGGTCGTATAAATCAACCTGAATGGTGACGAGCAAAAACGCCCCCATGCGCAGGATTGGAATTCTGTCCATACCGGCTTACCTCAAAAGGCTTTTTTATCAGTCTCCACTCGTTTAACGGTCAACCGTTGCAACCCAAACGCATACCGGAGTGCACTGGCGAGCGAGGCTTTGGTGACGATATTGGTCAAATCGATACCCAGGTGCACAATGGTTTGGGCGATTTCGGGCCGGATACCGCTGATGATACAATCGGCACCCATCAGGCGGGTAGCACTCACCGTTTTGATCAGGTGCTGGGCCACGAGCGAATCGACGGCAGGCACCCCCGATATATCCAGAATGGCAATACTACTACCCGTATCCACAATTTTCTGGAGCAGGTTCTCCATTACCACCTGCGTACGGGCGCTGTCGAGTGTACCAATGATGGGTAGGGCTAATATGCCGTCCCAAACCTGAATAACCGGCGTTGAAATATCACTAATTTCCTCGGTCTGCCGCAAAATCACCTCCTCGCGACTTTTGATGAATGTCTCGAATGTGATAATGGCGAAGTTATCAAGCAGGTGGCTCACTTTCCGGCTCTCCTGAAAGAGCATAACCTCATCGTCGGCTCCGAGGTCGGCCAGCAAATCGAGTATAGTTTCTTTAAGGCTAAAGATAAAGAGGCCGGTTTCGCGGGGCGAAAACCCCTGCCGGGCCCGTTGCGCGGTGATATCCGCCAGAATCTCGAATACCTCATCGAAATCGGAGGAGTCAGGCTGACTAATATTTTCCTCGTGGATCGTTTTAGTTAATGCGTTGACCAATTCTTCTGACTGCGCCCGCAGTTCATCGTTGGTCATTAAATCATCGCGGAGAGTTTCACTGGCTAATTGTTTCTGAAACCAGCCGTCCAACAGTCGGGCTTTGTTGGTTTTGAGGAGTTGGGCTATTTTATGAATCATTTCCTGGTAGATGTAGGAGGATTGCCAAAAGTAGTGATTTTTGACAGCTACGCACCGACTTGTTACCTAATCTGATTTTATTGACCGTTTCGACGCGGGTTTTGTTACTAACTGGTTACTGTTCTGAAGAAATTAATTCAAAACAAGGCATAGAGGTATAAGTGAAATTACTTACTCGATAAGCCTGCCCAATCGTGTGCACCAAGGTATCCCAAAGGGTTACTATAAAGATCAGCCTTCATGCAAAAGCCCCACCTGTGCACAGGTGGGGCTTTTGCATTCTTGAAAAGACATATCCGAATTAGAACTTGAACGACAAACCTACCTGAAGAGGAGCCACTCCAAACCCTGCTTCGGCAAATGCACCCAGATTTGGCTTGAAGAAGTAGCGAGCACCGACGTGGCCTCCCAAACCTACCCCGCCGTATGAACCACGGAAACCTGCAAAGCTTTCATTCCATGACCAACCACTGTAAATCAGCCCTAAGCCTGCGTACACATCGAGCTTATCTTCCGAAATCTTCAGGATCTCATTAAAGTGATAAGAACCACGACCACCAATGCTATAGTAAGCGCCGTAGCCACTATAGCCTCTATACGCGCCAATGGCACCCACCGTAATGTTGTCAGCCACGCCTACCTCGAAGGAAGCCCCCAGGCCTATACCACCGGCATAACCAATACCACCCCATCCTCCTAAACCGATACCGGCGTTCAGAAACTTTGATCCTTTACCCACTTCAAGTTGAGCAAAAGCGGTATTACCAAGAAGGAGAGCTGCGACGAAGAAAAAAGCAAGTGAGATCTTTTTCATGTGAGAAATCAATTTACGTGTTTAATTGTGGCAAAGTAATGTGTATTTCGGCTGGTAGACCAAGAAAAAATTACACCTCTTATCTATCGGTAAATACTTCACAGACTTTACAGACAAAAAGTCAAAAAGTGAGAATTTCACGAACAGAAACAGCATAATTGAAGCAGTTTTCCTATCCGAACCCATCCCTTAGAAGCGAGTCGTTGATCCGATTACCGGCCGTTTGTTGTACAATATTACGGTAGACCCAATGTGCTCTACTAACTACTCAGGCTGGATTGCTTTAAACGGGGTATCAAACGGCTATTTTATTGGCTGAACCGTGTGTGGTTACCAATCCTTATTCGAGGCTATCACCAATACGACTTTACTTTACGAGAGAAACGCGCACCCGTAGACGTTATACCGGCCGCCTGATTCGGCACACCTTGTTTTGGTCAATGTCGGCGGGACGGGGATAGTACGAGATCCGTTTGGCCCTGGGGTCATCGATCAGTTTAATGACAAACACATTGGGGTACTTTCGCACTACTTTGTAAATCAGGTGCGGCAACAAGGCAAAGTAGAAGTAGTCGCCGGTTGCAAGCGTAGAGAGGTAAACTCGTTTAGGTCCAGCCTCTACGCTACTTGCATTTGGAACGGTAGAGTTTTGCATACGCTTAAAATTTAGAAAGGTGGATATTACCGACATGTCGTGGGGCTCTTAAGAACTAATTTACTAAACTCCAGAGAGTCCAGCACCAGCGATGCTGGACTCTACCACTACCTAACCCATAAAATTTAAGTGAGACCCAAATCACCAGATCATAACCTGAAGCATTTTCTGGTAGTGTAGATTCCAGGGCCTATTCTAAGTTCTACGTAAGTAAGATTAGTACAGATTTCCCGTAGGATAGATTTTCCCTAAATAATTAAACTACTTAACAATAAATCCCCCTATCCACCTCAATCTACTACTTAGTCAAAACTAAGGAGGAGCAAATTCCCCCAAAACGCAAAAAGCCCCATTTCGGGGCTTCTGCTTATTAATTGGGGAGTAATCAATGAGCCGTTTCGGTGCTCTTCAATTTATCCTTAACAAATTAAAAATAAACTGATTATCAATTATTTAACACGAAAATTTAAAATTAAGGTACAAATAGTGCCCAAAAATGATCCAGTTTTCTATATCGACAGATATTTTCCGTGGAAAAGTAGAGTATTTTTATTGGCAGTAGTGAGGTCGTAATTTATAACATGATTGACGGCTCTTTTATAGCAGTCATTAAAGTTCCTGCATATATAAAAAGCACTACGTTGTTGGGTGATGAGAGTTAGTATTGGGGGTTAGTAACATCCTCGCAAAAAAGAGAATAGCACAATCACTATGAGAACATTTATGCTTTTAGCACAAGAATGGTTTAATCGTTTTTTCTCATGGCTTTCATTGCATGATCCAACCATGAAAGCTGCCTTTATCGGTGCCTTTGTGGCTCTTGTTGGTTTCTTCATCCAAGATTTCTTGGCAAGAAAGAATGAAAGGGCGAAACAAATAGAGGTAGAGCAAAGCAAGATGAAATACCTTCACTTCTTGATAACAGACTCATACAAAGCGATTGAATCCTTTGATTCTACAGCAACTAATGTCGTCCGATCTTTCCAAGAAAATCCTTTCGTCCTACCAGGCTTTGGGTTGTACCCAGCTCATAGTATTAATGCTATAGCCAACAAGATTAATCAGGAAGAATACTTTTTGGCCTCCGTTAGCCAAATGAAAAACTACAAGCTTGTTGAAATATTCTTGATATACAATACAATGAATGAAGGATACAAAAGAATTACCGAACATTTTGTTAGTGAGGCCCCAAAGTTCATTCAGGCAAAAGACCAATATCTAAATCTAATTGAGGAATTAAGATCAGCATCAAATGCTTACCTACAAAGTACTGTTGGGCGCCAATTAGATGAAAGAGAAAAAATTGCATTAAGTAAAATCCGGGAGCTCTCGGTTAACCTTCAAAATTATCATAATGCTTCTCCTCCACTTCAAGTTTGGCTCTACGAATCTAATCAGATATTCGTTCAGCCAACCTTCAATATAGTAAGAGAACATGGGAATCAGCACCACCAGGAATTATTCAATATTTCAGTAAGAGCGACCATACAACATTCAAAAGTGGTTGATCACATGAGAAATATAGTATCGGCGGTTGACAACAATAGAAAAGAGATGAACAGTCAAATAGCCTACATCAGGGAGCTTACCAAGCCATTAAACAAGTATATATATGACCTCCACATTGAAAAATTAGAGCCAAACCAAAATTAAATGAGCAGACTCTACCATTTTCTCAACCTCCGCAAGAAGCCTGTCAAGTTCGACACCTTCTAACTCTTCTCTCTGCTCCAGTTGATCAGCAACGTATCGAACAGCGGCACTGATCGGCTCAGTACTCAGAATGTCGACAGCTTCGCTGTACAGATGGATACCGGCAGTGATAGCATACTCCGACGGATCATCACAGTCTTTGTACTTCCCTAGAAGTAGTCTCTTAGCTTCCCAAAAATCATTTTCAACACCATACATCTCGCTGACTTCAAACGCACGTCTGACGCGACTCAATATCTCTTCGTCCTCAGCCGGAGCCTCAATATCCTCAGCAGCATGTCCTGCCAAAATAAGAAGGCAGTGCAGCGACAGCTCGGGCTCATCTATGTATGGCCTACACAACTGTGCATTTTCTGCACGGTTAGCGTATAACAGCAACTCAGGCTCTTCCAAGTGCTGAGGGTCTTTACGACTCTCATTTTGGCTCCATTCGATGTAGGCCTTATTAATGGCATTTTCGGTAACAGTGACCTTTATTGGTCTTTTCCCAGCACTGTATTTGCTTTGCTCTAAAACACTCATTACAAGATGGCCGGCTTGGTGAATGGACATCATTCTTAGCAACGACTTAGCCTTACTGTGTTCATTTTGATTGGTCATAATCTGTAGTATATCTGTGGTTTTCGGGTTGCGATAAAGAACTGTTCAACGATGGAGTATTTCATTTTAAGCAAAGATCTGATCGACCGCCAAGAGCGTACTCTTGCGGATTGTACCAAGGCTTTGAAAGCTGTGGAGCAGCTTCTGATCCAGCAAAACAAAGCAATACTGGCAAACCAACTTCTGAATGTAGAAGCGGCCTGCCAGTACCTTAGTGTGAGTGCGTCAACTCTCGCCTACTACCGTGGCAGAGGTCTTCCATACTACCGGAAGGGAAAAGACGGCATCTGGTTCCGCCAGGGTGAAATAGATGAATGGCTTCAAACGGGTAAGGTAAATCGCCATACTAAATGACCCGTCTGCATGATCGGAATGAGATTTGCAGACTCTGAACTGTCATCAATGTAGAATTACAAACGGGAAAACATCCCCCCAGTTGAATGAAGGCACGTTTTCCTATTCTGTTTGTAAAATTACAATGCCTCTATCTATTCTTTGCGGGCTTCCTGACGCATCTGAACGACTTCAATATCGTGTACATATTCCTGCAGCCTACTGAGAAAATTAACCAGCAGATGCGAATCGAAGAGGGTGCTCTGACTTTTATTGGTTGTCATATCCGGCGCTCCTGATGATACCCAGGTATAGACCAAGGAGTTGATTAGCTCAATGGGTCCTGAGGCCCGATCATTGGCAAGAAAGTCGGTTACTTCACGCACCAGCTCTTTCTCAAGCGCATACACATCAGGTTGAATTTCGGGCTGGTTCATGTCGTTTCTCGATTGATAATGTGGCGAATTGACAAAACAGCCGATACCCCCTCCAAAGGAACTTCTTTGCCACACACAAACCGGATCGACGATGAGGTTACCTCAGCAACCTGTCCTGAGCAAAAAGTATTTGTCCCCTCACCCGTCAGCACCACAATGTAACCACGTAGTTTTCTGTACCCCTCGGTCCTGATTTTCTTCACCAGTACAACATCTCGCTCTCCCGAATTGGCTCCCATCATAGCCAGTTCGATACCGGTTAATCCATGTGGCAGTTGGGCACCGAACGAACCTTGTCCGTTGGATGTCACACGACTCAACTCACTCATGGCCGAGGGCATCGTTTAGAAAGCCAGTGCTGTTGTTAAGTATCTGGGTACGTTCACCCAGTTCGCGCAAACGGTCCAACAGCCCCATGAAGTCCCGGATGTTTTTCCGCTCAATGTTCATATCGACCGGTGCGTTCTCAAGCCAGTATTCGAAAATGCGACGCATAAACTGGAACGGGATACCAGTCTCGTGGAGGTCACCAACTATAGGAAGTAAATTGAAGAGATCTTCCTGCGCAAATCGGCTGCGATTTAGCTTCGTCAGAAAGCGGCTTTGCCAATCATCCGTTGATGGGAACGTTTGGGCCTTGTTTTGGGCCGCTTGAGCAGTAGGGCTTGCAAAGTTTGCCCCTTCCCCATAGTTTTGTTGGGTAGACATTTGATTGAAACGTTAAATGTTCGACATGCCCCCTATGCCATTCCGCCAAGAACTAAGCATTGGGGGCTTTTTTATATCCTGTCAACTGGGTCTTACCATTTAGCGGGCAACCGTTTCGGTTCTGTATCGCCTTTTCAGACCTTCATTGACAGGGCAATTATACCACAAATATGTTATATATACAATAGTCAGAACTCAAGGTTTAAAGGTTATTGTGATTTCTGTTTCCAAGGCGGTAGCAATACGTTGTAGTGTATCGATTGTGAAGTTTTGCCCCCCTTTCTCATACCGGTTGATCGTCGTCTGCTGAAGCCCCAAACGTTCACCCAGTTCCTTCTGAGTGAAACCTTGCTTTTTCCTTGCCTCACGTATGATTTGGCCGACCTCCTCGATGATTTCTGACATGGCTCAATTGATATTGTATATATACAAAGTTATCATTCTGAAGATTGTCACCTTCATGAATTACCAGAAAATCTGGTAATTCATGAAGGTCGTTACTTCACCACCTTTAGAGCCAGCTCAACCAAAGACGCTTTCTCTTCTTCGTTGAGGTCACTGGTATCGACAGACACAAATTCGGCTCTGTGTTCGTGTCTTTGAACCAACCTTCCTGTGAGCTGAAGAATGTACCGCAAAGCTTTATCTGCGGGATACATCTCCACCGTCGGCCCATGCTCATTGAACGATAACTTCTTGATCCGTCCCTGCTCGTAAGCCTGGCTAAGTCCGATAAGATCCAATTCTACCACATCTTCGTAGTAAGGCTCTCCAACTACATCACGGTAGCCATTGGGGTTTCGCTTGAGCTCAAGAGCATAGCGGAGCCGTTGCAATTCCCGCTTACGCTGTTCGGCCTGATGGGCCTCGAGTTCTTTCCCTTCCAGACCCGCCACCCGGGCAAACTCCTTTTCCAGCTCTCGCTCCGCGTCCAGTTCGTCGATCAGTTGCTGTAAGCCCTTCCGGACTGTTGGCGTAGTGAGCTTTTTTCGAACGATGAGGTAATCATTTAGCCTTGTACGAGCAATATCAGAAAGGTGTTTGCCCGCTTCTTCGGCTGACATGAAGAGTTCTTTGAGCCGCTCTGAAATGGCCATGGCTATGATCGGATTCTGTCGAAGCCGGTAGCCAATGTATTTGGCCGACTTCTCCGAATATCCTGCCCGAATAGCTGCTGTCGTTGCATTGCTGTTGATTATATACTCTTCGACAAACCGTCTCTCTTTGGTCGTCATAGCTACTTTTGTCTACTTTGAGGTCTACTTTTGTTAAAGGGTTGGGAGGTGAGTGCCCCACCTCCCTCGGTACCAACTCGTTTATTGCCTTGTCGTCAATCGGTCATAGTCCAAGAGAGACGGTACAAACGTCCGTTGCTCTTCATTGTATTCAACTACACCTCTGCTGACCATGAATCTCATGGATGGTACAAGCTTTGTAATGTCGTTGAGGGCGTTCAAGAAACGCTCCTGAGCGTCAAAAAGCGCTTCTCCCTTCTCTGTCGAGATGTAAAGGGAGTTCTCTTCACGGAGCACCTCTTCTGTCTTTGGATCAATGGAAACATCGCCGTTTTCACCAATGATATAGAAGCGGATTACCTCATATTCTGGCTTAGGGTGTGCATTGTAAGCATTGTAGATTCTATAGAAGGTTTCGATGTCACCCTTGATTGCAGCAGCCCGCACACTCGAGCTCTTGATACCAGCTTTCTCCAGTTCGGTCTCTGCGGCCTTCTCAATCCCCTTCTGAATTACTTCTCCATGGCTATGCAAGAAGTCATTGAGGCCTCCACTGGTCACACGATAACTGCCTATGGCGTTAATTTCGTCTATTGCCTTCCTCAGCTTGGCAATCGAAAGTTTCACGACTGACAGTTCACGGTTGAATTTCTGTTGGTCGAAATGGATGAGTCTTTTGTTCATGGGATTAAGCTTGATTTAAAAGTTGATCTACAATTATGTCTGCCTCTTTACGGGCATTTGGCTTCTGTTTCGGCTCAGCCTGGCCTTGTTTCTGCTCGTTTGGCTTGTCTTGCCCAATCAAAAGATCTACTAACTCTTCGATCTGCTCTTTCTCAGTTTTTGCCATGATGGCGTTGGTTTAAGGTGAAACTGAATTGGTTTATTTACAATCCTTTGGCGCGTAGTGGATCTGTTTTGACGATATCCACGAGGGTTTTAATTCCCTCATCAATGCTGCTGATTCTGCGCGTATTCACTTCAATCTGCGTGAGGGAAATGAGCTGCTGACGGATAATGCCCCCCGTTTCGGCCTGCTGAATCCGAATGGCGTTGATCTGCCCGGCCAGCACACTCGCCGTTTCCTCGCTCACACCCTTGATGGCTCCGCTCAGCGACTTATCGCCCCCAGCCTTGCCGTCGGTCGGGCCAAACAAGTCCATACCGTAGGCTTTGGCGGCATCCTGCGCATCCTTCAGACCCTGGGTGTAGAGGTCGCTTAGCTCCTTACTCCGTCCGAAGAACCGCCCGAAATCGTCTACCCAGTTGTTGTCACCCCCGTCCACGCTGGCCATCAGGTCGTTTTCGAGCTCCTTGAGGGCCGGGCCGAGGGTGCGGCTGAAAATCATCTGACTCAGCAGATCTTCGAGAATCTTTTCGACCGAATCGCCGAATGCAATGGCCGCATCTTCCCCGTCGCGGAACGCTCCCACGAGGTTGTCGCGCAGTTCATTGCCCAGACCACCCGCCAGTTCGGAAATGACGCTCTTGATCTGCTCTTTGGCTTCTTTAATCTGCTCTGACCAGGCGATCGTGCTTTCAAGCAGGGCTTTAGTCGAGTCGTCAACGAGGCCGTTGGCAATGAGGGTTTTGGCCAGTTCGACGTTCAACTCCTCCACGCCGTCCTGCGTTTTCTGAATCAGTTGCGGGTACGCGGTAAGCAGGCTCGTAAACTCATCCTTCTTTTTCTTGCCGAACAGGGCCCCGGCAATACCGCCGTACACGGCCCCGAGGCCCGCCCCGATGGCCGTACCAATCACCGGGAGTACCGCCGTACCGATGGCGCCCCCGACAGCGGCCCCCGCTCCGGCGGCTTTGCCAACTTTGTTCCAGTCGATGGCATTGTTCTGGCCCACTTTGGCCTTGCCGCCCGCAAGGTCCTCCATCGCCTTTTCAAAGCCCTTGTTGGCATCGTTGAGCTTATCAATCCCGTCGCGGAGACGGCCGTCGAAGTTGCGCACAAACACCGATTCGGAGAGTTGCGTCTGTAGGCCAAGCTGCTCATTGAGGGCGATGTTGTACTGCTGCTGTTGGGCGTTTATGGCGCGGTAATGATCTTCCTCCGCCCGGCGTCGCTCCCGTGCCGATGAGGCCAACACATCCACCAGCGTAATCAGACCCTGCACCCCCGCCATGATAAGGTCGGTCTCATCGGCACCCTTCTTAAAAGTAGACAGCACGTTGTTCGCCTGGGAAGCCATACCCGACAAGAGCCGGGCCCCCTGCCCGATACCCCCGTTCACCTCGTCGAGGGCGTCGGCCATGTCGCCAATCAGTCCCGCCACCCGGGCGTAGGTGTTCAGGGTATCGTTGTCGAGCTGAACCCCCGTTTCCTTGATCTCCCGGCTCAGCCGTTTGTAGGCTTCCGACTCTTTGCCGACGAGCTCTTCCAGTACGTCCAGTGCAGCCTTAAGACGTTGTTGGCGGATTTGCAGGGCCTTGCGCCCCTCGGCATCAATCACGCTGTTGAGGTCGCGGAAGGCTTTCGTTGATTCAGCAACCGACATCCCCAGCTCCTGCTGCTCCTTTTTCTCCGCTTCGTTGATGCGGTTCAGCGTCCGTTGGTACGCTTCACCTTTTTCGGCTCCCGACTGCTTTTCCAGTTCGGCCCTCAGGTCAGCGTAACGCTTCGTGATGGCCAGCCGTTGCTCCTCCGAACCCACCACCGTTTGCAGGAAGCGGTCGAGCTCGGCCTTTCGTTCAGCGTTGGCCTGTTGCATGGCCTCGGCCACTTCGCGCCGGGCGGCAATGCCAAAGTCAGTATTGTTACCAGCCAGTTCACTTTGCTTCTGGCGCAGCACCTCCAGAAAGTCGGTGAGGCTTTTGGCGTCGGTGCGGGCTTTTTGCAGACTGTCACGGAAGGCGTCGATGGGAGCCTGTTTGCCCGTCACCCCGTCGCGTTCTACGCTCAGCAGGGCGAGGTTCTTAGCCTCGTCGGGGTTGATGGTGCCCTCATCGCGCCGGACTTCCAGTTTGGCGATCTGGGCGTTCAGATAGTCGAGGTAGGTCTGCCCACCCGCCAGCAGGGCCGAAAACTGGGCATCGGCCGTCTGCTTGTCCACGGCCGCCACCCATTGGCTGTAGAGGGTGTAGTTTTTCCGTTTCTCTTCGAGTTCCTCCTCGAACGATTTGCGCACCTGGCTCTGCCGGATGGCCTCGGCCCGGCGCTCCGCGTCGAGTTTGATTTTGGTTTGCTTCTCCAGCACGGCCGTGTTGGTGGAGGGCGTTTTGTCGATAATCTCCTGCGCTTTCTGGGCGATACTGTCCCAGTAGGAGATCGACCCGAACGGCCCCACCTTATCGGCCTCTTTGGCGGCTTTTTTCTCCGCTGCGGTCTGTTCGCCCGTCAGTCGGCGCTTGGCTTTCTCGTAGGCGTCGATCTGCTTTTGGTAGCGGTCAAACTCGGCCCGTGTCGCGCTCGACTCCTTCTGCTGTTTCTTAAGCGAGTCAATCTGATCATCGTACCACTGTACTGTTTTGGCGGCTCCTTTGGCGGCAGTGCCCTCAGCAGCCCCGGCGGCTTTGCCCACGCCTGTCAGGACGTTGATACGCTCTTTGAGTTTAGCCTGTACAGCCTCCTCATTGGAGATCTGCTGTTTTCGCAGCGTTTCACTCGACTTTTGCAGGTCTTTGCGGTACTGCTCGGCGGCCAGCACCCCACCCATACCGCCACCGGCCTGCATGGCTGATTGCATCCGGTCACCAGCGGCAAGATCTGAGGTGCCTGCTTTGGCCTGTTGTTGCCGGGTAATCGAATCGGTCAGCTCTTTTTCAATCTGCTGAAGCTCCAGCTTCTTTTTGAGCGATTCGATATAGCCGTTGATGAGCGCCGTACCCTCGCCCGTCTTCGCATTTTCGAGCGTGAGGGCTTTAAGGTGTTCGGGGCTAATGGCAATGAGCTCCTTGAGCTTTTTGTTGCGGGTTTCGCGGCTCAGGCCCTCGTTGTTGATCTGGGTACGGAGTACTTCGATCTTTGCAATCTCCGCCGATGCGGCTTCGGTGGCCTGTTTCTGGGCGGCTGTGATCGCTTCCTGCGCTTTGGCGGCACCGGTCGTTTCCCGGTTGTAGAGTACCACGGCCGCAATGAGGCCTGCCAGCACGGTAGCCGCGGCTACGTAGGGGTTGGCCAGCATGGTGCGGTTGAGCAGCTTTTGCGCCCCCTCCACCAATACCAGCGCCCGGAAGTGCGCCAGTTCGGCTAATGTCCAGCTTGATTTTGCAACAGAAGCAGCTATTACCGCAGCTGTATAGGCACCGTAAGTAATTACGAGTACTTGTAAGATGTCAAGTACCTTCTCGTAGTTCTCCACCAGTTCGGTTCCGGCGATGATAGCCCCACCGAGGGCCCCTTCCGACTGTTTGCCGATGTCGTTGAGCATCTGCGCCCAGGCATCTTTGAACCGCTCCACCAGACCCAGCAGGGACTTACTTTGCGCGTCCATCAGGCCGGCAAACATCCCGGCTCCGGAGGTCATGTTCTTGAAGGCTTGTTCAACCTGCGGGAAACCTACTTTGCCAGCCTCCACCAGCCCGTTCACTTTATCGACCGATACGCCCAGCACTTTGGCCAGTTCGGCGTAAATGGGAATACCGCGACCGGCAAACTGGCGAATGTCGACCGTGTAGGCCCGGCCCTGTGTGCGCAGCGTCCCGTACAGGTAGATCAGGTCGTTGATCGGTGCCGACACGCCCGATGCCACGTCGCCCAGCATTCGGATTTCACTAATGACGTTGTTGACGTTCGAGCCGTAGGCAAGGAGCTGTTTGGCGCCACCCGCGATGTCTTTGAGCCCAAACGGCGTTGTGGCGGCCGTCTGCACCAGATCCGCTACCAGCTTATCCGCTTTGGCCTTGTTGCCCAGCATGGTGGCGAACGCGATTTCTATCTGCTGGAACTCACCGCGTACCCGTACCAGCTCGGCGGGTAATTGCCGCAGGGCATCGAACGTGAAGTACCCGGCGGCCAGTTGGCTCAGGCGGGCAAACGCACTGTCCATCTTCGCCGTTTCCTTCACCGCCAGCCCCGACAGGCCCATAAGCTGTTGCTCCATACGCTTTATCTGCGCCCCAAACTGGGTGTCGTTGATGATTGCATCAAATGAAAGGGGTCCTGAGGAATTCATATCCTGATTGGTTTAGAGTGTGCAGGTTGATTTAATTGCATATCCAGCTGTTTTTGTGGAGGCCTATAATGGCCCTTTGGTAGAGTATGAAGTCGCTGCGGTTGCATGTGATCCGTTCGCAGAACTCAGATAAGTGTTCCCGGCTCCGGTGGCCCATTCTGAATCCAACGGTGATCACGTAGTTTCGGAAACTTGGATTCTGGTTCACGAAGAGGCTGTAGAGCATCAATATCCGGTCTTCGCTATTCGTCTGGTTCATGTAGGGTGTTTGCTGTTTAGGATTGATTGATAAGTGCTGTCCGCTATTGGCAGGTACTCTGAAATGTGGTTAGCTAGAAAGAAGTCTTGCCGAGTCATGGCATCGTAGATTACTACTACCTCATCTTCACAGTCTTCCAGGGTCACCATGCCATAATGAAACCAGTTGAATACCAGATGAATCGGCTTATCAAGTCGCCCTCTGACGGCCGATAAAGCCAGCACGTCGTTTGCCTTGATCGCAGCAGCTATTACCTGCCGGTGAAGTGGGTTCACTGGTTCAATCTGAATGTATGGGAGCTTATCCATGGCTTTCGGGTTTCTGGGTTAGGATTGCATCGATGAGGTTATTAAGCTGCTCATCGTCCAGTGAGCCGATTCTATTGGCAATGTCTGCCTTGTGTTCTCTCTGCTTTGGGAGGATGTATTCCAGAAATTTCAGGTAAGCCGTCACCCTATCTTTAGGCTCCAGCTTTCGGAAGTCTTTCTTCACGGTCGAAAATTGATCTTCGACCAAAGCAGCAATTCGACATTTCAGATCACTGGTTATCTTATTGGGGGTTCCTGCTTTACGCCCCCCTGTCTTCCTGCCATGTGCCATTGTTTTCTAAAGTAGATGGGTTTAGATGCTGGGGCCTCCACACATATTGGTGATCCGATTGGTAGGAAGGTCGTAGAACAGTTGAATCCCCTCTTCGTCGTTGTGCGTCGAACCATTGCGGTTTTTCGCTACGATGTTGATGAGCAGGTTGGCGTCGACAGGATGTCCGTTGGCATCTTTCGCGGAGTAGTAGGCCGGCCGGAATAGAAATACCACATTATCGGCATCCTGCTCGATAGCGCCGGTGCCCCGCAGATGAGCCAGTTGAGGCCGCTTGCTTGGAGACTTTTCTACTTCTCGGGAGAGCTGGGCAAGAGCAATCACTGGAATGTCGAGGCTATTGGCCATTTCCTTACACTCACGGCTTATCTCGGTTACCGCAGCATATTCGTCGTGATCTTTCCGACTGCCGGTCTTCGCCAGTTGCAAGTAGTCCAGTACGACCAGTTCGATACCGTGTTTCGCCTTCAACTGAGCCGCCTTCGATCGGATCTGGGGCATTGTGCGAAGCTTATCGAATACGTGGATTGGAGAGCCCCCTACAATCTCAACGGCCTTATCAAGCCGCTCAAAATCAATTGGCTCGTTATTGGCGTTGCACCCAGCGGCTACCTGAGCATTGCGGATACCGGTTTCGATGGCCAAGAATCGACGTGCCAGCTGCAACCTCGACATCTCAAGCGAAAACAGAACCGCAGGCTTCTTCTGCACGACCGATACGTTGTACAGAATCTGGCAGATTTCCGCCGTTTTCCCCATACCTGGCCGTCCGGCCATTACTGTCAGTGTAGAAGGCTGTAAGCCCTTGAGGTAGGAGTCGAGCTCATCAAGGCCAGTCAGTAAGCCCGGCGGTGTTCCCGTTTGGAACGACTGACGCGCCAATGCAGAAGCTTGTTTCAGAACGGCCGAAAATGGAGCATCTGCAAGCCCAATTAACCGGCTCTGTAGTTCAGTCAGTCGCTTGATCGACTGTTCTACAATAGTTAGGCCGTCGGCAATGCCTTCGGTTGCCTCCACCAACAGTTCCTGAGCAAGGCGGGCTGTTTGTACCCGGCAGTGTTCCTGCCAGATGATCTGACATTTGTAAGCCAGCCCGGCCGCTGCTCCTTTCGCGGCCGAGGTGTACGTTGTCAATCGCACCATCCACGGAAGCCCGAATGAGTCTTTCGGCCCGTGGGCCTTCGTCAGGGCGATATTGGTGCTCACAATATCCGTATCGTACCCCGACCGGTGGAGGTCCACCATGGCGGCATACACCTTCTTTTCATTGGCTCCTACGAAAGGCGTAGAATCAGGCAGAAGGCTCATAGCCTCCGTAATGGTACCTGGGCGGGTCAGAATTACACCCAGTATCTGGTTTTCGAGTTCGTTGGTCGTGTTCATTGGTCAGACGTTGAATAGGTTAGGTCAAGGCAATACTCAATCATGGCGTCTATGATGTCGAGCCGAACAGATGGCTCATCCGTAGCGGACTTTGCGGCTTCAATAATGCCCTCCTCTTCTGCGGGCAACTGGGCCTGAGGGATGTACACCAGTGTAGGAGTGCGTAGCCTTGGAATCAGAGCGGCTGTGTGTATCATAGGGCATCAGTCGGGGGTTTTGGATTTGAAGGAAGCCAGCTGAACGGACGGTGGAGTGTGGCGAATGTCTGTTGCCACATGTCGGCTGAGCGGTTCCGGCTCATCGGCCAGTATGTCGTTGCCCCACGACTCTCGATTCAGGTAGGTTTCGGGGTTACGCCTGTACCTGGGGTTCGGCGTATGGATCACGTACTGGGTAGTGTGCGATAGAGCGGCTTCTCGCTGGGCGTCGGTCAACCGGTTCCACTTTGGTTCGCAAACTTTCCGGTCCACCTTTTTACCGTAAGCCTCCCACCAGACATCGAACGGTATGTTTAGCTCAGGCCGAGCCACCCTGGGTTTTGGGGAGGGGGCGGTCGGAACTGGGGGAAGGGCTACCGCCGGAGGTTTTTTATTTTGGAGAAGCCACATCCACGCCAACCGGACAGTCACATCATCGCGATGAGCGACGGAGAGTATTTTAGTTAGTGTCTCTTTGTCTGGTGTATGGAGTATGGTTTCCTTATATATATAGAACCTCGGTAAAATTTGCTTAGGTCGTTGGGTAAGTTGTTGGAGAGGTTCTTGGGTAGGTTGATCCTCCACAGCATCAACCTCGGTAAAATTTGCGTAGGTTGACGGAGAGGTTAACGGGTAAGTTGATGGAGAGGTTAAGAAGTAATCCGCCCCTTTGCGGGCTCCTTTTCCGCGTGTGCTGACTGACAATAAACCCCGCTCCGACAGCCGTTTCCGGGCCGACTCCAACGTCTTGATGGCGATACCCGCCAACGCTGCCAGTGTCCCGTCGGTGAACGCCAACGACTCAGGCCACCGGTCTTTCTGTCCTTTCGCGTTGAATGCGTTGATGAGGCAGAAATACAGGTGTGAATCGGTCGGCATAAATGCCTCCTTGCTGTGAAGTTGCCAATACCGGTTTGCAAGGTCAATGTAGCGCATGGTGATCTAAGGCTTTAGTCTGACCGCTGAGGGTGTTGAGGGATGTAGCCACTGGGAGAAGGCCTCAAGGCTCCCCACAACAAGAATCTTCGGGGTATCAGACCCTCTTGAGCCACGGCCGGCCGCCTGCACCTCCACCAATTCTACATCGGGGGAGATCTCGATATGGATGGATTGCGTGCCAGCAATCACGATAAGATGAGGGCAGATCGTCCGTTTGAGCGCGGGGGCATACACCCCCAGTTTCGCCCTGTACTGGCTAACCGTGGGGAGTTGTGTGACGAAATGATTCTTTTCCCGCAGGTACGCAATCAGCCCCTGGGTCAAGTCCTGACCCAGGCGGCTACTGACAGAAAAGCCATTTCTGTCGGTGGGGAAGATGATAGGGAGCTGGGCTATCTTCATAGCCGCCGACCTTGTTTTACAGGTTGCTGACGGCTTTGGCGGGCCCGATGAGATACTCGGGTTTGCTCGTACTGAGCGGTTTGCTCAACAACTGTAGGTGTTCTTTGAGAGCGCACCCACGCCATTAAATCGAGTTTAGAGAAATAAGTGCGTCTTCTAACTTTACTGAAAGGTATTTCCCGACGGGAAACCTTGCCGTACAATGTTTGTACGCCAATCCCTAATAATTCGGCAGCTTGACCGTAATCTAATACCTCGTCGGAGATGGCAACTACCGGAGGCTGCGAATCTGAGCGGCCTGTAAACCGCTGCAACATCTCTTTGATTTCGTTTACATCATTCTGTAGTTTCTCTAAGTCAACAAGCATACGTCAGTTCGTTTAAGACTGACGCAAAACACAAAAAATGTTTACCCCTCATTCAAGCCCTAGGGGGTAAATGAGGGGTAAATGAGGGCTGAAATGAGGCCTGAAGAGCTAAAAATTTACGTTAATCAAGCTTTCCTTTGCTGGTTTCATTTTATGGATATCTTTTGTCAGACCGTCGTAAATAGTACTACCTAACTCGCTATACTGATCGTCTGTCTTGACTCTAAACCATTTCAAAAGCCAGCTTTCAACTTTCTTCTTTGGGGACGGTATTTTACCCGCATCTATTACCTGACGAAACACAAAAACCAAGGATGTTTGATTACACTCTAACTTTATCACGTCATTTGGTTCCTCTCCATTAATAACGACCCTCAGGTTTTCTTTATCAGTAACTGTAGCTGTGAAAGGGTCAAGAGCGTTAATTAGGGGAGTACGTGCGTCCTCGGCAATGAAAAGTGTTAGTTTATCTTCTTGAACTTGTACAGGAGGGACCTCCAGCCATTCTTCTACAAATCTTTCAAATGTGACAGTGCGGTAATTAGGGTCAATAATTGGTTGAAAGATCTTATCAATGCGCTCATCTATTTTACCAATGACTATCTCCTCAATTATATGCTCAACTGATATTTCGCGGTTATTATCATGCAAATATGTCTTGAACCCCTGAAAGTGAGCCAGTGAAAAATAGAGCAAAAATCTTAATTTTCACGGTAAACAAAAGGGAAATGAAAGCAAACCGATTCACCGAATCGCAAATGGTGGCCATCCTCAAACAGCA
>NZ_WELI01000006.1 GCF_009184635.1 Rudanella paleaurantiibacter
AGAGCCGTTAAGCCCCGTGCTGCCGATGGTACTGGAGTCAGATCCGGGAGAGTAGGAAGCTGCCACCTCTAGTTATAGAAGCGAAGGGGGTGTTATCTCAGACGAGGTAGCACCCCCTTTCCGCGTTTATGGGCGTGGGTGCGGGGAGGTGTGTATGAGGGCAGGCGGGGTGGTCGGCCCTGGCCAGGCAGGTCATCGCCTGGTGCCCATAGCAGAACAATATTGGGTCAGCTAAAGCGTAGTTACTGCGAATTTCCCTTCTTCTTAACTTCTCCTGGTCCACTGCGCGTGACCAGTCCTTCGGACTACATTTAAGCCACTATCGTTACGAATCCTTTCTGCTTTACAGCCAATAAACCGTTTTATCCCATTAGGTAATTCGCCAGTTATCTAGATAAAGTTATAAAATCTGGTTAAAAAGTACCCCGGAAACTCTGAACTTATTGTGAGTTTCCGGGGTTTTTTGGTTGAAAGTCAGCTAAGATGAAAGAGAAGATTATTGAGGAGGCTGAACGCCTTTTTTGGAAGTACGGCGTACGCACTATAACGATGGATGATATAGCTCGTCGTTTAGCAATTTCAAAAAAGACGATCTATCAACATTTCATCGACAAAGAGGATATCGTTTTTCATGTGGTTAAGTACCATATTGAAAATGAGGTGGATGAAGTCTGTCAGCTTAATGCAGTTGCTGGAAACCCTATTGAAGAATTGATGTTGGTGTCGGATATGATGCGTCGGCATGCCGATGAGATTAATCCGAGCGTGATGTTGGACATTCAGCGCTATTACCCAAAAGCATGGGGGGTTTTTCTGGAATACAAGGAGAATCAGATCATTAAAGACATCATTTCGAACTTACAGCGGGGGGTTAACGAAGGGTTGTATCGGACCGATCTTGATCTGGAGACTATGGCTCGTTTACGTGTCGAACTTCTCCAGATTGGTTTCGATGAGCAAATCTTTCCGCATCACAAAGACATGTATGTGGTGCAGGACCAATTGCATCATCACTTTGTGCGGGGGATCCTGACATTGAAAGGCTTTGAAATATACAATAACCTGAAACAGACAAGTGAACGAGTACAACCTATAATTTATGAAAGCAAGTAGTACTATTTTTTCGGCTGTTCTGTGGTTGCTGGCAGGATGGTGGGGAGCGGTGGCAACTGCACAAACGCCAACGGGCTCGGCACCTACACAGCCCAGTGTAGGGCAGCAACCAACCGGAGCCGCGGCAAGCGGTCAGCAGCCGGGGGCACAACAACCGGCTGGGACAGGGGCAGTGATTGCTCAGCCTGGTGTCACACCGGGTACGGGCGTAGCGGTGCCTTCGCAACCCGGCGTATCGAATGCAGGAGGTGCCCCTTCGCTCAATGAGGCAAATGGGGCGGTTAATCTGCAGCCTACGGTGATTTCTACGTTTAATTCGGGCTTGGGCGCTGCTCCAACTGGGTTAACAGCTTCAGGGAAGCCTGGAACAGGTCGGCCGTTTACACTTCAAGAAGCGATCGACTTTGCAGTACGCCAGAACATCAACGTACGTAACAGTCAACTGGATGCGGTAAGCGCTGAGGCTCGGATCAAAGAAATTAAGTCATCGGCCTTGCCACAGGTGGCTGCGAGTGCTTCGTTGACAGATAACCTGATTATTCAACGGGCGTTTTTACCGGCAAATTTCTTTGACCCAAACGCTCCGGCTGATGCACCGGCTGTTCCGGTGCAGTTTGGGGTGAAATATTCGGGCAATGCCGCCCTGAGTTTGAATCAGGTGCTCTACAGCGCAACGCTGAACGTGGGTTTGCGGGCCGCTGCTACGTACCGGGAGCTGGCGCAGCGAAATCTGCAGGCATCGAAGGTGGTGGTAGCTGAGCAAGTGGCAAAAGCATACTACAGTGTGCTGGTGGCGCAAGAGCGAGCCAAGCTTCTCGATTATAACATTGGTCGGCTCGATACGCTGCTGAGTGAGACCCGTGCGCTGAACCAGCAAGGGTTTGTGGAGAAGCTCGATGTGAGCCGGTTGGAGGTGCAGTCTAATAACCTGAAGGCAGAGCGTCAGAACGTGGAAAACCTGATTGAGCTGAGTTACACCTTACTGAAGTTTCAGATGGGCCTGACGGTGAATGACGAGATCACGCTCTCGGAGCAGTTGCAGGACCGGGATGTGGCGGAGTTGCGGCAGTTAATAGCCCCAGACCCCACATTTCAGTACCGGAGCCGGATTGAGTATTCAACACTGGAGACGCAGGTGAAGTTGGCCCAACAGGATATTGAGGTTACACAAAAGGGCTATTACCCTACTGTGGCTGCATTTATCAACTACGGCTACAACAGTGGCCGCAATATGATCGCGCAAGTGGTGAACTCACCCTGGCTTAACTTCTCTACACTGGGCTTAAGTCTTCAGGTGCCTGTTTTCGACGGATTCCAGAAACGGTATCAAATAGCCCAGAAGCGCGTCACGTTGCAAAAGATTCAGAATAGCAGCGAGTTACTACGCAATTCGATTGACCTACAGATCCGGCAATCGAGTATTACGCTCAATAATGGTTTGCAGAGTCTACAGACGCAACAGCGTAACCGGGAACTGGCGCAGGAAATTGTTCGGGTAACGCGGATCAAGTACAAAGAGGGCGTTGGGTCGAGTATTGAGGTGTTGAATGCCGAAGCAGCCCTCCGCGAAGCACAAACCAACTATTTCGGTGCGTTGTACGATTTCTTCATTGCGAAGATTGACCAGGACAAAGCGTTGGGACGGTTGTACACGGGGCAATAAACGAGGTGAAAACAGAAGTTGGCAAGCCAATGGCTGCCCCAAACCATACACTGAAAAGCATGAAACCATACTACATTATGAGTGCGCTGGTGTTTACACTGGCGGCCTGTGGGGAGAAAAAAGACGACCTGCAAACCAAACGTGAGGAGCTGGCCAAGCTCAAATCGGAACAGGCAGACCTGAACACCCGGATTCGCGGGTTGGAGTCGGAATTGACTAAGCTGGACCCGAAAAAGAAGGAGGCTGTCCGGGTAAAAGAAGTGGTGGTGGAGCCAATTGCTGCTACAACTTTCCGGCGCTATGTTGAATTACAAGGCACGATTGATGCGAAAAACAACGTGCAGGTGTCGCCAAAATCGGGTGGAACCGTATTGGCTGTCAACGTTGTGGAGGGCTCGGCCGTGCGGGCGGGTCAAACGCTGGCCCGGCTCGACGATCAGGTACTGCGGACGTCGGTAGAGGAAGTGCGGACGCAGCTTTCGCTGGCTAATACAGTTTTTGAGAAGCAGGCAAACCTCTGGAAGCAGCAGATTGGGACCGAAATCCAGTACCTGCAAGCAAAGAATAACAAAGAGGCTCTGGAGCGCCGGTTGGCCACGTTACAATCGCAGCTGAGCCAGTCGAACGTGACGGCACCCATCTCAGGGGTGGTCGACAAAGTGTTTGCCAAAGTAGGCACTATGGGAGCGCCCGGTATGCCGATGTTTCAGATCGTGAATCTGTCACAGCTGAAAGTAGTGGCGAAGGTAGCCGATACGTATGCGGGTAGCGTGCGCAAGGGCGATGAGGTGATTGTTCGGTTCCCGGATGTGAATAAAGAGCTGCGGACGCGCATCAACTTCGTGTCGACAACGGTTGACCCGTTGAGCCGGACCTTCACCATTGAGGCTCCGCTGCCGTCGGATAACGCCCTCAAGCCGAACATGCTGGCACAGGTTAAAATCAACGATGTGAACAAGAGCAACGCCGTTGTGATCAACCAAAACCTGATTCAGAATACAGAAACCGGTCAATTGGTGTATGTGGCGGTGAATGAAGGCGGGAAAAAAGTGGCTAAGTCGCGCAAGATTACAACGGGACAGAGTTACGGTGGACAGATTGAGATTGTAGCGGGCCTGCAGCCGGGGGATCAGTTGGTGACCAAGGGCTATCAGGAATTGACGGACGGAACACCGATTAATTTTTAGAAAGTTTACAGTTTTCTGTTTACGGTTATCAGTTGGGTGAATACCGAGCTGTTGATACGATTTTATCGTGTGTCAGAAACAGGAAACCGTATGCTGGAAACTGTAAACACCTCCAGATATGAAAGCAGAACACATAAAAACCCTTGGTTTTACGAACTGGTGCGTAGAGAACCGAACGGCTATCTACATCTTCACCTTCATTGTTACACTGGGTGGTCTGCTGGTGTATAACAACTTGCCGAAGGAGCAATTTCCCGACATTAAAGTGCCGACGATCATTGTGACGACGGCTTACTTCGGGACGGCTCCGGCTGACATTGAGAACACCATCAATAAGCCCATTGAGAAACAGATCAAGTCGATTTCGGGTGTGAAACGCCTGAAATCGAATGCCTTGCAGGATTTTTCGCTCATTACGGTTGAATTTAACCCCGATGTGCAAACGGCGGAAGCTTTGCAACGGGTGCGCGATGCCATCGACAAAGCCCGGCGCGATTTGCCGCAGAAGCTCGACGACGGCCCTACGGCACAGGACGTGAACTTCTCGGAGTTTCCGATCATGAACATTAACCTGGCCGGTAACTTTTCGCTCAATCAGCTGAAAACGTACGCCGAGGACATGCAGGATGTGATCGAGGCAATGCCCGAAATCAGCCGGGTTGATATTGTCGGGGCTTTGAAACGCGAAATTCAGATCAATGTCGATCTGCCCCGAATGCAGTCGGCGGGCCTGGCCTTTTTTGATATTCAACAGGCCGTACAGGGCGAAAACGTGAATGTATCGGGTGGTGAACTCAACGTAGAGGGCGTTCGGCGGACGTTGCGCGTAAAAGGTGAATTTACCGATGTGCAAGCCCTGCAAAACCTGCAAATTCGCACGGCGACGGGCGCAACGGTTCGGCTGGGCGATGTGGCCGACGTGCGTGATTCGTTCGAAGAGCAACAGGATTTTGCCCGGTTGAGCGGTAAATCGGTGGTGACGCTGAACGTAATCAAGCGGGCAGGCGCCAACCTCATTGCGGCCTCTGACCGAATCGAGCAAACTATTGAGGAGTACAAAACGGAGCGGTTCCCACAGGGGCTGGATATTACCGTTACGGCCGATCAGTCGGAGCGGACCCGGGCCGAGCTACATGACCTGGTTAATACGGTTGTGCTTGGGTTTATCTTCGTCGTAATGGTATTGATGTTCTTCATGGGCATCCGCGACGCCATCTTCGTAGGTTTATCGGTACCGCTGTCGGCGCTGGTGGCTTTCGTATTGATGCCGATCATCGGGCCAGCCATTGGCACCGCGTTTACGCTGAACACCATTGTACTCTTTGCGTTTCTGCTGGGTTTGGGTCTGGTGGTCGACGATGCCATTGTGGTTATTGAGAACACCCACCGTCTGTTCAACCAGCACCGCGACTGGGATATTAAGCAGTCGGTAAAAGCCGCTGCGGGCGAGGTGTTTGTGCCGGTACTTTCGGGTACGCTCACGACGATTGCGCCCTTTTTCCCGCTGTTGTTCTGGCCGGGTATTGTGGGTGAGTTTATGAAATTTTTGCCCCTCACGCTCATTCTGACCCTGTTTGCCTCATTGTTTGTGGCTTATGTGATGAACCCCGTGTTTGCGGTATCGTTCATGAAACGGCACGACGAGCAGCATGGCGAAGATGCCGACACCAGCTTCGATACCATCAAGCGGCCGCTCATCATCATGACGGTTCTGGCCGGTATTGGCTACGTTATTGACCGGGGTATCGGTAATATGTTTGTGGCCTTTATCATCCTGTACGTATTCAATCACTATGTCCTGACGCCCCGAATCATTGTACCGTTTCAGGACAAATGGCTGCCCCGTTTGATGCGTGGCTACCGGAAACTGATTTCGTGGGTACTGGTGGGCTGGCGGCCGGTGGGTGCTATCCTGAGCATGTTTGTGCTCCTGATAGGTACGTTCGTTCTGCTGGGGATTGTACAGCCGAAGGTGATTTTCTTCCCGAGCGGTGAGCCCGACTATGTGTACGTGTATAACGTAATGCCCGTAGGTACCGATGCCCGCATCACCGACTCGGTGACTCGGGTTATTGAGCAGCGGGTGTTTAAGGTGCTGAAAGACGAGAAGGCCGAAGATATGGTCAACTCCGTGATTGCCAACGTGGGTAAAAACGCAGGTGACCCCTTCAACCCCGACCGAAATGCCACGCCCCAAAAGTCGAAAGTGACGGTCGCATTCGTGAAAAACGAAGACCGGGGTGGCCGCTCGTCAGAGGCTATTCTGAACAAGATTCGGGTGGCTGTACAGGGGATTCCGGGTACCGAAATTTCGGTTGAACGGGAAGCCAACGGACCACCAACGGGTAAGGCGATTTCAATTGAAATTGCGGGCGATGACTTTGGTCAACTGTCGGCTCTCGAAAAGCAGGTACGCACCGAAATTAGCCGGGCGGGCATCGAAGGCATCGATCAATTGAAGTCGGACCTGATTACCAACAAGCCCGAGATCATTATCAATATTGATAAAGAGAAGGCGCAGCGCGAGGGCATTTCGGCGCAGCAGGTAGCGTTTGCCATCCGAACGGCCCTGTTTGGTACCGAAATCTCGAAGTTCCGCGACGCCAAAGACGAGTACCCGATCATGGTTCGTCTGAAAGAAGACGACCGGAGTCAGATTGAGCGGCTGTTGAGCCTCAACGTGGTGTACCGCGACATGAACCTGGGCGGGCAGCTGCGGCAGGTGCCTTTGTCGGCGGTGGCCAATATCAATTACTCGACTACGTTTAACCAGATCAACCGTAAGAATCAGGAGCGTCTGGTAACGCTTAGCTCCGATGTAGTGCCGGGGGCCAACGCCAATCAGATCAACCAGCAGATTCAGCAGGTGATTAACCAGATGGAAATTCCGAACGGTTACTCCGTGAAGCTGGGCGGTGAGCAGGAAGATCAGCAGGAATCCGCCAACTTCCTCGTTATGGCGTTTGGGGTGGCTATTCTGCTTATTTACCTGATTCTGGCCACGCAGTTCAACTCGGTGGTGAAGCCGCTTATTATCTTCTTCACCATTCTGCTGTCGCTGATTGGGGTATTGCTTGGTTTTATGGCTACGGGCAAAACGTTCTCGGTGATTATGTCAGGCGTTGGTATCATTGCCCTGGCGGGTATTGTGGTGAAAAACGGTATCCTGCTTATTGAGTTTATCGATGAACTTCGGGGCCGGGGTATGCCACTGCGCGAAGCAATCATCGAAGGTGGGGCTACCCGACTCACGCCCGTATTGCTGACGGCCTCGGCCGCGGTACTGGGTCTGATTCCGCTGGCGCTCGGCCTTACGGTTGACTTTGTGACTCTCTTCCGCGACTTCAACCCCAATATCCTGATTGGTGGCGACAGTGCGGTGTTCTGGAATATTCTGGCCTGGACCATCATCTACGGTCTGACATTCTCGACTGTTCTGACGCTCGTAATTGTGCCCTGTATGTACTGGGTAAACGAGCGAATCCGGATGAAGTGGTTCGGGAAGAAGGACCCCGCGCTGGAGATGCAGAAAGAGGCATCGGTCGAAATGGCCTAAATGCCCTATAGCGGCAAGTAAACAATGGAGGTTGGTTTATTCAGCCTCCATTGTTTGGTTTTACGGGTGAGGGAACCGGCTACCTGAAACCGGGTCTGACAAAAACTTTAAACCGGTTGAACCGGTTAGCGTCCTGTACATGTGTATGTCCTGCGCTACCTGGCCGACTCGCAATAGCTCCCGAATATGAATCGTATCCTTTTTTTTCTGGTCATCAGTCTGGTCTTTCTGTTTATAGACTGGTACGTGTATCAGGCCATCCGCACCGTTAGCCGGAGCCTGTCTGATGAGGCTCAGCGCATCATCGCCCTCGCATACTGGGGCTTTTCGGCCCTGTCGGTGGGGGTGTTTCTGTTTATGCAGCTTTCTCCGCCCGATTACTTCGACCGGCATACCCGCACGTTTCTGTACGCGGGTGTCATGATTCCGTATTTCTCCAAAGTCATTGCGGTGCTCTTTATCTTTATCGACGACATCGCGCGGTTTTTCCGGTGGGTGGTTTCGCTCTTTTACCGGCCCGACGTGCGTGAGGCCGCCGACGATGTTACCCGCCCAACCATGCCCCAAACGGACGTAATCAGCCGGTCTGACTTTCTCATGAAAACGGCTCTGGTAGCCGGGGCCGTGCCCCTGGTGAGCCTCACGTGGGGTATCCTGTCGGGCGCGCACGACTACCGCATCCGGCGGGTGAAACTGGCCCTGAAAAACCTGCCTTCGGGGTTTGAGGGGATGCGTATCGCGCAGCTATCCGACATTCATTCAGGCTCGTTCTTCAATAAAACGGCCGTGAAAGGGGGCGTCGAGATGCTCCTGAGCGAAAAGCCCGATATGGTGTTCTTTACCGGTGATCTGGTCAACAATACCGCCAATGAAGTAGAAGACTACCTGCCCATTTTCAGGCAGGTAAAAGCCCCGTTGGGTGTGTACTCAACCCTGGGTAACCACGACTATGGCGACTACGTAGCCTGGCCTAGCCAACAGGCAAAACAGCAGAACCTGAACAATCTGAAAGAAGCCCACCGGCTGATGGGCTGGAATCTGCTGCTCGACGAAAACCGTATATTCACGCAGAACGGCGATAAGATTGCCCTGATTGGTATTGAAAACTGGGGTGCTGGCGACCGTTGGCCCAAATACGGGAATCTGGCCAAAGCCTATGCCGGTACCGAAGAGTATCCCGTAAAACTGCTCCTGTCGCACGACCCCAGCCACTGGGATGCGCAGGTACGGACTCAGTTTTCGGACATCGATGCCATGTTTGCCGGGCATACGCACGGGATGCAGTTTGGCGTTGAGATCGGCGATTTTAAGTGGAGTCCCTCGCAGTACGTGTACAAGCAGTGGGCGGGCCTTTACCGGCAGGGTGAGCAGCAGCTGTACGTAAATCGGGGCTTTGGGTATCTGGGTTATCCGGGGCGGGTGGGTATTCTGCCCGAGATCACGATCATCGAGCTTGTGAAAGCCTAAAACCCCTTTGTAGCCGGTTTGGTTTGGGATTTTGGGGGCTAACCTAACCGTTGGTGCGTATTTCGAGTTTATGTTGGAAACTATCGTTCTCTATGAAAATTGTTTTTATCTCACTCGTTTCACTGGTGTTCTCGCTGTTGACACCTACCGAAATAGAGCAAACAAACACAGCAAACATTCCGCTCTGCCACGGGGGGGCAACCGACATGGCTGATTTTGCCGGTGACCCCGCTTTCCGGGCGCAACACGCCGAGCCGCTGCCGTTCAACTACGTGAGTGCAGCCGGCGAAATGATTACCTTCAATGCACCCGATGGCAAGGCCGCTAACGGGTTCCTGCTCAAAGCCAAAAAGCCGTCGAACAAGTGGCTGTTTGTGTATCAGGAGTGGTGGGGTCTGAACGACTACATTAAGAAAGAGGCTGAGAAATTCCATGGTGACCTGTCAGACGTAAACGTACTGGCGGTCGATATGTACGATGGGGCCGTAGCTACCAAGCAGGAAGATGCCGCTAAACTGATGCAGGGTGCCGACAAAAACCGGCTGAACTCGATTATCAAAGGGGCTATTGCCTACGCCGGCCCTGAGGCCGAGATTGCCAGCGTAGGCTGGTGTTTTGGCGGAGGGCTGTCGTTGCAGTCGGCCATTCTGGAAGGAAAGCAGGCTAAAGGTTGTGTGATGTACTACGGCTTCCCCGAAATGGATGTGGAGAAACTCAAAACCCTCCAAACCGACGTATTGGGTCTGTTTGCGAGCAAAGACGGCTTTATTTCCCCCAAAGTAGTGGGGCAGTTTGAGGAGAACATGAAAAAAGCCGGTGAGAAAATCGAGGTGAAAATGTACGAGGCCGACCACGCCTTTGCGAATCCAAGCAACCCGAAATTCGACAAGGAGGCTACCGCAGATGCGTACAAGCGGGCTTTGACCTACCTGAAGAGCCGACTGAAGGCCTAATTCGAGCTTTTTTGCCCATTCAGTAAGAGCCCAACTAAACGTTGGGCTTTTTCGTTTGTCTAATAGGTGCATGATGAAAAACTAACGCACGTACAAGTCATGAAACTACTGAAAAGAGGCTCTTTGCTGATGGTTGCATTGCTGGCGACGTTGCTTACCAGTTGTGGGCCAACATACGTCAACACGCGAGCGGGCTATGGCCATCGGCCCGGCTATTATGAGCGCCCGTACTACGGGTATCGCCCTTACGGTCACTACCGCCGTCCGCCGGTTATTGTGCAGCAGCGGACGTATGTAGTACCTGCTCCGCGCTACAAATACAAGTCGAGCCCCGGCGCCCGTTACGGTAACCCCGGCAACGGGAATGCGTACGGGAATCGAAGCCGTGGCCCTCGGGGCGGTTCGCGTGGGCCGAGGTAATACATGAACCTGGTTTTGAAGCCTTATCCCACGGGGTAAGGCTTTTTTGTGCAGCAACGCCTGAGTCGGGCCGGTTGCTTGGGTTATGGTTCAGAATGCGCTAATTTCATCCCAAAATCGTTTAGTGTACAAAGAGACGTAGGGGATGAAAAAGAAGGTATTATTTCTGGTTGCCGTAGCTATGATGGTGCTCGCCGAGGCACCGGCCAGCGCGGCCGTAAGCCAGTCGGCTGAGACGACGGTATCCGCCAAGGAGGAAACGGTTTTCAAGCGGAAACGGAAAGGCTTTCGGAAGAAGAAAGGCTTTATGTGGGGGCTGTTCAAAAAGAACGACTGCGGTTGCCCGAAGCATTAACGAAAACCGCTATAACCTACCTGAAATATGGGCCTTTAGCTGTTAAAATGTGACGCTGAGCGGGTGGCTTAAAAGCCAAATTGAATAATAATAAGGCCAATCAAGCATCAGGGGCTTAATTGTCATTAATAAATTGTAAAAATCTGTTTTTCAGCGCAGAATTGCGTACCTTTGCGGCCAGAAAAACAGCGATATGCAGTCTATCCGAAATATTGCCATTATTGCCCACGTCGACCACGGCAAAACAACACTGGTCGACAAGATTATCCACGCATCGAAGCTCTTCCGCGAGAACCAGGAGTTTGGAGAACTGATTCTGGACAACAACGATCTGGAGCGCGAACGCGGCATTACCATTGTTTCCAAGAACGTGTCCGTCCGCTACAAGGACGTGAAAATTAATATCATCGACACGCCGGGTCACAGCGACTTCGGGGGTGAGGTGGAGCGCGTATTGAAGATGGCCGATGGCGTTTGCCTGCTGGTCGATGCGTTTGAGGGCGCCATGCCCCAAACCCGTTTTGTATTGGGTAAAGCCCTCTCGCTGGGTCTTAAGCCCATTGTGGTGATCAACAAGGTCGACAAAGAAAACTGCCGCCCCGACGAAGTACACGAGGAGGTGTTCGACCTGATGTTCAACCTCGGTGCTACCGAAGATCAGCTCGATTTCCCGACGGTATACGGTTCCTCAAAGCAGGGCTGGATGGGTCCTGACCCGAAAAAACCAACCGAAGATATTACGTATCTGCTCGATACAATTGTGGAGACTATTCCGGCTGCACCCGTTGTAGAAGGAACCCCGCAAATGCAGATAACGTCGCTTGATTATTCGGCGTTCGTAGGCCGTATCGCCATTGGGCGGGTTGTGCGTGGTACGCTCAAAGAAGGTGCCAACATGGCCCTGGCTAAAGCCGACGGGTCAATCAAGCGGGTTAAGATCAAAGAACTGCAATTGTTCGAAGGTCTGGGCAAGCAGAAAGTAGCCGAAGTAAACTGTGGCGACATTTGCGCCGTAACGGGCCTCGAAGATTTCGAAATTGGCGATACACTCACCGACCTCGAGAATCCTGAAGCCCTCGCCCGTATTTCGGTAGATGAGCCGACTATGAACATGTTGTTCACGATTAACAACTCGCCTTTCTTCGGTAAAGAGGGCAAGTTTGTGACGTCGCGGCACCTGCGGGATCGGTTGTTTAAAGAAACCGAGAAAAACCTCGCCCTGCGCGTACAGGAAACCGACCGTGAAGACCAGTTCCTGGTGTTTGGCCGGGGTATTCTGCACTTGTCGGTACTGATCGAAACGATGCGCCGGGAGGGCTACGAACTTCAGGTAGGTCAGCCACAGGTACTTTACAAAGAAGACGAGAATGGGCAGCGCCTTGAGCCCGTTGAGACACTGGTTGTTGATGTCCCTGAGACTACAGCTGGTAAGGTAATCGAACTGGCTACGCAGCGGAAAGGCGAACTGCTCATCATGGAGCCTAAAGGGGATCTGCAACACCTCGAGTTCGAGATTCCGTCGCGGGGTCTGATTGGTCTGCGCTCAAACGTACTTACCGCAACGTTTGGTGAGGCCGTGATGACGCACCGGTTCAAGAGTTTCGAGCCGTACAAAGGCGCCATTCCTGAGCGGATCAACGGTTCACTCATTGCCATGAACAGCGGTCCGGCTACGGCATACTCAATTGATAAGCTTCAGGATCGGGGTGTGTTCTTTGTCGATCCGGGCGAAGAGGTGTACACCGGTCAGGTAATTGGTGAGCACAACCGTCAGAACGACATTGTGGTAAACGTACAAACCGCCAAGAAGCTGACGAACATGCGGGCTTCGGGTTCGGACGATAACGTGAAGATTGCCCCCAAAATCAGCTTCTCACTCGAAGAGTGTCTGGAGTACATCCAGAAAGATGAGTATCTGGAGGTAACGCCCAAGTCGATGCGGATGCGTAAGATTTACCTCGACGAGAACGAGCGGAAGCGGAACCAGAGCAAGTTCGAAGTTGCTTAAGCAACCCAAACGAATCATATTTAGTGCAACAGAAAGCCCCAACTCACATGAGTTGGGGCTTTCTGTTGATGGGCGGTGCGTGGTTAGGTTTGCCAGTTAGAAACGGGCCATCTGCATTACTAATGATTTGTCTGACTGAGCAAATGCCGGTCCGGTGTTTGGCTTTTGTAACGGCTGAACACTCGCCGAGTTTGCATTCACATAAGCCGTCTGACGGCGGGTCAGCTGGTAGCAAAGCATAAATAGTAAGCTGCCGATTAGAAGCAGAATGATGTTTTTCATAACAGTTTGGTCAACGCGAGTAAGAAAAACAAACTTGTATGTCTCTGGAGTATTCATATTCACTTTTACGAACGACAAGGTTCGGGTCCTGTTTGAGGTTATTGAGCCAGTGGCCAATAGCGGTGATAAAGTGCAACTATTTGGTAACATCGTTCAATCAGAGACTGACACCGACCCGAATCGAGAGCCGGTTGTAAATCCGGGTTTCGTCGCGCTTTATCTCGCCCCACCGTAGCGGCTTTTCAACCTGAGCCTCTTGCCGCTTGTAGCTAAACGTTACCGTAAAGCCGCCCCTACCAGGTTTGCCAAGCCGGATTCCCACGCCGGGGTTGAGCATCAAACCTCCCCGAACAATGTATCCGGTCGAACTTTTGTCAAACCAGCTAAATCCGTACCCCGCATCGGCGCTGACAAACGCACTCAGGTTTTGGTCTGAGGGCCGGGTAAACTGATACCGGGCGCCCACGCCCACCGGTGTCAGCAAAGCACCAGTGTACCAATCCAGTCCAACCAATCCGCCAACGGCTACCCGTTTACTCAGCCGAACGCCGTTGAGCGTCTGAACCGACAGGTTGGTGCGGTTCTCAACCACTTCGTTGAGGTTGTTGCCCGAAACCACCCGGCCAAACAGCCCGCCCACCTCGCTATGATGGAAAAACGGCCATTTTGAGGCTACTGACTGAGCTTGTGACGCCGAAAGCGGCCATAAGACACACAAGTAAAGCAAAAGTTTCACGCCCTTCATACGAGTTTTTAGCTAATGGCGTTGGGCCTCTTTACTGGTATTTTGCTCATCAACCGCAACTGCTTTGGATTACTATAGTCGTACTGATAGAACCCATCGCGACCAATCATGAGCAATGACTTATCCAACGGTATCACATCGTACGCGTCGATGTCTTTAATATGCTCCCGCAGGTTTTTGTCGATGTTAAGTGCGTCGCGGGCATCGAATGATTTGAGCCCGTAAGCGCCCTCGCAGATAAACAGGTTCGGGAAGTCGATGCCCAGGCCGTGCGGGTTGCGCATGGGGTAGCTTTTGATGAGTTTGGGGCTGAGGAGGTTTGAAATATCAACTACATCGAGCTGATTCGTAAAACCCTGGCAGGTGTTGCCCGAACGAAGGGTAACGTAGGCTTTGTCTTCGTGTACCACCACGGGGTCGCAGACGCGGGCGTGCTGAAATACCGACAGACGCTCGGGTTTTTCGGGGTTCTTATTGTCGTAAATAAACATACCCGTTTGCGACCCAATAAATAGCTTGTCTTTGTAGGGGAAAATGGTTTCGATACCCCAGCCCATCTGAATTTTGTTGCCCACCTTCGGGTCGGCCGGGTTCCGAATATCAAACAGCTGCATTTCGGTCGAGTTCACCGTGTACAGATAATTGTTGTACAAGGCAAACCGGGCCATCGATCCCGCCGTGCCGTTGGTAGACTGTTGCTGCCCCCCGCCCCCCGATGTCGACGGGGCCGCATTCATCAGGCCGCGTGTATCGAAGAAGACCACGCCACCCCACCAGCCGCCGGTTGGGCCTACGTTGTCCTGACAGTTGGTTTGAATGCGCTCGGTGACATAATCGACCCGCTGATCCTGCACATCGCCGGTGGCCTGATTGATATACCAGTAGCCGCCCTCAAACTGCCCGTTGGGGAAGATGTTGTTGACCCGGTTAACGGGCCGGATGTTTGTCGCGTCGCTGATGTCGAAGGCCACCAGGTCCATGTAGCTGTCGGCATACAGAATATTGTTGCGGACGGCCATATCCCCATTACCCGGAATTCGGATAAAGCTCACCATTTGCGGGGCATTGGGATTCCGGTTGTCAATGACATGGATGCCTTCTTTCAGCTCGTTGATAAACAGGAATCCGTCTTTTGTATAGATTTTGCCCGGTTTCTGGAGCGTGCGCGGAGCTTCGGAGCCGATACCCTGCCGTACCTGTGCCAGGGTCAATGTAACGGGTGTGAATCGTCGGAAAGTGCGGGTCTCGGTACACTTGTCTGTACAGGCTACCCCAAAAAGGGCCAAAAAGAGCACCGGTATTGAGTAGAGAATTCGCTTCATACAGAGCATTGATTAAGGATATAACCACAGGAGTCCGAATCGACGTAAACGGTTGGAACGCAAGCGAAAAAAACAAAAAATCGTCCGGCGGCCTTCTTGCCACCGGACGATCGATCTTGCACAAAAGAGTTGGTAAAGTAGATTGGGTGATTTCGCTACAAAGCATCCAATCGAAAAAAGGAGGGTCTATGGATTAAACTGGAGCAGGGGCCAGTTGGGGTGAGTTGAGTGTAAGCGGAGCTTCCCGGCTACCAGCTCTACCCGATTCACTTGCTGTAAACTCGCAAAATAGGTGTTTTCGGTCTGCATGGCCTCTTCGGGGCCGCCCCGCTTGGTTGCGCCCACACTACCTACCTGAGCCGAGCCATCGGCCCCGACGGTAGCTACAGCCCCGTAGGAATTTACCGCCGATATGCCGGTGAGCTGATACTGCGTGAGGCCTCCCTCGGTGTTTCTGAGGGCCACCTGCAATGTGATCTTGTATGGCGTAGCGGGGGTACTAAGTACCCAATCGCCCACAGGGCTCGTCGCGTCGGCGGGCGGAGGGGTAGTGTTTGGTCGGTCGCAGCCGCTGAAGGAAGCCAGCAGTAACCAGAGTGCGCAGAGAAGTATGGTTTTCATGGTTGAGTCTGGATTAGTTACACGTATCAAATTCGGCCCGTTGGGTACGCAAATCCCGCACAAGTGCCTCAAAGCCGGGGATCGTTTTGCCGTATTCAAACTCTACTCGGTGGGTCTGATTGCCGAATTGCATTTCAATAAATTCAGCACCGCCATCGGCACAGTCGGGGCAACCGAAACGCTCCGGCAGCTTCCGGAAGGCGTCGAACCGGGCCATACTTTTCAGGTTCATGGCCTTTTCCTGGCTGATGGCACGCTGGCAGGTTTTGGTCGGGTAACGTTGCTTGTCGATATGGCTTTCCTGGGTGAAGATAGCCTTGGTACCGGCCAGCTCAAGTCGTTTCACACAGTAGCCAGCACACATACCGAATGAAGTACCCGACCGAACCACCAGTTCGTCGGATACGGGGTCGAGGGCCGTGGTGGAGTCACCACACTGGCTGGCTCCGGTAAGCAGCAGCAAAAAAAGCAAGAGTGGTTTCATGACAAATCGTATGGTTAAAAATGGTAATCTAAGCCAACGCTGACGCCCATAGTCTGCGGTCGTATGGTCAGATCGGAGCTTTCGCGGGTGCCCCGTTGTAGCGCCTGCTGAAAGATACCCGCCATCGAAGCCGACCAACGCCCGGTGGGCCGGTACCGAAAACGAAGACCTGTTGAAGCCGAAAGCGTCACCGGCCGGTACACACCGTCGCTGTTGGTTACGCTAATCTGGTCGTTCACGGTGTTGCGCACAAACAGGTTGGTCAGGAAACCGCCGAGCAACGACATCCCAAACCGCTTACGGGGACGGAGCTGAAAGCCCATCTGTACCGGAATCTGCACAAACGTGTAATTGTTGGTCAGACTCTGTGCCAGCTGTGCATCATACACATTGCTGTTTTGCAATGGGTTCGAGGTGCCTCCTTTGGATGGGGTATTCGAGAGCCGGTCGTTGGATGCGGTTGGCCGGCTATTCTGCAACACATCAGCGTAAAGGCTCGACGAACGATTGGCACTGCCAATCATGCTCGCGACAAGTGTTTGCGTAGGGCTTACCACCGTCGACCGGGCCTCCAGATACCCAACTCCTGTTTCAATAGTCCAACGCTCACCCAGCTGGCGGCCCGCCGAAATCTGGTACGCAATAGACCGGTTTGGCTCACTCTTAAGCGACAAGTCGGCGGGGGCTGCATTGCCCAGTTGCGCAAAGGCATTGCCGTACGTCGTCAGGGCTGGTTTGAGCCCAACGGTTGGGTTGAACGACGAAGGGGTAACGCTAACCGAGGCCCACTGTTCGGCTTTTTGTCGGCTCTGCGTCAGTTCGGCCGGAGCCGATAGTTCTTCATCTGGCCGGAACCAAACAATCCGCTGCGTGCCGTACATGGTATTGGGTCGGAACGGTTTGGTGTCCAAACTGGCAATGGCCACGGGTTGGGCGGTTGCATTGGCCCCTTGCTCCACGGGCGGGTTTGAGAGCACAGGCGGCAGGGCCGGTGCCGTTTCTGTTGTTTTTTCGTTCACGCGGGCAATAGCCTGCTCCTCGGCTGCCATTCGGGCGGGGCCGTCAAGGGAGCGGGTGGGCATTGGCGGCTGTCCTGTCGTAGGCCCGGTATTGGTTGGTGAGGCTACGCTCGTGTTTTGGGCCAGTGCATCGGCCGGGTTTCCGTTCAACCCGGCTGGTTTGCTTACGAGGTCGGGGCTTTGGGGTTTACGGGCCTGAGCGATAATCGCTGGAGATCCAGCGCCCGAAACGCGTGGGCTCTGCGCCGACAAGCCTGCCGGGCCCTCTGCCGGCGTTGAACCTTGCGGAGCCGATAGGCGCGTCGGCCGGTTTGCCGGTTTGCCAGTCTGCGCCAGTTGGGTCGTTAAGGCTGGCTCTACGCTTGGTTGGGTCACGCCTGGTCTATCGGTGCTCGATTGAGCTGCTACCGACGGAGCTGCCTGCATAGGTTGCTCACCGGTTTGGCGCAGACTCCACCAGCCAACCAGCAGCAGAGCCACCACGGCTGCGGCACTCCACACCCAGGTAGCCGGGCGTCCCCAGAACGGAATTACCACCACCCGGTCGCTTTCGTCCAGCTCTCGTTCAATGGCATCCCAGACACGGGGCGGTGGAGCCTCAGCGGCTTCATCGAAAAGCCGCCGAAGGTCCGGGTCGCCAGTACCTTGCGGGGGTAAAAAGTTAAACTCGTCGAATTGGGCCATTGTCAATTTTTCTGTTCTGCCGGGCGGGGTTCGGTAAACCGGCCGTCCGATTGAATTTTATGTTGTAGCAGAGCGCGGGCTCTGGCGTATTGCGATTTGGATGTTCCTTCCGAAATGTTCAGCAGCTCGCTTATTTCGGGGTGGTTATACCCCTCAATAGCGTACAGGTTAAACACCGCCCGGCAACCCGGCGGTAACTCCTGAATCAGAGCCAGCAAATATTGGTAGTTAAGGGTTGGTAAACTCTGGTCGGCCTGAGCCAGCAGAGGAGCTAACTCCTCAATGTCGGTCGACTGGTTCCAGGGCTGTTGGGTGCGGATGTACTTCAGGGCGGTGTTGATCACAATCCGCTTGAGCCAGGCTTCAAGCGGGCAATCGAACCGAAACTGGTCAATAAACCGATAAATCTTGATAAACGCTTCCTGCAATACGTCCTCGGCGTCGGTGGCATCCTTGGTGTATCGTTTACTGACGACAAAGAGCTTGCCGGCAAACCGCTCGTAGAGCTGTCGCTGCATGGCTCGGTCCTGTTTTCGGCACCCTTCTACCAGATCATATTCGCTCAGCATATCAATGTTGACACCATAAAGATTCCGCTCACCGCCAAAGGGTTGGAATGGGGTAAAAAAATTGTAAAGTTTTATTTGAGATATAAACGCTACGATCAGCCTGTTCCTTTATGAACCGCAGAACCTTCTTACAACAAGCCATGACCGTAACCGGGGCGTCGGTGGTTTCGCCCATCTTAGCGGAATCAATTTCTACTAACAAGTTACAAAGAAAACAAAACTTTCTCATTGGTGCCTGCGATTGGTCGATTGGCGGGCAGGCCTCACTCAAGGCGTTCGATACGGCCCGGCAAATTGGTCTGGACGGCATTCAGGTGAGCCTCAACTCGACCAAAGACGAGGTGCACCTGCGCGACCCGGCCATGCAAGGGCAATACCGCGAGGCCGCCCGGCAAACGGGTGTGCAGATTGGCGGGTTGGCCCTGGGTATTTTAAACGAAGTGCCGTACAAGTCGGAAGCCCGGACCGAGGTTTGGGTGCAGGATAGTGTCGATGTGGCCAAAGCGCTGGGCATAAAAACGATTCTGCTCGCTTTTTTTGGGAAAAACGACCTTAAAAACGACGCTAAATGCACACAGGCGGTTATCGACCGGCTCAAAGCGGTGGCCCCCAAAGCCGAAAAGGCGGGCGTAGTGCTGGGTATCGAGTCGTGGTTATCGGCGCCCGAACATCTGGCTATTATCGAAGCCGTGGGCTCGCCAGCCGTTAAAGTATACTACGATGTTTGCAACTCGACCGTGATGGGCTACGATATTTTTCGTGAAATGCGCGACCTCGGCACAAAATACATCTGCGAGGTGCATATCAAAGAAAACGATTACCTGATTGGTCAGGGTGTTATCGATATGAAACGGGTGCGGGCTACCCTCGACGCTATCGGGTATCGGGGCTGGCTGCAACTCGAAGGGGCTGTGCCTAAGGGCAAGCCTATGCTCGAAAGTTACCTCGAAAACAACCGGGCGGCCCGGCAACTGTTTGGTTAAATTTCGTTTATTCTTCTCCCCACTTCCCCCATGAAAACCCTCCTGAGTCTGCTTCCACTGCTGTTGTTGTGCCCGGCTGCCCGCCCGGTCGAAGGCCCCGAAACGCTTTACCTCCCCGACGACCTGGAGGCTACGCTCTGGGCCGAGTCGCCGATGTTGTATAACCCGACCAATATCGACGTGGATGCGCGGGGGCGAATCTGGGTGACGGAGGCCGTCGATTATCGGGACTTCAACAACAAGCCCGAAACCCGCCTGAACCATGCTGAAGGCGAGCGGGTGGTGATTCTGGAGGACACCAACGCCGACGGTAAGGCCGACAAACAAACCGTGTTTGTGCAGGACAAAGAGCTGGTGTCGCCCCTCGGTATTGCGGTATTGGGTAATAAGGTGTTTGTGTCGGCCGCGCCCAACCTGTTTGTGTACACCGACACAAACGGCGATGATAAAGCCGATAAACGGGAGGTGTTTCTGACGGGCTTTGGTGGTCTCGACCATGACCATGCCTTGCACGCTCTGGTGGCTGGGCCCGATGGTAACTACTATTTCAATACCGGAAACGCCGGGCCGCACGTAGTAACCGACAAAGCTGGCTGGACCCTACGCTCGGGTAGCCTGTACGTGGGTGGTACTCCGTACAACAAAGTGAATCGCGGCAATCAGGTCAGCGACGATGGCCGGGTCTGGGTAGGTGGTATGGCGTTGCGGATTAACCCCGACGGTACCGGCCTGAAGGTCATGGCGCACAACTTCCGTAATAATTACGAAACCTGCCTCGATTCGTACGGTAATATGTGGCAGAACGATAACGACGATCAGGTAGTGGCCTGCCGCACCAGTTGGCTGATGGAGGGCGCTGATGCTGGCTATTTCAGTAAAGATGGTACCCGGTACTGGCAGGGCGACCAACGGCCCGGTCAGCCGATTCCGGTGGCTCACTGGCATCAGGAAGACCCCGGCGTACTGCCAGCGGGCGACATTACGGGCGCGGGCTCGCCCACGGGCATGGTGTTCTACGAAGGCGACGCCCTCGGCCCCGCTTACCGGGGAATGCTGCTGAGTTGCGAAGCCGGTCGGAATGTGCTGTTCAGCTACAAGCCGCAACCGCAGGGAGCTGGTTTCCGGCTCGACCGCACCGATTTTATCAGCACCTTTCCGAGAGTGGATGCTGAGTACAAATGGAATGAGGTGGCCAATGATACCCGCAAATGGTTTCGGCCGAGCGACGTGGCCGTGGGAACGGATGGAGCCCTGTACATTGCCGACTGGTACGACCCTATTGTGGGCGGGCATGCCATGCACGACAAAAAAGGCTACGGCCGTATTTACCGCATTGCGCCTAAGGGTCGGGCATTGCGTGCGCCCCGGCTCGACCTGAGCCGCATGGCGGGCCAACTCGAAGCCCTCACCAACCCCGCTGTGAATGTGCGGGCGCTGGGTTTTGAAGCCCTCCGCCAACAGGGCGAAAAGGCCGTGAAGCCCGTGGCTCAATTGCTGAAAGCGGATAACCCCTACGTTCGGGCGCGGGCCGTTTGGCTGCTGGCTCAACTGGGACCCAAGGGGCAGGCCACTGTGAATGGGTTGCTTACAAACCCCGACGCTCAACTGCGGCTCACGGCATTCCGGGCGTTGCGCTCGCAGCAGACCGATGTGCCGGCTCTGTGCCGTCAATTGGCTACCGACCCCTCAGCAGCGGTGCGCCGGGAGGTGGCCGTTGCCCTGCGCGATGTTCCCTACGCCCAGTGCAACGACATTCTGACGACCTTGATTAAACAGTACGATGGTCAGGATCGGTATTACCTGACAGCCCTCGGCATTGCGGCTGATGGTAAGCAGGAGGCTGTATTCGAAGCCCTCCGCCCGGCTTTGCTCGCTGACCCGGTGGCTTGGGATGAGAGAACGGCCAACCTTGTTTGGGAGTTGCACCCAGCCGGTAGCGTGGGGCTACTGGCCCGTCGGGCACAGGCTACATCGCTGTCTTCGGCGGCTCGTCGGCAGGCTATCACGGCCCTTGGCTTCATTAAAACAGTTGAAGCGGCCTGGGCCATGCTCGACTTGAGTAAATTGGCCGATACCACCGTGGCCCGGCAGGCCGCTTACTGGCTCAATTTTCGGCGCGGAAACGATTGGGCTTCCCTACTGAACTGGGAGGAAGCGATGCCCACCAAGCTGACGCTCGCTGAGGAAAAAGCGAAGCAAATGCTCAGTCTCCGTCAGCGTCTTATGGACGAGTACACGTCGGAGGCTGATAAAGACAAAATTGTACGGCAGATGGCGCAGGACGCCGAAGGGGGTAAGTTGCTGATAGGGTTGGTGGCCGATAAAAAGCTGCCCGAACACCTCAAAAAGGTGGTTGGTAATCTGATTTTTCAGAACCCGGAAGCAAGCATCCGAACCATGGCCGAGGCTTATTTTGAGCGGCCTACCCTCACGGCTTCGGGTGGAGCCGTAAAGACCCTTTCGGTGGCTACTGTTGCATCGCTTCGGGGCGACCGGGGGGCGGGAGCGGTGGTGTTTGAGGCCAGTTGCGCTACCTGTCACAAACATGGTGGCCGTGGGGCCGAAATTGGCCCTGAGCTGACCCAAATCCACAATAAGTTCGATAAAAACGGCCTGCTCGACGCCATCATCAATCCGAGTGCTGCGTTGGCTTTTGGCTACGAACCCTGGCTGCTAACCACCAAAAATGGGCAAACGTATTACGGGTTTCTGATTTCCGACGGAGCCCAGGCGGTGGTTATTAAAGATGCGGCTGGTCAGAAGCACACAATTCCCACGGCCAAAATTGCATCGCGGAAGCAGTACACCACCAGTCTCATGCCCGACCCGGTGGCTTTGGGGTTGTCGGAGCAGCAATTGGCCGATCTGGTTGCTTATCTGCTGAAATAAGCCGCTCGTTTACCCCACAAATCGGTTTACCTCGCCCGTATCGGGGCACTGTTGCAGGAGGTGGGCGTTAGTTTGGCCCAATACCGGATGAACAAAATCGGGAGCAAGTTCGCATAGGGGCACGAGCGTAAACCGGCGCTCGTGCAGGAGCGGGTGGGGCAGGGTCAGACGGTCGGTTTGGAGCACTGTATCGGCATAGTACAACAAATCAATGTCGATGATACGGGCCCCCCACCGTTGCAGCCGCACGCGGCCCAAGGCTTGCTCAATGGCCTGTGTCTGTGTCAGCACATCGGCAGGGGCGAGTTGCGTGTCGAGCTCGAGAACCTGATTCAGGTAAGCGGGCTGATCGGTCACGCCCCACGGGGCTGTTTCGTACAGGCCTGATGCCCCCAAAAGTGGCCCGACGGACTGGACCAGCCGGGTTTGGGCCTGTGTGAGCATCTGCACCCGGTCGCCCAGATTAGCGCCGAGCAGGAGGAAGAGCCGCATAATTTGTGTTGTAGGTAATGAGAGCAAAGCCAGCCAGCACCACGGCGCCCACCACGCCCGCCCAGGCAAACAGGGGTACGTACGGAACGCCCTTCTGCTCGGCGGCAATAGCGGCATAGGCCCAGGCAAATACCAGCATATAAAAGGCACTCCGGTACCGGTTGAACAGAAATACGCCCACCAGAAAGGCAATAACCAGCACAGCCGCAGCCCAACCGGCTTCGGGAAGCAGGCTCAGGTCAAAGCTGGTCGATTTAAGAAAGACAGCCACGTTGAGAATGGTGGCCACTGTAAGCCAGCCGAAATAAATGGAAAACGGCACCCGGGCCAGCCATAGTTCACGCCGACGCACGCGGGTTTTGCCTACCTGTAGCCGGTCCATGGTTAGTAACAGGCTCACAAACATGACCAGAATCACAAGCAGAGCGAGGCCAATCTGCTCATTGTTGAAAATCGGGCTCCAAATCGCATTACCAATGCCATTGAGAATAATCCACGGCCCGGCCGCCCGGAAACGCTCGTTATCACGCTCCGACGGTAAGGCCTGAAATACCGCAAACGCCAGCAGACCCAGAAAAATCACGCCCCAAATGGCAAAAGCGTATCCTGCCGGGGTAATCAGCGTCTGGTATTTCCGCGAAATGTCGCCATTGGTGGTATCGGCAAAGACACGGGCGTTGGAGAGGTAATTCATCACCAGCAGGGAGATGATGACGAACACGGTAAGGAACTGACGGAGCCGGTCATTCATGGTGGTAAAAGGGAATAGTGAGTAACGAAAAAATGCGTAATCGCTAATGTAGAATAAAACCGGGCAAACGGCCCTCCGGTTTATTTTCATTAGCAATTACGCATTACGCATTACGCATTACACATTACGCATTACACATTACGCATTACGCATTACGTTAATACTCCAGAATCTTGAACTCAGTCCGGCGATTACGCTGATGCTCTTCTTCGGTTTTAGCGTTTTTCACAATCAGTTGCGTCTCGCCGTAGCCCTTGGCTGTCATTCGGCTCGCTTCAATGCCTTTCGACACGATATAGTCGACAGCGGAGCGGGCCCGATTCTGCGACAGGCGGATGTTATAGGCATCCGGTGCCCGAACGTCGGTGTGTGAGCCCAGCTCGATACGGAGCGTTGGGTTGTCTTTCAGAATCGTAACAAGCTTGTCGAGTTCAAGGGCCGCATCGGGGCGGATATTGAACTTGTCAAGGTCGTAATAGATATTCTCCAGCACAAAGGTCTTGTTCAGTTCTACCTTGTCGAGCCGCAGGGCCACATTGAAGGTCGTATCGGTTTCGGGTTTGGTCAGGAAGATCTGCGGAATGCTCCGGCCTTGCATCGTGAAAGGCTCCCGGCGGGTGAGGTACCCCCGGCGTTCGGCCAGCACCGAATACTCTTTGCCTTCCTGCAACGGATACTTACCAAACGTACCCGGCTGACCCGTAACCACTTCGGCAACGGCTTCGCCCGTGGCTTCGTCAATGATGCGCACCCGGGCCGAATCGAGTGGGGCGGGGGTTGGCTCATTGGTAGCTACAGTACCGGCCAGAAAATACCGGACAATTTTGGGCGCATCGGGCTTCGGGTCGTTCTGAGCAATCGTGGTTGTTGAACTTTCGGGCGTGGTAGAATCGAAAAAGTACAAATCGTCATCGCCTTTACCCCCCGCCCGGTTCGATGCTAAAAAGCCTTTGCCCGGCTCCATAAGTACGTAGCCAAAGTCGTCGGCAGGCGAATTGACCGGCTGCCCCATATTTTCGACCCGAATAACACCCTGCGACCGGGTTGCCACAAACACATCGAGTTTGCCCAGGCCGGGGTGCCCGTCAGACGAAAAATACAGTTTGCCGTCGAAGGCCACAAATGGAAACATCTCGTCACCGGGCGTATTAATATCGCGGCCCATGTTGACCGGGCGGCTAAACCGGCCCGACGCATCCATGTTAGTGCGGTACAAATCGATGCCACCGGCTCCATTGGCCCGGTTGGAAGCGAAGTAGAGCGTCCGCCCGTCGGCCGAGAAAGCGGGTGAGCCGTCCCAGGCCGTTGAGTCGCTGATCGGGAGCCGCTGAGGAGCGCCCCAGGTACCATCGCTACCCAACCGGCTGATAAACAAGTCGACATCGAGCCCCCCTTTGCGTTTACCATTATTACCCCGGGCAAAAATCATGGCTTTACCATCTTTGGTAAATGCCGGGGTTCCTTCGTTCACGTCGCCCTGAAACACGTTGTTGCTGAATGGCTGCGCCGTATTGCCGGTTTCGTCGGGGGCCTGATTCAGCTTTACTTTGTACAGGCCGAGCATGGGCAGACCGTTGTTTTTGTACACCACGTCTTTACGAGAAGCCGTAAAAACCAGCTCTTCGCCCCGAATAACGGGGGCAAACTCCGAACCTGGCGAGTTGAGGTTGCCCATGTTTTTGAGCACAAGGTCGGTTTTCTTACCCGCAATGGCCTCTACGGCCCGTAGCGTGCCCAGTTCGCGTTGAGCTTTATCAAGGCTTACCTTGTTGGTCGGCTTACTATCGACGTACTGTTGCAGGTGCTTGAGGGCTTCGGCATATTGGCCCTGCGCCTTGAGCGCATAGGCCAGGTTGAGGTGCGCATCGGGCTCAATGCTACCGGCTTCGAGGGCTTTCTGGTAGTAGGGAGCCGCTTCGGCAAACCGGTTCGACAGACGGTATGACTCAGCCGCGTAGTAGTTTACTCGCTTGGGGTCAATATCGCCTTTGGCCGCCTTCTCAAACTGAGTCAGGGCCAGATTGTATTCGCCGGCATCGAAATGTCGTACGCCTTTTTTGTATGCCATCATCGCTGAGTTACAGCCCGCAAGGCCGACCGTAACACTCAGCGCCACCAGTAACAAACGGGAAGTACTGATTCTCATATCTTTTGGAAGGAAAATGCACCACTGCGCCCAAGATAAACAAAATCGGGCGGGCACGGTTTACAATGCCTTACTTTAAACGATAAAAGAATGCCGGATATTGGATGTTACCGACCGGATTTTGGTCCGCTCACGGCTTAATCTACCGTCCCAAAACCGACTTTGCCCTTGAGGCTTTCAAACCCGTATCCTCCAATAATGAAGCTACCATTGGAGAGACTCACGCTTGTTCCATAATAGGTATTGGCCGGGCTGTTATCCACTATTCTACGGACTTGTGACCAAGAGGTGTTTTTTCGTTGAAAGAGATAAGCGGCTCCCTGATCAACATTACCTACGTTATCTCTATTGGAAGCTCCAACTAGTATATAATCGCCTGAAATAGCTACGCTACGTCCAAAATAGTCATTTATAACCCCGTCGCTAGCACTTATCTGGGCCTGTTGAGGCCAGGTACTTCCGTTTCGAGCGAATACATAGGCGGTTCCCTGGAAGGAGAATTTATTGGGACTCGAGACTACGGCGTAATCGCCTGCAATAGAAACGTTGAGTCCGAAATTATCATTGGCTGCTCCCCCAATGGCGGTTAGTCGGGTTTGCTGGGTCCAGGTACCTCCTCTTACAAATACATAAGCAGCACCCTGATTCGCGTTGCTGCCGATGGTTTTTCTATAGGCACCCACAATCGCATAATCTCCTGAAACAGATACAGAAATACCAAAATAATCAGTATCGGCTCCATCTGAGGCAAGCAGCCGGACTTGTTGCGTCCAGGTAGTCCCATTGCGAACAAATACATAAGCAGCTCCCTGGTTGGTATTGCTACCGATAGCTTTTCCTGTACAACCTACCAAAGCATAATCCCCTGAAATAGATACAGAGTACCCAAAATAGTCACTGGGAACTCCGTCGGAGGCAACCAGTCGTGCCTGCTGCGTCCAGGTACTGCCATTGCGGACAAATACATAAGCAGCCCCCTGATTGGCATTGCTACCGATAGTTTTTCCATAAGCACCCACAATTGCATAATCTCCCGAGATTGCTACCGAGTAACCAAAATCACTCCCGGACTCTCCGTCAGAGGCAAACAATTGAGCTTGTTGCGTCCAGGTATTACCATTACGAACAAATATGTATGCGGTACCTTGATCGATGATGCTATTACTATTTTTTCCATGTGCTCCTACAATCGCATAATTGCCCGAAATCGCTACAGAATTACCAAAAAAATCGCTGGCTGCTCCGTCGCTGGCTGTTCGCTCAATAGGTAAGAGGTTATTGGTGTTCGTTGTAGCCAGAGGGAGCCAGTTCTGTCCATCGTGCAGAAACAGGGTACCTTTATCCAGGTCAAAAACCAATAAGCCCACGGCGGGGCTGGCAATGGCATTGCGCTGGGCTGTACTCAGGCGTGGTATTAGTAAACCTTGATTATTGGTTGGGCTTTTCAGGTCGAGAACGGCCGAGGGATGGGGCTGCCCACCCATGCCAATTTGGGCGAGCGCCCCGGCAGACAGACCAAGCCAAAGGAATAGGAAAAGTATTTTCATACCAGGCATGCTTTACGTGAAAACGTAAAGGTAAATCCTGGTTACACAAAAATGACTTGTTAAGTAAGGGATTGACTGATCGGTAATTAGATGGTTTGTGTGCCCATTTTTGCCAGGGCTTCTTCCACTGTGTTGGCCACAATGAGTAGCTCGCGGTTTTGGGGCTTCAAAAAGCCTTCGCGCACCATCACATCCAGTTGCTGGAGCATCAGGTCGTAATAGCCGTTGGTATTGATAATGGCCACGGGGCCGTCGTACAGTTTCAGTTGACGCCAGGCCAGAATCTCAAACAGCTCGTCGAGCGTGCCATACCCACCGGGAAGTGCAATAACTCCCTTTGATAGCGTCACCATCTTGAACTTCCGCTCGTGCATGGTTTCCACGAAGTGAATTTCGGTCAGGGTTTGGTGGGCCACCTCAAGCTCAGCCAGGAAGTTCGGGATTACCCCAATCACCTCGCCCCCGTGTTCGAGCACGGTATCGGCTACTACGCCCATTAGGCCAAAGCCGCCCCCGCCGTAAATCAGGCGAATGTTGCGCTCGGCCATAGTACGGCCCAATTCGCGGGCTACTTCGCTGTAGATAGGTTGGGTCCCGTGATTCGAACCACAATAAACAACAATGCTTTGCATAGTTTTAAAGAAATGTGTAATGCATAATGATGATTGCGCAATTAGGCGTGCCAACCTGCCCGGTCTACTCCATTAATCATTACGCATCATACGTTATGCATTAGTTATCCCGCCAAACGTACCCGAACTCATCAGGAGCATCACACCGACCTGTGTGCGCTGCGCATCGAGAAAAGCCTCCAACTCGGCGGTGTCGGTAAACACATGTATGTTGGGTTGTTCGAAAGCGGCTTTCACGTCGTCAGGCGTAATGGGTTCGAGTCGTTTCATGGCCAGTGTATGCGTGTTGAAATACACAACGGGTACATCAGCCGAGGCCAGTTTGTGCCGATACTGACCCAAAAAGTTTTTGTTCAGGCTGCTGTACGTGTGCAGCTCCACAGCGGCCAGTAGCTTACGGTCGGGGTACTGCGCTTTTACGGCCTCGGTGGTAGCTTCTACCTTGGAGGGGGCGTGGGCAAAGTCGCGGAATACGACTAACTCGGGCGTTTCGGAGCGTTTTTCGAGCCGCTTGGCCGCACCTTTGAACGAGCTGATGGCTTCGTAGAATTGGCCTTCCGTAATGCCAATCCGGTCGCAGACGACCATAGCCCCGGCCATGTTTTTCATGTTGTGCTCACCAAACACCAGCACGGGAACTTCGGCACCGTCTTTGGTGATGAGCACTGTTTGTCCGTTCCGAATCTGGTGCGGATGCGCCGTGTAGGGCAGCTTCGCTACATCGTCGCGGTCTTTCTGGCCTACCACGTCGAGCATGTCGTCGGTTTCATCGAACACCAGAATACCACCTTTGGGCATGGCATCGGCCAGTAATTCAAACTGATCGACGTAAACCTCCCAGGTTGGATAAATATTAACGTGGTCCCAAGCAATGCCGCTAATGAGGGCAATGTGGGGTTGGTAGTGCATAAACTTCGGTTGCGGGTCGATAGGCGAGGAGCCATACTCATCGCCCTCAATCACGATCAGCGGAGCATTGGGAGTTAGCTTCACCATGGTTTCGAAACCCTCTACCTGCGCGCCCACCAGATAATCGAACACCCGGTTGTGGTAGTTCAGCACGTGCATAATCATGGAGGTGATGGTTGTTTTGCCGTGGCTACCGGCAATTACCACCCGCTGCTTGTGCTCACTTTGGCGATAAATGTACTCGGGGTAGGAGTACACCGGAATACCGAGTTCCTGGGCGCGGGCCAGTTCGGGGTTGTCGGCGCGGGCGTGCATACCCAGAATGACGCAGCTCAGATCAGCGTGAATACGCTCCGGGAACCAGCCCATTTCGGCGGGCAGGAGTCCACGCTCATCCAGACGGGTGCGCGAAGGTTCGTAAATTTCGTCGTCGGAGCCGGTAATGGTATGGCCTTGTTGCTGGAGAGCGATGGCCAGATTGTGCATGGCACTGCCACCAATCGAAATAAAGTGAATAGCCTGGGGCGTCATTCGCTGAGGGTTACGTACTAACAAAGTAGGGCAAAATTAGGGGATGTTTTCTGTTTGTTGCTAAACCGGTAGCGGCCAAAGAAGACCGTCAGCTCGGTTAGTGGTTTGGCTGTTGGCCGAAAGCGCGTAATGAGCGCGTTATACCAGCAGTTCGGTACCAAAAGACCGGCCCCGGAGATCACATAAAATTTCGGTTAAGACCGAATCAAACCCCCGTCTATTTCGTTCTCTACATTGCGAATGGGTTATACTTGCAAAGCCGTAAAATTTACCCCATTTTCGCGGCCCTTAAACTGGTTTGTTTGTTTGATTCTTTGGCTGTTTGCCAGCGATTCCTGGCGGATAGAAACGGGCTTGATGAACAAACGAATAGACAAACAATTTCAAACACAAAAACAAGTATGCGCCGAACGAAGGGATGAAGACCTACTATGACCTAATCGACCAGACGTTTGAATTCCCTACGCTGGAGTTCAAAACGGAGAATGACAATTTGTTATTCAACAATGTTCCCCTGATGGACATTGTGAAGCAGTACGGAACCCCCCTGAAGCTAACGTATTTGCCCAAAATTACCGAGCATATTGACCAGGCTAAGTCGCTGTTCAAGAATGCCATGAAGCGGTACAATTACAAAGGCAACTACACGTATTGCTACTGTACGAAGTCATCCCACTTTCGGTTTGTGCTCGAAGAGGCTCTTAAAAATGGTGTCCATCTCGAATCCTCATCGGCCTACGATATTCCAATCATTCGGGAACTGTACCGGCTCGACAAGATCAACAAGAGCACGTACATCATTGCCAATGGCTATAAGCGGCCCCTGTACACCCAGTACCTGAGTGAGATGATCAACGACGGTTTCAATGTGATTCCGGTGCTCGACAACCTGAAAGAGATTGAGGCCTACGAAGACAACATCACGGCCGAGACCGTTAACCTTGGCATCCGAATTGCTACGGATGAAGAACCAAACTTTGCGTTCTATACCTCGCGGCTTGGTATTCGCTACAGCGATATCAATGAACTCTACCGGAGCAAAATTCAGCACAGCAACAAGTTCAAGCTGAAGATGCTGCACTTCTTTATTAATACGGGTATCAAAGACAGCGCGTATTACTGGAGTGAGCTGAGCCGGTTTATGTATAAGTATTGCGAGTTGCGCAAGGTTTGCCCGGATCTCGACTCGATTGATATTGGTGGTGGTCTGCCTATTCAGACCTCGTTCCAGTTCACGTACGATTACCAGGCCATGATCGATCAGATTGTGGAAAGTATTCAGTGGATCTGCAACAAAAACAATGTGCCTGTACCCCATATTTTTACCGAATTTGGGAGTTATACGGTAGGGGAGAGCGGAGCCGTTATTTATGAAGTAATTGACCAGAAGCTTCAGAACGATAAGGAGTTGTGGTACATGATCGATGGGTCGTTTATTACGCAGCTTCCCGATTCGTGGGGCCTCGGTCAGAAGTATATCATGCTGGCCATCAATAACTGGGACAACCCGTACCAGAAGGTAAACCTCGGTGGGCTCACCTGCGACTCACACGATTTTTACAATACGGAGGCCCACAGTGCCGATTTGTACCTGCCTATCTTCGAGCAGGAGTCGGAGCGGCAGTATGTTGGGTTTTTCCATACGGGTGCGTACCAGGAGTCGTTGGGTGGATATGGCGGTATTCAGCACTGTCTCATTCCGGCCCCGCAACACGTGATTGTGGATAAAGATGAAGAGGGCAACCTGCGTACCCGGTTGTTTGCTCCCGAGCAGAATAGTGAAGTAATGCTTAAGATTTTGGGCTATACCTCTGCCGAACCCGGCCCAACCGAATTGGAAGCCGCCGAAGAAGCCGAGCAGCACGAAGAACAGGAAGCCGAGTTAGTTGAAAAAGAATAAGCGAAATACCATGAAAAAAGTATTCACTATTGCCGGTCTGCTGGCCGTTCTGACGATGAGTTCGTGCGCGCGCAAGGGCGCTTGCCCCGCCTACGGAAGTGTGACCAAGCACACACCGGCTACTCAAGCCAAAGCGTAACAAAAAATCCCCGGTAGTGCTACCGGGGATTTTTTGTTTGTAGAATATTAGCTGCCTGTAAAACTTCTCAGGCCTGATTTAGCACCAGCCGACTGGCCCCGAGCAGGTCAGTAGCGTGGCCGTCGGCTTCGTGGGGCCCGGCCACGTGGGGGGTAATCCGGACGGTACGAACCCCAACGCGCCTGCCGGCCTGCATATCGCGGAGGGCATCGCCAAACATCCAGGAGTTTTTGGTGTCGATGTTGTATTTGGCAATAGCCTTCTCCAGCATGAGCGAGTCGGGCTTCCGCAAAAGTGAGCGGGTTGTATAGTCCGGGTGATGTGGACAATAGTAAATATCGTCGATCACGTTGCCACACTGCTGTTGCAGGTGGTTATGACAGCGCATCACGTCTTCACGGGTGTAAAGACCTTTGGCAATGCCCGCCTGGTTGGTAATCACAATCAGCATATAGCCGGCTTGCTTGAGCATCTGTAGCCCTTCGGCAACACCGTCTGGAATAATCATATCCTCTACGCGGTACACGTAATCGGTACGATCTTCATTTAAAACACCATCACGATCAAGAAAAACACACTTATTCATACGCAGGGATAGCGGGTGAGATACAACAAAGGAAGCAATTTTAAGACCAATTGTTGTTGTTATAATACAAAATTTTATTTAAAAACAACTAAAAGTCCTGTTTTGAATCTTCTCTTTGCCCTATTGGCCCGCTTGGAATACAGAATCAAAAATGGGTACTGGAGTAAGAAATACGCGCTTTCGCCGGGCGCGTACTTATCGCCCAGTCGTCAGCTCGTTTACCAGCCGGTCGGCTTTGTAAATGTAACGCATGGCGGCCACCATACCACCTGCGTGTACCGAAACACTCCGGTTGGCATCGGGCACGAAAATAAACGATCCGGGCAGGCTTTCCATGTTGCCATCAAACACCAGGCCAACGGCCTCCCGGTTTTTGTTGATCATGGGGCTCCCTGAGTTGCCGCCGATAATGTCGTTGGTGGTGATAAAATTCATGGGCTGTCGGAGCAGGGCTGCCGGTGGATTTTTCCAGCGGGCGGGTAGTTGCCACGGGCCTTTATCGCCAAATGAATAATTCCGGTCGTAAAGCCCCGCAAACGTTGTGATAATGGGGGCCTGTGTGCCATTGTAGGCATAGCCTTTCACCACACCATCGTTGATTCGGAGCGAAAACGTTGCGTCGGGCGGAACGGCCGTACCGTACACATCGTACAGATAACGGCCCAATTGTGACCGGAGTACCGCTTGCCGCTGCTGAAGGGGCCGCACCCGCCCATTGGCCGTTACAAACCGGCCCGTAACGATTTTGGCCAATGCCAGCAACGGATCGGTGCTGGACGAGATACCCCCCGCCCGGTCGACCAGCTCATTGACAAACTGTGGGTTGGTAAGCCTGGTGTTTGCAATCAGGTAGGCTGCTGCCTCTTTGGGCGAGCGCCCGTTCAGCGCTGCCTGCACATAAGGGTCGCTCGCGCCTAAAACAGTTTGGGCCTCGGCCAGGTGAGCGGCCAGAAAGGCCTCTTCCAGCTGCCGACTTTTAAGCGCAGGTGGCACCATCAGCGAACGGGCCTGTTGAGCAGCCTGTGGTTGCGATTGGGCCAGTTCGCCGTATTGGATAAGATTCTGGGCAAACGCCAGTAACTCGCCCTGCACAAGCGGGTTGGGGGCCAGATAGGTGTTGTCGTTAAATAAGGTGCGTAATTCGGCCGTGGTCGATGCCAGCTCGTCCCAGGTTTGGGTCGGAATATTCTTCTTCTGGGCTGCGGTCTTAAACTGCTTCTCAAAAGCGGCTTTGCGGGCCATCAGGTACGGGTCGCGGAGGCCCGCCAACTGGCCACCAATGGCCTTGAGGCTGTTCTCGAAGCTAAATATCTCATTCAGGACGCTGTCGTTTTTGGCCGTCACGTTATACGCCTGTAGGGCTTTGGAGCGATTCTGAAGCAGCGTAGTGATGTAAGGCAGTCGGTGGTCCCGGTCAAATTCGAGTTCGGCCACGGTTTTAAGTCGCTCCGTGCTGCCGGGGTTACCAACCACAAAGATGGGTTCGCCGTCGCGTACGCCGTTGAGGTTAAACTTGAAAAAATGGGTAGTGCGTAAGGGCTTACCCTGATCGTAAACCCGGAAAAACGAACAGTCGAGGGCGTAACGTGGGTAGGTAAAGTTATCGGGGTCGCCACCGAAAAAGCCCAGTTGCAATTCGGGTATAAATACTAGCCGCACATCGTTGTACCGTTTGAAGCCATAGAGCGCGTACCGGCCGCCGTTGTAAAACGTGATAACCTGCAACTCCAGCCCTTTGAAGCCGGGCTTGTTGGCGTATTCGGTTTTGATGGTCTCGAACTCGCGCTCCTGTAACTGAGCGGTTTCAGCACCCGACCCTGCCCGGTCGATGGCATCCTGTACGCGTTTGGTAATGTCGACAATCTGCACCAGCTGATCCACAAACAGCCCCGGTACTTTCCGTTCTTCAGCAAGTGTTTTGGCAAAAAAACCGTTGGCGTTGAAGTCTTCCCCTTTCCGAACCACTCCCGTTCCCGACTCGCGGGCGCAGTGGTGATTGGTCATTACCAACCCATTGGCCGATACGAATGAGGCCGAACAATAGTCAGCAAACCGGAGGGCGGCCAGCCGAGTTTCGTCAAACCATTTATCGTCGGGGTTAAACTGATACGTTTTCTGGAAATACTCTTTCGGTGGCGTATCGAACGTCCACATCTTGCCCATGTCATACGGGCCGGCTTTTACGGTATCAGACTGGATGGTGGCCACCGGTTGGGCCAGAGCTGACGTAAACAAGCCAGTGAGCACTACACTGGCGATCCAAACGGAAGGGTTTCTCATGAGATGCGTTCCAGAAAATAATAAAACGCAACAGGGTACGGATTGTTACCGCAAGCCGTACAATAGAGCGGTGCCCCGTGGGGCTGTAAAGCCTAATAGGTTAGCCTATTGGCCCGACGCCCCAACGGAGCACCGCTCTATTGTACATAAACTCAAACCATTTCGTTTTTCACCAGAAATTCCTGCGCCTGCACGTCTTCTTTTCGGACAAACGGCCGGATGATAAGCCGGGTGCCGCGCTGATAGGTAAAGAATCGGTAAATCCAGTTGCTGAGTACTACCAGCTTGTTGCGGAAGCCGATCAGGTAGAAGATGTGCACAAACAGCCACGTAGCCCAGGCCAGAAACCCCTTGAGGTGAAGGTTGCGGGGCAAATCGGCTACGGCCCGGTTACGGCCTACAATGGCCAGGTTGCCTTTGTTGAAGTACCGGAACGGCTCCATTTCGCGGTTACGAACCAGTTGGCCGAGGTTTTTGGCCAGTCGCTCGCCCTGCTGGATGGCGGGCTGGGCCACGCCGGGGTGCCCATTCGGGAAGTCGGGGTCGCCCCCTTTCATGTACGCGAGGTCACCAATGGCAAACACATCGGTCAGGCCCTGAATCTGATTGAACTGATCGACCAGCACCCGGCCGCGTTCCACACTTTCGGCGGGGATCCCGTCGATGAGGGCTCCCGTAACACCGGCCGCCCAAATCAGGGTTTGGCTTCGGATTTGCTCGCCCGATTTCAGAATCACCGTTTGGCCGTCGTAGGTATCCACCAAGGTTTTGAGCTTTACCTCAACCCCCAGTTCATCCAGATACGTATGTGCGGCCTTGCTCGATTCGGGGTCCATAGGCGGTAATACTCGGTCGAGCCCCTCCACGAGGTAAATATTCATTTTGGAGAAATCGAGTCCCGGATAGTCGTTGGGCAAGACGTGTTTCCGCATTTCTGCGATTGAACCCGCCATTTCAACGCCTGTTGGCCCCCCGCCCACAATCACAAAGTTGAGGAGCGACTGCCGGATTTCGGGGTCTTTGGTAATGCTGGCCTGCTCAAAGCATTGCAGCAACTGACTCCTGAGGTTGAGGGCGTCGGTCATCTGCTTGAGCGGAAACGCATACTTTTGGACCTGCGCGTTGCCAAAGAAGTTGCTTTTGGAGCCTGTGGCCACTACCAGATAGTCGTACGACAGATCACCGATGAGTGTCTTGACGGTTTTAGCGGCCGAGTCGACGCCTGTAACCCGCACGAGCCGGAAGTGAAAATCGTCCTGATCGGTGAACACCTTACGCAGAGGCTCGGCAATCGAATCGGGCTCCAGCCCGGCCGTAGCCACCTGATACAACAAGGGCCAGAATGCGTGGTAATTCTGTTTATCGAACATGACAACCTGAAAATCGCGGCTGTCAAGATTTAAGGCGACATTGAGCCCCCCAAACCCACCTCCGATAATCACCACCCGTTTTTTGGTAGTGGCCGGAATATTCAGGGAGAGTTTATCAAATTCTAACATGGTCGTGTGCTGTTTTTCAAACGGTTGAGCCCTACGTATTCTTTACCGTAATCCCGAAGGATTGTTTAGTATCATAACAAAAATTTGGGCTGAAGTGTGCACCGACCGTTCATCCGGTTAGGTAAAGGTGGTCTGTTAAAGCATGTTAAATTGCCGGGTAGTTTGGCCTGACGTTCCAACCAAATCACCACGTTTGTACTCCACGTTACAAATTCACGGTTGTAAGTGAATGCAGAATGAACCTCAGTACTGGACATTAGATGCTGGACATTAGACGTTAGACCTTCCTATATAAAGGTAGTAAGTCTAATGTCCAGTGTCTGAAGTCTGAATGTCCAGTACTGAAAGAATGAATAATGTACAATGACTTATCCTGTTGATTGTCAACTTGTTCGTTATTCATTCCGCACCGTACATTATACATTTGATTTTGACTCAGTACGTATGACGTTTCGTTACCTATTTCTGTGGGCCCTGGTGTTGCCCGTTTCTGCCGCGTTTGCCCAGTCCGTTCGGCCCCGAACCAATGCGCCCGTAGCTACGGTGAGCGGGTATGTACGCGAGGCCGGCAGTCAGGAGGCCCTGATTGGCGTCAATGTGTATCTGCCCGGAACGTCCACGGGTACCACCACCAATACCTATGGCTTTTACTCGCTTACCCTGCCCGCGCAGGACAGTGTGCGGCTGGCGTACTCGTTTGTAGGTTACGAAGCCGTTGAATACACGCTTCCGTTACGGCGCGACATTCAGCGCAACGTGATTCTCGACCCCGGCAAGACCCTGTCGGAGGTGACGGTGACCTCCAGCCGGACGCAGGAAAAAGTGAGCGATACCCCCCAGATGAGTCAGATTGATATTCCGGTGCAGCAAATCAAGAAAATACCGGCGTTTCTGGGCGAAAAAGACGTGTTGAAAGTGCTTCAGCTAATGCCTGGCGTGCAAAAAGGATCGGAGGGGAGCACAGGTATTTACGTGCGGGGGGGCGGCCCCGACCAGAACCTTATTATTCTCGACGATGCCGTGGTGTACAACGCTAATCACCTGTTCGGGTTTTTCTCGGTTTTCAACGGCGATGCTCTCAAAAGTGTCGAGCTAACCAAAGGCGGCTTTCCGGCCCGGTTTGGTGGGCGGCTGTCGTCGGTTATCGACCTGAACATGAAAGACGGTAACCGCGAGAAGCTGCACGGCGAGGGCGGCATTGGGCTTATTTCGTCAAGGCTGACGCTGGAAGGTCCACTGGCCAAAAACAAAAAACCGGGCGAGCGGTCGGGATCGTTTCTGGTGTCGGGCCGCCGAACGTATCTTGATGTGGTAGCTGCCCCGCTTATTCGGGCGCAAACCGATGGACAAACCCAGGCTGGCTATTATTTCTACGACCTCAACGCCAAGGTCAATTATGACCTGACCGATAAAGACAAAGTGTACCTAAGTGGCTATTTTGGCCGTGACCGATTCTACGCGAAAGACAATGATTCGGGCACCGATGTGGGTTTGGGCTGGGGTAATGCTACGGGTACCCTCCGTTGGAATCACCTGTTTTCGCAACGCCTGTTTTCGAACCTCTCGCTTATTTACAGCGACTATAAATTTCAGATTGCCTCCGACGAGCGCGGCCGAAACAACAATGCTACCGACCTGTTTTCGCTGCGCTACAACTCCGGCATCCGTGATTTCTCGCTTAAATACGACCTCGATTTTTACCCCAATCCGCAACACTCGCTTCGGTTTGGGGTGCAAACCATTCAACACCGGTTTACGCCCAGTGCTATTGTGCTCAAAAATGCCGGTTCGGTGGGTTTCGACCGGCGGATTAATAACATCGACGTGCTGGAGTCGGGTATCTACGCCGAAGATACCTGGCGACCCAACGAACGCTGGCGCCTGAATGGCGGCCTCCGACTGAGCCATTTTATCCAGAAAGAGGTAAACTATATCCGGCCGGAGCCCCGGTTGTCGGCCGCGTACATGCTCAAGCCCGATTTGTCGCTCAAAGGGTCGTACGCGCTCATGAACCAGTACATTCACCTGCTCTCTAACACGGGTATCGGTCTGCCCACCGACCTCTGGGTACCCACTACCGACCGGGTGGCTCCGCAGCAGTCAGAACAGGTAGCTGCCGGGCTGGCAAAGGACTTCAACCAGTCGGGCCTGTCGCTCACGGTTGAGGGGTATTACAAGACGATGAAAAATATCATCAACTACCGGGAGGGGGCCAGTTTTCTATTGCTCGGCGACCCCACCTCGGCTCAGCAGGTGCGTTGGGAAGACAACGTGACCTCCGGGCGGGGCTGGTCGTACGGGGCTGAGTTTCTGCTTCAGAAAAAAACAGGCCGTTTTTCGGGTTGGGCGGGCTACACCCTCTCCTGGACACAGTGGCAGTTTCCGTTGCTCAATGGTGGGCAGAAGTTTTACCCCCGCTATGATCGTCGGCACGATATTTCGCTCGTCGGGATTTACGAGTTAAGTAAGCGCATTACCCTCTCGGCGGCCTGGGTGTACGGCACGGGCAACGCCCTCACGGTGCCACAGGCCGAGTACCGGGCCTACCGACACGAGCCGGGTATTCGGGGCAGTAGCACAACCGGTGCTGCCGCCATCGTATCGGGCCTGTTCGACTATGGTGCTCGCGTGAGTGACTACGGAACCCAGAAAAACACGTTTCGGGCCGAGGCTTACCACCGTATGGACTTCGGGATTCAGTTTCACAAGAAAAAGCGCCACCACGAACGCACCTGGGAGTTCAGCTTCTACAACCTATACAACCGGCGCAACCCCTTCTTTTACCAGATTGAGTCGGTGACCGAAGGGCAGGCCCCCAACCAAACCACCCGAACGGGCTTGTTCCGGTATTCGGTGTTCCCGATTGTACCAGCGTTTAGCTACAACTTTAAGTTTTAGTAAGGTTTTTGGTTGAAATAGCACCGACCATTTAAGTCAATAGACAAGGAAAATTGCATAATGAACAATAGTTTTTCTGCTGATTATCAGCTTGTTCATTATTCATTTTGAACTGTACATTATACATTTCATTCTGACTCAGTACTGTATGTATCGTCTCATTATATGCCTTTGCCTGTTCCCGCTTTTTTTCTCCTGCGATAGCCTCCGCAACGAGGTCGATCCCAACCGAATCAATCGTGAAGCCGGTAAGCTGGTCGTTGCCAGTTTTATATCCCCCCAGGATAGTGTTCTGACGGTGCAGGTGAACCGCTCAGTGCCGGTGCTGGGGCAATCCAACGCTATTTTGGATGTAGCCAATGCCAGTGTAACCATGAGCGATGGGGTTCGGGTGGTGGCGCTACAATATGCAGTTAACTATCGGCGGCAGAGTCTTAATCTGTACTGGGCCAATGCGCGCAACCTGCCCATTTTGCCCGGTAAAACATACACCCTGTCGGTGAGCACACCTCAGGGCGAGAAAGTGACGGGCCAATGTACGGTGCCCTCTGGGGCTCCGGTGTTTGCGGTGGAGCGTGACTCGGCCCGTGTTGAGAATGGCTATAGCTTCAGCAACGGTGTACGGACACCGATATATGCAAAGGAATACAGCCTGCGGGTAAACTGGGCCGACTTGGCAGGTGGCCGAAACTACTACCGGGTAGCAGCTATGCTAAGCACACAACAAACCCCTCCGTCGAGTCAATCATTGGTGCAGGTAACCGTGCTGAATACGTTTTTTAATAATTCAGATGTCGTGGCTGATTCGCCCGGCGACGATGGTGGTCAGCTGAGGTCGCGCAAGGGTGTGTATTACCGGTACTCGAGTGGTGTCCCCACCTTAATTACTGGGCCCGGCGGCACTACCGTGATAACCTGCCCCACCTGTGCTACCACCATAACCAACCCTACCGGAACCACCGTGATTAACCCTCCGAGTGGCGCATCGGGGACCAGTACAGTTGACAATTACCGCTTTGGCGACAATTTCCGGTCGGCTGAGCTGACGGTATCGTTGCTGCATACCGACGAAATGTACTACCGGTATCACGAAGCCATTCCGCGTCAGCAGGAGTCAGATGGCAATCCCTTTGCCGAACCAGTGCAGATTCCGTCTAATATAAACGGAGGGCTCGGCTGTTTTGCTGGTTTTAACCGAAGGTCGGTGGTATTGAAGTTAAAATAAAAAGGAGCGAGGAGATAGGAGTGAAGAGTATTTGTAACCTCTCCTCACTTCTATCTCCTCGCTCCTATCTTCTGAATTTATGCCGTTTGGCTATTCATGATCTCGGTTTGCTTCCGAATCGACTCCATGTGGATAATCTTGTAGATTTCCTCCACCAGTTCGGGGTAGAGGTTCAGTTTCTTACCCAGTTCGGTACGCGTTTTCAGAATCTCTTTCCACCGCTCAGGCTGGAACAAGGTCACGTTGTTGTCGCGCTTGTACTCGGCCAGTCGCTCAACAAGAGCCATCCGGGCGGCCAGCATTTCAACAATCTGCCGATCGACGTTATCGATGCTTCGGCGCGACTGCTCTACAAAGCTCTGGAACTCGATGTTCGACGATTCAACCTGACGAATTTGCAGGTGATCGAGCATCTCGCCAAAAGCGGCCGGGGTGAGCTGCTGAGCGGCATCACTCCATGCATTGTCAGGGTCGATGTGCGACTCAACAATCAGACCGTCGTAGTTGAGGTCCATGGCCATTTGGGCCAATTCGTTGAGGTACGCCCGCTTACCAGCCATGTGGCTTGGATCGCCAATGATCGGTAGTTCTGGGAAGATCGACTTCAGCTCGATGGCCATTTGCCACATCGGTACGTTGCGGTACTTGCTGGCTTCGCCTGTGGCAAACCCCCGGTGAATAGCACCCAGTTTTTTCACGCCGGCGCCGGCAATACGCTCAAAAGCACCGATCCACAGGGCCAGATCAGGGTTTACCGGGTTTTTAACCAATACCGGTACATCCACACCCCGGAGGGCGTCGGCAATCTCCTGAACGTTGAATGGGTTTACCGTAGTCCGGGCACCTACCCACAGAATATCAACGCCATACTTAAGGGCGAGTTCGATATGCTCGGGGGTAGCAACCTCTACGGCAAAAGGCAGGCCGGTTTCGGCTTTGGCGCGCTGAAGCCAGGGCAAAGCTTTCTCGCCCATACCTTCAAAGCTACCAGGCCGCGTACGGGGCTTCCATACGCCAGCGCGAATGACGTGGACTGCATTCAGTTCTTTCAGCTGACGGGCAGTCTCTACAAGTTGTTCTTCGGTCTCAGCACTGCACGGACCGGCAATGATCAACGGCTTTCCATTGGTTTCTACCCACGATGAGAGGGGCTCAACCACTAATTCAGGCTTCATATGTACTCGGTATTCAACTGGTTTCTACAACTACTCTATCTGGAACTTTTGATTTAAAAATGTGGTATATTTGCAGTCGAATCTCTCCCAAAAAGAGTAGACAAATAGACCTTCGTCAAAAGCTGATTTTTAGTTTGTTGAAGCAGATTTTGGCGTAATTCCTAACCAACCAGAGTTAAGTTTGTTGTTTTTCACGTAACACACTGTTCCGGCTTGGTACTGGGGCGAAACACTAACACATTCGTACCCAGCTGATAGGGACTTACACTATGTCGAATAGAAGTAATCTTATGCCGACGACTGTCCAACGGATCCCGGAAGTTAAGCAAAATGCGGCTCCGGCCGTTTCGTTTGAGGACACTTCGATTGCCTTCTCTTGTCAGTCCGATTTCAAACTTCGAAAAACGTACTGGCTTTTTGCGTTGATGAATAAGGGATGGCTGGTAAATTTAGGGACTTTTTTCATAAAAATTGCCCTTAAACTTCAGCTCCCTGTTAAAAACCTCATAAAAAGCACCATTTTTGAGCAATTCTGTGGGGGAGAAAGCATCCGCGATTGTGAGAAGACAATCAGCAAATTACACGATGGCCACATCGGAACGATACTCGACTACTCGGTAGAAGGGGAAGAAAACGAGAAAAGCTTTGAGGAGACTACCCTTGAAGTACTGCGCACGATCGAACGCGCCAGCGAATCGGCTGATATTCCGTTCTCTGTATTCAAAGTGACCGGTATTGCCAGCACTGACCTGCTGGAGGCCGTGCAGAAAGGCGACGTGCTGTCGAACGAGGACAAAGCCGCTTTTGAGCGCGTACGTGAGCGGGTCGACCGGCTGTGCGCCAAGGCCTATGAGCGCAAAGTGAAAATCTTTGTCGACGCCGAAGAAAGCTGGATTCAGGGGACAATCGACGCGTTGGCGTATGAGATGATGGAACGCTATAACCGCGAGCGGCCGGTGGTGTTCAACACCTATCAGTTATACCGCTGGGAAACCTACAATAACTTTGTGAAGGCGACCGAGACGGCCCGCGAGCGTGGCTACCTGTTGGGTGCTAAACTGGTGCGGGGAGCGTATCTGGAAAAAGAACGCATTCGGTCGCATGAAGAGGAGTACCAGGACCCGATTCAAGCAACCAAAGAAGATACCGACCGGGATTTTAATAAGGCCATCGACTTCTCGCTCAATAATCGGGACGTGGTTTCGATCTGCCTCGGTACACATAATGAATACAGCTGCCAATACTGCTTTCAGCGGATGAAACAGCTGGGTATTGCCCCCAACGATGAGCATATCTGGTTTGCCCAGTTGCTTGGTATGAGCGACAATATTTCGTACAATTTGGCCAATGCTGGCTATAATGTGGCGAAATACGTACCGTATGGCCCCGTTGAGGCCGTAATGCCTTATCTGTTCCGGCGGGCCGAAGAAAACAAATCGATTGCCGGTCAAAGCAGTCGGGAGTTCAAGCTGATTGAGAAAGAGATCGATCGGCGCAAAAATCAACGATAAGTGATAAGCGATGAGTGATGAGCAGCTGACGCAGGCTTTATTTGTGCGCCAGCTGCTCATCACTCATCGCTTATCACTTATCACTCATTTACGATGATCCAGAAAAACCCGCTTAAATACTTCCTTTTCGCTTTTCTGCTAATTGGTATCGATCAGGCCTCTAAAATGGCCGTTCACCATTTTATGCAGCCGGGGTTCGCCGGTCAGATCAGCCTGATTGGCGACTGGTTGAAGCTACACTATGTACTCAACCCCGGAATGGCGTTTGGGATGCAGTTGAGCCACGACTACGGAAAGCTGATTCTGAGTCTGTTTCGGCTCGTAGCTATGGTGGGTATTGGCTGGTATCTGGTGCATCTGGCCCGACAAGGCGCGCCCGACGGCCTGCTCTGGGCGATGGCCATGATCATGGCCGGGGCCGTGGGTAACGTAATCGATTCGACGTTTTACGGCGTGCTGCTGGGCAATGCGCCGTACGGCTCTATCACCCCCTGGTTTCACGGACAGGTAATTGACATGGTCTTTGTGGACATCTGGGAGGGCTTTATTCCTGACTGGGTGCCGCTTTGGGGTGGTCAGTATTACTCGACGCCTATTTTCAATATCGCTGATGCCTGCATTTTTGTTGGCGTCTGTATCATCTTGTTTTTCCAGCGTCGGTTCTTCCGGGATTACCCCGATACGTCGGACCGTGACCCATCGGACCGCGACGGAGAAGAGCATGGGCTGTCAGATCGTTTTGATACGGATGGGCAACTGCCCAATGATGCCCTGCTGACAGGTAGTGCCGAGGTGCTGCCGGCTGTTGACGCGGCTGAAGAACTGGAACGTACCCCCGACGAAAACCAAACGGAACTAGTAGCTGGCATTGAAGGGCAACCTGCTCCAGAACTCGATAGTAACTTGGGCAAAGCCCCTGGTTCGGACGATACGAACCCTGTAATGACCGAAGTTCCCGAAGAGACTACAGACCGCGATAAGCAACGTGAATTGTAACCGTTGAAGAGTCAATTTTATGGCCGGGCGGCTGTAAAGATCGAATAGGTCTTTGCAGCCGCCCGGTTTTGTTATGGGGTTTTTGGCAACCAGCTTATAAAAGGCTGGTATCTTTTTCTACAATCTTGCCCCATCTTTTCAACGCCCTAAACACGGCCATGATCGGGGTTGCCGACTTCATTTCGGCTAATTATCCTGATTTCCCGAAGCCTTCAGGCCATTTATCCGAAAAATCAATTCTTTAAACAGAATGGTAGTTTTTTTGTAGATAGTGCAGTGATGATGCTTAATCATTTACGATCATGTTAGAGAAATTAGACGAGGTTCGGGAGAATATATTTCGGTATCTGGAAGCCAGAATCGAACTCTTTACCTTAGAAACACGCGGAAAGGTAGAAGAAGGAGTTATCCGGGCCATTCACGGAGTCATTCTTGGATTTCTGGCCACCATAACGCTTATTTTTTTACTCAGTTTGCTCGCGGCTTTCCTCAATGAGGTGTTCGAGAGCCGGTATATGGGCTTCCTGATTGTGGCCGCCTTTTTTCTGGTACTCACCATTATCTGGGTGGTAGCCAAAGATTCGTTCCTGAATATGATTCGCAAGATGGCCTACAACAGCCTGAAAGCCTCGAAAGAGAAGAAGGCCGAGGAGAAGTCGGAAGCGGTGCAGGAGCTGATGAATCAAACCCGTGACTCCATGACTGGGTCGGGCCCATATCTGGCCCGCGAGTAAGCTGCAAGCCTAAACCGTACCGCCCCGTGGGTGCCACCTAAGCGGTTTATCCCTGCTCCAAACTATTTTTTTACTAATTTAGACCTGACAAACTCAATGGAAGATCCCAAAGTACTGTTCGCTGACACCACCGCCCGCCGGGCCGAACTGATGAAAGCAACGGAACGATTCAAGACCTCGATCCAGGATTCGGTTGACTCGATCAAAGGCGATGCCGCCGAGACGGGTAAAACTGTTGCTTTAGTAGCTGGTGTAGCTTTAGGCGTGTTTTTGATCGCCAACGCTATTTTGCCGAAATCAGACGAGTATCGCTACGCTGAAAAGTATGGTGAGCGCGATGATGACGACGACGAGGAAGAGTATGATAACCAATACAACTTTGTGAGCGAAGACGCTGACCCGCGCTTCAAATCAAAGCATCAATTGGTTCAGGAGAAAGAAAGGACAGCTAAGAAGTCAGCAATTGGCGGTTTGATCGGTGGTTTGCTTACGTCGGTACTAACCAGCATAGCCCGCGAACAACTGTCGAACGCGCTAACACGCTTTCGGAGCAACAATGCAATTGATTCAGGAACAAACACATACCCCACGGAGTCCTATCGCCCGCACGTCCCCACACAACCTGCTGGCTACCCTTCGCAAGTATAAACAAACTGGCCGCAAAGGCATCGCTGTCTTGCTCGACCCCGATAAGGTTGAGCAAGACGCGTTTTCGGCCCTACTGGATTTGACCCATCAACACCCGGTTGATTTCTTCTTTGTGGGCGGAAGCCTGGTCACCGAGTACACACACCGCGAACTGATTGCCGCTATCCGGGCTCGTACTGATGTGCCTGTTATTCTCTTTCCCGGCAATAGCCTTCATATTGAACCCACGGCCGATGGGGTGCTGCTGCTCTCGCTGATCTCGGGCCGGAATCCCGAATTTCTGATTGGCCAACACGTTATTGCGGCTCCACTCCTTAAAAAAAGCGGCCTCGAAATTCTGCCAACCGGTTATATGGTGGTCGACAGTGGTGCTCCTACTACCGTTTCGTACATCAGTGGCACCATGCCCTTACCGCACGATAAGCCGAGCGTAGCGGCCTGCACAGCTATGGCGGGCGAGATGCTCGGCCTGCAGCTTATGTATATGGACGCGGGTAGCGGGGCGCGCCGACCCGTATCGGCCGAGATGATCGAAGCCGTGCGTCAGGCCGTTGATCTGCCGATTGTGGTCGGTGGGGGGATCAACACCCCTGACCGGGCCACTGCCGCCCTTGAAGCGGGTGCCGACCTGATTGTGGTCGGAAACAGCCTGGAGAAAAACCCCGGTTTGCTGCCTCAATTGGTGGCGGTGGTAGATGCGTATCGGTGATTCTGACTACTTTCGTGGTACAGACATCACCCAACTAACCTCATGCGGACAAACTCGCTGTTATGTATGTTGCTGGGGGGCGCCATGGCAACCGGTGTAGCCGTAGCCCAACCCCAGAAAAGTAAGGCTAAAACAGCCACAACCACCTTCCCCGAACAACGTATTCCGCAGTCAGAATCGGAAGCACACATGCGGTTTCTGGCTGCCGACGAGCTACTGGGTCGCCGGACCGGCGATGCCGGCAACCGGATTGCGGCCCGTTATATAGCCGAACAGTTTCGGTTGCTGGGCCTGAAGCCCGCGCCCGGTCAGGCCGATTTTTTTCAACGTATTCCGTTTGAGCGGGTTTCGATGGCCAACTCAGGCCTGCTCGTGGCTGGTAAAGATTCGCTGCGGCTGGGTAAAGACTTAGTAATTCTGGCGGGTGGCGCTTTCGGTCAAACGGCGGAGGTCGTGTATGCAGGCTACGGCCTGACCGATGGCGAAGATGGCTACAAGGGCCGCGACGTGAAAGGCCGGATTGTGGTGGTACAGGGCGGCTCGCCTGAGGCCAAAGGAGCCCGCGAAATTTTTCGGGCATCGAATCAGAAGCGTAAACTGGCCGCCGACAAAGGAGCTGCTGCGCTCATCGAACTCTACAGCGAGTCGATTCCGTGGGGTATGGCGAGCCAATATTTCAACCGTGAACAGATCTCGCTACCGGCCACGGCCGACGACAGCAAGCTGGTTCACGCCTGGGTTAACAACACCAACAACCGGCTGGGTCGCCTGAAAGAAGCTGGCCAAACAGTATTGTTGCAAACGTCGGGCCGGGTCAATATGGCCGCGCCTTCGATGAATGTAGCCGGGATAATTGAGGGTACTGACCCCAAACTCAAAAATGAGTACGTGGTTCTGTCGGCCCACTTCGATCATGTTGGGGTAGGGCGTCAGGGCGGCAATGCGTATGCGCCAACCGATAGTATTTTCAACGGGGCCCGCGACAATGCCTTCGGGACGGTGGCCCTGCTGACGGCGGCCAAGGCCCTGTCGGAGCTGCGGCCCAAGCGATCGGTGCTGGTTCTGGCCCTGACGGGCGAAGAAGTAGGTTTGTTGGGAAGCCGGTACTATGCCGAGAACCCACTCGTACCGCTGAACCAAACTGTGTTTGACCTCAACAGCGACGGTGCTGGTTATAATGATACCTCTATTGTGTCGGTAATTGGTCTGGAGCGCACGGGGGCAAAGGCAGAGATTGAAGCCGGTGCCAAAGCGTTCGGGCTGGGTGTATTTGCCGAGCCTGCTCCTGAGCAGGGTCTGTTCGACCGGTCAGATAACGTAAACTTTGCGGCTAAAGGGGTACCGGCACCTACTTTCTCGCCCGGTTTCAAATCGTTCGACGAAGCGATTGCCAAATACTACCACCAGGCTGTTGATAACCCTGAGAGTCTGGATTTTGCCTATTTGCACAAGTTTTGTCAGGCTTTCACCCACGCTGGTCGGTTGATTGCAGATCGCCCGACGCGGCCCATGTGGATTGCGGGCGACAAGTACGAGGCCGCTGGTAAGGCATTGTACAAGTAGATAAAGACGTTTACAAAAAGGACGTTAGACATTAGATATTGCAGCAGCAACGGTCTAATGTCTAACGTCCTTTTTGTCTAACATCTATTTCGTTTACTTCAATCGGGAAGCTTTCACATCGAACATGTTCATCAGCTTACCTTTTAGGGTGTCGGCGTCTTCTTTGTCCAGCTCCATGTTGATGCTCATGCCGTTGGCCTGGAAGTAGACTTTAACTTTCGTACCGTCGATTTCCTCAACCTTATCCAGAGCCTGATCGCCCATTTTCTCCGATGCCATTTTTCCGGTCAGCTTCCCGTCTTTGCGTTCCAGAATCATCTTAACCTGAACATCACCGCCCGGTGTTCCGGCGATCAGTGTGTTCCAGGTACCGGTGAAGAAATCGGTCGATGCCGTTGCTTCGGCTGGGGTAGCGGTTGGGGCAGGTGCATCACTACCGGCGAGTTTGAACTCAGTGCCCATCACCACCATAAGCGATCCCTCTGCTTTGGGGTTTAGGAAAACGGCATAAATATCGTGCAGTTTCCCGTCGGTAACGGGTGCTGTGATGGGCACCGCCAGCATTTTGGGCGTGAAGTCCATTTTGTCGGAAGGCTCCAGAAACTCCGACTTACCAATGACCTTGCCGGTGGGGCTGTCTAACCGAAGTTCTACCAGTCCGCCAGCCGCATTGAGCTGGGGTTTGGGGGCCGTAGCCGCAAGCGTCAACTCCTTGATACCGTTCAGGTCAACGTCTTTGAGGCCAATATATGACCCCGACTTTGCCGGAATAGCCAGATTGTTGCCGCCGAAAGCCATTTTGTTAACGTCGTTGTACACGTCGAATCCGTGCACATCCATTTGGGCGTTGCGGAGTGTAAAGGTCTGCTCCGAACGAAGCGAGGGGAGGCCGTTAGCACCCTGATCTTCGTAAGCCGCCCGCACAATATAAACACCTTTGCCCTTGTCCGATGCCGGTGCTTTGGCCACGTATGAGCCGCTGGTTGGCAGCGATTTGGCTTTGGGCTTCTCGTTGGCAAGGCTCAGAATATACTTCACCATTTCCGAAGCATCGCCCGTGGCAAGCTGTGGGTGACCCGCCATGGCCGTTTCGCCCCAAACACCGCTGCCGCCGGAGATTACCTTCTTGGTCAGTCGCTCCAGGGCTCCGTTATCGCCCTTGTACTTCATAGCTACATCGCGGTAGGTAGGCCCAATTGATTTTTTATCGACGCTGTGGCAAGCCATACAGTCGCTGCCCTGAATGAGTTTTTTGCCGGTGGCAAAGGCCGCACTCGCATCGGCCGACCGGTGCCCCATCGCAATCATGTTCTTATCGAAGCCTTCGGACAGGTAATCAATGCTGACCGATACATTTTCGGGGTCGATGCCCTTGCCCAGCGTACCATCTTCCTTATCCGAGACCTTGATGTCATAACTGAACGGCTTGTTGGCTACGTAAAACGACTTGTTGCTTTTGGGCATGTCGAGGCTCAGCATCGGCGGCTCGTTGCCGGCCGTAATCTCCATCGACTGTGTATTGATGCCCCCTTTACCATCGTCAACCGTCAGCACGGCTTTGTACGTACCCGCTTTGGCCAGTGTCAGGTTGGCATCGGGTGTGGTAAAGGCTTTGGCAAATCCGTTTTTGGAGGTGATTTTCCAGGTGTACTTCAACACATCACCGTCGGCATCGGTGGTGCCTTTGGCGTTGAGCTTCAGGTTGAAAGGCACCGCCCCGCCCATTTGGTTGGCGGCCATCTGGATTTGTGGTTTGCGATTGCCACCATTGTACTCAATCCGAATCAGGCGGGCGTCGTCGTTGGCGGTAAACCAGCCGGAGCCGTATTCGAGCATGTAGAGGTCGCCGTTTTCGGCAAACTCCATGTCCATTGGGTTGCTGAACTTGTAGCTCGGCATAAACCGCTCCATAGAGGCATAATTGCCGTTTTTGTCGAAGCTGACAGCCATTACCCAGCCGCGCATCCACTCGTAGGCAAAGAATTTACCATCGTAGTAAGCCGGGAATGCCCGTGGTGCAGCCGCGAACTGATCCCGATTATAAACGGGACCGGCCATTGGGTTGCAACCACCGCTACCCAGCAGCGGGAATTCCTCGCTTTTGCCGTAGGTGTACCAAATCATGGCGCCCTTGGCAGGGGGCAGTTCAATCAGGCCCGTGTTGTTAGGCGAGTTGTTGAGGGGCTTGAGCACATCCCATTTCGGCCCCGACTGGTTGGTGGCGAAATTGTAGATATTGTACGCCTTGTTGTCGCCCACAAAGTGCGGCCAACCGTAGTTTCCGGCGGTCGATGCCTGCCCAAATTCACACGTACCTGCCGGGCCACGGTTTGGGTCGGGCTTGGATGCGTCGGGGCCTACATCGCCCCAGTAAAGCTTACCCGTTTTCTGATCAACCGCGATGCGGTACGGGTTCCGGTGCCCCATCGTGTAGATTTCCGGGCGGGTCTTGGCACGGTCCGACGGGTCGGCTCCTTTCGAGAAGAGGTTGCCGTCGGGAATGGTATACGTACCGTCGGGTTGGGGCTTAATCCGAATGATCTTACCTCGCAAATCGTTGGTATTGGCGCTTGATTTCTGGGCGTCCCACGGGCTGCGGCCCGGCCGCTCGTCGCTGGGGCTGTAGCCATTTGAGGCATGGGGGTTAGTGTTGTCGCCTGTGCTCAGGTAGAGGTTGCCCTCGCGGTCCCAGTCAATAGAACCGCCCGTGTGGCAACATTCTTCGCGCTGCGTATCCACCTTCAGCATTTCCTTTTCCGAATCCAGCACGAGTTCGTCACCCTTCATCGTAAACCGCGACAGCACGTTGTACGAGCCCTTTGTGGATGAGTAAAACAGATACACCCAGCCATTCTGCGCGAACTTAGGGTCTTTGTTCAGGCCCAGAAGACCATCTTCTGCTACCGACTCTTTGCCCTCTTTGTTGACATACTTCAGGCTAACCGGCAGCTTAGCAATGGTTTTGAGTTGCTTTGTTTTGTTGTTGTAAAGCCGCACCTCGCCTTTGCGTTGGATGAACAGCACCCGGTCTTTGTCGAGCAAGGTCAGTTCCACCGGTTCATCCAGTTTTTCTTCCAGCACCACTTTGGTAAAGCGGTTTTCTTCGGGACGTGCCTTGCTGTAATCCAGCGGTTTGGGGGCATCGCCACCGGCCGCGTACTGAATGCCCGCCCACAGGTGGTTCAGGAAAAGCGGCTCCGAAAATGACTCATCGGTATGCCCCATGGCCGTATAGAACGACCGGCCGCCGTCGTACTCCTGATACCAGCTCATGGGGTGGTAATCGGGGTTTTTGCCGCCAACGTAGCTCTTCTCGTCAATGGTGAGTACGACGTTGATTTTGGGCGAGATGTCCTTGAAGCTGTAAAATTCATCGGTACGCTCAAACTCGTCGGGCATCCCTTTGGTGGCCCAGTGGTTTTTGAGCTTAACGATGAATTTACCTTTCTGCACATTGCTGGGCGTCATGGGGTGGTCCAGAAAATAGGCACCGGCCAGTTTGCCGTACCAGGGCCAGTCGTACTCGGTGTCGGTAGCCGCATGAATACCCACGTAGCCGCCACCCGCCTGAATGTAGCGCTCAAAAACGGCCTGCTGTTCGTCGTTGAGGATGTCGCCCGTAGTGTTCAGAAAAACAACGGCGTTGTACTTTTTCAGATTCTGCTCACTGAACTGAGTCGCATCTTCAGTGAAGCTCACCCCGAATCCTTTTTCTTTGGCCATCTTGGTTAAAGCAGGCTTCCCGGCTTCAATAGACTGATGGCGAAACGCGGCTGTTTTACTGAAAACCAGTACGTTGATTTTGGGAGCCTGCGCCCACGCGTAGCTTGTGCACAGCAGCATAAGCGCCTGCACAAATGCCCACCGGCCGAAGCTAAATAGCTGTTTCATAGGAAGTAGAAATTATTGATTACTGGTTGTTCGTCCATTGCAAAGCCGTTTCGAGGAGCTTCACAAAGTTTTGGTTTTGCCAGGCCGTCTCGTTGTGGCCCATCGAGGTGTAAAAGGTTTTGCCTTTGCCGGTCTGTTTGTACCAGGCCACCGGATGGTCTTTCCCCATGCCGAAGTTCTTGGAAGTCACAAACAGGATATTACCGCTTGGATTGATGGCGTCGCCGTTGATGGTATAGATGATGTTGAAGCCTTTCTGGCGCGGGTTTTCGAAGAAGACGTACCACTCGTCAGAGTGCGACCACCGGGAGGGTAACTTGCTGAATAGGCTGTTGCGCTGCGGATCGAGCTGCACATCAGCCACCTGAAATTGCGGGTCGATGGGGTGGTGCGAAAACTTGGCTCCCAGCAGATTTTGCTCATACCAGTCCCAGTGGTGCGAGTCGTCGCCGGCACCGTGAATACCCAGTAAGCTGCCGCCGTTTTCGACGTACTGCTCCAGGGCTCGTTTTTGCTCGTCGTTGATGACCTCCCCGGTTGAGTTGTTGAAAATAACCGTGCTGAACTTGGCCAGTTGGGCCGGGTTAAACGCGCCCCCCTCTTCGGTTTCATACACAAACCAGCCGTTTTTCTCGGCCAGGGCTTTGATCACGGGCTTGGAAGCATCAATCGATGCACCGTGCCGGAAGCCGGTTGTTTTTGAAAAGAGCAAAATGGCCCGTTTACCGGCCGGGAAGTCGATTTGGGGCGCTTCAGTCTCGTATGATACCGGGAAACCGTTTTTGACTTTGTAGATGAACAGGCTTGCGGCAGCACCTAATAGCACCAAAAGGCTAAGTACTGACCACAGAACAATTTTGATGACTCGCTTCATGCATGGAGATAGGCTAAGTGAGTGACGACCTGCTCCTTGCAGGCTAAGGGTAGAGCAAAGGTAGAAGGTAAATTTTTATTGTCTGATAAATAGACAATAAAAATTGTCTGTAATTTGTCTTTGAAGAATACTATTTCGGCAAGCGGCTTAAGTCAGGATAACCGATAATTTTGCCACCAGACCAGGCATCCCCCATGAAACTATTCGACGAACAGGCCTTTATCCATCAGCTATCCATCGATTGCGTCATCTTTGGCTATAAAGATTTAGAATTGAAGGTACTGGCGTCCCAAATCAACATGAGTCGCTCGTTCTGGACGTTGCCGGGTGGGTTTATCAAGCATGAAGAGGGGATTGATGGGGCCGCCAAACGGATCCTGGAAGAGCGCACCGGCCTGAAAGACATCTATCTGGAGCAGTACCGCGTGTTTGGGGAACCAGACCGCGTGAATCGGGAGGTGTTTGAGGAGCTTGCGGAGGTGCGCGATGAGTGGGTAGCTAAAGGTATTCTGGACGATGCCAATATTGGGTGGCTCGGTAAACGCTTTGTGTCGATTGGCTACTATGCACTGGTCGATATTAATAAAGTGTCGCCCCAAAAAACCGAGCTCGACGATTCGGTCGACTGGTACAACGTGAAGGAATTGCCCACCCTAATTATGGATCATAACGAGATGGTGGGTTATGCCCTAGAAGCCCTCCGACAAAACCTCGATCAGAAACTCATCGGGTTTAACCTACTTCCCGAAACCTTCACCATGCGCGAGGTGCAGGAGCTGTACGAGGCCGTGTATGACCGGCCCTTTGCCCGCAACAACTTCCAGAAAAAGATACTCGACCTGAACGTACTGGAACGTCTGGAAAAGAAGTTTACCGGCGCTCAGAACAAAGCTCCGTACCTGTATCGGTTCCGGCGGGAGTAAGAGTTGGTTGTTCGGTTGTTTTTGCGCTACAGTTGCCAGGCCTGAAAGCTGTATCAGGCATACGCACTTACCTGTTTGCCTCCTGAATGGCTGCCAACTCGTGTTGGCCCAGCCCGGCGGTGTTCAGAACCGAGAGGATAAACTCAGTTTTCAGGGTTGTGTACCGCTCGCGAGTCATGCCGGGTTGGCTCACTAAGTTTAACTTCAATTGGGCGTAAGCCTCGGTCAGCTTTGGGTCTTGAAGCAAGGCGTCGCGGAAGAGGATATGATTTTTTAAGGCCAGGCTATCGGCAAAGCAAACGTACAGGTGATGCTCCATCCAGGCCCGACCGTCGGCCGTGTGAGGGGTGGTCACTCCGCTTTGCCGAAACGCAAAACGCCCCGGAATACCCTGTTCGCCCCGGCTACGGTAGCCAAGCTGTTGCAGAGTTTGGTCGATGGGCTCCAGCAACGGTTTGTCGTGAATAATAATGTCGACGTCGAGAATAGGCTTGGCCACGAGGCCGGGTACGGCCGTACTCCCTACGTGCTGAATATCAACAGCGAACCCCTCCAGTGCGCGCTCCAACACGTTTTTCAGACGGTCAAATTCCAACTTCCACGCCGACTGGTAGGGTTGAACGAGGGCCTGCATGTGGTGGCTTAGAGTTTGACCTCGAAATCTAACTGACGCCCCTCTTCGGCTGCCTTTTTGTCCAGCTTCGAACCTACCAAGAAGCCAATCACCATCCCGATAGGCAGCCCCAACGCTAATAGGCCTATATTTTTGAGTAACAGACCAATAGAGACGCCTATTGGTAGCCCAAAAGCCGTAAACCCGAAGGCGGTCCAGAGCTTTTTGTAATAGTTTCTGGGAACAATTTTTAGCTCCTTCTCAACAGCCTTAATGATTTGGTTCTCCGCAGCCTTTACCGATTTTTCCAGCTTTTTACCTGTATCGTTTGCGTAATTGATGTGGTCAATTTCTCGGTCAATCAGCGCAATGATGTCGGGCGTCAATTGCTTTTGGTTTAGCGCGCTCAGCAGGTTCTTGAGCTGATTGTACTGCTCAACTGTTTTGGGGGCGGTAATGTCGGGTCGGTCGGTGAGGAATTTCATTCGGGGCTTTAGAAGGGGTTAGACCATTTCACGTCTGTATAAACGTTTCTTCCTGATAGTGTTCTGATAAAAGCGACAAGGGCGCTCAATTCGGTTGGCGTCATGTTCAGACGTTGGCCGTTACCACCGGGTCTCAGTCGTGGGTCCAAGTTAGTATTCCCCGCCAAAACATCAACAATATTATAATGACCAATGGCCGTTGGCAATGTAACGAAGGCGCCCGAATGCATAAATGGGCCGTTTGACCCCCCCGTGGTATTAACGGCATCTCGTAGTGTTGGCGAGCGGGTAATCAGTAAATCTGGACCGCCGACATTGTTGAGCGGTCGCGTCACGCCATTGTTTCGGCTGTTGGGGTCAATATCAAATTCGGGTGCCCGATGGCAACCCTGACAGCCAAAACCGCCCCCGACCCGGCTACCTGTGGCATCGAACACAGGGGCCTGCAAGAATAGCTGTTTGCCCATGTTTTCCTGCGGGGTGAAGTTTTGAAAGGGCGCTCCATCATTGGGTGCGGTAGCCCTGCCAATGTCGAACTTGCTATCAAACGACTGAATACTTCGAATAAAGCTGGCGAGACTTTCCTGTAATCGTTGTTCGGTTACGGTTGGGGTACCGTATGCAAACTGAAACAACTCTTTGTAGTAATCGATACCGTTTAATTTATTGATGAGGCTGTTGAGATCGGGGCGGCCGTTTTGTCCACTAAATCCCATTTCGGCATGGTCCTGAATGGGTTTGGTGGTTTGGGCTTCCAAATTGGCGGCTCGCTCGTCCCAGAAGAATTTAGCTTCATCCGCAAAGCGCGCATTGATGATACGCATCGAGTGCCGACTTGTGAGACCACCCTGTACACCACGGCTCGCCAGGGCTGTATCGCTGAAGGCAAATTCCTGCTTATGGCAACTACCACAGGCAATGGAATTATCGATACTTAAACTTTTATCATAAAACAGCACCCGCCCCAGCGTTGCCTTGGCATCGGTTATGGAGGTGTTCCGGCTGTTATTCTTCGTGATGTAGGAGGGAACCGGCTGATTGGCGTAGTTCAACAAGTTGTTAAGGTCTATCCGGGTGCCAAATTTGGCTTTAACAGCTGTATAGGGGTCTACATTGACAGATGCAGTTTGCTCGGTACAAGCATAGCAGGCAATAAGCAAGCCTATGATGGAGGCAAGGACAATTGTATTTTTCACGGCTCTGAACGGTGTTACTGATTATAAAAATGGCATAAGCCTACTTGGCTTATGCTCAGGCATTTGCTAATCTGAAAGCGTCACCGTTGAAGCTGGTTTGCCAAGGTGAATCGCTACTGGCTGTGTGGATACCGCTGCCTCCCTTTCCCTCCATATACCTATACGACGCAAGGGACGTCGACTGTTGCATTTTAGGGCATAAAAAATTGGATAAATGCTCGTAAACAGTCGGATGCGAAAAATGAATCGCATCCAATATACACAAGCGCTACAGGTTTTTGTCTATAGTAAGGTTACAAAAACATGATAAATTGCTTAGCTCCCCCATGCCGCGAGATGGCTTGTACCCCGGCAAGCAGGCCTGCAAAGCGTTCGTGGGAGCCCTTGTGCAAAAACGGTAAGGCTACCTCAGCGTCAAGGAGCAGAACTTCAGCAACAGATAGTTGGCTGGGTAGGCGTTTGCTAACGGTTTAGGGCTTATTGTAGGTATGGTGTCCAATGAACATCAAGCCCGATTACGAACGTCCAGTCTAGAGCCGGAGCCAATCGGCTACTGAAACCGCCATTGAACCCAGCCGCTGTTGTACGTTCGTTTTTTCCAGAAGTTTAATACAAGTGAAGTGTTAATCAATTGGTGCGGTAAACCTTAACGTGTTTCCGCTCGGGTCATTTACGTAAAACTCTCTCATTCCCCAAGTCTGATTTATCGGGGCGTTATGAACGGGTGAATCGGGGTTGTTTGGGACGGTTAGGCCTCGGTCAATATATTTTTTAAATAGCGCATCGACGTCATCAACTCGAACGATTATGGCAATTCGAGGTGTCCCGTCCATACTGGTAAGTAGTATTTCTGCGTCGTTCTTGATTAAATCAATTGCCCATTTATTATCCGAGTCATTGGGATACTTTAAAGTGAAATCAAGAACATTCGTATAAAAAGCAACAGCCTCTTTCAAGTCGTTGCAGCGAAGTATCGGAATTATTTTCATACCTGCTTATTCATCTAGGTGAGCATAGTATCGAACTAAAGTGACGTCTTCTCAACCTGTGTGTAGCGAAGCTACAACCGCCCCTTCTCCACTGCCTCCACCCCATGCCGCGAGAGGGCTTGTACCCCGGCAAGCAGGCCCGCAAAGCGTTCGTCGGTGGTCAGGCCCTTTTTGAAACGGGCGTAAATCTGCTGGATTACGACCGCATTTTTGAACAGGCCAAATACGTAATAATAGAGCAGGTTAGACACGTCTCGGCCGGAGCGTTCGGCATACCGGTTGGCAAATTGCTGCCGGGTGAGGTTGCCGGGGAGCCAGGTCAGGTTAAACGATTTGCGGAACGGGTCGTCGTCGGCTTCGGCCCAGTACGAGAGGGCCGTACCCACGTCCATGAGTGGGTCGCCAACGGTACACATCTCCCAGTCCAGCACCACCCGAATATCGGACAGGTCGGGGGCCAAAACCACGTTATCGTATTTGAAATCGTTGTGGAGTAAGGTGGGCGGGTTCTCGGTCGGCATCGTCTGATCGAGCCAGCGGGCCAGCTCGGTCATGGCGGGTAGCTCGTCGGTTTGGGAGGCCAGATAGCGTTTGTGCCAGCCATCTACCTGCCGCCGAATGTAGCCCTCCGGTTTACCCAGTTGAATCAGGGCGGGCCGCGCTGGGTCTGTTGGCCCAATATCCAGCGCGTGCAGGGTGGCCAGTTCGTCTACGAGCCGCTCCGACAAATGGCGCAGGGTGTCGGACGAGAGCCCCATTTTGGGAGCCGTTTGCGCTCGTAGAATGATACCCGGTACCCGCTCCATCACGTAGAACGGACAGCCCATCACGGCTTCGTCTTCGCAGAAAACCACCGGCTTCGGGGCTCGACCGTACCCCGCCGATTGCAACAGCGACAACACCCGGAACTCCCGGCCCATGTCGTGCCCTCCTTTGATGTCTTTAGCCCCGAACGGAGGCCGACGCAGCACGTACTCACCCGTTTCGGTACGGAGCAGGTACGTCAGGTTGGAGTACCCGCCCGGAAATTGAGCAATTTCCACGATGGGGCCGATGCCGGTTTGCTGCTCATCGAAATAGGTTTGCAACGTGGCCTGATTTAGTTCTTCGCCCGTCCGCACGGGTTTGGCAGTGTCCTGGGGAGTCATAATCAAACTTTCTTCCGGGTATCCAATCCGTAGTTCTTTAAAATGCTCCGGGCAAGGGCCGTTTTATGCACTTCGTCGGCTCCGTCGTAAATACGGGCTCCGCGCTCGTGCCGGTAGTACCAGCCCAACAGCACATCGTCGGTGACGCCCAGTGCGCCGTGTACCTGTATGGCCCGGTCAATTACCCGCAGCACCATGTTGGCCACAAAAAACTTGATGGTCGAAATCTCGTTGCGCACGGCCGCAGCCCCCTGTTCATCAATGTTGCGGGCGGTGCGGAGCACCATCAGCCGGGAAGCATCAATTTCGGCCCGACTTTCGGCAATGAAGCCCTGAATAAACTGCTTTTCGCCCAGCATCACGCCCGGCTCCATTTCGCGGGTGGCTGCCCGGCGGCACATCAGATCGAAGCAACGCTCGGCAATGCCAATCCAGCGCATACAGTGGTGAATCCGGCCCGGTCCCAGCCGTTCCTGAGCCAGCAGGAAGCCCATACCCTCACCCCCAATCAGGTTATCGACGGGTACGCGGACATCCGTGTAGCGCACTTCGGCGTGGCTACCCCAGTGGTCGGAGGGGTCGCCCATGATCGAGATGTTGCGGACCAGTTCAAAACCGGGCGTATCGGTAGGCACCACAATCATGCTGGCGCGTTTGTGCGGAGCCGCATCGGGGTTGGTTACGGCCATGACCACGGCAAACGCGGCCCCATCGGCCGAGGAGGTAAACCATTTGTGACCGTTTATGATGTACTCATCCCCATCACAAACGGCCACGGTGCCCATCTGAGTCGGGTTGGAGCCCGCAAACTCAGGCTCGGTCATAGAAAAGCACGACCGGATATGGCCTTCTTTCAGTGGCTCCAGAAACCGGTTTTTGATGTCTTCAGAGGCATACTTATGCATCAGCTCCATGTTGCCAATGTCGGGGGCCTGGCAATTGAAGGTGTAGTGGCCGAAGGGTGTCCAGGCCAGCACCTCGCTCACCTGCCCAAACTCGCAGAGCGACAATCCCAGGCCGCCTTCGGTCTCGCTATGTTGCAGGCCCCAAAGCCCGGCCTTCCGCACCAGCTCGCGTTTCTGATCGAGAATTCGGGCAACTTTGGAGAAATTACCGGTCAGGTGATCGGTGGTTTCGAGCGGGACGAGTTCGTTGAGCACAAACTCCCGGATGCGCGGCATCAGGGCGCGGGTACGCTCGGTGGCAAAGATTGGTTCCATGTTGTTTGATGATTGACTACCTCACGGCTGGTCCTGTCGCGAGGTAAAACCAAAAATAGTACTATCCGATGTATTTTTTGCCGATCTGATTCATCGCCGAGGGCTTGCTTTGTCGGTAGCGCCACCACTCTGCCAGCCCGACGGCCAGCACCGCTATGTACTCGGCGGCTGTCAGCCAGAGGTTTTCGCGGTAGTCTTCGGTTTGGTAGGTGGCATACGATATCCAAATCAGGGCCGACCACACGAGTGGGTATCGAAACGGTGTAAAGGGAGAAACGGCCACCAGCAGGGTACAGTACCAGGGGTGAACGGTGGTGGCCAGGGCGAAGTATAGCGTGAGCGAGAGCAACAGCCGAATCCCGTAAGTGAGGGTACGCGCCCGGAACGCGAGCCAGCCAATGCCCCCAAGTGTGACTACCGGGAGCCAATGCCCAACGGTCTGAATCACGTTATACCCCATTAGCCAGTACCCAACCTCCCGAATCAGGTAATACACACTGGCGTTGAACTCAAATTTCTGGAAATAGAGGTTGATGCTCGACGCTACATTCTGCACCAGTTCCACGCTTGTAAACGGCAGAAAGAGTAACCCGGTGATGATGCCGACAAGGGTGCTGTACAAAAGCCCCCGTTTCCAGCCGAGGTATCGAATCAGCAAGGGTAATCCCAGCAAAGGCAGTAGCTTGGTCGAGACAGCCAGACCCAGCAGAATGGCCGAGCTAATCAGCGCCCGGATACGCCCACCGGGCGACTTCGGGCGCTGATTAGCTGGGGGTGCATCGAGAGATAACATCTCTGGGAATCGAGCCCCCGTGCCAGAGTCTGTTTGAAGAGATGTCATCTCTGGAGCTTGATTTCCCAAATTAGAGTCTACATCGAGAGATGACATCTCTGGGGCTCCATTTACTGAATTGGCTTTAATCTCTTTGAGCATCCAAACCGCTCCGATGCAAAAGAAAATCACCACGCCCTCGAAATGAACATTACCCGTCAGTTCGAGAATGACGAGCGGGTTGAGGGTGTACAAACAAGCCAGGTCGGGGTTGCGGCCTAGCCGTTGCAGCAGTTTGGGCAAGAGAAAAATGGTGCCCAGTTCAGCGAGCAGGATGGGCACCCGGAGCCAGATAACTGAAGCCGTGAGATTATCGCCCCCAAGCCAGGCCGCCAATCCGAAAAACGCCTGATTGAGTGGAGGATACACCGTAAAATAATCGGGTGAGTTGAGTCGGGCAAACAGATCGGGTGTGAGGTTGGCGGCTTCTGCCAGGTTGGAGCTTACCAGCGATCGGGGCAAATACAAGTACGGGTTAAAGCCGTGAATGAGCAACCGGCCATCCCAGATAAATCGGGCGTAATCGTCGGAGAGGTTGGGCGGAGCCAGTAGCAGCAATACCCGAAACAGCACGGCCGCAGCCATCAGAAACCGGTCGGGGTGGGTGCTGGTATCCGGTAGCGAATTAACCCGCAGCGAGTATCCCCAAACAGCCAGAAAATACAAGCCTAGCAGGCCCGCAAACTGGGTTCGCTGAAGGGTGTAGGCCAGTAAAACAAACAGGGCCGACGACAGAATGAGCCAGCCTACACGGATTGGGGTTACGGTCATGGTAAAAGGTGCCGCTTCGGAAGGCGGAGCGGCCGGGCACAGCAACCACTCAGATCGGTACCGACTGGCTGGGCTGGGGCATGGGGCTGGCCGACGGCAGGGTAGTGGTTCGGCGAATCGTAAACGAGTGGTTCAGCGAGTAATAACAAACCATAGCGAACCCAACCATCAGCATGATGTGCAGAAAAAACATTCGGAAGTCCTGCACATAAAAGGCCAGTACCAGCCCGCCTACAAAGTAAAGCGCCAGCAGCCCCTCGGCTACGGTGAGCCACGTAATTTGTCGGCCTATGTACTTGTTGGTTTGCCATAAATCGCCGGCTTTGTTGGCATTGAACTTCGGGGTTCGGACAAACGGTGTTTTCTTGCCCAGATACCCCTCCAGTACCGCAATGGTGTTGTGCAACGATAGCCCCATCATGAGCGATGAGTACATCGGAAAGTAAAATGCCACCATCGCCTTGCGTTTTTGGGAGTACAAAACGTACGGAATTCCATAAAACGAGATGAGAATAAACAGGTTGAGCTGGAAGAAATTGATGATGTAAAAAACGACTTCCCACTCAGGGTGCCGCGCCCGGATGTAAAGCAGCGGCACGCTCAGCACGCCCAGCACCAGTACCAGGATAAACGTGGCACTGCTAAACAGGTGCATACCGGCATGAAGCTTGGTTTTAAGCGGAATGCCCGGTGTGCGCAACACCGTACCGTACATTTTGCGGGCCACCTCGGCGGCTCCTTTCATCCAGCGGTACTGCTGCGACTTGAGGGCATCCATAGCTACGGGCAGCTCGGCGGGTGAGGTTACGTCTTCGCGGTAGCTGAATTTCCAGCCCCGGAGTTGCGCCCGGTAGCTCAGGTCAAGGTCTTCGGTGAGGGTGTCGGCGTGCCAGCCGCCCGCATCGTCGATGGCCGCCCGGCGCCACACGCCCCCCGTGCCGTTGAAATTGGCAAACAGATTGGCCGCATACCGCCCACTTTGCTCAATGGTAAAGTGCGCGTTGAGCCCAAAGGCCTGCAACTGCGTAATGAGCGAAAAATCTTCGTTGAGGTGCTCCCAGCGGGTTTGCACAATGCCCACTTTCGGGTCGGCGAAGTTAGGCAGGGTTTTGAGCAGAAAATCGGGGTCGGGAACAAAATCGGCGTCGAAAATAGCCACAAAGGGTGCGTCGGTGAGGGTAAGCCCGTAGGCCAGCGCGCCCGCCTTGAAGCCTTTGCGCTCAGGTCGGCGAATGTGCCGGATCGGAACCCCCTGTTCCCGGTATAAAGCCACCCGCCGGGCAATGATTTCGACGGTTTCGTCGGTTGAGTCGTCGAGGACCTGAATATCGAGTTTGTCGGCCGGGTAGCGGAGTTTCACCATCGAGTCGATCAGGCGCTCGGCAACGTACAGCTCGTTGTACACCGGCAGTTGCACCGTTACGGGCGGCAGCTGATCCCACGGAATGGCGTTGGCCGGGCGGATGTTATCCTGCCGTGTTTGTTTTGTACGGAGGTACGTAATAATCAGGCTCAACTGCCCCAGGTTATAGAGAAACAGCAGCAGCAGCGCCAGACCGTACAAAATCAAAACAAGTACTTCCATAGGTTGTCAATGCGTATTCAGTTGGATTCAGTTGGAGCGTTAGTACCGGCTTCAGTACAGGACATTCGGACTTCAGACACTAGACTTACTACCTTTTTGCCTGGAGGTCTAACGTCTAGTGTCTAACATGTAATGTCCAGTACTGAGAGTACCGGCAACACGGCCATCAATCCACTACAGATACCGGAAAATGGTCGTCAGAATTTTATAGCCAGCCAGTACCGTTCCCTTGACGGTTCCCGAAATCTTCGAGAACCCAATCCGTTTGCGATAATTCACCGGAACTTCCGTGATCCGCATTTTTTGTTTGGCGGCCTTCAACTGCATCTCAACCGTCCATCCGTAGGTTTGGTCGCGCATGTCGAGGGCCAGCAGCCGGTCCATCCGAATGGCCCGAAATGGCCCCAGATCCGTGTACCGAACGTTGTACAACCATCGGAGCAGGGTGGTTGCCAGCCAGTTGCCAAACACCTGTTGCGGAGTCATCGAACCCCGTTGCCGATTGCCCAGCGCCCGCGAACCAATTACCATGTCGTAGCCCTCGTTCAGAATGGGAGCCACTACCTGCGGCAATTCGGCGGGATAATCGGAATAGTCGGCATCCAGAAAAACGACCACGTCGGGTTTTGGTTCTAAATTCTGAGCATAAGCAATGCCGGTCAGGCAGGCCCGTCCGTAGCCCTGCACGGGTTCGTCGAGCACGGTAGCCCCGGCCCGGCGGGCCTCAACGGCGGTTTGGTCGTTGGAGTTATTATTGACCACGATCACCTCCTGCACGTAATCGGCCGGGATTTCACGGATTACGTTGCCCACGGAGTTCTCTTCGTTGAAGGCCGGGATGATGACGACTATACGGGGTAAATTCAAGTGTCTGAATGTAAAAATGCCCGTCAAAAATACACATTCTGACGGGCAACTTCTGATTAGGCAACGGCCACCGGGCAGGTTGGGGCTCTGATTGGGCGACTACACCCCCGGCGGTGACAGGTTAATGACGTCTTTGATCAGACCCGTGCGCAGGTTAAATACCCAGCCGTGCAGGTTTGGAATGGTATGACTCGCCCACATTTTCTTGACGCTATCGGTAGCGGCCAGATTTCGTACCTGCTCCTGCGTGTTCAGTTCCACCAGCCGGTCGAACCGTTCGTGGTCATCGGCAATCTGGTCGAGTTCGGCCTGGTACATGGTTTTTACCCGGGCAATATTATCCAGCCACCCGTCAATCAGGCCCAGTTTGGTACCGGCCATGGCTGTTTTCACGCCCCCGCACTCGTAATGGCCGCACACAATCACGTCGGTCACTTGTAGCACCTCAACGGCATACTGCACTACGCTCAAGGTGTTCAGGTCGCCGGGTACCACCAGGTTGGCAATGTTGCGGTGAACAAACATCTCGCCGGGGTCAGCACCGGTAATCTGCTCGGCCGTTACGCGGCTGTCGGAACAGCCAATCCACAGAAAGTCGGGCTTCTGCCCCGACGAAAGGGTATCAAAGTAGCCGTCGTTGAGTTCAAGACGATCCTGAACCCAGGCTTTATTCATGAGCAATAAGCGATCAAATGGGCGCATAGGTGGGTTCGTTTCGTTTCCGTTGGGTTACCTGCCGCAATTCATACTTTATTCCCTGATTTTTGGCCGTCTCGGCAAAATCAACCAGCAGGGTGTACACGTCACTATCCACAAACGTAGCGTACCGGCCGTCGACGAGCACCGAATCGCCGGGACGTAGCGATTGCAGGGCTTCTTTCAACTGCGGCTTGCTCAGAAAGTACATATCGCGCTGAAACTTGATGAGTACGTTGTTGCCCTCCCGAATCACCCGGAACGAAGCCTGCGAGTTGGTGTACAGCACAAACAACAAACCAACCACCGCGCCCATGGCGATACCAATAAGAAGGTCGGTGAAAATGATGCCTACTACGGTCACCAGAAACGGGATAAACTGACTCATGCCTTCGCCATAAATGGCCGCCAACACGCGGGGTTTAATCAGGTTAACACCCACCACAATGAGCAGGGCCGCCAAACACGCGAGCGGAATGTGGTTCAGGATAGAACCGGCAAAAAACAGAGATAACAGCAACAGACCACCATTCACCAGCGTAGAAAGCCGGGTCTGGGCTCCACTCACGATGTTGGTTGTGGTCCGAACGACCACCGATGTTACCGGTAGGCCACCGACCAACCCTGACGTGATGTTGCCAATTCCCTGCGCCACTAGTTCGCGGCTCGACGAGGGCACGCGCCGGAGGGGGTCAAGGCGCTCCGATGCTTCGAGGTTGAGCAGGGCTTCCAGGCTGGCTACCAGCGCTAACGTAAGGGCAACTACGTACACACGTCCGCTGCCGAGGGCGCTCAGGTCGGGGAAGTTCATCAGTGAAGACAAACTCGCCCCCGACAGATCAGGAATCCGAACCATGTGGCCACTCGAATCGCCAAGGTACCACTCGGGCATCGAGACCCGGAATAGCTGGTTCAGGCCCACGCCCGCAACTACCACCACCAGCGCAGCCGGTAGCCAGTCGAAAAAGCGATTGCCCCGGTTGGTCATGGCGCTCCAGCCGAGCAAAATGGCGAGCGAAACCACGCTGATGATAACGGCCCCCGGTGCCGGGTCGGCAAAGGCCCGCACCAGTTCGGTGAGGGTGTTTTCGCGGTCGGCCAGTTGCTGAAACTCAAAATCACCTTCGAAATCGGTGTCGCGACCGAGTGCGTGCGGAATCTGCTTTAGTATAATCACAATGCCAATACCCACCAGCATCCCCCGCACGACTGAGTTGGGGAAGAAACTGCTGAGCCGCCCGGCTTTCAGAAAACCAAGCACTAACTGAATAAGGCCGGCCAATACCAGCGCGACCAGAAAACTCTCGTACGAGCCGAGCGACCGGATGGCATCGGCGACGATAACAGCCAAACCGGCTGCAGGGCCACTTACGCTCACTTCGGAGTCGGAAAGGGCGCCAACTACTAAGCCGCCGATGATGCCCGCAATGAGGCCAGACAGTGAGGGGCCGCCCGAGGCCAGCGCAATACCCAGACAAAGAGGGAGCGAGGCCAGAAAGAGCGAGACCGAGGCCGTCAGATCCTTGCGGATATGGTCGGTCGGGTGACGAACAGGAAGATCAGGAGCCATACAAAGGAAATAAGGTTACTGGGTCATTAAACAATCTACAGTTTTACGTGTACCAAATTGGTTTCGTGTACGACAAATTGACCGGCAATAATCCTGCCGGTTGCCGTCGGTTATCAGCCATTTGTACCTATTAAACTGATTTAAACGGACTACTTACTACTATTTAGGGGATGAATTGAATCAACTAAAAAAGAAGTAGTAAAAGTAATTTGCCTTAAATATAGATTAAAACCGGTGTTTTGTTTCCAGAGGGAAGGCAGCTTATGCTTTCTTTTTTGTGGGTTAAAACCGAAAAAGCCAGCCTACCTCAAGGGCAGGCTGGCTGGCAAATTGGTTAAAACGAGGAAAGTAGCCGGTACCCGGCAAGGCGGGCGGGCCGGATGCGTTTATTACGACGATCGGTAGGCCATATCGAATACCGACCGTACGTGTGGGCCCAGAAAAACGCGGGCGTAAATGCGGATAAGCGCCAGACCATCGACAATGAAACTGAGCGCGGTGAAGAAGGCCAGCGCCAGCTGATTCTCGTGAATGTGGGTGAAAATGAGGTCTTCGCCCACAAACGTCGGTGTGATCGGGAAGCCCGAAACCCCCAGGCAACAGAGCAGAAACAGGAACGCCAGCAGCCGGTGTTTATAGGCATGGCCGTGGAACCGCCCGAGGTCGATACTGGTTTCGAGCGTTTTCAGGCGGGTGAGTACCACATACCCAAGAATGCCAGCTACCACAATCCCGCTCAGGTACAGCAGGGTCTGTTCGAACCGGAAATGCTCGTTGAATGAGATGGCCAGCGCCACAAAAAAGTGATTCATCAGAATCAGAACCCAGCTCTTCCGGGCTTTTTTGCGTTCGGTGAAGGCTTTCAGGACCATCAGCAGCCCCATGAGCGAGAATACCATCGGTAGGGCGTGCACCAGGTCGGGAGCGAGGGCATCTTCGTTGACCAACAGGAGCAAACCGAGCCCGTAGATCGGTACAAAGAAAAGCAGCACCCGATTGAGCGTCAGAAAATCGAGCCGACGGCCAACTGCTTTGAGCGGATTCCACAGAAACCGGTACATGAACGAGTCGAGGTTCCACTCTTTAAGGCAAAGCATGTAGAACGTGTACGCGATTTTTTTCGGGTAAAACCGCTCAATCGACTGCGGATGCGGTGAAAAATGATAAAACTGCTCCCGAATCTGATAGCTTACTACCGAAGGCGACACTAGTAATTGGTACGTCCGCAAAAACGCGTTACCCGCAAAGTGAAATAGGGCCAGATGCCCCCAACCGGCCGCAATCTCAATAAACATGAGGCCAATCTGTGCAATGGATGCGTAGGCAATCTGACTTTTTACGGACGACTGTACCCGCGCAATACCCGTAGCTACCAGGGCCGAACACAGGCCTACGGTCCCAATGAGTACCCGTACCGACACTTGTTGCTCCCAGAACGGATAGGTGCGCAACAACAGAAAAACACCCAGGTGTACCGATAGCGATCCGTAGAAAATCGCGCTCGACGGGGTGGGGCCTTCCATAGCTCGGGGCAACCACGACGAAAACGGCAGCTGCGCCGATTTGACGGCCGCCGACAGCAGAATCATCACCGAAATAAATACCCCGATCAGGGTGTGGCTTTGCAGGTGCTCATGCACCAGCTCGTAGTTGCGCAGTTGCAGAAACGTGGTGTTCTGATGCCAAAGGTGGTGACTCATCCACATGGCCAGAATCAGACCCACGTCGCCAATGCGATACAGCGAAAACACTTTTACGGCGTTCTTAACCGGCAGATACCGGTCGCGGTAGAAGGCAATCAGCAAAAATGACGAGATGCCCAGAATTTCCCAGCCAACAAACAGGGTTTCGAGGTTGCCCGACAAAATAGTGAGCGTGTACCCGACATAGAAAAAGAGAATGGTATTGAAAAAGCGTTTGTAGCCCGCTTCGCGGTGCATGTACGCCCGGCTATACCGCGTGATCAGAAACGTTAGAAACGCCCCCACAAACAGATACACCGCCGTGACCGTGTCGAAATCAAAGTCGACAAAAAACTCGTAGCCGCTTGTCTGGAGCAACACAATCTCTTTTACATCGAGCGTAGGGTGGCCGTCCAGTAGCCAGACACCCATAAACAGCACGGCCCCCAGCAGATGCAGGCCAACGGTGAGTACGGCAATCTGCGAAATAAGCGTTTCGCGCCGGGCCGGAACCAGCAGGCTGACCACGTAGCCTGCGAGGGGCAAAAGAACAAAGAAAGGAAGTAACGAAGCCATTCCGGAAGGTTATGAGAGGATAAAGACCGGGAAATTTTCCCCGTTCGATTCAACCAGCGGTTCCACGTCGGCAACGGCGTCGAGGTGGTCGGTAAGGGGATAGTAATCGACAAAGTCGCCTGCTTTGAACACGTACAGGGCGCGGGTTTCGGGGTGTACCGCCACCAGATTGATCCAGTTGTTGCTGTACCACTCGTACACCGCCGGAATTTTCTGGATGGTAGCGAGTACTACGTCCGGGTAATGCTCCACAATCATCAGCAACCGCAATGGGTCGTGTACCTCGATCATCTGGCTGGGTAGGCCCGGCCGCAGATCGCCGTCGATACCGTTGGCTACCCCAATCAGGCCCATTACGTTATGCGGCAGCTTGGTACCCGCCCCCAGCTTCTGGTTGTCCATCCGGGAGAAAAAGTACTCCAGATTAATGCCTCCGCAAACGGGCGTGGCCGCTTTCAGAATATTGAGCAAATAGTGGCCGTCGGGGTCAATGGCATAATTGTACGAGTTCATGAGCGCCCGCCGGTCCAGAAAAAGCCCCTTCGTCATGGCCCGCCGACCCACAATGCACAGAGCGTTGGTGGCGTGGTTGAGCTCAGGGCGCGGTTCAAACAACGACACCGACCGGATTTTTACCTTGTCGTGAATTTGTTCGGGTGTGAGGCTCGAATCAATCGACTCGAACCGGCGCGACCGTTCCTTGGCGTTCAGGTCGAGGGCTTCGGCGAAGGTTTGCCGGTTGAGTTGGTGGAACTCCCGATTGCCAACCTGTAGCGCCTGATCGTCGAAAAACGCAATCTCGTCGCGGGTGGTGTCGTGCAGGGCTCCTACAAACTGCGTATCGTCAGGAATGTCAATACCCCGTTCGTGGAGCAACACCCGTACCTGCGGGTGGTTGGCCATGTAGCACAGTACCCGCGCATTGGCCGAGCCCGACCGCCCCGAGCAGGCACCACAGTCGTAGGCTGCGTAGTGGGGGTTGTTTATCGTGCTGGAGCCATGCCCAACTACGTACACGAGCGAGGCAAAATTTTTGACCAGCCCGATGCTTTTGAGGACTCCCTCGACCCGGTCGGCCATTTCGGGTACAGTAAACCCTACCTGTAGGTCATTTTCGGGGGCGTGCTGATGTTTATGCTCAATAGTCAGCCGTGCCGCTCCATCCATGTGCCGAAACGACGACGCCATTGACGGGCTCATGGTAGGCCGGAAAATATTCAGGAACAACCGCAGTGCCGACCAGAAACCGAGGGTTTGCGAAATAAGCCAGCCGCTGTAAAACGAGTGCGCGTGCTTGTTGAAATGCACGTCTTTTTGCTTCTTGGTTGTGCGTCCCTGCTCTTTGATGAGGTACTTGGGCGTAACCGGAGCGGGGCAAACTTTTTCGTAGAATTTGCCGGTTTCGGGCTGGAAGAAAAATTCAACCCCGAAGAAACCGGGTGTCCCGAAGGTTTCGCAACGAGGGTCGAGCTGTTCCAGATACCGACGCATCGACTCCTCCCGGTCGTCGATACAAAATAGGGCCTGAAAACTTTTGCCGAGCGTTTGTTTGCGGGCGAGTTTGTTCTGCTGAATCCCCGCCAGCACCTGATCGTAATAGCTCCACTCAAACGCTTCCTGCCACATCATCAGTACCTCGTCGCGCTCGGTAACGGGGGCGTTGGCAAACAGGTCGGTCGGTTTATGGGCTAATTTCTGGCTCAGGGGTTGCCATTGGGTACCGAAATGGGCGTCGAGCGCGTCAATTTCGAGTAGCAGTTCAAACGTAATCAGGTCGTGCAGGGAGAGCTGCCGGCGGTCGAGCAGAGTTTGGGGGCCATCCTCAATGGCCGACACCATGCCCGACCAGCCCTGATGCGCAAATTGCCCATCGAAGAGGTAGGTTTCGTACAGGGCTTCGTCGCCCACGAGCAGAGCGAGCAACTCGCTGATGGAGGGGGTGCCGTCGAGCAAAAGCCGCCGGGCCCGGCGCGTCCGGAAAAAGCTGGTAAAGCTATGGCGTTCCATCTCGCGTAGGGCGTCCAGAAACGTTCTGTTGGTTACCGGAAACCCCCAGATCGCGATGCCCTGATCGAGGTACGAGCAAAGAATCCGAAACAGAAGCGGATGCACCAGCGAGTCGAGGTCAATATGGTATTGCTTTTTCCAGGTGCTGCGCAGGGAGCCTATGCGCGGGGTACCGGTGGCAGGGTAGGGTTTCTGGAGCAGCTTTTCGAGCCAGCTTTCGAGCCGGGCTTCGCCTTTGTGCCCAACAATTACTTTTTTCAGCACAACGGGGCTGATCTGCCCACTGCTGTACATTGCCCGGTATTCATCCAGGGCCAGCGCTACCTTGTAGCCGAACACCTGAGACGCCGACCGGATGGCGTCGAAAAACGGCCGATCCTGAAACGAATGGAGTGTATTGTGGTGAACAAAGTCTTTCAGCGGGGCTTGGGCGGGTAGGTAGTGCTTGAGGCTGTGAATGACCCGGTGTTCGTCGAACCCAGAGTGGTTTGTTTCCATAAACGGTTGCATGGCGTTAGCACTTCCTGATACCAGGAACGGGGGCAAAGGTGATTGGCACCAGTTAAAAAGTACTTAAGGTGAGTTTAAGAAGTGATTAAAGACCGGGCCAGTAAGCCGTTCTGAAAGCAGGGAGCGCCTTTTTCATTAATCTTCTTTTAATATGGGCTTAAGGGTGGCTTAACTCGCCCGGCCGAACGTTGCAGGGCATTTACGAACGGAATACATCTAAATTGACGTAATGGAGACCACTTCCAAAGCCCCTACACATTATGTGCCTGCCAAAGGATTTGCTGGTTTAACGCAAAACTGGCAGTCGGACCTACTGTCTGGTTTTCTCGTTTCACTCATCGCGCTGCCTCTCAGTCTGGGCATTGCGTCGGCTAGTAATTTTCCGCCGATTATGGGCGTACTGACGGCCATTGTAGGCGGTATGGTGGTGGCCTTTTTTGCCGGTTCTGAGCCGACTATCAAAGGTCCGGCGGCTGGTTTGATTGTGATTGTAGCGGGGGCGGTCGAAGAACTCGGTCGGGGAAATGTAGAGATTGGCTGGAAGCTGGCGCTGGGGGTTATTCTGGTGGCGGGTGTTGTGCAGGTGCTGTTTGGGGTGCTGAAAGTGGCTAAACTGGCCGATTTCTTCCCGCTCTCGGCGGTGCACGGAATGCTGGCCGCCATCGGCATCATCATCATGTCGAAGCAAATTCACCTGGCGGTAGGGGCTCACCCAGCCGATCTGAAAGGCAAGGAGCCCCTCGAACTGATTGCCATGGTACCCCATAGCATTGCCACTATGGAGTGGCATGTGGCCGTTATCGGGTTTGTGAGCCTAGTGATTATGTTTGGCTGGCCAATGCTCAAAAGCGCAACCATCAAGCGTATTCCGCCCGCACTGGTTGTCTTGGTCGTGGCTATTGCGCTGGGCCTGTACTTCCACCTCTCCGACACCCGGCAGTATGGCGATATCAAGCCGCTGGTAAACCCCGGTGAGTTTAAGCTGGCGCTCAACGTTGATTTTGGGGCCTGGTCTGGCGACCTTTTGCCGATTGCCCTGAAATACCTGGCTATGTTTGCCCTTATTGGCTCGCTCGAATCGTTACTGACGGGTAAAGCCATTGACCTGCTCGATCCGTACAAGCGCAAATCGAACCTGAGTGCCGACCTGACCGCCGTTGGTATCGGCAATATGGTGTCGGCTTTGTTGGGTGGCCTGCCCATGATTTCGGAAGTGGCCCGTTCGTCGGCCAACCTCAACAACGGCGGCAAAACCCGCTGGGCCAATTTCTTCCACGGCTTGTTTTTGCTGGTATTTGTGGTGGCACTGGTGCCGCTGATCAAGCTGGTTCCGGTAGCAGCTCTGGCGGCTATTCTGATCTCGGTCGGGTTCCGGTTGGCCAACCCGAAAGAGTTTCGGCACATGTACGAAATCGGGCCGGAGCAGCTTATTGTCTTCGTCGTTACCATCATTGCGACCCTCGCCACCGATTTGCTCATTGGTATTGCCGTTGGGATTGTGGCCGAGTTTATCATTCAGGTTGTGCTGGGGCTGCCGCTTAAGTACCTCTTCAATCCTGATCAGTACATGAAGTCGAACGGTAACCAACATACGCTGGTAATCAACGGGGCTGCGGTTTTTACCAATTATCTGAGCATCAAAAAGCAGTTAGACACCATTCCGCAACAGGAAGGGCAGTGCGTGACCGTCGATTTGCACCACGCCCGGTACGTTGACCATACGGTTATGGAGAACCTACATAACTACGAGCGCGATTTCCAACTGGCTGGCGGCCAATTCAACGTTATCAATCTGGATGAGCACAAACCTTTGTCGACTCACCCGTTGGCGGCCCGCCGGAAGCAACCTGCCTTGTAAAGGATGTTTTGTTGTAGGGTTATAGTCTATTATTCAGTGCCAAGTGCCCTAAATTCTCTCAGAAGTTTGTTTGTATTTGGGAAACAGCATCCGCGTTACGGGTGCTGTTTTTTTATGTCTGGCGGTGGACGGTAAAGCCGCTGTGCAGTATTGATGAATTGGCACGCGGATGACACCGGTTAAGCCCATTTTCGCGGACTGATACAGGGAATCGGCGTACATCTGCCCGATCCGTGTCGTTCGCGCGCTATTGGTATCCATTATGCATAATTCACGTTACTCAACTTCTGAAACGATTAAAGCCGCAAGGTAGAGTCTGATGTCGACTCCCTTGCGGCTTTGTGTCCCCGTGAAGACGCCTAATACACCTTAAAAAACATCTTAAATAACGCGAATTATGCATATTGGCTGACGCCAGGGCCTTCGACAGGCTCAGGCTGACTGGGGACTCTCAAGCCGAATGTCAGCTTGAGCCTGTCGAAGGCCCTGGCGTCAGCAACTACTTGTAGGACAGGGATTTTGTCGTGCGTATTATATATAACTCACGTTAAATAAACACCTGATATTGCAACGTCAGCTGACCACGACGACCCGCCGGGGCGAGTTGCGTGCCCGATGTCCCGTAGTAAGGCCGATTCTGGTAGTCGAGGGTCATTTTTGAGTTGTGCCCCCGAATGAGCCAGTTCAGGCCGATGTTGTACACGCCCAGAGGCTCGGTCAGGCGGGTGTAACGGGCAATCTGCGCCTGCGCGTACGGCATCAGGGCACCGTTGCCCCGACCCAGCAAATCCTGAGGTAGCAGATACCCGACCTGACTGTACAGCACATTGCCCGTTCCGAACATCGGGAAGGCATTTCCCTGAATACCCGATACGCCCGGCAGCGTAACTGTAGAGCCGCTGGCAGGGTTCATAATGCCGTTGAAACGCAGGTAGTCTTTGCCGTAATCAGTATGGAAGTAGCCCAGATAGGCGTTGATCGCGCTGCCTTTCGCCGGGCTGACCGGCATGTCCAGAAAAGCCGCTACCGACCACAAATTCAGGTTCTGATACACGGTGTCGGCTACGTTTTCGCGGTGCCAAACGGCGTTTTTCTGGTAAACGAAACCGCCTTCGAGGTTGAGCATTCGCTTCTTTCCCAAATAGGTGCCCGTCATGTAGCCGGGTGTCTGATTCGTCTCTTTGTCCAGAAACTGATACGCCACAAAACCCTGAACCTGTTTGTGGTGCCCCTTCAGCGCAAACGTTGCGTTCGACGAGAGGGCCGGGGGCGTCGCTCCAGTGGTTTGAATCGGAAACGGGTCGCTCAGGGCAAATCGGTAGTCGATTTTGCCTACCTGCCCACGGGCATATACGGTCAGCTTGCGCGAAAATTCGTCGGTTTGGTCGACGGTGGCCTGGGCAAATACCGGCACATCCATGCTCATAATCGAACTGACGCTCGGCTGGCTAAACCGCGAGAGGCCGTTCACAATGGTGAGCCCACCACCTACTTTCAGGTAATCTTTATCGCGGAAAACCAAGTATTCGCCCACGGCATCGTGAAAAAAGGCCGCAATTTTCCGGTTGCTGGGTGTACCGGCTGTATTGAAGCCCGGAAATCCGTTCAGGTAATTGAAGTTGTTCATCCCAAACTGGAGATAGATGAACGCACGGTCGTTGAGTTGCCCGAACATCTGCATCCGGGTTCGGCGGAGGCCAATATCGAGGGTTTGGGGTTTGGCTTCCTGAATAACGGTTGTACCTGGGTTGCTCTGATTGAGCCGCAGCCAGGTCTGGTTTAGAAATGTGACCTTGAAAAAGTGGGTGCCCGATGTATTCAGGTTGTATTTCAGCTCGTTTTTGTCGGCCACCGGTGCCGGTTTGGGTTGCACAACCTCGACAGCGTGGCTGAGACTATCTCGGGCAGCCGGGGCGGTTGTCGGCGAAACAGATTGGCCTGGCACGGCTCGGGAGGCCAGCAGGGCCCCGGCAAAAAGCAGTTTTTTCATAACTGATGCGTGGCTTCCGAATGTTCGGAAACCAATAAACGGATTGGTATAAACGACAATTGGGCCGAAGACCGGCGCTCATTTCTGAACCTCCTGCCTTCGGCCCAAACTACCGGCCTACCCGTTAAAAGCATCTGACGATGTTGTTAAAATGGCATTAAAGCAAATTAGTGCCAGCTATCTAACCCGAGCAATTTTTTGCCCAGTGGTGATAGGGGTGCGGTTTGGTAACGCGTTTTCTCCCAACCGCGCGGGTCGCCCGGAAACGCGTAGCCTTCGGGGGCCACGCGGTCGCGCCAGGAGGTGATGCGCCACTGTCGCAGGGGTTCGTTGTCTTCCTGCGCGGGCATCATTGAAATATACTGGGCTATACGCACTTTGTCGGTGGTGAGGTTGGGCCGAATCCCGTGCGGGAGTGTACTGTTGAAAATGAGCAGGTCGCCCGCTTCCATCTTCACTTTTACCAGCTCAAAGCCGGTAGTGTCGGGTTTGAACCGGTCACGGTCGGCGGGTTGGGTCAGTTTCCAGGTGTCGTAGGTCCGGTACAGCTCGGGTATGCACTGAAAACCGCCCATGTTCTCATCGGTTTGGTCGGCGAGGGCCAATACGCCCTGCACATTTTGCGGCCGGGTTTCAGGGTCGTAGTCCCAGTGGATAAACCCTTTGAACTCGTGCCCCGGCCGAACCGGGAAATTCAGATTGGCCCGGTCGATGGTAACCCACAGTTCTTCAACGCCCCAGATGTCGACAAAGGCGTCGTACACGCGCTCGCTCTGCCGGTTGTCCCACTGGTACGGGTGGTTGTACAGTTCAACCATACCGCTGTTGGTCAACTCCTTCATTTTCATTTCGGCGCGGGGCGGAGCGTACCAGGTAGCGGGGTCGTTAGGGTCTTTTTCTTCAAACTCCCAAAGCAGATTAGCCAGCCGTTCGGCCTGCTCTCTGGGTACAGCCTGTTTGATAACAATATAGCCGTTTTCCTGCCAGAACTGCCAGTCGGCTTCGGAGAGAACCCGCAGGGGTTTGCCATTGCTGCGGTCGTTGAGGGCAATGGCGCTGCTGGTTGCGGTCGATGGGTTGCCCGGAATATCCGTATGGGCGTTGTTCAGAAGAATGGCCGCGGGGGCCATCGTCGGCTGCATGGTTTCCATCTGAATAAAATCTTTACGTGGTTTATGGTCAGGACAAACTGTTACCATCCGCTTCCGTTCAGGAAACAGCATCGGTATGGCTTACCGGGTTAAGCTCGGCTGTATTGAGTTCGGTACGAGACAGCCGCCACAGCCAAACGAGTGAAATGGCGCCCAGCCCGCCCACGGCACCCGCTACCCAAAGCCCTGCCGGAATGGGCAGAAGTAGCCAGACTCCCAGCCCGGTGCAGGCCAGCAGCCGGAAGGCTTCAAAGCGGTACGCCCACGGACGCCCTTCAAAAAAGAAACCGAAGTTGACCACTGTCATCCCAATCAACAGGGCAATAGCCCCTTTTTCGCCCCAGCCCAACTGCCCCTGAAATTGTAGAAACGGGAAAGTTGCCAGCACCAGCAGCGTGTATTGAAACAGGACGTAGTAGTTGACTCCCTGCGGCACTTCAGTGTCAAATTTCTGGTACGACTCCCGGCTGACGTCGGGAATGGGGTGGTAAACGGCCATTTTGGCGTCCCAACCGGGTTTGTAAAACAGCACTTTGAGTTTGTCGGTCAGGGTAGGGGCATTCCGTAGCTGATGGCCGATGTGTTCGTAGTGCGAAAAGTTGGCCCAGACGGGGTTCCAGCTGTTAATGGGCGTGGTGATGCCGTACACGGGTCGTTCTTCCTCAACCTGAAATGTACCAAACAGTCGGTCCCAGATGATAAACGTACCACCGTGGTTTTTGTCGATGTACTTGGGGTTGCGCCCATGATGTACGCGGTGGTGCGAGGGGGTGTTCATAAACCATTCCAGCACGCCCATGCGGTCAATCATTTCGGTATGAATCCAGAACTGATAAATCAGGTTGATGCCGCCAACCACCAGCAGTTGCGTGGTGTCGAAACCCAGCAAGGCCATGGGCAGGTAGACCGGTGCCGTCCAGACGCCCTGAAACCAGCTCTGACGCAGGGCCACCGAGAGGTTGTACTCTTCGCTTTGGTGGTGTACCACGTGCCCGCTCCAGAACAGGTTAACCTCGTGACTGAGCCGGTGCGCCCAGTAGTAACATAAATCATACAGTACAAAAGCCAGAATCCAGCTCCACCAGGTATGCGGTACCTGAAACAGGGCAAAATTGGCATGCACGGCTTCGTAAAGCCCCAACGTAATCACTTTCAGAAAAATACCGACTACTTGTTGTGAGGTGCCCGCACTCAGGTTGGTAATGCTGTCGTTGAGCCGGTACAGCTTGGTTTGCCGGTAGCGATCGAGCCAGATTTCGATACCCATTGCCAGGAAAAAGAACGGGATTGCCAGCATGATGGGGTTGAAGTTCATACGCGTGAAGTGCTAAAGTCGGAGCGAATGCCGCAACGTGGTTTCTTGATTATGAAATAGAAACAAATTTAGAAAATACTAGACAAAATAGGCGATTTCTGGTCGGGTATTGCATTGGCTGGTGCGCCAACAAAAATCCCTACAGAGGCTTTTGATAAGCCACCTGTAGGGATTGGATCTATTCTCCAGATATCAGTTGGGTAATTCCCCCAACAAGTCGGGTGCGTAGCTTGACGACAAACGCTAAGCCAGAAACAACAAACGAAGCTTACGCCTGCTTGGTTACCTGAATGTTCAGAACCAGACGAACGTCATCGCTGACAACCACCCCACCGGCTTCGGTAACGGCATCCCAGTTCAGACCAAATTCTTTACGCTTTACCACACCCGCCAGTTCAAAACCAGCCTTGGTCTGACCGTAGAAGTCAACCATTTGGCCGCCGTACTCAGCTTTCAGGGTTACGGGCTTCGTTACACCGCGCATGGTCAGGTCACCGTGCAGCTCATACGTATCGTTGCCGGTTTTCTTCATGCTCGTTGACACGAACGTGAGCTGTGGGAAGCCCGCTGCATCGAAGAAATCGCCTGACTTCAGGTGGCCGTCGCGCTGCTCGTTGCCTGTGCTGATGCTATCAATTTCGGCTGAAAATGAAACGCTTGCGTTCTCGAAATCGTCGCCGGTTGTTTCAATTTTGCCGTCGTACTGTCCAAATGAGCCGGTCACGGTCGAAACCATCAGGTGCTTTACTTTGAACTGTACTTCTGAGTGTGAAGGGTCGATAACCCAGGTGGTAGTTGCGGTTGCCATGAGATGTAAGGAATTGTTCTGTGTAATTACATTTAATGTATATACATCTAAATGAAATGAATTGTTCCAACGGGTCAAAAATTTTTAGAATTAACGTGAATTATGGATAATACGAACTTCTAAATCCATGTTCTACTGGTTTTTGCTGACGCCAGGGCCATCGACAGGCTCAGGCTGACCGGTAGCTCTCAAGTTAGAGGTCAGCCTGAGCCTGTCGAAGGCCCTGGCGTCAGCCATTATGCATAATTCACGTTAGAATTAACGTGCATAATCGACTATTCTTCCATAAACACGCATCGGATAGATGACTGCTTATCGATGGGTAATCCGCGACAATCTGCCCAATCTGTGTCATTCGCAGGCCAATTCGCTTGGGTTCGAAAACCTATGTAGTCAGAACGCGGATACACGCTGTACCGAAACTGTAAATCAGGTAACCGAAGAGCTGTAAACGCCCGCATCCCGAATAGCCCCAGTTATTACGAGCTGTTCGGGATGCGGACTGGATAATAAGCTACCTAAAACCAGCTCAATGCCAGCTACAGCCATCGAGCCACTCCTGACCGGGATCGATGGGCGCGCCATCGGGGGCTACGAGCGCCGTAGTCGCCACTGGGGCTTGTTGCGGGTTCTGCTCATACTGCCGAATCATCCAGTGCAGGTAGCCGGGGTTTCGGTTCGATGTCCGATACTGCAACTCAGTTTTGTACTCTACCTCGGTTGAACGACCGCGCAGGTATTTCTTCTTGATGGCCATGAGCCCGTTGTGTGCCACCTCGCGTACCCGCGCGTCGGTGTCTTTGTTGGTTGCCAGCCCGATAAGGCCTTCCACCAATTTATGCCGCAGCAACAACTGAATCTGATCGCTGTGGTTGTACTGCCCTGTCAGGCGCATACCGAACGCTTGCCCCATCAGTGCGCTGACCAGTTCGCTCATGCCGGGTTGTTGCGGGTCCAGCGCCTGCTGATTGATGAGCCGGGCGCACCGCTCAGGGTTGAGTAAAAGCCGGAGCGTGAGGTTGATAGCGGCTTCGGGCGGGCCTAGCGGATCGAACGTGATACCCGTTCGGCGTTTAAATACCTCGCGGGGGTTGGCGTTGAACCCATAAGCGCGGGGTGGAATAAGCTTCAAAATCGGTTCAGGAAGAACCAGGTTTGTTGGTAATATGGTGTTCATCAAGCTACTCAGAGCCTGCCGTTGCGTTTGGGCAGGTACCACCTGCGTAACGAGTTGGCCATCGCCCCGGGTGGCGTAGGTGTAATCGAGGCCACCCAGCACTTTCACGGCCGCTTCGACCTGATACCGGTGGAACATATACAGTGGCACCAGCACTTCTTCCAGATTAGCCATAGGCGTGCCAACCGGGATTTTCTTTTCATTGAACTGATTCAGGGCAATATGCCGAATCTGCATCACCCGGTTCAGTTCGGCCACGGCATCGGTGCCATTGTCCCAGAGGTGCGTTTGGGGGTGAGCACCGCCCTCGGGCCGCCCGTCCTGATCGCTCAGGTATTTGAGGCCGCGCCTGATGTAGTTGGTAATGATCTTGTCGAGTTCGGCTTTTTCGTTGGCCCCTTTCGGAAAATGCTGATACCCGTAGGCAATGGCCACTTTATCCCATTCGCCAATTTCGGTGGTGTAGGCATTGGCTAATGAGAGTTTGGGGTTTCCCGCGTTATCCACGATATCCACCTGCGGGTGTGGATAATCCATGACCGAGGCCCGGCTGTTTACACTGGCGGCATAGTTGTGGGGTAGGCCGAGCGTGTGGCCAATTTCGTGGGCGGCCAGTTGCCGTAGCCGGGCCAACGCCATTTGTACGGCTTCGGTGGTGTCGGCGCCATTGGTATCAAAACTGCCCACCAGCCCCTGCGCAATGAGGTAATCCTGCCGAACCCGCAGCGAGCCGAGCGTTACTTTGCCTTTCAGAATTTGCCCGGTGCGTGGGTCGGTAATGCTGGCTCCGTACGACCAGCCCCGCGTAGAACGGTGTACCCACTGTACCAGATTATAGCGAACATCCATCGGGTCGGCATCGGGTGGCAGCAGTTTCACCTGAAACGCATTGCGGTAGCCGGCCGCTTCAAAAGCCTGATTCCACCACTTGGCACCATCCATCAGGGCCGACCGGATTGGCTCGGGAGCACCGGGGTCCATGTAGTACACAATGGGTTCAACGGGGTCGCTGATGGCGGCCGAGGGGTCTTTTTTCTGAAGCTTGTGACGGGCAATGTACCGTTTGCTGATAGGCTGGCTAAACGGCGAGGCATAATCGAAGAAGTCGATGCCAAAATACCCCGAACGGGAGTCCATTATGCGGGGTTTGTACGCGTCGGGGGCTGTCAGGTCGGGGAGTTGCACAAAGGAATGGTGCTGCCGCATGGTTACGATGGTTGGGGTAGGCACCACCTCGCGCAGGTACGGGCCCGGCGCATCGCCAGTGAGGGTAATGGTTGCCTCAAATTCGGTGTTTTGCGGAAACGCCTTGGTGTGCGGCAGGTACAGCGCGCACCGGTTCGGGTCGATCCGGAACGTGCCCTGCCGGGTTTGGGCAATGGCCTGAATAGCGCCTACAGCATCCTGAAGCAGAAACGGGGTGAAATCGACCAGTACAGTGCCGTTCTCTTCGGCCACAATCTCAAAGCCCCCATGTACCGACTGGGCAAATGATTCGGCTACGGCCCGACGCTCCAGTGAGTCGAGGCTGAGGGCGCGGTAACCGTAGTTGGTTTCGATGAGCAGAACGCGGTTGCCGCTCCGCTGAAACTGCACGACGTGCTCTTGACCAAGCCGCCCCCGGTCGAGGCCAATATCGTTGGAGCCGACGCCCTGCGCCAGCGTAGGGTAGTAAAGCAGCTCCTGATTAAACCGGCTAATTTCGAGCCAGATTTTGCCTTTTTTGGCGTCCCAGTAAAACGTCAGAAATCCCGGCCGCTTCTCCATCCCGTTGGTAAATGAGGTAATGGTTTGGGCACGGAGTAGCAAGGGAGAAAATAATAAAAGCAGATGAAGTAGTAGGGTACGGGTAGCAGTGCTAAGCATAGAGTGAGAGTTTGTCCGGGAAATTGCCACACAATCGGCAACGATGCAACTGCATTAAACCAAAAAGCGGCCCCACCATAATGGCGGGGCCGCTTTTTGCATACGTTGGCTGAGCTTATTTGCCCTGACCAGCCGTAAGCAGGTTGAAGAACTGATCGAGTTTCGGCGTCAGGATGATCTCCGTCCGGCGATTCGTTTTCCGACCAGTTGCCGTAGCATTATCATCTTTAGGCTCGTACTCGCCCCGGCCACCGGCCGTCAGACGCTCAGGAGCTACGCTGAACTTGCTTTGCAGCAACCGAACAACCGAGGTAGCACGCATTACGCTCAGGTCCCAGTTGTCTTTCACAAACTCACCCGCGATGGGGACAACGTCTGTGTGACCCTGTACCAGAACGTCCAGTTCTTTGTGGTCATTTACAACCGACGCTACCTTGCCCAGAACGGCCTCAGCAGCTTTGTTAACCTCGTAACGGCCCGATGCGAACAGCAGTTTGTCGGCAATCGAAACGTATACAACGCCTTTTTTCACCTCAACCTGAATATCCTGATCGTTTACGTCGGCCAGTGAGCGCTTCAGGCTCATTACCAGCGCCAGGTTCAACGAGTCTTTCCGCTGAATCGACTGGTTCAGGTTGTTTACCTGCTTGGTTTGCTCGTTCAGTACTTCGAGCGACTTCTTAATGCTCTCGGCACCTTGCTTGCTCACTACCGACAGGTCGGCCATCCGGTCGATGAGGCTGTTGTTATTCTTGCGCAGGTCAGCCAGCTGAGACTCCAGTTCGGCGATCCGGGTTTTATTGGTGGCCAGGTCCGTGTCACGGGTACGCAGGTCTGACTGAAGGCCCGTCAACTTGCGGTCACAGTCGCTCAAATCAGCAACAGCCTTGTTACGGGCGTTCTCTAATTCATTGTAGCTTGACTGTAATTGAGTCAGTTTCTTCTTGCTAACGCAGGATGATAGCAGTGACATTGCTACCAACACATAGATGGCTTGTTTCATACGGTTTTAAAACAAACAAAAACAGGAGGTTGATTTTTGTTAAACGATAACAAAATTACGTTTGTTTCACTATTTACTTAGCATTCGGTCAAGAATTTGTACTTTTTCGCTAAGCAAGTACAGGTTTTACCACTTTTCCGGCTACATCGGTCAGACGAAACGAGCGCCCCTGAAAAGGATAAGTAAGTTGTTCGTGATCAAAGCCTAACAGGTGCAGAATGGTGGCGTGTAAGTCGTGCACATGCACCTTATCCTTTACGCCGTAGTAACCTATATCGTCAGTTTCGCCATAACTGAATCCTTTCCGAACACCCCCGCCTGCCATCCAGACCGTAAACGCGTCGAGGTGGTGGTCCCGACCCATAAACGGTAGGGTTAGGCCGTCGCGATTTTCCTGCATGGGCGTGCGCCCAAACTCCCCGCCCCACACCACAAGTGTATCGTCGAGCAGGCCACGTTGTTTCAGGTCTTTGAGCAAACCGGCTACTGCCTGATCGGACTCCCGACACTTGTTTTTCAGACCAATTTCGAGGGCTCCGTCGGCGCTGGTGCCGTGCGTATCCCAACCCCAGTCGAACAACTGCACAAACCGGACACCACGCTCAACCAGCCGCCGGGCCAACAGGCAGTTGCGGGCAAACGACCCTACGTTGGGGTCGGCTCCGTACAGGTCCATGATGTACTGTGGTTCACTTTTGATGTCCATGGCATCGGGTACGGACATCTGCATCCGAAAAGCCAGCTCATACTGGCTGATTCGGGTCAGGATCTCGGGGTCGTTGACCTCGTTGTAAGCCTGCTGGTTGATTTCGGTGATGGCGTCGATGGTTTGTTTCCGAATATCGCGGTTCATGCCGGCCGGGTCCGATACGTACAGCACGGGGTCGCCGTCGGTACGGCACTGCACACCCTGATATACTGTGGGCAGAAACCCGCTTCCCCATACCGACTTGCCCGCGTCGGGCTGTTTACCGCCCGAGGCCAGCACCACAAAGCCGGGCAGGTCGTCGTTTTCAGAACCCAGCCCGTAGGTCACCCACGAGCCGATGCTGGGCCGACCCAGCCGGGCGCTGCCCGTATGCATGAGCAACTGTGCGGGGGCGTGGTTAAACTGGTCGGTGTGCATAGCTTTGAGGAAGCTGATCTCGTCGACTACGCCCTGCAAATGAGGGAGATAATCGGAGAGCCAAGCCCCCGACTGCCCGTACTGGGCAAATTTGCCCTGCGGCCCGAGCATTTTGGGTACCCCCCGGATAAACGCAAACTTTTTACCTTCGAGCAACTCCTGCGGGCAGTCGCGGCCGTGGTATTTGACCAGTTCGGGTTTATAGTCAAACAGTTCGAGCTGACTCGGTGAGCCGGCCATGTGAATGTAAATCACGCGTTTGGCCTTTGGGTTGAACTGGGCCGGCCGGGGCATCATGGGTTCGGTGGGGCCGGCTAAGCCCGATGCGGGCGTGGCTTTATTCCCTCCCCAGCCACAACTACTCAAAAAGGAGCCGAGGGCCATTGCGCCCAAACCCGTGGAGCAGGTCTGGAAAAAATGACGCCGGGTTTCGCGCTGTAAAGCGGCCTGCTGAAGTTCTTTGAGAAGCTTTTCCATGTCTTACCCTACCCCCGGCCGTCTGAAAACAGAGTACGGCGACCGATACGGACATTATTGGTTAAAAACATTACACATTACACATTACACATTACACATTACACATTACACATTACACATTACACATTACACATTGTTATTCTTTCGTAATCACTTCGTCCAGATTCAATACCGTGTTGGTCGTCACGGTCAGGGCCGCCAGAGCCGGACTTGCCTGCTCGAAGCCCATTAGTTGTTGGGCCTCGTCGGGGTGTTGCCGGTAGTGTTGCTCCGTGTTTCGGTACAACCGGAGAAGCACCGCCAGTTTGCGCGGCTCAATTTCACGCAGGGCTACCCGCCGAAACGCGGCCTTGATTTGCTCCTCAGGCGTTCGGGCCTGTTCACGAACACAGTCGGCCAGGGTCCGGGCGGCCTCTACATACACTGGGTCGTTGAGGGTCACCAGTGCCTGAAGGGGCGTGTTAGTCCGGAGCCGCCGAACCTGACAAAACTCGCGGCTCGGGCTGTCGAACGTAATCATGGATGGATAGGGAGCCGTGCGTTTCCAGTAGGTGTACAGAGCCCGGCGATTGCGGTCGGTAGCGTCGCTCAGCTTCCAGCTTTCGCCGTTGTAAGGCGACTGCCAGATACCGTCGGGTTGGGGAGGCATCACGCTGGGACCGTACATTTTAGGGTTGAGCAAGCCGCTCACGGCCAGGGCCTGATCGCGTACCTGCTCAGCGGCCAGTCGCACCCGTGGCCCGCGCGCGAGGTATTTGTTTGTAGGGTCGGCCGTAACCAAAGCTGCCGGAGCTGCCGACTGCTGCCGGTACGTGGCCGACAGCACCATGCGCCGAAGCATTTTCTTTATCCGCCAGCCGTCGGTCTCCATAAACTCGGCGGCTAAATAGTCGAGTAAGGCGCGGTGTGTGGGCGTGCTGCCCTGCGTTCCGAGGTCTTCAACGGTTTCGACCAGGCCCGTGCCGAATAACTGCTCCCAAAACCGATTGACGGCTACGCGGGCCGTGAGCGGGTGTTTCCGGTCCGTCATCCAGCGGGCGAGCCCCAGCCGGTTGCGGGGCAGGTCGGGCGAGAGAGGCAGAATGGACTTGGGTACATCGGGCTGTACGCGTTTGGTTTTGACGAGCCAGTTGCCCCGGTCAAATACCTGCGTTGGCCGGGCGAGGTCACCGGTGCCATCAAGCAGAATAGGCGTAGACTGTGGCCGCTTGTTGAGCAGCAGCGCGTACTCCATTTCAACTGCTCCCAGCCGGTGGGCGGATTGGCCGGGCATGGCCCGCTGAAAGGCAATCCATTTGATGCTCACCCATTTGTTGCCGCCTTTGGGGTTGTCGAGCCGAAAAAACAGGTTGTGCCGACCGGCAACTTCAGGAATCGGAAAGATCTGAACGGTATCACGGGCGGGTGCTGGTACGGGTAGGCTCACCAGCACGGGGCCATTGAGGCTGTCGCGCCGGATGGTGAGCGTGGCGCCGGGTGTTTCGTTCGACCAGGCTATGAGAAGCCGGTTTTGCCCCGTCAGGGTTACGTTGGGCAGCCGCCCAGAGCCCTCGTGCAGAATACCGAAAAATTTGGCGTCGAGCAGCGAGGCTTTCTGGTATTGGTCGAGCGCGTGCGAGTTAAATTTAGGCTCCAGCGTCCGTAAAAACTGGCGTTGTTGGGCCGTTTGTCCGGGTGGGGCTAGGCGGCCCATCCAGCTATAGAGTTCCTGCACCCGCACGGAGTCTTTGTCTTTGTAGAAACGGAGGGTTGGCGTGTCGGTTGTGACGTCTTCGTCGCGGGTGTTGTTGAAAAACGCCATGTACTTGTAGTACTCTTCGTGTGTGAAGGGGTCGTAGGGGTGGCTGTGGCACTGCACGCAGGCAAAGGTAGTGCCCCCAAACACATCCCAGGTGGTGTTGACCCGGTCGATAACGGCCGCCACCCGAAACTCTTCGTCCTGAGTGCCACCCTCATCGTTGTTCATGGTGTTGCGATGAAACCCGGTTGCCACGAGCTGATCGTCGGGTGGGAGGCCCGTAAGCGGATCGCGGTTGGGCATCAGGTCGCCCGCGAGCTGTTCGGTCAGGAAAAGGTTGTACGGTTTGTCGTCGTTAAATGCCTTGATGAGCCAGTCGCGGTAACGCCAGATTTGCCGACCGGGGTCACGCTCGTACCCTTTGGTATCGGCATACCGGGCGAGGTCGAGCCACATACCGGCCCATTTTTCGCCATACGCCGACGAAGCCAGCAGTCGATCAACTTGTTTCTCGTAGGCATCGGGCGATGTATCGTTTACAAAGGCGCTTACCTGTTCGGGGGTTGGCGGCAGGCCCGTCAGGTCGAGCGAAACCCGGCGGAGCAGGGTAGCCCGGCTTGCCTCGGCCGATGGGCGCAGGGTTTTAGCCAGCTGGGCGTCGGCGGTGGTGTCCCGAACGGTGCGGAGACCGTCGAGCACAAAATAGTCGATTTCGTTTTTAGCCCAGGCCGTTTCGTCGCTTTCGGCAAGGCCCGGAATAACGCTCCCCAGTTGGTCCCAGAACGAGCCGGGCCGGGGTACTTCGGGTTTTTCAACGGGCGTGTAGGCCCAGTGGTCGCCCCACTCGGCACCCTGATCAACCCAGTCCCGGAGTAACTGGATTTCGTCTTCGCTCAGGGGCGGGCCATCGAGGGGCATCCGCTCCTCGGGATCATCGAGCGTGAGTCGGCGAATCATTTCGCTGGCGTCGGCGTCGCCGGGAACAATGGCGGGTTTGCCTGATTTGGTCGGGGCGAGGGCTTCGTGCCGGAACAGCAGGCTAAAACCAGCCGTTTTTTTCACCCCACCATGACAGGCAATGCACTGCTTGTTCAGAATAGGCTTGATTTGGGTATTGTAGTCGACTTTTTGCTCGAAAACCCCCAACATTGAAAAGGAGGACAGCAGGACTACCGTACCCAAACCCCCGATCAGCAAACGTTTCGGCTTCATGGTGCTCTACTGTGGTTTCTGGTGTTTCGTTTCTGGCTTTTGGGACCGATCAGGCCATCGAACCCAAACCGATTTACGAACTACCGAGGTTGTCTGGTGCTTTGCTATCAAAGGCGTAAGGAGGGCCGTTTTTACGCCTGTAGATCCGTAAAATTTACAAGTACATCCGGGAAAAAAGCAAAACAGCCCGACTTTTGCCGGGCTGTTGCATGTTGGTATGGGTTGCTGCGGCTACACGTCGCAGATTTGAACCCCTTTCTTGAGCGATTCGAGCATACCGGCCTTGTCTTTGGGAGTCGGTACGTACTCCTGCCCAATGAAACCTTTGTAGCCGGTGGCCACAATCGCTTTCACAATAGCGGGGTAATAAATCTCCTGCGTATCGTCGATTTCCTTGCGGCCGGGCATCCCGCCCGTGTGGTAGTGGCTGAAATACTGCCCGTACCGACGGATGTTGCGGATGTGGTCGCCCTGCATACTCTGCATGTGGAAAATGTCGTACAGCAGTTTGAATTTCGACGAGCCCACCATTTCGCACAACACAGCTCCCCACTGCGGGTTATCGCACTGGTAATCGGGGTGGCTGTCGCGCGAGCTGAGTAGCTCCATCGTGATGGTCACGTCGTGCTTCTCGGCAATAGGCATGATCTTTTTCAGACCCGCCTGGCAGTTGAGCAGGCCCTCGTAGTCGCCCAGGCCATTGCGGTTGCCTGAAAACGTGATGAGGTTTTTCACGCCCATGCTTGCCGCCTGCGGAATCAGCTCGGTGTACAAAGCCACCAGGGCATCGTGGTTTTTGGGGTTGTTGAAACAACTGGGCAGACCCAGTCCTTTGGGCCAGGCATCGGGTTGCCCCATAGCCGAGGTAAGGCCGTATTTCTTCAACACCTCCCACTCTTTGGGGCCGGTCAGTTCGATCGACTCAATGCCGATGGCCTTGCAGCCCTCAGCGAGTTCTTCGAGCGGGATACTACCATAGCACCACCGGCTTACCGAGTGGCGGATGTTTCCTTTCAGGGCAGGCATGGCGGTAGTTGTTTCCATCGGGTTGGCGAGGGCGTCGGTCAGCGACAGCGTGAGGGCGCTGCCGGTGAGGGTTTTGAGGGCATTTCGGCGTTTCATAATGAGTGAATGAGTGAATGAGTGAATGGGCGAATGAGTTGAAGGCAGCCATTGACGAAAAGGCTTGCCTATTCACTCAATCGCTCATTCACTCAATCGCAATTATAATTCGCGAATGCGGATGTTACGATACCAAACTTTGTCGCCGTGGTCTTGCAGGGCCAGGTGGCCTTTAGCGAACTTACCGAACCCTTCCCAGCTCTTAAACTTGCTGTTGGCTACCATTTTGTCCCACTCAGGGCCATTGGTTGCGTATTCAACAATTTTCTTACCGTTGAGGTAGTGCTCGGCGCGGCCGTCTTTAATCACGAGTTTGGCCTTGTTCCACTCACCGGCAGGCTTCACGGCCGTTAGGTCGTTGGGGGGCAGCATGTCGTACAGCGAACCTGCTTTGTGGTTACCCGCCGATCCGGCAAATGAGTCGGGGTGCTTGGCGTCGTCGAGTACCTGCATTTCGGGGCCAGTGCTGTAGGTGGCACCGTATTTGGGGTCTTCGTTGACGTGGTAGATAATCCCGCTATTGCCCTTCTCCGAAATTTTCCATTCGATCTCCAGCTCGAAATCGCCGTATTCTTTATCCGTCACCAAATCGCCCGCGCCCCGGCCGCCGGTGAAATGAATAGCGCCATCGTCAATGGTCCATTTATCCGAAACAGGCTGACCGGCTTTTTTGTACGTATGCCAGCCCGCCAGCGACTTGCCGTCGAACAACTTTTCCCATTTTCCTTTTTTCGGACGGGCATCAGCGTCGGCGGTGAAGAGCATCGCAAAAGCAGCCAATGCCAGGGTTGTGTGTTTGAGGTATTTCATGAAGGTAAATTAATAATCGTTTATTCCTGTAGTACGTAAAGTCTCCAATCGGGCTTCACGTGTTAAAAAGAGTTGTTAAAATCGGCTCTACCCGTGCGTAAGCTGGTCGGCTACTGGTCGGCCGTAATTTCTTTCAAAAATCGGCGGAACGGCTCGGCAAATTCGGGGCGCTTAAGGGCAAACTCAACGGTTGTTTTCAGGAAATCAAGCTTGTTGCCAATGTCGTGCCGTTTGCCTTCAATCCGGTGGGCGTACAGGTTTTCGCGCCGGAGGAGCAACTGCATGGCATCGGTGAGTTGGAGTTCACCGTTTTTGCCCATTTCGGTTTGGTCGAGAGCCGCAAAAATACCCGGCGTAAGCACGTACCGGCCGGCAATGGCTAGGTTCGAGGGGGCTTCATTCACGGCTGGTTTTTCAACCAGCTGGTCGAGGGCCATAATCCGGTCGCTGAGGGCGCTGCCGCCCACAATACCGTACCGGTTTACTTTCTCGTGCGGTACTTCTTCCACCGCAATTACCGACCCGCCGTACTGCTCGTAGGTGTCGAGGAGTTGCTGGGTTACCGGAATCACGGCGTCCATGATGGTGTCGCCGAGTAGTACCGCAAAAGCCTCGTTACCCACGTGATGCCGGGCGTACCGGATGGCGTCGCCGAGGCCGTTGAGCTGCCGTTGCCGTACGTAGTGGATGTTGGCCATGTCTGAGAGTCGGCGCATCTCATTCAGCAGCATCTGATCTTCTTTCTCTTCGAGCCGCTCTTCCAGCTCGTAGTTGCGGTCGAAATGGTCTTCGATAGCTCGCTTGCCCTTTCCGGTGATAATCAGAATGTCTTCGATACCCGAATCAACGGCTTCCTGCACCACATACTGAATGGTGGGCCGGTCGATGATGGGCAGCATTTCTTTGGGCTGAGCCTTGGTAGCAGGCAGGAATCGGGTGCCCAGACCAGCGGCTGGGATAACGGCTTTACGAATCATAATTTTTGTAGAGCCGCAATAGGTTGCGGCTCCTGTGCGTCAGCACGTTTTGTGAGAATTAGAATCAAGATACCCGGTCAGAAGACGCAAGATGGTACTATCCAGCGGTGAGCCGCAAGATGTTGCGGCTCTACTAATTAATAAAAGGCTTGATAACGCGTGCATTTAACTTCCGCAGCTCCACAAAAAGCTGGTTGAGCATGGTGTCGTCCTGATAAACACCGATGATAGACCCACCAGAGCCCGTAAACGAAGCGGAAGCCCCGCAGGCGCGGGCCGCCCGAATCAGGGCCAGATTGCGCTCACTGATGTTGTAGATCTGGGTACGCAAATCGAAGTTGCGGTTAATAAGATCGTGCAACAGGTGCGTTTGGTTGTTCACAATGGCGTCGCGGCCCTGCTGGGCTACGTCGGCAATGTCGGCCAGGGTCTGTACCACTTTTTCCTCGCCTTTGAGCCAGCGGGCGCGCACATCGTTGTGTACCCGCCCCGACTGTTTGCCCAGGTCGGTATCGTACGCAATGTACAACTTGGGCAGCAGACGCGGGTCGAGGGGTTCGTATTCGCCATGCCCCTGCCGGTCCATAATGCTCCGGTCGAAGTCCATGTACACGCAGCCCTCGTAGCACTGAATCACCCGATCTTGCAGGCCGGCTGTGATTCCCAGTTCGTCCATTTCGGAGCCCAGCACCAGGTTGGGCAAAATGGGCAGCGGAATCTCGACGTTGTAGAATGTCATGAGTGCCCGGAAAGCCGCCACAATAATGGCACTCGACCCCGACAGGCCCACCTGCCTCGGAATGGAGGTGTTGTAGCGAATGGAAAAGTTACGGTTGGCCAGCCGGATACCCTCGCGGTCGCAGTGGTCCACAAAGGTTTTGATGGCCGCTTTGAGCAAGGGTACACCACCATGATACCCCAGGGTGCTGACGGCGTCGCGCAGGTCGTACAAAGACCGGAACTGGTTGGTGTCCTGGGGTTGCGGTTCAATGTTCAGCTCGGGCGATTCGTAGAGCGTAATCGATGCCCCGAAGTTGCGGACACTGATCGAGATGGTTTTACCAAAAAAGCCGTCCGACGGATTCCCCATGAGGCCCGCCCGGGCGTAGGCGCGGGTTTCGATAATCAAAGCTAAAAAGACGTTGGATTAAGGGTTCGGGACGCTGGAAATGGCCGGGTAGCAAAGGCTCAGAAAACCAGTGCGCCGGTGGCCGGCGTCTTTCAACGCCCAAAAATACAAAAGCGACCGAAGACTATACTGTCCTCGGCCGCTTCGTTACTAACAGCGCTCTACTTCTGTTATTGACGGTCGGAGCCTTGCTCCTTTGGATTATGGTCATATCCCTTATTATGAGGATCATAGCCCTGGTTTGGGTTGTCGCCCGCTTCCAGGTATGTCGCATCATTCCGATCAAATAAAGCTTCGTCGGACGGATTTTCGGAGATGGCGCTCAGTTTGGCCGCGGCTTCGTCCGACATCAGGCGTCCGGTTTGCTCGCCCTCGATCATGGCGCGGGGGTCTACATCCCATCCCTGCGTACTGTCGAAGCTTTCGCCGGTTGGCAGGGCTACCTCGCCCTCGCGGGCGTGGCTCTCTTTTGTTGCCTGATTGTCGCGCATGTGGGCGGTGTCCATGTCCATGCCCGACGTAGCATCTCTGAATTCATTCGTACCAACCCCTTCTGATACCCGACCGTAGTCAGAATCACCGTGTTGGTTTGGGTTTTGCGAGTAAAACTCGCCATCGACGTTTTCGGGGTCGAATTGTGATTTGGTAGCCATAACGTTGGAGTGATTTGTCGATATAACTCAACGTCATGGGTCAATGTTCTAAAAATGGGCCGCCCTTTTTCTGAACGGCATCGCGCAGTTCGGCCCGGAGATCGTCGGTGGTTTGCTGGAGTAAATTTACCCGCTCATTGAGCTGAAACAGGAGGTATTCCATGTTGCGGAGCCGCTCGTCGGTGGTGATGGCGGCTGAGGGTGATGGCGGCATTGACCGAAACATGAGGCCCTCGCCCCGCAGCAGCCAATCGCCGTTGACGTTCGGAAAAGCCACCAGAATTTTCTCCAGTGTGTCATAACGGGGTTTTAGCCGGCCGTGTAAGACGTGGTATATTTTTTCGCCCCGATGTTCGCCCAAATGGCGAGAAAATTCGAGAACGCTCAGGTCGAGGGCGTCAATCAGTTGTTGCAGTCGGTGGTGAATCGTCATAGGCTGTGGTGAGTTGAAGGCTACACAAAACTATGTAAAAACTAAACTGATTAAACGGCCCGGGAGGATGCGTTATTTTTCGGAATGTTTACGGGCGGAATAGCGTTTTGATTACGTGTAAAGCCGTCTTTGTGCGGGTTACGTGGCCTTGAGTAGCGGGGCTGTGTTTTGGGTGGGGCGGGTCTTGGAAATTTACGCAAAACTGTGTATTTTTACTTGCTTGCTGGCACCCCTGTAAAAGGCAAAAGGGACCGCAATGTGGGCCCCCTGCTTGAACAGTAAACAACAAATACTAATGAACACGCAAAACAAAAACATCGCTGAGACAAATCAAAACGGTACCGGGTTAAAACCTGATCAAAAAATCGGATCGGGTGGGTACCCGCACGGCGAAATCGACCCTTCGGTGGGCGGTTTACCGGCATACAAGTACCTCGAAGGACATCCCCGGCAGTATCGGTTCGACGCCAAAGAAGGGGTGTTCAATATCAACGGGGTGGAGAAGCTCGGTCGTTCGCTCACCTTTCAGCCGATTGCCTGGCGCATTTTTACGGACAATATCCTGAACATGGGCACCAAAAACTGGGCGGAGATTTTTTTCATTGATGAGAAAAACTGCGTGTCGGCGGTGCTGTTTCACGGCTACTCGGTCGATAACATCTTCCGGCTCATCGAACCTTTGTACTACGACGACCAGACCCTGGCCGATGTGGTGATTACGGCCGTGGCTGAGAAAAAGGAAAACACCAAGATTCAGCCGAAAGGGGTGTATTTCATTGCTTCGTTTTCGTACCAGATGGGTGAGCCAACCCGCACGGCCCAACTGAAACAGTACGCCCGGTCGGTGAAGCTGTTTCGGCAGGAGACCCTCACGGACATTGCCAACATCAAAACGGCGTACAATTACTACAACCCGTTTTACAACGAACAACTGCCGGCCACCAACGAACCGTTGGCCCTAAACGCCGACCCTGTTTAAGCCTATGCATGTTTATTCACAACCGCGGTTAGCGGACCGTTGGGCACCGGGCTCCGACAATTGGCTGCCCATGCCCGACTACCGGGCCATTGCGCGGGTATCAAACTCCGACCTGACCCGGCTCAAAGAAGAACACCTGGGGTTGGGTAACAGCCTGCCGGGTGGGGGGCAGTCGGCCCGGCAACCTTCCGAGCAGACCCAAACGGTGGGTAAGGCGTTTCATCAGCACTTGCTTGAACCGGAGTCGGTTGGTACCATCTTGCGGCAGCTCATGCCCGATTTGCTCGCACCGGGGCAACTGGAGCGGGCGCAGACAGAGCAGGTAGCCGAGCTGATGGATGTGGTTCGGCAAGATGCCTTTTGCCGCCGGTACTTGCAGAAAGCCGAAAAAGAGCGGGTAGTGCTTTTCACCGAGCCTGAGACCGGCATTGCCTGCAAGGCCCGGCTTGATCTGGTGTACACGAGCCCCAAACGGCAAAATGCGCTCGTGCTCGATTTTAAAACGACCTCGGCCCGTACACAGGCCCAATTTTTACAGAGTTGCTACGATTACGATTACGACCGGCAGGCGGCTTTTTACCTCGATAGCCTCCGGTACGCGGGCGACGAGTGGGCCGCTACCCGTCAGTTTCGGTTTGTGTTTATCGGGGTGATGAAGCAGCAGCCCCATCGGCTGTTTGCCGTTGATGCCACCTCGCTACCGGGGTTTGTGGAGTACGGCCGTAAAAAATACCGGTTCTGGCTCCGCAAGTGGCAACAGGAAAATGGTGTATCGCTTTCGGATTAGGGCTGCCTGACGCAGCCTGCCGAAATCGGTAGCCGCAAACGAGACAATCATGGAAACGTTCACAATAGAGCCGCCAATGACCAGCAGCCTGACGTTACTGACCGTAACGCCGTCGGCCTTGCAGTACAATTGGGGTATCGATGGGCTAGTGCTTTGGATCGAAGACCTCAGCAGCGATAATAGCCTGCTGGCGCGCATGCCCGACTTGCTCCAACGCATCGGGTTTGCCATTGAACTGCAGACCGGCTGGGACCACCGGTACGATTCGGGAACCCTGCACCCGCTGTACGGCTACCGGATTCTGCTGCGCGATGGCACCGGCCTCTGGCACGCCATTCGGGTCGACGAAGCAGGGCGGTTTGTGCACACGGTGCCGCTCGAAGAGCTGGACTACGAAATCGCCTATGATATGGTGATGTGGGTGGACCTGTAGGGGCCGTACCCGTTGAGATAAAAACAGAACGCGGGCCTCCCGCGTTTTTTTATTCATTACCAACTACTCAACGTCTTGAAACGAACAACCAAAATACTACTGGCACTGCTGGTGCTGCTCATTGTGGGGCGGTTGCTGCTGCCTTATGTCGTGCTGCGGTACGTGAACAAGGTGCTGGCCGATATGGGTAGCTATACGGGCCGTATCGAAGATGTAAACATTGCCCTGCTGCGGGGCGCTTACCAGATCGAAGACCTGCGGATTCGTAAAATCAATGGTAAGGTCAAAGAGCCGTTTCTGTACATCCCCAAAGCCGACTTGTCTATTGAATGGAAATCGCTGTTCAAAGGCGAGCTGGTGGGCGAGGTCGAGGCTTACGAACCGGAGCTAAACTTTGCGTTCAGCAACAACGAGTCGGAGCGGCAAACCGGAGAAGAAGTCGACTGGACGGTGCTGGTAAAAGACCTGTTGCCCATACAGATCAACCGGTTTGCCGTAATCAATGGCCGCATCGACCTCGCCAGCCTGATTACCAAACCCCGTGCCGACCTGTCCATGCAGCGGTTCAATGGCGAAATTCGCAATATCCGAAACGTAGAAGAGGTGACGGGAAAGCTGCCCTCGCCCGTGTGGGCCACAGGCGACATTCCGGGCTATGGCGGTACCATGCGCTTTGATGCCAATATGTACCTGCTCAAACCCATGCCCGATTTTAACTACGACCTGCGGTTCACGAACATCGAGATGACCAAGCTCAACGAGATGGCCCGGGCCTATGCCAACATCGACTTCGAACGGGGCCGATTAAACGTGTTCAGTGAGATGGCCATGAATGATGGTAAGCTGAACGGCTACGTAAAGCCGTTGACGAAGGAGATGAAAATCTTTAAGCTCGACGAAAACGATAACCGGTCGGTCGGTCGGTTTTTTACCGAGTTGCTGGCGCAGGGTGGAACGGCCCTGCTCAAAAACCAGAAACTCGATCAGGTAGCCACCCGTATTCCGTTATCGGGCACCGTTGATGACGTTAAAACAGGCTTGTGGCCGACCATTTTTGGTGTTTTACGCAATGCTTACATTCAGGCGTTCAAAGGTGAGTTCGACAATGACATCACGTTTAAAGATGCCTTGAGCAATTTCCGGGAAGACCTGAAAGAGAAGCGAGCCGAGCGCAAAGCTGAACGGAAGGAGAAGCGCGAAAAACGGAAGGAAGAGCGGCAGCAACGCCGGGAACAACGCCGGGAAGGGCGCCCCTAAAAGCCCCGCGAAGCCGTACAATTTGGGTATCTTTGCGGCATGAAATGGCTCCGTGACTTTTACCGCGAGTACAAACCGTATGTGTTTTCCGACGGGTGGTACTATATCTTCATCGTGGTTTTCATTATTCTGATGTTTGTTTTCTTTTCCTGAATGGCCAATACATCCACGTTACTGGCCATTGTGAACCCTTTGTCGGGGACCGCCACAGCGGCTCAGAAAGCAACGCTTCAGCAATACCTCGCAGATCGGGCCAATCGGGCTGGCTACACCCCCGAAGTCGTTGTGACTACCCACGCAGGCCATGCTACCCAGCTGGCTACGGCGGCCGTGCAGCGCGGTGTAGGCCGTGTAATAGCTATCGGGGGCGACGGCACTATTAACGAAACAGCACGAGCCCTCCGGCAGTCGGGTACGGCCCTTGGCATTGTACCGATGGGTTCGGGCAACGGGCTGGCGCGGCACCTCGGCGTGCCGTTGGATGCCCGCCGGGCTATTGATAAAGCCGTCGACGGGCGGCCGGTGCTTATCGACAGCGGAGAAATAGGCGGGCACCCTTTTTTCTGCACGGCTGGTTTGGGCTTCGAGGCTCATGTGGCGCATTTGTTTGCCCAACAGCCCGTGCGGGGTCTGTCTACGTACATCCGAACGGCCTACGGGGCTTTCTGGAGTTACAAGCCCGGCCGGTACGTGATCAACGGGATCGAAAAAAACCTGTTTTCGCTTGCATTTGCCAACGCCGGGCAGTTTGGCAATAATGCTTGGATTGCCCCCAAGGCTAACATCGCCGACGGGCGGCTCGACCAGTGCGAGGTACGCCCGTTTCCGAAGTCGATGAGTGGGGGACTGGTTTGGCGGTTATTCAACAAAACGCTCGAAGCGTCGCCGTACTGGCACGGGGAACCGGTTGTTAAAGCCACCGTTGAAGCCGACGGACCACTGTCAATCCATGCCGATGGTGAACCGCTACTGCTACCTGAATCGCAGTGCATGGTACAGGTGTTGCCGTCGAGCCTGCTGGTGTTACTGTAAACAATCAACGAACTCAATTTCTTTACACCGATGAGCAAGAAATCCCGCTCCGACCGCCATACGGGCCCGTTTGTGTATTCTACAGACCCCGATTTTACGTTTCCGTCTGACGAGACTCCTATAGAAACCCCACCACCGGCCGCGCAACAACTCAAAATCTGGCTCGACCGAATGGGGGGCGGTAAAGTGGTAACGGCCGTGCGCGGATTTGTGGGTACCGACGGCGACCTGAGCGATTTGGCCAAACAACTAAAAGCCGCCTGCGGAACAGGCGGCTCGGCCAAAGAAGGTGAAGTGCTGATTCAGGGCGACCACCGCGATAAAGTGCTGACCTGGCTCACTAACAAGGGCTACAAAGCCAAGAAAGCGGGAGGCTAAAGTAGCAGTGGGCAGTGGCAGTAGGCAGAAAAACTTGCGCCAGCACTGCCTACTGCCACTGCCGACCTAAGAACAGCCTACTCAATACCTCCCATCCATTTCTTCATGGGTTTCGACAGCAGCAACAACAGCAGGCCAAACCCGAGGCTGAACAGGGCAACACTCTGGAACATGGCTGGCATTTGCTGCACGTTTTCCTCATCGAAACCACCCGCAAACAGGCCAGCAATGAGGTTGCCCAGCGAAGCTCCAACAAACCAGATACCCATGAGCTGGCTCGTGTAGCGTTTGGGGGCCAGTTTTGAGAAGGCGCTAAGACCTACGGGGCTGAGGAACAACTCGCCCAGGGTGTGAAACAGGTACGTAAACGTCAGAAACAAGGGCGAAACCAGCGTGCCGGTGGCCTGTCCGGCCAATGCCTGATTGGAGGCTACCACCATAAACAGGTAGCCCGACCCCAGCAATAAAAGCCCCGTAGCCAGCTTGGCCGGTGCCGGGTAGCTAAGCTTACGCTTATCAATAAATACCCAGAGCGAAGCCAGAACCGGCGAGAAGATCAGGATAAACGCCGGATTGAAGTTCTGAAACCAGCTCGACGGCATCTGCCAGCCCAAAATATTCAGGTCGGTATAGCGGTCGGAGAACAGTTGCAGCGAAGAACCCTGCTGCTCGAAGCCAGCCCAGAACATGGCGGCCGCCAGAAAGAACGCAAACAACACCACAACGCGCTTTTTCTCAACGGTAGTAAGGCCGCCACCCAGCAGGATGTACGCAAAGTACCCGATAGCTACGAGCGAGATAATGGTGCCCATAGCCTGGGCCAGTCCCTGCGCCGTGGTCATGTCGATAACCCCGGTGAGCTGCAAACCAGCCAGCAGCAATACTAGCGCGGCCAGGAAAATAAGCATGGAGCGATTGCCACCGGTTGTCGCAGCTGCGTCGGTGGGGGTTTGGGCAAGTACATTGCCATGATCGCCCAGGTACCGCTTACTGAAAATCTTGAACGTAGTCAGACCCAGAAACATGGCTACAGCTGCCGCCCCGAATCCGTAGTGCCAGCCCACTTTCTGACCCAGGTAGCCAACAATGGAAATGCCCAGCAGCGAACCGATGTTGATGCCCATGTAGAAAATCGAAAAGGCTGAGTCTTTGCGAGCGCCCCCTTCAGGGTACAGTTCGCCCACAATGCTGCTGATATTGGGCTTGAGCAGACCCGTACCGATGGCAACCGTGCAGAGTCCGGCAAAAAATAAGGCTTCACTGCCCGGAATAGCCAGAATAATGTGGCCCAGCATAATGATGATACCGCCGTACCAGATCGATTTTTGCTGGCCCAGCAGGTTGTCGGCAATCCAGCCACCGGGTAATGAGAGCAGGTAAACCGAGGCTGTATAAATGCCGTAGATAGCGGCCCCTTCCGATTCGTTAAGCCCCATGCCACCGCCTACTTTATCGAGCAAAAAGAGGAGCAGAATGGCCCGCATACCGTAGTAGCTGAACCGTTCCCACATTTCGGTAAAGAAAAGAACGAAGAGACCGACTGGGTGGCCAAATAAAGTGGTCGAAGGTATTGTTTTCGTTGCCGTAGATTCCATTCAGAAAATGTAAAAAGCAGATGAAGTTTTGCGTGTAAGTCAAACCGAAGTTGCTTATGCACAAAAACGGGAAAAAATGTTGGTAAATATACTCCCGAAGTAGAAAATACCCAATCTGGAGCCGCCATAGCATCCAGGGGCAACCGGCTCACAATCATTCCAGATGGGGGGTGCCCGTAAACCCGGCGAGGTAAGGTTACCCATTATCGTCTTCAAAACAACTCGCCCGCAGCTATACAACTCAACCGCTCTTTTCCGAATTTTGGGTATGAAATCTGGCATGGCTGCAATTCTTCCGTTTGATCTCTCCCGAGCCTTACCGCTCGATTTTTCGGCAACAAACCCCGACCTTCTGCCCGATTCGGGCCTCGACCTGACCAATACCGCCCTATTCAGCGCGTATGTATTTGGTAAACTACAAGCAGCCGGGGCGCAGGTGGGTATTGGCGGGTATAACGAGCACCGGGTCATCTACCGCCGGAGTGCGCACTTCGGTGACGTGCAGGCCGAACCCCGCGAAATTCATCTTGGTATTGACCTGTGGGCCGAAGCCGGTACGCCCGTATATGCGCCCAAAGCAGGAGTTGTGCACAGCTTTGCCGATAACGCCAACTTTGGTGATTATGGCCCGACCATTATTCTGCAACACGATGTGGAGGGCGCGCCTGTATTCAGTCTGTACGGTCACCTCTCAAGGGCGTCGCTGGAAGGCCTGTACGAAGGCAAGGTTTTCAACGCAGGTGATAAACTAGCCGAGATTGGTCCCTTCCCCGAAAACGGCGATTGGCCACCTCATCTTCATTTTCAGCTCATGACCGATATGCTCGGCCATCGGGGCGATTTCCCCGGCGTGTGCTCCCTTACCGACCGGGCGCGGTTTCTGCAACTATGCCCCGACCCGGCGGGCTGGCTCTGAACGTAAAACGGGTTGGTGTAAGCCGGGCGAACCAGACTACACCAACCCGTTTGGGTACGTACCAACCTGGCGCTTAGTCGCGCAGGCTGCTCAGGTATGTTTTGTTGCCGTTTTTATTGATGTAGTACTTGCCTCCCCGGGGGCCGGTGTACACGGGTTCGCCGTTGGGGCCTTTCTGGCTACGGTCAACCGGCGCTTTGTAATCGGCGGGGCTGGCTTTTTCTTCTTTGGCTTTCGCTACTTTCTTGTCGGCCTTGGCCATGGCCTTGTCGTCGGCTTTAGCGGTTTTCTTATCCGTTTTATCGTCAACTTTAGCCGCTTTTTTGTCTTCTTTGGCTTCCTTCTTATCGGCTTTGGCGTCGGCTTTATCGGCCTTGGCCGCTTTCTTATCTTCTTTAGCCTCTTTCTTGGCTACGTTATCGCCTTCGTCTTTAGCCTTCTTCTTGTCCGCTTTCGCTTCTTTCTTGTCTTCTTTGGCTTCCTTCTTCTCTTTTTTCTCTGCTTTAGCCTCTTTTTTCGCCTTCTCTTTCTTCGGCTTTTCGTCCTGGGCTGGGCTGTTAAACGCTACCAGTACGCTCAATACAAATGCGAGTAATGCCACATAGTTTTTCATTGTAATGCAATGGTTTTGAGTTAGAATAAAGGTTTAGCACTTGAGACGGTAAGATGGGTAGAAAATCACTAACGCAACAGAAAAACAGGCAGAATTTACGTAAATTTGAATTTATACCCGTTACGTGCCCATGCTTGCCGACGCCCCGTTTGAGCCGCTCAATACCGATAGTAGTACCCCCTCTGACCGTAGCCCCGTAGCCTATCTGAAGCGGTATTATGGTTACGACCATTTCCGGCCCATGCAGGAGGCTATCATTCAGTCGGTACTGGCCGGAAAAGATACCGTGGTACTCATGCCTACCGGGGGCGGTAAGTCGGTGTGCTTTCAGATTCCGGCGCTTATGCTGCCGGGCATCACGGTGGTAGTCTCACCCCTGATTGCGCTCATGAAAGATCAGGTGGAGGCCCTTCAGCTCAACGGGGTGGCCGCTGTGTACCTCAACAGTACCCAATCGGCCCGTGAACAACGGCAAATTGAAGACGATTGCCTTGCCGGGAAAATCAAGCTGCTGTACACCTCGCCCGAAAAACTGCTGAGTGAGTCGTTTTTCATTTTTTTACAACAGCTCAACCTGTCGCTCTTCGCCATCGACGAAGCACACTGTATCTCGTCATGGGGGCATGATTTCCGGCCAGAATACACCCAACTGCACGCCCTGCGGGCGCAGTTTCCGGCTATTCCGATGATTGCCCTGACAGCTACGGCCGACAAACTCACCCGGCAGGATATTGCCACCCGGCTCGGCATGGTAGACCCGCAGGTGTTTGTGGCTTCGTTTAACCGCCCCAACCTGAGCCTTCAGGTATTGCCGGGTACGAATCGGTTGCAGCAAATTGTCCGGCTGTTGCAGATGAAACCCGACACCTCGGGGATTATTTACTGCCTCAGCCGCAAAGCCACCGAGAACCTGGCGGCCAAATTGCAGGAAAAGGGCCTGATGGCGGGTTTTTATCATGCCGGGATGAGCAATTCGGAGCGGAGCATGGTGCAGGAGATGTTTTTGAAAGACGACATCCGCATTATGTGCGCCACCATTGCCTTCGGGATGGGAATCGACAAATCGAATGTGCGGTGGGTGATCCACTACAACATGCCCAAAAATATGGAGGGGTTTTACCAGGAAATCGGGCGGGCGGGCCGCGATGGTAGCCCGGCCGATACGGTGCTCTTCTATAGTTTTGCCGACGTAGCGACGTACAAAGACATGCTGAGCGAGGCCAAGCCCGCCAATTTGGGGGTTCAGTTAGCCAAGCTCGAACGGATGCAGCAATACGCCGATGCCCACACCTGCCGTCGGCGGATTTTGCTTAGCTATTTTTCCGAAGAACTCACCGAGCCCTGCGGTAACTGCGATGTGTGCCGTAACCCACGGGTCACCTTCGACGGGACAATTCTGGCTCAGAAAGCCCTGTCGGCCATTGTACGGGTGCAGGAGCGGGTGCCCATGAATCTGCTGATCGACATTTTACGCGGTTCGCGGAGCCAAACCGTGTTGCAGTACGGGTATGATAAGGTAAAAACCTACGGTGCCGGTAAAGACCTTAAATTCGATGAGTGGCGGAGTTACCTGCACCAACTGATCAATATTGGGGTGATTGAGATTGCGTACGATCAGCATTACGCGCTCAAAAAGGGGATTCTGGGCGATGCTGTTCTGTTTGAAGGGCGCAAAATTGAACTCGTCCGGCCCGAAGATGTGCTGAAACCGGTGGTTGAGAAACCCAAGGCTAAAAATCAGCAGGCTAAAGATGATCTGTTTGAGCAGCTCCGTACCCTCCGCAAGCAAGTGGCCGACGAGCAGAATGTACCACCGTACGTTATCTTCACCGATACTACGCTCGAAGATATGGCCCGCCAACGCCCAACCACGCCCGACGGCCTGCGCAATGTAAGCGGGGTGGGCGAGCGCAAGCTGCAACTGTTTGGCCGTCGGTTCCTCGACGTGATTACGGGCTACGTGCGGGGGCAGGCCCGCGAGGGCAACAACCTGCGTGGCTCTACCCATCTGGTAACGCTCGAACTCTACGAAAAAGGCTATTCGATGGAGGAAATTGCCGCCGAGCGGCAGGTGACTACCCAGACCGTTTTGAGCCATTTATTGTACCTGCGCCGGTCTGGTTACAGCATTGATCTGGAGGGCATGATTACCTCCGCCGAACGGGCGGAAATCGAAGAGGCCATCAACCAGATTGGCTTTGATAACAACAGCGCCAAGCCCGTGTACGAGCACCTGGGTGGGCGTTTCAGCTACGATAAAATCAGGCTCACAGCAGCTCTGATGGAGATATGAAAAATCCAGTTTTGGCCGAGACCGTTGGATAATTCCGGGGTTACGGATTAGGGTTCTTGCAGATTATCAGCTATATTCGTACTATAGTTATTGACTAACCCGTTACTTAGTGACGGGTTTTGTCGTCTGAATGAACCTCAACAAATACGACTGCTTTGATCAAGGAAATTAGTATTACACTGCTTTTGGCAACCGGGAAATCAGTTGCTGGGGCGGTACCTACCAAGCTTGCTGCCACCTTATTCGACACATCGCGTACCTCATTTTCGGGCCGGAATCTGGACAATCCAACCCTGCTCAGTGTGGACTCGGCAAACCGGGTTTTTCCGGTTTATTTCTGTGGAGAAGAAGTGCCCGTAGGTCAGCCAGGTGTCTGGCGTCGGTGGATTCAAACCCTGCGCGGGTTTAGTAGCAAAGATGACTGTTTGTACGATGTACGGCAGCGCGCTACCTCCTTTTTCCCCATTATCGACCCCATCCTCCGCAAGTACCGAATCCCCCGTGATTTTCGGTACCTTCCGCTGGCCGAAAGCGAACTGGTCAACGACTGTGTGTCGCCCCGTGGGGCATCGGGTTATTGGCAGCTCATGCCCGAAACCGCCCGCGAACTGGGTCTGCGCGTTGATGGCAACGTGGATGAACGTTATGACCTCCGAAAAGCAACCGTAGCGGTTTGCCATTACCTGCACCAATTGTACCGTCAGCTGGGGTCGTGGTCGCTGGTAGCAGCAGCTTACAACGGAGGATTGGGACACGTACAGTCGCGGATGCAGCAACAGCGCCAGAAAAACTATTTCAAGCTGAGCTTGCACCGCGAAACCAGCCATTACCTGTTTCGGATTCTGGCGTACAAAGAGCTGATCTCGAACCCCAAACAGTACGAACTGCTCTTGTCGAAATCGGCAGTAGCCCGGCTTACTAAGCCGCTCCCCCGGTTTATCAAGCCTGTTCCGCTCAATATGGCGCGGAATGGTAATGAGCTGATCCCGACGGAGCCGGAGCCGCTCGAATCAGATATGGACAGTGGAGCACCGGTAAATCCGACCTGGGGACCGCGCCCCGACAAGTCGCTTGCATCGCCTTCGGAGTTTGAGCGGATTCTGGCGCAGGCCCTGTACCCTGAGGCCGATACCGACCTACAGGGGCAACAGGCTCGATTCCCCATTACCCGGCTTCTGGCCATTATGGCTATCCGGTTCCGGCGGCCCCGATACCTGCAATATCAGGAGGGAGAAGGCTTGCGGCCGGTGCATGAAATGGAGTGGATTTAAGCCATTCGGCACGTTACCAAAGCACGCAGTTAACGCATCTGGCACTCTTAACGGAATTTAAATCCGTCTGAAAAGGGCCATTCCCGCGTCTACTGCGTGTTTTTTGTGTTTGCAGGGAAGTGGGCCGTGCCCGATGCGGTTACGGGTAGTCTATTTTGTCGTCTAAATCGGTAGAGTAACCTTAATCCATAAAAAGAAAAAGGATCTGCCGTAACGATGAGACGATGGATAGTGGTGTTGATACTGGTCTGTGTGACCGGTATGCGGCTTGTGTATGCAGGTACCGATGTGGCAGGGCGCTCCACGGTGTCGCTGGACGATAAATCGGGCTGGGCGAACTTGCCGCCCGTCTATTTTTGTGGTGAAGCTGTACCGGTGCATGAAGAGGCTGTGGCCCGCCGGTTGGTATCGGCCCTGGTGCAAAACACCAATTACAACCGGACGCTCTACACCATCCGGCAACGGGCGTCTACGTTTTTCCCGCTTATTGAGCCCATTCTTGAGCGCTACAAAATCCCGGCCGACTTCAAATACCTGCCTTTAGTAGAGAGTGCCCTGCGGAGCCGGGCCGTGTCGCCAGCGGGAGCTATGGGCTATTGGCAACTCATGCCTGCTACGGCCCGCGAGCTGGGGCTTACCGTGCGTGGCTCAAACGACGAACGGCAGCACCTCCTGAAGTCGACCGACGCGGCCTGCCGCTATTTACGGTATCTCTACAACCGGCTAGGGTCGTGGACACTGGCAGCCGCTGCCTACAACAACGGTATTGGAAATCTGCTGGCAAGCATCCGGCGGCAGGGCGAACGGGATTATTACTACCTCCGGCTCAATGCCGAAACGGGCAAATACCTCTACCGAATTCTGGCGTTTAAAGAGCTTTTTGGGAATTATCAGTGCTACCGGCTGGTGCTGCCCCCGCAGGTATGGCGCACCCTGAGCGAACCGTTGCCCAACGTAGGGCCGGAAAGCGTACCCGAGCAGGAGCTGATTACAGAATCGTTCATAACTGATGTGACGCGGACTGCCGTGGCCGAGTCGATGGGAGCCAAGCAGGCTGCCCCTGCCAACCGGCAGCAGGATTTACCTTTGCCTAATGCGGCCGATGTGTTTCGGGGGGGCATAAAAGCCCGGCTGGCGGAGGCTGGTACCTTGCAGCGTGGCCAAATCTGGGTGTTTCACCTAACCCGCGACGGTATGGCCGACGGCCGACCCGTGGATCAGGGTGATATTTTGTATGCTATCGTGGAAGATATTGACCCGAAAACAAATAAAGTTTTCCTGCGGGCCGACAAACTGTTTTCGCTCGAGAATCGGCAGACGTACACCCTCGGTTTATCGGCCGTGGATGCGTCGACGGGCCGAATTGGGATTAGCCTGCCCGATATGGAACAGGTAAAAGCGGGCTGGATTTCGACCTGGAAAATCCTATAGGTTGGGCCGTATGGGCGGTTCATTTAGGCTACGGCGCCAACGGACCGAACTATACCGGAAAGCGGGTTGTTTTCGTTGGGTCTATAGTCAACCAAACGGATCGCTTGTGATAAAACGCAGTAAAGAAATTTATAACTGGCTGTCAACGAGTATTCTTCTGGGACTTGTTTTTGCATTTTCGACAGTTCAGGCCCAGCGAGTACGCTCTACTCCAACCCCGGCCGGACGTATGCATTTCAGCGGTGAGATGGTACCAACCGAGCAGGCTGATGTTTCGATGAAGCTGGCCGTCACGCTGGCGAGTAGCGGGGGATACCTGCGGCACGTAAATGGCCTGAAACAACGCTCGGCTCCTTACTTTGCCATTATTGAGCCGATTCTGGCCCGTCATAAAGTCCCCAACGATTTTAAGTACCTGCCCCTGATCGAGAGCAACTGGAAAGCCGATGCCGTATCGACGGCGGGCGCGGTGGGGTACTGGCAGTTTATGGACGAAACCGCCAAAGACATGGGTCTGAAAATCAACGGACCCGTAGATGAGCGCAAAGACCTGCGGAAATCGACCGAGGCTGCGGCTCGTTACATCAAGTTCCTGTACAATAAACTGGGTTCCTGGACACTCGTGGCGGCTGCCTACAATGGCGGCATCGGAATGCTTCAGAACAAAATGCGTCGGGCGGGCCACCGCGATTACTATGCTCTGACCTTGAACGAAGAAACCGGGTATTATCTGTACCGGATTCTGGCTATGAAAGAGTTGTTCAACCGGGCCAATTACTACGCAGGTATGGCCGATAGCGGCCTGATGGCGTCGATTGGTAACCCTTACGAGCGCGAACGGGCGCAGGCCCGCGAGATGGGCTGGCTCCGCGACACCGAGCCCGAGCTGACCGGTACCCCCGTGGGTAACGATCCGTTTATGGCAGTTGGCAACCGCCCTGAATCGGTGGTGATGGATAGTGTTTTGGTGCGATTGCTTGCCTCCAACACACCCGCCGAGGGGGGCAGTTTCTCCGGCGATGTGTCGGCCCGGTTGCTCAAAGCTGGCAAGTCTAAACTGGGCGAGCGGTGGTCGTTTAAATTAACGCAGGATATAACGATTGGTGAAGACGAATTCCGGGCGGGCGATGTGCTCTACGCCCTCGTCGACGATGTGGATGCGCGCGGTATGGTTTACCTACGGGCCACCAAACTTGTATCGTCGGTATCGAACGCGGTGGTTCCCGTAACGTTGCTGGCCATGAACCCCCGCACGGGCTTAGCAGGTATAGCCGTTCCCAAAGCCCCTCAGCCCGACTGGGAAGTGAGCTGGAAGGTGCAATAAAAGAGGGTGAAAGGAGAAGGGAGGAAGGAGGAAAGGAACGCAAGCGTTCTCACTTTGACCCTTTCCTCCTTTCTCCTTTCATCCTTTTTCCCTCTATTCCTTTTCCTCTTTTTTCAATCCCCGTTTATAGGTGTCAATGGCTCGTTGCCGGGCCATGGCATGATCGACCATAGGCCGGGCGTAGCGCAGGCTGTTGAATTCGGGGACCCATTTTCGGATGTACTCGCCTTTGGGGTCGAATTTTTCGGCTTGCGCCGTGGGGTTGAAGACCCGGAAGTAAGGGGCAGCGTCGGTGCCTGAACCGGCGGCCCACTGCCAGCCCCCATTGTTGGCCGAGAGGTCGTAGTCGCGGAGTTTGCGGGCAAAATAAGCCTCGCCCCACCGCCAGTCGATGAGCAGATGCTTACACAAAAAGCTGGCCGTAACCATCCGTACCCGGTTGTGCATCCAGCCAATGGTGTTGAGTTGGCGCATACCCGCATCTACGAGTGGGTAGCCGGTTTCGCCCCGGCACCATTTATCAAACTCTTCTTCGTTGTTTCGCCAGGCAATATGGTCGTATTCGCGCCGGAACGAGTGTTTCTCTACATGTGGGAAATGGTGCAGCACCTGAAAATAAAAGTCGCGCCAGCACAGCTCGTTCAGAAAAGTGGCGGAGCCGCTCTCACGGGCTTGCCGCGCCAAATCGCGAATGCTGATGGTGCCAAACCGCAGGTGAATGCTTAGTTCGCTGGTGCCGGGTTTGGCGGGTAAGTCGCGGGTATCTTTGTAATGCTGGAGCAGGGAGTCCGACACGGTCATGGCCGGAAACGATTCGCCCAGCGGGGCAAAATTCATTTGGGCCAGTGTGGGCACCGGCATCCGGTTGGGTACCTTCAGGAAATGGTGGAAATACGTTTCGGTAGGGTACGATTTCAGGTAGAAATCGTTCAGTTTATCGTGCCACCGGCGGCTGTAGGGAGTAAACACAGTATAGGGCGTTTGGCCTCCGGTCAGTACCTCGTCGTGATCGAAAATGGCGGTATCTTTCGATGCGGTGAACGGAATACCTGCTTCGGCGAGCAGGCCCGCTACCTGAGCATCGCGCTCTTTGGCGTAGACTTCGTAATCATGATTGGTAAATACCTCCTCAATGGGGTATTCCTGTAATAGCTCCTGCCAAACGTCCAGTGGAGTGCCGTACCGAACCACCATGCCCGATCCCATACGGGCCAATTGGGTTTGAAGTTCCTCAATTTGCTGATGAATGAACTCCACCCGCCGGTCTTGCCGGTCGTCGAGGGCATCCAGAATGGTACGATCAAAAATAAATACGGGAAGCACGGGCCGCCCCGATGTGAGGGCGTGGTATAAAGCCGCGTTGTTGTGCAGCCGCAGGTCGCGCCGAAGCCAGACGACCGAAAGGGGTTGTGTCATGAATGAGAGGTGAGTTACCTCACAAACCTCAATCGGACGGTGTATGTTTCGAACGGATTGGGGTCGGCCAACCGGATTTTTTTGCCCACCAGTTGCCGCGTAATATCATCGTTGAGCTGCTGATTGGCCGAATGTACCTGTAATTTGGCCACCCGCTGCTCTTCGCTGACGCTAAACGTAACCACCACAATTCCCTCGCGGTTGCGCTCGCCCAGTACGGCCGGGTACGTCACGTACGAGGCCACCTGTTGCGTCAGTTCAGCCGGTTGGGCGGCCGGGCGTTTGATTTCACGAGGCTTTGCCATGAGTGAGCCTGTCGTGAGAATCAGCGAGAAGAGCAGCAGTCGGTTCATGGTACGTTCGGTTTGGGGCCGGGGCCAGATTACGCAAATGTTATGTCAATGTTACCAAATTGTTAACAAAAGCGCAATGCCTGCCCGAATGTTTCGGGAAGCAATCGCGCGGAATTCTGTATGTATAGTCCCAAACGGCTAATTTTGGCCTTTTAGCTGTTGCTTCGATTATGTCTGTTTCGTCTGCCCTGACTGCCGATGTGGCTTTAGCCCGCCAATTGTTCGACGCGTACCCGGCTTTCCGGGAGCCGTTGTTTACGCACCGGCGTTTCAAACATGCCGATATTCAACCCCTGCTGGATCGGTTGTCGGGAGTGGGGCCGCTGTCGATAACAACGGTGGGCGAGTCGACGGAGAAACGCTGTATTCGGAAAGTGCAGGCCGGAACCGGGGCTATTCCGGTACTGCTTTGGTCGCAGATGCATGGCGACGAGGCTACGGCTACCATGGCCCTGTTTGATCTGTTCAACTTCCTGACTGCTTCGGGCGATGCGTTTGATGCCCTCCGGCAACATCTTCTGACCCGGCTGACCCTCCATGCCGTGCCGATGCTCAACCCCGACGGGGCCGAACGCTGGCAACGCCGAACGGCGCTCGATATCGACATGAACCGCGATGCCCTGCGGCTGCAATCGCCGGAGTCGGTGCTGCTGAAGTCGTTGCAACAGACGCTCCGGCCGTTGGTGGGATTCAACCTGCACGATCAGAACCCGCGCTACAGTGTGGGCCATTCGGGGCGGCAGGCCGTGATGTCGTTTCTGGCAACGGCCTACGACGAAGACCGTACCATAAACGAGGTGCGGCTGCGCTCCATGCAGCTCATTGCGGGCCTAAACCGGGTGTTGCAACCGCTGATTCCGGGGCAGATTGCCCGGTTCGACGACGAGTTTGAGCCCCGGGCCTTTGGTGATAATATTCAGAAGTGGGGCACTACGCTCATCTTGATCGAGTCGGGTGGGTACAAAGGCGATACTGAGAAAATGGCCATCCGGCAGCTGAATTTTGTGGCCATTTTGTCGGCACTCAACGCCATTGCAGCCGGTAGTTACGCAGCCGAACAAACGGCTGATTACGTGGCTATTCCTGAAAACGGTCGGCTGTTGTTCGATGTGCTGATTCGCAACGTGGGGGTGGTGCGCGATGGCGTTCGGACGATCATGGATGTGGCGTTGAATCAGTACGAAGAAAACACCGACGGTGCCCGCGATTTTCGGTACGAAAGCACGATTGAAGACCTCGGCGACCTGTCGACGTTTTACGGCTTAACCGAAATCGACGCGACTGGTCTGGATCTGGTGCCCGCCGGGGTGTACCCCGACACACTCGGGTCGGTGGCCGATCTGGCCAACCTCAACCTGACTGCCCTGCGGCAAGCCGGTACAGTGGTGTTTCGGGTGAACCGCACAGACCCTGCCGATCCGTACCGGGCGTTGCCCAATGAGCCGGTGCATATTCTGGCGGAGGGGGAGTTGCCCGCGGCTCCACTGGCGTTGGGACAGGTGCCTACGTTTCTACTCAAACAAGGCGATCAAATCCGGTATGTGTTCGTAAACGGATACAGCGTTGAAGCGGGAGCCGGTACGGAAGCCCATCGTTTTGGCCGGATCGACTGACCGAAAACCGGAGAAAACACACCGAAAGCCCAATCTGACGAGTCCGTTTGACCCGGTCGGGGAGAGCTGTCAGGTTACCGGAATATTACGGGAAGGTCATCCAAAAAGCTCTTTCTGAATGCATATAAGCCCTTTTGGGGTCTCGGTTGCTGCTCCTCTGCGGCCTCGTGGGTAGTTTGTTAACATTGGCCTAATGCCTTTGGGATAAACATAACCCATCGGTAACGCTGGCTTCATATTGGCGTAATATTGACGGGATAGTTTTGCGCTGTCAATTACGACATACCAATATGAAAAGCGCAACGCTACTTGTTTTCTTCTTCTCACTAATCGGCCTTCCGGCCGCGCTGGCGCAAACGGGCGTCATTCGCGGATCGGTGAAGGATGCCAAAACGAAAGAGGCCCTGATCGGCTGTACCGTTCGGATCGACGGAACTACGATGGGCGCTGCTACTGACATTGAAGGCAATTTTACCATTGCCAACGTGTCGGCTACTACGCACAAACTGATTGTCTCGTACGTATCCTACGTGACCTCCGAAATTCCGAACGTGCGGGTTGAGTCGGGTAACACGACGCAGATCGACACCGAATTGCAGGAAGAAGGTAAAAACCTGCAGGAGGTTGTGGTAAAAGCAGGCCGGACCACCAATACCGAGGTTGCCGTAATTACCGAAATCAAGCAACTGAAACCCATCGCGGTGGGTATTTCGGCCCAGCAAATTCAGAAATCGCAGGATCGGGATGCCGCGGCTGCTATTCGGCGGGTGCCGGGGGTGAGTATCCTCGATAACCGCTTTGTGCTGATCCGGGGGCTGGGCTCGCGCTACAATGCCGTGCTCATCAACGACGTGATAGCCCCCTCGACCGAGGTCGAAACCCGGTCGTTTTCGTTCGATATTATTCCAAGCAACATCCTCGACCGGATGATTGTCTACAAGTCGGGTGCGGCTTCGCTACCCGGCGATTTTGCCGGTGGCGTGGTCAATATTTACACCAAACGTCGGCCTACGAACAACTTCATCGACGCAGGTTTCACCCTTGGTTATCGCGCCGGTACAACCGGACAGGCCGTACAAACCCACTCGCGGGGTGGCCTGAGCGCCCTCGGCCTGTGGTCGCCTAACCAAACGATTCCAACGAGTTTTCCTACGCGCTCGGCCGATTTCAACGCCCTGGGCTCGGCCCAACGGGCGGCCTATGCGCGGTTGTTGCCCAACTCATGGGGGCTTCAGAACGTAACGGCAATGCCCGACTTCCGGTTTGCGCTGAACACCGGCCGCCGGTTCGACGTGGGTAATGTGCAACTAAGCAACCTCACGAGCCTGAACTACAGTCTGACCAATCAGCTCACCGACATTGATTTCCGGGTTTACGAAAACGGGGCCGTTGCTAACGCCGTTAATCAGCAGTACAACGATGTAAGTTATGCCCGGCAAGCCCGGCTTGGTTTGTTGCACAACTGGTCGGCGCGGTTCTCGCCCGTGTTCACGCTGGAATGGAAAACGCTTTTCAACCAGTTAGGCAATCAGGAAACGGTGGTGCGTCAGGGGCAAAACTTCGACTCAAATACCGACATCCGCAGCTACTCGCAGCGATTCGAAAACCGCACCATTGCCACCACGCAACTGGCCGGTGATCACCAGCTGAATGAACTGACCAAGCTGAACTGGATTGCCGGATACGGCTACTCGGGCCGTTGGGAGCCCGATTGGAAGCGCGCCCGGTTTCAGGCTCCGCTCGGCAGTGGCGAAAACGGCACCTATACCCTTGTGACGCCCCTGGCCCCGAACCCAATCGACGTTGGCCGCTTTTACTCTAAGCTCAACGAGCAGACGCTCTCGCTGGTGGGTAATTTCGACCGGACACTCGGCAACCCCACTAACCGGGAGCCGGGTCACTTGCGGGCAGGTATCTATGCCGAACAGCGATCGCGGACGTATTCGGCCCGGTTCTACGGCTACAACAGCATTCCGGGCGCATCGGCGGGGGCCGACGGGGTTATCGTGCAGCAGCAGCCCATCGAAACCATTTTCTCGCCAGCCAACGTAAACGGGCAGCCGGGCGGCTTCTCGCTGCAAGACGGCACCTCGGACCTGGACTCGTACCGGGGGCAAAACACCTACGGAGCCGCCTACGTGAGTGGCGACCTCAACCTGGGGGCACGAACCAACGTGACGCTCGGTATGCGGGCTGAGTACAACGTGCAGGGCCTGCAAATTGACCGGCGGGGTGTTGAACAGAAACTGGTGAACCGGGGTATTTTCAGCCCGCTGCCATCCGTTAACCTGACGCACAAACTGACTGATAAGCACAACCTCCGGCTGGCTTACTCCGCTACCGTAAACCGGCCCGAACTCCGCGAATTAGCCCCTTTCCAGTACTTCGACTTTAATCTGCTGGCCGTTGTGACGGGCAATACCGAACTGACCACGGCCACTATTCAGAATATCGACGCCAAGTGGGAGTTCTACCCCTCGGCCAACGAGCTGGTGTCGGTAACGGGCTTTTACAAGCACTTTACCAACCCCATTGAGAGTTTTCTGCTGCCTACCGGTAATGGCTTCAACTACACATTTATCAACGCGCCATCGGCCCGCAACTACGGGGTTGAGGTAGAGGTTCGGAAAGGCTTTGCCAACTCGTCGAGCGCGTTTTTACAAAATATTCAGCTGGTGGCCAACGGCTCGCTCATCAACAGCCGTGTGAGTCTGGGCGACTTTGTCCGGGCCCCGGATGCTACGGCTACCGTGGTCGATGTGCCCCTCAAAGATCTGGCCGACCGTCAGCGTCCGCTGGCCAATCAGTCGCCGTATCTGTTCAATGCGGGCGTGTATTACCAGGCACCGGCCGGTGGGTTGCAGTGGAACGTGCTGTACAACGTGTATGGCCCCCGGATTTTTGCCGTGGGAACCCGCAACAACCCCACCATTTATGAACTACCCCGGCACGCTATTGACCTGAACATCAGTAAGACGTTCAATCAAAAGCTGGAGGTACGGCTGGGTATTCAGGATATCCTGAATCAAGCCACTCGCTTTGCCCAGGACTTCAACGGCGATGGCCGGATCGGTCGCGATCTGACCTCGCAGACGGTCGGTGCCGATCAGGTGTTCCGGCAGTTCCGGCGGGGACAGTATTTCACGCTGACGGGGGTGTACACCTTCGGTCGGCGCACGGTGGTGCCCTAACAAGCTTACTAACTGATGCGTGTATAAATAACCAAATTGCCTGATTATGAACCATTCTCTTCGGTGGGGTAGCCTTTGTCTGCTCGTGCTTGCTCTGTTCGGTCTGATGACTGCCTGCGACAATAACGATACCCCGGAGCCAATACTCAGCGTTACCGGAATCAGCCCAACGTCGGCTCCGGCTGGTACAACCGTAACCATCTCGGGTACCAACTTCGGCACCACGCCTGCCAGCAATACCGTGACGTTTGGTACGGTTCCGGCCACAGTGCTTACGGCCACATCGACCCAACTTGTGGTAACGGTCCCCGCCAATGCAGGATCGCCCGTGACAGTAGCCGCCAACGGTGCTACGGCTCAGGGCCCGGTGTTCACAGTCAGTGCGAAACCTGTGGTTTCGGTGGCGGGCTCTATTTCGGCCAATACCACCTGGACCAACAACAATGTGTACCTGCTCCGTGGCTTTGTGTACGTGAGCCCCGGCGCTACGCTGACCATTCAGCCGGGAACGGTGATCAAGGGCGGTGGTGTTGATGATGACCCCACCGGTGCAAAGCGGGGCGGTACCCTCATTGTTGAGCAGGGTGCCAAGCTGGAAGCAGCCGGTACGGCCCAGCAACCCATTGTGTTCACCTCGAACAAGCCCGCTGGTTCACGGAAATACGGCGATTGGGGCGGTATTATCCTGATCGGTAAAGCGCCACATAACCGCCCGGCGAGCCAACAGGCCGAAGGGGGTATTGGTCGGGCGCTGAACGCCCTCAACGAGCCTGCCGACAACTCGGGCACGCTCCGGTATGTACGGATTGAGTTTGGCGGCATTGCCCTGACCAACGAACCGAATAGCGAAATCAACGGCCTGACACTCTACGGTGTAGGTTCGGGTACAACCATCGACCACGTGCAGGTGTCGTACAGTGGCGACGACTCATTCGAGTGGTTTGGCGGAACGGTTAACGCAAAATATCTGGTGGCCTACCGGGGTTTCGACGATGATTTCGATACGGACTGGGGCTTCGTGGGTAAAGTACAGTTCGGGGTATCGCTGCGCGACCCGCAGGTAGCCGACCAGTCGGGGTCAAACTGCTTTGAATCGGATAATTTCAACTCTGGCGAAAACGCCGGTGGGGTTGCCCTGACACCTAACAACGGTTTGCCGCTCACGCAGCCTATTTTCGCCAATATCAGCGCCTTTGTGACCAACGGTACGCCAAGCAACGCATCGACCTCTGGAACAGGTGGCAGCGGGGCTTACCAGTCGGCCATGCACCTCCGCCGGAACACGGCCATTAGTGTGTTCAACTCAGTATTTGTTGGCTATCCCGAAGGGTTGCGGCTCGACGGGACAGCGACCGGCACGCTGGCCAACGCCAACAGCGGGGCTCTCGATGTACAGGCTGTTACGGTAGCTAACTCGCTCACGGCGGTGCGGGGCGTGGGCGCCATTACCAACGATGTGGCCACCACGTTCTTTAACACGCCAGCCAAGCGAAATGCCATTGTCCCTTCGTCGGACATTGCGGCTCTGCTCAACGCCCAGTCGTTTAACCTGACGGCGCCCAACTTCCTGCCGCCTGCGAGCTCAGCATTGCTGGTAGCGGGCAATGCCGCAACGGGTGGTAAACTGGCCGATTCGTTCTTTACGGCGGCTGCTTACCGGGGTGCTTTCAGCGGTACCGATAACTGGCTCACGGGCTGGACCAACTTCGATCCGCAGAATACCAACTACGATCGCTAAACCCTTTTTTTAATTTCATATTGGTGTCGCACGAAAAGGCCGGGGCTTTGCCCTGGCTTTTTTCTTTTATCAGGATTTGGCTCGGATGAATTGGCACGCGGATGACAGGGATTTGGCGGATTCACACAGATGAATGGGTACACGCGGATTACGGGGATTGGGTGGATGTGCGCGAATAATCATAAATCCGCGTCAACCTGTTCAATCTGTGTCATCCGCGTGACCATTGAAATCATCCGCGTACCTCTGGCTCAGATTTGCCATTCTTTGCCGCCCAATAGCAAACAATTGGGTCTTATAGATACTTAATTGTTAGTAGAGTATCTCTAGTATTCAAGCCTTATTTACGACTCAACGGAATGCAATCAAGCGATTATACAAACCAACCGTGGAACCCCACCGGTGCGCCGGCCGCGCCCAAAAACGTAGCGTTTATCGGCGATTATCTCCCCCGACAGTGTGGAATCGCCACGTTTACGGCCGACCTGTATCAATCGTATGCTTCGTTCATACCCGAATCCAGACCCATTGTGGTGTCGGTCAACGACACGCTCGAAGGGTACGACTATCCCTCAGAAGTGCGTTATGAGTTTTACCAGCACGATCAGGATTCGTATCGGAAGGCGGCTGAGTTTCTTAACTCCAAAACCACCGAGGTTGTCTGTCTCCAGCACGAGTACGGCATTTTCGGCGGCCCTGCCGGGAGTTATATTCTGACCCTATTGCGCAACCTGAATATGCCGGTTGTGACTACCTTCCACACCATTCTGCAAAGCCCGAGCGAAGAGCAGATGCTGGTGCTCAAAAGTATTGCTGACCTGTCGGCACGGGTGGTGTGTATGTCGGAGCGGGGGCGCGACTTTCTCATTAACATCTACGACATCCCCGCCGAAAAAATCGACCTGATTCCACACGGTATTCCCGACCATCCGTTTGTTGATCCGCATTTTTACAAAGATCGGTTCGGCATGGAGTCGAAGTGTACGTTGCTGACCTTCGGGCTGTTGTCGCCCAACAAGGGAATTGAAAACATGATTCAGGCGATGCCCCGGATTGTGGAACGCTTCCCCGATGCGGTGTACATGGTACTCGGCGCCACGCACCCGCACCTGATCCGGCACGAGGGTGAAGCTTACCGCGATAAGCTCAAACAAATGGCTGAAGACCTGGGTGTGGGCGATCATGTGCGGTTCTACAACCAGTTTGTGGAGCAGCATGACCTGCTCGAATACCTCGGGGCTGCCGATATTTACGTGACGCCTTACCTCAACGAAGCCCAGATTACCTCAGGCACGCTTTCGTATGCGTTTGGCGGTGGCCGCGCTGTGGTTTCCACGCCCTACTGGCATGCAAGCGAACTTCTGGCCGACGGGCGGGGTGTGCTGGTGCCGTTCAACGACGCCGGGGCGCTGGCCGATGCGATTATCAACCTGCTGACTGACTCGCCCATGCGGCACTCCATGCGCAAGCGCGCGTATCTGCTGGGGCGCGAGATGACCTGGGAACGGGTTATTGGCCTTTACGGCGACAGTTTTGCGCGAGCCCGCTACGAACGGATGCGCGCCTTCACGAACCAGTTGCCGTACGAAACAAGCGTGAGTGGCTCGTTTCAGTTGCCAACGCTCAAGCTCGACCACCTGTTTCGCCTGAGCGATTCGACGGGCATCATTCAGCACGCCCGCTATCACCTGCCTTTTTACGAAGAAGGCTACTGCACCGACGATGTGGCCCGGGCCCTAGTTCTGACCCTGATGCTAACCCAGACGGATGCCTACGCCAACGACACCCGCCTGCATCAGCTGACGGATACGTACTCGGCTTTTCTGAATCACGCGTACAATGCCGATAAGCAGCAGTTTCGCAACTTTATGAGTTACGACCGCACGTGGCTCGAAGAAGTAGGCTCCGACGATAGCAGCGGCCGGGCTATCTGGGCGGTTGGCACCTGTTTGGGGCGCTCAACCAACCCTAATCTGACCATTTGGGCCATGCGGATTATGGAGTCGGCCTTGCCAACGATTCCGGCCATGACCTCGCCCCGGGCCTGGGCATTTACCTTGCTGGGTATCCATGAGTATCAGAAACGTTTCCGCAACGACCGGCTGGCCAAAACGATTCAGCAGCAATTGCTCGATAAGCTGAACCGGTGTTTTGCCGCTACGGCTACAGACGAGTGGCCCTGGTTTGAAAACTCCCTCAGCTACGACAACGCGAAGCTGGCTCATGCCCTGATCCTGGCCGACGAACCGGCACTGTCTGATATTGGACTCAAAGCCCTGCGCTGGCTCGTGAAGGTGCAAACGGCCCCCAAAACGGGTCATTTTCAGCCCATCGGCTCCAACGGGTTTTATGTGAAAGGCGAGACCCGCGCCTATTTCGACCAGCAGCCGCTGGAGTCGCACAGTATGGTGTCGGCCTGTTTGGCAGCCTATCGCAAAACGGGCGACGAAATGTGGTACAACCGCGCTGTTCGAATCTTCCGCTGGTTTACGGGGCATAACGACCTGGGCCTGCCGCTCTACGACACGCGCACGGGTGGGTGCTGCGATGGCCTGCATACCGACCGGGTAAACCTCAACCAGGGTGCCGAGTCGACCCTGTCGTACCTGCTGGCACTGACCGAACTTCAGGCCGCTGGCCGGGAGAGGGCGGGCGCCCGGCAACTCGATAACTCATTAACCGCGTTGCTCAATCCGTAACGGTTGAGCTACTCCATAGATAAAAAAACAAGACGTCAATATCGTCTTGTTTTTTGCGTTTAGGGCAAAGTAGTTTCTATACATTATGAGCGTTAAAGCCACTCGCACCGGAATTGTGCTCCGGCCTGATCCCACCCGCGTATTGTTCCGGTCGTTCGACCTCGGAAGCAGTAATCGGACGCTGAAGATTGTTGCCCGTGTTAGTTCGCTGACCGAAGACGAGGTGACCCTCAAACTGGAAGAGGTCATTCGTGAATTTGGCAATCGGCACCATCGGTTGGAGCGTTTTCTGCTCAAACGGTTCGAGCAGATTAAAGGAAACCTGCTTACCGATGAGCCCCTCACCACCGAGCGAAAGCTGCTTTTGGGGGCCTATTTTACGATGGAATATTCGCTCGAATCGGCCGCGTTGTTCAACCCGTCCATGATCTGGCATCCTGACCAGACCAATGTGCCGCCTGGGTATAAGCGGTTCATTATCAGCTTACGGGCTACGGGTGAGGGCCACGTGTCTTCCATTTCGTTTCGGATGGGGTATATCGACGAAAAAAGTAAAATTGTGCTGCGGAAACCCTCGCGGTATGTGACCTCGCCCGAAATTGAGCCGAACCAGCATTTCAACAAAGCACAGTTTGAGCGGAAGCTGTACGAGTTGCGGCTGGTCAACAGCATTTCGGAGCGGATTATGGGGGCCATGGGCGATGAGTTTACGCTCGATGATCTGGAAGATTTCACGAAACGACTGACCACGCAGTATCGGTACAATGCCGAGTACGAAACCATTTCGAGCGCCATTCTGGCCTTGGCCCGGTCTAACTACAAGCTGCACTTCGACGACGATCAGCAACTCGATGAACGCTGTATTTTCCCGTCGTCGCCCAACGAAACGAACGGTATTGAGGATGCCCGTTTTGTCAGTTTTGTTGACGACAACGGTGAGGTAACGTACTACGCCACGTATACGGCCTACAACGGCCGGGTTACGTTTCCGCAATTGCTCGAAACAAAAGATTTTCTGTCGTTTACGGTCAGTACGCTCAACGGGGCCGAAGTGTCGAACAAGGGGATGGCCCTTTTTCCGCGTAAAATCAACGGGAAGTACGTGATGATTTCGCGGCAGGACGGCGAGAACATCTATATCATGTTTTCCGACGATCTGTACTTCTGGCAAACCAAAGAACTACTGCTGAAACCAACGTACCCGTGGGAGTATGTGCAATTGGGCAATTGCGGGTCGCCAATTGAAACCGAAGAAGGGTGGCTGGTGCTGAGTCATGGCGTTGGGCCCATGCGGAAATATGCGATTGGGGCGTTTCTGCTCGACCTGAACGACCCCTGCAAAGTACTGGGCCGTACAACAGAGCCTATTCTGAGCCCCGACGAAAACGAGCGGGAAGGCTACGTACCCAACGTGGTGTATAGCTGCGGGGGGCTCATCAATGGCGATGACCTGATAATACCGTACGCCATGTCGGACTATGCCAGCAGTTTTGCTACGGTCAACGTACACGAACTACTCGCTGAGCTGACCGGAAAGGAGCCCGTCAGCCCGGCAACATCTGAGGAGAAGCAAGGGTGAATAAAAAGTCTGAATGCATCGAAAAAAAAGTTTTCGCCGGAAGGGAGTACGTAAAAAGGTTACGTTCTGGGGGAGCTTTCTTTGTTCATAAATCGAACAGAAAAAGTGAATATTACCCAGCAAAAACTCACACGGCAGGCCGTGCGTATGACGGCCACAACGCTTATCCTGGCTCAGGGATGTACAACGGCGGTACTGGTAAAAAATGCTCTTCGTCGGCGCGGCTACAACGTCTACCTGTCCGAAGTCTCGAAGCGACTGTTTGAGGTAGCCCGGCGTGAAGGTTGGTCGATTGAAGATATTGGCAGCGGGCGGGTTTTTTACTTCGCCCAGGTGATGCAGTCGGTGCAATAAAAAGGGAGGAAAGGGGCTCAAGCGTGTCGTTGCCCCTTTTTCCTTTCTCCCCTTCCTGCTTCCCTTATTTATTCTCCCGCAAAAAGGCGACGCTCTGCGGCACCTGCTCCATTGATCGCGATGATTCGTCTTCGATGAAATGATGACGGACACCGGCTTTGCGGGCGGCTTTCATAAATTCGGCAATGCCAATGTCGCCCTGTCCCAGCGTTACGTTGGTTTCCACATCGGCCCGGCCGTTTTGGGCACCGGGGGTGCCGGGTTTGCGGTCTTTCAGGTGCGACAGCAAAAACCGTTTGGGATATTTCTGGAGCAAGGCAACCGGATCTTCGCCGGGCATTTTGGCCCAAAACACATCGAGTTCGAAGTTGACGTATTTGGGGTCAAGGTTTTTGGCCAGGTAATCGAAGTAGGTGCTGCCGTCGGTTCTTTTCTGAAACTCGTACCCGTGAATGTGGTAGCAAAACGTAAGGCCATTTTGCGCCAGTAGTTTGCCCGCCGTGTTGAATACCTCCACGGCCCGGTCGGCGTCGAACTGCGTAAATGAGTCGCCGGGGTGCGGAATCCAGGCGCACGAGACGTACCGCGCCCCAAACTCTTTAGCCTCCCGGATAATACCCGGCACATCGGTTTCGAGCCGTTCGAAGGCCGCTCCTGTACTGATAGCTTTCAGCCCGTTCTGATCCAGCAGTTTTTTGAATTCAGCGTTCGATAGCCCGTAGGTGCCCGCCAGTTCGACCTCCCGAAAGCCCATCTCCCGGACTTTGGCCATCGTGCCGGGGACGTCTTTGGCAAATTGATTCCGGAAACTATACAGCTGCACCCCAACCGGGGCGGGGGTTACTTTCTGAGCCAGCCCTATGAGGTGTGTAGCCCCGAGTAGCCCAATTGACAAGAGTAGTGTTTTCATAGCCAGCAGGCATATTTCGTAATGGGTACAATGATCTGCTGTAATAATACAAAAAATGGCTGCTTTGTTAGAGGGAGCAGTACAAGTTCACTTCTGAGTATGATCTGTATAAATTTATAGAGCTTTCGTGTCATGTAAAGTTCGGGTTGCTGATTGGTGACTTATAGATATTTGCATAGTTTTGAGGTTAACTCTTAACTAACAATTTATGACTTTACGATTACCCACCATTTACTTTAAGTCTTCCACTTTCTTGCGTTTCTGCACTATACTGGTGCTGATCGGTTGGGCAACGGTAGCCATGGGACAACGTTTGCGACTCGGCTCCGATTCGTTACGGCGCGATTCGGTTCTGTGCGCAACCCCCGAATTATCGTTAGAGCAACGCCGTCAGCTCGATGCTCTGGCAAAGTTGGCTTTTCAACTCAAAAAGTCATCCGACAAGGCCTTTGTCGGGATTACGCACGTACCGATTCGGCCGCATATTTTTCGGAATGCCACTGGTAAAGATGGGTTCGACCTCGCCCGGCTCAACAATGTAATTGCTCTGACCAACAGCTACTTTATGACCAACGGTGTTGGTATTCAGTTTTATCTGGCTGGCACATCGCCCGATTATATCGACGACGACGCGCTCTTTAACTCGTTTTCCGGTGCGAACGAGTCATTGCTCGACGGACGAGATGCGGTAAATGCCCTGAATATGTACTTTGTTAACGCCTTCGCTCAGAGTGGTTTGGGAGGGTATGCCTATTTTCCCGGAAACCAGTTAGTTACAACCCGTCAGTTCATTTTGGCTAACCTGAATTCGATCGAGAATGATCTCGGCAATCGTCTTATTCCGCACGAGTTGGGGCATACCTTCAATCTGTATCACACGTTTCAGGGTAGTACCGGAACAGACCCGGAGTTGGTTACCCGCGGAGCCGGAGCCAATTGTAGCACTGCGGGCGATCTGGTGTGTGATACGCCTGCTGACCCGAACGGCCGTTCGGGAGCGTCGACAGCGTATGTCAACGGTTGTCAACAATACAACGGTACCGCCACCGACCCAACCGGCATGACGTATTCGCCCTCGATTACCAACATCATGTCGTACTTTTTTCCGTGTACGCACGATTTTACTCCGGGGCAATACGACCGAATGGAGGCTGGGCTCGCCCTTCGGCAAACGCACACGGCTTACAGCCTCAACTACCCACCCACTGCCGTAACAGCCCCCACCAATCTGCTGGCCGTATTGGGCACATCCCGAAACGTTGTTATAACCTGGCAAGACAATAGTGCCAACGAAATGGGCTTTTTCGTTGAACGGGCTACGTCTGCAACAGGGCCTTTTGTAGCCATTGGTGGTACGGCTCCTAACGTAACGTTTTTTACCGATGCAAAAACGAGTGCGAACTCCACGTACTACTATCGGGTGCGCCCCTCGAATACCACTACAGGCGCATACAGTAATGTGGGGAGCACAAACACGGCCTCTACTACGGTATGTGTACCGGTGTATGACGTAGGCTGTGTGCAGGGTGATGGCTTTCAGTCGGTAATGGTTAATGGAGAGCCACTTAGCACCAATTCGGGGTGTTCGCCGAATGCGTATCATGAGTTTGCCAGCCCAAGCCTGACCATAACCTCCGGGCAAACGGCCTACCTGACGGGGCAGTTGCTAGGTAGTTTGTACGTAACGGGCGTTTCGGTATGGCTCGACCTTAACCGCGATGGTCAGTACAGTAGTTCTGAGCGGCTGGTTGGCAGTCTGGCCACAGGTACATTTTCGGTGAGCATGACCGTGCCCGCGAACTTGTCGGCCGTGCCAATCGGAATGCGGATTGCGTCGGCACGTGGCTATTTCATGTCGGGTAGCTGCGACCGGCTTACCTACGGTGAAACCGAAGACTATACGCTTTTTGTGGCTTCGTCGGTATGTCAGGCACCAACTGCATTGGCTATCCATGGTCTGACCGAAAACTCGGCTCAGTTAAACTGGCTGGGTAGTGGTGATGCGTTTTCGTACGAAGTGCGCTGGAAAGCACAGTCGTTGGCTACCTGGAATACAATAACCAACCTGTCGGGTTTATCGTATACACTCACAGGGCTCACGGCTGGTTCGGGGTATCAGTGGCAAGTACGGAGTATATGCGCCAATGGAGCCTCGGCGTATGTTGGTCAATCGTTTTTAGCAGCTTGTTCTAATCCAACGGGGCTGTCCACATCGGCTATTACCGAGACCTCGGCCACATTGAGCTGGTCTAATCTGGGCGCAGGTCGTAGCTACGATTTGGTGTGGCGCGTAATTGGTTTGGGCGGCTGGATATTGATAGAAGGGTTGTCTTCACCTACGTATTCGCTGACGGGCCTGCGCGCTGGTACGCAATATGAATGGCAGGTTCGGAGTTCATGCACCCCAACGGGTAGTCAGACATTTGCCGCCCCGGTTTCATTTGTTACGGTGGGTGTTTGCAAGCCTGGGTTTACCAATGGCTGTACAAGTTCGGATGGGCTGAATAGTTTTACCTTCAACGATGTTCTGATGAGCCAGAACTCGGGTTGCTCGCTCAACGGGTACAGGAGTCATACCACCCCTACTGCCCCCGTTGTGGCCGGGCGTCCGTATTCGTTTAGCGGCACGTTGTTGAGTAATTCATATAGACAGGGTATCGGGGTTTGGCTTGATCTCAACCGCAACGGGTCGTTTGAAGGGAGCGAACGGCTGTACGGTAGCCCCACTACGGTTGCGGGTTCTTTTTCGGGCAGCCTGACCATTCCGACATCGGTTACAGCCGGTGCTATGGCTATGCGGGTTTTGGTGGCCTTTGAGACGTTTCCATACGATGCCTGCTCAAACTATTCGTATGGCGAAGCCGAAGATTACGTACTGACCATATACCCGGCTAACCGGGTTCAAATCACTCAGCTAACCGACCCGGCCTGTGGGGCAACGCCCTTGCCTTTAGCTTTTGCCACTACAGCGTCATTTGGCGGTGGAAATGTATTTTCAGTACAACTTTCCGATGCCGCCGGTGTGTTTGGCTCCTCGCCCCTGGTGATTGGATCGTTGGCTTCATCAACGGGAGGCTCGGTTACGGTTACGATTCCGAATACCGTGACACCGGGGAATGAGTACCGGGTCCGAGTGGTATCGTCGAGCCCGGCCATCACCGACAATCCAGCTACGGCTCTGCGTATTTCGGCTACCTGCGATTGCCCCGAGCCCGCTGCCCTTACGAGCCTGAGTCTATTAAGCCGCGGGGCCAATCTGAGCTGGAGCAGTGCTACGTCGGGCAGTTTATTTGCGTTACGCTGGCGGGTGCAGGGGGCTACCGCCTGGTCGGTAGTTGATAATTTGCCGGGTGCGCCCTACTATCTGAATAACCTCACGCCGGGGGGCATGTATGAGTGGCAGGTGATGGCTCGCTGTGGCAACGGTCAAAGCTCGGTCTGGAGCTCCTCGGCCACGTTCCAGACGGTGACTTGCGGTACCGCAACGTTGGCCAGTACCTCGCAAACCCTCACGGCTGGGCAGGCGGCTACTTTATCGGTGAGTTTCACCGGGCAAAGCCCCTGGAGTTTTGAGTATCGCCGGAATGGCCTGTATCAGAGTTATTTCGGTGGGATAACCACCAGCCCCTATGTATTTACGGCTACCGTGCCGGGAAGTAGCACCTTTACCGTTGCCAATGGGTCGAATGCCTGTGGTAGTTTGCTCGTCAGCGGAACAGCGGTTGTGTCGGCACCGTGTGTGGCTCCCGTAAGCCTGACCGAAGCCAGCCAAACAGCTACCAGTATCGAGTTGCGTTGGCCTTACGTAGCCGGCTTAAATTATTTCATCCAATGGAAAGAAAGTACGGCTACCACCTGGACCCAGTCCACCTCGTACTGTTGTTCTTCGTACTACGTGAGTGGTTTACAACTCGGAAAAACGTACCAATGGCGCCTTCAGACCATCTGTGCCGACGGAAGCCTGTCGGCCTGGTCGGCCGAGCGTACCTTTACCATGAATTGCCCCGTGCCGTTTGGTCAATCTGAATCCATCTCACCAATACAGGCCCGTTTGCGGTGGAATTATATGAGCGCGTCCAATGGGAGCTCTCTGACCTATAATCTGCAATGGCGGCCAGTAGGTACAACCACCTGGACCAGTTTAAGCGCAATTTGTTGTAGCGAGTATAACCTGACGGGTTTGCAGAATGGGCAAGCCTACGAATGGCGAATACAGAGCATCTGCCCCGACGGGGCAACCTCGGCCTATACAGCACCCCGCTCGTTTACTACCGGGTGCTACGCTCCCGCCATTTCTAATTTTGACTTTGTTACCTCAACCTCATTCAGAGTATTCTGGAATGCTGTTCCGTCGGTGTCTTATGAGCTACAGTGGCGAGCATCAGGAAACTCGGCAACTCCCTTCTCGTCGGTTTCCGGCCTGACCACGTCGCCCCATACCCTAACTGGCCTGAGCAATGCAACTGTCTACGAGTTGCGTATGCGGGCCGTTTGTTCAACATCTGAAACAAGCGGCTTTAGTAATTCATACAATGTGCTCACAAGTTGCTCCACGCCTTATATGTATGGTCCGTCGGTTGGGCCCGACAATGCCCGGCTCGAATGGCCTAATATGAGCCCCGACACCCGTTACAACCTGATTTGGCGCGTAGCCGGTTCACCGATCTCTACAACTATTACCTCGCTAACGAGTTCGTCGTACTCTCTGACGGGCCTGACCGTTAATACTACCTATCAAGTGCAACTACAACTTGTTTGTAGCGATGGCAACGTGTCGGGTTGGTCGTCGCCGGTATCGTTTACTACCAACTGTAACCCGCCATCGTACACCTACCTGAATAGCCGAAGTGTTGTATCCGCATGGGTGTATTGGGAAACCCGGGGAACCAATACACCCTACGTAGTAGAGTATCGGGCGGTAAGTAGCCCCAGCTGGACGAACTCCCTCACGGTAGTTGCCAGCAGCGTGAACCTCACGGGCTTATCGCCATCAACCGCCTATGAGTGGCGGGTTCGGTTAGCGTGTGGTACGGCCTACACCAGCCCTGTGCCGTTTACGACGCTTGCCTGTACCGTGCCTACGGCACTTACGTTGTACAGTGCGCCAGGAGCCAGTACGGCCTATCTGGACTGGGCCTATATCGACGTAAACCAGGGCTATGAATTACAATGGCGCCCTGTTGGAACAACCACCTGGCCCAATGCCGTCACGACATCTATTTCTGAGTATGGGCTCTCCAATCTGGAGCCGGGAACCGTGTATGAGTGGCGGGTACGAACACGCTGTGGAAGTACGTCCTTTTCTGATTATTCGGGGGTAAGTTCGTTTACAACAACGGCTTGTGCCGCCCCCACCAACGCGACAGAAGTAGGTATGGGAACCAACTTTGTAGTTCTTGGCTGGGCAGGCCCTTCGGGGGGGTCGGGATATTCAGTCCGATGGCGCGAAGTGGGCACAACGAACTGGAATAGTTATACAACCTGTTGTGCGGGCACTAACTACCTATACAATGTGCAATATGGTCGTTCGTACGAATGGCAGGTGGCAGCTCGCTGTGGCTCGGTTCTAACCAGCTATACACCTGTGCGCACTTTTGGCATGAATTGCCCGACCCCATTTGGCTTGCGCGAAGTGGTGTCTGTATCCAGTGCCAAACTCTATTGGAACTATCAGGGAGATGTATCGTATGTATTGCAGTGGCGGCCGCAGGGAACAGCTAACTGGAGTACAGTAACGGTTACGGGTACATTTTATCAGTTGACAGGGCTAACACAAAACCAAGTGTATGAATGGCGAATTCAGACCATTTGCCCCGATAATAGTACCTCGTCCTTTTCGAATATTCGCCTGTTTACTCCTCAATGTAGTGTGCCATCCGAAACGTACCTGCTTAGCTCTGGACCAACGTCGGTTTGGCTCATCTGGAATGCCTTTGCTGATGTTAGCTATACGGTTCGATACCGCCTTTCTGACACCACTAACTGGTCAGTTATTAATGGGATTACATCGTCGCCGTATAGCCTGACAGGCCTGATTTCGTACCGGGAGTATGAGATACAGATTCAAGCGGCATGTTCGGCTACAGCCGCGTCGGGTTTTTCATCTTCTATATATGCCTATACGGATTGTTGGTTTAAAAGATATAGCACTTCGGTTTCGGGTACAAACGTTAGCTTATCTTTTGACACACCCGGTACGGATAGAACGTATGATTTGGTGTATCGGGTTGTTGGTTCGCCTACGTCGATAACCGTCGGCTCCCTCTCCGGTGCCGGCCCCATTCTGACACACACGCTGACCGGTCTGTTGCCCAATACCGCGTACGAGTGGTGGCTCACCATGCTTTGCCCCGGTTCAACAACGCCTACGGTTTCGGATTTACGTACCTTCACAACCGGTAATGGTTGCTCAAGCATGTTTACCCTCAAAACCGGCTCGTGGACTGACCCCACCGTGTGGTCGTGTGGTCGGATCCCAACCAGCGCCGATCCGATCGAAATACGGCATGTGGTTACGATACCAGCCAACACGGCGGGCAATAGCAAACGAGTGGTCTACACGGCTGGGGGGAAGGTTGTGACGGAGACCGGCGCGACGCTTCGGTTAGGATTTTAGCCGCAATCAGCCAGCTAAAACGTCCCACTGCTCAGAGCAGTGGGACGTTTTTTTACCCCCTCGGTACCACCATCACTACCTCTTCCTTGTCGACTACCACCTGCCCTTCGGCCAGGCCTTTGGGTTTCCGAACGAACTTCTTGGGGGTGTAGATAACCGGGCATAGGCTGTCGGTTCGGCGTTTGGAGTACCAGGCCGCGAGTTCGGCGGCCCGCTCGATGACGGTTTTCGGGAACCGCTTGCCCGCCTGATACTTCACCACCACGTGCGAGCCCGACACGTCGCGGGCGTGGAGCCACAAGTCTTCTTTGAAGGCGTAACGTTGGGTGAGCAAATCGTTGTTTTTGGCGTTGCGGCCAATCAGAATCGTGTACCCTTCGTGTTGGATCTGCTTGAACAACTCGGCGGGCCCGGCTGCCGGGCCGCCGTCGGTCAGCAGGCCATGCTGTTTTACGTATTTACGGAGAGCTTTCAGACCCTCAATACCGGCCAAAGCCTCTTGATGCTGCCGGATGGCCACCAGCTCAGCTTCGCGCTGTTCAATCTGCTGTTGCAGGTGCTCTACCTCAATCTTTTCGTTTTTCGCCTTGCGGTAGTAGCCTTCGGCGTTTTTCTGCGGACTGAGATCGGGCTTGAGTTTGATCAGAATAGGGCGGTCGCGGTAAAAATCGTATAGTTCTACCCGTTCGGGCGAGCGTTGGCCCGGCGGTTCGGGAATAGCGTGGAGGTTGGCCATCAGAATATTGGCCATTTCTTCGTGCGTAGCCCCTTCTTCCCGTCCAATGAGCCGTTGCATATTGGCGTCGATGAGGCTCTCGGCGCGTTTCAGGCGCTTGTCGAGCAGGCGCAGCACCTCCGAGCGCTCCCGTTCGAACGTATTCAGCCCCGCGTAACTGATGTAAAACCGGTTGGCCGCTTCGATTGGGTCAGCCAGCGTCTGCCGAATTTCGCCCAGCGGAACGAGGGTCAGGGTTGGCCGGTGCTCAAATGTGGTCAGGTAATAGGTGGGGTTGTCGAGCAACGTCAGCACCGACTGGATTTGGCCCCATTTTGCCTTACCCTGTACGCTCGCTTCGTCGGAAGGCGTGGAGTTTTGGTTGAGATAAGCGTTTACTTCTTTCCCGAACGTGGGAAAGAGTTTCCGATGGTCGAAACCGGCCCGCTCAAAGGCTTCGTACGACTGATCGAGGGGCCGGTCGAGGGCGTCGAGCCGGAGCGTTTGGTCGGAGGCCAGTTTCTGGTTGAACAACTCCACTACCTCGTTGCTCTGAAACGCAAGCAGATTTGGGCGGTTGCCAAAAAACTTGAAGAGCAGGGTGTAGCCATCGTCGAGGGTAATACCCAGGCAGCGTTCGTTCAGAAACGAGCGTACGCCCGTGACCAACCGGCCAGGAATAGCCCCCTGTTCGAGGGCCTCATCGTCGTCGGGCGAGATGCCAATTACCTGCCCAAACAGGTCGATGCTGTTGGTGCGGGCCCGCTGCACTACGTCGGGGAAAAGCAGCCCTGAAAAATCGGGTCGGAGGCTGGTTTTGATGTAAAACGGGCGGTAGTAGTTCGCCTTGCCTTTTGCCTGCGCAAACACTAGCACCAGCTCGTCGCGGTCCTGACTGAAGCACTCCAGCAGGCGCAGGCCCTGAATGTGCCCCTCCAGTGCGGGTGCCAGCTGGCGAAGAAAGTAATAATTAGTATGCACGATGGGTAGAGACGCAATCGGTTGGGTCTCGTTGCCGAATGGTTCTTAGTAATGTCGATGAAACAGATCCGCTGTTGCGGAAATCCCTGGCGTCTGCCGGATAACTGCGGAGACGCCAGGGATTGCTGAGGGACAGACGTAATATGTTGCTGTGATGAGCAATGAGACACAACATATTGCTGTGATGAACGATGAGACGCAACATATTGCGTCTCTACTTTCGGCGTTTCAGCGCCAGGTCGTGTGCGGTGTCGTAATACGAGCGGAGGTTGGTCCAGTCGAACACTTCGGCTATACTTTCGACCCGGTTGCGCTGCTGAATCCGGTCGCGCTGACTCATTCGGACGAAGCGCCAGAGAATGTTGGCGAGCTGATCGGCGGCCTGGTTGAAATTCTGACTACGCCGGTCGACCACGTAGATGCCCCGGTTTTCGTAGTCGCGCATGATCTGCATGATAAAGTCGCCGAAGCCCGACTGATCGCTCGTCACGGTCGGAATCCCGCGCACCACGCACTCCAAGGGGGTGTAGCCCCAGGGTTCGTAATAACTTGGGAAAACGCCCAGGTGACAACCCCGCACAAACTGGCTATAGTCGAGTTTGAATAAGGGGTTGGTTGAGGCAATAAAGTCGGGGTGGTACACGATTTTCACCCGGTCGTACTCATTATTGACGAGGTTCGACTGCCGGATAAACCGGGTCATGTCGTCTTCCTGCACCAGATCGTGCGTCACAAACGGGGGCAGTTGCTTCGTTTTCCAGCTCTGCACGGTGCGCCGGAGCCGGAGCCGCCAGTAGTCGTCAACAAAACTATTGAGGTCGGGCAGGGTATTCTGCGACGACGAAGCCGCTGCGTGGAAGAGCCGCTCGCCAACCTGTGTTTCAATGTTCTCGCAGGTATCGCGGATTTCGTCGAGCAGGGCGCGGGAGTGCAGCACCTCGGGGTTAATGGACCGGTAGGGCTGTTTGGTCACCATAAACATCACCACGGTGGTGTCCATGTTGGCCTCACGCATCCGCCAGTTAAGCCGGGCGAGGGCTTCGAGCGTCAGGTCATAGCCTTTGTTTGAGAACTCAAACCGGCCCGATGTGAAGAAGTACAGGGTTTTTTCGAGATCGAACGAATAGTTATGGAAGAAATGGCCCATCACAAATTCGTGGATGTTCTCCTTGTACTTCACGTGCAGGTTCTGAAACTCGTGTGTGGCTGCAAACCGGGTGATGTTGAGGCCATTGGGGAGTACCAGATCGGGGTTACGCCCCAGAAAAACCTCGCACTCGCGGGCGGTCACATCGCTGACGGTGGTAAACGTGTGACTGTTGATAGCCGCCAGCCGCTCGATGGTTGCCTGAGCCTCGATACCGTAGTGCCGGGCCTCTTTGAGCCAGTCGAAGAAAGGCAGCTTTCCGTAAAAGCCTTCCACATTCTGGGCCAGATACCGCCCCAGCATGGTGGCATGGGTAGTAAATACAGTGGCCACCTTCACGTTGTCGTGTCGGAGGTCGGGCAGGCCGGTGCTCGCCATCCACTCATGGAAATGGGCGCAGAAATCAACCCGCTTGGCGTGTCCCTCGGCCAGGAGCGTCAGAAACACGCGTACCATCTCGCCAAAGGCAATGGTCTGATTCACCAGGTCCTCCACGCCGAGGGTAGGGAGCTTGTGGCGCTCCCAAAGGCCCGCCTTGATGGAGTCGAGCTGATCGGTGACACTTTGCAGGTTGAACAGCACCACGCGCGGACGCCCCGTAATGAGCCAGTAGCCATATTCGACTTCGTAGCCCAATTGGCGCATTTTACGGACGGTTTGCCCTATTTCGGTTTCGTCGGGTTCGGTAATGGGTTCGAATTCGGCAGCTGCTTTGGCCGGAAAATAAGGGCCCAGCAGCAGGTAATTGTCGTCCCACTTCTCGACCATTGCCGGGACTTTCGATCGGATGACCGTGTAAATGCCGCCAACCTGGTTGCATACCTCCCAGGCTATTTCGATAAGCAGCTTACGCTTTGTCGTTGAAAATACGGATTCCAATGCTTCGAATGGATTAAGAGGGGGTGGCTAAAAACTTTGGCCAAACTACAGACTACAACTGACAAATGATAGCCGGTAGGCCAAAAACGAGGAAGTGCTGGATTTTGCTTATTTTGCGCCCCCAGCGTTATACAACCTCGCATGACCAACTCCCGACATATTCTTCTCATGGACGGCCCCGACCAGAGAGGGCTAATTTACCACGTTACGAACATCTTATTCAGACAAGGTCTCAATATTATTCGGAACGACGAATATGTTAGCCCCGACGGGCAGTTTTTTATGCGAACCGAGTTTGAAAGCAGCAACCCACAGGATCTGCTCGACGGCCCGGCTCTGTTGGCCCAGTTGAGCGCGGGGCTCGACCCCGCCATTACGCTCCGGCTCAACCCCCGCAAAAAGAAAAATGTGGTGTTGTTGGTTACTAAAGAACACCATTGCCTCGGCGAACTACTTATCCGGTACGCCTTTGATGAGCTCGATGCCGATATTTTGGCGGTTGTGAGCAATTATAACCACCTGCAACCGCTGGTGAGTAAGTTCGGGATTCCGTTCCATTACATCTCGCACGACCACAAAACCCGCGAAGAGCACGAGGAGGCTATTTTGCGCACGTTGGCCATTTATGAGCCGGAGTATCTGGTGTTGGCGAAGTACATGCGGGTGCTTACGCCCGAGTTTGTGCGACATTATCCTAACCGGATTATCAACATTCACCACTCGTTTTTACCCGCTTTTGTGGGGGCAAGCCCGTACCGGCAGGCCTACGAGCGCGGTGTAAAAATTATTGGGGCCACGGCCCACTTTGTCAATAATGACCTCGACGAAGGCCCCATCATCACGCAGGATGTGAAAGAAGTAGACCACCGGCATACGGCTGCTGATATGGCTACCATGGGCCGCGATGTAGAAAAGCTTGTTTTATCCAAAGCACTCAAGCTCGTTTTCAACGACCGGGTATTTATCCATAACAACCGCACGGTGGTGTTTTAAACGCTTGCAATCAGGTACGTACCTACCACCCGTTCGATTCTGGAGTATCTACACAAGTTGTGCAGTATCTTTGATTGCACATTTTCTCCTTGTGTAGCCTATGAAGTTAATCTTTACCTGTTTTGTGTTTATAATTGGCCTTACGGTGACGCTGACTCACGCGCAGACGCCCGTTGTCAGGCTTAAAACAGTAACCGGCGGTCTTTTTCGTCCTATTGATCTGGCTTCCATTGATGCCGACCGACACCTGATCGGACAGACCAACGGGAAAGTGCGGCTGGTTGCGAATGGGATTCTCAACCCAACGCCTTATCTGGACATTAGCGCGCTCGTGCAGGATACGTCGTACAACGGCATTTTCGGCCTTTGTCTGCACCCCAGGTTTGCTTCCAATGGATACCTGTACGTGCAGTACTTCCGAAAAACGGATAAAGCCGCTGTGGTGGCCCGCTACACCCGCGATTCGCTGAATCCAAACCGGGCGAATCCGGCCTCGGCTCAGGTTGTATTCACAGTGCCGTATCCTACGTTTGGACACCGGTCGGGGCGCATGGCGTTTGGGCCCGACGGCTATCTGTACATCACAACTGGCGACTCGGCCCCTGGCGACCGGGGTTCAATTGGCGATCCCAATGGGTACGCGCAGAACCCGCGCAGTCCGTTTGGTAAGCTGTTTCGAATTGATGTCGACAAGGGAAACCCCTACGCTATTCCGCCCGGTAACCCGTTTACTACCCCGAACGACAGTATTCCTGATGAGTTGTACGCCGTGGGTTTGCGAAACCCCTGGCGCTGGAGTTTCGACCGGCTCACCGGCGACTTATGGCTCACCGATGTCGGGCAGGATGGCTGGGAGGAGGTAAACTTCACCCCGGCTGGGGCCTCGGCTCCGCAGAATTATGGCTGGCGATGCTACGAGGGCAATGTACCGTACATAACAACCGGTTGCAGCGTCACCGCAACCTATGCTATGCCGCTGCATACCTATGCTGGATACAATAACAACGGCAATCAGCAGGTATCGGTAACGGGTGGGTTTGTGTACCGGGGCGAACGCTACCCCGAATTGCAGGGCTGGTACGTTTACGGCGACTGGAATGGGGGGACGATCTGGACGCTCCGGCGGAATGCCGCTACCGGAACCTACCAGAATGTGAAACAGGCGGCCTCGGTAGCTAGTCTGGTATCATTCGGCGAAGGTACCGACGGCGAGTTGTATATCCTGTCGTTCAATAGCGGCATGCTGTATCAGATCACAACAGACGCTATTGTGAGCCGCCAAACCGGCGATTGGCACACCTCGTCGACCTGGGATTGTGCCTGTGTCCCCTCGGCGGATAGCCGGGTGGTGGTGGCACCAGGGCATAAGGTTACCGTTCGGCAACCGGCCCCGGTACAGTCTGTTCGGGTGTTGGGAGGGCTTCGCTTCGAGGGTGGGGGCGTACTTCGGTATTAGAGTTTAATGTATAATGTGCAGTGTGAAATGGACAATGAGCAGCACAATCCATTATCCATTATCCATTCCCAGTACAGCTTACCGGTACTTTGTCAGCGTAGCCTGCAACGACTCGCGCATGGCGTCGACCAGGCTTTGGGGGGCCAATACGGTAAGGTCTTCGCCGTAGCTGCGCAGGTGCATCATCAGGTCGCGGTTGGGTGCGAGCCGAAGTCGAATCCGGCACTCGGTATCCGTATCGAGCACAACCTCCTGACTTTGGTGAATGGGCTTGGCTTTCACGTAACGGCCGCGCAATGGTGTAAACGATAACAGAATCTCCTCAACCGGGCCGCTGCTGTCAGTAATGCCGTAGATGTGCTCAAACAACTCGCTCACACTCGCCATCACGGCCGGGGGTACATCGCAGGGGTTGTCGGTAATTTCCAGGTCGCTCATCCGGTCGAGGGCGAAGGTGCGCTCTTTGCCTGTTTTCTCGTCGTACCCAATCACATACCAACTGTCGTATACCTCGCGGAGCAAAATGGGGTGTAATGTTCGGAGGGGCAGGGCCTCTTTGCGGGCGGGGGCCGGTTCGTCGCTTTCGTGTTTGCTGTAGCGGAAGGTAATCTGCCGGTTCTGATTCACGGCTCTGACCAATATAGGCACGTAATGCCGGTTGCCACCCAAAATTCGCTCTTCTACGTATACCACTCGCCGGGTGGGCATATCGGTTTTCACTTCCCGGATAATGTCGAGGCTCTGCCGTACTTTCTGAAGAGCGTTGCTCAGTTCATCGGCAACTGAGGCCCCCTGCGTAGCGGCCAACACCTCGCGGGCGTAGTCGAGGGCTTCCATATCGTCGGGGTTAAGCATCAGCTGCAACAACCGAAACGAGGGATCGGTGTAATAGTATCCATTGGCGCGTTTATCGTAGGCAATGGGCGCGTCGTGGTCTTCGCGCATGCGCTGAATGTCTTTTTCAAGCGACGAAATAGACCGGATACCGCATTTCTCCTGACAAAGCTCAAACAACCTTTGCTTGGAATACCGGCGGGGGTAGCGACTAATGACCTCGTCAATGAGTCGGTAACGCTGAAAGGCAGATCGGGTGATAGGCATAGGGTATCGGGTAGAGATGCAACACATTGCGTCTCAGTTCAGCAACACATTGCGTCTCAGTTTAGCAAAAAAAATTCTGTATTACACCAAAAATAGGGGAAGAACGGAAAAAGGTTACGGTCTGGGGGGCGCAGCTTTGTAGCGAACAATAAACGACCACCGGACTACGGTGAGTTATACTAATGAACGCACACATTGCCTCCGTTTCATTCACCAGGGGTGCTCATGCAACGGCCCGGGCTGTCAGTCTGACGGCCCGGCAGTTGTCTGAGGTGGAATTGGGCCTGTTTTTGCTTTCGCAACTATCGCCCTCAGCACCGCCAACAGCTTTGCCGGCCTTACTCAACGGTACCGATCCGTTAGTAACCGAACGTCCTGTCTGGACAGCTAAACAACACAAATACTGGCAACGCGGGCAACTGTTGCTTGCCCGTTTTCGGGAGCCCTCCGTCTGGAACCGTCTTATCGAACGGTACGCCCTCCTGACCGGCACATTGGCTGCCTACGACGTCAGTGGGGATCGGAGCTGCTTTCGGGAAAAATCAGTCGGTTTTTTTCGAAACCGAACCGCTACCTTCCGGCAGATGCTGGCTTAGTTTTTTTCGACAGGATTTACGGGGTTACAGGATTTTTTTGCGTTTGGCAAATCCTGCAATCCCGTAAATCCTGTCAGAAAAACTTGTCCTACCTCCAAATCCTGTCAGAAAAATCTAAGCCGTATCTTTGCGGCATGAATTTGCAAAACGATCTGTTGCTCCGGGCGGCCCGGGGCGAAGCTGTAGAGCGGGTGCCTGTCTGGATGATGCGTCAGGCGGGCCGGATGCTGGCCGAATATCGGGCAGTGCGGCAACGGGCCGGTGACTTTATCACGCTCGCCAAAACCCCCGAACTGGCCGCTGAGGTAACTATTCAGCCGGTCGATCTGCTGGGTGTCGACGCGGCCATTATCTTCTCCGACATTCTGGTGGTGCCCGAAGCTATGGGGCTACCTTACGAAATGGTCGAAGCGCGTGGGCCGGTGTTCCCAACGACCGTTCGGACCCTCGCCGACCTCGACCGCCTGCGGGTAGCCGACGCCGAAACCGACCTGGGTTACGTGCTCGACGCCATTCGGCTGACCAAAAAAGAGCTGAACAACCGGGTGCCGCTTATCGGTTTTGCCGGGGCTCCGTTCACCATTTTTTGCTACATGACCGAAGGCAAAGGCTCCAAAACGTTCTCGGTCGCCAAAAAGCTGCTGTACACCGATCCGGCGTTTGCCCACGCCCTGCTGCAACGCATTACGGATAGTACCATTGCGTACCTGCGGGCACAGGTACAGGCGGGTGCTAACCTGATTCAGATTTTCGATTCGTGGGCGGGTATTCTGTCGCCTGAGCAGTACAATACATTTTCGTTGCCGTACATCCAGCAAATCTGCGATGCCCTGAACGACGCTGCCGAGGGCGAGGTGGTGCCGGTGACGGTTTTTGCCAAAGGGGCGTTTTTTGCCCGGCAGGCTATTGGGCAGCTATCCTGCTCAGTGGTGGGCCTCGACTGGAACATGGACCCTGTCGAGTCGCGGGCCCTGGTGCCGAACAAAACGTTACAGGGCAACATGGACCCGTGCGTGCTCTACGCCGATTTCGATGGGGTGCGGGCCGAGGTGAAGCGGATGCTTCAGGCCTTTGGTACGCAGCGGTACATTGCCAATCTTGGTCACGGGGTGTACCCGGACACCGACCCCGACAAAGCCCGTTGCTTTATCGAATCGGTAAAAGAGTATAGCGCGTAACGACCTATTTGGAAGTGATAAGAAGCTGTTTGAGTTAATCACTTTGGCCCGCAAGGGCAGCTTTTGGTCGCTGTCTGCACCACTTTTTTGGGCTGTAGCAACCGCTACGACCGGCAAAAATTGGCTTGTCAGCAACCAAAATCCGCTCCCTACGGTCTCAAATCGCTAACTCAAACAGCTTCTAAGCGATGACATCTTGCGGTATGAAAGCAAACGAGGTCATCGCTAAATGAGTGGCATAACGAATACAACGCCCTTCAGGAACCGATAAGTCGGCTCCTGAAGGGCGTTGCTTTTTGACTATTACCGCCGTAAGCCAACCGTGAGGCCGTAGGTGTAAGGCCGAATCCGGAAAAGGCTTTCGCGGTCGCTGAGGGTATTGAGACCATACTGTACGGTGGGGGCAACCCGCAACCAAAGCGACCCACCAATTGCCCGCTCGATGCCGTAGGCGGCCTGTACAAAACCCGATACCGGGTGTCCCGTGCGGGTTTGGGCGGGGCCAATCATGAGCCCTACGGTGGTTCCCATTGTGGTATAATGTCGCCAGGCCCCCAGGCTGCCTACACGCCAGACCAACTCGGTGCCCACGCCCACAAAATGCCAGTTGGCACGGGTTTCCACCCGCTTGTCGCTATAGAAAGGAGTCACGCGGACGGTTTTTTCGTCGATGCGCTCCACCCGTACGGAGTCGGGAGTCGGGTTGCGGGTTGTGTACGTCACTTGCTGACTCAGGTGATTGTACGCCAAACTGGTACGCAAAGACACTTTCTTGCTAAGGGGCCACTCTACCCCCGCTTGAATCCGGACACCTACGCGCTCGGTCGACAGGGCATGTTGGGTGCTCAGATCGCGTACCAGTACGCCGTCGTTCTGAATTGGATTGATACGTTGGTACAGGTACAAGGGCATGAAGCTCACGAACGAAATAGGCCGTTGTCGGCTAACCACCGGCTGCTGGGGCGCGGCTTCGTCGGCAACAGGGGCCTGTATAGTTGGAAAGTGTACCTTACCATAGCCCCGAAATGGCCTACTGCGCAGATCCTCAACCGGCTCGCTGGGGTTGGTCCAATGGGCTTGCTTTTCCAAAGGAATAGCTGTCTGAGCGGCAAACGATGGGTTGATTGATACCAAACCGGCACCGGCTTCACGCTGTGGAAGAACCGCATGGATTGGTGGTTCTGTCGACTTGGGTCGGCTACCTAAACGAACCAACGTTGGTGTTGCAGTGGGTGCCGTTCGGTCGTTCGGGTCTAAGAGGATAATGGGCCGAATAGATTCGTTATTCTGTTCAACCGGTTGCGCGGCTTTCGTTTTTCGCTGTTGTGATAGACCCTTCATCGGCTGATTCGCCGGTGTATGGTTGGGGGTCAGCAACAAGGAGCTTACCCGGCTTGCTGAGGTGGCTATGGGTATTGGTCCCGGCTCAAAAGACCGGCTCAGGAACCATGAGCCCGTGAGCAAGGCCAAAAGGCTCACACCAATTAGTAAACGACCATACCGAAAACCGGGGGCCGGTTTCCGAGCCTGCAAGTCGGTCAGGATGCGGTTGAGTGCGTGGTCGGGTGGGTTGGCTCTGAAGTCGGCAAAGCGCTGCCGAAACCCATCTTCCCAGTCGTCGGGTTGTATGTTTTCGGGGTCAATGTTCTTCATAGCTGTAAATGCCCAACGTTTTCAATTTTTGTTTGAGCAGGTTTTTGGCCCGCGCCAGTTGCGATTTCGAGGTGCCCTCAGCAATCTGGAGCATCTCGGCAATCTGGACATGGTTATACCCGTCAATGACGTACAGGTTAAACACCAGCCGATACCCGTCGGGGAGTTGCTCGATCAGTTCCAGTAGTTCGTAATTACTCAGTCGCGAAAGGGTATCCAGATGGTCGTCTGACGCGTGCATCCAGGCATCGTCGAGGTCGGTTTCGGCTTGCTGTTTATGGTTTTTGTGGTACACATTGATGGCGGTATTGACCATCACGCGTTTCATCCAGGGTAATAATTTTTCGGACTGTTCGAGGGTGTGTAACTGCTGAAAAATCCGGATAAACCCCTCATGAAACATATCTTCGGCTTCGGGCTGGCTACGGGCGTATCGTCGGCAAAGGCCCATCAAACGTGTCTTGTACAGGTTGTACAAGGCAGTTTGGGCCCGCACATCGTGCTGCTGACACGCGCGTAACAGGTCGATTTCGGTCATCCAGAGTAAATGTTAGGCAGACGACCGACGGGCGGGGACAACTATGGGCTTCGGTACTCACGGTTTGAGGTTGATTTTTACCGTGGCGGTACTCGACTGCCCCTGCAGGTCGGTCAGTTCGTACGTAAAACTAATGATCCCCGGCATTGGATTGGCACTCAGGGTGTAAGTAATTTGACCATTAGGTAAAACCTGCACCGGAGCATTGCCTGAATTAGCCTTGATTATCATTGACCGGAGCGGGGCGCACAGCATATCGTTACCCAGCACATTGAGGCTCACTACCCCCTTGCGCATAGCGGCTGTGGGGTTGCTCAGCGAAAATTCAAAGGTGTTGTTATTGGCTTTCAGCACGCAGTTAGCCGCTGGCTGCCGAACGCTGATGTCGACGGTAGCTTCGAGGCAGTTCCCGTTTTCGCAACGCCGGTACCGGAGTTGATCGGTAGCGGTGTTGGGCAAGGGTTTGTACACAATGGTGTTGCTACGCGTGAGGTAAGCCGTACCGCCTGAGGGCGATTTCGATAAAGTCAGTGGCAGCGTGCGACTGGCTTTGCAGAGCTGATCGTTGATCAGTACCGGAATAATGAGTGAGTCGGAGGCAAACCGTTGCCGAAAGGCTACTTCGTCGTTTCGGAGCAGCAGCTTGCAGTCGGTGGCGGGGTTGCCAACAATAACCGTGGCCGTGGCCACTACGCAATCCTGAGCGGAGCCTCCAACGGGGCACACCCGGTAAACGAGGGTCTCGCGTCCGCTGAAGTCTTTGTCGGGCGTGTAGATAACCTGTCCGGCTTCGATTCGTGCCTTGCCGTAGCGGGGGGCTACCTCGATACGGAGGCTACTCACATCGGCCTGGCTATCGCAAAACACATCGTTTTTCAGGACCGGGATCGTGATGGGGGTATTGGTGGGCGTCTCGACCCGGTCGGCCACTACGCCCACGGTGCAGGGCAGTTTGGTGGCGTCGGGAGCCATCGTTACATGAAATACGACGGGGGTGCTGGGTTTGTCGGGGGTTGGGTTGGCTGAGGAGAGCGTAAAACCGTCGTCGCCCGCGACAAAAGCTACCTTGGGTGAGTAGAGAAGCATGCCGTTGGCCGCAAACGTAACTTCCCCAGAGGCCGGTTGCCGGTCGATTCGGAAAGTGGTGGCTGTTTTCAGATCGGCAAGCTGCTTCAGATCAATAGCCAACGGGTTGTCGGGCAGGGTCAGAAACTCGTTTTCGGTATTGACGCTCTCGGGATTTTCAACAGGCGCGGCTACATCCTGCCCAACCTGATCGCAGGCAAGGCAAGTCAGCAGCAAAAAACAACAGAGCGTAGAAAAACGAGCCATGGGCATTGAACCGGGATGAAGAGAGCCTGAACGCACCAGGCAAAATTACGGTGTAAATCGACCAGAGGTTCACTTTACACAGACAGGGCCTTGGAATAAAGGGTTGCATAGTTCGGTGACGCCGTTTGGATTGATCGCCACTTTTGGGTTAAGTGTTGCGCAACCCCTTCCAGTACCCTGAATCTATGTACCTTTGCGGCACATGAAGACGTACTTTCGCATTTTGTCGTATGCCCGTCCGCTGGGCCGCTTCCTGGCGCCGTTTTTGGCGACCTCGCTGTTGGCCAGTGTGTTTGGGGTACTCAATTTTACCTTGCTGATTCCGCTGCTCAACGTGCTTTTTAATCAGGTAAGCCCTGATGAAGTAACTAAAATCCTGAGTAAGCCTGCCCCGTCGCTATCACTGGACACTTCACTGACCGACGTTTTTCAGTATTATTTCGCGCAGTTTTTTCAAGCCTACGGACAGGTGGGCGCGTTGCAGTTTGTGTGCGCCTTCATTGTCTCGTCGGTATTGCTCAATAATGTATTTAAGTATCTGTCGGTAAGGCAATTGGAGGGTTTTAAGGCGCGCATGGTCTCGCGGCTTCGCGAAGCCGTTTTCGACCGGGCGGTGCGGTTGCATCTGGGGTATTTTTCGAACGAGCGCAAAGGCAACCTGATTGCCCGCATTATGACCGATGTGCAGGAGGTAGAGGGTTCCATTGCCAATACGCTTTCGGCGGCTTCCAAAGAGTTTTTTCTGCTCATCGCCTACATTGGCGGCCTGTTTTATATCTCCACCAAGCTCACCTTTTTTGCCCTGCTCGTGATTCCGGTATCGGGCGTGTTTATTTCGACGCTCGTGCGCCGGATGAAGCGCGACGCGCAGGATGGGCAGCAGCGGCTGGCAAGTATCCTGAGCATTCTCGACGAAACCTTTGGCGGTATGCGCGTGGTGAAGGGGTTCAATGCTGAGGGGTTTGTGCTCGATAAGTTTCGGGCTGAAAATAACGGCTACCGCGACTCGGTGCGGTCGTTGGCGTTCCGGCGCGAGTTGGCGTCGCCCTTCTCCGAAACCATGGGGGTTCTGGTAGTAGCGGGTATTCTCTTGTACGGCGGGTCGTTGGTCTTGTCGGGGCAGTCGGAGTTGACGGCGGCCCAGTTTATTTCGTACATCGCCATGTTTTCGCAGGTGACTCGCCCGGCCAAAGAGATTTCCAACGCGTTCAGCAGCTCGCAACGGGGTATTGCCGCCGGCGACCGGGTGCTTCAGCTTATTGATACCCCGCAGGGCGTAGCCGACCGCCCCGGTGCGGGGGCCATTCAGGCCTTCGACCGGGCTATTGAGGTTCGTAATGTATCGTTTGCTTACGAAAAAGGCGTTCCGGTTCTCAGCGAAGTCAACTTTACCCTTCAGAAAGGGAAAACCATTGCATTGGTTGGCTCGTCGGGTGGGGGTAAATCGACTATTGCCGACCTGATTCCCCGTTTTTACGACCCTACCGAGGGGCAAATTCTGATTGACGGACACGACCTGCGCGATATTACGGTGGCCTCCCTGCGCGATCAGATGGGCATTGTGACCCAAGAGAGTATCCTGTTCAACGATACGATTTTCAACAACATTGCCTTCGGGAGTCAGGCCACGCCTGAGCAGGTGGAGCAGGCCGCCCGTATTGCCAACGCCCACGAGTTTATCCGGCAGCAACCCAACGGCTACCAAACCCTTATCGGCGACCGGGGTAGCCGCCTGTCGGGTGGGCAACGGCAACGAATCAGTATTGCCCGCGCCGTGCTTAAAAACCCGCCTATCCTGATTCTCGACGAAGCGACCTCGGCCCTCGACACGGAGTCGGAAAAACTGGTGCAGGAAGCCCTCACCCGGCTGATGGCCAACCGGACAACGCTCGTGATTGCGCACCGCCTGAGTACCATTCAACATGCCGACGAGATTCTGGTGGTGCATCAGGGCCGCATTGTGGAGCGGGGAAGCCATCAGGATCTGCTCGCACTCGATGCCGGTTTTTATCGGCGACTGAGCACGCTACAGCAGGTATAAGTGACTGATTGACTGAGTGGTGAGCGATTGAATGGTTTTCCGAAAATTATTCAATCGCTCATTCATTTACATGGGGGCCACATCGCCGGTTGGCATGTGGGCTCTCAACGTCCCTGTCTGTCCATACAGGTTGTACGCTATGCCGAGGTTCCAAACCTTCAACACAATCCGCGACAGGATAAAGGCTTGCTGAATTAGGAGCATCAGGCCGATGGTAAACCAGTTGCTCATGCCGATTAGCTCATCCAGTACGAAATAGAGGCCGAATAGCCCCGTACCCAGCCCAATCAGGAGCCAATACCGGCCGTAGGTGGCCCTTAGGTTGCGCCAAACGAATCGGACTGCCGTGCCAAACGCCCGGAAAGCGCCCCTTTCGTCGTCGCGGAACATAATCACTTTGGCATAGTCGCCCACGCACAGAATAAACGTGACGGCTATCGAAAACAGCCCGAAGGCGCCGGCCCCGATGCCAAACAGCCCGCGCTCGGTGAAGGTATCGGTAAGGGCAACAATGGCCAGTGCACCAATAACGAGCCAGATCAGCCCGGCCGAAAAAACAAATAGACCCGTTACACCCAACAGCCGCAGATACCGCCCAAAATACGTGCTCGACGCTCGCCAGAAATCGACCGTTCGGAAACCGAGTCCCGGCTTTGTGTTGCCGGGCTGCGCAAAGCCGGGCTGCGTAAAGCGGTACAGAATACCCCCCGCGAAAAAAACGCTCAGTAGCAGATAGGCCACGCCCACCCAGCGGCCCACCCGCAACAGGGGTGAAACGGCCTTTTCGTTTTCGGCCATAAAGTCGGAGTAGACCGTGTAATCAAAGCCGGGTAGCATCCGCAACGGGGCCAGCGAGTCGGCATCTTCGGCGGTGAGCGTCGAAAACAGGGGCAAGGCCACCAATAGACCCAACGCCAGCGACGCACCGTACAAAATAGCCAGCATCGGGCGCGATTTCAGGGTAAGGAGTAACGGGGAATGCATAATGGATAATGGATAATGTAGAATGGTGCCTAAGGTTCTGTTTTTCAGTATCAAGCCGCACGGTTGCTCCTCAGTACAGGGATTTAATTAGCCAATCGATGTCAATTGGACGCGGATAACGCAGATCGGGCAGATGTACACTGATTACCAATCCGTGAAAATCGGCTTAATTCGTTTCATCCGCGTGCCAATTCTAAAATAGCCAGGCCAGCCACTGTATCCAGTTTTGCACCCAGAAAAGCATCTTGGTGGCATACTTGGCTGCGGGGGCGCTTGAGGGGGCCAGTGTCAGGCTGTTGTTGTTCAGATTGGTGTCGATGTAGAGTTTCTGTTTCGGGTCGGCAATGGCCCAGCGTACGGCCGAGGGCCCGTTGTGTGTAAACGTGTGCGTGCGGGCCTTTCCGTCCCAGAATAGCATTAGCTCTTTGCCATCCTCAAAATGTACTAATACATCAATCGGCATTTGTGCATCGCCCCGGCGCGTTACCTGCACCGTCGACCGGTAGCCGGTGCCCTGCTTGCGGTTTCGGATTTTAGTCAGCTCGTAGTCGCAAACTTTATCGCCGTACAAGACCTGATCGAAAAACCAGTTCATGTCGGGGCCGTACCGAAACCGGGTGCGGGCCGGGGCAATCTGGTTCACAATGTCGATGAAATTCTGGGCGTTGGGGTGCCGAAACTGCCAACGCTCAAAGTACGTCCGCATGATTTCGTCCATAGTCTTGCGCCCGACCAACCCCTCCAGCGTGCGGAGCCACGTGGCTGTTTTAGAGTACGTGAGCACACCGTAGTAGCCATCGGGTAGTTGCCAGGTATTGCCAAACGAGGGCCCAATGGCCGGGTTGTCGAGCCGGACGTAGCTATCCCGCGAACTTTCCATATCGCCCATCCGAAACCCAAACAAGTCTATTTGTGACGTTTGCGGGCCGTAGGTTTCGTCCATAATCCGGCCTTCGAAATACTGGTTGAACCCCTCGTCGAGCCAGGCTTCTTCAAACTCATTGCTGGCTAGTAACTGCATAAAGTATTGGTGGCCAAACTCGTGTACCGTTACGATTTCGGGAGCCCGAACGCCCGCCGGTAAGCCCCAGCTTGTACCGGCCGTGATAAACGTGGGGTATTCCATACCGGCCGAGCCCGACGCGTGAATGGGTGGGTCGACAACCGTGAGCGTGGGGTATGGATACCGGCCCAGCACCCGGTCGAAATAGCTTAGCGATGCCTTTACCGCGTGCAGATGCCGGTCGGCCTGAGCGCGGTGTTCGGGCTGCATCAGCAATTGAATCCGCACCGACCCGCCCGAAGGCCGCGTCCATGTATCCTCGACTACCTCATACCGGGGCGAGGCCGTCCAGGCAAAATCGACCACATCGTCGGCGTGCCAGTGCTGCGTTTTGAAGCCATTTCGGGTGCGGGTTTCAGTTTTGAGCTGCCCCGTAGCGCCAACAATGTAGTCGGTCGGGGTGGTGATTCGGACGTCGTACACGCCGAAGTCAGCGTAAAATTCGGAGTGGGCATGAAACTGATGGCAGTTCCAGCGGCCGCGTGGCCCGGTTTGGTAGCGGGTGCCGGGGGCTTCGTACACGCCTATTTTCGGGAACCACTGTCCCACCAGGAAATAGTCGCGGCTGAAGCCCGTGCGGGCAAAGATTTTGGGCAGTTTAGCCCGAAACGCCATCTCGATCGCCACCGTTTCGCCGGGGCGGACGGGCGTTTTGAGTGGTATTCGGACAACGGTTCGGTCGTCGGGGTTAGCGTCGTCGGGCTGAATGAACTGCACTTTGCCGGTCAGGTTTTCGGCTGCGCCGGTGCCCCCGTCGTGCGTGAGCCGGGTCGATAGCAGGTCTATCCAGCCCCAGGCTTCTTTGTCGTCTTTATCGATGTAGTCTCCGCGCAACTGCCCACCCGATTCGCGCATAAACGTCGATTTTTCGCTGCGGAACGCATTGAGATACAGGTGAAACTGAAGCTCGGTAATCGGGTCGTCCGACGTATTGCGCCAGCGGAGTGTCTGTCGGCCGGTCAGTCGTTTGGTGGCCGGGTCGAGCGAAACCTCAATCTGGTAATTGGCAATGCGTGGGCTGAGGGGCTGCGTGGGTTTGAAGGCCAGTACCTCCCCACCCAACAGGCAGGCCAGTACGATAAGCAGGAAACGGTTCATCCTGAATGAGTTAAAAACTAAAAACCCAGAATCTAAAACGACAAATTAAGTGAATGAACAATGTAATTTCAGAACTTTGGCTCTACCCAGAGGGCTGTCAGGCAAACGAGCAGCGCTGTTAACCAAACCCAATCGGGCACGTCTTGTTTCTGTGTTCGCGACGGCGCTGTTCGGAGGAGGTCTGTCCCATATCGGTTTTGGGTTTGCACCCAGGCACGCACTCGCTCGTGCGGGGCTGCCAGGCTATCCTCCACGTACACCTCGACCGAATCGGCAAGGGGTTGCCAGCCGCTACGGCTAAACCGGTACTGAGCCCGTAATGTCCGGTTGTTGATGACTGAGGGGGTTAACTGAGCGGTATCATTTGCCACCCGAAGGCGGGTTGCACCTCCGGTCGCGTTGTTGAGTACCAACGGTTTCCGCAGCCCGGCAAGTACCGGCCCCTCGGCCGCGAAGTTGTTGGCCTGAATCGGCTGTAAGGTAGCCAGCACGGCGTTCCAGATGCGGGCATACCCCAAACTGTCGCCACTAAGCCGTAGCGGAAACGTTTCCATAAACAGGCTCATGGCTACCCGCCCGCCTATGCGTTGGGTGGCTATCGGATAACCGGCCACGGCCACCTGTCGCGGGTTTGGCGTAAACTGATACGGGAGGGCGGTAAGGCCATTGCCTGCCGGGATGGTGGCTTCGTTGCTCACCTTGCGGAGCCGCCATTGCGTGCCCAAGCTGCGGTTTACGGCTGCCACTTCGGCATCGGGGTTGGTGAGGTTGAGCACCAGCACGGCTTTGCCCTCGGCTATTGCCTTCCGAACGGCCGGTTGGCTTACCAGAGCCGGTTCGGTTACGATGAGGTCGGGAGAAGAATTGGCCCGGCCACCCGTAGGAGCGTTGATTTTCACCGTTGCGTCGATACCTTCCGATAGGACGTTGCTCAATTCGACGCGGTTGCCCTGCCGCCCAAGCCAGTCGGCCAGGGTTTTGGTTTCAAAATCGGGCGTGCCCAGCACAAACTGCACATGAAGTGGTCGGGCGGCCTGCGCAAAAAAACGCACGGTATCGGTGGTTTGGCTGCCTACCTGCAGTACCGTCTCGATGCGCCCTTTAGCTACAGCCGGAAACCGGAGCGTAAACGCCTGCCGACCCGGCTTGAGCCACAGGCTGTCGAGGGTTTGGGTGCCAAACCGAACGGCGAGTTTCTGGCGTTCGGGTACGGTGATTTGCCCCCGAACCGTCTGCTCTTCGCCCAAACGCACTACACTTTGCCAGTGCAGATGGGTGGGCGTACCGGGGGCCTCGTAGGGCACCCACCGTACGGCCCGGTTGCCGAGCCGGGCAAGCAGTGGGGCCGGAAAGGCTTGCCCCAGCATAGTGACCGAGTCGATGTTTTCGAGCCGGATGTCGGTAGCCGTCACCCGAGCGCGTAGGCCCAGGCTGTCCTGCACTTGCCGGGCTACGGCCGTGGGCACGTCATTACCCACCAGCAACACGTGCGTAGTGTCGAGCGGGCGTGTCCAGATGGGTTGCCAAACAAAAGCGAGTAATACCAGCCAAAGCAGCAGGTTAAGACCCGCCCGCACGGCTTTGCGGCTGCCCGAAAGCGTCTGGTTACGCAGGATAAACCAACTTTGAATAACGCCCAGCAACAGGAGCGGTATAAACAGGAAGGGTGGGGTCAAGGTCATAGTCAGAGCATACAGAGGGGTGGCAGGACTCGGTTATAAGCCCCGCCAGAAGGCCCGTTCTAAAGCGGCATTGGTTCCATACGACGGCCCCTGCCGTCCTTCAGTTTTGCCAAGCAGTCGGTATAAATTGGTTTTTAGCTGTTGGCGTTGCGCCACGGCCAGTACCCGGCCCGCGGCCAACTCCTGCAATGCGCCCAGCACCGACCAGTTGGGCAACCCGACCGACGTGGGCCGGTTGAGCAAATACCCGCTTAGTTGCTGCACTGATAGGCGCTGTGCTGCCGTTAGCTGTGGCCGGTCGAGCAGGCCGAGTACGTCGGCAATCAGGGCGTTAGCCTGAGCCTCGGTGTAGGTTCGCGATTGGGCGTAGCGGTCCGTTACGTTTTTGCGCTCCCCTTTGAGCCGGGTTTCGGCTTCTTTGATGGGGGGCGGGTCGAGGCCGGTTTTTTTGGCGTAGGCGCGTGCCTTTTGCTGGGCTGTTTTTAGGTATTCGAGGGCTTTTTTCTCGTATGGTAGTGCTTTTTCAGGCTCGTACAGGCGCAGGTGCAGTTCCGATTGCCACATCTGTTCCAGCGCCATTTTGAGCAACGACCGCGTCGATTGTTCGTAGAACGTGTTGGTCTCGGCATCGTCGTGTTCGTGCACGTACTGTTCCATCAGAGCCGCCAGTGGGTCCTGTGCTTTTTCGGGGGTTGCCGGGTCGTTATGGCTATGCCCACCCGCGCCATGCCCTCCGGCGTTTTGTCCCGGTGTACTGCCCGGTTCTTTGTTAGCCTGCTGCGCTTTTTCGGCCAGTTTGAAGGCAAAGGTGCGGGGTGTTTCGTTGGCGGCTTTGTCTTGTTCGGTATCGTGTTTGTGCATGAATCCGTCGAGCAGGTGAGCGTCGTTTTCGGCTAATGGGTCGTGCCCGCCAATCTGATTTTCAAACTCCTCGCCCAGATACTGCCCGTACCGGAGCCGCAGCACTTTCTGGTCGAACCCGATTTCGTTGGAGAAACTGTTGAACGTTTCACGCAGGATTTTGCCCCGCTTGGCAATCAGTTTTTCGGTGTCGATTATAATCTGCCGCTGACTCCTGAAATACTCAGGCATGAGGTTTACCGCCATCGTGGCCAGTTGAGCCTCGTCGGTTTTGGTGGTGTCTTTGTAGACCACAAAATACGTGTCCGACTTGGTGAAGTTCGGTTCGGGTTGGCGGTTGTCGATGGCTGCCCAGTAGTAGTACAGTTCGTCGCCGGGGGCAAAACCAAGGGCTTTGAGGTCGAGGGTCTTGCTCAGGCGGGCATCGGTGAAGTTGCCCGGCGTGAGCGGCATCCTGACCTCCCGAAACTTGACGTTCTCGCCCGACCCCCGCGCCAGGGTGGCAATGATGTAAGCTTGCTGTACCCGAAAATCGTCGAAGATCCGGGCCGAAACGGTCAGTTGTTTTGGGTCGTTGAGCCGGTGGTAGCGGTAGAGTTCTTTGGAGGTGGGTTCAATTTTGGGGGCGAGGTCGGGCTGTGCTTCGAGCCGGTAAAACGGCGACTGGTAAAACAGCGAGTCGCGGTTGGTATCGGGGTTGCGCCAGTACGCCCGAATGGTGTACAGCCCCGAACTGACGAGCCGGTCGGTATGGGTAAAGCCGTTTGTTGTGGCTTTCAGACCTATCTCTTCGCCCCGACTGTTGGCGAGCCGAACCCGCAGACCAGTATTCCGCGAAAACGCGATGATCCAGTCCAGCCGCGACCCTACGAGCGAGCTCACGTTGAGGTCACGCGACTGACGCACGGGCAGGCCTGTGTACGTGGGGGGCTGCACCCGTACCGTAGCCGACTCGAAGCGTGGAGGGCGAGCCGGTTCGTCGGCCGGGCTGTCTGTAGATCCACCCAGAACGGTTTGCCGAGTGCCGGGCCGTTGGTTGGCTGGTTTCAGGAAAGGAAGCGTGTAGGCTAACCCGACCGAGAGAAGCACCGCCAGAACATACGGACCCATGTTGGCTTGCCATACCGTCGGGATGGGCGTTTGGGCCAGCCGCTCGGAGAGTCGCTCCAGCTGAAGTTGCTCGGCTATATTGAGGCTCGGTTTGTCGAGCAGGGGCAGGCTGTATTCGGCATCGCCTACAGTGCGGTGGATGAGGGCAACGGCTTCGGGTTGGCGGGGCTGGCGAATGCGCCCCAGCCATAGCCCGGCCAGCAGGCCCGCCAGAGCCGCCACAAGCCTGTAAGCAACCCCCAGCCCGAAGGCAGTGGCTATAAAGTAAGCAGCAAGGCCCAGCAACAGCCCTTTGAGCAGGGTGTTGAGGTAAAGTTGGTGCCGAACCGAGTCGATAATTTTCCGGGCAGTCATGGTCAGTTTGTTCGGAGAGGCCGTACCCAGGGATAACGGCTTCGGAGGAAACTCACGTATTTTTTCGCAACGCAATCCAGCGTTCCAGTCCCATCACGAGCAGAAACGCCAGCAACACCCCCATTTGCTCAACAGAATGCCCAAATCGGGTTTTGGCGTCTGTTTTGGGCGGAGGCTGAGACACGAATAGCTGTGCCATTTCGGACTGGGTCAGGGGTGGGGCTGGTAGCCGGGGGCCATAGAAACGGAGCAGTTGTTCGCCCAGCCATTCGGGGAGTTGGCCATTGGCAACCCAGGTTGCCGTTTGCGGGGTGAGCGTGTCGGCCACTACCCGGACGTTGGGCTTGTTTGGCCCCGAAACCTGCCCCGATACCGTGTACAGGGTTTTGTCGGCCGGGTTTTGGGGTATTCGGTCGGTCAGAATCCAGTCGGGTGCGGGGCTGTTTCCGGCTGGGTTACTCAGGTTCAGGCGGAGGCCAAATACCGTTTCGAGGGCGCGCAGGGCTGCTGTTACGGTTTGTCGCTCAGTCGGGTTGCGGTAGTCGAGTTGTACGTTGAGGGGTTTGTCGATGCGCGCAAACGGCCGGGTTTGGGTGGCGGGTGTTGGGGTTGGGAGCAGGGCGGTATGCAGACTAAACCGGGCGGGCGTACTGAGCACCGGTACATCGGCCAGTGTGGCTTCATTGAGGGCGTACAGGTGCAGGGCCACGTCGGGTTTATGGACCGAATCGATGAGGGTTTGCAGCCGCACAGGGTTGGTCGGGCTGGGCAGGGTTACTACGGTTTCGTTGCGTTGCCGGGCCTGTTGCAGCTCAAACCGGAAGGTACGCATCACCAGCGAGTCGGCTACGGCGAGGTGTACGGTTGCCCCATCTGTGGGGTTGGTTTTGCCGGGCCACACGGGTTCGGCCAGCCATACCGAGAGCAAGGCAATGAGCAGGCATCGAAGTGCAAGCAGCAGGGCATTTTCAAATTTGAGCCCCCGCTGTGGCTGCTCGGTGGCTTCGCGGAGCCACTCCATAGCGGCCCACGCCATCGGCTGACCTTTTTTCTGATGCCAGAAGTGAATCAGAATGGGCACCGCTACGGCCAGCAAACCCCATAAAAAAGCAGGCTGTATAAATGTCATGTGAAAAGGGGTTTGTCGTTTTTGGTGGTCGCTAAAAACGATGAACCAAAAACTAAAAACCAAAAACTGAAAACCGGAGCACCGGCCGCCATAAACCCAAAACCATATTCCATTAACCCAGTACTGGACATTAGATGTTGGATATTAGACGTTAGACCTCCCTACAGAATGGTAGTAAGTCTAACGTCCAGTGTCTGAAGTCCGAATGTCCAGTACTGAATTCCATTAACCCAGAACCCTCCGAAGCACCAGCGCGATAGGCTCGTTCAGTAGAGCGCGGGTCAGTTGTACGTTAGGGACGCGCAGACCTTCGTCCAGCATCTGAAAATAAGCCGCAGCACGCTCCCGAACGGTTTGTTGCACGCTCTCGGCCTGTATCTCTACCTCCCGACCGGTTTCCAGGTCCTGAAACCGGAAAAAGCCTGCCATCGAGAAGTCCATTTCCTGATTGCCCAATACCTGAATCAGCAAAATCTCCCGGCGTGGATGCGCCAGCGTACGTACCAGCGCGAGCCACTCGTCGTTGACCTGCAACAAATCCGACACCACAATGAGCATCTCGTTGGTTTTGGTGCCAAACGGCGGCAGCGTCGGCTCGGTGGGGTTCCAGGCCCCGGTGGCTTCGGCCTTTTCGAGGGCCACCACAATCTGCTGAAACGCCTGATGCCCCGGTCTTACCAACGGTTGTATAACACCGTTTTGCAGGCCGTACAGGCTCATATCGTCGCCCTGCCGAAAGCCAAGGTATGCCAGCGAGGCCACCACAATTTTGGCATAGTTGAGCCGAGAGACACCGTTTTCGGCGTAATTCATCGAGCCCGATAAGTCGAGCAGAAACCGGATTTGGCGGTTGCTTTCCGTGGCTGATTCGCGCACCATGTGCCGGTCGGTGCGGGCCAGCAACTTCCAGTCGATGCGTTTGGGGTCGTCGCCGGGTAGGTAGTGTCGGTATTGCTCAAACTCCGCACCCACGCCCGCCCGCCGACTGGTGTGCAGGCCTAGCCGAAGCTCCTCGCTAACGAGTTTGCCGGCAAGGTGGAGGTCGTTTAGTTTGATAAGTTCCTGAGCAAGCATAGGGTCAGAGCTTCAGTTCAGCCAGCACCTTGTCGATAAGCGTATCGGTGGTGATGCCTTCCGACTCGGCCCGGAAGTTGAGCGCCACCCGGTGCCGCAGTACGGGGTGGGCCAGCGCCCGAATGTCGTCGGGAATTACCGAAAACCGCTCATTGAGCACGGCGCGGGCTTTGGCGCACAAAATGAGGGCTTGCCCGGCCCGTGGACCAGCGCCCCACTCGCCCCACTGCTTCACAAAAGCCACGGGTGTTTGGTCGGATGGTCCGGTTCCCGGCCGGGTCGACCGAACGAGTCGGTTGACCATCGTCAGCAGCTCGTCGCTGATGTGTACCTGCCGGGTGAGGTTTTGCAGTTCGAGCACTTCCTCATCCGTAAAGATGGTCGACAGGGCCGGCCGGTTGGTGCCGGTGGTTTGGCGGAGTACGGCCAGCTCTTCGGTTTCGGAGGGGTAGCCGAGCCGGATATATAGCAAAAACCGGTCGAGCTGGGCTTCGGGCAACGGGTAGGTACCGGCCTGCTCAATGGGGTTTTGGGTAGCAATAATCAGAAATGGCCGGGGCAACGGGTAGTCCTGCCCGTTGTAGGTAACCCGGTACTCCTGCATGGCTTCGAGCAGGGCGGCCTGGGTCTTAGGCGGGGTCCGGTTAATCTCGTCGGCCAGCACCACGTTGGCAAAAATGGGCCCTTTGTTGAACTGGAAAAACTTCCGGCCGGTCTGATGGTCTTCTTCCAGTACCTCGGTGCCCAGAATATCGCCGGGCATCAGGTCGGGCGTAAACTGCACCCGCTTGAACGACATGGCCAACGCGTCTGCCATGGTTTTCACGAGCAGCGTTTTGGCCAGTCCGGGCACCCCTTCGAGCAGGCAGTGACCGCCCGCCAGCAAGGTAATCAGCACCTCGTCGATGGCTTCGTGTTGCCCAACAATTACTTTTCCAATCTCCGCTTTCAATAGCGGTAGTTTACTGACGAGTTGTTTGTAGTGTTGTGTGTTCAATGTCAATGAATAATCAATAATGAAGAGTGAATAATGAGAAATAATGCATTTGAACGGTTGCCTTATGGCCTGAAAACCATTCCTCATTCCTCATTATGCATTGTTCATTTAGAGTAAAGCATACGTTACAATATTGACGCCAAATTTGGTGTTGTCCTCGGCCAGAAACCGCTTGTTTCGGAAGTCATAATCCCACTCGCAGCCGTAATCTTTGTTACTGTACAAGACCCCAATCCGGCCGTTTACCATCACCGCCTTCAGGTAGTCATGCACAAGGTCGTCGCCCCAGCCATTGAGCTCAAACGAGGTGGTTGGCGGGCCGTCGTAAAAGGTAAAGAAACAGGTGTAAAGGGGATGGTTATTCGGGATTTTTTGCAGGGCTTTGGGGCCAAAGGTTCGGGCCATTTCCTGCTCAAACGACTTGGCAAAAAGCCCGTCGATGTCGTGGTTACAATCGTCAACAAACACAAAGCCACCGTTCTGAACATACCGCCGGAAGTGGTCGCGCTCGACGGCCGAAAACTCGACCAGTTTGTGCCCACTGAGGTAGCAAAACGGCGCCCGGAACAGGTCGTTGCTGCTGAGGAGCACCACGCGTTCCTTCTGGTCGACCGGTATTTTGGTGTATTCGACAAGCGAATGCAGCAGGTTGACTGGCATCCGTTGGTCGGTATCCCAATCGCCGGAGGTGTACTGGATGCGGGTAAAAACGAATGGTTTCACGCGGACGCTAAGCGCTCTTCAGGTTGTTGATTGGGTAAAAATAGCGATTTGTAGCCGACCAACCCGTGAATTGTGATAAACGGACGCGACTTGGCCGCAGATAATATGGAATAAACGGATTTTTGCCGAATCAGCAGTGGTTTTTTTCTGACAGGATTACAGGATAAACAGGATTCATTCGGGTCGGAGAAAATCCTGTTTATTCTGTAATCCTCCGGGTGGCCGGGGCCGGGTGGTCCCAAAACTTTTTTGGCAAGCCTGCTCTGATGAGCTTGCCCTATACCCGGTCAGGCTGCAACGCCGGAGGTCTCTTCGGTAGGGAAGAAAAAAATTGAAAAAAAAGTCGGCAAGTATAGAAGAACGTAAAAAGATTACGTTTTGGGGGTTGCAAATTTGTCATGAACAGTAAACAACAATACTGATTATGAACACGGCAACGCTTCTTTCATCTTCGCAACGAATCGCCCCGGCAACGCAGCATCTGATGCGCTGGCAGGAGCCGTTGGCTACGCGCCTGCGCTACGGCCACAACTTGCCGGGTCAGGTAGCGAACCGGCTTCTCAACGTTGAACTCGGTCTGTACCTCCTGGCTGAACTGCTGCCCATGGCTCCGCCCGAAGCCCTGCCCGATTTGCTCAACGGCCGCGAGTCGGCTTATCTGAAGCGGCCGGTCTGGACACCTAAGCAGCATCGGTACCTCAGCCGTTGCCAGTTGTTGCTGGCTCCGTATAAAGACCGGGCTACCTGGTTCAATGCCCTAGCTAAGTACAACACGCTGCCTATTGGCCCCCGGGTGTTTACGCTCAATGCCAACGGGGTGTACCGGTCGGGTGTAGATATGTACGCGCTACACGAGCGGCTCATTTTGTTCCGCCGGGCGCTCATGTAGGATTCAACAGAGTTAATACACAAAGCCGTTAAGGGTTGTCAACACCGGTAGTTTACCGCTGTAGGGCAACCCTTAATGGTTTTTGAGATAGAGTCTGTGGAGCCCTTTATGGTCAAAGCTGGCTAAAGTGGCTTAACTTAACGTGAATTGTGCATACTGGCTGACGCCAAGGCCTTCGACAGGCTCAGGCTGACTAGGGACTCTCAAGCCGAATGTCAGCCTGAGCCTGTCGAAGGCCTTGGCGTCAGCAAACATTTGTTAAACAAGTAGTTGCAATACAAATTATCCATAATTCACGTTAACTTAAGCCGTCTGAGCCAGTTTAAGAACTGAGCCAAAACCAAATGTATACGTAGTTGGGCAGAATTAAATGTATAATGAACAGTGTAAAATGTGCAATGAAATAGTTGATTGTCAGTAGGCAACCCAATTATTCATTTTACATTCACTTAGCGTAGAACGGGTAGTGAATAAATTGATAATCAGAGGGGAGACTCATTGTTCATTGTCCATTATTCATTCTTTAGTTGAGACGCCCAAAACCCTTGTGCTATGAACCCGGACTTTCTGCTCTACGGAGCCAATGGCTACACCGCCCGGCTTATTATTGAACAAGCCGCCCGCTACGGTCTGAAGCCGATTCTGGCGGGGCGCAACGCCGAAAAAATAGCCGAACTCGCCCGGCAGTATGCGTTGGAGTACCGCATAGCTGACTTGGCCAATGCCGCCACGCTCGATGCTGCCCTGGTGGGTGTTCCGGTGGTGCTACATTGTGCCGGACCATTTTCCAAAACGGCCTTACCGATGCAGCAGGCCTGTTTACGCACCCAAACGCATTATCTGGATATTACGGGCGAGGTGGCCGTGTTTGAGCAGGGGAAAGCGTTGCACCAACAGGCAGTAGAGCGCCAGATTATGTTGATGTCGGGCGTTGGGTTCGATGTGGTGCCTACCGATTGTATGGCTCTCCACCTGAAAAACAAGCTCCCCGATGCGACGCATCTGCAACTGGCGTTCGCGAACAACGGAGGGAGCGTGTCGCGGGGTACGGCCCTCACCGCCGTCGAAAACCTGGGGACTGATGGGCTGATTCGGCAGAATGGGCAGCTAAAAGCCGTTCCGAATGCCTACAAAACGTTGGAGGTGCCCTTTGAGCTGGGTCGAAAGCATGTTTGTGCGACTATTCCGTGGGGCGACTTGTCGACGGCGTACACGACAACAGCCATTCCGAATATTGAAACGTACATGGCCATGACGCCGGGCATGATTCGGGGGTTGCGGTTGGGTAACACGCTGGGTTGGTTATTGGGGAGTAAGCCGGTGCGGACGTTTCTGCAAAAGCGCATCGAAAAGCGGCTCACCGGCCCCGACGCCGGGGTGCGCAGCCGGGCGCGGTCGCTGGTGTGGGGGCGGGCCGAAAACAAAACCGGGCAGTCGGTCGAAGCGCGGCTGGTATGCCCGGAAGGCTACACGCTCACCGCCACTATGGCACTAATCATTACTCAGAAGGTACTCAACGGTAACTGGCAACCCGGCTACCAGACTCCCGCCGGTCTCTACGGAGAGGGGTTGGTGCTGGAAGGGGGCGGGGAGTGGGGAAATCGTTCAGCAAAATGATATATTTGACTTTATAATTTTCTGCCGATGCTGACTCGACTTCGTGTTAATGGTTTCAAAAATTTGGTTAATGTGGATGTTCACTTTGGACCATTTACATGTATTGCCGGGGCCAACGGAGTTGGTAAATCCAATCTGTTTGACGCTATTCGCTTTTTAAGTGATCTGACGCATATGCCGTTACTTGAAGCTGCTAAGTCTGTTCGGAGTGAGGGGCAGAAAAATTCAGATATACGGGACTTGTTTCATAAAATAGGTGACGAATATGAGCCACAGATGCAATTTGTCGCTGATATGATTATTCCTAAGAAGGGGGTTGACGATCTTGGTCAGGAAGCCAAAGCCAGTATCACGACTGTGCGTTATGAGTTAGTGCTTAATTACCGTCAAGGCGATGGCCTGGCCACGCAGGGTTTGCTAGAAATCGATAAAGAGGAATTAAAACCAATATCATTGCAGGAAAGTAGGCGTATTATGCGGTTTATAACTCTCGAACAATCTACGCCAAGTGAGCAAACAAAAATACGAAATCAGGAAAAACAGTGGCAAAATTCTGTAATAGATGGTAGAAGGACGGTTCCTTTCATTTCAACGGAAGAAGGCATAATTAATTTTCATCAGGACGGAGGTAGCAGCGGTAAACCCTTTCGGCTGAAAGCCGCACAATTACAGCGCACAGTATTGTCAACAGCAAATGCTCTAGAAAAGCCTACAGCCTTATTAGTTAAGAACGAGATGAAATCTTGGCAGATGCTTCAGCTTGAGCCTGGCGCATTAAGGCGATCTGATGAATTCAATGTAATTTCAACTGCACGGTTAGGGTCAGATGGGAGCCATTTACCAGCAACGCTTTATCGCCTAAAATTGGAGAATGAACAAAGTAAGCAGATACCTGATGTATATCAGACACTTGCGAATAAACTTTCTGAGTTAGTCGAGCAAGTTGCTGGCGTTGATGTGGAGCGTGATGACCGACGCGAAATGCTCACACTGATGCTGAGAGGTAAAGACGGAACTGTGTTTCCTGCTCGTTCGCTTTCAGACGGCACACTACGCTTTCTTGGCTTGGCAGTATTAGAATTAGATCAGAAATCAGGCGGGGTTGTTTGTCTTGAAGAGCCAGAAAATGGAATTCATCCAGACAAAATCGGGGCTATTCTCCAGTTACTTAAAGATATGTGTACTGATATTAGTCAACCGGTTGGAGATGATAATCCGCTTCGGCAAGTAATTATTAATACACATTCGCCTAGCGTTGTGCAATTGGTTGAAGACGATAATTTGCTTGTGGCTGAACGGAAGGAAGCAAAAAGCCCCAATGGTATCCGTTTTTCACAGGTTGTTTACAGTCCATTAGAAAGTACGTGGAGAACTAAGATAGAAAATAATACGTACAAGGCTGTTTCGATGGGTATGTTGCTAGGGTACCTTTTACCGCCAAATGCACCTGAACAGGAAGGTCACTGGCCTCGTAAACGAGTTAGAGATCGCCCTGATGTAAAGCGAGTGCAGCAAGACACTGGTCAGTATTCGCTTTTTTAGATCTATGTCAGAAATAACCTATACTTTGCTTGGCGATGGCTCTTCGGACAAAGCATTGGTGCCAATTATTAACTGGACTTTAGAGCGACATTTTCCCGATCTAATAATTCAGAGTCAATGGGCGGATTTCTCTCAGCTGAGAAACCCGCCCCCAATAAACCAGCTTTCCAAACGAATCGCTGTGGCACTTCAGTTGTTTCCGTGTAATTGGTTATTTGTGCATCGGGATGCGGAAAAGCAAACTGTAGAAATGCGCCAGCAAGAAATTGATGATGCTTGGCGAGAGCAGAAAAAGACAGCCAGTCAATACCAAATAGTTAGTGTCATTCCTGTTCGAATGACGGAAGCATGGCTACTTATAGATGAACAGGCTATTCGGGTAGCTGCCGCTAATCCGTCGGGCAAGCAACGCATTCAATTACCATCAGTTCGTTTGCTTGAATCACTGTCTGATCCCAAAAACAAGCTTAAGCAACTCCTTCGAGAAGCTAGTGGCTTACAGGGGCGTAGACTACAACAGTTTAACGAATCTAAGGCTATTCAGCTCGTTGCCCAGAATATACAAGATTTCTCTGCACTTAAAAACTTGAGTGCCTATGCTCAGTTTGAAGAAATGGTTAAACGACTCCCTTCTCCTTTTTTATAACTTATACCAAGCTATCAGCAATCCACCAATAGCGGCTCCGACGAGTGGGCCGAGTACCGGAACCCAGGCGTAACCCCAGTCGGACGACCCTTTGCCGGGTATGGGCAGTACGGCGTGCGCCAACCGGGGGCCCAGGTCGCGGGCGGGGTTGATGGCATAGCCCGTGGTGCCGCCGAGCGATAGACCAATGCTCCATACCAGTACACCCACCAGATACGGCCCTACTCCCACGGCCATTTGCCCCAGTCCTTTCGAAGAAATGCCCGCCAGGCCCAGAATGAGTACAATGGTACCCAGCGCTTCGCTCAAAAAGTTGGCCCCGTAATTCCGAATGGCCGGCCCGGTTGAGAAACAAGCCAATTTGCTGCCGGGGTCGGGCGTGGCGGCCCAGTGGGGCAGGTGGTGTAGCCACACCAGAATGGCCCCCAGGAAGGCACCAATCATCTGCGCCAGAAAATACGACGGAATTTTGCTGTAATCGTCCGTTGCGACGGCAAAGGCGAGCGTTACGGCGGGGCTCAGATGGGCATCAATACTGCCGAAGGCTTTAGCCACAAATACGCCAATGGTAACCGCAAAGGCCCAGCCGGTGGTGATGACAATCCACCCGGCATTTTCGCCTTTGGTTTGTTTCAATACAACATTGGCAACAACGCCATTACCCAACAAAAGCAGCACCATCGTGCCAATCAGTTCACCCAGGAAAGGAGAGGTTTGCATAAGTTTTACAAGAGAATGGAGCGACCGTTGGTTTAGGTTAAGATGCAGGTCGGTCGCCCGGCTTCTGAGAGTGATATTTTGTGCTAATTAAGCCATATTTTTGAGACTCATACCCAATTCATCACGAATGAAAACTGTCGAATTTGAAATAACCGGCAAACCCGCCGAAATTCTTCGCGCCGTTGAACGCCCACTGCCAGAGCCCGGACCGGGCGAAGTACGGGTGAAAGTACTCGCGAGCCCGATTAACCCGTCGGACATTATGTTTGTGCAAAACCTGTATGGCATTCGGCCGCAGCTGCCGTCGGGCGCGGGTTTTGAAGGCGTAGGTATTGTCGACAAAGCTGGCGAGGGCGTATCGGTTCAGCCGGGCACCCGTGTAGGCTTTTCGGGCGTAGGGGCCTGGTCGGAATACACGATTGCCCACCACCGGAGCCTCATTCCGGTACCCGACACCATGCCCGATGAGGTGGCCGCCCAACTGTTTGTGAATCCGTTTACGGCCTTCGCTATGGTGCAGGAGTCGGGGGTGCAGGCTGGGCAGTGGCTCATGCTTACGGCCTGCGGGTCGGCGTTTGGTAAAATGGTTATTCAGCTTTGTAAGCAGAAAGGCATTCAGACGATCGGCACCGTTCGGCGCGACGACCTCAACGAGGAACTGAAAGCCCTGGGTCTGACGGAGATTATCAACACCGAAACCGAGAACATGGCCGCTCGCGTCCGCGAGATTACCGGCGGAGCGGGCGTTTCCTGCGTGCTCGATGCCGTGGGCGGACATACCGCGAGCGAGGCTGTCAAGTGCCTCGGCAAAGGCGGGGTGATGCTCATTTACGGGTTGTTGAGCCTGCAAGACCCGACTATCAATGTGGGCCTGATGATTTTCCGCGAGCTGACCATCCGGGGCTTCTGGCTTACCGACTGGATGCGTCGGGTTGACAGTAAAACCCGGCAGGAGGTGGCTCAGAATGTTATTTCGATGCTGGCGTCGGGACAAATTCAGCTGCCTGTTGAAGCCACCTACTCGCTCGATCAGATTGTTGAGGCTGTTGAACACTCAGAGCGGCATGGGCGCTGGGGCAAGATTCTGGTGAAGCCCTGAGGCCCGCCCTTCCCTAATTTTACACCCCGGTTTGCGGGCTCTTTGCTATCTTTGAACACATAGCTACGGGTATAAGGTGCTCCCTGAGTGCCTTATATCTGGAGTTTGACACTGTATATTAACAATATCCGGCAAAGCCTTCTCGTTAACACCGAGGTAATGCGCTGCCGCTCATTGCTTTCAACCTCCGACGATTACTGTATGATTTTGCTTCAGGTTCCGGCTCTTGACACAGCCGCATCGGCCTCCGCTGCTACGGGAGTGGCCCCCCAACAAAGCCTGCAACTAATTGACCTTGTTGCCAAAGGGGGCTGGGTTATGATTCCCATCGCTATCCTTTTCTTTGCGGCCCTGTACATCATTTTCGAACGATTTTTCGTGATTCGGGCGCAAACCCGCGTCGACGAAGGATTTGTCGACAATGTAAAAGACATGGTGTTGCAGGGGAACATCAAATCGGCTGAGTCGTTTTGCCGGAATCAGAAAACATCCGTTGGTCGGGTATTTGAAAAGGCCGTTGGCCGGATTGGCGCTCCCATCCGCGAAATCGAGAGTACCATCGAAACCGTTGGGCAGATTGAACTCGGGCGGCTTGAGCGTAACATGGGTTACCTGGGGGTAATTGCCGGTATTGCGCCCATGCTTGGGTTTATCGGAACCATTTCAGGGATTATCCGAATCTTCTACGACATCTCGCTGTCCGACAATATCAGCGTCGGGATTATTGCCGGTGGTCTGTACGAGAAAATGATTACTTCAGGGGCCGGTCTTATCGTGGGGGTTATTGCCTACACGGGCTACCACCTGCTCAATATGATGGTCGAGAAGTTTACACTCCGGCTCGAAATGAACGCGTTTGAGTTTCTCGAAGTACTCCAAAAACCTACCGAGAGCGTTCGGGCCAGATAGTGGATAATGTACAATGAATAATGGGTAATGGTCTGAATATTAATAGGCCTAATACCCGTTCTACATTTTCCATTCTACATTATTCATTCATACAATGAAGCTACGCCGAAAAAATAAGTTTGCTGCCGAAGTGGCCACCTCGTCGCTGAACGACATCATGTTCTTCCTGCTGTTGTTCTTCCTGATTATCTCGACGGTGGCCAACCCGAATGTAATAAAGCTGATGCTGCCAAAGGCGTCGTCGTCGCAGCAGTTGAGCAAAAAGCAGGTGACGCTCTCGGTCGATGCTAACAAGCAGTACTTTATCGACAAGCAGCCGGTTGCCCCCGAAAATCTGGAGAATGAACTCAAGGCGATCATGGCCGGTATCGACGAACCCACGGTGGTGGTTCGGTTCGACAAAAGTCTGACGGTTCAGGATTTGGTGGGCGTACTCGAAACGGGGGCCAAGCTGAACATCAAAATGGTCATGGCTACGTCGAAGTAAGCAGACGAAACGTTTTAATAGCAAAGGGGAGCCGGTTTTCGACCGGCTCCCCTTTGTGTTGGTGTCAGGCTTTGAAGCCCTGCCTTCTGTACGTATCGGCTACCTATAAACTAACGTGAGTTATGGATAGTTTGTATTGCAACTAGCTGTTTAACAGACAATTGCTGACGCCAGGGCCTTCGACAGGCTCAGGCGTCAGCAATCATGCATCATTCACGTTAAACTACAAACGGCCAACTGAAAACTGTTTTTTAGAGAAGCCAGCGGAAGAACACGAACAAGGTTGCTGAGAGCAAAATGGCAACCGGTAAGGTGAGCAGCCAGGCGAGCATGATACTCTGTATGGTACCGGCTTGCAGGTTTTTAATGCCTTTGCTGGCCACCATAGCACCGGCAATACCCGACGATAGGGAGTGTGTTGTACTAACCGGTACTTTAAAGGCTGAGGCCATACCAATGGTAACGGCGGCTACCAGCTCGGCCGATGCGCCCTGCGCGTAGGTCAGGTGGCTCTTACCAATCTTTTCGCCCACGGTTACAACAATCCGTTTCCAGCCAATCATGGTGCCGAAGCCCAATGAGAGCGAAATCATCAGAATAACCCAGAAAGGCGCGTGGTCGGTAAATTTCCGAAGGCCCTTTTCTTCCTGCGTAGCGGCCGCACTCAGGGCTTTCCGGTCGGCGTCGCTCAGTTTCACGGCTTCGCTTTCGTTCAGTTTTTTGACGTTGCTGCTGATGGTAAGCAGCGCCTGCCGCACGTCGAGGGCGTGTTCGCGTTCAATTTTGTTGGCGGCCAGTACCTTCTCCAGATTCTGCGCACTCGCCTTGATCTGAGCAATTCGGGCCTTCTCGCTCACGTTGAGCAACGTGGTGTCGATGAGGGCAATTTTCTGCTCCACAACCGTGAGGTCGGGGCGGAGTTGCTGCACATCAAGCCGGTTGTCTACGGCGAAATAAGCCGGTAAAATACCGATCAGGATAAGCATGACCAGACCAATGCCCTTCTGACCGTCGTTGCGGCCGTGGAAAAAGCTCACCAGCGTACAGGTCATAATCAGAATACCGCGTACCCAGGCTGGTGGTGCCTGACCGGGCTGTGGTTCATCAAACAGTTGCTTACGAACCTCTTTGTTGAGCGACCGGCGCAACACAAACATAAGTACTACGGCAAGGCTAAACCCGATCAGGGGCGACAGAAACAAGGCGGCAAATACTTCCTTGGCTTTGTCCCAGTTGACGGCCGCAATACCCATTTCGTTGTCGGGGAGCACGGCATAACCCAGCCCGACGCCAATGATGGCCCCAATCAGGGTGTGTGAGCTTGAAGCGGGCAGACCAAAATACCAGGTGCCAAAGTTCCAGATAATGGCGCTGAACAGAAGCGCCAGCACCATGGCTATACTATGGTACACGTTCTGATCGATCAGCAACTCAACCGGAAGCAAGTTTACAATGCTCATACCCACACCAACCCCTCCGGTGATTACCCCCAGAAAATTCATAAATCCAGACCAAACAACGGCCTGAGTTGGTTGCAATGAGTTGGTATAAATAACGGTGGCAACGGCATTGGCGGTGTCGTGAAAGCCGTTGATGAATTCGAAGACGCAAGCGGCTAAAATGCAGAATGCGAGTAGGATAAAAATGCCGGTCTCTAAGCCGAACATAGTGATTTTAAGTTAGATACAAGCTGCTGGTTTGACTAAACCACCACAAAGGTCTGCAAAACCCGGCACGCGCCGGGAAATCCAATGTTATGTAATTGTTAAGTCTGTTGCAGCGCTTTTGTCTGCCTCGCTATTTTGGGGTATCCGCGCGGGCTCGAACTGAACCCTGGTTTGGGGTAGGCTCTCGGGGTATTCTTCCCGTAAAAACACAATAATGGCCTCGCGCAGGTGGCAGCGCAGGTCGAAGGCCGAGGGGGCGTCGGCCGCAGAGACCAAAATCCGCACAATAACACCCGTAGGGGTGGTGTCGGTAATTTGAACGGCAAAAACGTCCTGATTCCAGAGCGGGTCGGCTTCGGCGAATTCGCGGGCTTTTTCGCGGAGCCGCTCAATAGGCACGTTGTAATCCAGATACAGCAGAATGGCTCCCGTGATGGAAGCATCGGAGCGGGTCCAGTTCTGAAACGGCGTTTCGACGAAATACGTGATGGGCAAAATCAGTCGCCGACGGTCCCAAAGCCGGACGACCACGTTGGTCAGGTTAATTTCTTCAATACGCCCCCACTCGTTTTCCACCACCACGGCATCGTCGAGCCGAATTTGCTGGGTAAAGGCTATCTGGATACCCGCCAGTAGGTTAGCCAGCGTTTTCTGGGCCGCAAAACCGATCAGCACCGAGAAAACCCCCGCCGAAGTAAGCACGCTAAGGCCTACTTTTCGGCTTCCTTGGAAGGTGAGTAAAAGCAGGGCTCCACTGATAATGAAAATAAGAAAGACAATAAATCGCCTGACGAACCGAACCTGCGTGACAAACTTTCGCTGCGAGAGGTTTACGTCCTGCGTGGTGTCGTATTGGCGTACCAGAAGCAGTTCGCCTACTTTCAGGAGTTGGACCACCAGCCAGGTAGCGGCTATCAGAAATAGCACCTCGGCTGCCTTGTCGGCTACGGGATGGCGTCGGATAAACCGTGCCGATTGTATGTTGGTGGCTAACAGAAAAAACAGAGAGGGCACAAATGCCCAGAATGCCCAGCGTACGTAGGTGCGTAGGTAGCCCAGGGCCTGCGAAGGTCGTTTTCGGTTCACAAACCGGATGGTTTGCGTAACGACCAAGTTGACAATAAGCCCCGCCAGAACGGCAATAATTAACAGAATCCAGCCCGACAGGTCGCGGTTGGGAACAAACCCAAACCACCGGATCAGGCTACGAATCCAGGTATCAATCTGTTGCTGCATGGGGCAAAGGTAAGGCTATTCGACTGTGATTTGCCGGTAAATCGCCTGCATGGGCCACGTCAGATCGCCTAATCTTATGATTTGGTTCAAGATAGATCGGCTATTAATCGATTGGTTTTTCGGCTACGCCAGCAAGGGTTTTATCACCTTCCCGTGCACATCGGTGAGCCGGTACCGCCGACCTTGGTGCTTGAAGGTTAGTTTCTCGTGGTCTACCCCCATCAGGTGCATCACTGTGGCCTGAAAGTCGTGTACGTGCACGGGGTCTCGGGCAATGTTGTACCCAAATTCGTCGGTTTCGCCGTATACAAAGCTCTTTTTGATGCCCGCACCAGCCATCCAGATCGTATAGCAACGTGGGTGATGGTCGCGGCCGTAGTTGTCTTTTTTTAGTTTGCCTTGTGAGTAGTTGGTACGCCCAAACTCACCCCCCCAAATCACGAGCGTATCGTCGAGGAGGCCGCGCTGTTTGAGGTCCATCACCAGAGCCGCCGAGGCCTGATCCACGCTTTTGGTTTGCACCTTAATGTCATTGGGTAGGTTGCCGTGCTGATCCCAGCCCTGATGGTAAAGCTGCACGAATTTCACATCTTTCTCGATCAGCTTCCGGGCCAGCAGGCAGTTGGCCGCAAACGTGCCGGGCTGCCGACTATCGGGGCCGTACAGGTCAAAAATATAGTTGGGCTCTTTGGAGAGGTCGAGGGTTTCGGGCACGGAGGCCTGCATTCGGTAGGCCATTTCGTACTGCTGCATTCGATTGTCAATCTCCGGGTCGAGTACGTGTTTAACTTGCTCCTGATGCAGTTTGGCCAGGTAATCGAGCATCCGTCGGCGGCTTGTCCGGTCAATGCCGGGCGGGTTGTTGAGGTAAAAAACCGGGTCGGGTCCCGACCGAAATACCACGCCCTGATGCACCGAGGGCAAAAAGCCGTTGCTCCAGAGTTTGGCGTAGAGGGGCTGGTCGCCGTTGCGGCCTTTGGAAAGCAGCACTACAAACGCGGGCATATTCTGGTTGTCGGAGCCGAGGCCATAACTTACCCACGACCCAAAACTGGGCCGACCCGCCTGCTGGCTGCCCGTTTGGATAAACGTAACGGCGGGGTCGTGGTTGATGGCTTCGGTGTGCATGGTTTTGATAAAGCACAGGTCATCGACCACCCGCGACGTGTACGGCAGCAACTCGCTCACCCAGGCGCGGCTTTGGCCGTGTTGCGCAAATTTGAAGGCCGATGCCGCCAGCGGAAACCGGCTTTGTCCGGCGGTCATGCCCGTCAGGCGTTGCCCTTTCCGAACCGATTCGGGCAACTCTTGCCCCCACATGGTTTCGAGCCGGGGTTTGTAATCGAACAGCTCGAGTTGGCTGGGAGCTCCGCTCTGAAACAGATAGATCACCCGCTTTACCTTGGGCGGAAAATGCGGTTTGCCGAGGGCCGGGCCTGATGCCGCCAAAGCCGCACCCGGATTGAGCAACGAGGCCAGGGCCAGCGTACCAATACCGGCACCGGTTTGCCCCAGAAACGTCCGGCGGCTCATCATATCGTGGATTTGATCCTGAAGGTCCATAGTGGTTATCGGTATCGGGGCTCGGAATGCCCCCGTGATTTATCGCTTTACGATTGCTTCGTCGAAATTCATAATCGTGTTGCCCACCACCGTCCAGGCCGCGAGTTGGTCGGGCGGCAGTTGCCGGGTAACGGGATACTCGCCCACGGTGAGCAATTCTGCAGCACGTTTGGGATTGGCCCGGAAATCGCGTAGCTCTTCGGTGTAGAGTTGTTGCATCAGGCGGAGTTCCTGCGGGCGCGCCGGCCGGCCGACAATCGACTTGAAGAAGGCATGGATTATCTCTGCTCCGTTTGTCAGGTTGCCCTTTCGTTTTTCACCTTCTTTCTGGGCCAACACCCGAGCGGCCTCTACAAACTGAGGGTCGTTAAGCGTAACCAGTGCCTGTAACGGGGTCGATGTTTTTTGGCGTTTTACGGTGCAGGTGTGCCGCTCGGCCGCGTCGAAGTTGAGCATCATGGGCGGGGGCGACGACCGTTTCCAGATCGTGTACATCGACCGTCGGTAGAGGCTATCGCCGTGGTTTTGCACGTAATTGACAGCGTTACGTGTAGCCAATGCCTCCCAGATGCCCGCGGGCTGGTAGGGGTGTACGCTCGGGCCGCCAATCTGGCGAGTCAGAAGGCCGCTGGCCGCAAGGGCATTGTCGCGCACTTGTTCGGCACTGAGCCGGTAGCTGGGCCCCCGGCTCAGGTAGGTGTTGTCGAGGTCGCGTTCGCGGACGGAGGGTGGTACACTTGACGATTGCCGGTACGTGGCCGAGAGCACAATCAGTTTGTGCAGGGCTTTCACGTCCCACGGGCCTACGGTCTGGCTGGGGTCGTCGGGTGCTGGCCCCCCTTCCCGGAACCGAACCGCCAGATAGTCGAGCAGGGCGGGGTGGGAGGGTAGGTTGCCCTGATTGCCAAAGTCATCGCTACTCTTCACGAGCCCCTGCCCGAAATATTGCTGCCAGATCCGGTTTACGGCCACGCGGGCAAACAACGGGTTGTCGGGCCGGAGTAGCCATTGGGCCAGCCCCAGCCGATTGGGCGTTTCGTTGGTGAGTGGGGGCAGAAAATGAGGAACCTCGGCCGTAACCTGCTCGCCGGGGGCGTCGTAAGCCCCCCGTTTGAGCAAGTGCGTAGCTACCTTGTACCGACGTTCGCTCATGGTCATCACGTCGATTTGCTCGTTCAGAATCCGGGTTTCCTCGGCCAGTTGAGCTTGTCGGGCGGCTTGTCGTTGCCCATACGGTCTGTCGAAATTAGTCAGGTAATACGCAAACAGGTCGGCTTGCTGGGCCTCGGTCCGGTCGGGGTTCAGCAGGGCTTCGCGCACCACATCGCGCTGCACCGTTAATGACTGAGCTTCGAGCCGGGTGAGCGCGCGGTTATACACCCGCACTTCATCTACAGCGTAGCCTTTGTAGTTCTGGTCGTGCGAGTGTCCAATCGAAAAGTTAGGTGTACCAGCACCCCAATAGCTGTGGTTTTTACCCCAGACGGTGCTTTGGGTGAGGTTGTCGGTCATCACCCGCGTAGGGGTTGGGTTGCCGTTGACAAAAAACTGCACCCCATCGGCGCGACTACTGCCATCGTAGCTGATGGTCAGGTGCATCCAGTGGTTTAGGGGAAGCCGTTGGCGGGTTTCGATGTCGATGGCATCGTCGGGCCATACGTAGCTCATCCGAAACGCCAGCCGACCGTCGGGAAGCCGTTGAAGCCGGTAGCCTCTGAATCCGTTGAAAGGCCCCAAATCGCGGTTAAAAAGTGACCCTTCCAGTTTAGGATCATTGACGTTGACCCACAGGCTCACCGTAAACGGTTGGTGCCGTTCGAACCAGGCCGGGCGGGCCCAGTCGTTTTCGGGTTTCTCCCAGCGGCCTGCCCCTTTGAGCTGGAGCAGGCTTTCGCCCACGAGCCTGACCCCGCGCCCAACGGCCCCTTTCACAAACGGAATCGGGTAGTCGAGATCGCCCTGGGTTTCGAGGGGGAGTGTATCGTTGGCGATGTTGGCAAACAACCGGCGTATTTTTGGCGGTTCGGGTTTAGGCTCGGCTGGCTTTGGCGGTTCTGGTCTGACCGACGCGAGACGCACAAGCGACGAGGCCTTTGTTGGTTTTTGTTTGGCTTCGTCAGGCTTCTTCTCGTCTTTCTTTTTCGATTCAACCGGCACGTCTTTGCTTTGGTCGAAGGGTACGTAAATGACCAGATTTTTCTGGGCGGGCAACAGGGCCGTTTGGGGGGCTTTTTCGGCCTTCGCCAGCCAGTCGGCAAATCGTTGTTTTACACCTTCCTCATCGGCTTTCCGGGCGCGGTCGAGCGTATTGATGCGCTTTCGGATGGCCGTCAGTTTGGCGTCGGCTTCGGGCGTGGGCAGCGTAATATGCGGAGAAGGCTCTCCATTGTACGGAATCTGGCCGTATTCGTTGTTTTGGGCGAAAAAAGCGGTCAGAGCGTAATAATCTTTCTGGCTGATGGGGTCGTACTTGTGATCGTGGCAACGGGCGCATTCGACCGACATACCCAGCATGGCTTTCCCGAAGGTAGCTGCCCGGTCGGCCAGGTACTCCTGCCGGTACTCTTCGGGCACGATACCGCCTTCCTGGCTTTGCTGATGGTTCCGGTTAAACGCCGTGGCAATCAGCCGGTCGCGGTCGGTGGCCCGGTTGCCGGTGTTGGGCAGTAGGTCGCCCGCCAATTGCCAGGTGATAAAGGTGTCGTAGGGCTGATTCTGGTTAAACGACCGGATCACCCAGTCGCGGTAGGGCCACATGGTCCGCAGGCCGTCGTCCTGATACCCGTGGGTATCGGCGTAGCGGGCCAGATCGAGCCAGTCGACGGCCTGCCGTTCGCCATAGTGCGGGCTTTTCAGGAGTCGGTCAACGGCTTTTTCATAGGCTTGTGGTGATTTGTCGGCCATAAACTGATCTACTTCGGCCGGGGTAGGGGGTAAGCCCGTCAGGTCGAGCGATACCCGCCGGAGGAGGGTAAGCCGGTCGGCTTCGGGGGCTGGCTTCAGCTTTTGCTGGCTATGGGTTTGGGCCACAAACCGGTCAATCTCGTTACGCGCCCAGGCCTCGCCCGCTTTGGGCACATCGGGGAGGGTGGGGGCCGTGAGCGACCAGTGCTCTTTATACTCAGCGCCCTGCTCAATCCACCGAATGAGGGTCGCTTTTTCCTCAACCGATAACGCCAGATTAGATTCGGGCGTGGGCATCATGTAATCGGGGTCGGTACTGACGATGCGGTGATACACCTCGCTATGAGCCAGATTGCCGGGGTCAATGGCCGTGTTTCCACTCTCGGCCAGTGCTTCGTAGGCGCCCTCGGGGGTGTCGAGCCGGAGCCCGGCCTTTTGCTTGTTCTGGTCGGGGCCGTGGCAGGCAAAGCACCGGTCCGACAGAATCGGCTTCACATGCAGGTTGTAATCGACCTTTTCGGGCAGGTTGGCCTCGGCCGCTACAATCTCTGCGGGCTTTTCAACCGACCGCTGGCAGGAGCTAAGCCCAAGAGCCAGTTCCAGAATACCAACGGTCGTGATGAGAGAAGCGTGACGGAACAGCGGATTCAGGCGACGCAGCATATCAGGGCTAAATTTTTGCATAATGCGGATAGCGCATATATACAAAAATAAGAATTGCTCTTTCTGCTGGACCTAAATGGCAATTTCTACGACAAACCGGGCAAAATAGCCCATAAATAAACGGTCGGTCCTGAATCGGCTGATCGTTTGGTTAATATTCGCGCTGAGCCTGCAAGGGCACGCAGCCTCCGCAACCCGGCTCAATCCGGGGTTGAAGCTTGTCGTTGGCTCGCGGTGCCCGTATGAGTTGCTGGGGTGGATACGCCTGAAAAACACCGTATTGCAGCACGACCTCCACCGAAACCTCGGTGTCGGGCTGATTGGCCAGCCGTGCCTTGATTCGGTAGGTACCCGCTACAACACCACCCACACCCGGCGATACAGGCAGGTACAATCGTTGTTGGCTGTAGCCCGGCTGCTCGGTGTACGAGACAGCCATTTGCCAGTCGGTGGGGCTGAATGACCCATCAACCCGCTCCAGACTAATCTGCACCGGGCTTTCGGCGGCTACCAATACCTGAAAACCGTGGGTCGGCGCATCGTATTTGTAGCCCAGTCGGTTAATGCCTGCTGCCACCGTGCCCGTTTTCGGGGGCGAGGTGGTTGTGGTGGTGGTTGAGCCCGGTGGCGTAGCGGGAGTCTGCGCGATGAAGATCGAGAATACGCCGTAAGCCAGGGTTACCTCGGAGGTAATCACGGCATCGGGCTGACTGGTGAGCCGCGCCGACAGTCGGTATCGGCCGGCTACGACGCCCCCAACGCCCGGAGCAACGGGCGCGTAAAACCGCTGGGCCGTGTAACCCGACTCATCGGTAAAGGGAACCACCGGACCCCAGCCGGTTTCGGCGAAGGGACCATCCAGCCGTTCGAGCCGCACCTCAACGGGCCCGTCGGCATCGGTCAGCAACTGAAAACCGTGGGTTGGCGCATCGTATTTATAGCCCACTTTACGCAAACCGGCCACGGTGGGGTTGGTGGTTGCGGGCGTTTGTGGGGTAGTTGGGATTGGCGGAGTGGCAGGTGTCTCAACGGGCGGAGTCGTGGTGGTGGTTTCGCTGGCTGGGAAAATCGTGCGGAAACCGCCACTCAGCACAACCGCAATCGCTTTTTCAGACGTGGGCTGACCAATACGTCGGGCGCTGATCAGGTACTGACCGGGTTCAACACCACCTTCGCCCGGCCGAACCGGCGGGTAAAAGCGGGTGTAGTTGTATGAGTCCCGGAACGCACCGGCATTACTTGTGAACCAGCCGTTGTCGCTAAAGTTGCCATTGAGTCGCTGCACTTTTACTTCAACGGGGCCATCGGCATCCACAAACAGGTTGAAACCATGCGTCAGGGCGTCGTATTCGTAGCCAATGCGCCGGACGGAGGTAGCTGTGCCGGGCTGGGTGGTCGGGATAGGCGTGGGGGCGGTCACACCAAATGGCTGACTTGGCCGCCCGGCCACGGCTGGGTTCGTGGCATCGACCCGAACCGTGTACGTACCAGTGGGCAGTGACTCGGGCAACCGAACGGTCAGCGGGTTTTGCGTGCCCGTGCCAAGGTCGGCGAGCTGCTGACCGTCACTATTGAAAAGCCGTACCACAAACGGGCTGTCGGCGGTCAAGCCTTCGGGCCGAACGTACGGTACCGTAATCGTTTGCCCCGACCGGGCACCAATGGGTACAATGAGGCCCGTTGTGATCTCGGGCGAGCTACCCGCAAGGGTGCCCGGTTGCGATTGGTTGAAAAACTGATCGGTCAGGCTGTTGTTCCAGAGATCGGCAAACCGAATCATACCGTTGCCGCTGAAATGCAGTCCGTCGCCCCGGTCATCCGGGCCGGTGTACAGGTCTGTTTCGGGGCCGGGCCACACTCCCTCAACAGTGCTGATAAGTTCGTTCTGCCCCGCAATGATGGCTGGGTCGGTGCGGCCACCGATGTACGATACCCGCGACATGATCCAGGGTAGTCGGCTGTAGCCGCTCTGCTGGCGGGTTTTGTCGATAACCACTTTAACGTTGGCTACGTATTCCTGCTGCCCCCGGTAGCCGTTGTCCGACTCGCCCTGATGCCACAAAATGGCCCGGACGCCCGTCCGGCGGACGTAGTGATCGAGGGCGGCACTCATAGACCGGTAGGGCTGTAAGTAGGGGCCGGGCGATCCGCCGGGGTCTTGCCCCTGAGCCGAAATCCGCCAGACATTGCTGTTTGTGCCCCCATAAGCCGCGCCCAGAAATAATACCGGCACATTGAGCCGGGCCGTAAGCCGGTCGCCGAGCAAACCAAATACGTGCAGAAAGTTGTTAGGGGCCATTTTACGGCCCGCGCTTGCCTGGCTAAATGTGAGGGGTAGGTTAAACTCCGGCAGGTTCTCGTCGCGGAAATCAACCACCGACACCCGGTCGTCGGAGGCACCGGCAACCGGTGTCCAGGGATTGCCCTGTGCGTTGGATTGGCCCGATACAATAAAGACCTCACCCACGCCCACACGCTCGACGGTGGTTTCGGCCAGTAAATCGCTGTTTCGGTAAGCCCGTACTGCCAGTCGATACCAGCCGCCCCGTACGGGTAATTGCCCGCTGAAACGCCCGTTTCGGGGAGCGGGGTCAATGGTTGTCCAGTTGGTGGCAGTACCCTGGCCCGGCACCATAGCCTCCACGCGGGCTTCAATGCGGTTGGCACCCGCCGGGCATGAGCCTGCAATTGGGACCTGAGCCCCATTTTGGTTGTTGCGTTGGTACACAATGCGCGATTGGGGCGTATGCACCGTCAGTTGCGCGTAGAGTACTGTAGAAACTAGTAAGAGGGAAAGTGTGAGTAGTGCTTTTGTCATAACCGTGCAGAACACGTACGGCATAGGCAAAAACTGTACGAAAAAAGGCCAATGTACACTGACTGGTACGTTGGCCTTGTAAAAAAAAGTCTCTTTAGTCGCTAAATAACTTGAACAATAGACACTTACATTGCTCGAAAATAAAGGCGTATCGGCTTATCAAAAATCAGGCCACTCTACTGCTTGGTTGCTTTGGGCGACTCAATAGCCGGTTGGGTTACACTGGTTGCAAACGTGGCGATTGCCTGCTCGTTGAGCCCGCCAATAATTTCAAGCTGAGGGGCTGCCTTTTTCAACTGAGCAATACCCGCCGGGGTGACTTTGGTTTGCCACAGATACAGGGTCCGCAGGCTTTTGATGCCCGCGAGTTCGGCTAAACCGGCGTCTGAGATGGCCGTGCCGTACAGGTTCAGGTACGTCAGGTGGGGTAATCCTTTCAGATTTTTGAGGCCCGCATCGGTGATTTTGGTTTGCTCCAGATGCAGTTTGTGCAGGTTTTTCAACTTGGCTATCTGGGTCAGCGCCCCGTCGCCCACGCTCGTGTTGCTCAGCTTTAACCAAACCAGCTGCTCATCGAGCGCGGTAAGGGCGGCAGCATCGGCATCGCCGAAGGCACGGGCGTTTACGGCGCTTACTTCGAGCTGATTCTGCTCTTTCGACAAGGGCATTACGAGCAAGCCCGTTTTGCGCACGGTTTCGAGGGCCCCGGCATCGGCTGCGGGTACCTGCATGGTGAGTACCTCTGGTTCGGGGGCCGGGCCAGTGGCGGCTGCCGGTGCCGCGCTACTGCCTCCGGCCGGTGCACCGCTGCCGAGCTGCGCCAGAGCTGGTTTTACGGCATCGGTCACGGTCAGGTCAGCTACCTTCTTGTCGAAGGGCGCTCCCTGATCAATCCACCAGCTCAGGATAGCCACCTGACTATCGGTGAGTTGGGTTTTGCCTTTGGGCGGCATGTGCTCATCGTCGTCAAGAGGGAGCAGGCAACGCTTAATCAGCTCGCTGTCGAGGCCTTTGCCCGGAACAAATACGGGCCCGCCTTCGCCCCCTTTGCGGAGCATCTCAGCCGTATCGAAGCGGAGGTCACCTTTCGATTTTTCGGCGTTGTGGCATTGTACGCATCGGGCCTGCAAAATAGGGTTGACCACCTGCTCGTACACCAGCGCCTGATTTACGTCGGCCAGCGGTTTTATAGCAACTTCAGATTCTTTGCGCGGAGGCATTCCTGCCAGCGACCGGAAGGGTTCGGGCGTGTATTGCGTGAGGTAGTCGGACCCGTGCGTGAGCGCCCCCCCATGATGCCCGGCTACCATCAGCAAGACAATAGAGACGACCAATGCCGGTACGTACAGGAGCGACCCGAACGGGATACGGTCGCCGAACCGCTCTGATTTAACCAGCCAGGCTACCCAGGCAAAAACGGCCACCCCAATACCCTGCCATTGGTGTTCTTCCAGAATTTCGGCTTCGTAGCCGCCCCCCAGCGAGAGCAGATAGCCAAACAAACAGGCTACCGTAGCGCTCACCGCCGACCAGAACAGGATCAGGCTAATGACCGAGTCGGTCAGGCTGACGGCTCCTAACCGCCGACCCACTTCCAGAAGCCCGGCAATGAACAGAAAGCCAATAGGCAAGTGCACAATGAGCGGGTGGAAATGACCAAAAAACAATGCCCAATCCGACGGGGCCTGGAGAAGTATCATGTAATTAGCCGATGCGTTCGAGTTTGATCGGATACGTTTTCTGTGAGCTCCACTGCGCTACGTACAGGTTCTCGTCATTGTCGACGTGTACGTCGTGCGGGTGCATGAGGCCCATAAACGACCGGTCTTTTTGTTGTTCCTGCAGTTTGCCGTTCTGGTAAATAGGGGCTGTACCACCGGGGGTCGAAACTACCTTGTCGTTTTTGTCCAGAATCTGCACATAGCCCGAGTTGGGATATTGATCGGACGTGCTCCGGTAGGCCGCCCCGAAAATGTAATCTCCGTGAAGTACCGGCCGGCAAATGTAGGTGCCTGGCATCGGAATGGTCGACAGGTATTTACCATCGAGCGTAAACCGCTTGAAGCACTGATGCCGCCTGTCGGTAACGAGCAGGGTTGGGTTGGCCTTATTGCGGGTGTCGACAAGTACGCCGTGGCAGCAGTCGAATTTATCGTTTACGGCCGCGTCGTTGCTTTTGCCGCCAAAGTGCCGGATGTACCGCCCTTTGGCGTCGTACTGCGTAATGTAATTGGCCCCATAGCCATCGGCCACGTAAATATCTCCATTAGCGGGGTTGACGGCCGTTTCGGTTGGGGTAAACTCACCGGCATGGGCATACACCCCGGTTTCTCGGGGGTAGTCGATCTTCATGATCTCGCGGCCTTTGAGGTCGGTTTTGATCACCTGCCGCCGGGCGTTATCGCTGATGAGCAGAAACTGTTCGCCCCCCTCGTTCAGAATAGTGAGGCCGTGAGCGCCGGGGTAGGTGGTGCCCCAGCTATCGAGCAGCTTACCCGATTTATCGTAAATCAGGATATTATTTTTGGTTTCGTTGGTGAGCAGGAAGATCCGTCCTTTAGCGTCTTCCACCATTTCGTGGCAGTCGTTGACGGGGTTTTTGCCCGCATCCAGAACGCCCCAGTTGGGTACTACCCGGTACCGGTGCGAGTTGTGGCCGAGCACCACATTATCGGCTGTGCGGATGTGTTTGGCCGGAGCCAGAACGGGCAACGTAACGCCCGCGAGGGTTGCCAGAGCCGCTTTCTGCAAGAAATCGCGACGGTCGAGCCGGTTCGTATTCATACGTGATACGTGGTTTTTGGTCTTTCGTTCGTAGTGGTATGGTGGGGTGGTTTCGCACTCAGTACAGAAATAGTGTGTCTGAATTAGGTAAACCGTAAACCAAAAACTAAAAACGATAAACGTTGTAAGGGTTTGTCGTAAAAGAAGAACAGACGGGTTTGCTTACTTGATAGTCGGCAGTTTTTGCGCGCCCGTGGGGTAGGTAGCGGCAAGTGCCGCCGGGCTTGCCTACCACTTTACTGAAGATTGTTCGTGTCGCTTTTCATACTTTTGTGGTTCTATTACCCACCCGGAAACACGGTACTAACAAGAAAGCTTTATTTAATTGACCCATGACGCACCAATTACAACTTCGTAAACCGCTGGCTTTCTTCGACCTCGAGACCACAGGGGTTAACATTGCGAAAGACCGAATTATCGATATCTGCATTGTTAAGGCGATGCCCTCGGGCGAAGTCGTAATCAAAAATCAGCGCGTGAACCCCGGTATGCCGATTCCGGTAGAGTCGAGCCTGATTCATGGTATTTACGACGAAGATGTAGTTGATGCACCGCCGTTTAAAGCCGTGGCCCGGATGTTGGCTCAGTTTCTGGATGGTTGCGATTTGGCCGGGTTCAACATCAACCGGTTCGATGTGCCCTTGCTGGTAGAGGAGTTTTTGCGGGCTAATATTGATTTCGACATGCGGAACCGGCGGATGATCGACGCGCAGCGGATTTATCATCTCATGGAACCGCGTACTCTCTCGGCTGCCTACAAGTTTTACTGCAATAAAGACCTCGAAAACGCGCACAGTGCCGAAGCCGACACCCTCGCTACGTTTGAGGTGCTCAGTGCCCAAATGGCCCGTTATGAGGGGATGCCCGCCAAAGACGAAGCGGGCCGGGCGGTGGTATTCCAGGCCGATGTTGATTTTCTGCACGCGCTGACCATGAATAAAAACGTAGACCTGGCCGGGCGGATTATTTATAACGACAAAGGCGAAGAGGTTTTCAACTTCGGCAAACACAAGGGCGTAGCCGTGCTGGATGTGCTCAAAAAAGAGCCTTCTTTCTACGACTGGATGCTTAAAGGCGAGTTTCCGCTCGATACCAAACGCCGACTGACCGAGATCCGGCTGCGGATGTTTACCAACGGCACTAAGTGAGTATGTGCCGACGGAGGCCCGTTTTAGGGCCAAATTCGGTCGGATAGGCCCTCGACGAAAGAAGTCAGCTATCCACCGACACACTTTTATCATTACATTTGCGCGACTTTTACATTACCGGTTCACTATGCAACCCACTCAGCAGGTACTCATTCCGGAGGTCATTCAACAAATACCGCTCAACTATTATCTCATTTTTAGTACAGCGTTGTTTGTGATTGGCATTATCGGTGTGTTGACCCGGCGTAATGCCATCATAATCTTCATGTCGATTGAGCTCATGCTCAATGCTGTCAACATGCTCCTCATTGCCTTTTCGTCGTACAAGTCCGATCCGACGGGGCAGGTATTCGTCTTTTTCATCATGGCTGTGGCTGCCGCCGAAGTTGCGGTTGGGCTTGCCATTATCGTGATGATCTATCGAAATACGCGCTCAATTGATATCGGGGCACTCAACAAACTGAAATGGTAAAGCGAGTTTTCGGTTTACAGCTCTCTGTTTACCGTTGCGCAGGGCGATTGGCCTGTGTTGCAACCGGTAAGCATGACTGAAAACGGAAAACAGCAAACTGAAAACTTGTTTCTATGCAAGCTGAACTACTCTGTATTCTTATTCCCCTATTGCCCCTTCTTGGTTTTGTGGCCAATGGTTTGGGGTTCCGTCGGGTTCCGGCGTCGTTGGTAGGGCCGCTGGCCGTAGCCGGGCCGGTGCTGTCATTTCTGGCGGTTCTTAGCCTGTTTTCAAACTTCCGGGCCGGGGGTAATCAACCCTTCAAAGCCTTGTTGTTCGACTGGATCAGCGTGGCCGACCTGCATATTAACTTCTCTTTCCAGATCGATCAGCTCTCGCTGATTATGCTGCTGGTGGTGACGGGCGTAGGCTCGCTCATTCATCTCTACAGCATTGGCTACATGAAGCACGATGAAGGATACGGCAAGTTTATGGCTTTCCTGAACCTGTTCTTGTTCTTCATGCTCCTGCTGGTGATGGGCTCCAACTACGTCATCATGTTTATTGGCTGGGAAGGCGTTGGTTTGTGTTCATACCTGCTCATCGGGTTCTGGAATACCAATACCAGTTACAACAATGCCGCCCGCAAAGCCTTTGTGATGAACCGGATTGGTGACCTTGGCTTCCTGCTGGGCATTTTCCTCATCTTCACCACCTTTGGTTCGGTTGAATACAGCGATGTGTTTGCCTCGGCAACGGGAATGACCATTGGCGATAAAACGGTGCTGGCCATTACGCTGCTGCTGTTTGTAGGGGCTATGGGTAAGTCGGCGCAGATTCCGCTCTACACCTGGCTGCCCGACGCTATGGCTGGCCCAACACCGGTTTCGGCCCTCATTCACGCGGCTACCATGGTGACGGCCGGCATTTACATGGTGGTTCGGTCCAACGTACTGTACACCCTGTCTCCGCTGACGCTCGAAATCATGGGTGGTATTGCGATGGCAACGGCCCTGCTGGCCGCATCGATTGGTCTGTTGCAGAATGATATTAAGAAAGTACTGGCTTACTCAACGGTGTCGCAGCTCGGCTACATGTTCCTGGGTCTGAGTGTAGCGGCTTATACCGGCGGTATGTTCCACGTACTGACGCACGCTTTCTTCAAGGCGCTCCTCTTCCTTGGGGCTGGTAGTGTAATTCATGCCATGTCCGACGAGCAGGACATCCGCAACATGGGTGGTTTGCGCAAGTACCTGCCCATCACGTTCTGGACGTTCCTGATCGGTACCATTGCTATTTCGGGTATTCCGCCGTTTGCCGGTTTCTTCTCGAAAGACGAAATCCTGGCGCATGTTTGGGAGCACAACAAGGTACTCTGGGCGTTGGGTGTGCTGGGATCCGCCATGACTTCATTCTATATGTTCCGGCTTTTGTTCCTGACGTTCTTCGGTGAATTCCGGGGCACAGCCGAACAAAAACATCACCTGCATGAGTCGCCCCTGACCATGACCCTGCCCCTGATGGTACTGGCGGTATTGTCGGTAGTGGGTGGTTTGCTCAATGTGCCGCACGCACTGGGTGGACACTCTGCCCTGGCCGAGTTCATGGCACCGCTATACGCCGGATCACAGCAGGTGAACCCGGCCGCCTTTGGTGGTCACACCATGGGCGCCAGCGAAGAACTGATGCTCATGGGCATTTCGGCGGGGGTAGCTCTGCTGTCGGCCATTGTAGCTTATGTGATGTACGTCCGTAACGCGGCCGTACCCGCCCCTGATTCGGCTGAGCGGTCGCTGCCTGCCAAAGTGGTGTACAACAAATACTACATCGACGAATTTTACGAAGTACTCATTGTGCGTCCGGTGCGGGCACTGGGCGATGGGCTCTACAGCGTTGGCGAATTCGTTGTCGACGGGGTGGTGGGTGCCGTAGCCTGGTTGGTTCGGACGGTATCGGGCCAACTTCGGCTGGTGCAGAACGGCTCCATTGGCTCGTACGTGTTTGCCATGGTTCTGAGCCTGGCCCTGATTATTGCCCTGCGGTTTTTTATCAACTGGACGTCCGTTTTGGGCTACCTGAATATCTGAACGTAACGACCCATTCATGCTCACGCTTGCTCTTATTTTCTTCCCGGCCGTAGCAGCCACGGTCACGTTACTTCTCAACGGTGACTCGGCTAAGCGGTTTGCCCTCGGGGCCGCTCTTCTCGAGTTTTTGCTGGCGGCCTACGTAATCAGTCAGTTTATAGCCACGCCCGAGTTTCAGTTTGGCTTCGACGTGCCCTGGATCAATGTCCTTGGTATCCGGTTCAGCGGTGGAATCGACGGCATCAGCATCTTGCTGGTTTTATTGACTGGTCTGCTGGTTCCGCTTATTGTACTGTCGGCCTTTGGCCAGAATTACAATCGGTCGGCCACGTTTTACGCCCTGATTCTGTACATGCAGGCGGCCCTGATGGGGGTATTCACCGCCCGCGATGCGTTCCTGTTTTATCTCTTCTTCGAAGCTGCCCTGATTCCGGTGTATTTTCTGGCGGCTTTGTGGGGTGGTGCCAACCGAATCCCGGTTACGTTTAAGTTTTTCATCTACACGATTTTTGGTAGCCTGCTGATGCTCGTTGCCCTTGTGTATCTGTACTACCAAACGCCCGGCCTGCATTCGTCGGCCATTGCCGATTTCTACAAGCTCAATCTGACACCGGCTGCACAGGGCTGGGTTTTCTGGGCTTTCTTCATTGCCTTCGCCATCAAGATGCCGGTGTTCCCATTCCACACCTGGCAACCCGATACCTACGTTGAGTCGCCGACACCAGCCACCATGTTGCTGGCGGGTATCATGCTCAAAATGGGGGTTTACGGGCTTATTCGGTTTATTCTGCCCATTGTACCCGCCGGTCTGGATACCTGGGGTATGATGGCCGCGGTCCTGTCGGTGATTGGTATTGTGTATGGTTCGGTCATCGCTATCCGTCAGCGCGACATGAAGCGCCTGATCGCGTACTCATCGTTTGCGCACGTGGGTCTCATGGCTGCCGGGGTTTTCTCACAGACTACCTATGGCGTACAGGGTGCCCTGATTCAGATGCTGGCGCACGGTATCAATGTGGTGGGTCTGTTTTTCGTAGCCGAGCTGATCTTCGACCGGGCCAAAACCCGGCAACTCGATCAGTTGGGCGGCATTACCCGCACTACACCCAAGCTGACGGTGCTGTTTATGATTCTGATGTTGGGTAGTGTGGCTTTGCCGCTGACCAATGGCTTTGTGGGTGAGTTTCTGCTGCTCAAAGGCGTGTTCGACTATAACAACTACCTGGGGGCGTTGGCCGGCCTGACCATCATTCTGGGCGCGGTGTATATGTTGCGGATGTTCCAGAAAACCATGTTTGGCAAGCCCAGCAACAATACACAGTCGTTTGCCGACCTGAGCACCTCCGAACTATGGGTGCTTGTTCCCTTAGTATTCTTTGTGTTCTGGATGGGCTTGTATCCGGCCTCATTCCTTAAACTCACCGAACCCGCCGTTACGAACCTGTTGCGGTACATCAAATAGACATCATGCTACCCATCATATTACTTTCGGTTTTCGGAATTGCCCTGTTGTTTCTGGGGTTTGCCAAATCAAAAGCGATTTTACTCCCGGCTACGCTGCTGTTTATTGCCATAGCCTTCGGAGCGTCGTTTGTTGACTGGGGCAAGAATTACATGTACTTCAACGACATGTTGTTGTCCACCAATCTGTCTATTGCCTTTACGGCTATTGTGCTGTTGTCGGCGTTCATGGTGGTGTCGTTGTCGAGCAGTTTTCTGGAGGATGAATCGGCTCAACCGGCCGAGTACTACGCCATCATGCTGTTTTCGCTGGTGGGCGCCATCATGATGATTAGTTTCGAGAACCTCATCATGCTGTTTGTAGGAGTCGAGATTCTGTCGGTAGCTATGTACGTACTTACCGGTAGCGACAAGCGCAACCTGCGCTCCAACGAGGCCGCTTTGAAATACTTCCTGATGGGGTCTTTCGCCACGGGTATCATGTTGTTTGGCCTGGCCCTGCTTTACGGAACGTCTGGGTCATTTGTGCTTTCAGACCTCCGTTCGTACGTAAACGGCGGGGTTGCGTATGGTTCACCCCTGTTGCTGTACATGGGCCTACTGCTGCTCTTGGTGGGTATCCTGTTCAAAGTATCGGCGGCTCCGTTCCATTTCTGGACGCCCGACGTGTACGAAGGGGCCCCCACGCTGTTCACGGCGTTTATGTCGACGGTAGTGAAAACGGCTGGCTTTGCCGCTCTGCTTCGCTTGCTATCGTTTTCATTTACGGGCATCTATTCGTTCTGGGGCGTTATTCTGATGGCGGTAACGGTGATTACGCTGGTTGTGAGCAACTTTACGGCGGTGTATCAGAGCAGCTTTAAGCGGATGATGGCTTACTCGAGCATCTCCCATGCGGGCTATCTGCTGATTGCCCTGACGGCCGTAGGTCAGCAGAGCAAGCAGGCACTGGTGTTTTACTCACTCGCTTACTCGGTAGCCACAATTGCAGCCTTTGGGGTGCTGCTCGTGGTGAGCCGCCATCAATCAGGCGAAGGCAAGCCTACCGACGAAAGCTACGATGCCTTCAACGGCCTGGCCCGACAAAACCCGTTACTGGGCTTTATTATGACAGTAGCCATGCTATCATTGGCGGGTATTCCGCTGACGGCCGGCTTCTGGGGTAAGTTTATGGTGTTTACGACGGCCGCCAACCGGGGTATCTTCTGGTTGCTCGTTGTGGCCGTGCTGATGTCGGCGGTAAGCATCTATTATTACTTCCGTGTCATCATTGCCATGTACCTCCGCGACGGGCAGACGACCGCCATTCGGGTAGCCCCATTCTATCGGTATGTACTAATTGCTGCTACCATTCTTACCATTGTATTAGGTATATTGCCTAACTTGGTTCGCAGTCTGGTGTAACGCAGTATGAGCATACCCATTGTGGGATAGCTCATCGTTTCAATACGCATTGCTCTGAACGGCTACACAACCATTCTGTCTATTGGTTGTGTAGCCGTTCAATCAGTAAAGAAGTAAGGTCTAAGCCAACGGCTAACTTATCCATTCGTTTGTCGGTTGAATACCTATTCAGAACAACTAACTGGCCTGTAAACGTGAATGTAGAGGTACTACAAACAACCAAAATCGGTCGGCGTAAAGACTTTCTTACGTTTTTCCTGACGGCACTGTTTGGGGCCTCCGTCAACTTCTTTAGCCAGATCGTGTACCGCGAAAATCTGGACTACACCTTTGATACGAGTGTCGTGCTGGGCTACCTGACTGCCACTGTCGTCAGTTTTGTTCCGACTAAAGTGTACGCATTCTCGGCCCGGCAAACGGGCAATACCAGCCGCGAAGCCGTAAAATTTGTAGCCATTGCGTTAGTGGCCTGGGCGGTGCAGTACTTCGTATCCGTTGGCACGCTCCGCTGGATTGCCACCCCTCTGCTACCCAAAGTAGAAATATTCTGGCGCGAAAAAACCTCACACGTAGCCGGTATGGGTTTTAGCTTCCTCGCCAATTATTTCGGGCATAAGCTGCTTACCTTCCGCAGCACCGGCGTATATGACCGCCTGCGGGCACGGACCGGCCGGGTTTCGTAGCCCCATTTCAATAAAGTTAACCTACCTGCAAACAGGATTTTTCTGATAGATAAGCCCTTGAATCAAAATTAAATAGGGGTTTGCTTTGTATTTTTCAAGCTAACTCTACTATTTGCAGGTGGAACTTAAAACAACCACTATTAAGACAATGAAAAAAGCACTCGCTTTACTGTTCGTTGGTACGATGGTCACTTTCGCTGCCTGCCAGAGCAAGCCTAAGACTGAAGAAGCTGCTGTTGACTCAACGGCAACGACTACCATGTCAACTGACTCAGCTGCCATGTCAACCGACACGACGGCTGCTGCAGCTACGGATTCAGCTGCTGTTGCTCCTGCCGACAGCGCGAAGTAATTTCGGACACCAACCGAAAGCACTGGAAGAAGCCTTATCTTTGATAGGGCTTCTTTTTTTATGGACGTTTTTGAAAGGTATTTCCCGGCCGGGGCCTCGGCCTACGCACGAGAGCTGTGGGGGGAATACAAGTTTGGATTTACCATTTCGCGCCCCCGTCGTACACGGCTGGGCGATTTCAGGGCGCTGCCCGACGGGTCATTGCATATTTCGGTCAATGCCGATCTGAATCCGTACGCGTTTCTGATTACGTATGTGCACGAAGTGGCGCATGCGGCTGTGCACCGGGCTCAGCCACTGGGTCGCCGTCGGACTATGCCCAAGCCACATGGGCCGGAATGGCAGCAAACGTTTGCCAACCTGATGCGGCCTGTGCTGACCGCATCGGTTTTCCCGGAAGCTATTCTGACGCCCCTGCGCGACTATCTCCGGCAACCAGCAGCCTCCTCGCACGCACATCCGGGTTTAATGGCCGCTTTGCGTAGTGCTGATCCACAACCAGCGGGCCGGGTGCTGCTACAGGATGTGCCCGAAGGAAGTGCGTTTCGGTTGGCGAAAAAGACCTTTGTGCGGGGTACTGTTCGGCGCACCCGTATCGTTTGTAAAGAGGTGGCATCGGGCCGTTCGTATGCGATTCTGGCTCATGCTCTGGTCGAGATGGAAAATGGATAAGGTGTACGGTTTTCGGGGGAACAGGCAACGTGATGGCGGAGCAGGCCGGCTGGTGTGGTTCTGCCGGTACGGGTTGGCCGGTTTGGCTCTTCTACTGAGTGTGTACGCATCGGCCCAGTCGGTTTTGCGCACCGGTACGTGGGTCAAAATCGGTATTACCCAAACAGGTCCGTACCGGCTCAGTTACGAGGCTATAAGTGCTATTCAGCCAGCTTTTGCCAATGCCGACCCGCGCCGTTTTCGGCTGTACGGCAACGGTGGAGCCCCTTTACCGCAAGCCAACTCGACTCCACGCCCAGCCGATCTCACCGAGAACGCCATTCTGGTCGAAGGCGAGGCCGATGGCCGTTTCGACCGGGGTGATGCCTTGTTGTTTTGGGGTGAGGGCCCGCACGTAATTCGGCAAGACTCGGCAACGGGCCGGTTGAGCCACACCATTAACCCCTATAGCGATACCACTTTTTATTTCCTGACCGTAGCCGATCAGCCCGGCCGCCGAATGGCCATGCGGGCACCGGGCGATGGCACCGGCTTACCGGCCGTATCATCGTTTGCCCATTACCGGTTTCACGAACTCGAACAAACGAGCCGTGTGCGGTCGGGGCGTGAGTGGCTGGGTGAGTTTTTTGGCATTACGACTGAGCAGACGTTTGCGTTTGACATCCCCGGTCTGGTGACCAATTCGCCCATAGAAATTACCTCATCGGTGGTGGCCGATGCCCCTGCTACCACACAATTTACTCTCCGCCTGAATAGTCTGTCCCTGGGGACGCAATCGGTTGAAGCCCTTTCAGGATACCGCTACGACCGGAAAGGCATCGAGAACCGTCGCCTTTTCTCGGCCACGGCGGGTACCGACCCCAACCTGCGGGTTACGCTCAGTTACGATAGGGCCGGTCAGTCGTCGGCAGCGGCTTACCTCAATTTTCTGGGGGTCCAAACCCGACGGGAGTTGCGACTGTACGATACCCCGACGTTGGCATGGCTTTCTCCCGGTCGGTACACCGTGCGGCAGGTTACGGGTGGGTTGCGTGTGTGGGATGTGAGCCTGCCTACTGCGCCCGTGAGCCAATCAGTAACCCCCACAGGCCCCGATGGTACGTGGGCAAGCGCGAGCCAGGGGAGGTATGTGCTGTTTGCCGATAACCAGTTTAGACAACCTCTCACACTCGCGTTGGTGCCTAATCAGAACGTGCGGGCCGAAGCAACGCCCCAGCTGCTGATTGTGACCCCGGCGGCTTTCCGGGCTGAGGCCGAACGACTGGCATCCTTCCGGCAAACCAATGATGGCCTCACCACGCTGGTTGTGACCACGCAGCAGTTGTATAACGAATTTGCGTCGGGGCAGCCCGACCCGACTGCTATCCGCGATGCGGCCCGGTATTTCGACAGGAAAGCACCCGGCACTTTGCGCTACCTGCTCCTGTTTGGCGATGCTACCTTCGATTACCGGAACCTGTCGGGTATATTAAACCCGGCACAGTGGGCCAATACGGTACCCGTGTACGAAAGTCGCGAATCGCTCCACCCGGTGCTTAGTTATTCGTCGGACGATTATTTTGGCTTTTTGCAGGAAAATGCTGGTGAATGGCCCGAAACGAATGCCGGTGACCTACGGCTCGACATTGGGATTGGGCGACTTCCTGTGAAAACACCTGACGAAGCCCGTACTGTGGTCGATAAGCTGATTCGGTACGCTACCGACCGCTCGCTGGCTGGCGATTGGCAAACCCGGGTTGCGTTCGTAGCCGATGATGGCGACTCAAACATTCACCAGAATGATGCCGACCAGCTAGCTCGTGATATTGAACGGAAAACCCCATTCCGGCCGCAGCGAATTTTTCTGGATGACTTTGTGCAGGAGTCGGCGCCGGGCGGGCAGCGGGCTCCGGGCGTGAATCAGACCATCAGCCGGATTATTGACGAAGGCCGCCTGATTATCAACTATACCGGTCATGGGGGCGAAACCGGCTGGGCCGAAGAGCAGGTGCTGACCCTGAACGACATTTTTACCTGGCGAAACCGGCGTTTGCCCCTGCTCGTAACGGCTACCTGTGAGTTTGGGCGCTACGATGACCCCAACGTAAACTCCGGGGCCGAACTGGCGCTGCTGAGTCGGCAGGGCGGGGCCATCGGTTTGCTTACCACTACCCGCCCGGTGTACGCCAATACCAACTTTCTGCTTAACGAAGCCTTTTACCAGGCCGTGTTTAAACCTGTGAATGGCCAGATGCCGCGCCTGGGCGATGTGTTTCGGGAGACGAAAAACAACAGTTTGAGCGGCAGCCTCAACCGCAACTTCGCCCTCATAGCCGACCCATCCATGCGGTTGGCCTATCCGCAGGCCGACGTTGCCCTAACGCACGTCAACGGGCGGGCTGTAAAGGCGGGTGCTCCCGATACCCTGCGGGCGTTGCAGTCGGTGGTGCTGGAGGGCGAAATTCAGCAGCCAGCTACCCGCCAGCGCATGAGCGATTTCAACGGACGCGTGCGCCTGACTCTCTACGACAAACCGCTTTCGCGTACCACACGCGGCACCGAGAGTAGCCCGATGAACTACCAAACCTACGCAAGCCTTATTTTCTCGGGGCAGGTAGCCGTGAATCAGGGTCGTTTCCGGGTGCAGTTTGTGGTGCCCAAAGACATTGATTATAGCTTTGGGCAAGGGCGGTTGTATGCCTACGCGCTACGGGCCGACAGCCTATTCGATGCGATTGGGCAAGCGGCCAGCCTCGTTATCGGCAGTACGGCAGCGAATCCGGTTGTTGATACCCAACCACCCTCGCTCACCCTGGCCGTAATCGGGGGCACTCCAGATGGGAGCGATCGGGTTCGTGTGGCCGGGCCCGACGTTACGTTACGCATTCAGGTGGCCGATAATCTGGGTATTAATCTGGCACAAACCGGCTTGGGTCATGAGCTAACGGCGCAATTGAATACAGACGCTCCAATCGTTTTGAACAGTAATTACGTATCTGAAGATAGCGAAGGTCGGCGGGGGAGTGCGAGCGTAACGTTCCGAAACCTGCCTTCGGGGTCGTACACGGTGCGGGCGAAAGCCTGGGATGTTAACAATAATTCAACCGAGGGGGCGTTGACGTTTATAGTGTCGGAAAAGCCCTCCCTGCTGATTCGTTCGCTCTGGGCCAGCCCCAATCCGGTAGTCGATCAAACGCAGTTGGCACTGAACCACAACCGGCCGGGCGAAACACTCGACTGGTCAGTGCAGGTGTACGATCAGGCCGGGCGTTTACTGAGCGAACAGGTTGGTCAGTGCGATAGTTGCCCCGAAACGGTGTCGTTGGGTCAATGGGACGGACGAAACGGGGCTGGGTCGTTGCTAATCAACGGGTTGTATCTGTACCGGGTCGTGCTTCGGGCCGCTTCGGACGGTTCCGAAGCTAAAGCTGGCAACCGGATTCTGCTGGTGCGGTAACACACTGGATAAATGCCCGGCATCAATTTTGAGCACTTTTTTTCATTCATAGCGAATCGTCGTAATTTTGACCCCCGGCCCGCATCTCAGTGGAGATCAGCGCCGTGTTCACTTACCATATTTTATGAAGCGCAGCTCTTCCCGCCTTTTTCTCGGAGTCATCTGCTTTGTTCCTTTTCTGGCTTCCGCGCAAACAACGCCAGTAAATGCCAGCGGTCAGCAAGTCCGCAATGCCGTTACCTCTGCGGTGCCATTCCTGAACTTCACGCCCGATGCCCGTAGCGGTGCCATGGGCGATGCCGGGGTCGCTCTCAGTGCCGACGCTAACGCCATTTACTGGAACCCCTCCAAACTGGTATTTGCCGATAAAGACGCCGGAGCCTCGCTCTCGTACACGCCCTGGCTGCGCGACCTCATCGGCGACATGTATTACACCAACCTGATGGGGTATAAGAAGATCGGTAAGAATCAAGCTATTGGCGCTTCGATGACGTATTTTGATCTCGGAACCATTCAGTTCACGACTAGTCAGGGCCTGGCTGCCGGTACGTTCAACTCCCGCGAGTATGCCTTTACCGGGTCGTATTCGGCCCGTCTGACGAAGAACTTCTCAATGGGCGTAAACATCAAGTACCTGAACTCAAACCTTGCTGGTTCGACGATGGTAGTGGGTACGCCGGTGAAGCCAGCTGCCACTGCTGCTGCCGATATTAGCGCGTTTTACCGGAACGAGGTTCGCGACGAAGCAACCGGCCGGGGCCTTGGCCTGGCGTTCGGAGCCATGCTCTCGAATCTGGGTGGCCGCGTATCGTACGGGACAGATCAACGCTACTATATCCCAACCAATTTCCGTTTGGGAACCGCTTTGACGTACTATGCCGATCAGTACAACAAATTCAACATCGCGCTGGACCTGAACAAGCTGATGGTGCCTACACCGCCTGTCGACACAACGAAGTCGTACATTGCGTCGGTGTTTGGTTCCTTTGCCGATGCACCGGGTGGTTTCTCTGAAGAACTGAAAGAGGTTACGATCTCGACCGGGGTGGAGTACTGGTACAATGATCAGTTTGCGGCCCGGCTGGGCTACTTCCACGAGTCGGCGCAGAAAGGCGGCCGTCGGTTCTTTACGGCTGGGGTTGGCATCCGGCTTCAGGATCGGTACGGCGTTGATTTCTCGTATCTGATGCCCGTCACGCAGGGAAGCCCACTGGCTAATACCTTCCGGGTATCGCTGCTGATCAACCTGAGCAAAGGCGTTCGTATTGCCGATGATGAAGAAGATGTCGAAGATGACTCTTCCAACTAAAAGTGAATGAACAATGTAAAATGCACAATGCAATAATTGGTTTATCTGCTGATAATCAGCTTCCCCGTTATACATTTTACATTTAATTGTACTTATATTCAGTTACTAACGGGAAGACGTTAGGCTTCAGGCTCGATTAAGACTGTCTGACGCCTAACGTCTTTCCGCATACATACACCTACGGGTTTGCGCTCAGCCAACCCTCTTGCGTAAGGCCCCCCTGAGGGGCCGTTCGGATATGCTTTTAGATCGTACACAGTCACCTTCGTTTCAGGCCATTCATGAAGTGCGTTTGCCCGCCGTGCAATCTACCACATTGGCCAATGGTTTACCCGTTCATCTGGTTTCGGTTCATCAGCAGCCGGTTATGCGGATCGAGTGTATTTTCGATGCCGGTACCTGGTACGAAAATGGGCAGGCGGGTGCTGCCTTTTTCGCTATGAAAATGCTCGCCGAAGGAACCGCCGGGCATTCGTCGGCCCAAATCAGTGAGTATTTCGACCGGTACGGGGCGTTTCTGGAACTCAACGCTGGCCCCGACCGGTGCAGTGTAGTGGTGTACTGCCTCACGCGCCATCTGGCCGATGTGTTGCCTATGGTGAAAGAAATGCTCACCGAACCGGTGTTCCCTGAGAAAGAGTTTGAAGACCTGCGCAACATTACGCTCCAAAACCTGCGCGTCAACCTCGAAAAGAACGCCTATGTGGCCGGGGTGCTGTTTCGGGAAAATCTGTTCGGGAAGGCGCATCCGTACGGGCGTACACAGCGGCCGGAGGTAGTCGAACAGATTACCCGGACCGATATTGCGGGCCATTTCGACCGAACCATTCGCAACCGGCCCTTTCAGGTCTTACTGGCCGGACACGTGACCGAAGCGGAAGTTGCACTCGTAGATCATTACTTCGGCTCCATGACCTTTGCCGGGGCCGTTACCGACACAGAGGCCCTGCCCGAACGGACCACGAGCCAACCGGTTATTCTGGCCGAAAAAGCCGAGAGTCTGCAATCGTCAATTCGGATGGGACGCCGGTTGTTTACCCGCGATCATCCCGATTTCTTCCCGATGCTGGTGACCAACGAACTGCTGGGGGGTTATTTCGGGTCGCGACTCATGAAGAATATCCGCGAAGAAAAAGGGTTCACCTACGGCATTTCGTCAAATCTGATCTCATTCCGGCACGAAGGCTACTTCCTCATCGGTACCGATGTAAAGAAAGAGTTTACCCAGCAAACCCTCGACGAAACCCGGAAGGAGATCCGGCGATTGCAAACCGAGCTTGTTCCGGCCGACGAGCTCGAAACGGTCAAGAATTTCATGGCGGGTGAATTTGTGGGGTCGCTTAACACCCCATTCGAAATTGCGGACCGGTACAAGCTGATTCTGCTGGATGGCCTGCCAACCGATTTTCTGACGAATTACGTGGCTAACATCCGGTCTGTTTCCGCCGAAACCATTGCCCAAATGGCTACCCGCTACCTGACCGAAACTGACCTTATTGAGGTCGTAGTTGGAGGAAAGTAAGATTATGCAATAAAATAATGGTTTTGGTATATTTGATATGCCAAAAACTTTTATTAAATCTCAACTTTGGGATAATATTGACGGTTTCATGTGTTATCATTGCGACTGCCTGCAAAATAAAATGTAGGTTCAATCCATAATAACTCACGTTTATGAGTGTATTGGCTGTAGCCGTAGCGTTTGTACTTGCGTATCTGTTGGGCTCCATCCCAACGTCTGTTTGGTATGGTCAGGCCTTTTTTGGGGTCGACGTTCGCCAGTTTGGAAGTGGTAACGCGGGAGCCACCAACACCTTTCGGGTGCTGGGCAAGCGGGCTGGTACAGTAGTAATGCTGGTTGATGTGCTCAAAGGCTACACGGCCGCTTTACTGGCTACGCTCCTGGGGCAGATTGGCTGGATTACCGAAGACCATATCCTGATTTTTAAGCTTCTGTTTGGCCTCACGGCCGTAGTGGGTCACCTGTATCCGGTGTTTGCTCAGTTTCGGGGTGGCAAAGGCGTTGCTTCATTGTTGGGTATGGTACTGGCTACGCACCCGGAGGTAGCTGCCGTTTGTATCGGTATCTTTTTGCTGGTGGTGCTTTCGTCGCAGTACGTATCACTCGGTTCAATGCTGGCTGCACTGGCGTTTCCGGTTCTGCTGCTCATGCGCGCCTTTGGTCAGAAAGAAAGCCCCCTGCTCATTGTGTTTGGCTTTGTGGTGTTTCTGCTGGTGGTGCTTACCCACAAAAAGAATATCAGCCGAATCCTGAACGGACAGGAAAGCCGAACCGTGCTGATTCGGTTGCGGAAACGGAAATAAAGATTTACGAAATAGGGTGGGCATACGCCCCGAAGCGAAGGCACTGTGCAGAGATTAATTCTGTTCCGGTGCCTTCGCTTCTTTGTATGAGGGTTTCAAAACCCGCCCGGTTTTTGCCAACTTTGCGAATCAACAGCGTGAACCTAAAAACCAAATCCTGATGAATGCTGCTACTGCATCGTACATTGAGTCAAACAAACAGCGTTATTTAGACGAACTGCTCGAACTGCTTCGGATTCCGTCTGTATCGGCCGACTCCAAATTCAAAGATGATGTTCGGCGGGCGGCTGAGTTTGTCCGTGATAAACTGACAGCGGCCGGTGTCGACCGGGCTCAGTTGTTCGAAACGGCCGGGCACCCGATTGTGTACGCCGAAAAACTGATTGACCCGGCTCTGCCTACCGTGCTGGTTTACGGCCACTACGACGTGCAACCCGCCGATCCCTACGAACTCTGGCACACGCCCCCCTTTGAGCCAACCATCCGTAACGAGCGCATCTATGCCCGTGGGGCCTGCGACGACAAAGGCCAGTTTTACATGCACGTGAAGGCCATTGAGGCCATGATTGCCACCAACTCACTGCCTTGTAACGTGAAGGTGATGATTGAAGGCGAGGAGGAAGTGGGTTCAGACCATCTGGGGCTTTTCGTAACCGAAAACCGTGAGCTTCTGAAGGCCGATGCCATCCTGATTTCCGACACGAGTATCATTGCCAACGATGTGCCCTCGCTCGAAACAGGTCTGCGTGGCCTTTCGTACGTAGAGGTGGAAGTGACCGGCCCTAACCGCGACCTGCATTCGGGGGTGTACGGCGGAGGAGTCGACAACCCGGTGAACGTATTGTGCCAGATGATTGCATCGCTGAAAGATGCCGACGGTCATATCACGATTCCGGGCTTCTACGATAAAGTAGTTGAACTGAGTGCCGACGAGCGTACCGAAATGGCGAAAGCACCTTTTGACCTTGTCGAGTACAAGCGCGATTTGGGTATTCAGGAGGTGTTTGGTGAGGCTGGTTACTCAACCATCGAGCGGACCTCGGTACGGCCCACACTCGACGTAAATGGTATCTGGGGCGGCTACATTGGCGAAGGGGCCAAAACGGTGTTGCCATCCAAAGCGTCGGCCAAAATCAGTATGCGACTCGTACCGAACCAAACGCCCGACGAAATCACCGAGTTGTTTACCCGGCATTTTGAGTCCATTGCGCCGGCGTCTGTGCGGGTAGAGGTGCGGCCACATCATGGTGGGCTGCCTTACGTGATGCCTACCGACTCGGTGGAGTTCGAAGCTGCCAGCCGGGCTATGGAAGAGTCGTGGGGGAAAAAACCGATTCCGACCCGGGGTGGAGGCAGTATCCCGATTGTGGCGCTCTTTGAGCAGGAGCTGGGTATCAAGTCGATCCTGATGGGTTTCGGGCTTGATATCGACGCGCTTCACTCGCCCAACGAGAGTTATGGCCTGTTTAATTTTTACAAAGGAATCGAAACCATTCCCTTGTTTTTCAAGCACTACGCGGCTCTCAAACAGAACTAAGCGTATTTTGCATCCTAAGAAGCTGTTTGAGTTAATCGCTTTGGTCCGTAAGGGCGTCTTTGGGCCCTTGGCTTCTCCACTCCTTACAGCCTTAAATCGCTAACTCAAACAACTTCTAAAGAGGAGCGAGAGGGATTCTCTACGCTCCTCTTTTTGTAAGCCTAAATCATGCGCACTACTACTCAATTGATAGGTCTGCTGCTTGTTGCCAGTACGCTGACAGTCTACGCACAGACCCCTACTTCGCCGACGAGCAAAACGCTGACCCCCGCCGAACAGAAGCGGCAGGAGCGTTTGCAGCGAGAAATCGAAGCGCAACGTAAGTTTAAAGCCGAAATGGCCGAGCGGCAACGGCAGTATTTTGCCGAACAGGCCGAAAAAGAGCGCAAACGTAAAGAGCGTGAAGCCCAGAAAGAGGCCCAAAAACGGGGCGAAACACCCGCGGCCAAAACAGAAGCACCAAAGCCTGCACCGTCCAGCATGGCTCCCTCCAGCACGGTACCTCCCGCACCAGCTCCAGCTCCGGCATCGACGCCCGTAACGGCACCATCCAGTGCGGCACCCTCCAGTGCGGCACCTCCGGCTGCTACATCGCCAATTTCGACGGCCCCGGCTGAGGCACCCACCCCAACACCGAGTAAACCCACCACCGCCGACCGCGAGCGCGAAGCCCGACGCGCAGCTGAGGCTGCCCGGCAGGAGCAGGCTGCCCGCGAGAAAGCGGCTCGGCAAGCCCAGGAGGCACAAAACCGCGAAGCAGCCCAAAAACAGCGTGACGTACTTCAGCAACAGCGCGAGGCCGCCCGTCGGCAGGCGGAGCTGGATCGGCAGCAGCAACAGCAGCAACGGGAGGCCGAGCGGGCGCTCGATCGGCAAACCAAGGAACAGCGTCGGCGCGAAGAAGCGGCTACGGCTGCGGCAACCCGCCCCGACACAACGGCGGCATTCAGTGCCCGGAAACAGTTATTTCCCAAAGACCACCTGTTTGCCCCCATTCTACTCGATCCGCTTCAGTCGCAGACGTACGGTAGTGTGTTACCGCTGTTTGTGAGCAATGGCGAGCGTTACGAAGGAACGATTGTGCCGTTTGCGTTTGGTTTGCAGAAACCGTTCTTCCGGCGGCAAACCGGCACCAACCGGGCCAGCGAATGGGCTCTCGATGTCGCTTCGTTTACGCAGTTTGAGGTGTACAAAGACGAAAAAATTAACAAGCAACGTCGGCAACTGATTAACACCGACTACCGGGTGGGTATCTCGTACCACCTTCGGCGCGGAGTTGGCACCTGGCGATTCCGGGCGTATCACCTTTCATCGCACCTCGGCGACGATTTTATCATTCGGAATCAGCTCAATTTCCGGCTCCCCAACGCTGTCAATTACGAACTGATCGACGCAACGTACAGCCAGCAGATACGTGACGTGCGCGTGTACGGAGGGGTGGGCGTAGGGCTGCGCATCTCGCAGGAGCGCAAGCCCCTGAGCGCACAAGCGGGATTCTGGTACAAAAAGCCATCGACCAAAAACGCGCAGCTGGTAGGTGGACTTGATCTGAAAATGTGGCAGCAAACCAATTTCAGGCCGGGCGTAAAAGCCGGTATCGGAACAACCGTGGGGCAGGGACCCAATAACCTGACATTCCTGCTCGAAACCTACGCGGGTTTCCGGCCGTACAGCATCTACGAAGCCGACCGGGTGTTCTGGTTGGGTGTCGGGGTGTATCTGCAACCGTTCTAAGCGATGCCAGGACTACGGATTGAGTGGCTTGTACCGACTCAATCCGTAGTCTTACCAAACTAACCGCCCGAATCCGTTCCATCCCTGCGCCTATTGCAATATCTTTGCCGGATGGAATTATCTGCGCTGACGGCAATCACGCCCGTCGATGGCCGCTATCGTCGGCAAGTAACCGCTTTGGCCCCGTACTTCTCTGAATTTGGCCTGATTCGGTACCGGGTTCGGATCGAAATCGAGTACTTTATCGCGCTCTGCGAGTGGCCCATTCCCCAACTGGCTGATACAGATAAGAACCTGTTTCCGACACTCCGGGGTCTGTACGAAAACTTCACGGAGGCCGACGCCCTTCGGATCAAGGAAATTGAGGCTACAACCAACCACGACGTTAAGGCGGTTGAGTATTTCATCAAAGAAAAACTGCAAAGCCTGCCCATTGCCGATAAGCTGGAGTTTATCCATTTTGGCCTGACCTCGCAGGACATCAACAACACGGCTATTCCGCTGTTGCTCGACGAGGCTCTCAAAACCGAAATTACACCCCTTTACCGCGAGGTAAATGAGCGGCTACGGCAACTAGCCGACCAATGGGCCACTGTCCCGATGCTGGCCCGTACGCACGGGCAGCCCGCTTCGCCAACGCGCCTGGGCAAAGAGTTGCTGGTTTTCTGCGAGCGGATCGACAAGCAGCTCGACCTGCTGGTGCAGATTCCGTCGGCAGCCAAGTTTGGCGGAGCCACGGGTAATTTCAATGCGCACCATGTAGCCTACCCGGCTATCAACTGGAAACAGTTTGGCGATGCCTTTGTGCAGAGCCTGGGGCTGGTTCGGAGCCAGTTTACTACCCAGATTGAGCATTACGATATGCTGGCGGCTACGCTCGACGCGTTTAAGCGGCTCAACACGATTCTGATTGACCTGGACCGTGACATCTGGACGTATGTCTCGATGAACTACTTCAAGCAGAAGCTGAAAGCGGGTGAGGTTGGCTCGTCGGCCATGCCGCACAAGGTAAACCCGATTGATTTTGAAAATTCGGAGGGGAATCTGGGCATCGCCAATGCGTTGTTCGAGCATCTGTCGGCCAAATTGCCCATCTCCCGCTTGCAGCGCGACCTGACCGACTCAACCGTGTTGCGCAACCTGGGCGTACCGTTTGCCCATGCCGTGATTGCCTTAAAAGCGACGCTCAAAGGGCTCAGTAAGCTTGAATTGAATGAAGCGGCTTTGCGGGCCGACCTCGAAGAAAACTGGGCTGTAGTGGCCGAAGCTCTCCAAACTATTTTGCGTCGGGAAGGCTACCCACAACCCTACGAAGCTCTGAAAGCCCTGACGCGGACCAACGAGAAAATCACGGCCGATAGCATCCGTCAGTTTATTGAGGGGCTAAACGTGTCGGAGTCGGTAAAAGCCGAGCTCCGCGCCGTAACCCCGCACGGGTACGTTGGAATATAAGTAACTGGAAGATACGACGGTCTGGTACCCAAAATAGGCTTGCTTTGGGTACCAGACCGTTTTTTTAGATGTTACGGGTATCGACTCGCCCGGTTTCGAGGTTCAGAACCCCCCGCGGGCACACGGCCGAACAGATACCGCAGCCCACGCACGACGAGCGCACGATGTCTTGCTGACGTTGGGCGTACCAGCGCACATCAATACCCATTTCACAGTAGGCCGAGCAATTGCCGCACGAAATACACTGCCCCCCGTTGGTGGTAATCCGAAAGCGTGATTTAAAACGCTGGACCAGACCCAGATACGCGGCCAACGGGCACCCAAACCGGCACCAGACCCGGTTGCCCATGATGGGGTAAAAACCGGTACCAATAACCCCCGAAAACAGGGAGCCTATGTAAAACCCATAGGCCGACCGAACGCTGTACGAATCGAGCACACCCAGCACAGTCGATTGGCCGGTGAAGTAGGTGTACAGAACGAGGGCCGTCATCACTACGGCGAAAACCAGTACGCTATGAACCATCCACCGCTCAAACTTCCAGGCCTCCAGCCGTTTGTCGGACAGTTGGCGGTACGGGTCACCGAGGGTTTCGGCCAGGCCCCCGCAGCCACATACCCATGAGCAATACCAACGCTTGCCGAAAAAGTAGGTGAGTACCGGCACGCCCACGACGGTCAGAATAATGCCCCAAACGAGCATAAACACTCCGAAGGTGCCAGCCTCAATTTTGGCGTTGAGCTCGTAATCGAAGAAAAAATCGTAGTCGAGCGGCCAAATATTTTTCAAGTCCTGATACGGCTGGTTGAGCAAAGCGAGTATTTCGGGGATCAGGAAGGCAAATGAGACCTGAAAGAACATCACCGAAGCCGTACGCCATTGCTGATATGGGCTGTGCCGGTGCCGAACCAGCATTCGGATGCCCATGACCAGAATCACCACCGTGTATAGAAATCCGTACAGGAACCATTGGCTGGCGAGTGTTTCGGTGCCCTGTTTGCCGCTAATCAGTTGCCGAATGGGGCTCACCAGGAGTGTCCAGTTGGTCAGGTATTCGGGGAAGAAATAAAGCAGGATATAAAACCCAATCAGAAACGACCCCACGAGCCAGGCTACCCAACCCCTATTGGTGGCTGGATGCTCGTACAAATGCTCGTTTCGAATACCTGCCGGGCCCCGGTATTTTGGGTTAATGAGCACATATAACAGCCCACCCAGTGTAGCTAAGCCAATACTCAGCCAGAACCACAGCCACGGATGGCTGGCCACGGCCCCTACCGACGCGGCCTGGGTTACGGCAAATGTATAATTGTCATAAATCACAGCATCCCATTGGCTTTGGGTACGCATCTCTTCATTATAGCCATCTATAGCGCCCTGAAATGCCCCGATAAAGGCTATCTGGTTATCGTAAAGTTTGTCGCGCATAGGGGCCGTTCGGTCGAGCAGAACTGCCCGGTGTTCGGGTTTTACTAGGCCCGTCAGCGCGCTTTCGGTAAGCCGGAACTGCCCCAGTGTGAGGGTGAATACGAAAACCGCAAAACCGGTCAGAAAGAGCCCAAGCTCCAGATTACGTAAGAGGTGCATGTGTTAACCAAGGCGAAGAATGTACTTGTGTAATATACGACACCCGGCTTGTAATGGTTCTATGCCGGTCGATTAAACCATTAAGTAGATTTTGGCTCTAAAGTTTGGTTACTAAGAAGGAATTCCAATTAAAATTTTATGAAACATATGGAATTCCTATTGTATAGTCAGTCTAGTGTCTAAATTTGTTTAAACGCTTTTGCCGTAGCTGTTATGCCGACCGTAACTTATGAATCACTGAAAGCCGAGCAGGCCTGGATGGTCGTTTCGGATCAATTGAACCAACGTAACACGTTGCTCTCCAGAGGAATCAGTCACCTCGAACGTCAGGCAACTGAGTTGCCACTCGCCAGCCGATTAATGATTCTGCGGTACCACCTGCGGCATAGCCTGCGCAAAATGACGGGCGATGCCCGACGGTTGCCCCGCAACTCCGACGAGGCCGATGCCATTAGTCAGCAGTGGATGCACATTCATCAGTTGCACTTTTTGCTGCGTCAGATCGATGCCGAATTAGAGAACGCTTCGGAAGACAGCGATGCGTTCCGCGATTGGCTCGAATCCATGGAGTCGCGCGTGTACAAGTCGGCTCTGGTCACCTTGAACTAAGGGTTTACCGAATACGTGAACGAAATAAAAAAAGCCGCCCCTCAAGTTGGGGGCGGCTTTCTGTTTAGCATATTCTCTCAAATAAAAAGACAAGATTTGGGGGAGCCATTGGCCCACAGGCCGGCATGTTTACTGAAGTCGTTTATGCCGTATGATTACGCAGGAGGGTTCTCCACAATCGGGAATCAAGCCAAATGACGGGTCGGTCGATTGGGCCGGGGCCAGCGCTCGCAGCGACGGCGCGGTCGGGGCTGGGTTCTGAAGCTGAACTTTAGGGCTAAGCAGGCCGTAAACAGGCGAGAAATTCGACTGCCGGGTGCTTATAGTGCGGTGTAACGGCTGACCTGCCACGAAGTTCGACGCGTCGAGAGCGATGATATAAATTTCGTTGGCGTACATATTATTGAACTGGTAAACGCCCTGGGCGTTGGTACGAACCCGGTCGAGTACTTTACCATCAGCCGGGTTACCATCTCCGTTGGGGTCAGAATAGAGCGTAGCCGTCACGTTTGGCACACCCGGTTCACCCAATTCCTGTCGTCCGTTACGAGCAATTCCGTTGCCGCGTCCGTTGTCCAGAAAAACCACGCTGGAGAGCGACTGCGGAGGCCCACAATCCGGTACGTTAATGGCCATCAGGTCAACTGCACTGAAGGTATCATTGGCCAAAGCCACAACGTACGTACCGGCTTTCTGAAGGTCTCGCACGGCACCTTTGGGGCTGATGGTAGCCAACGACCCGCTTGGTTTACTGATCATCCGCCATGATAGACCCGCTGAAGGAGCTGTCAGATCGAGCGTAGTAATGCCGCACCGGGTTGTGATATCAGGACCAGCATCGGGCACTACGTTCGATGGGGTGGGGTTTACCGTGACCAATACCGTATCGGTACAAACGGTGGCCGGAGCCTCGGGCTGTGGTGGGGGCGGGCCGTCGGGGCTGGTCGAAATCCATTCAATCTGGACGGAGCCGGTGGTTTGTGAACCTGCCGGTGGAGTCAGCTGAATTTGCCGGATAATAGACGAGGCCCAGTTGGTATTACGTAGATCGATCTCGTACGTACGAAACTGATTGTCGTTGACCACCGTAAATTCTTTGAACCGGAATCCGAGAAAGTCGGAATCCTCAAAGTTGCGCCAGTGAAACTGGTACTTAGTCTGGTTGTTGTTCAGGTTGAAAGCGGCCCGTACGTACACTTTGGGGTTGTCTGAACCTTTCCAGTGAACGGCGGGCGACTTGAACAGTTGCGATCCCTGACCATTGTGTACAATCTGTACTTTGTTGCTGATCGGAAAGCCTGTATCGTTCCCTTCAAACAGGTGCCATCCGGCCCGGCTGTTCGAAAACCGGTAGTTAGGCCCGGTGTCGGGACGTGGTTGGGCATATACGTAAGCCCGAATGTCGTTGACATGGCCTACCACCAGCTCATAATCGAAATCGGTAACGGAGTTATGATCGAGTTGGGCAAACGGTGTGGCGGCAATGTATGACGTACTGGAGCCAAACTCGTTGTCGGTAAACTCGTCGCCGAAAAATCCTTCCTTAAAAAACAGATTATTCGGCGAGTACAGGCCCACACCGGTACCATCGTCGCGGGTAAGCGCCATCCAGGGCTCCGATACCTTCACGTTGGCCAACTCAAACGGAGCCGTGCGCTGGTATTTATCGCCGTTGGTGAAAGGTTGTGCGCCGGTATATCCCCAGGCTTTACGATAGGCTCCGTTGAGGTAAAGGCACGGAAATTCCTGCTCACGGGCAGTGAACTGGGTTTTATCATTGCGGGCAAGCGTAACCCGGACGTGTACTTTTACAACCGGGCCCGCCAGCCGAACCCAATGTTCGATGATGGTGCCTTCTTCGTAATTACGCAGGGGCCAGAACTTGGCGGCCGTTTTCACGTACAGAAGATTGTCGCGTTTCTCAAACGCCAGAATACGACCTGGGTTCCCGTAGTAGTCGCCAGCCTGAAGGGGGTTCCAGCCAATCTGACTCCAAACGTCTTTGATTTCAAAGCCAGCAGGTTTGAACGGAACAGGCCCCGAGTAGGCAGCTACCTGTATCTGGCGGCCAAGGTCATAATTATTGACCATGTTGACGCCCGTTTTGGTGGAGAGGTACGTGATAGCCCCGCCGTAACGGCCATCTACACCTACTTTGATCTGGCCGTTGTCGAGCATTTCGAGCCCGGTAAGCGTGTTGCTGCGCAAAGGGCCGTCCGACTCAATAGGACGGTCGGCGTGCATGTTCATGCTGTGCGCAATGGACGACAGCACAAACCGATACGTACCGGGGGTGCGCATACCGCTGATCGCCCCAGTCTGAGCGTGAATGGTGGCATCGGCCACTGGGTTGCCGGAGGGCATACACCAGAAATAGCCGGCTGGAGCGTCTTTCAATTTGAAAGACGACTGGGTAGTGCTCTGGTCAGCACCTGCGTCGGGTTTAACGCAGGGAATCTGGGCCAGCGCCTTCATGGTCGTTAAATGGGTGATCAGTAAAAGCCCTGTCCAGATTCCTCTGAAACGCCGTTCTCGTAAAAAAACCATACCTGGATTGACTTCTTTTTTAGCCTCAGGTATGGTTCTGAACAAAATGTATGCCAGTATGTTAAATAGCTCAAAATGGGCCTTACTGACCTGTAAACGCCTTATTCTGAGCTTCAATGCTCGCGTTGTCGTTAGGGCCGGAAGTAATTACAACCCGGTACTGGAATGTAACTGATTTGCCTGCGCCGAGCGTATAGTTCATCGGGGCGGCCTTGCCACTCGACAATACCGAAGGAGCCAGCGGATTGGCCGCGTATAGGCCATAACCTCTTGAGTGCCAGTAAGTAGGATAGCCAACATTTTTCGGGTGATCCATGATAACGACCGAGACGTCTTCATCGTTGATCCTACCGGTCAGGTTCATCCATTTGGCGCGGGTGCCCCAAACGGCCTCGCCTTCAACGCCTTCGCTGCTATGGTATTTACCAGTGATACCGGCGCTTGCCGTAGCCGCTACTTTGGTAGCTATCCCGTTTGCGTCGGTGAAAACTTCGGGTTTGTTGGAAGGGTGTTCCAGCTCCCGGCTAACCCGAATAGCAACCATACCTTCTTTGTTGTCTTTGAAAACAACGTCTTTACCCAGGGCGGTGAGGGTGGTAATCCGGTCGATGCTGCGCTGCTTGCCGCTGCCCTTGAAAATATACGTGGTGCGTTCGCGAAGCATGGGCTGATTGTCTTTATCGAGCCAGGCGGCTGTCACGACCAGCTCGGCCTGATCTTTTCCGCTTTTCATCGATTGTACACCCGTATGCACAACCGTTCCGTAGGTGCCTTTATGGTCAGGGCTAATATCAGTCGAGTTGTTCCAGAAGTCGTGGCCGTTTACGTCGCCGTAGTTCAACCACATACCCACGTGGTGGGGGTGGTCAACGCGCTCACCGGGGCGCGGGTCGAGGGGCCAACCCCGCGTGATGAAGTTACCGCCCGCTGTTCGGATAGGGTACAGAACGGCTTTTTTGAGCGATGCCGGGCCGGGGTAGATGTAGGCCGTAAAGGGTTTACCGTCGACGGTGACCTCAACCCGCTTGGCGGCCTCGTCGTGACGAAGCTGAATCCGGTTTTGGGCAACGGCCGACAAGCTGATTAACGACAGGAACAGGATCTTTTTCATGAATTTCGGATAAAAGGAATGGCACGCAAATGACGTGGATTAGACTGATCGACAGAGATTTTCTGCATGAAATCCGTGTCGATCCGCTACATCTGCGTCATCCGCGTGCCATTCGGGCGGTTAAAAGTTAGCTCAGAATCATGTCGTTTTTGCCCGCATCCCAGGCAACCCGCTTACCAGTTTGCAAAGCTGTTGTCGCCATAATGTTGGCTATCGAGTGATTGAAACCGGCCCGTGCGGGGGCGTTGGGCTCCTTGCGGCTGCGTACGCACTCCATCCAGTTGAGCATGTGGAGCGAGGTCATTGGGTCGGCCCCGGTATTGGCTCCTGTTTCCATCCGGGCGGCATTAGGCAGCGTCATTTCGGGCAACAGGTTAGCCTGCATACCCATGTCTTTGGCCGGACCTGCCTGCAGACCACCCTCGGGCGTGATTTTGTTCGTGTCGAGGTTAATCATGCCACCGTTCGAGTAGTAGTACTCTTTGGTGCCGCCGGCTTCGTTGTGCATCCGCGACGAATACAGTACCTGAAAGCCTTTCGATTTGTCGTTGTCAGGGCCGTAATCAAATACCGCCGTGAAGGTGTCGGCGTTTACACGACCGTCTTTCCAAACGTACACTCCGCCATTGGCTACCACCGAACGGGGATGGTCGAAACCGCTGAACCAGTGAACCGTGTCAATTTGGTGCGACATCCACTGCCCTGGAATACCCGACGAATACGGATAGAACAACCGGAACTCCAGATATTTGCGGGGGTCCCACTCTACCTTTGGCCGGTTGAGCAGATAGCGGTTCCAGTCGGTATCCTCTTTCCGGATTTCGGAAACAAGCTTAGCCCGACGCCAGCGACCGGGCTGGTTTACGTTCCAGGTCATTTCAACCATGCTGATATCGCCAAACTTGCCCGACCGGATAAACTCATTGGCCGAATGGTAGTTGGGGGCCGACCGGCGCTGCGAGCCTACCTGTACAATCCGCTTTGATTTCTCAACTGCCTTGAGGGCTTTGCGGGCGTCTTCCATCGACTCCGCAAACGGCTTTTCTACGTACACATCACGCCCTGACTCAACCGCGTCGACGCAGTGCAGCGCGTGCTGAAAGTCGGCGGTGCTGATGATTACAGCGTCTACGTCCTTGCGGTCGAGCAGCTCGTCGTTATTCCGTGATTTAAAGAAATTCGAATCCGCCCAGTTTTTACCCTTCAGGTACTGCTCGGCCTCATCGCGCCGACGGCTCCAGATGTCTGAAACACCCACAAAGGCAAAGTTCTGGTTTTTGGCGTGGTTCATAAAGGCCGGGGCAAGCGACTGCCGAAACCGGTCAGAGAACCCAATGATACCCACCCGAACGCGCTCGTTGGCACCGAGAATCCGGGCGTAGCTGCTGGCAGAGAAGCTCATGCCCAGGCCAGCTAATGCTGATTTTTTTATAAACTCACGACGATTTTCCATGATAGGACTACGTTTTGCCACTGAATGTTATGCCTCTTGAAAAGAGCGTAGCGGGGGCTTCCTACTGCCTGTGGTTAGTCATTACAGCATATTTGTTCGGGCCTGTAAGCCCGTAAGGATGACGCAGATGCACCCATGAGTCGGTATTTCTGGCGGTGTTTAACAGATGCCTGCCCCAAAGCGGGATATTTGGGTAAAGCGGCTTAAAAAAGGGTCTGGCTTCGCGTTGGAAACCAGACCCTCGTATGAGCGTAAACTCTGCTGAGTGAGCTTACAGTGTTTTGATCTTGATGTTGCGGAACGACACTTTGTCGCCGTGGTCCTGAAGCAGAATGTGGCCAATGGGCGCTTCGCCGAACCGACCATTGGCGTTGTAGGCGGGGGCGGCATACTTGCTCATGCCTACCAACTTCCGAAACTCTTCGCTGCCACGCTCGTACTCTACCACCTTTTTGCCGTTGAGCCAGTGCTCCACGTGCGTACCGTTGACGAGTACCCGGCCGGTGTTCCACTCGCCAATGGGATTCACTTGCTTACCCTTGGCCGTAATCAGGTCATAGAGTGAGCCTACGGTGCGGTTGCCATCGCGACCCATTTTGGCATCGGGGTGCTTGGCATCATCGAGTACCTGAAACTCCAGGCCAAAGGCCGAACCCGCCGGTTTGGGTTTGTGCTCAACTACAAAGTATTTCAATCCGCTGTTGGCCCCTTCGGTCAGTCGGAACTCAAACATGAGGTCAAAATTGCTGTACTCGCCCTCGGTGACGATATCGCCGAAGTTGGTCGACTCTGAACCGTCAGACTTCTGAATCGACAGCGTACCATCTTCAACATTCCAGCCTTTAGCCGGAAATTTATCCATGTAAGCGCCCCGCCAGCCTTTGGTGGTCTTACCGTCGAAAAGTAATTTCCAGCCCTCGCGCTTTTCTTTGGCGGTCAGGGTATTGGGCGATTGTGGCCCTTCGGCTGCAATCAGGGTGGTCAGTAACAGGCCAGTAAGGCCGGCGATCAAAAATGATTTCACAACTTAAATTTTAGTGTCTTGGTGATGTACTCTTTGCTAATAGCCGCACACTGAGCTGCCGTTTTGTCTTTTTCGGGGACACCGTCGAGCTCAACCACGCCCCAGCCTTTAAACTTGATCTTGTCGAGAGCTTTAAACACTGCCGCCACATCGACATTGCCCCGCCCGAGCTCAACGAATTTGTACGCCCGGCCGTTGTTCGTTCCATCGGTAATGGGCGACATGGTGTCTTTGAGATGTAGCGAATGAATCATATCGCGGTACTGAATCACGGCTTTCTCCGGCAGGCCACCCCCTTGCTTATAGTGGGCAATGTCGAGCAGGAGCCGTATATACTTCGGATTCATAGCCTGCACAATTACATCGACTTCTTCGGGGGTTTCGCCCAGTTGGTGCATGTGATTGTGGTACACTGCCTGCACGCCCAGGTCGGCCGTTTGCTGACCAATTTTGTTCATGACCTCCGCCAGCCGCTTCAGTTCGTCGGTGGTCGGGAGCCGGTCTTTGGGCCGTACATTGTTGGTGAGCTGCAAGGCCGAGCCACCCAATGCCTTCACAAAGCTGGCGTGAGCCACGTGCTGGTCAATAGTGCTTTGTTCTTTCGCGGGGTCGATTTCGACATTCCCGCTCGAGAACATGCACAGTTGCAGCCCGGCTGCGTCGAGCATGGCTTTCAGTTCCGAGGGTTTGGTCCGGTACGGCCCAAACGCGTTGGCGCGGAGCTGAATACCCCGAAAGCCAAGTCCGGAAATGTCTTTGATAGCCTGAGCATCGTTGCCTCCCCAGGTGATGGCCGAGTAGCCAATCTGCAAACCGGATTTGTGGGGGGCCGAGTGGAGGGCCAGGGCGTCGGCTCCGGCCGAGAGTGCCAGAGCCGACAGGCCGGCCGACTGGAGGAACTGCCGTCTGTTGAGTACGGACTCCTTCATGATGGATTCGGGAATAGTCAGTGCCGTTTCGATGTGTCAGACACGTCACAGCGACATCTGCTGGTTAAATGTATATACTTTGTCAGAAATAATGCGATTAAAAAAGTAGGCGCGGTCGATTATCTACCCAGTGGTACAGAGGGCTTATCGTTTGACCGCTTTGTTCAACTGACCTACCGAAAGTTTGAGCGGAAAGACCAGATGCCCCCGTACTTCGAGCGAATCACCGGGGTGCATTGTCACCCGCCGGTCGTCGTCGTTGAGCAAGAGGGTAAGGGTACCCCGTTGTAAGCCGATGCGGGTTCCTTCGGCCTGTTGACCAATCCAGAATTCGGTGCCGGTAGCTTCTACGGTTACGTCGGAGGTGTGAACCCGAAAGGTGGACGTTTTAGGGCTGTGTACCACCGAAAACCGGGCCTCGCCCTGTAGCCATACTGCGCGTGGAATTTCGCCAACCCATTGCTGTACAAACTCCAGCTGACTGTTGGGTTGCAGCCGGGCTTTGGAGCCATCGGGTAGCCGTACCATGCGGGTTTGGGCGCTACCCGAACGAATGGTTTGCAGTTTGTCGCTCCGGTGAATCCAGTAACTCCAGCCAATGAACAGGAGCAAGCCGAGGGCAGCGGCAACGGTGCGGCCAAAATACCACCACGTAACAACTTTCTGGATGCTGGGTTGCAGAGGCTTTATTTCGTCAAGTTCGCGCAGCGAGCCCCGAATCCGCTCCCACAGGTTCGCCATTTCGTCGTTCGCCATGGCTCCCGGCAGCGGGGTCGAGCAGTCGATCACCATTCGGCGGGCTTCTTCAACTACGGCCCGGCGGTGCGGATGTTGCTTTGTAAAGGTTTGCCAGAACAAGGCCACTTCGTCGTCGTCGGGGTGTTGTACCCACCGCATGAACATATCGTCGAGGGCTAACTCCTCAGCGGCATATGTAGCGTAGGGTTTCATCGTGTGGACGTTTGGACGAGTGTTGATACGGGGGCAAAAGATACCCGTGTTATAATTTCTACTTGTAATTCAGGGATTCTGACAAAAGAAGAAGTACCCCCCGGCTCACCGGACTGCGAAGATACTCACTTATCCAGTTTGTGTGGGATCTTTCTTCTTTTGTCTGTTATTTTGACTTACTGCTTCCGTTCGGGCAAAAGCACAAACCGGATCAGGTTCTGCCCTGACAAATACTGGTTAGCCGCAGCCCGCGTGCTTTCGACAGTGACCCGGTTCAGCTGCTCGTCTTCCCGGAGAATCTCGGTCGGGTCGTCCTGGTTAAAATACTGATTGGTCAGGTAGCCCAGCCAGAAATTGTTGTCTTTCAGCTGAATTTCGGTTTCCCGGCGGCTCTCGGCCTTGAACTTATCGATGTCTTTGGGGGCGGCACCTTTCTGTTTTACCTCGTTAATTACGTCGAGGGTTTTCCCGATGAGCTTTTCCACGTTTTCGGGCGCACAGCCAAAGCCGATTCGGAAGGTGTATCGCTGCGCGGGTAGCTTGCTGTACGAGCCACTAACACCCGGTGTGTACACGCCCCCTTCTTCTTCGCGGAGTTTTTCGGTTAGTTTTATTTCGAGCACTTCGGCCAGAGCATCGATCTGTGTTGTGGTTTCGGGGCTCCAGCTGAGATCACCACTGAATACGAGCTGCACCGTGGCGCGGGGTTCCAGACCCTTGTACACGGTTTTGCCCAGCTTACCGGCCGGAATTCGGATACCCAGATCGCGGAAATTTTCTTTTGCGGTAGTGGCATTGCCGGGTAGGCCACCAATGTATTTCTCTACGAGAGGTTTCAGCCGGGCGGGGTCAATATTACCGACAAAAAAGAAGGTAAAGTCGGCGGCATTGGCAAACCGTTCCCGGTAGATCTGCTCGGCCCGGTTGAGGTTGATCTGGTCCAGGTCAGCCGGGGCGAGGGGTTGCCGACGCGGGTTGTTTTGGCCCAGCGTTACCGAAATCGTGTCCTGAAATACTTTCTGGGGTGTTGGCGTAGTGATCTGATTCTGCAATAGGCTCTTCTGATTCGACAGGAACCCCTGCACCACGTCGGCATCTTTACGCGGTTGGGTGAAGTAGCTGTACAGCAATTGCAGTGACGTTTCGAGGTCTTTTGGGGTGGTGCTACCACTGATGCCCTCGTTGATCTCGCTGATGTATGGATTCACGCTGAGCGACTTTCCCGCCAGATATTTGCCCAACTGAATCTGATTGAACGGTCCGGTACCGCCCTGCCCGATAAGGGTTGACGCAAACCGGGCGGTCATGTAGTCGGTCTGGTTGTACAGCGATGTGCCCCCGTAGCTCACGCCCGAAAAAAGAATCTGGTCGTTTTTGAAATCGGTGGGTTTCAGCACCACGCGGGCTCCGTTGCCGAGGGTCCATTCGGTCACGCCAATGGGGGCAACCTGCTTTTCACCGACTACGGGTTTGGCGGTCGGGCTGGTAGCCAGCAGCGGCTTATTGACCGTCTGGTCGACGTAAGCCGTCAGGTCTTTACCCGCGTTGTCGATAACCCGGATCACCTGCTCCACGCTGGGAAGTTTGTCTTTATCTTTTTCGGGGGCCATAATCACGACCGCCCGGTTTTCGTTGCCGATAAACGTGCCCGCCAGTTTGTTTACCTCGCTTAGCTGAATCCCGTCGAGGTACTTGCTCACAAACTGGTAATAAAAATCGATGCCTGTAGCAGGGCTGCCTTCCAGGTAATACTGCACATACTGCCCCACCAGCGACGACGACCGGGTTTTGTCGCGCTCGCGGTAGGCCTGCTCAACACCGGTGCGTAACTCCTGTTTGGCCCGCGCCAGTTCGGTCGGGGTAAAGCCGAAGCGCCGGGCCCGATCGTTTTCGTCGAGTACCGCCCGAATGGCTACCTCTACGCTGGCGGCATCCTTGGGCACGGTTACCGACGAGAATGCATCCAGATTGCCTAGGAACCCACCGTAGTTGCTGAATCCGAACACAAAAGGCGGGTTGGCTTTCTGGGTCAGCTCCTGAATGCGGTTGCCGAGCATGGCGTTGAACAGGCTCCGCTGTAAGCCGTCGCGCAGGTCGGCAATAGTCCGTTCTTTTATTTCGGGCCGTTTGTAAATAACCTGCACAATGGTGTTGGGTTGTTCGGGGTCGGTAACCACCACCACCTTAGTGTCTTTGTGGGGTTCAATGCCGTACTCGGGTCGGGGCTTGGCATTGGGGGCAGCTTTAGGAATCCGGCCGAATTTTTCGCGGATCATGGCTTCCACCTGCTTCTCGTCGAAGTCGCCCACGGCAATAACCGCCATCAGGTCGGGGCGGTACCAGTCGCGGTAGAAATCGCGGAGCAGGCTTGGCCGGAAACTGCTGATAATATTGTCTTTGCCGATGGGCAGTCGGCTGGCATACCGGGAGTTGTTCAAAATAAGCGGAAAGTACTTGTCGCGCATCCGTTGTGGCGCTCCGCGTCCGAGCCGGGCCTCTTCCAGAATAACGCCCCGTTCCTTTTCGATCTCCACCGAATCGAGCAAGGCATTGTGCGCCCAGTCTTCCAGAATCTGGAACGACCGTTCGAAAAGCTGGACGGAGTCGGTGGGTACCGGAAGCTGATACACGGTTTCGTCAAAACTGGTGTAGGCGTTCAGATCGGCCCCGAACCGTACGCCCGACGATTGCAGAAAGTTAACGAGCTCGTTTTTAGGGAAATTCTTCGTGCCGTTGAAGGCCATGTGCTCCATGAAGTGCGCGAGACCTTGCTGATCGGCATTTTCGAGTACCGATCCGGCCCGGATCACCAGCCGTAACTCTGCCCGGTTTTTGGGCTCGGTATTTTTGCGGATAAAGTAGGTAAGTCCGTTTGATAACTTGCCCACCTTCACAGTCGGGTCAAACGGAATGGGGGCGGTTAGGTTTACCGGGCCCTTGGTGGTTTTGGCGGGCGCTTTGGGCGCTGAGGTTTTAGGGGCTGGCTGAGCCAGTAGGAGCGAGGAGCTAAAAAGCCACCCCGCCAGGTATACATACCGAAGCATACGGTCGGGAAGTCGTTCGTTTAGATAAAGTTAGCCGCACCAACGTGGTCAGTGCGGCTATCCTGAATAACGAACCGACGGCCAGAAACGTTTATAAATAGCTTGCCATTTCGGCCTGGAGTGCCTGCGCTTCGGCGGCTGCCCGCTCGGCAAAGTCGGACCCGGCTGATGCGTAGAGAATACTGCGGGAAGCATTGACAAGCAATCCACCCCGGCTGTTGAGCCCTATCCGCGACACGTCGGCGAGTGAACCACCCTGTGCCCCCACTCCCGGAACGAGCAGAAAATGATCGGGGGCAATCTCGCGGATGCGCGCCAGTTGCTCGGTTTGTGTAGCCCCCACTACAAACATCAGTTGGTCGGGCGTGGCCCAGGTTTGAGCCGTTTCCATGACAACTTCGTACAACTCCCGCTCGCCTACGGGTTGGCGTTGAAAATCGGCGCTACCGGCGTTGGAGGTCAGCGCCAGTAGAATGACCCATTTTCCGGGGTATTCCAAAAACGGGACAACCGAATCGCGGCCCATATACGGGGCCACCGTTACGGAGTCGAAATTTAGACCGGCCGCCGAGGGGTCAAAAAAAGTACGGGCGTACAAGCTTGAGGTGTTGCCAATATCACCCCGCTTAGCGTCGGCAATGGTAAAGCAGTCGGCCGGGATATAATCAATTGTTTTCTGAAGGCTCTCCCAGCCGCGCGGGCCCATTGCCTCGTAGAAGGCAATATTGGGTTTGTAAGCTACGGCGTACGGGGCGGTGGCGTCGATGATAGCCCGGTTAAATGCAAAAACGGGATCGGGCTCACTCAGCAGGTGCGATGGAATCTTACGAATATCCGTATCCAGCCCTACGCAGAGGTATGACCGTTTCCGGTAAATAATTTGGGAAAGTTCTTCGGCAGTCATGCAACGGATTAACGAAAAGTCATGTCGTCAAAGGTACGAACTACGACCGGGCTTTCGTAGTTTTGTACCAATTACCGGATTTTCATCTAATTAGAACTGATTTATGCAGGTTCGCCAAACGTCGATCGAGGGGCTGATTGAACTGATTCCACGCGTATTTAAAGACGAACGAGGACACTTTCTAGAAACATACAACAAGCCGTTGTTTGAGTCATTGGGCTTGCCCATGAACTTTGTGCAGGATAACCAGTCATTTTCGGTAAAGGGCGTTTTGCGGGGACTTCATTTTCAGAATGAGCCGTTTGCGCAAGGTAAACTGGTACGGGTTATTACCGGTCGGGTGCTCGATGTGGCCGTTGATCTCAGGGAAGATTCGCCCACGTTTGGCCGGTATGAGACGTTTCTGCTGGATGCTGCTCTGAGCAATATGGCCTGGATTCCGGCCGGTTTTGCGCACGGCTTTGTGGCCCTTGAAGACTGTATTTTTAGCTATAAGTGCACCAATGTGTATAACAAGCAGGCCGAAGGTGGTCTGATCTGGAACGACCCGGATATTAACATCGACTGGGGTATTACTAATCCGATTGTTTCGGACAAAGATCAGGAGTTGCCTACGCTGCGGAGCCTGTTTCCGCACGCCATGGTTTAGCCTAAATCAATTCTTTTTCAAAAAAAGCAGAGTCGTGAGGCTCTGCTTTTTTATTTTGGCATAGTTCATGTATAATGAGGTTTTACCCAACTAACCCCCCATAAAATCGTGAGGCTCTTACTTAAACTCTGCGGCTCTTACTTAACGCATGCCTATGTCGTTTTCTTTCCTTACGCGCTCACGAAGGCCGGCTCCCCGGTCTACCTCACTGTCGGTGAATACCACAGACATCCACTGCCATATCCTGCCCGGGCTGGGGGGAGGTCCTGAAACGCTCGATCAGAGTGTCTCAATCGTTCGTCAGCTCAGTCGGCTTGGATTTAAGCGAATTGTGGCAACCCCCCATATCATGCATCGCTTTTATGGGGCAACGCCGGAGCAGATACGAACGGCAGCACATACCCTTCAGCATCGACTCCTCGACGAGGGGCTGATGGTTTATATCGATACGGCAGCTCAGTACTACATTGACGATGGGTTTCTGACGATGCTCGACAATCGCAGTGAGCTACTGCCGTTTGGGACGTACATCGACGCCCCCCGGTCGCTGGTACTCATCGAAACGTCGTTGATTAGCTTTCCCGATACCTGGTACGATGTGACCGATATGCTCAATGCCCGTGGATTGATGCCGGTACTGGCGCATCCCGAACGGTATATCTATTTGCAGAACAACCGCGATTGGGTGCGCTTGCTCCGAAACCGCGGAACGCTCTTTAAGCTGGATATGAGCTCGTTACTCGGCCGTCATGGGCAAACAGCCCGGCAAATGGCCGAGTGGATGATTGAGCAAGGGCATATCTCGTTTATTGGGGCCGATGTGCTTAATGAACAACACCTCCGTATGTTACGCGAGGCTTTGGCTTCGCCGTTTGGGCAGCGGTTGAGAAAGTAGATACAGGCATCAGGGCGGGTACGCGTATTCGTTATCCGCCCTGATTTTATTTTTCAAACATTTCTTCCAGCACTTTGCGGCCTACTTTTCGGGCCGAAAGCGGGTTTTGCCCCGTAACAAGTCGCTCATCTACTTCGAGGTGCGGCAGAAACGGGATCAGCCCTTTGCTGTAGTGTGCGTTTTTTTTCTTCAGCTCATCTTCGAGCAAAAACGGCACTTCTTCGTTCAGCCTAATCAGCTTTTCTTCCATATTTGAGAAACCAGTAACCTGCTTGTCGTTGAGCAGATAGCTGCCGTCGGAAAGCCGAACGTTGAGTAGCCCACAAACCCCATGACACACCGCCGACACCATACCGCCGGTTTCGTAAATACGCCGGGTGATATCTTGTAGCTGTACATTTTCGGGAAAGTCCCACATGGTGCCATGCCCACCGGTTAGGTACAGAAGCTGATACGTCTCCGTGGCAACGTCGGCGAGGGAAACCGAGTTTTCCAGTTTATGGCGAATCTCGGGGTTCTGGTACCATTTTTCGTTGATGTTATCGCGTCGATCTAGGCTCCGCTCATCAATCGGAATAAAGCCGCCGTTCGGGCTGGCAATGTCGATTGTGAAGTTTCGGTCGGCGATTTCATCGTAAAAGTGGGTAAGCTCACTCAGCCAAAGTCCGGTTTTATGAGGTTTGGTTGGGTAATCTTTGTGATTGGTACAGACAATGAGGGCTTTCATATCGAAGGCAAAAGGGCGTACACACGGAACGCCAATCTACAAACCAACACCAAGAATCCAAAAGAGATTAGCCGTTCGAGAGTTCCTGAGCGCGTACCTGAGCGGCCCGGATGCCGGCTACCAGGGTATCGGCCAATGAACCGGCTTCGAACTGACGCAGGGCAGCCTCGGTAGTTCCGCCCTTTGAGGCTACGGCTTTGATCAGGTCGTCGAGCGACTTGTCGGCGTTATTAATCAGGTGAAACGAGCCGAGCATGGTTTGCTTCACCAGCAACGTAGCCACACCTTCGTCGAAACCCATTTGTCGACCGGCCTCTACCATGGCTTTCACCACGTAGTAAAAGTAGGCAGGTCCACTGCCGCTGAGGGCCGTAACGGCATCGAGCATGGCTTCGTCTTCCAGAAAAATCGACCGTCCGGTAGCGTTGATCAGGTTCTCAACCCGGCGCAGGTTGGTCAGGTCTACCTCTTTGGCGGCCGTGAAGCCCGTAATACCCATGCCGAGCATAGCGGGGGTGTTGGGCATGGCCCGGATCACCAGCGGGTGATTGAGCCGCTGCTGAATCTGACTCATCGGTATCCCCGCCATAATCGACAGTACCACCTGATTCGGTTTGATAACAGCGGCCAGCGCATCGCACACACTGCCAAAATCCTGGGGTTTCACCGACAGGATAACCAGGTCGTACTCTGCTACGCGTGGCCCGATAGTATCAACAACAACCCCGGCTTTTTCGGCCTTGAGTGCCTGCGACCGCTCCGTGCTTTTTTCAATCAGCAACAGGTTTTCTTTCTTTACCAGATCGTATTGAAGAAACGACTTGGCGAAGGCCATACCCATGTTACCACAACCAACAATTGCAATTTTCATAAAGTGGGAAAAGGAAAAAGGCGGTAATAAAAAAGGAGAAAGAATACCGTATGTTCTGTCTCCTTTCTCCTCCTGCTCATTATTTTAGAATCTCTTCAAGTTTTTGTTCAAGTGCCGGGCCACGCAGGTCTTTGGCAATAATCTTCCCCTCTTTGTCGAGCAGGAAGGTCTTCGGAATGCCCGTTACCCCGTACTGCTGAGCTGCGGCCGACTGCCAGTAGCGCAAATCCGAAACGTGCGTCCAGGTGAGGTTGTCGTTCCGAATGGCTTTTACCCAGTTTTCGCGGCTTTGGTCGAGCGATACGCTGTAAATCGTAAAATCTTTGTCTTTGTACTTGTTGTACAACCGCACGACGTTGGGGTTTTCCATCCGGCAGGGGCCGCACCAGCTCGCCCAGAAGTCCACGAGCACATACTTACCCCGTAGCGACGACAGCGGTACGGCTTTGCCGGTAGTGTCGTTCAGGGCAATGTCGGGCGCTACCGAGCCGGTCATTAACCCCCGAATCCGGGCAATGTTACCAATAAATCCTTTGGCCTGCGGGCTGTTGGGGTTTTCGGTCTCGAACCGGCGTGCCAAATTATCAAGCGTGGGGAAGTCGGTGTCAACGCTCAGAAAGTTGGTGGCAAACAGGGCGGCCAGTGAGGTGCCCATCTCGGGTAACAGGGCTTTTACCTTATCCGTAAACTCTTTAGATGCTCCATCGGACTGAGCCATGATTGCGTCCATTTTTTTCTGGTCGCGCTTGGCGGCTGCATCGTTGTACTGGCTTTGCCAGGCGGTACTTTTAGCCCGGATGTCTTCGTACATGCCCATCAGCTTGCCGTAGTACTCCATATTTTTGGAGCCCGTAACCACGGCCTGCCCTTTTTTGCCCGTTTTCAGATCGGTCTGAAAACCGTCGGCCGTGATATTGAGGGTTTCGCCCCCTTCGAGTAGGAGTACTACTTTCTGACCACCGGCAATATTGACCAGATACACGCCCCCTCCGTCGGGTATGCGCGATTTGATGGTAAACTGGTTGTTACGGTCGAGCCGGGCCGAATCGAGCCGGAGGGCGGGTTGCCCGTTGGTCTCCAGATACACCATGTTGCCGGGGCTGGCGCTCCGTACCTTGCCGATAAGATTAATTTCTTTCTGCACGGGTGCTGTTTGGGCCATAGCGGTCACAGCAGGCACAAACGCCGACAGAAGTATGCCAAAAAGTTGCTTTACGTTCATAGTCACTTCGACAATTCGTTGACAATTAATTGATTGACTAACTTGGGGTCTGCCGATCCTTTTGACTTTTTCATCACCTCACCAACAAACAAACCTAACAGGTTTTTCTTGCCTTTCTGGTACTGGGCAACTTTATCGGGCCAGGCGGCCAACACCTCACTTACCAACGTTTGCAGGGCGTCGGTATTGCGATTCTGCTCTAAGCCGTGGGCCTTGGCCAGGTCGGTGGGGGTAGCTTCTGGGTTTTCAATCAACAGGCCGAAGATCGTTTGGGCCGCGGTTTGGCTTACCGTTCCGGTATCGATGAGGGTAATCAGGCTGGCCAACTGCCCGGCCGATACCGGAAACTGACGTTCGCGCAGCGCCCGGTCGGTGAGTTGCGCCCGCACGGGGCCCATAAGCCAGTTCGATACGGCTTTGTAATTGGGTGTCTCGGCACAAACGGCCTCAAAATACTCAACCAGTTCGCGGGCGTCGGAAAGCTGGGTCGCGTCGTACTCAGGTAGGCCGTAATGGGTAGTGAGTTTCTGAAACACAGCGGCCGGCAAAGCAGGCATTGAGGATTCGATGGCAGACAACCACTCGTCCGATACCACCAGCGGAGCCAGGTCGGGATCGGGGAAATAGCGGTAGTCGTTCATGGTCTCTTTCTCACGCATGGCGTGCGTGAGGCCCGTATTGGCGTCGAACGTGCGGGTTTGCTGCCGGATCGGTTCGCCGGCTTGAGTAGTCTCAACCTGCCGCTTAAACTCGGCCTCGACGGCCCGTTGTACATTGCGGATTGAGTTGAGATTTTTTACTTCGACTTTGGTACCGAGGTGTGTAGCGCCTTTGGGCCGGATAGACAGGTTGACATCGCAACGCAGCGACCCCTCTTCCATGTTTCCGTCGCAAATACCCAGATACCGCACCAGTTTCCGAACCTCGGTGAGGTACTGACCGGCTTCTTCGGCGGATTGGATGCAGGGTTCGGTCACCATCTCGATGAGGGGCGTACCGGCCCGGTTGTAATCCAGATTGGTAGAGGTACCCTCGTCGTGAATCGATTTGCCGGCGTCTTCTTCGAGGTGGATGTGGTGAATCTGCACATCGCGCTCAAGCGTAGGCTTGCCGTTTTCGTCTTTAAGCTTTACCCGGATGCGGCCGCCCACGCAGATCGGCGTTTTGTCCTGCGAGAGCTGATAGCCTTTCGGCAGGTCGGGGTAGAAGTAATTTTTACGGGCAAAAACGTTGAACCGGGTAATGTCACAACCGCAGGCGAGGCCCATCCGAATGGCGTATTCAACGGCTTTCCGGTTCAGCTTGGGCAGGGTACCGGGGTGCGCCAGCGTGATAACGCTCACGTTGGTATTGGGTTCCGATCCGAAGATGTTGGCATCGGCCGCAAAAATCTTGGACTCGGTTAATAACTGGCAGTGCACCTCCAGGCCAATGACGGCCTCATACTCTGTGCTTACCTCGCTGCCGGGGGCTACCGCTGCTACCATACGTACTGAAAAAAGCTATTTTCAGCAAAGATAGTGGCATTTAGCTTGCCTACCTCAAATCACGTTCAGCCGGTACTTTAGATAGGTCTGAGCCAGCAAGGCAATTTTGGTCGTATCGGGCACTCGTACCCGCTCGTTCTGAATCTTCGTGACGGGCAGTGCCTTGATCTTGTTGAACAAGGTTTGGTAGTAGGTGTAAGCCAGATAAACGCCCATGCGTGCACCTTTGGGCAGGTTCATGATACCAATATAAGCCTCATCGAAGTCGCGTTGAATGTCGTCTTCGATCAGTTGCTTGGCATCGCGCGAGAAATCATTGAAGTCAACACCCGGAAAATAGGTCCGGCCGCGCTCCTGATAATCGCTCTTTACATCGCGCAGGAAATTCACTTTCTGGAAAGCCGCTCCCAGCTTCCGGGCCGACTCGCGCAGCCGGTCGTATTCGGCACAATCGCCTTCGCAGAATACACGCAGGCACATGAGCCCAACCACCTCGGCCGAGCCGTAGATGTACTCGTTGTAGCCGCTATCGTCGTATTCCTGAAAATACAGATCCATCTCCATACTTTTCAGAAAGGCGTCGATCAGCTCGCGTTCAATGTTATACTGCCGAACCACCAACTGAAACGACTGGAGCACCGGGTTCAGGCTGATTCCTTTTTCAATAGCTTCATAGGTATCATGCCTGAACTTGTCGAGCAGTTCTTTCTTATCGAAGTCGTGAAACGTATCCACAATCTCGTCGGCATAACGCACAAAGCCGTAGATGGCGTAAATGGGCAGGTGAAACTTACGGTCCAGCGTTTTGATACCGAGCGTAAACGACGTGCTGTAGTGCTCGGTGATCAATTTACTGCATTCCAGTGCCGTTTGGTTAAATAAAGCCATCATAGCATGTAGGGGGTACGGGAGGATGGAGAAACTGTAATCTACGCAAATTCTCTGGCAACTTCATCAGCCACGACCAAGCCAGAGATCAGAGACGGCGGAACGCCCGGCCCCGGAACAGTCAGTTGCCCCGTATAGAACAAGTTGGTGACTTTTTTGTTTTTTAGCGAGGGTTTCAGGAAGGCCGTTTGCAGCAACGTATTGGCTAAACCATAGGCATTGCCTCGGAACGCATTATAATCGGCCTTGAAATCGCTGTGGGCGTAGCTACGCTTGTACACCACGTGCTCGCGGATGGGCTCGCCAACGTAGGCTTCCAGACGCTCCATAATGAGCTGATAGTATTTCTCGCGGGTAGCTTCATCATCGGTCAGGTCGGGCGCGACCGGTATGAGCAGGAACAGATTTTCGGAACCCTCCGGTGCCACACTGGGGTCGGTTTTCGACGGGGCCGATGCGTAAAACAGCGGGCGCGAAGGCCAGCGTGGGTTGGTATAAATTTCTTCGGCGTGCAGCGTGAAGTCTTCGTCGAAGAAGAGATTATGATGTTGCAACTTGGGCAACCGCTTGTTTACACCGAGATAAAATAAGAGCGATGACGGGGCCATAACGCGTTTTTTCCAGTACGCGTCGTCGTAATTACGCAGGCGAGGGTCAACCAGTTTTGTTTCCACATGGTTGTAATCGGCACCCGCTACTACTACATCGGCTTCAAACACACCTTTGTCCGTGACAATCCGGCGGGCCGCGAGGCTACCAGGGGCCAGCTCGATTTGCTGTACGTTCTGATTCAGTAAAATCTTGACACCTTTCTCCTCCGCGAGGCTTACCATTCCCTTTACAATCTCGTGCATGCCGCCCATAGGGTACCAGGTGCCCATGGCCATTTCGGCATAGTTCATCAGGCTATACATTGCCGGTGTGTTCTGCGGAGTGGCACCCAGAAAAAGAATCGGAAACTCGATCAGCTGCAACAGGCGTGGGTGGCTGAAAAACTTGCGGGCGTGGCTGGCAAATGATTGAAACACGTCGAGCCGAGCCACGTCGTACAGGAGCTTCAAGCTCATAAATTCGGTAATCGACCGGCTTGGTTTCCAAACGAACTTATGAATACCAACGTCGTATTTATAAGCGGCCTGCCGTAAAAATTCCTCCAGCCGGGCACCGCTGCCGGGTTCGATGGATTCGAACAGGCGTTTCAGGCCGTCCATGTCAGCAGGCAGGTCAACCGCTTCGTCTGGGCCGAAAATAACCGAGTAGGAGGGGTCTAACCGAATCAGGTTGTAGTAATCGGAAGGCTTCTTGCCGAACCGGGCGAAGTACGTTTCGAAGATGTCGGGCATCCAATACCAGCTTGGTCCCATATCGAACGTAAATCCAGACGCCTGAAAGACGCGGGCTCGCCCGCCGGCCATTTCGTTCTTCTCTAAAATTGTGACGTCGTATCCTTTATTGGCCAGACTTGTAGCCGCCGACAGACCGGCGAAACCGGCCCCAATCACAATTACCCGTTTAGGCATATGTACGATCCGGCTGAGAGCCGGGTTAAGTCAGTTTTTAGGTAGGTACCGGCCAAGCTAAAAAATAATTGGCGAAGGCCGTAAAGAGGTAACCTAATTCAGGGGCATTGGTTTGATATAAAACCAAAAAAGTTGGTCGCAAAACAACCAACTTTTCGGAACCTTCCTCTTTTTTAACCAAAAACTACTCAATCAAGATATAATACGAGTGGCCTCGTAAAAAGTCACACGATTATGCAGCATAATACGCATAAACTTTCAATTTATCTTTCAGCTCCTTGCGGGCAATGTGAATCCGGTTTTTCACAGTTCCGATGGGGATGTCCAGTTTAGCGGCAATCTCGTGGTATTTGAAACCCCGAAAGTGCATCATAAACGGCGTGCGGTATGTTTCGTCGAGGCTGTTTACTGCCCGGCTGATGTCTTCCTGAGCGAAGGTCGAATATGCGCCATTGTCCGTGCTGCTGTCCATCGTGTTGATGTAATGCAGGTTGTCGGTTGTGTCAATGAACGTGTTTTTCCGAACCATCCGCTGATAGTTGGTAATGAATGTATTTTTCATGATCGTGTAAAGCCACGCCTTCAGGTTGGTACCGTCGGTGTACTTGTCACGATTGGTGAATGCTTTCAATAACGTGTCCTGCAACAGATCATTGGCATCTTCAACGTCTTTAGTCAGGCGAAGGGCGAAGGGACGAAGTGATTTCGATACTTTGCCAATATGATGAGTGAATTCGAGCGCTGTCATGGCTGTTCAGTGTGTTATTTGTTGAACCGAGTCTGTATTTGTTTAGACAAAAACGCAACCAAAGTTTTTCAAAAAAGAAAATATCACTCGTAAAGTGGGTAAATGACTCAAAATTAGTGGGTTAAAAAGGGTCCCGTACTGTGCCAGTTTGTCAATCTCACAGACTGTGGAGTGAGGAACTGTGGAAATCGTACCCCATACTGTGGAAATGAACGCTCAGGCTTTGTTTAAGTTCCCTTGGCATAAAATTAAACAAAACTTTTCGCTTGTCAAGTGTAACTAACAGAAAAAGCCGCCTGACTATAGTCGGGCGGCTTTTTCTGTTTAAGAAAACTGCAACAATCTTACTCAGAAGGGTTGTTCAGGTTGCTGTGACGGCGTCCGTAGAGGAAATACACGATTAAGCCGAGGGTTCCCCAGATCACAAACGTGATTTTGGTATCGGTCCGGAGGTTGTACATCAGGTACAGGTTGGCCAGAATACCAAGCGTAGCAATAACCGGCAGAGCGGGGGTCCGGTAGGGGCGCTCAAGGTTTGGTTCACGCACGCGCAGAATCCAGACAGCCGCGCAAATCATGGCAAAGGCCAGCAGCGTACCTGAGCTACACAATTCCGAAACCTTGTCGATAGGCGTCAGGGCGGCCACTACCGAAACAATCGCACCGACGAAGATGGTACTCTTCCAGGGTGTTTTGAAAGTAGGGTGAATGGAAGCAAACAGGTTTTTGGGCAACAGACCATCTTTAGCCATGCCGAGGAAGATACGAGTCTGCCCGAGCATCATCACAAGCATGACCGACGTAAGACCGGCAATGGCCGCAATCGTGATCAGGTAAACCGCCCACGTCAAGCCAGCGTCGGCGAAGGCCTGCGCTACCGGAGCTTTCAGATCCAGATCTTTGTAGTTGACCATACCCGTCAGTACAAGCGAGACAAGAATGTACAGCAACGTACAAATCAGCAGGGAGGCAATAATAGCAAACGGAACGTCTTTGCGCGGGTTGATGGCCTCGCCAGCCTGAGTTGATACGGCATCGAAACCGATATAGGCAAAGAACACAATACCAGCGGCTGTCACAATTCCATCAAAGCCATAATGGGTTTGGCCAGAATCATCCACAACTGGATCAGGAATAAATGGCGTCCAGTTGGCTACGTCTACAAAGAAAGCCCCGGCAATGATAACAAAGATTACCGTAGCCACTTTCACAATTACAATCAGGTTGTTGGTGCTGGCGGCTTCTTTGATACCTTTCACCAGAATGTAGGTAACCACCCATACAATCAGGAAGGCCGGCAGGTTTACAGCAAACGTAAAGTCAGGAATGACTTCGCCAGCCGCACGCAGTTTCTCGGCTTTTTCCTGAGCCGTTACCGGGTCGTTCATAAGCCAGAGCGGAGGGTCAATACCGAAGAGGTGGAGCAGTTTTTCGAAATACCCCGACCAGCTCACGGCTACCGTTGTGGCCCCCATCATGTATTCCAGAATGAGGTTCCAACCGATAAACCAGGCGAAAATTTCACCCACGGTACCGTATGAGTACGCATAGGCGGAGCCTTCTACTGGCAAAATGGAAGCAAATTCAGCGTAGCAAAGAGCGGCAAACGTACAGGCAATCCCTGCAATGATGAACGCTACAGCCAGTGCCGGACCGGCCCAGTCGTGAGCAGCAATACCCGTCAGAACGAAGATACCCCCTCCAATTACAGCGCCAATACCGAGCGACGTAAGGCCCCAACGACTCAAAACTCGCTTGAGCTCGCTCTTTTTCATGTCGGCCTCGTAAGCAGCCAGGGGTTTTTTACGCCATACGCTGGTATCTACCTGTTTAATCTTTGTTTCCATGTAGAGGAAAGATTATTGTGATGAATTAGTGTTTCAGGAAATTTTGTGCTGCTACAACGAGCAAACAAGATAGCGAAATATTCAGCAAGACAAAAAAAGCCGGATGATGCACAAACCACCCGGCTTTTTCAGAATGCACACGTTATGACTGCGACGGGCGGATCAGGGGCGTTTTAGCCTTCTTCTCTTTCTTAGCCGCCGTTGCCGAAAACTCTTCGGGCGTCTCCACGTTGTCCGTAAAGTCGGCCGGAACCGTATCAATCCGGGCGGTAGTACCAGGCGTAGTTGGCTTGTCCTGATCTTTGCTCAGGGTGTCAACTACAATCGGAGTAGCTACGAACAGCGATGAGTAGGTACCCACAATTACCCCGATCAACATAGCGAACGAGAAGCCCCGGATGGTAGCACCACCAAACAGGAAGAGCACCACCAGTACCAGCATCGTCGACAGACCCGTTACGGCCGTGCGGCTCAGGGTGCTGTTGAGAGCGTTGTTGATAATCGTCGCGATGCTTTCTTTCTTACCCTTGCTTTCGTTCAGGTACTCGCGAACCCGGTCGAAGACCACAACCGTATCGTTCATCGAGTAACCCATGATAGTGAGCAGGGCGCCGATAAAGGCCTGGTCGATGTCGAGGGAGAACGGCAGGATGCCGTTAAAGATCGAGAAGATAGCCAGAATGATGAGTACATCGTGGAACAAGGCCACCAACGCACCGTATCCGAAGGCCAGCTTCTTGAATCGAATCAGAATGTAGGTGAATACAACGGCTACTGCCAGCAGAATCGACCAGAAGGCCGATACAATCAGGTCGTTGGCAATGGTAGGTCCTACCTTCTGCGAGCTTTCGATGCTCGCTTTGTTACCGCTGATTTTAGCCAGCCCGCCATTTACAGCGGCTTCTACCTGCTTGTCTGAATCGGGCGAGTCGTTATCGATCATGTAGCTGGTCGTAATCTTTACCTGATCGGAGTTAACCCCCGTACCACCGTAGGTCTTCACCTCAGGAGCACCACCCAGCGGGGCTTCCAGCGCGTCTCGTACATCGGTTGTAGCAATGGGTTGCTCAAACCGAACCACGTACGAACGACCACCTTTGAAATCGACACCCAGGCCGAAGCCCTTTATCAGAACAGAGATAATACCCAGTCCGATAATTGTCGACGAAATGATGTAGTAGATACGACGGTGCGAAACGAAGTCGAAGTTCGAATCTTTAAAGAGGTTCTTAGTCCAGCCTACCGAAAACGCCAGTGTTTTGCCGCTCTCTGTGTACGAGTCCAAAATCAGACGGGTGATCAGGATAGCTGCAAACAATGACGTGAAGATACCAATCACCAGCGTTACGGCGAAGCCACGAATCAGACCTGTACCAAACAGCAGCAGGATAAAACCAGTGAGTAGGGTGGTGATGTTTGAATCGAAGATCGACGAGTATGCATTCCGGAAACCGTCGGCAATGGCTTGCTTAAACGGCTTGCCCAGCGCCAGTTCTTCTTTGATCCGCTCAAAAATCAGTACGTTCGCATCAACCGACATACCAATGGTCAGTACGATACCCGCAATACCCGGCATAGTCAGTACGGTGCCTGGTACGGCCGCCATAACGCCCAGCAGGAAGAACATGTTTACGATCAGGGCAATGTCGGCAATGACACCGGCGCTTCCGTAGTAGATGACCACGAACGCCAGTACGATGAGCAAGCCCACCAGCGACGAAATAATACCGGCGCTGATAGCCTCTGAGCCGAGCGTAGAACCTACAATGCTCTCTTCCACAATGGTAGTAGGAGCAGGCAGTTTACCGGCCTTCAGTACGTTGGCCATGTCTTTGGTTTCTTCAACCGTAAACTGACCCGTGATGCTTGAGCGACCACCCGTAATTTCGTTTTGAACGTTGGGGGCGGTGTACACCTGATTGTCGAGGAGGATGGCTACGGGCCGGCCTACGTTGGCTGCCGTCAGAGCAGCCCACTTACGGGCACCCGTTGCGTTCATGTTCATGGTCACCTCAGGGCGACCCGCTTCGTCATAATCGTTGGCTGCATCGGTAATCACATCGCCTTCGAGCGGAGCCTGACCACCGGGTTTCTTCAGGAAGTAGATCGGCAGAATCTCGCGGTTGTCGGTGGTGGTAAAGCCTTTGCGATCCCATGAATACACCATGTCGGCCGGGAACAGAGCCCGCACTTCGGGGTTGTTCAAAACGGCGTTGGCACGAGCCGTATCTTTCAGGTAAACACCCAGTTGGTTCTGCGATACAGGGACAAACAATTGGGTCAGGGCTGAGCCTGTGGCTGCTGAGTCGGCTTTGGTTGAGTCGCCTTTAGCACCGCTTGCCAGCTGAGAAGCCAAATCACCTTTAGCGGCCGTACCCGATGCAGGAGCAGCCGTCTGAGCAGCTTTGCGAGCGGCCTCTTCACGAAGCAGGTAAGCGCCTAAGCCTTCGATACCGGCCGAGATTTCGCCCAGTTGGTACACCTCGCAGAACTCAAGCTTGGCCGCACCGGTCAACAGTCGGCGAATACGCTCAGGGTTATCAGCACCCGGCAGCTCGATAAGTACCCGACCCGTACCCGGCAGGCGCTGAACGTTGGCGTTCGACACCCCGAATTTGTCGACACGAGCCTGAATAATCTGGAAAGCCCGGCCAATAGCGCCTTCAACTTCCTCGTTCAGTACCCGACGTACCTCAGTATCAGTCGACTGATAGCTCAGTTTACCCCGGTTGGCACTGGTAGCAAACAGGCTGGCCAGTTTGTTGCCCGGCGATACCTCTTTGTAGGCATCCACGAACAGATCAACAAAGCTGGCGCGGCTCGATTTCTGCGCTTCCTGTGCTTTCTTGATAGCCTCGTTGAACTTGGGGTCGCGGGTGTTGCCGGCCAAACCGCGCAAAATGTCGGCGGGGGTTACTTCGAGTACTACGTGCATACCCCCCTGGAGGTCAAGACCCAGGCCGAGTTCGCGCTCGGTCACTTCCTGAAGCGTGTTGCCCAGATAAACGGGCTCTTTCCAGAGTGAGTCAAGATACCGCTGTTTCTTTCTCAGGTCAATATCGCCCGACTTAGTGGTGGCGAAGGCCGTCGCGTCTTCTTTAATACTGCGCGAGACGAACGTAAACGACAGGTAGTAAACGCTCAGCAGCGCAATGACACCCGTCAGGATAAGTATTCCGGTTTTGTTTTGCATGGTCTTTCTACAGAAGACACTAATTGGAGGAATGCAGCGAGTCGCTCAACGTACGCATCTGGAGGTAGCCACGAAGCGGAACGAAGGGTACTGATTCCGATTGGAAAAATGGATTGTTACTGAAGAATGGAATGTGACAGCCCGACACGGAGAATAAACGTGCCGACAGGGTCACGAATGGGCCCGACTACGGGGCGTTGGGGGCAATAAAGTGGCCGAATACGTGCCGGAAATAAGCGAAATAAAAGTAAGGCTCGGTGAGCAACAACCGAATTGTACCGGCTGCCAGCATCAGCAAAACCGCCATGATTGGCGGAGGCAGCAACCAGAAAGGCTGCTCAAAATCGAAGGAAGTAGCTGGGGTAACAACGGCTTCAAACGCGGCCGCACTAATCTGCGTTTCGGCGGGCGCATTGGTCTTGCCTGCTTTCTGAGCGGCTTCGGTTTTCTGTACGGGTGCTTTGCCGGCTATTTCATGACCCGTTGAGGAATGACCCCAACCAGCCAGGAACAGCAGCAAGCTAACCAGTAGCAGGCTAACCGAACGGACCAATATGATGCGCTGATGCTTCACGGTTTTACAATGCAGATTACAAATTTAGTGCCATTCTGTAAGATCTGCAAACCTTCCGGTGGTGATATTCACGCCTGTCGCCGATTACCCGAAACGATGGGGTCCACCAAATTACCCTATATGGACAAGCCCGGTCAACAACCTCATTACGCCAATTGAGCACGAATGGCGTGAGGTCAGATAGCGGAGGGTAGGTAGGCCCGGCTCGGCCAAATTTGAATCGCTGATAGTAGAACCAACCCCGGATTTGTTTCTTGAAAGGAAAATTAAGCCAATTCAGTGGTCATGAAAACGATTATATGTAGTCTCTTTTTGTGTGCTCAGGTGTTTTTTGCGCAGGCCGTATTGGGGCAGCAAAGTCTGGGGGTTGTTCGGCACAATCATCTGGCCCTGCACGTGAAAGATATACAGGCCAGTACGCAATTTTACAAAGAAGTACTCGGGCTCAAGTCTATTCCGGTCCCCGACAACCTGAAAGCCATTCGCTCGTGGTTCGATGTGGGTGAGGGGCAGCAGATTCATCTACTGGCCGGGCGGAATACCGAGTTTACGCACGACAAAAACGGAAGCCATATTGCTTTATTCGTGGCCGACATTGCCCAGTCAGAGGCTTTCCTGAAACAGCGGGCCATCACCTACCACAAACAGGTTCGGTTTGATGGCGTTGTACAGATCTATTTTCCTGACCCCGATGGGTACTTGTTCGAACTGAATGAATTGAAAAAATAACTAAATTAGCTGTAGTTATGGTAGCCGTATCGGGTCGGCCAGGGCTTAGGCCCACCACCTTCCCACTCGCGGGGCGTTCGGCTACCATTTCTTATTTTCTGCACCTTGTGGGTATACAACCTATTCTGCCCGCGTAATTTTCTATCTGTTGGCTTTATTAGTTGAGAAAAAACACCGGCAGTCCGGCTTTGTTCGCTAAACTGTTCGGACGGCGGGTAGCGACTCGACAAACTGGTTGGTGAAAAGCTTGTTGATGTCGAGGCTCATCACGATCTCCCCATCGCGGTTCACAATCAGGCGGTGCCGGATGAGGTAGTTGACAAACTGAACCCAAACCTCCCGGCGCATAACGCCCCACTGCCCCGCCGTGTCGAGGTAATAACCTGAGGCTGTCTGCTGGCTCAGTTCCACAAACCCTTCGTCGGCCAGGGTGGGGTGCCCACTGGTTTTGCAGAGCAGGTGCGCGGCTTCGTCGGGCTTTTCGACGGCCAACCGAAAGCCAGCCGCCGTTGCTTCCACAAACCGTTGTAGCACATCGGCTTTTTGGTCGATCAGGTCCTGCCGGGTGGCCAGCAGGGGGCTATACCCGTACGGAATTTCGTAGTCGTCGAGCAGGAACCGGTTGAGTTGCACGTCATGCAACGTGGCCTCTACACCTTCCCAGGGCAGAAAGATCCAGGTAGCGTCGATCTCGTTGGTGAGCAGGGCTTGCCACAAATTGAGCCGGGTTGGCTTGTGGGTGGCAATCACGCCCCGGCCGCCATCGTTGCGAATCATCTGCCGGACAATATCGTCCTCAAACCGGGCCCCATACGAGCCATAGACTTTTCCATCGAGTTGAGCAGGGCGTTCGAGGCCGCTTTGCTGGAGTGTCACAATCGCACTGGCATCACGGGCTAGCATAGCCGCCACCGCTACCAGTGGCACGTTGGGGGTAGTGGTGTGGAAACTTATGATACTCTCCGAGGGCACCACAGCCAGATCAACCTCCCCTTTCGCCAGCCGACGGGCGGGTGTCTGTTTGTACTTATCCACATCGGGCGAGGTGATTTCCACCGTGAGGTTGGCATCCCGGTAATAGCCGAGTGCCGATGCCACATAAAATCCAGTATGATTAGTATTGGGTGTCCAGTCGAGGGCAAGGCGAAGCAAATCCATAAAAAAACGGGCTAACTACAAGAGTTAACCCGTTTAGGTTGGCATTAGTTATGAGCTGTTGCCCGTTGGCGCATGGATTACAATGTGCCTTAAAAGTTAGCCGTCAGGTTTACAAAGTAATAGCCCCCGTTGAACCCAAATTGCGTGGCATTACGGCTGTACACAAACCGGCCAAAAGACGTATTGTCGAGTGGAGGAGACACAAATGCCTGCGTGTTTTTAATCTTGTCGGGGTACACATCCAACGCATTGTTGGCACCAACTGCAATGGTGATAGCCTTGGTCAGCGCGTAGCCAATGTTGATGTCAGTCACAATTTTGGGGCTGTACGTCTCATCGAGGGCCGCGTTCGACGGATCGCGAACCGCCACTTCTCCGAATCGCGTAGCGCGGACATTGAAGCGCAGTTTATTGATCGTGTAGTTGGCCCCAAGGGTTATTTTGCTGCGCGGATTGGCTAATTCGATGAAACCCCGCTGCTGCCGGTTGAACAGTACGTTTCCGAAGGTATTGTCATTCGGAATACGCTCTGTGCCGCGTAGTTCAGTGATCTCGGTGCGGTTGAAGTTAGCCGCCAGCGTCAGGTCCAGCTTGCCCGTGTTGATTCTGGGGCTGGTTGAGACCACTACATCCAGACCGCGGGTGCGGGTGTTGATGGCATTGGTGAAGAAAGCCGCTGCGTTCACATCGCGGGCCCCGGCTCCGTCGAGAATACCAGTTACGACCTGTCCAGAGGTGCTTGTGCCCCGCTGAAACTGTCCGGTCAACACAATCCGGTCGGTAATATCAATTTGGTAAGCATCCACCGTGATGCTCAGGTTCGAGACCGGCCGCGATGTAAGCCCGAGGGCGTAGTTCAACGAGCGTTCGGCCTTCAGCTGTGGAATCCCGAAGGCATTGGCAATCGCTTCGCCGTTACGGAAGGTTCCTACCTGTAAGGGGGTCAGCGTACCGCCCACATTCACAAACTGTGTTGATACCGCGCTGAACAGCCGCTGATGCATAGAGGGTGCCCGGAAACCTGTTGAGATACTCCCCCGAATCGACAGAATTTCGTCCACAATTTTGTAGCGGCCGGCTACCTTCCAGGCTACGTTGCCCCCAAAGTCAGAGTAATTTTCGAACCGGGTAGCCGCGTTCAGCAACAACCGGCTGGTAATGTCGCTTTCAACATCGACATAGGCCGCAAACACATTCCGGGTGGCATTAACAGCATTGGTGGGCCGGAAACCCGGAAATACCTGCGCCCCGGCCGCAAACTGAGTAGCCGGTGGAGCCTGGTTGTAGCTCTGCCACGAGGTTTCTTCGCCAGCTGAAATCTGGTAGTTGTCTACCCGGTACGAAAGGCCCCCCGCTACGTTGAACGAGTTCAGCCCCAACTGACTGCCAAAATCACGCGATACCCCCGCATCGGTCGTAAGCTGATTAAACCGGAGTGTACCTGCGTAAAACTCCGACTGCGTCCGGTCGGGGCGGGTAGTAGCCCGCGCCAGCGAAGCGTTCAGGGAGTTTTTTACATCGAACCGGAATTGGTTACCACCATACACCGCACTAACGTCCCAGTTCCAGCCCGATTCGCTCTTGCCGCTCAAACCGGCCGTACCCGAATAATCCTGAATAGTCGATTGGATTTGCGGCAGATATCCATTCCGGTATATCGTTGTGTCGATCTGCGTATTCTGGAATGGGTAACGGTAGAAGCCCGCAGCAATACCGCGTCGGTAGTTGTAGCCGCCGTTGGCGTAAAAAGTGGCGGTTTTACTTACCGGTAGGCGCATATTGATAAACGTAGCAATGTTGTCGACAGCCGAGTTACCAATCTGCATGTTGTTTTCCCGGCTGAAGCCCCGTTGTGCAATACGGGCTTCGTCTTGTGCCCGCAAAGCCTGATTAACAACCCCGTTGTTGACCCAGTTGAAGTACACCGGCCCGGTGTAGGTACCAGCGCGGTTGGTGGCTTCGCGGCTGCGACCTTCAACCGTTACACTCAACACCCCTTCTTTCCCCAGCCGGAAACCGTGGTTCACGCCCAATAGCAACACCCGGCCGTCGCCGGCATATTGCTGACCAAATTGCGCATTGACCGAGGTGCCGATTTTTTCTTTTAGCCGAAGGTTGATAACCCCGGCGATGGCGTCGGAACCATACTGCGATGCGGCTCCGTCGCGCAGTACTTCAACGCGTTCCAGAGCGGTGGCGGGCAAGGCATTCAGGTCGGTACCCACCGAGCCGCGCCCGATGGTTCCATTGACATTGACCAGCGCCTGATTGTGTCGGCGCTTGCCATTGAGCAGAACCAGCACCTGATCGGGGCCGAGACCGCGAATGGTGGCCGGATCAATGTGATCGGTTCCGTCGGCTACGGTCTGCCGCGACGAATTGAACGAAGGGGCCACAAAGTTCAGCTGCTGGGTTGGTTCAACCTGTCCGGTGGCGGCCAAATCGCGTGATTGGATTACGTCGACCGGGGCAACGGTTTCGACGCTCGTGCGTACCTGCGTTGAGCGCGAACCTACCACTACTACTTCGCTGAGGCTTGCATTTGACTCGGTCAGTTCGACGTTCAACACGACCGACTCACCAGAGCCTACCGGCACTTTTGATTCACGGGTTTCGGAGCCGATCGCACTAAACCGAATGGTATATGTTCCGGCTGCTTTCAGCGGCAGAATGTAATTGCCGCTACCATCGGTAGTGGCACCCTGTGTGGTACCGGTAGCCAGGACCGTGACACCGGCCAGGGCCTCTTTAGTGCGGGCATCGGTGACACGCCCGCTAATTCGCTGGGCGAATGTGGCAGCTACTGACAGTAGCAGTAGCGAAGCGGTTAAGGTTAGCCGCTTCAGGTTATAGAACTTGCGCATAGGTTAGTTGGTTGACGAAATTAAATTTGGAAAACTTTACTGATCACGACGAAATGTCTACGCACATAAGTGCATATGCCGTAAAATAAATAACCCGATTCAGCCCATACGGTTTGAATCGGGTTATGTTTTCAAAAACTATTTACTACCTACTCTTTGCGTAGAGTATCGGTATCGCTCTGTTACTCAGCTTTATATTGCTGAATGATTTTGTACAGAGCTTTTTGCTTTTCCAGCTCCGGGAAAAACTCAAAGAGTTGCAGGTGGCCGTTATAATCCAGAGTCAGGGCCGCTTCGAGCTGTATCAGGGCCTCGCGGTACATGCCCGCGTGAATTAGATACACTGCTGAGCGGTAGTACAGGTCAGCCTCTTTCGGTAACTCCTCCAGGCCCAGTTGAATAATATCATTGGCTTTGTCGAAGTTGCCCTGATCAAACGGCACCAGCGACCAGACCAGATACACGTCGGGATTCGACGGGTCGACCGAGGCCGCCTTTTCGAAGGCTTCTACACTCGATACCACATTACCGATTTTGTACTCGGTTTCGGCCAGCGCGAGGTAATACTCCGCGTTATTGTCGTTGAGCTTGATGGCTTTTTGCAGAAAGGGCAGAGCCTCGTACCACTTGCCCGATTCGCTCAAACAAACCCCGATACCGTACCAGGCTTCGTCCCACATGTTATCGAGCCGAACAGCCTCGCGGTACTCCCGAATAGCTTCGGGCAGGCGATCCTGCTTTTCCAGACTGGCCCCGAGGTGGCAGTAGGTATCAGCGGTTGGCTCTTCGTGCAGCAGGGTAGTCCGGTAGCAACCTTCGGCCTTTTCAAACTGACCCAGGTTCATGTAGGTATTGCCCAGATTGAAGTGGGCCGAGGCAAAATCGTCTTTGATGATTGTCGCGTACTCGTAGGCTTCGGCGGCTTCTTCAAACCGGGTGAGCTTGCTGTACGTAATCCCCAGATTATACCATGCATGGTACGAATACGGGTCTTTGTCAATCAGCCCTTTGTAGTACGGCAGGCTGGCTTCGAGCTCGCCCGTTACGTCAAAGCAAAACGACAGTTCGTAGAGCGCGTTTTCGTTGGCCATGTTGAGGTCAATGGCCTTCTTGTAGCAGTTGATGGCTTCGTCGTACTTACCCCAGTTCTGGTAGCTCTGTCCGATCTGAAAATAGATATCGTCTTTGTCGTCGGTATTGTCGAGCATGTCTTCCAGGACCTGCACTGACTCTTCAAACCGCCCGGCCATGTTCAGCACCGTGCCCTGCATGTACTGCACGTCGAGGTCACCGGGGTTAAACAGCCCCGCCCGCTCCAGCAGTTCGAGCGACTCATCAAATCGGCTGAAATTGGCCAGAATCTGCGCCTTATCGAGCATCAGCTCAAGGGCGTAGGGGAAGTTTTCGAGGCCGGCTTCAGCGGCCTGGAAGGCTTTTTCGAGGTCGCCCTCACCCAGGTAGTGCTCAACGAATCGCTCATAGACGTCAAGGTCAAAAAACTGACGCTCCTGCTTAACCAGCATGGCCTCAAACCGCCGGAGAGAATCATTTATATCACCTTCTCTTTCTTCAAACTCTTGCTCCATGTTGAGTCCTCAATGGGTTATGTTCGGGGGATAGGGGCCGCACCAGAAGCGCGAACTATCCCAAACTGTAAGAAATATAAGTACAAAAACAGAATCTGCAACGCCCGGAATTAAAAAATTACAGCCCGGTGAAAGCTCGGGCCGCGCGTGTCAGGGTTTCTGAAAGTGGGCGGTATTGAAAATCAATTGTCTGGTTGATTTTCTGTCCATCAAATGCGTACCACGAACTGGCCGACCGTGCTGTTTCGCGGGTGATGAGCGGGGCTTTGCCCGTCAGTCGGGCGCGGATACTTTCCAGCGGCCAAAGCAACTGCGTCAGTGCGGGAGCTATACGGATTCGGGGTGGCCGTTTGTTGAGGGCTGCCGCCATCTGTTCTAACAATTCGCGGTAGGGAATCGTGCCCGCGTTCAGAATAAACCGGTCTTCGGTGAGCGAATTGGCCTCCATAAGCTGGAAAAGGGCTTCGGCTACATCGAGTACATCAACGTAGTTGACTAATCCGGCCGGATAAAATGGTTTTTCGTCGTTCACGTATTTGAAAAGCTGTACACTGCTCCGGTTCCAGTCGCCCTCACCCAGCACAATACTCGGGTTCACCATCACGGTGGGGAGCCCCTCCGCTACGCCCCGCCAAACTTCCAGCTCCGCCCGGTACTTACTCTTGGCATAGGCCGAGTTATTGGGTGAATCTTCCCATTTCTGGCTCTCATCAATCCGGATGGGCTCGGTGGTACGGGTCTTGTTGGCCGGGCGGCCCAGCGCAGCTACCGAACTCAGGTAGCCTAACTTCCGAACAGCCGCTTTCAGGCATACATTAACCACATTGGCGGTCCCCTCTACATTGACCTTGGTCATGCGGGTTTGATCCTTCGGCACAAACGAAACAATAGCGGCCGCGTGAATCACGTCGAGAGTAGGGGTGTCGCGTTTGGCGTGCAGGGCGGCTTCGAGCGAGGGAATATCGAGTATATCACCTTCGTGCCAGTGAATCTGATCGGCTACATCGGCGAGTAAGCCCGTGTGTCCTGCCGAGCGGGTGAGAGCCTCGACCCGGTACCCGGCTGCCAGGTAGCGCCGGGTTATATGTGACCCTATAAAGCCGGTAGCACCGGTTATGAATACGGTTCTAGGGGGTATCGATGAATCCATGCAAAAAAGCGGTCGGTGCTATGAAAGGGGGACTCAAAACGCCACCGTCCGGTGACTATATAACCAACCGGGAACATATTAAGGTCCCTGTGGGTATATTCCATAGCGATTCGACCCTGTTTTGGTAAACTTAACAATCCTCGGTGCCGAATTGCTAATTTTGCAGAAATTAGTTGCCAGTAGCCGGCATGGGTGGCACCACGAGGCCGCTTGTTCGGGTGCACCGGCGCGCAATCTCCTATCATGTTAGAAAATCCGCAGCGATATACCGTAACGGCAGCCCTTATCTATGCAAACGGCCCTATCCATATCGGGCACCTTGCTGGTTGCTACCTTCCGGCCGACATCTACGTGCGTTACCTTCGGGCAACGGGTAAAGATGTAGCCTTTATCAGTGGTACCGACGAACATGGGGTGCCGATCACGATCCGGGCTCAGAAAGAGGGTATCACCCCGCAACAGGTGGTGGATAAGTACTATACCCAAATCAAAAAGTCGTTTGAAGATTTCGGGATCTCGTTCGATATCTATTCCCGGACTTCCAACAAAATTCACCACGAAACCTCGCAGGAAATCTTTCTGAACCTGTACAAGGGCGGTAATTTCACGGAGGAGGTAACCGAACAGTATTACGACGAAACCGCGAAGCAGTTTCTGGCCGACCGCTACATTGTGGGCGTGTGCCCGGTATGCGGCAACGAAAATGCGTACGGCGATCAGTGCGAACGGTGCGGCTCAACCCTCAGCCCCACCGAGTTGAAAGAACCGTTGCGGTCGATGCTGTCGGGAGCAAAACCCGTGCTGAAATCGACCAAAAACTGGTACTTGCCCCTCGACCGGATGCAGCCCCGGATTGAAGAATACGTGAACAGCCACCCGGAGTGGAAAACCAACGTATTTGGGCAGTGTCAGTCGTGGCTCAAAGAAGGGCTGCGTCCCCGCGCCATGACCCGCGACCTCGACTGGGGTATCAGCGTGCCTTTGCCTGATACTGACGGTAAGGTGTTGTATGTGTGGTTCGATGCGCCCATCGGCTATATTTCGATGACCAAGGAGTGGGCTGCCGAGCAGGGCCGCGACTGGGAACTGTACTGGCGCGACGAGCACACCAAGCTGGTACACTTTATCGGCAAAGACAATATCGTGTTTCACTGCATCATTTTCCCCGCGATGCTGATGCACGAAGGCAGCTATATTCTGGCCGACAACGTACCCGCCAATGAGTTTATGAATCTGGAGGGCGACAAAATCAGTACCTCGCGCAACTGGGCTGTCTGGCTGCACGAGTATCTGGACGAAATGCCCAACAAAGAAGATGTGCTCCGGTATGTGCTGGCGGCCAATGCCCCCGAAACTAAAGACTCTGAGTTTACGTGGAAGGATTTCCAGACCCGCAACAACGCCGAGCTGGTGGGGATATTCGGAAACTTTGTGAACCGGGCTTTCGTACTGACCCAGAAATTCTGCGACAACCGGGTGCCTACCCTCGCCGACCTGACTGAGTACGACCACGTGGTGCTCAACGAACTGGCGCAGTACCCCGACCGCATCGGGCAGGCCATTGGGCAGTATCGTTTCCGGGAGGCTCTCATGCACCTGATGGATTTGGCGCGGCTGGGCAATAAGTACCTGGCCGAAACCGAACCCTGGAAGGTCGTCAAAACTGATGTGAACCGCGCCCAGACCATTCTGCACATTGCGTTGCAGATCACGGCCAATCTGAGTATTCTGTGCGAGCCCTTCCTGCCGTTTACGGCCCGTAAGCTCCGGCAGCAACTGAATGCCGAGGTCCTCGACAAGGATATTCTGACCTGGCTCAATGCCGGGAAAGCCGACCTGCTCACCGAAGGGCACACGCTGGGCCAAAGCAGTCTTCTGTTTGAGAAGCTGGAAGACGATGTGATTAATCGACAGATTCAAAAATTACACGACGCTAAACGCATGAACGAGTTAGCTACCAAAGAGGTACCCACCCTCAAAGGCGAGATTGCCTACGACGATTTTGCCAAAATGGATATTCGGATCGGTACGATTACAGAAGCCGAGCGGGTACCTAAAAGTGATAAGTTGCTCAAATTACGGGTCGACGATGGGATGGGTGGCCGCCAGATTCTGAGCGGTATCGCCAAGCACTTCGCACCCGAAGATCTGATCGGAAAGCAGGTAACGTTTCTGGCCAATCTGGCTCCGCGCAAGATGATGGGGCTGGAGTCGCAAGGTATGATTCTGATGGCCGAAGACCGCGACGGAGCCCTGGCCATGCTGCCACCCAGCAAGGGGGTTTGGAACGGAGCTACTGTTAGCTAATACTCAATTTATTGGAGTACGAAATGCTGTGAAGGCCGGGTGAAAACCCGGCTTTTTTACTTAGTGAGTAGGCCCGTAATGCAGAGAATATGCCCTATCGTTACTCGTATTGGTTACAAAATGATCTTGGTATAGTAATAAAATCTGATAGCTTTTGTCGCTGAAATAGCATTAAGAACAAATTAATTATGTGCCTTTTAAAGCTACTTACAGGTACTGTTGTGTAGAAATATATAGCGACTTATAGAAAAAATGCTATCAAAAAGACCACTTGTTCGAAATAGGACAAATTGTGATCTTAAGATGAGTTACTCGGTATATATAAAATAGTCTAAATGGACAGATCTAACCCATCTTTAAAAAATCCATACAATGAAACCGAAGTTCCAACTACTCATAGTAGATGAAAGTACCTATGTAGCCGGTATTCTCACGCAAACGCTTGAAAAGGACTTTGAGATAACCGTTGTTAACACAGGTCAGGACGCGGCTCGGCTATTAATTCAGGGAAATCGGTACGATTGTGTGCTTACCGAGTTGAATCTTCCATTTTTCAGCGGTCTCGAAATCACGAAACTGATTCGTATGAGTAAACTTATTGCTCATACGCCAATTGTTATACTTTCCAGTGCTACCTCCAGCGACACCCGAATTGAGTGTCTTGAACAAGGCGTTGACAGTTTTATCTCCAAGCCGTTCAACCCCCTCGAAGTGAAGGCCAAACTCAATGCACTCCTGCGCCGGACGGTTCCCCAAACCGACGAGCGGATGGTGGCCGATCTGGACCGTGCCGAACCCAAAAGCGCCTGGCAGCCCAAGTCTCGCTTCCTGTCGATTTTCTCGCGTGGGTACAGTGTGTCGCAAAGTGCCTGATTGGTTAGATAGCCCGTGTGTGCAATTGTCTGGTAAAAACACAGCAATATCTGTGCCAGCATCACGGTGCTAAGTCCTCGTTATACAGCCTCCTTGTTTTGTGAATAGTTCGATAAAGCCCAGTCTTCTCCTGATCGAGGAAGACGACTATATCGTGAATCGACTCATCGATTCATTGGGCGGATCATGCTTGCTCACGCGTTTTCGGAATACAAAACACGCAGAACTGTGGTTGGTCGGCGCTACTCCGGTAGATCTGATTATTGTAGACCAACAAAGCAGTTTTGGTGTATTGACCCTGGTTCGGACAAACCGAATGCTGGTGTCGGTGCCCGTTTTGTTGACGAGAGAGCTTGACAGGCAGATCGTTAGAGTTTCATCAACCCCAGGAGTTATGGATATTATTGACGCGGAGGAGCCTGACAAACGTATTCGGCAACAAGTAGATTATTACACGGAGGTCTATGACCGATTGAAGCAGGCCCCGGCTCCGGTTGGGGGGCAGACGGCCTTTGTGTTCCGGTTGCCCTGGTGGAAACGCGCTGTGGATGTGCTGGTGTCATCAGTAGCTCTGATCCTGCTTTCACCACTCCTGCTGCTCGTCGCCATTCTGATTAAACTCGATTCGAGAGGGCCGGTTTTTTATCGCTCTACCCGAGCTGGTACCAACTACCGGATCATCAACATGTATAAGTTTCGGACAATGCGGGTCCGGGCCGACCAGGAAATCACGAGCCTGGCCAGCTCCAATATCTATGCCAAAAGCCCGCAACCGGCCGATTCGGAAGACCCGGCCACCGGCTCATCCACGTTTTTGTGCAGTGCCTGCCGCGAGCGGGGTGTTGCGTGCCAGCAGCCACTCTTCGACCAGAACCGGCTGATTTGCGAGAAGCTGTACCTGCGCGAAAACGAAGAAGCGGCCAAGTTTATGAAGTTCCGAAACGACCCCCGTATTACGCGCCTGGGTACGTTTTTGCGCAATAGCAGTATCGACGAGCTACCGCAACTGCTCAATGTACTGCTGGGCGATATGTCGGTGGTAGGTAACCGGCCCTTACCCCTGTACGAAGCGGAAAAGCTGACCACCAACGAGTCGGCGCAGCGATTTGCCGGGCCGGCTGGCCTCACGGGGCTCTGGCAGGTAAAAAAGCGGGCTAAGGGGCAGGGGCCTATGTCGGACCGCGAACGAACCGCTCTCGACATTGAGTACGCCCAAACCTTCTCGTTCAAAACAGACCTATTTATCATGTGGCGGACTCTCTTTAGCTTATGGCAGAAGGAAAACGTGTAGGCGATAAGGCCCCGCTCGTGTCGATGGTGACCATCAACTACAATCAGGCCGAAACAACCCGGCAGTTTCTGGAGTCGGTGCGGGCGCTGGCGTACCCGAATTATGAAGTGATTGTTGTCGACAATGCGTCGGAGCCGAGCCTGAACAGTCAGGTCGATATGGCGCTGTACCCGTGGGCACACGTGGTGCGGAGTGAGGTGAATCTGGGCTTTACGGGTGGCAATAATCTGGGGATGCAGCACGCGCGTGGGGAGTACTTTTTTATTGTCAATAACGATACGGAGCTGACCCCCAACGTGCTGCATGAATTGCTTCGGCCGTTTGAGGAGTCGACGTTGGTGGGCGTGGTATGCCCCAAAATCAGCTATTTCGATAACCCCCGGCTGTTGCAATATGCCGGGTATGGAGCCATGAATATGCTAACCGGAACGGCGCATATGGTGGGTTGCAACCAAACCGATCAGGGGCAGTTCGACCAGCCGGGGCCTACCCCTTTTGCGCACGGTTGCGCCATGCTCGTGAGCCGGAAGGTGGTGGAGCAGGTAGGGCGGTTTGCCGAGCAGTTTTTCCTTTATTACGAAGAGCTCGACTGGTCGCAGCGCATCCGAAACGCCGGGTATCAGATCTACTACCAGCCGTCGGCTACCATTTTGCACAAAGAGTCGGTTTCGGTAGGTCGGCATAGTACGCTCAAAACGTACTACCTGACCCGTAACCGGATTCTGTTCATGCGTCGGCATGGCTCACCTGCCCAACGAGCTGCATTTTACGCCTTTTTTGCCGGGGCTGTGCTGCCCAAGCATCTGCTTACATACGCCCTGAAAGGGCAGTTTGCCCATGCCAGAGCCTTTGCGCGTGGCGTGTTCTGGAACCTGACTTCAGGAAGTACGTCGCCCGTATAACACCTATTCCACCCTCATCCATGACTGCATTCTATTACATACTGGTGGGTTTATTTGCGGGGCTGAGCTTTGTGGTGTTTTACACCTATCTGGGGTACGGCCTTGTGGCCTGGGTGCTCGTAAAACTGCGCGGTAACCGGTACCAAAACAGCCAACCTGCAGAGTTACCGCACGTAACCATGGTGGTGCCGGCTTACAACGAAGCCGATTATTTGCCCGCCAAGCTCCGTAACTGCCTCGCTCAGGATTACCCGGCCGACCGACTGCACTTTCTGTTTGTGGTGGAAGGGTCAACTGATGGCTCGGCTGAGTTCCTGGCCCGGCAGGAGATACCTAACCTCCGTATTCTGTCGGGGAGTCAACGTTTGGGCAAAATTGCGGCTATGAACCGGGCCATGAGCGAGGTGCAAACGCCCATCACCATTTTTACCGATGCCAACACGCAGCTCAACACAGAGGCCGTGAGCCGCTTGGTGAGCCGGTTTACGGAGGGTGTGGGGGCCGTAACGGGCGAAAAACGGATTCAGATGGCCGACGCCGAGTCGGCTGCGGGCAGTGGCGAGGGCTTGTATTGGCGGTACGAGTCGTTTCTGAAAAAACTGGACGCGCAACTACACACCATTGTGGGGGCTGCGGGTGAGCTGTTTGCCATTCGCACCGACCTGTACGAACCTGTGGAACCCGATACCCTGCTCGATGATTTTGTGATTTCGCTTCGTATTGCCGGGCGTGGGTACCGGGTTGAGTATGCCCCCGATGCCTACGCCCTCGAACGCCCCTCGCACTCGGTGGGTGAAGAAAAAAAACGGAAAGTTCGGATAGCTGCCGGTGGTTTTCAGGCCATGAAACGGCTGGCGTACCTGCTCAATGTGGCGCGTTATGGCTGGTTGAGCTTTCAGTATGTGTCGCACCGGGTGTTGCGGTGGGCCGTAACACCGTTTTGTTTGCCCGCCCTACTCTTGCTCAATGTCCTGATTCTGGGTGTGCTGTACGTGGGTGATACCCAGATACCGGCGGGCGCGGCCCGGTTATGGTGGGGTATGTTGGGGGCTCAGGTTGTTTTCTACGTGGCTGCCTATGTGGGTTATGTGCTCGAAAACCGACAAACCCGCCTGAAACTGACGTTTGTGCCGTTCTATTTCGTATTCATGAACTGGTGTGTACTGCTGGGGTTTGCCCGGTTCAACCGAGGTAATTTGACGGGTGTCTGGGAAAAATCGAAGCGAGCGGCCTAAGCAGAGGCTATTCGACTCAAACTCAACGATTCGAAAAAGACAATGACCCATACTGATTCATTTACCGAAATGCTGATGGACCGGCTCCGGGATAAAGCCTGGCTGGTGGGGCTGTTCGGTGTGGCCACGGCACTGGCAAGTGGTTGGCTCATTGGAACGATGGGCGTCAAGGGGGCGCTGATTACCGTGGCACTGCCGGTTGTACTGGCCGTGTTGCTGAGTATTCTGCTCGAACCCCGCATTGGCCTGTATCTGTACATAAACTTCAGTTTTCTGATCGGGGCGTCACGGTTTCTCGAAAACGAACTTCCGGTAGGGACCGGCCTCGATGGGCTACTGGTTTTTACGTTGCTAAGTGTCTTTCTGAACGGCCGACAGATGAACTGGCGCCGACTGCACAATCCGGCTTTTTATCTGCTGACTATCTGGCTCGTTTATACCATTTTAGCCTATTTCAATCCCAACGCGCCGTATCCGCCCGCCTGGTTTTATCACGCCCGGTCGTACTCGCTCAACTGGTTTTTTCTGGCCATCATTGTGCTGGTTACGCCCATCACGCAAGCCAATGTCTGGCTCTTTATCCGAACGTGGCTGGTGTGGTCAGTGCTGGCGGCTTTCTGGGGGTTCAAGCAGCAATACATCGGCCTCACACCCGCCGAGCAAAACTGGCTGGCTGCCGGGGCCGAGAAAACCCACATTTTGTGGGGACAGCTCCGAAGCTTCTCGTTTTATTCCGACGCCGGGCAGTACGGTTCTGAGATGGCGGGCGTCACATTGGTGAGCCTGATTCTGTTTTTTCAGGTCAAAAAGATCCCATCGAAGGTGCTCTATCTGGTGCTGGTGCTGGTGTTGTTCTGGGGATACGCCGTTTCGGGAACGCGGTCGTCGCTCTTTGTGCTCATTGCCGGTTACGCGGCTTACCTGGGTCTTCAACGCAAAATTATCCCCATCATTCAGGGCGTCAGTTTGGCCGCGCCGTTGCTGGCGGTACTGCTGTTTACCAACATTGGCAACAACGTGTATCAGATTTACCGCATCCGAACGGCCTTGCGCCCCACGCAGGATGAGTCGTTTCTGGTACGGCTGGAAAATCAGCAGCGCATTCGTAATTACCTCAAAGACCTGCCATTTGGGGCCGGGGTCGGCTCGTCGTCGGGGGCGGGGGTTCGTTTTTCGCCCAATCACTGGGCCGCTCAAATTCCACCCGATAGCTGGTATGTGCAGCTTTGGATTGAGACGGGTATTGTGGGGGTGGTGATCTACGTCATCATGCTGATGGGTATGATTCTGATCGGTACGTATCGGCTTTGGCAGATCAAAGACCCCTGGCTGACTACCCTCATGCTGGTACTCTTGTCCGAGTTTATTGGTATTGCCGTAGTGAGTTATTCGAACCCTATTATGGGGCAGTTTCCAACCAGTACCATCGTATTTATCAGCTCCATGCTGTTTACGTCGGCCCATCGTTGGGCGCGTAAGCCGGAGCCTTCTGTCGACGATTCATTGTTACACCGCGTCCCATCTTACCCCGTACATGGAGCCTTTCGATAGTATCGTATGTGTTGGTCAGACCACCTGGGAGGGCGACTTCCAGAAGGCGGTTGTGCAGCTGATGTGTGAGTTCTCCGTACGGCACCGGGTGCTGTACGTCGACTATCAGCATACGTACAAAGATTTGCTGATGGGCGTGGCCGGGCAGCGCGGGGTGCCGGTCCGAACCATGATGCGGTTGAGTAGTCAGCTGGTAAAAAAGCCGGGGAAAAAGGGGAGTGAGGTGTACGTGTGGCACCCACCAACTATGCTGCCGATCAATTGGTTGTCGCCCGAACGGCACGACCGTCTGATTACCTGGAACGTAAACCGCCTGGTGAAGAGCCTGCGGAGCGTGTTGCGGCAGCTGGGTATGAAACGCCCCCTGATTATCAACGGGATGAATCCGGTGTTTGGCTTGCCCATGCTGCATCAGCTCAACGAGGCCGGTACCATCTATTATTGTTTCGATGAGATCAGTATTGCCCGCTGGATGAATCGGCACGGCGGACGCTACGAAGATGAATACCTGCGCCGGGTCAATGCCGTCGTGACTACGTCCGAAACCCTGCTCCAAACCAAAGCGCTACGGCAGCCGAACGCCTTTTGCGTGAAAAATGGCGTCAACTTCGAGCTGTTTTATCAGGCGCGCCAACTGGCCGAAAACCGCCCGCCCCAGAAGCCGGTAGTGGGGTATCTGGGCACGGCCGACAACCGGATCAACGTCGATATAGTGGAGCATTGCGTTCGGGAGATGTCCGACGTGACGTTTCAGTTTATCGGCGAAATAAAAGAGCCGACCCTGACGGAACGGCTTTCGCGTTACCCCAATGTCGTGTTTACGCCCCCGCATCAGCCCACCGATTTACCCCCACTGTTGGCCCGTTTATCGGCAGCTATGATTCCGTTTGTTTGCAACGAGCATACGTACACCATCTACCCGCTCAAAATCAACGAGTATCTGGCGGCCGGGTTGCCGGTGGTGTCTACACCCTTTTCGATTCTCGATGATTTTGCGGGCGTGGTCGAAATGGCCTCCTCGCCTGAGGTATTTGTGCAGGCCCTGCGTCGGGCCTTAGCCGATCAAAGCCCCGAGCGCATTGCCCAACGGGTCGATATGGCCCGTAATAACTCGTGGGAGCAGCGTTCGCACGAGTTTGAAGCCATCTTTAGGCAACTTATTCTTCAGCATTCATAGACGCGCTAGCGAGCCCGGAACGGTTCTACAGGCGCACCCAGTCTGCCGGAATCAGGTCCGCCGTGTTCCAGGGTTTATTCCGAAACCATTGTTTGGGGGCAATCACCCGTTTGTTGGGGCGCGGGTTGAGCCAGGCTCCCCACCAGCTAAACGAACTGTTGGCAATGATGTGATGATGGCAAAGGCTCATCAGTTGCAGGTCGTCCACGTCGGCGTCGGGGCCGGTGTTTTCGACGAGTACGTGCGGGCGCTCAAAGCGCATGTGCTGCCGTACCCACTCGGGGTCATCGCTAAACACAAACAGAGTCGCGTCGGGAAAATGCGCGCTCATCCGGGCCAAAGCAGCCTCGTAATAGGCATCGTTGAGGGCGCCGAATGACTGGCTAAACTCCGGGTGGCTCACATAGTCGCCCCGGCGGATATGCACCGAAACCGGCACCGGGGTTTGCTCAATCTGTTGCTGGTACTGAGCGTACATCGGGCCGGGCTGACGCCTGAACGTCAACTCCTGCCGAATGGCCGGGGTATTGGCCGCAAAATACCCTTCCGATTGCCAGAAGCCGTCCAGCGTGATAAATGCCCCTTTGGTGTTAGGTACGCTGGGGTCAAGGTGAAAATGCCGCTCTTTGCGGGTATCGAAAAGAGGGCGCAACGACCGGCCGGGCAACAAACGGGTGGCTTTAGACACGTACAGCCAGGGCGAATAATCGAGCAGGTCGTAGTCAATCGAAAACCGGTCGAGTTTGAACTGGCGGGGGGTATCGGTTTCGTAGGTTTGGTGATAGTAGCGCAGGTCGAACCAAAGCCGGGTCTGGTTCTGGATGGCCAAATGCCGCCCCAGCGCGTATTGAAACAACTGGTTGCCCAAGCCGCTTGTGATTTTTGCAATAACCATACAGGTTGATCCGGTCGGGGGTTAAAAATACTGGTCTACGTACGCGAAAACCTCTTCTGTACTTTTGGCGTGCAGAATTTTGGCGCCCGAGAACGCTGGGAAAAGGGTGCTGTATTCGTCGAAAGCGTGCTCGAATCCACCGCCGGGGTGCGACAGAATCACGTTGATACCCCCGAAGTAACTGGCGAGGGCGGCCGTACCGCCGTGCATCGAGACAAACCGGTCGGCGTTGGCGTACACCATCAGTTGCAGATGGTTGTAGTTAGCTACCTGCGTGCGGTATTGCTCGAAGAGGTCGTTCATGAGCAGTACTTCGGGGTGGTTGGCCCGAAGCCAGGCATGTTCGCCCAAATCCATAATTTCGCTGTTGTCCAGCACAATTTGCCCCGATAGCGGCCGGTTATACACAATCTGATAAGTTCTTTTTAACCGCGAGATCAGCCGGTCGAGGGCGTCGATACTCAAAAAATTAACGGGTGGGCGGTCCCACTCAATGTTGTACTTGTTGGCAATCACCAGCAGCGGTTTGTTGTACACAAACAGGTTGTTGCGGTAATGGCTTTTAAACGGGGGTGGGGTCCACTTGCCAAAATCGTACGTTGGGCTGTGGGTCATGTTAGGCACGTCGTAGCTGTCGTAGCCTTTCTGCCAGATTCGCTCGGTATAGCGTTCGGTGTGGTTCTCGCTGAAATAGTAAAACGGCTTTGTGTTGGCGCAACCGATGGTTTGCTTTAGGGTGCCATTGCGGTGGTGCCAGTACGCAAAGGGCAGGCAATAGCGCAATTCCTGGTCAAACTCGCCCTGAAACGAAATCACTTTGTACGGCTTTCGGGTGAGGTAATCGCGCCGAACGAAGCGAAGTTGATTGAGCCGGGCAAACCAGTTGTCGCGGATAAAATACGGTAGATCGCCCCGGTACTGCGGGTACCGGATAGCGGCCATAACGTACAGGAATTTGAGCAGAAGTCGTTGCATACAAGCTATGGGAGAGGGCTAAACAGAGGGTGTCGGCTCGCCGACGTGCTGTTGGTAAACTGCCATCAACTGGCAGGCGGTATGTTGCCAGGAGAACGCGTTGGCCCGCTCAAGGCCCCGTTCGCGCAACTGCGCCCGCAACTCGGCCGAGTCGAGGAGCCGGTGGAGTTGGTGGGTCATTTCGTCGGTGGAGGCCGGGTTGGCCAACAGGGCCGCATCGCCGGCTACTTCGGGCATGGCCGAGGTGCTGGCAGTCAGTACGGGGGTACCGCAGGCCATCGACTCCAGAATAGGCAACCCGAAGCTTTCGCGAAGAGACGGACACAAAAACACGCTGGCGGCATTGTAAACCACTGGCAGCAGCGTGTTCGGAATGTACCCACACAGCAAAATATCGTTGGTCAGCGCCCGGCCGCCAATCTGGTCGAGCAAGCCATTGACGTACTCGGCCGATACATTGGCCATCACGAGTGGGAGAGTTAGTAACCCTTTGTTTTTCAGGATCAATAAAGCCTTCAATACGCCAACGACGTTTTTCTTGGGGTCGGTATTGCCCAGAAAAAAGATGAACTCGGTCGGGAGTCGAAACCGCTCGCGTACCTGCGCCAGGGTGTCTGCATCGGTAATAACCCGAAACTGCCGACTGACCGCATTGTGCACCGTAACCACCCGCTCGGCGGGCAACCGGAGGTGTTCGATAATCCGTTGCCGCTCGTAGTCTGAGACCGTGACAATACAGTCGGCTTTTTTTACAACGGCGGGGACGTTCCAGCGCCGATACCCGTTGCCCAGCCGCTGATACCAGTTGCCGCCCACGATGGCTTTTTCCAGAAAAATAATGTCGTGCAGGGTAATCACGAGCGGAGCCGAAACCCGCAGCGGGGCCGTGTTGGCCGTGCAGTGCAGCAGGTCGGGCTGGTAGGTTTTTACGGCTTTAGGCAGCGTAAACTGCTCCCAGAGGGGGTAAGCTCCGCCCGGTAGTTCGATAATCTGAATATTTGGGGCCGTAGGCAGACCGGTGCGGTCGGTATCGGGTCGGGCAAATACCAGAAACTCGTGTTGGGGGTACTCGGCCAGGGCGCGAATCGTTTCGACGGCTACGATATCCATACCGTGTTTGTGGGGACGCAGGAGCCGCTGGGCCTCAATACCAATTCTCATGATTCGTCGGGGTGAGCCGGGCACCACCTACTGAAGCAGGCCGGGTCGATTTCGTAAAAACAAACGGTTTGCGGGCCGTCGGGCAGGGCAAGGGCCGCCGGGTAGCCCTGGTCTACCGAAAAGGGATACACGCGCCAGTGCCCGTCTGCGCCGAGTAGGCCCGCATCGGTACGGTGGGTGCCCTCCTGCGCCGGAATCGCCATCAGATGGTCGTTCATACCCTGTCCTGTAGCTTTCATCAAGGCTTCTTTTCGCGTCCAGAACTGGTAAAAAAGGGTCTGCGCATCCGGGCTCTGCACCAGGGCCCGCTGTTCGGCCGGACTTAATATGGACGAAAAAAGGTCGCTGACGTCAACATCGGCCCGCATAAATTCTATATCGACGCCCACCGGAACACGCCCGGCCGCCAGTACAATCCAGGTCCCAGAGTGTGAGATATTGAGGTGGAGCTGCGGGTGGTCGGGCAGGAAGGGCTTGCCCGTTGTGCCCGTATCTATGCGGATTTCTGCCGGATTTTGCCCGGAGAATACGCCCGCCAGCAGCCTAAACAAGCCCCGCCCGACCACAAACCGGTGCTGGTCGGCCGTGAATCGGAACCGGTCGGCCCGCTCGCGTTCGGCGGGTTGCAGGAGCGTTGCCCAGAGAGCCACGGTGGCCGCTTCGGTGGGGAGCGGCATTCGGAAAACAGAAACAGTATCGGGAGCTGGCGCGAGGGGCTGTCCGGGTTGCCAGAGTGCCGAAACCGATGAATGACAAGTGACAAGAGCCGTTTGCATGGGATAAAAGTAAGCGGATTTGAGAAGTTCTGTCGGGTTATTTAATCCATAGCGCAGGTTGGGTGACTGTGGTAAGCCGCCAACGTCTAAAGAGAAGCATGCCCGCCCATTTTGTATTACGCCTGAAAACGGCAAAACGGCTACGCCGATCTGTTTGCCTGGTTGCTGGCTGGTTTGGGGTTTTCACCTTTACCACCGGCCAGCACAGTGCTGCCCAGTCGTGTTCGGGTGCTACGGCCGAAGTGCTCATTCGTGAGTCGTTTGGCACGGCCGAAGCCACGGCTTCGCTGAGTGGCCGCACCTCGTACCAATACGTGACCAAAGCCTGCCCCGACAATGGCGAGTACACCATTGCGTCGGCCGTTGACCGTACATGCTTCGGCTCGGTTTGGCACGGCCTGCCCACCGACCACACCGGCAATGCGGGCGGAGCCATGCTGATTGTGAACGGGTCGGATAGGCCGGGTGAATTTTTCCGGCAAACTATCCCCGGCCTGTGCGGGGGCACTACCTACGAGTTTTCGGTGTGGGGCCTCAATCTACTTCAGCCTAATAATTGTACCGATTCTTCGCTGCCCAACCTCACCATCGAAATCGAAACGGCGGGAGGTCGCCCGCTTCGGCGCATCGATATTGGGTCTATCCCCGAAACGGTTACGCCCGAATGGCGTCGGTTTTCGGCTTCGTTTACCATGCCCGAAACCGATGAGCCCGTGTTGGTCAAACTCATCAACAATGCGGCTGCCGGTGGCTGTGGCAATGATTTGGCCCTCGACGATCTGGAGCTGATTCGGTGCAGTGCCTGCCCACCCGAACCGGTGTATGTGCCCGATGCCTTCACCCCGAATCACGACGGACACAACGACCGATTGGCCATTTATCTGGCCGAAGCGGTTTCGGTCGATATTAAGATTCTCGACCGGTGGGGGAGTCTTGTTTTCGCCAGCAATACCTTGTCGGAGCAGTGGGATGGCCGGTTTGGTGGTGTTGACTGCCCGCCGGGTGGGTACACCTGGATGGTCACTTACCGGGTTGCCGACTCGCCCACTACTACGTCTACCTACGTCCGGTCGGGGCGTGTGATGCTGCTTCGTTAATCCATGAAACCCTATTTTTTATCCTTGTCGGTGGTGTGTGTCGGGTTGTTATTTCTGCTCGACGGCCCCCGTCGGCATGCTACACAAACGCCCGCATCGGTCCCTGTAGCCCGGCTCAAGCCCCACCAAATCCCCATCGACGGCCAACGTTGGTATCAAGTAGTGAATGCCCAGAATGGTCTCGCGGGGTTGTTCGACGGCATTACCGATCAGGCGGTACATACCGGGTACAACAAGCTGCTGAAAAATTACGATGCGTACTACCCGCTGCGCGAGGGCGAAACCATGCGCATCGACAGCATCCGGCTCTACGATTATACCGATACGAATACCGATGCTCCGTTGACACTCTCGATCATCACCGCCGATTGGCAGCGAATACCGATTGCCCGGTTTATTGGCGATAAATACAAAGAATGGGTAGGCCCCGACCCCGCCCGCCCGAACACGTTTGCCCTGCCCAAGTCCGTAACCGGCGCCCGGTATCTGCTCCTGAATACGTCGGGCGCGTACCCATCGGAACTGGAGCTGTACGGTACTTACACGCCCGGCAAACAGCCCACTAAAGCCCCGGCCCGCACGGGGACGCCGTTTCGGCAGGCCGTAGGGGTAAATATGTTCGAGTGGAATATGGAAGAGGCCGCCCGCTCGTGGGAGATTGACGAGAGCCGGGTACCGGCCATTCGGGGGTTTGGGGCGGTACGGCACTACATGGATTGGGAAAAACTCGAAGCCCAACCCGGTCAGTACACCTACAACCTGACCCTTAGCGGAGCCTGGAATTACGATGCTCTGTACGAACGGCTCCACCGCGAAGGGGTGGAGGTGCTGGCTTGTCTGAAAACGATTCCGAAATGGATGGAACATACGTACCCGGCCGGGCAACGCGATTACGGCAACAACCCGGCTCCGTACGGCCGCGACCTGAGTAGGCCGCAATCGTACATCGAACAGGCACGGGTGGGATTTCAGTACATAGCCCGGTATGGGTCTAACAAACAGGTGAACCCCGCGCTGGTGAAAATCAGTACGGTAAAAACTTGGATGCCGCCCAATGAGAAGAAAATCGGGCTGGGCCTTATTCGCTACATCGAGTGCGAAAACGAGCGCGACCGCACCTGGGGCGGGCGTCAGGGCTACCAAACGGCCCGCGAGTACGCGGCTAATCTGTCGGCGTTCTATGATGGGCACAAAAACACGTTGGGGCCGGGCGTGGGCGTTAAAAACGCTGACCCGACCGTAACCGTCGTGATGGGCGGGCTGGCTTCACCAACGCTCGATTACCTGCGGGCTATGGTCGACTGGTGCCGCGAACACCGGGGCTACCGGCCCGATGGGCGGGTTGACCTTTGCTGGGACGTAATCAACTACCACCTGTATGCCAACGACGCCCGTTCGTCGCAGGGCGGTGGGGGTACGCGCGGGGCTGCCCCTGAAGTGTCGGGTGTGGGTGAGCAGGCGGCCGCTTTTGTGCAACTGGCGCACGAACTGGCCTATGATATGCCTGTATGGATTACCGAAACGGGCTACGATACGCACCCCGGCAGTCCGTTTCATGCCATTCCGATTGGTGCTAAATCGGTGTTGCAGACCCAGGCCGACTGGATTTTACGGACGTCTCTCCTGTTTACCCGCGTGGGAGTGGCCCGCACGTTTTTCTACCAGTTGTACGACGATAACCCAAACAACCCGACTCAGTTTAGCTCGATGGGCCTCATCAACGGAAACAAAACCCGCAAGCCTGCGGCCGATTATCTGGCGCAGGCGCTCCGGCTCATGGGCAATTACGAGTACCGCCAAACCGTCAGCCAAAACTCGGTTGTGGTTGACCGTTACGAATACCGGGGCCAAACGTCCTATGTATTGGTTGTTCCCGACGAGCAGGCCCGTACGGCTACGTACACGCTGCCCGTTCGGCCGGGCGATACCGTGCGCGTGTGCATCCCCGCGGCTGGCCGCGAAACTATGCCCTGCACCAGCCGCGTAGCTACGTCGGGGCAACTGACGCTGACCGTAACCGAAACACCCACGTTTGTGATGTTGGGTAAGCCCGCAACCGGCCTCCGCGCACAAACCTCTCCATTGAAGACCTCTGCACCCCAATGAGCAACAAAGAAAAGGCCATGGATGGCGGTAAATGGATCACGTTATCGACCGTGATCTCAACCGTGTTTCAGTTTGCGCAGGTCGCCCTGTTGGCCCGCCTGCTCAACCCGGCCGATTTTGGGGTAGTCAGTGTCAGCAACCTGATTATTGGCTTCTTCGGCGTGTTTGCCAACCTCGGTTTTTCCAACTCGATCATCTACAAACAGGAGAGCGACCGCACCGTACTGTCCACACTTTACTGGCTCAATATGCTCGTGGGGGCGTTCATTTTTGTGGTGATTCAGCTGGCAACACCCGCCATTGTCTCGTTTTACAGCGAGCCCCGGCTCGAACGGGTGCTGCATCTGTCATCGGGCTATTTTCTGATTGTGTACATTGGGCAGCTGTACATGTTTTTGCTCGAAAAAGAGCTGCGCTTCCGGTCAGTTGCAACTGTCGATATTGCCGGAACCGTGATTGGTGCGGGGGCTACGATTGTGTTGGCATACAGTGGTTTTCAGGAGCTATCGCTGATTATTGGGCAGTTGATCAGCCAGACCGTGAAGAGCGCCACGCAGGTAATTCTGGGTCGCCGGTATTTTAAGCCCGCCTTGCGGTTTTCGCTCAATCAGGTGCAGGAACACCTGCGTTTTGGCGTGTATAACCTGGGCGACGGGATTCTGGGGTTTGTACAGTCTAACGCCGACAATTTCTTTATCGGCAGCATTCTGGGCGTGAAAATGCTGGGCTATTATACCCTGGCGTATCAGTTGGCTGTTTTTCCAATCAACCGGCTGAACCCCATTATCTTACAGGTGGCTTACCCCATTCTGGCCAAGATGAAGGACGATATTGAAGGGCTGAAACGAGCCTATCTGAAAATCTTGGACGTGCTTATTTTTTGTAATCTGCCCTTGCTGGCTGGCTTGTTTATCACCGCCGAAAGTGTTGTTCCGCTGATTTACGGGCCGGGCTGGCAGGAAACGACCCATCTGATTCAGATTTTCGTTTTCGTAAGCCTGTTTGCCTGCCTCAGCCACCCGCTGTTTACGCTGGCGTTTACGCGCGGCAAGCCCAACCTTTTGTTTTATCTAAACCTGGCTACTCTGGTGGTGAAGATTCCGCTCGTGTATGTGCTGGGGCATTTGTACGGGGTAACGGGCATTGCCCTTTCGTTTCTGCTGGCGACCTTCTTCAACCTCGTGGCCAACTTTTTTCTGGTGCACTACCTCGTGGGCGATTTCTTCGGGCAGTTTCTCAAAAACTTCGTGCAGCCGTTGCTGTTTGGGGTAATCATGGTAGCGGTGATTGCCGCGTATAAAACCCTGGTAGGGTATGAGGGCATGGTGCATACCGTAGCGCAGATAGCCCTTGGGGGCCTTACGTACGTGAGCCTGACCCTCGCCTTCAAGTTTTCGTTTGCCGATTTGCGGGCTCTGCGTTTGGCTAAAAGCTAAACATGATTTAGGATAACGTGACTTACGAAAAGTTGCTGACAGTTAGGGCTTCGACAGGCTCAGCCTGACAGGATGCTCCCAAGGTTGCAGTCAGGCTGAGCCTGTCGAAGCCCTAAGCCGCACCAGTGGACCGGGCAGCATTTTTCCGTAAGTCACGTTATCTTTACCTAACTCTCATCAAGGGCTTTTTGCAGAACCCGGGCAAATTCCTTGTCGTTGGGGGGGAGCAGCATGGTGGCATGGTCGCCCGGAACATCGTGGATGTGCAGCCCCCGGAGAGCAAATTTCTTCCAGCCCAGAAATTCGCGGTCTTCGATGTAGTAGAGCCGTTTCCGAGCCTTGAAAACATGAATTTCCCCGTCGTATGGCTGAATCCGGTAGGTGTGAAACGCCGTTTCGTGCTTCTCCATCATCCGTTGCAGATGGTCGTCGAGGGGCATGGGCTCGTTGTTCGCCAGGCCCACGGCCTTCAACACGCCTTTTACCTGCCGCTCTACGTATTCGCCCTGATACCGGAGCGTCGGAATCGGGTCTTCGAGCAGCGACCGGCCAATCCAGGCCATTTTGGGGATCTGCCGACCTAAACGCCACGTCAGCCGACTCAGGAACGGGCGGCTTTGGGTTGAGTCTTCGGCGTTGGTATCGAACATGCCAAGCAACTTCACCACTTTGCCTTGCTGCTGCAACTGCCGGGCCATTTCGAGGGCTACGTACCCGCCAAACGAGTAGCCCGCCAGCGCGTACGGGCCGTTGGGATCGTGTTCGAGTAACTCCTCAATATAGTCGGCGGCAATAGCCTCCATGCTATCAAGGGGCTCCTCGGTACCGTCGAGACCGCGGGCCTGAAACCCGTAAATGGGCTGCTCGGCGTCCATGTGTTCTACCAGCCCTTTGAACGTGAGTAGATTGAGCCCTCCGCCATGCACCACAAAGATCGGGGGCTTGCTCCCGTACGGCTTAATAGGCACCAGCGACCGTTGCAGACTGTATGTCTGGTCGGGCTGAATAAGCCGGGCCAACGCCCGAATAGTGGGTGCTTCGAACAGGGTAGACAGCGGTAACCGCCGACCGGTTTCGCGTTCGAGTTGCGCCATCGCCCGCACAGCCAGCATAGAGTGCCCGCCCAACTCAAAGAAGTTATCGTCCACGCTGATGTTCGGTAGGCCAAACATCTCCTGCCAGATAGCGGCTATCTGTTTTTCTTCGCGGGTGCTGGGCTCGCCCGAGGGTTTCGGGGCGGCTTCTTTTCGGGCGAAAGCTGGGGCAGGCAGGGCTTTCCGGTCAATTTTACCGTTGGCCGTTACCGGTAGTTTGGCCAGCGCCACAAAATCAGTGGGCACCATGTAGCCGGGCAGCGTTTGGGCCAATTGTTGCCGCCACTGCCCTATTTGCTCTTTAGTGAGGGTGGGCGTTGCGCGGTAGGGTTCGCTCACGAGTGAGCTGAGGGGCTGTTGTATCCCTTCGGTCAGCCCGGTCGGCATTGGGGGTAACTGGGCACTGGCTGTTTCGGGGATAAAAACGACATCGAGTGCATTGTCGTGCCCATCCGACGCCCAGCGCACAAAAGCCCGGAATCCCGTTTGCTCGGCCAATTGCCAGAACTGGTTTGGGTCAATGCCCGCCGGAATCTGGGCCAGTCGTTGCCGAATCGGCTGAATAGATGCCAGACTGTCGGCTTCGTGGAGCCAGTTTCGCAGGGCATGATCGGCCGCTGTACGCCCGTTGGGTACGCCTGTGAGCCGTACGCCCGCCAGCGGATGCTGACGTAAGTGCCTTTCCAGAGCCTCTACGGACCCTACCGTATCCCAGTCGAGCGTAGTAGAGACCTCAGCCGTTGCCGGAGCCTCGCCCACGTATAGCCACACATCGAAGTGATATTTGGTGGTTTCGTTGATGGCCGCGCCTTCGCGGATCTGCACATCAACCGCCGAAATAGCGGGTATCAGGCTCGGTAATTGGTAGAAAAACGCCGGGTCGGCCATGAGCTCGTCGTCGAGCCGGATGCGCCGGTTCACGGCATCCCGGAAATCGGCGACCCGTTGAGAGTCGGCGGCTCGTTTAAACTGATCGGCGGTGTGATGTTGCTCCTGAAGGCGGTAAATCTGCATATCGCCCACCAGTACACAGCCGCCCGGTGCGGTAGCCGCCACGGCCCCCCGAATTACGTCGAGCAGATAGCGCAGATCGGGGAAATACTGGGCTACACTGTGCACCAGTACCAGGTCCTGCGAGGCCGGTTCAACCATCGAATAGTCGTCGGCGAGGGCCACCTGCGCCCGGATCTGCCCTTGTTTGGTCAGGTTGCGCCGGGTGAGTTGCTGGTTCAGGTTATCGATGGCCGACTGGGCGTAGTCGGTGGCGAGGTAGCTATCGGCTTCGGGGGCCAGTTCAAACAGCAATTGCCCGGCCCCGGAGCCTACTTCCAGAATCCGACGGGCGTGCAGGGCTTTGATCCGTTTGATCGATTGTTTCAGCCACTCGTCGGCCTGCTCGCGGATGTCTGTCTGGTCGGAGAGCTGCTCGGCAATCCGAATGTCCAGATCGGCTACATCGGCGGGGTCGGCATTGGGGTCGTTGAGGCCGGCTTCGTAAATGGCATCCCAACGGCTTTTCCAGCCCGCATCGCCTTCATCGGCGGGGCTGCTACCCGGCACCACGTAGGCCACGAGTCGTTGGTCGCCGGGTTGGTCTTCGCGGGCCATCACCACGGCATTGTCGATACCCGGCAACCGAAGTAGCTGGTGCTCAATTTCGCCCGGTTCAATCCGGTGCCCCCGAATCTTGATCTGCTGATCGATCCGGCCGAGGTACTGAATATCCCCGTTGGGCAGGTATCGGCCCAGATCGCCCGACCGGTAAAACCGCTCGCCCGGTGCGAACGGCAACGTGACAAACTTTTCGGCCGAAAGCTGCGGCTGGTTGAGGTAGCCTGCCCCCACACCCGCCCCGCCAATGACCAGTTCGCCCGCCATCCCGTTGGGTAGGGGCTGGAGTTGCTCATCAACAATCACAATGCGCACTCCACCGATTGGCGGGCCAATGGTGATGAGGTCGTCGGTGGGTAAAATCGTCTTGCCCGTTGCGTAGACCGTTGTTTCGGTTGGGCCGTAGTAGTTATACAGCTCCCGGCAGGTACCCAGCAGTTTATCGGCCAGGTCTTTGGGCAGAGCCTCCGCGCAGGAAATCACGCGCAGGTCGGCGGAGCCGCGCCAGCCGGTTTCCCATAACATACGGAGGGTGGCTGGGGTGGTTTGTACAAACGTGATGGCCTCGTTCCGAAATAGTTCGGCCAGGGCTTGTCCGTTGCGCACCGTATCGGTATCGACCACGACGAGTTCGGCCCCCACGAGTAAGGGAAGGTAGATTTCGGCGGTGGTGATGTCAAACGCAATGGTGCCCATCGTCACCGTTTTGTCGGCCGAAGTGAGGCCGGGGTGCGCGGTCAGACTACGCAGCACGTTGACTACGCTGCGGTGGTAAATCTGAACGCCTTTGGGCCGACCAGTGGTGCCTGAGGTGTAGAGGACGTAAATCAGATCGTCGGGCGAGACAGGTACGGCGGGCGCGTCTGACGGGTAGTTGGGGAGCGTCGGGGTAATATCTTCCAGAATCAGCTCGTGTAACGGCAGGTCGATCCGGCCCTGGTGCGTCCGGTTCGTCAGCAAGACAGAGCAACTGGCATCGGCCAGTACGTACTGGATGCGGTCGGTGGGGTGGCGCGGGTCGACGGGGATGTACATGCCGCCCGTTTTCATGATCGCCAGCAGGCCCACAATCAGCTCGGCGGAGCGTTCGAGGGCGAGGCCAATCCGGTCGCCTTTCCGAACGCCATTGGCCATCAGCAGGTGCGCCAGCTGGTTGGCCTGTCCGTCGAGGGCTGCATAGGTGAGGCTTTGGTCCCGGAACCGTACGGCTGTTTTATCGGCAAACCGTTGGGCGGTCTGGCTCAGTAGCACATGCAGCGGCTCGGTATCAGGTTGGGCCGCCGTGGGTGCGGGTTGCGGAGCCAGAAGCGGAGCCGATGGATCATTGACAAGAGCTTCGAGCAGGGCGATAAACCGGTGCTGAAACGACTGGATGGTTTCGGGACGGAAGAGCTGAGTGTTGTACGTCCACTCCAGGCATAACGTATCGCCCGAACCGGTCGCGTTCACCGACAGGTCGAAGTTCTCGAATGCCCGTGGGTTGCTGTTGAACTGATGCTGAAGCCCCTCAAACGCGACCTCGCTGTCGAGGTTCATATCCACGTTGAACACGGCCGATACCAACGGCACTCGCGAGGGGTCGCGGGGAACGGCTATTTTCTGGAGTAGCCGCCCAAATGTGAACTGCTGGTAGTCGAGCGCGTCGAAAATCTGGTCTTTTCGGCGGGCGAGGTACGTAGCAAACGAGTCGTCGGGTTGCAGCGTACTTCGCAGGGGGAGTAAGTTCACGCAATGGCCCACCAGCCGGTCGTACCCTGTAGTTGGCTGACCGGCGGCCGGTAGGCCCAGCACCAGATCGGCCTGCCCCGACAGTTCGTGCAACAAGACCTCGTACGCGGTCAGCATAGTCACCACAAAGCTGCTGCCGGCCTGAGCACCCATTTTACGAACAGCCCCCACCAGGGTTGGGTCAACGGGGTAGTCGTGCCGGGCGCACCCAAACGTACGTCGGCTGGGGCGTGGGAAATCGGTGGGCAGGTGGAGCGGGGGCGGTACCTGCCTAAACTGGTCGACCCAATATTGCTCGGCCTGTTTTGAGTCCTGACTTTCGTGGGCGGCCTGCTGTTCGAGGGCAAATCGGCTTATGGAGTCGGCTGGCCGTACAACCGGCACCCGACCCTGCGCGTAGGCGGAATAGAAAGTGGCTAAATCCTGCAGCAAAATACCCAACGACCAGCCGTCGCAGATGATGTGGTGGGCGGTCAGGGTAAAATGATGAAGCTCATCCGACAAGCGAATAAGGCTTGCTTTGACGAGTGGCCCGTTCTGGAGGTCGAACGTATGCCGCACGTCGGCGGCTACCCAATCGGCAATGAGTTTTTGCTGATTGGCCTCGGACTGTTGACCTGCATCGGTGTAAACCAGAGGCAGGGTAAGGTCCTGAAAAATAAGCAGGCGTGTTCCGTCGCCACTAAATGCCGACCGTAAGCTTTCGTGGTGCTGGGTCAGGCTGTGCCAGGCTTTTTCGAAGGCGTCGGGGTTGAGCGCCCCCTGCAACCGGAGCGATACCGACTCGTTGTAGGCCCGGTTCGCATCGTCGCCCCCAAACTGGCAGGCTGTCCAAATTTCGGCCTGCGGTTCGGTAATAGGAATAAGTCGTTCGATCTCGGGTCCGGTAAACGGGTCGAAATCAACGGGTTTATACGTAATTTGTGTGGTACGGTTGTCCATGCTCCGGCTTACTGTAGTTCGACCTGTAAGTACCGGCCGGGCTGTGCCGGATTGGGCACAAACCAGGCGGGGTTTCCCTGTTGATCCCGCCCTAAGCGGGCACCGGGTACGGGTGAGATCTCGTAAGATACTGGGTCGGGTGAAGTTTTAAGTCCATTTATCAGTTTGCGGGGCAAAAAAGTAGCTTCGGTTAATTCGTGCACGCTATCGATAAAACACCGGACGATGGTGTCAATTTCGGCATCGGTATGGGCTTCGGTCATGAAACAGGGGAAGCCATCCCAGACGTGAATTCCTTTGTCGCGCATGAGCGTGAAGAGCAGTTCGCCGTAGGGAACCTCCTCATTCCACTTGATTTTCCAGAGTGAGCCAAAATGCGCCACGTACAGGGGCAACCCCTGCTGCGTAAAGAAGGTATTGAGCGCGTTAGCGAGTCGGGTTGTTTTGGCGGTCAGGGCCTCTTGCAGGGCCGGGCCGATTTCCTGCATGTGGCGCAAAGACGCTTTGGCGGCCGCGAGTGCCAGCGGGTGCCGCACAAACGTGCCCGCAAAGTACGTGACACCCACCTCCGGCACCGACGCATCGCCGAACTGCCAGTGCCCGCCGTCGAGGGCATCCATAAACGTGCGGGTGCCCGCCATAACGCCAATGGGTAGCCCTCCACCCACCACTTTGCCGTAGGTTGCCAGGTCGGCCCGGATACCAAACAGGGCCTGTGTTCCGCCCGGATGCATTCGGAAGCCCGTAATTACCTCGTCGAAGATGAGGGCTGCTCCGGCTTCAGCCGTGATGGCGCGTACCTCTTTCAGAAACTGGATCGGGACAAACTCCGGTCGGCGGCTTTGCACCGGCTCCACCAGTACGGCCGCCAGCTCGTCCGCCCGTTCGCGAATAAGGCGCAGGCTTTCGTCGGTGCCGTACTCCAGAATCAGCATATTCTGCACCGACTCCGGCATGATGCCCGATGCCGCCGGAAACGACTTGTGTTTTTTCGTACCCCGTACCAACACTTCGTCGTTGATGCCGTGGTACGAACCCGAAAAGGCAACAATCAGGTTGCGGCCGGTCACGGTGCGGGCCATGCGCACGGCACCCAGCACCGCTTCGGACCCGGTATTGCACAAGGCCACCCGGTCGAGGCCCGTAAACGCCCGAACCAGTTCACAAACCTCGCCCGCCAGCTGATGCTGAGGGCCTACCTCGAAGCCTGCTTCGATTTGCTCGTGCAAAACGGCCTTCATAAAGTCGGGCTGGTAGCCAAACATGTTGGAACCAAAGCCGTTAAGCGCGTCGATGTATTCGTTGCCGTCGATGTCCCACAGGCGACTCCCGCTCGATTTATTGACCACAATTGGGTATACCAATTCTTTGGTGCGAGGTCGGAAACCCGTCACCACCCGGGGGTCGGCCATGGTGGCGCGGTGCGTTTCGGTGTAGGCCTTGCTACCGGCGGTTTTCTGATTGTACCGGGCTGTCAGCTTCTGGATAAAAGCCTCCTGAACGGGTGTCAGGCCTGATGCCTGCCGTTCAATCCGGGCCGTTGCACCAAAGGGTTTTTTCAACTCGACGGCTTCCTCGGGCGTGATGTCAGGGACCGATACGCTCACCGATTTAGGTACGGGTGCGCTAACGACTGCGGGCGCCGGGGCGTGATTGTTTTGCACAATAGGTGGTTGCTGCACGGGTATGGCCCCCTGCATCAGTGCCACCTGTTTGGCCAGAATCTGAAGCTGCTGGGCAATCAGTCCCAGTGGCGTGTCGCCAGCAACGGGTACTTGCTGTGCGCTGTCGGGTTGTGGGTACGGAACGGCCGGTGCCTGCGGAGGTATCGGGGCTGGCATCGGTTGATACTGATCGGCGGGTAACGACGCGTCGAGGTAGGTGGCCAACTGATTGGGCGTCGCATAGGCCGACGTCAGTTGCCGGAAGGTAATGGGTAAGCCAAACTCTTTTTTGAGGGTCTGGGCCACCTGCGTCAGCAGCAACGAATCGAAACCCAGTTCGAGGAAGCTTTGGTCGGCACCTCCGCCGGAAATATCCAGCCCCGAGGCTTCTTCGAGCAGGGTGTTTATTTTGGAAAGGAGTAGATGTTTGCGCATCAGTGTGGTTGGGGGAGACTGTGGAATAGAAACGGGTGCTGCTACGCCCAGCGGACCTGACAGCAGTGAGGGGGCGCTTGTCTCGGAAGCCGGTTGTCGGGTTCCAACGGGCGGATCTACCCAGCACCGTTTCCGATCGAACGCATAGGTTGGTAGGGTAACCCGTTGCCGTGCCTGCCCGGCGTAAAACGCCTGCCAGTCGGGCGTAAGGCCGTAGAGCCAGAGCTGCCCCAGCGTGGTGAGCATAGCCTGACAGGCGCTTTCCCAGTTCGGATGCGACACGATGCCGGGTAGGGCATAGGTCGTTTTGAGTAGTGCCTGCTGCCGAATGAGCGTGGTCAGTGTCTGACCAGGGCCAACTTCCAGAAATACCGAATGGCCCAGTGCCAGGAGTGTATCGGCCGCATCGGCAAACCGGACGGTATCGCGCAGGTGGTTAGCCCAGTAGCGCGGGTCGGTCGCCTGCGTGTCGGTGAGCAGCTGCCCGGTTACGGTCGACACAATGGGGCTTTGCGGCCGGTTCAGCCTAATCTGCCGTACGGTTTCTTCAAACATACCGACCACCGGTTCCATCATGGCCGAGTGAAATGCATGGCTGGTGGCCAGTGGTTTGTTCGGGATGCTGCGCCCATCAAGAAGCCGGGCAAAGTCAGCCAATGGTTCGTCGGGCCCGGCCACTACGCACAGGTTACGGCCGTTGACGGCGGCCATCGACAGCGTTGGCGGCAGCAGTTCGCGCACGGCATCGGCGTTCATACGTACCGACAGCATGTGCCCGCGCGGCTGCTCACTCACAAGCTGCCCGCGTATGGCAATCAGCTGCAGGGCATCGGGGAGGCTGAACACGCCCGCCAGATGGGCCGCTACAAACTCACCGATACTGTGCCCGCACAATACCGTGGGCCGAATTCCCCAACTGCTCCAAAGCGTAGCCAGAGCGTACTCGGTCACAAACAGGGCCGGTTGGGTGTAGCGAGTGTTGTTGAGCCGTTGCTCGGCTTTTGCATCCGAAACGTCGGGGTACATCACGGCCCGAATGTCGAGGTCGAGGTGGCCAGTCAGGAGGTTGGCGCACGTATCGACAGCCTGCCGGAATACGGGCTCGTTTTTGTACAGGTTACGCCCCATGCCTAAAAATTGCGCTCCCTGCCCAGGAAACAGGAAAACCAGCTCGTCGGGAGCCTGCGTCAGCGTATTGACCGAATGACTCGCGGGGGCGTCTGCCCATTGCGCCGATGCATCGGTGCCGGGGGCGGCCACCACAAACCGGCGATGGAGGTAGTCGGGCCGGGTGGTTTGTAGCGTGTAGGCCGTGTCGGCCAGTTCGGGTAGGGTCGGGTTGGGCAGGACGCGGGCCAGTTGGCTGGCGTAGCTTGTCAGGCTGCCCGCCGATTTTGCCGACCATGTCAGAAGCGCAACCGGACGGGTACAGTTCTCGGGTACAGCCGGGCTGCCGGGTTCGGGAGCTTCGGCCAGAATCAGATGGACGTTGGTGCCGCCAACCCCCAGCGAACTAACGCCCGCCAGTCGCTTTTGCCCTTGGGTGGTGTGCCAGGGCCGCAGCGTATGATTCACGAAAAACGGGCTGTTGGCAAAGTCAATGGCCGGGTTGGGGCGGTTGAAATGGATGGAGGGGGGCAACTGCCGGTGCCGTAGGGCCAGTACCGTTTTGATTACCCCCGCCACGCCCGAAGCGGCCGTTAGGTGGCCCATATTGCTCTTGATAGAGCCAATTGCGCAGTATTGTTTAGGTACACCAGAGCCAAAAGCCAGTGTTAATCCCTCAACCTCGATGGGGTCGCCGAGTGGGGTAGCGGTGCCGTGGGCTTCCACGTAGCTGATGTGCTCAGGGCCGACACCCGCATCCGCCAGAGCCATCCGAATAGCCTCGGCCTGCCCTTCGGCGCTGGGGGCCGTAAACCCACCTTTGCCACCTCCATCATTATTCACCCCCGCGCCTTTCACCACGGCCCAGATGGTATCGCCGTCGCGTAGGGCGGTGTCGAGTGGTTTGAGGAGCACAACGCCCGCACCGTCGCTGAAAACGGTGCCCCGCGCGTCGGCATCGAACGACCGGCAGTGCCCGTCGCGGCTGAGCATGGCCCCTTCCTGATACAGATGACCGCTTTTGATAGGCACCGTAATGCTGACGCCACCCGCCAGGGCCACATCGCACTGCCCGCTGCGCAAGCTTTGCACTGCCTGCGCAATAGCCAACAGGGAGGTAGAGCAGGCAGAATACACACTTACGGCCGGGCCTTTGAGGTTTAGCTGGTAAGCCGTGCGCGAGGCAATGTAATCTTTCTCGTTCAGGGTCATCACCTGGAAGCTTCCTACGGCTTCAACCAGCCGCGTATTGGGCTGTACGTTGTTGGGGAAATAGCTGTTGTTGCCGGCCCCGGCGAAAACGCCTATTTTCTGGCCGTGGTTTGGTTTCAGGTAACCGGTTTGCTCCAGCGCTTCGGTCGCAATTTCCAGAAACAGCCGTTGCTGCGGGTCCATGAGTTGGGCCACGGCGGGCGTTAACCCAAAAAAGTGGGCGTCAAACGCGTCGGCGTTTTCCAGAATACCCCGCGCTTTTACGTACGAGGGGTCGTGCCGCACCGAAGCGGGTAAGGTGGGGTCGAGTTCGGCTTCACTGAAAAACCGGATGGTTTCCCGGCCTTCAACCAGCACTTGCCAGAGTTCGGTAAGGGTAGCCGCACCCGGAAACCGCCCTGAGAGCCCAATTATGGCGATGTCGCCGGAGGCTTGGCGGGTGCTCAGCTGCCTGAGGGACTCGGAAGGCGTAACGTCGGGCGGAGCTGCCTGCCCCAGCACCTGCGCCACACCGGCTATGGTCGGAAACCGGTACAGTTTCGTGACAGGAAGCGTGTGACCCTGCTGCCGCAAAGCCGCCACCAGCCGTTGCGCCAGTAGCGAATTGCCGCCCAGATCGAAAAACCGGTCGTCCAGACCCACTTCGTCAACGTGTAGCACCTCGGCCCAGATGTGGGCAAGCTGTTTTTCGAGCGGGGTACGGGCTTGCCGAAACGGCCCGATGCTTTCGGGGCGCTTGCGTTCGGGTGCGGGCAATCGTTTTTTATCCACTTTGCCACTCGTGGTGCGGGGCAGATCGGGTAGCCAGACGAAAGCCCAGGGCATCATGTACGCAGGCAAATGGGATTCCAGCGTTTTGCGGAGCCCGGCCGGGTTCGTAAAGGGGGCGTCGGTAACCAAATAAGCTACGATCTGCTGCTGTCCACCGGCTCCTTCGCGGGTCACAACCACTGCCTGCCGAACCCCCTCTATGCCGCTGAGGACCACTTCAATCTCGCCCAGTTCGACCCGGTGCCCCCGGATTTTTACCTGATCGTCGCGACGGCCCAGAAAGTCAATGGAGCCATCGGGCAGAATGCGGCCAAGGTCGCCGGTGCGGTACACGCGTACGGGTGTGTGGCCGGGTAGGGGTAGGGAGGTGAATTTCTCGGCGGTCAGCTGAGGCTGGTTGAGATACCCTTCGGCCACGCACAACCCACCGAGGCAAATTTCGCCCGTTTCGCCATTGGGCACGGGGTTACGGGCCTCATCGACTATGTACACCTGCACACCCGGTATGGGGTGGCCAATGGTAGGCAGAGCTGGCCACGTAGCCGGGTTGCCGCTGAGGGTTAATTGCGTAACCACATGGCACTCGGTTGGGCCGTACTGGTTGAATAGGGTGCAGTGGGGGAGGGCGGCAAAAAACTGAGCTACCTGTGGAGTGATTTTTAGCTGCTCACCCGCCGTCATCACCTCTTGCAATGAGGCTGGGTATTGCTCATTGGCAACGGCGGCTTCGGCCAGATACTGCAAAGCCACAAACGGGGCAAAAAGCCGGTTGATGCCCTGGTCATCCATAAAATAGAGCAGGGCCGTCAGGTCGAGCCGGAGTGTATCGTCGATCAGCACGAGCGTGCCGCCAGTACTGAGGGTGGCAAATATTTCCTGAAACGACACGTCGAAGCCCAGGGGAGCCAGTTGTAGCGTACTGCTTCCGACACCGGCTGCCGATGCGTCGGCTTGCCAGCGGAGCAGATTAACCAGCGGACCATGCCCCATGCAAACGCCTTTGGGTTGGCCGGTTGAGCCCGAGGTGTACAGTACGTATGCAGTAGAGAAAGGCTCGGCTGGGTCGACGGGGGCGTTGGTTGTGGTATCGGGCGCAATTACCCGGAGCCCCAGTTCGGTGAACAGGTGGGTGTCAGACGCCGGGGCGAGGCAGGTGCTCAGTCCCGAATCGGCCTTGATTTGCGCCAGGCGGGCCGCCGGATAGGTTGGGTCGAGAGGAAGGTACGCTTTACCCGCTTTTAAAATGGCCAGAACCGAGATAACCATCTCCAGACACCGGGTTGTGCTGACGCCGATCAGGCGCGCCGTCCGGTCGTGTTGGATAATGACGCGCGCCAGTTGGTCGGCCCGGTCGTTGAGTGCCTGATACGTGAGTGATTGGTCGCCGAATACGACGGCTGTCTGGTTAGCGTGTGCCCGAGCTGCCTGTTCGACAAGCCCATGCACCCGCAACCCGGAAACAGCGTCGCTCCCAGCCTCTTGACGGATAGATGTATGCATACGATCGAATCACATGATGATGAGGTTAGGGTGTTGTGTAATGTTCAGGGGGAGGCTGACCCCGTCCCATTAACAGACTAAATTCTAACTAACTGTAAGTGATTTGTTTATTGTTCGGTCGGCTGCCCGAATACCCTACGATTCGTAGCGTTGCGGTTGTAACGTTTGATCGCGGTACACAGGAGCCTGTTTGACATCGGTGGGTGGGGTAATCTGCAACAGATCGCCCCCTACACGATTCAGCACCACCAGCATAGGTTGGTTGGTGACACGGGCGTACAGGTTCAGGAGTTGTTTCTCGGCCCGGCCCCAGCTGCTTTGGGCATCAACCACCAGTAGCGACAGCACGCTCTCTTTCATCAGATATACCGGAATCTGATTGCTGATGAGCGGGGGAAGTTCCAGCACGATCCGGTCGAACTGCGACGGGTCGAAGTCATGATCGTGATCGACCAGATACTCGAGGCTCGTCACGTTCATAAAGTCGGCCCGAACGGTGTACGGAAACAGAGTAACCCCGTTTTTGTACACCCGCCGTTCTTTCGGACTCTGCCGGGGGTAGCAGTAAGCCACCCGCTGATCGGCGTCGGTGTAAAGCCGGTTAAGGCCCTCGGCCACCCACGATTTACCCTGCTTGCCCCGAATGCTGAATAGGGTCAGTACGGGCGGGTACGGTTTGTCTCGGCTCTGGGCAATTTCGATATTGATAGCGTTGAACAACTGCTCAAACATGGTTCGGGCCGTGCGGGTCACCCGTGAGTAGACCATGGGCTTTTTCACCGTCGGGAAAATGGCCGTCATGGGCAGACCGATCTGTCGCTCGGACTGTTCGGGTGAGTTGAGGCTTTTGTTGAGCCAGAACCGGAGGGCCGTTAGCAACAGGGCCAGAAAAACGCCGACACCAAACCCGACAATAATCAGCTGAAGCCGTTTAGAGGGTTGCGGTAGTAGCGGGTAGTCGGGCGCATCGAGCGGTTCGAGTTTTCCCCCGGCTACGTCCTGCCGTTTGGTCCGCGACTGATCTACGTGCTGGAGGAGGTCGAAATACTCTTTTTCGGCCACACTCAGGTCACGCTTCAACTGCCGCAACTGTGCTCCCAGCGGGCTGAATTGACTCGTTTTATTATCCAGCTCGTTAATCCGGCGTTGGTACACTTCCAGCCGGGCCGTTGATTCTTCGTACTCAAGTGTTTTGGCCAGCAGATCGGCACTGATGGTTTGCTGCGGCACTGATTCGTCTGTGGTCGTTGCGGCATCGTACCGCTGTGCACTGGCTTTCAGTTCATCTTCGGCCTGCTTTACCTTCGTTTGCAGGCGCGTGATTACCGGTTTCGGTTGGTTGTAGGCACGGGCATTGGCCAGTTGGGCTTCGGCCTGAGCCAGTTTACGCTGCTTCTCCGAAAGGTCGTTGTTTACTTTTTTGATGGTGCCCTGCTGCCCCATTCTCGACCGGAGGGCTTCCATAGCGGCCTTGGCCGCATTCCGGCGCATCAGTTCTTCGTTGTACTCGCCCACGAGCGCTTCGCGGGAGGCCGCTACGTTACGGGCCTCTTCGTCATAATCGAGTACGCGGTGTTGTATGCTGAAGGCCTGCAAATTGGCCTCTGCCTTGTCGAGGGCGGCTTTGGCTTCTTTGAGCTTACCTTCATAATATCCCACAACCGAGTTGGTTTCGGCTGTTTTGAGGGTCGAGTACCGCTCATTCAGAATCGAGATGGCATGTACCAGCGTGCGTTGGGCTACAGCCGGGTCGTTGGCCTCGTACTCCAGCAACATCACGTCGTTGGTGTTTTTGCGGGAGGTAGCGTCCAGTTTTTCGCCAATGACCAGAATCGAGTAAGGCAGTTCCGACTTCAGGAGCAATTGCTTCACCGGGTTATCGGTAGGCACCTTAGCCAGACTGTCGATGGCTCGGCGCAGGTCAGTCACGTTGCCGTAAATAGGGAGTATGAGCCGCCAATCGGTCGGAAACGCCTGTTGCAGCTCCTCAAAGCCCGCGCGCCCAAGCACGAGCGTGTCAGGTTCGCTTAGTTGCAGGTGGTCGGCCAGGAGGTTGGTTCCGATTCGGAGCAGGGTTTCCTTTGATTTGAGGGTGGTGAGCATGTTGTCGAACGCACTCGCCGACTGATCGCCGAACGAGGGGCGCTGATCCGATGTGATCGAGTAGCCCGACGACAAGCCCGTGTACAACGACGCATACGAAATGTAGGTTTTTACCTCGTTGCGGGTCGCATAAAACGCCATGCCGGCTGTGAGTAGCGGCAAGACAATAAACCAGATCAGGTGCTGTTTCAGCAACCGGAGTAAGACCTCAATATTCATTTTCAGAATCGTTTCATACGTTGGATAGGAACGCCCACTAATGACTCGAACTGGTGGACGTTTTTCAGAAACTCACCTTTCACCTGCTCGGTCACCACTTTCGACTCGATGTACCGGTTGGTGGCCGTTGAGATGGCTTCACTGGTAGCGCGGCCTTTCTGGTTTTCGGCCTCCACAATGCGCAGAGCGGCCAGGGCAGCCTGTTCGTCGGTAAGCCGAAGCTTCAGAATCTGCTGGGCCGTAATCATGTCCTGATAAATGGTGATCAGTTCCCGACGAATCTGCTGCTCAATAATGTCTTTCTGAATTACCGAGGCCCGGTAGTTGGCCGTAGCCTGTTTGATCTGATGTTTCCGGCCAAACAGATCATAAAGCGACACCCGGAAGTCGACCCCGAAGCGGTAGCCGTTGGCAATCTGCCCCAGTTGGTCGCCTTTTTGCAGGAGACTCGTTGTCACCAGCGACTGGTTGCCGCCCGAATAGTTGGCGAAACCCGACGCGTTTTGCAAAATCTGAACCTTTGACAGGTCGCGGGCGGAGCCAAGTGAGTTGGTCACTTCGTTCTGATACTTAATCAGGGGCGAGTACGAAACGGCCATCTTAACCAGGTCATCGAACGGCATCAGTTGCACGGCAATGTCCTGGTCTACATCCAGAAACGTGCTGTCGTTGACGATCCCAACCGATTGCCCAAACGAAACTCGATTGCGCGGATTCGGTCGCTGCGCCAGGCAAACCGAATGGAATAAGATTATCAGCAGGAAAAATAGACTGATAATCAGATGTTTTACCATCATGCTCTTTAACAAATGATTATACACAAGTTATGGGCTTGATTGCTGTAACTGGGTATGTGAGTGGCTGCATTCTTTTGACGTGGTTTCGGCATTATGTCACGTCGTTCATGTTAATCCTTTTTGCCAATGTTTGGGGATAGGCCGATTCAGGAATTGGAATGCTTAGCCGCGTGGGGAGTATGCATAAAACGGCTGAACGCTTTTCGCATGTTGAACACGGCCCGGGCAAACCGGAGCATCAGCGTCGGCACGAGCAGGAGGTCGCGCAGGGTGAGTTGTTGCCAGAGGTAACGAGGTACGGCTAGTAGTAAGCTGCCCAGCAGAATGAGTAACAAAACAAGGGGGGTAAGCCAGTATGAGGTGGCCCCGGCCGCCAAGCCCAGCAGCGTTGTCAGCCCCAATACGCCCAGCAGAAGCACGCGCGGAAGTACCAGAGTTTGCAAAATTTTAAACGCGCCCTCGACTTGGCCCCGACCCAGACTAGCCATTCCCCGCCCGAAATACTGCACCAGAAACTGCCATTGGGCGGCAATCCAGCGGGTACGTTGGTGCTGAAACACCGCCGGGTTGGCTACTTTTTCGTCGTAGATGAATGCCTTTTCGAGATACGCAATGGGGTGGCCTGCCAGCAGCAGGTTCATTTCCAATTCTTTATCGTAGCCACCCGTGGTGGTTTGCCCGGCCATAGCCGCCCGCATGAGCGCCGGGTCGAAGGCCATGCCCGAGCCGATCAGGGCGCTCGAAAGGCCCAGAGCCCGCACCCCTTTCCGAAAAATATGGTTGTTGATCTCTTCGCTGACTGCATCGAGCACGGCCACACCGGCATGGCTGTTTTTCGCAACCCGGTGCCCCTGCACGGCTCGCCAGCCTCCGGCGAAGGCCGCGTTGATGCGCGCCAGAAAATCAGGGGCCATATGGTTGTCGGCGTCCGAAACGGCCACTATGTCGTAGGGGTCAGGTGCAATAGCGGCCAAACCCGCATTGATGGCCTTGGTCACAGTCGATTGCTCGAACACAACAGGCACCACCCGAATCGGGAAAGTGGCCAGTTGGCTCAGGGTTTCGGGCTGGAGCGAGTCGGCAATCACCACCAGGTCGAACCGGTGGGCGGGGTAGTTCTGCTGCAAATTTGCCCGAACCGAGTCGATGATAACGGCATCTTCTTTGTAGGCCGGAATCAGTACGGCGATTTTTCGGAAGGTCGTTTGACTGGGTGAGGGTTCCACATCGTCGGCCCGGCCAAACCGGCCCGCAAGGGCGCAAATGGCTACATACCCCACATTAAATACCAAAAACCCAATCAGAATATACCAGAGGAAAGCGAGAATACCCATACCGTACGGAGCTTCTTGCGGTTGGTTGAAGCCCTTTAGGTTTTGACGCAAAAAAGTTGGCAAAGCAACCATCTGACCCTCAGAAAATAAGTAACCCGAACATGCCACTATTTTGGGTTTCGGCGGGTTTATCCAACAGCCAGACCGGTTCTGATCTGACTGTTACTACTCTACCGACACATACTATGAAGCTACTCTACTCGTACTTACGCCATTACTGGGGGTTGTTGATACTGGCGTTGCTGCTGGCCGCTATCAACCAGATTTTCTCTCTGCTCGATCCGTACATTTTTCGCAAAATCATTGATCAGTACGTGGTTAAAGAGGGGGCGGTGCTACCCCAAACCACCTTTGCCGATTTCCTGACCGGGGGCGCGGGCATACTTATTTTACAGGCATTGGGCGTAGCTATGGTGAGCCGCATTGCCAAAAATTTTCAGGATTACTACGTCAATGTTATCACGCAGCGGCTGGGGGCCCGGCTCTATTCCGACGGCCTGCGCCACTCGCTCGATTTGCCCTATCAGGTGTTTGAAGATCAGCGTTCGGGCGAGACCCTGGGTATTCTGCAGAAAGTCCGGGCCGATGTAGAAAAGCTGATTCAGGCCTTCGTTAATATCCTGTTTACCTCGGTGGTGGGTATTGTGTTTGTGATGTGGTACGCCAGTACGGTGTATTGGCCTATTGCACCGGTTTACTTCCTGACCATCCCGTTGCTGGGTTTCGTGAGTTCGCTGCTGAGCCGTAAAATCAAGGTGGTGCAAAAGAACATTGTGGCCGAAACCACGGCCCTGGCTGGTTCTACCACCGAGAGTCTGCGTAATATCGAGCTGGTCAAAAGTCTGGGCCTTGCCCAACAGGAAACCGAGCGGCTCAACGGCACCACGGAGAAGATTCTGAAGCTCGAACTTAAAAAAGTGCGCTACATCCGGTCGTTGTCGTTTGTGCAGGGTACGTTTGTCAACCTGCTGCGCAACACCATTATGTTGTTTATGCTGTTTCTGGTGGTGCAGGGCCGCATTACGGTGGGTGAGTTTTTCTCCTTGTTTATTTACTCCTTCGCCATTTTCGGGCCTTTGCAGGAGCTGGGTAATATCATCAACATTTACCGCGAAACCGAAGCGTCGCTGGCCAATTTTGCCCGGATTCTGGATACCCCGAAAGAGGTGCGCCCGGCCCACCCGCGTCCTATCGGAACCATCGAGCAACTGTCGTTTGATGCGGTTCATTTCAAGCACCTGACGGCCAACTCTCCGGCGCTCAACGGTATTTCGTTTGGCGTCAAAACCGGCGAAACCATTGCGTTTGTGGGGCCGTCGGGGTCGGGTAAAACCACGCTTGTGAAGCTGTTGGTGGGCCTTTACCCCCCGCTGTCGGGCCATATTCGGTACAACGGCGTGCCGAACAACGAAATAGACATGGACGAACTGCGCGAACAGATTGGTTTTGTCACGCAGGACACTCAACTCTTTGCGGGCACCATCCGCGAAAACCTCCGATTTGTGGCTCCGCAGGCAACCGACGAGGAATGCCTACAGGCTCTGCATCAGGCCGCGGCCGATTCGTTGCTGGCCCGCGCTCCGCAGGGGCTCGATACGGTCATTGGCGAAGGGGGTGTAAAAGTGTCGGGGGGCGAAAAACAGCGCCTGAGCATTGCGCGGGCTCTGTTGCGGCAACCCGCCCTGCTGGTGTTCGACGAGGCAACCTCGGCGCTCGACTCGCTCACCGAAGAAGAAATTACCAATACCGTGCGCCGGTTGTCGGCCTCGCGGCAGCACGTTACCATTCTGATTGCCCACCGGTTGAGCACTATTCTGCACGCCGACCGCATTTTTGTGCTTGAGAAAGGCAATGTGGTGGAGCAGGGCGGTCATACCGAACTGCTCGAACAGCGCGGGTTGTATTACGCTATGTGGCGGCAGCAGATTGGCGAGCGGAAAGAAGCCCTGGCCGTGCGCTAAGGAGCTGCGGATAACCTACCGGTCGTTTGCAAAAGAGCCGTACCTTTGTGCCATGAAAAAAGCCGAAATGCGTACCGATAAGGGTACAATGATCATCGAATTTTTTGAGAAAGACGCGCCGGGCACGGTTGCCAACTTTGTAAAACTGGCCGAATCGGGCTTTTACAATGGCGTTAAGTTCCACCGGGTTATCCCGAACTTCATGATTCAGGGGGGCGACCCCACGGGTACGGGCGCGGGTGGCCCCGGCTACAGCATTCCCTGTGAACTCGACGGCGACAATCAGTACCACGACCGGGGTGTGTTGAGCATGGCGCATCGGGGCCGTAACACGGGCGGTTCGCAGTTTTTTATCTGCCATAACCGTCAGAACACGGCTCACCTTGACCGCAACCATACAGTATTCGGTAAGGTAGTGGAGGGTCTCGATGTGATTGACCAGATTCGTCAGGGCGATACCATTCAGAGCGTTACGATTACTGAAGAAGCGTAAGCCGAATTCTGTTAAAAGTGTATTAAATATACGGAAGTAGGCCGGGCGGTTGCAAAAACCGCCCGGCTTTTTTTATAGGTTACGCCAAAACTGTAACCATGCCTATCCGTCGACTTCTTAGCCTATTTGCCTGGGCCATTGTTGGTTGCGGGGCTTCGCGTTGGCGGCTGATGGGCGTTGGGCCGGGCGAGGTCTTGTTGGGGATTGCATCAGTCATAGCCCTGCTGTCGATGCCCGAACAAAGCTCTACCACGCCCATGAGCCGGGTTTGGCGGTGGTTTGTATGCCTCAGCCTGCTCTGTTTATTCACGGGTACGTTGTGGGCGCTGGCTTTGGGAGTTTGGCTTCCGGGTAGTTTCTGGCACGATGCCATAGCCCTCTTGTTTTGCTTTGGTAGTCTGTGCTGCCTCATGCCCCACCTGACCGACCCCGACGGGCAACGGTATCTGGTGCGGCAGTTGTTAAGGGCGGGTGTTGCGTTTGCCTTCGCTAATGGGCTGGTCTATATCTTGTTTGGGTGGGTACTGGGTGAGACTTCGCCCTGGATTGGGCGTCTCAACGGCGTATCGTCAAACCCAAATCAGGTAGCCTTGTACGTTTGCGCGCTTCCGTTCTGGCTGATGCACGCTGCATCGGCCCACTCTCGACTTTTTTCGTGTATCGGGCTGGCGGCCTGTCTGGCGGTTGGCTGGCTGTCGGGCTCCGAAGCGTTACGGCTGGCCTGGGCCGTTGGTTTCGGGTTGGCGGGCTTCTGGTCGGTACGTGCCTGGGCACAGCGTCGGCCGGCTTATGAGCGTCCTTACCTCCTGGCGCTGATTACACTCGTTGGTTTATGGCTCATTGGTGGAGTGCTGGCGTTTTGCTGGACGTATGCTGCCGACATTTATGCCATTGGCGGGCAGGGCGATTTGCGGCTGCTACGGTGGCAACATGGGCTAACGGCCGTGAGTTACTCGCCCCTGTTTGGGTTGGGGCCGGGTGCCTTTTCGGGCAATGGCGGTGCCTTCGAGGGGCAGGAGGCTCATAACCTGTACATCGACTGGATGGCGTCGGGTGGCGTACTGGCGGGCTTGTTGTTGCTCGCGTTTCAGTACCATGTTGCCCGTGGTCTGATTCGGTCGGGCCATTACGTATTGCTGGCGGGGTTGGTAGCCCTGCTGATATTTGGCGGCTTCCATTACGTAGCCCGGCACCCTGTTTTCTGGTTGAGTCAACTACTCATGCTGGGGTATGCTACGCTGCTGAAATCTTCATCATCAACGAACCAACGGACGTTATGTGCGGTATCTTCGGTACGTTGAATTACGCCATTCCCGACCCTGAGTCGGTAGCTGCGTATATGCGGCATCGCGGCCCCGATGAGGCTAACTGTCTGCGAATCGGGCCGCTGACGCTGGTGCATACCCGGCTCGCCATCCAGGGTGGTGAGGCCGGGCAGCAACCCATGCAACGTGGTCGCTGGGTGCTGGCTTTTAACGGTGAAGTTTACAACCATCTGGAACTGCGGTACCGGTACGGGCTCAAATGCCAATCAGACAGCGATACCGAGACGCTGCTGCACTTGTGGGAGCGGCTGGGCGAACTGATGTTGCCCGAACTCGACGGTATGTTTGCTCTTGTCGTGTTCGATACGCTCGAAAACCGGCTTTGGCTCGCCCGCGACCGTTTTGGTGAGAAGCCCCTGTACATCTGGCAGTTGGGTTCGGCACTGGCGTTCTCATCGGAGCTGCGAACCTTACAGCGGTACGTACCCATAGACATACACCGGGGTACCCTCACGCGCTACTGCCGGGCTGGCTATTTTATGCCGGGCGAAACCCCGTTTCGGGATGTACGACTGCTGCAACCCGGTCATCTGGAGGTGCTCGATGCCTACACGCCCAAAGCGGCTACGGTGCACTGGTGGCAACCTGCGTTCGGAATGCCGACTCATTACTCGGCCGAGTCGGCTTCAGACCCGCTTTCGCAACTCCGCGACGTGTTGACCCAATCGGTTCAGCAACGGCTCGATACGGCCGATGGTGAGGTGGGTGTACTCCTGAGTGGAGGTATTGATAGCGGGCTGATTACGGCCATTGCGGCTCGGCATCGGCCCGGCATCCCGACGTTTACGCTGGCTATGCCCGGCAGTACCTACAATGAAGCGCCGATGGCCCGGCAGGTGGCGCGGTTGTACCAAACCCGGCACCACGAGATACAGCCTCCGTTGGAACAACTGACCGACGAGGTGTTGACAATTTTACCCCGGTACGGTGAGCCGTTTATGGATAGTTCGGCTTTGCCGATGTATTGGGTAGCTAAAGCGGCCCGTGAGCAGGTACCGGTGGTGCTCACCGGCGACGGGGCCGACGAGCTGTTCGGGGGGTATCGGCGGTATGCTGCGGCCCGGCTTGGTTTGTACACCCCGCCCAATCGGGTAGGTCGGTGGGTGGGGCGGCTGGCGGGTGTACTGCCTTTTCCGACCCACAAACAATCGTACTATAGCCATTTTTATCGGCTGTTACAGCCGTTCAATCAGTCGGGGGCGGGGCGGTATCTGGCCATCACGACCGATGTGCTGAGTGGCTATGAGTCGGAGCTGATTTGGCCCGGTAGTCTGTACGAGATAGAAACGAAAATAGAGCAGGTAGCTACCCAAAGTCCCTGTCGGCAGTTGCAGTGGCTGGACATGCAGTTTTTACTCCCAGCCGACCTGTTGAAGAAAACCGATATTGCCACGATGGCCCACTCGCTGGAGGCTCGTAATCCGTTTCTGGCCAATGCCGTTGCCGAGCTGGCTCTGAGCCTGCCCGATTCGATGAAAGTAAGCTGGCGTAGTGGAGGGATACAAACCAAGGTGCTGCTCCGTCGATTGGCCCGGGGTTATTTGCCGCCTGCTCTGGTGAGTGCGCCCAAACGGGGCTTTGAGGTGCCGCTTCGGCAGTGGGTCGACGGGCCACTCCGGCCATTGGTGTACGATTATCTGCAACGGCCTGCGCTGGCCAATCAGCTGGTGCGGGGCGCGTTTATCCGGCAATTGCTGGAAGCCCCACGCCGATTTGCGCCCGAAAAACGGGCCAAACTGATTTGGATGCTGCTGTCGCTCGAAATCTGGTATCGAAATCTGCACCGGCATGGCTAAACTTCTCCGCATAACCACCGTACCCGAATCGCTCCGTACCCTGCTCAACGGGCAGCTGACCTTCATGCGTGCCAACGGGTTTGAGGTGTACGCAGCGAGCGCCCCCGACAATAGCCCGGCCGATCTGGAAGGATGCCCGCATTTTGCATTGCCCCTGACCCGGCGTATCACCCCCCTGCGAGACGGGTGGGCTATCTGGAAAACGTACCGGTTGTTGCGTCGGCTCCGTCCGGCACTGGTCCATACGCATACACCTAAAGCCGGTTTGGTGGGCATGGTGGCTGCGTGGTTGGCGCGGGTGCCGGTTCGCATACACACTGTGGCTGGGCTTCCGCTGACGGAGAAAAAGCCCGTGGTACGGATGTTGTTACGGTGGGCCGAAAAACTAACCTATGCCTGCGCTACGGCCGTGTGGCCCAACTCACACAGCCTGGCCAACTACATTCGGCAGAACCTGTACGATGGCCCGAAACTCCGGGTAATTAGCAACGGCAGCAGCAACGGAATCGACACCGGCTACTTTTCAACAACGCCCGTGCTGGTCAGGCGGGCCGAGGCCCTGCGTCGGCAACTGACTATCCCGCCCGAAGCATTTGTGTTTGTGTTTATCGGCCGAATGGTGCGCGACAAAGGCCTTGATGAACTGATTCTCGCCTTTCGGTCGCTGGTGTATTTGAATCGGGATGTGCGACTCCTGTTTGTGGGCGACTACGAAGAGCGGCTTAATCCCGTTCGTTCGGATACGAAAGAGCTCATCAGTACGCACTCGCACATTAGCTGGGTGGGGTATCAGGCCGATGTACGTCCGTACCTGCAACTGGCCGATGCGCTGGTGCTGCCGAGCTACCGCGAGGGGTTGCCCAACGTGCTGCTACAGGCGGGGGCTATGCAACGGCCCGTAATCGCTACCGACATTGTGGGGTGCCGCGATGTGGTAGAACCCGGCAAAACGGGGCTTCTGGTACCGCCCAAAGACCCGGTTGCCCTGCGCGAAGCCCTGCGTCAGTTGCTGACTAATCCCGAACAAGGGAAGCAGATGGGGCTGAACGCCCGTCGTCGAATCGAACACCTGTACCGGCAGGAAGACCTTTGGCAAGCCTTGTTGCAAGCCTATCAAGACGCCCTGGCGGCAGCGTAACGCCCATGCACATTCTGCTGATTCATCCATACTTTTTGCCCGAGGGCGCGGCCGGGAGCGGGCGCTGGAACGAAACTGCGCGGTATTGGATAGCCGCCGGACACCGCGTAACGGTGCTGGCCGGGTCGGTGCATTACCTCAGCGGACAAACGTTTGACCGCACCCAACCCGAACAAACGGGACCGGGCTTGCACGTAATCCGGGTGCGGATGTCGCGGTGGTACAACCGGGGGCGAATGGGCCGTTTGTGGGCCTACACTACCTTTTTCGGGGCAAGTTTTTGGGCGGGCTTGTGGCGGGTGCCGCGCCCGGTCGATGTGGTGCTGGCCACCTCGCCACCGCTGACGGTCGGGCTCACAGGCTGGTTGCTCAGCTGGTTGTACCGTAAGCCGTTGCTGCTCGAACTGCGCGACCTCTGGCCCGATGCTCCTGAGCAGCTGGGCTATCTCCAAAACCCGCTGGCGCAAAAACTCGCCTACACGCTCGAAGCATTTTTGTACCGAAAGGCAACGCATATTGTCACGCTTACGCCCGCGTTTGAGCAGTGGCTGGTTAACCGGAAAGGCGTTGATGCCGCCAACGTGTCAACCATACCCAACGGGGCCGATCTGATGCTGACCCAACGTGCTCTGGAAACGTTTGACCGGTACGCTTTTCGGCGGAAACAGCAGTTGGATGGCCTGTTTTGGGTGATCTACACCGGGGCACACGGGCCCGCCAATGGGTTGTCTGTAGTGCTCGACGCGGCCGAAGCGCTACAAGCCCACCGTGTTGGGTTTTTGCTGTTGGGCGACGGCCCCGAAAAGCCTAACCTACAGGCTGAGGCCACCCGGCGTGGGTTGGTCAACGTTCGGTTTTTATCGGCTCTGCCGAAACTGGAGGTGATTCGGTGGATAGACGCAGCCGACGCCGGGCTCGTGCTGATGCGCTCGCTCCCAATTTTCAACACCATGTTGTCGGCTAAACTCCCCGATTATCTGGCGTGCCGGAAACCCGTACTGGTGGGTATCGACGGCCTGTCGCGCCAGCTGGCTGAGCATCACGGTTTTGGACAGTACGTAGACCCTGCAAAGCCGGAGGTATGGATTGAGGCTATTCGTTTGTATCTTGAATCGCCTGATTCGGTTACGGCGCAGGGCGAGAATGGGTATCAATATGTTTGTGCCCAAGCCGACCGCCGGGTTTTGGCTCACCGTTACTTAACTATTCTGGATCGTGTACGTTCGTTGCATCAAACCCGCTCTTGACTGGCTGGTGGCTTTTCTGGCTTTGTTGCTACTTATGCCCTTGTTGCTGGCTATTGCGCTGGCCCTGGTTGTTACCACCGGAGCCTCACCCTTATTCCGGCAGGCGCGTATTGGTCTGCACGGGCGAATTTTCTATCTACTCAAGTTTCGGTCAATGACCAACGCTCGCGGACCCGACGGAACCTTGCGCCCTGATAGCGACCGCATAACCCCGCTGGGATACTGGCTACGCCGGACGTCGCTCGATGAGCTGCCGCAGTTGATGAATGTTCTGATGGGGCAGATGAGCCTCGTGGGGCCACGCCCACTACTGGCCGAATACGATTCTGCTGTGGGTAGGTACCCCCGCCATCAGACACGACCCGGCCTCACGGGCTGGGCGCAGGTACATGGGCGTAATGCACTGAGCTGGAATGAGAAGTTCGCGCTCGACGCGTGGTACGTGGCGAATCGCTGTTTTTGGGTCGACTGCCAAATACTTTGGCGGACGCTACCCGTTTTGCTGGACACCTCCCCACCCGCTCAACGGTTACTATCTGATGAGGATAGGTAGTGGATGGCTTTTAGTTCGGTACTCAGGAGATACTTCTCAGTACTGGCTATTAGGACATTAGATGTTGGACACTGGACGTTAGACCTCCATCTATAAAGGTAGTAAGTCTAGTGTCCAGTGTCTAAAGTCCGAATGTCCAGTACTGAAAGATATACTTTGTCTTTTTTGTTCAATTATCTGAAATACAAATAGTTGTGTGTTAGGGTGAACGAAAAACCATAAACGAAAAACGATAAACACCTTCCAATGAACCCACCCGAGATATTGCTGTATGGAGCGGGCGGTCACGCCCGCGTGCTGCTGAGTGTGCTCAAGGCCCTTGGCTACCGGGTAGCGGGCGTGTTCGACGACGATCTGGAGCGCCAGTTTTTGGGCGAGTTACGGGTATGGGGCCGTTACGAAGCTACCTACCGACCTGAGGTGCCTTTGTTACTGGCTGTAGGTGACAATTCGATACGGCGCGCGTTAGCAGCGACTGCCCGACATTCGTTCGCGACAGTTATTCACCCGTCGGCCCTGGTTGATGTGGGTGCCGAACTGGGGGCTGGTACGGTGATTTTGCATCAGGCCGTTGTGCAAACCGGGGCCGTACTTGGGCAGCATGTGCTAGTAAACACCCGTGCTTCGGTCGACCACGATTGTCGACTTGGCGATTTTGTGCAGATCGCGCCGGGTGCCGTCCTGTGCGGAGGGGTGCATGTGGGTGAAGGTGCCTTGATCGCGGCCGGGGCAGTGGTGGTTCCGGGCGTATCTGTTGGCCGGTGGGCGGTAGTGGGGGCGGGGGCGGTGGTTACCCGGCCTGTGCCCGATGGGGCCGTTGTGTGGGGTAATCCGGCGCGTTTTATCCGGCAAAATTCGCTCAGTATGTAAGCACTGAATACTGGCCTGCTCAGGCAAAACCCCGAAAAGCCAAACCAATAAACCCAAAAACTAAAAACGTTGTATGACCGACACCGCAGCGCTGTCTATCCCCTTATCAACTCCGCATCAGACAGGCACTGAATTGAACCGCCTGCAAACAACCCCGGCCGACCTCTGGGCGGAGTGGGTGCCGGAGTTTGAACAGGCGCTGGCGCAATCGGTTAGCTCACGCTTTGCCCTGGCCACCCAATCTGGTACAGCCGCCCTCGAACTGGCCCTGCGTACCCTTGGCATTGGGCCGGGCGATACGGTTATTTGCCCCACACTGACGTTTGCGGCTACGGCCAATGCGATCAGGAGCGTTGGGGCGCAGCCGATTTTTGTGGGGAGTGAACCGGAATCGTGGGGCCTCGACCCCGACGCACTCGAAACGGCCCTGCAACGCGAACGGCAGCGTCTACGGGCCATTCTGGTGGTCGATTTGTACGGGATGCCTGCCAATTGGCCCGCCTTGCAGGAAGTAGCCGACCGGTACGACTTGCCGTTGGTGGCCGACGCGGCCGAGTCGCTGGGAGCGGAGCTTAACGGGCGGGCCTGCGGTACATTAGGGCTGCTCAACGCCGTTTCGTTCAACCTTAATAAAGTGATTACCACATATGGGGGCGGAGCATTGCTCACCAACGGGCCACAACTGGCTGTCAAAGCCCGCGTAGTGGCCAATCAGGGTCGGCAACTCGAGCCACCGTTTTGCGTCGTTGAGCCGGGGAGTAACTACCGCATGGGGCCACTCAATGCCGGGTTTGGTCTGGACCAGCTCCCGTTTTTAGCCGATCGGGTGAAGGCCCGGCGGGCTATTTTCGAGCGGTATTACGGTGCCCTGAGCCAGGTGCCGGGCCTAATGTTTCAGCCCGAGCGAGCGGGGGCCTTCTCGAATCGCTGGCTAACGGCCCTGCGACTCGACCCGGTGCGGATAGGCATCACCCGCGATGCATTCATCGACAGGCTCCGACGCGAACACATCGAAACTCGGCCGGTATTCATGCCGTTGCATCGTCAGCGGGCGTTTGCGGACTGTCACTTTTACGGTGGCTCTGAAACCGACGCAATAGCCAACGAGGGACTCTGCCTACCGTCGGGCTCCGCCCTGACCGATGCCCAGGTTGAACGGGTCATTGATCGAGTACGGCGTGCTTTAGTAAAAAAATAAAAGCCCTGAACCGTGATTCAGGGCTTTTATTCGAAAAAGTAGGAAGAGCTTACAGTCCTTTGCCCGTAACGCTTTTGGCTACACTGAGCAGCTCGTCGGGGCTCATGTACCCAATCGCTTTCTTCACCACTTTACCGTTGCCATTGATGAAAAACAGGGTCGGGTACGCTTCGAGCGGATAGCGCTGCGAGAGCATCGGTCCTTCGCCCCGCTCCATATCTATTTTTACGTTGATAAACTTCTTGTTGAAGTAATCGCCCACTTCTTTCTGGGTAAACACATTCTTCTGCAACATTTTGCAGGGACCGCACCAGCTGGCGTAGGCATCCAGGAAAATAAGCCGGTTTTCGGCTTTTGCTTTTTTCAGGACCTCGGCCCACGACGCCGTGTTGAACCGGATTCCTTCATCGGCTTTAGGGTTATTATTACCAGCCCAGGTAGTACTTGCCACCAGCAACAGTAATGCAAACGGTAGCCAAATCGCTTTTTTCATGTATATCGAGTGGTTTGATGGTATAACGAAACAGGGTATCGCTTTCGTTTCCTTAGTTTTAAGATAACGAAATTAACGCCTGCTGTATACTCTACAAACACCGGGCCAACTCACTCTTACTGTTCGTCGGCCCAACCGCTTTTCCCCAAAAAGACTCCCGAATTGAATTAAACCAGGATTGAGTGACCCCGTAAAACAGCCGGAAGTCGAAAGAAAAGGCGGAAGCACGTTCCGCACCTGTTTGCCCACCGTAAGTATGAGAAAAATAGTTCTGATTACCGGCTCAACGGCCGGAATCGGTAAAGAAACGGCTGTGGGTATTGCCCGCCAACCGGGCTATCTGGTTGTTTTGCATGGTCGGAATGCGGCCAAAGCCCAGGCGGCTGTACAGGATGTGAAGCGGCAAAGTGGCAACGAAGCGGTTGAGTTTATTCTGGCCGATTTTTCGTCGCCCACCGAGGTCCGGCAGTTAGCGGCTGCGTTTACCCGGCGGTTCGGCCGTCTGGATGTACTGATCAACAACCTCAACCGAGGCATCCCGACAGCCGAACCTCTCTCGGCCTATGGGCTTGAGACACATTTTGCCCTGAATTATCTGGCTTCTTACCTGCTTACGTACCGGCTGTTACCGTTACTGAAACAAACACCGGGCGCAAGAATCATCAATACGACATCGGTTGCTTATGAATTGGCCCGGCCCGATTTGGACGACCTGCAATCTGAACAAGTGCCGCATCGGTTGCATGCCTATCTCAACAGCACTCTATTTAGCCTGTATTTTTCGCTCGACCTGGCCCGGGAGTTACAGCCAACGGGCATTACGGTCAATACGGTGGGGCAGGGCTGGGGTGGCCTGACTGGGTGGCTGGTGGGGCCGTTGCGAAAGCGGCTGGATGGACTGGCTTCCTGGTTTCGAGTGGGCTCCAACGCAAGCGCGCAAACGAGTGTGTATCTGGCTACCTCACCCGATGTGGCGGCCGTGACCGGAACCTATTTTGTCGGGCAGAAACCCCGGAAATTACTGGCTATTGCGGAGAACCGCGCCAACCGGGCCCGGTTGAAAGCGCAAACCGAGCGAATTCTTAATGCACTGGATTAAGCACAGAGCTTGGGTGAAAATAGGGCAATGGTGTATATTGAACCCGTATTTTTCCGTCGCCCATGATCAGTACCTCTACTAACCCGGCTGCTTCGGGTCGTTTGCTTTCATTAGATGCCTTCCGGGGGCTCACCGTAGCCGCCATGATTATGGTGAACAATGCCGGTGATTGGTCCCACATTTATGCGCCACTCGGTCATGCCGAATGGAACGGCTGGACGCCCACTGACCTTATTTTTCCGTTTTTCCTGTTCATCGTGGGCGTATCGATCACGTTTGCGCTGGGTGGCATAAAGCAGAAAGGCGATACGGGCGATGCTGCCCGCAAAATTGTTCGGCGGGGCCTGACGTTGTTCGCACTTGGGCTGTTTCTGAACTTCTTTCCCAAATTTGACCCGACCAACGTACGGATTCTGGGCGTGTTGCAGCGCATTGGGATTGTGTACATTGTGTGTTCGTTTGTGTTTCTGCGGACCGATGTTCGCGGGCAGCGCTTGCTGGCGGGAGCCTTGCTGCTGGGCTATTACCTGCTCATGACGGTGGTGCCTGTGCCCGGCGTGGGCTACCCAAATCTGGAGCCGACCACCAATCTGTCGGCCTGGCTCGATAATCTGGTGTTGACCCCGGCGCACGTTTACAAATCGACCAAGGTCTGGGACCCGGAGGGGATTCTGAGCACCCTGCCCGCTATTGCAACGGGCTTACTGGGGGTACTCACTGGCACCTGGCTGCGGGGAAACCGGCCGGTGGCCGAAAAAATTGCGTGGCTGTTTTCGGCGGGGGTGCTAATTGCCATTGCCGGTTTGTTTGCCGACGCCCTTTTCCCGATCAACAAAAAAATCTGGACCAGCTCGTTTGTGTTGCTCACGGGCGGTTTGGCTATGTTAGGGCTGGCTACCTGTTACTGGCTCATTGATGTGGTGGGACCAGAGCGGCCTTTATACCGGCGCTTATCGCTGCCGTTTGTGGCCTACGGGGTCAATGCCATTACGGTCTTCTTTATGTCGGGGCTTATTCCGCGCATCATGAATCTGGTGAAAGTGCCCGGTCCCGATGGGGGCGAGGTGGGCTTGATCGAGTACCTCTACCGCTCGTTTATTGCGCCGTTTTTCAGCAGCCCGTACAATGCATCACTGGCGGGGGCGCTCACGTTTGTCGTGATCTGGGGCGTTATCCTCTGGATCATGTACCGTCGAAACATTATTGTGAAAGTATAAACGACCGGTAGTCAGTTGGTTGGCTAGTCATAAGTTGCCAGTAGAAAATAAAGCGGTTACGTAAGGTCTTTGGGCAAAATTGATTTTCTTGTCGGATCATTTACGCGCCAACCACCGTGACCGAAGCGTTTCTTTATTTTCTCTGGCAATTTCAGTACTTCGACCATACTGCCCTGATAACCACCGAGGGCGAAACGGTTCAGGTACTGCATCCCGGCTTTAGAAACCCCAATGCCGGCCCTGATTTTCTGAATGCCCGGCTCCTGATCAACGACGTGGAGTGGGCCGGCAATGTAGAGGCCCATACCCGAGCGTCGGACTGGGTGGCGCATCGGCACGGTTACGACCGGGCGTACGACAACGTGATTCTGCACCTCGTCTGGACCGACGACCGACCCGCCCTTGACCCGCTGCGGCCCATGACCTCGCGGCCTACCCGGAGTGATGGATCGCTGCTGCCGACTCTTGAACTGCAAGCCCGTACGGCTCCCGACCTGCTCAGCCGGTACAACGCCCTGACAGCCGCGCCCGATCAGATTCCCTGCGCCGGTCAGTTCCGGGCGGTGGAGCCCCTGCGCATCACCTCTATGCTTGACAAGGCACTGCTGCAACGGCTCGAACGCAAAGCAGCTGATGTTCGGGCTATGTATGAAACCACGCAGGACTGGGAAGAAACCGTGTACCGGTTGCTGGCCATGAATTTCGGGTTTAAAATCAACACTGACCCAATGGCCCAGTTGAGCCGGGCGGTTCCGCTCAAAACGTTGCTCAAACACCGTAACTCCATTCGGCAGGTCGAAGCGATGTTGTTTGGCTGTAGTGGCCTGCTCGATGAAGTAGCTCAACCCGATGGGTACGTTGACGAACTCCGGCGCGAGTACCGGTTTCTGGGGGCCAAGTTTGGGTTGATTGACAATCAGTTGCCTCCGCACGTCTGGAAATGGGGGCGCTTGCGACCGGCCAATTTTCCGACGCTCCGGCTAGCGCAATTTGCCCGTTTGGTGAGCAACCACGGGAGTTTGTTTTCGCTCTTTGTGGGTATCGACGATGCGCCCGCTATCCTGAAAAAACTACAGGTTACCCCCTCCGAATACTGGGCCGATCATTACCGGTTTGGGGTGGCTACCAACAAAGCAGCCCCGGTGTTGGGTATGGCTTCGGCCACGAATATCCTGATCAATACGGTGGCTCCGTTGCTGGCGGCTTACGCCCACCACCGCGACCGGTCGGAGTACATGGATCGGGCTATTGGGCTTTTGGAACAGTTGCCCGCCGAAAAGAATACCATCACCGACCATTGGGAAACACTGGGCCTGGGCATCCGAACGGCCTTCGACTCGCAGGCTTCCATTGAGTTGTTCAATGCTTTTTGTACGCCCAAAAAATGCCTTAGCTGTCAGATTGGTGCCAGTTTGGTGGGTGCCCGGTGAGGGGGCTATATTCGGCTTCCGATTTGCTTGTTTACCATCTAAAAATCGTGACCACATACACAATGAACGATTTCTGGCTCTACGCCATGGCCGCTATGTACGGCTTTGCGGGCATCATGCACTTTGTAAAGCCGAGGGCGTTCAGGGCTATTGTGCCCTCATACCTGCCTGCACCCAATGCGTTGGTGTTCTGGAGCGGAGTGGCCGAGGTTGTACTGGCTCTGGGGTTGCTTTCTACGGCAACCCGGTCGGTAGCGGCCATCGGCATTATTTTGCTGTTGATTGCCGTGTTTCCGGCCAACGTCTATATGGCCACCTCCGACAAGTTTGGCAAGCTACCCCGTTGGCTAGTGTGGGGGCGCTTGCCGTTGCAGGGCTTCCTGATCTACTGGGCGTGGCTGTATGTGTAAGAAATGCCCGCGCCACTAAGTCCAGTACAGAATAGGGGCCTGCGGAAACCGCCGGGTCCATTCATCGTAGAAAAATGTTTTCAGTGCTTTCATCTCGTCGGGTAGGTACACATACTTGACACCCCCAAACTTGTTGCGTTTAGCCGCCCGGTCGCCCTCGTCCATGTCGAGCGGGGTGTTGGGGTACCAGCTTTGTAGCACGGCTTTGGAACCGGGCGTAAATCGGTGGCTGATAAATTCTACGTTGACGTCGGCGGGGTGAATACCGGGGCCAAAATCCAGCGCGTCGGCAATACGGTCGAGCAGGTGGGTATAGTGTTCGCGCCAGTTGGGGATCGGCATAATCGGGGCAATAATAATGCCGACAGGGTAGCCGCCCCCGCCCAGTTGTTTGGGGAGTGCTAATCGGCGTAAGGCTTGTAACCGGGCTTCGACCGAGGCCGTGCCTCCTTCGAGCCGCCGGGCAATGGGTTCGGCGTTGAGGCTAACCCGGGCACGTGTGTGGCCCCCGTGTTCGAGCGGAAGCAGGCTATCGACCTGATTGTATTTGGTCACAAATCGTAGTTGCGCTTCGTCGCGCTCACTAAAATATCGCACACACTCGGCGAGGCTCCCTGTCAGGTGCTCAATCCCGATTACATCGGTATAACAGCTCACCTCAAACGAGGTTGGTTCACCCCGTCGCTCCCCAATACCAACGTTCGAATGGCGTTCGTACGAGGCCGTATTCGCGAGCATAGCCGGTAGGTTGGCATAAGCCCGGACCACCGGTGGCCCCGCCAAACTACCGGCCAGATAACAGTACTGGCAGTGAGCCGGGCAGCCTTCGGCAAGGTTCATTTGCCAATTGGCCGAGGGTGGAATAGGCTGTAGCCGGAACGCACTCGGAGGGGCGTTTACAATGGCGAGCGTGTTTTTGGCAATTCGGTACGTTTCGCGGTCGTCGGCACCGCGTAAACCCGTCAGGCGGTTATTCTTCAGCACCTCAATTGGCAGGTCGAGGCCGCTCAGACGTTCGTACATCTGCTGCCCGAATGGCTCGTTGAGGGCGTCGGGCGTAAAAACAACGCGTTTGGGCATCCATAAACGCGCCGGACGGGTATCAGCAGATACGGCCGTATCGGAAACTGGAGGGTGATTCATCGAAAAACGTTGCGTAGTAAGTACCCTTTACAGGCTATATTGATAACGTGGTAAAGCTTGGTTGAGTTCGGTGTATTGTGAATGATTTTTCTGTTTAACTTATTGATTTACAGTAGAATAGGTTTCATTTTTTTGTGCTGTATTCAGTGCTGGACATTCGGACTTCAGACACTGGACGTTAGACTTACTACCATTGTGTAAGGAGGTCTAACGTCTAATGTCCAACATCTAATGTCCAGTACTGAGGTGCCGTCTGTATGGATGGCCGAATCGAATAAAAAGCGGTACAAGCCTTTGTTTAAATCTTGGCGAAGCGTAAGGTCTGATGTATGTTAGCCTGACTTCTGACGTGTGTATTGTCTATACCGGCCGAACCAACTCACTGTCCTAAAAGTTACGGATGAGTACATCTGCTAAAGGCGATTGAGACCGGAGGAAGCTTTCTCCTTTTTGCTTTCCTCTTTTCTCCTCAAGAATATGACTCGGCTATCTGTCAACATCAATAAAGTAGCTACCCTGCGGAATGCGCGCGGAGGCAATAATCCTGATCTGGTTAAAGTTGCGCTTGATTGTGAGCGCTTTGGGGCGCAGGGTATTACGGTGCACCCCCGGCCCGACGAGCGGCACATTCGGTATAGGGATGTGCTCGATCTGCACGACGTGGTCACGACCGAATTTAACATTGAAGGCAACCCCGACGACCGGTTTATCGAACTCGTGAAGCGGGTGAAACCGGCACAGGTGACGCTTGTGCCCGACGCACCCGATGCCATAACGTCCAATGCTGGTTGGGATACCATCCGCCATGCCGATCACCTGCGCGGGCTTATCGAAACGTTTAAAGCGGAAGGAATTCGGGTATCTATCTTTGTGGATACCGACGAGCGCATGGTAGAAGGAGCCAAAGCTGTAGGCACCGACCGAATTGAGTTATACACCGAACCCTACGCGGCTCAATACCCTACCGATCGGGAGGCTGCCGTTGCGCCCTTTGTGCGGGCGGCTCTGAAAGCGCAGGAGCTGGGTTTGGGACTCAATGCCGGTCACGATCTGAGCCTCGACAATCTGCGGTTTTTTGCACAGCAGGTGCCTAGATTGTTGGAGGTTTCGATCGGGCACGCGCTCATTTGCGATGCGCTTTACCTGGGCCTGGAAAACACCATTCAGCTGTACCGGCGCTGCCTGACGGAGGGCGTCTGAACCATTTTATGTTAACTAACTACCCGCAATTTCCCTATGCCGCTTTCCGTCGATGAGTTTCTGAAAAAGGCCCAAACGTTGCCAATCATTGATGTACGGTCGCCGGGAGAGTATGCCCACGCGCACCTGCCCGGTGCGGTAAATATTCCGTTGTTCGATAACGAAGAGCGGGCGTTGGTGGGTACCAAATACAAGCAGGCGGGTAAAGATGCCGCCGTGCTGCTGGGTCTCGATTACGTCGGGCCCAAAATGTCAGGTTTCGTTCGGAAGGCCCGCAAACTGGACCCGACAGGTAAAGAGGTACTGGTGCATTGCTGGCGAGGGGGTATGCGGAGTGGGTCGTTTTCGTGGTTGCTCAACACGGCCGGTATTCGGGCGCATACGCTCGAAGGGGGCTACAAAGCCTATCGAAACACGGTGTTGTCGGCCTTTGCCGAACCGCGTCAACTGCTTATTCTGGGAGGTAAAACAGGCTCAGGCAAGACCGACATCCTGAAACAACTGGCCGCGCAGGGGGAACAGATTATTGACCTGGAGGCTCTGGCCAACCATAAAGGCTCGTCGTACGGGGCTATTGGGCAGGCGCCACAAACCTCAACTGAGCAATTTGAAAACCGGGTGTTTGAACACTGGCGTGCTCTCGACCCTACCCGTCGGATCTGGCTCGAAGACGAAAGCCGCAATATCGGCACCTGCTTTATCCCGATGGCCCTTTGGTTGCAGATGCGAGCCGCCCCGGTAGCCTTTGTCGACGTGCCCAAGCCTGTCCGAATCGAACGGCTGGTCCGCGAATACACGGGCATTGATCATAGCTTACTTGTGGAAGCGACCGACCGGATTCGGAAGCGGCTTGGTGGCAAAGCCACGCAGGATGCCCTGGAGGCTCTGGCCCAAAATGATTATGCAACCGTAGCCGACCTGACACTGCATTACTACGACAAGGCGTACCTGCACGGGCTTGGCGAACGCGATCCGGAAACGGTGTCGACTATTCCGGTGTCGCACGACCATCCCGCCGAAACGGCTCAACAACTAATCACCTGGGCCGACGCGCTTGCCGTTACTTCTTCTTCACACTAATTCGCCGAATAATCTCGCGTTTGGTAAATGCCAGCCGCCATACGGCTAAGGGTTGTTTCTGATCCCCGAAACAGGCCTTGCAGATGGGACTTTCGGCCGGTACGGCCGTGTTGAATACGTAAAGGGTATCGGCAATGCGCTGAATGTTGGCCTGTTGGGGGAGTTTGTTCTCGGCGTTGTACAGATAGGCGTCGAGCACCTCGCGTTCTTTGGGAGCCAGTTTGGGGTTTTGAATATCGGGCGGCCCCAGCAAGTCAATTTCCAGAGCGTAGCGTTTGGCCAGGGCGGCTGTTTTGGGCAGTTGCCGGAGCTCACATAGCGAGTCGGCCGATTTGCCAGCTTTTAGTTTGTCTTCCAGTTCTTTTTGGGCCAGTTCGGCAATCTGCTTTCCCCAGGCATCGACCCGTTCGTTGAGGTCGGCATTGGTCACACGCTTAATCTTTTTGTCGGCCATTTCCTGCTTCAGGGCCTCGGTTTGTTTCAGCCGGTCGGGGTTGCAGGAAAGGAGCGTGAGCGAAACGGCAACGGAGGTTGCCAGAGTGAATGCGTGAACTCGGAGCGCGTGCGTAATAGTCATGGTACAAGTACAGGCCGATAATATCATAAATTACGACCAGCGAAGTTTGTTACCTAACAGGATGTTTCTGACGCCAATGATTTCGTCAAGATCATCCCAAAAAATGAAGTGAGCGTTAAACTCAAACGCCTGGCGTTGCTCGGTAGTGGCTTTGGCGAGTTTGTCTGACCAGTCAAGCGGAAACGAAACCGACCGACCGTCCTCGAACCGACAAACAACAAGTGACTCTGTCACATTAACTGCCGACAGGTCTGGTAAGTGTTCTGGAAGAATGTCGAGGGCTGGATTAGACGATTTGGCTTTAGGCGAGTTTCTTGTAGCTGGGTTTAACGCCGTTCTCATGACAAAGTCTTTGGTAATGCTCAATGATTATTACTAAATGCTCGGCTATTGCCTTTTCAATTTTGCGTAAATCTCGTTCGGAATAACCTCGATTGAAAGCTAACTGGATTACGCCAGTTTGGGTAATCCAATACTTACATTCTTTCTTTCCTTTATCAGTAACATGAATGTGGAAGGGTTCGTTTAGTAAATCGAACATTACCGCAAAGAATCGCCATCCATACAGTTCAAAAAATTTTGGCATTTTTTTACAAAATCTTCCGGTACACCGCGTCTACGTTCAGCGCAAAACCATCAATCGTCACTACATCTGTCAAGGCGTTGTACTGTGTGGTTAGCGACCAATTGGATCAGGTTTTACCTTAAAGTTACGCAATGCCCTTGGTGCGGCCAAAATGTCTTAATTTTGCATCAGCCCACCCGGGCGGCCCCGCCCCGATGCGGGCTTACTCCCCAGAATTATGCTTGAACAGTTAGAAGCCATTCGTGAGCGTTTCGATGAGGTTGCCCAACAGATTGTGCAGCCCGAGGTTGTGTCGGACCAGAAACGGTTCATGAAACTGAGCAAAGAATACAAAGACCTCGAAAAAATCGTCAATCAGTACACCGCTTACAAGCAGCTACTGGCCGAAATCGATAACGCTAAAGAGATTATCGCGACCGAAAAAGACGAAGAGTTTCGCGAGTTGGCCAAGGCCGAACTCGATGAGTTACTGCCGCAACGGGAGCCTATGGAGGAGACGCTGAAAGAAATGCTTATCCCGAAAGACCCGAACGACAGCAAAAACATTATCCTCGAAGTTCGGGGTGGTACCGGGGGCGATGAGGCCGCCATTTTTGCCGGTGATATTTTCCGGATGTACCAGCGCTTCTGCGAAAAACAGGGCTGGCGTATGTCTATCGTCGACTTTACCGAGGGCTCGTCGGGTGGATACAAAGAAATTGTGGCCGAGGTCGAGGGCGAAGATGTGTACGGCAAAATGAAGTTCGAGTCGGGCGTACACCGGGTGCAGCGTGTACCCGCTACCGAAACCCAGGGCCGGATTCATACCTCCGCAGCCAGCGTGGCGGTGCTGCCCGAAGCCGAAGAGGTAGATGTGGAACTGAACATGAACGACATTCGGAAAGACACGTTCTGCTCGTCGGGGGCCGGTGGTCAGTCGGTAAACACAACGTATTCGGCCGTGCGACTCACGCACATTCCCACGGGAATTGTGGTGCAGTGTCAGGACGAACGTTCGCAGCTCAAAAACTTCGACAAAGCCCTCACCGTACTTCGCTCGCGCCTGTACGAGATTGAGTTGCAGAAGCATAACGACGCTATTGCGTCGCAGCGCAAAACGATGGTGGGTAGTGGCGACCGGTCCGACAAAATTCGGACCTACAACTACCCCCAAAGCCGCGTGACCGACCACCGCATTGGCCTGACGGTGTACAACCTGCCGTCGGTAATGGACGGCGACATCGGCGAATTCATTGAGCAACTCCGTATTGCCGAAAACGCCGAACGGCTGAAGGAAGGAGCAGTTTAATGGATAATGCATAATGATGAATGCGTAATGTATAATGATTGGTGCGTCAGCCCATTATGCATTACGCATTCATCATTATGCCCCTCCCGTTTGTGTTCCAAATAGAGCGTCTGTACCGGTGGTTTGCCGTACAGACGCTTTTTGTTTGTTATGGGCTCTGTAAGTCCGAATATCGACCCCGAAACAACAAGAGTTACGCGCTATGCAAACGATTCTGGGAGCTGGTGGAGCCATTGGTGTGGAGTTGGCAAAGGCCCTTCCGCACTATACAACGGATATTCGGCTGGTGAGCCGAAATCCTAAAGCTGTTAACCCCACCGATCAGTTATTCTCCGCCGACCTGACCGATGCCGCTCAGGTCGACCGGGCGGTGGCTGGTAGTGAGGTGTGTTACCTGACCATAGGCTTCGATTATAACACCAAACTTTGGCAGGAACGCTGGCCCGTGCTGATTCGGAACGTGGTGGACGCCTGCGCCAAACACCGGGCTAAACTGGTGTTTTTTGATAATGTCTATGCCATCGGGGGTGATAACGTTCGGCATATCACCGAAACCTCGCCCATGAGCCCAACCAGCAAAAAAGGAGAGGTTCGGGCCGCCGTTGACCGGGTTATTCTGGACGCTGTAGAAAAGGGACGCATCGATGCAATCATCGCGCGAGCCCCGGATTTTTTCGGGCCGGTCAAGCAAACAAGTATCACCATGACGCTTATTTACGATAATCTGGTGAAGGGGAAATCGGCGCAGTGGCTTTGCAACGCGAAGGTGCCGCACTCTACGGGCTATACCCCCGATCTGGCCAAAGGAACGGCTTTGCTGGGCAATACGCCCGATGCGTTCAACCAGATCTGGAACCTGCCCGTAACCCCCGAAGCACCCACTGGGGAGGAGTGGGCCAAGTTGTTCGCCGAGGTCATGAACGCCAAAGCGGGTGTGCAGACGCTACCCGGCTGGGGCCTTTGGGCGTTGGGCTTATTCGTGCCGATTATGAAGGAAATCTACGAAATGCGCTACCAGTACGACCGCCCGTATTTCTTCGACTCGGCCAAGTTTGACAGCCGTTTCAACTACATCCCCACCACAAACAAAGAGGCTATTCGGCAGACGATAGAAGTAATGCGTAATGCGTAATGATGAATGCGTAATGCGTTGACACGAACAATTTGTTACACATTACGCATTCATCATTATGCATTATTTACAGCCCGCCCGTCTTGCCGCCGTCGACTGGTACGTTGATACCCGAAATGCTGGCGGCTGCGGGCGTGCAGAGGAAAGCGACGGCCGCGGCCACTTCCTCGGCGGAAGCGAAGCGGCCAATGGGAATTTCGCGCTCCATTTGGGCGGCTACTTCATCTTCAGTCTTGCCTGAAGCGCCAGCCCGCATGCTAAGCACAGCATCGAGCCGTGCCGTGCGGGTGTAGCCCGGTAGCACGTTGTTGACCGTGATGCCCCAGGGCCCCAACTCCAGCGAGAGGGTTTTGGCCCATTGTGCCACGGCCCCCCGGATGGTGTTCGACACGCCCAGCCCCACAATGGGCTGCTTAACCGAGGTGCTGATAATATTGACAATGCGCCCGTAACCGGCCTCGCGCATACCGGGGGCCACGGCCTGCACCAGCGTTTGGTTGTTGATTAGATGGTTGTGAAATGTCTGAACAAAAGCCTCGGCGGGTGCGTCGATGAGTGGCCCACCGGCCGGTCCGCCGGTATTGTTGATAAGTATGTGGATAACAGATGTTTTGGTCCACAATTCCTGTAAAGCCTCGGCCACATTGCCCGGCTGGTTAAAATCGGCCACAACGAACCCGTGCTGCTGCCCCTGGCTCGTATCGAGTTCGGTGATGGTTTGGGCGAGGGCGGCTTCGTTACGGGCCATCAGAAAGACGTTGGCACCCAGCAGGGCTAACTCCACCGCCGATGCACGGCCTATGCCCTGTGTACTGCCACAAACAAGGGCGGTTTTGCCTGTAAGATTAAGATTCATAGAGAAATTCTGTCGGTACGATGTAAACTTTTGGCCTTTGCAGCGCGTATATGGTTAGAGACAAAAGTAGGGTATTCCCCCGTTCACGATGTACCAAAAAATCACCTTCATGGTAGCTGCGTGCTGCCTCTTACTTGCCGTAGCGGTTGGGGCATCGGCCCCGCAGTCGGTTGACCACAGCCTGTTCGACCGGGTTCTGAAAAAATACGTGGACGAAAAAGGGATGGTTAATTATAAGGCCCTTAAAAAAGACCCCAAAGACCTGAATGCTTATCTGGACCTGTTGAGCAAAAACCCACCCGCAACGAGTTGGAGCAAAAATGACCAGCTGGCGTACTGGATCAACGCGTACAATGCCTACACACTCCGGCTGATTCTGGACTATTACCCGGTCAAAAGCATCAAAGACATTGGTAGCAAAATTCAGATTCCGTTTGTGAATACGCCCTGGGCCAAGAGCTTTATCAAAATTGGGAAAGAAACCATGAGCCTCGACAACATCGAGCATGGAACCATCCGCAAGCAGTTCAACGACCCCCGGATTCATTTCGCCCTGGTGTGCGCGGCTGTGTCGTGCCCGAAACTTCGGAATGAAGCCTATGTAGGCAATCGGCTGGATGCCCAACTGAATGAGCAGGGCGTTGATTTCCTGAACGACCCCGCTAAAAATGCCATTTCGGGGAGCCGGGCGTCGCTCTCGAAAATTCTGGATTGGTACGGCGACGACTTCGAGAAAAGTGGCAAGACGCTGGAGAGCTGGATTAACCGGTATTCTAAGACCAAGCTGACCACCGATACCAAAATCTCGTATTTAGACTATAACTGGAACCTGAACGAACAAAAATAGTACAGTGAAGCGGTGCTTCGCTGGGCCCTTAGGCCAATAGGATAACACCTTTGGCTTTACAGCCCAGCGAAGCACCGCTTCACTGTACTGGGCAGTGGGCAGTTCTTGCGAACAAATCATGTAGGAAACGGTTGAGCTTATATTGCTCACGGCCTTCCTCCACTGCTTACTTCCACTGCTAACTGCTACTGCCTACTGTTACTAAAAAATGAAGCGTATCCTGTACTGGTTCCGTAACGACCTACGATTACACGACAATGAAGCCTTTAGCCGCGCTGTCCGGCAGGCCGACGAAGTACTCCCCGTTTTTATTTTCAACCCGGCTCTGTTTGCGCAGTTACCACGTCTGGGGTTCCGAAAAACCGAAATTTTTCGCGCTAGTTTTTTGGTTGAGAGTGTCGCCGACCTCCGGCGTAACTTGCGCAACCGGGGCGCTCACCTGATTGTGCGCGTAGGCGACCCGGCTCAGATACTAGCCGAGCTGGCCCGCGAGATCAAAGCGGATGCCATTTATGCCAGCAAGGAGGTGACGAGCGAAGAAACCGGCATGGAGTCGCGGTTGAGCAAGCTGCTCAAACCGCAAAATATCGACCTGGAGCTGTTCTGGCAATCGACGCTCTACCACGTGCGCGATTTGCCCTTCGATATTTCGCGTTTGCCCGACGTGTTCTCGCAGTTTCGGAATCAGGTAGAGCGCCGGGCCAAAATCCGCGCGACGGTCGAAGACCCCATGCGGGTGAAGCTCGTGCCCGAGATCGACCCCGGCGATATGCCGTCGCTTGCTTCGTTCGGTTTTTCGGCCGAGCAGATCGAAGCCCTGAACCGCCCGGATGCCCGGCGGGCGGTGGCCTTTAAGGGGGGCGAAACCGTGGCCCTGCAGCGGCTCGAAAGCTACCTGTGGGAAAAAGACCTGATTAAGACCTACAAAGAAACGCGCAACGGGCTGCTGGGCGAGGACTACTCGAGCAAGTTTTCGGCCTGGCTGGCCCATGGCTGTTTGTCGCCCCGGCTGATTTACGAAGAGGTGCTACGCTACGAAGACGAGCGCGTGAAAAACGACTCGACCTACTGGCTCATTTTTGAGTTGATCTGGCGGGATTTCTTCCGGTTTGTGGCCCTCCGCTTCGGCGACCGTATTTTCAAGCCGAGCGGTATTAAGCACGACCTCCAGAAACGCTGGCGGCACGACCAAAATTTATTTATTCGCTGGACCGAGGGGCAAACGGGTATCCCGTTTGTCGACGCCAACATGCGCGAACTGGCCGCTACTGGTTTCATGAGCAACCGGGGTCGCCAAAACGTGGGTAGTTTTCTGGTCAAAGACCTGGGCATCGACTGGACCTGGGGCGCAGCCTGGTTCGAGAGTATGCTGGTCGACTACGACCCGTGCAGCAACTGGGGCAACTGGAACTACACGGCCGGTGTGGGCAACGATCCCCGCGAGGATCGGTATTTTAACATCTACAGCCAGGCGACTCGCTACGACGAAGCGGGTGAGTACGTAAAACATTGGCTCCCCGAACTGGCCAAGGTGCCCGCCCCGAAGGTCCATATCGTCTCGAACCTGAGCCCGCAAGAGCAGCGGCAGTATGACGTGGCCCTGGGTGATACCTACCCAATGCCGCTGGTAAATCCAAATAAGTGGCTGAAACGCTAAATCAAAACAACAAATCGGGCCGGGAGATACATCTTCCGGCCCGATTTGTTTAGGGGCACAGGGAGCCTTTGATAAGCTAATCGCGTTTTTCGGCCGCTCATCGTTTAAACAACGACCTCTAAAAAATAGTCAATACAGAACTGATCGGATTTTTTTTAGCTTTACCCCGATTTGACGATCAACCCGTTTATCAAATTAGAAACCATGTCAAGAACCACAATTATCGTTGTCGTTGTATTAGCCCTGTTGGGCATGTATGGCTGTAGCTCATACAACGGCCTTGTCGAAAAAGATACTGCCGTTGAAAAAACCTGGGGTAACGTTCAGACGCAATACCAGCGCCGGGCCGACCTGATTCCTAACCTTGTGCGTACGGTACAAGGGGCTGCTAACTTTGAGAAAAGCACATTGCAGGCGGTTATTTCAGCACGGGCCAATGCTACGGGCATCAACCTGAACGCCGACCAGCTGACCCCCGAAAATATTCAGAAGTTCCAGGCCGCGCAGGATCAACTGTCGGGCTCGTTGTCGCGCTTGCTGGCAGTAGCCGAAAACTATCCGCAGTTGCGTGCAACACAGAACTTCTCTGATTTGCAGGCGCAGCTCGAAGGAACCGAAAACCGAATTACGGTGGCCCGTAACGACTTCAACCAGGTTGTAGGTGACTATAACCAATCGGTGCGGTCGTTTCCGAACAACATTTTTGCCGGTATTTTCGGGTTCCAGCGCCGGGGCTTCTTTGAGGCCAGTCAGGCAGCCCAGTCGGCACCAACGGTAGACTTTAAATAATGCGTAATGATGAATGCGTAATGCGTAAGAACGTTCATGAAGACTGGCCTTCTTTCATTACGCATTCATCATTATACATTACGCATTAAGCCATGCAAATCCCTGCCGAACAACAACAACAGATCATAGCCGCTATTAAGCAGGCTGAGTTAGCCACGTCGGGCGAGGTTCGGGTCCATATCGAGGGCCCTTGCCCAACGGGCGACCCGGTGGCGCGGGCGATTGAGGTGTTTGCCCATTTAGGCATGCACCAGACCCGTGAGCAAAACGGCGTTCTCTTTTACCTGGCCGTTGATGATCGGAAGTTTGCGGTCATTGGCGACAAGGGTATTGATGCGCGGGTACCTGCCGGATTCTGGGACGAAACCAAAGAACTGATGCGTCGGCACTTTGCCCAGGGTCAGTATGCCGAAGGGCTGGCTGGCGGGATAGCCCGGGCTGGTGAGCAACTGAAGCACTATTTCCCCCGGCTGGCCGACGATTCCAATGAACTCTCCGACGATATTTCGTTTAGCTGATTGCTTGTGAACGATCCTATATTCCGTAACCGACGCCTGTTTGGGCTATGCTGGCTACTGGCTTTGCTCCTGACGGTGAGCACGGCGGTGCGTGCGCAAACAGGCAACCCCAACGATGTCATTCCAAACCGGCCTAACCCGCCCCGTCTGGTCAATGACTACGTTGGGATTCTGCAACCCGGCGAACGGGCCATTCTTGAAGAAAAGCTGCGCCGATACAACGATTCTACCTCGACGCAGATCACCCTCGTCATTGTCAAAACGACCGAACCGTACCCCATCGGTGATTTTGCATTTCAGGTGGGCCGCAAATGGGGCGTAGGGCAGAAAGGCAAAAACAATGGTCTGGTATTAGCCTGGGCCACGGGCGACCGTAAAATCTACATTGCCACGGGCTATGGCCTCGAAGGGGCCATTCCTGATGCCGTTGCTAACCGAATTGTGGATAATATCATTGTCCCGGCGTTTAAGCAGCAGCAATACTTTCAGGGCTTAGACGCGGCTACCACCGAAATTATCAAGCGGGCACAGGGCGAGTATAAATCGGAACCCGCCAATGAAGATGGTGGAGGTGATATTTTCGTCTGGATCTTCCTGATTTTGGTGGTTATTATCCTCTTTAGCTGGATAAACCGCCGGGGTGGTGGCAACCGGTACCGGGGTGGTGGTGGCGGAGGCTGGTTTATTCCGTACACCACGTACACCGGATGGGGTAGCTCATCGGGTAGCTGGGGCGGTGGTGGCGGAGGTGGTGGCTCCGACTTTGGCGGCTTCGGGGGCGGTAGCTTCGGAGGTGGTGGCGCTGGTGGAGATTATTAAGAAGAACACGTACCGACACGATAAAAAAAGGGGACTCAACTGAGTCCCCTTTTTTGCGTATGAGTATAGAAACCGAAATTCACCCTTATTTTTTCTCCGTTACAGCGTTTTGCTTCGCAAACTCAGCTGCACCGCGCAATTCAACTTCGTCGCTGACAACAGCCGTTGAGCTGGAGCCAACACCAAAATCAGACCGCTTCAGGGTACCACTAACTTTAATGCCAACTTTTTCCGACTTGCCACGGGGCGTCTCCTGCGTGATAGGTCCGTTCATAACCAGATCGAGCGTAACGGGCTTGGTTACACCGTGCATGGTCAGGTCGCCCATGAGCTTGTATTTCTTACCTTCTACTTTTTTCATCGACGTGCTCTTGAACGTCAGCGTCGGAAACTTCGCCGTGTCGAAGAAGTCAGCGCTTTTCAGGTGACCATCCCGACGCTCATTGTCTGTGTTGATACTGTTTACGTCGGCAGTCAGTTCAAAAACGGCGTCTGACAGATCGGGCTTCGACGAGGTCACCGTAGCGTCGATGGTTTTGAAGTTACCATCCACTTCCGTCAGCATAAGGTGTGTAACCGTAAAGCCAAGGCGGCTGTGTGACTTGTCTAAGTTCCAGGTTTGGGCATACGTGCTCAGTGAGCTAAGGGCAACAGCAACAAGAAGCGACAGGCGTTTCATAGGAATGATAGAAAAGGTGAAAGAAAACAAATCCATTATCTGGGCGGCTGTCAATGCGGCAGCTTTCAGACAGGAACAAATAACCACAGTTCTATTCATCCAATCAAGTAACTATCGATGTAGAAGGGGTTTGCACCGATAGGGTACCAAAACTTGCCGACCAACGCGCACGGAGGCTCAAAGCCAATCAGAATGAACGGCTGTGGCAATGAGTGACAAAGCAGGAGATTGTTTACCGGCTAATGTGTCCGTTTACCCGGAAGTTGTTCCGGTCGAAGTAAGTAAGTTGCTGAAAGCCTTCGATCTGGTAGCTATGCACACCCCATCCCTGGCGGGGCTGAGAACCGCTAATCAGGACCAGATGACGCTCTGACATGTACAAGGGGTTTTCGGTTTTCAGAACGGCCTGAATCTGGATAGGCTGGCGCGTAACGGAGTCGAGTTGTACGCGTAGCGAGCGTACAGTGAGTTTGTCCTCGGTCGATTTCAGCTTGTATTCGTAGGTGAGCGAATCGGGGCGGGTAATGGTGTAACTGGTCCGAAAGGCGGGCTTGTTAATATCAGCCTGTTTAAACAGTTCGAGTTCTTTGGCCCAGTCGATTTGGGCGGTGGTTTGTAAATTGGTTTGTCCGCTAATGAAAGTGCTTTTCTCCACTGTCGGCTTCTGGGCTGTCAGTTTCTCAATCTGCCCCGACACATAGCCGGCTACATCGTAGTACACAGGTTCGGTGGGGAGTTTGCTGGATGCATTCTCGCAACCTAAAAAAACGAAACTGAGAAGCAGACAAACAAGGAATTTCATTGCATTTGTGAGTGTCATGTTGCTGGCGCGAGGGGCAAGCTAAAAAAGGAAGACATGACATCTTTCTATACAAGATGTCATGTCTGGCTATTCAAATACTGCCGGACGTTCTTTACAACGATGTTTCCGGCAACATAAATTCCCTTGTGGGCGCTAACTAATCAAACTCTGGCCGTTCATTTCGGCGGGTTTGGCAATACCCATCAACTCCAGAATGGTAGGCGCTATATCGGCAAGCTTGCCGTCGTGCAGGGTAGGCTTCAACTGATTGTCGACCAGAATACAAGGTACCAGGTTTGTGGTGTGCGCCGTGTTGGGCGTACCATCGTCATTCACCATGTAGTCGGCGTTTCCGTGGTCAGCAATGATGATAACCGAGTAATCGCTGGCCAGAGCGGCCTCGGTAACAGCCTGCGTACAGGCATCAACGGCTTCGGCAGCCTTCACCACAGCCTCAAATACACCCGTATGGCCTACCATGTCGGTGTTGGCAAAGTTGAGGCAGATAAAGTTGGCCGATTTGTTTTGCAGTTGGGGCACAATAGCGTCCCGAATATCGTAGGCGGCCATTTCGGGCTTCTGATCGTAGGTCTTCACCGGAATAACCGTCGCGTTGCCATCGGCATCGTACACGGTCATTTCTTTGGGCGACTGGCACAGTAGCCGTTTTTCGCCAGCAAACGGCTCCTCGCGGCCACCCGAGAAAAAGAAGGTCACGTGCGGGTACTTTTCGGTTTCGGCAATCCGAATTTGCGTCCGGCCGGCAGCGGCTACCACCTCGCCAAGGGTATTGTTGAGGTTGTCTTTGTCGTAGATGACGTGGACGTTGGTAAAATCGTTATCGTAGTTGGTCAGGGTCAGGTAATACAGATTTAGTTTCTGCATCTCCTGCTCTGGAATGTCGCGTTGGGTGAGCGCAATCGTGATTTCGCGGCCCCGGTCGGTGCGGAAGTTGAAACACAGCACCACGTCGCCCTCGTCGATGGTTGCCACGGGTGAGCCATCCTCCTGAGTTACCACAATAGGCTTGATAAACTCGTCGGTGACACCCTCATCGTACGAGGCCTGGATAGCCTGCAATACGTTGGCGGCACCCACGGGTGTTCCCGACCCGCGCACCATCACATCGTACGCCTGCCGTACCCGCTCCCAGCGATTGTCGCGGTCCATGGCGTAGAAACGGCCCGTCACACTGGCTAGTTTACCCGTTGTTGCGGCCAGGTGTTGCTGTAGGTCGCTAAGGAAGCCGAGGCCACTTTTGGGGTCGGTATCGCGCCCATCGGTGAAGGCATGCACGTACACATCGCTCAGCCCTTTAGCGTGCGCAATGGACACCAGTCCTTTCAGGTGGTCGATGTGCGAGTGAACGCCCCCGTCAGACACGAGGCCGATAAAGTGTACTTTTTTACCGTTTTGCTGAGCGTAGTTGAGCGCGTCTGTCAGTACCGGCTCGTTGTCGAGGGTGTGTTCTTCAACGGCTTTATTAATCTTTACCAGATCCTGATACACAATACGACCCGCCCCGAGGTTCATATGGCCTACTTCGGAGTTACCCATTTGACCCGCAGGCAATCCAACCGCCAGCCCCGACGCTTCCAGTCGGCTGTGGGGATAGCGGGTAAAAAGCGAGTCAATAAATGGCGTTTTGGCGGCTGCCAGCGCCGACCGTTCGAGTTGCGTAGCAATGCCCCAACCGTCGAGAATGAGAAGAATGACGTTCTTGTCCATAAAGCGAAAGAGCGAAAGAGTGAAAGAGTGAAATAGTGAAAGAGTGCGGGCCGCGCTCGGCAAAGAGTAAAAGCTACTACCGCTCATTCGCTATTCACTCATTCGCCATTTAACTGGTGTATTTCCTGCAAATAATTGAGCAACTGCTCACAGCAGCGGTAGGTAATCTGGTAAACTTCTTCGAATACTTCGGGGCCCTCGTAGTACGGGTCGGGTACGTTGGGGTCATTGCCAACTACCGGATCAAATTCACGAAGCAGAAAGATATTTTCGTCGCTTACTAAGCCGAGGCTCCGCTGACTGAGTTTGAGCACCGCGTCGAAATTGGCCTCGTCCATTGCTACGAAATACGTAAACTGGGCGAGGTCTTCGCCGATCATTCGGCGTGCCCGGTGGGTAAGGTTCAGGCCGTGTTCCTGTGCATTTTGGCGGGTTCGCCGGTCGGGTAGCTCGCCCAAGTGGTACGAGGAGGTGCCTGCTGAGTCGCAGCTGATTTCGTTCTCCAGTCCTCGCTGAGCTACTAAACCACGGAAGACGCCTTCGGCTACCGGTGATCGGCAAATGTTACCCAGACAAACGAAGAGAACGGAAAGCATAGTGGGCAGTAAGTGGCAGCGGGCAGTGGCAGTAGGCAGTGCTGACGGGTAAAAAATACCTACTGCCACTGCTTACTGCCTACTTTTCAATCGGTTCGTTGTTTTCATCAACCAGTACGTACACGTCTTCGGTTGGCTTTTTCATCAGGTACCGCTCGCGGGCATACTTCTCCCGGAGTTGATCGGTACCCAACACAAGTTTACGCTGGTTCTGCACTCGCTTGATAGCTGCCTGGTAAAAGGCTTTGCTTTCTTCCAGATCCCGGAGTGTCCACCAGTTGCGGAACTGCGCAAACAGGTCGTTTGCATCAAACGCCAACATCCAGACCAGCAGGCCAACGCCTGTGGCCACGTAAAAGTTACGGCCGTATCGGAGGAGACGCTTCATAATGAATACACTGTAATGCACAATGAATAATGGGCAATGCGTACTGAGTAGGGAGCTCCAACTCAACGTGTGCATTACACACTATTCATTGTGCATTATCCACTAAAACTTCAGACCCGGGAAGTAAGCTACCTCGCCCAGTTCTTCTTCAATCCGGAGCAATTGGTTGTACTTCGCCATCCGGTCCGAACGTGAGGCCGAACCTGTTTTGATCTGACCCGTGTTCAGAGCAACGGCCAAATCAGCGATAGTAGCATCTTCGGTCTCACCCGAACGGTGCGACATGATATTCTTGTACGAGTTACGCTTCGCCAGGTTTACCGTGTCTATGGTCTCGGTCAGTGAGCCAATCTGGTTTACCTTAACCAGTACAGCGTTGGCAATACCTTGCTCAATACCTTGTGTCAGGCGGGTTACGTTGGTCACGAATAGGTCGTCGCCCACCAGCTGAATTTTGTTCTTCAGCAGATCGGTGTGCATCTTCCAGCCTTCCCAATCGTCTTCGGCCATACCGTCTTCGATGCTCAGGATGGGGTATTTGTTGCACCAGTCGGCCCAGTAGTTGGCCATTTCCTGCGAGGTCAGTTTATCTCCGCTCGACTTCTTGAAGTGGTACTGCTTGGTTTCGGGGTTATAAAACTCCGACGAAGCGGCATCCATAGCAATCCAAACATCTTCGCCGGGGCGGTAGCCTGCTTTCTCAATGGCTTGCAGGATTGTCTGGATAGCTTCTTCGTTTGAAGTGATGTTGGGGGCAAATCCACCTTCATCACCTACGTTGGTCGACAGGCCTTTGCTCTTCAATACCTTTTTCAGGGTATGGAAAATCTCAGTACCCATCCGCAGGGCTTCAGAGAAACTGGGTGCGTTGGCCGGCATAACCATAAACTCCTGGAAATCGATTGAGTTATCGGCGTGTGAGCCCCCGTTGAGGATGTTCATCATCGGTACGGGCAGCGTGTTGGCGTTTACTCCACCAATGTACCGGTACAGCGGCAAGCCTGCCTCCTGAGCGGCTGCTTTGGCTACGGCCAGCGATACACCCAAAATGGCATTGGCGCCCAGTTTCCCTTTGTTGGGTGTACCATCCAGTTCCAGCATCACCTTGTCGATAAGGCTCTGCTCGAAAACGGAAGCACCTGCCAGCTCAGGGGCAACCAGTTCGTTCACGTTCTGAACAGCCTTCAACACACCTTTGCCTACGTACACGCTCGCGTCGTCGTCGCGTAGTTCTACGGCTTCGTGTGTACCGGTTGAAGCACCCGATGGTACAGCTGCCCGGCCCAGAAAGCCGTTCTCGGTCCGTACATCAACTTCAACGGTTGGGTTGCCCCGTGAATCCAGAATTTGTCTGGCATGAATGCTCTGAATGGTACTCATTGCGATATAAAAAAGGTTAACAACTAAAAATTCTATTTTTTCCCTGTGGACTGATATAATCATTGGTCATCAGCCCTTTTTGCAGACAAAGTAACGAAATAAGAAGGAGTTTTTTGGATTGTCCTCAGAAACGACGGGTAAGCCGGGCAAACAATTATAGGCTGTGGTATCTGTGTGATACGATTTCTGCTCAAAAAGAATGCAGAGCAGTCAGTTTACAATATTATAATTGATAATTTATTCATTTGTATTCCCTCTGTTTTCTATATTTGAATTGTCAAGTGAAGCACTGGACATAGTAGGCATTTTGTACATACCCTTACCATGAAATCACTGCTACGTGTCGCCCTATGTGCTGGCGTCTTGTGGGTAAGCCTGCACACGTCTGTACTAGCTGGAAGTCGATTAGTCCATACAGAGGTGAGCGCTGCCGGTGGCAAGCATGGCCTTGGGGCATCAGTTACACCGGCTGATACGGGCGTTCATCGACTTGCGCAGTCAGTCAGTATTCAGGCTGGTGTCTTGGGCGTTCGCGGATTTTACAATCGTTCGGTGGGGCATTCGGGCCGGTTTATGATGCGCGTTGGTGGGCAGTATCTGGCGTATCGGAAGCCGAATCGGGTCAATCTGGATAAGAACGCCTACATCATGTTGCAGCCCGATTTTATGGTTGGGTTGGCTGAGCTGGGTGCCCGCTGGCAGGTGTTTAAAGGTAGGAGCCTGTACGTGGCTACCAGCCTTGCGTACAATTGGCATCCGTCGCTCAGCCTACGCATTCATGCCGAGGATAAACTGAATTTCGACGGGCTGGAGCTTACCCCCGAAGATGTGGGCATTGTTGATTTGGGCTTCAAGTGGCAACAGGTCATGCCGTATGCAGGTGTGGGGCTGGGCAAAGTAGCCCCTAAGCGCAAGCTAAGTGTAGGGGGCGAAGTTGGCTTTTTTTATATGGGTAAACCACGGGTTGCGCTCGATTATACTGGGTTTCTGGAAACAACGACGATTGATGAGCAAATCCCGATTGTAGAGCGTAACCTTTCAGGATACCGTTTTTTGCCGACGCTGACAGTCTCGCTGACCTATCGGCTTCCCTAATTTTTTGGACATTGTTATGAATCGCTACCTGTACGTATTTGCTCTATTTTTACTGAGCTTGTTTCTGAGTCTGGAGGCTTGCCAGAATCCGCTGGAGGGGGTCACGATTAGTCTTAAAGACCCTATTCAGAGCGGAGTGATCGAGTGCCGGTTGTACGATCCGGCGGGTAATCCGCTGCCCGTTAACAGCCGCATTATCATTAGCGGGCCCGATGCTGATGCGGTAGTCACGACGCTTAATTCAAAAAAATACAAAATCACGGCTGATGGTGTTCTGCTGCTGGCCGTATCGCCAGAAGTGACGCCATCGGTTCAGCGTCCGTTTCGCTTTACGGTAGCCGTTGTTACACCCGATTATCTAACCGTTGTGCAGCCGTTTGTACTGACTAATGGAAACCGGCAGGTACGGTCACTCCCACTAATTAGCCTGTCGAAGCCCCCCGTTGGTATGACGCCTGCCGACCAAAGTGGGCAGCCGACCAATGTGGGCTCGACGCTTTCTCTGCATACCAGTCCAACGTCTCAGGGCGATATGGCGCGGGTACAGATTCCTTCAGGAACGTCTTTCACGGATCGGGATGGGAAACCCGTGAGCGGAAAATTGACGCTCCAGCTTATTCATACCAACGCGCGCACTGGCAATGCGGCCGGACAGTTGCCGGGTGGGCCTGTCTTCTCTAATGTAGTGGGGGTAGGGGCTGGTACATCGCTCCGGGCACAATCGGTTGCCGGTTCGGTATCCATTAAGCTATTCAACGAAGACTTTCAACTGGTGCAGCAATTATCGCAGGCGGGCGAGTTGATTATGGACCTGAATCCGGCTACGGTGAACCCACGTGCAGCTCGGGCAATTCAGCCCGGTGATACAATCCCTGTGTTCAGTTACGACGGCATTACGGGCGTCTGGAAGCCTGAGAAAGCAGGAATGGTTGTTCGGGAGGCCAGCACCGGTCGATTGACCTTACAGGCCCGCTTTACGCAGGCTGCCTCGTACATTGCTGCCTGGACAACGCCCGTATGTTCGCTCGGTCCGGTATTCAGCGTGCGTAGTAAACTGGCAGGCGTTGATGTGAAGTATAAGTGTCAGCTGATTGATGCCCAAACGAAAGCGGTGGTTACCACATTTTACGCGGGTGTGAATAATAATGATCGGATAGCCATTGCGAATCAGGAAGCGGGTCGTTCATTTATGCTACGGGTTTTCGATGAGACCGATGCCTGGGGAAGAGGTGCTAAAGGGGGCATGATAGGGGAGTCGGCTCTTGCTACATCCTGCGACCAAACGCCTATTCCGCTTGTACTGAACGAACTGCCGGTACCACCGTCCATGCAGCTTCAATTTCAGTTTTCGTGCCCACAGGGTAAACGGCTCGATGAGGCCTCTTTGCCGGCTCTGATGCTCACACAGTATAGCGAAGTAGGCAAAGGCAACTGGCGCGATCTTGTTTCGGCTACGCGCACCCAGCGTAGCGTAACCTCCTACAAGTTACGCGTGGGACAGCGTTACGATTTTCGGGCCAGCACCGACGGTGGCGCATCCTGGCCACTACGGCAAAACGACTATCTCGTCGATAAAGCGATTTGGGCGCTCAAGATAAAAGCCGAAATGTATTGCAAGTAGTAAGTTCCAGTATAGGTAATCGGTGCAAATGAGAAAAGCCCGGCCGAAATCATCGGCCGGGCTTTCTGTATTAGTGCATCAGCTGCACGAACTCATCAAACAAGTAGCGAGAATCGTGCGGGCCTGGCGAAGCTTCTGGGTGGTATTGAACCGAGAAAGCAGGTTTGTCTTTCCGCCGGATGCCCTCAATGGTGTTATCATTCAAATTCAGGTGAGTAATCTCTACGTTATCGGTATCCCGAACGTCGTCGCCTTTCACGGCAAATCCGTGGTTTTGCGACGTGATCTCACAAAGCCCCGTAATCAGGTTCTTAACCGGGTGGTTTAACCCACGGTGACCATTGTGCATCTTATACGTAGAGATACCACTGGCCAGCGACAGAATCTGGTGGCCCAGGCAAATACCGAACAAGGGTTTTTCAGTAGCTAATGCCTGTTTTACCGTTTCAACCGCATAGGGCATGGCTGCTGGGTCGCCGGGGCCGTTCGAGATAAAGAAACCGTTGGGGTTCCAGGCGGCCAGCTCTTCAAACGGCGTGCGTGCCGGAAATACCTTGCAATAAGCTCCCCGGTCGGTGAGGTTGCTCAGAATGCTTTTTTTCACGCCCAGGTCGAGTACTGCCACCTTGAGCCGGGCATCCTCCTCACCCAGTTCGTAGGCTTGCTGCGTACTTACTTCCGACGACAGCTCCAGCCCGGCCATGTCGGGCACTTTGTTCAGTTCGGCTAAAAGCTGAACCGGGTCAAGAATTTCTGACGAGATAATACAGTTCATCACGCCTTTATCCCGGATGTAGCGAACCAGTTGCCGAGTGTCGATACCGTGGATACCCACGATATTGGCTTTCTCGAAATAGTCCTGCAGCGAGCCATCGGCCGTAAAACGTGAGTGCACCTGCGAGAAGAAGTTACACACCATACCGCGTACTTTCACGCCGTTTGATTCTTCTTCGAGCTGGTGTTGCACCCCGTAATTACCAATGTGCGAGGTGGTATTGATAATCACCTGGCCGTAGTAAGAAGGGTCGGTATAAATTTCCTGATACCCCGTCATACCCGTGTTGAAGCAGATTTCACCCCCTGCTGTACCGCGCTTTCCGAGCGCTAATCCCCTGTAAACGGAACCATCCTGCAAAACCAATAAAGCCTCCGGCTGTTGCGTGTGTTTCATCGTCGATTTCTTGCCTTAATCAGGTATATTCGGTTTGTTACTCCAAAAAAAAGGGTTAACCCAGTATGGCTAACCCTCTTTCACTATGTTTAATTCCGTTGCATTAAGCTTGCTTCGGCTCATCGTTCGATTCTTCAGCAGGCGCTTCGCCTTCTGTAGCGGCCGGAGCCTCAGCTACAGGTGCTTCTTCAACAGCGGCTTCGGCTACGGGAGCTTCTTCAGCAGCTACTGGCTCATCGGCTACCACTTCAGCAGCTGGGATAGCAGCAGTATCGGCTGCCTGACGAGCACCACTGCTCCGACGACCCCGACGGGTCCGGGCAGCAGCTTTCTCCTGAGCAGCTGCGAGCAGCGTTTCGTTGAAGTCAACCAGTTCGATCAGACAAGTTTCGGCGTTATCACCAGGGCGGTTGCCCAGCTTGATGATGCGCGTGTAACCGCCCGGACGGCTGGCAATCTTATCGGCTACAGGTCCGAACAGTTCTTTGATCGTTTCTTTGCTGGTGAGCGTTTGGAAAACGATCCGGCGGTTTTGGTGGGTGTCATCCTTTGCTTTCGTCAGCAATGGCTCCACAAACTTCCGCAATTCTTTGGCTTTCGCTAAAGTCGTCTCGATCCGCTTCTTCAGAATCAGCGACGACGCCATGTTCGAGAGCATAGCTTCCCGATGCGAGTGCGTACGGCCTAAGTGATTATCTTTCTTACCGTGTCTCATTTTGGTAGAGGGAGGAAGGAAGGGGAAATAAGGAGGAAAGATTGCTTCCCTACCTACTTCTTGTCTCCGTTCTCCTTAGTTTTTTAGTCTTCGTCTAATCTGTATTTCGATACGTCCATGCCGAAATTCAATCCTTTTTCGGCCACCAGTTGTTCCAGTTCCGTAAGCGACTTCTTCCCGAAGTTGCGGAACTTCATCATGTCGGAAATTTCCAGACGAACCAGTTCGCCCAGCGTCCGTACATCGGCTGACTTGAGACAGTTGTAGGCCCGAACCGAGAGGTCCAGGTCCGACAATGGCGTTTTGAGGAGCTTGCGCATATGGAGCATTTCCTCGTCTACCACGTTCTCTTCTTCGGGCTTCGTCGTTTCGAAGGTCATATTCTGATCTGAGAACAGCATAAAGTGCTGGATCAAAATATAAGCTGCTCCTTTCAACGCTTCTTCCGGATGGATAGAGCCGTCGGTCTCAATGTCGAGAATCAATTTCTCAAAGTCGGTTTTTTGCTCGACCCGCGTGTTCTCAACGCTGTACTTCACATTCTTGATCGGCGTGTAGATTGAGTCGATCGGAATGTGGCCGAAAGGCAATTCGTTTGCCCGAGGCTCGTCAGCCGGAACATAGCCACGACCCTTTTCCACAAAGATTTCCATCTCCAGGTCGCGCGTATCGTCAATATGGCAGATGACCAGATCGGGGTTCAGTACTTCAAAGGAAGACGTGAACTTCGAAATGTCACCAGCCGTCAAGACAGACTGTTTTTTGATATTGACCGTAATTTTGCTGTCGATCATATCAGAGATCTTCTTAAACCGAACCATTTTCAGGTTCAGGATGATCTCTGTTACGTCTTCAACAACCCCTTCGATCGACGAAAATTCGTGCAGTACGCCCGGAAACTTCACGCTCGTAATGGCATACCCTTCGAGTGACGACAGCAGGATTCGCCGAAGTGCGTTTCCGATCGTGACGCCGTACCCTTTTTCGAGGGGCTTAAACTCAAATACTCCGTGAAAGTCGTTGGCTTTTTCAACCACAACTTTATCGGGCATTTGGAACGCTAAAATTGACATACCTTTTTATGTTAACAGCAGCTCGCCTGCCAATGGAGTAGAAACCCGTTAGATGCAAAAGGAGGCAGAACTCCAGAAGAGCTCTGCCAAACATCGGACCGCACGGGCGGCCCCGCGCGAAAGCGTCGGAACGCCAAAACGAATAATTACTTCGAATACAATTCGACGATCAACTGCTCGTTTACGTTCTCTGGGATCTGATCGCGCTCAGGGTAGCTGATAAACTTGCCTGACAGTTGCTGAGCGTCCCACTCTACCCAGTTGTAACGCTTAGCATTACGAGCTGACAGGCTGGTGCTAATAGCTTCGAGCGACTTTGACTTTTCGCGAACGCTGATGATCTGACCCGGTTTCAGCGAGTAAGACGGGATGTTTACTACCTCGCCATCAACTACGATGTGCTTGTGCGAAACGAGCTGACGAGCAGCACGGCGCGAGGGAGCAATACCTAAGCGATACACGGTGTTATCAAGACGAGCTTCGCAGAATTTAAGCAGGTTTTCGCCGGTGATACCATCTTTAACGGCGGCCCGGTGGAACAGGGCGCGGAACTGCCGCTCAAGAATACCGTAGATATATTTTACTTTTTGCTTCTCCAGCAACTGTACAGCGTATTCAGATTGCTTCCGCTTCCGACCACGCCCGTGCATGCCGGGAGCATAGTTTTTCTTCTGGAGCGCTTTGCTGGGGCCTAAGATAGGCTCGCCAAACTTGCGCGAAATTTTGGCTTTTGGTCCTGTGTAACGTGCCATTTAATGAACGAATAATAAGTTGGAACATGGACAGACACAACCGAATGTCGCCTGGCCTTATTCAATTCACCCGTTTTATACGCGACGGCGTTTGGGTGGCCGACAGCCGTTGTGGGGCATCGGAGTAATGTCGCGGATTGTAGTCACCTCAATACCTGAGTTCTGAATGGTACGGATTGCTGACTCACGGCCTGCACCCGGTCCTTTCACGAACACCTCTGCTTTGCGCATACCCAGGTCGTGGGCTACGGCTGCACAGTTTTGAGCGGCAGTCTGAGCGGCATAGGGGGTATTTTTCTTGGAGCCTTTGAAGCCCATTTTACCAGCCGATGCCCATGAGATTACCTGACCGTTCAGGTTGGTGATTGAGATAATGATGTTGTTGAAGGTAGCCTTGATATGTACCTGGCCAACCGATTCAACCACTACAATGCGCTTCTTCGCCTTGTCTTTGCGTTTTGCTTGTGCCATTTTTTAGTTGACAGTTTACTGTTTACAGTTTTCAGTCAAAATACACAGTCCGAAAACTGTAAGCTGAAAACTCTAAACTGAAAACTTATTTAGTCGCTTTCTTCTTGTTAGCAACCGTCTTACGCTTGCCTTTCCGCGTACGAGAGTTGTTCTTCGTATGCTGACCACGAACCGGCAGACCTTTCCGGTGCCGCAGACCCCGGTAGCAACCGATGTCCATTAAACGTTTGATGTTCAACTGAACTTCTGAGCGCAGCGCGCCTTCAACTTTGAAATCGTTGCTGATCGCGTTACGAATGGCGCTCGACTCTTCGTCTGTCCATTCGCCTGCTTTCTTATCGAGGCTGATACCAGCACCCGAAAGAATCTTCTGTGCGGTACTCCGACCAATTCCGAAGATATACGTCAGCGCAATCTCGCCACGCTTCTTGTCCGGAATATCAACACCTGCAATACGTGCCATAGAAAATTAACCTTGTCTTTGTTTGTATCGGGGATTCTTCTTGTTGATCACGTACAGTTTCCCTTTCCGACGGATCACGATGCAGTCTTCACTGCGCTTCTTGATGGATGCTTTAACCTTCATTTGAAAGTTTACAGTTTAATGTCGTCAGTCTTCAGTTATAAGCCAGCAGTTTTTGGAAAGCTGAAAACTCTAAACTGAAAGCTGAAAACTTACTTGTATCGGTACACAATCCGCGCCTTACTCAAATCGTAAGGCGACATTTCTAACTTCACACGATCACCGGGAAGGATTTTGATGTAATTCATCCGCATCTTTCCCGATATGTGAGCAACTACCTCATGCTTGTTGGCCAGTTCTACCCGGAACATTGCATTTGATAATGCCTCCAAAATAACGCCGTCCTGTTCTATTGAATTCTGCTTCGCCATATTCAGTTTTAAACCGCCATAGAGGCATCCAGTTCAACGGCCAGGCTGGTGTTGGCTGTTACCTCTTCGATGTATTGGAATGTAGTCAGAATCTCTGCCTTACCTTTCCGCACCGCTACGGTATGTTCAAAGTGGGCGGATGGTTTCCGATCAGCTGTCCGGATAGTCCAGCCATCTTTGTCCTGAGTGATCGCTTTCTTTCCGAAATTGACCATCGGCTCAATCGCCAGTACCATTCCTTCTCGCAGCTTTACGCCTTGTCCACGCTTACCGTAGTTGGGTACTTCGGGGGCTTCATGCAAGTTTTTACCTACACCATGTCCGACTAACTCCCGAACAACCGAGTACCCAAAACGCTCCACGTACGACTGTACGGCGTAGCCTATGTCGCCAATCCGGTTTCCATCAATCGCTTTCTCCAAGCCGATGTACAAAGACTCTTTCGTGCGGGCTAACAGTTTCCGTACCGAGAGGCTTACCTCACCCACTGGGTAGGTGTAAGCACTATCAGAGTGAAATCCATTAAGTTGAACCCCGCAGTCGACGGAGATAATATCCCCATCTCGTAACTCATACTTGCTTGGAAAACCGTGCACTACGATGTCGTTAACTGAGATGCAAAGCGCACCTGGAAAACGAGTAGCAGTACCATTGTTAAAGCCCAGAAATGATGGAATACCCCCATTATCTCTAATGAACGTCTGGGCTACCGTATCAAGTTCCTTGGTCGTAATACCCGGACGAATCAGCTTTGCTACTTCTCCATGAGCTTTACCCAGGACCTGAGCACTCTCGCGCATCAGCGCAAGTTCTTCATCGCTCCGAAGGTAAATCATGTTACTCTTTGCAGACATTAGGCAGCTACAGTTTCGGCACGTCCTTGTACACGGCCTGATTTCATCAAGCCTTCGTACCGACGCATGAGTAAGTAACTTTCTACTTGCTGGAGCGTATCAAGAACTACACCTACCATAATCAGGAGTGATGTGCCGCCGAAGAATTGCGCAAAGCCAGTAGTCATGCCAAGTAAGTTGGCAATGGCTGGAAGAATAGCAACAATGGCGAGCATTACAGCTCCGGGAAGCGTGATACGGTCGAGTACCATACCAATGTAGTCTGAGGTAGCAATACCGGGCTTCACACCAGGGATGAAACCGCCACTACGCTTCATGTCATCGGCAATCTGGGTTGGGTTAACCGAGATGGCGGTGTAGAAGAACGTAAAGACGATGATCAGAAGGGCAAACAGCACGTTGTACTGCCAGGTGGTATAGCTTTGGAAAGCGTTCTGCACGGATGCAGCAAAGTCGCTTTTCTCAGCGAAAAGCCCTGCCAGATACGTTGGAATGAACATCAGCGCCTGAGCAAAGATGATTGGCATTACACCGGCTGCGTTGAGCTTGAGCGGCAGATATTGACGCTGACCACCCACCACTTTATTACCAATCACCTGTTTTGCGTACTGGATCGGAATCCGACGAACCGCTTGGGTAAGCATAACTGCACCCATTACCACGAAGTACAGAGCGACCAGTTCCAGAACGAAAATCAACAGACCTGATGAACCACGTGACTGGAATTCACCCAGAATTGCACCCGGAAAACGAGAAACAATCCCGATCATGATGATCATGGAAATACCATTGCCGATACCCTTGTCGGTAATCCGCTCACCCAACCACATACAGAAGATTGTTCCGGCGGTAAGGATGAACAGTGAAGAGATTGTGAACAGACCCCGGTCGATGAATAGAGCGTCGGCTGGAATCGTCGTACGGATGTACGTCAATGCTTGCACGGCAGTTACCCCGATGGTCAGCACCCGCGTAATCTGGTTGAGTTTTTTTCGACCAGATTCGCCTTCCTTCTGCATTTTTTGAAAGTACGGTAGGGCCAGCGTCAACAGCTGAATGGCAATAGAGGCCGAGATATACGGCATAATGCCTAAGGCAAAGATTGACGCTTTGCTGAAGGCACCACCCAAAAAGGTGTCTAACAAACCCAATAAACCCCCGGTGTTAATATCCAGGCGCTTGGGATCAACGCCGGGCAGTACAATCGCTGAGCCCAGACGGAAGACGGTAATAAACAACAGAGTATTCAGGATACGAGTCCGTAATTCCTCTATTGAAAAGATGTTTTTGAGCGTGGTGATAAGACGATTCATAAAATTTCAGGCCGTTGCCGTGCTCACAGATTAGTTCTTCTCTCCCTCTTTTTCGTTGGCCCGAACAGGTTGTGCTGGTACTACAGCTTTACCACCTGCCTTTTCAATGGCCTCTTTGGCGCTGGCCGAGAAAGCGTGGGCATGTACCTCAACAGATGCCTTCAGCTCACCGCGGTTCAGAACTTTGATCAAATCACCTTTTGCCATCAAACCATTTTGCTGGAGTACGGTCTCATCAATAACGGCAGCATTTGTTTTGTCAAACAGAATCTGCAGGGTATCGAGGTTGATAGGCTTGTACTCTACGCGGGTCGGGTTCTTAAAACCAAACTTGGGTACCCGACGCTGAAGGGGCATCTGACCACCTTCGAAGTGTAATTTACGGCTGTAGCCTGAGCGTGATTGCGCCCCTTTGTGGCCACGGGTAGATGTACCACCCATTCCTGAGCCTTGTCCGCGACCGACTCGCTTGCGCTCTCTGACGGAACCCTTAGCCGGTTTAAGGTTGCTTAAATTCATTTTATTATTGTGTTTGTACTTGCAATGATTATTTGCAGCCTGCAAAATTCGTAAAAAGAATTGCAAACCGCAAAAAAGACGTTGGATATTAGACGATAGACGTTAGACATTGATTGTTAGCGAGGTAATCGTCAATGTCTAACGTCTGATGTCCAACATCTAACGTCCACTATCTAACTCCTCAAGGGTTAGATCTCTTCTATCTTAACGAGGTGTTTTACCTTGTTCACAACACCGGCAATAGCGCTGTTATAATCCAGCTCAATGCTCCGGTTGATTTTACCCAGACCAAGCGACTTGATCGCGTTCTTCTGGGTCTGCGGACGGTCGATAATGCTTCGAACCTGTGTGATGCGTACGCGTGCCATGATGCGATCCGTTTAGCCGTTAAACACTTTTGACAATTTCACCCCACGCTGGAAGGCCACCTGGTGAGGAGCGCGCATTTTCTGCAGGGCGTTAATTGTCGCTTTTACCACGTTGTGCGGGTTCGACGAGCCTTTCGACTTCGCCAATACGTCGCGTACGCCAGCGCTTTCCAGAACGGCGCGCATAGCACCACCTGCAATTACACCCGTACCGGGGGCAGCAGGCTTGAGCAGTACAAAACCACCGCTGAATTTACCTTCCATCTCGTGAGGCACAGTGTGCTTCAGCAGAGAGATCTGGATCAGGTTCTTCTTGGCGTCTTCCGTACCTTTTGCAATGGCGTCAGTTACTTCGTTGGCCTTACCCAACCCGTAACCTACCACACCATTACCATCGCCAACTACTACGATGGCTGAGAAGCTAAACCGACGACCACCTTTAACAACCTTGGCTACACGGTTGATAGCGACTACGCGCTCTTTCAGATCGGACTCGTTTACTTTTGAAGGTCTTACGTTCGTTACCATGCTTGCCTTAGAATTTGAGGCCACCCTCACGGGCTCCGTCGGCCAATGCTTTTACTTTTCCGTGGTACAGGTAGCCGTTACGGTCGAATACCACAGCCGTGATATTCTTAGAAGCTGCTTTTTCAGCAATCCGCTTTCCAACTTCCTTGGCTACGTCCACCGTAAAGCCACTTGCTTCAGATTTCAGTTCAACTGAAGAAGCAGCTACCAGCGTGTGGCCGGCTGCATCGTCAATCAGTTGGGCGTAAATCGCCTTATTCGACCGAAATACCGACAGGCGAGGGCGTTCTGCCGTACCTGATACTTTGGCGCGAATCGAGTATTTGATTCGTTGACGCCGTTCCGTTTTATTCGTTGCCATCTTATTTGATACCGACCAAATAGGCGATTAATCAAGTTGATAGTCTCCGGTCTCCAGTTTTCAGTAGGTACATTCTGATTGGCCAGAGACCCGTCAGTCTGAAACTGAAAACTGTCGACAGAAAACTTATTTTTTAGACGAAGATTTACCAGCTTTCCGGCGAATAACTTCACCCACGAAGCGGATACCTTTGCCTTTGTATGGCTCAACCTTACGGAGTGAGCGGATTTTGGCAGCTACATCGCCGATCAACTGCTTGTCGATACCCTCCAGGATAACCTTCGGGTTCTGACCTTTCTCGGTCACAGCGGATACTTTGATTTCGCCCGGTACAGCAACGTAAACGTTGTGTGAGTAGCCAAGCTGAAGCTCCAGTACGTTGTTGTTAACGGCAGCCTTATAACCTACACCGACAATTTCCAGGTCAATTTTGTAGCCGGTGCTTACACCTACTACCATGTTGTTGACCAGGGCACGGTACAGGCCGTGCAGCGCTTTGTGACGCTTCTGTTCGGTGGGGCGAGTTACCTGAATGGTGCCTTCTTCTACTGCGACCGAGATATCTGGATCAACAGCCTGAGTCAGCGTGCCTTTCGGGCCTTTTACCGTCACGACGTTACCATTGTCGATTGACAACGAAACGCCACTGGGCAGAGCGATGGGTTTTTTACCTACGCGAGACATTGTTCGATCAATGGATTAATAAACGTAACACAACACTTCACCACCTACATTCAGTGTCTTGGCTTCTTTGTCGGTCATTACGCCTTTAGAAGTAGACACAATTGCAACGCCAAGACCGTTCAGGATCCGTGGCAGGTTGTCGGCGCCCCGGTACTGGCGGAGACCTGGGCGGCTGATGCGCTGCAGATCAACGATGGCGGGTTGCTTCGTCACGGCGTTGTACTTCAGAGCGATCTTGATCACACCCTGAGGGCCGTTGTCGTCAAACTTGTAGTTCTGGATGTACCCTTTGTCAAACAGAACTTTGGTGATTTCTTTCTTTATGTTGGATGCAGGGATCTCCACAATCCGGTGCTTAGCGCGGATGGCGTTTCTGATTCGGGTCAGATAGTCTGCAATTGGGTCTGTATTCATTTCTTCCTCGTGTTGCTCACAGCCCTCTCTGTTAATCGGGCTGCAAAATTACGGAAACTGAATTACAAATAAAAGTGCTGATTTAGATGCAATTAGCGCTTACCAGCTTGACTTCGTTACGCCCGGAATCTTACCTGCGCTGGCCATCTCACGGAACGTTACGCGTGAGATACCGAATTTGCGCATATAGCCTCTGGGACGGCCGGTCAGTTTGCAACGATTGTGCAACCGAACTGGCGATGCATTGCGGGGCAGTTTATCCAAAGCAGCATAATCGCCAGCTTCTTTGAGGGCTGCCCGCTTCGTAGCATATTTAGCTACCAATGCTTCGCGCTTCCGCTCCCGTGCTTTGATTGATTCTTTTGCCATGTCTTTATGACGTCCTTAGCGTGATTACTGCTTATTTCTTGCTGCCGGCAAAGGGCATTCCGAGGGCCTTCAGCAACTCATAACTTTCGTTGTCTGAGTCAGCCGTTGTTACGAACGTAATGTCCATACCCGAAATACGCGATACCTTGTCGATGCTGATCTCTGGGAAGATGATCTGCTCTTTTACACCAAATGTGTAATTGCCACGACCATCGAACCCTTTGTCGCTGATGCCTTTGAAGTCCCGTACGCGAGGCAACGCTACCGTTGTCAAACGATCCAGGAATTCGTACATCCGGTCGCCACGCAGCGTTACTTTTGCGCCGATCGGCATGCCTTCCCGAAGTTTGAAGTTCGAAACGGCCTTTTTAGCAACAGTCTGAACGGCTTTCTGACCCGTTATTTGAGTCAGCTCATCCACACCTACGTCTACTAATTTTTTATCAGCAACGGCGGCTCCAATCCCTTTATTGATAACAATCTTGCTCAGACGCGGTACTTGCATAACCGACTTATACTGAAACTTGTCTTTCAACTGGGCGACCACCTCATTGAGATATTTCTCTTTTAATCTTGGGCTTGCCACTTTCTTGACTCGTTTAATGGTGATAAACTACCCGACCGGTTAGATGAATTCGCCGGTCTTCTTCGAGTACCGCTGCAACTTACCCTTGTCATTCACCCGGCGGCCTGTGCGCGTCGGTTGACTGGTGGCCGGATCAATCAGCATCAGGTTACTGATGTGAATCGTTCCCTCCGTTTGTACTAAGCTGCCTTGCGGATTCTGTGCGGTCGGCTTAATGTGTTTGGTGATCATGTTCACACCTTCCACCTTAGCGCGCTCTTTTTCTACCAGCACTTCCGTTACTTTTCCTTGCTGACCCTTTGAGTTCCCAGCAATCACCACGACGGTATCACCCGTTTTGATGTGGAATTTAGCTTTCTTCTTTTCCATCTTACAATACCTCCGGGGCTAAAGAAACGATCTTCATAAATTGCTTCTCACGCAGCTCGCGGGCAACAGGTCCGAAGATGCGGGTTCCGCGGGGCTCATCGTTATTGTTGAGCAGAACGGCGGCATTGTCTTCGAACCGGATGTACGATCCGTCTTTCCGGCGTACTTCCTTCTTGGTCCGAACCACAACGGCTTTTGAAACCGTCCCTTTTTTAATATTGCTCGACGGAATAGCTGCCTTTACGGTCACAACGATCTTGTCGCCTACCGATGCATACCGCTTGCCCGTACCGCCCAGCACGCGGATAACCAGTACCTCTTTGGCACCACTGTTATCGGCTACACCTAATCTTGATTCTTGCTGTACCATGGCTTACTTGGCCTTTTCGATAATTTCGACTAATCTCCAACGCTTGTTTTTGCTCAGGGGGCGAGTTTCCATGATGCGCACCGTATCACCGATACCGCAATCATTGTTTTCGTCATGAGCCATGAACTTGGTGGTACGGTTCATAAATTTACCGTACATCGGGTGCTTCACCTTGCGGTCAACGGCAACCGTAATGGTCTTCTGCATTTTGTTGCTGACCACACGCCCGATCCGCTCTTTCCGAGCATTACGCTCTACCGAAGCCTGCTGCTCCGATTGGGGCTGTTCTGTTTGCTGTCCTTCCATTGTGGGTAGCTATTTAGGCCTGCTGGCGCGTTTTTGCGGTCAGTTCCGTGTGTAAACGAGCAATCAGTTTGCGGGCCTCACGGATACGCATCGGGTTTTCGATGGGCGATACAGCGTGAGCGAATTTCAGTTTAAGCAACCGAGCTTCTTCGGCTGTAATCTGCTCTTTCAATTGCTCGGCCGAGAGCGCCTTGATTTCTTCCTTCTTCATGATAAGAGTCTGAACTGTGATTTTTTTGATTATGGTGACTATTGCGAATCAGTTAAATCAGAAAAATCACAGCTCTGATTTTATGCTTGTTCCTGGTAGTCGCGTCGTACAATGAACTTCGTGCGAACGGGGAGCTTTTGTGCGGCTAACCGCAGGGCTTCCATACCCGTTTCCAAAGGAACACCTGTCGTTTCGAACAGGATCGTGCCGGGCTTGATAACGGCTACCCAATACTCAGGAGCACCTTTACCTTTACCCATCCGCACTTCGGCGGGCTTCTTGGTGATGGGCTTGTCTGGGAAAATCCGAATCCAGACCTGGCCTTCGCGTTTCATAGCCCGGGTTACCGAGATACGAGCCGCTTCTATCTGACGTGCCGTAATCCAGCCCTGCTCCAACGATTTGATCGCAAACGTACCGAATGCAATTTCGTGGCCCCGGGTGGCAAGACCTTTGATCTTGCCTTTGTGCATCTTACGGAACTTGGTTCTTCTTGGCTGTAACATCTTTATTAAGAAGTTATGAGCTATGAGTTAAGAGTTATGAGTAAGCGTTTGACTTAAGTTCTTTCGCTCATCGCTCATAACTCATCACTTATCGCTTAATTATCGACGATTTCCTCCACCCCGGTTGCCACCGCCACGGTTGTTACCACCGCCCCGGTTGTTGCCACCACGGTCATTACCACCCCGGTCGTTCCGGCCACGGCCTCCGCGGTCGTTACCACCATCGCGATCACCGCGCGGACCGCGACGGTCGCCCCGGTCGTTGCTACGCTCACCAGCGGCACGCTCACCAGCGGCTGCTGCGCTTGCCATAGCTGCCGGCGACAGGTCACGCTTACCGTAAACCTCACCTTTGAAGACCCATACTTTGATACCGATCTTTCCGTAGATGGTTTGGGCTTCAGAGATTGCGTAGTCGATATCGGCACGCAAAGTGTGAAGAGGTACCCGACCTTCTTTGTACTGCTCGGTACGCGCCATCTCGGCACCACCCAGACGACCCGACAACTTCAGCTTGATACCTTGTGCGCCTACCCGCATAGCAGCCTGAATGGCCTGCTTCATGGCACGACGGAACGAGATACGAGCCTGCAGCTGCTGAGCAATGGCTTCACCGATCAGCTTCGCGTCGATTTCGGGGCGCTTAATCTCGAAGATGTTGATCTGAACGTCCTTACCGGTGATCTTCTTCAGCTCTTCTTTGATCTTGTCAACCTCGCCACCGCCTTTACCGATTACGATACCCGGACGTGCCGTGTGAATCGTAAGGGTAATCCGCTTCAGTGTACGTTCGATAACAACCCGAGAAATAGCTCCTTTCGGAATACGGGCTGCAATGTATTTTCTGATTTTTTCGTCTTCGACCAGTTTGTCGGCAAATTCTTTGCCACCGTACCAGCTTGAGTCCCAACCACGGACGATACCAAGCCGCAAACCAACCGGATTAACTTTCTGTCCCATGCGTTGTTACTCGTTTACTTCTGTTTGAGTCGCTTCTACTAACTCTTCTGGCATTGCCGCGCTGTCGACTACCAACGTAATGTGGTTTGACCGCTTCCGAATCCGATGGCCACGGCCCTGAGGAGCCGGACGGAGACGCTTCAGCATCGGGCCGCCATCAACAAAAATCGTTTTTACGTACAGATCGGCGTCTTCAATGCTGGTGTCAGCGTTTTTTTGCTGCCAGTTGGCAACGGCTGACAACAGTACTTTCTGCAACACATCTGCACCCTGCTGGGGTTGGTATTTCAGAATACCGAGTGCCCGGCTCACGCGCTGACCACGAATCAGGTCAGCAATCAACCGCATTTTGCGGGGCGAAGAGGGCACGTTTTTCAGTTTTGCTACTGCTTCCATGTTTACAAGTTTGCAGTTTTCGGTTTTCGGTTTTCGGTTCGTTGTTGGCATCACCTACGCCAAACTGAAAACTCTAAACTGAAAACTCCTTTATCGTTTGCCCTTATCTTTCTTCGCTACGTGACCACGGAAGTTCCGGGTTGGGGCAAACTCGCCGAGTTTGTGACCCACCATGTTTTCCGTTACATACACGGGGATAAATTTATTCCCGTTGTGAACGGCAAACGTATGTCCAACGAAATCAGGTGAGATCATTGAACGGCGCGACCAGGTTTTGATAACCGACTTTTTGCCCGACTGATTCTGAGCCTGAACCTTGTTGTCCAGACGGAAATCTATATATGGGCCTTTCTTGAGTGAACGTGCCATTTATTAATTACTTTTTCCGGCGGCTAATGATCAACTTGCTTGATGCTTTCTTCGGCGAACGAGTCTTCTGACCCTTAGCAAACTGCCCGTTCCGTGAACGTGGGTGACCACCAGATGCCCGGCCTTCACCACCACCCATCGGGTGATCAACAGGGTTCATAGCAACACCCCGAACACGCGGACGGCGGCCTAACCAGCGCATCCGACCAGCCTTACCCATTACCACGTTCATGTGGTCTGGGTTTGATACCGAACCAACCGTGGCAACACAGTTGCTCAGTACCCGGCGAGTTTCGCCCGAAGGCAAACGCAGAATAGCGTAACGCTCTTCACGACCTACCAACTGAGCATACGTACCAGCCGAGCGAGCCATGGCTCCGCCTTTGCCGGGCGTCAGTTCGATGTTGTGAACAATGGTACCGATCGGCATGGCCGACAGTTGCATTGCGTTACCTACGTCGGGGGTAGAGCCCTCGCCTGAACGGATGGTTTGACCTACCGTCAGACCCTGAGGGGCGATGATATAGCGTTTCTCGCCATCTTCGTACTGCACCAGGGCAATACGGGCTGAGCGGTTCGGATCGTATTCGATCGTCATTACCTCAGCAGCCATACCGTTTTTATCGCGTTTGAAGTCGATGATACGGTACATCCGCTTGTGACCACCGCCAATGTAGCGCATGGTCCGGCGGCCCTGATCGTTCCGGCCACCCGATTTCTTGATCGGCTCCAGCAAGCTCTTGGTTGGCTTGTCGGTAGTGATCTCGGCAAAGTCCGGAGCCACGCGGAAGCGGGTACCGGGCGTTACTGGTTTTAGTTTCTTAACTCCCATGATTCGTTATGCGTTTCAGTGCAACCGCCTTGTTACAGGTCAGCGTAGATGTCGATTACTTCGCCTTCCGCTACCGTGACAATGGCTTTTTTGGTTGTTGGGGTCATGCCGCTTACAATCCGACCCTGGATGTTCTTGCTCTTCTTTTTTCCGAGCGTAGTCATCGTCCGTACTGACGTCACATTGACGCTGTACATTTTCTCGACAGCCTTACCGATTTCAACTTTATTAGCGGTGCGTGCCACTTCAAAAGCATACTTTCCCTGCTTAGACTGGGCTGTCATTTTTTCCGTGATAATGGGTCTTTTTAGAACGCTCATGATTGTTGCTCAAAAAGAGATTGGATGGTTGACAGCGCTTCTTCGCTGATAAGCAGACGGTCGGCATTCATCAAATCATAGGTGCTGACCTGCGTAGCCGTCATTACTTTCGCTTTTTCTACGTTCCGGCTCGACAAAACCACGTTTGTGTTCACGTCTGGCAGAATAAGCAGTGTTTTACGGTCAGCAACTGAAAGCGCGTTCAGGAATTCGATGTAGCTCTTCGTGCGCGGAGCGTCGAAGGCAACAGAGTCGATAACAGAAATGCTGTTCTCCTGAGCTTTTACGGCGTAAGCAGACTGGCGAGCCAGTGCTTTTACTTTCTTGTTCAGCTTGAAGCTGTAATCGCGTGGACGGGGACCGAAAATACGGCCACCACCTACAAATACAGGTGATTTCATGCTGCCGGCCCTGGCGCCACCCGTTCCTTTTTGCTTCTTGATTTTCTTGGTCGAACGGTTTACTTCAGCCCGCTCTTTCGCTTTGTGCGTTCCCTGACGCTGATTGGCCAGGTACTGCTTAACGTCCAGGTAAATCGCATGTTCGTTGGGTTCGATGCCGAAAATGGTTTCTGGCAACGTAACCTTCTTACCCGTATCCTCGCCCTTGCTGTTATATACGATTGCTTCCATGTCCTTACTTCTCGATAATTACGAATGAATTTTTGGCGCCTGGAATTGATCCACTAACAACGAGGAGGTTTTGCTCAGGCATAACCCGCAGAACCCGCAGGTTTTGAACCTTAACGCGGTTGCCACCTGTACGACCTGCCATGCGCAGTCCTTTGAAAACCCGCGAGGGGAACGAGCAGGCACCGATCGAACCCGGGTGCCGCTGACGGTTGTGCTGTCCGTGGGTCTGTCCACCCACACCACCAAAGCCATGACGCTTTACAACGCCCTGGAAGCCCTTACCTTTCGAAGTGCCCACAACGTCAACAAAGTCGCCTTCGACGAATACGTCGGCAACTTGCAACGTTTGACCCAGTTCAAGCGAGGTTTTGAATTCTTTGAATTCAACCAGCTTGCGCTTGGGGGTGGTGCCAGCCTTCTTGAAGTGACCTTGCAGCGGCTTGTTGGTGTGCTTTTCTTTACGCTCGCCGAAACCCAATTGCACGGCTTCGTAACCGTCTTTATCACCGGTACGAACTTGGGTAACAACACAGGGACCAGTTTCGATGACTGTACATGCCAGAGCCTGCCCGTCCGCATTGTACACGCTGGTCATCCCGATTTTTTTTCCTATTAAACCAGACATTTTTTTTGTTGTAAGCAGGAAAAAGTTTGAAAAATTGTACTCCTCTCCGAAAACGGAGCCGCAAAATTAGTGATTATCAGTCAGGACTACAAGCACCAATTTGCATTTACGCGCAGAACATAAAAAAGGTCAGGCGTTGAACACACCTGACCTTTCTGCCAGCGGCTGATACACGTTTGTGTACTATCCACCGAAAAATGCCAGATGTGGTTTCCTTTCGGACCTTCACCCGAGTTATGTTCTGACCGCCTGGGGCGGCTGTAAATTAAACTTTGATTTCTACATCAACGCCACTGGGCAATTCGAGCTTCATCAGGGCATCTACCGTTTTAGCACTGGTTGAGTAAATGTCGACCAGACGCTTGTAGGTGCAAAGCTGGAATTGTTCCCGCGACTTCTTGTTCACGTGGGGTGAACGCAGCACAGTGTAGATTTCTTTGTTAGTTGGCAGTGGGATGGGACCGCTTACGACAGCACCCGTCGATTTTACCGCCTTCACAATCTTCTCAGCTGATTTGTCGACCAGCGTGTGATCGAACGACTTCAGCTTAATGCGAATCTTTTGGCTCATTATACCTGGTTCGTTTTGTTTTATTTAACCTGTCCGAGAAAGAACCATTTACTCCTCAGTCGGGTCGCCATTGCTGGCATTTTGAGGGTGCAAAGGTACGAAAAGACAGGACAATAAAAAAGGGTCAACCGAAAAGTTGACCCTTTTTTATCTTTATTTTTCAACGACTTAGGCGTTCACCGTGCCTTTTGCTTTCGCTACTACACCATCAGCCAAGTTGGTTGGCAGAATCTCGTAGTGAGAGAAGGTCAGGTTGGCAGTAGCCCGGCCTGATGACATCGTGCGGAGTTCAGTAATATAGCCGAACAGTTCCGAAAGGGGAACATCGGCTTTGATCACCTGAGAGCCCGCGCGGGTATCCATACCTTTCATGATACCCCGACGGCGGTTGAGGTCACCTGTGATCGGACCGGTGTATTCTTCCGGCGTCAGTACCTCTACTGCCATGATTGGCTCAAGAATTTTCGGACCTGCCTGACGACCTGCCTCGCGGAAGCCCATCCGAGCTGCCAATTCAAACGAGAGTGAGTCAGAGTCAACGTCGTGGTATGAGCCGTGGAACAACCGAACTTTCATCGAATCCAGTGGGTAACCAGCAAGCGGACCGTTGGTCATTGATTCACGGAAGCCTTTTTCGATAGCTGGGATAAATTCTTTCGGAATTACACCACCTACAATAGCATTCACGAATTGCAGACCGGGCTTAATTGTCACGCCGTCTTCTTCAGGATCGCGGGGTGAAAGATCAAACACGATGTCGGCAAACTTACCACGACCACCGGTTTGCTTCTTGTAAACCTCACGATGACCCGCTACGGTTTTCGTCAGTACCTCTTTATAGGCTACCTGAGGAGCACCCTGGTTTACTTCAACTTTGAATTCACGACGCATACGGTCGATGATGATTTCAAGGTGAAGTTCACCCATACCCCGGATGATGGTTTGGCCGGTTTCTTCGTTCGACTCAACTTTCAGGGTTGGGTCTTCTTCGATCAGTTTGGTGATAGCCTTCGAGAAGTTATCCTGATCGGCCGTTTTCTTCGGCTCGATAGCGTAACCAATAACCGGATCAGGGAAGATCATTGATTCCAGGATGATTGGGCTCTTCTCATCGCACAGGGTATCACCCGTTTTGATGTCTTTGAAACCAACCACGGCACCAATATCACCAGCACGCAGCTTGTCAATCTGATTCTGCTTGTTGGCGTGCATCTGGAAGATCCGAGAGATCCGCTCTTTGTTGCCTGAACGCGTGTTCATGATGTATGAACCTGAGTCGAGGGCACCTGAGTAAACCCGCACGAAGCATAGACGGCCTACATAGGGGTCAGTAGCAATTTTGAATGCGAGTGCCGTAAACGGATCAGACTCGGTTGGGTGACGAACCACTTCAGCGTCGGTATCAGGGTTAGTACCCTTAATTTCCGGCTTGTCGAGCGGTGAAGGCAACAGGGCCATCACGTAATCGAGCATGGTTTGAACCCCTTTGTTCTTGAACGAAGAGCCGCAAAGCATCGGAACCACTTTCATGGCGATGGTTGCCTCACGGAGGGCCTTCAAGATCTCGTCTTCGGTGATCGAGTTCGGATCTTCGAAGTACTTCTCCATCAGCGTGTCGTCAAATTCAGCAACGGCTTCAAGAAGTTTCTCACGCCACTCGGTTGCTTCTTCGAGCATATCGTCCGGGATGGGCACTTCGGTAAAGGTCATCCCTTTGTCTTGCTCGTTCCAGATGAGACCCCGGAAGTTAACAAGGTCAACTACGCCTTTGAACTGATCTTCGGCACCGATTGGCAACTGGAGGGGAACAGCATGGCTACCGAGCATTTCGCGAACCTGCTTCACTACATTGAGGAAGTCGGCACCCGAACGGTCCATTTTGTTCACGAAGCCCAGACGCGCTACGTTATAGTTGTTGGCCAGACGCCAGTTGGTTTCTGACTGAGGCTCTACACCGTCGACGGCTGAGAACAGGAACACCAGACCATCGAGTACGCGCAGCGAACGGTTTACTTCAACGGTGAAGTCAACGTGACCTGGGGTATCAATGATGTTTACCTGGTACTGCTGATCGCGGTATTTCCAGTTAACGGTAGTAGCAGCCGACGTGATCGTAATACCACGCTCTTGCTCCTGCTCCATCCAGTCCATGGTAGCAGCACCCTCGTGTACCTCGCCGATTTTGTGACTCACACCGGCGTAGTACAGGATCCGCTCGGTCGTCGTGGTCTTACCGGCGTCAATGTGAGCAGCGATACCAATGTTGCGGAGGTATCGGAGATCAGTTGCCATAATAGTATTGGGAAATGAAGTTGTTTAGTACGGAACCGTGATTGACGACTTTGTTATCACAACAAGGCCATTTTCACAATTAGGACGCAAAATTACTGAAAAACAATTTGAAAACAAAGTGTTGAGTTAATTAACTCGGTGTTAAAAGGCAGATTGTTAAGGACTTTGGGGAAAAGACCGTTTGTAATTTTCTCAGTTTAGTGATTCAGTAGAGTGCTGTCAAATATCACTTGGCTAAGAATCCTTTAGCAATCAGGTAAGGAATAATAAGCCAAAGGAGCCCTTTGATTAGGAAGAAGAAGAAACCAGCCCAGCCTACGCGCTTGAGCCAGAAGCGGAAACGGTCGTTCATGCGCTAACAACGAACAGTCGATTCGGTTAGTTCGGGAAACAAAAAAAGCGGGTCGACTTGACCCGCTTTCTCTTTGTGGGAGTTGAGGGATTCGAACCCCCGACCCTCTGCTTGTAAGGCAGATGCTCTGAACCAACTGAGCTAAACTCCCTTTCTACCGCCCCGGTGTTTTCCGTTTTGGTGGTGCAAAGATAGGGGTCTAAAATGCCACTATGCAAGTTTTTGCCCGAAAAAAATTTAAAATATGGGTAGTCGTCTCTTGCTGTTTTTTGGTAATCAGGCAATTAACGGGTAAAAATTTTTGCCTGATTCAGCCTTCTTCTGATTACTCGAAGTTCAGATAAAGGGTTACGGTATGCGAAGTGAGCCTCTGGATACCGGCTGTGTTAGCGGCAACGCTGGCGTTAGAGGGGGCAAACAGGTTGACCACTCCGTGCGAAAACCGCAGCTCAGGGCTGATTTTGGTGTACTCCAGAAACTGCTCAAAGCCTACCCCATAGTCGAGAGTGAGGTCAGCGGTTTTGGTGTTGAGCCGACCGGCCGACTGGGCCTGCCGTTTCCGAACGTTCGTTTCGAGGGCGGCCGTAGCGCCAGCAATCAGGTACATCCGGCTGTTGCGCCGACGTTCAGACTTGTACTTGAACAGAAACGGAAACTCCATCCAGGTCGATTCACGTACGTCTTGGGTAGTTGCTTTGTCGGCAAACTCGTACTGCACCGTACGGCTGTACAACGACACGGCCGGGGTAAACCGAAAGTCGAACCGGTCGGTCAGGTACGCGTTGACCAGCAAGCCCACCCGGAACGATACCTTGTTGGGCGAATATAGCCGCTCAACGGTTGTATTGTTGACAAAAGCTGGGCTGTACTTTACGTTGAACCGTGTAACGGGCATGGCAAAGAAAAACCCGTAGTGAATCGGCTTGTCGTCGTAAAACTCAAGATGCTTACGCTGATACCCGTAGCCCTGAGCCTGGGCACTGCTATTACCCAATACTGTAAAGCAGATAATGAATATGAATGAACAATGGAAAATGAACAATGCAGGCGGCATTTTCCATTTTCCATTGTTCATTTTATACGTTGAAATCAGGCTTTTTGCCCGATGTAAATAGATGCAACGCCGAACGTCAAGGGTATCCATCGAGTTTTGGTAAATCCGGCCTGCTCAAAAATGCGAATAAAATCAGGACCATCGGGGAAAGCCTGCACCGACTCAGGAAGGTAGGTGTAGGCCGACTGGTCGCGGCTGATAAGACGCCCAATAAGCGGCAGGATGGTATTCGAATAAAAGCCGTACAATTGCTTGAACGGAAACGCGCGCGGATTCGAAAATTCGAGCACCACACAAACGCCCCCCTTGCGGGTTACGCGGTTCATGTCGGTGAGGCCTTTCAGCAGGTTTTCGAAGTTCCGTACGCCAAAGGAAACGATGACGGCATCGAATTCATTGTCTGTGAACGGCAATCCTTCCGAATCGCCGGACCGCATCTCGATCAGGTGATCTACCCCGCGCTTCACCATTTTCTCCCGGCCAATCTTCAGCATACCCTCTGAAATGTCGACGCCAACTATTTTTTCGGGTTTCAGCGCAAGAGCTTCGAGGGCAAAGTCGCCGGTTCCGGTGGCAATGTCGAGAATTTTCTTGGGGGCGTAAGGCTTCAGCTCACGAATGGCTTTTTTTCGCCACAGAATATCAATACCTCCGCTGAGAACGTGGTTAAGCAGATCGTACTTCGGCGAAATATTGTCGAACATCTCGGCAACCTGCTCGCGCTTGCTGGTAGACTTGTCTTTGTAAGGAACGACGGGCATAACTAAAGAGCCAAAGAGTAACGGAGCGAAAGCGTTCTGGCACCGGGTAAAACAACCTGTAGATGCACACTTCCGCTCTTTCTCCCTTTATTTTTCTTTGCTAACGGTCTGATGAAACGGAAAGTTTGGCCGTCGGCGGGCAATTGCTTAGTTTTCTGTGCCCCATATAGGGCTCTTCTGCTATATGAATGCTTCATTTCTCCCGTTTACGCTTCTGCTTTCGTTATTTTTTCAGCTGGCCACCGATGATCGGCTTGTGAAAAAAGCGCGGGCTATTCATGCCCGGGTGCTCACGCTCGACACCCATGCCGATGCGCCCATTAACCTACAGAAAGAGGGTTTTGACCTTGGTGTGGCGCATGATGTAAAAAAAGGTGGTACCCAAATCGACTTTCCGCGCATGAAACAAGGCGGCATGGATGCCATGTTCTTTGCCGTTTACATGGCGCAGGGGCCACGCACGCCCGAGGGCCACGCCCGCGCAAAAGAAAAAGCACTGGATATTTTTGACCGAATACATACCTCGTTACGCAAATACCCAAATCTGGCCGAGTTGGCTACCTCGCCCGCTGATGCCTATCGGATTGAAAAACTGGGCCGACGGGCGGTGTTTATCGGGATGGAAAACGGCTATCCGGTTGGGGAGGATCTGTCGTTGCTCAAAACGTACTACGACCTCGGTTGCCGGTATATCACGCTGTCGCACTTTGCCAACAATGCTATTTGCGACTCGGCCACCGATCCCGATGGGCCCGTGCACAATGGTTTGAGTCCTTTCGGGCGGGAGGTAGTGGCCGAAATGAATCGGCTGGGCATTATGATCGACGTGTCGCACGTGTCCGACAAAACGTTTTATGATGTGCTGGCTCTCTCAAAAGCCCCGGTTATTGCGTCGCATTCTAATGCCCGCGCTCTGTGTGAGTTTCCCCGAAACATGTCCGACGAGATGATTCGGGCCCTGGCCGCCAAGGGTGGGGTAGTGCAGGTCAATTTTGTGAGCGACTACCTTCGCAAACCCTCCGATGCGCATCGGCAGGCACTCAATAGCGTGCGTATGGCAGGTGTAGGTAAGGTGCTGACGCCCGATGTGGAGGCTCGGATTGAAGCCAAAACGGATTCGATAAAACGGGTATATGCTTCCGAGCGAGCGAGTGTGGCCGACGTAGTGAACCACATTGACCACATTGTGAAGCTGGTAGGCATTGATCATGTTGGTATCGGGAGCGACTTCGACGGGGGCGGGGCGGTAAATGGGATGGAAGACGTCAGTCAGATTGAGAACCTGACCATTGAGCTTGTTCGTCGGGGGTATTCAGAAACCGACATTGCCAAAATCTGGGGCGGTAATCTGCTACGGGTTCTTGGGCAGGCTCGGAAGTAGTGATTGAGTGAAGTAGTGATTGAGCGATTGGTGAGTGCCGAGATTGGTTCTTGCGTCAGCCAGTTCGCTCAATCACTCAATCGCTAATTCGCTCATTAAATCAGGCAATTACCTGATACAGCACCACCGGGGCCGATTTGTTTTTTAGCTGATAGGAGCCCACTTCCTCACAGCTAAATGATTCTTTAACGAGTTGGTACGAAGCTTCAGTAATTAGAATCTGACCGGCCTGAGCCGCCGATTGAAGCCGCTGGGCTGTGTTGACTACGTCGCCAATAACGGTGTAATCGAGCCGTCGGAGCGTAGCCGACCCAATGTTGCCCGACACGACCTCGCCCGAATTGATACCAATCGAGACCTGCGGTTTGTAATTCACGTCGGCGCCGAGCGAATCGTGAATTTCTTTCATGCTCGCCCGAACTCCCAGAGCGGCTTCGATAGCCCGGTCGAGGTGGTAATCGCCCTGGAAAACCGCCATTACGGCATCGCCCATGAATTTGTCGACGTACCCCTGCTGGCTAATCACCTCCTTCACAATTACGTCGAAGTAGTTGTTGATCAACTGTACAACCGTATCGGGTTTTTCGCGCTCAGCAATGGCCGTGAAGCCGCAGATGTCGACAAACAAAATAGATGCTTTAATCAGCTCATTGGCCGTGAGTGATTCCTCAAACTCGGAGCGGGTCATGAACTTCAGCACGCTCTCGTCTACGTACATGCGCAGGATGTTATTCTCCTTCACAGCCTTGAGCGTTTCCCGAATTTGCTGCACATGCCGCAGGGTTTTCTGCATAGTCAGCTCAAGGTCTTCGAAATTGACGGGCTTGCACACAAAATCGAAAGCCCCCCGGTTCATAGCCATACGGATATTGTCCATATCGCCGTAGGCCGAAACCATCACGGCCTTGATAACCGGGTTCATGTCGGCGAGTTTCACCAGCAGAGTAAGCCCGTCCATCTCGGGCATATTGATGTCGCTCAGGACAATGTCAATATCCGGAAACCGCTGTAACTGGCTAAGAGCTTCAAGGCCGTTCTGGGCGAAATAGAACTCATACAAACCCTCACGAATCTGCCGCCGGAATTTCTGTTTGATAAGCAGTTCAAGATCCTGCTCATCGTCAACAACTAATATCTTCGATTTCATGGAGGGGAGGGTACGCTACTGGAGCGTTTTAAGCTTATTTTTCAGTTCGTTGAAGTCGAGGGGTTTGGTCAGGAAGTCGTCGGCTCCCAGTTCCATGGCCTGATTGTAGCTTTGGGCGTCGCCGTAAGCCGTAATCATCATCACCACGGGGGGCGGTGGGGCCTGATACTCTGATTTGATCTGGCGCAGGAGTTCGAGTCCACTCATGCCCGGCATATTGATATCCGACAAAATCAGAACCGCTTCCGAAAGTAAATCTTTCAGGTACTCGAGCGCCTGCTCGCCCGATTCGGCAAACGTAAACCGAAATTCACCGTTTCGAATCTCACGCCGAAAACGCTGCTCGAATAAAGGGCGTACATCGGTTTCGTCGTCAACTACGAGAATATTCATAAGGGTATGTTGGAACAATTAATGGACGAGTAGTTTGGGAACGATTCAAACAAAACTACAGAAAAAACAGCCTACAGGCCGCTATTTGATTCTGTGGTGAGCCAAAGAGGTTTTTTCAGTTGGGACGAAGGTCAGGGAACCGGTAGTTCAATGATGAATTCGGTGCCTTTGCCCTGTTGACTGTCGACTATGATTGAGCCGCCATGCCCCAGAGTGATAATATCGTAAGAAAGTGAAAGGCCCAACCCCGTGCCTTCGCCCGTGGGCTTAGTAGTGAAAAACGGCTGGAAGATCTTTTCCCGAATACCATCGGGGATACCTGTGCCGTTGTCGCGCACGCAGATTACCACTTTGCCCGGCTCTGACCGGGTGCTGACCCGAACTGTAGGTGAGTAGCTATTTGAATTTTGTACGTTTGGTAAGCCGCCAGGGTTTCGACCCCGTTCGTGCACCGCATAAAAAGCGTTGTTAAACAGGTTCAGCAACACCCGCCCAATGTCCTGAGCTACTGCATCGACCGGGGGGAGGGTAGGGGCAAAGTCCGTTTGAATCGTACAGTTAAAGCCTTTATCCTTCGCCCGTAGCCCGTGGTAGGCCAGACGCAGATACTCGTCGGCCAGGGCGTTGAGGTTGGTGGATTGTTTCTCGCCTGTACTGGCACGGGAGTGTTCGAGCATCCCGCGTACAATAGAGCCCGCTCGTTTACCATGATGCGTAATCTTTTGCAGGTTTTGGGTTAGGTCGTCGGCGATAGCCAGCACATCGTCGGTGCGCCCGGCCTGGGCTTCTTCTTTCAACTCCTGCACCAGCTCTGTGCTTACTTCGGAGAAGTTGTTAACGAAGTTCAGGGGGTTCTGAATCTCATGGGCGATGCCTGCTGTGAGTTCGCCCAGGCTGGCAAGTTTCTCTTTCTGAATTAGTTGCGCTTGTGATGCTTTTAGCTCGGCGGTGCGCTGCTCAACTTTCTCTTCCAACACCCGGTTCTGATTTTCGACGAGGTGCTGGTTTTCCTGCGTTAGTCGAAGCTGCTCACGAATCGACTCTTCATGATTCTTTTTGAGTAGGTTCACTTTGTACGTAAGCCCCAGAATGAAAAATACAGTCTGCACAAACGTACCGACAACGGTGCCATTCCTGTGCCAGAAAGTGAACGGGAGCGCCCCGTATAAACTGGCTACGAACAGGGTTGTACTGATGGTAAATACCGTTTGGCCGATGGCGTAAAATAAACCGGGCCGGTAGCCTTTTACGGCTATAATTAGGCTTGCTACTATATTGAATAAGACTGAGGCAAATGCTGATAGGCTACCGAGCAACGTCTGCAACGCGCGATCGTCCTGACCGGATAAACGAATACTCAATACAACTACCATAAAAAATACGATCAGTAGGCACAGGCCCACCCCTATTCTGTATAGCCAATGTGTTTGCTGCTTGAGTTGTAGAAGTGAAAACGTAAAGAGTAGGTTTAAGAGACTACTGATGGCCACATGTATACCATAGTTGTCTCTGAGTGTGATAGGCCATTGACCGGGCCATTCAAGCAGGGTCCCTCGGGTGCTCAGCACAACAGTCAAACTAAGCACAGCCGAGAGGGCAAACAGTAGGTTATCCCGATCGCGCAACCGGATGCTTAAGATGAGGCAATAGATAGCGACGATAACCAGAAAACCATTCCCTAAACCGTTGAGCAGGTCGTCGTAGTGGACGTGTTTGGCCAGATTCAGCGACGACATGACACCCATATGGAGCTTGGGTATGCCCATGTGGGGGACAAAAAAATACAGGGTATGGGTTTGCCCCTGTTCGATTTTCAGCGGTAGAATAGATTGGCCCCGTTGAAACAAATCGGGTGTTGAAGCCCCGTGAAAGTCAATCTGCCCGGTCTGAACGTGCCTGTTTGAATCAACTTCGTACATCTTTACCAACATATCACTGGCGTAAAAGAAGCGCAGAAAATAGTTGTAAGAGGTAGGGTTATGCAGCTGCACCCTGAACCAGTATGCCTGGTTGGCGTCTGCCTGTATAGTCTTTTGGGTAATGGGAGAAAATGGGTACTTGTCGGGATGAAGCAGTAACGAGTCGAGCGTAATTTTTTGCTCTGGCTTAACATGGAAAGCCGCACAATTCTCAAAAATAAAATACGTCTGATTAGGGTTGTTCAGTACAATGGGCTGGGCATAAAGTGTATGGCACAATAAACAGAATAACGTTGCAAGCAGGCTTACAGGACGGCAATAAATGGGCATAGGAATAGTGGCTAAGGGGCAAGTCTGACTGTCACGTACGAGCTACCCACATTACGCCACAATATACTAACATAGGCCTGTCAATCAGTACAGTCTATGCAATAAGTACTTAAGTGTTTACTTGCTAACTCTGGGGTTGGTTGGGTAACTCAATCGTAAACTCGGTGCCTTCGCCTTCCTGGCTGTCGACTGTAAGGGTGCCGTTGTGGCCTTTGGTGATAATGTCGTAGGAGAGCGAAAGGCCCAGCCCCGTGCCCTCGCCTGTGGGTTTGGTGGTAAAAAACGGCTGGAAAATCTTCTGCCGGACGGTATCGGGCATACCCAGCCCGTTGTCACGTACCCGAATGCGCACCCGATCGCCGACCCGCTCGGTCCGTACCGTCACGGATGGCTGATACCCCGGTGTTCCCTGTTTTACGCGCTGTTGGGTGGCATAAAAAGCGTTGTTGTACAGGTTGAGCAACACCCGGCCAATATCCTGCGGAATAATGCTGATGCTGCCCACGGTTGGGTCGGTAATAGCTTCAAATTTGGCGTTAAAGGTCTTGTCTTTAGCCCGGAGCCCGTGGTAACTGAGTTTTAGGTATTCGTCGGCCAGGGCATTGATGTCGACGGCTTCACGTTGGCCGGTGCTGGCGCGACTGTGTTGGAGCATACTGCGGATAATACCCGATGCCCGGTGTCCGTGGTGCGCTATTTTCTGGAGGTTTTGGGTCAGGTCGTCGAGCAGCTCGGCTTCCAGTTCTTCGTCGCGTTCGGGTCCCCGTTGCCGTTCGTCGATCAACTCTTTGACCAGTTCGGCACTTACCTCCGAAAAGTTATTGACGAAGTTCAAAGGGTTTTGAATTTCGTGGGCGATACCCGCTGTCAGTTCGCCTAGGCTGGCTAGTTTTTCGCGCTGCACCAGTTGGTCCTGGGTGGCTTTCAGTTCGGCCAGAGTTTGTTCGAGTTCTTCTTTCTGCCGACTTATCTGGGCCGTGCGTTCGGCTACCAGGTATTCGAGTTCGGCTTTGCGTACTTCATCGAGACGCCGGCGCTCGGCTTCCTCGGCTCGTTCGGCTTCAATACGGGCCCATTCTTTTTTCTGGCGGGAGGCAAAAATAAACGAAGCTGCCAGCCAAACGGTCATCACGGATGAGACGAGATCGAAAATATCGTCGTGCCGTTTGTAAAAACCGGGTGCTACAGCCTCAACAATTTTCGCGTTGACAATGACAAACACATACGGTAGCAGGCCCTGAAACAGCGTTCGGGCCGGTTGCAGGTCGCGGAGGAGCCAGGCTGTGTAAGCGAGCGTAGGTATGGAGCAAAGCCAAAGCAGTACAACCGGAAGCTCGCTTTTAAAGGCGGTGGCCAACCCGACCAGAATCCCAAATAGTCCCCAAAATAAATTGAGTCGTTTGTCCCAGAGCGGAATCCGTTTTTGGGTGTCGAGGAACCGACGGGTCCAGAAAACGATCAGGGCGCAGAATAAACCCGAAAGAACAAAATTGGTAACGTCCATACCAGAATAGGTGAGGGGGAATAGAGTTGGTAAAATACGCCCTTACGCCGTAAATCACCAACACGGCCCCAGTACAGAAACTGGCAGTTTTGTATTTTCTTTGCCAGTATGATTGGAAACCGCCCATCCGAACAGATCAACCGCTCGCTTGGTATCCGTGCCGATGAAGGGCAAACCGTCCGGCTCTTTTTTCTGCATAACTTTTTGCTGGGCGTTGGCACCATGCTTGTTTACGTGGCCGCCAATGTCATTCTGCTCGAAAACCATCCCGAATCCAGCCTGCCCATTGCCTACGTTGCATCGGCTCTGGGCATGATGGTCATGGGCCGGGTTTACGCGCACTTTGAGCACCATCTGGCCCTGAGCCGACTGGTGGTGCGGGTCTTGTGGGCCGTTATTTTGCTTACGGCGATTATTGCGGCTTTGGTGGCGTTTGGGCACTCGGTAGCGGCTGCTGTGGCCATTATGGTTGGCTTCCGAGGTATTTACCTACTCACCAATCTGGAGTTTTGGGCTATTTCGGCCCTGGTTTTCGATGTCCGGCAGAGTAAGCGTCTGTTCAGTATTATCAGTTCGGGCGATTTGCCCGCTAAGGCGCTGGGTGCTATTCTGGCGGCTCTTATTCACGGGCATAGCGATTTGCTGGCCCTGCTGGTGGTGGCCTTTGCCTTTTTTGGGGCAGCTCTGTACGTTACGTCTCGCACAATACGGCTACACAACGTACACGCCCCGCATGCGCCCACCCGCCCAATCAGGCGGACGCCTACCCGTTGGGTACAGCAGTTTTTTGGGGGTAGCGAACTGATTCGGGCCGTATGCCTGAGCCTGATACCCGTGGCCATGGTGGCCGCCGGTATTGAGTTTGCATTTTTCATCAACGTAAAGCACAAGGTACACCATCAGGAGGCCGTCATGACGTATCTGGGCTACGTACTGGCGCTGACTTATCTGGTCGCTATGGTGGTGAAAGTACTGGCGTCGCGCCGGACACTGGAACAATTCGGAATTCTCAACACGCTGCGGCTTCTGCCGGGTGTTGCGCTGGGCTGGGTAGCTCTTTACGGCCTGATCTGGTTCTGGCCCGACGCCATTCTGGGCGATGCCGAGACAACCCTGATGGTCTACTACTGCGGGCTTTATCTGGTATTTGAAGTGGTGCGCCGGGCTTTGTTCGACCCGGTCATTCTCGTATTATTTCAACCCCTGCCCGCGCAACAGCGGCTCAAAGGGCATACGCTGGCCAAAGGTTTTTTTGAGCCATTGGGTATGGGATTGGCCGGGGTACTGCTTTTCCTGCTCCGCAACGACCCGCCCTGGGCCGACCTGGCCTTGCTTACGGGACTGGGCGTAGTTGGCCTGACGTTGTTGGGTCTGCTGGCCAAAACCTATCTGCAATACGTCAGTACGTTGCAGGATGCCCTGGGTCGGCGGTTTATTGCGACCGATGATCTGGCCATTCCGGCCGAAGGCACTGCCATTGTGCTGAAAAGTCTGCAAAGCAACCGGCCTGAGGAGGTGCTGGGGGCTCTGGAATACCTGCCTGCCAATCAGCCCGCCCTGCTTACCGACCGGGCTGGGGCCTTGCTGAACCACGCCGATGGCCGGGTACGGCTTCAGGTGTTGCAAATGGTCGCCGACCGTTCGGTGCAGTTGCCCCCGTCGTTGCTGACCGTTCGGGTTCGGCATGATACCGACGCGCCCGTGCGCCGAAAAGCAGCCGAGTTGCTGGCCGGGCAGTCGAACGATGCCATTGCTACGGGTTTGCTCAGTACGAGTGACCGGGCCGTGCGCGAAGGGGCCATTGTGGGCTTTTACCGCAATGGATTTAGCCACGCCCCCGCTTTGGCCAGTCTGAACGCGCTGGCCCAAAGCCCTGACCCCGTCGACCAACAAGTTGTGCTTCGTTGTGTTGCCGAATTGCGGCTTACTGACCGGGCTACTTTGGTGACGGCGGCTTTGAGAAGCACCGACGAGAGTCTCGTAGCGGCCGGCCTGCGGGCGGGCGGGGTACAAACCGACCCGGCTGTGTGGCAACAGATGCTTACCTTCCTGACCGACCGGCAACATGGTCGTACGGCGGTGCGGGCGCTGGCTACCGTTGGCGATCCGGTTCTGAAAGTGCTGCCAACGCCCCTGGCCATGCTCGATAACCCGCTCCGGTTCCGCCGAACGATCGCCGTAGTCGATCAGCTACGGACGCGGGCAGGTGGGCGGTGGCTACTCGATCAGCTGCCTACCACGCCTATGCCGATGCGGGCGGCACTACTCCGAAGCCTGATGCACTACCCGACCACCGATGCGGCCGAGAAACTCTACGAGAATCTGGTGGATGAGGAACTACAACTGGCCCAGCGCCTGATTCACGGCCGTACCGAAACAACTGACCCCTTGCTGACCGAAGCTATCTCCTACGAAATGGATAGTGTAGTGGATCGGCTTTTGTTGTTGCTATCCGGCTTGTACGACAAAGAAACTGTCAACAGTGTCCGGCAGAGTCTGGACCACCAGAGTGGTGAGCGCCGGGCCAATTCGCTTGAGTTACTTGAAAACGTTATTCCCCGGCCGGTTTATAACACACTATTGGCTCTTACTGACGATTTGCCCCTGTACGACCGGTTAGCCCTCGTTGATACTCATCTTGGGCCACTCGATGCCCCTGTTCCAATCACGGCCTATATCAGCCAGTACGGCTTGTCTCGTTTTACACCCTGGACCATGCTCGTTGCCGGGCCTATTTCGGGCCCTTCTCATACGACCGACTCACATCCATCTGCTATGGACCAACATTCAACATCATCCACAGGAGCCGCATCCACGGGGGGCGCATCCACGTCGGCCATCGAGCGGGTACTGGTACTGCGCAATAGCTCACTGTTTGCCAGCACCCCCGCCAACGTACTAAGCAGCATTGCACCCATCATGCGGGAGGTAGCCTATGCCGAGGGGCAGGAAGTAGTTCGGAAAGGAGAGGTAGGCAATTGTATGTTCATTATCCACCGGGGCGAAGTAGGTGTGTACGATGGCGACCGCCTGTTGGCTACCCTGCACGAAGGCGACGCGGTTGGCGAATTGGCCCTGCTCGACGCGGAACCACGCTCGGCTACGGTCACGGCGCTGATCGATACCGTTCTGTTCCGTATCGATCAGGCTGATTTTTACGACCTCATGGAAGAGCGGGATGAGGTCATGCAAAATATCATTCGAATGCTTTGCCGTAAGATTCGGGTACAGAATGAAAAAGGACGATAACTGTAAAATATCATTCATGTAACTTCGTGTTGCCGAAATATGCGTAGTTTAGGTGCAGAAACTGCCTGCCATGCGCCTGCTATTCTTCCTCTTCCTTTATCCGTTTTCTCTTTTTGCCCAACAGACCCAACAGCCCGCTAAAGGCTGGCAGGAGCTGACCATCTCGGATGGTCTCTCGCAGGGAATGATTTTCGACCTGGCGCAGGACCGGGCGGGCCTGATCTGGGTGGCTACCAAAGACGGTTTGAACCGCTTTGATGGGTATAACTTTACGGTGTTTACCCACGACCCCTACGACGAGTTTAGTGTGTCGGACAATATCTGCAAGGCGCTGCTTCTTGATCGGAAGGGGCGGCTTTGGATTGGTACCCAGACGCAGGGGCTAAACTTATACGACGACCGAACCGGGCGGTTTCATCACATTCATATTGGTGATTTACTGAAGCCGGCATTCGGGAGTTATGAAATCAGTATTCTGGCCGAAGACCCCGAAGGCAACATCTGGGCCGGAACGAGTGTCGGAAAAGTGTTTAAGATCACCCTACCGGCTTCGCTCAAGGAGCAGTTTCCGCAAGAGGCCGACTTTACCAAACAGGTGAGCCTCACGCAGGTGGTGCTACCCGAAACCAAGAGTAACCTACCCGCTTTTTATTTTAGCTTCATGCCCGATGGGCAGGCTTTTGTCTGTAATAGTTACGGTGCCTACTCGTTCAACTGGCGTCAGCCGAAGCCAGCCACGCGGTCAGCGTTATTGAGCCGGCAATCGGCCGATTTTCACGCCATGTGTGCCGATGGACAGCAAACGTACTGGTTTGCCGCTACCGATGAGCAACTGATAGCCTGGCACAATGGCCGACGTAAGTCAATTGCGTTACCCCAGAAAAAGTATCTACGGGTGCAGGTAAAGGCGCTCGATAATAACCTGATTACGGTTGCCACGACCGACTACCTCTGGATCATGTCGGCGCGGGAGCTGTTTGAACGTGACAGTCTTACCGTTCGCGATGCGTATGCCCCGCTGCCGCCCTCGGTGTACTCGGTGCCTACGTTACTGAAAGACAAGACAGGCAATATCTGGGTAGGTACGAGTGGATACGGCTTGCGGAAGTTTAACCCACGGGTGCGGCAGTTCCGGTCGTATATTCCCAACACGACCCTGTCGAATCTGTACGTTGATCGGAAGGGACGCACCTACGTCCGGGTTCAGTTTGCCTACGCCCAGCTCGACCGGTCGGCCAACCGCCTTTTATCGTTTCTGAACCCGGCCTTACCGCCCCCCGATCAACGGCAGCGTAATTTCATTCAGGCCCGAAACGGCTTGTTTTGGGTTTCAAACGTCAATTTCGAAACCCAGGCAAACACGCTGTTTAAATTTTCGGAGGACTGGCAACTACTTAAACGCTACCCCTTGCCCGCCCAGGTTGTTTTTGGGTTTACAGCCAACCAAACCGTTGAAGATAAAGACGGCAGCCTCTGGATTGGGGCCGCCAACGGCAAGCTGCTCCGGTTCGACCCGGCTACCGAAGCGTTTCAGGTATTTAGTTACGAAGACCTACTGCCTGGCCATGGGGCCGAGCTCGAAACGTACGCGCTGTTACAGGACAAAAACAATATACTCTGGATTGGTACGCAGAAAGGTCTGATCAAAGCGGAGAACTTGCTCACCCGACCCCGGTTTACGTTGCATACCAGTGACAAGGCAAACCGGCAGAGTCTGAGCAGCAACTTTGTGTCGAGCATTATTCGCGACCCTAACCAGCCCGACCGGTACCTCTGGATCGGGACAAAGGGCGGAGGGCTGGAACGGTTCGATAAGCAGTCGGGGCAGTTTACCCATTTTACCGAAGCGCAGGGGCTTCCCAATAAGGTAGTGTATGGGATTCTGGTTGACGAGTTTCGGAATCTCTGGCTGAGTACCAACCGGGGTTTGGCGCAGTTTAACCCGAAAACCTATAAGTTCCGTAATTACACTAAGGCCGACGGGCTTCAGGACGATGAGTTTAACACCAGCTCATTTACCAAAGCGCCTTCGGGCGAATTACTGTTTGGGGGTGTTAATGGCTTAACGGCGTTTACCGCTGCCGAAATTGAGCGGCAACCGGGTCCAATCCCCGAGGTACAGGTTATCGGGTTGCGAGTAAACAACGAACCTGTAAAAGTGGGTGGTCCCGACGGCATTTTGCCCGAAAGTTTACACTATCTCCACGAGCTGGCCCTTTCGTACCAACAGAATCAATTGACGCTGGAGTTTGGGGTGATGGATTACACCAACCCGGCCCAGAATCGGTTTCGGTATCGGCTCGAAGGTATCGACAAAAACTGGGTGGAGGCTGGTACCAACCGCTTTGCCAATTATGCTCAGCTCCCGGCCGGTTCGTACACGTTGCAGGTAATGGGTTCAACGGATGGAGAGGTCTGGAGCAAGCCTATTTCACTCGAAATTGACGTTAGTCCGCCGTTTTACGCATCGTGGTGGGCCTACATCCTGTATGCGCTGCTGCTGGTGTTGATTGGCTGGCAGCTGTATCGTTTCCAGACTCAGCGGCTGCTGCTGGAACAGAAGCTGGTTTTTGAGCAGAAAGAGGCCGGCCGACTGGCGGAGCTGGATTCTCTCAAAACGCAGTTCTTTACCAATATTTCGCACGAAATTCGGACGCCCCTTACCCTGATTTTGAGCCCGCTGACCGATCTAAGGAAACGCCTGCCCGCCGAAGCGACGCTTGAACTGATGGAGCGCAACGGCCAACGGTTGCTTACGTTGATCAACCAGCTGCTGGACCTGAGCAAGCTGGAAGCCGGACAGCTCAAGCCGGAACTCGAAACGGGCGATATCGCCGTGTTTTTTCGGACGCTGGCCAGTTCGTTCAGCTCATTGGCCGAAAGCCGGTTAATTACGTTTCGGTTTCACCAGAACGAAGGGGGCCGGTGGGCCCGCTTCGACCGCGACAAGGTGGAGAAAATTGTGGTTAACCTGTTGTCAAATGCATTCAAGTTTACCCCCGCCGGGCATACTGTCGATATGGAGGTAGAGTATGGGCAACCGGCCGCGAATCGGTTAGTGGTTCGGGTTACCGATACCGGCATTGGGATTGCCCCCGCCCACTTATCCCGGATTTTTAATCGGTTCTATCAGGTTGAGGGGCCCAAAGCCTACGAGGGAACCGGTATTGGCCTGGCGTTGGTAAAAGAGCTGGTTCAGGTGTTGGGGGGCACCATTGAAGCCCGTAGTACCGAGGGAGCAGGCACCCAGTTTACGGTGACCTTGCCCCTGATCGAAGCACAGCCCACGCCTGAACAGGTGCCAGCCTCTGTATTGATACAGGCCAAACAAGCTCCCGCACCGCCCGCACCAGCTCAGCCTGACGAACTTTTACGCCCGGAAGCCGATCCCGAAAAGGTGTTGCTCGTGATCGACGACAATGCGGATATTCGGGCTTACGTGCGCCATGTATTTGCCGCCGAATACCGAATACTGGAGGCCATTGATGGGCTCGATGGATTGGAAAAAGCGGGTAACGCCATTCCTGATGTAGTCATTTGCGATCTCATGATGCCCCAGCTTGATGGCTTCGGATTTTGTCAGCGGCTTAAAACACAACCAGCTACCAGCCATATTCCGGTGGTGATGCTGACCGCCAAGGCTACCGTACAGGATCGAATTGGTGGGTTCGAGGTTGGTGCCGACGATTATCTGACCAAACCATTCAATGCCGACGAGTTACAGGTGCGGGTGCGCAACCTGATTGAGAAGCAGAAGAGGTTATACGCGTGGTTCAACACCCAAACATCGACCCCGGTAGCTGAGGCCCCCGAGGCTCCTATTGCCGGTTTGCCCGTAGCTGAGCAGGTATTTCTGAACCGACTGACGGAGGTGGTGACGGCCCAACTCGATAACACGGCCTTTTCCGTCGAAGATCTGGCCGAGACGCTAAACCTGAGCCGGGTGCAGCTTCACCGGAAGCTCAAAGCCATCACCAACAGCACCGCCACCCAGTTTATTCGGGATGTTCGGTTGGCGAGGGCCGCCGAACTATTGGTGCAGAGCGATCAGAACGTTACGCAGGTGGCCTACGCCGTGGGCTTCGACAACCTGTCGTACTTTGCCAAGGTATTTCAGGAGAAATATGGCACGCTGCCTTCGCAGTATGGTAAACCGGTTGTCTGATAATCAGCGCACTCGTTGATTATCAGACAACGGCGTAAAGCATATCAGCCAGTTGTTTAAAAGTTAGGGCAAGGTCAACTCCTGCCGACCGCTTTTGAGGGGTACGGTTTTTCCTTTCCAAACCAGCGACCCGGTAAGGCCTGCGGGCAGCACAACCGTGCTTTTCAGGCCGGTGGGGCCGCTTTTCTCAAACCGCACGTTAATCTCACCGGCGGGGTGCGGCATCTGCCCTTCGGCAAACGTCAGCGAACCCAAAAAAGGCTCAATCCGAACCGTTCGGAAACCGGGCTCGGCCGGATTGATTCCGCACACTGTCGACAGAAATTCGTACACCGGCGATGCACTCCAGGCGTGGCAGTCGGAGCGGGCCGAGGTACCATCGGGTCGGTCGGCCTCTTCGGCAAAGGTCGTCAGGCCGAGGGTGAGCATATCGCGCCAGGGCTTGAGCTGCGGCACCAGCTGATCGCCCAGACCGGTTTTCTTCAAGGCCTGAAACAGATAAAACTTAAAGTAGAACGTGGCCTGCGTGAGGTCGGTACCAGCCATTGTTTTCTGGAGAAGGTCGCGTTGCTGCGCAATGGGCACTGCATCGGTCAGAATCGCCAGAATATTGGCGTGTTGGCTGTACGTGGCTTTAGAGGTAGTTTGGCCAAGCGGGGTGTCGGCCATGAGGCCCCGGGTTGCGTCCCAGCAGGTTTCGCGAACCGCTTTTTTGATTCGGGCCGCCAGGGCCTGGTATTGCGCGGCCCGGTCGTTCTGGCCATAGTGAGCAAAGACTTCGGCCGCCCGCAGGTAGGTGTACGCCTGCTGGAGCGACAGAATCGACGAACCCTCCCGTACGCCGGGCGGTACGCCACCGATGCGGGCTTCGGGGTTCCAGGGCCAGGCCCAGTCCACAAAGTTCCACCACTCCATTGGGCCATTCAGGTTGTTGGGCGCCAGGCGCTGTTCGTGCCACCGTAACACACTCTCGATACCGGGAAGCAGCGATTTGATGAAGGCATCGTCTTGGCGGTGCATCCAGTAATCGTGTACCATACAAACCCAGAAGAGCGAAAAGGGCGGAATTATCTGCGGGTCGGCGCTGGGGTAACGGCTCTGGGTAAGCCCGTCGCTGATTCGGCTCTGGTCAAACTCCTGCAGGGCTTTGCGCATAAGTCGGTCGTCACCCGAAACATACAGCGAAATCATCGACTGCACCCGCGTATCACCAATGTACTGAAGCTGTTCGTAGTAAGGGCAGTCGTAGTAGGTTTCGCCCGCACAAAGCCGGGCCGTTCGCCAGCCCACGTTCCAGATGTCGGTCAGGGTAGAGTCGCTGGCCCGGAATCGGGCTTTTTCGGCCAATGGATACCCGGTGTACTCGCCCACGAGATCCTGCAAGATGAGAGGTTCGTCGGCTGTTTGTACGGTAATCTGTAGATACCGGTAGGTGCGGAACCAGAGCGGCCGAAAGGTTCGGCGGCCCCCATCGGCCACAAACTGATCTTCAAACCCGATCAGTTGCCGCCCGTCTACCTCGTTACGGTTCCCTTTTTGGTATTTGTCGTTCATGAGCCCTTCGGCGTAAGCCAGGGTCAGGGTAGCCCCGCGGCCCCGGTCTACCGTCAGTTCGGGGTAAGCGTTGGTCAGGTGGCTTTGGTCGAGCAGAAAGGTGGCTTTGGTCCGGGCCGGTATTTCAACCGGGGCGGTTCCGGCCAGAAATTCGTCGGTCATGCGGGCATTTTCGACCCGGCGAACGGTTTTAAGCCGCTGCTTAAACGACTCCATAGCCGGAATCTGCCGGGGTACCAGTGCCCAGTTGCCATCGGTACCTAATCCACGAGGTTTGGCCGCAAACCACAGCACGCGGGCCGATGGCCATTGACTATCATCAAACCCCGGTTGTTCCCAACCCCAGGGGTATCGTTCGGCGAGTACCCGGTCGCCGTCGCCCACCACGATGTATGCCCGCAGATTGGGCCCTTTGAAGGGTTCGTACGCCTGATTTTGCGTCACTTTCCAACTAGCGTCGGTGTTGGCTATTTTCTCGGCCTCCCCGTCGCCCTGGAGCAGGAACCCAACCTGATAGCTCATCTGGGCAAACGGGGCCGAGTCGCCCAGATACCAGACCTGGGCCGCCAGCACATTGGAGCCAGCCTGTAAATACGGTGCCAGATCGACCGTCTCGTAGTTCCAGTGCATCAGGTCGCTGCGGGCCGGGCCAAAAGCCACCGGCTTGCCATTGACAAAGAGCCGGTACCGGTTGTCGGCCGAGACATGAACCACAAAGCGGGTTGGCTTCTGGGGTAGGGTAACTGTTTTTCGGAAATGATACACGCCGTACTGCCGCACGGGTGCGGTGGGGTGGGCCAGCCATCGGGCATCCCAAAATGTCGACTGCCAGCGGTTTGTCGGCGCGTTGGTCGCGGTCGTAGCAGGGGCGGGAGTCAGTTGGGCCTCTACAGATGCGGCCGAAACAACCAACAGGAAGATAAGGGCAAAACGAAACATAGGGTAAAACTACAAAGGATACGGGTATATCGTCTATTTCCTGCAAATGGCACAGATTTTGATAAATCACCTCCGCAGCCTCACTGTAACCACCACGTTTCACACGACCGTATGAACGCATTCTACCGAATGCCCGCTCGGGTATTGGTTTGTGTATTGCTCAGCGCTGCCACCATTCCACTAAAGGCCCAGCCCCGGCCTAACCTAACAACTCTCACGCCCACGCCCCGGCAGTCGTTTGTACCTACTCCGCAATCTGTGCGGGGGTATTGGAATATTGATGTCGTGGGCGATTTCTACTTGCCCACAACTAAATCGCTCACGTTTTGCGGGGCCGGGCGTAACCTGCACGTGAACGAAAGCTGGGACAAACTCTTCCGGCGTGGCTTTTCGTCGATTGAGCGCGCCCGGATGACGGCGGACGAAATTGGTTTTGACCCGGATGCCTATAACCGGCACGACTACGAAGCGAAATACAACAAATCGGCTACGTGGAAGAGCCGGTTACGCCCCGATCAGCGGGCCCTGATTCTGTACCAAAGCTACTTTACTGATCCGCCCTTCAACCTGCCCTGGGCCCGCAATAGCGAGTTGGCAAAAGATACGTACTTCACGCGCCCGCCGGGGTCGGCCAATGTGCGTGAGAGTATGGGCGTTGCCATGTCGGAGCTGGACGGCGGTTGTGTCGGCTTCAACGATTGCCCGCCCTCGGGAGAGATGAGCACGTACGGAAAAATATTCTTCGACATTGAGAATGAGGGTACGAGCTTCGAGAACCGGCAGGAACACGCCAACCTGTACGTGTACAAAATCTGGAAGTTGCTGAAGGTAATTAGTCCCTTTACGGAAGTTGGCGGCATTGGTCCGGTGCCGCACAACAGCTACGGGTACTCGCGCTCGTCGGATTTTAATAATGTCAGCTCGCCCGACTGGCTCTGGGAAATGACCGCGCAACATATTGAAGCCACAAACACCCGAGGCCGGGGTATGCCCGATACCATTGTTGGGAAGTCGTTTGGCGAACTGGTTCATTTTCAGATGCCCGGTACGTACTATTTGTCGTCCGACTTCGACTACGCAGCCCCGCACAATGGCGATGAAGACCGGCATTGGCTCGCGAGCCTGCTTGGTGAGCAGGAGGTAAACATGAAACTCTCACCTAAAAAACGGATAGCCTGGCAGTGGCTGTTTAATACCCAAAGCTCGGAGCCGGGACAGGCGAGTCGGGCGGAGTTTCCGGCACCACCTGCTATTGCTGAGGGAATGGCTATTTTTTACTGGTTTACGGGCGCTCATGGGGCCATTTTCTGGGACGACTGGAACGAGCTGACCCCCAATGCCCCCGTGGTGCCGGGCCGCGAAAACCTCGATAACAACCGCAACTATAGCGTGTACGAACACTACCTTCACGGGCTTTGGCGGCTCTTTAAGTACCATGGAGACTTGTTCAACGGGAAAGAGAAGTACCTGAATGAGAACACCGAATGCTCGTACGACAACGGCCAAACCTGGGTTCGGATGAACTCAAATGCCCAGAAACGGAGTGGGAAGCCCTTTGCGCGGGCTATTGTCAATGGCGATCAAATACTGATTGCGGCTACCCAGCCGTACGCATCGCCCGATAAGGAAAGCCAGATGATGGTTCGGTACACCGAGGGGAACTACCAGTTTTACACGACCATCAACCTGAAAGGCGACGATATTTTTCTGGGTCGTGCCACCATGCCCAAGGTGTACACACTGGCGCTCGGCTGCAGAAATTGCAACTAAAAAACGGCGAAGGGCCCACGGTTTTGCCATGAGCCCTTCGCCAGTTAATTACGAAAGCGCACGATCTGCCTACTTGGGTCTATATGCGGTCGATGAGCTCTTTCACCGGTTGCACTTCTTTGCCCATGATATGCTCCAGAATGGCCCGGGCGTGTTCGCGACCGTTCTCGATGAAGACCTTCTCGGTGTAAATGCCCGCGAGTACCGTTCCGCAAACGTATAGTCCCCGAACATTCGTTTCAAATGTCTGCTTGTTGAAAGTTGGAATCTGGGTCTCGGGGTCCAGTTCAATACCGCACCGACGGAGCAGGCTGGCGTCGGGTGTGTAACCCGATAAAACGAGGACAAAATCGGCCGGGAGTACCGACGTCTCACCTGTCTCGACGTTTTCAAGGTGCACCTGATGCGGTTCAATCCGGGTTACCCGCGAGTTGAACTGGGTTTTTATCTTGCCCTCCTTCACCCGGTTTTTAACGTCAGGTATGAGCCAGTACTTCACCGTTGGTTTGAAGTCTTCGCGCCGGTGCACCACGGTCACGTCTACATCGTGCCGGTACAACTCCAGAGCAGCCTCAACGGCCGAGTTGGCCGCGCCCACAATCACGACCTTGGTGAACGAATACCGGAACGGTTCGTCGTAATAGTGTGATACGTGCGGGAGGTCTTCGCCCGGAATACCCAACTGCCGGGGTTTGTCGAAATACCCCGTGGCCATAATCACGCGGTGTGCCGAAAACGTATCGCCCGTGGTGGTAAATACGGTAAACAACTCGCCTTCTTTTTCAACCCGATCGACCTCGGTAAACACCTTGGTGTTGAGCTTATAATAAGCCGCCACTTTACGGTAATACTGGAGGGCTTCGTTGCGGGTAGCTTTTACGCCCGAGATTGGAAACGGGATGCCGCCAATTTCGATGTTTTCGGCCGTTGAAAAGAAACGCATCAGTTTCGGGTAGCGCCGAATGGATTCGGTAATGCTGCCCTTTTCCAGAATCAGGTGAGACAAACCATTTTTTGCGGCTTCGATACCCGCAGCCAGGCCGCAAGGGCCACCACCAATGATGATTACGTCGTAGAGTTGCATAGCCTCATAACACGAAAAAAGCCTTCCTTGGTTTGCACCGGGAAGGCTTTTTTGGAAGTTTAGCTGTCTGTAAAAAGTCTACCGAATCCGAGCCGAGCTGATAGGCACACAGAGGGGATTGTCGATCGACAAGACAAACTGGCTAACTGGGCGGCAGGTGGGGTCAGCCGGAGTGGGCGACAGGATCGCGTACACGTACCGGCGTATGGTCTGCGTAGAGGTGTTCGTCGTTGGAATGGCCGTTGTGCTGAGTGTAGCCACCGCGTTAGTCGGTGCAACCGTATCCAGCAGGGTACCCATGCCGTTGTATGCATCAGCCGGGTCTGCCAGCGGAGTTGCCGAGTAAACAAACGCGACCGAACTGCCGGCATACGTTCCCTCGGTAAGCACCGTAACGGATAGGGGCGGTACCGGATTGCCCGAACAAAGCGTTAGCGACGTGCCGCCTGTAAATACGGGGCAGGGCTCTTCGTTTGAGGGGGGCTGCACCTCAACCTCAGTGCTGGCTGTACAGCCGTTCGGGCCGGTTACGGTGAGTACGTAGAAGCCCGGTTCCGATACATCGACCGTTGCCTGGTTTGCGGTGAAACTGTTGGGCCCTTGCCAAAGCAGGGTTGAGTTGGCGGGCGTTACCGTGGCCGAGATCGTTACGGTACAGGTGGTACAGTCGGGTACACCCCCGAATGCATCCACAATTACCGGTATTTCCTCATCCTGCTCAACCAGGGCGGTCACCGTGGTAAAAGCGTCGGGGCAAGCGGCCGTTGCCGCGCTGAGTGTGTACGTACCGGCTACTGTGACCACCGGGTTTTGCTCGGTGCTGGTGAAACCGTTAGGCCCGGTCCAGCGATACACGCCGTTGGTGATCGGCGTATTCTGGGCATCGGTCAGCGCGGCCGTGAGCGTTACCGATGGCTGGGCGCAGGTAACAACTCCTCCCGTTGCCGTTGCCCGCGCTTTGGGCAGAATCGTAATCACAATGCCGTCGTAGGGTAAGCACGTGCTCGGCATAGGCGATACCGGCTCCACAACCGCATACACGTACTTGAAGGTAGTAACGGTCGCGTTCGTATTGGTCTGGATAGCCGAAGCATCAATCGAAACCAGCACCCCACCCGCTACCGTCGACGATGAACTGGGCGTAACAATGCCGAGTACATTGGTAGCGCTGTAAATAACCGTTGGGTCGGTTTGGGGGGTATCGAATGCCACAAACTTTATCTTGTCGGTCAGGGCCAGCGATGCCGCTTTCACCGTCAGGCTACCAACTGGTGCGCCCTGACAAACCGTAAGGCCGTTAGGTTGGGCTTCAATGGTCGGGCAGGCATAGACCGAGAAATCGTAGTTCTGGTTATTCTCTCCCGCATCGCCCGTTACGACGTTAATAAATGCGGTATTGCCGTCAATTTGAGCGTCCGAATCCCGGATGCCGCTATCGGTGCCGCTGCCTACCTGATACGGCGACAGCGCGTACGTTGGCGTAGCCGCCAGCCGGGCTCCGTTTCGGGTAGTGGGCCGGATGGTCCGGGCGCTTGCCGTCAGGAGGTAATTAGTCAGCTGCGTCATGTCCATCCGAACCTGATAGTTATACTTGAACTTCAGACCACCGGGCACGTTGCTATTGTTAAAATACCACTGGCCGCCGTTGGCGGTTGTGGTTGAGGCCACCTGTGTGTTGCCGTCGTACAGCAAAACAACCAACCCATCAATACCGGGTTCGTAGGCGTCCTGAATACCATTGCGGTTATCATCGAACCACACCCGGTTACCAATTTCGACCGGAGCCACATCGCAAATAGGCTTGTTGTCGCCCAGACCCGATGCCTTACCAAATGAGCCTGCGTCGTCGATAAACACCACAAACCCCCGCTCAGCCTTGCCGCTGGTGTTATTGTGAACCCGCCAGCCAGCCGACTTGTAAATTTCATCAATAGGGTCATAGGCCGACGAGATAACCTCGTTTTTGCCGGGGATGAGGCTCAGGGCGCCGTTATTAATTTCATCGTGGGCTTTGTTGCCTAAAAATACCCAGGCATCGTCGCTGTAAAACTCACCACCACCAGGCCCCTGATTGTTGCCAACCCCGTTCTGACTGGTTAGTGTACCTACTGTGCCGTTGTTTTCAAGGGCAAACTGGTTACCGGTTGCGGGGGCTGCCCGGAGCAGGTCACCACCGGTAAAGCCATCGTAGTAGCCGTTGCCGTTCGGGTCGTGATTGGCCACGCCCGACAGGTGCCCGAACCGGTCGAGCATGCCGATAATCATGTGCCCATTGACATCAAATTCAAGGTCGGTGATCATGGGCTGGGGCCACATCACAAAATTGGCATTACAAGGGGCCGGAAACTGATCGGTCCAGGGTTGCCAGTATTTGAAATTGATACAGTCGCCGGTGAGGTCGGCAGAGCCGCGTTCAAACGAAAGCGGAAACTCCAGAATGTGCTGAAACTGTCCGTTGGGCAGGCTCGGGTCGAGTTCGTACACGTGCCCCGACAGTAAGGTGTTGCTCACGGCCGTGCTCAGATTCGAGGCATCGGTCGGTGCATATTCGCCCGAACAAACCCCGCCTACATATACCTTGCCGTGGTGAACCTTCAGCGCCCAGGGCCGAAACTCGCCCTGAGGGCAACCGGGGCCATTGATCGCCCACGACTTGACATCCGTAGCCGGATTGGGCTTTTGGGCAGGAACCCCGATTTTAACGCCGTACACCCGGCGGTCGAATAGGTTTACCACATAGAGCGTTTGGTCGTCTTCCGACATATCGGTGCCGCCAAAACCAACCCGTCCCATGGCCTGCATCGGGCCGGGATCGTTGCTCGGAAATAATTTATTGCCCGGCAGTCCGCTGTGCGGATCGGGGCCGGTCTGAATACCAAGATCGTTAGGGAAGCTTAAAAATGGGGTGGTTGGGTTCGCTGAGGTGCTGTTGAGGTCGGTCACGTAGATACCCCCGGAGCCCAGAGGACCAAAGCCAGCGTGCCGTTTCACTACAGCGGCACTGAAAATCTGTTTCGTTCGGCGCTGTAAAGCCAGGCCCCATACGCTACCGACCTGGCCACCCAAGGCCAGGTGGTCGGCCGGGAATTGGGCTTTATTGCCCGAGCTGTTGCCGTCACCTTTAACCGAAAACGCGTTGTAGTCAAAGGCCACAATAGCGTCGGCATTAGCCGATTGTAATTCGGTTGGGATAGGCCCGTTTGCGTCGGTTGTTTTGAGGGGGTCGCCGTTGACAAAACAAGGCGTCACAATTTTCACCGGGCCGGGCTGACAGTAGTCGCTTGGGTAGTTGATACCGGTATTGACGTCGGAGGCCGGGGCCCGCACAAATTGAACGGTGGTGCCACCGCCCTGTCCGTTGTGGGGGGCGGGAAAATAGCCGCCTGGATAATTAGCAAATTCCAAACGCACCCGGCTGTTGGCTGGGATCTGAGCCGCCGAGAAGCTGTAAGCGCCGTTTGCGTCGGTAGTTGTTGTGATGGGAACTGTACTCAGTTCGACGTACGCCCGAACTGTAATGCCCCCGACCCCAAGTTCAACCGGAGCAGAGGTGCTCCGGGCGCCGGTTAGGGTAGGAACCGAGGTACTCCGGGCGCCGTCGTTGTCAAAGTCCCGAAATACACTTCCGCTAATCTGAGCAGAGGCCAATGTGCCCGTCAGATAGAATATAATGCCGAAAAGCCAGACTCGGCCAGGCATATTGAATACTATATTTTGTTTCATGAGGCTGTACGTTGGATTAAAAAGGAACGTTGAAAATCAGAGCATTCAGTCAGGGTTAAGAGGTTGAGATATATCGTACGGGTTTTGGTCGGTAGCTAAGCGCCAATCTACCTATCGGTTTGTGCAGGTCTTACTTAGTTACATTTACGACAAGCTGTGACTTGCAAACATCTTGCCAAGCTATTTGCCCATATTTCGGTAACTTTACTTCGTGAGTGAGCCAGATAATCAACTTAGCCTGCCAGACTTGGTATTTTCCCATTCGCACGAAGAAGAGGTTACTTACTTCGCGGATTTAATATTGCCTTTGCCTATTCCAAACCTGTTTACATACAGGGTTCCGAGAACGATGGTTGAGGTTATCAAAATTGGTGCCAGAGTGATTGTTCCTTTTGGTAAAAAGGATGGTCGTGTATTAACGGCTATCGTGGCAAGGCTTCATAATACTCCTCCGCCCCGGTATCAGGCCCGGTATATTCTTGAACTTCTGGATGATTACCCGCTGATTACCAGCTATCAGCTCGAGCTGTTTCGCTGGATGGCCGACTACTACATGTGCTGCATTGGCGAGGTGATGAATGTGGCTCTGCCTTCTGGGCTTAAGATTTCGAGTCAGTCGAAGGTGCAGTACAACCCCGATTTCGACTATCCTGAACTGCTCAGCCCGGAGGAGGTTACCCTACTCGAAGAGCTTAAAAAACACCCGGCCCTCACCTACGAAGAACTGGGGCGGCTGGTGGGCGAACTCAACGTACCGACCGTTATTAAGGCGTTGGTTGGGAAGCGGGCCGTCATTGTTTTTGAGGAGGTGCGGGAGAAATATGTGCCGAAAATGATTCGGAAAGTACGGCTCGGTGCCGCTTACGAAGACCGCGAAGCCTTGCTGGACCTGATTCGAAAGCTGGACAAATCGCCCAAACAGCAGGAAGTGGTTATGCGCTATCTGCGCCACGTACCGGTGCTGCTCAATTCGGCTCTTAACAGCCGGGGACTCGACAAAACGGTGCTGAATCAGGACGACGAAATCTCCCAGTCGTCGATGACTACTCTGATAAAAAACGGGATTTTTGAAACGTTCGAGGTCATTCAGCCGCGCTTTTCTGACAACCTCGCGCCCACCGTTGAAATTCGGCTTACCGAGGCTCAGCAACAGGCATCTGAAGCCATTATGGCCAAGTTTAATACGCAGAATATCGTGTTGCTCCACGGTATTACGGGTAGTGGCAAAACGGAGGTTTACATTAACCTGATTCAGCAGGCTCTTGAAAGTGGCTCGCAGGTGCTATATCTGCTTCCCGAAATCGCCCTGACCACCCAGATTGTGGTTCGGCTTCAGCGCGTTTTTGGTGATAAAATGGGTATTTACCACTCCAAGTTTTCAGACAATGAGCGCGTAGAAGTCTGGAAAGGGGTGGTATCGGGTCAGTATCAGTTTGTAGTTGGCGTGCGGTCGGCCGTGTTTTTACCGTTCGACAATCTTGGCCTGATTATCGTCGATGAAGAGCACGAAACCTCGTACAAACAGCATGACCCGGCCCCGCGCTACCATGCCCGCGACGTAGCTATGATGCTCGCCCAGTGGCAACAGGCCAAAGTGTTGCTGGGCTCGGCTACACCTTCTCTGGAGAGTTACTATCAGGCTCAGCAGGGACGATACGGACTGGTAGAGCTGTTTCAGCGGTTTGGCGATGCGACGCTGCCGCAGATTACCCTCGTGGATACGAAGGTGGAAAAGAAGCAGAAGACGATGAAAAATGAGTTTACATCGGCTTTGCTGACGGCCTTAGGTGATAATCTGGAGCGAAAAGAGCAGAGCATCCTGTTTCAGAACCGGCGTGGCTACTCGCCCTACATGCAGTGCGAAGACTGCGACTGGACGGCCGAATGTCCTAACTGCGACGTAAGCCTGACCTACCACATGAAGGTGGGCGAATTGCGCTGCCACTACTGCGGCTACAAAGAAGAAGTACCCCGTACTTGCCCCGTTTGCGGCTCCACTAAAGTGAAAACCATTGGTTTCGGGACTGAAAAGCTCGAAGATCAACTCCAGATCCTGTTTCCAGAAGCCCGGATTCTGCGCATGGACCTCGATACCACCCGGGCCAAAAATGCGTACCAACAAATTATTGAAGAGTTCGAACAGGGGAATGTCGATATGCTTGTGGGTACGCAAATGATTACCAAGGGCCTCGATTTCGATAAGGTGAGCCTGGTGGGCATTTTTGATGCCGACCGGATCATTCATTTCCCGGAGTTCAGGGCAACCGAGCGGGCGTTTCAGATGCTGACTCAGGTAAGCGGGCGCGCGGGCCGGCGGGGTGGTCGGCAGGGGCGGGTGCTTATCCAGACCAGCAACCCGCAACAGCTTATTCTCCAGAAAATCATTACCAACGACTACCGGGGCCTGTACGACGAAGAGATTCGGGAACGGCAAGATTTTAACTATCCGCCTTTCTCACGGCTGATTAAACTGACGGTTCGGCACCCGGAGCAACATATCAGTAAGCAGGCGGCCGAACGGCTGGCGGCCGAACTGACCGATACCCTCGGCAGTAGTCGCGTGCTTGGCCCCGAACAGCCATTGGTTGAGCGGATCCGTAATCAGTTTCTCTACGATATTCTGATTAAGATTGAGCGCGGCCCGGTCAACATGAAAGCGGTGAAGGAGTTTATCCGCGACCGGATCAACGATGTTCTGACCGACAAAGGACTCCGGCAGGTATCTATCGTGGTCGATGTTGACTGCCTATAAAACCTGGGCCGGTAGATAACTTCTCCGGCTCGCGTAGGTTCACAAACAAACTCGCCTTGTGTGGGCATACTTGTCAGCTTCACGATGCTCAAAAAAACGGAGCTAACATTGAGCCGGTTTTTAGATTATTCCGGGAAACATAATCCAGAGAACGAATAATTTTTAAGGTAGATTATTATTTTTTTGCCCCGTCGAGATCGGCCCATTGGCTCGTTTTCGACGGGGTTTCTCATTTCGACATATCAGGCCTGAAATGGGTGAATAGGGCCGTTTTGGGCCGAAATCGCACGCTCAGATTGCCTGAGTGCGGGCAATTCACACCCAAACAAATTCGTTATTGCCGTGTTCAGATTAATTGACTTTCTCGGGTGATTAAATAAACCATTGGTCTGATTACCTGTCAAAGAGCCAAACAGTAACGCAGTACTCAATTGGACATGAACACTAGAGCCATGAATAACAAGCAACAAAAAATCGATACCGGAACGACGTTCCGGACGATCTCGATACTGGCCTTATTAGCCATCGTTCTTTTCTCTTCATTTGCCGAAGCCCAGGTCATTCAACCGCTACGGAGCCCCCGTCAGTGGAGTCCACAGGCTAAAGGCGCCGTGATTGGCGGTGCCGCTGGTGCCGCAGCCGGTGCTATCATCCACAAGCGTAACCGTGTAGTGGGTGGGGTTGTAGGTGGTGCCGTAGGTGCCGGTGCCGGGTATGCCATCGGTAAGCGAATTGATAATAAGCGTAAAGCGGCTGCTGCCCTCGCGGCTCGCCGGGCCGAAGAAGAGCGGATTGCTGCCGCCCGTCGGGCCGACAACGAATCGTACGGGCAAGCGAACCGTGTATTGCTCGCACGGGGTAAAAAAGCACCCGCACTCGCAACAGCGGCTGGGGTAGGGGCTGGCGCTGCGGTAGCCGGAGCAGCTTATGCGGCCAACGGCACAACGCCCGCTACATTGGCACCGGCTCAGCCGACGTATATGACCAATATGGGCTACTTGCTCAACCCGACGTTTGGCGACCCAACGTCGGCCTACCCCGACTCCGAAGTTCGTCGGAAGAGCTGGTAAGCACCCTCACGGCCGTTTGAGGCTGTCAGTCGCTAATCCCAATTATGTTCACAAGGCTCGGCCCGATACAGCTTCGGGCCGGGCTGCAAAACACACTGAAATCATGATACGGAATCTTAAATTTATAAAGGCATTTTTGCCGATCTGGGTGATGGTAGCCCTGTTGTCGGCCTGTACAAAATCAGGCGACGCCGTTGATGTAAAAGACCTGAACCGGCAGTTTATTGAGGCTTGGAATAGTAAAGACAGTGAAAAAATCACGAGTTTCCTCGCCGACGATGTGCACTTTTTGCAGGGCAACACCCACTTCACGGGTAAAGCCGAAGTGTCGCAGAAGTGGGTTCGCGAAACCCTCCCGACCCTGAGCGATCTGAAAACCTACGCAGTGACCTCGGCCGTAGACGCCCAAACGGCTTACGAAGCCGGTACGTATTCGGTTGATGTGCTGCCCGATACCCCGCAGGAGCCGGGTGGCGTGGGCAAGGGGAATTTTATCCTGCTCTGGAAAAAAGCCGCCGATAATACCTGGAAGCTGAGCTACGCGCAACTCGAAGGCTTGCCGGTAGTTGCCAAACGATAAACAGACCTGATAACAGGTTCGGGGTCGGTCTTACTTCGGTAAGGCCGACCTTTTGTTTGTTAAAGGTGCAGTAGCTGCTCCAAATCGGGCGATAGCTGGCAGCGTTCAGTTGTAAGCGCCTGTATATTTTCCGGGAGCAGCATCCGATTGCGGGCATTGTCGAAATGTTCGGCGTAGTCGGTTCGCATTTCGCGTCGTTTCAGGGCTTCCAGAAACCGGCGGGCGTCTTCGGCCGTTTCGAGCAGGAGCGGGGGCACCTCGGTCGGCTTGCCCGTGTCGTCTTTGGCCACCATGGTAAAATACGAGGTGTTAGTGTGTTTGCTAACGCCCGTTTTTACGTTTTCGGCTACTACCTTAATACCCACGACGAGTGAGGTGCGGCCCACATAATTGACCGACGCCATGAGCGAAACCAGCTCGCCTACCTCAACCGGTTGCCGAAAATTGACCCCATCAACCGAAACCGTCACGCAGTACTCGCCCGCGTGTTTGGCGGCACAGGCGTAGGCTACTTTGTCCATTAGTGATAGCAGGGTGCCGCCGTGGATTTTACCGCCAAAGTTGGCGTAAGCCGGAATCATAAGCTCGGTGAGGGTAGTTTGTGAATAGCTCACGGGTTTGGCAGGTGATGCAGACATAGATGGGGACAGATTATAACAGGATATCGTCAGGGTACATAATTAACGTGAATTATGCATAATACGCACTGCAAAATCCCTGTTCTACAAGTAGTTGCTGACGCGAGGGCCTTCGACAGGCTCAGGCTGACCGCAAATTTGTGAGCTGCCAGTCAGCCTGAGCCTGTCGAAGGCCCTCGCGTCAGCCATTATGCATAATTCACGTTAATTACAAAATCCAGCGTGTTATGAGCGGCAAAGGCATAAAAAAAGACCGCACTCACGCGGTCTTTTACACCCGAAACCGGGCTTGTATGAGTCCAAAGTAGCCTACACCGAGAAGCTTTCGCCACAGCCGCAGGTACGCGAGGCATTCGGGTTTTTAAACTGAAACCCTTTGCCGTTGAGGCCGTCCGAAAAGTCGAGTTCGGTACCTGCCAGATACAACAGGCTTTTCCGATCTACCAGAATTTTGATGCCCTTATCCTCCACCAGATGGTCGGATGGCTGTTGCGTAGCGTCGAACTGAAGATCGTACATAAGGCCCGAGCAACCTCCGCCCTGTACACCTACCCGGATAGCGTGTTCGTCGGTCAACCCGTCTTTCTGACGGAGTTCAACAATCTTATTCTTAGCGCTTTCTGATACAGTTACCATCGCTGTGTCAATGAATTATGAAACGTGTAGACGGGACAATGCTCCTGTTGGAATTCGTTATCCAATCTCAAAATACTAACTTTTGCCCGGCTTGTAAAGTTCATTACCGAACGCACAGTCCGGTTTTATCTATTTTTCGAAAACGAAACATGCTAACCAACGTCGAACATATTGGCATTGCTGTTCGGAGTCTGACCCAGTCTAACGAACTCTTCCAGAAGTTACTCAATGTAGCCCCCTACAAAGCAGAAGCAGTGGAGTCGGAAAACGTAACGACTTCATTTTTCCGGGTCAACCAGACCAAGATTGAACTGCTCGAAGCCACCGACCCTAGCAGTCCTATTGCCAAGTTCATTGAGAAGAAAGGCGAGGGAATTCACCACATCGCGTTTGAGGTCGATGATATTCTGGCCGAGATGGAGCGGCTTCGGAACGAGGGTTTTACACTGCTCAATGAGAATCCCAAACTCGGTGCCGATAATAAGCTGGTTTGTTTTCTGCACCCCAAAGGGACCAATGGGGTGTTGATTGAACTGTGTCAGGATAGGGGGTGAGAAGGGGGAGGAAAAGGAGGAAGGGAGGAAAGGAGGAGGGAGCTGACACGTTAATAACTGTTGGGGCTCCATCTTCCCCCTGTCCTTTATACCAAATTATTCTTGAACGCGTAGGCAACCATGCCAGCGGTGTTTTTGGTGCCGGTTTTTTCCAGAATGCGGAGCCGGTGCCCCTCTACGGTACGGGGGCTCAGGAATATTTTTTCGCTGATTTCGGCGGTCGATAAACCTTCGCAGATGAGCTTGAGCACCTCTTTTTCGCGTTCAGAAAGGAGGATTTTACTATTGTACAGCGTAGAGGCTGGTTTGACGGCAGCCGCTGCGTTGGTCATTTTACGGAGCATCGCCCGCGACACAAACTCGTTCAGGTATACCCCCTCGTCGATCACCTTCCGAACGGCCTTCTCTACCTCTTCGGGGTCGGAGTCTTTCAGCAGGTAACCGCTAACACCCTTTTCGAGCAGGTGGAGCACCATCCGGTCTTCGTCGTGCATGGTAAGCACCACAATCTTAACCAGTGGGTGGTGTTCGCGCAGATAATCGGCGGTGGCTGTACCGTCGAGAACAGGCATTTGCAGGTCGAGCAGAACGACGTCGGGCATACGGCGCGCAATCTTGTCGATGAGCTCTTGCCCATTGGCGGCTTCCAGAATCAGGTCGAAGTCGGGGATTTGCGTCAGAATAGAAGCCATACCCACTCGAAACAGGTTATGGTCGTCGCAGAGCGCCAGTTTGATCTTACGCATTAGTCAAGGGTCGTTAAATAAGAAGGGAGGCCAATTTAGGATTTTCGAGCGGAACCTGTACAATCACACGGGAGCCCCGGCCGGGTGCCACATCGAACGTAACGTGCCCCTCAACCACGCTGAGCCGACTTTCGATGCTACGTAGTCCCAGACCCCGTTGCCGGTTTTGCTGCACCTCGTCGATATCGAAACCACGGCCATTGTCGAGTACTGCAACGCGTAGTTCGTCTTCATGCCGGAAAAACTGAATGACAATCTGACTGGCCCCCGAATGCCGAACGGCGTTGGTGACTAACTCCTGCACAATCCGGTACAGCATCACCTCCAGCGATGGAGCCACAAACTCGAAGCTGTCGTGCCCTTCCAGTTGTACCCTTACCTGATCATTGGTAGCATTGCCTACCAGTTCTTCCAGCGCGGCCAAAAGCCCAAAGCGCTCGAGGGTAGTAGGGACCAGATCGCGGCTAATGCGCCGGACATTCTTGAGCGTATCGTCGAGTAGTTGGCGGGTTTTGTAGGCCTGCGCGCGTTCGGGCGAATACCGGTCGAGGCTGCGTTCGAGTTGGTTAAGGGTCATCTTGGCTACCGAGAGCATCGTGCCGATGTCGTCGTGCAGATCCTGTGCCAGCCGTCGGCGTTCGGCCTCCTGTCCCCGAAACATGGCGGCCATCAGCTCTTGCCGGTGCCGCTCCAACATTTCCTTCACGGTAAGCTGATGGTGCGACTGCCGATGTTGATAGTAAGCCACGAAAATGACAATGAAGATAGCCATAATCAGCATAGCTATTGTCGCAATCAGCAGACTATCCGGGGGCGTTTCCATCTGTTAAAGCGTTAGGCGTCGAGCATGAGACAGCGCAATGGCTAAACCAATATTTCGGGTAATTTCTACGCATTGCTCAATAATAACCATAACCGGAAGCTTGAACGTGCCATTCCACACAAACGTGTAGTGTATAAATGGGCTCAGAAAAACACTCCCGGCATGGGCAATCAGCAAGCCGCAACAAATCCAGAACATAGGATATTCCAGTAGGTTATCGACCGGTAACTCACGAACCAGATATAGAAAAAAACGCAACACCAGCGTTAGCATCAGCACATTCTCGACCACGTACGAATACCGGTTGAGCCGGTGATTTTGCCAGTCGCTCAGGTTGGGGTTCGACCAGACAAAGTCAAAGCCGAAAAATAGGGTGAACAGCACCCCAACCACAACAATTGCCTTTTTCTCATACGTGTACGGAAACGTATGGTAAAACATAGCCAGTAGCAACAACGCCCGCACGAGCAGGTCTGCATTGAACAGCATCAGGTTATTGATGCGGTAACTGGAGGTTACAATGCTGGTCAGGTTACGAAACGTAGTCCAGCCGATAAAAATGACCACCCAGCGTAAGTAGGGCGGTTTGTCTTTGTAGCCACCAACAAACAGCAGAGGGAGTAGAATAGATAACTCCGTTGTTACTGTCAGCGGAAACTTCAGGGTATGTCGTAAAAGAGCCTCAATAAAACTCACCATTAATTCGATTGGTCACATTGATCGGGGCAACGGGCACCATCGCCGTAGATTCCCGTTTGGGCACCGTTTTCGGGCATGTCGTCTTTCAGTCCTTTGGGAGCCCGGTGTCTGTCATTACCCTGTTTGTTCATGCCTACCAGCAGGAGTCGGGGTTCACCCTCGCAATGCCCGTGGTAGATTCGAATACCGGTACAGTCGTCGTCAGCTAATATTTTCAGCAGCAATTCTTTGCTGAAGGCTTCGGCATGAACGGGCTTTGCCTGCATCTCGCACTGTTTACGGTAAGCATTAACCCATCCTCTGGCTTCGTCGTGGTTCATTTCACGGCCACACTTCTCAAACGGAAACGGTTTTTTCATGAACAAAAAGAGGAAGGTTCGCAGTAGGCAAGATAGCCCTTTTATGGGCTAAGCCGAATGGTCGAAGCCCGTCAGACGCCCAAAATGGGGGCATCTACGGGGAAGAATACGTAGTTTTACGCTATTGGAATCCGCAACAATCCCCCATTTTTGCAATCGCGTAATTATGCGCTATTAACACTGGCTTACCTTGCAGACCTTTGCGAGGTCAATGCCTAACAGCACGACATTACGTTTTTCTCATCTCATAGGTTAGGTATGAAAAAGCCGGAGCATTGCCCCGGCTTTTCTTGTTTTCACGAAGAGTGGTGAGTGGTTGCTCTTAGGCAATCGACAGCAGGTACTGACCGTACCCGCTTTTCACCAGGGGCTTGGCAATTTCGCAAAGCTGCTCCTTGTCAATAAACTTCATGCGGTAGGCAATCTCTTCGATACAGCCGATTTTGAGGCCCTGCCGTTCTTCAATCACCTGCACAAACTGCCCTGCCTGCATCAGAGAGGCAAACGTGCCGGTGTCGAGCCAGGCAGTACCCCGGTCGAGTACACCTACTTTTAGCTTACCGCGCTCCAGGTACACCCGGTTTATGTCGGTAATTTCCAGCTCACCGCGGGGCGAGGGCTTAATATTCTTGGCGATCTCGACCACGTCGTTGTCGTAGAAATACAGACCGGGCACGGCGTAATTCGATTTGGGCTCGGTTGGCTTCTCTTCGATCGAGAGTACGTTAAACTGCTCATCGAACTCCACCACACCGTAGCGTTCGGGATCGTGCACCTGATAGGCGTACACCACGCCCCCGTCGGGGTCGTTGTTAGCCTGCAACAACTTCGATAGGCCGGAGCCGTAGAAAATGTTATCGCCCAGAACCAGTGCTACCTTATCGTTGCCGATAAACTCCTCACCGATGATAAACGCTTGTGCCAGACCGTCGGGGCTGGGTTGTTCGGCATAGCTGAACGAGCACCCAATCCGCGAGCCATCGCCCAGCAGCTTCTCGAAGTGCGGCAGATCATGCGGGGTCGAAATGATCAGGATTTCGCGAATGCCCGCCAGCATCAGAATCGAAAGCGGGTAGTAAATCATGGGCTTGTCGTAAACAGGCATCAGCTGTTTCGAAACGGCAAGCGTCAGGGGGTGAAGGCGGGTGCCGGAGCCTCCGGCCAGGATGATTCCTTTCATGTTTTTATTGAGTGATTGAGTGATTGGGTGATAGAGTGATTGTACAAGGCCGACTTGGAAACTATTCACTCATTCGCTCAATCACTCATTCGCCAATTACCGGTTAGCGTACATGTCTTCGTAATACTTCTGGTAGTTACCCGACGTGACGTTGTCGAGCCACTCCTGGTTGGCCAGGAACCAATCTACTGTTTTTTCGAGGCCCTCTTCAAACTGAAGCGACGGTTTCCAGCCCAGTTCGTTCATGATCTTGCTGGCGTCGATGGCGTAGCGCAGGTCGTGCCCGGCCCGGTCGGTTACGTAGGTGATCAGTTTGGCCGATGTGCCCTCTTCACGGCCCAGCTTGCGGTCCATGATCGAGCAAAGCAGGTGAACCAGATCAATGTTTTTCCACTCGTTAAAGCCGCCAATGTTGTAGGTTTCGCCCAGCGTGCCGTTGTGGAAAATAGTGTCGATAGCCCGGGCATGATCGACCACGTACAGCCAGTCGCGCACGTTCTCGCCCTTGCCATATACCGGCAGGGGTTTGTTCGTCTGGATGTTGTGAATCATGAGCGGAATCAGCTTCTCGGGGAAGTGATTGGGGCCGTAGTTGTTCGAGCAGTTGCTCAGTACCACGGGCATTTTGTACGTGTTGCCGTAGGCCCGCACAAAGTGGTCCGACGCAGCCTTAGAAGCCGAGTAAGGCGATTGGGGGTCGTAAGACGTTGTCTCGAGGAAAAACTCCTCGGGGTTGTGCAGCGAGCCGTACACCTCATCGGTCGAAACGTGGTAGAAACGCTTGCCTTCAAAGCCGGTCGGGCTGTCTTTCCAGCAGTTTTTGGCCGCGTTGAGCAGGTTTACGGTGCCTACTACGTTGGTCATTACAAACGACATAGGGTCGGTAATAGACCGGTCTACGTGCGACTCGGCCGCGAGGTGAATTACCCCATCCGGCTGAATTTCAGCGAACATAGCGTCGAGGAACGCAGCATCTGTAATATCGCCTTTGACGAACGTATAATTGGGCGCGTGCTCAATGTCGGTGAGGTTGGCCAGATTACCCGCGTAGGTCAGCTTGTCGAGATTGACAATGCGGTACTCAGGGTATTTGGTCACAAAAAGCCGGACTACATGGGAGCCGATAAAGCCGGCACCGCCGGTAATTACAATTGTTTTCATGGTAGTAGTTTGTGGTTTATAGTTTATCGTTTGTAGTGTATCGGGCATAGGGTGCCAGAAACCACAAAGAATGAACCATAAACTAACTCAAAGTCTGCTGCCAGCGCCAGGCGTCCTGCAAGGCATCGGCTAATGATCGCTTGGCGGTCCAGCGCAGGCCTTCGGTGGCTTTGCTGACGTCCGCATATATCTGCTCAATATCACCCGGCCGGCGAGGCCCCAGCGTGTACGGTAACTTAATGCCGTTAATTTCCTCAAACGTGTTGATCAACTCCAATACTGAGGCACCCCGTCCTGTACCAATGTTGAAAATGTCGTAGAACGAGTCGGTATTTTTCTGGTTGAGCAACTGCAAGGCGCTCACGTGGGCGTCGGCCAGGTCCATCACGTGAATATAGTCACGGATGGCCGTACCGTCGGGCGTGTTGTAATCGTTCCCGTGAATGGTGAGGCTTTCGCGCTGCCCGGCTGCTACTTGCAACAGGTAAGGCACCAGGTTGGCCGGTACACCTCTGGGCAGCTCCCCGATGAGGGCCGAGGGGTGCGCACCAATCGGGTTGAAGTACCGCAGCGAGATAGCCTTAACGGGCATCACGGCTGCCACGCAGTCGCGGATAATATCTTCGCACATGGCTTTGGTGTTGCCGTAGGGCGACGAGGCTGGCAGCCGGGGCGTAGCCTCGGTTACGGGGAGCCGCTCAGGTTGGCCATACACCGTGCACGACGACGAGAACACCAGATTGTGCACCTGATACTTGGGCATCAGTTCCAGCATAACCATCAGCGAGTTGAGGTTATTCCGGTAGTAGAGCAGGGGTTTCTGTACCGACTCACCCACGGCCTTGGATGCCGCAAAGTGAATAATGCCGATGGGGCGCTCGCTGGCGAAGATCGTCTCCATCGCATCGGCGTCGTTGCAGTCGGCTTCGTAACAGGTAAGTCGGCGCCCCAAAATTTGTTCCAGGCCGTTGAGTATGTTCTTCTCGGAGTTCGAGAAATTATCAACGATAATTGGTTCAAAACCGGCTGCAACCAGGGAGACAGCTGTGTGCGAACCGATAAAGCCGGCACCGCCTGTCACCACAATTTTCGACACTGTATTGTCTGCGGGAGTCAAATCGTTTTTTGTAAAATTTTGTTCTTATTTTAGGGTAGCGTACAGCAGAGCGACCCAAAAATCGGACAAAACTATAAAATTCAGTTTCTTTCTGAAAGGAGTATTTATCCTGTGTCAGACAGACTGAGTACCAAACGTGTATGAACGACAGCGAGATTAAAGCTCTTATATCCCTTCTGGACGACGAAGACCGTGAAGTGGCCGATCATGTGGAGCAGCGAATTCGGGAGTTGGGCGGTCAGTTAATTCCGTATCTGGAATCGGAATGGGAGGGCAGCTTTAACCCGCATTTTCAAAAAAAGATTGAAGAGCTGATACATGACCTTCAGTACCAATCGGTGCTGGAACGCATCCGCGACTGGCGCAACGGGGGCGGTATGGACCTACTCGAAGGGCTCTGGATTGTGGCTACTTACCAGTACCCCGATCTCTCGCTTGAAAAATTGCGGCAAGACCTCAACCAACTGTATTACAAAGTATGGCTCGATGTGGGTACGGATATGCACCCCGTGGATCAGGTAAAAGCCCTGAACAATGCTTTTTTTAATACGCTGGGCTTTGCGCCCAACTCGAAGCATTTTCATTCGCCGGCCAACTCGATGATCAATCAAGTGCTGGAGTCGCGCCGGGGAAACCCCATCTCGTTGTGCGTGATTTATATGCTGATGGCCCGTAAAATTGGCATGCCCATCTACGGCGTAAACCTGCCCAACTTGTTTGTACTGACCTACAAACAGCCCAACGGGGTGCAGTTTTACATCAACGTGTTTACACGGGGGCTGGTGTTCTCGAAAAACGACATCGACCACTACATCGGTCAGCTGAACCTGAAACCAAACGATATTTTTTATCAGCCCTGCTCCAACATCGACATTGTTCGCCGGACGCTCCGTAACCTCATGCTGGCGTTTGAGAAAAAAGGCGATTCGGACCGGGTCAAAGAGGTCGAAGCCATTCTGGATGCCGTGCAGGATGAGGGCGACGGTATGCCCCTGTCTGACTATTCGCAGCGGTAAACGTTCGTTGTACAACTTTGACCGCACGGGCCTACGTGAATGTACAATGTAAAATGCATGATTGAGAATTGGGTTATCTATTGATAATCGGACTTTTATTATGCACTTTACACGATTCGTTGCACATCACTGAGGTCCGTGCGTTGCTTTACGGACAGGCCACAGCCAGCAGGCCCGGCCCAATAGCCCAGCAGTGAATCTGTAAGGTTTCTTCATGGTCGGGCAGGCGCACATGTCCCGTCAGGCGCTCGGCTCCATCGGCAAAGGGCTCAATGTGAAGATGCTCACGGAAAGTAAGCTGCCGTTTCCCGTAGAGTTTATACAGGCACTCCTTGGCGCACCAGTATACCGCCAGCCGGTCGGCACGGCCGGATGCGTGTTCAATTTCGGCTTCCGACAGGACTCGTGGTACTACCCGCGTAAACTGCGCCCGGATAGGCTCTATGTCAATTCCCACGGGGCGGTTTTGGTGCCATACAGCAGCCGCCCAGCCTCCCGTATGAGAGATGGAAATATGCGCCGGGCTACCGGCCGGTTCGGGCTGGAGAAGGTGCGGCTTACCGTATTCATCTTTGACCAGACCCCGATACGGATACTGGTGTGCCTGAGCGAGTGTCTGAACCGCCACCCGGCAGGCGAGCCACTCGACCCGCTGATTGGGGTGCGTGATGCCGTCCAGATCGGCCTGTTCGGGGGCCGTGAGTACCAGACGAGCACGTAACGTGGGCTCATCTTCCTCAATGCGCCAGAGTACCACCCGGCAGTCGGGGTTGAGGGCAAACGTTGTGTGGAGGGGCATGGGGCAAAAGTCGGAAGTCTGTATGGGAAAAAGAAAGGTTTGCCGACCTTTGTCGGGTAAGTCGTTCGGGAACGGTAGCAGAAAAAGGAGAGAAGGCTCAGAGCGACCGCATCGCGCAAATTACCCATGAACGTTCAGAAACTTGATACATTTGGCGGCCACCGCGACGGGGTGTATGCCCTCGAAGCGGGCCCAACAGCCGACAGTTTTTTTTCGGCGGGCGGAGACGGCATGGTGGTACGCTGGCAGCTCGACCGGCCCGATCTGGGTAGCCTGGTAGCGCAGGTGCCCGCGTCGGTGTACGCTCTGCATTACGAGCAGGATCGTAACCGGCTTTGGGTGGGGCAAAACTACGAGGGCCTGCACCTGATTGACCCCGCAAACCGCGTGGAGGTAGGGTCGTTGAAGTTGACCAACGCGGCCATTTTCGATATAAAGCAGTATGCCGATACGGTTTTTGTGGCTTTGTCGGATGGCGTTGTGGTGGTGCTCGACGCGCAACAGTTGGCGGTGCGTCGGCATCTGAAAGCCTCGGATCAAAGTGCCCGCTGTATAGCTATTAACCCAGTCGAGCGCGAGTTAGCCGTGGGCTACAGCGACCATCAGGTGCGTATTTTCGACCTGAACACGCTGGCGCTCAAGCACACGCTGTCGGCGCACGTCAACTCGGTGTTTACGGTGGCCTACACCCCCGACTTTCAAACGCTTATTACAGGTAGCCGCGATGCCCGGCTCAAAAGCTGGGACGCCGAACAGGGGTACGCCCTTCGGCAGGAAGTGGTGGCCCATATGTTTGCCATCAATCACGTGACCTTCAGTCCCGACGGTCAGCTGATGGCCACGGCCAGTATGGATAAATCGATCAAGATTTGGGATGCGCAGACCCTTCGGTTGCTGAAAGTGGTAGACCGGGCACGGCACGCTGGTCACGGTACCTCGGTGAATCGACTGTTGTGGAGTGCCTACCAAAACATGCTCCTCTCGGCCAGCGACGACCGGACTATTTCGGTCTGGCAGGTTGGAAAGTAAGGCAATCCGAATTTCAGGCCGACCGGCAGTCTTGTGGGCGTGCGTGTTCCTTTGGCACATTTTATGCCTAATACTTTTCAATTACGCGTAAAGAACTTTACTTTCACGCTGACACAATTGCTTTCGACCCTACATCAATTAGGCGCATCGTATGAAAATCACGCCCATAGAGATTCGGCAACACACCTTTGAAAAGGGTTTACGCGGCTACCGTACCGACGAGGTAGACGCTTTCCTGTCGTCGCTCTCGCAGGAGTGGGAGCGGGTAGTTGGCGAGCAGAAGATGCTGAAAATGCAGCTTGAACTGGCTGAAAAAGAGCTCAATAAGTTAAAAGAGGTAGAGCTGACTCTGTTCAAGACGCTCAAAACCGCCGAAGATACCAGCAGTCAGATTACCGATCAGGCTACCAAAGCCGCTGAACAACACCTGGCCGAGGCCCGCCGTAAAGCCGACGATATGCTGGCCGATGCGAAGAAAAAATCATCCATGATGATTCAGGACGCGCAAAATCAGGCCCGGTATCTGAAAGACAATATTCTGAACGACCTTAAGGCGATGGAGCACGACTTCAAAGCCATGGAGCGCTACAAGGATACGCTGGTGGCGCAGATCAAAACGCTGTCGGCCAATGCTATGGATAGCGTAGATCGGTTCGAGAAGAAGTTTGCCAAGCAATCGTTTAAGGGGAAAATTGACGAGGTAGCTACGCAGATCAAGGAAGAACAGCGCGAGGCTGAGAAACAGGCACAGGCTGCCCAACCTCAACTGGCCGCTGCCGGGCTTGCTGCCGAAACCGGTACGCCCACCGCTACCCCCGAAACCGGGCGGGATGCCATTGCCGAAGTGGCCGATATGCCTACTGGCGACGAGTTAGTAGAGCCGCCAACGTCGCGCGGGCCGGAGGTGGACCCCTCAGCCGAACTGGTGCAGCAGGTAGATGAGGCCGTGCAGATTACCACTGCCGAAGTAATGCCTGAACCCACTCCGCAACCTGAATCACAACCCGCCGAACCCAAACAGGGCGGCTCATTTTTTGACCAGATTTAAGGCCTTTAGGCCACCCGCATGGGAACCATCGCGTTAGAAGGACTTGAATTTTTTGCCTACCACGGATTTTACGACGAGGAGCAGAAGATTGGTAATAAATACTCCGTCGACATTGTTGTGACGGTCGATTTTTCGGAAGCAGCCCGGCAAGACCGGCTTAGTGCAACCGTCAACTACGAGGAGTTATATCGGATTACAACCCGGGTGATGCAGCGCCCGGCCCGTTTGCTGGAGCATATTGCCCACAGTATCATTACCGAGATTCGGCACGTGTACCCAACCGTGGCCGATGTGGAGGTGAGTGTTTCTAAATTCAATCCGCCGGTTGGGGGAGTTTGTCACCGAGCCCGAATCACATTGAGGGGGTAAAGGGGAAAAAAGACAAGGGAGGAAAGGAAAAAGAGAGAAAAAGGAACGTTGCATTGCAAACCTTTTCTCCCTTTTTCCTTTCCTCCCTTGTCCGCTTAAATACTATACCGCCTGTTGCAGAGCCTGGAACGAGATAGCCATGTGCGAGGCATCGTACACGCATTCGCCGTTGTGAATCAGCAGCGCCTGGGGCGACTCGTGCTCAACTCCAAACTCACCCGCAATCTTGTTGGAGATGGCCCGGTACTGGAGCAAATCCAGATAATATGGCTTAATTCCGGCGGCATCGTTCCAGTTGCGTTCGAGCCGGCTGTAGGCCATAGCACTGATGGAGCAGGTTGTGCTGTGCTTGAAAATCAGCACCGGCTGCTGAGCCGATTCTTCTTTGATAATGGCTAATTGACTTTCGTCGGTCAGTTTATTCCAGTTCATGCGAACGTGATGCTTATTTGCACTAAAAAAGGTTTTCGGGCCTGAAAAGTTCGACCTTTGCGCAACCGGGCCAACCGTCTGTTACCGGTTTCGTTGGCGGGCGTACTGTCGGGGAGTCTGATTGGTGTACCTTTGTCGCTTCATTAACCAATCGGATTTGAGGCTTGTTTTCTCCTCTTTATAACACGTCGATTCGGCTGTATGCCGGTTTGCTGAGGCTGTTGGCCCCGTTCAACCCCAAGGCCCGGCAGTGGGTGGTGGGTCGGCAGGACTGGCGAACCCAGCTCGCGCAAAAACTGGCCGGCAACACGGCCCCGCTGGTGTGGTTTCATGCCGCTTCGCTGGGTGAGTTTGAGCAGGGGCGCCCTGTAATCGAAGCCTTTCGGGCGCAGTACCCGGCCTACAAGATTTTGCTCACGTTTTTCTCGCCTTCTGGCTACGAAGTGCGTAAAAACTACGCCGGGGCCGACTATATCCTGTATTTGCCTGCCGATACGCCCGCCAACGCCCGTGATTTTGTGCGGCTCGTGAGGCCGCAACTGGCGTTTTTTATCAAATACGAGTTCTGGGCCAATTACCTGCACGAGCTACGGGCGGCTGGCGTGCCTACGCTATCCTTTTCAGCCATTTTTCGGCCGGGGCAGCTTTTCTTTAGGTCGTGGGGTGTGAAGCCGGTGCAGCGGTTTTATCGCGAAATCCTGACCTGTTTCGCCCATATTCTGGTGCAGAATGAAGAGTCGGTGCGGCTGCTCCGGCAAATCGACATTACGGACGTTACACGGGCGGGCGACACCCGTTTCGACCGGGTAGCGCAGGTCGCGGCCGCCCGTAAAGTAATTCCGTTGGCGGCTACGTTTAAGGCTGGTCAGCCGCTGTTGGTGGTGGGAAGCGCATGGCAGGCCGATATGCAGGTGCTGATTCCGTTTCTGAACGCGTTTGAACAGCCGCTGAAGGTGATTGTGGCCCCGCACGAAATCCACAACGACGAAATTGAGCGGTGGCGGGCACAGCTCAAGCGGCCATCGGTGCGGTACTCAGCGTTGCTCAACCAAACAGCCGATGCCGCCGACAGCGCCGTGCAAACGCTTTTCATCGATAATATCGGTTTGCTCTCGTCGCTGTATCAATACGGCGAATTTGCCTACATCGGCGGAGCTTTTGGAAAGGGACTGCATAATATTCTGGAAGCTGCCACCTTTGGCGTGCCCGTCTTTTTTGGGCCTAATTACCGCAAGTTTCAGGAAGCCGTGGATCTGGTAGCCGAGGGGGGCGCCTTTACTGTGGCCGACACAGTCTCCCTTGCCGACGCGTTTGCCCGCCAATATCCCAACCCCGCGCAGGCGGCTCAAATCAGCCGGGCCTACGTGGAGCGGAACATTGGCGCAACAGCAAAGGTTATGGAGGTGGTCGCTACCTTGATGCGCAAACAAGCGAACGAGTAACACGCACAGGCTATCCGTTCACGCTTTTACTTCGTTTCACCGACTCAATTTCACGTTTTCACTCTCTGAATCTTGCAAAAAGGATTAGTAATTCGCTCAACGGGCTCGTGGTATGACATCCGCAATGAGGATGGACATGTGTATCAGGGGCGGCTGAAAGGGAAGTTCAAAATTAAAGGTCTTAAAGTGACCAACCCTATCGCTGTGGGCGACCGCGTGCAGTTTGAGGTTGAAGATGTGACCGAGAATACGGCTGTTATTCTGGACATCGACCCGCGCGAAAACTACATTATCCGGCAATCGGTGCATAAAACCGCCCACGGGCATATTCTGGCAGCCAATATTGATCAGGCTGTTATGCTGGCTACGCTTACCCTGCCCCGTACCTCGCTCGGGTTCATCGACCGGTTTCTGGTCACGGCCGAGGCCTTTCGGATTCCGACGACGGTGGTGTTCAACAAGACTGACATCCTGAACGATGAGGGCCTGGGTTACCAGCAGGAAATCATGGATATGTACGAGTCGATTGGGTATAGCTGCCTGGCTACCTCGGCCACCGAGGGCGATGGCGTAGAGGCTTTTCGGCAATTGCTCGACCACAAAATCACGCTTCTGTCGGGGCATTCGGGGGTGGGGAAGTCATCGCTGGTGAATGCCGTGGCACCGGGTTTGAACTTACGCACCAACGAGGTGTCGACGTTTGCCAACAAGGGGGTGCACACAACCACCTTTGCCGAGATGTTTGAGCTGGCTCCCGAAACGTTTATTATCGATACGCCGGGCATTAAAGAACTGGGGCTGGTTGATATGGCGAAGGAAGAAATAAGTCATTACTTCCCCGAAATGCGCGACCGGCTCAATCAGTGCCGCTTTAATAATTGCCTGCACGTGAATGAGCCGGGTTGCGCGGTGAAAGAAGCGGTTGGCGAGGGCAACATTGCCGAATCGCGCTACATGAGCTACCTCAGTATGCTCGATGGCGGAGACAACCGGCGTTAAAGTATTCCTTCTTCGGTTAGTAACGACAGTACGTTCAGCGTGAGGCCGTCCATGACCGGTACGGTAGCATCCCAATTGAACGTGAGCCACGGCTCGTTGGGGGTAGCTACCAGTACTTTGCGGGTTTGTGTAGTAATCCAGATAACGCGTTCGGTGCCAAAGGCCAGCATAGCCTCGGTTTTTTCGTAGATGTACTCCCGCTCTTTACCGGGGTAAGCCTCCGGGTCTACTTTGATATCGACCTCAACAACAACCTTGGGAGCCACATCGAAAAACTTACCCCGGATGGTTACCTTCTCTTTCTCATAGAAGGCAATGTCGTTGGCCAGATTATCGCCCAGTTTCAGGTGTAAGCCCGGCTCATTCGTCACAACCCAATAGGCTTTTCGGTCGGCGTTTGATGCCAAATACAGGTGTAAGGCCGAGACAATAATGGCCTGAAGGTCGCTGCACCCCATAATCTCGCTGGCGGTTTTTCGCTTGGCTAATACATCCTTATAGCCCTTCCGATATAGAGGGCGGCCGTTGAGTGTTTCGTAAATCAGGTAAGACGGTATCGACTCAGTCGGTATGTCGAGCGCTTGCGTTTGGATGCTCATAACCGGTTTATTTTCAGACAAGATACGAAATTATTCGGGTCAGTTGGTCATGGCTGCCAGCAAATCGGCCTGCGTAATAATGTGCACCTGCTGGGTTTCGTCGCGCACGAGCAGCGCCTTGTTTTCGCGGTCAATAAGCGACGAAAGTACGTCGACCGTGTTGTCGAGCCCTACAAACTTGAACGGTTTATCCATTACCTCGCTCACGGCTTTATCTTTCACGGCCGGGTCGTCGATGAGCCGGTTCAGGATGGTCGAGTCGGTCAGGCTACCTACAATGTGGCCCTCGGGGTCGGTTACCGGAATCTGCGAAATGCCCTGCCGGTTGAGCACCTGAATGGCCTGCGAAACCGTAACGTCGCGGCCGAGGGTGGTCAGTACGCCGGAGCCGTTTTTGCTCGTGATAATGTCGCGGGCGGTTTTAAACTGGCGATTTTCCAGAAAACCGTGGTCGTTCATCCAGGTGTCATTATAAATTTTGGCGAGGTAACGGGTTCCGTGGTCGGGCAGCAGAATGACCAGCACATCGTCGTCGGTGAGGTGTTCGCGGGCCCATTCGAGCGCGCCATGCACGGCTGTCCCGCACGACCAGCCCACAAAAAGACCTTCCTCCCGCGACAGCCGCCGGGCCATGATTGCGGCATCCTTGTCGGTGACTTTGATAAACTGATCGATCACGTCAAAATCGACGTTTTGGGGCAGGATATCCTCGCCGATACCCTCGGTCAGGTAGGGATAAATTTCACCCGTATCAAAAACGCCTGTTTCCTTGTATTTTTTGAATACTGAGCCGTAGGTATCCAGGCCAAGTGTAAACAGTTGTGGGTTTTGCTCTTTCAGAAACCGCGATGTGCCACTGATGGTACCACCCGTACCGACCGAGGCCGCAAAATGCGTGATGCGGCCGTCGGTATCGCGCCAGATTTCGGGGCCGGTGCTTACGTAATGCGCTTCGGTATTGGCCAGATTATCGTACTGATTGGGGTAGAGCGAATTCGGAATCTCCTGGTTGAGCCGTTTGGCCACCGAGTAGTAGGAGCGGGGGTCGTCGGGGGCTACGTTGGTTGGGCACACAATCACCTCTGCGCCCACGGCCCGCAAAATGTCCATTTTCTCTTTCGACTGCTTGTCGGCCATTGTGAAAATGCACTTGTAGCCTTTGCCGATGGCCGCCAGCGCCAGGCCCATGCCCGTGTTACCGCTCGTACCTTCGATAATGGTGCCGCCGGGCTTAAGAATACCCCGCCGTTCGGCGTCTTCAATCATACTCACGGCGATACGGTCTTTCACCGAGTTGCCTGGGTTGAAGTACTCTACTTTGGCCAGTACGGTGCCCCGGATACCTTTAGTCACTTTGTTGAGCTTAACTAAAGGCGTGTTGCCGATCGTGTCGACGATGGAATTGTAGTATTTCATTGGGATGGTTGATGAAGGATTGGTTTTACATCACTCACGTTTTTGCGTACTCACTCAGAAACGCTTGTACTTGTTTATGAAAATGGTTGAAACTAGGAGAGCGGGTAGTTAGCCAGTTAACATCCAGATGTAGCAAAATGTCATTCGCTAACGCTATTTGTTTAGCTACCACTTTTGTGTTGTCGTAAACGGCCCGTTTGGCAGTTGCTCGAGTTTGCGATTCCAAAGGTGTATTTTTCCCCGGTTCCTCGTGGTGTCGCTTGATATACCAGAGCCAGTACTCAATACACTGAACGGGTAGCATTACAATAGCAGGGTGTCCCTGACAAGTTTTGGAAAAGTCTGCCTGTTTTTCTAAAATTTTGGGCGTTTGATCGGTGTCAATGTCCCGACTAATAAACAGAACATCCAGCTCGAGCAACCTGATTTGCCGTAATGCTTCTGGTAGAAGTTTATCTACCTGCTTATCGTTCGTTGCTTTGAAACGCCAACGCTCATTTTCGTCCTCAATGAACGTGTCGGGGAATTCCTGGTGCAGGTATTTTTCTAGAAAGTTGCGTTGAGCGTCGTCTTCTCCGAAAAAAGCGTAGGTAACAATCTGGCTCATTTTGGTACTCCCCCTAGAAAGCCAACCGTCCAGGCATCGCCAAGAGAGTCGGTGTAGTGCGGTGGTTCAATGCCTAACTCTTTACTTCTCTCTGTTTCCGGTTCGATTACATCATGTAATAAATTTTTGACGTGCGTTGCGCCTTCTTCATCCTTATCGAAGATAAAGACCGATTCCGGCATGTCTTTAAACATATCAACGATTGCGGGGCTGTGTGTGGTCATAATGACCTGCACATCTTTCTCTTCAACCAGCGTTAGGATAAACTGCATTACCTCAAATAACCGGCGCGGATGAATCCCCTTTTCGGGTTCTTCCAGCAATAGCAACTTAGGCGGGTTAGGCTGGTTGATAATACAGAGCAGAGCTAGGAAATAAAGCGTACCCTCGGAGAGTTCGTCAGCCCAATACGTGATTCCCTGTTTGCTGTTTGTTAAGCCGAGACGTTTGAAGGATTTGTCGCCGTATTGCTTTTTGAGTTCTTCGGTGGCTGGAGCGTCGTCAAGATTAATCTCGTCAAATTCAGGAACACAAGTGTGTAAGTCATTTTCTGTACGATTGAAGACAGCTTTCCGATACTTTCCGAGCATCAAATCTAAAAAACCAACTAGGTTAGAAGCATCAGCTTTTACATTCTCATCGCCTGTTCCAACCGGACCGGGTTGAGTGAGTTTGTTCGGGTCAAGTTTATAAATTTTTAGAGAACTATATTGATAACGTTGAAACTCAGGTATTGAGACTTGTCCCGTGATTATTTCGTCTGGTGAATCATTTTTGAAGTATCCGGTAGTACTTGTTAGGGTATTCAAATCATAATAGAGTTTGAATATCCGCCAGTCATATTCCTCTCTGTCAGAGGGCCAGATCAGATTGACGCTAATTTCTTTTGAAAGGCGTTTTCCAAATGCTATTTCGTTCGGATAGTAATTTGGTTGATTCTTACCTTCTCGTATCAACTCCAGCGCCTTCAAAAAATTCGTTTTACCGGAGTTGTTTGGGCCAATGAGCAGGTTCACCTTCTGAAGATCGAGGGTGACGTTCTTAAGGCTCTTAAAATTCTGAATCGAAACGCGCTTGAGCATGGCTGTTGGCAGTCGGTAATGGCGCAATACTACGGATTTTTGTCTGAGTACGGCTAATGAGACCTGGGGTACTGGGTAAACGGACTTCGGAAAACGAACGGTATGAACCAACCAGAAGGCCGCGTCGGATTTAGCCAATTATTAAAAAGTGATTTAGTCGCTATGTAACGGTCGTTTGAGTAATTGTTGCCAACGGACTACCTGACTGAAACCATGTCTATAGCGATGAAGGAGTTATTTTATACCTAACACCAACGGATAGTTTAGAGACTTGTTTTGTAATTTGCTGAAATACAGTGTTTTGTTATTTTTGGCATGTAAATTATTTCAGATTTTAATAAATAAGAAGTCTATTCAATACGATATTTAGCCCCGTAAAATACAGTGCCTACGTTCTAAAGTGGGATAGTGGTACCGGTCTATTAAATAACTTTTGTGCCCAAAAAGGCTTGTAACTATAGTTGAAATGTGCCGAATTTGTAGTAAGCTTGTCACCTTTCGCTATAAAGTCGTCTTAACCCATATGGCGCGTTATAGTATAGTTTAAAGGCCACCCAAACCTTATTGTTTGATAGACGTTTTACCTGAATGACAGCCCCAAAAACCACTGTATGGTTAGTCGATGACGATGACGATGATCTGATACTGCTGGAATCCGCCTTTCAACGAGTCGATGCGTCGGTTCGTCTGGAAACGATGCACGATGGCGAAGAATTAGTTGATCGACTCAATACTAGTCCCGAGCGTCCGAATTTTGTTGTCTTAGATCTTAATATGGATCGGCTCAGTGGTATGCAGGCCCTACGGGAAATCCGACAGCATTTCCCGCAGCGAGAACTCAAAATTGTGGTTCTCACTACGTCGTTTAACCCCGACGACCGGTTCCGCTCTGAGATTATGGGCGCCAATGAGTTTTACGTAAAACCCAGCGATTTCAAAGAAATGGTGGAGCTGGTGCGCAATATGTTACAACGATGGGCGCACTAAGGCGTTAATCCGGCCGGTTGCTGTGCCCACTGTTGTACGAAAGCGGCCCCATCCATGAGCCAGGCGATGCTCAAATGGATTAGCAGACCGCCCCATATACTTTGCGTGGAAAGGGCCAGTACCCCCAGCAGATAGCCGCCCAATACCGACGAGAGGGTTTCGCCCAGAGGCTTGCCAAAGTGAATGCTCGCATAGGCTACGACCATCGGCAAAATCACGCCCGATTGGTTCTTATCAACGGCCGTAATTCGGCTAAGTCCAATCACCATAAATCCGCGAAATAGCAGCTCCGTCGGTACAAAGTCCCAGCCATAGCAAAGTTCGTAAACCAGGGCCGTGACCCATTCCGGCACACCCAGAAACTCATTAGCCGTGGTATCTTTGTAGGTCGGATAGAAGTCGAGAAAATGGGGCTGAAACGACGCAAAGGCAATCAAAGGCACCATAATCAATAGCAGTAGGGCATAAACCGTCAGCCCGTCGCGCTTGGGTTTCAGACCATAAAAATGTTCGGCCCCATTATCAAAGAATCGGTAGTACAGGTACAAGGGCAGTACCAGTGTCACTAGTGAATGCAGGTTGCTGAGGCAGTAGTAAGCGAACAGGTAAATTTGGCCGTCGAGAAGTTGCTCGCTCCAGCGGTTGTACCCGTAAAACCCCGCATAAAACCCATAAGCCACCCACCCGACGCCCGTGTGGAGCCAAAATCGGCGGTTGCGCCAGAGGTCGGGCCGGTGATGGTAGTACGTCCACAGCCCCATAGCTACATAATAGACCGTTGTGTACAGAAGTATATACAGGACCGGTCGTTTCCAGCTACCCCGCAACGAGTCGATGTACACATCTTCCAGATCAAATGTATAATTGAGGGTAATCAGAAGCCCAAGCCAGGCTGCCGTTGCCAGATACAAACGGGGGTGAAAATCCGCGCGGAGGTACTCCCGCAGGTTCTGAATCAGTAACTTCATGGAATTCGGGTAAAGGGCCGTGCTGTAGAGAGAATAGCCTAAACTACAGGTTGTGCAAATAAGCCGACTACTAAAAAGGCCCCAATGTACAACTTCGTACACGGGGCCTGAAATAAGGATTTGGGAATATTCAGCGCGGAGGAGTCGGGCGCTATTTATCGAGCACCAGCATATCGTCGACCAAAAAAGCACCCCGGTCGGTGGTGAGCGTATAAACAACGTTGACAGACCGGGTTGTTTCGCTCGGCCGTGCCACGTGGTAAGGAACCAGTGTGCCCGATTCGTAGCGGTAGAGAGTTTCGCCGGTTTGTACGTCGCCCAACGGTTTACGGCCGGTAGCTGTCAGGACCGGGTGGTTGGGCGTAGCTTCAAAGAGCATTGGTTCGGGCAAGGTACGGGCGGCTGTGAGCCCTTCGGCCGGGGTGAGCCATACTCCGCTCAGGCCTATTTGGGTATCCGGTGCTACGGGTGCATGGGCTTGTACGCCCGTAATGCGGGTAGGTACGAGGGTATGCGTAGTGGCATCGTAACCCAAAATCACATCCCCTACGTTCAGCTTGGCAATGGGTTTGGTAGTGCCGTTTAGTAGTGTCACGGGGGCTTCGGGCGCAAAGCAGAAGTTATACTCCTCTTTCTTCTTACCGTCGTCGGTTTTGGCACCGGCCCCGCCAGCCAGTAGCGTAGCCATCTCGCGCGAGAGTACAAACCCCAGTGCCGACATTAGGCCGGGCTCTTTTTCGCCTACGTACTTCAGGTCATCGATGTACAAATCCCAGGCTTTACGGTCGGCATTGGCACCCGGAATCACAAAGGGTTTCAGGTCGCCTGTTTTGCTGTTCTGGTAAATAGCGAGCAGGCCCAGTTCTTTCGTGTCGGCAGCGGCATACACCTTGTAGAGGTATATTTTCCGACTGATACCGTCGCTGTAATTGAATACGTAGGGCGGGCGTTCCTCGTACCGATCCAGAATAAAATTGCCCGACTTGAAGTAGGTGTCTTTGTCGAGGTTGCCAATCTTGATGGATTTGATGGTAGTAACGTCGTTCGCGGTCATGACACCGGTGGCCGGGGCCTGCGCCCATACGCGCTGTGCAAAAAAGTTGGTGGCTATGGCCGAAACCAGCACAAACAGAAAAGAGAGGAAATGACGATTCATAGTAATTCAGGTTTGCATGATTGGACGTAAAATGACAGAAGTAGCCGGAGCATAGGCCTACTTTTGGGTGTACTGCCCCACCCGGCTGTGAATAGCGTCGACAACCCGCCGGGCTGAGGTAAAGGCCCCTGCCATCCAGGCTGTAAGGTATGTGGTGTGCTCACCGGCAAAGTAAATGTTGCCGTCGGGCTCCAATAGGGCGGGGTAAAATTTCCGGCGCGACGCATCGTCGTACAAGGCCCAGCCTCCTTCGCTGTACGGAATCCGGTGCCAGGCCAGCGAAAAGCTGTTTTCAAACTCGGCAGCGTACTGTGGGTGGATTTTGGCACCCTGTTCCAGTGCTATTTTTTGCCGCTCGGCAATAGACAGACTGGCTACGGCTTCGGCCCGGCTGTAAAAGTTGTAGTACCCGATGAGTACACCTTTATTGCCCATAAACCCGAACGATGGATACCAAATCTGGTTGATGTCCATGTCGGTGCGCGAGATACCACCGTAAATACCATCATCTTCTTCCCAGAATCGGCGTTTAAACTGAAGCCCAATTTTGCCGGTTTTGATGTACGGCACAAAATCAGCGGCTCGCTTTACCGGTCCCGATAAGTCGGAGTCGATGTTTTTCAGGACGGGTAGTGGAATAGTACACACGCAGAACTCGGCCGCTAGTTCGGTGGGTTTGCCGTCGCGCTCGTACACGACCCGAACGCCGGTTTCGGTTTTGCGCAACTGCTTCACCGGCGCATTGAACACCAGTTTGCCCGCCAGTTTCTTTTCGAGGGCTTTGGCTATAGCATCCATCCCGCCCACGGGTTGCAGCAGTGTAGTTTGCTGCTCGTAGGTGTACTCGCCCACGTTGTAAAACACCGGCTGCATAAAGCCCGACCGGAGCAGGTCGGTGAGGCCGTAGGGGTCGGTCAGGGTGCCGGGGTTAGCACCGGCACCGGGGCCTCCGTCGGCATAAACGGGGCGGCTGGCGTCTATTTTATAGCCGCGCCGGTTGGTGCCTTTGTACAGATGTGCCGTGTTAAGGTCGCCCTCGTTTTTTAGAAAATCGATCAGCTTTTCAACGTCTTCTTTGGTCAGCTTTTCGTCCAGCGCCGACTGGTCAAGGGCTTTGGCCAGCAGCTCGGACGTGTAGCCGCGCATATCGTTGTGATAATCCCGAATACGCATCCGGCGGTTGTTGAGCGGGCCCTGCGCTTTTTCGTTGAACAGGTAAGCGGCTTCGTTGGCCCCAACAAATACCTCAAGCGGCACCCCCAGCTCCCGGCAGTACTGGAGCGTGAGCTGATGGTTGTGCGGAATGCGGGCCGCACCTCCGTTGAAATACAGCCCGCCCGCAAACTGACTGGTTTGGGTAGGGCCACCCTGTTCGGTTTCGGTGGTGCCGCCCCGTACCGTCCAGACCCGGCCGCCAGAGCGGGCGCGCGCTTCGAGTACGGTGCAGTCGTAGCCGAGTTTGCCGAGTTCGTAAGCGGCTGATAAGCCCGCCAGACCGGCTCCCAGAATAAGCACTTTGCGCCCCTGTGCGGAGTCGAGAGGGGGCAGGTCAAATGCCTGAGCAGGTGCGGGTTGCAACAAGCCCCAGGCCGACAGGCCGGCGTAGGCCGCACTGGTCCGATTGATAAAGTCGCGTCGGGTCATAAAAAAGGGGGAGGGGCCCCGACGCGAACCATTCGGGCTCGCGTCGGGCCGGGTTTAACCTACTACTTTCTTAAATTCTGCCAGAAAAGCCTCCATCTCGGCTTGTGTGCCTATGCTTACCCGGCACCAGGGTTGCCCGCCAAATTCGCGGGTTTGAATTCCGATGCCGTTTGCCCACATCTGGTTCTCAAACGTTTTGGGCTTCATTCGGATCGGGAACAGCAGAAAGTTGGCAAATGACGGAATCACCTCGTACCCCATCCCTTTGAGGGCCTTGGTTGTGTAGTCGCGCACTTTGGCGTTTTCGGTGCGGCAGTAGGTCTGCCATTCACGGTCTTCGTAGGCGGCAATCCCGGCCATGAGGGTGGTTATGCTAACCCCGAAATTGTTGTTGGTGTACTGGCGCAGGGCCTTGAGTGTATCAGGTTGGGCAAGGCCGTACCCCAGCCGCAAACCCGCAAAGGCATGAATCTTTGAGAACGTCCGGGCCACAATTACGTTCAGCCCCTCGGCAACCAGCTTGCCGGTGTTCGGGCGTTCGGCCGGGGCCAGAAAATCAATGTACGCTTCGTCGAGAAAAACAGGCACTTTGGGGGCTACCTCCCGTACAAACGCTTCGAGTTTCTGCGGATTTACAATGGTGCCGGTCGGGTTGTTGGGGTTCACGATGTACACCATTTTGGTATTGGGCCCGATGCGAGCCTTCATGGCGTCGAGGTCGTACTCGTATTGCGGGGTGAGCGGAACCGCTTCAATTTTGGCCCCGAAGGCTTCGGACCGTTCCAGTAGGTCGTCGTACGTAGGGCGGCAGGTCAGAATGGTTCTTGGTTTCGATGGGTCGCCGTTTTGGGTGTAGTACGCAGCTGCTGCCATCAGAATATCCGACGAGCCGGGGCTGAACAGGATATGCTTGCGCGCAACTCCTTCCTGCTCACCAATGCGGTTGGCCAATTCGCCAAACTCCATCCAGGCGTAGCGGTTGCTCAGGTCTACGGCTTTTACCAGAGCCTCGCGGGCTTTGGGCGATATACCGTAGGGGTTTTCATTGGCCATAAGCCGGGCCTTCAGCTTCGGCATGGTTTCGGGCGGGGCCGTCAGGTAAAACTCCCGGGCGAAGGCCTGTTGACTGCCCGCGAGAGGGGCGGCCATGCTGAGTGGGGGCCTGCCGAAGCTGGTCAGACCGGCTGCCAGTAGGCTACTGGCGCGTAACCAGTCGCGCCGACTGATAGAAGATAGTTTTGTCATGGCGAATAATACTGGTACTATGTATGGTCAAAAGTCTCATACAAAGTATAAAATTTTACGCCACAACGTTTTTATCCGCTTGTATAAACGGTAAAATTGTTAGATCAATTCTATTCTCTATCGGTTAGAGGCTATTTCGATAGTAGTGGCACACCGGAAATGACCCAGTGGGCAGGCCCGGTACCCGTGCAGGCCACACGGCCGGCAGTCGAGGGGTTCGGGGGTTTGAACAACCTGGGCGTTGTCGGCGAGCGGCCCAAAGCCAAAGGCCGGAACCGTGGAGCAGAAAATAGCCGTGGTGGGGGCATTGACCGCCGAGCAAAGGTGCATTGGGGCCGAATCGTTCACGTAGTTCATGATGGCCCCCTGCATGAGCGCGGCCGACTGCAAAAACGATAGCTTGCCCGCCAGATTCTGTACGTTTGGGTGGGTGGCAAGCACCTGTTGCCGAATATTGGCACAGGCGTCGGTATCGGTGGGGGCACCGAGGAGGTAAATAGTGGTGTTGGCCGGGTTTTGCCGGATAAATTCAACCCATTTTTCGGCCGGGTACTGTTTGGTGAACCAGACCGAGGTGGGGGCAATGCAGAGGTAAGGCTTTGTCTGGTAAGAGGCAACGGCTTGTTGGTCGGCCGGGCTGGGGTACAAACGGGGCCGAGGGGCCTTACATGTACCGATACCCAGCGGACTGAGCAGGGCGGCATTCCGGTCGACCTCGTGAATACCCGGCTCAATGCGGTGTTCGATGCGGTATTTGAAAAACCGGCTGAACGGATTTTTGTCGTACCCAATGGTTTGGCGAGCTCCCGAGAGGGCCGTAAGCAGACCCGTTGCGCCAAACCGTTGCAGGTTAATCACCACATCGTACTCGCTCTGGCGAATTTGCCCCAGTAGTTTCCAGAGGCTTTTGTACTTGCCTCCTTTTTTATCCCAGATCAGAATCGAGTGCAAAAACGGGTGATTTGCCAACAGGCTTTCGTTGCCTTTGCGCACCAGCATATCAATTTGCGCTTCGGGCCGTTGCTGCCTGATTTGTTCCAACAAAGCGGTGGCCAGAATTACATCACCAATAAAAGCGGTCTGAATTACCAGGATACGTGTCATTCGATAGTTTATGCCCGATCGTTTCTTGCTGAGGTTGTCGGTTCTTTTGGGTGGAGTGATTGGCGATGCGTCATTAGTTATACGCGAATTGGGGCGATCCGTCATCCTGTTGCCTCAAATAAACAACGAACAACGGGCCGGTTTCGGTCAACAGACGTTGGGCGGGCGTTAATATTGACCCTCGCTGAGGTCCCAGCCGCCGTCGATTGCCAGAATCTGCCCCGTGGTAAACCGAGATTGATCGGAGAGAAAATACACGGCAGCCCCGTCGAGGTCGTTGGGTTGGCCAATGCGCCCGCCTTCGAGCGGCTGCTTGGTTTTCACAAAAGACATGATGGCTTCGTCGGTGGTGGCCCGCTGCGACATGGGCGTTTCGACCAGGGCAGGCAGCAGGGCGTTGACCCGAATATTGTCGGCGGCATAGTAAGCCGCTATAGACCGGGTGAAGCCAATAACGGCTGATTTGGCGGCTGCGTAGGCGTGGGTTACGAAGTGCTTGGGCGAAGGTGAGTGACCCAGCACGGAGCCCATGTTCAGAATGGACCCTCCCTGACCCTGCTCCCGGAATGCCCGTACAGCGGCCTGGTTCGACAGCATGAGCGACGTAATGTTCAATTGGATGGTGGCGTTCCAGCCCTCCAGGGTCAGCTCGTGCAGGGGGCCGTCGCCGAAGCGCCGACCGCTACCACCAGCCACGTGGTACAGTCCATCGAAGCCACCAAAAATATTCTGGCAGAGGTCGATGGCCGTAACGGCGGTTTTGGGGTCGGCGGCATCGCCCGACATCGCCAGTCCGTTGCCATCCAGTTGGGCTTCGGCGGCCGTACAGCTTTCGGGGTTGCGCCCAACCACCACCACGCGGGCCCCTTCGCGCACAAAAGCCTGAGCGGCCGAAAGGCCCATGCCGGTGGTGCCACCAATGATTACAATTCGTTTGTCAGTAAGCCAATTCATATGGGAAAATAGGGTAGTGGTTGGGTGGCAGGCCCGTAGACACGCCACTCGTTCACCAAAACTAAAAACGATACCGTTCTTATCGGCTACGGGCCCCGAAAAGATTTGCCGACAGAGAGAAAAGTACAGTTAATCAGTTTTTGGATAATTGAAAAACTGAGGCCCCGATAGGGCGTTAAACGAAGCATACTGCTCAACCAACTGGACGTATGCACCCGACGTATCGTAATTTCAACCTCACCGAAAGCCATACCGATGCCCATCGGGCGCAACCCATCAACCCGCTGCCCCGGGCGGTGCTGCGCCCCAACACGTACATGCTGCTCGATGGCGAGTGGCGGTTTGCACTGGATATTGACGACCGGGGGCTGCGCGAAAACTGGCACCTTGGGCACACGTACGCGCACATGGCCCATTGGCCCGGCTCGGTGGAAGAGCACATCCGGGAGGCACACGAACAGGTGCAGACAACCTCCTGGCACGATAAAGTGGTAGTCTGGTACGAGCGAGACTTTACCCTGCCTGAGCGCGACCAGAACGGAACAGGCCTGGCCCAGACCCTGTTTCAGATCACCTTCGGGGCTTGTGGCTACGAAACCCGGGTGTGGCTCAACGGGCAGCTCTTGCGAACGGTTGAAAATGAAGACATCCACTACGGGGAGTACACCTCGTTTTCGTACGAGCTGGGCGATAACTTTCTGCGTACGAACAATCGCCTGACCGTGCGCATTGCCGATACGATGGACGCCGACATTCCGCGCGGCAAGCAGGAGTCGCTGGTGTATAAGCGCGGGGGCATCTGGTACCAGACCTACACGGGGGCGGTGCGGTCGGTGTGGCTCGAAACCGTGGAGCGAAACCGATTGCGGTCGCGGGTGGGGGTGGTCAGTATTGTGGAAGACGAGCTGGTGCGGTTCAACCTGACCACCCGGATCCACGACCCCGGTTTGTACACCTTACGGCTGCGGGTATTTGAAAAAAATGGCCTCGATACCGACACTCCACTGGCCACCGAAGACTTTCCGTTGCGGCTCGAAGCAGGCCAGAAAAACCAGCGCGTGGTGGTGGAGCTGCCCAAGGCCCGGCTTTGGTCGCCCGACGACCCGCACCTGTACCGGCTGGTGGCGCAACTGATCGACGAAACGGGGCACGTATCGCAGATCGAAGCCCATTTTGGTCTGCGCAAGGTAGAGGCTCGGGGCTGTTGCGTGTACCTCAACGATAAATCGGTGTATCTGGACGGAATCTTGTACCAGCCCGGCACCTCTACGTTTGAGGAAATCGAACGGCATTTTTACGCCATGCAAAAGCTCGGCTGCAACATGGTGCGGGTGCACATTGCCGGTATCGATCCCCGGATTTATAACCTGGCCGATGAGCTGGGGCTGCTGTTGTGGGTAGAGGTACCGAGCCCGCACCGCTCCAATCCGCAGAGCCGCCAGAATCACCGGGCTGAACTCGACCGAATGCTGTCTCTGATCGAAACGCACCCCTCGGTGGTTATCTGGAGCCTGTACAACGAAGACTGGGGTGCCGAAGACATTGCCACCAACCCCGATACCCAGCGGTACATTATTGATACCTACCACTACATGCACATTAACCACCCGCAGTTTCTGGTGGTCGATAATGATGGCTGGAAGCATATTTCGCTTGAAGGACGGCTGAAATCGGACTTGCTCACGGCGCACCTTTACACGCCCGAGCTGGCGCATTGGCGTACCCTCCTCGACCGGCTCGAACGGGGCGACAACGAGGGCGTGGCCGTGCATCCGCTCGTAGTAGGCGACCCGTTTTTCTTTCGGAAACAGGTACCTCTGATTGTGAGCGAGTGGGGTGGTTTTGGCTTTGCCGATTACGGTGGCCCTACCGATGCGGACGACCGTACCGACCGAATCCGGCAGTTTAAAGAAGAACTCCGGGCGCGGTCAATTGCGGGCGATGTGTACACGCAGGCTACCAATATCGAAGATGAACGCAACGGCCTGATTGACCCATACACGGGCGAACTAAGCGTACCTGAGGGATTACTGCGCTCGCGCCCTCGGTAGTTTAATGAGTAATGGATAATTTGTATTACAATTAGCTGTTCAACAAATGATGGCTGACGCAAGGGCCTTCGACAGGCTCAGGCTGACTGGCGGCTCTCAAGTTTATAGTCAGTCTGAGCCTGTCGAAGGCCCTTGCGTCAGCCATTATGCATAATTCAAGTTAGTTTAATGGATAATGGATAATGGATAATCAGGCAAATGCCTCATTACTCATTATCCATTGTCCATTATCCATTGTTACATTGGGTGTTCAAAACCATACGCAATGAAAAAGTTTGAATACCGAATTCTGGATGTAAAAGCCGGTGGCTTTTGGGGTGGTCGGGTTGATGAACAGGCCTTGACGAACAAACTTAATGAACTGGGCCGCGAGGGCTGGGAATTAGTATCGACCGTTGATACTGAAATTTACGGGGGTGGGTCGCGCGGTTTGCTGCTGATGCTCAAGCGGGAGCTGGAGTAAGGAGGACGTCGGTCGTTGGGGACGGCCGGTTGCCCGATAATGAACGGGACAAGGCGGACGGAACCGGGTAAATTCTTACTTTGCCAGACGTTACGCAACTCTGCCTTGTTCTGGTTATGACACGTTTGTTTACCAGGCCCTTTCTGTACACGGGCTTACTCTGTTTATGGGTTGTTTCCATTGCGCACGCACAAGGTCGGCTGGAAGACTACGCGCGGGCCAACCGGCTCAAAGCCGCCATGGACAAGCTCTATTACGCCCCCGCAACGGTGACCTGGTCGGAAAGTGGGCAGCTGGCCTGGTATCTGATGCAAACCCCGCGAGGCTCGGAGTTTATGGCAGTCAACCCGGTGCAGAAGACCAAAACGAGAGCGTTCGATCAGGAACAATTGGCCCGCCAACTCGCTCAGGTAGCCCAAAAGCCGGTGGAGCCGTATCAACTGCCTTTCTCGACGTTCGTGTACGGGCCCGGCGACCGCAGTATCCGGTTTCGGGCGTTCGATTATAACTGGTCGTTTGATCTGAGTACCAATACTCTCACCCAAACCGACCCGGTGGCCGCTCTCCGGGAGCGTTATTGGGGTGAACGAGGTAACGACCAAACCGACCGGCCAGTGACGTCGCCGGATGGCACTTGGCAGGCATTCATCAAAAATCATAACCTCTACCTCCGGTCGGTAAAAACCAGGGAGGAGGTTCCATTAACGTTCGATGGAGCCGAGGGCGAGTACTATTCGGGCTACATGCAGTGGTCGCCCGACTCGAAAAAGCTGGTTACGAACAAAGTACGGCCGGGGCAGAAACGACAGATTTATTTTGTCCGTTCGTCGCCCGACGATCAGCTTCAGCCTAAGCTCGAAAGCCGGGACTACCTGAAACCGGGCGATGCCCTGCCCGTGCGTACACCGCACCTCTTTCTGATTGCCGAACGGAAGCACCTGGTCGTAGACAATGCTTTGTTTCAGAACCAATACGAGCTAACCCGCCCCGAATGGCGGCAGGATAGCCGGGCGTTTACGTTTGAGTACAACCAACGGGGGCATCAGGTGTACCGGGTGCTGGAAGTTGATGCTGTAACCGGCAAGGTTCGGGCGGTTGTCGACGAACAACCCCAAACGTTTTTCTATTACATGCCGGTGGGTAATGATGGCAAGCGGTTTCGGCAAGATCTGGCCGATGGGCGCGAGGTAGTCTGGATGTCAGAGCGCGACGGCTGGAACCACCTGTACCTGTACGATGGGCTGACCGGTACGGTTAAAAACCAGATTACCAAAGGCGAATGGGTGGTGCGCAACGTGATTCGGGTAGATGAGCAAGCCCGAACGATTCTGTTTGCGGCCGGGGGCGTCGACCCGAAGCTGGACCCGTACTTTGTGCAGTATTACCGCATTAATTTCGACGGCACCGGCCTGACTGCCCTGACGCCCGAAAATGCCAATCACCGGGCCTTCTTTTCGCCCGACCACCGGTACTTTATCGACACGTATTCGCGGGTGGATATGGCCCCGGTTACCGTGCTGCGCTCAACGCGTGACGGCTCGGTTGTGATGCCGCTCGAAAATGCCGATCTCTCGGCCTACACGCAGGCTGGCTGGCGGGCCCCGGAGGTGTTTACGGCAAAAGCCCGTGACGGCAAAACCGATATTTGGGGCGTCATTGTCCGGCCCACGAATTTCAACCCCAAGAAGAAGTACCCGGTTATTGAATACATCTATGCCGGGCCGCATAGTGCCTTTGCCCCCAAGTCATTTATCACCGGCGAACGTGCCCGGGGTATGTTCGAACTGGCCGAGCTGGGCTTCATTGTGGTGCAACTCGACGGTATGGGCACCTCGCACCGTTCCAAAGCCTTTCATGACGTTTGCTGGCAAAACCTGAAAGATGCCGGTTTCCCCGACCGGATTCTGTGGATGCAGGCCGCGGCCCGCAAAGACCCGTCGATGGACCTAAGCCGCGTAGGCATTTACGGCAACTCGGCCGGCGGGCAGAGTACGGTGGGTGGGTTGCTGTTCCACCCGGAGTTTTACAAAGTGGGTGTGTCGTCGAGCGGGTGCCACGACAACCGGATGGACAAAATCTGGTGGAACGAACAGTGGATGGGCTACCCCATTGGGCCGCACTACGCCGAGTCGTCGAACGTGACCCATGCCGGGAAACTTCAGGGTAAACTGTTGCTGATTCTGGGCGAGGTTGACGACAACGTAGACCCAGCCTCGACCATGCAGCTTATCAATGCGCTCATCAAAGCAAACAAAGATTTTGATTTTCTGATGGTGCCCAACATGGGTCATTCGATGGGTGGTGACTACGGCGAGCGCAAACGTCGGGATTTCTTCGTGCGGCATTTACTGGGTGTGGAACCGCCCGCCTGGTCGGCCCAGCTGATGAGCACGAATGGGCAGTCGAGTGGCCGTTGAGGGGCTACCTGCCTACTGCCTATTCGGGTAGCGCACCAGCCCCACCTACTTCGCGTGGGGGCATACCGTATTTCTTCCGAAACGCGGTTGTGAAATGGGCCGGGTGCTGATACCCCACCGTGTAGGCCACTTCACTGACCGAATGTTGGCCTGTTTTGAGTAGTTCATACGCCCGTTCGAGCCGGTAGTTTAAGACCCATCCGTAGATCGAGTCGTTGAATAGCTGCTTGAATCCTTTTTTCAGTTTGTACTCGTTGAGGCCTACCGCCCGGCTTAACTCGCCCAATGTGGGTGGGCTGGTGTATTGATCCTGAAGCAACGCCAGTACCTCGTGCAACTTTGGGGTGTCGGGATGTGGGGCTTCTGTAGGGGCGGGTTGTGGGTCCGAGCCGTCGTACGACCGTAGCTGTAAAGCCAACAGTTCCATTGCTTTTGCCTCCAGAAATAGCCGTCTGACAGCCCCCGACATCGCGCAATCGGTGATCTGCTCCAAGACGGTGTGCATGGTGGCTGTAATGAGTTGGCCCGCCCTGAGCTGCCCTGTTTCGGTGGCACTGGGCCGACGGCCGGTCAATTGGCTGAAAATGGCGGGCAGCATATACACCGAAACTGTTCGGGAGGGTTCGGTGGGGCTGAGGTCAAACCCTATTTCCGGGGTATTATCAAACCACACCACATGTTGGTTGGCCGCTACCCGGAGCGGAGCAGGTGTGTTCTGCCCACGCAACGCAAGCGCGCCTGTCTGCACAAAATGCAGCCCAATGGTGGCCTGTTCCCCGCTGATTCGTAGCTGTGTCGGTTGCCGAACGGCATAACTCCCCCACATGAGCAATACACCCGGCCGGAGCGTAACCGCCTGTACGCTAACCTCGCCCCCTTGTGGCAGCGGCAGAACGAGCGGGCCACTTTCGGGGTCATAACAACCATTGAACCGGCTGGGGGGTAACTCGGTCAGAACCTGGTTTGTATCGGAAATCAGGACGGCAAGCTTCATGGTATAACGTTGGTTGTGGTACTGCACCGGGCTGTCAATTATCCCGATTGCGTAAGTGATTATCCCGATCGCGTAAGTCTGAACGGGTGAGAAGGCGTTTTCTTTGCAACATTATTTGAAATTAATCTAAATAACAATAGTGATGCAGGTATTTCGCTCTTGGACTGTGCTGATACGCTACTGTCTGATCTTGAACAGCTTGTTTTGGGCATCGCCAATGGCAACGGCGCAATCGGCACCGAAGTCGCCCCGCATTGTGTCGTTAAACGGCACCGTCACCGAGATTCTTTGTGCCCTTGGACTACAAGCCCAGATTGTCGGCACCGACGTGACGAGCACCTATCCGGCCGCCATGGCGAAACTGCCGAAAGTGGGCCACAACCGAAATATTGGTGCAGAGGCCGTACTGGCTTTGCAACCCACGGTTGTGGTTGGCACCCAAACGCACGGTGGCATGGATGTGAAGCCGGAGGTAATTGCGCAGTTTGGGCAGGCCGGTGTAAAGACCCTCTTTTTTAACCAGACCCACTCGGCCGACGGGGCTAAAAAGCTGATCGGGGAGGTGGCCGCAGCTTTTGGGCAATCGGCCAAAGCCCCGGCGCTGATTCGTAAAATTGACGCTGATCTGGCCAACCTCCGCAAGCCGTCGCGACCGCAGAAAATCCTGTTCATTTATGCTCGGGGGAGTGGCAATATGATGGTGGCCGGCCGGAATACGCCCGTGGAGAAGGTCATTCAACTGGCGGGGGGCGTCAATGCGGTAACCGACTTCGACAACTTCAAACCGCTGACCGCCGAGGCTCTCATTGCGGCCAATCCGGATGTGCTGCTGCTGTTTACGAGCGGTCTGAACAGCATGGGGGGCATCAACGGCCTGCTGAAAGTGCCGGGCGTAGCCCAAACCATGGCGGGTCGAAATCGCCATGTGATTGAAATGGACGGGCAGCTACTCACGGGGTTCGGGCCCCGGCTTGGGCTGGCGGTGCAGGAGTTGAATCAGAAATTATCGCAAGACCTGACCCTTAACAAATAACCTATCCGCACTATGCTCACCAACGTACCGCCCATTGCCCGCACCATGACCACAACGACCTTCCGCAGCCGTTCGCGCGGTTGGTGGCTAACCGGCACACTAAGCCTGCTGCTGGGGTTGGTAGTTGTCTGGTCGGTGGGGGTTGGGGCGGTTTCTATCCCGATTCCGAACGTGCTGGCTATTCTGCTGAAACAGTTGGGCTGGGCTGGCGCGTCCGTTGAACCACAGCAGGAGGCTGTTCTGCTGGTAATCCGGTTGCCACGGGTGTTGCTGGGGGTGCTGGTAGGGGCCGTGCTGGGCATGTCGGGGGCGGCTATGCAGGGGCTTTTTCGGAATCCACTGGCCGATCCGGGCCTGATCGGGATTTCGTCGGGGGCCTCGCTGTTTGCCGTCCTGACCATTGTCTTTCAGGTGAAACTGCTGCCTGGGCTTACCGGGCAGGCCGGTCTGTACATGCTGTCGATAGCGGCCTTCGTGGGGGCTGTTGTTACCACGGGGCTGGTGTATCAACTATCGCGGCAGGGCCGTACTGTGCAGGTGAGCACCATGCTGCTGGCGGGGGTAGCCGTCAACGCTTTGTGTGGGGCACTAACCGGTCTGCTGACGTACGTAGCCGATGATGCACAACTTCGGACGATAACGTTTTGGGGGTTGGGAAGTCTGGGTGGAGCTAACTGGGATATGCTCGGGGTTATTGCGCCGTTGGTGGCCTTGCCGCTTCTGCTCCTGCCCCGGTTGTCTAAATCGCTGAATGCCTTTGCCCTGGGCGAAAGTGGGGCCGAGCACCTGGGTATCCACGTTGGGCGCTTAAAACAGGCTGTGATTGTACTGGCTACCTTGGGCGTGGGTGTATCGGTGGCCGTAGCCGGAGCCATTGGGTTTGTAGGGCTGGTAATTCCACACCTGATTCGGCTCGTGGCCGGGGCCGATCATCGGCTGGTATTGCCCGGTTCGGCCCTGTTGGGAGCCATTGTCCTGACCGGGGCCGATTTGCTGGCCCGTACCATCGTGGCCCCCGCCGAATTGCCCATTGGTATCCTGACGGCTTTGATTGGCACCCCTGTTTTTCTGTATATGCTCCTCCAAAAGAAATCAACCATTACTACCTGAACCATGCTGGAAGCGAATCAAATAACCCATCAGATTGGCCGGAGGAAGTTGCTGGACGACGTGTCGCTGGTGGCCAAACCCGGCGAGTTGGTCGCCATAGCCGGGGCGAATGGGGCCGGTAAATCAACCCTGCTGAAAACCCTGAGCCGGGAAATAAACCCGACCAAAGGGTATGTGTCTCTTGACAACCGCTCTGTTTTTCAGTTTAGTGCCGCTCATCTGGCCCGTAGGCGGGCGGTGCTGGCGCAGCAAAATCCGCTGGCCTTTCCGTTCAGCGTTTACGAACTGGTTATGATGGGCCGCTACCCGCACTTCGATGGGCGGCCCGGTGCCGACGACCTGGCTGTGGTGGATTACGTTCTGGATCTGACCGGCATCACCCATATGGCCCAGCGGGCCGTACCAACGCTGTCGGGTGGGGAGCAGCAACGCGTGCATCTGGCCAAGGTGCTGGCGCAACTGATGACCGCCGACGAAATTGCTCAGCCGCGCGGCCTGATTCAACAACCCAAATACCTGCTCCTCGACGAGCCCACCACCGGTCTTGATCTCTATTATCAGCACGCCCTGCTCGATATTGCCCGCGCCATGACATACCGGGGCTACGGGGTGGTGGCCATTCTGCACGACCTTAATCTGGTGATGCAATATGCCGATCGGGTACTCCTGCTGAAAGATGGCCGGGCGCTGGTATCGGGTAAGCCGACAAACGTTTTGAGCCCGGCGGCTATTCGGGACGCGTTTGGGCTGTCGGTAGATATCATTTGCCAATCGGGTATGGCTTGCCCTTTCATTGTGCCAACTCAACAACTACACGCATTTTCAAGAACGGCTTAAACATTCCTCCAATGACCACTGAACTACTAAGTCTCAAGACACTGTACGCCACTTTTCGGGCCGAAAACCCTAAAACCCGTATCCGCGACGCGGCAAGCCAACTGGGCGTGAGCGAAGCCGAACTGGTGGCCACGGGCGTGGGCGAAACGGCTATCCGGCTCGATGGCGATTTCGGCGAACTGCTGAAAGGGGTGCCGTCGTTGGGCTACGTTATGGCCCTGACCCGTAACGACAGCGTCGTTCATGAGCGCAAAGGCGAGTACCAAAATGTGTCGTTTAATGGCCATGTTGGTCTGGTACTGGGCGATGATATCGACCTCCGGCTGTTCATGACGCACTGGAAACATGCCTTTGCGGTCAATGAAAACGGACGCCGGAGCCTACAATTCTTTGCGGGCGATGGCGAGGCTGTTCATAAAATTTACCTGACCGACCAAAGCAACGAAGCCGCTTATCACACGCTCGTAGAGCAGTTCCGGGCCGCCAGTCAGTCTGCCCATCTGCCCATAGCCCCTAAACCCGAGCCTGCCGCCGAAACGCCCGACAGCGACATTGCCGTCGCGAAATTTCAGCAGGCCTGGCGCGACTTGCAGGATACGCACGACTTTTTTGGCTTGCTTCGGAAATACAAGGTGACCCGGTTACAGGCTATGTATCTGGCCCCCGAAGGCTTTGCTATTCAGACCCCTTTCGACAAGGTGAAGCAGGTTTTCAGCCGGGTAGCCCAAACGGGCCTGCCCCTCATGGTCTTCGTGGGAAACCGGGGCTGTATTCAGATTCATACGGGTGAGGTGCGCAAACTGGTGCCTATGGGGCCGTGGTTCAACGTACTCGACCCAACGTTTAATCTGCACCTGCGCGAAGACCACGTAGCCACAGCCTGGGTGGTGAAAAAGCCGACGGTCGACGGGGTGGTGACGAGTCTGGAACTGTTCGACGTGGCTGGCAATCAGATCGCCCTGATTTTTGGGAAACGTAAACCGGGCATTCCGGAGCAACAAGCCTGGCGCGACGTTGTGGCCGAACTCGCCGAATAAGTATGCTGCTGTTTGTGATAGCCATAGCCCTGATGGGGCAAGGCCCCGACTCCACGGGCCGGGCCACGGTTGGCCGGGCCGACAGCCTGAAAAGCCGCGCCCTGAATGAGGTGGTCGTTACGGCAACCCGGACAGAGCGGCCTATGGGCGCACTACCCATGCCCGTGACGGTAATTGGGCGGGAGCAAATCCGGCAGATGGGTGCCCTGCGGCTCAATGATGTGTTGCAGGAACAAACCGGCCTCGCTATTGTCACCGACCACGGGCAGGGGCTTCAGGTGCAGGGCTTCGGGCCGGACTACACGCTTATTCTGATCGATGGGGAGCCGTTGGTGGGGCGCACTGCGGGCACGCTCGAACTGAACCGACTGGCGGTGGGCAACATCAAGCAAATTGAAATCGTGAAGGGGCCATCATCGAGCCTGTACGGGTCAGAAGCCCTGGCGGGGGTGGTCAATATCATTACCGAAACCCCCACCCGCACGCGGGCGTCGGTTTCGGCCCGTTACGGGGCCAACCGCACCAGCGACCTGACCGGCGATGTGGGCCTGCGGTTCGGTAAGATTGGGTTGTACGCATTTGGTAATCGGTATGGGTCGGCGGGATATGACCTCACTCCCGAAACGACGGGCCGCACCGTGTCGCCGTTTCTGAACCATACCTTGAGCGGACGCCTGACAGCTGATTTTACCGACAAGCTAAAGCTGAGCGTTTCGGGGCGGTATTTTTCGGAGCGGCAGGATAACCTTCTGGAGATAAGTCCCGGCCGGGCGGTTGCCGGTTTGGGCCGCGTCACCGACCGGAATATGAACCCGGTACTGACCTATCGGCTGTCGGAAGCCTGGAAGGTGACGTACCGGTATTACAGCACGCTGTATCGGACACAAACGAACCTTACGTATATAGATAACCGGCAACCGTATGACCAAAGCTATTTTCGGCAGACGTTCGACCGGCCGGAAGTGCAGGTGGATCATTACCTGAACCAGAAGCACATGCTGACCCTGGGCGCGGGCTTCATGGCCGAAAGCGTGGAGGCAACCCGCTACACCGAGCGGCAACGGTTCACGAACAAATACGCCTTTTTTCAGTACGAGTGGCTGCCGACGAGCCGCTGGAACCTTATTCTGGGTGGGCGTTACGATGCGCATTCGCAGTATGCCACGCAGTTCAGCCCGAAGGTGTCGGCCCGCTACGAACTGAACCAGACGTTTGCCCTGCGGGGTAGCGCGGGTGTTGGTTTCAAAGCCCCGGACTTCCGGCAACTTTACCTCAACTTCGACAATTCGGTGGTGGGCTACAGTGTGTTCGGTACGCACGAACTGGCCGCCAGTCTGGAGCGACTCCGTCGACAGGGGCAATTGGCCGAGGTACTGACTGACCCGGCCGCCTTTGGCAACATCCGGGCCGAAAGCTCGGTAGCGGTCAATCTGGGTGTGGCAGCGGATTTGGGTCGGCAGTATAACCTGCCTATTACGGCCAGTCTGAACCTGTTCCGCAACGACATCCGCGACCTGATTGAAACCCAGGCCGTGGCCCTGAAAACCAACGGGCAGAGTGTATTCAGCTACATCAACCTGAACCGCGTGTTTACGCAGGGGGCAGAGCTGGACGGTAGCTACCGGCTACCCGTAGGCACGGGCCGACTAACCATTGGCGGGGGGTATCAGTACCTGGTAGCCAAAGACAAGGCTGTCGTGGAACAGTTGCGGCAGGGCAAGATTTTTCGCCGTGACCGCATCGACGGACCACCCGAAACATTGTTGACAGCGCGTGTCAAAGCCAATGAGTACGGTGGCCTGTACAACCGCTCCCGGCACATGGCCAACCTCAAACTGTTTTACGAACAGCCGCGTCGGGGCATTTCGGCCAGTGTACGGGGTATTTATCGCGGTCGCTACGGCTTTGCCGACCGGAACGCTAATGTCATTCTGGATGCCGACAATGAGTATGTCAATGGCTATATGCTCTGGAATGTAGCGGTCAGTAAGACGCTGAAAGCCTTTACGCTTCAGGCGGGTATCGACAATCTGGCCGGGCATACCGACCCGCAATACATTCCCAATCTGCCGGGGCGCTTGTGGTATGCGTCGCTGCGCTGGACACTGCTACCCAACACCAAAGGCTCCTGAGCGGGCCAATTCATTCACAAATTCAATTCTACGTTTATGCAACCTGTAAAAATCGCCTTCCTGACCACATTGACGCTACTTTCTGTATTCGGTTGTAACCAGGAAGAACCCACCTCTGTAGCGCCAGTGAAGGCCACTACTATTCGGAACCTCGCGGCCGACCCGGCCCAGATTAACCCGCAAACCGGGCAACCTGTCGGCGCTACAAACAAGTTTACCCTGTTCAGTCTGAAAGATGGCGTAACCGTAGCCAATAGCGACTCGGCAACGAACAAATGGGATATTGGCTTTCGGGCTACCACCCTTATTATCAACGGGGGGAGCATCCGGTCGGGCAGAGGGGGCGCTTTTATCCATACCGGTACGTTCGATGAGCTGAAAACCATTCCGGCAGGTACCACCTTCGCCACCGACGAGAGCCCTGCCCAACTAGCCATTCCGACCGGGTCGGGAAAAGGCTGGTACAATTACGCCAATACCCTTATTACGCCTATTCCCGGCAGGGTGCTTCTGATTCGGACGGGCGATGGCAACTATGCCAAGGTCGAAATCCTGAGCTATTACAAAGACGCCCCCGCCACGCCCACCGCTACGAGCGAAGGCCGTTATTACACCTTCCGGTACGTGTACCAGCCGGATGGTTCGCAGAATCTGAACTAGCTGATTGGGTTAGGAACGGTAAGTTCAGTGGTTTAGAACGTCCCTAACCGAAGCTTACTACCCGACCCGGTTATCAACTGCCCGCCCGCTTCGTAGATAAGCTGACTACCAAAGCCTGTGAAGCCCGCTGGGAGCGTTACGGCATGGCGCAACCGCAGTACATCGCCTGTTTGGGGTATACGGCCACATGACCAGGTAGCAGGTGCATTCCACGGCCCGTTCTGCACCGTGACCATACTGGAGCAACCGCCCGTTACAATCGTTACCGAGGTGCTGCTGGAGCAGCCTGCCGCACTCACACCGGTCACCGAATACGTGCTGGTGGTGGCTGGCGAGACCGTGAAACGGTTACCAGTGGAGCCGCCCGTCCAGGTGTACGAGACAGCGCCTGTGGCGGTGAGTGTCACGGTTTGCCCGGGGGTGATTGTGAGCGAAGGGCTGGCCGTGATACTCAGGTTTGGGGCATTTACCGTCAGGCTGTAGGCCGTGCTGGTGAGACTGTTGCAGATTCCTGTGGCTACCACCACGTAGTTGCCTCCATTCGCGGCCTGTACGTTGCCCAGCGAGAGCGTGGCCGTAGTTGCCGAGGCTATCCCCGTCAGCACCTGCCCGTCTTTGTACCATTGGTAAGCGGTCACCGGGCCGGTTACGCCCACCGGCACCGAGATGCTGCTGCCTGCGCAGACGGCCGTGCCACTGCCCGGCTGTTGGGTAAAGGCTACGGGCGAACCCGCCGAGTTGAGGCTCACCGACAGGGGTAATGCCTGGGCTACACAAGCCCCACCCAACAAGAGGGTGTAGTTGCCGCCAGTCAGCTCAGAGACCGTTGCTCGCCCGGTCGGATCGGCGGTGATGGTGCGGGTGGTGTTGCCACCAGCCGATGCGGAGTAGCTCAGCGTATAGGTGGTGTTGGGTTGCAGACCAGCGAGCGTAAAACTCCCGTTGGCGGGGTTGCACGTGGTGGGGCTGGTGCCCGATACGCTCAGGGGGGCACTGCCCGAGGTCACGGTGAAACTACCACCGTTGAGGTTCTGCACCAGTCCGCCGTTGAAGCTGATGTTGCTGTTACCGCTGGCGTTCTCGATGATGGTACCCGTATTGGAGAATGAAGCCGAATTGGAGATCACTGCATTACCCAGGCTCTGGATCAGGGCCGCGCATCCCTGGTTGTTGAAGATGGCATCGACCCGGTTGCTGATAGCGGTATTCAGACTGGTACTCAGGGTAAGAGTGGCCGAGTTGACAAAGCTGGCGATGCTGCCTTGATTTAACAGATCAGCGATACTACTCCGGTCGATACGGATGCTGCCCCCCGCTGCATTGCTAAACGGGGCCCCATTGCCCAGTCCGAACTGCCCTGGTGTGGCTAACGCTCCGATGATGATACTGGCCGAGTTGACAAAGCTGGCGTTGCTGCCGTTATTCCCCAAGCCATAAAGAGTGCTTCGGTCAACCTGAATACTGCCCCCCGTTAGATTACTGAACGACGACGTATTCCATAGCCCTGTCTGCCCGACGCTGGCATTGGCCCCGATGGTAATACTACCCGAGTTGACAAAGCTGCCGTTGAGACCTTCATTCAGTAAGCCCCTCTCATTGCTCCGGTCAATTTGGATACTGCCCCCCGCTACGTTGCTAAACGACGCAGAGTTGTTCCACAAGCCATGCTGCCCCACGTTTCCTGTATTGCCCAGCACCAACGAGCCCCCATTGACCACTATGCCCCCGTTGTAGAAAGCTGTAGTAATAACACCTACCGGTGCTTTACTGCCATTGATTGTCAAACGCCCCGCGCTGCTGATAGAGAACGAAGCCCCCGCTTGTACCTCTACCGAGTTGGCTACCGCTGTGGTGCTGAGTGTAGGCATGTTAGACGGGCCAGGTGAGATAATCACATTGTCGGTGGAAGTAGGTACGCGGTTCAGGCTCCAGTTGGTGGCGGTATTCCAGTTTGTGTTGGTTGCGCCGGTCCACACTAAGGGGCAGCCTGTATTGACTGTCAGGTTAAAAGCTGTTGAGGTGACACTGTTGCAGCCCCCTGTTACTACCAATGAGTAGCTGCCTGCGTCGGTAGTTTGCACGTTGGTCAGCGAAAGGGTGGCCGTTGTCTGACCGCTTACGAGAGTACCCCCCTTGTACCACTGGTAGGTTGTGGCTGCCCCCGAGACAGCTACGCTCAGCGATAAGCTACCCCCCGCGCACACGGCCGATCCCGTAGCGGGTTGGGAGGTGATGGTGAGAGCTGAAGGCGTACCGATAATAGTTGTTACAAGGGGCAGCGGTTGCGCCACACAGGCTCCGCTCAGGATGAGGGCATAGTTTCCCCCGGATAAGCCGGAGACGACCACCTGCCCGGTCCCGTTGCTGGTGGGGTTGAGCGTAGTGGGTGTCCCGTTGAGGGTATAACTAAGGGTGTAGGCAGTATTGGGCTGTAGACCCGTCAGGGTAATGGAGCCGTTGGGCGCTGAGCAAGATGTAGCGCTGGTGGCCGATACACTCAGTGGGAGTGAGCCCTGGGTTACGGTAAAAGAGCCGCCGTTGTTGTTCTGGATCAATCCGCCGTTAAAGCTGATACTACTATTCCCCCCGCTGTTTTCGATAATCGTGCCCGTGTTGGAAAACGAGCCGGGCGCGGTGTTGGTGATGGTACCTCCTAAGCTCTGCAAAAATGCCGCACACCCTTGATTGTCGAACGTAGACCTATTGTCGATGGCGAGCCCCCAGCCCCGATGGTGAGTGAGGCCAAATTGACAAATATGCCACCTGTTTGATTGTTCAGAACCGCGCCACTGGCCCGACTAATGGTGATGCTGCCCCCCGACGCGTTTCGGAACAACGCGGAATTTCCTAGCCCAACTAAACCTACATTGGCTGTTGCGCCAATGTTGAGGATACCCGAATTGATAAAGCTACTGCCAGATAGATTATTCAAGCCCGCAAAAGTGGCCCGGTCAATGGTGATGCTGCCCCCAGTCTGGTTAGTGAACGACGAAGAGTTTTCCAATCCAACCGATGCCGTAACGGTATTCGACGCCCCGATGGTGATGCTGGCCGAGTTGACAAAGCTCCCGTTTAAGTCATTTAGCAAGGCTCGGTTCGAGGCCCGGTCAATAGTGATATTGCCGCCCGTCATGTTACTGAACGAGGATACATTCCAAAGTCCGCGCTGGCCCACCGACCCTGAATTGCCCAGTATCAGCGCTCCTGCGTTTACTACGGTCCCTCCGTTGTAGAATCCCGTGGTGTTACCAGACACAGTTTTATTCCCATTAATAGTCAGGCTTCCTCCGCCACCGATGGATAGGGAGGCCCCGCTTTGCACCTCTACCGAGTTGGCCACCGCTGTGGTGCTGAGGGTGGGCATGTTGGCCGCGCCGAGCAGGATAATCACGTTGTCGGTGGGGGTGGGTACCGTGGCCGGATACCAGTTGGCGGCCGTGTTCCAGTTCGTGCTTGTGCAGCCCCGCCAGTACAGCCCCGCACCTGTCACCGGAGCGGGGCCCGAGGCTACTGTGAAGCTACCGCCGTTGAGGTTCTGAACCAGCCCGCCGTTGAAGCTGATGTTGCTGTTGCCGCTGGCGTTCTCGATAATGGTGCCTGTGTTGGAGAATGAAGCCGAGTTGGTGATCACCCCGTTACCCAGGCTTTGGATCAGAGCCGGGCAACCCTGGTTATTAAAGGTAGCCTGATTATTGATGGCAGTGCCTGTTACCCCCGTACCAATGGTGATGGTTGCTGCATTGACAAAAGAAATACTACTCCCTGGGTCATTGAATAGTCCGGTGCCTGTGGCTCGATCAATAAAAATGCGCGCCCCCACTGTGTTAGTGAATAGCACTCGATTCCACAATCCAATGATTCCCCCACTTGTCAACGTTCCAATGGCAAGGCTCCCCGAATTGATAAAGGAACCCGAATTATTCCTGAAGCAGTAAATACTCCCCTGGTCAAGTGAGATGCTTCCGGTTGCGGTATTGGTAAATGCTACCTCATTATAAAGGGCCGTTTCGCCCACCGTGGCCGATGCTCCAATAGTGATACTGGCCGAATTGATGAAACTGGCATTGCTGCCGTTGAGGCCGGTATTTAACAGGCTGTAGAGACTGCTTCGGTCAATTTGGATGCTGCCTCCTGTTACATTACTAAACGACCCATTGTTGTTTGTGAGCCCATACGTACCTACCGTGGCCGACGCCCCGATGGTGATACTGGCCGAGTTGACAAAGTTGCCTTGATTATTCAGGCCTGTAATTGTGCTCCGGTCAATTCGGATGCTACCCCCCGCCACATTACTGAACGACGATACGTTCCAAAGGCCATGCAACCCTACTGCCCCTGTACTGCCCAGTACCAACGACCCTTCGTTTACTACGGTCCCTCCGTTGTAGAAAGCGGTAGTAGGGCCACTTAACACAACTTTATTACCATTGACCGTTAAACTCCCTGCGCTACTGATACTAAGAGAAGCTCCACTTCGTACCTCCACCGATTTAGCTACGGCTGTAGTACTCAGGGTGGGCTGGGTAGTGGCAGTTGAGGAAATTACCACATCATTTGTCGCCGTGGGTACCGTGGCTGGATTCCAGTTGCTGGCGATATTCCAGTTGGAACTGGTCGCACCGGTCCAGTTGACGGTCTGGGCCAGACTGGCCGATAGGCTACCTACAAGCAGCAGGAGCGTTAACCACAGGCGTAGTTGCGCCGGTCGGCGGGATTGGCAAGAGCTTGAGTGCGGAAGGGACGAAACGTGTAAAAGGTGTTTCATGGGAAGGCGTTTATCAGCGTAGGATACGAACCGCCAATGACTCCTTTCTGCGCCCAATTGTCAAGTTTAGGGAATGGACAAACGCATGGACAAAGGCCACTTTTTACGTGACGGTAAGCCTGGGTGGTGCGTAAGCTCGCTGTTACGCTTACTGCCACCAGCGAAGACCGTCAGCATACCTGCCGGTACGGGTACCAACCGCGGATAATAGGCTCAGTGTGAACGGGCCAGTTGGAGACGACCGGGCCGCAGCTGGTTAGTGGAAAGATGCTTAAACCGTTGGGTGCCGATCAGGGAAAGGCTATAGCAGACGCCTTTTTGGGTTTCTACGGAGGAGCGTTTAACTTGGCAACAACCGGGAAAATGGCACGAGCTACTCCCGTTTAGAACTGGTTAAACGTACCACCGTCCTATGCCTAAACTGATATTCTCCTCTCTTCTTTGCTTACTCACGATAGCCGCTTTGGCCCAGCCCGGCACCGAAATCTACCTGCTCGACCTCACTGAGCAGGCGGGTCGGGTTACCCTCTCAAACCCGCGCAACATATCGGCGAAGCCCGGTTACGATAATCAGCCGTTTTTCCACCCGACGCAGCCCCGGTTGTACTACACCTCGATGATGCCCGATGGGCAAACCGACATTTGGGCGTACGATGTGCTCAAAAACACCCGTACCCAGATTACCCGCACGCCCGATCTGGAGTATTCGCCCACGGTAGTGCCAGGGGGCGCGTACCTGTCGTGCATTGTGCAGCGCAAAGCCAACGGCGATCAGGATTTGGTGCGGTATGCTCTCGCTGACCCGACTAAAACAACCCTCATGCTGGCGTCGCAGCAAACGGGTAAAATTGGGTATCAGGCCTGGTTGAGCCCGACCGAGGTAGCCGTGTTTGTGCTCGCGACCCCACGGCCGGGCGAGCTAAACTCGCTCCGGTACAAAAATCTAAGAACCGGGCTCGATACCACCCTGGCTACCCAGATTGGCCGTTCGCTGCACCTGGTGCCGGGCCGGAAAGCCCTGAGCTTTGTGCAGCAGGTGGGTTCCAAATGGCTTATCCGGCTCTACGACCCGACCCGCCGACAGGTGCGCGACCTGACCGAGAGCGACCCCGATTGTGAACACTACAATGCCTGGACCCCCAACGGCACGCTGCTCGAAAGCCGGGGCACCGATCTGTGGGCGTTCGATACCAAAACCAAACAATGGCGCGAGGTGCAACTTCCCGATAGCCTGCCGCACCGGAAGGTGTCGCGCATGGCCGTAAAAGGGGGCCTGCTGGCTTTGGTGGTCGATGAGTAGCATTTTTACTTAAGTTTTCTACCTTTAGTATTCCTAAACCTTTTTCGCTTTAAGACCATGAAAAAAATCATTACCGCTACACTCTGCTCTGTTTCAGTGCCTGTATTGGCGTTTGGTCCCGATCAGGCCGGCGGCCGCGATGGCGGAAGTCTGGGGAGTAACATAGACCTTTTTTCGGTCCTGATTGGCCTGGTTGTAGGCCTGCTGATTGGGTACCTTGTTTGGGGGCGTAAGAAGTAACCGCTACTGGCGGTGATCTATCGTCACCAAAAGCGGTACAACCCATCGGGCGTCGGTACGAGCCAGGAGGTTGATATACTGGTTAGCAACAAAAAAGCCTATTTTCTTCTGCTTATAGTCGATTCGGCGAGGGGAGACAAACCGCACGTTTGAAACCTCATTGAAGCGGGCAGGAAATAGGCTTTTTGCTAATCGTTGGAGATTCATTCGGTACTCTTCCAGGACATCGGCGGGTAGTTCGGACGATGCAAACAGAAACAGCGAGTACTCTTGGCCGGGTTTGCCTTCGAGCTGTAGAAATTCATTTTGTGGGTAAATCGTTTTGAGGTTGGGGCTGATAATGAGCTTTCTGCCGGTGGCTGGTAGCAATCGTTTAACTGTATCTTCGGCCGAACTGGCCGTAATCATGTACAAATAAGTGGGGCGGTTCACCTGAACGCTGAACTTAAACTTGTCCTGCGGCCGCATTGGGCTGGTAAGCCTGTACATGGGGTAGCCGTTTGGGAGCCTCTGAGCCTGAACGGGTAGCGTTCGGTACTCGTAAATGCCCCGAAAAAACGTTAGATCGACTTCTAAGTTGCTTCTATCCAGTGTATTGTCTGGCCGCAAATAGGCCTGATACCCGTACTTGGCAAACTTGCCAAAGTTCTCGTACGAAATCCAGAAATAACCGTCGTCGCCCCACCAGGTTCCCCAGCTATTCACTAGTTTAAAGGCCCCTTTGCCTTTGCCCTGCGCGTTGTCGTCGTAGCCTACCACACACATGGCATGGCCAAAAGACAAGGTGTTGGCATCCTGCGGCCGCCAGGTAGTACCCTCACGCTCTTCCTGCGACACCAGCTCTACCACCCGTTTACCCATTTTACTGAAGAAGGTCCGGCTGAACGTCAGATTTTCCAGGGAGCGGGTCGTTTGAACCCCAACGACTACCGGCGAAAACTCGTCCAGCGCGCTCTTGGTAGCCTGTACTTTGGCCGCTCCGGCTTCGGTCGTTCGGAATAGTTTCACGTAATCCAGAATACGGGCCGACTGGTTCGCGTCCCGCGTATCGGCCCCACTGTTGAGGCAGAGTGAGGGGTTTTTGTATTGCGTAGCCCCTGAACCCGGCTTATTGGCGAACAACGGTAGCCCCTCATTCTTTAGGTAGTCGAGTGTTCTGCCAGCATCAACGCCGAACAGACAATTCTCATCGTTCGGGTCTTTGACCTGATTGTAGAGGTAAAACGGCGAATAGCTCAGGGCGAGTTTGCGGGTTTTGTCGGTGGTGTTGCGTCGGCGGGCTTCCAGAATAGTGCGCATGTAATAGCCGATGGCAATGGCCACGCAGGTGTTTTTGGAGCCCTGGTTGATGACGGGGGGAGCGTACATCGACAAATCCCGGGCCCCTGATGTGTTTTTACGCGTAGTCGTCAGCATTTTTTGGGGAAGTGCGTCGTAGGCGTCTTCGTCAACCCGCAGTCGTTGGTAACGGGCCGGTGCCGGTATGGATGATTTGGGTGGTTGGGCGGCTGTTAGATTAACCCGTTGGATTTGGCCAGTCTGTTGAGCGGGTCCCGGTTTGGCGGCAACTGGCATGGCCCGACATGGCTTACTGTCCAGAACGGGTTCTTGCCTATAGCTGCGTATGTGCTGCCTGATGTATTGCTGGGTACTATTTTTCAACGACTCAAACGATAAGCCGGGTAGCTCGTCAGGCGAGGTAGTGGTCAATATCTGTTGAAAAGCTTCGTTGAGCGAGTACGTAAACGCCGAACCGAAGATCCTTTCGGGTGGGTCCGGAAACAGCTCGTTGGGCAGGTTGCCAGTTTTGACGTAGGATGGGCGGGAGGGGAGTGCGCTCCCCAGCTTAACCAACCCACACTGACGGATAAATAACTGATGAATAACCTCCTGTGTCAAATCCAGCGTGGTATTCATAGATCTAAGTATGGTTTGGTCTTTGATAAATGTTGTGCTGTAATCGGCGATAATCAGCCCCAGACGTACATTTCGGGCGTCAACCCATTCCTCAACAGTCTCGATAGGCAGTCCCTGACGGGGCATATCGCCCAGTTTCCAGTTCGCAAACCGACTGGCCGGGTTTGTGGGTTTCAGGCCGTAACCGCTGAAGTAAAGCAGAATAATGTCGCGGGAAGTGGTTTTAAGCCGGGCCAGGGTATCCTGTAGGTCCTTTGCGGTGAAGGTCTGCCGGGCCAGTCGACTGATTTGTAGGGGGAGATTCGAGCGCAATCCCCGATGAATGGCCCCGACTATGTCGTTCACCAGCTCTTCGTTACGCAGGTTTACCAGACCCACCTGGAGGCTGTCCTGTTCCAGCACATAGATGACATGGAGTTTCTGGGCTGTAACTGCATGGGCAAGCAGGCCGCATATAGCCAGGATGAGGAGCCGTTTCATATGGGATATGGCTGATAATGAAACAAATATAGTCGCGTTCGTCAGCCTGAGTATATTCATGGTTTATATTTGGTTGTGCTACCCATTCCGCCTATGCGCTTATATCTACTGCTGGTTTGTTTATGTATTGGGCTGATACCAGTTATGGCCCAGCAAAGCCTGTCCGATAGTCTCCAGAAACGCCTGAGCGAACCCCTGCCCGACACTACCCGCGTCTTGATGTTGGAACAGCTGGGCCGGACGCTCATGTACTCGCAACCGGTTGTGGCCATGCAGTATATTCAGGAGGGGCTGCGCCTGGCTCAAAACATCGGTTACGGCCGGGGCGAAGCGCGGATTTTGAACCGGATGGGGACTATTTTTCGGATCACGGGAAACTATGACCGGTCGCTACAGGCTCATTTGGCGGCCATCAGCGTGGCCGAAGCCGAAAACGACCTGGACGTGTTAGCCCGAACCAATAATAACCTGGGTAATCTCTACGTAGAACAGGCGAATTGGGCCAGATCAATTGAATACTTCAACAAAGCCCGGGTTTTTGCCGACAGGTTGGACAACGACGAACTGCGGCAGATGGCAACGCTCAATATGGGCTATAATTACGCCAACCAGACCAAACTCGACTCGGCCCTCAAATACGACCAGCTTGCGTATGCACTGGGTGTAAAACGGAACAGTAAAGACATCTACATTGAGCTATCGAACCTGGCCAATGTGTACAAACAAATGGGCCGCTACCCGCAGGCACTGAGCTACTACCGGCAGAGTATTCCGGCGTGTATCGCCTTTGGCGACAACCGGTTGCTCAGTCAGATGTATTACGAATTAGCCGAGGTATTTCAGAAAACCAACCGGCCCGACTCGGCGCTGCATTACGCCCGGAAATCGCTGGAGGTTGCTAAATCCAGCGCTATTCTGCGGAAAGTAACCAATGCGTACGCCTTTCTGTCCGAACTGTACGAGCCAACCGATCCCCGCCAGGCGTTGGCCTATTTAAAGCTGGCTTCTGCCACCAAAGACAGCCTCGTAAACGAAGAAAAGGTAAAGAACTTCCAGAACATAGAGTTCAACGAACGGATGCGTCAGGAAGATGCACAACGGCTCGAAGAGGCTTACCGGACCCGTATCACCATGTATGCCCTGGTGGGCGGCATTGTGGTGCTGGTGCTGATTGCCCTGATTCTGTACCGGAACAATCGACACAAACAAAAAGCGAATGGGTTGCTCCAGAAACAACGTGACGAGATCAGCGCGCAACGGCAAAAAGCCGAAACAGCCCTTGTCGACCTGAAAGCCACCCAGGCCCAGCTTATCCAGAAAGAAAAACTGGCCAGTCTGGGCGAACTCACGGCCGGTATTGCCCACGAAATTCAGAACCCGCTCAACTTTGTCAATAATTTCTCGGAGGTAAGTACCGAACTGCTCGATGAACTGAAGGAAGAAGCGCAGGCCGGGCATACCGACGATGTGCTGGCCTTAGCCGACGACCTCCGGCAAAACCTGGGCAAAATTACCCATCATGGTAAGCGGGCGGGATCTATTGTGCGGGGTATGCTGGAGCACAGCCGGGCCAGTACGGGCGAGAAAACCCCCACCAATCTTAACGCCCTGGCCGACGAATATATCAAACTAGCCTACCACGGACAGCGCGCGAAAGACAAAGCCGGAGACCCCGACCGGCCCCGGTTTACCTGTCAGATTGTGACCGATTTTGACCCCGACCTGCCACCCGTGCAAGTGGTTGCCCAGGACATCGGCCGGGTGTTGTTGAACCTCTACAACAATGCGTTCTATGCCGTTGAGCAACGGAGCGAACAAGCTGGGGAGCACTATCAGCCCACCGTCTGGGTAAGCACCCGTCGAGAGACGGATCGGGTAGTGGTCTGTGTACGCGACAACGGCATGGGCATCCCCGAACCCATTCGGGCCAAAATCTTCCAGCCTTTTTTCACCACCAAGCCCACGGGCGAGGGCACGGGGTTGGGCCTGAGCCTGAGCTATGATATTGTGACCAAAGGGCACGGTGGCACCATGGAGGTGGAGAGTGTGGAGGGTGAGGGAACGCAGTTTGTGGTGCGACTGCCCGCATAGAAAACAGCCTTTGTGAGCGATAAGCTGTTTGAGATACCCTCTGACAACCATAGAATAAGCGGCCGCAGATCATCTTCCCGAATGATTGAAGTCAACACTTGAAGCCTGCCTTGCGGGTAGCTTTGTCTGTCTGGTAACGATCACCGTTACCGAGACACTGCTTCACCAATTATGCTGCCCAATCATAACCTGCCCTACCAAAAAACGTTAACCGCACTGGTTATTCTGGTCGCTCTGATGGCAATAATTGCCACATCCGCTGGTATATTTTCGGATGAAGGGGGCGGCCCTTATCCCTACACATCAATCAGAGGGAATGTAGTTACTATCTACGGGAAAGGGCTATACAAGGACATGTCGGCCGAAGTAGCACCGCAGGGCATTGCGCAGGACTATATCACCCTATTTCTGGCGGTTCCACTTTTGCTCTTCTCGCTCCTGCTGGCCCGAAAAGGCTCGCTTCGGGGACGCTATCTGCTGGCAGGAACGTTAGGCTACTTTCTGGTTACCTACCTCTTTTACACCGCCATGGGCATGTACAACAGCCTATTTATCGGGTATGTGATTTTGCTGGGACTTTCCTTCTATGCTTTCCTGATCACTCTCCTTTCCTTTGAGGTTCACCAGTTGCCAACGGCCTTTAGCCCATCGACACCCCTGAAAGCAACAGGCGGCTTTCTGATCCTTAATTCAGTGGCTATTGGTTTGCTATGGTTAAGCGTTGTACTTCCGCCTTTGCTCAACGGCACCATTGTTCCGGTGCAGGTTGAACACTATACAACCCTGATTGTACAGGGTTTCGACTTGGGACTCCTGCTGCCGGCTGGATTCATTACGGCTGTTTTGTTTATCCGAAAAAAACAGTTGGGCTATCTGCTTTGTCCGGTATATTTTGTCTTTCTATCCATCTTAATGACTGCCTTAACGGCTAAGGTAGTCGCTATGGCGCTGCTCGGCTATTCCGTTATTCCGGTCATTTTTATCATTCCCACGTTCAATGTCATCACGATAATCTGCACGATTACGATTTTGAAGCACTTGAATACCAGCGTATCTATTTATTCAGGTTCTGCTTCATGGGCCGACCAGACAGTGAAGCTGTAGAACAGATAGTGCCGATGCGGGCCAGCATACTGCTTGCCTGTTGGTTCTAATCTGAGTAATACCATAGCCCAGAAGGCGTTGGCAGCAACTAGCTTTCTCTGGGCGTTTGAATGGGCAAACCGGTCAAGGCGGCTGAGGTTGGAACCACTCGGTACGGTGCGCCTATTTCGAAAACCCCTTTGGCAAAAAAGGGGTTTTTTCGTAAATTAGCCAGATTCTCCCCGCCAACGGAAAGCGGGGTTGAATGACAACCAACGCTGATGAACTTTGAACTAACTTCTGAATTTCAACCTACCGGCGATCAGCCCAAAGCCATTGGCGAACTGCTCAAAGGGATTCGGGAAGGCGAACCCGCTCAGGTATTGCTGGGGGTGACGGGATCGGGCAAAACGTTTTCCATAGCCAACGTCATTGCCCAGCTAAATCGACCTACGCTGGTCTTGAGCCACAACAAAACTCTGGCGGCCCAGCTCTATGGCGAGTTCAAGCAGTTTTTTCCCAACAATGCCGTTGAGTACTTTATCTCGTACTACGACTACTACCAGCCCGAAGCGTACATCGCGACAACCAACACGTACATCGAGAAAGACCTGGCCATCAACGAGGAGATTGATAAGCTGCGGCTGGCGGCTACGTCGGCCCTGATGAGCGGTCGGCGCGATGTGGTGGTAGTGGCGTCCGTGTCGTGCATTTACGGTATGGGCAACCCCGAAGAGTTCAAGAACAACGTGGTGCGGATTGGGGTAGGTGAGACCATGAGCCGAAACCAGTTTCTGCATAAGCTTGTTGAGATTCTGTACAGCCGTACCGAGGGCGAATTTAGCCGGGGTAACTTCCGGGTTAAAGGCGATACCGTCGATGTATTTGTGGCTTATGCCGATTTTGCCTACCGCATTATCTTCTTCGGCGACGAAATCGAGACCATTCAGCGCATCGACCCAGCATCGGGTAAAAGGATCTCCGAAGAGCGGCTGGTGACCATCTTCCCGGCTAACCTGTTTGTGACCGGCCGCGACACGCTCAATGGGGCTATTCATGAAATTCAGGACGATCTGGTGGCACAGATTCGGTATTTTGAAAGCGAGTTTCGCGAGCAGGAGGCCGAGCGCATCAAAGAGCGCACCGAGTTCGACCTCGAAATGATGCGCGAGTTGGGGTACTGCTCCGGTATCGAAAACTATTCGCGTTATTTCGACCGGCGTAAACCTGGCCAACGCCCGTTCTGCCTGCTCGATTATTTCCCCGACGATTTTCTGCTCGTGGTGGATGAGAGCCACGTGACCATCCCGCAGATTCGGGCTATGTGGGGGGGCGACCGCTCCCGCAAAACCGCCCTGGTCGACTATGGTTTCCGGTTGCCGAGTGCCATGGACAACCGGCCGCTTACGTTTCAGGAATTTGAAGATTTGGCCGGGCAAACCATTTACGTGTCGGCAACGCCGTCGGACTACGAACTCCGCAAAAGCGAAGGTGTGGTAGTTGAGCAGCTCATTCGACCCACGGGCCTGCTCGATCCCGAAATTCAGGTACGCCCGAGCCTCAACCAGATTGATGATCTGCTCGAAGAAATTGACGCGCGCATCAAAAAGCAGGAACGGGTGCTCGTAACCACGCTCACCAAGCGCATGGCCGAGGAGTTGAGCAAGTACCTGGAGCGCGTGGGTATCAAAACCCGATACATTCACTCCGAAGTCAAAACCCTCGACCGGGTCGAAATTCTGCGCGACCTCCGGCTCGGCGCGTTCGATGTACTCGTAGGGGTAAACCTCTTGCGCGAGGGCCTCGACTTGCCGGAGGTGTCGCTGGTGGCCATTATGGATGCTGACAAAGAAGGGTTCCTGCGCGACATCCGGTCGTTGATTCAGACTATTGGCCGGGCCGCTCGTAATGCCAACGGCAAGGTGCTTATGTACGCGGATACGATTACGGGTTCCATGCAGAAGGCTATCGACGAGACCAACCGACGCCGGGCCATTCAGATGGAGTATAACCAGAAACACGGCATTACGCCAACCACGGTATTGAAGTCTCGTGAGTCGATTCTGGGTCAAACCAAAGTGGCCGACTCCAAGCCGAAGCAGTTTTATGTGGAACCCGACGAAATTCGGATTGCCGCCGACCCCGTGGTGCAGTACATGGGCAAAAGCGACCTGGAGCAGCTTATCCGGGAGACGCAAACCCGCATGGAGAAAGCCGCCAAAGAGCTCGACTTTATGGAAGCGGCCCGCCTGCGCGACGAGCTGTTTCAGCTACGCGACAAGTTGAAAAAGGAAAAAGCCTGAGTTGCTTCAAGGGTTCAAAACGACAGCCGCCCGGCTCCTCAGTGAAGGAGCCGGGCGGCTGTCTTGTATAGCAGCCTGTTTAACGGCAATATGTTTTGGCTCGACTTGCAGATATAAGTGCCCATGCTTTCATTTTTGGTGCTTAATCTCTCGTATTTCCATAGAAAATGCCAGTTATCCACAAGTTGATTGTGGATAACTGGCATTTATGTGTACAACTCATACGAAAAAAGTGAGCAAAACCTTACTCGGCGGCCAGAATAATTTTGCCAAACTGCTTACCTGACTCCATTTTTCGGAGGGCTTGCTCGGCATCGGCCAGGGCAAACACCTCATCTACGGTAGGTTGCAACCCGTGTTGATTGACAAACGCAAGCATGGCGGCAAACTCGGCATCGCTGCCCATGGTGCTCCCGAAAATGTTCAGTTGCTTAAAGAAAAGCTTCGAAGGCGGCACGTTGGTGATGTTGCCGGTTGTGCCGCCAAACACAGCAATTCGGCCGCCCGGCGTAGCCGTGTCGAGCAGCTTGGCAAAATCGGGGCCTGAGGCACTGTCGATGGTTACATCGAAATAGCCTGTTTTTCCTCCGCCGGTAGCTTCCATCAGGTTTTTGTGCCAGTTGGCGTCGTGGTAGTTAACACCACCCTTAGCTCCCAGCACTCCTGCCCGGGCCAGTTTCTCATCGGAGCCCGACGTGACCCACACTTCAGCACCGGCGGCTACCGCCAGCTGAAGAGCATACAGGGCGGCCCCACCCCCAATTCCCGTTACCAGAACGCGTTCGCCCGGTTGTAGGGCGGCCCGCGTCATGAGCGCCCGCCAGGCCGTAAGGGCAGCAAGGGGGAGCGCAGCCGCTTCGGTAAACGACAGGTGCGTGGGTTTGGGATACACATATTGCGCAGGTACAGCAATGTATTCGGCAAACGTACCGTCGTCGGGCATACCCAGAATCCGAAAATCCCGGCTGTAAAAACGGGGGTCGTTGCCCCAGTTGAGGCCGGGGTTTATCACCACCGCCTGACCAACCAGTTGTGCATCAACCCCGTCGCCCACGGCTTCAACCACACCCGCCCCGTCGGAGCCGGGCGTTACGGGGAGTTTCATGCCGGGGTAAAGGCCCTGTTGCACAAACACGTCGCGGTGATTAAGAGCAGCCGCTTTAAGCTTAATCAGCACCTGACCCGGCCCGGCTTCGGGTGTGGGTAGGTCGGTTAGTACAGCGGGCTGATGAACTTCGGTCAGTCGAATGGCTTTCATGCTGAATAGTTTGTTGTTGGGGGAATACAGAATGCTAACTCTCTAACCAAAAACTATAAACTAAAAACTCTAAACCGTAAACTGCAAGCTTACCGCCGGTGATACCCTTCAATAGCCCCCCGGACGTTGCCAAACTGGGCCAGCAGGGCTTCGGCCTCCTCGCGCGATACACCCAGCTCGTTTTCGACCATGCGGGCGGCCCGGTCCTGCAACTTATGGTTGCTCAGTTGCATATCAATCATTTTGTTGCCTTTCACACGGCCGAGCTGAATCATGACACTCGTCGACAGCATGTTGAGCACCAGTTTCTGAGCCGTGCCCGATTTCATGCGGGTGCTGCCCGTGACAAACTCAGGGCCTACTACCACTTCCACCGGAAACTCGCAGGCGGCCGCTACTGCCGAGCCCGGATTACACACCACGCAACCCGTAACGCAACCGGCCGCGCGGGCCTGCTGCAACCCGCCAATGACGTAGGGCGTACGACCCGAAGCCGCAATACCCACCACTACATCCTGCGGGGTCAGGTTATAAGCCTGCATGTCGTGCCAGGCTTGCTGGGGGTCATCTTCGGCAAATTCAACGGCTTTGCGGATGGCACCGTCGCCCCCGGCAATCAGGCCAATAACCATGTCGAACGGTACGCCATACGTAGGTGGGCACTCCGACGCGTCGACCACACCCAGGCGGCCACTTGTACCCGCACCGATGTAGAACAACCGCCCACCGGCCCGCATCCGGTCGACGGTGGCGGCCACGAGTGCTTCGATCTGCGGAATGGCTTTCTCAACGGCTAAGGGTACCGTTTTGTCTTCGTTATTGATCCCAACCAGCAGGTCGTGTACCGACATCTGTTCCAGGTGGTCGTAGTGGGAAGGGGTTTCTGTGATCATAAATTGAGCGGGTAACGTTGCGGCTCTATCGGCTTTACCAGCCGCCACAAAGTTACCCGCTCCTCTTTACAAACCCACGTTCGGGCGCGAAAACCCGCTTATACCCGGTTAGGGTCGGGGTGTTGCCAGGGCTTGCGGTAGGGTCGTTGCAACATGGCAGTGGCTTCTTTGTCGCCCACAACAACCCGCTTTTTGGGGTCGTACACAAGCGGCCGGCCGGCCAGATTCATCGAAATATTGGCCAGCAGGCAGCTTGCCGTTGAGATGTGGCCCTCTTCGATGTCGGCTACCGGGCGGCTGTTGTTTTCGATGGCTTTGATAAAGTCGAGCATATGCAGGCGGGTGGCCGGAGCTGCGTTGAGCTCAATCCGTTCTTCTTTCAGGTCTTCGGGGTACTTTTCTTTTTCGTACACCACGTCTTTGTGAATCTTCTCGCCTTTGGTGGGGCCGTTTTTATCGACGGGTACAAAGTCGTACTGCATGGTGCTGGCCCATAGCGTGCCTTTGTCGCCGTAAAGCGTAAACGACCACGGGTATTCGGGGTTGTTGGGAGTGCCCCAGGAGCGGTGTTGCCAAACGCAGTTGAGGTTGTCGTATTCAAACACGGCCGATTGCGTGTCGGCAATATTCGATTTGCCTTCTTTCTGGACCAGAATGCCACCCGTTGAGGAAATGCGCTTGGGCCAGCCGAGTTTGAGCATCCACCGAACGGTATCGAACATGTGAATGCACATATCGCCCATAATGCCGTTGCCGTATTCGTTGAAGGTACGCCACCAGCGGATATGCGGTAGCCCATCGTAAGGGCGCATGGGGGCGGGGCCGGTCCACATTTCGTAGTCGAAAAAGGCGGGTACGGGCTCGGTAGGCGGGTTGCCGTTGGCGCGCATGTGAAAGTAGCAGCACATTTCTACGTGCGAAATCTTGCCCAGCAAACCGGCATCCACAATGTTTTTCTTCGCGTCGATCAGGTGCGGAGTGCTTTTCCGCTGCGTACCCACCTGGACTACCTTGTTGTATTTGCGGGCTGCGGCTACCATAGCCTCCCCCTCGATCACGTCGACGCTGATGGGCTTCTGCACATATACGTGCGACCCGGCTTTCACGGCATCAATAGCCTGAAGGGCGTGCCAGTGGTCGGGTGAGCCAATCAGGACAATGTCGGCGGGTTGTTCGGCCAGCATCTTGCGGTAGTCGCCGTAGAGTTTGGGTACTTTCTTCGATGCCTGCCGCTGACTCACCAGCTCGCCCGCTTTTTCGAGCTGATTCCGGTCGGGGTCGCAGAGGGCAACTACCTCAACCGGTGCTACCTGAATCAGGCGAAACAGATCACTTTTTCCGTACCAACCGGTGCCGATGAGCGATACCCGGTAGGTTTTGGCATTGGGCGACAGCGGCATGGCTGGGCCATCGAAACCCAGGGCCGTCAGGGCCAGGGAGGCCGATGTTCCCTGTAAAAACTGACGCCGGTTAAACGAGAATTGGGGCATAGGAGAGAAATAGTTGAGGGGCCGTGGGGCACCCGTAGGTTGTGAAGGAAAAAGAGGATTGGACATCGGAAATACTGACAACGGGCGGGCCTTTGTACGGATTGGGGGTGCGGCTGCCCAACGGCTCCTAAACGGGTGTCGGTGAACGGGTTGATTCTATCCCTATCTTTGTCCCTTTAACAGCAAGAAACGGATGAGTTTACTAACGGTCGGGTCCGTTGCGTTCGACGCACTCGAAACCCCTTTTGGCAAAACAGATAAAATCATTGGTGGAGCCGCCACCTACATCACCCTCTCAGCTTCGTACTTTGTGCGGCCCAATAATCTGGTGGCCGTTGTGGGCGACGATTTCCCGCAGTCGATGATCGACATTCTCCAGGGTCACGGTGTAGATACCGAGGGCCTTCAGATTCGGCAGGGCGAGAAAACGTTCTTCTGGTCGGGTAAGTACCACAATGATATGAACACCCGCGATACGGTAGAGGTACAGCTAAACGTAATGGGTGATTTTGACCCTGTTATCCCCGAATCGTATCAGAATTGTGAGTACCTGATGCTGGGTAATACCTCGCCGGCTATCCAGAAAATGGTGGTTGATCGACTGACCAAGCGGCCTAAGCTGATTGTGCTCGATACCATGAACCTCTGGATCGACATTGCCAACGACGACCTGAAGGCGTTGCTGCCCCTGGTGGACGTGCTGGTGCTGAATGATGAAGAAGCCCGCCAACTCACCGGCGACTATGCGCTGGTACGGGCGGCTGCCACCATCCGAAAAATGGGCCCCAAAACCGTGATTATCAAGAAAGGCGAGCATGGTGCCCTGCTGTTTCAGGACGATCGGATTTTCTTTGCGCCAGCCCTCCCACTCGAAGAAGTGTTTGACCCCACGGGCGCGGGCGATACGTTTGCCGGTGGGTTTATTGGCTACCTCGCCAAAACCGACGACACCTCGTTCGACAACATGAAGCGGGCGGTTATTTACGGCTCGGCAATGGCGAGCTTCTGCGTGGAGAAATTCGGGGCCGAGCGGATTATTGACCTCACGCCCGAAGAAATTCAGGACCGGGTTGGGCAGTTTGTCAAGCTGTCGGCCTTTTCGGTGGATATGTAAGTAAACTTTATTTTTACGGAAAGAGCACGAATGGTTGAATGTTGGGAAATTAATTCTCAATTTTCAACCATTCGTGCTCTTTCCGTATAGCTACGATAGTAACCGAACCCTTCTGCATGCAGAAACTTTTTACACACCTGACATACTGCTTAATTGTAGGGTTGCTTCTGCTCCATATTGAGCACACGTTTGCCCAAAGCGCTCCATACAATCCATTCACGAGTACGATTAGCTCTACATCGGCTCAGTTAAACTGGATAGCTGCCACCTCGCCAACTACATACGATGTTCGCTGGCGACAGCAGGGGGCCTCTATCTGGATTATCTCGTCGGAAATACCCACGACTACCTTTGGCTTAACCGGCCTGACCGACGGGCAGGCTTATGAATGGCAGATGCGTCCGACCGGGTCAGCAACGTGGTACGGTGGCCCCGTTTCATTCACCACCACGTATGGTTGTTCGCCCCCTTCCCTCAACACGCCATCTAGTGTATCCGTTACGGCAGCTCCACTGAGCTGGTATTTTTACAGTGGCTCATCAGGAACTACGCAGTTTACAGTGGACCTGAAAACGAGTGAGTCGGCATCGTGGTCCAGTGTAAGCGGTATAACGGGCTCCTCGGGGTCTACCACTTACTATACATTATCGGGTCTGACACCGGGAACAACCTACACATACCGGGTTAGGTCGGTTTGTTCGCCGTATTCCACAACCGCTACGTTTGCCACGCCAGCCTGTACGGTGCTGAATCCCCGGCAGGAGCCGCAGCCAACGCAGGCCGTTTTACGCTGGCCAGTGACACTCGGGGCGTCTTATACGCTGCAATGGCGGCCCCAGGGAGGAGATTGGGCAACGGTTTCGGTATTACAGTCCGAGTCGTATGCTTCCACAATGAGCTATTCGTTGACTGGCCTGACGCCTAACGCTACGTATGAATGGCGGACTCAGGCCGTATGTGGTAATACGACAGGGTCATTTACGGCTCCGCTTTCGTTTACTGCAAGTTGCAATCGGCCCGCGTCCTTGAGCTTCCTGGCTCCTTCGGCAACGCAGGCTACGATTGTTTGGAAAAGTGCCTACAGCGTAGCAGATTATGGCTATTCATACCAGGTACAGTATCGGCGAAAAAATCCGACTGATTCACCGTGGGTAACGTCTTCGGTGTACTCCAATCCAAATTATAATACGCCTTACGACTATTCCATAAACCTGTCTGGGTTGACACCAGAAACCGAATACGAAACTCGTGTACAGACTAACTGCCAGAATACAAGTGTATCTGGGTACACAGATCCCCCGGTTAGTTTTACAACCCAAAGCTGTACAAACACAGCTACCAACCTACGGTCGTCGGCAACCTATACTTTCAAGGCTGCTTACCTTAGCTGGAATGCGGCTTACGATAATTACTACGCTGTACAAATTAGACCCTCTGGAGTTGCCTCCTGGAGTACGATTGGGCCATCTGTCTATACTGGCAATTCGTCGCAGGAGATACAGAATCTCAAACCGGAAACCGTTTACGAGTGGCGTGTGATTACCTACTGTACGGTTTCAACCAGTGCTTCTGCACCCTCGGGCACCGAGAGTTTCACAACGGCTGCCTGTGCGTTGAACCGAATTGTGAACCCATATACCGCGCAGGTAGAAAATACATCGGCCCGATTAAACTGGTCCGAGATCAGTCCGGTGGTTGGTCTGTACTCGGTTCGCTACCGCCCGCTTGGAACGGCTACGTATACAACCTTACCACCGCAAACTAGTCAATATCTGAGCCTGACGGGATTGCAGGAAAAAACAGCGTATGAATGGCAGGTTTCATCTGTTTGCACCGAGTCGCCCACGTCTTTTTCCTATACGGCTCTGCAGACGTTCACCACAGCCTGCCTGAATCCAGCCTCGTACTTGCGAACAAACAACAATACCATACGGTCGATTGAGTTGCGCTGGGACAATTACTATTCCAGTGAGTGGTTCGTCCGTACTTATACGGTGCGCTACCGGCCACAGGGGGCCGAATGGACTACAGTACCGATCAGTACTAACTCGTACTCGCCAGTTGTGAGTCTGACGGGATTACTGTCGAATACGGTGTACGAGTGGGGTGTAGCCTACCAGTGTTCGGCGAGTAATAGCAGTACCTTTACCAGTGGTAGTTCGTTTTCAACAACCTGCCGAAACGCACTTTACGGTTTTGCCAGCCAGAACGTTACACCTACCCGGGCCGATCTTAACTTTTCAGACAGCGACTATCGGAACAAATATCAGATTCGATACCGGGTAGTAGGAGCCACTGACTGGATTCTGTCTCCTGCTTTTGCCTATCAGCCGTATGCGCTTACGGGTTTAACGCCGTACACAGCTTATGAATGGCAGGCTGCCTCTTTCTGCTCAAGTGAGGTGATGAGTGATTTTTCTCCGAGCCAACGGTTCAACTCTGATTGTTTTGTACCTACCGATCTGAATGTTTCCACCGGCGGTACATCGACGTATTTTTATTGGAAGGAGAACCGAAATGTGGCCGGTTACACGTTGCAGTATCGATTGCAGGGTACAGCCAACTGGAATTCGGTTGCGGTTCCGGGGGCGTCGTCGATCAATGTAGCCGGATTGGCAGGTCGCTACGAATGGCGGGTGGCCACCGGCTGTTTCGGCGGGCTCAACTCAGATTTTTCTCCTATTCAAACCTTTAGTACGTACTGCTCTACCCCGACGGTTACGTCCATAACGGCCGGTAGCTCATATGCTGCCACGATCGCCTGGAATCCCGGCGGGGTAACAAATGCGCGGTACACGTTGCAATGGCGACCTGCCGGTAGTACATTCTGGAATACCGTAGCAGACCTGCCGCAGTCGCCTTACGTTCTGACCGGATTAGTCGATAATACATCGTACGAGGTGCAGCTCCAGGCGCAATGCAATAATCTTCAGTCGGGTTATTCTTCCGTCAGTTCGTTTCAAACGATATGCTCGGCCCCAACGGGTTTGTCGGCTACGGGGTTTTACAGCTACGAATCGGTGCCATATCAGAATTTTTCCTGGACCACCGCGCCAAACACAAGTTATAATCTTCGTTGGCGGCCTATTACGGCCGATAACAAGAGCTTAACAGAATGGCAGGTGGCCAATGATGTTCAACCTAGTTCACGGCAGTTTTTTGCTACCGCCGGAACCTACGAATGGCAGGTGCAGTCGGTGTGTATCAATGGGGCAACCAGTGCTTTTGTTGGCGGCAAATCATTTGTAGTAAATGATTGTGAGACAGGCTACATTAGTTATAAAGCCATTGCGGAAGCAAACCGGGCGCTGTTGTCTTACTCGGCATTCGTTAACGCAGACGTACGCTGGCGTCCGGCGGGGGCATCGGTCTGGAATACTATCGCTAATGTGAACGTTCAGAGTGTCGTCAGTCTGGAAGGCTTAACCGAGAACACGGCCTACGAATGGCAAGTTGCGGTGCACTGCTTGAGCGGTCAGGCACCGTCGTATGGGCCGCTGCAATCGTTCACCACGTCTTGTGCGCCCCCGACCCGACTAAGTACCCTTTGCGTGGGGACAAATCAGGCCTCAATAGCCTGGGCGGGCCCCGTAGGCGACTTTGTGTATGGTCAGTATGAAGTAAGCTGGCGCGCTGTTGGGGCGGCTAACTGGTCGAGCACACAAGTTGAAACATACATCCACTCGCTGACGGGCTTAGCTCCGGCTACCAACTATGAATGGCGGGTACGGGCGGTTTGTTCGACGTCGGCCAACGCGGCCTTTAGTCAACCGCAAACCTTTTACACGCAGTGTAGCCAGCCAACAGCACTCACGGCTCGCTCAGATTGTAACTCCACCGCCCTTGAATGGCGAGGGGGCTGTTCGCCCGGAACCACGTATACGGTTTGGATTCGGGTAAATTATGGTCAATGGACAGCGTATTCAACACCGTACAATTCGTACTACCTGTATAATCTGCCCTCTGGGGCCTGGATTGAATATTACGTGCAGAGCAATTGTAATGGTATTAGTTCCAGTACGTCAAATACGTATCAGTTTTCGGCCTCAGCCTGTCCGGGCCCTGCTTCCTGTACCTTGGTTAGCGATCTGAATCAAACGGTGTCGGCTAATCAGGCGGTGCTCAGTTGGCGCACCACAAATGCGACATCAGAGCTACAGTGGCGGGTTGTAGGCGGGAACTGGAATAGCATCGTGGTGTCGGGCACAAACTTTACGCTTGGCGGGCTTGCCAACAATGCGCTAGTTGAATGGAAAGTGCGTAGCACATGCGCGGGTGCAAATGACTTTAGTCCTGTCTCATTCTTCCGGACACGTTGTAGCGGAACATTTTTTATTAGCTCGATTCAGGCACTGGCCGATACCATCAAACTGTATATCGTGCAGCCCAATATATACGAAGTTCGGTATCGGATTGGCAGGGATGCGTGGACAACGCGGTCGTTTACAGGGGCTGCTAATAGTTTAGCCGGGCTGACGCCCAACACAACTTATGAGCTCCAGTTCAGAAATGCCTGTGGTAATGATCTGTATTCAGATTGGACTCCGCCACGTTATATCACAACGTCTTGTCCGGTTCTGAATCGGGTGTATGCCGATCGAATTAGTGAAACAGCCGCCCGGTTAACCTGGAGCCACGCCAGTTCGCCCCGGCCATTGGGTATTCTACCGGTAATTAAGTATCGGGTCGCCGGGAGCGGTACCTGGACTACCGTATTGGTCTCGAATCAGGCTACGTACGATCCTGTCTCCTACACATTGACCAATCTTACCCCCCGAACCGCCTACGAGTGGATGGTTTTCTATGATTGTGGCAATGGCAATGTGGCCCCCATCAACAATCAGCCGCTTACCTTCCGTACCCTGGGCGTTGCCCCTCCGTGCAACGGAATGGTAACAATTCAGGCTGGCGATTGGACAAACCCCGCCATCTGGTCGTGTGATCGGGTACCGCTCATTACGGATCCCGTGTTGATTCGGCACGTGATCATGATCCCGGATCGGGGTATGGGCGAAGCGCTTCAGATTCGGTATGAAGCGGGCGGGCTGCTACGCTTTGGAAGTGGAGCCAAACTCGTACTGGCTCGTTAAGGAGACCGCTTCAAACGAAACCCGCCCGAAGTCAGGTTTTAAACTGATTTCGGGCGGGTTTTTATAGTAGTAAACTAACGTGATTTACGGATAATTTGTATTACAACTAGCTGTTGAACAAATGATTGCTGACGCCAGGGCCTTCGACAGGCTCAGGCTGACTATAAACTTGAGAGCCGCCAGTCAGCCTGAGCCTGTCGAAGGCTCTGGCGTCAGCCATTATGCATAATTCACGTTAAACTACGTAGAGGAATGCTTAGCCGAGAATCTATTGATTTTTTACTCGCTTGTTAAACTGGTACGCTACCCCCAGATACGAGTAAAAAATGCCGCTCTTGAAATTAGACCGCGCAAACGGCGACAACTCAAATGCGACCCGAACATTGGGCAGAATGGTAAGCGGAACCACCCGGACGCCTACGTGCAGAGCGTATCCTTCGAGCACATCGGTGTCAGCGAGTGAGTTGAGGGCGTTGAACCGCGCGCTGGCTCCAACGTAGTAATTGGCCGTGGTGGTCTGCCGAACGTTGATCATGGGCGCTAACGTAGTACTCAACGAGCCAAACAACGTGTTGGTCTGCACCCGTGCATCGAACCAAACGGGCTTGTTCGGATTAGTGCTCACCGACAAAAACGAGTTGAACGGATAATACGCCACCGAAGCCTGACCAAAGGCGATGAATGGGCAAAACAGAAACAGGGAAAGGGCGATTGATTTCATATCGATTGAGTGAATGAGCGAATGAGTGATTGAGTGAATTTCAGACAGAGCCAGTCACTCATTCGCTCATTCACTCAATGGGTTTATTTCATCATCTTATTCAGCTTGCCAGATGCCTGCATGGTGTTCATTTTCTTCATCATCTTCCGCATCTCATCGAACTGCTTCAGGAGGTTGTTTACCTGCTGAATGGTGGTGCCGCTACCGGCCGCAATCCGCTTTTTACGGCTCGCGTCGATCAGGTCGGGGTTCGACCGCTCTTTGGGGGTCATGGAATTGATGATGGCTTCGATCGGGGCAAACGAGTTGTTATCGATGTCGAGGTCTTTGATCATTTTGCCCATGCCCGGAATCATGCCGAGCAGATCTTTGATGTTACCCATCTTCTTGATCTGCTGCAACTGCGAGAGAAAATCCGAGAAGTCGAATTTGTTTGCCCGCATCTTGGCGTTGATCCGCTTGGCTTCGTCTTCGTCGAACGCCTGCTGGGCTTTTTCAACGAGCGAAATCACGTCGCCCATGCCCAGAATCCGGCTTGCCATCCGGTCGGGGTAAAACACGTCGAGGGCTTCCATTTTCTCGCCCGTGCTGATAAACTTAATCGGTTTCTCCACTACCGACCGAATCGAGAGTGCGGCCCCACCTCGGGCGTCACCATCGAGTTTGGTCAGCACCACCCCATCGAAATTCAGGCGGTCGTTAAAGGTTTTGGCCGTGTTTACGGCATCCTGACCCGTCATCGAATCCACGACAAACAGGGTTTCTGAGGGATTTATGGCCGCCTTTACGTTCTCGATTTCCTGCATCATCTGCTCATCGACGGCCAAACGACCGGCCGTATCGACGATGACGATTTTCTTGCCGGTTTTCTTCGCGTGGGCAATGGCGTTGCGGGCAATCTCAACGGCATTTTTATTTTCTGGCTCGGCATACACCTCTACACCCACCTGCTCGCCCAGCACTTTGAGCTGATCGATAGCGGCCGGGCGGTAAATGTCGGCGGCTACGAGCAGCACACCCCGGCCCTGTTTTTTGAGATAAGCCGACAGTTTGCCCGAAAATGTGGTTTTACCCGACCCCTGCAAACCCGCAATCAGGATAACAGCGGGGTCGCCTTTGGTATTGATCGACTCCGCCTGACCACCCATCAGTTCGGTTAGTTCTTCCTGAACAATTTTCACAAACAACTGACCCGGCTCTACGGCAATGAGTACCTTGCGGTCGAGGGCTTTTTCCTTTACCCGGTCGGTTACTTCTTTGGCTACCTTGTAGTTTACGTCGGCATCGGTCAGGGCCCGGCGTACCTCTTTGATGGTGGCCGCTACGTTGATGTCGGTGATGCGGCCTTGCCCTTTGAGGGTCTTGATGGCCTTATTGAGTTTATCCTGAAGATTTTCGAACATGGTCTCTACGACGTTGGACAAAGAAACGTCAGGTAGTTCGTCTGCTGTCTACCGTCGGTTCGTTTACTGTCTGAATTTCTGCAAAGATAACCATTTCTGTTGGCACCTTGTGAATAGGTGCCACTTGTCTATTTTTGGGGCCGTCTTTCCCGAACCGGTTTCTGTTCAACGCTTCAATCACGTATGCTCCGTTATCTGCTTTTCATCTGGTTACTGGCACCGGCAGCCTGGGCTCAGACCGACTCGGTTCTGATTTCGGGCCGTATCCGTAATCTGACCCCTCAGCTCTACCGGCAGTCGCCCAATGTGCTCATCAGCCGCAACAATATGCTTCGGTCGGAGGCCGAGCTCATCCGGCCGGCTCCGCTTAACCCCGATGGTACGTTTGCCGTAAAAATGCCCCTTGTTTTGGATCAGGAAGAAATGTCGCTGGCATTTGGGCCGGTCCGCACGGCGTTTCTGGCTGCCCCCGGCACGCTCACAATCAACCTCGATGCCGACTCGCTCTTCCGGTCGGCGGTACCGTTTACGTTTGGGGGTGTTAATGCGCAGGTAAACCGGCAGTTTGCCCGCTACAAAGCCTTCGAAGCCCGGCAAAGCCCAGTCGATGCCACGCGGCTTTCTGAGCAGGTATCGGGGCAGTCGCCCGCGTCGGTGTTCAGCCGGGTGTACACGGCATATGCGGCTCCGTTTCGCAAGTTCCGGCAGCAGGGGGGAGAGGCTGTGTTTCCGCTGGTGGAGCAATGGATTAGCAATACCAATCGCTACAACGCGGCTTCGTTTGTGTACGACATGGCCAGTGCCGAAAACCGGAAGATACCCCCAACGCTAACCGATAGCCTGCGCCCGGCTCAGGACCCGATTCTGACGGCGGCCCGGGCGGTGTCGGTGGGTCGGCTGGCGAGTTATGTGGTGCAACACGACCCATTTCAGACGTACTCGCTACCGGTGGGGCGGCTGGCATCGCTTATGCTACGGTACGGCCGCGACCTGACCGATGAAGAAAAGAGTCGGTTGGCCGGTTGGCAGGCTGCTAACTCGGCGCGGGCTTCGGATATGCGCTACCTGCAACGGATTTTGCAACGTAGCCCCGATACGCTGCAACGGCTGGTAAGTTTTGAGACAATGGCCGATAAAGCCCGGAGCCTGATTGATACGCCATCGGTGCAAATGGTGATGGCTACCTGGCTCGCCAACGGTTTTCAGACATCGAGCATCCGAAATAGTCGACTTCTGTACGAGTATGGGCGTCCGCAACTCACCGATGCGCGGGTGATTCAGTCGCTCGATGAGTTGTACAACCTGGCCGTGGCCGACAGCGCCCGGATTCGGCGGGCCATTGCGGGAATCAATCCTAAAACCAACGATAATGCCGAGCTGGCTACGGGTATCCTGATTTCGGAAAGCAGCACCCAGAAGGGCGGGGCCCTGCTTGAGACCTGGCTGAGCCGCAACCGAAGTCGGCTGGTCTATGTGCTCTTGTGGACACTCAGTGATGAGGAAAACCGGCGGCTGGCGGCCTTGGCTCAGCAATTGCGTGAGCAGTACGCACCGGGCGAACTGTCTTTACTGTACGTTACGGCGCAGGGCGATGCCGCCGAGCGTGAGCAACTGCTCGAATACCTGATCCGAAACAACCTGCGGGGCGATCATATACTGGCCACCGCCAGTCAGCTGCCGGAGCTGATGGGGCGCTTGGGGGCCGGTCAGTTTACGGGGGCGTTTCTGCTAAACCGCGACGGCAAAACCGCCCGTGCCAACACATTTTTGCCCGATAATAACGCCCAGCTTACCAAATTGATTGACAGGTTGCTGCGGTAGTTTGAGCCAGGTTTGTCGAAAAGGTTTTCTGACCGCCCGGAGGCCCGGAGGATTACAGGATAAATAGGATTTATTCAGGTCGGAGAAAATCTCGTTTATTCCGTAATCCTGTGTCAGAAAACTTTTTTGGCAAACCTGCCGTAATGAACTTGTCGTACACGGTTGAGTCGGGAATTTGGGAGGATTCGCTTTAATTACCGTAAGTTTGTCGGTTACACTCTATCAAAAACGCTCCAATGGCTGCTGAATCTGTTGCTTCTGCTACGCGTGATGCCTGGGCGGCATTGAACGATTATTTCGACAAAATATATGTAATCAGCCTGCGCCGGGCTACCGACCGACACGCCCGCTTTCAGGAGCTTTTGCGGGGGTTGAACTACGACATTTACTGGGCCGTCGATAAACTGGACATCGACCGCGACGATATGATTCGGCAGGGGCTCATTGACGACGTGACTGTGCGCGAACCCCGGTACATTCATCCCGACGGACTGATGACGGGTGAGATTGCCTGCGCGCTATCGCACCGGGCTATTTACGAGGAAATGGTTCGGGAAGGGTACGAGCGGGTCCTCATTTTTGAGGACGATGTGGTGCCCTGCGCCGACCGACTCAACCAACTGCCCCAGGTGCTCGAACAACTACCCGCCTGCTGGGACCTGCTTTATCTGGGTTACACCAAAAACGAGGAGCTAAACAAGGCTCAACGTCGGAAACAGTGGTTTTATAATCTGGTGAGCCCGCTGGGGGTGTTGCGGTGGTCGCGCCGGGAGGCTCGTAATTACCTGCCCCGGACGTACTCGGCCAATCTGCGTCGGGCGGGTCTGCACGATTGCACCCACGCCTACGCCGTAACCCGGGCCGGTGCGCGAAAACTGGCCGACGCCCAACGGCCCTTGTTGGCCAGTGCCGACTCGATCATCAGCGTACTGGTGCTCAACGAGCAACTCGACGCTTACGTGTCGGTACCGGTTCTGTTTGAGCAGGCAGGGGATTCGTATATAAATTAGGGGAGAAGGGGAAGAAAGGGAAAAGGGAGGCCGACGCTACATATCCGGTGCGTCAGCCTCCCTTTTCCCTTTTCCTTTTACTCCTTTTCTCCTTTATTTCTGATACGTCCCGAAGATGTGGTCCCAGAGGGGCGATGATACCCCGTAGTTGCTGTCTTCGTTTTTGTAGTGGTGGATACTGTGGTTGATCCAGAGCCACTTGAAGAAGTTTTTAGGCGGAGCGTAGGCGTGCACAATGAAGTGAATGGCCAGATAGCCCGAGTAGCCTACCAGAAAACCCGGAAAAAACGCGTACGAAGCCTCTCCCATAATCAGGAAGAAAAAGCCAAAAAAAGCCAGCCACATGAAAATAGCCAGAGCTGGCGGCATGGCCAAACGAGTCTTGTCTTTCGGGTATTCGTGGTGTACACCGTGGAATGTATACTGGATTTTGGCCCGTTGCGGGGTTTTGGGCTCCAGGTGATACAAAAACCGGTGCAGAATGTACTCGAACAGGGTAAAAATGAAAAAACCACCTACAAACAACCCGCCAATGGCGCTGTTCGACATATCGGTGTACGTGAAGGCATACCACATCAGCACGACCGAAGAAACCAGCCACATGCTGATCGGCACCATGATGTGGGTGCGTGAAAGAGCCTCCAGAATGGGATTGTCGAAAAGTTGTTTGGTACCGTTGTTTTTAGGACGAGCATGGTAGCCCGGGCGGAAATCGTCTATTTTAGCTTGCATAATAAGGTTGTTGTTGATTGGTATGCAGGCTGGCTAATAAACGAGGATAACCGGTTGAACAAGAGGCTGTAACACGGTTGTGCGCTCGCAATGGCCCTCCTGCACATGCTTGGTACAGTAGAATAGTGCGCAAAACTATGTGGTAAACTCACTTGACCACCTCTGGGTTCAGCGAAGATTATGGAATGGGCAGAACATACAAACAGAACTTATTTTAGTGAAAAAAATAGGTTAACTCTGCTTGTTGACAACCAAGGTGTCGGCTACCCTCTCCTGCATATTGGAAAAATTTCCGGCTGGGAGTTTTTGCCGGATAATGAGCCGGAGTGAGTTGTCGTAGGTGAGGTAGTTCCACATCCAGTTAATCAGGATCAGGAGCCGGTTTTTCACCCCCACAATGGCCATCAGGTGAACCATGAGCCAAGTAAGCCAGGCCAGAACACCGCTAAATTTCAGAAAAGGTAAATCGACAACGGCCAGCCCACGCCCAATGGTTGCCATGGTGCCGAGGTCTTTGTAGGTGAAGGGTTCGAGTGGCTGGTTTTTGATAAGCCGCATCAGATTTTTGCCCAAATGCTTCCCCTGCTGAATAGCCGGTTGAGCTATTTGGGGGTGCCCGTTGGGCCAGGTCTCACCCTCGGCCATGAGGGCTACGTCGCCCAGTGCAAAAATATCCGTGAAGCCTTCAACCTGACTATACCGGTTAACCAGCACCCGGCCTCCGCGCCCCATTACTTCGGGTGGCAAACCCGCCAAAGGTGTTGCTTTCACGCCCGCAGCCCAAATCAGGTTGTTGGTGCGCAAACTGGTGCCGTCGTTCATGTGCACCGTACGGCCGTCAAAATCTTTGACGCGGGTATTCAGGCGGACATCCACACCCAGCTCGCGCAGGTACTCCTCCGACTTCTTATGTGAGTTTTCTGACATGGGTCCCAGCAGTTCACCCCCCGATTCGATCAGAAAAATCTGCATCATCTCAAAATCCAGCTCCGGGTAGTCGCTGGGCAATACCGTGCGTTTCATTTCGGCCAACGTGCCGCAAAGCTCCACACCGGTGGGGCCACCGCCTACTACCACCACGTCCATGAGGCCATCGCGTTCATCGTCGGTCTCGACGCTCAGGGCATCCTCAAAATTTTGCAGAATCCGGTTGCGGAGCGCAATCGCTTCGGATACCGATTTCATCGGCAAAGCTTTCTCAATGATGTTCTGCTGCCCAAAGAAATTCGTGTCGGCCCCGGTTGCCATGACCAGATAATCGTAGGAGATAGGACCTAACTCGGTATCGATTTCTTTATCGGCCGGGCGAATCTGCGTGACCGTCGTAACCCGAATATGTACGTTTTTATAACCCGCAAACACAGCCCGCAGCGGAAACAGAATGGAATTGGCTTCGAGCCCGGCGGTGGCTACCTGATAGTACAGCGGCTGAAACTCGTGGTAGTTGGTTCGGTTAACCAGTACCACCTGAAATTCGCGCCGATCAGCCAGCATCCGGGCCAGTCGGAGCCCACCAAAACCCGCGCCTACGATCACGATGCGCGTCTGTCCGGTTTGAGGTATGTTTGGATTCATAAATTCAGTTATGGGTGAACAGTGAACAATTGCCAGTGAACAGTAGGTAGTAGTTACCTGCTGGTTGTTCGTTGTCCGTTGTTCATTGTCCGTTGTCCACTGTTGGTTGCTAAAACGCGCTCATAATGCTGCTCGTACATGGGCAGAATTTTCGACAGTTCGAATTCGCGGGCGCGGGCCAGGGCATTCTCTTTAAAACGCGGCAGATTCTCGTCGTCGAGTATGTACAACGCGTTTTTGACCATGTCGGCCACGTCGCCAACTGGGCTCAGAAAACCCGTTACGCCCTGAATGTTCAGCTCCGGTAGGCCACCGGCGTTTGACGTGATAAGGGGCACCTCGCAGGCGAGGGCTTCGAGGGCGGCCAACCCGAAGCTTTCGTTTTCGGAAGGCATCAGAAACAGATCGGCCACCGACAAAATCTCCTCGACGGCATCGAGCTTGCCCAGAAACCGGACATCGTCGCTGATCCCCAGTTCGCGGCATAGTTGCTGAATACGGGTCCGCTCGGGTCCGTCGCCGGCCAAAAGTAGCTTCACCGGAATCTGCTGACGGAGGTGGTAAAACGTCATCACGGCATCGTCGATACGTTTCACCCGCCGGAAGTTAGAAGTATGCACCACCAGCTTCTCGCCGTTGGGGCAAATCGCCGTTTTGAAGTGGTCTTTGTTCTGGCGCTTGAAGCGGGTCAGGTCAATAAAGTTCGGAATAACCTCCACCTCACGGGTAATGTTGAAATGGGCGTAGGTGTCTTGCCGCAGATTTTCAGAAACCGCCGTGACTCCGTCCGATTCATTGATACTAAACGTTACGACCGGTTCGTAGGAGGCATCTTTGCCCACCAGCGTAATGTCGGTACCGTGTAGGGTAGTCACAACAGGCACATGCCGCCCTTGTGACCGCAAAATCATTTTAGCCATGTAGGCCGCCGATGCGTGCGGAATAGCGTAGTGTACGTGCAGCAGATCGACGTTCTCGTTCAGCACCACATTGACCATTTCGCTGGCCAGAGCCGTTTCGTAGGGGGGGAACTGAAAGAGTGGGTAGGCCGGAATATTGACCTCGTGGTAGAAAACGTTCTCGTTGAAAAAATCCAGCCTGGGGGGTTGCTGGTAGGTAATGAAGTGAATCTGATGGCCATTCTGAGCCAGCGCTTTACCTAATTCAGTGGCGACAACACCACTGCCCCCAAACGTGGGATAACAGACTATACCTATTTTCATGGAGAACGAATGGGCCGCTTGTGCGAACGGTTTTACACGACAACATCGTTTCTCCCGCAAATGATTTCCCGCACAGGGCAAAACATTGTGTCCAGCTGATAAAACGGGGTTTACCAACGTACCTAAACTTTCTACCTTTGATGCCCTTAACGAGCCCTTCCAAACCGATCATGACCCGTCGTCTGCCATTTTGGGCGTTTTTGCTGGGATTCGTGCGCCTGATCCGCGTCCGAAACCTACTGATTATCGTGCTGACGCAGTATCTGGCCCGCGTGTGCATCATTGCCGCCCCTGGGGCTCCATTGCGGGAGGCCCTGCTCGATCCGGTCATCCTGCTGCTTTGTTTTTCCACGGTTTGCATTGCCGCAGCGGGTTACATCATTAACGATTATTTCGATATCAAAATCGACATCATTAATAAGCCGGAACGCGTAGTGATTGGGCGTTACCTGAAGCGACGAGTGGCCATGGGGGCTCACCAATTGCTTAATCTGGCGGGTTGCGCCGTAGGGTTGTACGTCGACAAATGGGTGTTTGTGGTCAACGTATTGTCGGCTACGTTGCTCTGGTTCTACTCGGCTCAGTTTAAGCGGCAACCGTTTATTGGCAACCTGATTGTGTCGTTTCTGACGGCCCTGTCGTTGCTGGTGCTGGCGGTTTATTACCGGCAAAATGTGGATTTACTCCTTATTTATGCCGCGTTTGCGTTCGTGATTACGCTCGTTCGGGAAATCATCAAAGACATGGAAGATGTGCGGGGTGATGCCCGGTTCGGCTGCCGAACTTTGCCCATCGTTTGGGGCATTCGCCGAACCAAAGCGTTTCTGTACGTGCTAATCGCCAGCTTTATTGCTACCCTGTTCATTGTAGCCGGCGACCTGAAAAACCCCAATCTGAATGTTATCTTTTTTGTCATGCTGGTGCCCATTACGTGGCTGGTGTACCGGCTGGTCCGGGCCGATACCAAGCGTGATTTTGCGTTTCTGAGTCAGCTATGCAAGGCGATTATGCTCATGGGTGTGAGCAGTATGATCTGGGTTTAAGTCCGTTGGCTCAAAGCTTTATGTTCCATTCGGGCGGGTTAGTTAGCTTTAGTGATTTGAACGCAAACCCGTACTGTATCGTGAAAAATCTACTTCTGCTACTTCTGGGCCTGCTGCCCCTTCGGCTGCTGGCGCAAGACTGCCTTGGCCTGACGTTCAAGCCCGGTATGGGCTACGAAATGCAGAGCTACACGGCCAAAGACAAACCCAATGGCCGTATGACGTACCTCGTAAAAACTGTGCGGAAAGAGGGGGGCAATACCATTGTTGAGCTGGAGTTTCAGTCGCTCGATGAAAAGGGTAAAAGTCGGCAGGCCCCGAGTCTGATTAAATACACCTGCACCGGCGACCAACTCGTAGCCGACCTGTCGGGTATGCTGGCGTCGGGGCAAAATCAGGCGTTTAAAGACGCGGAAATGCGTATGAAAGCCAATCAGTTGGCGTACCCCCGGCAGATGAGCGTTGGTCAGAAACTGACCGATGGGCAAATGGAAGCCGAGTTTTACACCAATGGCTCGCTCATGATGGAGTCAAGTATTCAGATGACGAATCGGCAGGTCGACGGGAAAGAGACGCTGACCACCCCGGCCGGTACGTTTGAGGTGTACAAAGTATCGTCGGATTTCGACATGAAAAACCGGGTCATGGGCATCGGTATTCCTGTAAGCATGAAAAGCGTGAATTACCGCAGCGACAAAACTATTTTTGATGTTCGGACTGAGACGTACAACAAAAGTGGCAAGCTAATGGCGTACACGGTTCTGACGAAGATATTCTGAATTGTGCGTAAGTTTTTGCAACTTTGCTGCAACAATTGTGGTTAGACACCTACACGTCTGACCAAGCTGAACGCAATTTGTTGCCCATGAAAAGCAGTCTTACCTCCCATAGAGCCGATTACGTTGGTATCACCGGTTCGGTGCTCTGCCTCATTCATTGCCTGATTACCCCGGTACTGCTCGTAACGTCGTCGTTACTCAAGAACGATGTTGTTCGAACGAGCTACCTGAGCTTAGATTACATCTTTATTGGCGTCAATATTGTGGCGGTTTTCTTTGCTACCCGGCACGCGCCCGCTGGGGTACGCCGGGCCTTGTGGGGCTTTTTGGGCCTGTTTGCCGTTTGTATTATTCTGGAAGACGTAAGTGAGTTGTTCGAATACGCAGCGTACGTAGCTTCACTGGGTCTGGTGGGCTCGCACCTTTACAATATCTGGAACTGTCGCACCCAGCACAGTCACTAATTCTATCTGCCCCTTTAACCAGAAAACCCGCCAATCGGCGGGTTTTTGTATGTGTAGCCAACGTTGCAGGCGGTCGTTTTACGAATGAATACGCAGTAAGTTACCTTTCTGCTCAATCGAATACACGGTCAGGCCGCCTTGTCCTTCTTTATTCATGCCTTTACCCTCTGTATTGAAGCGGGCACCGTGGGCCGTGCAGTAAAATTCACCGTTTCGCCACGTAACCTGCTGGCGCCCTTCGTGGCTACAGGTATGCGTGACGGCCACAAACGTATTGGCCGTAGTGCGGGCTACCACCACGCCATTGCGAACAATAAATCCGCCAACGCGTGAGAGGGGCAGGCTGTCCTGATCATTCAGATCAACCTCAAAATCAACGGGGCCGACAGGGGCAACCTCGCCGGTTTGGCAGGCAGTGAGCGCCGTTAACAGGGCGGCTCCAGACAGCCCCAGATGTTTCAAAAACTGGAATCGGTTCATGGCACAAGTGAGCGATTGGGTAATACGATCAAGCTATGTGCCACGGTTCGACGGTTCGACGTTAATGCTGTCGGGGGTGTCGCTTGGAGCGCTCCGGCAATAAGGCGTTGATCTGAATAAATTCGTACAGAGCTTGTCCCAGCAGGTCGTGTGCTACCGAGCTGAGGTTCCCTCCGTTATTGTCATCAAAATATTCGGCCCGTTCCTGAATCACGCTTGCCGAGTCGAACACCGAAATGAGGTGTTGCCGACCCAACTGCCTGAAAAGCCACCGGCCTTGCCGACGGAGCCACCCGCTGATGGGGTGCAGGTGCGGCATGGGCGTCATAACAACCAGCCGACGCCGGAACGGTTCGAGATAATACAGCAGGTCTTCGAGTCGGGCTTCTACCGTTTCGAGTGGTTGCGAGCGGTTTAGTGCTTTGCGGAGCTTTAGTTTTCCGAGCGTTGCCCACTCTACCCACGGCGACCACCAACGAGATTGGGCCGCTACCGGGGCCGGTGCAAAACCATACTGCGAGGCCATTGTATTATCGGCATATACGCCCGAAAGGGTAGCGGGCGTTGCAGCGTTAATGGCTTTTTGGGTAGCGGGGTATTGTAGGGTCGCGTGGTCGAGCTGTAGTACAATTAAATCAAATCGGTTCAGGTTTAAACGGTACAGTAAGGGCAGTGCCGTGTCGAGGCTAACGGGCGTGTGTAATTCGACCCGAGCCTCCCAACCTGCCTGCTGCAACTGATGAACAAACCGGGCAACATAGCCCTGCCGCGATTTCAGATTGATCGCGGCTGAGGCATCGCCCCCGATTATTAAAATCGACACTGTTTGCTGTTTCATTCCCACGTGTATTTGGCGATGCTCCCACCTGCCTGATTGTTTATACGCCGGTGCGTTAAACTACGTTGCATTCAGGGCATTTATAATTAGTCAATCAAATCAGAAGAGTAAAGGTACTAATAATGAAGGCTTGTACATGTCTGTTAGGCTGCGTCTTTTCCATTCTGTTTATTTTGAATTAAAAAGACCCTGCGTTGCAACATTCGGGTAAGCTTCCACGTACCTTAGTTTAATACATGATTTTCTGGTAAACCGGAAATTACTTGTAGGTTCAACTCTCTAACTAACAAAACGTTGCTGTTCAGGAAGCGATCTTTCTCGGACGACGATTTGCTGAGCATCGTCGAAGCCTGCCGCTTACAGGATCCTCAGGCGCAACGGGTGTTGTTTAAGAAATTTTTCAGCTACGCCAAAAGCATTTGCCTCCGGTATTCGGCAACCACCGAAGAAGCCGAAGAGGTGCTCAACGAAGGGTTTCTGAAAGTATTTCAGCATTTACACCAGTACGACACGAGCCTGCCCTTTAAGGCCTGGTTACGGACCATCATGGTCAATACGGCCATCAGCAATTACAGACGGTATCACAAACATCAGGCCAATCTGGCGCTGGAAGACGTACCAGAGGCTCCTTTCGATGATCAAATTGTGGATCGAATCACGGCCGACGAAATTCTGGCGATTGTTCAACAGCTACCCTCTGCCTGGCGTACTGTATTCAACCTGCATGTGGTAGATGGCTACAGCCTCCGCGAAATCGCCGAAATGCTCGATGCCAACGAGGCAACCATTCGGTCGCATTTCCTGCGGGGGCGTCAACGGCTCCAGCAGTTGGTCAAACAGCACTATCCACAAATAACTTCATCTAATCTTGGCTATTATGAAACCCGATAACTTCTCCGACCGGATCAGGCAGAAGCTGGAAGGTATCGAGCCTGAGTTTCGGGAAAAAGACTGGACCCGAATGCAACAGGTGCTTGGGCACTCGACACCCGTGTATGCCATTGGGACCAAAGCCGGCTTGATGGCTGCTGCCAGCATGGTGGCCGTGATGGCGTTTGGGGGTGTGGCGTACCAGCAATACCGGACCAATCAGGAACTCCGCGAAGAGGTGAAAACCCTCACGCAGACGGTGAAAGTGCTCCGGGAAACCGGACCCGAACGCACGGCGGCTGCGGCTCCGTTGCCGCCCGATACCGTGTACCTTACCCGCGACGTGATACGGTACGTAGCGGTGCCAGTAGACCGTGTTCGCCCCGGAACCTCGGCCCCGGATAAAGGTACCCCACCGACCGAACAAGTAGCCGGCATAGCGACGGAATCGGCGGCTAATACTGACGCCGAAACCGCCCGTACCACCCCCGATAAAGCGGATTGGGCCAGTACGCCCGCATCGGCCGAGAATACCACCAACTCACCTACAACGCCTTACGCTACTGAAACAACAACTACTTCAACTAATCGCCTGTTGGGCGCTAAAACCCGGTCTGATCGGCCCAATCGTTCAAGCAGCCCGACTGGCGTGTCTGGTTCGCAGCGTCTTAACCGTTCGGACTACGCGGCTGCCGGGAAAAACAGCGGCTCCGGCATTAACGGCCCAACGGGTGCAGGTAGTGGGCAGAACCCGTACGTAGGCGCTCAGCCGACTACGGAGGCTAATGCGTCCGCAACGGGTCGCGTTGTGCAGTTGGAGTATTTGGCAAGCCGCCCGTTTGTGCGCGACACCGCTTACTATCAGGAAGGGATGGCCCGGGCCAATCGCCGGATTCGTCGGATGTTTGGCCTGACGGCACCTACACCAACGGCTGTGGCAAGTGTAATTGCCGACCGCTCCGATAATGACTGGAAGGTACGCGTGGGTCCCGGAGCCAACGTAGGTTGGCGGCAGTGGGGCGCCGGTTTGTTTGGCGAACTACGGCTCAACAACCATTGGCGGATTGGTTTGGGCCTCACAGCACTCGATTTACAGGGAGCTTCGTTTTTGACCGATGTCGATTATGGTCGTCGGATGAAACAGGATTTTCGGAGCAAGTTCGCGCCCGGTATCGACCCGCGCCACGATATTATCAACATCCAACTGAGTGGCTCTGCCTGGCAGGTGCCCATTAGTTTGAGTTACCGAATCGGGCTGGCCAAGGGCTGGTCGTTGGTGCCATCGGCGAGTGTCGCCCTGAGTGTCAGCAACCGCGAAGAAACCCGGTTCACGTACTTGCGCGGCCCTCGCATGGTGGAACCTGTCACTACGGTTTGGCGACCTGCCCAACAGATGATGCACGCTGGTTCGGTGGCGCTCTATCTGGAAAAGAACTGGGGCGATTGGGCCTTGCAGCTTGGCTCGTATGCGTCAACGCCTATGAGCAGTATGCCAAGTCGGCTCAATGTAACAACAGCCGGTGCCGGTGCCCGGTTGTTTTACCAGATCGACTGGAGGAAGAAAAAGCAGTAGAACCGCTTGAATGTGGAGCAAAAAGGCCCGGAATCGTTGATTATTTACGATTCCGGGCCCTTTTTTGTGCGTAAACACGACTCAATTGGTCGTTCATAGTTTTTCATTTATGGTTTTTGGTAGTCGAGGCTGCTTGTTACTGGATTAGGCTTACCAGCTATTCAGCAACAGGAATTCGTTTCGGATTTGGCTGCCCGAAACAGAGTGCCGACCGCAAAAACTATGAACGCTAAACTATAAACCCAAAACTACTACATGCCTAAAAATGTACTCGGTGGTCCCTTGGCCTGCTGCTGCACCAATCCCATGACGGGCTTTTACCGGGATGGTTTTTGCCGTACCGACGAATATGATCAGGGTCGGCATGTGGTCTGCGCAATTATGACCGAACCGTTTCTGCAATTCACCCGCTCGCGCGGCAACGATCTGTCAACGCCGAGGCCCGAATACCAATTTCCCGGCCTCAAGCCCGGCGACCGCTGGTGTTTGTGCGCCCTGCGTTGGCGCGAAGCCTACGAGGCTGGCGTAGCTCCGCCCGCATTGCTGGCCTGCACGCATGAGCGAGCTCTGCAATACATTGAGCTGGATGCACTGATGTCGATTGCTTTTGAAGAGTAAATCCAAAAAAAGATGACATCTCGTTTAGGGAGATGTCATCTTTCGGGCACAAAGTAAGTCTGCTTACCTAAATAGATTCCAAAATTTGGATTAATGTCCCGTTTTTGGGCGACCCGGCGCTATTTTCTTACTATTCAACCGGCCGCCGGGTCTGCTTCAGGTGTAAGATAAATTCATTACGACAAGTTTGCCAAAAACGTTTTTCTGACCGTCCGGCGGGCGGCCCGGAGGATTACAGGATAAACAAGAATTTTTTTGGCTTAAATAAATCCTGTTCATCCTGTAATCTTGTCCGAAAAGAAACTTGTCCTGTAATCCCCTTGATGGTCTTACTTCAGTTTTTTCTCCAGCATTTTGATGAAATAGCCACCCACGACTGAGCGAGCCCGGAAGCCAACGTGGCGGCCGTCGGTGGTTTCGTGCCAGTCAGAAAGCGGAATCCGGTCGGGACTTTCATTCGCAAAGCGCAGCACGGGTTCAATCAGGGCATCGAACTGGGTGGGCCGGTCGGCGAGGGTAGCTGTCCAGATAATCCAGTCCGATTTGGTGTAGGTACGGCGGCTGTCGAGCGGCAGACCAAACGGCATTTGCTTCAGCAGGTAGTACGAAACCTCGCGCTGAGCTACCTCTTTGGGGAAGATTGACTCGCCCGAACGGTCCAGTTTCAGCAGTTTATCCCACACTAGATTGTATTTCTGGCTCCAGGTGTTGCCCCCGTTAGGGTTAAAGGTCAGCGCATAGTGGTCGCCTTTATCGGCCAGCACCATCCACTTGCGGGCCAGTTCGCGGGCTAGAGTCAGGTATTCTTTCTCGGCTTGCAATTCGCCCAGCTGCCCGGCCAGATACCCGTAGCTGGCAATACCCAGAATGGCTTTTACCGAGAGGTTGGCGTTGCGGGCAAGGTGTCCGGCAAAGTCATCGGTACAAAGCTGGTTTTCGGGGTCGAAACCATGTTCTTTCAGGTACTGCACCCAGGTGGTGAGTACTTGCCAATGCTTGCGGGCGTAATTTGGGTTGCCGTCAACGGCCGCGAGTGCCGCCGTCAGAATGAGCATGTTACCGCATTCTTCCACTGGCATATCTTCGCCGTAGGTTTGGCCATTGGCCAGCGGGTAAGTGCCAACATCATGGGCCGCAAACGGTTTGGTCCATCGGCCGCTTTCAGAATACTCAAAAATAGGCTCCATCATCCCCTTCAGCAGGGTAGGGTTGTAGAGCAAAAAGAGCGGGGCCGAGGGGTACGTCACATCGACAGTGCCGATGGAGCCATTGGAAAAATTCTCTTTCGAGAAAAACAACGGTGTGCCGTCGGCGCGGGCTACGAGCTTGTGCGCGGCAATAGCCTGTCGGTACGCCAGCACGCACAGTTGCGCGTACGAACGGCCCCCAGCCTGCCGGGCGTCGGCATAGAGCTGGGTATCAAATTGGTCGCATTGATTTCGCAATTGCCGGTAATCGGTTTCGGCGGCTTGCAAGGCCCGCTCAATGGCCGCTTCGGGCCCATCGGAGTCTTTGCTGTACCGACGCCACCACGCCCGCAACGGCTGCCCGAAATACTCAACGGACTTCAGGTCGTCGTAAGCCAGCAGCCAGTGCCGCTCTTCGGCTTTGCCCGTCACCGTCCCCAGATCAAACGCCAGCGAGAGCACCGTGGGGTTGTTGAGAGCAATAGTCGGGCGGCCTTCGTCGGGGGTATCGCTCACCCGACCTTCGCGTTCAAACTGATTCAGGGCACCCGCCAGTGAGCCAATCCGGTTGCTGGTTTGGCCGTTGGCCTCGGCGGCTACGTACAGGTGGCCCCAGTCGATGCGAACATTGTCGCCCTTGCGGCCCAGCACATTCTGCGCGGCCGAACCTGCCCGCATCCAGTTGAGCGTAGGGCCGTTTTGCGCCGTGCGCCCCCGGCGCCAGACCACCGGCTGATCGGGTGAGTCGACCGCAATATCGGTGGAGGCATCGCTGTAAAGTTGTACCGAGTGCGCCTTGCCGTCGGTGGCCCGTACGGTGTAGGTGATGTACTGCACCGGCCGCGACAGCACGTCGAGGTTATCCATTAGCAGGGGAGCTGTAAACCGGACGGTCAGCTCAACCCCACCGGCTGCAAACGTAAACGTCGACTGCGTAGCGGTCATCTGCTGACTCGTTTGCTCGGCCACGTCCATGTTTAGTTCACGCTCCGAGAGCAGGCCCAGATCCACAAAGCCGGGGCCGCTGAAATTCTGGCTGTGAAACGCAATCAGGTTCAGGCCGGGCCGGAGCACGTCGCGAATTCGGCGTTGGGTGGCTGTTACCTCGTAGTTGGGCGATACCCCACCGATGCCGGCGATGCGCTGCCCGTTGATAAACAGCTCGTAATTGTCATTATAGATGGCGCTAACCAGCAGATTCCCGTCGGGAATGGAAGGCAGGTCGACTACCCGGCGTACCCAAATATCCGAGGAGGTCCAGTGCGTGCGGTCGGTATCGCGGCTACCAAACGTACCGGCTCCGGCCGCCCACAGGCTGTCGTCGAAATCGGGCGAGGCCCAATTGTCGGCGGGGTGCTTGGTGGTATACCGGGCTTCGTAGGGGTGTTGCAGGGCCGAGTGAACCAGCGTATCGCCTGGGAACGTAGGCTTACCCATAAACCGGAACACCCGCCCATCGACCCGAATCAGGCCGTTGAGCTGATGGGCCCGACCGGTCCAGTGCCGGGTTGGGTCGGCGTTGAGTTTGGAGCCAAATGACCAGATGCTGGTGTACGGGTCAATCGTAATCAGCGGAGTAGCTGGCGGATTGAAGGCTAACGTCGAGGGAGTACGGGTGCGGTCGGTTGCCGGTTGTGCCACACCAGAAAGCGTATTCATCAGAAATATACAAGTTACGGTGAAAACGGTATATCCAAAGTTACGCACCCGTATCATCCGATTGTATTTATAGGACATATCTTTTAACTATTTTAGTGCAAATTTAATATGAAGGGCTCTTCAAGTGTGTTTTAGCGACCCGACAGTCCCGTTTAGCGTTTCAACATGTACTCGTTGTGTACGCTACCCAGTACTCAGTTGTGCAACTTGTTGTATCTTGAAAGAGAAAAGAAGACGCTATCTATTCGCCTGTTTATGCAACCAACCACGTCGGTCAGTGTCCGACCTGCCACCCTCGATGATTGCCCGGTCGTGTACCGGTTTCTCTGTGATCTGGAAGAAACTACCCTAGACCCAGTGGCGTTTGGGGCCGTGTTTGCGCGCAATACAACCAGCCCGTCGGTTTGGTACCGGGTCGCCGAAGTCGGTGCGGAGGTGATCGGGTTTGTGAGTTGCCATGCGCAGTGGCTGTTGCACCATACGGGGCGGGTGGGCGAAATCCAGGAGTTGTACGTTCAGCCCGACTACCGAAACCAGCGCATTGGGCATCAGTTAGTAGCCGAGGTGGTTCAGATTGCCCGACAGGAAGGGTTCATTAATTTGGAAGTAACCACCAACGCCCGCCGGACCGATACAATCCGGTTTTATGAACAAACGGGTTTTCGGGCTTCGCACCGGAAACTGGTGATGGGGTTGATGCCGGAGGATAAAGAGTCCGTTTAGCGGCTGTTAAACTGGAGCAGTACGCCTTTTTTGCCCTCGCTCGCTATGTATAGTGTGCCATCGGGCGCGAAACAGATGCCTTCGGGCTGCGGTAACAACGCCCGGTCGAGAGCGGCCGATGAGCGAATTTTACCATTGCGGTCCATGACCACCAGCCGGTGCCCGTTGGCTGCCAATACGTAGTAGTCGCCGGTTTTGGGGTGTACTGCAATACCCGATGGCTTCACGGGCTCGGTGGGTTTATCGCCCTCCATGTCGGCCAGTACGGCTTGTCGCAGCACAGGCCCGCGCCATAGCGTGGCCCGTTTTAGGTCGTAGAAATAAATGGGTTTGTCGTTGCCTCCGCCCGGCTGAATCTTGGCCGAGGGGTCTTTGGTCGCCAGCAGTAGGGCATTCAGTTTGGGGTCGTACCCGAGACCTTCCACATCATTTTTACCGGCCAGCTCGATTTTGATGTGGTGAATATCGACGCCACCGCCCAGAATTTTCACGCCATCGGTCGGTTTGAAGTGGTAGAGTTCGCCATCAGAGCGGAGCATGTACAGGGTGCCATCCACAAACTCAACGCCTTCGTAATCGCCTTTGCCGCCAAACACATGCTCGTCGGTGACCCGTTTGCGGGTGAGGTCATAAATAAATACCACCGCCAGTTCGTCCTGAATCATGGCCAGTTTGCCCGGCTTGTAATAACTCAGCCCCGACACTTCGCGCAGTTCTTTGGGTAGTGTGTAGCGTTCGGTGGGGTTGGCCAGATCGTACGGAACAGCCTCATTGGGTAATGATGAAGCTTCGGCCGACTCGGTTTTCTTTTTCTGAGGCCCACAGGCCGACAGAAGGCTGACGAGAAACAGCATCAGAAACGTATATGGCAGCAAGGCGTGGGAAGAAGCGGGCAAACGCATACGAACAAGTATCTTTCGGGCAAGTAACGCAAAATCATGAAAAAAGCCATTCTACTCGGTCTGATCTTATTGGGGAGCTTCGGTACGGCAGATGCCCAGAAACGAACCATTCTTGAGCGCGACTTGCGTGCTATGTTGAGCGCCTTTCGGGGCGATGTGGGCGTGTATGTTCGCAACCTGCGTACGGGCGAGACCGTTGCTATTAATGCCGACACCTTGTTCCCGACGGCCAGCACGATCAAGATTCCGATTCAGTGCGGTTTGTTCGATAAGATTCACCGGGGCGAACTCAAATACGGGGCAGAGCTGGTGTACAAAGACTCGCTGCATTACGACGATGGCATTGTGGGCCAACTCAAAGATGGAGCCAGATTGCCGCTCTCGCAGGTGGTCATGCTCATGGAAACCACCTCTGATAATACGGCCAGTCTGTGGTGCCAGGCCATGGCTGGGGGCGGGGCGGCCATTAACGCCTGGCTCAACGCCAACGGCTTTACCCAGACCCGCGTCAACTCACGAACACCGGGCCGGGCGGCTTTTCAGAAACAGTACGGCTGGGGCCAGACCACCCCGCGCGAACTAGCCGAGTTGCTGGCGTACATCCGGGCGGGCCGGGCTGTTTCGCCCGATGCCAGCGACCGCATGTATCGTAATCTGTGCCGGCAATACTGGGATGGCGACGGGCTTTCGCAGTTGCCGCCTGAGGTTAAAGTAGCCAGTAAGAATGGGGCCGTAAACCGGTCGCGGTCGGAGGTGGTGCTGGTACACGCGCCCCATGGCGAATACGTGTACTGCCTGATGACCAAAAACGCGCAGGATGAAAGCTGGGAGCGTAATAATGAAGGTTTCGCGTTGCTCCGTGCGGTGGGGGCCCGGCTCTGGAAACATTTTGAGCCAAAGTCGAACTGGAAACCCGTGGCTGGTTACGAAACCTGGTGGTAAGCCTCACTTACGGTTGCGCCAGACCTTGAAGTCTTCGTAAAAGCGATCGAGGAAAATAGCCGGGCTAATGGAATAGTAAAATCCGTTGAACGTATTCGGGTTGCTTGGTACCCGTTGCTGAATGGTCCAGCGGTAGCCGGTCATGAAATTGATACCAAACCAACGGGTGGGTTTGAACCCCCATAGCGGTGGGAACTTAACGGAGAACGAAGCCCCCAGCCCGAGCGGGAAAGCCAGCATGCGTCGGATTTCCGCCGGATTTTCGTCGGCCAGCCCCCGGTCGAGTTCGTAGCGGGCGGTGCCAGCCCCTATTTCAAGTGGCGAACTCAACTCCCAGTATTTTCGCCGAAAATAGTACGGTTCAATGTACAGGGTGCCGTACGAAAGTCGGCGGGCGCGGAGGTTGTAGCCGTCCCAGTTACCGTGGGTACGCTGATTGGTAAAGTAGTAGCCAACGCCTACTTTCACGTTGATGGGCAACAGAAAGCCCGCCCGGGCACCCCATACGTTGGTTTGGGCCCGTACGTTTGTGGCGGGGTTTTTGAAGAAAAAGAACCGTTGGTCGGTCTCGGCAATGAACTTCGGCTTTTCAGGACGTTCGTTTTCACCCGGTTGCAGCGTGTCGGCCGCCGATGGAGGTGACTCCGATTGAGCAGATACCCGCCCGGTGAAGCCGGTCAGCAGAATAAAGAAGAGAAAAGCGCGCATAACGAGTGTTGAGTAATACCCGTATAACCCACGACCTGCTCATTGGGTTTATGGATAAACAGCCAGTTTTGCCGCTCCAAAATCAATATACCCCGTGACAACGCCTGCTCAAATAGCCCCCCCGCCCTGGACCCTGCACGGTGAGGGTATCGTGATGGTTGCCCATTTTTCGGAATCGTTCGTTCGCAAGCACGGGTTTCTGAATCCGACCCAGCAGAAGGGCTACCGGGGATACGTGGGGTTGGTGATGCTGGTCGACTATCGAACATCGGGGGTGGGGCCGTACCGTGAGCTGCTCTTTATTCCCGGTCTGTTTCGTCTGAACGGGCAAACGGTGTTTTCGATCTCTAAAATCTACGTTTCCACCTACGACAGCGTCTGGAACGGCATTCAGAATTGGGGGATTCCGAAAGAACTGGCCGATTTTGAGTTGACCACCCGACCCGACGGCACACGGCATTTTGCCGTAAGTCAGCAGGGCGAACCGTTCTTTTCGGCCCAAGTAAAGCCGTGGGGGCCGCGTTTACCCGTCAAGACCCGGCTGTTGCCCCCGTTTCGGATTATGCAGCAGCACGACGGAAAAACCTGGTTGCTGACCCAGCCCGAGGCTACCGGCCGCGCCCGGCTGGGGTCGCTCAAACAGGTGAAGGTAAACCCGGCGTATTTTCCTGATATTAGCCAGGGGCGGGTGCTGAGCACCTTTGTGGTTGATGATTTTGAGATGACGTTTCCAGTGCCCCAAAGTACGCCGGTATAGAAGTACCAGTGCGCCCCGCAGACACCCTGCCGCCGAGCGGGTTAGGTACCAATGGCTATGAAACCTAAGCGAAAGCTGACGGTTTGTATTACCTTTGTCTATTGCGCCAAAATGGGTCGTTTCTGGCAATAGAACGCCAGCAGAAACGTTTCAGGTAATAAATTGATATGCAACCGACTCTGTCCCTTCTTCCTTCGCCAAGAACCCACTCCGGGCGGTATGGTTTATGGTTTGCCGGACTGTTGGGCACGATGGCAAGCCTGGTGCTGACACCCGTGCAGGCGCAGAACCCCGCACCCCCGCTTTCGCTTACCGCCCCGGTTCCCGTCGATGAAACCCGTGCCCGGCTTGAAGAGGAAACGCTCTTTGCCGATGGGATGAAGTTTATGATGACCGACGAGCCAACCAAAGCCCTGGCTCAGTTCGAGAAACTCCTTCAAAAAAAGCCCAACAACGCGGCCGCCCGGTATGCAGCCGCGCAGGCTCTGATGAAAACCGGCAAGGTGGTTGAGGCCATCCCGTATGCCCTGAAAGCGTACGAAGCCGAAAAAACAAACAAATACTACAATCTGCTGCTGGCCGAACTGTACGTAAAACAGAAACGCTACGCCGAAGCCGAACGCCTGTACGAAGACCTGCTCAAGCAAAGCACCGAGAATATGGAGTACGGGGTGGAGCTGGCGGCAATCTACCTGTTCGACGAGAAGCCCGATAAAGCCCTCGAAACGTACAACCGGGTAGAAAAGGCGCTGGGTCTCAATGAAGAGATTACGCGACAAAAGCAGCGTATCTATCTGAAGCAGAATAAAATAGATAAGGCTGTAGAAGAAGCCGAGAAGCTGGTGGCCTACGAACCCGGCGACCCCGACTACCTGCTTGAAGGAGCCGAACTGCTCATGGCTAACGACCGCGACGATCAGGCCATTGGCTGGCTCGAACGGGCGCTCAAACTCAGCCCTGAACTACCGCAGGCACACGTATTGCTGGCCGAAATCTACCGGAAAAAAGGCGATATGACCCGGGCCCGAAAAGAGCTCGATTTTGTGTTTGCCAACCCCAACCTCGAAGCGGGCCTGAAAGCCCGGATTCTGTCGAGCTACGTAGGGTTGTCGGATAACAGCGCCAATGCCCAACAGGATGCCCTCAAACTGGCGCAGGAACTGGCCAAAGCGCATCCGAACGATGCCCGCTCGCAATTGATGCTGGCCGACCTGCTGGTGCAGCAGGGCAAAAAAGCCGAAGCGCGCGATCTGTACGCTAAGGCCGCTCAGCTCGATGGCTCTACGTACGAAATTTGGGGCGCTTTGCTGCAGCTCGATGGCGAGCTTAACCAGGTCGATAGTTTGCTGGTACACTCGCAGAAAGCCCTCGAACTGTTTCCGAATCAGGGTTTGTTCTGGTATTCCAACGGAACGGCCAACCTGTACAAACGGAAGTACCCCGAGGCTGTTGAGTCGCTCGAAGAAAGCCGCAAGTTGTTGGCTAATGCCACCACCGCCGAGCTGGAAAGCCTGATGAAAGCCGTGAATGCGCAGTTGGGCGATGCCTACAATGGCATCGGCGACCATGCCAAATCCGACGAGGCCTACGAGTTGGTACTCAAAGACGACCCCCGCAACGAGCACGTTCTGAATAACTACAGCTATTTTCTGTCGCTCCGCAAAGACAAACTCGACCGGGCCCTGACCATGTCGACAATGCTCGTTGAGCGTAACCCCAACAGCCCTACCTATCTCGACACGCATGCCTGGGTGCTGTATGTTCGGAAGGAATACGCCAAGGCCCGCACGTTTCTGGAGAAGGCCGTTGCCGCCGATCCCAACGGTGTAAGTGGCACTATTCTCGAACACTACGGCGATGTGTTGTTTCAGTTAGGCGAAAAAGATAAGGCCGTTGAGCAGTGGAAAAAGGCAAAACAAAAAGGTGAAAACAGCCAGCAGCTGGATAAGAAAATCGCTTCTGGCAAACTATATGAATAAAGTACTCTTGCCCGGCTTGCTCATGCTGTCCCTTCTGAGTTCGGAAGGGTGCCGCCGACGGCGAATGTTGCAGCAAGTCCCCCCGTCTTTGTCGGCCGACTCGGTAGCCATCGTCAAGAAGCCAATCCCGCTTGATACGACCGCTGCCCGCCCGGATTCGGCCCGTGCCACTGCACCCGCGAGTGTGTCGGCTGCCGAGCCACCCCGGCCCCGACCCGGTATTGAGGAAGCCCGCGCCAATGTCGCCGAAATCGATTTCAAATACCTGACCGCCCGCTCGAAAGTGAGCATTAAGAGTCAGGATGAGAATACCGACAATGCCAACATGAATATCCGGGTTCGGAAAGACAGCCTTATCTGGTTCTCGGTGCAGAAACTCGGTATCGAAGCCGCTCGGGGCATTGCCACCCGCGACAGTATCATTATTCTGGATAAGATTCACAGTGAATACTCGGTGTACGACTTTCCGAGTCTGAGCCGACAGTTTAATTTCGAACTGAACTTCGATCTGCTTCAGGCGCTCATTGTGGGTAACTTGCCCCTGCCTAAACGGCCTGCTCAGAAAATCAAGAATGAGCGAGACTACCTTCTGTTGCGGCAGAGCGAAGGCAAGGTGATGCTCGAAAATTATATTGGTGAGGAAGACCGGAAACTGAAAAAGCTGATGGTTACCGAACAGCCCACCAAAAACACGCTCCGGCTTGATTATGCGGATTTTAAAGCCCTTAATAGCTTTCTGTTTCCGTACACCAGTCTGATTACGTTAGATTATAAATCGAATGCCGATGGGCAGTTTTACCAGAAATTGCTGCAAATTCGGCATAACAAAGTAGAGCTGGTGGACAAAGACCCCGGTTTTCCGTTTAGCATTCCGCCCAAATATACCCGGCGGCCCTAAGTGCTGTTTCTGGTTTGATGCGGTTGGCTGGGAACGGTATTCCCGCCATTACCCGGAACCTACAAACCCTAAACTATTGACTATTTTGCGTACGTTGCGTTTTCTCGTTCTTGGCTTATTTCTCTTGCCGGCAATGGTGTTGCCTGCCCAGGCGCAGCAACGGAATCGGCAGGCGTTGGAGCGGGAGAAAAAGCAGAATCTGGAACGAATGGCCGAAATCCGGTCGGTGCTGAAAAAGACCACCTCGGAGAAAGAAGTGACGTTGGGGCAGCTGAAAGCACTCAACCAGCAGATTAAGGCCCAAACAGAGCAAATTGAACTGCTCAACGAAGATCTGCAACTGACTGATTCTGAAATTGCCGAACTCCGTCAGCAAAGTCAGAAACTAACCGGCGACCTCACCCGGCTGAAAAAGCAGTACGCTGATATGATTGTCCGCGCCGACCGGCGTCGGCAGCAACTCAACCCGCTCGGCTTTCTGTTCGCGGCCGATAACTTCAACCAACTCATTGCCCGCTACCGGTACCTCAAGCAGTATTCCAACGCCCGGCAGGGGCAGGTCAAACAAATTGAAGAGGTACAGGCCCAGATTAAGGGTAAACAGGTTGCTACTGAGCGTAAGCGACGCCAGCAGAAAACCACGATTACTGCCAAAGTAAGCGAGTCGAAAAAGCTGGAGAACCTCAAAGGCGAGCAGGATAAGGTCGTTAAGCAACTGAGCCAGAAAGAAAGTCAGCTCCGCGACGAACTGGCCGAAAGCCGTCGGTCGGTGGCGCGTCTGGAGAGTATGATTACCCGCATTATTGCGCGGGAGGCCCGCGAACGAGCCGCGCGTGAAGCCCGCGAACGGGCCGAGCGCGAACGACTGGCGCGCGTTGAAGCGGCCCGAAAAGCCGCCGAACGCAAACGTGCTGAAGAGGCTGCCGCCCGAGAAAAACCGACCGAAGACCGTCCCATTACCGAACCCGCGCCCGAGAAAGAGGTCGCTAAGGTCGACGTTCCCGAGAAAGCCGAGGTGGATGCCCGCCGGGATAACAATCTCAACGATGCCGAAATGGCCCTGGCGTCGTCGTTTGCGGCTTCGCGTCGGCGGTTGCCGTGGCCCGTACAGCGCGGGTTTGTGTCGGACCGGTTTGGGGTGCACAAACACCCGGTGCTGGGCATTAACATCTCAAATCCAGGAATTGATATTCAGACAAACGCCGGAGAAACCGTGCGGTCGGTGTACGAGGGGGTAGTCATGAACGTCGAGTACGTAATGGGGAGCAACAACGTGGTAGCTATTCAGCACGGCGACTATTTCACCATTTACGCCAAGCTCAAAAGCGTGTCGGTACGGGTGGGGCAGCGGGTCAAAGCCCGCGAACCTATCGGTGTGGTGGCTACCGACGCCAAAGGGATTTCAGAACTCCAGTTTCAGGTTTGGAAAGAGTTTGCCAAAATGAACCCTGAAACGTGGCTGGCACCCCGGTAAACCGTAAACTTCAATATAATGTCCATTCACAACCCCGATATCAAACGCGTTACCACGCATACCATTCAGGAACTGAAAAACCGAGGGGAGAAAATCACGGCACTCACAGCCTACGATTACTCCATGGCGCAGGTGGTCGATGCTGCCGGTGTCGAGATGATTCTGGTGGGCGATTCGGCCTCCAACGTGATGGCCGGGCACGAAACTACCCTGCCCATCACCCTCGACCAGATGATTTATCACGCCAGTTCGGTGGTGCGGGCGGTTAAGCGGGCATTGGTTATTGTTGACCTGCCGTTTGGGTCCTATCAGGGCAATTCGGAAGAAGCCCTGCGGTCGGCCATTCGGATTATGAAAGAGTCGGGGGCACATGCCGTCAAGCTCGAAGGGGGTCAGGAAATCAAGGAGTCGATTGTTCGGATTCTGAGCGCGGGCGTACCGGTTATGGGGCACCTGGGGCTTACTCCGCAGTCGATTTACAAGTTTGGTACCTATGCCGTCCGGGCTAAAGAAGATGCCGAAGCCGCCAAACTGATGGAAGACGCGCTGATGCTTCAGGAGGTGGGTTGCTTTGGGGTAGTCCTCGAAAAAATTCCGGCCGCTCTCACCCGGCAGGTCTCCCAGGCACTTTCTATCCCAACAATTGGGATTGGCGGAGGCCCCGACGCCGACGGTCAGATTCTGGTTCTGCACGATTTGTTGGGCATTACCAAGGAGTTTAAGCCCCGGTTTCTGCGTCGGTATGCCGACCTGAACACGGTGATGACGGAAGCCATCGCTCATTACGTCGACGATGTAAAGGCCAAAGACTTCCCGAACGAAAAAGAAGCCTACTAAGTTAGTGAGTAATGCGTCGTGCTGAAGGCCCGTACCTTTCTGGTTAAACCCGGTAGCATTTCGCATTCATCATTACATATTATGAAAAAGAAACTGCCTCCTTATCAGGTCGTTTACGAAGATAACCACCTGCTCATTGTCAACAAGGAGCCGGGGATTCTGGTGCAAAGTGACCGCACCGGCGACGCATCGCTGGTCGAAATCCTGCGCGACTATATCAAGGAGAAATACAACAAGCCGGGCGATGTATTTTTGCACCCGGTGCACCGACTCGACCGGCCGGTGAGTGGTTTGGTGGTGTTTGCCCGCACTTCAAAAGCCCTGGAGCGGATGATGGAGATTTTCCGGAAACGGCAGGTGCAAAAAACCTACTGGGCTGTGGTTCGGCGCAAACCCCCTGAAGAAAGTGGTAAACTGATAAGCTGGCTGGTAAAAGACGAAGCCAAAAATCAGGTGACTACCTACACCCACGAGGTAGCAGGGTCGCAGCGGGCCGAACTAAACTACCGCGTACTGGGCAAAATCAATGAGCATTACTTGCTCGAAGTAGACCCCATTACGGGCCGTCCGCATCAGATTCGGGCGCAATTGGCCGAGATGGGTTGCCCGATTCGGGGTGATATTAAGTATGGTTACGACCGGCCCACGCCCGATAAGAAAATTTACCTGCACGCCCGTCGGCTTTACTTTCAGCATCCTGTTAAGAAGGAGCCCCTGATTTGCAAAGCGGGTTTGCCACGCGATCCGTTCTGGGAGGAGTTTCTGGAGCTTGATCAAGAAGAAATCAAAGATAAGAATATTGATTTCCTGTACGAGTAGGGGATCAAACCGTTGATATACACAAAAAGGCCCCGGCTGTACCAAGTGGTAAAAGCCGGGGCCTTTTGTGTACTGTATGATTCATGTCTTGTAAGTTTACTCCAGCGAAGCACTCGTTTCTGCCTGCTGCGAATCGGCAACATCGGTCATCATTTGATTGAACACCCGCTCAGCCATGTTAACCGCACCTTGAATTGCTCCGAAAGCGAGACACACGGGAAGAATGATGGGCAGGAAGAAAGCCCATTGAAACAGCATATACAAGCGAAACTTTCTCATCTTTAAGTTGAACCCTTTAACAATGGTTGAAATTACTCTCTCAGTTAGGATCAGAGAATAAAAAGGGAAAACAGATCATAGATTGTGTCTCTTTTTTGTTCTCATGATATTCAAAGTTAAACTTGATATTATACAATGCCAAGTTAACGCCGGGATTTTTAATATAGTTTTTAGCTATTTAAGTCCCTTAAGCAGTCCAGATGCGTAATTTTCAAACAGTAAGCCCTATTTCTCTGATTGGCCAATAGACTTAGTGTTCACTTTTTAATCCAGATCTAACAGATGCCAAAATCGTTTGCCCGACTTTTTTACTTGCTTTTAGTTTTACTCTGTTCGGCTTTCACGTGTTGCAAAAGCGAGGAGCAGAATCAGTCCCGAACCCAGGAGCCTTCACGAAACTGGCAAGATCGGAGGGCCCGTAAAGCCGATGATCGATACAATAATTCCTTTGACAAATACCATGCCAAGGAACGTAAAAACGCGAAGCAGCAAGGCGACGAGTATCGGTCTTCAAAAGCTCAGACAGGGCGGATTCCCCAAAAGGCGCTGGAGGTACTGGCTCATATCCGGCAGTATAATCGCGCGCCCGAAGGCTACGTGGGTGGTCGACGGTTTGGTAATTTTGAGGGTCATTTGCCCCGGCAAAGCCTGGAAGGTGGCCGTATCGATTACCGCGAATGGGACGTAAACCCGCGGGTAAACGGCCGGAACCGAGGTGCCGAACGACTCGTAACCAGCTCCGACGGGCGCGCCTGGTACACCCTCGATCATTACAATACGTTTACCGAGATAAAGTAAGTACTGAGTCAAAAGTAAAAGTATAGTGTAAAATGAACAATGAACAATGAACAATGAACAATGAACAATGAACAGGTTGATTAATGGTTTAATACCCATTGTGCATTATTCATTGTTCATTTATTTAATACCTGTTTGTTTACAATGCGTTTATCCGTGCGGAGGCAGTATAGAGCAGCCCTGTGGTCGTAGTTGTGCGGACTCGGCCTGTTTCTAAACGATAAACCCAAAACTTAAAACCCATACATGGCCTCAACGCCTAATATTTGGCTCAGCCGGTCGGAAGACGCCCTGGCTAAGCGCTTCGGAAGCGACGATTACTTCATTGCCCATATCGACGGGCAGAAAGCGATTACGTTGCGCCAGTTTTACGAAGAAATAGCCGACGTGCTGGAGTTTCCGGTTTCGGGTTATAATCTGGATGCCCTCAATGACTCGCTCAACGACCTGCAATGGCTCGAAGATGTGAAAATTGTGCTCTACGTGACCGCTACCGATCTTTTCGTGAGCAAAGAGCGTGACCCTATCAAATTGAGCAGTATCCTGCAAATATTTGACGCCACCGCCGAAGACTGGAAGTGGGTAGAAGACGACGAGCTGATGGAGCGTAAAGAATTTTATGTGGTGCTCGAAGATAGCCCCCGTATTCGGGAGGTACTTCAGCGCGACGACATCGCCTTCGGTGAGTTGTAGAAAATTGAAAAGCCCTCTGATTAGGTAAGCGCTCACTGGTCAATGAGTGCTTACCTAATCAGAGGGCAACGATAAACCCAAAACGATAAAGGCTAAACTCGTTTTTAGTTGAGCCGTTCAAAAATACCGGCAACGCCTTGGCCACCGCCTACGCAGGCCGATACCATACCGTATTTCTGATTGCGCTCGGCCATCTCGTTTAGGAGTTGAACCGACAAACGCGCCCCGGTTGAGCCGAGGGCGTGCCCAAGAGCAATGGCCCCACCATTGGGGTTAATAATTTCAGGGTTGAGATCAAGCTCTTTGATCACAGCCAACGACTGAGCAGCAAATGCCTCGTTCAGCTCGATCTGATCAATATCACTTTGCTGCAAACCGGCTTTTTGCAGGGCAATCGGGATAGCCGCCACCGGGCCAATGCCCATGATGCGCGGTTCTACACCGGCCGAGGCATATGATACCATCCGGCCCATCGGCTTCAGGTTCAACTCATTCACCAGTCGCTCCGACATGACAATTACAAAAGCCGCTCCGTCGGAGGTTTGCGACGAATTGCCGGCCGTAACTGAGCCACCTGCCGCAAATACTGGCTTCAGGCGGGCGAGCCCTTCGGCACTTGTGTCGGTGCGGGGGCCTTCGTCTTTATTTACCGTCCACTCCCGGGTTTTCTTCTTGCCACTGTTGGCGTCGAAGTAGGTTTCCTTCACCGCAATCGGCACAATTTGCTTGTCGAACCGGCCTGCAGCCTGAGCCGCTAAAGCTTTCTGATGCGATGCGTAGGCAAACTGATCCTGCTCGTCGCGGCTAATATTGAACTGCTGCGCTACCTGCTCGGCCGTAAGACCCATGCCGATGTAGTAATCTGGGTTTTTCTGGGCAATGTCGTAGTTGAGGGCTGTTTTCCAACCCATTACTGGCACCAGCGACATCGACTCGGTTCCTCCGGCAATGATACAGTCCGCCAGGCCAGCGTGAATTTTGGCCGAGGCAATGGCAATAGCCTCCAGGCCTGAACCGCAGTACCGGTTGATAGTCATACCCGGCACCGTTTTAGGCAACGATAGCAGGGCAATATACCGGGCAATCTGCATGCCTTGCTCGGCTTCGGGTACGGCATTACCCACAATCAGATCTTCTACGCGGGCGGGGTCGAGCTGCGGCACCTGTGCCAGCAAATGCTTGATGACCTCGGCCGCCATATCGTCGGGGCGAGTAAGACGAAGGCCACCGCGCGGGGCTTTACCAACAGCGGTACGGTAGCCAGCAACAACGTATGCGTCCATGTATATGGGGTTTTTAGAATGTCAATAAAATAGCTCCGGCAGGCGAATGGCTATACCTAAAACCAATTTTCTGCCGGAATAATTACAGACAAATATAAGATGTTATGCACGCATACTATTAAGGCTGGGCAAAAACTTTTCGGCGTAGTGCCGAATTTGGGCCTGCGTTAGTTCGGGTTCCTGCGCTACCCGGCCGAGGCAAGATAGCCCTGTGATGCCCAAAATGACCGATTCGGAGGCCGGTACGGTGGGGCCGCTGAAGATCAGCCCCAGGATAGGAATGTTGCGCGTGCGCAGGGCCTCAACTGAAAGTAGCGTATGATTGATGCTGCCGAGGTAGTTTCGTGAGACCAGCACAACGGGCAACTGTTGCTGCTGCACCCAGTCGATGTTGAGTTGCTGGTGATTGAGGGGCACCATAAGCCCGCCCGCCAGTTCGATCACGAGGTGATTGTCGGTTTGGGGCACCACAATTTGGTCCAGTTCAATACGTACCCCGTCGATGTCGGCTGCGGCATGGGGCGACAGCGGCTCGCGCAGGCGGTACGCTTCGGGGTGAAAGCGTGACCGGGTATTGCTGATAAGGCTCCGGACGGTTTCGGTATCGGAGTCTTCGAGGGCACCCGACTGTACGGGTTTCCAGTAATCGGCCTGTAACGCTTCGACCAGAACTGCCGAAACAACCGTCTTGCCAATTTCAGTGCCGATACCGGCTACAACGATGTTCATAATACTATGGTAGTTGATGATTCAGAAAAATTAGGGATTTGCCCACAGCGAACGGGAGTAGGATAAATTTCTTTGACAAGATTACAGGATAAGCAGGATTCATTTAAGCGAATGAACAATGTGAAACGCATAATGAACAATTGTATTACCTACTGGAAATCAGTCATTTAAACGTAAATTTTGCATTGTCCATTATACATTTCATTCAGTCTGACTACTTATGCCAGAGAACATCCTGTTTATCCTGTAATCCTCCGGGCTGCCGGGCGGTCAAAGAAACTTGTTCTACTATCCTGGCAAACTAGCCAATCGTCAGCGAGTCGAGCAGGTGGGTAATTTGGGCTTCGGTATTGAAGCTGTGCAGACAAATGCGCAGTCGTTCCTGCCCAACCGGCACTGTGGGGCTCAGAATAGCCCGTACATCGAACCCTGCCTGCTGAGCACGGGTGGCAACTGATCGACACGCTTCGTTCCCTCCGATTAGTAAGCATTGAATGGGGGAGGGGCTATCGGTCCAACGGGCATGGGGGAGTTTCTGGGCGGCCTGTTGCCGAAATAGTTCGATGAGCCTGTGCAGATACTGACGCTCGGCCGTTGCTCCTGATACCTGCTCGTGAGCGCACCCGATAGCCAGCAGGCTGTGGGGTGGGAGGGCCGTGGTATAAATAAACGACCGCGCGGTGTTGATGAGGTAATCCCGAAGCAGCCGGGGGCCAACAACAGCGGCTCCGTGTACGCCCAGACCTTTGCCAAAGGTATGCACGCGGGCCAGCACTCGCCCCGACAAACCCAACTCAGCCACGCGCCCGGCTCCGGTTGAACCATAAACGCCCGTCGCGTGGGCTTCGTCGACAATCAGGTGGGCCTCGTACTGCTCGCAGAGTTGAACCAGTTGAGGCAAGGGGGCCAGGTCGCCATCCATTGAATACACCGACTCAACAGCTACAAAGACCTGCTGGCCAACCTGTGTGCGTGCCCGCGCCTGCCGGAGCAATTCGTCCAGATGGGTCAGGTCGTTGTGCCGAAACCGGTGGCGCGTGGCATACGAGAGCCGGGCGCCATCAATCATGCTGGCGTGAATGAGCTCGTCGGTCAGGAGCACATCGTCACGGCCGGGTAGGGCCGAGAGTAAGCCGATATTGGCGTCGTAGCCGGCGTTGAAGACAAGTGCGGTTTCGGTTTGGTAATAAGCCGCTAATTGGGCTTCCACGGCGTCGGCCAGTAGTGTATGCCCCGCGAGCAGCCGCGAGCCCGTGGCCCCGTTGGCCAGATCGGGCGATTGGCGTTCGGCTTCACGGATCGCTTCCCGTAGCGTGGCCGAGCGCGCCAGGCCGAGGTAATCGTTCGAGCAAAAGTCGATTAGGCCGCTATTGGGCCGTAAGGTTCGCAGTAGCCCAGCTTGTTGGCGTTGCTGCAAACGGGCATCCAGAAAAGCGAGTTTGTCGTGCATGGAAGGACAAAAATAGGCAGGATGCGAGCGGACTCGGCACTCGGGGGGCGTTTCAGGGCCGATTTGCTGGCGAAGTCGGGGCTTTTTTGTTTTTTAGCCGTACAAACACGTTCTGTACAGCTTCTTATGCGCCTTACCTTGCTTCTGCTTCTCCTGACAACGCCCGTTTGGGCACAATGGACCCTTCAAACCGTTGGAACAACGGCGAGTTTTCGGGCGGTGAGTGCCGTGAGCGAGCGGGTTGTTTGGGTGGGTGGTTCGGGCGGGACATTTCTGCGGACTACCGATGGGGGCCAAACCTGGCAGACGGGGCGGGTACCCGGTGCCGAAACGTGCGATTTTCGCGATGTACAGGCCATAGATGCCCAAACGGCGGTTCTGATGAGCGCCGGCCCGGCCGAACAGGGGCAAGCCCGCTTTTACCGCACTACGGATGGCGGGCAGACCTGGACGCTAACGTATCAGACAAACCAGCCGGGTGTGTTTTTCGACGGGATGGCATTCTGGAACAATAAGCAGGGCATTGCCTTTAGCGACCCCGTGGCGGGTAAGTATGTGTTGCTTAAAACAAACAACGGGGGGCAGTCGTGGCAACCCATTACGGCTCCACAAGGAATGACCGTACATGGGGGCGAAGCTGCTTTTGCCGCCAGTGGGAGTAGTATTGCTGTACACGGCAGTCGGCACGTCTGGATTGGATCAGGTGGTGTAGGTGGCGGCCGCGTTTTTCGCTCAACCGATGGTGGGCAATCGTGGGCAGTGGCCGCAACGGGCCTCCCCGCCGATTCGAGCAAGGGCGTGTTTGGGGTATACTTCAAAAACCCGCGTGAGGGCATCGCCGTTGGGGGCGATTATCGCAACGAGAAAAAGCCGGGCCTTAACGTGGCTCTCACCCGCGACGGTGGCCAAACCTGGGCGGTTGCTTCGACCGGCCCGGAGGGTGGGCTAAAAGAAGGGGTGAGTCGGCTGACAAACGGCCATTGGGTGCTGGTAGGGCCATCGGGCACGAGCCTCTCGACCGATGAGGGTAAAACCTGGCAGCTTCTCGACACCGAAGCCTTCCACGCCCTCTCTTGTCAGGGCAACACCTGCTGGGCTGTTGGGGCCAAAGGGCGCGTGGGTCGGCGTACATTTTAAGGGTGATTTTTCGTTATCTAACCAAAACGAAATCATCACTCTTTTTGTGGCTATGCGGATGCTTCCTTGGTTGGTAGTAGGGTTGGTTAGTGCCGGAAAACTGTTGGCCTCCCCCTCGTCTCACAACCCTCATTCAGACCATCCTTCCTTTACCTGCAACTACACCGGGGCACGGGCTCCGCAGGTGGTTTGCGATCAGCTCATCAGTCGCTCCAATGGACATGCCGAGCGCGTAGTCGACCGGATTCTGAAGCCGATTGGGCTCATGCGGAATTTCAAGATTATGGAGTGCACCAACACGCAAAACTGCTTTGCGACGGTTTTGCAGGGGCAACGGTTCATTATTTACGATGGTGCGTTTATGCAACGCATCGAAACCGTAACCGACACCGATTGGTCGGCTATTAGTATTATGGCCCACGAAATTGGGCACCATTTGCAGGGCCATACCATTGATGGTAAGGGCGGGCAGCCCCAGAAAGAGATTGAAGCCGATAAGTTTTCGGGCTTTGTGCTGCATCAGCTCGGAGCCTCGCTCGAAGAGTCGTATGCGGCTATCCGTGCGCTGGGTAGTGAGCACCCAACCCCTACGCACCCGGCGCGGGCGGCTCGTATGGAGGCCATTCGGAAAGGCTGGCTCGAAGCCGAAGAACTGTATCCCCGGCTCACGGGTTCAGGGCGTGTAAGCAAGCCTGCCGAGCCAAAGACCAGCGGACCAGTAGCTCAGCGTCCGGTAGCTGCCCCAACAACCAACGCGCCCTCTGTAGCAACCCGTAACCCCGATGCCTCGGTCCCGGCGGCCCGGCCCGTACCCGCTAAACCGGCCGCGTCGGCTGCGAGTCGGGTGGGTTGTTTGTCGGGCGACTGTCAGAATGGGTTTGGTGTTTTTGTCAGCACCACGCGCGAGAAATACGTGGGTGAGTTTGCCGAGCGGGCCCGGCACGGGCAGGGCATTGAGTATTATCCCGACGGAAAAATCAAATACAAGGGAGCCTTTGCCGAGGGCGAACGGGCTGGTTTCGGTACGTACTATTTCCGTAATGGCGACCGCTACGTGGGGCAGTTTTCCGATAGCGCCCCCAATGGTAAAGGCACGTACTATTTTTCGGATGGCGACCGGTTTGTGGGTTTATTCCGCGACGGGAAACGTAACGGTTTCGGGGTACTGTATCACGCCGATGGCCGTCGGCAAGAGTCCGGGGAGTACGAAGATGATGAACTGACAGACTGACGGGGTGGTTAAAATGCCACCCCTTCCTGCTTATAGGTGCGAACATTACTGCTGCCCCCATTATGTTTTTACGACCTATATCGACCGTTGTTTGTTTGCTGATTGCCGCCCAACCCCTGCTGGCACAAACCGATTCAACCGGGCTCATTGCACCCGGTGCGGCCCTCCAGAAAGTATCGGGTCAGTTTGCCTTTACCGAAGGCCCGGCCGTCGACAAAAAAGGGAATATTTATTTTACCGACCAGCCAAACGACAAAATCTGGCTATACGATACCGAGGGGAAACTGTCGATGTTTATGGACAAAGCCGGGCGTTCGAATGGCCTGTACATCGACCGGAAGGGTAATATTCTGTCGTGCGCCGACGAGAAAAACGAGCTTTGGCGTATTCATCCCAAAACCAAAAAAGTAGAGGTGCTGCTCACCGATTACGAGGGCAAAAAGCATAACGGACCCAATGACCTTTGGCCCGACCGAAAAGGGGGTATCTACTTCACCGACCCGTTTTATCCGCGCCCCTGGTGGAGCCATAAAACGCCTTTTCTGACGGCTCAAAACGTATACTATCTCCCCAAAGGCGCTAAGCAGGCCGTACTCGTAGCCACTGACCTGAAGCAGCCAAACGGTATTGTGGGTACACCCGACGGCCGCTACCTGTACGTGGCCGACATTCGCGACAGTAAAACGTACAAGTACACTATCAACCCCGACGGCACGCTCTCCGATCGGCAACTCTTTGCCGCGCAGGGTTCGGATGGTATCACGCTCGATAAGCGCGGCAATCTGTACCTGACCGGCCGAGGAGTGACCGTGTACGACCCTTCCGGTAAAAAACTAACCAATATTCCGGTGCCCGCTGGCTGGACGGCCAACGTCTGTTTTGGGGGTAAAGACCGCAAAACGCTCTTTATCACCGCGTCGGAATCGGTGTTTGTCTTGCCAATGCAGGTGCAGGGCGTGGAATGATTAGCAGGCAGTAGCAGTAAGCAGTGGCAGTGGGCAGTACTTCGGTAACAGCCGTACCTACTGCCTACTGCTTACTTAAATTATCGGGTGGCGCTTAAATTCTTTGGTGCAGTCGAAGAGGTAGCGGTAGGTAATGTGCCGTTTGCCCACTACACCGCCGAGCATTTTGGAGAACCGAATCATCTTTACATTAAAGTCGCCAATCCAGTTTAGTTCGAGGTCTTTGTACGGGTGTTGGCTGTTCCAACCGACCCGCATAGGGTACGACAATGCAATGGCCGATTCGACACCCTTGCCCTGAAACTCCGGGATAACCCCGAAAATAACGCCAAAGGCTTTGCGCGTGGTCCGAAACGTTTTGTGATACAGGAATTTTAGTTTGCCCCACAAATCCATTTTGCCGTTTACGTACTTGAAGTACTGATTCAGCTCGGGGAGCATAATGAAGAAAGCCACCGGTTGTTTTTCGGGGCCGTGGTACCCGAACCAGACGAGCGTTTCGTCCATAACGGGCTTCATCTGCTTCATCAGTTTCAGGGCCTTCTCGTTACTCATGTCGGGCGTACCCAGAATTTTTGTCCAGGCCTTGTTGTAAATCGTGGCAAAGTCACCGGCGAACTTTTCGAGCTGGTTTTTGCGGATATGCTCGAACGAAAAAGCCGGGTCGTTCAGGATTCGGTCGGCCCGGTCCAGTACGGCCGGATTCATACCGGCCAATACGCGGTCTTTTTCGATGGGTAGAAAAAACGTGTGTTGCTCAAAGTACGTCTGGAACCCGTATTGCTCAAAAAACGGCACGTAATACGGCTTGGTGTAGGGCATGCCGTAGTTGGGTTCGTACTGAAACCCCTCGACCAATAGACCCCACCAACGGTCGCGGTCGCCGAAGTTGATAGGACCGTCCATGGCTTCCATACCGCGTTGAGCGAGCCAGTTTCGGCAGGTATCAAACAGTAGGAAAGCCGCTTGCTGATTGTCGATGCACTCGAAAAAGCCCATCCCCCCCGTAGGCTGATCGTTTTTTTTGTCGTTAGTGGTTTTTCGGTTGACAAAAGCTGCCACCCGCCCAATGGTCTGTTTTTGGTCATCGAGCAGGAGCCAACGTATGCACTCGCCCTGTTCGAAGAGCTTGTTTTTGGCCGGGTCGAAAACGTTCTCGATATCAGCGTCTAATGGACGAATCCAGTGTGAATCGTTCTGGTAAAGCCGAACGGCCAACTGAATAAACTCAGAGCGGTGAGCGGGGGTGGTAACTTCAATTACGTGCATAGGGCAAAGATACGCTACTCTTTCAATCGGCCATCGAACCAAAACGGCTCGGTGCTGGTGAGTTGGATGGTACTAAAGTCGGGGTGGGCTGGGTTGAGCAGATAATTCCATTCCTGCGGAATAATGGCCGATGGTACACGCAGCACTGCTGAGCGCATACTCCGTATCCAGGCGCTTCCGAGTGCTTGACAAAGGCTGTATTGTTCGGGTAAAAACCAGTCAGAAGGGAGTTGTTCGAGTGCAATCTGCTCGACAGAAATGGCGTCAGGAACGTAAATAACCATCGTCCTAAAGTCATCGAGAAGACCTTCGGCACTTCGATGAACGATATTTTCGAGACAGGCCAATGACCGCGAGGAGGCTGTGTAAAGGACAAACTGGCCCCGGAGGTTCCAGCGGGCGGGGGCACCCGAGGCCATCAGGGTGTCGGCATAACGGGCTTTAGCAATTCGGTAAACGTCCATTAATTGGGCGGTTAGGCAAGTAGCCTGTTTTAGGCCAAATCACCGTACTCAATACGGGTCAGTTCGTCCATAATAAGGTCTATACCCCCCGACGTGTGCAGTAGCAAAAAGGGAAGTTGGCCTGACAATCCGTAGGCGGGCTTATCAAGCCACCGCCGAAACGATTCTACCGAGCCGAACACATCGGTGCCCTGTTCGAAGAGAGCTTTGAGTTTAAGCATTCGTTCACCGTCTTGCGGACTCAGGTTGCGCCCTTCACGCTCATATCGCTGAAACGTTCGTAACGACAGCCCAAATAATTCGGCCAGTTGTTCGCGCCCGTATCCAGTCAGTGTGACCAGTTCTGAAAACAAACTGGCCGGAATGCCTTTGAAAGCAGCCAGAACAAGCGCTGTTTGGTTAATGGCAGTCATTATGAATAGGCGACATTTGTTTGGTTAAACAAAGAAATTTGTCGTTTAGTTTCAGCCCATTTTCCCTGCACTCGTTTCCCGCAAGTTTCTGTAATTTCGCGTCCACAAAATGACCCGCAAGCGTTTGAAAAAGGCCAACTTGCCCGCTTGCGCAGTGCTGTAACGACCATGACGCAACCGCTCAAATTATACAACACGCTTACCCGCCAGAAAGAGGTTTTTCAGCCCATCAACCCGCCTTATGTGGGCATGTATGTCTGCGGACCAACGGTCTACAATTATGTTCACCTGGGCAACGTCCGGACATTCCTGACGTTCGACACGCTGTTCCGGTACCTGACGCATATTGGTTATAAAGTCCGGTATGTACGCAACCTGACCGATGTGGGGCACCTGGTTGGCGATGGCGACGATGGGGAAGACAAAATCGGGCGGATGGCCAAGCTCGAAAAGCTGGAGCCTATGGAAATTGTGCAGCGTTACACGCTCGATTTTCATCAGGTAATGGCTACGTTCAACGCCTTACCGCCCAGTATTGAGCCCTCGGCCACGGGGCACATGGTGGAGCAAATCGAAGCCGTAAAAACGCTCATCGACAAGGGGTTGGCTTACGAGTCGAACGGGTCGGTGTATTTCGATATTCTGAGATATAATGAACAGGGGGGCGGCTACGGCAAGTTGTCGGGCCGCATTTTGGACGACCTGCTCAACGAAACCCGCGAACTCGACGGGCAGGCCGAAAAGCGAAACCCACTCGATTTTGCGATCTGGAAAAATGCTTCGCCTGAGCACATTATGCGCTGGCCTTCGCCCTGGGGCGACGGTTTCCCCGGTTGGCACCTGGAGTGTTCGTGCATGAGTACCAAGTATCTGGGGGCTCAGTTCGATATTCACGGGGGCGGCATGGACCTCAAGTTTCCGCACCACGAGTGCGAAATTGCGCAGGGTAACGGCCTTACCGGTAAAGACCCCGTGCGCTACTGGATGCACGCCAATATGCTTACCGTAAACGGGCAGAAAATGTCGAAATCGCTCGGTAACTCGTTTCTGCCGGGTGAGTTGTTTACGGGTAGCCACCCGCTGCTTGAGCAGGCTTACTCGCCCATGACCGTGCGGTTCTTCATGTTGCAATCCCATTACCGCAGCACGCTCGATTTCTCAAACGAAGCGCTCAGGGCGGCTCAAAAAGGGTACCGTCGGCTTGCAAATGGGCTTCGTGTAATCAAAACACTGGCGTACACGGCCGATGAGTCGGTGGCGCCCGATGCTAAAAAGCAGGCTGATATTCAGGGGGCGGTGCAGGGTTTCCACGATGCCCTCAACGACGATCTGAATACCGCTGTGGGGATTGCTAACCTGTTTACGTTGCTCAAATACGTGAACATGCTGTACATGAATCAGCTCCAACCGGCTGCTTTGGGCGAAGAAACGTTTGCGTTGCTCAAGCATTCATTTGTCGACTTTACGGAGAACGTGCTGGGGCTGCTCGAGGAGAAAACCGAAGGCCACGGCGTTGTGGAGGGGATGTTGGCTCTCTACCGCGAGTACAAAGAGCAAAAGCTTTACGACAAAGTGGATCAGGTGCGGGCTTACTTTAAGCAGCAGGGTTTGGTGATCAAAGACATGAAGCACCGAATTGATTGGGCGTACGAAGAATAATTGGCCTCATTTTCGTTTAGTCTACAAACGCTAAAAGCCCGGTCGGTAGCGGTCGGTCTATGCATGAAAAACATACTCATTTTTGCGTGGGCACTGGTGATCGGCACCGCAGCCTGTAAAACCGATAAAAAAACCGAGTCGGGCACAACCGAAACGACGCAAACGATGGCTGCAGCCCCGGCGTTCAATGCCGACTCGGCCTATGCCTACATTGCGCAGCAAGTAGCCTTTGGGCCGCGCGTACCCAACACGCCCGCCCATGTCCGCACGGGCGATTATCTGGTGGCCAAGCTAAAGCAGTTTGGCTTCGCTGTGACGGAGCAAACCTTTCAGGCCAAAACCTGGGATGGCAAAACCCTCAATGCCCGTAATATTATTGGCAGCCTAAACCCGCAGGCAACCAAGCGGATTCTGCTCGCTTCGCACTGGGACTCGCGCCCCCGTTCGGATCAGGATAGTGTGGCTACGGACCGGACCGACGCCGTGCCGGCCGCCAACGATGGGGCGTCGGGCGTGGGGGTCTTGCTCGAATTGGCTCGCACCATTCAGCAGGCGCAGGCCAAGCCCAACGTCGGAATCGATATTATCTTTTTCGATGCTGAAGACTGGGGAGACGGTGAAAAAGCCGTGGGTGATAAAGAGCCAGGTACCGACTTTGATTTTATCGGTTTCTGCCTCGGCTCGCGATACTGGTCGAAAAACCTGCATGTGCCGGGCTACAAAGCCTATTACGGTATTCTGCTCGACATGGTCGGGGCCAAAGGGGCTACATTTGCCAAAGAAGGGCTTTCGATGCAGTTTGCTCCGAGTATTGTGAATCAGGTTTGGCAAACGGCGAGTCAGTTAGGTTACAGTCAGTATTTTGTGGATACGCCGGGTGGCCAAATCACTGACGACCACGTAGCCCCCAACGTGATTGCTAAAATTCCGATGATCGACATCATCCACACGAACCCCCAAACGGGCGGTTTCTTTAAAGACTGGCATACCAACGACGATACAATGGCTAACATAGACCGGAATACGCTGAAGGCTGTGGGCCAAACCCTCGTACAAACGCTTTACAATGAATAGAGGAGACGCGAAAACGCAGAACGGTAAAAGAGCATTGGTCTTTTTGGTACTGCTGCTTAGCCTGGCTGGCTGTTACGCAAAGCCCGATACCTTCGGTAAGCTCGACGTAGCCAAGTGGCGCTCTGACCGGGGTGGGTGCAATGGTGTGCGGGCTACGCTGCTTACTGATTTTAACGCCAGCCGACAGGAATTCAAGGGCGTACATGTCAACGATTTGGGCGGCATTTTGGGGCGGCCCGATGTGAACATGATTGCCGACCGCAACCAGAAGTACTACGTTTACTTTTTAGAAAAAGGTATCCACTGCGACGACGCCAAGCAGCCATCCAAAGCTCGTTCGGTAGCGTTTCGGGTCAGTGCTATCGGACTTGTTACGGAGATTACCTTCCAGAACGGAACACCGTAACTTAGTGATGAGAGATAAGTGATGAACGATGAGCAGACTGATGCATAAACACTCATCGTTCATCACTTATCTCTCATCACTACAAATAGTGCTTTTTGCGCTCAATCATCTCTTCAACCACGTCGGGCACCATGTACCGGATAGACCGGTTGGCGCGTACACTCTCGCGAATAAACGTAGCCGAAATATCGAGTAAGGGGGCTTCAACCAGCCGAACGCTTGGGTGTTCCCGGAAGGGGCTTGCCACTGCCCGCGGGCGTGGGTACACGTACAGGGTAAATTCGTTCAGAATGGTCTCGTACGATTTCCAGTTCGCAAACTGCTCCAGATTATCCTCGCCCATAATGAGCGTAAAGCTGTGCTGTGGGTATTTTTCCTGAAGTTTCCGTAATGTGTCAATTGTATAGCTTGGCCGGGGCATGCTAAACTCCACATCAGTCGCCTTCAGTCGGCTATTGTCGGCAATGGCCCGCTCCACCATATCGAGCCGGTCGAACTCATGAAGGAGGCTCTTTGTCTTTTTGAATGGATTTTGCGGAGAAACCACAAACCAGACCTGTTCGAGGTCGGTAGCGGTAGCCATTGTATTGGCAATAATCAGATGCCCCACATGAATGGGGTTGAACGAGCCGAAAAAAAGACCGATTTTCATCTTAGGTGGGTAGGAGAGAGAGGAGTGCGGAGTAACGGCCTGGCCATGTATCGGCTCTCCACTCCCCCGCTCCTATTTACTTTTAAAGGATCGCTCCCTTTGGCGGAACCTTGTTTTCTTTCGTAAACTCGTCGACAAGCTGTTGGGCTTTCTGGTACGAGGTTTCGAGGTCGTCGTTGATCAAAACCACGTCGAACCGATCCTGAAAGCTCATTTCGAAATGTACCTTAAACAGGCGTTTCGAGAGGCTATCTTCGGTTTCGGTGCCGCGCCCAATCAGGCGTTGACGGAGGGTTTCTTCGTCAGGAACCCGCACGAAAATGGCCAGGGCCTTGTCGCCGTAGTATTCTTTCAGTTTAAGGCCGCCCTGCACGTCAACGTCGAACAAAACGTGTTTCCCGCTGGCCCACAGCCGTTCGATTTCCGATTTGAGCGTGCCGTAGAAAGCCCCCACGTACACCTCTTCCCACTCGACAAATTCGCCAAGGTCAATCTTGTGCTTAAATTCTTCGGGGGTCAGAAAATAATAGTCTTTCCCGTTCTCCTCAGCGCGGCCCCGGCGGTCGCGGGTGCAGGCCGAAATAGAAAAGCCGAGATTGTTGTTCTCGGCTAATAAATGTCTGACAATGGTCGTCTTGCCCGATCCGGAAGGGGCAGAGAAAATGATAAGCTTACCGTCCAATGTATCTTAAAAATAAAAACAGAGAAAACCGGGCTTTCAGGGCCGACTTTCTCCGCTTCTCAGGTTACTAACTAAACTGTGAAATCCGCGCTTTAATGCTGGCTATCAACTGCTCTGGGCAGCACTTCTTCTCCATTTTGCCATTTAGCAATTGCTTGATTTCTTTCTCCAGATTATACATCTGGATGCAGGGCTGACAGGTGTGGAGGTTATTTCTCAGCCGCTCGATTTGCTGCTCAGTAGCTTGCCCGTCGAGAATGACTTGAATCATTTTGAGGCAATCTACCTGATGGTCACAGTGCTCTTTCATACTGCCCGGAGATGACGATGGCAACGACGTTTGCATTGGAAAAATTCAATTTATTCCAAAAATATTAGTACGTTAAGTTGATAGGAGAACCGTTATTCGGTTCAGAAAAGTTCGGGCTACTCTTCATTTTGTTCCCGATACCCCATCGAAGCGGCATAATCCCGCAGCTTCTCTTTCAGCAGATTGCGAGCGCGGTGCAAACGCGACCGAACCGTGCCGATTGGAATATCCAGAATCTTAGCCATCTCCTCGTACGTAAAGCCTTCGATGTCGCAAAGGATGATTACCGTCCGAAAATCAACCGGCAGCGAATTAAGCGCCGTGGCCACCTCATCACCAATTAAGTCAGAAACCGATTCGGCCCGGAGGTCAATCGTGTGTTCGGTCTCGGCATCTTCAGAGTTGTAGGTCGTTTCAACGTCCTGATAATCTACTTTTGCCGGTTCCTTGCTTTTCTTCCGATAATCGTTGATGAAGCTGTTCTTCAGAATGCGGAACAACCATGCCTTAGCGTTGGTTCCTTGCTCAAACGACGAAATAAATCGAAATGCCTTCAAATAGGTATCCTGCACGAGGTCGTTGGCGTCGTCCTCGTCCATCGTTAACCGAAAGGCAAAATTGTACATGGAGTCGATGTGGGGCATAAACTCCTTGTTGAATACCGCGTATTTCTGCTCGTCGGTGTACCGACGTACCGGCGCTTCCGTCGGCGTGCCATCGGCAGAAACTCCTTCTGGCAGCGTTTGGTCTGGTCCTGTAGGGCCGTTGGGACGGTCCTGTTCGTCGCGAGTCGGCGTATCTGACATAACTTCGTGTATGGTCGCCATAAAATTAAGGAGTTTTTGTCGTTTACTGTCAGCGCCTTTCTGATAAACTACTATTCAATCGCTATAGTGATTGTGTAGCTTCCGAGTAGTTGCCTGATTGTAAGTAAGATAAAATTCTGCAAGCGTGCGCGGGACTTTACAAATGGTGTAGCAACAAGTTTTCTAAGAGGTACTGCAAAAATTAATCCTTTGTTCAAAATTTACACCATAAAGCAAGGCTACTGCCATTTCGGCAGACATTTGGGCGAAAACGCCCTTGCTTTGCGGGAAGCATCTTATCTTGTCGACTGGAACAATTAACGGACCAATGCCGACCCGGTAAGTGGGTATAATGGGTAAACGTAATGGAAATAACCTTTATTGGGGCTGGCAATGTGGCCTGGCATCTGGCGCCTGCTCTTGAAAACGCCGGTCACCATGTCAACGAGGTCGTAAGTCGTCAGCTGAGTCACGCCCGGCAGTTGGTGAGCAATACATTGTACGATGCCCGGCCGCGCTCCGATTTTAATCTGGCTCAGAGCGTATCGCAACTGTTTATTCTGACCGTTCCCGACGACGCTTTGCCTGACGTATGCGCCCGTTTGGTACTACCCGAAGGGGCCATTGTGGTGCATACCTCGGGTACCCGGTCGCTGGGCGACCTGACCCAACTGATGCAGGTGTACAGCGATGTACCCGTGCATACGGGGGTGTTTTACCCGTTGCAAACGTTCAGCCGCCAGCAAAGTTTGCTCGATTTCGAGGAGATTCCGCTGTGTATTGAAGCGGCTGACCCTGAAACCGAAAGCCAACTGGTGGCCCTTGGGCAGGAAATCAGCTCGATTGTGTACCTCGTCGACTCGGCCGAACGGCGGGTGCTTCATCTGGCGGCTGTGTTTGCCTGCAACTTCACCAACCATTTGTTTGCCATTGCCAAGGGGCTGACCGATGCGCACGACCTCGAGTTTGACCTGCTCAAGCCCCTCATCCGCGAGACGTTCCGGAAAGGCATGGCCGCCGCCGACCCGGCTACCGTACAAACTGGCCCGGCCCGTCGTGGCGACCAAAAAACCATCGACACGCATCTGGACATGTTACGACACCAACCCCGCTTGCAGGCTATCTACGACTTACTGACAGCGAGTATCCGGGCGGGGGAGAAGGGGTGAGGGTACCCTTGCCAGTTGTGGTTTGGCGATCCCTTTGTCCTTTGTAAGGTATCTCGCACTTCATAGGTTAGAACGATAACAGTGAGGGCCAAACAGGTTGAAAACTGTATCACAAGTATAAACCCGTCAGAACGTAACCTATTTACGTTGCTCGAAAAACAATATTAGCCACTTTGCCTCCTCCTACATCCCTCCAACCCGCATTCCCCGGCCGAAACTGCCAAGGGGTTGCATTTTGGCGCATTGTTCGGTCATGTGCCAGGCATCGAGCAGGGGCTTTATGAGGTCGCCGGCTCCGCAAGTGAGGGTGGATTTTGCGGGGAAAAGGGGTTTCCCCTGCCGATTTAAGGCCAGGTGCCAGCCGCCATGCTGAGTGTCGGGGAAGTGCTCAATGGTGTAGTTGTGCACGCGTCCAAGCCACTTGGGGGCGTCGGGGTGGCGGGTATAGAAATATGCTTTGGTCAGGGCTGCCAGGCAATCGAGGTGCACCGGAGCCCAGCGTTGTTTCCAGTCGGGGTAGGGTAGGGGTTGGGTCTTGATGTCGACCCAGAGGTCGAGCCCGCCAACAGCATCGTCCCAGGCCCATTCGCAGAGCCGGATAGTCCAGTTAGCCACCTGTAAAGCTACCTTTCGGTTACCGGTTTCGCTTGCCAGGTCGTGCAGGGTAGCGGCTGCCCGGAACGTGAGGCCGGGACTCAAGCGCCGACCTTCGGGCGTATTCAGAAATGCCCCCTCGGGCTGAATCCATTCGCGCAGAATATCCTGACGTTTGTCCAGAAACTCGTCCAGCAACTCATCGAGCAACGCTTTGACAGCGTCTTTCCAGTCTTCTTCGTTGAGCAGGGGTTTGGCCTCGAGTAAGGCTTGCATCACGGCTACGGGCTCGCTCAGGTGCAGGAGTTGCCGGTAGCCATCTATGGTGCGGCTAAGTGCAGCCCGGCGCTGCTCCCGGCGTTGCAGCAAACTCGCCAGTGTTTGTTTGGCCAGCATGGCCCACTCGTCGTTGCCGGTAGCGCGGTGCATCTGGCAATACGCGCTTACCACGGCTGCATCGGTACAAACATCGGTTGTAGGGGCTACCGGGCGGCCCCGCCGGTCGACGGTGGCGTAGCAGCGTAATGTCTCGTCGTGGCCAAACTGGTACAGAAACGAAGCACCCCGGTGAGCGTGTTCGAGCCAGGCATTGCTGCCCCCCAGGGCGTTGTACAGGCCCGCGTAGGCCCACGTATGCCGGGCCTGTTGTTCAACCGATTTGTCGGATTCGATCGGCTGCCCGTCGTCGGTCAGGTTGTTGAAGTACCCCCCACACCGCTCGTCGGTACTGTGCCGGAGCCAGAAGGGTACGAGACTCCCCAACAAGCTATCCTGGTACACGGCAGACAGGTTGCGGAAGTCAAGCATGGGGTGGAATCAGATTCATGGTTTCGGGAGACTTACCCCCGAAACCATAAACCCATTTAATAGGTAACTACACCGCGCGGCTCCGCTTCACGGTCGCGCCGGTTGTTGTCTTCATCGGGAAAAACAAATTTCATGGGCTTACCCACCTGATTGGGCAGCAGGGCAATAGCCAGCACCTGTTCTACATTATCGACATAATGGAACGTAAGGTCCTTGATATAGCTGGCATTGATCTCGTCGACATCCTTTTTGTTTTTCGAGCAAAGGATAATCTCTTTCACGCCCGCCCGGTTGGCCGCCAGAATTTTCTCTTTGATACCTCCCACCGGCAGTACTTTACCGCGGAGCGTTACCTCGCCGGTCATGGCCAGAAACGGTTTTACCTTGCGTTGGGTACAGATGGAAGCCATCGACGTGACCATCGTGATACCCGCCGAGGGGCCATCTTTCGGAACGGCACCCGCCGGTACGTGTACGTGGAGATCGTAATGATTGAAAAGCCGATAATCAATATTCAGATCGTCAGAATGGGCTTTGAGGTACGACAGCGCCGTGATGGCCGATTCTTTCATTACGTCGCCCAGTTGCCCCGAAAGGGTAAGCGTACCGCGTCCCCGGCTCAGGCTCGACTCGATCAGCAGAATTTCACCCCCAACCTGTGTCCATGCCAGGCCCGTTACAATGCCGGCAATGTCGTCGTCGCTGTACAGGTCTTTATCGAAAATTTCGGCACCCAGCAGCTTACGCACATCGGTGGCTTTGATGGTCCGGGGGTATTCCTCCTCCATGGCAATCGACTTGGCAATTTTCCGTACCAGTGCGCCGATTTTCTGCTCCAGATTCCGCACGCCCGATTCCCGTGTGTAGCCTTCAATGATGCGCAGAATGGCTTTATCCTCAATCTGAAGGTCTTTCGGTTTGAGGCCGTGGTCTTTGCGTTGCTTCGGGAACAGATACTTTTTGGCAATCTGTACTTTCTCTTCAACGGTGTACCCGGCAATGTCGATGATCTCCATCCGGTCGCGGAGGGCCGGGTGAATGGTATCGAGGGTGTTGGCCGTGGCAATGAACAGACATTTCGAGAGGTCGTACTCAACCTCCAGATAGTTGTCCATGAACGTGGAGTTTTGCTCCGGGTCAAGTACTTCGAGCAGTGCCGACGACGGGTCGCCCCGGAAATCGGAACTCACTTTGTCGATCTCGTCCAGAATAAAGACTGGGTTCGATGAGCTACATTTCCGAATGTTTTGCACAATCTTACCCGGCATGGCGCCGATGTACGTTTTGCGGTGTCCCCGGATCTCGGCTTCGTCGTGCACACCTCCGAGTGCCATCCGGCTGTACTTACGGCCGAGTGCCTTGGCAATAGAGCGCCCGAGTGAGGTTTTGCCCACCCCCGGAGGGCCGTACAGACACAGAATCGGTGCTTTCAGTCCTTCGGCATGATTGGGCTTGGCCCCGGCTGTAGCCCGGCTATTGCCCGCTTTGCGGGGAACTGGGGTGGCTTCGGCCGCTGGGGCCGCAGTTTCGTCGGCCCGGCGGTCGTTCTGAAGCTTCAGTACGGCCAGGTATTCGATAATACGCTCTTTTACTTTCTCCAGCCCGAAATGGTCGGAGTCAAGAATTTTCTGAGCGCGTTTAAGATCGTAATTGTCTTTGGTGTATTCGCTCCAGGGCAGATCGACCAACAGCTCGATGTAGTTGAGCGTGACCGGATACTCGGGGGCCATCGGGTTGATCCGCTGAAGCTTGGTTAGTTCTTTGTCAAAATGAGCCCGCACCTCGGCCGACCAGCGTTTTTGATCGGCTTTGACCCGAATCTCTTCCAGGTCCCGGTCGGGGCTGTCCATGCCCAGTTCGTCCTGCAACACCTTAATCTGCTGACGCAGGAAGAAATCGCGCTGCTGCTGATCGAGGTCCGAGCTGGCTTTCGACTGAATCTCGCGTTTGAGTTCGAGCAACTGAATCTCCCGGAGCATGTACTCCAGCAGCAGTTGAGCCTGCGGGGCACCCTCCAGGGTTTCGAGCAGGCGTTGCTTGTCGGCTACTTCGGCGTTGATATTCGACGACAGGAAGTGCAGCAAAAACATGGGGCTCTCGATGTTGTCGAGGGCAATGCGGGCCTCCTGCGGAATCTCGGGATTGAGCCGGAGCGTTTTGTAGGCGGCATCTTTTACCGACTGAATAAGCGCTTTGCCCTCCCGCTTGGTCGCGTTCGGAAACGAATCGTCGATCTGCCGGACGGAGGCCGTCAGGAAAGGCTCATCCTGCGTAATCTGGTTTATCTCGAAGCGTTTTTTCCCCTGAATAATGATGGTGATGTTGCCATCGGGCAGGGTAATCATTTTGATGATGTACGCCACCGTACCCAACCGGTAGAGGTCGTCGGCGGTGGGTTCATCTTTATTCTGATTAAGCTGGGCAACAACGCCAATAATTCGGTTTCCCTTGTACGCCTTCTTAACCAGCCGGATCGACTTTTGCCGACCTACCGTCACGGGGATGACCATGCCGGGAAACAGAACTGTATTGCGAACGGGGAGTATAGGTAAATTTTGAGGAAGTTCGTAATCGTCATCGATTCCTTCCGGCGAGCCCAACGGCACGATCTCCAGATTGTCGGAGTCGAAGTCAGCCAGCAGTAATCGAGTTGCTAAATCGTTTTGTAACATAGGGGAGACTGCCAAACTGACAGCATTTCATGATGCTTGTGGGTACTGTTAAGGCTTAGGAGCAGATATACTATACCTGTGCAAGGCGCGTGCCAGCGTATATAGGACGACGCAGCCCATGGGTAGTAACAACCGCAAAAATACGGCGCAACCCGCGAATCGCTTCTGAAAACTTATTATCAGAAACTAATATCCTGAACGGTTTGATTTTTTTTAAACAAAAAAGTCTTTTTCTGTCCGTTGTAGCTGATAGTCACCAGATTAACCTGGTCATCGAATAAGTCGGTCAAAACGCTTTGTTGCATTTGCCCACCTCGGAACGCTTCCGAATACGGTAGCTCCAGATAAATCCACTGGGCATCAGCCTCCGTTTCGTGACCAATATAGTCAAATGATTTTCTTTGTTTCTGCGGAGTTAGCACGGCAAAGTGCCTGCGAACGTATTTTTCGAGTATTGGGTCGTTTTTTGTTGTATTGGCTGCACTAAACACCACCCGTTGGGCCCCGTTTTCTTTCGTGAGTGCCTTTTCGAGATCGTCGGTAAACATCCGAACACTAATCTCAAACGCGTGCTCTTTGGGGTTATACTGCATGTTGGTGACGCTCGCATGGTACTCATGCGCCGAACGGCTGGCAATCAGAAAAAGCGAAAGAACAAGAACTCCGATTCGTCCAAGCATGGGTAACGGAAAGAGAAAACGGCGGCCCGTGCCGAAGCCGAGCCGCCGGTAATGACGTTGAGACTTAAAATACGGCTTTGAATACGTCGTTGAAAATGGCAAAGGCCATCAGTCCGAGCAAAATAACCATACCTACTTTCTGAGCGGCTTCGAGGAACCGATCGGATGGCTTACGACCCGACACAATCTCGTACATCAGAATAGTGGCATGGCCGCCGTCGAGGGCTGGAATTGGAAGGGCGTTCATAAAAGCCAGCGCCATAGATAGCAGGCCCGTTACGGTCCAGAACCGATCCCACACCCAAACTCCGCCAAAGAGGTTCTGCGCAATGCCGATTGGGCCACTCAGGGCCTTCGAAGGCGACACATCGCCCCGGAAAATCTTGCCAAAGCCTTTGATGTTGTCATACACCACGCCAAACGCCCGCTGCGTGCCTACGCTCAGGGCCTCGCCGAAGGTGTACTCTTCGGTTACGGTTTTGAGCAGAAACTCGGGATAAAAACCAATGGTACCCTCGGCAGTGGTTTTCACGTTGAGCGTAACCGGCTGCCCGGCCCGGTTGATAGACAGGGCGAGGTTCTGATTTTTCAGGGGCTTGGCAATCTCGCCGAACTCGTGGTAAAACCGAACGGGCTTACCGTTGATGGCCGTGATGACATCACCCGTTTTCAGACCAGCTTTTACGGCGGGCTGATCGGGCACCAATTCGCCTACTTTAAACGGTTGAATGGGCTCGATGAACGGACCCGCACTTTTTTTGTCGGCCAGCTTGTCGATAAAATCGTTGGGTACGTAAATGTCTTCGAGTTTCCCGTTGCGCTCCACCGTGTAGTAGCTGTTGTCGTTCAGGAAAACGTCGGTGCTACGGATGTCGTTGAAGTCTTTAAACTCCTTACCGTTGATTTTGACAATTTTATCGCCAGTGCGCAACCCGATTTGCTTGGCCAGGTCGTGAGCCACAATACCGTATTTGGCTTCGCTGGCGGGCAGGTAGGTATTGCCGTTTTTGTAGGTGATGGCTACGAAGATGATGATCCCCACAATCACGTTGACAATGATACCGCCAAGCATCACAATCAGGCGTTGCCAGGCGGGTTTGGCCCGAAACTCGTACGGTTGCGGCTCAGCTTTCATCTGCGCCGTATCGAGCGATTCATCGATCATCCCCGAAATTTTCACGTAGCCACCCAGCGGAATGGCCCCCAGACCGTATTCGGTATCGCCTTTTTTGAAGCTAAACACCCGGGGCGGGAAGCCAATAAAGTACTGCTCTACGCGCATGCCAAACATCCGGGCCGCCAGCAGGTGACCCAGTTCGTGTAATCCAACTAACAGAGACAGGCCCAGAATGAGCTGTCCGGCCATTATTAATACTTCCTCCATATGTGTGTTTAGTGCAAAATCGTACAGGTGTCGGGAAATGTATTGGCTATTTTAACGATCGCCCCGTAGGTACCAAACGATGAATACGCTAATCTGCGCGCTATATCCACTAGTTTATACAAAACGTTGATTGGGCATAAAATAACATCCTTAGATAGTCATCAGTAAAACAGTTAAACCAGACTTTTAATTCGTTCGGAAGCCAACCGGCGAGTTTCGGTGTCCGTGCTGACATAGTCGTCGTAGGTTGGCGCGGCAACAAACGTTGCCGTTGCCAGGCACTCCGCAATAACGTCGGAAATTCCCAGAAAACTTAACCGTTCGTGTAAGAACGCGTCGACGGCAACTTCATTGGCTGCATTTATGATGCAGGGGGCATTGCCGCCTTGCCGGAGTGCATCAAAAGCGAGTTGCAGGTTGCGGAAGGTTTCGAGATCGGGTTGCTCAAAAGTGAGCGATGGAAACTGCCGGAAATCAAAACGGGGAAAATCGGACTTGAGCCGGTTGGGGTAGCCCAGCGCAAACTGAATGGGCAGCCGCATATCGGGCAGCCCCATCTGCGCTTTCATGCTACCGTCTTCAAACTGCACCAGCGAGTGAATAATGCTCTGCGGGTGCACAATCACCTCAATTTGTTCGGGCGTGAGGCCAAACAACCACTTGGCTTCGATTACTTCCAGCCCTTTGTTCATGAGCGTAGCCGAGTCGATAGTGATCTTGGCACCCATGCTCCAGTTGGGGTGTTTGAGAGCCTGCGCTTTGGTGACGGTTTCGAGAAAGGCCCGGTCTTTACCCCGGAAAGGCCCGCCCGAGGCCGTGAGCACAATTTTCTCGATGGGGTTATGAAATTCACCCACCAGGCACTGAAAAATAGCCGAGTGCTCCGAATCGACAGGGTAGATGTTCACCCCTTTTTCGGCCGCCAGCCGGGTAATCAGCTCGCCGGCCACTACCAGCGTTTCTTTGTTGGCGAGGGCGATGTGCTTGCCTGCTTCGATAGCCCGGATGGTAGGCAGCAGGCCCGCATAGCCGACCATGGCGGTAAGCACCATATCGATACTGTCCATCTGCACCACAGAGGCCACGGATGCGGCTCCGGCGTAGACTTTAATATCGAGTGGATCGAGGGCCGCAAAGACCTGATCGTAGCGAGATTCGTCGCAGATCACAACCACGTTGGGCCGCACCAGTTCGGCTTGTTGAATCAGAAGGTCGGCGTTGGAGTTGGCCGTGAGTACTTCCACTACGAACTGATCGGGGTGGGCGCGGACTACGTCGATGGCTTGGGTGCCAATCGAGCCGGTGGAGCCCAGAATGGCAATATGGCGTTTGTTGGAGTCGGTGTACATTATCCGTTATTCATTACAGCCAGCAACCCGTCCGCGATTTTGCGGTCGTTGGCCAGCCTTGGCACTTTGTTTTGTCCGCCCAGCTTGCCCTGACTTTTCATGTACTGCTGAAAAGCGCCCCGGGGCAGGCTCGTGAGCCGGAGGGGTTGTAGAATAGCCCCCGTGATGAGGTCGTCGTAATATACGTTTAGTTCGATCAGCCGGTTGTCAAGGTCGTGGGCGAAACGGGCGGGGTCGTGCGGGGGCGTGGCAAACTCCACGAGCCATTCGTGATACGGCAACCCTTCGGCCGGGGCCACCATCGGGGCCACCGTAAACTCGACAACCTCGGTTTCGGGCTGTTGCTGCATGGCGTACTGAAGCGCTTTTTCTACTTCTTCGCCAATGACGTGCTCCCCGAAGGCCGAAATAAAATGCTTGATTCGGCCCGTAACCAACAGCCGGTACGGGTCGCGGCTTACAAACTTGACCGTGTCACCAATGGAGTACCCCCACAAACCAGCGTTGTTGTTAATCACGACGGCGTAGTTTTTGCCCAGCTCAACCTCCTCAATGGTGAGCCGACGTGGATTTTCGGAGAAATACTCCTCGGTCGGGATAAACTCGAAGAAAATCCCGCTGTCGAGCAGCATCAGCAGACCCTCTTCGGTTTGGGTGTCCTGATAGGCAATAAAGCCCTCCGAAGCGGGGTATGTCTCAATAGAGTCGATGCGTTTGCCGATGCTCTCAAACAACTTAGCCCGGTACGGCTCAAAGTTGACACCCCCGTACACGAAAACCGAAAAGTCGGGAAACACGTCCTTTATTTTCTTGCCGGTGCGGGCCTGAATCCGGTCGAAGTACATCTGCACCCAGGGCGGAATCCCCGAAATGAGCGACATCGGCTGGTGGATGGTTTCGTCGATGATGGTTTCGAGTTTGGTTTCCCAATCGTCGATGGTGTTGGTTTCGTAAGAGGGTAGTTGGTTGGTGCGCAGATAAGCCGGTACGTGGTGATTCACAATACCCGATAGCCGACCGACGTGGATGCCGTTTTTCTGAGTCAACTCGGGGCTACCCGACAAAAAAATGAGCTTACCGTCCAGAAACCGGCTGTTGCCTGTCTCGTGTACGTAATTGAGCAGGGCATCGCGGGCCGAGTTGATGTGGTTCGGAATCGACTCTTTGGTCAGCGGAATGTATTTGGTGCCCGACGTGGTGCCTGATGTTTTGGCAAAGTAGACAGGTTTGCCCGGCCACAGGATATTCTCCTGCCCATCGACCACCTTCTGAATATACGGCTTGAGGTCTTCGTAGTCGCGAACAGGAACCGCCTGCCGGAAATCGGCCACGGTGTGTACATCGCGAAAGTGGTGATCCCGGCCAAACTCGGTGTTCCGGGCCGTTTCGACCAAGCGTGTAAACCAACGCTGCTGTGCCGCGCCGGGCCCATACATCCAATCCTGTTGCCGTTGCGCGACCCAGCGGGCCAGCGGCTTACTCAATACCGAACGAATTCCCATAACGGAACAAAAGTAAGGGATTGGTGGCAATACCGGACCATCTGAACCGGGAAGCTGTGTTCAGGGGCAGTTGGCTACCCGAGTAACCGCCATACGCCGGTAATGAGCAGCAGAATCAGGGCGGCTGGGGTGAGCACTTTCCAGGCCAGAAACATCATCTGATCGACCCGGACGCGCGGGAACGTCCAGCGCACCCACATTTGCCCCAGTACGGCCAGCAAAGCTTTGGAAAGAAGCCAGAAAACAGCCGTTACGTTGCCCCAAACGGTGCCGGGTTCGCCACTTGTCCAGTCGGCGAGCCGCACCGGCCCCAAGTTGGGCAGGGGGGTGTTCCAGCTACCCCAGAACAGGATAACGCCCAGCATAGATACCAGCAGCATCATGGCGTATTCGGACAGGAACAGCAGGGCAAAGCGCATCCCCGAATACTCAGTAGCGTAGCCCGATACAATCTCTGACTCGCCCTCGGGCAGGTCGAAGGGGGCGCGGTTGGCTTCGGCCAGTGTGCAGATAAAGAAAATCACGTAACCCACCAGCAGCAGCGGATGGCGTACCACATTCCAGGCGAAAATGCCGCCCCAGTCTGTAACGTCGATACCCAGCCAGCGTTGCCCAAACAGGTACGTGGTTTCGTAGGTGTATATGCCCTGTTGAAAGCTAATCTCCTGTAGGTTGAGAGTCTGACAGAGCATGACCACACAGAGTACGACCAGACCCAGCGGAATTTCGTAGGAGATTATCTGCGCCACCGACCGCATAGCGCCCAGCAGCGAGTATTTGTTGTTGGAACCCCAGCCAGCCATCAGAATCCCGACCACGTCGAACGAGATAATGGCGAGCAGGTAAAAAACGCCCACGGCCGTACTCGACCCCAGCAGATCAGGGGTGAGCGGAATAACGGCGTACCCCGCAAAAATCGACGCGAAAATAACGGCCGGTGCCATCAGAAACAGACGTCGGTCGGCGGCTGCCGGTACAATGTCTTCTTTCTGAAGCAATTTGAGCAAGTCGGCAATGAGCTGAAGCAATCCCCATTTGCCCACCTCCATCGGCCCGAGCCGATCCTGAATAAACGCCGAGATTTTGCGTTCGAGGTACACCCCAACCACCACAAAACCAGACGAGATAGCGAGAAAAATAGGAAGAGCGAGCATGAGGTAGCAATTGTAGAGACGCAATATCTTGCGTCTCCTGACCGGATGGTTTTGCTGACGCCTGGGAGACGCAATATCTTGCGTCTCTACAATTAGAATTCAGCAGATTTGGGCGTGCGGGGGAACGGAATCACATCGCGGATGTTGCCCATTCCCGTAACAAACAGCACCAGCCGCTCAAAGCCAAGACCGAAGCCCGAGTGCGGTGCCGTGCCAAACCGGCGTGTGTCGAGGTACCACCAGATGGCTTCGGGCTCGATACCCACCTCAGCCATGCGACCCGTGAGCTTGTCGAGGTCGTCTTCGCGCTGCGAACCACCGATGATCTCGCCAATGCCCGGAAACAGCACGTCCATCGCCCGAACCGTCGGCCCGAACACCTCGCCCCGGCTATTGGTGGCCGGTTCGCTGTCCTGCTTCATGTAGAAAGCCTTGATCTCGCGCGGGTAGTTGGTCAGGATAACCGGTTTCTTGAAGTGCTTCTCGACCAGATACCGCTCGTGCTCCGACTGTAGGTCGATGCCCCATGATACCTCGTACTGGAACTGCCCCTTTTTGGCGGGCTTCGAGTTGCGCAAAATCTCGACGGCCTCGGTGTAGGTAAGCCGCTCAAAATCGTTGTCGACCACAAACCGAAGTTTTTCGAGCAGGCTCATTTCGCTTTGCTCTTCCTTCTTTTTGTTTTTCTCTTCTTCCTTCTGCCGGTTGTCGAGGAACGCCAGATCGTCGGCGCAATTATCGAGCGCGTAACGAATCACCGACTTCACGAAGTCTTCGGCCAGGGCCATGTTGTCTTCGAGTTCGTAGAAGGCCATTTCGGGCTCAATCATCCAGAATTCGGCCAAGTGGCGCGTGGTATTCGAGTTTTCGGCCCGGAACGTGGGTCCGAAGGTGTAAATCTTACCCAGAGCCATAGCACCCAGCTCGCCTTCCAGCTGCCCCGATACGGTCAGGTTGGTTTCGCGGCCGAAGAAATCCTGGCTGTAGTCAATCTTACCGTCTTCGGTTTTGGGCGGATTGATGGGGTCGAGTGTCGACACTCGGAACATTTCGCCAGCCCCTTCCGCGTCCGAAGCCGTGATGATGGGCGTGTTGAGGTAGAAAAAACCGTTGTCGTTGTAATACTTGTGTACGGCAAAAGCGAGGGCGTGCCGAATCCGCAAAATAGCACTAAACGTGTTGGTGCGGGGGCGGAGGTGGGCAATCTCGCGCAGGAACTCCAGCGAGTGCCGCTTGGGCTGTAGCGGGTATTTTTCAGGATCGGCGGGGCCATACACGTGCACCTCCGCGATTTTGATTTCTACCGCCTGCCCGCTTCCCAACGATTCGACCAGTGTACCCGTGATGGCCACACAAGCGCCCGTTGTGATGAGCCGGAGCGTATCGTCGGGTAACTGACCGGCTTCCGAAACAGCCTGAATATTATGAATCGTTGAGCCGTCGTTGAGGGCGATAAAAACCGCGTTTTTGCTTTCGCGCTTGGTCCGAACCCATCCTTTGACGGTTATATCCTGCCCAACAGTGGGGGCCTGTAGAATCTGCTTGATTGGTAAATAACTCATTACTGACTCCTGGCGGCTAAAATTTGTGCCGCAAAGGTAGGATGCCCGGCTGTGAATTACCAGATTAAGGATAAGAAGCCTGTGACTGAGTTGAGACTCCGTAGTATAACCGGTAAAATAAACCCCGTTTCGGGGTCGTTTGTCTACAGTAGCGAATTAAATTGGTAGAGTTTTGGTTGTACAGATTCCGGCAGTACTCAACCCCTTTTTGATGTCTATGAAACAAGCACTGGTCCTCCTCTTTTCTCTGCTTAGCCTCACGTCGATTGGTCATGAGAATCATCTCTCGGCCCGGATGAACGAAAAAATCACGGCACCAAACCGTGCAGTTACTTACGCGAATGTATTCGATGAGTTAGGACTCGAAATGCGCGGTCTGAGCCGTTCGGTGTATGAATACGCCTTGCGCGGGATGCAGAAAATGCCCGGTGCCCGGCCCGTGCTGTCGATTGTCGATATGAGCCAGCCTTCCAATCGGAAGCGTTTGTACGTGATTGATCTGGAGAGCCGTAAATTGCTTTTTAACACCTACGTTGCGCACGGACGTAATTCGGGCGTGTTGCTGGCCGAAAAATTCTCCAACACCAACTCGTCGTATCAGTCGAGCCTCGGTTTCTACAAAACACTGGGTACCTATTCGGGCAAGCACGGGTTGTCTCTTCAGTTACAGGGGCTTGAGCGAGGCTTTAACGATAACGCATTCTCACGGGCTATCGTGATGCACGGGGCCGACTACGTTTGCGAAGATATTATTAAAAACACCGGCCGACTGGGGCGGAGTCAGGGTTGCCCGGCCGTTTCCAACGCTGAGAGCAAGCCCATTATTCAGGCCATCAAAGGCGGCTCGTGCCTGTTTGTTTACTACCCCGATCCTACGTACCTGAAAACCTCCTCGTTTTTGGGTTGAGCTGCCATCTTGTGCAGGTAAAACGGCACGCGGATGACGCGGATTAGAGGGATTTACACCGATTTTCTTTGCATACAATGGGTGTAAATTCGTTCAATCCGCGTCATCCGCGTGCCGTTTTCTATTTCTGCGTGCTATTCTATCTGGCTGCCAATCGCTTTTCCAGCCCATAAATGTCTTTGTAGTAAACCAGCTTACCACTCGCATCCAGATCGGCAATCTGGTACGTCACAAAAACCGGGAATGGCTTAGGTAATTTAAACGACTGGGGTTTCTGGTCGACCAGGCAGCGGTCGTAAAAGCCCTGATCGAACTTGGTTTGCCCCAATACATAATTGGCAAACTCAACGGGTTTTTCGAGCCGCACACAGCCGTGACTCCGCCACCGATCTTTCGTGACATCGAATAACTGACGGGCGTTGGTATCGTGAAAATAAATGGCCGGTGGTCCGTCAAGCGTAAACTTGATCAGGCCAAGGGAGTTGTGGCAGCCCGACGTTTGCCGGAACCGGTAGGGGAAATCATCGGCCGAAATGGTCGCCCAGTCAACGCTGTATGGATCGACGGGTCTGTTTTTAGCATCCAGAATTTCCATGTTCTGACTGTCCAGAAAATCGGGGTTTGCCTTCACCTTGGGCAGAATTTCTTTGAGCCCGATGCCCTCCGGCACGTTCCAGTACGGATAAGCCACAATATCGGTCAGGTAGCAGTTGAAGCGCGGAGTTTGCTTATCGGCTTTCCCGGCAATCACGTCCATCGGCATATCCCGCCGGCCTTCCTTATCAAATACCGTCAGGCGCGCAGCCGGAATATTAACCACCACAAACTTGTCCATGTCGAACCGGCCCAGGTAGCGGTAAAAGTTGAGCGTTTCGCGTACGGCCCGGAGTTGGTCGGGCGTGGCTGTGTTCCGAATCTGGTTATACTGCTGCACCAACGCGCGGTAGGGCGCAAACTGACTGGCCGAAGCCGTCAGGGCCGTAATAACCGAGTCGTTCTGAGCGGTTTGGCTTACCCAGGCCGTATCAACCTGCTCAGGCAAGCGGCTCACCGACTGATCGGCGGGGCGGTGCCCGTACCGAAGCTCAACCAGCAGCTTTTTCAGTTGCTCGGCGGCTACAGGCTCGGCGGTTTCGGGCGATTGGGTAGCGCTGGCAGGTAGCACATACCGCGTCGTGTCGATGCCAAGGGAGTCGGCAAAGCGCCGGGTTTGGCTTAATTTTTCGCTCATACTGACCGTCTTGGGCGCTTTGCGGCACTGCGTAAACGGCACGGTCAGTAGTAATAGAGAAAAGAGTCTTACCGCGTAGGTAAGTCGTTCATGTCGTTGAGTCATGGCAATCGATGCTGAATGGTAATTAGCGTTTATAGTTTTACGTTTATGGTTCCTGGTTGAGGCACCCCAGCCGGGGTAGCATCGAACCAAAACGCCTACCTGTAAACGAATTTTACCTGTATAACGACTACGGCCGGGCGTGGGTTGCATAAATCGATGTTTCGGGCCGGAGCCGGAGCCGGGTTTCTGGTTTACAGTTTTTGGTTTATAGTTTCTGGTTTATCGTTCATCGTTTGTGGTTAAAAACAGATGATTCACCTGATCGTACCCACATTAATGCTCAACCGCCCGAAACGATAAACCAAAAACGATAAACCCCAAACCCCTACAGCCGCTTGCTTTCATCGTCGAGGCCGGTTTTGCGCTGGCGGGCGGCTTTGATTTTCTTGCTCCCAAACGCGTAGGTGAAGTTGATTCGGGCTTGTCGGCTCTCCCAGCCTCCACTGGCGTCCATGTATAACCCGCCAAACTGGCTGATACCCCGCCATTGCTGGCTGTTAAATGGATCGGTGACGGTGAACACCAGGGTGCCCCGTTCGGCCAAAACTTTTCGTTGTATGCCTACGCTCGATCCCCAGAATCGCTGGTTGCGGAATGTGCCGCCCCAGATAGATGGCGAAGTGTAATAGGCCGATACTTCGAGGTTCCACCCACGTGGTAAGCTGATGGTGTGCTGGGCGTACAGGCTCAGCACATTGGCCGATAGCCCAATGAGCCGCCCTTCCAGGTTGGCCCGGTTGGTCGACCGGTACGCACTCACATTGGCAAATACGCTCCACCATTTGGCAATGTTGAACGGGTAGCTCACGTTCAGCGACCATACATCCTGACTGCTCAGGTTGCGGGTTGTGATGTAGTTGCGAGGCCGGTTGTCGGGGTCGCGCTGGGTGGTGTCGGTAATTTCGGTGAAAAAGTCGCGGGTGTGGCTGTAACTAATCGACGTAGTCAGCTTGTACTTGAACGTATGCGAAAGTTGAATCGTATTGGTGTATTGAGGCTGTAAAAAAGCGTTGCCTTTCTGGTATGTCAATTCGTCGAGCTTCGACTCAAACGGGTTCAGGCTCTGGTACGTGGGCCGGTCGATTCGGCGGCTGTACGTGGCGGCCCAGCTGTGGTTGGGTGCGGGATTGAACGTCAGGCCCGCACTCGGAAACAGGTTGAGGTACCGGCGGCTCACATCGGCATCGGTTTGGGGGCGGGCGCTGTTCAACTCCCCTCGCGACAGGGTTTGTTCGGCCCGAAGCCCCAACTGAGCCTGCCATTTTTTCCAGCTTTTCTCGTACGCGCCGTACCCCGCCCGAATCACTTCGGTGTACACAAACTGGTTGGTGCGCTGGGGATTCAGTTTATCCCGACCGTCGATCTGATCGAAAAAATCGAATCCATTACCCGTCTGTACCGACGACAGTTTCACCCCAACGCTTAGCTTTCCGCCAAGCCACGGCTGGCTATAGTCGGCTTTGATTGTCTGGAGATTAATGTCGGTAAAGGTCGTCATGCGGTAATTGCGCTCGTCCAGCAATACCCCGGTTAGTGGGTTTACGTAGCGGTTGGGTTGCAGGGCGTCGCTCTGGTTCCGAAACCGGCCGTAATCGGCGTCTACGGTCAGCTCGCGGCCGGTGGTGTCGCTGTACCGATAGTTGAGGTTTACGTTGCCATTGAGCCGCTCGCTTTCGCTCCGGTTGTTGGCCAACAGCAGACTGGTCGGAGCCGTCCCCAGAGAACCAATGGGCGTGCGGCCGTCGGTCAGGTTGCGGGCGTCGCGTAGCGAGCCGCTGACCAGCACCCCCAGCGTGCTGCGGTTGCTCAGGGTCCAGTCGGCCCCGGCACGGGCGTTGTGGTTGGCCGACCAGGAGCGGGTCTGGCTGCGTTGATCGAAAAACTGCCCACTTTGCTGGCGATATAAATTGATAAACGACCAGTCGCGGCCGGTACGCCCACTGTAGGTGCTAAACAGGTTGAGCCGATTACTACGGTTATTGAGGCTTACTGAGCCGTTGTACTTAGGGTAATAAGCCCCAGCGGCTACCCCTACAGCTACGTTGCCGTTAGTGCCATAGGTGCGGGCGTTTTTCCGAAGCCGGATGTTGATGATACCCGCGTTGCCCTGGGCATCGTAGCGAGCAGAGGGTTGCGTAATGACCTCAACGGCTTCGATATCGGTGGCCTGCAATGTACGTAGATAAGCTGCCAGATCGGCCGGGCCGAGGGGCGAGGGTTTGCTGTCGATATACACTCGAACCCCGTTTTTGCCTTGTACAATGAGGTTGTCGTTTGGGTCGAGCAGAACGCCGGGTGCCTTTTGCAGCAGTTCAAACGCCGAGCTTCCGGCGGCTGTCAGGCTGGCTTCCACATTGAGTACCAGTTTGTCGGGCTGCACCTCCACAAGGGGCTTGCGGGCCGTAACGGTCACGGCGTTGAGGTTCTGGTTGGCTTCGGGCAGTACAATGGTGGGGATAAAGGTGGTTTGGCCGTCGGTGAGGGTCACCGGTTCAGACACCAACCCGGCATAGCCAAGGCTGCTGAGTCGGACCCGATACGTACCGGCGCGCACCCCGCCGAAGGTGTACACCCCGGCGGCATCGGCTACGGCGGCTTTGGTTACGGTCGAGTCGGTTCCGTGCAGCAGGGCGGCCGTTGCAAACGGGATGGGCTGGCCGGTGGCGTCGGTGACGGTGCCGCTCAGGGTAGCGGTTTGAGCCAGCGTGGTGCTGAGGGTGGCCGTCAGCAAAAACAGGAGGTACATGATCTTGTTCATCGGATTGGCGCTTTGATGAACCAAAACTACCGGGCCAACGGGGCGTGGCCGAGCGCAATCCGACGAGTTGCCGATTCGGTCGCCCAACGGAAGGGCGGTTGTCATTCGTCGGCGTATTTGTCAATTCGTCGGAAAAGACGACCGACGGGGCCGTAGATTCCGTAAGTTTATCCCACTTACCTCCCCGCTCCGCATGAACTGGAACCGAACACTTCTTTGGGGGATTACCCTCCGGCAGCTGGCGCTGATTCTGAGCTTTTATAGCGTAGCGGCCCTGCTGTATAATCTAGCCCTGTGTATCAGTGAGCGGCCCTGGAGCCAGGATTCCCTCTGGGTCGATTTCTGGCAGGGGCTTCCCCGTATCGGTCTCGACTACCTGTGTAAGCTGGCGTTTACATTGCCGGTTTGGTATGTTCTGTTTGTGCGGCTTCGGCACGTGCCGCTGGTTCGGCGCGTGGGCCTGCACCTCTTGTTTTTGCCCTTGTACATTGTTGGTTGGCAGGTAGTATATTACACCATTTCGGATGGGCTGGGCCTGGGTCGGCTTCGCGGAACCGGCATTGTTTGGGATACGTATATTTCCACACTTTTCTACCTGGTTCAGTTTGGGATTTTTCACGCCTACAGCTACTACCGGGATCATCAGCGGCACCGTATCCGGGAGGCCGAACTGCGCGAGCTGGCCGTGCAAAGTGAACTCTCGGCCCTGAAAGCGCAGCTCAACCCGCATTTTCTGTACAATGTGTTCAACACGATTAGCGCGTCGGTGCCGCCCGAGCAGGAGCATACCCGCGAGTTACTGGCCGATTTGTCGGATATGTTTCGGTACCAGGTGCGGGCGTCGCGGACCGAGTGGGTACCCGTGCAGGATGAGCTGACGTTTGTTCGGAAATACCTTGATCTGGAAACCGCCCGCTTCGGCGACCGGCTTCAGGTGCGGCTCGACGTACCCGATGAGGTACTGAATCTGGCCATTCCGCCCATGCTGTTGCAACCTATCGTCGAAAACTCGGTTAAGCACGGCATATCGCCCCTGATTGAGGGGGGCGAGGTTCGCGTTAGCCTGCATCGGGAGGCCAACGCCCTGCTGGTCGAAATAGCCGATACGGGTGCGGGCATGCGTACGTCGGTGGGGGCCGGGCAGGGGGTCGGGCTGGCCAATACCCGGCTGCGGCTGGAGAAAATGTTTGGCGGTGAGCTGACCGTGATGGCTAACGAACCACAGGGCACCCGGGTAGCCTTTCGGGTACCTCTCAGACTAATGGCGGGTGAGGTTCAGAAAACTGACGGGCAACCGGCCACCCAATTCGTAGTTAACCCGTAGCGGAACAGATACCGATGCAAAAAGTCATTATCATAGACGACGAGGCCGCCGGGCGAACACTCATCCGGCAGTATCTGGCCGATTATCCCGCCCTTGTAGTGGTGGGCGAAGCCAACAATGGGGTCGATGCCGTGCGGCTGATTCGCGAGTTTCGGCCCGATCTTATTTTTCTGGATGTGCAGATGCCCGGCCTTTCGGGGTTTGAGGTGCTGGGGCATCTGGACGAAATTCCGCAGGTGATTTTCTCGACCGCCTACGATCAATATGCCTTGCAGGCTTTTGAGGTACACGCGGTCGACTATCTGCTCAAACCCTACACCCGCGAGCGATTTGCGCAGGCTGTGCAGCGCGTAACCCGGCCCGATTCGGTCAATATTCAGCGGCTTCAGCCCTTAGCCGAAAGCCTGCTTACCCCGGCCGTAGCCGCTGAACGCTACCCCGACAAGGTGCTGGTGCAAACAGGCAACCGGCTCGTAACGGTGGCCGTGGCCGATGTGATTCGGATCGAGGCCGAGGGCGATTATGCCATGTTGGTAACGGCCCAAAGCCGCCACCTGAGCAATTATGGCATTGGCGCGCTGGAGGCCCGGCTCGACCCGCGTCAGTTTATTCGGGTGCATCGTTCCGACATTGTCAACCTGCATTACGTTCGCGAGATTCAGAAATACCCGTCGAGCTACGATGTTATCCTGCAAAACGGCGACGTGGTCCGGGTGAGCCGGTCGTATATGGAAAAAATCCGCGAGCTGACATTTTGAGTGTGCCGGGTACAGGCTGCAGTGGTTCATCAACCTCTACTGCCTGCACCCGAGCGCAGAGGTCGAAATACCTGCATAGGAGCCCCGTTGCGCGCAACGAGAACCAACGGTCCCTGCCCTGTACGAATGTGATTAATCGCCCGAATTTCGCCCCGGAGTACCAGACCGCTTTCGGTAGGTGGCACGGCGGTAAATTTGCCCGCACCGTTGTTGCGTAGGAGTAAGCCGTAGCTGGCGTCGTATCGGCCCTGATACGTGCTGACGCTGTAAAAATTACCCCCCAGTAGTACGTCGGGCCGGCCGTCGCCTGTGACATCCTGTACATCGAACGCAAAAATGGGCGCGGTTTGAGCCAGCACGGGTAGCTTGTGTATCCGAAACCGCAGCGACTTGTCTGACTCGGTCCCCAGATTCTCAATCCACACCGACTCGAACGTATTAACCTCCCGCATGCCATCCTCAACCAGTTCCGAGGACTCAAAAATCTCGTCCAGGGTCTTGCCCGAAAAATCGCGGTAGTTGTCGAATCGTTTGTTCAGAAACGGCAGTGATTTGCCCAGTTCATCTTTGGTGGCTACCGGATACCACTTGTTCTGGTACCGGTAGGCCATCACCTGATCGAAGCGCGCACCTGAGTTGGTGTAGTCACGGGCATATAGCCGCACGGCCCCGTCGGTTCCGCGCCGGAATTTGGTGTTTTGGCCCAGGTTTCCGGCCAGAAAATCCATATCACCATCACCGTCGAGGTCGGCGGGTTTGAGCGTTTGCCAGAATCCCACGGCCTGCGCCAGCCCGGTATCGTCGGCTTCGGTCAGGTTGCCACCGTCGTTGCGGTACACCCGGATTGGGGCCCAGTGACCAGCCGTAACCAGGTCGGGGTCGCCATCGCGGTCGAGGTCATGCCAGAACGCGTCGGTCAGCATACCGCCCTGTTGCAAAGCCGGGGCCCGCCGGGCGGTTTGGTCCGAGAACCGCACGCGACCATCTCGTCCTTTGCCTTCGTTGATGAGCAGAAACGACGGGGGCGACTGTCCGTACCGGAAGCCCACCACCCGGCCCGCCACAAACAGGTCGAGGTCGCCATCGCGGTCAATATCGGCGGCTGCCACACTGCTTTTATTGGCGTGCAGGGAGGGCAACGCGAGCGAGTCTTTCTGGAACCGACCCGTACCATCGTTCAGGTAAAGCCGGTCGAGCAGTTCGAGGCTCTGCCCGGTAAACTCGTTCCCCCCCGACACCACGTACAGGTCGGGGTCACCATCACCGTCGGCATCAAAAAATAGGCTACCTACGTCTTCGCAGTTGACATCGGCCCTAAACGCGCTCGAATCCGTGCGGAAGGTGCCGTTCGGTTGCTGGACAAACAGGCAACTCGTTTGGTGACGGGCACCTCCCATAAAGAAATCGTCGAGCCCGTCGGCGTTGACGTCGGCCACGGCCAGTTTGGGGCCTTCGGTCGATACCTTGAAGGGTAGTAGCGGCTCGCGACCGAAATCGAAATACATGTTTTCGGCATGTTGGAAGGCCACCTGTGTGCTATCGCCCTCGGCAAACAGCGGTTGGGCCGGGGGGCGCACCGGGTTGGCAATGCCCGGCCGGGCGTTGCTTTGCTTAAGCGTCAGGGCCTGATTGGCCTTTACACCGGTCAGAATCTGCCCCGTACCATCGGGCCAAAGCACCCACAGCGAATCGACGGTGTTCTGACCGCCCAGCCCGAAGGTCAGGCGGGGCTCTACCGACGACATAAAGCCGCGTGTTGGGCTGTTTTGTTGCAATAACAGGCCGGTTTTCGTTTTCAGAACCACTTTGGCGCCTACCCCAAACCGGTTTGAGCCGGTGCCGGTCAGGTTTACTTGCAGAAAATGGTTGTTGGTGAGCGTGTTCGCCTGGTTTTCGAAAATACCGGCCGGGCTGTTTATGTTGTTCGTAATCAGGTCGAGGTCGCCATCGTTGTCCAGGTCGGCATAGGCGGCTCCGTTGGTGTAGCCCGTCTCGGCAAAGCCCCAATCGAACGATTTGTCCACAAATTGCAGGCTGTCGGTGCCTTTGTAGAGGTACGGATGCACGCGGCCATCGGGCATTTGGGCTAGGGCATCGTTGGAGGCATTTGGCCCAAACGTCTGCGACGAGATGTACTTGAGATACTCCAGGTCGTTGGGTCGCCGAACAATACCGTTGGAGATAAACAGGTCTTTGATGCCGTCGTTATCGAAGTCGGCCAGCAGGGGTGCCCAGCTCCAGTCGGTGGCGGCAATCCCGGCCATGAGCCCAATATCGATAAACCGTTGCCCGGCCATGCTCAGTTGCAGGCAGTTGCGGGTGTATTGGTTCATGTACCCGTACGTGAGTTTGTACTGGTAAATGTCGAGTGGGTCTTCGCCGTTGGAGGCTTTCTCAACAGCCGGGTCTTCGGGGTACATATCCACCGAAATCACATCCTGAAATCCGTCGTTGTTGATGTCGGCCACGTCGTTCCCCATCGAGAAACGACTTGTATGGCCAAACGCTTTCCGTACTTCTTCCCGAAAGCCGCCTTTCTGATTGTTAACGTAGTAGTAATCGTCTTCGTGGAAGTCGTTGGAAATGTACAGGTCTTCCCAACCGTCGTTGTTTATATCGGCTACCGATACCCCCAGCCCGTAGCCCATTACGGTGGCAAAAATACCGGCCTGTTCGCTTACGTCGGTAAAGCCTTTGGTGCCACCATCGTTCCGAAACAGGTAATCGCCCGATTCGCGGTTGCGGATGAGCCGGGTGCGCACGTGGTCGTAACTGCGGGAGGTGTGCACAGCATGGTTGAGCAGAAAGCAGTCGAGGTCGCCATCGTGGTCGTAATCGAAAAAGGTGGCTTGTGTTGAGAAGCCAGCAAAATCGAGACCATATTCGGCGGCTCGTTCGGTAAACGTCGGAATGCTCAGACCGTCGGGGCCTTTCGTACCGGGGCCGTTGTTAATGTACAGCTGATTGGCACCCTTCAACCCTTTGAACTGACTCACAGCGCACACGTAAATATCGAGCCAGCCATCGCCGTTTACATCGGCCACGGTGACGCCGGTTTGCCAGTCGGCCTTACCGTTGTCGGCCTTAGCGGGTTGGGTCACGTCGTCGAACTGCATCCCGCCCCGGTTCAGGTACAGCTTGTTGGGCTGCTGGTTCGAAACAAAATACAGGTCAGTTTTACCGTCATTGTTAAAATCGCCGGCGGCTACCCCTCCTCCGTTGTAGAAGTAGAGGTAATCCAGAATAGACAGACTGTCGGTTTCGTGCAGCTGATTCTGGAAACGGATACCGGTCCGGGTCGAGTCGAGCCGGGCAAACAGGCTATCTTTAGCCGGTTCGGAGCCGCCCGAACAGGCCGACAGCAGCACCGGTAGCCCGATGATTAACCCGAGAAAAACGCGTAGTTGGGTCATGGAGTTGAGTCTTACTTCAGCCGGGAGATAAGTTGGGCCCGGTCATTATTCTTGGCCAATGCAATGAATTGCTTGCCGTTGGCACCGCGTACGGGTAACATCTGACGCACTTGTCCGCGCACCATGAAACCAGTTTGTTCGGGGCGGGTTGGCTTAAGCTGAAGCTTACCATTGCCCAGCAACAACAGGCCGTAGTTGGCATCGTACCGACCCAGTTCGGTGAGCACGTCGAAGAAGTTGCCGGTCAGCAGCAGGTCGAGATGTCCGTCGCGGTTGTAGTCGTCAGCCAGAATCGCGTGGATAGGCGAGGTTTGGGCTTCCAGCGGCAGGGCCTGTAGTCGGAACACCCCGTTACCATCGTTGATGAGCAGCGAGGTAGCCCCGGTATGCACCGTTCGAACGGTCATGCCTTCGCGCTGCCCAGCGTTGAAAATAGCTTCAAAGCTGGCATTGGCGTAGTCGGTATGCTTAATGTACTGCGTTTTAATCGACGGAATCCGTTTCTGCAAATCGGGTTTTTGCACCATCACGCAGGGTCGGCGCTCCCCGTCCTGCGTGGGTCGGTAGCAAGTCATGATCTGCTCATAGGCTCCGTTGCGGTCAAAATCGTTGCCGTATAGTTGGGCGGGCTCGTCGGGGGTGGCCGTCAGTCGGGAGTTAAGCCCAAGGTTACCCACCACAAAGTCAAGGTCGCCATCGCGGTCGAGGTCGGCAGCCTGAATACTGTTCCACCAGCCACCCGATTGCTCCAGCACGTCGCTCTCCAGGCGTTCGAAACCCTTGCCCGCTTTGTTTTTCAGAATCGTGATGGGCATCCAGTCGCCAACCAGAACCAGGTCGGGGTAGCTGTCTTTGTCTATATCAGCCCAAACGGCATCTTTCACCATCCCGATTTCGTCGGCAAACGGAATCAGCGTGGCTACGTCGTTGCGGAAATTGCCCTTACCGTCGTTCACCAGCAAGACTTGCGGTGGGTTTTTGCCGTACTGACCGGGTATTTGCCGTCCACCCACAAACAAATCGAGGTCACCATCGCGGTCGAAGTCGGCGGCTTTTACGCAGGAGTTAGCCACCAGCGTGCGGGCCAACCGACGGTCCCAGACAAAGTTACCGGCTCCGTCGTTGATGTACAGGCGGTCGAGCAGGGGGCCGGGGTCGTCGAACTCGTTGCCGCCCGTGGCTACGTACAAATCTAAATCACGGTCGCCATCGGCGTCGAAAAAGGTAGCGGCTACATCCTCAGAGTATAGGGCATCGAGTAGGAAAGGCTGTTTTTGCGGCTCAAAAGTGCCATCGGGGCGTTGGCGCATAAGTACACGGGGCATATCAACGGCCCCACCCATAAACACATCGTCGAGGCCATCGCCGTTTACATCGCCCACGGCCAACGCCGGTCCCTCGCGCGAGAGCATCTGTTTCAGCAACCCATCGCGGTTGTAATCGACAAACTCATTTTCGCGGTGTACGAGGCTGAACCGGGCAGGCTCGGTCACGTCGGCAAACCAGTTTCCGCTTTTGATGGGAGCCGCCCCTACCGGTACGGCCGGGGCCGTTTGGTCCGCTTTGGTGTAAGCCAGCGTGAGAGTCGTGTTGGCTTTGGGTTGCCGAATGACCTGTTTCCGGTTGTCGGGCCAGATTACCGTGACCGAGTCAATGGCGGGGGAGTCGCCCAGGCCGAACACCATCGTCAAGTCGACCGACGACTGAAAACCCCGATTGGGCATCTGTTGCAGATACTGGGTTTGGCCGGGCTGATGCACAAATACCTTTGTTCCAATGCCGTTGGGGTTACCACCGTTGCCCGCCAGTTTTACGCGCAGGTATTGCTTCTTAAACTGCTCCACGGCCCGGTTTTTATAGATCGAAACGGGCGCATCGTTGTTGTTCACTACCAGGTCGAGGTCGCCGTCGTTGTCGAGGTCACCATAGGCCGAGCCATTCGAGAACGAGGGCGTGTCGAGGCCCCAGGCTTTGGCTTCGTTGGCAAACTGCAAACCATTGGCTCCCAGATTGCGGAACGCGTAATTGGACAGGGGCGTGGAGCCCATTTTGTTGACGTACTCTTTGTAATCAAACTTTTTGGTGCCCTCAATCATGCTCTGCAAGTCGGGGTTGTCGGCCAAAAATGCGATAAAGTCCTGATCGGTAAGGTCTTTCAGAATCCCGTTGGCCACAAACACATCTTTCAGGCCGTCCATGTCCATGTCGAACAGCAGGGCACCCCAGCTCCAGTCAGTGGCGTAGGTACCCGTCATACGGCCTATTTCCGAGAATGTGCCGTTGCCGTTGTTGAGGTGCAGCATGTTGCGCGAGTCCTGATGGTAAAAGTCCCGCGACTCTTTCAGTTGGTTCAGTTCGTAGCTGTCGAACGAGGTGGTGGTTTTAAGCCGATAATCGTTTTCGGGCATCATGTCGGTCACGAAGATGTCCAGATTACCGTCGTTATTAATGTCGGCTACGTCGGCACCCATCGAGGCCAGGCTGATGTGGCCCATCTGGTTCTTGCTGTCTTCCTTAAACGTGCCGTTCTGTTGGTTGATGTACAGGTAGTCGCGCTCGTAGAAGTCGTTGGAAATATAAATGTCGGGCCAATTGTCGTTGTTCACATCGCCGATGGTGATGCCCAGCCCGAAACCAATGAGCGAACCGTAAATACCCGCTTCTTCGGAAACGTCGACGAAAAGAGGAGAGGAGGCTGCTTCGGATGACGCATTCGCTTTCCCCTCTTTCTTCCGTTCCTCCAGCCTGTTTTTGAACAGTTTGTCGCCCCCCAGTCGGTCTCGGGTGTCGCGGGTGTTGGCAAAACCGAGCCGGTCCATCGGGGTGAAACTGTTGTTGAGCAGGTACATATCGAGGTCACCGTCGCGGTCGTAGTCGAAAAAGGCCGCGTGGGTCGAGAAGCCCCCGTCGACCAGCCCGTACTCAGCGGCTTTCTCCACGAAGGTGGGCATGGCTACCTCGCCGGGTTTGGCCGGGGTTTTCACGCCCTGATTAATGTAGAGCTGATTGCCGCGTTCGTCGCGACTGCCGGAGTTGCACACGTAAATGTCGAGCCAGCCATCACCGTTCACATCGGCCAGCGTTACCCCCGTCGACCAGAACTTCTTGCCGCTGATACCCACCGATTGGGTGGCGTTCACAAACTTGATGTCGCTTGTGCCGGGCTGTGTATTGTTGAGATAGAGCTGGTTGTCCTCAAAATTAGACGTCAGAAACAGGTCAGGTCGGCCGTCGTTGTTCACATCACCAATGGCCACTCCACCCCCGTTGTAGAAGTTCCGGTAGTTGAAGATATTAAAGTTTTTACGGTCTAAGCTCCGGTTGGCAAAGTCGACGCCGGTTTGGCTGGCGGGCAGGCTTTCAAACAGCGTCGGGCCGTCGGTTCCTCCGCATCCGACCAGTAGGGTAGTGAGGGCTGCTGCGCCAATCCATTTAGGGAATGAGTTCAACATGGGTTTTACTTTCCTTTGTTCAGTACGGTGATTCCTTGGCCGTGTGTGCTAATAAAGAGTTGATTCCCGGCCTGCTTGGCGTCGCGTACGTCGCCTTGTACAAACAGGCCGGTTTGGGTCGAGGGCAGTTCAGCAAACTGCCAGTTTCCGCGGTTAGCCAGTACCAGACCCCGGTTGGCATCGACCTTGCCAATGCGTAACCGAAACTGGCTGTTGTTGCCCAGCAAAAGGAGGTCGGGCTTGCCGTTCCGGTCGAAATCGTGGACTACAATCCCGTACACCGGTGCCGACTGCGCCAGTATGGGCAACGTATGCGGCACCAGCTTACCGTTGTTGTTTTCAAGCACGAGGGTCTGCACCGTTGTGAGCTGTTTCTGTTGGCTCTGTTTCAACTGTTCAGGGTCGAAGCAATCGGCGAGGGTTGCCCCTGCGTAGAGTTTGTAGCTCGTAAATTTCCGGCGTAACACTGGCAACTGCTCACACAGCTCATCGCGGGAGTAAGCCGGGAATACCCCACCACCCACAGTGTAGTTCATCACAAAATCGATGGTGCCATTCGCATCGAAGTCGTTGTAAATAAGCGTGGCAGGTTGCTCTGCTGACGCCCGAATGGGCGTATTCAGCCCCAGATTGCCTACAATCAGGTCGTCGTCGCCATCGCCGTCGAGGTCGGCTTTTTCAAGACGATTCCACCAGCCGGCCAGGTCGTCGTATCGTTGGGCCGCCTTGGGGTCGAAGGTGCCGCGTTGGTTAAGTAAGGTTGTTACGGGCATCCATTCACCCACCACCACCAGATCGGGCCAGCCGTTGCGGTCCAGGTCGGTCACGGCAATGTCGGAAACCAGCCCCAGGTTGCCCAGCGACTGTTTGCGGAACCGGGCCTTGCCCTCATTGATGAGTAAAAAGGTTTCGTCGGATAGCGGGAACCGGTACGATTGAATCGACCCGCCCACAATCAAATCCAGATCCCCGTCGCGGTCCAGATCGAGTGCCTTCACGCAACTGCTATTGGTAGTTTCGGCCGGTAGCGGGGCCGGCACAAACCGCCCTTGTTGGTTGAGCCAAAGCCCATCCTGCCGGTGGTCGGGCTCGCGCGCGGCATACCCGCCATTCACCACGTACAGGTCGAGGGTTCCGTCGCCGTTTAAGTCGGCCAGCAGGGCATCCTGATTGGTTTTTCCCTCCCGGACCGGACGGTCCAGTCCGGGACCGTCCAGTCCGGGAACCGCAACGGGTTGGAATGTGCCGCCTGCCTGGCGAAAGAGTTGCCCCTGTTGCCGGGCATTACCGCATACAAACAGGTCGGGCTGTCCGTCGGCATCAATATCCCCAATAGCCATTCGGGGGCCGGTGGCGGTGTACTGCATGGGTAGCAGCACCTGCCGGTCAAACGCGTTGATGGAATCGGGTCGGTGCGCGTACGGCACGGTAGGCCCGGCTGTAAATAGGGTTGCTGGCGTTGGCGTAGTGGGTTGCTGGGTTGCCGTTGCGCTGCGGTACGAGAGGGTCAGTGTTTGATCGGGTTTGACCGAGGGGAGCGTTTGCGTGCGTCCGTCGGGCCAGCGCACCGTCACCCGAACGGGCTCGGCCGAGGCTCCCAGCCCAAACAGCAGGTTATCGTGGCTGCACGATTCGAACCCCCGCGTTGGGAAATACTCCTGCACCTGCGTTTGCCCGGCTCGTTCAACCGTCAGACGCGCCCCAATGCCAAAGGGGTTTTGGGTAGGTCCCTGTAGCCGGAGGCTCAGGTAATGACTTTGGGTACGCTCGCGGGCCTGATTTTGGTACACGCGGGCTGGTTCGTTGAGGTTGTTGGTGATCAGGTCGAGGTCGCCGTCGTTGTCGAGGTCGGCATAGGCGCACCCGTTCGACGTGGTGAGTTCGTCAAAACCCCAGGCTTGCTGCTGATTACTGAAGGTCAGATCGCCGTTGTTGCGAAAAATGTAGTTTTTAGAGCGAGTACTGGGCATCTGCTTAATCTGCTCCAGCACTGGCAGCGACTTCCCTTCGGCATCATCCGAAAATTTGACAAAATCGGCATCGGTAAAGTCGCGCAGTACCCCGTTGGTCACAAAAATATCCTTGAAGCCATCCAGATCGTAGTCGGCCAGTAGCACTCCCCAGCTCCAGTCAGTAGCGGCTACGCCCGCCAATTGACCCAGTTCGGAAAAGGTGCCGTTGGGCTGTTGCACCTGAAGCATATTGCGCATGTTCTGATGCCAGAAACCATTGCGAAGCTGGGCCTGATACACATTCCAGTTGTCGGGCCAGGGTAGGGTTTTCTGACGCTCGTTGCTCTCCGGCATCATGTCGAGCGTCATCAGGTCAGGGCGGTTATCGTTGTTGATGTCAGCTACATCGGCACCCATCGATGAGTATGAAGTATGGGCGATTCGGGACCGGAGTTCGTCGCGAAAAACGGGGCCATCTGTGCCGGTTGTTCCCTGATTGATGTAGCAGTAATCGTCTTCCACGAAATCGTTGGTGACGTAAATATCGGGCCATCCGTCGTTGTTCAGGTCCGATACAGCGCAGCTCAACCCAAAACCGAGGGGGTTGCCCCGAATGCCTGCCTGCTCCGATACGTCGACGAAGCGGTTGCCCTCATTCCGAAACAGCTTGTCGCCCGCGTTGGGGTCGCGCCGGTTGCGCATTACAGCGGCCTCCTGCCGTTGGTAGTTTGAGAGGTTGTGATTGATTAGGAAACAGTCAAGGTCGCCGTCGCGGTCGTAATCAAAAAAGGTGGCCTGTACCGAATAACCCCGGTCATCGAGGCCGTATTGAGCCGCCTGTTCGGTGAAGGTAAGGTTGTGGTTGTTGATGAAAAGTTGGTTTGGCCGCTCGGTTTCGGGGTGGAGCCCCGAGTAGCAAATGTAGATATCGAGCCAGCCATCAGCGTTTACATCGGCGAGGGTTACACCGGTTTTCCAGCCGCCCGGCCGCCCCGAGATACCGGCTTTGTCGGTCATGTCCGAAAAGGCCAGTTTGGCGGTGCCGGGTTCGGTTTGGTTGATGTATAGCTTGTTGCCAACCTGATTGCCAGTAAACAGGAGGTCGACCCGGCCGTCGTTGTTCAGATCGCCAGCGGCTACCCCCCCTCCATTATAAAAATACTCAAATGCGAGTACGTTTTCCCCCTCTGTTTCCTGTAGTTGATTGGTAAACGTGATACCGGTCTGGGCCGGGTCGGTTTTTTCAAACAACGGAGTGTCCGTTGAACAGGAGCCAAGAGCGAGTAACGCACTCAACAATACTAGGTTTCTCATTACCCGTTAAAACGTCTATCGCTCGTGATAAGTGCAGCCATCCGGGTAGATTCTTACCCTTTCTGGTCAGGTTAGAATGCAAACAGCAGCCCTCAACGAGCTGCTGTTTGCCGAAATACAGATTAGTTACGCTTAGTAACCGAAGTTCTGCTTCAGGTTCGGGTTTGTATCGATAGCCTGCTGCGGAATTGGGTACACCACGCGGTGCGGGGGCGTTGGAGTCGGCTTCTGATCGAACGGATTCAGGAAAGTACCGAACCGAACCATGTCGTTCCGGCGCCAGCCTTCCCAGTACAGTTCGCGGCCACGCTCGGCCAACAGAGCGGCTTCGTTCACGCTGGTCAGGTTTGAAGCGCCCCGGGCGGTCCGAACCTGGTTAACCAGGCTAGCTACCGTAGCACCACCCGTAGCCGTGCCACCGCGCAGGATAGCCTCAGCTTTCATCAGGAGTACGTCGGCGTAGCGGAACATAACGTAGTCGTTACCGCTGTTATCGATGTCGGTTGGATCTGGGAAGTATTTAACAACCCGGATACCCATCCGCTCGTTAGCATACAGCAGGTTTACATCAGGCGTAAACGTCAGCGGAGCACCACCGCGGTCGGTCAGCGGACGGCCCGCGCCGTTGGTTTGTTGACCAGCCAGGAAACCAGCCCGGAGACCAATAACATCGGTCATGCCAGGAATCGTAGCCCCCCGACGTTGGTCATTAGCTTCGAAGCTGTTGTAGAAATCAGCCAGCGTTGTAAAGCCGTTCCAGCCCGATGGCGTCTGGTTGTAGTGCAGCGTCATGTAGAACCGGTTCCGGGCGTTGGCCGGAGCGGCTCCTTTGTCGTTCCGCAGGGCAAATACCAGCTCCCGTGAGAGCGTTGAGTTGTCCCAGTGGAAGTTGTCGAAATACTGGCCTGATGGCTCCAGAGCAAACGTGCCTGAGTTGATGATTGCATCACAGTTAGCAATCACCGCGTTCATGTCGCCCTGAGCGAACGTGAAAGGACCCTGTGGCTGCTGTGGGTTCTGTACGAACACAGCTTTGTTCAGCATCACTTTAGCCATCAGGAACTGACCGGCGGCCCGTGTCGCTGTAGTCTGCGATGCGTTGGCCGTTGTGGGCAGGCCTGGAATGGCCGCTGTCAGGTCGTCAATGATAAACTGCGTGGCTTCAGCCCGCGAGAGTACCCGTGGGTTGGTGTCGAAGCTGGCGTTGGCTTCACGGAAAGGTACCTGACCGTAGAGGTCAACAATGTGGTACATGAAGAACGCCCGCAGAAAACGACCCTGCGCCAATACCGAGGGGTTGCTTTGAGCCGCAGCAATCAGTTCCGTTGCCCGGAAAACACCCGTGTTCAGCTGGTTCCAGGTAGCTACAATTTGGTTGTGCGTAGCGTCCCAGGTGTGCTGGTGCAAACGGCGCCAGGTACCAAAGTCGTCCCAGTCAGTACCACGGGTTGGCCCCATCATCTCATCGGATGAGTGCTCGCCCATGGCGTAGGTGTTCGCTTGGTCCGTAAGGCCGTTCAACTGACCGTAAACACCACTGAGCAGACTGGTCAAATCGACCTGAGCGCCCGGACGTTGGGTAACGTCGACTGGCTGACCAATTACTTTATCTTCCAGGTCCGTACAGCCTACAGCGGTAAACGCCAGAGTAGCTGCAATGACAAGAGTCAAATTGGAGGTTTTCATTTTTTGTTTTCGTATTTGAACAAAAAAGTTAACAGTTCCTTGCACAAGCAAGAATTGTGTGTTGAACTAAATTGTTATACTTTTTCTTGAAATCTGTCTGGAGACAAATTCTGATGAACAAACAGATTAGAAGCCTACGCTAACACCAAAGGTGAACGTGCGGGCCGTTGGGAATGCACCGTAGTCAATACCCAGTGAAGGAATACCGTCAATTGACTTGCTGACGTTCACCTCTGGGTCGATACCCGAGTAGTTCGTGAACAGCAACAGGTTCTGACCCGTTACCGAGAAGCGGATGCTCTTGGCAAACGTGGCAGACTTCAGTGGGAGGCTGTAACCTACCGTCAGGTTCGACAGACGAACGAAATCGCTCTTCTCCAGGAAGCGGGTAGAAACCAGCGGTGGGTTCAGGGCGTTTTCGGCGCTATTGGCCTCTTCGCGGGTTACGTTACGGCCGTTACGCAGGTTACCCTTCGTAAATACAGCGTTGGCGGTGTTGTTGTAAATGTAGCCACCGGTTACCCCGTTGAGGAAGATGCTGGCGCTCCAGTTGCCATACGTGAAGTTGTTCGTCAAACCGAAGTTGAACGTCGGAATGGCGCTTCCCTGATAAACCAGTTGCAGCGAGGGGTCGGTGTACTGACCAAAACCGTTGTTATCATAGCCAGAGAACGTCGGCATGAAGAACGAGAACAGCGGGAGGTCGTTTACAATCCGCTGAGCAAAAGCACCTGTCAGACCCTGACCGTTGATTTCACCCGTGTTGTACAGACCTGAGAAGTTCGATACGCGGTTCCGCAGGAACGTAGCGTTGGCCGACACATCCCAGCGCAGTTTGCTTTGTGGCAAGATGTCATAGTTAACCGCTACTTCCAAACCGCTGTTGATTACGTTGGCAGGCAGGTTGATCCAGCGGGCACGAGCCGGTGCTGGTGCAGCGTACAGGGCTTCAAACAGGAGGTCTTTGGTATTCCGGTTGAAGTAGTCAACCGTAGCCGTCAACCGACCATCGAAGAAACCAAGGTCAACACCCGCACCATACTGCATGGTTTGCTCCCAGCGCAGGTTGTCGTTTGGCGTAATATCGCGGGCAACCCCTGAACCACTGTTCACAAACGAGAAGCGGTTACGAGTCAGCGTAGAGGGGAATTCCTGGTTACCAGTGATACCCCAGTTACCCCGAACCTTGATGTCTACACCCAGATTCTTGGCAAACTCTTCCTGCGAAACTTTCCAGGCGGCTGCAAATGCAGGGAACGTACCGTATTTGTTGTTAACCCCGAACTTCGACGAACCGTCGACCCGAACCGTAGCTGTGAGGAGGTACTTGTCCTGGATGTTGTAGTTCACCCGACCGAAGTACGACTGAAGCTCGCTCTGATCCCGGTCTGAACCACCTTCGTACGCTTTGTTCGTACCCAAGTTGTTGGCACCACCCAGGTTGTTGGTGTAGGGGAACAGCAGGTCGGCCTCAGGAATGAAGCGGCTGGCGGCTACGAAGCTACCCAGGTTCTCAAACTTCTGGTACGAGAAACCGGCAACGGCGTCTATGGTACCAACACCCAGTTTCTTGTTGTACGACAGCGTATGCTCGATCAGACGTGACTGACGAGTCCGGTTCTGAATGAATGCCGATCCGGCGTTGTCAGTAATGTCGAAACCAGGAATGTTACGGAGGATGTTACCCCGACGTTCGGCCCGGGCGTTGTCCAGACCAAAGTTCATTTTGTACGACAACCCGTCGGTGATCTTCCAGGTAGCACCCAGGCTGGCGAGCGTACGAACCGTTTTTTGCTGATCGTCGATCATCTCCAGCAGAGATACCGGGTTACGGAACGTGTTACCGTTCGGGCGGCCTGCGCTGTTGTAGCCATCCGGGTTGAAGAAACGGCCCTGCGCATCGCGGATCGGATACGTTGGGTTAGCCTGGATAGCCGCCGTGATCAGGTTACCCTGGAAACCGGCGTTGTCACCGTTAGGCACCAGAACGTCAGTCAGACCCGACGTAGTCATCGACAGGTCCAGAACTACCTTATCATTGAACAGCTCGTGTGAAGCATTGATCCGGCCGGTCAAACGACGCAGCGCGGCCTTCTTGATAACACCTTGCTGATCTGAGTAACCCAGCGACATCTGGTAGCGCGTGTTGTCGTTACCACCACCGTAGCTGATGTTGTAGTTTTGCGATACACCTGTGCGCAGAATGGCGTCCTGCCAATCGGTGCTGGCACCACCGTTTACGGATGGGGTAGTTGGGTCGCCACCAGCCCGGCGAACAGCGTCAGGATACTCACTGGCGTTGAGCAGGTCATACTTGCGCAGCACGCTTGAGATGCTCGTGTTAGCTGATATGTTCAGGGTCTGAGCACCTGCCTTACCTTTGCGAGTCGTAATCAAAACAACCCCGTTGGCACCCCGTGCACCGTAAATAGCGGCAGCCGACGCATCTTTCAGAACAGAGATGTTCTCAATATCGTCGGGGTTCAGGAAGTTCAGCGGGTTACGCGCAGGCTGACGGCCGGTACCGAAGTTCCGGTCACCGTTCGATACATCGCCACCGTCGAGGGGCACGCCATCAACAACAAACAGAGGGTTGTTGTTAGAACGCAGCGAAGCTGTACCACGAATACGGATGTTGATACCCGCACCTGGCTCACCGCTGGCAGGCGTAATCTGGATACCAGCCGCCCGGCCCTGGAGAAGCTGCTCAGGCGATGCAATTACCCCTTTGTTGAAATCTTTCGAGCCGAGTGCAACTACTGAACCCGTTGCATCTTTTACTTTTTGCGTACCGTAACCAATTACGACAACTTCGCTCAGCGTTTTGTTGTCTTCGGCGAGTTGTACGTCAACGGTAGTGCGGTTACCAACAGCTACTTCCTGCGACGTGTAACCAATCGAGCTAAAAATCAGGGTAGCGTTGCCACCTACATTGTTCAGGCGGTAGTTACCATCGGCATCGGTCGTGGTTCCCCGCGACTCACCTTTAACCTGCACCGTTACGCCGGGAATCCCCACGCTGCTGGCGGTTACCTTACCCGAAACGGTTTGGCCCTGAGCCCAGGCTGACTGTACGGTTACCAGAACCATTAGCGTCAGCATGGCTATAAAACTAAGCCATGTGGTGCGTCCAGACGACTGGAGTTGGCGGTTGCCAACCTGACCTACGTTGCCAACAAACTGGCTTCTTGTGTAGGATTTGTCCATCATAGGTTTTTGAAAAAGTTTGAAAAATAGTTGGGCGTTTTGTGGCTTGCGAAGGAAATAATTAACCACTCACGGTAAAGCAGACAAGTAAATGCCATAATTACCATCCTTTACAAGAGTAGCACATGGCTAACTGATCTTGAGGTAACTTAGCATCTTTGCCTGATGGAGTAGAACATTACCGGCAAACCATTAAGCAAATTACAATCTGTGATTCTTAAAATACAAATAGCTGTTTGCTAAAATGCAGTAAGAGTAGGTTAAAATGGTATTAGTTTGTCAAATAGGCGTGACAAGCTTTTTTGTATTATACTTATATTAATTCGATTAATTTGTAGTCATTCACAGTTACTTAGCCTTACGAATTTATGGGATCAATATAACTATTCATAGTATTGATAGGTCTGAATTCGGGAGCTTCCATATCTAAAAAAATGTTAATTTTGGGGTGCAATTTTTACGAAAAAGAGGTTCCTTTTCGTATTACATTCCTACTCCAATGGCTTATATGCGACCGCAGCTCGACGGCGAGTTTTTCGACGATGATACCATTCGTATAGTATACGCAACTGATGCTTCAGCCTACCGGGAAAAGCCAGCGGCCGTGGCGATGCCTAAAACCATTGCCGATTTGCACCGGCTCATCGAATACGCCCGCTCCAACAAGCTGTCGCTCATTCCGCGCACGGCTGGTACATCGCTGGCGGGGCAGGTAGTGGGTAATGGTGTTGTGGTTGATGTCTCGAAGCATTTTAACCAGATTCTGGAGGTTAACCCAGCCGAGCGCTGGGTACGGGTGCAGCCGGGTGTGGTTCGCGATGAGCTGAATCTGTTTCTGAAACCATACGGCTTGTTTTACGGTCCCGAGACCTCAACCGCTAACCGGGCCATGATTGGCGGAATGGTAGGTAATAATTCCTGTGGCTCCAATTCGGTGGTATATGGGTCAGCACGGGAACATTTGTTATCGGTGAAGGCTATTCTGGCCGACGGTTCAGAGGTTGAGTTTTCGGCCACCGAGCCTGCTCAGTTTACCGAATGTGTACAGCAGGCAGCACAGAAAAATGGGTCGGCCTCGCTGTTAGACAAGATCTACCTGCAAACGAACACCATGTTGTCGGACTCGGTCAATCAGGCCGAAATTCGCCGGAACTTCCCCAAACGTAGCATCGAACGGCGTAACACCGGCTATGCCCTGGATATGCTGCTCGATTGCGCTCCGTTTACCCCAGATGGCGAGTCGTTTAACTTTTGCAAACTCATTGCTGGTTCGGAAGGAACGCTCTGTTTCCTGACCGAAATCAAACTGAATCTGGTGCCGCTGCCACCTAAAGAGTCGGGTTTGGTAGCCGTGCACTGCCAGTCGATTGATGAAGCCCTGCGCGCTACGCTCGTTGCTTTGAAATACCGGCCGTATGCCGTAGAGGTTATCGATGATATTATTCTGGAGCGGGCCAACACGAATGCCGAGCAGCGCAACAACAGTTTTTTTGTGCAGCGTCGGCCGGTAACCGTCCCCGCCGAGAACGAAGCAACACCCGGTAGCAGCGAAGAGGGGGCTTTCCCGATTATTCTGGTTGTTGATTTATCGCGCGACACCCGCGAGGAGGTGTCGCAACTGGCCGCGCAGATGGAGGCCGAGATGCGGGCCGCCGGTATGGGCTACCATTTCCCGCTTCTGTTTGGGGAAGACAGCAAAAAAATCTGGACACTCCGTAAGGCCGGGCTGGGCTTGCTGGGCAACCTGCCGGGCGACGAAAAGGCTGTTGCCGTAATTGAAGATACGGCCGTGGATGTACACGATCAGCCCGACTACATCCGTGACTTCAACGAGATTCTGAAAAAGCACGGCATGACCTCGGTGCATTATGCCCACGCTGGGTCGGGTGAGCTGCACCTGCGCCCGATCATCAATCTGAAAACGGCCGAAGGGCACCGGCAGTTTCGGATGATTGCCGAGGAAATTGCCGCCCTGGTGAAAAAATATGATGGCTCTCTTTCGGGAGAGCATGGCGATGGCCGCCTGCGGGGTGAGTTTATCCCGAAAATGGTAGGGCCGCACAATTACGAGTTGATGCGGCAACTAAAGCATACCTGGGACCCTGAAGGTATTTTCAATCCCGGCAAAATTGTAGAAACGCCCCCAATGGACACGTTTCTGCGGTATGAAGCTGGTCAGCAGACGCCAGCTTTCCAGACCTATTTCCGGTATAAGGATCAGGACGTACTGCAACATGCCGAACAGTGCAATGGGTCGGGTGATTGCCGCAAAACGCACCTTTCGGGTGGAACCATGTGCCCCAGCTACATGGCTACCCGCAACGAGAAAGATACCACCCGCGCCCGGGCCAACATGCTGCGCGAAATGTTGACCCGCTCGCCCAAAGAAAACCGGTTCGATCACCACGAAATCAAAGAAGTGTACGACCTCTGTCTGTCGTGCAAAGGGTGCAAGTCCGAGTGCCCGTCGAACGTCGATGTGGCCAAGTTGAAAGCCGAGTTTCTGCAACATTATTACGATGCCAACGGCGTACCGGTGCGGTCGCGGCTGGTGGCCAATTTTACCCGGTTGGCTGGGCTGGCAAGTTACGTACCCTGGGCCTGGAATGGTGTATTGGGGACACCGGCGCTCCGGCGGATCGCCAACGGGCTTGTTGGGTTTCACCCCGACCGGTCGATGCCCCTGCTGAGTAAACAAACGTTGCGCAAATGGTTCGGAAGTTCGTCGCGGCAAGTGCAGCGCGGGCCATCGAATGGCCGCAAGCTCTACTTTTTCTGCGACGAGTTTACGAACTATAATGATGTTCAGATTGGGCAGAAGGCTATTCAGTTGCTCGAACGGCTGGGCTATGAGGTGATAATGCCTTCGCATGGCGAAAGCGGCCGGGCGGCTTTATCGAAAGGCTTGTTGAAAATGGCCCGCACTATGGCCGAAACCAACGTACGGGCCTTGGCCGGGCTGGTGAACGACGAAACTCCGCTGGTGGGTATCGAACCCTCGGCGATTCTGACCTTCCGCGACGAATACCCCGATCTGGTACGTGAGGAGTTGGTAGCCGATGCCCGCCGATTGGCTAAGCAGGCGTTGACATTTGAGGAGTTTATGGCTCGCGAAATCGACGCCAAACGAATCCGGGCGGAGCAGTTTACGACCGAAACCCGCCTGATTAAGCTGCATGGGCATTGCCAGCAAAAAGCGGTGTCGTCGCTGGTGCCGAGCAAAAAAATGCTGTCGTTGCCTCAGAATTATTCGGTACAGCTGATTCCGTCGGGTTGTTGTGGTATGGCCGGCTCGTTTGGGTACGAAAAAGAGCATTACGACATTTCGATGCAAATTGGTGAACTAGTGCTGTTACCGACTGTTCGGCAGCAACCGGCCGATGTACTCATTGCTGCGGCTGGTACGTCGTGTCGGCATCAGATTCATGATGGTACCGGCCGCACAGCCCAACACCCGGCCGAAATTCTGTACGAAGCCCTGCGATAGATGACGAAATCGCAGCCTGTGGTCGTTAATTAATCTATGGTTTGTGGTTTTAAAGGAATACACGTTTCTACCTACGGCCTAACAAGCAATCAATGAAGAACAAACTTCTGGTGGCAGCCTGCCTTTTAGCCGGGCAAGTGCTGGCTCAGTCCACCTCATCAACAAGTACCTCGAAGTACGACCCGAAGGAGCTATTTCACCCGCTTTTTAACATGCAGCCGGGCAACGATTTCCGGTCCAGCAGTGGTGCGCCCGGCCCCCGCTACTGGCAAAACCGCGCTGACTACAAGATAAGTGTCACCCTCGACGAAAAACAGGATTTGCTGACCGGCGAGGTAGAGATTACGTATAAGAATAACTCGCCGGAGAGTTTGCCTTTTTTATGGCTCCAACTCGATCAGAACGCCTTCAGCGATACCTCGCGGGCGGCCAAAACCACGCCCGTGACCGGTGGCCGGTTTGGTAATCTGGATTTTAACGGCGGTATGACCATCACGTCGGTAACAATCGATCAGGGAAAAGGTAAGCCTGTATCCGTTCCGTACTCGATTACCGATACCCGCCTTCAGGTGCGTTTGGCCGAGGCCCTGAAACCCGGTGGCGACGCTGTTAAGATTCGGCTGTCGTATGCCTTCAAGATACCCGAATACGGCTCCGACCGAATGGGACAACTCAAACGCAAAGACGGTATCATCTACGAAATTGCGCAATGGTACCCGCGTATGTGTGTGTTCGACGATGTAGAAGGCTGGAACGTACTACCCTACCTGGGAGCGGGCGAGTTTTACCTGGAATATGGCGATTTTGAATACGCTGTTACGGTGCCCTGGGATCATATTGTGGTAGGGTCGGGTGAGTTGATTAACTCCGAAGAGGTGCTGACCAAAGATCAGATCCGCCGAATGGCTCAGGCCCGGCAGAGTGATAAAACGGTCATGTTGCGCACCAAAGAAGAGGTAACCAATCCTAATTCACGTCCGAAGCAATCGGGCCAACTGACGTGGCGGTTCCGGTGTCTCAATAGCCGCGATGTGGCCTTTGCTACCTCGCGGGCGTTTGTCTGGGATGCCGCCCGGATCAACCTGCCCAGCGGCAAAACCGCCCTTGCTATGTCAGCTTACCCAGCCGAGAGTGCTACCAACGACTCGTGGGGCCGCTCGACCGAATACGTGAAGGGCTGTATCGAGTTTTACTCCAAATACATTTACGAGTATAGCTATCCTGTGGCTACCAACGTAGCGGGTGTGGTAGGGGGCATGGAGTATCCCGGTATTGTGTTCTGCGACCACCGCGACAAAAAAGACGCGCTTTGGGGCGTTACCGATCACGAATTCGGGCACAACTGGTTCCCGATGATTGTAGGTAACAACGAGCGCAAGTTTGCCTGGATGGACGAAGGTTTTAACACGTTTATCAACCTGCTGTCGACGGCCAATTTCAACAATGGCGAGTACAACCGGGAGCGGGGAACCATGCACGACATTGCTCCGGCTTTGTTTGGCCCTACTGAGCCCATTATGAGTATTCCGGACGTGCAGCAAAGCCGGAACCTGGGTATTCTGGCGTATTACAAACCCGGTATGGGCCTGAAGTTACTGCGCGATGTGGTCCTTGGCCCCGAGCGGTTCGATTATGCCTTCAAGACGTACGTAAACCGGTGGGCCTTTAAACACCCTACGCCCTACGATTTTTTCCGGACGATGGAAGATGCCGCTGGTGAGGATTTGGGCTGGTTCTGGCGCGGGTATTTTTACGAAACCTGGAAACTCGATCAGGCCGTGCGGGAGGTTCGTTATATCGACAATAACCCGCAGCGGGGCTCGTACATTACAATCGAGAACCTGGAAAAGATGGCCATGCCTGCCACCATCGAGCTGACCGAAACCACGGGCAAGAAGACCCGTGTAAACCTGCCTGTTGAAATCTGGCAGCGGGGCGGCACCTGGACCTTCAAAGCACCGACAACCGCTAACCTGCGTTCGGTGGTCATCGACCCTGATGAAAAGCTGCCCGACGTAAACCCGCGCAATAACAGCTGGAAGCCTGACGCCCAATAAGAGGAACAAGGAAAAGGGAAAAAGGAATAAGGCAGCTAAAAACTCCCTTCTCCTTTCTCCCTTTTCCTTGTTCCTCTTATTTCCGAATCACCATGGCCCCGTACGAGTAGCCCCCGCCAAAAACGGTCACTACAATATGCTGCCCCGGCTGGAACATCGACCAGTTTTCGGAGAGTGCAATAGCGCAACCTGCGCAACCGGTATTACCCAGCCGTTGAATGTTCGACAGCAGTTTCTCTTCGGGTAAACCAAGCGTGTTCATTACGTTGCGCGATATACGTAAGTTGGCCTGATGCGGCAGTACGTAGTCGACCTGATCGATGGTAAGGCCGCACCGTTCCAGCGCCTGTTGGCTAGCTTTGGGCATGTACGTACAGGCATTAATAAACACGTCGCGGCCGTTGGGCATAATCACACCCTGTTCCAGTGGTTTAAGTACTACGGCCTCGGTCGCTTTGCCAGTATGGGCGGCTCCGCCTGTCAGGAGGCTCAGTACCTCGAAATCGCCTTCGGTCTGACGCTCTTTCGTGATCAGCAGGGCCGAGGCTCCATCGCCCCACAAGTGCCCCGACACTTTATCCTGATCGTTATTATAAGCGGTATTGTGTTCTGATACCACAACCAATGCCCGTTTAGCCTTATTAAGAGCGAAATATCCCTCCACAATCTCAATAGCATTCAGCAGCGACGAGCAGGCCGATGAGATCGAGACCACCGGTATATCGGCAATACCCAAGTGATGCTGTACTACGTGGGCCAGCGTGGCTATGGTGTCGTGTGGAGTATAGGTAGCCCCCACAATCAGATCCACATCCGAGAGGTCGGCCTGCTCCTGAAGGCGGGCCACGGCCTCAACCGACATCGTGTTGGTATTTTCGCCGGGGGCCGCCTTGCGCCGTTCGGCTATACCAGTTCGCTCAATAATCCATTCGTTCGATAGACCGTTGAGTTGAGTAAAATGTTCGTTACCAACTACCTGCGTGGGCAGATAATGACTAACTGCATGAATATACATCCTGTCCAAAACTAAACGTATCTGGTAACAAGCTCTTAGTGACTTTTAGTCCTTAAATAGCTTAACCAGCCATTGAATCCGAAAGTTAAGTGTTTCTAAGGGAACATATCACTTTTTGCTAAAAGAATACTATAGTATCTAATTAAAAGTCTATAATTTGTACAATTCCAGTAATTTTTTGGCTTCTGTAGACCAACTATAGTGATAGTATGCGGCCCGTTGGCCATTTATCTTTAACTGATTGGCTTCATCAGGGTTAGTTGCAAGCCGTCGGATGCATCCGTAAATAGCCCCAACATCGGTCGGATCAACGCAAAAGCCGCACTCGTGTCGCTCAACAACGTCTTGGTACAGGGGAAAGTCCGACGTGATAACCGGCACCCCTAGACTCATATACTCAAAAAGTTTGGATGGGTACGAGCCAGGGTAGTCGCCGACGGGCTTCAGCAGAGCCAGCCCGGCAGTGCATTGTTTCAATATCGGAAAGGATACCGAGTGCGATACATGGCCGTAAAAAATCAGGTCCGCAGCCACGTCATTGTAGTAAGGAAGGGTTCGCAATGAAGCGTCATCGACGGCCATCCGACCAAACAAATGAAGATTTACAGCCAGTTCGCTCGCCTTCAGGCGCGCTACTACGGCTAGCATGGTATCGAGCCCCCGGTCGAGGGTAATCAGACCCAGATACCCCAGATGAACGGTTTGCGTTGATAGGGGCAGCTTATCCGCTGGTAAGTTGGGTATGGGTTGGCCTGTTTGGGCGTCAAGGAGTCGCTCCGGGAAATTGTGCACAATCGCGTAGAGGTGTCGCAGCGAGGGGTACTCTGTCAGATAGCTATCTTCCGTAAGTACAAACGAACAGTGCTCGCGGGCCCATCGGTCAAACCATTCGAACATGGCTTGGAAAATCGGGTGATTGTTGCGGGATTTCCGCCCAAATTTCAGCCGGAGGTTTTCCTGAACTTCGTAAACTACCCGCCCACCGAAGCCCCGAAACAGTAGGGCTACCGGCAGCAGTTCGGGCATAAAAATGTGCAGAATCTGTGGCCGCAGGCGTAGCAGGTACCAGCAAATAACCGGATAAGCCAGCAGTACTCGCACCAATAGTTTCGGGTGCGTAGGCAACACACCGGCCGACGTACACGTGCGCCAGGGCAACAGACTATGCACTTCGTAGTTGGTGCTTAGCGTACGGATTGTTTTTAGAATGCGCGGGTCATTTGGCGGGTGGGCTGGGCTCACGCACAACACCCGAATGGGGGAGGGCTCCTTATTTCTTGATGCCATACATTTTCAGGTCGGCATCAATGCGGGCATTCCAGCGTTCCTGGGCCGATACGTTCAGACCGTGGTTGGTTTCGCTGTCGTACAACTCCTGCAAGCGACTCATTTCGCGGTATGATTCCAGAAACTGGTACTGAATGTTGCTGTTATAATCTTCAATGCTCAGGCTGTCGGGGTGGAGCTTGCTTTTGAACCGCTCCGTGATAATTCGGGCAATATCGAAATGCCGTTGCTCGTGGTTCAGGCTGTAAGCGTTCAGGGCGGGGGGCTTTACCCACGAGCTGCTTTTGAGCATAAACGTTTTCATCGTGAGCGTAAGCTCCACCGTGCCATTAACCACTTTGCTACGGCCCTCGTACGCAAAGTTCGGATTGATCTCGGCCGCGTATCGGCTTGCCGTTCGGGGTGGGGCCTGAAAATCGGCCCAGATCAACGGCCGGTCCAGGCTGTAAAATACCGTGTCGTTATCGCGGTTGCGTACATAATCCTGAATCACCAGATTGATTCGGGTTGCCAGCCGACTGTCGGACAGCCCTTCCTTTTTGATGTACGTATCAAAAGCCCGCAATGAGGCTACCACACTCTGGCGCAGGCTCTGCTCTACAACCTGGGTCTGACTGGCTGGGCGTGTGTACTGACTTTTAGTTCTGAATTCATTCAGCTTAACCGGGATGGCTTCCCCGTCGGCGTTGCGCAGGAGTTCAAACGTAACGGCAAAGGTGAGGGTACCGCTGATCCGGTTGCCCTGTGCGGTTTCGACTACTTTACACTCACGGAGCCGCATGGCCACTGCCCGCGTGCTTTTGTTCTGTTTCAGATTTTGTCGTACAAACTGCCCGATACCAGCTGCTGTGCCACCCGGCAGGTCGACACTCGTAGCGGGTTGGCCCGCGGCCGTAAACCACCGCCCGAAACCGGGGGTTGGCCGGGCGTCGGTTACGGTAGCAATGTGGTAGGTTGCTGGCGTAAACCCAGGCAATTCTGGCTGCAATGTGAGGATATCTCCCGACGGCCGTGCCGAGAAAAACAGGGTAAACAAAGGTATAGAAAGGAGTATAGTCACCCCAATGCGGTTGTTCATTGTCTGGCTGTACGAAGTAAGCCCGGGCTTACTAACGCTAAAACAGGTAGTGTATCTGCATTGGTTCAGAAGCGACAAACATGAGTCATCCCGAATTTTTAAGGTATTGATGATTATAACCCAAGTTCCTCCTTGGATGCCCCGTTAGGGGCCTAATATTGGTAGCTAACCCCAAAATAGACCCAATACCAGAGCCCCGAAGGGGCGTAACCTTAAACAAGTTACGCCCCTTCGGGGCTCTGGTATTGGCGGGAGACGTCTTTTCTACCAACATTTAGCCCCTAACGGGGCGTCGAGTCGAGGCTTCTACTACCCTAAATTTGTGATTACTCATGTTGAAGGAACAAAAAGCCTTGCAGGTTTTAGAAACCCGCAAGGCTTGAAGGAGGAGTGGCTTTTTGTCAGCCCAAGCCCCCTTATTAGTCGATCAACATGGCCCGTCCGGTCATGATGTCGTTTTCAACCGTTTTATACTTCACATCGCGTTTCACCGAGCCGTCGGCGTATTGAACGTTTACGCGGGCGTTACGGTCCACCTTGTTCACCCGCGTTGGCACCTGCCGGGGCATAGGTGGGGCTCCCGCGCCCATCGCTTCGTTTTGGGCCATCCGACGGGCGTACTCTTCGGGGCCCGTTGCCAGATGGTCGTCGTCGAAATCATCCATGTTGGTGTACAGCTCGGGCTGAGGTTCGGGGTAGCGTTGCTCGGGGGCCTGGCGCACCTCCTGCTCAATTTCCTGCGGGTCCTGTGCCGGAATGTCGGCCCGGGTCAGGAAGCTGATCGTATCAAAGTTAACCTTGCTCAGGAATCGCTTGAACAGCTCGACCGATTCGAATTTGTAAACCAGCAAGGGGTCTTTCTGCTCGAAAACGGCGTTCTGAACTGACTGCTTCAGGTCGTCCATCTCGCGCAGGTGCTCTTTCCACTCCTGATCGATGATCGACAGCGATACGGCTTTTTCCATTTCAGTCGTGAGCAGGCGCCCGCCCGAGGCAACAGCTTCGCGGAGGTCGGCTACTACCTGCAACTCGTGCAGACCATCGGAGAACGGCACCACAATGTTGCGGATCTGGTGGCCCTGATGTTCCAGTACCTGTGTCAGTACAGGCAACGCTTTTTCGGCAATCGCACCGTTTTTATCGGCGTAATGCGTCTCGGCCTCCTCGTATAACCGGCGAACCTGATCGGCTTTTTTGAGCTTCACAAACTCGTCGCGGCTCAGCCCGGTTGTTACGCCGAGCGACGTCAGCATCTGAAGCTGCACCTCGTCGAAATTGCCTTCGGCATTGGTGACGATGTCTTCACAAACGTCGTACATGATGTTGGCAATATCGAGCGACAGACGGTCGCCGAAGAGCGCATTGCGCCGACGTTTGTAGATAGCCTCCCGTTGGTAGTTCATCACGTCGTCGTACTCAAGCAGCCGCTTCCGAATCCCGAAGTTGTTTTCTTCGACTTTCTTCTGGGCCCGCTCAATCGACTTGGTAATCATCGAGTGCTGAATCACTTCGCCTTCTTCCAGACCCATGCGGTCCATAACGCGGGCAATCCGGTCGGAACCGAACAGACGCATCAGGCTATCTTCGAGTGAAACAAAGAACTGCGACGTACCCGGATCTCCCTGACGACCCGCCCGACCGCGCAACTGCCGGTCGACCCGGCGCGACTCGTGCCGCTCCGTACCAATAATGGCCAACCCGCCTGCTGCTTTCGACTCGGCAGTGAGCTTAATGTCGGTACCCCGGCCGGCCATGTTTGTCGCAATGGTTACGGTGCCTGGCTTACCGGCTTCGGCCACAATTTCGGCCTCACGCTGGTGGTATTTGGCGTTCAGAACCTGATGCGGAATCTTGCGGAGCGTGAGCAAGCGGCTGAGCAGTTCAGAGTTCTCGACAGATGTCGTACCAACCAGTACCGGGCGGCCTTTCTGCACGAGGTCGTTGATCTCATCAACCACGGCATTGTATTTCTCCCGCACCGAGCGGTACACTTTATCTTCCTCGTCTTTGCGGCTAATGGCCCGGTTCGTCGGGATAGCCACTACGTCGAGTTTGTAGATTTGCCAGAATTCAGAGGCTTCCGTTTCGGCCGTACCCGTCATACCACCCAGTTTGTGGTACATCCGGAAGTAGTTCTGAAGCGTAACGGTAGCGTAGGTTTGGGTGGCATCTTCCACCTTTACGCCTTCTTTGGCTTCGACGGCCTGGTGCAAACCATCCGACCACCGACGACCTTCCATGATCCGGCCCGTTTGCTCGTCCACGATTTTCACCTTGCCGTCCATGATCACGTATTCGGTGTCACGCTCAAACAGGGTGTAGGCCTTCAACAGCTGATTTACGGTATTGATCCGCTGCGTTTTGACCGAGTAGTCGCGAATGATGGCTTCTTTGTGCAGAATCTTCTCCTGATCGCTTAGCTCGCTGTCTTTCTCAACCTCATTGAGGTCAATAGATAGGTCGGGCAGGATAAAGAAGTTCGGGTCTTCACCCGAGCCAGTGATATAATCGATACCTTTTTCGGTCAGGTCGATGTTGTTGTGCCGCTCATCGATGGTGAAATACAGCGGAGCATCGGCCTCGGGCATTAACTTCTGGTTTTCGGCCAGATAGATCGATTCGGTCTTTTGCAGAATCTGCTTCACACCCGTCTCACTCAGGTATTTGATGAGTGGCTTGTGCTTGGGCAGGCCCCGGTACGCCCGGAACAAGGCCAAACCGCCTTCTTTGTCGTCGCCGGCAGCAATTTTCTTTTTGGCTTCGTTGAGCAGGTCGTACACCAGCTTTTTCTGAGCCTCCACCACACGCGACACGCGGGGTTTCAGTTCAATGTAATCCTGCTCGTCGCCACGGGGCACCGGACCCGAAATAATCAACGGAGTCCGGGCATCGTCGATCAGGACGGAGTCGACCTCATCAACCATTGCGAAGTGGTGCTTTCGCTGTACGAGCTCATCGATACCACGCGCCATGTTGTCGCGTAGATAATCGAAACCAAACTCGTTGTTGGTTCCGTACGTCAAGTCGGCGAGGTAGGCGTTTTTGCGGGCTTCGGAATTGGGTTGATGCTTATCGATGCAATCAACGCGTAGGCCGTGGAATTCGAAGAGTGGCCCGTTCCATTCGGAGTCCCGTTTGGCCAGGTAGTCGTTCACGGTTACGATATGCACCCCACGTCCGCTCAGGGCGTTCAAAAACGCTGGGAAGGTTGAAACGAGGGTTTTACCTTCACCCGTTGCCATTTCGGCAATTTTACCCTGGTGCAGTACTACCCCACCGATAATCTGCACATCGTAATGCACCATATCCCACTTGATGCGGGTACCGGCGGCATCCCAGGTGTTAGCCCAATAGGCTTTATCGCCCACGATCTGCACATTGCTTTTCCGGAACGACAGCTCCCGGTCGTACTCGGTAGCGGTTACTTCGAGTTGTTCGTTCTGGGCAAAGCGCCGGGCGGTTTCTTTGACCACGGCAAAAGCCTGTGGCAGAATATCGAGGAGAACCCGTTCCAGTTCTTTATTCCGGTCGGTTTCGAGCTTATCGATTTGGTTAAAGATCCGCTCTTTGGCGTTGACGTCCATGTCGGGTTGGTCATTGATCTGCCCCCGCAGGCCATCGAGCTGATTGTCAATCGGCTGCAACTCCTGAGCAATGTGCGCCTTCAGTTCGGCGGTCAGCTGACGGAGTTCGTCGTTGGAAAGGTCTTTCAATCGGGCAAACTCAGCGTTCACTTTCTCGACATAGGGCAGCAGTTCTTTAATGTCACGCTGCGACTTGGTGCCGAAAAATTTGGTAATGCCCTTGGTGATGAGATTAATCATTTCGTTTGATCAAAAGTCAGAAGTATGCTGGTCTACATCGGCTAGTCTGTAACAACATAACAAACGATTGGGGTCCGGTATTTGCCTCCTGACGTAATTTTCTACAAAATTAGTTTATTAGACGGGTACTGCAAGAACCGCTCCGTACCGTCTTTTTACCCGATTTGGCAGAGAGTATGACAGGATTTGTGGGCTAATGGGGTAAGGTGACATGACGACGTTCTCTACCTATTGACTCTACAGAATAGGATCAAATTGGATTCCATTCACTAAGAGCTCCCGGAACGGTACGTCATTTTAGGATTTTTCCGTTACTTTTGCCCTTTCTAATGAGGCATCTCGTTAGTCTTTAGTTTCATGACTGTTTCCGACAAATTGTCAGTACATACCCATTCCCTACTTCGAAGTGCCCGCCTGATGCTGGTCTTCGTTTGCTTGTGGGGGGCCTGTGTTTCGGCACTGGCGCAGCAAACACCCTCCCGTGTTGATCAGCTTACCGATGAGCAGGTGGCCGAGTTCTACCGCCGGGCTCAGGCAAGTGGTTTATCCGAGATTCAGATCGAACAGGCTGCTATGAGTCAGGGCTATACGCTCGACGATATTGCCAAGATGCGTCGGCGTATTGCTCAGATTCGTTCGCAGACCGCTAAACAAAACGGGCAAAGTGTGGCTGATACTGGTGTGGTCCGGTCGTTGCCGGGCGATCTGTCGCGTCCGTACCGGAACTCCCGGAACATGGGGCGTAACAGCAACCTGCGCGATACATCCTTGCTGCTGCTTCCGAAACTCGATACCCTGAAACGCCCCGTCGTATTCGGAGCGTCGCTTTTTCAGAATGCCGACAAGGAAAACACGGGTAGCATTTTCGAGCCAAACCTTCGGATAGCCACTCCGCGTGGGTACATCGTTGGCCCCGACGATGAGATCATCATTGATATATACGGAGCTTCGGCCGATAATTATAAGTTACGGGTAAGCCCCGAGGGAACGATCAAAGTTCAGAATCTGGCTCCCATTTTCGTGTCGGGCCTTACCATTGAGCAGGCCGAACAGCGGATCATCGGCCGCTTGCGGCAGGCGTATCAGGGGTTGAACCGGCCTGGCAGCGGTACCTACGCTAACATATCGCTTGGTCAGATTCGGAGTATTCGCGTAACGCTCGTTGGCGAAGTAGTGCGACCGGGTACCTACACGATTTCGTCGCTCGGATCGGCTTTCAATGCCCTTTATCTGGGGGGAGGGCCCAACCCCGAAACCGGTTCATTTCGGCGAATCAGTGTTATTCGGGGTAACCGGGTCGTTCGGACCATCGATCTGTACGATTTCCTGCTCCGGGCCGACCAACGCGATAATATTCGACTCCAGGATCAGGACGTGATCCGGGTGGCTGACTACGAGGTGCGGGTGGAATTGGCCGGTGAGGTACGCCGTCCGGCTATCTACGAGGTATTGCCCGGCGAAAACCTCAAAACTGTTCTCGGGTTTGCGGGTAACTTCACCGACGAAGCCTACACGGCTTCTATATCGTTACGGCGAAATACGGCTCGTGAGCGTAAAATTCTGACGATCAGTCAGGAAGAGCTGGCTACGTTTGTGCCGCAACGCGGAGATAAATACACAGTAGGCCGGATTTTGGAGCGATACGAAAACCGGATTCAGATCACAGGTGCGGTAATGCGCCCCGGTGAGTATGCGCTCACGCCCGGACTGACAACCGTTCGGGAGCTGCTTCAGAAAGCGGAGGGACTTCGGAAAGATGCGTTTACCAACCGGGCGAATATTTACCGGGAGCGCGACAACATGGACACCGAGAACATACCGTTCGATGTGGGCCGTTTGTTGAAGGGAGAAATTGCCGATATACCGTTACTGCGGCAGGATAGTGTGGTGGTGCAATCAGTGCGTGATTTGCGGGAGGAGTACACCATTCGGATCGAAGGAGCAGTGAATCGCCCGGACATCTACCCATTTGTCAATAACCTGAGCGTGGCCGACCTGATTGCCCTGGCAGGTGGGTTCCAGGAAGGCGCATCGGCCTCTCGTATCGAAGTTTCACGGCGTATCCGCCAGGATACAGTAGCTACTGGTAGCCCGAATACGGTCAAAATATTTACGTTTACTGTCGATAAAGACCTTAAGATTAGTGATGGGGCAACGCAGTTTGTGCTTGAGCCCTTTGATATTGTGGCGGTTCGGTCGGCTCCTTTCTACGAACGGCAGCAGCGTGTTTTTGTTGATGGAGAAGTTATGTACCCTGGTAATTACGCTATCCTGAACCGTACTGAGCGTGTGACTGATCTAATCAAACTGGCAGGTGGTTTGAAGAGTGCGGCTTATTTGGCTGGAGCTCAGTTTAAGCGAAAAGGTAACCTGGTCGCTACCGATTTGCGCAAAGTCCTGGAAAACCCCGGTAGTGAGCAGAACATCCTTTTAGAAGATGGTGATAGTTTGTTTGTTAGCCAAAAGTCGGAAGTAGTTAGTATTCAAGGTGCTGTCTTAAACCCTGTTTTGGTCAATTTTGAGCAGAAGTTTAGTGTAAATGACTACATTCAGCAGGCTGGTGGATTCACTGAAAATGCCCGGCGAAAAAAGACATACATCACGTACCAGAATGGCCGGAAAGATGTAGGTCGTTCATCAAGAGTAGAGCCCGGCTCGACAATTGTGGTGCCCTTCAAGCCTTTGGAAGAAAGTAAACTTTCCCCTACTGAGCGAATTGGTATTCTGTCGTTAATTGGAACTTTAGCCGCTACAGCAACAACTCTCATCATTAATCTGTCTAGGGCACAATAATTACCAAGGTTGTGACAGAAGAAACTAAATCAGCTCTTGTGGAGGATAGCGAAATTGAAATTCGACTCAGCGATGTTGTCCATTTTCTAAAGCAGAGTCGGCGGGCTATCTTAGTCGGTGGATTTACTGGAGCCTTAATATTTGGGGTATATGCATTTCTCAAGCCGAATGAATATTCTGCTAGTTGTACTATAATTCCAGAGATTCAAAGTAAAGGTGCTGGATCGTTGGGGAATTTGGGATCTTTGGCTGGATTGGCCGGGATTGATGTTGGAGGTTTGTCTTCCAGTACAGATGCTATTCGCCCTGATTTATATCCAAATATTCTGCAAAGTGTTCCTTTCTTCTTACATATGCTTGAGCAGAAAGTTGTATCTGATGAGTTTAAAGTTTCGGAGAAATTTGAAGTTTATTTGGCCAAGAAACGCAAACAAGGTTTTGCTGGGTGGTTGAATTCTTTTTGGCAGGAGAAGTCTGACATTACTTCACGGCCATGGGTGAGAAAAATGGATGGGGTTTTGTACGTCTCCAAAACACGTGAAGGATACATTAAAGAGATAGGTTCACGAGTTTCTGCAACGTATGACAAGAAAACGAGTACAATTTCAATCTCAGCAACTATGCAAGATCCTGTGGTGGCTGCGAGTGTTGCTAATCACGTATTGTCGTACCTGACCAATTACATCACATTATATCGTACGGAAAAGTCTCGGCGCGAAGTGAGTTTTTTGAACAAGCAAGTGGAAATTGCTAAAGAAAGATATCAAAAGGCTGAGCTTGCCTTATCATTATACAGGGATCAGAACAGAGGGTTATTTCTAAACACCGCGAAAGTAGAAGAGCAACGTATTCAGGCAGAATTTCTTTTAGCTCAAGACCTTTATAATACCTTGTCAAAGCAGACTGAAATGGCAAAGGTAAAAGTTCAAGAGAATACGCCAGTATTTAATGTAATTGAACCTGTAAAGATACCTTTAAGAAAAAGTGCTCCTAGCCGGGCCGCTTTGATTATTACCGGTCTTGCTATTGGCATTTTAATCTCTGTTGGTATTCGATTAGTTCGCTCATTTTTATAACGTCTGTATGAAAAAAGCACTTATATGTGGGGTTTCCGGTCAAGATGGGGCATACTTGGCACAGTTATTACTGAATAAAGGGTATGTAGTATATGGGGGATCACGTGATTCCCAGATGTCCTCGTTCAAGAATTTAACGAAATTGGAGATAAAAGAAAAAGTTAACTTACTGTCGATAAATATTAATGATTTCCGTAGTGTACTTCAGACAATATTGAAAGTTAGACCTGATGAGATTTACAATTTAGCTGGACAGAGTTCTGTTGGGTTGTCTTTTGAACAACCGGTCGAAACACTTGAGAGTATAAGTGTAGGTACCCTAAATCTTCTTGAAGCTATTAGGTTTAGCGAATTACCAGTTAGATTTTACAATGCAGGTTCGAGTGAGTGTTTTGGCGATACTGGTAATCTTGCTGCGAATGAAAATACTCCTTTTAGGCCAAGGAGTCCATATGGAGTAGCTAAGGCTGCTGCTTTTTGGCAGGTAGCTAATTATCGTGAGGCATATAACTTACATGCGAGCACGGGCATTTTATTTAATCATGAATCTCCCTTACGTCCAGAGCGTTTTGTAACACAAAAAATTGTATCGGTTGCATGTAGGATTGCGCGAGGCAGTAGCGAAAAACTAGTACTTGGTAATATTAATATTGCCAGGGACTGGGGTTGGGCTCCAGAATATGTAGAGGCTATGTGGTTAATGTTGCAGCAAAACACACCTGATGATTATGTTATAGCAACTGGCCAAACTTTTCAGTTGAAAGATTTCATCAAATGTGTTTTCGACTACTTGAATTTAGATTGGACCTTACACGTGAGCTGTGATGAAAGTCTCTTCAGGCCTACTGATATAGCTGAGGGACATGCTCAGCCTGAAAAAGCTTATAAAGTTCTGGGATGGAAAGCTCAATATGCTATGAGTGATGTAGCCAAAATGATCGTTCAAGCGAAATTGAGCAGCTTACAATAGAGCTTATAAGCAGATTCATCGCTTTGAAAAGCGAGACTTTATGAAAAGTTTGATAAGAAAATATACAGACGCTCTACATGTACGTGAAAAACGTCTGTTATATGCTTCAGTGAGTAGCGCAGCTGTAAAAGCAACTACTATTTTATCTTCGATTTTAACGTTACCTTTCATACTTAGTTCTATAGGTTCAGAAAGATATGGAATGCTGTTGACCATAACTTCGATGGCAGCATTGATCAATTTTGCTGACTTAGGTCTTGGATTCGGATTGCAAAATAAAATTGCCCATCTAGCTCAAAAAAGTAAGCAAGAATTGAGGAAGGCAATCTCTAGTACTTTTGCTTTTTTAGTTTGTTCATCAATAGCAATTCTGCTGATTTTTTCATTGATAAATAACTCGATCTTGTGGGGTGAGGTTTTACACCTTAAATCAAAAACCGCAATTGATGAAGCGAATGTATCAGTATGGTTTTTTGTAATTTGCTTTACAGTGTCGATTCCATTTTCAATCGTACAAAAAATTCAAATTGGACTTCAAGAAGGATATTACACAAACCTTTGGACTATATGTGGCAATTTATTTAGCCTAGTATTCATCTACTTGTGTTATGAGTACATCGGATCAACGCCTTTGTTTATAATCGCAATTTATGGGTCTAATGCCTTTTTCATTTTACTAAACTTTATACACCAGTTTATTTGGAAAAGGCCTGATATAAGTCCTCAGTTTAGATTAGCAGATTTCTCTGTCGTAAGGTCGATAATAAGTGACAGTTTGTCTTTCTTTATTGTCCAACTGACGGGTCTACTTCTATTTGCCAGCAATAACATGTTTTTGATAAGCTATGCAGGACCAGAAGCCGTATCTGATTTTAATGTAGGCTATAAACTCGCTCTGTTGTTTCTCATACCATTAGAAGCATCTGCTCCCTATCTTACCCCAACAGTAAATGAAGCAACACTTACGGGAGATTACTATTGGGTAAACAAGATAGTTGTTAGAACAATTACACTTGCAGTTCTGCTGGCGTTTGTAAGTGCAGCACTAATATATACTTTGGGAAATCAATTGATACATTTTTGGGTAGGAGGGGATATAGTATTGAGCGAAAAAACACTGGTATCAATAGCAATGTTTATGCTTCTTTATGCGAATATGGGATGTTTGGTGTCATATATAATGCTTTCGAATACATTTATAAAGTACAAGGTTTTACTTTATACATTTTCTGTAGGGATCACTATAGGTATAAAGTATATTTGCATTAAGAATTATGGTATACCTGGCGCTTTTTGGAGTACCAGTGTTCCAATGTTTTTACTCTATATTCTACCATCCCTGTATCTATTAAAGTCCAAACGAGTACTATGACGAAGTGTGAAATTTGCAATAGTTCCGCGATTAGTGTAATTCAGTCGTTACCTGGATACCAAGAGGGAAGTTTTTACGACATCAAGTACTGTAAGAACTGTAACACGTCATTTGCTGATCCTTTGGCAGTTGATGAAAATATTTACAATAAAATTTATAGTAACGCTCACATTGTGCCAGGTTATGATAGATATTATCGTTTTGCTAACGATGTATTAAAAGTACGTAACCCTTTTCTTTTTCTATCAGAAATTGAGGATACTTACTGGTCTATCTATCATTTTGTGAAGGAGCATAACAAACAAGTCAATCCCAAGATTTTAGAAGTTGGATGTGGGTTAGGCTATCTAACATATTCCTTAAACAAAGATGGTTATAATGCGCTAGGATTAGATATTTCAGAAAAGGCTGTTGCTGAAGCTAAAAAGAAGTATGGGGATTATTATGTGTGTGCTGATGTACACGATTTCGCTCGACAAAATCATGGTCAATTTGATATAGTTATTTTGACAGAAGTTATTGAACATATTCCCAACCCTAAGAATTTTGTGTCTAGTTTGAAGTCACTTTTATCTAGCTCGGGTAAGTTACTTATTACTACTCCCAGTAAAGACGCTGAGCCTGATGCGAGTCAATATTGGAACACAGAACTTCCTCCTGTACATCTGTGGTGGTTTTCTAAAAATAGTTTCAAAGAGTTAGCAAGCTCATTGAATATGAATTGTGACTTTATTGATTTTACCCCTTTCGTTTCAAGACAAACAAATTATCCAAAGTTATCAGATCCTTGGCGTACTCAGACGCTTAACAGAAATGGTCAGGTTCTTTTCACAGTTGATCATAGTGATATAAAACATTCGCTTAAAAGGGGGTTGATTGACGCTGGACTAATGACGTATTTTAAGCGAGTGATTAAAATTTTGAGAAAAGATACTAGTTCCATACCTGCCACCAAAATAACAGCCATTTTAACAATCGATAATGGACAACCTTAAAGTTTGTTTACTACTAAGCGCGACAATAAGACCTACGAGCGTGCCATTCTTAAAAAGGACAAGTGCGTTGGATAGGGAAAGAGATTATGTAGAGTCAGTAAGTAAATGGATCGCACATGGCCTGCCCATTGTTTTCGTTGAAAACAGTGGTACAACTTCGGAAAATGTTAAAAGTGAATTAGCAAAAATAAGTAATACGGAGTACCTGACATATGTGAGCCAGAATAGCTCTCTTGGTAAGAGCCATGGTGAAATAGAAATAATAGAATATGCTTTCAAAAACTCTCGTATTATACAGGAGAGTGATTTGATCATTAAGGTAACAGGTAGGTATTATGTTGAAAATTTGATGAATATTTTGTCTGACGTTATTCGACAGAATGCTTTCGTGATGGGTTGGATGAAACATAACCTTGAATTTGCTGACTCAAGACTGATGATTGCAAGAAAGGATTTTTACAGAGAATATTTTATTCCGCAGGGGCCAAAGGTGAGCGAAATCGATGGTATTTATTTTGAACATATATACGCTAGGGCTATACATAGCGCTATGTCATTTGGGTTAAAATGGTGTTTTCCGATTAGTCCACCGATATTTGACGGATTTTCTGGAACAGAGGATTTAAGATACAAAAATGACATTTTCCGTCGCTTAAAGCGTAATATAATTTTGAGCTTGACTAAAACTCTTCTAAAGATAAATTACTAATGTCTGTGAATTCAAATGCGCTGGTCAGCATCATTACCGTATGCTTCAATAGTGAGAAGTATATAAGGCAAACTATCGATTCTGTTATTAATCAAACGTACGATAACATTGAATATATAATTGTTGATGGGGCTTCTTCTGATAGTACTGTAGATATAATCAACGAGTATGCAAAGAAATATCCCAGCATGATAAAGGTAATATCAGAACCTGATACCGGTATTTATGACGCAATGAATAAAGGTATAAAGATAGCAAAAGGAAATTTAATAGGTCTGATTAACAGCGATGACTGGTATGAGAAAGACGCTGTGAATGTGATAGTAGAAGCTTATGCAGAGAGTGCAAATAGTGTTATTCACGGTTTTCAACGTACTATTCAAGACGATGTAGAAAAAAATGTAGTTAGAACAAATATCTCACAGATTAATAAACAAATGATTGAGCATCCAACATGCTTTTTACCCAAACTTTTATACGAAAAATATGGCTTGTTTAATACCACTTACAAGTATGGTGCTGATTACGAATTGATGCTTCGCTTGAAAAAGGCAGGTGTTGACTTTCGTACTGTAGATTCTATTATCGCGAACTTTAGGGAAGGGGGAGCCTCCCATAAAGTTCAAGCCACATTCGAAGTTTATGATATTTGGTATATGTATGGTATCATATCATTTCCGATGCTTTATCTTAATAAATTTGGTTTTTGGCTAAAGAAAAAAGTTTTAAGTGTGCTCCGGACTGGATAATGTCAATATGAACAAGCAGATTGTTATTAACGCAAGATTTTTAACGCAAAGAATAACAGGTACACAGCGTTTTGCCATTGAGTTATCAATCCGGTTGAAAAAGTTGATGCCTGATCTAATATTTGTGTCTCCTAAAAATATTTTGCACCAAGATTTGGCTAGACAACTTGAGGTTAAAACTATAGGTAATTTTAAAAATGGGATTTTGTGGGAACAAATAGAATTACCTCTATACTTAAAATCTCACGGTACCCCATTATTGTTAAACCTGTGTAATACAGGACCGTTGTATTATACTCGGAAAGTAGTCTCTATAATGGACATATCTTTTCATCTTCATCCAGAATGGTTTTCTAAATCATTCTCTGCATACTACAATTTTTTGATTCCTAGGTTAGTGCAAGAGTCAATTGGAGTAATAACAATAAGCAAGGCCTCATCGGATGATCTTGTTGAATACTTCAATGTCGATCCTCAAAAAATACAAATCATATATCCAGGTGTTTCTAAAATATTTGACAAAAATGTTGAAGTAAGTAATCTTAATAATTCGAACTACCTACTGGCTGTATCGTCAATGGATCCGCGAAAAAATTTTATTGGGTTAATTAATGCATTTATGAATTCTCCATTAGACAATGTGAAACTTCTTATTGTTGGAAATACCAACTCCCTATTTGCCGCAAGCGGAATAGAAAAACTGGCAGCTAAAAAGGATAATGTAGAGTTTACAGGTTATGTTGGTGACCGTGAACTCGTTAAGCTGTATCAAAATGCACTTGCATTTGTTTATCCATCTTTTTTCGAAGGATTTGGAATTCCTCCTCTAGAAGCTATGGCTTGCGGATGTCCAACAATTGTAGCAAATACTACCAGCCTACCAGAGGTTTGTGGTGACGCAAGTGCATATGTAAACCCCTACAGAGTAGATGACATTGAAAAGGTGATAACAGAAGTTGTAACAAATGAAAGTTTACGACAAAGCCTAGTTAAGAAGGGATTTGAAAGAGTAGCTAAATTCAATTGGGATCATTCAGCGGAGAAACTTGTATCATATCTCTATGATGTTGCAAAGAAGTAAAATAGCCTTCAAGCTCAATTTAGTAACTTACTTGCAGGTTTGGTTGGTGTTCATTTTTATTACATCTTTTGTGGTTAGCAATTCTATAAAAGGAACCACACCTGCATTTATATTCGCTGGCTTAAGTATTCCGGTGGTTTTATGCCTAGCGCGCAAGTCCAGAGGCCATTATGTACGTCTAATGGCTGTGATCACCGGGTGTTTTTTTTTATACCAAATAGTTACACAGCTTGCTCTATTGATTGATCCTAGTGTACCGTACTATAATCATCTAATATTAGTAAGTAATGAGAGCAAACTTCTGTTTAGAAGTAGTATATTAACTCAGTCGATTTACTTTGTTATTTCAATTTGTTTATTTGTATACGTAACTCTTTACTATAGAAAGGAACACCACGACAAATTCATTGCAATCGGAGCACTACTCGTTGTTATTTTCGGGTATTATATCTGGCTGTTTTATATACTGACAGGCGAGAATGGTGATATAATATCAAATAGGGAGTTTGGTGATGGTAATTTGAATCCAGGGCACTTTCAAACTATAAATGTAGGGCCAGTGAGTTTATCGCGGTTTGTAGGTTTAGTCGGTGAGCCGTCAATGTATGTATACTCTATTTTGCCCATTACGGTATATTTTTTTTACACAGGGAAATATAGAATGTTTATTGTTTTAGTTAGCTCTCTTGTGTTGACATTCTCAGGTACGTTATTGATCGGGGTTGTAATGTTTGCATTTGCTTTAGTGGTAACAAGTGGTACTCTCAAACGAAGTTTATTATACATTACAGTTAGTATTGTTTTGGCTTGGATAGTTTTTTCAAATGAATATGCTAGTGGGATTGTAGATGAAATCTTGTTTGCCAAGCTCAGGCAAGAGAGTGATTCTGGAGAAGATAGAATTAAGACTATAATTGATAACCTCATTTTTTACTCAGATTTACCCATATTAACGAAGCTGTTGGGTATGGGATTTGGCTTTGTACGTTCTCCAGAATTTTTAACTACTCTTTTAGTCAATAATGGCTTTCTTGGTATTTTATTATTTACAGGATTAGTGTTTTACCCCATATACAAATTGAAAGGCGCAGACAAGCGCAACAAAGGCTTAAAATATGCCTTGTGGTTGAATTACATCATTTTATTCACAAGTGTATCAGAGTTCTCGTATCCTTCTTTATGGTTGATTTTGGGAATCTCATACAATCAGATTCGTGCTGAGCTTCTTGAAATGGGCAATTAACGTTTCTGACAATATCAAAATTATGAACATGATTTCGAATAATATGTGTCGTCTTTACAGCGATAGTAATTAAATTTAGTAACAATTGTATAAATAGTCAGTTTCAAGACAGATACAATCATGGAAATGGTAGATATGTTGAGAATGTATTCGCTTTTTTTCTTGTGCCTGTTGTTACATATTAAGCAGAGCAACGGACAATCGACATATTATTTGTCTTCAACAGGTCGTGACTCAAATAATGGACTTACTATCGATTCTCCATTTCAAACATTGGATAGGATTAACTCAGTTATTTTAAAACCTGGCGATAAAGTACTATTCAGGCGAGGAGATATATTTAGAGGAACGCTAAGAATACAACAATCCGGAACTGCTGTAAACCCGATTATATTTGATGCATATGGAAGCGGAGAAAAACCAACAATAGCAGCTTCTACAACGCTGAGTGGATGGACACAGGTAAGTGGAAACATATGGCAAGCGTCATGTCCTTCTTGTAATAGTGTAGTGAGTGGGGTATTTATGGATGGCTCTCCTTTACCTTTAGGGAGGTTCCCAGATTTGGATGATCAAAATAGAGGCTACCTAACTGTCTTATCACACGAAGGAAAGACAAAGTTCTTAAGTCGTGAGAGCTTGGCAGAATCTTGGGTTGGGGCTGAAGTAGTCATCCGACCGACACAGTTCATATTAGATAGAGCAGTTGTTACGCAGCAGAGTGGAAACTCAATCACAATTGCAAACAACTCAGTTTATGATTTGGCAGATGGTTTTGGGTTCTTTTTTCAAAACCATCCAGCAACACTCAGTAAAGATGGAGAATGGTATTACAACCCTTCAAACAAGTCAATACTCATATTAGATACAAAGGGCAAGGTGAAGAGTTCAACTGTAACTGCAACGGCACAGCCTGGAGCAGTTATAGGCTCTAATATCTCGTATGTAAACATTCAAAATATAAAAGTGATTGAGGCTTTGAATACTAATCTTTCATTTGCTTTTGTCTCCAATCTTAATGTTAATAATGTTGATATATTAAATGCAGGTGAAGATGCTGTAGGTTTTTATGGTACTGGAAGTAACGTCGTTTTTGAGGATAACCTCATACACAGAGCTAATAATAATGCAATTGACATAATTGATTATTCAAATTCGGTATTTAGGCGAAATGTTGTCAGGGATATTGGGTCTCAAGCAGGAAGAGGAAAAAGTGGTGATGGGCAATATAGAGGAATTACTTCCTTCAGTACAAGAGGTATATCAATAAGTGAAAATCTAGTGGATAGTATTGGATATTCTGGAATAACTTTCTTGGGCAATTCTACAATACAGCGTAATGTGGTGTCAAACTTTTGTCTTACGAAGAGCGATGGTGGTGGACTTTACACGGTAAATGAGAGTAATGTAAGTACAGTAAAGTCTATTGTGACTGCAAATGTTGTAAAGAGTGGAATTGGTGCTATTGCAGGTCAGCCTGCTAATTTAGGTGGGGCTGCGAATGGAATATATTTAGATGATTGTACTAGATCAATTGAAGTTACAAACAATACCGTTTATTCGTGTAATGGTCTGGGCATTTATCTACACGCTACAAATAGCGTTAGTGTTGTTAATAATACAAGTTACGATAATAATGAACAGTTTGTTATATATCATAATTTTGGACGGTGTCCAGCTAGAAGCAATATAGTTCAAGGAAATATATTCGTCGCGAAAAATGTGTCACAAGGGGTAGCAAGATATGAGACAATCTCTAATGACTTAGGTAACTATGGCACATTCGATAATAACTACTATGCAAGGCCATTCGACGACGCAATAAAAATATTAGTTGGTTACAGTATCAACAACAATCAAGTTACAAGTTACCTTTCGCTTGCAGAGTGGCAACGACTGTTAGGAAAAGATACTAACTCAAAAGAGAGTCCTAGAATATATGCACCGTTCACATTAAATCAGATTATTGGGCAGCCAAGACTATATAGTTCTTTTGATAATGATGTGAGCGGATGGTATCCAACAAGTTACTATAATAATGGACAAGCTTCTTATGACAATACGGGAAAAATTGATGGGGGAACCTTAAGGGTAGACTTTCCGTCGCCATCTGGACAGCAAGGTTCTTACTCGTTTATATATAATGGTATAGGTTCAGTGGTAAAAGGCAAAAGTTATCTTTTGAAGCTTGATGCAGTAGCTAACTCTTCAAATAAGGCAGTACAAGTATTTATTAGACAGCGCAACGCGCCTTACAATGACCTTGATGAGCGTTATAGTTTTATTGTAAATAATGTAAGGGGCCGATTTGAAGTTGCTTTTACTGCTAAATATGATGAGAGTGATGCAATCGTTATGATTCGTGTTGCGGAGGATGGTCAAGTTTTATGGCTTGATAACATTAGCTTTCAGGAAGCGGAAATAACTAAGGTTGATGCGGATAAGTACATAAAGTTACTCGTGAACCCCTCACGAAATGACACGGAATTTAACTCAAACGGAAGTTTTGTTGATGTAGCAGGGAAAGCATATAGTGGTTTAGTAGGTATTCCTTCTCTATCGTCACTATTACTGTTTAGAACAGAATTAACGCCTGTTGACGTTAGTCTTTCCCTGCAAGCAGCGAAGAGGAGCATCAAACCTAATGAGCTTGTACAATACACACTGAGTGTAAAAGCGAATAGTACAATGCCTAACAGCATTTCAGTTCCTGTCACTTGGAGTGCGTCATTACCCAATAATTTACAGTTTGTAAATGGAAGCGGGATAAGTTTTTCATCTGGTAATATTAGATCAGACCTTACCTATTTAAATTCTGGTAGTACAAAAAACTTTACTTTTACTTTGCGTCCATTAGTTGATGGAATTTATCGATTGTCGGCACAGGTTGCTACCTCGAACTTTCTAGATCCGGATAGCGAACCGAGCTCTGGAACAGAGGATGGAGAGGATGACTCAGCTACTGAAGAGGTTAGGACATTTCAAACAACAAGCTCAAGTCCTGTATTTGTGTCGCCAAACCTAATCCAAAGACCTCTACCTCCACCCTTTAAGGCGGAAGTAACACCAAGTCCGGATAAAGCAGACCTAAGCTTATATATGGTTTATGGTAAAATGGATGCCAAAGTTAATGACATCATTAGTTGTACGTTAACAGTTAATAACGCGGGAGGTCGTGATGTTAATACTGTACAAATACAAAAGATTTTACCAACTGGCCTTTCATTTTTGGATGGAGAAGGGTGGTTTGTAGAAGCGGGGATTTTGAAAAATAACTTAGGCGTTATTAGATCAAACTCAACGAGAGTCATCAATTTTAGAGTCAAAGCTGCGCAGACTGGTTATTGGAGTAGTAATGCTCAGATTGCAACTACTGATGTTCCTGATTCTGACTCAGTACCAGGAAATGGATTTCTTAACGGTGAGGATGACCAGGCGCGTGTTGAAGTTAGGGTACGATAGCCTTTTTGTGAATCAGCTTTAATTAACTGAACTTAAAAAGGTTTAAAGAGGAGTGTTTAATTGAATCAAAACACAGAGAATGATGAATACAAAACTTTTATTGGCCAATATATATTTTCTGATGGTCTATAGTTACAGTACTATAGCTCAGACAAATTTCGTGAATACACAGCCATCTTCATCTACGCCTGGTTCTGATAATACAATTATTGGAGTCGGAGCTGGTAACCTTAACATGAGTGGAGCTTCTAATACAATAATTGGTAGGGGCGCAGGTAGTAATAATATGGCAGGAACTCAGAATGTTTTTCTGGGCGCGCAAGCAGGAACTAAAAATTCATCCGGTCAAAACAACTCCTTTATTGGATATAATGCAGGATTAAATACTTCTACAGGTTCTGGTAATTCATTCTTTGGTAGTTTTTCAGGCTTGAATAATGTCAGTGGGCATAGTAATGTATTTAGTGGATATAACTCTGGGAGATTTAATACAACCGGTAACTTTAATGCTTTTATTGGCACAGGTGCTGGCTACTCAAATTCATCTGGTAGTGATAACACTTTTACAGGTGCGGATGCCGGCGGCAGTAACACAGTGGGATACGAGAACGTTTTTGTGGGTTCTCAGAGTGGCACTTCCAATGTGGACGGCTTTAATAATACGTTTTTGGGAGCCAGAGCTGGACAAAATAATACCACTGGCTACGGCAATACCTTTTTGGGGGCTCGCGTAGGCATTAGCAACACCACTGGTTTTTACAATCTTTTTCTAGGGAACATCGCTGGGCAGAACAACGTAAGTGGAAGTTATAATACCTTCCTGGGCAACGGGACGGGGGCAGGTAACACCACCGGAGAGTATAATACGTTTGTTGGCCATAATGCTGGTTTGAACAATGTGGGCGGAAGCAACAATATTTTCATGGGACGTTCAGCAGGGGTCGCTAACTCAGGCGGCTCGTTGAATGTGTTTATTGGCTTTCAAAGTGCCTCGAGCAATACAACCGGTAGCTTCAATACAATGTTGGGTAATGCCGCAGGGGCTGCTAATACAGTTGGCGAATACAACACCTTTGTTGGCCACACGGCTGGTCAGGATAACCAAACGGGAGCAAATAACGTAGCAATTGGTCGGGCCGCGGGGACTAATAATCTCAGTGGAGGCTTCAACACGTATGTTGGTTTTGCTTCTGGAGCATCAGCTGGTCAGAATAATTTGACGAACGCTTCTGCATTTGGGGCAAATGCGCAGGTAAGTGTATCGAATGCGGTTGTGTTGGGCAACAACGCCAACGTAGGCATTGGCACCTCGGCCCCATCAGCCAAGTTGCACGTGGTATCGTCAACGACCAACACGTCGGGCTTGCGGTTGCAGAACCTGACGTCATCGTCGCCGGCGACGGCGTTGGCGCAGACGAAGTTTCTGACGGTGGATGCGAGCGGGAACGTGGTGCTGGGTAGCCTGAACAACTCGGCCCGTGAGGCCTCTGCATCGGTGGGGGAGAGCTACTGGCAGCTGGCGGGCGGTCGTTTGCAGAACAGCTCAGGCGAAGCGGTGGTGATTGGTCAGGGGATCAACAAGCTGAGCGGGAACTACGGCTTGTACGTGGAGAAGGGCATCCTGACCGAGAAGGTGAAGGTGGCTGTGAAGAACAGCGCTGACTGGAGCGACTATGTGTTTGCGCCGGCGTACCGGTTGCGGAAGCTCTCGGAGGTGGAGTCGTTCATCAAGGCGCACGGTCATCTGCCCGACGTGCCGAGTGCTGCGGAGGTGGTACGTGAGGGGGTAGACATGGCCAAGATGGATGCCACCCTGCTCCAGAAAATCGAAGAACTCACGCTATATATGATCGAATTGAAGAAAGAAAATGAATTTTTGAAAAGAAAGCTTCACTTGATTGAAGAAAAGGTGTATAAGCAGGATGATAAGTAGTGCGTCGATACTTTGCAAATCATCGCGAATTGCGTCGCATTGTATATTTGCGGCCAAGTCTTTCAAACTGATATAATTTTTTCATGAAAATTGCTCTTGTGCAGGATGGTCTCATGTGCCGTGGAGGTGGGGAACAAGTTGCTTTATGCTTTCACAAGGCATTCCCTGCTGCTCCGATTTATACACTTTGTTACGGCTCAGAGCTTACATTTCCGGAATTTAAGGAATGTGATATAAGGCCATCGTGGTTGCAGAATTTTGTAAAGACAGATGAGATGATGAAAAAAGTATTCTTTCCTTTCGGAATACTTGCAATGAAGTCTCTAAACTTGAGCGATTACGATGTTGTTTTAATGTCTGGTACGCATTGCGCCAAATATGTCAAAACACACAAGAGAGCTCTAGTAATAAGTTATAGTTTTACTCCGTTTCGTTTGGCTTGGGACCCAGCATCATATCCGCAGTACGTATTGTCAACAGGATGGAAACGTATGTTGTTTGATCAAGTGATTTCTATTTTACGAACCATAGATAAAAATGCCGCCCAACGGCCAAATCATTTTGTTGCAATGACTGATGAGACGGCAGATCGTCTGAGAAACGCTTATGATAGAAATGACGTGATAAGAATAATTAATCCGCCAGTTAAAGTTAATAACTTTAATGTTTCCCCAGGTGATAAGAATTCCTATTTCCTTGTTGTATCTAGACTTGAGTATTACAAAAAAGTAGATTTAGTAATTGATGCTTTCAATGAGTTGGGATACAGGTTGGTTGTTGTTGGTAAGGGCACCCAAGAATCGGAAATAAAAAATAGGGCAAAGAGTAATATTGAATTTATGAGTGGTTTATCAGCAGAAAAGCTAGCTGAAGTGTATGCGAATTGTCGAGCTTTTATTTTTCCACAGCATGAAGATTATGGAATTACTCCTCTTGAAGCTAATGCATGTGGTAAACCAGTGATTGCTTATGGAGCTGGCGGTGTTGTTACAACTCAGATACCCGTAGGTGATGAAAGCAGTGTGGCTAATTCCACTGCGATTTTTTTTGAAGAGCAGGATATAAATCATTTAATAAACGCAGTAAAGAAGTTCGAGAGGTTAGAGCCTTTTTTCGATCCTCTTTTTATAAGAAAGAATGCTGAGAAGTTTGATGAAGCTATCTTTATAAGCAAAATACAGAAGTATGTAAAAGAAATGTACAGGAATACGTTTGTTGAAGAAGAAGTTCTTACTCGTTAAATCAAATATCATTTTTTAGGGGAAGCATATAGATAGGCAAAGTATATGTCCTGTCTGCGGTCCGCAAATTCATTTATAAGCGAAAGGTGGTAGTTTTTGAATCAATTGGATACGAATAATAAAAAGTACTTGATTTTCATTTCGAAACGTGCTGACGTAAATATTTTAATCATAAATTTCGGCACACATAAATATGACAACGATGATAAGAGCACTACTTGTTACTGTTCTGGCACAACTCGTATGTATGACTGTATTAAAAGCGCAGTCGATCGAGACACCAGCGAACACAGCACTTACCGTGACTAGTGATATGAACCTAAATAGTGGTAAGTCTGTCCAAGTTGACGGTGCCAGCTATATTAAGTTGAATTTGGCTTCGAGCCGAAATACTGTTATGGGCTTTGGCGCTGGAGCTAATATGGCAGCAGGCAGCCAAAATACATTTCTGGGCTCTCAATCTGGCGGCAGTAACACAGTGGGATACGAGAACGTTTTTGTGGGTTCTCAGAGTGGCACTTCCAATGTGGACGGCTTTAATAATACGTTTTTGGGAGCCAGAGCTGGACAAAATAATACCACTGGCTACGGCAATACCTTTTTGGGGGCTCGCGTAGGCATTAGCAACACCACTGGTTTTTACAATCTTTTTCTAGGGAACATCGCTGGGCAGAACAACGTAAGTGGAAGTTATAATACCTTCCTGGGCAACGGGACGGGGGCAGGTAACACCACCGGAGAGTATAATACGTTTGTTGGCCATAATGCTGGTTTGAACAATGTGGGCGGAAGCAACAATATTTTCATGGGACGTTCAGCAGGGGTCGCTAACTCAGGCGGCTCGTTGAATGTGTTTATTGGCTTTCAAAGTGCCTCGAGCAATACAACCGGTAGCTTCAATACAATGTTGGGTAATGCCGCAGGGGCTGCTAATACAGTTGGCGAATACAACACCTTTGTTGGCCACACGGCTGGTCAGGATAACCAAACGGGAGCAAATAACGTAGCAATTGGTCGGGCCGCGGGGACTAATAATCTCAGTGGAGGCTTCAACACGTATGTTGGTTTTGCTTCTGGAGCATCAGCTGGTCAGAATAATTTGACGAACGCTTCTGCATTTGGGGCAAATGCGCAGGTAAGTGTATCGAATGCGGTTGTGTTGGGCAACAACGCCAACGTAGGCATTGGCACCTCGGCCCCATCAGCCAAGTTGCACGTGGTATCGTCAACGACCAACACGTCGGGCTTGCGGTTGCAGAACCTGACGTCATCGTCGCCGGCGACGGCGTTGGCGCAGACGAAGTTTCTGACGGTGGATGCGAGCGGGAACGTGGTGCTGGGTAGCCTGAACAACTCGGCTCGTGAGGCCTCTGCGTCGGTAGGGGAGAGCTACTGGCAGCTGGCGGGCGGTCGTTTGCAGAACAGCTCGGGCGAAGCGGTGGTGATTGGGCAGGGGATCAACAAGCTGAGCGGGAACTACGGCCTGTACGTGGAGAAGGGCATCCTGACCGAGAAGGTGAAGGTGGCTGTGAAGAACAGTGCTGACTGGAGTGACTATGTGTTTGCGCCGGAGTACCGGTTGCGGAAGCTCTCGGAGGTGGAGTCGTTCATCAAGGCGCACGGTCACCTGCCCGACGTGCCGAGTGCTGCGGAGGTGGTACGTGAGGGGGTAGACATGGCCAAGATGGATGCCACCCTGCTCCAGAAAATCGAAGAACTCACACTCTACATGGTAGAGATGCAGAAAGAAGTAAGCTCACTGCGTAAGGAAAACGAACAACTGCGTCGGAAAAGCAGTACTATGCAGCGTCAGATCAAGCAGATTCGCCAAACGTCTAAATAAGTGTCAGCTATGATAAAAGTAGTACTGTCGGTAGTGGCTCTGCTCGCTGTGGGGGGAGTAGCTATGGCTCAGGAATATCCCGTTCGGCAGGAGATTGCCCGGACGATGCAGGCTGGCGCGACGATTGAAGAGCGAGCGGTTGAGCATATTGTGGCCCGGAATGCAGTTACCCAACGGGCAACGGTTCTGTACGAGGCTGGTCGGTCGATTACGTTACAACCGGGTTTTACCGCGGAGGCAGGCGCTGTGTTTGAAGCCAGTATTGCCAACGTGGTTTCGCGGACGGTGAGTAATCCCGAAAATCGGGTGATGACCGTTTCGGCGGCTCCCAACCCGTTTGCGGATCAAACGGTTGTTGATTATAACCTGCCAAACGCTGCCCGTGTAACCCGTACGCTGACTGATGCGCAGGGGCGGGTGATGGAGCAAACCAACGAAGACGGTGTTCAGGCAGCCGGTCAGTACAAAGTGAATGTACGCGGAGGCCATTTGCCGGCCGGTTTGTACATTTATCAGATTCAGACCGACAACGGCTCTAAGTCGATTCGTTTGATTAAGCAGTAGTAATTCAAATAGTTTGTGAAGGGGAGATACGCCGGGTGTATCTCCCCTTTTTTGTTTTACTACAACACCCGGGTTAGGCTTATCTACAGGTTAGGGGCTGTTGACCAAAAGGTGTAAGTTTGTAGCTTGTTTATCCCGACCCATTAAACTATGCTGTTGAGTCGTAAAGTGCTTTTGGTGGTTAGCTTGTTCGCGATTCGCCCATTGTACGGACAATCCGTTAAGCTCCCCGGGCAGTACGATACCGAGATTGGCGGCTATACGTCGTCGGCTGGTCAAACGCCTTTCTGGCAGCAATCGAATCAGTTTGGCGTTGTCCCCACCCGCACACCCGCCCTAACCCTCCGGGCCTCGGCCCATGCTGAGTACGATACCAGCAAAGCCCGAAAAAGTAAGTTTGACTATGGCTATGGTGCACGCGTTGTGGCCAATGCCGTAACGGACGGAAGAGTACTCTTGCCTGAATTATACGCCAAGGTTCGGTTTGGAGCCCTGGAGGCATCCGTAGGGCGCCGACAGAGGATATATGGCCTGGTTGATACTACACTAAGTTCGGGTTCGTATAGCTGGTCGGGCAACGCACTGCCTATTCCGCAGATCGAGCTGTCGGTACCCACGTTTACACCTATCCCGTTTACCAAAGGATGGGTCTCGTTCAAAGGCTCATACGCCCACGGGTGGATGAACCCAACTGGGTTCGTGAACCATTCGATGCTGCATCAGAAAACGCTCTATCTGCGGATTGGTCGGCCTGCCGATAAAATCCGGCTGTATGGTGGCTTTACGCATCAGGCGGTTTGGGGAGGAGAAATCAATGACCTGTCGCTAATCAATAACCCGTCTATTGCGAAAGAGAGTCAGCTACCCGCCCGCTTTCGCGACTATGTGTACGTAGCGACTGGCTTTCGGCTAGGCCGCCCCGACGACGAGGATAGGCTGGCTAATTTTGACTACACCAACCGGATTGGTAATCATTTGGGCTCAGTTGATGTGGGTGCCGATGTGAATCTGGGCAGGTTCAATCTGTTTGCGTATCGGCAGCAGCTTTTTGATGATGGTTCTCTGTACTATTTCATCAATATTGCCGATGGTCTTAATGGCTTACGGCTCCGTCAGCGTAACCCACAGGCTGTTGTACGCGAGATTCTGGTCGAATTTCTACAGACAACGAGTCAGGGCGGAGACGTTTTCGATTTGACCACGTCTAATCCTAAGAACCGGGGCCGCGATAATTATTTTAATCACTCGCAGTTTCGCGATGGATGGTCGTATTGGCAGCGGGGTATTGGTACGCCGTTTATTACGCCGGCTTTGGGACCCAATGGCGAATGGCCCTTCGGAATTTTTACCAATAACAACCGGGTGCGGGTTTTTCACGTAGGTATGGCTGGTAGTTTACCCGTCGGGCAAGTTTTGGCATGGGCCGGGCCGGTCAGCTATCAGGCCAAATTTTCGTTCAGCCGGAACTATGGTACGTACAGTGAGCCTTTTTCTGCCCCGCTCGATCAATTTTCGGGAATTTTATCCTTGTTGCTACCGTTTGGCCGGGGGGTTGCCGTATCCAGTTCGTTGGGGGTTGATTCGGGTGAATTGTACCCTGCCAACATTGGATTGTATCTGGGCTTGCGAAAAGTTTGGCACAAAAAATCTGTAGACTAACTGCCTGATAATTCGAGAGATAAAAAAGACGGATAGTGGAAATATCCATTATTTTTGCCGGATACATTTTGTAAACCGTTCGGTAACTTTCTGAACGGAGGCCCCAAAATGGCCTGTATATTTAGGGCTTAGAAGAGGTTGGAAGGTGCTGGCGAGTTAAGCCTGATGAAGGTAAGCAGTTGATTGGCTTCTATTTATGACCTAAGTTTTAATGAGACACAGGTATTCTGTTTTTTTCCTACCCTTGCACATTCTGGCCGATTTCTTTTGCCTGAATGCGGCATTTGTATTGGCGTACAATGTAAAGTTTGGGTCTGTTAGTGCGGTTGCTGAGCCACCTTATGCTACGTTATGGCTCGTTTTTAACTTAGTGTGGCTGGTCATTGCCATTATCCTGAAGCCTTACAATTTTCCCCGTCAACTTTTTAAGATTGATCACCTGCTGAAAAAGCAGGCCATGGTTATTGGAGTGCACGTAGCAGCCATTGCGGTATATTGGGTTTTTACACAGGCATACTATTATTCGCGCGATCATCTGTTTTACACGTACATCCTGTTTTTTCTTTTAGGGGCTGCGTACCGCATTGGCGGGCTATTGTTTCTCCGCGAGTATCGGGCAAGGGGGTATAATAATCGGCGCTACGTAGTGGTCGGGTACGGTAAACTCTCGAAGACGATCACCCGTTTCTACGACATTCACCCCGAAATGGGCTTTCGGTTTTGTGGGTTCTTTGACCATAGTTCATCCGAAAACAGATTGGCCCTAAAAGGTGGGTATGAGGATCTGGCAACGTATATCCGTGACAACCAAATCGATTGCGTGTACTGCTGCCTACCCTACATTGACAATACGTACCTGCGTCAAATTGTGGATAATGCTGATGATCTCGACTATCAGGTAAAACTCCTGGTCGACTTCCGGGGCTTTCTGTCGCGGGGGACTTCGGTTGAATACCATGACTTCCTGCCTGTTCTTAATCTCTCGTCCCAAATCCTTGAAGATTTCCGGGTCAATGCGCTTAAGCGCGCGTTTGATATTCTGTTCTCTTTAGGCGTTATCGTATTGGGATCGCCAATTTTTGTTGCCGTGGCTTTGGCCACCCGGTTGTCGTCGAAAGGGCCGATTTTCTACGCGCAAGAGCGCGTTGGCCGGGAGGGGATTCCGTTTACGATCTACAAGTTTCGGAGTATGTACGTCAATTCGGAGAAAGCCGGCCCATCGCTTTCCCAGGGTTTACAGGACAACCGGATTACGCCCTGGGGTCGCTTTATGCGTCGGACCCGGCTCGATGAACTGCCTCAGTTTTTCAACGTGCTCAAAGGGGATATGTCGGTGGTTGGCCCCCGGCCGGAGCGGCAGTACTTCATTGATCAGATTGTGGAGATTGCCCCTGAGTATCGCGATTTGCTGAAAGTGAAACCGGGTATCACGTCGATTGGGCAGGTGAAATTTGGATATGCTGCCAACGTCGATGAAATGGTGAAGCGGTTGCGCTTCGACTTGCTATATCCCGAACGCCGTTCGTTCGGTCTGGACATCTGGATTATTGTTCAGACCGTGCGTGTCATGATGCAGGGGCGCGGCCAATAGCTGTGTCCGTTTGGGTTAAACCACTGGAAACCGATCTGTAAACCGGCTTCCAGTGGTTTTTTATTGGCTTTTAATTATCTTGACGTTGACCTCCTGTGGGGTTCGTGTTTACATTTGCATACCTTTAATACTCATTTTACACTATAGGTAATTAAGACTTCGTATATAAGCGGAGAGCGTAGGTAATAAGTGAGGGTTAGTTTAATGATTCAACGTATTGAAAGCCGGGGAGATCGTGGTGAAGAACGTAATGAGCAGTGTAGTCCAATTGGTTTTTCTTGTCTGGGTATCGTTTTCCTGCGGGCAGAGTCCGCAACAAAAACTGAAACGATCGGCGGGTGAACTGCATAGTTGTGCTGAAGAGCAAAAACTCCCGGCTGGAGAGTTGAGCCGAATTCGCCAGGAAATCAATGCGGATGAGAAGACGCGCCAGATCGAGACGATTATCGAACAGAAATTCCGCGCAGGCTTCAATGGTAATGTGCTTATTGCGCAAAAAGGAATTGTTCTGTACAAAAAGTGCAACGGCTTCGGGCATTTTGAAAGAGGAGCCCGCGATACGCTGATCGAAGAGTCGAAGTTTCAGCTGGCATCGCTTTCCAAAACATTCACGGCTGTGGGTGTACTCAAGCTGGTCGAAGCGGGCAAGCTACATCTGGAAGACACAATTCAGAAGTTTTATCCTGATTTCCCGTACAACGGCATCTCGATTCGGGATATGCTTTGCCACCGGAGCGGACTCCCCAATTACGCCTATGCCTTCGACGATAGTATGAAGGTGAATTTTTACAAACGGGAAAAGCCGTACCCAAACAACCAGACTATTATGCACTGGTTTGCCACGGTGAAGCCAACACCCAAGCGGTACAACATTCCGGGCCGTACCTTTAGTTACTCGAACACCAATTACATGGTGTTGGCGTCGATCATTGAGAAAGTGACGGGGCAATCGTTCGAAGCCTTCATTCGGAAAAATATTTTCCAGCCCATTGGTATGCACAACACCTTTGTGGCAACCACTAAAAACGATTCGATCAATCTGTACCGAACTGCTGGCTATCAGTGGAACCGGCGTATTCCGAAGGATTATTACGACGACGTGGTGGGCGACAAAGGGGTGTATTCGACCGTAGACGACCTCTTTAAATGGTACCGGGCTCTCAATGGCGACTGCCTGCTCAAACGCCGTACGCTGGCTGAGGCTTTTCTGCCCCGCAGTTTCGAACGCAAAGGACTCAAAAATTACGGCTACGGTTTTCGGATGATGCTCGACTCGGCCAATCAACCCGAATTTATCTACCACACCGGTTGGTGGAAAGGGTACAACACCATGTTCTGGTTTAGCCCGAAAGATGAGTACGTGATTATCATGCTTGGCAACCGGTACAACACCAGCGTGTATCGGGTGAAAGAACTGGTGGATGTACTACACAGCGGCAAAAAGCTTACCGATACCGATGTGACAGGCGAGGTAGAGATTTAAACAGAGCACCCGGTAAACAGGCCGGGTGTTTTGCTTTTTCAAGAGCAGTTAACCGGCTCACGGCCTTATGAAATCAACCCTCCTTGTCACTACGCTTTTGATCGGCACCCTGTCTTTGCCAGCCATGTCGCAATCTAGTAAGCCAATCTGGCCCCAGAATGCCATCCCCAACGCCTTACCCGGCGTTACCCTCACCGAAAAGGTAGTAACCACCGACGTTGAACGAATCAGCAACGTTACTGTTCCGACCCTGACGGCCTATCTGCCCGCCAAAGACAAAGCAACGGGTGCTGCAGTTATGATTTGCCCCGGTGGTGGGTATGCTATACTGGCATCGAGCCACGAAGGGTCGGATATGGCCCGTTGGTTTGCCGAACAGGGTGTGGCAGCTTTTGTATTGAAATATCGGCTTCCGAACCCAGCCATTATGACCAATCAGCACGAGGTGCCGCTCATGGATGCCATGCAGGGTATTCGGCTGATTCGGCGGGATGCGGCTACTTACGGGATCGACCCAAATCGCATTGGTGTGATGGGGTTCTCGGCCGGGGGACACCTGGCGTCTACCCTGTCGACTCAATGGAACCACCCCGAACCGGCCACGGCCCGTGTGGCAGGCAACGAATCGGTACAGTCGACCTCGGCGCAACCCAACTTTGCCATTCTGATGTATCCGGTTATTACGTTTGGGGAGAAAGCGCACGCGGGCTCACGCAACAACCTGTTGGGAACCCTGAAAGACGATGCTACCAAAATCGCCTACTACTCCAACGAATTGCAGGTGACAGCCCAAACACCGCCTACGTTTCTGGTCCACTCTATGGACGACAAAGCCGTACCGGTTGAGAACAGCGTCAATTACTACCTGGCTTGTCTGAAAAACGGCGTTCAGGCCGAAATGCACCTCTACCCAAAAGGGGGACATGGCTACGCGATGCGCACCACCGACAAAGGGTCGGTAGCGAATTGGCCCGATGCTTGTAAGGGGTGGCTGAAAAGCATTGGCGCGCTGAAATAGGGCACAAAAAAAGGCATCCGGTAAATAACCTGATGCCTTTTGGCACTACGCGATCAATTAACCCTTAGCGTGTTACCGTAGTATATATTTTACAGCCGACACTTCGTTGGGAGGGCCGGTTATGTAGGGTAAATTACTTTGTACCTTTCTTCTTGTCGGCAGCCTTGGGGGCGGTTCCGGCTGTTTCCAGGGCCTCCTTCGTCACCACCTCACCTTTGAGGTAAAGCACTACCGTTGGGGTCTCTGCATTGCTGGTCACCGTTACCGACTTATTGAAACCACCCATAGCAGCAGCGTTGTAAGTAGCTGACACTGTACCAGTTTGGCCAGGCATTACAGCCTCTTTCGTCCATGTTGGTTTAGTGCAACCGCAAGAAGCCGCTGCATCGGAGATAAAGAGAGGCTCTTTGCCCGTGTTTTTGAATTTAAAAACGTACGTAGCTGGCTTGCCTTGCTCGATCTTACCGAAGTCGTGGGTCTCTTTTTCAAATTTGATTACACCTTTCTGAGCATAACCAACTGCCACGAGTACAAACATGGCTACGAAAAGTGAAAAAAACTTTTTCATTGGACTTGTGTAAATTATGATTTGGAGATTCAGTTATTGTGCCTTACAAAGTGTGGTACAGCAAAATTCTTACCAAATTATGCTCGCTCAGACGAAGGCTTAACAAAGAAACGCACAAAATCGTTTTTTTGAAAGCTTAATTGTTTTATCTTATTTTTACTTCCACTGAGCGGAAACGGTCAGCACTTCATCAGCTAAATCAACTACTTAAGCTTAATCTGTAAACGTCCCGTGATTGCCAACGAACAAGTACGCGCAGCAGATATGCTGACTCGTGAAAAAATCCTATCCGACTACCGCCTTGCCTGCGAGAGCCGACAGGCAAGTTTACTGGGTCGGCGTGATGTGATGGGAGGACGGGCCAAATTTGGCATCTTCGGAGATGGAAAGGAGGTGGCCCAGATTGCCGCAGCCCGCGCTTTTAAGCGGGGCGATTTTCGGTCGGGTTACTACCGGGATCAAACCTTTGTAGCCGCCCTTGGCGAGCTGCAATGGACTGAGTTTTTTGCGCAACTGTACGCCCATGCCGATGTGGAGCATGACCCCAACACGGCCGGGCGATCGATGAATGGCCACTTTGCCACTCGCTGGCTCGACGAGCAGGGCCTGTGGCGCACCCAAACCGATTCGTACAATTCGGTTTGTGACATTGCGCCAACGGCCGGGCAGATACCCCGTTCGCTGGGTCTGGCCTATGCCTCGAAACTGTACCGCCATAATCCACACCTGCAACATATGGATGGGTTTTCGCGCCGGGGTAATGAGGTTACGTTTGCCACCATTGGCGATGCCTCTACCTCGCAGGGAATGTTCTGGGAAACCATGAATGCTGCGGGTGTTTTGCAGGTGCCGCTGCTGGTGTCGGTCTGGGATGATGGCTACGGTATTTCGGTACCCGTGGAGTATCAGACGACCAAGGCAAGCATCTCAAAAGCACTGGCTGGCTTTCAGCGCGACAGTGACGACAAAGGCTTTGATATTCTGACGGCCAAAGGCTGGGATTATGTGGGCCTGCTCGAAACCTACCAACGGGCGGCTCGTACTTGCCGGGAAGAACACGTGCCCGTACTGGTGCATGTGCAGGAGGTGACGCAGCCGCAGGGGCACTCATCGTCGGGCTCGCACGAACGCTATAAAAGCAAGGAGCGGCTGGCCTGGGAGGCCGAGCACGACTGCAACCGGCAATTCCGGGGCTGGATTCTGGCAAATGGTTACGCTACCGACGAGGAGCTGGAGCAGATTGAGAAAGAAGCGCTTCAGGTAATCAAAAAAGCCCGTACCGATGCCTGGAACGCATTCCAGCAGTCGATGCAGCCGGACATTGAGGAGGCTGCCGACTTGATTCAGCAGGCGTCTCGGCACCATGCCAAGGCTCCGGTGCTAATGGCTATTCGGGAGGAGCTTCGGAAAGCGGCTCCGTTGCTTCACCGCAACGCTACGATGGCTGTTAAAAAAGTACTTCGTGTGTTGCGGGGCGAACATACACCGGCCCGCACGGCACTGGTGAACTGGCTCGCCCGGACCTCCGCCGAAAATACTGACCGGTTCAGTTCGCATCTGTACAGCCAATCGCCCGAGTCGCCGATGCGGGTTCAGGGCATTGCCCCCGAATACACCGACGACAGCCCGATGGTTGATGGCTACCTGTTGATGCAGCACTACTTCGATAACCTGTTTGGCCGCGACCCGCGCGTAGTGGCCATGGGTGAAGACGTAGGCCATATCGGGGATGTGAATCAGGGCTTTGCTGGCTTGCAGGAAAAATACGGAGAGCTTCGGATTACCGACACGGGTATTCGCGAGACAACCATTATTGGGCAGGGTATCGGTCTGGCCATGCGTGGCCTTCGACCCATTACCGAAATTCAGTATTTCGATTACATTTTCTACGCTCTGGCCACCCTGACCGACGATCTGGCCACGTTGCTGTATCGGACCAAAGGCGGGCAGAAAGCCCCCCTGATTGTGCGGACGCGCGGTCACCGGTTGGAGGGTATCTGGCATTCGGGCTCGCCCATGGGTGCGATGCTCAACAGCCTGAGGGGTATGCACGTGCTGGTGCCGCGCAACATGACGCAGGCGGCTGGCTTTTACAATACGCTCATCAAAAGCGACGACCCCGCCCTGGTGGTTGAGTGCCTCAACGGCTATCGGCTCAAAGAGCGGCTTCCACAAAATCTGGATACGTTCTGTGTGCCCCTCGGTGTTCCCGAAACGCTGCGGCCCGGTACCGATGTAACGGTGGTCACCTACGGGTCGATGTGCCGGATTGTGCTCGATGCAGCGGCTCAACTTGAAGAATTTGGCATCAGCATTGAGGTGATCGATGTGCAGTCGTTGTTGCCGTTCGATGTGACGGGGCAGATTGTCGAGTCGATTCGGAAAACAAACCGGGTGGTGTTTGCCGACGAAGATTTTCCGGGTGGCGCCACGGCCTACATGATGCAGCAGGTGGTAGAGGGTCAGCAGGCGTATCGATACCTCGATTCGGCCCCGCGCACCCTCAGCGCCAAGGCACACCGGCCCCCGTATGGCTCCGACGGTGACTACTACTCGAAGCCAAGTGCCGAAGACGTTGTCGATATCGTCTACGAAATCATGCAGGAAGCGGAACCAAACCGGTTTCCTGCACTTTATTGAGTGAACGAATGGTTTATAGTTTATGGTTTTTCGTTTGTGGTGGTTGTCGCTCCAATTCGTAGGTAAAGAAGTCTTTGCAAGCGCTTTGGCGTCAATAAGCTTTACAGGGGTTAGCGGGCCAAAAACGAAGAACCATAAACTATAAACTCCTTACAATGTCGTACTTTCAGGATATAAAAGACGGAATTCGGACAACGCTGAAGGGGTTGAGCATCACGGCCCGGCACCTGCGCGAAGCTACGGAAAGCCGCAAGCCGCTGGCTGTTGCGAGTGATAACTACTTTGAACAGCAAACCGGCCTCGTAACGGTACAATACCCGCACGAAACGCTGCCGATCCCCGATAATGGCCGCTACCGGCTGCACAACGAAATAGACGACTGTATTGTCTGTGATAAGTGCGCCAAGGTGTGCCCCGTTGATTGTATCACGATTGACGCCATCAAGGCTACCGAAGAGGTAGGCCGTGCTTCGGATGGGTCGCCAATCCGGTTATACGCTGCTACGTTCGACATCGATATGGCCAAGTGCTGCTACTGCGGACTCTGCACGGTAGTGTGCCCCACGGAGTGTCTGACGATGGAGAAAACGTTTGACTACAGCGAGTTTGAGCTGGGCAAACTGACTTACGGCTTTGCCAACCTGACACCCGAACAAGCCGAGGAAAAACGAACGCTGTACGAACAGTTTGTGCAGGAAAAAGCGGCTCAGAAAGCGCAACAAGCCGCTAAGCCTGTCGCCCCGGCCACACCCGACGAAGCCCCCAAAGTTGCCCGCCCGGTATTCCGCCCGACAGCTAAGCCCAAAACTACGGATGTGCAGCCCTCGGAGGTAGACCGGCCCGCTGCCGAAGCCTCACCGGCTATCATTACATCGGGAACAGACCCGGCTACCCAGCAAGAGCATACGGTTCAACCCACAGAAGCACCTGGTGCCGACGGTTCGGCTCCCAAGCCAAAACCGGCTTTCCGGCCGAGCATGAAGCCGCCTGTGGCCAAAACACCCCCTGCCGCGCCCATCGAACCGGTCGAGGACGCCCAGCCGACTGCCGAAAAGGTCCCGGCTCCCAAGCCTGCGTTTCGGCCAACGATGAAGCCGCCCGTGGCTAAAGCGAACCCGGAAGTCCCCGAAGCATCTACCGACCCGCAACCGGCTGAGTCTAAACCGGCTTTCCGGCCGACGATGAAGCCGAAAGCGGCACCTGCCGATCCGCAACCGACTGTGCCAGCCGAAGCTGAAGCTGCGCCGACTGCATCGAAGCCAGCTTTCCGGCCGACCATGAAACCTAAACCAGTTGACCCGCAACCCGCCGGGCCTACTGAGGCCGCTACGCAACCGGAAGCCGACGTTCAAAAACCGAAACCTGTTTTCCGGCCGACGATGAAGCCCAAATCGACTCCGGCTGATTCAACCGAAACAACAAAGTCACCGGATGCAACGGCCGTTGATGAGGGGCGGGCGTCAATCGTGTCGCAGCCGACTCCCCCTGAGCCGGTTGCGCCTAAGCCAGCTTTTCGGCCAACGATGAAGCCTAAACCGGCGGCATCAGCGCCCGAAGCGAGTGCGGAGCCGGTGAGCCAAAAGGGCCCGGAGACCACACCGGATGCTGACACGCCCGCTGTTTCTGAACCGCCAAAGCCCAAGCCGGCGTTTAGACCGACCATGAAACCCAAAAACCCGTGATACAACTCGTAATCCTGCTGTTTTCGGCCCTGGCGCTGGGAGGTGCTGTGGCCATTCTGCTGACCCGGAACGTGCTGTACTCGGCTTTTTTTCTCCTGCTAACGCTGCTGGGTGTAGCCGCCCTGTTTGTGCTTGCCAGTGCTGATTTTCTGGCCGTAGCGCAGATTATGATCTACGTGGGTGGGGTGCTCGTGCTGATTGTGTTTGGCGTGATGCTCACGCACAAAGCCGACCCTCTGAACCGAAACAGCCAACGACCCAATGCCGTGCTGACTAACCATCGGTCGTGGTTATGGCCGTTGGTGCTGGCGGGTGGTACGTTCACCGTCTTGTATCAGGTACTCACCAGGGGCTCGTTTGTCTTGCTGAATCGGGAGATGAAATACCAGACGACCGTTGATACGATTGGGCGGCAGTTGATGACTGAGTACCTGATTCCGTTTGAAATAGCCGGGATTCTCCTGCTGGTGGCGCTGATTGGGGCGGCTTATCTGGCGAAGCCAAATGATGCATAAGGTATAATGCGTAATGCATAAGTACTTAGGCAGAATTTAATGTACAATGAACAGTGTATAATGAAGGGGCTGATTCTCAATAGGTAATTCAATTGTCTATTGTACACTTTACATTGTTCATTCACTTAGTGAATAAGATGTAGTGTATAAGCTTTTGGCAAGCGTTCATCACTGGCATTATCCATTGTACACTATTCATTATCCATTAAAAATATATGGAAACAACCACGATGCTTATTGTAGCCGCTTTATTGTTCAGCCTTGGCCTGGCCATAGTGGTTGTAAAACGCCATGCCATTGTGGTGCTGATGGGCGTTGAATTGATGCTAAATGCAGCTAACCTGAATCTGGTTGCGTTCAGCCAGTATGATCCCGACCGCTTGCAGGGGCAAATGATGACCCTGTTTGTACTCGTTGTGGCAGCCGCAGAAGCCGCCGTGGCCCTGGCCATTGTGCTACAGGTTTACCGCCATTACCGAACCATTCAATTAGACGAGATCAATAATCTGGAAGGGTAATTCGCCTATTTTTTGCTTATGACATCCGCCTTGGAAACCCAGTTTGATACGCTTATTGATGGTATTCTCGAACGAGGGTACGGCATTGCCGACGATTTCCTGACCGCCGACGAAGTACAGGCTCTGGCTACCCGGCTTCGGGCGCGCCGGGAACAGGGGCAGTTTCGGGCGGCTGGTATCGGTAATCAGAACACGACGGTCGAAAAGCAAATTCGGGGCGACGAAATTCACTGGCTCGATAGGGCGGAGGCTACGCCCGAAGAGTTAACGTTTCTGGACCGGGTCGATGCGTTTGTGCAGTACGTAAACCGGACGTGCTACCTCGGTTTGCGCGATTATGAATTTCACTTTGCGCTGTACCCCGCCGGTACGTTTTACAAGCGCCACCTCGACCAGTTTCGCACCGACTCGCGCCGTCGGTTGTCGGTGATTTGCTACCTCAACACCGACTGGCAGGAAACCGACGGTGGGCAACTGGCGCTGTACCTCCCGGCCGAAGACGGTACCGAACAAACCCTAACGGTGGCCCCCATTGGCGGGCGTCTGGTTTGTTTTGAAAGCGGCAAACTCGAGCATGAGGTGTTGCCTGCTACCCGCGAGCGCCTGAGCGTAACGGGCTGGCTCAAAAATTAACCCGGTCTGCCAGACGCTCGGCTTTTTCCAACAATTGTAGTAGAGTGTAGGTTACTTTTTCGAAAGTGACACACTCAACGCTACATGGAAAATACGGAATACCGTCCCGCTGCGGACGAAATCAAGGCGCAAAAGTTGCCGTACCCCGCCCGGCAGTCGGACATGAATCAGCAGCCCGACAGCGACCTCTCCAACTACAAACCAGCTAATAAACTGGCGGGTAAGGTAGCCCTTATTACCGGGGCCGATTCGGGTATTGGCCGGGCCGTGGCCATTGCGTTTGCCATGGAAGGCGCCAAGGTGGCTATCCTCTACAACGAAAATACCGACGATGCCCGCTACACCCAGCGCATGGTGGAGAGTAAGGGGCAGCCGTGCCTGGTGATTCAGGCCGATGTGCGGCAAAAAGCGGCTTGCGACGATGCCGTGCGCCAAACCGTTGAGCGGTTTGGTGGACTGAACATTCTGGTGAACAATGCGGCTTACCAAATGGCGCAACAAAAGCTGGAAGATATTACCGAAGAACAGCTTCGGCGGACGTTTGAAACCAACATTTTCGGGTACTTTTTCATGGCGCAGGCGGCTTTGCCCCACCTGACCGAAGGCGATGCTATTGTGAACACGGGAAGCATCGTTGGGCTGGTGGGTAATCCCATTCTGGTCGATTATACGGCCACCAAAGCGGCTATTCACGCGTTTACCAAATCATTGGCCATTCAGCTGGGCGAGCGTAAAATCCGGGTCAATGCCGTGGTGCCTGGCCCCGTCTGGACGCCCAACATCCCGGCAACCATGCCTCAGGACGAAGTGAAAAACTTCGGGTACGAAGTGGCCCTGGCCCGACCCGGTCAGCCCGAAGAACTGGCCCCGGCTTATGTGCTGCTGGCGTCGTCGGACGGGAGTTTCATGACGGGCAGTCTGGTAGAGGTTACGGGCGGCAAACTGGGGTAGGAGCCATGCAACACCAAAACCCTCCCTATTCGGTGCTCGACCTGCTCGGCACGGACCGGGTCACACCCGCTACGCGCAAGGCGTTGCTCACGCGCCTGTCTGAACCCCCCGTAACCAACCCCCAGTTTTTCACAGAAGCTGAGTTTGGGCGTTTGCAACGGGTATGCGCCCGCCTGATGCCTCAGGCCGAAACTGACTCGATTGACCTGGCTGGCCCCATTGACGGGCGTTTGGCCGGAAAAAATACCAACGGATGGCGTTACGACGATTTGCCGAACGATGGCGACGCGTACCGCCTTTTTCTGGCCGGTATTGACCAAACGGCCCAAGTGCTTTTCAACCTCTCATTTGATACCATTACGCCCGATGAGCAGGACGCTGTACTGCGGGCCGTGCAACAGGGTGAGCCTTCGGGCGATCTCTGGGTCGGCTTTGCTGCGGATCGGTTTTTTGAAGAATTACTGGCCGAAGTTGTCGAGGTGTACTATAGTCACCCGGTGGCGCAACAGCGCATCGGCTATACCGGAATGGCAGATCAACGCGTGGTATGAAAACACACCCAACCGAAGACATTCTCGACGCCGTGGTCATTGGTACCGGCGCGGGCGGTGCCCCCTTGCTGGCCCGGCTGGCTATGGCGGGCCTGAACGTAGTGGCCCTGGAGGCCGGAAAATTCTGGAAGGCCACCGACGATTTTGCGACTGATGAGCGTACGCAGGACTTTCTGTTCTGGAACGACGAACGGCTCACGGCGGGCAGTGACCCCATTGCGTTTGGTCGTAACAACTCGGGGACGGGTGTGGGCGGCTCTACGCTCCATTACACAGCCTACACCCCCCGCGTACAGCCCGACGACCTGCGCCTGCGTACCGACTTCGGCGTGGGCGAAGACTGGCCCCTCGACTACCATAGAGACATTGAACCGTATTACGACGAACTGGAGTCGTTTCTGGGCGTGTCGGGGCCGGCCGCGTACCCGTGGGGGCCTGCCCGGAAAACATCATACCGGTATGCTCCCCTGCCTATCAACGGGGCGGGGCGGCTGATGGAGAAGGGATGCCGCGATCTGGGTATTCTGACCTCACCGGCGGCCAACGCGGCTTTGTCGGCCCCGCAGTTTCAGGAGGGCTACGGCTGGCGGTCGGCTTGCACCAACCGGGGCTTTTGCCAGGCGGGTTGTAACAACGGAGCCAAAGCGAGTATGGACGTGACGTTCATCCCACTGGCCATTCAGCACGGGGCCGAGGTGCGGGCCGAGTGTCTGGTGACCCACTTCGAGCGCGACAGTCAGGGGCGTATTACGGGTGTGGTGTATGTGCAGCACGGCAAACAGCAACGGCAGCGGTGCCGACACGTGTTTTTGTGCGCGGGTTCGGTGGAAACGCCCCGGCTGCTTCTGCTCAATAACCTGGCCAACCGGAGCCAACAGGTGGGCCGTAACCTGATGGCGCATACAGCCCTGCAAATCTGGGGGGAGTTCGACGAGCCCGTGTATCCGTGGCAGGGCATACCGGGCGCCCTAATTTCTGAAGATACCCACCGACCCACCCACCGGGCGGGCGGCCCGGCCGATTTTGTGGGCGGCTACCTGTTGCAGTCCATCGGGGTCATGCCCGTTACCTACGCCAGTCAGATGGCGCGGGGACGGGGCTTGTGGGGGGCGACCATGCACGAGGCTATGGGCCGGTACAACCATGTGGCGGGCATCAACATTCTGGGCGATTGCCTGCCGTATGCGCACAACTACCTCGAACTCTCCGACGAAAAGGACGGTCGTGGACTCCCCAAGCCGCGCGTGTTTTTTTCACTGGGCGAAAACGAAGAGCGGCTCACGTCGCACGCCAACGGCCTCATGCGGGCCATTTGGGAGGCCGCCGGTGCCCGAAACATCTGGGCGTTTCCGCGGAGTGCCCACGTGATTGGCACAGCCCGCATGGGTACCGACCCCGACCGGGCCGTGGTGAACGCCAACGGTCAATCGTTCGACGTGCCCAACCTGTACATCTGCGATAATTCAATCTTCCCGAGTGCCCTCAGCGTGAATCCGGCTCTGACCATTATGGCCCTTTCGCTGCGGACAGCTGATAAGTTTTTAATGAGCTAACGAGTGAAAGACTTCCTATATCACATCACCAAAAAATACGGCGACGGGAATTACGACGGCGATCAGTTTGGGGGCGCGGCTGGCCATAACGGCAGCGGTTTCCCCGATGGTAATGCCGGTAATTTTATGTTTGCTACGGGGATCGAGTGTTCGTACCCAACCATCGGCAATGGCACCGTTCGGCGCGACCAACTACGCGAGTGCGGGCATTATGAGCGCTGGAAAGAAGACCTGAATCTGGTTCGGGAAATGGGCCTCAAAGTGTTGCGGTATGGGTTGCCCTACTACCGCATTCACGAAGCGCCGGGCAAGTTCAATTGGGAGTTTGCCGATTTGGCTATGGCCGAAATCAAGCGGCTGGGTATTACGCCGATTCTGGACCTGATGCACTTCGGCGTGCCCGATTGGCTGGGTAATCTGCAAAACCCGGAGTTTCCGATTCACTTTGCCGATTACTGCCGGGCCGTGGCCGAGCGTTACCCGTGGGTGCGGTACTACACGCCCGTCAACGAGATTTACGTGACTGCCCGCATCAGTGCCAAAGATGGCGTCTGGAACGAGCAGCTAAAAACTGATCAGGGGTTTGTTACGGCGCTGAAGCATTGTGTAGCGGCCAGCATTATGGGCACTCAGCAGATTGCCAGTATCCGCAACGACTGCGTGATTGTGCAGAGCGAAAGCGCCGAGTTTATCCATGAACTGTGTGCTGCGCCGTCGGCCGCTACCCGGCTTGAGAATGAGCTCCGGTTTTTATCGCTCGATTTGCTGTACGCCCGCGCGCCGTCGGCCACGGTGGCCATGTACTTGCTCGATAACGGCCTGACCCGCCAGGAATACGAGTGGTTTATGAAAGGGAAGCCGCCGGGCTACCAGATCATGGGCAACGACTATTACGGCCGCAACGAACGTATCCGGCTTCCCGATGGCTCGATGCACCTCTCGATGGACGTGCTGGGCTGGTATCAGATTACCAAAGAATACTACGATCGCTACCGAATGCCGGTCATGCATACTGAAACCAACGTGTTTGAAGAAGCCGATGCGCCCATGTGGCTCTGGAAACAGTGGATTAATGTGCTCCGAATTCGGAAAGATGGGGTGCCGGTGCTCGGCTTTACGTGGTATAGCCTCATTGATCAGATCGACTGGGACACGCAGCTCGGCGAACAGAACGGCCGTGTACAGGCCTGTGGGCTTTATACCCTCGACCGAAAGCCCCGTCCTGTAGCTCAGGCGTACAAAGACCTGTTGCATGAGTTTGGGCAGATTACGATTGTGCCCTACGGCGAAATGCTCGAAATGACCGACCGGCCTGCCCGACTCAAAACTCAGGTTTAACGCATGAAACTCCACACCTTTTCTGAAGGACACGGCGAGCCTACGTTTGTGTTGTTGCACTTTTTTGGCAGCTCAGGCCGCGAATACGCCGGGGTTATGTCGGCGCTGGCCGGTAGGTACCGTTGTATTGCGCCCGATCTGCGGGGCTTTGGTGAGTCGGCCACGGCCCCCGATGGCGACTATTCTGTCGATGCTATGACCGACGACGTGCTCCGCCTGATCGAACAGATGGTGACAGGCCCGTTTGTGGTAGTGGGGCACTCCATGAGTAGCAAGGTGGCCTTGAATCTGGCCGCCCGCCAACCCGCCCATTTGCTCGGGCTGGTGTTGCTGGCCCCGTCGCCTTTGTCACCCGAACCCATCGACGACGATGAACGGCAGCGGCTCCTCACCACCCACGGGCAACGGGCAGCCGCCGAAAAAACGAGGCAGAACATCACGTCGGCCCCGTTGAGTAAAGCGGCTCAGGAGCAGATTGTGGCCGATGATCTGCGTAGCTCCGACGCGGCCTGGCAAGCCTGGCTGACGCACGGAAGCCGCGAAAATCTGGAAGAACGGGCCGCGCGAATAACCCAGCCGGTACAGATTGTTCTCGGTGCCGACGACGAACACATTACGGCCCCGCTGATGGAGGAAACCCTCCTGCGCGTGTTGCCACAGGCCCGGCTTACCACCCTCAGCGGGGCGGCTCACGTGCTGCCCCTCGAAAAACCGGCGGAGGTAGCCGACATACTCGGTACCTTTGCGGCATGGCTTTTATCCAGACAGATACCTACACCGTACGCGGCTACGAAGCCGACGCTACTGGCCGGCTGACCCTGCCCACGCTCATGAACTGGATGCAGGAGTCGGCCAATCGGAATGCGCTCGATTATGGTATTGGCATGGCCGACCTGACCGCGCATGGCCTCGGCTGGATGCTCATGCGGTTCCGGCTCACGGTACACCGCTACCCGGCATACGGCGAAACCTGCACCGTATCGACGTACCCGACCCGGGTCGAAAAATACTTTATCTATCGTGATTTCAAGGTGGTGAGTGCGTCGGGCGAGTTGCTGGCCGAAGCGGCCAGTACTTGGGTGACCTTTGCGGTTGAACGGCGGGCTATGGTGCCCCTGCCCGATTTTATCCGTCGGTTGCACCCGCCCGCCGTGGCCGACCCCCTCCCGGCCTTGCCCTCAAAACCCGATTTTTCTCCGCCCGAAACGCCCGCTCAGGTGCATAGGCGGGCTATTGGCTGGTACGATCTGGACGTGAATCAACACACCAACAATGTGAGCTACGTGCAGGCGTTATTGGAGTCGATGCCGGAGGAATTCCTGCGCCAAAAGCATCTGTACGAGTTGGATCTATTTTTTAAGGCCGAGAGCCATTTGTACGATCAATTGGTGGTGCACACGTGGCTAACCGATGGGGTGGGGTTACACCGGCTTGTGCAGGGGGCCGACGGACGCGATGTACTCTGGGCGCGTAGCGTTTGGCATTGACCATTTGCCCAAAAATTCGACCTTTGTTTTTTGCTAAACCATACACAGCGTATGACAACTTCATCAAATAAGATTGACACCCTCCACGCGGTTCTCGACGGCCTCATGCGCCGGTATCGGGAGCGGGTTCCCGATGTAAGCGGTATTATCGATGCCATGATCGACGAGGAAATTATCGACTCGGCCGACGAAATCGAAAACGACCATATCGCCTTCCGAACCATGGGTGTGCCTAATCTCGGTATTGCCTCGTTCGAGAAGATATTTACGCACTACGGCTATCAGAAGCGCGACGCGTACAACTTCACCGAGAAAAAACTATCGGCTTACTGGTATGCGCCACCGGTAGGTACCGAAAACCTGCCCCGCATCTTTGTGAGCGAGTTGCGCGTGCATGAACTGTCGGAGCAAGCGCAGCAGATTATTCACAAATACACAGACCGGGTCACGAGCGATCCTGTTGATGCGCTCGACCTGGACGATGCCGTAGCTGTGGATGCCTTTCTGCACCAGCCGCTTTGGGAAATGCCCACCGTGGAAGACTACCAAACCCTGCTCGCTGAAAGCGAGTATGCGGCCTGGGTGATCTACAACCGGTATTACCTCAACCACTTTACCATCAGTGTGCACAACCTCGAACCGGGCTACAACACCATCGACGAGTTTGTGGAGTTTCTGAAAAGCCGCGAGTTTAAGCTCAATTCGGCAGGGGGCGTTATTAAAATCAGCCCCGATGGCGGTCTGCGTCAGGCATCGACGGTGGCGCAGATGATCGATGCTGAGTTTGCCAATGGGCAGACCCTCCGCATTGCGGGCTCGTATGTTGAGTTTGCCGACCGGCGGGTACTGCCCGAATTTGCCGGTTTACCAGCGAGCCAGATTGGGCGCCAGCATCGGCGCGAAGGCTTCGAAGCAGGCAATGCCGACAAGATCTTTGAAAGTACGTTTACTACCCAAACCGGGCGATAGGCGGTCGGTTTTTCGTAAAAATGCAAAGACCCCATTCCAACCATTTCGGCTGGAATGGGGTCTCTGTTTGAGAGGCTGTACTAGTTCTTAAACAGATAAGTAGTCAGGCAGAATTAATGTATAACGAACAATGTAAAATGTACAATGAAATGGTTGGTTGTCAGTAGGTAACCCAATTATTCATGACTCATTTTACATTGTATATTCACGTATTCCATGAAAGCTTTTTTGACCATTTTGCTTTTGGCCGGTTTGTTAAGCTGCGAGAAAACCGAGGAGGTTCAGGCCGACTGTGTGGCCCGGGTTAACCCCGACTGTATATGTACGCAACAGTACGACCCCGTTTGTGGCTGCGATGGTAAAACCTATGGCAACGCCTGCATGGCCGCCTGCTCGGGTATTCGGGTGGTGAGCAATGGCGAGTGCGGGGGTAAGTAAGCTACGTCTGAATAACGCCAACCGAAAAGGGCTGCTCGATGGGGGCGTGGTTGGCCGCTGCAATCCCCTCCGACAGTACCGTCCGGGTTTGAAGTGGGTCAATGACGGCATCGACCCAAAGCCGGGCGGCTGCGTAATATGGCGACAATTGCGCGTTGTACTGATCGGTGATTTTTTTCAGTTGGGCCTGCTCTTCGTCTGAAGTCATGGGCTGCCCTTTTGCTTTCTGGGTGGCCACCTGAATCTGCAACAGGGTTTTGGCGGCCGAGGCCCCGCTCATTACGGCCATTTGGGCCGTGGGCCAGGCCACCATCAGGCGCGGGTCGTAGGCACGGCCGCACATGGCGTAGTTGCCCGCGCCGTACGAGTTGCCTACCACCACGGTGAATTTGGGTACCACCGAGTTGGCCATGGCGTTGACCATCTTGGCCCCGTCTTTAATGATGCCGCTTTGCTCAGCCCGGCTGCCAACCATGAAGCCCGTCACGTCCTGAACAAACACCAGGGGCAGGCGTTTCTGGTTGCATACCATGATAAACCGGGCGGCCTTGTCGGCGGCATCTCCGTAGATAACCCCGCCCATCTGCAACTCAGCGGCCGGCGTTCCGGGGCCTGACGAGCCCGCGCCGGTTTTGCCTTTTGCCTTGACCACTTTGCGCTGATTGGCCACAATGCCTACCGCCCAGCCGTCGATACGGGCGTACCCGCACAACAACGACTGCCCGTAGGTCGGTTTGTACTCATCAAACTCCGAGTTATCCACAAGCCGCTCCAGAATCTCCCGCATATCGTAAGGCTTCACGCGGTCGGTGGGGAGTAGTTCGTAAATCTCAGCCGGGTTTTTGGCCGGTAGGGCAGGGGCTATCCGGCTGAATCCGGCGTTGGCGGGTGTGCCCATGCGCCCAAAAATGCGTTTGATGGCGTCGAGGCAGCTCTGATCGTCGGGGTAACGGTTGTCTACTACGCCCGAAATATCAGTGTGGGTAACGGCTCCGCCCAACGTTTCGGAGTCGACATCTTCGCCAATACTCGCTTTGACCAGATACGGCCCGGCGAGGTAGATGCTGCCCGTGCCTTCCACAATGAGGGCTTCGTCGGACATGATGGGCAGGTACGCCCCACCGGCAACGCAGCTGCCCATGATAGCGGCTACCTGCAATACGCCCATAGCCGAGAGCCTGGCGTTGTTCCGAAACGTGCGGCCGAAGTGCTCTTTGTCGGCAAACACTTCGTCCTGCAAGGGCAGATACACGCCCGCACTGTCGACCAGGTACACAATGGGTAGCCGGTTTTCAATCGCGATTTCCTGCGCGCGGAGGTTTTTCTTGGCTGTAATCGGAAACCAGGCCCCGGCTTTCACCGTCGCGTCGTTGGCTACAATCATGCATTGTCTGCCCGAAATGTAGCCGATGCCCGTGACCACCCCACCCGACGGACAGCCGCCATGTTCGGGGTACATACCCTCACCCACAAACAGGCCGATTTCAACAAACGGGCGGTCGGGATCGGTCAGGTAAGTAATGCGTTCGCGGGCGGTTAGTTTGCCTTTACGGTGCTGATCGTCAATTTTTTTGGATCCACCGCCGAGTTGAGTTTGGGCGGTGCGGGTTTGAAGTTCGTCGATGAAGTGTTGAAAGGTATTCGCCATGTACTGTCGAATGGTTTGTTGTATTGCATAAACCTACGACATAAAGCGGTTGTTACCACAACGCCCGGACCCCGCGCTTGTTGGTGTGTTAGCAAGCGGGAAGTCCGGGCGAGATTAAAGCCACCGTAAGGGGCAGCACCAACGATATTTTAGGGAATCAGCTCAACGGTGCGGGCGTAGGCTTGCCTGAGCGTAACCGTGAGTCCGATGGATTGAATAGTGAACTGCCCGGCGGGGTCGGTGGTTTCTTCAACCAGCGTCCACTGACCCTGTACGTTTTTTACCCATACCTCCACGCCCACCCGGAGCGAGTCGATGAGCACATACTCACGCAACGACGGAATGCCCCGGTACCGGTGAAACTTGCGCCCCCGGTCGTAATCTTCGGTGCCTTCCGACATCACCTCCAGCAATACCGTCGGATTGAGCAAGTTATCAAATTGGTCGGGCATGAGCTGAGGCTCACCGCACACAATCACAATATCCGGGTAAGCATACAAACCCGATTCGGGCAGGTGCACCCGCATGTCGGATGAAAATGATTGGCAGGTCGTATTGTCGATAGACGCGCCGACCAGAATTGCCAGATTTTCCTTAACTCGGTTGTGATTACGGGTTGCGCCAGCCATTGGAATAATTTCTCCGTCCAAAAACTCACTCTTTTCGAGGGCCTGCCGCTCGGCGGTCAGGTACTCTTCGGCGCTGACAATCTGTTTTTCTACAACTACCATACCGGTTGGCCGAGTTTGTTTCTGGGTCAAATTACTCAGGTATGCACTAAAAGTCAATCCGTTAGTGCTTACGGTTGCTGGGTTGAGTCGGCGCGGGTAGTAATCACCGTTGTAGTGGTTACCGAGCCGGGTCGGGCGGGCTGTGTTTTGTCTTTACGCCCAAACAAGGAGAAATGTACGTATCGTTTGGGGTTCTCGCGCAGGTCGGTGAGGAGCTTTTCGAGGCTGGCCGTGGTGGCGTTTACGTTGGTATACAGAGCCTCGTCGGAGGTGAGTTTACCGAGCGAGCCTTTGCCCTGTTGCACACCGGCCAGCAGTTTCTGCAAGTTATCGACGGTGCGGTTGGCGTTGGCAAGCGTAGCCCGCAGCTCAAGCACCCGCAGCGAGTCGGCCACGTTGTCGACCTTGGCCAGAATGGGTTTCAGTTGCCGCTCCGTTTCGATGAGGGAGGCCGAAAGCCGGTTCACATTGCCGAGGGTGGTGCGCAGGGCGGCTCGGTTTTCCTGCACGGTCAGGTCGAGGGTGCCGGTTACGCGGTTGGCACTCGCCAGCGTGGCGTTGAGGGCCGCTCCGGTCTGATCGAACGACTTCACAATCACGTTGAGGTTGCGGGTGAGCGAGTCAACGTTGTTCAGTACGGGGAGCGTCTTTTCGCGGATAAGCGCCTGCAAGCCTTGCTCTTTGGCGGCTACGAGCATTCCTTCGTTTTCGAGGGGGCCGCTTTGGGCCGGAATCTGTAACTGAATCACCTTGCCGCCCAAAAGACCACCGTCGGCCAGAATAGCCCGTGTGCCTTTGGCAATCTGAATCCGTTTTTGAATGGCTACCGTAACCATCAGCTTATTGCCCTGATCCTGGAGGATTTCAATTTGCTTTACCCGCCCCACGGCTAAGCCATTGAGCGTAATGGCGTTCGAAGCCGTGAGGCCATCTACATTATCGTAGACGACGCGGTAGTGATTATCAGAAGAGAAAAAATCGGAACCTTTTAAATACTGGAATCCAAAGTAAAACATTGCCAGAGCAACAACCGCAAGGATCCCTACCTTTACTTCCTGGGAGATTTTCATGGATGGCTGACCGAGGAGTCAAATTTGCTTTCGTATATAACCCACGCAAACCGGGTTTTGTCCCGCGAAAGTACAAAAGATAGAGAACTGTACCCGGCAATACATGATGAGTGGGTGTATGATTGGTACACGGGCCGATTCTTTATTCATCACCCATCCCGCAGCGTTTACCCCTAATTCGCCGTCTCAATTTCGGACTTGTACGAAGCGAAGGCCTTGAAAAGCGAGGTCGAAATGGCGTCCTGCCCTTCGGCGGAGGCCAGGTACCGCTCTTCGTCGGGGTTGGTCAGATACCCCGTTTCGACGAGTACGCTGGGCATGGTAGTACGCCAAAGTACCACAAAGCCCGCCTGTTTTACGCCGTGACTCCGGCGTTCGGCGCTGTATTTGAAGCTACGCTCCACTTTCTCGGCAAAGTTGATACTGCTGGCCATAAACGCGTGCTGGTAGTTGGCCAGCATGATGTGGGCCAGGGGCGAGTTGGGGTTGAAGCCTTTGTATTTTTGCTCGTAGTTTTCTTCTTTCAGGATAACGGCGTTTTCCCGGCGGGCTACCTCCAGGTTGCCTTCGGTCTTGTGCAAACCGAGGGTGTAGGTCTCAGTGCCGTGCAGGGTTTTTGACTTGGGGTGGGCATTTACGTGAATCGAGATGAACAGGTCGGCGCGGTTGCGGTTGGCAATGGCGGCCCGCTCGGCCAAATCCACGAAATGGTCGCTGGCACGAGTCAGAATAACCCGTACTTCGGGCATATCCGTCTTGATCTTTTTGGCCAGTTGCAGCGCAATTTTGAGCACAATCCGCGATTCACGGTTGCGCGAGGTCATACAACCGGGGTCTTTGCCGCCATGACCGGGGTCGATCACAACGGTACGTAGTTGATTCCCGCGGCCGGCATCGGCGGTAGCGGCCGGAATGGTATCCTGCGGAAGCAGGGCTGGTTTGGGCAGGGCCGTCATGGCCAGCAGGGGCCAAACGATAACCGAACCCTTAATAATTTTTAACAGACTGTTCCGTTTCAACGCAATGATGGGACTCACGTTCGTCATACCTTTGTGCAATGGGCTTATTCCCCGCGTTTGACAGATTACTTCCATTGGTAGAACTAAAAAAAGCATACTTTATTTTACCATTCAGCGGCTTGCAGAAGCTGGTGCCGTACCTTACTATCCTATGGCTTTGCTTGGGTAGTTTGGTGGCTGTGGCTCAGCAGGTTCCGGTATTGCCGCCAAAAGGTGGATTGCCTCCAGCTACTGTTCCAACACAAACCGTGCCGGATCGGCCCACGCCAGCGGGTATAAATTCGTTACCGGTCAGCACGCCCGCTTCGGCTACGCCCACGTCGGGTACGGCCGTGCGGAGCCGACGCTCGCTTAACCTGCGCACCCGCACCGGAGCCCCCGGCGATACCACCGGGTTGGCCGCCGTTCGGGACTCGACCTTGCAGGATTCGCTCGCGGCCGATCAGGCTTTTCGCACCACGGTAAAGTACTCCTCGAAAGATTCCACGATTTACGCGGCCGATGGGCAGGTGGTCGAACTGTTTGGCGATGCCAACGTGGAGTATGGCGACATCTCGCTCAAGGCCGACTACATCCGGCTCAATTACACCACCAACGAGGTGTTTGCGCGGGGTCGCTACGACTCCACGGCCCGCAAGCTGATTGGGCAACCCGTATTCAAGGACGGGGGCGATCAGTACGATGCCAAGGAGATCCGGTATAATTTTCGGTCGAAAAAAGGGAAGATTCAGGGCGTTGTGACCCAGCAGGGGGAGGGCAACATCCGGGGCAATAGCGTGAAGAAGGATGCCGAGAATAACATGTACATCCGGGGGGCTATTTACACCACCTGTAACCTGGCTACGCCCCACTTTCATATCAACGCCAGTAAGCTGAAGGTTGTACACAATAAACAGGTTATTGCCGGGCCTTTCAATCTGGTTATCAATCAAATACCGCTACCCATTGGGTTGCCGTTTGGGTTCTTTCCGTTCCCGAAAAAGAAAGATATTGGTGTGTCGGGCGTGCTTATTCCGCAATACGGTGAAGAGCCCAATGGGCGCGGCTACTACCTGCGCGACGGTGGCTATTACTGGGCCGTGAACGAGAATATTGGCCTTCAGTTTAAGGGTCAGATTTACTCGCGGGGCAGTTGGGGGGTGGGTACCACCGGCGCCTACAACAAACGTTACCGCTACAGTGGGGGCTTCGACCTGCGCTTTGCCCGCAACCGCTCCGGCGACCGGGTCGATAAAACGCAGTCGCCCCGCAATGACTTTGCCGTTACCTGGTCGCACACGCCCCAGAACCTGGGTAAGCGGAGCACGTTTTCTGCCAACGTGAACATCAGCAGCAACAGTTTCAACCAGTTCAACACGGCCGATGCGCAGCGGTACGTGTCGAACGTAGCGGGGTCGTCGGTGCAGTATAGCCGTCAGGTGGGGCAGTACATTCGAACCAGCTCCAGCTTCCGGGTCAATCAGCAGTTCGGGCAAACCGATCCGCGCACGGGCATCCGGCAAAACGGTAAAACCGACGTAGCCACCGATGTTTCGTTCGGTCTGAACCAGATTGCGCCGTTTGCCCTCAAAGGCGGTTCGGGTAAGTGGTACGAATCGTTTCGGGTAGGTTTTGATTTCAACGGAGCCGCTACCGTCACCAACTCGGTCAATACCAACCGGATTGATACGTCGGGCCTGGGCTTTCGGATTGTGGGTACGGGGGCGCGGCTTCGGCCACGGGGCGATATTGTCCGGGATAGCCTGGCCCGCGCCGATAGTATCCGGCTGGGGTTGATCCGGCAAAACGGGGCGCTCATTTCCGATCCTAACCTGGTGGCTTTCAATCTGGCCAACATGCCTGCCCTCTTGCGCAACGCCCTCGTTACGGGCCGGTACAGTATTCCCATTTCGCTGCCCAACATCAAGCTGGCCAAATACATTAACCTGACGCCGGGTTTCTCGTTCAACGGGGATCTGTACCGTAAAAAGCTCAACTACACCTACCTCGGTGGCGACTCGGTGCGGATTGACACGCTACAGGGGTTATCTACGGTGTACAACTTTGCCACGAGTGTGAGCATGAACACCCGCGCTTACGGAACGGTGTTTTTCAAGGGCAAGCGGCTACAGGCCATTCGGCACACCATAGCGCCCTCGGTATCGCTGGCGTACGTGCCCAATTTCTCAGACCCCTCGTTTGGCTTTACGCAGTACCTGCCTATTCCGGGGCTACCCGAATACCGGCGGTACGTGTCGCGCTACCGGGGTATCGGAGGGGCATCGTCGGGCGGAACGGGCAAAGCCAACGCCATTGTCTCCTTCGGGATTGTCAATCAGCTCGAAATGAAAGTCAGGGCCCGCAACGACTCGGCCGGGCAGGAGTTCAAGAAGATTTCGATTTTCGACAATATCAGCCTCAACGGTAGCTACGACCTCAACGCGCCCGTGTTTAACCTGTCGAATATCTCGTTGAGCGCCAATACGCAGATTTTCAAGAATATCAGTTTCAACTTCGCGGCTAACTTTGACCCTTACGCCTACCGCGAAATCAACAAAACGACCACCGGAGCCCGGCAGTTTGAGCGGATTCCGGTGTACGCCGTTCGGCAGGGGCAGGGGCTGGCGCGGCTCACGAGTGCGCAGGTGTATGTGAGCGGGCGTATTGTGCCTAAAGGGGCCGATAAGCCCAAGAAACCCGTACCCGGCACCAACGACGTGACCATGCGGGCCATCAACGCCAACCCCGACCTGTACGTTGATTTCAATATTCCCTGGTCGCTCAACGTGAGCTATTCGTTTGGCTACACCCAAATTGACCCGTCGCAGTCGAACATCATTCAGGCCGTTACGCTCAATGGGGATTTCAGCCTGACGCCCAAGTGGAAGTTTACCGTGCAGTCGGGCTTCGATATCAAGGCCAAGCGGCCCTCGCTGACTACGGTGGGTATCAACCGCGACCTGCATTGCTGGGATATGGCGTTTAACTGGACTCCGTTTTCGGGCAGCGCCCTCCGCAGCGGTAACTATTCGTTCGATTTGCGGGTGCGGTCGGCCATTTTGCAGGAGCTCAAGCTGAGTCGTCGTCGGAGTTTCTACGACCGGGGCGGTTTCTAAACACGCCTTGTAGAAGAGGGTCAACCGGCCGGAGGGATGCAGAACCTTCCGGCCGGTTTTGTTTTAGGGACCGTTGCCTTGCTACCGGGAGAGGCTTACCAAACATTTAGGCCGCGTAAAAGTACCCTTTTAGTATAGTGTAATTGTAGGATACTCGATATGGGTTGCCGCTCCTGAGCGATCCGCCCCCTGTTCAATTCCCGACAATGGGCAGGGGCTTGAACTGATCAGATAATATGAACAAAAAGGCTGATGTCTCGACCCAACCATCGCCCAGGGTGTATATCGTGGACGATACGGCCGACTACCGGTTTCTGGTCCAGCAGATTTTCGATCGGTTTCTGACGCAGTACAGGGTGGCGTTTTTTGCGGGGGGCGATGCACTGCTGACCCATTTACGCCGGATTCCAACCCCCTCGCCGGGAGCCGATACGGCTTTACCTGCGCTTATTCTGCTCGACCTGCACATGCCCGGTCTGGATGGGAAACAGACCCTGACGCAACTCAAAGATGACCCGGCCCTTAAAAACATACCGGTGGTGATTGTTACGAGTTCGTCGTCGGCCGAAGAAATCCGGGCCTGTTACGAAGCCGGGGCCAACTCCTGCCTGCCCAAACCGGTCGGGATAGAAGCCATGCAACAATTGCTCGGGCTGACCTGCCACTACTGGGTCGATACCAACTGGCAGCTTCAGCCCGCTGTGTCGAGTCCTGATTTTTCCTGAGCATTTGCCTTCATAAATCCCTTTATTACGTGCAATTCATCCACGATCTTCTTGAACACCCGTCGCTGCTCGCTTACTTTTCCGGGGCCAACAACTACACGTGGTTGCAGTTTCGGAACGGAGAGCGACGCTTACTGGCCAAGCCGCTGACTTACTTTGAGGAGCGCCTGCCCGGCTTTGTGCGGATTCATAAAACAGCCCTGATTAACCCCGTTTTTGTTGACGAAGTACAGTCGCCACCTGGCCCCAAAATGGCGGGCGCAGTGCGCATGAAAGACGGTACGCAACTGCCCGTGAGCCGCCGACGCTGGCGCGATGTGCAGCAGACCCTCTGTCGGCCCGGCCCGGTTTTGCCGGAGGCTCCTACGGTAACGCCCGAACCGACCGGACGCCCTGCACCTTACCAACCCCCGCAGCCCCGGTTACTGGCCCTGATGACCGGTGATGCCTTGTTGCTGACCCGCGAATGCATTGAAACGGCAGACATAGCCTGTACCCTACAGGCGCTTGAACACGGGGCGGGGCTAGCCAATACGTTGTTGCTCAGGCCCGCTGCTACCTGGCCTTCGCTCATTCTAATGGATGCCCGGTTTAGCCGCCCCGACCGGGTGCTCACCTTACGAACCCTCAAGACGCATCCGCAGCTCCGGGCTATTCCGGTGGTGTGGCTGGCAGGGTCGGAGCAGGATACCATGCAGGCTTATCAACTCGATGCCAACTCGGTGGTGGTAGTCCCCGACGACCCGGCCTCGTTTACCCGGTTGGTTCGGCAGTTGTGTACGTACTGGCTCACGGTGGTGCAGCTACCGCCCGAAGAAGGGTAAGATGTATTGCCGTGCCGGATCGCCGGACCGTTACCTCATTCAGCGTCTTCGACTTATGACTACTCGTTGATGCTGGCCCGTTGTCACGTATAGTAGTATCCATAGCCGCGCCCGGCGCGCACTCAACGGTTTCAACATGAATAGCAGCAACGACATACTCTCTTCTGCCACCACCGCCCCCAATACCCTCCCCAAAGGGCTACGCATGAACCCTGACTTAACTACGTCGGGTGCCCGCCCGGCCACTTCGGCCATTCCCGACGATATTGATGATCTGCTTTGCTTTTCGCATCTGCGCTGGAATTTCGTGTATCAACGGCCTCAGCATCTGCTGACGCGTGCCGCCCGGCGCTGGCGGGTATGGTACGTGGAGGAGCCCATTTGGAGCGATACGCCCGGCCTGCGGGTGCGGTTGGCGGGGCATCAGCTGTACGTGGTGGAGCCGCATTTGCCCCATGGCACCACGCCCGACGAAGCTATCCGACTACAGCGGGCTATGGTCGATCAATTGCGGGCCGAGCAGCGGATTCAGAACTATGCGGTCTGGTACTACACGCCCATGGCTATGCTCTTCAGCGATCACCTGCACCCGCGCCTGACCGTGTACGATTGTATGGACGAACTCTCGGCGTTTATGGGGGCACCGCCCTTGCTCATTGAGCAGGAACAACGGCTTATGCACCGGGCTAATCTGGTGTTTACGGGCGGCTACAGCCTGTACGAAGCCAAACAGAAACACCACGCACGGGCGTACCCCTTTCCAAGCTGCATTGATTACGACCACTTTGTGCAGGCACGGGCGGGACTGCCCAATCCGGCCGATCAGCAGGGTATTGTAGGACCGCGAATTGGGTACAGTGGGGTCATCGACGAACGGCTCGATCTGGCCCTGATTGACCAATTGGTGCAGCGCCGACCCGACTGGCAATTTGTGTTTCTGGGGCCGGTGGCCAAAATTCAGCCTGATCAGCTCCCCAAGCATCCAAACCTGCATTTTCTGGGCATGAAAGCCTACGACGACCTGCCCGCTTATTTCAGTAACTGGCAGGCTGCGCTCATGCCCTTTGCCATCAATGCCGCCACCAAATACATCAGCCCGACCAAAACGCCCGAATATCTGGCGGCCGGATTACCCGTGCTCTCGACTCCGGTGCGCGATGTAGTACGGAGTTATGGCGGCTGGGAGCGCGTTTGCATTGCCGAGTCGGCCGAGGAATTGGGCGCCCGCCTGGGCAGCCTGACAACCCGCCCTGCCGATAGCGATGGCCCTCAGTTGGAGCAGTTTCTGCGCGAGCAGTCGTGGGAAAATACCTGGCAGCAGATGCAGCGCATCATGAAAGCCCAGCTGATGGTAGGGTAGGAGGGCCGATGCCGACCGTCATAAACCCAAAGCCATGTACCGCAAACATGAGTCATCCCGAATTTTAGGTTAGGGGGAGATTCCTTACTCGAACGCCCCGTCAGGGGCCCAATATTGGTAGAAAAGGCGTCTCCTCGGAACACCAGAGCCCCGAAGGGGCGTAACCCTAAACAAGTTACGCCCCTTCGGGGCTCTGGCTTTGGATCCATGCTCCGGTTGGCTACCCATGTTCGGCCCCTACGGGGCATCAAAACGAGCGTTGAGCCAAAAACACCTGGACGTTAAAATTCGGGATGACTCATGTTTCCACCATAGGAGAGCTTCGTTTACTCAGACATCGGCGGGTTTGCGCCGGGTCAGCAGACCAGCGCCCACTTCGAGCAAACCAAAGGCTAGGTGCGGCCAGTATTTACGTTTGGCAAAGCCAAATAGCCAGGGCGAAGCTGCCACCAGCACCCCGTTGATTGTATCGACGTTGAGGTGTGTACGCATGGGTATCTGTCGCGACAGGCCAGCTTCGTAATTTGTCAGCGCCGATAAACCGAGCACCGCCACACCCGTGCCAACGGCCACCCGCCGGGCCGCGTTGTTATCGGCAAACTTGAAAAGCCAGGGCGACGCGATAAATAAGGCTCCGCTGGCATAGTCCAGCATCCCGTGGACTTTGGTTGGAATGGGTTTCCGGCTCATGTATTTCATCATCAATAACAACAGCACCTCGAAGCGGGCTGGTTGTTGGGTCACCTGATGCGTTTTTAACCACCCACAGGCGGGTAAGTGGCGCGCATCGGGCGGCTGAGTGAGGCAACGGTACGTATGTGCTCGTTGGCTCAGGTACGTGAGATGGCTATCGGCGACAAGTCTAAACGGCAGGTTCACGCAAAATTGCCAATCACAGGGCCATATACGCCCGCGATGGCCGAAACACAAGCATCCTCACAAGTCCGCAGAACGGTGTGGGGGAGTATGCCGCCGGAGCAACGGCCGTAGTTGCGATAGACTGAAGAATCGGCTTTTAAGTACGTAACCTTGGGTAGTTCCAATCACGACTTGTTTGTTTTGTTTGATGCGTCCTCTGGAGTCGAAGCGATACAATTTCTTGTCGTCTCCAATTTCCGGGTTACGTGTAACAATGCAAACGCCCCAGTTGGGCAGTTATGCCTTCAAATACTTTTTGCTGAACGAATAAATCAGCGTGACATTCCAAATAAAGTCTTTACTGCCAGCAATATTAGTCTGTATGATTTTGTTAACAATGGTTGAAAGCGAAAGCGGAAAATTGCGTTTAGCCAATATGACCGTCGAGGATGCATAAAAGCCGTCCTGTGCTTCCAATTTTAAATAATAGATTTGAGGAACTATCTGCATAAATAGCTGATTGGTAAGCTTAATGTTAGCGAAATTACTATTTACGGTCAGGAAATGCCCATTTGTTGCCGCGTCAAAGTCAAAGCCTCGTGAGTATAAGTAATACATACCCACACTGATATTTTTCGTTAGGAAATAATTGGGAGCAATTTCGCCCACTAAGTAACGTCTGGCTTCAATTACTTCGTTTTTTCCTCCATTTATAACAATCGGTAAGGTTCTGAAACTGAAGGCAGCATGTGCGCCTACTCGAAGCCTGAATTTTTGCCTATCGACGAGTTGATATCGCCACCAAAATAAAAAAGTCCACGGCTTTCCTTCTGCCGAAAACCATAATTGGGGCTCAAAGGTTAGCTTACTTCTTCCAAGCGATAAATCAAACATAACCGCCGGTTTTTCCAAATTAAACGAGGGTACGAATGAAATACCGTTATTGGTCACGCTAACAGCTCCCGCAAAATACCTCGTACTTTTTACACTATCCGCCTTGGATAATAGGGCAATTCCGGCAGGACTTATATCGCCAGCAATTACAGAGTCTCGGACGACAATGGTCGTGTCTATCTTTTGGGCGAAACAATGATGAGCACATGTAAAAAGAATGAATAGCAGCGGAATTTTACGGTAATATGTTTTCAACGCTTGTCAGTTTTTAAGTATTGATAACTGACGCGTAATATCTTTTTGAAAAGACATTACGCGTAAAATTCGTGGGGTGCGCCATATCTAAAACTTATAGTCCAGTCATTTTTTCGGCATGTTCACTATACCGGGCTCCTTGTATGTTGATATGGGACGCGGCTGTTTCAATCTGATTCAGATCATCGGCGGTCAGGTCAACCTGAACAGCCTCTAAATTTTCTTCCAGGCGGTGCACCTTCGTGGTTCCCGGTATAGGCACAATCCAAGGCTTTTGCGCTAACAGCCAGGCCAGCGCAATCTGGGCAGGAGTGGCCTCTTTTTGGTGGGCTATCTTCCCAAGTAGTTCTACTAAAGCTTGGTTTGCCGTTCGATTCTCTTCAGTAAATCGGGGAATGGTACTCCGAATATCGTTCGAGCCAAATTGGGTCGTTTCATCAATCTTGCCAGTGAGGAATCCCTTACCTAGCGGGCTAAAGGGAACGAAGCCAATACTCAACTCTTCTAGAGTTGGGATAATCTCGTTTTCGGGTGTTCTTGTCCAAAGCGAATACTCACTTTGTAACGCAGTCACTGGCTGAACGGCATGGGCACGGCGTATTGTCGCAGCACCCGCTTCCGACAGACCAAAATGCTTTACCTTGCCTTCCTTAATAAGTTCTTTTACCGCTCCGGCGACCTCTTCGATAGGAACACTCGTGTCTACACGGTGTTGATAGAACAGGTCGAGAACATCCACGTTGAGACGTTTCAGCGACGCTTCGGCAACTTGTTTAATATGCTCAGGCCGACTATCCAGTTCAGTCCATTTACCGTTTGCTGATGCTTTCCAGCCGAATTTGGTAGCAATTGCTACTTGTCCTTTGTAGGGAGCCAGTGCTTCGCCGACCAATTCTTCATTGACAAATGGCCCATAGGCTTCCGCCGTATCAAAGAAAGTTACGCCTTTCTCAACCGCTGAGCGGATTAAGGCAATCATTTCGGCCTTATCAGAAGCCGGGCCGTAACCCATGCTCATTCCCATACAACCTAAACCGAGGGCGGATACCTCCAATCCACTTGCTCCTAATGTGCGTGTTTGCATGTTTTAAAAAAGTATGATGAACAACCTTTATGTAGCTGATTATCATTCCAACTAATGTCATGCAAAATTACCCTATCAGACTAGCCGAGTGGTAATGATATTCAAAGAGAAGAATAAGAATTTCAAAGGATTATACCCGTAAGGAGGAGGGTACAACTCCGGTCAGTCGTTTGAAGTAGTTATTAAAGTAACTTGGATAGTCAAACCCGAGCGCGTAGGCAATTTGGGCGGTGCTCCAATCGGTATAGTGTAATAAGGCTTTCGCTTCGCTAATTATCCGCTCGGAAATGTGAACGGTTGTTGACTTGCCCGTAATTTCTTTCACCGCGTAGTTTAAATGATTCACATGTACAGACAGGCATTGAGCAAAGTCCTGAGCGGATCTAAACTGGAGTGGGTGTTCTAACGTCTCAATTGGAAACTGCCGTTCCAGAAGGTCGAGAAATAGAGCCGTAATACGGGACGAAGCATTCTTTGGTTTCACAAAACGATCTGAAGGTTGGAGTTTTAAAGCTTCGTGTATAATGAGATTCAGGCAGTTGCGAATCAATTCATCTTTAAACACATATTCCGAATTTTGTTCTACCAGTAGCTTTTTGAACAACGGTTCGATAAACTCCTTTTGTTGGCTATTCACGAGCAGGGCCGGTGTACTACCGATCTTGACTAAAGGTGATTCCAGAAAGCTCTCTGACCGCTCACTCGCTTTGAGGAACTCTTCGGTAAACACACAGGCATACCCTGTATAACTCGCTGAGAGTAGTTCAATGGAGTAGGGTACATGTGGATTTCTGAAAAACAAGAATGTGCCATCCATCTCTATACTCTTATCCGCATAGTGAATAATCATATGGCAGTTGGACAGCGTAATTTTGTAAAAATCCCTGCGGGTATAGGTTGGAGACCCGCTCACGGTCGTAACTATTTCATAAGCCTTGAAGCTTAAAGGCTTCAAATCACCCGTATGAGCCTCCTTAGTTGAAGAATTTGCCTGATTATTCATTATATAAAGGTAAGAAAATCAAATAGGAATGTCGTGGGTTGTTGATTAGATTTGCATGGGTAGCTTGTTGGACGACAGGCAGCGCGTCCCCACAAGCAAGGTTTTAGTTTCGCGTTCGGCTAAACCGAGACTGCTTTTTAAACTGTGTCAAGATTGGGTTTGAATAGAAGGGAAGAAAACAATTTCCTAATTTCCTACTCATGACTGACTCCTTCGACTACGAAGCCTTCAAAAAAGCGGCCATCAAGGGCCT
>NZ_WELI01000007.1 GCF_009184635.1 Rudanella paleaurantiibacter
TATTTTAACCGCTTGAAACAGTATCGCCGGGTAGCAACTCGCTACGAAAAAACAGCCAGCAGCTTCTTGGCGATGGTTCATCTGGCTTCAAGTATGATTTTGTTGCTCTGATTGTCCACACACTCTAGATCACTGGTTTTTAGTGATTTGGGTTAGATATTCCCCGTTTTGCCGCACGGCCTGGCGCATGATTACGTAACCGACATGGATTCATTCGCCTGCTTAGGTTCGGTACGGAGAGTGTGGGTTGCAGTTGCGTATGGTACATCAATCATAACGAGGGTTCCGCCCAAACTGACTTCGCGCCAGAGTTGAGCACCAATGTATTCGGCTCGTAACTGGCTACTGGTGAGGCCCAGGCCGGGCTTATTCCCCTCATTAGCGACGGCCCGGCTCCCCAATCCGTCATCCTCGACCATAATAGTCAGGTGGTCGTTATGATAAAGCAGCTGGACAGCAGTCCGGGCGGCCTGCGCATGCTTGTTTATATTTTGAATTAGCTCTGAGACGATCCGGTAGAGGTTCAGTTCGACATCGGTAGCCAGTCGGTACTCTGATCCGGCTACCACAAACGAAAACCGGGTCGGTTGGCTAGGCTGACTCTGTACGAGTTGCTCCAGGGCGGCCCGTAGGCCAATCCGGGCAAATTCGGGCGGCATCAGGTTATGGGCAATACGCCGGAGGTCGTGACTGCTTTGCCGAATGAGGGGTTCAAGGGCGTCGAGTTCGTGGGCTGCCTGCGGGTCGCGCAGATGCTGGCGGATGTCGGTCAGGCGTCGGCGTATAGTGGCCAGGGTTCCGCCGAGGTCGTCGTGGAGGTCGGCGGCAATGCGCTGGCGTTCGCTTTCCTGAGCCTGAATAATGGCTTCGTTGGTGCGGGTCTGTTCGTGCGCCAGCGAGAGTTGTAAAGTAAAGTACTGTTGGCGGAAGCGATTGTACCGCACCGTAAGGCCAAACGCCAGGATTGTTTCTTCCCACAAAAAACTGGGAATCAGCCAGTCCGTTGTGTAGGATCCGGCGTTGATAACATTCAGCAGGGTTAGCGTGTACACCACCGAACTGATGAGCATGAAGCTAAGGGCGGCCACGTAAATATAAGCGGCCTGGTTTCGCTTGCCTACTTGCTCCACAAACACGCTAACCAGTACAATGGCGTTGGCTATAATCCAGATCAGAAGCAGAGAAAGGCCCAACTTGAGTATATAAGCCGGTACCGATGCGGGCCGGAGCAGCGATAGAGAGCACCCTACGATGGACACAATCAGAATATACCAGGCCAGCCAGTGGACCACCCGGTAGAAACGACTGCTGGTGGCTGTCAGATTGAGGTATTTCTTGATCAAGAACAGGTTGGTACTGGCCCAAATGCCCGATACCATCGTCATAATCAGTGAATTGCTGTAGGTGAAAGTAGGCCAGAGAAACTCAAAACCATACCCTAAATTGATGAGTACGAACGATACAATAGCCACCTGATGAGCCATAAATAACAGATGGACGGAATCGTCGAGTGAGAACCACAGAAAGAAATTAAACAGAAAAATAAAGGCCGCTATACCCAGAAAGAAAGCGACCACAGCTGAATCGGTCCGCACTTTCTGCAAAAATTGACTGGCTGAATACAGGCCAATGTTGCCCGAAATGTATTCGTTCTTTTTCTCCAGTAAGATCAGGATGTCGGCTTCTTCGTGGGCTGCCATTTTGACGGGTATGGCAAAATAATTGAGCCGAACCGGGCGACTGCTAAACGGCAGTGCATCACCGGTCAGCGCGAGGGTGTCGATAGCCCTGCCCCGTTGACGAAACGCCTGAACATAGTGAATGTCGATTCGGTCGAGGGTAAACAAGACCGTTTTAGCGGCTCCCTCGTTGGCTAGCCGGAAGTAAAGCCAGACGTAGCCAGCCTGGAGGCCAAGATTGATGTGTTCCTGTTTGATAGCGGCCAACCGCACCTGCCGGATCGATGCAAACGCTTGTTGGGGCGATAACTTCTGAGGGGTTGTGTACAAATAAGCCGATTGGCTCAATGACCACTCGGTTTGGTTACCGATTCGGATGGGTTGAACCGGGCCGGCCCAGGCCGCGCAGATCACGAAGCAAACCACGCCGAGGGTCAGGGCTATCTTCATAGGGAAGCGTATTTAGCCAAAGGTAGCCGAAGCGTCAGGTACGAAAAATACCCCTTTCGGGGGATTGTCGGAGAGAGTTGGAAACGGGAGTTTTGTTGTTAGGTGTACTGCCTGTTTTTACTCAAAGCCGTTAATATCCATTCCATGCCTACCTCATATATCCCTCAGACGCAAGCGTTGCAGTTGCCTTTTTTCAATTGCAGGCAGTGGGTCTCGTGTTCCGATATTGTCCGTTTCGAAGGAGTAGGGAACTACACGCGGTGCTACTTCCGGGATGGTTCGAAAATTCTGGTGGCTCGCTCGCTCAAGGTATTGTCTGGCCGTTTGCCCGATGGCGCTTTTGTTCGTGTCCATCGGAAACACTTGCTCAATGTGCAGTTTATCCGCAGCCTCTCTGTTGCCTTTTGTCAGGTCATCATGAGCAATGGCGAACAAATTCCGGTAGCCCGCCGTCGGGTGGCCGAGTGCCGGGCGTACTGGGCCAGCCTGAACTGAACCTACTTTCTTGTTCTTAAAACATACATTACAGACTATCGTATGAAGCTGCACAATTACTTTCGCCCAACGGGCAATCTCTCGCTGTTTGGGGCTTTTTTGTTTATGGTTTACGGAGCCTCTTATCGGCCTCAATCTACTGTTGCTGGCATAGTTGATCACTATAAGGTAGGCGATGTGGTTCATTCAATTCTAGCCCCTGCTGATTTTTACAGAATGCACGGAGGTATGGACCCTTATGGAGAACCTAAATGGCGACTGATGACAGGTCAACTACTTTCCGCTAATACCGACCTTCGTAAGCTTTTCTCTTCTCAATTGATTAACGGTACAAACCTGCCTGATGCTCGGGGTGTATTCTTGCGGGGCATGAATGAGGACAGATCCACAGGTTCGGGAGATGCTGCTGGAAACAGAGGTATTGGTACATATCAGTCAGATGAATTCAAAGCCCATAACCACCGCACAGATATTTTAGTGAAGTGGGGAAACTGGTCGTATGGTGGTAATAACTGGGCAACCCAATGGGGAGATGGTCAGGTAACTGGCAATACGGGTGGGGCTGAAACGCCGTAAGCCCCCGGAATGATTGGCGGTTAGCTTCAGTAACTGGCAATACGGGTGGGGCTGAAACCCGTCCACGCAACATTGCGCTGTACGTATACATCAAAGTCAGCGAATAACCCTCCTGCACTCATGAAACAATTTCTACTTTGGGGATTACTGTTGCTGGCAACTTCTGCCTGGGCTCAGTCTTTCTCTGCCGAGTATCAGAATAGCATGCGGACGCAAAAGATGCTCGCAGGGTCGTCTATTGCGTATGGGAATAACCTGCCCGGTGAGTTGGCTATTCTACAGCAGAAACGGGCTAACCTGCCTAAAGATGGCTCTGGCAACGCAAAGTTTAACCAGGAGGTGCAGAACTTCATTGTTCGTATTGAAGATGAGCGTATTCGAACCGACCGGAACCTAACCATCGCCAGTACTCTGGTGGAGGGATCACAGGCTGTCTACAAAGTTGCCAAGTTTGCAGAAAAAATGGGCTTTAAACACCCGTGGGTGGTGGGTATCGCCAAAACAGGCGATGTAATGCAGTCAGGGTATGATGCTATACCAAACCGGTACAAACCAGAAATTACGTTTGGCCCGGCCCGGCTTCAGCAGGAAGCAACAAAGTTCTATGACGGTAAATTACAGGAAGCGTTAGATCTGCTCAAGTTTAAAGGCACGCCAGATCAGAAATCGGCGTTTGTGAGCCGATTACAAAATCCATATTATAAGGATAAGGCTACCAAATACTTCAATGATGGCAAACCAGCTGTTGCAGGATCTACTATGACAGTGGAGGAGGCAACGGCTGCTGGTCTTGATGCAGATACTAAAACAGAGGAGATCATTGACGCTCAAGTTGATTTCATGGCGAAAACCACGGCTATTCTGGAGCGGAGTTACATTACAGCTCTGGAAACCAAGAAGGAAATAGCGAATATTAAGGCTAGTATAAAAGTAATAAATCAGGAGCTAAGGGCCACGAATCTGACTCAGCAGCAAATACTTCAGAAACAACAGCAGCTAACAGAGTTTACCCGACAGTTTGCCGTCAACGTAGATCTAGCCTTTAAAGCTACGAGTCAACGACTTACTAATATTGAAGGGAAGTTAACTGATTTGAGCGATCCAGTTTTACAGTCCATTCTGCGAGAGAATGTCGGAATTGACGATAAGATTAGCCTAATCCAAAAAGCTCAGCAGGCCGCTAATGCAGGCCAAAATACTGTTTTTGGTCCTCCAACGACTGAGATGAAAGGAAAGATCAATGACATGCTAAAGCATTATGAGAATGAAAAAGAACGCCTAAAAATTGAGCAATACACGCAGATTGCCGATAAAGCAGTAGCCTATGGCCAGTTAGGTTTAGCCGCTATGGACCGCTTCAATATCGGGTCTGAGAAAGATCGGAAGTTTATTAAAAATGCAATTTTTGCGGTTCGGGTTGGAGCGGCAGCTGCGAGAGCTTATGGGGGCGACCCCAGTGCATTGATTCAGATTGGTTTTGAATTATTGAGTAAGCCTAAGCCTAGCCCTGAAATGATGATGCTTCAGCGTATTGACCAGCGGTTAGAGCAGTTGGAGCAAACCGTTTTCCAGGGGTTTGAGAGTGTACACCAGCAAATCGAAGCATCTCACCAGGATTTAGCTGATCGCATCAATTTTGTGAATCAGCAAGTGGGTAATCTCCGCCAGCAAATGGCCAATGAACACATTGAAACAATGGTAACGCTGGAAGATATTCAGAATAGGCTGAATTTTGTTGTAATGCAGAATTTTCTGCTGGATGCAAAGCTCACCCAATTGCTCAATACGGACACCGATGCCTGTTTTGAGCCTTATAATACCTATACCAATTTTGTTGAAATAGACCCAGTATTCTTGAAGGCTGACTCTCAGTTAGATTACCTGAATTCATTCATCAGCGGACAGCGCTGTGAATCATGTCTGGACGGTATGCTAAAGTTACTGAATAAGGACTTCTTAGGGACTAACAGCGCGGCATGGGACTATACGGTTGATCAAACGGAATTGAGTCGCTATGTAGACAATACAAATAACTTGTTTATCCAGCCTCAATTGTACGACAAATTGCTGTCTTATTGGAAAGTACGTTTTCTGAACAACCCAGTTGCTGTACAACGTGACTTAGCAACTGTAGCAATGTTGTATCCGGCTATAAATGCTTCAGCGCTCACTGCCCCTATGAACCATTTCATTAGCCAGAACCCTACACCAACCCTACGTTTTACTGAGACGCTCGATAGTCGGAAGTATATCAATTACAAGAAGGTTGTTCAGTTAGCCAACTATGTGTACAAGTTCTATCCAATGCTGGAACTTTACAGTGGTGATGCCAATTCAGGTCGGTTGTTCGCAAACTATACACAGCTTCGGCAAGCAGGCAGTTTCTCAACATTTCGGACTCAATTGTTGCAAACAGGCTTGCAGAAAGTATTAACGCTTATTGAGCGGAGTATGGTCCATGAGTCACTGATGTCCGGAAATCTGGTTTTGGATCAAATGCAAGCGATTCTGCGGACTAAGCACCATCCTGAAACCGCTAACTTGTTTACGATACTTCGGTCGAACCCGATTATAGCCCAGAATTTTGCTTCTTATCTGATGGCTACCACCATCAAAACGAATGAGGTGTTTGATGCTAATTTGAAGCAATTTGACAACCGGCAGAACCAGTACATTGACCTTGAAACATTGATTGAAGATCAGGATGCAGCTTATTTTTTCTTAAAGAATTCGTCAACGGGTCTATCGCTGGGTATTCAAAAACAATACCTTGAGAAAAATAGTCTCGGACAGGATCAGCTTACAGAAGATTGGGTAGAACTGCCACTCATTCAGGATATTCAGAGTACAACTGACCCGGTTTCTGGTACTACCAATGTTAAAGAGCTCTATGTCATTGATCGTTTGACTATGACTAATGCTTTCCATGAACTGCTTGATGCTCGTGAGAAAATCATGTCTCTTATCACCGAGCGCCAGATCATGAGCGGTATTGTAGCAGTTGATGTGCCGGATAAATTAAGTCCCAAAAAGATTGATTATATTCTCTTCAATGAGCAAGTATTAGATGATGTTTATTCAAATATCCGAGTTGCTGCTTGCCAAAGTTTACAATCTGGTCCCTGGAGCACAACAGGTACATGGTCATGTGGGCGTATTCCTACACTCGCAGACATAGTGATGATAAATGCGGGGCACGCAGTAACCATCTCGGATAATACAGCTCAGGCGAAATCACTCTTATATGCAGGGGGGACGTTGACGTACAATTCGGCGGGCCGGCTGCGGTTGGCATTCACGCCCCCGAACTCCCTCAATCTGTCGGGTAATCTGGAGTTTGGTCAGACCGCCGTTGGGCAAACTACGAGCCGGACGCTTGTGATTCAGAATACCGGTGAACCCGTTACGCTCACAGGGCTCACACTACCTGCCGGTTTTTCAGGGGTTATTAGCGGAACATTAGCAACAGGAGCGTCGCGCTCGGTGGTTATCACGTTTACGCCTACCTACGCGGGTGGTTTCAACGGCCCTATCACGATTAATACGAGTCCGTCAGCTACTAATAACAGCACGAATCTATTTGCGTCGGCCAACATCAATACGCTTGTGAACGGACTGGCGATGCACCTGCCTTTTTCCGGCAATGCCAACGACGCGAGCGGCAACGGGAACAATGGAACCGTGAGCGGAGCTACACTCACAACCGACCGTTTTGGGGCGGCTAATCAGGCATACTCATTCGCACGGGCGGGAAGTCAGTTTGTCCGCGTCCCTAACAGCACAAGTATAAATCTGACCAGTACGGCCGTGACTCTCTGTGCCTGGGTACGGCCAGACTGGCAGGGAAGCACCACAAACATGGCTATCCTGTCAAAAGCTCAAAGTCTAAGCAGTTCAGGAAGGCAGTATGGTATAAGCACCAATGGGCCATCATTCTTAAACGTTGATCTGAATACAGGCATAGGCACCCCTGTTCAGAGTTGGAGTTGCTCAAGTTGTACGCTACAGCCAAACGTCTGGCAATTCATCACCATAGTGTACGATGGGACAACCCTAAAATGGTACAAAGATGGCGTTCCTCTGTTCCAGATACCTAAAACAGGCAACATCATCGGTACAACGAGCGACTTGATTATCGGAGCTTTTGCCGACCGGACGCAGTCGTTATTCAACGGAGCCATTGACGATGTGCGGATTTATAACCGAGCGTTGAGTATTACTGAAATTTGGGATTTGGTGCAACTGTAAAATGTCCACCGTGCATGTTGAGTAATAATGATAATTGGCAGTTCAGATAAGCTAATTGTTTCAACGGTTCAGTAGACCTATTCTCAATTCAGCGGGTCTTCTAAAAACGAAGCACTTAACCCTTGCCAAACGGTTGACTTTTTGCTATCTTTGCACCCTCATTTTCAAGTTATACAAATCATGTACGCAATCGTAGAGATCGCAGGACAGCAGTTTAAGATCCAGAAAGGCCGCTCAATCTATACCCATCGGTTGGCGGGCGACGTGGACGCTGTACTTGCATCCGACCAGATCAAAGTTCTGCTCGTTGATAACGAAGGAACCATCTCGGTTGGCGCACCCGTTGTTGAAGGTGCTGCCGTTTCGGCCAAAATCGTTGAACACCTGAAAGGCGAAAAAGTAATCGTCTTCAAGAAGAAACGTCGGAAAGGCTACAAGAAGAAAAACGGTCACCGTCAGTATCTGACCAAAGTACAAATCGAAGACATTACTCTTTAACGTTTACAGTATTCGGTTTACAGTTTGCAGTTCTTATCGGCTGTTTCTTCAACTGAAAACTGAGGACTGAAAACCGAAAACTTTTTAAGAAAATGGCACACAAGAAAGGTGTAGGTAGTTCCAAGAACGGCCGCGACTCGATCAGCAAGCGATTGGGTGTAAAACTCTTCGGCGGCCAGAAGGCCATTGCCGGTAACATCATCGTTCGTCAGCGGGGTACGGTTCACCACCCCGGCAAAAACGTAGGCTTGGGTAAAGACCATACCCTGTTTGCGTTGGTCGACGGTACGGTACAGTTCCGCCCGGGCCGCGCCCGTCGTTCATACGTTGACATCGTTCCGGCTGCGGAAGCGACGGTGGCTTAATTGCCCCATCAACTGTATGGCTCAAAACCCGCTTTGCTTCGGCAGGGCGGGTTTTGTTTGTTGGGCGCAACTAAAAAAAACAGAGCGCTGTTTCTGAGAAGGCTGTACTGGCCTGGGTAAATACTCGGGCGGGTATGCAGTATCAAACAAAAGGTTATTCACAAAGGCGGGTTAAATACCGCCTGTTTCGCAATCATAAAGGTATGAACTCACTCCTTCGTCGTCCGATTTCCATTTTTGCCCAGCAGAACCCCAACCCGAACTCGATGAAGTTCGTGCTCAATGTCGAATTGGCCCCCGATGGTCTTTCGTTCGACTATGCCGAACCCGGCGAAGCCCTGCTCGACGGGAAAGCGTCGCCCCTGGTGGTGGCTCTGTTTGGTTTTGAGTTTGTGACACGGGTGTTTATTGCGAGCAACTTCGTGACCATCACCAAAGACGACGCGACCGACTGGGACGAGGTGATGTTCGAGCTGAAGCAGTTCCTGAAAGAATATTTCGAAGATCAGAAGCCGGTATTTGCCCCTCGTACCATGGAGGCCAATACGGTGCGTGTAGAGGCCGATTCGGAAACGGTGCAGAAGATCAAAGCCGTACTGGAGCAGTACGTGCGGCCAGCCGTTGAATCCGATGGGGGCGCTATTAACTTCCACTCGTTCGATGAGCAGACTGGCACCGTAAAAGTCTTGTTGCAGGGCTCTTGCAGCGGTTGCCCCTCGTCGACGCTGACGCTCAAAGCTGGTATCGAAAACCTGATGACGCGTCTGGTGCCCGACGTGAAACTTGTGGAGGCTGAGGGCGTATAACCGGGTTCCGGTACCTCACTGGTGTTTCCTTTTCCTCGAAAATTTGGGCTTTGTTGGGGCGTGGTGCGTTATTTGAACGATCAATGCCCCTGAACATGATATATACAAAATGGTTAGGGCCGGTCTGCCTGTTGCTGAGCGCAACAGTAAGTCCGGCTCAAAATTTTCTGGGAATCTCAACCAGTCCCAATACCGGTACGCACCGCACGTACCTCAACCCGGCCCTGGCCGCCGAAACGCCCCATCGGCTGTTTCTGCACGCCGGTTCGGCTAACCTGCACGTCAACAATAACTTCGTGCGGTATCAGGCTCCGTTTTCGTTACTGAAACTGTTTACGGGCAATGTCCCCGACGTGTACCGGCAAGCCAACGGCAATGTTCGCTTTGAGTCGGACTATACCACCGAAATTCTCGACGGGAAGCCGAAAAACGCCACCGTTTGGGGCGAATTGCGCGGGCCTGCCATTCAGATGCGCCTGGGTCCAACGGCCGGGGTACTCACCTTCTCGACTCGCTTGCGCGGTATCGGGCAGGTTAATGGGGCTTCAGAACAGCTACTGTCAGCCCTACGGGCCAGCCTGAACACCTCCAGCTTGTACAGTATTCCCAGCAGCGATAACCGATTTGGCGTCAACACGAATGCGTATGCCGAATTGGCCCTTTCGTACGCCAACACGATTGTGGATGCCGACGGGTTCCGGGTGTCGGGTGGTCTTACGGTAAAACGGCTGCGGGGTTACTCGGCCGGTTCGTTTGTCAACCGAGGACTCGATTATCAGCTCGAAGCCGGCACCGGCCCCAATGCCGACCCGGCCCTGGTGGTGTCGCGCGTGAATGCTGATTTGGCTTATACAACCTTTCTGGAAAACCGACGGCTCACCCCGTCGACACTTTTCTCGGCCAATGCACCCGGCCGGGGCTGGGGCTTTGACCTGGGTTTGTCGGTGCTGTTGCAGTCTGACGATGATCGACTGCTGCAACTCGGCCTCGGCCTGACTGATTTGGGCGGTATGAAGTACACGGGCGAGGTGTACGACGTGAATCAGCGGAATGTGCGGTTCGAGGCCGACGATTTCAACTCGACCAACGTGGGAAGTTTTGAGCAGGTAGCTACCGTTATCCGTAACCGATTAGGGATTCTGGAAGATGCCGACCCGTCGCCGTTTCGGGTGGGACTGCCCACGTCGCTGAATTTCACCGCCGACTATCAGCTGTCGGCCCACACGGGTATAAGTGCCGTTTGGCTACAAAATGTGCGGGCAGCCGACGACCCGTCTGTACGGCAGCCGTCGCTGGTGAGCATTGCCCCCCGTTTCGAGACAGGTGTGGTGGGGTTGTCGTTACCGATTACGTACATCAACCGGGGGGTCGCGCTGGGGCTGACGATCAAGGCGGGGCCCGTGCGCGTGGGGTCCGATAATCTGCTGGGTCTTTTAGGTAGTGGGCAGAATGGTCTCCGGCCACGCGGTACCGACATTTACGCCGGGGTTATGCTGGGCATCAAAAGCCGCGACGAGGAGTAGCAGACCTGAGGCTGCTGCTATCTTTGTAGCATGATTCTCGCCCTTATTCTGACCTTTGTGGTTGGGTACACGCTCATTACGCTCGAACATCCGCTTCGAATCAATAAAACGGCTACGGCCCTCATTACAGGCGTGGTATGTTGGGCGGTGTATGCCCTTGCGGCTACCGAAAGTCATGAGGTGGGCGAGCAGTTGACCGAGCACCTGGGGCATACGGCCGAAATCCTGTTTTTTCTGCTGGGGGCCATGACCGTGGTCGAGCTGATTGATGCGCACGATGGTTTTACGCTCATCACCGACCGGATTGCCAGCCGTAATACCCGCACGCTGTTCTGGATCGTGGGCGGGCTGACCTTCTTTCTGTCGGCCCTGCTCGATAACCTCACTACGGCTATTGTGATGGTTTCGGTAGCCCGTAAGCTGGTGCGCGACAACGAACAACGGCGCTTGATGGCCGGGTTGATTATTATTGCGGCTAATGCAGGTGGGGCCTGGTCGCCCATTGGTGATGTGACTACCACCATGCTCTGGATTGGGGGGCAAATCACTACCGTCAACATCATTACGACCGTGTTTTTGCCCAGCCTGGTGGCTCTTCTGGTTCCCTTGTTGGTACTTACGCTCCGAACACCGACGGGAGCCACAGCTTTTGTGGCCTCGCCCGATGAAGCGGGTGTCAGCCGCCCGTACGTAGACGCCACGGCCCGGCGCGACCGGCGACTCATGCTTGCTATCGGGCTGGGTGGTATGTTGTTTGTTCCGATTTTTAAGGCATTCACCGGTCTGCCGCCGTACATGGGTATGATGCTCGTACTGGGTGTTATCTGGGTTGCGTCGGAGTTGATTCACAGCGACAAGGACGACGCCGACAAAGAGCCGTTTACCCCGGCTTACGCGCTGAGCAAGATAGACGCGCCCAGTATTCTGTTTTTTCTGGGTATTCTGCTGGCGGTTGGCTCGCTGGAGGCAACGGGTGTGCTACGGAGTCTGGCCGAGTCGCTCGACGCGGCCGTGGGCAATCTGGACCTGATTGTAGTTCTCATCGGGCTGGTGTCGGCCGTTGTTGATAACGTACCGATTGTGGCTGCGGCTATGGGTATGTACGAGCTGTCGACGTTTCCGGCCGATGCCAAACTGTGGGCATTTCTGGCGTACTGTGCGGGTACAGGGGGGAGTATTCTGGTGATTGGGTCGGCGGCTGGGGTGGCCGTCATGGGCATGGAGAATCTCGATTTCGGCTGGTATTTCCGCAAAATCAGCGGATTAGCCTTGCTTGGCTATCTGGCCGGTGCCCTGACGTATCTGGCCATTTTTGCCTTGCTGCATTAAGCTGTTTTTGCCCGAAATTTTCGTTATTTGAGCCCATTATCAAGACGACCAAAAAACAGAACCATCATGAAAAAAGCATTGGTAGCTTTCCTGTTAGCTCCCTTCCTCTACGGGCAGGCTGTAGCGCAAAACTTACCCTCGGCACAGGAAGTAATGGACAAGTACGTAGCGGCTGTTGGCGGCAAAGCCATGCTGGCTGGTATTCAGGATATGCGGGTCGAAATGTCGACGGAATTCAACGGCAACCCTGTGCTGATCACCCGTAAAATGAAAGCGCCCAACAAATTCGTGCAGATTATCAACGCCAACGGGATGGAGGTAATGCGTATGACGGGCGACGGTAGCAAAGTAAGCATGGGCGGTATGCAGGGCAGCCGCACGATGGAGGGCAAAGATGCACAGGGCATGATTCTGATGAACACGCTCTTTGGTGAACTGCGCTATGCTGAGATGGGCGTGAAAAGCACCGTTGCTGGCGTTGAAGCAGTGAACGGCAAAGATGCCTACAAGGTTGACCATGCCTCGGCCGATGGCGCGGTGACGTGGTCTGATTTTTACGATAAGGAGACGGGCCTGAAAGTGCAAAGCGTGGCTACGCAGAACACCCCCCGTGGTCCTATGACGCAAACTACCACCTTTGCCGACTACAAAGACTTTAAAGGGCTGAAATACCCTACGACGATGGCGCAAACCGGTGGCCGGGCCATGCAGATGAGCGTGGACAAAGTAAAAGTCAACGACGGGGCTAAAGACGCTGATTTTGAAGTGAAATAACTCAACCCTGTATGGGAAATTGAAGCCGCCGGGCCCCGCCCGGCGGCTTTTTGTTTGTGGGTAAGCCCCGTTTGAGAAACGGTTGAAAATGAATCGGTAAGACGGCGGCTTGGTGGTCTTTTTGTTTAAACAACGTGAATTATGCATACTGGCTGACGCAAGGGCCTTCGACAGGCTCAGGCTGACTGGGGGCTCTCAAGACGAATGTCAGCCCGGACCGCGTGCGGTTGAGCCTGTCGAAGGCCTTTGCGTAGCAACTACTTGTAGGACAGGGGTTGTACAGTGCGCATTATTCATAACTCACGTTTAAACGCTATCCGGATGTACGCTTTCCGATTTCTTCCTTTCCTATGGCTGCTGGGGCCGTGGGCCGCTTTAGCCCAGTCGGCCGCATCGACCGCTAACGATGCCATGCGCGAGGCCGCCCGGCAGTTCGCCCAAACATTGTCGGCTGAGCAGAAGCAGCTGGCAATCTTTACCTTCGACCACGACGAACGATTTGTGTGGCATTACACGCCCGTTAGTCGCAAAGGATTGTCGATGAAGGGGATGACGGAGCCGCAACGCCGGGCGGCTTTGGCCCTGTTGCGTACTGGCCTCAGCGACGAAGGCTACCGGAAGGCGCTCGACATTATGGATACCGAAAATGTGTTGCGGGTAGTTGAGAACCGGCCGCCCAATGATACGTACCGCGACCCTGACAACTACTTTCTGACCCTCTTTGGCGATCCCGAAGGCACCCAACCCTGGGGCTGGCGTTTCGAGGGGCACCACTTATCGGTACAGTTTTCGTCGCTCACGGGCCAGATTATGGGGGCTACTCCCTTGTTTTTGGGCAGTAATCCGGGTGAGGTTCGGGCCGAGGTGCCGCAGAAGGGACGGCAGATTCTCCGGCGCGAAACCGAGCTGGCGTTTGCGCTGCTCGAAACCCTCACGCCCGAACAGCGGCAACAGGCGGTGCTGGCCACCCGTGCGTACAACGACCTCGTGACCGGCAACCGTCGCCGTGCGTCGCTCGACCGGATGGATGGGCTTCCGCTGGCTCAAATGACCGATCGCCAACGCACGCTATTTCTTCAATTACTCCAGACCTACCTGGCTAATTATCGGGTTACGCTGGCCAAACAGCAACTGGAAAAACTCGAAAAAGCCAATCTTGATTCGCTCCGGTTTGCCTGGGCGGGTGGGCTACAGCCGCAACTGGGCACCGGCGAAAACGGCTGGTACTACCGTATTCACGGCCCAACCATTCTGATCGAGTACGACAATACCCAAAACAACGCCAACCACATTCATACCGTGGTGCGCGACCTCACCAACGATTTTGGCGAAGACATGCTCCGAACCCACTACGAGCAGAGGAAGCATTGAGGGAATGGAAAATGGTACGTATAGCCTATCCAATCGTGTACTCCGTCCAGAGGGGCCACGCGGCACCGGGGCGGTTGCTGGGGCTATGTCGCAGAGCCTTCAAAAATGCCTGCTGCTCGGTGGCATCGGTTACTGAGGGGTAACGCGGGTCGGGCAGGGGCGGGGTGTGCCCATCGGCCTGAATCACGCGCCCCCGTGTTTTCTCGACCAACCGTTTGTACAGGCCCCCAAAAGGCATATCCCACTTTTTTTTCTGCCGGGCAAACGTTTCATCGACCGGAATCATAGCTACCAGGTCGGGGTGGGTCATGCGTTCGAGGCCCTGCTCGCGGAGGGTAGCGTTGTGGCTGCCGTGATGCCCCACCTTGTAAAATACCGTTTTGGCTAACAGTTGCTGCGTAGTTAGGTTCGGGAAATCCGTCCACTTACAGCTATCCCACGACAGCCAGTTGCCCACCTGTGCATCGCCCGGAAAGAGCAGCACCCGCCCCGAATCGACCAGCTCGATAGCCAGCGCAAGGCTTGTGTTGTTGGTGTCGCCGTCGAGTTGCAGGGCCAGGTCGCCCACGGCGTAGAGCCAATCGTTGTCGATTCGGCGGTATCGTTGGTCCGTGCCGGCCGGGTCGGTATCGTTCCAGTACCGGTTGCAGAAAAACGGGTCGTTCTGGGCATCGGTAATGCTCATCTGGTACGAGGAGTCGAACGGAATGGCGTCTTGTCGGTCGGGGTCGGTGTTGGTTTTGTCGGTGGCCGGAATCAGCAGGGCATAATTGCTCCGTTCCCCACCCGCAAAGTGGTACACCTCGGGTCGGCTGCGCGTAGGGTCGCTTTTGCGGAGTAGTTCAGACCGGGGCGGCCCCAGCACAAAAAAGCGGACGTTGGGCAGAGCGGCCACCGGTGCCATTGACCCCGGTTCCACGTACAAGACCGGCTGCTCAGGGTCGGTGGGGGCCTCTTTCAGAAACCGTAATGCTTTCTGGTTGATGCTCAGCCGGTCGTTGGCGGCTAAGGGTTCACCAAACCCGGCAAACTCCAGCACCGATTCAACGGCCGCGAGGGTATCGGGACTGATGCCCCGCCGAGGGTCGTGCCGGAGTTGGGTCATCGTTTGCTCCAATTGCTCAGCAAACCCGTTCATGGTGGCTTTAAGGGCATTGGCCATCGGGTCGGCGGGGTTTTCGGTCCAGGCAAGCCAAACCTGCCCAATCTGAATTTGCGCCCGAAACGACTCTTGCGCGTACCAAAACCCCGACAGGTGGTCCTGGTGCTCGTGTGTGGCAACGACCACATCGAGCCGACCGTGGGTAGTCTGGGCAATGTCGTCGACAACGGCGTTGAGCGTTTCACGTTCGGCAGGCGACCCTCTGAACAGTCCGCAGTCGATAAGCATAAACCACGGCTTGGCTTTGCCCTCGAACCGGAGCAGAAAGCAGTCGCCAAGACCTACGTTGTACATTCGGATAGTTACCATTATCAGAAAAAGGTCAGGGTTAGCGGTGCAAAAAGGCAAAGGGTTCGCGGTTGGCCAGCCCGAAGTACATGGCCCGGTTACTGGGGGCATTGCGTTGCCCGGTCACGTAGGCAAGCTGTTCGGTCAGTCGGCGTTCATCCCGGAAGTTTTTTCGGATGCAATAGCGCAATTTCAGCCCGGTGAGGTCGAAAATAAGCGTGCATCCGCCCCGAAACCGGATGGTAGAGCCATCGTCGGCCGTCACATCGCGCCGTTGGGTGAGCACCACAATGGCCTGACTGACGGTGTCACCGTCAGGCGTAACCCGCTGGGCCTGCCGTACCGAATGGACCTCAAAAACAGGTTTCTGGTCGTTCCAGACGGGGTCATTCGACAGGCAAAGCCCCGTTAGTTCATCGAACTTTTGGGTATCGGTCATCTTGCTGATTTTATTGTGGATGAGCCCTTTTACGCCCTTGAAAAAGTTGTACGAATCTTCGCGGGTTTTCACATCCGAAACCTTAAAGAGTTTGTCTTTCAGGATTTTGGTAAGCGTTCGGAAAATCTTGCCTTCTTCAAATTCTTTCAGTTTCTCGTCGGTTACGACCTCCCAGCGCAGGCTCTCGGGTGAGAGTGTCTTGATGCCTTTCGGGTAGATGCCGCGCTTCCGAAATGCGCCGATAATAGCCAGCCGGTAGTTGTGGGTATCGTCGGAAACAAGGTCGTAGTCGGCCGTAATCAGGGCGCGGAGGTAATCGCCGAAATTCAGGTCGACGGGCGGGCAGTAGTCGAGCGCCCGGATGCACATACTGAGCAGATGCCGGGCTGTTTTGGCGGCTTCGCCCGCGAGCCGCCTGACCAAATCGGGGTGCAGGTCGCCTTGTGGCAGAATCCCGGTGCCGTTGGTGGCAATTCGGAGCAGGTCTTCGCTCCGGCTTTTGTACAGAATCAGAAAACTCTCGAACAGGGCAGCCAGGAGAATATTACCCCGTGCGTGGGCTTCGGTGGTGGTTTCGTACTCCGACGGTTTAGGCGTTTTTACCTGCCACTGCCCCGTTTCGGGGTTTATTTCGCCGATTGCGTCGCGGAGTGAGTTACGCTTACCCCGCGCCAGCCCAAATTGCTGGCCAAGCTTACTCAAATAGCTTTGCGCCGATAAATCGCCCCGGGTATCGGCAATTTGTTGGTAGAGCACTTCGGGGAAGGTGAAGTGCTGAAAGAGCGCAACGATGTCGGAAAAAGCCTCGTGAAAGGCCAACGCGTCGGGGTTGGTGTTTTCTACGTAACGTCGGTGCATCCCGTCGAGCACGGCATGGGTCATTTCGTGGGCAATAATGTCGTGCGAGAGGCAGGTAAACACCAGCCCGCCCGGTAGTTGGCCGGTGGTGTTATCGTTGAGGGCCGGAAAATAGCCGAACAGAATGGCCTTTTTGTCGGGGCTGTAATACGCGTTGGCCTCGCGCAGGGCGTGTGGGTACAAGCGCAACCGACGCACAAACGCGTGCCGCCCCTGCACTTTGCCGGAATCGTCGGTCGTTTCGTGGTAATCGTTCCAGAATACCCATCGGCCCAGTGCCCGCTCCATATTCTGAATGGTGGTCATGGCCACAGCGTACACCATCTGCTGATGAAACTGCGGGTTCCCTTCCGAGGGGGCAAGGCCGTCCTGAGCCAGCATATAGGGGTCGCTCAGGTCAACGGGGTGGTAAAATACCCCACTTGCGGGGTCGTAATCCACCACTTCGAGGTACTCGCCCACCGGCCCTTTTGAGAGGGTACCACCCGTATCGGTTTCTTCCTCTTCCCAACGCACTTTATAAACTACCTCATTGATGGTAGCCGTGGCTATTTCGAGCGACAGACTGGGGTCGAACGCGTAGCCCCGCAGTTTGCGGTAAGGAGGCACCGGGCAGGTAGTGGGTGGGCTTTTGCGCTCGGTCTGGAGCCGTGATTCCTGGGGCGAATATTCGAGCATGAGCAGCGTAAAAAAGGCTAAAGAGGGTCAGAAATGCCTACTGAGAAGGTTGTATGAGGTCGATTGTCTATACTTAAAGATACGCAAAAATGGGCGTTTTTTCAAGGGGGATTTTCCCGTTTTTAGGCGTTGGTAAGCGGCTGAAGACAGAGGGGCGGGGTTCGCTCAGGAGACTTATTGAGCTTTCGGAAACGGACGGTGCAGTATGGCGGTTGTACAAGAAGAGGATTTCGTTTCTATTGGATAAATCACCATTTCTATGAGCCAAACCAAAGTGTATATCAAAGACACTGTATTAATTATTGCGGGTATTTTCTCGGTAGCCATGGGCCTGAAAGGGTTCCTGCTGTCGAGTCATTTTATTGATGGGGGCGTTACGGGAATCTCGATGCTCATTGCTAACCTGACGGGCTGGTCGCTCTCGGTTATGTTGCCCTTGTTTAACCTGCCGTTTCTCATTTTAGGATACTACCAGATTGGCCGGTCGTTTGCCATTAAAAGCGCCCTGGGGATTACCGGATTAGCCCTTTGTATTGCCGTGGTGCCATTTCCCGATGTGACGCCCGACTTGCTGCTGACCGCCATTTTTGGGGGGGTGTTTATCGGCGCGGGAATCGGGTTGGCCATGCGGGGCGGGGCCGTACTCGATGGCACCGAGGCTGCGGCCCTGTTGTTGAGCCGCCGGTCGAGTCTGTTGCGCGTGGGGGATATTATTCTGGTAATCAACGTATTTATTTTCGGCGCGGCTGCGTTTAGCCTGGGCGTTGATGTGGCCTTATACTCTATGATTACCTATTTCGGGGCTTCTAAAGCGATTGATTTTCTGGTACACGGTATTGAGGAGCACACGGCCGTGCTGATTGTTTCGGATCATGCCGAAACGGTGCGCCTGATGCTAACTGAAGAGCTCGGCAAGGGGGTAACGGTGCTGAAAGGGCAGAAGGGCTACGGTAAGCGCGGCCATCACCGCGAAGCTACCGATGTCCTGTATACGGTGGTGACCCGGCTGGAACTGAGCCGCCTGCGCGACGCCGTCGAACTCATCGACCCCAACGTGTTTATGATTCAGCACGGAATCGACGATGCCCGCGGGGGATTGGTGAAAGGAAGGCCGCTGCATTAATGAGTGATTGAGCGAATGAGTGATTGAGTGAAAAGTACCCTACTTCGCTCAATCACTCATTCGCTCAATCACTCATTACATTTCCTTTACCCGGATGTTACGATACCAAACGGTGTCGCCGTGGCCTTGCAGGGCAATTTTGCCTTTGCCGTGCGGGTTGGCGTAGGGCATCTTGGCAAATTTGCTCTTGGCAACCATACCTTTCCAGGTGTCAGAGCCGTATTCGTACTCCACTACTTTTTTGCCATTGAGCCAGTGCTCTACGTGGTTGTTATTGACCAGAATCCGGCCTTTATTCCACTCGCCCGCGGGTTTCGAAACATTAAGGTCGCCGGGGGGGATCATGTCGTAGTTGGCGGCCGTTAGCTGATTGTTATTCAGCTTCATGAGCTTGCCGTCTTTGTCGCGCCACTCGTAGCCTTTATCGTCGATTACCTGATACTCCGGCCCCGAAACGTAGGTCTGGTTATACTGGGCGTCTTCCAGAACTTTGTAAATAACCCCGCTATTGCCTTTGGGCTGCACTTTAAATTCAAACTCCAGGTCGAAGTTTTCAAACTCTTTGTCCGACACCAGGTCGCCCTGCTTGCCATCGGTGGTGAGGGCACCGCTTTCGACCTTCCAGCCATTGGTGTCGGTTTTGAGGTACCGATGCCAGCCCGTGGTGGTTTTACCGTCGAAGAGCGAGGTCCACTTGGTTTTTTTGGGGGGTGGGGTGGCTGCTGTCAACGTGGCAGCCAACAGACCCAGCATAAAAAGGGAACGTTTCATAGAGTCAGTAAGCTAAGATATCTTCTCTGCAACCGAGGTGGTCGGGGGCAGCTTCTTTTCTTACTAAAAGCCCCGAATCGGCGGAATTACTGCTGTAAAGTTTATACAAGCCCCGATTGTGCGCCAATGTGTCTGAGGATGAATCAGCTCAGCACCTCGCGCAGTACCGGCAGCGACTTGATTTCGCCCAGCGAGTCGACGTGAATTCGGTAGTAGGCCACCACCGCGTCGAGCAGTTCGTTGCGCGCGGTTCGGCTGAGGGGAGCGGGCGTGCCGTAGGGGTACCTAATGAGCCCATTCAGGGCCAATTCGGTCTCACTGTCGGGTAAAAACGGGTACGAATGTTCGCGCAGCTGATTTTCGAACTCGCGGGCTCCCTCGGGGCTGAAACCCAGAAACGACGTGAGTTTCAGCAAAAAGGCAAGGTGAAAGTTCTCGTAATGCGCCTGAGCCTCCTCCAGAAACAGCACCGACTCGACTAGAAATCGAAATAGTACCGGGCTCCCCGTTTCTTCTTTCAGGGTTTTGGTGAGCATCTCGGTCACAAAAAGCCCCATACTTGTTTTGGCCACTTCGAACGGCAGGCTCTGAAAAGGGTAGCTTGTTTTTACCTCCGAAAGCCGGTGTAAATCCCGGTCCTCCTTGTAATACACCACCATGTCGAGCAACGTGAGCGGCTGGAACAAGGCAATTTTGTTGTTCTTATTTTTGGCCGAGCGTACGCCGTTGACTAAGTAGCTTTGCAGCCCAAAATCTTCCGTGTACACTCGGGCAATGATGGAAGTTTCCCGGTATCGAATATAGTTGAGCGCTACTCCTTTGGTCTTCTGTAACATACGGGTAAATCGGCGAGTGAGGGCTTGTGGCTGGCTCTAAAGGTAGAAACAAGCGCTCGATAAGTTTGCTTTTTTAATGCGTGAGTGTACGTAGGAAAAGTGTAGTATTGAAATTATATACATGTCAGGATTTTCATGAAAAGGCTATCCTGAACCCTCTTTATCATTAACACAAATCGGTATGAAAAAATCTACGCGTTTATTTCGTTTTCTTGCCTTACTACTGATGCTCATGGCCCCTCTGTTTGCCGAGGCTCAGGTGCGTACCCGTCGGTTGGCGGCTGGTAGCGATCTGCGTTCGCAGGGGCTCATGGGCAATCGGCAGTTAGTACCTACCCTCAGCTTGCCTGCGGTTGATGCCGCCCCGCTGCTGGCCGAAGACGCCCGCGACGACAAAGCTGGCCGACCGATGCGATTTGGGGTGCCTCGTTTGGTGGATGTAGATATTCTGGGAACGGCATCCAAAGCCAATATGGCCGGTTTTCGGGTGTATCAGTACCGGATTGATGCCGCCGGGGCTTTGTCGATCAATCTTATTTTCAGTCGCTTGCAGTTGAAGCCCGGTGCCCGAATGTACCTCTACAACGGTGACGGTTCCATGCTGATTGGGCCTATTACCGACGCCCAGAACACCGGCAACCGCGAGTACTGGACCGATGTGCTACAAGGCTCCAACCTGACTATTGAGGTGCAGGAACCCCTTGCGGGCGAGGGCGCCAGTCAGGTACACCTACGCTCGGTGGTGCATGGGTACAAAGCCGTTTCGAAACTGTTCGGGCAGGCGGGCAGCTGCCATCCCAACATGGCCTGCTACCCCGACTACCAGCCGCAGGGCGATGGGGTGGCAATGATTCTGTTGGCCGATGGCTCGCGGTTATGCACGGGGTCGATGCTCAATTCGATGCGGCAGTCGTTTCGGTCATTTTTTCAGTCGGCGTTCCATTGTGCCGACCTAGACGATACTGGCGTGCTGGAAGACTACGAACTGAACGACGTGCAGAACTGGCTCGTGCGGTTCAACTACCAAAGCCCCACCTGTTCGCCTTCGCAGGAAGACCTTGACGTGATTACGCTGAACGGCACTACGTTCCGGGCGGGCTACCCGAACAGTGATGTGCTGCTGGTTGAGCTGACGCAGCAGATTCCGGCCGAGGTAAACACAACCTACAACGGTTGGAACCGGGGGGCGGCTACCACGAGCAATAATTTCGGGATTCACCACCCGCGCGGAGACGTCAAGAAAATATCGTTTACCAATGCCGACACACAGGTTAGTGGCTATGGAGGATTCGGTGGAGATACCCACGTAATTGCTTTCTGGGGTGGTTTGGGAACCACCGATCCAGGCTCGTCGGGCTCGCCCCTGTTCGATGGCAACCGGCGCGTTGTGGGCCAGTTGCACGGTGGACCGTCGTTTTGTGGCGCTACCGGATTCAGCCTGCGCGATTACTACGGCCGCTTCTTTACGTCGTGGACGGGGGGCGGTTCGCCCGCAACCCGCCTGAGCGACTGGCTCGACCCTGACAACACAACTAATCTGACTACCGACGGAGTGAAACCGTTGGTCAGCGGCCCGGCGGCTTTGTCGTCAGTGGGGACGTTTGCCCTCAATACCCTCAATGCCTCGGTGGTGTCGTGGTCGGTGACGGGCGCGGCCGGGGCGGTGTCGCCCATGTCGGGCGCAGGCAATAGCGCCAGCCTGACCCCCCTGACCTCGGCTTCGTCGCTGACGCTCACGTTTAGTGTCAGCGATGGGCAGGGATACCCTATCCGGTTTACAAAAGTGTTCGATACGGCCGTGACGCCCCCGCCTGCCAACACGGCGCTCACATTGCTGACGCCCTCGTACGATTGCGCTACGGGGACAATTACCTTCAACACAAGCGGGGGGGATGGCTCGCCCATCACCTACTCGGCCGTGGGGGTGCAACGGGCCTCGGCCAACAGCAACACGGGCACAGTGGAAGCGGGCCTGCGCGCCGACCCTAAGCCGCTCCTGATTACCGCGACCCAAAGCGGAACAACCGTGAGCCTGTCTTTTGATTTTGGGCAGTACTGCACCAGTCCGGGTAGTGTGACTACCACGCCACCGCCATCGGGTTCGGCCCTCGCGTTGCTGCCCCCCACCTACAATTGCGGCACCGGAGCCATTACCTTCAACACGAGCGGGGGCGACGGTTCGCCCATTACCTACTCGGCCGTGGGGGTACAACGGGCCTCGGCCACCAGCAACACGGGCATTGTTGAAGCGGGCCTCCGCGCCGACCCTAAGCCACTGTTCATCACAGCTACCCAAAACGGGGTCACGGTGAGCGTATCTTTTGATTTTGGGCAGTACTGTGCCAGTCCGGGTAGTGTGACTACCACGCCACCACCTTCGGGCTCGGCCCTCGCGTTGCTGCCACCCACCTACAATTGTGGCACGGGAGCCATCACTTTCAACACGGCTGGTGGCGACGGCTCGCCCATTACCTACTCGGCCGTTGGCGTACGGCGAACCTCGCCCACGAGTGCTACCGGCACGGTGGAGGAAGGTCTGCGGGCTGACCCCAAGCCGCTGGTGATCTCAGCTACGCAAAGTGGTGTCACCACCAGCATCACCTTCAACTTCGGTGCGTTCTGCGCGGGTAGCGCCCGCATGGCCTCAACCGAGCTGGCTAACTCCCTAAATGTGGAGGTCTTGGGCAACCCCACACCGAGCGAGTGGGTGAGCCTGCGGGTGAGCGGTCTTGGTAGCGCCAGTTTGCAGGTGCAAACGGTTGATGCGACGGGCCGCCCGGTAGCCGATGGTGCGTGGACGGTGGGAGGCACAACGGCTACGGTGGCAGTTAAGTTGGGCCGCATGCCGGGCGCGTATCTGTTGCGGGTACAATCGGGCAGCGCGGTGAAAACAGTGCGCGTTGTGAAGAATGAATAAGATTTTTCCAAGATAAGACTTGTTGGGGCACTGATAATCTTTATCAATGTCCCAACAAGTCTATATAATCAATACGCTTTTTCAGTACATGAAGTATTGAATTTGTATACACAATAGTGAATATACGTCATAAGTAGATCAAGATTAAAATTAGGTTTAATTATAAAAATAAAAAGAAAGTGTAGTGTAATTCGTATTGATAAATGGGCTTATTTGGGGATTGTTTTTACACCTATTAACAAACACAATTCCTTCTTTATGATGTTAAAACTACGCTCGCTTACCCTATTGCTGTCAGTAGCAATAGGGTTGCTACTTACTCTGAGGGCGCAGGCACAGGTCTTTACCCGAAAACTCGATCCGGCTGATCCAAGTATGTCACGCATTGCCCGGTTGCCGGCCGGTGGTGTACCCTCGTTTGAAGCGGGAGCTGTCGACGTTGCCCGACTCAAGGCAGAGGATGAAATAGATCAGAAAGCCGGTAAACCCTTACGTATTGCCGTGGTTCAGCCTGCTTCGGTTAATGTATTACAGGCGGGGAAAGCCGTTATTGCCGATGGTGAGCGGGTCACCTATTACGAACTCCGCTCGCCCGGTGCCCTCGGTATTGGTGCTGATTTTGATAAGTTGCGGCTGGCTGAAGGAACCCAGATTTATCTGTACAATGCTGCTCGTACCACACTGGTTGGTCCCATTACCCGTACCGAAAATACGACCGATAACCATTACGTGTCGGATCGGCTCATGGGTGATCGGCTCATGATTGAGGTGCGTGAGCCGCTCAAGGCCGGACCGAGCGAAATTAGCCTCGCGGGCATCATTCACGAATACAACATCCCGTTTGGCCCATACGGCAACATCCGGTCGGCATTGGCCTGCCACAACAATATGGCCTGTGCACCTTCTTACCAATATGAAGGGGATGCCGTTGCCCAGATTTTCATGCTCTACAATGGTAGTGGCTTTCTGTGTTCGGGGGCCATGCTCAACGATGCGCAGCAGTCGTTTCGGTCGTATTTCCTGACGGCTTTCCACTGTATCGACTTCACGGGTGATCTACAGTTACAGACTGCCGAAAAAGCATCGACAGCCAACTGGTCTTTCTTCTTCAAGTACCAGAGCGCAACCTGTACCCCCAATATGGACGATAACATTTACGTCACAATTAATGGGGCTACGTTCCGGGCTGGTTCGGCTAATACCGATATGACCCTGCTGGAACTGAACCGGCAACTGCCGCTCAACCAGGAGATTCCGTTTTTGGGTTGGGATCGGCGGACGACCAACTACATTGGCACCTTCGGAATTCATCACCCCAATGGCAGTGTCAAGAAAATTTCGTTTGCTGATGGGGCTACGTTTTATAACGGCTGGAACGGAACCTTCCCGGAGTCACACTACGAAACGGTTTTTACCAACGGTACTATGGAAGGAGGCTCCTCGGGCTCGCCGTTGTTCAACAGCGATCGCCGGGTTATCGGGCAGTTGCATGGCGGGGCCAGCGGTTGTGCACCCATTCGGATGCTGTACGGGCGTTTTGATTTGTCGTGGTTCGGTAATGGTACCGATGATACGCGCCTGAATAACTGGCTCGACCCCACGCGCACAGGAGCTACCGTAACCAATGCGGTTACGCCACGGCTTACCGGCCCCGGTAGCTTTACGGGCTCGGCTACGTATGCTGTCAATGCCAATAGCGCTCTGACCACCTGGACGGTATTGGGTGGTGATGGTATTGTGTCGCCGACGTCAGGCTCAGGCAATCGGGCCGAACTGACCGGCTTGACGAGCGGTTCGTCGTTGACCATCGTATTCAGCGTAAATGCCGGGCAGTCGTACCCAATTACGTTCCGTCAGACGTTCAACGTGGGTAGCCCCACGGCCAACCGGCCACCGGTACCTCCGGCGGGCGGTATCGAAAACCAGCGGATTCCGCTCAACACACGCTATGATTTTGAGTTACCCAAGTTTTCAGACCCTGATGGCGATGCCCTGACTTACTCGGCGGAGGGCTTGCCGGAGGGTATCGTGTTCAATAACGACGAAACCGGTACCTACCTGTTTGGTGCCCCATCGGTGCCGGGAGTGAATACCGTGGTCATTACGGCTACTGATCCCGGTGGCTTGACCGCTTCCACGGCCTTCTCATTGACGATTCTGGCGAACCGGGCCCCCACGCGTGTGGGAGCGGTAGTGAGTGGTACAGCGGCCGTAGGCATTGTGAGCACCTTTGCCCTCACAAGCCTCATCAGCGATCCCGATGGGTTCCCAATGTCGTACACAGTCACGGGAACTTACCCGCCGGGGATGGCTCGGGTAGGCAATAACATTACTGGTCGGCCAACCGCCGTAGGTAGTTATACGCTCTCGGTTGTTGGTGTAGATGAGGGCGGTTTGTCAAACTCAACTACGTTTATTATCAACGTATTGAGTGTGCCTAACCGGCCGCCGGTACCATTAGGGCCGAGCCTTACAGCGTCGCTGATTACGGGGATCAACTATCGCTTAACATTAGGGGGTATCTTCACCGATCCTGAAGGTGCTACGGTAACGTACGGTGCCATCGGCATGCCTGCGGCTTACACGCTTGTCAACACACCAGAGCCAGCTATTTTATGCCGTGCCGATGTGCCGAGTATAGTGTCGTTTACGCTGACGGGCACGGACCCTCAGGGTGGTGTCGGGCGGACTAACCTGTCGATTGTTTTCCAGAACCCGGCAGCCTCATCGGCCTTGCAGGTACTGCAACCAACATACGACTGCAATACCGGAGCCATCGTGTTCAGAACATCGGGTGGCAATGGTACGCCGATCACGTTCTCGGCTGTTGGTGTACAGCGGGCTTCGGCTACCAGTACGTCGGGTACGGTAGAGGCAGGCTTGCGTGCCGATCCTAAACCGATTGTGATTACGGCTACGCAGAGTGGTTCTATAACCGCCACCTACACCTTCGATTTCGGAGCGTATTGTCAGGGTATTGCCCCAATTTTACCCCCCGACCCCACACCGCCTGCCCCAACGGGAGCCTTGACCATGCAGCAGCCTACGTACAACTGTAACACGGGCGTGATTGTATTCAACACCAGCGGTGGCGACGGGTCGCCGATTACGTTCCAGGCAATCGGGGTACAGCGTACGTCACCCACAAGCACAACGGGTACGCTGGAGCCCGGTCTCCGCGCCGACCCCAAACCGATTGTGATTACGGCTACGCAGAGTGGAGTTTCGGTAAGTGTAACCTTTAATTTGGTGGGTTATTGCAACGGTACGGTTCCGCCATCGGTACCACCGGCAACGCCCCCCACCTCGCCAACTACCAGCCCTGGCAGTGCCTTGTCGCTCACCACCCCGACCTACAACTGTGCAACGGGTGTGATTGTGTTCAACACGGCTGGTGGCGACGGTACACCGATCACGTATTCGGCCGTGGGCGTACGGCGAACCTCGCCCACGAGTGCTACCGGCACGGTGGAGGAGGGTCTGCGGGCTGATCCCAAGCCGCTGGTGATCTCAGCTACGCAAAGTGGCGTCACCACCAGCATCACCTTCAACTTCGGTGCGTTCTGCGCGGGTAGCGCCCGCATGGCCTCAACCGAGCTGGCTAACTCCCTAAATGTGGAGGTCTTGGGCAACCCCACACCGAGCGAGTGGGTGAGCCTGCGGGTGAGCGGTCTTGGTAGCGCCAGCTTACAGGTGCAAACGGTTGATGCGACAGGCCGCCCGATAGCCGATGGTGCTTGGACGGTGGGAGGCACAACGGCTACGGTGGCAGTTAAGTTGGGCCGCATGCCGGGTGCGTATCTGCTGCGGGTACAATCGGGCAGCGCGGTGAAAACGGTACGCGTTGTGAAGAGTGAATAAAAACGAGTTTAGGGTTTTTAGTTTCTGAAAGCACTGAGCTGAAACCATAAATTCAAAAAGGGGCACCCGGCCGGGTGCCCCTTTTTGGTTAGAAACGGCCCGGCGAATGGATTTTGTCTGCTGACTGTCATTAGATTCGGCAGGATTTCGGATTATATCAATACCAGTTTTATGCCTTTATCATCCCATTATGCGCCTGTACAAAACCCGCTCCGGCCTCGTTGTTCAACACGAAAATCAGTTTTACCGCGCCCCCACCGACGATTGGGACTACCTCGTTAACGAAGACAATCTCCACGAGTATCTGACACAGACTATTGCTACGGCAAGCCCGTCGGATGAGTGTCGTGCCTGGGTTGAAACCGGTTTATTGGCCCCCATCGGTCAACAGGAGGTCTGGGCGGCCGGTGTTACGTACCTACGTAGCCGCGACGCCCGCATGGAGGAGTCGAAAAAATCGGGGGGCGATAATTTTTACGACCGGGTGTACGATGCCGAGCGCCCCGAACTGTTTTTTAAATCGACGGCGTTGCGCGTGGTTGGCCCCGGTGGGTCGGTGCGGATTCGGCGTGATTCGAGCTGGAATGTGCCTGAGCCTGAGCTTACCCTGATGATTACCTCATCGGGCAAGATTGTGGGTTACACGTGCGGTAACGATATGAGTTCGCGCAGTATTGAGGGCGAGAATCCTCTTTATCTGCCTCAGGCCAAAACCTACGACGGTGCGGCTGCATTGGGCCCCTGCGTGTATATTCCGGCCGCCCCAATTGACCCCGAAACCACCATCGGTCTGGTGATTCGGCGGGGGGGCGAGGTGGCTTTTGAGGGCCAGATTCAGATCAACCAGATGAAGCGGCAACATACCGAGCTGGTTTCGTTCCTGTTCCGCGAATGCTCGTTTCCGCACGGTTGCTTCCTCATGACGGGTACCGGGCTTGTTCCCCCCGACGATTTTACCCTGTTGCCGGGCGACGTGGTGCAGATCACCATTGCTGGTATCGGGACGCTCGAAAACCCGGTAGCCGAATAGGCAGGGGTTTCAAGCGAAAATGAATGTATAATGTATAATGGATAATGGACCTCAGTACTGGACATTAGATGTTGGACATTAGACACTAGACCTCCCTCTATAAAGGTAGTAAGTCTAACGTCCAGTGTCTGAAGTCCGCATGTCCATTATCCATTTACTTTTGCTTTAGGACCTATTCCGAAACCACCCGAATGGCCCCTTGTACGGCGGCTACTTTTTGCCGGAGGGTATCGAGGTCGGGGTCCATTACGGTGATGTGGCCCATTTTTCGGAAGGGCTTCGTGATCGCTTTCCCGTACAAAAACGGAAACACGCCGGGCATAGCCAACACGGTGTCGAGGCCCTCATAACGGGCCGGACCGGTATGCCCATCCTCGCCGAGCAGGTTGAGCATAGCCGCAGGCTGATAGCCGGTGGTGTCGCCCAGCGGCAGGTTCAGAATCGCGCGCCAGTGTTGCTCAAACTGCGAGGTAACATTGGCCCGGATGGTGTGGTGACCGCTGTTGTGGGGCCGGGGCGCTACTTCGTTGAGGAGCACCTCGCCCTCTTTGGTCAGAAACAATTCCACCGCCAGTAACCCCACAATCCCGAAGGCTTCGGCAGTTTGGCGGGCAATGGTCTGTGCCTGTTGGTCGATAGATTCCGAGATCGAAGCCGGGGCAAACAGATAATCGACCAGATTAAGCTCCGGGTGAAACACCATCTCGACCGTCGGGAAGGTTTGCACCTCACCGCGCTCATTGCGGGCCACAATTACCGCCAGTTCTTTTTCAAAATCAACCGCTTTTTCGAGCACACCGGGCGCATCAAACGCCTTGTGCAGATCGGCGGTGGTGGCAACACGTTGCACACCCCGGCCATCGTATCCGTCGCGGCCGAGCTTATGAAACGCAGGCAGCAGGTCGGGGTTTTGCGCCACCTGTCGGCTCACATCGGCGCGGTCGTCGGTAAGCACAAAGTCGGCTGTAGGGAGGTTATGATCCCGGAAAAACTGTTTCTGAAGCCGTTTGTCCTGAATGGTACGAATCACGGCCGGTTGCGGAAACACCTGCTTGCCTTCGCGTTGGAGGGCTTCGAGGGCCTCAACGTTTACTTTTTCGATCTCGATGGTGATCACATCGACACCCTGCCCGAATTGGTACACCGTGTCGTAGTCAGTCAGGGAGCCTTGCTGAAAATGAGTGCAGAGGTGTCGGCACGAAGCCTGCGCGTCGGGGTCGAGCACATGGATACGGAGATTCCAGTCAATGCTGGCTTGCAGGAGCATCAGGCCAAGCTGACCCCCACCGAGGATACCGATAGTAGGATTCAAAACAAAAAACCGGGACGCCGGTGCGAAAGAATACCGTTGAACAAGAATACAGGGCAAAATTAACCCACTTTCACGGATTTTGATGGGCAAGCCCGTTTACTCACCCGGATCAACCCGGCGCCGGTTGGTTTTCAGGGTACTCCGCAGCCGTTTGTCGGTGCGTCGTTCTTCTACGGCCGCCCGGCTGGGGCGCGTTGGTCGGCGGGGCTTCGGTGTTTCAAACGCCTTCTCGATCAACCGCAAAAACTTACGCGTCACTTTTTCGCGGTTGCCCAGCTGCGTCCGTTCAGTTTGGTGAGTAAGTACCAGCTCGCCCTCGCCCGTGAGTTTAGAGGCCAGTTTTTCGAACAGAATGGCCCGTTCGGCATCGGTGAGCAGGGCTGAGTCGCGCACCGAAAAACGCAGCTCGGCCTTGGTGGCCACTTTGTTCACGTTCTGGCCACCCGCGCCACCGCTACGGGCAAATTGGTACGTCAGTTCGGGCAACAGTCGGATGGCATCCATGCGGGTGAGGGGAGGGAAAAAGCCCCCGTTTGAGGGCGTTCGGGCGCGAAATAAAGGAACAGGAACCTCACGTCCAATTTTCCGTCAAAATATAAACATTGTAGAGTCGGTAGAGTTTTGAGTCGTAGATAGTACAGCAACCACGGTGGTGTATGGTATTCATACCCCCGAACACTCAACGATTATGACTTCGCAAAATGAACAAATCACGGCTCTGATTGAGCAGACTGCCGATTCATTCGACGGCAGTATCCAGTCGACCACGGCTATCGACGGCATGTCGGTCATTGACCGGTGGATCGATGCCCTCGACGAAAACGGCGACGACCAAACCGACACCATCGCCGATATTCTGGAAGACCTCAAGGCCGAACTGAGTGTAGCCCGCCAGAACGAAACGCCCGACGTAGAATCTATTCAGGAGCTTTTGCAGGAGCTGATTGGTGAAACCCAGTCGTACATGCAAATGCCCGAAGCGAGTGCCCAGCAAACCGAACTGCAACGGCTCGTATCGACCCTCCAGAACATTCATACACAAATCAGCGCCTAAACTCAACGACCATGCAACCGAACCAACAAACCACGCAACTCCTGAACCAGACCATCGACACGTTTAACGGCGATGTGCAGGCCATTTCGCCCACAGATGGGGTGTCTCTGATCGATAACTGGATTAGTGCCCTGCACAGTGGCGACGCGTCGACCAACCCAATTGCGAGTACCCTGAGCGAACTTAAAGTAGAGCTTCAGCGGGGCAATCCGGATTCTGAAACGATTCAGGCGTTGCTCGAGCAACTGGCCAGCCAGGCAGGTGAGGCCGGAAAAACCGCCGATGGTGCCGCCCAGTCGGCCCTGACCGAATTGTCGTTGGCGTTGCAGAGCTTTAGTCAGCAGCTTGGCGGTGAAAGCGGCCCGGCCAAAACCGGCGGCCAAGCGCCCATGACCAGCACCACCACCAATCAAAGTACACAGGGAACATACTCAACCGATATTGACATGGACGATCAGGCAGGCAGCAACGCGGGAGCCACGGGTGAATCGGGTAGTGAAAACTACGCTCGCCAATCGCCCGACGCGGGCAACACACAAGGGGGCGGTTCGTACGGCTCTGGGTACGGCACCGGCTCGTCGGGCGAAGACGAAACCCAGAACTCAGGTACCGAGCGGTCGATGAGTGCGGATATGGACGATAACGCCAGCCGTGCCCGGCTCGAAGGCGACTCTACCAGCAGTGGTTCCGATGATACCGACACGGGCGCGTCGAGCCCCGGTGCTGGTGGCCGGATGCCAGTTATGTAGGCCCATCATCCAAATCACAGTCCGTATGGATACGAAACAAACATCACCCCACGAGTCGCCGGCGCTGTCGCTCATCGATACCACGATTGAAGCGTTCGATCAGGGACAGGCCGCATCGCCCCAGGAGGGCATGTCGCTGCTGGGCGACTGGTTTTCGTCGGTAGAGAACAACGAACAGGCGGCCGACCTGATGCAACCCATGCAGGCGCTGCGCGACGAACTGCAACAGGGATCGCCCCGTAACACCCGCCTGGTGGACTTGCTGGAGCAACTGGCCGAGCTGACCGAGACGAAAGCAACGCAGGTAGACGCCGACCTGGCGTCGCGACTAACTACCCTGTCGACAGCCCTGCGCAACTTTGCCGGGCAGCTTTCGACAACCGTGTAAATCAACCCAATCAGAAACAAGGCGACAGGGTAGGCCCCTGTGCTTCCGGTTGCCTTGTTTTTCTTTTATTCCTTTTATCATGGGTACAAACATTTTGGAACAACGGATGATCGAGGATACCCTCGATTTTTTTCAGGGCAATGATGGGCTGGAGGTAAGCCCGGCTCAGGGCGTCATGCTGATCGACGGCTGGTTGCAGGCGTTGGAGCGCGACGCCAATGTCGAGGGCATTCGTAACGGCCTACACCAGCTACGCGAAGAACTAAATCATCCCACACCCGACCCGGTTACGGTGAAAACGTTGCTGGACCAGCTGGCCGATGCGGCCGAAGATATGGCTCAGGGGCCCAGCGCCGAAGGCATGTGGACCGGCCGACTACAAAGTATGAGCGAACTGTTACGTAACTTCAGTAATCAGCTATGAACCCCGAAAAAGATATACACGCCAAAACAACCGATCTTCTCGACCAGACAATGGATTTGCTGGAAGGGAACGTGGCCGAGATGACCCCGCAAAACGGCAAGGGTATCATTGACCAATGGATTGAGCAATTACGGCACAGCGAAAACACCACCGGTTTGGCGGGCTCGCTGGAACAACTGAAAAACGGACTCGAAGGTACCGGCCCCGATCCAGCCGAGCTGTCACAATTATTGCAGACCATGTCGGAGCAGGCTCGTCAGCTTGGCGTCACGCTGGGCCCGGAAGGAGACCTGTCGGTACGGATTGAGGGATTAGCCGCGGCTCTGCGTACAGCGGCCGGGCAATTTGGGCAAGCCTGATTGGCTACCGACCTGTTGAATAAAAAAAACGCTGCCCGACCGGGCAGCGTTTTTTGTGGATGACTTATACCGTGAGTCGCTCGCCCAGCCGGAGTACCCGGTAGGGGGTTTGGTGGGTATGGCAAGCCTGGATAAACTCGGCCGGGTTGGCGGTGTTGAACGCAAACAGGTCGTAGTGGTGGGGGATTACCTGCCCCGCGCCAATGGCTTTGCCCAGCCGGGCGGCCTCGTCGGGGTTCAGATTACCCGCTACCCGGCGTTCGGGTTTGTTGCCATTGATGGGCAGAAACGCCACATCGACCCCAAACGGTTGCAACAGGGTTTCGAGCCCGTCGAACCAGAGCGTATCGCCCGAGTGGTAAAGCGTGTATGGCCCTACACGGGCGATAAACCCCATAAATCGGGGCCATCCCTGCGCGTCGCGTTCGAGTTCGTTGTGGGCAGCCGGTACGCCATACAACCGAAATGGGCCTAACTGGACCGTCTGCCCATCGGTAAGCCCCACGAGGGTGGGCGTGTTGGCTGCAAGACTGAGCCGGTCGGCCACAAAGGCCCGGTTAGCTTCGGGAAACACCAGCCGGGCGTCGGGGCTGTGGGCCAGAATGGGGCCGAGGGTTTCGGCGTCGAGGTGGTCGGTATGGTTGTGGCTCGACGTGAGTACGTCGATGCGGGGGAGCCGGGCCGGATCAATTACCCGTTCCGAAATGCGGTCGTGCGGCTTGTCGGTGTGGGCGTACTTTCGGGTGAGCGAGTCCGACAGGTACGGGTCGAAAAGCAGGTGCTGCCCGGCATACTGAATCAGAAAGCCACTCTGCCCCAGCCACCAGATATGCAGTTGGTCGGGCTGTTGCCGGGCGGTCTCGATGTCGGTAAGGAGGGCGTCGTCCTGAAGAAAAGGCGTAATCATGGCGGAGGGTATGTTGCAGGGTAAAGTAAGCAAAAGTAGGCTATCTCCCCGACAAGGCTCCCGGTATTACTCCAGCACGGGCCAGCCATTGCGGAATTTAAGCCGCCGGATGGCTATTTTCGACCGTCCCTTGTCGTCGGCATCGTAGTAATGAATGGAGGCCAGCGTTTGCTTACCCTCCCGCAAGACACCCACGTGTCCCGGCCCAATGTACGGCCCGGTTGTGCGCAGAACAAGGGTGCCGCCCCCGGCCGTCAGGTCGCGGCCTTCCCTATCCACAAACGGCCCGAGTGGGCTTGTGGACCGGCCCACCACAATGTAATACGTGCTGTTGAGTCCTTTGCAGCAAAACCCGTTGTTGACAAACAGGTAGTAGTAATTGCCCTCGCGGTGTAGGGCGGGCGCTTCCCAGTCGGATTGCCGCCCACCGGCTACCCGCCCAACGGTGGTGCCCGCTTTGACCTTCCCCGTGAGCGTATCCAGTTCGGCGGCTCCAATACCGCCGTGAAAGGAGCCATAGACCAGATACACCCGCCCGTCGGTATCGCGCATGAGGCCGGGGTCAATCGCGTTGAAGTCGTCGCGTGTTTTGGACCTCACCACCATGCCTGCATCGGTCCATCGGTAGTCGGGCGATTGTGGGTCGAGGGTAGGAGAGGTAGCTACGCCGATGGCCGATACGGGCGAGCCGAACGTAGAACAGGAATAGTAGAGGTAGTATTTTCCGTTCATGCGGATGCAGTCGGGCGCCCAGAAATGCCCTTTAAACCCCCGCACAGTGCTGTCAATCCAGTTGGGCCATGTTCCCCGTTCAAACACCGGTTTTTCGAGTTTCCACGTCTGAAGGTCGGTTGAGCTGACAGCCTGAATGCCGTGCCCGGTGGAGAAATACCAGTACCGGCCGGCCTCTTTCTGAAGGGTACTTGGGTCGTGTGTGGTAATGCCCGACGTAGAGACCGGTGTTTGGGCTACGGCCGTCAGGTGCGTCAGTAGAGCGAGCGACAGGATAAGTCGGGAAAGCATGGGATGAAACCTGTTTTAACCTGTAACGATTCCGTTGAGTAGTCAGACAGAGTTAAATGTATAATGAACAATGTGAAATGCACAATGAAATGACTGATTGTCAGCAGGTAATACGATTTTTGTTATGCATTTTACATTGTTCATTCACTTACAAGAGATGTCATCTTTCCGAACAAGATGACATCTCTTCACAAAAAACCTTTACAACGTAATCTTCTGCACGGGGCTGTAGAGCATCTCGGCCACCCCTACGGTTTTGACCCCAAGCCGGGCGTAGCAGTAGCCTTTACCCGTAACGGCGGCCGGTACAGCAGCCGAAAACGCCAGCGATTTGGTCAGGTCCGACAAGGCGGCCCCGGTCAGGCTGTTGGAGCCCGCGTTGTTGTTGATATCGACAAACTGCGTAGCGCCTACGTACAGCGTAACCCGCTCGATGGCCCGGCCCGTTGCCACCTGCCCAATGGTGCAGTTGGCCGTAATGTTGGTGCCGGTTTTCTGGAATGCCGGATTCCGAATCACGAAATAAGGCTGCACCGGTACGTCGACCTGCGCGCCCCCCCGCACCTGCACATTGATGGTATCGCTATTGTCGACCCACGGCCCATTGCCCCGTAACCGTACGAGCTTATAGTCGCCATCGAACACCACGGCCGAGAACGTACCCTCCTGCGACACATAGACCGGAATTTTGGTGAAAAGCTGGAAGCCCCGCTGCCATAGTTCGAGCTGTACGCCGTTGGTACGCACACCCACGGGCTGATTGTCGTAGATAACCCGGCCCGTAATGGTTGAGCTTGGCGGATCGAAATTGTCTTTCTGACAGCCGCTGAGGAGAAGAACCCCCGCCAACAGGCTAAAATAGATGGATTTCATAGTCAGGTCTTAGTGGAATGGGTTACGAACGATCTTCGGGTTGTTGTTGATTACGTTCTGATCGATTGACGAGTAGTAATTGCCCATCTGGAACAGACGCGGAGCCCGGAACCGGGGAGCCAGCAGCTTCACAAACACGTATTTGCCATCGCGTGGGTCGCCGGGGCGCACAATCCGGTAGGGGTACAGGGCGTACATCATGGCGTCGGGGTTGGTCACGTTGCCATTCCAGATTTCGTGGGCAATGCGCCAGCGTTTGAGGTCCCACACGCGGTGGTCTTCGAAAGCCAGCTCCACCCGGCGCTCGTTCTGCAAACGGGCCAGTGTGAGGCTTGTGAGGCTGTTGGCCGGGAAGCCCGCCCGTTCGCGTACGCGGTTCACGTAGGTGAGGGCTTCGGCGGTTTGTCCCAGCTCGAAGGCGGCTTCGGCCGCGTTGAGCAGCACCTCACCCAGCCGGAAACGGACCCACCACATATCGCTTCGGATACCGCGTGTGCTCGACAGCGGAGCCGGGTCAATGTACTTCCGCAGGTAAAAACCCGTGTTCGATACCTCCGTTTGCGATCGTTGCGGACCCGAGCTGCCCGTGAGGAGCCGCCCGTCGGTATGGTTTGCCCCGAGGGTGTTGCCCTCAATGGTCTGGTACGAATTGCTGGCGGCATTCCAGACCATCACACCGGCCTGAATCTGCACATCTTGCCCTTTGAAGCTCGTACCCGGATAAATCACGGTGCCGTACAGGCGGGCGTCTTTGTTGGCAAAGGGGCCGCTCAGGTTGTCGTAGTAAATAAAGTCCTTATCGTCGGCGGTGCGGGTTTTCAGCGTGCCGGGGGTGCCGTCGAGATACTCGTAAGCCTCCACCAGATTCAGTACCGGCGTCACGTTCGACGACGACAGGTTGTCTTCGCGAATGTTGCGGGCAATGTTGTCGTAGCTAAACGAGTGCCGCTTGTCTTTGGCCGTCAGGAAATCCTTGGCCAGAATCACCTCCGAGTTATTCAGCTTTTTGGTGATAGCCTCAAAGAAATTCTCGCCCAGATTGGGGTTGGCCCGGTAGAGCTGATACGGCCCGGCAATCACTTCTTTACTCGCTTCGAGGGCTTTGGTGTAGTACTCCTGCGCTCGGGCCGCCGGAATACCTACTTCGCCACCGGGCGTGCTGATGGGGGCACCCATGCGGTTGTTGTATTTCGCAATGGAGCCCGCGTAAAGCATAGCCCGGCTTTTGAGTGCCATAGCCGTAAACTTGTTGGCGCGGGTGTTGCTGCCCGTATTACCCAGGTCGTTCTTGATGGCGTCTAGTTCCGTGGCAATGAAGTCATACACTTCCGATTCCTTGTTCCGCGGAAACTGGAGCGACGAGGGGTTGCCGCTAAAGTCGTAAATAAGCTGCTTGGTGATGATAGGCACCCCGCCCATCCGCTTCACCAACTCGAAGTACATAAACGCCCGCAGAAACCGGAACTCGGCCGAAAACTGGCTTTTCTGAGCCGCCGAGAGGGCTGTACTCTTGGTTTCGATGCTTTCCAGGGCTAGGTTGATGTCGCGGATCAGGCCGTAATCCCACAGCCGCCACCGCTCAAAACCGTACGACACAATGTTGTTGGGACCATCGTTATTACCCGACCACATGGCCTCGTCGTAGGCCGCAAACTGATCCCAGCCGTTGTCGATTTGGGTGTGGGCTGGTAGCCGGTCGTAGTAGTTAGCCAGCAGGCTCGTAATCATTTTGGCATCGTTCCAGACCTGCTCTTCCAGAATGATGTTGGGTGGCTGGCGCTCCAGAAAATCGTCTTTGCAGGCCGTCAGGCTCAGGGTGAGCAGGCCAATCGACAGGTATTTATGAAAACGGTTCATTGGTAAGGTCGTTTGGGGAATTAGAAACTCAGCGCAAAACCGGCGTTGTACAGGCGCTGGGGTGGGTACACCAGAGCGCCGTTTGACGAGATTTCGGGATCGACCTGAATCGCTTTCAGGTTATCGAACGAAATCAGGTTGGTGCCGTTGACGTACACCTTCATGGCCGACATGCCCAACTTGCTCAGGAATGCCTTCGGAATGTTGTAGCCGATTTCGAGGTTGCGCAGGCGCAGGTAGCGCACGTTGGTCACCCAGAAATCGCTCCGGCGGCTGTAGTTCACGTGGCTGGGGCTATCTTTCCGAACGGCCGGATAGGTGCCCGGAATCCAGGGGCTGTCGGCGTTGAACGGGTCGGCCCGGTGCCAGCGGTCTTCAAAAATGTAGCCCGGCGAGGTACCGTTGTTCTGGAACGGAATTTTCTGCTCCACCTCGCGCCGGAACGTTTGCAGACCCGCGCCCACTACGTCGACCTGCAACGTAAAGCCCCGGTAGCCCAGCGTGCCGTTGAATGCGTAGTTGAAATACGGGGTGGCCCCTTCGGCGTACCCAATGGGCCGCTCGTCGAGGTTGTTGATGACCCCGTCGCCGTTCACGTCTTTGTAGATAAAATCGCCGGGGAGCTGGGTACGGTTGCCCTGCCCGTCGTTGTCTACGTTGTAAGCGTCAATTTCCTGCTGCGACCCAAACCGGCCCACCACCTGGTAGCCCCAGTTGATGCTCGACCACCGGTCTACGGCCGAGTTGCGGTACTGATCCCACGAGTTGCCGAAGCGCGGCTTGTAGATGTCGAGGCTCCGCTGCCGGGCCAGCGTAGCGTTGGCCCCCACGGTGTAGGTGAGCCCACCCACTTTACCGTTGTACGACAAGGCCCCTTCGATACCCCGGATGGCGTCGGAGTTGAGGTTGGCGTTGGGCAGGGTGTAGCCCACTTCGCTCGGCAACAGCACGTCATACTGCGCGGCTGGCAACCCTTTGCGCTTGCGCTCAAACACATCGAACTGACCCGATATTTTGCCGCCGAGCAAACCGAAGTCCAGACCTAAGTTGGTCGATACGTTGGTTACCCACGACAGCGTGGTGATGGGTAGTCCGCGCGGCTGCACCCCAATGGTGTAGTTGCCGTTGAAAATGGCGCTGCCTTGCAGGAAGTTGTAGCCCGGCAGGTAGCTGAACGGAGCCACAATGAAGTTATCGTTGATCAGGTCGCTACCTGTACGGCCGTAGCTGGCCCGGAGTTTCAGCTCGCTGATGGCACTGCCTACTTTGTCTTTGAAGAACGATTCCTCGCTCACCCGCCAGCCTACCGACGCGCCGGGGAAGAACCCGTACCGCCGACCGGGCGCAAACAGGAACGAGCCATCGTACCGCCCGAGCAGTTCGAGCAGGTACCGCTGCTTGTAGTTGTAGTTGACCCGGCCAATGTAGCCCGCCCGCGCCGTTACGTTCCACTCGTCGATGAGCAGATCCTGATTGGCAAACGACATCAGCGGGATGTAGTTGTTAGGCGGAACCGTGTGCACCACCAGGTATTTGTTGTCGGTGTCGTACCGTTCGTAGGCGGCTACCGTGGCCAGGCCATGATCGCCAAACTGCTTGTTGTAGGTAGCCTGCAACTGCATGAACCGGTCGGTGATGTTCCGCTTCCGGCGTTCGCGCCAGGGGTTCTGGTTGCCCCCGCCCGGTACTACGTTGTACGTGTCGGTTTTGGGGTCGTAGGTGTAGGCATCGTAGGTGTACTCAAACCCATCAAAATCGAAGTTAGAGAAGTTGTACGAGTACGTTCCTTTCACGCTCAGGCCAAAATCGAAGTCGTACTGGGCCGTAAAGTTGGCTTTGGCCGCCCGCCAGAGTTCGTCAATGGTACCGGTAATTTCTTTGCGGTACGTAGCCGGGTTTACGTTTACGTTATGCGTCTGGTTGATGTACTTCGGGTTATCGTTGGCGTAGGGCCGCTCGGTGGGCCACATTGAAAAGATACTCAGAAACGGGTTGAAGTAATCATCAAGGCCCGGTACGCCAATCTGAAACCGGTCTTCGATCCGGCCACTGATCTGGGTGCCAATCCGGAGTTTTTTGCTCAACCCGGCTTCTACGTTGGCCTGAAAATTACTCCGCTTGAAGCTGTAATCCCGAATGAGGGCATCTTGCGAGAGGTGGCTGGCCGATACGTAATACGTTACGTTTTCAGACCCGCCCGATACGCTCCCGTTGAGGTACGACTGTGGCACGTTGGGGCGCATCACCATGTCGTAGTAATCGAAACTCTGGTAGCCCTTTTCGGTGCCGACGCGCCATTTTTCGAGTTCGGGTGCGGTGATGGTGCTCGGGATGCCCCGGTTCTGGTCCGACTCGGCCAGGGCCCGTACGTGCTGGTAGGCATTGGCCGGGCGCGGGTACCGCGTGAAGTTCTGAAGCCCGTAATACCCCGACAGGCTGATTACGGGCTTCTGGCCCGCTTTGCCCCGCTTGGTGGTTACCAGTACAACCCCGTTGGCGGCCCGGAGCCCGTAAATGGCAGCCGAGCCATCTTTTAGGATCGAGATACTTTCAATATCGTTGATGCCGAGGTTATTGAACTGACCGGCATCGGCCACAATCCCGTCGATAACGTACAGGGGCGAGCCCATGTTCCGAATCTGAATGTTGGTGCCGCCACCGGGCCGGGCGTCGGTTTGGCGGGCCGTAATGCCCGGCACCCGGCCCACCAGTGCACTTGAGGTAGCTACGGCGGGTGTGCGGATAATCTCGTCGGCTTTCACGGCGGCTACGGAGCCGGTTACCGTACCCCGCGACTGCGTACCGTAGCCTACCACCACTACCTCGTCGAGCGACTGATCGTCGGCCGCCAGTTGAATGCTGAGCCGGGTCGAGTTGCCCACCGTGATCTCCTGCGAGCGGTAGCCCACAAACGAGAACACCAGTACGGTGTTGGGGTTGGGCACCGTGATCGAAAACTGCCCTTGAGCGTCTGTCGTACTGCCTCGTGTGGTCCCTTTTACAACCACGTTGACCCCCGGAAGGGCCTCGCCTTTGTCATCCGTTACTTTGCCCGACACCACCACGTCGGCGGGTTGTTCCATCACGTGTTCGTAGGCCAATCGTAGTTCGGCCCCTTCGTTTGTTGCCCAGGCATCGCCAAACACCAGACCCAGGGTCAGGGGTACAAGTGCGCATCGGATTGCCAGACTTGCCGGATAGCGTTGTAATGCTCGTCTCATGATGCTGACTGGTTTAGATTTCTTTTAAAAGGGAAGTAGGTGAACACATAGCTAAACAGGTTTACTACTGATTAAAATGTTAGGAGAAAAAGTACAATTAATCAAAGCTAAAGTCCTGTTAAAGCAAAGTCAAATAAATGTCAAAATGCAGTCAGTATTAGGCAAGATGGTGGGTATACACAAAATAATTTTAATGAAAATTGTGAAAAAACAGTCAGTTATAGCTAATATTTAACATATAGCTGGTTTGGGTTTGCTGTATAGTAGTGATAACAAAATGGTAAGTATTCGTTCCTGTATAAGCGAGGGAGAAACAGAATCGCAGTGACTTTGGGAGCGGGTATTCAAACGGGAAAGGCAATAAAAAAACCGCTGACTCCTCGGGTGGGAGTCAGCGGCAGGTATAGGTTTCGCGTCGGTTAGACTACCGGTACGCTTTCGATTTTACCAGATCTTCGAGCAGGTCAATCCAGATGGGGCTATCGTTCAGGCTTTCGACCAGTTGCCAGTGTTCACCGCCTTCTTCTTCAAAAACCTCTTTATATTCTTCGCCAACCTCGATGGTTGTTTCGAGACAATCGGCCACGAAAGCGGGCGAGAACGCCAGCACACTCTTAATGCCTTTCTTGGGGAGTTCCTTGATGACGTCTTCGGTGTAGGGCTTGATCCAGGGGTCGTTGCCCAGCCGCGACTGAAAACAGGTTGTGTATTTACCCTCTGGAATACCCAGCGCTTTGACCAGCAGGCGCGTGGTTTCGAAACACTGCGCCCGGTAGCAATGCTGGTTCATGGCCGTGAGCGAGTCGCAGCAGGAGCCCAGCTTGCACACCTGCTTGGTCACGTCGCCCTTGCGGATCTGACGTTCGGGCAGGCCGTGGTAGCTAAACAGGTAGTGGTCGTAGGCGCGCTCGGCCATGTATTTGCGGCCCAGCTGCGCGAAACCCTCCACAAACTTGGGGTGGTCGAGAAAGCTGTTGACGAACCGAATTTCGGGGATAATCTGCCACCGCGACACAATGTCCATCACCTTCTCGTACACAGAACCCGTTGTGGCCGAAGCATACTGCGGGAAGAACGGGATCACGATGATCTCGGTAAGGCCGAGCCGTTGAAAATGCGCCAGCCCGTCGGGAATACTGGGGCTTTGGTAGCGCATAGCCAGCTTAACCTCGTACTCGTCTGTGCCGAGCCGCTGTTGGAGCTCGCGCTCGGCTACTTCGCCGTAGTATTTGAGCGGAGAGCCATTGTCGGTCCAGACTTCGCGGTAGGTCTTGGCCGATTTGGGCGCACGAAATGGCGCAATAATTCCATTAACCAGCAAGAACCGGGGCAGGGCCGGAATATCAATAACGCGACCATCCATGAGAAACTCACGCAGGTACTTACGCACATCGGGCACGGCCGGGCTGTCGGGGGTGCCCAGATTAACCAGCAGAACGCCGGTTTTGCCCCGTGGTTTTGATTTGTTGACGGATGGGTATAATACAGGTGATTCCATGTTCGGGTAACACGAAAAAGGAGTTTACAGTTTTCGGTTTACAGTTTTCAGTTGTTCTTACATTTCGCAACCTAACTGAAAACCGTAAACCGAAAACTGTAAACTTCAAGAGGTTAGTATCGATTCAGGTCCGGGCGTTCAAACGAGGTGAACACCTCGCCGGGCAGGCCACTGAACACCCGAATGTCGGACAGTTCGCGGGGGCCACGCTTACCCGATAGCTTGATGCCGCCGTAGGTCTGGTAGTCGGTCCAGGGCAGAATAAAACCCGGTTTTTCGTCGGTGAATTTGGGGTAGTACGCCCACTGCGATACTAGCCGGGTAGTTTTATCAACCCACACTTTGTACTTGTTGTCGGGGGTGTTGCCCACGCCCTTAAAGGTCAGTTGCAGCACATCGGCTGGCTGTTTGGCCTCGGTCGAGTCGGTGCCGATGTATTTGAGCGTCACGCCCGAATCTTTCAGTTTGAAGGGCATCACGAGCCAGTATGAATCGTTAATCCAGGCCCCTTTGGCCGCTTTTACGTACTTGGCCACCGAGTCGGTATTCGTTTCTTCTTTGCCATTACGGTACACCCGTCCCTGATCGTTGTTGATATTGAGCACAACCGTCTGGTCGTTTTTGAGGTTATCAACCCGTACGTTACCGGTCCATTTGTCCCAAACCAGTCGTCGGTTTCCGAAAAAGGTCCAGGCAATAAAATGGGTCTGATCCCAGGCTTTGCGTCCGCCCATTGCCCGCATCACCTCGTCGGCAATTTGTACGGCACGGGGATCAGAACCGGCCACGTCGAAGCCCGGTGCGGCCGGATTGTCGGATTTCGACCGTTGGGCCAGCAGAGGTGAAACGCTCATCAGAAGAGCGACTATGAGTAAAAAACGGTTGCGCATGAGCAAAGGAGAATCGAGTTTAAGGGCAAAAGTAATTTGGAAGGCAATTTGTTTGGTGTTCAGACCCGTAGATTTACAATCAATATGACGTTAACGCAACTCGAATACATCATCGCGGTCGATACATTCCGGCATTTTGCCACGGCGGCCCAGCATTGTCATGTGACCCAGCCGACGCTCAGTATGCAGATTCAGAAGCTGGAAGACGAGCTGGGGGTGCAGTTGTTCGACCGTTCGCGTCAGCCCGTAGTGCCAACCGAGGTGGGGCAGGTAATTCTGTTGCAGGCGCGGGAGGTGGTGCAGGCGGCCCGCCGTATTCCCGAGATTGTGAAAGAGTCGAGCGACGAAATTAGCGGGGAACTCCGCCTGGGCATTATCCCGACGCTCGCGCCGTATCTGCTGCCCTTGTTTATTGGGTCGTTTATGCACCGATTTGCGGGCGTCTCGGTGCAGATTCAGGAACTCACCACCGAACACATTGTGGAACAGCTGCGGAAGGGGCTGCTCGATGTGGGCCTGGCCGTAACGCCCCTGCACGAGATGGGCCTTACCGAGAAGCCATTGTTCGAGGAGCCGTTTGTGGGCTACGTGGCCGATTCGCACCCTCTGGCGGGTCAACAGGAGCTGTCGGCAGCCGATTTACAGGCCGAAGGGCTTTGGCTCCTGACCGAAGGACACTGTTTCCGCGATCAGGTAGTGAACCTTTGTGGGGCCGATTTACGAAACCGGTCGGCCCTGCGGTACGAAACCGGCTCGCTCGAAACCCTCATCAAACTCATCGACCGGCAGGAGGGCTTCACCTTACTGCCGTATCTGGCCACGCTCGACATGGAGGAGCCGCGCCGGGCGCGACTGCGGCCGTTGGGCGAGCCGCAGCCGGTTCGTCAGGTGAGTTTGCTTCTGCACCGAAATGGGCTTAAGCGCCGACTCATCGACGCGCTGCGCCGGGAAATATTGGCGCATTTGCCGCCCGAAGTGGCACAAACAACCGAACATCGTAAGCTGGTGGGGTTACGCTAACACTCAGGCCAACACCTGCCCAATCCCGAACAGCAGTACAAACACGAGTGTCGAAAGGGCCAGTTGACCCAGCCGTGGGTTCAGCTCGCCCGGCTGCCGGTGGGTGGCCACCGCCCGACCGTTGAGCACAAACAGCGGAAACGAGAGCAGGTAGAGATACGTGACCGACGGTGCCGAGGTCATGACCGAATACAGCAGGGCGCAGATCATGCCAGCCAGCAGTAACGCCCAGTGATACTGAATAGCGCCCGCTCGCCCAAGCCGGACCGGAATGGAGTTTTTGCCCGTTTTGGCGTCGGTTTCAATGTCACGAATGTTGTTAATGTTCAGCACGCCCGTAGCAAACAGCCCCACGCTGGTAGCGGGCAGCAGCAGCAGCGAATCGAACGTGAGCGCGTGCAGGTAGTAGGTGCCTAACACGCCTACCCAGCCGAAGAAAATAAGCACGGCAATATCGCCCAGGCCGGCGTACCCGTAGGGCCGCTTGCCGTTGGTGTACCCAATAGCGGCTGCAATACAACCGAGGCCCAGAATAAAAAACGACCAGAACACCACTTGGCCGCCCACGCGGGTGGCCTCGATCAGGAGCCAGATACCCGCTACCAGCGAGAGTACGGCCGTGACCACAATGCCCCGGAGCATGGCTTCTTTGGTAATATCGCCCGTAGCAACGGCCCGGCGCGGGCCTACCCGTTCGGCGGTGTCTTTGCCCGACACGGCATCGCCATAATCGTTGGCGAAGTTTGAGAGTACTTGCAGAAAAACCGTTGTGAGGCAGGCAAGTGCGGCAATGATTGGGCTAAAATGGCCGGTAGCATAGGCCAGAAAACTCCCCAGAATAATACTGGCCAGGGCTAATGGTAAGGTACGGGGGCGCGCAGCGGCAATCCAAGATTTCATAGTAATGCGTAATGTATAATGTGTAATGCGTAATGACAAATAGCGGCCGGTAGCCAACCCATTCATCATTACGCATTACACATTATGCATTGGATCAGATGCCGACTGCTTTTTTGAACTCCGCGTCGTCGGGCTTCACGCCCGATGCGAAGAAGTTGGTTAGCTGACCTTGTTCGTTAATTACGTACTTGCAGAAGTTCCAGGTAGGTGCTTTGTCGTTCCAGCCGTTCAGCTCCTTTTTAGAGAGCCACTTATACAACGGGTGCTGATTGTCGCCTACCACTTCGACTTTATCAAACATGGGGAACGTGACGCCGTAGTTTTTCTGGCAAAACGAGGCAATTTCGTCGTTGCTGCCCGGTTCCTGCCCGGCAAAGTTGTTGGCCGGGAAACCCAGCACCACAATTTTGTTGCCGTACGCTTTATAGAATTTCTCCCAGTCGGCGTATTGGGGCGTGTAGCCGCATTTTGAGGCCGTATTCAGAATCACTACTTTTTTACCCTTGTATTTGCCAAGGTCAACGGTTTTACCGTCGAGCGATTTCACCGTGAAATCGAACAGTGTTTTTGCGGGGGCTTCCATATTTGCAGGGGCAGCGGCAGCAGCTTTCTTGTCGCTGAAAATGCCTTTGACCAGTGTTGAGAGTGACATAGCATTAGCGGTCACCAGTGCGAGGATGACCAGAGAAAATACAGTGAGTGTACGTTTCACGGAGGTAAGCAAAAAATGGGTTGTTGGCAGACATCGTTATCGATGCAACTAAACAACCCATTGTTAAAACGAAAGGTTTTGACCGTCTATGGCTTACATTTTCTCAGGTACCTCAATGCCCAGCAGCCCCATCGCTTTCTTGATGGTCTGCCCCACCAGGTCGGTGAGGGCCAGCCGCACGGTCAGCATACGGGCGTCGGGTTCGTTCAGAATCGATACGTCGGCGTAGAACTGATTGAACGTCTTGGCCAGTTCGTACGCGTATTGGGCGATGTACGAGGGCGCGTAATCGTCGCCGGCTTCGGCAACGCGCTGTGTGTACTGACTCAACAAAAACAACAGTTGCTGCTCCGACGGGTGGAACGACACGGCGGGCAGCTCGGCCGGAATAGCCAGCCCCTGCTCGGCCGCCTTGCGCATGATGGAGCGCGTACGGGCGTAGGTGTACTGAATAAACGGCCCCGTATGTCCGTGCACATCGACCGACTCGGCCGGGTTGAACAGCATCCGTTTTTGGGCGTCGACTTTGAGCAGAAAGTACTTGAGTGCCCCCAGCCCGACCATCTGAAACAGAATGTCCTGTTCATCAGCCGTAAACTCATCGACCTTGCCTTTGGTGGCTTCGTCGGCTGCGGTGCGGGCGGCTTCGGTCACGGTCGATACCAGATCGTCGGCATCGACCACGGTACCCTCGCGCGACTTCATCTTGCCCGACGGTAGGTCGACCATGCCGTACGACAGGTGGTAGCAACCCTCGGCATAGGGACGGCCCAACCGGCGCATAATCGAGAACAGAACCTGAAAATGGTAGTCCTGCTCGTTGCCCACCACCCAGATCGAGCGGTCGTTTTTAAAGTCGTTGAACTTCAGATCGGTGGTGCCCAGGTCCTGCGTGATATACACCGAAGTACCGTCGGAGCGGAGCACGAGTTTCTGATCGAGCCCCTCGGCGGTGAGGTCAATCCAGACCGAATTATCGTCTTTGCGGTAAAAAACGCCTTTCTGGAGACCTTCTTCTACCACTTCCTTACCCAGTAAATAGGTTTGTGATTCGTAATACGTTTTGTCGAAATGGGTACCGATTTTGCGGTAGGTGGCGTCGAAGCCGGCATACACCCACTCGTTCATTTGCTTCCACAGGGCCACCGTTTCGGCATCGCCCTGTTCCCACCGGCGGAGCATGGCCTGCGCTTCCAGAATCAGCGGAGCCTGCTTTTCGGCTTTCTCTTTGTCTACGCCCTCAGTTACCAACTGCTCAATTTCGGCTTTGTAGGCCTTGTCGAACAGTACGTAGTATTTACCAATCAGGTGGTCGCCTTTCAGACCGGCCGATTCGGGCGTCTCCCAGGTGCCGTCGGGTAGTTGCCCAAACTTCTGGTAGGCCAGCATCGACTTACAAATGTGGATGCCCCGGTCGTTGACAATACAGGCCCGCACTACGTCGAAACCGTTGGCTTCGAGAATTCGGCTAACCGATTCGCCCAGAAAATTGTTACGTAAGTGACCCAGGTGCAACGGCTTGTTGGTGTTGGGCGACGAAAACTCGACCATCACCGAGCCACGATGTGCCGGAGCAGGGGTCTCGGTACGCAGAGCCGTGAGCAGATCGGTCCAGACCGAATCGGCAACGCTCAGGTTCAGGAAGCCCTGCACCACGTTGAATCGGCTGACCACATCGGTGTTTTCCTGCAACCATTGCCCGATGGTCTGCCCAATTTCGACGGGCGACTTGCGGAGGGCTTTGGTGAGCGGAAAGGTAACGAACGTGTAAAGGCCCTCGAACTCTTTTTTGGTAGGCTGGAGGGTGATATCAGTAACGGTTTCGCCGTAAATCGTGGTAATCGCCTGCCCGATGGCGGCCTTTAGTTGCGCTTGTAAATCCATTCGATGCGGTCGGTTCAGTGGCCCGACGGGAGTTTTCGGGTGCAAAAGTACAACGCGGATGTTTGATACAGGATATGCAGCGTTAAACGTTTAACTTTACCTCACTACGGACAAGCTGAAATTCATGCGGGTACAACTACTTCTTATCTGGATTGGGTGGCTGGGAGCGATGGTCGGCGCACAGGCGCAGCTGGAGCAGGCCCGCCGACTCGAATTTGCCGTTGACCCCAACGTGCAGGAGTCATTCGACGTTACGACGCTCGGCCTCAAAGGCGTTTTGGTAACGGTTCGGAAAGGGGGCTATTACCCCAACGACCCGGCTCAGTTTCGGTTTCAGGCCTACAGCACCGACCTCAAAGAGCTTTGGAGTGCTCAGTTTAAAGCCGATGGCCGGTTTGAGCCCCGGCTTTCGTACCACGACCAAAACTTCCTGTACTGGCTTTTTCAGGAAGATAATACCGATAATATTCAGGTGCTGCGGGTGGGCCTCAACGACGGCTTAGTCGAAACCTTCGAGGGCGATTTACTCAACGGTATGGACATCCATCATTTTAAAGTGGTGGAGAATCTGGCGTATATCGGCGGGAGTCACAGCACCCGGCCGGTGGTCATGGCTTTTTCGTTTTTCGACCGCACGGCCAAAGTATTGCCGGGTCTGTACGTCAACCATATCGAAATCAGCAGTATCGAGGTCGACCCGATTCGTCGCGAAGTACACGTACTGGTACATAGCCAGAAACGCGGCTGTCAGTTTTCGGTACGCTCGTACGGGTATGATACCAAGCCGATTCGGACGCTGGAGTTTGGTGGTGACGAGCATAACCTTATTTCGGGTAAGCTTCTGACCGTCAATGATGATGAGCTGCTGCTTATTGGCAATTACTCGGCCGACTGTACGCCCTACTCGCAGGGTATTTACGTGACCCGCATCCGACACGATGAGAATGGCCCCGCCGATGCCGACCGGATTCAGTACATTGAGTTTTCGGCCCTGCAAAACTTTTTCAAGTACCTGAAGCCGAAGCAGCAGCAGAAAATGCAGGCCCGTATCGACAAGCGCAAGCAGGAGAACCGGGAAACCAAATTTCGCTACCGGCTGCTCGTACACGACCCTATTCTGACCCACGATGGGCTGTTGCTGGTGGCCGAGGTGTTTTTTCCGCAGTACCGGGGTAATGCCCTGCCGTACGCCATCAGTACTCCGCGCGTAGGGCCCTCGGCCGTCGACCGGTACTTTGATAGTTACCGCTACACCCACGCCATTGTGTGTGGCTTCGACCGGCAGGGTAATCTCCTCTGGGACAATTGCCTGCCTATTCCAGACATGGAAAGCAACGAGCTGGTGGAGCGGGTGCAGGTATCGCAGGTAGAGGACAAGCTGGTGCTGGCGTACCCCTACAAAGGCGAAATCAACCTGGAGGTGATGCAGGGTAACCGGACGATTCGGGAGCGTGAGAATTTCTCGCTCAAGGTGGGTGCCAACGAACGGCAGAAAATCACCGATAGCGAACACGAAAACCTGGCGGCCTGGTACGGGCATTATTTTCTGGCCTGCGGGTTTCAGAAAATCATTGACGACCCCCGGCAGGGCTTCAACGCCCGCGAGGTGTTTTACCTGAACAAGCTCACCTATTCGCTCGACGAAAAACCGGCCGACGATAAAGCAAGCCGTTCGGGGAAGTAGGTGGTCTTTGAGGGACCACCGACACTGACCCGTTTTTACCACCGGCCCCTCCTGAAAAACAAGAGGGGGAGACTTGCCAGACAATCTGAGGAACCGGATAAAATTTTTCTGTTATTCGGGGTGGAAGGTGTTGTCTTCGCCTTCTGATCGTCAATGTGGTAAGCCATAGAAGGCAAAACGTATTTCAAGCTTCTGTAATTAGTCAAGTTGAAAGCTCGCACTTCCCCCTCCTGTTTTTCAGGAGGGGGCTAGGGGGTGGTTGTAAAATCTCAATCCCGATGAACTCCGTAACTTGCAGCCCAAATAGGCGCCCCGTGGGCGAATGTCAAACGTTTTACAATGAATCGATGGTTTAACCGGCGCTCGGCCGGGTGGTGGTTGGGTATTTTACTCGTAGTTGGACTGGTGGTTTGGGTCGTGACCGATTTAGCGATTCCCCGACCGCACAGCATCCGACAATTCGATCCTAATAGTGTGGCTCGCATCGAAACGGCCATTTGGCGGTCGTACGTCAACAACGGCCGCGTTTCGCTTTACCGGCAGTTGGCGGGTGGGCTTCGGAATCAATTCAACACACCGTATTGGCGGTCGTACGGACTGGCGTTTCAGGCGAGTCGAGCCGCTTTTGTGCTCAAAGAAGGGAGTACCTCTGCCGATTACGAAGCTGCTGTGCCGTTGCTGGTTGATTATTACACGGCCGTCAAACGGCTGTCGGGCGAGTCGTTCGACCCGCAGGCTATGGCCCGGCTCGATGTGGAAGCCTGGGCGATGCACCGCAACCCGAGCCGCTCCTCGTACGACGACCTGGCGCGGGCGTTGGCCCAAAGTGCCGGTACGCTCTACGGATTACCCCCGGCCCGGTTTGCCGATTATGGCGTGTTGCGGGCGCAGGCTATCCGGCAGTACGACGAGGCCCGTCGCCGGAATCCGGTGCCTCGAGAAGCCGACTGGCAACGAATGGAGCAGCAACTGCATTGGGCCTGGCAGAGCCTCAGTCGCGTGCTTGCGCTCGACCGCCTGGAGCGTGCCGGGCGTGGGGGTAAATAGTCAGGAAACAGATTTTTCCGGCCTATTACCGGGGTTTTGGTGTTTATGTAATTCAGTGGTTTGGGTTAGTTCATTTCTGGTTTACCCGTCTGACGGCAGGGTACTCGTTTGGTGGTTGTACACCTGCCCGAAAGCCAGTTTGCGCAAACCATAAACAAAAAACCATAAACCCAAAACTACACTAACCTCCCCATGCAGCTATCTATTTCTCCCGACAACCCCCTCGAATGGCTCGCCCTGCGGGCCGACATCGTGCCCTGGCCACTCGCCCACGTGCAGATTATGCCCGTAGTGGCCAAAGCCGTGCTCGAAGCCGCCGACAAAGGGGTGTTTGAGGCCGTGGCTGCCGGGGCCGATACCGTAGCCGCCGTTGCCCAAACCTGCAACCTGCACCCCAAAGCCACCCGCGAGCTGATGGGGCTGCTCACGGCCCTGCGCTATTTTAAGTACCAAAACGAGCGGTTTACCCTGACCAAATCGGCCCGGAAATGGGTGCTCAAAGACAACCCTGAGTCGGTGTACGGTATGATGCTGTTCAACAACCGAGTAATGTGGCCCTGGCTCGATAAAATGGGCGAGTACCTGCAAACCGGCAAAGGGATTCATTACCACGACCACCTGACGGCCGAACAGTGGCAGTACTACCAGAACGCTATGCTGGCGGCTACCGGCACCGAAGCAAAAGAGTTTGGGCGCAAAGCGCCCGTTGCCAAAACGGCTACCGATATGCTCGACATTGGCGGTTCGCACGGGCAGCATTCGGTGGCGCTTTGCCGCCGGATTCCGGCTCTCCGCTCCACCATTCTGGACCTCCCCGAGGCCATTGAGCAGGCGGCCCCGTTGCTGGCCCGGCTGGGGTTGGGCGAGCGCGTACAGCACCGGCCGGGCAACGCCCTCACCGACGATTTTGGCCACGAACAGTATGATGTGATTCTAATGTCGAGCCTGGCGCACCATTTCAACGACGAACAAAACCGGGCTGTGGCGCAAAAAGTAGCGCGGGCTCTGCGGCCGGGTGGGGTCTACATCATCAATGAGTTTATCCGGCCCGAAACCGGTGCTAAACCCGAACTGGTGGGCGGCTCCACCGATTTGTTCTATGGCCTCACAAGTACGGCCGGTAACTACTCCATTGCCGAGATAAAAGACTGGCAAGCCGGGGCCGGGCTCAAACCGCACCGGGTTATCAACTACCTGACCATACCGGGCCGGGCTATGGTAGTGGCAAAAAAATAGTCGATAACAATTTTTAACAGTCAGAAAGCACGAACTTCGCGGTTCTTTGTGTTTTACCAACAACGAGCCTCCCCCCTCGTTTTTATCGCCGTGAGAGAATGCCTGGTGGTCATCCCGACCTACAACGAGATTGAGAATATTGAAGCCATTATCCGCAAAGTGTTTTCGCTGCGCGACCCGAATGGCCGAGCTGACGAATGCCCGTTTGATCTGTTGATTGTCGACGACGGATCGCCCGATGGCACGGCGCAGGTCGTGCGCGACATTCAGGCCGAAATGGCGGGTATGGCCACAGCCGCCCGCTTGCACCTGCTCGAACGGAAGGGTAAACTCGGTTTAGGAACGGCGTATCTGGACGGTTTCCGGTGGGGGATGGCGCAGGGGTACAACTACTTTTTCGAGATGGATGCCGACTTCTCGCATAACCCCGATGACCTGATTCGGTTGTACCACGCCTGCGCCCGCGAGGGAGCCGATGTGGCCGTGGGGTCACGCTATATCAAAGGTGTCAACGTGGTGAACTGGCCCATGGGCCGGGTGCTGATGTCGTACTTTGCCGGGGTGTATGTGCGGTTTGTGACGGGTATGCCCATCATGGACCCGACGGCGGGCTTTATCTGCTACACGCGCCGGGTGCTCGACACAATTCTGCAAAACCGGATTCGGTTTGTGGGGTACGCTTTCCAGATCGAGATGAAATTTACCTGCTGGAAATACGGTTTCCGGCTCGTTGAGGTGCCCATTATCTTCACTGACCGCACTAAAGGCACCTCCAAAATGTCGACCAAGATTTTCAAAGAAGCCGTTTTTGGGGTTCTCCAAATGAAGATCGGCTCGTTTTTTCGGCATTATATCCCCGGCAAGCCTGCTTTAGTAGCTGAAAGCGAGAAGATGTCGGTATAACGCTATATCAGCCTGGCAGACGCTACTCCAGCGTCTGCCAGGCTGATATAGACAAACTACACGCGCTGCCCAATCTGCTCGGCCAGAATGGCAATGCCCTCCGAGAAGCTGCGCGGGTTGTAGCCAAGCACCGTTTGGGCCTTGGTGATATCGAAACCCGTGCGGGGCGGACGCCGGGCAATCTGCTTGAACGTAGAGCCATCGGCCTGCGCAATCAACGATTTGTCGAGACCGAAGAAGTCGGCCGTTTGAATCGCCATTTCGTAGGGCGTGAGCACTTCTTTGCCCGAGATGTTAAAGATACCTTCTGCCTGTTGGGTGGCAATGAGAGCGCAACCAGCCGCCAGGTCTTCGGCCAGCGTTGGGCTCCGAAACTGATCGGTTACGACCTGAATGTTCTTGCCGTCTTCGAGCGACTTCTTCACCCACAAGATAATGTTGCTGCGGCTCATATCGTGGGCAATGCCGTACACCAGCACCGTCCGGGCAATGGCCCAGCGAATAGGTTTACCCACCTGTCCGGCGTTTATCACCACCTTTTCGGCTGCGTACTTGCTCCAGCCGTAGAAACTAATGGGGTTGCCCAGAGCCTGCTCATCGTACGGCCCGGCAGCCCCGTCGAAAATAAAGTCGGTGGAGACATGGCACAGAAACGCGTCGGTTTGCCGGCAAGCCTCCACAATGTATTCCACGGCGGTCACATTCTGCGCCCAGCAAGCGTCTTTTTCGCGTTCGCACTTGTCAACATCGGTCATGGCGGCCCCGTGAATCACGGCATCGGGCCGTACGTCGCCTATCACCGCAAGCACTTCCTGCTCGTTCGTGATGTCCATGCTCCGGTACGTGTAACCTTCGGTGTAGGGCAGTCGGTTAGCCCCGCGGGCGGTTGCAATAAGGTCCACCTCGGGGTTATTCGACAACAAGTCCACTAATTTCTGGCCCAACAGTCCGTTGGCACCCGTAATGAGTATACGCATGATTTTCAGGTAGAGACGCAAGATGTTGCGTCTGGCAGACACGCAGAATCTTGCATCTGGTAGAGACGCAAGGTTCTGCGTCTCTACAGGTTATATAATTTCGCTAACTTCTTCTTTTTGACCCATTTCCCCGAAACGGTCATTCGTACGTCTTTGAGAGGGCGGTCTTGTGCCGAGCGGGGTTGTTTGGCAATACTATCGACTACCGCCAACCCCTCAACTACCTGCCCGAATACGGTGTAATTGCCGTCGAGGTGGGGGCTGCCACCCAGCGTTTGGTACACCTTCTGCTGTTCGGGAGTGGGTACATGGCCATTCATATTCCGAATCCGGCTGATCTGCTGCTGCATACCAGCCTCGTCCCACACACGTCCCTGCACAATGTAAAACTGGCAACCGCTCGAGGCCTTTTCGGGGTTTCCGTCGCGGGCTGCGGCCAAAGCTCCTTTTTTGTGGAATAGAGCCGGGACAAACTCGGCCGGGATCTTGTAGCCCACATCGCCACTGCCGAGAGGGCGGTCGGCTTCGGCCGTTTTGGAGTTGGGGTCGCCCCCCTGAATCATAAACCGCTCAATGATGCGGTGAAACAGAAGCCCGTCGTAAAACTTATCGTTGACGAGTTTAATGAAGTTGTCTTTGTGTTTTGGGGTTTGGTCGTGCAGCAGAAGCCGCATGGTGCCAAAGTCCGTTGTCATCGTGACCAGAAAGTCTTTTTTCCGGCGGTTCTGTGCCTGAGCCAGCACAGGTAGTAAAAGGAGTAGGAGTAGGGTAGTTTTCACAAGTTGACTCGATTCGCAAAGGCGTCTTTCAGGCGTTGATCATGGGTAACAACTACCAAACTGGCCCCAATCTGCTCCGATTGCTGGCGTAGCAGATCAATTACCCGGTCGGTATTGGTGTCGTCGAGGCTGGAGGTCGGTTCGTCGGCCAGAATAACACTCGGCCCGTTCATCACCGCCCGGGCAATGCTTACCCGTTGCTGTTCGCCCTGACTCAGCTGGTTGGGTTTCTTGTCGAGCCGGTCGGTAAAACCCAACTGGGCGGCCAATTGGCGGGCGCGGTCTTTATGTTGCGGTTGCCCGGCCAGATAATTGGCCAGTACGAGGTTGTCGAGTACCGACAGCGACCCCACGAAGTGCGGTTTCTGGTACACAATACCCACGTGCTTAGCCCGAAAGGCGGCAGTCTCGGCCGCGCTAAGTTGCGTCAGGTCGGTATTGTGAATCACAACTGACCCCTTGTGCGGCTTCAGCAGCAGGGCCAACAGGTGGAGCAGGGTAGTTTTGCCAGTGCCCGAACGACCCAGGATCAGCAGAGCCTCGCGGTCGGCACAGTGAAGGTCTGGAAAAACAAATTGTTTGTCGGAGCCGTAAGCAAACGTTAGTGATTGGGTTGTTAACATACCTTAACGCAGAAGGAGCATTCCGACAAAGTTACAAAAACCTCGTAATTTCGGCCCGTAAGTTAAGTGATGAGTGATGAACGATGAGTGATGAGTTTTTATCATCGTGTGCTTATTGAGCTTACTCATCGTTCATCACTCATCGTTCATCGCTGAATAGTACACATTTTGAAAAAAATAGCCCTTTTCGCATCAGGATCCGGTAGTAATGCCGAAAAAATAGCCGACTATTTCGCCGATCAGGAGGGCGTATCGGTAAGCCTTGTTTTGACTAATAACCCCAAAGCCGGGGTAATCGACCGCGCTCGCCGGGGCTTCGGTACGGGGCGGGTACATGCGCCGGTGGTCGTGTTTGACCGCCCGACGTTTTACCAGACTAATCAGATCACCGAATTGCTACAGAATCAGGCCGTCGACCTGATTGTGCTGGCTGGTTTTATGTGGCTCGTACCCGGCTCGCTGGTGCAGGCTTTCCCGAACCGGATTGTCAATATTCACCCGGCTCTGTTGCCCAAATTTGGCGGTAAGGGTATGTACGGCCATTTTGTGCACGAGGCTGTGGTGGCCGCCGGTGAGCCCGAATCCGGCATTACGATTCACTTCGTCAACGAACACTACGACGAGGGGGCGGTTATTTATCAGGCAAGCTGTCCCGTAGCGCCGACCGATACCCCCGACGAGGTAGCCCGCAAAGTGCAGGTGCTCGAACACGCGCATTACCCACGGGTGGTGGCCGAGGTACTGGCTTCGCTCTAACGGATTAGTAAACCACTACACTTCATAAGCGAATGGGTAATGTAAAATGCATAATGGGGAATTGACTTACCTATTGATAATCAGCTTTTTCATTGTAACGATTTACACTATCCATTATACATTTAATTCTGTCTAAGTACGTATGCTACGCTGGATATTCCTTCTGGGAGGATTATTGTTTTCACTGACCGGTTGTTTCCGGCCCGCTATTCCGATCTCGACGGGCCCGAAATACCCCATTGATGTTTTTTACGAGAACGAACGCCCGTACCGGCCTTATGATGTGGTGCAGGAGATGGAGAGTCGACAGGAGTTACCGCTCGACCGGCGTCAAAATCAGGATGGTCGTATGTTGAGCCGGGGCAATACCATGCAGGATAAAGAGTTACTGCTGGCTAAAATGACGCTCGAAGCCCAGCGCGCCGGGGCCGATGCACTCATCAATGTGAAATACACGTATTACACAACCGCCACGGTAAATGGCTATCTGCTCAGTGGGCAGGCCGTAAAATACCGACCTGAAAACTAAAGGCGAGTTTACAGTCTTCTGTTTACAGTTGGCTGGTTATCCAAAACTTATTTAACCTCTTCGTAATCCACGTATTCGCCACCTTTGTAAGGAGAGTCGGGCCGGGGTGGCACGTAATCGACTTTGGTGTCGCCTTCCCGACGACGCGGAGGAGTCTGGCGACGTTGCTCTTTCACCAATTGACGGCCAACCAGCAGGTAAAAGACAAACCGGCGGACAGGGGGCACAAAAGCGATGAGCAGAGCAATGATGAACAGAATCTTAAGTAACATGTGCGTCGCGTTTACGAATCAATAACGTTTGTGACCTACGTTTAGTTTGGTGTGGCGAGGTGTACAAAGGTAGCAATTAATTCAGGCGGCAGGCACACCCGACAGGCGGTGTTGTTACTCTTTATTCGGTATGACAGGAGGAGCGTTTTTTGGGTATGCAGCTGCTTTGCTCGTTGGTCTGGTAATCGGGCTGGCGGGCGGGGGCGGGTCTATTCTGACTGTGCCAATTTTTGTGTATGGGTTCGGAATTTCGCCCTTGCTGGCTACTACCTACTCGTTGTTCGTAGTTGGGGTTACGTCGATGGTGGGCTCTGTTAATCACCTTTGGCAGGGTCGGGTCGACTTGCGCACAACGCTGGCCTTTGCTTTGCCTTCGTTTTTGTCGGTGTACCTGTCGCGCCGGTTTCTGGTGCCTGCTTTGCCCGACCCGATCTTCCGTTTTGGCGATACTTACCTGGCTAAAGAAGACGCCATTTTGTTTTTTTTCGCCTTCGTGATGGTGATGGCCGCCCGCGCCATGATCCGCAACCAGAAACCCGAACAGGGCGAGGCCCGCGACGGTCGGCCGCGCTACGGTACCCTGGCCCTCGACGGGCTGGCGGTTGGCCTGCTTACCGGAACCATAGGGGCTGGGGGTGGGTTTCTGATCGTACCGATGCTGGTGCTACTGGCGGGGTTGCCCATTCACCGAGCCGTGGCCACATCCGTGCTGATTATCGCTGTCAACTCGTTTGTCGGGTTACTGGGCGACCTTCAGCACACGCGGCTCAACTGGGATTTTCTCTTGCCATTTACCGGGTTATCCATCGTCGGTATTTTTCTGGGTATGTACCTGGCCCGTTTTGTAGCCCCCGACCAGCTTAAGAAAGGGTTCGGCTGGTTTGTGTTGGCCGTAGCGGGATACATTATTTTGAAGGAATTGATTTAGAGCTAGTTAAAGGTTGATCTCATGTGTTCTAATTAACTTTGACTCAACCCCAACTGAAAACTCTAAACCGAAGACTGTAAACTGAAGACGGACTATGATTGTCGAACAACTATACACGGGTTGCCTGGCGCAGGGAGCTTATTACATTGAAAGCGAAGGTGAGGCTGCGGTGATTGACCCGTTGCGCGAAACCGGGCCGTACATGCGTAAGGCCGAACAGGCCGGTGCACAGATTCGGTATGTGTTTGAAACTCATTTTCACGCCGATTTTGTATCGGGCCATATCGACCTGGCCCGCAAAACCGGTGCGACTATTGTGTACGGCCCGAACGCTAAAACCGGTTATGAGGCTTACGTAGCCCGCGATGGCGAAGAGTTCAACGTGGGTAAGCTCCGAATTCGGGTGTTGCACACGCCCGGCCACACGCTGGAATCGACAACCTACCTGCTGCTCGACGAAACCGGCCGCCCTCATGCCATTTTTACCGGCGATACCCTGTTTATTGGCGATGTGGGCCGACCTGATCTGGCCATCAAAGGCGACCTGACCGAACAGGATTTGGCCGGTATGCTTTACGATAGCCTGCAAACCAAGATTATTCCCCTGCCCGACGACCTGATTGTGTACCCGGCACACGGGGCGGGGTCGGCTTGTGGCAAGAATATGAGCAAGGAAACCACCGATACGCTGGGCAATCAGAAACGGTTCAACTACGCTTTGCAGGCCCGCTCGAAAGAGGAGTTTGTGACGCAGGTGCTCGACGGGCTCACGCAGGCTCCGCTGTACTTTGCGCAGAACGCCCGGCTCAACAAGGAGGGCTACGAGTCTATCGATCAGGTGATGCAGCGGGGGAGCCAATCGCTCGGGCCCGATGCGTTCGAAGCGGCTGTTAATGGTACCGGGGCCCTGATGCTCGATGTTCGCGAGGCTGCCGAATTTACGGCTGGTTTTATTCCTAACGCGATCAATATTGGCCTCAACGGGCAGTTTGCCCCGTGGGTGGGAGCTCTTATTCCTGATCTGGAACAACCCATTGCGCTGATTACCCCCGTGGGTAAGGAAGAAGAAACCGTGTTGCGGCTGGCGCGGGTTGGGTACGACAATTGCGTGGGCTACCTCGAAGGTGGGTTTGCCAGCTGGCAGTTGGCCGGTAAAGAGATCGACACGGTGGAGTCGATTTCGGCGGAGGAGTTTGTGCAGCGGCACGCTCAGAACCCCGCAGCCCCGGTGGTCGATGTGCGTAAACCAGTTGAATTTGGGCCGGAGCACCTTGCCGGTGCCGAGAACCTGCCGCTCGACACCCTCAACGACTACATGGCGGCTATTCCGCGCACGGGACCGGTGTACGTGCATTGCGCGGGTGGCTACCGGTCGATGGTGGCCAACTCAATCCTGAAAGCACGGGGCTTCGATAACGTGGTGAACGTAGAGGGGGGCATTGCTGCCATCAAGAAAGCAGCACCAACCTTGATTGAAGCGGGTGAGCCTGCGCACTAAGCGGCCGGTCTCACCGAATCGGGTTTTCGTCGATACCCAGTCGGGGTAAGGCCGGATTGAGCACCCGTGGTACTACCTTAATTCGAAACACTTTGGTACCAGCTACGTCGAAGTCGCAGGAGTAAAATTTTCGTTGTTTTACGCCCCTATACACGGCCGTGTAGTTTACTTTCAGAGGCCAGTTGTTCACGAGGAGTTCGGCCGTGATGGCCTCAACGGCTTTTTTCAGGTTTGAGAAAAAGATAGTGTTCGGTTCGCGTTGCCGGAGTGTGTTGAGCGAGCCAATATGTTGCATGGTGATCTCGTAAATCACCTTGGTTTCGATACGCACGGTTTGAGGATAGTGTTAGTTACATCAGTTGTTTTATGGTAAATTATTAAACTATTTTTCAACTGCAAAATATCTGCGTGCCTCCGCGCGTTTACGATGTATAAACTTTGCAAAAGCTCAGGCCACCCGGTTTGGGCTTTTTTTATTCAAGAAATTGACCGTGCGTCTCACTACTGGACATTAGATGTTGAACCTCCCTACAGAATGGTAGTAAGTCTAACGTCTAATGTCTGAAGTCCGAATGTCCGGTACTGTAAACGTCCGTGATAAGTAGTATCCAATTCGTAGAGATGCAACCTATCGCGTCTCAGTAAGTACGATGTATGCCATTTCACCTCACAAAAAAGCCCCGATACCTGCACGATACCGGGGCCCGGAAAATCAGCTTGACAGCTTATTTCTTGTACATAACCGAATCAACGGCCTGCAAGGTTTTCTTCACGTTGGGCAGAATCACCTCGATGAGTGATGGTGCGTACGGAAGCGGCAAGTCGAGGCTGTTCACCCGAACTACCGGTGCATCCAGATAATCGAACGCGTTACGCTGAATGTTGTACGTCAGCTCCGACGAGATGGCGGCCAATGGCCACGCTTCTTCCACAATCACACACCGGTTGGTTTTCTTCACCGAGTTGATGATGGTAGCGTAATCAATCGGGCGCACCGAACGCAGGTCGATTACCTCGGCCGAGATGTTGTTTTTGGCTAATTCTTCGGCCGCCTGATTGGCTACCTTCATCATTTTACCAAACGAAACGATGGTCACGTCGTTGCCTTCGCGTACCACATCGGCTTTGCCAATCGGAATAAGGTATTCTTCTTCGGGCACCTGACCTTTGTCGCCGTACATTAGCTCTGACTCCATGAAAATCACGGGGTCATCGTCGCGAATGGCTGATTTAAGCAGACCTTTCGCGTCGTAGGGGTTCGACGGAACCACCACTTTCAGGCCGGGCGTATTGGCGTACCAGTTCTCGAAGTTCTGAGAGTGCTGGCTCGACAGCATACCGGCGTTACCGGTGGGGCCGCGGAATACGATTGGGCATGAGTACTGCCCGCCCGACATAGACATGACCTTGGCCGCGCTGTTGATCACCTGATCGATGGCAACGAGCGAGAAGTTAAACGTCATGAACTCGATAATGGGCCGCAGACCGTTCATACCCGCTCCGACGCCAATACCGGCAAAGCCCAGCTCAGCAATGGGGGTGTCCCATACGCGATCCGGTCCGAACTCGTCGAGCATACCCTGACTGACTTTGTAGGCACCGTTGTATTCGGCCACCTCTTCGCCCATCAGGAAAACCTTCGGGTCCCGGCGCATTTCTTCGGACATAGCCTCCCGCAGGGCCTCGCGAAACTGTATTTCTCTCATAGTAATTCGAGTGATCTATCCGTTAGGGTTTCTGTACGAGTTGGGAAGTCCCGGGTTCTCACACAAAAACGGCCAAAATTAGACAACAATAGGGGATTGGGCAATACGTTACAATTTCTCCCGCAGGAAATCAGCCGTGTAGTTTTGTCCTTCGGGGAGTTGGGCCATCTCTTCGGGTGTACCCGCAAAGGTGATATACCCGCCCGTTTCGCCCCCTTCAGGACCCAGGTCGATGATATGGTCGGCACTTTTGATGACTTCCATATTGTGCTCAATGATAATCACCGAGTCGCCCTGATCCACGAGGGCGTTGATGGCCTTGAGCAGTTTTCGGATGTCGTGAAAATGCAGACCCGTGGTCGGTTCGTCGAAAATGAACAGGGTGCCGCCTTTGTTAGGATTCCCTTTGCTCAGAAACGACGCCAGTTTCACCCGTTGAGCCTCACCACCCGACAAGGTGTTGGCCGATTGCCCCAGCCCCACATAACCCAGCCCAACCTCTTGCAGGGGTTGTAGCTTGTCGGCCATTTTGGGGTCGGCTTCGCGGAAGAAAGTAATGGCTTCATCCACGGTCATGCTCAGAATATCGGCCACGTTTTTGCCGTGGAGCGTTACTTCGAGCACCTCCTGCTTGAACCGCCGACCGTTGCAGCCCTCGCATTTGAGGTAAATGTCGGCCATGAACTGCATCTCTACCTTTACCTCGCCTTCACCCTGACAAACCTCACAGCGCCCCCCGTCGACGTTAAACGAAAACTGACTCGGCTTGTAGCCGCGAGCTTTTGAAATAGGTTGCTCCGACATCACCTGCCGAAGATAATCGTAGGCTTTGATGTACGTGACGGGGTTTGAGCGGCTCGATTTGCCAATCGGGTTCTGATCGATCATCTCGATGGCCGTGATCTGATCGAGGCTACCGGTAAGTTCGCTGTAGCGGCCTGCTTCTTCGGAGCCTTCACCTTTCAGGCGGGCCAGCGCCGGATACAGCACTTTTCGGATGAGCGTACTCTTACCTGAGCCCGACACGCCCGTGACCACCGTCAGGGTATTGAGCGGAAACCGGGCGTCTACGTGCTTGAGGTTGTTCTCGTTGGCACCTTTCAGCTCGATAAAATGCATACCCTTCCGCCGGAACGTGGGCGTCGCGATGGTTTCGCGGCCCGTCAGGAAGTCGAGGGTGTGGGAATGGAAGGGCAAGGCTACCGGACGGTGAGGAGTGAGGAGTGAGGAGTGAGGAGTTGCTTGCGCGAGCTCTATCTCCTCACTCCTCGCTCCTCGCTCCTCGCTCCTTAAGGAGCCCTGAAACACCAAATGCCCTCCGCCGGTGCCGGCTTCGGGGCCAATGTCGATCAGTTGGTCGGCGGCCCGCATCACTTCTTCTTCGTGCTCAACCACGATCACGGTATTGCCCATGTCGCGCAGAGATTCGAGTACGCTCACGAGTCGGCGGGTATCGCGCGGGTGGAGGCCAATGCTCGGTTCGTCCAGAATATACATAGAGCCTACCAGGGCCGAACCAAGCGAGGTAGCCAGTTTAATGCGCTGGTACTCACCGCCCGACAGGGTATTGGTGAGCCGGTTGAGGGTCAGGTAGCCCAGCCCCACGCGTTCCATATAATCGAGCCGGTTCCGAATTTCGACCAGAATCCGACCGGCTACTTTCTGGGTAGTTGCGGGCAGGTCGAGGGCGCGGAAGTAAGCCGCTACCTCGGTGATCGGCATGAGAACCAGATCGGTAATCGAGATTTTATGGCCATCGTTGCCGGTCAGTTTTACATAGCTGGCGTCTTTGCGCAAGCGCGAGCCCCGGCATTCGGGGCAGGTGGTTTTGCCCCGGTATCGCGAGAGCATCACCCGGTACTGCACCTTGAACGTTTGGCTTTCGACCCACACAAAGAAATCGTGCAGGCCCGAAAAGTACGCGTTGCCTGTCCAGAGCAAATCTTTCTGCTCCGGCGTAAGGTCTTTGAAAGGTCGGTGAATGGGGAAGTCGAACCGAATACCATTGCGCAACAGGGGTTTCAGAAACTCCTCACTCATTTTCTCGCTCCGCCAGGGGGCAATGGCTCCTTCAAACACCGACAGATTTTTGTCGGGCACCACCAAATCGGGGTCAATGCCCAGTACCTTCCCGAAACCGTCGCATCTGCGGCAGGCTCCGTAGGGGTTGTTGAACGTGAACAGATTCACGCTCGGCTCTTCGAACGCAATCCCGTCAAGTTCGAACTTATCTGAAAATAGCTGCGACTCGCCCCGGCTCACCACATCAACGCGGCAAGTGCCGTCGCCCTCGTTGAAAGCCGTTTGTACCGAATCCGAGAATCGGTACTGCGTATCTTCGTCGGGTTGGCCATTATCATCGAGCAGTACCGTACCGCGGTCAACGAGCAGTTCGAGCGGGGCCGTGTTGGCGAGCGCGTTCAGTTCGTCGGTGGGGAGTTCGAGCAGGTCTTCAATCTGCCGCACCTGTCGGTCGGGCCGGTCGGTTGTACCGTTGTCGATCACCACCCGCGTGTAGCCTTTTTGCAACAGAATCCTGAGTTCGTACTCCAGCGTGCGGCCCTCATGAATGAGCAGGGGCGTGGTAATCATGACCCGCTCGGTGGGTTGGTCGGGGGGGGCGGCCTGCGCAAAAATATAGTTGACCACGTCGGTCACGGTATCCCGGCGCACCGCTCGGCCCGACACGGGCGAGTAGGTAGTACCTGCCCGGGCGAAGAGCAGTTTGAGGTAATCGTAAATTTCGGTGCTGGTGCCGACCGTAGAGCGGGGGTTGCGCGTCGATACTTTTTGCTCGATAGCAATGGCGGGCGACACGCCCCGGATATACTCCACTTCGGGTTTTTCCATCCGACCCAAAAACTGGCGGGCGTAGCTGCTCAAACTCTCCACGTACATGCGCTGGCCTTCGGCAAACAGGGTGTCGAACGCGAGCGATGATTTGCCGGAGCCTGAGAGGCCCGTCAGGACCACCAGTTTATTACGGGGAATGGCAACGTCAACATTTTTCAGGTTGTGTACCTTTGCTCCTTTGATAAGGATGTACTGCTTCGGATCGAGGTCGTCAATAGCGACGATTGGGCCTGTTTCCGCAAGGTTCCCGGAGGTTGTGTTCATTCAGAAAGTTAAGCAAACCGTATCTGTAGGCTAACGGTTTTCAACGGAATTAGGTTTCTGGAAACCAATCATTCGTTGGCTTGTTAATGGGCCAGAAGATTTGGGTAGCTTGCCCGTCGATTCGTTGTTTTTTACCAACCATTCAGCCATGAATTTTGTCGAGGAAGATATGTACCGATTGCTGGTGGCCCTGCTGGTGGGTGGCCTGATCGGGGTTGAGCGCGAATACCACAGCAAGGCTGCGGGGTTTCGGACCATGATTATGATTTGTGTGGGGGCGGCTTTGTTTACGCTGGCTTCGGAGCGCATCGGTGACTCCGGCGACCGGATTGCCGCCAATATTGTGAACGGGATTGGTTTCCTGGGCGCGGGAATCGTGTTTAAGGAAGACAACCGGGTGCGGGGCCTGACAACGGCCGCTACCGTTTGGGCGGTGGGGGCCCTGGGCATGTGCATCGGCGGTGGGCATTACGACATCGGGCTGTTGGGAGCTGCGGTAGTACTGGCTACGCTCTGGCTCATGGTAGGAACTTCCAACTGGATTGGCTCCAAAAACCAGCAGCGCGATTATAAAATCGTGACAACCTTTAAAAACAAAACGCTGCAACATTACGAGCGGTTGTTTGAAGAGTGCGGGCTGGTGCCACGACGCGGGCGTCAGGAGCGTATTGGTAATGAGATTATCGGACAATGGCGGGTGTCGGGCCCCGATAAAGCCCACGAAAAGTGTATCAAGCGGCTCTTAAACGATGCCGAGGTAAAGCAGTTTGTGTTCTAAAAAATTTCGGGTACCCCTTTTTCGTTCTTTCATTTAGTTTGCGGAGCCTCGGTGCTCGTGCTGCCCCCAACCGGGCTCATGGGCCGAACCTACTCCGCGAGCTGCACACTATAAACGAACCATGAGACATATTCGTCGTATTTTACTGGCTGTTGCGCTGTTGAGCAGCGGCATGGCTTTTGGGCAAATCACCGAAGACCCCGAAGACCGGGAGCGGGGTAATCAGGGGTACGAGCCCCTCCGTACGCAAACGCCCGAGGGTCGGCCGTTGCCGTTCTGGCAGCGTTTGCGCGTGGGTGGCGGCATTACCGGGTTTCGGTTTGGTAACCCGTTTAGTCTGGGGGCTGCCCCGGTGGTGGCGTATCAGGCGTCGGAGCGGCTGGTGCTGGGCATTGGCGGTAGCTACACCTACACGCGCTACAAAGCCATTGACCGGGTTACGGGCCGCACCATTCCGTTTGAGACGTACAATCAGTTTGGGGCGCGGGGGTTTGTGATGTTTGAGGCACTGCCCTCGGTCATTCCGAACCTGTACCTGCATGGTGAGGTCGATAACAGTGCCATTCAGGTGATCGATAACATCAACGGCGGTCGGCAAACGGCAAGCGTAACGGCTCCATTGCTGGGCCTCACGTTTTCGCAGCGTGTGGGCCGACTGGCGGGGGTGAATATCACGGCCCTGTACAATCTGAATTACAATGGTAACCGACTCAATCAGGCTATTTACGGAAGTCCGTTTGTGTTCCGTATTTCGTTCTTCTAAACGGGTGTGGCCATGTAGGCTTGTTCAACCCGGTCGCTGTAGTGGCCGGGTTGTTTTTTGTGGGGCCGGGTCACCACCCCCAGGCCCCCTCCTGAATTCATGAGGGGGTGTTGAAAACGTTTGCCCTGACTAATCAAGGGGGCTTGTAACGTCTGCTAATTCAGACCTTTTCGAGGGAGAGCGGAGGGTAGCACCAAAGGGCACTCTGCCCCCTTCGCTAAGAGATACGTGGGCTTTGTTGGCGGATTGTTAATTTTGGTCCCGAAACGTAGTCCTTTCCCATGCTCTTTAGCTCGGCCATATTCCTTTTTCTGTACCTGCCCACCTTTCTGTTTATCTACTACCTGCTGCCCACACGCTTTAAAAACGCGTTTTTGTTTGCGGCCAGTTTGGTATTTTACGCCTGGGGAGAAGGTATCGTTGTGTTGATTCTGCTCTTGTCGGCGGGTATCAATTTCATAGCCGGGCGGCTGATTGAGCAGGGCAAACGAACGGCCGGTTTGTGGCTTTCGTTGGTGGGGAGCCTGTCGTTGCTGTTTTATTACAAGTACAGCAACTTCGCTGTAGAATCGGTGCGGGGCTTTGCCGAGGCCCTGAGTCTGCCCGGAGCCGACAACATCGAACTGGCGGCTATTGCCCTGCCCATTGGCATTAGTTTTTACACGTTTCAGGGTATCTCATACACGCTCGACATTTACTGGGGGCGTATCCGGGCCAACAAGAGCTTTATCAATTACGGCACCTACGTCGCCATGTTTCCGCATCAGATAGCCGGGCCTATTGTGCGTTACGCCGACATTGCCCCCGAACTGGAAGAACGGCACGTGACCATCGAAAAGTTTGGTGTTGGGGCCGAGCGGTTTATCATCGGTATGGCCAAGAAAATTCTTCTGGCCAACACGTTTGCCAGCCTCGCCGACCAGATTTTTAACGCGCAACTGTCTGACATCAGCACGGCTACGGCCTGGCTGGGTATTGTGGCGTACACCTTCCAGATTTACTTCGACTTTTCGGGCTACTCCGATATGGCTATCGGTCTGGGTAAAATGGTGGGGTTCGATTTCAAAGAAAACTTCAACTATCCGTACATCGCCCGGTCTATTCAGGATTTCTGGCGTCGGTGGCACATTTCGCTGTCGAGCTGGTTCCGCGATTATGTGTATATCCCGTTGGGAGGCAACCGGGGCGGGGAGTTTAAAACCTATCGCAACCTCCTGATTGTGTTTTTTGTGACGGGCCTGTGGCACGGGGCGAGTCTCAATTTCATTGTCTGGGGCCTCTACCACGGTGTATTTCTGTTGATTGAACGCGCCGGACTGGGTAAGCGGCTTGAGCGTGCCCCGGCCGCAGTGGGGCATGTGTACACCCTGCTGGTGGTACTGGTAGGCTGGGTATTTTTCCGGGCGGTCGATCTGAGCAGCGCGCTGGCGTATCTGAGCAAGATGGCTGGCCTGAGCGCAAGCCCGGCCGATGTGGCTTATCCGCTTTCGTTTTTCATCAATACTGAAGTGCTGGTATCGCTGGGCCTCGCTGTGGTGCTGGCTACACCTGTGTACCACCGGTTTCAGCGGTTCTGGCAGAGCTTGCCCGCCGTGGCCGTTCGGGAGGTGGTGTACTCGATGGGGTTGTTTGGCCTGTTTATCGCTGCGGTCATGTACTTAGCCGCCGACACGTACAACCCGTTTATTTATTTCCGGTTCTGAGTTGGCAACCGGCCGTTAAGCCATCCATACCTCTGTTTTTCGCCGTCTGACAAACCCGGCTTTACGCTATGAACAACCCCCGATTCCGCATACTCGCTTTTGGCTTTGGACTGCTGTTGCTGCTGCCTACGCTCGATCAGCTGCTGGGCTTGTCGGCCCGGTTCGAGAGTACCGAAAACCGCCGGGCTGGTGGGATGCCGGCTTTCCATTTTCCGCACATCAACAGCTTTGTGCGGCAGTTCGATCAGTATTACAAAGAGAATTTCGGGTGGCGCAACGCCTTGTTTTATGCCTACAGCCGCTGGCAGTATTGGGGCTTGGGCGGGTCGCCCCTGCCCGAAAAAGTAGTGGTGGGCAAAGAGGGCTGGTTTTTTCTGGGCGATGGCTACAACAATGTGGTGAAGCAACACCGGGGTCTTATGCCGCTCTCGGCCGATTCGGCCCGGCTTATCAGTACGCATCTGCTCCGGCGACAGGCCGAACTGGCCGCGCAGGGTATCCGGCTGTACGTACTCATTGCACCCGATTCGCACAGTATCTATCCCGAATTTCTGCCCGACCGCGTTGCGTACAAGGCACCCTCGCGGCTCGATGTACTCCGCCAAACTATTGAGAAACAGGGACAGGTGCCGTTTATTGATTTGCGCGACACCCTGCTGGCGGCCAAAAAGCGGGATGTGGTGTATTACCAGACCGATACCCATTGGAACGATTACGGCACGCTGGTGGGCTCGGCCCGGTTGCTGAACCGGATTGCGCCTGATTTTCCAGCGATGTTGCCCGTGCGTCCGGCCGATTACCAAATCACCCGAATGCGCGGGGGCAGCGGAGATTTGGTTCGGATGATGGCCCTGCAGGACGACATCCGCGATCCGGTGTTTTACGAGATCAAAACAGCCCCGGCCATTACGGCCCGCCAAACGGCCGAGGTGCCTAATACCGAAACTGGCCCCCGCGCTACGGGGTTTCCGAGCACCCGCTTTGTGGGCCCGAATCCCCGTGCGCCGAAGCTCCTGTTTATTGGTGACTCGTTCAGTCACAGCATGATGCCCCTGCTGGCGGGGTACTTCCGGGAGTCGTATTTTGCCCGTAGCAGTTACCTCAGCCCGGCCGTGGTGCAGCAGGAAAAACCCGACGTAGTGGTGTTTCAGATTGTGGAGCGCAATTTGGGCTGGCTGGCCGAAATCTGAGCCGTTTGCCCCAGCACCAGGTCGGCCCCTTTTTCGCCAATCATGATGGCGGCCGCATTGGTATTGCCCGACACCACCTGAGGCATCACCGACGCATCAATCACGCGTAAGCCTTCTACGCCCTGCACCCGCAGTTGAGGGTCGACCACGGCCATGTCGTCAATGCCCATTTTGCAAGTGCCGACCGGGTGATACACGGTTTCGAGCTGGTTCAGAATATGATGCCAAAGCCCCTCGTCGGAGCGGTTGGGGGGCGTCTGAATCCGCTGGCGGAACGGCCCGAACGCATCAGCCTCCATAATTTCCAACGACCGCCGGATACCGCCCATCAGAAGAGCCCGGTCGTTTTCGGCGGTCAGAAAATTAGGCTGAATCACGGGAGCGTCGGCTATGTTGGCCGAGCGCAGACCCACGTACCCACGGCTTTCGGGGCGGAGCAGCGTGGGCAGAATCGTGTAGCCATCGGTATGCGGGAACGTGTTCTGGTCGTACAAATCCACGTTGTATTGGTCGCCGAGGTGAATGGGGGCAAAGTGCAGTTGCAGGTCCACCCGGCCCGTGGGGTCGAGCTGGTTGGTAAAGGCGTAGGCTTCGAGCGGACTGGTGCTCAACGGTCCTTTACGGCCCATAAAATACCGCGTGAGGGCAAGCACCTGCCGCATAGGAGCCAAGTGAAAATTGCTCGTGCTACCGCGTTGCGACGAGAGCGCACTGACGGCCGTGAACAAGTGGTCCTGGAGGTTCTGACCCACGCCCGGCAGCTCGTGTTTGGGGTCGATACCGTGCCGTTTTAGCTCATCTTTAGGCCCAATCCCCGATAGCATGAGTAGTTGGGGTGATTGAAACGCCCCTGCCGACAGAATCACCTCGCGCCGGGCGGTGGCCGTCTGCGTGGTGCTTTTGCCGGTGATAAACTCGACCCCCGTGGCCCGGCCCTGTTGCAGAATAACCCGCTGAGTGAGGGCGTGGGTAATGACCTTCAGATTGGGTCGGTTCAGTACCGGTTTCAGAAACGCACTCGCGGTGCTGTGCCGCTTGCCGTCTTTGATGGTAAACTGAAAGAAGCCAGCCCCGGCCTGATTGGCTCCGTTGTAATCGGGGTTGGGCGCAATGCCTGCCTGTTCGCAGGCCTGTACAAACGCGGGGGCTACCGGCGTCCGAAAGGTCTGGGCAAACGTAACGTTCAGCGGGCCACCGGTGCCGTGATAGCCCGCGTCGAGCTGCCCGGCCTGTTCGTTGTGCTCCGACCGTATAAAGTAGGGGAGCACCTCGTCGAAACTCCAGCCAGTATTGCCCAGCCGGGCCCAGTCGTTGTAATCTTCGCGGTTGCCCCGTACGTAGGCCATAGCGTTGGTACTGCTGCTCCCGCCCAGGGTTTTACCCCGTGGGAGGTAAATTCGTCGTCCGTCGAGGGCTTGCTGCGGTTCGGTCCAGAACCCCCAATCGACTGCCGAACGGTGGAGTTTGCCGTAAGCGGCCGGAATCTGAATTTCGAATTTTGAGTCGGGACCGCCTGCTTCGAGCAGCAGCACCGAAACGGACGGGTCGGCCGAAAGTCGGTTGGCCAACACACAGCCCGCCGAACCGGCACCCACAATGATGAAATCGTAGTTCATGACTCGTTGAAAAGACGATAGGAATGTTGAAGGTACAATTATTTCATGGTATCGGACTATGAAAGCCGGGTGTGACTCTTTTTTCTGGAATAGGGATTGCGTAACCCATCACCGCAACCGCCGAAAATATGCCGTACTTTCGCGGCTGGTTTACCAACCTACCCCCAATTCATGACTATTTGGTACCTGACCGACCTGATTGGTACAAGCGTATTCGCGATTTCCGGCGCTTTATCGGCCCTGCAAAAGAAAATGTACCACGACCTGTTCAGTATATTTTTTGTCGGTTTCGTGACGGCCATCGGGGGTGGTACCCTCCGCGACATCATCATGGGCGCCCACCCGATTGCCTGGATTCGCGACCCGAACTACCTGGTTGTCATTATTGCCAGCGTGCTTATTGCCGTTTTGTGCCGTACCTGGTGGCTGGGGATGCTCCGGCGGCCTTTGCTGATTTTTGACACCCTCGGCATCGGTATCTACACGATTCTGGGCATGCAGAAAGCCCTGGCCCACGGGGTAAACGAGTGGGCGGCTATTTTGCTCGGTCTCATTTCGGCCCTGTTTGGCGGAGTGATCCGCGACACCCTTGTCAACGACTTGCCCCTTATTTTCGACCGGCAACTGTACGCAACGCCCTGTCTGGCGGGGGCTATTCTGTATTTGGCTGGCCTCGCGCTCGGCCTCGACACCAACCTGAACTTCGTTCTCTCGGCGGGTACTATCACCTTGTTTCGGTTAGTGGCTATCCGGAAGGGCTGGTCTTTGCCCCGCGTTGAGTAGCTCTTCCGCTACGGAATATGATACCCTAAGTTGTGCTTGATTTCTTTAAGCACAAACGTGCTGTTGAGTACGCCGATGTTCTCGATCTGGGAGAGCTTGTACTTCACAAAATCGTGGTACTCGGCCAGGCTGGCTACGTGAATCTTGAGCATAAAATCCACCTGCCCGGCCATGTGGTAGCATTCCTGCACTTCTTCCAGTTTCTGGACCTCTTCCTCAAACTTGTCGATAAACGCTTTGTCGTGGTAGCGCATAGATACCTGACAGAACGTGGTGATGGGCTGACCGAGCAGACTTTTGTCGAGCACGGCAATGTACTGCTTGATGTAGCCGAGGGTTTCGAGCCGTTTGATGCGCTCATAAACCGGCGACAGTGTGAGGCCCAGATGCGACGCCAGCTCCTTGGTGGTGAGCTTGGCGTCCTGCTGCAACAGGCGCAGGAGTTTCTTGTCGGTATCGTCTAAGGTTTCCATGCCGAAAAATTTTCTATAGGTGGCTTAAAAACAGAGTGGGTTGTCGAAAGGCTTACGGCTTAAAACTGATATGGCCATAAAATTCACGGATTTATTCAGAAACGCACTACTTATTCCCTGTAAAAATAACTTTGCTCCGTAAATAGACGCTGTTGTCGAATTGCGTTTTCATCAACGAAACTTACTTCATCACACCCTTACTTAACGTCTTATGCAGCGCGAAACCGTATTAGTTATCGGAGCCAACGGGCAAATCGGAACGGCCCTGCTCCCGCAGTTGCAGGCTCAGTTTGGTGTTGGCCACGTGGTGGCTACCGACCTGCGCCCCCCGGTGGTGGAATCGGGCCCGTTTGAGGTGCTGGATGCCACAAAACCCGATGCCCTTACCGACATAGTACGCCGGTATCGGGTCACGCAGATTTACCATTTGGCGGCTGTGTTGTCGGCCAAAGGCGAGGGTGATCCCCTCTGGGCCTGGAACCTCAACATGCAGACCCTGCTCAACGTGCTCGAAGTGTCGCGGCAGTATCAGGTTCGGAAGGTATTTGTACCCAGCTCCATTGCGGCCTTTGGCGAGCACGCGCCCAAAGACGAGACGCCCCAAAGCAGCCCGCTCGACCCCGCTACGGTGTACGGAATCAGCAAGGTAGCCGCTGAGAACTGGTCGCTTTACTACCACAAGCGTTATGGGCTCGATGTGCGCTCGCTGCGGTATCCGGGCGTCATTAGCTACCAGTCGATGCCGGGTGGCGGCACTACGGATTATGCCGTGTCGATTTTCCACGCGGCTGTGCAGGGGCTGCCGTTTGAATGCTTTCTGGCCGAAGACACCCGCCTGCCCATGATTTACATGGACGATGCCCTGCGGGCTACTCTCGAACTGATGGAGGCCCCCGCCGACCGCATCAGCGTGCGTACGTCGTACAATCTGGCGGGTATGAGTTTCACACCCGCCGAGCTGACTGCCGCCATTCAGGCGTATTTCCCGGAGTTTTCGACCGTGTACAAGCCCGATTTTCGGCAGGCCATTGCCGAGTCGTGGCCCCGGAGCATCGACGATTCGGTGGCCCGGCAGGACTGGGGCTGGAAACCCGCGTTTGACTTGCCCCGGATGACGCACGAAATGATTACCAACCTGACCCCGGCTTACCAGCCGCTGGTCGCAACCGTTTAAACACCATGTACGGAAGCATCAAAGAACAACTTCAGCAAGAACTCGATAGTATCAAAGAAGCCGGTCTGTTCAAGTCGGAGCGGATTATTGTATCGCCCCAGTCGTCGGTTATTGCCGTGCACGATGGCCGCGAGGTGCTCAATTTCTGCGCCAACAATTACCTCGGCCTGTCGTCGCACCCTGAGGTGGTCGAAGCAGCCCATAAAACCCTCGACAGCCACGGTTTCGGTATGTCGTCGGTGCGGTTTATCTGCGGCACGCAGGACATTCACAAGGAACTCGAACGCCGGACGGCCGAGTTTGTCGGAGCCGAAGACTGTATTCTGTACGCGGCTGCTTTTGATGCCAACGGCGGTGTGTTTGAGCCCCTGCTCAACGAAGAAGACGCTATTATCTCCGACGAACTGAACCACGCATCGATCATCGACGGGATTCGGTTGTGCAAGGCCAAGCGGTTCCGGTACAAACACAACGATATGGCTGACCTCGAAGCGCAGTTGCAGGCGGCTTCGTCGGCTCGCCGGACGCTGATTGTGACCGACGGTGTGTTTTCGATGGACGGTACTATTGCTCAGCTCGACAAAATCTGTGACCTCGCCGACCAGTACGGGGCTATGGTGATGGTAGATGAGTGCCACGCCAGCGGCTTTATCGGTAAAACGGGCCGGGGTACGCCGGAGTATCGCAACGTGCTGGGACGCATCGACATTATCACGGGCACCTACGGCAAGGCTCTCGGTGGCGCGTCGGGAGGTTTTACGGCCGCCCGCAAAGAGATTGTGGAGTTGCTGCGTCAGCGGTCACGGCCGTATCTGTTTTCCAACACCCTGGCACCAACCATTGTAGGGGCATCGCTCAAAGTGCTCGATATGCTCGAAGGTTCAACCGCTCTGCGCGATAAGCTCGAAGCCAATACCCGGTATTTCCGCGAGGCTATGACGGCGGCCGGTTTCGATATTCTGCCCGGCGAGCACCCCATTGTTCCCATTATGCTTTACGACGCTCCGCTGGCGCAGGAATTTGCCGCCCGGTTGTTGCAGGAAGGTATTTACGTGATTGGGTTCTTCTACCCCGTGGTACCGAAGGGCAAAGCCCGGATCCGGGTGCAGATTTCGGCCGGTCATGAGCCAGAGCACCTGCAAAAAGCCGTGGCTGCCTTTACCAAAGTAGGGCAGGAGCTGGGCGTTATCCAGCCTGCCGAAACGGTCGCCTAACGAAGATGCCGCCCCGGCGGAAGGTCTCCTGTGGATCAGCTTGTTTGTGAAAAAACAGGCTGACGCACAGGAGACGCTTTTTTTACAGGTTCCGGGTGCTTTTGAGCGCCCAGTACATTAGCACAGGCTGGAAAAATAACCGGGCGAATCGTTTCCGGTCGGTGTCGAGGCCGAAGGCGCTGCGCCCGTTCACGTACTGCGAGATATTGCCCGGAAACACAGCCGCGAAGAAGCCTGCGGCCACTTTACCCACCGTTTGTTCGTACGTTGGGTTGGCCAGCACGAGTGCGCTACCCAGGGCTATTTCGGCAAGGCCCGAGTACACCACTGTATCGTCGACATCGAGCGGTACCCAATCGGGAACCTGCGCCCGAAACTCTTGCCGGGCCACGGTCAGGTGGCTTATGCCGGCCCAAATGAGTGAGCCACCCAACGCCAGCCGGGCCGCTACTTTTGCCTTTTTCGTCAAATTCATACCGTTGCTATTAGTTGACTGACCACCCTGCTCCTGATGGGAGCCGGGTGTCTGATGGAAGTACTAACCGGTACTTACTTTGAGGTGTTTAATAATCAGACGGATTGGGCATCACTCAACCCGCACAACCAACTCCGGCTCGAGCATAACGCGCTGGAAAGCGGGGGCCGACTCGTCGGGGCCGGATTCGGTGACCGACAGCAGAATCTCGACGGCGGTGCGGCCAATCTGATAGGGGTGCTGCTCTACCGATGCCAGGGGCGAGTGATCCATGTAGGCCGTGAGGGGAAGGTTTGCAAAACTCACAAACGAGATGTCGGCATTGATCTGAAGACCCTGTTTGCGGCAAACCTGCATGGCATCCAGGGCTACGTAATCGTTGAACGCCAGCACGGCATCGGGCCGGTGCGGGGTGCTGAGCAACTGCGCCATTTGCCGGGCCGTATCGTCGGGCGTCAGGTCGACGCGCTTGATTAGTGCGTTTTCCACCGGCAGGTTTTCTTCCAGCAACGCCCGTACGTAGCCCCGGTACCGGTCTTCGCTCGCCACCAGAGGGTGCGGTCCGTTGAGCAGGGCAATCCGCCGAAACCCCCGGCTTGCCAGCCATTTGGTGGCTTCGTAAGCCCCTTTTTCCATATCGCAACCTACCTGATGCGTTTCAATTCGGGGCGGAATCCGGTCGAAGAGCACCACCGGAATCCGGCGGTCGAGCAGGTTCTGAATATGATCGAACTGCTGCGACTCCTTGGCCACCGACAGCATCACGCCATCGACCTGATTGGCCGCCAGAACCGACAAAATCTGCCGTTCGCGCTCGAAAAGGTCGTGCGATTGGTACAGGGCTACGGTGTACTGATGCCCAAAGGCCAGTTCTTCGACGCCATTGACCACTTCCGAAAAGAAATTCTCCCGGATTTCGGGGAGCACCATGGCGAACACCCCGGTTTTGCCCCGGCGCAGGTTGCGGGCCGTGGTGCTCGGAAAATACTTGAGCTGACCCGCCATTTGATGCACGGCCTCGCGGGTGGCTGGGCTGATCCGGGGGTTGTTCTGCAACGCCCGTGAAACCGTCGAGGGAGAGATGTGTAACCGACGGGCAATCTCCTTAATTGTGATGGTTTCTTTCATCGAACGGCTGGTCCACGTACACAAAATACGTTTTGGGCGCCCAAACGCAAAAAAATCTCCTGTTTTGAGCAAACGATTGCACACGGCAGAGCAAACGTTTGCACAAGGAGTACGGGTCAAATTAAACAGTTTTGGGCCGAATGTGACCTTTCAGGAGCCAATTGAGGGGAGTAATTTTCAAAAAGTTTTAGCCGCCCCACGACCCAAACAGGGCGTGCGGTTTTCCCTTCAATCATCACCAGACATGACAACCTCCCGGCGTTCTTTTTTGCGTACGGCCGCCCTCAGTACGGCCGCTGTACCGTTTTTGCCCGCCCTGACCGGGGCGGCCTCAGCCCAGGCTCAACCCGCGGCCCTGTCGAAAGTACGACTCGGCTTTATTGGGGTGGGTTTGCGTGGGCGTAGCCATTTGCAACAGGCTCTTTACCGGCCCGATGTGGAGATTACGGCCCTCTGCGACATCTCGGCCGACGCCATTGCCCGCTCTAACGCCATGATTGAAAAGGCTGGCCGGAAGGCTCCCGTGGCTTATACCAAAGGAGCTGAAGCATACCTCGATATGCTCAAGCGCGACGATATCGACGGTGTGGTGATTTCTACGCCCTGGGAATGGCATACGCCGATGGCCGTGGCTACCATGAAAGCGGGCAAATATGCCGGGCTGGAGGTATCGGCCACGGTGACGCTCAAAGAATCGTGGGATCTGGTGAATACCTACGAAAAAACGGGCTCGCACTGCATGTTGCTCGAAAATGTCTGCTACCGGCGCGATGTGATGGCCATTCTGAATATGGTGCGGCAGGGTATGTTTGGCGAAATGACGTATACCCACTGTGGTTATGAGCATGATCTGCGCAACATCAAGTTCAACGACGGAAAAGGGCATGGCGTAGGGGCTGAGTTTGGCAAAAACGCTTACTCGGAAGCGAGCTGGCGTACCCAGCACTCCGTCGACCGCAACGGCGACCTGTACCCGACTCATGGCCTTGGGCCGGTGGCGCATTGGCTCAATATTAACCGGGGTAACCAGTTTGTGCGGCTTACCTCTATGGCGACCAAAAGCCGGGGGCTGCACCAATATGTGGTTGATAAGGGCGGCCCGAACCACCCAAACGCCAAGGTCAATTTCAAACTGGGCGACGTGGTGACGACGATGGTGGAGTGTGCCAACGGCGAAAACATCGTGATTATTCATGACACCAACTCGCCCCGGCCGTACTCGCTTGGGTTCCGGGCGCAGGGTACCAAAGGAATCTGGATGGACGATGGCGACACTATTTATCTGGAAGGCATAAGCCCCAAGCCCCACCAATGGGAGCCGTTTGCGCCGTATGGAGAAAAATACGACCACCCGCTCTGGAAACAGCACGCCCAAACGGCCCAGAATGCGGGTCACGGCGGTATCGACTTCTTTGTGCTGCGCGGATTTATCGAGGCTATCAAAAATCAGGTAGCGCCCCCCATTGATGTGTACGACGCGGCTGCCTGGAGTGCCATCAGCCCGCTCTCGGAGGAGAGTATTGCCAAGGGCAGTAAGCCGGTCGAGATTCCTGATTTTACGCGGGGCAAATGGAAAACCAACAAGCCCATTTTCGGCCTCAACGAAGTGTATTGATGTGCGCGCTTTTCGCTTCTGTCCACGTTTCAACCTATCCAATATGAAAAAGATGTATGCTTACCTGCTCGTACTGTCGTTGGTCGTAATGACCCTGACAGCTTACGGGCAATCGCTCAGTCTGAGCGGAACTGTGCGCGACGATGCCGGTCAGCCACTGCCGGGGGCAACCGTTGTGGTACGCGGCACTACCACCGGCACTACTACCAACGCCGAAGGGGCGTTTTCGATCCGGGTTCAGCCTACTGATGTGCTCGAAATCAGTTCGATTGGGTTTCAGGGTACGACAGTCGCTGTTGATGGGCGCACCACCGTCGAAATCTCGCTAAACCGCTCGACGGCCACGCTCGACGAAGTGGTCGTGTTAGGATACACCTCAACGACCCAGAAAAACCTGACCGGGGCGGCTCAGTCGGTTACGGCCAAAGACTTGAAAGACGTAACGGCCAACAACGTGGGGCAACTGCTTCAGGGTAAAGCGGCCGGGGTGTTTATCGGTAACAGTTCGGGCGACCCGCGCACCCCTCCCAAAGTGCTGGTGCGTGGTATTGGTACACTCACGGCGAGTTCAAATCCGCTGTATGTGGTAGATGGGGTTATTGGGGGGATTCCGAACCCGAGTGATATCGAAACCATTACGGTACTGAAAGATGCCGCATCGACGGCCTTGTACGGGGCGCGGGCTTCGAATGGGGTCATTGTGGTAACTACCCGCCGGGGCGCGGCTGGTAAAACCCGACTGTCGGCCCGGCTCAACAAGGGAATGGGCTACCTGAGCCTGGGAAATTTTGGCCTGCTCAATGGTACAGACCTGTACGCCCTGCAAAAAGGGGTGTTTCAGCGCGACCGCCCGACCGCCAATGTCAACGATTATCTGCCTACGCCCGAAACCAACGCCAACACCAACTGGTTTGATCTGGCGTTTCGGCCCGCCACCAACACCCTGGCTGAGTTGAGCGCGTCGGGTGGGAACGAAAAGACCCGCTTTTTCATGAGCGGCAACTACTATCAGGAGCAGGGGATTTTGAAAGGTACCGGCCTCGACCGGTTTGGCGGTCGGCTCAATTTTAGCCATAACGTAAGCGATAAATTCCGGGTGAGCATCAACACCTCGGGCCTGTACACGCGTGGCTACGACGATAGCAACGGGGCATTGTACGGAGCCTATACCTACCTGCCTTACGATAGCCCATACCTCAACGAAAAGCCGTATAACCCTGTAACCGGTGCAAAACGGTGGTACGGACGCGACAACGCTAACTTTATCTATAACCAGCAGTTCAACACGTTTCGGGAGAACACCTTTGCGGGCGATGTACTGTTCAAGGGTGAATATGACCTGCTACCGTGGCTGTCTTTTTCGACCACCAACCGGGCGCAGACCAGCTACTACGGTAGCGAGAGTAGCCAGGATTTGCGCGGTAATGCAGCCGCCGATGTACTCGGCCGACTTTCGGATTACAGCAGCCGCGATTACAATCTGCTTAGCTCCAACCTGTTCAAGTTCAAGCAGAGTTTTGCCGGAGGACACAGTATCGACGGGCTGGCGGGTTACGAATTTCAGCGGTACTACTTCGAGTCGCTGGGGGCTACCGGGAAGGGTATTTTCTCCGGCCTGAATATTCTGGACGCCACCTCGCAACCCGAAAGTATCAACGGCACCAAGACCGAAAATGCGTTCACATCGTACCTGTTGCAGGCCAACTACGGCTATAATGAGAAGTACCTGGTGACTACCTCGTTCCGGCGCGATGGATCGTCGAAGTTCGGGCGTAACCGGCGCTTCGGTAACTTTTACGCCGTGGGTCTTACCTGGATTGCCTCGAACGAAGCCTTCCTGAGTAGCAATGCCACGCTCAACAACCTCAAATTCCGGCTTAGCTACGGAACTACAGGTAATGCCGATGGAATCAATGACTACGCAGCACAGGGTCTGTATAACCTGACAGGGCAGTACGCGGGTGTGCCCTCGGCCTTCCCTACCCGGATCGAGAATCCAAACCTATCATGGGAGGTGTCGAACAACGCCAATTTTGGGGTTGATGCCACGCTCTGGAATCGGATTTCGGTAACGGTTGACTTGTATAACCGACTCACCAACAATCTGTTGTTTAACCGACCTTTGCAGGGTACCAGTGGATACGCCTTCATAACGGAGAACATTGGGGCGGTGCGTAATCAGGGTCTCGAAGTGGTGTTGTCGGCGGATATTCTTCAGAAAACAGCCCTCAAATGGCGCACCGAACTCAACGCGGGCCTCAACCAGAACCGGCTCATTAAGCTTTATGGCGACCGCACATTGGTAGCCAACGGGCAGCGTCCGTTTGCGCTCGACAAACCCCTCAATAGCTGGTACATGCGTCGGTGGGCGGGCGTTGATGCCCCCACAGGCGACCCCCTCTGGCAGAAAGTCAACGCTGACGGATCAGTGGCGACCACTAACAATTACAACGAGGCCACGCTTCAGTTTATCGGCTCCAACGCTAACCCAAAATTGTTTGGCGGGGTACGGCAGGTGCTGAGCTGGAACAACTTTGAACTGAACGCTTTCTTCACCTATGCCGCCGGGGTAACGATCTACAACGGCGACCGTAACCTGTTCGATAACGATGGGGCTTATGACCGCTACAGCCTGATGGCCTTACAGCCAGGCTGGAGCCGGTGGGAAAAGCCGGGCGACGTGGCCACGCACCCCAAATACGTGATCGGTGGTAATAAAAACTCACAGCGCCCTTCGTCGCGGTTCCTCGAAAGCGGCAATTACCTCCGCTTGCGGAACATCAGCCTCAACTACGATGTGCCCAAAACATGGCTGCGTAGAGCCCGGCTCGAAGGGGTACGCCTGACGGCCTCGGCCGACAACCTGTTTACGGTTACTAAATTTTCGGGGATCGACCCTGACGTGACCGAGACGGGTGAAGTCGGAACGAAATATCCCTTCAGCAAGAAGTTTGTTTTTGGTGTTCAACTCAACTTTTAACCACTATCCCGTATGAACGCTTTATTTTCCCGGTTGGCAGGGCTAGGACTGGTCGTGATGATGAGTGCCTGTAGCATCGACAAAAAACCCTACAATGGCTTGCCCGAAGATGCTGTTCTGCAAAATGCGCAGGGCCTACGGGCGGCTACCGACGGTAACTACATGTTTATCAAGGATTCGGATTATACCCGAAACCTGTACATTATGAATGAGTACCCCGGTGATAACGTCACACTGAGCGGTACTACTACTGACCCCCTGTTTCTGACGTACACTTACCGCCGAACCTCCGATCAAGGCAATGCGCTCCAGATTTACCGCAAAGGGTATCAGGCTATTGTAGGTTGTAACAAAGTGATTGGATCCATAAAAGAAGGTAGCTCGAAAGAACTGGATCAGATTCTGGGCGAGAACCTGTTTCTGCGGGCTATGGTGCATTTTGATCTCGTACGCCTATTTGGGCGGCCGTATGCCCAAAGCCCCGAAACAAACCTTGGTATCATTATCAAAACCGATACCAAGGCCGATGACAACGCCAGCCGGGCTACTGTGAAAGAGGTGTACACGTTTGTGGTAAGCGAATTGCAGAAAGCCGCCCGGCTGATGACGGTGAACCGGACCAACAGCTACGCGAGTCCGGCTGCTGCCAACGCGCTGCTGTCGCGGGTGTATCTGTACATGAATGATAACACCAACGCCATCAAATACGCCGATGGGGTAATTACCGAGGGCCGTTTTGCTCTGGCTACCCCGACACAGGTCCCCGACTTTTATGCCGTGGAGAACGAGCAGAACAAAGAGATCATTTTCGCTATCAAGCACACGCTTAAAGACGACCGTACCTGGAGCTCGATTGGTTCTATGTACTACACCTCTCCCGGCGGAGTGGGCTGGGGCGAGGTGTACGCGTCGCAGGCCTTTCAGGATCTTGTCAACAAGTATCCTAACGATCAGCGCCGGTCGTATCTGGTTCGGAAGCTGACGGCGCAGGGCGTGCAGGAGAAACGTAACGGTATTGATAAGGTGTATGTTACGAAATTCTCCAATCAGGCAGGCCTCCCTACACTCAGCTCACCGGTTGTATTGCGTCTGGCCGAACTATACCTGAATCGGGCCGAGGCTTACGCCAAACTGGGCGAAACGGCCAAGGCGATTGACGACGTAAACCTGATTCGCCGTCGGGCGGGCCTGAGTGGTGCCGATCTCTACACACCCACCGACCTGAAGGGCTTACCCTCCGTACTCGATGTTGTGTTGCAGGAGCGCCGGGTCGAGCTGGCCTTTGAAGGGCACCGTCCGTACGACCTGTTCCGCAATAACCGGAGTTTGGTTCGCAACTATCCCGGTTACCACAACACGGCTACCGGCCAGCAAACGGTGCCCCCCGACGATAAGCAGGTGGTACATCTGGTACCTGAGTCGGAATTGGTGCTGAACAAAAACTTGAAGCAAAATCCCCTGTAACCTGATGTTTTATACCCGAGACCACTCGTCCCGCTGGGTGAGTGGTCTTTTTTTCGCCGGAAACCGTAGCTTAGAGCGGTATTTTGCCACACACTCCCATGAGTCAAATTCATATTCCGTCGGCCCGGTTGGTTTGGGTCTGTCTCGTTAGTTTGTTGCTGACCTCCACCTGCACGCTGTCGAAGGCGCCGGAGGCTGCCCCCAAAGCTGTAGCCGATACGCTGGCTGTACGTGTGTCTCTCGGCGGTAATAGCTGGATTACAGGCGGGGCGAATTTGTCCGAAACGCTTTCGGCTGAAGGGCTGGCCAATTGGTCGAGTGCAGACGCTGTGGTGAACACTTACGTCCGGTTTGGGAAGGTCGGTAAACTGACTCTCTCGGCCCGGCTCCGGGTACCTACCGGCAAAAGCCGGATTCGGGTGACAGTAGGGGCGCAGTCGAAAGAATTTGATATTGATGGAAGTACCCTTGCCGAGCACCGGCTGGGCGAATGGCGCATTGATAAGGGACAGACGCCGGGCGAGTCCACGCCGGGCGAGTCCACGCCGGGCGTGACGATGCCCGGAGGTTATGTGAAAATTAGTTTGCAGGGCGTGCGTAAAACGGGGGCTACCTATGCCGAGGTGACCGATTTGGGCATTGGCGGGGAGGTGGTCGACGAGCAAACGGCTTTTGTGCGCAACAACGAAGGTAACTTTTTTTACTGGGGTCGGCGGGGGCCGTCGGTGCACTTGCGCTACCCTATACCGGCCGAGCAGTCGGTTGAGTGGTTTTACAACGAAATCACCGTGCCTACAGGGAACGACGTTATTGGCTCGTACTACATGGCCAATGGCTTTGGCGAAGGCTACTTCGGGATGCAGGTAAACTCGGCTACCGAGCGCCGGATTCTGTTTTCGGTCTGGAGCCCATTTCAGACCGACGACCCGAAGCAGATTCCCGAAAACCAGAAAATCCGGCTCGACCGCAAAGGCCCGGAGGTAGTCACCAATGAGTTTGGCAACGAGGGGTCGGGTGGGCAGAGTTTTTTACGATACAACTGGCAGGCGGGCCAAACCTACGCGTTTTTGTTGCGTGGTCAGCCCGGCACGGATGGCTACACGGCGTACACGGCGTATTTCCGGCCGGTAGGCGAAAGCAGCTGGCGGCTAATTGCGAGTTTCCGGCGACCCCAAACCAACACCTATCTCAAATCCTTGTATTCGTTTCTGGAAAATTTTGTGCCCAACACGGGTAATGTGCAGCGCGAAGCCGAGTTTGGCAACGCCTGGGTGCGTACGCGGGAGGGGCAGTGGCACGAGCTGACGCAGATTCAGTTTACCGGCGACAATACGGCCCGGAAGGCGTTTCGGATGGACTATGCCGGGGGCGTGAGCGCGTCGGGGCGGTTCTTCCTGCGAAACTGTGGTTTTTTTGACCAATACACCCCGTTGCGTTCCGATTTCACCCGCCCTGCCCGGTCGGTGGCTCCAACCATTGATTGGTCGGCCCTACCGTGATGGCTGGTAGTGCTCAACTCTGTACGGGGCTGACAGTAAATTGTGGCGTCTGTCTGCTCTTTTGAAAAGCGAATCCGGGGCTGAGTTGTCGGTATGGGTACCTACTGCAATACAAAAGAATTGGCACGCGGATGTAACAGATTAAGCCGATTTTCACGGATCTACTCATGGGCGTGAATTCGTTAAATCGGTGTTATCCGCGTTCAATTGACATCGGTTGGCTACGTCAATCGCTCGATTGTACAGGCTGTCCAGTACTCAGGCCAGAGACTACAAACCAAGAACTACGTAAACTACCTGGTAGTGAAGCTGCCAAATACCTTGCTGGTATGATGAATAACCAAGCTATTTCTGTTTCAACCCCTGGCCGGATTTGCCTTTTCGGCGAACATCAGGACTATCTGGGGCTTCCTGTGATTGCCGCAGCCATTTCCTGCCGGATTCAAATCAATGCCGAGCGAATCGATCAACCCACGGTTCACCTCGAACTGCCCGACATCGGCAGTCAGGAAGTGTTTAGCCTCACTGAGCTTCCCCTGTCGTATCAGCACGACCGCGACTATTTTCGGAGCGCCATCAACGTGCTCATGCGCGAAGGCTTTCAGTTCGGGCACGGCCTGGCAGGCGAGGTGCGCGGCCGTATCCCGATCAACGCGGGTACATCAAGTTCGTCGGCTCTGTTGATTTCGTGGCTCAACGTGCTGACCCAACTCGCCGACAACCCCCGCGAGCTGACGGCCCGCCAACTCGCCGAATTGGCCTACCGGGCCGAGGTACTTGAGTTTGGCGAACCCGGCGGTATGATGGACCATTACGCAACGGCCGTGGGCGGGGTTATCTACCTTGAATCGCAACCGGCTATCCGGCTCGAAACCTACAAACCGGCACTGGGGGCTTTTGTACTGGGCGATTCGCAGGAGCCGAAAGATACCATCGGGATACTGGCCCGGGTAAAACACGGTATGTTGCGCATTGCCAAACAACTGACCGAGCTGAATCCGGGGTTCTCGCTGCACACAACCGAACTAACCGAGGTGACCGAGTTTAAAGACGTACTTTCCAAAGACGATTATATTTTGCTCAAAGGCACCCTCTCGAACCGCGATATTCTGCGGCAGGCTCTGGGTCTGATTCGGGCGTCGGAGCAAGCGGGTACTCCACTCGATCATACCCGGCTGGGCCAACTGCTCACCGAACACCACGCGAACCTGCGCGACGCCCAGCAGATTTCGACGCCCAAAATCAACCGGATGCTCGATGCGGCTCTGGCGGCTGGTGCGTTGGGAGGCAAAATCAACGGCTCGGGCGGGGGCGGCTGCATGTTCGCGTATGCGCCGGGCGACGCTTCGCCGGGCGAGGTGGATAACGACCCTTTAGCGACGGCTCGTCGGGTGGCGGAGGCCATCGAGCGCGAAGGGGGTCGAGCCTACATTGTGTCGGTTGATGAAGGCACGGTTCGCCACCCGTTGGCTACCAGCACGGTGTTGTAAGAAAACGCCATAACCAAAAAAGCCCGGTACGGAGCAGATGCTCCGTACCGGGCTTTTTACCACCGGCACCGGCCGCCCGGCCCCAACCCCCTCCTGAAAAACAGGAGGGAAAGAGAGAACGTCAAACTTGACTAACGGAGCAGGTAGCCTTAAGCTCTTTGGTAGTCTGGTAAGATTCCCCCTCCTTAGTTCAAGGAGGGGGGGAGGGCCGGGCGGCCGGTGCCGGTGGTAAACCATCTTAATAACTCTCATTCTGCACCAGATAGCCGGGCAGGTTCGAAGCACCATCGATGGCTGTTTGCGGAATTGGGAAAATACGCTTCCGGCGATCGTTGTTCGATTTCTCGGTCCAGGTGCCTTCGTATTTTCCGAAACGGATCATGTCGGTCCGGCGCAGCATCTCCCAGTAAAATTCGAAACCCCGCTCGCGGAACAGCAAATCCAGGTTCATCGACGTGAGGGCGGGCGGGGGCGTACTTGCTGTACGCGAAGCCCGTACCAGATTCACGTCGGCCAGGGCACCGGCGGCATCGTTGCTCTTGCGGAGTTTCGCTTCGGCCCGCATCATGTACACATCGGCCAGACGGACAATGGAGAAGTCGGCATCGCCCAAGTTCCGGCCCGACGACGACTTCTTGCTGAATTCATACTTCAACACCCGAAAACCGGTGCTGTAATCGCTACCGGCCACGGTAAAGTCCACGCGCTCAGTAAATACCACAGGGGTGGTTGGGCGGTTACGAGTTACGTTGAATAACCGGCCCACGCGGTAGTTGTTGCCGCAGCGCACAAACGCTCCATTGACCCGAATCAGGCCAAACTGCTGCCCACGCAGGATACCCCGGTTCATGTTGAAATCGTTGGCCGATACGCACGAATCAGCCGGAATGTTCAGATTTTGCTTGAAAAAACGCGGGTCGGCGGCTGCCGGGTCGCGGGGGGCGTAGGTATCCACCCAGGTCCGGTAAAAGTCGGGCGTAATAGCCGGGCCATCGGTACCGTTAGCGGCCGGGAAGGCGGGCAGCGGAAACTGATCGCCCGAGAGCGAGAAATACGCCAGACGGTTATGTCCGTTCAGTTCGGCCCGTTGATCGACGGCGAAAATCAACTCTTTGTTTGTGTTGTTGTCGGAGTTGAAAATCGAGAAATAATCCCGCGCCAGTTGGTACTGCCCTGAGTTGATAATCTTGTCGCAGTACTCCACCACCTTGTCCATATCTTCGGGCTTAAAGGTAAAGTTAGTAGCGTAGCGATCGCGGTACACGGCCGCATTCAGGTGCAACCGGGCCAGCAAGCCCCACACAGCCCCTTTGGTCAGGCGGCCGGGACCTACGTTGGTCAGCAGGTCGGGCTCAACGGCCAGAAACTCAGTCCGAACATAATCGAGGGCTTTCTCACCCCGCAGAATCTCCGAAATACCCTGGGCATCGTCTTTGGCAAAGACCAGCCCAAACAGGTCGAGCAACACCATGTTGTAGTAGGCCCGCATCCCCCGTGCTTCGGCAATGTAGACCTTGGCGGCTGGGTCGTTGATGGTGGGCAGGGTGTTGATGGCCGTGAGCGCCCGCGAAATGCCCTGGGTCAGAAACTGCCAGGTATTACGGATGTTCGGGTCGGTGCTGGTAGAGGTATGCTGGTGCATAGCCAGATAAATACCATTGTCGCCCCAGTCGGTGCCACCCCGGTAAGGCAGAATAGCCTCATCGGTCGAGATTTCCTGTAGGTTGAAGTAGTTGGTATGCAGGAAAATATCTGGCAGACGGGCGTACACCGGAGCCAGGTTGCCATCCGCAGCCTGCTTGTCGGTCAGGCCCGTTACCGACGATTCGTCGAGTACGTTTTCGGTCAGGTCGGTACAGCTATTCAAAAAGAGCAGGCCGCACAAGGCGAGCGAGCTTACGAGTATCTTTTTCATGATCGATTTTCGTCTTAAATGGAAGGATCTCCTGCCTAAAATGTCACGTTGAGCCCAAACACAAACGACCGCGCGCGGGGATAGCTCAGGTAATCGATACCGTACGACACGATGCCGTTGACGGTACGGTCGGTGTTGACCTCTGGGTCAAAGCCGTCGTACTTCGTGATTACGAACAGGTTCTGACCCGTAGCCGACAGCCGAATGTTCGACACCCAGCGGTCGAGACCGATGCTGCGGGGGCTGAGGTTGTAGCCCAGGGCTACGTTGTTGAGCCGGAAGAAAGCTCCGTCTTTCAGGAAGCGCGTTGATACAGGAGCCGCGTTGTTGATCGACTCGTTTGCTTCGCCTACCGACGAGGCCGGGCCGTTCAGACCTTTCACCAGACGAGCCCGGTAGAAGAATGCGTTGGCCGTGTTGTCGTACAGTTTGTTGCCCGACACCCCGTTGAAGTTAGCCGCCAGGTCAAAGCCTTTGTAAGCTACGCTGCCGTTGATGTTGAACTGACGCGTGGGTAGGGCGCTACCAGCCGCAATCCGGTCTTTGTCGGTGCCACCTATACCGTCGCCGTCCACATCCCGGAAACGGTTCACGCCTTTCTCGTCGATGCCGAGGTACTCACGCAGGTAGAACGTACCAATGGGTTGCCCGTTTACGTAGCCGTTGACCGTGGCCGACGTCAGACCCGGACCCGATGCTGACCCTGACGTAATCACGGTATAGGGTGAGTTGTCGACCCGGTTTTTGATAAACGTCATGTTGCCGCCGATATCGAAGCGCAGACCGCTTTGGCTCACATACCGGTAGTTCAGTTCCATTTCAACACCTTGGTTGGTGATGGTCATGTCGGGTACGTTGGTCCAGTAGGTCGATGCGGGCTGAATGGGGTCGGCCGGAATCACTTCGAGCAGAATCTTGCCCGATACCTTACGGAAATAATCGAGCGTACCGGTCAAAGCACCGTTGAACAGGCCAAAATCGAGACCGATGTCGGTTTGGGTCGACAGCTCCCACTGAATATCGGGGTTAGCGAGTCGGGTGTAGGTCGTACCAGCCGGGAAGTTGGCCGAGTTGTCGAGCGGGTAGCTCGTGGCGGCCGATGTGCTTGAGGTAAACAAGGCCTGCGTAATCTTCGACGGAATCTCCTGGTTACCCGTTTGACCCCAGCCCATCCGCAGTTTCAGGTCAGAGAAGGGCCCCGACTTGAGGAACTCTTCTTCCGAAATCCGCCAGCCTGCCGAGAACGACGGGAACACCCCGTACTTGTTGTTGGCCCCGAACTTGCTCGATCCGTCGGCCCGTACGGTTGCCGTAAACAGGTAGCGGTCGTTAAATTGGTAGTTCAACCGTCCGAAGAACGATTGCAGCTCGTTCTGGATGGCAAAACCGCCCGGCCGGTTGGTGGCCAGGGTCAGTTCCTGCCCTAAACCGGGGTTGTTGCCCGGCTCAATAGGCGAAACCGGGAATCGGTTGATGCTCCAGTTGCGGCCCCGAATATCGAACTGCTGGTACGAGTGACCCAACAAGGCCGAAAGGCTATGCTTGGCCCAGTTGCGGTTGTATGTGAAATAGTTCTCAATCAGAACGTTGCGGTTGTTGCCGTAGATGCTTTCCAGACGGCCGTCCTGCTGCGGCAGAGCACTCGCCAGCGACTGCAAATCGCGCGTCGAGCTGGCGTTGTCTACACCGAGATTCAGCTTGTACGTCAGGTTTTTGGTGATCTTGTACGAAGGCGACACACTCGCGACTACCCGGTTGATGGTGGTGGCGTCTTTCTGGAGTTGCAGCGTGATGAGGGGGTTGGTAAACGCCTGGTAACGCGCTGGTTGACCAGTTGTGGGGTCGTAGGCCGGATACGTGGGGTTAGCCGACAGGGCCGCCCCAATCAGACCGTCGATAGACGGACGGTCGTTGACCGTTTGCGAAGCCGTCAGGTTTACATCGAGCACCAGCCGGTCTTCCATGAACTTCTGCGACGCGTTGAACCGGCCCGTGTAGCGTTTCAGGCCGCTGCCTTTCAGAATACCTTCCTGGTTCTGCACCCCTACCGAACCGTAGTACGACAGGCGCTCGGCTCCTCCGCTAAAGGCAATGTTGTGGTCCTGCGTGATGGCCGTTCGGGTAATTTCGCGCTGCCAGTCGGTCGACGCCCGCTGATCATCGACAACCCCACCAATAGCCGCTACTTCTTTCCGAAACTCGTCGGCCGTGAAGAGGGGCAGCGGGCGGGCAATATTCGAGATGCCGACGTTCGACGACAGGGTCAGGTTGGCCGCGCCAGCCTTGCCTTTGCGAGTCGTAATCAGAATAACCCCGTTGGCACCCCGGGCACCGTAGATAGCCGTAGCCGAAGCATCTTTCAGGACATCAATCGACTCAATATCCTGCGGGTTGAGGAAGTTGAGCGGGTTACCGGCTCCGCCCGTGCTGGAGTTGTCGAGCGGAATTCCGTCGAGCACAAACAAAGGTGTACTGCCCGTGCGTACCCCGCCCGGTCCGCGTACCGTAATGTTTTGCCGGCCGCCCGGTTCACCACTTGCCGAGGTCACGTTCACACCGGCTACCCGGCCTTGCAGCAACTGCTCCGGTGAGTTGACAATACCCCGGTTAAAATCGGTGCTTTTGACCGACTTAATGGCGCCCGTCATATCCTTTTTAGTGGCGCTACCGTAACCGATAACCACCACCTGATTCAGCTCCGAAGCCGACGCCTTGAGCGATACGTTGATGGTCGACTGGTTGCCGACCGTTACTTCCTGCGATACAAACCCGATAAACCCGAACACCAGTACGGCCGAGCCCTCGGGAACAACAAGCTTGTAATTACCATTGGCGTCGGTAGTGGTACCGCGCTGTGTGCCTTTGAGCAATACGCTACACCCGGCGAGGGGTTCGTTGGTGGTGGCATCCACTACGCGGCCCGTGACCGTGATGTCGGCCACCTGACGGGTGGCTCCGTTGGGCACGATTGTGCGTGCTGGCGGAACGGTGGCTCCCTGCGCGGTGAGCAAAGGAAAAGCCAGTAACGCGCAGAGGGGTACTCTCCAGGATGAAGCCCATGGAGGAGTAGAGAATCCATACAAGTTAGACATACGGGATACTACGTTTAAAGTGCAAAATTGCCCCTGAGGGGGTACTCGTTACTCAAACTTTGAGCGATTTAAAGATAAAATAATACTATGTAAGGGTAGGCGACTCGTTCGACTTGAAATATTTTGCGGTGTGCGTAAGGGAGGATGTGTGGATATATAGCAAACTGTTGATAATCAGATAATTACTGGTCAGCATTGGCGGGTTTAGTTTTTTAGAAATTTTAAAAACTAAAAAGGGCTGTTTATCAAGTGTTTACCCATTTTGCGCTGCCAGATTCGGAATTTGCTTAAGTAAGCAGGTATGCGGTGCCCGACAAAAATACGCCTACGCTTACTGCCCGGTGGGTTATTTTTTTGTAACGAACGGACCGGTATATACACAATTTGGTAACAGGTGCCCGTGGAGTAGGACAGTAAAATGGGCTGATTTATGGTCTTAGTAAAGGGTGAGCAACGTATCGCTTCAAATCACAAAATGATAACAGACCCGGCTGGCTTTGTGCGGCCGTCGGGTAGTAGTTTTGCCTTTTAGCTTCCAATCCAACCATGCGGTTTCTCTCATTTTTCTTGCTTAGCGGGCTGTTGTGTGGCTCGCTGTTTGCCCAGCGCCCGGCCGACTATTCAGGCCAACAGGCGGCTGGCTACCAGTTAGGCGTTATTCCGGGTCTGCAAACGCTCGACAAAGCGCTGCATTTTGCCGTGGTGGGCGATTGGGGGCGGCAGGGCGAGTACCGGCAGCGCGATGTGGCCCTTCAGATGGCGCGGGCTATGGCGGGCCTGAGCGGGAGCTTTATCATCTCGACCGGCGACAATTTTTATCCCAGTGGCGTCATGAGCACGCAGGACCCGCTTTGGCAAAGCAGTTTCGAGCAGGTGTACACCCATGCGTGGCTTCAGGCACCCTGGTACCCGGTGCTGGGTAATCACGATTACGGCGGCAACCCCGATGCGCAGGTGGCTTATTCGAGCATCAGTCGGCGGTGGCGGATGCCGGGCCGGTATTATTCGTTCAAGAAAAAACTGCCGGGGGGCGGCAAGGTTCTGTTTGTGTGTATCGACACCAACGGGCTGGAACCGGGTTACTACAAAAATGAGGATTTGGCCCCGGCGCTGAGTCAGCAGGATACTACGGCACAACTGCGGTGGTTGCGCCAAACCCTGAGCGATTCCGACCCTGAGGTGCGCTGGCGCGTGGTAGTGGGGCATCATCCGGTGTACACGGCCGGCAAACGGGTGGCCGTAACGGGGCCCGTTCGGAAGGTGATTGAGCCCATCCTGAACGAGTACGCGGTAGACCTCTACCTCTGCGGACACGATCACGACTTGCAGTACAACAAACCGGCTGGTCCTACGCACCATTTTCTGTCGGGGGCGGGTTCGGAGCTGAGCAACTTCCCCCACAAAACGCCCGAAAACGTGTTTTACGCGGGTGTTAACGGGTTCATGACGTTTTCAATGCAGGCCGACCAGTTTCTGGTACAGGCCATCGACTACAAAGGAGAAATTCTATTCAGCCGGGTGTTGAGCAAAGCCCAAACCGCCCGGAAGTAGGAGTTTTTTGAGTTTGTGGTTTATAGTTTTTGGTTTTTGGTTGTGTAGGCTCGAACCCCAACCAAAAACTAAAAACCATAAACTCTCCAAAACGCCTACTCGTAAAAATGCCGTAACCGACGCATCGACTGCCGCACAATCCAGTCGCCCAGGCGGGGGAGGTAGGTATGCACAAACGCAATGAGTTTCCCCAGCCCCGAAACCACCGTCCGCTGCCGCCGACGCCGGATGTGACCCAGAATGAGCTGGGCGACCTGCTCCTGCGTTTTTTGCCAGCGCGGAGACCGGTACGCAATGGGTACGGGCTGCCCGTTGGCGTCGAGCACACGTTTGGTTGTGTCGTTTTTGGTGAAGCCTAAGTGTACCACCCCGATATGCAGGCCCGTATGCGCCAGTTCGAGACGGAGCGTGTGGGCCAGGTTCGAAATAGCGGCCTTGCCCGCGCAATACGCCGATCCGCTTGGCATTCCGTTGAGCGCCGAAATCGACGAGATAAACGTGACACTACCCCGAGACTCAATCAGGTGGGGTAGGGCGGCTTTGAGCGGGTACACCGTGCCGTACACATTGCTGTCGAGAACGCGTTGAAACACGTCGGGTTGCATATCGGCAAAGTAGGCCCGCATTGAAATACTGGCGTTGGTAATCAGAATATCAAGTTGTCCGTAGGTATCAATGGCCGTGTCGACGAGCCGCTGACACGCATCGAACTGGGTCACATCGGCCACGCAGCGAACAACCGGATAGCCCTCAGCCCGTAAAAGTCGCTCGGTTTGAGCCAGTCGTTCATCCGACAAGCCATTAATGACCAGGCGAGCCCCGGCTTCGCCCAGTGCAAAGGCGGTAGCCCGTCCGATGCCCGATTCGGAGCCGGTAATCAGGGCTACTTTGCCCGCAAAGGCCGACTGGCGTGCGCCGGGTATGGGCGTATCGGTGGGTTTATGGGTGAAAGAAGGCGTTGGGTCGCTACGTTCGAGGAGGATAGATGGCATAAGAGAGCAAAAGGGACACCTGCTAAACCGAAACGGTCGGTTAGCGGTGGTTCAACATGGATTTGTAGGTGCGGGCAATGCGTTGGGGCGATACATTCAGAAAGAACATCGAAAAGGCGGTTAGGTTCGCCAACTGCACCCGCAACCAGCTATTGGTCTCGTATTTGCGGGCCGACACCAGTACGTCTTTCGGAATAATGCGGAAGCGGGCCACCTGCCGAATACGGACAATGATGTCGAAATCTTCCATGATTACGTACCGCTCATTGAAACCGCCCAGCCGGTCGAAAAGCGACCGGGTGATAAACAGGGTTTGGTCGCCCCCGCGGCTCATAAGCCCTTCGAACCGGGTGCCGTAGCTGTTGAACCGCAGCATGGGTTTGTCGGAGTTGAACCGGAACCGGTAGCAACCGGCTTCGTAACCCGCGCCGATGGCCTCGGCAATATCGGTGGCAAAAGTCGGGTTGAGCTGCACATCGGCATGTACAAAATACAGCACCTCGCCGGTAGCTATGCTCGCGCCATAATTCATTTGTACCGCCCGCCCGCTGGCTGGTGAGCGCCGTACCGTAGCACCCGCCTGTTGAGCCTGCGCAACGGTTTGGTCAGAACTACCGCCGTCGATGACCAGAATCTGGGTTACGGCATCTCCGCCATAGCTGCGCACGGCCTCTACCACCTGACGGATATTATCGGCTTCGTTGTAGGTGGGTATGATTACGCTAATTGTCACAGAGTACAGGTTTGTGTGTTCGATTTATTCAGTACTGGACATTCAGACTTCAGATACCAGACGTTAGACCTACCACCATTCTGTAGAGAAGTCTGACGTCGAATGTCCAGTACTGAGTTTGGTTTATAGATATATACGGCAAAACGCGGTGTTTGGTCGGTTTTGCCCCTCAAAACGCTTCGCCAATGGTCAGATAAAACCCGGTCGATTGGCGGCCGATACCGTAGTCGAGCCGAAGGTTGAGGTGGTCGCGCCGGTTCAGCGTGAAGCGCAGGCCACCCCCGTAGGCCCCCTTGGGGTCGTCGGGCCGGAGCCAGCGCCGGTTATCGCCCAGCACACCCACCGACCCAAATACCACAGCCCCCAGCCGCCGGTAAAGGTCGAAACGGATTTCGGCCTGTAGCAACGCCAGATTGTCGTCGCGGAACCGGCCTTCGTAGTAGCCCCGCATCCGTTTGGTGCCGCCCAGCAGCGAGAGGGCATTAAACGGGGCTGTGCCTACGGTACCACTCAGGGCGTAGTTGAGGGCCAGTACCGCGTGTCGGTTGAGCGAATGATACGACGACACATCGAGCCCGTACCGCGTAAACCGTACCCCGCTACCCAGCGCCGGATGATGATTGAGGTAGGTGAGGTCGGCAACCAACCCTTGGGTGGGAAAAAATATTTGATTGCGTCTGTCGTAAAACAGGCCCAATCCGCCCCCCGACAGGCGGCTGCCGGTTCCGCCCGGTACGGTTCCGCTTGCCAGCAAACCACCCGGCTCCACGCTCGTAACCCGGTAATCTTCGTACTGATAGCGCAGCCCGGCATAGAGTTTCCCGGTTTTCAGCCGGGGTACGATGCGCCGAAAGGCATTGACCCGAATTCGGGGGAAGTCCACGCCGTACAGCTCCTGCTCAACTTCCCGCTGCCCCAGTCCGAAGAAAAAATAATTGTAACGGTAATACCCCACTTCGCCATTTGCGTAGTAGGTGTCGCGCGCCCAGAAAAGGTTGAACGGCAGGTAGAACAGAATCTGCTTATTTTGGGTGTAGGCCACGCCAAACGTAACCTGCGAGGGTCGGGAGAGGGTATGGGTGGTATCGGCCGGGCGGGGCCGGGCACCGAGCTGAAACGTGGCTGTAGCGGCTACGCCGTACGCCAGCCGGGTTTCCGGGGTATAGTACACCAGTGGCAGCGGCAGAAGCTTAAACCGTTTGGGCAAACTATCGGGCGGGGCCGTAAAGGCTAATGCGAGCAGAAGAGAGACGAGGGGCATTGAGGCTGAAATCGGGTCGATGCGGATATATACGGGAAACGGAAGGGGATGGGTTCATGCTTGAAAAATCAAACTATTCGGGCCCGAAACGCGTAAATAAACAACTGAAACGAATAGAAACAACAAATTGACCCTATGAACAAGCTCCTGAATAGTGCCTTGCTGATAGCCACGCTTGCGGGCCTGGTAGCCTTTGTAAAACCTCAAACCGCGCCCGTGGATCACAGCGCCTACGATCGGTTGCTGAAAAAACACGTGAATGCGCAGGGCTTGGTTGATTACAAGGGTTTCAAAGCCGACGAAAAGGCGTTCAACGCGTATCTGGATCAGTTGAGCAAGAATCCGCCCGCCAGTAGCTGGTCGAAAAAGGAGCAGATGGCCTACTGGATCAATGCCTACAACGCCTATACCATTCGGCTGATCCTGAACCACTATCCCGTGAAAAGCATCAAGGATATTGGCTCAAAAATCAAGATTCCGTTTGTCACAACCCCCTGGGCGGCTAAGTTTATCACCATTGGCAACGAGAAAATGAGCCTCGACAACATTGAGCACGGTACGCTACGCAAACAGTTCGATGATCCCCGGATTCACTTTGCCCTCGTGTGCGCGTCGATCTCCTGCCCGCGCCTGCGCAACGAGGCTTTCACCGCCGACAAACTTGATGCCCAACTCGACGATCAGGGAAGCGATTTTCTGAACAACCCGGCTAAAAACAAACTGGCCAAAGACAAAGCCCAGCTATCCAAGTACTTCGACTGGTACAAGGGCGATTGGAATGACGATGGCCAGTCGGTGGTGAAATGGGTAAACCGGTACGCCAACACCAAAATCGACGCGAATACCAAGATCACTTACCTCGATTACAACTGGAATCTGAACGAGCAGTAAAGTAATTGAGTGAATGAGCAATTGAGCGATTGAGCAGGGTGCGCAGCCTGATTGAGTGTGTTGGGCGGAGCCATTCGCTCAATCACGCATTAAATAGATGCCGCGCCAGCTCGGTTCGCCAGACGCTGTAGCCGGCTGGGTTGAGGTGTAGGGCGTCGTCTTCGTAGAGCTCGGGCCGGGGTTGGCCGGTTTCGGTGAGCATAGCTTCTGATAAATCCAGAAATGTGCAGTGCGGTAACCGTTCAATTTCGGCAGCAATAGTCTGGTTTGCCGCCCGAATCGACTCGATCAACGCCCAACGCGCGGGGCTCGGTTTGATTGAGATAAACCACAAGGGCACGTCGGGCAGAAACCGTTGCTTTTTTTCCATGAGGGCGCAGAAAAAAAGATAAACAGCCTCGGGCGATTGTCCCTCGCCCAGATCGTTGTCGCCCGCGTAGAGAATTAGGGTGCGAGGGTGTGCTGGCACAACGAGCCGCTCAAAATGCCAGGCACAGGCGGCCAGTGTAGAGCCACCAAAGCCCAGGTTAAGGGCGTCGATGTGCGGGAAATCGGCGCTTAGGTCGGGCCAGAGCCGGATGGTCGAGCTGCCGTAAAACACCGTACTACCGGCCGGGTGAGCCCGCACTTGCTGCTCCAGTAGCGCTACCTCGTCTTCAAACAAATTCATGCAAACTAAATCACACCCTTGCCCGAAAGGTTTACAAGGCCTGTGCGTTTATGTGCACGAGTTGCGTGTTCCAGAGGCAAGGCTCTGTTTACGAATGGGTTACGGGTAGGGCCGGACAGTAAGAAACAGACGATTGTGCGGTCAGGCCGTAGTGAAACGGTTCCCCGACCTGACCGCCCAACCGTGAATTAGGCTGCTACCGACACGTCGGGGTTTTGGCCGAGTGAGTCGGGGGCGGCCCAGTTGAGGGCTTCTGGCTGGGCGGGGGGCTGTGCTACCTCGCTTTGGGTCAATAGATACTGCTGCCGAACGTCGTCGAGAGCCGCCCGGCCTGTTTCCCACCGGCGTACGATGTTGGTAAACCGGATGGTGTCAGGATGTTGGGGCTGGTTGGGCCCCTCGAAATAGTCGGTCATTCGCTCAGTCATCTGGCTCACCAGCTCCTCAATAGGTCCGTTCACAAGCAGTTCGGGCGACTGCTTGGCCAATTGCACTACGGCCCGGCCCATAGCGGCTGTGTAAAACGCACAGTCGATGTCCTGATGCCGAATAGGTACGCCGTCGTGCAGCCGTTGCAGGTTCACCCCGCCATCTTCCAGAAAATCAGAAGCCGGGGGCTCGCCTTCCGGTTGCGGAAACACCGAATCGAGGCAGCGCCGGAACGTATTCCACCAGGGCGCGCGCCCGTTGGGCCGGAGCGTGTCGTGAAAAATAACCCGTTGCGGCCGGTGGGGTTGCTGCGGGTTCATGAGCACGGTGGCCAGTCCCAGATGCCGGTCGTCGATGGCGTGCCGACGGTGAATCACGTAGCAATGCAGCTCCGTGTCGCCCTCAGCTTGCCGTTGTTCGGTCTGGTGGCGCACCATCCGCAACGACTCCGCCATGTACCCCTCGTTGAGTACGTGGGTGGGCAACACCATGGCAAACCGGGCCTCGAACCGCAGCTGCCGGGCCAGCAGGTTCAGGGCGGTGTTGTCGGAGCGCCGGGTACCAAAATAGTAGCCAATGTCTTCACGAGCCTGCTCGGGAGGCAGGTCACCCAGTCCGATGGAGTCGCCGTAGGCACCCTGCCGGTTGGGCGAGCTGTACCGAAACGGCACTTCGCGGTGCTCGCGGTGAGCCGCCAGGTTGTAAATGCGCCGTTCGAAGGTGGCCAGCAGAGGCTCGTATGCGTCGGGTTCAAAATACACTTCGTTGGCTGGGCGGAGCAGGTGCCGGGCCAGCGTATCGTGGCTGAGTAGCCGCTCAAGGGCGTCGTCGTGATGCTTGAAAAAGCTACGCAACGCGCCTTGCTGCACAAAGTCCTGGAGGTTGCCTTCGTAGGCATGGTCGGTGTCGGGAACGGTGCCTTGCTCAATCCATTGGTGCAGAAATTGCCGCACCGCCTGATCGAAGGCCTGATTAGCCTCGGTGGCTTTTTCCTGGGTGTACGATTGGGGGGGAACAGATGGGTAATCCACCGGCTTCGGGGCGTCGAAGTCGGTTGGCATCACTTGAATCATTGGCAGTTGACGAGGGGCAAAAATTGTTTGGATAAATGTACGAAGGTTTGCGATTTATTTAGGCTATGGTTTCTATAGCGCCTATAGATTTAAAAAATAAAGGGGCTAATTGGTTCATGGACAAGTGGGTTTTGCCGATGCGTTGGAAAACTATTTTTTCAACGCATCGGCATTTTCCGGCAGGTCTCTTTTACGGTTTTACCCGCTCTGGCTTGGCCGTGGGGCCGGTCATCCGGGCGGGTAGCCTGAACACAGCCCCGGCTTTCGTCCCGAAATACAGAAACGACTCCGAAGGTTGCCGACCGTTACCATCGGCCCAAAGCCCGTAAAAATCGGGGTGAGCGCTAACCGGTCGGCGGGGGTAGCTGTGGTTGCGGGGACTGTTGCGGGTGAGGGCCCCGGTTGATTGCCAGTGCTGACCCCGGTCTCGGCTAACCCAGACCGCAATCTCTCCGCCAGTGTTGTACGCCTGCGGGCCGGTGCCGGTGGGCCCTATAATGCGCCAGGTACCGTCGGGTTCGCAATAGAGCGAGCCCATGTCGTAGTTGTGGTCGGAGGTGGTAACCGGATAAATAGCCCACGTTTTGCCCGTCCAGTGGGCTACGTGCCAGGTGTAAGGTCCACTGTCGGGGCCGGGTTCGGGGCCTTTGCTCGTAATGTACAGAATCACGGGGTTTCCCTTGGTATCGTGGGCCACGTCGTTGATGTACACGTTGAGTCCTTCGGCCTTGTAATTGTGTATGAGAGCCGCATTTTGGGTCTCGCGCACCGGTAGGCTCACCCGTTGTCCACCGGCGGTTTGCCACGACTGCCCAAAATCGGTGGTTTCGATGTAGTACAGATTGGTTCGGTAGTCGAGGCCGGCCCCTTTTTCGGTATCCGGGTGCATGTTAAACGCGGTTCCTACCTTACGGCCGTGTTGGTGGCTGGTTTGGTAATGTCCCTCCTCGATAGTGGCAATATCCCGAATGGCCGACCACCGGATACCGTCGCGGCTGGTGACGTAGCCAATGGTTCGGCGGGGTTTCTTCGCGCCGTATTTGAGCATACCGCGCTCATAGTGAGTCATCAGATGCAGAAAGCCCCGGTCGGGGTCGTAGTGGCTCTGGAGGTACGAGAAATTGTCGAACGGCACGAGGCTGTCGCCCTGCATTCGGGTAGCAGGCACCCGGTCGAAGGCGGTGATGTCGTATGGTTTCCGGCTCCGATGGATAAACGAGGGGCGTTCGGTGCCGTGTGAGGTCGAAAAGAGCCAGATGTAGCCTTGCCGGTCGATATTGAGCACCGGGTTGTCGTGGGCGTCATCGGTCTGTTTATCAAGTACCACCGTCGGTAGCGATACCGTGCCGGTGCGGTGATCAAACACGCCAACCTCGTGGAGCAGGCTCGGTTTGGCACGTTTGGAAGCCCCACCAAAACAGAAAAATGTTTTTTGAACGGACGGGGCATATACGGCGAAGGGGTGATGGTTGGCCGGATAGGTGGCGAGGCCCCCGCTGTATTTGTACGCGTACTCGGTTTTGAGCGGCCCAATGTGGTACCAGATGCCCCGGTAGCCGTCGTCGGGTTGGTTGAGGGTCGGAATCGGTTGAGCGAAGGTACTAAGGCCTACCAGCAGGCCAATCGGGAGGGTGAGGTGTTTGAGCATATCGATAAAAGCACCGCCCGACCGGTACTTAATGGCTTTGATACTCACCGAGGGGAGGTTTGGCCCGACACGCTCAGGAGGGCAATGCGTTGCTGGGTAAATAGTGCTTCACCAATTGGCTGATCATCACTTGAAGCTGACCGTAATCCGTCGGTTTGGTTAAAAAATGGGTGGCACCCAGGGCCTGCGCCCGCTCCTGATCTCCCTCGGTGCTGGAGGTGGTAAACAGAATAATGGGCAGGTCTTGCCAGGCTACCGTTCGCCGAACCTGCGCCAGCGTTTCGAAACCATTTTGCCGGGGCATGTTGATGTCGAGCAGAATGAGCCGGGGTGGTTCGGGGGCGTTCGAGAGTTCGGGTAGCACCTCGTCGCCGTCGTTCAGAATTTTGAGTGGAATGGAGGGCGTGTGTTGTTCAAATGCGGTGTAGACCAGAAACTGGTCGTCCTGGTCGTCGTCGACGAGCCAGACATTAGGAGATTGACTGGATGGAGAAAGCATGTGGAGAGGTTAGAACGTATGGAAGGCGCCCGGGAGCACCCAAAAAGAGAAACGCCGACTGAATGCAGTGCCGGGCCGGAGCCGACTAATGGGGTGTGCGAAGAGAGTGGACTTGGCTGTTGGGTGACCTTTACCCCGAAGCGCTTATGCTTTAATAAACAACCAAATTTAACAAGTAAATTATTAGGAAACAAAAATGATTTAAATGTCTATTAATGTGGGTCTGGACAGGCCAAAATCTTGGACTGGCTTAGGCGGTTCGAAGGTACCAGCTACGCCTGTCGTTCAGTACTATACGTGACCGGAAATAAACAGATTCTTATTTAACGAACCCGGCCGTGCGATTACGGCTTGTGCCGTATGTTGGGTAGGTATAACGGCCGCAATTTGGCTTTATAGGGTATGAGATTTTTACTTACCCTGGCGTTGCTGGTTGGCGCTCTGGGTGCCGTAGCCCAACATAAACCTGTGAACTTCGACAAAATTGCCATTCAATCATCGCGGTACTGGATGGACCTCGATTACGTGGGCGACAATCTGGTTGGCCACAAACTGGACATTCACTTGCCACTGACCGGCAAAGCACCCTACCCCGTGGTTATCTGTATTTACGGCAGTGCCTGGCGGTCAAATAGTTGGAAAGCCAATACCTTTAAAGACGGCATTGGGCAGCGGTTGCTCGAGAAAGGCTATGCCGTGGCCAGTATCAACTACCGGTCGAGCAGCGACGCCATGTTTCCGGCTCAGATCCACGATGTGAAAGCCGCCATCCGGTTTGTACGGGCCAATGCCGCACAACTGGACCTCGACGATTCGTTTGTGGCTATCACGGGTTGGTCGTCGGGGGGGCATTTGGCTGCTATGGCCGGGACAACCAATGGTCTCAAAAAGACCAGTGTGGCCGGGCTGGATGTTGATCTGGAGGGAAATCTGGGGGCATTCACGGGTGTTAGCAGTCAGGTCGATGCGGTGGTCGATTGGTTTGGCCCCACCGATTTTCTGATTATGGATAGCTGCGGGAGCACCATGTCGCACAATGACGCCCAGTCGCCCGAGTCGGTGCTGGTGGGTGGCCCTATTCAGCAGAACAAAGAAAAGTGCGCGGTGGCCAACCCCATCAGTTACGTACGGAAAGGCAACCCGCCTTTCCTCATCTTTCACGGTGATAAAGACCCGCTGGTGCCGCCCTGCCAGAGCGAGAAACTGTTTGAGAAACAACAGGCAACGGGTGTTAAAACCGAGCTGGTGCTGGTGCCGGGCGGTGGGCATGGCCCCGGCGTCATGATCGACTCGTATTTCGATCAGATGCTCCGCTTTCTGGATACGCTCCGCACCAGCCGCAAAAAGTAAACCGATAGGTAGTCTATTTCGCCCATTCACGCTCTCTATATGTCGTCTGAACCCCAATTAACCTCCGCCGATTTAACGGCACTCTACGAAAAAGGCGCCGAGATGCCCGGCGGCCTGTCGGCTATTCAGGCCGTGACCCCGCAAAATGCGCTGCCGGGTCAGAAAATCCCGTACTATCTGCTCAACGGCTCCGGCAACCGATACCTGGTTGGTGGGTTGGTGGTGAGCCAATTGGCCCGCCCGGCCGACACGGGCAATCTGTTCGAATGGTCGGTGCTGACCGGTGGCCGAGGGGCCTCGCTGCCCATGCACACCCATGCGCACACGCACGAGGTGCTGTATGTGCTGGAGGGTGTGGTGGAACTTTGGCTAAATGGCGAGCACCATTTGCTGGTCAAAGGCGATTTTGCCAGTATTCCGCCCACAGTCCCGCACGGTTTTTGGATGGGTACGCACCGGAACCAGCTGATTTCGATGACGAGCGAAGATGGCCTGTCGTTGTTGTACCCGACGCTGGGCACACCCTATGCCGGCCATGTGCAGCCGGGCGATGCCGTGGCTCCGTTAGCGGCCGAGGCTATGCAACAGGCCGAGCAAGTGGCTGATATCCGGTTTACAGACGAGCCCCTCACCGGCGACTCGCCCCGCCGGGTAACCAATGCCCAATTGCCCGGTGCGGTGGTGCCGTATGTGTTGGCTGCAGGCGAGGGCGACCGGTACACGATTGGTGATCAATTATTTACGGTTCTGAGCGATAATGCCAGCACAGCCCACAAACTCCTGGTGGTTGGTACCGAGGGGCCGGCCGGGCACATGATTATCAAGCACTTTCACCAGAAGCATTCGGAGTCGTTTTTCTGTGTGGATGGGCAAATGGCGATGTGGGCCAACGGCTCGCTACTCGACCTGAATCCGGGCGATTTTCTGTCGGCCCCGGCCGGTACCATTCACGCGTACCAGTTCAAGAGCCCCTACACCCGCATTGTGGGTATGCTTACGCCGGGCATTTTCGAAGATTTCTTCCGGTCGGCACACCCGTACACCGATCACGTGTACCCCCAAACCCCAACCCCCGGCCCGAACTTCGCCAAAATAAGCCAACTCGATCTGGTCTTCGTCGAACGGCCGGGACCACCGAAGTAAATGAGTGAAAAGCGAAAGAGCGAAACATGAGTCATCCCGAATTTTAGGGTAGCAGAGGCCTCGACTCGACGCCCCGTTAGGGGCCCAACATTGGTAGAAAAGACGTCCCCCGCCAATACCAGAGCCCCGAAGGGGCGTAACTTATTTAGGGTTACGCCCCTTCGGGGCTCTGGTATTCGGTCTATGTTCCGGGTTTGCTACCAATATTAGGCCCCTGACGGGGCATCCAGGGAGGTGCTTGTGTTTAAATTCATCAAAAATTCGAAAATTCGGCATGACTCATGTTTACCGAATGCGGTCCACACTCTTTACTCTTTCCCATTGAGCGTTTCCTTATCAAAGCCGGCGATCTGGCGGTAGCGGTCCATCACCTGTTTGAGGTCTTCGTATGGAATAGCCTCGTCGGGGTGGGCGAATCCGTCGGGAGCGGCTTCTTCCATCATGTCCAGAATCTGATCGGGGCCTTTCTGTCGGTTTTGCAGCACCACCCGTGTGGTAGCTTGTACGCGCTCCTGATCGTAGGCCCTGAGAGCCGTTTGTACGTCGGGCTGAGTAGTCAGTGCCTGCGTGAGGGCTTCGGCGTCCAGAATAGCCTGCGACGCCCCGTTTGAGCCAATTGGGTACATGGGGTGGGCCGCGTCGCCAAGCAGCGTTACCCGCCCAAATGTCCAACGATCGAGCGGGTCGCGGTCTGACATCGGAAACTCGTAAACCGCAGGCGCACCGGCAATCATAGCGGGCACGTTGAGCCAGTCGAAGTGCCAGTTCTGGTAAAGATTCACCAGCCGGTTGGGGTCAGCCTGTCGGTTCCAGTCGCGCACGGTCATAGCCGTTTCGGGCTCCCAAAGGTTAGCAACCCAATTAATTACCTGCAAGCCAGTTTCGTCGGGTTCACCAATGGGGTAAGCCACCATTTTCTGTTTCAGGTGGCCAATCATCACCATCGAGCGGCCGTTCAGAAACGGCTTCATGCGGGTGGTGCCCCGGTACAGCACATTGCCCGAAAACCGGGGCTCGGTTTCGGTCGGGTACAGCTGTTTGCGGACCACCGAGTGGATACCGTCGCAACCAATCAGCAGGTCGACGGTATCGGTCGTCAACCCGTTGCCGGTAGCCCGGTGGGTAAACGTAGCGGTTACGCTCTGATCAGTTTGGCTGAACGAGGCCAGATGATGGCCTACCCGCACGGCATCGGGGCCAATTCGGGTCAAAACCTCTTCGTAAAGCATTTCCTGAAACCGACCTCGATGCACCGAAAACTGGGGCCACCGGTAGCCTGCATGACGACCTCGGGGCTCGTGCCAGAACAGTTGACCGTGTTTGTTGTAGTACCGGAGATCTTCGGTCTCGACGGCTATCTGGGTGAGTTTCGGGGCGAGCCCCAGATTGGTGAGTACCCGAACGCTATGAGGCAACAGATTGATACCCACCCCCAGCGCCCGGATGGCGGGCACCGATTCATAGACCTGTACGCCAAAGCCAGCCTGGTGTAGGCAGAGGGCGGTTGTGAGCCCGCCAATCCCTCCGCCGACGATACCTATTTTCAGCATTCGTTTAGAACCGGTAAACTCGTTTTTCGCCTTTTTTCAACATAATCGGCTTCGATTGGTCCTTGTACCGCAGCGTAGCCCGGCCACTCTGCCGGGCCTCGACTGTTACCTGCTCCAGTTGGCCGCTTTTCCAGTTCATGCTGATGTTGTAGCCTCCACGGGCCACCAGCCCCCCAACGGCTCCGTTAGCCCAGCTCGCGGGCAGGGCCGGTAACAGGTCAATCAGCACCCCGCCTTCCGGGGTCTCCACGTGGCTTTGCAGGAGCATTTCGGCAATGCCGGCCGTGGTGCCAAAGTTGGCGTCCATCTGAAACGGCGGGTGTTGCCCAAAGAGGTTGATAGAGGTGCTTTTGGCACCCACCACGTCGAGGCTCGCCTTTGCTTTTTCGGCTTCGCCCAGCCGGGCATACTGACTCACGAGCCAGGCGGCACTCCAACCGGTGTGGCCACCCCCGTTAGCCATGCGGTAATCGAGCGATTTCCGAACGGCATCCATCAGGTCGGGCGTTTGCACGGCGTTGATCTGATGGCCGGGGTGCAACGCAAACAGGTGCGAAATATGCCGGTGACCGGGTTCGGCTTCCTTGAAAGGCTCGGCCCATTCCATCAGTCGCCCGTCGGCCCCGATCTGTGGCCCGGCCAACTGCCCCTGAGCCTCGGCAATGCGCCGGGTCCAGCTATCCGAGATGCCGAGGGCTTTGGAAACCAGGCCGAAATCTTGAAACAACTGCCAGATTACCTGCTGCTCGTGGGCAGGCCCCATGCTGATTTGGCTCTTGCTGCCATCGGGTGCAATAAACGTGTTTTCGGGCGAGCCCGCCGGGCCTGATACCAGCTTGCCTGTTTGTGGATGCACCACCAGCCAGTCCATGTAAAACTCGGTGGCGGCTTTTAGCACCGGGTACATCTGCCGCAAAAAGGCTTTGTCCTGCGTGTAGCGGTAATGCTCGGCAATGTGGCTGCAAAGCCAGGCCGTGGCCCCGGTGTGCATTCCCCAACTGGCCTGTTCGCCGGGGGCGGTGTAGCCCCACACGTTGGTAATCGGGTGCATCACCCAGCCCCGCGCGTGGTAGTGAACCCGGGCGGTCTCGGCACCGGGTGTTGTGAGCGAACGCAGCAGATCGAAAAACGGCAGGTGTAACTCGGGCAGGTTAGTTACCTCGGCCGGCCAGTAATTCATCTGGATATTGATGTTCGTGTGGTAGTCGCCGTTCCAGGGCGTCTGGATTTTATTACCCCAGATGCCCTGCAAATTGGCGGGCAGGGTACCGGGCCGCGACGACGAAATGAGCAGATACCGACCGTACTGAAACAGGAGTTCGTACAGGTGAGGGTCGTTGCGGTTGGTTTTGAAAGCCGCCAGCCGCTCGTCGGTAGGTTGGGTGTCGTTGCCCGAAAACAGGGTAAATGAGGTACGGTCGAAATAGCGCCGGTAGTCGGTCAGGTGGTCACTGAGTAGCCGGGCGTAGGGTTTTTGCATGGCCTGTTGCAGCGAACGGGCCGTGAGGGCCACATGGTCGCGACCGCGGTACGTGGGGTGTTGCAGCTTGTAATCGGTTGAGGCTGTCAGATACAGAATCACCTCGGTGGCTCCGCTGACCGAAATACCCGCATCGGTGTAGGCCACCGTGCCGCCTTTGTGCCCGGCTTTGAGTCGGGTCATGTACGCCAGTCCGTCGCCCCCTTTGCCGTCGGAAAGGTTACCCGCCATAATGAGCTGATTATCGGCTGCGTACGTCCGAAATCGTTCAGGCCGCCAGAGCCGGGCCTTGAACGAGAGCGCACCGGGTTTGTCGGCCGTGAGCCGAATAGCCATTACCTGATCGGGGTAACTCACAAAGGCTTCGCGGCTATACCGAACCCCATTTTGGGTGTAGCGTACCCTGACTGCGGCATCGTGCAGGTCGAGTTCGCGGTAGTAATCGGTGTAGGGGGTGCTGTTGGCAAAATCGAGATACAGTTCGCCGAGGGTCTGAAAACTGCCGTAGGGAACCTTGGTTCCGTTGCCATTGCCAGAGCCTGCACCCTTGCTGATCTGCGTTTTGTCGGTCAGCTCGGTAGCTTCTTTGTATTTTCCGGCGTACAGGAGTTTCCTGATTTCGGCCTGCGCTGCAAACGAATTGGGGTTGTTATTATCGTCGGGGCTGCCCGACCACATACTTTCTTCGTTGAGCTGAATACGCTCGCGGTTTACGTCGCCAAACACCATCGCCCCCAGCGACCCGTTGCCGAGCGGCAGGGCCTTGAGCCATTCGGGGTCATCTTTCCAGCCGTTATCAACATCGGCTATCTGCGCGTTGGCGGGTGTTTTATACCAGAGTTTGAGCGGTGGATGGGGTTGGGCCAAAGCCGTTTGGGCCAGAAAAAGAGCCAGAAACAGGAAACAGGTACGCATGAGTGTCGGAAAGCGGCTGGTCGGAAGCCGGTAAAGAGTTCGGGGGTTAAAGGTAGTTGTTTGGGGCGTATAGGGGGCAGAGATGTCATCTTTCCAAACAAGATGACATCTCTAGTCAAAATGACATCTCTGCAGCGCATACACGCGAAAATTTAACTCAGAATACCGTTTACCACCTTGCCGTGTACATCGGTCAGGCGGAACCGGCGACCCTGGTATTTGTAGGTCAGTTGCTCGTGGTCGACGCCGAGTAGGTGCATCAGCGTAGCCTGAAAATCGTGCACGTGTACGGGGTCTTTCACAATGTTGTAGCTGAAATCGTCGGTTTGGCCATAGGTAATGCCTGCCTTCACACCCGCCCCGGCCATCCACATCGTAAAGCAGCGCGGATGATGGTCGCGGCCGTAGTTGGTGGCCGACAGTTGCCCCTGTGAGTACACCGTACGGCCAAACTCACCGCCCCACACCACCAGGGTATCTTCGAGCAAACCCCGCCGTTTCAGGTCGACGATGAGGGCGGCCGTAGCCCGGTCAATTTGCCCGCATTGGTGCTTCATGCCTTTGGGCAGGCCCCCGTGGTGGTCCCAGCCCTGATGGTACAGTTGCACAAAGCGCACGTCTTTTTCGAGCAGCTTACGGGCCAGCAGGCAGTTGGCTGCGTACGAGCCTTTGTCGCGGCTGCTGGGGCCATATAGGTCAAACACCTCGTCGGGCTCGCGGGTGGTATCCATCACATCGGGCACCGACGTTTGCATCCGGTAGGCCATTTCGTACTGCGCAATCCGGGCGTTCACTTCGGGGTCGCCCCAGCTTTCGTTTTGCAGCTGGTTGAGCTGCGTGAGGTATTCCAGCATCTGCTGGCGGTCGGTGCCGTCGTAGCCTTCGGGGTTGTTCAGAAACAAAACCGGGTCTTTGCCCGACCGAAACTGCACACCCTGATGCTCGGAGGGCAGAAACCCGTTTCCCCACAAACGGGCGTACAGCGGCTGGTCTTTGGAGGCATCTTTCGAGACTAGTACGATAAACGCGGGCAGGTTCTGGTTTTCGGAGCCGAGCCCGTAACTCACCCACGACCCAATGGATGGTCGGCCGGGCAACTGATGGCCCGTCTGGAAAAACGTGATGGCCGGGTCGTGGTTGATTTGCTCCGTGTACACCGACTTAATCAGGCACAGCTCATCGACCACCTGTGCTGTGTAGGGCAACAACTCACTCACCCACGTCTGATTTTTGCCGTATGGTTTGAACTGGTACGCCGATGGCGCAATGGGTAAGGCTGCCTGATTGGCGCTCATGCCCGTGAGTCGCTGCCCTTTGCGTACCGAATCGGGCAGGTTTTTGCCGAGCATCGACAGCAGTTTGGGCTTGTAATCGAACGTCTCGAACTGCGAGGGGCCACCGGCCATAAACAGGTACACCACCCGTTTGGCTTTGGGGGCAATTTGCCCCAGCCGGGCCGAAATCTGGTGGGCCATTGCCTCGGCGGGGTTGGCCAGGGCCCGGCCGGTGAGCAAGCCGCTCAGGGCCACCGCACCCAGCCCCGAGGCCGTGCGGAGCAGAAAGTCCCGGCGGTCAAGTTTGCGGTTCAGGTCCGAAAAATCGCCCCCGCCCACCCGAAAGGGTTCGTCGTGATGATGTGCCATTGGATTAACGTTTGGTTAGGGTGGCGTCGGAGTTCAGAATTGTACTGACCACTACGGCGTAAGCGGCTACTCCAGCCGGTTCGAGGGTCGGGTCGGGCCGATGACGCCCGGTTTTGAGCCAGCCGGTTGTTTTGGCGGGGTTCGCTTTAAACTTCTCGAACTCGGTTTGCCGGAGTTTGAGAAGCAGGGTCAGTTCGCGCTCGGTGGGGGTGCGGCCCGTCAGGCGTCGGTAGGCGTCGGTGATGGCCTGCCGGGCGTCGGGTTGCCGGGCCATGTGCTCGCCCAGTACCCCGGCCGCTTCAACATACGTGGGGTCGTTGAGCGTCACGAGGGCTTGCAGGGGCGTGTTGGTACGTTGCCGCCGAACCACGCAGCTACTCCGCGAGGGGGCATCAAACGTACCCAGCGTGGGGTTGGGCACCGACCGCTTCACCACCACATACAGGCTTCGGCGGTACACGGCATCGGTCGTGTCGGCTTTGTAGGTCATGCTGTTAATCTCCCAAAGGCCGTCGGGCTGGTACGGTTTCACACTTTTGCCGCCAATTTTGGGGTTCAGCAGGCCGCTTGCCACCAGGGCGTTGTCGCGGAGCATTTCGGCCGTAAGCCGGGTAGCCGGGCCGCGGGCCAGCAACCGGTTTTCGGGGTCACGCTCGCGCAGGTCGGGCCGCGTGAGCCGCGAGTCCTGCCGGTACGTGGCCGACATCACCATCAGCTTCACCAGCCGTTTTACATCCCAGTCGAAGTCTTGGGCAAAGGTCACGGCCAGCCAGTCGAGCAGTTCGGGGTGGCTGGGTAACTCGCCCTGATTGCCAAAATCTTCGGTGGTTTTGACGAGGCCCGTGCCGAAGAAATTCTGCCAGTACCGGTTCACGGCCACGCGGGCGGTGAGTGGGTGCCGGTTGTCGGTGAGCCATTGCGCCAGCCCCAGCCGGTTTTTGGGCAACGATGCCGGAAACGGCAGAATCGACGTGGGGGTATTCGGAAATACCTCCGGGCCGGGGAGGTCGTACTGACCCCGGTTCAGCAAAAACGTTTTTTTGGGCGTGGGCATCTCCTGCATCACCATCAGTTCGGCAATGCGCCGGGTCGAGTCGCTGAAAGCCGTTCGGCGTTGTTGCAGGGTTTGCCGGGCGGCCCGTACGTTGGGGTCTTCTACCGCGAGGTAGTACGCCAGCAGGGTGGCTTTGTCGGCCTCCGAGAGGTCGGCCGGTGCTTTGTTTGCCAGATTCGACCAGCTTGCCTTGCGGGCCAGCACCCGAATCTCAAACGGCGTAAGCGCGCGGTTGTACACCACCACATCGTCGACCTTGCCGCCCTTAAAACCCAACCCCCGGTACCAGCCTCCAATTTGCAGAGCGGGCTCGTTCTTCTCGAAGAAAATAATGTCTTTGTACAGCTGATCGATTACCGTTTCCATGACCAGCTCGGCTCCGTCGAGGTAAAGCCGGAACCCCTCGGCCCGGCCCGACCCATCGTAGGTCAGCGTGAGCTGTACCCATTTCTGGCGGGGCACGGGTTGGGTGCTCAGGCGCGTAATGGCGTTGGAGGGGGCCGTGTGGGCCATTGTGATTTCGAGCCGGTTGTTTTTCAGCAGCAGGTGGTAGCCTTTGAAGTTGTATAGTCGCTCGGCATTGCTTTTGTGGAAGATGACGCCCTCCTTAAACTCGTTCGGAAACCACGCTCGGATACCCACCGAAAACGGCTCCGACTTGCGAAACACGCCCACATCGCGTAAATCGGCGTAAGAGTCGCCGTTCAGCAGCAGCACTTTACCTTGTGGGGTAGTCTCAAAAACGGGCTTGTCGGCCTCGCCTGCGTCGCGCTTCATTACGCCTTTCTGTTTGGGATTGAGGCTGTTGCGCAGCGAGTCCTCAAACGGATAAAAGCCCTGTAAATGGGCCTGAGGCAGCGTTTCGGAAGCCAGTTTGCGGTAACTGCCCGACGCCAGCCAATGGGCAAAACCCGCCTGAGCGTCCCGCTCGGCCTTCGCTACGGCGGCTTCCTGCTCCGTAATGCCCGACTGCATAAACCGAATCAGGGCCTCTTCTTTTTCGGTTGGCAGCAGTAAGGTGGGCGTGGGTAGGTCGTCGTTCCACGAAATTTGCCCGGCCTCCCGCACATTGTTGAAAAAGCTGTACAGTTCGTAGTAATTTTTCTGGCTGATGGGATCGTATTTGTGGTCGTGGCAGCGCGCGCACCCTACCGAAATGGCCATGAACGCATCGCCAAGGGTATTGGCCCGGTCCATGACGTACTCGGTCTGAAATTCTTCCTCCACAATACCACCTTCCATGTTTTGCGGATGCAGCCGGTTGAAGGCCGTGGCAATGAGCCGGTCGCGGTGGGCCGTTTTGTCCTCGTCGGGGCTTTTCATGAGGTCGCCGGCCAGCTGCTGATGCACAAACAGGCGGTACGACATATTGCTGTTGAACGTCCGAATGACCCAATCGCGGTAGGGCGACATATCGCGGAGCCGGTCGACAGTGTAGCCGTGTGAATCGGCAAAGCGGGCCAAATCGAGCCAATCGGTGGCCATTTTTTCTCCGTAGTGGGGTGAGGCCAAGAGCCGGTCGACCTGCTTTTCGTAGGCATCAGGGCTTTTGTCGGCCAGAAAACGGTCGATTTCGGCCGGGGTGGGGGGCAGGCCCGTCAGGTCGAGCGAAAGCCGCCGGAGCAGCAGTTCACGGTCGGCTTCGGGCGCGGGCTGTAACCCTTCTCGTTCGAGCCGCGCAAACACAAACCCGTCGATGGGGTTCACCACCCTGCCCGCGAGTGCGTCGCTCAACGGGGGTAGGGCCTTTTTCTGGGGCGGCACAAACGCCCAGTGCGGTTTATAAACGGCTCCGTCTTTAATCCATTTGAGCAGCACGGCTTTCTCCTCGGCCGACAAACTCAGGTGCGACTCGGGCGTGGGCATCCGGTAGTCGGGGTCGGTGCTCAGAATCCGGTGCACCACTTCGCTTTTGGCCCAGTTGCCGGGTTTAATGGCCACTTTGCCGGGGCTTTCGGGCAAGGGACCGTACGCGGCCGCGGCCACATCGAGCCGAAGACCGGCTTTTTGTTTGGCTTTATCGGGGCCGTGGCAGGCAAAGCATTTGTCCGACAGTACCGGTTTTACGTGCTGGTTATAGTCCAGCTCGGCCGGGAGTTTGGCATAGGCACCCGCCACGTCGGCCGGGAGTTTTACATCAGTGCCGGGCGGACCGGAGGGTATCCAGAGCGGCACACTGCCAAACAGGAAAAGGAAGAACCGAAGCATACGTTTGTGTGGGTTTTAGAGCGCTTTGTTGGTGTCGGGTTTGGCCAGTTGCAGCGTTCCGGTTTCAATAATCAGGTCGGGCCGGGCTTTGCGGAGTCGCTCTACACCGGCCGGGGTGGTTTTGGTTTGCCACAGATACAGCACCTTCAGGTTGGGTAACTGCGCCAGTTGCGCGAGGCCCGCGTCGGTCACGGCGGTGCCGTAGAGGTTTAGCTGCTCCAGGTTAGGCAGTGCCGATACGTGTCCGAGGGCGGCATCGGTAATGGGGGTGTTTTCGAGGTTGAGCCGGGTGAGGTTCGGAAATTGGCGTAACGTCTGGAGGTCAGCATCGCGCACGGGCTGATCGGAGAGCCGCAACCGCATCACCTGCTGGCCCACGCCCGCCAGAGCGTCGAGCAAGCGGGGTTCAAATGATTTGACGTTTACAAAATTGGCCGACAGATAGGGGCCTGCGTCGGTAAGTCGGTTAATCGTTACCTGTTCGGCGCGGAGTTTTTCGAGTACGGCCGGGGCGGGTGCCGCTATGGGATTGGCCAGCAGCCGGGCCTCGGCACTTGCGGGTGCGTTTACCACGGGGCCACCCGCCGGGGGCGTAGTATTGGCGGGGAGGACGGGCAACTCATACACCGGGTTAGTGGGCAGGCCGTCGGTGGATGCGGCCACGAGGCCACTGCTGGTTGCCGCTGGGGCAATGACCTCGATTTGCTCCTTGAACGAAGCCCCCGTTTTAATCCAGTGGTGAATCAGGGCAATTTCGTTCCGGCTTAGTTGCAGTTTGCCTTTGGGGGGCATGTGCATCTCGTCGCCTTCGGGTAGCAGCAGGTAGGTAAACAGTTTGCTTTTTTGTGGATTGCCGGGCGTCAGGATGGAGCCATTTTTACCGCCCTGCCGGATAAACGCTTCGGTGTCGAGCCGGAGGCCGCCTTTTTTCTTGCGCGACGAGTGGCAGCTGTAGCATTTGGTTTCGAGAACCGGCACCACGCGGTCGCGGTAGAAAAACGTGCGCCGGACAGTAGGTTGGGTGGCCGTTGCTCCCGAATCGTTGGTGCGTATGGCCAGTTCGCCCACCTGTGCCGAAACGGTTGGCTCAAGGTCAGTGGAGGTGTCGGCTACCGTTTTCGCGCCAGGAAAAAGGTAATCCTCGCCGTGGGTCAGGTTGCCGCCGTAGTGCCCCGCAACTGTCAGAAAAAGGACTGTAGCCGTAGCCAAAGCAGGGCGGTAACGCTTTATGAAGTAGGTAAGAGCACCGAACCCGGCCGTAGCCAGCCCGGTCCATTGGTGTCGTTGTACCAGGTCCGCATCGTACTCGCCCGACTGCGCCAGCAACCAGCCCGCACCACACGCCAGTAAAGCCGACCCTGCGCCCAGCCCCCACGCCAGCGACTCGGCCGCTTCGACATCGACCGACCGCCACCGGCCAAACACCATTAGGGCACCTGCAAACAAGAGAATGCCAATGGGCAGGTGAACCAGTAACGGGTGTAAATGGGCAATAAAATCGAACATCTGGATGGAAGGTTTGGGGGTCTTGAGTACCAACGAGGTCAAACTTACGTAAACTTAAGTTTTGGGCCCGTATGCGTAAAGCACCCAGCGGAGAAAGCATAAACGGGTGTTTATTTTACCAGGTTGACCGCTAATTTTCGCACGAGCGGTGGACACTGCATGAAAGGCTGACGACTTTCCCTGAAGAACCATGCAGCCATTTTACATGGAAAAGGCGTTGCAAAAAATAGTTGGTAATTAGTTGAAAACGAGGGGTTAATCTAGGTTGAGGCTAATAGCGGGAAAGTCGATCGGCTTAGTTTTTAGCTTACTATTCGGTTAGAAAACCCCTTTTTTTATCTTAGTTGCCCAATTGCCCACTAACACGTTCGATGAGTACGATTAAACGATTGCGTTACACGCCCACCACGGAACTACAAAAAGCACTCGAACAGATAACCGATGAATTAGAACGACGGAGGAAGCAGGCGGAGAGTTTACCCGACGAGTTACTGATTCAGGATTTACCTATTCGGGCCAATACCCGGAGCACGCTGTTTCGGGCTTACAAGCAGAATACACAGGCCGGTTATTTGGTCGAAAAGACGCTGACGCTTCGGGAGCTGATGCTGCAACTCCCGCCCGGCTACTGGCTAAAATTCAAGGAGGAGTCGCCCCGGTTGTTTGATGAATTTCGCGATGCCCTGCGGCAGAAAAAGATTTACATCAATCAGGTCATCTCGATTGATATGACGTCGGTAAACGACGATGTGTTGGCTCAGTTGTAAGAAATATCGGTAACGAAAAGCGCAAGTTGGGACACCCCGGCTTGCGCTTTTTTCGTGTAGGACCACCCGAAAAGCGCCAAGGCTGACAACCCCATTTGGCGTTCCAGTACATTGTGCTTTACGTTTTTGGCGGTTTGCCCTGCCCCGGATGCTCAGGCCCTACAGCCTGTGTAAGTAACTTTTACGTTTCATTAACATTCTTTTGCTAGCCCTCCGACACATCTCAGCACAAAGCAGGTAGGTTTACAGTCCACCGCCGTTTCCGCCGGTGCGGTCCAAATTCGTTGATACCAAAAAGGGAAACCGATGAACTACTTCCGCCTATACGCTCTGCTCGTACTGTCTGTTTGGCTTACTTCCTGCGGACAAAACCAGCCAAATGAAACACAGGAGTCCATCAAGACCGAAATCAAAGACATAGGCCCCAACCTGATGGTTCGTAACATAAAAAAGGGCAGAGATGGCACCCTTTTGATGGCTGGCCCCAACAACGCATCCTTTGGGGATGTGTTTCGATACGATGCCCGCCTGCCCGATGAGCCGGGAAAATCGTTTACGAATCTTACCCGTAACCTGGGCCCGCACCGATTTGGGGATGTTCTGGAAGATCGGCGCGGCAACCTTTGGTTTACGTCTACTGATTCCGGTGTTTATTATGACAACGGCAAATCCATTCGACATTTCACTACCAGAGAGGGGCTCGCCAGTAATTCGGTCAGGTCTGTTTATGAAGATAAAGCCGGCATTATTTGGTTCGGTACTGAAGAGGGAATCAGTCGCTACGACGGGAAATCGTTTCGAAATTTCACCTCTCCGAACGCCCCGCTTTTCTACAAGGAAGGGCATTGGAATCATGATATCCATACAATCATTGAAGATAGAACCGGGAAATTGTGGGTTGGCACCCGGGGCGACGCCTTTGTGTATGACGGGAAAACGTTTACCACGCTGACCCATAAAGGCGAGCCTTTTCTCGACGTTTGGAGTATAATCGAAGATCGAAACGGCAACATTTGGCTCAGTGGCTATAATGGCTTTCGGGGAGGCCGTCGGCCCGGTGGCCTCTATCGCTACGACGGTCGTACGTTTACAAAGGTATCGGAGCGAGGGGCCTATGCCATTATCGAAGATAAAAAAGTAAACATCTGGACTACGGGTCCCGTAAACCCGGCTAATTGGACGGTTCAGGCACTTTCCCGGTACGAGGCCGCGTCTCTGAACAGCCCGAAGCCCATTGTAACTGAAATCAAGTCCGGGAAGGCGTTTTTTGGGCTTTCGGAAGCGAACGATGGCAGTATTTGGTTTGGCGACGCTAATGGGGTGTATCGGTACGACGGAACCACCATCACAGACTTTTACAATAAAGGAGGGAAGAAAAGATATAGCATTGATCCGAAGCAAAGTGTTATCGTCTGGAAAGGGTCTATGCTACTGGGTGGATGGGAAGGTACTACGTTTCTGGGGGATGGGACCCGTACGGGAAGCGTCGATCTAAAAAAAGGAGAGCTGACCATCGAATCGGATCGCCGAAGCGACCGTCGGCTGGTGGGCGGTGCCGTTGAGGTCGACATGACTACCATTCAGGAAACGATGGACGATCAACGTCCACGCAACCAGTTACCTCCCTTTTTTGATCTCAAGAAATTCCCCCTTTCTACGTTCGCCATTACGAAGGTTGAGCCAGCGAATGGGGGAAATGCAAATATTCCAACGGATGGAAGTATACGGGTCACAACGGAAGGAAATCTAAAAATTACCGGGAACCTAACCATTGAAGGGGTTACGAAGGCCGTTACTTTTTGGGCCACTATGCACTTTAAAGACGGAATGGACGGAATTGTCGAGCTAAATGGCGCGCTGACCATTGACCGAACGGAGTGGGGCATCGATTACGGATCAGAAAGACACTTTTATCGGTCTGGAAATGCAATTTCGAACGACGTCAAACTCTTTATGAAAATCGTAGCCAGGAAACAGATGAGATAATCTCTTTGGCTGATTGGTGCTGCCGATGATCGACTCCAAAAAATGACTTTTATCGATGATCGGCTTTGTGGCTCGGCGCGCGCTATTGGCTGAATGTTTCGGGAACAATAAAAAAGCCTCTCAGTTTGCACTGAGAGGCTTTTTGAGCGGTGCGGACGGGACTCGAACCCGCGACCCCCTGCGTGACAGGCAGGTATTCTAACCGACTGAACTACCGCACCATTTTTTTTGATTAAGTTTTCGTTGCCGTTGTCCTTAATCGTGGTGCAAAAGTAGTGCGCCGGGCTATTCGACGCAAGAGGGCGCTTGAAAAAAATTAAAAAAACTTTCTCCGAAAATGGCCAATACAGACGTTAAAGAAGGGTATGCGTTTGAAAACCACTTGATTATTTCCACGAAAAAAAATTGACAATGAACCCTATTCATCGTAGTTTTCGAATTGGTTCACCTCCTCTTACGCGATCTCATGAACGTCTCTGAATCATACGTCGAAATGCTGAACCGGTCGTTTCGGCCTTCTCAACAGGAAGGTTGTCGGCCGTTTCCGATTGCCAGCCTGGAAATAACCCTGTTAGATGAGGCTCAGCAGCGAGCCAAGGAACGGGAGAAAGTGTTGTTTGCCCGGCTGTGCCGCATTTTCGACTGGAAGCTCACCCGGCAGCAACGCCGGTACTACGCCCAAAGCTTGCAGGACGGCATGACCCTCGTGTTAACCGACCTCTCGAAAAGTATTCTCTGGACCAGCCACAGCTTCCTGACCCTGACCGGGTACACCATGGGCGAGGTGCTCGGCCGAACGCCCTCCCTCCTGCAAGGAAAAGACACGAACATGTCGCTGATGCGGAAAGTAGGCGATCAACTGCGCCATGCCCGACCCGTGAACATCACGACCCGTAATCACCGCAAAAACGGTGAGTCGTATCTGTGCCGGATTATGATCAACCCAATGCGCAATACCCAAGGGGACCTGACTCACTTTCTGGCCGTTGAATATGAAGTAGCAGACGCCTGATGCGCTTATCTGGATAAGTGGCTGATCCATATATACAGACGTTATGAAACTGAATGGAAAGTGTGTCGGGCTACAGTTGCTGGTCTGGCTTCTCTTTTTTTGCCAATCATACGCACAGCAAGGCAATCCGCCCCCTTGCTCTGACGTGCAGGAAATAAAGCTTGACACCGACCCGCTACGAAGGCGTATTTTGGCCGAATTCCTACAGGCTTGCGTCCGGAACAAAGAATTTTTGCCCAAATACGATAAGGGAATTATTCATCTACATCAGTATCAAAACGCACATGGGGAGGAGTGTTGGCTCCTTATACCTTTGATAGACGATAGCTACAAAGACAATCCACCAACCCGGTTTAGTGATTTCGATGGCGATATAATTTTAGTGTACGATGCTGATTCAGTCGGGTATCCTTACAAGACAACGGGTGATATAGCCGCACGCAACCGCTGTCTGGAGCAGATTATTGGTGATCGTGTATTTACCCGTCCTCCAAACCAAACACGTTGGACAAGCATGATAATACCCATTTCGAATAGAAGGAGAAAAGAGGGCACCCGTCGAAACCTGACTGGCAATGGCGGGGACATTATCATCATCTTCGATAAGAAAGGCGGTTACCGAAAATCAATTCCTGTCTGACAAGCAGCTTGCGCATTAGAAAAACGACCTCTCGGCTGATAACGTACCAGCCGAGAGGTCGTTTACAATCAGGCCTGTTCGTTGGCCTCGTCGGGTGTCATTTTTTCGGCATCATTGGCGCTGTCGCCGGCGGAGTTAATAGAGCCGATTGTTTCTGCTTGTGTGGTTTCGCCATCCATACCCTTGTTGCCGAGGGCCTCGCCCAGATTATCCAGATCAATGGAGCTTATTTGTGGGGCGTCTGCTTGTTCATTCATACCGTTGCGTGATTTGTGTTTACTGCTCAACCACCCGTCGGTCTGAATGTTTTACCGATCCAGCGCTGACTTCTCCGGCTGAACCGATACACTCCGCCGACCCGACGAAACCGGGTTTCGCGTTACTGGCATCGAGAGGCCCGGCAGCGGCTCGCCCGAAGGGTCAGCTTTGGGCGTCTGCTCGGCATCAGGTACTGATACGCCCGGGGAGGGTTTGCGGGAGCCGCCAAACAACCGGTTGAAGGTGCGGGTGTATTGCAGGCTAATGCCCCCGCCCGTGGTCAGGGTGCTGTTGGTTGTGGCCTGACTCAGCACGTTCTGCTGGTTGCGGTTGTACATCTTGGCCCGGAACCGACCATCGGGCGTTACCCAGTATTCGAGGGTCCACTCGCCGAGCAAACTGGCTGCGCTCGTTTGCGTTTGGCCCGCCCCGTTCTGACCGTACGTAAAGCCTCCGTCGCGGCTGATGCGGAACCTGTCGTTGAGAAATCGGTACGAGAACCTGAGTTGCAGGTTGTTCAGCAGGTTTTCGTTGTTGGTGTTGCTCGTAAATCCACCAAATGACACCCCTACGTCTAAGTTTTTGTCGATGTTCGAGGCAATGCGGCTGATCTGGTTCGAGAGTAGTTCGCCCACACTATTGGCAATGCCACTGTTTACGTTACCCTGATCGAACAGGCTGGAACCTTCGGGCAGCAGTTGGCTGAACAGCAGCACACTGCTCACCTGCCGGGTCAGCTCCTGCTCATTGGCCTGTAACCGGGCTTCAAACGCGGTGACAGCCTGCCGGAAATCCGACGAAGCCGGATACTCTTTGACCTCCAGATCGTACGTAACGGCGGGCGACTGCAACTCACCATCCAGATTAATAATCAGGTCGACGGGGTACCGCCGGTTACTATCGGGGTTGCGGCTCGCGCCCGACGAGGCCCCGTTGTACAGGCTAGTGAGCAGGGGTTGCAGGGAGGTGTATTGCGTGTAAGCGGCCGATACGTTGAGCAACGCCCGGTAGGGGTCGCCGGTCCAGGTGATGCGGCTGTTGGGCCGAATCTGGAACCGCTTGTTAATCACATTTTCGAACGTAAAAGTGTACTCGCCCTGCTGGATCTCGTAGTTGCCCGTCATGGAAAACGCTCCTTTCGTATCGATCTGCATGTTGATTCGGCCTGCCCCGTTCGACTTGATAATGTCGCCGGTTTGGCGGTCAAGCTGGATTTCGCAGTACGCATCGGGCGTAATATCGAAGTTGAAATCCATTTTGATGCCCGACAAATCGAGGGTCGGTTCGGCCTTGTCGATGTTAGCGAGTGCGTTGCTGGTGCTGACGGCCGTAGTCGAGACGGGCGTACGGTCGATAAACTGAACGAAATCGTCTTCGGCCGACGAGACCGAGGTAGCCTGATCGAGCGGAATGTAGATGCGGGTGCCTTTGTTGCTGGTCACATCGGCCCGAATAGTCAGGTTGTCGATGGGGCCGTACAGTTCCGCTTTCCCGGTGGCAAAGGCGGCTCCGTAAAACAGGTCGTTATCTTTGGCCGCAGTGTTCATGATCCGGAAATTGCGCAGGTCGGCATCGAACCGCAGCTGAAAATACCGAAACTGATCGTGGTACACCCCGCCCCGGAGGTTCATGATGTTACCGAGCGGGTCGCGCAGGGTGAGCCGACGGGCAATAATCTCACCATCACCGAAATACACCCGGTCGTCGAAGGTCGCTTCGGCTTTGAGGTAATCCATCGTCAGGCGACCCTTCTGCACATCCAACGCCCCTTTCAGAATGGGGGCTGTGGCTGGCCCGGTCAGGTCGATGGTGCCACTTGCCGTACCGCCAATGTTGGAAAACAGACCCTCGGTAAATGGTTCGAGCACGCGCAGGTCGGCATTGGTAAACACAGCTTTCAGGTCGAAAGCCTCATCGGTGTTGACCGGTGTATAACTGCCTCGCAAGGTGAGCGCGTCCACCCCGTCGCGGTTGAGCCGGGCGTCGATGTTGATGCGTTGGCCACTCGGGTCGTACACACCCAGTCCGTTAACATTACCAATCAGAAAATCGTCGTACCGCAGCCGATCTACAGTCAGGTTGCTTTCTACAATCGGGGTTTGGTACACGTTGCGGATCTTGGCGGTGCCGTCGAGGGTACCGGCCAGCCGGGTATTAAGGAGCGGGTTGAGGGTTTCGAGCAGGAAGTTATCGGCCTGAATCCGCAACACGGCGGCTGTATCGGTGCCAACCCGGCCCGAGGCCATCACGCGCTGATCGCTGTGCGAGAGCATTAGGTCGGTCAGGGTGTAATTGCGCCCTACTTTCCGTACCAGACCATCGGGGCTGACGGTCCAGGTGCTGTCGAGTACCCGAATGTTGGAGTTATGAAACATCAGATCGAGCGCGTTGCCGCTAAACCGGAGTTCCCCGTTCAGGTCGGCCCGGTTGGTGCTGTTTTGTTGCTGCACACTGCTCGAAAAGTCGATATGATCCACGTCCCAGGCGGCTTCGATCAACAGGTTTTCGGTCGGGGCAAGGCTACCCAGAGCTTGCTTTTGCGACGTAGCTACTACCGAGGCCAGTACTTCCTGATTATCAACAAACTTTGAGGTGGTCAGGTCCACTTCGCTCGCGCCGAGCCGGATGTCGCCAATCCGAAGTGAGTCAGTTTGAACATTAGCCGTGAGCAAGGCTGTCCGGTCGACGGAGAAGCGGCCTTCTACTGTGGTTCCCTGCGCTACCCGCACCGAAGGGAGGGCAAAATCGAGCAGGGGTTGCAGGTTACGGGTGGCAAATCGGTACTGAATATCGTACCGATCCGAGCTACCAATTTTGGCCCGGTTGAGCTTGCGGTAGTAGTAAGCCTGCCGGGTGTTGAGGTCGCCCGTAAAATACAGGGCGTACTCTTTGGCCAGTGTGGTCAGGTCGTTAACAGTTTGGTTGGGGAGGAAATTGCCCCGTAGCTCGGCCGTCAGAAAGTCCGAATCGACCGTGAGCAGGCGGCCGTTGGGCTGAATGGCCGACAGTACCTGTAGGGTGTCGATGTTGAGAGGCCGCCGGTTGAGTACCAGCATAGCGTTGCGGAAATTTGCCCGCCCTTCGAGCTGATCAATCGTGTTGCCGTCCATAATCACGTCCAGCTCGGTGCTGACCGTGAGGGTGTCGCTGGTGTAGCCCAGAGCACGCAGGTTGGCGTGCTGCACCGAGCCCCGGATGTCGAAATGATTACGGGGACTGCCGAGGTCACTCTCGCCGTCGAGGTCGAAGCTCAGGTTGGGGTCGCGCAGGCTCACCTGGCCGTGGAAAAAGGCTTTCTGAAGATTGCCGCGTACCGTAACGTTGCGGTAGTCGTAGCCCTGAAAGCCGAACCGGGTCAGCTTGCCGTCGATGTCGACGGAGGCTTTGGTGAGATCGAGGCCACCCCGGCCCGTGATGCGGCCTTGCCCGTCGAGTTGCCCAATCAGATCGGGCTGGTTGATGAGCTTGCCGAGTGCAAAATTTTCGCCCCGTAGGTTGGCGGTGTAGGTGGTTTGTGCTGACTGCTCGCCCAGCTTCAGCTTGAGGTCGCCCGTAACGTTGCCGAGAGCCGTACGGAAGGTACCAGCTGTTTTAAAATCGTCGAACAGCCCGGCAAATGTAGCCGCGAACGTTACGGTGCCCAGTTGCTGCACCACGTCGTTGAAGGCTTTGTCGGGGTAATACTGCCGAATATCGGCCATGTTCACCTCCGAAGGCGTAAAGTCAAAATCGGTGATGATGTTGTCGGTGCGGGGCAGATTTTTAAACCCAATATTGCCCGCCAACCGGCTCCGAAGGCCGGGCCCGAAGCGGAGATCGGTGCGCCGGAGCTTGAAATTGTCGACCGTGCCCACAAAGTCGGTGGTGAGGGCCCAGGTTTCGCGCAGGTTCCGCAGATACTCCGAAAAATACCCCAGATCGGCTGAAGTAACGAGGCTGTTGCGGAGCCGCCCGATCATGGTTACCTCCCGGTTAAAATCGCCAAACGCTGAGGGGCTATCGTACAGAAATACAATTTGTTCGCGCACCGTCGACTCGTTGATACGGGCGTACAAATCGTTCATTTCCATCTTTTTGGCGCACCACAAAAACTGCGTGTTCAGCTTGTGTACCCGCAATCGCGAATCGCGGTCGACGGTTTTAAGGTTGCTGATGTTGAGGGCGATGGTGTCGCCGAGGGCCAGAAAGTTGCGAACGTTGCCGTTGATGCGTTCGAGCCGGAAGTGGTAGTAGTCGAAGTATCGCTTGTCGTTCATCCGGGCCTGCCGGGGATCATCAAACTGAAACGACCCATCGGCCACGGTAGCCCGGCCAATGGTAAACGGCACATTGTTGTCGGGCTTTTTGGGCTGCGTGGTGTCGGCTGCGAGCAACTCGCCAATGCGGGCAATAAATTCGTCGATGTTGAGGTCGCCGGTGCGTGGGTTTTTCACCAGCCGCACATCGGGCTGGTACAGCAGCACCTCATCCAGATGAATGTTGTGGGCCGACGAGTCGATGAGGTTGCGCAGGTTGTAGTTCACTTCGAGCCGTTCTACGTCGATCATGGGGCGTTGTTGCCGGTCTTTCACGGTCACGCCTTCGAGCACCATCGAGTCGAACCATTTGATCGAAACGTGCTTAATGTCAATCGGGAACTGCATTTTGGCCGACACCCACCCGGCCAACTGACGCACGGCCTTCGTTTGTACTGCCGGAATCTGCAACCCAATCGCCACGGTCAATACCAAAGCCACTACCGCCATCAGGGCGTAGCCGATTGATTTGACAAGTATGGCGAAGAAATCACGCATTCGCTGAGGAAGCTGGGTGTCCGACCGATGGACTTTAGATAGATTTAACCCTCCTTTGTTTAATGGATATGCCTAAAAAAGGGGTGCTACTACACAAAACTACATTCTAAACGCGAAAGCGCCCATTGCTGGTGCGCAACCGATTGAACGGTAACTTGTATTTTTGTCCGGTGAATTTACTAGCAATCGAATCTTCCTGCGACGAGACGTCGGCGGCCGTTCTGGTAGACAACCAGATTCGCTCGAATGTTATTGCCGCACAACTGATCCACGAACAATACGGCGGTGTTGTTCCAGAACTGGCTTCGCGTGCCCACCAACAACACATTGTACCCGTGGTAGAGCGCGCACTTGCCGATGCAAAGATACCGAAAACTGCACTGGATGCCATTGCCTTTACGCGTGGGCCCGGTCTTTTGGGCTCGTTGCTGGTGGGAGCTTCGTTTGCCAAGGCGCTCGCCCTCGGGCTTAACATCCCGCTTATTGAGGTAAACCATATGCAGGCGCACGTATTGGCCCATTTTATCGGCGACTCCAACCCGGCGTTTCCGTTTTTATGCCTCACCGTGAGCGGTGGCCATACCCAGATTGTGCGGGTGCGGGCTCCGCTCGATATGGAAGTGATTGGCCAAACCCAGGACGATGCCGTGGGCGAAGCCTTCGATAAGTCGGCTAAATTGCTCAACCTGCCGTATCCGGGTGGGCCGCTCATCGACCGGTACGCCCGGCAGGGAAACCCACTGGCGTTTCGGTTTCCGCTCGCCGAAATGCCTGGTCTCGATTTTTCGTTCAGTGGTATCAAAACGGCTATCCTGTATTTTCTGCGCGATCAGATCAAAACCAACCCCCAGTTTATCGACCAAAACCTGCCCGACATTTGCGCCAGTATTCAGTACACGCTCGTGCAGATGCTGCTGACCAAGCTCAAACGGGCCGCCCGCGAAACCGGCATTCGTGATATTGCCATTGCGGGCGGGGTATCGGCCAATAGTGGGCTGCGGGAGGCTCTGCAAAAAACCGGCCAGGAATTGGGGTGGCGGGTGTTTATTCCGGCCTTTGAGTATTGTACCGATAATGCCGCTATGATTGCCATGGCGGCCAAGTTTAAATTTGACCAGTCGGACTTTGTGGGGCAGGACGTGAGCCCGTTGCCACGCATGAGTTTTTAACCCTTGGCGTGTATGAGACTTTCTCAACTGGTGCTGTACCCGGTGAAATCGCTGGCGGGTATTTCGGTGACCGAAGCGACGGTCGAAGAGCGGGGTTTCCGGCACGACCGCCGGTTTATGCTTGTAGAGCCGAAACTGGCCGACGGTATGCCAATTGGCCGGATGATGACCCAGCGGCAATATCCCAATATGGCCTTGCTGGACGTGGCTTTCGGACCCGACGAAACGCTCCAGATTAGCCACCGGCACCAACCGGGCTCGGTACTTACCGTGCCCCTGCACCCCGCTGCTGGCGCGGGTACTCTCTCGGTGCAGGTCTGGGACAGTGCCCCGTTTGATGGGCTGTTGGTAGGCCCCGAGGCCGACGCCTGGTTTAGTCAGATGCTCGGTACGGCGTGTCAACTGGTGTATATGCCCGATACGGTTACCCGGCCCGTTTCCTCAGGTTATCGGGTTCCGCGTCACCAGAGTCATCCACCGGCGGTTAGCTTTGCCGATGGGTTCCCGTATCTGGTGGCAAGTGCGGAGTCGCTGAACGAGCTGAACCGACGGCTGGCCGAGCCGGTCAGCATGAGCCGTTTTCGCCCTAATCTGGTGGTATCCGGCGCGGCTGGTCCGCACGATGAGGACGGCTGGGGGCATTTTCGGGTGGGAGATGTGTCGTTTTTTGGGGTGAAACCCTGTGTGCGCTGCACCATGACGACCATTGATCCCGAAACCGCGCAGAAAGGCAACGAACCCCTCCGAACGCTGGCTTTGTACCGGCAATTAGACCACAAGATTTTGTTTGGGCAAAACGCGGTGCTCCAGCCTGGTGCGGTTGGGGTGGTGCGGGTGGGCGATCTGGTCTCAGTAATTGAGCATCTGGAGGCCCGACTGTAGCGAGCCGGAGTATCCGCTCCGAATGAGGTACTATTTAATGAATAATGTACAGTGTAGAATGCGTAAAAAGTCTGATAGTCAACAAGATAAGTTGTTTTCAGTTGTGCATTATTCATTGTGCATTCACTTACAACCGATTGAGACCACTTTATACCTTTAATTATCTGAGCCTGCTCGTGGTTCTGGGGGCTGTGTTGTCGAACCGGATGGCGGCCCGGCTCTCCGACGTAGTGCCTATCCATTGGGCTACGTCGGTGGTGCTGGCATTGGTGGTCTGGATTATCTACACTGTCGATCGTCTGCTGGATGTCCGTAAGGCAAGTGGCCCGCAAACGCCCCGGCATACCTTTCACCGTACTCACGCTACCCGGCTGGGGCAGATGGTAGCGGGGGCGGCCCTGCTGGCGGGCATCCTGGTTTTTTTTCTGCCCAAGCCGGTCTGGAAATTCGGGCTGGTACTCGGCGGTATTTGTGCCGGCTATGTGCTGGCTGTGTTTCGGTTGCCGGCCCGGCATCCGGCCCTCCTGCTCAAAGAGCCGCTGGTCGCTATTCTATTCTCGGCGGGTGTGTGGGGGAGCGTGTGGGCGCAACGGGCGTCTATTTCGGCTGTGGAGTGGACCGAAGGACTCATGTTTACGGCCATTGCGTTTCAGAATCTGCTCCTGTTCGACCTATTCGAGCAAACGGAGCCCTACACAGGTGCGCGCCCGTACTCACTCGCTACGGCCTGGGGCTCGGTGGCCTGTGATCAAATTCTGCGCTGGCTCACGTTCGGGGTGGTGGCAGCTGCGTTTGGAATCTGCCTCATGGCCGACAACGGTAGCGTAGGGGGCGGCTTGCGGTTTGCGCAACGGTCGGCCCTGATGCTGGGCATTATGAGCGTGGTGCTGTACGTGATCCAACGGTATCCGGGCTACTACAGTAAGCATGAACGTTACCGCTGGCTCGGCGATGCCGTATTCTGGCTGCCTGCCCTTGTGCTGTAGGCGGGCGTTATCAACTCCAACGGACTGATCTGATTATGTAACAGCGAGTTTAGGCTTTACGGGTAAACGCCTACTCTCTTGATCGCCAATCAGCCATCCGACCTGTACACCCTCACGCCCGAACGCGTGCGCGAGGCTCCTCCTACGTTATTAAAAAGCCTGCGCCACCTCGGGCCCGGCTTCATCATGTCGGCCGCTATTGTGGGGTCGGGCGAACTGATTGCCACTACGGCGCTGGGGGCGAAAGCCGGTTTTATTACGTTCTGGGTCATTCTGGTGAGTTGCTTCGTGAAGGTGGCCCTACAACTCGAATTTGGCAAAAACGCCATTTACACCGGGGTGCCCACCATGCAGTCGATGAACCGGTTGCCTGGCCCACGGCTGGGACGAGCCAACTGGACCATCTGGCTCTGGCTAAGTCTGCAAACGCTCAAGGTGTTGCAGGTGGGCGGTATTGTTGGGGGTGTGGCACTCGTGCTCCACATGGCCTGGCCGGCGCTACCGGTTTGGGTGTGGGCGGTGGTTTCGGCGGGGTCGGCGGCTGGTCTTATTGCCACCGGACGCTACGGCTGGGTCGAGTCGGGCTCGCTGGTGATGATTCTGCTGTTCACCAGTCTCATTCTGCTATCGTTGTTTTTGCTGCAACAAACGGATTTCGCCATCAGCGGGGCCGATCTGGCCAGTGGATTGTCGTTTTCGCTACCGCCCGAAACGGTAGGCGTAGCCCTGGCGGCTTTTGGAATCACGGGCGTCGGGGGCGACGAAATCATGTACTACAATTACTGGTGTATCGAAAAAGGATACGCAGCGTACACCGGCCCCCGCGACGATTCGGCGGAGTGGGCTGAGCGGGCTCGTGGCTGGATTCGGGTCATGACCTTCGACGCCCTTTGCTCTATGGTCGTGTACACCACCGTAACGGCTGCGTTTTACCTCTTGGGGGCCTCGTTGCTGCACGCGCAGGAGGGGCAGGTGCCCGAAGGCTACGCTATGGTCGAAACGTTGTCAAGGTTGTTTACAGCTACCCTCGGCGATGGCGCACGGGTAGCGTTTATGGTAGGGGCTTTCTTTGTCCTGTACTCGACTCTATTCACGGCTACGGCCAGTTGGTCGCGGATTTTTGCCGATGCCTTTGGCGAATTAGGCTGGCTGAACTTGACAAAGCCGCAGGCCCGGAGTCGGGCAGTAGCGCAGCTGTCGTGGGCGTTTCCGGCCCTGTGGTGCGTGTTATATCTGTTTATCAAACTGCCCGTGCTGATGATTCTGCTGGGCGGCATCGCCACCTCGGTGCTGTTGCTGGTGGTGGTCTGGGCGGCCCTTCAGTTTCGGTATCGGCAACTGCCACCAAGTTTACAGCCCTCGCGGGCCTACGACCTGTGGCTCTGGCTGAGTGTGCTGTCTATTCTGGGTGTTAGTGTTTATGGCGTATGGCAAATCCTATGAACGGAGTCGAAATAAAATGTATAATGCATAGTGTAGAATGAATAAACATAGGCTGATAATCAAATGGATAAATCGTTTTCATTGTGCATTTTTCATTCTGCATTCAGGTATGAATACTAAATATATCTTCCGAAAAGCCTGTTTGGGTCTTCTGCTGGGTTGGTCGTCGGTTAGCTTCGGTCAGATACCGCCCCTGAACATATCTATCATAGCAAAACCACCCACGACCAACGTGGTGGCTTTTTACGATGGTTACGATACCGGGGGCAACACGTCCGTCGCGTTCGATGGGGAGAATATCTATAAATGGTCGGGAACATCGCCCTACAAAGCCGAGCCGTGGGGGTATTTTACGCCCGATGGCCGCGAGGTGCCTTATATCAAACGGGATCGGGATCTGGGGCAAACCTTCACGTACACCGGCTCTGTCGCCAGGCAGTTGACCGCCGTCACGGTATCGACCGGATACGGAACCAACGTGGTACGGGCGGGCATGTATGGCCGACGGGTATCGATGCAACTGTTTGAAGTAACCGGCGAACCAACACGGCACACCAATGGCTCCGAAGGCGCAACGAACGCGCTTCATGGGTTTCCGCATAATCGGCCCGCCTTGCCTATTCCGCCCGAACGAGACGACTATCTGGTGGGCGAAGAATACAGGTCGCTGGGCGTGTTTTCGGGTGCTGTTTTCCCCGACAAAGTGGCCTTTGGCTTTGCTTCTGCCGACGTAGCCGTACCGCCTAATCACCCCAATCTGAAAGGTCGGTACTTGCGATTTGTGTTTACCGACGCTAAACCGATCTGGCTACAGCCGGGTAAACGTTATAGCTTTCTGGTGATGCTCGAACAGATTGGGCTCGATTGTGGCTTCACCTTAGCCAATCACTACTCAGGAACGTATGCAGCGGGTCACGCTATCCGGCGCGATGGCAACGGTCAGTTCCCGCCCGTCCCCGCCGATCCACGTCAGGATTTTACGCACCCCGCGAATGCCAAGGCACTCGCGTCGGCTCATTTTCCAACCGATCTTAGTCGGCGCGTTCAGATTCCGCCCGGTACCAATGGCTACCCAGACGTAGACACCTGGCGCGACCTTCTGTTTTACGTAGAAGCCCGGTAGGAAATCGAGTCCCCAATGCGTCGAGTCTCCAAGGCAAAGTTGGCTGATGAAGTTGGGGCAGTTACCGGCGTCGGAGCATCCGAACGTACAGGTCTTCGACCTTTTGCCGGGCCCAGGGGGTTTTACGCAGAAACGTCAGGCTCGATTTAACGCTGGGGTTGCTCTGGAAGCAGTTGATTCGGATGCGGTCGCCAAGTTCCTCCCAGCCGTAATAGTCGACCAGCTCGTTCAGAATCGCTTCGAGGGTTTTGCCGTGCAGAGGGTTGTTGGGCTGTTGGGGCGTCATGGGCGTACACTATTTTTCTTTCCGCAAAATCGCTTTCAGCTGGGCATACGGCACCGTCAGCTCAATGGGCCCAACGGCGTAAGCCGCAATTTCGTAGGGATTGTACAGAAAAATAAGACCCTCGCGGCCAATACCAAACGTGCCGGGCAGGAAGAACTGCCCATCGCGCAGAAAGTAGCCAGCGGCTTCGAGGTCCCCATTGGCCGGAATTTCCTGCTGCCGCCGAAATGCCCGTTCTACCAGTGGGAGCAGGGCTGTTGTGTCGGTCACCACTTCGGTCAGCTTGAGGGCATGGCCGGTGCGCCGGTCGAAACTTTGCAGTGTGGTTTGGGTATTGGGGTGGGCACCGCCTGAGTACGTAAACGTGGCTTGCCGAACGGTCAGAATTTCGGGGCTGCTGTAAATCGAGTCACAGTGAATTTCGAGCTCCCAGCAGCCGCCAAACATACGGCCTTCCTCTCCCATCTGTCGGTAGCTCTCCCAAAAAAGAGAGGCCCCTTTGCTCAGGTCGGTACGGGCGGCTGGTGTCTGCGCCAACGCTGCACTATCGACCCAGTTAATGATGCCCGTAGCCACCATCGCCCGTAGGGAGTCGTTGATACTTCGGGTGGCGGGCGATGTACCAACCAGTTCAAAGTAATCAGCCGATACCTTGACCCCCCGGTTCTTAGCCGTGTCGCACCTGCCCTCGCCGGTGTATTCGTAGGTGATAGGTTTGAGGGTGGTTGTCGACAGATCGTCCGATTGGTTACAGCACCAAAGGGTTGTTAGCAGGCCAAAAATGAAACCGAAAGTAGGGATGCGCATGGACAGAAGCACTGGCGCGGCCAAACCGACCGCGCCAGTGTTCTTACAAACTTAGTAAATCCTTGAATCGAATAGCCTGTCGGCGGCTGATTTCAATTTTGTCACCTCCGCGTAAGGTCACCAGCAAACCCCCGCTAAACCAGGGTTCGATTTTCTCGATCCAGTTCAGGTTGATGATGTGCTTGCGATTGGCCCGGAAGAACGTAGCGGCATCGAGCCGGTCTTCAAGGGCATTCAATGACTTGAGTACGAGGGGTTTTTGGTCGTCGAAATAGAGCCGAACATAATTGCCCATCGACTCAAACAGCCGCACTTTGCCCAGTTTAACGAACCAGCATTTCTCGCCGTCTTTCACAAACACCTGATCGTTTTCGCCCAGAATTTTTGTGCCCGGCTCTGAGCTTGGTCGCGGAGCTTCAGTTGGGTGGCTCTGCAATTCTTCTTCAACCCGGTGAATAGCCTCCGTAAGCCGGTTCAGCTCAATGGGTTTGAGCAGGTAGTCGAGCGCGTTGAACTCAAACGCTTTGATCGCGTACTCGTCGTAGGCCGTTGTAAACACCACATCGGGGGCCTTGCCTTCGATAGCCTGTAGTAGCTCGAAGCCATTTTTGCCTGGCATCTGAATGTCCAGAAACAACAGGTCGGGCTGAAGGTCCTCGATCAGGGGCAGGGCTTCGTCAGCATTGGCCGCTTCACCCACAATGTCAATTTTGGGGAAGTTCTCAAGTAGTCGGCGCAACTCGTTCCGCGCTAAACGTTCGTCATCAACAATCAGGGTTCGCATGGTTGGTATTTGTCAGATAATCAAGTTTACAGGTTGCCCACTGCCCGGCAGGGCCCTTGTGCAGGCCATTTATCCACGGTCCAAAACCGGTTTTAGGCGGCCTGGGAGGTTATGTTTTTGGTGTCGTTCTTGCGGAAAATGGTGTCCGACTGGCTGGGAATAACGATCTCAGCGCACACAATATCTTCCTTTTCCTGCACGATGTGAAAACTGGCGGGCGAGCCGTACAGCAGATCGAGCCGCTGGGCGGTATTCTTCAGACCAAAGCCGTCCGAAGCTTCTTTGTCGCCCAACACGCCCGTGTTCCGAATCCGGATGTGCAGCAGATCGTGATCTTTGGCGTCGGCTTCGAGCCAGGAGGTAACCTCCACAAAACCACCGCCCACGGCTTTCTGAACGCCGTGTTTAATGGCATTCTCGACGAGGGTCTGAAGCATCATGGGGGGCACTTGCCAGTACAACGTTCGCGTATCGAGATCGATGTGGGCGTTGAGCCGGTCTTCATACCGAATCTTTTCCAGCGCCAGATAATCCTCCACCGTCTTGATTTCCTCGCGAAGCTCTACGGTTTTACGCCGGTCGGCGAGGAGTGAGTTACGCAGAATATTCGACAACTGCGTGATACCCTGTTGTGCCTTTGTGGGGTCTTCGTAGACCAGCGCCCGAATGCTGTTGAGGGCGTTGAAGATAAAGTGCGGGTTCATTTGCGAGCGCAACACTTTGGCTTCCGTTTCGCGAATGCTTGTTTTCAGCAGCAGTTTTTCGATCTCGGCATCGCGGGTGCGTTCTACGTAATGATAAGCCGTATAACTCAGCACCCAGGCAAACATGGTTTTGCCCCAGCTCATGAGATAGCCAAACAAAACAACCGGCTCATTAATAAAGAGTTCGGGGTAGAGCGTGCGGTCGAACGGCAGGTTCACGAACGTCATGATACTCGCCAGCACCAGCACGGACAGCAGCACGCGGGGGGCCAGCCGGAAAAACGGTAATCGAACCCAGTTCCAGCGTCGGATCACATGCCGGTAGGCGTGTGTCAGCGAAATACCCAATACGATGTTAGCTAATGCCAGATAGATTGTATCTGGGTTGTAGCCATCATCCAGCCAAAAGGCCAGCCACTCGATCATAATGACGAGTGTCCAGCCAAATATCTGGCAAAACCAATATATTTTATGTTTCGGATAACCCATCTCAGTTTGTCCCTTTTTCGGGTGTGTCCCTTTAAGGGTCAATAAGCGAAGATAGGACATCTACGCAAAAACCCCGGCAGAAAAGGACGAAAGGGAGGAAACGGGGAAGAAAGGAGAAAAGGGAGGAAGGGAGGAGGGGGATGAAAGGAGGAAGGGGAAAAGAAAAAAGGAGGAAGGAGGAAAGGAAAAAGGCCCTGAAGCCATTACACATTATGCATTACACATTATCCATTCCCCCTTTTCTATGCCATCACCAATGAAATAAGGTGGGCAGTGTTATTGGCCAGTTCGATGGTAAACTGCCCGGTTTCGTAGTCGTAATCCAGTTTGTACAGGCAGAGGTTGCTGTGCTCGTAATTGTCCATTTGCGATAGGGGCTCGTTCATGAGCCAGGAGAGCAGAATCCGCATAGCTCGTCCGTGCATGGCAACCAGCACCGGATTTTCGTCCTGCCGAGACAGAATCAGGTCGATCACCGGTTTTTGTCGATCCCGAACCTGCTCAGGGCTTTCGCCCCCTTCGGTTGAGCGGGCTGTGTTGCCCGAGGCCCAGCTTTCGGTCAGGTCACGATAGTATTCATCGTCGACATTGCCCGGCACTTTGCCCTCCATAATGCCCCAGCTGATTTCGTTGAGACCCGTATGGCGTTCGTACGGAATACCGAGATCAATAAACGGCTGGGTGGTCTGAAGGGTCCGTTTCAGGGCCGATATGTACACTTTGCTGAACGGAACGTGCTGGTAAGCCGCGAAAAAGGCTTGTGCCTGTGCGCGGCCCATATCATTCAAATCGGCGTCGACCCCACTACCCTGCACCACACCCCGGCGGTTGTAGTCTGTTTCGCCGTGCCGAATTATATAAATACTTTTATGTCCCAAGCGCCCGTCAGTAGTTTATAGCGTGTGGTTCTGGGGACCATCGTTCTCGTAATGAAAAAGAGAGATTTGATGCCCAAAACCATACACTTAATGGTCAATAAGGGTGCAAAATTACATAAAACCAATCGCAATATGAAAGCTGGATTTGATCTGAGTTCGTTGCAGTTTGCCCATACCGATTCTATTGTCAAACACCTTGGTATTGAGTTTACGGAGGCTGGTGAGGGCTACCTCGAAGCCCGGATGCCGGTGGATGGCCGCACGCATCAGCCGTTCGGGATTCTGCACGGCGGGGCCTCGGTGGTACTGGCCGAGTCGCTCGGGAGTACTGCCTCGTTTATGCTGCTCGATGACCCGGCCAAACAACGGGCAGTCGGGCTTGAGATCAACGCCAATCACCTGCGGGCCGTGCGCGATGGATGGGTGTACGGTCGGTGCACGCCTATTCACCTGGGGCGCACCACGCACATCTGGGACATCCGTATTCGCGATGAACAGGGACGCTCTGTTTGCGTGAGCCGCCTTACGGTCATGATTGTGGGTAGTTGATCGCAGCAAAACCAGCTCCGAGCCGAGCCTGCCAGAACGGAGCCGATGGCCAACGCTGTTCCTGTCGGTAATACACGGATTGGTTGGTCCGAAAGGCATCGTACAGCCGGTCGAGCGCGCCACTGTATGAGGGAAAGGCGTCGGGGCTACCAGCCTGCTCGTTTAGTATGGCTTTGGCTCCCAGAATACCCGTGTAGAGGGCGCTCAAAACCCCCTGTGCCGACAACGGGTCGAATCGGACGGCGGCATCGCCCACGGCCAGCCAACCCGGTCCGGTGGCATCCGTAAGTCGACCGCTCCGGGCATCGGCCGCTACGGGCGGCCCCTGAAGTTGATACCCGGAGCGATACAGACATTCGGCAACGTGAGTAGTCTGCTGAATGAGCGCACTAAATCCGGCCCGTGTTCTGGCCAACTTACTGGCCGGGAGGTGGCCATCGGTGAAAAATGAAACCACGCGTTTGCCGGTGGGCAACAAGGCGGTATGAAACCACCCGTCGGCTACCGACTCAATCAGGGTTGTGCTGTCTTCGTCGGGTGCGGCTCCGCTCCCGGCCGAAAACCAACCCATGAATGCAACCTGCCGGTCGTGGTGCTCAATCGGCACCCCAAGCGTACGGGCTACCGTAGCCCGGCGTCCACTGGCGTCGATGAGAAAGCGCGCAGTCAAAGAGCTTTGGGTCGGGTCGTCAGTCGAAACGAGCCAACCCGTCTCGTGCCGGGCGACTTTCATAATCCGTGTCGGCAACAAGGTGGCACCAGCCAGCCGGGCCACCTGCCTCAAGCTGTCGTCGAACCGGGGCCGGTCGAGATGCCAGCCATTGCCGAAGGGCGAGTGAATAAACGACCGGTCGGCCAGGTGGCTGCTGCCCCAGGCCGATGTGTTGCCATAACAAACCCGGTGCGCGTCGGCCTGGAAAGCCGACCACGCCCCGAGTTCAATCAGCATGGGTTTTGCCGAAGGGGCCAGGCTTTCCCCTCCGGCAAATCGATGTTGGCCCGGCTCGTAAACCAGCCCAACCGACAGGCCCGCCCGACTTAGCAGGTTCGCCGACGCGGCTCCGGCGGGGCCACCTCCCACAATCAGTACGTTGTACATCATCGCTATCGCTGCCGGGCGGCCCGACCTACCCGACCCACGTACAAGCCCTGGTCGTCGGGGATTTGGGTGGCTTCGTCGGCCAGATTCTGCCGAAGTGTAGTTACACGATCGGCCATAAGTAATCCCGATTCGGGCGCTTCGCCCGGTGCAAACGGGGGCGACTCTACGTACATTGTGGGTGGGAAATCAGGATCGTCGGGCAGACCGGGCTGATGACCAATCACGCCCAGATCCCCGAACTTATCCACCATATTGACCAGTGCATCGAGGTAGCCGGGCCCGAGAATCCGGTACCAGCTGGCCCGGCGATTAAACGCATCGAGCCGTTCCGACCGGTCACGGCCTGTATCCATGACCACTTCGTAATCAGCTTGTTTCAGAACGGTATTGGGCACGCGGGCGGGCCAGAACGTCGGCACCAGCGGATCGTACTGCGACTCATACCCGGCCCGGCAACTGGCGGTGTCACTTTGCCAGGGGCAGGCCATCCAGCGGGTCAGGTCGCCGGGGCCGTTCCAGAAAATACCTGGTGGCGTGGTAAACACATCGCTCAGTAAATCGGGTGAGAGCACCGGGCCGTAGTCAGGTTCGGGGTAATTGGCCGGCCGCCGACGAACCCGAAACGGGCCGCTGTACATGCCCACCTGTCGCATGGGCCAGGTCATTTCGCAACCGGGGTGGAATGGGCCGCCGAGGCAGTACCAAAGGGCGGATTTGGTCAGGGTGTCCGCCTGTTGCTGTGGGTCGCCAATGTCCTGAAGCGACTGGGGGGGCTGGTAATTCGGGTCCCAGTCGGGCGTAAAGTTTCCGTTGACCCAACTGTTCAGGTAGCCGTACAGGGTTTTGGTCAGCGTAAAATACGCGTTGGGCGTCGAGGCTGGCACGTTCATATTGTCGCCGTACATCCAGGGCCACCGCTGCGGCTCAATCTGGGTCGATTTGGGTGAGCGGAAGTAATTGAAAATCTGTCGGCGGTACTCACGGTAGTCGTCGGTCACGTTGCCGTCGGCATCGGTCGTGATCGTCGATAGTTTGTGCAGTAGGGCGGGCTGGGTGAAATCGTAAGCCTGGCCGTGTCCGTAGGCCACAAAAAAGCCCTGATTGACCCACTGATTCTGACTGAATTGATCCAGAATGGGCAGAATATCGTGCTGAAACGAGGGACGTGTGGTTGTGGGGGTGTTGAAATACCCGCTGATGGCGTCGGCCACCACATCGTACATCGTCTGTACCGAGATAATGTCTGGCGCGTAGTTTGGTGGCCCGCACACAACCCAGGCTCCTTCAACGGGCAGGCTCTGCCCCTGGTACGTCACCACGGCATCTACCGGTCCGTCGGAGGTGTCGTCGTGCCAGCCGTTATTATTGGCAAAGGTCGTGGGCGTGTTGCCGGGGTAAGGCGTGTTCGAAACGCCATGGCCACCCAGAAACAGCAAATGGCCCTCTTCGTCGGTGCGAAGCTCGCCCAGATACACCGATTCACCCAAAAACTGGCCTTTGTCAAAGGCATATTGCTGGCCACTCTCGTTGGTTCCGGTGATTGATACGGGGCCCGGGTCAATAATCAATTGTTGCCGGTCGGTGCCCTGGAAATTGGCGTTACGAAGCGGTACGGGCTTGGCCTGCGGAATATCCAGGGCCACGTCGAACTCGTACCAGGCCGCTTTTTTATTAGCCACATGGGCCGTCCAGGTGATCGAGGCATTAGACGCGTTCAATTCCTGCACCACCTGCCCCTGCGCGTTGAGGCCAAATACCCGAAACCGGGCGGCCTGCCGTTTGAGGGCCCCACGCTGGTCTTTGTAAAAGGCTGCGGGCCGCTGGGCGGGCGCCAGCACTTCGGGGCCAATGAAATACGAATCGGGACTGTTGCCCACGCGGGCAACGCCAATGGCGGGATAGATAGCCGCCCGGACAATCGTTTGGTCAATAGAAGACATCGTTACGCGTTGGTTTAGGAAAGAGTTTAGTTGGAGGCTGGTTGCGGAATCACGTTAGAAGGCGGCTGGGGTGGGCGGTTGACCGTTGGTTCACCGACGGGTACGCCATTGAGGTACCGCCGGAGTTCGGCCGAGGCCTGATACACCACTTTACGAACTTCGTTGAGGCTCCCCACGGGTGCATGTTCGGGTAGGGCGTGCCACGAATTAAACGCCAGATTTTCGCCGAAAGCCGCCTGACCGGGGGCGTCGATATCCTGCACGGGTAGCGTGATGGTGGCTACCGGAATCGGGGGCGACTCCTGTTCGCTCCAGGCCACGGTGGCATCGTCGAGGGGCATGGTGGCTGGGTTACGCCGGAACTGCACCGAAAACGTCAGCGTAATGGGCTGGCCCAGCAACCGGTCGCGCAGGCGGTCGTGCAGGTAGTTGGGGTTGTTGGTCGGCACGTCGTCCGGGGCATCCGTGACCGAAGCGGTTACCTTGTATTTCACGTATTCGCCTTCGCCAAAGGCATACGGCAGGCAACTCCAGTAGGGCGTGGCCAGTACATCCGGAAACGACTTGTCCATTTCGTTCAGTATCGCCTGCGTAACCGGGTGCGTGTTCAGGTAAGTATCGTAATTATGCCCCACCACCCCGGCCTGTGTGAAGGCACACATTTCGGTCGCGTTTGGTACAAAAAACCGGTCGATGAACTGAAGGGTGAAATCGTGCGTGGTGGCATCTTCTTCGCCGGGGAGCAGCTTGCGGCCGGGCACATCAAATAGCTTGATCGAGAGGCCCAGCGTGGTACCCTGGTCGGGAAGCAGGGGTAGGGTGTCCGACGAAAACCGAACCCAGCACGCAAACGAGGGGTAACTAAACACCCCAATTTTGAGCGTATCGGGCAGGTCGGGGTTAACCGTAAATGTGCCGTATGCAACGCCGTGTGGGCGCAAAAAAACCGCCCGCCGAACGGGTTGCTGACCCGCCAGAATCCGAGGGCCCATTGTTTTGTTGACGAACATCTGTTTGAGCGATCCAATGGGGTCGGCTGAGCAATCGATAGCCATAGAGGTATTGGTTTAGGGAAAGAGAAAAGCAGAAGCAACCGGGAATAAGAATCCGCCCGATCAAGGGTACGGATGCACGATCAGTCGGCAGGTATTACGAATCCGGACGAAGTAGATGATAAAACGCATACAGATAATGTCTTAAGAGTGAATGGCTTGTGGTATAAGTCGAATCAATATATGTGATGCCGTAGATGACTGATGGTCTTTTCTGACAGATGGTATCTTTTTCATTGATTTGCGTCTCCAGCGTCGATTATTTGTACCGAATCGGGATAGAACTGCACCCAACGGATTGATTTTAGTGCTGCCGTGACTTTTTCGTTGTACAAACTGTTACCCGTTTAACCGACTGACTCTGTTGGTCGTCGGTCCGTTGATTATGCAAGTAGAGGCAATCCATATTCGGCCAGACTTCGCGCAGCCCACCGCGACAGCCTGGTGGGAGGTAGCCCGGCAGGCTGGTTATCCGGCTGCCCTCTGGCGGCTGCCCAATCAGACCGAAAAACACCTGATCGTTCACCTCGACCATACACCCGCCGTGGTGCCGGTCGATTTGGAAGAGCTACCCGCCGGGTTCGTGATGAGCCCGTTCAACAATTTTGATTACGGCACGGGCCAACCCTTTGAGGCTCCGTTCTTACGCGCTGACCTGCACGTAAAGCAGGCAGGCCAGGGCTGGGAACTTGCCAGCCCCGTGACCTCGCGCCGGGCCGAAGAACTCATCGGGCAGGTGCAAGCCTACCGGCCGGCCAACCGCCCTGTGGCCCAAATGGTCGATGACCCGGCTGCCGATCAAATCAACAGCGTAGCCCAGCACCGTTTCGAGCAGAGTGTCGAGGAGGCCGTTGCGGCTATGCAGCAGGGGGCTTTTCGGAAAGTGGTGCTCTCGCGTACTAAATCGGTCTGGTTCGACGAAGAGCCCGATGCCGTGGCCTTGTTCGATCAACTTTGCGTAGCGTACCCAACCGCGTTTGTGGCGGCTGTGTGGCTCCCCGACCGACGGCAGGTCTGGATCAGTGCCAGTCCTGAGCGGCTGGTGAGCGTCGATGCGGCCGGCATATTCCGCACCATTTCGCTGGCCGGCACCCAGTCGGCTTACGATGCCGGGGGGCGGCTCAAGCGGACTTCGGAGGCCTTATGGGCGCAGAAAGAGATTGAGGAGCAGGCCCTGGTGAGTCGCTACATCATCGAGTGCTTCAAGAAAATCCGTTTACGAGAATATCTCGAAGAAGGCCCCAAGACCATTCTGGCGGGGAATCTGATGCACCTGGGCAGTCATTTTACCGTGGATACGCAAGCCGTACGCTATGGGCAACTGGGCACCGTGATGATTCGGCTGCTGCACCCGACCTCGGCCGTGTGCGGAATGCCCCGAACCGATGCGTTCAACTTCATCAATGAACATGAGGGCTACGACCGCGAGTTTTACAGCGGTTTTCTGGGGCCGGTCAACATGACACCCGATGGCGTCACCGAAGGCACCGAAAGCAATCTGTTTGTGCATATTCGGTGCATGAAGGTGGAGGGTAAACAAGCGACTTTGTTTGCCGGAGCCGGCCTGACTGAAGACTCTGACCCGCAAAAAGAGTGGAAAGAAACCGAGATGAAATGCCAGACATTGCTCTCGGTGATGAAAAGCCTGAATGCCGGACAGTAGCCGGATCGCCCTATCTTTACGGAACCTCTCTCCGATAGTCATGGCAGCATCCGAAACCTCCACACCCGTACACCCCGGTTGGCCCGTGGTGGGCAATACCCTTGAGTTTGCCCGTAATCCGCTGGCGATGTTTACCCGGCTCTCGCAACAGTACGAGCGGGTGGTACGCATATCTATTGGCGGCCGTAAGCAGTTCGTGGCCCTGCGCCCCGAAGATGTGAAGTACGTGTTTCAGGAGAACAACCGAAACTATGTGCGGTCGCCTGCATTTATGATACTCAAACGCTTTCTGGGCGAAGGGCTGCTCACAAGCGACGGTGATTTCTGGCGTCGGCAACGTCGACTGGCACAACCCGCGTTTCACCGGCAGAAGCTGGCTATACTGGCCCAAACGATGGTGGAAGAGGCCGTCGGTTGGGTCGATGAACTGGCTGAAAGTGTGGAGGCTAAACCCGGTGCGCCGGTCAATATGTCGCAGTCGCTCATGGATGTGACCATGCAGATTGTGTGTAAAACTCTATTTGGCACAGAGTACGCGGCCGTGTCGGGCGCGGGCCACATCAAGGGCCTTTCGCACTCGCTCGAAACACTCAACTATCTGGCCAATCAGATGCTGCTGACGCCCGTTAAGGTGCCGCGCTCGTGGCCTACGCCCAGCAATGTCCGGTTCCGAAAGGCAAGCGCGCTGGTCGATAACCTGATCTATGGCTTTATTGCTACCCGGCGCCAAACGGGCGAGTCGCGCGATGACCTGCTCGATATGCTGCTCCATGCCGTTGATGAAGAAACCGGGGCGGTGATGTCGGACAAGCAACTGCGCGACGAGTGCGTGACCCTGTTTACGGCTGGGCATGAAACAACGGCCGTATCAATGGCCTGGACACTTTCTCTGCTGGCCACCCACCCCGACATACAGGCCCGCGTGCAGGCCGAAGTCCGGGAGAAACTCGGTACCGACCGCGTGCCGGGTGCCGATGCTTTCCGGTCGCTTACGTACACGCTTCAGGTTATTCAGGAGTCGCTGCGGCTGTACCCACCGGCCTGGGCCATGAGCCGTATGGCGCTTGCCGACGATCAGCTTGGGCCGCACCGGGTGCCGGCGGGGGCTACGGTGCTGGTATCACCCTATGTGCTGCACCACGACCCGCGCCATTGGGAGCAGCCTGACCGGTTCGACCCTGACCGGTTTGCGGCCGGGCGCGAAAAAGAACGGCATCCGTACGCGTACCTGCCGTTTGGGGGCGGCCCCCGGCTCTGTATCGGCAATCAGTTTGCCCTAATGGAGATGCAGATTCTGCTCGGGCTGTTGCTCCGCGACTTTACCCTCCAACGCCCCGAAAAACTACCCGTTCCGCAACCACTTATCACGTTGCGCCCTAAAACACCGCTGCATCTGGTGATGCAACGGAACACCAACTGGTTCTCCTGAACAATCGGGCCTACTTGCTGGTAACGTACAATACACACGTACTCAACGTTATGGCGCAAGAAAAAGAACTGGAAGGCCGGGTAGCCGTGATTACAGGTGCCGGGTCGGGAATTGGTAAGGCGGCTGCCCTACGGCTGGCTCGCGAAGGAGCAAAAGTAGTAGCTGTGAGTCGTTCAGACGACGAAATAAAGCAGACCGTTGCCGAAATTGAGCAGGCAGGGGGTGAGGCAATTGCCGTTACAGCCGACATTTCGAAAGAACCCGATATGAAGGCTTTGTATGAGCAGGTCGAAAAAACCTACGGCCGACTCGACATTGTGTTTGCCAACGCGGGCATCAACGGGGTATGGGCTCCGCTCGACGAAATTGAGCTTGATGAGTGGCAAAAAACAATCGACATTAACCTGACCGGTACGTTTCTGACGGTCAAGCACGCCCTGCGGCTTCTTAAGCAGGCGGGCAAAGGCTCCATCATTATTACGGCGTCGGTCAATGGAACCCGCATTTTTACGAACACCGGTGCCACAGCTTACTCCTCAACCAAGGCTGCACAGGTGGCTTTCACCCAGATGATTGCCCTTGAACTGGCCAAGCACAAGATTCGGGTCAACGTGGTTTGTCCGGGGGCTATCGAAACAAACATTGAAGAGAGTACCGAACACCGCCATCTCGACCGGGTGAAAGAGCCCGCCGAGTTTCCGGCCGGTAAAATTCCCCTCACCGACGGTAAGCCGGGTACAAGCGAGCAGGTGGCGGATTTAGTGCTGTTCCTGGCCTCCGACCGGGCGAGCCATATTACCGGCACACCTATCTGGATCGACGGGGCCGAGTCCCTGTTGTTGGGGTAACCTGTAGAGACGCCTACTTGCATCTCACTTGCGCCAGCAATCATTAAAAATTGCTTACGCCGGTGAGACGCAAGTATGCACCTCTACAGGTCATTACAGGGCCAGTTCTTTCTCCGACACGATCGTTAGTACCTCGGGATCTTTCAGGCGGGCCGCCAAACCGAGCGTTTTGGGCACTTCGTAATGGAAGAAGAACTTCATTGTGTGAATTTTGCCTTCGTAGAATGTCAGTTCATCGCCCTGCGGGTTTTGGGTGAGCAGCGCCTGTTTAGCCACCACAGCTTGTTTGAGCCACTGCCACGCTACGGTGACAATACCGAGCATTTCGAGGAACAGTGTCGCGTCGGAGAGGTAGCGCTCCACGTCGCTCATGGCGTGTGGCATCAGGGCCATAAATACCTCCTGCGCCTGCTTTAGTTCGCCTTTGAGCTTGTCGGCATAGGGTTTCAGATCGTCGTACGCACTAGCTTCGGCAATGCTCTTGCTTATTTCGGCAAACAGCAGTTGAGCCGCTTTGCCGCCCTTCATGGTCATTTTACGGCCGAGCAAATCCTGCGCCTGAATACCGGTGGTACCTTCGTAAATCGGGGTAATCCGAATGTCGCGGTAGAGTTGTTCCACCGGGAAATCTTCGGTGAAACCGTACCCGCCAAAGGTTTGAACGCTTTGGCTGGTGGCCTGTACGCCCATTTCCGACGGATACGTCTTGGCCATCGGCGTCAGGATTTCGAGCAGCAGGGTATTGTTTTCTTTCTCTTCGCCCTCGGTCACCTGCGCCAGGTCGAACAGGCGAGCCGTTTCGAGCAACAGCGATAGCGAGCCCTCGGTTACGGCTTTCTGGAACAACAGCATCCGGCGTACATCGGGGTGGTTGATGATGGGCGTTTGCGGAGCGTCGAGCGCGTGTTTCTGGTTCAGTCGGCGGCTCTGTGGGCGCTCCTTAGCGTATTGCAGGGCTGCATGGTAAGCGGCCGTGGCAATGGCGGCTGCTGTCATACCCACCCCAATACGGGCTTCGTTCATCATCTGGAACATATACGAAAGTCCCATATGCGGCTGTCCCACCAGATACCCGATACAGTCGTCGTTTTCGCCGTAGGTGAGGTGCATGGCGGGCACACCCCGTTGCCCCATTTTGTGGTACACACCGGTAGAGGTCACGTCGTTGGGCGCACCATCGGTCCGGTACTTGGGCACCACAAACAGCGAAATCCCCTTGGTACCTTTAGGGGCTCCGTCGATGCGGGCGAGCAGCAGGTGAATGATATTATCGGCGGCATCGTGGTCACCGGCCGATATGAATACCTTTTGGCCCCGTATTTTGAAGGTGCCGTCGGGCTGCGGAGTGGCCGACGTGACCACGTCTGAGAGTGAGCTACCGGCCTGCGGCTCAGTGAGGGCCATGGTGCCCTGCCACTTACCCGATAACATGTTTTCGACGTATGTTTTCTGGAGCTCTTCGGACCCGAACGACGTGATGAGGTGAGCCGCGCCCGAGGTAAGGCCGGTGTACATCATGCCATTGTTGGCCGCCATCAGAATAAAGCCCACCGTCGAGTTAATCAATTCGGGCAATTGCTGACCGCCGTGGTCGTAGCTGAAACCAGCCCCGATGAGGCCGGCCTCGCCCATGGCCTTCAGAAACTCTTTTACTTTCGGATGCACCGTCACCTTGCCGTCTTTCAGTTCGGGCTGGTTTTTGTCGGCGTCTTTGAAGTACGGGTGCATGAGTGTATCGGCGATGTGGGTCACCGAATCGAGCACCATGTTGAACGTCTCTTTGTCGTGTCCGCTGAAGTATTCGTATTGGGCCAGTTGCTCGGCCTGAAATACTTCATGGAGCAGAAACTGTAGGTTGCGTTTGCTGAAATAGGTTGCCATCGGAAGGGCTGATTTTTGGTTAACCGTATGCGTGCATACTAATTATTGGATAAAAATAAGCTGAAGTTGTTCAATCCTGCAAGTAAGCGGCCGCATATTTGGCAGACGACGGCCTCCTTTAAACCTTTTGGGCATCCGTCTGTCCATAAAGGGCGCAATTAGCGGGATTCTAAACAACAATTTGAGTAGACAGCCGTTTACGTTGCGTTGTTAATACAAACCACTTTTTACAAACATGAAAAAATTTAGCGCATTCATTCTGCTGCTGTTAACCACCCTGACGGTTGCCATGGCCCAGGGCCAGAAAGCCCCCGCCAGCCCCCGCATCACGGCTGAGAGCCCCAACAAGAACATTAAAGTTGTGTACGGTCAGCCTTCAAAGCGTGGTCGGGTAATCTTCGGGCCCGAGGGTTCGGCCAGTCTGGAGAAATACGGTAAGCCCTGGCGCACCGGTGCCAATGAGGCCACCGAAGTGACGTTTAAGAACGACGTTATGTTTGGCGGTAAGCATGTGAAAGCGGGTACCTACACGCTGGTTACCTTCCCCGGCGAGAAAGAGTGGGGTGTTGTACTCAACTCAACCCTCGGACAGTGGGGCGCCTATGAGTACGAGAAAAACAAAGCCAACAATGTGGTTGACGTGAAGGCTAAGGTATCGAGCAATAAAACGCCTATCGAGAAACTGACCATCACACCGGCAAACAACAGCATTGCTATTGCCTGGGATAACATGACGGTATCGATTCCGGTAATGGACCACGGTAAGTAAGCAAACAGGCTGAACACAGTATATCGGGTCGGGGCCATTGCGGTTCCGACCCGTTTTGGTTTAGGGATACCCGGTTACGCTTAGGGCTTGCTACGGACCTCGGCCAGTACCTTGGGCTTCAGTGCCTGGGTGCGGGTCTGATGATTCAGGAATTCGCCGGTGAGCTTGGTGACGTGGAAAAACTGGAAGGTGCCGATAGGAGCTACCTGCCAGCCATCTTGCCGGAGGGTGTCCAGGTGGGTTGGGCTCGTCAGAATCCAGACGGGCTCTTTGTCGGCTACGGCTTTCAGGTCGGCTTTGGTACGCCAGTAGTAAGCCCGCTGCTTCAGGTAAAACTCAAACGAATACTGGTCTTCAACGTACATGCCCGCCAGCCGCATACCGCCGGGCTGCTCGGGCGTGTTGTGTTCGTTAATGTAAAAAGCGGCTTCGCCACCTGCCTGGTAGGGCATCAGGTGAGGGTACAAAAACAGGTTGTAAAAGCCCAATGCCAGCACCGAGCTTCCTACGGCCCAGCCCACTAAGGCCGGGAGCCAGCGGCCCCGCGCCAGTACTCCCGTGACAACCGTGACCAACACGGCCCAGATAATGGCCCCCGCCATAGGTTGTGGCCGGAAATACCAGATGAGCCCGCCTACAATAACCAACAGCAATAGGTACTGTATTTGGATGGTTCGGAGCCAACGCCGGTGCGTTACGTTGTTGCGCAGGGTAGTCAGAAAATGGGCGGTGAGTACGGCGTAAAAAGGAAAAACAATGTTGAGGTAGTGCGGTAGCTGAAACCCCGACAGCGAAAACAGAAGAAAGGTCATCAGCCCTGACCCCAGCGAAACGTATTCGGGCAGATACGACATCCGCCCAATTAGCCGGAGAAGGGCCCGCCCCACGGCCGCATACAGCAACAGAGCCCAGGGAGCAAACGCCCACAGGGTCGTGTGCAGGAAGAACGTTTTCTCGCCCGACCCTTTAATGGGACCCGTGTTGAAAAACCGCCCGAACTGACTATCCCAGAAGAAAAACCGGATGCCGGAGTTGCCCGTTTTACCGAACACTACTTTCTCCGGGTGCAGGTCGAACTGAAGGTAAAGCGTGTACAGTTCGGGTAGGCAAAACACAAGTGAAAGAATAATAGCTACATACCAGCGCAGTTTCCAGAACTCCCGCCATTGGCCGGTGAGCACAATGTGAAAAAACAGCCCAGCCCCGATCGGAACAACTACAAACGGCCCTTTGGTCATGAGGGCCATACCCGTCCAGAAAGCCCCCAGCACCAGATCCAGCGGCCGGTCGGAGCGGTAGAGCCGGAAAAAATGAAACACCGCCCCGATCACCTGAGCGGTCAGGTACGGCTCGGCCCGTACATCATTGTTAGAAATAACGAGGTGTAAAGCCGTGAGCATCACCAGGGCCGAAATCTGGGCTACCAGCCGACTGTACGCCAACAGGGCAAACTGATAGGTGTACCATACGCTCCCCAGAAAAAACAGAAACGCCGGAAACTTATAGGCAAACGAGTTGATGCCGAAAATTTTGTAGCTGATGGCCGCCACCCAGAACGGGAAGTGCGGTTTGTCGAGCCAATCCCGATCTTCAACAATCAGGTTTACAAAATCGCCCGATTCTGCAACGGTTTTAGCGATTGTAGCGTACAGAGCACCGTCGGGCTCCATAATTAAGCTGAACAATCCCAGAGCGTTAAGGATGACCCCAACGGTTAATAAAATGTTGAAAAAAAAATCGGGCAAAGCGGGAGCGGAGCTACGGGCGTAATTCATGCCGCAAAACAACAAAAAACCGGGGGGAGTGCAAGTGCGGAAGGCCGATACGGCGATTCTTCCCGTGTGCCGTTACCTGTCCGAGCAACGCTCGTCATTGTACTGACTCCCAAGTTTGTGTAAACTTGTGGTTGATTTTGGAGCCCCACCGTAACGACACATTAACTATGCTTTATTTTTCCCGTATCTGTGTGCCGGTTTTTCGGGTGCTACGCGCTTCTTATGGCCTATTTCTCTGGCTCTTTTTGCTGACCGGCACCGTTCTCAACGCACAGAGTTTACCCGCGGGATTCAATCTGGTTCGACTTAGCGAGGGGCTCAGTACCCCTACCGCTATGGCGTTTGCCCCCGATGGGCGCATTTTCATCACAGAGCAAGGGGGAACCATTCGTATTTTTAAAGATGGAGCCTTGTTGCCAACACCATTTTTGGAGCTTACTGTCGACAGTTACGGCGAGCGGGGCCTCGACGGGATTACGCTGGACCCCGACTTTGCCAGCAACGGCTACGTGTACCTTTACTACACCGTACCGGGTAGCCCAGCTCACAACCGGGTTAGCCGGTTTACAGCCAATGGCGATGTGGTAGTGGCCGGTAGCGAGACCATTCTGCTGGATCTGGAGCCACCCCTTTACGGCGAGTTTCATAATGGTGGGTCGATGCGGTTTGGGGTCGATGGAAAACTGTATATCGGCATCGGTGACCATGCTTCGCCCCTCAACGCGCAGGACCCTGATAGCCACTGGGGAAAGCTGCTGCGGATCAACCCGGACGGTACCATACCATCCGACAACCCGAATCAAACCGGATCGGAGGCCCGGCAGCGAATTTGGGCTATGGGTTTACGCAACCCGTTTACTCTGGCGGTGCAGCCGCTTACAGGCCGTATTTTTGTCAACGATGTTGGGTTTTTGAACTGGGAAGAGATCAACGATGCTACCCAACCGGGCCATAACTTCGGTTGGCCACAAGCCGAGGGCGTCGACTACAACCCGGCTTTCACCAATCCGTTTTATACCTATGCGCATGGTGATGGCGACAGTGTAGGCTGCGCTATCACCGGGGGCACGTTTTTCAACCCGATTCAGACGGGTTATCCGGCTGAGTGGACAGGACGCTATTTCTTCCATGACTACTGTAACCAGTGGATTAACTACCTCGACCTGTCGGGGCCAACACCCGTACGGGGTTCGTTTGCAACGGGCATACCGTCATCGCCCCTCGGCATCAGCACCGGCCCCGATGGAAATCTATATTTCATTACCCGCGATAGTGGCCACCTGTACCGGATTATTTACAGCGATCAGCTGGCTCCGGCCATCACGGCTCAGCCGGTGAGTGTGTCGGCTTTCGATGGGCAACCTGCTTCGTTTGGAGTGTCGGTATCGGGAGCCACGCCCATCACTTACCAATGGCAGCTGAACGAGGAAGATATTCTTACCGCTACCGGCCCCTCGTACACGGTACCGAGTGTGTCGTCGGCCGTAGCGGGTAACTATCGCGTGATTGTCAGCAACGGCTACGGTAGCGTCACCAGCAATACAGCTAGCCTTGTTAGCTTAGGGTACAATGCAGCACCGGTTCCCGAAATCCTGACGCCCGCCAACCATACCAAATACAAGGCAGGCACAACCATTAGTTTCTCCGGGACGGCCGTCGATGCTGAAGATGGGGTGTTACCGCCCAGCGCGTTTACCTGGCGGGTATATCTCTACCACGACACGCACTACCACGACGGGCCACCCATTGCCACGGGGACAGCCAGTGGTACGTTTACGATTCCGAACCAGGGCGAAACGTCCGTTAATGTCTGGTATCGCTTGATTCTGACCGTTACCGACTCGAAGGGCCTATCCGCCCGCGACACCGTTGATATTGACCCAACGATTGTAAAGCTGACGGTTGCTACCAACCCGCCCGGTATGCAGATTAACCTCGACGGCCACCCGCATACGGCCCCGTATAGTCAGTCGTTTGTGGTGGGTATGCGAATCAATCTGGCAACCACGGGTGTACAGATGCTGGCCGACAGTGCCTACGAGTTTACCGAATGGTCTCCGGCGGTACCCGCCGATGGATACATTGTAATTCCACCGGCTGTTACTACCTACACCGCTTCATTTACGGTATTGCCCGATGGCCCGCGCGTGTTTACGCTCGTGCAGCCGCTTTACAACTGTCAAACGGGCTCGCTCACGTTCCGAACAACGGGTGGTGATGGCTCGCCTATTGAATACATGGCAGTCGGGATTACTGGCTGGACTACAGAGCCCACGCATATTATCGACGCTGAGTTACGGAGCGACCCCGGTCTGATTACCCTGATGGCCCGCCAGAACGGTGTTGAAGTTTCGCGGCCGTTCGACCTGACGGCTGTATGTGCCAACCTGTCGCCTGTAGTGCACACGGTACCCGTGCCCCTGTCGGCAACGGTTGGGATGTCGTTCTCGTACACCGTGCCCGACAGCACGTTCGCCGACCCTGAAAACGGGCTATTAACCTGGTCTGCTACGGGATTACCCGCCGGACTGGCATTCAATAAGAACACGCGAGTGCTGTCAGGAACACTCACGCAAGCTGGTAGCCAGACAATCGTAATTTCCGTTGTTGATCCGTATGGCGCGTCGGCCAGTACGGCGCTGACACTCATTGTGAGCGAACCCGCCAATCATTGCATGGAAGAGATAGAAGGCCCCGAAATCAGCAGCGTCAAGGATGGTGACTGGAACAGCCCGGCAACCTGGTCGTGCGGGTGTGTACCAGCGGCCTGCAACCCCGTTCGGATTGGCCACCGCGTCACGGTAACCGTTCAGCAGATGGCCAACGCTAAAAAGCTTATTTACGCAACCGGAGGGCACTTGGTCCTGAGCGAAGCGGCCATGCTTCATCTGGGGCATTAGGGGCAAGTGGATGAACAATGGATAATGTAAAATGGATAATGCACAGTGAATAATGCGTTCCCGGGTTGATTTCAGCTGATACATTAACGTGAATTATGCATAATGGCTGACGCCAGGGCCTTCGACAGGCTCAGGCTGACCGCAAACTTGTGAGCTGCACGTCAGCCTGAGCCTGTCGAAGGCCCTAGCGTCAGCAACTGCTTGTAGAACAGAGATTTAGAAGTGCGTATTATCCATAACTCACGTTATATTATTTATTTTACACTGTACATTATCCATTAATTGTACAGGCAACGGAAACAACCATCCAAAACGAAAAGGCCCGCTTCCGGAGAGGAAGCGGGCCTTTCGTATCTATTAGCCTTACAATTAGTCTTGCGACAAAAATTACTTGCCTGCCATCTGACCCCGCAGTGCACGTGGGATTTCGATAGAAGCAACTGGGTTTGATGCACTTTCCAGAATAACGAAATTACCAGCCTGAATCTGGCCAACCCGTACTGATTTACCCAGATCGAGGTCGCTTACGTTTACATCAATATAATCAGGAATATCCTGTGCCAGACCCCGTACACGCAGTTTGCGAACGCGGGTTACCAGCTTACCACCCTTTTGTACACCCGGTGCGTTACCAACCAACCGGACAGGTACCGAAACCTTGATAGGCTTGTTCTCTACAATTTGTAGGAAGTCAGCGTGCAACAGGTTGTCGGCTACTGGGTGGAATTGCGTTTCCTGCAACACTGCCTGATACTCATCGCCTTCGATGTTCAGCGTCACTTCGTACACGTCGGGCGTGAACAGCAGTGGGCGGAACAGAATAGCCGGTGCGTAGAAATGAATTTGCTCTGAGCCTCCGTACAATACGCACGGAATGTTGCCTTCGTTACGAATGGCCTGAGCCTGAGTGGGGCCGAGATTCGCTCGTTTGTACCCTACAATCTCGATTTTTTTCATGATGCAAAAAATAAAAGAGTGAAAGATCGAAAGAGCGAAAGAGCGAATCAGTGACGGAGCCAATTTGCTCTTTCACTGGTTCGATCTTTCACTCTTTCGCTCAGTGTTTTATAAAAAGCGAACTAATAGATTCGTGATCACGGATGCGGCCGATAGCTTTGGCAAAAAGCTCAGATACCGACAGCACCTTAATTTTTTCGTTCATCTCCCGCATCGGGATCGTGTCCGAAACAACCAATTCTTCCAGCACCGAGTTTCGAATGTTCTCGTGCGCTTTACCCGACATGACCGGGTGTGTACAGATAGCCCGCACCGACTTGGCCCCCTTGTCCAGAATAATCTGGGCCGCTTTAGCCAGGGTGCCTCCCGTATCAATCAGGTCGTCGATGAGGACCACATTGGCCCCTTCAACATCACCAATCACCTGCATCGAGGCAATTTCGTTGGCCCGCTTGCGGTGCTTGTCGCAGAGCACAATATCGGCGTTGAAATGCTTGGCAAACGTACGGGCCCGGTTAGCACCACCTACGTCGGGCGAGGCAATGACCAGATTGTCCAGATTCAGGCTCTTGATGTACGGAACAAAAACCGATGTTCCCTCCAGATGATCGACCGGAAAGTCGAAAAAGCCCTGAATCTGCCCCGCGTGCAGGTCGATGGTCATCAGGCGGTCGGCACCGGCCGCAGCGAGCATGTTGGCCACTAACTTAGCCGCAATAGCCACCCGGGGTTTGTCTTTCCGATCTTGCCGGGCGTAGCCGAAGTACGGAATTACCACAGTTACGTAGTGGGCTGAGGCCCGCCGGGCGGCATCCACCATCAGCAGGAGTTCCATCAGATTGTCGGCGGGCGGGAGTGTGGATTGTACCAAAAACACGTCGCAACCGCGAACTGATTCTTCAAAGCTGGGCGACATTTCGCCGTCGCTGAATCGGCGGCAAGTATAGCCGCCTAACTCTTTACCGTAGTAGTGCGCAATCTTCTCAGCGAGGTAGGTTGACTGACTCCCCGAAAAGATTTTCACCGGATTGAACGAAGCCATCGTGTGCCGGAAAAATTTCCGCAAAGGTACGGAAAAGATGGGCCAATTCCTTCGAAAGCCCTAATCCCAATCAACACTTTAACCCGAATGGCCAAAAAACAACGTATTGTGCAAGTTTTCCGGTGCAGAGTTTAATCCGAAACGGGCTCGTTGGCCAGTTTATGCGCGAATCGGCAGTTGGTGAAGATGGTTTCGAGGGTATCCCGGAGTTGGTCAATGGCGGCTGGCTCAAGCTCATTGAGGGCAATGGCCCGGTTGCGACTGATGATGGGAGCCACCGCTTCGAGCAATTGTTTGCCTTCTTTGGTCAGCTTCCGAACAATTCGACGACGGTCGGTTTGACTGGCTGTTTGGTGGAGCAGTTTCTTTTTGACCAGCAGCTCGATGATGCGGGCTACGGATGCCTGATCTTTAAACACCCGATCGGCTATTTCGGCCTGTCCCAATTCAGGTGATTCTCCGATTACGGTTAGCACCAGCCATTGATCGATTGTAATGTCAAAACCAGCCCGATCAATATTGGCCTGCGCAAATTGTCGGTATTGCTTGATCGTTTTGTCAAGGCTGTAAAAAATAATGTCGTTCAGCATGGAGATAGTCGCCAGATTCGGTAAGACGCAAGTTTAAACAAAATGCTCGGGATTCGACCGTTTATCCCGGATTTAGCTCATTCAACGAATAGATGCGCGGTTGAGGCTGCAACATACGTCTTTTATTTAATGATATATCATAGATTTGCTTCCGCTATGCAAACGTTATCCTCATCTCAGCCGCAGTCCACCTCGTGGGCGCATCCATTAAAACCAGTACAAATCGTACTGGCATTCCTATTGTTTATTTTGTTTTTTGTGCCAATGAGCCATGCGCAAACCGGTGCGCAACTAAGCGGTTTGGTGCAGGACGAAGCCGGTAAACCGCTGGAGTTTGCCACCGTGACGCTGCACCGAATAGCCGATTCGAGCGTGGTGAAAGCGGAGTTTTCCGATGCGCAGGGTACGTATCGATTCTCATTGCCACCCGCTGGGCAGTACCGGGTGTCGGCTTCACAGGTAGGGCTTAACCGGATGTGGTCGGAACCGATCACGGTGGGCACTGAACCTATTACGGTGCCTGCCCTGAAGCTGACGGCAGCGGGTAGCACAACGCTCAAAGAAGTTAAAGTAATTGGACAGAAGCCTCTTTACGAACGCCTGGCCGACCGCACCGTGGTTAATGTGGAGGGGAGCCCGCTGGCGGCTGGCAACACCTCGCTCGATATTCTGGCGCGTTCGCCGGGGGTAACCGTCGACAATAATGATAACCTCGCCCTACGCGGCCGGCAGAGTGTACTGGTGTTGATTGACGGCAAACGGCAGCCTATGACCGGCTCCGAACTGGCCGACTACCTGCGGGCATTACCCGCCGATCAACTGAAAAGCATTGAGCTGATTACTAACCCGCCCGCCAAGTACGACGCGCAGGGCACCGCCGGTGTGATTGCCATTAACCTCAAGAAAGATGGACGGCTGGGTACCAATGGCTCGGTGCAGGCCAGTTACGGCCGTAGTCAGTACGATAAATACACGGCCGGAATAACGCTCAACAACCGGCAGGCTACCCGGCCGGGGCAATCGGTTAACCTGTTCGGATCGTACAACTACTCGGACCGGAGTGGGATTTCGAAGCTCGATATGCACCGCGACTTTTTTGCGGTAGGCCCTAATCGGAGCCAGACCCTGACGGGTACGAGTGACCAGGCCAACCGGATGCCAATGGCCTTTAAGTCGCATTCGGTGCGGGCGGGTATCGACTATTCCCTGTCGAAACAAACGGTACTCGGTGCAGTGATTAATGCGCAGAAAGTGGTAGGCCCTGCCCGTAACGGCCTGAATCAGACGAGCCTGTTCGACGAAACAGGTACGCTTACTGACCGGTACGAGGCCCGGAGCACTCGTTCGTTCGATGCCCCAAATCTGTCGGCCAACCTAAACTTCAAGCATACTTTTTCAACCGATGCCAACAGCCCCGAACTTACCGCCGACGCCGACTACGCCCGTTACACATCGGAGCGGTTGCAGGAGCTGACTACCCTATACAAACTGACGGGGCGGTCGGTACTGCTGATGGGGGATCAGCAGGGCGACCTGACCATCTGGTCGGGCAAGACCGACTATGTGCGTCCGTTGAGCAACGGCGGCCGATTGGAGGCCGGGGCTAAGTTTAGCCGGATATCGTCGGACAACGACGTGGTGTTTCGATTCACCGAGGGCGATATTACGACCATAGACCCCAACCGGACTAACCGATTTAAGTACAATGAATCGATCACGGCGGGGTATGTTAACTGGAACCGCACGGTGGGCAAATGGAATGTGCAGGCAGGCTTGCGGGCCGAGCATACCTTAACCGAGGGGCGGCAGGTGGTGGGCGATAGCAGCTTCACGCGCCGGTACGCTCAGTTGTTTCCGAGCGCGGCTTTGAAGCGGGCATTCGGCAAAAACCATGAGCTGAACCTGACCCTGAGCCGCCGAATTAACCGGCCTTCGTATGGCCAACTAAACCCCTTCCGAATTATTATCGACCCCACAACCTCGGGCTCAGGTAACCCCAATCTACGCCCCGAAACCAGCTATAATCTGGAGTTTTCGCACACGTTCAAGGGCAAGTACACCACGGGCCTGAGCTACAGCCGCACTTCACTACCCATGATTAGCGTGGTGCAGCCCGAAACTGACTCAACGGTGATTTCAACCAACGTGAACCTTGACCGGCAAGACTATTTTGCCCTGACGTTTACTGTGCCGGTGCAACCCGCCAAATGGTGGCAGATTTACAATAACGCGGTGTTCTACTACAGTCATTTTGTGGGCAACCTGGCTGGCACGGCCCTGAACAAAGGTCGCCCGGCGTTTAACCTGAGCAGCAACCACACGTTTACGTTTGGTAAGGGATGGTCGGGTGAGTTGAATAGCAGCTTCCAGTCGGGTGAGCAGTACGGCTTTCTGCGGGTACGACCCAACGGACAGGTGACAGCCGGGGTGCAAAAAGCGTTGTGGGATCGTAAAGGCTCGCTTAAATTCAGTGTGGCCGACTTGTTCTTCACGAGTAAAGTACGGGCGATTTCTTCCTACGACAACTTCGTGGAGCGGTTTTACCAGCGTCGCGATTCGCGGGTGGCCACCCTGTCGTTTTCGTACCGGTTTGGCAACGATAAAGTAGCCCCTACGCGTCGGCGAACGGGCGGAGCTGAAGACGAAAAGCGCCGGGCTAACTAAGGGTTTGTGGCGGTTGTTGCAAGGCTTACAAACCCAATGCTATGCGTCTTGCAAACAACTCAGCGGGGAGCCACACGAAGGTGTACGGGGGTAAACCGGCGGTAGAGCGTTACGCTTAAGGCCGCCATCCCGACGCCAATGCCCGCCCCCGCCAGTATGTCGAGGGGATAGTGGGCACCCACGTAAATGCGGCTGTAAGCGAGCAAAAATGCCCATACGAATGTCCAGCGAAGCCACCCGTAGCGTTGACCCAGCAGGAACCAAAGCCCGGTAGCCAGGGCAAAGGCATTGGCGGCATGGGACGAGGCAAACCCGTACTGCCCTCCGCACGGCAACACCGGGTGGATGAGGGGCTGCAATGCCGGTACATGGCAGGGACGAAGCCGCAGGGTGAGGGGCTTGAGCAGGGCCGAGGCCGTCTGATCGCTCAGGGCCACGGCTACGGCGAGGGTCAGAATAAGCGGAACGGCTTGCCAACGGAACCGGTACCCGAGCCAGCCCAGCAATAGGGCGTAAAAGGGAAACCAGGAATTACGCTCCGTGATCCAGACCATAATTGGGTCGAGCCAGGGGGCGTACAGCCCGTTGAGCCGTAGAAACAGGTCGGTATCGAGCTGATGAAGAGTTTCGAGCATACGAAGGTCAAGGTAGCGCCGACAGCTTGTGTAGAAAGCTGTCGGCGCTTGTGCAAAGACCGAAAACGTGAGTTATGGCTTAAACCAAACGGATATGCCTGTCTGATAGGCGATTGCTGGCGCACAGGGCTTCGACAGGCTCAGCCTGACCCAATACTCTCAAGTTTGCCGTCAGGCTGAGCCTGTCGAAGCCCTGTGCGCCAGCAATTTTCTATAATTCCCGTTACGCTACTGCAAAGCGGCTACACCGGGGAGGGTTTTGCCTTCCATGTATTCGAGGAGGGCACCGCCACCGGTCGATACGTAGCTAACCCGGTCGCCGTAACCGGCCTGATTGATAGCCGAGGCCGAATCGCCCCCGCCGATGAGCGAGAACGCGCCGTTTTCTTCGGTTGCTTTTACCACCGCTTCGGCAATGGCGTTGGTGCCCGTTGCGAAGTTCTCAAACTCGAAAACGCCCATTGGACCGTTCCAGAGAATGGTTTTTGAACTGGCAACTACTTCCATGAACAGCTTTACGGTTTCGGGGCCAATATCAAGACCTTCCCAGCCATCGGGAATTTGGCCCGCTGCCACGGTTTGCCGGTTGGCGTTGTTTGAGAAATCGTCGGCGCAAACGTTATCAACGGGCATGATGATTTTCACCCCTTTTTCGGCCGCTTTTTTCAGAATATCGAGGGCTAACTCCTGCTTGTCGGCTTCGAGTAGCGACTTACCGATGTTGCCACCCTGTGCTTTCACGAACGTGTACGTCATCCCCCCGCCGATAATCAGGTTATCGACTTTGTCGAGCAGGCGCTCAATGATCAGGATTTTGTCGGAAATTTTGGCACCGCCCATGATCGCCGTGAATGGCTTTTCGGCGTTGTTCAGAATCTTGTCTGCGTTTTCAATTTCGGCCAGCATCACGTAGCCGCACACCCGATCCTGAAAAAACTGACCAACTACGGCCGTACTGGCGTGGGCCCGGTGCGCCGTTCCGAAGGCGTCGTTTACCCACACATCGCCCAGTTTTGAGAGTTTTTCGGCAAACTCGACATCGCCTTTCTCTTCCTGCTTGTAAAAACGCAGGTTTTCGAGCAGCAGAATTTCGCCCGGTTGCAGCGAAGCTGCCAGGTCGGTAGCCGATTGCCCGATGCAGTCGTCCGCAAATTTTACCTCCCGACCAAACGTCTCCGACAGGGTAGGTACCAGGTGTTTAAGCGAGTATTTCTCCGTGGGGCCGTCTTTCGGTCGCCCAAGGTGCGACATCAGAATGGCCGAACCCCCGTCGTTCAGGATCTTGGTGATCGTGGGGATGGTGGCCTTGATGCGGGTATCATCGGTGATGTTGTACTGTGCGTCGAGGGGCACGTTGAAGTCTACCCGAACGAGAGCCTTCTTGCCGGCGAAATTGTACGAATCAACTGTTTTCATGGACGAATAAAGAGCGAAAGAGTGAACGTGTGCGGTTGGGCCGCCGAGCCTGTGGGGCTTCACCCGAGACACACGAAAGGAATATTTTCGGATGTAAAATTGGTGGAAAAAACCATGTGACAAGCCCTGTATTAGAAAAGGTTAACATTGTCGCGGAATAATAAAAAAACTGTTTGCTAACTTGCCTTTTTCTTCCCCTTTACCTGAATGCTCTCTCTTCCGAAACGGGTCGCTCTATTGACCCTGCTGTTGCTGACCGGCCTGGCGTTGGGTCTGATTCAGCTCATGCAGCCTCCCAAACCCCTACCTGCCACCGCACCGGCGGACGAATTTTCGGCCGAACGCGCCTTAACACACGTCAAGGCCATGTCGGTGGCTCCGCACGCAATGGGTACGGCCGCGCACGCGTCGGTGCGGGCGTATCTGTTGGAGCAGATGCGGGCTTTGGGCCTGAACCCTCAGGTGCAGGAGACACCCGTAGCGGGTCGGCGCGGGGGTAGTGTGGGGTACGTGTACAACCTGCTGGGGCGGTTGCGGGGGCAGCAGCCCGGCAAAGTGGCCCTGCTGATGGCGCATTACGACTCGCAACCCAACGCCATTGGGGCTGCCGACGATGCGTCGAGCGTAGCCGCGATTCTGGAAACTATTCGAGCCTTGCGCGCGGGACCGCCCCTGCCGCACGATGTCATTGTGCTCATTACCGATGGTGAGGAGTACGGCCTGTACGGCCCGCAGGCCTTTTTGCGGCATCCGTGGGCGGGTGAGGTGGGGTTTGTGATGAACCTCGAAGCGCGGGGTACCCGTGGCCCCAGCATGACGTTTGAGATCAGCCCGCAGAACGGTTGGGCCGTAGAAGCGTTTGCCAAAGCGGCCCCGTACCCGCTGGCGTCGTCGCTGATGTACGAAATTTACCGGAGCTTGCCCAACAACACCGATTTTACCATTTTCCGAAATGCGGGCTATACGGGCATCAACTCGGCCTACATCGACGGCTTTGTGCATTACCACAAACTGACCGACTCCCCCGAAAATCTGGACCTTGCCAGTATGCAGCATCACGGCAGTAACCTGCTGGCCATGACGCGCTACGTGGCGAGCCAATCGCTTGAACAGACCAAAGCCCCGGACAAGATTTTCTTCAACACGCTGGGGTATCATTTTGTGCAGTACCCTATGGTCTACAATTGGGCGTTAGTGGCCTTGCTCACGGCCGTATTGGCCTTTACGCTGGCGACGGCCCTCCGTAAGAAGGTGCTTACGGTGGGCCAGACCCTCGCGGGTGCAGGTCTGTTTCTGGTCATGCTGATGCTGATTCTGGCTTTGTTCTGGCCCATTACGGTGGCGGTGCGGGCGTACATGCCACCGGCTTACCACCTGACCCTCTGGGAAGGTCCCCTGTTTTCGCTCTCGGCGTACATCAACGGTATCTACGGCTCCGACCGGTTTCTGATCGCCTACATCCTGCTTACGGTGGGTGTATTCGGCTTGCTGACCCGGCTGGTGCTGCGCTGGATTCGGCCGTTTGCGTTTGTGATGGGTGTGTACCTTTTCCTGTACGGGCTTATTTTGTGGCAAGCGGTTGCTCTGCCTTCGGTTACCTTTCAGCTTTTGTTTCCTCTGCTGTTCAGCGCGTTGGGTACGCTGCTCGTGCTTCGGTCAGAGGGGTATCAGCGCCGGTTTTCGCCTAAACAAGCGCTGGTTGGGATGCTGACCATGCTGCCAACATTGCTGCTGATTCCGCTGGTGCGGCTGCTGTTCGTGACGTTCGATCTGCAACTCCCTATCGTGATTGCCGTGCTGGGGCTGGTAATCACCCTTGGGTTGTTACTACCGCTTGGGCTGCGGATTGAGCAGGAATTGCGCTGGCGCAATGGCCCTACCGTGCCACTGTTGGCGTTGGTAGCCGGGCTGGTCCTGACGGTCTGGGCGGTGCGGGCCGAGGCCCCGAGTGCCACCCAGCCGTTGCATTCGCACGTGAGCTACTACCTCGATGCCGACGCGGGCCGAGCCTACTGGGCCACCGAATCGCTCGAAATGGACCCCTGGAAAAAGCAATTTTTTACCACTGACAGCGTGGGGTTGTTCAAGGCGTTTTACCCGGCAACCGGGCGTCGTCGGCGCTGGAGCGAAGGCCGCGCTTTGGCCATACCAGCCCCTACGGCCGAGTTACTACGGGATAGCAGTACCGCCACCAGCCGAACGGTGAAACTCCGGCTGCGGTCGGTGCGGGGAGCGGCCGGGTTTGAGATTGGGTTGCTGACGCCCGACACAACCACCATTCGGTCGGTGCAGATAAACAATGAGCCGGTGAAACCCACGGTAGCGCAGGCGGGGCAGCAAACCTTGTCGACGGTGGTGTGCCACGGTCTGCCCTTCGACAAAGAAATGACGCTCACCGTGCAGTTGCGAGCGGGAGCGTCATTCCAGTTGTTGTTATACGATGAATCGAACGAGTTGCCCGCCGACCTGATTCGGGTGCCGCGCCCGGCCGAGGTAGTTTTCGAGCAGGGGCGGGGCAGTAATCAGACAGTGGTTCGGAAACGGTTCCAGTTTTAAGAAGCTGTTTGAATGAGCGGATTTATTCAAACAGTTTCTAAACCTGCTCAGGTCCCGAGGTAGGTGTCGGGGCTGGGTTGGGTGTTTCGGTGGCCGGGAGTTCAGATTTCTTGCCGAGGATGTCGTTGATAGCGTGTTCGGCATTGGGGAAATTGTTTTTGAGCATATCGGCCAACTGATTCCGCAGATTGTCGAAATACTCAGGGGCATTATCCACAGCGGCCTCGGCTTCCGACTTAAACTGGTTGCCTTTTTCCTTCAGGTCGGCCATGAGCTTTTCGCCTTCTTCGGTTTGCAGATACTTGGTCAGAGCCGCCCCGGCGGCAGCACCCAGAATAAAGGTGGCGAGGTGTTTTGCATTGACAGCCATTGTGATAATCAGTTAAGGTTACAGAAGCGAATGTAGGTGGTTTCGGAATCTGAAGAAAAGAAATCTACGTCAATGGCCCTTTGCCCACCGCAACGGAGTAAATAAGGCTACGGGCGGTGCAAGCCTACAAGGAATGGAGAATGAATAATGGCTAATGAATGACATTTTATGTATTTGACTATCAGTATATTATTCATTTTCTGCACTATACATTATACATTTAACTCTAAAGTTCCCTCCATGAACAACTCTATGAATCGCCGGGCGTTTTTGCAGCAAAGCAGTGCAGCCGCCCTTAGTTTGGCTCTGCTGCCGAGTTTCAAACGGCGCGTGGCCCCCTCCGACAAAGTGCGCGTGGCGCATATTGGCCTCAACGGCATGGGTACCGCCCACCTCAACTGGTTTGCTAAACTGCCCGATGTAGACGTGGTGGGTCTGTGCGATGTCGACGAAAATCACCTGAACAAAGCGCTCGCGACGCTCAAAGGGCATCATCCCGATACGACGGCCAAAACCTACGCCGATTTCCGCTACCTCCTCGACCGCAACGACATTGACGCCATCACCTGCGCTACCCCCGACCATTGGCACGCGCAAATTGCCATTATGGCGTTTCAGGCCGGTAAAGATGTGTACGGGGAGAAACCGCTTTCGTACACCGTGCGCGAGGGTCAGCAGATGCTCAAAGCACAAAATCGCTACAATCGTATTTTTCAGCTGGGCACCCAGATTCATGCCGGCGACAATTACCACCGGGTTGTCGAACTGATCCGGGCGGGGGCCATCGGAAAGGTGCATACCGTGCGGCTCTGGCGAACTGGCACCCCGCCCGTATTGGGGCCGGCCAATTACCAGACTCCACCCAGCACACTCAACTGGGACATGTGGCAGGGACCCGCGCCCGCGTCGCTCTACACGCCTGAGCGTTGCCATTTCACGTACCGGTACTTTCTGGATTACTCCGGCGGGGTGTTTCAGGACTTCTGGTGCCACATTGCCGATGTAGTCTGGTGGGCGCTGAACCCGACGGGGCTGCGGACGGTGCGGGCCAGGGGAGAAGCCACCGAAGGGATTGGCGACACCCCAAAATGGATTGATATCGACTATGCGTTCGACGGGCTGAACCTGCACTGGACAAGTACCCCCCCCAATGTGCCGGGTGCCGAAAAACGGGGCATCGGGGCTTATTTTGAGGGGGATAAAGGCACTCTGTTGTGCGATTATAGCACCCGCGAAATTACCATTAACGGTGTCACGATGAACGACGTACCCGAAATTCCGATTACGCTCGAACGCTCACCCGGTCATCAGCAGAACTTTATCGACTCGGTAAAGTCGCGGAAGGAGCCGGAATCGAATCTGGCCTACGCCCGGCAGATGACCCTGCCTATGCACCTGGGCCTGATTGCATGGCGGCTCGGCGAAACCCTGGAGTGGAATCCCCGCAAAGAGAAGTTCCGGCATAACCGGGCTGCCAATGCACTGCTCTCCCGCGAAAACCGGAAGGGCTGGGATTTGGTATAGTTCCGCAAATCGGAATTATTTTTTACTTTGCGAACTATTTGCCCCAGTCACTTGTGATCTTAATGCCTTGCTCATGGTTATCATTAGCAAAACCATGTTGAATGAGTTTGCCCAACGGCACCCCGACGTTGCCAATGCCCTCAATGAGTGGTATGATATAGTCAGCAAGGCCGATTGGCAATCATTTGCCGATGTCAGGCAAACGTTCAATCACGCTGATTACGTGGGTAATGACCGTTTTGTGTTTAATGTGAAAGGTAATCAGTACCGGATTGTGGGTATGATTTTCTTCGACAAACGCACGCTGTTTGTTCGGTTTGTTGGAACACATGCTCAGTATGACAAGATAAACTGCTCAGTCGTATAGAAAGCTATGGAAATCAGAACAGAACAGGACTATCAGGCCCTCATGTCTCGCATTGAAGGCTTTTTGCAGAAAGCGACTGAGGGGGGTGGGTTTACGGCGTTGTCGCCCGAAGAAGGGGATGAGCTTCATCGTCTTTCGTTGCTTGCCGAAGCCTACGAAGACAGTATTCCGATTATGCCATTGCCCGTGCCGCCCCCGAAGAATCTGGTAGATATTCTGGAACACAAAATGTACGAGCAGCGGATGAAACAGCGCGATCTGGCGCGGCTGCTGAATGTATCGGAAGCGCGTTTGTCGGATGTGCTGTCGGGCAAGCGCAAACCTAATCTGGACCTGGCAAAACGAATCCACTTACGGCTCGGCGTCGATGCTGAGACTGTATTGAGGTTGGCCTAAGAAAGTTTACAGTCTTCTGTTTACCGTTTTCAGTTGCGCGAAGCGGTCTGATCATGCGTCAGCCAACTGAAAACCGTACACTGAAAACTGTAAACCAGAAACTATAAACCATGACAATTGACCTTCGTAGCGATACCGTTACGCAACCAACGCCCGCCATGCGCGAGGCTATGTTTTCGGCCCCGCTGGGCGATGATGTTTTCGGCGATGACCCTACCGTAAATGCGCTGGAGACCAAAGTCGCCGAACTGTTTGGTATGGAGGCTGCCCTGTTCTGCCCCAGCGGAACCATGACCAATCAACTGGCGATTCGGACGCACACGCGCCCCGGCGACGAGGTTATTTGCGATCAACTCTCGCACATCTACCTGTACGAAGGGGGCGGTACTATGGCCAACGCTCTGGTGTCGGTGGCCCTGCTGCCGGGCGTGCGTGGCAAACTGACCCCGGAGCTGATTCGGGATGCAGTGAATAACCCCGCCGACCCGCACCGGCCTCTGTCGCGGCTGGTGTCGCTCGAAAACACCATGAACAAAGGGGGCGGCTGTTATTACACCGTACCCGAAATTGCCGCTATTCAGCAGGTGTGCAAAGACCATAAGTTGGTGCTGCACCTCGACGGTGCCCGGCTGTTCAACGCCCTGATCGAAACCGGAGATAGCCCCGAAGCCTACGGCCAACTCTTCGACTCGATTAGTATTTGCCTCTCGAAAGGGTTGGGGTGCCCGGTGGGCTCACTGCTGCTTGGTACACGTGATTTTATCGCGCAGGCGCGTCGGTACCGGAAACTGATGGGGGGCGGCTGGCGGCAGGCTGGTTTTCTGGCGGCCGCGGGCATCTACGCCCTCGACCATCACGTGAACCGGCTCAAAATTGACCACTCCCGCGCTCGTAAAATCGGGGCGATACTCGAAAAACGGCCGGAGGTTGAAGAGATTTACCCGATTGATACCAACATCGTTATTTTCCGGTTGCCCGAGTCTATTCTGGCCACCGACTATGTGGCTCAATTGGCCGAAAAGGGCATCCGGGCGGTTACGTTCGGTAAGCACCTCGTTCGGTTTGTAACGCACCTCGACTTTACCGACGAGCACCTGACCGAGCTGGAAAAGCGGCTGGCTGTGTAGCACGCGGCACGGTGCGTTGGTTGCGGGAATAGCCCCGTCAGAACGTGAACCCGGCGCGGATAGCCACCCGGTTGAAATCGGACGATTGGCGCGAACTCCGGCCGGGTTGTTCAATGATGGACCGTTGAAGATAGTACCCGCCACTGAGCAGAAAACTGGTGTTGCGCACAAATGGAAACCGCAAGCCCAACCCGGCCGAGGTGTATGCCCCGCCAATGTAGTTCAGGCCGGGGGTGTCGTTTACGGTTGCGTTGAAACCGTAGCCACCATCGACGAAGTAGAAAGGAATCGGCCCCTGCCGTTGCGAAGGCCCCGACAGGTCGCCCCGGACAGAAGCAAAAAAGGGAACAAACGTCTGGGTTGCGTACAGGTCGACCCCGGTACCAAGGCCAGCGTATAGCCAACGGCTAAACCGAAACCCGTTGATGACGTGAAATGTGATAGCGGCCGTTGTAACAGCCTGCGCTGTTGTGTTGCGAGCCGCCAACGGCCCCAGTTCGACAAAAAGACCATAGCCCCGGCTGCGCGCAGCCGGGGCTTTTTCGTGCCGGATACTCAGGACGTTGGTTTGCGGAAACACAAACCGGTTGCCGTCGCGGGTTTCTAGGGTCACGCTCGAATCTGAAAGGGCTGACAGGATTTGCCCGCGCAATACCCAACCGTTACGGAGCAGCAGTACGTCGGTGGTGGTAGGGTCGGTTATTGTTTGGGCGTAACCAGTTGATGTAATGAAACAAATAAAGAGGAAGGTAAGTACGGAATGGCGCATGGAATTGGTGACTGTGGATAGTTGACATACGGCTGCTGGCACCCTCGGGGCTATTGCTCCAGCCACGCTTTAAACTCGGGTACCCGCTCGCGGCTCACAAAGACCTCTTCGTCGGGGGCGGGCTGGAAATGTAGGCGCAGGCGGCCACCCACGTTGGTCCGAATATCCCGAATGGTGTTGATACGGGCCACCACCTTGCGGTTGACCCGAAAAAACTGCCGGGGGTCGAGCTGCATTTCGAGTTCTTCGAGGGTATAATCAATTACGTACCGGCGGTTATCGGTCGAGACGAGGTACACAATCTTGCCATCGGCGTAGAAGTAGGCCACGTCGTCGGTGTTCCGAAACTGGAGATGGTCGCCAAATTTGACCAGAAACCGGGTTTTGTAAGCGCGCGACAGTTGCGCAATATCGCGGCTTAGCTGATGAATCAGGTTCGGGGCCAGTACCGGAACGGGCATGAGCCGGCTACGCCATTTGTTCAGTGCGCGGCCCAACTGCGTAGGGTCAACGGGTTTGAGCAGGTAGTCGATGCTATTGACCGAAAAGGCGCGCAGGGCATACTGATCGTAGGCGGTGGTAAAAATCACCGGACAGTGAACCGAGGTGCGGTTGAAGATGCCGAAGCTGAGGCCGTCGGAGAGGTGAATGTCCAACAGCAGCAAGTCGGGTTGGGGGTGAGTGGCAAACCAGTCGACGGCGTCGTCGACTGAATCAAGCGGGCCCAGAATGGTCAGGCTATCGTCGTGTTCCCGGATTAGTTTGGCCAGCCGTTCGGCCGCCAGATCTTCGTCTTCAATCAGCAATACGTTCATGGTTTGGAAAGGCGGATCAATGGAAGAGTAACCCGAAACGTACCGCCCTGTTGCACAACCGACACGTCGCGTTGCGTAATAAACCGATACCGTTGCCTAATGTTTCTCAGCCCCACGCGCGTAGAGCCCTCCACTTCGGTTTTGGGCTGTACATTGTTGGTCACAACCAGGCCGGGCGAATCTTCGACCGAGACGTTGATGGTGAGCGGGCGGTTGTGGGAGCTGACGTTGTGTTTAATGGCGTTTTCGAGCACCATTTGCAGGGCTGCCGGCACAATGTAGTAGTTGCGGTACGTGTCCGGTACGTTCAACTGAATACGTAGCCCCCCGTTGAAACGGGTTTTGAGCAGATAGCTGTACGATTCCAGAAACTGCATCTCCTCGCTGAGCGATACCAGCTCGCGGTTGCTCTGATCGAGCACGTGGCGGTACACGTTGGATAGCTGTTGGATAAACTCCTTCGCCGAAGCAGGGTCTTTGTCGACCAGCAGGCTCAGTACGTTGAAGTTATTGAACAGAAAATGCGGGTTTACCTGCGCTTTCAACGCCTGTAGTTCGGCCTGCACGGTGGTCTTTTTCAACTGCTCGGCCTCCAGCTGTGATTGGCGGTACTGCCGAAACAGAAACTCGGCTGCGTTCAGGATATTGATAAACAGATTGACCCGGTAGCCAAACACCAGACATAGCTTAAACACCACGACGAGGTTGGCGAGGCTATACCCCTCGTAGGCTCCGCCCACAACCCACACGATAGGCGTAATCACGACCAGCACCAGCAGCAGACTCAGCACAAAATGAATCAGCAGCGGGTGCCAGGGCCACGGCCACCGACGTTGCACGGCCGGAATGGCCCAACTCAGCAGATGGTTGCCTTCCCAAACCAGCCAGACAATGGCCAGTACAACCCCGGCCGCTACCCAATTGGGGGCCGTAATCTGGTAACGGGACAGGGTGTCGAGAAAATGCAGATTCAGGTACGAATAGCCTGCCAGCAAGGCTACAAACAGGTACCGGTAACGATGCGCAAACATGGTGGATAGGGAATGCTCTAAAAAGCAGGCAGGAGGCTACTTTGTTTGCTGCGGCCTGAAAAGGCAATACCACCCCCACGGCGGAGGGTGGTATGACACGTTGAAGGTGCGAATAGAAATTAGGGAAGAAGAACGCGGTCGATAACGTGCACGACGCCGTTGAGCGTGGGTACATTAGCAATCACCACGTTGGATGCCATAGCGTTGCCGCGGCCCCTTACCTGAACACCGCTACCCGAAACGGTGGTGCGGAGCGTGGCACCGTTGAGCGTGGGCACATCGGCGTTGTTGGGCACGTTGGGCGAGTACACCTGCTGCCCCAATACGTGGTAGGTCAGAATACGGGTCAGCACGGCTGGGTCGGCGGCACGGATGGCATCAATGGTGGGGAAACCCGCATCGATAAACGCCTGGTTGGTGGGTGCAAACACGGTGAGCAGCGGGGTGGTGCCGAGTACGCGCTGCACATCTACCGAACCCTGGGTCGCCCGTTGTACGGCGGCTACCAGATACGTCAGGTTGGGGTTGCCCGCAGCCACTTCGACAATGTTACCGGCCGGTGGCAGCAACACGCTGTTGAGGATATGGATAACCCCGTTGGAAGCCAGCACATCGGCCTGCGTCACAGGAATACCGTTGACCGTAACGCCGGCACCCCGACGGGTTACGTGAAACTGAGGAGAAATGAGCGTGTTGAAGCCTACTTCGACCTCCGGGAAAATATCCGAGAAGAACCGGTTGCCGGGAATAACGTGGTAGCCCAGAATTCGGCGCAGGGTCGGAATGGGTGCGTTGTTGATGGCGGCCTCGTCGGGGAAACCCGCTGCCCGGAAGGCATCGTCGGTAGGAGCAAACACCGTGAAGTCGCCGGGATTGCTTAGCGTACCTGCCAGCCCCGCCCGAATCACAGCGGCTTCGAGCAGCGTATGCACCGGGCTGTTGATAACGATTTCGGCCAGGCTTTGGGTACCTACGCGGGCCGCGCCCTGACGCGACGGGCGGAGGTCGGCGGCTGTTTCGCGCTCACAGCTGCTCAGGGGTAACAACAGGCCCGTGAAGACCACGGCGATTACAAACGTGAAGGTTTTTTTCATGGTTAACAACGTGTTGAAACATGTGGTGAATCAGGAAACAATCACGGGTATAACCGGTGTGGATGAACCGTTGGCCGGGCTGCTGGGAGTGAATGGAAAGAACAAAGGAGTAGACCGCCCAAAGTGGGGTGTAAACCGGGTTAAAACCGTAGTTCGTTCGGAACCACCGGCAAGGCTACGGTGGTTAGTAGAGGCATGTAGCTCTGGCGAGCCAACAGGAATTGACAAACGACCGACACGTATGCGCATTGATACCCGAAACTTACGGAGAGAAGATTACGCCGACCTGAAAGAGGCCATGATTGAGTCATACAGTGGCATCGGGGGCGATTATTGGGAGAAAAACCTCATCGACAAGCTGCTGCGGGTGTTTCCGGAAGGGCAACTGTGTGTGGAGGTCGATGATAAAGTAGTTGCCTGCGCGCTCGCTATTCGGGTGAAGTACGCCGATTTTGGCGATGACCATACCTACAAGGAAATTACCGGTGGCTACACCTTCAGCACCAATAACCCCAAGGGCGACTGGCTCTACGGTATCGAGGTATTTGTGCATCCCGATTACCGCGATTTGCGGCTCGGCCGACGTTTGTACGACGCCCGCAAGGAACTGTGCGAGCAACTGAACCTGAAGGGGATTATGGCGGGTGGCCGGATTCCGAATTACGCCAGCTACGCCGATAAACTGTCGCCCCGCGACTACATTGCCAAGGTCCGGCAAAAGGAAATCTACGACCCTACGCTTAGCTTTCAACTTTCCAACGACTTTCACGTGAAGAAAGTCCTGCGGGGTTACCTGCCCGGCGATACCGAGTCGAAAGAGTACGCGACCCTGCTGGAGTGGAACAACATTTACTACGTGGATGAAAAGAAAAAACGCTCACATTCCGACGCCATTATCCGGCTGGGGGTGGTGCAGTGGCAGATGCGCCATTTCCCGACACTCGAAGCATTTTTCGATCAGGTTGAGTTTTTCGTAGATGTAGTAAGCGATTATAAAGCTGACTTTCTGGTGTTGCCTGAGTTTTTCAACACCCCCCTGATGGCTGAGTTTCGGGATATGCCCGAGCCCAAAGCCATTCGGAAACTGGCCGAGTACACCGAGGAGGTTCGCGAACGGCTGGTGAAGTTTGCCATTTCGTACAACGTCAATATCATTGGGGGGTCTATGCCGCTCATGGACGATGGTAAGCTCTACAACGTGGCCTACCTTTGTCGACGCGACGGCACCTGCGAGGAGTACCGAAAAATTCATATCACCCCCAACGAGGTGAAGTACTACGGTATGGTAGGTGGCAACGAGGTGCGGGTGTTCGATACCGATTGTGGTAAAATCGGGATGATGATCTGCTACGATGTCGAGTTCCCTGAACTGGGGCGGATTCTGGCGGCTCAGGGTGCCCAGATCATGTTTGTACCCTTCCTGACCGATACGCAGAACGGCTACTACCGGGTGCGAAACTGCGCTCAGGCGCGGGCCATCGAAAACGAGTGTTACGTGGCTATTTCGGGTTGTGTGGGTAACCTGCCCAACGTACCCAACACCGATATTCACTACGCACAGTCGGCGGTATTTACGCCCTCAGACTTCCAGTTTCCGAACAATGCGGTCAAAGCCGAAGCGACTACCAACACCGAGATGGTACTCTTCGCCGACGTTGACCTGTCGTTGCTGAAAGAGTTGCACGAATACGGCTCGGTACAGAACCTCAAAGACCGTCGGCCCGATTTGTACGAAGTAAGCCTGAAGAAGTCATCCCGGCGCACGGCCAAAAAAGCCTCGCCCGACAACGACCCCGAATATGTTGCACCCATTCAGATTGTGACACCGTAAACGATGTTATCTTGTATGGAAGGATGGCCGCTTTGGGAGTAGTCAAGTCAGCTAAAAGATGTCATCTTGTTTGGAAAGATGACATCTTTCCGAATAGTCAAGTCAGCAAAGAGCTGTCATCGTTTAAACAAGATGGGGGCTCTGGCAGACATGGTCAGTCGGGCGTACTGGTTGGACTCGTTCCTGATTAAAATATTGTAGTATTACAGGTTTAAACCCCTGTAAGCTAATGAATGACAAGTATTCATCCCCTTTTGAGCCGGATGCTTTTTATCATGTCTATGCCCGGTCTAACAATGGTGAGACTTTGTTTTTAACCGATGAAAACCGAACGTTTTTTCTTCTGAAGTTGGAACGTTACATAGGCCAAATTGCGACTGTTTATGCCTATTGTTTAATGGATAATCATGTCCATTTTATGATTAAGCTTAAGGCTAAGGAGGAGCTTACCAGTAAATTGGCTGATAAGGGTTTGGGTGTTAATGAAGCAGTCAGTCAGCTTTTTCGTAAGTTTTTTATCAGTTACTCGGCCTCATTCAACCGGTTTTATGATCGGAAGGGTAACCTGTTCCAACGCCCATTTCGACGGATACACGTTGATACTGATAGCTATTTTACGGCTCTCATTGCCTATATTCATTGCAATCCAACAAAGCATCTGAATAAGAATTACCAAACCTGGACGTGGAGTAGCTACAAGGCGATGCTGAGCAACAAACCGACGAAAGTGGCCCGTGCTGAAGTTCTACAATGGTTTGGTGGCCCCGTTGATTTTGAAAAATTTCATAAAGGGTATAGCGAAGCGTACCTGGATGAACGGTATTGGCTGGAATAGCGCTGAGATGACATCTTGTTTAGAAAAATCGGGGCCGCCCGGCGGTCATCTCTTTTTTATCAAACACGCGCTTGTTGGTTTTTAGAGATGTCATCTTTCTAAACAAGATGACATCTCTTTTTATCAAACGCAGGCTTGTCAGTTTTTAGAGCTGTCATCTTTCCAAACAAGATGACAGCTCTGATGCATTACCTCGCTACCGCCCGGAATACCTCCAATGGGCGGTCGGTGCTCATGATATCGGCACCGTTCTGAGCCCACTCCTTGTAGAGACCGTCGCCTTTGGTTGCGGCCTGCTTATCGAGGTTACCCAGTGTACCCAGAATACAGGCAATGCCTTTGGCGTGCAGAAACTCGTACAGGGCTTTGTCGGGTTCGCGGACGCCCACAAAGGCTACCATCCGGTTGTCGGGGATACCCAGTTCGCGCAGGCGGTCGTACTCGGCCTGATTCCGAATGGTCACCGAAATCATCAGCTCAGGGGCCATTTTGTGGAGCCGGGCGGCATCGGCCGCGTTGTAGGTAATAATGGCTGCTATATGGCCCGTACCCGTTTGCCGAACCATGTTTACCACTTTATCGAAGCTCACATTACGCTTTACATCGAGCGTGAAATAAACGCCTGCCTTGCGGCCCCAACGTAGCACCTCTTCCAGCTTCGGAATTTTGTACGGCGTAGGCGTGCCCAGATTGTCTTCGAGCCGGTACTGCTGAATCTGCGCGTAGGTCTGCTCAATGAGCTTGCCGGTGCCGGTGGTGGTGCGGTCGAGGGTAGCGTCGTGCATCATCACCAGCACGCTGTCGCGGGTCAGGTCGATGTCGCACTCGATAATAGCCGGGGCTTCGCGCGTCCCGATTTGCCGGGCCACATACGCGAACGACTCGATGCAGTTTTCGGGGTAGCCCTTCAAATCGCCCCCGCCCCGGTGTACCGAGATGCGGGCCGTTTGGCCGGGTTTGTATTTGAAAAACTCATTGGCCCCATTGCCCGGCGCACGCAGGCTTGCCTTGGGGGTACAGGTTACCAGCGAAACGGCCAGTAGGGGCAGCAGAAAGGTATTTTTCATTATCCGAACGGTAATTCTGAACGTCGATTTAGGTGATTGTATGGGTTATGCCTAGGCTCATGGTCAGCAAATAGCCTAGTCAATCAATCCAATCCGAGGAATCAAAGTTCAGAGTTTGTCTCGCTGCCGGATGCTATACTCATCTTTAGGAAACAGGTCGGTATTGATTTCGGGGCCAACCGGCACGTTGCCCGGTATAGTATGGGTGTGCGACTGGTATTTGGCCAGTAATCCCCACAAATCAATCCCCGCCGAGCGGTAATGAGCCTGGGTGTAAGGGCTTTCGATCCGTTGCCGAATGGCGGCCCAGTCGACCGTAATGGGCTGATTACTACCAATCAATACCAGTTGGTCAACGTACACCACGTACGGAAATACCGACTGAAATGTGTTGCGGATACGGGTTGTAGGAGCCCACGTGACCGCGTAGCCGCCCGGCCGGAGCCGCGACCGCAGCAACTGAAAATACTCGCGCGAGTACACATTGCCCGAAAACGCCGACGATGGCCGGAGTGCGTCGGCCTCGATTACATCGTACCGCTCATCGCTGTGTTGCAGGGCGTAGCGGCCATCGCGGAAGATGAGCTGTAACCGTTTGTCGATGAGAAGATTGTTGACGGTGCTGTCGTTGGCTTCGGCACCGTAGTCGGCCACGATCTGAGCCTGATTGCTCACAATCTCGAAGCAGTCGATCCGGCGGGTTTCGGCCCGGCCGGCCATGCCGTGTACCGTTCCGCCCGACCCCAGCCCGATTACGGCAACCCGCTCGGGGTTGGGGTGAATCATAACGGGCAGGGCTCCCAGCAAGGTATGCACCGGGTCGATGGAAAACGGTAGGCCGCTTTGCCCCAGACCATTCACAAATACAACTCCCGATTGGTGGTTAGGCAGCAGTTTAATAACCGACACACCCGATGCATTCTCGTTGAACAGGATGTCTTCGGGGACATCAACGCCGTTGAGCCGTTGCCAGAACCGGGTATTGTCGGGAATGAGCAACAGGGCGAGTACCTGCGCTACTGTCAGCACCGAAACGGCCAGTGTGTTGAGGTGTTTTCGGGCAAACAAAACAAAGCCGTACACCACGCCCAGCCCCGCAATCAGTTTGAGCAGGGCCGCCGTGCCCAGCACCGGAAATCCGATCCAGGTAACCCACCAGGCTCCAATGGCCGACCCGACGATATTAACAAACTGAAGCCAGCCAACCTTACGGCCTACCTCTTCGAACCGATCCTGAATGAGCGACTGCGACACGGCAAAGCTCAGACCCATCAGAAACGTAGGCACAAACAGCAGAAACAGCGGCATGAGCCCGTAGGTGAAAAAGGCAAAACCCGGCGACAAAACAGGCTCGCCACTTTTGAAATACTGCCACAGAAAATCGAGCGAGGGCACCCGGCCAATGGCGTTGACAAATACCCCAACGGAAGCCGCTGTGTACACGTATAGAACGGTTTGCGCCCACAAAAATAGCCGCTCGCGCGCGGCCGGGGCTTTGAAACGGGCGTTGCGGCCCAGCCCCACGCCCACCAGCGTGCCCAGGGCCATCGAGCCAAGATACACCGCCAGCAAGACCGAGAAGGTGAGCGATACCGATTTGATAAGAGTTTCGAGAACCCGGAACCAGATCAGCTCCAGCGACAGGGCGGCCAGTCCCGACAACAGGTATTGTACCGACCAGACCGTGAGTGCGGGCGTAAAGCGCATTGGTTCGGTGGCTGTGTCGGGTTCGGTGTTGGTGGTTTCGGGCGAGTTGCTCCAGGTTCCGCGTCCCATGCCCCAAGCACCCACCACGCACAGACCGTTAAACAAAACACCCACCCAAATCGCCGACTCGTACCCCATCTGCCGAACCAGCACAAAACCCGTGATAAACGCGCCCACGGCCGCACCGAGGGTATTCACGAAGTAGAGCAGGCTGATGTAACGCGCCTGCGCGGGGCCGTCGCTGAACCGAAATGCCCGCGAGAGGGCAGGTAGTGAGAAGCCCATCAGAAATGTGGGGAGCAGCAGTACCAGAAATACCACCACGTACATTACCACCGGGCTGCTGCTATCGACCGGGTTGTTGACGTACAACACATCGTACAGCACCCATTTGCTCAGAGCGGCAAAGCCCATAATACCGGCTTCGGCCAGGAGAAAGTACCGGAGGTTGCGGGCGGCTGAGGCCCGATCAGACAGGCGACCACCCACCAGATAACCCAGCCCCAGCCCCGTCATGAACGCCGAGACAATCAGGCTGATACTGACCGTGTCGGAGCCGGTGTAAAAAACGATTAACCGTTGCCAGATAACCTGGTAGAGCAGGGCTGCAAAACCAGATAAAAAGAACAGGATGTACAGAAAGAATAGTGACGAGCGAGACGGTTGGGTAGAATTCTTCATTCTGCAAGATATAGCGCGCACGGTAGGATGGCAAAAACACGGGCACGGGTTTCTGGTTTCCTCGTTAGTAGGCCTCTCATTTAGCCTAATACCTACTCAACCGATTGGCATGGCAGAACAAAAATTAAGTGGGCAGACGGCCCTTGTTACCGGAGCAAGCTCTGGGATTGGAGCGGGGGTGGCCCGGGCACTTGGACAGGCGGGGGCCAATGTGGTAGTCAACTACGTCAGCAATGCCGATGAGGCCGAGGCCATTGCCGCCGAAATCAGGCAGCAGGGTGTAGAGGCCGTAGCCATCCGGGCCGATGTGTCGCAGGAACATCAGGTGCAGGCCATGTTCCGGCAGGCCGTCGAGCAATTCGGGACAATTGATATTCTGGTGAATAATGCCGGGCTTCAGCGCGACGCTCCGTTTCATGACATGACCCTGCAACAATGGCAAACCGTGATCGACGTGAACCTGACGGGGCAGTTTTTGTGCGCCCGTGAGGCTATCCGCGAGTTTTTGCGCCGGGGGCCACGCCCCGAGGTGTCGCGGGCTACGGGTAAAATTATCTGCATGAGTTCGGTCCATGAACTGATTCCGTGGGCGGGCCACGTGAACTATGCCTCGTCGAAAGGGGCCATCAAAATGCTCATGCAATCGCTGGCGCAGGAGTACGGCGACCGGCAGATTCGGGTCAACAGCATTTGCCCCGGTGCTATTCAGACACCCATCAACACGGCGGCCTGGAGCACTCCGCAGGCGCTAAATAGCCTGATGACACTCATCCCCTACAACCGCATTGGCCAACCCGGCGATGTGGGCAAACTGGCCGTTTTTCTGGCTTCTGATGATTCGGATTATATCACCGGGGCCAGTATCTTCATTGACGGTGGCATGACCGTGTTTGAGGGCTTTGCCACGGGTGGTTGATGGGGAAGGTTGAAGGTCTGATTTTACTCTTTTCAAACTACTCCATGCCTACCTCTTCTTCCCAACCCGATTCCGAACGCCTGCGGGTATTGGCCAACGATCAAAAGCCGGTGCCCCTCGAAAAATGGGGGCCGTACCTCGCTGATCGGCAGTGGGGCACCGTCCGCGAAGACTACTCGGCCAATGGCGATGCCTGGAACTACTTTCCCCACGACCACGCCCGCTCGCGGGTGTACCGCTGGGGCGAGGATGGGCTGCTGGGAATCTCGGACCGGCGGCAACACGTGTGCTTTGGGCTCGCCCTCTGGAACCATACCGACCGGATTCTGAAAGAACGCCTGTTTGGCTTGACCAATGGCGAGGGTAACCACGGCGAAGACGTAAAGGAGCTGTATTACTACCTCGACAACACGCCCACGCACTCGTACATGAAGGGCCTTTATAAGTACCCACAAGGCCCGTTTCCGTACGAACAATTGCTGACCGAAAATGCCCGGCGTTCGCGAAACGACACTGAGTTTGAACTGCTTGATACGGGGATTTTCGACGGGGGGCGTTACTTCGATGTGGTCGTTGAATACGCTAAAAACAACCCCGACGATGTGTGTATTCGTATCACGGTCACCAATCGGGGGCCGCAACCGGCCGATCTGACCCTACTCCCGACGCTCTGGTGCCGCAACCGCTGGGCTTTCGAACCGAATTACGAAAAACCGCTGATCAACCGACGGCCCGATATGCCCATGGGCGGAGTGGCCCATCTGAAACACCCCCGGCTGGGCGATTACTACTTCTACTATCAGCCCACCGACACGGCGTTGATGACTGAAAACGAAACCAACACGAGCCGGTTGTTCAACATGCCCAATGAGAACCCGTTTGTGAAAGACGCGTTTCACGGGGCCATTGCCGCTCAGAACGACTACCTGTGCACGTTGCTCCGCGAAAACCCGACGGGTACCAAATTTGCCCCCGTGTACCGGCTTCGTATTCCGGCGGGTGCGTCGAAAACGGTCTGTTTGCGGCTATCGAAAGAGGCAAATACCCGGCCGTTTGATGAGGAATTTGGCGAGGTGTTTGCCCATCGAATCGCCGAGGCCGACCAATTTCACAACCGGCTGGCTCCGGCGCAGACCACGGCCGAGCAGAAGCTGATTCAGCGGCAGGCATTGGCTGGTTTGCTCTGGTCGAAGCAGTATTACCACTACGATATTCCGCGTTGGCTCCACGGCGACCCCGGCCATCTGCCCCCTCCGCCCGAGCGGGTGCTGGGCCGAAACAACCGTTGGGAACACCTCAACAACGAAGATGTTCTTTCGATGCCCGACAAGTGGGAGTACCCGTGGTACGCGGCCTGGGATCTGGCGTTTCATTGTATCCCGATGGCGATGGTCGATCCGAGTTTTGCCAAGCATCAGCTCATTTTGCTCATGCGCGAGTGGTACATGAGCCCGCAGGGGCAGATACCCGCCTACGAGTGGAATTTTTCGGATGTAAACCCACCCGTGCACGCCTGGGCGGCCCTGTCGGTGTACCGGATTGAGCGGGCGCTGCATGGCAATGCCGACGTGTCGTTTCTGAAACGGGTGTTTCAGAAGCTGCTGATCAACTTTACATGGTGGGCCAATCGGCAGGACGAAGAAGAAAACAACGTGTTCAGCGGGGGGTTTCTGGGTCTCGACAATATCGGGGTCATCAACCGGAGCCACCTGCCGCCGGGTACGCTGCTTGAGCAGGCCGATGCTACCGCCTGGATGGGGATGTATGCCCTCAATATGATGGACATGGCGCTCGAGATTACCCGATTCGACCCGACGTTTGAAGACGTAGCCACCAAGTTCTACGAACAATACGTGCTTATTGCCGAGTCGCTGAATGGGGAGCTGTGGGACGATGAGGAACACTTCTTTTACGACCTGCTCCACCCCAATACGGGCCCTTCGACCAAGCTACGGGTGCGCTCGGTGGTGGGGCTTACGGTCTTGTTTGCGGTGTCGGTAATCAAGCACGAAAAGAGTCAGCCGTTGGCCGATTTTCTGAAGCGGATGCGGTTTTTCCAGAAATACCACCGCGAACTCGGCCGACCCCTGCCCGAACAGCGGGTCAATGCCGAGGGCGACATTCTGCTGTCGATGATCTCGGAAGAGCGACTGGTGAAACTACTGGAGGTGATGCTCGATGAGTCGGAATTTTTGTCGCCGGGGGGCGTCCGGGCCCTGTCGAAGTACCACGAACGGCACCCGTATAGTGTGCAGATCGACGGTGAGCTTCATAGCATTCGGTACGTACCCGGCGACTCCGACACGGGGATGTTTGGCGGTAACTCCAACTGGCGCGGGCCGGTCTGGATGCCGATCAATTATCTGCTTATTAAGGCGCTCAAGAAGTACCATCAGTTCTTTGGCGATACGCTGACAGTCGAGTTCCCAACGGGCTCAGGCAACCGGCTCACCCTGCGTGAGGTGTCGGACCGACTGGCCCGGCGGATGGTGTCTATTTTTGAGCGCGACGAGATGGGCAACCGGCCGGTACACGGGCCGTATAACCCATTTTACAGCCGCCCCGAAAACGCCGATCTGCTGCTGTTTTTCGAGTATTTTCATGGCGACACAGCGGCCGGTATCGGGGCCAGTCACCAAACTGGCTGGACGGCTGTAGTGGCCGAGCTGGTCAACGACGATGCCTGGGAGTGGGAGTAGGTGTGGTGCCCTACGCCCGAAATTAGCTCTTTACCCGTTGCTGTTCGGTGTCGGATCCGCCGGTTTGCCGCTGTTTGAGCGTTTGGCCGTTGCTAAACCGGTACGAGAACGAAACGGTTGCCACGCGGCTGTCTAAATAACTGTACCAGCGGGCGGTCGAATTGGTCAGCCCTTTGATGGTGCCTCCAACCTGATTTGTGTACAGAACATCGCTCAAGGCCAGCTTGGCCGTTCCTTTGTTTTTCAGCACCTTTTTCGAAACCGCTACCCGAACCTGACCCACCGGAATCACCACAAACTGCCCGAAATAAGCGCGGGTCTGGTAGCTTCCGCCCAGCTCGGCATTCCAGGCGGCACTCAGCCTAAACTGATTGGTAGGAGCCACGTGCCAATAGGTGCCCGTATTATCGAGCATTTGGGTGCCCAGTTGGGTTCTGAACTGGTTGTGCATCACCTCGGTGTAAAACTGAATGGTCCACCATTTGGCGGGCTGGTACGAACCGTTGACCGCTACCCCGTAGCTGACCTGTTGGCCAATGTTGCCGGGGCGACTGTAAAACACGGCGTTACGCTGCTCTATCGTTTCGGTGATGACGTCTTTCACCCGGCTGTAGCGCAGGGTTGTTGTGATAGCGCTGTTCCAGGTGTGCGATACCTCTAGATTATTAGAAAACGTAGGCCGCAAAAACGGGTTGCCGCCGTAGAGCGTAAACCGGTCGATGGGATAGGTGAAGGGGTTCATGGCCTGATAATCGGGCCGGTCGATTCGGCGGCTGAACGAAAGCCCAAGCTGATGCTTGCCCGCCGAGTCGAGCCGGTACGTGGCGTAAACTGTCGGGAAAAGATTGTTGTACTGCCGCGTAAACGACGAGTCTTTTACTTCCGGGTTACCCAACTGATGGCCCTCAACGGCCGTACGTTCGAACCGGAGCCCCGTTTGCACTGACAACCGCCCTCGCTCGACGTTGTAATTGAGGTAGCCGGCCTGAATACGCTCGGTATAGTTGAAGGCGTTCGAAAAGGTATAGTTGGGCCGGGGTTGTCCGTCGATTACATCGAAAAAGTTTGCCCGATTGCCGGTCTGAATGTGGCTCAGCTTGGCTCCGCCCGCCAGTTTGCTCCCCTTGTCCAGCGGATGCACATAGTCGAGTTTGGCCGTCAGAATATCGATAGAAGTAGGTAACGACGAATCCAGAACCGTATTCTCGGCGGTTTGCCCGGTTGCCAGAACCCGATTGGCGAGTGATTGATTCAGGTCAGAACGGTACGTCAGATAATCGACATTGGTAGTGAGTTCGCGGCCGGTGCTGTCGAATGAGTGGGTGAAATTGAGGTTCACGCTGCCGTTTCGGAGTACTTTATCGGCTTGGCTGAGAGCCTCAACGCGCGCGGTTGGCTGATCGGCTGCATCGCTCACGCGGGCGCTGTTGGTAATGGTGGCCAGGGTGGGGTTACGGAACCCACTCAGTACCACCCCGAACGTTGATTTTGGGGTGATGAGCCAGTCGAAACCTCCCTTGAGCGTGGCCCCGTTGAGCCGACGACGGATGTACGAGTTTTGGGTGAATCGCGATTCCAGAGGGCCATTGGGCAAGAAATACTCCCGCCAGATAGTCAGGTCCTGGTACGTATTTACCGTGTTGAGGCTCGCGTTTCCGAAGAAATTAAGGTTGCCCGTTCGGTAATTGACGTTCGCACTGTTGTTGCTCCGGTGGTAACGCCCCTGCCCATAGCTCAGGTTAACCCCTCCGTTGAATCCGCGGGCCTTTGTTTTTTTGAGCCGAATGTTAATTACCCCGGCATTACCGGCCGCATCGTACCGGGCGGGTGGGTTGGTCATAATATCGATGGCTTCGACCGAGCCCGCTGGTAATGATCGCAGGTAGTTGGCCAGATCGGTGGCCGATAGGTAGGTGGGTTTATCGTCGACAAACACAACGACTCCGCTCCGGCCCCGCAGACTGATGTTGCCGTTGGCATCGACCTGAACGCCGGGCGATTTTTCGAGTACATCGAGCGATGTAGTACCCGCGTTGCTGATGAGGGCGTCCGGATTAACCGTAACCCGGTCGATGCGCTGCTCCACAAAGGCCTTTCGGGCGGTCACCTGCACTTCGCCAAGTGTTTTTTCGGCCGGTACGAGCCCAATATCGGGGAGAGTGTGCGTAGAGGGTCCGGCCTCAAGCCCGAATGGGGCGCTGAGGTAGGGCTGATACCCCAGATAACTCACCGACACCCGGAACGTTCCGGCTGGCAGGCCCGCCACCAGAAATTGACCGGCTGCATCGGTCAGAGCCGCTTTTACAAAGGCTGAGTCGGCCGCTTTTACAACCGATACCACGGCGCCCTCAATCGGCTTTCGGTCGGGATCGGCAATGAGGCCCTGAAGGGTGTACGTTTGCGCCTGTGCGGCACCAAGAGCAATCAGGAGAAAGAGCGAAGAGAGAAAAAAACGCATGGCCGGGGTTGTTGACGGAAAATCAATGCTCCAAATTGCCTCCGTCAGCGGCCTCCCGAAACCTGTCTTGTTGTGAACGGTAAAAAACGCCCCCTGAATTGTACGAAGCCCGGCTGTAATTGTGCGCAAACAAACGGCCCGTACCCATGCAAAGATGCATTCGGTACGGGCCGGTGAATCGGGGGTTTGTCGGTTTGCGACAAACCTAAAATCAATTACAACACTACGTTCACAATACGCTTCGGTACGACCACCACTTTTTTCGGTGTCTTACCATCGAGCCACTTCTGCACCACCTCGTCGGCCAGTACGGCCTGCTCAATATCGGCCGGGGCCCGGTCAATGGCAAAGCTGATGGTTGTCCGCACTTTACCGTTAATCTGAATCGGGTATTCAAAGCTGTCTTCAACCAGGTAGGCCGGGTTGAACACGGGGAGGCTCGCCCGCGAAACACTGCCGGGTTCGTTGCCAAGGGCGGCCCACAGTTCTTCGCAGATGTGGGGCGCGTAGGGTGACAGAAGCAACACCAGGTCCGACAGGATAGCCCGCTTGTGGCAGTCGAGGGCCGTCAGTTCGTTTACGCACACCATAAAGGCCGATACCGAGGTGTTGAACGAATAGTTTTCGATGTCGTCCTGCACCTTTTTGATTGTCTTGTGCAGCACCTTCAGCTCGGCCGGGGTAGGAGCCTGCTCGGTCACAATCCAGCGGCCTGTTTCGGGTTGCCCTTCGGTAGTAGGGGCGTCTTTGTAGAACAACCGCCAGAACTTGCGCAGGAACCGGAACGTACCGTCGATACCGTTGGTATTCCAGGGTTTAGCCTGCTCAATAGGCCCCAGAAACATCTCGTACATCCGCAACGTATCGGCCCCGTACTTCTCTACAATGGTGTCGGGGTTAACTACGTTGAACTTCGACTTCGACATTTTTTCGACCTCGGCCCCGCAGACATACGTGCCGTTGTCTTCGAGTTCAAACTGGGCGGGCAGGCCGTCGGGGCTTTGCGTAAAGTCGGGGCGCGATGCGCGGAAAGCCTCAACGTCGAGCACATCGTTGTCAACGATATTCACATCGACGTGCAGGGGTGTGACCTCCCGGCCGGCAATCTTGTTCAGCGACACAAAAACCGGAGCGACTCCTTCCGAACCTGTGCCTTTGAGTCGGTACACAAAGTTGCTCCGGCCCTGAATCATGCCCTGGTTGATGAGCTTTTTGAACGGCTCCTCCTGGGTGACATAGCCCCGGTCTTTGAGGAATTTATTCCAGAAACGGCTGTAGAGCAGGTGGCCTGTTGCGTGCTCGGAGCCGCCCATGTACAGGTCAACATTCTCCCAGTACCGAATGGCTTCGGGGCCCGCAAAGGCGTCGGGGTTTTGCGGGTCCATGTACCGATACCAATACCACGACGACCCCGCCCAGCCGGGCATGGTGCTCAGTTCGTACTCAAATCCCCCCTCTCCTTGCGAAGGGGAGGGGCTGGGGTGATAACGCCAGTCTTCGGCACGGCCAAGCGGGGGCTCGCCCGTTTCGGTGGGGAGGTATTTATCTACGGCGGGTAGTTCGAGAGGCAGGTCGGCCTCGTCGATCAGGTAGGGTAACTGACCCGTTGAGCCACCTTCTTTAAAATAAACGGGCACCGGCTCACCCCAGTAACGCTGACGGCTAAATACGGCGTCGCGCATTCGGAAGTTTACTTTACCCCGGCCCAGGCCGCGTTCTTCGAGCCAGGCAATCAGGGTGGCGGTGGCCTCTTTGTAGGTCATGCCATTGATAATACCCGAGTTGATGTACCGGCCTTCTTTGGTATTGTCGGCTTGCTGATCGAGGTCTTTCTGGGCGTCGAGAACGGGAATGATGGGCAGGCCAAACTGCTTGGCAAAGCCATAGTCGCGCGCATCGCCCGAAGGGACGGCCATAACGGCCCCGGTACCGTATCCGGCCAGCACGTAATCGGCCAGGAAGATAGGGACCTTCTCATTGTTGAGTGGGTTGAGGCAGTAGCTACCCGTAAACACGCCCGAAACCGTTTTGGTATCGGCCATGCGGTCGCGCTCCGACCGCATTTTGGCGGCCTGCACATACGCTTCAACGGCCTCGCGCTGCGCGTCGGTAGTAAGGCCCGGTACGAGCTCGTGCTCGGGGGCCAGTACCATGAAGGTCACACCGTAAATCGTATCGACCCGCGTGGTGAACACTTCAATGAAGGAGTGAGGAGTCGCTTGCGCCAGCCCTTTCTCCTCACTCCTTTCAATCTGAAACTTTACACTGGCCCCTACACTCTTGCCAATCCAGTTGCGTTGTTGCTCTTTGAGCGACTCCGACCAGTCGATGGTGTCGAGGCCACTCAGGAGCCGGTCGGCATAGGCCGTAATGCGCATCATCCACTGGCGCATCAGCTTTTGCTCAACGGGGTAACCGCCCCGCTCCGATACGCCGTCTTTCACCTCGTCGTTGGCGAGTACCGTACCGAGGGCCGGGCACCAGTTCACCACGGCATCGGCCAGGTAGGTGAGCCGGTACTTAAGCGTGATTTCGTAGGATTGCTCCTTCGATAGGGCGTTCCACTCGGCGGCCGTAAACTGGAGTGCCTGCGTTTCTTCGTCGCACACGGCGTTCACGTCGGTGGTGCCGTTGGTGGCAAACTTATGGAGCAGGGTTTCGATGGGCTCGGCCCGGTCGGTGTCTTTGTTGTACCAAGACCGGAACAACTCCATAAAAATCCACTGAGTCCATTTATAGTAACCGGGGTCGGAGGTGCGTACCTCGCGGCTCCAGTCGTAGCTGAACCCGATTTGTTTCAGCTGCTTTATGTACGTGGCAATGTTTTGTTCGGTTGTGATGGCCGGGTGCTGCCCTGTCTGGATAGCGTACTGTTCGGCGGGCAGCCCGAATGAGTCGAAGCCCATTGGGTGCAGCACGTTGAAGCCTTGCAACCGCTTGTAGCGCGACACAATGTCCGACGCGATGTACCCCAGCGGGTGACCGACGTGTAGCCCTGCCCCCGACGGGTATGGAAACATATCGAGGACGTAGTACTTGGATTTGGCGGGGTCTGTCTCGGTACGGTAGGTCTGGTTTTCGTCCCAGAACTGCCGCCACTTTTGTTCGGTCTCGCGGTGGTTGTAATCGGCCATATAAATAGGGGAGGAAAGGAGGAGGCAGAAGGGAGGAAAGGGATTGACCTTACCTGATGTTTGGCTCTTCTAACCCTGAAGCCTTATCTCGTTACGTATGCAAAATCGTTTCGGGTTGCAAAAATAGCCGATTCGGTGGACATTTGCCCCCTTCTGAGCGATGTCATCTTATTTGAAAAGACCACATTGCTCGCTATTCTGCTATGACCCGCTTCCCTCGCCTTATACTTCCGATCTTATTGACTCTGTTGGTTGGAGGGCTGGCGGTTTGGCTCGTCGACGATTTTTCGGGGCCCTTGTCCGACGGGGGCGATACCGACTTCTACGAGTACGTGGGTTATTACGTGGCCCACAACCTCACGTTTTGGCCGGTTCCGCATCTCAATCTTCTTCATAATCAGACGTTTTACCCTTACGGGGCTAACCATACCCTGCTCGACTGGGGCTGGGAGCGCGATTACTGGTATGCGCTCTGCTACTGGCTGATTGGCAAGGGTGAGCCGGGGCCGTATCTCCAGTATTATTACGTCTATAGCCTGCTTATCACGGCTTTGGGGGCGTTTGGGCTGCTGCGTGGAATAGTTAGCGATGGCCGGGCGTGGGTAGCTGCGCTGATTGTTTCGGTATTTAATTTCTATTGCATCTGGAAATACCCTACCCACCTGAACGTGTGCGTATTGCACTGGACAACCCTGTGCATATTGGCCACCTACCGGCTGTTGTACGAATGTGCAACAGGGCCCACCCGAAACAGGCCGTTGCCCGCTTTGCCGTGGTGGTTGCTCTGGGTGTGGCTTCATGTGCAGGTACTGTCGCAGGAGTTGGGGTATGTGGCTGGGTTTGCCCTGACGTTTACGGTAATCTGTGCGCCATTTCTGGGGTGGTGTCTCTGGCAACACCGGTCGGTGGTTCCGGCTTTGTTTCGGCCTGAACCGGGGCATAAACCGTATGTCTGGCTCCTGCTGGGCCTTATTGGTGTCAGCACCTGGCTGTACGTACCGCCTACGATTCAGATTTTTCTGGGGGCTCAGGCCTATGCCGACTCCTCGGTAGGGATGCCGCCCTCGTGGTCGCACCCGCTTCGGTTACTGATTCCGTATCTGCCGGGTGTGGATGAGTTTGCGATTCGGTACGACCGCATTTTTTGGGATACCTACGAGAGTTACGGGCAAACCCGGCCGGGTCTGTATCTGGTCATATTGGCGGTTGTGGGCTTCTGGGGTATTCGCCGGAAACCACTTTTGTGGGGCCCGGTGGTTTTCATGCTGGCTTTGTGTGTGGTGTACCACCCGGTGCTGCTGCCCACGCTCAAGGTATTCCCGTGGTTTAGTTTCAACCGGCATGGTGGGCGGGCGAGTATGGTGTATCCGGTGCTGTTTGGTCTGCTGGCGCTATGGGTGCCCCGCCCCCAAACGCGGTCGGGCTGGCTGGCGTTAGCTCCCGTGCTCCTGCTCATGCTGGCCGAATGGAGCTGGGGCTATCGGTATCCGCATCTGTACAAACCCCAGATTGTGTCGGCTTCGGTACAGGCGTACATGCAAACGGTACGTGATGCGCCGGGCGAGGCCGTGCTCGACTTCCCGTTCTGTACCATCGGAGCCGATGGCGTGGGCGCGGCCGAAGGGCTCTGCCCGTACTACCGCGAGCAGAACGCGGTGTTTACCTTCCGCCGGTTTCACCAGAAAAAAGTAGTGGGCCAATACTGGGGGCGCTTGCTGCCAACGTACATTCAGCCCTTTCTGCGCGACCACTGGGACCGGCTGCTGCGGCCGGGATACGTGTTTACGCCCGCCGACTGGCAATTTCTCGACCAGTTTTTGCAACAACATCGGTTTGCGGGCATCAATCTCTACCCCGATTTGCTCTCGGCCGAGCAGCGGGCGGCTTTCTATGCCCACTACGGGCTCCCCCGTGCCGAAACCCGTTTGCCGATGGCGGGGCGAGTGCAGTTGTTGCGAGTTGACCATCAGCCGTAACCAGATTGTTTTTTTTAAATTATTAGCTACTTAACCCTTGCCCGCTTGGCTTTCATTACTATTTTTCAACCATTATCTCCATAAGATCCGAATGGCGCATAAACACCACCGCAAGCTTGAAATTTGCCCCAACTGCCAGCGCCATCTCGCCCACATCGATAATTTCTGCCCTAACTGCGGGCAGGAAAACCACGACCTGCGGTTGCCTTTCGGCCATGTTGTTTACGAAGTAGTTGAAGGCTTTACCCACTTCGATGGCAAGCTTTGGGTAACCCTGCGCGACATGTTTACCCGCCCCGGTCAGGTGCCACTCGATTTTATTGAGGGGCGACGACAGCGCCACGTGCCGCCTATACGGCTCTATATCTTCGTCAGTTTTCTGTCGTTTTTGCTAATCAATCTGTCGTTTAATAAGAGACAGGAACGAAGTACACTAAAGACTGAACGCCTGAAAGCCGTATATGGACCCGACCGTCAGTACCGCGAAATGAGCTTGAAAGACATCTATTCTCTGCTTAACACACCCAACGCCAACCTGGGAAGTATTGCGACCATAGCTATCCAGTTTGCGCCCGCCGACAGCACCGGTAGGCAAACGCTACGTCAGTGGCGCAGCTTTACGGATACGCAACTTGATTCGGTATTGTACTTGTACCATTCGGTGAACTCAGCTACTCAGCGTAACCGGCTGCGAGAAGCCATCGCGGGCCTGCCCAGCCAATTGATGTGGCTCCCCCTCCGCGAGTTAGCCAATACAATAGAATTACCTGTTGACAACGACATCAAAAAGAAAGCGGGTATTGATACAACCCTCTCTGTAAATCTGCGTTTCTCTCCCAACGACACGCTCGGCACGGGGCTTTACACCCGAATCAAGGCACTCTCACCCGCCGAGCGGACACAGTACGCCAGTGTCAACAAGGCTATTCGGTCTGTCGCCAAAGCCCCCCTGATTCAGATAAAACGCGAACTGGGTGATTCGCAGGTGGGGCAGCAGTTTTCCCGGCTCATCGACACCCTGAAACCTCATTCAGCGAACTACCCGCTCCGGTTCTATTTTGGCAAGGGTTTTGGCACCATCAGTAACCTGGTCTATACTAACGAAGCACTCGCCCGTGCCGACGTTAGCCGGATGCGCGAGATGACCTCCGACGAGCGTTTTACATTCTACGTGAAGCAGGTGGGCGTCCCCCAGCAGGAAGTTGATAATCTGGACTTTATATCAAAATTCATGGTCAAACGGTCGCTTAATCACTACGTCCAGTTTTTCGATAAATCGGAGAATGATGTAACAACGGCACAGTTCGGAACGGCCATTAAATACATATCGTACAGCTTTTTCCTGTTGATGCCTTTGGTAGCGGTTTACCTGTATGTCTTTTACCGACGCCGGAAGAAGTACTACTACGTTGACCACCTGATTTTTTCTATCAACATGCACACGGTGGCGTTTGTGATATTTTCCATTGTGTTGCTGCTATTCGGCTATACAGCACTGGGTCACTATGCACCAACCAATGCGGGACCTCTGCTGCTGATCCTGTTTACCGCGCCGGTGGTGCTGTATTTTCTCCTCGCCCTGCGCACCGTATATCAGCAATCGTGGGGCTCCACAGTAGCGAAACTACTGGGGTTAACGTTGTTGTACAGTGCTACGTTCTCACTGGTGCTTGGGGGAGCCTTCGTGCTAGGCTTTATATAGCATTCCCCCTTGCCGATGGCCGGATGAATTGAGTTGTTGCCCTTACGTTTTCCCCAAAAACGGCCCACCGCTCATCTTCATCTCAATAGGTTGGCGGAACATTCTGACGGGCGGTTCGTACGGAGCCCGGCACCTCACCTGCCCAATGGGGAACAGGGCGTTTGGTCATGCCCATACGAAGGGAGTGCTTATGGGCGCTGATCACTGTCTGCTGGTAGCGAACTAACGCGTAAGCTAATACCAATAACAGTAAAAAAATCAGCAAAGTCTTCATGCCCCTCTAATACGCTGATGCGTACCAGCTGCGTTGTGCGAGAAAGATTTTTCTGGAAGCAAACTATTTACAAACCAATCAATCGGGTTGGTTTGTTATCAATATAGAGTACCGACTAAACCCTGTATGCTAGGTTTGGTCAAAGACATTGTTCACGAACAAAAACGTCAACGTTATGAAACGCAATTCATTCCTGGCCGCAGGCCTGTTGTCCTTGTTTCTGTCAGTTAGTGCCCTGGCCCAAACCACTACAAGTGCAGCCAGCCCACTGGTAATCCCTCTTCAGCAGGCGGCTTCGAAACTGAAATCGGTACAGGTGACCGGTGATCCTGACTATGACTATGTGTTTCGGATGCGTTTGCTTGGGCAGGGTGCGCTCGAAATGGCTAAAGTAGAAGCCCTGCAGGGTACCGACCCGGCCACTAAGCAGAAAGCGCAGGCTTTTGTGGAGGCTAAACAGAAAGAATTGGCTGACCTGGAAGCCTTACAACGTCAGATGCGCCCCAGCCGCCCTAATCAGGCGTATGTGCAACAGCAAAGCCGTCAGGTAGAAGCGATTGTGCTGAAAATGCAACCCGATGGCGTAGCCGCCAAACTGACGGGCAAACTGGATGACGACTTCAGCACCCTTCTGACCGAGTACAACCGCGATGCCAGCGACCTCTCAAAGGCCTACCTGAGCTTCGGCACCAACGCATCAGTGAAGGCAGTCGCGCAGAAAATGGTAGCGAATTAATAGTAGGCAGTGGCAGTAGGCAGTGCTGACGCAAGTTCTTGCTTTACTGCCCACTGCCCACTGCCCACTGCCCACTGCCCACTGCCCACTGCCCACTGCCCACTGCCCACTGCCCACTGCCTACTTTTTCAGAACTCCTGCGCAATGTTGAAATAGAAACCGCGCTGCCCTTGTCCGTTGACGGTTGCGCTGAACCGCCCGACAACGTTGTAAAACGTAACTACGTCGAGGCTCAGGCCGGTGCCCAGCAAAGGCCGGTTGGCCAGTCGGCTCTCAAACGGTTGGGCAATTGTGCTCGACACGTAGCCTGCATCGATAAAGCCGGTCAGGTAGGCGGCTATCGGGAAGGTGCTGAACTGCTTCACCTTTACCCAGCGGAGGTGCTTTACGGTGTTGAAAAGGTTGTACCGAAGGCTGTTTTTCCAGAGCCCAAAATGCTGCCCGTCGATGATGTATAGCTCGTAACCCCGCACTACTTCCTGCAAATAACCCAGCCCGCGCAGGTCGTTGTAGGGTTGAGGCCGGGGAAAAATAACCTGCCCCCGCACCCCCGAACTGGCGTACCAGCGGTTGTCGGGTTTAGGGCTCAAAGCCCAGAACCGGGCCGCCGACGCCACCACCTCGACCTGCCGCAGATCGTCGCGCGGCAGGAGGCCGTTCCAGAACAAATCGCCCGTGATGAGCGAGCCCCGCAGCGGGTAAGCCACATTGTCGCGCCGGTCGAACCGGTAGCCGTAGTTGAGTTGAAGGTACCGTTGACGAGTGCGGCCCTCGCCATAGTACGCCGGGTTAAGCCGCGCTACGGTATCGGCAATCTGGTTGTCGACGTACCGTAGGCCCAGGCCGTGGAACTGGTAAAAGCCATTTCGGTGCGTGAGCGAGGCCCCTACGTACAGGCGTCGGCGCAGGAGTTCTTCCGAGCGCAGAAAAACCAGTTTATCCAACCGCGACCGGTAGGCAAGCTCCTTGTTGGTCTGGTACAGCGCATCGACCCGGAAGCCTAACCGTTGCGCCCGGTCGATGTAGGGACGCTGGTAGGTCACAAAAAAACGGCGCAGAAAGCCAAACTCCGTAATGACACCCAACCGGTCGTTGTTGCCCGTTACATTGCGGTAATCGAGCCGACCCCCGTAAATCACCCGGCGCAGGCTCCGGCCCCGGTCGTACCACCACTCGTTGAAGTTACGGTCGGCCAAGTCGAACACGGGGTAAGCCAGGGCGTACCAACGCTCTTTCATAGTCACAAACACATCAACGGGGGTGGGCTCTGTAGGACGGGTATTTTTATCCCGAACGGGCTCCGGTTGGCTAATGCTCGTGGAGTCGGCAATGCGGCTGGCGGTTACACTCACCGTGATGAAGAGGTTCGTGTTGTTTAGTTTTCGGCTGTCCCAGGCCAGTTTTCCGGGCAGGTCGGCTACCCGGATGGTGTCGCCCGGTTTTATTTCGAGTTCACGGAAAATGATGCGCTCGCGGGTACGCACATGCCCGGTGAGTATAATGTTGCGCACCAGAACGGTGGAATCGGGTCGGGGGGGCTGGCCCAACGAACCCGTTGGGAGCAGTAGACCCACGCACAACAAACAGAAAACAACGAACCTGACGATGGGCATTATTGGGGCGTAAATCGAGTCAAAGATACGGTTTTGCTGCCCGTTGCGATTGCGTCCTTGCCAGCCCGAAGCCTGCAAATGGGCCATACAGGCGAAATTTATGGTTCGCAAGCCCGATTCATAGCGTCTCCTTTCGTATCATTGTCTAATTTTCTTACGGCATAATGCAAACGAAAGGTAAACCCAAACTAAGTTTTTGGCAGATCTGGAACATGAGTTTCGGATTTCTGGGTATCCAGTACGGCTTTGGCCTCCAGCAAGCCAACATGAGCCCGATCTACCGGTACCTCGGTGCCGACGAAGCGTCTATTCCGGGCCTTTGGCTGGCCGGCCCGCTTACCGGACTCCTGTTGCAACCGATCATTGGTGCGGTTTCGGACCGGAGTTGGTCGCCAACCTGGGGCCGTCGGAAACCATTTATTCTGGCGGGTGCACTCCTGGGTAGCATTGCCATGATCCTGATGCCCAACTCCCCCTATGTCTGGATGGCTGCGGGCCTGATGTGGATGCTCGACGCGGGCCTTAACTCAGCTATGGAGCCGTTTCGGGCGTTTGTGGGCGATATGCTCGATGATGAGCAGCGGCCTACGGGCTTTGCTGTTCAGTCGTTTATGGTGGGTTTTGGGCAAACTCTGGCCAACCTGATGCCGTATATTTTGCCCTTGCTGGGTATCTCGATGGTGATGTCCGACGAGCAACTGGCCAATGGCATTCCCAATTCGGTGCGGTACCCATTTTACATTGGTGGGGCTGCTATCGTGATTTCGGTGCTCTGGACAATCCGCACCACCAAGGAACACCCGCCCGTTGATGATAGCTACAAACAGCCGCACGTGTTTACCGACGAGGAGAAAAAATCGATCTCGTTTTGGCACCTGGCGTTGTCGGGCGGAGCCGCTATTCTGGCGTTTTTCTTTGCGGCCCGCGTAGGTGGCGTGTCGGCGGGTCTGCTGTGGGGTGGGGGTATTCTGGCGGGTAGCTACCTGATTTTGATGCTGCCTATTTTTAAAGAGATTCTGGCGTCGTTGTCGGCTATGCCTACGGTGATGAAGCAGCTGTGGTGGGTGAAGTTTTTTACCTGGTATGGCCTCCCGCTGATGTGGCAGTACCTGTCGCTGTCGGCGGCCCGGTATGCGTTCAACGCGCCCGATGCGTTCTCCAACAAGGCGGGTTTTGAGGAGGGCACCAAATGGGGTGGGCTCTGCTTTGCCATGTTCAGCATATCGTGCGCGGTTATTTCAATTTTTATTCCCCGCATTGCCCGTGCCATCGGGAGTGCCCGCCTGACCCACGCTGTGTTCCTGACTATTGGAGCCACCGGCTTTTTCCTAACGCTCACCTCCAACGATAAATTTGTGTACCTGATCGGAATGACCATCATTGGTCTGGCCTGGGGCTCAATTATGTCCATGCCCTACCTGATGCTGGCAAGCGCCGTTCCGAAAGAGCGGATGGGCGTTTATATGGGCATTTTCAACGGATTTATCTGCGTGCCGCAGTTCATCGGTATGCTGACGGTGCCGCTGTATTATAAGCCTATTTTGGGCGACGATCCGCGCAATGCCCTCGTGTTGGCAGGTGTGTGTCTGTTGCTGGCGGCCGGGTCTTGTTTCCTGGTGAAAGAAGTTAAGCAAAGCCAAGACACTGCCATGCCCGTTGGTGCGGGAGGACATTAATCCACCTGATGAATTGGGTGTACAAATGCCATATCGGAGTCGGTATGGCATTTGCATTTGTCCCGTTCTGGATTTCTCTTTGTCGGCATAATGATGGAAAAAACAATTGATATTCTGGCCGTGGGCGAGTTGCTGGCCGACCTTATTGGGCAGCAAATGCACAACAGCCTGCTCGATACGCCTACATTTGAGCGGTTTCAGGGAGGCTCGCCCGCCAATATGGCCGCCAACATGGCCCGGTTGGGCAACCGGGCGGCTTTGGTGGCCTGCGTCGGTAGCGATAATCTGGGTGTGTACCTGGTTGATGAGGTAGGTAGTGCCGGGGTCGATACCGAATACATTGCCCGGTCTACCCACGACCCCACCAGTATCGTGCTGGTGTCGCGGAGCAAAGGTACCCCCGACTTTATTGCGTACCGGCAAGCCGACCGCCAACTGATGCCGTATCACCTGCCCGATACCTTGCTCACCCAGGCCCGGCTGTTTCATACTACCTGTTTCGCACTGAGTCAGGAGCCTGCCCAAAGCACACTGGTCGATGCGGCCGCGCGGGCCGGGCGTGTGGGGTGTCAGGTAAGTATTGATTGCAACTATGCCCCGAGTATTTGGCCCGACCGCGAACAGGCCTGGCAGGTAATTAAAGCCTATTGTTCGGCGGGGGCATTGGTGAAACTGAGCGAAGACGATGCCGCCCGGCTGTATGGTCAGCCCACCGGAGTGGACCAGATTATCACCGATTTTCACGAGATGGGGGCCACGCTCGTGTGCCTGACACTGGGTGCGGAGGGTAGCCTGGTTTCGACCAATGGCGGGGCCGATCGGGTGCAGCTCCCCGGTCGTAAAATTGAAGTTATCGACGTGACCGGTGCGGGCGACGCCTACTGGGCTGGTTTCCTGACAGCCTGGCTCGACGGTCGCAGCCCGGCAGCCTGCGCCGAAGCGGGCGCCGATGTTGCCGTCATGAAGCTGACCCGCAAAGGGCCGTTGCCAACGGGTATCAGCATATAGTGCGTTTAGACTAAAACGAAACCGGGCCGGGTGCTGACGTCAGTACCCGGCCCGGTTTTATGTTGGTAAGTTTCCAATTATTTCATGCCCGCCAGTTTGTCGAGGTCTACATCCTCAAGGGTGGCTTTTAGTTTTTCGGCCGACACGCCATTCCCTTTGATCGTGACCACAAACCGGTTTTTCACCAATACGGCAATTTCACCGTCCTTGTTGGCATTGTCGTATTTCTCATACGATTTGTAATCGCCAATTTTGCCCGTGCGCTCGTACCCGTTTTCGGTTTCCTTGTCCACGTCAATCATCGACCAGGCAGCCAGGCCCATCAGCGCGCCGGTGCCACCCGCATCCACAATATCGAGGTCGATACGCTCCGTGCCGTCGGCATTGGCGTACTCACCGCTGGCCGTCGAAATTTTAAAACCCATAGCGCCCGCTTTTTCGCCCGTAGCTTCTTTGCGGGGCAGGCCGTCGGCATCGGCAGGCAGAAGTTCTTTGAGAGCCCGAAAATCAACCGTTTCGACAGGACCATTTTTCTCGGCTTCTTCGGCCTGTTCGGCCATTTGTTGCATAGAGTTAACGGCATCAGAAACGGAGACTTTGGCCTCTTCGGCGGCTTTTTCTTCTTCACTCTTGCCGCCACAACCCGTTAGTAGCGCTACCGCGAGGCAGCATACGCCTATGTAGTGTAATTTCATGGTACAATGGTTTAGTACTGGGCTGTAAGGTAAAAATTTCTGGATAACAGGCGGGTAAGTTTTGAGCCAGCGATGCATAAAAAAAGTGGTAAAGCCCGGAGCCCTACCACCTTAAAACGGAAAGAAGACCATGATTTAGTAAGCCCGTACCAGCTTACCTTCCATAAAGTTGACAAACGATTTGTTGACCACCTTGTTACCGCCGGGGGTGGGGTAGTTGCCCGTAAAGTACCAGTCACCCGAATGATTGGGGCAGGCAACGTGCAGGTTTTCAACGGTTTGGTAAATAACTGCCACTTCGGCTTTGAGCTCGGGTGGGGTGATTATCTCGGACACTTTACGCGATAGCTCTTCGTGCGTGAAAGGATCAAAAAGGGCTTTCACGTAGTTGTCGGCGTTGGCGTTGCCTGTTTCGATAGAAGCTACGCATTGGGCGTACACTTCATCGAGCAGATGCTCCAGACCGCGATCTTTCAGCAGCTCCAAAGCCGCCCGGAAGGCCACAAATTCTTTCGGCTTCGACATGTCGATACCGTAACAATCGGGGAAGCGGATCTGCGGAGCCGACGAAACAATCACGATTTTCTTCGGGCCCAACCGGTCAAGCATCCGCAAGATGCTTTTCTCGAGCGTAGTTCCCCGCACAATCGAGTCATCGACCACCACAACGTTGTCTTTCCCTTTCTTGATAACCTCGAACGTGGTGTCGTAAACGTGCGATACCATATCGTCGCGGTGGGCGTCGTCGGTGATGAACGTCCGCAACTTTACGTCTTTCGAAACCAGTTTTTCGATGCGCGGCCGGAAGGTAAGCAACCGTTCGAGATCTTGCTCAAACAGAATGCCGTCCATGATGGCCTTCTTGCGTTGCTTAGCCAGATAGTCTTCCAACCCCTCAACCATGCCGAAGAAAGCCGTTTCGGCCGTGTTCGGAATGTATGAGAAGACGGTATTTTCGAGATCGTAATCGATCTCCTTCAGAATCTGCGGAATCAGCAATTTGCCCAGGGTCTTCCGCTCGTTGTAAATATCGGGGTCGGTAGCGCGGGAGAAATAGATGCGCTCAAAGCTGCACGATTTTTTCTCAACCGGCTTCCTGAACTCATATTCGCCGTACTCGCCGTACTTGTCAATAATCAGGGCATGACCCGGTTGCACTTCCTGAATCTGATTGTATTCAACATTGAAGGCCGTTTTGATAGCGGGCTTTTCGGAGGCCACTACCACCACCTCATCATCGGCGTAGTAGTAAGCCGGGCGGATACCCGCCGGGTCGCGGGCCACAAACGAAGCACCATAGCCGGTCATCCCCACCATAGCGTATCCACCGTCGAAATCGCGGCACGAACGGTGCAGAACGCGCTGAAGATCAAGGTTATCCTCGATAATGTCAGAAAGGTCGGGGTTCTCGTAAATGCCCTTGAACCGGTCGAACACGCGTTGGTTCTCTTCGTCGAGGAAGTGGCCGATTTTTTCCATGACCGTCACCGTATCGACGTACTCCTTGGGATGCTGTCCGAGCGAAACGAGTTTATCGAACAGTTCATCCACGTTGGTCATGTTGAAGTTACCCGCTACCACCAGATTCCGGCTGCGCCAGTTGCTTTGGCGGAGCATGGGGTGGCAGTTTTCAATTTCGTTGGCGCCGTGCGTGCCGTACCGCAGGTGGCCCATCCAGACCTCGCCCGTGAAGGCTACGTTTTCCTGCAACCAGTGGGCATCATTGGCAAACTCTTTATGGCCTTTGAGTGCTTTCCGAACTTTCTTGTCGATTTTCTCGAAGATGTCCGTCACGGGTTGCTGCTCCACCGAACGGTACCGGCTGATATAGCGGTGGCCCGGCGGTACATCGAGCTTGATGTTGGCTACGCCAGCTCCATCTTGCCCCCGGTTTACCTGCTTGTTCATGAGCAGATACAGTTTGCGGGCTGCATACAGGGGCGTTTTGTACTTGTCGATGTAATACTGATAGGGCTTGCGAAGGCGGATAAGGGCAATTCCGCACTCGTGTTTGATGGCGTCGCTCATAGCAGGTTAGCCGGGGCCAGACGTTGGTTGCTTGGTTGATGACTCGTATAGACCAAACGGCTTCACAATAGGAATCGTTCGGCGGCCACTTGTACAAAGTTAGGAAAAGTCTGCTGACGGTAGAGACTAAAACGCCAAAGAGATTACCCGTATTTGTTGCCGAGATGACATCTTGCTTGGAAAGATGTCATCTCGGTAACCTTATCAGTTCACTAATAAAACCGATACACCAGACCGGCCGACAACATGAGCGAAGGACTGTTGTTCAGCTCGTTGTACTTGAAGAAAACGTGCTGGTATTGCGCCTGAATATCGGCACCGAGTCCTTTGCCTTGCCGCCCGAAGACTTTCAGCCCCACGGCGGGGGCAACGGCCGCGTTGATGCCATTTTTTCGGTCGGCCAGTACGCCATAAAAGTTGGTGTAATCGACGTAGGCACCGCCCGCGCCCAGTTGCACGTATGGCCGAAAAGCGGCTCCGGCATTGGTAAAATTGTAGGCCACAGTGGCCAGCGCCGGAATGGTTGTGAGGGTGCGGGTCTGCACGGCCGAAACCGTTTCGTCGCCAAACTGCGTCACACTGCGCCCCAGCCGCTGTTGGTTGTACTGGTAGCCCGTTTGAATCCCGACGGAAAGTTTACCGGGCAAATTCCATTGCCCCTCCAGTACCAGATTCGTAGGGGATATTTTATCGATGTAATTGGCCTGACTACCCATGGGCAAACCCACGCCATACCTGGCTGAAACACTGTACGTGACGCCCACACTGTAGGGTGAGTAAGGCCGGAGGTCGCTATCGTCGTATCCCTGCGCATGGGCAGCTCCGCCCAATGCCAGCAAGGCTATTGCTATCTGAAAGAGTTTCATGGTTGATGTGTGTCTGGGTGAGCCGGTCGCTTACCGGCCAGCCTGTAAGAAAGAAGATTGGGCAAAAATGGCCTCAAGGGCCCGGTCAACAGCTCCGTTATCGGTCAGGTTATCTCCCCGAATGTCGGCCTGAAAAATAACGGGTAGTTGGTTCTGCCCGTTGCTGCCTGCGCCGGGCTGCGCGCGTAGGTTCACAATCTGAATTTGCCAGAATTGCTCCTGTACAGTATAAAACTGGTAGTAATTGGGGTAGTACGGGTAAAACGGGTCAAAGCCGAAACCACCTCCGTACCAGTAGTTCGTATAGTAGCCAGCGTAGGGGTTAGATGTGACGCCGGTGTACCGGTTCGAAACCCGGATAACGGCCACGCCCATGTCGGCCGGTTGGCCAATATTCACTCGCTGATACCCCCGGCTTGTAAGCGTTTCGGCCAGCCGGTCGATAAACCGGCCCTCAACGGGCGAGAGCGACGTTCGAACCCGGTCGTTTGATTCAATCACGACCGAGTCGGGCAGGCTAAACGTACGAAACTGACTGAAATTGGCCGACCGGTCGTAGTTGGTGATATACACCCGGCTATCGTCGGGGGAGAGGTCGCGGAGGGCCTGATCGCGGCAGGAGACCAGGGTGGTGCTCAAAGCTGCGCAGAGCGCGAGGGCTACCCCCGCGCCAACCGATTTTAATTTATGCGTTCTCATAGGTAATTGGTGGCTTCTCATTTCAGGTTAAAAGGCATTCAAGCCGTGAAGCCAGCGCCTGTAAACGAGAAAGTCAAAGCCAGATCGTTGTTGTAAACTGTTATCTATAAAACGAATAGACTACGACTCCTGTTTGGTAGAAGGCCCAGATTTTGCCCTTTTCGCTATGATTAGTTGTGTCGCCGGTTATCCTGGGAGTTATGCCACTAACCCGCCCAGTGCAGTAAGAGTGAGCATAAGGCCCATTCTGGAGCCGCTGTGGATTCAAAGCATTCCTACAACAGGTTGTGCAACTACCACATACCTTTGTGCCATTCGTTTGACGCTCATGAAAAAACACCTGTTACAAGTTCTGCTGGCAATGGCTCTGCTGAGTCAGGCATGTCAGAATACCTCACAATCGGAGAAAACCAATCTGGATAGCACCCTGACGGCCGCTGGTACATCGGCCGTGCCGCCCGCATCTGAAGCCGCCCTGTCGTCGCGTTTACGCGATATTGGCCTTACCACGGAGAGCGATTGGCGCGGAATCCGGCTGGGCGATGCCGTTGCCACCGTTAAGGAAAAAGAAAAGGCGACCCTGTTTGAAACGGACGCCAAACATTTGGGCTATACCGTTGAATTTTCCAATCTCGAATCCATTGATATGCTCTATCTGCTGGATACGAACCAAACGGTGAGCGGTATCGAGGTTGACCTGTACCTAAACGATGCCCAATCGGTAGATGCCTACCAAACTGACCTGAAGCGGTATTTCGATGCCCGCTACAAGGCTACGGCTACAGCCGGCACCTGGCAGGGCGACCGGGGGCAGACCATCACGCTCAAAAACGTATCGAAGGGTAAAGATTATGGCCTGAAAGTCCGAATTGCGGGCAGTACGTCGGCGTAAAATTGATCGTTCTAAAATTAAAAAGGCCCGGCAACTGAGAGTTACCGGGCCTTTTTGGCTGAGCCGTACGGGGTAGTGATTACACCTTGTACACCCAGCCGAATGTATCATCTACCTTACCAGTACGGATATCCGTGAGGTAATTTTTGATGCGTACCGCAATGGACTTCTCGGCCGGATGCTCGGCCAGCATATAGTCTTTACCCTGGTAACCGATAACCGAAAACGGCGAAACCACCACGGCTGTGCCAGCCCCGAAGGCTTCGGTCAGGCGGCCCGATTCGATACCGCTAATCACCTCTTCAACCGATACCAGGCGCTCTTCGATCTCGATACCCAGCTGACGGGCAATCTGGAGAATGCTGTCGCGGGTGATGCCTTTCAGAATCGTGTCTGAAACGGCGGGTGTTACCAGTTTGCCATCAATCACAAACATAACGTTCATCGTACCCGACTCCTCAAAGTACTTGTGTTCTTTGGCGTCGGTCCACAGAATCTGGTCGTAACCAGCCTGTTGGGCCAGCATGGTTGGGTACATAGAACCGGCGTAGTTGCCCGCACATTTGGCGTAACCCACACCACCGGCGGCCGCCCGAATGTACTCAGTTTCTACTTTTACCTTAGGTGGCTTGGCATAATAGGTTCCCACCGGACAGGTGAAAATGCAGAACCGATACGTTTTAGAAGGGGCTACCCCCAGGAACGTATCGGTAGCAAACAGGTAGGGGCGGATATACAACGAGCTACCGGGCGTCGACGGAACCCAGTCGGCATCAACGCGAAGCAGCGCTTCCAGACCACCCATAAACACCTCTTCGGTGAGGGGAGCCATGCACATCCGCTTGGCCGATTCGTTCATCCGCTTGAAGTTGTCCAACGGACGGAACATGAGTACTTCGCCCTCTTCGTTTTTGTAGGCTTTCATGCCTTCGAAGATCGACTGACCGTAGTGTAGCGACGAAAGGGCTGGGCTTAGCGTAAAATTATCGAACGGCAGAATTTGCCCATTCTGCCATTGTCCGTCCACAAAGTCGGCCACAAACATGTGATCCGAGAAGTGCTTGCCGAACGGTAAGTTATTGAAGTCAACTTCCTGAATACGGGAGCGCTCAGTCTTCCGAAATTCAATCTGCATCACGTCCGTTGTCATAAATAATCAGGTTTTATCCCTTTAATCAGTGGTTTTAAGTTGTTTGCTCATGGTTTCCCGATAACCGCAAAGCGGGCTGTTGTCAGTATCAGAGAGTTGCCGACAACCGGAGCCGCACTAAGTACGTTACCCGAAACAATGAATCGTTTGTTGTGAAGTAGGCAAATGTAAGAATTTTGGCTGAAACGGCCGTTCTAACCCGCCAGAACAGAACTAATATCAATTAGTCGATAGAACCAAGTGGTATTGGCGTAACAACTCGGCCTTGTCAGTAGTTGGTAGTTTAGTACCACCACGATCACTTTCTATGTCTAATCAACCCCCGAACGATTCGTCCGGCTCACTCGACCATCTTTCCCTGCGTTATCTCCGCCGGGTACTCGATGCGTCGCACCCGACCGACGAGCCGTACGTCCTGAATGAGGTTGAAGCGTGGGTTATCCGGCGGGTACGCCGTCGTACTATCGCGCTGGCGGCTGCGTTGGGTGCCCTGGCGGTTTTGCTGTTATACCTGCCTCAGTATTTCTGGCCCGCTTTTTTTCAGGAGTTCACATTTACCATTCTGGGCGAGGGATACGATGTGCCGGTCATCTCGATTCTGTACGGCGTCCTGCTCGTATACGTAGAAGTGTACGCGCTCATGTACGTCAATCTCAACGCTATTCGGACAATTATGGCCATTTGCCAGTTTCCCCGTGCTCATGATGCGCAGTACGATCGGCACTTGAAAGCTATTGCCAGTGTAGCCTTGAGCTGGAAGTACGGTGGTATCTTTTCGTTGGGTTCCGATCCGCACTTTGGCCGACCCGGCTGGGGGCTCACGTCGTTTTTCTGGTTCAATACCGCCAAAGCGTTTGCCAGTGACCTGTTGTTGCGCACGCTGATGTTCCGGTTTCTCGGGCGGTTTGCCTTCCGGCAGTTGACCGACCTGATTGGAATGCCTGTTTTTGCCTTCTGGAATGCCTTTGCTTCGTTTCAAATTTTGCGCGAGGCACAGATTCGGGTGATGGCCCCGTTGACTATCCGTAGTTTCGTTGACGAGCTTCACGAAGAATTGGGGAGCGATGAAGCATTCTGTCAACTCATTCCAGAAGCTCTCCGGTGTATCGGGGTGCAACGTCGACAATACAATTACGCGCACCTGTTCCTGTTTGAGACTATCGAAGACCGTTTCGGAATCAAACTGGACACCCCCTCTGGTGAATGGTTCGACCGGGTACCTGCCTTGTCGACGGAAGCACGTAGCGGGCTTGAGCGGCTGATTATTTTTTCTGCACTTGTTGACGGACGCCTGTCATGGGCCGAAAAAAAATGCCTCGGGCGACTGCACGCTCAAGGCATTGTATCCTACACCATTGCCGATATCCGGCAGATTGGCAAACAGTATAACGATGGTAAGGGCCTTTGGGTATAGCCTGTTTGCGGGTAAACGTTGAGAGCGTAGTTTATACCGTACGAAGCTATCTGAACGGTAAATTTCAGGCACGTTTACGAAAGAGAGAGAGGCATTTCGGTAATGCGAACCTCGTTAATGCGCTTGTTATCAGCCGATAAGACATGAAAATGAAACTGTCCGTACTGTACCTCTTCGCCAGGTTGAGGTAACCGACTAAACAGTTCGAGCAATAAGCCACCCAGCGACTCGCTATCTCCCCGAACGTCATCAAACGTAGTGGCATCTACGTCGAGAACCCGACACACATCCGTTAGAGGTAGTTTTCCTTCTACCACAACCGTATGGTCGTCAATACGCCGAAAACCAGCCGGAGTATCGTCATCAAACTCGTCGTTGATGTCTCCGAAAATTTCTTCGATGATGTCTTCAAGCGTAACCAGCCCACGTGTGCCGCCGTATTCGTCAACTACAATGGCCATGTGCACCCGCCGACGCTGAAAGTCCTGCATCAGATCGTCTACTTTCTTTGTCTCAGGGATAAAAAAAGCGGGACGTAGCAGCGTTTGCCACGCAAAGGAATCATCGCTGTGCAGGTGGGGCAGCAAATCTTTGAGGTACAGAATTCCATCAATCTGATCGATGGTTTCTTTGAACACCGGCACCCGTGAATAGCCCGATGCATTGATCCGGCTCATGAGTTCGGAGAAAGTCAGGTCGTCTTCAAAGGCCGTAATATCCATGCGCGAGCGCATCACCTGCCGTGCGGTCAGATTGCTAAAATTGACAATTCCTTTCAGAATCTCGCGCTCTTCAACCGTGGTTTCGGACCCGGTCATTTCAACAGCTTGATTCAATTCCTCGACGGATAGTTTGTAGCCTTGCTTGGGGAGTCGTTTGTCAATCTGCGTACTCAGGTTGACTAACATTGACGAAAGCGGCCGGAACGCCAGCAGTGCCATGCGGGCCAGCGGGGTCGTTCGGCGGGCTACGGCCAGGCTATTTTCGCTGGCAAATACTTTGGGAATAATCTCGCCAAAGAGTACAATGACAAGGGTAAGTACAAACGTGATCCCTGATAAAACAACCGCCGACGCGTGAGCCAGCTGGGATAGCTCCCAGGTCAGATACGTCGCCATCACTACAATGGCAATGTTCAGCAGGTTGTTGAAAATCACGAGCGAGGCCAGCAATCGACGCGGGCGGTCAAGAAGCATGGCAATGCGTCGGTCGGCCGGTGCGGCACTTTCCCGGCACGAAGACCGGTCATCAGCAGAGAGGGTAAAAAAAGCAACTTCTGTTGCCGACACCAGCGAGGCCAGCGTCACTAACAGAAGGATGAGGGCGGCTACAGGGCCGTATGAAGTAAAATAGGTGCTCCAGACGTCGTCCGTCGGGAGCACCTGTCGAGGAAGTGGATCACCAGGGTCCATTCAGGTCAAATTAAGTAGGACAATAACAGGGTTAGAACGGCAAATCGTCGTCACCACTGTTTCCATCAAAAGGAGTCGGTTCGGGCTGACGGGCCTGCCGCTGTGGAGCGGGCGCTGACGGGGCCGGTGCCGCTTGTTGCTGACGCGGAGCCGGAGCGGCCTGCTGCTGGCGCGGAGCTTCGTATCCACCGTCGTTTTGGTCGCGCTCACCGGGCGAGCCCAGCAATTGCATGGTATTAGCCCGCACCCGAAGTGAGAACCGTTCTTTTCCTTCTTTATCTACCCAGGTTTCGGTCCGCAGACGGCCCTCGATGTAAACTGGGTTTCCTTTTTTCAAATATTTCTCAGCGATCTTGGCCTGATCGTTCCATAACTCGACCCGAAACCACTCGGTTTGCTCAACCTTCTCACCATTACGGTTGGTATACTTTTCCGTAGTGGCCACGTTAAACTGGGCAACTACGGCTCCACCGTCGAGGTAGCGGACTTCAGGATCTGCCCCTAAATTGCCAATCAACGTGACTTTGTTCAGACTTGCCATGCTTGGTTTTGCTGGTTAAATGTAAAACCCACTGTGGGTTTAAGCGTACTAAAGTTACTCAACGAAGCTCACTTTTCCAAGTGAGTTTTCAAATAATTTACGATCAAAAGTGGCTTCGGTAAGGCCGCTACCTGATCGACCGAAAACCAGCTTAAACCATCGAATAAGTCGTCGGTCAGGCGATCGGGGACGACAAACTCATAGAATGTGGCCCGAATTCGTTGGTGTGAAAGCAACTGCGTGGCCTCGGTCGGTGCGGCAGTTTGCGTGCTGTATAGCACCAGTTTTTGGAGTTTTTCGCTCAACTCCAGTTGGCGAAACCCCGTTTTGGGTTCGTCGGTTTCCACCAGGGCAAAATCGTATAGGTTTTGCCAGATGTCGCGGTTTGTTCGCTCACGAAGAGCCAGACGATTGCCGTTTCGAAAAACGAAATAATGGAAAAATCGCTCCCGAACAGCGGCTTTTTTTGCTTTCACGGGCAACACCTGCTGCCGGCCGGTCTGGTAGGCGACACAGGGCTGTTGCAAGGGGCACAACAGGCAGTCGGGCGATGTAGGTGTACACTGAATAGCACCAAATTCCATGATGGCCTGATTGAAGGTGGCCGGGTCGTCGGCGTGGGCTATCAGCCGGGATGCCAGCGCAGCAAAACGCTTCTTTGCCGACGTGGTAGTGATGTCATCTTCGATGCCAAAGACACGGGCCAGTACCCGGTACACATTCCCGTCGACCACAGCCACCCGCTCACCAAAAGCAAAGGAAGCAATAGCGGCTGCTGTGTAGGTGCCAATACCTTTGAGGGTCAAAAGTTTATGGTATGTGCCCGGAAATAGACCTGCGTGCTCGTTAACGACCAGTTTAGCGGTCTGATGGAGGTTGCGGGCCCGCGAATAGTACCCCAGTCCTTGCCAAAGTCGGAGGACATCACGCTCATCGGCCGCGGCCATGTGAGCCACGGTTGGGTAGGCTTCGACGAACCGTTTGTAGTACGGCATTCCCTGCGCAACGCGGGTCTGTTGGAGGATGATTTCGGACAGCCAGATGCGGTAAGGATCACGCGTATGCCGCCAGGGAAGGTCCCGTTTGTGGTGCTCATACCAATGGGCCAAAACGGGGGCAAAATTGGACTCTTCCGGTTGATTAAAGTCTGATTGTGAAGGCAAAATATTAAGAGCAATAAGACGTTAGGTGGAAAAACAGTGAGCAGGACTTTTTGATTTTGGGCGGAAAGCTCTACCTTTGTACTCCCATTTTTGACACCTGAATTTTCAACAACTCAGTAAACGTTAAAGTTTTAATAAGTCGTGACGAAAGCAGACGTAATCGCAGAAATCTCCGAGAAAACCGGGATCGACAAGGCGGAAGTAACGCACACGTTAGAGACCTTTTTCACGGTGGTGAAGGAGTCGCTGGCCAAAGAGGAGCCGATTTACGTGAGAGGGTTTGGCAGCTTCATCAATAAGAAGAGAGCTAAGAAGGTCGCCCGGAATATTTCCAAAAATACGGCCATGGTAATCGATGAACATTTTATCCCCAGCTTTAAGCCGGCTAAAATTTTTGTTGAGCAGGTAAAATCAAGCGTGAAAAACGCCACGGTTGAGTAATCAACCGCATCGTTTCATCCGGCGGACGAATTAATCCGCCGGATGAAACGTTTTTAATGGAAACGTCAGAATAGCGATGTTTTTTTGCCAAACGAACATTCATCGTCAGACAATTTCCACCTATGAACAAACCAATTCTGCTTGTTGTCGGTCTTGCTTCGCTGCTCACGGTTGGCTTGTATAGCCTGCCGAAAGGGGTTGTGCAAAACACCAATAAGCAGTTGAGTACACAAGAAGGCGGTGGGCGAACTACTACCGCCAAAGCCGAAAATGCTTCGGCAGCCGGATCGGCGATGGAGCACAACGCTCCGTTATCGCCCGAACAGGAAAAGAAGCGTTCGGCTTTGCTAACGGCTTATGCCTCGGCAACAGATAAAGCCAAACCTACCGAAACACTCGTCGAGTTTTTCCGCTCGGTAAGCCGTTTTGATAGTGCAGCGTATTACGCTGGTCAGCTTGCTACGGCACAGCCGACGGAGCCCAACCTGTTGCGTGCGGGCGATTTATACTTTGAAGCATACGGCTTTGCCGTTGACGATAAAAAATCGGCCGACCTGGGGCAAAAGACGAGAGATTTCTATCAGAAAGCTCTTGACAAAAACCCTGACCTGCTGCTGGCGAAAGCCAACATGGCCATGACGTACGTGAGTACGCAAACGCCAATGCAGGGTATTATGCTGTTGCGCGAAGTACTGCAGCAAGACCCAACCAACGAGGTTGCCTTGTTTAATTTGGGTCTGCTCTCGATGCGCTCAAACCAGTACGACCGGGCGATTGAGCGGTTCCGGCAGATTCTGACCGTGAATCCGAACAGCCGCAAGGCTCGTTTCTATCTGGGCGTTAGCCTGGTTGAGAAAGGCGAGAAAGCAGAAGCGCAGAAAATTCTTGCCGAGGTGAAAGCCACGGAGAAAGACCCGCAGATTCTGGCTGCTGTAAAAGAGCTGGAAGAGCGGATGAAGTAACATTGTAGTTTGCAGTTTACGGTTTGTAGTTGTTGAAGAAGAACGTGAACGAGTTTCATGGCCTAACTGAAAACAGTGAACTTAAAACTGAAAACATAAATAGGGCGCCCGGGTGGGTGGCCGACAAATCAAATAACCATTAAACACGTTTTTACTATGCCTTGCGGTAAAAAAAGAAAACGCCATAAGATCGCTACCCACAAGCGGAAGAAGCGTCTCCGGAAGAATCGGCACAAGAAAAAGTAATTTACAGTGAACAGTGAGCAACGAGCAACTAACAGTAAACAGATTCATCTGCTTACCGTTGGTTGCTCGCTGTTCACTGTTAGTTGTTCACTGTTTACTTCCATCGCCATCTCTAACCGTGTCTTCATCTGGTGAGTAATGAATTAGTTATCAGTTCGACTCAGAAAGGTGATCGGATTGCCCTCTTGCAGGACAAGAGGTTGCTCGAATATCACATCGAAGAGTCCGACAGCAGCTTTACGGTTGGCGATTTATACTTAGGCACAATAAAGAAGCTATCATCGGGTCTGAATGCCGCGTTTGTGGATGTAGGACACGAAAAGGATGGGTTTCTGCATTATCAGGATTTAGGGCCGAACATTAATTCGTTCCTCAAATTTACTAAGGATGCTATCGCCAAACGGGTTGATACCGGCCGGCTCAATGGTTTCAAAATGGAGCCGGAGATCGATAAAATCGGCAAAATCGATAAGGTATTAACAAAGGGTGCGCCGATCTTGGTGCAAGTTGTAAAAGAGCCTATTTCAACAAAAGGTCCGCGGTTATCGTGCGATATTTCGATTGCCGGCCGGTACTTGGTACTGGTGCCTTTTGCCAACGGAGTTAATATTTCCAAAAAAATCACCGACCGGGCCGAACGTTCGCGGTTGCTCCGGTTGATGTCGTCGCTGAAGCCCCAAAACTTCGGCGTGATTGTCCGGACGGTAGCGGCCGGGCGTGAGGTGGAAGAATTGGATCGAGATCTGCAAACCTCCCTCGAAAAGTGGGATACTGCCATCAAGACCCTCCGCGATGCCAAACCCCGTGATCGGGTGTTGGGCGAAATGAACCGGGCTTCGTCTATTCTTCGCGATATGCTGAACGAATCGTTCGACAGCATTACGGTCGATACCCGCGAAGCATTCGACGACATTAAGCACTTTATTCACACGATTGCTCCCGAAAAAGAACGCATTGTCAAGCTTCATGCGGGAAAAAACAAAGTCTTCGAGGCCCTTGGGTTAGAAAAGCAGTTAAAGTCGCTGTTTGGGCGGTCGGTAAGTTTGCCGGGTGGGGGATACCTTATCATTGAGCATACCGAAGCGCTGCACGTGATTGACGTCAATAGCGGTAATAAGTCTAACTCCGAAGAGGATCAGGAAGCAACGGCCGTGAGCGTAAACCGTGAGGCCGCTAAAGAAATTGCCCGCCAACTGCGGTTGCGCGATATGGGCGGAATTATTGTGGTGGACTTCATTGACATGAAGCGCGCCGAAAATAAGAAGCTGGTGTATGACCTGATGCGCGACGAAATGCGCACTGACCGGTCGAAATACACCATTTTGCCCTTGACCAAGTTTGGTCTGATGCAGATTACCCGGCAGCGTGTCCGGCCCGAAATGAATGTGACCACCCGCGAGGTGTGCCCCACCTGCAACGGTACCGGTACCATTCAGGCGAGCGTATTGGTGACCGACGTGATCGAGAATAACCTTGATTATATCCTAACCAAGCAAAACGAGCGCGGTATTAGTATTGTGCTGCACCCGTTCCTGCATGCGTACTTCAGCAAAGGGATTCTCTCGCGGCAGTGGCAGTGGTACATGAAGTACAAAACCTGGGTGAAACTGGTTAAAGACAGCTCGTTCGGGATTATGGATTTCCGGTTCCTGACTAAGTCAGGCGAAGAGATTGAAATTACAGCCGGGAGTTAACAGGCTCACTGGCTAACCAAAAAAGGCAACCCATCCGGGTTGCCTTTTTTGGTTTTTAGATGGCCAATCGTAGCGACCTGACAAATGATATACTGCTCAACCACTGACATTGAAGCTCGTGAATAGACACCCTTAAATTTATTTAGAAAGATTTTAAATTGGTGCCAACTACGATTATCTTTGCACCAACAAAGCGCATCGGTAATCTTATGCACGCTCAGAGCTATCAAACGGAGCTTTACAAAAACGAACGGGGAGTAACTTGGCAGTGCGATCTCACAAACACGATTGTCATTGATTTTGAACCGTTTCGTATCCGGCTACGCCTACCTGACTTTAATACGTTTCGGCGTAAAGTAAACGGCATTGATATCCGGGCCATGCTGTTTGATTTGTCGGACGCGGCCGATTATCAAGTTCTCGAAGCACCCAAAGCGCAATCGGCATACCGCCTGACATTATGCGAGCTGATTCAGCTACGCGACCTGCTCAATGGAACTCGCTTTGCCCTTGAACTTAGTTCACTCCTGCACGAGACCCTCGGAGAAATAGTAATAACTGACTGATACAGAACTTGTATTAGACTGTTTCTAAATTTAGCGCAGACCCGAAAGCTGAAAAACTTTCGAGGCCTGCGCTTCGTTTTTCCAGCAGTAACAGCTATAACCTATCAGTCATGAAGAATCTACTTCGTTTACATACATCGCTCAAAGAAGAAATTGAAATCGCCCTTAATGCACAGGTGAAAATGGAGGCTGAAGCTTCGCATAAATACCAGGCTATGGCTTCGTGGCTGGAGCAGAACGGTTACGAACACTCAGCTAATTATTTATACCGGCAGGCAGATGAGGAGCGCGCGCATAGCCTGAAAATTTTCCGTTACATCAACGAGATGGGCGGCAGCGCTATTACCCCGGCCGTGGGTGAAGTGACGCTCGACTTTACCAGTTTCCGGTCGGTGTTTGAAGCGGCTCTCCAAAGCGAAATAGCCGTGACACACGCCATCAACCGGATTGTGGGTAAATGCCGGCAGGTAGATGATTATGCGACCGAAAGCTTCATGATGTGGTTTGTGAACGAGCAGCGTGAAGAAGAGCGTAACGCTCGTCGGGCGCTTGAGCTTTGTGATTTGATTGAAGAAACCGGAACCGGTAAATATACCTTAGATAAGGAGATTGCTAAGATTAGCGCGGAAGAGGAGTAATAAAGTACCTTGTCTGGGCAACAAAAAGCGAGTGTGAAAGTCACACTCGCTTTTTGTTTTATGTATCCTGTAGCTTTACCCTAACCTGGGAGGTCAGGTAAAACAAACAGATTCAATGAAAAGAAAGCTGGTGTCCTACTCTAGTCGTTTGGCGGTGATCCGTCGCCATTTGTAGGGCAGCTGATTCTGAAGATCAACTTTGTCGTTTTGAATAATCAGTATCTCCTCCGAAAGCGTCCTGATGGTGTAGTTGCCGAATAATTGTCGGCTTACGTCGGAGTACCGTGGGGATCCGTCTGGAGTAGCTTTAAGGTCTATTTCTAGTCCTGTGTCCACGGTACCATCATCCGCGGTGATCCGATACCTGAACTCTTCTTGGTTGTAGTACAACGGACAGGTGTTTACTCGCCGGTTGTTGCCACTGCCGCATTTTTCGAACGACAACGTCAGGTTGGTAGGTATGATTATTGAATCGGCTTTAGCTATCTGATTCCCATACTCAATACTTTCGATACGCCATAAGCCATCAATCTGGCGAACGGCCTGTAAACGGTCTGAGCAAGCTGTGGAGAGTATACTCAATAAAAGTACTACAAAAGCTTTAGGTGTAACACGGCTTGGTTTCATGAAGAGTTGCGGTTGAGTACTTATCGTTTCAACTTTGTAATAGGTCGATACTAACCTCTCTTATGTAACTGATGTCTGAAAATATTCTCTTGCCGATGAGAAACAGCATACCCTACTTTAAATAGTTGGTTGCCTAAAACAGTATTGCCAGAAGTTGCAAAGGGTTTTGGCATTACCCGCTGATCACCGTCCCCAGCAACTTGGCAATTTCCACGTCGACCCGTTTGTAGTGCATGTATTCGGCCATCAGGCGGTCGCTTTCGTCGGGGTCGGTTGTTTCGACGATACCCCGCCGAATTTCGAGCATCTTTTGTTCGGCCAGCATTTTCTTAATCCGCAAAATGTTGCCGTAAGCGGCATCGGCCAGAATAGACACATCTTCTTCAGATGGGACAATAATCTCGTGTTTGAGCCAGCCATCGCTGATTTCGTGGCGGGGTGTAGTCAGATTGATGGCCTCCCGGTGGGTTTCAATCTGTTCGGGTTTCCGCAAAAAATCGTCGGCGGTCAGAATATCACCGTGCAGGTAAGCCTCCCGAAACAGGGTAAGCATGAGATTGTAGGGAGACGTCTGAAAATCAATACCATCCAGCTCCGACAGCACGTACTGGCACAGCGTAATGCCCGGTTCCAGTTCGCGCGTGCCGTAATTAACCAGGAGCCGGATGCACTCTTCCTCCTGAAACGACAGGCCCGAGCGCTCCGGTTTGGGGGCTGTGCGGGCCTCGGGCGTGGGTGCAGGAGGGGCAATGCCCGCCGGGATGTCGTCCAGAAAAAAGTCGTCGGGTGGGCCGTCGATGCCAGCCTCCGAGAGCAGGGCGTTGATGTCGGCGAGCGATGCATCGGGAGCTGAACCCCGGTTGACCGGGCCGTTTTGGGGGCGGTTCTGATCGCGGTCGCGCTGCCGTTGCTGATCGCGGCTTTGTTGCTCCTGCTGTTTGCGCATCAGGCGGTTTCCTTCGCTGATGAGGGTTTGCTCATCAACCCGCAATTGAGCGGCCGTTGTGCGGAAGAAAACCTGCCGTTGCAGGGCGTCGGGAATCCGAATAATGCTGCTGACCACCTCGCCGATGACCTCGGCCCGCTTAAACGGATTGTCGCCCGCGTCGCGTAGCAACACATCGGTTTTGAACCGGATAAAGTCGCTCGTATGGCTTTTGATATAGGCTTTGAACGCTTCGGCCCCCACACGCCGGACGTAGCTGTCGGGGTCTTCACCATCCGGGAACGTAACAATGCTCACATTGAGGCCCTCTTCGAGTACCATATCGAGCCCGCGCAGGGCGGCCTTGATACCGGCCGCGTCGCCATCGTACAGGATGGTTACGTTTTGGGTGAATCGCCCGATGAGCCGAATCTGCTCGATCGTGAGCGACGTGCCCGACGAAGCCACTACGTTTTTGATGCCAGCCTGGTGCAGGGAAATTACATCCGTATAGCCCTCCGTTAGGTAACAAACGTCTTCCTGCCGAATCGTTTGTTTAGCCTGATATATACCGTACAGAACGGCACTTTTATGGTAGACCTCGGTTTCAGGTGAGTTAAGGTACTTGGGCTGGTTCTTGTCATTGACCAGAATCCGGGCCCCAAACGCGATAACCCGCCCCGAGACGTTGTGGATCGGGAACATGACCCGCCCCCGAAACCGGTCGAAAACCCGGTCGCGTTTAGACCCACCGTCATCGGTTTTGTTCAGAATCAGACCCGCCTTTTCGAGCAGGTCGCGACTATAACCACGTCGTTCAGCTTCCTGCAACAGTCCGTCCCAGCTGTTGAGGCTGTAGCCGAGTTCAAAAGCCTGAATAGTGGGTGTGGTAAACCCCCGTTCGCGGAAGTAGCTCAGGCCGATACTTTGGCCTTCATCGTGATTAGTGAGCAGCTCGGCAAAGTACGTCTTGGCAAAGTTTAGTACGATGAACAGGCTCTCGCGTTCGTTTTGCTTGAGCAGGTCTTCGGGCGTGGGGGCCTGTTCCTCAATTTCAATGCCATATTTTTTGGCTAGAAAACGTAGTGCTTCCCCGTAACCGATGTTCTCGATGTCCATCACAAACCGCACGGGATCACCGGCTTTGCCACAACCAAAGCACTTGTAGATCTGCCGGGCCGGATTGACGTTGAACGACGGCGTTTTTTCGTTGTGAAACGGGCAACAGGCAATATAATTACTACCCCGTTTTTTGAGCGAGACAAAATCGCCGACAACTTCTACAATGTCGGCGGCTTGTTTGATTCGTTCGATGGTATCGTCGGGGATGCGCATGGTGATAAAAGCAGAGTCAATCGGTAGTCAAAGATACGACAAGAATCAGCTTTGGAGATGACACCTATTAGGCCCTCCGCCATCATAGGTACAGGTTCTCTTAACTGGCATCACTTTTGCTTTAAATTGGGTGAGGCTAAATTTGTGTAACCAAACTCGGTTGCATGTGTGCGCATGGAAAAAAATCTACAAACCATAGTATCGGCGCCAAAGGCTGGGGTCGTCGCTAAATTCCGGAACAGATCGTCTTTTCTTTTCCTGTTCGTTGCCGTCCTGTTTCTGGAATCGTGCCGACAGCAAACGGAAGAAAACAACGTAACCCCACAGCCTAACGGTAATACAGCCGATCAGATCGACAATACCGTGGCTCTGAGCTGGTCGGATATGACCCTCCGGCTCGTCAGGAATAGCCCTGGTTTTTCGCCCCCTGTGGCCGCCCGGGCCATTGGCTATGCCGGGGTAACTATGTATGAATCCGTAGTTGCCGGTATCCCGACGAAGCGGTCGTTGGTAGGGCAGTTGCAAGGCCTTACTACCTTGCCTGCAGCAGAAGCGAATAAGGCATATAACTGGGCTCTGTCGGCCAATGCTGCGCAGGCTGTTGTTTTGAAAGGCCTGTTTGCCAATACAAACGACGCTTACAAAGCCAAAATTGACTCGGTCGAAACGGCGTTGCTCAATCAGTACAAATCGGGTGACGTGGCTGTGAATGAACGTTCGATAGCGTACGGGAAAAGTATTGGGCAGGCCATTTTTGAGTGGTCGAAAACAGACGGCGGACACGAAGGGTACACGCGCAATTTCCCGGCCGACTACAAAGTACTGACAGGAGCTGGTTTTTGGGAGCCCACCGACGCCCGTAAAGTTCCCCTACAACCGTATTGGGGGCAGGTTCGTACCATGTTGGCCCGCAATGCAGCGTTGCCAGTACCGTCTATCATTCCGTATTCAACCCAGATTACTTCATCGTTTTTTGCCCAGAATCTGGAAGTGTACACCAAAGGGAAGTCATTAACGCAGGAGGAAAAAGAGATTGCTGTTTGGTGGGCCGATGATCCGAGCGATACATTCACGCCCCCAGGGCACTCGTATAACCTGGCCCGGATTGCTATCCGAACAGCCAAGGTAGATTTAGCGAAATCAGCCGAAGCGCTGGCGCGGGTAGGAATTGCGGTTAATGATGCGTTTATCTGTTGCTGGAAGTGCAAGTTTACCTACAACAATATTCGTCCGCAGAGCTACGTACGGTACTTTATTGATCCAAACTGGATGCCGTTGCTGTCTACTCCGCCTTTCCCCGGCTTTATGTCAGGACATGCCACTCAGTCGGGCGCTGCGGCCATTGTACTGTCTGAAGTGTTTGGCAGCAATTTCTCCTTTACCGATGATTCGCATGTGAACCGTGTCCGGGACACCAAGCGGAACGCCGATTTTAAAGCCCGTTCTTTTAAGTCGTTCTGGGAAACGGCCGAAGAGTCGTCGTACTCTCGCTTCCTGGGTGGTATTCATACCCGTCAGGACAATGACACTGGCTTGCGCGAAGGCCGTAAGGTGGGGCAGAACATTAATGCCTTAGCCTGGAATAAATAAGCCTTAAAGGGTAAAGCAGAAAGGGAGAAGGGAAACGGATAAAACCGTCTGCCTTCTCCCTTTCTGCGTTTTGCTCTGTTACAACAACCCTTCGTCGGCGAAGCTGAGGTACGCCCGATCGGTAAAGATCAGATGGTCGAGGACCGGAATATCCAGGAGTTTACCACCTTCCCGTAGTTTGCGGGTGAGGTCTTTATCGGCCTGCGAGGGGGTTAGGTTTCCTGAAGGGTGGTTGTGCACCAAAATGATCGAACTGGCCAAGTTTTCGACGGCCTGTTTGAAAATCAGCTTTGGATCAGCAACCGTACCCGAAACGCCCCCGGCGCTGATCTGAACAGGACGCAGTACCTCATTGGCCCGGTTGAGTAATAAAATCCAGAATTCTTCGTGTGGTTTGTCGAGCAGATGCGGCCTGATTTCCTCGTAGGCATCCCGTGAGCAGGTGATACGAGTGCGTTGGGGCCGGTCTTGTTCGCGCCGACGCCGACCCAGTTCAAGGGCGGCTACAATGCTAATGCCCTTGGCCTCGCCAATCCCCCTGAACTTCGACAAGTCTTTTACGCTCAGCTTCGCCAGCTCGTTGAGGTTGTTACCTACGCTTTGTAAGATGATTTTGGAAACATCAACGGCCGTGAGGTCGGTAGTTCCCGACCCGATCAGAATGGCGATCAACTCGGCGTCGGAGAGAGCAGCCCGGCCTTTGAGCATCAGTTTCTCACGGGGGCGGTCTTCCTCGGCCCAGCTGAGAATTTTGCGGGGATTATCGTAGTTCATGACGGTAGGGCAAAAAAAAACCTCACACGGGTACGTGTAAGGTTTTCATAAATCGTTGGTAGGTAATGGCTGATCGGGATCAGCAAATCACAACAACAATTAGGCAGCTGCCTGAGCTAGCTTGTTTACAAAACGAGCCAGTTTCGACTTGTTGTTTGAGGCTTTATTCTTGTGAATAACATTGCGCTTCGCCAGTTTGTCGAGCGCAGATGCTACTTTCTTGTACAGTTCAACAGCCATTGCGTGATCGTGTGTCTCACGGAGAGACTTGACCAAATTCCGGGTTGTTTTGTGCTGGTAACGGTTCAGTAAACGCTTCTTGGCACTCGACCGGATGGCTTTCTTCGCAGATTTGTGATTTGCCATTTTGTATGTAAACGAATTTCTTGTTTCGCAAAAGAGTTGCAAAAGTACGGCTTCTTTCTCAGAACATCAACACTTTGTACTGAAATTTAAGAAGTTGCCCTGTATGCACTCAGAACCAACCTGGTCGGACAAAATGTACCATTGGGTGGTGCTGGTACGCCAGCCCGGTGGTGCGCCACCCCGGTCGGGCTATTAAGCCGAATTTAGCCTTGCGGCTCAGCGAAGTACCACTTCGCTGTACAAAATGCCCTGTATGCCCTTAATGACCAACATTTAAAACGGTGTCGGCCCGGTTCAGCGCGATCTACCTAATGGTGGCCATCGATTGGGTTACTGCTGAATATCGGCGTTGATGACCAGGATATTTTCCCAGGCGGCTTCGTTCTCAGCTTTAAACGTTTTGAAGGGAGCGCTCTGTTGAAAATTTTTCATGTCCTCTTCGCTCTGAAACGTCAGATAGTGGACTACGTCATACGAATTTGACCGGCCTGCGGGCTCAATGGTCCGTCCTGCACTGTAATTTACGATGGCTTTGGTTTCACGCTTCAACGCAGCAAATGCATGCATATGGCGCTCAACAGCTTCTTTCTCAGTGCTGTTTTTGAACTTCACGCAAAAAATTTGCTGTTTTAATGCTTTTCTTGCAGGAGAGTAAGCTCCGTAGATGAAAAGCCCGAAGGCACAGAATACAGCGACAATTAGCAGGTAACCTTTTGATTTGCGATTCATTGTTATGTTCTTTTGCGTTTCAGCAAAATATTGTTCTGTTAAAATAGCTCCTTGCTTTAAAAGTTTAATATTTTCTTTGCAAAGTACTATATTCGTTCAAAGGTATCTATTTTTGCTCTGGTTGTATGCGTTCAGCCCACTTTTTTTTGTGGCAGAAACACAAGCCGGTGCTGCAATGAATAAGCCAAATTGGGGTTTCCACTCGCATCGGCAGATCAATCGGTTAGCGGTTTTCACGCTGCCCGCCGAGATGATGCCTTTTTTCAAACGTCATATTGATTACCTGACCGATAATGCAGTGAATCCGGACCGTCGGCGGGTGGCCGTAGTGGGCGAGGCTCCCCGGCATTTTATTGACCTCGACGATTACCCCGATACCACAAGCGCAACCCTACCTCGCTACTACAAGGATGCAGTTAACCGATACGGAGAGGATACACTGGCTGCTCATGGCATAGTGCCCTGGCACATTCAGTTGGCCAAATACCAATTGACCGAGGCTTTCCGAACGCGTAATGTTCGTCAGATCCTCCGATTGGCCGCCGATTTAGGGCATTATATTGCTGATGCTAACGTGCCTTTACATACTACCCGGAACTACAATGGGCAGCTGACCAATCAGCAGGGGATTCATGGTTTTTGGGAATCGCGTTTACCGGAGTTGTTCAGCCATCAGTTCGATTTTGTTGTAGGGCCTGCCGACTACGTTGAGTCGCCCCAGAAAGCAGCCTGGCGGGCCGTTTTCCGGGCTCACGCTGCTCTTGATTCTGTATTGCGTACCGAGCAGGAGCTCACGGCCGAAGTAGGTGATACCCGTAAGTTTGGATTTGAGGACCGCAATGGAGTAACGACGAAGGTTTATTCCGAAGTGTTTTCGGCGCAGTACCACGAGCGCCTGAAAGGGCAGGTAGAGCGACAGATGCGCGCGTCGGTGAAAATGGTCGGTGATTTCTGGTACACCTGTTGGGTAGACGCGGGGCAGCCTGACCTACGCCAACTGGCCCGGCAGGAGCTAACCGAAGTGGATAAAAATGAAGAAGCCGCCGAGCAAAAAAGTTGGCTCAGGCGGCTCTTTATGGTTCGTTCAGAAGATTAGTGAGCAGCGGCAGTGGGCAGTACGTTAGACTGCCTACTGGAATTTAATTCACCCGTAGCTTTTGACCAGGCCGAATCTTGGTACGCTGCGACATGTGATTTTTCCGGGCCAGTGTAGACGCCGACATTCCGTACCGACCGGCAATTGACGAGAGTGTTTCGCCGGAGCGTACCCGGTGGAGTACTGTCCGCTTAAACTTGGGCTTAAAACTCAAATCAGAGCCCGAACTGGCGTTGCGACCTCCGCGTAGGTAGTCCCACACCTTGCTCGTGAGCAGAAAATGGTCCGAGGTAACCACGTTTTCAGGAAAAGCGTAAATATTGAGCGGGCTGAAGGGGTTACCCTCGTAGCGGGTTTCGTAATGGAGGTGAGCACCATAACTCCGGCCTGTGTTGCCACCAAGCCCGATTTGATCTCCCGCTTTCACCAACTGGCCCGATTCAACCAGTTGCTTCGACATGTGGCCGTAGAGTGTTTCGAGGCCGTTGTAGTGCCGAATCAGCACATACCGCCCGTACCCGTTTCCATCCCAGCCAACTATCCGCACAATACCATCGAAAGCTGCGTAAACAGGGTCACCGGTTTCGCAGTCGAGATCGGCACCGGTATGCCAACGCCCCCAGCGATAGCCGAAGTTTGAGGTGAGTTTACCCTGTTGGAGCGGGGCCGACCAGAACCGGTTGGCCGGTGGGTCGTAGAGCTTAATATCGATTACCTCGTCGAAATCAAGCGGGTTAATATTGTAAGGGTCAATATGACGGGAGTCCCAAACGGCGTAGTAATCCGCAATTTTCACCCACTCGTCGCCCACCTGAACAGAGTCAATCACTTCAACTACGCTCGTTTCGCCCTGATCGATCATGCTGGTATCTTCAGCCACAACCGGGTTCACTTCTTTTTTTGGCTCAAATTGGTTGTTGAAACGCAGGCTGGTTGTTTCCTGCTCAAATACATCGGCTTGCTTTTTCTCTTCAGTCGCCGGGAAATTGGGATTGTAGGTGGTTTTGGGCTTGATGCGTGAGTTTTTGAACAAACCCCGCTCCTGCGCCTGTGCATTCAGGGAGCTTAGGGTGAGGCATCCAAAGGCAATCAGCCAGGTAATCCGGTTTTTTATCATCGGTTCATTCCAGTAGGCAGTTGGTCTGTAAGCCGTGTACCAGAACGAAAAAATGAACCAGGATGGGCAGTTGGCTTCGGTAGGGGAGGCCAGCTGCTCATCGGGCGTTGTTCATGAAGTGTCGTTCGGCAGGCGGGCGATCAAGATCAACCACCAGAGTTAAGTTAAGTACTGTGATATACCCGATTTCAGGCCGGATAAGCGAACCTATCCGGCCTGAAATGTAAAATCCGTAAACTAAGCGACCATGTGCTCCTGCATTTCGAGCGTTACCAGATAACGCTCGGCGTCGAGAGCTGCCATACAACCGGTGCCAGCCGCCGTAATGGCTTGCCGGTACACGTTGTCCTGGGCATCCCCGCAGGCAAATACGCCGGGAATGTTGGTCCGTGTGCTGCCTTTCTCGGTCAGAATGTAGCCATTGCTGTCCATGTCGAGGTAGTCTTTGAAAATATCAGTATTGGGTTTGTGACCGATAGCCACAAAAAAGCCCGTCACGTCGAGGGTGCGCTGCTCGCCCGTTACGGTATCCTGAATCAGAATGCCGTTTACTTCCTCATCGCCGAGTACTTCGAGGGTCTCGGTATTCCAGAGCACTTCGATATTGTCTTTTGACAGAACCCGCTGCTGCATAAACCGTGAGGCCCGCATCTGATCGCGCCGAACCAGCATATACACTTTCCGGCAGATGTTAGAGAGGTAGCTGGCTTCTTCGGCAGCGGTGTCGCCCGCGCCTACAATGGCTACGTCCTGATTACGGAAGAAAAACCCGTCGCAGACAGCACAGGCCGAGACACCCCGACCGTTCAGGCGCATTTCGGAGGGGAGGCCGAGCCATTTGGCTGAGGCTCCGGTTGAAATAATGATACTGTCGGCTGTGATTTCGTGTTTCTCGTCGACAATAGCCCGGTGCGGACGTCCGGGGCCCGGATTGGCCTCAAACTCAACGGAGGTTACCACACCGTAGCGTACGTCAGAGCCAAACCGGCGAGCCTGCGCTTCAAGGTCCTGCATCATCTGCGGGCCATTAACGCCCTGCGGATAACCCGGAAAATTGTCGACTTCAGTGGTGATGGTCAATTGGCCACCGGGTTGGGCACCCTGGTACAAAACAGGTTGCATGTTGGCCCGTGCGGCATAAATAGCTGCTGTATATCCGGCGGGTCCGGAGCCAATAATAAGGCACTTTACGTGTTCGGGAGTCATCGTCACTCAGAAAAGAATGTTGTCAGAATCAATCAGAACAGCCGCTTTTAGTACAAGGCAATAGATGTCACAAGCTACCGTTCGTAACGACAACATTGGCAAAGTTCAAAAAAATTCCTCGTGAAACCAAGCAGATTAGTAGACCAAACCAATGTCTTAACCTTATTTTAGCCTCATTATGGGCAAGTTACCCTCCATTGCAGAGAGTCGCTGATCGTAGGTGTATACCGAAAATATGCTACAGGATACGCCACTCGATACGCCGGTTCTGACGCCGATTTTCGTCGCTGGTATTGGGCACCAAAGGGCGGGTTTTACCAAATCCAGCCGATTTGATCCGGGTGGGTTCGATACCGGCTTCGGTCAGGTAGGTGACCACGGTCTGAGCCCGTTTTTTCGACAACGTTAGGTTGGCCGCAGCATCGCCCTGATCATCGGTATGCCCCGACACTTCGATAGTTACCGAGGGGTTCAACTTCAGAAAATCGGCTAACCGATTTAATTCAGTCCGTGACTTATCGGCGAGGTCGTACCGCCCCGATTCGAAAAACAGGTTGTTGAGCGTCTCTTTGCTCGTAGGGCCAATCGGTTCGAGGGCTACCGGAAGGGCTACACCACTGCTCGTTTCTTTGGTTTTCTGGCTAAAATCGAACGAAAGACTTTTGAACAGGTAGCCGGGGCTACTCACGTACAGGGCGTACTCGCCTTCGGTGGGGAGCACAATGGCGTACTGCCCGGTTTGTGCATCGGACTTAACTCGCGAGATGGTCTGTTTGGTGGCCAGGTCGATTAGTTCAACGGTGGCCGCAACGGGTTTCTGGCTTTTGCCGTTGGCTATTATCCCTTTGAGGTAACTAACCGGCTTTACCCGCTCGCGTAGCGACTCAGGCATATCGAATACGTAAATCCGTGACCGTTGCGAAATGCCCTCTTTCTGTTCCTCGAATGAATAATAAGCCCGTGCACCGTTGGCCGACACAAACAGCGATGCCTGATCCTCAGCCGTATTGATCGGATACCCCAGATTGGTGGGTTGGTTCCAGCGTACCGGGGCCGTTGTGACCAGACTGTCGCTCACAAAAAGGTCGTAGCCCCCCATGCCGATGTGCCCCTCCGACGCAAAAAACAGGGTTTGGCCGTTGGCATGAATAAACGGTGATGCCTCGTTGAAGGTGGTATTGATGGGCGTCCCCATATTGACGGGGGCCAGCCAGTTGCCTTGTTCATCGGCATCGGTACGCCAGATATCGCGTTTGCCCTGACCACCGGGCCGGTCCGACACAAAATATAACCGCCGACCATCGGCCGACAGGGCGGGTTGCGATTCGTAATAGCGGCTGTTTACCGTGGGGCCGAGGTTCTGGGGTTCAGACCATTCATTGCCGGTGCGTCGGGTAATGTACAGGTCGCAGCTACCCATTCCTTTACGGCCCTGGCAGGCGGCAAACACCAGGGTGCGTCCATCGGCCGAAAGGCTGGGCGTACCTTCGTTATCGACCGTGTTTATATTGGGTGATAGCGAAACGGGAGGCTGCCAGGTTTCACCGTTGAAGGTGGTGGTAAACAGGTCTTCGTCGCCCTCAGGCTTCAAAACCGTAAACACCAGGGTTTGCTCGTCGGCAGTAAGTACAGGAAAATATTGCGAGGGGGTAGTTTGCAATGCCGACGAGAGTGGGCGGGGCGTTACGGCCTGTGGGCGTTGGGTAGCTTCCTGCCCGAAGCGGGCGGTGGCCAGCAGCCGCTCTACGCGCAATGCCTGTGCCGACTGCGGGGCAAACAAGGTTACGTATTTTTCTAAATAGGGGATCGCTTCGGTGTAGCGGCCGAGCCGGAGCAGCAGATTACTTAACGATTGGTAGGCCGGTGCCGTTGTGGGGGCATCGGGCTGAAGCCGCACCGCTTCGCGGTAGGCCAGCAGGGCGGGCTCTACCCGTTTGGTAAACTCGTACAGCTGCCCGAGTTTCAGGTGAGCATCGGCAAAGGTAGGCTCCCGTTTTATGGCTTCCTGCATAAACGCGATGGCTTCAGTGGCTTTACGTTCGCCAAAGAGCTTCATCGATTGCTCGTAGAGCTGTTTGGTGCGGGAATCCTGAGAGAAAGAGTAGGCAGTAGGCAGCAGGCAGTAGGCAAAAAAGAGGAGCCAGAATTTATACTGTCTGGTTTTTTCTGCCCACTGCTTACTGACTACGGCCCACTGCTTCATGGAATATCCATGTACTTGTGGGTTTGCAACGATACCTGCCATTGCGGATTACTTTTTACGTACTCAACGATGAGCGGCAGCATTTCTTTTGTTCGACTCCATTCGGTTTGCAGAAACAGCCGACAATCGGGGCGCAGATAGGGCACAAATGACTCTGCAAAGGCAAAATCCGACCGGTTATAAATAATTACTTTTAATTCGTGGGCCTGCTCGTAAATGGCAGGGTTGGGCTTTTTAAACTTCTTTGGTGAGAAGCAAATCCAGTCCCAGCTACCGGTTACGGCCTCGCATACGCCCGATGTTTCGATGTTTGTTTTGAACCCGGCTGCCTGCAAGGCCTGCGTAAGGTGGGTAAGGTCATGCATGAGGGGTTCGCCCCCCGTCACAACGGCCATGCGGCCGGGATGAGCAGCCGCTTCGGTCACAATCTGATCAATAGACAGGTGCGGGTGAGCGTTTACATCCCACGACTCCTTCACATCGCACCAGTGGCAACCCACGTCGCAGCCCCCCAGCCGGATGAAGTAAGCCGCCCGGCCGCTGTGTGCCCCTTCGCCCTGTAGGGTGTAAAAGGCTTCCATTACGGGTAGGGTGGCAGTGGGTATAACGGGTTGATTTAGTGTCGTATTCATTGGACAAAGATACGGATTATAGGCAAGCTGGTAGAAGTAGGGTAGAGCCGTCAACGCACTTCGGTCGGTTTTTCAGACCATCTATCCAATTCCGATTGACTATCTGGGTCGCCCTCTTTAGCTTTGGTTAGTACAACCAATACCAACGAAACAATAGCCACAACAAATACGGTCATGAAACGAAAAGCCTGGGTACTATATACGGCTCTGGGGGTAGGCAGTGCGCTGAGTCTGAGTGGGTGTGCGTCGGGCAAATATCTGCAACTTACGCCCGTTACGGGCGATGTAGCGCATGTTGAGGGGCGTATGGTAACGAAAGCCGAAGCGGATAGCCTGGTGGTAGTAGCTTCGTTTGAGCGCGAAGACATGGAATACCTGGCGATGGATATTGAAATCAAAAACCGATCGAGCCGACCGATGCGTATTGACCCGACTCGCTTTCGGTACGTGGCCCTTACCGCAAACGAAGATACCCTCCGCGAGTCGCACAACCCGGCATTGGCAGTGGCTCGTACAGCCGCCGACCCAACTGCCGAGAGTGAGCGGGTGAAGACCAAAGTAGCCCGCGAAGAACGACGCCTGAAAACGGCCCGTATCATCAATACGGTGTTGCTGGTGGCCGCTGTAGCCAGTGATGTTTCGTCGTCTACGCGCCGACAGTCGGTCGAGAGTCGATTCCGTAACCGCGTGGCCCACAACAACGCCTACCAACTGATTCAAGCCAAACGGGTTATTGACCACGGGGTATTTGCCGACCGGATGCAGCAGTACGGTTTTGAAGCTTACCGCTGGAACGAACTGGCCCTGCAACGAACGTACATTGAGCCGGGCGAATCGGTGCGGGGGTTCGTTTATCTGCCCAAAGCCAATGCCGCGCAGTTTATTCGGCTGAATTACCCGGTGTCGGAGCAGGGCGAGGTTTCGCTCGTGTTCAGTCAGGAAATGGTGGCTCGAAAAAGAAAGTAGCAGAAGCCTAAATGGGCAGCGGGCGCGTTGGGAATTAGCTCCCGACGCGCCCGCTGCCCATTTAGGGGTAATTTTTAGAATACGCGCTCACCACCCACCCAGGTCTGTAGCACTTTGGTTTGGCGCAATTCGGGCGCGGGGGCTTTCATAATGTCTTTGTTGAGGACCACAAAGTCGGCCTGTTTGCCGGGGGCGATGCTGCCGCGCATATGGTCTTCAAAGTTAGCGTAGGCCGCCCAGCGGGTCATAGCGAGCAGAGCCGATTGCCGGTCAACAGCGTTTTCGGGCTGGTAGCCCCCTGCCGGGAAATTTTTGGCATCTTGCCGGGCAGTGGCCGAGTGGAAGCCAAACAAGGGGTTAACAGCCTCGACCGGGAAGTCGCTGCCAAACGCAATCACATTGTTCTGCTTCATCAGGTCTTTAAACGCGTAGGCACCTTTTACCCGCACAGACCCGAGCCGTTCGGCGGCCCAATACATATCGGAGGTGGCATGGGTGGGTTGCACCGATGGAATCACCGAGTACCGATTGAATTTCCAGACATCGTCGGGCGAAACCACCTGCGCGTGCTCGATGCGCCAGCGACGGTCGTTCTTGGTTTTCAGGAGCTTACCGTACAGGTCCAGAATAAGATGATTGGCCGAGTCGCCAATGCAGTGGGTATTGGCCTGAAATCCGCTCCCGGCGAGTTGGGTCAGAATCCGCTCCAGCTCAGTGGGGCTGAGGAGCAGAAAACCGGTTGTTTCGGGGCGGTCGCTGTAGGGCTTGCGCAGGCAGGCACCCCGTGAGCCGAGGGCTCCGTCGGCATAGAGCTTAAACGACCGAACGGTGAGCCGGTCGGTTTGGTACGGTCCTTTTTTGAGGTAATAGTCAATGTTGGGCAGGCCGAGCGAGATCATGGCGTAATCGCGGATCTTCAGTTTGCCTTCTTTCTGCAATCGCTCAATCAGCTCAATATCGTTGCGGTTCAGGCCCGCATCTGATACCGACGTAAGCCCGTATGAGAAACACATTTTCTGGGCCGCCAGCAACATTCGTTCTTTATCCTGATCGTCGGGTTGCGGAATGACCCGCCGAACCATCTGCATGGCGTTGTCAACCAACACCCCCGTGGGTTGCCCTTGGGCATCGAGCACCACTTCGCCCCCGGCGAGTTTGCTGCCGCCCGTGATCTGGGCTAGCCGAAGGGCCTTGCTGTTGACGAGCAGGGCGTGCCCATCAACCCGGGTCAGAGCTACCGGAATGTTCGGAAAGGCGGCATCGAGCAGGGCTTTAGTTGGGAACCCCCGCACGGGTGAGTCGGTGGCGGGCCAGTCGTTCTGATCCCAGCCCCGGCCGATGATCCACATGGCCTGCGGGTTTTTCTGGCCAAATGCTTTCAGGCGTTGCACGACTTCGGTGTATGACTCGGCTCCGACGAGGTCGGCCTGATCGAGCATTTGACCCAGGCCCATAAAGTGCGAATGCGGGTCGAAGAAGCCGGGGTACACCGGTTGGCCGCCCAGGTCGGCGGTGCTGTCGGCGTCATATTGTTTGGTTAGTTCGTCGGCAGACCCAACGGCCAGAAATTTGCCGTCTTTGACAACAAAGGCGTTGGCGGTCGAAAACGCCGAGTCGGCGGTGTATACGGTGGCATTCGTGACCAGTAAATCGGCTGATTGCCGTTGCTGACAGCCGACCAGCAGAAGGCCGGCAAATGCCGATGCGAGAGATACGGAAGAGCGTACGCGCATGATGTTGATTAAGTAGGTCGCAATTATACGGCACTTTTCGAGAACGGAGCGACTTATAGTCGTTAGGTTTGTGAATCTTGCTTTCGTCGGTGTATTAGGGCAGTTTGTCGATTGGTATCTATACGCAGTAGAGGAGTAAACCTGTCTAAACACTAATTTTGGCTTTTATACGCGCATTCCCCCTTTTTATGAGATACTGCTCTTTTCTGGTTTGTTTTTTTCTCTCGTTCCAGGTACTTGCCCAGCAGCCCACCCGCCCCACAACTACTACGCAACCACAAACCGACACGCCCACTTCGCCTGTGCAACGTGCCTTACAGCGCACGGTAACACTGGACAATTTACCGCAGAAAGGCAGTTTACTTTCTTTATCGGAGGTGGTCTCAACGGCCGTTGCCAATAATTACCAAATTCGGGTGAATCGCTCCCAGGAGCTGATTGCGCAGAACAACAACACGAAAGGGTTTGCTGGTTTTTACCCGACGGTCAATTTTACGTTTCAGAATAACCTCCTGGTGCAAAACCTCCGGCAGGATTTTTTCAACTTCAACGTACCTCCGCAGCGGCTTTATGGTGTTGTAAACCGAAATGCAACCGTTGGACCAGCGGCTACGTACACGCTTTTTAACGGGTTCGGTCGCGAGGCTACCCTCGCCCGGTTGGGGCAGCTGGTACGGGTGGCTGAAGTAAATACCCGCGCCAATATTGAACTGACTATTGCCGATGCCACCACTGCGTACTATGATGTGGTGCGGCAGCTCCAGCGGCTGATTGCGTTTCAGCAGGCGTTGGACATCTCCCGCGAACGACTCGAACTGGCGCGGGCAACCTATGAGGTAGGGACACGTTCGAAGGTTGATTTTCTGAGCGCTCAGGTCGACTATAACGCCGACAGTGCGGCCCTGATGACGCAGCAACTGAACCTGCGCAATGCAAAAGTGGTGCTGAACACGTTGTTGGTACGTGAATTAGATACGGAGTTTGCCGTGCGCGATACAATCCTGGTCCGCTCTGATCTGTCGTTGCCCGACCTGCGCGAGTCGCTCAAACTGCAAAACCCACAGTTGGCAGCTGCCGTGCTGAACCAGCGTTTGGCGGCTATCGATGTGCGTTTGGCTCGTTCTCAGCAGTACCCGCAGGTCGATTTGCTGGGCGGGTATAGTTTTTTACCCACCGATAACCAGGCTGGATTCGGAACGCGCCGGGGCCGTAACGAAACGTATTCGTTGGGTGTTCGGATGGTGCTGCCGTTGTACAACGGTGGGAATCTGAAACGTCAGCTTGCCAATGCCCGTATCAACGAGCGAATCACCGCCGATCAGACCGCCAATCAGCAATTACAACTGATGTCGGCCCTGGAGCAGTCGTACCAACAATACCGCAATAGTTTGGCTCAGCTTGCTCTGGAAGTTCAGAACTATCAGATTGCCCTTCAGAACGTAGATATTGCCTACGACCGCTACCGGATTGGTAACTCTACGTTTGTGGAGTTCAGAGATGTGCAGCGGAATGCCCTGACGGCTCAGACGCGCCTGATCGACGCTTCTTTCAATGCCAAATCGGCCGAAATTGAACTGCTCCGCCTGAGCAGCAACATAACCAAGTAATCGTTTCTGCGTTTATAAAATCGTAACCAGACTGAGGGAGCGGATGGGGCTGTGAAGCCGCTATTTCTGATTCCTGTAGTCCGGTTACGATTTTTCGTTTAGCCCCGGCACCGGAGCTAACCTATCGCAGATACCATGAAAGAGCCTGTACAACCCTTCGACTGGCACCGGATTCTTATCCATGATTTTCCGTGGATGTACCTGGGCGAAGTGGCTCTCCGTACCGCCATTATGTTTACGGTGGTGTTGCTGGCGCTGACCATATCGGGTAAGCGGTCGGTGAAACAATTGTCGGTGTATGAGCTGGTGTTGCTGATTGGGTTGGGCTCAGCTGCGGGCGATCCTATGTTTTACGATGATGTCCCGCTGAGTACGCCTATCGTTGTGTTTGTGGTCATGATGGGCTGCTACAAAATCATCACCCGCCTGAGCGATAAGAACCGGCGGCTTCGCGAAAGTCTTGAAGGCAAGCCCGTGTACGTGATCCAGAACGGATGTATCGAAACCCGCAACTTCGACGAAGAAGACCTCGGGCAAGACGAACTCTTCTCTGAACTGCGGCAGGGTGGTATTGAGCATTTGGGGCAGGTTCGGCTGGCTATTCTGGAGCCGAATGGCCAATTAAGCGTTTTTCGGTCGACGGACGATGTGGGTAAACCGGGGTTGCCTATTTTGCCCCATCTGCTACGGCTCGAAACAGATACGCTGGTGGTGCCTGGTCAATATGCCTGCACAACCTGTGGGCACGTACAGCCGTTTGAAGGGACTGAAACCCAACCTGCCTGCCGTCAGTGTGGCCACCACCATTGGGTAAAAGCTATGGGCTGACGGTGTTGGGCCGGGCGCGCGTAGTGGGGGCCGCCGAACGCGTATTGGTTTGTTTGACAACCGTTTTGGCCTGATCGGTCAGGAACTTCAACAGTAATTTTTCGACGCCATCCAGCCCGTACGGACTCGTTTGCCGAAACCGGTTGCGGTGTTCAATGTACGGGTTGAGGTCCTGACACTCGTAGGCTTCCAGAATCTGCGGATGTACGTAATGTTTCCGGCAAACGGTGCGGGTGTTGCCCAGCCGGTGCGATACCTCATCGAGTACAGTGTTTACATTCTTCTTGGCTTCCTTTTCCGTTGTGCAGGGCTCCAGCTCAACCAGTAACCGAAGCGCATTGACGGTGCCGGCCCAGGTGCGGAAGTCTTTTGCCGAAAAGCTATCGCCCATGACGTCCTGCAAGTACTCGTTGACCATACCCGAATCAATACTGCGTCGTTCACCGGTTTCGTCGAAGTACTGAAAAAGCTCTTTACCGGGAATATCACGGCAGGCTTTCACCAATCGCGACAGTCGTCGGTCGTGCAGCGTAATGTCGTGGTAAATGCCTTTTTTGCCTTTAAAGCTGAAACGAAGTTGGGCACCCTGCATTTTCACGTGCCGGTCTTTCAGCGTGGTAAGGCCATACGAACCGTATTCTTTCTCGTACGCTGCGTTGCCGATTCGAATCAGGGTATGCTCCATGACGCTCAGAGCGATGGCAATCACTTTGTCGCGCGGAAGCCCCGTTTTTTTGAGGTCCTGCTCAATTTGCTGACGTAACAGCGGCAGTTTCTGGCCAAACGAGATCATGCGAAAAAACTTGGTTTCGCTCCGAATGGCGTTCCAATTGGCGTGGTAGCGGTATTGTTTACGGTTTTTAGTATCAATGCCCGTTGCCTGTAGGTGACCATTAGGCTTGGCGCAAATCCATACCTTCTCCCAGGCCGGGGGAAGGGCCATGTTGCTGATTCGGGTCAGTGTGGCGTCATCATCAATGGGTTGGCCATCCGGTGCCAGGTACGTGAATCGGTCACCTTGCCGTTGCCGCGAAATGCCCGGCATGGTATCAGAAGTGTACTGAAGTTTGGCGGCTTTAGCGGCTTTGACCGGGTCTTCGGCCAGTTCCAATAAATTCATTCGCGTGTAGTTGTTGAGTATAACAACTAAACCCACGCAGGGGCGTGACGGTTTATTTGGCTAATATGATTTCCGGGGGCGTGGCCAACCTATCGCTGCACCGCCTTACCGAACCCAAGCAACGAGAGCGCCAGCATGTAATGATAAAAATCGGTGGGGTGCATTAGTTGTGAAAACGACTCCGCCTTGGTGGCAATGGCCGCCAGCATGACGGCAATTACAATCCAGAGTGCGTTGGGTACCCGGCGCATGAGGCCAAACACGCCCAGCAGCATCACGAGCAAAATACCGAGCGAAGAAGACACCGGCCGAAATACGCGTACATCGGGTAGTAACAGCACCACAAACAGAAACAGGCCCATTACCAGGGTCATCACAAACGGGATAAGCGTTACCGTTCGGCGCATTACCAGGGCCCAGGTGGCCATTACGACACAGACAATTCCGAGCGTGCTGGCCAACGTTTGCAACGATTCGTGCAGGGCCTCCAGATTTTCGACACCGGCAAAGCGGGCAGTACCGGCGATGGCCGCCAGCGAAATGGTCAGTAAAAAAAAGCCCCAAAGCAACCGATTATAGAAAGGCAGGTGACCAAAAAAATGCCAGAAAACACCAACGCCCGTGATGGCCAAAGCCGCGTCGGAAATGACGTGCGAAAGAATCATGCCGAAATGTACAGAAAATAGTCATTGGTCTTTCCGGCTTTCCCTCTACTTTTGCGAGGCTTTTTATTGGTGCTGTTTGAGGTTACGGTCAACGATTCGGCATCTAAAATCAACGATTTACGAGCAACATGAGCGTATTAGTCAACAAGAACTCAAAAGTTATCGTCCAGGGCTTTACTGGTTCGGAGGGTAGTTTCCATGCCCAGCAGATGATGGAATACGGCACCAACGTGGTTGGCGGTGTCACACCCGGCAAAGGAGGACAAACGCACCTCGACCGCCCGGTGTTCAATACCGTACGGGATGCTGTGGAGCAGACCGGCGCCGATGTGTCGATTATTTTTGTGCCCCCCGCTTTCGCGGCCGACGCCATAATGGAAGCTGCCGATGCAGGTATTCAGGTGATTGTATGTATCACCGAGGGTATTCCGACCGAAGATATGGTGATGGCCAAAAATTATCTGGCCGGCAAAACCTGCCGCCTGATCGGGCCTAACTGCCCCGGTGTGATGACGGCCGAAGAGTGCAAGGTTGGGATTATGCCCGGCTTCATTTTCAAGAAAGGTACGGTTGGTATCGTTTCTAAGTCAGGTACGCTTACGTACGAAGCTGTTGACCAATTGACCAAAGCGGGTCTGGGCCAAACAACGGCGATCGGTATCGGTGGTGATCCCATTATCGGTACGACCACTAAAGAAGCCGTTGAACTCCTGATGAACGACCCCGAAACGGAAGCCATCGTGATGATTGGTGAAATTGGTGGGGGTATGGAGGCTGAGGCCGCCCGTTGGATCAAAGCCGACGGCAACCGGAAACCGGTAGTTGGCTTTATTGCTGGTCAAACCGCGCCCAAGGGCCGCCGTATGGGCCATGCCGGTGCTATTGTTGGTGGGGCTGACGATACAGCAGCTGCCAAAATGGCTATCATGCGTGAGTGCGGTATTCACGTAGTGGAGTCGCCAGCCCTTATCGGCGAAACCATGCTGAAGGCCCTCGGTAAAAATTAATGAACGAGTGAAAGAGCAGAAGAGCGATGGCCCAATGGGCCGTGTGGTGAAAGAGCAAACACAGAAGACGAACGGATGGATACGACGGGGTCTTGCTGTACTCGCTCTTTCACTTCTTCACTCGTTTGCTCTTTCGCTTTTTGCACAAACTACCCGCAATGGCGTTGGCCCCGAACAGCGCTACTATGCCGTACACAGCTTTGCCGACGACTGGCTTGTGTACGATGAGGCTGCCAAAGCCTACGTTCCTTACCTCCCCGAAATTCATGCCGATGCCCCCGCGGTAAGTGCTTCCATTGATCTGGAAAGTAACCGGCATTATCAGCTCCTCCTGTACACCGATACCGATACGTATGTGTTTATCAATGCCGCCCTGAAAAAGCAGCTGTTGGGTGGCCGGTGGTACACATTTTCGATTGATAGCCTGTATAATGCCTACCGACAACCGAGAGTGCTGCTTTCCATCTACGGGTCGGCGGGTGTAGCTGGCAAGCAGATGATTATGGGGTATCCCAAATCGATTTTGCAGAAGCCTGTCGTATTGAGCGACGACAATCTGAGCGTACGGCCCCGGACTTTTTCGGTGTATCAAAATTTTTTCGGGCTTGGCCTGCTCTTCCTGCTGGCTATTCATGCCCTGTTGTTTAGCCTGTACCGGCGGGCGTTTCTGGTCCTGTACGACCCCCGCGATTTATTTGCGCTGCGCGTTCGGGATGAGTCATTCCTCATTAACCGCCCCCTTAGCCGCACGGTACTCTTGTTTTTGCTCAGCCTCAGTTTTGTGATGGGCTATCTGTTCCTGTTTGTGCAGAGCCGCAACGTCAATGTGTTCTCGTCGCGTACCTTACTGCTTGATCAACAGAATTTTGGGGCTTTGTTACTCTATTACCTGTTGGTCAGCGTACTGGTGTTTCTGTCGTTTCTGGGCAAATATTTGATGTTGCAGGTTGTCGGGAGCCTGTACCGATTCGAGAGCGTGGTCAATATTCACTTCTTCAAAGTTGTTCAGTCATCGCTACTGTTCTTTACAGCCATTGGCTTTCTGGCGACCATTGTGATTTTCAATGGCCCTACTATCGAAAACCTCACTAATTACCTGTTAATCCCGTTTACGGTCTTCTATCTGGTGCGGTTAGTCCTTTTGTATTTGGTTATACGAGCTCAGGCACCTATCAAAAGTCTTTATTTAATTTCGTACCTTTGCATCGTTGAATTAGTGCCCTTGCTAATTGGTGTGCGGTTTGCACTGTAAGGTTCTCCTTCTTTTATCAAGTCAACCGCAATGCATCAGGAGGCTTGCTGGCATCTAAGCTTCGAATCGTATAACGAGGTTTATTCAATGAACGAAACAAGCACCCAGCAATCAGAAAATCGGTTAACGAAGGTTTCGAGCGTCTTAGTTACTCAATCCAGACCTGACGAAAAATCTCCTTATTTCGACTTAGCCAGCAAGTACAATCTTACCATAGACTTCCGACCATTTATTCAAATCCAGGGCGTATCGTACAAAGATTTCCGTAAACAAAAGATCAACATTCTTGATCACACGGCCATTATTTTCACGAGCCGTAACGCGATTGATCACTTTTTCCGTATCTGCCAGGAAGGTCGGGTAGAGGTGCCTGCCGATATGAAGTACTTCTGTATTTCGGAGCAGACCGCCAACTACCTCCAGAAGTACATTGTGATTCGGAAGCGGAAAATCTTCACCGGCACCAAAACGGCGGCCGAACTGATGGAAATCATCAAGAAGCACAAAACCGAGAAGTTTTTGTTTCCGTGTTCCAACATTCGCCGAAATGATATTCCGGAGTTTATGGATACAAGTGCGTTGCACTTTACCGAAGCGGTCATGTACGAAACAGTACCCACCGATCTGTCGGACCTGGATATTAAGTCGTTTGACATCATTGCCTTCTTTAGCCCGTCGGGTGTAACTTCACTGTTTAGCAACTTTCCTGATTTTCAGCAGAATGGAACCCGGATGGCGGCTTTCGGACCTACTACTGCCAAGGCAATTAAAGAAGCGGGCCTGACGCTCGACATCGAAGCTCCGCTACCCAATGCACCCTCTATGAACGGTGCGCTCGAATTGTATATCAAAAAAGCCAACAATCTGTAGGCTCAGTAAGTTAGCATAGGAGGTCAGGCGTTTGCGTCTGACCTCTTTTTTGTTTCAATATTTTCTGTCTATACTGCGTTTAGATTTAAAGTCATTTATTGACAATGGCCCGTGGTCTGGGTTCGTAACCCATCAGCTACGGGCAACCGGGAATAACCAGTGATCAATTGACCTAGAAACTTTACACGGCCAGCTTTATGGGGCGCATTGTTTACGCATTACTATCACTGCTTTTGTTGGGCGCAAGCGGGTTTGTGCACGCCCAAAACGACCCTCAGTTTAGCATGTACATGTTTAATCCGCTGTATTACAACCCAGCGGGGGCAGGGTCGGAGGGAGTGCCGCGCTTTCAGTTGGTGCACCGTACCCAGTGGGCCGGGTATCAGCCAACCGTTACCGACAATGGCGGAGGCCCAAGTACGCAACTCTTCTCGTTCAACATGCCTCTGGATAAAATTAAGGGCGGGGTCGGCATTTATGCCATGAACGACCGGCTTGGGCCGGCCATTAATCAGGCGGTGCAGGTTTCGTATGCGTACCGGATGGCGTTGAAAAATGGTACACTGGCCATAGGCGTACAGGGTGGCATGTACAACCGGGGTTTTGATTTTGGTCAGTTTCGCCCTAACGAGCCTGACCCGCTACTCCAGCAGGGCCGTATTACGCAGGCCCGACCCGACCTGGGGGCTGGCGTTTATTACAATACGGTCGACTACTGGGTGGGGGTAAGTGTCTTGCACATCAACCAACCAGCTTTCCGGCTTGGTACCGACCGTCTGGTAGTGCCTCAGGAGCGAACTGCTTACCTGACGGCTGGTTATCGGCTTGGTTTTGGCTATGACTTGGATCTGCAGCCGTCGGTCTTAGTAGCAATGGCTACACCGACTACCAAAACGGCCATCTCGGCCAATATTCTGGCTACGTATCAGCAACGGTACTGGGCTGGGCTGGGGTACCGAGTAGGCGATGCGCTAATGGCTACGGTAGGGGTAAGCCTGCTACGGAATAATGCCTTACGCTTTGGGTATGCGTTCGATTTTACCACGAATACTTTTGCCAATAAAGCACCCACCTCCCACGAAATTTTGCTTAGTTACTCATTACCGCCTATTGATGCCCGCAAAAAGCCCATTATTCGTACCCCGCGTTTCCGGTATTGAAAATACGGCTAATAGGTAAGTAGACTTGCTTAAATCGGCTCAGATAGACAAATTGGCCCTATTATTGTTAGGCTGTTTGCAGGTAGGGTAGTAATTTTGAGGGATTGACCCTTGATAATGACCTTGTTTTCACCTGTTTTTAATTGGTAAATAGTACCCGAAGTCTAATTTTTTCGCCTGTACGGCATAACAATACAATAACCGAACGGATTTTCGTTTTTAGTTCGGTCTTGCACAAGAAGAAAATAAGTACGCTACTGACATGAAGTACACCTGGTTTACAGTAAACGCAACCCGAGGGGCAATGGTCGCGGCTGTGGTTCTGCTAATGCAGAGTTGCGGTTTTGTTAAGTCTAAATTTGGCGGAAGAGGGGGAAAAGACGGTGGTGACGTTGGTGTAATCAATGGTGAGATTACTGCTGACAAAGGCCGTAAAGGTTGGAAGCAAACTACGCCCTACGGCATGGTGCTCGTTCCCTCAGGCTCGTTCATTATGGGTCAGGCCGACGAAGACGTGGCCGCTACCCAGATTAACATGAACCGCCGGGTAACCATCAGCTCGTTCTACATGGACGATACCGAGGTTACCAACCATGAGTACCGCCAGTACGTCAACGCACTCCTGACCGATTCGGTATCGACTATCGGCGAGGAGGAAATCATGGCAAAGTTCTACCCGGATACGGCCGTTTGGAAAAACGACTTTACGTATCACAATGGCGACCCGATGCTGGAATATTATTATGGTCACCCAGCCTTTGATACCTACCCGGTGGTAGGGGTGAGCTGGCAGGCGGCTCAACATTTCTGCTCGTGGCGCACCAACGTGTACAATGACTTCCGGACTAAAGAAGGTCAGTTTGTGTCGCCCCGTTTCCGGTTGCCTTCTGAGGCCGAATGGGAGTGGGCCGCACGGGGTGGTAAGCAGGGAGCCAAATACCCATGGGGTAATCCCTACGTTGCCAATGGAAAAGGTTGCTACTTAGCCAACTTTAAACCACAACGCGGTAATTTCGACGCCGATGGTTATCCGTACACGGCCCCGGCCAATGCCTACAACGCCAATGATTACGGTCTGTATAACATGGCCGGTAACGTAGCCGAGTGGTGCCGCGATGCCTACGCTGACAACTCAAACGCCATTGTTTGGGATATGAACCCTGATAACCAGAATGCCGACGAGCCACGTAAAGTAGTTCGGGGTGGTTCATGGAAAGATATTGCCTACTACCTGGAAACCGGTACACGGTATTACGAGTACGAGAACGCCAAGCGGTCGTATATCGGATTCCGTTGCGTGATGGACAACCTCGAAGGCCGGACCGCGTCGATGCGGGGTGGTCGGAGCGGTGGCTCACGTAGCAAGGCAACCAAAGCCAGCAGCAGCAGCAGCCGGGGTAGCAAAAGCAGCCGGGGTGGCCGTGGCAACAACAGCAAAGCTTAATTCGTAATCACAAAAACAGTTCACCATACGCTTTAATTAGCCCATCTTATGGCAGCAGGAAAGAGAGTCAATTTTTTCTGGGATCGTCTCGTACCAACCATTTATAGTGCCGGAGCCGCAGTCGTAGTACTTGGGGCCATGGCCAAGATTCAACACATTACCTCGCTGGGCTGGCTCCTGACGGCCGGTCTGATTATCGAGGCTGTTATCTTCGCTTTGTATGCTATGCAAAGCTTCCTGTTTCCTGCCGCCGGTGTCGACTATGAGTGGGAGCGGGTGTACCCCGAGCTGGCCGATGACTACAAGGGTGAGCCCCGTAAGGCCGCTGTTGCTGTTCCTCAGGCCAATGGTCTGACGGCCAACATGGACCAAATGCTGGCGCAGGCTAAGGTAACTCCCGATATTTTTGAAAAACTCGGCTCGGGCTTCCGCACGCTGTCTGATTCAGTTTCAAAAATGAAGGATCTGACGGATGCTACCGTAGCGACTAACGAGTACGCTCGGAACGTGAAAACGGCCTCGCAGTCAATCGGTGAAATGAACAAGTCATACGGCACGGCTATCACAGCTATGAACTCGATGGCTGATGCAACCACCGATGCGAAAGACTACCGCGATCAGTTCCAGAAGGTAACCAAGAACATGGGTGCCCTGAACGCGGTGTACGAACTGGAGTTGCAGGATACAAACAAACACCTGAAGGCAATGAACGCCTTCTATGGCAGCCTGACCTCCGCTATGGAGAACATGGCCGATGCCAGCCGCGATACGCAACAGTTCAAAAACGAACTGGCTAAACTGACGGGCAACCTGTCGTCACTGAATAATGTGTACGGCAGCATGCTGACAGCTATGCGCGGTAATCAATAAAAGGATGCATGTGTCAGGTTGGGGTGTTGGCACGGTCGCTGACCGGTACGATTCGCCAACCTGACAACACGGCAACTTTGTACTAACTCTACAACTCTTTAATTATCACTACCCCACATTATGGCAGGTGGCAAAGAAACACCCCGTCAGAAGATGATCGGGATGATGTACCTGGTTTTGACCGCGTTGCTTGCCCTGCAGGTGACATCGGCCATTCTGGAGAAATTCATCCTGATCAATAACAGTCTGGAGCAATCGACGGGGGCTATTAATCAGGTTAACGACGCTACAATCAAAAATATCCGGGCTACGGTTGAGAAGTCTGGAAATCGCCCCGCCGATGTAGCGGTCATCCGGCAGGCCGAAGAAGTCCGTAAGATGGCATCAGAAATGATCAGCCAGATCGACGGTCTCAAGCAACGTCTGATCGAAGAAGCAGGCGGTGGTCTTGATGAAACGGGCAATATCAAAAATGCCAGTGAAGAAGAAAAAGTAGCTCAGATCATGGTGGGCCCCAACCGGAACGGTGAAGCCTATGCCCTGAAAAACCAACTGAACGGCTTTGTTACGAATCTGAGCAAGTACACTAATGCGAAGTTTGCGCCCCTGGCGGTTGATGGTAAAGAGGATGCCATTGCCAGCCGATCAGCCGAACAGCGCCGGAAAGATTTTGCTGAACTGAACTTCGCCCAGACGCCCGTGCCGGCAGCTTTGGCCGTTTTGAGCCAGAAACAGTCGGAAGTACGTCGTATTGAAGGCGAAACACTGGAAGTACTGGCTTCGAAAGTTGGTGCAGCCGATGTGAAGTTCGATAAGATTATGGCCATGCTCAGCATGGAATCGAAGGTGGTGGTTGCAGGTACGAAGTTCAAAGGTGAGATGTTCCTGGCGGCTTCGTCGTCGGGTATTCAGCCTCGGATGAGTCTCAGTGGCGCACCTGTTCGGATGGACAATGGCCGTGGGGTAATCGAGTTTACGGCACAGGGTGGTGCGTATGACAAGAATGGTTTGGCCCGCCGGGTACTGACTGGTTCGATCTCGTACAATGCACCCGATGGAACTTCGAAAACTGTACCGCTGCAAGCCGAATACTTTGTAGCCAAACCAACGTATCAGGTTGAGACAGGTACGCTGCCTCCGCTCTATCTGGGTTGTGCTAATAAACTGAGTATTCAGAGTCCGCAGTTGGGCGCACTTTGGAACCCAAGCATTACAGCTTCGGGCGCCGACGTAATCAACAGTGGTGAGAAAGGTAAAGTAACGGTGGTGCCAAGTGCACAAAGTGTAGCCATCAACATCAGCAACGGAGGTAACCTGTTGGGCACTGAGAAGTTCCGGGTTAACCGGGTTCCGAAACCGACGCTGGAGTATTATGTCGGTAATTCGAAAGTCGATGAGCGCCGGGGTATGTCGGCTTCCGCTGTGCGGAGCATCCGGGTAGTAGCTGTTCCTGACGAAAGCTTCAAGAACTTCAACCCCGAAGATGCCCGGTTCCGGGTAACTGGCTTCACGGTGAACCTGGCTCGCGGTAACCGTCGGGTAGGTGCTGTTACGTTGGGTTCCGGTGGTGGGTCAATTGGTAGCCTGGCTGCCGAAGCGCAACCCGGTGACCGATATGTGATAGAGGTAGAAGGGGTACAGCGTCAGAACTTCCGGGGTGAAGTAAGTGATGTAAACATGGGTCGTCCGATTTACAACATTCCGTTGAACTAAATAATCTGGCCCATTAAGCGTTATATAGTTAGAATAAGCCGATAATGGCACGGTTTTGTTAGTCAGACAGATAGCCGTGCCATTATTGTGAAAAGTAAACCTTAGAAGCAGACATGAATCAACCGAAAAACATGCGGTTCGGCGTGGGCGCAGTAGCCATCTTGCTGCTGGCTGGTGGGAGTGCGGTAGCGCAGGAGAAGGCCAGTACGGGCGCGAATCCAATGTCGGTTCGACCCATCAACGACAATGACATCATGATGAAGAAGACCCTTTGGCGTCGGATCGACCTGAAGGAGAAGCAGAATCAATCGATGTTCTCGAAGAATAACGAGATTTCTAAGTACCTGATGGAAGCCGTTAAGTCGGGTTTGCTGGTGGCTTATGAAAACGATTCGACACGTACGCCCATGACACCCGATAAGTTTCAGCAGAAGATTCTGATGCCGAACTCCGGGGGCGGATTGTCGAAAGAAGAAATTGAGGCCGGTTTCGGTCAGGAGGGTGCTGCCAATGCCAACGATGGCTGGGGGGCACCTGCTAAAAAAGATGCGCCGAAGGCAGCTGCTAAAACAACTGACGACGGTTGGGGCGCTCCGGCACCCAAGAAGAAAGCAGAACCCGTCGACGATGGCTGGGGGGCTCCGGCACCCAAGAAGAAGGCAGTAGCCTCGTCGAAGAAAGGTGCTAAAGGCAAAGCAACCAAACCGGCTCCGGCTACGGTGGTGGCTGCGGCTCCGGTTGATACGGTAAAAGCAGCGCCGGCTTTTCAGGGCGACGAGTACTTTGCCCGTGACCTGAATATTCTGGAGATCAAAGAAGACTGGATTTTTGACCGCAAGCGCTCACGTTTGTACTACGATATCCAGACTGTGACGCTTTACTTGCCTGCTGATAAGAACCCGGCTGGTTTGGAAGTGCCCGTGGCATCGTTCAAATATGCTGATCTGGACAAACTGTTCCGGTCAGATCCGAAGAAATTTGTGTGGTACAACCCGCAAAACCAGGCTCAGCATAAAAACCTGGCCGACGCCTTTGATCTTCGTTTGTTCTACGGTCGTATTACCAAAGTATCAAACCCCGAAGATAAAGATCTTGTGGGCGTTTACGGCGACCGTGAAGGCTTGTTGAAGTCAATTCAGACCGAACATGAGCTGATGGAGATGGAGCACGGCTTGTGGGAATACTAAGCTAAAAGACTATTACGACAAAAGCCCGGTTGAACCGGGCTTTTGTCGTTTAAACAGAATGCTGTTTGCGTTGCTACGTATTTTCAATTCCGGCAAAGTACTCCTTCACTTTCCGCGCTTTATCGGTCCCCACAACCTCGGCAATTTGCTCAACCGGGGCCTCCCGAATCTTTTTGACGCCTTTGAAGTAGGTCAGCAAGCGGGCGGCTGTTTTCTTGCCTATTCCTTCGATGTTTTCCAACTCGCTAATCAGGCTGTTTCGGCTCCGTTTATCGCGGTGGTAGGTAATAGCAAACCGGTGCGCTTCGTCGCGGATACGTTGAATTAGTTTGAGCGATTCTGACTTTTTATCGATGTACAGCGGCAGGCTATCTTCTGGGAAATAGATCTCTTCGAGCCGCTTGGCGATGCCAATAATCGGTACTTTGCCGTACAGGTCGAGCGCTTTGAGGGCGTCGCAGGCGGCACTGAGCTGCCCTTTGCCACCGTCAATCACAATCAGATCAGGTAGACCCGTTTGCTCGTCCAGCACCCGGCTGTACCGGCGGGTAACTACCTCGTGCATACTGGCAAAGTCGTTGGGACCTACCACGGTTTTAATTGAAAAATGGCGATACTCTTTATTCGCTGGCTTGCCATCGATGAAACAAACCATAGCCGATACCGGGTTTGTGCCCTGAATATTGGAGTTATCAAAACACTCGATACGTCGGGGTAATGATTTCAATTGAAGGTCTTGCTTCAACTTAATCAGAACCCGGTCTTTCTTACTCGCACTCGCTGTAGCCTCGGCCGCTGCCCGGTCCTGACGCTCACGTCGGAAATACAGCACGTTTTTGAGCGACATGTCGAGCAGTTTCTTCTTATCGCCAATCTGCGGAATCGTAATTTCAGCCTTCAGGTCTACATCGAGCGGAATATTGGTCATGATTTCCTTCGCCGTGCTACCGTATTGCCCACGAAATTCGACAATCATCATGGCCAGAATATCGGCATCGGTTTCATCAAGCTTCTTCTTGACCTCCACTGTGTGCGTTTGGATAATAGTCCCGTTGACGACCTTCATGAAGTTCACGTACGCGCAGCTTTCGTCGGAGGCAATGGTAAACACGTCGGCATCGGCAATTTTGGGGTTTACCACCGTCGATTTGCTCTGGAACCGCTGCAACACATCCATTTTGTCTTTGTACTGCTGCGCCTGCTCAAATGCCAGGGTTTCGGCCGCTTCGACCATTCGGTTGCGGAAATACTCCTGCGCGGGCTTTAGTTGCCCTTTCAGAATCGAGTGCACCTGCTCAATATCGCGGTCGTAATCGGGCTCCGATTGCTTGCCTTCACAAGGCCCTTTGCAGTTGCCAATATGGTATTCCAGGCAGACCTTAAACTTGCCAGCCTCGATATTTTCCTGCGTCAGGTTGTAGTTGCAGGTGCGGATGGTAAACAACTGGCTGAACATTTCCAGCACGGTGTACATCGGCTTCAGATTGGCGTAGGGGCCGTAAAAGGTTCCGAGTTTCCGGTCGATGCGCCGGGTGGTAATTACGCGCGGAAATGGCTCGTTGGTTACGCAAATGAACGGGTACGTTTTATCGTCACGAAGCAAAATGTTGTACTTCGGCAGGTACCGTTTTATCAGCTGGTTTTCGAGCAGGAGGGCGTCAAATTCGGTGTGTACAATCGTGAACTCGATTTTCCGAATCTGGCTGACAAGTCGCAACGTTTTCCGGTCGTGTTGCCGTGAGTTGGTAAAATAGCTGCTAACCCGGTTACGCAGGTCTTTGGCCTTACCCACATAAATTACCTCGCCTGTAGCGTCGAAATACCGATACACACCCGGCTCGTGCGGAATCCGGGCCAGCTCAGTTTTGTAATCGAATTGAGGATTAGCCATTGCTTATCAACAAAAAGTAAAACAGAACGCGGATGACGCAGATTGAGCAGATTCGCACAGGTTTCTAAAGAAAAGCCGTGTAAATCTCCGCTATCCGCGTTATCCGCGTGCCATTGTTTAACGACCCTCAGGTCAAAAAAGTTACTGCAAAATGCCCTCCTCTTCCTGGGTGGTTACCTTGGGCGGAATGTACCGTTGCGTGGAGTCAATGTAGTAACCACCGCAGTCGATTTTGTACTTGTCGGGCTTGCGGAACCGTTCGGGTTTATAGCGGGTCAGAGCAGGGTCTTTGTACACGCGCTGCATGTATAAGGCCCAGGCGGGCATAGCCACACGGGCTCCCTGACCGTATTCGATATTGCGGAAGTGAATACTCCGGTCGTCGCCCCCCACCCACAGGCCCGAAACTAGATTCTGGGTCATACCCATAAACCAGCCGTCAGAGTAGTTGGAGGTTGTACCGGTTTTGGCCGCAATCTCATTGCCACCGTCGAGGAGCTTGTACTGGCTCCGTAGCCGGGCCGAGGTTCCGTTGGGCTCCTCCACGGCCCCACGCATCAGGTACAGCATGTCGTACGCCCGCGACGCATTGATTTCCTGATTTGCTAATGGGCCAAAGCTGGCCAAGACGTTGCCGTCTTTATCCCGAATATCCAGAATGAGCAGAGGTTTAACCCGGTAGCCGCCGTTAGCAAACGCACAATAGGCCCCTACCATTTCAAACACCGTGACATCGCTCGTACCCAGGCAAAGTGTGGGATTGGCCGTGAGTGGACTCTGAATGCCCAGCCGTTTGGCATAATCCACTACGGTTTCAGATTTGGTTTTCTTGATCAACTGGGCGCTTACCGTATTGATCGACTGACCCAGTGCTTCGCGCAGCGACAGGCTCCGGTAGCTGTATTTGCCGTTCGAGTTTTTGGGTGTCCAGGCCGGGCCGCCGTTGTTGTCTTCGCCCCGCGCAAACGTGGTGGGCTGATCGGTAAACTGGTCGCAAGGGGTTATGAATGCTTTGTCGATGGCTGCCAGGTACACAAACGGTTTGAACGTTGAGCCCGGTTGCCGACGGCTTTGCCGCACGTGATCAAACTTCATGTACTTGAAGTTGATACCGCCCACCCAGGCTTTTACCTGTCCGGTATTGGGGTCCATCGACATGAAACCCACGTTGAGCAATCGCTTGTAATAGCGAATCGAGTCGAGCGGGCTGAGGGTGGTATCTTTTTCGTTTTTCTTGCCCCCGTACGTGAAAACCTTCATTTTTACCGGCTTCCGCATTTCACGCCAGATAGCCTCTTTGTCGTCGCCGTATTCTTTCACGAGGCTTTTGTACCGGGCCGTACGTTTAGCCACCTGCTCAATGAAGCCCGGTATTTCGACAAACTTGTCTGTCCGCTCATCTTTCTTAACCCAGGGATTCCGGCCGCGCCAGTGTTCGTAAAATTTGCGTTGCTGATCGCGCATATGCTCCATCACACTCGCTTCGGCATAAGCCTGCATCCGCGAATCAATCGATGTGCGGATTTTAAGACCGCTACTGTACAGGTCAAGCTCGGTGCCGTTGTTTTCGTTGTATTCTTTGATCCATCGTTGCAGGTCGTCTTTGATAACCGCCCGGAAATAAGCTGCCATACCCGTGTTCTGGTTCTCAACGCTAAAATCCAGTTTTAGAGGTTTCTCGCGGTAGGTCGCAAACTGCGCGTCGGTCAGAAAACCGTATTTTTTCATCTGCCCCAGTACCACATTTCGCCGTTGAATGGCCCGTTCCTCGTGGGTACGGGGGTTATACAACGATGGGTTCTGAAGCATACCGACCAGCAGCGCACCTTCTTCCACATTCAGTTGCCACGGCTCTTTACCAAAATACGTTTTGGTCGCAGTTTTGATCCCGTAGGTATTGTTCCCAAACGAAACGGTGTTCAGGTACATCATCAGAATTTCCTGCTTCGTATAGTTTCGTTCGAGCCGCACGGCCAGAATCCACTCCTTTGTTTTTGAGATGACCGTGCTCACCAGCGGAATATGCCCCAGCCAGCCCCGGTACTTTTCGGCCCGGGTTTCAAACAGGTTCTTGGCGGTTTGCTGCGTCAGCGTACTGCCGCCCCCTTTTCCGCCAAAAGGCAAAATACCCGAAACGGCCCGGAACAAAGAGCGCGGGTCGATACCCGAATGCCGGGTAAACCGGGCGTCCTCGGTGGCAATGAGTGCCGAAATCACATTGGGCGATACCTGTGTAATTTCGATGGGTGTTCGGTTTTCGGTATAATACTTACCCAGAATGACGCCGTCTTCGGAGTAGAGTTCTGAAGCAACTTCGCTCTGTGGATTTTCGAGGGCTTTGAGGCTGGGCATACCGCCAAACAGCCAGAGAAAGTTGTAGCTGACGGCAAAAATGTAGAAAACGAGTAACGCCAGACCAAGTAAGGCATAGCGCCAGAGTCGTTTGATGATGGTTCGGTACGGGCCAGAAGCAAGTTCGAGCATTGAATGTTGGGTCGTTAGATCTTGGATGGCAGACTATGGATTGGGTTCTATCCAGCCATTAAACTCATTATTTCCGCTTGGCCGTAGCCTGGTCAGCGGCTGTTTGCAACTCCTTCACGTGCGGAATGAGCGTACTGGCCGGGTAGTCGCGGATAAAATCGGCTAACGCCTGACGGTAGGGCTCCGTTCCCTGCACCCGACCAATGAGCATGGCCCGCAGTAGAGCAAACTTATCTTCAATTTGCGAACCAGCAAACTGATTCAGGGCCGTTTCGGCACGGGCGAGGCCTTCGGTCAGGTTGCCGGTCTGGTACAGATAGTACACGTCGGCGTATAGTTTCTGCGCCTGGGCTTCTGCCCCGGAGCTTACGGCCGCGCCGTTGCCTGCGGCTATTTTACCGGCTAGCCGCGCGTACGACGTATTCGGGAATTCGGCCAGTAGTTTGTCTTTCCAGGTCGAGGTGCGCCCCAGCTGATCGTTGGAAACCGACAGGAGGTAGTAGACTTCGGGTTTCTGGAGAGTGTTGGGGTAGCGGGTCAGCAACTGCTCAAATGTCGAGATGGCATCGGTAGGCTGATTGAACTGGAACTTGTACAGTTTACCCAGCCGGTATAGGGCGTTTTCGATGCGCCCATTCGACTGGGCCAGGGCTGCGGGTGTCAGCGGCAACTGCGCTTTCATAGCTTCCAGCCGACTACCTACGCCATTAGCGCGGCTACCCACGGCTGTACCGCCTACCGTTGGATTCCCGGCGGCAGCGTTCAGCGCATCAGCCCGGGTAGGCAGGGGCGCATTGGGGTTGATTTCGTTGGCCGGTGTGCCCCCATTTACCGGGCTGTTTTCGGCTGCCATAGCCCGCGAGGCATCCTTGTTGCTCCGACGCCAGTCGTCTTCGAGCGGGCGGTTTCCCCAGGTGCTCGTAAAATCCTGAAGGCCCTGCGTAATCCGAACAGGGTTGTACAAGTACCAACGGTCGTTGGGGGAGAGGTTGGAGTTGGTAGCCCCCGGCTGCGATACCCCGGCCACGGTAGGGGTACCGGTCGCCTTTTCAATCACCTGCCGGGCCAGCTCGGCCTGTTGGGCGTCGCGTTTGTCCTGCTCCTGCATCGCCTTGTTGAGGGCCTGCGTGAGCGCTTCGGGCGAGAGTCGGGCCAGTTGTTGCAGGCTGTCTTCGGTCCGTATGGTGTTTCGGTAGCTTACGTATTCGTCCAGCGATTTTTTGCGGGTCTGAATACTCGCGTAATCGGCCGACTGCTGGGGAAGCAACGCCAGTGCACTATCATAGTACATCTGCGCATTCACAAAATCTCCTTTCTTCTCAAAATAGAGTTTGCCCATTTCGAGGTACGTGTACGGAACTTGCGCGGTATTGGTGGTGGTAGCCGCCACCGACTGACGGTACAGACTAATTGCCTCATCGTAGCGGCCCCGGCGGGCTTCGAGCAGGCCCATAGTGTAGTAGACTTTGTCTTTCAGGTCGGCATTTTTACGATCGCTCAGCATCTGTTCAAACGACTGCCCCAACCTGTTTTTGCCCCCGCTGCCCTGAATCAGGTAGATGTTGGCGTAAAATTCCTGTTCGTAGGCCGGGCGGTTCCGAAGCACATCGGCATAGTGCTCATAGGCCTTGGCTGTTTGACCGGCAAGGTCGTACAGCTGCCCGGCAATCAGATGCAAACGGGCCGTTGATTCTTCTTTTTTGAGCAACGGAAACGTAGCATCCAGAATAGCAGCTGCCACGGCGGGTTCGCCTTTGCGCTGATGCAAATACGCCTTGGTCAGGTAGTAATCACGGGTGTTGTCTTTACTAAGAGGTTGCACCCGCAGGTATTCGGCTACATTAAGGCCGTTGTTGTAGTCGCCGGCCTCCACATAGGCCCGCATCAGGTTAACGAGTGCCGTGTGCTTGTCGTCTTCATTGGTGCCTTTGGTGTTCACATACTTGAACACCTCAATGGCATTAGGAAGATCCTGCTTTAACAAACGGGCTTTGCCAATGACGATATACGCATCGTCGAGCCATTTACTGTTCTGATGCCGCTCGGCAACCAGCGATGCTTTTTTGATCGCTTCGTCGAGAAAGGGCTTGACCGGCTCGTTCGTGATCGAATCAACCGGCAGCAAAACGGGGAGAATCTGGTTATAATTTTCCTTACGGTTTTTGTAGAGCGTTATTTCGGCTTGCCGAAGCTGATCTTGTGCAATAAAATACGCGTTATAATGAGCCGTAAGGTTGTGATAAGCCTTACTCATGGGCCGGTTGCTGTATTGTGAACAGGCACTCAGGCCAGCCACCAGCCCTAAACAGGTGGCCCAGCCCAGCAGGCTATTGGTAGAGTCTGTGCGACGGAATAGAAACATTGTCGATAATGAACCGATGAATAGCAAATAACCAGCAGGAAGCTTCCTTACAGGAAACTATGCATCCTTTATTTTGCATTATACATCTTACATGACGCTTGCCCCCTGTGGGGTACGGCAAACTAATCTTCTAACGCTGACGGGGTAGGTGGCATTATTTAATATGGGCCAAATTACAAAAAAGAGACCAAACCCCCAGTTGGCACCCGTTCATCATGGAAAATAAGCCCGGCTCAACCGACCCCAAATCTCGCTTCGATAAGGCCAACCGCAAGGTTACGTCGTACACGCAGTATAGCAGCATTGCGTTTCAGATGCTCGGCACCATCGGACTGGGGGTGTGGGGAGGTATGAAACTCGACGAATGGCAGGGCAACCGACTCCCGGTCTGGACTATTGTTCTGGCATTGACGGCCATCGGTGCGTCGCTGTATCTGTTTATTAAAGGCTTACCAAAAGAATAAGTGGTAGGAGAGTGGTAACGGTGGACGGTTGTACACAGGTCCGTTCTCCCTCTTTCGTTCTCCTTTTCCTGCCTGTCTACCCCGATATGATTCGATCGATACTGTTTACGTTCATTCTGGCTTTTGTATTTTTCATAGCTGAACGGTTTGGCTATACCAGTTTTATTCATCCACTTTGGAAGGTTATTCTGCTCTTTTACCTCAGTTTGTCGTTTCTAATGCACCGTTTAGTAGAACTTGGAAATCAGGAAAAAGGCGAACGATTCATTCCTTTTTACATGGGTTTTACGGTGGCCCGGCTGGTGCTGAGCGTAGCCTTCGTTGGTTTTTTCGTGTATCAGGGCGTTGAGAACAAGCGCATCTTCATCTTCGACTTTCTTGTACTATATATATTTTACACCGCTTTTGAAATCTACGGATTGAGTCGTAAATTGCGACGCGATTTGAAAGACCGCCTTTGATTTCATATGATGCGTCGCTTATTTAATAGATTTTTCGTTGTTACTTCTCTGTTTCTGAGCTCGTTTGGTTTAGCTACGGCTCAGGAGCACACGCTCGACGGTCAGGAGACACACCAGGAGCAAAAAGAAAAATTCAATGTGGGCGAAATGATTATGCACCACATTCGCGACGACCGGGGCTGGGAATTCGCTCACGGCGTTACGCTCCCCCTGCCTGTTATTCTGTACACTGCCGACCGCGGCCTGGAGGTTTTCTCGTCGTCGCACCTGAATCATGGTGAGGTGTACAACAATTACAAGTCAGAGCACGGTCACCTCTATCGTGTAAACGAAGCGGGCGAGCCTCTCAAAGACGTGAAGGTGTACGATTTCTCGATCACCAAAAACGTAGCCTCATTGATGTTGAGTGCCATTCTGCTGATTCTGATTTTCCGGTCAGTGGCAAGTGGGTACGCGAAAAACAAAGGCAAGGCTCCCAAAGGTCTGCAATCGTTTCTGGAGCCTATCGTGATGTTCGTGCGTGACGAAATCGCCAAGCCGAACCTGGGCCCACAATACGAGAAATACCTTCCTTACCTGCTCACGCTGTTCTTCTTCATCCTGATCAACAACCTGCTGGGTCTGCTGCCGGGTGGGGCCAACCTGACGGGTAACATCGCCGTAACGCTCGTACTGGCTGTTATTACCTTCTTTGTGGTAAACCTGAACGGTAACAAGCACTACTGGGCTCACCTTGTGAAACCAACGGGTGTACCGGTAGCCCTGCTGCCGATCATGATTCCGGTCGAGATTGTGGGTGTATTTATGAAGCCGTTCTCGTTGATGGTCCGGTTGTTTGCCAACATCACGGCGGGTCACATCATCATCCTGAGCTTGATTTCGCTTATTTTCATTGCCAATAATCTGGGTGGCTCGGCAACGGGTTGGGGTATCAGCTTGATCGTGGCTCCGTTTACGATCTTCATGAACTTGATCGAATTGCTGGTTGCCTTCCTGCAAGCCTTTATCTTCACCCTGCTCACGTCAATGTACATCGGCAGCGCGATTGAAGATCACCACGAAGCCGATCATGGTATCGGGTACGAAGGCCCGGAAGCCCACTAATTTACAGGTAGCAAGAGCCGCACGTGACTGAATCGTTTGACGGCCCGCTGCTTATTCAGTTTTGCATTCTTTTGTTTATTTTTCATAATTAATTCAAAATCAGATGTTAGCGTTTTTGCTCTCAATCTTGTTGGAAGCTACGGGTAGCGTAGCCGTAATGGGTGCCGCAGTAGGTGCTGGTCTGGCCGCTATTGGTGCTGGTCTGGGTATCGGTCGTATCGGTGGCAGCGCGATGGAAGGTATCGCTCGTCAGCCAGAAGCGGCTGGTCGTATCCAAACGGCTATGTTGATCATCGCGGCTCTTATCGAAGCCGTGGCCCTGTTCGCTGCCGTAATCTGTCTGCTGGTTGCTCTGGCGTAATCGCTGAGCAGCAGCACGCGCGTAAGCGCAGCTTTTCGCTCACGTATTAGGCAAGAGCACACGAAAAGCAACCCGTTTTCTGGAAAGTCCCCGTAGTTTGAGGTTGTCGGCTGCGGGGGCTTCCTAACAAAAGAATGTCCCTTAGAAGTTTACAGTTTGCTGTTTACAGTCTTTGGTTTATCTGTAAGACAGCCCCCAACTGTAGACCGTAAACTGAAAAACATAAAAACGTCCGAAAATGGATTTACTTACCCCCGATATCGGCCTGTTGTTTTGGCAGATTATCATCTTCGGTGCCCTGTTCTTTATCCTGTCTAAGTTTGCGTGGAAGCCAATCACGCAGAGCCTCAAAGAGCGCGAAACCAATATTCAGAGTGCCCTCGATCTGGCGGAGAAAACCCGTCAGGAAATGGCGCTTCTGAAGGCTGACAACGAGAAGCTGCTGGCCGAAGCTCGTTCAGAGCGCGAAAGCATTCTTCGGGGTGCTAAAGAAGCCGCTGACCGTCTGGTTGCCGATGCGCAGCAGAAAGCTCAGGTAGAAGCTAACCGGATTCTGGAGCAGGCTCGTGAGTCAATGCAGAACGAGCGTCAGGCGCTGGTAACGTCGATGAAGAAAGAGGTAGTTACCCTCTCGCTCGACATTGCCGAGAAAGTACTGCGTCGTGAACTGGCTGACCAATCAGCACAGGAGAAACTGGTTCAGGATTTAGTAGCAAACTCACGGCTCAATTAAAAAAGTTTACAGTGTAGAGTTTACAGTTCTCAGTTTGCTGATGCCTAACGTATTAGCTTTAACTGTCGACCGGAAACTGAAAGCTGAAAACTGCTAAAGATATGGCAGTAGCAACCGTTGCATACCGATACGCTAAGTCCTTGTTGGATTTGGCACGGGAAAAAGACCTTGTAGCAGACATCCACAGGGATATGTTGTTCTTCAAGAAGACTGTAGACGATAGCCGTCCGCTGGCTCTGATGCTGAAGAATCCGATTATCCGCGTGAGCAAGAAAGACACTGTTCTGCGCACCATCTTCAAGGATAAGCTGAACCCAATGACAATGAGCTTTATCGACATTGTTGTTCGGAAAAACCGCGAGGGTATCCTGGAGAATATAGCCGACGAGTTTATCCGTTTGTACGACGGTATGAAAGGAATTGAGCGGGCCACGGTGATTACCACCACGCCCCTTACCGACGAACTGCGGACGAAGTTTAAAGAGATGGTAGCCAAAACAACCGGCGGCCAACTGATTGAACTGACCGAAAAGATTAATCCGAAGCTGATTGGGGGGTATGTTCTCCAACTCGGCGACCGGCAGGTAGATGCCTCGGTTCGAAGCCAACTGAACGATTTGAAACTTTCGTTTCTGAATTAATAGAAAAGCCCCGGTCATCACGTCCGGGGCTTTTTATTGGTAGTTCACCTATTCAAAGCTAACTTGAGCCTTGCCTTCACCCGGCCGCTCAGGTTATGGTATCGCTTTACACAACCCTCTGTTTACTGGCTGTTCCTACCGACACGGTACCCGCGCTCGATTCAATGCGGGCCCGCCAGTTAAACGAGGTGGTGGTGTCGGCTTCGCGAGTGCCTGAAAACGTGCTTCGCTCGCCAGTAAGCGTTGAGGTGCTCGATGAACGAGCCATTCGTAAATCGGCCCAACTGTCGTATTACGACGCTATTGAGAACCTCAAAGGGGTTCAGTTACTCACCCCCAGCTTAGGGTTCAAGGTTTACAACACCCGCGGGTTTGCCAACACAACCAACGTACGATTTGTACAGCTTGTCGACGGCCGCGACAACCAGGCTCCGCATATTGGGGCACCCATTGCGGGCGCGTTAGCCCCCTCGGACCTCGACATCAGCCGGGTCGAAATTATGGCCGGAACCGCTTCGGCTTTATATGGCCTTAATGCCCTGAATGGCCTCGTCAATCTCATTACCAAAGACCCCTTTGAATCGCCGGGCTTGACTGTGAGCCAGAAAACAGGCGTAAACCACGTGGGTAACGCGAGTATCGGGCCTAAACTTTACAGCGAAAGCAGCATCCGGTACGCAAAGGTGTTGGGTAGCCGACTCGCTTTCAAGGCTAATCTGGTGTACCAGACGGGCTACGATTGGGTAGCCAATAACCGTACCGACCTGAACCCCACCGCCAACCAATCGCTGGGGTTAGTCGGCTCCGAACAACCCGCTCAGGACCCTGTAAATTCGTACGGAAACGAATCGCCTAACCGGCGCACGCTCCGGCTCGATGGACGTAACGTGGTGGTAGCCCGTACAGGATATTACGAAAGCGAAGTGACTGATTATCGGTTGCGGAACCTCCGGGGCGACCTGACCGTGCAATACCGGTTTAAGCCGCAAACCAGCCTAAGCTATACCTATCAGGGGGCCCTGCTCGATAATGTGTACCAGCGCACCAACCGGTTTCGCCTGAACGACTACGGATTGGGTCAGCATAGCCTGACGTTTGCCTCGCCCACGCTCCAGATTCGGGCGTACCGCACGAGTGAGAATACCGGAAACTCGTACAATATTCGCTCGATGGCGGAGAATATCGACCGGGCTTTCCGGTCGGATAACGCTTGGTTCGGGCAGTTTTCGGCTCAGTTTGCTGGCAGTCGACAGCAGGGAGCGTCGTTGCCGGTTGCGCTGGCACAGGCTCGTGCACAAGCCGACGCCGGCCGACCGCAGCCCGGTACAGCGCGCTTTGAGGCTTTGCTCGATTCGCTGGCCAATATCAATAACTGGGACATTGGGGCGGCTTTGCGGGTGCGGTCGTGGTTGTACCATGCCGAAGCGCAGTTTGAACCTACGCGTGGCCCGTGGGCGGCCTTTCAAAAACAGACCGGTATCGACCTCCTGCTGGGCATGGAGTATCGGCAGTTTGTTCTGTTTCCCGATGGCAACTATTTCATCAATCCTGAAGCGCCCGGTCAAAATCTGACATACTCGAAAATAGGCGGCTTTGTGCAGGCTACCCGCCTGTTTCTCGATAATCGGCTCAAACTGACAGGCTCCGTTCGGCTCGATAAAAACAAGTATTTTGAACCCCGGCTAAACCCCCGCGTGGCCGTTGTTTTCTCCCCATCCGATAAGCATCATGTGCGGTTGTCGTACCAGAACGGCTACCGGTTTCCGTCGTTGTTCGAAGCCTTCTCAAATGTTAACTCGGGTGGTGTAAAGCGGGTGGGTGGGCTGCCGTTACTTTCGGCGGGTGTGTTTGAGCGGTCTTACTTCCGAACGTCGATCGATGCCTTCGGGGCTGCTATCAACACCGATGTGAACACCAATAGGCTGACCACCGCGCAGGCTATTGCCCGTAACAAGGGGCTGCTGAAAACCAACACTTATACGTACATCAAACCGGAGCAGGTAAATAGTATTGAGAGTGGGTACAAAGGTCTTTGGTTGGATGGTCGTTTACAGCTCGACGTGGATTTGTACTACACCCGATACCGTAATTTCATGGCGCAGGTCGAAGCCAATATCCCGAAAGGTAACAACCCTGACTCGGTAGCGTATTACCTCGCCGACCGAACCAAACAGGATCGGTATCGGCTCTGGACCAACTCGCGTTCGGTGGTGCATACCTACGGGGGGAGCGTGGGTGTGCGTTATGCACTGGCGGGTGGCCGCACAGGTTGGGCCGTAGCGGGCAATGCGGCTTACGCCCAACTGAATCGCACCGAACAGGGCGACGGCCTCGAAGAGGGCTTCAATACGCCCCGTTGGATTGCCAACCTGAGCCTGTCGAAAGTGGGGCCGGTGGGGTTTGCGGTGAACTACAAGTACCAGACCGCTTTCCTGTGGCAGTCGGCGCTGGCAACGGGCCGAGTACCGGCTATCCACACTGTAGATGCGCAGATCAACGCACGGCTCAAAGGGCTTGTGCTAAAGTTGGGCGCGACCAATTTGCTCAACCGGCCGTATTATTCCTTCCTGGCTGGCCCGGCGGTAGGTGGTTTTTATTACCTGTCGCTGACGTACGATGCACTCACCCGTTGAGCCGTCTTACTTTTTGCGGGTTTTACGGGGTTGCTCCTGCACAACCGGCTGAACGATTGGTTTGAGGTATGGGCGCATTTTGTCAGCCAGAAGCCGGTACCCCTGCGCATTTGGGTGAAGCCCGTCGGTAAAGAGCGATTCGTCTATTTTGCCATCCGGCCCCAGAAAAACCGTGCCGGGCTGGGCAAAGGTAGCATTCAGTTCACCGGCAATCCGGGCGATGTCTTCGTTCAGGCGGGCAATGCGTTTTTCTTCGTTTCGGCGGGGCAGAATCCCGATCAGCAGGAGTTGAGCCGTAGGCTGCCGGGTTTTGATCGCCTGTCCCAGAAACTTCAGACCCGCCACAATGTCGTCGTTGGTGTTTAGGCCAATGTTGTTTGTACCAACCATCAAAACAACCTGTTCGGCTGTGTAGCCATCCAGCTCACCATGATACACGCGCCAGAGTACGTTTTCGATTCGGTCCCAGCCGAACCCCATGTTTTGTACCCCAAGCGGCTCCATCATCGCATTCCATGAATCGGTACCCCGTGCAATGGGGGCTTGTGGCTCGCCCGCCCAGTAGTGCGTGATTGAGTTGCCAAAGAAGACAATCCGGGGCGGCTTCGCTTTCAACCGCGCCAGAATGGCCCGGTGGCGGGTTTCCCAGTCGTAAATACTCGCATCGCGCGATTGAGTGCGGGCGCGGGTGGTTGACAAAGTGCCTGCTGGTTCGTTCAGAATGGGCCGCAGCACCCGCTCGTAAGCCTCAGCGTACTGGAGCATACCAAAATCGCTGGGGTGCGTTCCGTCGACCATCGATTCAGCGTCGAGGTTCAGGGCTGAGTAGGGGAGCAGGTATAAGTCCTGAATACCCTCGGCTTTTAGCTGAGTGAAAATCTGATGCTGTAAATTGTTGATTTCCTCGTATAACTGCCGCCGACCGGGGTTGGTGCCGCCATCAGTATAGCCCGCATGGTCGACGAGCAGAATGGGCGTGTTGGGTCGTTTCTGCTTCAGAAGCCGAACCGCCTGTAGTGTGCGGGCGCGGGTGGTGTCGAGCGGAATCCCGGTCGACGAAATGAGGTTGGGCAGGCAGTCGAGCACATACACGCGGGCGTCGAGTTCGGGCAGGAGTTCATACACCTCTTTTTCCATACGGCCATTTCCCGAAAACGCCAGATTAATCATGGGTTGGTCGAGCTTGCGGCCCAGAATATTCACCCACGACATACCCGCCCGCGAGGCCGAATACCCGTGCGCAATGGAGGTGCCGTACACCACAATCGGTTTGTAGGGGCGCACCGGTAGCGGGGTAAACGCACTACCGGTTGGCACGCCAATTTCGAGCCATTTGAGCGAATTGCCCAGCGGGAGGTAAAGCTGGTATTCGCGGCCTTTCTGGTGCTGGGGTTCGGAGGGCTGAAGCCCCGTGTAGGTGAACCGGATGGTATCACCATAGGTCGGTCGGCCGTTGCACCAGAGCCATTCGCCATCGCTGTTGCGGGCATACAGGTCAACGCCACTGGCCCCCGTTGTCGACATGTTTGTCAATGACAGATTTCCATTGACGGCGTAGCGCACGCTGATCTGGTTGGTATTGGCCCGAAACCGAATGAGCAGCCCGGTTGCATGGCGCGACAGGTTCCAGACCGCCGGGCGTACCGTTTTCTGGGCTACCGCCGGGAGCCGGTCGTAGGGGCTCAAAAGGGCCTTGCCCGTCCAGCCTTGCCCTTCAATTACGGGCCCATCCGACTGGGCAGGGTTCCACCACGTAAGCTGAACGGCAGTTTGGGCTGCCGGAGCCGTTGTTTGGGGTGTTTGGGCGAACGAAAGAGAACTCAGGCAGAGCCCGATTCCGAAAAGGGCAACGATACGTTTCATACGAGGGATAGCGGCCGGCTGTTGGGTTTGGCGTTGCCACGCCCCCGGCCTTGTGTATCAGAAGCAACTCATACGCCCGATTATACCCAATGCGCCCGTCGGTTCGGGTGTCTGCATGGGTAAATTACCTGTTCAGACACCCTTACGTGTACAAATTGACTTCTGTACACCCAAAACCATACAGCGTGATGCACCCCATAAATCGGCTTTTCTGCCTTTTGCTGCTCGTTTGGCTGACGGCCTTTACGACAGTGACCGTAGCCCAGCAGTCGCGGCCTAATATCATCTATATCATGGCCGACGATTTGGGCTATGGCGATTTGGGCTGTTACGGACAGCAAAAAGTAAAAACGCCTAACCTCGACCGCATGGCCCGGCAGGGGACCCGCTTTACCCGATTCTACGCGGGCAGCACCGTGTGTGCACCCTCGCGTTGTGCCCTCATGACGGGTAAGCACATGGGCCATGCCTACGTGCGGGGCAATGGCGAAATACCCTTGCGCGATACCGATACCACCCTGGCACAGCGGTTACAGGCCAATGGCTATAAAACCGGTATGTTTGGTAAATGGGGCCTTGGCCTGAACACAAATTCGGGGGCACCGCAGCGTAAAGGATGGGACGAGTTTACGGGCTATCTGCACCACCGACACGCGCACAATTACCATACAGATTCGCTCTGGCAGGTGCGAAACGGCCAACTGTCGGTGTTGCGGCTTTCGCCAACCCAGTACACGCACGACGTGATTATGGACCGTGCTTTCGAGTTTTTGCAGAACCGGCAGGCCGACAAGCAACCGTTTTTTCTGTACCTGCCCATCACGCTTGTGCACGCCGAAATGGCAACGACCGATGAAGACGTACGCCCGATTCTGACCGCCGACGGCCGAAGCCCGTTCCCCGAAACGCCGTTTGTGAAACGCCCCGGCACGTCGTATTCGAGCCAGAAAAACCCCAAAGCTACGTTTGCGGCCATGTTGAGTCGGCTGGATAAGGATGTGGGGAAACTCCTGGACTTGCTCAAACAGTACGGCATGGACGAGAACACCTACGTGTTTTTCACGTCGGACAACGGCCCGCATCGGGAGGGTGGGGCCGACCCGGAGTTTTTCGACAGCAACGGCCCGTTGCGCGGCATCAAGCGTGATTTGTACGAAGGGGGCATTCGGGTGCCTATGATTGCCTGGGGGGGGGCGCGTCAGGCCAGGCAAGGTGAGCAATGCTGTTTGGGCTAATTGGGACATCAGCCCGACCGTATGTGCCCTGACCCAGACTGCCCCGCCCCGCAACATTGATGGACTGGATATGAGCCGGGTCTTGATGCGCGGAGCCCCGGCCCCCGCCAACCGTTCGCTGTTCTGGCAGTTCGATGAGGGCGAGTTGCGGCAGGTGTTGTTACAGGATAACTGGAAACTGGTCCGGCTGAAGAAAAAAGGGGAGCCCGAACGGCTGGAACTCTACGACCTGCGACAGGATGAGGGCGAAACCACCAATCTGGCGGCCAGTAAACCTGATAAAGTGGCGGCCCTGCTGACTCTCTTGAAAGGGGCCCAAACGCCTGCAGAGCATCCGCAATTTGACTGGAGTAAAAGTGAGTTGTAATCAAAAGGGGCGGGTCATTATGTGACCCGCCCCTTTTGATTACAGCCACTGAAGGGCTTCCTCGTTGCCTTGCTGAATGGCTATGTCGCGGGCCGAGAGCCCCCGTGCATCGCGTAGGCTGGTGTCGGCACCTGCATCAAGCAGGAGTTTCACCATCGGGTTACGGCCAAACATCGTGGCAAACATCAGGGCGGTGCCCCCGTTACCGTTTTGCAGGTCGAGGTCGGCACCGTGTTGAATAAGGAGGTCGGCAATTTCGGGATAGCCTTTAAACGAAATGCCCATGAGGGCCGTGTTGCCGCTCGCATCCTGAATATTGGGGTCGGCTCCAGCATCGAGCAGGAGCTGGGTGGCTTCCTGTTGCCCGTCGTAGGCGGCCACAATCAGGGGGGTAAAACCCTTACCGTTCTGAATATTGATATCGACCTGATTGTCGATCAGTTGCTTGAGGTAGGCTGTATCGCCCCGGCGGGCGGCATCGAAGAGTAAATCTTCGGGATGGTCGGAGTAAAACGCCATGAATGCTCGTTGGTTTTGATCGTTCGGTACAAGTATAAACCCGAAACGGGTGAGTATGTCTTTTGTGGATGGGCAAACCCATGCTACGGGCTCATTTTGACGACAAATGACTAATTCGCCCGCCGTTCATCCGATTGTGTAGCAACGCAATCGGCAAAATCAGTACCTTTAATCGTCTACAAAATACATTCGAACATGAAAAAGCTGGCTACCATGGCCTTGCTGCTCGTTCCCTCGATGCTCTGGGCACAGGGAGGAGCGTACACCATTAAAGGTAAACTGGGCAATTCATCGGCAACAAAAGCCTTTTTGCGGTACCGCGCCGGGGCTGCCATCAAAATGGATACGGCGCTGATTCAGCAGGGCGCGTTTGAGTTTAAGGGGTCCGTTGAGAACCCCATGCAGGCTTCGCTTGCCGTTGAGAAACAGGGCCGGGTAAACCCTGCGTCGGTGATGGGCGTGTATCTGGAGCCCGGTACCATCACGGTCATCAGCCCCGACTCTATGCAGAATGCCGTAGTGGCCGGCACTCCCCTCAACGTTGATAATAACAAGCTACGGATGGCACTCAAACCGGCTTCGCAGAAAATGGAGCTGTTTATGAAAGAGTACCAGTCGGCGTCGGCAGAGCAGCGTAAGTCGAAGGAGTTCAACGAGTCGTCGGAGAAGCGGTACGAGGCTATTCAGGCTGAGCAGAAGCAGGTTTGGGCCGATTTTATTAAGAACAATCCCAATAGCCAGATTAGTCTGGACGCCTTGCAGAACTACGGCGGCTACGCCCCCGAATACACCAATGTGAAGCCGTTGTTCGATGGGTTGTCGGAGGCCGTAAAAAGTAGTAAAGCTGGTAAAGAGTATGCCAGTATGCTCGTGAAGCTGAAGGCTACATCGATTGGTGAAATGGCGATGGATTTCACCCAGGCCGATACGTCGGGCCGGGCGGTGTCGCTCCGTGATTTCCGGGGTAAATACGTACTCGTGGACTTTTGGGCGAGCTGGTGCGGCCCCTGCCGGATGGAGAACCCCAACGTGGTGAAGAATTTCAACGACTTTAAAGATCGGAACTTCACCGTGCTCGGCGTCTCGCTCGACCGGCCTAATGCGAAAGAGGCCTGGATGAAGGCAATCTATAAAGATAGCCTCACCTGGACGCACGTATCGGACCTGAAGTTCTGGGAAAATGAAGTGGCCCAAATGTACGGGGTTCGCGCTATTCCGCAGAACTTCCTGATTGGCCCCGACGGCAAGATTCTGGCCAAGAATATCCGGGGCGAAGACCTCGGTAAGAAATTAGCCGAACTGATTCCTCAGAAGTAGGAAGGCGGTATATAGTTTTTTGTTTAGGGCGGTCGGCGTTCCGGTTTTTGGTTAGGCTGGCGCATGACTGTAGAGACGCATACTTGCGTCTCTACAGTCATGCGCCAGCCCACGATAAATTGGCAAAAAAGGCCTGCGCATGAAGGCTGTCGCATGAGGAGACGCAAGTATGCGTCTCTACGCGCGGGATGGTTCAACGATAAACCAGAAGACCGGTTGCCCAAAACGATAAACGCAAACCCCCATCAACCGGGCGCGACTTCTACCGAGGTCGCGCCTTTGTTTTGGGCTGTAGCCACCCGCCATAGCCAGACGACTCCGATCCACAGACCCACTGAAAACAGGAGCAACATTTCGCCGAAATACGGGAGGTACGTACCTGTGCGTTGCAGGATTGATTCGAGCACCAGACCGCCTTCAGTGAGCGTGAAAAAGACCAGAATCAGGCCAAGTGCCGGGCCTGAGGGGCGTAATATCCGGCGGTGAATGGCCCACGCCAGCAGGAAAAAGCTTATAACCCCGATAAACACAAGGTGCAGATACGCAATGACCAGATGCCGTTGGGTGTAGCTCCACTCAGTGGCCCACGCGCTCGCCGACAACGCCTGTAACCCAAGCTTGAGCCCGAAACTCAGCAACGCCAGCTGACCCAGCCAGTAAGCGGGAGTCCGTAATTTGCTTTGTAGCCGGGACCGTTGTTGCCAGAGCAACCTAATGAGCCAGCCACCGGCTGCAAGCTGTGCCAGCCCGGCCACTGCGCCCACGGCCCACACCCACATGGGCGGTTGGGTCCATAGGGCCGATAGAGCGAGCGTTCCCACCGTAGCACCAATCCAGACCAGCAGAAACCGGTTGGCTTCCCGGCCAACTGGCATACAGCCCCACCGCTCAAGCCACCTGACGAGGAGCGCCAGGCACCCGAACATAAACCAGCCGTTGTACAGAAAGTGCAGGTAAAAATAGATTGACAGGTTGTACCAGATTGTCTCGTGCAATTGCCGGGCTTTCAGAATGCCGAGGGCATACGGCCCTAGTGTCGACATGACCAGAAAAAGCAAGCCCCAGCGCACAAATCGAGCCGCCAGCGAGTGGTCGGGCCGAAGGTCGGTGTAGAGCCGCCAGGCCATGTAGTACGACAGGAGCACGTGCAGCGTCGAGAATATGATGGAGCCCGCCCCGTAGCCCTGCACCGGAAATAACCCCAACATGCCCACAATGGCGACCTGAAACCCAATCCAAATGGGTCGGTAAGCTTTCTGGCGAGCCGAAGAAACAAACTGAGCTATCAGAGTCAGAAACAAGGCGTTGAACGCCCAGCCGAGCAGCACTACGTGTGAGTGAGCATGTAGCCAATACGGATAAACGAGCGTGGCTGACGGCCGCAACAGTAGGTACCGTAACAGTACCCCAAGGCCACCGGCTACTACCCACCACAGCAGGGCGGTTTGCCAGTCGCGTTGTTCCTGCGTGCGGGAGCCCTGAAGAGGTGTATCGGCTACGTTCATGATACGGGCAAAGATAGGGCAATGCCCCACCACCCAGCTTGACCTAAATAGGGCGTCGGTCTGATTTGGGTCAGGTTAGGTGTGGGCGGGCGCGTGTTTCTTTGTGCCTGAGGTCACTTGTCCAATACCTCCGCGGGCCATGAAGTTTATCCGTATTCCCCCCATTGCGTTGTTGCCTTTTGCGTTGTTGTCGCTGGTACTGGGTATTCTGACCGGGCTGGTTCGGCTGGGGTATCCTATGCCCGTAGCCGAGGCTGTAGGGCAACACGGAGCCTTGATGATTGGCTCGTTTCTGACCACGTTAATCCTGCTCGAACGGGCCGTGGTGTTCAAAACAAACTGGGCTTTGCTGGCTCCGTTGCTCAACGGGCTTAGCCTGCCCGCTTTCTGGCTGGGCGCTACCGAACTGGCGCAGGGATTACTCATTGCAGGGGCGTTGAGCATGGTGCTCATGACCTACCTGTTTCTGGTTCGGCACCGGCACAGTTACTATTACCTCCTGTTGGCGGGCAGCGTATGCCTGGCTGTGGGCAACAGTTTGCTGTTTCGGAATGGCTTCTACCCGTTGGCCGTGCCCTGGTGGATGGGCTTTTTGCTGTTTACCATCGTTGGCGAACGGCTCGAACTGAGCCGGTTTTTACCGCTGACGACTGGCCAACGGGCTTTACTCTGGGCGTTGCTGGCGTTGGTAGCCTTAGGCATTGGACAACCGTTTCATGGGGCTGGGCAGTCGGTGCTGGGCGCGGGTATGCTGGGCGTAGCCCTCTGGCTGCTTCGGTACGATATGGCACTCAAGTCGTTGCGAAAACCGGGGCAGGCCCGGTACAGCGGGGTATGGCTGCTGGTCGGCTACGGCTGGTTGTTTCTGAGCGGACTCCTGTTTCTGCTGCCCGTGCGCAACGCTTTTTGGTACGATGCCGCCCTGCATAGCTTCTTTCTGGGCTTTGTGTTTTCTATGATTTTTGCCCACGCGCCTATTATTCTACCCGGCGTGTTGGGCCGGGGTGGGGTGTTTTATCACCCGTTGCTCTATGCATGGGCCGGGCTCAACAGCGTGTCGCTGGGGCTTCGGTTAGGGGCCGACTGGCAGGCCCTGCCCAACTGGCGGGTGTTTAGTGGCTTTGGGCAAACGGCCGCCCTGCTGGGCTTTTTTGTCACAATAGCCCTCACTGTTGCTGGGCTGAACCGGCTTAGTTTTCGTAAAAAAGGCTATTCTCGCGGGTAACAATGTCGATAGGCATGTAGTGCACCGCTTCGACCGGGGTCTGGAACACCAGATGCTGGTAGAGGGCCATAATGCTCCGGTAGCCCTGGTCTTCGGGCTGATGGCAAATGAGAAAATCAATGGTGCCCTGCTGAAGGTAATGGCTGTTTTTCTGCACCAAATCGTACCCGATAAGCATCGGTTTGGCCGGTAACGAACTCGATTCGAGAAAGCGGGCCACCAGAAACGTCCGGGAGTTGGTCACAAAAATGAGGTCGAGGTCGGGGTGGTTGTTCAGGTATGCCGAAAGGGCGGCCGAAACGGCAGTTTGTCCTGTTTCGTGCAGGTCGATTCGGTCGATGAGGCAAGCCCGCCGATGCTCGGTCAGGTACGCCCGGAAGCCCTCTTCAATGCGTCGGTACGTGAAACTTTCCAGATCGGCGGCCAGATTCACCACCAGCACCCGGCCCGCGCCCCGCAGGGCGTAGGTACTCAGCCGACCGGCCAGGTAGCCACTCTCGAACAGGGGTGGGCCAATGTACGACAGGCTGGGCAGGTCGGGGATGTTGGAGTCGATAAACACATACGGAATGCCCGCTTCCTGACAAGCCACGGCAAACGCCCGTGCTTCTTCCACAAACATGGGCGCCAGCACCACGCCATCGGGCGGATTGGCCAGAATCAGGCGGGTTTGCTCCACAAATGTCTGCTTGTCATTCAGGTCGAAAAAAAGCTCGTCGACCCGCAGCCCGTAGGCCCGCACCTCGGCATCGGCCCGCTGAATACCCCGGCGGGGGGCGTCCCAAAAGTCGAGTTCGGGGGTTGCTGACGGGATGAGGGCCACCAGCCGGTTCGATTTGCCCGAGGCCAGCCGCCGGGCGAGCAGGTTGGGCTGGTAGTCTAACTCCTGAATGATAGCGAGAATTTTCTCCCGCGTTTTTTCGGATACCCCGCCCCGGTTATGAATCACCCGGTCCACGGTGGCAATGGCTACATTAGCCCGACGCGCTATCTCTTTAACGCCCTGAAGTTCTTTCTTTTTCATCAATTCATCATCTCCCCCTTCGGTCGGGCGGGTTTGCCAATCAACACACCCGTTGGTTGGCAAACCCGCCGACTGCAAGATAGGCTACCCGGCGGGCAGCACAAAAGGA
>NZ_WELI01000008.1 GCF_009184635.1 Rudanella paleaurantiibacter
ACCCCCCCCGCGTGGGGGGGGGGGGTTCCCCAAACCCCCCCCCGTGTTCGCCCCCCCCCCCCCCGACTGCAAGATAGGCTACCCGGCTGGCATCACAAAAGGAGGGCGTTTGTTACCTGGAGGCCATTTGTAGCGCCTGCGTGGTGGTGTAGTATTTTGCCAGCATGTTGGGTACTTCCCAGGCGGGGAGCTTTCTGGCGCTCAGATACCGGAAGTACGCGTCGGCTACCTGTTTGAAATGGGCTTCGTGCCCCACCTCGTAGCGTTCGGGAATCCCAATCTGCCATTTGTCGCCCTGCCGGATGAGCGTCAGGCCGGGGTACGTTGTCTGAAGCGTTGCCAGAGCGGTTTGGAGTGCTTTCTCAAACGAGTCGGTGGTTTGCCCCGCCACTGGTTTTACGTACAAAACAGGCTTGTACTGCTGGGTGGCTCCTTGTTCGATAATCAGGTGGGCCCGGCTACCCCGCATGAGCGAGTAGTGAAGATCACCGGTACCAGCGGGTGGTTCAAAGTTCCAGCGAACGGCTACTTTGGCCGTTACTCCTTTGAGCCGGTACACCATTTCGCCGTTGGCGTACACGTCGAGCAGGCTATCGCGCCGACTGTTCTGAAGGTAATCCGGGTACGTAGATTGCCGGGTCACCTGTTTAAACTGGGCCGGGGTGAGGGTGGTGGGCCAGCGCCGGGCGCTGTGCATGGCTACATCGGTCTGGTAGTTGAGCTTCACATCCGGGAAACACGACCACTGAATCAGGTCGACGAGGTGGGTGGTCACATCAACCAGTCCTTCGCCCTGCTGACTGACATCGAAAAACCAGGCCGGGCGCACCAGCGGTTGGCCCGATACGTATTTGAAAAAATGGTGCACGCTTTCTTTGATCACGGCCGGGTTGTCGGGGGTGCCGCGCTCCAGTTGCCCAAACACGGCGGGTACCCCAGCCAGTGCGCGTTGCAGCGCGTTGGTAATCTCGTACCGCTCGGTCATGATGTCGTATAGGAGTACCTTTTTGCGCTCGGCCGTGGCAAATGCGGCTTTGAGCCGGTCAAAATCAGCCTTGTCGATCGCCATGGGTTTGTCGGACAACACGTTCATACCCGCCCCCACGAGCTGCGGAATGTAGCCGTTTTTGCGTCGGTTATTCCCCGACAGCACCACTACATTGCCCGGCTTGTCGGTCAGGAGCCGGTTCAGGTAGTCGGAGCCGGTGTACACAACAGGTTTCCAATGGGTCGGGTTATCGGCGCGGCTGTTGTACTGCCGGATACGGTCTTCGTAGGCCTGCAAGTCGGGCCCGGCGGGTGCAAACACCGATACCTGAGGGCTCACCGTGGGGTACATTGATTTTTGTACCAGCGCGGCATGAAAGTGGCCGGGGTCGAGCACAACCAGCCGAACCGGTGGAGCGGCCGGCCCCGGTTGCGAAGCGGGAGTTGGGATCAACATGGTGGCGGCAAGCGCGACGGTGGCGCTGAGGGTAGGCCAGAATAAAGTCATGCTACAGAGTCTTGGGCCGAGTGTTCATCGAGTACGGGCAGGAGCGAAGCGCTATCGGCATCCATAAACAGGGTAGCGTCTTCGTGTCGGCGCAGAATGGTCGATGGGTACAGTTCGGTAATGTCTGATTGTAAGGTATGCGCAATGGCCTGTGCCTTGTTGCGCCCCGGCACCATGCAAAACACGTGCGGAGCCTGCGTCAGGGCGGGTACGGTGAGCGTGAGGGCGTGTGTCGGTACATCGTCGAAACGGGCAAAACAGCCGTCGTTTACCTGCTGCTGTCGGCAGGCCGTGTCGAGGTCAACCACCTTCACCAGCACCGGGTCGTCGAACAGGGCCACGTGAGGGTCATTGAACGCGATATGGCAGTTTTCGCCAATGCCCATACACACAATATCGACGGGGAACTGAGTGAGCAAAATAGCGTAGCGGTTGCATTCGGCTTCTATGTCGGGGGCGTTGCCGTTCAGGTAATACACCTCTCCAAAAGGCACCCGGTCGAACAGGCGTTCGCGGAGGAAGTTGCCAAACCCCTGGGGAGCATCGGCGGGGAGGCCTACGTATTCATCCATGTGAAACGCCCGCACCCGGCCCCAGTCGATGTCGGGTTGGTCGCGGAGGTTTTCCAGAAACTCCTGCTGCGAAGGAGCTGCGGCAAAAATCATGGCAATACTATCCTGTTGGGCAAGTAGGGCGCGCATCTGCTCGGCAACGGCCAAAGCGGCCTGTTGGCCCAACTGAGCGCGGTTGGCGTGCAGGCGCAGGGCCAGTCGGTCGGTATGGGTTTGTGTGGGCATATCGTTTTCGGGTTATCTCGTGTTTGGTTTGCGTTAGAGAGGAGGTTTCTGCTAGAGTACGGTTTCGGGTTCGCGTTGATACACAATTCGGCCACCGACCACGGTAAGGGCTACCCGGCAATCGTCGTCGAACACCACCAGATCTGCGTCTTTTCCGGCTGTAAGGGTGCCTTTTCGGTGGTCCACGCCCATAATGCGGGCGGGGGTGCTGGTGAGCATCTGCACGGCATCGAGCAACGGAATATCGGTTTGGGTTCGGATGGTCTGCAGCAACCTGTCGGCCGTAGCCACACTCCCCGCAAACGCCTGTCGATTGGGCATTTTGGCGACACCATCCTCCACAATCACGGGCAGGCCATTGTCCCGGTTGCCCAGTATGCTCGGCCCCGGCGGCATACCAGCTGCCCGCATGGCGTCGGTAATGAGGGCGGTGCGGTCGGGGCCTTTGATTTTATACGCCAGCTTGAGTAGTGGCCCCGGCAGGTGAGCCCCGTCGGCAATCAGCTCTACGTCCAGCTCATCGATCAGGTACGCGCTTTCAACCACTCCCGCAAACCGGAACCCATGCCGCCGTGTCACTGTCGACATGGCGCTGTAGAGGTGCGTAGCCAGGCTGTAGCCATTCGCTACGGCGGCTACCACTTCGTCGTACACGGCATCGGTATGGGCAATAGCGGCTATCACGCCGTTGTCGAGCAGATACCGGCCAAACGCCAGCGCCCCCTTGCGTTCGGGGGCGGCACTCCAGCGGGTTACGGCATTGCTATAGCCCAGCACAGCCCGGTACTCGGCCGGGTCGGGGTCGCGAATGTAGCGCGGGTCCTGAGCGCCACGCTGATTCAGGGCAAAGTACGGCCCCTCCAGGTGCATCCCCAGAAACTCGGCCCCTTGCGTGTTCTGGCTGTGGGCTCGTTCGTAGCAATCGAGCGTGTGCAGTAGCTGGTCCTGCGTACTGGTGAGCGTAGTGGGTACCAGGGCAGTGGTGCCATGCCGGGCGTGTAGCTCGGCAATGCGCAGAAACGCCGTTTCGGTGCCATCCATAAAGTCGTGCCCCCCGCCCCCGTGTACGTGAATGTCGATAAAGCCCGGTGCGATGTATGCCCCGGCTACGTCGATTTCAACCGCGTCGGGCACATCGAGCGGGCCTTCGCAAACCTCGGTAATCTGCCCGCCTGTGACCAGCACCGTTCCGTTCGGGATGATGCGTTGGGCCGTTACCACCTGCCCATTGGTTAGTTTAAGGCGTTGCATAGCCGCTTCCCTGTTGTTCATGAACGAGCGATTTAGTGGTGACCGGCAGGCCCCACCGGCGCAACCGATGCCCCCGGAAGGCGTAGTACGCCAGATACAGATAACAGGGAAATAGAACCCAGTAAGCTTCGCGCAGGCCGTATTGATCGGCCAGCAGGCCATACACCAAGGGCAGCAGGGCATTGCCGCTAAGGCCCATGATGAGCAGGGCGGCCCCCACTTTGGTAAACCGACCCAGTCCGTCGAGTGCCAACGGCCAGATACTGGCCCAGACGAGCGAGTTGGCAAGGCCCAGCAAGACCACAAACCAGACCGACAAGTCGGCTTGCAGGCCCAGCACCGCGAGGTTGCCCCGGCTGAACAGAATCAGTAATGTAAACACCATCCCCAGCACCGTGCAGATTCGGAACATGTTTACCTGACTGATAACTTTCGGGATGAGGGCGATACCGATGATGTAGCCGCAAATGGTAGCAAACAGGGTGTACGAAGGCAGCACTTTGGCGTCGAGCAGGGGAATACCCATAGAGCCCGCGTACCCGATAATGGTGTCGATGGCGATAACCTGTGTACCCACGTGCAGAAAAATGGCCAGGGCCCCTAAAATCAGGTGCGGAAACTGAAAAATTGAGGTTTTGTCGACGTTGGCCGCGGCTACATCGGCTGTTTCGTGCTCGGTGTTGATTTCGGGCAGGGGCGATATCCGTACCAGAATCCCCAGCCCAATCAGTACGGTGCCGATGACCGAGTAGGGAACAATAACCCGGCGCACCAGCTCGTCGAGGGCGGCTGCTTTTTCGGTGGCAGGCATGGTGGCGAGTTGGCTGAACAGGTCGGTGTCCGTAGCGCGCAGAATCACGGCCGCAAACAGTAACGGAGCCAGAATACCCGCGCCCTTGTTGCAGATGCCCATGATACTGATGCGTTGAGCCGCCCGCTCTTTAGGCCCCAGAACGGTGATGTACGGGTTAGCCGCTGTTTGCAAAATGGCCAGCCCGACACCGATGGTAAACAAGCCGAGCAGAAACGTCGGATACGAACGGGCGAGGGCGGCCGGTACAAAAATGAAGGCCCCCAGTGCCATCACCCAGAATCCCAGCATCATGCCTTTTTTGAAGCCGACCCGCTTGAGCAGGTACGACGACGGCACCGACATGATGAAGTACGAAATGTAGAAGGCAAACGTGACCAGATACGAACTGAAGTTGGTCAGCTCGCAGGCGATTTTGAAGTAGGGTATCAGAATGGCGTTGACCCAGGTTACGAACCCGAATACGAAGAACAGCACCCCAATCAGCAGAATCGATACCAACGTATCGCGTTCGCTGAGGGAGCTGACTTCAACAACCTCTGGCTTATTTTTCATGCTTAATGCTGGTTAATGGTTTTTAGCGGCCGGCGCTCCGGGTTTTGGTAAGGCCAGTTTCGCTCCTTAAACGCTTTTCAGTACTGGACATTCGGACTTCAGACACTGGGCGTTAGACTTATTACCTTTATAGAGGGAGGTCTAACGTCTACTATCCAACATATAATGTCCAGTACTGAGTAAATGCTTGACTGTCCACTTGTAAGGGTTTGGTTTAAAGTAGTTTAGGGTTTGTTATTTGGTTTGGCTACTCGTTATCAGATAACAAATTGTGTGAAACATTAAACCCGAAACCCAAACCTACTTAACGTATTTACACCGTTGGTTCCCAGCCGCGTTGATACTCGCGTTTCCAGAATCGCTCGGCGGCCTTGTTATTTTTGATACGTCCGGTAGCGGGGTCAACATCGAGCGTACTGCCTGACCGCAGAGCGATGTTGCCCAACTGACAAAGCAGGGTGCTCTGATGCCCGCTCAGAATGTCGGAGTTGAGAGCCGCGCCCTTCCGAATGGCGTCGAAAAAATTTTGAATATGCAGGGCATCGAGGGCTTGCGAGGGGTTCATGCGGTCGCGGGCGTTGATGGCCAGGTCGTTTTTAACCTCTTTTACGAGGTTATTATCGAGGTCGTACACCTTGTACGCATTGCCCCCGTCGATTTGCAGAGCCCCTTTGTCGCCGTAAAAAATGACCCCTACGCTGCTGCCTTCGACCGTACGCCCGTTACAACTGCGGCCCTCCCAGGTCATGCCGGTGTTGTTGGCAAATTCAAGGCTGATGACCTGCGTATCGGGCGTCTCCCAATCGTCCTGATACCGGTAGCGGCCTCCTGTTGAGGTCACGCGGGTGGGGTAGTCGACGTTCAGGCCCCAGCGCATCAGGTCGAGCATGTGCGTGCCGTTGTTGAGGGATTCGCCCGTGCCCCAGTTCCAGAACCAGTGCCAGTTGTAGTGCAGAATATTGTCTTTAAAGGCTTGCCGGGGCGCGGGCCCCTGCCACAGGTCGTAGTTGAGCCACGACGGAGCGGCCGATGCTTTCCCCGTTCCGATGGAAGGCCGGTTGTTGGTGTACCAGCCTTTGGCAAAGTACGGCCGCCCGATGATGCCGTCGCGGACGGCCATTACCCCGGCCGCTACGTTGGGCCACGACCGGCGCTGATTGCCCATCTGAATCACGTTTTTGTATTTTTTCTGGGCGGCCACCAGCAGTTCGCCTTCGTGGGGGTTGTGCGAACAGGGTTTTTCGAGGTACACGTGTTTGCCCGCCTTAGAGGCCAGCAGGGCGGCCGGTGCGTGCCAGTGATCGGGTGCGGCCACAATCAGGGCATCGAGGTCTTTGTCTTCCAGGGCTTTCCGGAAATCGGGTACGACCTGCGGTTTGGCCCCGGCCAGCTTCTCAACGGCGGCAATACATTTGTCGGCCGCGCGCGTGTCTACGTCAGAAACCGAACGAACCTGACAGTTGGGTTGCAGGGCAAAGTTGCTCGCCAGGGCCAGCCCCCGGCTGTTTACACCCATCATGCCCACCTGAATGCGGTCGTTGGCACCCTGAATCCGGGCGTAACTTTTCGGGCTAAAACCGGGCAATATACCGCCGAGGGTGAGGGCCGCTGTACCAGCCAATGCCTGTCCCATAAAGGTTCGGCGGGAGGGCTGTTGCGCAACGGCGTTGGGTTCGGTTGGGTTGTGTGTGTGTTGAGGCATCTTGATGGAAGCGAATCAGGTTGATCGAATTAGATGAGTGTACGTTGGGAACTTAGGAATAGACACTAAAGCAGCCGGATAGGGGTGGGATACTGCCCGGCCAGAGCCCGGTTTTCAGCTGTAAATGATACGCAGGCTTGCCGGTTGGGGTACGTACCCGAAACAAGATCCGGGAAAAAGGTTTGCTGGTTGATTAGCCGCCAGTAAAACGACCTGCACAGGAGCCTGATAGCCAGGTCGGTTGGCGGTAGTGCCGACAGGATCGTTGACAGAGGTTAGGTTAACTCGTTGGACGAAAAAAAGGTGGAAAGTAGGGTGAGCCATATAAAATTCGGCAAAAGAGTAGTTAAGTAGGTAACGTGTACGTACCCGAAAAGTAAATGACAGATTATTGAAAACGAAATTTGCCGTAAAAATTTAATGCACGGCACACAGGAGTGCCGGGGAGGGGGCTACCCCTTATCGGTGCGCTACCTGCGCCCTGATGCGGCTCAGCGATGGCCCTTTAATGCCCAGATAAGAGGCAATATGTCCGAGCGAAACCCGGTTCAGAATATCGGGTTGCCGGGTTAAAAGGTCCACGTAACGCTCCTCGGCCGATTGGGTTAGCAAACTCTCCGACCGGGTTTGGTTAAGCAGAAAATAATGCTCGGCCAGTAACCGCCCAAACCGTTCCCAGCCGTGCGATTGGGTGTAGAGCTCGCGGAGCCGGTCGTGTTCAATGACCAGCAGCTCAGTATCTTCGAGGGCTTCGATCAGGTACGGGCAGGTGGTTTGGGTCAACAGGCTTTTGAGGGAGGTCAGAAACGTGTGTTCGGCCACGAAATACAGGTTATGCTCTTGCTCCGTTTTGGGGTCGATGTAATACACCCGGAATATGCCGTTGAGCACAAAGCCAACGTGTCGGCAAACCGAATGGCTAAACGTAAATAAGCCCTGTCGGGGAATAATCCGGCTCTGCCAGAGCGGATCGGCCAGGTACAGGTCGGTCTCGGTAAGCTGGGCAAATTGGTGTAAATGGTGATGGAGTATCGTTTGCTGAGACGGAGACATAGAGAGGAGTTCAGTGATAACGGGCCAAAACAAAGCCTAAAGTAGCGAGTTATAGGTCAGACGTCGCAGCGTATACGTCAGGCTATCGCTTTTTAACCTATGTGAAAAATAAAGGCAGAAGGCCTGTCTACTTTTGAGTCATCAAATTGAAACATAAACCAACTTAAGTCGCACATCATGAAAATTACCCGCAACGCATCGGCACACTGGGCCGGCACTGGCAAAGATGGTAAAGGCACGCTGACTACCGCCAGCACGGTACTGAACCAGACGCAGTACTCGTTTAACACCCGGTTTGAAGATGGTATCGGTACCAACCCCGAAGAGCTGGTAGCAGCTGCCCACGCTGGTTGCTTTGCCATGCAACTGGCCTTTAATATCCAACAGGCGGGTTTTGCTGCCGATACCCTCGACGTGCGTTGCGATATTACGCTCGAAGATGGCGGTATCAGCAGCTCGAAGCTGACGCTCAAGGCGAGTGTCCCCAACCTCGACCAGGCGAAGTTCGATGAACTAGTGGCCCATGCCGAGAAAAACTGCCCCATCTCGAAGCTGTTCAACACCAGCATCTCGGTCGACGCTACCCTGGCGTAAGGGGTCGTTCGGATAATAAACCAACATGAGTCATCCCGAATTTTCGAGTTCTTGCTGATTTTAACCCAAGTTCCTCCTTGGTTGCCCCGTTAGGGGCCTAATGTTGGTAGCTAACCCGAAAAATAGACCGAACACCAGAGCCCCGAAGGGGCGTAACCTTAAAAAAGTTACGCCCCTTCGGGGCTCTGGTGTTCCGAGGAGACGTCTTTGCTACCCATATTGGGCCCCTAACGGGGCGTTCGAGTAAGGAACCTCCCCCTAACCTAAAATTCGGGATGACTCATGTTTTTGATGCCCTGCCGGGTGTGCCGTTGGTTCGGGACTAAACGAAGGATTAGTTATCGGCTTGCGCCCCGGAGCCGGAAGCCGTATTTTTGCGGCTTCGTTTGGAGGGCTTTTGTTCTGATTATCAGTGCCTCCGCTTCGTTTCACAACAAATCATCAATTTGCAGACACTCCTTCTTGCCCTCGTTTGCGTGCTCTCGGCCCTGAGTCCGCCCGGCTTTCTGACCGGCGTAAACCGTTCTCCTGAATCGGCGGCTGCCCCCCGCAAGCGACCTGAATCCGCAGCCGAACAGCCTGATAAACGCCGGGGGAAGAACCCGAAGAAACTGGCTAAGAAGCAGTCGGCAGCGAGCCGTAAACCGTTAAGCGGAGCGGTGTATTACCTGGCCTCGGGGCATGGTGGCCCCGACCCCGGTGCCATTGGCCGTTACGGTAAGCACCTGCTACCCGAAGATGAGTATGCCTACGATGTGACCATCCGCCTGGCCGACCTGCTGAAACAACAGGGAGCTACGGTGTACATGATTGTGCACGACCCAAACGATGGGATTCGGAATGAGGCTATCCTCAAAATTGACCGCGACGAGGTGGCTTACCCGCGTCAGCGTATCCCGCTCGATCAGAATGCCCGGCTCGATCAGACCACCTCGGCCGTGAATCGGCTCTATGCCCGACACAAAGGGCGGTTTCAGCGGTTTATTACCATTCACGTCGACAGCCGGAGCGTGGGCGAGAAAATCGACGTGTTTTTTTACCATCACAGCCAAAGTAAATCGGGGGTGCGGCTGGCCCGGCACATTCACCGACGCTTTCGGGCCAATTACAAACGCTACCAGCCCGACCGACCCTACTCAGGTAACGTATCGGCCCGGAACACGCTGTATGTGGTTAAAAATAGCCATCCGCCTACGGTCTTTATCGAGTTGGGCAACATCCAGAATAAGCTTGACCAACGTCGGTTCCTGATTCCGTCGAACCGGCAGGCACTGGCAAACTGGATGATGCAGGGTATTGTGGATGACCACCGCACGAGGTGATTGAAATGAATACCACGCGGGTGACATGAATTCGGCAGAATGGATGTTTGCACGCGGATAACACAGATTTAGCGGATATACACGAATTTGGTTTGCCTGAGGGGAACGCTGCAGGTTTACATCATCCGTTCAATCCGTGTACCTACCTGTCACGGCACTTATCTGCGCTGATCTGGCCTATTCGCGTCATCTGCGTGCTATTCAATGGCTTCCTCGCAACCCATCCGAGGGCCGTTAACATCTCATCCAATCCGTGTGTAACTTTGTTCCATGAGGCTCCAACCCCGTAAGCCGGCTCAGGCACTGGATAAAGCGTACGCCAAACAATCCATTCCCCACCAACATTTCGACCGGTTCCGACAGGCCCTGTTGCGGCTATTGGCCCGGCTCGACGAGGGGGAGTCGGAGGTGTACCAGCGGAAAATAATCACCGAGTTTCTGAACAGTACATTTTACGATGCCGATTCGGGGCTGGCGGTGGCTAGCCGTGATCAGAACGATCTGGTGATTTATACAGGCCCCGAAGCCTCGCCCGGTGTGCTTATTGCGGCCAAGAAAGTGTTTGCCGGAGAGATGATGACCATGTTGAAAAACAACGTCAAGTCGCTCCACGAGCTTATTCTGTATTATTTCGAAGAAGCCGAACGTCGGCCCGACCGCCCATTTACGCGATTGGTCATTACCGATGTGTACAACTGGTTTTTCTTTGCCGAAGCCGATTTCCGGCGGTTTTTTTACCAGAACCCTCGCCTGCGAAAGCTGTATCAGGTGAAGAGGCAACAACAGAAAGACAACGCTTTTTTCTTCAGCGAAGCGGCCCGGATTCTGCGCGACATGGACGATGAGGTGCCTGTTACGTGGCTTAACCTGCGCGAACTCGAAAACGCGGCCCGCACCGATAATCCCGCCGACTGGCTCCCGCTGATTCCGGTCTACAAGTTGTTTTCGCCCGAACACCTGCTCCAGTTGCCCCCCACCGACAATGGCGACGGGATCAACAAGCTGTTTGTCGATGAACTGCTGCATGTGCTGGGCCTGCAGCGGACCGTATCGGGCGGCATACCCCGGCTCGAACGCCTGCCTGAACCCGACCGACAACCGGGCTCCTGGCTCGAAAACATAGTGGCGTGTCTGCGAACCACCGGTGCTTTGGCCCATCTGCCCGACCCTCTCCTCTACGGCCCCGACCCCGAAGGGCAGGAAACCCGCGTGGCCCTCGAACTGCTGTTTACCTGGCTCGGCCGGGTCTTGTTTCTGAAACGGCTCGAAGGACAGTTGCAAACCTATCAGGGCTACAACCGCGAGGGGGTATTTCTGACGCCCCGTCAGCTACGCACCTTTGCCGAGCTGGGCGAGCTGTTTTTCGATGTAATAGCCGTGCCTGTCTCAGAGCGGTCGGCGGGGGTGATGAGCCGGTACGGGTCCGATGCGACTGTTCCTTACCTGAACAGTGCGTTGTTTGAACCCACTCCGCTCGAACAGCGGGTGCTTCGGGTGAGTGCGCTGAACGACCGGCTCGCCTTGCCGCTGTTTGACCAAACAATCCTGAAAACCCCATCGGGCGACCAGCAAACGGGCGAGCTGCCCACGCTGACGTACTTGCTGGCTCTGCTGGATAGCTACGACTTTGCTACCGAAGGCGCGGCTACCATTCAGATCGACAACAAGCCCCCGCTGAGCCATACGGCCCTTGGGCTGGTGCTCGACCTGTTGAGTAATGCCCGTACGGGAGCCGCGTACACGCCCGGTTGGGTGGCTGTTGAGGCCGTGCGCGAACCCATCCGGCGGCTGGTGGTGCAACGGTTCAACGAGCGGTTTGGCTTGTCGTGCTCCGACCTGACCGACCTGCGCACTCAGCTTCAGACCGTAGAACCGGGCGAAGCCAATGCCCTCATAAACAGCCTGCGCGTGGTAGATCCGGCCGTGGGCGGTGGGCATTTGCTGGTGTCGGCTCTGCACGAGTTGATCGCGATTAAAGCCGAGTTGGGGATTCTGACCGACCCGGCCGGCCGATTGCTGAGTGGCTACACGGTATCGGTGGAGCAGGATGATCTGGTGGTCTGGACTGCCGATGGTGAGGTGTTTGCCTATCAACCAACAACTGCCCAAAGCCGGTTGGGTGCGGGCCAACCCGTGGAGCGCGCGTCGGCCGGGCGCCGACGGACACCGGCAGCCTCCGAAAAGCAGCGGGTGCAGGAAACCCTGTTTGCCGAAAAGCTGGTGTTGATTCAGAACTGTCTCGTTGGCGTGGATTCCGACCCGCTGGCGGTGAGCATGGCCCGCCTACGGTTGGGGCTCGAATTACTCAAAAGCACTTATTACGCCACCGGCGGGAAAGCGGGCTGGTTGCTGCCGAACTTGCCAAATCTGGACGCTAATCTCAAGGTTGGCCATGCACTTATAGGCCAGCTGGGCCTTGGGTTTCGGCCCGATGCGGTGCGTAATGTAAGCCTGCGCGAGAAATTTGCGGGGGCGTTTCGGCAGTATCGGGCCGACCGACTGGCGTACCCGCCATGTAGGGAGGAAGCAGAAAAAGCCCAGTTACAAGCCCGAATGGCCGATTTTGAGGCTCTCCTGCCGCAGTTGGCCCTGATCGACCGGAAAGACTATGCCGAGATTCGCGAACTCGAAACCCGGCGGGCGCAACTTGCCCTCACCTTCGATTTTGTAGAAAACGACAACCGGCTGCAAACACTGGATGACCAATTGGTTGCCCGGAAAAAAGCGTTGGCCGACAAACAACGACCTTACGAGCAGGCGGTGGAATGGCGCTTTATGTTTCCCGAAGTGCTCGATGAGGCCGGGGTATTTGTCGGCTTCGATGCGGTGCTGAGTCGTCCGCCAATCACCGGTCCCGATGAGCCTTCAGGCCGCCGGGCCGTGCTGAGTAAATCGTTTCCGAATACCTACACGCTGGGTATTGGAGCCTATGGGTTGTTTGTGGAGCAGGGGCTGAACCTGCTGCGGCCGGGCGGGCAGTTGGCCTGTGTGCTGCCCACCGATTGGATGCGCAGCCCGCACGGCGCCAATCTGCGACATTGGTTGAAAACAGGTGTGGCCATTGAGCAGGTGACCGATCTGGGCGACGACCCGGCCGGAGAGGGGCCGGTTTGTGTACTGCACCTGCGCAAAGCCCCTGCTGTCGGTAGTTTCCGGGTGGCTCAACGGAGGGCCTTGCCACCTCACACGTCTGAAAGTGATACTCGCTCGTTTGTGATCCCGACCGATTCGCTGCCCGACGACGGGTGGCTTCTGTCGGACCCTACCGGGCAAAATCTGCTGACGCGCATTCGGCAGGCCGGGCAACCGCTTACCAATTACGTGGCCGGGCGGCTGGGGAGTGGTATCAAAACGGGTCTGGACGAAGCCTTTGTTGTCGACGCTAAAATCCACAATCGGCTGGTGGCCGAAGACCCCCGCTCGGCCGAAGTGCTGAAACCCGTTGTGTTGCCGCGCACTATTCGAGGGTACACCGTTGACCCACCCACGCGGTTTCTGATTGCGTTGGAACGGGGCCTGACCACGCAGCTAAGGGGTGAAACAGAGCCCGAAACCTGGCTGGCCGAAACGTATCCGGCTGTGTACAACTGGCTGAAACCGTTTGCGGCTAAAGCGCAGGCGCGGGTTAGTCAGGGCGTGTTTTGGTGGGAACTCCAGACCGATGCTGCCGTCGCGCAGTTTCGGCAGCCGTATATCGTGTTTAATCCGGCGGTTCCGGCCCCGGTTTTTGCGTTGGCGGATGCCAACACGTACCCACTCGACAAAACATTTGTCATCGGGTCGGGCGACCGGTACCTGCTGGCCGTGTTGAACAGCGCAGTAGTGGGGTATTTTCTGCGTGTAACGGCCCCCGTAACCCCCAAAGGCCCCGCCCGGTCCCGGCCCGACCGTTGGGCGCAGATTCCGATCCCATCTGCCACCCCTGAGCAACAGGCATCTGTTGTGGCACTGGTCGATCAGATTCTGTCCTTGCGGGCAGCTGGGAACAGTACCGAGGGGCTTGAGGCCGAAGTATCGACGTTGGTAGGTGCTCTCTACGGCCTCAGCCCCGACGAAATGGCCTCTATTCACCCGGCCGATAGAGGAGAAACTATTGGCTAAAAATGCCCCCAAAAGAGGGCTTTCGGGTTTCGGGAGGTGGGCAAAATTTCGTAAATTGCCGTATCTGACTATTCCTTTTCGAGAACGCGGCCCCGCTGTACCCGCCCGCCGGGACGGGGCTGTGTTCGCCTTTTTCCATGCAGCGTCTCCATCGCCTGACGGCTATTCTGATTCACCTGCAAACCAAGCGGGTGGTGCGGGCACAGGAACTGGCCGACCGTTTCGGTATTAGCCTACGTACTGTGTATCGCGATGTTCGCTCGCTCGAAGAAGCCGGTGTGCCCATTGGGGCCGAGGCCGGGGTGGGCTACTTCCTGACCGATTACCACCTGCCTCCGGTCATGTTTACCAATGCCGAAGCGGGCGCGTTGGTATTTGCCGCCAAACTGATTGAAAACTGGGCCGACGAATCGGTGCAAACGGCCTTCGACTCGGCCCTGTACAAGATCAAATCGGTGCTCAAACAAACGGATCAGGAACACCTCGATGAACTGGCTCCGCAGGTGGCTATTCAGAAGCCGGTAACGGGTAAATACCGAGCGGGTGGTTTGCTCAACACCATTCAGCAGGCCATTGGGCGGCAGCACATACTCCGAATGCACTATCAGGCAGGCTATACCGATGCCGAAAGCTGGCGCGAAGTGGAGCCCGTGGGCCTTTATCATTACAGCATGGCGTGGCACCTGATTGCCTTTTGCCGACACCGGCAGGATTACCGCGACTTTCGTGTGGACCGGATTCATGAGCTGACAGATACGGGCCAACGGTTTGCCCGTCATGCCCGGATGACCTTACGCCAATATCTCGATCAGATGCATTCCGATATGCCCCTTACCAACGTGACGGTGGTGTTCGATAAGTCGGTGGTGCGGTTTCTGAACGACCAACGGCATAGTTGGGGCTTTTCGGAAGAGGAAGACCTCGGCGACCGGGTCCGAATGCATCTCTGTACACCGTACCTGTGGGGGCTGGCGCGTTGGCTGCTGGCGTTCGGCTCGGCCGTCACGGTCGAGTCGCCCGACGAGCTTCAGAGTATATTACAGCGGCTCGCCCGCGACATTCAGGCGCATTATCTCGTCGGAGCCGAGGTGTAGGGTTTATGGTTTTTGGCGGCTGTCAAAAACTATAAACCCTACCGGCTCGCGGCCGATGGTGCCTTGGCCTGTTTGCGTTCGGCTTCGCGGGCCGCGTTCGGGTCGGCAATGAGTTTACCGCCCCGGACCGTTGCGCCCAGCACAATACCCGCCGATACCAGCACCCCGTTTTTGATGATGTATTGACCCACAAGTGTCGGGACGAAGGGGTATTTCCAGGTCTCGTCGGGGAAAAAAGCAAGTGGCAGAAACGTACCGATCATCTGTAGAAACAATAGCCCCAGGGTCAGGCGCATAAACCGCCCTGAGAGTAGGCCCAGGCCAATCAGGCACTCCCAAATAGCCAAAATAATCCGGCTGGTATCGGCCGAAAGCATCCCAAAACTAAGTTTGTCGATGGTGCGAATGGCGAGGGTTTCGGCTTCGCTCAGGGCCGGAAAAAACTTTTGCCCACCGAACCACAAAAAGACAACCCCCAGCGCCAGCCGGAGCAGGGTGAGGCCGTGACGGGCCATCCAGTTGGCCAGCCGGGTATCCAGCCGGGCCACTGGCGGGCTGGCGTTGACAATATCTTTCTCGTGCATAGGGTCGGAGGAATGATTCACCCATTCAACCCCTTAACTCCTCTATCATTCCCGCAAAAACTTCTCGTCGGCCGAATCCTCATTTTGAGGAATAGGGAATTGTATCCTGTATGGGTTGATGCCTGGCGCAGCGTAAGTAGTTTATTTTTGCCGGTAAACTACTGAATTTTAATGTGTTGTGTCAGTCGAAAATGGCGGGTGTTCTGGCCTGGGCCGGTGGGTTTATAGCTACAGCCCCGGCTACATATTACTGTCTTTAAATATTTTCTACGGACTTAATAGACTTTTTGAATAGGGCCGGGTTCTGGCATAAACAGTCCTTTTTCATGCTCAACAACTTCCAATTTTATGAAAAACAACGATCAACTACTGCGCCCGGCAGTCGGGCCGAGTGTACCGGCTATTCCCTCGGTCGAACGGCGGCTTTTTATGCGTCAGCTTGGCCTGGTATCGGCCTCTACGGCTGCTTTTCTGGCTTCCTGTACCCGCGAACCACTCGTTGATCCGCAGACGGGTAAGCGGCAGGCCCGCCTGGGGGCCGAGGTGCTCCCCGACGGAACCGTTGACCTGGGTTCGGGCGATATTGGTATCTCGAATCTGGCCTACACGCTCGATCAACTCGAAACCGCCTTTTATGCCACGGCCCTGCAACGAGCCATGAACGTGACGCCTGAAGACCGCAAGGTGCTGGCTGAGCTGCACGATCATGAAGTGGCCCACCGCGAATTTTTCAAGACGTTTTTGGGCGGTATGGCTATCCCAATGCTCGACTTCGATTTTAGTAGTGTTGATTTCAGCAATCGCAACAGTGTGTTCGATGCGGCACAGCAGTTTGAAAATGTGGGGGTGGCTGCTTTCAACGGCACCGGACCGCTCATTCACGATGTGGAAGTGCTCAAAATTGCCGGCAAAATGGTGTCTATTGAGGCTCGGCACGCCACCCTGGCCCGGCACATGATCGCCCCCAAAACACCGTTTGCGTTGAGCCATGAGTTGGTTGACGCGCAGGGCCGCGACTGGCACCTGACCCCCGGCGAAGTGGTAGCCCGCGCACAGAAGTATATCAAACAGAAAATCAGCATAGCCAACCTGCCAACGTATTGAGTGGACGAGGGCACTCCGTGGCTGTGAACTGACTCAACTGCCAACTTCTTAACAACAAGACGTTTATGAATTTATTCAACATACTTTCGGAAATAGAACAACGCGATGCTGAGGCTTACGAAAAGTTTACCGTATCGCGTCGGAAACTGTTCAAAACAACAGCGGTAGCCGCTGCCGGGTCGACGGGTCTGCTGGCGGCTACGCTCAATAAGGCCTTTGCCGCCGATGGCGATGTGGCCGATGTGCTCAACTTTGCTCTGCTGCTCGAATACCTCGAAGCAGAGTTTTACGCTATTGGCCTCAATACGCCGGGGCTGATTCCGGCCAATGACCGGAATGTGTTTGCCAAGATTGGTGAGCACGAGCGGCAGCACGTCGATTTTCTGCGGTCGGCACTGGGGGGGAGCGCCATTCCGAAACCCACGTTCGATTTTACCGCGGGTGGCCGTTTCCCCACGGCGTTTAGTAATTACGGGACATTTCTGGTGCTCTCACAGGCATTTGAGGATTTGGGCGTGCGGGCGTACAAAGGACAGGCTCCCCGGCTGAAAGGTAACCGCGATGTGTTGCTGGCTGCGCTCAAAATTCACTCGGTAGAGGCTCGGCACGCGGGTGAGGTGCGCCTGATTCGGGGGCTACGCGTCTGGACATCGGAGCAGGAGACCGGTGGCGCTCCCGCAGCCGTGTACATGGGCGAAAGCCCCACCATGCAATGGACGGTCGATTTGCCCCCGGTTGTAGGCCCTAAGCTGGTACAGCGCGAGGGTAACGTGGGGCAAACTGTGGAGCGCGTGGTTCGCGAAGCCTACGACGAGCCACTCACCAAAGAGCAGGTTCTGGCTATTGCCGGGCCGTTTGTACGCGGATAGCTCAGTACTGGACATTAGATGTTGGACATTAGACCTCCCTACAGAATGGTAGTAAGTCTAACGTCCAGTGTCTGAAGTCCGAATGTCCAGTACTGAACGTGGATAGCGACGTCTCGAAAAATCTATTGATTGACAGAGTTTTGTTTGTTAGTCCCGGTTCTGTTTTGGGCCGGGACTTTTGTCGTATGGGCTTCGGGGCAGGCAGAGTGATTTAGGTCGGATAGTTGGCAATGTGGGCTTTTCGACGTATACTCGTAGTACGTTAGGGTTCACATACTGGCCATATTTACCCACTGCGTTATGGCTGGTTTCCACCCAAACCCATAAAAAAATGAGAAAGTTACCCGGCGACGCATCGCCCCGGACCAATTTCAGGAATGCGCAGCTGTTAATCATCGAAGACGATCCCGATCACGGCCAAATCATCGAAAAGGCCATTCGACAGTGCCTTCCCGAAGTAAAACCTGTACTGGTTGGCTCAAAAGACGAAGCCCTCGCTCAACTGGAGCAGTACACCAGCAGTAGTTGGAAATTGCTTAAAGTGATCTTGCTGGACCTGTACTTGCCCGGCCGCGACGATGGCTGGACTATACTTGAAACAATCCATCAAAAAGCGGCTACCCACGGTAAAGTCCCCGTAGTTTTATTGAGTTATTCGGATAACCCGAGCGATGTGGAACAAGCCTACGATATGGGGTGCGCGTCGTACGTGGTAAAGCCGAGTGGTTACCCCGACTGGATCGCCTATTTCGAAACTTTCCGAACGTATTGGTGGGAAACGGTGGTGCTGCCGGGTATGCGCTAACCGCTTACCCAATAGCCAACATCGGCTGTGCGACCAGCAACCAATACCGGCATAGTTGCTCAATGGCCTGCCCAAACAACTTCGGATCGTCAGGAATTTGGACAACCGAATTGGCACCCAGCGTGTACGGTTGGTCGGGGTCATCGTCGGGCGAAGCGAGCCAGATTACGGGTATGTTCTGCAATTTCGGGTGGCTCTTGAGCGACCGCAACGTCAGGCTCCGATCCGCGCGGTTGGTGCGGGCATCGAGCAAAATAAGCGACGGATTTTTGTGGACCGGGCGTTGCAGCAAATCGGTAGCTAATGCTCCACCCAGCTCCACCGACTGAATCTGGCAATGGGCCCCGAACCGCTCTACCCGTTCGCGGGTGAGCAACAAGGCGTTGCCCGTCATCACCACCAGCATACGAAGCGTGGCCACCGCCCGAATACCCGGCGTGGCCACGGGTAGGGTAGCCGTATGGCCAGCCTGATTCAATAGCTGTTGGCCTACCTCAGTCCACCGTCGGCGGCTCACGGGGAGTTCGGCACCGTCCTGCATTCTGACGAGGCCCGGCATTTTCGGGCGGGGGGGCGGCAACACGGTGGCAATAAAAACCGGGTTGATAAGCACCGTTTTATGCACCCGAATAAACGAAGGCAGGCGCTCTTCGAAGTACGTCAACGGTTTGGCCAGCAGTCGGCGGTCACCATTTCGGAACTGGAGCCAGGTGTAGTTGTTCGCGCCCGAGAAGTAGGCGAACAAGGAAGGGTGTTCGAGGAGGTCGCTGAGAAATTGCACGGGTGGTCGGAAGCGGAAGTGGAACAAGAGGAATAGCCAACCGACGGAGCCGGAAAGACCCGCCGGTTGGCGCTAAGGGGACAACTGTGACTCAGCCTTTTGTGTTAGCCGAGCTATACCCAACGGGCCAAAAAGTTTGTCAAAGCCCTTGATACTAAGAGAATGAACAATGAATAATGGACGGTGAATGAATAATGAACAATGAACAATCGGGTTACCTACTGATAATCAACCGTTTCATTATGCATTTTTCATTGTTCACTGTTCATTCACCATTGTTCATTTAAAAGCCGGAATTCCCGTGATCTCGGCACCCAGAATAAGCAGGTGAATATCGTGCGTACCCTCGTAGGTCACTACCGATTCGAGGTTCATCAGGTGCCGCATAATCGGGAAATCGCCTACAATACCCATGCCCCCCAAAATCTGCCGGGCTTCGCGCGCTACCCGCAGGGCCATGGCTACGTTGTCGCGCTTGGCCATCGAAATCTGAGCCGTTGTCGCCCGGTTATCATTCTTGAGCATACCGAGCCGCCAGCACACCAGTTGGGCCTTGGTGATATCGGTGAGCATTTCGGCCAGTTTTTTCTGCACCAGCTGAAACGAGGCAATCGGTTTGCTGAACTGCATCCGTTCGAGAGCGTAGCGCCGGGCGGTTTCGTAGCAGTCCATTGCTACCCCGATAGCCCCCCAGGCAATGCCGTACCGGGCCTGATCGAGGCACTGTAGCGGACTCCGAAGTCCCCCCGATTCGGGCAGGATGTTCTCTTTCGGAATGCGCACATCCTCAAACACCAGCTCACCCGTGATGCTCGCCCGCAGCGACCATTTGTTATGGATCTCGGGCGTGGAGAACCCTTCCATGCCGCGCTCCACAATAAGCCCCCGAATTTTGCCCTGCTCGTTTTTGGCCCACACCACGGCAATGTCGGCCAGTGGAGCGTTGGTGATCCACATTTTCGAGCCATTCAGAATATACGCCGAACTGGTTTCGACAAAGCTCGTTTCCATACCGCCGGGGTTGGAGCCGTGGTTAGCCTCGGTCAGCCCGAAACACCCCAGTAACTCGCCTTTAGCCAGGCGGGGCAGGTATTTCTGTTTTTGCTCATCGGAGCCAAACGCCCAGATCGGGTACATCACGAGCGAACTTTGCACCGATACCGTGGAGCGCATACCGGAGTCGCCCCGCTCAATTTCCTGCATCATCAGGCCGTACGAGATGTAGTCGAGGCCACCGCCCCCGTACTCAACCGGAATGGTTGGCCCAAACGCACCAATCTGACCAAACTTCGGCACGATGCTCGCCGGAAATTCGGCCTTCTGTGCCTGCTCCTCGATGTTGGGCGTGATTTCGCGGCTCACAAAGTGGCGAATCGACGACCGGACAAGCTTATGTTCGGGCGTGAGCAAATCATCAATGTCGTAAAAATCAGGCGACTCTACGGGGGCTACCGACCGGGCAGCGCCGTTGGTTCGGGTGGCGGTTGAGGGGAACGTTTGCATAGCGTGTCAACGAATGATTCATAAAGGTTGTTTGGCAAAACGGTGCGGAATGACGGGCTGCGCAGGCCGGGCCGCGTAGGCCGGGGTACGACTGACAAAACCCGATGAGCCGGAAATTTAAAAACTTCAACAACGGCATGAAATAATAACTATATTTATCGTTGTATTCCTACAAAGACCGTTCGCGTATGAAGCCGTTGCTAGTTACCCTATTCTTTATGCTGGTGTGGTGCTCGGTGGCTCCCGCGCAAACTCGCATCATCAGTCTGTCTGACACAAGCCAACAGGGGGTAAGCCTTGCTGCGCTGAACCGGCAATATCCACCCGTCGAAACCTTGTTTGCGAGCCAGCCCAAAGCCCGGCAAGAGCTTCGGATGCGCGCTATACAGCAATTCAACGGGTTTATCCGCGAGCATAACCTGGCGCAGAAACGGGTGGCTTTTGGGTTACGCGAATACTACGAGCCAACCGGTGAGGCCACTACCGTACTGGTGGATTGGCTCGTGCCAACGCCCGATTCGACCAAAACGCAGATTCTCGAAAAGCTAACCCAATACTACCGGGCTAATCGGTTTCCGGCAACTGCCACAACCCGGTTTCGGAATCAGATGACCCATGTGGGCAACATTCCCGAAAAACGAACGGTACGCACCGGGGCTGGGGTACTTAGTTCGGTGGAACAGGCCCGGAACACTACTCGCCCTGATACCGTCACGAAACTCTATTTCAATCAGCTCGAACTTCGGCGTATTCCTGAAGAAGTGTACCGTTTTCCCAACTTGCAGGAACTCGACCTGTCCAGAAACCGAATCAGCCATTTGCCTGCCCGTCTGACGGCCGACCTTCCGAAACTGCAACGGCTGAGTTTGCTCTACAATGCCCTGCCCGACGATAGTGTGTTTTTTAGCTCGAATAAGCACTTGCTGGCGCTCAATCTGCAAGGTAACCGACTGACGCAAATACCCGCGAGCGTACGCCAAAACCGGCGGCTCGAAAGCCTCTGGATAGGCAATAACAAGCTGAAAACGGCCAATTTGCGGGGCCTACACCGACTCAACGACCTGAACCTGTATAATGCCGGGTTGGCCGAGTGCCCGCCCTCGCTCACGCGGCTCCGGCGGCTCAAGGTGCTCGATCTGTATTACAACACCCTGACCGAGCTGCCCGCCCGGCTGTCGCGGCTCCGGCGGCTTGAGCAACTGGCCCTTTCGCACAATCGGTTGCGAGCCTTACCCGACCGACTCGCCCGCCTGAAGCGGTTGCAGGTGCTGTATGCTCACCATAATCAGATTGGTGGCCTGCCCGACCGGTTCGACCGGTTTCGGAGCCTGCGCCTGCTCGATTTGAGCTACAATTACCTGAGCACCACCCCGCCCGTGCTCGACCGGATGCTGACCCTCGAAGAACTCGACCTGAACAGCAACAATTTACAAACGCTTTCGCCCGGCCTAACCAACCTCCCGAACCTCAAAAAACTGTATCTGCGGAGTAACCCGATTGTGGACGATAAAAGCCGGGTTGGTTTGTTTGCCCAGACTATTCAGCAGCTCGAAGCCGGTAAGGTTGAAGTGTTTCACTGAATCAGTTTTGGGTGCTAACCTGTTGGTAATCAAGTATAAATGAAATTTTACTGATTTGAAATCTTGGAAAATTTTCGCACTAAATTTTCATTGTAATTAGTTGACAATAAACGTCTTGTGTGTTTTTTGGGCTTAGGGCTGGCCTTGGCGTCAATGAAAGGGTAAAATATGGTATGGTTTGTGGTAACGGGCAGGGCATTAGAACCTTTCCATACTCAGCCTATCATGAAGTACAATTTTCCACGGTTAGCAGCCTTCGTGGTTTATTGTTGCCTGCTTTGCGGATTTGCCCGGCAGGCAGCCCAAGCGCAACGATTAGACACCCTGATGGCCCGCCCGGCCCCGGACATTGTGGTGCCTTATCACGAAATCAGACTCGATGGGGCCTTATTTTATCTCGCCGACGACGGCCAAACGGGGTACGAACTCTGGCGTACCGACGGCACCCCGGCCGGTACCCGCCGGGTCAAGGACATTCGGCCGGGGCGGGCAAGCGCCTTCGTTTCAGACTCAACCCATAGCGCCCTGACCGACGCGAACACCCTCAGCCCCGCCAAAGTAAAGCTGGCCCTGCGCGATTTTCGGCCGTTCAGGCACGGGAATCGCCTGTATTTCTGGGCCGACGATGGGGTTACGGGTATTGAACTCTGGCGTACCGACGGCACCGAAACCGGTACACAACGGGTTACTGATCTGATTCCGGGCGTGCTGAGCAGTGGTACGCAAGCCGATATTCTGTACGGGGGCGGTGGGCGTTACCCCAGCCGGTTTGCGGCCAACGGCCAAAAACTGCTTCTCTGGTCCGACGGGTTGGCCAATTACCTTATCGAAGCCGACGGGGCAACGGGTGCGGTGCGTACGTTCAACGTGCAAAGCAGTCCGTATCTCAACGTACAACCCAAATGGGTGCAGGTAGCCAACAACCGGTTGTTTGTGCAAACGGCCTTCATGAGCAACGGTAAATCGTTTTGCAGTCTGCTCGAAGTAAGCCGCGACTCGGTGCGGAGCATCGTGGTCAACCAACCGGGTGCCGATGTGTTCGGGTTGGTGTCGGCCGATGACCGTGGCCTTTTGTATAGTATTCAGACCGAAGACGCCCGTAGCCGGTATACTAACCTGTTTCGGCGCGATACCGGTGGCCGAACCCGACTTATCTGGAGCATTGGTATGCTAAAACCGACTTCCGGCACACGTACCCAACAGGTGGCTACTATGGGGTCGGTGGGGCCATACGTGCTCCTGCTCCAGACCGATCTGCCCAACGACAACGGCAAGGGGTATCAGGAGGTGTGGCGGCTTGATACCCGCACTGACCGCTATACCCTAGCTCGGCGGTACGACCGCGAACTGAGTACCGGCCGTTTGTTGCGGGGCTCGGAGCTACTGAGCGAATTTGTGGCCGGGCCGGGTGGTATGTTGCTCGTGGGAGCCCGCGCCGACTCAATGGCCGCCACGCCAAACCGGTTTAGTGTACAGGCTTTTGATCCAGCTACAGCCCGGCTCGTCATGCTCGACGATAGCCTTGACCAATACACGCACCAACCAGTAGGCGGGGCGGGTAAGCAGGTTTTTCTGACTCGTAAACGCATGACCGACCGGGTACGGGCATGGCTCACCGATGGCCTTGTTCGTCAGCCATTGGCCGATTTGGGTTCGTCGACATATCCCGTGGGCCTCACCCGCACCGAAGCGGGCCTGGTGGCTCCGGTTTACAATGCCGTGCGACTGGGTAGCCGCGCACTGGGCTACAAGCTCGACGTTTGGCAAATCGACTCGACAGCCGCCCGGACAGTTCGCGTGGGGCAGGCCCGGTTCCGGCCGGGCGGGCTGGGGGCGGTGGTCAGCTCAGGCGGGCGGTTGTACGGCTTCGACGGGAATGGACTCCTGCTGCTTTCGGCCGCAGCCCCTGACTCCATCCGGCCGGTGGCCAGCCTGGTATCGGCCGCTAGTTTGTTCAATACTAACGTCACCACTCAGGCCGAAACTGTGCATCTGGGCGTCGTAAATGGGCGGGTACTGGCCCGCCGAAGCAGTGGCGGTTTAGCCAATCTGATTGCGTTGAACCCAGGTGCGCCCCCGCGTCAGTGCCTCATTGGACTCAGTCCGCAAACGCCTGCTTCGGTAACCGACAGCCGGGGTAAGCACCTGGCTTACTGCCCGCAAAAAGACTCGGTGCTGGTGTTCAGACGCCAACAGCCGGGCTACGGCGGCACGCAGGTGGGCGAGGTGACACAGATTTATTACAAGAGTATTCAGTGGTTGCGCGACAGTACACTGCTGTCGGGCAGCTCTACGGATAGTATCCGGTTGGTGAAACAAACGGGTCTGTACACGCTCTCGGTCCGGGGAGTGGCCGATGGTTGTGTGGCAACGGATAGCTGGCAGGTGGCCAACGACGTACCCCGTGTGTCGATTCTAGTGCAGAACGGCCTGCAAGGCACTGCCCGGGTGATAGAGACCAATCTGGCTGCGCAGGTTACGGGGGGCTTTCCCCGGCCCACCGCCCCTTACTATGCCGGTACCTGGTCGGTGCAAACGGCGGGCGGTATTGTGAAACCCATCGGAGCCCAGCAGGAAGTCAACACGACTAACACCGCCAGTTATCCGAGCACAATCAAGGTGGTAGAGCTGGGTACGTACTCGCTCCGCATTACCGACGCGACTGGTTGTACGGCCGTTGGATCGGTAGTGCTCGATCAGGCCCTGAAAGAGTTTGTGGTGTCGGCCCGGCTGGTTGAAGGTAAAAATGAGTATTGCGCAGGCTCGCCCATTGCCTTCGGGGCCGATGTTTCTGGCGGGAAAGCCCCGTATCGGATGCGTTGGCTCAATTTAGGGCAACCCGTCACCGACATGACGGGATTAGCACCTACCATCACCGCTACGTATGCCCAAACCGGCACTGCTGCCGACCAGAAAGTGTATCTGCTCGAAGTGACTGACGCTACCGGCCGAACGGCGGTCTCATCCCTGTTGCGGGCGTACGTGTACCCTCGCCCGGCGGCTACGCTCGTAGCCAGCAGCGCGCAGGTGTCGGCTACCCGAACGGCAACGCTCACGGCCGGATCGAGTAATTATCCGAATCCTTCGTTCGGATGGTCGTTCAACGGAAAAGCGATGATTGGGGCTACGGCCAAATGGATTACAGCCTCGGCTGCAGGGCTCTATTCGGTAACGGTTGGGTCAGGGACGAGCCAGAATTGCCGGGCTACCCTGAGTACTACTCTGACCGATGCGGGTGCCCGTGGCCGATTGGCGACAACCACCGATTGGCCCGAAGAGGTCACCTCCGATACCGACGCGCTGACGGTGATGCCTAATCCGACTGATGGAGTAAGCCGGGTGCAATTACGGCTGCCGCAGCATCGGCTGCCGCAGCAACGGCTGCCGCAACCAATTCTGGTGACGGGGGGCGTGTTTACCCCTGATGGGCGCACGCTCCGTACCTGGTCTGCAGAGTCGACCTCAACAACGTACGAAACGGAGCTGAACTTGAGTAGTTTACCGGCTGGTGTTTACATCCTCCGGCTCGAAGCCGGCTCGCGGGCTTATACCCGAAAGCTAGTTCGGCAGTAATTTTCGGCATTCAAAGAGATGGCATCTCTCTAAAGTAGTGTGAGTTATGGATAATTGCTGACGCAAGGGCCTTCGACAGGCTCAAGCCGAATGTCAGCCTGAGCCTGTCGAAGGCCCTTGCGTCAGCAATCATTTGTTAAACAGCTGGTTGTAATACAGATTATCCGTAATTCACGTTAAAGTAGTGTGAGTTAGGGTGCGAATCCCCATTTCTCACAACTCATGTTAACCTGGGCTGAAGCCGAAGAGATGACATCTCTCCAAATGAGATGTCATCTCTTGGAATGCCGCATGACGCGTGTTTCTACGTCGGTGGCCAATGGTTTTACGGGCGATACAGTTTTACGAGTTCTTCGGCGCAGCGTTCGCCATCCATCGCAGCCGACACAATACCCCCGGCATACCCGGCGCCTTCGCCACAGGGAAATAGGCGTCGGGTTTGTACGTGCTCGCAGGTCTGCCGGTCGCGCGGAATCCGAACCGGCGACGAGGTACGGCTCTCGATACCAATTAACTGCCCTTCGTTGGACAGATATCCCTTCATTTTACGGCCAAAATCGCGCAGACCCGCCCGCAAGGGTTGAGCAATGTGGTCGGGCAGCACCTCGGCCATGTCGGCCGACAGCAGGCCGGGCTGGTACGAAGTGGGCAACAACGCTGGTGATAGCTTACCGTTCACAAAATCGGCAATGCGCTGGGCCGGGGCCGTTTGGGTAGGCGTTTCGCTACCCCGGCTGGCCACCCGGCAGGCATTCTGTTCCACGGCCTGTTGCAGGGCCAGGCCCGCGAGAGGCCCGTGCTTGGCATAGGGGGCCAGGTCGTGGTCGGTGATGGCGACAACCAGCCCGGAGTTGGCAAACTTGGAATCCCGACGCGAGGGCGACATGCCATTGACCACCAACTCGCCGGGGGCGGTAGCCGCCGGTACAATAAACCCGCCGGGACACATACAAAACGAAAAAACGCCCCGTTCAACGCTCTCAAACCGGGTTTGGGTGACGAGGCTGTACGAAGCCGCCGGGAGGTAATCGCCCCGGCCCGCGGCCTGCGTGGGGAGGTGGTATTGCAGGCTGTCGATAAGTGACTGCTGATGCTCAATCCGAACGCCCATAGCAAACGGTTTAGCCTCAATCAGAATGTCGCGTTGCTGAAGCAGGTAGAAGATGTCGCGGGCAGAATGGCCCGTTGCCAGAACCACCCCCAGGCCCGTAAACTCCCCGGTTTGACCATCGGTCAGTCGCTGCGCCACAACGCCTTTCATTTCGCCATTGACCAGAATGAAATCGACTACTTTAGTGTCGAAATGCACTTCACCGCCTGCGTTCAGGATCTGCTCGCGCAGGGCGGCCACCACGCCCGGTAGTTTGTTGGTGCCGATGTGCGGGTGGGCGTCCACCAGAATCTGGTCGGTAGCGCCGTGAGCCACCAGAATCTCCAGAATCCGGCGCACATCGCCCCGTTTGGTCGCGCGGGTGTATAGTTTACCATCGGAGTAGGTACCGGCCCCACCCTCGCCAAAACAGTAGTTCGACTCGGGGTTGACGATATGGTCTTTGTTGATGGCGGCCAAATCGCGACGACGGGCCCGGACATCGCTACCCCGTTCCAGAATAATCGGTTTAATGCCCAGCTCAATCAGACGCAGGGCGGCAAATAAACCCGCTGGCCCCGCCCCGACAATAATGGCCGGTTGGGCGTTGGCTACATTGGGGTAGTGCAACCCGTGCTGAAGCAATGGAGTAGGGGCCTCCTTTACAAACACCTCGGTATCAACGTGTACGCGTACCTGACGGCCGCGGGCGTCGATAGACTGGCGTTTTTTACGGACCGTAATGTCGGGTGAATCGGGAAGCCGGAGCTGGCGAAGGGCCTCGGCGCGGAAGGTCGCGTCGGTGAAGGCTTGCTCAGGCGTGAGCGAGAGCGACAGTTGATGAATCATGCTTGCTTGGGTCAGTTTCTATCTGACAGTAGCACAAAAATACGGCTAAATCGCGGGGGAATCAAGGCTGGTGACGCCCCGTCGGAGTCCGCGTACGTCCATTGGCCAAATGACTAATTTGGTTGCGTTGCGGTTGAGTGGATTCTCACTATCGCCGTTTCAACCCTTCTTATCGTGAATGTAGGTCAGTGACTGGTTTTTGAATCACTTAGGTGACGACACCAAAAATCTGTTTCAATCCTTCTTGTCGTGGATGTTGGTCAGTGACGGTTCTTCGTCCTGCTATTGGGCGTTGCCTTCCTCCGGTTTCAATCCTTCTTATCGTGGATGTAGGTCAGTGACCTGCAAGCCACCAAGACCAACCGCGACCCCGGCACAGTTTCAATCCTTCTTATCGTGGATGTAGGTCAGTGACTGCTTTGTGAGCGAGGTAAGCCGGTTCCTAGGGCAGTTTCAATCCTTCTTATCGTGGATGTAGGTCAGTGACAGTGGGGCTGTGGGATATCTTACATAATACTATGTAAGTTTCAATCCTTCTTATCGTGGATGTAGGTCAGTGACTACGAGCCCCTACCCTTTAATGGCCTCCTTTTCTTCGAGTTTCAATCCTTCTTATCGTGGATGTAGGTCAGTGACTGCCCCGCTAAAATGGGGTTGCCACTCAGATCCTGCGGTTTCAATCCTTCTTATCGTGGATGTAGGTCAGTGACCGAGCAAGTTGACATGGTGCCAAAGGCCGAACTCGAGTTTCAATCCTTCTTATCGTGGATGTAGGTCAGTGACTTGCGGCCCAAAACGTGTGTTTGTCGTGCATGAGACGTTTCAATCCTTCTTATCGTGGATGTAGGTCAGTGACCATACACAATCAGTAGTCCGCCCATCAGATGGGGTAGTTTCAATCCTTCTTATCGTGGATGTAGGTCAGTGACTTACCGAACCGTTCGGCACTCTCCCAGTTGAACACGTGTTTCAATCCTTCTTATCGTGGATGTAGGTCAGTGACCATTGTGTCTGTTTTTGGGATGGGGTGAGCCGGGGAAGTTTCAATCCTTCTTATCGTGGATGTAGGTCAGTGACTTGAGGATTATTTGTTTGCCGACGTTCCGGGTGCTGGTTTCAATCCTTCTTATCGTGGATGTAGGTCAGTGACGATGAAGCAATATTATAGCCTAACCGACGGGCAGGTAGGTTTCAATCCTTCTTATCGTGGATGTAGGTCAGTGACGGTAGCGGCAATGCTCAGTAGAGCGAGAAATGCGATGTTTCAATCCTTCTTATCGTGGATGTAGGTCAGTGACGCTCAGACCAAAGCCCGGTTTGGCTACGTAACCAAGTTTCAATCCTTCTTATCGTGGATGTAGGTCAGTGACAGTTCATACTCCCCTACCTGAGCGAGACCCTCACGAGTTTCAATCCTTCTTATCGTGGATGTAGGTCAGTGACTCCTCCTTCCCGTATTCCAAGTTTCTTCTACATCCGGTTTCAATCCTTCTTATCGTGGATGTAGGTCAGTGACAATTTCACTGAGTCTTTCGACACGCCGTACAGGGTCGGTTTCAATCCTTCTTATCGTGGATGTAGGTCAGTGACTGGGCGAGTCCGTGAGGGCGTAGACGGCATTCTCCGGTTTCAATCCTTCTTATCGTGGATGTAGGTCAGTGACAAACCAGCAACGGGTACTAGCGAAAGCCGTTCAGGTCGTTTCAATCCTTCTTATCGTGGATGTAGGTCAGTGACACCATCCGGTCGATTATTTGGAGAGAAACTGATGAGTTTCAATCCTTCTTATCGTGGATGTAGGTCAGTGACTGTACAGCCGAACTCAAATTACGGCGAATACCATGGTTTCAATCCTTCTTATCGTGGATGTAGGTCAGTGACAGTCGCAACTTCTTTAATGAGTGTCCGGATATGGGGTTTCAATCCTTCTTATCGTGGATGTAGGTCAGTGACGTGTAGTTTTTTCATTTTATGGCTTTCTTATTAATAGTTTCAATCCTTCTTATCGTGGATGTAGGTCAGTGACCACTCCATCCGCTAACCGGGTAACGGTGCTATGGGGGTTTCAATCCTTCTTATCGTGGATGTAGGTCAGTGACGCCGAATAGATAAGCCGTTCAACATTCGGCGCTTGCGTTTCAATCCTTCTTATCGTGGATGTAGGTCAGTGACTCGAGCGCCAGCCGGAAGTGAATCCAACCATTGCAGTTTCAATCCTTCTTATCGTGGATGTAGGTCAGTGACAACGCTGGTTAGACTGAAGCGATTTATGACTTATGCGTTTCAATCCTTCTTATCGTGGATGTAGGTCAGTGACAATCTGTCCGGTATACAATACCGGACAGATTTGTTATAGTTTCAATCCTTCTTATCGTGGATGTAGGTCAGTGACAAAATACGCTTCATTTCTGTAGCATTTTTAGTCACGGTTTCAATCCTTCTTATCGTGGATGTAGGTCAGTGACTGGCACTATTGCCGGTGAACTTGCTTCAAATATATAGCAGTTTCAATCCTTCTTATCGTGGATGTAGGTCAGTGACCAGAACGCATTGCGTTTACAATTTCATCCGCATCAAGTTTCAATCCTTCTTATCGTGGATGTAGGTCAGTGACATACACAACTTGATCACTCTAATCACTTGTTAACACGTTTCAATCCTTCTTATCGTGGATGTAGGTCAGTGACAGAGAATTCATGTGATTGTAATTTGAATGTTTGATACGTTTCAATCCTTCTTATCGTGGATGTAGGTCAGTGACTCAGCGAAACGGACATCTAAATCGTATTTCTCCGAGTTTCAATCCTTCTTATCGTGGATGTAGGTCAGTGACTATTGTTTGTTCGGTAGAGTGCCAACCATCTGGCTTTAGTTTCAATCCTTCTTATCGTGGATGTAGGTCAGTGACAGTAAATTTTGGGCATACTGGTAATTTAATGTAGATGTTTCAATCCTTCTTATCGTGGATGTAGGTCAGTGACGAAATGCGGGCAACTTGCCCTAATTCCTTGTGGTGAAGTTTCAATCCTTCTTATCGTGGATGTAGGTCAGTGACACTTAACTAACACACACGCTGCCTGTCGGCAGGTAACGTTTCAATCCTTCTTATCGTGGATGTAGGTCAGTGACGACAACATCAAGCGCACGGGAGGAAACCAGACCGTGGGTTTCAATCCTTCTTATCGTGGATGTAGGTCAGTGACAATCATCTTCGAACCGATTCCCAAACGACCCATTACGTTTCAATCCTTCTTATCGTGGATGTAGGTCAGTGACCTTGATTCCCATCGCCCGAGTTTGCTGATGTGGATAAGTTTCAATCCTTCTTATCGTGGATGTAGGTCAGTGACAAGATGTCCACCTTATTGCTACCCACGGTATTTTCTCGTTTCAATCCTTCTTATCGTGGATGTAGGTCAGTGACTGCGTCCACCAGATCGGCGGAGGTATCTCCCCTGCCAGTTTCAATCCTTCTTATCGTGGATGTAGGTCAGTGACTTCTACCAAGTTAGCTTCATCCCCGGTCGATCTTCTAGTTTCAATCCTTCTTATCGTGGATGTAGGTCAGTGACAACTAACCATCTGCAACCATTGAACCATGACAACCGCAAAGTTTCAATCCTTCTTATCGTGGATGTAGGTCAGTGACGGGGGAGAGGGCCGCATTGTCAAGCTGGTTAAAAGGTTTCAATCCTTCTTATCGTGGATGTAGGTCAGTGACCAGCGGCCCTAAGCTGATAGGACTTTAGGTTGTCCGTTTCAATCCTTCTTATCGTGGATGTAGGTCAGTGACATGCTGACCGTAGGCCGACGGGGGTGCAAACGTCATGTTTCAATCCTTCTTATCGTGGATGTAGGTCAGTGACAATTCGGCAATAGCTGCTGTCAACATGATTCAGGGGTGTTTCAATCCTTCTTATCGTGGATGTAGGTCAGTGACCCAAAGCGAGTAATCTACCAATTGATATACTACTCGTTTCAATCCTTCTTATCGTGGATGTAGGTCAGTGACCGGTAACGGCATACGGCGTACTGTTTGCCTGACTCTGTTTCAATCCTTCTTATCGTGGATGTAGGTCAGTGACAGCCGGTGCGGGTCTGATTGCTGCCGGTGGCCTTGTGTTTCAATCCTTCTTATCGTGGATGTAGGTCAGTGACTTCTTTTTTGTGGATCATTTTTCACTATGGATAGAATGTTTCAATCCTTCTTATCGTGGATGTAGGTCAGTGACCAACCAAACAATGTACGCCGGTCACCCACATCCGGAGGTTTCAATCCTTCTTATCGTGGATGTAGGTCAGTGACCCCCTTCGCCCAACAAAGTTGAGGGCTGATTCAAGTCGTTTCAATCCTTCTTATCGTGGATGTAGGTCAGTGACAATCTACTGTTTACAGACAAACAATAGTTAACAGTATAGTTTCAATCCTTCTTATCGTGGATGTAGGTCAGTGACTGGCGGGTAGAGGGGAATATTGCCCCAGAGGTGAGCGTTTCAATCCTTCTTATCGTGGATGTAGGTCAGTGACCTGAGCGAGGATGATTTGGTAAGCGTTCTGGCTACCGTTTCAATCCTTCTTATCGTGGATGTAGGTCAGTGACGGCGTGGACATTCTCACCTACCTACCCATTCAGGTAGTTTCAATCCTTCTTATCGTGGATGTAGGTCAGTGACTGTTAGGGGTTATGAAGCGGGCCACCACCAAACGGCGGGTTTCAATCCTTCTTATCGTGGATGTAGGTCAGTGACCCCCCGAACCGCGTCACGAGCGCGGTTTTTTCTATTGTTTCAATCCTTCTTATCGTGGATGTAGGTCAGTGACTCGGCCCGTTCCTGAGCCAGCTTAGACCGGTGATTTTGTTTCAATCCTTCTTATCGTGGATGTAGGTCAGTGACATACACCCTCAAACCGGGGAGTTGCGTGGCCGACAGGTTTCAATCCTTCTTATCGTGGATGTAGGTCAGTGACGGGACGGCAGGCGTTGGCCGGTGCCGTACTAAACTAATGTTTCAATCCTTCTTATCGTGGATGTAGGTCAGTGACCTTCATTGCTCATCGAGAACTCGCACGAAACAGAGCGTTTCAATCCTTCTTATCGTGGATGTAGGTCAGTGACTTAGGAAATGTGCAGGTAGGTTCCGTAGGTAGTGATGTGGAGTTGCATGGGTTAAAGAGTGAAAGGCGAAAGAGTGAAAGAGCAAAGCTGGAGTGCCGGAGCGACGTGAGCCGGTCTTTCACTCTTTCACTCTTTCGCTCTTTAAAATTGTCCCAAACCCCCGCGACACGGCCTTGCCCAGCCCCAGCCCATCGGGCAGCACCACGTTGGTAGTGAAGCCCCCCGAAAACACCACCATAGTCTGGTTTTTGAATTGGGTAGTGTGTTCCTCCGTTCGCAGCCGGACCATCACCCGCTCCGTGGGTTCCAGCCACACCCCAAACTCCCGGAACGTAGCCAGCAGCTGACTCGTCAGAATGCGTTTGAGTTGGGCTTCCCGTTCGGCTTCCGAGTAGCGTTGGTAATCGCGGTAGTTGGCCTGATTGAGGGCCATCCAGCGTGTCTCGAACCGGTAGTCGAGCAGGTCGTCCGATATACCGAGTGTGGCCTGTTCGTGTCGAATGTGCTTGCTCAGGACGGGGAAGCGTTCTCCCTGTCCTGAGCCACGGTCAATGTCGATTTCGCGTATTTTGAGAAACAGTTGTGCCAGCAGCCCGGCTCCTTCGCCCGCACCCACGAGCGTCGGCACGCGGTTGAGTACCTTGTACTGCACAAGCGGGTAGGCGTAGCGGAACTTTACATCGGCCGTTCCCTCTTCGGCTTCCAGATGGTTATGCAGCAGGGGCGAATGCTCCCGAAATAACTCGCCGAAATAGCCCCGCAGCTTATGCGCGTCCCGCGTCCGCAGGGCAATTTCAGGAAAGGTAATGGTGGTGAGGGGGAGAAGGATGGTGGAGGGCATGGTTAGTGGTGGTGGGTTTGTGGCTGGCTTACAGAAGCATAGCCTGTATTTTGGCGAAAATTGTCGTGGTTGTATTGATAGCAGGCTGACGGATTACTTCGACGCGAAACATAGAAAAAGTGCTCCTTTTCGCTGTCAAACACAATCTGTGATGCCTTACCAACTCCATTTGGTAAATAAGGAAGCGGTACGTTTACTACATATTCATAGAACCTAGCTTTGATCAATGCAAATTCGCGCTTACGCTCGTAGGGTTTCAAGTCCTGTCGATTACTGATCGCTACGTACTGCTCCCAAAGTTGTTCAGCTTCCTCATTCAGCTGTACATAAACAGACTCCGTATCCTGGTCTTCGACAAACTGAAACTTGCCCACTTTCTCAAATTCCAACGCCTGTAATGCCGTCAATTCTTGTGATACCAAGACATTAGCCTGCTTGCGAACTTCCTCAAAATAGGCTTCAATCAAGGATAGATAACCATGTTCGTCCGTCTCCGAAACAGCTTTTAATACATTACCCGTTTTTACCAGCAAGTCGCCCCCGTACACCATACCACTGGCTCGTTTCATTTCGGCAATAGCATATAGAAATACCTCACTTGGTACAGCTTTCTCATTGTACCGGTTGGCGCGGCCAGCTGCCTGAATAATAGAATCAAGCGGAGCCATCGTTCTGAAAACTGTATCTACCGACACGTCAACGCCAGCCTCAATAAGCTGGGTAGAAATAATTACCTGCTGTTTGGGCCCTTTGTACTTTTTAATACGGTCGATAATTCGTTTGCGTTCGTAAGGGGTAATGAGTGTAGTGAGGTAATAAACGTCGGTTTTGTCTTCGCCCAAAGTAGTCGCCACAGTCTTGAAGCACTCCAACGTAGCTTTTTTGGTATTCAGAATGACCAGTACGTTTTTAGTTGGGTTACCCTGGCAGTAGTCAATTACATCTTGCTGGAACTCTTTAAAACTGACCTCCTGACGGGTGCGGTTAATTAGCCGAGTTCGGTTAAAGTGTGGGCTTTTGAAATAATTGCGGTAGTTGGGCACCAACTCTGTAATCTCCTCATCAGGCGTGAAAATCAACGGTTGGGTGGCCGACATCAGCACGAAATAGCAATTGTACCGTTCGCCCAGCGTCTTAAATGTTTGCCGAATCAGGGGCCACAATTCGTACTTTACCTGCTGAACTTCGTCAAGTATGATAACTGAGTTAGCCAGATTGGGCAGTTTCAATAGTTTGGTTTTATCATTTGAAAATAGCGTTTCCAGCAACTGCACAAACGTCGTGACAACGATACCCGACTGCCACGTTTCAATCAAAAACTGACTTTTATCCTGGTCAAGCGTATCATCACCAACTTTGTAGGCCGGTTCTGCTAAATGATGATGCTTTAGCAAAATATCAGAAGTTGGATTGTTAAATACGTCCTGAAACACCCCAAAATTCTGGTCAATGATTGACGTAAAGGGGATGGTTATAACTAGGCGTCCGGCTTCCAGTCTCAGCTTCTGTTGTAATGCCAAACCAACCGCCAGCGACGTAAGCGTTTTGCCTAACCCTGTAGGCAGCGTAATGGAATACAGGTGCTGTTCGGGCTTGCAAATTCGGAAAACGGCCTCAAGTGTTTCCTGATAAGCCTGATTTTTCAGTTTATCCAGACTGCTTTGTGGCTTGTCAAAACCCTTCTGTTGCCGGTACGTTTCTAGCGCAGCCAAAGCCGGTTGAGTTGCCGACGGGACATCGATACCTTTCAGAATAACATCCGATTTGTCGGAGAGCAAAAGCGTGCCGTAGAACAACTGATGCCAGTAGAAATAGCGATTTTTGGCGTCAGCAGGAAGGTCTTCGTATTCGCCGAGGTCGAAAAAATCAAGTGAAAAATCCCCGTATTCGTCCAAATACGCTTGTTCTTCAATATAAAGTTTGAAGGACGCCCAATCAAAACTAAAGTCGACCACAGAGAGTAGTTCGTTTAGAATTGCTTCTGTTTCACTTTCGTCTTGAAAGGCTGAAACTTGCTCAGAAAGAATATTGGCTTTTTCTTCTAGAAACAGCTCATCTGCAAAATCTTTCAGATTGCCATGATGCCGTTTAACGGCCGTAAACACCAGATAAGGCAGAAGTTTACGATCACTTTCGTTAAGATCAAACCGGGCTAAATACTGTTCAACTACCACTTTTGCTAATAGGGCCGACAGTAAGGCGTGTTCCTTTGGCCCTGTTACTTTGTGGTCAGGGGAAAGCAGGTATATTTGAAAAAAACGCGTTCCTTTCGCAACATCATGGGTTACCCCAGCCAGATAGCCGAGGTCTGCCAGTAAGCCCTCAGGCAAACCAAAATCAGTGTTTCGGTTTGTCAGCAGTTGGCGACATGACTCAGCTACCTGCCGCAAGTGTACAATTAGCGGAACGCCGGGGTGTGAGTACAGCATCAGAGATAAAGAATATTGCCAAAATCAGACGTTTCAATCCAGGTGTTAGTACGAACCGCAACGGCTCCCCCGTCAGCATCTACAAGCACTTCTCCATATCGGGTAACAACGCGCTCTTTTGATAGCTCAATCGGCATAGTCTCGACGTAGTAGTGCGCCGTTTGATTGAACTCTATCGGTGAACTATCCGTAAGCGCTGACAGATTCACCGCCGATTGAATAGGAACCGTGTTACCTGCACTTGTTTTCAGCGTAGCCGAGCAAACCACCGTATTACTCAACACCGCTGTAAACTGACTCAAACCCAGATAAGGCGTAAAATGGTGCGCGTTATTGGTTAATCGTTCGCTTAGTTTGTCAATTACAGTCTCATCCTGATGCTGCACGAAGACCCGAAACGCAGGGTTTTTGAGTAGTTCAAATTCGATCTGTGTGCGTCCACTCTTTTTGATTTCAAAGAATGAGTTGCCTGTATCGAGCAGATTAAAGCCAATATTCACCTTTTTTACAGGAGACAACAGTTGTATGGCAACCCCACAAACGGCGCTGCTAAAGAGTTCCTGTACCGGTGTTACGTTGCCTGGAAAGCGGCCGGGGGCCGTTTCGCGTTCTATGCCCAGCACGGCCCCCAACAGCCCCGTTAGTGCCGTTCGCGTGGGAATCGGGTAAGTCAGGGGCGAGGTGGTGGTGTTGAACTTGCGAAAGTGGCCGTACTCGCCCGATACTTCGAAGACGATTAGCCGGTTGCTCATAATGATAGTTGTCCATTAGTCAGCGGATGCGAGGTTTTGAGCCGTGGGTCAATCCGCACTGTGACCGCCTTAATCTTGTTTTTGTTGCGCTCCAACTCAGCCAGTAACTCGGTTACGTCGAGTGTATAGTCGTCCGTACTGCGGAGTTGCATTTCGTTTTTATCAGAAGCCAGCTTCAGCCGTTGCCGAAGACCGCCAATATAGAATGGCTCGTTGTACTCCACCGTCAGTAACAGTAAGGGCGTTTGACCGAACTTTGACCGGGAAATCAGGTTTTTGGTGCCTTCCCAAATACCTTCAAGCAACAAGGCTTTGTCGTCGTCAGTCATTTGTGAGTAGGCTGCCGCTTTTTCATTAACAATTCCGTTGAAGCCAATCAGAGCGTACGGCACTTTGTACTCAGTGCGGAACGTAGCCTGCCCTTTTTTATCGCCTGAGGCAAAGGCTCCGGTTCCCTGTTCGGTTACGATGTCGGTCTTGTTAAGCGATTTACCCATCTGAAACTGGGTAGGGCCAACCAGGGTAATTGAATCTTTGTCGAGTGGCAATACACCCCCAAACGTCCGCACATCGATGCACTGATCAAGCACGGTTTGTTTGTTTTCCTGAAACGCTTTTGCCCGCCGTTTCCCATCTACAATGTAGGTTTTGTCGCCGTCCTGATACGTAGTTTCGCGCACAAAAATGTCTTTGCCGTTGGTGCCATTATAGCCCTTGTACTCGTACCAGTAGTCGCGGATGGTACGTTTCAGCCGCACGTCGGACACCAGTACGCGGTTTTCTTCTGAGTCGTAACGGGGGCGATTTTCGTTGAGAGGGTCACCGTTAGGATTGGCGTTTTCAATTTCGTACAAAAAGAGAATTTCGGTTCGGTTGGTCAGTGTAGCCATGTTGCTTATTTGTTTTCGTTGGTTTCAGGTTTTTCTATACGGAATCGGTGAGCCATCTCTAAGCCAGCTACGAAATAAAAGGATAGCTCATTGTTTGAGAGGGTTGGCAGCTTGTGGCTGTTCAGGGTAAAATGCTCGCTGATGATGTGGCTAAGTGTTTCGTAGCGTTTACCATAATCGCGGTATTGCGCCAGTTTTGCCATCGTTTCGAGATAGACCGTTTTCAGCGTTTCGGGATTCAGGTTGTATCCTTTCAGCTTTTTCTCAAAGGGGGTTCCGCCCAGTTCACGTTGCTGAATGTTAAGCAGCAAGCGTACCAGCACCCCTACTGCAAAAATGCCCACCTTGTAAGAGCTATCCAGAAAGTTTGGATTGTTGTTAACAAATTGCCTGAAAAGTGTCTCATCAAAAGCACGGCCGTACTTTGCCTCGACCTGTGCTTCGTCGGTTTGTTCGTCGATTTGCATGGTTATGGTTTGACTTGTGGTAATGAGTGATAGGTAAGTGAGGTAGTTGAGCAGTAAGTGAGCCTTAAGAATAGTAAGTCCTGCGGGTTCAACGTAGCCTTCTGAGGTCTGGGCTTTGTTATAATTAGCCCGAATTTGCGCCATGAAGCGGTTGTAAAGCGTTTGCCGATTAATGGGACGGCCTACGAAAACATCGTTGACGATGCCGTAGAAGTCATCTTCGTAAAACTGCTTGAATAGCCCAAAAGAAAACGTGAGGTGGTGCGGCTCTTTCTTGATGCGGTATGCCGCCTTGTAGAGTGGGTTCGGGTTCACCTTCGCCGGAGCCTCTGAAAACAACTTTCGGAAACGTGAAGGCAATATCTCTTCCAGAAGCAGCTTGATTTTGATTGCCTTTGTGGTCGGATTCTCCTCAAAAAACAGCAAGTTCAGCGTAAAGTAGTTATCTGCTTTACCGATCTCCTGCATGATTCGATCTTCAATCCGCTTTTCTTTCTCAGCTTCCGATAACTGAAACTCTAACCCAGTAATCAGCTTGAGAGCTTTTTCCAGTCCGTTGGTGTCAGAGCTCAATACGGTTTTCGGAATGGCGAAATAACTACTACCGTAAAAGTACTTCTTCAATTTCTGGGCGACGTACTTTTGCCCGTACTCAAATTCCAGCGAACAATCGGAGCAAATGGGGTAGTTTTTCCAGTTACCGCGTTGGTCAAAAAAGCCGCTCACCATACCCGGCTTATCGACTGTTGCATATTTGAATGGTGAGGCAAAGCCATGCAGCAACGGTTTTTTCTCGAGGCAAACCGAGCAAAACTGATCTTTCCCCTGCGACGTAACCCCGTATTTCTCCGACTTTCCAGAAGTTCCACTCAGCAGGACTTGCTGTTGAAAAATGGGAAAGTCTGCCAGGTAACGGCGAACGCCATCCGATTCAAAACAGATGCTAAATCCTGACGATTGCTGTCGCTTTTTATCCATTTGGCCGTAAGCACTCTGCAAGGCGGCAAGTACCTCGTCGTACTCAGCCGTTAGTCGATGTTGCAAGGCCAACAAAAGGTTCAGGTCCTGTTGGTTGTTATTGACCCGACAAAGTGCAACAGCATTTTTAACTTGAACTGTCAGGAGAGTATTAAGCTTTTTCGCCAAATCCCCCGCTTTTGTAGTAAACGTAATGTCGCCACCTCTAGGCGAACCACCCCGATACAGATATTTTGGGTATGTTGTTTCGCTGGCTTTTTCTACGTCAATACCTGTAAACCGACAAGTCAATTGACCATTCTCCTCATAGATTGAGAATACGGCCAATATCATGTCGTAGTTGATGCCCGGAAACATATTTTGCACGTACAGCATGTACGGCTCCGCTTGGCTCTCTTTTTGAAGAGCTAACCGGCCAATAGCGGCTATCGCTTTGTCCTGCATGGGTTGATAAACTTGTCTTGTGTGGACAAGGGATAAAGTGATACTAAAAACTAATGGAAGCAAGCGTTGCAAACATGGCATTGGCCATGTTCAAGGAAAGTGCAGATGATACAGTTGGGGCAACCGAAAGGGAGGTCCGAGGGGCCGGTATGCTCGTGAGAGGTCAGTGCGCCTGGATGTACTGGCTTGAAGTCCGGCCGAAAACGGCTAAATTTGCGATACGTTACCATAAAGCGTATGTTTTGTGGTGAAACCAACAGAGAGCAACGGTGAAGTTTGGCGACAGACCCGTTGCCTCTGTCATTTTTGTAAAGCCACCCCCATCACGGGCATAATTTCAATCCAATTTGCACTAAGGAAGTAAGTGTCGAAATCACTTAATTTTATATGCATCGGATGTGGGTTAGGGAGAAACCAACCTTACGGCACAAAGATGGGTGAATACTTTTCAGAATTCCAAATATTTTGAAATAATTCTTTTTCAACAGCCGCACTTGCTGCCGGTTGCTGATAGCCTCGTGCAGGCGCGTCACCATCGCGCTTTTGTGGCCGTCGAGCAGCGTATCGGCCATCGGAAACAAGGTGGAGCGGCTAAAGATTTTTTGCCGGAGCGGAGCCAGGATCGGATTCGTAGGGGGCAGGGCTGCGAGTGCCTGCTGAAGCAGTTCGGCCTCGTCTTCGGTGAAGTCGGTCCGTTGCCGACGTTCATCTTCAAACAGAAAAAAGCGGGGAGGTCGTTTCCCTTCTTTCTCCACAAAAAACCCAACCGCTTCGAGCGTTTCCAGAAACCGGCGGGCATGGCGCGGGTCGCAATCGAGGAGTTGGGCCAGTTGGCGGAGGGTTTTACCGGGGCGTTGTTTGAGCAACCGGATAAGCTTCAGGGCGCGGAGCAGATTTTGTTGGGCAGACATGGGTGGAAAAAAGTAGCCCAAATACCAGATTTCTCCTGAAAGACACAATCTAAGTCGTCGATTTTTCGTAAACGGTTGAAAGCCGACTCGCCAACGGATAGGGTGTATTACGTAGTTTTGAAAATTGCTTTTTTTGATAATCAGGTGTTTATAGAAGTCAAGGTGCAAGTCAGGATGTAAACCCAACAGCGGGGTTGTAAGCCCGGCCCGTTTCCCGGTACTACAACCCCGCTGTTGGGTATGGGGTGCTATTTATACGCTTCGGGTGCTTTGCGGGCTTGGGTCGCCTGCTCAAAGGCGTAGCCGATGTTCAGGAGTTTATCCTCGGCAAATGGCCGGGCAATAAACGTAATGCCAACCGGTTCGCCGTTGGGCCGGTAGCCCATGGGTACGGTCAGGCAGGGGTAGTTGGCCGCTGCGGCTAAGCCCGCACTCCGGTTGTTGATCGACAGAATTACGTCGAGCTCATGCTGTTTCATGGGTTTCTCGAAATAATCCACGCCTGTTTTGCGGATGCCCGTGCGCAGTTTGGCCACCTCGTCGGGGCTTAGCTGGGTTTTGGGTACCCCGGCAATGCGCCCCTGCCCGTATGGCATCCGCCGGGTTGAGTCCTGCCGGTTGTACGCCAGAATATCGTCGACTGAGCGGAATGTAAGCGCCGACGAACCGTAGTTTTTGATGTAATCGGGTAGGTCCACGTTCATGTCGGCATTGAGCAAGGTACCGAAACCCTCGGGGGCTACCTGCTCCAGCTCAATCTCGATCACGGTGCCGCCCTGCGCCCGGATTTTGGCCACGTTCTGCGCGTAGAGCGAGTCGCGCAGCATGGGTTTGTAGACCCCAAACCGAATGCGGTTGAGTGTGCCCGTTTTCACCGACTCCCAGTACGTTTTGTTTTTGGGGTTGTTTTTGGTAGCCGGGTCGGCGGGGTCTTCGCCGGTCATGGCCGAGAGCAGAATGGCCGCATCGGTCACGGTGCGGGTCATGGGGCCGGGGGTGTCGAGGGTGCTCGAAATAGGTACGATACCGCCCCGGCTCAGGAGGCCCGTGGTGGGTTTGAGGCCCACGAGCGAGTTGGCACTGGCAGGCGACAGAATCGAGCCCGACGTTTCGGTGCCCACGGCCGCAGCCGCGTAGTTGGCCGCAATGGTTGAGCCACTCCCCGAACTCGACCCGCCCGTATCGAACTGCCGGGGGCCGTAGGGGTTCAGCGTTTGGCCGCCCATGGCACTGTAGCCGTTGGGGCAGTCGAGGCACATAAAATTGGCCCATTCGCTCAGGTTGGCCTTTGCCAGAAAAACAGCCCCATTTTTGCGTAACTGCTCGACAATGAAGGCGTCTTTGGTGGTGTTGTTGTAAAACGCCTGCGCCCCGGCCGTGGTGACCATGCCGTTCTGGTTGATGTTGTCTTTCAGGATGATGGGCATCCCGAAGATAGGGTGCGTTGGGCTTCCCGACCGGGCTTTGTCGCGGGCGCGGGCTTCGGCAACGGCGTTGGGGTTGATGGCAATGAGGTTGTTAAGGGCCGTAGTTCGGTTGTTTTCAAACTGGGCAATTCGGTACAGGTACCATTGGGTCAGCTTCTCGTAGGTGAGCTTGCCGGTACGGATGTGGTCCTGCAACGTCGGGATGCCCTGCTCTAGAATGAGCGGCTTGAGGGCCACATAATCCGCTTCGGAAAAGCGGTTCAGCTGCGGGCCGATGGCTTTCCAGAATGTGTTTTTGTCGAGGTTTCGCGACTGAATCAGCTTGTAGCGCAATCGGGTAGATTCGTGGTTCGCGTTTTTGGCGAGTTCGGCTGTTTCGTCGTAGGGTTGCCAGACCGGGATGGTGGCTTTTTGCGCGACCTTGCACGAGGCTAATGTAAGCAGAATCAGTACAGTTGTTTTTCTCATCGGGTACGTGTTTGCCGTCTGTTTATTGATGGGAGTTTTACCACAAAAATGAGCATTTACGTCCAGATTTCGAGTAAATACATGCCAATTGAAAACCCTGCAAGCCGGGCGGCCGGTGCCGTCTCGAAGACCTTGCAGGGTTGCGTAACTGCTACCCGTCTGATTAACTTACATTTGGGTGGGTTTGGCGTTGGTAAACCTGTAAGGTCTTTGAGACCTTGCAGGTTTGGGTGGAGTTGGTAAACCTGCAAGATCTCGAAGACCTTACAGGTTTTTGTACTGGCTACTGCTCGAAACGAATCACCTCGGAGTAGCAATCGCCAAAACCGGGCGTGGGCAGGTAATACGCCTGAAGGCTCTCGGGTCGAATGGATAGGCCCTTTTTTGTCGCCTTCACCACAAACCGACCGTCCCAATCGAGCCGAACTTCGTCGTAAACGGTCAGTGGGTTTTTGGGGTCGTCGGTGTTGCGGTAAATGAGCAGCACCCGGCCTCCGTTGACTCCGGTTGGACGTCGGTTATCGAGCACCACCCGGCCGCCAATCTGGGCACCGTCTTTGTAGAAATAATCGAACTTGGTTCGGCGGCCGGTGACAATCTCGGCCTCAGCCCCGCTAAACCGGTAAGCTGTATGCAATTCGGGGTCGCGCGGGTCTTCGATAAAGGCCGCCAGATCGACACGGTTAGGCTTGGCGCCAAACAGCTTCAAGGCCCGTCGGGCTAGTCCTTCGTTTTCGCGTTTTTCGGGCGTTATCCAGCCATACTGGCCCAGGCTCATAGGCGTGCGGAACACGTTGCTGTTGTCGTATTCATACATAACCTCTACCTGACGGGTTTCACCCGGTTCGAGCCGAAGCGAAGTAGCTCCGAGGTAGGTCCGGTACAGTGGGTTCGACTGGCCCGGCCGGATAAACACGCGGGTGGCTTCGCTGTAGGGGTTGCCTACTTCTACAAACGTAATCTGGCGGGTGGCAGGAGAGCCCTCGGCCGAGATAAACCGGTCGTAGTTCGACTGGGCGAGGTTGTTGTGGGGCGACATTTCGGTGACGAGGGTACCGTCGGGGGCCACAAACGCAAACGTATCAATGCGAACAATGATGCAGTAGTGGCCGTTGCCCGGCGGATTCCAGGTGGTGGTAAACTCCACCGTACCGAGGGCCGGAATGGTCTGGGTCATTTCGCCCAGCGGGGTTTCGGGTGCTCCGCCCACATTGTAGTTTTTGACCGAAAACAACACGCGCACGTTGGGGGCTGCCAGATTACCGTTGTTTTTTACCCGCGCTACGACCGTGTTGGGGTTGCCAGCCCAGGGTACGTTGAACCAGGCTGGGTCGGCCGCGTTGCGGGTGTTGCGTACTTCAATGTCGGGGCTTTGCCACTGCCGGGTGGGGCTTGCTGGCCACGGCCGAATAGAGGGGTCGGGGCGGCTGTTGACCCCGTACTCCACCTTCACGTCGGCCTTGGTACCGTCGATACCGCTCACACTTAACCGAAAATCGGTCGGGAAGGTCGGGTCCGATACATCCACGGCCCGGTAGTTGAGCCCATTCGTCAGCACGCTGCCGTCGCCGTCGGGGTCGTTGGCCACGCGCAGAATCCGGGGGCGGCTGATGGGCGCGTCGTCCGGTGACGAATCAACGTCGGTCACCAGCACGGCATTGTTGGTGGGCAACTCCTGATCGCTGGCGTGGGTAGCCTGCCGGTTTCGGTACTCCACGTAGTAGTTCCAGCCATCGGCCACCCGCACCTCAACGCCGCCCATGCGCCCGGCCGGGGGTGTACCGGCCTGAATGGCGCTGAGGCTGATGGTTTCGTTAACGGGCGACCCGCCCAGGGCAAAGTTGTAGGTTTTGAGCCAGCCCGCAGGTACCCAGCCGAGCATCATGCGGTGCGCCAGCGAGAAGTGTGCCAGCCCGTCTTCGCTGTGCATATTGTCCCACTGAATGGGGTTGCGGCCGGGTACGTCGGGCGTGTACTGATCGCTCAGGCCGAGGTTGTGGCCCAGCTCGTGCGCAAACGTTTCGTGTACAGCGCGGGTGGTCTCAAAGGTGGTGCCCCAGCCCACAGGTATCGAAATAACGCCGAGGTTACGGCTCCCTTCGGCGGTGGTGTAGGTGCGGGTGCCAATGCTCGCGTAGGGCCAGGCATCCTGCGTGGCCGTGTTCTGCGATACGCACAGTACGGTATCGAAGTTGCTGAAATTGACGTCGCTGTCGGCGGCCGTAATGCAGGCCTGATAGTAGTTAGTATTCGGCGACCAAAGGGTATTGCCGTTGCGGGTAACAGCGGTAAAGTAGCTGTCGAAGTTGCCCGATAGCTGGTAGGGACCGAAAATCTGGGCCGAGATGTCGAAATTGTTGTACGAAACCTCCTGAAAAAACCGGCGACTGCTGCGGGTTTGCCCACCTACAGCGACGCCATTGATGATCTCGTCCATCCACCGCTGCCGGATGGTGTCGAGGGTAGGCGTATCGGTCGGGAAGCGTTGCGACGACGTGTCGACCAGAATAATGGCAATGCGCCGGGTGCCGGTTTGGGGAAATACGTTCAGGTTTTGCGGGTCGGGGCCAGCCGGGCCACCCCCCCAGGCCGGGGCCGACTCACCCCCCGTTACCACGCCCACCACCGAGAGCGAGGGGCCGGTTTTCTCGTCGGCCCAGTCGGTGGTCAGTTCAAACTTCTTCTCGGCTACCACCACGTTGGTGGCCCGGTCGACAACCTGAAACACATACGTGCCGGGCCGGTAGCCGAAACAGAGCATCACGTCGGGGCGTTGCGGGTCAAAATTGGCGTCGCGGCAGAGCGATACTACCCCGGCCTGCGGGCCATCGGGCAACCGAAACTCCAAATCCTCCAGCGTGTAGCCCCGGAGTTTGAAAAAGACTTTGGTGTAGGCACCCACAAAAAAAGAGTGCCCCATGTCGATGCTGACCCGCTTGCGAAACAATGGCAGTTCGGGCCGGGTTGGGCGTCGTGACGGAATGACTAACATGGCGATTAAGGTTGTTGGGGGCCGTTGTTGACCCATACAGCCTGTTAGTCGGAGAGCGAGCACTGGCGCAAACAACCCTTGAGCGAACGGTAACGGTTGAAGTGGCCAGGTTCACAAACATGAGTCATCCCAAATTTTAAAGTCTTGGTGTTTTTGGCTCAACGCTCGTTTTGACGCCCCGTAGGGGCCTAACATTGGTAGCCAACCCGAGCATGGACCCAACACCAGAGCCCCGAAGGGGCGTAACTTGTTTAGGGTTACGCCCCTTCGGGGCTCTCTGGTGTTCCGAGGAGACGTCTTTTCTACCAATATTGGGCCCCTAACGGGGCGTTCGAGTAAGGTATCTCCCCCTAACCTAAAATTCGGGATGACTCATGTTTGTGAACGGAATCCACTGTCGTTCTTAATCTTTCTTCGTACCGGAGCCGACGCTCGAAGCGGGCTGCTGCTCGGCTACTTTTTTGGCCGCTTTAGCAAAGTCGCCCGCCTGAATGATGGTCAGTTTGGCCGGGTCGATGTGCTTTTTCATGGCCGCGTTGACCGATTCGGGTGTCAGGGCGGCAATCTTCTTCTCGAAGTCGGCGTCCCAGGCCATGGTCCGGTTCAGGTACAGGTAGTTGTTGAGGGTACCGGCCAGGCTGGGGTCCTGCGCCCGCGTTACCTGCCGCGACTGCAAGAAGCCGGAGCGAGCCGCGTTCAGCTCTTCGGCCGTAAAGCCTTCTTTCTGTACTTTTTCCAGCTCCTCGCGCAGGGCTTTCACCAAACGCTCCGAGTTTTCGGGGTTGTAAATGGCGTAGGTCATAAACATACCCGCTTTGTCCCAGGGGCTGGCGTTCACGCTCGACCCAACGCCGTAGCTGATACCTTCTTTCTGCCGAATCCGGGTCGCCAGCCGTGAGTTCAGGAAGCCACCGCCCAGCATGTAGTTACCCATGACGAGGGCCGCGTAGTCGGGGTCATCGTCGCGTACGGGCAGGTTCAGGCCCGCCAGCATCAGGGCGTTGGCTTTGTCGGGGGTTTCGATATTCTGGGCACCCGCCGGAATCGCCTTGAACTCGGTTACCACCCGGCTAAACGGCATTTTCGCCTTCCAGAGGCCAAACTCATCCGAAACAATCTTGCGGATTTTAGGCTCGTCGAAATCACCCACAATTGAAACTGTTGCGTTTTGTGCGCCGTAGAAATCTTTGTGGAATTTCTTCACGTCGTCCAGCTTCAGGGCTTTGATGTCGGCTACTTCCTCGTCAAACGTTTTGGTGTACCGAATATCGCCCTTGGCGTACGGGTTCATGGTGCGCTGGAACAGGTTCGAGGCAATGGCGTTGGGTTCTGACCGCTGCGATTCGACCTGCGCCAGTTGTTCCTGCTTCAGCTTTTCGAACTCGTTGGCGTCGAAGGCGGGGTTCTTGAGAATATCACCCACAATCCGCATTACTTCAGGCAGTGTTTCTTTGGTGGCCTTAATCGATACCGATGCGTTGTTACCGGCCCCAAACACGCTTACCTGTGCTTTTAGCTTGTCGAGCTCATCTTTAATCTGCTGACGGCTGCGGGTAGTGGTGCCTTTGTCGAGCAGGGCGGCCGCAAAGCTGCTGACGGTGCTCTTGTTTGCCAGATTTTTTACATCACCCATGCGGAGGGTCATCCGCACGTTGACCTCGCTGCCGCGCGTCGATTTGGGTAACAGGGCCATCTCGATGGTGTTGGGCATCTCCACGCGCTTGGTCCGGCCGTCGATATTGGCGGGCGATGGGTCGAAGGCTTCACCCTGCGCCATAGCGGCCCGCCCTTTGTAGTTTTGGGTCAAAGCGGCCAGATTGGGCGCGTCGGGCATCTCGGCCCGGTCGGGCTTGGTTTCCGGGATAAACTCACCGATGGTCCGGTTCGAGGGCTTGAAGTAGTAAGCCGCCACGCGCTGTACATCGGCGGGGGTTACTTTTTCCAGCTGGTCGCGGTACAGGAACAGCAGCCGCCAGTCGCCGGTAGCAATGTATTCGCTCAGGCTGCGGCCCAGTTGCTCCACGTCTTTAAACGCCATTTCAACGTACTTCAACTGCTTGGCCTTCGAGCGGTCTACTTCCTCTTTGGTGGGGGCTTTGATCGCAATCGAGTCCAGCGTGTTGAGCAGAATCCGCCGGGCTTCATCGGCCGACTTTTCTTTCAGCATTTCCACCGCGAAGTACGCATGACCGGGGTCTTTGGTCATAAACGAATAGCCGTACTGCTGCGAGGCTTTCTTGGTCTCGATCAGGGCTTTGTACAAACGGCCGCTCGGTTCGTCGGTCAGAATGTCAATCAGCACATCCATAGCCGGGTAGTCGGGGTGCGAGCTGGGCATGATGTGGTACAGGGCCGACACCACGCGGGTGTCGCCTACGCGCCGGAGCGTCACGGAGCGTTCGCCATCCTGAACCGGCTCAACGGTGTAGGTAGGCTGCAATACGCGCGCCGGGCGGGGAATATTGCCAAAATACTCGTTGACCATCGCGATGGTCTTGGCTTCGTCGATCTTACCGGCCACTACCAGCACAGCGTTGTCGGGCTGGTAATATTTCTTGTAGAACGCCTGGAGGTTTTCGATGGGTACTTTCTCCAGATCGGAGCGGTTGCCGATGGTCGACTTGCCGTAGTTGTGCCACAGGTACGCGGTTGATACCACGCGTTCGTTGAGCACGTTCTGGGGTGAGTTTTCGCGGCTTTCAAACTCATTGCGCACCACCGAAAACTCCGACATCAGGTCTTCTTTTTTGATGAACGAGTTCACCATCCGGTCCGATTCGAGGTCGAGCGCCCATTTGAGGTTCTCGTCGGTAGCGGCAAACGTTTCGAAATAGTTGGTCCGGTCGAGCCAGGTAGTGCCGTTGGGGCGGGCACCGTGGGCGGTCAGTTCCTGCGGAATGTTGGGGTGCTTGGTGGAGCCCTTAAACACCATGTGTTCGAGCAGGTGAGCCATCCCGGTTTCGCCCAGTCCCTCGTGCCGTGAACCGACCAGATACGTGATGTTGACCGTGATGGTGGGTTTCGATACGTCGGGGAAGAGCAGGACTTTGAGTCCGTTTTTGAGGTTGTACTCCGTAATGCCTTCCACAGTGGCACCTTTGGTTACGCCCGCAGGCAGGGCAGTCGAAGCCTGGGCGTACACCTGAGCGGTGGTGCCGTTGAGCAGGGGCTGAGCCAGCAGACTACCCGAAGCCAGGGCACTCACGACCAGCCATCGCCGGATGTTTGGTGTTAGAACTGTCATGGTAAAGCTTGATGAATTGGTTTTTTGTTTTGAATTCGCGGTTCCGAATTACCAAAAAACAAGGTTTTTACCAAGTGGTTTTTGATGGATGGCTGTGCTATCCTTCGAGCCACTGCCGGAAAGCGGGTGCTTTTTCTTTACTCACGAGCAAATCGACGGTTTGGAAAGGCGGGTGCAACCGAACCGCCAGCTTACCGCTGAAATGGGGCTGATACCCGGCCACGGCTTTGAGGCTAACCAAAAACTGCCGGTTGGCCCGGAAAAAACAGGCTGGATCAAGAAGCTCGTCCAGCTCGTCGAGGGTGCGGTAGTCGGTCACCAGTTTCTGACCGGCGAGCGTGTAGAGATAAATCAGTTCGTCGCGCTGGAAGTAAGCGACCTGCTCTTCCAGTACGGGTACAATTTGCCGCAGGTGGTGCGCCGTAAACCGACGTTTGTACGTGGGGGTGTGGGCGGGTTGGCCCAATTGATGCAGCAACGACCGAAACTGATCGGCAAAGTCGGTGCCGGTCGGTTGCCAGCGGTGGTATTTGTTCAGAGCGGCCCGCAGCTCGTCGGGGTCGATTGGTTTGAGCAGGTAGTCAATGCTATTGAGCTTAAACGCCCGAATCGCGTACTCGTCGTAGGCCGTTGTAAAAATGACCGGTACGTTGAGGTTCACCTGCTCGAAAGCCTCAAAACTCACCCCGTCGGCCAGTTGAATATCCGCAATGACCAGGTCAGGCCGGTGTTTCTGAAGGTACGCCTTCACGTCGCCGACCTGCCCCAGCGGCCCGTCGATGTCGGCTTCGGGTTCGAATTGCCGGACCAGCTTCAGGAGCTGCCGGGCAATCAGGGGTTCGTCTTCAATGAGGAGAATGGTCATGGGGGTAACAATAACGGTACACGAACCCGAAAGGTGGTTTCGTCTTCCTGAATCTCGATGGTTCGCTCGCTTAGAAAGCTATACAACTGCTGTAGGTTCTGCAAGCCTTGCCCGTTGGAGGTGGCTATCTGTTTTTTGCGCTGAATTGGATTGGATACTTCCAGGTAGCCATCCCTAACCCTCAGGCCGACGGTCAGGGGAGTGGCGTCGCTGATGACGTTGTGCTTGATGGCGTTCTCAATCAGAATCTGGAGGGTTACGGGCACAATTTGCCGTTCGAGGGGCTCGCTCTCCACCGCGCAGTCGAGCCGGAATGTGCCTTCGAAGCGGGTTTGTAGCAGGGCTACGTAATGCCGGATAAAATTGAGTTCGGTTTCGAGCGTAACCAGTTCGTGGTCTTTATGCTGGAGCACGTACCGGTACACCCGCGACAGCTGTTGCAAAAACTGCCGGGCCAGCACGGGGTTATCGTCAATCAGACTATCGAGCGATGAGAGGCTGTTGAACAGAAAATGGGGGTTGAGTTGATTCGTCAGGTTGTCGTATTGTACCTGTGCTTTTTCCTGTTCGAGCCGGGCGGCCCGCACGAGGTTTTCCTGCCAGCGGTTGAACAACTGAATAGCGATGAAACTGAGGCAGATAACGGTGTTGGCCAGAAAGGCTACCAGACTCAGGGCTACCAGCGTGAGCCGGTTGATGGAGTCAGTCAGGGCGGGTAAAATCTGGCGAACAATCAGTAACCCACCCAGCATCAGCACCGTTTTGACGACACCCCAACCCACAATCAGTTGAATGATTATCCGGTTGCGTACATTTCGTTCGAACGGATACCGGCGGTTCAGGTACTCATTAAACCAGTAATGAAAGAGTAAAATGGCGTTGAAAATGAACAGCGTAACCCCAAACAGGAGCACCTGCTCTTTCCAGCCAATACTCGGCAGTATCCATTGCCTGCCCAATACGCCCAGTAAGGCCAGATACAGAAAAGCGATCTGAACGTTTCGATTAATGCGAATTTTCATGGGTAGCAATAATCTGACCGTCCGACATTTCGATGACCCGGTCGCTGCCGGCGGCAAAGTCAGAGTCGTGCGTTACGGCAATAATGGTTTGTCCTTTGCGGGCCAGATCCTGAAAAATTGCAAACACATTTTCGGTATTGGCCCTGTCGAGATTACCGGTGGGTTCGTCGCCCATGATGATGGTCGGGTCGTTGATAAGGGCCCGCGCAATAGCTACCCGCTGCTGTTGGCCCCCGGAGAGCTTACTGGCGGGTTTATGGGCGTATTCGGCCATGCCAATGAGCCGCAGTTTTTCCATGGCCCGTTCTTCCACGTCTTTGGCTGAGTACTTACCCAGTTTAAGGCCGGGTAGCATTACGTTTTGCAGCGCCGAAAATTCGGGTAGCAGAAAGTGAAACTGAAACACAAAGCCGAGATGCTCATTGCGAAACCGGGCCAGAAAATCCTGCGAGCGGCCGGTGAGGGTAGTACCCGCCATGGTAATCTGCCCTTCATAGTCGGTGTCCATGGTTGAGAGTAAGTACAGCAGGGTACTTTTGCCACAACCCGATTTGCCCACGATCGACAAAAATTCGCCCCGCTGCACATCGAACGATACATCGCGCAGGACATGAAACTTCTCCGGGTCGTAGAAGTATTTGTTGAGGTTTTGGGCTGAGAGAACCGACATGGTTTTAATGCGTAATGATGAATGCGTAATGCGTAATCAGAAAAGGTAATACGTGAGGAACGCGAGTAACGTCAGGGCAGAGGCAGTTTTGGTGGCGAGGGTTTTCTTCCGGGTCACAATTGAGCTTTTAATAAGCCTCAGAATTTCTTCTGTATCAGCGTAAATAGACTCGTACTCATTTGCCGCTAAGTAGTTAGTCCTGAACAAAAGCTCAAGCCAATACAAGGTTTCTCCTGCTTCCTTTTGGGCCACACTTAATTTGTGGATAAAATCAAGTCCTGACTCTGCATTGGCTGCTTCTCTTACCATAGCGCCAGGATTTGTGCCCGAACGAAGTACCTGTTTACTAATGGTATACTCGTTCTTTTCCTGCATTAGGTACTTACTCAGATTGACAATGCGAACAGCCAGGTTCAACGTCTTTTCCCGGAGTGGATCGGGTTTCTTGCCGTATTTGTGCATGACATGGTAGGTTTAGGGACTCGATGTATTACGCATTTATCATTATGCATTACGCATTAAAATCACCCCCTCAAAATGGCTACTGGATCAACTTTTGCCGCTTTGCGAGACGGAAAGTACCCCGCCAGCACCGTGGTGATTACCCCAAACAGAAGCCCCATGATGTAGTATTTGGCCGCGAAAATGACCGGGAATGTGTCGAGACTCAGAAAATCGCCCGCGTCGAAGGGCGTGATCGAGAGCAGGTAACTCAACCCGAAGCCAATAGCGAGACCTAATAGCCCGCCGGAGAGGCCAATAAACGCGGCCTGAAGCAGGAAAATAGCGACCACATCGCGCCCGTCGAAGCCGGTAGCTTTCAGGATGGCAATGTCCTTAATCTTGTTGATCACGGTCATGTTCATGATGTTATAAATCCCGAAACCGGCTACCACCAGCAGCGTAATCGATACAACGAAGGTGAGCATGTTCCTGATTTTTTCGCCCGCCAGAATTGCCGTGTTCGCCGTGGCCCAGTCTTCGGTGTAATAGCCATACATAGCCCGGAGCCGTTTGCCGAAGGGTAGGGCCTGCATCGGGTCGAGCATCTTTACGTGGATATCGGTAATGTAGCTTGGGTCGCGCAAGAGCATCTCCTGCACCGTGGAGAGATTGGCGTAGCTTTTTGTATTGTCGACCGTACCCACGCCGAAGCCAAACGTACCTACCACCCGCAGCACCCGCGTATTGCCCGTGGGGGTGGTTACAGTTACTTTGTCGCCCAGCCGAACATTCAGTTTGCGGGCCAGCACGTTGCCCATAATCAGGCCGTCGGGGTTAGTTTTTAAGGCGTTTAGCGAGCCCGACTTGAGCCGGTTGGTGAGTTTGTAGAGCTTGTTTTCGCGGTTAATATCCACGCCCGAAATGGTGCCCGAAAGCTGAATGGGGCCGTTGTTGTAAAACGCCTGCGTAGCTACCTGGGGCGACACCCCCTGCACGCCCGGTTCGCGTTCGATGCGCTCGGCAATAAACAGGCCGTTTTTGAGCCGGGCCTGTTCGTTTTTGGGTTTCTGGTGATGCACCACGTTGAACCCGTTCGGCCGTAGCTCGTCGATCAGGCTGGGTCGTTGGGTGTTTACCTCATTGTACATCCGAATATGCGGGCTGGCATCGAGGGCCGAGTCTTCCAGAAACTGGTTGACCCCCTGCATAAACGAGATCATGGTGATAAACATGGCGATCCCGAACGTAACGCCGAGCATGGCCACGAGCGTTTGCCGCTTTTTGGCCATGAGGTGCGTTTGGGCAATCTGGGCTGCAATGGATAGATTCATTGTTCATTGAGTGAATGCGCGAATGAGTGAATGAGTGAATAAAAGCCGTTTAGCCATTCACTAAATCGCTCATTCACTCATTCACAATTAGTTTAGAGGTTTCTGTCAGGCCGCCACGCACTTCCACGAGGTCGAAGTTTTCGGCACCTTTCTGGAACCGGATCTTCTGCTTGTTGCCGTTCTGCTCTATCCAGACGCTGTCTTGCCCTATCACGTACGATTTAGGGATGGTGAGCACCCGCGGCCGCTGACTGATAATGATGTTGGCCTCTACCGTCAGGCCGTAGTATGCGTCGGGTGTATCGCTCGTAAACTCGGCATCGACCCGAAACGACTGGTCGGCGCGGTTCAGTTTGGGGTACACCTTACTCACCCGGGCGTTGAACACCTTGCCGGCGTACACATCGGCCTTGAGCAATACCGATTGCCCCACCCGAATCCGGCCAAAATCGCTTTCATCGACCGATAACTGGGCAAACAACCGGTTGCCGCTGCCCACCAGCGCGAGCGGATCACCGATGCGTACCACCTCGCCGGGGTCTTTGTACACCTCGTACACCTTGCCGTCTACGAAGCTGCGCACGCGGGTGTTGCGCCCGGCTACCTCCGATACCACCAACTGGCTGCGGCTGTTGGCCACGTCGAGCCCAATCTGGTTTTTGCTGCGCTGAAGGGTGTTTAGCTGGGCGCGCAGGTTGTTGCGGGCGAGAGTATAGTTAAGCTCAGCCCGTTCGAGTTCGGCCCGCGAGGTGGCGTTTTGGTTGTACAATTCCCGAAACCGGGCGTAGTTAATCGAGTCGTTGCTCAGCCGGGTACGGGCGTTGCGCACCTGGGCTTCAAGTTCGGCCAGAACGGGTGAGTTGGGGCCGAGGTTGGCTTGGGCCTGCCGTAACGCGCTGGCGGCTGCCTGTTGCCGGGCGTTTTCGGCTTCGCTTTCGAGCACAAACAGGAGCTGATTCTGGCGGATGGTGTCGCCCTCGTTCACGAGCCGTTGCTGCAAAATACCGGTCGCATCGGCGGTCACGGTATATTCCTGGCGTGGATACACGTTGCCCGATGCGTACACGGCCTCGGTCAGTTCGCGGTACGTGGGCGAAAGGCTTTCCGGGCTGCGGTTACACCCCGCGAAAAGTGCCAGCAGAAGAAGATAGAAACGTGGTTTCATGGTTTATAGTATATCGTTTATAGTTCTTAGTTTATAGTTTTTAGTTTATGGGTCAGGGGAGGTAATTCGCTGACTCTAAAAACTATACACTAAAAACCATGAACTTTAAAGCCCCCGAATTTGCAAAAGGGTCTGATTGATAAATACGTTTGAGAGATTGTTCAGATACCGGTTCTGTGACGAAAGGGCCTCGTTGAACACGTTCAGGTATTGATCGTAGGCAAACAGGCCCGACCGGTACTTGACCAGCGCGATCTGCACGTTTTGGGTACTGAGGTCGTAGTGTTGCCGGTTCAAGTCCAGCGAACGTACGGCCTGATTGTAGCTGTTGCGGAGGTCGTCGGTATCGGTTTGCTGGCGGTTACGTTCGTAGGCGAGTTCGGCCTCGGCCAGTTTCAGTTGCAGGCGGGTGCGGGTCTGGCTGGCTTTGCGGGCTCCGCCTGCGTAAATGGGCCAGTTGAACTGTAGGCCAGCCACCCCAATGGTAAACCAGCGTTGGTCAACATTCAGGAAGTTTAGCTTGTCGCGTTGTGCCTGCTCGGAGTACCGGGCATAAGCCGCCAACGTGGGCCATAGCGTAAGCCGCTCGCGCTCCATTTGGCGCCGGGCCAGCTCAACGCGGGCCTGCCGAAGTGTGATTTGTGGCCGTTGCAAGGGGCTGGGGCCGGTGGGGGCTATAGGGGCCGACGCGGGCCGGTCGGCTAGGTTTTCGGGCAGGGCGAGGCTATCGGTGGGAGCGAGGCCCAACAGTAGTTTCAGTTGCGCCAGGTTGCGGGTGTAGGCCAGTTCGTTCTGGTAAAGTACATCGGCCGTGTTGAGTTGCACCGTTCGGATTCGGTTCAGTTCGAGGGGTTCAACCAACCCTTTGTCGAGCCGGTTTTGGGCAATCTGCACCAGCGTATCGGCTACTGAGAGGTTGCGCCGGGTGAGCCCAATGGCTGAGCGGGTGAGCAGCACGGCATGGTAAAGCCGGGCTGTTTGGGTAGCTACTTCATCCTGCAAAACCAAGTTCTGATCGTCGATCAGGCGTAGGTTTTGCTCCACAATGCCCAGGTCGGCACGGGCGGCCCGGTTCAGAATAGGCATGTTGACTTCGGCCCCGGCGGTCAGAAAAAAAGGAAGCCCGAACCGGAGCTGTCGGAAATCGCCCGGTTGCCCACCCAGAAACTCGGCCGGTACCAGCTGAACGGGCAGCGCATAGTTGTAATCAAAATTGGTGAAGGCGCGGGCCGACGGGAGCAGGGCCGCGCGGGCCGTAGCCTGTTGCAGGTCCTGCACGGCCCGATTCTGGCGGGCGTTGGCCAGCTCGGGGTTATTTCGGCGGGCCAGGTCGAGCGCTTCCTGCACCGTTGAGACCACGGTCTGGGCGGGCGCGGGCAGAGCCGCCAGAAGGATAAATAGGTAAAGCAACCGATGCATAAAGGTGGTTTTACGTGTCGGTTTCAAAGGAATAGCTTACGGAGCAATCGATCTATGACTTTTGTCGCGAAGCGGCATAATTTTAATACGAAACCGACTGCCCGAAAACGAAAAAGCCGGGACCTCGGCCCCGGCTTCATGCAAACCTGCAAGGTCTCGGAGACGGCCCCGGCCGCCCGGCTTGCAGGTTTTATGGAATACTATTACAAATCCGCAACGGCTTTGTGGATTTCGTCTTTGGTTTTACCCGTTTTCTGCTGGAGCCGACCCCACATTTCGTCTTCTTTGCCTTCGGCATACGTCAGGTCGTCGTCGGTCAAATCGCCATAGGCTTGTTTGATTTTCCCTTTCAGTTCGTTCCAGCCACCTTTGAGTGTTGTCTCATTCATGATTGTAAATGGTTAACGTTGAATACGCGTACCCCGTCGTGAGGCACACCTATAAAAGTATATTGTTTCAAAAAAGTTGGATAATGTGAGGAAACGGGCGGACCAAACATTAAACACTATAGCGAGTTGGTAGAATACTAACCAAACTCAACGTATACGTTATGGCTCAGGCTTACCCGCAGACGATGTTGCAAAACACGCTGCAAGCATTTTCGCAAACGGAGGACAATGAAGTGCCAGCCAACGGCACCGATCTGGTGAAGGAGTGGATGTCGGTGTTGAAACATACCGACGGTGCCGAGGATATTCACGCCAAACTCACCGACCTGTACGACGAATTACTCAATCCCTCGCCCGACCCGCAACGGGTGAAGGAGTGTCTCAACACGCTGGCCGGACAGATGCAGGCAATGGCCCGCGCTACTGAATCGGCCACGAGCGAGCAGGTAGCACAACTGGCCGACACACTCCGGGCGTTTGCCACCGATCTGGGTCGTATCAACGACGATGACCAACTGGCCCAAAACGAGCCCGACCCGACACCCGTGTACGCCAACCCCGGCGACCACCTGCAGGTATTGCTCACCAGCACGCAGGAGACCCTAGCGGGTGGGCTGGCGGCCGTAACACCGGAGCAGGGAGTAGCGATGTTGCACGAATGGATGTCGGTGGTGCAGGCCGAGCCGAGCGCACAATGGCTCGAAGCGCCCCTCCGCGAACTAACCGACGCGCTGGCCAAAGGAGATATGCGCAGCACCGAACGCCTGATGCGTGAACTGGCCGGCACAGCTCAGGAATACGCGAACAACAACGATAATGGCCCTTTCACCACCGGCCTTACCAATCTGGCCACTGCCCTGATTCAGTTCGCCGGGCCGTTGAGTTAAGCTGTTTTCTGCAATCCCAAAGCTCTGACTTACCAAATACGTAAATCAGAGCTTTTTTTTGTGCCTATTCCAACCATTCTCGTTTAAATTGACTCGTTGAAAATACGGAGTTTCCTCACCCTCACATTCCTATGATTCACTATCTACGCCTACTTATCTTTTCGTTAGTTTGTCTGAGTTTCACCTTTGTAAACGGGGCTTCCTCACCTGTTTCTGTGACTCCCTGTGCTGTGCCAACTGGTTTCACGGCTAAGATGTAAAACCCAGTCGCGCCACACTGTATTGGTATCCCCAAGTCTCTAATCAGCCTTACGATTTGCAATGGCGAGCCCTGGGAGCGGCTGACTGGCAAACGGTTCGGACAATAGCCAACGGATCGGGTTACCAGGTACTTGATCTGGCCAACAATACGACGTATGAGTGGCGGGTCCGCCTGATTTGTGCGCCCGATCAGGTTGGTGATTGGTCGGCAGTGAGTACGTTTCGTACGATTTGCCCGAAACCTACAGAGCTAACGGTCCCAGAAATCGGTACGAATCAGGCATTGGTACAATGGTTAGGGGCCACTGCGCAAACGGACTATGTATTGGAATGGCGCAGGGTAGGCGATCAAGGTTGGAAAGAAGAATATGTGACTTCCTCAGGATACGCTGATTTTTTGTTGACAGGACTCACCAACCAGGCTACGTATGAGTGGCGTGTACAGGGTGTTTGTACCGACGGAGGGCGCTCGGAAGTAGTCAATGGCCCTTCTTTTACCACAAAATGCCCGCTGCCAAAGCAGCTATATGTTGAAGTGGTTACCCCGCTTCAGGCGCGGGTGCGTTGGGCAAACTCGGAGGACGACGCTCGGTTTGACCTACGCTGGAAGGCAAGCAGCTCGACTACCTGGACGGAGATAAACGATTTGAATACAACCGCTTATGTCTTCACGTCGCTCTCTGTGGGCAGTAGCTACGACTGGCAGGTACGCCGACACTGCCCCGATGGATCGCGGACGGCGTTTGTAAGTGGACCAACCATTGTAGTCAATTGTACGGCCTCTAATGTAACGGTATCGGCTGTTACACCTACCGCAGCTCGGGTGCAATGGAGTACGCCTGTGGGTTTTACCGGTACCTACAACTTTGAGTGGAGTGAGGGGGGAAGTTCCTTTACCCTTATTCCGGGATTGAATACAACCAGCTACGCGCTGACCAACCTACAGCCAAACAAAACGTATCAGGTGCGTGTAAGTACGGTTTGTGCGCCGGGCATTGTTGGCACGAATTCCACCTCGTTCATGACAACCTGCGCGCCCCCGGTCATTTCCTACGCCCCAACAGGCCCCACGTGGGTTACCCCTCATTGGACGATACCTGACCAGAGCACACCCCATGAATTGCAGTGGCGACCACTCGGGGCGTCTGACTGGAACACGCTGGCTAATTTACCGTCGGGTATCCACACCCTTGAAGACCTCACGCCCGGACAGTCCTACGAGCTGCGTGTTCGTCGGCAATGCACGCCCGATGTCTACACCGATTATTCGGCGATTCGGGTTGTTATACCGGGCTGTATGCCACCCACAACAGCCGTAGCGCAGGTGAGTGGCACCGAGGCTGAAATTACCTGGGGCACGGGCTCAACAGGTTTGTACGAGTTACAATGGCGCCCCCAGGGGACCGAAAGCTTTTCAACCGTGACGGGTCTGAGCACAGCCCGCTACACGCTTACGAATCTACAGCCAAATACCACCTACGAGTGGAGGCTGGGCAGTGTGTGTGCGGCAAACATTCCGCCAACCTCGTATCTGACACGCACATTCTCCACGTCCTGCCCCGTTCCACAAAATGTATTGGCTACTGTTATGACAGGGGCACTCGGAACAGTCGGCCTGAATTGGACTGGCGCATTGAATGCGTCGTATCGCGTGGAGCGGCAGGCCCTCGGCGATTCAGATTGGGTTATTGTTCCTAACCTGCCAACTCAGCCGAGTGTATCCTTTACCGACCTGGCACCTAACAAGACGTACCAGTTTCGGGTAACAACCGTTTGCCCGAATGCCGGGGAGTCGTCGCCGGTTGTCTCAAACACGGTGGCGTTACCCTGCCCGATTCCTACTTATGCCTACAGTGCCCGACAAACGGCTACCTCAGTATGGCTGCAGTTGCCACCATCCGGTAATGTTAACATCAGCGGATATGAGGTGCGCTGGCGTTCAACCTACGGCGAACCCGCGGAATGGCAAAGCCGCTCGGCTTCGACGGATGGGCTGTTCTATCTCAGTGACTTAACCACCAATTCGTCGTATGAATATCAAGTCCGAACGGTGTGTGGGGCAGTTGGGTCATCGGCATACAGCGCAAGTCGAACACTGTACGTAGGATGTCAGAAACCCACTATTTCCTCCCCAACGCCCACCCCGATTATCAATGGTAGCGCTGCCCTTCAGTGGATTCCCCGCTCGACGGTGGGGACGTTTGAGATTCAGTATCGAAAGTTGGGTGAACTCCCCTGGGCAACTATTTCGACTACGCAATCGGGTAGTTATACGTTGACCAATACAACCCCCAATACAATGTATGAGTGGCGGGTGCGGGGTATGTGTACAGACGGTCAATGGTCTGAGTATTCCGATCCGCAAACGCTCAGCCCTCCCGATTATGCTCGTTCTCGACATGTGGTGAACCGGAAAGAAGATTTGTTGAATCAGACGACGGCCAAACTTAGCTGGGAGGGTAGGGGCGATGGCATCAGTAGTTTTGAGATTCGCATTCGTCCGGCCCTGACAACGAGTTGGGGTGAACCTATGCCCGTTAGTAGTCAGTCGTTGGTATTAACCAATTTGCAGCCGGGTATGAGCTATAACTGGCAAATCCGTTGGGTCAGTGCGTCGGGTGAGCGTGGCCCCTGGGAGTATACAGAGTTTTTTGCAATGATTTGTCCCAGATTCAGTTTCAGTAGGGTTTCTCCAGCAGGGGCTAATTCGTTCACGCTGCAGCCATACAATACTGATAGTTGGAATGAACCTACGGCTGGACTGCTTCGCTATCGCACGGGTTCTGATGATTGGCAAACCGTTCCGATCAACAGCCTCACAATGGTACTGACTGGGTTGCAACCCAGTTCAACCTATCAATACCAGACCCAACGATTATGTGCCAGTGGGGATCGCTCGGAGTGGACAGAATCAACAGAGATGACCGCGGCTTGTCAGGCATCCGTTGAGGCATTGGTCCTCAATCCGACGCTTGTCCGGTTTAGTGTTTTGAATCCCCAAACGCTGCCTGTTTCGGTACAGGTTCGGCGGTTGGGTACATCGGTTTGGGAGTCTATTAGCCTGAATACCAATTCGTATGACAAGGCCGGATTACAGCCCGGTACCGTGTATGAATGGCGCGTATTGCGAACCTGTTACCCGCCCGGCCTGACCAATTTTGCCGTCCCGCAACAATTTGTAACCCGGTGCCCGGTGCCCCCCGCGCCTGCTCTGATAGCCCGAACGGCCACCAGTGCCGATGTCAGATGGCCTGCCGACCAGGGCGCAATGACCGTACAGTGGCGTAAAGTAGGGCAAACTGACTGGCAAACGGCATCGGGTGTGCAATCGCCGTATCTGGCAACGGGGTTACTGCCGGGGCAGGGGTACCAGTTTCGGCTCCGCAGCTTATGTGCCGACGGGCTGACGAACAGTGGCATCAGTGCCGAAACGTATTTTCAGGCTACCTGCCCGGCAGGGGCTTATTACGGAACGAATGGCGTTGTCACGGCTCCTGCTGCCCAGAGCGTAACGAGTAATAGTGTTCAGATTGTCTGGTCGGGCAAAACACCCGGTTCTGACGTCTCGTTTACGCTCCGCTGGCGTCCCTTTGGGCAGCTTGCCTGGAATGAGACCTCCATCTCCACGCCGTTGTATGAACTTACTAACTTAACAGGTAACACAACCTATGAGTGGCAAATTATGGGCGACTGTGGCACCGGAGGGCAAACAGCCGCTGATCGAGCAACGTTCAGGACTCTTCCTGATCGTTCGGGCTTTTACACGATTCTCCCCGGCGATTGGACCGACCCCGGCATCTGGTCGGGAGCGGCATTGCCCACCTCAACTGACCGGACACAGATCCGGCACGTTGTTACAGTGTTACCCTATTTGCCTGCACAGTCTCAGGCTATTCAGTTCGACAACGGCGGAGGTATGAAATTGAAGGGGAAGGTGGTTATGGGGCAATAGATCCTTTTCACTCCCCCATCTGCTTATAAATGGCCCGGAGTTGGGCGTCTTTTTCGGCAGTTCGGATGGCGGCCCGGAGTTGCGATACCCCTGGCAAGTCTAGGAGAAGGCCCAGGGCCTGATACGCCCCAAACCGGGCGTACGGGCTGGCATCGTTGCGGGCAATGGCCTCCAGCGTGGGCAGGGCTTTCTTCTGAATTGCCTGACTCGACAACAACAGGTACTTACCGAAGGCCAGCAAAAACTCGTACCGCTCGGTTGGGCGAATCTTACCAATCGATTGCGTAAACCAGTCGTACCGGCGTGGGTCGGCAGCTTCGGCGTAGTAATCGGCCACGGCCGCCAGAACCGAGCCGTTTCGCTCGTTGGCAAACTGAGCCACAATGGCGTCGGCATCGGCGGGTTTGCCTTTCAGGTAACTCACCAGAGCTACCGACACCACCGTGTACGACGAATCGGTGAGCGCCTGCTTAAACACCACGCTGTTGGCCGGGTTGCGTAAGGTCGACAGGGTAGCGAGTGCTTCGGCCCGGACCGCTGATTTGGGGTCGCGGCCAGCCAGCTGACGTAGCCGATTATCGACCACCGATACGGCATCGCCCGTGTAATTGGCCAACCCGCTGACGGCCATCTGCCTGATTTTCCAGAACGGATCGTCGAGGGCTTTTATCAGCGTTTGTACCACATCGGGGTGGGTGAGGGCACCTGGTTCGAGGAGCCGGGTCAGGCTCTCGACCCGCGCCCGGAACGTGTCGGCATGTGTGTACTGAAACAGCGACTCGGCCCGCGACCGCGTATGCTCCACCGTGCCCACCAGCCGGTAGTCGGCGTCGAACAAAACCAGTTCCGGCTGTTCGGCCACAGGCAGGGTAACGGTTTGGTCGGCCTGGTTGAGCCACACGTCGTACCGCGTACGCTTGCCTTTCACCCAAACATCAATCAATACCGGCACCCGGTAGGCCGACACAAAACCGGGGATGCCGAGGCTGTCTTGCCGCTGCCGAACCTGCAACGTAAGTCGGCCGGGGGTGTACTGTTGTTCTACCCGCACCACGGCATGACCCGGTGCCAGAAACCACTGCTCAAAAAACCAGTTGAGGTCTTGCCCGGTCACGGCTTCAAAGGCCTCGCGGAGGTTGGCCACCTCGGCCGTACCGAAACGGTGCGTGTTCAGATACCGTTTGAGCGACGCAAAAAAGGCTTCATCGCCCACCACCTTGCGGAGCAGATGCAGCACGAGCCCCCCTTTCTGGTACGAGTGGGCGTCGAACATATCTTCGCGGTCGGCATGGCGGTACCGAATGAGGGGCTCTTGCTTGGTTTCGGCCTCCGATAGATACTGGAACAAATCAGACTGTCGCTGCAGCTCGGCCTCGTCGGGGCCTTTGGCGTGTTCGAACCACAGGTACTCGGCGTAAGTTGCAAAGGCTTCGTTGAGGGGCAGGTTAGCCCACGACTCGCAGGTGACCAGATCGCCAAACCAGTGGTGTGCCAGTTCGTGTGCGATCACGGCATCCGAGTTTTCGTCAACCAGTTGCCGGGCGTCCATCTGTACGGCTTCGTTGTGAACGGTGGCGGTGGTATTTTCCATAGCTCCGCTCACAAAATCGCGCACCACCATTTGGCTGTATTTGTGCCATACATACGGCACCCCAAACACCTGTTCGAAAAAGCGAATCATGGCCGGGGTACGCCCAAAAATTCCCCGGGCGTTTTTTTCATAAGCCGGTTCTACGTAATAGCTCACTTCCAGCCCCTTGCGGTCGGCGGTGGGGGGGAGAGAGTCGCGGACGTAGGCAAAATCGCCCACGCCCACCATAGCCAGATACGGCGCGTGGGGCAGGGTTTGAACCCAGCGGTCTGTACGGGTGCCGTCGGGGTTGCGGGTTTGCGAAACAAGCTGCCCGTTCGACAGGGTCCGGTAGCGGCTCTCGACCGTCAGCCGAAAATCCTGCGTCATTTTCTCATTCGGCGTGTCGACCGTCGGAAACCAGCACGAATTGGCCTCCGTTTCGCCCTGTGTCCAGATCTGCCGTGGTACACCGGGTTGCTTGCCGTCGGGATTGATAAAATACAGCCCTTTGTCGTCGGAGGTAGCCCCGGCTGTGCTGCTGCGTTCGGTCGGGCCGCGTTCGGTTTTAGGCAGTTCGTTCGGTCGGGCTGTGTATGTAATCCGAATCGCAAACGATTCCGTGCGGGTATAGGTGCGCGGTAGCTTCACCCGGAGCACGCGGCCATCCGTGTACGCGTAGGAGAGGGGCGTAGTGGTGGGTTTGGCCCGGTTGGTGTCGATTAAGGCAACGCTGCTAATCAGGAATCCTTTGGCGTCGATAGCCACCGAGTCCTGCGGATAAAACCACGGTTTGAACCAGAGCGTAGCGGTGCCGGCTGCCTGTTGCTTCGTCCAGTCGAAACGAAGGTCGAGGTCGGTGTGGAGCAGGTCACAGGCTAAGGTTCGGCTGGGGTTGTAGGGGCCAAACCGGGTTTGATAAAAGGCCGAACGGACCGTGTCGGTCTGAGCCGAAACAAGCCACGGGGCCAACAGCAGCAGAGAGGTAAGAAGTGCGCGCAAGAGGAGATTCGTAAAATAAACGTTAAAGATAGACCTGGTGTCGGACAAGTTGGTAAGCGATCACATCTTTATCGACTCTGTACGTACCAGGACAAAATTGAATGGATAATGTACAGTGTACAATGGGTAATGAATTGTCTGATAATCAGTGGTATAACCTATTGCGTATTCTTCAGTACTGGACATTCGGACTTCAGACACTGGACGTTAGACTTACTACCTTTAGAGGTAGGTCTAACGTCTAATGTCCAACATCTAATGGCCGGTACTGCGTGTGTATTATTCCTTGTGCATTCACGTAGTAACAAACAATAAAGTTATAATTTGGTCGGAAATCCAGTTCTATGCTACCCGTTTACCAGCTTCAATCGTTTCCCCGGCACCACCCCGATACTCCGTTTTACATGACCCGGCTCGAACGGCTGGTTCAGGAAGTGCAGGGCATTGAGAAACCCCACGGCCACACGTTTTATCTGGTCATGTGGATTAGTCAGGGCAGCGGTACGCATACCATCGACTTCCGAACATACGAGGTGGCACCCCGGCAGTTGTATTTTCTGACGCCGGGCCAGATTCACAGTTGGGCTCTCTCGGCCGATGCCCGCGGCTACAACCTGTTTTTCGAGGCCAGTTTTTTCAAAGGTCGGTTTGGCAACCGGCTGCATCAGTATCCGTTTTACCATTCGCATCAGCACCAGCCCCTGCTGTCCGACATTCCCGAGTCTGATTTGTTTCAGAACGTGTTCGATTACGCTTTCGATGAGTACGAGGGCGGGCAACCACATCGCCCCGATGTGTTTTTGTCGTTTGTACACATTCTGCTCGAAAAGGCCAGTCGGCTGTATCGGGAGCAGCAACCGGGTGTGGATACCCAGCTATACGACCGGCTCCGGAAGTACGAAGAGTTGCTCGAAAAGCAGTTTCTGACCGTGCGTGAGGTGCGTCAGTACGCCGATCAGATGAACCTTTCGCCCAACTACCTCAATCATATCTGTCGGCAAATTGTGGGTAAAACGGCCAGTCAGTTGTGGCAGGAGCGGCTACTGATCGAGGCCCAGCGGTTGCTCACCCATACGGCCGAATCGATCAAGGAAATTGCGTTTGGGCTTGGTTTCGACGACCCATCGTACTTTGTGCGGTTCTTTCGGAAAATGACCGGGCGCACACCGGCCGACTTCCGGGAATCGGGTGGTAATCGTTGATTTGTACCATAGTGTGGGTGGTTTGTGGTTGGCTGGCCCAGGGGGCATTCGTACCTTTGTAAGGCCAAATCGCCCGCTTTTGTCGCGCACGTGCCGACCCGCCGGGTGGTGGCTTACGCTATGAGAAACAGCCGATTGTATGCCATATTGTTCAATAAATGTCCCCGTTGCCACGAGGGCGATTTCTTCGTAACCGGGAGTGCATTCAGCCGTAATTTCGACAAAATGCACGAGCGTTGCCCGCATTGCGACGAGAACCTCATTCCCGAACCGGGCTTTTATTGGGGCTCCATGTTTGTAAGTTACGCGTTCTACACCGCTTACGCCCTCATTACATTCTGGATACTCGTAACGGGCCTGAACCTGGATCTGGATTACTACCTCGTTGGGCTTATTCCAACGCTTCTGTTGCTGACACCGTATTTTTTCAGATTGGCACGCCGTACCTGGCTGTCTATTTTTATCAAGCCTCGGCCCCACTCGGCCTGAGGTGTATCTACAAAAGCGATTAAATAACGTGAGTTATGGATAATGCATATTGCAAATATCTTTTCCACAGTTAGTTGCTGGCGCACAGGGCTTCGACAGGCTCAGCCTGACCACAAATTTGTGAGCCGCCTGTCAGGCTGAGCTTGTCGAAGCCCTGTGCGCCAGCAATGTTCCGCAACTCACGTTAAATAGCAAGGCCCCCGGCAAACCAGTTGCCGGGGGCCTTGCTGCGTATAGAACAGGGGTTATTTCATGGGTGAGTAATCGGTCGGTACCAGATACAGCGACTCAACCTTGCTCGTGATCGGGCCTTCTTTCTCCGAATCACCTTTCGCCTTCAACCACTTGGGGTCTTTCCGGAAAGCGTCGAATGAAGCTTTACCCGCGGCTTCGCTCTCGTGAGCGAGGAAATACACGAGCCGGGGCTGCCCATTGGCGTCGGGCGCGGTGGGCTCCGTTGTCAGGAAATAAGCCACGTTGGTCATGCCGTGCTTTTTGAAAAGCTTTAGGGTATGGTTGCGGAACCGGTCGAGCAGGTTGGGCATTTTGCCGGGCGCGGCCGTGTAGGTACGCATCTCAAAGGTCCGCACGGGCGACTTGGCCTTTACGCTCACCTTGGGCGAAAAGTCGGTTTCTTTCATAAAAATCTGGTCGACTTTAGCCACGAGTTTGCCTCTGGCTTCCGTCTTAGCGACTACCTCTTTCCAGGCGGGGTCGCTGCCAAACGCTTTCCACGACGCATCGCGGGCGGCCTTATCGGGGTAGGCCAGAATGTACACCAACTGTTTGTTGGTGGTATCGGTAGGGGTCCAGTAGCCGATATTTTCCATGCCGTGTTTTTCAAACAGCTTGGTGGTGTACTGCCGGAACCGGTCGACGATTTCGGCGTACTTACCCGGTGTTGGGTAGTAAATCCGAATTTCGTACAGTCGGTCAGAGGGCTTAGCGGTTGGCTCACCGTCCCGGTTTGGTCGGGCCGCATTCGGTCGGGCTGATACTGTCAGAGCCGCGAGCAAAAACAAAGCAACGAAAGTAGTAAAACGAAGCATGAGGGGTAAAATGCTGTTAAAGCGAATGAGTCGAAAATCTGCCTTGCCCGGCGTGTGAGGTAATTTAACGAGTAACGAATACCCGGGTATTTACCTTACCTGATGCTGTGCCTAGCATTATCATGTAAATGCCGGGTGGCCAGTTATCTACTGAGAAGGACTCAGTTTGTGGAGTTCCGGTACCTTTACGGTTCATGCGAAACAAAGCCTGACCACTCATGGAGACAATGTGTATGGTGGCTGTTTCGCGAGCAGGTGCAATCCACTTTAGTGTGGCCTGGGTGGTAATAGGATTCGGGTAAGCCTGAATGGTAAGCCCCGGCTTAAACGGCGTATCATCGGTGGCCAGTGGGGTTAAAACTGTCAATCGGTACGCATTGCCTACATCACCTATACCGCAATCGTTTTGTAAGGAGCGCAGACTGTATGTGGTGCTGGCTGTGGGTTTTTCCCAAACAATGAATGGGTTGTTTGAGGTTGTTATGGCTTTCCCATTCCACAAAACTAAGTTATAAGGGGCATCACCAGTAAAACGAATTCGGATGGCTGTACTATCATAAAGTGTCACGATGGAGTCGCCTGATAGAGTTGCCCGTGCGGGCACCGACACGCGAACTTCTAACCGACTGAGTGGGCTTTCGCAGTCATTCACTACCTGTTTGACATAATAATTGAAAATACCGGTTGCATTTGGCGAAAAGCTAATCTGGTCACGGGCTGTGCCGCTACCATCAGGAGTATTGTACCAACGAAGACCGACACCTGTAGCTGCCAGATTTTGAGTTGCCGTGCCAAGACATAGTTTTAACGGTGATTCTACAATTGGGGCAACCGGCTGAGGTCGTATGGTTACCTGAATGGTTGATGGTGAGCTGAGGCAGCTTCCTATCTGCTGTCGTACTTGATACGTAAGTGTACCAGCCGTCGAATTGGGTGGCATAGGTGCTGTGCTACTGGTTCCGGTGATACCCGGCCCGCTCCACTGTAAGCCTACTCCACTTGCCCGCAGGGGAGTGGATACGCTGTTTTGGCAGATAAACTGATTGGTGACCACATCGGGTGGGTTTGGCTGAGCCAGCACTTGTGCATCGACCTGGGTACGGGGGCTTTCGCAGCCAGTGCTAACGGAAACCTGTGACACGTAGTAGGTCAATGTTCCGACACGACTGGTGTTTGGGCTTGGCGAGTCGGTGGTAAAGGTGCCACCTGTGGCCTGCTGATACCAACGTAAGCCAGTCCCGGATGCTGTAAGAGACCGGGGAGAATCGTTTAAACAATATAAGACAGGATTGGCGGCAACAGACGGGCGGTCGGGAGCCTTAACAACCGTTTGCTGAAGCCGGGCTCGGTTGCTTTCGCATCCATTAATAATCTGACTTACGTAGTACAGTTCGACTCCTTCAGTGCTTGTTCGTGGAGTCGGGGCCTGAGTGCTTCCAACTCCGCCAGTTTCGTTGGGGTACCAGCGAAAATTCTGGCCTGTAACAGCCGCGGATAGAACGGTTCCCGAAACTTGAGCAAATTGACATACAGAGGCTGGTGTAGAAACCGCAGGAGCAGCCGGTGGTGCCGTGATGGTAACTACGATTGCGGTTAAATCAGATGCGCAACCGTTCTGATTCTGAGAGACATAAAATGTCTGATTACCTATAGTTCCTGTATTAGGAACTGGTGCATTGGAGCCAAGGCTTTGTTGGCTTGCGGTATACCACTGAAGGCCAACGCCTTGAGCCGTTAGCGCCGACGCGCCCCCATTTTGGCAGTAAGTGACCGGTGTGGAAACTACGGGGGCGGATGACTTACTGTTTGCGATAACACGAATCAGCGCACTACTACTCGGACAGCCATTAACCGTTTGGGTGACGCGGTAACTACTTGATCGGTCATTGGGGGGGATTGGTGCTGTATTCCCAAAGGATTGCCCCGTATCGTCAGCACTAAACCATTGTAGGTTAGAGCCTATGGCCGTGATTGTTGGTGGTGTACTGCCTATACAGAAGCCATAATCAGTTACCGACGGGGGGGATGGTCGGGTAAATACCAGATCGGCCGTGGCACTGGGAGGCAAGTTGCTGTCTGATACAATACGTAGCTTGTAGCCGGTTCCGGGGGCGTCATTTCCGGGGGTAACTCCGGTCAGTGGACTACTTGTACTCGAGGCTATTTCACGTGGATTGGCAAAACTTCCTGATGCGTCAGAGAGCTGAAGTCTGTAGCGTGTCCCCGTAGCGACATTGCCACTAACGGCAAAGCTGACAGATAGGGTATTTCCAGGACAGGTATTGGGGTGACTGACTCCGGTAATTGCCAAGGCTAACCTCGATACACGAATCTGGGAAGATCCGCTGACAGTACCTGCACCACAATAACCACTAAATGATAAAAGCCGTGACGTACTAAACAGATAGTCGCTTGTTGGGTAAATGGGTAGTAGTACCGTGTTGTTTGTTGTGTTTGTGACTGTCTGGATCCCGTTTCTTAAATCATTGTAGCTGTACGACCATGGCCCTTGCCCGGAAAACGTTAATCGAATGCTTGCGGCCTCTCCTTCATTAATATTAGTGGTGCCGTCGGAGATAATAGCAGACGGTTGACTTGCCACTACAAATAGATTACTTAGGCTGGCATTGGTTGTAGCAGTTGCGTGCAGAATGGCCAGTTTATAGCGGCCCACCGGGAGCGAGTTGAGGAGCGTTGTGGAGGCAAGCATCGCTTTTGCCGTGCCGGTAGTAGATGTATACACTCCCTGATTCGGAATTAGTCGAACAGGGTTTATGGCCGAAGTAGCATTTTCGGAATAGACACCAATGGTGTAATTCTGCGTTTGTAATCCATTATCAGTAGCAGTCCAGGTAAGTTCGATAGAGCTACTATATCCTGCACAGATAGTATGGGGGGTAATATTTGTGATGACGGTGTTGATAGTACCCAAGGAGGGTTGAACCTGAAAGGCGGCACTGTTAGTCCCGGTAATGGTTGTTGGTAAGCCCGTTGATGCTACCCGTACTCGGTATGTGCCGGCGGCCAGATTGGCAGGCAAAGAAGCCGAAATAGAACGTAGGTCGCCTGAACTATATGTGGCTGGTTCCCGACTGGTGTAAGCCGGGTTTGAACTTAGGTTCTGTATGAAATTACCATTGGCGTCGAGCAACTGAACCTGAAAGCCGAGCCCTATCGGAAAAGTCCCTACCCCTGTACTGAAAAAGACGGGGAGTGTAGAGCCTGGTGATACTGAGCCTGTAACGGAAAGTTGTGTGGTTATAGGCAGTGTCCGAACCGTGATATTGACGGAGCCGGTTACAGTACCTGAAAAGTTCAGAATTTTGGTTCGGTCGATGACCGTGCTACCGGTTGGTCGAATATTAAAATAGCCAGTTCCGGAAACAGTTTTCGTAATATTCTCGCCCGGTGAGAAAATCTGGAACGACCGGGTCCCGCTCCCCCCAAACAGGGCGTAAATGGCCACATCTCCAACCTGGTTGCCCACTTGAAAAACATTGCCTGTAGACCACGTTTCGGGTGGTGTATCCGGAGGGCCATACAAAATAGATAAGGAGAGGGGTTGGGCTTGCAGAAAGGAACAGACCAAGAGAAATCCGGAAAGAAGTAGAATACGTCTCATGAGTCGAGTTGAGATAAATAGTGTGAAAATCAGTCAAAGGCAGGTACTACTTATTCGCTTGCTGCTTCTGACGTTTGTGGGCTTTGAGCAGTTTACCTATACCAGTTACCAGTAAGCCTACGCCGGTAGCTCCGGCACCGTACACGGCATAGCTATTTGATCCAGAAAAAGAGGTAAAACTCAACGGGGTTAGGGGGCTTCCTGTAGGTTGGAGCGATAGTTCACGCCATTGCTCGTATTCGGCGTTTAAGACATCTACCTTTCCTGTATACGTTTTATAGTCGGTCTGAAGGCGGGAGTGAATCAAGTACCCACCTGCTAAGCTAACCACCCCGCCGGCTATCAGAAGCCACCCTTGCCGTTGGTAGCGTGGATTAGGCGGTGGGGGACCTGAAACCGTTGTCGGTTGTGTAACCGGGGTAGGGGGCTGTGGGGGTGGAGTTACAGATGGCGCAAACGCTAGTCTTGTAATCATCACAGACCAGCCTTTACCAACCCGCTCGGCCCGAAATTCGGCTACTCGTCGGGTTGGCTGATAGGGCTTTGCTATCTGGTTATGCTGACTTTTAAACGTCGATACAAAGTAAACTTGTAGATAGGGAACAGCCCCATTTTGAACATTACGGGGAATCACCTCCGTGAAGTCAATACTAAACCCTTCTGTCTTGGTATAAAAGAGGTCTAGATTGCGTAGATATTTTTCAATAGGCACATCGGCAGGTTTCCCGGCACCGGTGTTTTCAGGGTTGATATCATCCTCAACAATGACCCCATCATTCAGGAAAATCTGGTTAGCATTGGGCAAAAAACTATTCTTGATCACGGCGTCTCGTTCAAACTCCGACACATCGCTGAAGGTGATGGTATTGAGCAGAGCCCGTAGGTTCTCAATTTGTTTACGGGCCATATTTCGGATCTCTGCCTGATCGCTTTTCGAGAGGTTAGGTATAGGCTTTGGTTTGGTTTGAGCCATGCCCGCGACGGATGAGAGCAGTAAAAGGAAAGGTAATAGTTTTCTCATGGGCAGTTGGTGTAGTAAAAGCGGGCGCGGCTTCCATCAGACCGGGCATACCCTGTGGGATAATTTTGTGCGTTGTACGCGTAATTGTACTGTAGGATTGAACTTTCAATCAAGAAACCAGACCGATAACGCCGGATGGTTTCGGTCTGCACATTGCTCCGGGCACGGCCGTTTGCGCTGAGGTCGCTTTCTGGAAATCCCTTAAAGCGCAGTTCACCTGTACGGATAGGCAGACGATTATCGTAGCTGATGGTTCGCTCGATACGCTCGCCTGTATCGCCATAACTTATTGTTTGGTTGGTTATTTGCCCCTGTGCATCGTAAGTGTATCGGGTAGTGTCTTTGCCACTAACCGTGCGACTAATCAGGCCGTTGGTGAGGTCTATAAGTTGGAATTTCGGTTGTTGGATTCGGATGGGGCGCCCGTCGGAGCCTACCGATATCTCTGTTAGCAACGTACCTGAAGCTGCTACTTCTCTATATTGGCTTAATTGGTTACCTGTGTACTGATAGGTAGTGGTCCAGGGAGAATCGTTTGGTACGGTGCCGCTGATTCGGCGAATAGACTGAATTTGCTTTGGTGTACCTTGATATTCATACACAAAGGCCCCTTCCGTAATGGTTGGCAGGCCGTTTGTGTACGTAGTAATCCGGTCGGTGCGGCTGTTTAAGTAGTGATCGGGGCCGAAGCCAAAAAACTGGCTAATCTGCCGGGTAATGCGTCCCTTCTCTTTGCGGATAGCAGTTGTTTTGGTAAGATGTCCAAATGAATCATACTCATAAGCCGTTGAATCGGAATACCCCTCGTAGGTATACGTGGCCAGGCCAAGACGGCAACCTGCTGGAATAATCGAATTGGGTAAATCTGGAGTATGGCTGCAACCAGTCCCCCCCAATACACCCAGCATAAGAATGTTGCGAATGAATTGTCTCATTGATCAATCTCAAGTTTTAGAAAAACCCGTCGGTTTTTAGCTTTATTCTCTTCTGTGTCACGAGGGGAAATAGGATATCGGCTACCCTGACCACTCCAGGCCATTTTCTTTTCGGGCACCCCCTGCCACAACAAGAAGTTGCTGATCATTCGCGCCCTGAGCTCAGACAGGTAGCGGTTAATTTGTTCATCGCCTTCAGGGTCGGTATGGCCAATGATTTTTAGACGATACTCTGGGTGTGTTTGCATAAATACACCTACCTGCCGTAGCAGGTCGCGGTCCTCTTCATCGAGGAGATAGCTGCCCTGTTCGAAGTAGATCAAAGGCAGTTCGTCGGGCAAGCGATAGACACGTTTCGGCGATACCGTCAGGTGAGGGCGCGCCGTTGAGGTAGCTGCACCGGCCGAAATATTTGGGGGAGGGGCTATAGCCGGCAGCGCAATCACGTTAAGACCGGTTCGAATCGTAAGTGGTTGGCTGTAGCGGGCAACGCCGGTCGTGTGTTTCGCGGTTAGCTTGTACTGCCCCGGCTGAATCATGTAGGTGCACAGTTGGTTATCCACGCCGGGTACACTTTGTAGAGGTGTGGTTGTGTTGTCTCGAACAGATTGTAGCTCTCCGTTTACCTTCTGTTGACCCTGCGGAATTTGTATTGACACTACTGTCAGTTCCCGTAGTAGCTTGATGGAGTGTGTACGTTGCTGCCCATCAAGCTGTTCAATGACAATATTTCCCTGATAAGGTAGATAACCTGATTGCTGAATTTCCAGAGCTACGATATCCTGTTTTGAGAAGGATGCGCGGAACAAACCTTTGCTATCCGTATCAAAGCAGCGTTTTGTTTGTTCGTTCGTTGAAAATAAGCATGCTTTGACTCGTAAAGGAGAGTTGGTAAGGGCATCGGTTACGGTAAAGAGTCCACGCTGTGGCATACCCATCTTTGGGCTTCCCTGCTGCTCATAGTGTCGTTGTGCCGACTGTTGGTACAGCTGATCGACCCCTTGTTTATCTAAGGCTACAAGAGGAATAAGAACTCCGAAAACGACCGCTGATCGATTCGCTGAAAGGTTGGACAGAGAGAGTTGCTGAGTGTGATAGCCTGTATGCTCAATAATTAATACGGTTGCCCTACAGTCGAGGTCAATTCGAAACTGCCCCGAGCCTTCGGCTGATTGCCCCAACAAAACCCGCCCTGTAGGTAGCTTAACGGATAAGCTGGCTTGTATAGGTTGCCGGGTTTTATAATCCAGCACAACTCCTGATACGATGAGGCAATTGTCTGCCCGGCTATTTCCTGCGCTTATAAATGAAACCCACCATAGGGCAAGTACTATCCACCTGATCGCTCGCACGTCCACACCCGTATAGGTTTAGGGCTTAATTATTCGCCACTCCGATGTTACCCAGTAATACCTGCCAGTTGAGTTGCCCTTCACCGTTTACGGTTTTCTCATACGACTGTAGCTTGACCCGTACATTTTTTTGGGTTACGTCGCTGTAGAGAACATTGCGTCCTCCTGGGCCGCCGTAACCCGTAAAGGTTTGTTGACCAGTGATAGTACCGTAATAGTTGCCGTCAGCAGCTTGTGTTAACTCCCTGATATATTGAATTTCGGACCATTCGATATTGGTTCGACTGTAAGGGAGTAATTTCAAGCGGGTCAGGTACTCCCGAATTGGGTATCGGCGAGAGCCGGGTCTGTTGGTAGAGGTAACTTCAATTGTAGCAGTAGGCATGAATAATCGTACTGCTTGCTCAATGGCTTGATCGCGTCGATCTAAAGGAATTGATTTATTCGTGATGACATTGAGGTATCCTGAGAACTCATCAACGCGCTGTAACGCTTTGACTCTGTACGATTCATATTCTGAATCACTCAAGGTAGGTCTTGCTTTGGCCACAGCAACTGCCGTTACTGGTGTACTTACTGGCGAATTGACAGCGGGGGTAGAAGGATCAGATGCTTGTTGCCCTGTGTTTACTACCACAACAACAGCTGGCACATTAGCCGTTTCTGATGTATTGGGTTTGGGGCCCGAAACAACTGTTTCGGAGGTTCCGGTAGCCGCAACGGGAACCGTGGGTTCTGTTTTAGCTACGGTGCTAACCGGTTCGGGTGCGCCCCCCGCCAATACTTGCTGACGAATGGTTGGCAGGAGCGATACCACGTCGGTAGGAGCCATAATGAGTTGGTGTCGGCCATCTTTACGCAACACCATTACCAACTCATCTTTGTTGATAGATGCGGCAGTGCCCTGGAGCGTCTTGTAGTTGATAACCTGCTCACTTTCGTACGAAATAGTTGCCGGAATAACCGTAAATGGAACGGCTTTTACCAGAAAGTCAGACTGCCGATTTGACGTTTTAGCAGTAGAGAACTGCTCGATTTGTTGCCGGGCTGAGGCTGCATCGGCCGGTAATGTAGAAATCACCAGAAAATCACCTGCGGCATTGAAAGCCATCAGAACGTTGCTTCGTTGAAAGCTGTATGTACTTGGGCCATTGTCTCTTTTTACACTCAGGACAACTTTGTCTTCCGTAGCATCGGCCAATCGTGCATTGGGTAGCTTATCGCCGTTGGCAAAGTAAATGGCTTCCTGCGCAAGGCTCCGCTCGGAAACGAAAAATAGCAGTATGACAGGTAAAAGGTGTTTCATGGTGCAGAGGTATCGGTTAACGCATCGTTTGAACTAACTGGTGTGTTGCATCGGCCATGAACGATTCTAAGTCGTTCTGGTCAATCGCTTCGTAGGCCGTAATTTTAGCTTTTGTTTCGCCGGGACGCACCCATTGAAATGCTCTGAAACCTGTATTTTTTTTGTAGTACCCGCGGCAGGCATCATCGGTACAAGGGGTGTAATGAATCTTGTAATTCCCGACAACCTGATTGGTTTTCACCTGAATCAACTTGAATTCAACCGATGCGCCACCCAATGTTCTGTAGTCTTGGCGCATCTTTACACTACGCTCCGAGTCGCCGTCCTGAACGTAACAAACGTTGGTATTGTAGCCAACGGGGCGCTCAATACTGATGAGCTCCAGAATGAGGTCCGTGTCGGTCTGATTACCAATTTTCTTATAACTCTCGCCGGGCAATACCTGATTGAACAGTGCTCTATCGCGTACGCTGAACCCTTCTTTGAAAAGTTGTTTTTCGATAGCGTTGTAAAGAGCGGTCTCGTCGTATTGCTGTTGGATTTCGGTGTATTTCGTCGCTGCTTTCCCGCGCCGTTCTTTGACCACTACTTGACGCCCAGTTTTGATTGGTTCGGTCGGCTTAGACGTGACGCCATTATATCGTAAATCATCTTGGGGTCTTGGGACCCGCAGCACAATCTTAGGTGATTTGTTGACAAGCATTAGCTGTGTAAGGGCATCGGAAGAGTGAAGCTCGGCTGGCTTTTGCGTAAATCGGACGATGGCCTTTTTCGCGCACCCACTCAGGCTCAGTAACCCTACGCATAGGGCTACGGGAATCATACGAATCATGTGTAGTAGTAAATGGAATGGATGGATAGACTACCGGCCGTAGCCACAGGCTTTACAATTAACAACGAGCACTTTACCAAACTGCACGTTTCCGTTTTCGTCAAGCACTTTTTCGTGCAACGTGTGCGTTTCGTAATTACAAATGCCGTACGGAATTTCTGTTTTGACTTTGGTGATAATCCGACTGCCTACTTCTTTTTTGCTGCCAGTATTATTATTCCCACCGGTAGCGCCAGGTGGTTCTGGTTGCACGGGAGTTGGTGGGTCTGGTGGCGGAGGAGGGTTATGGGGTATTGGTGCAGGCGGATTGTAAAGAACGGTAAAGTTTGCTCTGTCATTCGCGCATAGCACTTTCTGTATGTATGTTCTGATGTCGTCTACATTGCTAAATACTCTGTACGATTTTTTACCAAGGCGGTATTCATTGAAGGAATTCGAATAGACAAGAATGGAGTCATTTTTTGCATTCTTTATCAACCATCGGGTTAGTGAGTCAGCAGTACCGCTACGGGCAGGATTCGCGAATACTTTAGGAACTTCTAATTCGTCAAAGTTCTTGCTGATTAATTTCCCGATAACTGTTGGGCTCCCCGTCTTCTTGGTTCCGCCCTTTTCAATGGTAGTTTTCATTGAAAAGGTGGATGTTTGATCTGGCCGGACCAAGGTTGGATCAAGGATATACGTCTTCGTACATTGTTTTTCATCCGCAGATATTACCGCGCACAGCTCACGAATTGACTCGGGAATTCGGCTTACATTATCGTCATCATATTCAACATTTAACGAATCCGACAGCACGATGTTGAGGCTATTTCGTACAGCAGGAGGGTCTTTTTTGCAGCCGGGTAAAACCGTGGATAGAATAAGTAAAGAAAGGAGAATGTAGATTTTTTTCATGGTGTGTTAGCTGGTTTGAAGAATCTCCATTTGGCGTTGTAATCCTTTTCGGGCAATGAGTCCTTGTATGTCAAAGGGCTGTTTCACGATTAAATCGGCCAGTTCACGGTCTGTCAATACACCAGTTGTTTCAATAACAAAATGATTTTCATCTTTTGGATAAATGTGATGATTGCCTGCTGATACTTGTATTGGCTTTACTTGAGGTGTGCTGCCATTAATAAATAGCGGCTGTTGTATCGTACCCGTACTGTCTTTAAATCTTTGACCGCCTGAACTAACGTACCGGCTATACTCCGATTGAATTTTGTAATTGAAACGGGACGTGTACAAAAAATAGCCTGTGTATGCTACGTGAAGAATAGATGCCAGTAAGTAACAAACCAGCACAGCTCCGGCAATGGCGTCTGGCGTCATGTATGCATCATAAAAGAAGTAAAACTTCATAATTCCTGATGCAATTATGACCACGTAGAAAAAGTTTGTGTATAGTGTGTACTTGCTTATTTTTCGTCTTAAGTCTTCTTTAAGAACCTCATTGTCTGCATTAACTAATTCATTTTGATGCCGACAAATACGGTCGTGCCAAGCATGAGACACTACTGCCAGGAAAATGTCAATGAAAATAGCAGCAGCGATTGCTTCCCACATAACGCCTTGGTCAATACCGTAAATAGTGGGAATAATCTCTAACACTAGAATGGCAAAGAAGGCTATCATTTGAGTCGGGTAGCCAATAGTTTCGAATAGCCCAGGTAGCACTACTCCGCCAAATGTGCGTTTGCTCTTTTTAGTATAGAGCCAAAAGTTTTTGGTTTCTTTTGATGGGACGAAATCTTGACCTGGTGGGAAACTGAATAATTTAAAACTTAGCATGTAAAGGGAAAAGTATGGAAAGTGATCATCTGTAAACGTTACAAATATATGTAACTGATTAGTTAAAAGTCACGTCTCATTTAGCAAGCGTAAATTATTTTTTAAGCCGTCATTAGTTACAAAAGTTGTGTATCTATATAGTGTTAGTATATATTTGGCTTGGTAGTGAAGCTTGAGATGTACTCTTTTCAAGATATACTAAGGTATGGTGTCTTTAATGAAGAAGCTGGTTTTGTTGTATCCCCCTTAACAAAATTTGTGAAACATTTTCGTGGAACACTCTTGGAATATCAAAATGCATCCGGCATCTTTGACACTGCAACGTACCAAAACCCATGGGCAAAGTCATTGCTGTCGCCAACCAAAAAGGGGGCGTCGGAAAAACCACTACGACAATCAATTTGGCTGCCAGTTTGGCCGCCCTCGAATACCGAACGCTGATTGTTGACGCTGATCCGCAGGCCAACTCCACATCGGGGCTTGGCTACAATCCGAAAGAAATCGAAAACAGCATCTACGAATGCATGATCGAGGATATTCGGACGCGAGACGCTATTCTGCAAACTGACTTTCCGAACCTCGACCTGCTGCCGTCGCATATTGACCTGGTCGGGGCCGAGATCGAGATGATCAACCTCAAAAACCGCGAAGAGCGGATGAAAGAGGCTCTCAACGATATCCGGCATGACTACGACTTTGTGGTCGTCGATTGCTCGCCCTCGCTGGGTCTGATCACCATCAACGCGCTCACAGCCGCCGATTCGGTTATTATCCCGGTACAGTGCGAATACTTCGCTCTCGAAGGGTTGGGCAAACTGCTCAACACGATCAAAATTATTCAGTCGCGGCTCAATACGGAGCTGTCGATTGAGGGTATCCTGCTGACCATGTACGACTTACGGGTTCGTTTGTCAAATCAGGTGGTTGGTGAGGTAACTGCCCACTTCCAGTCGATGGTATTCAACACCATCATCCCGCGCAACATTCGCCTGAGCGAATCACCCAGCTTTGGGGTGCCTGCGCTGGCTCAGGATGCCGATAGCAAAGGCGCTATCAGCTACCTGAACTTAGCTCGCGAAATTTTAGTCAAAAACGGTATCATGCCCCAGGACATGGCCGTCTGAAAAAGTTAAAAAACGTTTACGGTTTATAGTTTACAGTTGCAGGCCGTGATTGTCGAGATCCACGTACTGCATGGACTGAAAACTGTAAACTGAAAACTATAAACTCTTACAATGGATACTTCGAACGCCAAAGCGCCAAAACGAATGACGGGTCTGGGACGAGGATTGGGCGCCTTGTTGCAGGATAGCGATGGGGGCAGCCGACACACCAAGCCATCGCCGTTTGAGGCCATCAGTACCATGACCGAGATTAATCTCGGATACATCGAAACAAACCCGTTTCAGCCCCGAACCCGCTTTGATGAAGAGGCCCTCAACGAGCTCGCCGAGTCGATTCGGGTGCAGGGCATTATTCAGCCCATTACGGTGCGGCAACTGGGTAAAGATCAGTATCAGCTCATCTCAGGCGAACGCCGGTTGCAGGCATCCAAAATTGCCGGACTGACTCATATACCCGCTTATGTTCGGACGGCCAACGACCAGCAGATGCTGGAAATGGCCCTCATCGAGAACATTCAGCGGGAGAACCTTAACTCCATGGAAATTGCCCTGAGCTACCAGCGGCTCATCACGGAGTGTAGTCTTAAGCAGGAGGAGCTGGGCGAGCGCGTTGGCAAAAACCGGACAACGGTCAACAACTACATCCGGTTGCTCAAACTGCCACCTGTGATTCAGGCATCCCTGCGCGATAACGTGATTTCGATGGGCCACGCCCGGGCGATTATCAACATCGACAACCCCGAAACCCAGATCAAACTCTTTAAGAAAATTGTGGAGGAAGACTGGTCGGTGCGGAAGGTGGAAGAGGCTGTTCGGAACCTGGCCGACGAAACCGAAGGGGCAACGGCCCGGCGGGTGACCTTGCCCAAACAGGAGATTCGGAGCTTACAGTTTAAGCTCTCGTCGATGTTTGGTACGAAGGTGTCGATCAAGGCTGACGAGAAGCATAAAGGCGAAATCAAGATTCCGTTTGCCTCGCAGGAAGAATTAGACAAGATTCTGCTGGTTCTGAATTCCAGTGCGTCGTAAACAGCGGGCCATGAGAGGGGTAAGGATGGGGCTGGTGCTCGGGGTGGCACTGAGTATATGGGCACAGGGGGCCAAAGCGCAAACAACGGGGGCTGCCCCCGATACACTGCGGCCGGCCGGTGCCGATAGCATTCGGGTGGGCAGTTCGGTACTGACCACCGAGCCATCAGGCATTGATACGGCAGGCGCGAAGCCCCTGTCGGCAAAACAGGAAGCCCTACGCCGGACGATTATTCCCCGGAAGGCAACGCTCCGGTCTATCATGCTGCCCGGCTTAGGACAGGCTTACAACCGCGATTTCTGGAAAATACCACTGATCTACGCCGGCATTGGCACGTCGATCTACTTTTTGGTTGATAACAACCGGGAGTACCTCAAATTTGAAAATGCCTACCGGGTTGCCTACAATGATACCACCAATGGACCCGGACAAGGTACGGCTTTGGTGTACATCCGAAGTCGGAAAAGCGAGCAGCGGTTAGGGATTGCCCAGCTCAAAAGCGCCACGAGCTTGTACCAGCGTTACCGGGACATGAACGTGATTATCACGGTGGCGCTGTGGGCGCTCAATGCGGTGGAGGCCAACGTGGCCGCTCACCTGAAAACATTTGACCTGTCGGACGACCTGACCCTGCGCATACGGCCCAACGTGCGCTCGGTAGGAGGCACTGCGGTGCCGGGTGTCCGGTTAACCTTGAATTTTAAAAAATGAATATTCTTTTACTCGGCTACGGCAAAATGGGGCGCACCATTGAGCAGATTGCGCTCGAACGAGGACACCAGATTGTTGGCCGGATTGACGTGAACAACCGGCACGAACTGGATACTCTGGCCAACGATGCCGTGGATGCCGTAATTGAGTTCAGCACGCCCGATTCAGTAGTGGGCAACCTGACGTACTGTTTTGAACGGGGTTGGCCGGTTGTGTGCGGTACCACCGGTTGGCTAAATGAGCGGCCCGCCATTGAAACGTTGTGCCGGGAAAAAAACGGTGCCTTTTTCTACGCATCGAACTACAGTATTGGTGTAAACCTGTTCTTCCGGCTCAACAAAACGTTGGCCCAGTTTATGCACCAGTACCCGTCGTATCAGGTGTCGATGACCGAAATCCACCACACCGAAAAGAAAGACTCACCCAGCGGCACAGCCATTACGCTCGCTGAAGGGATTATGGCTAATTTGCCCGGTAAAACGCGTTGGCAGGAGCAGGCCGAAGGTGTGGCCGAGGCCGACGAAGCGGTCATGATCGAGTCGATCCGGGAAGGGAAAGTGCCCGGTACGCACACGGTTCGGTATGAGTCGGAGGTAGACCGGATCGAGATCAGCCACGTGGCGCACAGTCGGCAGGGGTTTGCCCTTGGGGCCGTGGTTGCCGCTGAGTGGGTTGCGGGTCGGCAGGGTATATTTGGTATGGATGATTTATTAGGAATGTAGTACTCAGTAAGCAATGGCAGTAGGCAGGCGCGAAAGCTAAACTGCTCACTGCTACTGCCAACTGCTCACTTTTTTTATTATGGCAATAACGGAGCAAAAACCAGTCTCGAAACAAAAGCCTAAAAAGTCGCCCCTTCGCGAGTGGTTCGACTCAATTCTGTTCGCCGTTGTGGCAGCTACACTGATCCGGTGGTTGTTCATGGAGGCTTTTACCATCCCGACGCCCTCCATGGAAAACAGCTTGCTGGTGGGCGATTTTCTGTTTGTGAGCAAACTGCATTACGGTACGCGCACTCCGCGCACGCCTTTGCAGGTGCCGCTGACGCACCAGAAAATATGGGGCACCGAAATCCCGTCGTACAGCACAGCACTCCAGTTACCATCGTTCCGGTTGCCGGGCTTCACGAGTGTAAAAAATGGCGATGTAGTGGTGTTTAATTACCCCATTGAAGATCAGTACCCACCTGATTTGCGCACCAACTATATCAAACGCTGTATTGGTATTCCGGGCGACGTAGTCGAGCTGCGGAGTCAGGAGGTATTCATCAATGGAAAGCCAATGCCGACTCCGCCTGGGGTTCAGCATGAGTATATCGTATTTACCGCTGATCAAAGTTGGGAAGATAAATATTTTCGAAAGTTTGGTGTCGTTAATGATTATCGAGATCCTGACCCAAATAATCACACGTTAAATTGGCAACCCTGGCAGCAGTTCAACGACTCTACTAAGCAAAATGAGCTTATTGGTTATAAGGTTATTACTACTAAAGAAACTGCCGAGAAGTTTAAAACGGTTGAAGGCGTTAAGGCCGTTACATTACTTGTCGATCAACCGGGAACGGGCTTTGGGGTATACGGTGGTGAGCAAACCAAATGGAACCGGGACTTCTTCGGGCCGTTGCAGGTTCCCCAAAAAGGGCAGACTATTCAGCTCACCCCACAGACCATTGCGTTCTATGGGCCGGTGATTCAGCGGTACGAAGACAACGGCAAAGTGGAGGTGACGGCCAACAGCGTTACGATTGACGGGAAGGCGATCTCCTCGTACACGTTCAAGCAGGATTACTATTTCATGATGGGCGACAACCGGCATAACTCCCTCGATTCGCGGTTTTGGGGCTTTGTTCCCGAAGACCACATTGTGGGTAAGGCCGTATTTGTCTGGATGTCAATTGACCCGAATCCAGAGTCGTTCTGGCAGAAAATCCGCTGGAGCCGCCTGTTTAGCATTATTCAGTAGAGACGCAAAATCTTGCGTCTCACTTGCGTCAGCAATGTTTCTGCGGTGGCAAAACCATCCGGCGGTGAGACGCAAAATCTTGCGTCTCTACAAATCCCTCACCATTCAATCGGTGCCAATCCTTTGCTGGTCAGATACTCGTTTGCCTGGCTAAAGTGTTTGTTGCCAAACCAGCCACCCCACTGGGCGGCCATGGGTGAGGGGTGTTTACTGGTCAAGACAAGGTGTTTTTGGGCGTCGATTACGGCGCCTTTTTTTTGCGCATAGGCCCCCCAAAGCAGAAAAACAACGTGCTCTTTCTCGTCGGAAATCAGTTTGATGACCGCATCGGTAAAGGTTTCCCAGCCTTTACCCTGATGCGAGCCCGCTTGCCCGGCCCGTACGGTCAGGGTAGCGTTGAGCAGCATAACACCCTGCTCGGCCCAGCGTTCGAGGTTGCCCGATTTCGGAATAGGTTTACCCAGATCGTCCTGTAATTCCTTAAAAATATTGATCAGTGAGGGTGGCTTGGTAATACCATCGGCCACCGAAAATGCCAGCCCGTTGGCCTGCCCCTCACCATGATAGGGGTCTTGCCCCAGAATTACCACCCGGGTGTCGTCGAAACTGCATTTATCAAACGCGTTGAAAATGAGTTTGCCCGGCGGATACACACGCTGTGTGCTGTACTCATCGCGGACAAACTGGGCTAACTTAACAAAATAGGGTTGATCAAATTCGGCCTGTAGCCGTTTCTGCCACGATTCGGCAATGACAACTTTCATGCGGATTGTGCGTTATGAGGGCAATGATAGAGGCTAATTACCCGGGCGCGACACCCAATGCGTGACGTATATAGGTCGCCAGAGTGAAGGCAAAAAAAATAGGTAGAGCCACTTGCTAAAGTAAACTTAACAACCTAATTTTCGTTCTAAGGTTGTCAAAATGAGCCTAAAATTATGATTTCGGCAGTAACGGAAGGTATCAGGGTGAGTGTGAAAACCGAGTATCAGTCGGACTACTCCAGCCCCTTACAGGCGCACTACGTTTTCACGTACCGAATCACGATTGAGAATGCCAGCGATTACACCGTACATCTGCTTCGGCGTCGCTGGACCATTTACGATTCCAACGGCACCATTCGCGAGGTAGAAGGCGAAGGGGTGGTGGGTCAGCAACCTGTGCTTGAGCCGGGCGAGGTGCACGAATATGTGTCGGGCTGTAATCTGCGCTCCAGCATGGGCAAAATGGTTGGTTCGTACCTGATTGAGCGTGTTATTGACGGCAAGCGCCTTCACATTACCATCCCGGAATTCACCATGGTGGTTCCGTTCAGATTAAATTAAGTTGATTCAAGCGTACCTCCGTTATTGGCTCGCGGCCCGCGACGAGCACTCTCTCCATTCGCCCTTTTTGTACGATCTGTACACGCGTACTATTCGTGTTGATGACCGAAACGCCCCTGCTTACGCACCCATTGCGCAGGTGAGGGAGCACCTTTGCTCGAACTCATCCCAGATCCACGTTACCGATTTCGGTACCGGGGCGGGGCAGTATCATCGGTCGATAGGCTCCATTGCCCGCAAATCGCTCAAGGCCGACAAATATGGCCGCTTGCTGTACCGGCTTACCCAACGGTTTCAGACCCGTACTGTGCTCGATTTTGGCACCTCGCTGGGCGTTACTACGGCGTATCTGGCCAAAGGGACTGAGGGTATGGGCGGGCAGGTTGTCACGTTTGAAGGCTGCCCCGAAACGGCTGCTCTGGCGGGCCAAACCTTTGCGCAATTGGGGTGTACCAATGTGCGGCAGGTAGTAGGTAACCTTGATCAGACGCTGGCACCCGCTTTGGCTCAGTTACCACCGGTTGATCTGGTTTTTTTTGATGCGAATCACCGATATACGCCTACTATTCAGTATTTTACGGCTTGCTTAGAACGGATTCATAACGACTCGGTGTTTGTGTTCGATGATATTCACTGGTCGGCCGAGATGGAGCAGGCCTGGCAAACGATTCAGGAGCATCCGGCCGTGACGGTATCGGTCGATTTGTTTGCCCTCGGTCTGGTTTTTTTCCGGCGCGAACAACCTCGGCAGCATTTCGTTCTTCGATTGTAAGAAGCATATTGAACAACTACGGTCTGACAGACTAAATACCGAACTGTAAACTCTAAACCGTAAACTTTTAACTATACCCTATGCGCCCTGTTTTGTTTACGGCGTTGGCCGCTAGTGCGTTATTAATCAATGCCTGTCAGACAGGTAAAGAAGCTGGCGAGACGGCATCGGCCGAGAAGTCGAGCTTTACCCTCTTGCAGGAGCGGATTCTGACGCCTACCTGCGCTACGGCCGGGTGCCACGCGTCGGACAAAGACCCCTCGTTTGCGCAGCATGGTTTGGTGCTCTCGGCGGCTGTGGCCTACACCAATCTGGTGAATGTACAGCCCCGAAACAGTGCGGCCAAAACCGATGGTTTGATGCGGGTGAAGCCTTTTACGTCTGCGCAAAGCCTGCTCTTTCATAAATTTGACCCTAACCCGGCGCATCATGGCGGCAAGCAGTACGGTAGCCTGATGCCCCTTGGTATGGACCCCCTGAGTGTGGGTCAGGTTGAGTTTGTCCGGCGTTGGATTGAAGCCGGTGCCCCCCGCCAGGGGAGTGTGGTAGATGCCAGCCTGCTCGATGACAAAACACCTAGCGTAACCTACGCTCCGTTTGAGGTGTTGCCTAAACCAGCCGTTGAGCAGGGTTTCCAGATGAACCTGCCCCAGTTTTCGGTGGCCCCTAATTTTGAACGGGAACTGTTTATGCGACGGTCGGTGGGCAATGCTACCGATGTCTATGTTAACCGGATTCAGGTTAAAATGCGGCCCAACAGCCACCATTTTGTGGCTTACGGCTTCAAAGACCAGGCGCTCGTGCCTCCTATGGACCAAGTCCGTGACCTGCGTAATCCCGATGGGTCGGCTAACCTGCTCACGTATCTATCCATGCAGAACCACATTTTTGTGGCAGGTACACAAACGCCGACCTACGACTACACGTTCCCGGCTGGTTCGGCACTACTGATTCCGGCCAATACCTCACTCGACCTGAATTCGCACTATGTAAATAAGACGGGAGCACCCCTGCCCGGCGAGGTGTCGATGAACCTCTACACTGTTGATAAAGCGAAGGTGGTTAACGTGGTGAAAACGCTGAACGAAGCCAACACCAATTTTTCATTGCCAGCCGGTCAGCGCCGAACCATCACTAAAGATTTTATCTATACCAAACCCCGCATGATTCTGGCACTTACGTCGCACACGCACAAGCTTGGCGAAAAGTTTGTGATCAAAATTAAAGGTGGGGCTCGTAACGGGGAAGTAATTTACACCAACACGGATTGGGAGCATCCCCAAATTGTAACCTTCACGACGCCCATTGCCCTCAAAGCGGGCGAGGGTCTTACCTCTGAGGTGACCTATTTCAACAATACTAACCGAACCGTTGGCTTTGGCCTCACCAGCGAAGACGAGATGAATATTATTTTCGGCTATTATTTTGAATAGCCGACTGATCGATGTGATTACAGCAAAAAGGCCATTCCCGCAAGGGAATGGCCTTTTTGCTATTGACACTGTTCAGATTACCGGGCGACTTCAACGCCTACCCGACGACCTTTGATAGAGTTACCGTCCATGATTTCAACAACCCGGTTAGCCATGTCGCTCGGTACATCGACAAACGTGTGCTTGTCGAAAATATCGATGTGGCCAATGCTACCACCCGGAATGTTGGCTTCGCCGGCAATAGCCCCGACAATGTCGCCCGGCCGCACGTAATCGCGCCGACCAATGCTCACAAACAGGCGGGTCATGTTGGCATCGCGCTCGCGGGGTGGGCGGGCGTTATCTTTCTCAAAATAGCCCCGGCGGCCACCGCCATCACGTGGACCAAAGCTACCTTCGTTGCGGTCGCCAAAGCGGCTTCCGCCCCTGTCGTTACGGTCGCCGAAACGGCTGCTACCCCGGTCGTTGCGGTCGCCAAAGCGGCTGTTACCCCGGTCATTGCGATCACCGCCAAACCGGTCGTTCCGGTCGAAACGGCCACCTCCTTCACGACGGTCACCGAAGCGGTCATCAGCCCGGCCCCGGTCGCGCCGTTCGCGACGGTCGTCTTCCAGACCCAGGTTCTGATCCGAAAACTCATTTTTCACGATACCCATGCTGCGTTTCACCAGAGCGGCTACCACTTGCTCAGTCGAAAGACCGGCGTGGTGCAGTTGGGTCAGAATATCGCTGTACAGGTGCAGGTCCTCGCTTGAGGTGATCGACTCGCGCAGTTGCTCAATAAAACGGGCTTTGCGGAGACCAACGATGTCTTCAAACGAAGGAATAACGCCTTTTTCAACCCGAACTTTCGTATAGTTCTGGATCTCGCGGAAGCGGTATTTTTCATCGCGGCTCACAAACGAGAACGCCCGGCCCGACTTACCCGCCCGGCCCGTACGGCCAATCCGGTGTACGTAATATTCTTCGTCAAGCGGAATATCGAAGTTGATTACCGCGTCTACATCGTCTACGTCGATACCACGGGCAGCCACGTCGGTAGCCACCAGGATATTAGTCGTACCCGACCGGAACTTCGACATCACGTTGTTCCGCTGGGCCTGCCGCAGGTCGCCGTGCAGGCCCTCGGCCATGTAGCCGCGTACCTGAAGGTCTTCCACAATTTCGTCGACCTTACGCTTCGTGTTGGCAAATACCAGCAACAATTTCAGGTCGTACGTATCAATCAAACGGCACATTACCTCCACCTTCGCTTTGGGTTTTACTTCGAAGTAAACCTGCTCAATGTTGGTGTTGGTCAGCTCTTTCTTGATCACCTTCACCAGAATCGGGTCCTGCTGGAACCGCTGCGTGATGGTCATGATTGGCTTCGACATGGTAGCCGAGAACAGCACGGTCTGGCGCTCTTCGGGCATGTCTTCCAGAATGCTTTCGATGTCTTCGCGGAAGCCCATATCGAGCATCTCATCGGCCTCATCGAGAATCATCATCTTCACATTGTCGAGCTTCAGGGTGTTCCGCTCCATGTGGTCCATCACGCGGCCGGGCGTCCCGATTACCACATGAACCCCACTCTTGAGGGAACGAATCTGCCGCTCAATAGAGTCGCCACCGTAAATGGCTTCGACCTTAACCCCACGCTTGTGCTTTGAGAGTTTCCGCATTTCGTCGGCTACCTGAAGCGCCAATTCGCGGGTTGGGCACAGAATGAGCACCTGTACGTGACGCTCGCTTGGGTCCACAATTTCGAGTGCCGGAATACCGAACGCGGCTGTTTTACCCGTACCGGTTTGGGCTTGTCCGATCACATCGCGACCGGTCATGATAGCCGGAATGGCTTCGGCCTGAATGGGCGAAGGCGAGGTGAATCCCATGTCGGTCACGGCCCGAAGCACTTCTTCAGAGAGGTTCAGCTGGGCAAACGTCCGCTGCTTGGGGTCAACCAGCAGGCTTTCGAGCGTTACCGGAGCCGCACCGTCGGCAGCTACCGGTTGCACCGTTACGGTTTCAACAAGTACCTCGGCTTCTTCAGCCACCGGTTGCGTTTCAACGGCGGCCTCGACCACGGGTGCTACGTCAACGGAAGGGGTTTCGTCAACCGTTGCTTCGGCGTTAACCGCTTTTTTTGATTTGGTTTTTTTAGGAGCGGCCTTTACGGGCGCGTCCTCCTGCGGAGTTTGGAACTCCTCATTTTGATTCACTTCCATGAATAATAACTGAATAAGGATGAATTATCATCCAAGCGAAGTGAGTGCCGGTAGTCGGCGTGCTATGCGAGATTAAACTTTAGAAACCGCCCGTGCGGTTGCCCTACTTACCCTGACCAGTCCCAAAGACGACCCAACGCTCCGATATACGGAAGCCAGCAGACAACAAAGACGAACGATTAGCCCACGCGCAAACGAATCCACACCGGTTGCTTCTATCCAAGAAGCGTCCACACAGAAGACCCACCATTAAACACCCGGAGAGCTCTGTCAGACCTACCTACGCGATGATAAAAAAGGAGAGACAAAGCAATGCGACGAGTGTCGCTTGAAAACTTGCGTAAAAGTAAGAAAAATAGGGCTAAATAAAAAATTTAGCCCTATTAAATTTGTATTATTCTAAGTGGAGGCCTGCTCAGGGATGCCCGGCTGACCTCTTCTGAACTGCGCTGAGATTACCCTACGGGGCCAGCAGGTGTACTTCCACGGCAATATCTTTCCCTTCGTCGTTTTTCCCAATTTTAAACGAAACCTCGTCGTCAACTTGTAATTCGTTGAAGTCGGCACCAACCAGACTCGTGTAGTGGAAGAACAGGTTGTTAGGTGGGTAATTGATAAACCCATACCCTGATTTCAGACTCCGAATCGTGCTGATCTTGAGTTCTTCGCCATTGTCCAGATCAACCGTGTTATAATTAGGCTCGTCCTGGTAGGTATTGTGATTAGTGGCGTTCCCATTGTTGGCAACGGGTCCGTTACCGTACGTGGGTGCATTGCCCGATGAAAAGTTCATGCGGGTTTGCTGTTGCTTCACAAACAAATTCTGCACAATCGGGTCGTTTTTGCGAATCCGGTTGTCAATTTCCTGGTGCATCGAGATCGGGTACGATACCTCTTCGAGCAAATCCTGCGAGGTCCGGGTCACGATGCGCTCACCTTCGTCGTTGAGGAATTCGAAATCCCAGCTGAGTACCATCACGCGTGATCCGAGGGTGTTCAGTTTCCGCACCAGCGGCACATAGTCACCATCGGCCGAAATCAGCACAACCACGTCGAATGATTTGTGCAGGGCCAACTCGTACGCTTCGAGGGCCAGCCACACGTCGATTCCTTTTTCCTGCCGGTATCCCTGATAGGTTTTTACGGGCAGATAGTGCGTAACCACCCCTTCCGACATAAGGATATCGTCGAACAGGCGATCATAAAACAGTTGATTGCCCCGCTGATGGGCCTCGTGGGCATTGAGCCGCCCCCGAAAGTAATGTGCATCAACAATTTGACATAGCCGAACATCGGTATCTTCTTCCTCGGCTACCTGCCGCCGGATAAACTCATGAATACCTGAAATGCTGATACGGCTACGACGTTCGTGAGAATAATTGTAATAGTTGCTTACGTGTAGGAAATAATTACCGTCGTAAAACACGCCAATACGTGTCAACTTGCTACGATTGTCTGACATTTTGTTACTAATTGAAAATGTTAATCTATGCTTAGTTTACTTTAATACGTACAAATTCGATGTTGGATAGAGGAAGGAATTAGGTTAAGTATAAACGGAAATGGTGCTTAGGTGTAATTGCGTCTTGTTGTTCTGTATAACGTACTACAAAGATAGATTATGCGGTTGATAATCGCGTAGTTTCAGGAGTTCGAAGCCCCGAAAAGCTTTTGTTTTTGTCAGTTCCCGATACAGGGCTGTACCTTTGCTATTTACAACCGCCTTTTTTCAATCGCTCATGCGAACTGTATTGTTTATCGACCGCGACGGCACCCTTATTGTAGAGCCGCAGCCCGACCAGCAGGTCGATTCGTTAGAAAAGCTCACCTTCATACCGGGGGTGCTTTCAGGAATGCGCCGTATTGCCGAGGATACCGATTATGTACTGGCCATGGTGACCAATCAGGATGGTCTCGGAACGGCTTCGTTTCCGGAAGAGACGTTCTGGCCCGCGCACAACAAAATGCTCGAAACCTTTGCGGCCGAGAATGTTCGTTTCGATACTATTCACATCGATAAACACTTCCCGCGCGACAACTCAACTACCCGCAAGCCGGGTACGGGTATGCTCACTGAGTACCTTAATGGGGAGTATGACCTGGCCAATAGTTACGTGATTGGCGACCGGCTAACCGATGTGCAACTAGCTATCAACCTGGGCGCCAAGGCTATTTTGTTTTTGCCTAATGCGGGCGAAGCCTCGCCGGTGCTCAATGCTGATGTGGACGGTATGACGGACGAAATGCGCAATGCTATTGCCTTTAGCTCGGGCGACTGGCACGCCATTTATGAATTTTTGCGGTTACCCGCCCGCACGGCTACGGTTGAGCGCAACACGAAGGAAACCCAAATTCGGATTGAGCTGAACCTTGACGGAACAGGCCGGGCCGATATGCATACAGGCCTCGGTTTCTTCGACCATATGCTCGACCAACTGGCCAAACACTCTGGGGCCGACCTGAGCATTCGGGTGCAGGGCGATTTGCACATTGATGAACACCACACGATTGAAGATACCGCGCTGGCACTGGGCGAAGCGTACCGTAAGGCTCTCGGCGACAAGCGGGGCATTAGCCGGTATGGGTTCCTCTTGCCCATGGACGAAGCGCTGGCGCAGGTCGCGATCGACTTTTCGGGGCGACCCTGGATTGTGTGGGATGCGGAGTTCCGGCGGGAAAAAATTGGCGAAATGCCAACCGAAATGTTTTTCCATTTCTTCAAGTCATTTAGCGATACCGCCCAATGCAACCTGAATATCAAGGTAGAAGGGCATAATGAACACCATAAAATTGAGGCTGTGTTTAAGGCCTTCGCCAAAGCAATCAAAATGGCGGTTCGGCGGGATATAAACGAGTTAAACAACCTGCCCAGCACGAAAGGAGTGCTGTAGGGCAATGGGTTGGACAGTAGCGCCTGGGCTGGGCTTCGGTAAAAAAGTAGGACAACCCATAGCTAAAGTCCAATGTCTCGGCTTAATTTTGCCTTACCAAAAAACAACCTGTTTCTGACAATGGATTTTTCAACAATCGGTACGATTCTGTTCTATGTGGTTCTGTTGGCAGCGGCTTACATCACGGGTCGCTGGCTGGTCAGCAAAGAGCGGAAATATTAATCAGGGTTACAGACACTAAAGACAGATAGAGCTGGCCGAATGGTCGTGGCTTAACTGGTCTTTAGTGTCTGTAGTTCAATGTATACTCACCTATGCTCGGTGCTATTGCCCGTTGGTTATTTGTTTCTGTGTACGGCTGGCGGGTTGTCGGCCCGGTTCCCCATCATTTGCCCAAAGCAATTTGGGTAGTAGCTCCGCATACAACCAACTGGGACTTCCCCATCGGGTTGGGCGTGCGGCCTACCATCCATGTCTGGATTGAGTACCTGGCCAAAAGTTCGCTTTTTACCTGGTATGCCGGCTGGCTATTCCGCGCCCTCGGCGGACGGCCCGTGTACCGTGATAAGTCGCGCAATATGGTCGATGCTGTAGCCGATGTGCTCAACAAAGCCGACCAACTGCATATCTGCATCGCACCCGAAGGCACTCGTAGCGATGTCGAAAAACTCAAAACAGGCTTTTATTACATGGCCCTTAAGACCAATGTGCCGCTAATCCTGACCGGATTCGATTGGCCCAATCGTCGGGTTATTCTGAGCGAACCCCTGTACGTAACGGGTAATTATGAGCAGGACATGTTACCCTTCTACGAATTTTTTAGCAAGGTGCCGGGTAAGAAAAAAACCTGGCTCAAACGCTGGGAAGCTACGGGTGTAATGTAAGTCCGCCCGTTTACGTCGTCTTCTCCTTTCTTTTACACGCAATTTCTTGTAGTAAGAATAGGCCCTGCTTTACCTCAATAGGTGCGGCCGTAGGCGGGTATTGCCCCGTACTTTGACTACCCATGTAGATAGGTGCGCGTAGCAAATACCGAAACTTAGCGGAACACTTGGGTATAAACAGGTTGCTACGGGCTTAAATAGGCGGATTAGTCATCAAACACAGGATTACTTACTGCCCATGACAACACGTAGGACCTTTCTTAAGAGCACAGGAGGTTATCTGGCTGCTGCGAGTATGAGCCCGGCCATTGCATCTGCCCATGCTCCCGAGACAACCGCTGCCCCCGACACAGATCTGTTTAAATTAGGTATGGCGGGTTACACCTTCGTTCACTTTAAGCTTGATCAGGCGCTCGAAATGATGCGTAAAGTGGATGTTCGTTACCTGTGTATCAAAGATTTTCACCTGCCGCTCAACAGTACCGCCGAACAGATTGAAGCCTTTCATGCCAAGCTGAAAGAGTCGAATGTGACGGGTTATGCCGTTGGGCCAATTTATATGAAAAGCGAGGCCGAGGTCGACCGGGCTTTCGATTATGCCAAGCGGGTAGGGGTGAAGCTGATTATTGGCGTGCCCAATACCGAGTTTCTACCGTACGTAGACAAGAAGGTGAAGGAGTACGATATGCGCTTTGCCATCCACAATCACGGCCCCGATATAGCGTTGTATCCCAATGCCGTTTCGATCTGGAACGAGATCAAAAATCTGGACTCTCGCATTGGTTTCTGTTTTGACATGGGCCACGACCGGCGCAATGGCGACGACCCCGTGGCTGATCTGCAAACGTATGCAAAACGTATTTTTGACATTCACCTCAAAAACGTAACGGCGGCATCGAAAGAAGGTAAAACCTGTGAGCTTGGCCGGGGGGTAATCGATGTGCCCGCTTTTGTACAGGCGCTGCGGAAAGTGGGTTATACCGGTTCGTGCAGTCTTGAATACGAGAAAGATATGAAAGACCCGTTGGCTGGTATTGCTGAGTCGGTGGGTTATTTCCGGGGTGTTTGCGAAGCCACGCGTTCGGGCAAGCGTAAATCCTGATTCCCCCATAAGTGAACCCACGTACAGGTTGTTCAGACCGGGTGGGGTAAGCGATTAATTCCCTTAAGTGTATCTGATGTTAATGGAAGGTTCAAGAAGAGAGTTTATCAAGAAAGCTGCCCTCAGCACGGCCGGACTGGCGGTTGGGGGGCTTGCCAACGGTATGTCGGCCAAGAGTTACGCCAAAATTATCGGGGCCAATGAGCGGATCAACGTGGCTATTGCGGGGTTGGGCCGCCGGTTGGGAGCCTACTACGAGCCAATCGGCCTCAAGAGTAGCAACGTGGAGTTAGTATACCTCTGCGATGTAATGAAAAAGCAGCGGGAGTCGGGCGCACAGAAGTTCTCGAAGTTTATCGACTACAAACCGAAGCTCGAAAACGACATTCGGAAGGTGATTGCCGATAAGAATGTCGACGCCCTGTTCAACGCAACCCCCGACCACTGGCACGCACCCGGCACCTGGATGGCCGTACAGGCCGGTAAGCACGTGTACGTGGAGAAACCCTGTAGCCATAGCCCCCGTGAGGGCGAGATTCTGGCCGAATGCCAGCGCAAATACGGCAAGGTGATTCAGATGGGCAATCAGCAGCGGTCGGCGGTTGAGTCAATCGACATCATCGGTCAGATTCACAACGGCGCTATTGGTACGCCTTACAAAGCGGTGGCGTTTTACATTGCCAACCGGGGCGAGGTGCCCGTGCCGAAACCCGCACCGGTACCCGACGGCCTCGATTGGGATTTGTTTCAGGGTCCGGCCCCGCGTACACCGTACATGCACGACACCTGGGACTATAACTGGCACTGGTACGACTGGCTGTATGGTACCGCCGAAAGCGGTAACAACGCTACGCACGAACTCGACGTTGCCCGCTGGGCCTTGCAGGTCGACTTTCCAGAGCATGTGAGCGTAGAAGCGGCCAAGCGTCATTTCCTGAACGATGGCTGGACGATGTACGACACAATGGACGCTACCTTCCGGTTCCCCGGCGATAAGATCATCAAGTGGGACGGTAAGAGTCGCAATGGCTACCTGACCTACGGTAGCGACCGGGGTACGGTAATTTATGGTAGCAATGGCAGTGTGTACGTTGACCGTAACGGCTACAAGCTGTTCAGCCGCGAGGGTAAACTCATCAAAGACAGCAAAGCTAAAGGGAACGAAGCTGGCACGGCCCTGGGCGGTGGTGGCGACATGACGACCCGGCACGTTGTTAACTTCTTTGAAGCAATTCGGGGTAAGGAAAAGCAGGCGTCGCCAATTGACGAAGGGGCCAAGAGTACGTTGCTCAGCCACCTGGCCAACATCAGCTACCGGACGAAAAAGTCGTTTGACGTAGACCCCAAGAATGGCCATATCCGCGATCGGGAAGCGATGAAACTGTGGAGTCGGGAGTACCACAAAGGGTGGGAACCACCGATGTAATCCAGTATCATACAGAAACGTCAAAGGCGGGCTTAATGCCCGCCTTTGACGTTTCTGTATGATACTGGATTGAGTAATAACTATTCCCTGCCCTTCAGAAAGCCAGAAGCCGTACCATTGGCCTCCAGAAACTATAAACAACAAACCATAAACTCCTTTACAGGGCCATGCCGAAGCGACTGTATGGAATGGGCCCCTTGTGAAAAACGTCGCCTTCGGCCTGCATTCCGAATCGCTCATAAAATCCGGCGGCTGTCAGACGGGCATCGCACCAAATATGGGTGGCCCCACGTTGCCGGGCGTGTTCGATTACATGGTTGAGCAATTGGGTACCAATGCCGCGCCCCTGATAAGCCGGGGCTGTGGCAAATTTTCGAAAACGGGCAATTCGAGATGTTGTCGCGTCGCTCTCAGCAATAAACAGCGAAATGACCGAAACCAACTCACCATCGACAAAGCCACCCAGGTGGAAACCATCTGCATCGTCGGGGAGCCGCACGTAGTCAAATGGTTTGTCGGGCCACAGCACCGAGTGGCGAAGGGCGAGCGTATCTTCGGCTGCGATAGGTTTAAGCGTGACGTGTGGCATGGATTACGTACAATTTAACCAGTTCGACCATGCGCTGGCCAGCCCGCTCTGAGGCACCGGGGCCTCCTACTTTTTGCTGCACCTCGGCGTAATCGCGGAGTATGGCCTCCCGGCGGTTACCCCCCACCAGAATAGCCCGCAGCTCGTCGGCAACGCGGGTAGGGGTACAGTCGTAGATTAGTTCGCGCACCACCAGCCGACCCGCAATCAGGTTCACCAGCGACAGGTACGGAACTGCCAGAATCCGCTTACCGATTTCGTACCACCAACGCGGGGTTTTGTACAGAACCACTTCGGGCACGTTGAGCAGAGCGGTTTCGAGCGTTGCCGTACCGGAGGTGACCAGGGCCGCTTCGGCAACGTGCAGGAGGTCGTAAGCGGCATCTTCAACCCGTTTCACATCGGGGTAATTGGCCAGTAAACGGTCGTAAAGGGCCCTCGGCAGGTTATCGACGGTGCCTACCGCAAACTGATACTTCGGAAACTGCCGCGAGGCTTCGAGCATCACGGGCAACATGTTTTCTACTTCCTGTTTACGGCTACCGGGTAGCAGTGCCACTACCGGCCGACCTAGATGGCGCGGCCCGATGGCAAAGTTCGGGTTGGGCCGAAACGCCGTGAGGGCGTCCATGAGCGGATTTCCCACGTATTCGACTTCGTAATCGTATTGCTTGAAAAAGTCGACCTCGAACGGGAAGATCACAAACAGCCGATCCACGAGGGCTTTGATCGTGAGGGCGCGTTTCTGGTTCCAGGCCCAGACTTTGGGCGAGATGTAATAAAAAACCGGAATACCATGTTTTTTGGCGAATCGAGCCATGCGGAGGTTAAATCCGGCATAGTCGATCAGGACAAGAACGTCAGGGCGATTAGCGAGCAAATCGGCCTGGCATTCGCGCATGATTCGGCGAATGGTGCCGAGGTTTTTGGCTACTTCGATGAAGCCCATGAAGGCCATCTGCCGATAGTGGCGCACCAACGTAGCACCGGCCTCCTGCATCTGTTCACCGCCGTAAGCCCGGCACTGCGCGTCGGGGTCGTGCTGCCGTATCGACCGGATCAGGTTGCCCCCGTGGAGGTCGCCGGAGCGTTCGCCAGCTATGAAGTAGTAACGCATCGTATCGGTAGTGACAATGGGCAGTGGCAGTGAATAGTACAACTGCCTACTGCCGCTGCTTACTGCTACTTTTTACTCTCCGTAGTAATCTACTAGATTTTTTGGAGTCTCGATCAGCCGAATCTGATGCAGCCGGGCTTCCGAAACCTCGGCCAGAGCGCGTTCGAGAATTTTCCAGATTTCCATCACAAAAATCTCACAACTCGCCATTTTGCCCTGCATGAAAGGGACATCCAGGTTCAGATTTTTATGATCGACCAGATCAATGATTTCGCGCTTGATGAGGTCGCCCAAGACTTTCAGGTCGATCACGAAGCCCGTGTCAGGGTCGGGTTCGCCTTTGACCGTGACAATCAGTTCGAAGTTATGTCCGTGCCAATTGTAGTTGGCGCAGGGGCCAAAAACTTCTTTATTCTTTTCGTCGGACCAGTTCGGGTTGAAGAGCCGGTGGGCCGCGTTGAAGTGTTCTGTTCGACTAATGTATACCATTATTCTGGTTTGTTAAGGGCGGTTTTTCCAGACAACGCCCACCGTAAAAGCGGCAAAGGTACGACTTTACGAAGTCCAAAAAAAATGCAGTTAGCCTGTACACCCAAGTAGGGCTAATTGGCTCTGTAGCATCACTTTGTCTTTCTCTGATATTAGAAAAGTTATATTTTTCCCTTAAATAAGGTATAGGTTTCTGTTTGCATACACCCTACCTTTGGGCCACTTTTTGCCTAATCACGCCTTCTGATTTAATCAATAGCCACTATACGCTTTAGATTTACTGAATATGATTGTTGTAACGGGGGCTGCCGGGTTTATTGGCAGTTGTTTAATCAATAAGTTGAATGAAGAAAACTTCAATTTTATTGTCGCCGTTGATGACTTTTCTCACCCGGAGAAGGCAGCTAACTTAGCGGATAAACGCATTCAGGAGCGTGTCGACCGTGAAGAGCTGTTCGACTGGCTGGAGGCTAACTACCAGGAGATTGAGTTTATCTTTCACATTGGGGCCCGTACCGATACCACGGAGTTCAACTACGAAATCTTCGCCCACCTCAATGTGGAATACTCCAAGAAGATTTGGCAAAAGTGTATTGACTACCAAATTCCCCTCGTCTATGCCTCATCGGCGGCTACCTATGGCCTGGGTGAATTAGGGTACGACGACAATGAATCGGTGATTCCGCAGCTCCGCCCGCTAAACCCCTACGGTGAGTCGAAAAATGAGTTCGACATCTGGGCACTTGAGCAGGAGCGGAAGCCGTTTTTCTGGGCAGGCCTGAAGTTTTTCAACGTGTATGGTCCCAACGAGTACCACAAAGGCCGGATGGCATCGGTTATTTTCCATGCCTACAATCAGATCTGCCAAACGGGCGGTATGAAGCTTTTCCGCTCGCATCATCCCGACTTCAAAGATGGTGAGCAGATGCGCGACTTTGTGTACGTGAAAGATGTAGTAGAGGTGTGTTTGTTTCTGATGCACCACCGGCGCAACTCCGGTATTTATAACCTCGGTAGCGGCAAGGCCCGTACCTTCCTTGATCTGGCCAACGCCACCTTTGCGGCCATGGATCGCGATTCCAACATCGACTTTATCGATACCCCCACCGATATTCGCGACAAGTACCAGTATTTCACGCAGGCCAATATGGCCAAGCTACGTTCTATCGGGTACGAAAAACCGTTTCATTCGCTCGAAGACGGTATCACCGACTACGTGCAGAACTACCTGCACGACAAACGATATCTGTAAAAAGGCGCCCAGTTGCTTACTAACAGAACGATGCCCGATTTTCGCCCTGGAGCAAGGTGAAAATCGGGCATCGTTCTGTTACCCGGTTTAGGGCTGGTAGATTATTTAGTCCCAGATAACTTCGATCACTTCTTTTTTCAGATCAACCGTCGTGCGGGCTTCGCCGTTGACCCGCTTGATGAGCAGTTTCCCATTGCTCACCTTTAGGGCTTCCTGCTGAATAACATGGGTTTCATCTTTCTTGCGGAAAATGGAAACCGTTTCCTTATCGTTCAAACCCAAGGGCAGGCTGACCGATTTGCCCGACGCATTCACTGACCGGGCTGTAGCGGATAGCGGTTGTTTGCGCAACAAAGCCAGCACCCGCGAGGCCTGAGGTACCCCGTATCCTACAAAATTGTTGCCGTACGGGTACAGGTGCGACGATTTTTCGATCAGCTCAATGACCTCGCGGTTGGTAAGTTTGGGGTTGGCCTGCATAATACACGCGGCAAAACCGGTAATAACGGGTGCTGATAACGACGTGCCATACAGCGAGAAACACGATACGTTTGGTTTCAGGTAAGGGAGGCTTTCGGGGCCGATGCTACTGTACCCGATGCGGTTCCAAAGGCGCGAGTTGGTAGCTCCCACGGCCAGGACACCCTGCGCGTCGGCCGGGGTGCTGATAATGCGCCAGCTGCGGTCGTCGCCCTCGTTACCGGCCGATACCACAATGAGCATCCCCTTTTTGTCGGCGGCCATCTGGGCGGCCCGGCTGATTACGCTCGTGTGGCCATCCATTTGCTTCGGCTCGTAGTTCTCTTTGGGGTCGGTAAAACCACGAGCGTAGCCCAGTGAGGTATTAACGAGCCGCACACCGAGGCTATCGAGCCACTCAATAGCCTGCACCCAATTGTCTTCCTCGCCCCGAAATTCGCGGTTACCCTGATCGGTGCGTGCCAGATAAAACGTAGCGTCGGTAGCCAAGCCATACTGAATGTTCTCGGTGGGGTCGAGGCCGGCAATAGCCGCCAGTACCTCGGTGCCGTGAAAATCAGACATGCTTTCCAGGTTATGAAACAGGTCGTTTTTGGTCTTTTTGGCGTTTACATAGTCACGCACAGTGCGCACACCATTGCGGACAAACAGGTGCTTGAGCGCGGCTGCGGAGTCGGCCCCGAAAAAGCCGGCATCCAGCACCCCCACTTTCACAAACCGCCCCGTGAGGCCAGCCGCAGCAAACTCACCTGCCTGAATCTGATTCATGACCGGTGCAAATTGCGGGCGGGTCAGGTCAACATTGGGCAGGCTCGTAACCACCAAGTGGCGGTCAATCGGGACCAGTTCTTTCACAAACGAAAGCTGCTTTACCTGCGCTATATGCGCCGGGCTAAGTTGCGCCGATACCGCGTTGAACCAGCGCGACCGGCACAGGGGTGTAACGCCTTGTTGCTGGAGTTGGGCCAGATAATCGGCCGAGAGCGGCCGGTCGGTGTCATCTACGGGTAGGCCACGTAGCTGGCGGCTGTGCAGCGTACCGGGCGATAGGGCGGGGGCCGCCGACCGATTCTTGTCTTTAAAAACAATCCAATACTTGGTCGGCTCTGGCTCAGTGTGGGAAGCCCAGCTGAGGGCGGGCCAAAGCAATAGCCACAGTACGATGCGTCGGGTCATGATCTACAGGTTAAGATATTGGTAAAAGAAGGGTGTGCGTAAACTACCTCGTCGGTTAGATAACTTCATCGACAATGGTTTTCTTTGCAAACTTAACAAAAGGGCAGGGGATGTTAGTTTCTGGGCATTATACGGGGGAACAGACCACCGGCTAACCCTCCAGAATCGGTCATTCAACGTTCTGTATCCAGCATCGTTTCCATGCGTTACGAACCAATCAACAACACCTTATTTACGACCAATCGGCAGCGGCTGGCGGGGTTGCTCAAGCCTAAATCGCTGGCGATTTTCAACGCCAATGACATCATGCCGACCAATGCCGACGGGACAATGGGCTTTCGGCAAAATAATGATCTGTTCTACCTGACCGGTGTCGATCAGGAAGAGACCATACTGGTGCTGTTTCCCGACCACCCCGACGAGCGCTTTCGGGAGGTCTTGTTTCTGCGCGAAACGAGCGAACTCATCGCCATTTGGGAAGGCCACAAACTGACCAAGGCCGAGGCCGAACAAACCAGCGGCATTGCCCAACGGTCGATTTACTGGACGAGCCAGTTCGATCTTATTTTTAAGCAGATGGTGTTTGAGGCCGAACGCGTGTACCTGAACACCAACGAGCATACCCGTGCCGAAGTGACCGTGCAAACGCGCGATGCCCGCTTCATCGACTGGTTCCGGCAACAGTTTCCCCTGCATACGCTGGAGCGCGTAGCTCCGCTCATGCACCATCTGCGGGCCATTAAACTACCGCAGGAGGTCGAACTTCTCAATCGGGCCATTCATATTACCGACACCATGTTTCGGCGGTTGCTTCGGTTTGTAAAGCCTGGTGTTTGGGAGTACGAAATCGAAGCCGAAATGATGCACGAGTTTCTGCGGAACCGATCGCGGGGGGCGGCTTACACGCCCATTATTGCGTCGGGGGCCAATGCCTGTGTGCTGCACTACATCGATAACAGCGCACAGTGTCAGGACGGCGACGTGATCCTGCTCGATATTGGGGCCGAATATGCCAATTACAATGCCGACATGACCCGGAGTATTCCGGTCAATGGTCGCTTTACCCCCCGGCAGCGGGCGGTGTACGATGCCGTGTTACGCGTGATGCGCGAGGCTACTCAGATGCTCCGGCCGGGTAACCTCTGGGACGAGTATCACCGCGAAGTGGGTAAGATTATGGAGTCGGAGCTGATTGGACTGGGGTTACTCGACAAAAGCGAGGTGGCGAAACAAGACCCTGAGGCACCGCTGTACAAAAAGTATTTTATGCACGGTACGTCGCACTTTCTGGGGCTCGATGTCCATGATGTAGGCAACAAGTACCGCCGATTTGAGCCCGGCATGGTATTTACCTGCGAACCGGGTATTTACATCCGGGAAGAGGGGTTAGGAATCCGTCTGGAGAACAATATTCTCATCACTGAAGATGGTAACCTCGACCTGATGGCCCAGATTCCCGTAGAGGCCGACGAGATTGAAACGCTGATGAATGCCTGATGAAAAAAGCCTGCCCGACTAATCGGGCAGGCTTTTATTCGCTTATCATTGGATCAGTAACTAATTCGGAGATGATTGCAGGCCAACGTTAGTCTCGAAGGTGCAATCAGTCATTTTTACTTTGCTTCTTTGGCTAGTTCCATAGCCGTATTAAGGCTTGAATACACCCGGCGGATAGCCTTCTCGATCCGATCCCAGCCATCTTGCGAGGTCAGATCAATGTCCATAATCTTGTCGCGCTGGTTGCTGATAAGGGTAAGGTAGGTGATGCCTGAGAGCAGCAGGGCTGTGATCGCGTTTGGATCATACTCAGGGAAGGGGGCCAACTTTTTAATGAGTTTCTCGTACGAGTTGTCACGGAAGGTTGCTATGCGCTTAGCCAGCTCGGTTTCACCGTTCGACATTTCCCAGCGAACCAGGTCCTGTGATGACTTACGGCTCCGGAATTCACGCATCAGGTTGATCGCATACTCTGACCAAACTTTGCTGCGATCGGCCGCCGGCACGTTCTCCGGTACCGACTCCAGATACTTTTCGTTGAACATCGACAGGAAAAAGCCCCGCTGTACGTAGGCTTCGACCAGTCCGTTCCAGCCGCCAAAATACCGGTATATCAGTACCTTGTTGACCTGAGCCTTTTCGGCTACGGCGTTAATCCCGGCTTTTTCAGTGCCGCGTTCGGCGATGACCTCGCCGGTGGCCCGCAAGATGCGTTCCATAGTCATCGCACGGTTCCTTCTTTTAACTACTTTCATAAGATTACCTGACTGTTTTGGTGGTTATTAAGAATGCAAATGGGCAGTATCCAGATTATGCTTTAAGTAACATGTTTACCTAAATACTGGTAGTAACCAATTGTATCACGACCATCGACACAAAAATGGAAATTAAAAGTAATGTTACCAAGTGGTAACGTTTTTTTTAGTAAAACAAATGACTTATTAAGACTAGTTTTTGGACGGAGCACGGCTTTTAGTCTACTTTTCGGATAAGTGGTCACTAAAATATAAAACAGACGCAACTTGATAGATTTAGTTGCGTCTGCCAATTTAGATGAAAAAGTAAGATTTACCTTTCTGGGTATACAGCCAGTTGGTTGCTTAAATCGCTGATGAGGTCATTAAACTGGGTTTCGTTTAAAACCATATCCATCTCAAGCGGAAAGTCAGGGTACGGATGCCAGTTGGGGGTTAGGCTACGGTTGAGCTGAATTTGAAACTTGTACTTATTATTCGGTAAGGCATAAATGTCGACACTTAGGTCCTGATCAGATAACGTACAGGTCACATGAGCGGTGCGTTTTAGGCGCAACTGTTCCAGACTCACCAACAGCCGCGACAGATCGTAGGTCTGCAATGGGGCTGACTGACGGTCGCTCTGCTTTTTCCAGAACGTAGCAATTTCGCAGCGAAGATTATTCCGATCCCGCCAGTTCGTATTGTTTTGGCCGTAGCCCAGAATAGATAGTTCAAATGAATATACTGGCGAAACAAGCTTCATAACCTATAGATATTGAGTATAAATAGATAACCTATTTATCCCGTTCGTGGTTTTGGAGCGTACGCATTAAAAAAAGAGGGCCGCTCAGGGGATAGACGTTCGTAGATACCGGCCAAACGCCAGTACCCCTGAGTCCGTTTTATACATTGATTTGCCCGAAACGCCCTCAGAAAACCAGATTATCAATCAGGCGCACTTTGCCCAGATGAGCCGCCAGGCAAATAGCCGTTTGGCCCGGTGCCTGCATTTCCGATACAGGCTGTAGTGTATCGGCATTGGCAACTTCCACATACTCGAGCCGGAAATGGGGCTGTTGTGCAAACAAGCCTGTAACGGCTGCTTTGGCCTGATTGGGGCTTTGGCCTTCGAGCATCAGATCATGCGCGAGGGTCAGAGCCTGGTGAATAATGGGCGCTTGCAGTCGTTCGTTGGGCGTGAGGTTTCGATTCCGTGATGACATGGCGAGCCCATCGGCTTCCCGAACGGTGTCGCAGCGGATGAGCTCAACCGGGAAGCTCAAATCGCGGATGAGCCGCCGGACCACGGCAATCTGCTGTAGATCTTTCTGGCCAAAATACGCCCGGTCGGGCTGAACCAGATTAAAAAGTTTAGCCACTACAATGCCCACGCCGTTGAAATGGCCGGGCCGGAAAGCTCCCTCCATGACTGTTTCGAGTTCACCGAAATTCAGGCGGAGTTGGGGGGCTTCGGGGTACATTTCGTCGGCCGAGGGAAAAAATAATAGATCCGTTCCAACGCTTTGGAGCATTTCGGCGTCTTGTTCCAGTGTACGCGGATAGCGCGCCAGATCGTCGGGGTTATTAAACTGAACCGGATTCACAAACACGCTGGCAACGACCAGATCGCATTCTTGTCGGGCGCGCCGGACGAGGTCGAGGTGGCCTTCGTGCAAAGCGCCCATAGTGGGTACGAAGCCCAATGTCTGACCGGGAGTGTGTGCGAGACGAAGTTGCTGCCGAAGCGCGTGTACAGTGTCAATACGTTGCATAGAGGCAATCGGGAAAGGAGCAAGGCTCCGTGATGACGACAAAGTACGGGCTAAGTTGGATAGGGCGAAAGACGAAGTCGTTTAAACGCGTTAAAATGGTAATTATTTAGGAGTTTATGATTGAAATTCTACCAAAAAAATACCGGTGCCAAATAACTGAAATCGGATAAAAGTTTATTAGTAGTGGTTGTAAATAGTTCACATTAAACTATTTACGAATGAGTACAGAACCACTCCAAACATTATTAGAAATGGCATCCGGTACGAGTAAAGATGTTACCGCGATTGCGTCAGCGGTTGCCCGGCTTGAATCGATGGTGGCACAATTACTAAACCAAACTCCCGCCCCGGCCGCGCCTACAAATCAAACAATATCCCTACTTGAATTAATAGATACCCATTACGAATACCAGGCAAAAAACGGCCGCAATAAACGGGGTAAACCTATCTGCAGAAACACCCTAAAAACGTACAAAGTAAATCGGGGCTTTGTAAAGAATTACCTGCACTACATAAACCAGCCAACCGCCCCGGCATCGGTGCTCAATAACGACTTTGCCCGTGAATACGAATTGTACAATTTGGATAGGTTGGCCGCAACATCGGCACGAATGGCCGTCAGTTTTTTGGCCGGGATTTCTCGCTTTGGGGTCGAAAAAAAATTTTTGTCTGCAGACAATCGAATTACCTATAAACCGGCCGTAGCTGAATCGGTACCACCGGCACCACTCACCCAGGACGAACTATTAAAACTCGAATCGGCCCGGTTTCGTAGAATCCGACAAGGTGCCGTCGATTGCTTCTTATTCCTGGTGTACACTGGCTTTCATTACATCGACGGTGCGTTGATCGATAGCAACGCCCAACAAGTAACGCCGGATGGCTTTACGTATCTGCAGATAAACCGCCAAAAAACCGGTGAAACGGCTATAGTCCCCTATACAGAGAAAGCCCGCGCCCTGGTGGATAAATACGGTGGTCTCGACAAACTGCCATTTAAGACCAACAACACCATGAACTATCATTTAAAAATGGCTGCAAAGGAACTAGGCTTAGGCCGTGAAATAACCATGAGTATTGGCCGTGATACCTTTGCCGATGATGTTACCAACAACCGTGGTATTTCAGATGAATCGTTGGCCGCTATGCTTGGACATAGTGGTACGGGGTATGTACGTAAGTACCGGAAAGTGAAAGTTTCCAGGGTTGCGAAAGAATGGAAATCAGAATAATATTTTGAGATCCGGCCGCTGCAGCAGCTGACAAACCAAATATTATACGGATAAAAAGAAAGCCCGACCATTTGGCCGGGCTTCGTTGATTTTGCTATTCTGGAAAAATAAAGGTGTAGTCCTGGCATTTACCAACCAGAATACTTGTCTTGTTGACGGTTGGATAAAGTAGGTAGCCGTTAACCTGCCTAAACTCAATATCTACAAAACCCGGTGTGACTTGTACATCTTTGTACGCCGTTTTGCCCTGGGTACGTAGTAGCTGTTTGCCGTTGATGAAAACATCATACTGGTATAACGACACATTGGTTAACTGGAACCGTCCGTAGTTTTTGGCTTCACAGTCAATCTGTGCAGCCGTTTGAGGGTCTTTGATACAACCAGCCAGGGCAACGAGTAAAAACAGTGCAGAGTAATATTTTTTCATTTGTTTATAGTTTAAGTCACGAATGTACCAACCTGTGCACATAACGCAAATAGGTTTTAGGATTCGGTAATAAAAAAAGCCCTGGCACATTGTACCAGGGCTTTATTATTCTCACAAATTTACTCGGTTCGCTTCTTTCGCTTCAATAGGTAAACCAGCAACACCAACACCACCAGTACCAGCCAAACGGGTAGGCCGGGCTTCAGTTGTTCGGCTTCTTTGGTGTACCCGGTGTACAGGGTGCTTAAGTCCTGCAGTTGGGCCATTACATACTCTTGCCGTGCCTGTAATACCTTTTGCTCGTTTGCGCTTGCCTTCTTTGCCAGTGCTCCGAACGCAAAACCCAGGGTTGCTGTAACTGGAATAAACGGCCCGGTTGCCAGTGTTGCAGCTACACCGGCCCCGGCTCCTAATAACCCTGCTGCCTGAGAAATTGTAATACCTTTCTGGTTGGCAAGCTGCGTTATTTTGTCCTGGTACCGTGTTGCTAATTCGTTCAATCGCTTTAGCTGCAAACTGACAAATTCGGCCCGGTTGTCGGTTTCTGCGTTAAACGATTGTTCGTAGGCCGCAATGTCGGCCGCTGTTGGCAGATCGGCCCAACCAGGAATACTGTTTAGCTGGTTAATTGCCTTTTGGTCGGTTCGCTGGTTGGCAATGAAGAACGCCAGGCCAACCGGCCCCGTAAAGGCTAAAACTTTGTTTTTGCCGGTGGCTACTTCCTTCACCCAATTTGCGGCACGATTGAAAAAGCCCATTATAGCGTTAAAAACAAAGATGCTTCGTTTTTGCGTCGGTGCACCAAACCTGGCAACACATTACCACCCGCCCGGCACCACCGGCCGAACTCGGCCGCAACTTCCGCCCTGGGTGCCCCTGCGTTTAGTTTCCGTACCAGCGTCGATTTTGCAAAAGCCCCCTCACCAATGTTGTAGGCCAAACTTACCAGGGCATCAAATTGGTTTTGACTGATCGGCACATGAACAACGGCGTTTACAACTCGCTCGAAGCGTTCCAGATCGTGTGTAAGCAGATCGTTTGCCCGGTCTGCAGTAATCCTTTGCCCTGGGAACACATCGGGGCCGGTGTGCCCGTACCCAATCGTAAGTACCCCGGCCGGGCACTTGTACGCATTCAGCCTAATACCTTCCTCACGTCGGATTAGGCTTTTTCCGGTTTCGCTCGTTTTCATTTTCGTAAGATTGAGTCTCGCAAATCGCGTAACATACTGGTATGCTCGGCAATGGTTTTGCTGTTGTCCTGGATGGTTTGAACCAGCAATCGGGTTGAATCCCTAGACAGATAAAACAGGTAAACCAGGGCACCCATATAGGGCGATTTTTCGAGTAGGGTTAGGAACAATTGGTTATCCATTTGGAACCGCTTTTAGGGCAATAAGCCCGGTTAAAATGATAATTGCCGCCGTCCGAATTTGCCGTATAATGGGCACTGCTTTTGGCTCCTGTTTGGGTGCCGCTGGTGGCACCCCCGTGCTGATCGGGGCCGGGCTTTCCAGTACTGCCAGTTTTCCTGCTGCAGATTCGTACCGTTGCCGGTACATTTCGCCTTCTCGCAACCGTTCCAGGATTCGTGCGTTTTGCGTCGAATCATAGCAGTACTGCTTGGGTTCCTGGCTACTTGATAAGGTTAAGGATTGCCCGTTGCTGATCGTTGCCAGGGCTGCTGCGTTGAGCCATACCCAACCGGCAATTTTCCAGAGTAGAGCGTAAATCTTTGTTTTCATAGGTCAGGATTTGGGTTCGCTTTACCAGGCTGTCTGCTACTGCCTGGTATTGCTCTGTTTGCCGTTGGGCGTTCGCTTGTTGGGTTTCGTAGCGGTTCCGTAGAACTAGCATGAGTACCACCAGCACCAGCACCACCATTGTAAAAATGGATAGTGCTTTGTGCTCGGTGATTAACTGCCAAAACCGTTGGAGTAGGGTTTGCATCATTTTCATAGAATTATTTCTGAACCTGAATTTTCCCCCAGGCTATTAAATTCGATGTCATCAACAAAGAATGAACCACTACCCGGCCCCAATCCATCGGCATTAAAATCGATAACAACGTACTTAGCCCAACATGGTACCCGTAATGGATTGCCGCCCGTTGTGCGTTTATTCCATACTGAACCAATCGTTGACATATTTACCGCATCAACACCGGCTGGCTCTTTTCTGTGAAATGGATCATCAAAATTGTTTTTGAAACCTGCAGCAAAGGAATATCCAATGTAAAGGGTGCCAGTTGAGTTGCCGTTACTTAAAAACAATTGGCCAACAAGCTGCGTACCTGGTGTAACAGGGATTATTAAACTCATTACGGCACCACTGCCGCCCCCCCATCGTTTAAAAAATTTTAACGACTTTGTTCCTGTACGTGCCCGTTCACTTGACTTGCTAATTTCAACTTCAGCATTTCCGTCACCGCTATTCATTCTTGTTCTTGATGCCCTAGAGCCAGTGCCAGAAACGAACCAAGCATCTGAAATTGTTGCACCCTCAAACGTCCCATCATTAAGAACATTCCGCTTGCTTGAAATCAGTAAGAATGCGTTGTAAACTTCATAAGATGTTGGGTCTGTTACTGTCACTTTTTCGGCCGAATTTCCCCCGGCAAAATACCCGCTGGAATACCCAATATTATGAATGTCGGTATTTGCGAATTTTCCACTTGCACCGTTTTGACATTCAACAAAAAATTCAGGAATCGTCTGATTCTCTGTATTCACAATCCGCCCCCCGAAAATTTTAAAGTGTGCACCAGACCCATTTAGATAAATAGGGGCACTGATGTAATTTTTCCCCTCAATGTGTCCCCCATGCATCTCGATAAGTGCACCAGTGGTTTCTATCTGCCTTTCATTGTAGTCCAGGGAACAACCGTACAAATACAGGTCAGCGTTGCCGTTGGCTGATACAATCCCTTTCTTGCAGTTGAAAACAGCTATTTGATTCAAACAGATATTTTCCCCTGAATTGGCACCATTAGGGACGTGCACCCCTATACCCCCATCATAACTGCTACTTTGGTGGCACTTCTGTAAATACGCATTGTCGCCTATTTCAATGTTTATCCCGAAACCGGAAACAACGAAATTATTCAGGGCGAAATGACTTGTTCCGCCCTCTGTACCCGTAGACAAAACCACCCCCTTTACTTCGCTATTTTTGCCCGGCCCAACTATTCGAATAAAATCCAAACAGTTTACCCCGTTAGCATAGGGGTTTCCAGTACCAGCACCTATTATTGTTACTGCCGTCCCGGTTGTCATCTCGGTAAAATCAAAAACACATCGTTCGCCCATCAAACGAACTTTTGATATATCCAACGTGATACCCTGATTAAATTTGTAGGTCTTTTTGGGTATCCATAATGCCTTTTCAAATTGGTTTTGCAAGGCTTGGTTATATGCTTGGTTTTCTATTGCAATCCCGTCACCAACCGCCCCAAATCGCGAAACAGATTGACCATAGCTTGTATCTTCAATCTGTTTAACTCTCTGCCCGGCCGCCTGAAATCCTGCCTTAATTCTACTAGTCAGGCTCATAATTAATTGGCTGCTGTTGTGAATGCTCCGGCAAAGTCGGTGTTAACGTCGCCCGTTTCTGCCTTCGTAAATGCGTCGGTTGCTGGCAGTCGTGCTGCATCGATGGTACCGGACGTGATTTGGTTGGCATTGATAGCCGCCCCGGTATTCATCTTACTACCCAGGCTGGTTTTAATCGCCTTCATTTCCGTTCCAACTGATTGAAAGGCTGCAAGGATGTTTCCAACTAATGACATAGTGTTTATGGGTTTAGGGTTAAAACTCGTTATTGTGCTGCCTGGGTAAATGCCCCGGCAAAGTCGGTGTTTTCATCCGGTACCGTGCCCCCTAGTTCCAATATCGCCCCTTCTAGTGCCTGGATTCGCTTATTTACGTCGGCTCCAAAATTGGCGTTATCGCCTAGCACATCCATTCGGATATGGTTAATTGTGTGCTGCAGTTCGTCTAGTCTGCAGAGTATTTTTTGCGCTTCCATAGGTAAAAGCCACCCGCTAGGGTTGCAACGGTTAATAGTCCGGTTGTTGAGTTTATTCCAGCACTGCTGGAACCGTCCGGGTAAGGTTGTCGGTCGTACTGTCGAATAGTCCATGCAATTTCTTCGAGTGTAATTTTTCCATCCTTATTCCGGTCAAGTGCCGCGTTCTGGCTGTACGCCGTGGTGCCCTTTGCATAGGCTGTATAGCTTAGCGGTTTGGTTGCGTAGGCCGGTGCAAAAACATAGAAGTACAAAACATCTAGGCTAGTAACCTTGCCGGTAATGTTCCAGCGTTCAAAATATCGTTCTACGTAATCCAGTTGCTTTACGGCCGTCATGCTTGCCAGGGCTGCTGTTGTGGTGCCCAGGCTTGCTGCAGTACTGCTGGTAAACTGAATCAGACCAACCGCCCCGCTATACGGGTTCTTCACATTTGGCCGAAACGTACCGGCACTTTCAAACCTCATTACCACCATTAGCCAATTGGGATTGAATCCAAATCGATTGGCAATCTGCCTAACCCGCCGTTCAAACGTTGCCCGGTCGGTTAATACCATTTCATCATATACCAGAGCCATTACAATGAATCGTTAAACGTTACCAACTCATTACCTACTACATCGAACGTCCACGTTTTAGAACCGCCTGGGTGCTTGATCGTTACCCGCCGTTGTGCGTTGGGTATTGCATACGGGTCGTAAAAAAAACCACTTACCAAACCGTTTTTGGTTCGGGTTTGAGCAATGCCCATTTTCTTACTCGCTTGCACCAGTACGGTTGCGCCGTCGCTCGCTGGCTCCTGCCATGCGTTGCCGTCTTGCCCATCCACGTAGTACGGGGCATACGCCCGGTTGCCCCCTTCCGTATCGCGTAAGTCGTGGTACATTTCTACACCGGCCCGTATGTAATCGTAGCCCCATAAAGGTTGTGTCGTGTAGCTGTCTGCAGTCGAATCCGAATGATTGCCGGTGTACGGGAATTGTGCCGGGCTACCTGGTGCCGGTGCCCAGAAATCCTGTCGGGCATCGTCTGGGTGCGAACTCTTAAACTTGTTCCGGTCAGTAACAAACTTTCGTGTATCGTGCCACTCGATTAGCCCCCGGCCGAACCACATAGACGAAAAGCCAACCATTACGCATTCTGTCAGGGCCGAACTACCATAATCACGAATTGTAAGCACCCCGGCCGGGCTGGTGGTTTCGTGGTGCCAATCGAACGTCTTTGCCATGATTGGCGGGTTGTTCGGGGTTTCGTACATCGGAAAGGGTATTACGTAACACCCCCGGTCATTCGCTAAACTGTTGATTTCTAACGAGTGCACAATTTCCAGTGCTCTGTCGAACTCCTGTGAATTGTGCGGGTAGTAACTCACATTCGACGCAATGGCATCACCCAGGTTCAAACCGGCAATGGTTGTGTAAAAACTGTTGGTGCCCCGCGCTGCTGCCTTCGAACCGTACCGGCCGCGCCGGTGTAGTGGGTCGCGTGATCCAGAAACCAAGTTCAAAAAACGGCCCTGGTACATACCCAAATCACCATACGAACCAACCAGCACCGTAGGAAAGCCCGCCCCCGCTGCCCGTTCAAGTAGCCGCTGCATAAACCATCGGTATTGCGGTTTTTCAGACGTACAAACGGCCGTCGGCCCCTCTCCGAATTGGTCGATAATAAAACCGGTGATCGGGTAGGCATCCGCAACCGCCCGGCTTTGTGCTTCGTTTAAGTTGCTGCAGTTCGCATTAGCACCAGCATTGGCCCACATTTCCCAATTGGGCATAGTGTGTTGTTTGGCCGGTGTTAGGCCGTCTAAAACGTGCACATGAGTTGCCCCGCGTTGCTCGTATGCTTCGGCCGGTGTGTCTTTGCGCTTTCGGCTGATAGCGTACACCTTTCCTGCCGGTAATGTCATCACCCGGCCAACCACCGGCCCCCGTTCCAAAAACTCAGGACGTACCCAGGACGGTAAAAAATAACGTTGCATTGTCTAGGTATTTAGGTTGTAGAAATCAGTACAATACTTTGTGCCCAACCGATAATGAATGTGGGGTCTGTCTCGTACTGGTACAAATCAAGTCCTGTTGTTGATCGGGTAACAATACAGGTAATGTTGATTTGTTGGCCCGGTGTAAACAGCGTTGCTGGCAGTGCGTCGATATACCGCGTGTTCTCCACGTAGTACACTTTATGGTACCCTGCTGGCAGTACGTACCCCGACGTGTCAGACAGACGAACCAAACCGTTTACGGCCGTCTGCGTAATTTTCATTACATTCTGATTGGCCGTAATTACATACCCGGTGCCCGGAATCGGCCGGGCTGTTGTGCTCGTTGTTGGCTCGGTATTGCCTGGGTTCGCTGGTGCCGCTGGTGGTGTTGCCGGGTCGTAATACGTTACGCTTTCAATCTCCCAGGTACGGCCCGAAACCGGGTTTTCGTTACGGTTCCAATTGGTAATGTAGAATTGGTTTACAATCCCATCCCAACGCCAGGTACCCTGCATTTGAACCGCTACGGTATGAACGGCCCCATCATTCGGCACTGCAAACTGTACCATTTGTTGTTTGCCTTGTGCCGGGTCTACCGTGTCGCTGTCCAGTTGCCCTGCCTTTTTAAACCCAATGGCTAATTGGGTTTCAGGGCTGCTGTTTTTCATGCGTACATAGATGGTCGAAACGTCTGCAGCATTAAACGGTAAGTTCGGGCTGTAAACGGCCGCGTTGCCCTGGGTGTGCGTCACAATCAGTTTACCGCCCGTTGCCCGGTCATTGGTTGTTGCATTCTGCGTAAACCAATCGCCCCGGTTTTGTGCAAAGCTGTACGCTGGTTTGTTATTGGCCCGGTTGCTGCTTTGGTGTGCTGTGCTCGCTTGCCGGATTTCATCGATAGAGCCAACCACCACGTCAAACACATAGTACAATGTATCTACCGGGTCGATTTGACGGCCAATTAGGTTGGCCACATATCGTGCCCGGCTCCCAAATTCGCCACCGGTTGCCCCTGGTTCTTCGTCCCCATCGGTACGGGTATTGAAAGAAAATTGATCGGGGCCGGTAACACCAATAAACCGCGAACCATTGCCCAGCGCGTACCAGGGTTCGACCGTTGGGGTTGTTTCCAGATCATTGGCCGGGTTGCTCAAATCTCGCATTACAACACCGTTGGGGCCATAGAAAGCAGTGTACCGGTAAACGTCATTGCCGTACAATATTGGTGCTTCCTGGAACTCGCCTTGATAGCGTTTCAGGTTCCCGTTTGCGTCGCGTTCTTGCCGTTCGTCATTCGCCTGGTTGATGCTCACTTTGTACCAGTTCCGTACTACGTTTTCCCCAATCAACCGGCTCCATACTTCGTAATTCGTGCCGGTCTCGTAGTTTTCCATCGGAAAGTTTTTCGCAATGTTTTTGGTGTAGTGGGTGCCGGTTGCGGCATCGTAACCGTAGGCTATAACCTGCGAAGCATTGTTTTTATAATCACCCGCTTCTAACGGATTCATCATAAAACGTTCCCATCCCGGCCCCTTTGGAAAGTCAGGGTGATTGTACGGGTTTGGCCCCATGTAGCTCGATATGGGCAACAAACGGCCAATATCGTAGCGGTTTACAAAGTTGGCCCCGCCGTTCTCTGATACGTGGATAATTGCGCCCCCTGCGTTCAAATCGCGTATTAACTTGATTCGCCCGTTCTGGAAAACAATTTGCCCGTTTGCCGGTCGTGCCCCTGTATCTGGGATAGGCGTAAACGGAAAGTTAAAATACTTATCCGCCCCTACTGGCTGCGTTGGTGTTGGTGCCGGTGCTGTTGAGTTGGCACCATCCAGGCCGTACACTTTTAACGGGCTGTCCTGGTTGGCAGTAGGGCTGGTAAACTCCACGCTAAACGTTTGGTTCGTTGCCCGGTTTCTGAATGCCAATACATACTGTTTGTTTGGCTCGATTCCACCCGTACCCAACGTTGCCGGGTTGTACACCAGGGCTTTATTATAGTTCGGGTACGTGTTGTTGCCAATCGCTTGCCGGTAATCGGTATGGTTCCAGCCAAAACCAGCCAGGGCCGTACCATCCTTTCGGCTTAAACGTACATCCAAATCGTAAGCACTGTACACATACAACGTTGCCCCGTGGGTGTTTACGTCATACGTTAGCCCAACCAGTGTTACTGTGTTGTTGGTCGGTGTAGTCGTGCCACCGGTTGAACCAGTGCCACCGGTTGAACCAGTGCCACCGGTCGAACCAGTACCACCGGTCGAACCAGTGCCCCCGGTCGAACCAGTGCCACCGGCCGAACTCACCACCCGGTACACTTGCCCCGCCCCGGTTTGGCCGGTGGTGCTGGTGCTCGTTTTTTTACGTGTAGCCAGGTATAAACCCAATCCACCAACCAGGCCAAATAAGGCTTTCTTATCAATTTTCATGGTGTGGATTAGGGTTTATTTTAGGCCAACGGTATAAGCATAAACGTCGTGAATCTCCGTTACCCAACCGATAAACGGGAAAGTGCCGGTACTACCAAAATAACTGTACTCGTACACCACGTGGGTATTTCCGTTTACTTTCTTCCACCCCAACGCCTTGCCTAGTGTAGCACCCGCGTTGAACGTCCTACGTACCGGGCTTGTGTGGTAAACTGTCTTTTTGGATAGTACATAAACGGTCTTACCCTTAATGTCAGGCAAACCGGGTACCGTGTATGGGTTCGGGGTTTGGCCCGTGCCGGTACTGCCAGTGCTGCCAGTCGTGGTGCCGCTGCCAGTTGTCGAACCCGTGCCGGTGCCGCCAGTGCTTCTGGTGCCTAGCAGTTGCGAAAACTTTACAAAGTCGCTACCTAATTCGGACTGCAAACGTTGTACAAGGTTTTCTTTATACAGATTGAAATACGCCGTTTGGACTGCTGGCCAATCCGTAATTAACGGTGCCACTGCAAACAACGCATCTTCGTCGGTGCCCGGTGCCCATCCCAGGAACGCCCCCCAGGGTTCGAAAGCATCCCGTATTTGCATTGCCTGTTGAGTCGGTATGCTGCTGGCTGCATTGGCCAACGTCGAATCTTGCCGGTACTTGCTTAGGGCATTTGTAACCAGCCAGTAACCGGCAATAAGTAGGCCCGAAATTGCCAGAACGTTACCCGTAGAAACGCCGTTTTTCCGGTCGGCTTTCGTGCCGCCGTCCGATTCCTTTTTTGTCAGGAATAGGCCCAAAAAGAAAAGCAAAATATTAATCATTGTTCATTCGGGTTAGGGTGTTGGTAAGCAGTGTTCTGCTGCCTACTTTCCAAAAATCTTGTTGAGTGAAGCAACCAGGCTAGGCAGTGCGCCCATTAAATCAGTAAGCCCCCATTTTTTGCCCTTCATGTTGGCCGCTACTTTCGACAATTCAGCCTGAATTGATGGTGTAGCCAGTTTCTTTGCAAAGGCCGGTTCTTCCAGCATCAAGCTATTTAGGTACTCGAAAAGCTGCGTAGTTGCCGCAATCCCGACCGTTTCCGCGCTGGTGTTGATAAACGTAGTTGCTGCCACTTCCAGGGCTGCTGTATCTGACTGCATTACCACTGCTTCGACTGCTTTATTTGCCTTGTTCATAATTGGGGTTTACGCTTTAAGTCCTTTTAATCCACTCAGTAGGCCCGGCATCTTAGATACAACGTCGGTCATTCTGTCAATTGCCGATTCGTCGTTTTCGTCGTCGTCGTCGGTCAGTTTTTTAAGCTGGTTCCGAATCTCAATTATTGAATCCTCCAGGGCTTGTAATCGCATTTCCTGTCGTAACTCTTTCTCGATTTGTTCTCTCAGTTCCTTTTTATAGGTGTCCAGATCGGCTGCACTGATTCCCATGTTTTGCGCTGGTTGTGCCGTGGTTGGCCGTGGTTTTGCTCCTATTGTAAATTCGTATTGGCCTTGCCCTGCCTGTCCGTTTTTCGATTCCCGAACCTTTAGTGTGTACCGGCCGGTGTTGAGTAGTTGTAAATACTCCGTTAGTTCGTTCTCACTTTGCGCCAAATCGGTGCCGTCGAACTCATGTATTTTTTTGCCGTCGCGTTCCAGGCACCAGTACGGTTTAGAACGTAGTCGGAAATAGGTTAAGGCTTGTTCCATCGGTTAGAAAAATGGCCCCGAACCTGCACCGGCCGGGGCCATTTATTTAGGGCTTGTGCTCTTACTTTTTCTTCATTTTGAGAATCTCGTCCTTGAGCTTCTTTTTAGCTGCTTCGGCTCGTAAGATGCTGTCGTTGTGCTTTTTGATTTCCACAACCTTTGCCTTTTGCTTTTGCAGTGCTTCCAGGCTAGGGTTGCCTTTCAGGGCTTTCGGGTATTTTTTGAGTTTTGCCACTTTGAAAATGGTTTAGGGTTTAGGAATAGCCCCGGCACCAGATCGGCACCAGGGCACCTGCTTGGGCTATGCCCGTGGGTTACTTTTTCCGCTTTTTCTTGCCGAACAACTTGAACGGGTCGAAATAGACGAACGCACCAACCAGGGCAACAACCAGAATCCAGTTTGCCTGGATGAACTCCCATGCCTGGGTCATAAAACTCTTTTCGCCACTTGCTGTAGACATTGCCCCCAGGAAGTTGGCAGTTACGGCCGCGTTCTCGGTGTAGTCGTCTACCGTGTCGCCTTTGAGGGAAAAGAACGGTTGGCCGGTGTACACTTCTTTCAGGTTGTCGTTTACGTTCGTTACCGCGATTTCCCGGAAACCGTCGTTATCGCTGTCGGCACTGGTGTAAACGGGGTTGGCCACGTTGTCGGCTTCTGCCAGGTTGTACCGGCTGTCGATAAACGCCTTATTCAGAGCCAACAAAGCCGCTACCATGTCACGACTGATGTACAAAACTTTGGTGTCGGCTCCGGTGCCTTTCCGCGCTGCAAGGAAGGGTTGGCCGTCAGCGTCACCGCTGAAAATGTTCATCTGCTTGCCTAGAATCTCAGCAAAACCGACGTTATAAAGCAATCGTTTAGCCATTGTAAAAATGGGTTAGGGTTTAGGGGTAAAAGGTTAATTTTTCTTTAAGAGTAGGTACCCACCAACGGCCAATAGAACCAGCACGATTGGAGAAATACCCAGGCCATTTTTAGGCGCGTCTCCGGTGTTGGCTCCGTCTCCGGTTAGCCAGGGAGGAACTACACCCGTATTCTTAGCCTGCTCTTTTGCTGTCAGAAAGCCAAATACATTGTTGCCCAGGCTGGTAACAGATGTTAAGATTTGGTTCCAGTTGGGGCCGGTACTGCTGGTGCTCTTGCCGGTTTTGGGTTGTATGGCTGTGTTTGGTATCCAGCCAACATTAGGTACGTAGGTGTACCCGCTTGTGTCTGCCATAGTGTTAAGAAGGGATTAGGAAATTGAAAGGCATCTCGAACCGTTCGTCTATTGGCAGTGTAACCCCTTCCGCCCGAATCGTGCCCACATAGCGAATATCTATTTTCCGCCCCTGGTACTGATTGCGTAAATCGGGAAAAGCCCGTATCAAGTCGATTAGGTTCGTTCGAACTTCCACCGGTATCGTGATACGCCCCAAACCTGGCAACCGGTAAAATCCGCCCAGGTAGGCCGAACCCAAACGCGCCCCGCCCGTTGCCCGAAAGTCTAAGTTTACCTGCTGCAGTGTTACTGCTGTATTCGTCTGGTTTATCAACTCCACCGGCTGTACAAATACCAGGTAGCCCGATTGTACCCGAAATTGTACCGGCATCCCGAACGAAAAGTCTATCATTTGCCCGGCTCGTATTTTCGAAAACAGCCAGATCATTACGGCCGCGCCGATTAATAAAAGTGCGTTCATTTGTTAGCGGGTTAGAAAGAGTACCAGAACGATTGCCGCAACCAGTAGGAACCAGGGTGAAGTAAATAGGGCCGTCAGGCTCGTTGTATTGGGCACACTGGTACCCGTAAATTCCTTTAGATCGTTGCTCGACCAACCGGCCCCCAACAACTTCTGTAAGATGCTGGTTGGAATCGGTTCGCCCGGTTTCCAGGTAATACCCGCCCTGGCTAATTCTTCCCGTAACTGTTTTTCGAACAATAGCCGCTGTCTTTCGCGCTCGTTCGCTGCCAGTTGTGCTGGTGTAATCGACGTGGTGCCGTCCGGGTTGGTCGTTGCGCCCGGAATCGTTGGTAAGTCGTTTTGCGTCAACGTTCCCCCCGTATCGCCCGTTGGGTACGTTGGGTAATTTGTGGGTAGCTTGTAAGATGTGCTCGTTGCCATTGGTCGAAAAAAACGAAACCGGCAAACCTGCTTTTGCTTTGCTCGTCACTGATACGAAAATGAATGACCACCCCGAAAGGACGCAAACGATTAGAAAGGAGTGTAGAGCGTTACTTAACGCAGATCGGTTGTTAGTTGCTAGGCTGTGCATAGGCTTGCCGGTTCGTTTTCATTGGGTTGTTATTGTTTAGCGATTCGAAACTAATACACCCAAAATCCGGCCGTTTCCTTTTGCAACAATCTGTAGACAACTGCACACAAATGCACTGAAAAACACACAATTACATATTGCTTTCTATTGCTCCGAATACATGATATTTTGTATATTTGCTTAGGTTGTCCCACTTAAAAGCCCCTTGTTGTGTATTCAGAATCTTTCCTTTCCAAACAACAATTAATCGAACTTTACCGTACAAGCTACCGCAGGTTTGTTGTTGCTATCGAATCAATAAAAGAGCAAATCGGCTGGAAATCTGGTAAGCAGTATTTTAGCCCGAAACAGGTACGGATTATTATTGAGCACTTAGGGCCGCCCCTGGGTTCAAATGATTTCAACTAAAAAAGCCCGGCCGAATGAACGGCCGGGCTTTTTGTTTGTGCTGGTTCTTTTTAGAACGGTAAATCTTCCGAATCTTCACCGGCCGCAACCGGTACCCCCGCGCTGATCGGGGCCGCTGCTGGTGCTGGTGCTAGTGCCGGTTCCTCTCTTTTGGCCGCGCCTACTAGCTGAATCTCCCTTACCGTGAATTGCATATCGATTTGATTCATACCCCGGCCGTCCGTGTAAATTTTGGGGTTTAACTTTCCCTCTAAATATACCTGGGTCCCACGTGTAAGGTACGGTGCCAGTACATCTGCCTTGAAATTGTAAACGCAATTGTACCAGGTTGTACGCTCCTTTGTTTCGCCGTCCTTTTTCCATCGCTCGTTTACTGCTACCGTGAAAGTCAGGAATGAACCGGAAGCGCCTTCTTTGAATTGGGCACCTTGCCCGATGTTGCCAATGATAATGGTCTTTTGCATGGTTTGAAAAAAGTAAAAAATGTGAGAATTGATTAAGCACTATAAAGGCATATATGCACCATTGCGGGTACCATTTCGGGCACCATTTGGGGCACCATTTCGGGCACGATTGCCCGTAATAATTTCCGCTACTTGTAAGGATTGTTCCAGGCTACTTGCCCCCGGCTCATGTAGCATCCTGGTTGGTAGTTGGCCGCGTAAATCCAGGCTGATAATTGTCTTTAGCTGCATTCTCGCAGCACTCACCCGAAAGAATGGGCTTGTTTTCTGAATAAGGTACGGTTCGTGCGGCCGTCGCTGATCGGTGCCATAATACCGCAGGTATGACGGCTTGCCTATCATTACCTCATAATCTGCCAGGGTTGCCGGTTCCTCGGTGAAAGGGTTTATTAACCGTTCTTCTACACCGGCCGTACTGCTGGTAATGTTTTCGGGTTGATCGTCCGTTAATTCGTCCTCAGTTGGCAGTACAACTGGTTCCAGGGCTGAATTATCAAAATTCAGTTCGGCACATTTGTAAAATGCCCCAAACCGGCTGTACATCCGTAAACGCTTGGTATTCACTAGAATCTCATCGATTAATTCTAGGTCATATTGGCCGTCTGTCGTTTGGATGCAATCGGGCTTAAAATGGTATTTAATGCACTCCAAAACGCCTGATAAATAATGATTTATGTCAGACTTGCCCGGCCGAATGTATTCTTTTGTAACGGTGCCGTCCTGGTTACTTTTGTAGGTGTACAGGGTTTCGTAATGTAAACCGCTGTAGTTCGAATCGTTGCCGGTGTATTTCCGCCATAGGGTCTCTAAAACCGTTTGTACTTCTTTCACCGAGTATTGGGGCCGCTGCAGTAGGAACGAATGCAAGTGAATGTGTAAACCGTGGTCGTTCGACCGTTTTACTTCTAGCCCGTACTCACCTGCATATACGTACTTTTTCCACGCTGGTTCTTTCCGTAGCAGGTTAAACATTGCCATGATTTCACGGCCGTAAAAACGTTTGCCTTTCCATAGGCCGTTTTTGTGGGGCACCGTCAGTACCAAGTGAATTGGCCGGTAATGGTGCATTAACAGTTTGCCGGTTGCGTCGGTGGCTGTTGCCAGATAGTTGTAATACTTGCTACGCACCAGGGCCGATTTTCGCCAGTTCCAAACGTGGTCTAAACGGTGCTTAGAGTACCAGAACGCTAGGGGTACCAGTTTGGATTTACCTTCTTTTTCGAACATTGCGTAATACCCTTTGCCCTCACCCAACGCATACCGCAACTTTACCAACTGTTCGAACCGGCTATCTAACGAATCCCCATAGGCATCATAGTTGTATACCTGTTGCCGGGTCTGATCGTGCACAAACTTAGAATCGGGCAACTCCACCCCGTATTCAAGTAAAAACGAATCAATTTGATTTATCAGTTTTTCGTTAGCTACCTGTTTGTTACGTACAGTATAACCGAACTTATACGATTGCGAAAGGGAGTCTTTAACAGTAGGAGTATTACCCATCTTGGAAAAGGAAAAGGCCGGTTGGCTTTCGCCAGATAATTCTATATTTATCGAGTGAGGGTTAGGCCGCTGAAAACCAGCAAGTTTTAGGGTACAAAAAATGGGCTTAGCTGTTGCCAAATAAGCCCAATTGCGGGGCCGGTGCTGGTGCCCGTTGCCCGTCGATAGTTCCGGTATATTCTAGGTTGGTAAGCATTGTTGCCAACTCCTTAAGGGTGTCTAGCTTCGGCTGATGCGGGTATGCACCAAGATTGCTGGACTGAAAAACTTTTTTGTCAGCTTCTAATTTGTTTACGTAGATGGTTACTACGTTTCGCATTTCCCGGAAAGAGTGTTTTAGCCTAGCCATTATCGGTTTGTTTTTGGCACTGGTGGTGTTCGTCGCTTCGCGCCGGACGGATTTTTATACTACGTATGCTTGCCGGGCGCAACCTGGATAGTGTTGGCCCTGGCTGTTTTCCCGCTGGTTCTCGCCATTGGTTCGCCAGGGCCGTTGCACCCGTTTAAGCACCCCGGTACGTTATCCGGTCAGGAATCCGTCAAAAACCTTTCTGGAATATCCTACGGGGTTGTTATCAGTGCCAGAATCGAACTAGCTGTAAGGAATTTTGCCCTATTGTGCCCATGCACGACCGATAATTTTCAGAGCCACTGCCTACAACGTGTTTGGAATTATTTAACCTTATGCGTTGTATTGCCCTTGAATCTGCTACAATTGTAGTAATTTTCTTGTAGCAAAAACAATAAACCCAAAAATTTTCTTGTGAAATTATGCAGGATATTCACTTTGGCAAAGCACTCAAGGAGCTAGCAGACCAGAAGAAATTAGGCCCAACAGAGATTGGTAGAAGGATGGGGGTTCGTTCTCAGAGCATATATGAGATATACAAAACCGAGTCGGTTGGTGGCAAAATGATCGTAAAATTTTGCAACGCTATCGGTGTTGAACCCGCCGTGGTTTTTGGTCGGGTTGTAATGGATTCACTTCAAAAAAATGAAGGTGAAAAGACAAGAGAATTGAAAGATGTGATCGTAATGCAGCAACGTCAGTTGTCGGAGAAAGACCAACAAATTGCCATGCTTACACAATCTTTGAGGAATTTAACAGAGTCGCTGGGAAAGCACTCAGCAAGTGAATTGCTACCGGCTGCATAGCCGTTTCACTTGCTCACCTGTCTACGTAACAGGTAGTAGCACTAGGACTTTTTTGGTACTTTATGATTGAAATACGCGAAAAAATTGTATAATTTTGCAGATTTTCTATTTGCAAACTGTCATTTAGCGCCCGTCTTTTTATGAGCAAACTTCGCATTCTGTACGTTGCCAGTGAGATAAACCCCTTCTTAAAAACCACCGAAGTAGCTGATTTTGTTCGTAAGTTGCCACAGGTCATGCAAGAGCGCGGCATGGAGATTCGGATTCTGGTACCGCGTTTTGGTCTGATCAACGAGCGCAAGAACCGGCTCCATGAGGTGGTACGGTTGTCGGGAATCAATATCTCGGTTGGTGACGAAGAAAAGCCCCTGATTATCAAGGTGGCGTCGATTCCGAATGCCAAGTTGCAGGTTTATTTTATCGATAACGAAGACTATTTCCAGCGGAAGTACGTTTTTCACGATAAGGAAAACCGGTTCTACGATGACAACGATGAGCGCGCTATTTTCTTCTGTAAGGGAGCGCTGGAAACGGTGAAAAAGCTCGGTTGGTCGCCCGATATTGTTCACTGTAACGACTGGATGACCGCCCTGATTCCGCTTTACCTCAAAACGACGTATAAAAACGACCCGATGTTTAAGGACTCGAAGTCGGTTTTTACAATCTACAACAATGCATTCGACCATCAGTTCAGCAGCGGAGAACTGATTGAAAAAGCAAAAATGCTCGACATTGACGACGAAATGCTGTCGGCGCTGAATACGGGCGATTACGAAGGATTTATCCGGGTTGGTGTGGCTTATGCCGACGCCGTGGTGAAAGCTGAAGAAGAAGTAAGTGAAAGTTTGAACGCCATTCTTAATGACATCCCCGACTACAAATTCGGTTCTAACGAAGACGAAGATTTTGCCGACCGGTACTTCAACCTCTACACGCAACTGGCTGGGTAAAGCCACACTGCTGGCTGGGGCCACCCTGAGCCTGCTGGCTTGCCAGGAACCCAGTGAAATTGGATTGGCGCCCACTACTCCGGTGGGCGTTTTTTTCAGCGATACCTTCTCGGTTGAGCGCTCGACGGTCCTGCTCGACTCGGTACAGAGCAATGGCCTGAGCGGGTTGCTCACCGGCCGATATACCGACCCCATTTTCGGAAAAGGGCAGGCCGCTTCGTTTGCCCGGCTGGAGCTGAGCACGGCTTTTACGGTAGTCGACAAAGACAAAAACGTGATTCCGACCGCGCAAATCGTGTACGACTCTACCCGGCTGGTGATGTCGTTGCAGCGCGAAAGCGGCTTCTCCTATTTCTATGGCGATACGCTGGTGCCGCAACAGCTAACCGTACACCGGCTGACCGAAGATATTGGTACGGCTAACTATGATATTCGGAACCGAATTGGCTACGAGACACAGCCGCTTGCCCGGTTTACGGTACGGCCTCGGCCGCGCACCACAACCGGTGATACAGCCCTGATTGCCCGCCTGCCCGACGCCATTGGGCAGGATCTGATCAAGTTAGCCAATACTGAGGAGGGGAGAGATGCGACTAAGTTTCTGGCTATGAACAAGAAAGGCCTTGCTGTGGTAACCTCCACCGACCGGGCTTCGCTGTTTCAGTTGTCGCGCTTCTCGTACATTGCGGTGTACTACCACGTACAGGGCGATACCACGGCGAGTTCGTACGGATTTTTCCTGTCGGGCAACCGGTTTACGAACCTGACCGTCGACCGGGCGGGTACGCCATTGGCGGGGCTCCGGGCCGGGCAGGCCTTGCCGTCGTCGGCCACCAACGGCCGGACGTTTGTACAGCCTATGACGGGTGTAACTACCCGCCTGACTTTCCCGAGTTTGTTGTCGATTGAGGAAAACCGGCGTGTGGGTATCAATCGGGCCGATCTGGTGATTACACCGACCCAACCGGATGGTACGTTTCCGGGGGGAGGTTTGCCACCGTACATTGCTCTGGCAGAGGCTAACGGGTTTCAGATTGCCCGCTCGTCGCCCAACCGGTTGGTGCAATTGGTGCCGATCTTCCCTGGGGTGGCTATCAATACAACTGAGACGTCGTTTTACAGCCCGCAGGTGGTTACCTATAACAGCCGCACACGCGATTATACAATCAACATGACGGGCTACATACAGGCGATTCTGGCGGGTAAGCGACCCAATAACGGACTGTATTTGCTGACCCCCATCAGTAGCGATATTGGACCGGTATCACCGCAGGGTGCTTTGCAGCCGTCGCGCCAGCAGATTTACCTGAACGACCGGGTTCAGCGGATGCTGCTGGATGGGAAGGCCAGTGCTAAACTGGTGTTGTTCTTTACGTCGTCAAACTAAATGTGAGTACATAGTTTGCCCCGACTGGCCTCCGAAACAGGCCAGCCGGGGCTTTTTATTTCCTTAAACATGACCGGGTTGCCATGATCGGGTCGGTTTAGACCGCCGAAACTCGTTATTTTACACCCCGAACGGCCGCTATAAACGACCGATTAGCTCAACTTAAGTAGTGCATCGTTTCGATTTCCAGAGCCGGGTATTAGCTTGCCTTGGGCAACTTGTTCATTATGAATGAGTTGACGAAAAGGCCTGGAGTTCAGAAACGAAAAACCAAAAAACACTTTTTAAAACCATGTGCGGAATTGTGGCATATGTGGGACACCGCGAAGCGGCTCCCCTGGTCCTGAAGGGCCTCAAACGACTGGAATATCGCGGGTACGACAGCGCAGGAATTGCCCTGCTCAACGGAAACGGCCTGAAGGTTTATAAGAAAAAAGGGAAGGTAACCGATCTGGAGGGTGAACTCGCTGGTAAGGAGTTACACGCGACTATTGGCATGGGGCACACCCGCTGGGCTACCCACGGCGAACCCAACGATGCCAATGCGCACCCGCACTATTCGTTTCACCGGAAGCTGGCCATTATCCACAACGGGATTATTGAAAACTACGCGGCCATCAAGAAAAGCCTGCTGGCCAAAGGGCGTGAATTTCGGTCGGAGACGGATACCGAAGTCCTGATTCAGTTTATCGAAGACATTCAGGAGAATACTGGGTCGTCGCTGGAGGAAGCCGTTCGGCTGGCGTTGCAGGAGGTTGTGGGGGCCTATGCCATCGTGGTGATTTCGGAAGATAATCCCACGCAGTTGGTAGCCGCCCGGAAAGGCAGCCCGCTGGTGATTGGGGTGGGCGAAAACGAGTTTTTCTTTGCGTCGGATGCCTCGCCCATTATCGAATACACCAAAGATGTGGTGTACCTCGACGATTACGAAATTGCCGTGGTGCGCGAAGGCGAACTGAAAATTGTGACGCTCGAAAACGCCGAAAAAACACCCTACGTGCAAAAGGTAGAGCTGGAGCTGGAAGCCATCGAGAAAGGCGGCTTCGATCACTTCATGCTCAAGGAGATTTTTGAGCAGCCGCGTTCTATTGCCGACTCCATGCGCGGGCGCGTTAACGCCGACGAAGGAACCCTGCAGCTGGGTGGCCTGCGCGATTACATGGACAAACTGGCTAAGTCGAAGCGGATTGTGATTGTGGGTTGTGGCACGTCGTGGCACGCGGGGCTGGTGGCCGAGTACATTTTTGAAGAATTGGCCCGGATTCCGGTCGAGGTGGAGTACGCGTCGGAGTTCCGGTATCGCAACCCGATTATCAAAGAGGGGGATATTGTAATTGCTATTTCGCAATCGGGCGAAACGGCGGATACGCTGGCGGCTATTGAGCTGGCTAAATCGAAAGGGGCAACCATTTTTGGCGTTTGTAACGTGGTGGGCTCGTCGATTGCCCGGGCCACGCACGCGGGGGCTTACACGCACGCTGGTCCCGAAATCGGGGTGGCGAGTACCAAGGCGTTTACAGCGCAGGTGACTGTGCTGACCTTGATGGCCCTGGCCGCGGCTCAGCGCAAAGGCACCATTTCCGACTCGCTGTTCCGGCAGTTGCTGGCTGAGCTGGAAAGTATTCCGGCCAAAGTGGAGCGGGTATTGCAGGCCGCCGACAAGGTGAAAGAGATTGCCCGCATTTTTACGTACGCCCGCAATTTCATCTATCTGGGCCGGGGGCTCAACTTCCCCGTGGCGCTCGAAGGGGCTCTGAAACTGAAAGAAATCAGCTATATCCACGCCGAAGGTTATCCGGCTGCCGAGATGAAGCACGGCCCGATTGCCCTTATCGACGAGGATATGCCGGTGGTGGTCAATGCTACGCAGGACAGCTCGTACGAGAAAGTGGTATCGAATATTCAGGAGGTGAAAGCCCGCAAGGGCCGGGTTATCGCCATCACGACAGAAGGAGATACCAACCTGCCCGGTATGGTCGATTTTGTGATCGAGATTCCGAAGGTGCACGAGATTCTGATGCCGCTTGTATCGGTGATTCCGTTGCAGTTACTGGCTTACGACATCGCTGTGCTACGCGGTCGCAACGTGGATCAGCCCCGCAACCTGGCCAAGTCGGTAACGGTGGAATAAATTTTGTAAATTGCCTTGGGCATAAACAGCAGCGATATGGAGACGATCACCAAACCGATGACGTATGAAGAGTTCCGGGCAATGGAGTTTTCGGCCGAAGAGGAGAAAGCGAACGTCTTTGAACTAATAGATGGCGAAATCGTGGCCAAAAATCATCCTACCGCAACTCATCAGAGTGTATTGCTTGAATTAGCAGTACTTGTCAAAAACTTTTTGAGCACCACTAAATCCGGCAAAGCATTTATCGCCCCGTTTGGCGTGGTACCAGAGCCGAATACCGACGTTCAGCCAGATCTGTTTGTGCTGCTCGACGCCAACTTGCCCAATTTGCAGGAAGACGGGTTCTTTGGCGCTCCTGATCTGGTGGTAGAGATTATTTCGCCTTCGTCTATCCGGCTCGACCGCAATACCAAGTTCAAGCTCTATGAGCGAACAGGCGTGGCCGAGTACTGGATTGTTGACCCGCGTAACCAGAGTATCGAGGTGTACGGCCGCACAACCGCCGGGTTCGACCTGGTTTCGTTTGCCGCCGAGAGCGGTACCGTTGAGTCCGGTGTGCTGGCTGGCTTGAGCGTAGATGTAACAGCGGTTTTTGCCGGGTAGGGCACCGTGAATCGTTTATTGAGGTCGGCTGGGGAATTTCCCGGTCGACCTTTTTTTTCGGACTCAGGCAACCCTTCGGCCGGTTGCTGCATTTCTGCTATTGAAACCTGTTTATCCAGCTAACGTCCGATGCTCCAACAACTGATCGAACAATGCCAGCTTGGCAACGGCTTCGCCCAACGGCGGCTGTACGATCAGTATGCCAATCGATTGTTCCGGATTGGGTTGCGGTACGTGCGGCACGATGCTGATGCCGAAGAGGTGCTGATGAATGCGTTTCTGAAAATATTCAGAAGCCTGCACGGGTTTGTGTACCGCGACGATAAAGCGCTGGAAGCCTGGATGAAACGTGTGGTGACCAACGAGGCCTTACAGTTTCTGCGGGCCAAACAGGTGTTGCCTTTGTTAACGGAGGTCGATCCTGACGACCCGCCGGTGACCCAGACCGATTTGCCCGATGCCCATCTGGATGCGGAACAAATCTATGACCTGATTCGGCAGTTGCCACCCGGTTACCGAACCGTGTTTAACCTGTACGCCATCGATGGGTATTCGCACCGCGAAATTGCCGAACAGCTTTGTATTTCTGAAAACACGTCCAAGTCTCAATTAAGCAAGGCACGTGCCTTGTTACAGAGCTGGCTAACCACAAACGGGTATGAACACGAATCCCGACGAACGTCTTGACCAACGCATTCGGCAGGTGCTCGACCAACTGCCCGATGCCCCCCCGCCGGGTTCTACGTTTGATGCCGGGCGTCTTTGGGAGCAGCTACGCCCCGAATTGGCGGCCGCGCCGGTAGTTCAACCGAAACGCCCGGCCCCGGTTTGGTGGGCTGTGGCAGCGGCCTGTATGGGGTTGCTTCTGGCCGGGGTATGGCTGTACAACGCTCAAACCAACCAGCCGACGCGGGTGGAGGCTGTGCACCTGCCTGCCCCCAAACCGCCTGACGGACCCCGCCCTCAGGTGGCCCAGACGCCCGAATCGAACAAACCCGAAACCGTAGCCCAATATCGACGGCAGCCCGAACGCACGCAACCGGGTAATAACCGCATCGCTACCCGACCTGTATCCGAAGTAGGGAAGGCTGAGACGCCCGTTAGCCAATCGGTGGAAGTGCCGGTGTTTCCTGCCAGTACGCCGGGTGGGCATGTGGCCCAGCTAACAGTGCCCCCGAGCCTTACCCCGCTGGTGGCCCAACGGACATCAGCCTCGGCTGCGGTACCAGCCAAACGGCGGTTTCGGGTTGTGCACGAAAACGAACTGCTGACCGAAGAAGAAACCTACCGGATTCGGAATGCGGGTGGAGGCCGCGCCGATCGGTTTGTGCGGCTTGGGTCGGGCAATGGTATCTCGGCGGCTTCGGACGAAGGGCCGACAATGCTTCAACTGCCTTTACAGAGAAAACAACCCCAATAAATGATACGATCAACTATTCGAATTGCTATGCTCCTGTTGAGCATGGTCGGGACCATTATGGCCCAATCGCCCGACTCGCACCTGGCAGGGCCTGGCAAACGGGGCCGCTTCGACGGACTGAGCCACATTGAAGTCGACTTGGGTCAGAAAAATGCGCTGATCATTGGTTTTCAGAGTTTTGCCCAACTCGAAGCCCGTAAAAATATCGACTCGGTGTTGCGCCTGTTTGTGGCAGATTACCGCAAAATAGCCGATACCACGCAGAACCCCGTTCAGGCGGTACACACACTTTTTCGGTTGGGTACCACCGCCCGTACGGTCGAAGTTCGGCAGCACCCGCAGCCGGTCAATGCCTACCGGTTTCTGGAAGGTCGAGCGGAGCCGGTACTGGTCAAATCGCGGCAGGATACGCTACAGGTCGTATGGTCGTTGGAGCCCCAAACGGTCTATAATTTTAGCCTGTACATACTGGTAAATAGCCTGAGCACAGTGGAGCGGTTATTGGCCGAGGGTGGCGTCAACCAAAAAGTACAGGAAGCCATGCAGGCCGTCAGGGCTTTCAAAGGCCACGACCTGACCAATCCTAAAATGTCATTCGACCTGCGTTACCGACACGAAGGTAATTCGGTCGGTACCAACTTTATGAGCCCCGGTCTGGCCAAGTCGCCTTTCCTGAGTTTTCAGCCCAATATCGGTGCGGGCCTGATTCGGAGTCAATGGGTGCCTTCGCTCAAGCTGGATGTGCAGTTTGTACCGTCGCGGTTCAAAGGGGTTGGATACTCGGTGGGGTATCTGTCGAATTTCTTTTTCCAGAATCCGGCCGATGGACGGGGGCTCATTCAACGAAACGACTTCCTGACCGTCGGGGTAGCATTTTACCGCCCTTCTGCCGACGGCCGTGGTCCGGCTTTCGACCGCCTTCGCACGAGCCTGTCGGTTGGGATGCTGGTGCACCGAAAAGGAGACTATTTTGCCCCAAACGCCATCCGGCTGAGTGGCACGCTCTACCAGAAGGGCCTGATCCGAATCGAGCCGGAGTTGTATATGAATGGCTTTTTCAAGAAAGTCTATCCGGGCGTGCGTATCGGGTTTGGGTTGTAAACTACATGGTTCCACCTGCCTCGTCGGCACGCCGGTCGGCCCGAATTTCGGGGATCGTGTCGGGGTCGATGAGGCCAATCGACGCTGCGTGTTCGGCGGCCGCCACCGTGTCGGGTACGAGCAGCATGGGCACGTCGAAGGCTTCGGTGGTGCGGATGAGTTCGCGCACGGCTTCGTCGCGCCGGTCCTGGGCCGATACGTCGCGGATGTACACCGCCCGAATCCGGCCGGGGTTATCGCGCACAACCTGACTGTAAATTTCGGGGTCTTGTTGCCCGCTATCGCCAATGAGCACAAATGGCAGTTGCGGATTCACGGCCATCACTTTTTCGATCATGGCCAGTTTGTGCTCGTGGTGCGAGCTCGCGCCCAGTTGATTAGCGCTCAGGCCGAGGTCGCGCAGGAGTAGCGGGCCCTTGGGGACGCCCTGAATCCGAAAAAAATCGACCAGTAGATCGTACAAATTCCAGGGGCTGCTCGACACGTAGTAAATCGGATTGAAGAGTGTTGTTACCGGGCCACTTTGCAGAGCCCGATAAAATGCCGCCACCCCGCCAAACGGCAGTCGCGTGTACGCGTTGCCCAGAAACGTAAGCCGGGCCGTTTGCAAAATGCTCGTCGCGCCGGTTACGAGCACCGTGTCGTCAATGTCTGAAATCACCCCAAACTGACTAAATCGGGGCGAAATCATCAGGTGACCGTGCTTTTCAACCGGCCGACCGTCGGGTTGGGTCACACCGTCGAGGTAGTAGCTGACGGGGTACCACGCCCGCCCGGCGGGTAGCTCGTTGGGTGGGTTTATGAGCAGTTCGAAATAGCCTTCTTCGTCGGTAACGGTGGTGTATTTCTGGCCGAAAGCCTCAATCCGTACCGTAACGCCCGGCACCTCGTCGCTCTCGAAACGTTGGTACGTAGCCACCAGATTCTCCCAAAACCGGCTGTTGTCGGAGGGGGTAGGCAGGTCGTGCTGCCGGAGCACGCGCCCGCTGAGCATTACGGCCGTTTCGGACCCAAATCCCCGAAAATAGATAATCTGGTAGGGTTTGTCGTGGTCCAAACGTCGGAACAGGCGCTCTTTTAAGGAGTCAAAGGCGGCTTCGGCGCCGAGGGCTGAGTTGATGAGGGTATCTTTCCAGGACATTGAAATCAAACGTTGTTGGGTAGAGGAGATAACCCGAACGGGGTCGAATGGTTGCCGGTTTCTGCCTACCGGTCTTTGCCGACGCGAGGTTACCGTTTAGGCCGGAGGACCGCCCGTTGCCTATTCTCAGCCGCCCGAAACGCCGTAATCCGGGCAATCAGGTCGAGGGGGAGGGGCTGGTTGAGCGGAAACTGCACCGAACCTTTGGCCCCTTTGTAGGCCGACAGTTCGGTCCGAAACGCGTTGATGCCGCTGGGGGCCGGGTAAAAACCGATATGGTGTTTGTAGGCCGCGAAATGCACCAGATTACCGTGTAACGTAAACGTAGGCATCTGGTAGCTGATGGTTTCGGTGGCCTCGGGAGCTGCCTCCCGAATGGTGGCGCGTAGGGTTTGGAGAAGCTGCTGCGTAGGCTCCGGGAAAGAGGCAATATACGCGTCGATGTCGGTAAAAACGGCTTTGGCTTGCATAGGTGTCTGGTTTTAGGGGAGCACGGTAAGCAGATACGTCACGAGCTGTTCTGTGCTTTGCGCTTCGGTTTGCCGGGCAGTGTACAGAGTCAGATCGGGGTGGAGGGGCGGCTCATACGGGTCGTTCACACCGGTCAGGTTAGCAAGCTTGTTGGGGTGGTTGTCGGGCAGCAGGGCGCGGGCATACAGGCCCTTGGTATCGCGCTCAATGAGCGTCGGCAGGTCGCAGCAAACATAGACTGTTTGGGTACCGGGGTACTGAGCGGCTACCTCGGCCCGCGTAGCCTCGTACGGGTTGATGGCCGCCAGAAAAACAACGACGTTTCGACGGCACAAAAGATGGCCCAGAAAGGCCAGCCGACGAATATTTTCTTGCCGATGCGCGGCCGAATAAGTAAGTTCGGGCCAGAGCTTTTGCCGAAGTACATCGGCATCCAGCACGTCTACGGCATAGCCGTGTTTTTCTAACTGGACCTTGGCGCGTTGGGCCAACGTGGTTTTGCCCGCTCCCGACAAACCAGTCAATTGAATCAGTACCATCGCCGAAAAATACTTCCTCTACCCCGATGAATAACCGTTTCTTTCAACTTTCTTTTCCGCTCGATCCGCAGCGGCTCCGGGCCGATTTGGCAAGTTGCCAACAGGCCCACTGGACCCTCCATTTCAACACGGCCGATTATCAGGGTAACTGGACCAGCCTAGCGCTTCGGTCGGCTTCGGGAAGCGAAACCGACATTTTCGCGCATGGCGAGCGGATGGACTATCAACATACCCCGCTGCTCGATCATTGCCCGTATTTCCGCGAAATTCTGGAGCAGTTGCCCTTTGAGCAACAAACCGTACGGCTGCTGTCGCTGAGTCCGGGTAGCCATATTCGGGAGCATACCGACCGGCAGCTGGGCTACGAATTTGACTGTTTCCGTATTCACATTCCGCTACAAACCGGTGCCGACGTGCAGTTTCGGGTCGATGGGGTCGATTTGCCCATGCAGGTAGGTGAGTGCTGGTACGCCAACTTTAGCCTGCCCCATAGTGTGTACAACGGCGGTACCGTTGACCGGATTCACTTGGTGATCGACGGGTTGCGCAATGCCTGGACCGATGCGTGGTTTGGGCAGGCAGGCTACGATTTCGAGTACGAGGCCCGCCAACGGGATTATTCGCTCGATACCAAACGGCGCATGATTGCCGAGCTGGAGCGGCAGGATACCGACATTGCCCGGCAGTTGGTGGCTCAGTTACGGCAGGAACTGGCGCAAAACACACTCGCGTCGTGATGGAAAAACACCCACTTTGGGGCTGGATTCCGACGGCGCTTGTGCCTAACTCGCCCGAACTGGGTTGCCGGTGGCAATGGGTGGGGGCACAGCCGTTCGATGCCCCGTTTTTCGACGAAACGCTTAGCCGGTGCATGAGTGAGCCCCAAAATTCGGGGCGTTACCAAACCCTAAGCACGCTCGACGGTCTGGTAGAAATGGCACAGGACCTACCGGCCGTAGAGCCCACAGCGTTTATTTTCCACGTTTCGCGGTGTGGGTCAACGTTGCTCTCGCAACTGCTCTGCCTCGACGAATCGAATATTGTGTTGTCGGAAATGCCGCTTCTCGATGAGCTGTTGCAGTTGCCGAAACGCCATCCGCAGCTCACTCCCGAACAGCAGGAGACGTACATCCGGGCGGTACTTACGCTGGTGGGGCAGCCACGCACCGGCCACGAAAAACAGCTGTTTGTGAAGCTCGACAGTTGGCATGCGTACTACTACGACCTCATTCGCCGGTTTTTCCCAACCACGCCCATTGTGTTGTTGTACCGGTCGCCGGAGGCCGTGATTGCCTCGCAACGCAAACACCGGGGGATGCATGCCGTGCCGGCTTTGTTGCCGCCTTATCTATTTGGGTTAAAGCCCGATGAGGTCGAAATGCTCAACTTTGATGCCTACATGGCGCAGGTGCTGACGTACTATTACGCCCGGTTCGGAACCATTGCCGATACCGACCCGCGGGCGTTTCTGTTGGCGTATCAGCCCGACGGTACGGCCCTGATGCGCGACCTGGCGCAACATCTGAACCTATCCATCGGGGAGGCTGGCTGGCAGGCTATTGAGGAGCGCAGCCGCTACCACGCCAAACGCGGAGGTCAGGTATTCAGCGAAGAGGCCGTACGCGAACCCGACCCGCCGTACCTTGAACGGCCGCGTGCCCTGTTTGAGCAACTCGAAAGCCGCCGGGTAAACCGGGCAGGGGTGCCAAACGGGATAACCGCCCCCTAAAACGACAGCCGCCGGGGCCAACGCGTTGGCCCCGGCGGCTGTTTTTGAATAACGGTGACTATACCGGGTATTGCCATTCGCCCCGGTACGCCCGGCCCAGGAGTGCGTTGGCCTCGGCGTCGCCCGCAATCTGGTTGCCATCCCACGACACACTCCGGCCCAGTTTGAGCGAGAGCATCCCCAGCAGGGCCATATTCGTCGACCGTTGGCCGATTTCAATGTCGCTGACCGGCAGCTTGTTTGTTTTGATGCTTTGCAGAAAGTTGGCCCACAGCAAAGCGATGTTCTGATCGTCGGGTTTGTCGAGCTGCGCATCCTGATGGATGGTCGGCTTTTTGGGATCGGCGGGGTAAAACGTCCAGCCATCGAGCCAGCCCATGTGGAAGGTGCCCTCGGTGCCGTAGAAATACACCCCAACGGCCTGTTGCGGATGGGTTTTTTCGGCCATGTTACCCCCAAAGGTGCGGTGTTCCCAGACGGCCGTAAAGTCCTCAAATTCAAACGTCGATACCTGATGGTCGGGTGCGTCGGTGCTGTCCTGTTTGATAGACCGGCCTCCGGTGGAGTACACTTTGCGCGGGTGTTTTTCCTCGGTCCACCACAAAATCTGATCGAGCCAGTGAATGCCCCAGTCGCCGAGGGTGCCGTTGGCATAGTCGAGGAAGTTACGCCAGCCGCGCGGGTGCATGGCCGGGTTATAGTCGCGCAGCGGGGCCGGGCCGCACCACATATTCCAGTCCAGTTCGGGCGGAGCTTCGGTATTGGCCGTAGGCTTGCCCGGCCCACCGCCGTAGTGTACAAACGCCCGGGCCATCCCGATTTTACCAACCTTGCCCGACTTCAGAAACTCCATCCCCGACACGTTGTGGGGCGAAATGCGCCGGTGTGTTCCTACCTGACAGATGCGCCCCGTTTGGCGGGCGGCCCGGACCATAGCCTTGCCCTCGTTGATGGTGTGGCTGATGGGTTTTTCGACGTACACGTGCGCCCCGGCCTTCATGGCCGCAATCGCCACCAGTGGGTGCCAGTGGTCGGGGGTAGCTACAATCACGATTTCGGGCTTCTCGGCGGCCAGCATCTCGCGGTAATCCTTGTAGAGTTTGGGCGAGTCGGTGGTGAGTTTAGCCAGTTCGTCGCTTGTTTTTTTGAGCTGCCGGGTGTCTACATCGCAGAGCGCCACAATTTTCGACTCGCCAGCCTGCACGGCACAGCGCATGATGTTGCCGCCCCACCAGCCCGCGCCTACTACGGCCGTGCGGTACTTCTGTGCTTTTTTGGGCGTGATAAATGCCCGAACCTCCAGCGGGTCGGTGATGAGTGAGGCTCCGGCAAGAGCTGATGTTTTGAGGAAATCGGTACGGTTCATCGGGCGCGATAAAAGACGGGAAAAGAATGCCAGACTGGTAGTTGAAACCACTCTGATAAAGGAGCCGCGCGCGGTAGGCTACTGATGCGCACATTGGCCAACCCGACGCTTTTGGAGGCCACGTAGAATAAGACTGATTCTGCTTCGACAATGCCAGATGAGCCAGCTTACGTGTTGCTCAAGGGCCCTAACCGGCACCAGATTTGTGAAAATGGAGCATCTAACTTTTTAAGAACGTTCAGAAGTCAGAGAGGCAATATTGATAAAGCTATATTGACAATTCTAAAGGAAAGTGGGCAGTCTTCAAACAGATTACACCTAACCATATCAACAGGGCAGACTATTACTATTCTAGCAATGCCATGAAACTAAAATTTCGAGAAAATGAGCTAGAGCTTGTACCACATAGGTACAATTATCTGTATTCCTATCTCATCCGATTTGCAAGTAAAAATCATGTTGAGATAAACTGGGACAAAGAGGAGATCGTCATCTCTAACGAGATGCTTCTAACTTTTGCAAGTTGTGTTCGGATAGCACTATCAGAATTACTGACTGATTGTTATGTTGAACCCAATCATAAACAAAGGTCAAAATACTCAAGCCGTTACCAAAAAATTGAATTTGAGGGTCAAAAATATATTCTCAATTATAGAACAGATTCAGTTGGAATAATTGGTTACGGATTGTTCTATATTCTATCTGTGATTGATTCTGGTTAATTTTTACCCTACCTGCCCCGTTCCGGCCTGAAGGTAGATAGTATTGCCACCCTCGACACCACCGCCACGGTGTACAACTTTGAGGTGGCCTGTCCTTAACCCTTAAAAGTGAGCCAGTGAAAAGTAGGGTAGAAAACTTAACTTTCACTGGCTCACTTTTAAGGGTTAAGGATACTATCTCACGGCCGATAAAGCCACTCACATCCGCACCGGCCGCAACACCCTGTCCGCCCTGCCCTCAGGCAAGTGAGCTATGAACCTGCTCCTAAGCCTGACCCTATCCGCCCAGGCCCCATATTTCACCCCACTCTCGGCGAATTTAGCTGATGATTTAGACGACATTCATATTTGCGAGTGTAAACAAATGACTGCCGAACTGAGTGAGCTTACAGATGGTACTGCACAGATGTCAAAGGATTGGATTGAAAGTCGAATTGTAAGAATGGTAAATGGCTCTAAACAGTCAATAGCGAACTTAGGGCTTTTACTTCAGGAAGTTATTTTAAGAAGACAAGCGAACTATACAAAGTCATTGTTAGGTGTTCATAAAGACCAAAAATCAATATGCGTAGTGCGGCTACAGTGAAACAAGAACACATTCAAACTATTGAATGGCTGTTTAATATGTCGAAAGAAATGAGGGACGAGGAGAGAATTTTATCTCGTAACATGCCCTCGAAAGATTTAAGAGAAGTAAGAGCTGGAAGTGATATTTCCGCACTAAGGTACAATTTGCAGACGAAGTATATTCCCAAGGTTCTTTTTATCGACGACGACTTTGATCAGACAAAAAAACTCTGCTATGACATAGCTAAGTTGGTTGAAGTAGAGCATTGGGCTCACCAACACAGTCTGATATATCCTTTAGTGGCCTCCATTGATGACCACTTACGTGCATCATACATCCTTTTCTCGGACCACCGTCCGCTGATTCGCAAGTTTTTAGACTTTGATTATGCCATGTATGGCGATACAGAGCAGGATATTCGTACCCGCTGGCGACAGGTAGAACGAGGAGTAGCCATTTATGGCTATTCAATGTATAGTTTGGCCAACGGTGACTTTGAGCGTGTACAGCGGTGTATTGAAGTGGCTACCAGACTTTATCACAAAGGTGAGCATAAAGCCAACCACTTAGATCTGCATATAGAGGTCTGGCAAGCCATCGAACAACGAGACAAAACTCGTTTACAAAGAGGTATTCTGACGCTCATAAAAAAAGCCCATAAGGGAATGAATGTGGACAATCGCTTTGAGGCTTGCTTCATATCCAGCCCAGCAGTGGGATACCTAAAAGCAGCCTGGTTATTAGGTCTGGAAGTCGAAGTGGACCATAAATACATTCCAATGGAAATGATGCCTTATGCTCCTCTGCCCAGTTACGAAAAACGCTATTGGTTCTTACTCGAAGATTAAAAAGATAGGGCCTATATTACCGCCAAAACCATCCAACGAACACTACCCTCCATTCTCCTGTTCCTAAGCCTGATCCTATCCGCCCAGGCCCCATATTTCACCCCACTCTCGGCGAGTTTAGCTGATGATTTAGACGATATTCATATCTGCGAGTGTAAGCAGATGACGGCTGAACTAAATGAACTTAAAAGCACTATTCCACAAATGTCTGATGCTTGGGTTCTTAGCCGAATCGACGCAATGTTGAATGATTTGAAACAGACAACTAGAAACTTAGGTGCTTTATTACAAAGGGCTATAGTTGAACAGACCAAATCCTATACCAAATCACTCTTGGGAGTTCATAAAAAAGAGAAACTCATATGCGTAGTCAAATTACGGTAGAACCTTGGCGAATCGATGCCATAAGGCAGCGTATGATTTACGAGGTAGAACTTAAAGGTGAGCAAACTATTTTAAGCCGCTGCTTATCTGGGAGAGAAGTAGAGAATGTCCGTAGCGATAAGGATATTCTCTCTTTACGTGAGTTACTCCAACAGACGTACCTCCGAAATGTTCTGTATCTAGATGATAACTACGATCAGACAAAGAAACTCTGCTATGACATAGCTAAGTTGGTTGAAGTTGAACATTGGGCTCACCAACACAGCCTGACATATCCTTTAGTGGCCTCCATTGACAACCACTTACGGGCTTCGTATATCCTTTTCTCGGACCACCGTCCGCTGATTCGCAAGTTTTTAGACTTTGATTATGCCATGTATGGCGATACAGAGCAGGATATTCGTACCCGCTGGCGACAGGTAGAACGAGGAGTAGCCATTTATGGCTATTCAATGTATAGTTTGGCCAACGGTGAGTTTGAGCGTGTACAGCGGTGTATCGAAGTGGCTACCAGACTTTATCACAAAGGTGAGCATAAAGCCAACCACTTAGACGTGCATATAGAGGTCTGGCAAGCTATTGAACAACGAGACAAAACTCGTTTACAGAGAGGTATTCTGACGCTTATAAAAAAAGCCCATAAGGGAATGAATGTGGATAACCGCTTTTGTCTTTGCCCCCTTTCGTGAGCCAGTTTGCACTGGAGTTTAAGCCGCCTGTCGGTACTCGACAGGTGTCATGAACCTCAAGGCCTGGTGAGGGCGTTCCGTGTTGTATTCGACCAACCATTCATCC
>NZ_WELI01000009.1 GCF_009184635.1 Rudanella paleaurantiibacter
CTGAGCCTGCCTGTCCTGGTAGAAGAGGGGTGATTTTAGTCCATTCCTGCTCGGTGATCTCATAGCGTCTCATGCCACAAAGATCGTAGGATTGGGTAAGTTTATCCTAATTGTCCACACACTCTAAGCACATTCCTTTATTTTTGTACAAAATCAGACTGACTCTATGAAATTTTTCATCGATACGGCAAATCTGGCCGAAATTCGTGAAGCGCAGGACATGGGTATCCTCGACGGTGTAACCACCAATCCGTCGCTCATGGCCAAAGAAGGTATCACCGGCAAAGACAATGTACTGCGTCACTACAAGCAAATTTGCGATATTGTAGAGGGCGACGTAAGCGCCGAAGTTATTGCGACAACGTTTGACGAAATGATTCGCGAAGGCGAAGAATTGGCCGAACTCGACGAGAATATCGTGGTGAAAGTGCCGATGATCAAAGACGGCGTTAAAGCGATTAAGTACTTCTCCGAAAAAGGAATCCGCACCAACTGTACGCTTGTTTTCTCGGCTGGTCAGGCATTGCTGGCGGCCAAAGCCGGGGCTTCGTACGTATCGCCGTTCGTGGGTCGGCTCGACGATATTTCAACTGATGGCATCGCGCTGATCGAGCAAATTGTGGGTATCTACCGCAATTACGGCTACACCACTGAGGTGTTGGCGGCTTCGGTACGGCACCCGATGCACCTGATTCAGTGCGCCGAAATTGGTGCCGACGTGATGACGGGCCCGTTGAGCGTCATCAAAGCCCTGCTCAACCACCCTCTTACCGATATTGGCCTCGCCAAGTTTCTGGAAGACAACAAGAAGGCAGCAAACAAATAAGTTTTCGGTTTACGGTTTATAGTTTACAGTTAATGCTGATGGCAACGTGATTCCCGTTAGATACTGTGAACTATAAACCGTAAACTGTAAACCGTAAACTTTCTCTATGTTCAGCACCGAACCCGTTCTGATGCTCGAAAGAGCCGACATTTTTCAGGATACGAAGCTGATTCTGGGCGACATTAGTTTCTCGATTCAGAAAGGCGAATTCGTGTATCTGATCGGCCGGACAGGCAGTGGAAAAACCTCCCTGCTTAAAACGCTCTACGCCGACCTGAAACTACAGAGCGGACAGGGGAACGTAGCCGGTACACCCCTACACCGGATCGACAAGAAGCAGATTCCGTTTCTGCGCCGGAAAATCGGTATCGTGTTTCAGGATTTTCAGCTTTTCTTCGACCGCAATGTGGAAGAAAACCTGCGCTTTGTGCTGAAAGCAACGGGCTGGACCGACAAGAAAAAAATGACCGACCGTATTTCGGAGGTACTCATGCAGGTGGGGCTGGGAACAGCACAGCGTAAAATGCCTCATCAGCTCTCAGGGGGAGAGCAGCAACGGGTGGTCATTGCCCGCGCCATGCTCAACGAGCCACAGATTCTGATTGCCGACGAGCCGACGGGTAACCTCGACCCGGCCGTTTCGGACCAGATCATGCAGGTATTCCGGGCCATCAACAACGCCGGAACCGCTATTCTGATGGCTACCCACAATTACGAGCTCCTTACCCGCTACCCCGCCCGCACCCTGCGTGTTGGCGAGGGGAATGTAGAAGAAGTCCCCCCCGGAACCCGGTTTTGAGGTAAACGGACTGATGTAAAAATGGAGAAAGCGGAAGAGACAGGTGTGGCGCCTGTCTCTTCCGCTTTCTCCATTTTATGTTTTCGCAGTGCTTTACTTAGCCTGTAAATACACAAACGGCACCACCATTTCTTCCAGCGAAACGCCCCCGTGCTGGAACGTATCGCGGTAGTAGTTCACGTAGTAGTTGTAGTTATTCGGGTACGCGAAGAAGTAATCTTCCATGGTAAAGACGTAGGCCGTCGATACGTTGGGCTTCGGCAGGAATAACCGCTCCGGCTTACGGGCCACAAACAGGTGGTTATCATCGAAGCCGAGGTTTTTGCCCTGCTTGTACCGCAGGTTGGTATTGGTTTCGCGATACCCCACAATCTTGGCCGGTTTCTGCACCCGAATCATCCCGTGGTCGGTAGTTACAATCAGGCGACCGCCTTTATCGGCAATCTTGCGCAACAACTCAAGCAAAGGTGAGTGCTGAATCCACGACCGGGTGATGGATCGGTACGCGGCCTCGTCGGGGGCCAGTTCCTTAATCATGGCCATGTCGGTACGGGCATGGCTAAGCATGTCCACAAAGTTGTAGACAATCACGTTCAGCGGATTCTGCATCAGGTTGCTCACGTTATCAACGAGTGCCTTGCCCTGGTTAATATTCAGAATCTTGTTGTACGACATCTTCACGTTCAGGCGGCTCTTATCGAGCTGCCGACGTAGAAACTCCTCTTCGTGGTTATTGAGGCCCTCCTCGTCGTTATCATCATTGACCCACAGGTCGGGGTGTTGCTTCTCCATTTCGCTCGGCATCATACCCGAAAAAATGGCGTTGCGGGCAAAGGCCGTAGTAGTGGGGAGAATCGAATAATACGATGACTCTTCTTCGACTGTAAAATAATCCGTCAGAATCGGCTCAATTACTTTCCATTGATCGTACCGCAGGTTGTCGATAAGCAGAAAGAAGAGCGGTTTAGTCGACGACGTGTCAGCTTCTACAAGCGGGAACACCTTTTTCCGCATCAGTTGATGCGACATGAGCGGCTTATCGATTTTGGGGTCGTTGAGCCAGTCTTCGTAATTCTCTTCAATGAATTTACAGAAATTCGAGTTGGCTTCGCTTTTCTGCATATTGAGCACCTCGCCCATGCTTTTGTCCTGAGCACCATCGAGTTCTAGCTCCCAGAAAATAAGCTTTTTATAGATTTCAGCCCATTCTTCGTGTCCGATGCGGTCGTTGTACTGCATCGAAATGTTCCGAAAATCCTGCTGATAACCGATGTTGGTCCGCTCGGTCACAAGCCGCTTATTGTCGAGGTTCTTTTTGAGCGACAACAACAACTGATTCGGGTTGATAGGCTTGATAAGGTAATCGGCAATCTTCGACCCGATGGCCTCCTCCATGATGTGCTCTTCCTCGCTCTTGGTAATCATTACCACGGGCATATTGGGCCGCATCTGTTTGATTTGAGCAAGCGTTTCGAGGCCGGTCATGCCGGGCATCATTTCGTCGAGTAAAACCAGATCATACTTCTCCTGTTCCACCTGCTCCAGCGCATCGGCCCCGCTATTTACGGGCGTCACTGTGTAGCCCTTGTTTTTGAGAAACATGATGTGTGGCTTGAGCAGATCGATTTCGTCGTCGGCCCAAAGGATGGAATATTGCTGCATAACTGTATGGTTTCGTAGTCAAATAGCCCCATGACGGGGGCTGGTTCATGAGTAAGAACGACCGACCCGGCCGGTTCTTGCTTAACCTACTAACGGAAGGGAGTGTTTAGGCATCCCATCCGCCGGGTCTATTTAAGGTTTTTTATGAGTTGACACCCGGCTCCAAACGCGCCCAAACTGACGCACAAACCTCCTGTAAATCAGTAAGTGACCCCACATTTTCGGCAGAAAATCCAAGCAACCGGGCGGCAGTTTGGTACACCAAAACAGGTCCCCTACCCGACTCACGCAGGGCCCGGAGCGAGGTACTCCCCGCCGATTTTGCTAGTTTTTGGCCACTCGAATCGGTCAGTAACGGGTGGTGCCAGATGGTCGTTCGGGCGAATCGGTCGTCGTTGAGTAGCGTTGCCAGAAACAACTGAATAGCGGTCGACTCGCGGAGGTCTTCGCCCCGAACGATGTGGGTAACGCCGAAATGGCAATCGTCGGTGAGCGATGCTACCTGATAGGCCGGGATGCCATCGCGCCGACGTACGACAAAATCTGAAAAGGGCAGGCCGTCGGGTACCCGCACGCGCCAGGGCACACCGGGTGTACGGAGCGACAAATTTTGCGCCCGCATAAGTCGGGTAGCCTCGGCCTCACCCAGACTGCGAATTTGCTGACGCGAGAAGTCAGACGCGTACACCACGCCCCGCCGAACCAGCCGGGTCAACAGTTGGTGGTACAACGGCAGACGGTGCCGCTGCGACCAATGCCGCTCAAAATCGTCGGGACCGGTGGGGCCTACGTCGTAACGTAAACCAAGCCAGTCGAGGGTAAAAAACACATCGTCGACGTATTCGGGGCGCTTTCGGTCGGCATCCAGGTCGTCAATGCGCAACAGAATAGGGGCCGCCAACGCCTGTGCCCAGAGATACGTCAAGACAAAATTGACGCCATTGCCAATATGTAAAAATCCGGAAGGCGTAGGTGCGTAACGGAACATTTTTAGTGGGCAGTAGCAGTGGGCAGTAGGCAGTAGGCAGTAATGCGTGGCAGTGGGCAGTGGCAGTAAGCAGTAATGAGTGGACAGTACTCTTGCGTCAGCTACTGCTTACTGCCACTGCCTACTGCTACTGCTTACTGCCACTCATTACTGCCACTTGAATATCCTCCGGCGTGTCAATACCATAACTCTCCAGTTCGGTGGTGACCACCCGGATTCGGTAGCCGTTTTCGAGCCATCGGAGTTGTTCCAGGGCTTCGGCCCGCTCAAGTGCCGAGGGCGTCAGTTGGGTAATCTGCGCCAGCACGTCGGTACGGTACGCGTACAGACCAATGTGTTTGTAGTACGTATGATGCCGTAGCCACTCCTCGGTGGTACGGTCGCGCTGATACGGAATCGGCTGGCGGCTGAAATACAGGGCCTCACCCGTCTGACTCACTACCACCTTGGGCGAATTGGGGTTAAAAAGCGTGTGGGCATCGGTGATGGCCTTCACCAACGTCGCCAGTTCGGTGGTGCCGTCGAGTACCGATGTCAGCAGCTCAATCTGTTGGGGCTGAATAAACGGCTCATCGCCCTGAATATTCACCACATAATCGAACGATTCCCCCAGCGCCGTGAGGGCCTCCTGACACCGGTCGGTGCCACTCTGGTGGTGCGTACTGGTCATAACCACTTCACCCCCAAAATCGGCCACGTGCGCCCGGATGCGTTCGTCATCGGTAGCGACCACCACCCGGCTCAGTGAAGCCGTCTGACGGGCCTGCTCCACGACCCGCTGAATCATACTTTTACCGTTAATATCGGCCAACGCCTTCGCCGGAAAACGTGTAGATGCGTAGCGGGCCGGAATGAGTCCGAGAATCTTCATGGCTGTAAACATACGGAATTGTACGGGCTGATTGGATTTGAAATAACCCCCGGAAACCATAATTTTACGCAAGGACATGCCCAATGGGGTACGTCTACGCGCTTTTTGAACGTTACTTACCCATGAAATCCCTACTTGCCTTTGCAACCCTGGGTTTGCTGTTGCCCGGTGGAATTCAGGCAGCTTCACTCTCTGATTTCCCCCTCCGCCCCACCACTCCCACTACCATCGACTCGATTGGCGTTGAGAAGCGCGACGGCAAGCGATTTTTGCTGCACCGGGTTAATCAGGGGCAAACACTATACGCGATTGCCCGCCGGTACAACACCTCCGTAGATGTGATTAAATCGGCTAATCCCGACATGAAAGATGCGCTCCAATACAACCAGGTGGTGCGTATTCCCTTGCCCGAACTGAGCCGACGCGAAGAGCGAGCGGCCGAACGGGCGGCCCGACGTGAAGAAAAAGCGGCCCGTAAAACCGACAAAGACAACGAGCAACTGATGAAGCCAACCGAACCGGTGGCCAAATCAGAAACCAAAACGGCAAAACCCGAAACCAAAGAAACCGAGACACGCAAAGCGGCCGATACCCACGTGGTGGAACCGGGCCAAACGCTTTACAGCCTCGCCGTTAAGTATCAGGTACTTATGGCAGACCTGCGTCGGTGGAACAACCTGACCTCCGATAATATTCAGTTGGGCCAAACCCTGATTGTGTCGGAAAAAGGGTTTGCCGCCCGCAACGCCAGTCGGCCGGCAAACGCCGAGGTGGCTAAAACCGAACCGGCTGCCAAAGCCCCCGAGCCAAAGGCCGAAGCGCCCAAGAAAGAGTTAGCCAAGGCCGAGTCGAAACCAGAAGCCCCCACCCGCCCGGCCGAGGAGCGCCCCATCCGACCCGGTGAGTCGGGCAACAACCTGCCCGCTAAGGGCCGCCGAATGGCCGAAATCGGGATGGCAGAGCGCATCGACTCCGACGATTCGTCGAACAAATACCTCGCCCTGCACCGCACTGCGCCCATTGGCTCACTGGTGCAGGTTCGCAACGACATCAGCAACCAAAGCCTGTGGGTGAAAGTAATTGGTCGGCTGCCTAACACGGGTGTCAATGAGCGGGTGCTGATCAAGTTATCGTCAAAAGCCTTTTCGAAACTTTCGCCCAACAATCAGAGTTTTCGGGCTGAGGTGAGTTATATGGTGCCTTAAAAAAGTTTATAGTTTACGGTTTTTGGTTTATCGTTTATGGGTGGAAGTGGGGCGAGAATCTCGCCTAGGTCTGAGTTAACCACCAAAAACCATGAACTAAAAACTATAAACCCAACGAACGATGAATTCAAAAGAAGAGCGTATTGCCCGGCGGCACCGGTTGCGCGATGAGCGGATGAAAGCCACGCCGGGTTATAAAGTATTCAGCGTTATGTTTACGATTGGCTACCCGTTTGTAGCCGTGTTTACAACCGTGTTTTCCGGGATTCTGGCCTTCTTTTCGGCCATTTCGCGCGGAGTAGCCTGGATTGTCAGCGGAGGAAAAAGCCGATGAGCCCCGACATTATCGATTTGTTGAACGTCAAGGCCGATCAGTACAATCGGCCTTCTTTTATTGCCAAAGACCCCGTCAGTATTCCCCATCGGTTTCGGTTGCAGCAAGACATTGAGATCATGGGCTTCTGGGCGGCTATTCTGGCCTGGGGTCAACGGCCGGTGATTCTGAAAAAAGCCGCCCAACTCATTGACCTGATGGACGGCGCTCCGTACGACTTTGTGCGCAACTACGACGAGCGCGATCTGGCGCGGTTTGCGGCTTTCAAACACCGCACGTTTAACTTCACCGACACCGCGTATTTTCTGTCGTTTTTCCAGACCTACTACCAACAGCATGAGTCGCTCGAAGATGCGTTTCTACCGCCCGGTGGAGCAACCGACGACACCACGGTCCGGCGGCATCTCGAACACTTCCACGACCGGTTTTGCAGCCTGCCCCATTTCAGTCCGCGCACCCGCAAGCATATTGCCACACCGGCCCGCAACTCATCGTGCAAACGGCTGCTGATGTTTCTGCGCTGGATGGTCCGGCGCGACCATAACGGGGTCGACTTTGGGATTTGGACTCGTATTCGCCCCGATCAGCTTGTAATCCCGATTGATGTACACGTAGACCGCGTTGCCCACCTGCTTGGTCTCCTCCCCCAACGAGGCACCGGCACGGCTTCGCCCGACTGGAACACGGCCGTTGCCCTCACCGAAACCCTGCGCCAACTCGACCCGGCCGATCCGGTTCGGTACGATTTTGCCCTCTTTGGGCTGGGCGTCGAAGGCGAAATGTAGGTCTGAACGGTAAAAAACATAAACAACCCGGCTTACTTTTGGGTAGCCTTTGTACATCCTCTGTACCGATTTTACCGCCGATCTGATATGCTATTTTCTATCGACGCTCAGCCTTTTGGCGTTTTACCCACTGCCGAAACAAGTGAGCCCATCCTCGAATACTTCGTCAAATACACCGAAACAGGCGAAGGCTTTTCCATACTGCCGGCTTATGGCGGCATTCTGCGGCAACTGGTTTTGGGGCCCAAATCGCTGCTCATCAATGTGCTGCGCGCCCCCGACTCGCCACAGGCCCTCTTTACCGACGAAACCTACGCGAGTGCGTTGCTGTACCCGTTCCCGAGCCGGATTCGGCACGGCATTTACCGGTTTGAGGGCGAAGAGTACGCCCTCCCCATGAACGAGACCGCCCGCGACAATGCCATTCATGGGTTGGTACACCCCCAACCGTTTGAAGTGATCGGGCAGGACATATCCGACGAGAAAGCCCAACTGACGGTACGCTACACTAACGCCGAACCAATCAAAGGGTATCCGTTTCCGTTTTCACTAACCGTTTCGTACATTCTGACCCCGCCCCCGGCCGATCAGCCTAACCAGTCGTGCACATTGACTCTCGATTTTTCGGCGCTCAACACCGGAGATACGCGCTGCCCGGCTTCGTTCGGGTGGCACCCGTATTTTAGTCTGAACGGTGAAGAAACCGATGCGCTGACCATCGACATGCCCGTGAGCGAACTGATTCACCTCGACGAGAACCTGTTACCGACCGGCCGATCACCGTTTGAGGGTCAGGGCATTCTGGCCCTGCGCGACCGGAATCTGGACAATGCGTTCCGGGTACTATCGAAGCCTGAGGGTGTTACTACGGTGTTGCATTCGCCCCGGCAGCAACTGTCCCTGCACGTTTGGCAAGACGCGGCTTTTCCGTATCTTGTGGTGTACACACCCGGCCGACGCGACCATATTGCCATTGAACCACTGACAGCCAATGTCAACGCCTTCAACAACAACGAGGGGCTTTCGGTACTCGAACCGGGCGACGCCCTCCAGGGGCAGATTAAAGTTTGGGTTGGGTAATCCGAGCGGACAAAAAACCGGGCAAGCGAGGCCGCTTGCCCGGTTTTTTGTTCAGTGCTCTACCGGCGGGCCGTTTGGCGATAGTACTTCATAGCATCGGGGATTTGATTCTGAATATCCCGAATCCGGCGAGAGTCAGATGGGTGCGTCGACAAAAACTCAGGGGGTTTCTGACCGCTACCGGCGCGGGCCATTCGAGTCCAGAACCCAACCGCTTCATTGGGGTTATAGCCCGCCATCGCCATAAAAATCAGACCTAGTTTATCGGCCTCCAGCTCCTGTTTCCGGCTGTGCGGCAACGCCCGTCCCACCTGATAGGCAATCGGTAGCACGGCCCCAGCCGCCTGTAATAACATAGCACTCGTTTGTTGCGGTCGCGACTGGGCCACGGCCCCCAGAGCCAACTGACCGCCCTGTAACAGGTTACTGGCAATCAGGCTCTCGCTCATGCGCTCATTACCATGTTCGGCAATGGCGTGCGAAATCTCGTGCCCCATCACGGTAGCCACTCCGGCTTCGTTTTGGGTATAAGGCAAAATGCCCGTGTAAAAGGCCACCTTTCCGCCGGGCATACACCAGGCGTTTACCTGCGGACTCTGAATAAGGGTAAACTCCCACTGAAACCCTTCGAGCCGGTCGGCAAAATTGTTGGCCCGCAGGTAACTTTCCATAGCGGTACGCAGCCGGTTGCCCACACGCTGAATCATCTGGGCATCGTTGCCGGAGCGGATTACCCGGCTGGTATCCAGTACCCCCCGGTAATTACTGAAGCTGAGTGGAAGGAGTTCGCTATTCGGAACCAGCAGGAGTTGCTTACGGCCCGAAAGGGGTACGCGCTGGCAACCAATCGCCAGGGCGAGGGCCAACGTCATCATCATTACTTTTTTCATCGTTCGTGTCTGGTTGAGTAAATCCCTATGGTACAAAAGCAGTCCAGAACCCCGATTTGTTCAGCTTTTTTAGAATGAGGTTCGGTCGGCCCATAGATACTCCTTAGATTTGTGACGCATCTAAACGTTTAAGAGGCTGGCCTATCGGCCACTGCCCAGGTCGAGTATGAAAATTATCTGCGTGGGGCGTAACTACGCCGAACACATTCGGGAGCTGAACAATGAGCAACCCGATGATCCTGTGATTTTTCTGAAGCCCGAAACGGCCGTTCCCCTGAAAAACGAGCCCTTTTTCTACCCCGACTTCTCCAACGACGTACACCACGAGGTTGAGATTCTGGTAAAGATCAACCGGGTTGGCAAAAACATTGACGCCAAGTTTGCCCATAAATACTACGATGAAATCGGGATCGGGATTGACTTCACGGCCCGCGATGTGCAGAGCAAACTGAAAGCCAAAGGGCTGCCCTGGGAACTGGCCAAAGCCTTCAACGGCTCGGCTCCAATCTCGCCGTTTGTTCCTAAAACCGACTTTGCCGACCTGAACAACATTAATTTCCGGCTCGACATAAACGGCGAAACCCGGCAGCAGGGCAACACCAGTCTGATGTTGTTCAAGATTGATTACCTCATCTCGTTTGTGTCGCGGTATTTTCTGCTTCAGAAAGGCGACATTCTGTTTACGGGGACGCCCAAAGGCGTAGGTCCGGTTCAGGTAGGCGATACCCTCACGGCCTATATTGAAGACCGTAAGCTCCTTGAAATTGGGGTGAAATAAGCTCGTACTGTTTTGAAGAATCGAATTGCCCTTTTCTTTTTGTCGATTGCCAGCCTTGGTACAGGTCTTCTGGCTTCTGGTCAGACACCCAAACCAGCCCCGAATGGGCGACCACCTGTCCGACAGGTAGTTGTGCCCGGTTATTTTATGTTTCCGATACAGCCGGGGGGGCAAAACTCGCTCTCCGGCGGCATGGGCGACCTCCGGGCCAATCACTTCCATGCCGGTCTTGACATCCGCACGGGCGGCCGCGAGGGCCTACCCGTGTACGCTGCTGCCGACGGGTACGTGTCGCGCATTGCCGTGTTTACGGGTGGGTACGGCAACGTTATTTTTCTGAAGCACCCCAACGGGATGACCACCGTGTACGGGCACCTCAAAACACTCAACGACACCCTCGGCACCTACCTCCGCACCGAACAATACCGCAAACAAACGTTTGAGATTGACCTGCGCCCGGCACCGGGACAGTATCCGGTTCGGAAAGGCGACATCATTGCCCTGTCGGGGAATACTGGCGGTTCGGGGGGGCCGCACCTGCACTTCGAGATTCGCGACGAACGCGACAACCTCATCAACCCACTGCTGTATAACTTCCGCGAACTACGCGACGAAGTCCCCCCCTATTTCGAACGCATTGCCCTGCGCACGCTGACCCCCGGCTCAAGGCTCAACGGCGAGTACGCGCGGCAAAGTTTTGCACCGGTTCGGCGGGCCGATGGTTCGTATGGCCTGAATCAATCTATCACGGCTGCGGGCCTGATTGGCCTCGAAATTCTCGCCTACGACAAAACAACAGGCTCACCCTACCGCAATGGTATCAACTGCGTGGAGGTGAAGCTCGACGGGCGCGAGATGTTTACGTATAACATGGACTCGTTTCCGCACGAAGAAACCCGCTTCATCAACGTCCACATGGACTATGAAACCGAGCGGCTCTTCGGGCAACGGTATCACCGGTGTTACGTAGCCGACGGCAATCAGCTGTCTTTGTACCATACCGATCAGCCCCATATTCAGGCCCGGCGCGGTCGGTTGCCGCTCATGGATGGCAAGCCCCACGACGTAACCGTAACCCTATTCGATTCGTACCAGAACTCGGCGGTATTGCGCTTTACGGTACAACCCGATTCGTCGGCTAGCAACCTCCCCCTGCGCCTGAAGCCTTCCAACCAGGCCGAAGCAGCCACGATTACTACGGACCAAAACGTACTTAAGCTGGCCATTCGGAACCTACCCGACTCCCTGCCACCAGCCGCCCGTTTGTTTGAAGGTAAGAACGTAACCGAACAGCCAGCCAGCTACGTACACAACAACGCGGCTGTATACCTGATCGACCTCAACACGCACCTGCCTGAGGCCGTTATGGTCGGGGCCGGACGCGTGGCAACTAACCTCAAGAAACGGGTAACCCCCGGCCGTGACGAGACCTATGAAGACGGCACCGTGAGCCTGAATTTTGGCGCTAAAACCCTGTTCGACACACTCTATCTGGCTGTGCGGTCGTTGCCCGGCGGAGGATTGGAGATTAACCAGAACACGATTCCGCTCAACGAGCCGCTGGGCGTGGTCTGGAATACAGCCGGTGTGGCCGATACAGCCCGCACTAAGGCGTACCTCGTTGATAAAGTGGGCCGTGAACGGTACGTGGGCGGGAGCTGGCAAAAAAACAAGCTATCATTCAAAACCCGGGAGTTGGGACGGTTTCAGCTGCTCACCGACGCTACGCCCCCGCAGGCACAGCTTCTGTCGCTGCAACCCAACGGTATCTCGGCCCGCATTACCGACGACCGGTCGGGCATCCGGTCGTTCCGGGCGATGGTCGACGGGCAGTGGCTGCTGATGCAGTACGACTACAAACGAGCCCTGCTATGGTCGGATAAGCTAAACGCCCAGGAACCTTTCCCCGACGGGGCCGAAGTACTCCTCGAAGTGACCGACAACGCGGGTAACGTCACCTCCGTACAAGGCGTGGTGTCGGTTCCGAAACCGAAGGCCAAGCCTAAAGCCAAGCCAACCGCCCGTAAAAAACGCCGACGTTAACCCCAACTTGTAAACAAAACCACCATGACCAAACTGAAGCCCGGCGATCCGGCTCCCGATTTCGAGACGACCGACCAGAACGGCCACCCCCTAAAATTATCTGATTATCGGGGCAAAAAAGTTGTTTTGTACTTTTACCCCAAAGACGACACCTCGGGTTGTACGGCTCAGGCCTGTAACCTCCGCGACAACTACGCCCAATTACGGGCCGCTGGCTACGAAGTACTAGGCGTGAGTATCGACGGGGAGAAGTCGCACCAGAAGTTTATTGGTAAGTATGAGTTACCGTTTTCACTCATTGCCGATACCAATAAGCAGGTAGTTGAAGCGTACGGCGTGTGGCAGGAAAAATCGATGTACGGCCGTAAATACATGGGTACCGTACGCACCACATTCCTGATCGACGAAAACGGCCTTATTACCGACATCATCGACAAAGTAGATACAAAGAAGCACACAGATCAAATTTTAAAATAGTTTACAGTGTCTGGCTTACAGCTTACAGGAACTGACGCTTAAATAAAAGGGCTTCGTGAACTGAAAACAGTAAACCGAAAACTGTAGACTTGAAAACTATGGAAATACAACAACTCGAACACGTCGCTACTGCCGTTCGGCGCGACATTGTACGGATGGTGAACGCGGTTAACTCCGGCCACCCCGGCGGCTCATTAGGCTGCACCGATTTTATGGTTGCCCTCTATTTTGAGGTGATGAACCTGAAAACCGACGATGGTGGGCAGGTAGTATTTGATATGGACGCCCGCGACGAAGACGTTTTCTTCCTGTCGAACGGTCATATTTCTCCGCTCTTTTACTCTGTACTGGCGCGCCGGGGCTACTTCCCGATTTCGGAGCTGAGCACCTTCCGGAAGCTGGACAGCCGCTTGCAGGGCCACCCCACTACGGCTGAGCACCTGCCGGGTGTACGCATTGCGTCGGGTTCGCTGGGACAGGGCCTGTCGGTAGCCTGCGGGGCGGCTTTGGCCAAGAAACTCAACGGCGATCCCAACCACGTGTACGTACTTATGGGCGACGGTGAGCAGCAGGAGGGTCAGGTTTGGGAAGGCGCCATGTTTGCCCCCCACCACAAACTGGGCAACCTGACAGCCGTAATCGACCTCAACGGACAACAGATCGACGGGCCTACTTCGCTGGTGATGAACAACCGCGACCTGGGAGCCAAGTACGAAGCTTTCGGCTGGCACGTGGAGCATATGGAGGGCAACAACATGGCCGAAGTAGTAACCAAGCTCAAAGAATCACGCCAGGACCCCGATGTGCCAACCCTCATTCTGATGCATACCGAAATGGGCTACGGCGTCGATTACATGATGGGTAGCCACAAATGGCACGGCGTAGCTCCCAATGCCGAGCAACTTGTTACGGCCCTCAATCAGTTGCCGCTCACGGCGGGTATGTCGGACTATTGATCAGAACACAATCATGAAAAAATACGAATACACCGAAAAGAAAGACACCCGTTCGGGCTTCGGCGCGGGCATTTATGAGCTGGGCAAAACCAACCCCAACGTGGTGGCCCTCACGGCCGATTTGGCGGGTTCGCTTAAGCTCGAAAACTTTATCAAGGATTTCCCCGACCGGTACATTCAGTGCGGTATTGCCGAGGCCAACATGATTGGGGTTTCAGCGGGCCTTACCATTGGCGGTAAAATTCCGTTTGCCACCACGTTTGCCAATTTCGCTACGGGCCGGGTGTACGACCAGATTCGGCAGTCGGTGTGCTATTCTAACAAGAACGTTAAAATCTGTGCTTCGCACGCTGGCCTGACCCTGGGCGAAGACGGAGCCACACACCAGATTCTGGAAGACCTGGGCATGATGAAAATGCTGCCCAACATGACTGTTATTAACCCCTGCGACTTTAACCAGACCAAGGCCGCTACCCTGGCCATTGCCGAGCACGATGGCCCCGTTTACCTGCGTTTCGGACGTCCGGTTGTGCCTATTTTCACTCCGGCCGATCAGAAGTTCGTGATCGGGAAAGCGTGGCATGTGAACGAAGGAACAGCCGTTTCGATTTTCGCAACGGGCCATTTGGTATGGGAGGCCATCAAGGCAGGCGAAATGCTGGCCGAAGAAGGCATCGAAGCCGACATTATCAATATTCACACGATTAAGCCCCTCGACGAGGAGGCTATTCTCGAATCGGTGAAGAAAACAGGTTGCGCAGTGTCAGCCGAAGAGCACATGCTCAACGGCGGTCTGGGCGACAGCGTGGCGCAGGTGCTGGCACGTAACCTCCCGGCTCCGCTCGAAATGATTGGCGTACACGATACCTTTGGCGAAAGCGGCACGCCCGATCAGCTGATGATCAAGTACGGCCTCACGGCAGACAAAATTGTGGAAGCCGCCAAAAAGGCAATGTCAAGAAAATGAGTTTACAGTTTACGGTTTAGAGTTTACAGTGTGCTGGCGCATATTAACCGCTTCGCGCAACTGTAAACTCTAAACCGTAAACTGCAAACTAACCTCCCTATGACTGACCAGGAACTGTTAGAAAAATTTCGCGATCCGTCGAGCCGGAATTATGCCTTTAACCTGATGGTGCGTAAGTACCAGCAGAAAATCTATTGGCATATCCGGAAGATGGTGATTGACCACGATGATGCCAACGACCTTACGCAGGAAACGTTCATCAAAGTGTGGTCGAGTCTGGAACAGTTTCGGGGTGATAGTCAGTTGTATACGTGGATTTACCGCATTGCTACCAACGAGTGTTTGAACTTCCTGAATAAAAAACGTCGGCGCTTCTTCCTGCCTATTGGCGATGTGGAGGGCGAGCTGATGGAGAAATTGGAAGAAAATTCGGACTTCACCACCTCCGGGGGCGACATCAGTGGCGATGAGGTTCAGTTGAAACTTCAGAAAGCTTTATTAAAATTGCCTGATAAACAGCGACTCGTGTTTAACATGAAGTACTTCGACGACATGAAATACGAGGATATTGCTGCCATCACGGGCACGTCGGTAGGTGCATTGAAAGCATCATACCACCTGGCCGTGAAGAAAATTGAGGATTTTCTAAACAATGATTAAACCCCTGCCGTACCTGTCTGTCCAATACGTAAAATATCGGTCCACAACACGCTATGAATGAGAAACGATACATACGGCTCGATGAACTTGATGCGGGACATCCGCTCCGAAAGCACCCGATTGAGGCTACCAACCTCGGCGTGCCCGACGGCTATTTTGATGCCCTCCCGCACCAGATTCAGGAACGGGTCGTAACGAAACAGCACGGTTGGTCGATAAACTGGTCGTGGCAACGGTCGGTGGCTTCGTTGGCGGGTGCTGGCTTGGTAGCAGCGTTGGTTTGGGTGACCTGGCCCGCCCGGCAAGACTCCCTCGGACAGGAGAGCCTCGCTGACGTCAGCAATACGGCCATCACGAATTACCTTGACGAACAGGGCGTTAGCTCCATGGACCTGGCTGACTACACCCCGATTCAGCAATCGTTTGATTCCGAAGCCATCGAAACGCAGCTTCAGGACGTCAACCCGGAAGTAATTCAGGAAGAGATTGACCTCGACGTGGTAGCTGAAGATATGGCAAACGTAAACTCCTAAATGATTTTATAAATACACCTGAGATATGAAACACGTAGTAATGGGCTGGCTGATGATGATGACATTGTTACCAGCGGTCAGCACCGTCCAGGCCCAGGACGATGGACGACAGAAAATTGAGTCAGCGAAGATCGGCCACATAACCAACCGCATTAACCTGACCCCCGAGCAGGCTCCGCAGTTTTGGCCGATTTACAACGAATACAGCGCCCGGAAGCGGGAACTGAACCAGAAAGTTCGGCAGCTGAACACCCGTTCGGTGCAGCAGGGCCTATCGGAGCAGGATGTTCTGAACAACCTGCGCGAAAGCAACAACGCTAAACAAAAAATTGCGGACCTTGACCAGGAGTACATGCCGCGTTTTCTGAAAGTGATTTCACCGGCTCAACTGGCTGAGCTTCAAAACGCCGAACGGTCGTTCAACCAAATGCTGTTGAAGCGACTGAACAAAGACTAAACGTACGGACGAATACAATTCGTCTTTTTTTGAAAAAAATTATCGTCTGGCAAAATCCGCCCGACTCTCTTCTTCGTAAGTACTTCTGATCACGACCCGGAATCGTTGGATCAAGACTATGGAAAGAGAGCAAAAATCCCGGCCCCTCTTGCGGCCGGGATTTTTTTATTTGTCCAGATGGGTTTGTTCGGGTTAGTACCGCTCCACCTTAAAGCGGGAGATACCGCCGTTGAATACAATGTTGATTTTCTTGGCAGCGCTTTCGTAGTTCGAAGTTTGCATCAGCCGATCGCTGACCTCCACAAACCCTTCGAGCTGATTCACGTTTAGCCCGCCCTGCTTCTCGACCCGGCAACCTACACCTTCGGGTACACGGACCACCACCGAAGCCACACCCGCCGATAGATCAACCGAAGTCAGATCGGCACGGTCGCCCAGTTTCAGTTCCACGTCGGCAGCCCCGGCCTGCACTTTCAGATTTTTTACACTAAACGCACTCAGGTCAAAATCACCTTCGCCGGCCCCCAAGGCCAGGTCCATAGTCCACTGCGGGCGGCTGTTGAGCTTCACCTCAACCCGGTTGGCCAGTTTGCCTTCTTTCAGTTCGGCTTTGCCTTCGTTGGGTTTCAGCTCGATAGTTGGGATGCGGGTGGTAGGGTCACGCTCCACGAGCATTTTGTAGGTACCAACCGTTTGCCGGGCCTCGGCTTCGATCAGATTACTCGTCGTTTCCTCAATGGAAAACTGCCCGGCTCCCCCGCCAAATTTCAGCACGGCTTCGGGTGTTTCGCCATCCATCGACTCTACGAAGTTGGCAACGCTCGTTTCGCGTTCATCGTCCTCGTCAGAGTCAATATTGATATCAACATCAGCCTGCTCATCCTCGTGGTTGTCGTGGTCACGATGGCGGTACTCCCACCGGTTTTCGTCGTTGTTCCAGTGCCGATTACGGCCCACAAAACTAAACAGGGCAACGGGCAAGGCTACCGCCAGCAATACCGTAGAAACAACAGCCGCCTGATTGCCGCGCCGTTCCAGAATCATGTTAATGCCTGCCAGAATAAGCAATAAGGGCCAGAGATTACGGATCGTTTCCCAGTCGATGGCCAGCCAGCCTAAGTTACGCCCCAGAAAGAGCAGGCCGATCGTGATGAAGAATATACCCCAGAAAAGTCCTCGGTTCATAGTTGAAGGGAACATTAAACAGACGGACGTTAGCCTGTCGACGCATCCGTGAGATACAGTCGGTTGGCTAACGTCCGGTGCTCAACGTCATTTAGGATGGATTGTTGGTGTTATACGGATCGTTGTTCCGGTTGAATGGGTCGTTCCGGTTTGAGATCCGGTCTTTAAACAGTAACCAGACCCCGACGGCAATGAGTACCAGCGGCCACAGATCGCCGAGATCAATATCGAACCAGCGGTCGAGTAAGAACAGGACCCCTAAAACGATCAGGATAACGCCAAAGATGAGGCTCCCCTGCGAGCGGTCGGGGTTACTTGGGTTGTACGGATTCATGGTAGAAAAAGTTGGATTAGAATACAAAATTGGCTCCTGGAGTACCCCGAACCGACGTTCGGGCAACACTACCCACAAGATAATATAAACGATGACGGCCGGAAAATGGGGAATGAATAATCCGATTAGAAACAGCACCCGTACCAACGTCCGGTCGATGTTAAAGTAGCGGGCTATACCAGCAGCCACCCCGCCTAACATGGCTTCATCGCGCAATCGTTCGAGTCGAGTTTCCATTGTATTTGTTTGTTTTCGTGGTTGAAACTGATGTAAAAGTAGACCACGACTCGATTGCCAACAACGCGATTCGTAAGAGTGGATACGGGCTATGATGAATGCTTTATTTTACTGATAGTAGGTAATACATAGTACCTTCTAATCTATCTCGATTGATTCCAGAATATCCATCAGTTCCCCGAACTCGCGGCTTCCGGGCCGGTCTTCGGGGCCACCCGTGAGGGCAATGCCTTTGATGGGCCACTGCGCCAGTCGGTTGTGCACCGTTTCGGCCGTAATACCAACGCCCAGCAAAACGGCGTGTCGGCTGGCCAATCGTCCGATGGCCAGACTTATATCGTCGTCCAGGTGCAACGGGGCTCCACTTTCGAGCAGAATGTAATCGGCATCAACGGGATTGGAGTCGATCAGAGCGTCGAGCTGGTCGAGCGTGAGGTCTACCAGGTTCAGGCGCAGAATGAGCGGCTTACCCAACAACGAGAGGGCGGGTAGCAAAGCGGGTTCATCAACCTGCAGCATGTCGGGCCCGTACGTTTCCAGGTGCTCCCGAATGCGCTCCTGATCGATCTCGGCCGTTTCGCCTACAATCTGAACACCGGCCAGCCAACCCCGGATTTCGTTGAAGCGCGCAGGGTCCACATAATCGGGAGAGCTTTCGTCCATCGAGAATCCGAGCATATCAACGCCCATACCGGCGCAGTACCGGGCATCGCTGAGGTTGGTTACGTTTGAAATTTTTACTGTTGTTTGTAAGGCCATGTGTACGTAGCGCGGTTGCCCGCGCGTCATGTTGAATCGAAAAAGACCAGTTGGTCGAAGCTGGCGCGAAGTTACAAGTCAGTGGGCATTGTCGTACCCCGTACACGAAACGGCTGTTCAGGTTCGGACAAAAAGTGTACGCTTTCGGACAACACGCCCCAGTACGAGGGCCAAAGTGGGCCGAAAACCGGCTTTGCGACGTTTGGCAAAGCATTTGTACCTACCGGGCCGTTGTAAACCTGTATCCCGCTATGCTTCGCAACTACCTGAAAATTGCTTTTCGTAACCTGGTCAAGCACCGGGTCAGCACGCTGATTAACCTGTTCGGGCTTACGATCGGTGTTACAACCTGCCTGACCATCTATTTGATTACCCGGCACGAACTGAGCTACGATACCTTTCACGCTGACCACGAGCGTATTTACCGGCTGGTGGGCGAAACCCAATTTGGCAATCCGCCCGAAAAACGCCCGGCCGGTTTTGTGCCCAATGCCGTTCCAGAGGGCGTTCGCCAGGAGATTGTCGGGATTGAAACGGTAGCTGCTTTCCACAACATTGAATCAGATGTACTTATCCCGAACGGCACCGGAAAACCCCAACGGTTCGAAGCACGCAAACGCGGAGTCGACCCCGCCGAAATCATCGTAACTGACCCGCAGTATTTCGACCTGTTCAGCTACCAATGGCTGGCCGGAAACCCTAAAACCGCACTCAATGAGCCCCTTACGCTTGTTTTATCGGCTCAGAAAGCGCGGAAGTATTTCGGCGATTTGCCCCCGCACCAATACCTGGGCAAACAGGTCATCTACTGGGATTCTTTACGGGTTACGGTGTCGGGCGTTGTGCAGGACTGGGCCACGCCCACCGATCTCACATTCACAGACTTCATCTCATTGCGCAGCATTCGGGGGAGTAACTTGCTTAAACAGTCGATCAATCTGGATCAGTGGGACGATATCTGGTCTTCGTCGCAGGCGTTTGTGAAGTTGCAACCGGGCGTAACCCCGGCCCAGTTGTCGAGTGCATTTAGCAAATTTAGCCGCCAGCACTACAAAGGTCCGTTTGTATTCACCCCTGCTCTCCAGCCCTTAGCCGACCTGCATTTCAACGAAGCGTACAATGACAATTACGCGCGAAAGGCTCACCTCCCAACTCTCTATGGGCTCATGGGTGTTGCGCTGTTTATCCTGCTCATTGCGGCCATCAACTTCATAAACCTAAGCACAGCTCAATCAATGAGCCGGGCGCAGGAGGTGGGTATCCGTAAAGTGCTGGGCAGCAGCCGGGCATCGCTACTCACTCAGTTTATGAGCGAGACACTCCTGCTGACCATCGGGGCCGTGCTACTGGCTCAACTACTGGTGCAGCCTGTACTGACCGAGTTCAACGCGTTTATTCCGGCCGGTGTCCGATACGATGGGCTCACTCCGGAAACCGCCCTCTTTCTGCTTCTACTAACGGGGATTACAGCCCTGCTGGCTGGCTTCTATCCGTCGTGGGTACTGGCGTCGTACCAACCTGCCCGATCGCTCAAAGGGCCCATAGCGTCAGCCGGAGGGCTGAAAGGGTATTTCCGCAAAAGCCTCATTGTGTTTCAGTTTACGGTATCGTTGCTGTTCATCATCGGCACGTTATTTATTGGGCGCCAGCTGGCGTTTATGCGCAACAAAGAACTTGGTTTCTCAACCGACGCGGTGGTGTCGTTGCATACTGCTCAACTGGGCAAAGCCGATATTCTGGCCGAGAAGCTCCGGCAGCTTACCGATGTTCAATTGGTTACGCGGGAGTGGTTTCCGCCCATGGGTAGCAGCTACATGGTGGCCAATCTGAAGTATCGGGGTAAAAAAGATGTCGAGATGGATGTGTCAATCAAGGCGGGCGACGAAAACTTTATTCCGATGTACCAGCTGAAACTGCTCGCTGGCCGTAACTACCTCCGTAGCGACTCGCTGCGGGAGATTGTTATCAACGAAACCTACGCCCTGGCGCTTGGCTTCCCGAAACCCACCGACGCCGTCGGCCAAAACGTAGAACTCCAGGGGCGAAGTTATCCGATCGTGGGTGTCGTGGCCGATTTTCATGAGCAATCGCTACACGAAAAAGTAGGGCCGGTATTTATCGGGTACATGCCCCGACAGGCTGGCAATTTGGGCGTAAAATTAGTCAGCCAGGGTAAATCGGCTCAGGAGATTCAAACCACGCTGGCCGAAATTGAGCGTGTGTGGCAAACCGTTTATCCCGACCATGCATTCAGCTATACGTTTCTCGATGATTCCATTGCCCAGCTTTACGAAAAAGAAGCCAAAACAGCTCAGCTTGTTAACGTAGCCACGATTATTGCCATCCTGATTTCATGCATGGGCCTGTTTGGACTGGCTATGTTTACAGCCGAACAACGCACCAAGGAGATAGGCGTCCGAAAAGTACTGGGCGCATCGGTATTGAGCATCATGCGCCTGCTCTCCACCGACTTTCTCAAACTCATTCTGGTGGCTCTGCTGGTAGCTTCGCCCCTGGCATGGTACGCTACCACCCAATGGCTGCAAGGTTTTGCATACCGAATATCAGTTGACTGGTGGGTGTTTGGGGTTGCCGGGCTCATGGCCGTTGGCATTGGCTTACTTACGGTTAGTGTTCAGAGCCTCAAAGCAGCCCTGCAAAACCCCGTTGACAGTCTGCGGAACGAATAAACCCGAGTCAACCCCACAAACGGAATACTAGTTACGTCTGTACAGCCCGGCCGGAAACCAAACGCCCGGCTTCGATTGTTGGCCCTATTGTCGGTACGTTTACCCGACCCCTATCGGAGGGCTTTGAACCCTCGCAGAGCATTTATGAGCAAACACGGACGCATTCTGGTCGCCATGAGTGGCGGCATCGACTCTTCGCTGGCAGCGGTTATGCTGCACGAAGAAGGCTACGAGGTGATTGGCATGACCATGAAAACCTGGGATTATGCCTCGTCGGGCGGGACCAAAAAAGAAACGGGCTGTTGCAGCCTCGACAGTATCAACGACGCCCGCAATATCTCGGTGAGCCTCGGTTTTCCGCATTACATTCTCGACATCCGGTCCGAATTTGGCGATGCTGTCATCGACCATTTCACGGGTGAATATATTGAAGGGCGCACCCCAAACCCCTGCGTACTGTGCAACACCCACATCAAATGGGACGCACTGCTCCGCCGGGCCGACCGGCTCGATTGTGAGTTTATCGCAACGGGGCATTATGCCAACATCCGGCAGGATACCGAAGGCCCCTCGGCGGGCCGGTACGTGATCTCGAAAGGCGTTGATACGCTCAAAGATCAGTCGTATGTGCTATGGGGCGTTTCGCAGGAGAGCCTGAGCCGCACGAAACTGCCGCTGGGTCACCTACGTAAGTCCGAAATTCGGGATATGGCCACCGATCGGGGCTTTATCGAACTCGTGACCAAGTCAGAATCGTACGAAATCTGTTTCGTGCCCGACAACGACTACCGGGGTTTTCTGAAACGACGAATCCCGACGCTGGAAGCCGAAGTAGCGGGCGGTAATTTTGTGGAAGAAGGCACCGGTCGGATTCTGGGCAAGCACGAAGGATACCCCTTTTACACCATTGGGCAACGCAAAGGGCTCGGCATGGCGTTTGGGAAGCCGATGTTCGTGACCGAAATCCGGAAAGAAACGAACGAGGTAGTTCTGGGCGTTGATACCGACCTCTTCCGCGACGGCATGATGGTGAGCAAGCTAAACCTCCAGAAATACGCCCGCATTACCGAACCCCTCGATACCGTCACCCGAGTTCGGTACAAAGACCCCGGCACCCGTGCCATAGTCACCCAAACCGGCGACGATCAAATCGAAGTTCTGTTTGAACAAGGTGTTTCGGCCATTGCGCCGGGGCAGGCAGCCGTTTTCTACGAAGGCAACGACGTGGTAGGTGGCGGCTGGATTATGAAAAGCTTCCGGCAAAAATAAAAAGCGAAACATGAGTCATCCCGAATTTTCAAGGTTTTGACTATGTTGATCCAAGCTCCTCCCTGGATGCCCCGTTAGGGGCCTAATGTTGGTAGCTAACCCGGAAAATAGATCAAATAGCAGAGCCCCGAAGGGGCGTAACCCTAAACAAGTTACGCCCCTTCGGGGCTCTGCTATTGGCGGGAGACGTCTTTTCTACCAATATTGGGCCCCTGACGGGGCGTTCGAGAAAGGAATCTCCCCCTAACCTAAAATTCGGGATGACTCACTCTTTCGCTTTTTCACAGCCCGGCGGCCCGGTCTTTCACCAATTCTTCTGTTGTCCGTTCGCCTACCGGGGGGCGGTATTTCCCGAACGGTACTTTCAGAATGCCGCCGATATGGGCGTGCTCGTGCGGGTCGGGGTGGGTATCCAGGCCATACACCAATTGGCGACCCTCCTCGCGCGCAAACGTTCCGAAAATCCAGTCCCAATACGGAAAAATATTGCCATAGTTGGTGTTCGACAAGGGCAGCACGTAATGATGGTGCACGTGGTGCATATTGGGCGTAACCACCACCAGCCCCAGCAACCGGTCGGCCCAGCGAGGCAGCTCAATATTGGCATGGTTAAACTGCGACAGCACCACCGATAGCGACTGGTACAGAAACACCAGCCACATGGGTGCTCCCGTGACCACAACGGCCACCAGCGTAAACACAAATCGAATTACGCTCTCGCCCGGATGGTGCCGGTTGGCAGTTGTGGTATCAACGTGCTGATCGGAATGATGCACCGAATGAAACTGCCACATCCATTTTACGTGATGCTCTGTCCAGTGCGCCAGCCAGGCCCCGATCAGATCGAGAAGTAACAGACCAACCAAAGCCTCAGCCCAGAGTGGCAAATCGAGCCAGGGCAATACGCCCACTTTACTGGCCACTGCCCAATCGCTGGTTTTCACGAGCAGAAACGCAAGGCAAAAATTGACAACGATGGTTGTGAGCGTAAAAAAGAAGTTGATACCGGCATGGCGCGTTTTGCGGTAACCGGGCGTCGATTGATCGAAGCGAAATAAGGGGACAGCACTCTCCAGAAGCCAGAAAAACGTAATGCCACCCACCAAAATCAGGCTTCGGTGCAATGACGGAATCGTTTCAAAATACCTCACTACTTGTTCCATACCTCTTGTGAAATTTTCCTGAGTAAAAAACAAAAATAACCCAGAAAAACCACAAACCACTTGGAGGCTGGCCTATATTTCAGCAGGTGCTCTGCCCAGATCGGCTCTCCTGCCCTACCCCTTCCGGGCCTGCTCTTCCACCCTGACTTCATCGGCAACGGCCTCTACACGTTGTTGGCGATTTTGGCGTTCAAACACCTCCATCAGCACAATAAAGTAAGAGAGCAGCAACGGCCCGATAACCAGACCCAGAATCCCGAAAATAGGTACCCCGAGTACAATACCTGTGAGCGTAATGAGCGGGTGCACATCGCCCATACGTTTGGCGAGCAGAATTCGCAACAGATTATCGATGTTGATAATCACGATCACACCAACCAGCAGAATACCCAGCCCCTGCCCGGTTTCGTTTTGCGAAAATTTGATCAGTGCGGCCGGGCCCCACACCAACGGCGTACCCAATACCGGTATAAATGCCATAAAGAAGGCTATCATGCCCCAAAATGCCGGGTCGGGCGTACCAAAAATCCAGAGCGTCAGCCCAGTCAGAATGGCTTGTACAAACGAAACCACGGCCTGACCGATCACGTTGGCATTGACGTTATTCTTGAGCGATTCGCCCAGTTCGTTGAGGGTTTTCTGCTCAAAAGGCAGGTAGCGCTGCAAGCCCTTCATGAAGGTTTTTTCCTCCATGAACATGAAATACAGAGCAAAATACAGCAGGCCCAGAATGACCACAAAGTCGAGGGTGCCCCCCAAAATTGATGGAAACTGCTTGCTGGCAAACGAAGCTCCCTCGGTCACTAACTGCCGTACATTCTGTTGGGTTGTCAGCTTAAAACCAGTTGCCTTTTCGAGCTGATTGACCAGGTCCAGAATCTGCTGGGGGTTACGGGCGTAAACCTGTATCCGGTCGACGAGCAACACACTCAGCACGGCAAAAGGCAGAATAATGACAATGAGCGAAAACAGCATGAGTAATACCGTTACCAGCCGCTTATTCCACTTCTTTTTCTGCGTTAGAGAATGAAACCAGGGGCGAAATACCACGAAAAGGATGGCCGCCCCCAGAAAAGCGGTCGCATACTGACGTAACCCGGCAATGATGAACCCGGCAATAACTACCAGGCTGGTAATGAGCAAAATACGCTGTTGGCGTGGCGTGTAAATATTGGCCATAGTAAAAAGAGTACGCAATAAGATTCCCCGTAAGAGAAGCTGTTCGAGGGGAACCATTCAAACAGCTTCTTAACGTCCAGCCGGTAAGGTAGTTTGTTTTACGGGTAAAATCTGAGTCAACAGCCTCAGTTAGCACTCAGTGGCACTCAAGGCCAGGCCAGCCTCCGAGGTTTCCTTGTATTTCGTCGACATGTCGCGGCCGGTGGCTTTCATCACTTTCACCACGGCATCGAGCGATATTTTCTGATCGGAGGGCGTACCAGCCGTAGCCAGTAAAAAGGCGTTGTAGGCCTTTACGGCTCCCATGGCGTTGCGTTCGATGCAGGGAATCTGCACATAGCCACCAATTGGGTCGCAGGTCATGCCCAGGTGGTGCTCAATACCAATTTCGGCAGCAGCTTCCACGGCTTCAATGGCTTTGCCAGCGCACTCGGTCAGAAATGCCCCTCCCATAGCCGAGGCCGTTCCGATTTCACCCATGCAGCCCATCTCGGCCCCCGAAATACTCGCATTGTGTTTGACCAGAAACCCAACCGCAGCCGCAGCCCACATGCCCCGGCGGAGCGTAGCCCGGTCGTAATGAAAATGATTCTTGGCCAGGTAGGTCAAGCCCGGAATCACGCCCGACGCACCCGATGTGGGGGCCGTCACAACAATTCCGCCAGCCGCATTCTCTTCCGAAGCAGCCAGACAGTATGCATTCAGAAAAATCAGAAAGCTGTCGCTTGTTTGAGCGAGTCCCTTCGCCTGTGCGTAGAGCATAGGGGCCTTGCGTCGGAGCCGAATATTACCCGGCAGGGTGCCTTTTTGCCGGAGTCCCCGCCGAACAGCGCGGTGCATCACGTCGAGCAGTTGATCAATCCGGCGGTTTATATCTTTCTCAGAGGCTCCCGTAATGGCCTTTTCGTTGGCCAGCATGAGTTGTTCGAGCGTAATCCGGTTTGCTTTCAGGTGCGCTTTCAGCTCCTTCATGGTCTGGTACGGATACGGCACCGTAACCGAGTTGGTCGGGGTTTCGGGTTCGCCTTTCCGAAGCACAAACCCGCCCCCAATGGAGTAGTATTCCTCCTCTGCCAGCGTAGTACCCTCGGCATCGGTCAGCCGCAGAATCATGGTATTCGCGTAGGGCAACCGAAACGGCGGTTTTCGCTCAAAATGAATATGTGCAGGCCCCACCTCCACTGTTTTCGCACCCAGCTCGACCGGATAGGTCACCGTTTCGTCGCTTAGCAGTGCCAATAACTCATCAGGATCAGTGGTTTCGGGTTGCCAGCCGAGTAGACCGGCCACCACGGCGCGGTCGGTTCCGTGCCCTTTGCCGGTAGCACTGAGCGAGCCGTACAAATGAATATGAATTTCGGAAGCCCGGTTGAGGGTTTCGGCGGGCAGTTGTGTCAGCCGCTGCCGAAAATCAAAGGTGGCTTTCATCGGTCCAATGGTATGCGAACTCGACGGGCCGGGGCCGATCTTAAACAGGTCAAACAAAGAGGTCGTGATGACCGACGTGGGTACTGAACTCATTGAAATAGATTCTCAAATTGATGAAGTGCCTAAACATACAAAAAACGCGAGAGCAAAGCTTCGCGTTCTGGGGAAATTGTGTGTATAGCCTCCGGCAAACGCTGTTCGACTTACGGACTCACTAAGTTCAAACTCACGTTGACGTAGGGCGCATTACGCAGGGTATTGGCAAAAAGCGGTTTTTCGTTGGCCACGGGATTTTGGGTACCCAGCACATCGTACCGCCAGTTGATGGCCATACCGCCCTGCACCGCCAGCCACACGAACCCTTTCAGTTTACGCTCGTAGTTCAGGCGGGGCTTTATTTCACTTCGGCGCACAAACCAATCGGCAGTACGGCCCGCATTATTGCTCAGGAAGAATGAGTTTCCTTCCAGCTCGTACCCAAACGAGAGCAGCGCATTGGTGCCAAAATTGCGCCGGATGGCCGCCCGGGCGGGCAAAATGGCCTCAACACCCCATTTCGGGCTGAACGTGCGGTTATAAAACAAAACCGGAATATGCAGCAGGTCGCCCCCGCGGTAGGTGCGGGTCAGGCCGAGGCCCCACATAAAATTGTCGTCTTTTTTCCAGCCGAAAATAGCCGTGCCACTGTACGTCAGATGCTTGCTACTCAGGTCCGACAAGGCCCGGTAGTTCCCGTTGGCGTCGGCATTGGCCTGTATGATCAGGAAATGGGTGTTGTTGAGCGGCTTGAACACCGTAGCGTTCACCCCCGCTGTGCGCAGCCCCTGCTCCAGTGCCCCTTTCAGGCCGGTGGGTGCCGACAAATCGGTTTGGATTCCTGTGTTCCAGTACGAAACACCTAGATTCAGGATAAAATTGGAGCGCGAAATTACGGGCGTGTTGTACGCCAGCCGAAGCCCCCGGTAGGCCGTCAGCCGGGCGTCAGTGATGGATTGGCCTCCTTCCGGGCTACCTACCGAGGTCAACTGAGGGCCAAACTGTGCCTCATACCCAACCGAAATCAGGCGTGTAGGCGACATATACAGCACTTTTTGGGTAGCAAAGGTTTTCACCTTGCGGTCGTCGGCATCCGAAAACTCATCGAAGTTAAGGTCTTCGGGCGGGGCCGAGGTCGTATCGGCTGGGGTGGTCTGGGCAGTAGCCGTATTGTAGGTCAGGCAGGCCAGAACCAGCAGTTTGATGAAGCGAGAATACATACGTACGATGGGAGGTACTGAACGATCTATTTTTTGACTTGCCGTTTCCAGACGTCGGTCCGGCCGAACATGGATACGCCAATGTAGCCACGCACTTCGAGCGTATTCTCGTCGACGAGCTTCATTTCGCAGGCATAATCATTGCCATTTTTGGGGTCATAGATGCGGCCGTCTTCCCACTTATTTTCGCCCTTGTACGCAAATTCGCGCAGGTTTTCGAGGCCTTTGAGGGGGCGGTTGCGCAGGTTTTCTTCGGGGTTGTTTACATCGGTACGGGGCTTACCGGCTTCATCGTTGGCCACCTTTAGCCATACAATTCGCCCGAAGTACTTGTCCCCTTTTTTGTAAATCTGCACCATACCGGTGCCTTCCCCATTTTTCCAGACACCCAGCACTGCATCAGGATTGTTGGCACGGGCAGTCAGTGCGGTCACCAGAAAAAATAAGGCAAGCCAAAAACAGTTTAGTCGTGTAATCATGGTTCTATCAGTTAATGAATATACCAGAAACGACACTTTTACTATTTTGTTTAAAAGTAATGCTATCATTTTTTATAAAAAGTAAGGGGTAAGCCTCATGTCTTACCCCTTACTTTTTATCCATCTACCCGATTGTCTGCGCCTTAGCTTTCCGCCACCCGGTTGGGGTTCCAGCGCCAGAGGTACCGGCAGGCCAGGGTCCGGTAGGGTCGCCAGGGTTCGGCTATTTCGTGCAACCGGCGGTACAGCGGTCGGCCCGTTTCGGTAAGGCCATATGCCCGGACCATTTTTTGGCGAATGACCAGGTCATCTACAGGCAACACATCGGGCCGGTCGAGCACAAACATCAGTAGCATTTCCACCGTCCATCGGCCTACGCCCTTAATCGGGATGAGGTAACTAATCACTTCCTCATCAGTCAGAGCGTCAAAGAACGGCCGATCCATCCGGTTGGCCAGTGCAAACTCGGCAACACTATGGAGGTACTTGATTTTCTGAAACGATAGCCCCGCACTGCGCAGTTCTTCGGGCGTTTTGGCCAGCAAGCGCACCGGGTCGGGATACCCCTCGGCTCCCTCCCCCGGCAAGGGTGCGTCGGGGGAAGGAGTTGGGTCGAGAAACAAAAGCCGGAATTTCCGGAAAATAGCGTCGGCTGCCTTCACCGAAATCTGCTGCGACACAATGCTTTCCAGCAAGGCCAGATACACATCGTCGTTCCAGTCGTAAAACGCCTTGGGAAGGGGCGTTTCGGCAATAATTTTACCCATAACCGGGTCATTGGCCAGATGGCTCAGGGCAGCGTCGGCAGCGGTCATTCCAGACGGTAAAGCTGATTAAACAATAATTTAAAGGTGCCGTGCGGCTGTGCCCGGAAAGTTGCCTCGGGGCCTACCACCACCAGCCGACCCGCACCTACCGGGGCGGCAAAGGCGGCTACACCATCCTGCAGGTACTGCTGCCCCCAGGCCCAGCCACTGCGGAGGGGCTTGTCGGTAGCAAACCAGGCCAACGGCTGCACAGCCCCGCTCGCAATGGCGCTGGGGGCAACATGAAACACCGGGCTCGAATCAAAGTACACATCGGTTTGTGCGGGCATACCCCAGTTAGCCTGATGCGTAGAGTCGAGCGAAACCCGCAGCAAACTGCCGGGAATGTAGTACTTCTCGGCAGGCAGCGGACGCTCCTGACCCGTGGGTCCCAGTTCGGTGAGGGCATTGCGCACGGGCAAATCAAGATGATACGCCAGGTTGGCACTGCTACCCATAGTGACAATGGTACCGCCCTCTTCCAGAAACTTCTTCAGGGCCGGAATCGACTTATCGGGCGTGATGCGACCCACCCACGACCGGAACTCGGCCGGAATCGAATCTACTTTGGGCTCGCGGGGCGTGTAGCCGCCCGTTTCGCCACCACGGGCCCCTTTGGCCGGAATAGCACGGGGTACAAACACCAGTACGTCGTATTTTTTGCGGAGGTCGCCCCCGTCAATTTCGGGTGAGTACACCACACTGGCCGGGAAATGAAACTGCTCCATAAGCAACCGCAACCAGCCTGATGGCATCGAACCACCGTAGGTATCCCAAATGGCCACGCGAGCGGGCTTTAGTTTCACCAGTTTACCGGCAGGACGCTTGGAAACACCGGTGGCGCTCAGGCCCAGGTCAACACCCGCTTTGGTCAGCATCTCGCGCGACTTGGCTGAGGCAGGCACAAAAAACGAACCGGCATCGGCCTTCCCCGAACCGGCGGGCATCCGAAACACCTCAACGCCCGCTTTGAGCAGGTCATTGACCGCCACAAAGGCGTTGTTCATGCGAGCAGGCAGCACGTACCCCGCGGCCGCACCGGTTGTGGCCACATTGGCTGCTGGGGCATTGAGCAACTCACCATACGGCAGAGCCTCAAACGGCCCGTTGAAATCGGTCAGAACCCGGTCGAACTGCACCCCCATCTGAAACGCCAGTGTCCAACCGGCCGCATCGTACGGCCGAATCGGAGGGCCACCCGCGTAGGCAAAATCATTGGGGTGGTCCTGTGGCTCAAACATGTCCAGAATGTGCGGCCGGAACGACTGCGCCGTTTTCACCACATACGAGCCCGTCGGATAACTCCGGCCATTCACACTGAACGGAGCCGTAGCCCGGTGTACCTGAATACCCGTTCGGATGAGAGCATTGAGGAATTTCACCGCCGTGGGGAAATCGGGTTGGTTAGCCGAAATAACATAGCCACGGGCGTCGCGCAGGGTCGAATCTTTCAGCACGGCATCGTAGTAGCGCTTCGGAATACCCCCTTCGCGGGCGGCTGCGGCATGACCGGCCGTATCGGGGCGGGGTTTCTGAACAGCTGCGCGGTACGCCTGCTGAATAGCATCGATACGCTTGGGCGATAAGGTCCAGTAATCACCGCTGCCGCGCTCGATTGAGTTTTTGCCCATCCGGTAGATGTTGTACAACACCTGATCGCGGTGGCGGGCTGCATAGTCGAGTACCGAATAGTTCAGCGACATCGAGTAGTCAATCGACTGTTTGAAGTGCCATTTCTGCGGCAATACCGGCAGCGGAGTGTTGCCGTTGGGCAGGAGCCGCTGTGGCACTACGGGCACATCTTCGGGCGTGGGGCCACCAATAATTTCGGTTAACAGGCCCAGCATGTTGTGGAAGTGCGTCGTTGTGCGCAAACCACCGTTATACCAGGTCGAAAACACTGAGCCATTCAGGCGGGTGTAACCGGGCTTGTTTTCGGAATTCAGCCGGTTAATCATCGACGCCCCGATGGCATCCAGACCCGTAATCATAAGCGGGTCAAACACGTAATTGAACGGGTCGCGGTACGGCGGGCCTGCCAGCACCGACCCTGCCGGGCCCCGCTGATGGTGGTTATACATGATCTGCGGAATCCAATCGACAAACAATTGCCGACCCATATTCTGGGTTTCCTTCAGGTTCATGATGTAAAAATCCCGGTTGTTATCGTGCCCGGCGTATTTTTCGTACAGCCGGGGCAGGTATTCCAGGCTGCGCTTTTGCGGAACCGGGTTGCGCATGTACCAGTTCGCTACCAGTTCGTGCCCATCGGGGTTGGCGTGTACGAGCAGCACAATACAGTCGTTCAGAATCCGGGTTGTCTCGGGGTCTTTGCGGCTCACCAGTTGCCAGGCCGTTTCGATCAGTTGCATGGTCCCAACGGTCTCGGTCGAGTGCAGGCCTCCGTCAATCCAGACCACGGCTTTTCCCTCGGCCGCCAAGGCGCGGGCCTGCTCATCGGTGAGGCCTTCGGCACGGGCCAGCCGACGCGAAATATCCTGGTACCGCGCCAGGTTTTTGAGGTTCTCGGGCGACGACACCACCAGCATATACTGATGGCGGCCCTCTTCGGTGAGGCCAATGTCAACCAGTTTTACCCGGTCCGACTGCGCCAGCTTTTTAAAGTAGGCCTCCGTTTGGGTGTAATTAGCCAGTTGGTAGTCATCACCGATGTTAAAACCAAAGTGCTCCTTCGGCGATGGAATCGGCTGGGCAACGGCTATCGACAGGCTCAGCAACGAGCCCGCACAAAGACGTAAAAGTTTTTGGAACATACTGGGGTAATTTAGAGCGTAGGTGGGCGTTTGTGATGAAAATCGCGGACCACACCCCAAAAAAAGCACTTTTCCGGTTCGGTTGGGCCCTTGTTCCGAAAATATTACCCGTAATTCACTCTGGACAATCATCGACACCAACCGGCCAAAAAGTTAGCCAGGACGTAGATTATTTCGTCGGTTAATGTCCAATTTTGCCCCAATGAGTCGACGCCGATACAAAACAGGTCAGAAACAGGCCGGAGCCTCGCCCGGCACCATCACGTACGTAGGTCGCGAAGTGGCCCATGCCACCCGGATTTCGCGCATCGAGTACAACGCGGCCGAGTATCACATTGATGGGTCGGGGCGGTTGAGTAACTGCCGCATCCCCGCAGCCAGCACACCGTTTGTGACCTGGATTGATGTCGACGGGATTCACCAGCCGCAGGTGATCGAGGCTCTGGGCCAGCAGTTCAGGCTGCATCCGCTCCTGCTCGAAGACGTGGTAAACACCGAGCAAAAACCCAAAAGCGAGGCTTACGACGATGGGGTTTTGTTCGTGACGCTCAAAATGCTGCATTGCCACAACCGCATCAGCGAAATCGATGCCGAGCATATCAGCTTTGTGCTGGGCCCCAATTACCTCATTTCGTTTCAGGAAGAGCGTACGTCCGATATTTTCACGCCCGTGCTCGACCGAATTAAGGCCTCGGCCGGCAAAACCCGGCGTAACGGTCCCGACTACCTCCTGTACGCCCTAATGGACCTGATCGTCGACCGGTACTTTGAAGTGCTCGATTTTATTGGTAACCAGCTCGACAAGCTCGAAGACCGCATTGTGCAGGTGCAGGTGGGGGGCAATGGTGTGCAGCAACCTACGCTCACCGAGCTGTACAGCCTGAAGCGCGAGCTGACCTACACCCGCCGGATGGTGTGGCCCCTGCGCGACATGATCGGTGCACTCATTCGGGACGAACACCCGCTTATTCAGCCGGGCACCCTCCCCTACCTGCGCGACCTGTACGACCACGTGACGCAGGTTATTGAAACCATTGATTCGTACCGAGAACTGATTCCGGGTCTGATGGATGTGTACCTCTCAACCATGAGCAACCGAATGAACTCGGTCATGAAAACGCTCACCATTTTCTCGGCTATTTTTATGCCTCTGACGTTCATTGCGGGTATTTACGGCATGAACTTCGATAATATGCCCGAGCTAAAAACGCCCAACGGGTACTTCATAACGCTCGGCGTGATGGCCGCTACGGCTGCCGGGCTCATTATTTATTTCCGCCGTCGTGGCTGGATGTAACCCCTTTTTTGCATGAACCCCATCTGGCTTACCGATTCCCGCCAGGTCATTGCCGACCCCCAAAACACTGTTTTTTTTGCCATTCCGGGTACCCGGCACGATGGCCACCTGTACATCAACGAGCTGTACGAACGCGGAGTCCGGCAGTTTGTGGTGCAACAGGGCCTGGAACGCCCTGAGTGGCAGGCCCTAACCCATGCGGAATGGATTCGCGTACCCAATGTACTGGTTGCACTACAGCACGAAGCCGCCCGACACCGGGCCCAGTTCACGATTCCGGTGGTAGGCATTACGGGCAGCAACGGCAAAACGATTGTAAAGGAGTGGCTGGCGCAACTTCTCGCTACCGACTTTGTCATTGCCCGTAGCCCTAAAAGCTACAATTCGCAGGTGGGCGTACCGCTTTCGGTGCATCAACTCAACGGGTCGCACACGCTCGGCATTTTTGAAGCGGGTATCTCGGCTCCGCACGAAATGGTTAACCTGGAACCGATTGTGGCCCCTACCATCGGGGTCTTTACCAACATCGGAACCGCCCACGACGAAGGGTTTCGGAGCCGAAAGCAAAAAGTTGCAGAGAAGCTAAGGCTGTTTACCCACGCGCAATGCCTCATTTACCGGAAAGACTACTCCGACATCGACGAAGAGATCCGGCTGTTGCTCAAGGCTGTTAACCCGGCTATTCGGCTCGTAAGTTGGTCAACGACCGATGAGGCAGCCGACTTCACGGCTCAGGTGACAGGCCCAACACTCCGGCTAACCCGTAGCAACGGGGGAGCCTGGCACCTTCAGCTCCCCTTCACCGACCCCGCTTCGGTCGAGAACCTCATTCATTGCCTGCTTGTGCTTCTGGAGCTGGGCCTAACCGACGAAGCCGGGCTGCAGAAACGGCTCAACCGGCTCCGACCCGTATCTATGCGGCTTGAACTGAAAGAAGGCATCCATAACAGTGTGCTCATTGATGATACGTACAACAACGACGTTGCTGGTTTGCAACTTGCCCTCAACTTTCTGAATCAGCAGCGCACGCGTCCCCGGCAGGTTATTATTTTATCGGATGTGCTGCAATCGGGCCAACCCGAAGCCGACCTCTACACCCAAATTGGGCAACTTATTAGCGAACAGCACCCCGACCTGTTTGTGGGTATTGGTCCGGTTCTGAACGGGCAACGGGGCCATTTTCCGGCTGGCAGCGCATTTTACCCCGATACCGAATCGTTTTTGGCTGAGGTACCTGCCGAGCTTTTCCGCGATGCCGTGGTGCTCGTCAAAGGAGCCCGGTCCTTCACGTTCGAGCGGATTATCAACCGGCTACAACGCAAAGTGCATGGCACAGTGCTGCACATCAACCTCGATGCTCTCACCCACAACCTCAATTACTACCGCGCCAAGGTTGGCCGGAGCGCCGGACCGTCTCCAACCAAAATTATGGTCATGGTGAAGGCCTTCGCGTACGGAGCTGGTAGCGTTGAGGTGGCCCAGTTGCTCCAGTTCAACCGGGTCGACTATCTCGCGGTTGCCTATGCCGATGAAGGGGTGCAACTCCGACAAAACGGGGTCGATTTGCCCATTATGGTCATGAATCCAGCCCCCGAAACCTTCGCTACCCTCCTCGACCATCGGCTCGAACCCGAAATCTACAGCCTCAGACTCCTGCGCGAATGGTGCGATTTTGTGCAAACCCGATCCGACCTGAATCCTGACGAGCCGGTGCGACTGCATCTTAAAATTGATACGGGTATGCACCGGTTGGGTTTTTTACCCGATGATCTGCCCGCCGTTATCGCGTTGCTTAACGAACACCCTAACCTGCAGGTACCTACCGTTTTCAGCCATTTGGTTGGGGCCGACGAAGCCCAGTTCAATGCCTTCTCACAGGAGCAGTACACCCGATTTGTACAAGCCACTACCCAGCTGGAAGATGGTCTCGGGTATTGCCCCACGCGGCACCTGCTCAACTCGGCCGGTATTGTGCGGTTCCCCGAGTTTCGGCTCGACATGGTGCGGCTGGGAATCGGGTTGTACGGCGTTGAAAGCAGTCAGATTGAACCGGGGCGCGTGCTGCCCGTTGGCACGCTCCGCACCGTTATCAGCCAGATCAAAACCGTGCGGGCGGGCGATACAGTTGGATATAGCCGCCGGGGTGTACTCGACCACGACGCCCGCATTGCCACGCTGGCCATCGGATACGCCGACGGTTACGACCGGCGTTTCGGCAATGGTGTAGGCAAAATCTGGGTCAACGGCACCCTCTGCCCTACCATCGGCAACATCTGTATGGACATGACCATGATTGACGTAACAGCAGCCTCCGTTTCGGAAGGCGACGAGGTCGAAATCTTTGGTCCGAATGTATCGGTTAAGGAATTAGCCCAACTGATAGGTACAATCCCCTACGAGCTGCTCACCAACGTGAGCGACCGAGTCAAGCGCGTTTTTTACAAAGAGTGACAAATTGACTTACCTTAACCACCTCAATTTCAACAAATTAAACCCCTCCCACCATTAATAAAGGATTAAAATTATAAAGTGAGGTTTTGTTCATACGTAAACTTTTGATTAAGTTGTGATCCAATTATTAATCCTATTTATTTATGAACAAACTAACTTCTCTTGGAAAGCGGGCGGCAACCGTTCTGCTGAGCAGTGCTCTGCTGTACAGTTGCCAGCCCCAGATTGAATTAACGCCAACAACAACCGGTCAGGCCCGGGTTGCCGAGCGGGGCAACTTTGTCCCCGGCGAGGTGTTGGTGAAGTTTAAAGAAGGTGTCGCGTCCGAAAAAATTTTAAAAGCCCTTAGCAAACAGAAGTACAGCAAAGCCGAGAAAATTCTGACCAAAATGATGGAGGACAAAGGCGATAAAGAGGGAGTTACGCTCCTTTCAACGTCGCTGGATGTCTTTGAGGCCATCAACGAGCTAAAAGGCATGCCGGAAGTAGAGTATGCTGAGCCAAACTACATCTACACGCTGGATGCTACCTCCAACGATTCGTATTTCACCAGCGGACAACTTTGGGGCATGTACAGCGCATCGACCTCGCCCGCTAATCAGTTTGGCAGTGGGGCCGCCGTGGCCTGGAACGCCAACAAACTCGGTTCGAGCAGCGTAATTGTCGGCATTATCGACGAAGGGTACATGCGGACGCATACCGACCTGTCGGCCAATAGCTGGGTAAACCCCTACGAAACGAGTAATGGTGTTGATGACGATGGCAATGGCTACGTGGATGATCTGTACGGCTGGGACTTTGCATCTAACAATGCCTCAATTTACGACGGCCCGTCCGACGATCATGGTACGCACGTAGCGGGTACTATTGGCGCACGGGGTGGCAACGGCACCGGCGTGGCTGGTGTGTGCTGGAACGTAAAGATGATTGGTCTGAAGTTTCTGGGTAGCAGCGGAGGCAGCACCGCCAACGCCATCAAAGCCATTGACTACCTGACCGACCTGAAACGGCGTCATGGGCTCAACATCGTAGCCAGCAACAACTCATGGGGCGGTGGTGGCTATTCACAGGCCCTGCGCGACGCTATCGAGCGCGCCAATGCAGCCGGGATTCTGTTTGTGGCAGCCGCTGGTAATGGGGGCTCTGATGGTGTAGGCGACAACAACGACGCTGTAGCCAACTATCCCTCAAACTACAATAACACCAACGTAATTGCGGTTGCGGCCATCACCTCATCGGGGGCTCGGTCGAGCTTCTCGAACTTCGGCGCAACAACGGTAGACCTTGGCGCACCGGGTTCGGGCATCTGGTCAACGGTACCAACGTCGAGCGGGGGCTCGGGCTATGCCTCATACAACGGCACATCAATGGCAACCCCGCACGTAACTGGCGCCGTTGCGCTCTACAAGTCGCTGTACCCAACGGCTACGGCTTCACAAATCAAATCGGCCATCCTGAACACCACCGTACCCACCGCATCTCTGTCGGGCCGGTGTGTTACGGGCGGACGCCTGAGCGTAACGACGTTCTAACTTTCCTTTACCAACCCATATTGATCGGGGGCAGTACTTGTTACTGCCCCTTTTTTTATAATATCCAGATGATCAGTCTATTATACAAAGTGCCTCAGAAACCACTTACCGTTTACACAAAAGTATCCGGCTCATATACTTACCGTAACATACATTTGAATCTATTACCAACAATTCACTACACACAAATGAAACGTTTCCTATTCACTGCCGCTATCCTCGGCCTTACCCTTACCAGCTGTTCAAAGAGTGACGATCCCACACCCGCCAGCGACCCCACAACCTTAATTGCCAAAAACTGGAAAAACACCCAAACTGACCTGCTAGTCGACGGCAAAGTGGGAACAGCCCTGTACAAAGAGGGAGCCAAAGACAACCCAATGGATATGTCGAACTTCAAAATGAACCTGAGCAGCAACGGCACCTTTGTAGAGAGTGACGTTGATGATCAGGGAAAACCCTATCAGGATAAAGGTACCTGGAAGCTGATCGATTCTAACAAGAAGCTGCAACTTACCTACGAAGACAAAACAGTGGAGACCTACGATATCACCAGTCTTACCAGCAATGAACTACAGGTCAAAGCTGAGCAAAAGCTCTCTTCAGTAAGCCAGGACGACGATTTCGGTTTGGCGTTTATTGCCATTTTCCTCGGAATTACCCCAAAAGAATCGCTGGGCCTCCAGATGAAGTTCAAGCCCCAGTAACCTACTGGTCAGGCAACAAAAAAGCGCCCTCAGTCTGGGGGCGCTTTTTTAGTATCACTCAAGCTGACTCACTATTGTTTTTTGGCCTTTACAGTCTCTACATTCTTCTTTTTTACATCCATTTCGGTTAGGGCGTTTTCCTGCTCGGTTTTGTTCAGGTCGACGTCTTTGGTCAGCTGGTCGAGTTCCTTTGCATTTTCATCCAGACTACGCAGGAGCCGTTCTTTTTCGCGCTTATTCCGCTCAATATCCCGCCCAAGCCGTTCGCCTTTCTGCACTGAACGCTGATGCGCTTTCTGAGCTTCGGTAAAGCTTTCTTCGGCAATGCGTACTTCATTATTGTATAGCGCCTTAGCCGCAAAGTCTTTCAGCAGGGTTTCAGCAGCACTGTAGCTGGGGTCGCCAGGCCGGGCAAAATTGCCACTGCCCAAATCAAACGACGCAAACAGAGTAGTTGATGCTTTGCCTCCTTTTAACTGACTGGTCAGATTGATTGGCTCCGACGAGACCGACGGAATGTCGGCATTGGTCACCCGAAACACCCCTCGCGAGAGGTTCATCCGGCCGTATGACCGTAGCACCTGTTCCCACTCGCGGCTAACCGCTTTCTCGTCGACGGGTAAGGTCAGAAACAAGCCCGACAACTTATTTTTCTCAATCGTTTGTTCGCCAGCGTACACGGTCTGCGCCCGACTTCCAAAGCCAGCCAGCATCAGTATTGCCCAGAAACCAATCCAGTTTGTTTTCATCACGACGTGGGTTTTTGCGAGCAAAGGAAAGAGGTTCTACCCGAAAAGGCAACCCAATTTTTACCAGCCGGTTGGGGCACGGGTTACACGGACGAAAAGCAGGTCGACTGCCAGCCGGACTCCCGTAAAAGAACCTTACATCCACTCCCAGGCACTGCGGTACCCATCGTGCGTTTGGGCATAGCTGATCAGGTCGGCATAAAACGAATGCGTTGCCAATGTGGCACTATCGCCAATCATAACCAGTTTTTTACGGGCACGTGTCATGGCTACGTTCATCCGTCGGATGTCGGACAGGAAGCCAATTTCGCCTTTGTCGTTGCTGCGCGTGAGCGAGATATACACAATGTCACGCTCCTGGCCCTGAAAACTGTCAATGGTATTGACGGCAATCCTGGCCCGAAACGGAGCCAGTTCGGCGTTTTGCGTCAGCTGCTCCGACAGGAGATTTAGCTGCGCCTTGTAGGGTGAAATCACGGCCGTCGACGGGAAGTCTGCCGGGCCGTATGCCGGGCTTAACTCCTCAGCCAGTAAGGCCAAATGACGAATCAGAAACGCGGCCTCTTCGGGGTTGGTTGAGCTGGTACCTTCGAGTTTTTCCTCGAAACCGCACCCGGCGGTGTCCACAAACAAAAGAGGCAGGTCGCCCGTATGCAAGCTGTGGGTAGCCACCGAGGTATGCGCCTGGAGTTGCCCGCCGTAAAACACGGATGATGAGTAGCCCATGATCCGCTCGTGCATCCGATACTGCACGTTGAGCAGGCGCACTGCTTCGGGGTGCAGAGTTACCCCTTTTTCAAGGAGCGTGGTGGCTAAACCCTGCCGGGCTGCATCCACTGATTTAATGGTGGGTGGTAACTGGCAATGATCACCAGCAAGCACCACTTTTTGGGCTTTCAGAATCGGAATCCAGCAAGCCGGCTCAAGCGCCTGACCGGCTTCATCAATCACAACGGTATGGTACCGCCGGTCACGAATCAGGTACTGGTTGGCCCCCACCAGCGTTGCCGTAATGACCTGCGCCTGCGCCAGCAGTTCATCGGTAATATACTGCTCGATCTGGGCAACATCTTTCATGATTCGGTGGGCTTCATCAAACAGTGCCTTACGTTGCTCCCGTTCGGCCCGGCCGAAACTGCGCTTGTACTTATGCGCCATTGCCTTAAACTCGCTTGCCTGCTTGCGGAGTTTTTTGATGTCTTTCATCATCCGGTGGTCGGCCATCTGATGATCGAGGGTTAAGCCCATTAACCGTTCCGATACCCGCGCCGGGTTGCCTACCCGCAGTACCCGAAGGCCTTCGTCGTGCAGTTTTTCGCTCAACAGATCAACAGCGGCATTACTCGGTGCTACCACCAGAATCTGTTTATGATCCTGCCCGTACAGGGCCTTGATGGCCTGCACCAGCGTGGTGGTTTTACCGGTACCGGGAGGGCCGTGTACAATAGCCAGTTCGTTGGCCGCCAGAATTGTACCAACTGCCTGTAGCTGACTCTCGTTGAGACGAGGAATAACGGGTAATGTGGGCAACGGCCGAAACGTAGGGTTTGCATCCCCCGTCAGAACTCTGACAAGCCGGTTCTCACCCTTGTCGGCCAACGTACTTGCCAGTTGCAGGGCCTCCTGCATCTGATCATAGCTCTGATCATCAAACAGCAGCTCAACACCCAGCTTACCATCCCGCGACCAATCGGGCAGTTCGTCGGTGAGTAGGGTAATCTTGAGCCGATTACCACCCTGATACGCAATTGTCCCCTCGACCCGGTCATTTTTGGGGTCATGGTTGCTGAACAGCATAGCGGGCGTGCCTACCCGAAACTGATGGGCAATGTCCTGATGCGTAGTCCGCTCAACCTCGACGGTGAGGTAATCGCCCCGGCCCAACTCCGAACCCCGAATGGCGATAGGGTACCACGTCAACCCATCGGACCGGCGCTCGGCAATCGAGGTCGATTCGGTCAGTCGGCGGTACTGTTCACGGTCTTCGTTTCGTTCGGCTTTAAGAAGCTGAAGAAGCTGTTTGAAATAATCCATGCGCAAAGATACCCGACTGGCGCACTTAAGCCGAATGGCTACATATTCGGGTGAACCTGGCAAATCAGACCAGCCATGCTGATTTTTCGGCAGCTATTAGCCATGATTCTCGTTCATACAAAACCCCGAGGCCAGCCCACTTTGATGGGCCAACCTCGGGGTTGAGCACGGTTTAACTCGATTAAAACAGACCGTTTACTAAAATAAAAGGATTCGAATGGAGCGATTAGGGCGATACGCGCTCGATTACCCAGGCTCCGTCGACCAGACGGTACCGTATTCGGTCGTGTAATCGGCTGGGGCGGCCCTGCCAAAACTCGATTGAATCGGGCACCACCCGGTAACCACCCCAATGCGGGGGCCGGGGCACCGGTTTTCCATCAAATTGTGCCTCCAGTTCGTTCTGACGGTTGGTCAGCTCGTCACGACTTTGGATTACGGTACTTTGTCGCGATACCCAGGCACCAATCTGACTACCCCGTGGCCGGCTCCCAAAATAAATATCTGACTCCTCAGGGGTCACTTTTTCCACAACGCCTTCGACCCGAATCTGCCGCTCGAGTTCCGGGTAAAAGAAAGTCAGCGAGGCCACCGGATTAGCAGCCAAATCTTGCCCTTTGTCACTTTCATAATTGGTGTAGAACACAAAACCCCGGCCATCGACCTCTTTGATGAGCACAATCCGACCTGATGGACGGCCATTTTCGCCAACAGTAGCCAAATGCATAGCGTTTGGCTCGGGAATACCAGCCCCCAATGCAGCCTCAAACCACTGCCGAAACTGGGCGAAAGGGTCGGCCAAAACATCGCTGCGATCAAGCCCGTTGAGGGTATACTCCTTTCTTAAGTCTGCTATTTCTACCGACATAATTCGTTTTCTTTGCGATCGTTAGGGAAGGAAAAATCCTCCGAATCCGCAATTCTTTCTATTTTTGCAAAAGTAATCGGTACGTTACCAACATGGCAAACGAAGAAAAAGAAATCAAAGGACCTGAGGATTTGACCAGTAAGCCAGCCGAAATGTTGGAACTGGATGCGACAGAGAACGCTGCTGCTGAGCCTGCTCAAGAGGATGTAACAGACGAACCTGCTGCCCAGTCAACTGAAACGGTTGAGGCATCAACGCCCGTCGAACCCTCGGAAGAACCGGCCCCGGTAGAAGCATCCGCTGAAGCCCCAGTCGCGCCGGTTACCAGTGAAGAGTCATCGGTTCCGACAGCCGCTACGGAGGCTGAACCCACCGATGTGTCAGACGCCCAGGCGGTTTCGACCGACGAGGCTCCCGCCGAAGAACTCCCGGCCGATGCCGAGGTGCCTTCCATTCTGGAAGAAACAGCCCCACAAGCTGAGGCTGTAGCCGAGGTCGCAACACCCGAAGCGGAAGCAGCTCCGGCCGACGCTATCGAACCATCGGTAGCCGAGGAAATCACGGCTGACTACGCCGATACGGAGACCGCCGAGGAAGAAGCGGCTGCCCAGCCTGCCATCGACTACAGTCAGTTTGGTAAGGCTGAATTTGTGGCGTTGCTTCAGGAGCAACTGACAACCATCAGCGCCGAAGGGGTAACACCCGGCGATTTCAAGCGGGCCGACGCCATTTTGAAAGAAGCCAAGCCCCTGTTCGATCAGTTGAAGGCAGGTGACCGCCAATCGGCTCTCTCGAAATACACCGAAGAGAACGGGTCTGACGAAGGATTTGAGTTTAAGTACGACGAAAGCGTCAACCAGTTTGATGCGTTTTACAAGCAGATCAAGAGTCTGAAGAATACCTATTTCCAGAATCTGGACAAGGCCAAAGATTCGAATTTCGCGACCAAAACCGAACTGCTCCGGCGGCTTCGGGAGTTGGTTGAGAACGACGAAAACAGCGCGGCTGATCCTAAAGCCAGCTGGAACGAGTTCAAGCAGGTTCAGGACGAGTGGAAAGCCGCCGGCAATATCAACTCGCCCCACAACGCTACGCTTTGGGCTACGTACCACGCCCTGGTCGACCGGTATTACAGCAACCGGAATATTTATTTTGAGCTGAAAGAGCTCGACCGCAAGCGGAATGCCACCCTCAAAACGGAGGTAATCCAGAAGGTTGAAGCTATGGCGCAGGAACTGGCCGACAAGCCAGTGTCGCGTCAGACAATCGACGAAGCGAACGCCTTGTTTGAAGAGTACAAGCATATCGGCCCGGCCCCCAAAGCCGAGCAGGAAGTACTCTGGGGCCGGATGAAGGCGGCTCTGGATACGCTGTACGAACGGCGTCGGGGACAAACCGAAGAGCAGCGGAAAGAATCGGCTCAGCTGTACGAAGAGAAGTCGAAAATCTACGAAGAGCTGGTTCCGTTCACCTCATTCTCTTCATCGAGCATCAACGACTGGAACGACAAGACCAAAGAGGTCATGGCGATTCAGGACCGCTGGAATGCGCTGAAAGGCTCTATGCCGCGCGAAGAAGGCAAGGAGTTGAGCAAGAAATTCTGGGCAACGCTGAAGTCGTTCTTCTACAACAAAGGCGAGTTCTTCAAAGAGCTGGAAGCCAAGCGTGAGCAGAACCTGAAAGCGAAAACCGAACTTTGCGAGCAGGTGGAAGCCATCCTGGAGTCGGGCGAAGATACCCCTGAGCTGACGCAGCGCGTGATTGAGCTGCAGCGGCAGTGGAAAAACATCGGCCAGGTACCCGAGAAATTCAAGAACACGATTTTTGATCGGTTTAAGAATGCCTGTGATTCGTTCTTCAACCGCAAGCGTAACAAGAATCAGGAAACTGAGCGGGAGTTTGAGGACAACCTCGCGAAGAAAAACGAGCTGATTGCCCGCATCGAAGCCGCGGCATCGGAAGGTGCCGACCTCTCGCAAATGAACGAGTTCAAGCGCGAGTGGAGCAGCATTGGATTTGTACCCAAGCGCGATATGCAGGTGACCCAGAAACGCTATATCAACGCTATCAACGCGTTGGTCGGTGCGATGGGTAAGATGACCCAGAAAGAAAAAGACCGGGTAATCCAGGAAACCGAAGCCGAAGTAAATCAAGGCCGTCGGGGTGGTGGTGGTAACCGGGGCGACCGCGACCGGGATTCATACCGTCGGGGTGGTCATGGTGATGGCGACAGCCGGGGTGGCGATATCCGTCGTCGGATTACGGCCCTTGAAAACGACATCGCTACATACCGGAACAACATCGAGTTCTTTGCCCGGTCGAAGAACGCCGATAAACTCCGTGCCGATATCGACAAAAAGATTGCTGATGCGCAGAAGCAACTCGATGATCTCCGCAATCAGCTACGGGCTGCCCAGTCGGCCTAAGCGAATCAGAAATGATTAATCAGAAGCCTGTGCGAATAAACGCACAGGCTTTTTTCATCTCAATTGGGCGGGGAGTTTATGTTGCCCCGTTATTCCCTCGGCATCGGTTCTAAAATCTGGCATTTTAGCGTTAGCCAAACCATCTGTTTTTCAACAAAATACGCCTTAGCACCACAAAAAATGCATATTTTTTATATCAAACGCTTGCGCTGAATCATTCTTCGCCCTACTTTTGCACCACGATTCACCGGTAACGGGGCGTCGCAAAAGTAAAGCCTCCATAGCTCAGCTGGTAGAGCAACTGACTTGTAATCAGTAGGTCGTTGGTTCGATCCCGACTGGGGGCTCTTAAAGAAAACCGCTCAAGTATTTGAGCGGTTTTTTTGTGCCTTTCTCCGTGCCGAAACCAAGCTACTTAGAGCCACAGTTCGAGTTAACACGAGTGCCGCCCGCAAACATGACTGCGCCACTAGCTTTAAAACGAAAGCCAGGGGTGCAGTCATGTGCAGATCATAATAGCCCAGTTTCTATTTCTTGTACTTGGTCACGCGGGCGTCTTTGATCACTCCTTTCCAATTAAGGCCAAAGCCAAAATCGTACGAGTTCCCCTCTGAATCACGGTGGCAGGGCATATCAAACGGCACATCTTCGGCCTGCTTTTCAACGACGCTCATCGATGCGGGCATTTGCATCGGCAGCAAACCCGACGGCTGGACTTTACCTGACATAATATCGAGCAACGCCTGATCCTGCACGCCGAAGCTGACAAGAATGGCACTCGCATCGCCCTCAATTTCGCTGAACACCATCGGGTTGGCAACAGCCACCGAAACAATAACGGGCTTACCATTCATTTTCTGGCGGGTTTCGGCTACCAATTGCACGTCTGTTACGTTGCGCGCCGTAACCGATTTATCCTTGTACGAACGGTTGGTAAACGACTCCAGCGGGTCGCCCCCGGCCAGGCTCGTGGCCCGCGCGTCGGTAGCCGTGTAGGGGCCGTACTGCAAACTGATAGGCAGGTAGCCATTACCCCCTTTTTTCAGATCTTCTACGTCGTATCCAATACCCGTTTTGGGGTTTTCGATAAACACCAGAGCTACATCAGCCTCGGCGGGGTTGTCGGTCACCTTGAAGTATTTCTTCACCAGCTCCATATTCACCGGATAATCGGTTGAGGACGGGGTTTCGATACCGAGGAAATTCCGGCTCGCGGCTACGTATCGCTTCGGTACGTACACCGTTTTGGTGGAAGCCAACGGCAGCACCGCGGCCTTATTTTTGAGCATAACGATCGACTTCAGCTGGGCTTCGTACCCGGCCTGCATGTACGCGGGCTTGCCCACAATCCGGCTCGATTCAGCCGCATTCAGATAAGGGTTTTCAAATAGACCAACCCGGAAAATATTACGCAGCAACCGTACGGCCGACTGCTCCATCCGGGCCCGCATAAACGGCTCTCCGTGCTGTTTTATACCAAGTTGGTAGGCCTCCAGAATCGGTTTGGCGTCGTTGTTACCTCCAAACTGATCAACACCCGCCATCAGTACTTTGTAGTGCCGCTCGGCAAGCGATAGTTTTTCGACGCCCCACGACTTTCCATCAATAAACGAGTCCATCACTTTGTGGTCGCCGGTCACGTTCCAGTCGGTACACACCACCCCATCGTACCCGTACTTCTGCCGGAGCAAATCAGTAATCAGGTAACGGTTGTAGTTGTTAGCGATGTTTTCGCCGTTTTTCTTGTCCTGATTCCACGAGATGGTGTAATAGGGCATCACGGCCGACGCCATGCCGGTTTTGCCATTGAGCTTAAACGCCCCCTGGATAAACGGAATCAGGTGCTGATCGAAATTATTACCAGGGTACACCGCGTATTTGCCGTTGGCATAGTGCGCATCGCGGCCAGCCTCGCCAGCCCCGCCACCCGGCCAGTGTTTCACCATGGCGTTGACCGATCCGAAACCCCAGCCGCCCGCTACCAGCTTCGGGCCGAGCGACGTTTGAAACCCGTTACAGTAGGCTTGCGCCATTGCTGCCGACAACCGGGGACTTTCGCCAAATGTGCCCTCAAAACGGCCCCAGCGAGGTTCGGTGGCAATATCGACCTGCGGAGAAAGCGCCGTAGTGATGCCCAGTGCCCGGTACTCATTGGCGGCAATTTGCCCAAACTGCTCTACCAGTGCCGGATCGAACGTAGCCGCTAAACCGAGCGACGAAGGCCACATAGAAATACGGCCACCCGCAGCTGCGTTGTACTCAGCCCGTGCCACCGTGCCGTGGCGGGGGTCAGAGCTGTTATTGGCCGGAATCCCCTTGCCTACCCGCTCACAGAATGCCTGCATCCGGTTGTTCCAGCGGGCTGCCACTTCGGGCGTCTGCACGGAGGTAATCAACACGTGCCGTAGGTGGTCGGTCTGGAGAAATTTCTGCTGCTGATCGGTTAGGGCCGTAGGATCGGTCTCGCCTTCTTTGAACGGTTTGCCGCCATAGGTACCCGCAAAGTAGCCGCCTGCCCGCGCCGGAATAGACTGGTGCGACGAGTACAGCATCAGGCCCGCAATTTCCTCGACAGTCAGTTTCGAGGCCAGGTCTTTGGCGCGCTGTTCAACCGGCAACCGCCAGTCTTCGTAGGGGTCGAGCACACCATTTCGGTTCAGGTCTTTAAACGCCAAACCGGCGACCGTAAGCAGTTTAACACCCGATTCAGCGGAATAACCAAGCGTTTGTCCGTCCGGATTAGTCACTACCCGAAACGAGCCCGCATCGGTTTCGGTCCAGCGCGGCTGAGCAATGGCCAGCGTACTACACGCCCATACCGAAAGGCTGAGCATAAACGATTTTGTCATACAAGTCGATGTCTAAAATGTCTACGGGGTAGCTCACCGAACCACCTTTACGTCAAAAGTACGCAAAGCCCCGATTTGTGCGAAGTTCGGGGCCTGTTTTTTGCCATTCATCCATCTTTTTTGACACCGATGGCATTCAGCAACTAAACCGTTTGATACCCCCACCTACCGTTGAGTCAAAACTATTGTCAATCAGACGATTGCACACTCACTTTCGCACCAAAAATCCATTCATGTTCATGAAGCTTTCACTACTACTTCTCCTATTGGTAAGTTCATTGCGCGCTGTGGCGCAAATCGGTCTGGGCGGCACGCCAAACCCCAACGCAGTTTTAGATTTAAAAAGCCCCAATAAAGGCTTGCTTATTCCCCGCACTTCCACAACTACCCGACAAACCATTCCACCGGTTAAAGGTCTGATGGTGTATGACACCACGCAAAGTTCATTTTGGTACCATACGGGGGCTGTCTGGCGCGAAATCACCGACAAATGGCAAACTAATGGGTCGGTATTGTTCTCAAATAACTGGATTGGTATACAAACAAATTCTCCAGCCTACGCCCTTGATGTTGGTGGTAGTGTTCGGGCACAGCTAAACCTTCGCAGTGATAATGACGCTTTGATCGAGCGCGATGTGCATGCCAAAAATAATCTATACGCTTATAATCGAGTCGGCATCGGTACCCTTTCACCTACACAACCGCTTGATGTAGTGGGGAATGCACGCATCAGTGAAAATTTGCAGGTCAATGGCAATTTCGGCATTGTTCGCAGTAATAGCTCAACCCAGTTGAAAATGAGTTTGCCCAGTGGCAACCTGATTTTAACCTTGCAACCCAATGTATTTTTTGACGTAACGTTTAATATGACAACCTTCACCGGAACTCCACGCGTCAGTATTGCACAAGTCGTGAGTACCGGGAACACGTGGCATCAGATTATACTTACCGTACACGATGTTAATACGACGACCAACACATTCAAGGTTCGATTTTATAATGCGGGCAACAGCACTGCTGTGTTCGATGGCACGCTTAACCTAATGGTGGTTGGCCAACCCTGACTCGCACTCAAACGGGTAGTTGCGCTCCGGTCTGTGATTTTATAGGTATGTTCCGTAAACTTCTCCTTTTCTGCTGCCTTGTTGGCCTGTTTAGCTCGTTCCGGCGCGATACCCTGACGTGGGTAGCCATCGGCGACTCGATCACGTACCTCAACGACCACCTGAACGAAACCGGCAATCGGGTTACCAAAGGGTATATGACCCGCGTAACCGAGCAATTGCCCTATGTCCAGTTTGTGAACCAGGGACATAATGGCTGGACGGCCGGGCGCATTGCCGCGCAGATTGAGACGCTAAACCTCACCAGAGCGGACCTCTACTCGGTGTTTCTGGGCACCAACGACTGGTGGGCCGGGCGGCCATTGGGACAGCTGAACGATTATATTGCCAATACGGGCAACCGGACGGTGTACGGCTCCTATCGGATTATTATTGATAAGCTCCGAAGCCTCAACCCCAACGCGCCGATCATCCTGATTACCCCCATGCAGCGTGTGGATTTTGTGTACCTGTTCAACTTTAAGAACAACGCGTTTGGCTCGTACAAGCCCAAAAACGGGCAGTCGCTCGAATCGTTTGCGCAAGCCATCGACTCCATTGGTCGCCATGAGAAGCTGCCCGTGGTGGATTTGTACCACCTGAAAGGGCTGGACCACAAAGAGCTGGTGAAGTTCAAGCGGCTGAAAGACCCGCAAACAGGGCAGTATCGGAACTACCGCTATCCCGATTTCATCGATGTTCCGTTTAACCCCGAAACCGACGAGTACCCCTACCCCGCTGAGTCGGTCGCACAAACGTACGATGGTCTACATCCTTCCGACGCAGGTTACGAACGGATTGCGCGGGTCCTGATAAAGCGCATTAAACGGCTCTGAAAGGGTAAAGTAGTCAGACTGAATTGAATGTATAATGAACAATGCATAATGAATAATTGTCAGCAGGCAAGACAATTATTCATTATGCATTGTTCATTATACATTCACTTAAGCGTATATAGTTCATCGTTTCTGAGCAGTTAACCAAAAACCACAAACTATAAACCATAAACCAGATTTGCGCGTCTACTTCACCGTCTGTCGGAGATGTTTACGGGCTCGCAGACGGAGTTTCCGCCACGACAGCGGATCGGCCGGGTACGACCGGTCGGCGGGGATATTGTTGATGAGCAGGGCAGTAAGCAGCAAAATACCAACGCCCGTCAGTACCGGCGAGAAAGTGTAGGCAAAGCCAAGGCTTTTGATTTTTTCAGAGCCAATATTAGCGATCAGGGCCGTAGCACCACCGGGCGGGTGCATGGTTTTGGTAATCTGCATAGCCACAATAGACAACGAAACGGCCAATGCCGACGATAACCAGAGCTGGCCGGGAAACAGTTTGTAGACAGCTACGCCAATAAGCGAGGCAATCAGATGACCGCCAACCAGATTACGGGGCTGGGCCAGCGGGCTATGTGCCGACCCGAAAATAAGTACACACGAGGCCCCCAAGGAGCCAATCAAAAACACATTGTCCTGTTCGGTAAAATGCGTTTGCTGCATGAGCCCGATGGCAGCAATGGCCACAAACGCGCCCAGAAAAGTCCAGAAATGGTCGGCGGGCCGAAGCAGGGTTTGACGATAGATCACATACCGGGCCACACGGTAGTGTCGCTTCATTCGTATTCTCATTCTCACAACGTCAATTACACATACTCTGCAGAGCTGAACAGGCAGCCCACTCGTTGGCAACAGCCCAACCGGTCTGATTAATTCCGAAAACAGGCTCAAAAGTCAAAACCCATCCCAGTCAGGATGGGCTTTGACCCTTAAACTGTATGTATCGTTTACGCCCGTTGCAGCGAACGGCTCCGGTTGCCGCGCAACAGGGCTACTACACCAGCCGTGATCGCTACCGTAATCAGCACTTTGGTTGCCAACCCCTGCGGGTTATGCTTCCACTCCGATTTCCAGCCCTTTTCAGCGAAAATATTGGGCACCCGCCCCTGCTTAAAATCGTCGATAATACCTTCGACCACATTGACGCGGTCGGCCAGCAGCAGCGGTAACCAATGACCGTAACTCGACTCGCTATATTGGAAAGCGTACCGCCGAAGGGCACCACTCAGGCCGGTTGGCGGTACCGTTGTGCCAAATACCGCCGTCAGGCCGGGGCGTTCGTTGGAATGCAACACCTCTTCATGGGCTACCTGCTGCGTAGGCCGGTCCCACGAATACCCCGAATGCTCCGCATTGGTGCGCTGTTTCATGGGGTATGTCGGATCATTTTTCGGGTCTGCGTCGATGCCCCAGCCCTTGATATGGGCAAATTGAGGGGCTAATTCTTCCAGATTAGGCATTGGCTGAAGGGGGGATAAGAACCGGTTTGATACAATTGTCGAGTTTCTCGGAGAAGATGTGGTAGGCATCGGCTACGTCTTCAAGCGGGACGCGGTGTGTAATGAGTGCCCTAGGATTAAGCACACCATTCTGCACGTGTTCGATGAGCCGGGGCAACAACCGTTTTACCGATGTCTGATTGCCCCGCATGGTTAGGCCCTTATTCATGAAGTTGCCAATCGGAATTAGGTTGTCGGTTGGGCCATACACCCCTACTACCGAAATGATACCGCCCTTTTTTACCGAATTAATGGCCCAGTGCATGGCTGTTGCCGAGCCCGCCTGTAACAGCGTTTTGCGACCTGTAATGGTTTGTAGCGCACTGCCAGCGGCCTCGGCCCCAACGGCATCAATACACACATCGGCCCCCATCCAGTCGGTCATTTTCTTGATGAACAAGACGGGATCGTCGATCTCTTTAAAATTATAGGCTTCGCAGGGCGCATAGTTGCGCACAAATTCGAGCCGGTACTCGTACTGATCGAACACAATAACCCGGCCGGCCCCAAACAGCCATGCACAACGCGCAGCCATAATCCCAACGGGGCCTGCACCAAACACCACCACTGTATCGCCGGGCTGAATACCACCCATTTCGGCAGCCTGATACCCGGTCGGCACCACATCGGTGAGCAATACGGCATCATCGGGGTCCATACCGGGTGGAATCACCGTTGGCCCCACATTGGCGTAGGGTACCCGGACAAACTCGGCCTGACCGCCATCGTAGCCGCCTGCCGTGTGTGAATAGCCAAAAATACCGCCCACGGCTGTAGCCTCCGGGTTCGATTCGTGGCAGTTGCCAAACATCCCCTGCTGGCAGAAATGGCATTTCCCGCAAGCCACATTAAACGGCACCAGTACCTGATCGCCTACTTTCAGTTTGTGCACTTCGGGACCTATTTCTTCGACCACGCCGATAAACTCGTGCCCAAATGTGGAGCCAACGCGTGTATCAGGCACATTGCCATTATAGAGGTGCAGGTCGGACCCACAGATGCAGGACCGTGTGACCCGAACAATCGCATCTTCAGGATGCTTGATTTCAGGCATGGGCTTATGGTCGATTCGGACTCGCCCGGGGCCCCGGTAATTCATAGCCAGCATAGTATTCGGTTTACGTTGTTTATTGTTTTTAATTTTTACCCCCTTACCCTCTCCTATTTTTCAGGAGGGGAAACCTTACAAGCCACATTATGAGCCTTTTACCAGCTCGCTAATGGCTCGAAGTAGACGTTTCATTCCCCCTCCTGCTTTTCAGGAGGGGGTTAGGGGGTGGTCGGCAACGGCCGATCCTCAGGCTTCTTTATTATTCAACCGGCCCAGTATCGCGGTAGCCAGGTTCACCGCTCCCTCGCGGGCCACGCGCTCGTTCATCCGAACCGGGGCCGTCACGTGCATGATGTGATTCAGGTAGAGCACATGTAGCGTCCGTTTGGTCGGCTCCCAAATAGCTTTGTCGCCCACACCATTGAGTGCCACCCCCGTGGGCGTGTTCTGGGCGGGAGTCACCAGCTTGGTAGCAGCCGGTGTCAGGTTTGGCGACGGGTGATTCGAGGAATCGTTGTCAGCCGACGCATCGCCGACGCCCCCACCCGGCCGGATACCCGATTCGGGCCGCTCGGCGGCTGTGCCCTCCGGATTGGGGCCATGATACGACCCCTCTTTCACGCCGAGCGTCAGGGCCGCCGAGTCGCGTTCGGCTACGCGCTGGGGCTGGAATAGCCGGTCGAACGCGTACTCCGACTGAAACGTAGACTCGTAAGGCGAGTCTTTTTCGAACGAAAAGGTCACTTTTTCACCTCCCCAACGCACCTCGCAGCCGTTGAGCATATCGTATTTTTCGAGTTCGACCGCTTCGCCCAGTTTAAAGAGATTACGGACAAACTCAACCGGCAGGTAATTACATCGTTGATCGTAATTATAGTCGGTGCTCAAGAGCCAAACACCCGATACCTCGCGAGCCAGGTGCGGGTCGCCCGTACCCGCGGCATCATTGGCGGCATCGGTCGTGGTGCTTTGGTCTCCGAAAAAACAGGCACTAAGCCCGCACAGGGGCAAAATGCAGAGTAAAATCAGGCGTGTTCGTTTCATAGCGGGTTAGTCTTCGTCGTGATACGGGGTGCCCGTTGTTACGGCTCCTCCACTTGTCCAGAGGCCACCTCCCTGTTGGGCGGGGGCTTTACTGTTTTCGCCACTTGGACCGTCCCCGTCGGCCTCCGTTTCGGCATTGTAATCGGGGGCATGGCTTCCCGTGTACGGCGTTTCGCCGGGGCTGCTGGTTACGGGCGCATTGTAGGTACGGGTTTGATCGAGACCGGCACTGTTTTCGGGCGAGTACGCCGAAGCCGGTTGGTCGGCAGCATCGCTATTGGGCGAGCGCCAGAGCCGGAATTGCATGGTCATCCAAGTGTTTTTCAGGTTGGTTGAGTAAACGTTATGAGCCCGACGTTGGTAGGCAGGCCGCTACAGATTCCAACCCGAAACCGCGCGAAGTACGACCCGCTGCTTCGCCAGAAGTAAGGGAACGGCCCCAGGCAGACCGCTCCCTCTATTTAGCTACAGTAAACTCGTGGTGCCACGTTATAGTCGTAAGGCCGTTTGCCCGACAGGCCTGTCCAGACGACATTCATACTGGCCCAACTTCACTCAACATATTCGTTATGGAAACCCAGATCCCTTTGATGTATCTGCTGCCTTTGCTATTACTGGCAGCCATTTTGCTCACCTATATCACCCACGACCCTATGCGCCGGGCCGGGTATGTACGCCCCGAACGGAAGCGTAAAAAAGTTCGCAAAGCCAAAATGCGCCCGCACCCACAGCAACCTTACCTACTCGAAAATGGTACGGTGATTCTGGCTTCGGAGCGCCCCCGGCCAGCACATGCCTCAGAACCGTTTTCTCACTAATTGCCGCCCGAAGACAGACTCATCCGGCGAATTGGGGCTTTACAAAGGGTTGTCGACTGGCAACGGCATAAACCAATTCAACGGATGAAAAAGGTAATCATGGCCGCAGCATTGCTCATGGCAGTAGCCGCCACCCACGCAAACGCTCAGGCAAATAACGGAGCGGCTTCGGGCAGTTCGACCCGCCAATCGGGCTCCAGTACGAACAGCCAATCGTCGGGTAGCAGCACCCGCCAATCGGGTTCCGGTGCCTTATCGGGTGGTAACACCGGGCAGACCAACAACGCCAACGTCGGCACGGGAACTACCGGCACCACAACAGGCGGCACTGACGTACGCAGCCAGTCGGGCAGTACATCGGGGCAAGGCCAGATGAATCGCCGGAGCCAATCGACCAAAACCCGTCGAACAAACACCAAAGCCACCAACAACGGCAACAGCGGCTCGGGTACGGGCAACTCAGGTTCAGGCAATAGCAGTACAACGTCAGGCTCACGGACGGGCAATCAGTAACCCTTTTTAACCGACGTAAGCATGTTCTATCACGACAAGAAACTCCAGTACAAAGTACGGGTCGACAAGCCGAACCCACAGTTTGCCCGCGCTCTGCAACAGGCCATTGGCGGTATTGAAGGCGAAATCCGGGTGTGTTTGCAGTACCTGTTCCAAGCCTGGAACGCACGCGGGCCGGTTCGGTACCGGGATATGCTCCTGGATACCGGTACCGAAGAAATGGCCCATATCGAAATGCTGGCCACGGCCGTTTGTCTGAACCTTGAGGGGGCTTCCAGCAGTGTAATCGACACAATTGTGGGCAATGACCCACTCATGGAGAAAATTGTGGGCGGGGGCGACCCTCGCCATTATCTGTCGGGTGGTTTGGGGGCTTTGGCCTCCGATGCCAACGGGGTTCCATTCAACGGCTCGTGGGTAGTGAGTTCGGGCAATATGGCGTCGGATATGCTCGCCAACGTAACGGCCGAAGCCACCGGGCGTACTCTGGCTACACGCCTGTACGAGATGACCGACGATGCGGGTATGAAAGATATGCTGGCGTTTCTGATCGCCCGCGATACCATGCACCAGCAACAGTGGCTGGCCGTACTGGAAGAGCTGGGACAAGGTAACCTGTATAATGTGCTACCCATTCCGAATAGTTTCCCGCAGGCGCAGGAAGTGCAGGAGTTTAGCTACGCCTTTGTGAATACCAACATCGACCCCGAGCAACCATCGGCAGGTACCAACCGGCGCTGGACCCAAGGGCCCTCGCTCGATGGGCGCGGCACATTCCATGAAATTAAGGCGCAGCCACTCGGACAGGAGCCCCAATTGGCCCCACCCATCCCGCAGGGGCACGCCCAAACCGAACAGATGCAGGGGTCGGGCCACAAAAAGGAATAAAGCCCGGTACTTATTTTTTGGCTACAAGCCCAACGTGCCACAGTCGCGTTGGGCTTGTAGCCACTTTTTTGTAAACTCATCTCTATTTCCGGTAAAGCCGGTTTATACCACCGCTACTATTTGTTTCGCCCATGAATTCGATACGCGCTACCACCTGGAACCAGCTCATGGACCTGCTCTACGAAGATGCCTGGATGCCGTCGCTCCGCCGGTTCAGGCCACCCTTTGCGTTCCGGGGCCTTCCCGACGAGTCGTTTGTGCTCGACACCTCGCTTATGCGTATGGGGCAAGACTGCGCCCGAATTGAGGGACACCTGCTACGAAATTTCAAAAAATATGCCCTCCGCGATGTGGTTGAGCGAGACTCACTCTGGTACTGGCTCTCGGTAGCCCAGCACCACGGGCTCCCCACCCGCCTGATGGATTGGACCTTTTCGCCCTACGTGGCTCTGCACTTCGTTTCAGCTAATACCGAACGATACCACTCCGATGGGGTTATCTGGTGCCTTGACTACAAAAAAGTGCATAGCTACCTCCCGGCCGCCCTGAGTGGATTACTCGAAGACGAAGGGGCCGATGTCTTTACTATCGATATGCTCAGTCCGATTCACTCGTTGCGCGAATTCGATGCCCGTAGTGAGCACCCATTTGCTCTGTTTTTTGAGCCGCCCTCGATCGACGACCGGATTGTGAACCAGTACGCCTTGTTTTCGGTCATCTCAAACCCAACCATCAGCATGATAAGCTGGCTTGAACAACGGCCTGATGTGTACCGGAAAATTACCGTCGCTAATGACTTGAAGTGGGAAATCCGGGATAAACTTGATCAGGCTAACATCAATGAACGGGTGCTTTTTCCCGGTCTTGATGGCCTCAGCCGGTGGTTGCGACGGCAATACGTACAACCCATCCTACCCAATCGTGATTCACCCGAATAGCCCTTTACTAATGCGGATCACGTCAACTGAAACTGTATCACGTCAACTGAAACTGTCTGGTTCGTCCAAACAAAAGAGAGTGACCACCAGCCGGGTCACTCTCTAAAAATCGCCTTGATTGCTGTATATAGCCGAAGAGCGGCCTGAACACATTCACTCGGATACGCTCACCTCATTTTGCGAACAGGGTTGGCGTACCCGAACTCTTTCCTTCGGACTATCTATTTTCCAATACGAGGGCCATCCCAACCCTGTTGCAGCCAATGCAAAAAATACCCCTCCGGGATCAGTTTACTTTGGCTTTCCGGCTTCCACCGGCCGAAGAGTACCCCGTGCCAGCGGCTCAGGCTTCGATTTGGGTGTACTATACCGGAGCAGGGTCGCTATCGGATACGCCGATTTAGGCGGACGGGTAATCACCAACTGGTACGACAGTGTGCCAATGACAAGGTTGTAGTACGTCATGCTCCCGCCCGATTCCTGCGCCAGGCCCCAGTTGGCCACGGGCTCTTTGGCCAGTTGGGCTTCGTCTTGCTTCGATAAAGCAACGAAAGCCGTGTCGGGCATAAATTGCTTATCAGTAATGCCTTCGATTAGCGACACGACTGCGGGCGGTGTGGTCGTGGCCGGTTTGGTTTGAGCGCGGGCCGTTATGCCAAACAGGCACAACGCGGCTAAAAAAAGTCTGCTTTTCATCGTGTTGAGTACGTTGCATGTTTGATGCACCTATTCTAACAACGCTCTTCGTGGGCCGAATGCTTATTTTATTGAGGATGGCGTCGCCTTAAAGTGGCCTCATCGAGTCTATTGGCCCTGTTTTTACCTGACCAGTTAATCAGCGCATTAAAATGCTGACGAATGGAGAACAACCGGGTGGAACAAAGTATTACATATAAACTTGATAGATTTTATATTTTTTGCCAACGTTAGTAAAAACGCACATGAAAACTTCACAACAATGGGCGCTGAGCCTAAGTGTACTGACTACCCTGACTCTGTCGTCGGGCGCTATGGCCCAACAAAATTCGGGCATGAACACGGGGGGGACTACAGCCTCAACGGGCAGCATGGTGGGCCGCGAAAGCAAGGCTGACTTCGACCGCATGAATAAGAAAGGTGCCGCCGACGTTTCGGGTATTCGACCAACGAGTGCCAAACTTTCCGACGCCGACAGTAAGCTGATGATGGAAGTAGCCAAAGGGGGCATGATGCAATTGGCCGTCAGTAAAATTGCGGCCGAAAAAGCTACCAACCCTGAAGTACGCGAGTTGGCCCGCGCCGAGGTGGAGGAACAAACCGGGCTGGCGGCCAAGCTGAAAGAAATTGCCGCAGCCAAAGGGGTTACGCTTCCGGCAGCCCCCGACAGCGAGGCTCAAGCGATGATTGCCCAGATGGAAGGTACTGCCGCCGGTGCGCAGTTTGATATGGCCTATGTACGCGAAAGCGGGGTTAACGGCCACCAGAAACTCGACAAAGTGATGGATATGGTACGGAGTCAGGCATCAGACGCCAGCCTGAAGAACCTCGAAATGGCCGCTCATCCGCTTGTTAAAAACCACCTCAAGGTTTCGCAGGATATTATGAGTAAAATGGGCAGTGGTAGCTCGTCGAACCGGTAACCGGAGCAATGAGGCCCAGACCGACCTCTTTATTAAGACCATAACCATATCATACGCAAGGGGGCCACGGCAGTATGCCGTGGCCCCCTTGCTAGTAAATGTATTGACTGATGAGAGCTTGCTACTTTTTCTGCTCTTATAATTCGTCACAGAATACCACTATAACCACTACCAGGGTCTTTGACCACTGGCAGGGTTTCATCGCTCTAAACCCTGCCAGTGGTCAAAGACCCTGGCAGTGGTTAAAACTATAATCCAATAATAGCCCCATCACTCAAAACAGCTAAAAATTACCCATTTCCTTACTTCTCCTGCCGTTTCAAACTGGCCAGAAACTCAACCATGTCGCGGATTTCGCGCTTCGACATGATGTAGCCCATAGGTGGCATACTCGACGGCATATTTTCGCGCTTTGTAATCCGCGACACCGCAATTTTAAGCGGTTCAGCGTCGGTCGTTTTGAGCACCAGTTCGCGTTCGTTTTCCGCCGTCAGCACGCCGTTTACGGTCTGACCGTCGGATAAGGTCAGCATTACGCTCCCGTACCCCGGCGACAGACGAGCACTCGGCTCAATCAGCGCCTGCAACAGTTGTTCGCGGCTCAGTTGTTCGCCAATGCGGGTGAGCGAGGGCCCCACTTCGCCCCCTTGCCCGTTGATGGCGTGGCAGCGCACACACTGACCGGTCGAGTTGGTCATGAAATACCGACGACCAAGCAACGCATTGCCACCAAACAGGGCATCCTGATAATCGGCCGTGGTCGTACCCACCGTACGGAACGGGGCCAATTTGGCAATCAGCGGGGCCGACCGGCTTGAGTCGACCGCTTCGCCCAGTTCAAGAGCCAGACTTGGGGGTAGCGATTTCGACACCAGTTTGTCGATAAGCCCGGCCAGAATCGACTCTGTTTTGGCCGAGGGCATGGTACCTAACACCTGAAGCAACTGTTGCTGCTCTTTCACGGTGCCTTTCTCGAAAATAGTGCGGGATACCTCAGCCAATGTAGCCGCCGACAAATCCTGCCCACGCATGAGGCCGAGGGCCACCGTACGCACGTCAGCGTCGGCATCAGTCATACCCTGTTTGATAGCCGACTCCATACCCGCGTACCGAAGGTTGCCCAGAGCCGTGAGGGCGCCCGACCGTACTTCGGCCGATGGACTCTGGCTCAGCAATGTAGCCAACTGTGCCGTGGCATTGGTCAGTCCGAGGCCACTGATCATCTGGGCAGTAGCCACCACAATGCTCGGCTCAGCATCCTGCAACAGCGTGTTCAGGCTTGCCTGCAAAGCCGCCCGCACCGGAGCCGCATCGCGGTTGAGCGCCCCCCGGTACCGGCCATCCACCCGATCCATCACCGATGGATTCGACCAGCTTCCCAGCGTGGCCAGGGCTTCGGTACGTAGGGGCTTGGCCACATCCTTGCGGTTCGCAAACGAGACCAATTGGTCAATCTGCGCGTTACCGCCCACCCGCAGGCAAGCGTTAATAGCCCGCCGGAGCAAAGGCTCCGAGGTAAAGCGAGTATTACCCAGCGTAGCCGCCAGAGCAGGCAAAGCACCCGGAATCGACTCATCGTCGTTGATAGCGCGGGCCGCTTCGGTGACAATGTACTCGTCGCGGTCGTTTAGGAAAAGGGCCACTTTGTCACTTTTCAACCGGCGCAGCACCAGCACCGCAGCAAGCCGTAGCGATTTATCAGGGCTGTTCGCTAAAGCGACCATAGGCTCTACCTGCCCAATCCGCGACAGAGCCATTACGGCTGCGTGGCGCAGATACACGTCTTCGTCGTTGTTGGCTTTGAGCATATCGAGCAACGGCCCGATAGCACTCTGATCGCGAATGCGGCCAAGGGCCTGTGCGCTGTAAAACTGCACCCGTGGGGTGTTACTCTTCAACAACCCGATCAGTTGCGCGGTAGCCTCACTCATGTCGGCATCGCCAATCACTTTGGCCGCCTGTGCCACAATTTCAGGGTCAGAATCACGCAGCAGGGCCAGCAAAGGCTTGCCATCGGCTTTGTTTTTACGAGCCAGTTGACCAATTCCCCAAACCCCGTGAACCCGCGCCAGTTGATTGGCCGTTTGGGCCGTGGCTTTCTGCAACTGAGCCGCCCCGGTTGCGCCCCGGTTTACCAGTTCAAACTGGGCTTTTTGCCGAATTCGCATGTCGGGGTACATCAGCAAATCGTACAGCGCTTCGGGTGTTTGGGTTGCGTAAGCCATCTGCATGAGCCGCTTCGTTTCGGCGCGTTGTGCTTTCAGGTCGTTCCGCTCCTCGGTTACGTCGAGTTTCCAGACCCGGCCGTAGTTTTTGGTATCCCAGCCGTTGATCCAGTCGGCCACGTACAGGGCACCGTCGGGTCCGAACCGAATACCGGTAGGCAGCAGGCCGGTCAGCACTTTCTCTTCACCAGCGAGTTCAAACGAAGCGCCTTTCGGCTTCAGGCCAAAGGCCCAGATCGGCGACCGGGCCGGGTTGCCCACAAATTCAACCAGGAAGAACTTATTTTTCCAGGCCGACCCCAGAGCTGTACCGGGGTTGTACACCATACCCGTAGGCCCGTTATGGAAGTTCATGATGGGCGGGATAATGTAAGCCGCCTGCCCGTCCCAACGAGGCTTGAACAGCTTCTCGTCCATCCAGACTTTATAGCTGTTGTTTTTGGGATCGGTGTACTTACCGTATTGCCAATTGGAACGCCAGCCAGCATCTGACCCGTCGACCACGTGCACCAGCCGCTCGCTTTCACCGGGGTGATCGCCATCGTTGTCGGAGCTGATAAGGTTGCCGTATTCATCGAACACAAACTCGTGTGTGTTGCGCAAACCACCCGCAAACACTTCAAAATCGGTACCATCCGGGTTCGAGCGGGCAATGATCCCCTCATTAGAACGCTTATGGTTGACACCTTCGGCCGTGGTGATGTTGGCCCCGATATCACCCATGTTCCAATAGATTTTCCCGTCCGGGCCCTCAATCGGGTTCGACATATTATGTCCGCTGAAACCGATGTGCACGCCGTAGCCGGTGCTGATGGAGGTTTTCTGGTCGAGAACGCCATCGCCGTTAGTATCGCGAAGCCGCCACATATCGGGGGCCATAGCAACAAACACGTCTTCGGCCCGTACGAGCAAACCGCCCGCAATGTCAGACACCTCATCGAAAAAGTCGTTCAGAATCCGCATCGACTTATCGGCAATGCCGTCGTTGTCGGTGTCTTCCAATCGCCAGATTTCCTCTTTCTCTACTTTTAGGTCCCGCCAATCGTGGCTACCATCGCCATTGAGGTCTTTTAGCCACTCGTTCTCTTTGCTTTTCTCGGGTGCGAATGTGCTCCGCAGAAACTGCCGCCGGTCTTCCACGGTCTGTAAGCCAATAGAGGGTGTCATCCAGTTGCGGTGCCCCCGAATATCAAATTCGGAGTTTTTCTGCCGGTTAGTTCGGGTCAGATACACCCGTCCCTGATCATCAATCGACATAGCCACCGGGTCGGGCGCGAGGGAGTCCGACGCCCACAGCGAAACCTGAAGCCCATCGGCCACAGTCAGGGCCGTTTTTTCGCGGATGTCTTTGGCTTTCTGACGGCCTTCGGCGGGGTCTTCCCGCACAATCAGGGCGGTATCGTTGGCGGCCCTGCCAGGCATCATTTTAACGCAGGACACCACCACCAGAGCCAGCGTAGCCAGCCCGAGTATAGGAGTTTGGAGAGAACGTTTGGTAGCCATTGGGCAAAAAAATTGGACATTGAATACCGGGCGTCGGGGGCAAAAGCATACCGGGTATGCTATTACCTTTCCAACACCCACTATCCAATGTCCGATAGGGGTAAGTTCTACTATAAACGTACCGTTGCGGGCAGGTATTTAGCAATCAAATCTTCATAATAGGGCTTCAGCTCGCTTACAACCGGCGGCTTGGGGCTCTTCGAGTACAGATCGTACGGATTAAAGGCCCGCACCCACTTGAACATCTCATGGTCGTGGTCGTCGAGCAGGTGATTGTACGCATTCTCGCGGTGCTGCGCGTAAAACGAGTGGTACCGAATCATGTACAGGGCTGGCTCGGGCAGGTAGTCCTTCGTCATGTGGTACAGATACTCATCGTGACCCCACGACATGTGCACGTTCCGAAGGCCACAGTTGGGCTCGTACACACCATACTTGGTGTTGTACTGCTCATTTTGGCTATCGGGATTTTCGGCAAAAAACTCAGAGTACACAATCTTATCAGAATGTGCGCATCCAACCGGGAACGTATCGCCCACCACAGCCCACTGCGGCTCGCCAAACAGACACAGCACCTTGCCCATGTCGTGCAGGAAACCCGTCAGTACAAACCAATCGGGGTGCCCATCGGCGCGGATAGCCTCCGAGGTTTGCAGCAGGTGCTGAAGCTGATCGAGGTCGGTATCGGGATCGGAGTCGTCAACGAGTGTGTTCAGGAACTCAGCAACGCCCCAAACGGTCATTTCTTTTTTGTTAAATGCCAAAAACTCTTCCCGCTTCTCACGCACGAAATCGAACGTCTGATAGCGGTGATTGAGTCGGTAAAATTCCCGAACGGTATCACGGGCAGGAGCCTCGTAGTTCCGGTATTCTTCTTTGGTCTTGTGCTCTGGATTCACTGAGGCCGGTGTTTCGGGGTACCGGGCCAACAGGTCGTCTTCCCACTCTTCGAGGGAAGCCAGCGGATTCCGTTCCTGCTCAGTTAATACGGGTTGCTGATTCATGGGGGCAACGTTTTTAAAATTTTGGCCCAATGTAGGAAATTATTGGATTCTTACCTTGCCCCTGTTTCCACGTCGGCGGCTTTATGCGGAGCAAATTTGCCTATTACCCACTCCCAACCGGTTTCGTCGTTACCGGTCGTAACGATTTTATTCGCTACTTCGCCTGTTCAATTGCCGGGGCCAGCGGGTGCCGGCTTCCTTACGTTTCACAACATGGCGCGAATTGCCCTTTTTCCCGGCTCCTTTGATCCATTCACCAAAGGCCACGAAGACATTGTTCTGCGCGGCCTTAACCTGTTCGACCAGATTATTATCGGTATCGGCCGGAATGCCAATAAACAACGGTATTTCCCACTCGACGATATGGTCCGCTTTATCGAGCAAACGTTTCGCGATTATCCCTCGGTGTCAGTTTTGCCCTACGACGGGCTGACGGCCAACGTAGCCCGCGAGGCCGGGGCCAAATTTCTGCTCCGGGGATTACGCAACACCACCGACTTTGAGTACGAAAACAGCATTTCGCAGGTGAACCGGTATGTGTACGAAGACGTCGAAACGGTATTTCTGATTACATCACCCCACCTCGCCCCCATCAGTTCGAGCATAATTCGAGACCTGCACCGCTACGGCAAAAATGTAGACGCCTTTGTGCCGTACAAACTCGATCAGTAATAGAGAGGGAATTGAATGAAAAATGGACAATGAAAAATGAACAATGGACAATGGACAATGCATAATGAGTAATAATATTTAACGTGAATTATGCATAATGGCTGACGCAAGGGCCTTCGACAGGCTCAGGCTGACTATAAACTTGAGAGCCCCCAGTCAGCCTGAGCCTGTCGAAGGCCCTTGCGTCAGCAATCATTTGTTAAACAGCTGGTTGTAATACAAATTACCCCACAATTCACGTTATTTACAACTGACAATTAAGCAGTTACACATTCTCCCTTTAGGACTCTGTTGTACAAAAAGGTGGCTCTATAGATAGGTCACTCCTGCTGACGCAAAGGCCTTCAGCAATATTTTTCATAAGAATGCCCGGCTTTTCCATTTTACCCTATCCATTATCACAAACACAGAAGCCGGGCGGAGTCAACTCCGCCCGGCTTCTGTGTTTGTAAGCACACCCGACTTTACCGGGTGTTTACCGTAGCCTGATACACCTGATCGATCACGTAACGAATTGAGCTGAACGAATTGGTCAGGGCTACCAAAGCCTGCTTCCGGTCGAGCCAGGCCAGTTTTTCGATGTCTTCGTCTTCCTGCGGGGCCATTCGGCTGTCGTCTACCAGCCGCATCCGGTACCATTTGGTCCGCTTCAGAATCCGGCTACCGTTGTAGGTGTAAGTGTGGTAGGTAGTGCAGATTTTATCTTCGATAGCCACCACAACCCCGGTTTCCTCTTCCACCTCGCGGGCCGCCCCTTCGCGCGACGATTCGCCATCGTCCAGCTTACCTTTGGGCAGGTCCCATACGCCCCGGCGGAACATCAGCAGCATCTGATCGTTCTTAAAAACCACCCCTCCAGCGGCCTTTACCACCTTGAAAAGGCTCGCAAACCGTTCTTCGCAGGCTTCTTTATCCTTGCAAATGAGCGTGATCGATTGCAGATCGCTCACATCGGCGGTTTGCATCAGACTTACCACCTTTTCCACCATCGTCGGGGCTACATTGAGCACCAGCAGATGGCCTTTCAGCGCGTCGTCTTTCAGGATTTCGAGCCGGGCATCTACGATCTGATCATAGTGAGTCAGGTCGTCTAAGCGGTTGGCTTTCTTTGTGTTGATGAACCGAATCGGGCGGTCGTCGATAAATACAATCATCTCATGCAGACGTGTTCCGTGTAAAACCTTTTCTGACGGCACAGGGCGGCTTTGCACCTGTTGCCCCTTCGGTTTGATGAACAAAATTAGAAAAAAGCGCTTTTGTTTGCGTTGAGCGGACAATTGCTATTTTTGCAACAAGCCAATTAACTCCCTTTGTGGAAATACTTATAATCCTCTTATTGACGATACTTAACGGCGTTTTTTCTATGTCAGAAATTGCCCTGGTATCGTCCCGGAAAGCTAAACTCGAAACCAGTGCCAAAAACGGGGATCGACGCGCTCAGGCAGCCCTTGATCTGGCCAACTCGCCCAACCGTTTTTTATCTACCGTTCAGATCGGTATCACCCTCATTGGCATCTTACTCGGTATTTTCAGTGGTGACCAACTCACTACCGACGTTCAGAACTTTGTTGCCCAGTTTCCGTACGTAGGCGATTACTCGCGGCCCATCGCGGTTGCGTTGGTCCTGTTGGGGCTTACGTACCTCTCACTCGTTCTGGGCGAACTAGTGCCCAAACGAATCGGCCTCTCAAACCCCGAGGGCATTGCCAAAACCATGGTCGGGCCAATGAACGTGCTGTCGCGCGTTACCTCGCCATTTATCGGGTTGCTGAGCGTTTCGAGCGACGGCCTGATCAAACTGATGGGCATTAAACCAAACGAAAGTGCCGTTACAGAAGAAGAAATCAAAAGTCTGATTCAGGAAGGCACCACGGGCGGGGTCATCGAAGAAATCGAGCAGGAAATTGTGCAAAACGTATTCCAGCTCGGCGACCGACGCATTACGTCGCTGATGACCAACCGGCAGGAAATCGTATACCTCGACCTTGAGGCCGACCCGGAGGAAAACATCGAAAAAGTCATTAGCTACAAACACTCTACCTACCCCCTCTGCAACGGTTCTGTCGATGAGGTGGTTGGACTGGTTGCATCGAAAGACCTGCTCGGTAAAGACCTCAACACTGAAATAAACAACCTCGAAGCCATCAGCCGCGAGGTGCTCTTTATTCCCGAAAACAACCGGGCCTACCAGGTGCTCGAACGCTTTCGCGAACGGCGGCAGTATGTCGGCATTATTGTGGATGAGTACGGCGGGGTACTGGGCATGGTGACCCTCAACGACATTATCGACGCGCTGGTGGGTGATATTTCGGAAACGAGCGAGTTTAATTACGAGATCAGCGAGCGAGCCGACGGCAGTTTCCTGATCGATGCCCAACTGCCGTTCGACGATTTCCTGAATCACTTCGACATAAACGTGTCGGAACAGAAACGGCGCGACCTGACTGGCTTCGACACCCTCGGCGGCTTTGCCCTGCATATTCTGAAAGACATTCCGAAAACCGGCGAAACCTTCAGCTGGCAGGATTACCGCTTCGAAATTATCGATATGGATAAGAGCCGGATCGATAAGATCCTGGTCACCCGCGTCGACGACGAATAAACCGGCTGCCGGGCCACACGAACCGCTCAGGAGCGGTTTACCGGCGGTTACCAACTCTCCGATTCCCTATGATTAATTCCCAAATTGCCCGGCATCTGCTGGAAGTAAGAGCCGTGAAACTACGGCCCGAAGAACCGTTTACCTGGAGTTCGGGATGGCTATCGCCTATTTACTGCGACAACCGGGTAACGCTTTCGTACCCCGAGGTCCGTACCTTTATCAAAAACGCTTTAGCCGATGCGATCCGGCAGCATTTCCCAACAGCTGACATCATCGCGGGCGTGGCTACAGCGGGCATTGCTCAGGGGGCTCTCGTGGCCGATGTACTTAATCTGCCGTACTGTTATGTGCGGCCCGAGCCGAAGAAACACGGCATGGGTAACCAGATTGAGGGTCGGTTTGAAGCCGGGCAACGGGTAGTTGTGATTGAGGACCTGATTTCGACGGGCGGCAGCTCGCTTAAGGTGGTAGAAGCCCTCCGACAGGCTGGTGCCGACGTGCTGGGAATGGCCGCCATTTTTACGTATGGCTTTCCGCTGGCCGACGAAAACTTCCGCAACGCCAACGTTCCGCTGGTGTGCCTGAGCGATTACTCGGCCCTGATCGAAGAGGCCCAACGCATGAATTACGTACAGGCCGAGCAATTAAGCTCGCTCGGTGCCTGGCGTGAAGACCCCGGCAGCTGGGGTCGTTAACCCAACCGATCCCTACTTTGAAGCCCCCCCGGAGCCACTGTCCTTTAGCCGATTTTAATAGACAGCCGCTTCGGGGGAGTTCTTTTATTACCAGCACGTTAGCGGGCAACGTACGATAAAGTCTCCTTTTTTATCGGCCGGGGGAGTTGCCTTTGACCCCAAACATTGCGTAACATTGTGTTAATCATGGAAAACGCACGACCCAATCAGCACTTACGAAAAAACCCTGGCTTTGGCGGAACTCGTTCACAATCAGGCAATGGGTGGTTAGACCGGCTTGACACCGGGTTGGGCAAGCTCCCCCCGCAGGCTACCGACCTCGAAATGGCTGTTCTGGGGGCCCTCATGATTGAGAAGGATGCCCTCTCGGCAGTTATTGACATTCTGAAGCCGGAGAGTTTCTACAAAGAAGCCCACCAGCGTATCTACAGCGCCATTCTGAGTCTGTTTCAGAACTCGGAACCCATCGACTTGCTCACCGTGACCCAGCAGCTTCGCAAAACGGGCGAGCTGGAGTTTGTGGGGGGCGCCGGTTATGTTTCTGAGCTGACTATCAAAGTCAACTCAGCGGCCAATATTGAGTACCACTCGCGGGTTATTTCGGAGCATTCGCTCAAGCGGGCCATGATTACTATGGCCTCGACCATCCTGCGCGACGCTTATGAGGATACCACCGACGTTTTTCAGTTGCTCGACCAAACCGAACAGTCGCTGTTTCGGATTTCGGAGTCGAACATCAAGAAAAACTACGCCGACATGGGCACCATTGTCCGGCAGGCCCTGAACGAGCTGGAAATTAAGAAAAACAATAAGGATGGTTTGACCGGTATTCCGTCGGGTTTCAGTGCGCTCGATCGGCTTACATCGGGCTGGCAACCGACCGAATTGGTTATCCTGGCCGCCCGCCCGGCTATGGGGAAAACTGCGTTTGTTGTGTCGGCACTGCGAAATGCCGCTGTCGATTTTGGGCAGCCGGTTGCTATTTTCTCGTTGGAGATGTCGGCCGTGCAGCTGGTCAATCGTTTGATCTCAGCCGAAGCGGAGATTGACAGTGAAAAAATTAAGAAAGGAAACCTGGCTCCGCATGAGTGGACCCAGCTTCACCATAAAATTCAGCGACTAACGGAGGCCCCAATTTTTATTGATGATACCCCCGCCCTGTCGATTCTGGAACTACGCGCTAAGTGCCGCCGACTAAAAGCCCAGCACGACATTCAGATGGTTGTGATTGACTACCTCCAGCTGATGCAGGGCGATAACAGCAAAGGCAGCAACCGTGAACAGGAAATTGCATCGATTTCGCGGGCGTTGAAAAACCTGGCCAAAGAGCTAAACGTACCCGTAATTGCCCTTTCGCAGCTAAGCCGGGCCGTTGAAACCCGTGGGGGCGATAAAAAACCACAGCTGTCTGACCTTCGGGAATCCGGTTCCATCGAGCAGGACGCCGACATGGTTATGTTCCTCTACCGACCTGAATACTACAATATTACGCAGGACGAAGCCGGTAACTCTACGGCAGGTATTGGTGAGGTGATTGTAGCCAAAAACCGTTCGGGCTCGCTCGACACGATTCAGCTTCGGTTTGTGAACCGATTCACTAAGTTCTGCGACCTCGATACTTATTTCGACCCGGTGCCACAGGGGCAGGGTTTCCCAAGCAACGTGACCGGCCTGAGCAGTTTCGACAGCGGCCCAGTGGGTGGGTTCCCGCCCGTAGGCCCGTCAGGACCCGGTGGTATGCCCCCAATACCGCCAACGGGTGGCACTTTACGCAGCCGCGCCAACGATTTGTCGAACTTCGGCAACGCCGACCCCAATCAGCAAACGCCGTTTTAATTGGGAGAACACAATAGGTAAAAAGAGAAGGGGGGCTAACGTATGTTTATCACATGCATTAGCCCCCCTTCTCTTTTTTTCTTTTCACCCCTTCCCTACAAACTATAATACACCACCAGCCGAGGTCGGTTGGCGGGAGTCGGGTGTTCGCTTGTGCAGAACTGTAACGCCCGGTACGGGGGCGCTGGGGCCTCATCCTGCAAGCGCAGTAGCCACCCAAAATTTGTAGCCGGGTTGGCCACCATAGCTGCTACCTGACTTTTCACATCAAGTTTCTGATACACGCCCGGTTGCGACTCAGCCGACGGAACGGCTATCTGCCCCACGGTGGTACTGGTAGGCCGTGACGCGTAATTCAGTGTTGTCTGATCCCAGGCCGAGGTCACGCGCTGGAGATACACCGGATTATTACCCACGTTGGGCGAAGGCGCAAACCAGGCGATGTCGTAATAAGTCAGTCGGAGAAAGGCACTGTCGATGCGTGCCGTTGCCGGAATGGCCGACAGGTTAAATCGTAGATAACTTTGGTACGTAAGCGGGGTTCCGTCTGTTGTCCAGGCCCCTACCGCCATACCGTAACCAGCGCCGGTGATGGCCGTAGTGCTGTAGGTCGACGTAAAGGCGTCCTGTCCCTCGCCCGGGCCGGGCTGAAGCGCCAGCATTTCCGAGGTCAGTGCCGGTTCGCCGGGGCAGGCAATCCGGGTTCGGACAAAGTTGCCTGTGTTATCGATCGTTACACGCCAGCAGTACCCGTTCGGCGACCGCATAATGACCCCCGAGCCAATATTGTCAATGTACACATCCCCTGCGCTCACGTGCAGGCTCGACCGGGGGTCGGAGTTATTGATGCCTATCCGACCGTTGAGCCGCAGCCACCCCGAAGCGGTAGAACTGCCGGGCACAGTTGTACCAGCCGGTGCCGTTGAGCCCCCCGGCGAGGTCGGTTCGGGAATACCGGCCTGCCCGAAACTAAAACCAACCGACTGCCCCCAGAGAAGCAATACGAGCCCAAACCACCACGGTGTACGTACACGTTCTTCCATATTGCCTCAAGGGGTTACATGATGTGGTTAAAATTATACCCGGCGCGTCAGTAAAACTACATTTTCGATATGGTGCGTGTGCGGAAACATATCAACCGGCTGCACATTGCTCACCTGATAGGCTTCGTCCAGAATAGCCAGATCGCGGGCTTGCGTAGCGGTATTGCAACTCACGTACACAATACGTTTGGGAGCAGCCTTAAGCAACTGACGGGTAACGGCCTCGTCCATGCCCGCCCGGGGCGGATCTGTAATGACTACATCGGGGTGGCCGTGTTCGTCCATAAAGGCGTCGGTCAGCAAATCCTTCATATCTCCTGCGTGGAAACTCACGTTCGTAATGCCGTTAACCTCCGCATTCACACGCGCATCTTTCACGGCATCCTCTACGTACTCAACACCCACCACTTGCCGAGCCTGCCGGGCTACAAAAAGGGCGATGGTTCCGGTACCGGTGTAAAGGTCATACACCAGCTCCTGCCCGGTTAAGCCAGCCCACTCGCGGGCAACTTTATAGAGATTGAAAGCCTGACCCGCATTGGTCTGATAGAACGATTTGGGTGCTACCCGGAACGTGAGCGGGCTTCCGTCGGCACTATGGCCATCGTTCATCTGCTCCTCAATGTAGGGCGTACCGGCATAATTCACCACCTCCAGATCGCCGTAGGTGTCGTTCTTTTTGGTATTGATGATGTAATTGAGCGAGGTAATCTGCGGAAACTGTTCGAGCAGATAATCGAGCAAGTGAGCCAGCCGGTCGGGGTTATCCTGCGCCACCTGCATGGTTACCATCACCTGCCCCGTCGATTCGGCCGTGCGGATAATGAGCGTACGGAGGTAACCCACGTGGGTTTTAAGGTTGTATGCCGCCAGATTGTGCGCGTGCATATATTCCGAAACCGCCAACCGAATGGCGTTGGAAGGGTCGGGTTGCAGGTAGCAATGCCGAATGGGTAGCACCTTGTCGAACCGGCGGGGAATATGAAAGCCCACCACCCGCTGATCAATGCGCTCATCGGAGGTTACCTCGGCCTGCGTCATCCAGCGCCCTTCGGCAATGGTAAATTCAAGCTTGTTCCGGTAGTACTGGCGTACGTCGGCCGGCATAATTGGGCGAATAGATGGCAACGCTACCTTACCGATCCGCGTAAGGTGATCAACAACCTGTTGCTGTTTAAATGCCAGTTGCTCTTCGTACCGGATATGTTGCCACTTACAGCCCCCACAGGTGCCAAAGTGTTCGCAGAACGGCTCGGCCCGCACAGCCGAAAACGAGTGAATCCGCTCGGCAACAGCCTCACGATACTGTTTCTTCACATTAACAATGCGCAGATCGACCACATCGCCCGGAGCTACCGCCGGATTACCCGGCCCAGCTTCCACAAAAATAACCCCCTCAGGGGTACGCACCAGGCACTTCCCTTCGGCGGCCACTGCGTCAATCTGAACGCCTTCCAACCGTTGGGGTGCTTTATGACTCCTTCTTCGCATAATACCTGAATAAAATGCTAAATTAACCCACATTTTGGACCTGTGCAGATTGGAAAACGTTTACGTATGCCCACTTTTTACCAACAGACTCGTTTTAAGCTACTTATTGCCGTTCTGTTCCTGCTAAGCTGGACTACCGTACGGGCTACTCACATTGTGGGCGGAGAACTGGAACTCCAGTATTTGGGGGCCTCCAGCACGTTCTCACACCGCATCAACATGAACCTCTATTTCGACGATATCAACGGGAACCGAGGAGCCGTCGATCAGACTGTGTTTGTGTATGTTTTTAGGAAACGCGATAACGGATACGAAGGACGGGTAGCCCTACCGCTTGTGGGCGATACGTTTGTCAACTACTCCAACGCAGCCTGCGCTATCGGCAACCTGCGTACCCGTTTACTCCGGTACAGTATCGACGTGACGTTCTCCAATAATTTTAGCGACCCCGAAGGCTATTACATGGTTTGGGAACGGTGCTGCCGCAACAATTCCATCGCCAATATTATCAATCCGGGGGGAGCGGGCTCTACCTTCTGGCTCGAGTTTGCCGCACCCTGGCAAAACAGCCGACCGTTTGTCAACTCAACGCCTTCGTTCGGTATCGCCAAGGGCGACTATATATGCACCAACCGGCCCTTTAGTTTTGATTTCAGCGCCCGCGATGCCGACGGCGATAGCCTGGTGTATTCGATGGCTACTCCGCTCAACGGATACAGTACGGCCACTGTACCCGACCCCAGCCAGAGCAATAGTGTGCGCGGGGGCCCCTACCCGCTTGTCAGCTGGGCACCGGGCCTATCGGCTACCAACGCCATTCCGGGAACGCAACCCCTCCGTGTCGACCCTCGCACGGGACTACTTACCGTTGTGGCCAATACGCCGGGTTTGTACGTTTTCTCGGTATTGGTAGAGGAATACCGCCGAACAGCCGGGCGGCCCCCGGTTCGGATTGGGCAAGTCCGGCGCGACTTCCAGCTCCAGGTGGTCGATTGCCCGCCCAACGACCCACCCCGGATTCTGATGAAACCGCAGGGCGCGAAAGAATACTACAAACGCGGCACGGTACTGACCATCAACGAAGCCGACCAGAACTGCCTCACGCTATTCCTGACCGACCCCAATCCGAACCAGCGCATCACCATTACCAACGCCAGCGGCACCCTGCCGGGCCTTTCGCTTACTCCCAACATCGTAACTACCCGCACCGGTACCGATACCGTCAGGGCCGAGTTCTGCTTTGGCCGCTGCCTCACCAACGGGGTAAGCGGACGGGTAACGCTCGCGATTCGGGCTACCGACGAAAGCTGCCCGCAAGGATTGACCGATACCCTGCTAGTTCAGCTAAACGTGATTGCTGCCCCAATTAACCGGCCTCGGGTGGTCACCACGCTCCCGCAAGACAAAGCCCAGGTGACAGTGGGTGGTTCGCTCTCGTTTAACGTAGTTGGCACCGATCAGGATAATGATATTGTCTCGGTACAGGCTATTGGGCGAGGGTTTACGCTCGCATCGGCCAATATGAGTTTTGCTACGGGCTCGGGCTCGGGCCGCATTACCCAACCGTTCGTCTGGCGTCCGAGCTGTACGCAGGCCACACGCGGAAAATACCTCGTCGATTTTGTGGTGACCAAAACCCGCTGCAACCGTACTCTCCGTGACACCGTTACCGTCGACCTGACGGCCGTGGGGCTACCCAGCCAACCGCCCACCATCCGCACCAGCCTTCCTAATCCGGTTATCGAACTAACGCTTAATCCGGCCGATGAAACCCGCTCAACGATCCAGTTCGATGTGTTGGGCAACGATCCCGACCGTGACTCCATCCGGCTCACGGGTACCGTTCGTGGAGGTAGTATGGCCGATTTGGGCGTCAGCTGGCGTGATCTGTTCGGTCGGCCCTCGCTCCAGTCGGGCTTCCTGTGGCAACCGTCCTGCGAACTCCTCCAGGGTAAAGAAGAAGCTACGTTTGTGTTCGACTTTGTGGCCGACGACCGGAGCTGTCAGCCCAAACACGCCGATACAACCTCCGTAACGGTTCGCCTGAAAAACCCAACCGTGGATTACACCCTGAATATCCCGAACGTATTTACCCCCAACAACGACGGTATCAATGATTTCTGGTCGGTAGCCGACCTACCCGCCGACAATTGTTCGGAGCAGTTTCAGTCGGTCGAGATTGTCAATCGGTGGGGTCAGGTGGTATATCGAACCAAAGACCGCAACTTCCGCTGGACGGGAGCCAACACAACACCGGGAGTCTACTATTATCTCATTAAGTACACCCGGCAACAGTGGAAAGGTACCGTAACCTTATACAGGTAAGGGGTAAAGCCGGTATCACGCGGCCTGGTGCCTATCTTTGCGGTTTAACGTCACCCACTCTATGCAACAAAAAGTTGTCCTGATTACCGGCGCTTCGTCTGGAATCGGGCGGGCGCTGGCCTTCGCATTTGGTAAGGAAGGAGCCTCTATCGTGATTTGCGCCCGTAAGCCTGATGCGCTCACTACTGTCAGCCAGGAATTAACCGAGGCAGGCATTAACAATCTCGCTCTCACGGCCGATGTCAGTGTACAGGCCGACGTTGTCAAACTGATTGATGAAGCCGTGGCCCACTACGGCCGGTTGGATATTCTGATCAACAATGCCGGCATTACTATGCGCTCGATGGTTGTTGACGCCGACCCTGAAGTGTTCCGCAAAGTGATGGACATCAATTATATGGGCACCGTGTACGCGACGCGCTACGCCTTACCGCATATCCTGAAAACAAAAGGCTCGATTGTCGGAATTTCGTCAATTGCGGGGTATCGGGGTTTACCGGTTCGGGCGGGCTATTCGGCGTCTAAATTTGCTATGAATGGCTTTTTGGAAGCTCTCCGCACCGAGTTGCTGCATTCGGGCGTGCATGTGCTGACGGCTTGCCCAGGCTTTACCAGCTCAAACATCCGCACGGCGGCCCTCGACGCATCGGGGCACGAAGCAGGCGAAACCGTGCGCGACGAAGAAAAAATGATGAGTGCCGAAGAGTGTGCCGACCATATTCTGCGCGCAGTGAAACACCGGAAGCGCGAGCTTGTTCTGACAGCACAGGGCAAACTGACTGTTTTCCTGAACAAGCTTTTCCCCAAACTCACCGACACCCTCGTGTACAACACGCTGGCTAAAGAAAAGAACTCGCCCCTGAAACGGTAAGGTTACAGAGCCGACGCATCACAACGCGCCCCTTTAAATAAGCCAAACCTGATCTTTACGGACGTAGTACAGCCGATCGTTCCAGAAGATACGGAGCCAAATATCTTCACTACCGAGAATATTCACCTTGTGGCCGCGCCCGATCACCTCCGATACGGGTGCGGCTGCCGAAGGTTGTTGCCGTAGATACACCCGATCGCGGCTCGTAATGCCTGACCGGTAACCCTCGGGCAAATTGACAAACAAAAGCAATGTAATCAGGTATAGTAGCACGACCCACTTGTGCCGGGCAGGTGAAAACTCCTTGCGGGCCATCTTCAGCACGAGTATCACAAAAACGTATATACCCAAGCCAAGCAGAAACAGCAATAAGTAAATACCGTACTGCTTATAGAATAAATAAAAATAATTGAGGTCATCGGTTTCATAACCAATCAACCCATTCGACCGAGCCACCTCATTCATCTTCCGCAGTACTGATTCGTTCGGGTGACGATCAAAAAAAATTTGCAGGTAGAAAAGGACCCGGGCCGGATCGTTGTTCCGTTCGGCGGCATACGCCAGCTTAAGCAGTACCGGATCGGTAGCCATCTGACCCTCAGCCAATGCCGCTTCGTAAAGCAGAACAGCATCGTCTAAACGACCCAGCGCGAAGAGCGAATCAGCCGTTCGTAACGACACCGCGCCCCAGCTTGTAAACACGAGTTGACAAAGAAAAAAAACGAGAAATAGGCTTTTTTTGAGAGTAGGGGCTTGCATTGAATAAATAAAGGGCATACTTTTGCACCACGATTTCAGAAAGCAGTCACGATTGCCAACTGAAATACAAAAGTAATCGATCTGGTAGCTCAGCTGGTAGAGCAATACACTTTTAATGTATGGGTCCTGGGTTCGAATCCCAGCCGGATCACCAAAGTAACAGTAACCAGTAGCAACGCTCAGTTTATTCTCTGACTGACCTTGCAAACTAACCGATCTGGTAGCTCAGCTGGTAGAGCAATACACTTTTAATGTATGGGTCCTGGGTTCGAATCCCAGCCGGATCACGAAGAAGCCCCGACCTCGGGGCTTTCGTGTTTTTAGCCGATTTGACAATCCTGAGCATAGGACAAGTTTCTTTTTCTGACCGGTCGGCGGCCCGGAGGATTACAGGATAAACAGGATTTTCTCCGGCCTGAGTAAATCCTGTTTATCCTGTAATCCTGTCAGAAATTTTTTTTGGCAAACCTGCTGTAATGAACTTCTCCTACAACCGGCAGAACAATACACGTTTACTGTTGGCACCAGGCAGTCGCTCACATACATATATCTGTGCGCACCAACACGCAACAGGGCCGACAGACTGAGAACGGTGCGTTCTCTATCTATCGGCCCTGTGTGTAAACTATCGGTTCTGCTTAGAACGGCAAATCGTTCGTCTCTTCATCAAACGAAGTGCTGCTGAACGGCATCGGCGACGAAGCTGCCCGCGCCTGCGGAGCCGACGCCCCCGACGACTGACGCGGTGCGCCCGCTGCTGCCGGAGCCGCACTACCATTGTCGAGTTCGACGCGCCACGCCCGAGCTTCGGTGTACCAACGCTCGTTGTATTCGCGCGACTCCACGTTAAAGGTCACTTTGAGGGTATCGCCCAGCGCGAACTGTTTCAGATCGTCCGTTTTGTCGCCCCAAATAGACAGACACACCATCTTAGGGAATTGTGAATCGGCTGTTTCGATAACAAACTCCTGCTTTTTCCAGGCTCCGTTCCGTCCCTGACCCGTTACTTCCGGCAACAACTTGTGCAGCTTACCGACTAATTCTAATGCCATAATGATTGATCCAAAAATCGGGTTTGTGAGAGGCTGAGCTAACTGACCAGCCCCGCCCGTATGCGCTTAAATGAAGGTCTAAATTACAAAATTTTGGTCATTTTTCGGCTTTTTTTGACAATTTTTATGGGCTGTTTTACCCCCAAAATAAGCACTTCATCCCGTGATTACGAATTAGTTATAGGGCCCGAAGCGACTAACTGGTAATAGGGTCATTGGGGTGAATTATCTATCTACGGGTTGACAAAGCTATTCTACTGCCCTATATTTGCACCCAGTTCAAGGAAATGGCCACGTGGTGAAACTGGTAGACACGCCATCTTGAGGGGGTGGTGCTTCACGGCATGGGAGTTCGAGTCTCCCCGTGGTCACTCAAGAAACAGATTATGAGCCGCTTACACATTGATGTAAGCGGCTCTTTTCGTTTCCGGTTGATGCGATGGTTGAGGTATTCCTTTTTGTTTAATCTGATTATCCAGCGACGAAGGAAAAACACCTACCTCCGGTAAAATAGGACATGAAAAAACCGCCAACCTGATGGGGTGGCGGTCAAGAGTATTCGTAGAGAGCTGTCAACTTTGTACAGTACAACCAATCAAAAACAGGCTAATTTATACTTTCCGAAGGTGAGCTATATAGCTCACCTTATGTTATTAAATTATTCTAATATTGACTACCTGACTCTTTAATCTTGTGTTAGAAAAGTTTTAATCCTACAGAAATGTCAAAACTGAAAGTAATCTTGATTACAGTAATGCTGTTTGTAATTGATTTATTTGTGTATTTTGCTTTAGGGATTGCTCTAATGGATTACGATGATAACTATGATGAATCAAAAGGTGAATATTGGAGCTGGAATAGTTTGACGCTATTTGACAAAACTATTATAGTTACTTTAAATATTTGGAGTATCCTTAATGTGATAGCAGTTGTCTTTTTACTCTATAAAGGGTACAAAAAAATGAGGTATAAATCTGTTGTATAAGTGAGTATTATGTTATCAACCCATTCAAGTACGACCATCAAGATACAACGCTGATGCTTCTATCGCAAGCCTACCTCCCCTCCAGCCACTCCTTCATACCCTGTAACATATTCTATAGCAGGGCCTCCATCAATTTAGAGATCGCTCCGTAGATCAGTTTGCCCCCACGGGCTTTTAAAACGAGCCTTTCCGTATTTCACCTATCGTGATAGGCTTGGTGAGTATTTAGTAAACCATCAGACAAAGTCCCCCGCTAAATGCGTCAAAGTAGGTATTTATGGATCATGTGTTACGGCTAATGATACCTGGTCAGGAACGTATCGGCTATCAATGAGACGAGATGATGATGGTCGCTATATGACGTGTAGACATCCATTGCCCATTGTCGTACCAGTCTGACACAATCCTGAGTCGAAGTAAGACCCACTAAATCTGACGTTGTCAGATTGCCCCTGTGTTGCAAAGGAGGAGGTGTCAGAAACTCTTTTTTGTTTTTCTTATACTGGTTTATAACTACGCTCAACAAAGGGGTTTTTAGGTAGGTCCATTGGACTTCCTTCTCAAATATCAGAAACAACCTTGTCAAATGAATATGATTGTTCCAGGGGCCATGAATCTCGCTATGCTGTAAAGCCATGGCATCCACACTTAAAAAGCGGGTTTGGTAGAAGAGCGGATTATTGAAGTCAAGGAGTTCAACTAGGTGGTGAGCATTGGCGTGACATTCAAAAACGCCCCCAGCAACATTGGCCCCACAAAACTGACAATCTCCCTGGCTCTGTAAGGTAATACCATTTTTGAGCGCGTAATCGATCAAATCTTGCATAGGTCAGGTAAATGTACGTTGTGACACAAGTTCTGTTACAGCCCAAACTTTATAATTGACCTCAACCCTGCGTTTACTTAACCAATTGGGTTTTAGTCGAACCAAAACTTGCGTTTACTCGCCAATAAAACAAGGGCAACTATCAGGCCGACTACTGAAGCACTGGAAAAGCCAACCATACCAAAGTAGGCACTAACCATCAATAGCGTGACTATTAGATTCGTGGGTTTCATTTGGATTTGTGGAGGTGGTATAACCTGAGTAGCTAAATCACACTCGTAATATACAACGCAAGTAGTAACACCCCTAACTCTCCCCTATCAAACAGTCATTCATCTGTAGCTTCGCCCCTCTAACAGCCGACCCCAGTCAACTCCGTTTGTGAATCTTCCCAAACGCATTCCGTCGGCTAAACTTTGCCGCCTATTGAGCCTACGGCCAATCCGGTTTCGATAACACACCTTACTTTTGGACAATTTACGATACAGTTTCTCACTAATTACTACGTAGAATGTCTCTCCACGGCCCGATTATTTCTATTGAAGACGATGACGACGATCAACTAATTATCAGCGATATAATCGGTCGGCTGGGCCTACCTAACCCGGTGCGGTTTTTCCGTACCGGGTTCGATGCGCTCCAGTATCTGGCTGCAACACCCGAAACACCTTTTCTGATTCTGTGCGATATCCGAATGCCACTCATGGATGGCATCGACCTACGCCAGCGCATCAACGAAGATGAGTATCTACGCCAAAAGGCGATTCCGTTTGTGTATTATACCTCTACCAGCCGGGCAGAAGACCTTCAGGAGCAAGTCAATTTTGCGTATCAGCTGAGCGTACAGGGCTTTTTCAGGAAGGCTACTGGTCTGGATGCTGTGGAGGGACAACTCCGGCTCATTATTGAGTACTGGCAGAACTGCCTTCACCCCAACTCAACCTCGGCGGGCTGATTCACGAGCTTAGGCGCACACCGCACCCTAAGAAAGAAGACATTGCACCCGACGTAACTCGTATTTTGGTGCTACTTTTGACGGTCCGAAGTCGGACACGAACCCATTTTTTCACGTTTTTCCGGCCCATTGTCGGAAAAGCAGGCTTCAACCGGAGCGTCTGTTTTGCCCAACTGGTACAATGCTAATTTGGCAAACATTGGCCAACTGCTTATTGCAACCTACTTATTCTGTGAAGATTACGCATTTTATCACTTGTCTGACCCCCTCCCGCCATGGCAAGTGAACTCTTTAACCGCCGGGATGTCATCGCTTATTTTATTGTCGCAGCCATTGGCGCTTCCATGCAATTGGTCGTGTGCAGCCTGCTACAGGAGTGGTTCCCTATTTCGTACGTACAGGCCTTATTTATCGGCTATGTTGTCGCGTTTGCGGCCGGTTTTTTTCTGACCAAGCTTTTCGCCTTTAATGCCCGCAACTCGGCGCAAACCAAGCGTGAAATGGTCAAATTCACGATGGTATCCGTCATTTCCTGCATCATTACGGTGTACGGATCGGCGTGGATCTATGATTTTACGGCTACCCAGTTCGACCAGTATATTTTTACGATTCCGTACTCGGTAAAGGAGGTCAATTTTAACAAACTGGGTGCTCAGGTAATCGGTATGGGGCTCAGCTTTCTGAACAACTACGTGCTGCACAAGCGGTTTACGTTTGCCAATACCGGTTTTTACGATAAACTGAAAGCGTTACTCAACCTGTGATTAACGTGAATTATGGATAATGGCTGATTGATACGCATTTTGCCCTTAACTCACGTTAATTAAATAGCCATCGCGAGGCCAACGTTCGATGTTGTGACCCCGCGATGGCTATTTAGTGATACTGCCAGCTTCTTAGGAATTAACGCCCAGACGTTCGTCAATTCGCCCGATGACGTGCTGTAAATCCTGAGGGCGGTTGGCGTAATCCAGCTCATTCACGTCGATAATCAGCAGCTCACCGGCGGTGTATTCACGGGCAAACTCCTCGTATAATACATTCAGACTGTCCAGATAGTCTTCACCAATTGACTGCTCAAACGAGCGGCCCCGTTTCCGAATCTGCCCCATGAGTTTGGGCAAATCGGCCCGGAGATAGATCATCAGGTCTGGGGCCTGCACCGTGCTTACCATATTGTCGAACAGGCAGCGGTAGGTCTCGTAATCGCGCTCACTCATATTGCCACTCCGGTGCAGGTTACTGGCAAAGATGTAGGCATCTTCGTAAATGGTACGGTCCTGAATAACGCTCCGACCGCTTTCGCGAATGGTTTTTACCTGCTCAAACCGACTGTTGAGAAAATAAATCTGAAGATTGAACGACCAGCGTTCCATGTCGCCGTAGAAATCGGCCAGATAAGGGTTTCCTTCGACGGCTTCGTACAGGACATCCCAGCCGTAATGGGTAGCAAGAAGTTGGGCCAGCGTGGTTTTACCCGCGCCAATGTTTCCGGTAATGGCAATATGCATACGTTTGGCAGGCAATAGTACGTAAAGTTGTTGGGGTCGCACAAGACGATTGTGGGTGTTGGAGCCTCCCATTTGGGCACTCCAACACCCACAACCACTAAGCTAAAAACAGAACACTGTAAACCAAAGCACAACGCCTGGTTTTTGATGTGAAACTCTTTGTCGAAGCGACCATTAGAGCAATAGGTCAGCTACCTCCTGCCAGTTGTTAACGCGCTTATACTCGGTTTCGTCGCGGTTGTGCGGGGCCGAAAACAACAACCCCTGCCCAGCGAATGTCTTGATGTTACGCGGCAAATCGTCGATCAGGTACTCGGCTCCCAGAATACTCTTGTCGCCCATGAAAATGATATTGCGCCAGTGGATATACGGAAAATGCCGCGCCAGCCAGTCGTACTTTTCGCGTAGGCTGTTCGGAAACTCCATAGCGGCCGTGGCCACAAATACATCGTAGCGTTCCATTAGGCGGGCAATTGTGTCCTGAGCGCCTTCCATCACTGGAATATCAGCGAAAAAACCCGGCTCATGGACGTTCTGAAACAGAGTCTTAAACTCTCCTTCGTCCAGAAGCTCGTGAAATGATTTCTCCCGCAATTCTTCGAGCGTGTAACGGGGAGCCTCACCCCGCAGGTACAGCTGGGCAAACTTGCCGTAAGTATCAGCCATGACATCGTCCATGTCGATGGCAATGCGTTGTTTCATAACAATCCGTTGAAATAATCAATAAGGGCTTAGATCTTCTGGTCGGTGTCGAAGCCTTCGAGGTAATCGGCAACCCGCTTCACAAACTGCCCGCCCAGCGACCCATCAACCACACGGTGATCGTACGAATGCGACAGGAACATGAGCTGCCGAATACCGATCAGGTCGCCCTGAGGAGTTTCGATCACAGCGGGCTTTTTCACAATAGCTCCGAACGCCATAATTGCTACCTGTGGCTGCACAATAATGGGCGTGCCCATGATGTTGCCAAACGTTCCAATGTTCGACATGGTGTAGGTACCGTTGGCCAGATCGTCGGCGGTGAGCTTGTTTTCGCGGGCCCGCTTCGAGAGGTCGTTTACTTTTTTAGTCAGCCCCACCAGGTTATAACTGTCGGCATCGTGAATCACGGGAACAATCAGGTTACCCGAGGGCAAGGCTACCGCCATACCGATGTTAATCGCTTTTTTGACGATGATATTGTCGCCGTCGACCGAAACGTTGATCATCGGGAAGTCCTTAATAGCCTTCACTAGTGCCTCAATCAGAATAGGCGTAAAGGTCAGGTTCTCCCCTGTTTTGCGCTTGAACTCGTCTTTCAGGCGGGCGCGCCACTGCACAATGGGCGTCATATCCACCTCCACAAACGAGCTGACGTGCGGAGAAATCTGCTTCGACTCCACCATCCGCTGCGCAATCATCTTACGCATCCGGTCCATCTGGATAATATCCGCCTGGCCATTAAGCGATACCGTAGCGGGTGATTTAGCTACCGGTGCCGGCGTTGCCGGGGCCGGTGATACCGGCGTGGGGGCAGCCGAGGGGGCAGGTACCGGAGCCGCTGACGCTACTTCGGCCGACCGGTTTTCCAGATACCCAAGAATATCTTTTTTGGTCAGTCGGTTTTCGGCTCCGGTGCCCGGAATCCGGTCCAGTTCCTCACGGCCGATGCCTTCTTCTTTGGCAATACTCAGCACCAAAGGCGAGTAGAACCGACCCGCAAACGAGGGACCATCGGCCAGGTCAGGCCGCGAACGCATCGATGCAATGCTCGATTCCAGCCCCTGAGCCACCTCAAGTACGGCCGGCTCGTGCTCCTCTTCCAGATTCGGTGCAACCGGGGCCGGGGCCGAGTCGGCCGGGGCAACGGGAGCCGCGGATTCGGTCGAAACAGACGCTTCGGTTTCGATCCGGGCAATCGGAGCGCCCACGGGCACCACATCGCCCTCCTGCACCAGACACTCTTTCAGAATACCCGCATGGGTGGCAGGCACTTCGGTATCGACTTTATCGGTCGCTACTTCCAGAATGGAATCGTCGGCTTCAATTCGTTCGCCCGGCTGTTTGAGCCAGTGAATAACCGTGCATTCCATGATACTCTCGCCCATTTTGGGCATCACCATGTCGACTAAGGCCATGATTAAATCGTTGTGGTTTTATGAAGTGTATGTTGATGAAGCAAGCAGTTGTTCACGCACCATGTTTAGCCCGTAGGCCGTGGTGAGCTGAATATTCTGATCGCGGTACTGCCCCAGCCGAAGCAACCGAGTCACGGTTCGGTCGGGGGTAGCGCATGCAATCCAGATGGTACCCACGGGCTTGTCGGGCGTACCGCCATCGGGCCCGGCAATACCGCTGGTAGCCAGGGTAATATCGGCACCCAATGCCCGGCGCGCCCCTTCGGCCATTTGCCGTACGGTTTGTTCGCTCACGGCACCATGCTCGGCAAGCGTAGCCGGGTCGACACCCAGTTGCCCCACTTTGACAGCGTTGGCATAACTCACGATACTTCCCTGAAAATACGCCGACGAACCGGGCGTTTTGGTGATTTGGGCGGCAATGTACCCACCCGTACAGCTTTCGGCCGTACCAAACATCAGCCCGCGTTCTACCAGCAACCGCCCTACCACGGTTTCGAGTTCGTCGGTATCAAACCCAAACACATACTCCCCAATCAGGGGCATTACCTTATCTACCTGCTCCGCCAGCTCGCGGTCGAGCCGGGCGGTATCCGTTGCTGAGCCCGTCGCGGTGAGCCGCAATCGTACCTGCCCGAAATGCGGCAGGTATGCCAGCCGAATGTGCGGAGGGAGTGCATCTTCCCAAGCCTCAATGCGTTCGGCCAGAAACGACTCACCAATCCCCACCGTCCGAATCATCTTGTGCTTGATAATGGGCGTCTCGAACCGTTCCTGCAACTTCGGCAGAATCCGGTTCTTCATGAGGCTCTTCATTTCAAAGGGCACCCCCGGCAACGACACATACACTACGCTGCGGCCGTTGTTGCCTACCTGATGTTCAAACCACATACCGGGGGCCGTGCCCCAGTCATTCTGAATATATTCGGCATTGGCGGGCAAATCGGCCTGAGTCCGGTTGAGGTCGGTCATTTCGCGGCCGCGCTTCACGAAGAAACTCGTTACCAGTTCGAGGGCCACCTCGTTCCGTACCATGCCAACCCCAAAATAGGTGCACAGCGTTTTCTTGGTGATATCGTCTTTGGTTGGTCCCAGCCCGCCGGTTATAATGATCAGATCGGCCCGATTGTGAGCTTCTTGCAGTGCTTCCAGAATAGCCGGGGCTCCATCGCCAACCGACGTTTTGCGCACCGTGCGAATCCCCAGATTGGTGAGTTCAGTGCTGATCCACTGCGTATTTGTATCGGTTATCTGACCGAATAAAATTTCGTCGCCGATGGTGATGACCTCGGCGCGGACCATTTCTGTCATGGTTGAGGTCTAAATTTTCGCCCAAAGGCTAAACCTTTAGGGTATTTTATGCGTCAAAAGTACAAAACGCTTTATCGAATGAGAAAGAAAATTTGGTTGATGGCCCTGCCTCTGCTGTGCCTTCACGCTACATCATACGCTCAGGACACCACGACTCCGCAAAAGCCCCGTTCGGTATTCGGGCAGATTCTGGACGCTGTTACAAAACCGGCGTCAGGTGGTGCTCTCTCCAACGCCGATATTGCCAGCGGCCTCCGCGAAGCCTTGCGGGTTGGTATCAATAAAGGGGCCGATCAGGCATCGGCTACCGACGGGTATTACAAAAACCCGCTCATTAAAATCCTGTTTCCGCCCGAGTTGCAACGGGTTGAAACCCGGCTCCGGCAAATTGGCCTCGGCCCGCAGGTCGATCGGTTTGTGATGTCGCTGAATCGGGCCGCTGAAGATGCAGCACAGAAATCGAAACCCATTTTTGTGAAGGCCATCACGTCGATGACCATCCAGGATGCCATCGGGATTTTGCGCGGGCCACAGGATGCCGCCACGCAATACCTGCGCCGGACATCGGGGCAGGAGCTGGTGAAAGCCTTCACGCCCGATATCGATGCCGCTCTGAAGAAAAACAACACAACCAGATACTACAGCGATCTGGTCAATGCCTACAACCGGATTCCGCTGGTGCAAAAGGTAAACCCCAACCTGACCGAGTATGCCACCAATAAGGCCGTCGATGGGCTGTTTATGCTGGTAGCGCAGGAGGAGAAAAACATTCGCGAAAACCCAGCCGCCCGGGTTACCGATATTCTCCGTCGGGTGTTTGGGAGCTAATACCTATTGCGCCATAAAACAACCAGAGGAGCCCGGTAATGCCCAGAATTTGTGGTTCTGGGCATTACCGGGCCTTTTGATTCGTACTGGTAGCTAACTCCACAAAACGCTTTAGGCCGGATATACCCCCAATGAACGTTAGCCCCGACAAATCTCTCCGTATCTTTGCGCCATGAAGAAGTCAGATATTCACTTTACCGTTGAGCTGGATACCCAGAACGTACCCGATAAAATTTACTGGGATGCCACCGATAACCCAAATGAAGGCCTGAGCGACACCCGCGCTATTGCCATTTCGATCTGGGACCATTACCATCAGGGTACGCTCAAAATGGACCTCTGGACCAAAGACATGGAGGTTCTTGACATGAAGCGCTTCGTGATTGAGATCATGGATGGCCTGGCCAGTACCGTTGAGTCGGCTACGGGCGATGAGCACATGGCCCGCGATATCATGAGCCTTTGCCAGGTGTTGAGCCGCCGGGTGAAAGAAGAAATGAAGCAGCAACAACAGCCATAACGCATTTGTCGTTTTTAGTGTGTCGTTTTGGGTATGGATCGGCCCGTTTTTTGCTAACACTCTTACCACAAACGATACACTAAACGCTTGCAGTTCTCCGACTTTGGGTAGTGATATTCATCCTGAACCCGGAGCCGGACCGTCGAGATTTTCTCCTGACACTTGTACCATGAAACAATTCGCAACCTGCCTGTTGCTGCTGATTAGCCTGACCAACGCGTTGGCCCAAAAGGGCGGCATCACGTTCCGAACGGAGCCAATTGATGGGATATTTGCCACGGCCCGTAGCGCGGGCAAACCCGTATTTGTGGAGATTTACTCCCCAACCTGCCATGTATGCCAGAGCTTTATTCCAACCCTGGCCGACAGCCGGGTGGGTAAGTTTTACAACGGTAAGTATGTGAGCACCAAGCTCGACATCATGAACAAGGCTACGCAGGCCTGGCTCACCAAAAAGAAGCTTTACGTACCCTCACTGCCCCTGTTTTTGTATTTCGACAACAAGGGCAACCTGATGCACCTGGCCATGAGCAATAACTCAGCCGATGAGGTGATCCGGCACGGGACACAAGCCCTCGACCCGGCCGCCCGTGGCACCAATTTCCGGCAGCGGTTTGCCAACGGCGACCGAAACGGCAATTTCCTCATCGACTACGGCATGTTTGCTAAGGTGACCACGGATACCGTCACGAACATTCGGGTGATGGAAGAGTACGCCCGTCAGCAACCCGCCAACCAACTGGCGAGCCAAACCAACTGGCTCGTTACCCAGAAACTGGTGATGGATATGGACAACCCTCTGGCTCAGAACCTGATCAACAACATTGGTCAGTACAAAGCCTATGGGGCCCAGGAGCCGCGCAACGTAGCTGAAAACATTCTGATGTCGACCCTGTACAGCGGTCGTGGGGCCCAGTTCCCAATCAATAAAATCATGCAGGTACGCGACGGTCTGGTACGCATCGGAATCGACCCGAAGGTCGCTGCCAACCGCACCCTGCTCCCCGAAGTGAACGCTCATTTCAGAGCCCGTCAGACCGCCAAGGCCGTTGCCCGGATGGACAGTCAGGCCACCAATTTTCCGCTTTCAGTAGCTGAATACCTGTACATCTCGCGGTTGTTTAACAAACAAAGCCCCGACCCGAGCGATGTGCCGACGGTGACCAAATGGATCAACAAAGCCCTGAGCACCAACAAAGCCACAATTCAGGAGCAGGCCGACCTGTACTATGAGCTGGCACAGGCTCAACACCGTGCCAACAAAGACGCCGAAGCCCGCAAAGCGGCCCAGAAAGCCCTTGAACTCGCCAAAGCGGCCCGTATCGACACCAAACGCAACGTGCAGCAACTGGCCGATTTAAAGTAGGCACTTTCTTTTGAGTTTATAGTGAATGTAATGTAGCGAGCCCTTCAAACCTACTGGCTGCCTACAGCATCAAAAAAGGGGGACCGAAGCAATTCGGTCCCCCTTTTTTGATGTGTGGAAATGGTTGACATACCTCAACCATCATTCACATTAAACAACCTTTGTTAGCCTCACGGCTGCACACGGGCTTTATCCAAAAATCCCTGCCAGTCGTCGATGAGGGCTTTTTTGAGTACCCGAGGAAACTTATGCTGCCCGCCCATTTTACCTTTTGAGTCCATCCACTCGTAGAAAAGCCGGGCCGGCACTACCGTCAATTCCAGCCGCTTCAGGGCATGACGGCGCTCTACCGCATAATCATCGTTTAGTTCGCAAAGCTTGTTATCAATTCGCTGCCGGAGATCATCGGCATCCACCGGATCGTCGGTGCCAATGTACCAATGGTGGCCAAACTCGCGGTCGAACGTCTGCCCAGCCACGGTAAACTCGCGAACAGCAATGCCGAGGTCGTCGGACACCAGCTCAACGGCCTTGTTCATGTTATCAACCGACAGGTGCTCGCCACACAAACTCAGGAAGTGTTTGGTACGACCTGTAATCACGATTTCGGCCCGGCGCTTGTTTGTAAACCGGATGGTGTCGCCAATCAGATAACGCCACGCACCCGAACAGGTCGAGATCAAGAGCGCATACTCCTGCCCTTCCTCCACATCGTCGATCATGAGCGTTTCGGGGTTTTCGACCATCTCCCCGTCCGACGTAAAATTGCGCTCGTTGAACGGGATAAACTCGAAGAAAATCCCGTTGTTCAGCACCAGTTGCATCCCCTCGGCGTTGGGGCGGGTCTGGTAGGCCAGAAAACCCTCCGAGGCCAGGTAGGTTTCGATGTAGGCAATGGGTTTACCCAGCAGTTTCTCAAAACCCTTCCGGTACGGCTCAAACGATACCCCACCGTGGCAGAATACGGCCAGGTTAGGCCATATTTCGTGGATATTTTTGACGTTATAGCGGGCAATGATCTTCTCCATGAGCAACTGAAGCCAGGCCGGAACACCCACAATAAACCCAATGTCCCAGTGAATGGCCTGCTCCGTAATTTCATCGAGCTTCAGGGCCCAATCGCGCTCACGGGCAATGTCTTTCCCCGGCTTGTAGAACCGTTCAAACCAGAATGGAATCTGGCTGGCGGTAATGCCGCTCAGGTCGCCCACCAGCTGCCGCCCCCGGCTATTAAGGTTGGTGCTACCACCGAGCATGAGGCATCCTTTTTCGAAGGTAGCCGCGGGCAAGTCGTGGTACCCCGACAAGGTCAGGATCTGCCGAACACCCGTTTTCTGGATGGCTTTTACCATCGCTTTGGTCACGGGAATGTACTTGGAAGCCGCTTCGGAGGTACCCGAGCTAAGGGCAAAATATTTCACCCGACCGGGCCAGGTTACGTTTTTTTCCCCGTCGAGCGACCGGTGCCACCAATTGGCAAACATCCGGTTGTAATCATGAATCGGTACCAGTTTTTTGTATCGCTCGTAGAAGTCCCGCTCCGAACCAAACTCTACTGATCGCAGCAGTTCGTCGAAGTGATAGCTTTCACCAAAAGCCGTGTATCGCGCTTTACCAACCAGCTTGCTGAAGGTTTTACGCTGCATTTTCAGCGCGTTGATCCGGCGACGACGAACCACTTCCGTCAACCGAATGCCGCGCTTTAAAACGTTTCCCAGAAGGGCCATAGTTTTGTCAATGAAAATGTTGAATGATTACCAGTGGTGATGCCCTCCCCGCCTGTCTGCTCCGCCATCTGTTGCTTCACCGGGGCATCATCACCCCTTTTTACAACCCCCACTGCTGTATCTGTTCGACCGTCGAGTACGCTGTCAGGTCGTACTGGCACGGCACCACTGATACATAATTGTTAGCCACCGCGTACTCGTCGGTGTCCTCAGCGTGGGCGTCGTAATTTACGAATTCCCCATCGAGCCAGAAGTACCGTCGACCGTGGGGATCGCGCCGTTCGTGGAAACTTTCCTCCCATTTAGCGTTGGCCTGTCGGCAAACCCGAACACCACGCAGCGGTTCAGGGCCGCGCGCCGGGAAATTCACGTTTAAAGCCACGCCCTTGGTCAGGCCGTTTTGCAATACGTTCTGAGCAATGTTAAACACATGCTCACGGACGTGTGAGAAATCAGGCTGGCGACTAAAATCGCCCAACGAAAAACCAATGGCCGGGATTCCTTCAATAGCCGCTTCAATTGCGGCCGACATCGTCCCCGAATACAGTACACTGATTGATGTATTGTAGCCGTGATTAATGCCACTCACGACCAAATCGGGCGAGCGGTCTTTCAGAATATGATGCTTGGCCAGCTTCACGCAGTCGGCGGGTGTGCCGGAGCATTCGTAGGCAATGACCTCCCCAAAAATATCGGCCGGGTAAAGCCGCAGCGGATTGGCAATGGTGATGGCGTGTCCCATACCCGACTGAGGGCTGTTGGGGGCCACGACAATGACAGTGCCAAGTTCCTGCATCACCTCAACGAGCGTCCGAATACCGTGGGCCGTAATGCCGTCGTCGTTAGTTACTAAAATCAAAGGCTTTTGGTGAGCCATACGAATAGGTTATGGGGTACCGTTTGGGAGTAAACGCCCATGCTTGCCCGAAAGCAAACAACGACGATACCCCAATACGACAACCGGGTTAGTGTGTTGTTGCCTGACTACCGGCAAAACTTTTGTACCCCTGCCAGGGGGTGTAGCCTTCCGACTTTTTGCTGTAATACCCCGTGCCGTCGTACGCCCGCAACTGAGGGTCGCTTAGGCAGGCATCGGTGCAGGTGCCCTGATGCTCCCAGCCGCATTCTTCGCACATGGCTACGTGGTTGTTGCAGGCCGGGCTGGCGCAGTTGACCATGCGGTCTGAGGCCTTTCCGCACCGGTAGCAGGTCGAGACTACTGTCGGGTTTACCTGGTTAACCTCAACAGCCACCCGGTTATCGAAGACGTAACATTTACCGTCGAAGTCTTCGCCACCCGCTTCAAGGCCGTATTTGATAATACCACCGTGCAGTTGGTAGACATTCTGGAAACCCTGCGAAATTAGGTAGGCACTGGCTTTTTCGCACTTGATCCCACCGGTGCAGTAGGTGATCACCTTCTTGTCTTTGAGATGGGCAATCTCGTCGACATGCTCGGGCAGTTCGCGCAGGTTTTCCATGTCGAAGGTAATGGCCCCTTTGAACTTACCCACCGAATGTTCGTAGTTCGACCGCATGTCGACCAGCACCACATCGGGATCATTTTTAAGCTTTCGGAACGATTCGGGGTCGAGGTGCACGCCCGTTTGTTCGAGTGGGTTTACGGGCAGGTCAGAATGCACAATTTCCGGTTTCACCCGGACGTGCAGTTTCTGAAAAGCGTGCTGTTCGTGCTCTTCGACTTTAAACTCAAGTGCTTCAAACCGGGGGTCGGCTTTCACGGCGGCCATGTAGGCCTCGCAGTCGGCGGTCAGGCCCGAAACGGTCCCGTTGAGCCCTTCGGGTGCCACAATAATGCGCCCGAGCAGATTAAGCCCTAAACAGAGTAAGTGATGCTCTTCCCGGAAGGCTTCTGGGTCGGCAATTGGCGTATAGCAATAATATAGTAAAACGCGATATGGTTTCATTAGTATGGGTGCTATTTCAGACCGCAAAGATACGGCTTTCGGCGTACAGATGTTACCAATTTGGTCGGAAGCCCCTTTGTTAGGCAAGCTTCATTACCCCCACCTCCCTACCGAAGGCGTTTGCACCTGTTTCCCCTATACGTTTTACCGGTAATCTGCCCTAACCTCTATACCCGAATAAAAAGAAAGCCGCTGGGGCATCGATCGATGCCCCAGCGGCCAGAACAGGTACTTAAGTTGGCTATTTACAGACTAACCAACAGACTAGTTACCCACCTAAGTTGCTATTTTTTCCGAAGGTCCAGGTTCACAATTGTATTGACAATCAAACCATTGTTATACTGGAACACATTCCGGTTTTGTATCTCACGGGGCAACTGCACAATTTGCTGAAAGAAACCACCTTCCAGTCTGAATACCGGGTTGAAACGGTAGCCCACCAGCAGGCCAAGGCGGTTCTGATCGAAGACATTCTCACCTACGTTACGGCCAAAACTGGCAAAAAGCTCATCGTAAGCTGCCACGTATGGGGTACGGTCTTCGAGTTTGGGTTTGCCCAGCGGCAACTGCGCCCGAAACATATACCGAATGCGGTTGGAGTACACCGTTTCATCCGGCCGGGGACTATCGGCACTCAGATAACGGCCAATCCAGCGTTGTTCGAGCATGAACCGATGTGCAATGTCGACTCGGCCAACCGGATTACTCAGGGTCATCATCTGAAATAGTCGGTGCTCAGGAAACTGCCGCCCCGCACCCTGAATAGGGAAATCACCGTACGGAAACGTTTCGATCCAGGCATACCCCGCCCGCAGGGTTAACCGGTCATTCACGCGGTAGTTAACCCCAGTCCGTAGCAGACTTTGCTGCCATTTCGTCACAAACTCATCGCGCCGAAACTGATACTCCAGATGCCCACTCCAACGCGCTGAAAATGTTAAAGTTGATACGTTGGTGAACCAACCAATGGTGTTGTTATCGCGCAAACGGGTATTCTGCGCCTGTACCGCCCCGAAAATCAACCAACCCAATAATACCAGTATCGAGCAAACTACCCGGCTTCGTCGCTCAGAATTAATACCGATCATCGTCCCGATGTAGTATAGCCGACCATGCTGGGCAGGGTTTCGGGCAGGAATTCCACCTTGCCTGTACCCAGATTATACACAGCACCCACAATCAGGATTTCGCCGTTCTGGTATTTGCGTGAGAGTACCGGGTCCAGATCGCGCAGGCTGTTTACCTGTTCGATCACATTCTGACGGATAGCGTTTTCGAGCAGATTACCTCCCATCGCTTTTGCTTTCTGGGCAGCCGGTTTGATACTATTGACCAGCGCGATAATGTGTCCGGGCAAATTTTCGGGTCGTTTCACGGCTGCATCCACGGCTCCGCAACTCTGATGCCCCAAAACAACAATCAGTTTAGATCCCAGGACTACACTGGCGTACTCAATACTGCCGTATGAAGCCTCGGCCATCACCTGACCGGCCGTGCGAATAATGAACAAGTCGCCCACTCCCTGATCAAAGATAATCTCGTTTGGTACCCGACTGTCTGCACAACTGACGACAATGGCAAATGGCTTTTGTCCTTTTTCTGTACTGGTAAGGGCCGCCTGATCCTGACGAGGTCGTATACTTTTGTGCTCGACAAACCGACGATTGCCGCCCATGAGCTTGCGCAAAGCGATACGAGGATCAGCATAAGCCGAGTCTCGATTGACCACATAATGATCTTTGCGCCACTGAACTGAGTCGATTGTGGCCGGTGTGGGTTGGGGTGTGGACGCCCGTCGCCGGGACTGCGCTTCGGAGATCGTCGCTAAACAGGTTGACACTAAAAAGGTGGCAATAAGTGAGTGGATTTTCATGGAATAATTATGTTAAACAGTATCCATAAAACTCACTAATCAACCAATGGTTACCTAAATCCCTTAGAGGATGTTTAGAAATATATTAGAAAATTATTAGAACAAATAAGTTTACAAAAACCTATTTTACATATCTCTAATACTTAAATCATACGATAAGGTATGTTATCTAACCTTCTGTTATACTTAAAAGAGTCGATCAAGTTAAGAGAGCGTAGAAAAGGATATACTTCGCAAATTAAGCACAGTCAAGAAGTGCCCAATTATCAAAAAAATCCTATTTATGGATTAAAACTAATGAGGCTTTATAATTAGCTCGGCATACCAATTTAAGACTCGGATCGGCTCATTGGGCACGGCTTTAAGGCTAGCTCGAAACGAACTCTTGTTTAAGTTTTGCTTAACTTTTTTGCTTAATAGTTGAACAATTATCCACGGATATCGTTAAAAACTATAGATACGTCAGCACGGCGTGACGCTTATATACCCCTCGGCGGGTTTTTATAGGATGTAGAATAGTGTCGAATATACAACTTCATCGACAAGCCCCCGCCTTCCAGCGGGGGCTTTTGTTTTATCTGCTTTTACCCATTTACGAGGCTCAGCTCCGCACAAACGGCATCCCATAACCGAATGCGCGCCTGTAACGCCCGGATAGTCCAGTCGGTGGCCTCGGTCCATTTCGCTTCGTCGGTACCACACAGTTCCTCAACCATCTGCATTGCCAGGTGGCTGTGGTGGTCACCGTCGAGTTCAATATGCCGCTCCAGATAGTATCGGAACGTGTCGAGTTGTCCATTGCCGGCATCAAGCTGCCGCACAATCTCGATAAACATATTTGGAATCAGATCTTCACGGCCAAACGTAAACACCGACGCAACCAGGTGAGGCTTGCCGGTATCGATCACATCGAACGTAAACTCGACAAACTTCCGTACGCCCTCGGGCAGGTTGAGATAGGCCAAACTCTCCCGTACCGGTTTCCCGGCGGCTACCTCGCTCACCAATTGGCGCACCGGAGCCGTATCGGCCCCCATTTGCTCCATTGCTTCGAGATACAGCTCGTAATGGCTCAAGCGCCGACCATCGGGCGTTTCGTCAGACTCCTCGCCCGTCACAATTTCGTTGATCAGGTACCGCACAGAGCCATTGCCCACCGGCACCCAGGGCACCGACGTACAGGTAAGCTGAATCTGTAATCCCTTCAACAAGGACATGAAATCCCAAACCGCAAAAGCGTGGTAACGGGCAAAATCGCGCAGACCGCTCAAATCCTGCACAGATTCGTAAATTTCATGCTGGAGAAGTTCGGAACGGACCGGCTCAATGGCAGCCTTTAAGTTATCAATTGACATATACCAGATTTATTAATTCTTCAAATGTATGCAGTGGGTACTCCCTTTCCAGAAAGTTTGTCAAACAAAATTGTTGGCCTCATTGCTGTTGTTTTAGCCTGTTCGAGTAGGAAATTGACACCCAATACCCTTTGAGACATCGTAAGCTTGCTCCAACGTTTCGGTTGATCCATTTCGGTTACCCAATTTCTGTTGAACCGTTTGCCTCATTTGCGTATGCGCTACCTCGTGTGGTTCGTTTTACTGACCTCGTGCCGTCTCGATCCAAGCCCGACCGCCTTACCCGACTCGCTCTATTTCCCACTCCAAACGGGTAATTTTCGGGTGTACTCGGTGACGGAGCACGTGTACAGACCGGGTCAGACTCTGCTTACCCGACAATACCAATGGCGACACACAACAGGCACTCCGTTTTTGGGCCTTTCGGGCGACAGTACCTACCCCATTACGTACGCACACCGGCTCAATTCGGATTCGGAATGGCACACCGATTCAATAAGCGCTGCCCGGCTAACCTCGGCCGAAGCCCTGCTCACGCACGGCGGCCAGACCACCGTCATGTTGGCCTTTCCGGTAGCTAATGGCACACGCTGGAACAGCAATCGTTACCGAAATGAACCGCCCGACGAGTTTGTGATGCAACAGTGCCACACCCCTTTTCGTACGGGTGCGAAAGACTTTGTCCGCACCCTAACCGTTATTCAACAAAACGACTCTACCTTAGTCTCTCAGGATAAGCGGGTAGAGGTGTACGCTCAGGGCGTGGGACTGGTGTACGCTGAACGGCAACAAGTTCGCTTTTGCGCGGCCGAAGCTGGCTGCGGAACCCCCACAGCGATCAAGTCTGGAATTAGACAATTTATCCGTCTGACGGAATATGGAAACAAATAAGCTACTGGTTCTTTGGTTTAGTTTGATGATCGGGCTGGTGAGTGCGGGGGCTCAGGCTCAAACAGATACCGGGCGGTACCTGGTTCTGTTTCGCGACAAGGCCAACTCCCCTTTTCGGACCACCCAACCCGAACAGTTTTTGTCGGCACGGGCTATTGCCCGGCGGGCCCGACAAGCCATTACGGTTACCGAGCGCGACCTGCCCGTTAACCCGGCCTACGTAGCCCAAATCCGACAGGCAGGGGCAGAGGTGCTCTACACGTCGCGATGGCTCAATGCGGCCCTGATTCGTACGTCGGCGTCCACCCTGCAGCGGGTGTTGGCTCTGCCGTTTGTGAAAGGGCTTGAGTACGGGCAAACCATTGGCCGGGCCCGCGTTGGGGCTTCTGGACAAACCAATACCGCCGGGAAATTCGGGCAAGTGGCGGCCGAGCCTCTCCCCTACGGCTTCTCGTCGGCGCAACTGAACCAACTGGGGCTCAACCAACTGCACGAACGCGGGTTCCGGGGAGAAGGTCAACTGGTGGCGATTATGGACTCTGGGTTTCCCAACGCCAACACGGTATCGTACCTGCGCCCCCTCGTCAGCGAAAACCGGATTGTAGCTACGTATGATTTTGTGGCCAACAACCGAAACGTGTACGACGACGACAGCCACGGGCTCAACGTACTCTCGATTATGGCTGCCACGGCCGACAATCAGTTGTATGGCGGGGCTTTCAAAGCAAGTTACCTACTGCTGCGTACCGAAAATGCCGCAACGGAATCACCCATTGAAGAAGCCTACTGGCTATTGGGTGCCGAAATGGCCGACAGCACCGGGGCCGATGTCATCAACTCCTCGCTCGGCTACACCGAGTTCGACCCCGATTTTAGTGCCGTTGATCATACGTACAGTCAGATGGATGGCCGCACCACCCTCGTCAGCCGGGCCGCGCAGTGGGCTGCCGAATCAGGTATGGTGGTTGTGGTATCGGCAGGCAACGAAGGGGCAAGCCCGTGGCGCTACATCTCGGCCCCGTCAGATGCGGTTGATGTGCTGGCCGTAGCAGCCACCACCACGGGCGATGTGCGAGCCGCGTTCAGTAGTTTCGGTCCCGCGCCCGACGGCCGGGTGAAGCCCGACGTAGCCGCCATTGGACAAGGTACCATTTTGGGTAACAGCAGCGGCCGGATTGTGAGCGGATCGGGCACTTCGTTTTCAAGCCCGCTCATGGCCAGTTTTGTAACGACTCTCTGGCAGGCTTACCCCAAACTCACTGCCCGCGAGATTGTAGGCGTTGTTCGACGGGCGGGGCATCAGGCTCTGAATCCTGATAGCCAGCTTGGGTACGGCATTCCAAACTTCGAACGGGCATCAGCCCTGGCCGAGCGGCTTTCGTACACGCTAGCCTCACCCAATCCATTTTCTGATGCCGACTTTGTGACTGTTCCCTGGAGCGATACCCCGACCACCGAGCCTATTGAGGCCCGCCTGACCGACCTAACGGGGCGCGTACTCTGGCAACAAACCCTCCCGGCCGAGCGCGCTCTGACGGTTTCGTTCCGGCAACTGGGCCTTTCGCCCGGCCTTTACCTGCTCACTCTGAATAGCAACGGCACGCGTAAGACCGTCCGGCTGATGAAGCGGTAAGGGTTAGTCTGCTCTCCTGCTTTATTCCTTGGCCATAGGATCGGGCTGTCCATCGGGGTCACCCGAAACAGTGCCTTTCAGGGGCAGTTTGTTGCCGCGTATGTACAACAAACCAGCTACGTGCGGAGCCGCCATAGAGGTGCCTGACAAGGTTGCATAGCGGCCATTTCGGTATGTCGATTGAATCCGAACTCCGTAAGCTGCTACATCGACCGAAGGGCCGTAATTGGAAAACGACGCAAACCGATCTTGTGCATCCATCGCCGATACCGTAAACACGTTGGAATGGTTGACGCGGGCGGGCGACTGCCCCTCAACCGATTCGCTCTCGTTACCGGCCGCAATGGCGAATAAAATGCCCCGGTCCGCTGCCAGCCGAATTACCCGGTCAAGCGTGGGCGATTGCCCCTCTCCGCCTAAACTCAGGTTGACTACGTCGCCCGGTTTCCCGGTGCGGTACACATGGTCGACAGCGGCAATGACACCCGACAGCCGCCCTTCGCCTAACTGATCGAGCACTTTCAACGCCACCAATTGCGCCCCCGATGCTACGCCCGTAACGCCGATGTTATTGTTAAGCGCCCCAATAATACCCGCGACGTGTGTACCATGCCCGTTATTATCTTCGGCTTCGGCGGAAGCTGAGGTAGCTCCACTCAAAAACGACCGACTCCGGCCGGTGTCGACGTTCAGATCGGGATGATCGAGGTCAATACCGGTATCAATTACCCAGGCTGTGCGGCCTGTTTGGCGGTCGCCCCGCCCATAGCCCGTTTGCCGGATATTCCAGCCGACCGTACTGGGGCTGGCCACCTCAATACAGGCACACAATGAAACGGTCCGGTCGGGTTCGAGCAACTGCACCGACGTATCGCGCCAGAGGGCCTCGGCCTCAAACGGGTTGAGCGTAGCCACAAACGTGATTTCCCCGTCGGTTGCGGTCAAAACATGCGCCTGGGTCTGACTTATCCGGTGATTTTGCAGGAAAACTTCCACCAGCCGATCGGTCGCCGGGCTGGCTTGCCGGGCATTGGGAGCGGCTGGAACCTCTGAAAATTTGGAGGTTACGATATACTGACCACTTATGGCCAATCCATTGGAAGCCGAAGCTTTTACGAGGCAATCGGTAGCGGGAGCGAGTGTACTGTTCAGACGGTCAGATGACTGGCAGGCCATTGTAGCCGCACTCAACAGAGCGCAGCGAAGCAGAGAAAATGAAGTCAATCGCATGGGGTTTTATAAGCACGGTGACGTGTAACGTAGCGATTGCTTCATGCAGAAAGTGCGTGTACAGATTGAGAAGTTACCGACTATGTAACGCCCGGTTTACTGTAAAATTGCTACCTTACCACGGCTGGCAAACAGTACTTATGGCATCACGCTAAAACTAACTCAGACACACCACATGACAGATCCATACAACCTGCACAGGTTCATCGACGCTCAGGAGGGCGTTTATGAACGAGCCCTTGCCGAAATACAAAATGGCCGGAAACGATCCCATTGGATGTGGTTTATCTTCCCGCAGTTGAAGGACATAGGCTACAGCGAAACGTCCAAATTCTACGGTATCGCCAACCTCGACGAAGCCACCCTTTATCTGGAAAATGAGATACTGAAACACAGACTGATCGAAATTTCAACCGCGGTACTCTCCGTACACGGGAAAACGGCCAACGAAATTTTTGGAAGTCCCGATGATGCCAAGCTACGGTCGTGCATGACGCTATTCAGCCTGACTGCCAACACCGACGATGTCTTTGAAGCCGTTCTGACTGCCTATTTCAACGGACAAAAAGACCCGAAAACCCTCCGAATTCTGAACGTCTGAACGGACTTTCTCATTGAAACAGGCGTTTAAGGCACCTCACTCGCTTTAAACGCCTGTTTTTCCCTTTCAGAAAAACCCAACTCCCGGCACCCAACCAGTCACCAAAGTGGTATCGGTACACTTCCAAAAACTAACGCATCCGAAACAGTACCGGGTCGGCGGCTGCGGTAGCAAACCAAATTGCAGTTCCGTAAACTACTTACAAAAAATAACTAACTAAATTAGTTATAAATCTGAATATCAATACACAAAGTACATTTTCATATATTGGCATAAAATTACATACAATTCACCCTTGGCTATGAAAAAACTATACACATGTTTCGTTCTGGGTGTGGTCTTCCTGATGCCGATGTGGCTATTTGCCCAAACAGGCAGATACCACCGGATTCGGGTTGCCATCCATCCGCAACAATTGGAATATTTATTTAATCACGGGTTGGATGTTGACCATTTCAGCTACGAAAACAAGCGGGATTTCACGGCCGAAGTCTCCGACGCCGACGTGGCCCTGTTTCGGCGGGCAGGTGTCAAGGTCACCTATCTGGTTCGGGATCTCGAAAAAAACTACCAGGCTATCAACGCCCGTATCGACCGTGAGGCCGCCCGAGCGGGCAAAGCACGGGTAGCAGCGGTGAGCACACCGGTCAATTTTAGCCTCGGATCATACGCCGGTTATTACACCTACGCCGAGCTCCCGGCTATTCTGGATCGGATGCGGGCCCTCTACCCCAACCTGATTTCGGTACGGTCGAGTATTGGTAATTCGGTACAGGGCCGGCCGCTCTACATGGTCAAAATCAGCGACAACCCTGATGCAGACGAAAATGAACCCGAACTGTTGCTCAACGCCCTTCACCATGCCCGTGAACCCATGAGCCTGAGCCAGCTGATTTTTTTCATGTGGCATGTGCTCGAAAACTACAACAGCGATAAAGAGATCAGAACGCTGCTTAACAGCTCGGAGATTTACATTTTGCCCTGCATAAATCCTGATGGGTATGTGCATAACCAAACCACCAACCCCAACGGAGGGGGCCTCTGGCGCAAAAACCGACGAACCAATACAGACGGTACGTTTGGTGTCGACCTCAACCGGAATTACTCGTACAACTACGCCCTCGACAACACCGGCTCATCGGCCACGCCTTCGTCAGATACATACCGGGGCACGGGGGCTTTTTCGGAGCCCGAAACGGCCGCCTTACGGACGTTTGCCGCCAGCCGCCAGTTTGTGACGGCATTTAATTATCACTCATACAGCAACGTCTGCATTTATCCGTTTGAAAGCCTCAACCCCAACAACAACGCCGAATTGAGCACATTCCGGGGCGCGGCCACCTACCTCACCGCCGACAATGGTTTCAAAATTGGCAATGCCTACGAAACGGTAGGCTATAAGGCCAACGGTACCGCCCCCGACTGGGAGTTTGGCGAGCAGGTTGCCAAAAGCAAAATCTACGGATTCACCCCCGAAATTGGCTCGTCGACCGACGGGTTCTGGCCCGCTTCGTCGCGGATCATCCCGCTCAGCAATACCATGATCGAAATGAACCGCCGAATGCTGCGCATATCTACGTACTACGGCCGGGCTACCGTCAGCAGCCCCCTTTCGGTCACGCAGCCGGGCGGCACGGTTGCCACGCTGGCCTATCAGTTCCAAAACTTCAGTATCAAGCCTGCCAGTTACACGGTAGCCACTACCAGTTTAAGCCCGGCACTCGCCATCAGCAGCCCAAGCCGTACCTTCAGCGGGCAGGCCATGCTCCAGACCAGCCCCGGCTCGCTGAGCGTTACGGTAGCCGCCAACACACCAGCTGGCACCCTGTTGCCTTTCGAGATTGCTGTCGACAATGGGCTATCAGTCATTCGAGACACAGTGACGCTAACGTTTAGCCCGTCGTGTGGTACACCTTCCTCCCTGACGGCTTCGCCCATTACGGAAACGAGCGCTACGCTGGGCTGGCTACCTGTATCCGGGGCAACCAGTTACGCCGTGTCTATCAAACCTAAGAGCACCACGGCCTGGCCCGCCGATGTGCTCGTTTCGACAAATTCATATGCCGTAACAACCCTCACCAACGGCACCGATTACGATTGGCGGGTGAAGCCAACGTGCGGCAACTACGCAAGTTCATCGTTTAAAACCCTCCTCCAAACCTGCTTCCGTGAGACGGGTGGGCAAGTAGTCTTTGAAGCCGAAAACTACCGAACCTCTACGACAGGCACCGGAGCTGCAGCCGGCCGAATCTGGTCGCCCCTGAGTGTGAGCACAGCATCGGGTGGGCAGGCCATGTCGGCATCGGGAACGGGCCTTAATTTGCAGAACAACCTGGTTGGCCCCCGGCTCGATTATGCCATCAATTTCACCACCGCAGGTACGTATTATGTGTGGGTGCGCATGGCAGCCGGGCCCAGCACCACCAGCGACGATTCGTTCCACCTCGGCCTGAACGGAACAGCCGTTACCCTAAACCCGAGCACAAGCAACTACAACAATGGCAATACCGCCTGGACCTGGCTCAAAGCGGCTGGTTCGACCGCATTCCGAGTTGTAATCTCTACGCCCGGTTCGTACACGTTTAACCTGTGGATGCGCGAAGATGGTGTACGAATCGACAAGTTTGTGCTTACCACCAGCGCCACGTACACGCCAACCAGCACCGGCCCGGCTATGAGCAGTTCCTGTAACAGTCCATTGCCCGCAGCGAGTCGCTTGAGTGCTTCGGTCGATGAGACCGAGCTGGACGTAGTGGCCTTTCCGAACCCGTTTGATGATAACATCACGGTAAGAATAAGCCCAAATGACCAGGAAAGTAGGGGCCGAATGATTGGGGCCGACGGGCGAAGCTACCTTCAGTTCAGTATTCCGGGTAATGAATCGGAGCGGGTGATTGGAACCCGCAACCTACCGGCCGGGGCTTATTTCATCGAGATCATCCAGCAAAACCGGCGTCGGGTAGTACCCGTACGAAAATTGTAAGCTAGTATTTCTCAACCCAAAAGGGGGCGGATGCTTATCTAGGCATCTGCCCCCTTTTGGGTTCTCCTACCTCCGCCTTACCGCCCCATACCCGCCGGGCGTTGCCAGGGGACAGCTCCACCCCGCCGGATATGCTCCATCAGCTGTCGGGTTAGCTGCTCACGCATGCCCCGGTCGGTGTCGGCCAGATTGTTCCTCTCGTACGGATCATTGCGTAGGTTGTACAGCTCATACGGGGCAAATGGCGTGGGTTGTAACAACTTGAAATCGCCCTGCCGCACGGCATGAATCTGCAACCCTTTGTAGGTATCGTGTCCCTCGCGACGAACAAAATAAAGCGGTCTTTGCCGATCACCCAGCGTATCTTTTCCGGTAATGAGCCCCGCAAACGACTGCCCTTGGATGCCTGCGGGTACCGGCGTTCCTGCCAACTGAAGTAGAGTCGGCATCCAGTCCATCAGCAACAAAGGCCGGTCAGACTCCGTGCGGGGGCGAATACCAGCCGGCCAGCGTACACCGGCCGCAATGCGCAGACCGCCCTCGTACATGGTGCCTTTAACCCCCCGGTAGCCACCAACATTCGCTTTACCCGGCCCCCAACCGCCATTGTCGCTGGTAAACACAACCAACGTATTTCGGTCTTGCCCATTGGCACGCAGCGCAGCCAAGACCCGCCCAACGTTGGCATCCAGATGCTCGATCAAAGCCACCAGTTTTGCCCGGGTGGGGTCAATACCGGGGCGCGTACGGGTCACGCGGTCCAGATCGGCTGCCAGAGGTTGCAGAGGGTCGTGTGGGGCGGTGTAGGACAGATACAGAAAAAAAGGAGGGTCATTGGCCCGCTGACGCTGCCGGACCTGTCCGTTCAGATAGGAAATAGCCGCATTGGTAAACACGTCGGTAGCATGACCGGGTGGGTTAATTACCTCTTTATTGTGGCGCATAAAGTTTTGGCCGTTCCGCTTTTTCTCGACGTAATTATCCATCATATCGCCCAGAAACCCGTAAAACTCGCGGAACCCACGCCGGTTGGGGTGGTTCTCAGGTTCAAGCCCCAGGTGCCATTTGCCAACCAGAGCCGTGTGGTAACCTTGTTCGGCCAGATAATCGGGTAGCAGTCGGCCGGGGGCCAGATACCCCCAACTATTGGTCGTATCGTCGCGGATAACACCCGGCACCCCCATTCGCTCAGGATACCGGCCCGACAGCAAAGCCGCCCGCGACGGCGAACAAACCGGGCTGTTGGCATAAAAGCTCGTGAACCGCATTCCTCCGCGAATGAGGCTATCGATATGTGGTGTCTGTACATCTTTGGCCCCGTAACACGACAGGTCACCGAAGCCCAAGTCATCAACCAGAATAAACAGGATGTTTGGGCGGGGCGACCGGGGTTTGGGCCTCGACGGGGTATGCAAAGCTGTCAAACCTAAACAGCCGCTACAAAACAGAATGAGAAGAAGGTATCGGGTACGCATGGAGAGTAGTCAGTTACCCCAAAACTAAAAAGGGACAGCGCAATGATACGCTGTCCCTTTGGCAAATCTATGAACAGTTCAGGCGTTTACGTCCTAAACGGGTTATGCTCACCCGGTTTAATTACCGGTTGGCACCTCTTCGGCTGGCACAATCGCGATTGGCTTAGCCGGTTTCCGCGACTCTTTGGTAGCTACCTGAGGGCGCGGATTCTTGTAATTGTAGCCCGCTACAATCTCCGGATTGGTGTTCCGGTTCCGGCGGGGGGTAAAGGTAAGCCGGGTTGCGCCCTGCTCAGTATTAGCCGACCGCTTGTAGTCGCCCATTCGCACCTGACGCCGTTCCTGACGACCCAGGGTAATTTCCGACTCCCACGCCTTAGCTGCGGCCGCTTTGTTCGGGTGTTTATAGTTTCGAGTGGAGTACGTCGGATCATTTTGCAGTTTGTTCTCCTGCTGAGCAAAAGCTGTAGAGAGAAGAACTGCGCCGAGGAAAAACGATCCCACCGCACGCCAAACGAAGGTCCGGAGGGTTGCCCCTTTCGTTTGACTATTCATGTTTCTATGGTTTGATTGAACATACTCTTTCGAGCTGCTACACAATTATAACCATCAAAAACATAACTATTCTTTTAGTTAGTAGGTATTTTTTAAATTTTTTCTGATAAATAGGTCAAATTCCTCGTCTTTTTAACCATTCTCTCTATTGACTCTTCGGTCGTATAACGAATGATATCTTGTAAATCTACCCAACATATAGCTTTTGTTTCGCCCGAGTGCACGAAGGGTTCCAACGGATTTGCCTTGAACAAATACCGAATATCATAGTGAAAATGAGCTGGTTCTGCACCACGGGCGGGTATCAAATGCACATCAACGTCGAATATTTCCGGTATCTGGTTGGCCGAACCGAGAGTCGTAAGCTGGGTTAGGCCGGTTTCTTCGTGAGCCTCCTGCCGGGCCACGGCCAAAATATCGGGGTTACCGTCGGCATGTCCGCCCGGTTGAAACCAACGATCGAGTTTCCGGTGATGAATCAAGACCACCTGCAACTGGCCGGGCTGAGTCGGGTTAGGGGCTACAATCCAGGCCGAACCCGTAACGTGCCCCACTGAAAGTGATCGCTCAAAACAGTCGGGGTACTTCTCGACGAAAGCAATGGTATCGAGCCACATGGTCCGTTCATGGGGGTCGGTAGGCTGGTACCGCTGGAGCTGGGTAAGCAATGGTTGACGGTGCATTGTCACAGTTATAGAAAAAAAATGCAATTTCGCGCCGTAATTGGCTTATCCAAAACGTGTTTAACATCATGCGTAAATTACTTCTTTCAGCAACCACGCTTTGTCTGGTGGCCCAACTGGCCACCGCTCAAATTCGTCTACCTCAGCCGAGCCCCGGTGCTTCGGTGATGCAAACTATTGGTACTACCGATGTTACGGTAAAGTATTCGCGCCCCAGCCTCAAAGGACGGGAGCCGTTTACGAGCGCCTTTGTTCCCTACGGTAAAGTATGGCGTACCGGTGCCAACGCGGCAACCAGCTTTAACACCACAACCGACCTGATGGTGGGTGGCCAGAAATTACCAGCCGGCACGTATGCGTTGCTTTCTATTCCGAGCCAGAATGAGTGGACACTTATTTTCAGCAAAAACGGATCGGTAACGGAGCAAAACTACAAGCAGGAAGAAGACGCCCTGCGTGTGCAGATTGCCGCAGCTCCGGCTGCTGAAAAAACGGAAACGTTTACCATCAACTTCAGCGACGTAACCGACAGCACGGCCAACATGAACATTGTGTTTGGTAACGCGAAAGCAACTGCCAAGCTGGGCGTTGACGTAACCGCTAATGCTTCGGCCAACGTAGACAAAGCCGTTGCCGACAAACCCGAAGATCCGGCCGTATTGCAGGCCGCTGCGGGCTACAATCTCTCAAAAGGTCGTAATCTGGAGCAGGCTCTGTCGTGGGCCGATAAGTCGATTGGTATGAAAGAGACCTTCCGCAATGTATGGCTGAAGGCCCAGATTCTGGCCAAGATGGGCAAGTTTGCCGAAGCGGTGCCACTGGCACAAAAAGCCCTGAACCTGGGTGAGACTTCAGGCGATGCCGCGTTCCCATTCTTCAAAGATGCCATTGCTAAAGGCGTAACCGAGTACACCTCGAAACTGCCCGTAGCTTTGCCAGCTGCTAAAGGCAAGAAGAAGAAAAGCTAAAAAAGCTTGTCCGTACGAAAAAAGGATAGCCCGTAACTGGGCTATCCTTTTTTCGTTTATCTGTATCAACAGGAAGCTAACCTAGGCCTCAGGGGCTTCTTTTTTAAACTGCTCGATGAGCCAGGCGATACCCACCACCAGCACGCAACCCACCACATTGAGCCATAGGAAGGCCATCAGATTCAACTGCCAGCACACCACAACCAGTATTTCGCCAAGGACTGCGGCCAGAAACGTGGCCCGGCCGCCAATATTCTTGAAATAAAAGGCGACAACAAAAATCCCCAGGATGACCCCGTAAAACAGGGAGCCCAGAATATTGACAGCCTCAATCATATTGCCCATTCGGTTGGCAAACTGAGCAACCACAATACAGAATACCCCCCACCCTACTGTGGCCCAGCGCGACGCAGCTACGTAATGCGCATCGCTGGCACCCGGACGCAAACTTCGCTTGTAAATATCGACGACCGTGGTCGAAGCCAGTGAGTTGTACGCAGCCGCAATAGACCCCATTGACGCACTGAAAATGACGGCGATAAGTAAACCAATGAGCCCGTGCGGCAGGTAATCGAGCACAAACCGGAGAAACACATAGTTCGTATCGTTGGTGTCGGCCGTAGGATTGTTCTTTTTAATCAGCTTAACTACATCATCCCGATTGGTTTTAATGGCCGCATCGGCATCAAGCAGAGCTTTACGGGCCGATTCGACGCCCGCTTCACTGTCTGCCTGTAGGGCCTCCTGCAGGTTTAACACCTCTTTTTGCCGGGCCGTGGTCAACAACTGATGCTTAATTTCGAGCAGGTTGTATGCCTGTGCATGCGGGCTGTTGCGTAGTTTGTCGGTCTCCTGAGTATTGAAGAAAACAGGTGACTCGCGGTATTGATAAAACACAAATACCAACACACCCACGAGCAGAATCAGAAACTGCATGGGTACTTTGAGCATACCATTCATGAGCAAACCCAACCGGCTTTGCCCAACCGACTGCCCCGTGAGGTAGCGCCCCACCTGCGACTGATCGGTACCAAAATAAGAGAGTTGCAGAAAGAACCCGCCAATCAGCCCCGACCAGATATTATACCGGCTTTCGGGATTAAACTCCAGATCAACCAGGTTCATACGACCCGCCTTTCCCGCTACCTGTAGGGCATCGGTGAAGCCCACGCCGTCGGGCAACATATGCACCGTGATATACCCGGCTACAGCCATAGCCCCCGTTACAATAAGCATTTGTTGCAGGTGTGTGTGCGAGATGGCCTTAGTACCACCCGTAACAGTGTACACCAGCACAATGCCGCCCATAATCAGGTTGGTGAGGTATATATTCCACCCCAGAATAGTGGACAGGATAATGGCCGGTGCGTAGATCGAGATCCCTGTTGAAAGGCCCCGCGAAATGAGAAACAGGATGGCCGTGAAACTACGCACTCGCCGATCAAAACGGCCTTCCAGAAACTCGTAGGCGGTGTAGACCTTGAGCCGGTGGAAAATCGGGACGAAGGTGATCGAGAGCACCACCATAGCCAGTGGCAAACCAAAATAAAACTGCACGAAGCGCATTCCGTCGGAAAAGCCCTGACCCGGTGCCGACAAAAACGTGACGGCACTAGCCTGTGTCGCCATCACTGACAAACAGACGTGATACCACGGGAGTGAGTTTCCGGCCAGTAGGTAATCGTCCATATTCCGGTTACCCCGGCTCCGGTAAATGCCGTAAACAATAATAACCGTAAGGGTAAGCCCCAAAACGCCCCAGTCAAGTGTACTCATGAAAGCCAGGTCATTAGGGCGTAACAAATAATAATTTCGGCAACCAGAGCACTCAATACAATAGTGTATAACTGGCGCCAGCTGTTGACAAAGGGAGGAAGATCAGGATCTCGAGGGCTCATACGGTAGGCTGTAGGGAATGAGGGGCGAAAATAGACAAAAAGGAACAGGCAGGAAAGGAGAAACGGATGAGTAACTCCCCGAATACATAAACGACCAAATGGATTGAATGCACAAAAAATAATTTGTAAAACGCAATTTTTAGGTTGTTACGCAAAAACCATTCCATCAACGGTCGTTTTTAGCCCCTTTATTCACCCACTTCTCTATCTCCCACCCAACCCTATAGATTAAAATTTATACACTCAACTTTTCAAAACAGAGTTCATAAACGCGCTGAAACGCGCAATTGGGCAATTGTACCCAAAAGAGAGATTAAATTACCAAACACGCTCTTCAAAGCAGTTATATAAACAAATAAAATGTACTTAATTGCTATAATTATTATACTTAAAATCATCTAACAAACTCATTTGTGGCCAGTTTGCACCACTGAATTTGCATGTTAGTTTCCATTATTCTGGCGACCTTTACTACGGTATTTGTCGGGCTATTTCTGGCTGGATCAGGTATAGCGGCCAGGCAACTCAAGTCGCCACTACCTGTTCCGCGCTGGGCGCTTGTGATCCCCGGTTTGCTTTTACTGTTTGGGCGGATACCCAGCATCACGTACTCAGCCCAGCTCAACACCGACGAGAGTCAGCTACTCGCGCAGGGGTTGACGCTGGCCAAAAATCCACGCTTCTGGCAGTCTGTCGATGGTACAACCACCGGCCCATTAGCCAGTTTTGTACTGACCTGGCCGTCTTTATTCGGGTTCGAGACAGGCTACATGCAGGCCCGAATTACCGGTTTGGTCCTGATCCTGATCAGCCTGTATTTGTTTTACAAAGCGCTGTCGGTGCGGTTCCGGGCGGGCGTGGCCTATGTAGGATTGCTCATTAGCACAGCTTTTTTCGCCTTCGCCACGCACTTCGATCTTGTGCATTACAGCAGTGAACTGGTAGCATTGCCGCTCATTGCGGTCTTGTGGTGGCAGTGGATGCGCTTACTCAACAATTCATCCCCCCTGTCGGCTTCATCCTGGCTATGGACCGGATTGCTCGCCGGACTCACCCCGTTTGCTAAACTACAGGCGGTTCCGGTGGTTGGCTTACTGGCACTTGGCCTGGTTGTGTCCCTTTTGTGGTCTGGAAAACCGCTACCCAACGCCAACCGCCGGGCTGCCTCAGTGTTTGTCGTTGGCGGACTTCTGCCCAGTTTTCTGGTAGTTGGCTACTGTCTCATGTTTGGAGTCTGGGATAATTTCTGGACGTTTTACATCCGGGCTAACCTGAGCAACTACCACGAGCTGCAACAGCATCTGGGGCTGCCCATGCACCGGTCCATGCTGACCAAACTGAGTAAACTCCCTCACTTTCTGTGGGTCGAGCCAACGGTTCGGTACCTGTTCTGTCTGGGGCTTTCGAGCGCCGTAGTGTTAATAATTGCCTGGCGTCGCTGGTTGAACAAGGGCGCTAGGGCACACACCTTCGCCCTGATTGCCTGGCTTTTAGGTTCGTTCTACGTAGCTATTGCACCGGGTACCGAATTTCATCACCATCTGCTTTTTATTGTTTTGCCGGTAACCTGGCTGGTAAGTACGGCCTTTGCAGTTACCCTTTCGCGCAATCAGGCAAACTACATCATGGGGCTTTATGGGATTGGGCAGCTGGCCACGCTACTACCAATGTGGACGTACGGAGTAGCTCCATTTCTGTATAATCCTTATCTGGCTACCACCCTGCACAATCGTACGGCACCACCCTCGGCTGTGGGTACTTACCTACGTGAACACGCGCAGGAAGGCGACCAACTGGCCGTTTGGGGCTGGAATACAACATATTACGTGGAGGCCCAGCTCGAACAGGGCGTCAGCGAAAACCACTCCTTTCGCTCGGCGGTCGACCATTCGTTACAGTCGGCGTATCTGGCTAAATACATGCGGGACCTGAAGCGAAACCAGCCCGTATGGATCGTGGATGCCACGGGGCCCGCCAGCTTTGTCCTGTCCGACTCTACCCGGTTTCGAATGGCGCGCTACCCTTGCCTAAAACAGTATCTGCGCAACCAATACCGGCTACAGGCTATAGTTGAGGGGCAGGCAATCTTTGTGCGGGCCGACCGTTTCCCCCAGGACCGACCCGTAACAGCAATGCGGTGAAGAGGCTGGTGCTGGCTGGGTATGTTCTGTTTGTCTTTTGGGCTTATCTTTCGGGCAAACAAACATAAACCAGCATCATGAATTCGGAGACCACGCAAGCCGCCGAAAAAGCATTATTTGACCTGAGCGGCAAAGTAGCCATTATCACCGGAGCCAGTAAAGGCATTGGCGAAGACATTGCCCGTGTTTTTGCCCGGTTTGGGGCTAAAGTAATTGTCAGTAGCCGCAAACAGGAAGCCTGCGACGCCCTCGCGGCCGATATTGTCGCGCAGGGAGGTGAGGCTACCGGTGTGGCCGCGCACGTTGGCGACATGGATCAGCTAAAAAACCTCGTTGAACAAGCCATAGCCACCTACGGCGGCATCGATATTCTGGTTAACAACGCAGCTTCGAACCCAGTGTTTGGCCCATCGCTCGATTGCGATGGCCTTGCCTTCGATAAAATCATGCAGGCCAACGTAAAAGCGCCGTTTGAGCTGAGTAAGCTCTGCTACCCCAGCATGAAAGCACGCGGAGGAGGCAGTATTATCATGATGAGTAGTATTGCCGGCCACACGCCCGACCCCGGTTTGGGAATCTACAGCGTTAGCAAAGCAAGCCTCAACATGCTCACCAAAGTGCTGGCCAAAGAATGGGGCCCCGACGGGATTCGGGTCAACGCAATCTGCCCCGGCCTGATCAAAACCAAGTTTAGTCAGGCGCTCTGGCAAGACGAAAAAATCTTGAACCATTTCACCAAACGGCTTCCCATTGCCCGGATGGGTACCACGGACGAGATCAGCCCAATGTCTCTCTTTCTGGCCTCAGCAGCTTCATCGTACACAACGGGTAGCCTTTTCTACGCCGACGGCGGAACGGTGATCTAACACAGATAGACCGCAAAAACGGAACAGGGAGGAAGTAGCTGACGCAAGCATGAACGCTGCACGTCGGCTACTTCCTCCCTGTTCCGTTTACGTTGTTTCTCGTCCTACTTCACCGCCAGAATCTTAAACTCGGTGCGTCGGTTCTGTTGGTGGTCCGCGTCAGTACAATCGGTACCGTCGATACAACCGTTCAGAATTTCGCTTTCGCCATAACCACGGGCAACGAGTCGGTTGGGTTTGATTCCACGCGACACAATGTAGTCCATGGCGGCACGGGCCCGGTTTTCCGACAGTTTCAGGTTATAGGCATCGCTGGCCCGCGCATCGGTATGCGAGCGGAGTTCAATTTTCATGGCTGGGTACTCCTTCAGAATCTTAACCACGTGTTCGAGTTCGCGGGCGGCATCGGGCCGGATAAAGAACTTGTTCAGATCGTAGTAAATATTCTTGAGCTGGAATACGTCGCCCTCGCCGTACAACCCCAGCGAATCGGTAACCACTTTGGGTGTCTTCGTCTTGGGCAGTTGTACTTTCTTGGTGGCATACTTGTTTTTCGAGGCAGTGATGGTGTAAGGCGCACCGGGCTTCATATCGAACTCGTAACCCCCATCGGGGCCGGTTTCAATGGTCCGCTCCGACTTGTCGCGCTCGTTGCGGAGGGTCACTTTCACGCCCTGCTCCGGCACCTGATCGACCTCCCGTTTCACCACGCCCCGCACAATGCTGTTCTCGCTCTTGTCGAGGTAAATGGTTACGCTCATCACCGGCTTGGGCGACTGAGTCAGGGTCGAGAACCGAACCGTGTTCAGTGCGTAGCCTTCTTTCACCGCTTTAAACTCGTACTCGGTATTGGCGTCCAGGCAGAGTTTGGTTTCACCTTTCGGATCAGTCAGCAACAGGTCGAGGTTGGTTCCGTTACGCACAATTCGCACGTCGGCCTGATCGATGGGCGCGTTGGTCTTCGCGTCGAACACCAGAATTTTCAGCTCGCGGCAGTTCCGGCGGAAACTATAAATATCATCGTCGCTGATGCCTTTTTTCCGGTTGCTGCTAAAATAGCCCGAAGTCCGGTACTTATCGGTAATGATACCAAAGTCATCTTTCTCCGAGTTGATGGGCGAGCCTACGTTTTCAACCCCTTTGTACGCAACACCGTCTTTCAGTTCAGCAAAGAAAACATCGAGCCCACCCAGACCTTCGTGTCCGTCCGACGAAAAGTAGAGGTTACCGTTCTCGTCGGCGTAGGGGAACATCTCGTTACCTTCGGTATTGATGTCTTTACCCATGTTAACGGGCGTACCCCACTCGCCGTTGCGGTATTCGACCACGTATAGGTCGGTTCCGCCAAAGCCACCGGGCATATCCGACACAAAGTACATCTTGCTATTATCGGGCGAGAAAGCCGGGTGACCAACTGAATATTCCTTGTTGTTGAAAGGCAACTCCCGCACGTTCGACCATTTATTTCCCTTCTCGTTGATGGCTGAATACAACTTCAGCTTCCGAACACCGTCGTTGCTTTTGCCAGTTTTGCCTTTGCTGCCGTTGTTTCGGGTGAATACAATCATTTTCTGGTCCCGCGTAAATGTCATCGGGCCTTCATGATATTTCGTATTCAGCGTCCGGCTAAACTCCTGGGTTTTAGACAGCTTTTGCTCTACCGGAGCCGCAATTTCGGGCGCTTTGGTAGCCGATGGCGAGCCGCCACCCAGCACAGCCGTGTTAGGCTGCCGGAGCATATCGACATTCGGAGCCCGAATCTCGGTAGTATCGGCATGGTAATACAGGTCGAGAAATGGGGTCTGATTCCAGGTAAACACTCGTTTCAGCGGACCACCCTCATCGCGGGCCGATACAAACACGATACCGCCCTTATAGTACATGGGGCTAAAATCAGCCTGCCGGGTGTTGATGGGTAAGCTGTAGGTTTTGTACGACGATGAGTCCTGGAAGAAACGACCCACGTCCATATAAGAGACTGTAAACCGCCGGCCGCGTAAATCCTGAGTCTGCTGCTCGCCGTACTTGCTGTACATCTTCTGCGATTCCCGGTACTTGCCGTTAGCAGCCAGAGCCTGGGCATAGTACATGTAAATTTCGCTGTTGAGGTCGGTGTACTTGTTCACCAGCTCGCCATACACCCGTTCGGCGTTACGGGTATCCTGCAATTTCCGGTAGCTAAAACCCAGGTTGGTCAGTGCCTCACGGGTTTCGGCAGCGTTCTTTTGCTTATCCGTACGTAAAAAATCTTCGTACAAGCGGACGGCGTTGATGTAGCTGAAGCTTTCAAGCTGCTTGTTGGCAGCCCGGAGTTTCACGCTTTGCGCCCGGAGAGAATGTGCTCCGGTCAGAAAACCAGCCAGCAACAGCACAATGAGTAATGATCGGTTCATGGCTTAACTTAAATTACCGTTTAGGAGTATGGGCCACCCGTCACCAAACAAATACAGTGCCAGACTTAGGGCAAATAGTTTATAAACTCCCGAAAATACCCCAAAATCACCCCCCACAGCCTTTAAACGGTAGTTTACTGGTTAAAACACTGAGCTTATGGCCTAAATTCAGCCGATTTAAAGTTACACAAATTAGTGTTTAGATTCGCTATTCTGCAACCGGACGACCAGAACACGCCGGGTAGAGTCTGTAATGCGGACGGTGTGCGACAGCCGATGACCTACCACCCAAACCACCTTCTCGCCCGCCGTAAGCACAGCCGTTCGGGCTCGCTCGGGCAACGACACCTTCCGGTCGTTGAGCAGGTCACTCACCAGTTTGGTACCGCGCATATTCAGGGGTTGGAATCGGTCGCCCTGCCGCCAGGTTCGAATATGCAAAGGCTGATCCAACCGATCCGCGTCGAGATACCCCACTGATGTGTCGGGCACGTTTCGCGGAACAAAACCGGCCGGGACCTCTTGGTAAAACCAATTCAATTGCCGACCATCGGGGAGCAACAACCGGCCGGTTTCGTCCGGAGGCAACGGATAATCAAACGGCACCTCAACGGATAATGGAGCCAGTATCAGGCCCGCCCGGTCATGCCACAGCCCGTGCGTTGCCGACCGAAACACCTGCCCTTTCTGACCTGCTTCAACCACCCGAACCACCTCCTGAACCTGCCCGTACGTAAATCCAAACGGTTTGAGCCATTCGCTCAGCCGAAACGCCCACTCCGATTTTGACCGTAGCTGTTCCAGATCCATTATCCAGAATCCATCGGCTTCGCGGGCGCAGGCTTGCCACGATGTCGCGAGCGTCTCATTCAGCACCGACTCAGCCGCCCGTAGTCGCTCTATTGTGCGGCCAAACGTGGTAATCAAATCGGGATTCAGGGCTTCCAGCACCGGCACTACCTGATGCCGCAGGCGGTTGCGGGCGTACTTATCGCTCGCGTTGGAGACATCTTCGCGCCAGTGCAGGCCGCGGTCGTGGGCATACCGCCGAACCTCATCCCGACTCGCAAACCAAAGCGGCCGAATGATGCGCCCCTGCCGGATTGGGATACTCCGCAAACCGGCCAGTCCGGTACCGCGCACCAGATTGAGCAACAAGGTTTCGAGTACGTCGTTTTGATGATGAGCCGTGGCAATCCAAGTATAGCCCTGTCCGCGGGCCACTGCCTCAAACCAGTCGTACCGGAGTTGACGGGCCGCCACCTGCACCGAGAGCCCCTGCTCGCGGGCCACCGTCAACGTATTGAACCGAGTGGTGTGGCACGGCCTGTTGTACCCGGCCGCCAGTTGCGTTACAAAGGCTTCGTCGGCATCTGAGTCAGCCCCGCGCAAGCCGAAATTAACGTGTGCTATACCAACCGCATACCCTGCCCGAATCATCAGATCGGTCATAACAACGGAGTCGAGCCCTCCGCTCACAGCCAGCAATACCCGGTCGGTAGGTTGAAGGAGGTGCTGATCGTTAATAAACTCTAAAAACGAATCATACATGGCCGATACGCGTTTATTGACATAGCTTTGCATCGGTAAAGGTACGAGCAGACACGCCTACCGGACGTACTTACCGCCCCATTTAATCGTTCGGTGGGCCCTTTCCTGATTACTAGTTTTATGAGTCGTTGCAACCCTTTCGCTTTTTTGCGAATCTCTATACTGACCACCCTGTTACTCACAGCCTGCTGGCTGCCCGGTTGGGCGCAGGTAGGCCGTCCGCCCATGAGCGGGGGCAACAGCGGCCCGGTCGAAAAAGTGGAACTGTTACCGCCCGGTGCCGACAGCCTTGTGGTATTAAATGATCCGGGACAGGTAATCCGAAAACTGTATAATAACGTAAGATTCCGGCATAAGGGCGTGCTGATGTACTGCGATCAGGCCATTCAGAACGTAACTACCAACGTGATTGAAGCCTACGGAAACGTACGTATTCTGCAAGGCGATACCATCAGCGTGCGGGCCGACACCATGTACTACTACGGCAACGTGCGGCAGGCTAACCTGCGCGGACGGGTGACCATGAAAGATCGTAAAATGACACTGACTACCGGACAACTTGACTACGATATGGCTATGGGGGTAGCGCACTACCCCAACAAGGGCCGGATTGTGGACCGGGAGAATATTCTGACCAGTCAGGAAGGCTTTTACGATACCCGTACCAAGCAATTTACGTTCCGTCAGAACGTGCGGCTGGTGAACCCCAAGTACACTCTTACCGCCGACAATCTGCTGTACAACTCCCTTACCAAAATTGCCGACTTTCAGGGGCCAACCAAAATCGTAAATAAAGACGGTACGCTGTTGGCTTCACAAGGGCAATACAATACTGTCACGAGGGTATCGAATTTTCAGCAGCGGGCCACCGTCGAAACACCCAAGTACACCCTCACCGGCGACACCCTTTTCTACGACAACAACACCGATCTCGGTATTGCCCGGGGCAACGTAGTGATGGTGGCTAAGGAAGATAAAACGATCATTACCGGCGAGCACACCCGCTACAATGGCCGGATTGGCATATCGCGGGTAACGGGCAATGCCGTTGTGAAAAGCGTGGTAAGCAACCAGGACACCCTGTTTATGCGGGCCGACACCCTGTTTTCGTACGATACCCCGCGCGATACGGCCCGTACCAAACCCAAACCGGGCACAAAGCCGGTACGTAAACTGATTGGCCAACGGAATGTGGTCGTGTTCAAATCGGACTTGCAAAGCCGGTGCGACTCGCTCGTGTACGATGTAGCTGATTCGACAATCTATTTCTTCAAAAAGCCTATCATCTGGAGCCAACAGTATCAGCTCGAGGCCGACTCCGTGACGGCCAAGATGAAGAATAACCGAATAGACCGTATGTTTTTGCGAACACGCTCCTTCGTGGTCGCCCGCGATACGTTGCAGAACTTTAATCAGATCAAGGGCCGAGCCATTACCGCCTACTTCCAGACCAAAAATGACACGATTCGGGCCATCACAAGCACCATGCCAACGTCAACAACTGGGGCAAAAGGTAAACTTCCAGCGCGTCCGGCGGTAGCGACAAATGCCCCATCCAACACGGTTGCGGCTCCGTTTACCGTTCGGCAGAACACCGTGCTCGACCGGGTGATTGTGGAAGGAAATGGACAAAGTATATACTTTGCTGTGGACGATAAGAACAAGTTGGTGGGGATGAATCGCGTCGAATGTAGCCGGATGAATATTGACTTTGAACGCCAGAAAGTCAATGAGATACGGTTTTATGGGCAGCCTGATTCACAGTTCATACCCCCGCAGGAGATTACGGGGCCGAAGAAAGAACTGGAGGGATTTCGTTGGCGCACAGCCGATAAGCCCGGCAAAAGCGACGTGATCAACTACAAACCACTTGTTAAGAAAACCGAAAAAACAACGGCTTCGGTTAAACCTTCGGCCGCAGAACCGGTTCTAAATACCAAAAAATAGCATGATTTTTGCCGTTTAACAATTTTTAGGAGGTAGATTCGTTCGCATTCACTACTTTTCATCATAGGTTTGCAACGGATTATCTAATTAACTCGTAATCTGTAGTATCGAAGAGAAATTTACATGAAGCAACATATACTTTTTTGGGCGTGTCTCACCGGCCTCGTGCTTTCGGCAGGTGCTCCGCTCCGGGCTCAGTCAGATGCCCGGACCCGGAGCCGGCTTGAAACCGGCCGAACGGGAACAAGTCCCAAGCTTACCCCCCGAACGGAAGGCTCGGCATTTGCCCGGAAGTTTCCGTTTTTGGCCCAGCCCAACCCAACCGGGCTGGATCGGGTGGTGCCTTCGAGCAAGACATCCGTTATCAACTCGTATTATCGTTCGTTGCTGATTGCTCCGGCCTCAACGTCGGTAACTAAACCAGCTACACGCCCAGCACAGGCCGAAAGCACGGCGGCTGCTTCAACTGAAGCCAAAGCCCCGACCGAAGAAAGCCTACGCGTGGAACGCACTTCCGACGAACGGCTGTTTGCCAACGACCGGATTTCCGTCTCGAACGTATATCCGAACCCGGCTTCGGATTATGCCGATATAGATTACCAGATTACCGCGCCCGTTGGCGAAGCGAAAATTACGGTTCTTGACCTTCTGGGTTCGCCTATCTCAGAGTACACCCTCGACGCTGGCGACCGGAAGGTACGTATAGCTACCCGCGAAATGCCGACCGGGATGTACTTTTATCGATTGTCGCTGGATGGTAAAAAGGTAGCAACTAAAAAACTATTGGTACAGCATCGCTAACATTCTGGTTTGAACGCTGGTGTGGCAGGCCGCCAATCAGCGTTCAACTTGGGTTACAGTTAAGCTTTTTTAACGGCCTTGACGGCTTGTCTGCCCCATCAGCAGACACTTTTCAAACCACTCTATCGTTACTGAGGAGTGGTTTTATTATCTTTGCGTCCCTATGCAACAACGTCAGATAGTTAGAGTGTTTTGGAGTGTGCTGTTCGTGGCGCTGCTCGGTTCGTGCAGCCCTTTCTCGAAGTTGCAGAAAAACGGCACGCAGGAAGAGAAGTACAAAGGGGCTTTAGAGTATTACAAGAAAGAAGATTGGTACCGGGCCGGGATGTTGTTTGAAGAGTTGATTCCGGTGCTCAAAGGCAGTAATGAGTCTGAAATGGCGCAATTCTATTACGCCTACACACAATACCATCAGCAGTTATATTCGGTTAGTGCGCAATTGTTCAAGCGTTTTTACGAGACATTTGCCCGGAGCGAGAAAGCACAGGAGGCTCAGTACATGTACGCCCTCTCGCAGTACAAAGACACGCCCAAGTTTAACCTCGATCAGTCGAACACGGTAGCGGCTATGTCGGCGCTTCAGGATTTTATTAACTCCTACCCGGAGAGTGAATTTCGTGAGGGCTGCACCAAAATGATTTTGGAACTCCGGCAGCGGCTGGAGCAAAAAGCCTACGAAAAAGCCAAACTGTACCACAAAACAAGTGGCTTCAACATCGCTTCGTTAAAGTCAGCCGTGGTGAGCATCGACAATTTCCAGAAAGAGTTTCCAGACTCCGAATACAACGAAGAGCTGGCTTTCCTAAAAGTCGATTCGCAGTACAACTACGCCGTTAATAGTCTGGAAACGAAACAGAAGGAACGTTTTCAGGATGCCGTTACGTTCTATCAGGCAATGGTCGACAAATACCCGTCGAGCAAATACCTGAAGCAGGCGGAGAAGATGTACGAAACCAGCGTAAAAGAGGTTGAGCGTCTGGCGAAACTGGAAAAAGAAAAAGAGCAGCAGAAACAGAACGACGCCAACCGGCCGGCAAAAGTGACTGCTGCAAGCAATTAAAATAGTTTACAGTTTGCGGTTTACAGTCTCCAGCTTTACGATCTGCACCAGAGAGTGGTAGCTGAAAACAGTAAACTACAAACTTAAAAAAAAGAATATGGCAACGAATCCCTCATTGATCACCCGCGACACCGATAAGATTGCGGCTCCTACTGGCAACCTGTACGAATCTGTTTCGATTATCTCGCGACGCGCCCGGCAGATTGCAGCTAAGAACAAAGAAGAACTGAGCAACAAGCTGTCGGAGTTTGTTTCGGCGGTTGATAACCTCGAAGAGGTATTTGAAAACCGGGAGCAGATCGAAATTTCAAAATTTTACGAGCGTATGCCCAAGCCAACCTCAGTCGCTACCGACGAGTTTTTGGAAGGCAAAATCTATTCGCGTTATAACGAAGAAGAGGCAGCTCAGTAATCAAATTTTACGCACATAGAGCAGATGGATGAGTGGCGGTTTGAGTCGTTACTCATCCATTTTTTTTGACCATGCTACACGCCAAACGCATTCTACTGGGCATAACGGGCAGTATTGCCGCCTACAAAGCCGCCCTGCTGGTCAGGTTGCTGGTGAAAGCCGGGGCCGAGGTGCAGGTTATCATGACCGAAGCAGCCGGGGAGTTTATCACCCCGCTCACCTTGAGTACCCTGTCGAAACGGCCGGTGCTCTCGTCGTTTGTGGGGAACCCCGCCGAAGGTACCTGGAACAATCATGTAGAGCTAGGGCTCTGGGCCGACGCCCTGGTGATTGCTCCGGCATCGGCGCACACACTCGCCCGGTGCGCGTTTGGCCTATGTAATGACCTTCTCTCGGCGGTGTATCTGTCGGCTAAGTGCCCGGTCTTTTTTGCCCCGGCCATGGATCTCGATATGTACCGGCACCCCAGTACCCTGCACAATATTGACCGGTTGGCCTCGTACGGGAACCACATTATCCGGGCCGAACACGGCGAACTGGCGAGTGGGCTCGTTGGCGAAGGGCGGCTGGCTGAGCCGGAAACCATTGTCGAGCAATTAACTCATTTCTTCAATCAGCGCGGGGCTCTGGTTGGGCGTCGGGTCTTAATTACGGCTGGCCCCACGCAGGAGCCTATCGACCCGGTGCGGTATATCAGCAACCATTCGACGGGGAAAATGGGCTATGCTATTGCACGGGCGTTTGCGATGGCTGGTGCCGACGTAACGCTGGTGAGCGGCCCCACGGCCCTGCCGCTGCCCCACCCTGCTGTGCGCCGGGTGCCGGTACGGTCGGCTGCGGAGATGTTCAGGGCTACCGAAGCCGAATTTGAGCAGGCCGACCTCCTGATTCTGAATGCAGCCGTCGCTGATTACACTCCGGCCCACCCGGCCCACCAGAAAATAAAGAAAAAAGAAGCTGAGTTTTCCCTCGAACTCACCAAAACCGTCGACATTGCGGCTACGCTGGGCGCCCGAAAACGGCCCGGACAACTGATGATGGGCTTTGCGCTCGAAACCGAAAATGAACAGGAAAACGCCCTGGGTAAGCTTCAGCGCAAGAACCTGGACTGGATCGTACTGAACTCGCTACGCGATGCAGGCGCCGGCTTCGGACACGATACGAACAAAATAACCGTTATGGACAGAGGGGGCAACGTGCGGGTATTCGACCTTAAAACCAAAGAGGAAGTAGCCGAAGATTTGCTTACCTTAGTCAAAGAAAAATTAGCCAATCCATGATTCGGTCCGTGACCAAATTGATTTGTTTTCTGAGTGGTATTTTTCTGACCGTCTCGGTACAGGCTCAGGAACTGAATTGCCAGGTAAATCTGAACTACGATCAACTGTTTTCGCAACAGAAAACGGATTTTTCGTATTTCAACCAGCTGAAAGGCGTCATTACAGAGTTGCTCAACACCCGGCGCTGGACCAACGATCAGTTTCAGCCGTCGGAGCGTATCAACTGCATTTTGAACATTAACCTGCTCAAATCCACACAACAAGGCGTTTTTGAGGGTAATGCCCAGCTAATTCTGAAACGACCGGTGTACGGTACCAACCTCGAATCGACGGTAATCAGTTACGTTGACCGGAATTTCAACATTGTGTATCTGCCCACGACACCGGTTTTCTTCCGCGACAACGCCTATACCGACGAACTGACTTCGATCCTCGGCTTTTACGCGAATATTTTTCTGGCTCTCGATTACGACACGTTCAGTCGGCAGGGCGGTACACCGCATATGCAGCGTGCCTTCAACATCATGAACCTGGCCCAAACCGCCAACGGCGCGGGCTGGCTGGTAGGGGGCGACAAACGTAACCGGTACTACCTGATCGAAAACCTACAGGCTCCGCAGTTTGGGCCGTTCCGCGATGGGCTGTACACGTATCACCGGCTGGCCCTCGACAACTTTACGGCCAACCCCATTCAGTCGCGCAAGGCCCTGTTAGATTTGCTGACAACCATGCGTCGTATTCAAACCCAGGTCTCTCTTTCGGTGTTAATGAATTCCTTCATGGATGCTAAATCTGAGGAGTTTATCAATGTGTTGTATGAGGGATCACTGGCCGAGCGCAAACGCGGCTTTGACCTACTCACCCAGCTTGACCCTGGCAAAACCGAAGCGTACCGGAAGCTTTTGTGGCAATAACTCCGCCTATTTTACGGGCAGATTCAGTTAGCTAAATACCCCGACGAAAGCCTCAATGTGGAAACTTGCCCCCGACCGAGCGTGTTAGTTTATTAAGGAGCCTGTACTATGCTGTCCCACTTATTGATCAAAAATTACGCCCTGATTGACCAACTCGAACTATCGCCCGATGTTGAACTGAACATCGTTACGGGCGAAACGGGAGCCGGCAAGTCGATTATCCTGGGGGCACTGGGCTTGTTACTGGGCAACCGGGCCGATACGCGTGTGCTGTACCATCTGGATCAGAAATGCGTAATAGAGGGCACGTTCGATGTTTCGGGCTATTTTATCGAACAGCTTTTTGAGGAGGAAGAACTCGATTACTCGACTTCGTGCGTGGTACGGCGGGAAATAAGCCCGAGTGGTAAAAGCCGCGCCTTTGTGAACGATACACCTGTCAATCTGGAAACGCTTCGGCGGGTGACGAGTCAGCTGATGGACATCCACTCTCAGCACGATTCGGTTCAACTGGGCTCCAACGAATACCAGCTTCAAATCGTAGATACCTACGCACAGGACGAAGCCCTGTTACGCACCTACAACGTTGATTACCAGGATTACCGCACCAAGCGTAACGCCCTCGAAAAGCTCCGGGCCGATGCCTCAGCTATGCGGAAAGAGTTTGATTACAACAATTTTCTCTACCGCGAACTGGCCAAAGCACAGCTCCAACCCGACGAACAGGAAAGCCTTGAGGGCGAACTGAACGTGCTGGAAAATGCCGAGGAAATCCGCGAAAAACTTCAGCTGGCTTTTGAGTACCTCGACAACCCCGAGCAATCGGTGGTGTCGCTGCTGAAAGGGGCCGTAGGTACGTTGGCATCAGTGGGTAAGCTCTCGGGGCAGTATGCGACCCTACAGGAGCGGGCGCAAAGTGCCTTGATTGAACTCCGCGACCTGGCCGACGAAATCAGCACAGAACAGGATTCGATTGATACCGACGAGAGCCGCGCAGAAACCGTTCGCGAACGGCTCAACACGATTTATCAGCTCCAGAAAAAGCACTCAGCCGCATCGGTGGAGGAGTTGCTGGCGATTCAGACCGATTTGCAGCAGAAAGTAAGTAAAGTCGAAAACCTCGACGAAGAAATTACTGCCGCTGAACACGCAGCTTCGGAAGCGCGTAGTCGCCTGATGCAAAGCGCCGATGTGCTGTCGCAGGCTCGTCGGGCGGTACTTCCTGAAATCGAACGAGAAATCAGCGGATTACTCCATGATTTGGGGATGCCCAATGCTTCGCTGCGAATCGAGGCCGAGTCGGGCAAACCATCGCCAACGGGTATCGACACGGTTACATTTTTGTTTAGTGCCAACAAGGGTATTAAACCCCAACAGCTCAAGAATGTGGCCTCTGGCGGTGAGTTTTCGCGGCTCATGATGGCTATTAAATATATTCTGGCGAGCAAACGCTCGCTCCCGACCATCATTTTCGACGAGATTGACACGGGCGTTTCGGGCGAGATTGCCATTCGGATGGGCAACATGATGAAAGACATGGCCCATAGTCATCAGATTATCGCCATTACGCACCTGCCTCAGATTGCGGCTCAGGGTTCCCGCCATTATTTCGTGTACAAAGACCATTCGGCCGATAAAACCGTAAGCCGGATTCGGCAGCTTTCGTTTGACGAGCGGGTCATGGAGATTGCCCAGATGATTGGCGGCAAGAACCCATCGGCCAATACGGTAAAAAATGCCCGCGAAATTTTGAAACAAGGCAAAGCAGCAGCAGTTGCTAAATAAGAGTACCCTCTGGGCGTTGTGCCCATCCCCTAATTGAGTTACCCACTTCACTATGAAATACCCCCTTGTTATAGCCGGGCTGTTGCTCGGCACAATGGCCTGCCAGAATGATCAGAGCGAAGCCATCAAAGCCGCTGAATCGGAGGTTTTTACCCTTCATGATGAGGTAATGCCTCTCACGATGAACGAGATTCCGAAGTTGCAGAAGGAGCTCCGTAGCCGAATTTCGACCCTCGATAGCCTCACCAACCGGCAGCCCAGCGAGCAGGTACGCAACGACGAAACCAAAGAAGAAATCAGCCGGATTAACCGCAGTCTGAGCCAGGCCAACGAAAGTATGGACGTTTGGATGAGCCAATACAACGGTGATACATTAACCAAAATTTCGGGCGATGAAGCCCTCCGCTACCTCGCCGACCAAAAAGAAAAAATCACGGATGTCAACAAGCAAGTCAACGAAAGCATCAAGCAAGCCCGTCAGTACCTGGGTGCGCAATAGCCTGGGGCTGGTTATGGCCGGCTTGTTTTTGGCGGCCTGCGGCTCGTCGGGGGATACGCTGCCGGTGCTCGGCCAGAAAGAAGCCGTGACCCGGACCGTAGATGGTAAAACCGTGACCGATTCGGTTGATCATACCATTCCCGATTTCCGGTTTGTGAGTCAGTACGGCGATACCGTATCGGCAGGCACGCTGGCGGGCAAAGTGTACGTAGCCGATTTCTTTTTTACAACCTGCCCGACCATTTGCCCCAAAATGAAAACCCAGATGAAACGTGTGTATGACCGTTTCAAAGGGAATTCGAACGTCATGATTTTGTCGCACACCATTGACCCCACGCGCGACTCCGTTGCCGTGCTGCGCGATTTTGCGCAGAGCCTGGGTGTCAAGGACCGCCAATGGTTGTTTGTAACGGGCGACAAGGATCAGATTTATGACATTGGCCAGAACGCTTACATGGTGAGTGCCGCCGAAGACGCTACGGCCCCCGGCGGGGTAGTCCATAGTGGCGCCTTTATTCTGGTCGATACCCAGAAACGGGTACGCGGTATTTACGACGGCACCACACCCGAAGGTGTCGATAAGCTGATGGCCGACATTGATAAGTTACTCACCGAACCAAACGAATGATGAAACGATTGAGTTGGGCCGCTCTGGCGGCCCTCTTTGTTGGTAGCTCTGCCTGCCAAAGTGGGGAAGAAATCAAACGCCAGAAATACATTACGGAGGGCATCCTGCTCTACCAAACGAACTGCGCTAACTGCCACCAGAAAGACGGTAAGGGCCTTGAGGCCCTCTACCCGCCCATTGCCGGTTCAGAGTACCTGAGCAAGCCCGACAGTATTATTCATATCATCCGGCACGGTCAACAAGGGCCTATTGTGGTCAATGGAAAACGGTACAACCGGCCCATGCCCCCACAAACCCATTTGAGTAACCTCGAAATTGCCGAAATCGTAAGCTACATCAACGCCGAATGGGGCCAGAAAGACTTGTTTGTCGACGTTAAATACGTAGATCGGGTGTTAGGCAAACAGTAATGGGGTATCTACGGCTGCGTGTTTTGGAGCACAAAGTCCTCAAAAACAGATGGCTCACCAGCCGAACCCATTGCCAAAATCCCCACCCGAACGGCCCGGTCCCAAGGGGGCAGAAACGCTCCGTTGATCGGCTCTTTGGTTACGGTCTGGAACGTTTTACCGTCGGTTGCGTAGCCAAAGGAGAAACGATGGCCCTGTTGTGCCCGTAGTTGTAGCGTAAGCTTGCGAGAGGGGTCTACTGGCTGGGTAGCTACCACCGTTTTTTTACCCCGTTCCAGCCGCCAAACGTTCAGTGTAGAGCCGTCGAGCGAGATACCCAGTGCGTTGTCATCGTCGCCGATGGCCGCCAGACCCGGTTGCCCGGCCGATTGTTTGCGGTCGACGGTAGTAGTCACGGTATAATCGCCCGTGAGGGTGCGCTGGGCTACGGCACTACCCAGTTTGGCCGGCTGGGCGCGCAGGGTAAGCGCCCCTTTACGAACGTCGAAATGAGGCTGTTTAAATACCGACCATTGCCACAGATGGGATAACGTTTTACCCGCAAACGAATCGTTCAGGCGTGGAGACACCGGCTTTGCAGCGGCTACTACCGGGGTTGCCGGTAGAAACTTAATCCAGCCATCGGCTGTAAACGTAAACTCTTTCAGCAATGCCTGCCGACCGGTGTACACGCTCGTTTGCTTGTCGTAGGCGTGGTACAGGAAGAAAAAACGACCGTCTTTCTCCACAACGGTACCATGACCGGGGCAGCGCCAGCTACCCTCATCGGTCAGAATCGGGTTTTGGCTAAATTTTTCCCAGGGGCCGAGTAAGTTTTTGGCCCGCGCCACGCCCGTTGCATAGGTACAGCCCGTACCACAGCAACCGGCCCCGGCATAGATCGCGTAGAAATAGTCGCCGTGGCGAATCATCGACACGCCTTCGACCAGATTACCCTCCCAGGTGTCTGTATTGCGGAATAACTCTTTTTTCTCACCCGTCAGCGCTGTTCGCTCCTCATTCATAGGCTGTGCCCAGATAGGCGTTGGCTGCTTTACACTGTTGCCGTCTTCTTTCCAGATCAGGTACAGCTTGCCCGTTTCGTCGCGCATCGGAAAGCCGTCAATGGACCCATCAGACTGCCCCACGAGCGGGCCATGATCGCGGTACGGGCCTTCGGGTCGGTCGGCACTGGCGACGGCCACACAGAGGTTTCCGCCCTTTTTGTGGGCTGTGTAGTACACATACACTTTCCCATTTTCGGCCGTGATTTCGGGTGCCCAGAAGTAATAATCAGCCCAGTCGGGGACTTTATTGAAGATATTACCGACTGTTTGCCAGTTGACCAGATCGGTGGATTTGAGCAATGGATATGCCGGGAACCAGTTCGACGTAGTGGCCGAAGCCCAATAAGTATCGCCTACTTTGGTCACCGAAGGGTCAGGATAATCGCCGGGGATAACAGCCGGTTGGGCCAGTGCAGCGCCAGAAGTTACCACGGCAAACAAGCCCGGCAACAGTGTTTTGATGAATTTCATACGGCTTCGTTAGGTTGTTCTGGAACACACGGCTTAGAAGCCCCCGCCCCCTTCGACGTTGAACACGCCGGTCACTTTGCGAATCGAGTATTGCGAAAAATCCTGGTTCGCATCCAGACCCAGGCCGCGCAGGCTTTCGCCCGTCAGCTTGCTTTGCACGAGCACCGGTTTTTCGGTGAATACTTTCTTGGTTTGCGGATTCCAGTTCAACTCGTTGGTGGTCAGCTTTTCCTGTTTTTGCTTATTGATTACCACCACGTTACCCATGACGGTGTACAGGTTTTTTGCCTTATCGTACCGGCCTGAGTCAGAGCGGAGCGTTGTCACTTCTTCGCCATTCGGTCCAAAGAACAGGATATTGACCGTTTGCGGGTACTTCCGGTCGTCGTTTTGATACCGATACTGTTTGGCTGTCGTCATCCGAACGCGTAATACAGCGGCCTCACTGTACAGCATTTTCACATTGTTGATTTCTTCAATGGGCCCCTGATAGGCATTGGTTTTCCGGGTTGTTTTCGGCTCTTCGCAACCCCACACGCCAACCACCAGCAAGAGGCCACACCACAGCAAACGAGTCATCATTGTACAGCTGAAAAGTAGTCTTTCGTTTAGTTCTTCTCTCCTAACACCAGTATTCACGCAGCCAGCAATCGACTCAAGTCGGCAACTAACTGCTTTGGCTCATCGGGCGTAAGCACGATCCGGCGGTCGTCGGCCATACGCACCAGTACGTAATTTGAGCGTCGGGTGGCATACCAGGTCATCCGGCCCAGGGAAGCATTTACAAACCGGCCGTAATAGCCAAACAGTCCCCCAACAGCAAACGCTCGCAGACTCAATTTCATTTGTTCAGGGGCTATTTCCTGCACCTCCCGAATTTTGTTCAGATCAAACGAAACCGCTCCGAACAACCGGACCACTGTGAGTGTATTGGGCGTCAGGGTATATTTTTGGGGTTGGTAGCCGTAGCAAATGACCATCACAATGGCCAGCACCACACCCGGCTTAAACGCCCCGAATGCCAACAGGGAAACCGTCAGGGCGAGCACAAGTCCTGTAATTACCTTAGCCGAATTATCCAACGAGACCGAATACTGCTTCATACACCTACCATCGTCTACCCTACCGATAAAAAAAGGCGTGTGGCTCATAGACTATGCACCACACGCTTTTGTATTGATTGATTGAATATTTAGTCGAGCACCGGCTTACGGAACCACCAGTCGTTCAGAGAGAGACCCAGCGCAAACCGCACGTACCGCTCCCGAATCTGCGAGCCAACCAGAGCCCCCCGTTGGCCACCCTGCACGCTCAGGTTGACATAATTTACAAAGTACGAGCCCATCGGTAAAGACAAGCCAAGGCTACCGTTTACATCTTTTACCCGCTGCCCGTCTACCAGGTAGGGCGTCTGATTAACCTGAAAACCAGCACGATAAGTGACTAAGTCCCAGTATTTGGTCGAATTGGCTTTGGGCATATATTCCAGACCAACACCGATGGTCATGGCATCGAGCAAATTACCCGACCGACCATTCACGGCCTGAAACTGTGACCATCTCTGGAAACCTACATCCAAACCTACCATCAGCTTATTGATCTGCTCAATGCTGATGCCGAAGTGGGCCTGTTGCGGCAACCGAATCGACGAGGCCACGTTGGCCCGCAGGGTATCTTCGTCGGAGAGGCTATTACCCCCTCCACCGGTGCCGGTACCCAGCGAAACCTGCTGATACACATCCGTTTCGGTAGCCCCAACCCGAGTCGCCGGGTCGATAGTAGCGCCGAGGTTCAGCGACCATTTTTCGCTCAGTTTGGGTCGCCAGCCGGCCCCAAGCCGCCACACAAAATCATTATAAAGCACCCGGTTTGAGCGCGAAACCACAATATCCTGCGGTTGTGGATTGAGCTGCTGCGAGGTCGGTGCTACATCATTAATCAACACCCGGGCATCGGAGTTATTGGTAATGTTGCCGAACAGGAAGCCCGCTTCGGCCCCCACATAAATATTTTTACCCAGTCGAAAGCCGGTAGTGTAGGCAGCCTTATTGATGGCTCCACGACCTGAGTAGGTGTATTCAGCTTCGTAAATGGTATTGGTGTTGTTGCGCAGTACCCGACCATAACTCTTAGTCGAATAGTCGACGTAGGTGTAAGGCCGTAGGCTGAGCATCATGGTCCAGCGCGATGAGGCCGGAAACGCCAACGCAACATAGTTGAGGTTGGCTCCAAAATCGCGCTGACTTTGCGTTTGCCCGGCGCGGAGTTGGCTGATTTGGGGTTTGTACTGACCAATGAGACCCACTTCAAAAGCCGTAAAACGACCCCGGCGAGCCAACAACGCGGGGTTTTGCATATTTAGGTAAAACGGACTGGCATTGCTGACGCCGATGCCTCCCATGCCCAGATTAGCCGCATTCGTTGGGTTGTAGGGCTCCCCAACCCCAAGGGCTGAGTACGGCGAGTTGCCTAAACCTTGTGCCCGGGTTAGAGCAGGAGCAGTGAGAGAGAGAACGAGAGCAAAAACTTGGACACGTCTACGGATTAGCCGGTAATTTCTTGACATTATAGTGTAAAATACGATTCAGTCCCCACAGTACCAACGGCGGCACTGCAAATATCGGGGGTTTCAGACGACTTTCAAACAACGGACCGTCGCCCCCGCACACAAGTACCCGCCCAGCCGGGTATTCAAGCCGGTATTCGGCCACAATTCCGTCCAGTTCGAGCCGCATCCCGTTCAGGGCTCCGCTCAGCATGGCCTCGCGGGTATTACGGGCATCGAGCCGGGGCCAGGCAGGCGGGTTGGCCCGATCTATTTCCAGCAACGGCAGCCGGGCCGTAAACTCATGCATAGCCTGCAGGCGCATACGCAGCCCCGGCGCAATGAGCCCCCCCTGAAACACACCCGCTCGGTCGAGCCGGTCGGCGGTGATGCAGGTACCCAGATCCAGAATGAGGCAATCTTCATTCGGATACAGGTGCATGGCCCCCACTGCAGCGGCCACCCGGTCGGCACCGAGGGTGTGGGGGGTATCGTACGCTTTCTGGATTGGAACGGGCGTTTGCCCATCCAGAAACACCCACTGCTCCACACACGCTACCTGTAGCAACGGCGGCAGTGTCTCGGCCGGATAGCTCGTCGACGACACAATACCTGCATTGGCTGGCTGTTGAGCTAATGCCTGCGCCAGCTCATCGACCGAGACAAACTGCGCCGTACGAACCAGTTTATCTTGGCTAAACCACCCTGCTTTAAGCCGGGTGTTTCCCCAGTCGATAGCAACATTCATGAACGTAACGGTAAATGTGGGCGCAAAAATGGATATAAGCGGGGGAATTAACGAAAATTAAGAAACGGAGGAGAGCACAGATGTAATGGATTGAGGGGATTTACACGGATTACTCGTGCCGGGGGCTGTTAAAAAAGCGGAATATGGCGACTCTTAACACCATACTCCGCCTTAACATGACTACCCGCACTATATGAGTGCTTAAACAGAACTCAATGTACAATGACTAGCGCAAAGTTCATAAGTAAAACCTTGATTATCAATAGTTAATCCAATTTTCCATATACATTATACATTGCCCATTTATTTAGTCTATCACTGACAGCTTTTCCAGAGGATTGGCACAGGTGGGTTGGTACTGGTTATGCTCTCCCACGTGCCATTCAGGTTTCTTTCGGCCCTGTATTCAGTACGAGTGAACGAGATCGGTTTCCCGTCGGTGTCATAACTATAGTCGACCGTATACCCCCGCTCTGCGTAAAAATTAATACTTGGGTCTGCATATTTTTCCAAATAACTGATCACAGGTGCCCCGAAGTAGAATTTCCCCTGATGAATAAGCGGAGTTTCCAGCGGTTCTATGTCTATAACACGACCCAAATCCTCCAGAAACCGATAGCCTTTTAGAAACCCTAACCCACCACTTTCCTGGTTCTGAGCGTTCAATTCCGTACCAAATTGCTTTTGGCTGGTGTCGTAAACCAACGTGACACTGGTCAAATCGTCACCTGGGTCATCGTAATCACAAATGACCGTCCCCTCCGCTTCGTTGTAGGTATATCGTTTTTCCATCCAACCCCCATATCCATAAACGATCCGTGCGGTTTGTAGATACCCGTTTGGGTAGTAACTCAGCGTGATGCTATAGCTTGAAAAAGCGGCCAGACTCGCTTCGGCAGGGCTACGATACTGGATGTGCGTAATCTGTCCACTTTCAGACAGTTTATAGCGAAGTACGCTCCGAACGCCAGAAAAAGAAGAAGTAGTATAGAAGTACTGCTCAATCTGGTTCGTTCCATACACAAAGGTTTGGCTGTTCGTCGGAGATAAAACACGAGGTGACGAACCATCTCCCAAAGCGTACAGATCAGCTCCTATTACTTTGCCCTCCGCATTATAACTGAATACCGTTTCTTGGATCCCGGAATCGGTAAGAAACGTTCTGATCTTTTGAATTCGATTATCAGCATCTTTTACAATCTGACGGTGGATTCTGGGCGCATAATTATTTTCAATGCGATCAATACAGTTTTCAACCAGGCGGCAAAAGTCCACATTGACGGGTGTCTGCCCCAGCGGTATCGAATCGAGATCCATAGCTACTCTGCCTTCAAGCACGATAGGGCTCCAGACAAACTCGGCTTCCAGTTCGGGTTTCAGGCCAATAGCACTACTCACGATAAGGCCGGTATTGTTAAAGTTGCAGGTTCCTTCCAGAGCCGCATACCCCTCGACCCCAACTTCTACCTTCCAGTTGTCCTGCTCATAAAATTTGACACCTGCTTTGGGTTTCAGGCCAATCTGGGCTTTCCCTTTCACCGCAAGCTCAAGCGGTTTGTCGGGGTGTTGCAGGGGACTGGGTAGCGTAATATCGCTCCAACCTTGCCCTGCCCGCCACAGTTTGCCGATCCCTACGCGCTGTGTAGTGTTGAGCAGTTCGCCATCGAACCCGATTTCGGCTTCCAGTTCGCTTGTAAGATCGAGTCCGGCAGTGGGTCTAAAAACAATAGGCACCGGCACACCACCAATAAAGACAAACCGGATGTAAGGGGCTTTGCGCTCCCATTTATCAATGGGTATCGCTTCTTTATACGTAATCTTACCCGTGGCTTTAAGCCGTAACCGCAGGTTGTTTTCCACCTGAGCCATGCACCGAAATTCACTCAGGTTACTGTTGGCCACCTTCAGCCCAAAATCCATCGTTACCCGCAGCGAGTCGGTCGCTGTACCCACCACGTTAATTTCAACATCACGCTCGCGTTCGGTATCCTCGGCGGTCTCCACTTTTTGTTTCCCTTTAAACTGCCCGGTAAACTGTGTCTGCATCGTTTTTTTCAGAACAGCCTGCCAGGAGATGTCAGCTTCTTTGGTTATGTCCGACAGATCGCCGGGCTCGAAGGTTATCTCGGTTTCAATATCACCGTTTGTGGTCGAAAGGCTTCGCGTCGACGTAACCTGCCCAATAAAACCGAATGGTGTTCCGGTGGTCTGGGCAAACACGGCCCACTCCCCCTCAAAAAGCCCCGATTTGGCGGCCAATCGCCCACCCGCGCTCATGCTGCCGATGTTTCGGAAAGCCGGCACGCCCCGAAACCGGATGGTCATTGGTGTACGCGCGATAATTTGCCCATTGTTGGCCGGATCAAAGCCAAACACATTGGGTTTCAGCACAAGGGTTCCCTGCACCTGAGTCGAACCTTCATCATCACCCAACAGCCTCAGCCGACTACCCGTCCCGAGCGTCAGGGTACCATTTTGCTGGATATTCTGGCACACCACGGTCCGGTTGTCGGCAACGGTGACGATATGGTCGGTCGAAATGGTGACATTATCGGCCCCACCCGGCACCCGCCCGCACGACCAGGTGTCGGGGTCATGCCAGTTTCCCGAGCGCACCGACACCATATCATCACACGTGGTCACACACAACGACACAACCCGGATGGGCACCCCAACGGTATCAACCTGCGACGAGAGTGTGGCCACCACCCGGAGCCGGTACCCATTGGCCCGTAGCACCGCGCGCGGAATGGTAGCCCTGATTACTCCCGAACCGGAAGCCAGTACAGTACCAATCACCAATGGTGCACGCCAGCTACCGAGCGAGTCGGAGAGTTGTACCCGGAACCGATTACCGGATGGATGGGTGACCGATACAGAATAAGGCACTGCAAACTCCTCTTGCCGACACCATTCGGCGGGAATTTGGCCGATTACGGGCGAGGGCAACGCCGGTAATACCACCGAAACGGCTACTCGCTGCTCACTGGGAGACGGGCAGGCTGTAGAGGTGCAGGTGACAGAGTACGTGGTACTCACCGTGGGGGAGACCTCTACAACTGGACTTGTGTCGTTGGTTGACCAGCGCACCGTACCCGCCGAGCAGCCCGTGGCCGACAGTGTCAGGCTGGAACCTAAGCTGACCGTAACCTGAGCAGGGTTAGTTTGTTGTTGCCCCGGCTGCCCGGTCACTACTATCGACACGGCCGTGCAGGGAGTCGAACCGTTTTCGCAGGCTCCAGTCAGGGTCATGCCATTGGTCCAACCGGTGCAGGGTGGGTTTGTAGCAGTGACAGCCGTACTCGAATGGGTGGTGGTGGGTATGGCGCAATACACACACTGACCGCTACCGGTGGCCTGTAGTATCCAGGCACTGCCATTCCAGAAAATAGCCGCCGAACCCGAACACCCCTGGCAGCCATTGGCGGTAAAGCCCGACGATTTTCGATACCGGTTTTTACCGTTTTGTTGCCCATCGAACTGGTACGTTCCATTGAGCGAATACGTGTTGTAGGCGGCATTGCCCGCCCCCGAGACAGTTACAGACTGGGCGTTGGCGTAGTGGCAAGCCAAAAGGCATACAATCAGAATAAGTCTGAACAGCATTGCATTGGGAGTTTAGCGTAGGGGCTATTGGCAGCATATCAATGTCGACGCTCTATCCGTGCAGCTTTACGCTCCACAGTAGGGCAGCCTCGAGCTGCCAGAGCTGGGTGTTGGCATTGATAGTCGGAGAGCTACCCGTCAATCAGGCAGGCTGAACGCTTTCTTAACGGCCTCATAGTTAGTGTAATCCAGGTTGGCCAACCGGCCGTTTTTGAGCGTAGCTGCCGGAATTACAACCACTTTCATCGAAAAGTCGTACAGGTTGGTCACCCGGCTACCAGCTTCATTAAACCGATTCATCGTTACCTGATTAGACGTGTAGTTGAAACTGTAGAAATCCCGCTGATTGGAAGGAATCCAGGCATAATCGAGAAATGAAGGAACCGCAAACCAGTAACCGGGATTTGCCTGATTGCTAATTGATGCATAGCCCAGCACCAGTGAATTGGCCACCGAAACGTCGGCCGGAAGCTTATATACGTTCTCAAACGCATTGCTTCGGTCGGTTGCTTTCAACCAGGTGATCTGCGTGACATTGGCCGAGCCAACTTCACCTTTTGGGCCCTGGGCTCCAGCAGCACCCGTAGCCCCTGTAGCTCCAGTATCGCCTTTGGGACCGACCGGGCCCTGCGGTCCGGGATCACCTGCAGGACCTTTGCACTGAGTAAACATCAAACTGGTAGCCAACAAAAAGGCTGAAAAGAAGCGAGTGTTGCGATGTAGTTTCATGGCATTGAATTGGTTTAAGGTAGTGTTTTAGTAACAGGCAGGCCCGTGCTTTCCCGATTTGGCCGGGATATAGGAACGGTTACCTACCAGAATGTTCTGTTTTTCGTCGAAAGCAAGCGGCAGGAACGTTGGCTCACCGTTGTCAGGCGTCAGTACGAGCGATACACCGCCCCCGTTTTCCTGTACGGTCCAGGTACCAGCTTCGGTGGCCGGGCCCGTCATATCAAAGCTCGCTTCTGCGTAAAAGGTATACGTGCCTTGCGGACACAGGTCCATCTTCTGCGAGCGGCTGAATCCGCCTGAGTACGAGCTGTAGGTATGGAAATAGTTGAGCCGCGTGCCCGCCAGCGTCGTTCGCCACTCAGCCACAACGTCCGAGTCGCCCCCACCGAAGGAGGCCGAGTCGTCGTCATTTCCCATGTTGAAGTACACAAGCAAGCCAAAGGCACCCCATAGCCAGGTCTTTCTCGATTTAAAGTCGATAGCCATACGAATCGTTGTTTTGAGGTTGAACTACTGCGTCCGGTAGTAGATTTGTTTGCCCCCGTTGCGGTACAGAAGCATTTTTTGGCCGTCGGTCGCCATGCCGTACTCGGCATAGAGCCGGTCGGCCCCACCGCCCACGTTACGAATCCAGATTTGATCGGAGCCTTTAGTGTACCAGCGAACACCCTCCAGAATCTGCACGCCGTCAGAGTTGCTGCTAACCGAACTACCGCCCATACTGGCGTTGCCCGAAGAGTCGCCGGAGCCGATACGACCATCGGGATAAAAAAAGAGCGTGGTCCGCACCGAACCATAAAACTCACCACTTCCGTAGTAGCGTGTATGCGCCCACGCACCCACTAATCGACTGTTGCGAGGCAGTCCGTCGGGGCCACCGCCCGCTGTTGTGCCAGCGGGTTTTGCCGACGACCCTGTAGCGGCTGTTTTGGCCACTTTAGTAAATACCCCGCCCATAACGGGTATATTCAATAGGCCAACCCCAACAACCAGTTTGCCATTTTGGAGCATAGCCTCAAACTGGTACGCCGTCTGGTCGGTCGGATACGTAGCCGTTCCAGCCAACAGGTTATTCTGCATAGCCGCGCTGACGGTATAGGTCTCTCGGGCTCCACTTAGTTGGAGTACCAGTTCGCCGGTATAGTTAGCCCCCGATTGTCGGAGGGTGAGCATCGAAACCACCTGAACCGACTCATTTTGGGGCGAGGTCATGGTTCCCTGCCAGGTGCCCACAACCGACTGGGCCTGCATCAAATCCGGGCTCATCAGGAAAAGGAGTAAAGCAAAACGGAAGATCATCATGGCCTTACGCAGCTACCTGACTAATCACCTGTTGGCGTTCACGATTATAGCAATAAAGTAATGCCAGCCCCATAACCAGCCGCAGGAACGTGTCGGCCAGGAAAAAGCCGGTAAGGGGTGCATCTTTCAGAAGGCTATCCACCGTACCTACCCCAATTCCACCCAATACCACAATAGCCGAGACGAGCAATACGGTCTGTAAACTGGCTGAGTTTGATAAATTCCGGTTCAACAGGGCCAGCAATGCCAACCCAAAATTTGACAATCCCAGATACCGCATCAGCGAGATATGGCTGACATCATAAGGGTCGATTCCGTAGCTTTTCAGAAGCCAGGTGGTGGCAAACAGCATGACCCCCGACAAGAGCAGGCCATATAGCCCCAAAATCAGTAGCACGAGTGAACGAGACATAAAACGTGGAATTTTAGATGAATGTCCTCTCCTCTGTCAGAGCAGTACCAGCCCCAACATCCCAATGGCAATGGCCAGAGCCGAGAGCACCAGAACCATAAACCAACGGTAGCGTTTCATAACGAATTGGGGCAGAAAGAACAGGACAAAGGTCTGATCCTCAGCAGCCGGAGACAATACCGTAGGTACGGTATATTGCGGGCGTAGAACTACGTATTTTGGGGTTGAAACGGCACCCGAATACTAATCTGTACACCCTCACCCGGTGCAGACTGAATCGTCCATTCACCCTCCAGCAGTTGTACCCGGTGCCGGATGTTGGTCAGCCCCTGGCTATTGGGGCGCACCACCTGCGGGTCGAAACCCCGGCCATTGTCTTCGTACTGAAGCGTTAAGGTATTTGGCCCAACGGCCAACGTGAGCGTCAGCTCCGACGCACCGGCGTGTTTGAGTGCGTTCTGGAAAAGTTCCTGCACAATGCGGTACAGGTTGGTCTGAAAAGCCGGGGCAAGCGGGGGGAGCGGGTCTATATGGAGGCAAACCTGAACCTGTCCGGTGTCAGTCAGAGTGTCTGCGGCCTGCTGTAAGGCGCTGGAAAGCCCCAGCACTTGCAACGACTGCGGACTAAACTGATTGATCAGGCGACGCAAATCGGAAATGGACGTTTCGAGTAAGGAGAGTGAGCGGGTTTTGAGGTCCTGCTGCGGAATCTGCGGACTACCCACGTGGCTCAGGTAGAGTTTCAGCGCGGCCAGATTCGCCCCCACGCCATCATGCAGCTCGCGGGCAAAATGGGTACGTTCGGACTCTTGTGTTTGCACAGCCGTTTGGAGGTCACGCCGTTGTTGCTGCCGCACCGTGTACAAACGATACCGGTAGAGGCCGTAGAAGCCCGCTACCAGCGAACCCAATAGCAAGAACCTGAACCAGAACGTCAGGTAAAGCGGGGCTTCGAGCCGAATAGCTAACCGACGAATCGGCCCCCAGAATCCATCGCTATTAGCCGCCCGAACTTCAAATATATAGTCACCTGGCGGCAATTTTATAAATCGGGCCACCGTTTGTGTACCGGCCTGCACCCAGGCACTATCGAGCCCCAACAACCGATATTGATACCGATTAGAGCCGGCACTGAAATAATCGAGGGCGGCATACGTCAGGGCAAAGGTATTATCAGGCGGAGGAAGGTTTAACAACCCGATCTCGCCAATGTAGGCAGGCAGATTGTAGGGCTTTTCGGCAACAGTCAGATTGGTCAGCTGCACCGTCGGCTTGTATTGATTCGGTCGGATCTGCGCCGGGAAAAAGTGATTAAAACCCAGTGTACCACCGAAAAACAACTCACCGTTGCGCGCCCGGTAAAAACTGTTTCCGTTGAACTCATTACCCTGCAAACCGTCGGACGGCCCGTAGGTCCGTACCTGCCCCGACTCCACCGCCAGCCGACACAGGCCCCGATTGGTCGAAAGCCATAGTTCACCCGCCTGCCCCGGCAACACGCCGTACACAAAGGCATTGGGCAGGCCAGTTGATTCGTTAAAATGCTTTGTAAGCCGCAACTGACTATCGAACCGAAACAACCCTTTACTCGTGCTAACCCACTCGTTTTGGGCATCCGCATAAAAACTGGCAGCAATCAGTTCATCCAGGAGTTTGGCCGTCCGTTTCCATTGGCCGTTGTGAAGTTGCCCAACGTAAATAGCCTCTTCATTGACCCCCACCCAAATACGGCCGTGACGGTCGGGAGCCGCAAACCCAATCAACTTATGCCGAAAAAATGATTGTTCGGTAAACTGGTTCGTAACCCGATCAAACAGAAACAGGCCATCTTCCGTACCAACCAGTAACCAACGGGCATCTAATTCAGTCAGGTGCCGCACAAACACCCGCCCCGAATTGAGGGTGGCCCCCAGTGGCCGGTACGTCTGAAACTGGCCACGCCCCCGATAGCGGGCCAAACCCTGATCGGTAGCAACCCAAAGCGTACCCGACGCATCAGTGAGCAAATGCCGAACCTGATTACCGGGCAGGCTTTGCGGGTTGGCAGGGTCGTGCACAAATGGCTTATCGAGCCGGTCGGCCCGGCGGTCGTAAGCCTGTAGCCCTCCGCCAAGCGTACCCACCCACAGGGTTCCGTCGGGGGTTTCAGCAAACGTTCGGATGTTAAGATTGGCCAGTTTCGGATGCGTTTGCCCATTCACCAGGCCAAACTGGGCGCCATACGGATTTAGCTTCACCAATCCCTGTGGGTCTTCGTTGAGCCAGATAATGCCATCGCCAAAGTGGTAGAGGTAATACACATCGCCAAGCTGGGTCTGATCGGCGGGTCGGTACTGAACGGCCGTAAACGTTCGGGCAACGGGGTCGAACCGAAGAACGTGGTGGTTGAGGGTGGCTAAATTCAGCTGCCCGGTCGGGTCTTCGGCCAAATCGAACACCTGCCCCATTGGCTTACCCTGCCAGCTTGTAAACAGCTCGAACTGCTGCCGGTCGGGGTCGAAGCAGGCAATTCCGTCGGCATAAACGAGGTAGATCAGGCCATTCCGAGCCAAATGAAAATCGTAAAAAACTAGCGGTGGCCCCAGCCGGTTCTGGGCATGTCGGCTAAAATAATGGGTGGCCCGGCGGGTAGTTGTATCGTAAGCAATGAGCCCGTCATCAGTGTGCACCCAAAGCCGCCCCCGCCGGTCGAACGTGGTGGCATTCTGCGTCACGTAGTAGTTGAACGCAAACGAAAACTGATTGAACAGGACGCGTTTTTTCCCGCTCTGAAGGTTATAACGCACAATCCCCTCCTGCCCCGACCAATACCACACCTCCTGAGCCGTAGCCCGAAAAGGCGTGGTTGGGTTACTCATCCGGCGGCCCCGGCTATCGGCAAGCTGAAATGGGGTAAACCGGTCGGTGGCGCGATGATACTGATTGAGCCCTTCGTCGGTCCCGAACCAGAGATCGCCGGTAGGTGCTTCGATAATCCGGTTCACAAACAAACCAACCGGAGCTGTAGAGTCAGTAGCCGAGGGCCGGTACGCCCGAAACTGGCCTCCGTCGTACCGGCAGATTCCATCCTGCGTACCCACCCAGATAAACCCCCGGGAATCTTTGCACATGGCCGACACAGTTCCCTGCACCAGCCCTTGCTCCTGCCCCACCCGTTCGACCCGGAACGGGAGCTGTGCCCGGCTTTCCAGAACACCAACTAACCACAGTAAACCGACAAACCAGGGCGTTTTCATGCCCGCTGTAACAAGCGGGTGGTCAGCTCTACCGCATTGTGCACCCCCAATTTTGCGTAAATATTTTTGCGATGGGTTTCAACCGTACGGGGGCTGGTAAACGTCCGGGTGGCAATGGCGGTGTTGCTCAGGCCCTGCACAAGCAAATGGGCAACCTCCTGTTCACGAGGGGTAAGGCGGTAGACGGGCTCTTCGGTCGGTACAGGCGGCAAGGGTTCTGATGGATACAACAGAACATGTTGTAACGATGGGTCCAGATAGATTTCGCCCCCGCAAACGGCATCCAGCGCGCTCATCAGATCAGCATGGTGGGCCGTTTTGGGACAGTATCCATTGACGCCGGCCCGCAACATGGCTTGCACCGTGGCGGCCTCGGTTTCCATCGAAATAGCCAGAATCGGTAAGTCGGGCCGGAACGCACGCACCGATCGCGCCACCTCCGGACCGGGCAGATCAGGCAGGGTGACATCGAGCAACAGCAGATCGATGGACTGCCGCTGCAGCGTCGGTAGCACCTCCCCTCCCAACGTTACAACCTCTACCACCTCGTACAGCTCCGAAAACTGAAACAGAAACCGCAAGCCATCGGCAAAAAGCCGGTGATCGTCGGCAATAAGAATACGTTGCATATGGGTAGGCACTATTAACAAACACTAAAGTAAGTAATATTTAGTCGCTCTACTCAACTGACTCGCAAACAACCGCATTTCGAAAAATAGATCTGTACGAAAAATAATTCTAAACGGAAACATTTCTGGCAAACAGACGTTATGTTGACAAATAGACGCTCGGTTCTTACATTTGCCCTGTCATATCCTTCGACTATCAGCCGATAGGTCGTCAGATTTCAAGCCAAATAACATCCTCGTACATCCAACGGCTCTCACCGGGCCCCTTGCCTGTACGAAGCGCATAGCAAACCAATAAGCAGCCCCCGGAGTCTCACCAGCCCGTTGCGCCCTGTTTTCAATGCCACTATCCTTAGTTGACCTACTTCTGATCCATCGTCTTTTCTGAAAGCGCCCTTCGCGCCTGTCTACTGCAAATCACGCTTTACGCCCTGCAAGGTTACTGATAACCTGACTTTTATGTACAATATTGAAGAACTGAATATGAAGCTTCTGTCGGAGCTTCGCACCATTGCCGATCAATTTGGAATCACCGACGGCAACAAGTACCCAAAACGTGAACTGATTTATAAGATTCTGGACCATCAGGCGCGGATGCCCATGCCCGATGAAGCGGCCCCCGAAGTAGCCGTTGCGGAGGCCCCACGTCGGGGACGTCGGCCACGGGCTGAGGCAGTAGCCGCCGAGCCCGCGCCCGAAGTAGTTGCCGAAACCCCAGCCCCAGAAACGGATACCCCAGCCGCAACGCCCGCTCGGACGCGCAGCCGGATTCGGCGGGATGCCGGTGCAGCGGATACACCTCCTCCTACAAACGAAACTGAAGCGATTGCCCGTACCGACGAAGGTATGTTGCAAACACCGACCGAGTCGACGGAAGCTGACACTACGCCTGAGCGCCCTGTCGAAGGACGCCGTGAGCCAGCACCCCGGCTCAACCAGCCTCGCCCCGAACGAGGTAATGAAGCTAACGGATCACGCCCGGACGCGGGCCGCCCGGACGCGGGCCGGATCGAGCGAAATGCACGCCGTACCGACAGCCCCCGTCCCGACCTGGGCCGTGGCAATGACCGCAACAACCCCAATGGACGTGATTTCCGGGATCAACGTCAGGGCGACCCGCGTCAGGGTGACCCACGTCAGGGTGATGCCCGCCCAAGCCGTTTCGGGCAACCCGGTAATCGGGATATGGAAAATCGGCCCCGCCGTGATGAGCGTCCCGGTGGTTTGCGGGAACGCCGTCGGGCGGTAACCGACGAGTCGGCGATGAGCATGCGCGTCGAGTCTGAGGAAGAGTTTCTGACTCCGACTGTTGTCGAGGAAGGCAACACAACCGTTGCAACCGCCCCTGTTGACGGAGAAACACCGGTAGCCGAAGGAGCCCCCACCGAAGCTTCAGCCGAGTTTACCGAAGCCCCCGCCGACGGAGAGCGTCAGCAAACTACGCAGGCTCCGCAACCTTCGCGGGAGTCGTTGGAATACCAAAACCGGATTCGTCGGCAATACAACCAGCACATCCGCGAATTTGACGGAATCATTGAAAATGAGGGCGTTCTGGAAATTATGTCCGATGGCGGCTACGGGTTCCTGCGGTCAGCTGATTACAATTTCCTGGCCAGCCCCGACGATATTTATGTGTCGCCCTCGCAGATCAAACTGTTTGGCCTGAAAACCGGTGATACGGTGAAAGGAGCTATTCGGCCCCCGAAAGAGGGCGAAAAATACTTTGCCCTGCTGCGCGTAACGACCGTAAACGGCAAAACCACCGAAGAGATTCGTGACCGGATTCCGTTTGAATACCTGACGCCCCTCTTCCCCGAAGAGCAACTCAAACTGACCAACCGCCCTGACCAATACTCTACGCGGGTTCTGGATTTGTTTGCCCCTATCGGCAAAGGTCAGCGCGGTATGATTGTGGCCCAGCCCAAAACCGGCAAAACGGTACTGCTCAAAGAGATTGCTAACGCCATCACGCGCAACCACCCCGAGGTACACCTGATCATTCTCTTGATCGACGAACGCCCCGAGGAAGTAACTGATATGGCCCGCAGCGTAAATGCAGAGGTGATCTCCTCGACTTTCGACGAGCAGGCCGACCGGCACGTGAAAGTAGCCAGCATGGTGCTCGAAAAAGCGAAACGTATGGTGGAGTGCGGTCACGACGTGGTCATTCTGCTTGACTCGATTACCCGTCTCGCCCGCGCATACAATACGGTCGTGCCGTCGTCGGGCAAAATTCTGTCGGGTGGTGTCGATGCCAACGCCCTGCACAAGCCCAAGCGGTTCTTCGGAGCAGCCCGGAACGTGGAAAACGGCGGATCGCTCACGATCATCGCAACGGCTCTGATTGACACCGGCTCGAAAATGGACGAGGTGATTTTTGAAGAATTCAAAGGCACCGGCAACATGGAACTCCAGCTTGACCGCCGACTGGCCAACAAGCGGGTGTACCCAGCCATCGACGTTATTGCTTCGGGCACGCGCCGTGAAGATCTCCTGCTGGATAAGGAAACGATGCAACGTGTCTGGATTTTGCGGAAGCACATGTCTGACATGAATCCAATGGAATCAATGGACTTCCTTCTCGATCGCCTGCGTGGTACCCGCAACAACGAAGAATTTTTGATTTCAATGAATCGTTGATTCATCACCGTCACAGGTTATCTGAATATAAACCGCAGGCCATTTGGGGCCTGCGGTTTTTTGTTACACTCAAATCGCGTTAGTACACAGAACACCCGACAACCGGACTGCCAAACCTCGGCAGAAGGCATAATTTTCTGGCTATCTTGCATTTATACACAAGACGTGTATTTTTGGATGACCTTTCTGGGCTCTGCTCGTCTGATGAACGACCCAATCGGTCACGCATCACTCCTAATTAAACCCCCGCTAATGTTTACCAACAAGACCCCATGGATTGTACTCCTGGTGCTTTGGATGGCCGGATCAACCTGGTGGCACGTCTGTAAAATCAAGCAGCTCTGTGCCGATGATGCCCCCTCCACCACCGTTGCTACCTCCTCAGCTCCTGTCTTTACCCTTTCCGATGGTGCTCGTTTCAGCGTTGGTCTGCCCGGCACGTTCAACTTTGCCAAATCGGGCGCTAACCCTAACATGGCTGGTTTCGATGCTCCGCTCGATTCGATTGCTACGTACCTGCAAAACAACCCCGACCGGCAACTGACCCTCACCGGGTACTATTCAGCCTCCGAAACAAACCCAAGTAGTTTTAGCAATTTGGGGATTGCCCGGGCCGAAGCCGTCAGGGAAATGCTCATTCAGCGCGGAGTACCCGCCACGTCGTTGCTGACGGCCGGGGTCGAAAAAGCCGACATTGCGTTTTCGGCCGCAGGCGACTCAGTGATGGCCGGGGTCAACGGGAGCTTTGCTGCTATGGTAGTCGCAGCCCCCGCTCAACCCGACTCGCTTGCGTCTACATCCGCAATCAGCGCTTCGGCAGCGAGCACATCGGTAGCTTCTACTTCGTCGGCCGGTACACCCGTTACCGAGGAAGCCCTGGCCAAAGCCGAGAAATTTGAATCGGTATTCAAACCGATTGACCTGTACTTTAAAACAAACTCGTCGGACTATATCCGCACCGATGAGACAAAGAAATTCTTCAAAGAGGCTATTGCGTATCTGCGCAAAAACAAAGATAAGTCGCTGGTCTTGACGGGCTATACCGACAACGTCGGCCCCGATGCAGCTAACCTGGCCCTTTCGAAAAAACGCGCTGGCTCGGTTAAAACCCGGTTGCTGTCGCAGGGCGTAGCGGCCAGTCAGGTGAAAGTCGACGGTAAAGGCGAAGCCGACCCCAAAGCCTCAAATGATACTGAAAGCGGACGTAAAGCCAACCGTCGGGTAACGGTTGTTGTCCAGTAAACCCTCCTAAACGTACATTACTATGTTTGACATGAATCCCCTCAACATTGCCGACGCCATGCTTCAGCATGGGGTAATGCTGTTTGTGGCTGGCACGTTGGGCTTTATCATTGGCTATATTTCGCGGCAGCGGCTCATCGAACAATTAGAAGGCGACCTGGCCAGTACCGATCGCGAACTCGACGATTGCCAGCGTACGCCGATTATGCCGCTCCCGACGGGCATTGACGAGGCCTCTGTACTCAACCGCATCCGGGCACGGGCAGGTGAGCTCAATTACGACCGGATTGGCCGCGCGGAGGCTTCTGAAGCCGACGACCTGAAAGACATTGTTGGCGTCGGGCCGTTTCTGGAACGCAAACTGCACGCCATCGGCATTTATACGTTCCGGCAGGTAGCCAACTTCACCAAAGAGGACATCGATAAGGTAAACGAGATTATTGAGTTCTTCCCCGGCCGCATTGAACGTGACAACTGGGTGGGGCAAGCCACGGAATTAGACAAACGAAAATAACCATTTGCGGTATCGGCTACGGGTGCTCGCCAGGTAGCCCGATAACCCCATAACTGACCTTATCACTATGTTTGGATTAGATCCTTTAAGTCGCCCGGTAGCCATCTCCGAAATGTTGCTGCTGCTGGCTTTTGCGGCCTTCGTTGGGTGGTTAATAGCCCGACTCATTTCAAACAGTCGCGTAAATGCCTTACGCACCGAAATCGCTGAGCGCGAACAGGAGCTGGCCGATTGCCGCCGGGCCAAAGCAACGCCGGTTGCTCCTGCCCAACCCCTCAAAACGACAGCCGCGCCGGTTGTCAGCGTTAGCCAAACCCAGCCGGTTGCGCCAGCGTTGGAGGCTACCACCGTTGCAGAGCCGGTCATTTCGGCCCCATTACCCGAACCCGTTCTACCCGAAGAGCCCCCACTTCCGCAGGTGGCACTCGGCTCCGAAGCCGCCGTCTTGTCGCGTATTGCCTCGCGGGCGAGCGAGCTTAATTTCGACCGGATTGGCCGGGCCACGCTCGCCGAAGCCGACGATTTGAAAGAGGTAGTGGGTATTGGGCCGTTTCTGGAACGTAAACTGCACAGCCTCGGCATTTACACGTTCCGGCAGGTAGCCAACTTTACCAAAGAGGACATCGATAAGGTAAACGAGATTATCGAGTTCTTCCCCGGCCGCATTGAGCGTGACAACTGGGTGGGACAATCCAAAGCCTTCCACGAGAAAAAATACAACGGAAAAGCTTAGCCAATACGGATTTGCAATCCCGTATTTCGGCCTGCTGTACTGCTTAACTCAAGGGTTCCACCCGACTGATAGAATGCGCATTGGCTCGCCAGTGCGCATTCGCTGCATTTGGGGGTATACCATGTACAAACCCGCTGCCCATGCCAGTAAAAGTGCTTGTGCACATTAAACAACACAACGGGGTCTTTAGGAAGTTGCTCCAGCAACAGTTTGTGTGCCCGTTCGGCGCTTACCTTCGGGCCGAGTACGCCGACACGCTGCGTAACCCGGTGCACGTGCGTATCGACCGGCAAAACAGGCTTTCGGAAATAAAACAGCAGCAATAACGAAGCCGTTTTGAGCCCTACACCGGGTAAATTGGTCAACCACGACATGGCTTCTTCAGTAGACATATCGGACAGAAAATCGACCGTTGCAGCCCCTCGTTCGTCAATAATAGAGGTGAGCACCTGCTTAATCCAGGGCGCTTTAACTTCCGGGTATTTCGCCGTTTGAATGCACGCAATCAGGTCATCGAGGGGAGCATCACGCACTTGCTCCCAGGTCGGGAACCGGTCGAGCATGGCTTTGTACGCAGCCATTTCGTTGGCATGTGTGGTCCGGTGCGAAAGTATGGTCGCAATCAGTTCGTGCATCGGGTCCATGCGTCCGTATATGTCCTGGGTGCCGTACACCTCAGTCAGGCTGAGGTGCGCCCACCAGAGCAGGGAGTGGGAGTCGGTAACAGAAAAAGGGGGTTGTACAGCCATGCGTCGGGTATTTACCACGAAACGCAAAACAGCCATACAGCCCCCCAATTACCTACCCAACGACCCATTAGTCGGCCAGCAACTGCTCAGCCAGCCGAACCAGGCCGGTGGTAGCCGGCTCGGCAATAAACGTTACCTGATCTCTATGGCGTAACTCCGGGGTGTTGGGGTCGACCACAAAAATAGGCACCCCACGCGGCACCGCGTAGGCCAACCCGGCGGCCGGATACACCGCCAGCGACGTACCAACCACAATAAAAATATCAGCCTGCTGGGTGATCTCGTAAGCAACCTCCATCATGGGTACCTCTTCGCCAAACCACACAATATGCGGCCGAAGCTGGTGGCCTTTTTCGCACAGGTCACCCATCTGGATTTCGTCGGTTTCCAGCTCATATACCAATGAAGGATCGCCCGTACTGCGCGCTTTGGCCAGTTCGCCGTGCAGGTGTAGCACTGTCGACGACCCCGCTTTTTCGTGCAGGTTGTCGACGTTCTGCGTGATGACCGTCACGTCGTATTTAGCTTCAAGGTCTACCAGGGACTTATGCCCAGCGTTGGGTTGCGCGCTCAGGGCCTGTTTCCGGCGTTTGTTATAAAAATCCTGCACCAGCGCCGGGTTACGCACCCAGGCATCGGCCGTGGCAACATCCTCAATTCGGTAGTTTTCCCAGAGCCCGTTTGCATCACGGAACGTTGCCAGACCACTTTCGGCGCTGATTCCCGCCCCCGATAAAACCACAAGTTTGCGTTTCGATTCCATGTTTTTAAGATACGAAATTTGGGCTACAAACGAAAGCGGCCGGACCGACCGGGAGGCTATCCCAATCTATCCGGCCGCTTTTTTATTCATTCGCCCCCAAGGAGCCTTTCTTTACTTTTTCTTCGCCGGAGCCTTTTTGGCGGGAGCGGCTTTCTTTGCCGTAGCCGTCTTTTTAGCAGGCGCTTTTTTCTCGGCCCCTTCGGCCGGTTCGCCCGCCAGTGCCAGACACTGTTCGAGCGTGAGCGTGGCCGGGTCGGTTTCTTTCGGAATCCGGACGTTGCGCTTTCCAACCGCCAGATAGGGTCCGTACATCCCGTTGACCACTTTTACGTTCGGGTTCTCCGGGAACTCCTTGATGTACTTATTCGCTTCAGCCTGCCGCTTCTGTTGAATCAACTCAATAGCCCGGTCGAGCGTAATCCCACCCAGTTGTTCGCCTTTAGGCAACGAGATGTATTTATCTTCGAATTTCACGTACGGGCCAAAACGACCTTTACCCGTGGTTACGGGCTTGCCTTCAAACTCGCCCAGCGTGTCGCTTACCGATTCGGCCCGCTTCTGCTGAATCAGCTCGATAGCCCGCTCGGCACCCATCGAGTACGGGTCGTCTTCTTTCGTCAGCGATACGTACTTATCGTCGTGCCGTACATAGGGGCCAAACTTACCGATACCAATCACCATCGGCTTGTCTTCAAAGAAACCGACCTCGCGGGGCAGGGCAAACAGGTCGAGGGCCTCCTGCAACGAGATCGTTTCAATAAGCTGATCGGAGCGCAGGTTGGCGTACTGAGGCTTTTCTTCGTCAGTCGACTCGCCGATTTGCACATAAGCCCCGTACCGACCCAGCCGGGCCGATACTTTCTTGCCCGAAGCCGGATGGAGGCCCAACTCGCGGGCGCCTGTTTTGAACGACACGCCGTCGGAGCCTTGTACCTCTTCCACGTTCCGATGGAACGGGTTGTAGAACCCTTCGAGCATCTGCTGCCAGTCGCGCCGACCGTTGGCGATTTCGTCAAAATCTTTTTCGACGTTCGCGGTAAACTTGAAATCAACGATGTCGGGGAAATACTCCACCAGAAAATCGTTGACTACCATGCCGGTATTCGTCGGGAAGAGTTTCGCCTTTTCGGAACCGAACATCTCCTTACCGGCTTTTTCGCTCACTTGGTTCTGGGTCAGCAAAAGCTCACGGAAGGCGCGTTCCTGCCCTGCCCGGTCCGATTTCACTACGTACCCCCGGTTAATAATTGTCGAAATGGTAGGGGCATACGTAGATGGTCGCCCAATACCCATTTCTTCCAGTTTTTTCACCAGGCTGGCTTCAGCGTAGCGGGGCTGCGGGCGCGAGAACTTCTCGGTCGCTTTCATCTGCCCCAGATCGAGCGTCTGCCCGATCCGAAGCGGAGGCAACATCCCTTTGCTTTCTTCATCCTCATCATCTTTCGATTCGAGGTAAACCCGCAAAAAGCCGTCAAACTTAATTACTTCACCCTGCGCTACCAGCTCATTTGGGTACGAACCGGGCGCCGACGGAGCCGCGACAGGCATAGCAAACGGGCTATCGTCGAGCGACGAAGCCTGCACGGTTTGGGTCGTACCGTTGCCGAACCGAATCGAAATGGTGGCTGTGGTGCGTTCGAGCTGGGCATCGGCCATTTGTGAGGCAATGGCCCGCTTCCAGATTAGTTCATACAACCGCTTTTCGTCGCGGTTAGAACCCGCGTCGCGGTCATTGAAATTAGTCGGCCGGATGGCTTCGTGGGCCTCCTGTGCCGACTCGTTTTTGGTTTTATACTGGCGAGTCTGGACATAGTTAGGGCCAAACTCGGTTTCTATTTCAGCTTTGGCTTTCCCGATGGCCTCCTGCGAGAGGTTGGTCGAGTCGGTACGCATGTACGAGATTTTACCGGCTTCGTACAGGCTTTGGGCCAGTTTCATGGTCCGGTCGACGGCGTAGCTCATCTTGCGCGAGGCTTCCTGCTGCAACGTCGACGTGGTAAAGGGCGGAGCCGGCGATTTCTTTGCGGGCTTCGTCTCCAGGTTTTTAATCGTAAACTCGGCACCCACACAGAGCTGCAAAAAGCCCCGGGCCTCCTCAACGGTCGCAAAGTTCTTGGGCAGTTCGGCATTCAGAATTTTACCGCCCTCAACCACAAACTGAGCCGTTACTTTAAAGCTTGATTTGGACTGGTGCGCGTCTATCTCGCGCTCGCGGTCGACCACTAACCGCAACGCCACCGACTGCACCCGACCGGCCGATAAGCCGGTGCTGCCGCCTTTGATCTTACGCCAGAGAACGGGCGAAAGCTCATAACCCACCAACCGGTCAAGCACCCGGCGAGCCTGCTGGGCATTGACCAGATTCAGGTCAATAGACCGAGGCTGTCCAATAGCGTTCAGGATAGCGTTTTTGGTAATCTCCCGAAAGACAATCCGTTTGGTGTTCTCACGTAGGCCCAAAGCCTCTTTCAAGTGCCACGAAATAGCCTCCCCCTCCCGGTCGTCGTCGGTTGCGAGCCAGACCTCCTGAGCTTCCTTGGCCATTTTCTTCAGTTCGTTGACCAATTGGCGCTTGTCCGGCGAAACTTCGTACGCCGGTTTAAAGCCGTTGCTCACATCAACGGCCAAGCCATCTTTGGGCAGGTCGCGAACGTGGCCGTAGCTCGACCGAACCGTAAAATCTTTACCTAAGTAGCCTTCAATGGTTTTCGCCTTGGCAGGCGACTCCACAATGACTAAGTTCTTTGACATAAATGGTCTTTCAGGTTGATGCATCCCCACAGTTCGCTACCGCATTCCGCCAAATATAGACGCAAAACGAGTGAATGTTGCAACACACCGCAACATGCCCACTCTCTACGATACGAACCAGATTGTAATAAATTAACAAAATATTAGGCTAAACCGTTCGATCTGGCATTTTCAACTAAAGCGTATTACTCTACACTATTTGTAGATTTAATACCCCACATTTATCCCTTTCCGCAGACCTAACTATCAGATAATCAGTAGTGGCATAATCATTGACAGGGGATTAGGCAGTTCAACACAACCTTAAACTATTTGATTATGGCATCGCTGATGGATCGTGTGTCGAATTTCTTTAGTGGAAACGACGCAGACACGGGTGAGGGATTGAAAAGCCTTTTTATCACCGAACTTAAAGACATTTATTACGCAGAGGGACAAGCCATCGATGCGCTGGCCGAACAGGCCGATGCCGCTACAACCGATGAAGTTCGGAATGCGTTTCTGCAACACCAGGAAGAATCACGTAACCAGCGGACTCGACTGGAACGTGTATTCGATAGTCTCGGTGTTTCGGCTACAGAAGGAACTTGCGACGCCATTGACGGTTTAGCCGATGATGGTCGGCGGGTGGTTTCAAACACCGAATCGGGTTCGCTGACGCGGGACGCCGGTCTGATTATGGCAGCCCAAAAAGTAGAGCATCACGAGATTGCGTCGTATGGCTCGGCCGTAACACTGGCCAAGGTACTGGGCTACCATGAAGCCGCTCAATTGCTCCAGCAAACACTGGACGAAGAGAAAAATACCGACAAAAAATTGACCCAACTGGCCGAATCGTTTATTAACCAACGGGCCGCCGGTGAAAGCGACGATATGGACAACGACAGCTATGACCGCTACCGGGATCGGGACAGCGTAACCAACGAGGCTTCGATGGGCTCAGGCATGTCGAGTTCGGGCACAATGGGCTACGGCTACACAGGTAGTGGATCGGGCATGTCATCGGGCTCAGGTATGTCGTCAGATTCGGATTACCGCAGTGGCTCAACCGGATCGGGCATGTCGTCGGGCTCACAATACGGGAGTGGCTCGGGTATGGGTTCGGGATCGTCATCAACCGGCGGCTACAGCAGCGGCTCATCGATGGACGATGACGATTCGTCGACACCCCGGTATAACCCCAACCGCGATGCCACCCTGGGCGGCACGAGTGGGGTGTAGCCAATAAAACTAAATAAACGAGGGTGAAGTAGTCAGAATGGATTCTGACTACTTCACCCTCGTTTGCGTTTGGGCGGTTTACTGCGCCAACCGTAGCGACTGCCAGGTAGCCATTTGCCAACGTCCGTTTCGCTTCACGTACACATCGGTGTAGCGTAGGCGAAGATCAGTGAGTTTACCATCGGGCGCGTTCATCTTGATATCGCAACGACCGTTGATAATGGCGGTATTGCCATACACCCGCACTTTCTGCTCTTTTACGTCAATTGTATTGTACGACGATTTGCCGTCTTTGATCGACTGAATAAACGATTCCTTGCCGTCGACATTACCGTTCGAGTGCGTGTACACCAGATCGTCGGTGAGCAATTTGCCCAACGCATCGTAATCTTTGGCCACTTGCGCATCGAACCGCGCTTTTTCGGCCGCCAGAACAGCTTTCTCGTCGGCACTTTGTGCGAAAACGGTTGCCCACGAGAGGAGCATGAAAAACGAAAGAAGTAGACGCATAAGAGGTTTTATCGTTTCGGGGTTATGGTTTACGATTCGGTTAACCTACCCGATAAGGCAGCGGAACCCCGCATCTAACCGGCCAGTCCATCAAAAACCCGTTGTCTAATCAGAACACTTCGCGGGCAATGCGGGCCACGTTGTCGGCCTTACCCATCGTATAGTAATGTAAAACAGGTACGCCAGCCGCCATCAGCTCGCGCGATTGCGCAATGCCCCACTCTATCCCTACCTCACGGGCTTGTGCATCGTTTTCGCAGGCTTCTACGGCTTTAACCAACTCCTGCGGCATTTCAAGATGAAACAGCTTGGGCAGAATCTGCAGTTGCCGACGAGTGCTCAACGGTTTCAGGCCCGGAATAATAGGAATAGTGATACCATGTGCACGGCACCGCGCTACAAAATCGAAGTACTTCTGATTGTCGAAAAACATCTGGGTCACAATGTAGTCGGCCCCTTTCTCAACTTTCTTTTTGAGAAAATCGAAGTCGGTATCCGGGTCCATTGCCTCAAAATGCTTTTCGGGATAGGCCGCTACACCCACGCAGAAATTACTGGGGGCCAGGGCGGTATCTTCTTCGTGTAGATAAATGCCCCCATTCATGTTCACCACCTGTTCGACCAGCTCGCTGGCGTAGGAATAGCCGTTGTCTTTGGGCTTAAAGGTGTTAAAGGGCTTAGCCGGGTCGCCCCGGAGCACGAGCACATTATCGATGCCGAGGTAGTGCAGGTCGATCAGAAAATCCTCCGTCTCTTCGCGGGTGAATCCTCCGCAGAGCACATGCGGTACCGGGTCTACCCCAAACCGGTGCATAATAGCCGAGCAGATGCCCACCGTACCGGGCCGCTTACGCGTTACGATTTTCTTGATCGAACCGTCGGGCATGGGCCGCTCAATGTACTCTTCGCGGTGATACGTCACGTCGATAAACGGCGGCTTGAACTCCATCAGCGGCTCGATATTATCGAGCAGGTTTTTGAGATTGTCGCCCTTGATCGGCGGAATAACTTCAATGGAGAAGATTGGCTTTCCGTTGGCGTTACGGATGTGATCGGTAATCTTGGTCATTTCGTGTGTGTTCCCCGCGCTATGTCGGGGGGCTTAAGCTCCTTATGCTGAGTTTGGAGCGTGTTCGTAAAGTAAGCCCAACCACCGGGCTACGTAATCTCAGTCCCGCAAATATATCCGCCCGGTCTCATAAATGCGCAACCGGGCGCGTAATCAGGGCAGGGCAACCTGCACATACACGCCATTGGCTACACCATTGGTCCAGGGCGTCACACGCATCGAATACGCCTTACTACCCGCACGGGGCCGATGCAGCCGGGGCACCAGCCAACCTGCAGCCGAGCCAACAGCCGCTCCTACCAGCAAGTCGGTCGGAAAGTGTTTACCGGCTTCGTAGCGGAGCAGGGCCGTGGTGGTAGCCAGCCCCAATGAGCCCACCCAAACCACCGGTTTAAGTTTCGAGACCGGGAAATAATGCCCAAACACCGTAGACGCAAATACGGCCGAGGCAAACGATACAGACGCGTGGCCAGAGAAAAAGGCCCGCCGGGCATCGCGGTCCATTTTTTCGCTCAGGGGAGCCGCTGCGTGGTACACAAACGGCCGGTTGCGCAGGGCCACCTCTTTCACTATATCAACGGTGCCGAGCGTAAGCAACATCGTTTGGGCGTATAAAAGAGGCACCGTAAACCATTTTTTCTGGCGCAGGGTAGGTAAGCCCGTCAGGCCCACCACGCCCACCGTTCCGAGCAGGGTCAAATCGCTCAGGCGGGCCGCCTTCGGCGACCAATTACGGGTGGCACCCCGGTCAAATGCGTTGATCGACTGCGGATCAAGCTGCGCGATTTGTGCTTCGGTCAGGCCCGACTGCCCCTGTCCAATCAGCAGGGCAGCACCGTTGGCCGCTAACCCGAGGGCAAGCAGCCGAATTTCGCGGCCGGTCTGTAGTTGGTAAACGGAGTCGCGGGGTACAAGGGGCTGAGCCATCAGGTTCAGACCGGTTCCCCAAAAACAAAGGCACCAAATAAAGGCAGGGATCACCCCAACTGTCCGTCCGCTCGGCTTTCGATTGTTTCTCAAAATATCTCTTTCTTTAGTTTGTCGATAACCGCCTGCTGCGTTTTGGCAAAATGTGTCCGGTCGACGGGTTCAGCCAACAGGGTATTGGGTGGAGAAAACGAATGGCCCGTGTAGCTTTCAGCGTACAGCTCGAACCGTTGGCGAGCCAACACATTGGCTGCGCCCGGACGCTGGCGGTGCGCCCGCAAGGCGTTGAGGTCAATGTCGGCATGGGCGGCCATACTCTCACCAAAGCCGGCCTCGGCCAGTACCAGCCCTTTGTAATCAATCACTTTTGAGCCCCCATCGGCCGAGTTGGCGGGCAAAGCTCCTCCGCTTACCCCAGCCGTGTTGGCCGAAACCACATAAGCCATATTTTCGGCGGCACGGGCCAATGGAGCCACCCGGCCGGGCGTAAGCAGCGGGCTACCTACCTCCGAGGCTGAGTGCAGGAGAATTTCGGCCCCGCGCATAGCCAAACAACGGGCCACCTCCGGAAACAGAATCTCGTCGGACGCCATGCAGGCCAGGTTTCCAATATTGGTTTTGGCAACCGGAAAAATAGAGTCGTACCCATAAGCTTCCAGATAGTACGCCCACACATCGTGCGGGGTAGGGATGTTGAGTGCGTTTAACCGTCGGTATCGCAACAGAACGTTGCCGTTGGGCCCGATAATAAAACTAGTCTGGAAGTAAAGGTCCGGGAAATGCGGGTCCTGCTCATAGGCATTACCCGAAAAGTAGATTTGTAGCCGCTGCACCATGGCCCCCAAGGCTTCGTAAATCCGCCCATCGATTTCCAAAGCCGCTTTGTCGCGCCATTCAACCAACGTTTCGCCGAGAGGAGGCCCCGACAGAAAAAGTTCGGGTGCCACAACCAGCATGGTATCACGGCCAATTCGGCTGATGGACGCTTCGATCTGCCGTTCGACCCGGTCGATAGATTGTAGCATTTGCTCCTCGCTTTGCTCGCGGGAGGTACAGGCGTTTACGGTTTGGCAAGCGGTTTGGAGGGCCAGGGATTTATACATAGAAAGAGTTTGTTGTTCAGAGTGGTCGGATTGGGCCGACAGTGACCGGCGATTGGTGGCGAAAATAGCGGAATCGAAACAAAATCGCACCAACGGGCGTCAGGGCTGCAACAATCCTTTTTACCTTCGTAGCATGAAAGTTGACGTTCTGTGCATTGCAGCCCATCCCGACGATACTGAAATGAGTGCCGGGGGCACCATACTCTCCCTCATTGCCCAAGGTAAAACCGTAGCGGCTGTCGACCTCACCCGGGGCGAACTCGGCACCCGCGGCACCCCCGAAATACGTCTGGCGGAGGCCGACGCAGCCACCAAAATTCTGGGTCTGGTAGCCCGCGAGAACATGGGATTCCGGGATGGCTTCTTCCGCAATGACGAAGAACACCAGATGGCCCTCATTCCAGCCATTCGGCATTACCGGCCCGAGATTGTCATTACCAACACTATCGACGACCGGCACCCGGACCACGGCCGGGCGGCCCAACTGGTTGTTGAAGCCTGCTTTTATGCCGGTTTGCGCATGATTCAAACCACTCGCGATGGTCAACCACAGGAGGCATGGCGACCCAAATACGTCTACCATTTTATTCAGGACCGGTCGCTCAAGCCCTCGTTTGTAGTTGATATCTCGGACCATTGGGAGGGCAAACTAGCGTCGATCAAAGCCTACCGGAGTCAGTTCTACGACCCCAACAGTCAGGAACCCGCGAGCTATATTTCGAGCGCCGATTTTATGGATTTTCTGCGGGCGCGGGCCGAAGAATACGGCCATATGATTGGCGCCAAATACGGCGAGGGCTTTATTAGTCAGCGCATGCTCGGTGTCACCGATCTGTTTGGCTTAGTGTAAACGGTCGATGTTGCGTTTGCTTCGTACCCGACTTCTGCCCCTTTTCACCCTTTTTCTGGTGCTGGCGCCGGTGCTGGGCCGTGTATTTGGGAGTTCGTTCTTTCTGTTCGAACTATTCAGCCACTTTTCGGTCCAATACGCCGGGCTGGCAGGGCTCTTGCTGGCCTTCTGGATCGGCCGGGGCCGCCCACACATGGCTTTCTGGGCCGGGGTGGCTCTCCTGCTCAACGCCTATTGGAGCGCCACCCTGTTCAGGCTCAACGCGCCCCGCACCGGGCAAACTGATCTGCGGGTTTTCCACGCCAACGTCCTCTACACCCGTAGCGATTACCAACCTATTATTGACACCATTCGGCGATTACGACCCGATTTTTTTGTTCTGCACGAGATGACACCTGCCGGCGTGCGGGCCGTAGCCGAACTCCGGCGCGACTACCCGTATCAGGACAGCGTGTGGGCCAAAGGGCCGTGTTATATTCTCGTCGGGAGCCGTACCCCCTTTCAGACCGATTCATCAGCCCGCCGACAGCACCGGGTTATTGCCCTCACGAGTACCGTGCGCGGGCGGGTAGTCTCGCTCAGTACAGTGCACCCGCGTACCCCGCTCCTGCCCGGCTGGTTTGCTCACCGCAATAGTCAACTACAATTCGTAGCCGATCAGCTCGCTAACGCAACAAACCCGTCCCTCCTGATCGGCGACTTCAATATCAGCCCATTATCACCTATATATGCCCGCTTTTTCGCCGACCGAGCCGGTGTTTTGGGCCCTTTGAAAGCCTGCCGGGATGGCTACGGCTGGACACCCACCTGGCCGCGGTACCTTCCGCTGATGTTCATCCCGATTGACCATGCGTTTGTCAACGGTGGTTTCCGAACCAATCACTTCCGCACGTTGACCCTACCCGGCTCCGACCATCGGGCCATTTGCATAGATTTAAGTCTATCGAAAAAACAGAATTAATACAGTGCGGGTTGAGTGATTAGGTTTTCACCCTAAAATCTCAACGTCATGGCAAAGAGCACATTGGACAAGGTCGAAGAAGAATACAAAGAGCAGAAAGCCGGGGGTACCGGCAACAGCACGCAACATGGTAGCACCGGCACCGGCCGGCAATCAACAGCGCAGAAGAGTTCGAAGCACTCCAAGAGCAGCAACAGCAGCGCGGGCAAAGCTACCGGCGGCAGCAAAGGTGGACACAGCAGTTAATCGTTCCTCTAAACCGCTACAGACATGCAGTTTTCACCCAGGTATCTAAGCCCGCAAACGGGCGGTGGCAACAGCCACATCAACCAGAAAGAGAAAGGACAAGCGGGAAAAGACGGCGCTAAACCCCGCTCAACGAAGAAAACAACGGAGAAAATTGAGCCGCAGGACCGCACCGACAATAAGAAAAACGCCAACAGTGTCGATTAGGCTTTGGCCGTGGAAAAAGGGGCTAACAAACCGGAATACATACCCGTTTGTTAGCCCCTTTCCGATTCTAAAATATATACCGAATACCGCACCACGGAATTTCTTCGTGCATGAGTCGCTCAAACACGGCCACCATTTTGGCTTTCAGCTGATGTGCGTACCGAATGTTCCAGCCCCCGTACTGACTCACTTTGCTCTCCTGCAACTCGGGTACCCAAAGTAACTCTTCGGCTTTTGGGTTAATGGCCAGATTGGCCTGATGCTGCCACTGGTTATGGGTGAGAAAAATGACCTCAGCTTGCATCTGTTCTTTCACCTCGGGGCGCACGGCCGCATCGAGCTGCCGGAACAACTCGCGGTAGTCGTCGCGCCAGGTTTTGCCCCCGTACACAATGACCGGCGAAAAATTGACGTGTACCTCGTAGCCGGCCTCGTAAAAATCGTTGATAGCCGCTATACGCTTTTCGATGCTATCGGTGCGTACGTCAACCAGCTTACTTACGTGCGCCGGCATCAGGCTAAACCGAATCCGAACCTTACGCCTGGGGTCGAAATGGAGCATATCCGGGTTGACAAACTTGGTGGCAAAGGTTGCTTTGGCGCGGGGATGATCGCGGTAAAAAGCGAGCGCCTGCTGCACGCCATCCGACAGGCTGTAGTCCACCGAAATATCGGAGTTACAACCAATATCGTACGTCCAGTAGGTTGGGTCGGTCTGGTTGGCAGGTTTAGGCCAGGGTAAAGCCTGTACATGCGCATCCACCGAAGTCAGGATTTCTTCCACGTTGGTGAACAACGTGATAGGGTTTACCTTCTTGTGCCTGTCGACATAGCAGTACGTACATCCCCCAAAGCACCCATTGGCAAGGCTCGGCGCAATGTAATCTGAACTGCGACCGCTCCACTTAATCTCCTGATTCTTCAGCTTACCCAGCACCAGCACATCAGACTTAACCTTAAAATGGCTCATTCCTAACTCGGGCAGTCGGTTATGCTGGGCCACCTGCATGAGCTCGGCCTGCGGGAATTGTTGAATAACAGCTTCTCCCCGCTCGTTGAGCGAATCGGCCGTATAAAGCACCAGAGAAGGATTAAAATAAGGCATGAATGTTCGTTGAGTCGTGTACAAACAAAACACTCAAACGGCAGTCATAGTTCGCTTAAAAATACACCTATCCAATTGACGACCAGACAATTAATAAACTAATTCATTGATCCTTACATACTTTATTTTAAGAGTCGATGGTTGACACAACCGGCAGCGGCTGACCACCCCCTTGCCCCCTCCTTGAACTAAGGAGGGGGATCGTCAACGTCAACTTTCTGAGTGGATTCTTTGGAATTCTCCATCTCCTCAATGCCCCCACTCCTGCCCCCAAAAAAGCCTTTTCTGAGCCACTAAAATTTTCAGTCCCCCCATTACTTAAATCAAGACGGACCACCCCTGCCCCCCTCCTTGAACTAAGGAGGGGGCAGGGGGGTGGTAGCGCTACGAGCCAACTGCACTCTACGAAAAAGCGATGACATCGTTCCCAAAGGAGATGTCATCGCTCATGTCTAACCCAGCAGCGCGTTTATCTGAAAGCACCCGCCTACTTCCGCAGGTTTTTAAGATAAGCAATGCTTTTGGGCACCTGCACATCTTCGTGGTTGCTCTCGTCTTCGATGTAGTAATGCTTGATACCTACCTTTTTGGCCGTTTCGAGCACGGCGGGCATATCAATCTGTCCATCACCCAGCACCACATCGTTTTCGGGTGGGGTTCCCCCGCTCAGATCGCCCTTAATGCCTTTTTTGAGGTCTTTCAGGTGCATCAGTTTCCAGCGGCTACCGTACTTTTTGAGCAGAGCCACGGGGTCGGCCCCGCCATGCTGCGCCCACAGAATATCCATCTCAAACGAGACATATTTAGGGTCGGTGTTCTTCACCATGTAGTCGAACAACGTACCGTCTTCGTAAGGCTGAAATTCATAGCCGTGATTGTGGTAGCAGAAGGTAATACCATTGTCTTTAAGCACTTTGCCCACCCGGTTGAAATCGGCAACGGCCTGTTTGGCATTTTCGAGGGAGAAATTACTCTTCTGATGGGGTATCCAGGCCACCATCACAAATTTGGCACCCAACGCCTTCGCCTGACGGGCCACGGCTTCCGGGTCTTTTACAATTTGTTCGTAACCCGCCCCGGTCGATGTTACTTTGATACCCCGCTCGTTGAGCAACTTCAGAAACTCCTCGGTGCTCATACCTTTCGGAACGCCCCCTTCGATCTCGGTAATACCGAGCGACTTAATCAAATCAAGGGTGCCCACCACATCTTTGGGCATCATGTTGCGATAGGTGTAGGTTTGAACACCCAACGGGAAGGTGTACACCGGCTTGCCCGACTGAGCCGATACGAGGCTGGGGGCCGACAGACTGAGCGACAAAAGAGCGGCCGCAAACAGTCGGCGCGTGATTGAGAAATGCATACGTGTCAGTTAAAGGTTTTTCTTTTTCATTTGGGCGACCGCAAAGTTAGCCGCCCGTGCCGTGAGGGCCATATACGTCAGCGACGGGTTTTGGGTCGAAGTAGATGTCATACAGGCCCCATCGGTCACAAACACATTTTTGCAATGGTGTAAGGCATTCCATTGGTTGAGCAACGACGTTTTGGCGTCTTTGCCCATGCGTACACCACCCATCTCGTGAATGTCGGAGCCAGGGTTTGAATGGGTATCCACGGCTTTCACATTGGTAAAGCCGGCAAGCGTAAACATCTCCGTCATTTGTTCCATAAAATCATTCACCATTCGGTCGTCATTCTCCGACCAGCCCGCCGAGGTTACCAGCAAGGGAATACCGTACTTATCGTTTCGGTTAGGGTCGAGCCGCACGTGATTTTTTTCGAGCGGAATGGTCTCGCCCTGCATCCAGCCGCTAATGTGCCACGGCCCCAGTTTGGGGTGCAGCAGATTTTCTTTGAGCGCCAGCCCCACACCATCGCGGTTGGTTTGTAGCCCCCGTCCGCCCCCCACACCCGTAGCGTAGCCCCGCAAAAACTGGGACGCCAGCCCGGTCGTCTCTTGCCGGTGCAGGTTCCGAAAACGCGGAATGTAGCCGTTACTCGGATTACGGCCATCCGTTGTCTGGTCCGGGAAACCGTCGTACTCGGCCGAAATTTTGCCTCGATAGTTGTGCCAGGCAATGTATTTACCCAACAGTCCGCTATCGTTACCGAGTCCATTTGGAAACCGGTTTGAAGTGGAGTTGAGCAGAATCAGATTACTGTTCAGGGCCGAGCCATTCACGAAAATGATGCGGGCGTAAAACTCCATCATCTGCAAGCTGTTGGCATCTACTACCCGCACCCCGGTAGCGCGGCCTTTCTGGTCGTCGTAAATAATTGAATGTACCACCGAATGCGGGCGCAAGGTCATGTTGCCGGTGCGCTCGGCCCAGGGCAAGGTGCTGGCATTACTACTGAAATACCCACCAAACGGGCACCCGCGTACGCACAACGCCCGGTGCTGGCACTGCGCCCGTCCCTGCGCCGTATGCACCGGCTTCGGCTGGGTAATGTGCGCGCAACGCCCCTGAATCAATTGCCGGTCGGTGTAGTGTTTGGCAATGGTTTGTTGCAGATGCGACTCTACGCAATTGAGCTGGATGGGCGGCAGAAACTCGCCATCGGGCAGATGCGGCAGGCCGTCTTTGTTTCCCGAGATACCCGCAAATTTCTCCACATGGCTGTACCAGGGGGCCAAATCACGGTACCGAATGGGCCAATCGACCGCAAAACCATCGCGGGCGGGGCCTTCAAAATCAAATTCGCTCCACCGCTGGGTTTGCCGCGCCCACAGCAACGACTTACCACCTACGTGGTAGCCCCGAGTCCAGGTGAAGGGTTGCTCCTGCACAAACGGCTGCTCGTCGGGTTTTATGGCCCAATGCAGGGTTTCTTCGCGCATGAATGAGCGGATGTCTCCGTACTGCTCCCGTACGGCCAACGGCACCTGCCCCCGGTGCGGAAACTCCCACGGGTTCAGGTTGGCGGTGGGGTAATCGGTCACATGCTTCACATCGCGGCCGCGCTCCAGCACCAGCGTCTTGAGCCCTTTCTCGCACAACTCTTTAGCGGCCCAACCCCCACTAATCCCTGAGCCAATTACAATGGCGTCGTAGGTCATTTGTTTGGCTGCATCAATCAGAAAATTTGCCATAGCGCGAACAGGTCAGCGGGTTGCTACGGGTACACAACCGTAATAATGCCCCGGAATCATGGTGTATTTGTAGTAGCCGGTCATCACATATTCCGAGGTTGTGTACCCCTGAATAGTGAGCTGTTTGAGCAGAGAATAAAACGCTTTGCGGGTAGTGTCGGTGGTGGCTTCGAAAGCCAGCAGAACATCGGTTCGTTCAGCCGGAGAGCAAGCTGCGAATGACTTGCCGAAACGTGCGTGGGCCAGTTCGTCGAAGCCCGCCAGACCCGCTACAAACTGCTGCTGTACCGGGGGCTCATAGCAATCAGCCACCATAGTCTGCACAAAGGCAGGCACCTCAAGGGCCCGCGCGCCGGGTGTGTCGGAAGCCGGAATGAGCGCATCGATCACCTCGGTCAGCAGCGCCTGCTGCTCCAGGCTCAGCAGAGCTGGCCCAGCCGGTAACGACGCCTTCGTCCAGGCGTTTGCCCAATTGGGCAACAGCAGCAACCCACCAGCAGCCAGGGTCATGTTTTTGAGGGCAGTTCGTCGGTGCATCGTTTTGGGCTGAGTGTTCTAGATGTTTTCGGATTGGCGAAACGTCCATTCGGCCAACTACCCCGAAAAGAAGCAAGCGTGAGCCAACTACTTTGACCAATCAGAACGCAACCGAACCAAACCGGATACGCAAACCAGACACGGGCTCCTGGTTAGCTACTTGTGCACCAACTTACACGAAAGTCGGTGACATTCTGATGGGTATAGAATCATTAGACCCGCCGACTCCGTATCTTTATGCTGTGAAAAGCCCTCTTTGCCGTTGGCTTTCCACTTCGAGTAGCTAACCTATCTTGCACATGGCAAAATACACTCTTCTTATCAACGGACAACGTTTCCAGACCGAGGCCGACCCCGACACCCCACTACTCTGGGTGCTGCGCGATAACCTCGGCCTCACCGGCACCAAGTTTGGCTGCGGCATTGCACAGTGTGGGGCCTGCACCGTGCACTTCAACGGCGAGCCAACCCGTGCCTGCGTACTACCGGTTTCGGCCGTTGGTAACAACAAAATTACCACCATTGAGGGGCTCTCGGCCACGGGCGACCACCCGGTACAAAAAGCCTGGGCCGCTGTCGACGTACCGCAGTGCGGCTACTGTCAGGCTGGGCAAATCATGACGGCGGCCGCTTTCCTGAAGCGGAACCCCAAGCCGACTACCGAGCAAATTGAAGAGGCCATGTCGGGCAACCTTTGCCGGTGTGGTACGTATCACCGAATCCGGGAAGCCATTCAGCTCGCTGCTAAATAAAGTTTACTGTCTACGGTTTACCGTTTATAGTTGGTTGTTGCCTCGGAAAAGTCTTCGTGCCACTGCCAGCTAAAAACACTAAACCAAAACGCCAAAAAGGCATGAAAACGACTTCAACATCTCGCCGTGATTTCCTAAAAGTCGCGGCTACGGTAAGCGGTGGCTTGTGGCTTGGTTTCAACTGGCAAACCGCCGACGCCAACGCGCTGCCACTCACCGCCCTTGATGCCGCCGGCCTGGCCGACGCTCCCCATAACTTCAACAGTTTTATTTCAATTGGTACCGATGGCCTTATCACCATCTTCTCGCCCAACCCCGAAGTAGGGCAAGGTATCAAAACGGCCTTCCCGATGGTGGTAGCCGACGAGCTGGATGCCGACTGGGCCCGCGTGCGGGTCGAACAGGCTCCGCTCGACACCAAGCGGTTCGAGCGGCAGGCCGCCGGGGGATCGCAATCGCTGCGCCACTCCTGGACCCGGCTCCGGCAGGCTGGCGCTACCGCCCGCCAAATGCTGGTTGAGACAGCGGCCGCCCGCTGGAATGTACCGGCTTCGGAATGTACCACCGACAAGGCCGTGGTGTTCCACAAAGCCTCTAACCGGAAAGTGAGCTACGGCGAACTGGCGACCGATGCCGCCAAACGGCCCGTGCCCACCAACGTGACGCTCAAAACCCCGAAGCAGTTTACGATTATCGGCAAAAACATGCCGAACGTCGATAACAAGGAGATTCTGACCGGCAAGCCCATCTACGGCATCGACTTCTACCGCGAAGGAATGTTGTTTGCTATGGTGCAACGTCCCCCGGCGTTTGGGCTGAAACTGAAATCAGTGGATGCCGCTGCGGCCAAGGCCATGCCGGGCGTGACTGACATAGTTACGCTCAAAAACGGCGTAGCAGTCGTCGGAAAGAATACCTGGGCGGTGAAAAAAGCCCGCGAAAAACTGAAAGTTGAGTGGGAGAAAATTAACCCTGATGCGCCCCTCGATAGTACCGAAGGCTTTGACCGGCAATTCAAAGAGCTGCTCGACAAGCCGGGCACTGTGCGCCGGAAAGACGGTGATCCCGATGCCGCCTTTGCCTCGGCCGCCCGCATCATCAAAGCCGAATATCAGTGCCCCATGCTGGCCCACAGCCCGCTGGAGCCGATGAATTTCTTTGCCCACGTACGGCCCGACGGCGTGGAGCTGGTAGGCTCTACTCAAACCCCCGAACGCGCCCGCAACGACGTAGCCAAGCTGTTGGGTGTGGCTCCCGAAACGGTGAGCGTCAACATGACCCGCATGGGAGGAGGCTTTGGCCGCCGGTTGCAGGCCGACTTTGCCGTTGAAGCCGCCGAGGTATCAAGCCTGGTAAAGGCTCCGGTGAAGGTAATCTGGACCCGTGAAGACGATATGAACGGAGGTAGCTACCGCCCGGCCTGCCGCTACCGGTTCGAGGCCGCTTTGGACAAAGACAACAACCTGATTGGCTACAAGCTGCGGGGTGTGGGCGTTAACGTGGCCAACTCGACCCGCGAAGACAACTTCCCGGCCGGCGCTGTACCGAACCTGCTTATCGACTCGCACGACGTTAAGTCGCCCGTAACTACCTGGGCCTGGCGGGCTCCAATTACCAACTTCCTGGCGTTTGCCGAGCAGGCGTTTCTGGACGAAGTGGCCGCTGCCGCTGGCAAAGACCCGATTCAGTTCCGGCTGGATTTGTTCGCGAAGGCAAAATCGTCGCCAACGGGAGCCGTTAAATACGAAGTCGACCGGATGGAAGCCGTAACGCGGCTCGTAGCCGAAAAGAGCAACTGGGGTAAAAACCCGTCTGTAAAGCAAGGCTTCAGCGTGTATTTCTCGCACAACTCGTACGTAGCTCAGGTAGCCGAAGTGGTGCAGAAAAACGGTAAGCCGGTTCTCCAGAAAATTCACGCTGCGGCCGACTGTGGCGTGGTGGTAAGCCGGAGCGGTGCTCTGCAACAGATGAAAGGCGGGGTAGTCGACGGGTTAGGCCACGCGCTTTACGGCAAGCTGACCCTCAAGGACGGTGCCGCCGAGCAACGGAACTTCGACGCCTTCCGGCTTATTCGGATGAACGAGGTGCCCGATGTAGAGGTGTACTTCGTTGAGAACGAGAAAGACCCCTCTGGTTTGGGTGAGCCCGCCTTACCGCCAACCGGAGCAGCCGTAGCCAACGCGATGTTCAAAGCAACCGGTACCCGGCTCTACAATCAGCCGTTTGCCGAGCAGCCCGGTAGCCCCTGGAAACAGAATATGTAGGGTTTACCAGTCCTGTACACCGGCGATTTATTATCAAGCCCCCGAACCGTTCATAGCAAATGGTTCGGGGGTTTTTCGTAAAATCGTGTAGTATTGCCTTGTCTAACAACCACAAGACCAGCATGCCAGAACCCGAAAAAAGCCTTGGGCAGAAGATTCTGAGCTTCTTTGTCAAAGATGAATCCGCTCCCCGAACGGATGTTTCCGGAACGGATGTTCCCGGAACAACCGGAGCGGGGGTACCCTTACCCGGCACACAGCCCCCAGCCTCTCAAACGGCCCCAAGCACCGCCCGCCCAGTTGCAAACGGTGCACCCGGAGAAATTGATGCAAAATTTGCCGACCACTTTACAGAAGTGCTGTCGAAAGCCAACGTGCCTGGCCCTGACTACTTCGAGTTTCGGGAAACGCTCCGTAACCTGGCCGACCTGGGCCTGCCCGAAGACAAGCGGTATCAGGCAGCCTGGGCCTCGTTTAAAGCCATTGCGGGCAATGTTGACGTAGCCATGCTGACATCGACCGCTAACGGGTATCTGACCGCGCTCAATGCCGACCGGGAGCTGTTTTTGAAAAGCGTTGAAACGGCGCTGAACGAGCGGGTGGGCGGGTTGCAGAACGAGCAAAAAGCCCTTCTGGCCGACAACGAGGCCATTGCCAAGCAAATTGCCGAACTACAAAAACGGCAGCAGGCCAACAACGACCGGCTTTCGAACATCGGTGGAGAAATTGCCGAACAAAGCACCAAGCTGACCCAGAACCGCAACAACTTTGAGGTTACCTACGCCAGCTTCACGGAGCAGATCAAACACGACGTATCCAAGATTCAAACGTACCTTACTCAATGAGCGAATTAGTGAATGAGTGAATGCCTGTCCGCACTCAACCCCTTCATTCGCTAATTCACTCAATCACTCAATCACTCATTAACTATGGCAACCCCTGACTTTTCTCAACTTGGTGGCAACACCTCAACCGACGCCGACAAACGGTCGTTCTGGAGCCGCCCCGAAGGCGTAGCAGGCATGATTTTTCTGCTGGCCCTGGGTGGTGTGTTTTTGTACCGCATCAACGATATTCTCGAATGGCTCATCCGGGTCACCGAGAATACGCTGTACCTCGGCGGGCTTTTGGCTGCACTGGCGCTGGTTATCTTCCTGATTACGAGCAAAGACGTCAGAACCGGCGTATTCTTCCTGTTCAAATCGCTGATGCGTACGCTCACGGGCACCATCATCCAGTTGAACCCCATCGCAATCATGAAAATCTACATCGACGACCTAAAAGACAAGCGGGAAAAGATGCAGGGACAGATCAACACGCTGGCGGGTCAGTTGGTGAAGCTGAACAAGAAGATCAACGAGAACAACGAGCTTATCAAGCAGAAGTTTGCCGAGGCCAACAAAGCCAACTCCATGACCGACCGGCCCGGTATGAAAGAGGCTGCTTCTCTGGCGACGATGGAAGGCGCGGGCCTGCAAGAGATGAACCAGAAGCTGTTGCCCCTGCAACGCAATATGAAAACCGTGCTTGAGTTCATGGAAAAAGTGAACAAGAGCGCCGAGTACATTATCAAAGAAACCGAAATCAAGGTCCGGCTGAAAGAAACCGAGTACCAGATTGTTAAAGAAAGCTCCAGCGCCCTCAAAACGGCCGTCAGCATCTTCAAAGGCGACCCCGACAAGAAGTTCTACTTCGACGAGTCGATGGAGTATATTCAGGACGACATGAGCAAAAAGCTGGGCGAGATGAAGCGGGCTATGGACCTCTCCATGGACTTTATCAACGGCGTTGATATTCAAAACGGTATCTTGTCAGATAAAGGCCAAAGTATGCTCGAAGCGTACAACAAAGGGGAGTTTAAGCTCATCAGCCTCGACGCCCCGGCCCCCGAATCCACTCCCCGCCTTGCCAACCCGCCAAAAGACCAAAACTATAAAAACCTGCTCGAATAAAGAGTGAATGAGTGAGCTGACGCAAGCAGCTTGCAAACAATTCACTCAATCACTCATTCATCCAATCACTCATTGTCTATGCAACGCTTAACCACCGCCGGAAGGCTCCTGATTACGGCCATTGTGCTGGCCGCCCTTTACTTTGGATTTAAAGCCCTTGGGGGTAACGAATGGCTCCAGAATATGCGGGGCAAGCAAGCTACCGAACAGGCTGGCACCTCTACCGAAACGGCTGACAATGGCTCACCTAGCCTTCCGGGCAATGACGAAGCCACCTCGACCGCTACCGACGAGGCTTCGGACAACGGCAGCGGCTCCTCATCGTCGGCTTCCGACAGTGGCCCCCGGCCCGCGTTCTCTTACACCGCCCCTGAGCCCGTCAACGGTAAACTGAAAGGCGTAGTAGAACTGGGTGCGAGTGGGTTCAACTCGTTCATTGTCCGTATTGACGATCAGAAGCGCTGGAAACTCGAAAAAGCGGATTTTGGCAACAGCCTGGTGCTCGAAAATATGGCCACCGATCAGGACGTACGCGAGGGGCTCAAAAAGTACATCGGCAACATGCTCGACTACGGGGTGGGTGGCCGCGATATTCAGTTTGTGGTCAGTTCGGGGGCTATCAAGGCCGATAATACCCAAAAGATTATTCGGGCGCTTAAGTCGCTCAACTACGTGGTAAATACCGTAACCCCGGAGCAGGAAGGCCGTTTGGCCCTGCGGTCGGTGCTGCCGTCGGACTTCGACGAAAATGCCTTTGTGGTGGATATTGGCTCGGGTAACACCAAAATTTCGTGGCGCAATGGGGGTTCGGTGCAGGCACTGGAGACCCACGGTTCCAAGTATTTCCAGAACGGAATCGACGATGCGCAGGTAGCGCAGGAGGTAGCCGCCAAAGCCAAGCAGATTCCGGCGGGTCAGCGCAAAACGGCCTTCATCATCGGTGGTATTCCGTTTGAGCTCGCCAAACAGGTTCGGAACGGTAAAGAGCGCTACACGGTACTCAAAGCCCCCGCCGACTACACGGGCGAAAACGCCAAGCAAAAAGCGGGTCTGGTGATTTACAAAGCCATTGCCGACGCTACGGGCTGTCAGCAGTTCGTATTCGACTGGGACGCCAACTTCACGATCGGGTATTTGCTAACCTTAAAATAGGAGTGAGGAGTAAGGAGATAGGAGTGAGAAGGGCTGACGCATAGGTTTCTCCTCACTCCTACCTACTCACTCCTACTTCCTTCGCTTATGACCCTCTTTGACTTCTTTCAATTCATTACGGCGCACGCAGGTGTGGCCGTTCTTTTTTGGGTAGCCGTGCCAGCGGTTACGTTTCTGGTCAATCTGTGGTCAGGTACCACGGCTGAGGAAATCTGGCGGTGGCGTTATGTGTATGCGGTATTGGTGTACACAGCCGCCATTCCAGGTGTTTTTGCCGTGACGCTCAACATCTACCTGTTTCTGTTTGAGCGGCAGAGCATCTGGACAATGAACCTTGCGCTTCAGGTACTCCCCATTCTGACAATGGTTGGGACACTGATGCTCATTCGGCAAAAAATTCCGTTCGGGTACGTGCCGGGTTTCGGCAAGCTGTCGGGCTTTCTGACCCTCATTGCCGCCCTCATCGGGCTGATGTGGTTTTTCGACCGGCTGCGGCTCGTGGCCTTTACCTATGTGCCGTTTGTGTACATCGTGGTGGGCTTTGTGGGCGTACTGGTACTTATCCGGTTTGCGTGGAGCAAGATGTTCTGAGAGGCAAATAGGACGATACAAAAACGAGGTGGCAGGATTCGAACCTGCCACCTCGTTTGATGTAATCGGTATTGAGCGTTTGCCGCTACCCCAGCAAAGCCGGTCGCTCGTTGAACGTTTTGAGCACCAGTTCACCGAAGATAGTATTGGCCCATGCAAACCACTTGCGGGTAAACCTGGTCGCGTCGTCTTTATGGAATGATTCGTGCATGAAGCCCGTACCTCCGTGCGTTTGCCGGAGCGTGGTAAGACACTGCCGAATTTCGGCGGGGTCGGTGGTGGTAAGGCCCCGAATTACGATGCTTAATGGCCAAATCATATCCATCCCCGCGTGCGGCCCACCAATTCCTTCACCGGCTTTGCCCCGGAAAAAGAACGGATTTTCGGTACTCAAGAGCATCCGGCGGGTGTTTTGGTAAATGGGGTCGGTAGTTTTTACAGCTCCCAGATAGGGCAACGATAGCAGACTCGGGATGTTGGCATCGTCCATGAGGTTGAAGCTGCCAAAGCCGTTCACCTCGTAGGCATACACCTTCCCGAAGCGCGGATGCGTTGTTACGGCATACTGTTTCAGGGCCGTGTCGACCTCTGTCGCCAGGGCCAGCGCATCGGTCCGCAACGAGCCCCCGATGTTCAGGGTCTGGCACAATTCGGCCAGTTGCCGGAGCGATACCAACGCAAAGAAGTTGGCCGGAATCAGGTACGGAAAAATGGTGGCATCGTCGCTCGGCCGGAACATGGAGCAAATCAGACCGTTGGGCCGAACCGGATAGCCATACCCGCCCAGGGGCACCCCATCGGTAGCCCAGGTGGTCCGGCGCTCAAATTTGTACGGGCCATTGCCGGTTTTACGCTGTTGCTCCCGGAACGTTCGGATCACCAGCCGCATCGCCTGCTGCCAGTCGGCGTCGAAAGGCCGGGCGTCGCCGGTCGTTTTGTGGTAATGGTACGCCAGCCGGATGGGGTAGCAAAGACTGTCGATCTCCCATTTGCGCTCATGCAGGCCGGGCTTCATGTCGGTCACATCGTCTTTCCACTCACCTACCCGCGTCTGCTCTTTGTAAAACGCGTTGGCATAAGGATCGTAATTGATACAGCGGGTTTGCCGCCGGATTACCCCCTCAATCAACTGCCGCAGCGGCTCATCCTGCTTCATCAGGGGTAGGTAAGGCCACACCTGCGCCGTTGAGTCGCGGAGCCACATGGCGTCGATGTCGCCCGTGATTACGTAGGTGTCGGGTTTACCGTTGACCATCTCGAAGTCGACGGTGGTATCCAGCGTATTGGGGAAGCAGTTTTCAAAAAGCCAGGCTAATTCGGAGTTGCCAGCCTTGCCTTTTACGGCCCGGATGGTGGCTTCAACAGCTGCGCTTTTGAATTTCCGGCTCGATTCGGGCACACGCACTACCGGAAACGAAGACTCCGAGCCACCAAGCGACGGTTTGGTAAACAGAACGGCTGAACTCAGCGCGGCATTTTGCAAAAAAAGACGACGATTCATATTGACGAATTGGAACCCCACGGCCACTCACCGCCCGTTGGGTCTGCAATATTAAGAACAGAGTGAGTTACGAGAAAAGGCTGACCAAAAACCGGAGCGCCGGCCGCCATAAACTAAAAACCACAAACCACGGGTGTAGGACAAGTTTGCCAACCGTTCTTTCAACCACCCCCCGGCCCCCTCCTTGAACTAAGGAGGGGGAGCCGATGAAGGCCCCTTTTCTGCTCCCCCTCCTGTTTTTAGGAGGGGGCCGGGGGGTGGTGTTTCCAGATTAACGTGAATTATGACCTTATCACTCAATACCGCTACCCTCCAAAAACCATGAACCAAAAACTATAAACCATAAACCACCCACCACCCCAACAAGCAATTCTGCCGATTATCTTTGCCGATATGACTACCCACCCTCGTTCGACCGACCGTAAAACAGCCGCCAAAACCCTGCGTCAGTTTCGGCAATGGCACCGTACCGTTAGCCTCATTGCGGGTATTGTGCTGCTGGTGGTGTCGCTCACCGGTTTGTTGCTGGGCTGGAAAAAGCATTCGGGCGGGCTCATCCTGGCCAAAACCCAAACCGGCGTATCGGCCGACCTCCGCACCTGGATGCCTATGGATAGCCTCCATCAGATTGCCGTCCGTACCCTGCGTGATTCGATCTCGGCCGACCTCTCCCCCGCCCTCGACCGCATCGACGCCCGTCCGCAAAAGGGAATCGTCAAGTTTGTCTTTGCCGACCACTACTGGGGTATTCAGCTCGATGCCAGCACGGGCCGGGTGCTGCTTCTTGAACGACGTACCGCCGACTGGATTGAAAACCTGCACGATGGCAGCCTGTTCGACAAGTGGCTCGGCACCGACAACGAGGCCATCAAACTCGTGTTTACCACTCTGGCTGGGCTCGGTTTACTCATTCTGACCCTCAGCGGTTTCTGGCTCTGGTACGGTCCCCGCCGAATGCGGTCGTGAACAGGCTAAACCAAACCTTTACTAACCGGAGCCGGTTCTTCTACGGGCTTCGCAGGGGTTCACTACACCCAGCCCCGTAAGTTTTTGTAATTTTGCCCCCTCAATTTGAAACATCAGCGATGAACATACAGAATCAGGCGCCTTTAACGCCTACTACCACCTCGCCCGCGGCACAGGGCTTTTCGTTTCCGGCCGAATGGCTACCCCATACCGCCACCTGGCTCACCTGGCCCCATACCGAAGCGTCGTGGACCCGCGAGCGGCAGGAAGCCATGTTTCCGGCCTATCTGGAGTTTATTGACACCATTGCGCATGGTGAGCAGGTATGCATCAACGCGCACAATGAGCTTGTTATGCAGGCGGCCAAAATGCGGCTCCTCATGGCTGGTGTCGACATGGACCGCGTTACCCTGCTCCCTCACCCCTGCAATGACTCCTGGTGCCGCGACCACGGCCCCGCGTTTCTGACCAACCCAGCCTCCGGCGAACGGATGATTGTCAACTGGGGCTACAACGCCTGGGGCGGCAAATATCCACCCTACGACCGCGACGACCTGCTGCCCGTGGAGATTGCCCACTATCGGAAGCTACCCCACGTAACGCCCGGTATCATTATGGAAGGGGGCTCGGTGGAGTTCAACGGCGCGGGGGCGGTACTCACCAGCCGCGCTTGTCTGCTGAATAAAAACCGGAATCCGCACCTCACACAGGCCCAAATTGAGCAGTACCTCTGCGATTACTACGGTGTGCAGCAGGTACTTTGGGTGGAAGATGGTATTGTGGGCGACGATACCGACGGACACATTGACGATACCGTTCGGTTTGTGAACGAAGACACCGTTCTGGCGGCTATCGAACATAACAAGAGCGACGCCAATTACGCGCCCTTGCAGGAAATTCATCATGAATTGCGGCAGATGCGCCTGCTCAACGGCAAGCCATTAAACATTGTGGAATTGCCCATGCCCGACCCCGTTGTGAGCGATGGCCTGCGGCTACCGGCCTCGTACGCCAACTTCTACATTGCCAACGCGGCCGTGATTGTGCCTACGTTCCGGTGTAAACAAGACCAGCAGGCTCTCGATATTATTGGGCGCTGCTACCCCGACCGGCCTGTGGTTGGTATCGACTCTACCGAGATTGTCTGGGGGCTGGGTAGCTTCCATTGCCTGAGCCAGCAGGAACCGGCAGGCGTGTAAGTTTTTAGTTTTGAGTTTATGGCGGCCGGCGCTCCGGTTTTTGGTGCACGAATCCGAACGAAGAACGACGTATGTTTTCAGACACACTTCCTGACGAACTAAAGCGTTTGGTTCAAAACCATAACTGGACAGCGGCCACCGAAGGGAAATCGTCGGCACAAACGTTCCGGCTCGATGGGCCGGAACGTTTGTTTCTCAAAATCGACAACCCCGAACCAGCCGGAGGCCTCCAACGCGAAGCCGAAGCGCTACGGTGGCTCCGGCAATACCTACCCGCTCCTGAGGTACTTTACTTCGACCGGGTTGGTAGTCGGGATTTTCTGCTCATGCGGGCGGTTCCGGGTCAACCGGCATCGGCCGAGTGCTGGCAACAACACCCTACCCGACTGGCCGAAACGCTGGGGCACACCCTGCGAACCCTGCACGCGATTGACCCGGCGAGTTGCCCGTTCGACGCGTCAACCGAAACCAGACTACGCGATGTGGCCATTCGGGTAGAGCACGGGCTGGTTGATGTGGAGGATTTCGACGACGAAAACATGGGTCTGAGCCCGCAGGAAATTTTACACCAATTGCACACCCAGAAGCCATTTGCCCAGGACGACCGGGTGGTGACGCACGGCGATTTTTGTCCCGATAACCTCCTGCTCGCCAACTGGACCCTAAGCGGGTTTATCGACCTGGGTCGGCTGGGCGTAGGCGACCGCTACGCTGACCTGGCCCTGTGCGAGCGTAGCCTCCGGCACCTATTTGACACCGACCGGTACAGTGGCCACTTTTTTAGGGCGTACGGGCTCGATACCGTCGACCTTGACAAGCTACGCTATTTTCGACTGCTCGACGAGCTGAACTAAGAAACTGTTTACATTACACATGCCAACCAAGTTTGCCGTTTTTGTCGTTCTGCTGCTGGGGCAGGTGGCCTGCGCTCCCAAAACCGTGCTAACCGCCGAAATGCAGCCCCGCACCATCAAAGCCCTGAATCTGGAAGAAACCCTGAGCCAACGCGACGAGGTGATGCTGGCCTATGCCCTCACGGCCTACGATGCCAACAACCGGGCAGTGAGCGTTGTGAATGGGGGCTGGGGGGTATCGTCGGTACGCAAAAATGAAGAAATCGCCCTGGCCCAAAAGGCACAACCGTTGCAACTTAACGTGCCGAAAAATGGCCGGGTGGTTGCCTCGGTGGTACTCATTGAGGTAGATGACGCGGGGCAGGCCCAAACCATGCTGAACCAGATTCGGCAGATTCACAACGTGGTGAGTGTACCGGCGGGTCTGCTTCTGACCGCTACCGAAGTGCTTACCCCGCTCAAATACATCACCATCGGGCTTACCGCAGCCGGACTGGGCGTTAAACTCGTTGATCAATTCAACGACGACGACCTGCTGGGCCAAAGCAGTGCCGAGTTAAACGAGAAAGACCTGGTTTCTGGCACCACCACGAGCCGTACCATCTCGGCCAACCTCACAGGCACCAACCTTCGCGACACCTATGCGTACCAGCTCCAGTACGACGTTCGGCTAAAAAGGGTAAAAATGACGGTGGCCCGTCGCTAAAATGGCGGTATCTTCGTTGTTTATTCAGGAGAGCCGGGATTTGGCCCTTTATAGTCACGCCGAACGACTCGACGTAGTTTATCGTTTTTAGTTTTTGGTTAATCGTCAGCGACGAGCCGGTTCTTCGGCATTATGCCCGTAGCCACCTCGTCGACAGACGAAAAGCTGAACTCCACTTAATGGTCTTTACTTTGTTTTCATCCCATACGCGCCTGCTCGCAGCAACGGTTTTACTGACAGCAGGCTTTTCCGGCTGTAAAACCGCCACTACCCCCATTCAACAGGCCGCACCCGCTCAACCAGTTATTCTGAGCATCGGCGACCGTACCTTCTCGACCGACGATTTCTTCCAGGCGTTCACCAAAAATCAGATTTCCGGCGACTCAGCCGGGCGCATCGATATTAAGGAGTATTTTGAGCTGTACACCAACATGAAGCTGAAAGTACTCGCGGCCGAAGCAGGCGGGCAAGATACAACCGAGGCTTTCCGTGAAGAAATGGCCACGTACCGCAAGCAATTGGCTCAGAACTACCTGACCGATAAGGAAGCCGTGGAAACGCTTGCCAACGAGGCTTACCAACGGATGCAGCAGGAGGTCGATGCGTCGCATATTCTGATTCCGGTAGCCGAAGACGCATCGCCAGCCGACACACTCCGGGCTTATGAAGAAGTTCAGGCCATTCGGAAGCGGGCCCTTGCGGGTGAAGAGTTTGGTCAGTTGGCCCGGCAGTTTTCCAAGGATGCCCAAACCGCCCAGAACGGCGGAAATCTGGGTTACTTCACGGCCTTTGCTACCGTGTACCCACTCGAAACGGCAGCCTATACTACCCCTATTGGAAGCATTTCGGCTCCTGTACGCACCCGTTTTGGCTACCACCTGATTCGGGTCAACAACCGCCGGGCCAGCCGCGGCAAAGTGCAGGTAGCGCATATTCTGCTTCGAATCAGCCCTTCGGCCGACCCCGCCGGTCAGCAACTGGTCAAAACCCGCATCGATGCTCTGTACGACCGGCTCCAGAAAGGCGAATCGTTTGAGATGCTCGCCCGCGACAACTCCGACGATGCCACTTCCCGCAACAACGGGGGCATTTTACCCCCCTTTGAAACGGGCCGCAACGTACCCGCCTTTGAAGAAGCTGCCTTTGCGCTCACTACACCCGGCAGCTACTCCAAACCCGTGCTGACCAACTACGGCTGGCATATTCTGAAACTGATTGGCCGCAAACTACTTGAGTCGTATCTCGAACTCGCGCCCGCTCTGCGCCAAAAAGTAGTGACCGATACCCGCGCCGACGTGCTTCGGCATGCCCTCGAACAGCGGCTCCGGCGCGAATACACCGTAACCGAAGACAAAACTACCCTGACGGCCCTCACGGCCAAAGCCGATAGCAGCCTGCTACGTGGGCAGTGGAAAGCCGTTTCGCTCACCGATGCGGCCCTGCTCAACAAGCCCCTGTTCAGCATCAACAACACGCCGTATCAGGTTGCGCCCTTCGTGCAGTACGTACAGCAAAAGCAGTCGCCCCGACAGGCAGGCTCTGACCCAGCCGTAGTGATGCAACGCCTGTACAATCGGTATCTGGTCGATCAGCTGATTCGGACAGAAGAAGAAAACCTTGACCGTAAATCACCGGAATTCAGAGCGTTGCTGACCGAAATCCGCGATGGCGTATTGCTCTCGGCTATGATGGAAACCAACGTCTGGGAGCGGTCGATGGCCGATTCGACGGGGCAACGGCAGCATTACGAAGCGAACAAGAACCGGTACAAAATGCCCGAGCGCGTGGTAGCCACCCTGATTGAAGCCAGCAGCGACGAGCAACTGAAGCAGGTAAACACTATGCTGACGGCCAGCCCTTACCAGTTGCGCCGGTCGTCGCCCGCAGTCACATTCGGGCTTAACGAAACCGCTGTACCCGCTACCGGGCGCGACGCTCTGTATCAGTTACTGGTTACGATGGTGCGTAATGGCGATTACCTGGTTGAAGTATCGGGAGCGCAGGAAGCTGGCGAACGCGACACCGTTTCGGCGGCCCGGATTCGGTCTGTGGTGAGTTACCTGAACCGCAACGGTATTCCGCTCACCCGGATCATGGAAAAAGACAACAAGGCGTTTGGCAACCCGGCCAACCCGCGTCAGGTGACGTTCCAGTTTTTCTCGACCAATAAACTCGACGTGGCCAAGGCCATCAATGCCTCGAAACCGAACTCAGTCACCATCACAGAGGGTATTTTCGCGCGGGGCACCTATGCGATGCTCGACGCCCTGCCCTGGAAACCGGGCACCGTGACTACCCCCGACGGGAACCGACTGGTGCAAATAACCATCAGCCGGGTTGAACCGGCCCGACTCAAAACCTTCGCCGAAGCGCGCGGTACGGTTATCAACGAATACCAGGCTATCCTCGAAAAACAGTGGCTGGCTTCGCTCCGGCAACGGTATCCGGTCAAAATAAACGAAGATGAGATGCGGAAGCTAGCGAAATAAAAAAGAGTGAATGAGCCAAAGAGTGAATGAGCGAACGCGACACCACTCATTCACTCTTTAGCTCTTAACAATATTTAAGTCAGCTGCTGAGTTAAAAACCAGCCTGATACCGTTATTTTTGTAGCAGGGCCACTCGGCCCCTTTTTTGATAGTATGCGAAAACTACCTGTTCAAACGCTTTTGGTGGCCCTGGGTCTCCTGTTTTCCGGAGTTGCCTTCGGCCAGGGTCAGGGCGTTAGCCTGAATAAAGTCATTGCCCGGATCGACAACTACTACGTGCTTAAGTCCGACGTAGAAGAAACCAAACAGTCGTACGTAGGTCAGAACCAACCTGCCCCGCCCACCTGCCAGATTCTCGAAAGCCTTGTCATCAACAAAATGATGCTGGCCAAAGCCGAGATCGACTCTGTAGTGGTTGATGATAAGGCGGTCGATAATCAGCTCGACAGCCGGATGTCGTACATGATTCAGCAATTTGGTTCGGAGAAAAACATTGTGGAGGCTTACGGAAAAAGCCTTGAGCTACTCAAAAGTGAGCTTCGCCAGCAAGTAAAAGAGCAACTGCTGGTGCAGAAAATGCAGCAAAAAATCACCGACGACGTGAAGGTGACTCCGCGCGAAGTGAAGAAATTCTTCGAAAGCATTCCCAAAGATAGCCTTCCGTACATGCCCGCCGAAGTTGAAATTGGGCAAATCGTGCGGTTCGCCAAAGCCACCCGGGAACAGAAAGATGTACTGCGTCAGCGCCTGTTAGACATCAAGAAACGCGTGCAGGCCGGTGAAGATTTTGCGGCTCTGGCGAAAGAGTTTTCGGAAGACGTAGGCTCGGCCGAGAAAGGCGGAGACCTGGGTTTTGCCAAACGCGGCATGATGGTGGCCCCATTTGAAGGAGCCGCCCTGAAACTGAAACCCAACGAACTATCGGACATTGTGGAGTCAGAGTTCGGTTTTCACCTCATTCAGCTAATCGAGACTCGCGGGGCCGAGTACCACGCCCGCCATATTCTGCTCCGCCCCGATTACAACCGTCTGGATGTAAACGAGCCGACCCGGTTTCTGGATAGTCTGCGGACCCTGATTGTGGCCGATACGCTCAAATTCGCGAAGGCTGCCAAAGATTTCTCAGAAGACAAAGGTACAGCCGATGCGGGCGGTCTCCTGCGCGACCCCCAATCGGGTAGCTCGCGGCTTTCAATGGACGGCACCATGGAATACGCTTTGTATTCGATGCTCGACACTATGCAGGTCGGTTCCGTGTCGAAGCCCCTGCCTTACCGGACAGAAGATGGCAAAAGCGCTATGCGGATCTTGTACTTCAAGACCAAAAACCCACCGCATACGGCTAATTACACGCTCGATTTTGAGAAACTACAGAACATTGTGACGGCCAATAAAAAGAACCGCGCCATTGATGAGTGGTTCCGAAAATCGGTCAGTGAGGTCTTTATCACTGTCGATCCGGAATTTAACGAATGTCGGGTTTTTGGTACCTCCCAAAACAGTGCGTCGGCCACAGGAGGAAATTAACGTAAAATCGAGTTGACAGTTTACAGTTTTCGGTTTTCAGTTGTTTCTTAGCAGAAGCAAGGCGAAAAACCTTACGAACTGTAAACTGCAAACTGTAAACTATTCAACCGTGCCCTATACATCTGATGTCGCGGCTGCCGAAGCCCTCAATGATTCCTACAAAAAACTCAAAGCCGAAATCTCTAAAGTGGTCATTGGGCAGGACGATACCGTTCGGCTGCTGTTGACCGCCATCTTCTGTCAGGGGCACTGTCTGCTGGTGGGGGTTCCGGGCCTGGCCAAAACCCTGCTGATTCAAACCATTGCCAGCGCGCTGGACCTTGATTTTAACCGGATTCAGTTTACACCCGACCTCATGCCGTCTGACATCCTGGGCTCCGAAACCCTCGATCAGGAGCGCAACTTCAAGTTTATCAAAGGACCGGTGTTCGCCAACATTATTCTGGCCGACGAAATCAACCGGACTCCGCCCAAAACCCAGTCGGCCCTGCTCGAAGCCATGCAGGAATACGCCGTCACGATTGCGGGGCAGAAGTACAACCTGAGTCGGCCATTTTTCGTACTGGCTACGCAAAACCCCATTGAGCAGGAAGGTACCTACCCCCTGCCCGAAGCCCAGCTCGACCGGTTTATGTTCAATATCTGGCTCGACTACCCCTCGTACCAGTCGGAGCTTGATATTGTAAAAAACACCACCACCGACACCCGGCCGGTGGTTCAGAAAGTCATTTCGGGCGAACAGATCACCGAATTCCAGCATCTGGTACGCCGGGTTCCCGTGGTCGACAATGTGATTGAGTACGCCGTAAAGCTGGTCCACAAAACCCGACCGAATACTGAGTTAGCCTCACCCGACGCCAATAACTACCTCGAGTGGGGTGCAGGTCCGCGGGCATCGCAGGCTCTTATTCTGGCGGCCAAGTGCAATGCCCTGCTTAACGGCAAATACTCGCCTGATATTGAAGACGTACGGGCGGTAGCTCTCCCGATTCTACGGCACCGGGTTGTTCGGAACTTCAAAGCCGAAGCCGAAAATATCTCCGTTGATGAGCTTGTAAAGCGCCTTTTATAAGGTTATTCGGACTTCTTATCCTGTGACAAAACAAAACGGGCCTCGTCAGTAGTTGATGCTGACGAGGCCCGTTTATACGTTTGCTACGGGCCACTTGCATTCGGGTCGTAGGTTTACCATCATTCAATTTTGTTTATTATGCAGTCTATTCTCACACGCGCTCTTATTGCCGGCTTCCTTCTGGGTGGGCTGGCCTGTTCGCGCAACCCCGTCACGGGCAAGCGTGAAGTTATCCTGATGTCGAAAGAGCAGGAAATTGCCATTGGTCAGCAATCACACCCCTCTGTTGTGGCCAGCATGGGTCTTTATGAAGACAAGAAACTTCAGGATTTCATCAACGAAAAGGGCAAAGCTATGGCCGCTATTTCGCACCGGCCCGACCTGCCTTATCAATTCTACATCGTCGATTCGCCAGTTGTCAATGCGTTTGCCGTACCGGGTGGCTATGTGTATTTCACGCGTGGCATCATGGCTCACTTCAACAACGAAGCTGAGTTTGCGGGGGTATTAGGGCACGAGATTGGGCACATTACCGCCCGGCACTCAGCCCGCCAGCAAACCAGCCAATTGCTCGGTACACTCGGCGCTATTGGGGTTGCCATTGCTGTTCCACAATTAGGTGAATCGGTCATGCAAGGCGCGCAGGTTTTGTTTTTGAAGTACAGCCGCGACCACGAGTCGGAGTCTGACAAAATTGGGGTAGAGTACTCCAGTAAAATTGGCTACAATGCCGTTGAAATGGCCAATTTCTTTGGTACGATCAAGCGCATTCAGGATAATGCTGGCCAAGCCGTACCCACCTTTTTGTCGACACACCCTGATCCCGGCAACCGTTTGACCCGTGTGCAGGGTCTGGCCAAAGAGTTTCAGGCCGCCAACCCGCGCCAGTATGCGGTTGAGCGCGACCGGTATCTACGCATGATCGACGGGATTGTATACGGCGAAGACCCCAAGCAGGGTTTTGTGGAGAATAATATGTTTTACCATCCAGTACTGAAGTTCCAGTTTCCGGTGCCACAGGGCTGGAAACACCAGAACTCGCCTGAGCAGTTTCAGATGGGGGCAGCCGACGGTAAATCGGCCATGATTCTGATGCTGGCCAAAGGCAACTCCCTCGATGAGGCCGCCCAGACGATGGTGAAAGAACTGAACCTGAAAGTGCTCGAAAACGGCCGGACAACCATTAATGGCAATCCGGCTCTCGTGATAATCTCGCAGCAGCAGCCGCAGCAACAACAACAGGGGCAACCGCAACAGCAGCAGTCGGCGCAAAACACCCTGCAACTGGCAACTTGGCTTATTCAGTACAATGGAGGCATTTACGCCCTGCACGGTCTTTCGTCGGCAGCTGATTTCAACAGCCGCCTGAACTCGTTCCGTAGTGTGGCCGAAAACTTCCGCGCCCTCACCGACCGCGAGAAGCTGAACCGTCAGCCCGAACGTGTACAGGTGGTGCAAGCCCCGCGCGATGGCTCCTTCCGGGATGTAATGTCGGCCCTGAATATGCCTTCAAACCGACTGGAAGAGCTGGGCACCCTCAACAGTATGCGCGCCGACGACCGCGTCAATCGGGGCATGCTGGTAAAGGTTATTCAGCGATAGAACCTCGATTATCTACATATCTTGTGGTTGATAGAACTCCTAAACAGGATGTTCTGTCAACCACAAGTATTTTAAGGTGAGTTATGAAAAATGGCTGGCCGGCGCGGCAAATACCTGTCAAATAGGTATTGGTGTAAGCTTAGTCCATGATTTATAGTACTGAATCAAGCAATTGAATTAGCCAATTGAACGCGGATGACGCAGATCGGGCAGATGCACGCAGATTCCCTGTCTCAATCCGCGAAAATGGGCGCAATCGGTGTTATCCGCGTGCCAATTTCTTAGTCCTGAGCAAATGTCCAGTACTTAATCATAATTCGCATTATGTTGAGCCTTTTCCGACCTAGTCCGATTTCCGGCCGTAGAATCGCTCCAGATCCTGCGGGGAATCCAGGTCAATCAGGCCCTGTTCAAACGGCACTTCGGCACAGTCGTCGCGGTGTTTGACGATAATCCAGCGCGCGCCTTTATCACCAGTCAGGCCCAGCAACTCGTCAATATATTTGGTGGCAAATAAAGCCGGTACACCCAGCGGCCCCTCTTCGCCGTACCTGGAGGCCACAATGCCTTTCTCACCGTCGGCAAACATCTCGACCAAACGTACCAGCAGCCCGAGTGATACATGGGGCTGATCGGTCAATAATACGAGTACCCCGTCGAGCTTCTTCTGGGTCATGTAGAGCCCGGCGAGGCCCATTTTCAATGACGAGGAAAGCCCCTCTGCATGCCGGGGGTTATCGATAAGCGTAACCGGAAGCCCCTCCAGTTCATCGGCAATAGCGTGCCGATTGGCCCCCAGGACCACCGTTACTGGGCCTTTGTCGAGGGCCAGGGCCATCTCCGTGATCCGGCGGACCAGCGTTTTCCCTTCGTGAACAAGTAATTGCTTCGGCTGCCCCAACCGCGACGAGGAGCCAGCCGCCAGAATAACAGTTCCTATTGTCATGATGTATGGTTTCTGATTATAGGTTTTTGTGGTGAGTGGGTTGATGAACTCATTCTGATTGCATTTGCACAACCATAAACCCTGCGCTAGACAATTCCTTCGGGATACCCAACCTCGTACAAAAACAACCCACTGGCCGGAGCGGCCCGCCCGGCAGCCCGGCGGTCGCGCGCGAGAATGATCTGTTCAAACTCTTCCGTAGTCATGCGCCCCTGCCCTACCTCAAGTAAGGTGCCCACAATGGCCCGTACCATGCCCCACAAAAACCGGTTGGCCCGGATATGAAACGTCAGGTCATCGCCTGTTTCGGGAAGCCACTCTGCCCGGTCGATGGTACAGTGAAAATGTTTCACAGCCGCCTTAGCCCGGCTAAAACTTTGATAATCGGTATGTTGTAACAGCACGCAGGCCGCCTGATTCATGGCTTCCATATCGAGCGGATACCGGAAATAGTACGACTGCATGTGCCGAAAGGCATCCTTCTGGCGGGTAATCCGGTACTGATAATACCGCGAAATAGCCGAGAAACGGGCATGGTCGTCGGGTTGTACCGGAAAAATCCGACGAATCGCAATGTCGGGCGGCAGCATGGCATTGAGCGAGTACGTAATCTGCTCAAGATCATCTAACGGTTCGGGCAGATCGAAATGGGCGTACTGCTCATGAGCGTGTACACCGGCATCCGTACGACCGCTCCCCAAAATACTCACCGGTTGCCGTAACCGTCGACTCAAGGCCCCTTCAATTTCAGATTGTACACTGTGGCCATTGGCCTGAATCTGCCAACCGTGGTATTGGGTTCCACAATAGGCAAGTTCCATGAAATAACGCTGGCTCATTTACGTCTCATAAAAGCATGTCCGCTACAGTAACCTGTAGCGGACGTTTTAATGGTAGTGATACGTATTAGTTATCGAAAGCACCCAACACGTACCACACAATATCAAGGCAGGCTCTTTACGCTACGCCATAATAGTACCCAGCGCGTTGTCGTACAGAGCCTTGGCATCCGCTACAGACATGAGCGTCTGATCGTCGATCACAAACGCGCCCTCCGTTACAGCCCCGATCTGTACACAGGGAACCCCGCTATCAGCCACGGCCGATTCGAAAGCCTCTTTCTGAGCGGCTGACACCGACACGACAACCCGGCCCTGTGCTTCGCCAAACAGAACCGCATCGAGCCGGAATGCCTCCGAACCGCCCACGGTAGCCGTCTGAATATCAAACCCAAGGTTACCCGCCATTGCCGATTCCGCCAGGGCCACGAACAAACCACCGTCTGACAAATCGTGTGCCGACTGCACCAGTTTTTGGCGAATCAGTTTGTTCAGCGCCTGCTGCATAGCCAGTTCGGCTTCCATATCAAAGGCTGGCGCTGGCGAGGCCTTCACACCCCGGTACGAATACAGATATTCCGACGAAGCAATGTCGTTGCTCGACTGACCAAAGAGGTAAATAGCATCGCCCGGTTGCCGGAAATTGAGCGTCATGCGGTTGTTCGTGTCTTCCATCAGACCGAGCATGCCGATGGTTGGCGTTGGGAACACCGGCCCATCGTCTGACGATTGGTTGTAGAAACTCACGTTACCACCCGTCACCGGCGTACTGAACTGGCGGCAGGCTTCGCCCATGCCTTTCACAGCCTCCACAAAGTGCCAATACACCTCAGGCACGTACGGATTACCAAAGTTGAGGTTATTAGTGACCGCCAGTGGCTCACCTCCCGAGCATACAATGTTGCGGGCAGCCTCGGCCACGGCAATTTGCGCGCCCACATACGGGTTCGCATTTACGTAGCGGCTGTTGCAGTCCACCGTGATCACAATCGACTTATCGGTCGATTTACCGTCGGGTGTTTTCACCCGCACCACGGCTGCGTCGGAGGGGGCGTTGGTACCCCGGTTGGCCGTGCCCACCATCGAGTCGTACTGCTCATAAATCCACCGACGCGAGCACACATTGGGGTGCGTCAGCAGGTGCTTGGCCACTGCCCCGATTTCGGTCGGCGTCACATCAGCCACCGTAGCGGCATCAAACTTGGCAAACTCCTGAATGTAGGCTGGTTCGCGATATTCGCGGTGATACTGCGGAGCCCCACCACCCAGCACGAGGTCATGCGCGGGTACATCGGCAACAAGCTGACCATTCCGGTAGAAATGCAGCCGCTGCGTGTCGGTTACTTCGCCGATCTGCGCACAGTGGAGGTCCCACTTCTCAAAAATCCCGTTGATAATATCTTCTTTGCCCTTCTCAACCACCACGAGCATCCGCTCCTGCGACTCCGACAGCAGAATCTCGAACGGCTCCATGTTAGCCTGCCGGGTTGGTACTTTGTCGAGGTCGATAATCATGCCATGTTCGCCTTTAGCACTCATCTCCGACGTCGAGCAGATAATACCGGCCGCGCCCATGTCCTGAATCCCGATTACATACCCCGACGCAATGATTTCGAGGGTCGCTTCGAGCAGGAGTTTTTCCATGAACGGGTCGCCTACCTGCACTGCGGGCAGTTTTTCGGTCGAAGCCGCGCTGATGTCTTCTGATGCAAACGTGGCTCCGTGAATCCCATCTTTACCCGTTGCCGAGCCGACAATGAACACAGGGTTACCCACGCCATACGAGGTGGCTTTGGCTACCTTTCCCACCTCGACAATCCCCGCCGAGAAAGCATTTACGAGCGGGTTAGTGTTGTAGCACTCATCAAAATATACCTCACCCCCAACCGTCGGAATCCCGAAAGCGTTGCCGTAATCGCCAATCCCTTTGACAACACCGCGCAATAGCCGCCGGGTCTTGGGCAGGTTGAGATCGCCGAAACGAAGCGAGTTGAGCTGAGCAATGGGGCGGGCACCCATCGTAAAGATGTCACGGTTGATACCACCTACACCGGTGGCTGCTCCCTGATACGGCTCCAGAGCCGAAGGGTGGTTATGCGATTCAATTTTGAACGAACACGCCAGGCCGTCGCCAATGTCCACCAGACCGGCATTTTCTTCGCCTGCCTTGGCCAGCATCCGCTCTGAGTCACGGGGGAGCGTCTTAAGCCAGACAATTGAGTTTTTGTACGAGCAGTGCTCCGACCACATGACGGAGAAGATGCTCAGCTCCGTAAAATTGGGTTGGCGACCCAGAATACTCTGGATACGCTCAAACTCTTCAGGGAGCAAACCCAGCTTGCGGGCGGTTTCAACAGTGGGCAATGCAGCAGCGGAGGCTTGTTCAGCAGGATTCTGATCGATGATTTCCACGAAGAAAAGAAAATTTTGCCGGTAGGCGAACGAACGTTTACCCGTTAAAAACGAAGCATTTACCTCTTTTTAAGGGCTTACAACAGGGCAAAAATACGCTTTTTTACGGGGAAACGTCCCGTTTTTTTCTGGCCTACCTCTTGACAAACCTTAAAAATCGCTATACCTTTGCACCATCAAACCACTTAGAGAGATGGCAGAGTGGTCGATTGCGACGGTCTTGAAAACCGTTGACTGTAACAGGTCCGGGGGTTCGAATCCCTCTCTCTCTACGAAAGCTTCTGACGCTTACCAAGCCTGCTCCCCAAAAGCAGGCTTTTTTTATGTTCTAGCGGCATATTTGCCTCAAGCATAAGGCTTCCTGTTACGCTCCAAAAGGTGGGGTTTGAGGTGGCACCAAATCGCTCACGGTGGCACCAAAAAAAACCTTGAAAGTATTCTTTCATGCGTTCTTTTGTTCACCTGTTCATCCCGTATAATTGCGCCCCGTTTCCCTGATTACACCGTCAGGGAATTGATACCCACAATTATACGTGCAATGCTTAATCGCAGAATGGAAAAGCTTTTCTGGGCTCATGCGTCCAAAAAGAATCCGGATTACATCACCTTGTACTTTAGAATTACCTTGGACGGCTCCCGCGCAGAGTTGGGTTCCACAGGTATCAAAATCCACCACAAACATTGGAATGCCGAAGCACAGCGGGTTACCGCCCGATCGGCCGAAGCCCAGCAGTATAACCACACGCTGGACATCTGGAGGGAAAAAGCCCAGGCCATTTACAATGAGCTACTGCTGAAAAAAGTCCCGTTTACAGCAAACAACATCAAAACCTTGTTTAGGCAGCAAGGTCGTGGCTTCACCTTTCTCTATTGCTTTGAGTTGTATCTGAAACAACTCTCCAGAGATCCCGATATCACGTTTGGCACGTGGAAAACGTATGACGTAGTTCGAAAGAAGATCGAAGCCTATCTGAAGGAAACCAACCAGCTGGAGCTACCGATCGAAAACTTCACTAAAGGCATCTTGGAGAAATACCGCACGTGGATGCGGATCGACCAGCAGCGTGCTCCCAACACCATCCGAAAGCATACAGCCACGATCAAGCAGGTTCACACCTGGGCTTATCTCAATGATTACTCTATGAAGGATTGTTTACAAGGTTATCGAGTGCCCAGCGTCAAAGCAGGAACGCCTATTTCACTGAATACCGAGGAGCTACTCACCCTGCTCACTCATGACTTCAGCAACTTTCCTGTGCTGGGAGAGGTGCGTGATCAGTTCCTTATCTCGTGCTTTTCAGGCCTGGCTTACGCTGACCTGAAAACACTACGGTCTGAACACCTTGTAATCCGGAGCGTGCAAACTCACGAAGATGAAGTGCCATCCAACCTGACCTGGCTGCTGAAGGATCGCATCAAAACCGACATCACGGCCAGACAGCCACTCCATCCTGTGGTTCGAATGATACTCGACAAGTACGAGGGTAGACCTGAGGAAATGCACGTCAGGCCCAACCAAAAGACCAACCTGTACCTGAAATTGATCGCGATGCACTGCGGCATCAATAAGCCGCTTACCACCCATGTAGGGCGTAAAACATTCGCCAACTTGTGCCTAAATGGAGGGCTGTATTCAGATGCCTTTGCGGTTGTTTGTCCAGCTGTCGGCCAATTCAAGAACACTAAATTTTCTACCGAGTCGACTATAGCGATGATGGGTAGAACTTCGGCCAAAGGATTGGAGGTTTACGCAACTCCAGGCGAACAAAGCATTATGCTTGAGCTAAAAACACGCCAGGCTTAATCCGCCTTCAATCCAAGTGCCTTACCAACCGCTTCGACATTCCGTTCAACCAGACACATCTCCCGAAGCGCGCTCAGCTCCGCTCTTGACCAGTTCGGCTTCTCGTCGATCTGGTCAAGAAAGCAGAGAACAGAAGCATGTAAGCCTTGTGCCGACATCCGAATCTCTTGCTGCTGCAGAGCCAGGTTCTCGAGCTGATTGATGATTTCGTTCATATCCATAATTTCCTAAAATTGACTATCAAATTAAAGCCTATCTGTATAGGGTTCAAAAAAATGCTCAGGTTTGTAGAAGTAATTTCGGCTCTATTTTACTGATAATCACATTATTTTAACCTCACTAAAAAAAGTTGCACCCTTTTTCGTTACATATCCCCAATAAAACCCTACAAAACAGACAATTACAAAACGATACACTGCTTTTTTTCGCATTTTTCAGTGAGTTAACCCCGCCCTTTGGCATTTTGGAAATTTCCAAAAATGAAAATACCGAATAGATGAAAGGCAGGGAACTCCCCTGCCTTTTCCAACACCAACCTATTTAAAAATCCCAGCACCTGTTACCTACTCGCCCCAGTCAATCTCGAAGTCGTCATTGGCCCTAGCCATGCCAGTACGCAATCGACGAATGATGTAGTAGTCGACCGTATCAGAAAGGTGGGTCGCCCGCTCCTGATCCACGTCTTCCTTCTCGCTGCCCTTATCCTTCTCATAGTTGGTTTCGATGGGGCTATTCTCGATCGAGATGACGGTTGCCTTGGCCTTAACCCCATCTACCCTTAGCTTGAACATCCCTTCGTCCTTCTCCCCTAACACCCTGTTGATGTCTAAGTGCTTGTCCTTGTGTGGTGGGTTGAAGTTGAGTGGAGCGGTCACTACATCCCAGCCCTCCTTCTCCAGTACGTCAGCTACCTGCTCATACATGCTCTTGTCAGAGCCTGCGCTTTTGTTCTTACCGTTACGGTCACCCGTTAAAATGATGCGCTTTTTACGATGCCCCGAAAAACGGTCGACTATAGCAAAGCCCAGCGATTCCGCCATGGTGTCGCCTTTTTCGGCCTCCTTCACATAGACGTTATCCACCAGCCGTGCCCAGGTATCATCTTCCTGGAACATGGTCGCAGAGGTGAAGTGAGCATTGAAGTCACAGCTGGCTACCAGGTAGTGATTAGGGTTATAGAATGGCTCCCCATACAGCTGCAGGATCTCGTCATCGTCGTGGTCTTCCAGTACGTGCAGCTCCCTGCTCCAGGCTGGGTAGAACGTCTTCGGTAATTTGGAGATCCGCTTTCCATCGACTTCCACCTCGAACTCCATTTTGGTGAGCACTTTTTTGAGGCCGTCGATATAATCGAGTGGTAAAAACGCCTGGTTATCCCGAGTCCGCACTTCCATGTAGAAGTAGTTTTTCGGGTCTTTCCGGGAAAGCTCCTCGATTTCATACATCCACTGACCGTCCGGTGTCCAGGGAGGTGACGAAAAAACGGCGAACGTGTGATGTAACGCAGAATCGAACTTGCCCACGTTGGCACGAAGTGTGGGTAAAACGATCTTTAGCCAGGCCTTCTTAAAATTCAGCCCTTCGTCGACCACATACAAATCGTAGTTCGAGCCCCGGTTTTCATCCGAGGCCAACTTGAACGATTCGAACTCGATGCAGAAGCCATTTGGAAAGGTGATACAGTTCTCCCAGTTGTCAGGAGCCTCGTAAGGACGGTCGAAGTGATCTGGCGGTTCCCGCCACAAAACGTAGTCGCCCTGGCAGGTAGTCCAGTTGTACTCATTGCATTGCCACCTGCGCCACCCGGCCTTCAGACCCGATGTCAGCTTCGACTTCGCCTTTTTGATGGTCTTTACCCCAAAGCCGCACTTGGCTCTGGGCAGCTCCTCGCTGGCAATCTTCAGGAAGTCGGCCAGGGTAATCGACTTCCCGCTACCACGACCGCCCACCATGCCCACCATCTTGAAATGTTGGGAGGTAACTGCTTCCAGAAAAATGCCCTGTTTTTCATTGACGAGCAACTCCAGCTCGTCTTCGCTATTGGACGACTTCATGCCCTATTTCCTGAATTGATCGTTGTTCTGCATTGCCCTGAAGGTTCAGGTTTTTCACTTTGATGACCACTTTCTGCGGCTTCTTCGCATGCTCAGAATCGACCACCTTCTGATTGTCGTAGGCACCATCGATTTTTGCTGCTTTGTCGAGCAGCTTCTCAAAAGCTCCGTAATCCCCGCCTGCTTTCGCTTCATAAGCCGCTTTACGGAACGCTTCGGCATACATGTACTTTATGCCGTCTTTGTCACGAGCGGCCCGTAATTCGGCAAAAACGGCGTAAGCCATGGCCAGAATCTCTCGGCCGCGCCGATCTTGAATGTGTCGACCGTTTTTGAGCATCGAGAGCACGTCGCTGTCCGAATAGCCATCGCGTAGCCAGGCACGCACAGCGTCGATTTTCTCATAGGTCTCATGCTGGGTTGGCGTCAGCTCCACCGAGTCGTCGAGCAGGTAACGCTGGTACACACTCAGCTCCTCGGTGATCTTAGCCAGGTACTTGTTGTGCTGTCTCATTCCCGTAAAAGTGTCGATTTTTAGGACTCTTCATTTTTACCGGCCTGGGTGTAGCGCCGGTCGGCCAATTCGGCCTCGTAGGCTTCCCGGAGGCCGATCAACCTATCCAATTCGCTCTGCCATTCGTCCGACTTTTTATGGTCGGGCCGCTCGGCGAGCTTATCGGTGTACTTGCTGATGTTTGTCCGGATGCGCTGCAGCTCCACCTTGATCTCGGCATCGCTCAGGCCTCCAGTGATGTTCGTGGGCTTCGGCTCAGGCATCTTCCGGCGCTGCTGGCCGGTCTCGATCTCGTAGCGCACATCCTTCCACTCCTCCCGGATCGCCAGGATCTCGTCGACGGCTCGTTTCCGGCCCACTACGTCATCGTCGTCGAAATCAGCCAGCGCATTCGACAAAAGAGCGGCCTTACGATGCAGCTCATCAGCCCGCATCATAAGCCGCTCCTTCACAGCCCCTGTTGGGTTGTTTACTACTCGCTTTTTTTTTCAGCCCCTTCGTCGGTAACCTGAGCAGCTTCAGCCGTCGTAGTTTCCTCCGACTTTACGTCCTGATCAGTCTTCACTTCAGGCTTTTCTTCTGCTTCTGCCGCTTTTGCCGGTTGCTTAGGCGCTTCGGCCACTTTCGCCGGTTTCTTGGGCGCTTCGGCGGTTTTCGCTTTAGCGGCTTTCAGAGCCTCCAGGCGCGCTTCAGCTGCGGCAATCTCGTCGTCATCGTCAGATTCAGGAGCTGCCGCGACTGGCGGGTTCATTGCATCATCATAATCACGCTGGGCCTTTTCCAGTGCCGCTTTCGTGTCGTCATTCTGGAATGAGTTGTGATTGAGTTGGGCCAGATCAAGCGCCCCTTTGAGTCGGATGATATCCATAGTAAGTTTGGAAATGCGGCCGGCACTCGGCCTTGGTTTCAGAATTATGTTCGGTAATTACTCAGCTTTGGGCTTTGATACCGGCTTTTCGACCGGCTTCTCCTCGATCACCTGCACGTAAAGGCCAGGGTATTGCGATTCGATCTCTTCAGCCTGCTCAATCGTCAGGTCGGTCGCCCGGATCGTTGTGGTGCCGGTCGAGAAGATCATCGTCGGATCACACAGTAACTTGATTCGCTTTGACATCGTGGTAAAAGAAAGGCTCCCGCCCCATGGGAGCAGGAGCCTGGTTAATCAATCAGTACTCGCAATGCTTAGGCAGCACCGCCCGGAATACCGGCAATGATCACGTTTGCCGCCAGTGGCAGGTAACCGTGCATGTAGCCGTCCTGCTTACTCTTCAGCGTCCACTCCCGGCGATCCGAACCCTTCGCGCCAGTCGTGTGCATTACTTCGAACTGCTGACCGATCGCCACCGTGCCTACTACCACCCGCGTGCCGTCTGCCTGAATCACAACTGCCACAACCTCCTGGTTGAGCAGCTTCTCCACGGCCGCAACCTGTTCTTTGGTGTAACCCGCAATTTTCACCTCAATACTCTGCTCCCAGCTTTGGTAGCCCACAGACCCTTTCATCGACTGGTCGAGCTTGAGCGAGTTGTCGCTTACGTCGACTTCAACGAATGCACCGGCCGGAACAGCAGGTGGGCCAACCTGAGCAGCAGCTAATGTAGGCGGAGCAGTAATCTCGCCGTCCACAACCTGACTCTCCAGTGGCCAGTCGGCAGTAATCTGATCAACCCCGATGAGGAACAATCTACGCCCCCCCCCTGGGTTGGCTACACCCTGCTTCGGGCGCTTGATCGGGCTCAGGGCACCGAAGGCCAATCCCCCTTCGGCCGAAAACAACGAATACCCGGTAACGTACTGTAAGCCGTATGAAACGGCCGGAATCGTGGCAATACCTGCCAGCTCGTTGCCGGTTGCCATGGCAACCAGTGCGCCCATCAATACCAGGGCTAAAGCGGCACTAATTCGAAAGAAACTCTTCATGGTAGCTGTCTGAAAAAAACCTGTTGACTGAACTGATTAAAAGCCCTCCCCATCCGAGGAGGGTGTTGATAGTGCCGCTTAGACCTTATCGTTTAGGAACACCAGATCCGGCGATGCGTAGTCGAAACCGATCGCCACCCGGATACTCAATTCCCAATGCTTCACCTGCTTCACGATGTTGATCGAGTACACGCCAGGCGCTTCGTTCGCAATGAACTTCAGGTTCTCCTTCGGCGTGATCACCATCGTATCCTTACCCACCAGACCCGGATCGATCACAAACGTGATGTTCGATTGCTCGTCGAGCGTCGTCGGCCGGTCGCCAGGCCCAACGTGCTGCGGGTATGCCGTCCGTCGTCCCTTGCAGTAGCGGTCGTAGTTGCGCTGGCTCAGGTAGAAATTGAGCGGCACGTTCAGCATGTCTTCACGAGCCGTAACCAGTGTATCGGCCAGGCCGAGCACCTGATCGTAGCAGTTGGCGTCGGTGATCGTGGCCGCAGCCGTAAACACGTTGGCAGCTTTGATATCGCCACCTACAGCCCGACCAGTCGTGAGCTTCTTAATAAAGCCATCCGCAATGTTCTGGGCACCCACCGGCGTAGTGTTGTACACCCCTTTCCACGCCGTTTTGGTGCGGGCAAACTGGAAGTGAGCCGCAATGATCCGGCGCACAAAGAACAGTTCGAACGGATTCTCGCGCACTTCAGCCTCCGTGCGGGTTGGCTCCATCACCCAGCCCAGGTACGTGCGGTAGGCCTTCTTGATGTCGTCGAAGGTGATCTTTAGATCGATATCACCCTCGGTAAACTCGGCCTTCCGCGAGCGTACCTCCATCGCCTTGCGGCCGTCAAACGTGTCGCTGGCTGCTTTGAACGCATCGACGAACTCGGCCGATACCAGCAGACCCTTGTCTCGGATGATCTCGGTCGAGAAGTCATTCCGCAGAGCGGCCACACCATCCATCACTGAGTTGATGATCACGATGTTGCCACCCATGTCTTCAACCGTCCGCATCAGGTCGGTACCGAAGTTTGAGAAATCAATTGTTTCCACTTGTAAGAAAATTTAGCTGTCTGAAATTTTGAATTTGGGGCAAGCCTGGTCGGTAGCTTAGTCGTAGCCTGGTCGCGACTTAGTCGCTTAGGCCCGGCGCTTGCGGAACTGCTCGAGCGCAGAGCTCGTCGCGGCCGACAAGGCTGGCTCGTCGCCAGCTGCCGTGTTGCGGGTTGTTGCGTCCGCTGCAGGCAGTTTGGTGCCCGCTTTGGCCTGCTTATCGTACCAGGCTTTGTACTGGTCGCGCTCGCTCTGCAGGGTCTTCACCTGATTCTCCAGGGCCGTCACCTTTTGCTCGGCCGTCGTGGCCCGCGTCGTCATAGCTGCCAGATCGGTTGCGCCAGGAGCCTCCGTGCCCTCCGGTGCTACTACAGCGGCCACAGAGCCGACAGTCGTTGTTTCGGCGGCTGTTACCGTCTCGGTCGTTTCGCCCAGGGTGTTCAGCTGCTGGTGAATCACGGCCGCTTCCTGCTCCGCCTTGTTCACCTCGTCCTGGCTGGCGTTCTCCAGAAAATGCTTTGCCATCGTCGGGAACATCCTGGCCAGGAAGCTGCCCGTCACTGTGTTTTTTGCCATTGTGTATTATGAAAGTTGAATTACTCGCTTGTAAGCCGCGTTCATGTCGCCCACTCGGTCGACCATGCCCAGGCGCTTGGCTTTGTCGTAGCCGTACAGCTTGCCCGTATAGATCTCGTCGGAGGTGAGCTTGGCACCCCGGCCGGTACGTACTGCGGCCTTAAACTGCTTGTTGCAGGCATCGAGCAACGCCTGCACTTCGGCCTCGGTCTCGGCATCGAGCGGCTCCAGGCCGTTCATCTTCGCCTTATCCACGCTGCCGGTCGAGCGGAAGATCTTCCAGTCGATGCCCGCTTCCTCGTACATCCGGGCATAGTTGTAGTAGAAGCTAATCGTCCCGATCGAGCCGACTGCTGCCACCGGCCCCTGCCGCATGATGATCTCGTTGCACTGGCTGGCGATGTAGTAGCCCGCACTGGCGCAGAAGTTGGCCAGGGCCACAATGGGCTTCTTGGTCTGAAACTGCTGCACTGCTGCCGCAAACTCGTCGAGGCTGTCCACGGTGCCCCCGCCTGTGTTGAAGTCGAAGATCACGCCCTTTTTGGCTGGATTCTCGGCGATCGAGGCCAGCAGCGACATCATAAAGGTGTTGCTGAAGTAGTTATCCCACGTCCAGCCCCGCGCCATGGTACCAACCACCGGGATCACCACCACATCCTTATCCGGCCCAATACTCAGCAGGTCGGCATAATACGCTTCATAGCTGAAGCCCGAAGCCGCCTGTACCTGGTCTGATACGGGTGGGCAACCCTGCAAAACCGGCTTCATACCACCCGCCCGCAGCGCCTGCAGTATAGCGTTTTGGTACTGTGGCGAAATGGCCCATAAACCGTGAAAATCCGAAAACATGGTCTGTCTGAGTAGTTGACGCTACGAAAATCAGCCCACATCTCAGCCCCTAAAAGGACTACAAAAAAACCCGGCTTCAATTCGGAGCCGGGTTTCGTACCCACCATAACTTAACTTGTATCGCACCGCAGCTGCGGATAGTCGGCGAACCGCTTAACCTAATCTCTCCACCACCGCCCACCGAACAACCGGCAGGCCGCATACATACACCAATTGCGGAACCACTTCTTCGGCTCTACCGCCTGCAGCCGTTCATAAAACTCCCGATCGGCAAAGTACCGGGCTCGCGTTTCGCCCAGCTCGGCCTCGAACAGCCGATGGTCGTACCAATAGTCGTGCAGCATGCAGGCCCGGTTGTGCCGCCCAATCGGCGGAAAAAATGACCAGGTAACTTCGGGCGCACTGGCAAAATCAGTCACGTATCCGGCCGGAACCTGAATCGGCCCCACGATCGTGAAGTAGTTTATAGGTTTCACCAACCGCCAGCGGTCGCCCTTGGGGTCGTCTTCCAGGTATTGAACAACAATTGGCTCCATGTTACCACCGGTTACAATTGTCCGCGAGCGTCCATGGTCGCGATCTCACTCGCCAGCAGCGCGTACAGGATCTGCGCGAATGGCGTGTTATCATCGATCACCATCCGCTGCCGCAGCTGACCTATCGTAATCGCCTGGAAGTAGTCCACCTGCGAGATTGCACCCTCCGTGCCTTTGGGCACAATCTGGCCCGTAGCCGGAATGATGTAGGCATCGCGGGTTTCGCGAGTTACGATCCGGTCTCGGTACCGATCCTGAAGGGCTCCCCGCTGCTCGGCCCCGATCGTCGCATCGGCCGCAATCAACTCCAGCATCGGCACACCGGCCTCGTTGACATAGCTGATGCACACCTGCTGCACCATGTTGAGGTCTTTCATGACCACGAAGTTTTCCAAACGAGCGGCACGCTTGAAGCCCGTAAACGGCTCTGGCGAGATAGCAATCTGAATAGGGTTTTCCATTATGGAATGGTTTAAGTAGCAGATAATAAGATAGACTTGCGTGTGCCGCCATCATTGGCCCATAGCCTTAGCTCGCCCGATGAGGAGTCCTTATAGATAACCGCTTTATTAAGGCCGATCTCGGCCGATGTAGGCCAGCCAGCCTTGGTGCGCCAGCCTTGGGAGATAGATCCCTCTACCTGCAGGCGGTCAGTATTGTTGTTGGTACTGGTACCCATCAGGATAGCTCCAGTACCGACGATCCGCATCAATTCAGCCGAGGTGGCTGGTGAGGAGCCGCACATGAACACGTGCGCGTCCACCGTGGTCGGCACCTGATACACCATCTGGCTGCTGATCATACCTATTCCGAAGAACTGGTGGTCGTTGTCCGCAGCCTGGTAAAACACGAGTTTACGCTTGGCCTGCGTGCCTATCGTCCGAATCACGGCCGTCAGGCCATTCACGTGCACGTCGCCAACGTAGGTAGTCACGTAGTCTCGAAACTTCAGCTTATTGTCGGTATCAACGCCCAGGTACTGGATCACCTGCCCCGGCCGGTGAAACGCCATGTAGGTCGGCCCGCCATTACTGCCATTGATCAGGAGTCCCTCATAAGCAGCTGGATCGAGCGCACTCATGGCATTACCGTTCGGGGTAAATGTGTTGGCAATGGTGCGCCCCCACGAGTTCAGCGCCCCACGAATACTGGCTCCTCCTTCAGCCTGGAGCTTCGCGCCAGTACCATCGTCGGTAGCCCGCCCGAAAATCGTAGTGCCAGTTCGGTAGGCTGCGTCGGTGTTGGCCCCGGCCACGCCCCCGCCCACCTTGAACCAGGTGCCGAGGTTAGTATTCACGGCCAGCGTTACCCAATCCACCACGAGCTTCAGCAGTGTGCGCACCACACCGGCTTTATTGTCACGTTGGGTATTGTCAGGCAGGTTAGAGTCGATTAGCCCCTTTATTTCGGTAGGATCTGCGGCCATGTCTATGAGTCGAATGAAAGATCGAATGAATAATCAAATGCAGCGTCGGGGAAGAGCGCAGCCGGGTCGGCTGTCTCAAGTGGCAAAAACGGCAGGTCGTTTCGCCCCGCCAGGGAGAGTCGTAACGTCGAGGTCGAGGTCGTCAGCCCCATCCGCAGGCCATTGCCCGGCACACCGGCCAGCCAGGCCTGCGCATTGTAGTCACGGAAGATCACCAGCCACCGCTCGTGCCGCTGCTCATACAGATACCGTAGCAGCGGCTCGCCTGGTTTGGGTAGTGTGAGCTCAATACGTGATTCGTACACCACCCCGGCCCGGTTGCCGGTCGTGGCCGATACCTCGGCCGTTGCCGATCGGGTTGGTGGTACCAGGTGCGTCAGCAGTGCCCCCACGTTTACCACCAATGCCGATGATGGTACCGTGAGTGGTATGCCGGGTGTCGGCTTCATGAGCAGCTCCAGCACGTCACGTTCACGCAGTAGCCACAGCTCCCGCACAAAGCCAGAGTTGGCATCACCTGCCCGAAACCGATACTGCTGCTGCGTCACCGTCATACGTCAAAAGTAGGCCGCTTGGCCCCCGCGCAAAAGGACGTAAATACGGCCCCTACAAACACAGAAAACCGCGCCAGCCGAACGCCAACGCGGTTTTTAGAGCCAAACAGCCCGGACTTTTTACGCACAGCCCGGACATTTCGGGTAAAAGCCGGACTTTTTACGCAAAAGCCGGACTTTTTACGCAGATATTTTTTTCGTTTTCCCGCCCATTTCGGGCCAGGTAGTCGCGGTAGATTTTCCGGATCGTCTCGAAATCCACATCCACATCCGGCTCGATGCCGTACCGCTCCAGAAACTGCCGGATGTACGGCCCGTAGTTGCCGCCCGCCATCTCATGCACCTTGCGCACTTCGCAGATCAACGAGCGCCGGAAGATCTCCTCCAGCTGGTTGCCCAGTGCGTGCATTTTGTCGGGTGGTACCTCGAAGGATTTCTCCCTACAGTAGTAGCTTATCGAGATCGTGTTGCCGCCCGCCCGAACCGGTGCGATCGGGAACGGATACGACCGGCTCACCAGGTGTATCAGTTTTCCCAGCTCGCTCCACTTCTCCACGTGTATCTCGCCATTTTGCCCCTTAAACTCCCCTTCCAAAAACTTCTTCAAATACTTCGGCACTTGCAGCGTCAGCCGTTTTTTCATGTGTAGTAGAATGTTTTTTCATGTCACGATTAGGGCGAAGAATCAGGGAAGTGCCGCTCCGGTCTATACGGAGCGGCTTGTGCCCGAAGGTAACGAAAAGTGTAAAGATGCACAATCGTTATTTCGTCGAACCGAACGTCGAGATGCCCGCAATCAGTGCATCCAACCGCCCGGCCTGGTTGGTGCCGTACACGGCTCCTTCCACACCCTGCACCGCACCCCGTACCTGATACACGGCCCCTTCCACGGCATTGATGCTGCCCTTCAGCGCCCGCACCTCACCGGCCATAGCATCTACGCTCCGGGTGGTGCGCGTTGCCGAGTCGTCGAGAGCACGCTCGGTGCGGTCGCGCAGATCCACCAGCATGTTACTCGTGTCGCGGTTCAGCAGGTCGAGGGCTTGCGTCACATCGATACTCAGCGAGTCGAGTGCTTTGCTCGTGTCGCGGTTGAGTGTCTTCAGCTCCTTCACCACATCGTCGCTCAAGGCATCGAGCGACTTGGTCGTCGCCTTCGACAGATCGTCCAGGCTCTTCGATGTCATCTTGCCCAGAGCCTCCATGCCGCGCAGGCTGTTGGTGCTCGCTTTCTGCACCGCCAGCTCCAGCTGGTCGGCCAATGCCTGGTCGCTCGTCTCGATCCGGTTGCCCAGCCGATCCAGCTCCCGCAGGCTGTCGGTACCCATCCGGTCAAAGCCCTCCACCAGTTTCAGCGTCAGGTTCGTCACGGCGAGCGCATTGGTCAGCCTGGCCGAGTTCACGGCCGACGAGGTTTTTGTCGCATTGGCCTCCAGTGCCCTCGTCAGCTCATCGCTGATCTTCGTCGCACTGGCCCGGATCTCCTCCACCAGTTTCTCCGAGTCGCTGCCCTGCTGGTTGGTGCTCCGCATGAGCGCCAGTGCCAACGATCGCGCCAGCCCGGTCATCGAGTCGGTGATGGTCTGGTCGAGTTTCGCCAGCCCGGTGCTCGTGGTGTCTTCCACCTGCTCCAGTGCCCGCGCCGTGTTCAGCGCCATCAGGGCAATTGCCTGCCGCTGCGACATAAAGCCATCGTTCAGCGCCCGCAGCAAACTCGACTCCAGATTGGCGATCGCCATGCCCGTGTCTGACTGCTTAATGGCGTCGCGGATCTCGCCGAGCAGCTTGAGCTGCTCTTGCCCCTGCTTCTTGGCCTCCTCCCCGGCCGCTTTAGCGTCGGCCATGCCCTCCACGTCGCCCTCACCGCCTGCGCTATAATCGCCCGCACCGCTGGCGTCAAAGCTGGCCGCTTCCTGCTCGGCCGCTGCTTGAGCCGCTTCCTCTTCCGCTTTCTTAGCCGCTTTTTTCGCTTTGGAGCCAAACAAATACATCTGCCCGTAAGCGAGTGGCTCCAGCAGTCCGCCTGCCTGAAATGCTCGTCGGCCGGCCGCGTCCCGGTAAACCGGCTGACGGCTGCGGCCTGGCGTCCGGGCGTTGGAAAACATCCGGCTGATGATGGGCCAGTTGGCCTGCGTCTGCTCCTTGCTGATGATGGCCTCGTCGCCCTCCATCTCGCCCACTTCCTGCCCGCTGTCGCGCCGGATCAGGGCAATGCCCCCTTTCCCGTAGCTGCTGCCGTGCGCTGGCCCTTGCGCCAGAAAACCGCCCTGTTTGAAGGCCGGTGCTGGCTGGCGTTTAATCATCGCTACCTGCACCCCGGTCATGACGGCCGTTGCCGCAGCAAACACGATGTTGAGCGGAAACGGCCCCGAGGCCAGCGCCTTCAGCGTAGCCAGGGCACCGGCAATAAGTGCGCTGGCGATATCGGCCTTCTTCTGGGCTTCCCACGCTTTCCGCTTGGCATCCGCTTCCTTCTGCTTGGCTTTCGCATTCTCCGATTCGATCGACCGGTTCAGCTCCTTCTGGTTCTGGATACGAGCCTGCTTCTCGGCTTCTACCTTCTTCAGCTTTTCGCGCTTCTCGCGCTCGGCTTCGTCGATCTTCTTTTCGGCCTCTTCCTTCGCCAGCCGGATCTTCTCCTGAGCATCCTTTTTGGCATTGGCGAGTATCTCCTTAGCCGCTTTCTCGTCGCCTTTCTGGATCGCTTCGATCGCCTTCAGTTCGGCTTCCTGCTGGTCTTTCGCCAGCTCGATCTTTGTCTTCGCGGTATCCTTAGCCAGGTCGGTTTGAGCCTTGGCGGTATCCTTCGCCTGGTCGATCTTGAGTTGAGCCTCATCCTGGGCCATCTTCTTCTCCTTCTCGAACCGATCCTGCGCTTCGGCCAGCATCTTCTTACGGGTTTCGGAGTCGACGTCCGTCCGCTTCTTGATGGCCTCAATCTCAGCATCGCGAGCCGCTTCGGCCGCATCAATCTTGCCGTCTTTCTCGTTCTGAGCGGCTTTGATAGCGGCTTTTTCCGCTTTCTGAGCCGCTTCTATGCTTTGCTTGGCTTCCAGCTCGGCCGCGTCGATCGCTTCCTGAGCGGCCTGTTTGGCGGCTTCCTTCTTACCCTCGGCGTTCTCCTTATAGCCAGCAAGCTGCTCGTTCAGCTTCGCTTTCTCTTCCGAGCTGCTCAGTTGCCGGTACTGCTGCTCCAGGCTGGAGATGTTCGATTCCGCTGCCGACTTGATCGCCTGGATCTTGTCGTTGCTTTCCTGCGTCACCCGTTGCTTCTCGGCTTCGGCCGCATCCTGAGCGGCTTTCTCGGCCGCGAGCCGATCGTTCAGCAGCGCCACTTTCTCGTCGCGCTCTTTGCGGGCTGCGGCAATGGCCCGCTCGGCTTTCTGCTGCTCCAGCTGGTTGAGGAACTGCACCGCTGCGGTCGCCATTTGGGCCACGGCCGCGTACTTCTCCTGGTTCTCGCCGAGTCGCTTTTGCCAGGCCTGCTGCTCACCCTGCACAATCTTGCTCGCATACTCCGTAAAGGCACTCAGGTCGCCCTTCAGCAACGCCGAGAACGCATTGCCCGCATTGCTCCAGGCAGCTTTCTTCTTTTCCTGCAGATCCCGGTTGATCTTATCAACCTCGTCGGCATGCTTCTTCTCCTGCACCAGCCGCTCATTATGGTACCGCGCTTCGATGGCCGTTATGGCCCGGTCGAGCTGTTCCTGGTCGGCAATCTCCCGTCTGGCCTTCGCTACCTCCGCAGCCTCCTCCGCCTTTAGCCGGGAGAGGGTCAGCTCGTACTGTTTGTCCGACCGCTCCTTGTGTACCTGGGCGAGCTTGGTCGCGTTGTTTTTGGCCATCATTTCGCGCCAGTCGAACAGGGCGTTCTCGGCCTGCTGCTCCTGGGCAATGATGTTCTTTTCAACCTCCAGCCGTTTCTGGGCTACCTCCTCATCCTTCTTCTTTTTCTTCTCGGCAAACTCGGCATGAACCCTGGCAATGTCCTCCTGTAGCTTCTTATCGAGGTTGGCAATTTGCTGGTCTTTGATCTTCTGATCCTGAATGCCGCGCCCGATCTCCTCGGCATCGAGGTCGCGCTTGGCCATGAGTTTGGCAAACTCACGCTGCATCTCGTCTTTGATGCTGGCGATGTGGGCATCGGCTTCGAGTTTAGCAAGATCCTCCAGCGCCTTCTGGTTGGCTTTCTGTACCTCGTCGAGGTGCTTTTGGTGGTCTTTTTCCTCCTTCTTCCGCTGCTTCTCGGCCTCTTTGGCGCGTTTGTCGGCGGCTTTCTTCTGCTCCTCGGTCATGCCCTCCTGCCGCTTTTTCTCGGTGTCCTTGGCGGCAAAGACAGCCTCAACGGCGGTCTTGTTCGGCGTGTCGACCATGGCTTCCTGCCATCCCTTTTTCATCTTATCGAAGTTAGCCTTGGCGGCATCGCCCACGCTACCAAACGCTTTCTTCGACTGTTCAAAGCTGCTTACAGCTCCCCCAAAATCACCCGCCAGAACCTTCACCAGTGCCTTACCGGCGTAGATCACCCCGGTCATGATCTGGTAAAACTCCATCATGGCCGAAATGCCTATCTGGATTGGTACCAGCAATGCACGCAGTACCAACCCGATACCCTTCATGGCCAGCCCCAGCGCATTGCTCCCCGATATCGTCTGCGGGAACACCGACCGGATCATGCTCAAGAATGAACTCACCAGGCCGCCAACGGCATCAAACAGATCGTCGAACACGGCAATCACCGGATCGGAGGCCTCTACGATCTTGCCCAGCCACTGGGTTGCCATGCCAAACACACTCAGGGTGCCCACAAATACCGGCCGCAGTTTGTCGCCCACAGCCACTTTCAGGCTGTCAAATGAATCGCCCACGTTGCTAAGTTGCCCCTCCAGCGTCTTCATCATTTCGGCGTTCTGCCCGGCCACGCCCTTCATCTCGCCAAACTTCGTCAGTGCGCCCTGGATAGCCTCCGGTGTGTTCTTTACCACCTGGTTCATGCCCTTAAACGAAAGGGTTACCTGGTCGCCTGATTTGCTGGCTCTGATACCGAACTCCTTCAGTCGTTCAAACTCGCCGGTCTGCGCATCGAGCGCAGCCTCCACCAGCTCGTCGAACTTCTTGCCCTGACTCGCAGCCAGGTCGGCCATGGCCATCATCTCCTTCTGGCTCGGCTTCATCCCTCGGTTGACGAGCTTGACGTAACCATCCGTCAGCTCATCCACGGAGAAGGCAGTACTTGCAGCCATTTTCTTGATGGCCTCCATGCTTTGCTTGGCGGCTTTCTCGCTGCCCAGCGCATTGGTCAAGACCTTCTCGTACCGCTCAAATTTGCCAGTGGTCTCGAAAATAGCCCGCCCGATCCCGATGATGTAGCCCACGATCTCCAGGGCGAAGAATGCGGCAAACGCCTTCGACATAATGCCGATCCCGTTGCCGATCCGCTGCCATCGCGTTGGTTCGCCCATGGCCGTGCTCTCTTTGTTGATGGCCTTCACCTGCTTATCAACATCCGACAGCCGCGCCTTTGCCTCGTTGAGTCGATTGGTCGCTTTTACGAAATCTTCCGTGCCTGGTACCAAACCCTTCAGGTCGCGGTTGAGCTGCTTCACCAGCGTGCTCAACTGGCCATAGGTCAGCTTCGAGAGGTCAACCTCCTTGCGGGTTTTGCCCAGCTCGGTATTCACACCGGCCAGCTCGGCCTTGTACTTTTTCCACTCCTCCGACCCCTTGCCGGTACCAGTCGTTTCGATTTCCTTCAGGGTCTGCTTTAGCGACTTCGCTTTGGTCTCCAGCTGGGTGATTTCGTTGCTGAAGTCGCGGGTGTTGCCCTTTAGGGTGAGGGTGGCTTCTTCATTAAGATTGATAGCCATTAGCTTTCAGAAAAAAGGAGTTTAAAGCCTCGTACAGCCGTCAGGTTGGCGGCATCGAATAAGTCGCGGAAGAGGTACGGCAATACGTCCTGCAGCAGCGGGTCAGAGTAAATACCCCGGTAGCCCCGCTTCACGTTGGGGTTGCGCGCCCGGTTCATCTTAATACCCCAGGCAATGCGCTCGATCGTGGCCGTTTCGCTCGCAGGCCGAATCAGGTTCTTCGTTGGGTAGCCTGGCACGATCGGGAACTTGTTCACGCCGGTCAGCTCCACAAAGCGTTCCATTGCTGCCAGTGGTGGGGTTCGCGGGTAGTTCAGATCCCGCATGTCGGAAATCCGTACCAGCGCCGACATGCGCAGCCTGGCCTGCACAAAACCGTCGCCCTCCTCGGCCGCGAAGGTTCGAAACGAACTGAGCATTTCGGAGGTCAGTACCAGCCCGGCCTCGGCAATGCGGGACTTGAAGAGTTCTTCTGCCTTGAGTATGTAGCCGTCGAGCACCTTAGCGGCATCGCGGTTGGTCGAGAGCCAGATCGCCCGCGCATCGCCCCGAACGCCCCCGCTGTAGCTACTGTTAGTTTTTGCCATGCTACGAACCTAACAGGCCGATTCAGGGCAAGGAAGGACTTCTATACTTCATAATTTCTCTATCCCGCAAAAGAAAAGTAACAAAAACGCAACCTTTTTCTTTTATAATTGGTAACATATTTGTTACCTTTGGATCATAATTAATATTTTTCACCCCATGAAATATGAATGCTGCCGAAGTAATACGGTTGCTGGAAGACAAGGGATGGTCAGAAGTCCGACAAAAAGGAAGCCATCGAATTTTCAAGCACCCTGAAAAACAAAGCATTATCTCAGTCCCAATACATGGGAGTAAGGATATTGCCACCGGAACATTGAAAAGTATCCTGAAGACGGCGGGGTTAAAATAACCCCGCCCGCTTCAGGCGGGTGTGAAATATTAACCAAGAGTCCATTTTACCTCTTATTCAAACTTTCTAATTCCTTTCTGAAATGGCGGATCACAAACACACGTTAACCATCGTGTTCGAGCGAGATGATGGAGAACTGTGGGGTCGCGTTGAAACCCCTGAATTTCTTCACACAACCGTAGGCACCTCCGTCGAGGAGGTAGCGCAGAATTTGCGTGATTTGGTCGAAGATTTTTTAGAGAACGAAGGCAAAGACGCACCTGAATGGTCAGGTGTGAAGATCGAAGATATCAGCTTCAATTATGAGTATGACTTAACAGCTCTCTTTGAGGTTTTTAGCTCGGTCAAAATTGGCTCTATTGCCGATGCTGCAGGCATTAATCAATCATTAATGCGGCAGTATGCCAGTGGTAAAAAGAATCCATCTGAACGCCAAGCCAAGAAAATTGAAGAAGCTGTTCGCCAATTAGGCCAACGTCTGACGCAAGTTGTCATAGCCTAGCAATGTTTCGGTTGACTCTAAGTTCAAAACTAACCTTGGGATACAATTTAGTCCCTATCGGCCTTGGCTACTGACAATCAAGTCAGAATGGCTGTCCTTGTTACCATTTCGAAAATTTATGACTCTGTCGATCATGGGCAAGAGTCTAATAATGGACAAGTGGAACTTAGAGTATCTAGCAGAACAGTGTGATTTTTTAGTTCACAATCTTAAACAGCAGAAAATTTGGCATAACCCCTCAATATCTTCAGAAGGCACCTAACTAAGGCTGTCTCTTCAAAAAATGAGTGCCCCTATTTTCATGTCACTCATATTCCCCGACCATAGGGTTATGGTCGGGGATTTTTTTTAATAATTCCATGTCAGGCACTCGACCTTGGTGCGAGCCTCCTTGCGTCGGCCGTCAACGGCGAGTGTTTTTTCAATATCCTCACTCTTCCAGCCATACCGCTCGCGGTACTCCAGCAGCTGCGGCTCCGGGTAGCTGCTCAGTAGAAACTTACCCTGCATATTGGCGCAGGCATCCAGGAGCCGGGTAAAGTCTTCGGCTGTGTAGCCCTTGTACATGCCCTGGTCAGAACTCACATACGGTGGATCGAGGTAGAAGAATGTATCCGGGCCATCGTAGGCTTTCATCACCTTCAGCACGTCGTAACTCTCAATCGTTACGAACTTCAGCCGCTGTTGGTACGCATCCCGCAGCAGCTGCTTTTTGTTGAAGAGCTTGAGCGCACACTTGCCAAACCGATCGTAGCCGAAACCCCCACCGATCACGCTCGAAAAACTCATGTTCGACTGCACCCACACCGCCCAGGCCATGCGTAGAACATCGTTGATTTCTTCCGCTCCAGACTCGTACTCGGTATCGGTTTCGGTGTGCTGTGCCCGGCTGTGGAAGGTCTCGTCGATAAGCGACTGCAGCTGCTCCAGATCGTACTTCAGCACCTTGTAAAAGGTAATCAGCCGGTTGTTGATGTCGTTTACCACCTCGGCCTTTGAGGGTGGTTTGCCCCAGAATACGGCACCGCCCCCAAAGAAAGGTTCGACGTAGGTATGGTGCTCGGGGAGTTTTGGCAGGATGTGTTTCAACATCATCTGCTTACCCCCATAGTACGTTATGGGGGTTTTAAGAAGGGGAATAACTTTCATTGTCGTTGAGTAATCAGAAAACCAATTAGTCAAATCTCCCCTACGTTGCTCCCCCCTAAAAGGACAATTATTTGTACCCCCCTTTGTATCTTGCGGCTATTCTCCGCAGCAGCCAGCGGTCAAAAAACGGCTTAGTTCTTATGGAAGCATCTCGTTTCAACGAAGGTATGGCCCTCGGTCAGGCTCTATTTGTGCAGCTTGATCGTCGAGGCTCCAAGTATCGCAGCCGCTTTGTTCCGGCCTACATACGCCAACATCTCTGGCTCCCCTGGTACCTAACCAGGGTGGGCGATGAGATGCAGTTGTACATCATTCAGCCGCCCAACGAGCAACACGCCAAAGTGCACTTTGTGCGGTGGTTGCCGCCCGACTCATGAGAGAACACTTTATTGTTGAAAATAAAGAAGCCGCTTCGCCCTCCGAAGCGGCTTTTATTTTGGAGCCTAAATCCGGCCTGAGAGCCGAAGTGCTGCGCTTTCGGTCGTTGCGTCAGATGGATGAATACCAGCCAGACGGCTCAGTAGCTCAGGTTCGAAACTTGCCCATTTTGCTTGTGTCGAACACGCCAGGCATTACTGAGTCCAAACGTTTAGGTATTCTCAAACGAATGGCCAGCTGGTACTATTACACTCAACTTATGCCGAAACCAACAGACACCCAGCCGCCTTCCGAATCGGCAGGCTGACATCGATCTGCACCACGAAATAGTTCATGCCGTTGATGTGTACTTTCTGGCCCCAATCGAGCAAGGCCAAATCCGTCTCGGTCAGCATAATGGGCACCTTGGCGTAAAACTGCTCGTCGAGCATCGCTTCCCTGCCGCGCCAGTGGTGGTACCAAAGTCCGTCGTTTACCCCATCGCCATTCCAGTACAACGAGTGCCCGCCCATGGATGGCCCCGCTATCGGTACCCCACCGGCCACGCCCTGCCAGAACAACAGTCGCGGGCTCCACCCATTAGCACCCTGCCCAAATTGCGCCGTATTTCCCGGCTGTGCCGCTTTCGGTAGGCCGGTGGCGGTATCGGTCAATAGCGTCGATATTTTGCTTTTAAGGGCCGCAATACTGCCGGTGCCGGGCGTAAGGTAGTCGGCCAGTAACGGCGGTTTGTCTTTCATCAGGGCATCGCCCCCATCCAGATCGTAGCCCAGCTGCAAACGTCGGTTCTGCTCCGGCGTCTTGATCAGCCGCCCTGCCACCTTCTTGCTCCAGTCGATCACGGGTGCCTGACGAATGTTGTCGTCGAAGAATCCGAGCGTCATTTTCCGATACACCGAGTCCAGCTCCAGCCGAATGTTGAACAACTTTCGCAGCTCCAGCACCAGCTCCACCGGCGTCAGATCTGGCACGTGCCGGTTCACCACCACCGAGCTGGCTCCGTCGAGTGCCCGCGTGTTGTAGAGCACCAGATTGCTGTACACCGGGTGTTCCAGAAAGTCGCCAGCAATGATCGTGTTGGTAGCCTGCGCGATTTTCTTCAGCAACCACTTCAGCGTTACCATGGGCACCAATGGCCGGGCTGGCGTGTTCACCGCTCCAGAGAAGTCGTTAACCCAGCCAGTGTAGCTCACGGCCCCACCGTTGGTGGTGTAATAGTCCGGATTCATTACGGTCGGAAACACCACAGCCTTCATGCCGTCCTGGTCGATACCTGCGGCCGGCACTACGCCCGGTACCTCTATCGTGCCCAGGTCAACCTTCGAGAGCAGCTCACTCTGCCAGTCGCCAAAGAACTCACCGAGCGTTTCCACGATCACCCCGGCGTAACCAGCCGGACTGGCTTCGGTCAGTACGTACTGAGCCTCTCTGATCAGGTGCCCGTTTGAGTACTGCTCCAGTCGGTGCCGCCCCAAAATGCCCCCTGCCTGCGGTTGCTCCCAGAATCCAAACAGATACTGGTTTCGTCGAGTGAGCGGAAAGTTGGGCAGGCTGGCGGTCAGGCCTACCAGCTTGCTGTAATCAAAGTGCGGATTCTGCAGGGCTAAATCGAGGGTTGCGTTTGCGGCCAGGTCGGCCGTCCGCCCATCGATGCGAATATCTAAACTCATTATCGGTCTTCGTATTTGATGAATGTTCGATCTCCAGAGGCCATCGGGTAGGTAGTGGCCTCACCAACGAGCAACGCCAGCAGCTCAAACCCGTCGCGGTTGATGGTAATATCCCGACTCCAGAGCAATGCCCCGTTGCGGTAAAACTTCACCCGCTTCAGAGCACCCGGATCGCCAAATACGTACACCAGCCAGTTCAGGTCGCCCACCGGGAAGTTTAGATCGTTCGACTTAGCTGGGTAGATAAACGCACCCGCCGTGCCCTGCAACGATTCGGTATTGCCCATGTCGGCAGGCCCGCCCAGGCCATCATTATGAAAAATGGCCATCTGCAGCGGATGGCTAAACCGCACGTGCCACTGGCCCGCTGGTACCGTCCAGGCGTAGTTCTCAGAAAACGAGCAGCTGCCATGCTCATTGGCGTAAGCCTGGGTGTCCGTTGCCCGGTACTCGGCTTCGGCCAGGGCGTTGGCATCCCCTGCATTCTCACCCCCATAGCGCCCTGCCGGTATCAGGATCGTGGCCGCTCCGCCCTCCATGCCCCCGGTGCAGTTCGATCGACGATAGGTGCCCAGCCTGCTGATCTCGGCCGACGCAAACGGCGTAGTTCCGGGCACGGTACCCGGTATCGGCGTTGGGCTGATGTAGTGCTCATCCCCTGCTACGTTGGGTTTCTCGGTTATGGGCTTCACATCTTCGTTCGTGTCGGTGTAGTACTGCCGCAGCCGGATCGGTGCGCCCAGACCTGTGCGAAACCCGAAACCATCGAGCACGTGCCGGAAGCCCATACCGCGCCAGGCTGTCGGCCGCGCAGGTTCAACAGGAGCCGGGCCGAGTGCGCTATAATTCTGGTCGGTTTTGGTGCGGGTAAACACGAGCGTGCGCGACAGCAGATCCGCATCGTCGTCGTGCACGACCAGTTCATTCGTTGCCAGCTGGAGCGGCACGTGGCCCTTATTTGTAATCAGGAAGATGCCCTTGGCGTAGAGCAGCTCATTCAGGTACCGAGTCCAGACCACGCCCTGACGGGAAAACCAGCCGGTCGAGACCGTCAGGGTCTGGTCGCCCTGCACATCCACCACCCGCAGTCCGGCAAAATCAATAGCGGTGGCCCCGTACTCGTCGCGCTCGGCCACGGTGCGTTTGGCGGTCGCTGTCTCCTCCGATTGCCCCAGCAACCGCATGGTATCCCAGCCGCCGAGCGAGTTGCTCAGGAGCAAATAACGCTCCCATGGGCGCTCGTTCGGGTCGACCTCAAAGATGCGCACCTCGCTCAGCCGGAAGTTGCTTTCGTTAGCCAGCCAGATCCGGTAATCGAGCAGATCCGGCTCGCTCCCCAATCCCAGCTGTACAAACCCCACCGGGCAGCACACCACCGAGTTGAGGCCCGGCCGGTCGAGCGTCAACAGCGTGCGTGTTTCGCTGGTACCATCCGCCCGGTTCAGTTGCGCCCGGAGCCGCAGCTGGGTAGGCAGCGGTGTGAAGTTGAGCAGAAAGTACAGATACTCCTCGTCGACGTCCGACCGGCCCACCTGCTTCCGGTTTGGTTGCCAGGTCAGAAACTGGCGTGTGTCGCGCAGATGCCGGTCAAAGAAACGCTCCCCCCACCCCGCGAAATCTTCGTGGCTCAAACCGCCCTTAAACACCCACTCCTTCGGCCGGGTCAGGTTGATGTCCACGGCCGGTTCGCCACCCGTTACGGTTTCCTGCAGGCAGTAGGGCATCGTCAGGCTCGGCAGCAGGCTTAACCGGCTCTGGCGAGCAGCGGGCTTGGTAGCTTCGAGGAATCCGTCGAGCACCTCGTCGATCCGAAACTGCGCGCCATCGTAGCGGGTGCTGCCTCCAATCGTAACAGGTGGTCGCTCACGCCCTACCAGCGTAGTCAGCTCCTCAAATTCGGTGCTCTGGGCAAAGGTTGGTACCAGTATCTTCAGCGCATAGCGCAGGTCGGCCCGGCTCGTGAGCGATGTGTCGGCCGCGTCGATGGTTACCTCCAGTCGGTTTCGCGAAAACCGCAGCGGCTGGTGTACCAGATTGGTGGCAAGTGCGTCAATCATTATCGAAAACAGTGTTTAGTAGCTGTGAGAGCATGTTGGAGCTTGCGGCCGTAGTTCGGATCACTACTGAAGCGCCGGATCAGGTGCCTGCGAAACCGCTCGGCCGAGGTGAGTGTGTACTTCCGGATCACCTGCTGCTCGTACTGGCCATAGTCGGCCAGGCAGGCCGAGTCGCTCTCAAAAACCACGTAGCCGCTCGGCCGCACCGCGATGTAATTCTTGCGGCTGTTGCGCTTGAAAGCAAAGAGATTGTGTGCCCGAACAATGCCCACCTTGGGATTCCAGTATCCGGTCTCCACGGCCGAGATGGCCGCAGCCAGATGGGGATACTGGTAGCCCTGTTGGGCAATTAGATGGGTATAATGCGCAATCCGGTCGGTGCGCTGTGCTAGGCTAAGGTGAGCCAGCAGCAGGAAAACTAAAAGCCGCATATCCGTTTTTAGGCGAATCTGCGGCTAAGTGTATTGTTAAAAAAGGACAGTTACCCTCACAGAGCAACCTTGATTAATGCTTCAATGATTCACGGTCAAAATATGCTTCACTAATTACAGAAAGTATAATTAAGCCAATAAAATAGGCGCATTGTCTATTAATCAGACTAAAAAAATGGTCAGAGTCTACTATATCGGTACTTTTCATATTAACGTCTTGAGAGTTTTTCAAATGAAAGAACCTATTCCTCACCGTAATGATGAAACTTGAAAATTGTGGAAATTTGACAACGAGCTTCGATCCATCAATACAGCTTTGTTCATCGAATATCGATTTATCACATATTTTCTTAATTGTTTCATATATCTTACTGGCATTATATTCATTGTTCGCTGTTATGTTTATATCAATCGTTAAACTGTTGTAGTCTTTTTCTGAAGCTAAGACATGAGCAATGAAAGTGTTAAAAACTTTTAATTCACCTTGATCTTTATCTCCTGCAAATAGTTTCTTGAGCTCGTTAAAAGATTTTGCAAAATCCTTAGTCCTAGAAGCATATATAACAGGAAATGAATAAGATACATATTCTAAAACACGATATAAATGTAAAAAGGCTAGAGTGTGGTTGTCCTTGTGAAAATGGTAATAAAAATTACACAGTTCATTATTGAGCGACTCGAAGAAGTCTTTGTTCCTTCGAATCAGTCTTTTGTTCTCTAGGACACGCGACAAGTCTTCCATAGTAAGTCCATCTGACAAATAATCCAATATATTATGTATATCAGATTTACATTTTGTTCTTACTATCCTTATCACATCTAGAATCCCACTTTTTAAGTCTTCTGAAACCTCGTTGCTTGAAATCAAACCTTCTGCCTGATAAGACGACTGAGACTCAAGCTTCAAAAAGTCGACCCCTTGCACAAAAGTTACCTTTCTATATGTCTGGGTGAGTTTCAGGGTTCCGGTTATACCTCTAAGAATCAAATAAAAAGCTGGACTATTCTGAATTTTCAGCCCGGGGAATTGTAAATATATTCTCTCATCTTCAGAATGCTCAAAAAATTCAAATGGCGGCTGCATTAATCATCGGTGCTAGTTAGTTCAAAAAAGATTTCTTCAACATCAGTTACATCCAAATCTCTATATCTTTTCAAATTGTACACAAACTCCTTTGAAAGCTCTCTCCGAAACTTTCCCAAATTGATTTTTGAAGGGTTTAAGGCTCTAAATGCAAGCTCAAACTTCTGTAGTTGAGCCTCTAATTCTCCAGAAGAGAATCCACGTAATATGTCATATGAGTTATTGAATCCTACACAAAAACCAATGAAGTTATTGACAGTTTGAAACCACTTTAAGCAAATTGAGCTGTCTGCATGTCTGTCAACAAATTGAATAATGTCGTAAAATTCAATCTGATTTTTTGAAATGTCATTCTCTAATATTCTTCCCACAAGAATCTCATCCATCTTTTCCTCGATGATCTTAGAGTTCTCATTATTCACATTGTTGGTTAGAAAGGCCATATACCCTTTGGCAATATCACCATAGCTGAAAGACTCTTTGAGCGGAGTGGCAGCCTTATCTTTTTCTGTCTGAACTTTTATGGAAAGACCACTAAAGTAAAATAGCTCTTTCGTCAATATCTCTATCTGATGTCTTGGAGTCATACCCTTTTGACCATTGTTGAGGGTAATCATCCTATAGAGCAATTTATCTTTGTTTCCAGCAATAATGATATTGAAAAAAATCTTTTTCGTGTAATCAAATTCTGGACTTTCAGATGCTCTTTTGAGCGTGTTGAGCCTTTGTATACCATCCAAAATAAAACCGTTGTCAATATTTTCATTTACATATCTGCTCAGTTGACCAATATCTCGAATCTCTCCCTCCTTCTTAACAAAAGCAAGCGTCAGTGGGGGCATTAGACAACCAGAGAGAATATCTTTTTCAAGTCTTTTGTAAAATTTTGTATTCAAAAGCTTTCTCTGTTCATCAAGCTTATTAATCAATGGATATATACGCTCAAGCGTATACGCATAATCGGTTTGCCCCAAACCAACTATACTAGAGATCACATTATCAAATTCGAGATTATAGATTTCCATTCCTTTCTCAGTCGACATACTCATTATCAAATTCCATTAAGCTAAGTACAGTTCATTAGAACTTTACTTTCGAAAACAAAAGCATGGAATTTACACCATGTAGTCATTTGAATTCTAAAGGCAGTAAGTTTGTCCACTATCTTTGAACAAGCCCAATTCTCAATCATTCTGAGCTCAATGTTAAGAAAAAATCTCGTTCGCAATGAGCGAGATCTTGCACTTTACCTCGTAGCCCATTGCCGTGTCGAGCGTCATCATCTGAATGGGCTCCAGCATGGCACTCGAATAGTCGAAGTCGACAAAGGCCGTTTCGCGGTGGTCTTGCCGAAATTGGCGCAGGATCGAGAGTGCCAGCTCCTCAGCCTGGTCAAAGGCCGCATCCACGTTTTCCTCGCTATCGTTCACAGCCTGGCACAGTACGTAGAAGATCACGTTGAACTCCGCCACCTGATTGTCGGCCCCGTTGTCGATCGGCCGGTACCGAGGCCGCATCAGAAACACGGCCGGGTATATTTCCTCCGTCATCGACTCGGTAACCAGGCGCTCCATCTTGGCCGCGTCCGACTGGCCCACGTACACCACCCCATCCAGCCCCTCGGCAATTGGCCGGAAATACTCCCAAAGTAAAGTCGTTGCGATCATTAGCTGTCTGTTTTTTCGGAATCCTGCCGCGCCAGCTGGTCGGCCCGGTGCTCTTCCAGAAAGAGTAATACCTCATGCAGGTTGGCGTCCTGCGTCTGCTTTAGGTTGCCGAAGATGTGCTTTTCGGCCAGCAGGTGCGCGTTCTTGATGAAGCCCTGCCCGGCGTACCGCTCGCCCTCCTCGACGGGTTCCGCCGTCGCGTCCGGATCAAACAGTTCATACCCACTCAGTACGTTTTTGATGTTGCTGGCCACGTACAACAGCACGGCCGAGCGGGTACTGAAGTCGAGCTTGGCAACCTCCGCCACCCGCTCCCGCACCACAAACTCGTTGTAGGGCTCGCGGTGGTCGCCGTTCCAGTCGGGCCGCAGCGTATAACCGCGCCCACGTCGCGGTCGGCAGGCAGTTGCCACCAGGTAGTTCAGCCGCTCGTAGCCTGGTACTGTTTGTTGGATAAAGGCCTGCATGTGGATGTACAGGTCGGTCAGCTCCCCGAAGTTCATGGTCTTGAAGCCCTCTTCGGGTAGCAACCACGCTTTGCCGTTCACCTGAATGCTCGGGAACGGTTGCCGGTGCATAGGCTTCAGCCACAGCCACTGCAGCTGGGCAACAATGGTCTGCAGCACCTCGGCATTCTTCCAGCGCACAGACTCGGGTAGGTTGGGCGAAAAGTGCTTCTGGTGCAGTTTGCGCCAGGCTTTGGGTCGAATGTTCAGGGCCAGTTGTATTAGGGCATGATACATCTTGCCCGACTCGGGTGTGAGGTAAACCAGATTGATCAGTCGGGCGATCTGATCCGGCCCCACCTCGTCCCACGCTTCGGGCAAGTTGTACGACACCCCATCCAGTTCGATCTGCTGCATTACTTCAGTGCGTTCTGGGCACGGTATGCTTTCAGGTCAACGGTCAGCTGGCTAATCAGGGTTGCCACCAGGCCAGCCACAAAGTAAGCCTTGTCGGCCAGTACGAGCACCAAATCGGGCAGGTATACCCCTTGCTTATCGATCGCTGCTACTGCACCGGCCAGAGCCGCCAGCACAATGCCTGCGTTGCGTATCCAGCCGAACAGCCTGGGTGTAGGAGCTGCCAGCCGCTCAGGCAGGCTCAACTCATCCTGAATGTTTTTCATGGTAATAAATGGTTCGTTTGACTTGGTTTTACAGGTTGCGAAGTAGCCAACAAAAAAGCCGCCCCGATAGGACGGCTTTGGTTAGAATGACAGCTTTTTGCCCAGGCTGCTCTGGTACGATTCCAGCCAGGGCGTGAGCCAATTGGCGATGGCCTTGATGTCGCGGGTGCGCCGTCGATTGATGTAGCAGCCGCCCCGCGTGCCTCGGCCTCCAGTGGTATTAAACCCAATCAGCAGCACCTCCTCGTCTTCGGCCGGATCGTAGCGATCCTGGGCGATGCCCTCAATGTGGCTGGCGAAGAGCGAGACCGCATCCATGCGCCGGATCTTCGCGCCCAGCCGGGTGTTGCCCCGCTGCCCTTTGCGCCAGACAATCTTCGTCGGGTCGCGGAAGTAGGCATTCACCCGCCCAATCGAAACCGGCGCAATCGGTAGCCGGACTCCGTTCTGAGCGTGCACGTAGTAGAAGGCGCTGGCGCAGTACATGGCCCGGTCGGGCAGCTTGTTGCTGCGGTTAATAGCCTTGATCCAATCGGCATCGTTCTGGTTGGTGCGCTCCACCTTGCCCACAAACAGTGCCGCCGTGTCGAAGATCGCCTGACGGAGTACAGCCTCGTCGAGCGAGACCGGCCGCGTCGGCCGTTTTAGAGTTTGACCAGGTGCGCCAGACAGGCCAGCAACAAGAAGCCCAATACAAAGCAGGTAGCAAGTACGCATCGTTGATATGGAGTTAGTTCGTGTTTGAACTCATACCAAAAGTCCGGCTTTGTTCGTATCAACGGAAGGACATAGAAGCCCACTGGCGGCATTACCAGCAACAGCAGCAGCAGCGCCACCGGCAGGTCGGTAAACTGTACCATCTTCTCAAACGCCAGCTTCTGGAAGCTCGTGATGTCATACGGTTGCATCTGTTGCTCAGGCGGTAGCAGCTTGTTTCGCTCAATAATGATCTCGCGAGCCAGGTTGAAATATTCGCCTGCGATGTAGATCAAAGCCCCCACCAGCAGGATTACCCCCACCGACACCAGCTGCCGGTGTCGCTCCAGAAACGACGGCTTTTCTACAGCCTCCGCAGCGGCCTGCGGTGCCTCCTCCACTTCACCCTCGATCACGATCAAGCGTGCCTGGCGTTCGCAATCCATCGCCCAGCCAATCAGCTCGTCGGCCTTGGGCCGCTCGGTCTGCTCAACGGCCAGTTCGCGGTAATACTTAGCCATACTGAGCAGGTCGGCCTTTTGCTGGCGATTGGCCTGCTTCACGTTGTCGCGGGCTTTGGCTTCCTGCTCGGCCAGTTCGTCGAGTTCACGGAGCCGCTCGGCCTCGGCCTGACGGATGGCTTCTTTGCGGCTTTCGATCGCCTTCAGCTGGGCGCTGTAATCGGGTTGTACTTCTGGTTTCACGACTTTTAGGGGTTTTACTTCAGCTTCGGTACTGACCGTTGCGGCCTGTCGATTTCTCATAGAATCACGTGCGGTTTATCGGTAAAATCGTCGGCCTCGTAGCGGCTATCTCCACCGGCCAGGTACTTCAAATAATAGCTACTGAACAAGCTGCTGCTGGCGTTCTCGTCGAGAAACTCAATCACCCCACTCAGGCGCTTTTGGGCGTCAGTATAGAGCTGCTGTTTCAGGGCTCCGCGCAGGTTCGAGTCGGGCGCTACCTCCTCCATGGTACCATCCTTGCTGCGCGTTTCGGATATGCCGGTTTCGTGAATGGTGAGTGGCAGGTATGACCAGGCCTCCAGTACTGAGAAGTAAGCCACTGCCCGGCGCACCAGCGAAATCAGCCGCTCCTCCTGATAGCTCAACGAGGCATTGGGTTGTTGCCACTTCTGCTTCAGCTCGTCGAACACGCCCGCCGTCATCGCCTTCCGCAGGTGCTCATCTTCCACGTACTCGATGTGGGGAATGAGCTTTTGGAAAAATCGGTAGTTGCGCCCCGCAATCGGCAGCAGGTCGCCCAGCTCGGCCGCGCTACGCACAAAGCAGCGGTTGCGTTTAGCGTAGGCACTCGACCCGGTAAATGCGGCCGGTTTCACCAGCTCGACCTCCTTCCAGAAATACTCCAGTGAGAGATCGAGCATCGAGAGGTTGGCGTCCCGGCTGTCGATGTACTCCCATTTCGTCACAGCGATGGACTTCTCCGGGTTGTTTTTCAGGATACCCAAATCGGTAACCTTGTACTTCAGGTGCGGAAACGCCAGCGAGTAGGCATACCACGCCAGGCATGAGTGCGCCAGCCGCAGCAGCTCCTTCGATTCGGCCTCGGTACCGTTCAGCGTCTTTAGCCAGGCAAACATCTCCGTCCCCACCTCGTCGCGAAACCAGCGCTCGGCATGCCCCAGAAACCCCGCCGAGATGTCGGCCTTCATGTTGGCCGCAATCATGCCCAACTGGGCTTTCATAATGTCGAGTGTGAGCATCTTAGTTGTGGTTTACGACCGCCTGCGCGCCAGTCGGGTTGGTGTCGAGTGTTGTGATCTGTACGCCTGAGAAGCTTGGTATTACATCGTTGTAGCCCATAGTACGGAGTGCGTACTGAATGGGCTCCAGCAGGATCTGGTGGTGTACCGGCGTGCGGAAGTGCTGCTGAAACTCGGCCATCACCCGGATCTGCGAGCCTGAGTCATTGCCCTTGCCCGGATTCACACCCGCCAGCGTTGGCAGGATACCGGCCGCGTTGGCAATGCTCACGTTGGCCATCTCCCAAACCTTGCTGTAGGCATCGTCGCTCATCTCGTTTTTGAGCGGTACCACATCGATGTTGTCGAGCGGCTTATTGTCATCTCCCCGTAGGTACTTCAGAATAAGGCTCTTGTTTACGTTCTTGGTACCAGCCAGCCACTTGCTCAGGTTGTCCGAAAACTCCGACCATTTGGCCCGGATCTTCTCCACCGGCAGCGTCTTGCCACCTTCCTGGTCGAAGTAGTCTTTCGGTACCTTTACCAGGTACTTGATGTTGTAGCCGTTGGTGATGCCCGACTTGTGGAAGATCGGGATCAGGTTCGCCAGCTCGATCCACTCCTGGGCTCCCCACCAGCTTGGGTACGCATAGTGCGGGTTGCCCGACAGTGGCTCCCGGCTGTGAAACACACTGGTCACGTTGGCCGCTGGCTCCACGAAGTTGAAGCCCGGTATCACCTCGCTCTCGGTCGGCCGGAAGTACGAGTAATCCCCGAAGTACGGGTTGTACAGAAACTGCCCAGCGGCACGGCCGTCAGGCCTGCCCTTGCGGGTGGCAAAGCAGTCGAGGTGCGTCAGGATCGGCGTACCATCGAGCTCGAAGGTGAACTTGGTAAAGTGGTTGCCGTTGGTGAGCCGCTCGTTGATGGCGCCAATGATGTAGTGGGCCAGTCGGCTCCTGAACATCCACTCCTCCAGTCGGCTGTCGGTGTAGGGTTCCAGGCGCCTGCTTGTCTTGCCGTCGACGGTATCAAACACCCGCTTGTTAAACGAGATGCCGGTACCGTAGATCATGTCCCGGTTCGACTCCAGCAGCGGCCGTACCTGGTTGTTTTTCTGGATGAGCTGACCCATCACATTGGGCTGGTTATCGCCTGCTCCCCACGATACGTGATCGCGCCCATCGCCCCCGAAAACTTGAGTGGAGCCATAGGCGTGATCCCGGCCGCTGCCGGTTTGCTGCAGTATGGCGGCATTGCCGTTGCGGCTGGTAATAAGGGCTACGTTTTCGTTTATCCACTCCATTATGAATTGTGATTGACCCGCATACGGTTGTAGTGGGTAATGAGATCGATGAGCACTTCGAACGGCTTGCCGGTTTCGAGGTTGGTGAGCAGCAATACGTGGTTATTGTTCACGTTGCCCCGGTAGCCCCGCTCCCCGGGGCAACGTTTGGTGCTTTTGCAGCAGCGTCCCTTTTCGCCCAGCGTGCCGTCCTTTTTCACGTAAGCCAGGCTGAAAACATGCAGTTGCCCGCCCTCGCGGGTGTCCTGATGGATTTCGGCGAACATCGCCCGACGATTGATTGTCTTACTCATAAAGTCGCTTGTAGGCTGTTTCAGCCGATACTTGGGCTACGTACTCTGTTCCGGTGATAGTCCGAATGGTGCATCGGCTGGGATTTCGAGTCGACTGCACAATTGACTCCACTTGATCCGGATGGATGTAGGCATCTGTGCTCGTCGAGCCGCCACTATCAATTAAGAATTTCACTGGCTTTCCCATGGTCAAAGATTGCCCTGCTCACGGAGGGCAGGAAGGACAGATTTGTTTGTAGATGAAGTAACCCGCAGCCAATCGCCATAGCCAGTTTTCCACCTTACTCCAGCGCCGTTGCTGCCGGTACTGGTAGGCCAGTGCCAGCGCATTGGCCCGTTCCAGCTCGGCCCTGGCCATGTCTCGACTCGTGGACACCAGTGCCCGACCTACCGAGTCGCGCCCGCTCTCGGCTTTCTTCAGGCGCACACCCAGCTTAGTAATACTGAGCCGGGCATAGTGCAGGGCCGTGAGGCTATCGAGCACGGCCTTGGCGTTTCTGACGTATTGCCGCACAGCCTCGACGCTATCGATGCCCGCCCCGGTTCTGGCCCGTACTGGCACGCCGGTTCGATTCGATTGCGCCATTGATCCGGATGATAGCATCCAGATCAGACAGGCCAGCGTTGGCCCGCATAGAGTCTTTTTCATGGAGATCCTGAATTACCTGAGTGAGTGAATCCACCTTGCGCTGCACCTGCCACAGCCGCAGCTGCCCCTCGATCGAGTCGGCCTTATGCTGTGCCGCCATCGACGACTTCAGCAAGTCGCCCACCTGCGCCACCGGCGAGGGTTCGCTTGGCGTGAGCAGCTGCACCAGCACGGCTACGGCCACAGCCGTGAGCACCGATACCGACACCTCCCTGATCAGGTTGGCGCTGGTACCAAACTTGGTGTAGGCTCCCTTCAGGAAGCCGCCTATTGTCTGGAGTACCGTCATCTTGGCTTTGGTGGTGAGTGTGGTGGTGCGGCCGGTCGGCGAGGAGGTGTCGTGCGCGTTGCCGGAATTGGCTGCGGCACCCGGCTTTCCCAGTCGGTCAGCTCGAAGTGCGGCCGGTCGCGGAGCTGCTTGAATGTGCCACCCCAGGTGATGTTGGGCAGCTCCAGCATGAGCTGGGCAAAGTAGTTGAACCACTTCTCCGACCAGTCCAGCGATCCGTCCAGTCGTCGGAAGCCCACGTCGAGCGCGAGTGCTGGCCGATAGTTGTGTGGAGACTGGCCCGCCCTGGCGTTGGTTACGAACTCGTCGGCCTCGTCGATCCGGCCATCGCCGTCATTGTCTCGGCCGTCGCGAGGTTGCTCGAAAAGGGCATTTTGACGGGCGTCGCTGCGAAATGTTTGGGTAAGAAACGGTGTAGGGGCACCGGGATAAAGAGCCGCCCACCGGCCGCACGACAGGCCAAACGCGTAGGCCAGTTGCGGGTGCAGGTCGTCGATCGATCGTGAATCCATACGTGCTTTTTTAGGCAAGCTGCATCCCACCGATCCGACCCGAAAGGACAATAAAAAAGCCCGACCGCAGAGCAGCCGGGCTTTCGCACTAACAGATAATTAAAAGCGTTATTCGACTTTTTTCAGCCATCCCTGCTCCTCCAGGTCGGCAATGAAATTGTCGGGGCTGTCGGTTCGCGGTGCCCGACCGCCGTAGAATTCCGTAAACCGAACCGCAAACTCATCCATGTACTCCTGAATCGTTTGCTCGGCCGTAAACCGACCGCCGTCCTTTAGTTGGTTTATCAACTCGGCGGGAGTGGCCGCTTCGACCACCCCGCTCCCATCTTCGAGTAAGTATTTCATTAGGCTGCCAGTTCGCTCTGGCGGTTATGATAAAAGGTGAAAATCTCGGGTTGTTGAATCTGCTCGAGGCTGGCCATCGTGGCCGTTTCAACCCGGCTGGTGCGGCTGTATTCAACCAGATTGTGTAAAAATAGCACCCAGTTCGAAATCTTTTCAAATTCGATCGTGCCGCTGTGCTGGCGGAATTCGATCGTTTTATAGCGGTTATAGCTTTGCAGGTTTACCTTCTGGTAGCGGTTGTTCATAACCGAGTTGACCAGCTGGTTCATGCTGGTGGCCGCGTCGATCTGCGCGACCCGGTGGGTCAGGCTCCCGCAGTAGGTGTTGGTCGATCCGCGTCGGCTGGCTGGCATGAAGCTGTCGATGATCCCCTCGTAGCGGGCGTAATTAACGAGCAGGTTCTTGGTTTGGGCGAGGCCGAAGTTGGCCGCGTCGAAATGTACGTGGAGGCCGCAGCTGCGGTTAATGTAGGCCCGCTGTTGCTTCAATACCCGGCATACGGTTTTGAGTTCGTCGAGGCCCGCTTGCCCTTCCAGAATCGGGCTTACCAATTCGAAGCTGTTATGGCCGCTCAAGCTGCCGTCCGTTACTACTTTCCAATGCCGCCGGGTGGTGTGGTTGTAGCTTTCAACTTCAACCGCGACCCCAGCCGCCCGGAGTGCGTTGGCCAGTTCGCTGCGGCTTACGTTGTAGGCTTCGATCTCCACCCCGAAGCGCCGGTTAAAAGGCAGGAAGCGGAAAACATCGTCGGCCGCTGCCTGCATCCGGCTCCGTACCTGATCGGGCCAGTACCGGGCGAAAACGTTCTGCACAAATCCGTAGTTGCCGCCGGTCAGGTCGGCTACTTGCCGCCGGGTCAGGCCGAGGGCGAGCAGCTGGCGAATTTTTTCAGTTTTGGTGAGGCTGGCGTTGTTTAAAATTGCTTGCGTTTCCATCTAATTATCTGTGCGTTAGTGCGTTTTGATGATGCAACACACGCACTATCTTCCGGCACACGCAAGTTCCTGCCGTAGTGTCTCGTGAAGTTCCATGCGGAGTCCCGCAGGTCACTGGAACAGTGCAATCGAGCACGAAAAAAGCCCGACCAATTGGCCGGGCTGTGGGGTAGTTCGCCACCCAACATAACGAGGGCGCTAGGCACCGGCGTTGGTGGCATTGAGTCGCCTACTACCTATTACCTTCGGCAAGCAACAAACCCTTGGATTTTGATAATAAGTTGTTTGGTACGTGTGACCAGTTCGAAACCTTTATCAAACAGAAAATAATAATCCCGACAAGGCCAATGAGTAACATTGCCCGATTTCCTTCGTCAATAGAGTGTAAAGTACCTCCTGCTGATAGCTAGGCTATGAATTAACAAAGAAGAAATTCTCTCAACCGAATATATTCCAGGGGCGAGTTTGTATTCAAATCCCCGAAGTGGTATTTATTGATACGTTGTAAAAAAAACTTAAATCAACCAGTACATAATTATATAAATTTGACGCCAAAGGATGCTAATACAGGTTAAACTACTTACAAAGTAAAATAGTCAAGTTCACCCCAATCCTAAGTCATCATGTGCGAATTGGCCACCCTATCCATCAACCGTGCAATAATGCACCAGATTTTTCAAAAGGAAAATCAACGATCCCACTCAACAGTAAGGGAGTCAGATGAAGTGATAACGCTTTCCAGCGAGGTAAGCGATATAATTAATAACCGGCTTGTCAATTCACTTGGAAAAAGTTCAAAGGCATTCCATTTGGATATACAAGATATGAGAGAGGAAAGCTTTTACGGTTATTGTACGAAAATTGAGCCTAATGATGAGGAAAGCTTTGTTAATGCATCCAAGCAGATAGCACATAAACTGTCTAAATCACAAACTAAAGCTAGAATCCCAGGTGGATATGTAATTGTACTAGATTGTACTCATACAGTCAAAAACCTTCCTTGCACAATTGTAATTAAAGCAGAACCCCATGAAGCAATAAGGCAAAATAAAAGTGGAGAGAAAGCTATACTAGAAGTACTGAATGATGTTATACTTTCGCCTTCACAAAAGCTCTTTAAAATAGGAGTATTGTTTGAAAGACTCACCCCTATGTTCAAAAACGAACTTGGAGATATAGTGTTGCCACCAAACGACACACACGGGTGCATGATTTTCGATGATAACTTTAAAAGAGCGACCAAACCAGCAGAGTATTTTTACAGCGACTTTTTGGGGTTTTCAGTTGGAAGGAACTCATTAATTCAAACAAAGAATTTTTTCGATTTCACTTATGACTTTATAAAACAGAATGTTACAAATTACAAGAGTAAAGAGGACGCAATTATTGCCTTAAAATCATACTTAAAAAGCAATAATGACCCACTACTAAATGTAAGTAAGTATGCTGACGACTTTCTCCCTGTAGAAGTTAAATCAGCTTATAAAGGTGAGGCTTTACAGCATCTTCCTTCGGCGTTTATAAAGGAAACATCCTTGATACAAAAGGATTTAGAAACAAAGAAAATAAACTTTCCCAATAAAGTTACTATCTCTCTCCCTGAAGCAAAGTACGGCGAGTCTGTGAAAGTAATCACCCCAGATGATATCAACATAGACGAAGTAATGAGTGGCAATTGTACTTACATACGAATACAAGGAAAGCCATATGAATCAAGCCGAGAAGTATGAACAAGCACTACGGCAAAACTTCCGAGATCTTATTCCACATTTGAAGGACTGGGGCAAAAAGGTAGACCAGACAATTGCCGATTTAGTGAAGGATTTGGTAATGGAAAAAAGGGTTCAAATGAGTCCTGACTTCAGGATCAAACAGGAAGATAGTTTTATCAAGAAAGTCACCGTAACCAAGAAATACAACAACCCGATAACTGATACTTCTGATAAGGTTGCAACAAGAATTGTTCTTTTGACAACTAATGATGTTAAGGAGGTTTCCGAAAGACTCAAGGCGTATGCTTCTTGGAATATTTCACATGATAAAGACTGGGAAAAGGAAATCGAAAAAGCTCCTAATTCCTTTGGCTATCAGTCTGCTCATTTTGTAGTTTGGCCAATAGAAAAAGCTAGCGATGAGCTTGATGTTCTCGCTTTAAAATGCGAAATTCAGGTCAGAACACTACTTCAACACGCCTATGCAGAAGTAAGCCATGACCATGTTTATAAAGGCCCCTATAAGAGCGACAAGGCCATACTTCGGAAGTTGGCCCGATCAATGGCGCTTATGGAATCTACGGACGAGTATTTTGGAGAAATATTCGAAATGATTCGTGAACCGGAGAACCCAGAAAATGAATTGATGAAAGTGCTTAAAGAACTGTATAAAGATTTAGCGCCTAGCGTGCATGTTTACGAGGATCAGGATATGTCAGATTTGTTTCTGCCCCTTTATACAGATAAGCCGTTTCCAGTTGAAAAGCTTAAAAATTTTGTTAGAAGAAGCCCTGAGCTAGTTAACTGGATACAACGAAGTAAATTACTTTTATTTACGCATCCGATCGTTTTGATGCTCGCCTACCTATTGAACACAGACCCTGACTACCTGAAAGATAATTGGCCCTCTAGCCATCAGCAGTTGGAAGCGTTACACATAGGTTTAGGACACAGTTTTGCAGATTACTAAGTCAAAAGAGGCTGTAATGATACAGCCTCTTTTGTTTTTTGTATTGGGAAGATTACAAATCTACTATGCGCGTTCCTTCTTCGCAGTAACTATCTGTTTGCAGAGACCAGTCAAAGAGAAATGTTCTGGCGATGGCTGGTAGCCAAACGCAACGGTGAATAGCGTCATGCCTTCCTGATGGGTCAAGCTGCAGAGTTGGCGCTCGGTTGTGGTGTCTGAATTAATGTTTGCTTCCATTGGTGTTTTTTCGGTTCCAACGCAGAACCGGTTTTGCGTTTCCTGCTTCCACTTCACGGTAGGCTTTTGCGCCTGGCTCCTGCGGCTCGCGCTCGTCGAGTAGTGCACTGATTAGGGCGATCCGGTTGGTGATCCACTCGGTCGGCTCCCCGCCGTCGTGCGCCCGATCGAATCGAAACTCGAAGCCCACCCGCACGCGTCGCAGCGTGCGGGTGTCGAAGCGTTGATAAAACTCCCGGCTCATTTTGCCATCGGGATGGTGAGCGAATCGCTAACCTCTTCCACGTCGAGTAAGCGGTAGGTCAGCTCCAGCCCGAAGATGGTCAGCTTCCGGGCGATCTTGCTGATCTCGTCGTTGTGGGCATTGGCCCGCGACAGGATCAGCTCGGCAAATGCCCCCACCAGTTGTGTGAGCTGGATGTACGATGTGGCCGGGTCGCCCAAATTGAACTCGTACTTGAGGAATGTCCGGTCGAGCAGCTCCTCGGCCGAACACGGCCAGCCATGAAGCTCACTCAGCCACTCGCACATCTGCACCACCACGGCTGTGACCTGCACAGCTTCCTCGCGCTGGTGCCGGGCTGCTTCCGGATCGTCGTCGAGCATGGCTCTGGCTACTTCACCCATCTCCTCCTGCAGTACGAGTAGCCAGCCAGTCAGCGACAGCTGCTGTTTACCCCATTTCTCTGTTTGGCGTACCCGCTCCTCAATGATCAGTTTCTTCAGCGTTTCCATTAGACCCTGCCCTCCATGTTTTCGCCTAACAATTCCACCTGCGCAGCTGGCCACGCTGTACCATTCACCCGCTCGACGTCGATCCGAACATGGGAGTACTCGCAGAGCTGCAGCCGCTCAATGGCTTCCTCTGGCGAATCGCCAAGGCTATGGCCAACAAGTGCATACTGTTCACCCTCGGACATCACGCTGAAGTCGATCCGGTATATCTTGTCCCGGCTCCAGTTATCGGGCAGTACCTTCAAGCTGATCAGCGTCTGCTCCACCTCGTACCAGCTCACGAAGGCTCGGCCACCACTTACCTCGATGAGCGGGCAACCCAGCGCAGCGTCATCGATGTAGAGGTGCGCATACTGCTTGTTGGAGCTGCTCCAGCTCTGCGCGTAATTCTCGTTCCACCACATGTCGATACCCTGCTGTTCCAGGTATTCCTGCGCCGTTTCGAACGCAGCACCATCACGCATTGTCCAGAGCATGAGCTGATGTCCAGCTTCCTGCAGCCGCTTCATGACCTTGATGGCGTGCGGTACCGGAGGCCCGATTGCCGGGAACTCCTTGCCTGGGTGCTGGCAGATGGTGCCGTCGAAGTCGATGGCAATAATGAGGTTTTCGGGAGTCGGCCCACCGACGATGGGTTCAATCAACTTGTGGCGCTTCATGAGGACGATATAGGTTATGTACGATGTAAATGATTTCGCGCAGTTCGCTCTCAGCGAGCGTCAGGTTGTGCTCCTGATCCATGTGCCTGGCCAGCCGCTCTATGGTTTGGGCGTCGGCTGGCTCCTGCACCACGAATACCCCACCTTTGCCCAGCTGCTCAATGTAGTCATAGGTGCGGCCGAGCTGTTGGCGGTCGGTGCAGGCAGCGAGGGTTCGGGCCAGCTGCACCATGATGTCGCGGGTCTTCAGAAATGCACCCTTCGTGGTCGGATCGAGCGATGCAAGCAACCGGCCCCGGTACACCTCGCCCTGCTTCTTAACGGCTGATTTGTTCGGCGATTCGGCCATGAGCAGGTAGGCCAGATGGTTGAGGATCGACGAGACCAGCAGCTTCTCGCTGGCGCTGTCAGAGTTTGTCGTAGTCATAAAACTTTGGGGTTTGAGCACTCAGAAAAATGTCGAGGACGGGAGCCAGAATGGCCGTGAGTAGGATTGCCAGGGCAACAGTGATGGCTACCACCAGCGCAGCAAGCAGCGCCAGCGGGATTGTGAACAAGAGTTTCATGGTGATTATTGAGGTTGAAATTCGATGATGGTTGGCGTCAGGCTCAGCCGTTCAATGGCATGATGCAGCTTGTCGAGTAGCGACAGGCCATCGGCTGTCACGATGCTGCCCTGAAGCGAGGAATGCAGAGCCTGGGCGAGCGACACCGGCAGGCTGTAGGAGTACGTTTTGGTTTTATCCCGATAGGCCCACGTCGACGAGGCTCGGCGAACTTTCATGTGGGCTTCGGCCAGTACCAGGGTGTCGAGGGTTGCCCACTTCCGCATCGATACCTCCTGGAGCGTCAGCCAGGCCTCTTCAGTACGCCAGTGGATGTAGGCATATTCGTTGAGGCTAATTCTGATCCGGATCGGCTGCATTATCGGTTCGAGCTATACTTGTTGTGGAGTCCCTGAATCGTGCGCTGGGCTGCGGCTGCGGCCTGCTGGTTGTACACATCCGGCTGCGGAGCCGGTGCAGTGGCCGAGGTCAGAGCCTGCGTGTAATTGATTTTGCAGGCCTCGTACCAGGCTTCTACTCGTGGCCTGGCGTACTTCTTGAGCATCACGTTGACGCAGTACGTGTGGAGGTCTCCTTGCGTCGGGAAGCGGGCTTTCGAATAGGCGAAGTCTATTTTCTCCTGCTCGCGGTTGCTCACTCGGGGAGGCAGCAGCTCTTTAAAATTCTTGCCCTGGCCGGTGCGTCGGGCGTCGTAGATGCGGTCGAGGAAGTTGCAGGTTGACAGGTCGAGCTCCAGCGATGCGTGTGGCTTACAACCGTGTGGGTACATCTCCAGAATAAGCTGATCCTGGCTGCGATGGCTGTCGCCCCGCTCGTAGAAAAACATCTGGTAGCATTTGTCGAGGTAGCCATTGTTGAGGAGCCGGGCGATGCAGTCCTGCAGGAGCGCCTGCTTGTCTTTCTTCTCGTCCATCCCCTTGGCTTTCGAGTAGCCGTCGAAGATCTTGCCGTTGGTCAGGTACAGTTCCCAGCGATAGGTGGCATTCAGTGGATCGCCGATGAATTTGGGTTTGGTTGGGTTTGATGGGGTCATGGGAGTGGGTCGTTTTAGGCGTTCTGAGCGATTGTGGGCTGTTGCTCTTGTTTAAGCAGGACGAAAAAACGATCGTGGCCGAGGTGGGCTGAAATGGACATTGTGGTTTGGTTTGAAATTTTGGGGTTCATTTTGGGTCTGCTTTTGCCCAGGTGCTGTTCGGTGCGCCTTTGCCCGCTTTTCGGCCGAAACCCCCTTCCAGTTATTCAGTTCGGGAGAGAGAACTGGAAAGGTGAGTTGTCAAACGTTATTCAGAGTTGACAATAAGTTGTCTTTTAGTACTCAATGTTGACAACAGGAGTTGACAACAGCGTTGACAACTGGAAAACCGGCTGAAAAAACCTGACGATCTGTCAGGGCAAAGAGGTACCGTTCAGCCCATAAGGCTGTTTTTTTGAGGTGCCGCCCAAAAACTGCTGCAGGCATGCGTACAGCTGGTTTGGTCGGCTCGAAACACAAAACGTATGTGCCTATACGCTGTGCTTCTGACTGAGATCGCTGTGCACGTCGACTCAGCCAAACCCTGGTGGGCCACTCCTGGTCTCGACTAAGTTGCCGGTTGACGTGAGCCAACCGGCAATCCCATTCTTGACCCTGATCAGGCCCACCCTGATCGCGCCAGGGAACGGATTCGAACCGCCCATGATGTAGGCCGAGGCCATACAATCCCTTACCCGCTGTCTGGCAGCGGCCTGGCATTCCGTTGAGGCTGTTAGTGGGGGTGAAACATCTGCCGACCAGAAACCCGATCGGCAGATTGCGCCTAATCCTAATCCACTAAACCGGCCTTCCTTCCGGGACTTTGGCCCAGTGGGCCATGCTCCAGAGCCGGATTCGAACCAGCCTAAGAGGGCACTACTCCCCTTACCCGTCAACCGGACGGTCTGGCCTTGGCAGTTCGCACTATTCATTGGTTGGCGTTCAACTCAACCTCATGCCGGGCTGCAAACCCCCTCTGTTTCATTGCCCACTGGGCGTATCTTCAGTGGCCTTAGACCCGCCATGCTTTAGAAACACGTCGAGCGTTTGGCTCATTATTTTGCCTAATTCGTCGATCTCCCTGATCAGTACTGGATCGGCTAACTTCTGCTGCATCACGATCGCCTGTCGCTCGTCGCGCATAGACCGGGCTTTACGGTAGAGTTCGCCAAAGGTGCTCATGCCGCCTGCTTCAGAATAGGACGAGAATTAAAGGGTTCAACTCGCCCCCGGCAGCGGGCTTCGCCATGGCCGTTGAGGGCTGTCTGGCTCCGGAACTCCCGGCCACACTTGCGGCAGCTGATAGGAGCCGGTGCCGCAGCGGGAATTGGTGCCGGCACGGGCACTGCAGCAGCGGTACCGGCCGTTTCAGTACCGGCCAGTACGTTCTTCAGCCAATCCATCACGGCGATGTTAGCCAGAGAGGCTTCGCGCCCGATTCGGTCGAGAGCCATGCGCTGGGCGCGCACATCGCCGGGATTATTGAGGGCGTCGGTCAGGTGACCACGCATAACGGCCTCACGCGTTTTCACTCGTGGCGTATTCATTAGGCTCGTCGTCAAAGGGGAAAATTTCCAGAATGGGCGTGCGATCGATCGCGTGTACTTCGTAAGGCATCAGGATCGGCCGCAGGCTTTCCTCTAAGCGTTCGAAGGCCTCCTTCACGTTGTCGGCGTTAACGAGCATCGTGTTCTTGATCTTCTTCTCCCGGCCTTTATCGTCTTCGGTCAGGAATACGACCTTGCACTTAAACCAGATACCGCCCAGGTCGTGCGAGAAGATATCGCTGATAGGTTGCTTCGAAATCGAGTCAACCTGAAAGTCCGGTGTGTTGTCCGGTACGCATTTGTAAATGCGGGCTTCAGCGTCGGTGTACGAAACGGCATCGTACAAATAGGTCTGCTTGATCGTCTTCAGACGCACCTGATCACCCTGGCGGTCTGTTACGATTTCTTCCTTCTGGTACTTGATCGTACCTTGAAACCACAGTGGCATAATGGTAAGGGTTAAGCGGTTGCTGTACAACCGATCTGGATTTTTTGAAAATGCGGATTGAAGGTGTTCCAGATCTGCAGGCGCTTCAGGCGCAGCTGGCGTACTTCCTCATTCAACGAGCGGCAATCGAGGCCGTTCTGGCGGAGCACCTGTTGGCACTTCTGGAGATAGTCGGTCTGCTGGTCGAGCTTGTCGATCAACGACCAGCGTTGCTGTTTGGTCAGCAGCTCAGGGCTGGTGATGGTCAGCAGTTCGGAAATGGAAAGTGGCGTGTTCATGGGTATAGGCATTATTTGAGCAGCTTCTCAGCCCGTCGCGCATCGCGATGGTTCACGTAACAAACCAGTGCTACTGCGAGCAGCTCGGCCAGCAGTAGGAGGCCCACCATAATCCACAGCGGTTGCAGTGGATAGCAGGCAGCAAAGACCTTGTTAGGGATCATGATATTGGTTGAAAAGGAGCGTTAAGCGTCCGGGATAGTATTCGATCGGATGTCGGCAAGAGAGAAGCCCAGGAAGGTCACCAGCGCATCAGCGATCGCAAACGGAAGGGTGCGCAGATCTACACCACCGGCGCGCTCCTTCCGGAGCACGGTGCGTTCAAAATACATGAGGCAATTGCTGTCGGCATTGATGGATTGCCGGGCCAGCGTCGCGTTCATCTCGTTCCATCTGTCCAGGTCAGTATGCCGCAACCGCTTGTAATGTTCCTGTATCGTTTTCATGCTACCATCAACCACTCACACATTTTTTGAAGGTCGTTTGCTCTTTGTTGCAAACTTTGTTGTTATCATTGTGTGAATGATGAGAGCAATATTAGACATATATTTCTAATAATTGCAAGTATTTGCCATATTTATTTTATGGTATATACTTAATTTATTGATTATGAATGGTTTGTTTCTGAAAAAAACTTTAAACACTGTTTTTGGGTATCTGCTGGTTGGCCCTGTTTTAGTCGGTTGCGGTAGCGATCGGTGCGAAAAATTAATGGCCAGCAAGAAACACGATGAGCTGACGGCCGCATTCAGAAAGCAGCATGCGGCCGATGGAAGCGTAATGCTGCCAGAGCCTTACAACAAGCCAATTCTCTCAGGATCAGAGCGCCCCATTCAAAACGGAGACACAATCTACCTGAAGGCATCGGATCGAGATATTGTTGAATTCCGCCTGGAGGGCGATAGCCTCACTCAGATAACCGGCGTTCAGTTAAAGTTCAAAGACGACGGCCGATGGCAGACCGACGATCCACATATCGATCGCCGGAATAAAGGGCTTTACCTAAACGGCAAAGATGCACTGTTCATCTTTAACCCCTGGGTGCACGTGGAGGAGGAGGATAATGTTATGTACTCTATTGTCTCTTACAGCTATGATAACTGTGACTGCGATAAAGCCTATCCCATTAAGGTTTTGACCGACACACAGTATTCAACATTTATTTCTAATCGGCAACCTACCACCATATCCAAGAAGATGGAGAAGGTTAGAAATAAATATCAAAGTCGGCTTTCAACGTGCTGGAAAACCAAGGCTGTTGGCAGCGGAAGGTCTCGCAAATTGTTTGATCAATTCAACGTAGATAAGTTTTTCGGAGGATTGAAGTACAGTGAAAGCAAATACTCGAATGAGTACGTTGCTAATGATGGAACGTTTAAAATCACTTTAACCGTCGACGATAGCCCCAGTGTTATAGTCGAGCCAATTAAACAATCCCTATGAATACTTCTGGTCAGCGTACTATGCTCCTGATTGAATCGCTGGGGCTAACAAAAAACGGGTTTGCTCAGCAGATCGGCGTTTCATCGACCGTAATCAACGGCATCGTTAAAGACGAACATAAGCCAGGGCCAAAGGTGCTGGAGGGAATTAAGGCCCGGTATCCGCAGGTCAGTACAGACTGGCTCCTTAGCGGTACCGGCGATATGCTTACCAAGAATGGAGACAGCGCAAGTTTCGGTGACCAGGTCATCGAGCGGTTCGAGGTTGAAATGAAGAACCTGCGCGAAATGTTCACTCAGCAACTCTCAGCCAAAGACAATCAAATTGCTGGGTTACAGCGTACCATCGACGCCTTGTTAACTAGTCGGGAGCGGTCTTTTCATAAGCCTGCTACCGTACCTGCAGGTGTCCCCATGATGTCGAAAAATTTAGCCGTATCAGGTACGGCCTAATTTTTTGCCCAGTCGGTGGCACTTGAGGTGGCAGGCCATTACCTCCAAGAGGTAATCAGGTAAGCTACAGAGCTTTAGTTCAGGAGAGTTCGAATCCCTCTCTCTCTACGGAAGTTTAACAAAAAAGCCTGCTCCACCGAGCAGGCTTTTTTGTTGTTCTGGAATGACTATTTGCCTTAAGCACAAGGTCTCTGGCCGCGCGCCCAAAGATCAAGTGTGGCTATCTCGGGCGACTATGCCATCGTAAAGGCCATCAAAAACGCCAATAACATCTATAAAGGCTCAGTCTGTAGGTTCAAGCACTCGGGTTTATCTTGGTTGCCCACAACGTGGAGCGTATTGGTCAAACAAAAAACCCGGACCTCGATTGAGAGCCGGGTTTCCGGAATACCAAAACACTTAAATTATTAGCGTTTCCACCAATAAACTCCAAACATACGGCAAGCTGCATACATGCACCAATTCCCAGGCTACAACTATTGTACTTGCCACCGTGTAGTAGGTCAGCCGCTCCACCAAGTGCCACCGATCGGTTTTGCGCCCGTATCGTGTGTTGGGGCTTGCTTTCTGTACCCCAGCTCCAGCTGGTCGGCCAGTCGCTGCTAAGGCCCCAATCTGAAACAAAAAATAGTTTATTCAGTCAGCCGCATCACTAAGCAAAAACACTCATAAAATACTCATTAGATGAAAACTACATTAAATAGGACTTCCTCATTTTAATCAAATCTTCATCTAAATCCCTCCTAACCAGTTGTCAAGGTATCGCCCGAAAAACTGTAACTTCGAAGCGACAAAAACCCATATGACAAATTTCACCCAATGATTAACCTTCATTTTGCACCCGGCGATATCGTTCAGTTTCGATCCGGTGGCCTCCGAATGACGGTCCGAGCCGTTTTCGGAGATACCGTTTCCTGCGAGTGGTTGGGTAACTCCCAACAGTACCACATTTCATACTTCCCCTATATTGCGCTCGTTAAAGATTCCGACGGGCCGGTAAACCAAAAAACAGAGAAGAAAGAGCCAACCCGGCTGTGGGCTGAGTATTTTCTATAATGCTTTTTTCTCGATTCGTCATTCTCATATAAGCAACGCCCGGCGTTGCTTATTTTTTTGTGGGCTAACCGGAGTTGCCCCTCCGGGCGTTTACCTTTGTACAGGCTCATGCCTTCTGGCAGATTCGTTGCGGATCAATCCGGAAAACTCATCAACCACAAATTATCAACTCGCAGCATGTGGCAGGAACAGGACAATAAGCTCGTTCGCGATTTCAAGTTCACCGACTTTCAGGAAGCCTTCGCGTTTATGACGCAGGTAGCCCTTATCGCCGAAAAAATGGATCATCACCCGTGGTGGTCGAATGTGTACAATCAGGTCAGAATTGAGCTAACCACCCACGATGCGGGCAACACTGTAACCGAAAAAGATCGGACGCTAGCCAAAAATATTGACCAGATTTTGAGCCGTATGGGCCGGACGGCCTAATTTTTGTCAGCGTCCGCTACCCTGTTTGCTTTATTTGTTCGCCTTTTTATGAAGTTATTTCTCGTTCCTACCCCGATTGGCAATCTGGAAGACATTACGCTCCGGGCGATCAATGTGCTTAAATCGGTCGATGCTATTCTGGCCGAAGACACCCGTACCTCCGGCATTCTGCTGAAGCACCTGGGTATCAGCAAACCGCTTCAGAGCTACCATATTTTCAACGAGCACGGGTCGGTACAACGGGTCATTGGGCAGTTGAAAAATGGTAAAACCCTCGCGCTGGTATCCGATGCAGGTACGCCGGCGGTATCAGACCCTGGTTTTTTGCTCGTGCGCGAATGCCTGCGTCACGACATTCCGGTGGAGTGCCTGCCTGGTCCAACTGCTTTTGTACCGGCCCTTGTTAACTCAGGCCTCCCCACCGACCGGTTTACGTTTGAGGGATTTCTGCCCCACAAAAAAGGCCGACAGACCCGTCTCCTTCAGTTGGCCAATGAAGAACGGACGATGGTCTTCTACGAATCGCCCCACCGGTTGCTGAAAACCCTCGGACAGTTGTCCGAGGTATTTGGTCCCGATCGACAGGCGAGTGTAAGCCGCGAACTCACCAAACTCTTTGAAGAAACGGTGCGCGGTACGCTAACCGAAATTTCGGCGTACTTTGGCGAGAAACCTGTAAAAGGTGAAATTGTCCTGTGTGTACAGGGTTGCGAGCCCAAGAAAGGAAAAGACAAAAAGGATTACCGGTCGGAGCAAGAGCCGACCGATGACGACGACGATGAATAAACTCCGCCTGATTTTGTTTAGCTGCCTGCTGCTGGCAGCCCCGAGTTGGCTCCCGGCTGCATTTGGGCAATCAATGCCCATGCCGACGCTGTCGCCCGAGGCCCGGGTGAGCCTGATTACCTACGGCCCCGGCAACGACGACATTTCGTCGTCGTTTGGGCATACCGAAATTCGTATTTACGACCCCTCGCTTGGTATCGACCGGAACTACAGCTACGGCGGTTTTAATTACAACACCGACTATTTTATTCTGAAGTTTCTGCGGGGCACACTCCCCTACTGGCTGTCGGTGCATAGCCTGTATCAGGCGGTGTATTACTACCAGCAGAATAACCGGAGCATTCGGGAGCAATTGCTGAATCTGTCGCTCGCCCAACGTCAACGGCTGTTCAATAATCTCGAAACCAACTACCTGCCAGAGAACCGGGAGTATCGATACAAGTTTTACTACGATAACTGCGCAACCCGCCCCCGCGACATGATCAAGGAGGCCTGCGGAGACAGCCTGCAGTTTCCGGCCCCGGAACAGCTCACCAAGTCGTACCGCGACTGGATGAACGACTATCTGGGCGAAAAACCCTGGGCGCAGTTGGGCATGAACATCGCCATTGGCCGCCCGTCGGATCAGGTGACAACCAACTGGGAGTCCATGTACCTGCCCGACAATGTGTTCAACCAGTTGGCACAATCGACCATTAAGCAGGCCAATGGCCAGCAGGTTCCGGTGGTGAGCAGCACACAAACCCTGTTTCAGCCGCAAAATCTGCCCAAACAAAACCTGCCACTCCCGCTCTATCCCGCGTTTGTGTTTGCCGTACTGGGGGCTGTACTTGGGTTTATCACCTACCGGCAGTACGTGCAGGGTCGGGTAAGCCGCTGGATCGACCGGGTGCTGTTCGGCTTTGCAGGTTTGTGCGGTTGGTTGTTGTTTCTGCTCTGGGTCGCTACCGATCATGGCGTGACAGCCTGGAACCCCTCGCTGTTCTGGCTCATGCCGTTGCACATGCCCTTAATTTTCTGGGTGACACGCCAACGTAATCAACGGTACATCAACCGTTATTTTGGGGTTACAGCGGCTTTAATCGTCATTGGCTTGTTTACCTCCGACGTGCCGGGCGGGGCGCATATTCTGTTTATGCTGACCCTGCTGATTCGCTGCGTCGCTAATATCCAACAGGTTCGCCGGGCGAACCGGGAGCTGGCCTTAGTCCGGTAAACCCTCGTCAGGCTCTATCGTTCAGCGTTTCTTTTCATTTTACCTATGATCTTGACCGACGCATTACTCGCTTCCATGTGCGCGATTGCACGCGATGCCGGGGCTTTTCTGTTGCAGGAACGAGCCCGATTTAGCCGTGACGACGTGGAGTATAAAGGCACCAACGATCTGGTGTCGTATGTTGACAAAGAAACCGAAAAACGGCTGGTGGAGGCCCTGAGCCAACTCCTGCCCGAAGCGGGCTTTGTGACCGAAGAGGGTACCACCGGGAGCGGCAGCGACCGGGCCGGTTTAAACTGGATTATTGACCCACTCGACGGAACAACCAACTTCATCCACGGCCTGCCTATTTTCTCGGTAAGCATCGGGTTAGCCGAGGGTAACCGGCCGATTGCGGGCGTTATTTTCGACCCTAATCGGGACGAATGCTTCTTCGGACGCGAAGGAGCCGGGGCTTATTGCAGTCGCGGTACGGCTGCGCCCGAACGGATTCGGGTGTCGGCAGCTACACAACTGAGCGACTCGCTCATTGCCACCGGGTTTCCGTACTACCGGTTCGAGGGGATGCCCAATTACCTCCGCATTCTGGAAGACCTCATGCACCAAACCCACGGTTTACGACGTATGGGCTCAGCAGCTATCGACCTGGCCTATGTTGCCTGTGGACGCTTCGAGGGCTTTTTCGAGTATAACCTGCACGCCTGGGATATTGCTGCTGGCACCCTGCTCGTGCGTGAAGCTGGCGGCATCGTCACCGACTTTGACGGGGGTGACTCGTTTCTGTACCGGGGCGACATTGTAGCCGGTTGCGGGGCCCAATCCGAACTCCTGGCAACTATTCAAAAATATTGGCGTTAAAGGGGGAATAAAGGAGGAAAGGAAAAACGGAAAAACCTCCCTCCTCCTTTTTCCTTTCTCCTTTCCTCCCTCCTCCTTTCCTCCTTTGTCTATGACCAACCTCCAGTATCCCATAGGTCCGTTTGTGTACGGGCAAGCTCACACCTTCGAACAGGTACGTGAAGCAATCGATCACATCGCGAATCAGGCTCATCGCTTCACCGAGCTGGTAGGTAAATGGGGCGACGACCGCCTGGATACCCCCTACCGCCCTGAGGGCTGGACCGTGCGGCAATTGGTGCATCATGTGGCCGACAGCCATATGAATGCCTACATCCGCACTAAACTGGCGCTCACCGAAGATAACCCGACCATTAAACCCTACGAAGAAGGCGAGTGGGCCAAACTTCCAGACTCGGTGCTGCCCGCATCGCACTCGCTGGTGATTCTGAGCAACCTCCACGACCGTTGGGTGGCCGTGCTCCGGGGCCTGAACGAAGCCGATTTCGACCGAACGTATTACCACCCCGGTAGCAACCGGACATTTACCCTCGGCGAGGTGATTCGGAACTACCAATGGCATGGCGAACACCACTACCAGCACATTTACCGACTTGCGGAACGGAATGGCTGGGTGTAGCCGTTATCCTACTGAAAGCGGTCAGTTTTTTGGGTAGGAAAGCAGAATTAAACTGAAGTATTTAAAACAGACGCTTTTGTCATCCCGACGAAGGAGGGATCTTACAATCAGTCAATTAGAAAGATCCCCGCTCCGGCGGCCCGGTCCTTCGTCGGGATGACGAACTAAAGTCCAAACTAATTTTGCTGCTTAATGAGTAATCGTTTACCAAGCTGATAATCAGCCTTCCCATTACTCGTTATACACTGTACATTACCCATTTGACTCTGTGTCAGCCGCTCTCCCAACCTGAAACAACTATGCAGGACGTACTCATTCTTTGCTTTTTCCTGGCGGCAGTGGGTTACCTCAGCTGGCGCGGCTACAAAGCCATGAACCGACGCGAAGCGGGCTGTGGCAAAGGGTGCGGTTGTGCCTCCGATAAGCCCCATGCGCAGGCCCTTGGGGCCAGACGCTAAGGTGGCTCAACTTTTTGTAACCCGGTAGGTTTGTCCAGTAATGAAAACTGGACAAACCTTTTTTTTATGCCTTTTCTTTTCTACGATTCTGCTTGCGGTTGGTTGTCAGCGTGTAAACCCGAAACCTCCCGAAGCAAAAGGGTTTGATGAGCCCATATCAGCCACTACGTCGTACCTCACAGGCCGCATCACGTTTGAACTGGCCGACCTCGAAAAGAAAATCAACAACGAGCTGGGCGTTGTCCTGGTGACGGAAGAAACCCTCAAGGGGCAGAAAGGCGAAAAATGGCAACTGCGCATAGAACGTAGCGGACCGGTGCGGCTTCGGTACAGCCGGGGCCGGGTGTCGTTTACTACCCCGTTGCGCGTCTGGATTAGCAATCCACTGGCCTTCAAACGACTGCAACGTAAGCGTGAGGCCGATCCTGATTTTTACAAGAGCAAACGCCCTCTGTGCGCTCTCACGGTCAATTTTGATACCCCATTGAAGGTAAACAACAACTGGTCGCTGACGACGAAAGCCCGCTTTGTTGATTATCAGTGGATCGAAAAACCCAAAGTGCGGGTATTGGGCGTTGGCCTGTCGATTCAGCGAATTGCCGAGCGGATTCTGGACGCCCGCAAGCAGGATATCGAAACGGCCATCGATAAGGCGGTTTCGAGTGAATTGCACCTCGAAAAAGAGATATCTAAAATCTGGCGCGACATTCAACGGCCGCTGCTTCTCAACAAACAACCCGATTCAGTTTGGCTGGTCCCCACACCGTCGAGCGTGATTGCCGGGCCTATTGTGGGAAATCAGCGATACATCACGATTCCGCTTCGAATTGGTTTCTCGGCAGCCACGCGTTTCGGCCCACGGCCCTCGTTCAACCCTTCACTCAAACTACCCGTACTGCGCAAAGTAGCGAAACTGGAGCCGGTTTCAGACCTGAAAGTCCTGTTTACCATTCCGTTTGCCGACCTCAACCGGGTTATCAGCCAAAACCTGTCGAAACGCGAACTGGAATTAAAAGAGGGGCTACTGAAAATAAAAAAAGCGTCGCTCTACGGAGGACAACGCTCTCTTATTCTTAAAACCGAAGTGGGCGGGGCTGTAAAAGGCACCCTGTATCTGCACGGTCGGCCGTATTTCGATACGTTGACAAACACGCTTCAGATGCGCAACGTGGACTTCGACGTGCATACCGAAGAACGACTGCTGGCCACCGCCGACTGGCTCCTGCACGATGACCTGCGCGACACCCTGCAAACGGCGCTCAAACTTCCGCTGGGCGATAAACTGGCCGCTATTCCCGATAAAATTGAAACGGCCTTTGCCCGTGGGAAAGCCGGCAAGAAAACAGACCTCGACATTGCTGCCTTCCGGTTGGTACCCCAGCGTATTGCCATCCGCCCCGAGGGCGTTCAGATTCTGATCGACATCAAATCAAAAGTGACCCTTCAGGTAGAGAAATTGTAATGAATGAGCGGGGCGCGTAGCCTGACTGAGCGAATTTGAACACATTTCAACTCGCTCAATCAAACTGCGCGCCCCGCTCATTTGCTACCTATTCTTTACCCCGCACGCCGTCGATTTCGCGCCAGATACCGAGTGGATTCTCTTGCTGTAGGGCAAGCGGTAACAACGCGTTCGGGAAGCTTTGGTAGGTGACCGGCCGCGCAAACCGTTCGATAGCCGCTGTCCCGACAGACGTGGTACGGGCGTCGGAGGTAGCCGGGAAAGGGCCACCGTGAGTCATGGCTTCGCACACCTCTACCCCGGTCGGGTAGCCGCCAAACAACACCCGACCAGCTTTTTGCTGTAACAAGGCGACCCAATTGTAGGCGCTCGTTTGCAGATCGCTGTCGGCGGCAAAGAGCGTGGCCGTGAGCTGCCCCTCCATGGTTTGCAGGCAAGCCGCGACTTCGGCCTCGTCCTGGCAAACAACCACGAGCGAGCTGGGGCCAAATACCTCGTGGCTCAGGGCCGGATTACTCCGAAAAGCCGCACCCGTGGTGGTCAACACCGCCGGGCGTCCTTCGGTAGCTTCAGACCGGGCATCGGTTTCCGACTCGGCCAGCACCTCTACCTCCGCCGAACGGCTCAGGGTGTCGAGCCCCGTGCGGTAATGGTCGCAGATACCGGCATTGAGCATGGTGGCCGGCACAGTGGCCCGGATCTTAGCCCCCAACGTTCCCAGAAACTCATTCAGCTTATCGGTCTGGGTCACAAACACCAGACCCGGATTGGTACAGAACTGACCAACGCCCAGCGTGATCGAGCCCGCCAGCCCTTCGGCAATGGCCGTGCCCCGCTCCTGCATGGCCCCGGCCAGAATCACCGTCGGATTCACCGAGCTCATCTCAGCGTATACGGGTATGGGTTCGGGACGCGCCTGCGCCACGCGCAACAGGGCAAGGCCACCCGCCCGCGAACCAGTGAAGCCAACAGCTTTGACTACCGGATGCCCTACCAGTGCCTGAGCCACCGCATTGTCGGCATGAACAAGGGCAAACGTACCATCGGGCATCTCTGTTTTGAGCGCAGCCGCCTGAATAGCCCGGCCAACCAGCTCGCTCGTGCCGGGGTGAGCCGGGTGCGCTTTTACAATTACCGGACAACCGGCCGCCAGGGCCGAAGCCGTGTCGCCCCCGGCAACCGAGAACGCCAGCGGAAAATTGCTGGCGCCAAACACCACGACCGGCCCCAGCGGAACGAGCATCCGGCGGAGGTCGGGCCGGGGTAAGGGCTGCCGATCAGGCAGAGCCGGGTTAATGCGCGCATCGACCCAAGAGCCTTCGCGCACGAGCCGGGCAAACATACGCAACTGCCCACAGGTACGGCCACGCTCGCCCGTGAGCCGAGCCATGGGCAGGCCACTCTCGGCATGGGCACGCTCGGGCAGAACATCGCCCAGGGCTTCGATTTCGTCGGCAATGGCCTCCAAAAACTCGGCCCGGCGGTGCGGGTGCAATTGGCTGTACGGCCCAAAAGCCGCACTGGCCAGCTGCACAACCTGCTCGGCCTGCGCGGGACTAATGTTGAAAAATGATTCGGGCAGCGATTCGTTGCGGGCGGGGGCTGTTGCCGTGTAGGCCGCGCCTTCGCCGGTCAGGGTTTGGGAGCCAAAAAGGCTCGCTCCGGTTATGGTTGACATGGTCTGCGTAGCCTGCCGGGCACTGACCGGTAAGCCAAGGGGCCGTTAAGCGTCTGGTTTGATGGCGTCGATGCCAGCCGGTCAGTGCCCGGCAATACGTTCGGCGGGTAGCTCCATATGACAGAGGTGAATACCCGGTGCCCAAAAATCGGGCTTAAAGTCGACTTGCACAAAGCCAAATTTGGCAAAAAACACGTCGGCGTGCTGCGATGTCCGCACGTCGATACGCGCCATGGCCGGGTAACGCCGAATTTCGGCCAGGCAATGGGCCACCAGTTGGCGCCCCACGCCTTGTTGCTGGCAGTCGGGCGCGACAAATACCCACGCCAGTCCTCCCCAGGTTTCGTTGGCACGGATGTAGTATCCCGCCGTACCCAGCACCCGGCCCTTGTCGACATACACAAACTGCGGGTTTTCGCGCCGGTTCAGGTAGTCGATCAGGTCGGTTTCTTCGTGGTCGGCGAAGTACAGGGGCGTGTTCTGCCGAAAAACAAGGCAGAGTGGTTCGAGGTCGTCGGGGTGGTATGGGCGAATCATGTAGCAAGTGTAAGAAAACGGAGACATTAGACACTGGACGTTAGACCTTACTGTACCATCAAAACGTCTATTGTCTAATGTCCAACGTCTTAAAGTCTATCAATCAAACGGCGGAAAATCGTCGAGAAACGTGACCGCGTCGGTTTCGTGATCTACACAGCAGCAATAGTGCATCAGGCCGTTGGTCACAATCAGATAAGGTGCCCGATGCACGTGGTTGTACCGGGCAATCTGATCGAACACCGACTGATTAATGGGTACGTGCGGAGCCTTGCACTCAACCAGCAGAAAGGGTTGTCCCTGCCGGTCGAACACGAGCAAATCGGTCCGTTTCTGTCGCTGATTGAGCAACAGCCCGCCCTCGCACCGAATCAGGGCTTTCGGGTAGCGGTAATGGCTCAACAGCAGATGAATCATGTGTTGCCGCACCCACTCTTCGGGCGTCAGACGGACGTACTTTCGGCGCAGTTCGTCGAAGATGTGCGCCTTCCCGTCAATCTCGCTAATTTTGTGTCCAAATGTGGGCAGGTTCAGCGTGTCCATGTACAAATATAATGAGTGAATGAGCGATTGAGTGATTGAGCGAATTTCATACGTCGACTGATAACCCATCGCTCATTCACTAATTCACTCATTCACTCAATAAATTGGATGAAAACCAAAGAAGACATTGTACAAAACTGGCTTCCGCGCTATACCGGAACGCCCATTGAGCAGTTTGGCGAGTACATTCTGCTGACCAACTTCATCAACTACGTGGAGCTGTTTGCCAACAAATTCAACGTAGAGATTTACGGCCTCGGACGGGCCATGCAAACGGCTACGGCCAACAACATCACCATTATCAACTTCGGGATGGGCAGCGCTATGGCGGCTACCGTGATGGATCTGCTGTCGGCCATTCAGCCCAAGGCGGTGCTGTTTCTGGGCAAGTGTGGGGGCCTGAAACGCTCTACCCAACTGGGCGACCTGATTCTGCCCATTGCGGCTATCCGGGGCGACGGTACGAGCAACGACTACATGCGGCCCGAAATTCCGGCCCTGCCCTCGTTCCGGTTGCAGCGGGCGGTATCGTCGATGATTAAAAAGCACGAACTGGACTACTGGACAGGTACCGTGTACACCACCAACCGGCGGATTTGGGAGCACGACGAGCAGTTTAAAGAGTACCTCCGCGAAACCCGCGCTATGGCTATCGATATGGAAACGGCCACCATTTTTATTGTGGGCTTCGCCAACTCGATTCCGCACGGGGCGCTACTGCTGGTGTCGGACAACCCGATGATTCCTGAAGGCGTGAAAACCGAGGAAAGCGACAAGAAAGTGACTACCAACTTCGTGGAAAAACACCTTCAAATCGGAATCGACTCGCTGCACGAACTGGCCTCGTCGGGCGAATCGGTGAAGCACCTACGATTTGAGTAAACCAATGGAATAGGAACGCGGATGACGCGGGATGGTGCGGATTTAAACGGATTTTAATCAAAAGAAATCCCTGAAAATCTGGCCAATCTGCGTCATTCGTGTTTCAATTCCCTTTTCATGGTTACCATTCAAATTGACGAACGCGACCCCAGCCTGCTGGGCGTTTACTTTCCGGCCGATCCCATTGGCAACGACTTGATACGGGAAGTGCCGGGCCGACGGTTTAGCCGATCTCGGCAGGGCTGGCTGGTGCCCAATACCCGCGAGTCGGTTGTGAAGATTGGACAGTTATTTGGCCGCGAATACTGCCGGTTCGATGAGGCCGTAGTGCGGTTATATAAACCCACTGCGACGGCTACCGAAGTGGAACAGGCCACGAATCCGGCCTGGCCCCCACTCCCTAAACGCCCAACGGGAGTACGGCCTTCCGGCTCTCACCGATTGCCCTTTCGGTACCGTCCCCCCGTAAACGAGTACGACCACCATCCGGTTATCAGGGCCGTTTGCGACGCGCTGCGTATCGGCAACTATTCGTACAAAACGCTCAAGAACTACAAGCAAGCCCTGATTGCGCTGATTCGATATGCTGATCCGAAACCAGTTGATGAGCTGACCAAAGCTGACTTTCTGAAATACCTGCTGTTTCTGGTAAATAAGAAACGCCTGCAAGCCGCTACGATCAACGTCCACATCAACTCGTGGAAATTCTACCAGGAGAAAGTACTGCAGCGCGACAAGGAGTTATACGACGTTCCGTACCCTCGACAGGCGCAAAAACTCCCTACGGTGTATAGCGTGGAGGAGGTTAAAGCCATTTTCAGGGCAACCACCAGCCTGAAATATCGGACCCTATTTCGGGTTGTTTACGGAACAGGCCTGCGTTTGAGCGAAGTGGCCAACCTTAAACTGACGGACCTTGACCGGGCCCGTCGATTGCTGACTGTACGAGCGGGTAAAGGTAAAAAAGACCGGATCGTGATGCTATCCGCCAAATTAGAGGATTATTTGAATGAGTATCTAACTCAATATCATCCCCGCACATTCCTGTTCGAGGATGCCGAACGGTCTGAACCTTTGGCTAATCGTACTATTCAGCAGGTGTACAGCGATGTCGTTCGTTATGCGGGGATTGCTAAACGTGGAGGTATTCACTCGTTGAGGCACAGTTTTGCTACCCATCTGCTCGAAGGGGGCACTGATATCCGTACCATTCAGGCATTACTCGGTCATGAAAGCATTTTGACCACGATGCGTTACACGCACGTAACCGCCGACCGCATTGGCTCCCTTAAAAGTCCATTGGACCATCTGTAGCTGGATCATGACGACGGAGCAACGGGCGCAACTGGGCAAGGCTGTAGAATCGCCCCCTGAGAGAATACCCCTGGGTGTATCGCACAACGATTCGCTTATTTTTTCGAATTGAGCCTCTACCATCGTACCGATATAGTTGCTTATCGGCTCCGAAGAAATATCCGGGGAAACCTTCAATATCCCAAACTCGCACGATTAATAAATGGGCAGTAACTTTTCGGGGCATCCGTTTTGTAAATGATTGTTCAGTCACCTATTATTGCAACTGCCCAGTCAGACAATGGCAAAGGTAAAATAGTATGCCAGACTAAACCACATCCGCCTGAATAGTAGCAATTTGTGGTTTAGTAAACTTGCGTACAATATAGCGTTGGGTGCGGTAATAAGCGCTTGTTGCAGGGGCGGGTTCTAGGCGACAAAATGAACGTCCCGACAGATAGCTTTAAGGCTCTTTAGTTAGGTTTTGCGTAACACGAGAAATGCCTCAGATAGGCAAGTCCTAAAGCGAGTTCGTTTACTTCCGGTCGACACTAAGCACTTGGGAGTTATTTAATACATATGAAAGGGATGTCAGTTTGGACGAAAAGAGTGATATGGATTATAGCAGGAGTAGCAATATATATCTGCTTGGGCATCCTATCTATTCCTTTCTTCTTTACGTACGGCTATACACCGACTTGGCAGTCGATTCTTATGTCCGTATTGGACCCTTACAGTATATTTCAGTGGCACAAAGAAAACCCATTGCTAGGGTTGCTTATTAGTGCATTAACCTGGAGTGTTGTTATTCGCTTAATATTTGAGAAATTGAGCAGGGCAACGTCCCGGCGACAGGCAGCGCGTCCCGAAAGCGAGTTTTGAGCCCAACGAAAATGAGAGTGCAAAGGTCAGAAGTATGTGCGCTCTTGCTATCTTACTTGCTCATCCATCAGCCCTCATGGGCGTTGGGTGATAGTCCAAAAAGTGCTGGCAGGGTAGCTTCCGGGCGACAGGCCAACCGCCCCGTTAGAGAAAGTTAAGTTTGCCGGGTAGTGTTCGTGCGACAAGGTGAACGCCCCTAAAATTCAGGTTTGAAAACGGCAGTATGGAAGAACAGATTGACAAAGATTGGAAGTTGAAGTTACGCTATGGCAAACTCCAAACTCCATTTCAACATTTTACCGTACTCGCTGAGGGTATTGTTGGTGATCTTGAAGAGGGGTTTTCTTGTCCCACAGGGAGTGCTTGGATGGGAATGAAGGTGTGGGCTACTGATTCTGAGGAAGCGGCTGATATGATACAGGTCATTGGTGAGAATATAGGCTTCACGGTGACAGGAAAGATTGAGGTTTATTCAACTGAACCCGTCCAGCCCCCAAGTGAAAATCCACATGGGTACGACATTCAGTTTACCCCATACAAAGAGGATTAAAAGTTAGTGTGCCGTGTCGCGGGCGACAGGCAGCACGCTGGTAGATCAAGGTTTTCAGCCCAACCAAACGGGTGTGTAAAGGTTCAGGTACGTGTATTCAGTTTGTTGCATCGCCCACCATCAACACCCGTTGACGTTGGGTGCCGGTCCATGCAAGGCCTGAGTGCCAGCTTGCGGGCGACAAGCCAGACTTGTGTGACAGCATTTTTTGTTTGTATGGATGCGTTTGGGGTAGCGAACAGGATTCGATAGAGCGTTTAGCAGCGCGGCAACGTACCTGCCGAAAGGCCAGAACCAGTCTATAAAGCGTGTCCAATCATAGTCCGTTTCGTATACTTAGTTCGACTAACGTCTTCCATTCGCTCACATGATTCGACTCCTCTTTGCAGTGCTTTTTTGTGCGTTGTGTGGTTCTTCTGCTTTCAGTCAAACCGTAAGCGATACAACAGTCACCCCAATCGAAATCAATCCAGAGTTTCCCGGTGGGCACAAAGAATTTTTCAATTACGTCAATTCCAGTTTGAAGCTTCCCGAATCTGTAGTCAAGACATTGTATCAGGGCGTCGTTGTAGTCTTTTTTACTGTTGACACCGACGGAACTGTAGTAGTGAACGACGTTAATCAAAACAAAATGGCGTTTACCAAAAAACGAATTGATGACGAAGACAGAGTTACCACTCAGCAGGAGTTAGCAGCGGCAGTAACAAAAGCTTTTACTTCAATGCCGAGATGGAAGCCCGGTACCCAAAATGGTAAAGCAGTGCGGGTAAAATACAGTATGCCATTTACTATTCAGTTCGGTTGAGCTGACAAACTCCGTTAGGTCAGGTCACCGTTGACGGGCAGCACTTGGGTACACGACGCAACAGTGCCCAACGAACCGGGGTGTAAAGGTGTTGCGGACTTGTGTGGGTTTGGCTACCTTGCTTCCATCAGCCCTCGCGGGCGTTGGGAGAACTGCCCGTCAAATACTTGTTTCAGCGTCTTGTCTATAGGCAGCGCATCCCAAAGGTCGAGTTTTTGACTTCCATTCCGTGTCTCTGTCGACAGAGCAGCACGTTTAACAGTCAAGCGTTTTACTTCCAAATCGGGCAAGCCGGCGACAGGGCAAATGCCCCAAGTAAACGAGTTAATCGAACCAGTAAATTTGTAAGAAGATGAAAGAGTATAAAGTTGAAATCGTGCGTTACGTCCAAAATACATTCGATTCGAATAAGGCTATCGCAGAAGCCAAAGCCGAAGCTCAAACAAAACTCGATGAATATGCTTCAAAAGGCTACAGGTTGGTCTCCACAACGGCCTCGGATTCAGCTACAATTTACCTGTTCTTTGAAAGAGATATTTAGCAGCTCATCGCTCCGGATAGGCGGTTAGTGGAGCGACAGACCGTCAGGCCCATCAGCTCAACCGGCAAGGGTACAAAGGTGGCAACTTACCTGCGTTTAGCTTATCTTGTGTCCAATACCCTGCGAGCGTCGGGTACTGACAATGAGTTGTTTAAAAGCGACCCTCTTCTTAGCCGCGAATATGACACCATTACGATTACTCATCTTGTTGAGTGGGGCACTCTTGGGGCTGGGTCCGCTACTAAGTTGCCAACCGAAGCAGAAACCGGCTGACAACCCACCGACCTCGATCGTCGTTTGTGGTACCATGCCAACGGACAAGGACTGGTACGGCGCTAACGAAAAAGCCATGCTCTTCGACAGTATCGGCAATATCCATTTCCCCATCACAACCCGGAGTCAGGAAGCGCAACGATATTTTAATCAGGGTCTTATGCTGGCGGTGGGCTTTAACCATGCCGAAGCCGCCCGGTCGTTTTACGAAGCAACTCGGTTAGACTCCACCTGCGCTATGGCCTACTGGGGCTTCAGTTACGTGCTGGGGCCAAACTACAATGCGGGCATGGAACCTGACAACTACGAGCGGGCCTATACAGCCATTCAGCGGGCAATCAGGTTGTCCGGCAATTGCACCGATAAAGAAAAAGCGTTGATCAAGGCACTGGCGAAACGCTACCCAGCCACGCCTGTCGATGATCGGAAGCCGTATGATGTAGCCTACTCTACTGCGATCAGACAAGTCCACGAACAGTTTCCCGACGACGCAGATATTGCCGGGTTCTACGCCGAATCGTTGATGGACCTGCATCCGTGGGATTTATGGGAAAAAGATGGGCGCCCAAAGCCCTGGACACCCGCTATTGTGACGGTGCTGGAAAAGTTGATGGCTCGCAATCCCGACCACATTGCCCTGAACCACTATTATATCCATGCCGTAGAAGCCTCTCATACACCGGAACGAGGACTACGAAGCGCATCTATTCTGGCTAAGGTAGCACCGAGGGCCAGCCATCTGGTCCATATGCCGTCGCACATTTACATCCGAACGGGCAACTACCACGAAGGGTCGATACGCAACCAGCAGGCCGTAGCCATTGATAGTATATACCTGATGAACAAACACGCCCAAGGGGCGTTTCCCCTGGTCTACTTTCCGCACAATTACCACCTGCTGGTTGCCACCGCCACGCTCGAAGGCAACTACGCCTGGGCTATGCGCTCGGCGCAAAAGACAGCCGAAAACACGAATAAAACATTGATGGCTCAACCCGCCTGGTGCGCCCTCCAGCATTACTATACGATTCCCTACCACGTAGCCATTAAGTTTTCCCGATGGGATGAACTCCTTCGGATGTGCGATGCCGACACGGTCCGGTTGACGTATCCCACCGCTATCCGTCATTACGCCCGTGGATTGGCGTTGGTCGGTAAAGGGCAACTGGCACAGGCAAAATTGGAATTACAACAACTTGATCGGTTAACCGCCAACCCTGACCTGGGCAAGCTGCTGGTTGGGCCAGTTAACTCGATGCGTTCTATTCTGGAAATTGCCCGTCGGGTGCTAAAGGCCGACATTCTGGCGAACGAAGGCCAATTAGATCGTAGCATTGGGGTATTACGGGAAGCCGTTGCGCTGGAAGATGCCCTGGGCTATAACGAGCCGCCCGACTGGTTTTTCCCGGTTCGCCATACCTTAGGTGCCACGCTGTTGAAAGCGAAACGTTATGCGGAGGCTGAAGCCGTTTTTGCCAAAGACCTAACGATATTCCCCCGCAATGGCTGGGCGTTATCGGGCCTTCGTCAAGCTCAATTAGGGCAGGGATTGACTGATAAAGCCGGACAAACGCAGGTCGCCTTAACGCAGGCCTGGAAATGGGCTGATAGCGACCTGAAGGCGGCCCAAATAGGTCGTCTGTAGATTTACCTAACCAACGGAAGATATAAAAGCATAACATACCTGATTATAAGCTACCTTGCGATCACCATCAACCTTCACGGGCGTTGGGTACAGTTCATGAAATTTTGAAGCAGCATCTTGCCGACAGTTCGGCAAACAATTGATCGGTTAGATTACAGCACCTTCACATTTATATTTCTATGAGACGTGATTATGTCGCCTTTATAGCCCTCGGAATCGTCTTCTTAGGTTTAGCCGCTTCGGGCCGAAGCAATGTCTACTATGGCATAGCTGTTATTTTCTTCATTGTTGCTTTTGTCCGTAAACGTCGGGCAACAAAGCAGTAATGGCATCGTATCGGCTCCGCGTGGGTGGCTTGTAGGGCAACTTGGCTGTCAGGAGGTGTCTTATTCCTGGACGATCACGGATGACCTGCTGAAGTGATCGGTTTTGTGTATCTGTGATTAGGTTGTGCTCACCCCTCAAACGTTCCAACGCCATGCTTACTCTCTCCTTATCCTCGCTCGAAGTCCTGTTTGCGTTACTGCTTTTGCTCAATGTGGCCGGTATCGTCAATTTGGTCTGGAGCCACAAAACGAAAAATAAATCGAATTAGTAACGCCTGAGTGAATGCACAATGTAAAATGAGTAATTGGGTTACCTGTTGAGGATCAAGCCTTTCATTACACATCTTGCACTATTCATTGTACATTTAATTCTGTCTGATTACGTAGTTACTTAGCGTTTATTTCATACATTGCCCTACCTAAAGCCGCTCAGTACTGAGCTGGAGCTTTCCGTATTTTTCCGGGCGGGTTCCACCAACCATACCGCATGTCTGTACAAAAACTCTCTCCTACCCTAATTCTGGTCTTTTTCTGCGTAAACGTCGCCCTTGGCCAATCTACTTCCTCTGGCCAACAAGTCGTTGTCAACAACGGGATTGGATTGGGTTCAGCCATTGCGGTAGCCATCTCATGGTCGCGTAATAAGTCGATTCTGTGGGCTATTGTTCACGGGATTCTTGGCTGGCTGTACGTGATTTTTTACTTTTTTACGCACCCCGACAAATAGCTCCCCGCTACCCTCCGACGCGTTATCGTCTGTTCAATTCAACCAAATCCCTATCCATCATGAAAACAGTGCTATTGGGTATCCTCTGCTTTGCTCTGAGCTTTACAAGCTACGCTACCGGTGAACCGGGTTTACGGGTTGAAAAAACATTCACCGATTCCCAGATCCGCGCGGTTGAGCGTCAGGCGATCCAATCGTATGGGGTGAAGGTGCAGATCCGCGTCCTGTCGCGCAACGCACGCAACGAGATCACAAACCTGTCGTTTGTCCGGTACGGGCAGGATGGCAAAGAGGGCGGTGGTTGCTCGTCGGATAAGTTTGGGGTGCTGCTTATCATGAAGTCGGGTTGCCAAATCGCCGACGCGGGCTTTGAGTCGCGGATACCGATGCCCGAAAAGTAAGCGCGCGTTAGTGGGTCATGCTCCCCGCCACGTAACACAGCGATAGAAACCGGCTCCGAATGGCTTTATCAATCAGCCAATTATTAAACGTGCCCGATTGTATGAAATCCATCCGCCAACGGCTGTTGATCGCTCCCCTCCTCCTGTTGCTAACCTCGCTTTGCGTAGCCCAGAACGACCTCAAGCTCATTAAAGAACGCGTCGTTACCGACCTCATGGCCGACCCGGTCAACGATAAACAGGTCGAAACCATTCTGGCCAAAATAAACGAGGATGGCAGTTTTAAGGGTATCAACTACGCCGATCTGAGCCGGACGGCGAGTTTCCCGCACGGAGGCCACACCCGCGACCTTGTCACGATGGCGAAAGCCTACAAAAGCAAGGCCTCGAAATACTACCGCAACAAAGCCCTGAAAGATCAGATTATCAAAGGGCTTACGTTCTGGGTGAAAAACGATTTTGTGGGCGACAACTGGCACGATAACCAGATTACCACCCCCACCAACCTCGGCAATCTGATGCTCGTGATTGGTGATGAGCTCCCCAAAGACCTGGTAGCTCAGGCCCAACCCATGATTGGCCGCGCCAACATGAACGCGTCGGGTGCGCGCCCGAGTGGCGACCGCGTGGTGATTGCCGGTATTCTGGCCAAAAACCTGCTTTTTCAGGGCGACTTCCAGGAGTTCGATAAAATCATCAAAATCATTGAGGGAGAGTTGAAGTTTTCGACTGGTGAACGGGGCATGCAGCACGACTACAGCTTCCACCACCGCGTCGACCGGGTCAATAACACCTCGTCGTATGGGTACGGGAAATACGCCAACGCATTTGGCGAATGGTCGTACTACGTGTCGGGCACGAAGTATGCTTTTGCCAAAGAGAAAATAAACCAACTGATTGATTATTACCTCGATGGCATCTACAAACAGATGGTGTACGGCATCTACGAAGACATCAGCGTAAAAAACCGGAGCATCTCCAACAAAGCGAACTTTGCGCCCCACAGCACCCTCGAAATCGAACGGGTGATGGTTAGCACCGACTACCGCAAGGCCGAACTTGAAGAGATCATCCGGCTTCGTAAAGGTACGGCCAAGCCCTCGGCCTCGTTTGCCAAATTCTTCTGGCAAAGTGAGCACTTTGTATTTCAGCGGCCCGGTTTTTACACCACCGTTCGGATGTACTCAACCCGGAACCGCAACATGGAAGAGCCCTACAACGGACCGGGCAAAACCACCCATCACCGGGCCGACGGCACTAACTACCTCATGCTCAAGGGCAACGAGTACCACAACATCTGGGCGGTTTACAACTGGCAGCGGATTTCGGGCACTACCATTCTGCAAAAACCGCAACTACCCGGCCCCGACGCTATTCAGAAAGACGGCCTGACCGATTTTGTGGGTGCCGTGACCGATGGACTGTACGGGGCCGTTGTGTTCGATTTCAAGAGCCCCCACGATGGCGTAGAGGCCCAGAAATCGTGGTTTTTCTTCGATAATGAGTACGTATGCCTTGGCACCGACATCAAATCGAAACCCGACCTGCCGGTAGTTACGACCGTCAATCAGGTACTGATGCGGAGCGATGTACGTCTGATGCAGACCGGCGCGCCCGTCACCCTAGCCAAAGGCAGCCGGCCGCTCGACAACGTCAAATGGGTACACCACGACAATGTGGGCTACATTTTTCCGAACCCCGCCAAGGTTCACCTCTCAAACCAGGCCGAAACCGGGCGTTGGTCAGATATCACTGATCAAAAAAACATCAGCAAGGAACTCGTTAGCGAAGACGTCTTTGCGTTATGGTTCGATCACGGCAAGAAACCGACCGGGGCTTCGTACGAATACATTGTGGTGCCCGGCGTGACCGAGCAACAGGTAAGCGAGACAGCCGGTACGAATCGGTCCATTGAGATTCTGGCTAACACCTCGGATGTGCAGGGCGTGCGACACAAGGGGCTGGGCCTTACGCAGCTGGCTTTTTACAAAGCGGGGACGCTCGAAATCGAAAAGGGGGTGCAGGTGAGCATGGACAGTCAGGGTATGGCCATGCTGAAACTGGAAGGCGGCCGGCTGAAAGAACTGACCGTAGCTGACCCGTCGCGGAAACTAAACCGGATCGGAATTTCTGTAACGGGCATTTACACCGGCAAAGGCGACCATTACCGCACCCTGGTGAACGAAGGGCAAAACAGCACCTTGTTCATTGTTGATCTGCCCCAGAACGTATACCTCGGCAAGAGCGTACACCTGAAAGTTCAGTAAAGCAGTCAACCTGTTAGACCTCATACCGCCTTACGGCTCTACTTACCACCGGACCTGTCTCGCTCGAATAGTTTGGAGCGGGAACAGGTCCGGTGTGTTTCGGTGCCCTGCCATTCCATCCGGCGTAGGTTGAGCGACAGTTTCTACGTATTTCTTGACTTAAGTTAACGAGTTGGGCGGGCCGGTCATCCTAGTTTTGCAACGAACAGAACAACCTGCAAGACCTTGACAATGAAAGCTGTCATGTACCGGACGTATGGTCCACCCTCAGTACTGCATGTGTCGGAACTGGAAAAGCCAGTTCCGAAGCCCAACGAAATACTGGTTCGTGTGCATGCCTCGACCGTTACGTCGGGGACTGTCTGGCTGCGACGCGGTGCTTTCCCCGGCTCCCGGCTGATGACGGGTATGCTTCGGTTGATAGCGGGCATCTTCCGGCCCCGGCGGCCCGTACTCGGCGTTGAGTTTTCGGGCGTGGTGGAGGCCACAGGCAATCGGGTCACCAAGTTTCATCCCGGCGATGCGGTGTACGGCACCACCACGGGCTTACAACAGGGAAGCTATGCCGAGTATTTGTGTGTACCCGAATCGTGGCGCGGTGGCGTAGTGGCCCTGAAACCCAGCCGCCTGACGTTTGCCGAAGCCGCTGCCCTGCCCGTGGGTGGTATGACCGCCCTCACGCTGCTCAATCGGGCGGGCAACCTAAATGGCCGAACGGTGCTCGTCTACGGTGCGTCGGGTAGCGTAGGTACGTATGCCGTTCAACTGGCTACGTACCACGGAGCATCGGTAACCGCGGTGTGTAGCACAACAAACATGGCCCTCGTTCGGTCGCTGGGAGCCGACGAGGTGCTGGACTATACCCAGACGGACCTCACACGATTGGGCCGCCGGTTCGATGTGGTGATCGATGCCGTGGGAAAACTTCCGGCTTCCTCCCGGAACGCACTCTTGCGGCCGGGCGGGCGGTTCGTATCAGTCATGTCCATGACGGGTGAGACCAATCAGCAACTGGAGAGGCTGCACCAACTCGTAGAAGAAGGGCGGCTCAAACCCGTCATCGACCGCATCTACCCGCTGGACCAAATCGTGGCGGCTCACGACTATGTCGATTCTGGCCGGAAGAAAGGAAATGTAGTGGTCGACTTAGTAACCGCTGGCCGTAAGCAGCTCACCAGTGCGCTTCTTGCGTTCGGTTTGTTTATCGTAGCCATAGGCTGCTCCCCTACCCACATGCGGTTGAAAAGTGAGCAACCCGACAACCCGGTCCTGGAGAAACTGTATCGTCAAGACGTAGCCATCCGAAAATTAGATGCCGAAACCGATACGGTGAATCTGGAGCGGTACGACAAGGTGCATCGGGAACGCGTGTTTACCTTACTGGCCGAAAATGCAGTCATAACCCCGTTAGACAAACTGAGAGCAGCCTGGATTTTACAACATACGGCGGCCCAACTGTGCGAAGGGACTTTAACCAGTATAAGCCCGGAGAATTTTCTGTTAGCCTACAAGCTGTCTTCCAGCGGTCTGCATGACCTTGTGCAGCAGCAAGACACGGCCACCATTCGGACGTACAACGTAGCCAGAGTAGTCGCGTTGAATTACGACAGGTATTTGCTGTACACAACTGGCTACCAGAAGTTTGGTACTCAGTTTGTCTTTGACGACAAAACGGGGGAAATGTGGCTGGCCCCCATCGATACCACCCTGGCCACGGATGAGGAGCGCAAAACGTATCAGGTAGCCCCCCTACAGCAGTTACGGGCTACCTACAAGATAAAACCGAAGTAAATGACACGCTACTACGCGCTCTTGTTCTTCCTGCTGCTGGCCGGGGTGACTCAGGCCCAAAGCCCGGTGCTCCTTAGGCAACAGCTTCAGCAGGTGCTCGACGAGGAAAAGCTGGTGGGGGCCGTTTGGACAACCGTCGATTCAGCGGGGCAAATCACCGTAGGTTGTGCCGGCTACCGAAACAAACCGGCCGGGCAACGGCTCAGCCCCACCGACCGGGTGCATGTGGGGTCGATCACGAAAACCGTGCTGGCGATGGGGCTGCTGCGGCTGGCCACAGAAGGCAAAATCAGGCTCGATGCTCCCCTAAGCCGTTACCTACCCGACCTGCCCATGCAAAATCCCTGGGCCAAAACGCACCCCGTTCGGGTTGGGCATCTGCTCGACCATACGGCGGGGCTGGAAGACCTCCGGCTGTGGCATATGTTCAGCGCTGAAGCCACCCCCAACACCCCGCTGACCGAGGTGTTTCGGCGCGACCCATCGGTATTGCAGGTACGTACCCGGCCGGGTAGTGCCTTTGCGTACTCCAACATCGGCTATACGCTGGCCGCTATGGTGATTGAGGCTGTTACGGGTGGCCGCTACGAAACCTACCTCGACGCGCAGTTGCTCAAACCGCTGGGCATGACACGGAGCACGTTTCAGTTCGTGAGTCAGCAGGCAGACCCTACGCTGGCCTACGGTCATCTGGACAATGGCGAGGTCGTGGCTGCACTCCCCATTTTTCTGCGTCCTTCTACACAGCTAACCACCACTGCCCACGACATGGGCGTGCTCATGCGTTTCCTGATGAGCGATGGCACCCTCGGCGGTCAACCCTTTATCGACCCGGCCTTGCTGGCGCAGTTGGGTAAGCCCGTAGGCACCGATGCGGCCCGGCAGGGACTCGCGTCGGGCTACAGGCTGGGGCTGGTCACGAGAGACCGGTACGGTGTGGTAGGGCTGGCGCATTCGGGGAATATGGTGGGTTATAATGCCATGTTGTACCTGTTCCCCAGGCAGAAAAAGGCGTTTTTTATCACCCACAATATGGATAGCGAAACCGCTAACTATGACCGCTCGAATCAGGTGCTGGTGAGCTACCTGAACCTACCCCGGCCAACGCCCCCGTCGCCGAATGCGCAGCTTCCTAACGGTTTTGCCGAGTGGGCCGGGTACTACCTGCCGATCGTGCCGAAATTTGAGCCGCTGGCGTTACTTGACCGATACACCAACGTATTGCAGGTACGTGTCCAGGCCCAGGAAATACGCATAGAACCTATGCAGAAAGAAGCTTTTCGGCTCGACTATGTTGGTCACAGGCTGTTTCGGGCCGAGGGGCGTCAGCTCCCATCGACAGTCTTTTTTCGGAACGACGACGGGCAGATGATGCTGGTTGCCGACGGCCGGACACCCTTCGTGAAAACGTCGGGCGTTTGGGTGTGGGGGGTTTGGCTGAGTCTGAGCCTGGGCCTGGTGGGTTTATTTTGGCTACTATTGTCGGGCTTTGTTCAGTGGTTTCGGCTGGGTATGTCGGTTCGGTATCGACCCATTGTCTGGGCATGGCTGGGTATCCTGCTGCTGCTGGTACCGGTGCCGTTGCTGGCCACTCAGTCGTTCACAACCTGGGGCGACTTCACAGCGGGTAGCGGTCTGCTGGCGTTGGTGACGGCTTTACTGCCCCTGTGCCTGCTGCTGGCAGGTTGGCGGCTTTGGCGGTCGGGCTTTGCATCGTTTGGGACCAAGCTCGACGGGCTGGCGGTGTTGCTTTCGCTACAGGCCGTTGGGCTCCTGGTTTATTGGCATCTGATCCCATTCCGGCTATGGATTTAACCACAACCTGTATGCACCGCCTTCACTACGTTGCGGGTCTGATCATGACCGTTTTCATCAGCATTCACCTGCTCAATCACTTAGCCAGTTTGTACGGTCCTGAGCAACACATTGCTACCATGCATACGCTACGAAGCGTGTACCGGCATCCGGTGATGGAGACACTGCTGTTGGGGGCAGTACTGGTACAGATGGTCTCGGGTTGGCGGCTTTTCCGGGCTACACGCCACACGGCTACCGGTTTCTTTCCCAAACTACACCGCTGGACAGGCCTGTATCTGGCCCTGTTCTTTCTGATTCACCTAAGCGCGGTGCTGGGCGGACGGTTGGTGCTGCACCTCGACACTAACTTTTATTTCGGCGTGGCGGGTCTGAATACCTTTCCGTTAAACCTGTTCTTTGTGCCCTACTACGGGCTGGCGATCATCTCATTTTTTGGACACGTGGCCGCTATTCACCAAAAGAAAATGACCCGAACCGTAGCGAGCCTGTCGCCAACGGCACAGGCCGGGGTTATTCTGGCGGTGGGTGCCGTGCTGACGGTCGTTATTTTCTACGGGCTAACCAACGGTTTTCGGGGCGTTGCGATTCCGGCTGAATACAGAGTGCTGGTAAACCAATAATTGATGAAAACGATCCATTCAGTATGGCTCATTGGGGTGTTGGCTCTGCTGAGTCTTTCCAGAACCGCCTTTGCTCAACAACCGGCACAAGCCGACAGCCTTTACGCCATTCAGGACAGTGTGCTGATTCCGACGCGGAGCGGCATGGCCATCTCGGCAATCATTGTCCGACCCAAAACGGCTACTACTCCGTTACCAGCTCTGCTATTTTATACCACCTATCATCAAGGGCCTGGCGATGCCATCCTCGGCAAACGCTCCGCCGATAGAGACTATGTCGGGGTGGTGGCCTATGCCCGGGGTATTCGATCGGACGTCCGGCAGTACGCGCCCTATGAACACGAACAAACCGATGTTTACGACATCATCGACTGGCTCAGTAAGCAGCCGTGGTGTAACGGAAGCGTAGGGATGTTGGGCGGAAGTTACACCGGGTTTTCGCAGTGGGCAACGGTCAAAAACCGTCATCCGGCCTTAAAAACTATTGTTCCGCAGGTGGCCGTTATGCCGGGTTTCGACGTACCCATGGAAAATAATGTGCAGGCCAATATGGGGCTGTACTGGCCGCACGACAACATTTACAAAAGAGAGCCTATTCGCCGAAGCTTACCTTTCGAGTGGTTCGAGAGTGGCATTACCTTCGCGAGCCTGGATAGTCTGGCGGGCTACCGGAACGAGATTTTCCAAAAATGGCTTCAGCACCCCGCCTACGACGCCTATTGGCAGGCGATGGTGCCGACGCCCGCCGAGTACAGCCGTATCGACATCCCCGTTTTATCAACAACGGGCTATTACGACGGTTCGCAGCTTAGTGCCCTTGAATACTTCCGGTTGCATACGCGCCACAACCCCAACGCCAACCACTACTTCGTCATTGGGCCGTACGACCATGTGGGCGGGCAACGTCGACCCGCCAAAACGCTGATGGGGTATGCCATTGACAGCGTAGCCAACGTCAGCATGATGGAGTTGGCGTACCAATGGCTCGATTACGTGCTCAAAGGAAAACCCAAGCCCGCCCTGCTCAGAGACAAGGTAAACTATCAGGTTATGGGCACCAACACCTGGAAACACGCGCCCTCGCTCCAGGCCATGAACAACGATACGCTGACGTTTTATCTTGATCAGAAGATGTTGACCACCGTGAAACCTACGAAGCAAGGCGCGGTGAAACAGACAGTAGACTTTCGGGATCGGAAAAGCCAGAACAACTATTTCACCCCCGAAATCCAGTTCGATACGCTCGATGCGAGCAATGGCCTGGTCTTCACATCAACGCCACTGGAGCATGCCTTTGAGCTGAACGGTTCATTCGCGGGCAAGCTCTGGGCAACTATCAATAAACGAGACATGGACGTGTCGTTGGCCCTCTACGAACGTATGCCCAACGGTCGCTATTTTTTCCTGACCCGCTACGTTGGGCGAGCGAGCTATGCGAAAGACAATACTAAACGACAGCTCCTGGCGCCCAACAAGCGAGCGGGCATTCCCTTCAACAAAACGCGATTCGTGAGTAAGAAGATTGGCGCGGGGAGCCAGCTTGTGATCTTACTCAACATCAACAAACATCCCTTCGAGATCATCAATTATGGTTCGGGCAAACCTGTATCCGCCGAGACCATCCGCGACGCTGGCCACCCCTTACAGATTCAATGGCACAACGACAGCTACATTCAGATTCCGGTTTGGCGATGAACTCAGAACGGAAACGTCAGCAACGAATGTCCGCTCGCGGTGTGTATATCGCGCCAAACCCGGCCCAGCTCCGTGCCAGACTTTACGGTCTCCAGACCACCGTACGGAAACAGCCGATCGACCACCTCACGCGCCGTGTGGGCCAGTTGGCGACTACAGTTACTCACTTGCCGAAGAGTAGACTCGGTTACCTCACCCGAATGGTCCAGTTCGCGGCACGACTCGGCCACCACTTCGTAAAACAGGCCCCGATGGTTCATAAACAGGTCCCGTTGGGCGCGCATCGCCTGCTCCACGTACCGGGCCTGCTCGGCGGTAAAGGCTCCGCTACGCAGCCGACTATCAACACGCTCACCGATCAGCGCCAGAAAATGCCGGGCCATACCCGAAAAATTAACGGCCAGAGTGGCCTCAGCTAATTGAAGAAAGGGGTAATTTCCAACATTAATGGTTTGTTGAAGCGGGCTGTTGATGTCGAAACTACGTTCCTCGCTCACAGTCTGTCGGTGTACGGCAAAACCATGACTCCCCGTACCAACCATACCCACCGCCGACCACGTAGGCAACCGCTCAACCTGGTCGGCAGTAAACAAAAATGAGCGAATCAACGGCTGACCGCTTTCGGTAAGCACCGGCAGGCCGTCGGGCGCGAGTATCCGGCAGTTTGCCGTAAAATGGGTGGCATGCAGCGCGCCCGTTGCGTAGGGCCACGCCCCCTCTACCACATAGCCACCAGCAGTTTGGGTGGCCGTACCACTCGCGGCCCCGCTTCCGGTTACACAGACATCGGGCCGGTTAAACACCTCTCTGACCAACGTTTCGGGCCAGAAACCCGCAAACCACGATGCCCCGCTACACAGGGTCACTACCCAGCCCGTGCTACCGTCGGCTTCGGCAACGGCTTCGAGCAAACCCAACAACGAAGGCAGGTCAATATCGATACCGCCGAGATGAGCGGGCAGATACAGCTTGAATAGCTTCTGGGTATAAATCAGGTTGAGTACCTGGGGGTGCAATTGGCCTGCTTCTTCGGAAGCGCCCGCCTGGTTACGGATAACGGTCGCGCTGTCGGGATCGAGGTAAGGTTGCATACGTCGGTCGGGGCTGGAGGTGCCCATTAAGTAAACCAAATCCGAAAGGGGCTATCGCTCTACACGATGCGCCGGATTTTATACCACGAATCTGGCCCGACAATAGCTACGAACCGACGATAACACTTAAATTTACAATTTGTCAGTCAAATAATTACATCAACAACACGTTCAGGTTACTGTCTTCACATGAGCTGGGCACTCGTTCGGATGCTGTTTGTGGCCTTCATTCTACCGCTCGGAGCGGCTGGGCAGGAGCTTATTCCTAATGGTAGTTTCGAAAAATTCGACAACTGCCCGCAAAAAGACAATCTGCTATTTGAAGCCCGCCCGTGGTACAACCCGAACAAAGCCACGCCCGACTTTTACCACAACTGTTTTCCGACTGCCCAAATTGAGGTGCCGCCCCGGACCGGCAGTGGCCTTGCCCGCCTGTTCATGGACTTCGGCTGGGCCGAATACCTCTCTACCCCGCTCAAAGAGCCACTGAAGGCGGGCGAAGCCTACCAGTTTGAACTGTACGTCAGCTCGGCAACGCCTAACCGCTACCCGGCCGAGTCGTTTGGGGCTTACTTTTCAGCACAGGCCCTCTCGTCGGCCGAAAAAGACCTGCTCACGCTTACCGGCAAACCTCAGTTCATTGATAATGTACCGCAACGACTCACCAAACGGTTTGGCTGGGAGAAAGTGGGTGGCTGCCTGACCGCCAAGGGGGGCGAAAGCCACGTGACCATCGGTAACTTCAGCAAACTACCCGTTTCGCTGGGGTTGGGGTACTACTATCTGTTTATCGACGATGTGTCGCTGGTGCCAATTCGGATGAATCTGGGCAAAGACACTACGCTCTGCGGGGCCAAAAGTACCCTCCTGCTCAATGCCGAAACGCCCGGTGCTATCGACTACAAATGGAGTAATGGCAGCTCCGCCCCCACCCTGCGGGTTGCCAAGCCGGGCAAGTACTGGGTTGAGGTGACAACCCCCTGCAAAGTGCTGCGCGACACGATCACGGTGAACTATCGGCTCGATTTCAGCCTCGGCCCCGACACCACCCTCTGCGATGCGGCCACGTTGCCACTGCGCGTAAACCAGACAGGTACATACCAATGGCAGGATGGTAGCACCCAAAACAACTTTCTGGTGAAACAGGCTGGCACGTACCGGGTGCAGGTAGCCGACGGAACGTGTACCGTAAGCGACACCATCCGGGTGCGGTACGTGCGTGCGCCCCGACTCGATCTGGGGCCCGATCAACGGCTGTGCGGTACCGAGGTGTACACGGTGTTTCCGACCATAGCCGAAGGCAAATTCCGGTGGCTCGACCCCTACGAGCAAGTCGACCGGGTAGTGGCTCAGTCGGGGGTGTACCGGGCGGCCGTCACCAACGACTGTGCTACCATCACCGACTCGGTTCGGGTCGACTATAGCGGTTGCGAGTGCACGATTTTTACACCCGATGCCTTTTCGCCCAATGCAGACGGGCTCAATGACCTGTTTACGCCCGTGGCCTGCAACGATATCCGGGTGCGGTCGTTGGCCGTGTACAACCGGTGGGGCGAACTGATTTTTCAGACCAGCCGCCCGCCGTTTGCGTGGGACGGTACGTTCCGGGGAACACCCTGCCCGGCGGCCGTGTACACCTGGCATATCGACTACCAGATTCAACAGGCCGATAAACCCGCCGAGGCCCGCAAGATGCAAAACAGGCTACTACTTGTGCGGTAGCTCTCCACCATCCCTTCCTGACCATGTCTATCCGCTCTGAACTCAACGTTATCACCCATCGCCTTCTCGACACGGCCCCGACCGATTACGGCACCCTGCGTGCGGTTTGCCACGAACTGCATGACTTTTTGGTCCAGACAACCCGCATTGACCCACATAACCCGGACAATCGGAAAAACCGGGTACATTCGGATATGGGGTATGCTATCAGCCTGACCTGGGCGGCCATGTGTATTCACGACTTCCAGCGGACTAAAACGTTTACCGACGGCCTGTTTCGGGCCGTTTCAGACCGGTTAGCCCAACAGCCCGACCTCCCGGTGCATATTCTGTACGCGGGTACAGGCCCGTTTGCTACACTGATTTTACCCCTCGTGGCCCGGTTCTCACCCCAGCAGGTGCAGTTTACGCTGCTCGAAATAAATGCGCAGAGCTACGCCTGCCTGACTCAGCTAATCACCCTACTCGACCTCGCCCCCTACGTCAGCTCGGTCCAGCAAGTCGACGCGACCACCTGGCAGATTCCCGACCCACACTCGGTCGATGTCTTCGTAACCGAAACCATGCAGAAAGCACTGAAGGAGGAGCAACAGGTGGCTATCTCCTTAAACATAGTACCTCAGTTACGGCCCGACGCCCTGCTCATTCCAGAGCAGATTCGGCTCACCCTCGCACTCATCCATTACCAGCGCCCGGCCGAGGCCCATCAGATTCCGGTACCGATTGTCAGCCCGGTAGCCGATGTCTTTCTGTTGAACCGCGAAACCCTTTGGCAGCATAGCCCCTCGTACCGGCCTCATCACCTGCCCTATGTGTTCCCCTCTATGACCATTGCCACTCCGCAGGAAGGAGTTCAGGCATCCACACAGCCACATTTGCTTACCGAAATCACCGTTTATCAGAACGTTACCCTCAATTTCAACCAAAGTGGCCTCACAATGCCGTTCCCGTTGAGGCAGTTTTCGGGGAAGATTCCCGCGCAGATGCGTTTCGAGTACAACGTAGATCGGGTGCCGGGTTTGCGGGTTACGGCCCTGCCCGACTAAAGCCCCGATCTGCCCTACTGATCCGGTCAATTTGTGTTTATGTCTCCCATCACGCTATCACCAGCGGCTACGCTCGCCGAGACCTACGGGCAGGTCAGGGCGTGGACCGAACGGCTATGCGCTTCGCTCGAAATTGAAGATTACGTCGTGCAGCCCGCCCCCGACGTCAGTCCGGCCAAATGGCATTTGGGCCACACAACCTGGTTTTGGGAAACCTTCGTGCTGGTACCCCACGCACCCGGTTATACGATCTTCCACGACGACTTCAGCTTCGTATTCAACAGCTACTACGAGTCGGTAGGTCGGCGGGTACTGCGCACGCAACGGGGTAACCTAAGCCGCCCCACTGTGGCACAAGTGTACACATACCGGGCCTACGTCGACCGGGCTATCGGGCAGTTTCTGGCACACACCACCCTCTCGCCTGAGCTGGAAGCCCTCATCAGGCTTGGGCTCAACCACGAGCAACAGCATCAGGAACTGCTGACTACCGACATCAAATACACCTTGGGGCATAATCCGCTGTTTCCACCCATCAGCTTACCAATTGCTGAGCAAGCCCCCGATCAACCAACCGAACCAATCCGACTGAGGGCGGGGGTGTACCCGATTGGTTTCCGGGAAGGCGACGGCCCATTCTGCTTCGATAACGAGCTGGGCGCGCACTCAGTGTACCTCAACGGGGCCACTTTGAGCGGCCAATTGGTGAGCAACGGCGAATACCTGGCATTTATCGAAGCGGGTGGGTACACGCAGTTTGGCCACTGGCTGGCCGATGGCTGGGCCTGGGTAAACGCCCAGCAGATTATGGCTCCGCTCTACTGGCACCGGATCGATGGGCAGTGGTACCACTATACGCTACAGCATGGCTTGCAGCCCATTGACCCGGCGTTGCCCGTTTGCCACGTCAGCTATTACGAGGCCGACGCCTACGCCCGCTGGCGGGGTAATCGCCTGCCCACCGAAGCCGAATGGGAAGTAGCCGCCCGGCAACAGCCCGAACTGGCCTGGGGCCTGCGCTGGGAATGGACAGGTTCGGCTTACCTCCCCTACCCCGGTTTCAGCACAGCCGAGGGGGCCGTCGGTGAGTACAACGGTAAGTTTATGAGTGGGCAAATGGTGCTACGCGGAGCCTCCGTAGCCACCCCCGAAGGCCATAGCCGCCCCACGTATCGCAACTTTTTTCAACCCGACAAACGATGGCAATACACCGGCATCCGGCTCATGCTGAGCTGACCGCTACCACCGACGCCCCCGACCGGCTTGATCTGGCCCGGGAAGTACGCGAAGGGTTGAACAAGACTCCGAAGCGCATCTCGTCACGTTTTTTCTATGATGCTGAAGGGAGCCGTCTGTTTGCCGAGATCATGCACGTGCCCGAGTACTACCTGACCCGGTCGGAGTACGAGATTCTGGATACCCACAAGGCCGACCTTCTGCACTGCTTCAGCCACGACGGCAAACCCTTCGAGCTGATTGAGCTGGGTGCGGGCGACGGCCTGAAAACCAAGGTTCTGCTGGAATACTTTGGGGCGCAAAACGCTTCGTTTACGTACGCCCCTGTCGACATATCGGCCGATGCCCTCCGGGAACTGACAACCGATATACAATCGCAGTGGCCGCAGTTGACCGTTAATCCCCAACACGCGGAGTACCTGACCGCCATTGCGCAACTGAGCCAACGGCGGGCCGACGAGAGCAGCCGGTTGGTGGTCCTTTTTCTGGGCTCGAACATTGGTAACTTTGCCCCGGCCGAGGCCGTTGATTTTTTCAGGACTATCAGCGAGGCCCTGCGCCCCGGCGACCTGATGCTAACGGGTTTCGACCTGCAAAAACACCCGGCTGTGATTCATGCCGCCTACAACGACCGACAGGGACTTACCAGGGCGTTCAACCTGAACTTACTCCGCCGAATCAACCGCGAACTGGGTGCCAACTTCAACCTGTCGGCTTTTGATCACTATGAAACCTACAGCCCCGAAACCGGCGAAGCCCGTAGCTATCTGGTGAGCCAGAAAAAACAGACGGTGACAATTGAAGACCTCCAGCAGACCGTTTCTTTTGAAGCGGGCGAGGTGATTCACACCGAAATTTCGCGCAAATTCACCCGGCCCGATATTGAGCATTTGGCCCGGCAGTCGGGGTTTGCGCTGACTAAGTGGTTTACCGATTGCAAACACTACTTCGCCGACGTGCTTTTTCGGAAAGTAGGTAACGTGAATTATGCATAATAGCTGACGCAAGGGCCTTCGACAGGCTCAGGCTGACGGGCAGCTCACAAATTTGCGGTCAGCCTGAGCCTGTCGAAGGCCCTTGCGTCAGCAACTACTTGTAGGACAAGGACTTTACCGTGCGTATTGTCCATAATTCACGTTAGGTACTAATCCAGAATGAACTGTGCAATGAATAGTGAAAAACGAATGATTAACTAGCTGATAATCAGCAGAAACATTATTCATTTTACATTATCCATTATCTATTCTCTCACAGCTCCAAAATACGTAGGGCCGACCCGGTATTACCCGGCGTCGGCCCTACGCACTCCTTTTCAGACGTTACGCTTAATTACAGTATTCACTGATGACTTTGTAGGCGGGCGTGTACCCTAACTCACCAGCCTTCGACAGATCGAGGCAACCGGCATTGTCGTCACCGAGGCTATGCTTGATAATGCCCCGCACGTAGAAAGCCTCCCCGTACCGTGGGTTCAGTTTGATGGCACTGTTGCAATCCATGATGGCCCCCTTCTGATCGCCCTGCTGCGAGCGGATAATTCCACGCGTAAAGTACGCTTCGGCATAGGTTGGGTTCAGTTCAATGGCGTGGTTCAGATCGAGCATGGCCGCCTTAGAGTCGCCCTGCTTATTGCGGCTCACAGCCCGGCTGAAATAAGCCTCCGAACGCTCGGCCGACAGATCGTTGATCTTATTCCGCTCCTGTACCACGTTGCGCAGATTGTCCAGTATAGGCCGGGTAATCTTGCCCGTGTAGTACACCTTACCTTCGGTGTTACCGTTGTTCATTTCAACGGCCATATTAAAATCCTGAATGGCCCCTTTCTGATCGTTCAGTTTGCTCCGGCACATGCCCCGGCCATAATACGCCCGGAAGTTGTTCGGAGCCAGCGCAATAGCCCGGTCGAAATCCGTGTAAGCTCCTTTGTAATCTTCGAGCTTACTTTTGGCAAAGCCCCGGAAATAGTGGGAATCAGCATCGTTGCTTTCAAACTCAATGGCTTTGTTCAGATCCTGCACGGCACCGGCAAAATCGTTGAGGTGAATTCTCGATTCGCCCCGGCCCGCGTAGGCCTGCGCCCGCTTGGGGTTCAGTTCGGCCACTTTGGTAAAGTCCGTAATGCTGCTACTCCAGTCTTCGAGCTTCTGTTTGGTAATCCCGCGAGCGTAGTACGCGTTGATGTTGTTGGGCTCCAGTTCGATGGTTCGGCTGAAATCCTGCAACGCTCCCCGGTGCTGATCGAGCCGGGTACGGCTGCTACCCCGGTTGTAATATGCCTGCGCATCGTTGGGGTTTAGTTCAATAGCCCGCCCGTAATCAACAATAGCTGAGCGGTGGTCGTCCTGCTTGCTTTTGCTCAGGCCCCGGCTCAAAAACGCGTAAGAGTCTTTCGGGTTCAGGTCAATGGCTTTGTCGTAGTCCAGAATAGCCCCCCGGTGATCTTTCAGGTTAGCCTTAGCCAACCCCCGGTTGTAGTAGCTCGGTGCATTTTCGGGGTTCATGGTGATAGCCATACTGAACGCCTGTAATGCCCCGGCAAAATCGCCCGCCTTACTCTTGCTTATTCCGTTCTCGAAATAATCCGCGGCAGTTTGCTGGGCAGTAGCCGACATACTCAACCCGACAGCAATAACCCCAATCGACAACTTCAGGAAACGTCGCATCATTGTTTTGTACAAAAAAGATGTTGGTAGGTACTAGTAACTTTTAATGGCCCTAAAAATAGATATTTAGGGGGTAGCGGCCAAGATAGACCTATGTTAAATTTGGGTTGTTGCCGTTCTTGTGGCCATTAACCCGTTGATTAATACCTTGCAAATAACCTGGGGGCTATAGACAGTAAGCGATGAGTGTCTATCTCACAAGAAGGTACTTACGAATGAGTGACGCCCAAAAAGCTGGCTAGCTTGTGGCCTTTTCCTACATCTGATCCCATCCATTTCTGCCGTCCTGTACTACCTCAAAGGTATAAACAAGTCATTTTGTCTGTCTTTTTGACTCTATCATCACTAAATAAGCCATTTTGTCATTACAAATTAGGCAAATTGCTATCGGCACAGGATTTGACTAAAGAGGAGTGTAACTGATTTAGAAACACCCAAAACAGCAACATACAATGGCAACGCTTGTTCGTTATAACACCTTACCTACTTTGTTCGACTCGCTTTTTGGCCGCCCGGCCATTGTTCGCTACCAGAAACCCGCTACGGCAGTTCCGGCAGTGAATGTAAAAGAAACCGAGACGGCTTACCAGTTGCAACTGGCTGCGCCCGGTCTCAAAAAAGACCAATTTACGGTAAGCGTGGAGCAGAATAAACTGACCCTTTCGTTTAAGCAGGAAGCCCAAACTGAAGAGAAAGCCGAAACGTACACCCGGCAGGAGTTTGGCTATGCGGCCTTTGAGCGCAGCTTCCGCTTACCCAAAAACGTCGACACCGAGGCTATTCAGGCCTCGTACACCGACGGTATTCTGAACGTGACCCTACCTAAAGTAGCTCCCAAAGTGGAGGAACCCACCGTGAAGCAGATCGCCATCAGCTAATCGGATATACGGCCACCGGCTATAAACCGGGGCGTATCTGACCCGAACGAACCGCTCAATTTGGGCGGTTCGTTTTTTTGTATCCCCCCTTCCCGAAAGGTACGGATTGGCCATTCGCCCCGTCCTCAGCCCAAGGCGACAACTTTCCTCCGCCCGACCGTACTATGTATTTTTTCCTCTTGTATCTTTGATGGTTATAATTTGTCGGTTTCGGCGTTTTAAGAATATAATTCTGAGTTTGCACTTTCTACGTTTTATAATCTATGTTTAAATCCTTTCGCCCCTGGCGGTCGGCGCTTCTGGCCGGATGCCTGATGGCCACTACGGCCAGCTGGGCGCAACAAGCTGCCCCGGCCCTCAACCGGGTGCTGGTATTCTCCAAGACCAAGGGCTTCCGGCACTCGTCGATTCCGGCCGGTCAGCGTGCGCTGATGAAGCTGGGACAGGAAAACGGCTTTGCCGTTGACACAACCGAAGATGCGGGTAAGTTTACCGAGACCAACCTCAAGCGGTATGGTCTTGTACTGTTTCTGAGCACCACCGGCGATGTGCTCGATGATGCGCAACAGGCCGCTTTTGAGCGGTACATTCAGGCCGGCGGAGGGTATGTAGGTATCCACGCAGCCACCGACACCGAGTACAACTGGCCGTGGTACACCAAACTCGCGGGCGGGCAGTTTGCCAGCCACCCCGGCAACCCCAACGTGCAAACTGGGGAGGCTTACGTGGTGAATAAAGAGCACCCGTCGATGTTCGGATTCCCCGAGCGCTGGAAGATTAAAGACGAGTTTTACGACTTTAAAAACTTTAATAAAGACGTAAACGTACTGGTCAAGATCGACGAGACCACCTACAAGGATGGCAAAATGGGTGCCGACCACCCCATGATCTGGTATCATGAGTACGATGGTGGCAAGGCGTTCTATACCAACTTTGGCCACCCCGACGAAACCTACACGAACCCGGTTTTCCTGCAAAACCTGCTCGGCGGTATGAAATGGGCCATGGCGAAGCAGCTGAAATACAGCGCGGCCAAAACCATGCCTTACCCGGAAGAAAACCGATTTAACCAGGAGGTGCTGGCTGAGAAACTCGACGAGCCAACCGAACTGGTGGTGATGAACAGCGGGAAGGTTTTGTTTACGGAGCGTAAAGGAGCCGTCAAACTCTACAACCCCAAGACCAAAACCACGAAGCTGGTAACCAACCTGCCGGTTCACTACGACCGGGAGTACGGCCTGATGGGCGTAAACATCGACCCCAAGTTTAACGAGAACAAGTGGGTGTACCTGTACTACTCCGCCGTGAAGCCCGACTCGAACAACCGGCTTGTGCGGATGAAGTGGGACGATGTGAAGGACGAACTGCTGCTGAACACCGAGCAGATTCTGCTCACAGTAACGGAGCACCGGACGTACGACAAAGACGATTGCTGCCACACAGCTGGCTCGATTGCGTGGGACCGTCAGGGCAACCTGTACCTCTCAACCGGTGACAACACCAACCCGTTTTACTCAAACGGTTTCTCACCGAGCGATGACCGCCCCGACCGCAAAAAATACAACGCTCTGACTTCGTCGAGCAATACGAACGACCTGCGCGGTAAAATTCTGCGGATTAAACCCCGCCCGGAAGGTGGCTACGATATCCCTGAAGGCAACCTGTTCCCGAAAGGAACCCCCGGTGCCCGCCCTGAAATTTACGTGATGGGCAACCGGAACCCCTACCGGATTTCGGTAGATCAGCGCACAGGATTCCTGTACTGGGGCGAAGTAGGCCCCGATGCCGGTGAAAACAGCGAAAAACGCGGCCCCCGTGGACACGACGAGATCAATCAGGCCCGCAAAGCAGGCTACTTCGGTTGGCCTTTGTTCGTAGCCGACAACCGTCCCTACCGGCAGTATAATTTTGCCGACAGCACCAGCGGCCCCGCCAACGACCCGGCCAAGCCAATCAACTACTCACGCAACATCACGGGTCTGCGCGAGTTACCCCCCGCTCAGAAAGCCTTCATCTACTACCCCTACGCCGACTCGCCTGAGTTTGGCTCAATTGTGGGCAAAGGTGGTCGTAACGCCATGGGTGGCCCCGTGTACTACTACGACGATTTTCCAGAAACGGCCGTGAAGTTCCCCCGTCATTACGATGGTAAATTCTTCGCTTACGACTGGATGCGCGACTGGATTAATCCGGTAACGATGACCAAAGACGGCGACTTCGTGAAAATGGAGCGGTTCATGCCGGGTACCAAGTTTTCGCACCCCATCGATATGCAGTTTGCCAACGATGGCTCGCTGTACGTACTCGAGTACGGCACGCGCTGGTTTGCTCAGAACGACGATGCCCGCCTGACCCGTATCACGTACAATGCCGGCAACCGGAAACCCGTTGTAATGGCCTCGGTAAGCAAAAAAGTAGGAGCCGCTCCGCTGAAGGTGGCCTTCGACTCGAAAGGAACGATGGACTACGACGGCGACGCGCTCAAGTATGAGTGGACGTTTGGCAAAGGGCTGCCCAAGAGCACGCAGGCCAACCCAAGCTTTACGTACGCTAAGCCGGGCGTGTATCAGGCTACGCTCAAAGTGACCGACGCTGCCGGTAACACAACCAGCCGCAACCTCGAAATCAAGGTAGGTAACGAGGAGCCCACCGTGGCTTTGGCCGTAAAAGGTAACAAGACGTTCTACTTCGAAAACCGCCCCGTAGAGTACGAAGTAGAGGTGGCCGATAAGGAAGATGGTACGCTCAAAGGTGGCAAAATCAGCGCCGACGATGTGACCATGACCATCAACTACCTCGAAGGGTTCGACAAAACGATGCTTGCTCAGGGCCACCAGGCTAACACGGGCTTCTCAACGGGCCGTCGTCTGATCGAGCTGAGCGATTGTAAGTCGTGCCACGCTATCGACAAAAAATCGATTGGACCTGCTTACACCGAAGTAGCCGACAAATACCGGAAAGACAACACAGCCCTGAACAAACTGGCCCGCAAGGTCATCACCGGTGGTGGTGGTGTGTGGGGTGAGCAGGCCATGAGCGCCCACCCACAGCTGAAAGAAGACGAAGCCAAAGACATGGTTCGGTACATTCTGTCGCTGGGCGATAGCAAGGCTGTACAACGGCAGCCCGTAAAAGGTGCTTATGTAATGGCTCCGCAGAAAAAGCCCGGCTCGTATGTATTTACGGCCTCGTACACCGACAAAGGTAATGGCTCAGTAGGCCCGCTCACGGGTAGCACAACAGTAGCTCTGCGTAGCCCACGCCTGAAAGCCAGTCAATACGACGGCGGCCGCAACATGATGAAGTTTGAACTGCCCGGCACCAAAACCGAAGTAGCCATTGGTACGCAATCGGGTAGCCATTTCCACTTCAACGACATTGACCTGACGGGTATCAATGCCCTCAACGTAGCGGCTGTCGCGGCCGATGAGCGCCTGGCTGGTGGTAAACTCGAAGTCCGGTTAGGCTCAGAAACAGGTCAGCTTCTCGGTTCGGCGGTGGTGAAGCCGGGCTCAATTGGTGCGGTTTCGGTACCTCTCACCAAAGCGCCTGAGGGTATGCACAAGCTGTATTTTGTACTGGTGAATCCCGATGCCAAGCAGAAGCCCCTCTTCGCCGTCGACACGGTTGAGTTTATCGGAGGAAGCATGTAAGTCATCAGTCATCTGACAATTCCGAAAGCGGCCTGGGGTTATCCTCAGGCCGCTTTGGCTTTCAGGCCCGGCTTGCTTATCTTTCAACAAAAACCCGCTTAACCCATGCCCCTCGTTGTGTTGAAAGCCTTGTTTTTGAGCAGCCTGTTTTTGGCCGATCCACCGGTGAATACATCGGTAACGCTGCCCCAGCAAACCGATCACTGGAAGCTAGAGAAAGACAAAAACGGAATTCGGGTGTACTCACGACCCATGCCCGGCAGTCGGCGGAAAGAGATTAAGGTCAACTGTGAAGTAAACGGCACAATGGCGCAACTGGTAGCTTTTATCTCAGACATTGACCACTACAAAGAGGCAGTATTCCGGGTGGAGCAGGCATACCTGGTCAAGCGCATCAACGACCACGAGTTTTACTACTACAACGAAACCGACATGCCCTGGCCCACCTCGAACCGGGACCTGGTTATGCACATGACGTTTCAGATGGACCCGGCCACCCGTATCCTGCACATCCGGGCGAACAACGTACCGGGCATGGTGCCCGAACGCAAGGGCGTGGTCAGGATTCCGCATTGGCGGTCGCTGTGGACGGTTCAGCAGATTACTCCCCAACGGATGCGTATTGAGTATTTATTTCAGGTCGACCCCGGTGGCGATTTCCCGATCTGGCTCGCCAACGCCCTGATTGCCAGTGGCCCGTACCAATCGTTTGCGGGTATGGAAGAACTCCTCAAACGCCCGTATTACCAAAACCGAACCTTCAGTTTTTTGCCCCATTGAGCCAGTCGTTGAGCATCCCTTGCTGTGCCTGCTGCTTTTGCTAACAGAATACCTGCCCCTTCCTCCCGGTTACACCGTCAGCAGGTCGCTCCAGCGGGTGGTAAACTGCGCCGACAGATGATCGCGTCGTCCATCCCAGCGGGCTTTACCCGACCTTTGGCTTGGCCCCTCAGCCGCCAGCCGAACCGTTTCAAGGCCCATTGATCCGTTCAGTTCGTCCATCAGGTTCATCAGCCGGGCCCTGCGAGGGTCGGGCGGAGAGGCAAACAAGTCGGTTTGACAACTCCCCTCTGGCACCAGCCCCGACACCATCACCCCCGCTTTCATGTACAGGTGCTCAGGTAGCCAAAGTGATTTGAGCAGGTGCAGAGCCGATTCGAGCAGGTCGGGTGTGTGGTTAGTGGCTACCGGCAAGGTGATCGTACGGTGGGCCTGTTGTTGGGGCAAATCGGGCCGGTGCTTGTTTGTCCGGATAAACACCGTGAGCAAATTAGCGGCCGACTGCTGCGCCCGTAGTTTACGCCCTACCCGCCCCACAAACGTCGCAACAGCCTCCGATAAAATCGCATACTCGTTGGTGGGCTTCCCAAAGCTCCGCGAACAGGCAATCGCTTTTTTGGGATCGTGAGCATCACCCAGCCGATTTTCGGGCTCCCGGCACGATACCCCACGCAACTCCATCACGAGCCGGAGCCCATCAACCGTCATGGTTCGGCGCACCCAGTCGTCGGTTTGGCGGGTGAGGTCGCCCGCTGTTTGTATGCCGTGGCGCTCCATCAGTTTACCGTACTGCCGACCAATGCCCCACACGTTGTTCACGGCGAAAGCATTAAGCACTTGCCCTATCTGATCAGGGTTTTGCAGCCAGCATACACCACCGGATATTTTCTGTTGCTTGACCCATTGGTTAGCCAATTTGGCCAACGTACGGGTAGGGCCGATCCCGATGGATACCGGAATACCCGTCCACTGCTTCACGGTTTGCCGTAACTGCTGGGCAAACTGCGCCAAATCGGGCTGAGTCCGTTCATACCCCGACAGGCTCATAAAAGCCTCATCAATGGAATACACCTCTACCTCGGCCACAAAATGCGCCAGGGTTTGCATAACCCGGTCCGACATATCGCCGTAGAGCGCATAATTACTGCTGTAAACAGCGACATCGTGTTGTTTAACGAGGTTATGTATCTGAAAAAACGGGGCACCCATAGCTATACCTACGGCTTTAGCCTCGTCGGAACGGGCAATCACACAGCCATCGTTGTTACTCAACACCACCACCGGCCGACCGTTGAGTTTGGGGTTAAATACCCGTTCGCAGGATGCGTAAAACGAATTACAGTCAACGAGTGCGTACATAGTTCAGCCGTTGCCCCGACGTCGGAGGTTACGAATCGAGAACGTGACTACCCCCCAAATTTCAAATTTCTGACCGGGATGCACGTATTGAGGCTCATAATCAGGATTTGAGGGCAAAAGCACAATCATCCGGCCGGCTCGTTGCCACCGCTTCACTGTAAATTCCCCATCGACGCAGCAAATGACCACATCGCCCGGCTGAGCCGTCAACGACCGGTCGACCACCAGGATGTTACCATCATGGATATCGTCGTCAATCATCGAATCGCCCGAAACCCGCACGTAATAGGTAGCCATAGGGTTGGCCACCACGAGCTTGTTCAGATCGAGTTTGAGGTCGATGTAGTCGTCGGCGGGGCTGGGAAACCCGGCCGGAATAGAGCTGACAAAAAACGGTAATTCGAGTTCCGTTTCGGTTATGGCCCGGTGCCAGTTAGGCGGTACCGGACCGGGTAGGTTTGTGTTGAGCGTCATGTTGTATCAGGAAAAGCTGCCGTAATACAACAATACAGTATTTATATAATACAAGTCAAATATAAACTAGTAAAACAACAAACTCAGGCTAACCTTCAGCTTCGTCGCTTGAGGTCAACCTGAGTCCATACATAGGCGAATCAAGCGCCGTTTTCACCGGCCAATTCTCAAATATCAAACTTGATACCCTGTGCTAAGGGTAGCGTTGTGCCGTAGTTGATGGTATTGGTTTGGCGACGCATGTAGGCTTTCCAGGCATCGGACCCCGATTCGCGGCCCCCACCTGTTTCTTTTTCACCCCCAAACGCGCCCCCGATTTCGGCTCCCGACGTGCCGATGTTAACATTGGCAATGCCGCAGTCGGAACCAGCCGCCGACAGGAATTGCTCGGCTTCGCGGAGGTTGAGCGTAAAAATTGACGACGAAAGCCCCTGAGGCACCCCGTTTTGCAGGGCAATGGCTTCATCGATGGTTTGGTACTTCATCAGGTACAGAATAGGCGCGAAGGTTTCGTGCTGTACGATGGCCCAGTTATTTTGAGCCTCGGCAATGCACGGGCGCACATAGCACCCCGATGTGTAGGCTTCGCCCTCCAGCACACCCGGCTCCACCACAAACCGGCCACCCGCCTGCTGTACGGCCTCAACCGCGGCCAGATAGCCCTCTACGGCCCCCTTGTCGATCAGCGGCCCCACGTGGTTTGTTTCTTCGAGCGGATTACCAATGCGTAATTGCCCGTAGGCTTTCGCCAACCGCGCTTTCACATCTTCGTACACGGTTTCGTGCACAATCAGCCGTCGGGTGGTCGTACACCGCTGACCAGCCGTACCCACAGCCCCGAACACAATGGCCGGAATCGCCACGTTCAGATCAGCATGTTGCGAGACAATAATGGCGTTGTTACCCCCCAGCTCGAGCAGGCACCGGCCCATACGCTCGGCTACGGTTGCTCCCACGGCCCGTCCCATACGGGTGCTCCCCGTAGCAGACACGAGGGCCACACGCGGGTCGCGGGTGAGCCACTCGCCCGTATCACGGCCACCCGTTACCAGGCACGATACCCCCTCGGGCACATCGTTATTCCGGAGCACATCGCCAATAATCTGCTGGCAGGCCAGAGCGGTAAGCGGTGTTTTTTCCGACGGTTTCCAGACGCACACATCCCCACAAACGAGGGCAATCATAGCATTCCATGACCAGACAGCCACCGGAAAGTTGAACGCCGAGATAATACCCACCACACCCAGCGGGTGCCACTGCTCGTACATGCGGTGGGCCGGGCGCTCCGAGTGCATGGTAAGGCCGTACAGTTGCCGCGAGAGGCCCACAGCGAAGTCGCAGATATCGATGATCTCCTGCACTTCGCCCAGCCCTTCCTGTAGCGATTTACCCATTTCGTAGCTTACCAGCTTACCCAAGTCGGTTTTGTAGAGCCGGAACTGCTCGCCCATTTGCCGGACAATTTCGCCCCGGCGGGGAGCGGGTACTAGTCGCCACTGCTCAAAAGCCTGCCGGGCTGTCTCGATTACCCGGTCGTAGTCGGCACGGGTTGAGGTGTACACCCGTGCCATGAGCTTGCCGTCGACGGGTGAATATGAATCAATGGTTTTGTCGGAGGTGTGCCAAAATTGCTGGCCTGTACTGGTGCCCGGCTTAACGGCCTGGGCGGGAAGGGGAAGGATAGAATCCATACTATGCGTAGATTGTTGATTCAGTTTGAGCGCAAGATAATACCTCTGCAGCAGTTGCCCGAACGCAATTAGCCAACCGCTTATATGTACTAAGCTCAGTACTGGACATTAGATGTTGGACATTAGACGTTAGACCTCCACATATAGAGGTAGCAAGTCTAAAGTCCAGTGTCTGAAGTCCGGATGTCCAGTACTGAATGCGCATTTTACATTGTTCATTCACTTAGCAGAAGGGGCAGGCAATCGCGCAGACTATCGAGCTGCAGGTACTGGATATCCGTATCGGGTGGGGTAACCTGCTCAATGTGCCAGGTGGTATGATAAGGAATGTAGATAGCCTGAGCTCCCAAAGCCGCCACGGGCAAAATATCCGATTTGAGCGAGTTACCAATCATCAGAAACTCGGCTGGTTGCAAGCCATACCGATCCAGTATTTTCTGGTAAGCAGCTTCATTTTTTTCGCTGACGATCTCCACATGGCTAAAATAGGCCCCAATGCCAGATCGAGCCAGCTTACTTTCCTGATCCAGCAAATCGCCCTTCGTCAGGAGCATCAGTGAATATTGGGGCGTCAGTGCATCCAGCACCTCTTCAACGCCATCGAGCAACTCAATCCGAAACCGCAGCAGGTTTTTACCCTGATCAATAATTTACTGGATGGCCGTACCCGTTACCTGCCCCCCCGTCAGCTTAATAGCCACCTCAATCATGGAAAGCGTAAATCCCTTGGCTCCGTAGCCCAGCAGGGGCAGGTTTTCGATCTGTACCTGTCGCAGGGCCTCGTCGAGTTCGGTGGGCGTACCGTATTGTGTCAGAAAGGCTTTGAGGTCGGCTTCGGCCTGATCGAAATGGGGCTGGTTGGCCCACAGCGTATCGTCGGCGTCGAGGGCAATTAATCGGGGTTTGGTAATCATTCGGCTTTGCTTGGCCCCAACGGACCGGTTGGTAAACGGGTGCAAAGCTATACAACAAGTACCGCCAACAGTCACATTGGGGAGGATAAACCAGACAGCCCGCGCCATTTTCTCCGGGTTTGCCTCTAATTTGCCCCTATGAAGTACCAACTCGTCATTTTCGATTTTGACGGCACCCTGGCCGATTCGTTCTCCCTGTTTTTGCGCACGTTCAACGCCGTAGCGGGGCAATATGGTACCCGGCCGATTCTGGATACCGAACTGAACACCCTGCGGACGATGGGTGCCCGGGGGCTAATCCGTCATTTTGGGATTGCCCCGTGGAAGGTGCCTTTCATCGCTTACAGCGTTCGTCGGCGCATGGCCCAGTCTATTACCGAAGTGCGGCTGTTTGAGGGCATCCCGGAGTTATTGACGCAACTGAATCAGGCGGGTGTTCGTCTGGCCATTGTCAGCTCCAACTCCGAAGCCAATATCCGGCGGGTACTGGGGCCAGCGTGTTCTGCAACCATCACCGACTATGTTTGCGGAACTGCCATTTTTGGTAAGGCGAAAGCGTTCAGTAAGGTACTCCGGCTAAGTGGCGTTTCGCCCGCCCAAACGCTCTGTGTGGGCGACGAGCTTCGCGATTGGGAAGCCTCTCTGGCCGTAGGTATCCCGTTTGCCGCCGTCGGCTGGGGCTATACCTATTTCGATGCACTACCCACCCTCCCCGAAGGGCAGGTCATTAATCAAGTCGAAGCTATTACGAACGTGGTACTCGCTTCGGAATAAACAAAACGCCCCGCTACTCTCTGTAGCGGGGCGTTTCAATTCGATACGAAAACCGGGTTACGCGTGCTCTTCGATGCGACGCTCGTGGCCGGTTTCAAACTCTTCCGACGCACCTTTGGTCGGGCGCATCTTAATAATTTTCAGCTTCTCAAGGCCTTTAATTACAGGGTACGTGGGGTCCATTTCGAACCATTTAGCCCCGAAGTTAGCCGAGTTCGGCCGCTTGTGGTGATTGTTCTGGAACAGCTCGCCCATCATCAGAAAATCCAGCATAAGCGAGTTACGCGACTTATCGTGGTTGTCGAAGTTCTGGTAACCGTACTTATGACCGCTCCAGTTTACGATAGCGCCGTGGATGGGTCCCATCAGGAAGTGAATGGGCAACAGGAAGAAGAAGGCCCAGTGCATGTCCAGATACAGGAACGCGAAAATGTAAAACAGCGCGTAGGCGATACCCCAGCCCGCCCGCGAGATCCACGAGTCGCCTACTTTCTCGATCAATGCCCACTCCGGGTAGTTCCGGTCAAACTGACGTTCCACCTTCTGGGTGCGGTGCAGCACGGCATTGTAAATGTTTTTGGTTTTCCACATCATCGTCAGAAGATTCTTCGTGTGATGGGGAGAGTGCGGGTCTTTGGGCGTGTCGCTGAATGCGTGGTGCATTCGGTGCAACACGGCGTAAGCCCGTGGACTCAAATACGACGACCCTTGCGAGACGTACGTCAGGAAATAAAAGAAACGCTCCCAGAATTTGCTCATGGTGAACATCTTATGGGCAGCATAGCGGTGCAGAAAGAATGTCTGGCAAAACAGGGACAGATACCAATGCCCCACAAAAGCGACGATAGCAACCACAGTGGAATTGTTTTGAACGTTTATTTTAAACAAAAATACGATTAAACCTTGAATATACCCGCTCTAATCGGTTTAAAGCCGGGTTTAATTGGACGTTGTCGCGTATTGCAATAGATTGGCCCCCATCCGAAGTGCCTGTTGCCGAACGGGTTCAGGGTCATTGTAAACGCTCTGATCCTCCCAACCGTTGCCAAGGTCACACTCATAACTGTAAAAACAGACTAAACGTCCCTGATAGACCAAACCAAACCCCTGCGGAGCCTTGCCATCGTGCTCGTGAACCTTGGGTAAACCCGTCGAAAACTTGAACCGTTGGCTGTAAACGGGGTGATTGAAGGGTAATTCGACAAACGACAGCTCCGGAAAAACTTTTTTCATCTCGCGCCGGATAAACTTGTCCATGCCGTAATTATCGTCGATGTGCAGAAACCCGCCCGACATCAGATACCGGCGCAGGTTCTGAGCCTCGGCCGCCGAAAACAGTACGTTTCCGTGTCCGGTGAGGTGCACAAACGGGTAGCTGAACAGGTCGGGGCTGCCCACCTCCACAATGTCTTCTTCGGGGAAGATGTTCATGCGCAGGTTCTGATTGGCAAACTTAATCAGGTTAGGCAACGAGGTTTTGTTGGCGTACCAGTCGCCCCCACCGTTGTACTTCAGTTTGGCAATTTTATAGGCGTATTGCGCCTGAGCCGGGGCCATGAAGAAGGCACAATGCAGAATAAGTAATGTACTGAGTATCTTTTTCATCGTAAATCAGGGCTGTACGTTTAGCGATATGTATACGGTACGTATGCTGGTCGGCGCGATGGCATCACAATCAGGTTCATCCGCGCAATCACAGTTCCGTATTTTTCAGGTTTAGAATCTGGCAGGCCGCGAGGGCTGCGGTTTCGGTTCGGAGCCGGTTCGAGCCGAGCGTTACCGGCGCAAAACCAGCCTGTTGGGCGGCACTTAATTCAGCGGGCGCAAAGTCACCCTCTGGTCCGATTAACACCGTGTAGCTACCGTTTATTGTGGCCTTGCTGAACAAATGTTCCGGCGGAGCATCGGCGGGCAAATGGGCAATAAACCGTTGACCCTCGGTGATGGTAGGCAGCAGCTTTTCGAGGGGCAGGGCCTCATCCAGTTGGGGCATCCAGCTTTGCAGCGACTGTTTCATGGCGGCTATGGCAATTTTTTCGAGCCGCTCCAGCTTGAGCACCCGCCGTTCGGAATGTTGCCCAAAGAAAAAACTGATTCGTTCGATACCCAGCTCAACGGCTTTCTCCACAAACCACTCAATCCGGTCAATGTTTTTGGTCGGGGCCACGCAAATGCGCACCGAGAAAGGGCGGGCGGGTGTGTACTGCTCGTCGAGAATCCGAAAGGCGCACTGCCGGGCGTCGGCTTTTGTGATTTGGGCATCGAAGCGGGTGCCCCGCCCGTTGGTCACGGCAATAGAATCGCCCGCACCCAGCCGAAGGGTTTTAACGGCATGACGGGAGTCATCTTCGGTCAGTTGAGAAATAGAATCGGGCTGGTAAAACAAATGCACTTTTTACTACTGTTTGGGCTATTTCAGGCAAGATACTGATTATTTTAGCTTAATTTAAAGCGACCTTCAGTCCCTTCGAGTCAACAAGATAAATACAATCTCAATTTGTAGGGTTCCAATTTCTTTCATCTCACCCGACTTTACCTCCGACCAATGGCTACCAAAAAGAAACCTTCCGAAATGACATTAGATGAACTGTATGCTGAAGAGCGAGTTTTGAATAGCACATTTTTTTCCACCAGGAATTTGATTGGCAGTCTCTCAATTGTCGCCCTGACAATAGTTTTAGCCCTCTATATTATGAAAGACTCGTTTAGTTATTTCTTTGCGGCCTTGATTCTCTGGCTACTCTATTCTGTTGCAAGCAAGTTTATCTACAGAAGTAAACTTGTTAAAGAAATAAAGTCCCGCCAGTAGTAGCCTCAAACGGATGGCCGGTGGCCTGTCTACACGTCAAACGTCACTTTCGGATTTTTCAGGCTTCTCATGGCGCCCGTCAGGCCATTGAGCGTGAGCGGAAACATCCGATTGCCCGACCATTTCCGCACGATGTCGATGCTCTGGGTGTACGACCAATACGCCGGAATCATGGGGTTGAGCCACACCAAATGCGGGTATTGCTCCCTGAACCGATTGAGCCACACCAGGCCTGCTTCTTCGTTGTAATGCTCCACGCTACCCTTGGGGGCCGTAATTTCATAGGGCGACATGCTGGCGTCGCCCACAAAAATGACCTTGTACTCTTTGTTGTATTTATGGAGCACCTCCCAGGTCGGAATACGGTCTTTCCGGCGCGTATTATCTTTCCAGAGCGTTTCGTACACGCAGTTATGAAAGTACAGAAATTCCAGATGCTTAAACTGGTAGCGGGCCGCCGAAAACAACTGGTTGCAGAGTTCGATATGTTCGTCCATTGAACCGCCTACATCAAACAGCATTAGCACTTTGACCCGATTCTGACGAGAAGGCTGCATCTGAATATCGAGCATCCCCGCGTTGCGGCTCGTTCGGTCAATGGTACCGTCGATGTCCAGTTCATTGTCGGCCCCTTCACGCGTCAGAATCCGCAACCGGCGCAGGGCCATTTTGAGGTTCCGGGTATTCAACTCAATATCGTCGGCGTAGTTTTTGTAAGCTCGGTCTTCCCAAACTTTCAGCGCCCGCCCGCTCCCCTTGCCGGGCGCACCTTTGTCGGTTTTGAAGCCTTCGGGGGCATAACCGGCCGCGCCAAAGGGCGACGTCCCGCCCGTTCCAATCCACTTTGAACCACCTTCATGGCGTTCGTCCTGCTCCTGAAGCAATTTCCGGAAACGCTCCCAGAGCGCATTGAGCCCCCCGGCCGCTTCCAGAGCCGCTTTTTCTTCGTCGCTCAGAGACCGCTGCATGGCATCGCGAAGCCACTCGGGCGGAATATCGGGCAAGCCTTCGGCCCCAACCGACTCCCGGCCCGTCACAAACAGGCCAAACACCCGGTCGAACAAATCCAGATGCTGTTCATGCTTGACCAGGGTCGTTTTACTCAAGAAGTAAAAATCGTCGATAGTCGGCTCGGCCACATCGCTCCGCAAAGCCTCAAGCAGCGTCAGGTACTCCGGTAGGGTAACCGGCAAATGATGTTGACGAAGCAGCAGAAAGAAGTCGAGAAACATGTTTAGTAGCAGTAAGCAGTAGGCAGTGGCAGGGAGCAGTGGCAGTACTCTTGCGTCAGCTACTGCCTACTGCCACTGCTTACTGCTACTCATCAATACGGTCGGGCTCCCTTTCGTTTCAGTGCCCCCAGCAAGTCCGAGTCCTGCTCATTTTTGAGCAAAGCGCCGAGGTAAGGCGGCAGCTCGGTGAGCGTGTCGAGGTCGGTGAGGTCGTCGTGCGTGACGCCCGATGCCAGCAGCAACCGTACCCAGTCGATCAGCTCGCTCGTTGAGGGTTTTTTCTTGAGCGCCTTTACGTCCCGGATGTTGTAAAACGCCGACAACGTTTTGGCCAGCAACGCCTGCGGCAAATCGGGAAAATGAACCGCCACAATCTGCTCCATCGTCTCGCGGTCGGGAAACCGGATGTAGTGAAAAAAGCACCGGCGCAGAAACGCATCGGGCAGCTCTTTCTCGTTATTCGAGGTGATAATCACCACCGGGCGATGCCGGGCCGAAATGGTTCGTTGCAATTCGTAGCAGTAGAACTCCATCCGGTCGAGCTCCTGCAACAGATCGTTCGGAAACTCAATATCGGCCTTGTCAATTTCGTCGATCAGCAACACGGCCTGCTCTTCCGACTCGAAAGCTTCCCAGAGTTTTCCTTTGCGAATGTAGTTCGAGAGGTCGTTGATGCGCGCTGATTCGAGGCCTCGGTCGGCAAGTTGAGAGTCACGCAGCCGCGACACCGCATCGTATTCGTACAGCCCCTGCTGGGCCGAGGTGGTCGATTTTACGTGCCAGGTGTACAGGGGTTTTCCAAGTGAGCGGGCTACTTCGAACGCCAGCAGGGTTTTACCCGTACCGGGTTCCCCTTTGATCAGCAGAGGCTTCTGAAGCAGCACGGCCGCGTTAACGGCCGTGCTGAGTTCGCGCGTAGCGATGTATGAATCAGTTCCAGTGAACATAAACCGTTCGTAGTCTTTGGTTTGTAGTTTTGGTTTATCGTGCGTAACTACCTAATCATCAACAACCAAAACGATAAACCATAAACTAAAAACCAAAACCTTATTCTTCGCCGTCTTCGGTAAACGAGTACAGGGTTGTATCCAGCTTGAGAGTGCCGCCGTTGAAATTCTGGATGAACTCTTCAATTACCTCTTCGTTGATTTCTTCTACGTTAAGGCATACGTCGAGTGCAATACCGTAGTCCGATTCGAGATCAAGTTCAACATGCTCCTGCACTTTCACAGCCTCGGTTTCTTCCAGCTCCTCAATCAACTCGGTTAGCGCGGTTTCGGCTTCTTCCTCATCTTCGGGGCTAATTTTATAATTCGCCTTACGCTCTTCGGGTGGCACGTAGCTCGGAAACGAGGTTTTGAGTTGTTCAACTGCCATCTCGTACACCATGCTACTGTGGTGCAAGCGCAGGGTGTACACCAGGGCATCATAAATAACGTCCTGACCTTTGTAGGTACCCACAAACTGAATGTGCTCGCACTCGCCCGACTCGAGCATATCGAGATCGGGATCTTCGATGTACACAAACGAGATTCCTTCTTCGCGGCACTCGGCACGCAGCTCTTCGATTTCTTTCGGGTCAAAGCCCGGATTCTGATTCGTTGCCATATACTTACAAAGCTACAGACAATCGGCGGAAAACCGCTTCGGCCAGATCAACCGCTATATCTAACGGTCTCTGATCCACCGCGCTAATGGTATCTTCGGGGCGATGAATCCGAGGCATCTCGCCGTTTTCGTTGAGCGCACACAACGCCAGAACGGGGATGTGCTGCCGCACGAACCAGACGCTATCAAAATCGGCCGTGTGCCAGCGCCCGGTTTGCGCTTTACTCAGAAACGGCTCATCCTGAAGCAGTTCGCGGGCCGTTTGCGTAGCTATATTTTTGTACTGAATAACCTCAACGGTACCGGTTTGTTCGATTACCGTTAGTTTACCAGCCCCCAGCGTATCAAAGTTGATCGCGGCCGTTTTGCCCGTCGGCCAGCTTTGGCGGTGTTTTTCTACGTAATAATACGCCCCCAGCATCCCAACCTCCTCGGCACTGGTGAGCACTACTTCCAGGTCTACGTAGGCCGGTTTGTTCTGCCGGAGTCGGTCGGCCGTTTTGAGAGCTGCCACCACACCGGTTGCGTTGTCGCTGGCTCCGTTGGTGTAGCCATGCAGGTAGTAGCCAATGGTACCCAGCACCGCCTGCAACACAAAGTAGGCCACCAGTCCGTACCGGGCATACGGCAGCCACTCCCACCCTACCCCGATAGCCTCAAGCGTAGCCAGCACAGCCGCCAGCAACATAAGCATCAGTGAGATTATAAGCGACGCCCGAAACGTTCGCTGACTTGACCCATACAGGGCCGATACCGGGGCGGTATCGTAATGAGCCATCAGAATCAACTTCCTGACCGACTCAGGCCGGTCGGTGGTGGCGGCCCATCGACCCACCACATTATGGGCTGTATGCAATACCGGAAACTGCACCACGGGTGAATATCGCCAATTGAAATACAGCCAGGCCAGCACCACGTACACCCACGCCAGGGCGGGCGTCCACCAGGCTCCCGGCCGCACCAGCAGCAACCCCAACACCAGCCCACCAATGAGCCAGTACACCACCGTTACGTAGGTTTTGGGCGTTCGAAAGGATTCGAGCCGAACCTCGGCCCCCATGTCGGAGAGGCTTTGACTCAGCAACGCTGCGGCTTCCCGCTCGCAGGGGGTAGCCGCCCCGCGGTGGGGCAATCGGGTCAGGTGCGCAAGCAGGTCGGAATGCACAGGATACAGGAGATGGTCAGGAGGTCGGGACAGAACTAAAAAAATACGGGTCCGGTGTTAATCAAAACACCAGACCCGCACAGAACTAATCATATCGGCCCGCAGAAATGCCACAGCGGCCCGCTTCGCCCCTTACTTCACAAAGAGCATCTCGCGGTATTTCACCAGCGGCCAGTCTTCATCATCAACAATCTGCTCCAGCTTGTCTACCTCGTACCGGATTCCGTCGAAGTATCCGATCACCTCAGTAGCATACAACCGGGCCATCTCAGCGGTATCGGCCTTGTTGTTGGCGCGCTTGCGGGCTTCGATCATCTCTTCCACGTTCTTCTTAATCACGGCTACCCGGGTCGAAATCTCCCGAAGGATGTCTTTCACAGGCTCGGCTTCAGTCACCATACCCAGATCAACCAGGTTTTTAGCCGTCTCGGCCAGCTTAGCCTGGTATTTCACCGCCGTCGAAACAACGTGGTTAATGGCCAGATCGCCCATCACACGGGCTTCGATCTGCACTTTCTTGACGTACTTTTCCAGCTCAATTTCGTAGCGTGAATGCACCTCGGTATGGCCCATAACGCCAACTCGCTGGAACACATCGAGCGACTCCGAATTCAGATAAACTTTCAGCGCTTCGGGCGTCGAGTTGATGTTCGACAGACCCCGGCGGGCGGCTTCTTCAACCCACTCATCCGAGTAGCCGTTGCCTTCAAACAGAATCCGCTTGCATCCTTTATAGTACTGCTTCAGGATGTCGACAATGGCCAGTTCTTTCTTCTCCCCGTTGTTCAACCGCACGTCGAGGTCTGCCTTGAACTGTTGCAACTGAGCCGCCACAATGGTGTTCAGCACAATCATCGTCGACGATGAGTTGGCAGCACCCCCTACCGCCCGGAACTCAAACTTGTTGCCGGTAAAGGCAAACGGCGAGGTACGGTTACGGTCGGTATTGTCCCGAATCAGCGACGGAATCCGGTTCAGGCCTAACTTGTAGTACACGTTATCGCCTTTGTTAAGCGCGATTTCGTTTTTGGTTTCGAGGTCTTCGAGTGCCTTGGTGAGGGTTTCACCCAAAAACACCGACATAATGGCCGGAGGAGCCTCGTTGGCACCTAACCGGTGCTCGTTGCCCGCCGAGGCAATACTGGCCCGCAGCAGATCGGCATGGTCGTGTACGGCCTTGATTACGTTCACCAGGAACGTGATAAACCGGAGCGTTTCTTTCGGCTTGGTGCTGGGTCCGAGCAGGTTAACACCCGTGTTGGTACCCATCGACCAGTTGTTGTGCTTACCACTGCCGTTGATACCGGCAAATGGTTTTTCGTGGAACAGCACCTTAAAATCGTGCCGCTCGGCCACACGCTCCATCAAATCCATGAGCAGGGCGTTGTGGTCTACGGCCAGGTTAACCTCTTCAAACGTCGGGGCTACTTCAAACTGACCGGGGGCTACTTCATTGTGGCGCGTCCGAACCGGAATACCCAGCTTCAGGGCCTCAAATTCGTAGTCGACCATGAATGCGTTAACCCGGGGCGGAATAGAGCCAAAGTAGTGGTCTTCGAGCTGCTGCCCGCGCGCTGGCGAGTGACCAAACACGGTACGGCCCGCCATGACCAGGTCAGGCCGGGCGTAAAACAGGGCTTTGTCGATTACAAAGTATTCCTGCTCAGCACCAAGGGTGGCCGTTACTTTGTCGATGTTCCGGTCGAAATACTGGCAAACAGCCGTAGCGGCCTTGTCGAGGGCCGACAACGACTTGAGGAGGGGCGTTTTGTAGTCAAGAGCCTCACCGGTGTACGAGATGAATACCGACGGAATACAGAGTGTTTTACCACCGGCTCCGTTGTCCATCAGAAACGCGGGCGACGACGGGTCCCAGCCAGTATAGCCACGAGCCTCGAAGGTATTGCGCAGGCCCCCGTTCGGGAACGACGACGCGTCGGGCTCTTGCTGCACCAAAGCTCCCCCTTTGAACTTCTCAATGGCTTTTCCGTCCATCGTCAAGTCAAAGAAGGCATCGTGCTTTTCGGCCGTCGAGCCGGTCAGCGGCTGAAACCAGTGGGTGTAGTGGGTAGCTCCACGCGATACGGCCCACGACTTCATGGCGTTGGCCACCTCGTCGGCAATGTCGCGGTCAATTTTGCCACCCGTGTCAATGGCTTCGGTGATACGGAGGTATGCCTCGGGCGAAAGCAGCGCCCGCATGGTTTCTTTATTGAATGTATTAACGCCGTAAAAATCGGCCACGCGCTCGGCAGGCGGAGTCACGGGTTTAGCGTAACGATTCTGGGCTATTTCGAGGGCTTTGAAACGGTAATTCGACATAACAAGTCAGTGGCATTTATATGCGGTGAAAACAAGGCCAAAACTAAACAGATTGGCTAAAAATCAATGCAACAATACTGAAAAACCCCACCTGCCAGGCAGATGGGGTTTGATTTTATGGGGTTGGTAATTGGATTCAACTGGTTTACGACCGAAACGGGTTGTGATTACATACCGCGACCTGAGCGATTGTATAGAACCCTACCCCTACCCATTATACGAGCACCTCGGCCGACTTCACGGTCTTGATGATACGTGAAGCTACTTTGTACGGATCAGCAGCCGAGTTGGGCCGACGATCTTCGAGCCATCCTTTCCAGCCCCGCTCCACCGTTGCGATGGGGATACGGATCGAAGCGCCCCGGTCAGACACGCCGTATGAGAACGTATCAATCGACTGAGTTTCGTGCTTGCCGGTCAAACGCATGTGGTTATCAGCACCATACACGGCAATGTGTTCTGCCACTACCGGCGCAAATGACTGACAGATGGTATCGTACACATCTTTGCTACCCGCAGTACGGAGGGCCGTATTTGAGAAGTTAGCGTGCATACCTGAACCGTTCCAATCGGTATCGCCCAGGGGCTTGCAGTGCCAGTTGATGGCAACATTGTATTTTTCACCGATACGCTCCAGCAGGTAGCGAGCTACCCAAATCTGATCACCGGCTTCTTTGGCACCTTTAGCAAAAATCTGGAACTCCCACTGACCGGTGGCTACCTCGGCGTTGATACCTTCTACGTTCAGGCCGGCATCGAGGCACACATCCAGGTGTTCTTCGACGATATGACGACCGAACGCGTTCATGGCACCTACCGAGCAGTAGTATGGTCCCTGCGGACGCTTGGGGAAACCTTCGGCGGGGAAGCCCATCGGCTTGTCGATGGCCACATCCCACAGGAAGTACTCCTGCTCAAAACCAAACCAGAAATCGTTGTCATCATCGTCAATCGTGGCACGGCCGTTCGACTCGTGGGGGGTGCCATCGGCATTGAGCACTTCGCACATCACGAGGAAACCGTTTTTGCGCTGTGGATCGGGGCAAACGAAAGCAGGCTTCAAGAGACAGTCCGATGAGCCGCCGGGAGCCTGCTCAGTCGATGATCCGTCAAACGACCACATTTCAGCGTCTTCTACCTTACCCGAAAAATCCGTTACGATTTTGGTTTTCGACCGAAGGCTTTGAGTGGGCTTGTATCCGTCAAGCCAAATGTACTCGAGTTTGCACTTTGCCATGATGATAAACGATATAGATGTTAGGTTTTGTTGCGATTAAACGGTAGCGGCAAACCGTTGATTATCTGTTGGCAAATGTAATAGCCAACAAGATAATAATAAAGTCAACCGCAAATCAAACCCCCATTTTTATCGAAATTTGTAAAAAATTCATAATTATAATTCGTAGTGTACAAAAATAAGACAATAAAATTCGGAAGCATATCCCTCAAATACCAAACATAAGTTTGCCCTATTGAATATAAACCTCTCTAAAATTTGCCCTTTTCAGAACCTATTTATCCAAAATCGAGACTTTTTCTACTTTAAACACCCCAAATCATACACCTACCTTTTACTAAGTCTGTACACCGTTCCTATAAATAGTGTAGCGTTGTTTGGCACGTATTCATGTATTTTGTGGTTATCATCGACATTGGTTTCCGTAACTTGAACATGATTACACGCGTACTGTGGTTGCTTTTGTACGGCATTGGCTGGACACTCTGGCTCCAGTTTAACCGTTGCATTTTTCTGATATATCAGGCGGCTCATGGCACGGCCGACCTCACCCTCTGGCCAGACATTATGCTGCATGGCCTCCGCATGGACTTATCGGTTGCCGGGTACGCCGGTCTGCTACCGGGGCTGGCACTGACTTTTCTGCCGTCACGCTGGTTGCCGGGGTTCTTTAGCCGCTATACGTCGTTGCTGCTGATTCTGGTCAGTTTCATGACCACCATCGATATGGAGATGTACCGCACCTGGGGATTCCGTCTCGACACGACCTTTTTACGGTACCTTAAAACGCCCACCGAAGCCCTGGCTTCCATCGGTTCGTCGCCCCTCGAATGGCTCTCGGTTGTCCTTATTGGGCTGATCGTGCTGGGCCTCCTGTTTTTCAACCGGCTCAACCACCTGGCGTTTGTGTTGCTTCGGCCGGCTCCGCGCTGGTCATTTGTGCCGCTGTTGGGGGCCACGGCCGCCCTCATTATCCCAATTCGGGGTGGGTTACAGCAAATCCCGATGAATGTGAGCGGGGTTTTCTTCTCGCCGGTTGCGTTTGCCAATCATGCGGCCATTAACCCCCAATGGAACTTCATTTTTTCGGCCCTCGAAAAATCCGACGATCAAACCAACCCGTTCCAGTTTCTGCCCCAGCACGTAGCTAATCAGGCGGTGCAGTCGCTGTACCCAACGGGTAGTCAGCCCCAGTCGGCGGGGGTGCTGAACACACCGCGCCCCAACGTACTGCTTATTGTGTGGGAGAGCCTGACGGCCAAGATTGTCTCGCCCGTGGGCGGGCGTACGGGGGTTACGCCCGAGTTCGATAAGCTCTGCCGCGAGGGGATGCTGTTTACCAATTACTACGCCAGTGGCGACCGCAGCGAAAAGGGGCTGGTGGCCCTGCTGAGCGGTTTTCCGGCTCAGCCGCTCACGTCGATCATGACTGTGCCGCAGAAGTCATCTAAGCTCCCGACATTGGCCCGTACCCTCCGCGAACAAGGCTACCAAACAGCGTTTTATTATGGTGGAGAGACCGAGTTTGCCAACATCCGGTCGTATCTGTTCCATAGCCAGTACGACCGGATTGTCTCAAAAGCCGACTTCCCGCCCGAAAGCTGGAACTCGAAATGGGGTGCCCACGACCATGTGGTGTACAACCGGGTACTGACCGATCTGGGCAAGCAGAAAGCGCCATTTTTTACCACATTCTTCACCCTCAGCAGCCACGAGCCTTTTGAGGTGCCTATGCCTACGGCCATACCCGGCAAAAGCGAGGAAGCCCTGTTTCTGAACGCCCACTACTATGCCGACAAGAGTTTAGGCGAGTTTATTGCGCAGGCCAAACAGCAACCCTGGTGGAATAACACGCTCGTGATTATCGTGGGCGATCATGGCCACCGACTCCCTCATATCGGCACCAACAAAACCGCTGAGTTTCATATCCCAATGCTATGGCTGGGTGGGGCGCTCAAAAAACCGGGCGTACTCGATCAGGTGGCTTCACAAACCGACCTGGCCGCTACGCTGCTGCACCAGTTGGGTATCGAATCAACCGCGTTCCGGTGGAGCCGCGATGCGCTGGCCCCCGTACCCGAGTCGTTTGCTTACTTTGCGTTTCATAACGGGTTCGGCTTTGTGCGGCCGGGGCGGGCACTGGTATTTGATAACGATGCCCGGCAGATTATCGAACAGCACGGAACCGTGTCGGATACAGACCTTAAAACGGGGATGGCTTTCGAAGCTGTCAGCGTAGGCGACTACCTGAGCAAATAGGCTGGCTCGTGGGCGCTCACCCGGGCAGCAGAGACCGCCAATCCGACGTTTTTTTGTACTTTTGCAAGCCAATCGGCCGGAAATCATGAAAAAAGTTGCCTTTTATACACTCGGCTGTAAGCTAAACTTCTCCGAAACGTCGACTATCGGGCGGTTGCTCGAAGGGCAGGGCTACCAACGGGTGGAGTTTAATCAGCAGCCCGACATATTCATCATCAACACCTGCTCGGTGACCGACAATGCCGACAAGAAATGCCGGAAAATTGTGCGGGAAGCGCAAAAAATCAATCCTGATGGCTACGTGGCTATTCTGGGGTGTTATGCGCAGCTGAAACCGCAGGAGATTGCCACCATTCCGGGTGTTGATGCGGTGCTGGGCGCAGCCGAGAAATTCCGGCTTCATGAGCTGATCGATTCGTTTGAAAAGGCCCCCACCGGACAAGCACGGGTATTCAATTCCAACATTGAGGAAGTGCTGGATTACCACGCGTCGTATTCGCTCAACGACCGTACCCGCACGTTTCTGAAGGTGCAGGACGGGTGCGATTACCCCTGCTCCTACTGCACCATTCCGCTCGCGCGGGGCAAAAGCCGCTCCGACACGGTGGCTAATGTGGTGCGGGCCGCCCACGACATTGCCGGGCGCGGACAGGGAGCCGCAGCCGTAAAGGAAATTGTGCTGACGGGCGTAAACATCGGCGACTTTGGCCTCGTCAACGGCGAACGGCAGGAAACATTTTTTGATCTGGTAAAAGCCCTGGACGAAGTTGAAGGGATTGAGCGATTCCGCATTTCGAGCATTGAGCCCAACCTGCTCACCGACGAAATTATCGAGTTTGTCGCCCAATCAAAGCGGTTTGTACCCCATTTTCACGTGCCGCTGCAATCGGGCTCCAACAAAATGCTGGGCCTGATGCGCCGTCGGTACAAACGCGAGCTGTACGCCGAACGGGTTGCCAAAATAAAGGAACTGCTGCCCCATGCCTGCATCGGGGTCGATGTGATTGTGGGGCATCCCGGCGAAACCGACGAGCTTTTCCGCGAAACCTACACGTTTCTGAACGAGTTGCCTATCTCGTACCTCCACGTGTTTACGTATTCCGAGCGGCCCAACACACACGCCCTGAGTATCCGGCCGGTGGTGCCGGGCAACGTGCGCGCCGATCGGTCGAAGATGCTGCATATTCTGTCGGACAAAAAACGCCGGGCCTTTTACGATAGTCAGGTTGGGCGGCAGTGTACGGTCTTGTTTGAAGAAGACGCCGAAAACATCGACCGGCAGTCGGGCCTGATGCACGGTTTTACCGAAAACTACGTACGCGTAGCCGCCAAATACGACCCGCTACTGATCAACGAGGTAGTGCCCGTGAGGCTAACCGGCGTCAACCCCGACGGCCATATGGAGGTCGAGGATGTTGAAGCCGTACTTGTTCACCATTAATTCGAAGCCCCGAAGTAGGTTTGTACCTATCTAAACGCAGCCGCCCCGACCAACACCGGGGCGGCTGTTTGCATTTGGGTAGGTCTGGTGTGCGTTTTCGCACAAACAGAGCGCTTGCGCACTTCAGTTCACCAGAAAAAAACGACCCAACCCATTCATTTACAATTAATTACCCAATGGCACATGATTCGCACCTACAGAGTACGAAACCAGACACTGTATGGACCGCGCCCTTGCTCCCGAACAAATTACCCGCTCCCGCCGTAAAAGCTGGATCATTGGCCTGATGGCTGTGGTCGGGCTGATCGGTGCAGCCGTGGGCATCCGCTCCCTGCTGCATACCTCGGTCGAAGCGTCCCGCATCCGAACGGCCGTTGCGCAAACCGGCCCCGTGGAGAACACCCTCACCGCTACCGGCGAAATTATTCCGGCCTACGAACAAATCATGACCAGCCCCATCCGGGCAAGTATCCGGCGGGTACTGCTGACACCCGGTGCGCGGGTGCGGCCCGGTCAGGCCATTCTGGAATTAGACAAATCGCTGACCCAGATCGAGTACGAAAAACTTCAGGATCAACTGGCGCTCAAACAAAACGGCATTGAACAGTTACGGATGAAACTGGACAAAAACCTGTACGATGCCGACATCTCGGACCAGATCAAACTCCTGAACATCAACCGGCTACGGGCCGAGGTCGACGATGCCCGGCGGTTACTCAAAGTGGGTGGCCAAACCCCCGAAGATGTGACCCGTGCCGAAAACGCCCTCCGCATTGCGCAATTAGAGAAAAAGCAACTCGAAAACGACCTGGCGTACAACCGCCGGTCGATGGGTGCGAGCCTGCGTGAGTCCGAATTACAGGCCCGTATTGAAGGCACCAACCTCAAAGTACTGGCCCAAAAGCTGCGGCAGGCTGAAATTCTGGCCGACCGCGCAGGAGTGCTTACGTGGGTGAACGAGAACGTGGGTTCGGCCGTGAACGAAGGCGAAATGCTCGTAAAAGTAGCCGATTTAGGCAGTTTCCGGGTCGAGGCTTCCTGCTCAGATACCTACGCCGACCAGCTCCGAACGGGCCTGCCCGTGATTGTGCGGATCAACGGGGTAGACTTACGGGGCCTGATTACCCAGATCAAGCCGTCGGTACAAAACGGCACGGTGAAGTTTGCCGTGGCCCTGGACGACAACCGGCACGCGTCGCTCCGGCCCAACCAGAAAGTCGAGGTGTTTGTGGTCACGAGCCGCAGCCCGCAGGCCATTCGGGTAGCCAACGGCCCTGCCTTTAAAGGCAAACGGAAGCAGTTTGTGTTTGTGCTGGGCACTGACAACATTGCCCACCGGCGCGAGGTCGAAATTGGGCTGACCAACTTCGACTGGGTCGAAATCAAAACCGGGCTACAACCCGGCGAACGGGTAATCCTGACCGACATGAGCGAGTATGAACACGTGGAGCAGCTCACGATTGTGAACGAGTGAACCGAAGCCATTTAGACCCGAATTAACCCATTCATGAACGCACAAAATAGATATTGGCTGACAGTTTGGCTGTTACTGCTTAGCATGGCCTGGACCACGGCGCAACCGTTGCGACTGACGCTCGAAGAGGTGGTTCAGATGGCCCGCGAGCAATCTATTGCGGCCCGGCAGGCGGCTACCCTCCAGAAAACCAATTACTGGAAATACCGCTCGTTTCTGGCCGATTACAAACCACAACTCAGCCTCAATGGGTCGTTGCCGAGCTTTACCCGCTCGTTTATTCAGGTGCAGCAACCCGACGGAACCATTGCGTTTCAGCCCGTTTCGAACAACAATTCCCTGCTGAATCTGGAACTGAGCCAGAATATTCCGCTCACGGGCGGGGCCATTTATGTGCAACATCAGCTTCAGCGGTTCGACAACTTCATGGCCCGCAACACCCTGTACAACGGCATTCCGTTTGCCATTGGCCTGAGTCAGCCCCTGTTTCGATTCAACCCGATGAAGTGGGAGCGCAAAATTGAGCCGCTGCGGTATGCCGAGAGCAATGGGCAGTATGTAGAGGCCCTCGAACAGGTTGCGCTCGATGCCACCGGGCTTTACTTCGATCTGCTGGTGGCACAGGTGAACCTGCAAATTGCCGAAACCAACCGGGCCAACAACGACACCCTATTGACCATTGCCGGGCATAAGCTCGAACTGGGTAAAATCTCGCGCAATGATTTGCTGCAACTTCAGCTGAGCGTGCTCAATGCCCGCAAAGACCTGGCGTCGGCCCGGCAAACGGCCGAGGTAGCCTCGCTTAAGCTACGGGCGTTTCTGAATCTTCAGGGCGACGGGGCACTGCGGCCGTTTGAACTCGCTATTCCGGTACAGATCAGTACGTTTCCGGTCGACATTCAACAGGCGCTAAACCAGGCCTTTGCCAACCGGTCGGATGCCATTGCGTTTGGGCGTCGGCTCCTCGAAGCCGAGCGAGACATTGAAAAAGCCCGGAAAGAAAACGGCCTGAATGCGGTGTTGAACGCTGATTTTGGCCTTACCAACCGGGGCGCCCGACCCGTCGATGTGTACCAGCGTCCGCAAGATCGGCAGTTTGTTGAGATTCGATTTACGATGCCCATTATGACGTGGGGCCGGGCCAAAGCCCGCACCGAAACCGCCGAAGCCAACGGCCAACTGACCATTCAGACCGTAGAACAGGCCAAACGAACCTTCGAGCAGCAGTTGTACACGCAGGTAACCCTGCTCGACATGCTACGCCAGCAGGTAAAACTGACTGCCGAAGCCGACCAGATTGCGCAAAATCGCTACCAGATTGCGCAGGAACGGTTTAAACTCAGCGACCTGACCGTAACCGACCTCGGTATTGCCATTCAGGACAAAGACCGCGCCCGTCGGGATGCCATTTTGGCCCTCCGCGATTATTGGCAGTCGTACTACACACTCCGGCTGCTCACCTTGTATGATTTTGAACGAAACCAGAAAATAGAAGGGAAAAAGGAATGAAAGGAGAAGGGAGGAAGAAAGAAAAAGACAAAGAATTTCTTACCGCTTACCTTCCTTCTTCCTTTCCTCTTTTCCCCCCTTTAATCCATTCTCCTTTCCCCCAACAAGTATGATTAATCTCCAGAACATCGAAAAAGTGTACCGGACCAGCACCATCGAAACGCTGGCCCTGAACAACATTAACCTGCACATCCGGACGGGTGAATTTGTCTCAATCATGGGCCCCAGCGGGTGCGGTAAGTCGACGCTACTCAACCTCATGGGCCTGCTCGACGCTCCCAGCGCGGGCCGGGTCGAGATTGGCGGAGAAACCGTTACGCAGTACCGCGACAAAGAATTGGCCCGCCTTCGGAACCAGAAAATTGGGTTCATTTTTCAGAGTTTCCACCTGATAAACGACCTCTCGGTGCTCGATAACGTAGAGATCCCCCTGCTTTACAGGAAGGGCGACGCATCGGGGCCGTCGCGTCGGCAACTGGCGCGCGAAGCCCTCGAAAAGGTAGGTCTGAGCAACCGAATGAACCATTTCCCGAACCAGCTTTCGGGTGGGCAAAAACAGCGGGTCGCTATTGCGCGGGCCATCGTGGGCCAACCGTCTATCATCCTGGCCGACGAACCCACCGGAAACCTCGACAGCGCAATGGGCAACGAGATCATGTCGATTTTGCAGCAACTCAATGCCGACGGGGCCACCATTGTGATGGTTACCCACGACGAAACAATGGCCAAAAAGACCCATCGGCTAGTCCGGTTGTTCGACGGAGCCATGGTTGGAGACTCTGTTTTAATGAGTAATGCGTAATGTATAATGTGTAATCGTCCTCCCAGCGACTAACTCACCTGCTCTACCCACCATTACCCATTTATCATTACGCATTCATTCTTACGACAATGCTACTGAACTACATCAAAATCGCCTGGAAGGTGTTGCTGAGGCATCCGTTCTACACCTTCATTACGCTGTTTGGCATCAGCCTGACCCTGACGGTGCTCATGGTTCTGACCTCGTTTCTCGACCACCTGTTTGGGAGCCACTACCCCGAAGTCAACCGCGACCGGTCGCTCTATATTCAGATTATGATTCGGAGCGATTCGAGTCGTAACTCGCGGCAAACGAGCCCCATGTCGTTCCGGTTTCTGACCGAGCACGTGCGACCCCTCAAAACCCCGGAACGGGCTACCATCTTTTCGTTTTTCAACGCATCGAACGCTTACGTGGGCACACGCAAGATCAAGCTCAACACCTCCTACACCGACGCTGAGTTCTGGCGGGTCAACCAGTTCACGTTTCTGGAAGGCAAGCCCTACAATGAGCAGACCATCAGCAGTGGTGAGCGCGTAGCCGTTATCACCGAAGATTTTAAGGAGCAGTACTTTCCCAACGCGGAGGAGTCGGCCGTGGGGAAAGACATCGACGTTGAAAATACCCGCTACCGGGTCATCGGGGTGGTAACAGGTAGCCCCATCACCCGGCTATTTACCCATGCCGATGTGTATTTTCCGTACACGGCCCCCAAGAGCAATTACCAACGCGAAAGTATGAATGGGCAGTACAATGCCATTGTTCTGGCCAAACACAAGAGTGACCTGCCCGCCATTCAGGCCGAGTTTCAGGAGCGAATCCGGCGATTGCCCGTGCCGGGCGTGGATGGCGACTTCAAATACGCCAACATCAATGTAAAAAGTGAGACCTACGTCAATAACTTTCTGAGTATCATTCTCGACGGCGGGCCGGGCCTGAAGGCAGCCCTGATTGGCGTAATCAGCTTTATCCTATTCATGCTCATTGGGTTGCCGGCCATCAATCTGGTTAATGTAAACATCAGCCGGATTCTGGAGCGAGCCTCCGAAATCGGGATTCGGAAAGCCTTTGGTGCACCGGTACGCACGCTGCTCTGGCAGTTTATCATCGAAAACATCTTTATCACGTTTATCGGCGGAGCCATTGCCCTGGTGCTCAGTTTCGGCATCATCCAGCTCATCAATCAAAGCGGCTGGATTGCCCACGCCGACCTGACTATTAACCTGAGCGTGTTTCTGATCAGTGTACTGGTCTGTTTGCTCTTCGGATTTCTGTCGGGCGTGCTCCCGGCTCTGCGCATGTCGAAACTCAATATTGCCGACGCCTTAAAAGCCTAAACCCATGATACGCCACCTTTTTAAACTTATCTGGAACAAGAAAAAAGCCCATACGCTGCTCATCATTGAGATTTGGGCGTCGTTTCTGGTCTTGTTCGGCCTGTCGTCGCTGATTGTTTTCAATGTTTCAAACTACAACCAGCCGCTTGGTTTCACCTACGAAAACGTGTGGGCTATCGACCTGCGTAACAACCAGGACACGGTAGCCGTGACGGCCAAGATGCAAACAATCATGCAACGCATACGCAGCTACGCGGAGGTTGAATCGGCCTCACGCATGAGCTCGAACTACCCTTTTTCGGCCAGTACAATGAACAATAACGCGACGCACGATAAAGCCACCGCTATGGCCTATTTATTTGTCGCGGATGGCGACTTTGCCAAAACACTCCAGATGCCCCTAACGGCCGGGCGCTGGTACACCCCTGCCGACAGCATAGGCAAGTTTCGGCCCGTAGTGATCAATCAGTTGGCCAAAGACGAACTATTTGGCAACGAAGACCCACTGGGCAAGGTCATCACAAGCGGAGACGGACAATACAAAGTGATGGGTGTGGTGGAGACGTTTAAATCGAAAGGCGAGTTTCAAGGTGACAAACCGACTATTTTTGAGCAACTCAACGAAAACGCGCCCTGGGACAAAACCGTGCTTATCCGGGTAAAGCCGGGTACCGATGCCGTATTTGAGGCCAAACTCGTCAAAGATATTACGTCGATGGCACCGGAGTGGGGCGCCGAAGTTACGTACCTCACTGACTCCCGGCAGAACCAACACAATCTGGCCCTCGTACCCGTAACAATCTTCCTGATTATCTGCGGCTTTTTGCTCATCAACGTAGCACTGGGCTTGTTTGGCATTCTGAACGTGAGCATCGCCAGGCGCCGGGGCGAAATTGGCCTCCGCCGGGCACTGGGAGCCACTGAATCGAGCATTTCATGGCATTTCGTGGGCGAAATGTGGGTACTTGCTACTTTTGCCGTAGTACTGGGGCTGATATTGGCCGGGCAGTTTCCGCTCATGAACGTATTTGATCTCGACACGGGTGTGTATCTGAAAGCCATTCTGATTTCAGTCGTGGTGGTGTACGCGATTGTTACGCTCTGCGCCGTGTATCCGAGTCGGCAGGCGGCTACCGTACAACCGGCCGTAGCCCTACACGAAGAATAAAAACAACGAACAACCAACAGTGAACAGTGGGATAACTGCTTTCAGTACTGGACATTCAGACTTCAGACATTAGACGTTAGACTTACTACCATTCTGTAAGGAGGTCTAACGTCTAATGTCCAGTACTGAGATAACTGCTTATTGTTCACTGTTACCTGTTCATTGTTCGTTGTTCACTGTTCGTTAATCATTACTGCTCAATGTGAATGATCTTAATCATCGACGACGATAGCGCCATTCAGACGTCGCTCTCTCTGCTGTTTCGGAAAGAGGGGTTTACCGTGCGTACCGCCGACGGGCCGTTTGAAACCCGCGATATTCTGGATACAGAAACGCCGGAGGCCATTCTGCTCGACATGAACTTTTCGGTTGAGACCTCCGGCGAAGATGGTCTGCGGTTGCTGCGATACCTCCGCGAGCGGCTACCCAACGTACCCGTTATCCTGATTACGGGCTGGGGCAGCATCGACCTGGCGGTGCAAGGCATGAAAGCCGGCGCGCACGATTTCATCACCAAGCCCTGGCAAAATAGCCACCTGATTGGGTCGGTACGGACGGCCCTCAAGCTGGCTGCTGGCGAACCCCTCTCGGCCAACCGACGGCAACTGAACGAGCAGTTTCAGTTCGACAACATCGTGGGCGAAGACCCTAACCTACTCGACGTACTGACCACCATTGGCCGCATTGCCCCGACCGATGCGCCGGTGCTCATCACGGGCGAAAGCGGCACCGGCAAAGAGTTGATTGCCGAGGCTATTCACCAGAACAGCCGCCGAAAACGGCAACCCTTTGTGAAGGTCAATCTGGGAGGTATATCGAGTACGTTGTTTGAAAGCGAATTGTTTGGCCACGTTCGGGGTGCCTTCACCGACGCCAAAACCGACCGGGTAGGCCGCTTCGAACTGGCGCACAAGGGCAGTATTTTTCTGGACGAAATCGGCGACCTCGACCCGGCCTCGCAGGTGAAATTGTTACGGGTGTTGCAAGACCGCACTTTCGAGCCGCTGGGCAGCAGCAAAAGCCGGACGGTAGACGTGCGGGTGATCTGCGCCACAAACCGCAACCTGGAAGAAATGGTCGCACAGGGCGATTTTCGGGAAGACCTGTATTACCGAATCAACCTGATTACGGTGCGGCTGCCCGCCCTCCGCGAACGCCCGGCCGACATTCCCCGGCTGGCCAATTTCTTTATCAATAACCTCAAAACGCTGTACGGACGGCCCAATTTGCAGGTCAGCAAAGAGGCTCAACTCTGGCTCCGGGGGCTTTCATTACCGGGCAACATCCGGCAACTAAAAAACGTAGTGGAGCGGGCCGTGCTGTTGGCCCCTTCCGATCTGTTGACCATTGCCGACTTTGAGAAACACCTCGCTACCCGCCCGGCTACATCGGCATCCACGACGCAGTTGCCCGCCGTAGGCACCATGACTCTCGACCAAATGGAACGGCAAATGATTGAGCGCGCCATGGCTTATCATCACAACCGAATTGCCAATGTAGCCCGCGCTTTGGGCATTACGCGGTTCGCCCTGTACCGAAGGCTGGAAAAATACGGTATCGATTACCAAAGCGAGGAGTAACTTCACCCTTTGCAACGGCTACGGGGCTTTTGGAGGTCTTCGCTCGCCTTGCGACAACACAACCATGCGCTTCACGTTCCAGACCCGATACCTGCTTTACATCCTCACGGTTCATGCCGTACTGGTGGGCCTTACGTTCCAGATTCTGGAGAAAAACAAACCCCTATTTATCGCATCCGAGATCCTGATCGGGCTTTCGGTGATTGTGGCCATCGGGCTGTACCGCTCCTTTCGGAAACCGTCCGATTTTATCGCGTCGGGTATTGAAGCCATCCGCGACAAAGATTTTACGGTCAAGTTTGTCGCCACCGGCAACGACGAAATTGACCCGCTGATCCGGGTGTACAACCTTATGATCGATCAGTTGCGGCAGGAACGCACCCGGCAGGCCGAGCAACAGTTTTTTCTGGATAAACTGATCGAAGCTGCCCCGATTGCCCTACTCATTTTCGACTTCGACGAGCGTATATCGGCCGTAAACCCCAAGGCCCGGCAGTTGCTCAAACTACCCGAATCGGCCTTGCTCGGCCGTACACTAACGGGTGTGGCCCACCCGCTGCTCACCCAACTGCAAACCCTTGCCCCCGATCAGCCCCAAACGGTCCGGCTGGCGGGTGTCGAAACGTACCGGGTGCTACGGGGGCAGTTTATCGACCGGGGATTTCGGCGGCAATTTCTGTTTATCGAAGAACTCACGGCCGAAATCATTGAGACCGAAAAGAAGGCCTACGGCAAGGTGATTCGGATGATGGCCCACGAGGTAAACAACTCCATTGGGGCGATTAACAGCATTTTACACATTGCCGAACCCGACGTGGCCGACCCCGAGGTACGGCAAGCCGTACGGGTAGCCATCGAGCGCAACGACCGGCTCAACGGATTTATGCGTCGGTTTGCCGATGTGGTACGCCTGCCAACACCCGTTATCGTACAAACCGATATGCTTGCGCTCACACGTAACGTAAGCCGACTCATGCAACCTCAGGCCGACAACCGGGCCGTTGCGCTACAGCTTACCCTCCCTGATGAACCCGTATTCTGGCCTGCGGACAGTAGCCAAATGGAGCAGGTGCTGGTCAACGTGATTAAGAACGCCATTGAAGCCTGCGAGCCGGGGCAAACCATACGCATCAGGCTTTCGGACAGTGACCTGACGGTGCGTAATAACGGCCACCCCATTCCCGAGTCGGTAGCGGCTAATTTGTTCAATCCGTTTTTCAGTACCCGGCCTACGGGGCAGGGCATTGGGCTGACGCTGACCCGTGAAATCTTACTCAACCACGGATTCACGTTCTCGCTGAGCACCGAGACCGATGGCTGGACTGCGTTCAGAATTACTTGCCCACTGCGCAACGCTTACTACTCAAATCCCTGACAAAAAAGAAACCGCCCGCCAACGGCGAACGGCTTCCCGAGTACAACAAAACCACAGGGATAATGACCTGTGGGTTTGTCTCTGAACCCTTATGCTTCAATCAAGAACTCATCGTGCTGGCTAACGTCCAGACCCACTTTCTCGTCTTCTTCTGATACGCGGAGCGGCAGAATCAAATCGGTAACCTTCAGCACCAGGTACGACATCCCGAAGGCAAAGGCCGACACTACCACCAGGGCAATTAGGTGCTCAATGAACAGGCCGGTCTCGCCAAACGCCAGACCTTCTACCGTTACAGCTGCATTGATGCCTTTCGAAGCGAAAATACCCGTCATAAGCATACCAACCATACCGCCTACACCATGGCAGGGGAATACATCAAGGGTATCGTCAAGAGTCGATTTGGTGCGCAGGTGAGCGAGGAAGTTACTCGTAATGGCCGCAATGGTACCGATGAAAATTGCTGATGGAACCGTTACGAAACCAGCCGCCGGGGTAATGGCAACCAGACCTACCACAGCACCGATACAGAATCCGAGCGCCGATACTTTCTTACCCTTGGCGGCATCGAACAGTACCCAGGCCAAACCGGCCGCAGCCGCAGCGGTGTGGGTCGTAGCCAGTGCAATAGCTGACAGAGACGAGGCTCCTACGGCCGAACCGGCGTTGAAACCGAACCAGCCAAACCACAGCAGACCTGTTCCGAGCAACACAAACGGAATGTTGGCCGGTGGGGCAATATTGGCCTCAACGTGTGCCCGCCGACGCTTCAGGTACAAGGCTCCTGCCAGAGCTGCCCAACCTGCCGACATGTGTACGACGGTACCACCCGCAAAGTCGAGAACCCCACGCTTGAACAAGAACCCATCGGGGTGCCACGTCCAGTGCGCCAGCGGAGCGTACACGAAAATGCAGAACAAGACCATAAACAGAACGTACGACCGGAAGTTGATGCGCTCAGCCATTGAACCCGTCACGAGAGCAGGCGTGATAACGGCAAACTTCAACTGAAAAAAGGCGAAGAGCACCAGGGGAATGGTAGAAGCCAATGACCAGGGCTTTCCATCAACTACGCCGTTGAACATGAAAAACGTAGCCGGGTTACCAATGAACCCACCGATCGACTCACCGAACGCCAGACTGAACCCGCAAACTACCCACAGAACCGAAATCACACCCATTGCAATGAAGCTCTGGAGCATGGTCGAGATCACGTTTTTGTTGTTGACCATACCGCCGTAGAAATACGCCAGACCGGGGGTCATCAGAAGCACAAGCGCCGTGGCAATAAGCATCCAGGCCATATCGCCGGTGTTGAGCCCTTCGGTTACGATCTGTGTCGGTACGCCCATAAACTGGGGAAGGATGGCAATCACTGCTAAAACCAGCAGTACGGCAAGTGGGATGTAGTTAGGCTTTTGCATAGCTGAAATTTTAGGTTTTTGTTGTACTTAGAACTTGTAGATGAAGGCCATACCCACCGTGGTCTGCGAACTCTTGGTGAAATTGCCTTTACTGTCTTCAAACTGGAGGTTTCCTTCGGCGCTGCTGGCAGGTTTAGCGTAGCTGTCTACCCGCACTTCGGGTTTGATGAGCAGATGCCCATCGGCCACCGTGATGTTGCCCGTAAACGTGATCGAGTTTACGCTTGTGCCGTCGCCCAGCCGGTTGCGCAGGCCGCGCACACCCGCCGTATTGTCGAAGTATTCGTAGCGGGCCCCGATTCCGAAGTTGCTCGTCAGCGCGTAGTTGCTGTAGAGCGCTACGCCACCCCACGATTTCTTACCGTCGGCAAATGTGTATCCCTGGTAATCTCCTTTCTGGGAGCCCATAGCCGCATTAAGGCCAACAAAGAATTTCTCGGTGATCTGGTAGGTTGTTGCCAGATCGACAACGCCGTAGCTGGCTTCGGGGGTTACACCGAGCGAGTCGGGAGTTGCCTCATTGCTATAGATACCGTTGAGGTAGATGTTCCAACCCGAGGCCGGCGATACAAAAAACTGCCCGATCAGGCCTTTCTTCCGGTTGTTGTCATTGAGGGCGTCGACGTTATTCACCACACCCAACATCAGGGAGCTTTTGTCAGAGAAAGCGTAGGTTGCTTTGGCACCGACGTGGTAGAAGGGACCGTTATTAAAGAGGTTCGATAACGAGTAATTATAGTTGACCGGGGCGTCGATTACCTCATACCCGATGTGGGTACCAAACTGACCTACCGTAAACGTCAGCTTATCGGTCGCTTTCCAGTTAAAATACGCCTGCTTAATAGCAATCGAGCTACCACCGGGACCCAAAGGACCAATCAGGTTTCCGTAGTTACCCAAATCGGCATTAGGCCCGAAGGTCAGGTCAACCACCACATCCGATTTAGCCGTGCTGTAGCCAATCTTGGTTTGAATTAACCCAAGCGAAAACTGTCCAGAGCGCTGATCAAAAACCCGAGCCGTACCAGCTGCTCCCAGGTTGCTGCGTGAAGCAGGCTTATTGAGGTTAGCTATGTAATACGAGTCGATATACCCGGAAAAAGTAAATTTTCCCTTGCTATCATCGTCTGCATTTGGTGAAGAAACAGGATCACCTGCATACACACCAGCAGACAAAACCAGAGCAGATAAAAGTAAAAATTCTTTTTTCATAATTTCCTTTGGGTAATAAGTGGTTTTGCCAACTATAATTGAACACTGCAAAGGTTATTACAAAAATTTATTCAGTCAATAGACGACTTTTACTAAAACCTATATTTAGCCATTTTTTGCATTATTTTATAATTTGCACCATAATACTGAACCTAATAATCCTATTTTTAACTAAATTTTTTAGAAAATTCTTTATTTTAAAACCTACCTATTTCTGTTTCTTATTTCGCAAAGGCACAAAAAAAGCCGACCCTGCATGGGTCGGCTCTTGGAAAAAGAGAATTAATGCGATTTACGCTTCGGCGTGCAGCCAGGCTTTTTTAGCGAGCAGCGTATCCTGATCTTCTTCGTGCTCAGGATCGGGTACACAACAATCAACCGGGCACACGGCTGCGCACTGAGGCTCCTCGTGGAAACCAACGCACTCCGTACACTTATCCGAAACTATATAGTAAAACTCGTTGGAAACAGGCGACTGCGGAGCTTTGCCGCTAACCACGGTTCCATCGCCAAAATCAACCTCTGTAAGTTCTGTTCCACCGCCCCAGGTCCACTCTACACCCCCTTCGTAGATGGCCGTGTTTGGGCACTCTGGTTCGCAGGCACCGCAGTTGATGCACTCGTCGGTGATCATGATTGCCATAAGCAATGCAAGTTTATATCGTAAAAAATGGCATCTTGTAATTGAACAACAAATATAACTATTTAAAGTTTGGGGCCAAACTAATATTTAGATTTGTGGGTTGAAACACTACACCCACTTTACGCACTTCCCGGTAACCCGTAAAGTATTGGTCCTTTTTTGCCCCGGTTTTCTGACCATGCAACAATCCGAACGACTCCATACGTTTATTGCCTTAGGCGAATACCTCCGCTCCGACGAATCAACGGCTGAGCGCGAACAGATTTGCCACCGTGCTAACTTTTATAACAACTGGTTTACACCCGAAAACAACCACAAGGCACTGAACGCTATCGCCAACGATATGCTCACGGCTGAGTCGTTGACAAACTGGGTGGCTCAATACAACCCGGAACCTGCCGAACCCAAAACCATTGGCGTAGCAATGGCCGGTAATATTCCGGCAGTTGGTTTTCACGATCTTCTGTGCGTTCTAATTAGTGGGCACAAACTGCTTGCCAAAACAAGTAGCCAAGATTTTGTATTAATTCAATATTTAATACAAAAAATCACGGAGATTAATCCCGCCTTTACCGAACGGATTACGATTGCTGAGCGTCTCAATGCCGCCGATGCGTTCATCGCTACCGGTAGCGACAATACGGCCCGCTACTTTGAGTACTACTTTGGCAAGCGCCCTCACATTATCCGGCGCAACCGGACGTCGGTAGGTCTCTTGACAGGTAATGAAGGACCCGACGAGTTTGCTAAGCTCGGCGATGATATCCTGACATACTTCGGGTTAGGGTGTCGAAACGTCTCTACCCTGCTCATTCCCGAGAGCAATCAGGGTGCCCCTTACGACTTTGTTCCGTTGCTGCAAACCCTTGACCCCCTGGCGCCGACCTACCGGAACCTGAGCAAGTGGGTGAACAATTACGATTACAACAAGTCGATTTACCTGGTCAATGGGGTACCCCACTTCGACAATGGATTTCTGTTACTGACGCAACAGGAAGGTCTGGTTTCACCGATTTCGGTTGTGTATTACCAAACGTACCGCGATGCCGACGACGCAGCCGCCCTGCTTGCTAAGCAGGCCGATAAGATTCAGGTGGTAGCCTCGGCGGATGGTGCATACCCCGGCAGCGTTCTATTTGGGCAAACCCAGCACCCCACCCTGACCGACTATGCTGACGGTATCGACACGATGGCCTTTCTGGCCAAACTGTAGAGCCAGAAGCCTTCTTTCAGATTCAAACATAAAGGAGCACCGAGTATCAGCATGGTTCAAAACCGCTGCATAACTCGGTGCTCCTTTGTGTAACTCAATATGCTTACGTACTAAGACAGAATCGAATGGATAATGTAAAATAGACAGTTAACAAACTAACAATCAACAGATTGCGCCATTATACATTATTCATTGTACATTCACGTAGCCTTTACCGCAGTAACTGCCGCGAAATCACCAGTTTTTGGATTTCGCTCGTTCCTTCGCCAATGGTACATAGCTTGGCATCCCGGTAGAACTTCTCGACCGGAAAGTCTTTGATATAACCGTAGCCCCCAAAAATCTGAACGGCTTCGTTAGCAACATGCACTGCCGTTTCGGAGGCATGGAGTTTGGCAATTGCCGATTCCAACGTCGTGTTTTTGCGGGCGTCTTTCAGGTCAGCCGCCTGATAGGTTAGCAAGCGGGCCGCTTCAATCTGCGTGTACAAATCGGCCAATTTGAACCCAATGGCCTGAAAATTCGCAATGGGCTGCCCAAATTGCTGCCGCTCTTTAGCGTATTGCAGGGCCGCTTCGTACGCACCGTACGCAATGCCGAGGCTCAGGGCCGCAATGGAGATCCGCCCTCCGTCGAGCACTTTAAGTGACTGCACAAACCCATCCCCCACAGCGCCCAATCGTTGACTGTCAGAGATCCGGCAGTTATCAAAAATCATCTCGGCCGTTTCGGAAGCCCGCATGCCCAGCTTATTTTCTTTCTTGCCACCGGCAAAACCGGGCGTGCCACGCTCTACCACAAAGGCCGTTGCATTATGTGGTGTGTTGGGCTCGCCTGTGCGGGCAATCACAACGGCCACCTGACCGCTTCGGCCGTGAGTAATAAAGTTTTTAGAGCCGTTCAGGACCCAATCGTCCCCGTCGCGCACGGCGGTGGTCCGCATATTGCCCGCGTCGGACCCCGTATTGGGCTCCGTCAGTCCCCAGGCCCCAATCCACTCACCCGACGCCAGCCGGGGCAAATACCTCTGCTTTTGCTCTTCGTCTCCGAATAAGAGGATATGATTGGTACACAATGAATTATGAGCCGCCATCGATAACCCAACCGCCCCACATACCTTTGATAGCTCGACAATGGCCGACACGTACGCCCGGTAATTCAGACCCGCCCCGCCGTACTGTTCGGGAACGAGCATCCCCATAATACCCAGTTCGCCGAGCCGATGAAATACATCCGCCGGAAAATGCTGCGTCTCGTCCCATTCCATCACATGGGGCCGAACGTATTGCCGGGCAAAATCTCGAACAGACTGTGTAACGAGTTCGGCAACTTCTGCCTCAGCAGCACCTTTGTTTTCTGCAATTTCAGTAACCATAAATAAGCGTGTAACGTATCAAAAGATGAAGTGTGTAATGCTTAAATCTACAGCTATAACGCGACACTTCGACGGGATGTTATTTACTGGTCACACGCCCGGTCAGTTACCATTTACTAAGAATATTCGGGGTCGTACGCGAGCGCTTGTGCAGGGCAGAAAAGGCCCCATTTGGGCAACAAAAGGTAGTTTGTGACCAATTTGAAGGTTTCTTCATTTGTATAGAAATAGATACCAACTTTGGGTAAAAAGCCGTCGGCTAAAACCTTTTAGGGCGCATTATCCGAAAAGCCCTATTTTTGCAGGCGAAGGGCACTGTATTAAAAAAATGCAATAACCTTTATACAACCGAATCCTTCATTAAACTATTTATATGAAAATTGCAGTCGTTGGCACTGGTTACGTTGGACTTGTCACGGGGACTTGTTTTGCCGAAACCGGAAATCAGGTAACGTGCGTTGATATTGACGAGCGTAAAGTTGAAAAACTGAATAACGGGATTATCCCAATTTTTGAGCCAGGTCTCGATATTCTGTTCTACCGGAACGTAGAAGAAGGTCGGCTTAAGTTTACAACCAGCCTGGTAGATGGTATCAAAGGGGCCGAGGTGATTTTTCTGGCCTTGCCTACCCCTCCGGGCGAAGACGGCTCGGCCGATCTGAAGTATATTCTGAAAGTTGCCGATGACCTCGGGCCGATTCTGTCACAATATGCCGTTATCGTAGATAAAAGCACAGTTCCGGTCGGAACGGCTGAAAAAGTACACGCGGCTATCGCCAAAAACGCGCAGGTAGACTTTGACGTGGTATCGAACCCCGAATTTTTGCGGGAGGGCGTTGCAGTTGAAGACTTCATGAAGCCCGACCGGGTGGTAATCGGGACCAAATCTGACAAGGCAAAATCGGTGATGAATCGGTTGTATGCCCCTCTGGTGCGGCAAGGTAACCCCGTTATTTTCATGGATGAGCGCTCAGCAGAGATGACCAAATACGCAGCCAATGCGTTTCTGGCCACCAAAATCACGTTCATGAACGAGATCGCCAACCTGTGCGAACTGGCCGGTGCCAACGTCGACGATATTCGTCGGGGTATTGGCACTGATAGCCGGATCGGAAAGCGGTTTTTGTTTGCCGGGATTGGGTACGGCGGTAGCTGTTTCCCGAAAGACGTACAGGCTCTGGCTAAAACCGCGCAGGATCACGACTACGATTTCAGAATTCTGAAGTCGGTTATGGATGTGAACGCCAGCCAGAAAAGCAAACTGCTCCCACTTATCAAAGCGTATTTTGGGGGCGACCTGAAAGGCAAAACCATCGCGATCTGGGGATTGGCGTTTAAGCCCTACACCGATGATATCCGCGAAGCACCAGCCCTGGAAAACATTCGGGCTCTGCTGGCAGAAGGCGCTAAAATCACGGCTTACGACCCCGAAGCGATGGACAACGTTCGGAACATTCTGGGCAATCAGATTACCTACGCACACACCTCATACGCTGCTCTCGACGACGCCGACGCTCTCGTGATTATGACCGAATGGCCACTGTTCCGTACACCTGATTTCGATAAAATGAACCTGTTGCTCAAAAACAAAGTCATTTTCGATGGTCGGAATGTGTACGAGCTCGATCAGATGAAGGAGATGGGCTACACGTATTATTCAATTGGCCGTGAAACCGTAAAAAATGACTAATGATTGATTCAGAATGGATAATGCGGGTGAAATCGTAGCCAACATTATCCATTCTCTATTTTTCATTGTACATTCACCCCCCTATGAAGCGAGTACTTATCACCGGCGGAGCCGGATTCTTAGGTTCGCACCTGTGCGACCGGTTCATCAAAGAAGGCTACCACGTCATCGCGATGGACAATCTGATTACAGGCGATATTCGGAACATCGAGCACCTGTTCCACCTGCCTAACTTCGAGTTTTACCATCACGATGTATCGAAGTTTATCCATGTTCCGGGTGAGCTTGACTACATCCTGCATTTTGCCTCACCGGCCAGCCCGATCGACTACCTAAAAATTCCGATTCAGACGCTGAAAGTAGGCTCGTTGGGTATTCACAATTGCCTGGGTCTGGCTCGGGTAAAAAATGCGCGGGTTCTGATTGCGTCGACCTCGGAAGTGTACGGTGATCCGCACGTGCATCCACAAAACGAAGATTACTGGGGTAATGTAAACCCGGTAGGGCCTCGTGGTGTGTACGACGAAGCCAAGCGGTTCCAGGAGGCCATGACGATGGCGTACCATACGTACCACGGCCTCGAAACCCGCATTGTTCGTATTTTCAACACCTACGGCCCCCGTATGCGCCTAAACGACGGTCGGGTACTACCAGCATTTATTGGGCAGGCACTGCGTGGCGAAGATCTGACTGTTTTTGGCGACGGTAGCCAGACACGTTCGTTCTGCTACGTTGATGACCTGGTTGAGGGTATCTATCGGCTGCTGCTGAGCGACTACGCGTACCCAGTCAACGTGGGGAACCCAGCCGAAATTACCATTAAAGAGTTTGGTGAAGAGATCATCAAGCTGACTGGCACCTCACAAAAGCTGGTCTTTAAGCCATTACCGGCCGATGATCCAAAACAGCGCCGACCCGATATTACCCGGGCAAAGGAACTGCTCGGCTGGGAGCCGAAAGTATCGCGGGCAGAGGGTTTGGCTATCACATACGCCTACTTCAAAAACCTGCCGGAAGAGGAATTATACAAGGCTGCTTACCACCGCGAATTCTCTAAAAAATAAAGCAAACTTTCTGATAGCCACCGAAATTTACGTAACTTTGGGAGTGTGTATGCAACACGCATAACACCTTTAGCTGTCTGACAAAAACCTGTGTGCTTCAAGCGTACAGGTTTTTTTATTCAGCATGGTTAACCGGTTTTTTCAAGCCAAAACTATACATATAGGCCATAGTTTGACCCGATATTTCACCTGACATTGGCCGATTATCACCAATATTTGCTTCGATTACACGTCATCTATCGAACGCTCCTCTTTTTTGGTTACCTTTAACCTCCTCAATTAACGCTTCTGGTTCAACCGGACGATAAGCGAAGACCTCCTCTGATCGACAATTCATGCTACCTTCACTAACTCACTCAAACAGGGATAGTGATATCTTCTTTGTAGCCTCCTGTTAACTTATATGATATATAAGAATGACAAAAAGTTATAAATTGGATATTATTTTTTTAAACCCGTTTGGTAAAATTACTCAAACCCGTTTGCCAGTTTTAGTGATGGAATATGGCAGAAAAAATGGACAAAAAACCGACTGGAAAACGTATGGAATTTGACGATTATCTTGCTCAGAAGAATATAAACGCCGTTTTCTTTCGTCAGCAAGAGCCTGAGATCTACGAAGAGTGGAAGCAGTTATTTGAGCAAATTCATCCGGAGAGCTTCACCGCTCAAAAAAAATTTTTGCTTAATGATATCCGTAGAAAGTTTCAGTTGCGTTAGTTTGTAACTTAAATGAAACCGATACGTCAGTTTTCGTTATTTATCACCCCAAACTTTTGAAGCTATGAGCGTAAATTTAGGCGAACTAAAAGGCATTACCGATGCCGTACTGAATCTGTTAAAAGCCCAGGGACTTGGAACGAGCGAAGAGCTTTTAGAGGTAGCCAAAACGCCCGAAGGCCGTAAAGACTTGAGTAAAACGATCGGTGTTGATGCAACCATGATCCTCGACATTGCCAACCGGGCAGACCTCGCCCGCGTGAAAGGAATTGGCCGTGTGTACAGCGACTTGATGGAAGAGGCCGGCGTAGATACGGTGAAAGAACTCGCCCAGCGCGTTCCGGCCAATTTGCACGCTAAGCTGATCGAAATTAATTCTAAACGCCAGCTGACTCAACGTCCCCCTTCTCTCGATCAGGTCGCCGATTTTATTAATCAGGCGAAATCACTGCCAGCTACTCTCGAATATTAACCATAAGCGACCCGGCCTAAACCGGGTCGCTCTTTTTGCTACTTCCAGCGACCAATCACCACCCCTACCGACGCGTAATTGATCCAGTTCATATTGTACACATCGCTCACATCGGCCCCTCCTTCAACCACCCGGTAACCGCCTTTGAGCCGGAGATTTTGGGTGAGCCCATACGTTAGCCCCAGAAAAACGTCTTCGGCACGACCCTGTTTCGCCCCCAGCGCATCGCCTTCCAGCAACACACTCAATCGGTCGGTCGGCTTATATTGGAGCCAGAAGTTAATCAGGGGCACAAAACCAACATTATCGTAGTTTGTTTCCAGTGCGCCGTTCTCTGTTCGGAGGGCGATGTTCGCATCCCGAATCTTGGCGGTTAGGCCCAGCCCCAGATCGAAACGAGGCCGGTCGATGACATGATACCGGTAGGTCAGGCGGTACGAATTGAACGTGTAATCGGCTGTGATCGGCTGCCCCGACGGAAAAATGACATTATTGTAGTTCACATCGCGGGGGAACGCCCCCTCGTAGCGCACAGTCAGAGGTGCATAAAGCGCCGTAATCGTATGTCGCCCGCCCAGAGTTATGCCCGCCCGCAACCGGTAAAACAACTGCGGCTGCACGCGCAGGTCTTCGGCCAGGTTAAACAGTGTTCCACCCTGGTTCAGTATCCGCACTTTATTGTATCGCGTGCCCGTCACCAGGCCCCCTTCAATGTCTAAAAAAGCTTGCGCGTGACTATTCAGGTAGGTAAAACTCAGGGCTGCTGATAGCATAATCCCTTTCCAGAATGGGAGGCATTTCATAGGTAAATCGGTCTGTTGATTTCCTCTGAAACGCTGCTCCCTCCAAAAGGTTAGTTATACTGAGCGTACCGGCCGGTTGCTCGGCTGTTTCAAATAGACCTGTAAGCGATTTTCCAGCTCCGAGATATTCAGATTTAGGGCCATCTCGCCATCTGTAGCGAGCGAAATACGACCGGTTTCCTCCGAAATAACAATCACAGCCGCGTCGGTAGCCTCGCTCATACCAATACCCGCCCGGTGCCGGAAACCCAGTGCCGCCGGAATATCGGCATCATCGGAGACGGGCAAAATACAACGGGCCGCCCGAATGCGACCACCTGACAGGATCACGGCACCATCGTGCAGGGGGCTGTACTGCCCAAAAATAGCCAACAGCAGGGCTTTGGATAAGTCGGCATTGATTGGCTCACCCGATTGGGCATATTTTTCCAGATCGTCGTTTTTCTGCACAACGATCAGGCCGCCCGAAAACTCATCGGCCAGCACTTTGGTCGCGTCCAGAATAGGTTTCAGCAAAAGTACCGGTTCGTCGGCCACGGTTTGGCGGAGGAGCCAACGCCGGATAAACCGGTTGTTGACGGCATTGGTCGATTTACCGATAAGCAACAGAAACCGCCGTATTTCGTGCTGAAAAATGATAATCAAGGCCAACGCCCCCACGCTGATAAAATACTCCAGAATGGTAGTCAGCAGGTTAAGCCGCAGGGCCTTAACAACCAGATAAACAAGATAGACCAGCAGATAACCCACAAACACCCGGCTGGCAATGCTTCCCCGGACGAGGTTATAGATCTGATACAGCAAGACGGCCACCAGCGCCACATCGAGGATGTCGAGCCAGCCAATTTCTAAGAAGCCAAGACGAAGTAAAAACATGATGTAACGGTTCAGGTTTGGGAATGAAGGTAATGCCAGGGCCGGTTACTTCGAGAATACGCTCCCCAATAGGCCACTTGCCCGCCCCTTCGGCGGCTTAAATGTCGACGTGTTCGCCCTCAACGGCCAGGGCTGAGGCCGCAAATACCGACTGAGCCTCGGCCAGAAACCCGTCGAACTGCTTGTAACGCGATGAAATATGCCCGATGTACAACCGCCCCACCTGCGCCTGTTGCGCAACCAGGGCCGCCTGCCGGGCCGTTGAATGATACACTTCGGTAGCTCGCTCGGCATTGTCTTCCATAAAGGTCGACTCGTGATAGAGCACATCAACACCGGCCACCTGCTCAATAATGGCTTCGCGAAACCGGGTATCGGAGCAATACGCGTAACTGCGCGGGGGCGGGCCGGGCACGGTATAATCGGCCGCGGCAAACCGAATACTGCCATCAGCATGCCGGACATCCTGCCCGTTTTTCAGCTGTTTGAGTACCGCCACTTCTACGTCGTCGGGTAAGCGCTCACGCAGGAGCTTGGGCTTGAGTTGCTTCTCACGGAACAGAAAACCCGTACACGGAATCCGATGGTCGAGCGGAATACTCGTCACGGTCAGCGTTGGCCAATCGAGCAGCAATTCCGGGGCCGTCGGGTCGATGGCCTGAAAATGCAGCGGGAAATTCAGCCGCTGATCGGCCACGCGAAACATCGTCGTTAATACCTCATCGAGTCCGCGCGGTCCAAACAGCCACAAATCCTCAGTCCGGCCGCTCAGATTAAGGCTCGACAGCAAGGGTGGCAAACCGAAATAGTGGTCGCCGTGCAAATGGCTAATAAAGATGCAGCGTATCCGGCTGGGGCGGATACGCTGTTCAATTAGCCGATACTGAGTGGCCTCCCCACAGTCGATCAGAAACAGATCGTTCTGGTAGGTAATAATCTGGGCGGTCTGATGCCGCCCCAACGTGGGTGTTGCTGAGCCTACGCCCAGAAACAAAACGTTAAACGGAATCGGCGAATGGTGCCCTTCTATCTCACTGCTCGGGTTCCTGGCCAGCTCCGTATTCTCCATCATACTCGTCGTCGTCGTTGCGGAAATCGTTTTCCAGATCATTCATAAACACCGCATCGATGGCTTCTTCCACGGTTGGCAGAATGGTCAGGTCAGCAATATCTTCGAGGCTATCAATCAGGTTATCGTCTTTCGAGACCAGCACCATGATACCCAATTCATTGGCACACTGCCGGTTAATTTTCCGAATGGAGCCAAATCCTGCCGTATCAATAGACTTCACACTGGCCATGTCGATAATCAGGTTGCTGTACCCTTCCCGAATCAGCGACCGGGTAGCGGTTTCAAACTCGGCGGGCACCTCGCCCCCAAACTCGGTTTCAGCCAGTCGAATCAAGGCATATTGCTCGTTTTTCTCAATGGAGTGATTCATAGGTAGAAAAGCTGTCAAAGGTTTATTGTCTGAGGTCGCAAGGTTGTTTTCCGGCGCCTGACAAACTTCGTTCCTGTTTTAGCTATGTGTTTATTATTGGCAGATAAATTGACTACAGCGGCAACTGGGCCTGAATACTCGCTTCGATACGTGCCACGGGGTCGGTGAGGTCGGCGGGTTCAAACGCCATTCCGGTCACCGTTTCGTACAGCTCTACGTACCGGGCCGAAATCTGAGCGATCCACTCATCAGACATCTCTGGCACCACCTGACCGTCTTTTCCCTGAAAATTATGCGAAATCAGCCATTCTCTAACGAACTCTTTCGATAATTGTTTCTGCGGCCGGTTGTGCAACAGATTGTCTTCGTACTGATCGGCGTAAAAATACCGCGATGAATCGGGCGTGTGCACCTCGTCGATGAGGTAAATCTGCCCGTCGCGTTTACCAAATTCGTATTTGGTATCAACCAGCAACAGGCCCCGCTCAGCGGCCATTTGCGTACCGCGTTCAAACAGGACGAGAGCGTACGTTTCCAGCTGCTCATACTCAGCCTCCGACACAATACCCCGGCTGATGATTTCGTCCCGGCTAATGTCTTCGTCGTGCCCTTCGTGGGCCTTCGTCGTCGGCGTAATAATCGGGGTTGGTAAGCGGTCGCTTTCGCGCAGCCCCTCGGGCAACGTTACGCCACAAAGCACCCGGCCCCCGTCGCGGTACGTGCGCCAGGCATGACCAGCCAGGTATCCCCGCACCACCATCTCCACCGCGTAGGGTTCGCAGCGCCAACCAACGCTTACGTTTGGATCGGGCACGCTGATGAGCCAATTGGGCACCAAATCGGCCGTAGCCCGCAGAAAGTGAGCGGCCGTCTGATTCAGCACCTGTCCTTTGTGCGGAATGGCACGGGGCAGCACAACATCGAACGCCGAAATCCGATCCGTTGCGATCATGACCAGGTGGTCGTCGAACGAGTAGACTTCACGCACCTTACCCCGGTAAAAACCCGTTTGACCGGGAAAATTGAAATTGGTTTGGGAAATAGACACTGATTGGTGGTTTGTGGGTATCGGGCCGGCGATTCAGTCTGCAAATCGCCGGCCCGGCCCCTGTTTACAGTTTTTCAATCACAATGGCCGATGCGCCCCCGCCCCCGTTGCAAATACCCACGGCCCCAAAACGGCCGTTGCGCTGCGCTAATACGTTGGTGAGCGTGGTTACGATACGGGCCCCCGACGCACCCAGCGGATGCCCAATCGACACCGCTCCGCCGAGTACGTTCAGTTTCTCCTGCGGCACCTCAAGCACCTGACTAAAGGCCAGCGGAACCACCGAGAAGGCTTCGTTTACTTCAAAAAAATCAATATCGGCTGTCGTAAGCCCAGCCCGTTCGAGCGCCTTGGGAACCGCCTTGGTAGGTGCCGTAGTAAACCATTCGGGCTCCTGTTCGGCATCGGCATACGACACAATCCGGGCCAGGGCTTTCAGACCAAGCTCATCTGCTTTCCGGCGGCTCATGAGCACCAGGGCCGAGGCTCCATCGTTGATGGTCGACGCATTGGCTGCTGTCACGGTACCGTCTTTCGTGAAGGCAGGTTTCAGGGCCGGAATCTTGTCGTAAAATACGTTTTTATACTCTTCGTCTTCCGCCACGGTTACACTGCCTTTGCGGCCCGGCACCTCAATCGGTACAATTTCGGCTCCAAAGCTACCATCCGCCGTAGCGGCTTCGGCCCGGCGGTACGATTGCACCGCGTACGCATCCTGCATCTCACGGCTGATCCCATACCGGGTAGCCGTTTTGTCGGCGAAAACACCCATAGCGCATTCGTCGTAGGCATCCAGCAGCCCGTCTTTCGCCAACCCGTCAACCAGTTCGGCGTTCCCGTATTTGTAGCCAAAACGAGCCTTGGGCACGTAATACGGCACATTCGACATACTTTCCATACCACCAGCCACCACGACCTCGGCCAACCCCAACTGAATCGACTGGGCCGCCAGCATAATAGCTTTGGTACCCGACGCGCACACCTTGTTCACCGTCGTACACGGCACGGTAGCGGGTAGTCCGGCTTTCAGGGCGGCTTGCTTGGCAGGAGCCTGACCTACATTGGCCGACACCACATTGCCCATATATACTTCTTCAACCAGCTCAGGGGCGACCCCGGCCCGGCTCAAGGCACCTTTGATGGCTGCCGCCCCCAACTCGGTGGCCGACAGGGCCGACAACACACCCCCAAAGCTTCCGATGGGTGTACGCACGGCCGATACAATTACTACGTCTATCATGGTTTGTTTATTGATGCTATGTAATCCGTATAAAGTTTTCGGTTTAGTATTTACGGTTTTCAGTTGGTTGGTCCAGTACAGACCAACAGCCATTCAAACCGGCTAAACACGTAGCCCAAACAGGGCATACTACCACCGCCCCCCCCCTTTCCGGCCGGCCCGCCGACGCGCCAGTTCGAGCGGCACATCGTCGTCGCGCATGGCGTTAAGCAACAAATTGGCCTGCTCCTCGGTCATGTTCAGGTTTCGCAATCGGCGCAATACCTGCTCCTGCCGGGGCGACCGCACCAACTCCTGACCACTGCTATCGCGCTGGGCTTGCGGTTGGGCCGACGGTTTCTGACGCGGCTGGGGCGGTTTTTTACCCGAAAACCGACTCTTCACTAACTCAAAATTATAACGGGCGGGTTCGTTTTGTGGGTCAATTAGCAGGGCCTGTTGCAACAATTGCAGGGCCCGGCTTGTATCGCGGGCAGCACAGGCAATCACGCTGCGCTGCACGTAAGCCACAGCCAGTAATGGACCGGTTTCGGTTGGTTCAAAGCGCTGATAGGCCGCATTAGCCTGGCCGTATTGTCCTAACGCAAAATACGCGTGACCCAGATTAAGCCAAATAGCCGCTTCAGTCTGCGCGGGCTGCTTGATCAGAAAGGCATAATACTGAACAGCCCGCTTATAATCGCCCGCCCGGAAAGCGTTATCGGCCTCTTTGCGCGCCCGATTATTCTGGCTAATCGAATCGAACGACCCGAAAGGCCAAATGGCAGCAAGCAGAAATGAGAGGATCAGGCGCATACGAAACGGGCTATTCCAGAACAGCTCAACGGCCCAAAAATAACAGGAAAGTCGGAATTAAAGCCGGAATGTTCGTACCGTCACCACCAGATCGAGGGCAATCAGCAGCAGGGCAATCCAAACAAAATAGTAGTATTTGTTTGTAGCCACGGCCACTTGTTGCTGACTCAGACCGACGCCCCGAATCTCGCGCACGGTACGGGTCAGGTCGGGCAGGTACGTGCCATCAGTCGTAAGATCGAAGTAAAAACCGTTGGTTTGCGCGGCCAACCGGTTGAGGTAAGCCCGGTTAAGTCGGCTGCGAACAATTTGCCCCTGATTATCGCGCACAAAATCGGAACGATCGCGGATGGTGCCCCCCTTGGGCGTGCCCACTCCGACCGCCATCACCGGCATCCGGTACGTCCGTAACCGTGCGAGAACGGCCCGGTCGCAATCCGTGGCATCTTCGCCATCGGTGTATACAATGATGCCTTTTGCCGCCAGGCGCGCCGATGAATCGTTCAGCAATTTCTGCTGTGCCAGCTCGATAGCCCGGCACAAATTGGCCCCGCCCGTAGCATTGTAGTCGGTGCGCAGAGCCTGTACCGACTGCCGAATAGCCTCCTGATCGGCAGTCAGGGGTGTAAGCACAAAAGGTTCATCGGTAGCTACGATAAGCCCGATACGGTCGCCCGCCAGCGAATCGGTCAACTGACGAATATCGAATTTGAGTCGTTCGAGCCGGGTGGGCACCACATCCGATGCATCCATCGACCGCGACAGATCAGCCACGACAAACAAATCGCGGCTTTGCGCACTGATGGTTTGGTCGGCCACGCCAAACGACGGCCCCAACAAGGCAATCAGGAGCAACACAAGATAACCTGTCCGCAAAAAAAACTTCGGAATCACGGCCCGTGCCGAGGTACGCAGTTGCCGAGCCAGCCAAAATACCCGCCCGAAGTAGATCAGGTACAGTATGGTGAAGGCTATTGAAAAAAAAATTTCTGTTGTTCCGAAAGGGTACAGCCAATTCATGGTGTCTTGTCAACCAGCCACATAGTGTTTTTTGGCGGGTGCTTGCCAGGCTATGCGAAAGGCGAAATTAGCGTTTTGAGAAAGATTTTTCGTGCTGGATGTTGCTGTCGCCAAAAAATGCCCCTATATTTGTGTCCTCAAACGGCAGCAACGCCGAGCGAGAGAATGGAGAGATGGGTGAGTGGCTGAAACCAGCAGTTTGCTAAACTGCCGTACTCGCAAGGGTACCGCGGGTTCGAATCCCGCTCTCTCCGCCAGTACCTTCGGGGTGTAGCGTAGCCCGGTATCGCGCCTGCTTTGGGAGCAGGAGGTCGTAGGTTCGAATCCTGCCACCCCGACAGTCAAAACCGTCCTTTTCAAGCGAATTGGGCGGTTTTTTTATGTGCCACCTTCCTATTGGCAGTAAATCGGCAGTACAAGAATCAAAAGCCCACCATAAAAGTGAAAGCGGAGTACCCCTACACCCCGGCCCGCATTGTCGATTCAGACGAACCCTATGTCGTCTATTACATTTGGCATGTCCAGCGTGAGAAAAAAATACGAAAGCGGATCAGTCTGGTAGGTACCACCCGTGAGTCCAAACTGGAGGATGGGGCCAAAATCGTCAAGGAAATAAATACCCTACTCAAAAAGGGTTGGCACGCCAGCGATGAAGATTATGCTACAGAGCAGGAGATAGCCCAGGCAATTGGGGAACCGGTTCGCAAACCTGACAAACCCGAGGCTATTTCGTTTATGGAAGCATACAGCCTTTACCGACAGGTGAAAGCCAAAGACTTGCGTGAGGATACCACTATCACTCTGTACGACTCGTACATTAAGCACTTCGAACGGTTCCTTCGCCAACGCGAGAATATTGAAGATCCCTTGCAGACTCCCAAAATCAAACTGCATGAGATCACGCAGCCAATAGCAAACGCCTTCTTTGATCAGTCGCACCAGGGTGGTCGTTACCGCAACAACATGCTGGGGTTTTTCCGGTCATTGTTCAAGTTTCTAATTAACCGTGAACTGACGCTGAAGAACCCGTTTCTGAATATCGAAACAGTTCCGGTTGATGAATCCGACGACCATCGCCCGTTTACGCAGGCTCAGGCCCAGGAGATCCGTGATCTGATCCTAAAAAAGGGTGATGATCAGCTATGGCTATTTATTCAGTTTGCCTACTTCCTGTTCATACGCCCTGGCAAAGAGTTGCGGCTCCTGCAAATAGGCGACATTCTGGAAAATCAGGTACGGGTTATTTCAGGCAACGGCAAAAACCGAAAAACCGGGTACGTCGATATACCCAGGGCGTTGGAGCAAACTATTACAGAGCTGAAGCTACGCGACTACCCACCCCATTACTACCTGTTCACAGTGAACAAAAAGCCCGGCCATAAGCCAGTGGGCAAAAACTATTTCTATAAGCGGCACGTCGAGATCATGAAGGAGCTGGAGCTATTCGGGTTCGACTACGACCTTTATAGTTGGAAGCCCACGGGCGCCATCGTGCTCTATCGCCACACCAAAGATTTACTGCGGGTGCAACGCCACTGCCGGCACTCGACCCCAGATCAAACGTACACCTACCTCCGAAAATATGGAGAGGTTTTTGTCGGAACAGATTTAACTGACTTTCCCGCTCTATGGGAATAAACCCTTAAATAATGGCTACTTCAGATTCCAACGAGAAAAAGGAGAAAAACGAAAAGACTCCAGCAACTGAAAAAACAGTACAAAAACGGAAGGCTTTTTTCATTACGCCTTTAGGTGATGACCGATCAGAAATTAGGAGGGTAACAGACGGACTAATTCGAGCTGTCATTGAGCCTGTTCTACGAAAACATAATATTGATCTGGTTCCGCCCCACAAAATTTATGAACCAGGCACTATCACCCGGCAGATTATCCGACATATTCTGGAATCAGAACTTGTTATTGCCAACCTCACGGGCCTTAACCCCAACGTGATGTATGAGTTGGCTGTACGCCATGCCAAACGGTTGCCTGTTATCATCATTGCTCAGACAGGAACTAAACTCCCCTTCGACCTTGCAGCCGAACGAACAATCTTTTTCGATAACGATTTAGAAGGGGGTGTGCAACTTTTTGATGCACTTGATGAAACTATTCCGAAAGCTCTTAATGACATAAGTCCAGAGAATCCAATTTACAATGGACTTGAATCTTTGATAATACGAAAGGAGGTTGAGTCTGAAAATAACAGTTTTGATACTTACGTATTGGATCGATTGGAACAGATAACTTCTTCGATTGCACGCATAGAAAATACAACCCGTGCAAAAACTTTGGGATTGAAAGCTATTCCTATTGATTCTGATCAAAATAAAGATCGTAGAACCATAATGCAGTTCAAGATAAAGAATGGGATAGATGAAAAGACCTTTGATCACATAAGAACTAAACTAAATCGAGAGTTGCCGTCTCGTCTTATTGGGGTTACAAACAACACATATATGGATGATACGGGAGAGGTGTATAACTTGATTGAGGTACACTTTAGAGAAACAGCGGTTTCTCATCAGACTGTATTAAGAGTTTTTTCTCAAGTTCTTAGTAGCGCAGGGAATTTTACATTTGAAGTATCAATCCATTAAACCACTAATAGGAAATACAAAAACAAAAGGTACTCATTGCTTTCAATGAGTACCTTTTGAGTGTTAAATCGTCGTCACGTCATTAATATAGTCGACCCGATCCTTCACCTTTTCAAAGGCCAGGTAGTTCCAGTTCACCGGCCGATCGGCCAAACTATCTACTCGCTTCGCCAGTGCTTGTAGTTCAGCCACTACCTGCGCCTGATCTACATGCACAGAGGGGGCGCTTGCGTTCTGCCCAGCATAGCCCAGCTGTTTGTAGGCTCCCGTGATCTGAAGCGTATTCAGGATCCGGGCCAGATCAGCCATTACGGGATTCCGAAGCATCGGATTGCTCATAATAAATTCCGTTCCTCGTTCTCCTGCCCGGAATCTGCGCCCGCCAGACTCGTATATTTTATCCCCAGCGGTGTACCCCCCGGCCTCAAACGAGGGAATACTGGGCGAGGTTGCCAGAATCTTCGCCGTCTGGACCGCTGCCACGGCACTTGCTGTAATGTATCCCTTCAACCGAACTATTGCCCCAGAGCCTGGCGCAATAGCATTCGCAAGTGAAGCCGCCACGTTAACGGCCGAAATCTGCCGACTCAGGTTAATGGCTACCTCAGCCAGTGCAAACGCTCGCTGCGCCAGAAAGGCCGCTTTCTGAATGATGGTGGTGTCGCGCCAGAATTTCTTATAACCGGCCAGTGTTTCCCCCCAGCTATTCATTAGTAAGCCACTCAGATCATTCAGCATCTGCCGACGGAACTGCATTTCCTCCTGCACCCACCGAGCCCGTTCCTGCATCAGTTCAAAGTGCTGATCCTGCTCGGCTCGTCGCTGGGCGGTACGGGCGGCATACTGTTCACTCAGAATCCCGGACAGCTGAGCCTCGGTTTCTCCGATTGCCGCATTCCGTTCGCGGTTAATCCGGGCTGATTCCTCTGCATCGTCACCCGCCAGATCTGCCAACGAATCATAATACCCTTTCTGAAGCATCAGCTTAGCCATCAGGTATTGCTCCTCCGCTTCGAGCTCCAATACACGAGCCTGTTCCTGCTGAATGGCCCCAGCCGTAATCTGATCCGCCACCAACGTTTGCCGGATGCGCTTTTCCGATTCGAGCACGGTTTCAGCATCGTCAAGTTGCTCCTTCAGAATACGCGTCTGCCGTTCGCGTTCCTTCTGATCGTATTTCTCCGTGATCGTTTTCAACTCGTCATCCATCAGCGATCCGATCTCGTTTAGCTTGGCTTGATTTTGCCCCGCCAGCTGAATCATTTTAGAATACCGATCGCCAAACTGAAGTAGGGCAGCCTCGTAGTCATCATCCGCATTTTTCAATGATCGCTGCCGGGCTTCGCTCATCAGCCGCTCCAGCTCTTGGGCTTCACGTTTGAGTTTCTCGGCGGCTGTTTCACCCTTCTTATCAGGCTTGCCTACACCAGAAATAGTACCCGTACCAGGCTTGTTACCCGTACCCGGTTTATCCCCTGGTTTCTCATCGGGCGTTTTCACCTCTGGAGCCGACGTCATTGATCCCCTACTCGGAGTTGATGGCGTCGGATCATTATAGCCCAAGCCCTTCAGCAGGTCGGTTTTCCGATTGATCTCCGTGCTCAGATTATTCAGTTCGGCTTGCTTTGCCCGGATCTCATCAGCGGTCAGTTTTCGAGTGGTAGGAATACCACCCGGTCCCGCTGGGCCAACCATAACCGTACTGCTGTTTAGTTCGCGTTGCAACTGGGCCCGCCGTAGCATCTCTTGGTTACGGCTATTTTTGGTTTCCTCAATTGCCGACTTGTTGTAATACTGGAGCAGCTCCTGCTGAACCCGAACGGCATCACGTGCTTTTTGCGTATTGGCCGCCATTGCTCGGCCGTAGTTATCAAACTGGGTGATAGCCTGCGGAACTGTCTCCGCTATTTTCCCGACAATACCGTTCAGCTCGTTTTGTTCTTCCTTCGTTCGCGATGTTTTCATCAACAGTTGATCGTGCCGCTGCAAGAGCGTTTCGAAGGGTTTGCCCAGCGATTCTACCCGCTTCTTTTGGTCGTCATACTTTTTGTTGATGTCGCCAACGGCATCGCCCAAACCAATCATCTTCACGGTCGCCCCGGTGATCCACTCGGCAAACCCCATCACCGCTGGAGATGTCATAAAGGAATCAAACCACTCCGTGATTTTCTTCATATTCACGGCCAGCTCGAAATTCTTCTTACTGTACTCGGCCGTAATACTGTCGGTATTTTGGAGTGCCTTACCGGCCATGTCGGTTTTTTCGGCCAACATCTCCGAGTTCACCGACAACTTACTCAGCACCTCCATTACGCCAGAGCCGGTCAATTTTGAGGCCTCCAGCACACCCGCAAACTCAATCTGATTCCCCTGTACTTTCTTCAGCCCTTGCAGGTACGCCAGAAAAGCCGCGTTCATATCGGTACTGATGAGTTTCTTATAGTCCTTCAGATCCATGCCCGCGACTTTCGCAAACGTAGAGGTTTCGGTGAGCATCTTCTGGAATATGTCGACCACCGCAGTAGAGCCACGCTCGGCCGTCACGTTCAGCTCCTGGAGCGTAGCGGAGTAGCCGAGAATCTGGGCTTCGCTCAGCCCGAGCGGAATCAGCGTGCCGCCCATCCGGCTCGAAAAATCGGCCATCACGGGCGAGGTTGCGGCCCCCGCTGCCTCCAGCACGTTGAAGGCGTTACCAATGCGTAGCAGATCCTGATCAATCGCGTCGGTCTTGATGTTGGTGAAAATGTTGCGCACGGCCGTCATGTCCTTGCTCAGATTCTCCACACCCCCAAAATCTTTCCCGATGGCCACGTTCAGTTGGTTCATGCCCTCTGTGAACTCGGCCAGCTTCTCTTTAGGCACACCAAACTGCCCACCGATCTCGGCAATCGCCCTGAGCTCCCTGGTAGGCGTACGGGTATCAATCGACGCTAACCGTTTGTTGAGATCGTCCACCTCGGCATCGGTCATATCAGCCGCTTTGGCAATGTCGGCCAGTTCGTCTTTGAACTGGATACTCTTATCAATCGCCTGGGGCAACAGGCCAATGATTGTCTGCACCCCGCCCGCGATCAGCGTACCTGCTGCCACACTCGGTACCATGGTACCCATGTTCTTCATGAACCGACTCCACCCCGTGCTCACATCGTTGATCCGGGCCGCATGATCCCGCTGGGCCTGCGTTAGTTTCTGTACCTCACGCAGCTTGCGGGCGTAGGCTTCGGGGTTGTCGGCCTCTACCATCCGGTTCAGCTCTTTTCGGGCGTTCACGGCCGCTGTACCAATCTCCTTCAGGGTTGCTTTTGACTGTTGACCATTAATAACGAGGTCAACAACAGCCCTTTCTCGTTGGGTCTTTGACATTTATAGATTTAGGTTTAGGGCAATGGTCATCGCATTCTCGATTGCGTCAACAGGAATGTCGACATGATATTTGGCCAGAATTTCCCGTAGTCGCTTCACTTCATAGGCCTTGCGCTTACTGAACCATGGGCGCCGTTGTCGGCCGGGCGATCCCTCGCGTAGTTGTCTGGCCACGATGCGATCGGTATGAGTCGTGCCACGGCCGACACCCATATCCAGAAACCGCCCGTAAAGCATAAATTCAAATACGGCACGTTCGCCCGTCGTCCGTCGCCACCAGGCTCTCCGAAGAGTGTTCGTTCGGCTCCGCCCTGAACCGAACTTATATCCGGCTCCGAGTAACGACCGTTGCACCCCCGACTTCCGGGCAGATCGCAAACCGTACACCTTCGCGTCCAGATCTTCTTTCCAGTGCTGTTCGGCATACGCACTCCATTCCGACAGGATCGCCTTATAGTTGATCTTCGAGTTTATATCGAGGTCAGCGTAGTTCATTGCGGCTTGATGATTTTGTAGGCATCCGAGGCCCCCACATCCCACGATCGCATCTGGAAGAACACCTTACCGAATGCCGAAACCGCAGCCTCTCCCGACTGATAGCGGGCATCAATCAGCATCCCCGGCCCGGCAACCCGGATGCGCAGGAGCTCCGCAAAGTCGACGGCCTCGGGCCGCCCTGAGCCTACGCTTTTCTGGGTGCGTACCAGCTGCAAGTCTATCACCGCATTACTCGGTAGAGTCCGGGCCGCATTTCGCCAGAGACGAACCTCAACCTTCTGATAGGTACGAGAGGTAACAACCAGATTAGGCCCCGGCACAGGTATCGGGGTGAGTGGAGTCACGATCAGCTCCACCCAAACCTCTTCATCCACACCTGCCTGGGTTTCAGAAATACCGGTGGGTAGTAGCAGGCACTCCAGCGACGTCGGCAGAGAACCATCTACGCCACTTGCACTCGCCTGGTACCGCTCGGCTAAGAGTGTGCGTCGGTGCTGGTCCAGAACCAGTGAAACCGGCGCATCAAATCGAAACAAACTGAAGGCGTGAGCTGGCCAGCGCAGAGGAATAGTGAGCAGCTGAGTTCGGTCGCGGAAATAGTAGTACTGACGTAGGCCATTTCGCCAGGCTCCCCGGTTGCCCGTCAGCTCCAGCGCCAACGCCCCAATCGTATCCATCTTGGCATTGATCGTACCGCTTGTACCCAACGGATAGGGCACACTGCCCGAATCCGGCTGGACCCCTCGGTAACTGATCAGGCGCAGTCCTACGTTATTTTTCCACGCCAGCCCCTTCTCTGGTTGCCGCTCTGATTTCAGATAGGAATCATCAGCAATATTGCCTGCCTGCCGAACAGTCGGAACCAGCCAATACGCTGAGGTGGTGATATACTGCCCAGTACTGGCGTTCCATGCCGGCCGAGGCTCAAAAACCATTTGGGTAGTCCCCAGTGTCAGTTGCTCCTCTTTCCCCCCCTCACCTATCAACAGCGGATCCGGCCGGGTCACATTGCCCTCCTTATTTTTATAGAGCTCGTCACTATCGTCGATGTAATCGCGTAGGGTTATTCCCTCTCTGGCGGGCTCGTCGATACTGTACCCCGCCAACTGATAACCCGCCAGATCCTGCGGAGGACTGCTGATTATATCCAGCCATCTGCGCACACTCACAGTCCGATTCGATGAGTCGAAGTGAAACAGAATACCGAATCGGCTCCGGAGGGCACGCAGAAAGTCTGACACACTTACATCCGGCAGGTGATCGCGCACTCGCACCGCAAACCGACCCATCTCCCAACGCCCCCGGTAGGCGTCGATGGCCGTCAGGTTGAAGATCGTATAACAAAGTACTTCCGGATCTGCCAGCCAGTCACCAACGGGCCGGTATCCGATACGGGCAAAAACTCGGTTCAGTATATCCGTCAGGAAGAAAAACGGAACGATCGGGAAGCCTTTTTGCAAGGCGGCATCGGTCTGAAACGTTGCCGGCCCCTGCGGACCTGATCCATACATATTGACGTAGGGTTGCCTAATCAGCCCAGGCACCTGCTCATTAGTCAGTTCCTTTTCGAAAAACAAATCGTTCTTGAGTGGGAAGAAGGTGAGCGGAAACGTACTGGGGGCCAGAGTAGCGATCTTATTGAGGTATTCAGCCAGACTTCGCGGGCCCTCCAGCACCTCATCGAGATACACCAGATCCGTGCCGACCGCATCTCGTAGCGACAAGCTCCGGAGAGGATCCGCAGCTTCTCCCCCATCCAGTTTAAGAAAACCGTCCCCTCCGCCATTCTGCACCCTGTAGCTGAGCGTACACCGACGATGCAGCACTTCTCCAATTTGCACCGAAACGGGTATCGACATCGTGGGCTCTGGCGTATCAGGGCGGTATGCGTGTTGCAAAAACCGCCTGTTTGCTTCGTTGAGCGGGAACGATATGGGGTAAGAGAAACCGCCAGGCGTTTTCCCATCGCCTAGCCACCTGACCGCCTGCTCAAAGGTCAGCACTGCACCGGGCGGGAGCTCCAGATGAGCCCCGGCCTGATTGGTAATCTGAATCATGCCGTTTTTAGGCGAAATACCTGCGCCACCCGTGCCCCCCCTATGACGACAACCGACCACACCAAAAAGCCCGGCACTATAAGCACCGGGCTTTACAACTACCCCACATGGCAAGTCAGAATTTATCCCATTGAAAGTGCATCCCATCGGGTCGTTTCGCCCAGTCAGCTCCGCAGGTCCACCCCTGCTTTCGCCACACCGCCAGAAACTCAGGACTCCACGTTACGCGCCCCCCGAGCGGGTTCCAGGCAGCGTTGAGGTCGATAGCGAGCCCAAACGCGTGCATACTGAGCGTGCTCAATCCTCGTTTCTTCCGCACGTTGAAAATGCCGTCGTATGTGCGGATCTCGTGATGCAATTCCCGCCGAATCAGCTCGCGCAGCGTCCGCTCCAGCGGATCAATCATCAGTCGGTTGCAGTACATCCGGGCGGGAATAGGACCTATCGCCAGGTCGATCTCACGGGGCACATTCCACACGGTCATGTGTTCGCGCTCGAAAGCTGCCTGGTCGACAGACGGATCCCCGAATCGCTTGATCAATTGCGCCTGCGTTTTCATCGCCCAGAGGTTACGAGTTTGAGTAACCGGCTATTGTTTGCCAGGAACAGATTCCATGCCTGCGCCCCCATCAGCAGATGGCCAGCCGGAGCCGGGTGTACGTTGTCGGCATTCATGTAGGTGCTCATCTGGGCCTGTGTCCACAATGCCCCCCAGTTGGCCACCACAATCCGCGGATTGTTCAGAGCCGCCACCCGGGCCGCTGCGGCCGTGCGAATAGCCGCGTTGATCGTTTCCTGTGGGGCTTGCCTAACCGTAGGCGTACAGATAACTATTACCGCACGGGGGTACTGGAACGTAAGGAATCTGAGCATTGCCGCCAGATTCGCGTCGTACGTCGTTGCGCTGGCATCGTTGGTACCAACCGCATACAGCACCACGTCAACCCTCGGAAAAAACAGGTTTTGCTGTGCCCTAAGCCCTTCGAGGTTAGATGAGGTGTAAGAGCCTTTTGCCTTATTAATGATTCGCCAACTACGTAGGGTGTACTTTTGTAACGAGTCCCTAAGCTGAAAATCGTACTCCTGCTCGGCGAGTGTCAATGCGGCACCCTCACTAATAGAATCACCAAGCTTGAGGATGATGCGTTCGGCGGGCTTATTGAAATCGGCACTTACGCGGGTGCCTGACACCGTCAATGTTCCCTGAAACGTAGCGTCTGTAATCGGGCGCTTATTGCTGAAATTGATACCTGTCTGACCAATCAAGAGCCGCCCGACGTCTTTACTAACACTACCCCCGTACTGGCCAAACTCAGCTTGATCGTATGGCGGAACAGTCGGAGTAGCTGACAGCGGGGGCGTAATCGAACTGTTGACAAACTGAGTGACTAGACCAGCCGCAACGTTGGATGACATCGTGTACGAGTCCAGATACCAGCTGGTTCCTGGCTGCGGGGCAATGCCTTTCGACTGTACGGCAGTCAGCGAGCCGGACAAAGTAAGATATACGTCAAACATAGGCATTCCCTCAGCTACCGCCCGGTCACGCTCATTGAGGTAGTACGACTGTCCGAAACTGATTGCCGTGCTTAACAGGCACAGCAGCATAATCATTAGCTTTTTCATTTTATGGGTTATTTACTTATGGGTTTTTTACGATTGATTGAAACGGTAAAGGTTCTCAGAAACCAGATAGCCGCCAGCGTAGACAGTATCAGGCCTAACAGTACAAAAGCAGCTGTTCGCCAACGAGAGACCCATAGTTCGGCATCTTCCGCTCGCTCTTTCCATTTAGGATCAATACCCCAGACCTGTTTTGTAATGACCACTGGCACTTTCTTTTCGATAAACACCGAATCGCAGTTGGCTTTGATCGTCGTCGTGCGGGGGTTGCGTTCGTAGATGATCCGAGCCCTGCCCTGGCGGATTTCGCGCACCACAGTCGTCGTGTCAGTTACCACACGCAGAACAGCCGAGTCACGGGGCACCACCGTGCTAATCGTTTGGTAGACGGTATCGATTTCGGTTGTCGAGTAGCGCCGGCGAGCTTTCTCGAAGGTCATACAACCTCCGAGAAAGCTCGCAATGACGAGATATAGGAGCGCCTTCATGAACGAGCTGTATGGCGTTTTTTCGTATCGTTTGGAGCTACCCATGCTGTTGGCGCTGGATCTGCCCGGCTGTACTTTCGTTCAATCTGAAGCAGGACGCGCAAAACCACTACGAGCACAAACAGAATGACTGGAATCACGATGGCAAAGCGGACAAGAAATTGACTTCTATCTCCATCGCTCCACTCCTTAGTTCGAAAAAACGTAACAATACCAGCAACGGCCGTCACCCCGAGGGCTGTTAGTGTCCCTGATATATTCAGCGTAAGCGACTCCGAGGCCGACAGTACACAGCAGCTGAAGAATATTGCAGCGAGTGCATAGAGCGCGTTTCGGTAGATGCGTTGCCCTTTACCTGTTGCAAAGCAGAGAGAGAGGACCGTGATTGAAGCGGCCAGAAAGCAAATCTCAAGCAGGAGAGTCATCATTTGAATTGGGTTTAGTTAAGTTCGTTGGGGATAAAATCTTCTTGAGGGCAGGAGGCATCCAGTCAGAAATCAATAACCAGGGTTCATCCAGAGCCTTTCGCCCATACTTCTCGGCCGCAGCCAAGACTTCTGATCCCATGTAGGCAATTCCTGCGGCAACACACGATGTCCACAGATGGATGTCGGCATCTACAGCATCACAGACACCTGCTACAATTAGCCACGCAACTGAGGCAGACGAGAAGCCTGTTTTTAGACCGATCCAAGGATCTATCTTTTCTGGTTTTACGGCCCGGATCGTAGCACCGATAAACACGAAAATTGTAAGCAAGGCATAGGGGTTAAGGGAGGTCATATAGTTGTAGGTTATTTATTATGGTCTTAGTACGGAGCCAACTGCCAGTCGTCGAGGTACAAGAAACCCGGCCCCAGGCTATCCCCATTCAACGTGATGAGCAGGTGAGTAGCCCAGAGCGGCCGACGAATCGGCAGAGAGAAGCGTTTTTCCGTGTAGCTACTCGCCCCGGTCGTGAGGCTAAGCGTCTCCGTACCGAATACCTCGTATTTCGTGTTTCCGGCATTCGTCCAGATATAATTGAGGAACCCGGTGCCCGCGATGTCGCTACGATAGAATAGCCGCACCGCAACGGCTTCGGCCGTAACAGGCGTAGTGAGCCAGAAACCAGCTGCCGAGCCCCCGCCATATCGTTTCTGCCAGCGCATGGACTTGCTGCCACTTCGTGGGTTGGTGGTGGTCAAGGTCAGCTCGACCTCGGCGTTTCCGTCACCGGATTGGAGTCGGGTAGCCGACACCTGCGTACCCGTACCCACTACCTTCCAGCCGTCCTGAATAGACGAGGCTTCCATGCCACCATCTGCGAGCATGTCGTGATATTCGCTGATGAATAGCGGGATATTGGGCACCTCGTAGAACCGGGGCCGCACGATAGTAACCTGATGGCGGGCGTTGCCAGTAGCGAAATAGGCCCCGGAAACCTCCATGTTGTGCAGGTCAGTCAGGTAGAAGTCGACGGCCGCCCCGTTCGAGCAGGAGACAATGGCCGTTGGGTCGGCCGTATTCTCCGTATTGAGCATCCGCCCCCCGATGAATTTGATGTTGGCCCCGTAGCCACTGGCGACAATGGGGGCTGAGGAGTAATTTTTCCCCTCGATGTGGCAACCGTGCAGCTCGATCAGTGTACCAGTGGTATTAATCTGCACTGAGTTATAATCCAGTGAACACATCGACAGGTAAATATCTGCCTCGCCGTTGGAGGCCTGCAACCCGGTTAGGTTGTTGAATAGTGAGCATTGTGACAGGCTTATGCGCTCGCCAGCGTTCCATCCGATCCCCCCTGGCACGTTTACGCCAATGCCATTAGCATAGATATTCACAAAGTTGAAGTTTTGGATATAGGCATTTTGGCGCAACTCTACCCCTGTTCCAAACGCGCAGATTGCCATATTTCGAAGCAGCAGATGAGAGGTACCACCCTCGGCAGGGGTGTCGAAAACCAGCCCTTTCGTTGACGTACCCATGCCAGGGCCAACCAGTGTCAGCCCCGCTAATTCATTGGTGATATTCCTATAGGGGTTTCCCGATCCATCCCCACGAATGTGTATTGCGGTCCCGGATGAGAGCATCGTAAAATCCAGCGTTGCCCGCCCCCGCATACTGAATCGAGAGAGATTGAGTGTCAGGCTTTGCGGCATCGCATACAGACCCGGTGGCACATCCACATCGAAACCCGACGCCTGGGCCGCCGTGAACGCATTGACTGAGCTACTTTGCCCCAGCGAGTCGGCTCCAAAACGAACGATTGATATACGACCGTTTTCGGGCTGGTATCGGTATCGTTTCCCCGAGCTTGTAACAACCCACGTGGCTCCGCCATTATCCACGGCCGTGGTGTTTGTAGGCTGATACACGAACATCCCCTCTTTGCCGGACTCATTGAGCCACACACGATCAGGTGTTACGCTCATGTTGCGCAAGCCTGTCAGAGAATAGGCTGGGGTGAGATCAGCAATGGGCTGGGAGCCTGCCCGAATTAATTTCGGCGTACCACCCACAATGGTCATATAGGTACGACTGGCAGCGGTTGGGCGGGTGATGACATCCTCTGAAAAAATAACGTTCTGTGCAGAGGTCGTTACGCTGGCCAGCAGCCAGAACAGGAGCGCGAGTCGTTTCATGAGTGCGTTCAACGGAGTATTGATTAGTTAGCGGTTGCGATAATTATGAGCGTACCCGTGACGGTTTCGCGGGTACCAGAGGAGTTATACGGCGTTACGACAGATACCGTATTGGCATCTACCTGGGTAACGCTGAAATTGGGATCAATGACGCCGTTTACAATGAACTGTGCGGTTACAACTACCGACGATGTGCCAAATGCCGTACCCGCCCCGTGCGTGAATGTGGTTCCGTGGGTTGTGTTACTCAGCGCGTACGCCTTCTGAATGGGCCGGATGTTGAGGGCCGTGGATAGCCCTGTTACCTGCGTGGTGCTGACGGTGAGAGCCGCATCGTTCACGTCCAGATCGACAGTTCGGTTCGTGGTGTTGTCGGTGACGGTGAGTTTCGTTGATGCGTTGCGAATCCCCTTAAACCGCAGATCAGTACCGCTTTTTGCTTGGAATACGCCAACGCCAGCCGTGTTGAAATTCACCCCCGCCGTGATGTCGCCCTGTGGGTCCATCGTGGCTTTCACATTGTCGACCGTGTACCACTTGCCACCGACGAACGAACGGTAGTAGCGGCCGGCCGAGGGCGCTTTCGTGGTAGTATCACCCGTGAATAGGGGTTTTTGGGCGAACGTTGCGCCCAGTAACAGGATATTAAGCAGGAGTGCTGCGAGGATTTTCATTGTATGTTTGGTTAGAGTGATGAGATGGGTAATTGCTGTTCAGGTAGGAATGTGAACTTGATCAGGCCCGTGTACCGGGTGCCGTCAGCGGGGTAACCGACTTCTATCGTCGTGAGAGAATTGACTCCATTCACTTTCAGTGGCCGCAGCTCCAACAGCGAGTCGGCGGGTTGAGCGGTCCACACGAATTGACTCGTATTGTAGGAGTGCGTGATTGTATCACCCGGCCCCAACCCCTCAACGAACCGTTCCATCGTACGCGGAGAACGGTTCTCCACGCGAGCCAGCAGTTTGGCGACGCCCGACAGTAGGCGTCGCATCTGCGTGTTGTTTTTATCTGGGTAGGTTGCCATTAGGGTGTTGGGTTGGTTTTGCCGATGTATCGAAAACGCCATGTACGACCGCTAACCGGGCTGTTATCAGGGGCCGGATTCTGGCCGATCACGAAGTAACTGATGGTGCCACTCCACCCCGGAATAGCCGTCATGTTGATGGCGCGAGTGTGCCACTGACCATCATTCGGAACGGTGAAATCCGTGATCTGACCCGCTGCCTCCAGTTCGGATTGGCCGGGCTTTCGGAAATTCAGTCGCATACCCGTAACTGGACTATCGTTTTTTACCCGGATGTACAGGGTTGGCACCGCCGACGCCTGGAACGGACGCTGCGGGCTATACAACCGAGCGCCTTCGTTCTTATGGGTCACCACCAGCTCACCCCCGGTTGCCTCATCGTTCAGCGTTGCATTCTGGGTCGAGAACCCGCGCCGGTGCTGTGTGAATGAATAATCTGGGGCCGCTAACCGTAGATCGGTACGGGATTCGGCATAGGCTTTCGTCGTTGCGGCCGAGCCGCCCACCAGCGTGTAACTCGTATAGAGAGTACCCACCGGGTCCATGTTCACGGCATAGTGGTTGGTTACGTAGGTCGAACGCATTCCGTCCGGCCCGCCAACGGCTGAGGGGTCGCCCAGTGGGTGCATCTGCCCGGTGACCGCCGTGATGTGCGGACCCACCCAGCCAAAGCCCTGCGTACCATTGCCTACGTGCAGCCAATTATTCACAATGGGCCACGATTGCAACCAGTCGCCTGAGTTGTTCAGGTTCCGCGTCTGGGTACCTGAGCCAGCGTCGAAACTGAGCTGCGCGAAACTGTCATTGATGTAGGCCACAGGAAACTCCTGATTGAGCCCCCGGCTTCGTACCAACGAACCGTCGAGTTCCCGAGCCGGAGCCGGATCATCGTTTCGGTTGTTGGTGATGCGGTAATGAACCGCAATCTTATCACCCGGCAATGGGGTGACCCACTGCTCATAGATCGTACCCGTCAGGTAGTTGAGGGTCGCAAAATTCCTCGCTCGCGTTTTGGTGTACACCGTGCCCGTTGCCGGGTCGAAACCTGTTTGTAATACCTGCGATGGATTATTGGCCCAGTCGCCCACCATGTTCAGGTTGAGCGCAAAGCCCTGCCCGAACGTGGGGTGTTTGGTATAGATACCGCCCGGTGTAAATGGAGTCGGGTCGGCATAGAGAGCCGGAGCCATCTGTCGGCCGTGGTCGGCATTATTAATCATGTTGCCCGAACCGCCCACGTACACGCCGGTAATCCCCGCCCCGTAGGATTTCTTCAGCTCCACGCGCAGGCTACCTGACACCACCGAGATCAGATCGGGGAACGTAACTGAGGGTGGTACCTGAAACGAGAATCCGCCATAGTTGTAATCGGGGTCAACACCCGTAAACGAGGGAGGAGACGAACCGCCCGAGGTTGAGCCCACGCCGGTTAGCTGTGGCAGGGTCAATAGCGTGGGTTGTAAGCACACCTCTACGATACTGGGGTACCAGCCCGAAAACACAAACGGCCCCACGTCGATGTCGGCCGCTGTTCCTATATCGGCCGCTTTGAATCGAACCGACAGCGTTGTCGACTGAGTAGCCGAAACATGCCGGTGATTGGTCATACAGAGCAATGCCCATTTCGCCCCATTTTTCGTAATCACGCGGGCCTGTACGCCCGCTTTGGTGCGTGGGTCTACCGAACCATTCGTATGGAAAACGATACTGGCCGCGTCGCGTTTGTAGAACCCATTACCGCCATCCACAATGATAGGCTCTGAACCGCCTGTGCTGTTGCCCCCAGCAATTGGGTATTTTACGTACACATCGTCGATGCCGAGATATTTGACCTGGGCCGGATTGGCGGGGAAATATTCACCGTAGGCACTCAGAGCCGCCAGCCCAGCCGTTTGGCCCATGCGTTCCGACAATGGCCGATTCGACCATGTATTGTGTTCGCTGCTTGCTCCCGGCCCGCCCTGTCCAATCGTTGTCCAGTTGGTAATGCCGTCGCCAGGGAACCCCGCAAACCGAGCCACTGTCGAGTAGGTTTCGGTCAGAAATGGCGGCAACAAGGAACCATCGGGGCCGAGATTCGTGAACTGCACGACCGTCTCTGTGCCTTCTTTGCGGGCTCCGAACTCCGCCCGGTTATGGCCCTGCCACACGTAGGGAATGTTCGGCCGGCCGTATGCCGCCATAGCAGCCCGGTTGATCGCAAACGAAGCCGGAATGTTCACATCCTCCTGATCGGGGCCGGGTTTCGCCTTACTCCACATGTAGGCGTAAGTTGCTCCGTTGGCCGTGTTGGCGATGTAGTCGAAATCGGGCGCGGACAGAATGAACGTGGGCACATAGCGGTAATTATTCACCCAGCCCTGCACATCCCACAGCCGGGAACCGCCACCCGACACCGTTTTGCCGTTGAGGGTTTGTGCCGGAAAATTCGCCCCGAGCGTCCAGAACGCAGGGGTATAAGCACTGTTGCGGGTGCCTGCCTTTACACTCGCGTAATGATCCTCGAACGCAACCGACTTGTTGAAATAGACCTGATTGCCGTCGCCAATCGTCACAAGCGTACCAGCCGGGCAAACCGCCTGATACCATTTCACCAGCAACACAGCCCGGTTTACCTGCCGCTGGGCAATCTCGGCCGTCAGCCGACCGGCATCGAATAGTTGCTGAATGGTCTTACTCTGCCCTTTCCAGTCGCCCTCGGCCTCCACTACCCACGTACGGGTAGCCGCATCGGGCCAGAACTGCAATACCCCTTTATCCTCGTTACACCCACTGCACGCTGATGGGTTGCTCCACTCGTCGCCGGTTACCCCATCCACACCATTGATCACCGCTGGCAGGTACGTCAGTTCGATGTTGAAACAGACGCGCCGGGCGTTGAGCGCAGCCGGGTTTACGTTGTTGGCGATGTGGTTAAGCAGAGTCGGAATAGACGCATCGACGTACGTAGCCGGATTCTCGTAAGCACCGAGCATACCGCCCGACACCTCGAAATAGTGAATGTTTCGGTTGGCCGGGTTCGTCCGCTCGGCATCGGTCAGGGCCTTGTTGGCCAGTAGGGTACTGTAATTCAACTGAGCCGATAGCGACTCATCCAGACGCCGATAAAAGTTCGTCACCACGAAGCCGTCGGCCCATTGACCGGGCCGCTGCCGGGCGTAGATCGAAAGGTCGAGTTTGGCGACCTGCGTCGAAAAGTTGCGGTTGAGGGGCTTAACCAGGGCGGTATTAGCCGCCACCAGATTGAGCCCCTGCGTGGTAATGATGCGCTCCCAGCTATCAGGGCCGGTATCAACGCCTGCCACTTTCTGTCGCCAACCGGCCACGACCCCGGTCGGTGATTGCGTGAATTTGGTAACCCTGACGGGCGCTTGTGCCCCGGCTACCTGCCAGAGCATAAGGAGGAGTATGAGTAGTCGTTTCATAATTAGGCTTCAGTTCCGGTCCAGATAGTCTGATCATCAGGGCTGGCATCGTCTTGATTGAGGGCAAACACCCCACCCGACTGCACCACCCGAAGCGGGTCGTTCGATGGCCGGGCGAATGCATCGCTGCCTGTTTGCGGCAATGGCCGCTCAATCGTGATGCTCAGGCGGGCGTCGAGATCATCCGGGTTATCAGCGGGGCGAATCGTGGCCACAATGCGGTCATACGACATATTCTGCACCTGTTGCCAGTAGTCGGTAGATGAGCCGATACCCGAGGCCGCACGCGTGTTCATCTTGCTCCAGCTCGTTGTTTGGGTTGGGCTGCCGGTCGCGACGTTATACTCGTAGCGGATTTCCGCCCCGGCCGCTGTCACGCGGTTAGCCATGGCGCCAATATGGAGTAGTCGAAATTCACCCTGATAGGCCAGTAGCGAGGCAATGTCGGTGATGGCCGTTCGAGCCGTCCACGTCCATATGCCTGACGATACGGTGTAGCTGCCGTCGCCGTTCCGCTGACGAACCTCTACAGCCAGTTGTCCCGAACGGAGGTTGGCAGGTATAAAGAATGTCGGGTTATTGTTCGGCCGATTCCAGTCTGTTGAGATAGCTGGAATAAGCACCTGCACCGGCTCACCGACCAGCGCATTGCTCCATTGCAGGGTCAGGTTGCCAGTATTCGCATCCCAGAGCGGAGTCGTCTGCACGATTTTCGATTTCGTGTACACCGACAAGAGGAACGTGGTTTGTGACGATCCACCGGCCGTATCCGTACCGCGTACGGTGATCGTGCGGTTGGTGAACACCTCGCTCGTTGTGCCGCCAAACGTGCTACCAGCGAGCGACCAGCCATCCGGTAGACCGAACATCGAGAACGCAATTGCATCGCCGTTCGGATCGAAAAACAGGTTACTCGGCAACGTGTAGCTGAATGGTTCGCCCGCAAAACCGGTTTGGGCGGGTATTGTACCGTTGGGCACCGGTGGGTTGTTGGGGCCTGCTTTCGATGATGAGGTCCACTGAATCGACGCAATCTTGCCGTTCTGGCGAACCTCCACCGTGAACGTGGTACCTGTACGCTGATGAGATGGAATCGTAAACGTCGATCCACCCCATTCCCGATTCCCGTTAATCTGCCAGTCAATCGCGCCGGTCGGGTCTTGGCCCTGCACGCCCACCGTCAGCAGGCCCGTAGCTGGGTTCCAATCGACGATAGTCGGTGCAAACGAAACTACAGCCGCAGGATTCACGCGGAATGCGATAGCCACGTCTTTCGAGTTGTTTTCGGGGTCGGTAGCCCGCAGCGTAGCCGAGAAATCACTCACTACAGATGGGTTCGTTGCGGAGAATTTGAGCGTTGACGTATTGAACGACAGCCATGCAGGCAAGGTGCTCACCACCGAAACCGGAATGGTGCCCCCCTCGTTATCGCCCGGTGCTGGTACCGTGTACTCGTAGGCCGTGCCGACCGTGAGGGTTTGGGCGGGAATGCTCGGCCAGAACGGAGCCGTGCCCGTGTTGGCCGGTGGAGCCAGCCCCAATTTGGCGGCTACCGCTGCCGCTACCTGGTCAATGGAGAATGACCCCAGATTCTGTGTTTCCTCGTCCCACGCCACAAACCGGGCATTTGAGGGCATCGGCGGCAGCTTTTTGATTTTGGCAGAGTCCATGTTGAGTGTTTTGGGGGTAGATATTTCCGTAGTCCCCTCATGCCAGTTAAGCGGATAGAGCGTCGGCTGGCGGCTGTCAAAAACCAGCGTGCCCGTGGGGGTCAGCACCGGGGTCAGTTGATGGTCAATGAGCACCTGCTGACCGTTCGCGTTGAACCGGAACGCTGCGAAGTTGGTCGGGCAGTGCAGATAGGTCGTGTGCAGGCCGTTAGCCTCCTCGTAGGTCACAATAGCCGTAGGACTCTCCGCTGGCGACAATGGCCCCTCTGAACGCCAGCGTGGCACGTAACCGTTACGCGTACCCGCTTCGTAGTGAATCGTAGATCGTTGCTGGGCGACCCAGCCCCCACCGATCAGCGTGATGGCCACGGAGTCGAATGTCCCGGCGGTGCTGGCGGGGTGCTGGCAGATGCGGTAATAGCGGGCTGGGATGAACTCGGTAGCCGGGTCATAGCTGAATATCCCCTCTATCCAGCCACTCGCCCGGCGTCGAAACTCGATAGCCGACAACGCGACCAACTTACCCTCAAATACACCGAGAATATCAGTTCGGGGGTCTGACCATTCAACCGGCTGATCCAGTAGGCGGACCCCCGCCACCTGCACCTCACCGCCCACCACCAGCAGATCGGGGCGATAGGTGCGGTACTGACGTGAATCGAACAGCAGCTCTCCCGTGGGCCGCTCCATGTTGGTGAATGCGGTGTCAGGCGTGCCATTCTCAACGGAGACGTGTAGATCAGCCTTCCCAAAGGGCAGGGCGTATTCGACACCGATCCACGTTTCACCCGTTGGTAGCCGAATCGCCAGAATACCGACCTGCGAAGGGTTCGGCTCCAGCAACTCGAACCGGTAGGCGAACCCGTCACGGATAGCGATACCCACCCGAATGGTTTCCTGATTGAATGCCTCCCAGCCTCCCAGAACTCCCGTAATCTGCACCGAGGATGAGGCCGAGCCGTCAGAAGCTGGCAGCAGAGCCAGCCGGTAACAGGGTTTTTGGTCGGGCTGGTTGGGCACCTCCTGCCGGTGCTTGAACGGCACCATTGGGCGAACCCGCTCCGCCAGTGGCTCGGCATCGAACCCATCCGTATCAGGGTCAGTCAAGTAGAGGCTCAGCTCATCGAGCAGAAACTGCCAGTAGTCCTCGGGATCTCCTTCAATGCCCGAACCGCCACCACTACCCGACCCCAGCGCCGTACCGGCATCCCAGCCGGTAACGGTTTTTTGGTGGATGGTTTGTCCTGCCCGGTCAATGTAGGTATCACCGACCATGCCGAGAGCCGGATCAGGAGCCCCGAACCCAACGTGCACCCGGTTACGATCCAGGCGAAAACCTGTGCCCCAGCCCTCCGCTGTTTTGGGCCCGTAGAGTATCAGGTTATCCTCGTCGATGTAGACGTTCTTGAAATTGCCCAGATCGGCCTCAGGTGGTCCCGACCCGATGAGCACCTGAGCGGGTAACTCGCTGGCAGGAATGCGATCAAGTGAATGACGACCATCGGGTAGCTCCGTGGCCACCACCACCTCACCTACCTCGGTCGCCTGGGTCATATTCGAGAGCTCGACGGCACCCAGGCGTGCCGTGTTTGTCGTCGAGGCCGAGCCCTCTGTTACCCGATCCAGCGTAATGGCAGAAACCTGCGCGTAGCGGTTATCTGCCTCTGTCTTCGAGTAGACACTATTTTTCGATGGAAACAGATTAGCCGCCTGCGCTACGTTCATGTAGCCAGCTGCGCGGTGATCCCCCCAAGAGTAAGCCGCTACCCAGTTGGAAATTTGGATAGCCGTAATATCTCGTACGGGGTCGGGCACTGTAACATCTACACTATTCACCTGCGGCCCGGTATTCACGGTAACAGCTACCGTGCCTGCGGGCGTAAAACCTGAAGGGGGTGCAGGATCTCCCTCGGGCTCGTCCGTGTAGAACTCATCCTGATAGAGACGAACGTACTCAAATTTGTGCGCAAACAGGGTATCGCCATCTTTCGACTGCTGAATGGATTTAGACAGCAGACCAATGGGCTCCATACGCCCGCGAAGCATTAGGAACTTAGACGGTGAGCGGTAAAAGTCTGCCCATCGCCTGAGTTCACCTTCCTGGCGGTACCCTGTGGTAACTTCACCCTGCAATTGCAGAGCAATGTCATATTCTACAAATTGCCCCTCTCTGGCATCGTAACCAATAGGCAGTACACGTTCAGCCTGTTCAGCAAAACGGGCCCACTCGCTCGATCCTTTTCCGAAGGTCGTGAGTGTATCCCAGCTACCCAGGCTGTTCAGATAGACAAAATATTTGGTATAAGGCTGGTAGTCGTAATTAAGGATGTAGCGATAGGTTTTCGAGTGTTCCTCGTTGGCGTTGCCTGTAGCCCCATTCGCTAATTGAATCTGATACTCTTGAACGGTCTTCGTTTCGTCGACACCCGCTAATTGAAGCTGAGAAAACCCAACGGCAAACGTCAGTTTATCTCCACGACGATACACCTGTTTAGGGACCAGCGCATCAGTCTGCGTGCTGGTCCCATCTGCGAAGATCACGACTACGCGCAGACCAATTTGCGCGACGTCATCACGCTGATTTAGAAACGTGAGGTACTGAGGCTCATCCGGCCGCACATAGCGAGTAAGTGGGCCGAAACGGAGGGCCACATCCTGAGATCGCTGAATACCAACCCATGTGTTGGCCCGCAAACCTGTGCCGGCCTGACGAACGTGGGCCGCTCCGCCCAGATACGCGTAGGCGGTTTCGCTTTTGGAGAGCTGCCCTACCTGCGTGGGTGTACCATAGGCCTGGGCATACTGAATGTAGTAGGCACGAGCTGAATTGTCAGCTCGTACTGTACCCGGCCAATCCGGGGTCAGCTGCGCATGTAATACAGAACCTGCATCGAAGCGCACCGAACCCTCATCGTCTGTCTCCAGATACCCCGTGTAGATGCGGTCGGCATCGGCCTCATCCAATCCATCAGACCCGACGATCACTCCCGACTTGGCTGTCCAGATTTCTACATAGACCGCATTTCTTTCCCGTCGAACCGGTGCTACACCCGGAATGGCGTTCGCTGGGTTGAGTGGCAGACCCGGCAGATTAAGGAAATTATAGGCAGGGCCGGGCTTTTTGGCGTAGAAATCCACGCTCCAGATCACGCCAATTGGCAGGCCAATCGTCTCAATCGTAAAATCTTCCCGGAATGCGTAGTGGGCCTGAAAAAACGCCACCAGCTCCAGCATGTAGTCTGCTGACGCAACACCACTGGGGAAGTCGTTCGCTTCAACGGGTGTATCACGGGCGGTAAGCACCTCGGTGCGGCCATTCCAACGTATTGTAACCGTGTCACCATCCGCCACTGTACCCGTCACCCCCAACGTATTTACTGCGTGAATACCGGGCGTGATAACCGGGCTATCCCCGGCGAAGGCGTAATACAGCCGACCGCCCTGAGTGAAGCTGTGGAGGTCGGGAGAGAAGAGCAGTGAAACAGACATAGGGCAGCGAAAACCGAAAGCGAAAAACGCCCCGTGCACTTCCCTGCCCTATGACATCAAACGACCTACACCCCTACCACCGTCATGTCCAGCGGTACGAGCCAGCTAAATGAGTAGCCATACCCAACCCAGCCTGGAATCAGCATTCCGGTCGACTCCCCGTTTTGCCCATCCAATACAACCCGTATCGCGTTGTTAGACAGGGGGCCGTCTAACCCATCCTGACGCATATGGGCCAACAACTGCAAGCAGAGTGACCGTGCCTGACGCGTTGCCGATCGTCGGGCGCTCACACTATTTTCTGCCGGGAGAATTACCGCCAAGCTGCCCTCGGTACGGGTGTTGTAATTATCACGGCGCCCATCTTCAATCGTGTCTGCATACTGCTCCCAAATCAGCACAGGTCCACTGGCGTCAAGTGTGTTCTTGGTAGCTTCAATAACAGACTTGTAATCGTCGGCATCAAGAAAGACAAAACGGGGCGTATTGGTAGAATGATTCAGCACACGCCTGGCCAAATCCTGCCCGTAGAGTTCGTAAAATTCGTCCAGCCCTTGCTCAACCAAATCCAGTTCGTTAGTCATTTCGTTTCATCCGTTTTTCAAGTTCGTCCTGCTCTTTGAGTAAACTCTCCAGCACCGGTAGGGCCAAATACAGGTTTGTTTGCTCCAGCTGCTGAAAGCTCCCCAGCGCCGAAGTCTGACGAGCGAGGTTAAGCCCGATGTCTAACCAGGTACCACCCCCGCCCGACCCATCACCCGGACGAAACACATGCCGAAAACGGCTTGCCAGATAGTCCAAACAACCGAGGTAATTCACCAATACACTTTCCAGTAGGGTTTCATCTTCTCGGCTCATTCGTCGCTCCAGACTGCCAATCCGGGCCGGGTTGAACGTACGTTTTGTTTGATCGCTGTACAGAGCCGCTGCCAGTAGTGCCCGGTTTTCTGCTGTTCGGGCAGCCTCGGCCGCCATAAACTCACCAAACGTCAGATGCTCCAGACGGTGCCCAGGGCCATAATAAAAACGCCACCCTATTCGCACACGAGGTACCATCCAGACGTTTGGACGCTCGCGTGTAAAATCAATAAGCGCCAGTAGCGCCAAACGCTGCTCTTCGTCGAGCCAACGCATGTGCCTGTAACGCATCCCGAACCAGAGCTGAAGCAAAGCAAACTCCCCTCCTTCCACCTTCAGCGAGCGCAGAAACTGAAGGTACTGCGGGGCTTTAACTTCTTCCCAGGCAGATGGACCCACAAAGTGCAAGGGTTGGCCATTGACCGAAATAACGACAGAGTTCATTTAGAAGCTGACAATTGCTTTACCCTGCGGCCCGCCCGTCCTGACAGGACCTGCGTCGGTAGGGCGTAGCTCGGTGAGAACGCTATTGAGCCAAAATGCCGCTTCAGAATCGTAGTCTGAAAGGGCTGAAAACAGCAGGTCTTTGTTCGGTGATGATCGGTAATTGAGGGTGAGCACCTGACTGATCGACCTGACTTGAACCCCATCCCCAGTCAGCTCCACTACCTGAGTGCGCAGCGCGTGGGCCATAGCCGCATTCGCCACTGCCCGTTGGAGGTTCGTCATGTATTCCCGCTGTTCGGCACTGGGGGCATCCGGATAGTCCTCCAGAAACGCACGAATTACCGGCATTCGACGATAGCGGGCTTCTACAGTGGCAATACTCGCTTCCAGCGAACGAAAGACTAAACGACTGTTGCGAATGAAGACGTGAGAAGAAAATAACGTCGCGGTTCGGATCAACCGTTCGGGGCTTACGGGGATGTACTCGGAGAAAACCTCCGCATGTTCATCCAGAAACGCGATTGTTGCTTCCAGTGCCTCCAGCCCGTCGGCTTCCAGCTGACGGGTCAACCGATCCACCTGCCACTCAAACGCATCATTTGTATTATCTGTCTTGGTTCGCTGAAGCCCAACATTGCTTATATCGACGTTGCCAACCTGACCCAGTTTAAACAAGGCCATATTGCCAACCACCCGCCGAAAAAGCTGGCGTAGTTCAATCTCCAGAGCCGACGGCTGATTCGCTTCTTTTATCCGATTTACGACCGCCCGCCCAACATACGTGATCAGGATCTGCTCAGCCGATTGGAGATGCGGCTTGTATCGGTCGTATAACAAATCGGAGCTAACGGTGCAGACTTGCCGGAGCTCTGCCGTGTTATTAATTAATTCCATCAGGCTGGTGTATTTTCAGTAGTGGTCGACTTTCCCGTGTCCAACGTGGTCAGTAGGGTATCGCGAATTTTGAAGGTCAGCTCTGGGTAGGTTTTCTTCCACCCATTATACTCTGCCACAAAATCAAGCGGCTCCAACAGGCTCTGCCGGTATGGGCCAGCCTGATTGATGAATATGAGCAGTGCCTCCCGTTTGTCGGATCCACCGGATCGGCTACCCATTTCCTTACTGGCGAATCCGGAAAGCGTAGGATCCCAGCCAAGTGTGTAAAACAGGTTGGCATTCCCCTCCGAATAGTCTTCGTTATATTTGCCTTCTACGTGCGTATCCTTCAGGACATTGATCACCACACCCTGTTCCCGATCTGCGTGGTCAATCCATTTATCGGTGAGCACCGCTGAGTGTGCATTCTCGATATTAGTCAGCTTCGCCATCAGATTCGACAGGAACTCGTCGCGTATTGACATCCGCTCGCTAAACGAACCTTCATCCCATTTTTCCCCGTAGATCTTGCTCCAGTAGTCGATCGTCACCTCGATATGGTAACGGAGGGTCATCTGGTTCTGCATGGCAAACTTTTTGAACTGGGGGATTGCCTCCAATACGTCCAGCCATGACGAACTGATCACGCTGTGATGATTGGCCAGCTGATAGTATGAGCTGTTAGGGGAAGGGTAACTGAGTGGGTAAATGTATTTCCAGCTGGAACCCGCCCGTACCTGCGCCACCCGGTCCCAGTCGTACGGGTTAATCGCAGGTATCATAATGGTGTCCGTATCCGTCGCTGTTGCGGACGGCCAATTGGCGTTGAGATATACCCTATCCATTCGCCCGGTCGTCTCGTCCATCCGACCCCAGCGACAATAACTGGTTTCATTGGCGTGCAATTGCACGATGGTCTTGCGGTCTTTCGACAAAATGAACTCCGGGAATCCATTCACGAACCAGGCAAAGTCTTTCGCCATTTCCCTGAGATACCGCTTTGTCGTGATGTCTTTAAGGAAGGCCCGGATACGTGGATCGTCAACCATGGTATCACTCTCCTCATCCACTGTTGCAATCACACCACCGCCCAACCAGAGCGCAGCCTTTTTGTCCAGCGTTTCGGGGATAACCGTATTGCGTTGATAGCGACGGACGATCTGCTGCGGGAAGTCATTTCCATCGCCCCAATAAACCAGGTGCTCATCTCCTGCGCTCAGCTCCCGTTTGATTGTGGGTTGCGTCGGGTCAGCATGAGGGATCTTCGTCTCTGCTGAAGGGCGTCCTATAACCGGCAAGCCAGTAACTACAGCCTGATACGTCGGCATGTAGGCAATAGTGCCGTTGTTGTTGTAATGTACCTGGTCGCTCATCGTACTGGCTTACCGTTTATTTCCAAAATGAGATGAATGTGAATCTTCCGGATCTGGTCCGTATCCAGCCCTCGTATGTTCCGAGTCCAGTTGGCTGCGTGATTAGGTCGCTTCGATTTAGGGCCCTGATCATCAACACGGGCAGCGTCACGGTCAGAGGCTTTTACTCGCCCTCCTGCTACGTGCCAAACTGCCCGCTTATAATGAATGATCTCCCCGCCGGTTCCCTTCGCCTGGTCGGCTGTACAGAACGTGATCGAAAAAGGTCGCGGGCACCCTTTGGCATCGGTATCCTCCAGAATAGCCAGTGCCTCTTTCCAGTCGATTACATCGCGTGATTGGTTTTTGTGAACTGCCATTGACGTTTAACAGAGCCCAAAATTTACGCTTGTAAACCCCGCCTTCTATGACGTCAACCGACCTACGCACGCCTGTCATTGCACTCGTACCGAGTCGGTGTTAACTTTCGCTATGACGACTGATCAAGCACTGGAGCTATTGCTTTGCTCCCCTGCCTATCTCCGAACCTGGCTAAAATCCGGACGAACCAAACAGGCGCGTGGGTATTTACGATACCGGCTCAGGAAGGGAACTCTGCGAAATGAAACGAAGGAGAACCTCCTGAAATCGTTTAATTTTTCCGTGCGGACGGTGCAGCAATGGGCAACTCCAGACAAAAACGTCTAAAAACCCCAACGCTCATTTTGTCCCTATTTATGTTTCGTTTTCAGGGGTTTACAGATCGTTTTGATTGCGTTTCTGCAATGAGTATTTCATGGTATTTTTATCGTTTTTTGCCTCAATTCACTGACAAACAGCCGTTTTTTTTCTGCGCCCCGAATTTTAGTGATCATGGTCTGACGGAAAAGCCCGCCACGCGCTAAGGAAGATGTGCAATTGCACACCCCCCTCCGCTGCGATATATGAATGGTCGACCCTATTGGCGCGGGTTGGCCGTCGACCGTCGCCCCGCCTACCTATCTGGAGAACGCAGGCGGCAAGAGATCCTGCTGATTCGTGGATAGAAAGGTCAGGTAATAGAACAGGTTATCGATGGCATCAGTCAGGTGGGTAGTCTTCCACTGATCAATCGCCTTGTTGCGCTCATCCGACTTATCTTTCTCAAAGCCGTGCTTACCTTGCTTGGTACGCGTCTGCGTCATGGCTTCGAACCCAACACGGGTGTTTTCCCGGTTCCAACGCTGGCGGGCGATACGCTCATCACGCTCTGATAATGCTACGCCCCAGGCGTTGTACCGTATGTGATGACCCTTCGTCTGTCCAATATATTCCATCTTCACCCGCCAGCCGTGGCGCTTCAGCTCCTTGTATACCAGGTCAGCGTAGGTTAGTTCGTCTTTCCCGTCTTTCCCCACTGCTGTATGGTCATAGACAAACACCACCTCCTTCTTATAGAAGTACTCATAATACTCACAGAACTTCTGAACCACATCCCGGATTTTAGCTGGAGAAGGGGCATAGAAATGATTGAGATAACGTACTTCATCGTAGCCTGTCATATTCTTTAAAGACAGACGGCTATTACGCTGAGCAACCCATAAACAGTTAAAGCTTGCCCCATAGTCAGGCGATATCACCAACGGCTTATCATGATCGATGTCGGCATCTTTTCGACAATCACGTCGCTTCTGCTTTTCCCAATCCTGCCCATCTATCCAGGCATAATCGACCGCATCATACATGTGATGAGTTGAGTCCAGATCGGGATAGAACCCATTTTCAACGCCCATGTTCCGTTTGCCTAAGATGCTGCTGGCGAACTCGGCAGGGCGCAGGTTCTTATACATGTCTTTATAGTACGATAAGCCCAGCACGTGCACGTTGACGAACGCTGAGGCCTCGATATAATGGGTAACCCCTTTGCGGAGCTGGTTCAGGTAGCCTTCCAGCTTCCTGATCCGGGCAATGCGACTGGCGTTACGGGGAGACGTGGCCAGCTTCTGCTTTTCATGGTAGATCTCCAGCTGAACCGCCAGAATCAACTCAATATTGCGTACGTTGAACTTCTCATTGGCATGCTCTTCAGCTTCGAAGATCCAGCTTGCATCTGGAGTCGTCGGCATATCCGTTGTGAACCACTCCCCGTGGTGCCCACTACAATGACCGAACCTATCCGCTCCACCCCGGTTGATCGGCCGAACCTCCTGATTGAGCTTCTGAGAGTTGAGAAACTTCACTTCGTCGCCTAAAAGCCAGTCGACGCTAAGGCCATTGGCCGTACCTGGGCGATCCTGGCTAACCAGGCGCATAACACTCAGCTTGTCATCCGTCCGAAAAAAGAGGGAGTGTTCGGGAGTCAGCGGGCAGTTGTAGGGCATTTTCAGTCCGTGACCCTTATCTGGAAATCGCCTGACCCAATAGTCCACGTCGCGCTGATAACCCAGGCGATGAAAACCATTAAATAGTGCAGGTAGGGTTCGGTCAAGCAGCTGTATATAGGTTGTCCCCAGCGCCACCCCAGATGAGCGAGGCATTTCCGTGATATTCATATGCACTCGCGGGGCCAAAATACCGTCTGATTTACCACCCCCTCGCCCGATCACCGCCGTGCAGTTTTGAGCACCGACCGTCAGAGCCGCCAACTGGGCGTAATTCATGTGTCGGTCTTCGACCGAGATACCCTCGTCAGCGAGTGCTTCCGGATCGGGATCCAGGGCCGTCAATACTTTAAGCAGGCTGTCTTCCATCGTCAGGTAGCATTTCAAAATCAGTGTCTTCGATCATCAATTCACGGCGTGCTTTTTCCCCAATAAACTTCTCGACGGTCTGAAGTAAGTTGGGTACAGGCTTCGCTCCTACCAGGGCAGGATTAAACGCAATGTTGAGAATAACCGTCTTGGAGCCTCCTTCACTATGCTGCGGCTGATCAAAACCACCCAGCTTGATCAGGTTCGTGTGGCAGGCTGCCCGGATAGAATCTTTACTCGTTGTTTGCTCCAGTTTGCTGATTCGGGCTTTCAATAAAACCTTCTCAAATTCGACATTCACCGTTTCCATACTGGCGAAGTATCGTTTGCAGTCCCGCACATGCCGCCAGGCCGAGCCCTCGCTCAGCTCCTCAAAATCATCACACAGCCGATCCACCACGTCCGAGTCGGTGCGGATCGTCGGATCATCACCCAGGAAATAGCTGCGGGCGGCCTTCCAATACATTACCCGGTCCGCCAGATCTGGAGGCAGAGGCTGCCCCCGATCATAATATCGACGAATGCGCTCAAAGGCATCTTCAAATCGTTCGTGTTCGGTTTTCATTCTCGATGCGCTGTTTTTCGGTTTCGTAATGCGCCAGCAGCCGTTGAGCTTCCACTCGTCGGGGACTATCAGCCGGTAATTTCTTCAGCAGAGAGCGATAACGGCTCACGTACGTACGCACATTCATCAGGGTCAATACCTGCTCCTGAGCTTCATCCGGGCTTTGGTCAATTGGCAAATAGCCGTGCTCCCGCCAAAAACCTATTTTCCCGAAAAGACTGTCCAGCTCTTTGCCGATCGCCAGGATCCGCAGGGCATCCGCCTGACGGCCGTCCGCGTCGGGGCTATCCATCCGAGCCCGCAGCCTGGCCTTCAGCTCAACGCGTTCGTTCATCAACTTCTGCGCTTCCTGCTCCAGCTGTAGCACCGCAGCCGGACGATGCACTTCCCGATCAGCAGGTGTTGTAGGCAAAACCGCAGGGTCGGATACCGGAATCTGCTTTTGCAATTCTTCCCGGAGACGGTTCCGGTTATAGGTGTTCTCTCCTTTGCTAAGGCAGGCAAACAAGAAGGGCGATACCTGACTACCAAGCAGGGCCAATCCCTCCATGTAGTCGCCGTCAGTATCGAGCCAGTGTTGAATAGGGTTCATAGGGTCAGGGTTTACCAATACACTTACATTCTGGATAAAAAAAAATGGCAGGCAGGATATCCCGCCCGCCATTTCCGGGTCTACAGTTGTTCAACAATAATGCTACTTTTCCTTAATGTGCGGCCAACCCAACTCCAGCAACTGCTTTGCGTCACTGTCTGTCAGATCATTCAGTTTGTACTCTTTCCCCGTTAGGGACACGTGTACAGTACTGTCCGGGTCAAGACCTACAATCTCGTAAACCTTCGTCGAGGTGGCAGTAGTACCAGTGGTAGGGGCCGGCAGCTCCGTGCCTGACGCCCCTCCTTTTTTTGTTTCGCTCATCGATCTATCGTGAAAGAATCAGAATCTAATTCACTTGCCTTATGCGCCTGCGCCTAACATGGGCACCGTGGCAGCCGTGTACTTAATGATAGCCGGCATGAAACACTCGAAGCTGAAGAGCGTACCGCGACCATCGCCTGAGTTGTTTGTCGTATCGTAGGCAGGAGTAATGAGTGCCTGAAACTCCTCAGACCCGATCTGAATCAGTTCTGTCGAACCCGGCAGCGGGAACAGAATGATAAACCGGTCGTGGATGGCCTGATTCTGAAAAGCAATGATCTCATCGCCCTCCCCTGGGTGGTAGAACTCCCCTTTGCCCATGAAGCTCTTCCGATCACGGCCGCCAATAGCTTCATTCATGTACTTACCGGTATCAGGCGTCACGTACATTTTAATGAACCCTTTGCCCGCTTTCATTACGTGAGCCGTCGTGATCTTGTACCGATCAGCTACATTGGTTGCGGCTGCGTTAGGAGCCTGGAGGGTTTGGAAGTCATCATAGGGCGCAATCAGGATGTACTGCTTGCTACCTCCCATCCGTGATACCGGGGCCGGCGTGCCGATGTTTTGATATGTCAGCGTTCCCATTATTAGTCTTCCAGTTTACGCAGAAAACCAACGCCCGCGTTCACGAGTGTCTTCTGCAATTCCTTGTCTTTGATTACCTGCGCAGCTGTGTAGGTTTCCCGCTTATAGGTGAACGTGGGTGCCTCAATCGCGTAACGATCTTTGCCAAACGTAAACGTGGGTACCGTTTCTGGTTCGGCCTGCAACTTGTTGAGGGCCTTCTCCAATTCTTCAATCGTCTGGCCTTGCCCCTGCACAACCGACGCGGCCGTTTCCAGTTCTGCCTCCAGCTCTTCGATCCGTTTCGTCGACGCATCACTCGCTGCAACCAGATCCTGATACTTAGTCGTCACGGTTTCGAGAGTACGCTGCGTAGACGCCAGCTCGCTGTTCAGCGTCGCCAACTCACTGTTTTTCTGGTTAAGAAGCTCGTTGAGCTGCTCAGGGCTAAGCTGCTCCTGGAGCTGCTCAGCTGGTTTCGTGTTTGCCATAATAAAAATGGGTTGTGGTGCACTCGCAGGGGTGACACCACAACACCTGTCTCGGGTTTAGGCTTGATCGTTACAGAATACGACGTCCGGCAAAATAAAGCCGACACCGGTCCACCAGTCGGTCAGGAACTTCACCAAACGCTCCTGGAGCTGCACATCAACGAGCTTCTGGTTCTGGGTTTTCTTTTTGAGCACCACCATGTTTTCACGCGGAGTTGCCCAGATTCGTTTGCTGGTACCGTGCGAGGGCATCGCCTTAATGGTCAGCTCCCGGAAACGCACCTTCAGTCCATTTGTGGCGGCTACTGTATTCTTACCGTACTTCTCCAGCTCACCACGCTGATACATCGTCATCAGGTCTTCGCTCAAACGCAGCGACATGGCCTTGTTGCGGTACACCTCCGTGATCTGGTCAGAAAACTCTTCCACGTAGTCCACAAACTCCTTATCGGCATTCAGACCGGTCGGAATTGCGCCCATGGCGATCGGCGTAATCTTGTTCGCCGTGATCTGCTTGGTAATCGTCGTCAGATAACCATCCATCGACGTACCCGTCAGGCCCGCTGTGCCAGCAGTGGGCGCAGCGTACACACCCCGGCCGAACTCCTTCAGCTCCATGTCTTCCGCGATCTGGGGGAAGAACTTCTTCTCCAGGTACCAGCGGATGAACGGCCACTCCGAACGCTTCAGCTTACCATCTGCCAAAAAGCCAAGCCAGCTGGCCTCCAGATCGTCGGGCCACTCCTGCGTATCCACTTTCATGTGATACTGACGGATCTCCAACGGCGTAACCGTCACGGTGCCACGGGGCGTAAATTGCTTCTGGAACGGCTGCACCAACGAATCAACCGTTGTTTTGGCAGCCCGCCAGATGGTATCGTCGGTTACGACCGGTGTAAACTCAGCCTCCGACACAAACGGTTGGCGTGCCACCTCATACAACGAGGCCATATTTTGGCCTGAGTTGAGGTAGTACGCCCCGTATTCGGTAATGATGTCAGCTATTTGCACTGCTGTATAAGGTTTAGGGTGTACTCAATTATTTGGCGAACATGGGGTTCTGATCAACCGCCTTGTTGTGAGGCAGGTTAGCCAGGATCTGCTCAGCCGTCAGCGTCGACTGCCCCGTATCAGGAGCCTCATCAGCCGGGCGGTTCGGATTGGTCGGCGTAGAACCCGGCTGGGATCCAAATTTCTCGGCCTGCTCTTTGTAGTCATTCCGCTCCGCAATGAGTGTTTCGAGCTGCGCCTGGATACTCTCCAGCGTCGGGGCTGTTTTGTCCGCTGGGGGCGTTACACCACTCAGTTTTGCTTTGAGCTCTGCCACCTGCTCCACCAGAGAGGTTGCCTCTTCGAACTCCTTGCTGCCGACTACGGCCACGCTCTCAATGCCAGCGGCTTTGAGTTCGGCCGCAATGGCCTGAATTTGCTCAGGCGTTACCTGATCGGGCGCAAGCCCTTTTACTGCCAGCAACGTGGGCAGTTTGACGTATCCTAACATGGTATCAGATTGATTAATTGACGATTCGTAACTATATCCGTAGCTCCAGTTTTCGCACAGCAAAAACGTATTCTCCAGGGCGGTACGCAGGTCGCTAATGCCCGTAATCAGGCCCATCTCCAGCGCGACGTCGGCCGTCACCAGCGCCCCTTTACGTGGGTCAATGCCGTCCACGATCTTCAGATCCGGACGGCGTTCTTCTACCAACTGAATGAAACGTTCAGCAACCCGCGCCATCTTCGTTTCCATCGGCACGAAATTGCCCGACTGCCCAGCCCGAAATTCAGCGTTCTTCTCTGTCGACTGCGGGGCATACACATCTCGTACAACCGAGCCTTCACCTGGCTTATAGTAGCGGAATGTCGTGTAAGCACCGATAGACCCGATTTCGTCAGTCGGCCGGCTCGCATAAATCGATGTCGCCCCCAGCGCAGCCAGGTACAGCGAGCTGGCCAAATAGCCATGGTCGCAGTACACCGTTACTGGCTTCCCAAACGCCCGGAGGGCATCATAAACGCGGTAGCTGGCGTGCTCAGGACCGCCAGGCCCGTTGAGGCACAGCACCGCCCCAACGATCTGATCCTGCTGCTTCCCCCAGCTCAGTTGCCGCTCAATCCAGCGGGCATCCCAACTTGCCAGCATCCCCTCATGCCGAATCACCAACAGGCCCGTGTTCGGGGCCGGGTTATCAATCGAAATACGGGTGGTTACAAACTCCACGTCGATAATCTCCAGATCTGCCCGTACCTCCTGAAGCGCATGATCAGGAGCCCCGTGGGCCTCCAGTGCGTTCATGATCAGGTTTCCTGCCTGCGGATCAATGAGCCAGGTCGAAGAAAGTTCTTGTGCAGCGAGCGTATGCTTATTCATAGGCTGGGGGTTGCGTTTGCGGGCCGCTGATGGTAAAAGTGAAACCTCTGTCATTAGGCACATCGTCACCCGTACCCTGTATATAGGTAAAGGCAAGCCCCTCAGTAGGCGTGCCGGCTTGGCGTTTCATGCCGTTGTTGTCCACAAACCGGACAAGCACCGTGATGTACATCGCCAGTCTGGCCATGCTGACACCACGGTTTACGTCATCGTCAGGCATAAACCCTTTAACGGTTGTAATCCAGAGCCGACCATTATCGTCGGTACTCTGATCACATTGATAGCTAAGGGTGCCAGGCGTCGTATAAATACGTTGCCAGCTGAAGCCTGGGCGCAGGGTAATGGCAGCGGGGGCGGTCAACGATGCGCGGGTATAGCTCTCGACGCCAGCCGCCGGCACTACCTCCACGTATCGCCCGCCCCCAGGGTTCCATTTTCCACTTCGCTCAAATGCCATGTGGCAAGATTACGCCACCATCTGCCCGGTACGTATGACATCAACCGACCGACGAGAAAGCGCAATCGTCCGCTCCTGAGCCGTATGGCGCTTCTGATGGCGGTAGTAGTAACGCAAAACAGTTAGTAAGGGGAGTTCATCTTCGCTCAGTTCGTAGCGTTGCAGAATACGCATCACCGCTTCGTTGAGCTCCATACCGCATTCGGTACGAATCCGGACTTCACCCACGAGCTTGTCGAGAAACGACATTTTTACGAACTCGTTGAAGTCCAGGATTTTTTGTGGGGAGAGATTGGATCCAAACCCATGCCGTGCCTCCCAGTGAGACATACCAACCATGAGTGAGGCCGTCAAACGACGGTATTTACGGGGAATCGTCCGGGTAGGATAGCGATCCAGGCACGCCCGGAGAAAACTGGAGTAGGGGTTCAAATCATAGGCAATCACCAACGGGCCTGTCCCGTAGTGAAACTGAAGGAATTTCAAAACAACCGGATAAACCGGAATGGGTTGGGTTTTTAAGCTGGACATTCAAACGTTGGGCTGAGCGTTGGCGTCTTGAAATTGGCCCCTATCGTACTTCGTTTATATGACCCCAACCGACCATTCAGAATACTTGGGGCCGTAACACCCAACATAGCGAGGGCGAAAAAAAACGCCCGTCGCTTGCGTTGGGTGTTGCTTTCGCGTCAGTAGGCACACCCGAAAAAGCGTGCCATATCTACGAAGTCGTAGAAGTTGTATAGCCGACCACCACCGGCCAGCCAGACGTTACCACCCTGAACCCCGAAACGCATAAGGTGCGCTCCGTCCGACAGGGCTACGTAGTGTACATTTTCAGTGTCCCCGTTGTCGCGTACCTCAATGCGTTCGTAATCGCATGGTTGACCGGGGCCGGGTAGTGATAGCAGAATCCGAAACAACTCAATAAGCTGCTCTTTCGTTAGGTCAGCATAGGTTTTTCGGGGGGTAGTTGGTACGGGGTTGTTGTGCATCTGGAACTTGTCGTAGTTGTTCCACTGAGCTACAGCAGAACTCAGGTCTGATAGTTCTTTTCGCTCTTTCTCCGTTAGTTCGCGACCATACAGCTTACGATATTCCAGAATATCAATACGCTTCTGTATTCGCTTACATTCTGCATTGCTGACAATTCTGAGTCTGGTTTTCTCCATTTATTTCCGGGTTCCGGGCGACAAGCCGCCCGCCTGTGAGGTTAGTTTTTTCAACCCAACATAGCAGGTGTGTACAGGTCAACACCTGCGGGTGTTGGGTGAAAGGGTCACTCATTCATTAGCTCTTCGACTAATTCAGGGTCGGGCTGTTCCCGCCATTGTGTACGGGGATAGTTGTTTGATATTTGCCACCCCTCAGTAACAATGCTATCGAGTTGAGCGTGTGCTACATCACACTGCATTGCTGTCATGTAGGGGTGATTCTCTATCAGATGGTGGAGCATCTGAATCGCTGTCAATAATTCTTGGTCACGTGTCATAGAAAAATTAAGTTATTTGCGACAGGATGCGTCTTGTTTATAGGCCTTAACAAACTTGGATAGATACCCCATGTAGCCCGCACACAACACCTCTTTGTTGGGATCATTGGCGACGGTAACACAATACACTTTGCGCCTATTCACCGTCAGATTTTGAAACAGATCTAACCCCTTCGCGGAGCACTGCTTCTGTAATGCTTTTTGAGTAATCATCGAAAAAATCGTTTTAGTGGATACTGTTCGAACCTCATGTAAAAACCCGTCGACGGTTTGCCAATTTCAACGGTAAAGCCATGCCAGACCGCCAGAGCAAAAACGACCACCAACAAGCCAATCATCATATAGCTGAGTACAGGTTTCATCTTAAAAGTGAAGTCTGATTTGATTGTAGAACCGCCCCGTTTTTCCATACTTCCGCTTCTCCGCATTGTCTTTCCGGTCGTGCTTCAGATGGCAATTCTGGCAGAGCGCCTTCAGATTCTCCAGATCGTTGTTGGCTGTGTCGTGATCCAGATGCGCCGTCGTCAGAATCACCACCGACAGTTTTGCCACGCCCGCGTCTGCTGCATCTGCATTATAGGCAGCTACGTAGTTGCGGGCTTGGCGATATGAGCAGTGGCCACGGCCCAACTCATCGGCTGTGGCATTGCCCCGCAGCGGTACCCACTTTCCTTCCTCCCATCGGCCTACCGCGTAGTTCCGAACTCCGCAGGCCTCGCAGTGCCAACGGGCTCTGATCAGCCGGACGAACCGGCTGATCTTTTCCCATTGCGGATGGTATTTCTTCCGATCAATTGGCATCGTTAGAAGTTAGAAGGGTAAATCTTCGTCGCCGGATTGGCTCTGAAATGGTACCGCGCCATGTGCAGATGCGGGGGCGGATACAGGAGCCGGGGCAGGTGCTGGAGCTGAAACGGGTTGCGGGCGGTTGGCCGTCACGGCCGATTGCGTCGTGATCAACTCGACCTTCCACGCGTCGTTGGTGGTAATAACAATCTCCTTACCGGTTTGCTTGCTAACGACCTTCCGCCCAGAGAGGTTGAAGCTCACTTTGACCGTTTGCCCCTTTTTCAAATTATCGACCAACGCAACCTTATCCTGCTTCAACTGAAACTCGGGGGTGTTAGGATACTCCGGGTTTGTGGTCAGGTCGACATAGAATTTCCGTGTAGCAAACGTACCATCCCGGCCAACAAACTCGGTGGAACCTGCGCCTAAAAACGTACCAGTGATTGACAATTGATTTGACATGACAAAAAATAGTTTAGAGTGTTTAAATGCGTTTTAAAACGGGGCGTCCGGAAGTTCAACCGGCAACCGCCACTGACTAACAGCACGGGCATGAGCCGCCCGCAATTCAATTTCCTCGTCGATCAGAGCCAGGGTTGATCGCCATACCTGCCGCATCTCCGGCATCCGATCCTGCGCGATGGCGTTTTGGTAGCTTCGTTGATCCGTCAGCAGATCGGCATCCGACGCTTTCCGGATCTGGTTCCTTACGTCGAGCATGGTAGGTTACGAGAAAAAGGCTTTTACAATCTTGGGCAGGCTCTTGAAGGAAACCGTACCCATACCCTTTGCAGCCTCGGAGTGAGACTCGATATAGGCATCAACCGAGCCAATACAGACCTCGTGGGGCGAATCAGACCGGATCTCCATTTGTACGTAATTGGTGCCGACAAATACATCACCATGACCATGTCCGGTATAGCTTACATCGTCGACGATCACCGCCTGCGTCTCGCTTACGTAATGCGTCAGGTCATGCCGCTCCTCTCCGTTCATGAATGATTGGCTGAAAGTGATCAGCTGACGGGGCGCATCAACGGGGGCCGGCCGTTTGGCTACCAACAGTAGGCGCTCGTCGAGGTTAGCAGTCAGCTCCTCAATCGCTTTCTGATCCCGACCCAGTGCCCGCATCGCCCGCTCAGGGTTCGCAAACATCCACTCGGGCGAGTAGTCATCACTCACAAACAGTACCGGCAAATCAGGCATTTCAGCAAATACCACTACCGACAGATACCCAACCTCAGACAGTATCCGTACTCGTACCAGCTCCGATTGATCCCGCAGCGGTTTCAGTGCACCGAGCAGTTTGCCCAGGGTGTTCCCCCACCCGCCAAACGAGTCCAGGTTAATTGAAGCGTCATTCATTGGTTTACTTGATTTATTGTTGAACATGTTTACTCGAAGACTATAGGGGCTCTACCCGTCGCAGGGTACCGGATCGAACCATCGATTCGAAGTCCGTCCGACTGAAATCCGCGGTTTGCTCCTGGGCTACGTTGAGCAGTTCGACACGGCGCAGCGAGCCCGTACTGTCCATGTCGAAGGTGCAGGTAACAATCCAGAGATTTTCCTGCCCATCCAGGTACTTCTGCCACCTGAAAACATCAATGCGGCTGGTTGGCTCTTGTGGTACATTTCCGCGATTTTGCACCACAGATGCGGCCTCATTTTCTGCCATCTTTTTCGCCCAAAACGGGGGGTTGTAGTTTGCTACATTTCTACATTTTGCCAAATCCCTGATTTACAGATACTTGATTTCTATTTTTTGTAGTAACTCTGTAGTAGCTCGGCTACACTTACTACATTGCTACAGGTTTACTACAGCTTTACTACACTTTTTCTACACACTTACTTTTGATTATCAGACACTTAAAACCATTTGTAGTAGTGTAGTAAGTTTTTCTTTGCTTTTTAGTCTGTGGTGTTATTTCGTTTCGGTTTGCGTTCCTCAATCACGAAGTTGTATTTCTCTACTAACTTGCTGTATGTCACCCGGCAAGCCCCCTTTACAGGTGTAGAATCACTTTGTCCATTATCCTCGCCATCGCGTTTGAACCGTATCTGTTGCTTAAAACTGTCCCAGTCAGGATACCCTTCGAGTGCCGCGATTTCGGTCTGCAACTCGTCGCGGTCAGCCGGTGCGGCCTGATACGTGCGACGATAATGCAGTGCATATAATTGGTACAATTGCGGGAAACGCAGGTCAATCATCAACTCGTTGCCTACCTTCCGGAAGGTAAAATGAACCTCCTCGTGCACCATGTACGAATCGTAGAGTTGCTGAATGATTTCGAAGAACACCGAGAGGGCGGTTTTCTCAGCCATGATCCGGTGTTGTCGGCGTACGTTATCGGCCCCGATCTGAACCAGATCCGCCAGAATATCCCGTGCTTGGTCGCTTTCGGTCAGTCCGATCACCTTCTTGCAGGCCAGTATGTAGCCCACAGCTAGTAGCTGCGCCATGTTGGCAAAAAATCGCTCTGCCACCTTCTCACCCACAAACTGCGCTTTGATATGCCGATACAGCAGATCGTAGGCGGCCGGGTATTCTGCCTCTATCAACGCTCGGTGGGGCAGCAGCTCCAGTGTCAGGCATCCTAAGCCTTCGTCCTGCCAGGCTTCGAGCTGATCGAACGCTACGCGCTGTTCAGCTGATTTGTCCTGGCTTGTGATCGGTACAAACACGCAACGTGAAAAGAAAATCGGGTTGGCCGGAATGTAGTTGCTGGTCAACGCCAGGGCGGAGAAAATCTCCATCGCATCCGTTTCATTCGAGCCAGTCGTACCGGCTTTTGAGAGATGGTACCCATCATTGTCATAGGCTGCCTGCAGCAGACCCTCGGTACTCCCCAGTTCGTTATGGAACTCGTCAAACCAGATAATCGTATTACTGGCCTGCCCCATCAGTTTCACCAGGGCCGACTCGGTATTTTTCGACTTCAAATTCACGCCCTCCTGTTTCCGACCGAAGGCCGATGTCAGGATCCGTGCCATCGACGACTTCCCGGTTCCTGCGCCCCCCTTCAGAAACAGGATAGGCGAAAAGTTTTTGTGCTTGATGGCCACGTCCCGAAACACACTCATCAGATAAAAACAGAATGGAATCAGGGCGTTATGATGGCCGTGGGCATCAGCATACTTCTGGAAAAACGTATTGAGGGTAAGCCGGTGATCAGTCAGCGTAAACCGCTTGGCTTTATGGCGGTTATTAACCGGCATCGACAGGTGAACCGGCGTGCCGGCGTCATCAATGCACACCATCCCAAATTCATCCGGTACAATCTGTACCCCCTTGCGGTCCACGGCCACATTGGCGAAGAAAAACACGCCCGAGGGTTGGTGATACCCGTAGCGAATTACTTTGACTGCCTTGGCAAACTGAGTGCGGGTAAAGAGGTATCCGTGCAGTTCAGAGAGTTCAGAGTCTGACAGCTTCAGGGCAAACCGTTTTCCGGCAACCAATTTTTTCAGGCGGCTCGCACTGGTAAAATCGTCGTGCGGCACCTCTACGTAGATCGGATCACCCTCCTGCGGCCGGATCTCCAGTACCCAGGTTAAATTTTCATACTCGTCTTCCGTCTGGTATTTAACGTAGAGCAGAAAGTTCTCCGCAATGGTATTAAACGTGGCTTTACCCGACTTAATCCGAATCTTACACTCCTCCAGATAATAGTAAACCGAGTCCGAGCTATCCAGAATATGCTTTCGCTTCTTCTCCCGATCAGGCTCCTGGCTGGGTAGTTCTGGCTCGGCCCCATCGGCCGGCTCGGGCGTAACGGCTTCTGTAGTTGAACCGGCCGGCACGGGCTCCTTTTTGCCGGGTTTCGATATATCTACCCCGTAATCCTGAGCAATGCTGAAGAACTTACCGGGCGTAGTGAAGATTGACGTAGCCAGCGCATTATCGAACTTGGCATCAGTGGCAGCGGTATCGTAGGACGGATTGAGTTGGCTGACCCGGTGGAACAAGTCACGGCCATCTTCTCCCAGTGTTTTGAGGCTGAAAGCAATGAGTAGCCACTCCTGCGAGTAATCGCCCGTTATATCGAGTTGAGCCTGTTCAATCCGTTCCACCACGGCGAGCGCGTGCTTATACGTAGCCGACGCATTTCGGATCTCCTGTTGGATCGTACTGGGCTTTGCCTTCGCAGCCTTCAGGACCAGCCCTTTGATCTGATACGGCTGAGCATTGGGGTTAACGAAGATGTTTGGATCGTGACTCAGATAGCATGGGCGTGATACATCACAGCCCGATGCATCAAGCTGATAGCCATACGTCTGCTTAATATATTCGGCAATATCACCGAATGATTCCAGGTGTCGGTCAGGCTGTGCCAGTTCAAAGATCATCTTAAACCGCCCTCCAGAGGGCGATTCAAAGCCGACCAAACAGTGTGGGTCTGACTGCAATTGCAGTCGTGTGGACTCCAGATCAGTAATGTCCTTGTCAAAATCAAGCATCAACAACGAACTGTGTTGATACAAGTTTTTGGCTTTACGGTAAGGGTTAAACGTTCCGGAAACAGTTACGTAGTCGAGTTCTGCCTTTCGCTCTTTTCGTTGTGCATCGGTCTCGGAAGCGCGTACCCTGGCTATTGCCTCGGCATAGAACACGCTACGTATTTTCTCGACTAACTCAGCCAAAGTGATGACCTCAGTTGGCTTCTTCCGATCTATTCCTCCTCTATAAAAATGAAAGCGGTATTCGTTCAATGGCTTTGCCATGTCTATTCGATTTAAGGCTGGTAGGGTAATTTGGGTGTCGGCCGGCAGCGGCCATATCCCAGTTGTCGTAGCTCCCGGATCCGGGCGTCGATCGCTCGCAGCTCTGCCCCTTTGTGCTCATCCCGGTAGCGGGTCAAAAACGGCAGGTCTGTCACCATATGGAGGGGTTTACCTTCGTGGGCCCCCGTGCGGATCCAGTGTGTCATGGCGTCAGATCCGTTTCGGTGTAAAACGCCCGCTGACAGGTGTAATCGGCATCCATCAGATGATTGCCCATGTCCCACAGAAAATCCTCCTGGTCTTTCTTGCTGCTAAACCCAAACACCACCTTGCGGCCCTTGCCACGCGTGTAACGGTAGGCTTTGCGGGCTTTGGGGTCCATCTGTAAGCCCAGCACCATGCTCTGGATTTCCCGGAGCGTGAAGCCCGTGTACCCCGGCGACTTGGCACAGAACTCCACCACGCACTGATAGTCGACCCGTACCGGCAGGTTAGACAGCGGAATCTTGGCGATCGCTTTCATATCCCAACCTCCTCTCTTCTCACTTCATTGATCTCAAAATCATCATGGTCTACAGTCCAATCATCGATTGATATCAGCTCAATACCATTCTCTCCGTTTAGGGTCATACAATACCCTTCTTCATTTTTAAAGCTTTCTTCTCTTATCCAATCCAGACCAGAATCGCCAGATTTTTCAAGTAAAAGTGGACCGATATACCAGCAAAAAGCTTGTGCATAATCACCTTTAAACTTATTCAAGACACTCTCCCAACCGTACCAAAATTCGACAACCTCTTTGAGCGTACTTGCAGCCTTTTCTTCATCGATTTCAAGCAGTGCCTCCCACTTCCATTCATAGTCGAGCCTAAATCTTCGCTTACCCATTTTCTTGTCGTTTAATTAGCTTGGGTTATTGTGCTACGTAGTGTTTGGTAGGCACCCTGCCGGTGCAGCTCGCGGATACGTTGCCCAACGGCCTGGTATTCGGCGTTGGTGATGTTAGGGCACTGGGACCGGTAGAGAATCAGGGCATCCATATCGTTGATGGATTGCAGGGCCTTACCGGTCAGCGGCCCATGCCGAAGAATGTAGTCTGTATTCATACGCGTCGGCTCAGGTACTGGAGCCAGCAGTTGCCAAAGTTTGAGAATGAGTGAGGGGAACAGAGCCAATACCGCCAGCCCGATGCTGAACAAGGCCAATCCGTACCAGTGCCAGAGATGTAGTGTTACAGGGTTCATTGGCAGAAGTGGGCCCCCGAACGCCCGAACCCAGCAGAGCCAGGAGCGGGGCGTGTCAACCACCTACCAGCCTTTACAGGCGTTCGGGGGCTCCGATCTATGGGTTAGGGAATGCAAACACACGGGTAATGGGCGTCGCCAGAAATGCCGCCAGCTCACTCAGGATCTGTTCACGGGAGTACTCGCGGATAATAGCGCAGCAGCTCAATTCTTGGGCCCGGTACAGAAAGGAGGCAAAGTGCCTAAACAGGCAGGCATCCCACAGGCTGAGCTGATGGTTACCACTCTCCGTTGGCATCAGGCTATCGAGATCAACCAACTCATAGGCCCGGTAGCCTACTGGAGCACCGGCCAGATGCGCCACCAGCAGTTTAGTAACCGCTTGGTCAAGCAGCTCCAGAGTTACCTCCGAGAAATGCAGAACACAGTTCTGGTTAGGGTGACCATCCTGATTGGCCGAGTAGTACGTCTGAAGGATGCTGTGAATAGCAGAGGTGGGGTTCATGCCTGGGCAGTGGTTGAAGGGTGAAGAACAGACTCCGTTGACTGGGCCAGAAAGAAGATCAAATCGTTTTTGGCCTTCTGAAGCGAGTAGCAGGGCGTCAGAAAAAAAAGGTTACCGTTCGGCATATACGCGTAGGGCCGATACGTTTGCCGTTTCGGGCAAAACCGAACCACTCCAGCCACAATCGGCTGTTGTTTGGGCACGCCATCCAGGCGTTGCTCTTCGGCAATCTGTCCGAACACCTGCATGGTGTCCGATACACGCTCCCATACGGGTCGGGTGTAGGTAATGCGTGGCATTAGTTTTTGCTGGGGGAAATAGGCGTGAAAAACTTCGTGTCGTTTACGTTGAAGGTGAAGGCCGGATTCAGCCCCACCCGTGCCAGATGCGCGTTGACTTGCCGGGCCAGCAGATGTATTATGCCGATCATTTCGCCCAGCTCTACGCCATCCTGGCTTACCTGAGTCATCACCTGCTCACCCCGTACCACACTCACCAGCAGAACTCCATCTGCCCGCAGGTCTTTGCGGGTTTCGCTGCACAACGCAGCCTGAAACTCGGTATAGTCGTCATTCATCGTTGTCATAGAAATCGGTCGTCTAAGGGGTTGCGTTTTTGGAGGAATGGCAGGGCGATCACCACCGCCAGAATCAGGAGCCAGATCATGACATGAGTTTCATTTTTTGCCGTGACAGGCGCTTACTCGCTTTCGCTTTTAGCTGGATATAGTGCTCAGCCGCTTTCTCCACTGCGGTGGTTAACTCTGGGTCAGCCACCCGGCCTAACCATGCATTACGCCAGCGAGTGGCATAGGTTAGGCGGTCCAAATCGGGAAAAAACTGAGAGATATAGACCAGCACATCCTGCTGTCCAATGCCAGCTGGCAGCGCGTTCCTGGCTGCCTTCATTTTATTACGCCACTCACCTGAAGCAGTGGCCGCTTGTACTCGCTTTTTTGCCATCCGCGCAGAAGTTTGGTCATTCACACATTTTGGAGTTGTGTATAACATGGTTCACTCTATCTTGCACTACGTTTTCTGGTACTACCAGATTTGGTAGTGCTAAATTCAAGTAAAACTTAAGATTTGTCAAGTAAACTCCGAAAAATATTTTGGACAGGAATACTCTACCTATGAAAATCAAGGAATTACGGAGAAAGAAAGGGATCACTCAAGAGAAGCTTGGGGTAGAAATTGGGGTGTCTGGAGCAGCAGTTTCAGACTATGAGCGGGGAAAGTCTCAACCAGACCTTGAGAAGCTCTTAAGTTTAGCCCGAATTTTTGAAGTATCAGTTGAGGAATTAATCGGAGAGTCACCAATGATCACCAATGATGAACCGGGCGTTTATGTGCAGGGCAACATCAGATCAGTAAAGAATAACATCTCCGAGCTATACACTCAAATACCCTTCATTTCCGTACGTGCTCAGGCGGGTGTATCTAAGATCACCCATGAGTATTGTGACCTGCGCTGGGTGGAAGAAACCTACCCTGTTTTCCTGCCTATTACTGTCATTAATCAGGATAGTGTAGCGATTGAAATCGAAGGTGACAGCATGGAGCCGACTATACGAGATCGTGCTATTGTGCTTGCCAACAACATTCACGGAAATGACTGGCAGTACGAATCCGGTGGAGTGTACGCCGTGCTCTTCGGCCCCGGCAAATTTGTAGTGAAACGTATCCGTACGAATGATATGCGCTCAGAGGGTCAGCTACGCCTGCATTCCGACAATGATCTGCACGGTACTATCACAGTACCTGCAAACGAGATCCACTGCATGTGGAAAGTCGTGAGTAAGATTTACGAGCCTGTTCGCTGATGAGATACCCGTACCGAACCAATAAGACGATGATAATCGTGGTGATCGTTGCCACCATCCTGAAGGGTTTGTACGACTACTTCACTTCCTAACACTCCATTTATGTATAGACTTCTCCTTTGTGTATTCCTCTTAGTTGGAACCGTTCATGCCCAGAACTTGCCCACTGATGAATCTGGAAACGTTCGATTTCAACGTGTCGTAGAGCTTGGCGATACCAGCCAAACAAGTAAGGTGCTGGCAACCAAAGCACGCTCCTGGGTAGTGCGTGCGTTTAAGTCAGCCAACGATGTAATCCAGCAATATGAACCTGCTGATGGTATTCTAATAGCAAAAGGGAACAGCAACCTTAGCTACACGATCACCTACCGAAGTATGGGTATGACCAGTGCTGCACCAGTCAATCAGCGTCTGTATTTCATGCTCACCATCGAAACCAAAGCCGGTCGGTACCGAGCCACTATCGACCAACTTACTGTCAAGTCCCCAGCCACAGCATACACCCCAGAAATGGAGGCTCCAATCAAAGCAGAAGCAACCACAGAAGAACAGGCTTACGAACAAATGCGGGCGGTCAAAACACCCATGTTTGGCGATAAAGCAAAGCGAACGTGGGCTAAACAGACTGTCGAAAATCAGGAGCGTTTACGGTCACTGGTTGTCTCTACGTGTGAAGGCTTACTGAGCGATCTGGAGACGTTTATGCGCCAAAAATCAGACAAAAAAGACTGGTAAAACTGGCACTAAATCGGCAGTGGCAGCAGTCACCTACAATTTTCCATCACTTTTAAAATCTAACAAATTGTACCTCAGCACACTCCTGTGGACGTTTTTGCAAATTGGGGAAGTTTTCGAATCCTGCCACCCCGACTGACAAGACCCGACTGATTTTACAATCAGTCGGGTTTCTTGTTTTTGTCCCTGTCTCTTTGCCAACCGGGCCTCGGGTCAATATACTATCCTGACCATACACAGAAGGCGGTTAAAAGAGTACACCATTTTTGTTACTGCCCTCGCCAATTTCATGAGATATCTACGGGTAAAATCGCGCGCTTTTTGGCTGTATCCAGCTACTGTAAGTTACTCATTATACCCAATTCACTACCACGGAATGATACAATAACCGAATTATCAGAAGCTGTTTATTCCAAATAGTGCCATTTTATTTTTCAAAATACCCTCTGTCCAGACCTATAAATTTTCTCTTCTAAGGAAATTCTAATAATTTTCTAAGTATCTCTTTATTTAAGGGCAACTAATTGCGTGCTGAATCAACCGTTAAGATTAAAAACCCGTTAATTAGGGTGTAATCTTAACATTCGGACATACGCATTATGAACGGCTCTACAGGCACCTTTGCCTTGTTACTTACCACGATATTAGCTGGTTGCTCGAATCAGAGTGACACCAAAAAGGAGGAATCAGACCCGGCCGTGCCGGTGATTCAGCTTACCCAGCGGGATGCCACACTCGATAACGATTACGCCGGTCACCTCGAAGCCGTACAAAATGTAGAGGTACGCGCCCGGGTGTCGGGCTATCTGGATAAAATACTGGTTGATGAAGGCCGGCCGGTGCGCAAAGGGCAATTACTGTTTCAGCTCAACCCCGCCGAATACCAGGTTAAAGTAGCCGAGGCTCAGGCTAGCCTCGAAAGTGCCCAAGCCCAGGCTCAGTCGGCCGAGGTAGAGATGGGCCGGGTAAAATTGCTGGTTGATAAAAACGTCATTTCACCTTCTGAATTAAAACTGGCCCGCGCCAAAATGGAAACAGCCCGGGCTACCATCGACCAGGCCAAAGCCGCACTGGCCAACGCCCGGCTGATGGTGTCGTTGACGAGTATTCGGGCACCCTTCGATGGGGTCATCAACCGGCTTCCGTTCAAGCAGGGTAGTCTGGTTGAAAACGGTACGCTGCTGACTACCATCTCCGACCTGAGCCAGATGTATGCCTATTTCAACGTATCGGAAAAGGAGTATCTGGCTTTTGTGAAAAAGCGGCAGGACCCCGGCAAAACCACCGTTCGGGAGGTAGAGCTGATGCTGGCCGACGATACCCAGTACCCGCACAAAGGCCTTATTGAAACCACCGAAACGGTATTTGAAGGTAACTCCGGCACTATTGCTTTCCGGGCACGGTTTCCGAACCCCAAACAACTACTCCGACACGGGGCTACAGGCAAAGTTCGTTTGACCACCGATGTCGACGATGCCCTGCTGGTACCCCAGAAAGCCGTGTTTGAGGTACAGGACAAAAACTTTGTGTACGTAGTAGACGGCGGCAATAAAGTACGGACGCGCAGCTTTGTCCCTCGCAGCCGGGTCGATCAGTTTTACATTGTGAAGTCCGGCCTGAAGCCGGGCGACCGCGTCGTGTACGAAGGGATTCAGAACCTCAAAGACGGCATGACGATTGTGCCCCGCCCCCTCAATTCCGATAGCCTCCGGGCTTTGTTTGCATCGGCCGATTAACCGACTTTTCAGTAAGCTTCGATCCTCATGTTCAATACGTTCATAAAACGCCCCCTCCTATCCACGGTCATTTCCGTACTGATTGTGCTGTTGGGATTACTGGCGTTGACCAACCTGCCCGTTACGCAGTTTCCCGACATTGTGCCGCCCTCGGTAACCGTAACCACCAAGTACACGGGAGCCAGTGCCGATGTGTGCGTGAAGGCCGTTGCCACCCCGCTCGAACGCGCCATCAACGGGGTACCCGACATGACCTACATGACGTCGATTTCGGGTAACGATGGTACTACACTCATTACGATCTTTTTTAAGGTAGGTACCGACCCCGATCTGGCGGCCGTAAACGTGCAGAACCGCGTAACGACCGTTCTCGACGAACTTCCCGAGGAAGTAATTAAAGCTGGGGTAGTAACCGAGAAAGAGGTAAACAGTATGCTGCTGTACCTCAACATTATCAGCGAAGACCCCACGGTCGACGAAAAATTCATCTACAACTTTGCCGACATCAACGTATTAGCTGAGCTGAAGCGAATCGATGGGGTCGGTTTTGCGGCTATTATGGGTAACCGCGACTACTCGATGCGGGTATGGCTCAAACCCGACCGCATGACGGTGTACGAGGTTTCGGCCGATGAAGTGATCGGGGCTATTCGGAAACAGAACGTAGAAGCGGCCCCCGGTAAAGCGGGCGAAAGTTCTGGGTACGATCCCAATGTGTTACAGTACGTATTACGCTATACCGGTAAGTTTTTCGAACCGGCTCAGTACGAAAATCTCGTATTACGAGTCAACAGCGATGGCTCAATTCTGCGTCTGAAAGACGTAGCCGATGTGGAGTTTGGCTCGGTAAGCTACGAGGTTCTCTCCAAAACCGACGGTCGGCCTTCGGCGGCTATCATGCTCAAACAGCGGCCGGGTTCCAACGCCAGCGAGGTAATTGCTGGTGTGAAAAAGCGGATGGCCGAGCTGAAAGAAACCTCGTTTCCGCCGGGCATGACCTACAACTATGCCTACGACGTGTCGCGGTTCCTCGACGCTTCGATCCATGAGGTAGTCCGGACGCTCATTGAGGCCTTTATTCTGGTGTTTATTATCGTGTTTGTGTTCCTGCAAGACTGGCGCTCAACGCTCATCTGCGCCCTTGCCGTGCCGGTGGCGCTTGTGGGTACGTTTGCGTTCATGAGCACCATTGGCTTCTCCATCAACCTGCTCACCCTGTTTGCGCTCGTACTGGCCATCGGTATTGTGGTCGATAACGCGATTGTGGTGGTCGAGGCCGTGCACGCCAAAATGGAGGAGACCGGGATGACGCCCCGCGCGGCCACGTTTGCCGCCATGGGCGACATTGCCGGGGCCATTGTTGCCATTACGCTCGTGATGTCGGCGGTGTTTGTACCGGTGGCCTTTATGTCGGGCCCGGTCGGGATTTTCTACCGGCAGTTCTCGCTCACACTGGCTATCTCAATTGTTATTTCGGGTGTCAATGCGCTTACGCTCACCCCCGCCCTGTGTGCTATTTTGCTGCGGCCTGCGCACGGCGACCAGAAAGGGCTGATGGGCCGATTCTTTGCTTCGTTTAACCGGGGTTATGAATCGCTGGCGCGCAAATATGAGGGGTTACTTCGGCGGATTGTCAACCGGGGGACTATCACCTGGGGCGTGTTGTTCCTGTTTGTGCTGGCCACCTGGGGTGTCAACAAGATTCTGCCGGCTGGCTTTATCCCAACCGAAGACCAGGGGATGATCTACGTTAACGTAACCACCCCTGTAGGTGCTACCGTTGACCGGACGGAGAAGGTACTCGACGCCATTGAAGCCGTCGCATCGAAATACGAAGCCGTCGAAAACGTGTCGACGCTGGCGGGTTTCAGTCTCCTCACCGACGGGGCCGGGGCTTCGTACGGTATGGGTATGATTAACCTCAAGCACTGGGACGACCGTACGGTAACCATGCGCGAGCTGATCGAAAAGCTGGAGCAAGACACCAAGCACATCACCGACGCCAGTATTCAGTTTTTCCCGCCACCAACGGTTCCGGGTTTCGGTAACTCCAGCGGTTTTGAATTGCGGATGCTCGACCGGGGCCGGAGTGGCGATCTGAACAAGACCGCTACAGCTGCTAAAGATTTTATTGCAGCCCTCAAAAAGCGGCCTGAAATAGGCGATGCCTTCACCAGTTTTGACCCTAGTTTCCCGCAGTATCTGCTGCATGTGGATCAGGAGAAAGCGGCTCAGAAAGGCGTTTCGATTGACAACGCCATGAGCACCCTCCAAACGCTGATGGGTAGCTACTACGCATCGAACTTCATCCGGTTTGGGCAGATGTACAAGGTGATGGTACAGGCCGCGCCTATGTATCGCACCAAGCCCGAAGATGTGCTCAACATGCGGGTGAAAAATGAGCAGGGTGAGATGGTGCCTTACTCCAACTTTGTTCGGCTGGAGCGTGTGTACGGCCCTGAGCAGCTCACCCGCTACAATATGTACACGTCGGCCATGATCAACGGCGAAGCAGCCCCCGGCTATAGTAGTGGTGACGCCATCCGGGCCATTCAGGAGACAGCCGAAAAAACGCTCCCGCAGGGCTTCGGTTACGAATGGTCGGGTATGACGCGGGAAGAAATTCTGTCGGGTGACCAGGCCCTGTACATTTTCGCCATCTGTCTGGTGTTTGTGTACCTGCTGCTGGTGGCTCAGTACGAGAGTCTGTTTTTGCCTTTACCAGTACTGCTTTCTCTGCCAACGGGTATTTTCGGTTCGTTTGCCTTTCTGCAGCTGGCGGGCCTGCAAAATAACATCTACGCCCAGGTGTCGCTTGTGATGCTCATTGGATTGCTGGGTAAAAACGCCATTCTGATTGTGGAGTTTGCCAACCAGCGCCAGAAAGAAGGCCTGTCGATTATTGATGCCGCTCTGGAAGGGGCCGTATCACGTCTGCGACCGATTCTGATGACCTCCTTCGCCTTTATTGCCGGTCTTATTCCGCTGTGTATTGCCTCGGGAGCCGGGGCCATGGGTAACCGGTCAATCGGAACGGCGGCTGCGGGCGGTATGCTCACGGGAACCCTGTTCGGGCTCATCCTGATTCCGGGCCTGTACGTGTTCTTCGCCAAACTGGCCGCGCGATTCAGTTCAAAAAAATCGGCCGACATCGAGCCCCATGATCACCCTGCCCAATCGGGCGATGGGGCTTCAGTTACCACCCAAAATCACGTCAACGGTGCAATTGTTCACTCATAAATCAGTTTCGCTTTTTTCCGGCTTTCTGTTCGCAGGGGCCATCCTGAGTAGTTGTCAGGTGCCCCGAACGGCCTTGCCAACATCGGGTAACGTGGGGCCCCGCCCCACGGCCTTTGCTAACCAAACCGATACGTCGGGCATTGCCAAACAGAACTGGCGCACGTTTTTCAACGACCCGCAACTAGTGCAGCTGATTGACACGGCCCTGGCCGGCAACCTCGACCTGCGCATTGCCACCCAGCGGATTGAGCAGGCCCGGGCAGCTTTCGATTACACGCTCGGGTATCTGGCCCCGCAGGTCAACGCAACGGCCTCGGCCGGGGTGGACCGGTACGGCTGGAATACGCTCAACGGGGTGGGTAACTTCGACACCAACCTCTCGCCCAACATCCGGGGCAGTCGGCGGATACCCAACCCCACACCCGACTTTTTTCTGGGCGCCCGGAGCACGTGGGAGATCGACATCTGGGGTAAGCTCCGCAACCGGCGCAAAGCCGCATACATGCGGTTTCTGGCTTCGGAGAAAGGCCGCTACGCTATTGTAACGGCGCTGGTTGCCGAAGTAGCCCGGTACTACTACACCTTGCTGGCGCTGGATGGCGAACTCGAAATCATCCAGAAAAACATCGAGCTTCAGCAAAATGCCGTTGATCTGGTCGGTATTCAGAAACAGGCCGGCCGGGTTACCGAACTGGCCGTGCAACAGTTTACGGCTCAGCTGCTGAACACCCGCAGCCGACAGATTCAGCTGCAACAACAGATTGTACAAGCCGAAAACGAACTGAACCGGCTGCTGGGTCGGTACCCGCAACCGATTCCGCGGGGTCAATCGCTCCAGATGCGCGAGCTGCCGGGGCAGGTAATCACGGGGCTCCCCGCCCAGATGATTGCCCGTCGGCCCGACATCCGGCAGGCCGAGATTGAACTACAGGCCGCCAACATTGACGTGGACGTGGTTCGGGCCGAGTTTTTACCAAGCCTGAACCTGAACGCTTACATTGGTCTGCAATCGTTCCGGGCCGAGACGCTCTTCAACCCCGCTTCGCTGGCGGCCGGGGTGCTAAGCGGTCTCGCAGCCCCGGTGTTTAACCGGCGGTTCCTGAAAGCCAACTATGGGCAGTCGGTAGCCGTAAGCCGGGAAGCCTTCAACCGGTATCGGCAGACCATTCTGAACGGATACAGCGAAGTAACTACTAACCTGCGTGGCGTGGAAAATTACCGGCAGGTGGCCGAGTTGCAAGCACAGGAAGTTGACGTACTCCGGCAAGCCGTGAGTGTATCAAAAGATCTGTTTACGGGGGGGTACGCATCGTACATTGAGGTGATTACGGCGCAGCGAAGTGTGCTCGAGGCCGAACTCGCTCTCATTACCACCAAACAGGCTCAGTTTACCTCTCTCACCGATCTATATCGGGCGTTGGGCGGTGGCTGGGAATAGTAGTTCCATTTTTTTTAGACAATTATTGGACTCTCTACCGGACCGGACGCCAGGCATTTCCAGGCGTCCGGTTTTGTTTTTTTTCGGCCCCTCTGCGTACATTCTTCGTCGGTAAGTAAGGTGAAAAACCACGCAATGCGCTTTATAGAGACAGACGGGCTACCGACACACTGGGTGCCGCGACAAACCTTTTTTATGAAAAAACGAATAACCCTCCTTCTGAGCTTTCTGCTGGCTGTAACTACCCTCTACGGCCAAAGCACCATCTGGACCGCCGAAAAAGCCAATGCCTGGTACGCCAAACAGGGCTGGATACGTGGCTGCAACTTCCAGCCTAGCACGGCCATCAACCAGCTCGAAATGTTTCAGGCCGCTACCTTCGACCCGCAAACCATCGACCGCGAGCTGGGCTGGGCCGAGGGACTGGGCCTTAATGCCATGCGTGTGTACCTCCACCACGTAGCCTGGACGTCGGACCGCGAAGGCTTCAAAAAGCGGCTCGACCAGTACCTCCAGATTTCGAATCGGCACGGTATCAAAACCATTCTGGTGTTTTTCGATGATTGCTGGAACGACACCTATCAGGCTGGCAAACAACCAGAACCCAAGCCCGGCGTACACAATAGCGGCTGGGTGCGCGACCCCGGCACCATGCTTCTGAACCACCCCGACAGCCTACCCATGCTGGAGCGGTACGTGAAAGATGTGATGACCACGTTTAAAAACGATGAGCGGATTCTGCTGTGGGACTTGTACAACGAGCCCGGCAACAGTGGCTTACTCGACAAAAGTATGCCTTTGCTCAAAGCCGTGTTCAGCTGGGCCCGGGCCGTTAACCCCTCGCAACCCATTAGCGCGGGAGTCTGGAGCTGGAGCAACAAGTTTACCGAACTAAACAAGTTTCAGCTCGAAAACTCCGACGTGATTACGTACCATCACTACGGCTACATCGACAAGCACAAGGAGCTGATTAAAGACCTCCGCAAACATAACCGCCCTCTTATTTGCACCGAGTACATGGCCCGCCGAAACGGCAGCTTGTTTCAGACCATCATGCCGATGCTGAAAGCCGAAAACATCGGGGCCATCAACTGGGGGTTTGTGTCGGGTAAAACAAACACCATTTTCGCCTGGGACACGCCTATTGCCAACGGCAAAGAGCCTGAGCTTTGGTTCCACGACATCTACCGGAAGGATGGCACGCCATTCAGCCAAAACGAGGTGGACACGATCAAGGGCTTGACGGGCAAAAAATAGGACTGTTTGCGGCCGTTAGCCATGACCCACAAACCTTACTTACGCGTTTTGGGGGCCATCGCCGTGGCGGTGGCCTGTTTTTTCCTGCTCGGTAGCTGGATGCGCCCGACTAAGTCGGCGAAGCCCAATGTAGTCCTGTTTTTTATGGACGACCTGGGCTACGGCGACCTGTCGTGCACCGGAGCTATGGGTTACCAAACACCCAACCTCGACCGCATGGCCGCCGAAGGGAGCCGGTTTACCAATTTCCTGGTAGCACAGGCGGTTTGCTCGGCCTCGCGGGCAGCCCTGCTGACGGGCTGCTACCCCAACCGGATTGGATTAACGGGCGCACTCGGCCCCAACTCGCCCATTGGCCTCAATGCCAATGAAGAAACGCTCGCCGAACTGCTGAAAGAACAGGGCTACGCCACCGGCCTGTTTGGCAAATGGCACTTAGGCGACCAAGCCCAGTTTCTGCCCACCCGGCACGGTTTCGATGAATATTTTGGGGTGCCTTACTCGCACGATATGTGGCCCCTCCACCCCGATCAGGCCCGGGCCAACTACCCGTCGCTGTTTCTGATGGAGGGTGAGCAGCGGACGCGCGAGGTTAAAGACCTGAACGATGCCGCCGAACTCACCACAGCCTTTACCGAGCGGGCGCTGGGCTTTATCCGAAAACACCGCAAAGAGCCCTTTTTTCTGTACATCCCGCACCCGTTACCACACGTTCCGCTGGCGGCTTCGGCCCGGTTTCGGGGCAAAAGTGGGCGGGGTTTGTTTGGTGATGTGCTGATGGAAATCGACTGGTCGGTGGGGCAGGTACTTAACGAGCTAAAAAAACAGGGTCTCGACAAAAACACCCTTGTCCTGTTTATGGGCGACAATGGTCCCTGGCTTAATTACGGCGATCATGCAGGGTCGGCCGGGGGGCTGCGCGAGGGCAAAGGCACCTCTTTCGAAGGCGGGCACCGGGTGCCCTGTCTGGTTCGGTGGCCGGGGGTAGTACCAGCGGGCCGCGTGAGCAACAAACTCCTGACCGCCCTTGATGTGTTGCCTACCGTAGCCCGAATTTGCGGAGCCCGCTTGCCCAAACAACGCATCGACGGTGTCGACTGGCTGGCGTTACTGAAAGGTGACGAATCCGTGACACCCCGCGATCATTTTTATTATTACTACCGCCGTAACAGTTTGGAAGCAGTTCGAAAAGGCGACTGGAAACTGGTGTTTGCGCACCCCGGCCGCACCTATGAGGGCTATCTGCCGGGGCAAAACGGCAAACCCGGCCCCAACACGGAGAACCGACCCTTCCCCACCGCTTTGTACGACCTGCAACGTGACCCCGGCGAGCGGTACGATGTGCGCGAGCAGCATCCCGAACGCGTAGCCGAGCTGGAAAAACTGGCCGAACAAGCCCGCGCCGATTTAGGCGACGACCTGCAACAGCGCCCCGGAACCAACAACCGGCCGCCTGGTCGGGTTGCATCCCGGTAAAACAGAATCGCCCGGCGTATCGAAATACACCGGGCGATTTATTTAGGCCTGTGCCAGATCGGCCTGGGTGTAATGGTGCAACGTTTTGATCACCTTCGGAATGGTAAAGAAAAACGTGGTTCCCTCGCCGGGCGTACTTTCGAGCCAGATGGTGCCGCCGTAAATTTCGATTACTTTTTTGCAGGTCGCCAACCCGATACCCGTACCGGAGTATTGCCCCCGCCCATGCAATCGCTGGAAAATCTCAAATACGCGGTCGTAATACTGTCGGTCGATACCAATGCCGTTATCACTGATTGAGAACCGGTACTGATCCCCTTCGTCCTTTACATTAATCCTGATTTGGGGCGTCACCCCGGCCCGCCGATACTTCAGACCATTGGAAATCAAGTTCTGGAATACCTGTTTCAAGTCGGTTCGATGACCGGTCAGGGTAGGCAGATTACCTACCTCCACATCGCCACCCACTTGCTGAATTTCGGCCTGCTGATCCTCCAGCACTTCGGCTACCAGTTCGTTCAGGTTTACCTGGGTAAACGACACCTCGCTCCCCACGCGTGAGAACTCCAGCAAATCGTTGATCAGGTGACGCAGCCGTTCGGCCGCAGCCGCCGAAACACCAATAAGCCGCCGGGCGTCGGTGTCGAGTGCCGCACCGTGCTTGCTTTCGAGCAAGGTCAGGTAATTGGCGATGGTTTTGAGGGGCGACTGCAAATCGTGCGACGCTACGTAGGCAAACTGCTGCAACTCCTGATTGGAGCGGGTCAGTTCCTGCATCGCCAGCATCCGGTACGATAGCTCCCGGTCGTATTCTTTGGAGGTTCGGAGGCCAACCGCTTCGTTGAAATACCGGAACAAGGCAATAACGGTAGCAATGGAAACGGCCCCGGTCAGAAACCGAATCAGTGCGTTGAGCCGGTAAGCAGGGTACCAAAACATCATGGCGTCGATGAGGTGGGTAAGACCACACAACAGAATAAACGCCCCAAACAGCCAGAACACGCCCGGCAGCGGAACCCCTTTTTTGATCAGTACAAACCGAATCAGAATGAGTGGAATGGTCATGTACGCCAACCAGATGGTCAGGTCTGAGGCTATGTATAACCATCCGTGAAAATCCGTCCAGCGTCCGCAATACCACCGAGGTGGCCAGTCGCTCATATCGGTTAGGCGGCTAAAAAACTCAAACAACTCGTTCATATCGAAGGTAGTGATGTACTCGGGGGCAACCGGTTGACTTTCGCGTATGCAATCCGTTGCATATAACTCATAAATATAAGAGGTAATGCGGGGCTCAGCCGCTTTTGCCGGGTAAAAGTTATCGACTAAACAACCCGGTTACTCTGTCTTACCTATGCTACCCACAGTGGGCTCTCTACTAACGAATGGCTATGCGATTAGTTACGTCTATCAAATTAAAAGCCCCATAAATTGTCCCTATATTTCCAGCTGGTGAAGCCTACCAGACTCCCAGTACCTGAGCTTTGAAGCCAAGTACCTAAGCTACGGGAACATTGGGGTAAAAGAGAAACAAAAAGCCAAAATACACCGCAACGGGCCGCTTTGTTGGGATTGCGGGCTTCATACGTTACCTTTGCGGTGTTGCAAAACGGTCCCGTAGCTCAGCTGGATAGAGCATCTTCCTTCTAAGAAGGCGGTCCTTGGTTCGAATCCAAGCGGGATCACGTTAACAATCAGCCACTTACGCTTAAGCTTGAGTGGCTTTTTTGTTGGCGGTTTACAGGTCCGGTTACACAACCTCTTCCTGAGGCCCCATACAAACGCTAAGAACCCCCGTTGCGGACGCTACTATGCCTCTGCAACGGGGGTTTTTACGACAAGCATATTGCCGACTGCCGGCCAGCCTATCTCGTTATTTTACAACTTCACAATCTTGCGGGTTACGCGCTGGCCCTGTACCTGACCGCGCACAAAGTACACTCCACCCGGCAAGGCCGACACCACAAACCGGGTCGTGTTGAAACCCGTTTTGGCCTGAAGTACGTTTGCCAGCTTCACATTGCCCTGCGCATCGAGCAACTCCAGCCGTACCCCCGGCTGATCGGCGGCACTAAAGTACTTCACCTCGATCAGGTCAGTGGTTGGGTTTGGGTAAGCCTGCACCGACAAATCAGCGACTGACTCCTGCGTGCTTTGGGGATCGATACCCAGTTGAGCCTGCTTGTTCTTAAGCACTTCGCTCAGCGAAACAACGCCGTTCATTTGCTCCAGTGGGTGCGCCGACATAGTGGCTCGCTGCCCTGACCGCGAATAAAAGCTACTCCGCACATTCAGCGCCAGCTTCGACTCAGCCAGTTGGACAAACTTATCTTCGGTATCGAGTACCTGCACCTGCTCCGGAGTACCGCCATTGCCTTTAAACGTAAACAAGGCAACGGGCTCGCCACTCGCAAATGGGCCGTAATTGGTTTCCTGCGGAGACTTACCAATGATGTAATACGCCCAGTCGGCGTCAACGGCACCTGTCTGCACTAAAGCAGCCGGGGGTACCAGTTTGTAAGGCGTTTTATCCCAAACACCCCGTACATCGCCCACCGACGTGAGCACAAATGCTTTGGGCACCTTGAGCGAAAACTGAGCCGTAGCCCCTCGGTCGTCAGTTTCGGGGTTGTTGGCATTCGGGGTATTATAGTTCGGAATCAACCAGGCGGTGTACAGGCTTGTGGCCGGTTCGTACGTCACCATGTACCGAACGTCGCTCGACGAGGTCATCACCCGGCTCTGCGCCCACGCATGGGTACCCAGCAACCAGACCAGCACCATAAAGCCAATGCGTTTCATAAGGTTTAATTAAAGACGTGATTTGGTTTTTTTGATCGTAAACGGCACACAAAGGTCGGGCGGGCAGCAGTTGCCATCCTCTACCACAATTGGGCAGCAACCCGTGATCGGGCAGCCTGCCGACGACGATTCGACGGTGTAAACACCCGTCTGGGTCAGCGTTGTTGAGCTACCCGTTGCAAACAAGACGCCGTTGCGGAACCAGCGCACATCGGTGTACCGGGCGGGTACGCTGACAATAAACTCATCGCCTGCGCACAACTTCACCGGTACCGATGTACAGGCGGTCGCTTCGTTATTCGCCGGGTTAGGGTCCTGGCTACCGGTAGCCGTTACACTGGCGGTATTAGTCAGTATCCCTTCGGCCTGAATCAGGACCGTCAGCACGAGCGTGGCCGATTCACCAGCCGCCAGGCCGCCAATTGTCCAGACACCACTCGTCGCATTGTAGCTCCCTTTGCTGGCAACCGGGGCTCCCTGCAGCACGGCCGCGCCATTGCGCGTGAGGGTATCGAGGGCCGTTACGCCCACCGCACTACCGGGTCCCAGGTTCTGAATCGTAACCGTAAAACTCACCGCAGCCCCCACAGCCGCCATCGATTGGCTCACCTGCTTTGTTACGAGCAGATCGGCGGGGGTGTTCGAAGCCGGTACCACATCGAGACTGATGCCCGCCGTCACGCAGAGCGTAGGCTGGGTCAGGTCACAAAGTGTATAGCTAAAACTAACGGGGCCGGTGTAGCCGGGAGCGGGCGTGTAGCGGATAGTACCATCGGGGTTGACAGCCGCCGTACCACTATTGGGCGCACTCACCGTTACGGTTACGCTCGAAACACTAATCGGCAGGCCATCGCGGATGTCGTTGGCCAGAACATTCAGCGTTACCGACGTACCCGCCGTCAAGGTCTGACTGTCGGGAGTAGCCTGCAACAGGGTGCATTGAGCCGCCGGGCCGGTTACGTCCCGAAACTGCTCCAGCGGGTTCTGATTACCACCCGATGGCTGACCCGAAACCGAGTAAAAGCTGTTGGCCACATTGAGCGAAAAGCGGTTGTCGGCCTGCACAATGAACGGATTCCCCGCTTCGAGCGGGCTGATAGCGCCGAAGCAACCATTACCCCGAAAGGTAAACAAGGCCACCGGCGTACCGCTCACAAAAGGGCCGTAGTTCGTTTCCGACGCTGATTTTCCGATCACGTAGTAGTTAACGGCCGGATCAAGGCCCGAGCCCGTCCAGTCCTGATTCGCGTTACCGGGCCCCAGACGGAGTGGTGCCTTGTCCCAGACACCGCGCACGTCGGTGATTTCGGTAAGCAAAAATGAAGCCGGTACTTTGAGCGTAAACTGAGCCGTACCTCCCCGCTCGTTCGCCCCCGTGTTGTTGGCATTAGGCGTACTGTAGCGAGGTACCACAAAAGCCGTGTACCGATCGGTGACCCGGTCGTACGTAACCTGATAATCCACTACGTTGGACGACTGTTGGGCATGGCCAACTCCGACTGAGAGGAACAGGCAGCTCCAGATGAGTACGCTTAAAATTCGTTTCATGATAGCACTGATTTACAACGTTCGCAAAAAATCGGTGGGAGCGCACCGATGTGCGCTCCCCCGGAACGATTAAGGTAACTGCTCGCGAATGGTGAAGAACGGCAGCCGGAAACTGTTGCCCGGGTGGTTCTTGATCACATTCTGGTAAATAAACTCAACGTCGTTGCCGGTACCCTGGAAGATCGTCTGCCCATCGAGGTTGATATCCCCGGCAAAATAACCCCGCAGCTTGAAGGCCGGGCTCACCAGACCGTTGTTCGGCGCATTGATCACCTGCTGATACAGTTGGTTTACGTCGTTGTTTGAACCCTGATAAATCACCAGGTTACGCGGGGCAGTCGGGGCATTGTCGACAAACGCGTTGCCAGCCCACATGGCCACTCCCTGGCTCACTATTACCTGCGCCTGGTTGGGGTTCACTTCGGTGTAGCTCGTAACCCCTGAGTACGTAAATGTAGGCGTGTTCGGGTTACGGAAGTCAACCACTGTGGTAGTCTCCGACAACGGCAGGGCCGACTGGCTCATTACACCGAGGTGATTCCGATGACGGACCGCTACGTAATAGTTACCCGACAGAGCCGTGGCAAACGTTACCGACGACACACCGTCGACACCCACAATATCTCCATCGCGCTGGAGCAGAGCCGCGCGGCTATCGACAATCGTAGCCGGGTTCACCGCCGAACGCAGTTCTACAAATACCCAGTCAACAATGGCATCGTTACCTGTAACAGCCGTTACACCAGCGGCAATCGACGTGATCGGCGTAATCGGGTTCAATGTAGCGTAGGGATGCGAAGCCGGGATATAGCCACCCACCCGCAGATCGTCGCGCATGAGCGAGCCCGTTACCCCAAACAAGGCACCTTGCAGATACACCTTGGGCGACAACCGCACGATGGGCGCCGGAATCACGGCCGGGGTTGTCACGGTCGCTACGTTATTAGCAGGGGTGTTATCAACCACCGGTACGCTTGTGGCCACCGTAAAGGTTTGGGGCTGACCTACCGTAGACAAGCCGGGCAGAATCGGGATCGTGAGGGTCTCGCTCGTGAGTGTAGCCAGCGATACCGACTTCACGCAGGTTACCAGCTGACCCGCTACCGTGCAAACGAAACCGTTAGAAGTAGTAAAGCCGGGGGCAATGGTCACGCCAGCAGGCATGGTGAGCGTCACCGTAACCGGACCGCTAAAGTTACCCGTACCAATGTTGCTTACCGAAATCGGCAGGCTGCTCGACAGCGTAGCGGTCAGGCTGGTCAGCGGCTGACCAATACCCACCGCCAGATCAACCGCACCGTTGGGCGGGAACACGGTCAGATAAACCGTTGCCGTGGCGCAGGCAGATGGGCTGCCCGTATCACACACCTGATACACGAACGAATCAGTACCACTGAAACCAGCTGCTGGGGTGTAGGTAAAGCTACCCGTAGTTGAAAGGACCAGCGTACCATTGGCCGGGCTGCTCACCGGTGTGGTAGTCACGGTCTGGTTGTTGCCTTCCAGATCCTGATCGTTGGTCAATACATTGCTGATAAACGCCGTATTGGTAAATGTGCTGTACGCATCGTCGTAGGCCAGGGTTTGGTTGTTAGCCGGGTTGGGCCGCACCAGTACCGTTACGGTAGCCTGATCGCACAGAATCGGCGAACCGGCATCACATACCTGATACACAAACGTATCCACTCCCGTGAAGCTGTTGACCGGCGTGTACGTGATGGTTCCGTTCGGGTTGATCACGATGTTACCATTCGTGGGGGCGCTTACCAGAATCGGCAGGCCGAGCGTTTGGGCATCGGGGTCGCTATCGTTGGCCCGTACCGCAATCACTACCGGGCTGTTGGGCGTGGTAGCAATCAGATCGTTCTGGGCAATCGGGGCATCATTGTTATTGGGGGCGTTGTTACGCACCTCAATTGTTACCAGCGCCGTTGTACACTGAGCGGCCGTGTTGCACACCTGGTACACAAAGCTATCAGTACCGGTAAAGCTTGTTGCCGGCGTGTAGGTATAATTTCCGTTGGCGAGCAGGGTCAGCGTACCGTTGGTCGGAGCTACCACGGGTGTCGTGGTGACGGTGAGGGCCAAACCGGCTGGCTCTTTGTCGTTAGTCAGCACATTACCCGACACGGCCACCTGCAGGAACGTCTGGTTGAAGTCGTTCTGGGGCGCGGGGCGGCTGGGCTGTACTGTTACCGTTACCGAGTTGGTTGAGCACTGTAGGGGCTGGAGCAGGTCACAAACCGTGTACGTAAACACCTCGTTGCCCGAGAAACCAATAGCAGGCGTGTACGTAATCGTGCCGTTGGCATTCACCACAGCGGTGCCGTTGGTTGGCGTGCTGGCCAATGCCACACTCACGGCCGAGATCGAAGCAGGCAGGCTGTTGCGGGTATCATTGGCCAATACCGATACGCTGATCGGGGTACCCGAAGCGGTGGTTACCGCATCAGGACTCGTCACAATGACCGTATTCACCGTCAGACTAACCACGGCCGACGAGCACTGCAATGGCTGATCGATGTCGCAGATGGTGTACGTAAACGATACCGGTCCCGAGAAACCAGTTGCGGGTGTATACGTGATCGTTCCGTTGGCATTCACAGTGGCCGTACCCGTTGCCGGGGCCGTACTCACCGAAACCGTTACATTGGTTGTACTGGCGGGGCCACCGTTGCGCGTATCGTTGCCCAGAACGGCTACCGCCACCGGCGTGCCGGCATTCGTTGTGGCCTGGTCGGGTGAGGCAACAATCACCGCGTTCACTGTCAGAGACACACTTGCGGTCGAGCAGATCGTGGTTTGAGTTGGCGCGCAAAGCGTGTACGTAAACGATACCGGGCCTGAGTAACCGGCGGCCGGGCTATAGCTGATGGTACCATCGGGGTTTACGGTAGCCGTACCCGAAACCGGGGGCGTACTTACCGTAACGGTCACGTCGGTGTTCACCACCGGCACGCCGTTGCGGGTATCGTTGGCCAGTACCGACAGACTTACCGGAATACCGGCCGTCAGCGTCTGGGTATCGGGGTTAGCCTGCAACACGGCACACTGAGCCGCCGGGCCAAACAACGTGCGGAACTGCTCCAGCGGAGCCTGGTTACCCCCGGCAGGCTGACCCGACCGTGAGTAAAAGCTGTTGGCTACGTTCAACGACAAATCGTTGTCGGCAGCCGCAATAAACGGATCACCGGGAGCCAGGGGTGTAATTTCACCAAAACAGCCGTTGCCCGTAAATGAGAACAGCGGCACAGGCGTACCGGCGGTAAACTTGCCGTAATTGACTTCGTTCGGCGACTTACCAATCACGAAGTAATTGTAGCTCGGGTCGAGGGCCGTGGTGTACGTCTGGTTCGGATTACCCGGCCCCAACCGCAGAGGGGTCTTGTCCCAACTTCCGGTCAAATCCTGAATGTTGGTAATGGAGAACGACGAGGGTACTTTAATGGTAAACTGCGCCGTTCCACCCAGTTCATCATTACTGGGGTTATTGGCGTTAGGCGTAGCATAATTCGGAATCACCCAGGCGATATAGCGCCCGGTTGCGACGTTGTACGTGACCTGGTAATCGACCGTATTGGTCGACTGCTGAGCCATGGCAAGGCGTGCCCCCAACAGAAGGCACCCTACTAGTAGACAAGTAAAAAACTGCTTCATCGATGGTTAACTTTAAGACATTGAAAAGGTGACAAACGGCCCAAAAGGCCTGGGATCGATCTGTTCTTTTCGTTACGGTATTTGTTCACGGATAGTAAAAAATGAAACTCTAAGGCTATTTCCGGGGTGATTTTTCACCACGTTCTGGTAGATCAATTCCACGTCGTTACCGGTCCCCTGGAAGAGCGTTTGCCCGTCCAGATTCACGTCGCCGGTGAAGTAGCCGCGTAACCGGAAGAATGGGCTTTTCAAGCCGTTGGCCGGTGCATTGACCACCTGCTGATAGATACCGTTTACGTCGTTGTCGGTACCCTGATAGATGATCTGGTTACGCGGTGCCACAGGAGCGTTGTCGTCCAGCACATTACCGGCCCACATGGCTACCCCCTGGCTCACCACTACCTGCGCCTGATCGACGGTTACCTGCGTATAGCTGCTGGTACTGGTGGTGGTGTACGTTGGTGTGGATGGATTGCGGAAATCGACAACCGTCGTGGTGGTCGACAACGGAAGGGCCAACCGGCTCATCACACCCAGGTGATTGCGGTGCCGCACGGCCACATAATAGCCTGCTGGCAACGACTGACTAAAGATCAGGGGCGACGTGCCATCCACATCGACAATATCGCCGTCACGCTGTAGCAGGGCCGCCCGGCTATCGACCACAACACTCGGGTTGGTAGCCGAACGCAGCTCCACAAATACCCAGTCGACAATGGCATTGGCTCCCGTAACGGCCGTGACCCCGGCTGCCATCGCAGCCACCGGCGTAATCGGGCTGAGCGTAGCGTAAGGATGCGTAGCCGGGAGGTAACCGCCCGCCCGCAGGTCGTCGCGCATGAGTGCACCCGACACCCCAATTAAGGCTCCCTGCAAATACACCTTGGGTGATACGGATACCAGCGGAGGTTGCGGCTGTGCCAGCACCGACACGGTAGCCCGGCTACATAGGCCCGACGTATTGCAAACAGCATACGTGAAACTATCGGGACCAGTGAAGCCCGTAGCCGGTGTGTACGTATAACTACCCGTGGCCGACATGATAACGGTTCCGTTCGCAGGCTGCCCCGTGGTGTAGGTCAAGGCCAATCCCTGAAGATCAAGATCATTGGTATTGACCATACCGGTACTTGTCGTATTGATTCGGGTCAGAAGCACATCATCGACCGCCACCGGGGCCAGTATGGTTCCCGGAGCCGGTGGCGGTTGTACCCGGATATTCACCTGCGCGGTGGCACACAAACTCGGCGTTGCTCCGTCGCACACCTGATACATGAAGCTTACCAGCCCTGTGAAACCTGTTGGGGGCGTGTAGGTAACCGTACCGTCGGCATTGACGACCGCCGTACCAACCACGGGAGAGGTGGTTATCACCGGTAGCCCCAACTGCCCATTGAGCGAGGTAGCAGAGTCAGGATCGGCATCATTCGCCAATACCGCAATCAACACCGACTGGTCCTGAATAGCTTGCGTATTATCGTCATTAGCCACTGGCTTTTCGTTGCCGAGCATTGGGTCGGCAACAACATTGACCGACACACACGCCGAACCACTCAGACCAACCGTATTGCTCAGGGCGTAGCAGAAACTTACCACGCCCGTGAAGCCCGTTGGGGGCGTGTACGTATAGCTGCCATCGGGCGCAATGGTCACAGTCCCCTGAGCGGGCGGGCTCAATAACGAAGCCGTCAGCGGTAACCCTTGCGGATCAATATCGTTGATCAGCACATTACCGGTTACTGGCGTATTGGGGCGAGTGTTGGCAATATCCGGCGTTACCAGCGGAGAAAGCGGAACCACCGTAACAGCCACCGATGCAGTAGCGCAGGTTGTTGGGGTTAGTTTGTCGCAAATCTCATAAACCAGCGTGTATGAGCCGGGGAATGTATTGGCCGCCACCTGCAAACTACCGCTTACGGTATCGAGGGCAATTCCGACCGGATACGTCCCAACGGGGGTAATCGTGGCATTTCCTGCGGCCCCCAGCGTCGCGGGCAACCCGTTGACCAAATCGTTGGCAACCACATTGGTCACCGCGACCCCACCCGTAGCGAGTGCAGTACCACTATCGGGCGCCGGTTGAATATCTGCTGTAACCGTCAGCGATACAATCGTGGTGGCGCAGGTCGTTGGCGTGAGCTTATCACAGAGCTGGTAGGCCACCGTATATGAACCCGGCGTGGTGCCCACCGCGACACTCACGCTGCCGGTTGCGGCATCCAACGTTATGCCCGCTGGGTAGGTCCCGATTGGAGTCAGGGTGGCGTTACCTCCTCCACCCAAGGTAGCGGGTACGCCGTTGACTACATCATTCGCCGTCACGTTAACGACCGCTACCCCGCCCGTGCCTGCGTTAGCCGTGCCGCTGTCGGGGTTAGCCACCACGCTCGGAGTTACTGTTACCGAGACGATTCCCGTCGTGCAGGTGCTCGTACCCAGGGTGGTGCAAAGTGAATAGACTAGTGTGTAGGCTCCCGGAGCCGTGCCCTGGGCCACACTCACACTGCCCGTGGTCGTGTTCAAGGTAATGCCCGCCGAGCCGCTGCTTACCAGACTCAGGCTCGAGTTGGTGGCATCGGCCGGTAGGCCATTGGCCAAATCGTTGGCCCGTACATTCGCAACGGCGATGCCGCCTGTGCCAGCACTGGCCGTGCCCGAGTCGGGGTTGGCCAGCGCACTGGGCACCACAGTCAGTGAGACTATGGCTGTCGCGCAGGTCGTTGGCGTGAGCTTATCACAGAGCTGGTAGGCCACCGTGTAGCTGCCCGGCGTGGTGCCCACCGCAACACTCACACTGCCGGTCGCGGCATCCAGCGTTATGCCCGCCGGATATGTCCCGATTGGGGTCAGGGTGGCATTGCCCGAGCCGCCCAACGTAGCGGGTACGCCGTTGACCAGGTCATTGAGAGCGACGTTACCCACGGCAATGCCGCCTAGGCCCGCGTTGGCTGTGCCCCCATCCGGGTTAGCCACCACACTGGGGGTTACTGTTACCGAGACGACTCCCGTCGTGCAGGTGCTCGTGCCCAGGGTAGTGCACAACGAGTAAACTAGTGTGTAGGCTCCCGGAGCCGTGCCCTGGGCCACACTTACACTGCCCGTGCTGGTATTGAGGGTGATGCCAGCCGAGCCGCTGCTCACCAGACTCAGGCTTGAGTTGGTGGCATCGGCTGGTAAGCCGTTAGCTAAATCGTTGGCCCGCACATTGGCGACAGCCACCCCACCTGTGCCCGCACTGGCCGTGCCCGAGTCAGGGTTGGCCGTCGCACTGGGCGATATGGTGAGTGAGACAATCGTGGTGGCGCAGGTCGTTGGCGTGAGCTTATCACAGAGCTGGTAGGCCACCGTGTAGCTGCCCGGCGTGGTGCCCACCGCAACACTCACACTGCCGGTCGCGGCATCCAGCGTTATGCCCGCCGGATATGTCCCGATTGGGGTCAGGGTGGCATTGCCCGAGCCGCCCAACGTAGCGGGTACGCCGTTGACCAGGTCATTGAGAGCGACGTTACCCACGGCAATGCCGCCTAGGCCCGCGTTGGCTGTGCCCCCATCCGGGTTAGCCACCACACTGGGGGTTACTGTTACCGAGACGACTCCCGTCGTGCAGGTGCTCGTGCCCAGGGTAGTGCACAACGAGTAAACTAGTGTGTAGGCTCCCGGAGCCGTGCCCTGGGCCACACTTACACTGCCCGTGCTGGTATTGAGGGTGATGCCAGCCGAGCCGCTGCTCACCAGACTCAGGCTTGAGTTGGTCGCATCGGCCGGTAAGCCGTTAGCTAAATCGTTGACCCGCACATTGGCAACGGCGATGCCGCCTGTGCCCGCACTGGCTGTGCCGCTGTCAGGGTTAGCCGTCGCACTGGGCGATACGGTGAGCGAGACAATCGTGGTGGCGCAAGTCGTTGGCGTGAGTTTATCACAGAGCTGATACGCTACCGTGTAGTTGCCCGGCGTGGTGCCTACGGCAACACTCACACTGCCCGTTGTCGTGTTGAGGCTGATGCCCGCCGGGTAGGTCCCGATTGGGGTCAAGGTCGCATTACCCGAGCCACCCAACGTAGCAGGTACACCGTTGACTACATCGTTAACTGCGACATTAGCGACCGCGACTCCGCCTATGCCCGCGTTGGCCGTGCCGCTATCGGGGTTGGCTACCACGCTCGGAGCTACTGTTACCGAGACGATTCCCGTCGTGCAGGTGCTCGTACCGAGGGTGGTGCAAAGTGAATAGACTAGTGTGTAGGCTCCCGGAGCCGTGCCCTGGGCCACACTCACGCTACCCGTGGTCGTGTTCAAGGTGATACCCGCCGAGCCGCTGCTCACCAGACTCAGGCTTGAGTTAGTGGCATCGGCCGGTAAGCCGTTGGCCAGATCGTTGGCCCGCACATTGGCAACGGCGATGCCGCCTGTGCCCGCACTGGCTGTACCGCTGTCGGGGTTGGCCGTCGCGCTGGGCGATACGGTGAGCGATACAATCGTGGTGGCACAGGTCGTTGGGGTGAGTTTATCACAGAGCTGGTAAGCCAGCGTGTAGCTGCCCGGCGTGGTGCCCACGGCAACACTCACACTGCCCGTGGTCGTGTTGAGGCTGATGCCCGCCGGGTAGGTCCCGATTGGGGTCAAAGTCGCGTTACCCGAACCACCCAAGGTAGCGGGTAATGTATTAACCAAATCATTGGCAACCACATTGGCCACGGCGGTTCCCCCGATTCCGGCACTGACCGTCCCAGAGTCGGGTGCGGCCGATACCGTTGAGCCAACCGGCGCAGAGGCTGTACCAATATTGTTGGTCACGCTAATTTCAGACGTAATCGAAACGGTATGGGTAAAGCTGAGCGTCGTTCCGGCCGCAGCAGCACCGGGTGTAATAGGCACATTGATAGTTGTGCTGGCCCCCGTTGCGATGGATGCCGAACTCGAACAGGTAACACTGGTAGTCCCCGTGGTCACACAGACGAATCCGTTACTCGTAAATGAGGCTGGCGTGACAACAGTCGACGGAATAACCAGCGTAGTCGTAATCAGTCCCGAGGAGGCTGCCGACCCGATATTGCTCACTACTACTGGCAAGGTACTCGTCAGGCCTGGCAGAAAAGCAGGTGTTGGCTGCCCAATCGATGTGGTCAGATCAGCCAGACCAATTACGCTGACCGTTGGCGAACAGGTCCCGGTTCCCTGTGCCGAACTAACCGATAAGGTTCGGGTTCCAATGCTCCCGGACCCATCGTACGAAATGGGGATTGATAATACGGTTTGGCTGGCCACCAGTGAAGTGGTCACCGAGAGCGGTACCGATGTAAAGCCTCCACCCGAAAGTGAGGCCAGTATAATTTGTCCGTCGCGGGTGGTCGTTATCGGGATATTCAGGACCCCGGTAGAGGGGATTCCCACCACAAAGGTGCCCGCAACGGTAGCATTAGCACAATTGCCAAACGTAAATGCCCCCTCTTTAACCCGCCACAATACCTGACCACCGCCAGATGGGTACGTAGCCAGCGGATTGGTGATACCAGCATTAACCGGCCCAAAAAGAGCATCGTTGGTGTCAATGTTATTATCGAGCCCGTCCTTGTCAGAGTCAGTCCCGGCTAAGGTCAGGCCGGCTTCATTAGTGTCTAATTTTGTATCGTTATCGCTATCCGTGTCCAGATAGTCTGGGGTATCATCTTTATCAGTATTCTCTGGCATCAGGCCTCCGGTAGCTGAGTAGGCTGTCGGCAAACCCAGCGAAGTCACCGTATTGCCGGGAGCAATATAGCCGCTTGTTGTCTGAGCTTCAATATTGTCCGGGATGCCATCGCCATCAGAATCCAGATCCAACGCATTGGAAATACCGTCACTATCGACATCGGCGAGTAGCCCCTCCGTATCATCCAGGATACCATCGTTATCATCATCAATATCGATCGCGTTGGCAATCCCATCACCATCTGTATCCAGTACAGGTACGCAGGTCGTATTCGTAAACACGATCCCGCCCTGTCCATCAAAGGGGAAGTTGGCCGTACCCGTACTTGATCCGACTTTGGAATAGGTAATATCAAAGGACGAAACCCCTACGTAAGCGAGTGCAACTGTAAAGGCCGGGTCAATCCCGTCGATACCCACCTGGTTCTGTGTCCCCTGAAATCGGATAGTTGGCGAAGCCGTGGTGGTTATAACCGATGTATTGGTTGGGCTGCTTAGTTTATACGAATACAGATCGCTCTTATTCACAATGACCGACTCGAGCGTTGTGTTATTCAGGGTCTGATCATTGTCGATATCACCAACCGTGAAGGAACCCTGGAACGGAAACGGCGTATTCGTCCCCGCCTTCACAACGGTCCACCGTACGGTAGATGTCAGGCCGTTGGGTGCCGTCGACGCTCCGGAAATGGCATAACGAGCCAGCACCGAACCGGTAACACTAGTGAAGTTATCGAAACGAGGAAAGGTCGCATCGGCTGTTCCCGAATACGTGAGCACTTCACCGACAATATCGACGGCCTGCGTGCCAATGGTAGCCACGTTTGCATACCGGCCCCGTCGGCCAACACCCTGCCCTGTAACAGCAGGCGCGGTGGTAAATGAAAATTGCGTAAATCCATTCTGCCCCGGCACCGGACAGGCCGACACCCGGATTCCCACCGTCGCTGTTGCCGTCGTGGTACAGTTATTGGCGTCCCGGACGGTAACGGTGTAGGAGCCTGGTGCTACACCCTGGAGGTTTTGTGTTGTGGCCCCCGTATTCCATAAATATGTGTAAGGCGCACGACCTCCGCTCGGTGTCACAAAAACGGAACCGTCGGCAGTGGTGGCACTCGATGCATTCGTAACCAGTGTGGTGGCCGATAAGTCGGGGTACTGCACAAACGGATAGAAAACACCCGTGCTTGAAATCAGGCTCACTACACTCGCTATGGTAATCTGCACCTCATCAAAACTCTGGGCTGTCACAAAGCCCACCGTAATCTGACCATTTGCTGAGAGCAACGAAAGATTAAGCAGTGAAGATGAATTGGAGGTCTCCCGTAAGGTCCCGTTCAAATATGTCCGAATGGTAATCGACGAGAGAAGATTAACCCCAAGCGCGCTGTTATCAGCCAGGACAAACCCCGCAATTGAACCGGCGCTAAACACGGTTGAGCCACCGTTCTGGTTTGCATTGACCGAAATCTGTCCACCGCTGCCTACGCCAAGTACCGTGTTGATGGATGCGAGGTTGGTCAGGTTGGCATCCACCACGTTACCGGGGTTCGACACACTACCGGCTCCAATCCCTAACACTCCCCCGACTCCACCGGTACGGCCACTCACAATGCCCGCATTCGGGAAGTTGTTGACCGTTAGGGTTCGGTAACCGCAGGGTAAGGTCTGCGCCTGGCCTTCAGGGTTAATCCCTACCATCAGCACAAGGCCAGCCAGCCACAGGGTTAATCGGACAGGTAATGCCCCCCCCGCTGCGGTTGCCGACACTTCACACTTGTTCCGTTTCCAGAACGAGAGTCTGGTACGCCATTGAAATAAGCCAGAAAGTAAAAGCTCGTAAAATTTTATCTGCATATCAGACCGATAGGAGGGCCAACTCAATAGTACACTGTGTCAGTGGGCTTCGTATTTCTAAACAAGCTCCTCCCCTTCTCTTCGAAGCGTTGAAACCCATCTCGATTTCCGTCACTGAGTAGGCACATCAATGGTCGGCTCCAAACTATCCCACTACTCAATTTTTGTGTTTAAGAAAATTGAATTGGACAGGTTGGCTCGAGTGGCTTCTTTAAGAAGCAAGTTGTATGAAATACACCCGGCCAAATTGGATCAAAAATATTGCTAAACCTTCATGTATAGCTATGTTTACACGGAAGAATTATGCACTTTATATATTATTTTATATTCTTAAATACTCCTTTTTACGGGACTTTTTACCGTCTATAATCGCACAATTAGTACACCAAATTTATTTTTGTCTTTAGTAAACGAGTATTTTTATCCCCCTTTTAATGTATATCCAAACCAAAATAATTTCGCGTTTTAAGTATAAACACCCAATATTTACTACCAGGTAATTACTAAGTATTTTGGTAAGTATAGTGCCTGGTTTAAGGCAGATGCTCCATCGAGAGATTCCGGCCTTAAACAAAAAAAAACAGCACCCATTGCGGGTGCTGTTTCATGTATAAGAAAGAGTGTTTTAGAGATAATCGATCAATTTACGCGTGTTTCGGCCTTCAAACGCATTCTGAATCGCCCGGCGCATAACCGCCCGGCGACGACGGGGATGCGTCATGATGACAAGGGCACGCATTTTGAGCAGAAAGCTCGCCATCATGTACAAGGCAAACAAACCGCACAGAATCAGTACCGACTCCGTGTTGGTAATGTTGCGGTGCAGCACAAAGAACAACACCGTATTCAGCAGTGAGATACCACAGAGCGTTGCAGTAGCCCCCATATGCGACATACCGTTATCGAGCAGAATGTGGTGCATGTGGTTCCGGTCGGCTGAGAAGGGCGACTTGCCCGCCAGAATCCGAACGGTAAACACCCGTAAGGTATCAAAAATAGGGATGATCAAAACCACTACGGCAATGATCGGTGCGTTGAAAAAAGCCGTCGGGTCAAACCGGAACGAAGTGTTCAGATTAACAAACCGAACCGCGAAAAACGACAGCATAAACCCAAGAATAAGCGAGCCGGTATCGCCCATGAAGATCTTGCTGGTCTTGGAGAAGTTGAACCGCAAAAAGCCGACCAGCGCCCCCGCAAGCGTGAACGCCATACAGGCCATGGCAAAGTGATTGGTGAGCAGAAACCAGGCCCCAAAGGTGGCACTCGCAATAGTGGCAATGCCAGCCGCCAGCCCGTCGATCCCGTCGATAAGGTTTATGGCATTAGTCACCGCAATAAAGATGAAACAGGTGAGTAGCACACTCACGATCTCAGCTATGTGGTGAAAGCCCATGATCCCGTAGAGGTAGTCTACTTTCAGATCGCCGAAGAAAATAAGAATGAGCGCAGGAAGCACCTGAAAGAATATCTTCTTATTCGGATCGACACCCACCAGATCGTCTTTTATACCGACGAAAAAAAGGATGGTCATCCCGACAATGGAAAGATTGGTACGATAAATGTCGGTCTGATCAATGCTTGGCCAAAGGAAGTAGCTGATCAGAACAGCGGCAAAAATCGCGATTCCACCAAAGGTTGGCGTAGGGGTGGTATGGGCCCGGCGCTCGCCCGTTTTTTCCATGAGCCCTTTCAGCTCCGATATTTTGATAACGACCGGGATCGATATGATAGCCACAAAACAAGCCACGAGGAACGACAATACGGACTGGTAGAGCCCAATCGTAAAGAGTTCGTCGCGAAACTTATTCTGCAAATAAGCCAGTAGTAGGTCGAGATTCATAAGCGGTCACTTGGATTAAAACCATTTGTGCTCCGGGAAACGGCAGACAACGAAGTATCTTACCTAAACTGGTCACCAAAAGTGTACCAAGGCACAGTCCAGAGCGAACCGGGCGCGAAAATTACATTTTTTAAAGATTATCCAATCAGTTTCTTTCGGTTACGGTCAGAACTTAGTAAACGGTTAAGCTACTGAAGTCCGCTCCCGTTGAAACAGTTGAACAATTTTTCGAAGAGGTTTGAGCGTCAAGGTGAAAAAGTACGGCTTGAGGCCATTCATCTCCCAAGCCATTCGGTCTTCCTGATTGGCCCGCACCCGATTCTTCAGATTTGCATTGCTCACCCCCCCTTCACGCATGATTACGGTGGTTTCGGGCAGGTACGACAAGCTGATGTTGTGCTTGTGAATAAACCGCAGCATCAGTTCATAATCGGCCGCACTCCGCAAATCGAGCCGGAACTGACCATACGCATCGTACACCGATTTACGCGCAAAAAACGACAGGTGCCCCGGCATCCAACCCCACAAAAAGTCGCCGGGCCGGTAACTCCCCGCTTTCCAGTACCGCTTCACCTTATTGATGTCGTACCGGTCTACGTAAATCATATCACTATACACACCGTCGGAACCCGTTTGCCGGAACCGCTCCACTACATGCTTTACCACATCAGCATGCCGGTAGAGATCGTCGGAGTTCAGGAACCCGATCACGTCGCCCGTTGCCATCCTGATTCCTTTATTCATGGCATCGTACAAGCCCTTATCAGGCTCGGTCACAAACCGGCTGATTCGCGTGCCGTACTCCCGGATCAGCTCAACTGTTCCATCCGTTGAGCCTCCGTCCACTACGATATACTCAATGTCGGGGTACGATTGGCCCAGTACCGATTCCAGACAATCACGTACCGTACTTACTCCGTTATATACTACAGTGATGATGCTTACTTTCACGTTGAGATAATTCGTTTGCGAACCCAAACCGCTGGGTTCCCCTGATAAATACCGTATGCCTCCAGATCGCGGGTAGCTACCGACCCCACCGCCAGTACCGAGTGCGAGCGGCAGGCGACGCCGGGACATACCACCGATTTAGCGCCAATCCAGACCCCATCTTCGAGCCGGATGGGCTTCGTGGTCAGGTCAAAGGTCGGCAACCGATAGTCATGGTTACCGGTTAGCAACAAGGCTCCCTGCGACAGGCAGGCGTGGTTGCCAATACTCACCGGCGATAGATTGTCAATCCAAACGTACTCACCTATCCAGACGTGGTCACCCACGGTTAGTAACCACGGATATTTAATGTTCACGGCCGGCTTAATCATAACGCCTACCCCAATACGTGCTCCAAACAGGCGCAAGACCCAACGCTTCAAAGCAACCGGAATGGGCAGATGGTTATTCAATACCAGCGAGTTGACAATAAACCAGCCAATTACTTTCAGGCGTGGACCCGGATTGTACCAGCTATTGTCGAACCGCGATAGGTCGGTGGTTCCTGAAGGACTAGCGGACACCGGCTCGAAGGTCTTTTCCATATTCCGTTTTGAAAAAGTCGATAATCGCTTCGCGGTCATGGCCTGCCCGGCGGTAAACTTCCAGCATTTTGGCGTCTACCAGAAACCGGTACCAAAGCCCCTGCAAAAAATGCCAGACAAAGCCCCGGCGGCCGTCGAGAAAACCAAACCGGACAAAGTACCGGTACAAAAAATACAGAATGGGCCGGGTAAACAGAGGTAACGATGCGTACCGTTCTTTGAGGTACCGCTTCCGCTGCTCCTGCGATCCCGTCAGGCTGGGCGTAACCCGCTCGGCCTGTTCGAAGTTATGCCGGATATTGAGCAAGTCGATCACCTCCCGAATGGCATACTGGTTATGCTTCTGCGTCCACCAGGTCAGGTTATTCAGGTTGTGGTCTACCAGATCATTGGCAAACTGCACGGTTTGGGCCGGTGCACCATTGATCGGGCTCAGTTTAATGTGCTCGTCCATCCAGGTCTGTTCGCAGATACCCTGATTCCGGCGCCACAACCGCAGTAGCCAGATTGGGTAGTAACCGCCGTGCCGAATCCACCGGTCCATAAACATAACCCGGCGTTTTACGTACACCCCGCCTACCTGAGCCGCCAGCGTGGGCAGGCGGTGCGTGATTTCTTCGGCCAGTTCGGGAAGCACATACTCATCGGCATCCATCCGCATGAGCCAGGCCGTTTGAAACGGCGTGTGCTGAATCCCGTAGTTGAACTGAGTCGCGTAGGTTACCCACGGGTTTTGGACAACCACCGCCCCCATCGCGCGCGCTATTTCGACTGTTCGGTCGGTCGAGAACGAATCGACGATAAACACTTTGTCCGTCATCGGCCGCAGACTCTCCAGGCAACGCCCGATATGTTTTTCCTCGTTATGGGTTAAAATTATGACGGACAAATCAAGCATACAGACGATACTGCTACCTTTGAAAAATACACCAAACCGGTCGGCGGACTAAACTGAACAAAACCGGGCCATATAGCTACAATTTGCCTTATTTTTGACCAGATCGATTGCAATACTATCACTTTTTTTAGAAATCACCTATCACTGTTGCCGTAATCTTATCCACGGGAAATTACTTTTGTTCAATTTTCATCATTTGTCGGGCGTCCAAATTAAGCCGTTCATCCCCGAATAAAGCTACAGGCGGTTGGTCTTTCCTTATTTTTGCCCTATTTATTGCCACGAATTTTACCTTTTCATGCGTCTACTCTTACTCACTCAGGACGACCCATTTTATCTGGCTCGTAACATCGACTACCTCATGAAGCACCTGCCTCCCTACGCCGAGGTAGTGGCTACGGTTGTATTCGACGTGTCGCCGTTTGGCAAGCGCGAAACGTTTACCGATAAGATGAAAAAAACGCTTCAGATCTTTGGGCTTCCTTTCTTTGTGCGTTACGGATTCAAGTTTGTGGCGTCGAAACTGGATAGTCGCAATAACGTTCGGAAGGTGCTTGCCAAGTATGGTGTGCCGCTGATTGAGATTGAGGGAAACATCAACAAAGACGAAAATCTGGCCCGGCTGAAAGCGTACAACCCGGACCTGCTCGTGTCGATTGCCGGCAATCAGATTTTTAAACGCAAACTGCTCGATCTGGCTCCGCACGGTTGCATCAACCTGCACACGGCTCTGCTACCCAAATATCGCGGTCTGATGCCTTCGTTCTGGGTGCTCAAAAACGGCGAAACCCACACAGGCGTGTCGGTATTTTTTGTGGATGAGGGTATCGATTCAGGCCCGATTATTGTGCAGAAACCATTGGCAATCGGCAATATGTCGCAGGAGGAGCTGATCCGCGTGACGAAGAAGATGGGCATGGATGCCATTGTCGAATCGGTACAGAAAATTCACGATGGCACCGTTGAACTGATGGAGAATGATGCTTCGCAGATGACCTACTTCACCTTTCCGACCCGGGACGATGTAAAAGCGTTTCAGGCCGCTGGCAAACGGTTTTATTGACAGTTTACGTCAACTTTGCCCCAAACCTAAACCCGCCACCGCCCTATGAATATCCTTACCTTCGACATTGAGGAGTGGTTTCACCTCCTCGACCATAAATCGACCCGGACAGCTGCCGAATGGGGCCGTTACGAATCCCGGATTCATGCCAACATGGACCGGATTTTCCAGTTGCTTGCCGATACCAACTGCCGGGCTACCTTTTTCTGCCTTGGCTGGGTGGCCGATCAGCACCCCGACGTGATTCGCCGAATCGACGCGGCCGGGTACGAAATTGCCACCCACTCGTACGCGCACCAACTCGCTTACGAACAAACCGTTACCGAGTTCCGCGACGACCTGGAACGGTCGATCAAGGCTTTGCAAGACGTGACGGGCAAGCCGATTCGGGCGTACCGCGCACCAGGCTTTTCGATCAAGTTTCTGAACCGCTGGGTGTTTCCGATTCTGGTTGAGAATGGCATCGAGATTGACTGCTCGGTGTTCTCCGCGCGCCGGGCCCACGGGGGCGACACGGCCTTTGGCATTGGCCAACCGGCCATTATCGACGTTGATGGCTATCCACTCAAAGAGTTCCCCATCAACACGGTGCCTTTGCTGGGGCAGGATATGATTTTTTCGGGAGGGGGCTATTTCCGGCTGCTCCCCTACCCCATGATTCAGCGCTTTACCCGGCAGTCGCCCTACGTGATGACGTACTTCCATCCGCGCGACTTCGACCCGGCTCAACCCATGATTGAAGACCTCAGCCTGACGCGCAAGTTCAAGTCGTATTACGGGCTGAAAGGATGCCTGCCCAAGCTGAAGCGCCTGCTCACCGACTTCGAATTTATCGACGTTTCGGAAGCCGACCGGCGCATCGACTGGTCGTCGGCCGTACGCAAAAGCTGGGAGCTGACCCCTACCCCGGTCTAAGCGAAGTGGGGCTCCTCACTCGCCTATCTCCAACGGCTGGATATTAAAGCAAGTGTACCTGAGTGTATGCGGGTTCTGTATGGTTGCGGTTACTCAAAACCATTTAGTAAAATGATTCACGCTGATCATTCAAAAGGTTGACCCAAAGTGGCTATAAATATTCGTAGACAACTGACTTTATTTGTTGACCCAAAAGACGCTGAAACTATTGAGCAGGTAAGACAAGCGTTCAACCCTAGACAATTTGAGTTAATAAAATCTCACGTTACTCTATGTAGAGAGGACGAAATTGAAAATCTTGAGCAAGTAATATCAAACCTACATTCTTTGACACTGGAAGAAATTGTTATTGAATTCGGGAAACCAACAAGGTTTGACAATGGACAAGGGCTTTTTCTCCCTGCAACCAGGGAGAATGCAAGTTTTCAAGAGTTACGTAAGCAAATTTTAATTGGACTGAACGACAATCCAAGAAAGCAGGAAGCTCACATTACCTTAATGCATCCAAGAAACTCAACTTGTACAGACGCCATATTTCATCAGATTGAAAAATTAAGTTTACCAAATCAATTAAGATTTGGAAGAATAAGCCTGATAGAACAAGCAGACGGCGGACAATGGAAGATTTTGCAAGAGTTTGAGCTTAGGAAAAGTACATTGAAACCAATTTGACAGAAGCGCCAGCCACCAATAAGAGACCTTGTGCAAGTTTGGCTTGACGGAATGCTATCATCACACCTACACAAAGCCCTGAACGCAGCTACAATGCCATAAACGACAATGGTCAGATACTTGACATTCAGTATTTCAATATGCTTTATATCCTGGCTGGTTGGGATGATGATCCATTATGCGCTACGAAAAACTGACTATTTCAACAAAAACTTACAGAACCTTACTTTTATTGAAAGTCAAAATCTCAACAGAATCATTGGACTTGGCGTTTTTAAGTGGATTGTAAAAAATACGTTCTTCAAATTCTTCAATCAAAAACTGAAACTCAAAACGAAAATTGACAAGCCTTATTTGTGTAGCATACGAAATGAAATGACGATTTCTGAAATCGATCATTTAATCGGATTCGTCTTTGTCAGTTTTTTTGCTTTGGCTAAGGCTTTCGACGCCAACTACTTGTTTGGATTGGTCATTATGATAGTCAACATGCCAATGAATTTGTATCCTTCTTTACTACAACAGGAAAATAAAAGACGAATTGATCGACTGATAAAGAGACTGTAGTTAACACCAGTTTGATGAAATAGTTGTAGAAGCGCTACATTCTACAAACCCAATAATCATAATAGTGGGCCTATTAAGGCGGTACAACATTAGCTTTGTGCCATAGGGACTGAGCATTGCTGCTACTAGTCAGCTTCGATGGTAGGTTGAAGATTCCGTTTTTAAAATTCCCTGCCGCAAAAGCCAGGCAACATTGGCGGCAAGCGGAACAGACGACAGTTACAACAACAAGACAATGAAAGACATACTATTTGACTTTTTATCCAAATACGTTTCTCTGACCGATGATGAAAAGAACGCACTGCTTGCGTTAGACATATTTCGCTCGGTAAAGAAGGGGACGGTGTTACTCCAGGAAGGCCAAAAGTCGAAGGATAGCTATTTTATCTTAAAAGGCTGTATTCGAACGTATTACCTGATTGACGGAGAAGAAAAAACAACTGCTTTCTACACGGAAATGGAAGTGTTGACACCCCCTTGCGTAATCAGCAAAACTCCGTCTGAATATTATGTAGGTTGCCTGGAAGACACCATACTTACCGTTTCCAATTCGGATATGGAAGAAGAGACAAACCGTAAATTTCCCAAGTTTGAAACCCTATGCAGAGTATTATCTGAAGAACTTTTGGCGAAACAACGGATCGACTTTGACGCGTTTAAGACTTCTTCCCCCGAACAACGATACCTGAACTTAATCCAAAAAAGGCCCGATCTTATTCAGCGTGTGCCGCAACACCAGTTAGCCAGTTATTTGGGCATAAAGCCACAATCATTAAGCAGACTACGAGCCAGAATTCTTGAGAAAAAAAGCTAAAACGTATTTCTTAACTTAAGTGAACAAGCGATAGTATCTCGCCAATCCACTTTTGCAATGTCGTTCACCATCAACCAAAACAGACATGCAAAAGAAATTTCTTTGGATTGGAATTGCCTTTGTGCTGGCAAGTAGTTTACCCTTGAAGGCCCAATATGCCAAACAAGATAGCACGTACAAACGGTGGTTTATTGGGAGTACCATCTTTTTGCTCGGCAATTTAGCTACTACCAATCCCCCCGACTTCGCTCAACTTAATTTAGGCTATCGGATTACCGGAAGAGACGTTATTACTGTAGAACCCAAAACCTGGAAATATGCCTGGCCAAATGGTATTCATCCGTTTTTAAACGAATCATACGGAAAGCCGGAAGAAAAATTTCCGGGGTATGTTCGTGAGTATGGCGTATCCGTGGCCTACCAACGATTTTTATGGCAAGGTCTATATGCCGAGCTTAATGTTATGCCAACCTGGCAAAAATTTGTGAATACCAACGGCAATAAAATTGACAATGGATTCCAGATTTTTAACACATACCGTGTTGGTTATCACATCAAACTTTTTAGGGACCGATTTTTTATTCAGCCATCCATTGCTGTTACCCACCGCGCTTACCACACAACATTGCCTGCTGGATTTAAACAGCTAGACGATAAATGGTCAAAATTCGTCTTCGGAGAACCGGGCTTTCATTTTGGGTTTAATTTTTAATGACGTAGTGAAATTCTAACAGAAGATTACGACAGAAACAGACGAGAATCACCAGCCAGCAATAGTGGGGTTGACGTGGAAAACTTAATAGCAGTAATTCTATTGAGCATTTGTACAAAGCGAATCTTTTGTGCCTTGAACTTCCCGTCATCCCCAAATCCTGAACGTTAGCTGCCATCATACAAGGCCAAAGACATGAGAAAGATAATTACGCTACTATTTCTATCCACTGCGACAATAAGCTTTGGGCAAAAAACTATTCAATTTGCCGATTCTATTAGGAATGCTTACAAGATTCCGGAGATTAGTTATGCGGTAGTTGACACGAAATCAACATTAGAAATTGCTGCATTGGGCAAACACTCTGTTGGTCTGAGACTGCTTTTTAAACTGTGTCAAGATTGGGTTTGAATAGAAGGGAAGAAAACAATTTCCTAATTTCCTACTCATGACTGACTCCTTCGACTACGAAGCCTTCAAAAAAGCGGCCATCAAGGGCCT
>NZ_WELI01000010.1 GCF_009184635.1 Rudanella paleaurantiibacter
ATTTTAACCGCTTGAAACAGTATCGCCGGGTAGCAACTCGCTACGAAAAAACAGCCAGCAGCTTCTTGGCGATGGTTCATCTGGCTTCAAGTATGATTTTGTTGCTCTGATTGTCCACACACTCTAGTCGAGGACTATTAAACGTTGGACTTTAGAAAGCGGCATAACCGAACGGCCCGGCAAACGTTCACCGTTTACCCTCTACACCGTACCCGTTGGTATGAGGTGTGTGCCATTTTGAACCTGGCAGGTATGAATCAGCGTTTCGGTGCCTGTGCGCGCCCGGAACTGCTCCAGCATGGTGTTGGTGAAGGTTTCGAGTGCCTCGGCCCGGACCAGATTGATCGTGCAACCGCCAAAACCTCCGCCCATCATGCGGGCTCCGAGTACTCCCGGCACCGTGCGGGCAATATCGACCAGCGTGTCCAGTTCAGGGCAGCTTACCTCGTACCAATGGCTCAACCCCTCATGTGATCCGTACATTAGTTGCCCGAATGCCTCGAGATTACCGGCGTCTAAGTGACCCACGGCGCTCAGAAGCCGTTCGTTTTCCTGCACCACATACGCACAGCGCCGGTAAAGCAGGGGCTCTTGGTCGCGTAGTTGGGCGTCGAGCATGTCCATGGTTACGTCGCGGAGGCTGTGAATAGCGTCGCCGTACGCAGCCCGAACGATTCGGACCCCGGCCTCGCACTCGGCCCGGCGGGTGTTGTATTCCGATGCCGCCAGTGAATGTTTCACCCGTGAGTCGCAGAGAACAATCCGAATACCCTCCATTTGCAAGGGAGCGTAGGCGTATTCGAGCGAACGGCAGTCGAGTTTAATAACATGGTTGGCCCGCCCCATCATGCTCGCAAACTGATCCATGATACCGCACTGCACGCCCACAAACCGGTTTTCGGCCCGCTGCGTTAGCTTCACCATGTGCAGGCGGTCCGTTTGGTCGTGGTTGTATAGGTGGTCAAGGGCGAGGGCGACGCCATTTTCGAGAGCCGCCGACGACGATAAGCCTGAGCCAATCGGGATAGTACCACCAAAAACGATGTTCATACCGCCTACCGGCAAACCGGCCTGCGCAAACTCGTTCACAACGCCCAAGAGATAATCGGCCCAGGAGTTTGTTTTCTGGAGGGCCGTAACCGAACCGGTAAATGTCTCGTTCAGGTCGGCAGCTACCAGGTGCAATTGGTCATCGGGGCGGGGGCCTACAGCCAGATAAATCGCTTTATCGATGGCGGCCGGTAACACAAATCCTTCGTTGTAATCGGTATGTTCACCAATCAGATTTACCCGGCCGGGCGAGCAGATAAGGGTTGGATGGGCGTTGAACCGGGCTATGAATGCCTCGCGGAGCGTGTGGGTCAATTCCATGGGGAGGGAAGGGAAAGGACACAAAAAAAGGCAAATCGAATGTCTCACCGCTACGACCACCTACCCTTGCTTCGGTCAAGACCTGGGGGATTCAGCGGGAGCTGGTAGCACCGATTTGCCGATGCAAACATACACCAATTTTCGGGGTTTGTAAAGGTCTCGTTGTACTTTTGTGATTGTTTGGACCCGGTTTTTTGGTGTTTAAACCGAAAAACCATTGATGATCAAGTTAATAATGAATCTAAAAAATACATGGTACGCAGGCTGTATTCTGCTTTTGCTGCAAGCCTGCACGTCGTCGGACGCGTATCTCGAACAGGGGCGGGCACTCCTGAAAGAAGGTAAAACCCGTGAAGCCATTGCGGCCCTGAATGGGGCAGTGGAGGCTGATGAAGAAAATGCTGAAGCCCTGAACACGCGGGGTGTCGCGTATTTCGAGCAGAAAGAGTACAGTAATGCCCAGCTTGATTACGATCAGGCCATACAGGTGGCCCCCAACTTTTACCGGCCTTATTACAACCGGGCTTTGCTCAAAATAGCCCAAAACGATCTGGAAGGGGCCCTGAAAGATTACTCCGATGCCATTCGGCTCGTGCCCGATACGGCGCGTTTGGCCAGTTCGGATCTGTATCTGAACCGGGGGCAGCTGTTTGCCACCCAGAGTCAGGTGCAGCCCGCTATTACCGACTTTACGAAAGCCATTGAGTTAAATCCCAAAAATGCCCTGGCCCTGTACAATCGGGGGAATCTGTATTTCAACCAGAAAAATTTGCCGGGCGCTCTGGCCGACTTTCAAAAATCAGTCGAGGCTGATCCGGCATTTGGGAAGGCGTTTTATGGCCTGGGACTGGCTCAGCTGCTCAACAATCAGCGCGATGCCGCTTGTTTGAGCCTCAAGCAGTCTAAACAGCTGGGGTATGCTGATGCCGTCAATGCCGTTGCGCAGTATTGTCCTTAATCGTGAAAGGCTAGCGTATAAAATGGAGTAGGTGAGCCGGTTTTTTGTGCTTCTTTCCTTAGTCCGAGTACTTGAATTTCTTTACCGTACATCCTTATGTTGAAATCACTTTCCATCGTTTTTGCGCTATTGTTTGCCCTGTTCGCTGGGTTTCAGTACAATGACCCCGACCCCGAACTCTGGATACCTATTTATGGGCTGGCGGCCGTAGCGAGTGTCATGGCTCTGTTTGGCACCGGCCGACCCTGGTTCTTCTGGCTGATGGCGGCCATGTACGTAGTGGCGGCTGTGTATCAGTGGCCTCCGCATTTTGAGGGCTTCTTGCTCGACGAGATGGGTATGAAAACGCTTAATATCGAGTTGGCCCGCGAATCGGGTGGCCTGGGTATCTGCGCTGTTGCTATGGGGGTGCTCGGGTGGCTGGTTCAGAAAAAAGGATAAACTATACGTATTCGCACGAAAAAAGGGGCTGATTCATCAGCCCCTTTTTTCGTGTATGCTATATGCTCAGTTGGTTACACCGTTCGGCGACTTCCTTTAATCAGGGCGGCAATACCTAGAATAATGACAGCACCTACAAAGGCGGTCAGAATCCGGTCGAGGATACCGCTGGCACCCGTCGTGAACGTGTTACCGAAAATCCAGCCACCAATTAAACCACCAATGATACCGAGAAGGATCTGGGTTAACAGAGAGAACGAAAACCGCTTGAAAACGAGGTCGGCCAGCCAACCGGCAATGGCACCAACCAGAATGGAGATTAAGAAGCTCATGACTTTATTAACGTTGAGAGTTGAATCGTTACCCTGCCATAGGGTAATCTACCGTTAAGAACGGTCGAGTTATCGAAATGTTTAAGATTTTAAGCCAATTACCGCCATTAATCGGCCGGTTTGCCCGTTTTCGTACCGGTGCGAAAAATAATCTTCATTATTCAGTACGGTCGAATAGGTTGATAGGGCAATTTGGGCCGTTGGAATGCCGAAATTGGTTAATTGACGGGTGTTTGCTGAGCGCAGATTGACAAATGTCCGTTGGGTAAATTCATCGACCCGCTTAAACTCCGGGGCAAATTTCTCGGCAACTTCGGGGCCTACTTCAAACGATGTTTCGTCGATGCACGTACCCACGTACGCGTAGCAGTCGCCGGGGCGGGTGCCATATTGCTGCTGCATGGTTTCAAGCGTGAGCCGAACCAGCTCGGCCACGGTGCCTTTCCAGCCCGCATGAATGGCGGCAACCGCTTTGTTCTTGCCATCATATACCAGAATAGGCACGCAGTCGGCAATGCTTACGGCTACGTACAGGTCCGGTTGGTTCGTCATAAGGGCATCGTACCCGTCGTAACGGCCCGGTTGGGTAGCTTCCAGAATTTCCTTACCATGCACCTGATGCGAGGTAGCAACCCGTTCGGGGTTAATACCTAAGGCCGAAAAAAAACGGAGCCGGTTTTCTTCGACAAAGCGCGGGTTGTCGGCTGTATTCAGGCCCAGATTGAGCGATTGGTAGGGAGCCGGGCTGACGCCCCCATGCCGTGTACTCTCGGCCGCGATGAGTGTTGAAAACGAGCTGAACAGGGCAGGTGCCCGAAATAGGGGCTTTTCGGAGGTTGAGAACATAAAAAAGGAAACCGTTGGCTCAGGTAAACAGACAGATTACCGTTCGTGTTCCGAAATAAACCGCTTATGTACTTTGTAATGCAAGGTACTGTCTACGGCCTATATCTTTGTATCGTCAATAAGGCAAAAAACAACAACTACTATACGCACATGAAAACGTTCATCAAATCGCTCGCACTGGCCCTGACCCTGGGTGTTGTATCATTCGCCAACGCTACCGCTGCTCCCGAAAAGCCCGGCAAAAAAAGCAAAGCCGATCGCTTTGCCGATTACCAAACGGCCGTTTACCCGTCAACGAGCCAATCCGTGATTAACGTCATGCTGGAAAAAGGCGAAGGTGGCCCAGTCCATATCAGCTTCAAAAATAAGGCGGGCGAGACGATGGCCGTGCAAACGGTAGGTCGTAATAAAGACCGGGTCTCGTTGAAGTTCCGTGTGAACGAACTGCCCGACGGTCAGTACTCGGTTGAGGTATCGAACGGTCGGGATGTGACCTCAAAACAAGTTACTATCACTACGCGTCCTGAGGCTTCGCCCCGTACGATTGTCCTGGAATGAGCTGGTTACTAACGCATAAAAAAAGGGCCGTCAGGCCCTTTTTTTATGCGTTGAAGCAAACGTATTCAGTGGGGCGTTAGCTGAATGACAATCGTTCAGGTTTAACTACTGGCACGTTGCCAAAAAAGTAAACCGTGCACTATTGACCATCCCCAACGGCCCGGCCCCAGTTCTGGAGTTCATCGGGAGTCCATAAATCCGGGAAGAAAAACCGTTGTTGCTCCACGGGAGGCAGGTACCGTTGCCAGTTGGTGCCGCCGGTAGCCGCAACTGCTTCGGGGGTTTTGTGTAGGTAGCGCACCGCCGACCGCAGGTGCGACAGCTTCCACCGCACATTGACCCGCTGATCGAAGTCACGGAGCTCGCGGGCGAGGGCGTCGGTTTGTTCGCCTTTTTCACGCAGGGCCAACCAGCAGGCGTACAAATTGCGCGACTGGTACTCCGTGGCCAGCCGTACGAGCGAATCACCGTATTTTTTCTCGAACTGTTTTAGGGTCAGTGTCTTTTGTTGGGTGGCCAGTTCGGTAGCTCCCTGCTTCCAGTAAATAAACTCGTACAACTGGTCGAGTGGAGCGTCGGTCGGAATAGGGGCGGTTGGGCTGAGCAGGTTCCGAAAATGGGTCGACATGATTTCGATGTGCCGGAACTGCACCGACTGAAACCCGCTCGACGGCAGCAGGGCCATTCGGAATTTCAGAAACTGGTCTTTGTCCATGCCCTCAACCATAATCGCAAATGACTGCTCCAGAATGGCAAAATAGCGATTGATCCGCTCCATCCGTTCGGTAAAAAAATCGGCGGTCAGAGCCGGATGGTAGCCGATCTGCGTCAGCTCGTGCTTCACCAGTTTAAAGTACAGCTCGGTGATCTGGTGATACGTGATAAAAATCAGCTCGTCGGGGTAGGCTGTTCTCGGATTCTGAAGCGAGAGCAGGGTTTCAAGGTGTACGTAGTCCCAATACGTGAGGTAATCGGCTTGCAGCAGTCCGTCGAGGTAGGAAGTCATATCCTGCCCCATGGCGGCATATTTTTCGGAAAGTTGATGAAGTTTCTCCACCAGTTCGGGGTGGAGTTCGGTATCCTGTGGTAAAGGCATACGGTAATTGCAGGACGGTTAATACGGGTAAAGGTAGTTTTTTTACACCATCGATCGTGAACTAATTTAGGTCGCTGTCTTTATAGTAAGAACCTGAAATTCGAGTCGATTCTGTCCCAATCCAGCCCGGTCTCGTCAGGTAAACCTGAATAATTACATGAACATTACCCAATCACAACTGTCGGCGGCTTTTCCGGCCCTCGACCAGATCCCGAGTGCCTACCAGTTTGAACCTCTCCACCAGCGTGAGTATCTGATCAACGGTCAGATGCGGGCGTGGGATGGCCCAACGGTCGATGTGTTGTCGCCAGTTATGCTCCGTCAGTCGGATGGTACGCTGGAGCGACCCGTTATTGGCAGTTACCCCGTAACGACCGATACCCAGGCGCTCGAAGCCCTTGATGCGGCCGTGACGGCCTACAACAATGGCCGGGGTGAGTGGCCCACCATGAGTGTAGCGGACCGGATCAGCTGCATGCAGAATTTTGTGGGTCGTATGATCGAGCAGAAAGAACAGGTGGTGAACCTGCTCATGTGGGAGATCGGTAAAACGCTGGCCGATTCGACAAAAGAATTCGACCGGACCGTACAGTACATCTACGATACCATCGATGCCCTGAAAGACGTTGACCGGGCCGGCTCGCGATTCGAAATCACGGAGGGGATCATTGGGCAGATTCGCCGTTCTCCGCTCGGGGTTGTGTTGTGTATGGGGCCATTCAACTACCCGCTCAACGAAACCTACACGACGCTTATTCCGGCAATCCTGATGGGTAATACTATTTTGTTTAAGCCACCCAAGCACGGTACGCTCCTGCATTATCCGTTGTTGGAAGCGTTCCGGTCGTGTTTCCCCGCCGGGGTTGTCAATACCATTTACGGCCGGGGCGCATCCGTGGTGCCGGCCCTGATGCAGTCGGGCAAAATCAATGTGCTCACCCTGATCGGGTCGAGCCGGGTGGCCGATAGCCTGAAGAAAATGCACCCCAAGAGTAACCGGCTCCGGGCGGTGTTGGGCCTCGACGCTAAAAATGCGGCCGTGGTTTTGCCCGATGCCGATCTTGACCTGACCGTGAAAGAGTGCATTCTGGGTACCCTTTCGTTTAATGGGCAGCGTTGCACTGCGATTAAGATAATTTGGGTGCATCGGTCGGTGGCCGATGCGTTTCTCGAGAAGTTCAGCGAGGCTGTCAATGAGCTGAAGTTTGGTATGCCCTGGGAAAAAGGGACGAACATCACCCCCTTGCCCGAACCGCAAAAACCCGACTACCTGACCGAGTGCATTGCTGATGCCAAAGCGCAGGGCGCGCGGGTTGTCAATGCCGGGGGCGGAACGGGCGCAGGTTCACTGTTCTACCCCGCTGTGGTGTACCCCGTTGCCGAAGGTATGAAACTCTACCGCGAGGAGCAGTTTGGGCCAGTGGTCCCCATTGTACCGTTCAACGATGTGGAGCAGCCAATTGAGTACATTATCTCGTCGGATCACGGGCAGCAGGTTAGCCTGTTTGGTTCCGACCCCGATGAGTTGGCCCGCCTGATCGATCCGTTGGTGAATCAGGTGAGCCGGGTAAACCTTAATGCGCAGTGTCAGCGTGGCCCCGATACGTTCCCGTTCACGGGCCGGAAAGATTCGGCAGAAGGTACGTTGTCAGTCGAAGATGCTCTGCGGGCGTTTTCAATCCGAACCGTAGTAGCTACTAAAGACACTACGGCCAACAAGGCAATTGTGAACCAGATTATTCGGGAGCACGAGTCGAAATTCCTGTCGACGAACTTTATTTTCTAGCCAACTTTCGCTTTTGTACACGGCCTGGTTGTTGACTGGGTAAATCAAAGCCGCTCCGTTACGTAGGAGCGGCTTTTTATATTGGCTATAAATTACCCCGTTTATAGGTAAATAAGACGGATAGATAGGGTGCCCGGCGAACCAATTTTGTTAATATTAGCCGACAAATCCCCCCTTCGACGTTTGTAGAGGTTATGAATACACAATCGGTTGCGGCTCTTACGGGCCTATCTACAGAACAGGTCACAACTGCCCGGCAGCAGTATGGCGCTAATGAAATCACGACTGCCGAAAGCCAAACGGGCTGGATACTGGTTAAAGAGGTGGTTACCGAGCCCATGTTTATGCTGCTGGCAGCGGCCAGTCTGATTTATGTATTGCTGGGTGAGTGGCAGGAAGGAATCACCCTCGCTGTTGCTATGGTGCTGGTAGCCGGTATCTCGGTGTACCAGACCGTCCGCAGTGATCAGGCTCTGAAAGCCCTGCGCAAACTGACCGAACCAACCATCTCGGTAGTTCGCAACGGTGAACAGATAACTGTCGGGATAGAAGAAATTGTCGTGGGTGATTTGATCTGGCTGACCGAAGGCCAAACCGCCCCCGCCGATGGCGTACTGGTGCAGGCAAATGATTGTTCGATTGATGAATCGGTGCTGACCGGTGAGTCGGTGCCGGTTGCCAAGTCGGTACCCGACAAAGATCCGGTGTATGCCGGTACCATACTGGTTTCGGGGAGTGCCTATGTGCGGGTTACGGCCGTGGGCGACAGCACCTCGCTTGGTAAGCTGGGTCGGTCGTTACAAACGGTAGAAGTGGAAAAAACGCCCCTTCAGCGGCAGATTGGCCAGTTTGTACAACGGATGGCCTATGCAGGTTTTGGAGCGTTTCTGTTGGTTTGGGGTATCAATTTCGCGCAATCGGGCGAGTGGGCTACCTCGTTGCTGCTTGGCCTGACCATTGCCATGTCAGTATTGCCCGAAGAGATTCCGGTGGCTTTCAGCAGTTTTATGGCTCTGGGCGCGGCCCGTATGATTCGGTCGGGCGTGTTAACCCGGCAACCTCAAACCGTTGAGAGTTTAGGCTCCGCAACGGTTATCTGTACCGACAAAACCGGTACCATCACGCAGGAGGGGATGCGGCTGGCGGTAGTGTACGATTTTCGGAATGGAACCCGAACGAAACTGCCCGACGCACTGGCTCCGACGGGGGCAGAGGTAGTGGCTTACGCCCGGCTGGCGAGTGAACCTGAGCCATTCGACCCGATGGAAAAAGCCATTACCGACGCCTGGGTGGCCTTGCCCGATAAACCCATAGCAACCGACGGGCCGCTTATTTACGAGTACCCGCTGGGTGGCGTACCGCCTATGATGACGCACCTGTATCCGCTGGGTGAGCAAACGGCCCGCGTAGCCGGTAAGGGCGCTGTGGAGCGAATTATTCGGGTGTGTGGGCTGGATGGAGCCGTAGCGGAGCAGATCAAACAACAGGCTCATCAGTTAGCCACCGAAGGGTACCGGGTACTGGGCGTAGCCGGGGCCAAGGTGACTACGGGGGCTTACCCCGCCGAGCAGGACGATTTCGACTGGCAATTTAAGGGCCTGATTGCCCTCGAAAATCCGCCCAAGGCCAATGCCCGCGCCGTGCTGAATCAGTTTGATGAGGCTGGTATTCAGGTGAAAATGATTACCGGTGACTCCGCCGAAACGGCCCGTGCCATTGCCGAACAGGTGGGTATGCGCGACGCGCAGGCTGTATTGACCGGCAATGAAGTGATGGCTTTGTCTGACGAAGCCCTGCAAGCGCAGGCCGCTTCGGTCAACGTGTTTGCCCGGATGTACCCCGAAGCCAAGCTCCGCGTGATTCGGGCCCTGAAAGCGGCTGGTGAGGTAGTGGCTATGACGGGCGATGGCGTCAACGACGGTCCGGCGCTAAAAGCGGCCCATATTGGGGTAGCTATGGGGCAGCGGGGTTCTGAGCTGGCTAAACAGTCGGCCTCGTTGATTCTGGTTGAGGACGACCTTAGTAGTATGGTCGACGCTATTGCGCAGGGCCGCCGAATTTACCAGAACTTGAAGCAGGCCGTAGGGTACATCGTTTCGATTCATATCCCGATAATCCTGACCGTGACCGTGCCACTGCTGCTCGGCTGGAAGTTCATTAACCTGTTCAACCCCGTGCACGTCATTTTTCTGGAGCTGGTCATGGGGCCAACCTGCTCTATTGCTTTTGAAAACGAACCGGCCGAAACGGACCTAATGAAGCAACGCCCCCGCAAACTGAGCGATACGTTTTTCACCTCCCGTGAGTTAGGCTTCCGGGTAGTGCAGGGGCTCTGTATTGCTCTGGCTACCCTTGGTGTATACTATACACAAATGCATGCCGGTGCGTCGCTGGAGCACGTCCGTACCATGACCTTTGCCACGCTGGTGATTAGTAATATCTGGCTGACGCTCGTGAGCCGTTCGAGCCGGGCGTCGGTGTTTACCACCTTGCAGCGACCCAATACGTTGCTCTGGATCATGCTTTTTCTGACGGCTCTGATGCTGGCTGGTTTCATCGGCTGGCCGGTTTTGCGGAATCTGGGGCAGTTTACCACCCTATCGCTTGCCGAACTGGGCGTTTGTGCCGGGGCATCGCTGCTGGGTGTTATCTGGGTCGAGTTTTACAAAATCTGGTTACGTAATCAGCCCGCGTAGGGTAGGGCCGAAAACACAAAAAAGCCGCTCCAAAACTTCGGAGCGGCTTTTTTGTAGGTTGTAAAAACTAACCCAGGTACGTTTTCAACGCCTTCGAGCGCGACGTATGGCGGAGCCGACGAATGGCCTTCTCCTTGATTTGCCGAACCCGCTCACGGGTCAGGTTAAACTTCTCACCGATTTCTTCGAGCGTCATGGCGTGCTCGCCATTCAGACCGAAATACAGCGTAATCACGTCGGCTTCACGCTGGGTTAGCGTCGACAGGGCACGTTGCACCTCCTTGCGGAGCGAATCGTTGATCAGACCTGAGTCTGGTTTGTCTTCACCATCGTTTTCGAGCACGTCGAGCAGGCTGTTTTCTTCACCCTGCACAAACGGCGCGTCCATCGAAACGTGACGACCTGAAATTTTAAGCGTATCAACCACCTCGGCGGGCGTAATGTCGAGTACGGCGGCCAATTCTTCCGGCGACGGCTCGCGCTCAAACTTCTGCTCCAGATCCGAGAAGGTCTTCGAAATCTTATTCAGTGAACCTACCCGGTTCAGGGGCAAACGCACGATACGAGACTGCTCGGCCAACGCTTGCAGAATCGACTGGCGAATCCACCAAACGGCGTAAGAGATGAATTTAAAACCACGGGTTTCGTCGAAACGCTGAGCGGCTTTGATCAAACCGAGGTTACCCTCATTAATCAGATCACCCAATGACAGACCCTGGTTCTGATACTGCTTCGCTACCGATACCACAAAACGCAGGTTGGCCTTAGTGAGCCGTTCGAGCGACAGTTGGTCGCCTTCGCGGATCTTCTGCGCCAGAATCACTTCCTCATCGGGCGTCAGCAGGTCAACCTTACCAATCTCCTGGAGGTACTTATCCAGCGACTGACTTTCGCGGTTGGTAATTTGTTTTGAAATCTTTAGCTGTCTCATGGTACGTACACCCCTTTAGATTGTGCGGTAATATAACGTAAGGATTTGACGGTCAATTACACAAAAAAGTAACAATTCGCTTTTAGTTTTTGTTCTCCGGTTTCGGTAACAAAACCTTGCGCGACAAACGGTATTTTCCGGTCTTTTTATCGATATCAACCAGTTTTACGCGTACTTCTTCGCCAACTTCCAGTACCCCATCCATGGTTTCGAGACGCTCCCACTTAATCTCGGAAATGTGCAAAAGTCCGTCTTTGTTCGGCAGGAACTCAACAAAGGCACCAAACGGCATAATCGTTTTCACCTTGCCAACGTATTCCTCGCCAATTTCGGGTACGGCCACAATGCCTTTCACGCGAGCAATAGCCTTATCCATGCCTTCTTTGTTGGTAGCAAAGATGCTTACATAGCCGGCATTGTCGCGCTCTTCGATAACAACCGTGGTACCTGACTCTTTCTGAATTTCCTGTACGACTTTACCACCGGGTCCGATTACGGCACCAATCTGGCTCTGATCGATCCGAATCACGTGGGCCCGTGGCGCATGTGGTTTCAGGTCCGAACGAACTTCGGCGATGGCTTTCTTCATTTCGCCGAGGATGTGCAGACGGCCCGCCCGTGCTTGTTGCAGGGCTTCGGTCAACACTTCGTACGACAAGCCGTTTACTTTCATGTCCATCTGGCAGGCCGTAATACCGTTTTCGGTACCGGTTACCTTGAAGTCCATGTCACCCAGGTGATCTTCGTCACCCAGAATATCCGACAATACGGCGTATTTGTTTGAGCCGGGCTCGGTGTCTGAAATCAGACCCATAGCAATACCGGCCACAGGCGCTTTGATTTTCACACCGGCGTCCATCAGGGCCATGGTACCGGCGCAAACCGTTGCCATGGACGATGAGCCGTTCGACTCCAGAATATCCGATACCACCCGGATTGTGTACGGGTTGTCGGCATCGGGAGGCATTACTTTTTTGAGCGCCCGGTGAGCCAGGTTACCGTGGCCAACCTCACGCCGACCTGGTCCGCGGTTGGGTTTCACCTCACCCGTCGAGAAACCGGGGAAGTTGTAGTGCAACAGAAACTTATTGTAACCCTGATACATGGCCATGTCCACAATCTGCTCGTCCATTTTGGTGCCAAGCGTTGCGGTGGTCAGTGATTGGGTTTCGCCACGGGTAAACAGGGCTGAGCCGTGGGCCATCGGCAGGAAGTCCGGCTCGCAGGTGATCTGACGGATTTCGTCGAGCTTACGGCCATCCAAGCGGGTACGCTCATCGAGTACCAACCGGCGCGAAGCCTCCCACACCAGATCGTGGAAATAGGTTTTCACCAGAGCTTCGTTTACTTCTGTGCCTTCGGGCAACGAAGCCATATACTCATCGCGAACGGCTTTGAACCCTTCGCTACGGGCTTTCTTGTTGGTTTGCTGCAACTGGGCTACCGCATAGATTTTGTCGTAGCAAGCCGCCCGAACGGCCGCGCGCAACTCCTCATCATGCGTTTCGTGGCTATACTGGCGCTTTTCGGTTTTACCTACTTTCGCTTCCAGCTCTTTCTGGGCCGCACACTGCTGCTTAATCACGTCGTGAGCAACACGCAGAGCCTCTACAATTTCTTCTTCTGAGCACTCATTCATCTCGCCTTCTACCATGCAGATATCCTGTGCGGTAGCGCCTACGATCAGGTCGAGCGAAGCCCGCGATAGGTCGGAGGTTTTGGGGTTGATGTGATAGGCACCATCAATTTTGGCAACCCGTACTTCGGAAATAGGACCGTTGAACGGGATGTCGGATACCGCTAAAGCTGCCGAAGCCGCCAGGGCTGCTAACTGATCGGGCAGTACTTCGGAGTCGGCTGAGATCATGGTGATCATGACCTGTGTGTCGGCATGGTAATCTTCGGGGAAGATCGGGCGGAGGGCACGATCAACCAAACGACTAATCAGGATTTCGTGGTCCGACAACCGGCCTTCACGACGCTGAAAGCTGCCGGGAATCCGGCCCGCTGACGCGAATTTTTCCTGATAATCAACAGACAGGGGGAGGAAGTCGACGCCCTCTTTGGCGTCTTTGGCCGATACAACCGTGGCCAGCAACATCGTATTGCCTAAGCGAACCACTACGGCTCCGTCGGCCTGACGGGCGAGCTTGCCCGTTTCGATGGTTATTTCCCGGCCATCGGGCAGGGGTACTGATTGGGTGGTGATTTGAAACATACCGTTCGTTGAAACACGCTACTACAGCTTTGACCGCTTACTGAACTGGTTTCCTGGTTTTAAGTTAAGAACGGGCGATGCGTTGAGGCAAACATACTCGTCTGAACAAATAACGAATTGCGAAACCGTTTACTTCTGGTATAAGAACAAAAAGCAGGGAATCTACCAGTGGCAGATTCCCCGTGTGCGTTGGTTGCAGGATTACTTCCGGATGCCCAACGCTGCAATAATGGCCCGGTACCGGTTAATATCTTTGCGCATGAGGTAATCGAGCAGACGGCGACGCTTACCTACGAGCTTCAACAGACCTTGACGGGTACCATGATCGTGCTTGTGCGCTTTCAGGTGTCCGGTCAGGTGAGAGATGCGGTACGTAAAGAGTGCGATCTGGGATTCGGCCGAACCCGTGTCTTCAGCGGATTTCTTGAAGCCCTGGGTTGCAAAGATTTCTTGCTTCTTTTCGGTCGGTAATGACATCTTCAGACAGCTTAAAGTATAAGAAAAAATTAAATGAACGCGCAAAGGTACGAAAAAAGTGGCAGTAGGCAGTGGCAGTAGGCAGAAAAGTTAGCAGTAGGCAGGGGCGGTAAGCAGTAGGCAGTGGCAGTAGGCAGAAAGGTTAGCAGTATGCAGTGGCAGTAGGCAGTAAAGTTAGCGTAGACAGTTTCACTAGCAGCTGACAGTACTATTTACGCGTCAGCCACTGCCTACTGCCACTGCATACTCCTCTCTCTGCTTACTGCCTACTGCTTACCGCCCCTGCTTGCTGCCCACTTCCGGCGAAGCCGCTCCCAGGCAATCACGTACACATCTTTATCGAACAGCCGGGAATCGTGCCGGGCCTGATACATAAAATACAGCCCTACGGGTAGTAGCAGCACGTTGGCCATCCAGGCACCGGCCGGTACCCAAAGCACCCCATCTTTGGCAAATTTGTCGCCATTGAGGGTGAGTACGTAGAGTAGGATGAAGAAGATGATGGAAACAAGCACAGGCAGGCCAAAGCCTCCTTTTTTGATGATGGCACCCAGCGGAGCCCCAATCAGAAACATGATGAACACCGAGATCGCCTGCGTAAACTTGTGGTGCTTCTCGAGCTCATATTTATAAACCTGCCGTTGTTTCTCCTGTAGATACACGACGTTGGAGTTAGCGTAACTCTGCACGCTCTGCGCCTGTAATAGAGCTGTAGCGGCCAGTTCATGAGGGCGATAGCTACTCTTCTTCATCACCGAGTCGACCCAGGGGCCATCTTTCAATACAGTGGTTGAGCTAACCGGCGTAGCTGTGGGGCCCTCATTCCGGAACTGATAACTGTAGTATTGCCGTGAGGAGTTGGCTACGTTGAGGGCGGTACTGCGGAAATCTTTCTTAAGAGAATCGGTGATGGTAGTTAGCTCGCCCAGATTTTTCATGTACTCGTGGTACTCAAACTGCTGCTCGTCGGTGCGGTGAATGCCAAACGATTCGAGGCCGATAACCAGCTTATAATGCCCAAAGCTGTTACGGATAAACTGAGAGGATTGGTTAGGGGTGCCGTTGCTGGCGTAGCTAACATTGTTTGGGTCTGACTGCTCCTGATAGTCGTTGCCATTATAAAGCTCAAATACCAGATACGAGCGGTCTTTGTCGGTGTACATACGCCCCGAATCGGCCAGAATTACCTCCCGGTTACCCGACTCAATCCCCGAAGTGGCGTGTTTGTAGATGATAAGCCCCTTGAGCAGGTCGCCGGTAGTGCTGTTGGGGTCGGTGGTAATCTTCTTATCGACTTTGATGCTGTAACCCGGCAGGTCGTTGTAAAATATGCCTTCTTTCAGGTTCAACGTGGCCTTAGCAGTTTTAATATCGTATAGCAGACTATACCCCTTAAGGTTGGCCCAGGGGGCTACCACATTGTTGAACCAGAAGGAAAAGCCACTGATCAAAACGGCTACAATGAGCAGCGGGCGCATGGCGCGTGTGAGCGAAATGCCCGCACTTTTCATCGCCGTCAGTTCAAAAAACTCACCCAGGTTACCATACGTCATGAGCGACGATAGCAACGTAGCCAGCGGCAGAGCCGTAGGAATGGTCAACAGGGAAAAGAAAAACAGAACCCGCCCAAACGTTATCAGGTCAACATCCTTCGATACGAAATCGTCGATGTAGAACATCAACAAGCGCATCAGAAAGATAAAAATGACCACACAGAGGGTCAGCACAAACGGTCCCCAGAACGATGAGAGGATAAGCTTGTCTATTTTTTTCAATGGATAATGGTTAATGTAGAATGGAAAACGAGTTCGTTAGCAGAACGCGCCTGCCCCGATGAATTGTTCATTATTCATCGCCCATTATACATTTTTAACTACCGACAATCTCGCGGAGTTTTTCCATCAGGCCATCCCAAAGGTCTTGTAAGTCTTCCGGGTCGGTGTTGGTCGAGTAGTCGGTTATGCGGAGATACGTGGATTGTGTCAGTTCGCTTTGGTCGACCCGAAAGTCCACATAGTTATTATCGTGCCCATTTTCGGCGGTGTCCAGAAACTCGAAGCGGACGCTTTTATTTTGGCGGAGCGACACTTGACGGGCAATGTGGCTCTCGTTATCCCAGAGAAAGTCGAACCGGTGTTCGGGGAGGGTATTTACTTTGGCTGCAAACCACTGCGACAGGCCCGAGGCCGTGCTAATATAAGGAAACAGCATTTTGGGCGAGGCCCGAAGCTCGTATTCGGTCACAAACTTAAACTTCTCCATATCAATTTGGTAGCATAGGGCTATGGGCAAAGGTAAAATTTTTTTGATGCGAAAGACAAACCTACCCCTTGCGCACAAAATAATTTTCCGTACTTTTGCACTACAAAACGGCGGGGTAGCTCAGATGGTTAGAGCGTAGGATTCATAACCCTAAGGTCGGCAGTTCGATCCTGCTCCCCGCTACTACAAAAAGCAGTTATAGGTCAGTCCTGTAACTGCTTTTTTGTTTGGTGTTTGGCTGGGGAGGCAATTGCTCACGCGCCCAATTTCAGGCCAAACATGCCAGAAGGTACAAACCGATGTGCACTTTCCTACCCGTTTGCCCCGAACTTTTTAGGCCACAGATTGAGTCGCTCCTGTAACCCAATGATACAGAGGGGGAAGAACAGAAGGAGTAAAAAGTTGGCTACCCGATCGCTGTTTGAAGGTTGGGATACGGATTCGGCATAGCTCAACCCATTCGCCACAAAGTAGATACTGTACAGGAGAGCTACGAGGTAAATGATCGTTCCGTAGGTATCGAATAGTTCAACGGGGATATTGGTCAGCAGGTGGGGGGCTACATAAAACAGCTGTAACCGCAGTACTGGCTCGGCAACGGTCAGAATCTGAATAAACAGGGCCAACATGAACAGACTAAATTCGGTCTGGCGCGGAAGGTGGCTTGTTTTGGTGAGAAAATTGACGATAGCCCAAAACCATATAACACGCACAAGCGTCACCCAGGCACTACCAATCTGCGAAACAGTGGCATCGATATACGAATCATCAAACGGAATAGCTTTCAGGAGAATCATTGGAGCCATTGTGAGGATAAACAACGGCCATGTTTTAAGGCGTAGAATTGTATTCATGTGTGGAAATGGTGAATGATACGGGGTCAATATAGGTGTATTACAACAGAAAGTAGCTTTTATGGCTCCTTTTTTTGGTAGGGTGGGGCAGAACAATTCGGGGTTGGAGTCGGGCCTTTGTATGACCTAACCCCAACCCCGAATTAGTACCCTAACGGCGCGTTATTTACTGCGCGTTGATAGCGGGCATGCGTTGCTCGGCCACCATTTGGTTGAACGCCGGAATCTGCTTTTGGACTAACTCTTTCAATTTGCCCAAGGCGGTATCGGCTTGCTTCGATAAGTCTTCAAACACCGTGTACGACGCCTTGGTGGGCTTCGTATCGGCCGATGAGACCACCGAGGCCACCCCGGCCAATTTGTCGTTCAGGCGAATGGGGTAAGCCAACGCGTCCTGAAACGCCTTCGATTTGGGCTGCATCAGCGTCGACTCCAGCTGATCGAGTTCATCGAGCATGGGTTTGGTTGCTTTCTTGAACTTTTCAGCCACCGATGGGTCTTTCACGTCTTTCAGGTAGCCGTTGATCTGGTTGCGAATCTGCCGGATCTGATTTACGCCCTTGTGCGTTTCCGAAATTTTGTTGTTTATCTTCTGCAACAGCTCGAACTGAGCGCGGTAATCGTCGGCACTGGTATTGATTTTTGGGTTCTTCCGAATCTCAATGGGCTGCTCGCCTACCACCTTGTTATCAATTAGCAACTGCACTTTGTACATGCCGGGTACTACTTTAGCCCCGGTTCCGCGGCCGGTCCACATGATGTTGGTGCCTTCTACGGCCGTAGCGTCGGGGTAGCGCATATCCCACAAAAAGGTGTTCAGACCCGGTTTAGTGGCTACCACGTCGGCGCGTTCATTGTCAGCATCTTCGTAAAAGTCTTTGATTACTTTCAGTGGCTGCCCTTTCTTGTCCTTCTGGCTGGAGTACGAGATAATGGTGTCGCCCACGGTAGTCATGAACAACAGCTTCACCTCTTTGTCGGGTTTCGCGTTTAGTGCATACCGCACCAGCACACCGTTGGGTGCATTTTCTCCCTGATCGGTGGGGGCACCGCGTCGGCCACCTGCGCCCCCATCCATCCGGTACGCATGGCGGGGTTTGAACAAATGGGCGGTTTTATCGGCAATCGGTGAGCCTGTGTTGGCGGCCATCTCATGGAGGGGCGTAACGTCGTCCATGATCCAGAACGAGCGGCCGTGTGTAGCTACCACAAGATCTTTCTCACGTTTGTGAATTTGCAAATCGCGTATAGGCGTAATGGGCAGGTTCAGGTTAAGCGGTTGCCACGAAGCCCCGTCGTTGAACGATACATACACGCCCCGTTCGGTACCGGTATAAAGCAGGCCGGGTTGGTTGGGGTCTTCGCGCACCACATGACAATACTCGTCGGCCGGAATCCCGTTCGTGATGGGGGTCCAGGTTTTGCCGTAGTCGGTGGTTTTGAGCAGGTACGGCTTACGGTCGCCCGACATGTAGCGTTTAGCGGCTACGTAGGCCTTGCCCGTGGTATGGTCGGAGGGGTGGATAATGCTAATCAGGGCCCACTCCGGCACGAGACTGGTAGAAGGGGTAATTTTTTGCCAGGTTTTGCCCGCATCCCGGCTGATGTGCATCAGACCATCGTCAGAACCGGCCCAGTACACGCCTTTTTCGAGGGGCGACTCCGCAAACGAGTACACTGTGGGGAAGGTCTCGGCACCCGTGTTGTCTTTGGTGATTGGGCCGCCGGTGTCACCCTGCGTTTTGGGGTCGTTGCGGGTCAGGTCGGGGCTAATGTCTTCCCACGAATGGCCGTTGTCGGTGCTGCGGTGCACAAACTGCGAGGTACAGAACAGGACGTTGTTATCGTGGGGCGAAAAAACAATGGGGTAGGTCCACTGGAACCGGTATTTCCGGGCCGACGACGGTGCCCCCATGCTGTATTCGGGGTACACGTTGACCACCTGATTCTGGTCGTTGTTTTTGTCGTAGCGGGTTATCAAACCGTCGTAGCTGCCGCCAAACGTCACGTTCACATCCTTAGGGTCGGGGGTGATGTACCCCGACTCGCCCCCTGCTACCGACCACCAATCGCTTGGGCCGATGGAGTAGCCCGTGGTGCGGCTCGCAATCCGAATCGATGAGTTGTCTTGCTGAGCCCCGTACACGTTGTAGGGAAAATCGTTGTCGAGGGCTACGTGGTAAAACTGGGCTGTCGGGATGTCGATATCCGAAAAGGTAGCCCCGCCATTGTACGTTACCTCGCCACCGCCATCGTCAGCGATAATGTAATTCTGCGGGTTTTTAGGGTTCCACCAGATGTCGTGCGTATCGCTGTGGTGCACCGGGATATTGGTGAAGGTTTTACCGCCATCGGTCGATTTGAGGGCGCTCACATTGAGCACAATCAGCCCGTTCTCGTTTTGCGGGTCGGCGGCCAGCATCATGTAGTACCAGGGCCGCTGCCAGAGGTTTTTGTCTTCGTTAATCAGCTGCCAGCTGTTGCCCGCATCGTCGGAGCGGTACAGGCCTCCCTTGGCACTCTCAATCATGGCATACAACCGGTTCGGGTTTGCCGGGGATACCGTAATGCCGATTTTGCCAAGCATCCCTTTGGGCATCCCGGGCCGGTTGTTCAGGCTTACCCAGGTATCGCCCCCGTCGGTCGATTTGTACAGGCCACAGCCCGGACCGCCACTGCTCATCTGGTAGCTGTTGCGGTAGGCCTGCCAAAGCGAAGCGTACAACACCCGTGGGTTGCTCGGGTCCATTTTGATGCAGGCCGCACCGGTGCTGTCGTTTTTCGAGAGAATGTGCTGCCACGTTTTTCCGCCATCGGTTGTACGGAAAATACCCCGCTCCTTGTTGGGGGCAAACGGGTTGCCGAGGGCCGCCACGTAGGCAATGTCGGGGTTTTGCGGGTGTACCTCAATGTTGCCGATGGCGTCGGCCATTTTGAGACCTATGTGTTTCCACGTCTTCCCGGCATCGGTCGATTTGTAGACCCCGTCGCCATTAGCAATGTTCCCCCGAATTTCGGCCTCACCCATGCCTACGTACAGCACGTTGGGGTCGGAGGGGGCCACGGTAATGGCACCCACCGACGACGATTTGAACGTACTGTCGGAGATATGCGTCCAGTTGGCACCCCCATCCACCGTTTTCCAGACGCCCCCGCCGGTGGCTCCGAAATAGTAGGTGAGGGGTTGGTCGGGGTGGCCGGCTGCCGCCAGGGCTCGCCCGGCCCGGAATGGGCCAATGTTACGCCACCGCATCCCTTCGAGGAGTTTGTTGGTAGCGGGCGCGGCCGAAGCCGCTACAGTCGCGGTCGGCGCTTTCGTCTTTTTGCGCTGGGCCAGCGTGGGGTTGGCCAGGAGTAGCCCAGCCAGTACGGTTACGGATAGGGCAGTACAGGAGTTTAGCATAGATTGTTGTTTGGAGTGTCAATAGCCACGGCTCAGCTGAACCGGGTTTTCGAGCGGTTCGCCTTGTTCGAGGTGTTTCAGGTTACGGACAAATAAAGCCATTTTGCCTTCATCTTCAAATCGTTGGCCCCCAGCGGTGTGTTGCGTGAGCATTACGTTGGGCATGGTCCAGAGGGGGCTATCTGCAGGCAGCGGCTCCTGCACCGTTACATCAAGAGCGGCCCCGCTCAGATGCCCCCGTTGCAGGGCGTCGATGAGGGCTGTTTCGTCGGCAGTGTTGCCCCGGCCTACATTGGCAAATACGGAACCCGGTTTCATGGCGGCAAACACCTCCGCATCGACAAACGAGTGTACGGAACCGGGCAGGCAATTGATAAGCAGGTCGGTATGGGGCAGCACGGCCAGCAACTCCTCGCGGGTGTGGAGTTGGGCACTCGGGTCGGTGCGGGCCATCAGGCTGATAGAGCACTCGAAACCGGTCAGGATGGTTCGCACGGCCTGCCCGATGGTGCCTGCCCCTAAAATTACAACCTGCTGTTTGTGTAACAGGCTCATGCCGTAGCGGAGGGGCGCGCCAATCCATGTTTTATTCTGCTGCAACACGGCCAGTTCGTTGATTCGGCGGTAGAGGGCCAAAATGCCAGCAACGATGGTTTCGGCGCAGGGCCAGGCAAAAAAGTCGCCCATGTTGCTTACCGGGATGCTCAGATTCAGGCCGCTGTATTTATCGAAGCCCGCCGAGTCGAGTTGCCAGAATTTCAGGTTGGGAGCCCGGTCGAGCAATTCGGTAGGCGGGTTGCCCATAAGTACATCGGCTTGCTGGAATGCCGTTTGAGCGTCGGTGTCGGTCAGTTCGTTGCGAAACGTAACGGTGTGGCCGGGGCCAACCTGTGCGCGTAGGGCGGCCCGGTTGGTTTCGTTCAGGGCGGTATGTATGAAAAGGTTCATGACGGAGACTATTTGGTCAATGAAGTACATCAAACACCAGTTCGCGCAGGATGTCGCTTTCGCTCATGGTAGGGCAGTCGATACCTTTGGAGCGGGCGTCGGCCCGGCGGATGGCGTGCACAATGTCGGCAACTTTAGCAATCGGGAACGTGCGTGCGGCCGCGAGGTAGTCTTTCACAAAAAATGGATTGACGCCCAGCACCGAGGCCAGCCCCTTCTCAGACTGATCGCGCGATGACTGCACCAGTAGCACCTTGGCAAAATAACCGTAAAGTTGCGCCAGAATCACAACCAATGGATTGTCTTTTGGGTTACGGCCGAAATAATCGATAATTCGGTTCGCTTTCACCACATCGCGCTGCACGAGGGCTTTTTGTAGCTCAAATACGTTGTACTCCCGGCTGATGCCCACGAGTCGTTCGACGGTGGCCGCCGAAATTTCTTCGTTGACGCTCAGGTTGAGCAGAATTTTGTCGATTTCGCCCGCCAGCCGCTTCAGGTCGTTACCAATCGAATCGGCCAGTAACTGACACGCCTTGGGGCTTACTTTTACGCCCTGCTTGTGGCAGTAATCGGCTACCCAGTCGACGAGTTTGTTTTCGTAGAGTTTTTTGATGCCCAGCAGTACGCCCTTGTTTCCAAAGGCTTTAACCCAGGTTTTTCGCTCATCGACGCCCGATTTGCCGTCTTCTTTGTTGAAACAGAGCATCAGAATGGTGCTCGACAAGGGGTTGAGGGCGTAGTCTTCGAGCAGCTGAGCACTCGATTTATCGTTCAGCCCCCCCATTTGCTGAGCTTCTTTCACAAGCACCAGCTGACGCTCGGCCATGAACGGATACCGCCGGGCGTAGTTGATAACGGCCCCGACGTCGGTGTCTTTACCGAACAGAACGAACTGGTTAAACCCTTTTTCGGCAACCGGGATAGCTACTTTTTCAAGCTGATCGGCAATTAGGTCAAGGTAGTAAGGCTCATCGCCATGAATGAGATAAACCGGGGCAATGCGTTTGTTTCGGATGTCTTTCAGCAGCGTTTCGACGGCGGGAATCATGCGGGCAATCGGGGGTTTGAACGACAAAGATACGACCTGACCCGCCAGGTTTGGGTAGGGGGTGGCAAGGTTTCGAGACTACTGGTCTGTGGTTGGAGCCTTCAGTCAAATATTCCTCTGTTTTTCAGGATTCCCGCTTTGTACAGTGAAAACAAGTCTTCGATATAGTTACCCATAACCACTATGGCTTTGTTGCCTTCAATTCGGTAGTAGGGGGGCGGAAACAACTCGGCCCGACGCCCATCAAGACCGATTGATACCTCCTCGGTAAACTCGATGGGCTCAGGTTTGATGGCTGTATGGACGTTGACGAGTTGATTGTAAAGGTACGTATTAGCATCGCCGGCCCAGCGCCCGTTGGTGGTTGGGTACACCGCGGTGTATAGATTTACTTCAGAAATTAGCTTGCCGTTTTGCCTCGAAATGAACAGCAGCACATGTTTGTAGGGGGCAAATAAAGGTCGGCCATAGTGGGTATAATCCGTGAACTCGACCGTGTCTCTCGCCAATGAGCCATATACGGGCTTCACAACTCTGTAGGTGGCTACAAATCCCGACCGAAAAGGCACAGCATACGTTTTTCCGTACGTGGTGTCTTTACCAATAATCATCGGGATAATTTCTTCGGTAATCGGTTCGCGAGGCAGGGCTTTGAGGGCAATGCGTTCGCCAACGAAGACGTAAAAACTGTCGGGGCGGGCCTGTCCGTACACCAGCCCTGCTTGTAGCATCAGCCATAGAAACCCAAAACGTTTAGCGTTCATGCGAGAAAGCGTTTGGGGGAAGTTACGATTCTTTCTCCCCAAACCGGGCGACCTCCGCCACTAATTCGGGCCAAAACCGCCCGAAAGCCTCTCCAATAGGTTCGTAAAATTTCTCCAGGTCGAGCACGGCCGTGTCGAGCCCCGACTGGAATTGGGTCCGGCGGGCAATGCCCCGCAATGACCGGTCGACCCCCTCGAACGTGGCGTAGTGCGGCAGCCAGTTGTGGGCAATCAGGGCGCTCAACATCCGGCGGGCCGGTTCGGGGAAATTAGCTTCGTGCTGTTGGAGGGTCTGGTAATACGTCGGGATAAACTCGGCCAAACTCAGCTCTGTGAGAATGGTGAATTGCCGGGCCAGAAAATGGTCGAAGAAAACATCAACGGCCACGCCCGCGTATTTGTGGCAGCGTGGGTGCAGTAAATCACGCACGAGGGCTACATCGGGGTGGGCGTCCGTAAAGGCGTCGATGATTCGGTGGAGCCGGACACCCGCAATCACGTCGGGTTGGAGTTGGTGGCGCGGGTGGTCGGGGGCGCCTTTGATAAAGTCGCCCAGAAAGTTGCCCACCATCAGGCCTGCTGTTGGGCGGGTCTGAGGCACTACAGATAAGTAGCCGTGCGCCAGTAGGTTCATACGCGCCGGGACAGAGGTGGGTCCGATTGCAGCGTGAAGCCCTCACCGGGCACGTACTCTTCCACCTGAACCCCAAACCGACGCAGAAAATCGACTCCTTCATCGGTGCCAATGCCTTTGTATTGCGCGTAGGAGTGCAGGTAAATGACCCGCTCAATTTTCATGCTGTAGATAATTCGGGCGCAGGCAATACAGGGCGACAGGGTTACGTACAGCGTAGAGCCGGCAATGTCGGAGCCGTTTTTGGCTGCATACAGAATCGCGTTCTGTTCAGCATGTAAGGCGAGGGAGCAAGAGCCCTTGGAGTCGCGGGGGCAACCCACTTCCGGAAACTCAATGTCGCAGTTGTGCGTACCGGCCGGAGGGCCATTGTACCCAATCGAAATGATGCGCGTGTCTTTGGTCAGTACGGCCCCAACCTGCGCTTTGATGCAGTGCGACCGTTTGGCCAGGTTCACGGCTAACTCCATAAAAATATCTTCGAAATTAGGGCGGGGCATTAGGCGAGCTGTAGTTTTTGGGGAGGCCCTCAATGTTAAGGAACCTCCCATCAAAATAGTTTGATCTGGGAAACCGGCTGAAGCCAAAGAGACCAGAAATCAAAAATGAGCCTGAGCTAAATCGCCCTTCCCAGCGACTGTCGGGCCCGTTTGTCATACTGCAATGATAAGACAAAAAGGCCGCCGGTCAAACCGCGAGTACCTTCTTCGACCGGAGCCAATCGGGCTTGCGGGTCACCACAACGGCTTTCAGTTCGTTGAGCATGGCGTACAAACCGTAGTAGGTCCGATTGATATACAGGCCATCTTTGGAGCCCCGAACGACTTTCGAGGTGCGTAGCTCTTCGAGCCGGGTCAACTCGTCGGCAAAGGCGTACACCTTGTTGAAGTACTCGTCGTTGCCAAAGTCGAACGTCTCCACCGCAAAGGGCTCGCCCAGCATGTGAATCATCTGCACAAATAGGTCCGAGAAAAAGGCCCGATCCTTTGCCGAGTCGACGGGGTGCAAAAACTCTAGATTCTCAAAAATCTGCTGGGTCAACGCCTTGTCTTCCAGCGTGTCGGGGTTGATGAGCCGGAAGTAGTTATCGTAGTAATAATCCGGAATCACCTTTACACAGCCGAAGTCGATAACGCCCATCGTACCGTCGGGGCGCATCAGGAAATTACCGGGGTGGGGGTCGGCGTGTACCTGCCGGAGCGAGTGAATCTGATGGTCGTAGAAATCCCACAATAGCTGACCAATGCGGTTGCGGACTTCCTGCGACGGATTCGTGGCCAGAAACTCCTTCAAGTGCAGCCCTTCGAGCCAGTCCATCGTCAGAATCCGCTTGCTCGACAGGGCGGGGTAGTACTTCGGAAACACCAGCCCGTCGATATGCGCGCAGGCCTCCGAAATTTCGATAGACCGTTTCAGCTCCAGCTCGTAGTCGGTTTCTTCGAGGAGCTTGGTTTCCACCTCGTCCATGTACCGGTCAATCTGCCGCTCATCGAGGTTCAGGAGCCGAACCGCGAGGGGCTTGGCGATTTTCAGGTCTGAGCTAACCGAGTCGGCTACACCGGGGTACTGAATCTTGACTGCCAGGCGTTTACCGTCTTTCCAGGCCTGATGCACCTGCCCAATGCTGGCTGCGTTGACCGATTTAATCTCGAACTTGTCGTACAGTTCAGAGGGCGACTTGCCAAAATACGTACGGAAGGTTTTAACCACGAGCGGGCCCGACAGGGGGGGCGCTGAGTACTGCGACATGGCAAACTTATCGGTATAGGCCGTGGGCAGTAAACCCCGGTCCATACTGAGCATCTGCGCCATTTTCAGCGCCGAACCTTTCAGCTCACTCAGGGCACCATAAATGTCGGCGGCATTGTCCTGATGCAATTCGTCCTTGGTCAGGTCCGGGTTTACCAGTTTTTTGCTGTAGTGCTTGAGGTAGTTGCCACCGACCTTGATACCCGCCTTTACAAACTGACCCGCACGGGCTACTTTGGTGGTAGGGATAGACGATTGTTCTTTCATGGTTTGTTGAGTGAATGAGTGAATGAGCGATTGAGGGATTAGTACTGCATCAGTTTACCACTCAATCACTCAATCGCTCAATCACTCATTTATTTTGGTAGATAAATTTCGCCAGGTCGAGCACCGAGTCGAGGGGGGAGCGGCCAATCAGGTCAAAGGCCGTGTTGACGGTTTTTTCGATGGCGGTATCGGTTTGTTCAAAGCTTTTGCTCACGTCGCGGACCCAGAAATCGAGAATATAGAGGGTCTGCAACCACAGCGCATCGGGGTAGCGGTTGGTCACAAAGGGGCGTTGCTCCACTTCGCGGCTTTCGCGGCCCTCGGCCAGCAGGTCTTTGGCGAAATCGTAGAACGCATCTTTAAACGGAAACAGGGTACGGCTTCCGCTCGCCATGGTGCCGCGGGCGCGCATTCGGGCCAGGGCAATTCGTGAGCCGGGGCGCGTTGGGTTGCCCATAACATTCCCGTCGGGTGCGGTCATTTGCCCCCGTACGCGGCCATAACTATACACAACAAAGCTGCGCTGCGCTTTGAGCAGTTCGATCCAGGTGTAGTAAAACGCCAGCAGTTTCTCCCGAACCGAGTATGTCTGGTAGGTTTCGTCGGCCTCTACGGTCTGCCGGGCGTCGGTAAAAAACGCCAGCCAGATGTCGGCCTCGATCGCATCAAACGAAGAATAGTAATTATAAAACTCGGCTTCAGGAAGTTTCAGTTTCTTTGCAAACTGATAAACGGAGGGTGGTTGTATGCCGTTCTCGAGTACGTACTCAGTGTACGCTTTACGGATTTTTTCGAGCGTTTCCATATAGTTATTGAACGGCCTGTTTTGGCAAAAAGTTTTTAAAAATCTGGGATAAGAGCACAGAACCGTAGTTCTTCTAGCAAAGAACTAAACCGCCCGACAGAAGAACGGCCCCGGTCCGGGTAAAGTATTGCCCCGTCGGGCCGGGTAGTTTGCGGAGTGGCTTCGGTAGTTTTTCTTAGAGTAAAGTGCGTAACGTCCAGATAAACAGATTGTAGCGTTTTATGCCTGTATTACAACCCATCGTCAATATTGCCGAGCTGATTTACCGAAAAGGAATTACGGATGTGGTGATCTCACCGGGGTCGCGGTCGGCCCCACTGACTATTGCGGTGGCCCGGCATCCCGGTTTGCGTACCCGCGTGGTGGCCGACGAGCGGTCGGCGGGGTTTGTTGCTCTGGGAATGGCCATGCAGTCGGGCCGCCCGGTGGCGGTTATCTGCACGTCGGGCAGTGCCGTGTATAACCTGGCCCCGGCCGTAGCGGAGGCTTACTTTGCCGAAGTGCCGCTCCTGTTGCTCACCGCCGACCGGCCGCACGAGTGGCTCTACCAGCAAGACGGGCAAACGATGGTGCAGGCTGGGGTGTTTGGCCCGCACGTAAAACGGAGCTACGACCTCCCCGCCGACTATACCCATGCTGACAGCCGCTGGTTTATTGAGCGGTCAGTCAATGAAGCCGTGAACCTGAGCCGGTTGGCACCTGCCGGGCCGGTGCATATCAACGTGCCCCTGCGCGAACCGTTTTACCCGGCACCGGGCGATGAGCTGACATTTGAACCGGTGCGCCTGATCGAAACTCTGGCGACCACAGCGCAACTGCCAACCGATGTCTGGCATCGGCTCCTCGACGAGTGGGACGATACCGACCGGAAACTGATTGCCGTGGGCCAAATGCCCTACAACCCGGCTCTGTTGGCGGTTCTGCACAAAATCAGCGAGGAGCTGGGGGTGCCGGTGGTGGGCGAGCTGCCCGGCAATATTGGGCAGAACGGCCTGTTTATCACCCGTACCGATACGTTTTTGTCGGGTGCTGACGAAACCCTGCTCGATAGCCTCCGGCCCGATTTGCTCATCACACTCGGTGGGTCGTTTCTGACGCGCAACTTGAAAACATACTTCCGGCAGCACCCGGCGCGGGGTCGGCACTGGCACATCGGCCCGGATGCCAGCCGTATTTCCGACCCGTTCCGGTCGCTTTCGACGCTTGTGCCGATGGAGCCCCTGCCGTTTCTGGAGAAGCTCTTTGCCGACCTGGATTACCAGCGGTTTCGGCAGGGCGACGACGATAGCGAGGAGTCGTTTGCGTTTCGGGAGCTTTGGCAGCAGGCCGACCGGCGGGCCGCCCGCGTGATTGCGCAGTCGCTGGCCTACTCGGCGTTTACCGACTGGACAGCCACGCAAGCCCTGATGGACACCCTACCTCACGGCTCGGTGCTGCACCTGGCCAATAGTATGCCGGTGCGATACGCCAACCTGTGTGGCTTACCCGCCGACCGACAGGTGGCTGTGTGCGCCAACCGGGGGGTTAGCGGCATTGATGGGTGTTTGAGCACAGCAGTTGGGGCAGCTCTGCAAACCGACCGGACCGTGACGGTGCTCATTGGCGACGTGGCCTTTTTCTACGACCGCAACGCCCTTTGGCACGCTCAGTTGCCGCCGAATCTGCGGATTGTATTGCTCAACAACCACGCGGGGCATATTTTCAGGATGATCGACGGGCCAAGCCGACAGCCCGAACTCGACGAGTTTTTCGAAACCGAACAGCCGCTGACGGCCGCCCGCACGGCGGAGGATGCTCAAATTGCGTATCTGTTTGCCGATAACCCTGCCGGGCTTGAACAGGCATTACAGGGCTTTTTTTCGCCTTCAGAAACGGCTAAACTTCTTGAGATTCGAACCGATAAACGGGTCAACGAGCAGGAGTTTAAACGGTATAAAGAACGGCTGAGGGAGGGGTGAGATCCCCCTGGCTGCGTGCTCAGACCGTCGCTGCACTTTTATGTTCGATCTTCTCATCACAGACGAACAAGCCAAAAATAACATCAACTATCTTCTGTGAAAACGCTACTTATTTTTCTGCTTTCGGTGATGGTTTTGCTCAGCAAAGCCCAAACACCGCCCAAAATAGAGGTGACGCCAGTTACGGATCGCCTTTACGTGCATACCACGTTTCGGACGTACGGGGGTGAGTTGGTACCGTCGAACGGAATTATCGCCAAAACAGCCGATGGTGTGGTGCTGGTAGATACCGGCTGGGATGTTCTGACCGATCAGAATCAGACCGAACAACTGCTTCAATGGGTGGAGCAAAACCTGCATCAGCCCGTTCGGCTTTGTATTGTCACCCATTTTCACGACGACCGGGTGGGGGGAATTGCCACACTCCGGCGGGCGGGTGTGCGGGTGGTAAGCACGGCACTCACGGCTGATAAATCCGAGAAAGCGGGCTTCGAACGGCCCGAAGGCCTTTTGCCAAACGATACCACGCTGGTGGTCGGTAAGCTGCCGATCCGGTGTATTTTCCCCGGAGAGGGGCATACGGCCGATAATATGGTGGTTTGGTTCCCGACCGAAAAACTCCTGCACGGGGGTTGTTTTGTTAAAAGCTATGCGGCTATGGGCCTAGGCAACGTGGCCGATGCCAACCTCCGCGAGTGGGCTAACTCGGTTCGGCGGCTACAGCGTACCATCCCGAAACCCAGATACGTGATTCCCGGTCATCAGGAATGGGACAAAACCACCTCACTGGAACACACGATTCGATTGCTGGAAATGAAAAAATAGGTCAGTGACCACTCCAGAGAGCCAGCAGACAGAACGCGTCGATGATGAGCAGTCCGGTGGGAACTTCGTGCCGTTTGCCTACGGCGAGTTTAATCACGGTCCAGCTCAGAAAGCCCCAAATAATGCCTTGCGTGATGGAATAGCTGAACGGAATGAGCACCAACGCCAGAAACGCCGGAATGGCCTCGTCGAGCTGATCCCAATGGATGCGCGTGATGGGCTGCATCATAAACGCGCCAACCAGCACTAAAGCCGGGGCTGTAGCAATGGCCGGTATTACCGACAACAGGGGCGACAGAAACAGGAAGGGCAGAAACAAACACGCGGCAACAACGGCCACCAAACCCGTGCGGCCCCCCTGCGCAATGCCTACTGCCGACTCAATGTAGGCCGTACCGGGGCTGGTGCCTAACACACCCGCCAGCGTAGTGGCTACGGCATCGGTCAGTAACGAGCGGTTGAGGTTGCGCGGTTGCCGGACAACGGGTTCGTTGGATGGCTGATGCTCGGGTAGTGGGTCGTACAGATTGCCCGCTTCGGCCACGCCCACAAACGTCGAAATACTATCGAACAGGTCGGTGAAAACAAAGGCAAAAATGACTGGCCACAACGCCCATTGCAGCGAGTTGACAAGGTCTAACTGACCGAGCAGGCTGAAATCAGGCGCGGCAAACAAACCGTTGTAGTTGACCAAAGCTTTCTGGCCGAAGTTGATAGCCGAGGCATCGCCCCACCACCGCCCAATGGGCCATGCCGCCAGCGTGGTCAGTACGATACCGATGATGATGGCCCCCGGCACTTGCCGCACCACCAGAACGGCCGTGAGCAACAGCCCAGCCACAAACGTGAGCACAATCGGGTCGTGCACCGACGCGATACTGACGAGGGTGGCTGGGTTGCCTACAATAAACCGGGCGTTTTCGAAGCCAATAAGCGTGATAAACAGCCCGATGCCTGCCGATACAGCGTAGCGCAACGGCACCGGAATAAGCCCTACAATGGCCGACCGGATACGCCCCACCGACAAAAGCAAGAACAGGATACCCGCCCAGAAAACGGCCCCCAAAGCTACCTGTGGGCTCAAACCCATGCCTTTGACGGCCGTAAACGTGAAAAACGCATTGAGCCCCATGCCCGGAGCCACCACGATTGGGTTGCGGGCGTAGAGACCCATCATCAGACTCCCGAAAAACGACAGCAGCACCGTAGCCGTGAGAACCCCGCTGAACGGCAGGCCGGTCTGACTCAGAATGGACGGATTGACCACAATGATGTACATCGTAGCCAGAAACGAAGATACACCGGCCAGAACCTCGGTGCGACGGGAGTACGTCATGGTGTTTAGAGAAAGTTGGAGGTATCTAATGTATCAACCGTTATCACACGCGGCATCGATCCAGATGTGCGCATTGGGGTGTTTTTGGATGATACTGGCCGGAAACTGCTCCGTCACGGGGCCGTGTAGGGCCTGCCGGATCACCTCGGCCTTGCGCTCACCCGACGCCATCAGAATCACCTCGTGGGCTTCCATCAGGTGCTGTAGGCCGAGCGTAATGCCGTGCGATAAAGCGGTAGGGGTGGAAAAATATTTCTGCCCGACGGTTATGGTTGTTTCCGCTAATTCAGAGATGTGGCAGTAGTTGGTAAAAGGCGTTCCGGGTTCATTGAGGGCAATATGTCCGTTCATACCGATACCAACCAGCAGTAAATCGAGGCCGCCCCGCTCGTGAATCACAGCGTCGATACGGCGGCATTCGGCGGTGAGGTCGGCGGCTTTGGCGTCGAAGTAATGAATTTGCTCCGGCCGGATCTGAAGGGGCGCAAACAAGTCCCGAAACAGGTAATAACTGCAACTCCCCTCATCAGTTGGTCCCATGCCCACCCATTCGTCGAGCCCAACAAACGTACACCGGTCGAGGTTCGCATGCCCCGACTGTGCCAGCTCAACCAGGGCCCGAAAGGTAGCAATGGGAGTTTCGCCGGAGGCCAGGCAGAGCGTTGCGTCGGGCTTGCGGGTGAGGAGGTGGGCAATGTGTCGGGCTGCGTGGTCGGCTAAGGCCGTTGGGTCCGAAAATACACGTAAAGGCATAGGAAATGGGCGTTCGTTCAGAATCGGTTGCAAGTAAGTCACGAACGGCACCTTGCGCAAACGCGCCCCGCAATCAACGTGCAGAATAGCGGATTCACGGCGATTTATCGTTCGTGACGAGCGTTGGACGTGCGCAATCTTGCTCCCAAAGTGGGTGAAATACGGGTGAGCCACATTGAAGTGGGGCAATGAATAGGATAATGACGGGATTTGAAACCTTCTCCAATCATTTTTGGACGTTTCCGGTTGTATTGGTTGGATAACAAATACGTAAGAAATATGTATCAGAAAGGACCGATAGTTTTCATCAGCGATGATGAAGACGACCAATTGATCTTCAAGCCAATTTTAGAGGAGCTGGCTCCCATGAGTGATATTATTTTTTTTAACGATGGACATGAGGCTATCGAGTACCTGAAAATAACCCCCGAGCGACCGTTCCTGATTATTTCGGAAGTGAGTATGCAGGTGGTTAATGGTCTTGAACTACGCCGACAGATCGAAGCCGACAGCAAGCTACGTCGGCGGGCAATTCCATTTATATTTTTTACCCATCCGGTGTACCGGCATCTGGTTGAGGAAGCCTACGAACTAACTATTCAGGGGTTCTTCGAAAAGAAACAAAGCGTAGAAGAAATGCGCACTCAGTTGGATGCCATTGTGCGGTATTGGTCTGATTGCCTGCACCCTAACCGTTTTGCCGAGCACGAATAGGTGTAGGCACACTGACCTTAAGTATGAACAAAAAGCCCGACACGTGAATGTGCCGGGCTTTTTGTTAGGAATGGCTGGGGGCAGGGTCTTCTGGTTTGTTTTTCCGACGTTGCCGGAGAGCCTCGAGGCCCTTTTTCCCGTAAGCAAGCCGCGTAATGGCCACGTACAGCACCGGCACCACAAAAATGGCCAGCGAGGTAGCCGCCAGCATCCCGCCCAGTACCGTACGGCCAATTGTAACGCGGGCTACGCCACCTGCTCCAGAAGCAATTGCCAGCGGCACTACGCCGAGAATAAACGCCAGCGAGGTCATCAGAATAGGCCGGAGCCGCAACCGAACCGCTTCGATGGTCGATTCTAGGAGGTCTTCGCCCCGGTCTACGCGCTCCTTGGCAAACTCCACAATCAGAATGGCGTTTTTAGCGGCCAGACCAATGAGCGTAATCAGACCAATCTGCGCGTAAATATTATTGGTCAGGTAGGGGAAAAGGGTCAAGGCCAGAATAGCCCCCAAGGCACCAATTGGTACCGAAAGCAACACCGAAAACGGCACCGACCAGCTTTCGTACAGAGCTGCCAGAAATAGAAACACAAATCCGATGCTGAGCGCAAAAATGTAGACTGAGCTATTCCCCGCGCTGATTTCTTCGCGGCTAAGGCCCGAAAAGTCGTACGAGTATCCGGCGGGCAACACCTGAGCCGCTACCTCGCGGAGGACATCGTTGGCCTGGCTACTGCTGTACCCCGGTTTAGCCCCGCCGTTCAGCTCCACCGACCGAAACAGGTTGAAGTGGGAAATGAGTGGGGCATTTTCAATCACTTTGGTCTGAATGACGTTGCTGATCGGAATAAGCTGCCCACTTGCATTGCGGACGTAAAACTGATTCAGGTTCCGAACGTCGCTCCGGTACAGGGTGTCGGCCTGGGCCACAACCCTGAATTTACGGCCGTAGATAATGAAATCGTTGACGTACTGGCTCCCCAAAAACGTTTGAATGGTTCGGTAGACATTAGACACCGAAACGCCCAGTCGTTTGCATTTCTCCCTGTCAACCTCAACTCGGTAGGCGGGTGCTTTGGCCGTGAAATACGTGAACGCCCGGCCAATTTCGGGTCGCTTGGCGGCTTCGGCGAGGAAGTTTTGCACCACCGCATCGAACGCCCGCACATCGTCGGCGGTCTCACGTTGCTGAATCTGAAACGTGAAGCCCGACGACTGACCCAGGCCCGGAATGGCGGGGGGCTGCACTACCTGCACCCGGGCGTCGTACAGGCCCGCGAGCGCCCGTTGTAGCTTCGGCACCAGCGAGTCGGCCTGCATACTTCGCTCCTTGCGTTCGGCCCAGGGTTTCAGCTGAATAAACACCGTACCACTGTTCGATTTCGATGCGAACGTGATGGCGTTGAGGCCACCCAATGCCGAGAAGTGGGCTACATACGGTTGCTTTTTGAGCGTATCCATCACCGCCCGGAGTACCTCCAGACTGCGGGTAGTAGAGGCTGCTTCCGGGATTTCGTAGGTCACGATCAACCGACCTTCGTCCTCCGTCGGGATAAACCCGGTTGGTTTTGCCCGAAAGAGTAGTCCGGTGCCAACGTACAGCACAACCAGCCCCACAATCACAAGGGGTGTGGCTTTGATAAGTCGCTGCACACTCGCCGAGTACGCATTGGTAACCCGGTCGAACCAGCCATTGAACCGGTAAAAAAACTTGTTTAGCCCTTTCGATTGTGCGTCGATGTGCATAGGCCGGAGCAGCAGCGTACACAGGGCGGGCGTCAGCGTGAGGGCCACAAAGGCCGAAATCAACACCGACACGGCAATGGTTATGGCAAACTGCTGGTACAACCGCCCCACAATGCCCGGAATAAAGCCCACCGGTACGAATACAGCCGCCAGAATGAGGGCAATGGCAATTACCGGTGCCGATATCTCGCGCATGGCTTCCACCGTGGCTTCGTAGGGAGTCATGCCTTTGTCGATGTTGGCCTGCACGGCCTCGACCACCACAATGGCGTCGTCGACCACGATACCGATGGCCAGTACGAAGGCAAACAAGGTGAGGGTATTGACCGTAAAGCCGAGTGGCACAAACAGGGCAAACGTCCCGATAATCGACACCGGAATGGCCAGTAGGGTAATGAGCGTGGCCCGCCAGCTTTGCAGAAACAGAAACACGACCAGAATCACCAGCACCAGCGCTTCGGCCAGTGTCTTGATAACCTCCGAAATAGAAACCTGAATCACCGACACTGATTCAAACGGCACCACGTAATCCACGTCTTTCGGAAACGTCTTTTTGAGGTTGTCCATAGCGGCATATACCCCTTTGGCCGTTTCGAGGGCGTTGCTGCCCGGCAATTGGTAAATGAGCAGATAAGCCGCCCGGTTGCCATCTACAAACGAGTTGTTGGCGTACGAGAACTTACCCAACTGCACCCGCGCCACGTCTTTCAAATACACCAGCGACCCCCGCGCCGGGTCGGAGCGAACCACAATCTGGTTAAACTCCTCCTCTTTGCTGAGTCGGCTGTTGGTGAAAACGGTGTACTCAAATGCCTGTGAACTGGGTTGCGGAGGTGCCCCCACCGAGCCGCCGGCCACTTGCAGGTTTTGCTCCTGAAGGGCCGCAATGACATCGTCGGCGGTGAGGCCAAGCTGGGCCAGCCGGTCGGGCTTCATCCAGATTCGCATACTGAAGTCGTCGGCCCGGCTGAAAATATCGCCTACTCCTTCAACCCGCAACAGGGCGTCGCGGATATAGATGTTGGCGTAGTTGTCCAGAAACGAAACATTGTGCGAGCCTTTAGGCGAATAAATGGCCACCAGCATGAATAGCGATGGATTACGCTTCCGTACGGTTACGCCCAGCCGGGTCACTTCCTCAGGTAATTGCGGCTGGGCAATACCGACCCGGTTCTGCACATCGAGGGCGGCAATATTCACGTCGGTGCCCACGTCGAAGGTCACGTTCATGCTCATCCGACCGTCGTTGGTGGCATTGGTTTGCACGTACGACATGCCGGGGGTGCCGTTCACCTGCGTTTCGATGGGGGTAGCTACGGTTTGCTCCACCGTTTGGGCATCGGCACCCGTGTAGGTTGCCGAAACTTGTACTACGGGGGGCGTAATATCGGGATATTGGCTGACGGGCAGGCTCAGCAGAGCCAGCGTGCCAAGGGCCACAATAACCACCGAAATCACGATGGCCATGACCGGCCGTTTTATGAAGATTTCTGCAAACATAGATCTGTGCAGGAGTGAGGAGATAGGAGTGAGGAGTGAGAATACTGACACTTACGCTTGTGGCGGAGCATTCTCACTCCTCACTCCTATCTCCTCACTCCTCTTTAATTTACTTTTACCCGCGCTCCTTCCCGGATTTTCTGGGTGCCCTCGGTCACGACCAGCTCACCTTCATTGAGGCCGCCTTTGACAATTACTTTGTCGTTGATGCGCGCACCGAGGGTTAGTTTTTTCTGGGTCACCTTGCTGCTGTCGCCCACGACAAATACAAAGTATTCGCTCATTTGCTCCGTTACGGCTTTGTACGGAATAAGCAGTTGGGGCTCACCGGTGCTGTTTTTTACCCGGAGGTTGGCGTTGAGGCCCACCTTGAGCTGACGGTTTGGGTTCGGAAACGCAACCCGGACGCGGAGGGTACCCGTTTGCGGGTCAACCGCCCGGTCGACAATGCGGACCGTGCCGGGGTACGGGTAGCGGCTACCGTCGGGCATTACCAGAACCAGCGTTGAGTCGCGGCTGGTGTTTTTAGCGGTTTGCAGGCGTAAAAAACGCCCAATTTGTCCTTCATCAACCTGCACATCGGCGGCAATGGGGTTGTCCGACGAGATGGTGTTGAGAGGGGCGGTGCCCGGTGCCACAGCTGCACCCATACGCACCTGCGAGATACCGATGGTGCCGTCGAGCGGAGCGTAGATGGTTGTGTATTTGAGGTTGGTGGCTACGGCGTCAATGCCCGCTTGGGCGGCTGCTACCTGCATCCGGGCGGCCTCGAGGGTAGCGTTGGCGTTGTCTACGAGTTGCCGGGCCACCGCATCCTGCTGCGCCAGGGTGTTGTACCGGTCGGCGTCTTTCTGGGCGCGGTTGAGATTCGCTTTTTGCACGTTCAGGTTCGCAACGGCCTGATCGTATCCTGCCCGGTACTGTTGCGGGTCGATGGTGTACAGTTTTTGCCCTTTCCGCACCACCTGCCCATCCTGAAAGAAAACACCGGTGATATTGCCCGCCACCTGCGGCAGCACATCGACTTCGAGCAAGGCCGTGATTGTGGCCGGAAATTCGTCGTAGTAAACGGCATCGCCTTTGGTAGCGCGTACGGCACTCACAAGGGTGGGAGGGGGAGGCCCCTGCTTTTGCTCATTTTTTTGCCCACCACAGGCAATGGCAAACAGGCAGATGGCTGTCAAAGACAGAGTCTGGATGTGTGGTTTCATGGTCAAACGAATCAAAACGAAATAGTCCCTAACGCCCGCTGAACATCTAATTTGCTGATGAGCACCTGATACAGAGCGTTGAATACGTTGAGTCGGGCCGTGCGCAGGTCGGCCTCGGCAATGGTCACATCGAGGTAGGTTTTGATCCCCGAACGGTACTGAAGGTTGATAATGCGGTACACATCCTGCGCCAGCTGGAGGTTTTCCTGGAGGGCGAGGTAGTTGGCCAGATTGCCTTTGTAGTTCGACAGGGCCTGGGCGTATTCGGCATCAATAGCGCTCACCAAAGCCGTGCGGTCCCACCGGAGCCTGTCGACCTGCAACTCGGCAATGCGTAGCTGTTGCACCCGCCGGCCACCCTGAAAAATCGGAAACAGCACCGACAGACCAATCAGTGAATTCGGAAAAGCCTGACTGTAGAGCTGCGTAAACGCGTTGTTCTGAAACAGCAGGTTGTAATTGGCGTTGGCGTTGACCGTGGGTAGGTAGGCCCAGCGATTGTATTGCACGTTGGCGTCGAGCAGGCGTCCCTGAGTTTGTAGCAACTGGTACTCAATGCGGTTCTGGGGATCAACGAGCAAGTTGGTATCGAGCGCAGCCTCATTGGCAAGTTGCAGGGTGTCGTACGTCAGCCTGATTCGCTCGTTGGGCGGATAGCCCATGTACTGTTTCAGAATTTGCTGTTTGGCACCCACCTGATCCTGAAACTGTTTGCGTTGCGCAACGGCATTGTTGAGGGCAATGCGGGCGCGTTGGGCGTCGGTTTTATCCACCACCCCGCTCTGATACTGATTGGTGGCATCCTGCAGGCTGCGTTGCAAGCGGGTGATGTCTTCGTTCAGAATATCAACCTGTCGTTGTGTCAGAATCACGTCGTAGAACGCCTTGCTCACGTTCACCACCACATCGATCTTGTTCTGGGCCGTAACCTGAGTAGCCTGCACCCGGTAGGCATCGGCGGTGCGGTTGGCCAGCAGTACGTCGCGGTTAAAAATCGCCTGCGACAATGAGAACGATACCGACGACGTGTTTCGGGCACCCAGAGCCACTGGTCGGCGTTCGCCTGTGTTGGCATCTGGGATAAGCGTGACCGGTAGTTGTAGGTTATGCACCAGATTGTACCCGGCATTCAGTTGCGGAAGCCAGCCTGCCTGTGCAGAGCGTACGGTTCTGTCGGCTATTTTCTGATCAATGACCGACTGCCGGAGAAGGGGCTGATTTTCCAGTGCGTATTGGATGCAATCGGATAGGGGGGCTCGCTGGGTTAAAGCATCGGTCGATTTTTGACCAAAAACCATGTGCAGGCATCCGGTTCCTAGGCCGAGAAGCAGCGTCAACCAACTTTTTTTCATAACGGAGTGAACGAACAAGGGCACCCCGCTGCCAGTTGGTCAACGGGGTGTACTATCCGATAACTACCGGGTACTACCTTTTTGTTCAGCAACCAGGCGGCCCTACCGTCGGCCTGCCGGGGGTAAAAGGGGGCTGTCGGGAGCCTGAAGCCCGAAACACAGCCAGTTAGGGTTAGTGAAAATTTTTAAAAAGTTGTGGGCTAACGCGCCTTTGACCGTCTTAAATAGACAACCCAAACCCTGTCGGTGGTCGAAGACCCGGACAGTGGTTTGGGTTGTTACTTCAGGCTTCCGTACAGAAGCAGGTTGTGTATTGAGTAGTCAAGCAGAGTTAAATGGAGAATGAACAATGTACAATGTATAATGAGTGGCTGATTGTCAACAGATAGCCTAATGACGCATTGTACATTGTTCAATCACTTACTTCTGCAACTCCAGCAGCAGGGCCGTTTGGGCTGGCACGTTGAGCGTGGTGAGGTTTGAGATTACCTCGCCCGTCAGCACATTGCGAGCGCGGCTGTAGCCTCTCAGGCGCTCGGCAAAACGGGCGGTTTCAACGGTTGCGTCTTTTTTGCCGCTGTTCATAAACACCATCACGGTTTGGGCGTCGGTGTAACGAGCGTAGGCATACACGTTGTTTTGGGGCAGAAACTGCATCAGCTTGCCCGTTTTCAGGGCCGCCGACTGCTTGCGGTACTGACCCAGCTGCCGCACAAAATCAAACACGTCGTTTTCGACTTTGGTACGCCCGGCAGCCGTGAATTTGTTCGCTTTATCGTCGGCAAAGCCCCCCGGAAAATCCCGGCGAACCTCGGCATCAGAGGGGTCTTTAAAGTTCTTCATCAGCACTTCGGTTCCGTAGTAAATCTGCGGAATACCCCGGCTCGTCATCAGAAACACCAGCCCCATTTTAAACTTGTTCATGTCCTCGCCAATCACTGAGAAATACCGGTCGGTGTCGTGGTTATCGAGGAAAATAAGGTTGCGCGATGCGTCTTTGTACAGATAATCCTGCGCCAGTACACTGTACACCGTTTCGGGATTGTCGCGCTTAAGGGTTTCGTTCAGGGCGTTGTAGACCTGAAAATCCATGCCACCGGGCAGGTTGCATTTAAACGATGATTCGATGTTGTTGCGGGTGAAATAGGCCTGATTCGGTACGCTGCCTACCCACGACTCGCCAAACAGGTGAATGTTCGGGAAGTTGTCGAGCAAAGCCTGATTGCACCGGTTCATAAACGCCAAATCGTTGTAAATGTACGTGTCGATGCGCCAGGCGTCGATGCCGAACTCTTCGACCGTCCAGAGGGCGTGCTGAATGAGGTAGTTGGCCACTACCGGGTTTTTCTGGTTCAGGTCGGGCAGGTGAGGCACAAACCAGCCGTCGAGGGTCACTTTTTTGTCCAGTTCCGACGCGTACGGGTCCAGCAGGGGCTGATCTTTATACGACGTATTGGTGTACGTCGGCCATTGATTGAGCCAGTCTTTGGCCGGCATGTCCTTGAGCAGCCAATGGTTGGCCCCCACGTGGTTGTACACCGCGTCCTGAATAATCTTGATGCCTTTTTTGTGGGCCTCGTTCACCAGTTTCTTGTAGGCCTCATTGCCGCCCAGCCGCCGGTCTACCCGGTAATGGTCGGTGAAACCGTACCCGTGGTAAGCCGAGCGCATGGCACCGCCCTCGTTGGTCAGGGGCTGATCGTTTTCGATAACCGGGTTGAGCCAAAGGGCCGTTACGCCCAGCTCGTTGAAGTAGTCGAGGTGGTTGATAATGCCCTGCAAATCGCCCCCGTGCCGGTAGTATGGGTTGTTTCGGTCGGCGTTAGGGTCGGCCATATCGGGAAACTTGTCGTTGGAGGGGTCGCCGTTTGAGAACCGGTCGGGCAAAATTAGGTACACCAGATCGGCCGAGGTGAGGCCCTGCACACGGTCGCGGCTCCGGTCGCGGGCGGCAATCCGGTAGTTGTGCGTAATGGTTTGTCCGCCTACCGTAAACAGGAGCGGAACAGTCCCCGGCTTAGTCGTTGGGGCAATGGTCAGGTCAACCGCGACGTAGTTGGTGTTGGGTAAAGAAGTGATTTTGCCAACCGTGATGCCCGGATACCGCGTACTCACCTTCGCTTTGCTCAGGTTTTTACCGTACACCAGCAGCTGGAGTTTAGGGTCTTTCATGCCCACCCACCAGTTGGTTGGGTCAACCCGTTGAATACGAGCATCCTGCGCCAGAAGCGTAGCGGCCGAAAGCCCCAGCAGGCAAAGCAGGGTTACACAGAATTGTTTCATAAAATTGGTAAAAGATACCCGACAAATGTACTAAAGGGAAATGAGACCCGGATAATGCGCGGCTCTCGTAACCCAGTAGTCGAGTGACCGGTGCACGACTTGGTCGAGTTTTCGAGGTACTTACGGGATTCCCGTCTTAATTTTGCCGTATGAATACCACCGTTGCGAAGCCTAAGCTGGATAAGCTGGTCATCTATCAGATATTTACCCGCCTGTTTGGCAATCAGAACACAACCAATCACCGCAATGGGACATTGGCCCAGAACGGAGTTGGTAAGTTTACCGATATTGACGAGCGTGCCCTCACGGACCTTCGCGCGTTTGGGGCCACGCATATCTGGTACACGGGTATTCTGGAACACGCCACTGCCACGGATTATTCGGCCTTCGGCATCCGCCCCGACGACCCGTCGGTGGTTAAAGGACTGGCGGGTTCGCCGTATGCCGTTAAGGACTATTACGATGTTGACCCCGACATGGCCGTCGATGTGCCCAACCGCATGGCCGAGTTTGAAGAGCTGCTCAAGCGCACACAGGCCCACGGACTGAAGGTAATCATCGACTTTGTACCCAACCACGTAGCGCGGCAGTACCACTCGGACACAAAACCGGGGGGCGTGCGCGATTTGGGTGAGGCCGACGACACCCAACAGGCATTTTCGACCCAGAACAACTTTTATTACCTCCCCGGCCGTCAGTTTGTGACGCCGGCTTGTGAGCCCGACCGCCAGCAAATCCGCGAATATCCGGCTAAAGTGACCGGTTCCGGCTCACTCACCGAATCCCCCAGTATTGATGACTGGTACGAAACCGTGAAGCTCAACTACGGTCTCGATGTGTTCAATGGCTGGGTTGGCCATTTCGACCCGCCCCCGGCTACCTGGCATCAGATGCTCGATATTCTCCTGTTTTGGGCCGCCAAAGGGGTAGACGGGTTTCGGTGCGACATGGCCCACCTGATTCCCGTCCAGTTTTGGCAATGGGCCATTGGGCAGGTGAAAAGCCGGTATCCGCATCTGATATTCATCGCCGAAATCTACGACCCCGGTCTGTACCGGCGGTTTATCTTCGAAGGGGGCTTCGACTATCTGTACGATAAAGTAGGCTTGTACGACTCGCTCCGGCGGCTCATGGAAGGGCATGGTTCGTGCCACGACATCACCCGCGTGTGGCAGCAGGAGTCGGGCGATTTTAGCGAACATATGCTCCGTTTTCTCGAAACGCACGACGAGCAACGCATTGCCTCGCGGTTTTTTGCCGGAAACCCCTGGATTGCTGTACCGGCAATGGTGGTTACGGCCACCTTACACACGGGGCCTCTGTTGCTGTATTTCGGGCAGGAGCTGGGGGTTCGGGCCGAGGGGAGCGAAGGATTTAGTGGCGACGATGGCCGGACTACGATTTTCGATTATTGGGGCATTCCCGAATGGCAGGACTATCTGCGGTCGGGGTTTGATAACACGGCCCTCTCGCCCGATGGACAACGGCTTAAAGCCTTTTATGGGCGGCTGAATGCACTGGTCAATGGGTCCGACGCTATTCAGAACGGCGCTTTTTACGATTTGCAGTGGGCCAATAACCAGACTCCCGGCTACAATGGCAACCGGCTGTATGCGTACCTGCGGCACACCCCGCAGCAGCGCTTATTGATTGTGTGCAATTTTGACCGGGAGCAATGGGCCAACACTACGATTCATATTCCGGGCCATGCCTGGCAAACCATGCAACTCGACGAAACGGCGCCCTACCGGTTTGTCGATGTATTTGGTGCCGATTTTGATGCGGAGGTAGTCCCTTCGTCGGGCGTACCGGTGACTTTGCCTCCGCTTGGCGTCTTAATCCTTGACATCCGGTAGTTTACGATTTCATGCTTGCATTAACCCACCGAGCCTATGCATAACTATTACCTGTTTTTGTTTCAAATCCTGTGGGCCTCCGCTGTGATGGCCCAAACCCTGCCCGAGCCCCGCGAGTTGGCTTCGGCCTCAGGGCCAACTGTTTCGGAGACGGTGATAGGCGTAGGACGGCTGTTTCTGGGTAAACCCTACGTACCCCATACGCTCGACAAATCCGACACCGAGCAACTGGTGGTCAATGTGGGGGAGTTCGATTGCACCACCTTTGTCGAAACGGCCATGGCGCTTACATTGGCGTGGCACGAAGTAGCCGACAAGAAAAATGGCCCACAAATCGAAACGCTGTTTCGGAAGCAGCTAACCCGAATCCGGTATCGAAACGGACAAATAGACGGGTACGCCAGTCGGTTGCACTATTTCTCGGAATGGCTACGCGACAACGAACGAAAAGGCATTTTACAGGATGTCACGTCATTACTGACGGGCCATGTGCGGGTATCGAAGCCGTTGTCGTACATGACGGCCAAAACGCATAAGTATCCGGCTTTGCAGAACCCAGCGGTGTACAAACAGATTGCTCAGATTGAAACGGCGCTGAGTCAGGAGCGATTTGCGTTTGTGCCGAAGAAAAACCTGCGTCAGGCAGAGAACAACCTGCGCGATGGCGATATTATTATGCTAACCGCGTCGCGGCCCGGCCTCGATATGAAGCACTGTGGGTTTGCCGTTTGGCAAAATGGCCGGGTGCATCTGTTGCACGCATCGTCGGATCTGGGGCGTGTCGTACTCACGAGCCAGCCGCTTACCGAGTACGTACTGGCCAATCGCTGGCTATCGGGTATTCGGGTGGCTCGTTTCAAGCCCGCCGGTAGCCCGCTCACAGCCAGTGCAGAGTGAGCCAGTTGCGTTTAGCCATAAAAAAGGGGCGTAGCAATCTGCTACGCCCCTTTTTTATGGCTGATTTGGATTTACCTGCAAGTGCACGATGAATCCAAAAACCGAACGATTACAGGTTAGCCACAACCGCCCGAACTTTCTCGGCCGCTTCTTTCAGCTCCACTGCCGACTGAACTTTCAGCCCTGATTCGTCGATAATCTTTGCGCCTTCGGCCGCGTTGGTGCCCTGCAAACGAACGATGATCGGAACCGGAATATCACCGATTGCTTTATAGGCTTCAACGACACCCGTTGCCACGCGGTCGCAACGAACGATACCTCCAAAAATGTTGATCAGGATGGCTTTTACGTTCGGGTCTTTCAGGATAATACGGAAGCCAGCCTCAACGGTTTTAGCGTTGGCACCACCCCCTACGTCGAGGAAGTTAGCCGGCTCACCACCCGACAGCTTGATAATGTCCATTGTGGCCATGGCCAAACCGGCGCCGTTTACCATACAGCCCACGTTACCGTCGAGCTTCACATAGTTCAGGTCGTTCGATGAGGCTTCAACTTCGAGGGGATCTTCCTCCGTGATGTCGCGGAGATTAGCCAGATCTGGGTGACGGTAGAGGGCGTTGTCGTCGAGGTTTACCTTGGCATCAACGGCCAAGATTTTGTTGTCCGACGTTTTCAGAACGGGATTGATCTCAAACATCGAGGCATCCGTATCAACGTACGCCTTATAAAGCGACGTTACGAACTTCACCATCTCTTTGAATGCTTCGCCCTGCAAGCCGAGGCCGAACGCGATTTTACGAGCCTGGAAAGCCTGAAGACCAACCGCCGGGTCGATCCACTCTTTCACAATTTTCTCCGGCGTTTTTTCGGCAACCTCTTCAATGTCCATACCGCCTTCGGTGCTGGCCATGATTACGTTGCAGGCCTTCGAGCGGTCGAGCAGGATACCCAGATACATTTCTTTAGGCTCCGATTCGCCGGGGTAGAATACGTCCTGGGCTACCAGTACCTTATTTACTTTCTTGCCTTCTGGACCCGTTTGGTGCGTTACAAGCACTTTGCCGATCAGGTTTTCGGAAATCTGGCGTACGTCTTCGACCGATTTAGCCAGGGCCACACCCCGCTGCTCTGATCCCTGAACCTTACCTTTACCGCGCCCACCGGCGTGAATCTGAGATTTCACCACGACAAACTTGGAGTTGGTCTGCGCCATAATCTGCTTGGCGGCCTCAACGGCTTTGTCGGGTGATTCGGCAACAATGCCTTCCTGGATTCGAACGCCGTAGCGCTTTAAAATTTCTTTACCCTGATACTCGTGTATATTCATGACGGATGCAACCGCTTTAGCGGCCCGAAAGGAATGTTGAAAACACTAATTTTGCGCGGCAATTTACTACGCAATAAGCAGTGAACAGTAGGCAGTGAACAGTTTTTTCAGTTATCAATGCATAACAAACGCGTATTCACCGGTAACTTTCGAGGGTACACCGTTCGCTGTTCACGGTTCGTTGTTCACGTATAACTCATTTATGACCCCCATTCTCACCGCTTCCAATATTCAACGTTCGTACGGTACATTGCCCGTTTTGCGGGGCATCGACCTCACCATCCACTCCGGCGAAATTGTGTCCATTGTGGGGGCGTCGGGTGCCGGCAAAAGTACCTTGCTGCATATTCTGGGTACCCTCGACCGGCCCGATGCGGGCGATGTTGTTCTGGCCAACCAGAACGTATTTGCGTTGAACGATAATCAATTGGCCCGTTTTCGGAACGAGAAGATTGGGTTTGTCTTCCAGTTTAATAATCTGCTCCCTGAGTTTACGGCGCTCGAAAATGTGTGTCTGCCGGGATTTATTGCGGGCAAACCCGAACGTGAGGTGCGCGAGCGGGCGCAGGCCTTGCTACAAACGCTTGGCCTGCCCGACCGGGGAGGGCATTTCCCATCGCAGATGTCGGGCGGTGAGCAGCAGCGCACCGCCGTTGCCCGTGCGCTGATTAATCAGCCAGCCGTTGTGTTTGCCGATGAGCCCAGCGGGAATCTCGATTCGCACAATGCGGAAGAACTACACAAGCTCTTTTTCAACCTGCGCGATAATTTTGGGCAAACCTTTATCATTGTCACGCACAACGAAGCCCTCGCTGATTTGGCTGATCGGAAGATTGTCATTCGAGATGGGCAGGTCAACCCTCCCGAGGTGGAATAGGAGGGGCCTAACTGACTCATTTTGTGAATCCTCAGGCGTGTTTTTGTCCGGGTTTTAGGTGAAGTTGAACCTGTGTTGTGTCCATTAATTAGATTTTAATTATTTTTAAGATTCTAATAAACAGGAAGTTATACTTTTGTTGAAAAATTTCTACAGTGTGGAAAACCTTTCATAGTCCCTTTTGTTATATAATTGCGTCGAAAAGAAAAGTTTTTCATAACGTTGAGTAAATCAGAAAGCCAAGAGAGAGTCTCGCTTGGCTTTTTCGTTTTTTATAGGGTACCCAAACAAAAGGAGGCCGGTCAGAAGGGGTAAAACTACCACACTCTGACCGGCCTCCTTTTGTTTGGACCTTAAGTACCCCCGTTGTATTAGTTGGTATACACCCGATACTCCCAGGGCTTGAGGGTAATGGTCATCCCCGGTTTCATTTCTGATGAAGTGCGGGTAAAAATTTCCATAAAGGTACCTTCGTAGCCTGCTCCTTCGAGCCGGGTGGTTACGGGTTTATCCGACAAGTTGAGCACAACCGTAACCTGATCATTGTCTTTTTTGCGGTAAAACGCGTAGACTTTGTCGTCGTCGCCGGTTTGAATCTTGACAGCTTTGCCGCCTGCCTGACCGTTCCAGAGGGCACGGTTTCGGTGTTTGAGGGTTAGCAATGACTTAAAAAAGTCGGTTTTGCTGTACGTGCCCCAGGGAATCGAGTCTTTCTCGAAGAAAGCCAGCCGCTTGTTCAGGTTCGATTCCATCCCGTTGTAAACCAGGGGCATCCCGTCGATGGTATGGCTCAGCACCACAAAGGCGTCGGCTCCTTCTTTGAACGATTCGGTGAGGGTGCCATTCCACGAGTTTTCGTCGTGATTCTGCAAAAACTGCATCTGGTAAAACCATTTCGGAAACCGCTTCTGGTTAAGCACGATCATGGAGTCGATTACGGTAGCCGGGCGGGCTCCCTGCGCTACGGCCTTCATGACCGTGTGCATACCCCATGCGTAGTTGGCGTTGAAGCAGCTAGAAAAATGACCGGGTTCGTCTTCCCATTCGGCCAGCATGAACACGGTTTTAATCTTATCGAGGGCCGGGCGGACTTCCTGCCAGAAATCGTCGGGCACGAACCCCGCGACATCGCACCGGAACCCGTCTATATCGCATTCCCGCACCCAGAACGACATGGCGTCGATCATGGCCTTACGCAGATTCGGGTTGTCGTAATCCAGATCCACCACATCGGTCCAATCAGTCGGCTTGCCGGTTTTCGGATCGAGTGGGGTGGTCATTTTTCCTTTTACTTTCGTGTAGTAATCGGGGTGTTCGGTAATCCATTTGTGGTCCCAGCCGGTGTGGTTCGGAATCCAGTCCAGAATAACCCGCAGGCCCAGCGCGTGGGCTCGCTGCACCAGTGCTTTGAAGTCGTCGAGGGTGCCATACTCCGGGTTGACCGACATATAATCGGCTACAGCATAGGGGCTACCAAGCGGCCCCTTTTTATTTTTTAGGCTGATGGGGTAGATCGGCATGAGCCAGACAATATCGACGCCCAGCTCTTTCAGCCGAGGCAATTGCGCTGTAACGGCCTTGAAGGTCCCCTCCCGCGAAAACTGCCGGGTGTTTACTTCGTAGATTGTTGCATTTTTGGCCCAATCGGGTGCGGGTGGAGCCTGCCCAAACTGAACCGTAGTGGTATCGGCAGGGGTAGTGCTCGTTTCCGTCTGGTCGGTTTGCGTTGAGTTTTTACAGCCTCCGGTTAGTATCAACAGGCTCAGCGCACTGGCCAGCAAGTACTTCGTCATATAGGTTAGTCGCAAGATCGTTCGTAGGTAAGAACAAATATTAAGCCATCGGAGAAGGTTGTGGCGCAAAGGGCCGTTCTTTTAGGGTCCGGATAGCCGCAGCCGGGTCGTCGGCCTTGAATACCGAAGTACCTGCCACAAATACATCGGCACCGGCTTCGGCCAGGGCTGTGATCGTATTCAGGTCTACGCCCCCGTCAACTTCAATCAGGGCGGGGCTCTGATGTTCGGTCAGCAACCGGCGCATTTTACGTACCTTCTGAATCGAGGCTGGTACCAGTTTCTGACCGCCAAAACCGGGGTTAATGGTCATCACCAGCACCTGATCGATCGAATCGAGTACGTCCTCAATAGCGGTTACGGGGGTTTGCAGATTCAGGGCCACACCGGCCTTGCAACCCAGTTCGCGGATGCGGGTAAGCGTGCGGTGCAGGTGCGTACAGGCTTCGTAATGAACCGTGATGGTAGCGGCTCCCGCTTTAGCAAACTGCTCCAGGTAGCGGTCGGGCTGCACAATCATGAGATGCACGTCGAGAGGTTTTCGGGCGTGTTTCTGGATGGCTTCCAGCACCGGAAAGCCAAACGAAATGTTGGGCACAAACTCGCCATCCATGATATCGATATGAAACCAGTCGGCGTCGCTGTGGTTAATCAATTCCACATCGCGTTGCAGATTGGCAAAATCGGCCGCCAGAATTGACGGGGCAATAATCGGTTGGTTCATAGCTCATAACGGGGCAACGGCGAAAAAGAAGTCTGTTACCCCCCGAAACGTGCTTAGCGGTTACTAAGTGGTTTTCTGTCCGTAAAACTAACTTTTTTTGCCGAAAAGCCCGAGGTGGGCTGTCGGATATTGGCCATCTGAACTGGGGCAGAAGGTATGGAAGGTTGGCCGTTGGGTAGTAGCTTTGTTGTCGGAGGTGCCCCATCGGTTGGGTACCGGCCTACCCAATACAACGCACTAGTACATGTCGCCCCAGGAGCAGATAAATGGGCTAACAGACCAGCTCAATTATTACAATCACCAATACTACCAGAACAGCGTGTCGGAAGTGGACGATTTTACGTTCGACCGGATGCTGGAGCAGTTAACGGCTCTCGAAGCCCAATATCCCGAATTTAAACGCCCCGACTCGCCTACTAACCGGGTGGGTGGTGGTATCAGCAAGGAGTTTGCTACGGTGTATCACCGGTTTCCGATGCTCTCGCTTGGTAACACCTATTCCGAAGCCGAACTGGTTGAGTTTGACAATCGGGTTCGGCGTGGCCTCGACGGACAGACGTTTGAATACGTTTGTGAGCTGAAGTTCGACGGCGTGGCCCTGAGTATGACCTACGAAAATGGGGTGCTGGTGCAAGGTGCCACCCGGGGCGACGGTGTTCGGGGCGACGACATCACGGCTAACATTCGTACTATCCGTACCCTGCCGCTTCGGGTGAGCGACCGCATGGGGCAAAGCCCGGAAGCATCTACACCGGTGCCCGCCTTGTTTGAAGTTCGGGGGGAGGGGTTCTTGCCTATCGCCGAGTTTGAACGGATCAATAAAGAACGTGAGGATATTGGAGAGCCTCTGTTGGCTAACCCCCGTAATGCGGCTTCAGGTACGTTTAAGCAACAGGATTCCCGGATTGTGGCCCAGCGCCGGTTAGACTGTTATCTGTACTCATTTCTGGCCGACGAGGAGGTGTTCAAAACCCATGAGGAAAGCCTCATTGCGCTCAAAGGCTGGGGCTTCAATGTGTCGCCAACGTGGCGGAAGTGTGCCGATATTCGGGAGGTGATGCAGTTTATCAACGACTGGGATACCAAACGATTCGAGCTGCCATTGGCTACCGATGGCATTGTTATTAAGGTGAATAGCTACGCTCAGCAGCGCGAGTTGGGCTACACGGCCAAAAGTCCCCGCTGGGCAATTGCTTTTAAATACAAGGCGATGGCCGCCAGTACAACGCTCAACCACGTTACCTATCAGGTAGGGCGCACGGGGGCCGTTACGCCGGTGGCTAATCTGACTCCGGTATTGCTGGCGGGTACGGTGGTCAAACGGGCGTCGTTACACAATGCCAATGAAATCGAACGATTAGGGGTTCAGTTGGGCGACACGGTATTTGTAGAAAAGGGCGGAGAGATTATTCCGAAAGTTACTGGTGTTGACCTGACCAAGCGCACCGATGCCGTGCGGCCCATTATTTACCCAACTAACTGCCCCGCCTGCCAAACCCCGTTGGTGCGTATGGAAGACGAACGGGGGGGCGTTCAGGCTCATTTCTACTGCCCCAACGAGAAAGGATGCCCTCCGCAGCGGCAGGCCCGGTTCGAGCATTTCATTCAGCGACGGGCTATGAATATCGAGAGCCTGGGCGAAGGAAAAATTGAGTTGCTTATTGAGCGGGGGCTGGTGCAATCGCCCGCCGATTTGTATGAGCTGACGACCGAAAAGCTGCTCGGACTCGAAAAAACCTACCCGGCCACATCCAGTTTGCCCGACGATGGTTCGGGGCGGTCCCCGGCAGAGGAACCTGGCAAAGCCCGCACCGTGAAATTTGGTCAGAAAACCGTCGACAATATCCTGAAAGCGGTGGAACGATCGCGGGAGCAACCGTTTACCAATGTGCTGTTTGCACTTGGCATCCGGTACGTAGGGGCAACAACGGCCGAAAAACTGGTTGACTATTTCGGGACCATGGACGCGCTGATGGCTGCTCCGCTGGAGGTGCTGATAACGGTGCCGGAGGTAGGGCCCCGGATTGCCCAAAGCGTGGCCAAATGGTTTGCCGACCCCGACAATCGGGACTACGTGGAACGGTTGCGGGCGGCTGGGCTTCAGTTTGTGGGTGAGCGCAAAGTAGTAGAGGTGCGCAGTGATCGGCTTACTGGTAAAACCTTCCTTTACACGGGCACGTTTGCCAACTTCAGCCGCGAGCAGCTCGAAGCCGAGATTGCCGCACACGGAGGCAAGCTGGTAAGTGGCGTTTCAAAAAAACTGAACTTCCTTATTGTGGGCGAAAATGCGGGTCCCTCGAAGGTAAGTAAGGCCGAAAGCCTTAACGTTCCGATGATTAGTGAGGACGAGTTCATGGCGATGTTGACGTAATTGACGTAACTTTGTGATAATACGGCTGGGGTGGCCCGGTTCAGGTCGGAGCCATCTTTGCACAACTAAATCTGATTGATGAACAATCGCTTTCACGGTGTCGGAGTGGCTATCGTCACGCCATTTCACGCCGACCATTCTATTGATTTTGACGGCTTTGGCCGTCTGATTCAGCACGTCTCAGACGGAGGAGTGCGCTACATCGTGCTGCAAGGCACAACCGGCGAGTCGCCGACGGTGACGAAAGCGGAAAAGAAACAGTTGTTGCAGTACCTGAAGGAGAATAATCCGAAACAGCTGCCCATCGTGTACGGGGTAGGGGGAAATGTGACGCCCGACGTTGTGAACACGCTTAAAGAAACTGACCTCGAAGGCGTTGACGCCATCCTGTCGGTTTGTCCATATTACAATAAACCGGGTCAGCGGGGGGTGATCGAACACTTCACCCGTGTGGCCGATGCCTCGCCGGTACCCGTAATTCTGTATAACATTCCGCCCCGGACCGGCATCAACATGACCGCCGAGACCGTTTGTACGCTGGCCCAGCACCCCAACATCATCGGAGTAAAGGAGGCTTCGTGCATTATTGAGCAGTGCATGGAAATTGCCCGCGACAAGCCGGAAGATTTCCTCCTTATCTCGGGCGACGATGTGCAGGCTGTGCCCATCATCAGTATCGGGGGCGTGGGCGTGATGTCGGTTATTGCCAACGCTTTACCAGCCCGGTTCAGCGCTCTCGTCGATGCTGCCTTGCACGGTGATTTCGCTTTTGCGTCGAAAGAACTGGGTCATTTCCTGCGTATCGATCCCCTGTTATACGAAGAAGGCAACCCAGTTGGGGTGAAAAACATCCTTGAAATTATGGGCCTCATTGAGGGGCATGTTCGGTTGCCGTTGATGAAAGCATCGGATAGCCTGAGCGAGCGGCAGCGGGCCGTGCTTCAGCAGGATCACCTGCTCGAACTGGTCGCGTAAGTAATAGAGCGATTGAGCGAGTTTCCAAAGAGTGAGACAAGTACCCCGAGATTTAATGTGCACGACTTGTGCACGACTCGTTGAATGGCCGCCAAAATTTTTAAGCCCCCAGCGGAGCGTAACAACCCAAGTGGTTTCTGTTACGCCCTGCTGGGGGCTTTTGCTGTCAAAATGTGCTTTCGAGCGCTGGTCGACGAGTAGTTGGTGGGCAGGCTTAGGAAGGATGAGGTAAGCGAAACAAGTAGTTGCAGGCTTTCCTAACTTTTTACACAAGATCACCACATGTACGTCGATCAACCGACTACCCCCTTTACAACATACCGTATGAGAAGGTTAAAGGCAGGGGCTTCCCTGATTTGTTTTTTTCTATTCACTCTTCTGGTTTCCAAACCCGTTACCGCCCAGACCAATTCGCCATCGGCGGCTCCGTTTACCCTCAAAAAAGGTGACCGCGTGGTGTTTGTAGGCAATTCCCTCTTTGAAAACGACGTTCAGTACGGGTATCTGGAACTGGCCCTGACCACCCGCTGGCCCGACAAAGAGGTTACGTTTCGGAACATTGGCTGGACCGGCGACAACGTGTACGGTGTAGCCCGCAGCACTATTACCAACCCGCCCACGGCCTACGAACTACTCATGGAACACCTGACCAAGGCGCAGCCGACGGTTGTGTTTATTGGTTACGGCAACATTGAAGCGCAGGAGGGCGAAGCCGGTTTGCCCCGGTTTGTTGAAGGCTTGAATAAACTGGTGGATAAGGTAGACCAACTGGGGGCGCAGGCAGTGCTGCTGTCGACGATTCCGGTGTTGTCTGACTCTATTCCCAACCGGGCTGAGTACAACGCCATGTTGCAGCGATACGCCGGGGCAATTGCCAAAATAGCCACCGACCGGGGCAAACGGTACGTTGATCTGTTCGGTCCGTTGGCGGCTATCCCCGACAAGCGAACCATCACCGAAAACGGTATCCACCTGAACGAAGCAGGCTACTACCGACTGGCCACCCTACTCGAAGACCGGCTGGGCCTACCCGCGCGAAATGAGGCCATTCAGGTAACGGTGGGTAAGGCTTCGGTCGATGCGTCGGGGCCGGTGCGGGCGGCAACCGCTGACCCAAAAGCCGAGCGGATTCAGTTTACCGTAGATGAACGCCTGTTGCCACTGCCCAAACCCACCGACCCGCAGGCTGTGCCCGAAAAAGGGAATGTTCTGACCGTGAAGGGCTTGAGAAAAGGCTATTACACCCTCCATATTGACAAGGCCGAGGTCGTGACGGCATCGGCCAATGATTGGGCCAATGGCGTCGAAATTCGGCAGGGAAGCAGCGTAGAACAGGCCCGCGACCTGCGTCACCTGATCAATAAAAAGAACGAGCTGTTTTACTTTCAGTACCGGCCGCTCAACACCACGTATATTCTCGGCTTTCGCTCGTACGAGCAGGGCCGGCACGTGAAAGGACTCGAAGAGCAGAACTTTATTATCCGGTGGCTTGAAAGTCAGATTTCGCTTACCCGCACCCCCAAACCAAGAGTTTATCAACTTACCCTTTTGAAGTAAACCGAACGTGATGAAAACAAGCTGGTTTCCCAAGCCCCTCTCAACCCTGTTGAGCGTCCCGGTTTTTCTGATTCTTACCGCCACCGTTCATCAGGAGAATCTGACCGATATTCCGAAGCCCGACATCAAGCGCGAACTCGAATCGTTTAAGATTGCCGATGGTTTCGAGGTTACGCTTTTTGCCGCCGACCCGCTCGTGGCCAAGCCCATTCAGATGAACTGGGATGCCGACGGGCGGTTGTGGGTTGTGAGTAGCACAGCCTACCCGCACCTTAAAACCGGCGAAGAGGCCAACGATAAAATCTTTGTACTCGAAGATACCGATGGCGACGGCAAGGCCGACAAGTCGACCATTTTTGCCGAAGGGCTGCTCACCCCCACGGGTATTTTGCCCGGCGACGGGGGCGTGTACGTAGCCAATTCGACCGAAATTCTGCACTTTGCCGATACCGACGGCGATGGTAAAGCCGACCAACGACGTCGGATTGTGAACGGTTTTGGAACGGCCGATACCCACCACCTCATTCATACGTTCCGCTGGGGTCCCGAAGGGCTACTGTATTTCAATCAGTCAATTTACATCTACAGCCACGTCGAAACTCCCTCGGGGATCAAGCGGCTCGAAGGCGGTGGGGTTTGGCAGATGAACCCCAAAAAGCGCGAGCTTGATGTGTATGCCAAAGGGCTTGTGAACCCCTGGGGGCTGCAATTCGATAAATGGGGGCAGTCGTTTTTGACCGACGGTGCCGGGGGCGAAGGGATCAACTACGCGTTTCCCGGTGCTACGTTTGTTACCGCACCCGGTGCGGCCCGTATTTTGCGCGGCCTGAACCCAGGGCAGCCCAAACACTCCGGGCTCGAAGTGGTGTCGGGGCGGCACATGCCCGATTCGTGGCAGGGTACGCTCGTTACCAATGATTTTCGGGCGAACCGAATCAACCGGTTTAAACTCGAAGAGCAGGGGAGCGGCTATGCCTCGCGGCAGCTCGACGATTTGCTCTGGACGGATAACGTAGCGTTCCGGCCCGTTGATATTTCGGTAGGTCCCGACGGAGCCATCTACGTAGCCGACTGGTACAACCCAATTATTCAGCACGGTGAGGTTGATTTTCACGATCCCCGGCGCGACCAGGAGCATGGTCGTATCTGGCGTATTGTGGCTAAAAACCGGCCTTTGGTGAAAAAGCCCCCCCTGAGCAAAGCGTCGGTGAGTGAGTTGCTCGACATGCTCAAACTTCCCGAAGACTGGACCCGCCTACAGGCCAAACAGGTGCTCAAAGCACGTGGCGCTGCCGAGTTAATCCCGGCCCTGCGGCAATGGGTGGATGGGCTGGATAAAAATCACCCTGACCATGAGCACCACCTGCTCGAAGCACTCTGGACGTACCAAACGCTCGAAGTGGCCAATGAACCGTTGTTGTTGCGGCTCCTGAACGCGCAAAACCACCGGGCGCGGGCTGCGGCCCTGCGTGCCTTGCAGGTATGGCCGGGTAAGGTTGCCAATGTACCCGCCCTGCTTACGAAGGCGGTGGCCGATCCGCACCCACAGGTTCGGCTCGAAGCGGTGATTGCCCTGCGACAGATAAAAACTCCCGAAGCGGTGCGGACGGCTCTGGCGGCATTGGATAAACCAATGGATGAGTTTCTGGATTTTGCGCTCTGGCAAACCGTTCGCGAAGGAGAGACGTACTGGGCTCCCCGGCTAAAAACGGATGCCGACTTTTTCGGGTCACCCCAGAAAACGGTTTTCGCCCTCAAATCGGTGAGTAGCCCCGAGGCCGTAGCGCAATTGGCCCGGATGTACGGTCAAAATCAGGTGCCTGCCGAGTACCAGAAAGATGTGCTGGCCTCCCTGGCAAAATTTGGTAAACCCGCCGATCTGTCGGTGGTATTCGACAAGGCGTTGCAGCAAACAGCGGACTCGAAAACGGTGGCTGCCCAGTTGGGCGCGTTGGAAGAGGCCGCCCGCCGGGGCGAAAAACCATCGGGTAACAACGCCCGGCTAACCGGTTTGATGAATAGCGACGACGAAGCGGTGGCTGCCAGTGCCGTTCGGCTGCTGGGCCTGTGGAAGATGGAAGACCAAACCACTACGCTCACGGCTCTGGCTCGTAAAGACGATAAAACGTTGCGTAAAGCGGCTCTCAGCTCACTGGCCGCCATGAATAGCGACGTTGCCCGCCAAGCCCTGGCCGATATGACCGGTGCCAAAAATCCGGTCGAGCTGCGGCTGGCGGCAGCGGCTCAACTGGCTGTTGCTAATCCGGCTGAGGCTGCCCCAATAGCGGGCAACCTGCTGCGTACCTTACCCGCCGACACCGACGTGACCGATTTGTTTAGGGCGTTTCTGGTGCACAAACAGGGGGCTCGTATGCTGGCTGAAGAACTTACGGCCCGCAAGGTTCCGGCCGCTCTGGCTACGGTGGGTCGACAGGCAATGCAGCGCCATGTGCCCTGGAATCGGCGCGGTGATGAAACCGTGGCGCAGCTCATTAAGGCAATTGAGGCATCGGGCGGGGTATTACCGGCCGAAAAAATGCCGCAGGAGCTGAGTGCGTCAGATATTGCGGCCATGGCGAAAGTGGTGAAAGAAACCGCCGACCCGGTCAAAGGTGAGATGGTGTACCGGCGTGCGGGTTTGGCCTGTCAGTCGTGCCATGCCATTGGTGGGGCTGGCGGGCGCATTGGCCCCGACCTGAGTAGCCTTGGTACCAGCTCACCGGCCGAAACCATTATTCGCTCGATTCTGTACCCCAGCCAGTCCATTAAAGAAGGATATGAATTGCAGCGGGTGGCCAAAAAAGACGGCTCCGAGCTGATGGGGTATCTGGTCAGCAACGGCACCTCCGATATTGTTCTGCGCGACGTAACGGGGGCTGAGGTATCAGTTCCGAAAAGCCAGATCAACGTGATTGAGAAAGTGCCGGGCTCGCTCATGCCTGCCGGACTGACGGCTACTCTGGACAAAGAGGAGTTTATGAATCTGGTGAGTTTTCTGACCAAAATGGGTGAATCCGGGCAGTTCCGCGTGCCCAATACGCGGTTTGTGCGTCGGTGGAGCACGGTAGCGCCTTCGCCCGAATTGAGCCGTAAACTCCGCGACGAAGGGCTGGGTTATCTGGTCCGTGACAATGCCAAACTGGCCGCTCAACCAATCTACAGCACCGTAGCGGGCTCGGTTCCCGTGGCCGAGTTACCTGTTATTGAACTGGCTGGTGGGCGTCGGCACAGTGTGGTCCGGTTCGACCTGGAGGTGCTGACCAAAGGCAATGTGAATCTGGACCTGAGCACAACGGCTGGCCTGACCGCCTGGGTGGGCAACCGTCCCCTCAAACTGACCGACCGGGGCACCCTGCTCGAACTACCCGCGGGTATGCATACCGTGACCCTTGCCATCGACCGGAATCTGCAAAAGGAGGGCATGTTCAATGTGCAGCTCGGCGAGGCCGACAAAGCGCCCGCCCAAACCCGATTAGTAATGGGACGTTGATGAGTGAATGTACAATAGACGTATAATGGATAATGTACAATGCAAAATAGGGAGTAGGTTATTAACTTGACTGTCAAACTATTAATTGTTCATTGTTCATTGTATTCTAACTCGGTACTTATCTGCTTTCAAAACGGCAACGCCCCCGGTAACCAATTTGGTCTGCCGGGGGCGTTGCCGTTTTGAAAGAGATGTGGTATTTACACATTCCACCAGTAGGTCAGCTTGAATACGAGCGCCCGGTTTTTGACCCGAAAATTTTCGGGCAGGTAATTGTCGGTGTACACGATGAACAAGTCAGACGCGGGCTTGTACCGCCATTGCACGCGGGTGTTGAGGTTTACGTTCTTGGCTTGCTCATTATACTGCATAAAGGCTGTGACAAAAAGCGTGTTGGTCATCGTCAGATCAAGCCGGGGACCTACCAGCCAGAACGTCGTCAGGCCAGATAGGTTGGGCAGATCAATGCGGTTGTAGCTGGAAGTGAGGGCGAGGCTGGCGTAAGGCTGAATCCGGTAGGCCATGTCGGTGGTAATGTTCAGGCGGGTGCCGCCATCGTAAAAGCCGCCGTACCGGGTCGAAAAGCCGTAGGTGAACATGCTTTGTGGCCGTGACACAAACTCGGTTCCCCAGGCCCGCCAGTAGTGAAGCGTACCGGTGCCTAACCGGGCTTTGCCGCTGTTGGTGGGGTCGAGGTCGGCCAGGAGTCGTACAAAATTGGAGGCTACCCAGCCTGCAAAGGTGCTTTTGTTTCGGAATTGCAGACCGTATAAAATGTAGTGCTCGTTGTCGAGTTGCCGATCCAGCTTCGTGTTCATAAACACGGTGGTGTTGAGCTGAGGGCCGTGGCTCAGAATGCTGCCACCTTTCGGAAAAAAGAGATAGCCAATCTGGGCGTTGAACTTCTGGTAGCCGCGCCGAGGTACGTATCCCACCTCAGGGTTGTAGTTGGTACCAACGTACTCGTACTGACCGTTGATGAGCCATTTGCGGTTATTGTACTGGAGGTTGCCCGCCATAACGCCATTGTCGGGTTGGCTGTTGGGCGAAAACGATTTCAGGTACAGGGCCTTACCCGTCCAGAGATTATTAGCCGATGCCAGGTTGTATTCGAGCCCCAGATTGCGGTTGTATTGCGAATAGCTGGGGAAGTTCTCCCGAGGCTCGTAGTTCATCGACTGCTTATTAATCATCAGTAGCCCCACATTTGAGCGGGCGGCTACACGCCGTTGCAGAGCCGCTACCGTGAAGTTCTGCCGGGGCAGGTTTACATCGTCGACTTCGCCCGTTTGCATGTGCATGACCCCAATTCGCCAGTCCTTGTTCAGCTTGCCACTCAGGCGGGCGCCGTACCGGATGGGAACGCCCAACCCGATCCGACGGCTGAAAAACGGCCGGATATTGGTATAGCCGAAGTTGGCAAACAGATCACCGTTTTCGAGAAAAAATTGCCGCCGTTCGGGGAAAAACAGTTCGAATCGGTCGAGGTTGGTCACTTGCCGGTCTACCTCCACCTGCGAAAAGTCGGGGTTCACCGTCAGGTCCAGATTGAGCGACGAGGTCAGAGCCACTTTGGCGTCGCCCCCAATGGTAGCTTCTGGGGCCGGCCGACCAGTTTTTGAAAAATCGCGGGCAGTAGAGCCCAGCACGTACGGAATCACCGAAATGTTCGGCCCGGCCTGCGGAGGTGCCTGGTCCCACACGAGGGTGCCTGTGTAAGCGAGTGATGCCGTCGGAAACTGCCGGGGAATAGGTGTCCACGACGATTTTTCGGTGCTTGTCAGGTCTTGCCGGCTAAAGTTGACACCCCATCGGGTAACGCCTTTTTTGTACCGGATGGTCTTGAACGGGATCGCTACTTCGAACACGTACCGGTCGGGGTAGTTGCGTACCACCGAGTACCACTTGTTGTCCCAGCTGGTATTGATTTTGGCCCCTTCAAACATGAGGCCGTCCCATTGTGCCCCTACGGCGTTGGCCCCGAAACTAAACCCATTAGTCTGGTCATCGAACGTATCCAGAAACAGGAGAAAATTGTCATTTTTACCAAAATTCCAGTCCCGTCGGAGCGATTCGACTACGTAGGGCTGATTTTCGGGGTGGTAGCAAATGGCCACCATGTACAGGTTATTGTCGTCGTAAGCCATCCGAACATCGGTGCGGATTCGGGCCCGGCTGGTGTCCATCGGGAGCACCATGTAAAAGTCCGTAGCAAGCTGTGCACTCTGCCAGGCAGCTTCGTCGGCGGCTCCGTCGATCCGAATCGGCGAGGTGGCTCTGGAAATATGGTACTGAAAAGCGTCGTTCTTTTTTTGACCCCAGGCCGGTAACGATAGCCAGCCCAGGCACACTAGTAGCAGTAAACGATTCACGAAATAGTCTGTAAGTGGTTTTGTAAGTGGGTAAGCCGGTTGCGTTCAGCACGCATTTGGCCGCTACAAAGGTCGTCGCTAAATCCCTATAGACAAAAACAAAAGGTAACCTCATCATACTGATAAGGTCACCTGTGAAGAAGCTAAAAAAAGTGAATGGCCCGGTACGGGCTGGTAGGAGAGTCTGTTTACAGAGCTTGCCCAAACGTAAGCAGGTTACTGTCGGGATCGAGTACCGAAAACTCTTTTTGATGCCACGGCTTTACGGCCAATGCACCGTTAGGATGAATCGGGGTTCCGTTTTGCACCAGCGACTGATAAACCGCATCGATATGGCTCGTGCGGATGTAAACCTGCCCATAGTTCTGATGCGGGTCAAGGTCGGGGAAATGGAAAAAGTGAATTTCCACCTCATCCCGGTACAGTATCAGGTAATCCGGGTAGTTACCACCCACCGTAAAGCCCAATTGATTTACGTAAAACGCCTGCGTGACCTGCTTGTCGCGCATGGGCAATTTAGGGTGAATGGCGCTGAACATGGTTCGTTATGCTTCAATGGAGGGTTGTACGGGTGCGCCTTCGCCCTGCGTACTGGGCTTACGACCCCGGTTGCGGTTGCGCCGACGCGGCTTTTTGGCCTCTCCCTCGGTTGTTCCAACGGCTGGGTTAGCTACGACTTCGCCCTCAACAGCTCCGCTTGCCTGAGCGGCAACGGTACCTTCTGGGCGGGGTGTGCCGGGTTTGCCATCGCGACCACCGCGTTTGCGATTGCGGTTTTTGGGGCGGGGGGTATCGGCATTCGCCTGTGCTTCGGGGCGGGGGGCTTCGGAGCGGGGCGATTCGTTACGTTCAGGTCGGCGGTCGTTTCGTTTGCCAGACTTGGGTCGGTCGTTGCGGCCGCGCTCACCGGGTCGTTCACCACCGTTTTCCGAGGGGGCGGGGCCGAGGCCCAGTTCTTCGGTGATGGCTCGTTTTTCAAGCTTTTTGTCGAGAAGCCGCTCGATTTTCCGCACCCGCTGCATATCCATCTCATTGACGAACGTGATGGCAGTGCCGGTATTTTCGGCGCGGGCGGTGCGGCCAATCCGGTGTACGTAGTCTTCGGCATCGCGTGGTACATCGTAGTTCACCACGTGGCTCAGACTGTCAATATCGATACCGCGTGAAAGTACATCGGTAGCGACCAGAATCGGGAATTGCTTGTTTTTGAAGCCCCGCAGCACTTTTTCGCGTTCGTCCTGCTCAATATCCGACGAGATACCGTGGGCTTCGTAGCCCAGTTTCGTCAGGGCGCGCACAATGGGGTTCACCTCCGACTTACGCGAGGTAAACAGTACCATGCTTTGGGCGTTGGCTTGCTGAATGAGGTGCATCAGCAGGGGGAGTTTCTGGTGGTCTTTAGCCAGATAGAACTGCTGGTCAATTTTCTCGGCTGGTTTCGAAACCGCCAGTGTAATCTCGTCGGGATTCGTCAGCAGCTTCTTCGCAAACTCCCGAATTTTGCCGGGCATGGTGGCCGAAAACATGAGCGTTTGCCGGTTTTTTGGCAATTCGCGCACAATTTTCAGAATATCGTCGGAAAAGCCCATGTCGAGCATTTTGTCGGCTTCGTCGAGTACCAGATAATTCAGCTGGTCGAACTTCACGTAGCCCAGCTGCATATGCGCCATCAAACGGCCCGGTGTAGCAATAATAATATCAGCACCAGTCGTAAGGGCATTGCGTTGCTGATCCCAGTTTTCACCTTTGCCACCGCCATAGAGCGCAATGCTCGTGGCCGACACAAAATAGGCAAACCCCTCGACCTGCTCGTCGATCTGTTTAGCCAGTTCACGGGTGGGGACCAGAATAAGCGTACTGGTGTGCTGATGCCCGGCATGCGAGATTTTGTCGAGCAGTGGAATGAGGTAAGCGGCTGTTTTGCCGGTACCGGTTTGTGCGCAGGCGATCAGGTCCTTGCCCTCGATGATCTTGGGAATGGCCATCTGCTGAATCGGGGTGGCCTGCTGATAATTCATGGCGTCGACGCCCGTCAGTACGTCGTCGTGGAGGTTAAAGTCGTGAAAGGTCACGTGCAGAGAAATAAAATGTGAATGCAACTGCAACTGACCTTTGGTTCCCGGCCAGTTTACCGCTTAATTTTTCAAATATACAATTCCTTAACCGGAATATCCACATTATCGTTCGAGTGGCAGTCAGGCATCAGAAGGGGGTAATCTGTTTAACCATAAACTTTGTTTACCGTACATTCAATTTGTTTTGCTGCGCTACCCCTCAACCACCAATTTTCGCTTACTAACTCACCATCCGACGAGAAACCGTTTTTCTCGTTCTTACTTACCTTTTCCCCATGAAACACTTACTACCATTTTTGGGCTTGCTACTTAGCTCGGCTATGGCCTGGGCTCAACCCACGCAAACGCTGCGCGGTCGGGTTGTCGACCGGGAATCGAAGTACCCTTTGTTCGGCGCGACCGTTCAACTGCTTGATAAAGCCAATAAACCCACCACCGGCACTACGGTCGATACGCTTGGGCGGTTCCGGTTGCCCAATGTGCCGGTTGGTCGGCAAACAGTGCTCGTTACGCTCATCGGCTATAAAAATGCCCTGTTGAACAACATTGTCGTGGATGCTGGTCGCGAGACTATTCTGGATGTGGAGCTCGACGAAGCCATAAACGAACTCGCAACCGTGACCGTGAAAGCGCAACGCACGGGCGATGCTAAAAACGAGATGGCCCTGGTGTCGGCCCGGCAGTTTACGGTTGATGAGGCCGACCGGTACGCGGGGAGCCGGGGCGAACCCGCCCGGATGGCGTCGAACTTTGCCGGGGTACAGGGGGCCGACGACTCGCGCAACGACATCGTGATTCGGGGTAATTCGCCCAGCGGAGTACTCTGGCGGGTCGAGGGAATCAGTATTCCAAACCCCAATCACTTTGCCATACCGGGTACGTCGGGCGGGCCGGTGAGCATTATTCGCAACAACACCCTCGCCAACTCCGACTTTTTTACGGGGGCTTTCCCGGCCGAATTCGGTAACGGTATTGCCGGGGTATTCGACCTGAAACTACGTAATGGTAACAACGAGCGGCATCAGCGGTCGCTTCAGTTCGGTTTTCTCGGAACCGAAGCAATGGCGGAGGGGCCACTCTCGCGCAAGTCGGGCGCGTCGTACCTGGTTACGTACCGGTACGCCAACCTGTGGTTGTTCAACAAAATAGGCATCGATATTGGCACGCAGGCTGTCCCGACGTATCAGGATGCATCGTTTCGGTTTAGTTTTCCGCTCAAAGGGCGCGACGGTGCCCCCGGTGGGCGGCTTTCATTCTGGGGCTTTGGCGGTACCAGTACGGTTGATATTCTGGTCAGTGAGCAGTCGGTGTCGGATCGGAATATTTTCGGTCAGAACGACCGCGATCAGTACTACACCTCGCGCATGTTTGTGTCGGGTCTGACGTTTGAAAAGCCACTCAGCCGCCAAACGTTCCTCAAGGCGACGGTAGCTGCGTCGGGTACAGTGCAGGATGCCAACCACAACTATCTTTTTTTGCGGAATGGCCCCGACGGTAAGCCTGCCGTGCAAAACGACCGCTTTGTGATTGATCGGATTGCCCCCATTCTCGATTACCGCTTTGCCGATACCAAGGCGTCGGTATCGCTTGCGTTGACCCATAAATTCAACGCCCGTAGCTCGCTCAAGGCGGGCCTGAACGCAGACACGTACTTTTTCAACCTCTACGATAGCGTGCGGGTAGTGGTTACCCGGCCGGGTGTGGTGGCCGAATTACGGCCCTGGCAACCTCGCTGGGATACCCGTACAACGGCTCTGCTGCTGCAACCGTTTGTACAGTGGCGCACCAATCTGACCGAAAAACTGACCCTAAGTGCCGGGCTGACGAGTACCATTTTTACCCTGAACAAAAACAGTGTATCGCCGGTGGAGCCCCGGGCTGGGCTGGTGTACGAGCTGCCTAACCGCCAGAAATTGAGCGTGGCCGTGGGCCTACATAGCCAGATGATGCCAACGTACGCGTATTTCTACCAGACGCCCGACCTTACGTCGTCGTTCTGGCCCACGCCCATGAGAGAGCTGAACCGCGAGATAGGGCTTACCAAAAGCTGGCATTACGTGGCTGCTTACGACCGTCTGTTGGGCCGCAACATGCGTCTGAAGCTGGAAGCCTACTACCAGCATTTGTTCAATGTGCCGGTGGAGGAAGGGCGCACTTCGTTTTCGATTCTGAACACCGGGGCGGGTTTTACACGTGTGTTTCCACAGAAACTCTACAACGGTGGCACCGGGCGCAACTACGGGGTTGAGCTGACGCTCGAAAAATTCTTCAGCAACAGTTATTACTTTCTTGTGACGGGGTCGCTGTTTGATGCCCGCTACCGGGGTTCCGACGGAGTGTTGCGGAATACTGATTTCAACGGGCGCTACGCTTTCAACGCGCTGGTGGCCAAAGAGTTTACGTTTGAACGTGGGCAGGGCAAGCGGAATAGTCTGAATGTAGGGGCCAAATACACGGCTGTGGGTGGGCGTTGGTACGGCCCGGTCGATGAGGCCGCGTCGCAACTGGCGCAGGAGATTCTGTTCAAGGATGCGACCCGCAATACGCTTCAGTTTGCGCCGTATCGTCGGTTCGACATTAAGGTCGATTATAAAATGAACCGAATGAACGCCCGGGGTGGCCGCCTGACGCACACCATTGCCGTGGATCTGGTTAACATTCTGGGTATCGAGAATTTACTGTCGCTCAGCTACGCGCCCCAGCCCGATGGCTCGTTTATCAAGCAGGAGTATCAATTGGGCTTTCTGCCGGTGTTTTACTACCGAATCGATTTTTAGGTTTTCTTTGAGCCCGATTCACAGCCAGCGTCGACCCGCAACGCCCGTCGGCGCTGGCTGTCTGGTTTAGTCTTCGTTTGTGTTATGAAAAAAAGCGTCCTTACTCTGAGCCTGATGGCCGTTCTGGCTGCCTGCGGCCGTTCCGAAACCGCCCAAACTGACAGTGCATCCACCACCCCGGCCGACTCGGTGACGGCAGCAGCCCCGGCCAAGCCCGAAAACTGCAAGTCGGTGGTTGAGCCGGCCAAACTGGGTAAAGCCGACGAATACCAGGAGTCGGGCAAAGACCTGAAAGTGACGTTGACGCTCAACCAGGCCGACAACACAACGCCGGGGCCCGATGGGTGTTACTTTAATAATTTGGTTGATGTGACAGCTACCCGTAAATCGGGGAAACCGGTTTTTCGACGCACCCTGATTAAAGAAGATTTGGGCTACTTCTCCGAGAGCGACGCCGTGATTGAAAAGGGAGTGCTGCAATCAGTGCAGTATAAACCGACCTTCAACAGCCAGAAGTATGTAAGCCTGACCATGCGCCTGCGCGACCCTGAAACCGCCCAAACCACCGATTTTACGGTGTATATGAACTATAACGGCGAGATTTTACGGGTAAAATAGTGTGAAGGGTGGCACGCACTAAGCGTGCCACCCTTCACACTCCATTAAAAGCCAATATCGAGCACCAGAGGTTCTATCTGAAACTCGCCCGTATTGAGGGCGTAGGTTGCCCGCGCTCCTACCTCAAACGGCAACCGGAACCGCAGCACGTTAAACACAAACGAAAGGTCGGCCCCGACGGTTGCGAGGTTTCGGCGTCGGTTCTCGAAGCGTAATAACTGCCCGTTCTGATTCACAACCGCTACCTGCACATCGCCCTGGGCGGCATCGTAAAATCCGGCCGCTTTGATGCGCTGAATGTAGGCCAGCCGCCCGATGTTCCAGTGGGTGTCGGCCACGGGGAATCGGTATTCGGCCCCGCCCACCCAAAGTTTGTCGAAACTGGTGTACAGTTGCCCGCGCGGGTAGAACGTAGCCGGGCTAAACCGGTAGGTGTCCTGAAACTGTTGCTGGTAGCCACCCCGCAAGCGTAGCGAGTGATGCTTGATAAGGCCGGGGAAAAACAGGTTACTCTGGAGGCTGAGCTGTTCGGCCCGCAAGGCCCCGCCAAAGGGCGTTGTACGCCAGGTCAGGTTCAGGGCTTGCCCCCAGGGGGGCGCTACATCGCGCTTGTTTTGTTTCAGGAGCCGTTGGTACGTGAGCCCGTAACTGAGCGCGTTGAGTACGCGGGCTCCCCCAACCTCATTGAGTGGCCGGGCAGGCAGGTCGTAGCCCGATACCTGAATCAGGTTGTACTGCGCCGAAAGGGTCAGGCTCTGCCGGTATTTTGTTTGGGTGAGCTGAAACGGTAGTCGGATACCGGCCGTAAGCTGATTGTAGTTCCAGGTGTCGGAACGCAGGCTGTCGAGCGGAAGCCGCCGGTCCACGTAAACACTTGTCTGGTTACGGCCCGACTGAAACGACAGGTCAAATACCGGAAACAGACCCTGGTAGCTGGCATTGGCAAAAAAAGCGCCGGTTCGTTCGGCCTGATTGTACAGAAAACCCGTGGAGAGCTGCGTGGTGGCCAGCAAATCGCGCGAGTCGATGCCGAGCGTCAATTCCTGCCCTGTCGACGAGAAAATAGGTCCCCAGCCGTAGATATTCAGCGCGTGTGGCAACCGCCGAAACCGCGAAACCGGGAAGGGGGCCGGTAGCGGTGCCGAGTCGCTCAGGGCAACGCGAGCCTGCGCCACACCGGGCTCCTGCGCTACGAGCGGGCCAAAATACCGTACAGTTCGGTCGTCTACTTCGGTGGCGGGTGCCCAGCTTTCCGGATTCAGCGGCATCTCCTGCACGCGGTGTCCGTCGGCCGAAAAATCATGAAAAGCCATTTGTTTGCCGTTGGGCGAAATAGCCGCGTGGTAGGCTCCCAATGGCCGCGATGTGACCTGGTAAGTGCGTCCGTTACGTGTGTCGACGGCGTAAATATTGTCGATGCCCGACTGGGGCGAGTTGTACAGGACGTATGGCCCCCAGGGTTGGGGGTGACTGATGTTGCGGTTCAGTTCGGGTAGCAGGTCGGTACGTTGGCCTGTGACGGGGTCGATACGCTGAATCGTTTTGCGGCCGTCGCGGAGGGCCACGGCGATGATGGATTTACTGTCGTCGGTCCAGCGGGGGTGGAGGTAAAAATAGTCGAACGGGTTGTGCAGCGTTTGCTTCACCCGGCCTGTCTCGGCGTCGAGCACGAGTAGTCGGGTTTTGTAGTCGGCGGTATGTTCAACGGCGGCAATGCTAAAACCATCGGGCGAGAGGGCCACGGCCGTGTAGCGGGTTTGGCTTGTCAGGCGGGTTTGGCGGCCGGTGGTCAGGTCGAGTGAGCGGAGTTCCGACCAGACTTTCTGACCCCAGCGGGGGTGGTACCGAAATTCCACCCATACAGCCCGCCCGGCATTGACCGACAGCATATCGGGGTCGTTGTACAGACCGAGGGTAAATACCTTTTTCTCCGTACCGTTGCGCCGAAGCAACACCAGCTGGGCAATGTCGCCTAATCCTGTTTTCAAAGCCAGAAGGGTGCTATCCGATACATACTGCGGATTCTGGTAATTGGTAAACACCCGTTTTTCGGGCCGTACGGGCAGGGGCGTGGCCCGCGTTAGCTTAAGCCCTTCCTGTTGTTTGGTCCAGGTTTCGGTCAGGTCGGTGAGGGTACGTTTGTACAGATTGTCGACGCGCGAGCCGGTTACCTTTTTTACACTACCTGAGAACGAAAACGGCCACGGAAACCGGTGATAGTATTCGTTGAGGACCCGGCTCCAGCCATCGGCCCCGTTTTCGCGCCGGAGGTTGGTGGTTAGCAGATAACCCAGTACATAGTGGTCGGGCACGTTGTCGCGAAACGAGCCCGCAACCGCCTTGTTGTAGCTAAACCGCCGACCGGCCAGCAGATTGGCCCGGAACCCCATGTCGAAGTTTGGAATCCGGCCACGTCCCGACCCACTCAGGGCTGTTTCGACGCCCACGGCATCGCCTTCCGAAAACCAGTCGGGTACGCCTAATGTCGCCAGGGCCAGCGCATTGTTGCCAAACAGGTAGTAGGCTGCTTTGCCAAATCCTTGCAGGGCTTTTTCGAACTGAACCACGTGGCGGTACTCATGCACCGTCAGGAGGTCGAGCCAGTCGTAGGTGCCAAGCAAAAACGGGTCTTGTGGGGGCGTGGTAAAAAACTCCGACCGCCGGGGCGTGAGGGTCACAAACCCGTTGCTGATGGTCGTCTGGTTTTGGAGCAGCAGCGGCAGTCGACGCGGGCGTTTGCCGAGGGTTGCGCTGACGGGCTCGTACACGCCTTCGAGCCGGTGCGCGGTTCGTTGGGCAGGTTTCTCAAATCCTTCGGGGTACAAAACCGAGAAGTGCGGGGTGCGAATACGGTACCAGCGCAACTGGGCCGGTGTTTGTTCGAGGATAGGAAGCGTTTGTGCCGTAGCCGAAGCAAACGATAAAGCCGCCAAAAGGGGCAGCACGCGGGTTTTGAGCGACATAACGCTAAGTAACAAAGAAAACCAATTGCCCGTATCGTACAGGTTTGTGGTTTGTCGTTTTTGGTTTATTGAGGTTGTGGTTCATCGTTTTCGGCAGTGAGCCATGTATGACTCACGTTGGCGTTTCTTCTGTAGGCGGGCCGCTCTCAACGGTAAAATCTGTTTGGGCAGGGCATTGGCTGACCCGTTTGGGGACATTGGATAAAAAAAGGGGCCGTACGCTGGTCGGGTCTGTCTGTTTGGTGGTCTTTACGGTTGCAAAGTTAGGTTGCCAGTGCGAGGGCGTAAGCGTGCCGCAAGCGGGCAACCATTGTCTCACCCCAACACTACCATGAAAGCACTTTCGTTGAGCCAGGTAAATACCCGGCTGGCTTTTGCCGTTTTAGCCATTGGAATATTGTATCTCGGTCGGCCATTTCTGGTGCCCCTAGCCTTTGCCGGCATTCTGTCGTTACTCTTTATGCCGGTAAGTAACTGGCTCGAACGCCGGGGCATCGGCCGAATTTGGGCCACACTCTTGTGCGTGCTGCTGTTTTTGCTTTTGATTGGGTCATTTGTCGGGGTTATTTATGCGCAGGCCGCCAGTTTTTCGAAAGATTGGCCGCAGATTCAAACCAAGCTGACTACCGGTATCGAGCAGGCACAAGCCTGGATTCAGCAGCAGTTTGGCGTGAGTAGGCAACGGCAGCTACAGGCGCTCAAAGAAGGGGTTTCCAAACTGTCGAGTACATCGAGCGGGTCACTGTTGGCCGTTTTTGGTGGCTTATCGGGATTCCTGACGGGGCTGGTGCTGGTGGTGTTGTACCTCTTTTTCCTGCTCTGGAAGCGCGAAAAATACAGGGATTTCATCCTGAAACTGGCCTCGCCCGAAAATCGGCCGTCGGTCAATGATGCCCTGAGTCAGATCAGCAGCGTATCCGCGCAGTACCTGAGTGGTCGTCTGGTTTCAATGGGATTTTTGGCCCTGTTTTACAGCATTGGGCTTTCAATAGTCGGTGTCGAAAACGCCATTCTGATGAGTCTGGTTGCCGTGATTCCCACGCTGATTCCGTACATCGGGGCGTTTGTTGGAGGGGCTTTCCCGTTGTTTATGGCGTTGGTAAGTGGCTCGCCCGATATGCTTTTGCCAACGCTCGCGGTGCTCGTGTCGGCGCAGATTATCGACAACAACATCATCGAGCCGCTGGTAATGGGCGCACAGCTCGACCTAAGTCCGATTTTTACCATCATCGCCATTGTGCTGGGTGAGCTGATCTGGGGTGTTCCGGGTATGATCCTGTTCGAGCCCCTGTTTGCGGTAATTCGGATTGTATGCGCGCATATTCCGCAACTGCACCCATATGCTTTTCTGCTCGAAAATGAGGTCGAAGAGCCGAGTTGGGTCAAGGCCGTCAAGAAAAAAATGGGCTGATCTGCTCACTTACTCAATTGATTATGAAGCGGTTTCTGCATGAAAATGGCCTGTCATTGGTCTTATTGGTCATCACCCTCCTGACGCTGATGGGGCAGATTCTGGTGGGCTGGCATACGTTTAATGAGGAGTTAGCCGACTACGGTCGGGCTCCACTGACGTTGGTGGCCTACGTTAGCAGTGGGCATTGCATCGAAGCGATCTTTGAAAACTGGGAGAGTGAGTTTCTGCAAATGGGCTTGTATGTGTTATTGACGGCCTCGCTCTTCCAGAAAGGCTCCTCAGAATCCAAGAGCCTCGATGAACCCGAAGAGGTTGACTGCGAACCGTCGGCGGGCCGGCCGGGCGCACCGTGGCCGGTTCGGCAGGGTGGTTGGGTACTGGCCTTGTACAAAAATTCGCTCAGTTTGGCGTTTCTCCTCTTGTTTGTGATTTCGTTTTTCCTGCACGCCCTCGGCGGTGTGGAGCAGTACAACATGGAGCAAAGCCTGAATGGGCAACCCGAACAACTTACCCTGTGGGCGTTTCTGGGGACGAGTGATTTCTGGTTTCAGTCGTTGCAAAACTGGCAAAGCGAGTTTTTATCCGTACTGGCGATTGTGGTACTGTCGATTTTTCTGCGGCAGAAAGGCTCGCCCGAATCCAAGCCGGTAGATGCTCCGAACGCCCAAACGGGTAAATAATCCCGACTTGGTGATTTGTTTGATAACGGTGCCTGAACCGGCTTTCTGGCAACTTGCCCGACGGGTCTGGTTAACCAACTGAGCCGCCGTTATCTAAACATACCCTTTCATGAAGTCCATTTTTTTATTACTGGCCTGTAGCCTGTTGATGATCCACCAAGGCACGGCCCAGAAAAATGCCCCCATCCGGGTGGCTTCCTACAACCTGCGGTACAATACCCCCAACGACGGTGTTAATGCCTGGCCCAACCGTAAAGAGATGGTGAAGGGCCTGATTCGGTACCACGGCTTTGAGTTGTTTGGCGTGCAGGAAGCTCTGCGCGGGCAAATGAATGACCTGCTCGAGCTGAATGATTTTGCATATTTGGGTAAGGGCCGCGACGATGGCAAGGAAGCGGGCGAACACTCGGCTATTTTCTATAAAAAAGACCGTTTCAAGGTGCTTGATTCGGGTGATTTCTGGCTGAGCGAAACCCCCGAAAAGCCCGGCAAAGGCTGGGATGCTACCTGCTGCAACCGCATTTGTTCGTGGGCGAAGTTCAAAGACCTGACTACCAAAAAAGACTTCTACTTTTTCAGTGTGCATTTCGACCATCAGGGGGTAGTAGCCCGGCGCGAATCGGGGAAACTAATGGTGCAGAAGATTAAGGAAATCGCGAAAAACGCTCCCGTTATTTGCGTGGGCGACCTTAACTCAACGCCCGAAACGGAGCAGGTAAAAACCATTGAGACGTTACTCAACGATACCTACCGCGTAACAGCTACACCGCCTTACGGTCCGGTAGGGACGTTCAACGCGTTTAAGTTTGATGCCCCCATGAAACAGCGCATCGACTATATTTTTGTGAGCAAAGACATCGCCGTAAACAACTACGCGGTACTGACCGACGCTCTTGAGCAACGTTACCCCTCAGACCATCAGCCCGTTGTGGCAACCGTTGTGTTGAAGTAAAAGGTTCGAGAAGTTGTTTGTGAATTGCACTGTTACAAAAGCCAAAACGCGCCCGGGAGCAATCCCGGGCGCGTTTTGCATTCGTTTTCTTGCTTACTAAACAGCCGCCAGCATCGATTCCGCTTTGGCTTCCAGCATGCTTTCGCCCATCAGGAAGGTATCAGCAGCCCGGGCGGCTTCGCGGCCTTCCGAGATGGCCCAAACCACCAGCGACTGTCCCCGGCGCATATCGCCTGCGGCAAACACGTTCGGAATGCTCGTTTGGTAGTTGGTGGCTTTCACGTTGCCGCGCTCGTCGAGCTCAACACCGAGGTCAGCCAGTAGGCCTTCCTGCTGCGGGTGCAGGAAGCCAGCTGCCAACAAGGCCAGTTCGCACGGGATTTCGCGCTCTGAACCCGGCACCTCAACCATTTGCATTCGGCCGTTTTCGTTTTTCCATTCCAGATTCACGAGCTGAAGGGCTTTCAGGTTACCGTTTTCGTCGCCAATAAACGCCTTGGTATTGATTGACCACTGCCGCTCACAGCCTTCCTCGTGCGAGGTGCTCGTGCGGAGCATCATGGGCCAGTTGGGCCAGGGGGTGCTTTCGGCCCGGTCTTTGGGTGGCATGGGCAACAACTCGATCTGTGTGATTGAGGCTGCTCCGTGCCGGTTCGACGTACCTACGCAGTCGGAGCCGGTATCGCCCCCGCCAATCACCACCACGTTCTTGCCGGTTGCCTGCAAATCGCCGTTGGCGTATACAGCCCCCCGGTGGTCAACTTCGAGTGGCCGGTTGGCTACGCGTTTGTTTTGTTGGCTCAAAAATTCCATAGCCGGGAAAATCCCCTTGAGGTTGCGGCCCGGAATAGGCAGGTCGCGCGGTACGGTAGAGCCACCAGCCAGCAACACCAGGTCAAAGCTATCGAACAGTTCGGAGGCTTTCAGATCGACACCCACGTTGACGCCCGTCCGGAAGGTAATGCCTTCGGCTTCCATCACGGCCAGTCGCCGGTCAATTACAGCTTTGTCGAGTTTGAAGTCAGGGATACCGTAGCGGAGAAGACCGCCAATCTGATCAGCTCGTTCCAGGACCGTGACCGTATGGCCTGCTTTGTTGAGCTGTGCCGCAGCCGCCAGACCCGCCGGCCCAGAACCCACAACGGCCACGGTTTTGCCGGTCCGCTTTTGGGGCGGGTTGGGTTTCACATAGCCGTTAGCAAAAGCCACCTCGATAATCGATTTTTCGATGAACTCGATAGCTACGGGTGGTTTGTTGATACCAAGCACGCACGACGACTCGCAGGGGGCCGGGCAAATACGCCCTGTAAACTCCGGGAAGTTGTTCGTTGTGCTCAGAATCTCATACGCGTACTGCCAGTTTTGCTCATACACGGCGTCGTTGAACTCCGGGATGATGTTGCCCAGCGGGCAGCCGCTGTGGCAAAATGGCGTACCGCAATCCATACAACGGGCCGCCTGTTTTTGGGTCAGGGCTTCGCTGAACGGGGTATCAATCTCCTGGTAATCATGTATGCGTTCCTGAACCGGCCGCTTGGCGGGCAGTTCACGCGAAAATTCTAAAAATCCTGTGGGCTTTCCCATTGATACTTAAACAGTTTCTAAGGTTCGCTTGGTTAGCACGTCGTGTCCGGTGAGTGCTTTGAGAGCATCTTCTTCCACAACAAACACAGCAATGGTGTTGCCAACGGCGTTAAAAGCTTCTACGTATTATCTGTTTGGTGCGCCTTCGTGTGGCGATTCCTATAGCCTCATGCTTACCCGCCAACCACGTCGACGACAATGTCCTGGTAAACCACGTTTTTGTCGCGAATCTGCTCCGAAAGCGAGATGCCCCGGCTTGCCAGTGCCTGACGGAAGTCAGTGGGCAGTACCTTCACAAACTGAGTCAGCTTGTTGTCCCAGTCCTGAATCAGAGCCAGAGCCACGTTGCTGGTGGTGTACTGGAAGTGCTTGTCGATGTACTCGCGCAGAATGACCGAATCCTCGGCGTTGAGCGGCTCAACGGCGACCATTTCGGGGTTTACCTTGCTCGCAAACGTACCGTCCTGATCCCATACATACGCTACCCCGCCCGACATACCGGCGGCAAAGTTGCGGCCTGTCTGACCCAGAATTACGGCCAAACCACCGGTCATGTACTCAAGGCCGTGGTCGCCCACACCTTCCACCACTACTTTGGCTCCTGAATTCCGAACGCAGAACCGCTCACCCGCCATACCCCGGATAAACGCTTCGCCCGAAGTAGCCCCGTAGAACGAAACGTTACCCACGATGCTGTTTTCTTCGGGCTGGAACGTGGCCGTGCGGTCGGGGTACACAATCAGTTGCGCTCCACACAGGCCCTTGCCGAAGTAGTCGTTGGCATCACCTTCGAGTTCGAGTTTCAGGCCGCTCGTTGAGAACGCACCGAGGCTTTGACCCGCCGTGCCGCGTAACTTCACATGGATGGTGCCATCGGGCAGGCCGGGGCCGCCGTACACCTTCGATACCTCGTTCGAGAGCATCGTGCCCACCGAGCGGTTGAGGTTATTCACCGTAAACTCGCCGTAAACGGGTTCGGTGGGTTTGCCGCCAGTCAGTACCGGCTGTGCCAGTTCGATCAGTTCGCGGTCGAGTACCGAGTCAATACCGTGATCTTGCTCTTCCTGCTTGTAGAGGGCCGTATCGAGGCTAACGGGCTCTTTGTACAGCAGAGCTGTCAGGTTGATATTCTTGTATTTCCAGTGGGGCAGATCGTCGCGGGTTTCGAGTACCTGCACCTGACCGACCATCTCATCGACCGAGCGGAAGCCCAGTTCGGCCATGATTTCGCGCATTTCAGTGGCCATGAACGTAAACATGTTCACCACGTGCTCAGGCTTACCCGTAAACATGGCGCGCAGCTCTTTATTCTGCGTAGCCACACCCACCGGGCAGGTGTTCAGGTGACACTTCCGCATCATGATACAACCGGCAGCTACGAGGGCGGCCGTAGCCACACCGAACTCCTCGGCACCCAGCAGGGCGGCAATCACGAGGTCGCGACCAGTCCGAATCTGTCCGTCGGCCTGCACCGTCACCCGGCCCCGTAGCTTGTTGCGCACCAGGGTCTGATGGGTTTCGGCCAGACCCAGCTCCCAGGGCAGCCCCGCGTGCCGGATGCTCGACAGCGGAGACGCTCCAGTGCCGCCATCATGACCCGAAATCAGGATATGATCGGCATGGGCTTTGGCAACCCCGGCCGCAATGGTACCAACGCCCGCTTCTGACACGAGCTTGACGCTGATACGAGCCTCCCGGTTGGCATTTTTAAGATCAAAAATCAACTGGGCCAGGTCCTCAATCGAGTAAATGTCGTGGTGAGGAGGGGGCGAGATAAGGCCTACACCGGGGGTTGAGTGCCGCGTCCGTCCGATCCAGTCATCCACCTTGTGACCGGGCAACTGACCACCCTCGCCGGGCTTGGCACCTTGCGCCATTTTGATCTGAAGCTCGCGGGCGTTGCTCAGGTAGTGGCTTGTAACCCCAAAACGGCCCGAAGCCACCTGCTTAATGGCCGAGTTGAGGCTGTCGCCGTTAGCGAGCGGGGTGTAGCGCAGTTCGTCTTCGCCACCCTCGCCCGAATTGCTCTTGCCACCAATGCGGTTCATCGCGATGGCAAGGGTCGTGTGGGCTTCCCAGGAGATAGACCCGAACGACATGGCTCCTGTCGCAAACCGCTTGAAAATGGATTCAATCGGCTCTACCTGATCAACCGAAATCGGCTGGCCTTTCTTGAATTTCAACAGACCCCGCAGGGTGATGGCCTTCTTCGACTGATCGTCGATCAGCTTGCTGTATTTTTTGTACAGACCGTAATCGTTACGCTTGGTCGACTCCTGGAGCAGGTGGATGGTGTCGGGGTTGAAAATGTGCTTTTCGCCCCGTTGCTTCCACTGGTACACCCCGCCTACTTCGAGCCGTTGTACGGCAGCCGAGGGCACCTCGGGGTATGCCGTCCGGTGACGTACCAGAATCTCTTTGGCTATCTCGTGCAGGCCCATACCGCCAATGCGCGAAACGGTGCCCGTGAAATACCGCGATACAACGTCTTCGTTGAGGCCGAGGCACTCAAAAATCATGGCACCCTGGTACGATTGCAGGGTTGAGATGCCCATTTTTGAGAAAATCTTCAGCAACTCACCGTTGACTGCCTTCACGTAGTTTTTGTACAGCTTGTCGAGGTCATAATCCACCTGCAACAAGCCTTTTTCTTTCATGTTGGCAATGGTCTCGAAAGCCATGTAGGGGTTTACACCCGATGCCCCGTAGCCAATAAGGGTAGCTACGTGGTGCGTTTCCCACACATCGCCCGCTTCAACCAGAATCCCTACCTGCCCACGCAGTCCCCGACGAATCAGGTGGTGGTGCACGGCGGCCGTTGCCAGCAGCGACGGTACCGGGGCGTGGTCGGAGTCGATGGCGCGGTCGGAGAGGATGATGATCTCAAAACCGTCGTCAATGGCGTCTTCGGCATACCGGCAGATCCGCTCCAGGGCCCGCTCCAGTGACTTGCCGTTGCCATCTGCCCGGAAATAGGTGTTGATGGTTTTGGCCTGGAAATGGTGCCGGTCGATGAAACGAAGCTTGTCGAACTCTTTGGTGGTCAGCACCGGCTGATCCAGTTCTACCTGCTTGCAATGCTCAGGCGACTCCGACAGGAGGTTGTAGGTAGCGCCCACAAACGAAATGAGCGACATGATAGACCGCTCCCGGATCGAATCAATCGGCGGGTTGGTTACCTGCGCAAAGAGCTGCTTGAAATAGTGGCTCAGGTGCTGACTTTGCTCCGACAGAATGGCGAGCGGCACATCGACACCCATCGAACCGAGGGCTTCTTTGCCCGTTTCGACCATGGGGGCGAGAATCATCCGCAGGTCTTCCGACGTAAAGCCGAATGCTTTCTGGCGGGTCAGCAACTCTTTTTCGCCGTAGTGGCTGTACGTACGGGCGGGGGCTTCGAGCTGAGAGATGTGAATCTTGTACTCGTCGAGCCACTGCTGGTAGGGCTGAGCCGCGCAGATTTCGGCTTTCAGCTCTTCATCGGCAATAATTCGGCCCTGCTCCATGTTCACTACGAACATTTTACCGGGCTGTAAACGGCCTTTCTTCACAATCTTGGCCGGGTCGAGGTCGAGTACACCGGCTTCCGAAGCCATGATGACCACGTCGTCGTCGGTAACCCAGTAGCGCGAAGGCCGCAGACCGTTACGGTCGAGCGTAGCGCCCACAATGCGCCCGTCGGTAAACGAGATGGAAGCCGGGCCATCCCAGGGCTCCATCATGCTAGCGTGGTACTCATAAAACGCCCGGCGCTGTGCGTCCATTTGGGTGTTGCCGTCCCAGGCTTCGGGAATCAGCATCATCATGACGTGCGGCAGCGAGCGACCGCTCATCACGAGCAGTTCAATGGCATTGTCGAGGTTGGCCGAGTCCGACTGTTTATGGTCGCAGATGGGCAGCAACATCGCCATTTCCTCGTCGGTAAACTTCGACGACTTGAGCATCGTCTCGGCGGCCTTCATCCAGTTTACGTTGCCGCGTACGGTGTTGATTTCACCATTGTGGGCAATGTACCGGAATGGCTGCGCCAGTTTCCACGACGGGAACGTGTTGGTTGAGAAGCGTGAGTGTACAACCCCCAGCGCCGAAACCACTTCTTCACGACCGAGGTCGGGGAAGTACTCGGCCAACTGACCCGTTGTGAGCTGCCCTTTGTAGGTAATAGTCCGGCAAGAGAGCGACGCGAAATAGAAATTATTGTCGACGCCCTTCACCGTTTCATTGATGATGCGCGAGCTGTAATTTCTTAAAACGTAGAGTTTCCGTTCAAAATCGTCTGAGTTTGTAACGCTATCGGGGCGTTTAATAAATACCTGCTCCATCTGTGGCTCGGCCGAGCGTGAGCCATTACCCAAATCGCTGTTGTTGGTAGGCACTACCCGGTAGCCGAGGAGTTCCATGCCCAACTTCTTGATTTTCCGGTTCAGAATGGCGCGGCACTCTTCCCGAAGCCGGGCTTCGCGGGGGAAGTACACCATACCAACGCCGTACTCTTCGGCGGCCGGAAGTTGGATAAATTGACGGCGGCATTCGTCCACGAAGAATTCGTGTGGAATCTGAATGAGCAGACCCGCGCCGTCGCCCGTGTTGGTTTCGCAGCCGCACGCGCCCCGGTGTTCCATCCGGTGCAGCATGTGCAGGGCGTCTGCCACAATTTGGTGCGATTTTCGGCCTTTGATATCGGCTACAAAGCCAATACCGCAGTTGTCGTGCTCGAATTCAGGACGATACAGACCTGTTTCATAGGAGAACCCGCTTTGGGCGGGCTGGTCGCTTTGGTCAGACATAGACGTAACGGATTGTTGTCAAGCCCTCGCGCCGGTAGGTTGTACTCGTCGGCTACCGTCGCTACGACATTTATATAATTGAAAAATCGTTAAATCAAAAGGTAATCCGGCGATAAGAATAAATAGCGTCAGGAGCCGGACTTTTACGTGTTTGTGATAAAGCCTTGCAATATAGTACGCATTTTATTTTGAAAACAGGTGGTTTGGCCAAATTTCATTTTACAAAGTTCATTTTGTGAAATTGATTATAAATCTTCTTGGATACTGACTATTTTGCAAAAACATTTAGCCATTTTTTAAGAACGTTCATTTTGACGGTTCTTTCTACAGGGGTGCTGGAGCGTATTGAAAAGCCTATTTTGGTAACTACGTAAGCCACCTATACGTATAGTTTGAAAGGTCTGTAAACAAAATAAACGCCCAAAGACCGACTCAGCTGAAAAGGTCCTCAGGCGTTATGGGTTTATCCTCCAAAAAGGGGGTAAATGGACTCTTGTTGGGGGTTAATGAGCCCGTGTGCCGTGGTAATTATCGACCAGATGACTCAGGATTACCTGCGCCAGTGTGGTAGCCCGCTCTTGTTTTTGGGCGTCGCTGCCTGCTGTTTTTACCTGAACATTCAGGATGTGGTTGTTCAGTAATACGTGTAACGTTTGCTTAGCGGGTTCCCAAACCGCTTTGTCACCTATCTCGGGTACGGCCTTGAACCCAGCCGTTGATTGAACAGGTTCGGTAAACTGAGCGGCACGGGCGGGCCTACCCGATACCGTGTTGGCGGTGTCGTTGGCGGCCGATGTGTCGCGTTTGGCACTGTTTAGGTTCGTGGCGGGTAGTTCGGCTCCGGTGCCTTCGGAGTTCGGTCCGCTGAGGGGTTCCCGCGTATCGCCCGCACCCGTTTGGCCCGTGGTGAGGGCCACCGCTTTGGGCTGATACAGCCGATCGAACACGTACTCGGCATGGTAGATCGACGGGAACGGGCGTTTGTCGCCCAGCATAAGCGATACTTTATTACTGCCCCAGACAAACTCGCACCCATTGGGTTTGTCGAATTTTTCGAGGGTGACGCCCTCCAGACCGAAGGTTTCGGTTACAAACTCCTCGGCCAGATAGTTACAGGGCTCGTCATAATTAATGTCGGTGCTGAGCATATGGACGCCTACCACCTCGCGGGCGAGAAACGGGCTACCGGTACCGGCGGCATCGTTGGCCGCGTCGGTGGTGGTCGATGAGCCTCCGCAGGCAAAAAGTAAGGCGGGAAGTGTGGCGATGAAGATGGATGGATAGCGCATAATTGTACGAAAAGATGAGTTGTTCTGTAGACTAATACTATTTTGGCGGGTAGATGTTTCCGGGTCTTAGCGTACCCCGCAATGCCCTATCTTTGCGCCCGAATCAGGACATCTGCTGAATGCCCCCCGTTGAAACGATTGAGCTGCGCTCCGGCCAGAAAGTTTACTTTGCCTCCGATTTTCACCTCGGTACCCCAACCCCCGAGAAAAGCCGCGAACGCGAACGTGCTATTGTCGACTGGCTCGAAACGGCCCGGGCCGACGCGGCCGCCATTTTTCTGGTAGGTGATGTGTTCGATTTCTGGTTTGAGTACAAGCAGAGCATCCCGAAAGGCTTTGCCCGTTTGCAGGGGAAATTAGCCGAATTGACCGACGCGGGCCTGCCCATTACGCTGTTTACTGGTAACCACGATATGTGGATGTCGGACTACTTCACGTCTGAAATGGGTATTCCGGTGTACCGTAAACCCCGTGTGTACGACATAGGTGGCAAACGGTTCTATATCGGGCACGGCGATGGCCTCGGCCCCGGCGACCATGTGTACAAACAGCTCAAGAAAGTGTTTGAGAACGGGCTGGCCCGTTGGCTGTTTCGGTGGGTTCATCCCGATATTGGTATCTCACTTGCATTGGCATGGTCACGGAAGAGCCGCGCGAGTGGGGCCGAAAAAGGGGAGGAGGTCTTTCTGGGTGAAAACCGCGAATGGCTGTACCTCTATTGCCAGGAGGTAGAAAAGCGTCAACATCACGATTACTATATTTTCGGACACCGGCATCTGCCCCTCGACCTCTCGGTAACGCCAAACAGCCGATACGTCAACATCGGCGAATGGCTCCACGCCCGTACCTACGGCGTCTTTGACGGCCAAACGATGGCGTTGAAGGAGTGGAAGTAAGGAAAAAAGGAGGAGGGGAGAAAGGGAGGAAAGGGGAAAAATCTGCGGGCGGATTAGTCCTTCCTCCCTTTCCTCCCCTCCTCCTTTCTTTCCCCTTCCTAATATTCTGAAACTAAAGGGGTAAAGCGGGAGTTTGAAGTTCTTTAGCCAGAAAAAAGCATCGGCTATGAGACGGTCTTTCGCTTCCGTGTTGCTGTTGTGTCTGCTCGCTGCTCCGTTGGCAGGTTGGGCCCGGTCGATTCTTATCCCGATGGATGAGCGACAATCCAATCACCTCAAAGCCTACGGGATTGCCTACGCCGTGCTGAAGGCCGATGCGGAGGTCGAATGGCTGCTCAATTACCGGGGGGGTAGCTTTATGATCGCCCATTCGGCTGCGTTTGAGGCCGAGTGCCGTATCCGGGGTGTTTCGGCTGAAATTATCTCCGATGCCGAAGCAGCTTCTATCCGGCAAAAACTGGCCGACCCTAACCTCAACGGCGATGTGGTGAAGCTGCTCAAAGCGGCCAAAATTGTGGTGTATTCGCCCATCAAAATCAGTACCGCTGAGTTTGAAAATACCGATGCCGTATTGCAGGTGCTCACCTATGCCGAGATTCCCTACGAGGTGGTGTACGACGAGGAAATTCTGAAAGGCGACCTGCCTAAGTACGACTGGCTTCACCTGCACCACGAAGACTTTACGGGGCAGTTTGGCCGGAGTATGCACCGCATGACCGTCGATGATATTAAAGCCCAGGAAACTATTGCGAAAAAGTTCGGGCACGCGAAGGTGTCGCACATGAAATTGGCGGTGGCTAAACGAATCAAAGAATTTTGCGCTGGGGGTGGCTATTTGTTTGCCATGTGTTCGGGCGCTGAGACCTTCGATATTGCGCTTGCTGCCGAGGGGGTCGATATTGTACCCAGCAGTTATGATGGCGACCCTGCCGACCCAGATGCGCAGTCGAAACTGGATTTTAGCAAGACGGTGGCGTTTCAGAATTTCACCCTCGAGGGCGACAACGGCTACCGGGGTTTCTCGACGTTTTCAGACATTAACGCCAACGGGAGTCGGGGATACGAAAGCGGGAATACCTACTTCGAATTGTTCAATTTCTCGGCTAAGTGGGACGTCATTCCGGCTATGCTGACGCAAAACCATGAGGCTACCATCCGGGAGTTTGCCGGTCAAACAACGGCCTTCCGAAAAGGGGCCGTGAAGCCCAATGTGCTGGTCATGGGCGAGGGGAAAACCTCACACCGTTACATCTATGGCGAAATCGGCCGGGGGCAATGGACGTTTTACGGCGGGCATGACCCGGAGGGCGTCCGGGGCGGCAACTTCCGAATGCCTACCAATCTGAACCTGCATCCGCACTCACCGGGTTACCGGCTCATTCTAAATAATGTACTGTTTCCATCGGCCCGCAAGAAAAAGCGCAAAACGTAAGCATCACGGGCTGGTATCGGGTACCGCTGGTCAATAAATGAGGTAAAAACGCCCTGCCATAGGCTTTTGCGTTTTTGTAAACCTGTCGCCTTTGACCAGCCTTTCGTATGCTTTTTCGCCGAATTCTTCTCTCAGCCATTTGGCTGCTCAGTTTGTTGTCGTATGCTCAGGCACAGCCCAAACCCCGACCGCAAGACTGGGAACCCCTGTTCAATGGCAAAGACCTGAGCGGCTGGGATATTAAAATTGCCGGGCATCCGCTCAATGATAATTATCTGAACACGTTTCGGGTCGAAGATGGGATGCTGCGCATTGCCTATGACCAATACAAATCCTTCGACGGGAAGTTTGGGCATATTTATTACAACAAGCCGTATTCGCACTACATCCTGCGGTTTACGTACCGGTTTGTGGGGAATCAAATACCCGGCGGAGCTGCCTGGAATGTGCGCAACAGCGGAGTGATGGTACACTCGCAGTCGGCAAAGAGCCTCTCGTTGAAGCAGGATTTTCCGGTCTCGCTCGAAATCCAGATGTTGGGTGGGCTGGGAAAAGGCCCCCGGCACACGGCTAACCTCTGCACGCCCGGCACGCAGGTGTACATGAACGGTAAGCTAAACCCGGCTCATTGTATTGATTCGGACTCAAAAACGTATGATGGCGACGGTTGGGTGACGATAGATGCCGTTGTACTGGGCGATTCTATTGTGCACCACATTATCGAAGGCGATACCGTGCTCACCTATAATCGGCCCGAAGTGGGGGGCGGTTTTGTGAGCAAAGACTACACGTTTATTTCGGCCGGGGTCGATGAGGCCGGTGCCCGTTACTGGATGGAGCGGCAGAATACCCCCCTTGGCAGCGGCTACATTGCGTTGCAGGCCGAAAGCCATCCGATTGATTTCCGCCGGGTCGAACTGCTTAACCTTAAAGGGTGTACCGATCCTAAGGCGCTGAATTACAAGTCGTATTTTGTGAAGTCAGACAACAGTCAGTGTCGCTATGCAAACCGACGGTAGCCTTACTACTCTGCCAATCGCCCGAAACCCAGCCGGCCGAATTACATCGATCGATGTGGTACGCGGCCTGGTGATGGTCATCATGGCTCTCGACCACGTCCGCGACCTGTTGCATGTGACAGCCACCGATCAGGACCCTACTAATCTGGCTACCACCACGGCTCCGCTTTTTCTGACCCGCTGGATTACGCATCTCTGTGCGCCCACGTTTGTGTTTTTGTCGGGCACCTCGGCCTATCTGTCGCTACGAAAGCGGAACGACGGAGCCGCTCGCCAATTTCTGCTGAAACGGGGATTGGTGCTCATTTTGTTCGAGCTAACCATTGTCAACTTTGCGTTTTGGTTCGAAATCCCGTTTCGGGCCCTGCTCTTGCAAGTGATTTACGCCATTGGGGCCGGGTTTGTAATACTTTCATTTCTGGCTCGTTTTCGGGCGCGCACGCTCGGAATTGTGGGTTTGGTTATTCTGTTCGGGCACAACCTGTTGGGGTTGGTTACGTTGCCACCCAACCCCGCGTTTGGGTTTGTATGGGCTCTTTTGTTTCAAACCAACTTTTTTCAGATTACACCTGATTTTGCCGTGCTGGTCGGCTACCCGGTGGTTCCCTGGCTGGGTATCATGCTGGTTGGTTATGGGTTGGGGCCACTATTCGAGAAGCCGTTGCACGAGCGCAAGCGAACATTGGCCCGGCTGGGTGTGGGGGCTCTGGTGCTGTTTGTGGGACTTCGGTTGCCCAATGTTTACGGTGATGGATCGCCCTGGTCGGTGCAGGCTACTCCCTTGTTTACGGTTTTGTCGTTCATTAACGTGAGCAAGTACCCGCCCTCGTTGTTGTATAGCCTGCTCATGCTGGGTATCGCCTTACTGCTTTTGGCCTGGGCCGATGGCGTGTCGAATACCGTAAGCCGTGTGCTCACGGTGTACGGCGCTGTGCCAATGTTTTACTACATTCTGCACTGGTATCTGGTGCATCTGTTGTTGCTGGGCCTGCTGGTGCTACAGGGCTTTTCGCTGTCCAACCTGAACCCTGCGCCCTTCTCGTTCGGGCGGCCCAAAGGGTCGGGGGTTGAATTGGGCTGGGTATATCTGGTCTGGGCAGGAGTGGTTATTGGGCTGTACCCGCTTTGTAAGTGGTATGGCCGTTATAAGGCTGAACACCCCGAAAAAGGCTGGTTGCGGTATGTTTAAAGGGAGATAAACCCAGGCTGAAAATAAACCTGCAAGCCGGGCGCATTTAAATGTGTAATGAATAATGTAGAATGAATTGTGATGTATAAGCTAACGTGAATTATGGATAATCTGTATACAACTAGCTGTTTAACAGACGATTGCTGACGCAAGGGCCTTCGGCAGGCTCAGGCTGACTGGGGGCTCTCAAGTTTATAGTCAGCCTGAGCCTGTCGAAGGCCCTTGCGTCAGCAATTATGCATAATTCACGTTAAGCTACTAGTCAGCAGGGCAAATCATTATTCATTCTACATTATTCACTCACTTAGACAGTTGACGTTTGCTAATACGGTTGAGCCGGGTGCGATTGCTCTTTGGCTTGCCGAACGGCTTCGTCGGTATGGGCGCTACCAATGGGGCCGCTCGTTTGTTGCGGACTCTGCGCTGATTGTAAACCCTCGCGTACGCGTCGGCCGTATTCCTCGTCGCACTGGCTGAACAGCTCCACCATTTTTTCCTGAATCCGTTTGTCGGCGGGTTTCAGGGTATTTACGAGGTTTGTAATCAAGTCGTCGCGTTCCCAGTCTTCAAACGCCCGGAACCGTTCGCCAGCTTGTTTGAAGTTATTCTGCCGGTCAATTTTTTGCCGTACCAGATTGGCATCGTACCGGGGGGTATAGTCGGCACCGCTTTTGGGAGCTTCCTGCAAACCGCCCAGAATGGATGGTTCGTAGTTGACGCGCGGATTTTGCCCCAGTGCCATATCGACGTTGTAGGCCATCTGGCCATCGCGCTGATTGGTTGCTACCCGCTTTTTAGGGGCATTGATGGGGAGTTGCAGGTAATTGGCCCCCACCCGGTACCGTTGCGTGTCGGAGTAGGAGAGGGTGCGGCCCTGCAACATCTTATCGTCCGAAAACTCCAGCCCATCTACCAGCACTCCCGTACCAAACGCGACCTGCTCTACCTCAGCGAAGTAGTTTTGCGGGTTTCGGTTCAGCACCATTTTACCGACCGGCAGAAACGGAAACTGATCTGTCGGCCAGATTTTCGTGTCGTCGAGCGGATCGAAATCAAGTTCGGGATGCTCGTCGTCGCTCATAATCTGCACGCAGAGCTCCCACTCCGGGTAGTTGCCCTGCTCAATGGCATCAAACAGGTCTTGCGTAGCGTGGTTAAAGTTTTTCGCCTGAATTTGCTCGGCTTCGGCCTGTGTCAGGTTGCGGATTCCGTGTTTCGGCTCCCAATGGTATTTCACCAACACGGCTTCGCCGGCCTCATTCACCCATTTGTAGGTATTCACGCCGGAGCCCTGCATTTGCCGGTAATTGGCCGGAATGCCCCAGGGCGAAAACAGGAACGTAATCATGTGCATGGCTTCGGGCGTGTTGCAGATAAAATCGAAGATGCGCTCGCCCGATTGAATGTTGGTGACCGGGTCAGGTTTGAAGGCATGAACCAGGTCGGGGAACTTCATGGCATCGCGGATAAAGAACACCTTCAGGTTATTCCCCACCAAGTCCCAGTTACCGTCTTCGGTATAGAACTTCACGGCAAAGCCACGCGGGTCGCGGAGGGTTTCGGGCGAGTGTCCGCCGTGAATAACCGACGAAAACCGCACAAATACGGGCGTTTGTTTGCCCTTTTGGCCAAACAGTTTGGCGCGGGTGTATTGGCTAATAGGTTCATCGCCCGCGGTTCCGTAGGCTTCAAAGTAACCATGTGCCCCGGCGCCCCGGGCGTGTACCACCCGCTCGGGTACCCGCTCCCGGTCGAAATGGGTGATTTTCTCGATAAAAGCGTAGTTTTCCAGCGTAGCCGGGCCCCGACGCCCTACCGTGCGGGTGTTCTGATTGTCCGTGATGGGATGGCCCTGCCGGGTGGTCAGCGTCTGATCGGTTTCGGTACTGCCGTTAGTAGCGCCTGAGCCGTTGGGTGGCATGGGCACGTGGCCGTTCGGGGTTTGTTTTTCGTTGTTTTCCATAACTGTATTCGGAGAAGTGGTTCTCAGTGAGGTCAACTTCTCTATACAGTCTTGTGTTTTTATAGATTATTGTGAGCGACGAAAATCGTCCAACCTAAACCGCCTGTTCTCTTACAACCGCCGGATTTTGATATTTCGGAACCAGACGGGGCTGCCCCAGTCCTGCAACCCGATACGGCCTGCAAAAACACCCTTACCAATGGGGGCATCTTTCAGTTTACTGCCCGACAGACGCGATTTCCAGTCGGCACTGCTCAGGTCGAACTCGTGAACGGTAAACCCGTTGAGGGTGACTATCAGCTGGTTTTTCTGCTTCTTCACGTACACCTGATTCCACGACCCAACCGGGTTTACTTCCCGAACCCGTGCGTTGGCTACTCCGAAAAAGTCGCCGGCGCGGTGTTTGTTCTCGTCGGCTTCGCCATAGATCGCGTTGTCGAGCACCTGTAATTCCAGCCCCGTGTCGTACACGTTTTTGTGCGTGGGCGATTCCTGCACAAAGAAAAAGATGCCGCTGTTGGTGAGCCGATCTACTTTCCAGTCGGCTTTAAATTCAAAATCGCCGGTAAAGGCCACATCGGTTACCAGATCGCCCCCGTTGACGGCCTTGTTGCCTGCCCGGTTCGGTACCGAAAGGTGCAGGGCGTTGTCCTGAATCTGCCAGGCTGCGCCAACGCCTTTACCGTTGTAGGTGTGCCAGCCCTGGGTGTTCCGCCCGTTGAAGAGCAGTTGCCAACCATCGGCTTTCTCTTTGGCCGTGAGTGTATTCTGGGCGTGGAGGTGGGTGAGAGTGCCGATTAGACAGAAAAGTACGGTAAGAAACTTGGGAGGAAGATGCATAGGAATTGGCTTAGTTATAGGGATTAGGTACTGGGAAAAAGAGTGTATGTCGGAGCTTTAGAGGATTTTGGGATAAGGGACCCCTGGCAGTATAACGTTCCCCTCAAATATAACCCAAAACGCCGGACCTTACTGCCCGGCGTTTTGGTGTTTGTCCTGCTTAGGAACGAAGCATTTTGACCCATAATGCTTCAGTCGTCAGGTTTTAAGCAGCATGGCAAAGCCAGTTGACTACACCGCCCCTGCCTTGATCTCGTCCACTACGGCCGGGTCGAGGAGGGTTGTGGTGTCGCCGAGGTTGTTCACGTCGCCCTCGGCAATTTTGCGGAGAATCCGGCGCATGATTTTACCGGAGCGCGTTTTGGGCAGGCCCGTTACAAATTGAATTTTGTCGGGCTTGGCAATGGGCCCAATCACGCGGGTTACGGTGGCCAGAATGTCGCGCTTGGTCAGGTCGGCATCGTGGTCGGCGGGAAGAGCTTCCGTAATCACGTATGCGTAAATACCCTGCCCTTTGATGTCGTGCGGGTAGCCCACCACCGCACTCTCTACCACGCCCGTGTGCATGTTGATGGCGTTCTCGACCTCAGCCGTGCCAATCCGGTGGCCCGATACGTTCAGCACGTCGTCGACACGGCCCGTAATCCGGTAGTAGCCATCTTCGTCGCGCAGACAGCCATCGCCCGTGAAGTACATGCCGGGGTAGGTTGAGAAGTACGTTTGGCGGCAACGCTCATGGTCGCCGTAGGTCGTGCGGAGCATGCCCGGCCAGGGGAACTTGATGCAGAGGTTGCCCGACACGCCGTTGCCCTCGATAACCGTGCCGTTTTCGTCGACCAGCACCGGCTGCACACCCGGTAGGGGCAAGGTAGCGTAGGTCGGTTTGGTTTTGGTCAGGCCCGCCAGCGGAGAAATCAGAATACCACCGTTTTCGGTCTGCCACCAGGTGTCCACGATGGGGCAGCGGTTTTTGCCGATGTTATCGTCGTACCAATGCCAGGCCTCGGCGTTGATAGGCTCACCCACCGAGCCCAGAACCTCCAGGCTGCTCAGGTCGTGTTTCTGCACCGGCTCCAGCCCGAAGCTCATCAGCGACCGGATGGCCGTGGGGGCTGTGTACAGAATATTCACCTTGTGCTTGTCGACAATCTCCCAGAACCGGCCAGCATCGGGCCAGGTAGGCACGCCCTCAAACAACAGGGTGGTTGCTCCGCAGGCCAGCGGGCCGTACACAATGTAGCTGTGCCCCGTAATCCAGCCAATATCGGCCGTACAGAAATGCACCTGGCCAGGTTTGTACTGGAATACGTTGGCAAACGTGTAAGCCGCGTACACCATGTAGCCCCCGCAGGTATGCACCACGCCTTTGGGTTTGCCCGTTGAGCCAGACGTGTACAGGATAAACAGCATATCTTCAGCGTCCATCTCCTCGGCAGGGCAGTCGGCTGTAACCTGCTTCAGTTCCTGCTCCATCCAGACGTCGCGGCCTTTGAGCATGGCCACCGGGGTGCGGGTACGGGTCATCACCACCACGCGCTCCACGCTTGGGCACCCGATGAGGGCATCATCGACCACGCTTTTGAGCGGAATTTCTTTGTTGCCCCGGTAGGCTCCGTCGGCCGTAATCACGAGCCGGCATTTGGCGTCGTTGATCCGGTCGGCAATGCTTTGGGCCGAGAAGCCACCAAACACCACCGAGTGAACGGCCCCGATGCGGGCACAGGCCAGCACCGCAATGGCCAGTTCGGGCACCATGGGGAGGTAAATACACACCCGGTCGCCTTTGGCTACGCCGTTACGTTTCAGCACGTTGGCCATACGGCATACCTGATCGTGCAGCATCCGGTAGGTGAGCGTCACGCCAGACTCGTGCGGGTCGTTGGGTTCCCAGATAATAGCCGGTTGGTCGGCGCGGGTTTCGAGGTGCCGGTCGAGGCAGTTTTCGGTAATATTCAGTTTACCACCCTGAAACCACTTCACGTTGGGCTCGTCGAAGTTCCATTGCAGGGTTTTTGTCCAGGGTTTGCGCCATTTAAACTCAGAGGCCACCTCGGCCCAGAAGGCTTCGGGGTCTGATACACTTTTCTGGTAGGCCTCTTCGTACTCGGCAAAGGTTTTAAGCTGAAAATTCATAGTAGGTTTTTGTATAGATGGATGGCGTCGGAACGCGTTGGGGTGGTTAGGCTGCAAAATAAATGGGTTCTGCCCCCGCTGCGTACCGACAGGAAAAATTATTCAAAAGCAAGTCCGATGCCCCGTGCGGCCAATTCAGCCCGGATTTCGTCCAGAATAACGGGGTCGTCAATGGTCGAAGGCATCGCAAACGATTCGCCATCAGCTAGTTGTCGGATGGTCTTTCGCAGAATTTTGCCCGACCGGGTTTTGGGTAATCGTTTTACGATGACGGCCTGCCGGAAATAAGCCACCGCCCCAATCTGATCGCGGATCAGGTTGACCAGTTCGGCTTCGACCGAGCGGGGGGTATCGGTCCCGTGGCTACCCTGCTCTGACGTGCCGGCCCAGTCGTCTTTCAAGACTACGAACCCCACCGGCCGCTGCCCGCGCAGGGAACAGGCCAGCCCCACCACGGCGCATTCGGCTACGGCCGGGTGACTGCCCACGAGTTCTTCCATTTCGCCCGTCGACAACCGGTGTCCGGCTACGTTGATCACATCATCTACCCGGCCCATGATAAACACGTAGCCGTCTTCGTCAATGTAGCCACCATCGCCGGAGAGGTAATACCCCGGAAACCGGCTCAGGTACGACTGCCGGAACCGCTCCGGGTCGCGCCAGAGGGTAGGCAGGCAACCCGGCGGCAGAGGCAGTTTAAGGCATACGAACCCTTCCTGATTGGGGCCGAGTGGGTCGCCAGCTTCGTCGAGAATCTGGAGGTCGTACCCGCAAACGGGCACCGTAGCCGAGCCCGCCTTTACGGGCATGGGGCTGATGCCCATTGGGTTGGAGAGCATCGGCCAGCCCGATTCGGTTTGCCACCAGTGGTCGATAACCGGCACGCCCGACACCTCTTCGAGCCAGTGCAATGTAGGCGGGTCGCAGCGTTCGCCAGCCACGAAAACCGTGCGCAACGAACCCAGATTGTGGCGTTGACGGAGTTTGCCCGCCGGGTCTTCCTTGCGGATTGCCCGGAACGCCGTGGGGGCTGCAAAGAATACGTTCACCCCATGCTGTTCGATTACCCGCCAGAAAGCCCCGGCATCGGGTGTTCGGACTGGTTTGCCCTCGTACAACAGGCTTGTGCAGCCGCCCAGCAATGGGCCGTACACGATGTAACTGTGGCCCACGGCCCAGCCCAGGTCCGAGGCTGCCCAGAACACGTCGCCCGGTTCTACGTTGTACACTGCCTTGAGGCTGTACCGGAGCGCCACTGCATGGCCACCGTGGTCGCGTACAATGCCTTTGGGTTTGCCGGTTGTGCCGGAGGTGTACAGAATATACAGCGGATCGGTCGCGTTTACGGGTACTGGCTCGGCGGGTGTGGCTCGGGCAACGGTTTCGGCCCAGTCGAGGTCACGCCCGGCTACCATCGACGCCGTGCATTCGCGCCGTTGCAGAATAAGGCAGTGGTTGGGTTGGTGGGTGGCCAGCCGAATGGCCTCGTCGAGCAGGGGTTTGTACGGAATCACCCGGTCGAATTCAATGCCGCACGAGGCCGACAGAATTAGCTTGGGCTGGGCATCGTTGATGCGCAGGGCCAGCTCGTGCGGGGCAAAGCCGCCAAACACCACCGAGTGAATAGCGCCGATGCGGGCGCAGGCCAGCATGGCAAAAGCGGCTTCGGGCACCATGGGCATGTAAATCACGACGGTATCGCCGTGGCCAACACCCAGTTGCCGAAACGCCCCGGCGAGTTGGGCTACCTGGGCCAGCATCTCGCGGTAGCTGTACCGGCGTATGGTGCCCGTCACCGGCGAATCGTAGATCAGCGCGGTTTGGTCGGCCCGGCCGTTTTCGACGTGGTAGTCGAGGGCGGCATAGCAGGTATTGAGAACGCCATCGGCAAACCAGCGTGGGTAGCCATGCTCATCGGTCGACAGAATCTGTTCGGGAAACTGCACCCAGGGTATGGCCCGAGCCTCGTCCTGCCAGAAACCGGCCGGGTCGTTCAGGCTACGCTGATGGGCAGTGGTGTAAGAGGTTGGCAACATACCGTTTCGTTACGTTAATGAAGAGATGGAGTGTTGTACTGATTTGACCTAACCCAAAATTGATAAACCTAAAGGGTACACTCAGGCAAGCAATTCCTGCGCTTTGGCCATCAGCTCGCGGGTCGAGAACGGTTTGGGCAGGTACAGGTCGGCACCGGCATCGTACCCTTTCTGAATTTCAGTATCGCGGCTTTTGGCACTCAGAAAAATGACTTTTCCGTGCTGATGCTCGGGCGATTGCTTCACAAACTGACAAAGCTCGTATCCATTCATGTGTGGCATCATAATGTCGAGTAAGAGCAAGTCGGGTTTCTCGCGCTGAATCAGCTCGTAGGCCTCGGCCCCGTCGCGGGCTATCAGCACCCGGTACCCTTCTTTTTTCATCAAAAATTCGAGCGACAACAGAATGTTCGGTTCGTCGTCGGCAATGAGTACAGTGAACTTATTGTTTTTCATAAGCGACAGCCCCTTCAGGAGCCAATGGTAGTCGAACGGTAAAGCAACTTCCTTCGCCTAACTTACTTTCTAATGTGATGGTGCCCCGGTGCAAATGAATAATTCGCCGGGTAATGGCCAGGCCCAGTCCGCTGCTTTTCAGAACCCGCCCCGACTTGGCCGACCGGCTGCTTCCCTTCTCGGTTTGCCGAACGGCGTGCGTCTGGTAAAACTTCTCGAAAATCAACTCCTGATGCGCAAGATCGATACCGATGCCCTTGTCCTGCACCGTAAGCACCAACGCTCCCGCATCGGTGTGGGTGGTGATGGTAATTGGCCCGGCGGCCCGGTCAGAATATTTAATGGCGTTCGACAGCAGATTCACAATCACCTCCATGAGCCGGTCGCGGTCGCCCCATACCGAGTCGGATGGTTCAGTGTGGTTAGCAACCCGAATCGGAATCGCTTTCTCGGTGGCCAACGGCCCAACAACATCGACGGCCTCGGTCACCAGCTCGGGCAGGTACAGCCTTTCGGTCGATAGCTGATACCGGCCCGACTCGATCCGCTCCAGGTCCAGTACCTGATTGATGAGCCGGGTAAGCCGTTCTGACTCTTTGATGACCGTACCCAGAAAATGCTGCCGGGCGTCGGGGTCCATATCGGGCGTATCGTGCACAATTTCGGTCAGGGCCCGAATAGAGGTGATGGGCGTGCGGATCTCGTGCGTCACCGTCGACAGAAAATCATCTTTGTGCATATCGGCCGCTTTGAGCCGCTCATTGGCTTCGCTGAGCTGCCGGGTGGTTCGTTCGAGTTCGGCCGATTTGCGTTTCAGTTCTTTGTTGACAAGGATCAGTTCCTGCGACGATTTCAGAATCCGAATCATCTCATCAACCAGAATCGGTTCTTCTTTTGCCACCGAAGCCACCAGCGTGCGCGCTGACGCCGTACCGATGGCTCCGGCCAGTACGCGCTCGGTGTAGGTTACCAGTTGGGCGTCGGCGTACAGGCTTTTCTGACCCGATGACTCGTCGGGGGCGTAACGAAGGATGGCCCGGTTGGCGCGTTCGGGGCCGAAAAAGGTGGTAAGCAGCGAGCGGAGGTCGGCAATGAGCACTTTGCCCCGCCAGACGACTGAGTTATCGAGCGCCCGCGAGAGTTTGAAAATATCAACGAACAGGATGGCCTGATTGTATTCGATGGATGATTGGGGCCAGTTGGCCGAGCCCCATAAATACCCGATAAGATTGGCCAGTAACGACCAGAACATACCGTGGGCAATGGGTTCGAGGGTGTTGAGGCCGAAGAGGTTTTGCGGCCGTAGCCATCCAATGCCCAGCGGCCCGTCGGTCAGCAACTCGGCCGGTAGTAAAGCGGGCACCAGCGTGGGGAGTACCAGGGTGTAAAACCAGACCAGACTGCCTGCCCACAAGCCCAGACGGGCCCCCGGCAGGTTGCCCCCTTTCCAGAATAAGCCGCCGATAACGGCCGGTAAAAACTGCGCAACGGCCGCAAACGAAATCAGGCCCACCGACACGAGCGAAAAGTGATGCGACACCGCCCGGTAGTACACGTAGGCCATGAGCAGAAACACCAGAATGGTAATTCGGCGGGTGTTGATGACAAATGACCCCGTACCCACCCGGCTTTGCCAGCTCGGGCGGCCAATGACCAGCGGCATCACCACGTTGTTGCTCACCATCACGCTCAGGGCAATGGTTTCGACGATGATCATGCCCGTAGCGGCCGAAAAGCCACCGATGTAAGCCAGTAGGGCGAGCCCTTTCTGCCCGTACTGAACCGGTAGCATGAGCACGTAGCTATCAGCATGAATAGGCAGGTCGGCCAGGAGAATATGACCGCCAAACGCAAGCGGCAGTACAAACAGATTAATCACAAACAGGTACAGCGGAAACAGCCAGATAGCCCGGTCGAGGTGTCTCTCGTCCACATTTTCGACCACGGCTACCTGAAACTGACGGGGCAGGAACAAGACGGCCGCCATCGACATGAGGCAGTTCCAGAACCAATCGCCGGTAGTATGACCGGGGCCAAAGGTCAGTTGTTCTTTGAGCGCGGGTAGTTGTATCGCTTTACTGAAAATACTGGCGGGGCCGTCGAACAGGCCAAACGTGACAAACACGCCCAGGGCTACAAATGCTACCAGTTTCACCAGCGACTCAAACGCAATGGCCGTTACCATGCCTTCGTGCCGTTCGGTGGCTTCGAGCGTGCGGGTCCCGAACAGAATGGTGAAAATGCCCAATAACAGCGTGGTGTAAAACGCTGGATCGGTCAGAAAAAAGCTTCTGTCGTACGCGTCGGGGCTGCCCGAGAGTAGCGACAGGCTGCCCGATATAGCCTTGATCTGAATCGAAATGTAGGGGATGATGCCCACCAGACAAAGCACCGTAACGAACACGCCAAGCCCCCGGCTTTTGCCGTAACGGGCCGAGATAAAATCGGCAATGTTGGTGATCCGCTGCTGCTTGCAGATTCGGATAATCTTGCGCAGGATTATCCACCAAAGTGGGGCGGTAAGCGTTGGGCCTATGTAGACTGTCAGAAACTGCACGCCGTGTTCGGCGGCCCGGCCCACGCTGCCGTAGAATGTCCAGGCGGTGCAGTACACAGCCAATGACAGGGAATAGATGTACGGGTTATTGACCAGACTCCGGCCGGTGCGGCTTCGGCGCTCGGCAATGTCGGCAATAACGAAGAGCAGACACAGATACCCCGCCGATACAAAGAGGAGAATCAGACTATTCATCGGCGTGGGGTGTGTCGTCGGTATTGTGGTGCTTGTGCAAAAGGGCCACCAGTACAATAATCATCAGCCCCCAGACCAGCAGAATGTAGGCATACGTCAGCGGAATCCCGGCCAGCAACCGGGGTTGACTCACAATTGACAGGACTGGCTCGTTGAGCAGTACCGCAAACAGGAGACTGATAAAAAGGAGCCGCTTCGTTTTCATGACAAGGTACGGTGAGTACAACATATAAGCCGTAGGGCGGTTCGGGGTAGAAACGCTGCACCCAGCCGGGTGCAGCGTTTGCCAGTATCTTCCAATCCGATTTTCTGACGCTCGGCCAGAAACCCTACTCTCATTATCGGCTGGCCTCGTCGTTGTACTCGCCCTGAAGCGCGTACAGCCCGAACGTAGCCAGTCCGCCCACGATAATCGGCATCAGCACAAATACGATGATGATGCCAAACACGAGATCTTCCTGTTTGCCGGTCGATAGTTTCGGTAAACCAAAGGCGGTTAGGCCGTAGTAGCCACACACAGCGGCCAGTCCGAGCCACACAACACCCATTATGCGTTTGATTGCGTCCATGTCTTTGAAACGGTTTATACTGTTTTTTTGAATGATTAGGGCGTTGGCGGGTGTAGTTAGCCCGCCAACGGGTAAGGGTTGGTTAGTCAGCTGCCGATGGTCGGTTTTTGATGTACAGTACACCAATTACGAAGCTTACGGCCGCCACAATAATCGGGTACCAGAGGCCCTCCAGGTACGGAGCTGCGTAGGGTAGGGCTGCGCCGGCTTTCTCGGCTGCCAGGTTGGCGTCTTTCGCACCGGTAGCCAGGTAGGTAGCCACGGCCGGTAGCAGACCGCCAAACACCCCGTTGCCAATGTGGTAGGGTAGCGACATGGAGGTGTACCGGATCTTGGTGGGGAACATCTCGACCAGGAAAGCAGCAATGGGACCGTACACCAGCGTTACGTAAATCACCTGAATGAATACGAGCCAGATCAGAGTCCAGCGGTCGCTGTCGTTGAGGGTCAGCGTTTTCTTGATTTCTGGCTTGGCCGGTTCGGCAGCGGGGGCGCTCGCTATTTTGAGCTTTGTAACTTCGGTGAGCTTGGTGCCGTCGGTGTACTCTTTTTTCACGGTCTTGGTCATAATCGACACGCCCGCTACGTTGGGGTCGGCCGTCACGACGGAGTCGATGGTAGTAGCTGCCGTTACCTCCTGCTTGTTGGCCACGTTGGTGGTCTGATACATCCGCTCGTAGATGGGGCGGTACGTGAGCAGGGCTACCAGCATACCCACGAGCATGATGCCTTTCCGGCCGATTTTGTCAGATAGCCAGCCAAACACGATAAAGAACGGTGTACCCATCAGCAGGGCCACACTCATCAGGCTGTCGGCCTGAATGGCGTCAACGTTACACACCGTTTTGATGAAGCTCATGGCGTAAAACTGACCGGTGTACCAAACCACACCCTGCCCCATCGTAGCACCAAACAGGGCCAGCAACACAAACTTGAAGTTGTACTTGTTGCCAAAGCTTTCTTTGAGCGGGTTGGTCGACGTTTTGCCCTCGGCTTTCGCCTTAGCAAACAGGGGCGACTCGCTCATGTTGCGCCGGATGATGAACGATACGTACACCATCAGGACCGATACCCAGAACGGTACCCGCCAGCCCCAGTCGTCGAAAGCCTCTTTGCTCATCGACGTGCGGGTAATCAGAATCACAATCAGCGATACAAACAAACCGGCGGTAGCCGTGATCTGAATCCAGGAGGTCCAGAAACCACGCTTGTCGGCGGGTGAGTGCTCGGCCACGTAGGTAGCGGCTCCCCCGTATTCACCCCCGAGGGCCAGCCCCTGCAACAAACGCAGGATCAACACCAGCAGCGGGGCCATGAACCCGATGGTTTCGTAACTCGGAATAAGGCCAATGGCAAACGTAGCGCCCCCCATCAGCATCAGGGTGACCATGAAGGTGTATTTCCGGCCGATGAGGTCGCCGAGTCGCCCGAAAAACAGAGCCCCGAACGGACGCACCACGAAACCGGCGGCAAACGTTGCCAGCGTAGAGAGGAAAGCGGCCGTTGGGTTGCCTTCCGGGAAAAATTTAGTGGCCAGCACCGTGGCCAGCGAGCCGAAGATGTAGAAGTCGTACCACTCAATGAGTGTCCCGACAGACGATGCCCCGATAACGCTCATAAGCGTGCGGGTGCTGCTGGCCTTAGCGGCTTTTGGTTCTGATACCATGGGAGAAATAAGGTTTTATTGGTTAATTGGAATACGATGCGTTGGTAAAAAACGGGTTAGAGGTAGATCTGCGCCTGCAACAGGAACTCACCTTTGTAATCGCTGATGGTGTTCTTGTCGGTGTAAATAGGCCTTACAGACCATTGGGGGGTAATTTTGGCATGATGCCCATCGAGGTAGAAGTTACAGCCCAGGTCGTAGTAGCTACCGGCCTTTCCGAGTGCTTCCAGGTTCTTGTAGGTATAGGCGGCAAAGGGCTGCACCCGCATTTTGGGTTTGTCGGTTGTTTTGGGCAGCAGCAAGCCTGCCTGCGTGTACCAGATCTGCCCCGTTCCGAGCAAGGGGCGGGCATCGCCCGGCCCGGCCAATGCCCGTTTCCCTTCAAAAGCGGGGTTGTTGGCACCGGGGTTCATGATCCCCAGGTTTCGGATGTAATTAGGGCCGAAATTATAGTCGTAAAAGACACTGTAAGCAGTCACAGCCATGTTCTTTTTCTTGTCGCCAAACGGCAGATCCGCGAACATATCCACAGAGAACAGATTAATATCACTCGGTTTCAGGCTGCCCCCGTTGTAATAGCGGGTGCCCTCAGGTTGGCGGTAAAAGCCGGCACCGATGTTGAACACCCGTTTGGTGCCCACGTACGTGCCAACCTTGAACGGTAAAATATTGGCCTCCTGATCCAGAAACTGATACTCTAAGTACGCGCCGTACGACATTTTACTTACCCCGTTGTTGTCGACGGCTACGTCGGGCGTAACTACCGTACCCGAGGTGGGCGGGGTCTGGTTGGTGGCAAACGGCTTGTTGTAGTTAAGCCGGTATTCAAACTTGCCCAGTTTCCCCTTGGCGTACACCCCAAACAAACGGGCAAACTGATCGGAGTTTTCGATGAGCGGCCAGTTGAAAATGGGCGCGTCGATAGCCAGAAAGTTGAGCGTACTGGCCGACGTCATTCGCGAAACCCCATGCCAGTAGTGTAGCCCCGCCCCAACGTAGAGCGTGTTTTTAGCCACTGACCCGTCGGGTTTCTTCCCGGCTGGTACCACCGCGTATTCATTCCATACGTCGTGGAAAAAAATACCGGGTTTCTTGCCCTGCCCGTAGCCGCCCGTACCACTGCTACCCGATGCTCCGCCGTTGACAAACGTTTGGTTATTGATACCGGCATGCACCAGAATCAGGTACCGGGGCGAAATCTGGGCGTACCCCAGCAACCGGAGCCGGCGGGCACCCACGTCGGTGAGTTGGTCGGTTGGCGTTCCGTTGACACTGGTGCCGGGGTTCATTTGCATGGATCGGAACCAGATCTGATTCCACATGATGATGCGTGCGTACTTGGTACCATCTGGGCTCAGATTGAATTTGAGACCAGAACCATATTCACTCGACCCCTGGGCTCTCAGCCGGGTAGTGGTGGCCAGGCTCAGCAGAGCCAACGCCAGCGTAAACGTTACGGAACGGGACAACATAGTTAAGACAAGTAGCGGTTTAGGTGGTCGTGAAAACCAGGTCAAAACTGCTCATCTGTCTCGTCCGATGGAAATAGATGCTATAGCTATGCTAAAACCTATAGATATTTCCAGGTTGCCTCTCATTCCCGAAACCGCTCCCACTTGATCAACATGAACTTGTCGCCCAGCTCGGTAACAATCATGCCCGCGCCACTCACATTCTCCGGTTTGCTGAAATACTCGGCTAACTCTTTGTTGCTGAGTATTTTATAAGTAGGGTGGTAGCTGTTATTTTCGGGGACTTTGATCTGATACTTCTTCACCCAGTTCATGACCGAAACGTGGCTAACTCCCAGCAGTCGTTCGATCTCTCGGTAGCTAACACCCTCTATATAAAGCTGTAGCGCCTTGATCACATAGTAGCTGCTGATACTCTTTCCCGCTTTTTCAACCGTAAAGTTGTAGTGGCACTGTTTACAACGAAACCGCTGTCGGCCGTTGAGTACGCCATTCCGAACGGCATTTGTGTTTGAGCACTTTGGGCATTTGGGCGTTGCCATGTGGGATTAGGACAAAATCTATAGTTAATTAGCGAATGTATAGCAAATTAGCGGATTAAGCTAATTCTATCTTGCTATCCTTTTATTTTGTCCATTATCCGCTACGGCTGGGCGCATACTTTCCGTAATCCGTTCAGAATAGGCACAAAGTATTTTTTGTCGGCCGAGCTGGTGTTACGGCTTTCGTTATGCGTTTGCAGCACAAACGGTGTTTCGTCGGCCTGGTACACCCGAATGGTGGTAGCTACACTGATGATAATGTTGCTGCCCTGCGTGTAGGTGGCATCGAACAGGTAAGGCCCATTGTACTGCATATTTTCGCCCTGGTTGTACTGGCTTTGCGCCTTGGTGGCCCGCACCCGCGCCAGCGTGGGGTTTGCCTCAATAATCTTGTAGCCGTTGTCGGTCAATAGTTTGGTGCAGCGTTCCACAAAAACATCCTGCGACACCGCGCACGGAATGTACATGGGGCGGGGTTTGGTATTGATGCAGCCCGTTTGGAGGCCTACCAGCAACAGTACAGACAAGTAGAGAAAGGATGCCCTTTTCATAGCATGGCGGTTAGAAAAAGATGAAAAACTGGGTGATAATTTCGGACTTTCGATCGGTAATCCGCATACCCCCAAGGCCTTCCTGTCCGGGTACGTCGTTGGTTGCTGCCGAATAAATCGGGCGTGGGCGGTAGTGTACTGTAATTTTGGCATTATGCCCGGCCAGCAACCAGTTCAGGCCACCCTCGAGCAGGTTATAGGGCTGATTGAGCCGCTCGAAATTAGCCCGGCTGTACGATACATACGGCTGAAACTGACCAAAGCTACGCGTCCAGGCACGCGGAAACATATAACCCGCCTGAACGTGGAATACGGAGCCTGTGCCCCAGGTCGGGTACGTATTACCCGCCCCATTGAACGCCTGTGGCTGCGAGCCCGGCTGCGTGGGCGCACTGGCCAGGTTCATGGTACCGGCGTTGCGCACAAAGTTGGGGCCGTAGTTGAACCAGTAATGAGCCGCATACGCTGTGATCGACGAGCGATTTTCCCCCTCCGGCCCCAGGGGGAGTTCGAGAAAGCTGTCGAGGGCAAAATGTTTCATGGCGGTCACGGTGGTATCAACGTTGGCCGTTTGCAGGGCAATGCGCTGATTCTCGGGTAGCGACGAGAAGCCTGTGATCGCTGCCGGGTACCGCCCAGCCTGCAATTCGCTTGTTTGCGCAGCCGTGAGCGACACCCCCGCCGGAATAGTTGGCGTGGCCGAAATCCGGGAGCGGTGCCACATGGCGTCGGGCTGAATCATGAAACCACCCCCAATGTTGAATACTTTTTTAGTGCCCAGATACGAGCCCACCATAAACGGCAGGGTTTGGCTTTCCTGCTCGAAGAAATCGTAGGTAGCATACAACTGGTACAGGGGCTTGTTGAGCGTACGCGAGTTGTATTGGGAGATGTTGTACGCGTTGGGCAGGGCCGTAAGACCGGCGGCCCAGCCGGCACCCCGCCCGGCCAACGTGGTCATGGGGGAGGCTCCCGTACGTTGCGCCTGCGTGTAAGGGGTTGTCCAGCCGGTGGCGGCTTCGGGTATGGTGAAAGGCTTGGTCAGCACGGCCCGGTAGCTGAGTTTGCCAATCTCACCCTTGGCGTACAGACCAAAGGTACGGGCAAACTGATCGTTGGCGTCGAGCAAGGCCCAGCCATAAAGCGGGGAGTCGAGCGTGAGGAAGTTGAGCGTGGCGGCATTGGATAACCGCGACAGTCCCGACCAGGTGAGCAACCCCGCCCCGAACGAGAAAGCCCGGCTGGCTTTAAATTCGGTCCAGGCATCGTGTACAAACACCGACTGTCGTTTGCCGTCGGTAACCCCATCAGGGCCCGTCAGCAGGCCACCGCCCCCCGTATTGAAGGTTTGGTTGTTGGCGCCAATAATCCAGAAAACCAGAATGCGGGGTGTCAGTTGCCCGTGCATCAGAATCCGGCTCCGCCGAATACCCACATCCCAGGTTTGCGGCACATTGTTATTGCCGGAGATACTGGTGCCAGGATTTTGCTGTTGCCAGCGCATCCAGATCTGCGACCACATCAGCAGTCGGATAAAGCTCGTGCTGTCTTTGTTGAGATACAGTCGTAAACCGTTCTTGTAGTTGGAACCGGCCCAGTAACCCTGAGCCGAGGCCGGCGAACAGAACAGTGCAGAGCCAAGCAGTAAGATACCTAAAAGTACATGCCGTAATGGACTGGACATAAACGAAACGTTTGTGAAGTGTTTGTACTCATTTGATAAAAACTTGCACAAAGGTTATCGGGCCGCCTATATGAGGTCAAATAGATACTATCAATAATGCCCTTTTTAGCATCTGGAACGCGGTTTATCTATAGTATTTTAGCAAAATTATCTTTTGTGCCGCCAACAAAAGACAGACCAAACAGTTTGAGAATACATTCATCAACCACCTTAACTGCTTGCCTTTATGTTACTTCGCCAGTTAGAATACATTATTGCCGTCGATACGGAGCGCAGTTTTACCCGGGCCGCTGACCGGTGCTGCATCACGCAGCCCACGCTTAGCCAGCAAATCCGTTGCCTCGAAGCCCACCTGAATATTGAGATTTTTAATCGCCAGCAGGTGCCCGTTGTGCCAACACTAGAGGGGCAGCTAATTCTTGAAAAAGCACGGGGGATTGTGGCCGAGGTGCGCGCGTTAGAGCAGTTTGCCCGGCAACTGAACCGGAAGGAGCTCGCGGTGTATAACTTAGAAGCTGTTTGAGTTAGCGATTTGAGACCGTAGGGAGCGGATTTTGGTTGCTGACAAGCCAATTTTTGCCGGTCGTAGCGGTTGCTACGGCCCAAAAAAGTGGCGCAGACAGCGACAAAAAGCTGCCCTTATGGGCCAAAGTGATTAACTCAAACAGCTTCTAAGCAGCGGCCCGCTGCGTGGGGTTGGGTAAACCACGCAGCGGGCCGCTGTATGCCATGTCTACGCCTTCGAGGGCGTATTAGTTAATCAGTACTTCTTTCACCGGCTCCACTTTCGGAAGAGCGCTTTTCGTTTTGATTACGTTTTTCAGCTCGTACGAGATGCCCTGTGCTTTCGCGGTATCAGTGTAATCGCGGAGCATATTGTAAATGTCGTGATCAATAAACTGAGCGTCGGTTCCGTCGACAATTACCTGATCGCCGGGTTGCAGTGTGCGCAGAATGACCTTCAGCTGAGGTTTGCTCAAAAAGTAGAGATCTTTCAGGATCTTGATTTCGATGCGCTTGCCCTGCCGAATCACCTTCACCGTCGACTGCGAGTTGGTATACAGAATGAACATGACACCAATGACAGCACCGATGGTGATGCCAATGAGCAGATCGGTGAAAATGATACCCAGCACCGTCAGGATGAACGGGATAAACTGGTTCAGACCATCATTGTAAACACTCTTGAAGATTTTCGGTTTGGCCAGTTTGTAGCCCACCATAATCAGGATAGCCGCCAGACATGATAGCGGGATGTAGTTGAGCAACGACCCGGCGGCAAATACCGCAATAGCCAGCAATACACCGTGCACAATAGTCGAGACGCGGGTTTTGGCCCCACTAAACACGTTGGCTGAGGTACGCACCACGACCGAGGTCACGGGTAAACCACCAACAAGCCCGGATACCATGTTGCCAACACCCTGCGCAATCAATTCCTGATCAGTTGAAGATACCCGGCGTTGCTCGTCGAGCTGATCGGCCGCTTCGAGATTGAGCAGTGTTTCCAGACTGGCTACAATGGCAATGGTTGCACCTACGGCCCAGATGCGCGGATTCGATAAAGCCGAGAAGTCGGGAAACGTAAAAATGGACCACCAGGGCTTATCAGCCGCTACGACCGGAATCTGCACCATGTGCTGATGGGCCGTGTCGCCCATGTACCACTCCGGCATGTACAACCGAAACAGTTGATTAAGGCCGATACCCACAAACACCACCATCAGGGCGCCGGGTAGGGTCTTGAAAAAACGCCACCCCCGGCCGGCTAAACGCTCCCAGCCAATAAGCAGTGCCAGGGATACGGCGCTGATGATCAGAGCACCCATACTGGCGGTTTCTACGGCCCGGTAAATTTCAGACAAGGTATTTTCGCCGTCGGCCAGTTGCTGAAATGCAAACTCACCTTCGTAATCGTTGTCCCGACCGAGGGCGTGCGGAATCTGTTTGAGCACAATTACAATCCCGATAGCCACCAGCATACCTTTGATTACACTGTCGGGGAAAAAGCTGCTTAGCTTGCCCGCTTTCAGCAGACCCAGCCCGAGCTGAATGGCACCGGCCAGTACAACACCTACCAGGAAAACTTCGTAAGCCCCTACATTTGTGATGGCGTCGGCAACAATGACGGCCAAACCGGCTGCCGGACCACTAACGCTCATTTCGGAGCCCGACAAAAAGCCAACCACGATTCCGCCGACGATACCCGCTACCAGGCCCGAGAACAACGGAGCCCCCGATGCCAGCGCGATGCCAAGGCACAGAGGGAGGGCAACCAGAAAAACGGATAACCCGGCCGGGAGGTCACTGCGGAGTAACCCGGACGAGTACGTGGAAAAGGTATAGAGAGGGTTTGAGGTCTTCATCGATCGTTGGATAAAATGGAAAAAGTTGTAAGATACAGTTGGTGGTTCAGACAAAATTAAAAGGACATTAAACAAAAAGTTAGTTTTAACCAATATTAATTTGGAATCAATCGGATTGACAGTCGACGAGAAAGACTTTATGGTTGCACACCTTCAAGACAATGTGCAACAGTTATTGTTGCGGTATGCAGCTAATAAACAGATAGATATCCGAAAAGTTGCTGTTCAGATTGCCGCTCGGCAGCGCGTGCGCGACAAACTACCTACCTGGTGCGCTAACCCAGGGGTTTTGTTCCCCCCGACCCTCCCGCTCGAACAGGCTTCGTCGGAGCAAACAGCGCGCTACAAAGCCGCTGTTGTGTCGGCTTTTACCCCCCGGCTAAACCGCCTTGTCGACCTGACCGGGGGGCTCGGCGTTGATGCCTGGGCCTTCGCCAACGTAGCTGGGCACGTAACGTACGTGGAGCGGCAGGCACCACTCGCCGAACTGGCAACGCACAATTTTCCCCAATTAGCGTGCCACAATGTGGAGGTATTAAATGCCCAAAGCGAAACGGTACTCCAGCAGCTGGATGCCCCTGTCGACTGGATTTACCTCGATCCGGCCCGGCGCGACGACCGGGGTGGTCGTGTCGTTCGGCTCGACGAGTGTGAGCCCAATGCGGTTGCCTGGTGGCCCTTGTTACGCCAGAAAGCAACGTATGTCCTGCTCAAAACCTCACCCCTGATCGACATTGAAGCTGCCCTTCGGCAGTTACCCGGTATTCGGGCGGTGCAGGTGGTGGCGGTGCGGCACGAGGTGAAAGAGGTGCTGTTTGTCGCCACACCCGACGAGGTGGCCCCCGACGAGGTTGCCGTTACCGCGGTCGATCTGCTGCCCGATTCGGAGGTTCGGTTTTCGTTTCGGCGGGGCGATGAACGTGCCGTTGCCGTGTCGTTTGCCGACCCGCAAGCTTACCTCTACGAACCCAATGCGGCTGTGCTGAAAGCGGGCGCGTTTCGGGCGGTAGCCGAGCGGTTTGGATTGGCCAAACTGGCCCCTCACAGTCACCTCTATACGTCGGCCGAACCGGTAGGGGATTTTCCGGGCCGGGCGTTTAAACTGGAAGGCATCTGTAAACCGAACCGGGCCGATGTACAGGCGTTGGTACCGGCGATGAAAGCGAATCTGACGGTTCGGAATTACCCCCAGTCGGTCGAAGAGTTGCGCAAGAAAGTGGGTCTGAAAGAAGGAGGAGACGTGTACATCTTCGCCACGACGCTACTCAACGGCGACAAGCGGCTACTTGTAACTCGTAAGCTATGAGCCGGATAAAAGTTTAGGGCTCCGTTTGGAGTATTGAACGCCCTTCGCGGGCTTATTTCAGAAGTGGTTTTGAACCTGAATGTATGGAATTATTACGTTGTGTGGCTCCCGGTCACTTGGAGTACGCCCAGGCGCCCAAACCTAAGCCCGAACCGGGCCGGGCGTTGGTGCGCATCACCCGAATCGGTATCTGCGGAACCGATCTGCACGCGTTCGAGGGAACGCAGCCGTATTTCACTTACCCACGCGTGCTGGGTCACGAACTGGCTGGTCAATTAGTCGATGCGGTTGACGAGACGGCTATTCAGCCGGGCGACTCGGTCACGATCATGCCGTATTTTTACTGCGGGCAGTGCGTAGCGTGCCGGGTTGGTAAAACCAACTGTTGCGAGCGGCTGCAGGTCTGCGGAGTCCATACCGACGGTGGTATGGCCGAGTTTCTTTCGGTGCCTACGTACGCGCTGGTGCCGGGGGGCGGCCTCTCCGACGACGAACTGGCTCTGGTTGAACCGCTTTCGATTGGGGCACACGGCGTTCGGCGGGCTCAGATTCAGCCGGGCGAGTACGTCCTGGTGGTGGGTGCCGGGCCCATCGGGCTGGGGGTGATGCTATTTGCCCAAATGGCTGGGGCGCAGGTGATTGTGCTGGATGTGAACGCGGGCCGACTGGCCTTTTGCGGGAAGCACCTCGGCATCGCTCATCTGGTAAACGCGACTTCGGCCGATGCCCACGAACAAATTCGGGCCATTACCGGGGGCGATATGCCCACCGTGGTGATTGATGCCACCGGTAGCCACCGGGCCATTGAGGCCGGGTTTGGGTATCTGGCCCACGGTGGCCGGTACGTACTGGTGGGTCTGCAACGGGAGCCGGTTCGTTTCAGCCATCCCGAATTCCACAAGCGCGAAGCCACGCTCATGAGCAGCCGCAACGCGACTCGTACCGACTTCGATACGGTGATGACCGCTATGCGAAACGGTCTAATAAACCCCATGACGTTTATTACCCACCGGGTGGGGTTTGGCGAGGTGCAGTCCGAATTTAGCGGTTGGCTCGATCCGGCCAATGGCGTTATCAAAGCAATGGTCAGCCTGGCGTAACCCTTTCTTTCAACCGAAGTCCATGCGGTTAATCACTTTTTTTGCCAAGCTCTGTAGTTGGTTCGTGGCCCTGATCTCGGTGGCGGCCCCCGCATCACCGGCTTACCGAATTGCCTCGCCCGACAAACAGACACAGTTTGACGTACGGGTGGATGCCCGGCAGCGGCTGGTGTATCGGGTAATTCAGGCTGGTAAGACGGTGGTAGGGCCCTCTGTGCTGGGTTTCCGGCTGAATGAGCTAACCATCGGTGAGCAGACCGTGCTTGGGAAGATGAGCCAGCGCACCCACCGCGAGCAGATTAAGTGGCCGTTGGGGGAGAACGACATCATCCGTAACCACTACACCGAAATGAGCGTGCAGGCTCGGTCGGCAGGGGTGCCCTATACGCTGGTGGCTCGGGTATTCGATGGCAGTGTGGCGTTTCGGTACGTGCTGCCCAAAACAGCGGCACCCGGTATAATCCGGCAGGAGCTGACCTCATTTGATCTGGCAGCGGGCTACACAGTGTACCAGTACAACGAAGAGTCGGTGTTTACGCCAACGTCTTTGAGCGCGCTGACCAAAACCTGCGATTTTCCCGCTACGCTCACAAACGGCACGCTGTACCTGTCTATCGGAGAGGCCCACAACCAGTCGTACACGAAGGCGGTTCTCGCACGGGCCGACTCTCCCAATGCCCTAACGACCGCGTTTCACCGTGGTGATTCTGTCAGAACCAATGGCCTATTTGTGTCGCCCTGGCGCACCATTAGCGTGGCTACTTCGGCCATTGGGCTGCATCAGTTTAGTGATTTGGCGCTGCGCCTTTGCCCGCCCCCACGAGAGGGGGTTCCGGGCTGGATTAAACCCGGCAAGCTGATCCGGGCGGCTCTCACCACGCAGGGCGGCCTCGACTGTATCGACTTTGCTGCGGCCCACGGGTTCAGCTACATCATGTTCGATGCGGGATGGTACGGAGCCGAATTTCGGTCCAGCTCTGACCCGACTCAGGTCATCCCGGCTATCGACATGCCCCGGGTTATTCAATACGGCAAAGACAAAGGCCGCACCGGCCAGCCTATTGGGGTGATTCTGTACGTGAACCGGGTAGGATTGCGGGCCAAGCTCGACACCATTTTGCCGTTATACAAGCGCTGGGGCGTGGCCGGGCTCAAGTTTGGGTTTGTGGATGGCCTGAGCCATGAGGGGCTCAACTGGCTTATTCCGGCCATTAAAAAAGTGTACGACCACGGGTTTGTGCTCAACATTCACGACAATTACAAGCCCACGGGTCTGAGCCGAACGTACCCAAATTTGCTTACGCAGGAGGGCATTCGGGGCAACGAGAACAACCCGGATGCCTTTCATAACACCGTACTCCCCTTTACCCGATTTGTGGCCGGAGCGGCTGATTACACGTTTTGCTACCCAAACGCAAACCAGCAGTTCTCCGACAACCTTCTGAAAACGAAGCTTCAGGTTACAAAAGGCCAGCAACTCGCCCTGACAGTGGTGTACTTTAGCCCGTTGCAGGCTATGCTTTGGTATGGCAACCCCGTCCACTACACCAACGAAGTCGAACTGGAGGTGTTTGCGCGGGTGCCCACCGTCTGGAATGAGTCACACTACCTCACGGGCGAAATAGGCCGTCATGTGAGTGTGGCCCGCCGGAAGGGCAATACGTGGTATGTCGGAACGGTAGCCGGCCTGACCGATTGGGAGGGGGGTATCCCGCTCTCATTTTTGCCGAAGGGGAAAACGTATACCGCTACCGTCTACGAAGACGATGGTGAGGGGAGTATCCAGAAGCGGAGTGTTACTCTGACCGGTGGCGAATCGTGGCCGGTTCAAATTAAGGCGCGGGGAGGGCAGGTAATAATGCTTCAGTCCCTGTAACATAAACGTTGTTTTCGACGTCCGTATAGGCAAGGAGACTAACTTTGGTCTTTCTAGTATCAAATGTAATCAATAAAGTATTAGTTGGTTACCTCAAGCAGAAGACAAAATCGACGTATGGAATTAGGCATTAGCAGTTTTGGAGAAATGAAGCCGGATGGGGTAGCGGGGCAAGCTGTCAATGCACATCGGCGAATGCAGGAACTTCTCGAGGAAATAAAACTGGCCGATGAGGTCGGCTTAGATGTATTTGGTCTGGGTGAGCATCATCGCCCCGATTTTGTGGTGACAGTCCCTGAAGTAGTGCTGGCGGCTGCGGCTACCCTAACCCGCCGGATTCGGTTGTCGAGTGCCGTAACCGTGCTGAGTTCGGCCGACCCCGTGCGCGTTTTTCAGAATTTTGCCACGCTCGACCTGGTTTCGAATGGCCGGGCCGAAATTATGGCGGGCCGGGGGTCGTTTATCGAGTCGTTTCCATTGTTTGGGTACGATCTGAACAAATACGACGAGCTGTTCACCGAGAAACTCGATTTACTGCTGAACATCAATAAAAACGAAATCGTAACGTGGGAGGGTAACCTGCGGGCTTCTATTGAGGAGCGAGGTGTGTACCCGCGGCCTATTCAGCCGGCTATTCCAATCTGGCTGGCAGTAGGGGGCACCCCCGCTTCGGCCGTTCGGGCGGGAACGCTCAATATACCGATGACGGTCGCGATTTTGGGCGGTACACCCGACCGGTTTGTGCCGTTTGTGAACCTGTACCGGCAGGCGGCCCGCAATGCCGGGCACGATACCACCCAGCAACAATTGGGTATAAACTCGCAGTTTTACCTCGCTGACGATTCGCAGCGGGCCGCCGATGAGTTTTTTCCACCCTACGAAATCCTGATGAATCGAGTCGGGCGGGAGCGGGGCTGGTCGCCCATAACCCGGGCGCATTTTGAGCAGATGCGGCAGTTGGGGCCACTTATGGTGGGGAGCCCGGAGCAGGTAATCGATAAAATCCTGTATTTCCACGAGCTATTTGGCAACACGCGTTACATTGCGCAAACCATTAGCGGTTACGGTATTCCGCATGCCCGCACGCTGCGCTCGATCGAGCTGTTTGGGACAAAAGTAGCCCCGGCAGTTCGAAAAGCACTCGGGGTGTCGGCTATCGTAACAGCCTGATGCTGAGGAACCCGCTGTTCGGTTCCAGCCAGAAACGATGCACGAAGAACCCAAACCGTAAAACCATAACCCCCAAACCGTACCTATACCTGCATGAACCCTGTTCGTATCCTGTTCCTGTTTTTTCTTTTGGTGAGTGCTGGCTCGCTCCGGGCGGCCAAAATCGACACGGTAGAGACCTACAGTGCATCGATGAAGAAAACGATTAAAGCCGTTGTCCTGACGCCCGACTCGTACAACAGTGGCCGTGAGTTTCCGGTGGTGTATTTGTTGCACGGGTACAGCGGCAACTACGCGGACTGGGTTAAAAAAGCACCGGCATTGGCCGGAGCAGTGGATGCGCAGGGCGTTATTGTGGTGTGCCCCGATGGAAATTACGGGAGCTGGTATTTTGATAGCCCGGTCGATGCGTCGTTTCGGTACGAGACCTACTTGGCCAACGAGCTGGTGAATTGGGTCGATACGCACTATCGGACAGTCAAGAACCGGCAGGGCCGTGCCATTACGGGGCTGAGTATGGGCGGCCACGGGGCGCTTTATCTGGCGTTTCGGCATCAGGATGTGTTTGGGGCTGCGGGCAGTATGAGTGGCGGGGTGGATATTCGGCCGTTTCCGGCCAATTGGGATATTGCCAAGCGGTTGGGTACCTACGCACAGTTTCCTGAGCGGTGGGAGCAAAATACGGTCATCAACATGCTGCATCTGCTCATGCCGGGTTCACTCGCGCTCATCATCGATTGCGGCACGGAAGACTTCTTTTTTCGGGTCAACAACAATCTGCACGATAAGCTGCTCGAACGAAATATTGCGCACGACTACATTACCCGGCCCGGCGGCCATAACTGGGCGTACTGGAACAACGCCGTGAACTACCAGTTGCTGTTTATGCGGCAGTTTTTCGATAAGCCCAAACGGAATTAACGCGTTTTTTCGAGGTAAATCGCCACACGTATGAAATGGGTTCTTTGTGCGGTTTGGCTGCTGATTGGCCTGCTACTGACCGAAATTACTACCGCCCGGCCTTTTCCGCGCCGGGCGCAACGAATACTGTTTCTGGGCAATAGCATCACCTATGCGGGGACCTACGTAGCCGACATAGAAGCGTATCTGGTGGCTAAATACCCCAAACAGGCCTATGAGTTTATCAATGTAGGGTTGCCAAGCGAAACGGTGTCGGGCCTGAGCGAGCCCAATCATGCCAACGGCCGGTTTCCGCGCCCCGACCTGCACGAGCGGCTCGACCGGGTGCTGGCGCAAACCCGCCCCGATGTAGTTTTTGCCTGCTATGGCATGAACGATGGGATTTATCTTCCCCTCGACGAGTCGCGGTTTCGGGCTTACCGCGAGGGGATGAAGTGGTTGCACTCCGAGCTGAAAAAGGTAGGGGCCCGGCAAATTGTGTTTCTGACGCCCCCCGTGCACGACGACCCGCAGCTGGGCCTCAATGGCTATAACCGCACCCTCGACCGGTATTCAGAATGGTTGCTGGCGCAGAAAGACACGCTGGCCTGGGAGGTTGCCGATGTGCATTTTCCGATGGTCCGTTTTCTGGAAAACAGGCGACAGACAGACCCCGGTTTCAAATTGGCGGCCGATGGCGTACATCCCGGCGAGCTGGGGCATTGGCTCATGGCGCGGGCTGTGCTGGGGTATCTGGGCGAGAAAGTAACCGACGAACCAACGGCGCAGGCAGCTTTTGAAGCCGTCGGTTTAGCCAAAAACGTGCGGGCCGACGAAATCAGGCGGTTGGTTGGCCAACGGCAGGGCGTCATGAAAGATGCCTGGTTGCGGGCTACGGGTCATAAACGGCCCGAAATGGCCGTGGGTAAACCCATGCCCGAAGCACGAGCGCAATACGACACCCTCGAACGACAGATTCGGGCCGTTGTGCAGGAGAAAAAAGGCCGCCCCTGATTAAAATTAACGTGAATTATGGATAATTTGTATTACAACTATCTGTTTAACAAATGATTGCTGACGCAGGGGCCTTCGACAGGCTCAGGCTGACTATAAACTTGAGAGCCGCCAGTCAGCCTGAGCCTGTCGAAGGCCCCTGCGTCAGCCAGTATGCATAATTCACGTTAAAATTAAAAGCCATAAAAAAAGCAGCGATCCGAGAGGACCGCTGCTTTTTTATGCGAGGAATAGCTTGTCAACTTCAGATACCACTCGTTGCGCGCTTGAGTGGCTGGAGCATCGAAGCCTCACACCGGATACTATTGCTCCGTGTGTTTGCCGTACATTCTTTCTTTGTAGGCAGCTTTGATGACCTCTGTCCGGCGCTTAACCGACGGTTTTTGGAAAGCCGTCCGCGACCGGAGTTCACGCAACACGCCCGTCTTCTCAAATTTCTTCTTGAAGCGTTTCAGGGCCTTGTCGATTGACTCGTTTTCTTTTACGTTAATGATTAACATAATCCGGATACTGTTTTTTTTTCGTTTAAACGGTCGGCAAAAGTAGTGTTTTACGATCGCTTTTCAAAGCCAAACCCTCGAAATTAAGCCGCTAAAGCCCATAAACATTCCGTTAGTAAGTTAATTTGAGCCTGTTGGTAAGCCGTTTAACCCGGTTAGTGCGCGGTTTAGCAGGCTGGTTTATCAAAGCCGGGTAATGCCGAGCAGCTCGGTCAGAAGCTCGCTGGCTTGCTGTAAGTTGCGTTGCATCATGGTAATCAAGTGCGCCCGGTCCGCATCGGATTGGGCCATCTGGAGCATATTAGCCGTGCCTGAAATAACGCCAAAGTGGCTACGGAGGTCGTGCGAGATGGCTCGTAACCGGTCGTTTTTTTCGGTCTGATTGGATTGCGTTTCGGGAGGTGATACTGCCGGAAGTCCAGTCAACGGTTCACGCTGGGTGTCGAGGGGAGCGGTGGAAGCCTCCTGGCTAACCAACGAGACGACTGGTGGAATATGGATGTCTGAATTTTGGGTGGATTGTTTCGTAGCCATACGATACAGAGAGTCGCTTCAGATAAACCCGTCTCGTGCGGGATGGTTTGCCGAACGAGGGCAAGTTGTACTTTTGTCAGGATGAAACAAGCAGTTATTGATTTAGGTACCAATACCTTTCACCTCATGATTGTCGAACAGACCGTTGCCCAACCCTGGACGGTGCTGTTTCGGGAAAGCCGACCCGCTAAAATAGGTAAAGGCGGCATTGGTCAGAACCAAATCACCGACGAAGCCATCGAACGGGCCCTGACGGTACTGACCTATTTTCGGTCGGTACTCGACGCGCACGGTATTGACCCGGCTCAGGTGCAGGCCTTTGGTACGAGTGCGATCCGGGTGGCGGGCAATCAGGACCAGTTTGTCGAGACGGTGGCGCGGGCAACGGGTATCCGAATTCAGGTGATTTCGGGCGATCAGGAGGCCGCGTATATCTATGCTGGCGTGCTGGCGTCGGGGGCCATGAACCTCCTGCCGTCGGGCGACCCCGAGCCGCCGGTATCGCTCGTGATGGATATTGGCGGGGGAAGTGTTGAATTTATTCTGGGGACTACCGAGCGGATTTTCTGGAAACAAAGTTTTGAGATGGGCGGGCAGCGGCTCATGGACCGGTTTATGCCCAACCCACAAAACGCCATCAGTCTGGCGGCTGTGGAGCGCATGAACGACTATTTCCGGGAGCAACTCCTGCCGCTAGTCAACGCGATTCATCAGTATGCTCCCACTACCGGCCGACCGTTGCAACTTGTGGGCTCGTCGGGTACGTTTGATACCCTGATTGATATGCAGTATTGTCACGAGACCGGCCATTGGCCCGACTCTGAACAGGCTGCGTTTGTGCTGCCCGTCGCCGAATTTTACCGGGCTTACGAGTTGTTGCTGACCCGTAATCATGACGAGCGGATGCAACTGCCGGGTATGATCGAGTTGCGCGTCGACATGATTGTGGTGGCTGTTTGCCTGATCGATTATATTCTGACCACCTTTGGGATTCAGACCATAACCGTGTCCCGGTACTCGTTGAAAGAGGGCGTACTGGCGGGTATCTGACGCCTGCGCCTGACTTACCTCAACTGAAACCCCTAAACCATAAGCGCCCTCCCGGCCTGACTACCACCCCTATGCATGGCGAAACAAGTACATCGTCTTCTTATCGTAATCTTCTTTACACGCTTCTGATTGGGGTGGCCGTTGTGCTGGCTCTGTTGTTTCCGGGTCTCTTTACCGAGGTCGGTGGGTTTCCGCTCAAAAAGCTGATTGTACCCCTGTTGCAGATCATCATGCTGGGTATGGGTACCACCATGTCGCTTGCCGATTTTGAGGGTGTTGTCAAACAGCCTAAGGCCGTGCTGATCGGGGTACTTTGTCAATTCACCATTATGCCCACGCTGGGGTTTGTGCTGGCCAACAGCTTTGATTTTTCGCCCGAAATTGCGGCCGGTGTCGTACTGATTGGCTGCTCGCCGAGTGGACTGGCTTCCAATGTGATCAGTTTTGTGGCCAAAGCCAATGTGCCTTTATCGATCACCGTAACCACAGTGGCTACGTTGCTGGCCCCATTCCTGACACCCGCTCTGATGACCCTACTGGCGGGTCAGTTTATCGAGATCGGGTTCTGGAAAATGATGGTGGAAATCGTGCAGATGGTCATTCTTCCCATTGCCGTTGGTTTGGTGCTGAACCGGGTATTCCGGAAATCGACCGTGTTTATCAACGGGGTTATGCCGCTTATCTCGATGGGGGGGATTGTCCTTATTGTAGCCATTATCACGGCCGCAGGCCGGGAGAGCCTGCTCAATGTAGGCTGGGTTTTGGCGTTGTGCGTACTGACCCACAACCTATTGGGTTTTGCACTCGGCTACTGGTCTGCCCGGCTTTTTGGCCTCAACGAGCAAAGCAGCCGGACTATAGCGATTGAAGTAGGGTTGCAAAATGCCGGACTGGCGTCGGGCCTGGCTGTACAAATGGGTAAAGTAGCTACCGTTGGGCTGGCTCCGGCTTTATTTGGCCCGATCATGAACACAACGGGCTCGTTGCTGGGTACCTACTGGAGTCAACGGCCCGTAACAACTGGCAACGAACAACCAACAGTGAACAACGATCAGCGAACAATGAGCAACGATCAATGAACAATATGGTTTTTACCCAATAGGGCAGTTGTTCACTGTCAAAGCCCTACCCAGGCCGATACTTTGATGGCGAACGGCGTTACTCCGGGGTTGTCGCGGTAGGTGAGCCGATGTGTGGCATCGACGCGGAACAGCTTAAAGATATTGTCGATACCGTAGCCTAACTCAATGTAAGGCACCTTGCCTAAGGACTGGAAACCCGTAACTGGCTGCCCCAGATCATTGACAGGGGCCACCAGCCGTACATTTTCGGGGCGAATGCCACCCGCCATAATACGACCCGTGACCAGCGTACGCCATTTGAGCCGCTTGATGGCCGGAATCCGGTTGAAAAACAGTCCCTCGAAGTTATGCTCCACGTGTGCCGACGCGTAGCGGTCGGTGGCAAACTCGAAGAAATTCATCAGGTTATACGCGTTATACACGTAAAAAGAGGTTTCGTTGCCGAGTGGGATAAACAGCAACGGATACGGCACCCGCGAGGGTATCAGACCTGCCCCCAGCGTGTAGCTCGTGCGGCCCAGTACCCCCATTCGGAAGGAATGTTTCATCTCCAGCAGAAACCGGCCGTAGGGCACATACGATGCCGAGCTGTTGTGCAGGCCGAGTGTGTACCGGAATGTAAGTTCGGGCTTGCGCGTAGCCCCAAAACTTAACCGCTCGTTATCGCTCTGCACGACCACCTCATCGGGCGCAAACCGGGTTTCAAATACCATCTCAGCTGTACGGAACTGACTACGAATACTCTCGTCGGCCGGGTTGTCGGGGTTGGCGTAGTACGCAAACGGAAACAGCGGGTTAAACGAGCGTTCGCGGAGGGTCACGGTCTGCGTGAATCCTTTGCCCAGTTCCCGCCGGATGTAGGCCGAGCTTTGTTCCTGCATGTAAGGCCGCCGGATAATGCCAAAGCGGGAGTAGGCCAGAAACAGGTAATTGGTGCCGATATTTTCCGACGAAACACCCAGCCGCTCGAGGTCGTACGAGTGCCGGAAACCGATTACCGTCCAGGGTTTACGCTTCAAAATATAATCGGCACCGATGGCGTATTTAAAGCGTTCATCGCGGGTGCCGTACGCCAGATACCCACTGAGGGTCCACCGGCGGCTGAAATAGCTGTTGGTACGCAGGCCCACCCGAAACCGGTTGCCTTCGATGTCGTTGTTCGCATACGTATAAAGCAGGGGCCCTACGTCGACGTTGACCTTACCAATGGGCTGATACCCGTTGGCAAACAGCCGGATAGCCTCGCCGGTGACTTTCACAATGGGTACATTCCGGACGGAATCGACCACCCGAAACGCCCGGAGTTCATCGGCCGAGATGGAGTCGGGCCGGGCCGCCTGCCAGTATCCTTTCGGCACATCGCGGTAATCATCGGCCAGTTCGAGCGAGGGGCTATAAAACGCGAGGGGCTGCGGTTGATTGATGACAATATTACGGGCCGACGCAAAAAAACGGACCAGTGCGCCGGGGGCGTTGGGAGTCAGTTCGTCGGTGTCGATACGGACTTCGGTGCGCACCGGTAAGCGGGCTCCACCGGGCAGCGTTTCCAGTTCCTGCCCAACACGAATCTCGTCGATGAAATTAATATTGGCGCGCCGATCAATGCGGGTTTCAATCTGCACCAAACCCAGCCGGTTGGTATCGAGCCAGGCCGTACCCACAAAAGCGAGGTCGGTGGCGCGTTTGGGCTCAAAGTCGATCTCGTAGCAGATCTGATCGCCCACAGCCACCGTGTCTATCATTTGTACTTTGTAAAGGGCCTCCCAGGCCTCGCCCAAAGGCGAGGGGATGTCTTTACGCAAAACCCTGACGTAATTCTGGTAAAAATTGTACTGCTGAAACGAAGCGCCGGTAAATTGAGAAAGCAGTCCACCTTCCTGAATCCCGACGGCTTTGATCTGGGTTTTCAGAATTTTTTCTTTTGTTCGGTCGGGCTGGTTGCGCTGATAGTATTCCGAGTGATTTTCGGTGATGAATACCGGAACGGCCGGCTGCCCGTTGTCGTCGGTAATGGCCGGTAGCCGGTTCAGTACCTTACCAATGGGCCCCTTGCGCCGGACTACCGTTTCGCCATTGCGTTTGGTCCGAGTCTTCTTCTCAACATTGTTGATGTACGCTTCAACCTTCGTGTAACTTTCGTACTGAAACGCGCTCAGTTGTTCGGGGTTGAACTCGTTGCGCCGGGCGAGGGCTGCCCGGAGGACCCGGTAGGCGGGGTCGCCCCCTTTGCCGTACACGCGCACTTCCTGAAGCCGGTTCTCGGCCGATTCGAGCGCAATGGTGATCGTCTGAACAGGCTCGCGGGTGAGGGCTACGGCCTTGGTACGAAAGCCCAGGCTGGTTACCAGCAGTGAGTCGCCAATTTGGGTGGTCTTAAGCTGAAAACGTCCCTCGGCGTCGGCTGTTGTGCCCACGGTACGGCCTTTGATCGATAGCGAAGCGAAGGGGACGCCCGCATTATTGGCGGCCTCCTTTACCTGACCCGTAATGGTGTAAACAACCTGACCCTGTACGAGTAGTGGAAACAGGAGTAAAAACCAGACAAAGCCAGAAATCGCAAATCGTATCGATGGAATCATGAACAGCGGGGGGAATTAGAATTGTCCTATTAACGACAAACCCGTCAACTTGGTTTACCAGCCGATAAATATTGTGATGAACGGTAGGGGAAATGGGTGCATGCTCGCTTACGCCTTTGTAAGCGAGCACATAGGCAGAAAAGAATAATACTATTTCGAGAATAATTTGTTTGGTCTGTCTGAACCCGCGTTTATGCTATTATGGGTTGCTGTACGCTGAGCAGGGTTTATGAGGGAGTACGGAGGGCAAAAATGAGTGAGTGGCTCTGTGCGATCACAGGCCACCTCAACTCTAAACTGTTGACTGCAAACTCTAAATTTATTGCTGCAGCGCCTGAAGCTGAATGACAACGCGGTTGACGATCTTATCGAGCCGGGTAAGGAGTGTTTCGAGTTGTGCCGACGTCTGGTACACCGTAGCCTTCTTTTCGATCTCCCGAATTGGCTCCTTGAGCGACGCGACGCCCAAATTATCGATCGAGGGTTTAATGCGATGGGCTGTCTTGGCAACTCGCTCAAAATCGCGGTTGGCATAAGCCTCTTTAATCTCGGCGACCGAAGCCGGTACGTGCTGGATAAACAGGTCGATCATTTTGTGCACAAAGGCATTGTTACCGCGTGCTATGGTCTCCAGCGTTGTGAGGTTGTAAAGCGGTGGGATGTCGGCTTCGGTGCGTTGTGGGTCTGCCTTTTGTTTGTCAATCCATTTGCCAACAACCGAGAGTAGCTGGGTTTCCTCAAATGGTTTGGAGAGGTAGTCGCTCATGCCGGCGGCAATAAACTTCTCACTGTCCCCTTTGACCGCCAGCGCCGTTAGGGCAATTACGGGTAGTTGCGCACTGATCTGCTGCCGAATGGCCTGCGTAGCCTCAACACCGTCCATAACCGGCATCTGCACGTCCATCAGAACCAGATCGACGGGTTTTACTTTTAGTTTTTCAAGGGCTTCCTGACCGTTCTGCGCTTCTTCGATCAGGGCCCCGTAGGTACGCAGGATTGTGGAGGCCACCAACCGATTCATTTCGTTGTCATCGGCTACCAGAATCCGCTTGCCTGCCAAGATTTCGACATTGGTGAAGCCGGGTTCCTTTACAGGTAACTGATCCTCGGTGCCTTTCTGAAAGGATACCATAAACGATACCGTTGTGCCAACGCCCTTCTGGCTCTCAACCTCGATGGTACCTTCCATCAATTCAACCAGATGCTTGCAGATACTCATTCCCAGGCCGGTGCCGCCAAATCGCCGGGTAACCGATTCGTCTTCCTGCTGAAACTTTTTGAAAAGGCTTTTGACAAACGATTGGTCCATACCAATGCCCGTGTCTTTCACGGTCACGCGGATGGTTTGCTGGGTCTCGTCGTCGCTTACGACGCGGCAATTGATATCAACGCCCCCTTTCTCGGTGAACTTGATTGCGTTGGAAATCAGATTGAGCAGGATCTGATTGAGCCGGTAGGGGTCGCCCAGCAGCACGGGCCAAAGCTGATCATCGCAGAATGAGTTGACCAACGACAGCCCCTTTTCTTCGGCTTTATGCATCAAGACCTGCATCACCTGCCCAACCACCAGTTTGGGCTCAAACCCGATTTTTTCGAGGGTGAGTTGTCTGGCCTCAATCTTCGATAAATCCAGAATATCGTTGATGATGATGAGCAGATGGTCGGTAGCCGACTGGATGGTGTTGACAAAAAACTGCTGCTCAGAGTTGAGTGCTGTTTTGTTGAGCTGATTCGCCATGCCCATGATCGCATTCATGGGCGTGCGGATTTCGTGGCTCATGTTGGCCAAAAACAGCTCTTTCGCCTTTGTCGACTCTTCGGCGGCTACTTTGGCCTGGGTCAGTTCGAGTTCCAGTTTTTTCTGGCGGGTGATGTCAACGTGGGTGCCGATAATTTTCAGAGGTTTGCCTTCGTCGGATGTTTCCGTGACCACCCCCCGGTCAAGTACCCAGTGTACCGATCCATTCTGGTGAATCATCCGGTACTCGTAATGGTGATTGTTAATTAGCCCTTTTTTGTAGTTTTCGTCATTTTGCTGCAGAATATACCGGTCGTCGGGGTGAATACGGCTCCACCACAAACTGGCCAGATCGTCATGCTGATCCATCGAAAAGCCGAGCATGGCATTGTCGGGGTTTGAAAACGAAGTGACGCCGGTTCGGAAATCGTGTTCCCAATAATTGTCGCCCACGTTGGTGAGCGCCATTTTGAGCCGTTCCTCGTACTCTTTCACTTTTCGTTGGGCTACTTTCTCCTCCGAGATGTCTTCGAGCATCGCGAAGTAGTGCGAAATGGCCCCATCTTTCCCCACAACGGGCTGGCTATGCGCCCGGCCCCAGAACCAGGAGCCGTCTTTGCGGTAAAAAATCAACTCGCCTGTGTACGGCTCATCCAGCTTAAACAGGTTCTGGAGCCGTTTAAGCGCTATAGGGTCGGTGAGTGGCCCCCGCAACAGACAAGCCGGATGCTCGGCCAGAATTTCAGCATTTGAGTAGCCGGTAATCCGGCTCAAGCCTTCATTGGCCCACGTAATCCGGCCGTTCAAATCGGCAAATACAATCCCATTTTTGTTGGCACTCGCCACCAGCGACAGCCCCTCGAGCTGAGCCTCGTTCTTTTTGCGCTCCGAAATGTCGCGGATAAACGAGCAGAAAAATTCGTCGTCGCCCTGTTTCACCGGAATGATGTACAGTTCAATCGGAAAGTGCTCACCGTTGCGGTTTACAGCCTCCAGCTCCATCTGTTTTCCCAGTACCGGGCCCTTTTGGGTACTTTGGTAGCGGGCCATCCCCCGGTTATGGGCTGCCCGGTGTACTTCTGGAATAATCCGTTCGGCCAGCTGAGCCCCGATCACTTCATGCGCCTGCCAGCCAAAGATTTTCTCGGCCTGCGGGTTCCAGAATGTAATGGCCCCCGTCATATCAATGGTAATGATGGCGTCGAGGGCCCCGTTCATAATCAGGCGGTTTTTTAGCTCGCTCTGCTCGAGGGCGTCCTGCGCTTTTTTGCGCTCGGTAATATCGGTATAGCTCCAGAGGTGCCCTTTGTAGCGTTGATCAATGTAGATCGGGATGTAGTCGCGCTGGAAAATAGTGCCGTTGGCCAGTTCCAGAATCTCCCCCGTGACCAGCTGTTTGTTCTGAAGAATGTGGCTGATGTTCTTGACAAACTCGTCGGGGTTCCGAAAGAGGTCTTTGGTTTGTTCGGCGGTATTGCTGCAATCAATACCCGGCATTTGCTCCGGGTTGAGCGGAATGCCGAACAGATTACAGAAACCCTGATTGCAGTAAACAATTTTACGGTTTTCGTCTTCGAGCAGGATGCCACTGCGCATATTGGCGATGAGCGAGATAAACACCTCTTCGGCACTTTTGCGCTTACTTACCTGCTGATATAAAAGCCGGGCAATGGTCAGCAGGTCGTCGGAATCGGGTTGAAGTTCCACCTCCGAAATGGCGTTCACGGCCTCCCGCAATTGTTCGACGGACTGTTTCCGGACGGTAATTTCGTGTTTGAGCTTGTTATTGAGCTCTACGTATTCTTCTTCGCTGATGCTAAAGGCCCGCTCGGCCCGTTCGCGATCGCGGTTCAGGGTTTTGTACGATTGGTTGACAACGTCGAGAAATTTCGCCAGAGCCGGGTTATCCCGCAGGTCGTCGGGCAGGTATTTGCTTACCTGCTTGGCCAGCATTTTATGGTAATTCATAAAACGATGTGATGGTCATGGTCTGGTTATGCAGCTGGCAGGCCCCTCCATCGGGAAACGGGGAGAGTTCGCCATTCGCATAAAATCCGATCAGGGGAACGTTGCTGCCCAGGGTTCGGCTGACGGCCTCTACCTCTTCGTCAATGTGCGGACCCAGTACCAGCTTACGCCCTACGCAGCTGATAAGCAACGAAAAGTGCGGATGATGGTGCAACTGGTCGGACAGCTGCCGGGCGGCAGTTGATGCGGCCGAGGTCAGGCGGTCAAAGTTGGCCTTCATAAACCGGACCTTTGAGCCGACCGGTACATCGCCCGCAAAAGTCATGGTTTTTCGCTCCGTATCGACCGACAGAATTGTCCGGACAATGGGTTGCTCGGCACCCGGAACCAGCACTGACAGCGGAAAGAGCAGGGCTGAAGCGGGCAGATCGTCGGCATCGGAGCCGAGGTACTTGATGTACAGGTCGAGGGCGTTCTGGTGATCAATTTCGTGCAGAATGTTGCTCTCCGAATGCGTCACTTCCTTTTCGAGCCCAAATGTATCCCAACCCCCTTCAGACCCATGCCGAACAATCAGCTTGTCGCCATAAAAACCAATGGCAATGATGTTGCCCGTAGCGGGTTGGGTATTCAGCCCCAGCAGGGTCGATTTGAAGTTGGCGGCATCGCCCGCCAGGCCACCCGTAATGAGCAGATTATCCGTAGCTACATTGAGCCCCTGCGCCAATTCACTGCCGTTGACCAGACTGCCATCCGACAGAATCAGCAGGTAGGTGAGCCCCTCGGTCGGTAACTGACGCACCAGTGCCTGCGCGGCTTCGTAACTCGATCCAAACTCGCGCATGTTGACCGAAGCGGTCTGGATAGTGGTTTCGCGGAACGCAACGGCCAGCCCCACCAGCGAATCATCCTGAACGGTATCGTGGTAAATTTCGCCTGAGGTGCTGCACAACGCAATCTGGGCGTGTGGGAAACGGGCTCTTACCTGATCGTAAATGGTCTCGGAACGGAGAATTTCATCGGCTGCAAAGCAAAGGAATAATTGAACGTCAGTATCAGGTAGTGGCTGGCTGACGGGGTGTCGACTCCAGGTGTTATCTGACAACTGAACAAGTGCCGTGCGCATAGAGCGGGTCTGCTAAGATGGGATGAAGGCAAAAGCTGAATAAAAAAATAGTGCCAGTAGCTAACTGGCTAGTTAATATTTTGATAGACAAAGGGTTATGTTTTGGCGTTTTTGGTCTGATTTCCGAAAAAAGGAAAATTATCCAAACTTCGGACAAAAATTTAGGTAATCTCACCCGACTGAATCATCTTATAAATGGTGCTTTTGCCGATGTCGAGCTGCCGGGCGGTGGCCAGTACATCGTCGTTGTTTTTGCGCAGGTAGTACTTGATAATATCGCAGGTGTATTGTCGCAGAGTCTTGTGTTCGCCGGTAAAGAGTTCTTCTTCCCGCAACTCACTGAATATAATGTCGTTCTCTTTGATCTCGTTGTTTTCGCACATCACCGCGGCCAGATCCACCACCGCTTTCAGCTCCCGCACATTGCCGGGGAATGGGTAGCGCAGCAGTTTCTCTTTGGCTTCTTTGGTCAGTTGAATAGGCTCCAGGTGGTTCTCCCTGGTAAAGCCATCAATAAAATGTTTAGCCAGAATCAGGACATCATTGCCGCGCTCCCGTAGGGGAGGGAGGTGAATTGGCAGGCCCATGATTCGGAAATATAGGTCTTCCCGAAAGAGGCCCTTTTTTACTTCCTGCGCCAGGTTTTTGTGTGTGGCCACTATGAGCCGAATATCGAGCTTCACTTTTTCCTGCCCGCCCACCCGAACTACCTCGCGTTCCTGAAGCACCCGCAGAAGTTTACTCTGAATGTTTAGGTCCATCTCGGCAATTTCATCAAGGAAAATGGTGCCGCCGTTGGCTTCTTCAAACTTACCGATCTTGCGGACCAGCGCGCCCGTGAATGCACCCTTTTCGTGGCCAAACAGCTCGCTCTCGACCAGTTCCCGGGGGACGGCCGCCATATTGACCGCAACAAAGTTTTTCTTTTTTCGGTCGCTGTTGTAGTGAATGGCCTTGGCTACCACCTCTTTGCCCGTACCGGTCTCGCCCGTGATCGAGACATTGATTTTGACTTTAATGGCTTTTTCCATCAGCGCAAACACCTTTTTAAGGCTTTCGTGCTGCCCAATAAGGGTTTTGCTGAATGAGAATTTCTGCCCCAGTTCTTCGCGCAGGTGCTCAACTTCCTTTTTGAGACTCTGGTTTTCCCGAATCCGGATGATGCTGTTCCAGAGCAGATCCTTGGTGTTATCGTCCTTGACCAAGTAATCGGTAACGCCCATTTTGAGTAGATTGATGGCTACCGAGATGTCTTCCTGCGAACTGATCACGATTACCGGAATACCGGGCATCAGATTCCGAATTTTTCCGAAGAGCTTATCGCCGGTGGTATCGGGCAGCGAAAAGTCGAGCACAAACAGGTCAGGGCGCACCCCCAGGTTGTCGAGGCACTCCTGTCCGGTTGTGAAGCGGGCCACCTTATGGTCTGGGTTTAGGCTCAGGTGATACTCCAGAATCTCGCCGTACCAGGGGTCATCTTCGACAATAAAAATGGTGTAGGCTTCGGCTTTCATAGGGGCTGATACAGGTTAGTTGCTCGAGGGCTCAAGCGTGTGGGAACATGGAGAAAAGCGGACAAGTTATGGTTCATACTAACATAAACCATAGCCTGCCAACGCCATAGCCGGAATAACTCCAGTTCGGGCGTTTTCCTAACCAAAAAATAAGAGTGAGCCTACTTCTGCCGTCCTCGCCCGATGTATTCTTCCCGCTGATGTTTCCAGCGCTTGTGCGACCAGAGCCAGTCGGAGGGGTTGGCTTGAATGGTCCGTTCCAACCGGTCGCGGTACCGGGTCAGAATTGCTTCATCGGGCAGGTCTTTGTACGGCGGTTCGGCCAGGGTGTGCAGGGTAACGTCGTAGTAACCCCGGCGCACCCGCACCATTTCAACATAGAAAACAGGCAGTTGTAGCGAGCGAGCCAGTTTTTCGGGCCCTGGATAAAACGCGGTTTCGTGGTTCAGAAAAGGCAGCCAGTAAGCCACCTCGGGCGAGGCTGGAATCTGATCGGCCACGAGCGCAATGGCCCGCGGTACATGTCGGCGCACAGCCACGTCGCGCAGGAGCCGGTGCATCGGAATGGGGTTTACGCCGAACGTAGACCGGATTTCGCGCATCAGATTTTCGAAGAATGGGCTCGACAGTTGCTTGTACACACTATCGGCAATAATGCCGTTGAGTTGCGCCGAAGCCGGGAGCCACTCCCAGTTGCTCTGATGTGAGGCCAGAATAATAACGGGCTGCCCGGCGGCAATCCGGCTGCTAATGAGTTCGGGGTTCTGAAACCGCACCCGTCGAAGCAGTTCGTCGGCGCTCAGGGCGGGGAGTTTAATCGTCTCCACAATCAGGTCGGTCAGGTTGCGGTAGAACCCCCGTGTCAGCTTGTTTATTTGGGCGGCCGACTTCTCGGGAAAGGCCGTAGATAAATTCTGAACAATTACCCGGCGACGGTAACGAACCACGTAACTCAGTACAACGTACAGCAAATCCGACAGGGCGTAGAGCCACGAAAAGGGCAGTCGGGATAACCAATGGAAGAAAATCATAATTCTTCCAAAATTAGTTGGAGTGATTTCTTTTTTTTCTTTAATTGGTAAAAAGTTGAGTTAAGTTGGAAAACAACACCCCGTCGCGTTTACTGATTGAATTGCCTTTTTTGCCTTGTTTGGATTTTTTTGTGGGCATGCTCACGCACGATGAAGTGCACCTTGAAGCCCACGAGCAGTACCAGAAACAGAGTTACCGAAACCGGTGCTATGTGCTCACGGCCAACAAGATCGACTGTCTGACGGTGCCGGTAGCCGGAGCCACCAACCATCAGCCCATTCGTGAGGTTCGGATCGACAACGGGACGCCCTGGCAACAGCGGCACTGGCGGTGTTTGGAGAGTGCCTATCGCAAGGCTCCGTTTTTTGAGTACTATGCGCCCCAACTGGAGGCCGTTTATCGTCGGGAGTGGGAGTTCCTGTTTGACGTATCGTGGGAGATGCTGACAATTTGTCGGCAAATGCTGGGGATAAAGACCCCACTTTTACTGACAGAATGGTACCAGAAAAACCCGCCCGATGGTACATTTGACGCACGTTCGCGGATGAACGCTAAGAATCCGCCCGATAAGCCGCTGTTTTACCACCCGGAGCCGTACATGCAAAACTTTGGCCCCCATTTTGCCCCCAACCTGAGTATAGTGGATCTGTTGTTTTGCGCAGGCCCCGATGCACTCGATGTGTTGCGTAAAAGCCGCCAATGAGTTGTTTAGGCCCAATGAACAAAGAGGAAATATATTTCGTTACCCCATTATAAGACGCACACGACTGGAGAGCCAAAGCGAATGGATGCAAAATTTTCGAATCGCGTTAAAGAAGTAATCACCTTGAGCCGGGAGGAAGCCCTCCGGCTGGGCCATGATTACATCGGCACCGAACACCTGCTGCTGGGCATGATCCGGGAGGGGGAAGGGGTGGCCATCGGCTTGCTGAAAAAACTCGGAATATCGCTCGACGAACTCCGGGTGACCATTGAGCAGGCGACGAAAGGAACGGCCACCAACAATGTAAAAAATCTGGCGAACATCCCGCTGACCCGTCAGTCGGAGAAGACGCTCAAGATTACGTATCTGGAGGCCAAAATCTTCAAAAGCCCGCTGATCGGTACAGAGCACCTGCTGTTGTCCATTCTGCGTGACGAAGACAATGTAGCCACGCAGATTCTGAACAAGTACAACGTTAATTACGAAGTGATTAAGGAGATGCTGGAATATCAATCATCCGGAACCCGTCCACACATGGGACCTGAAACCGACGACGATGACAACGATCGGGGGATGTTCGGCGGAGGTGGCAGCACCGGTCAGGGCAAGGAAAAAGGGGGCGAGAAATCGCGCACGCCCGTCCTTGATAACTTTGGCCGTGACCTGACCAAGCTCGCTGAACTCGGCAAACTCGACCCAATCGTTGGCCGTGAAAAAGAAATTGAACGTGTGGCCCAGATTCTGAGCCGCCGGAAGAAAAATAACCCGATTCTGATTGGTGAACCAGGGGTTGGTAAAACCGCTATTGCGGAAGGCCTCGCCCTGCGCATCGTTCAGAAGAAGGTATCGCGGGTGCTGTTTGGCAAGCGCGTGGTTACGCTCGATCTGGCTTCGCTGGTGGCCGGTACCAAGTACCGGGGTCAGTTTGAAGAGCGGATGAAGGCCGTAATGAACGAGCTGGAGAAGTCGCCCGAAGTGATTCTGTTTATCGACGAGCTGCACACAATTGTGGGCGCTGGTGGAGCCTCGGGCTCGCTCGATGCGTCGAATATGTTCAAGCCGGCATTGGCGCGGGGCGACATTCAATGTATCGGGGCTACTACACTCGACGAATACCGTCAGTACATCGAGAAAGATGGTGCCCTGGCCCGTCGTTTCCAGATGGTGATGGTCGATGCGACGTCGATTGACGAAACCATCGAAATCCTGAACAACATCAAGGATAAGTATGAAGATCACCACCACGTAAACTACACGCCAGAGGCTGTAGAGGCTGCGGTGAAACTGTCGGAGCGGTATATCTCTGACCGATTCCTGCCCGATAAGGCCATCGACGTGCTCGACGAGGTGGGTGCCCGCGTACACATCTCGAACATTACTGTACCTGAAGATATTCTGAAGCTCGAAGAGCAGATTGAGAATATCAAGAAGGAGAAAAACCAGGTGGTTAAGAGCCAGAAATACGAAGAGGCTGCCCAACTCCGCGACAAGGAGAAGCGCCTGATCGATCAGCTGGAGCGTGCCAAGCAAGCCTGGGAAGAAGATACCAAGAAGCGCCGGTACACGGTAAACGAAGACAACGTGGCCGAAGTAGTGGCCATGATGACGGGCATCCCCGTAACGAGCGTTTCGAACGACGAAGGCAAGAAGCTCATTAACATGGGCGAGGAGCTGAAAGGTCGCGTGATTGGTCAGAACCCCGCCATTGAAAAGCTGGTGAAAGCCATTCAGCGGACGCGGGTAGGCCTGAAAGACCCCAAGAAGCCCATTGGTTCGTTTATCTTCCTTGGCCCGACCGGGGTTGGTAAAACGGAGCTGGCGAAAGTACTGGCAACGTACCTCTTCGATAAAGAAGACGCGCTGGTGCGGATCGATATGTCGGAATACATGGAGAAATTCAGTGTAAGCCGACTGGTGGGAGCTCCTCCGGGCTACGTAGGTTACGAAGAAGGCGGTCAGTTGACCGAGAAGATTCGTCGGAAGCCATACTCAGTAGTGTTGCTTGACGAGATCGAGAAAGCACACCCGGATGTGTTCAACATCCTGTTGCAGGTGCTCGACGATGGTATCCTGACCGATGGTCTGGGTCGCCGGGTCGATTTCCGCAACACGATCATCATCATGACCTCAAACATCGGGGTTCGTGACCTGAAAGACTTCGGAGCCGGTATTGGTTTTGCTTCACGCAGCCGCACCGAAAACCAGGACGACATGATGAAGAGCACGATTCAAAGTGCGCTTCGGAAGGCGTTCTCGCCCGAATTCCTCAACCGTCTGGACGATGTGATCGTGTTCAACTCGCTGCAACGCGAAGACCTGCACCAGATCATCGACCTGTTGCTGGCCAAGCTGCTGGGCCGTGTTACAAGCCTGGGCTACAAGGTAGAGCTGACCGAGAAAGCGAAGGATTTCCTGGCCGAAAAAGGCTACGATCCGCAGTACGGTGCCCGCCCGCTCAACCGCGCCATCCAGCGTTATCTGGAAGATCCCGTTGCTGAAGAAATTCTGAAGGGTGATCTGAAGGAAGGCGATGTGATTCTGGCCGACTATGCAGGCGAAGGCGAAGCCCTGACGATTTCGGTAAAGAAGCAGGAAGTTGTTGAAGAATAATTTGTCCTGACAGATAGATTGAAGTGAAAAAGGCCCGAACGCACGTTCGGGCCTTTTTTTGTCAGCTTATATCGGTGGTCTATTTATTGGCCAGATCGACACATTCCTGATCGAACATAAACACGTGGTAACAGAAGTCGCGCCAGGCGAAGTCTTTACCATATTTGGTCATGAGACCTTTGCAGGAGCTAAACAAATCGACAAAGGCCTTGTCATAATCCTTCTTTTTGAGCCGGAATGTTTTACCGTTGGCACGGACATAAAACGACTTGTCCATGCCGCCCGTTACCTGCACGCCCGCAAAACCAACGCCCATAGTCTCGGCCGCAAAGGGGTCATTGTACACCCGAATACGCGATTCAAAGCCCGGGTTCACCAGTTGTAATAAAGCCTCGCGCTTTGGCTCGTCGAGTTGCTCATTGTAAAACAGGACCAGATTCCGGCCCGACTCGTTTACCTGATTCCGTTGCATCTTGGTAATTGACCGGGTGCTCTCCGAAATGGAAGCGAGTTTGGCGTAGTCAGACGGGGTAAGGCCTAACTCCTGAATTTGTTCGGCACTATACGAAAACTTCTTGCCATCGGCAGTTTTGCCAGCTACGTTGACAATGAGGCCGCGTTTTCGATCCAGATCGTCGAGGGTAAACTCAATTCGTTCGCCGGTTTTGAGAATCAGATAACCGGGCTTACTGCCCGAATAGCGTTCGATGGGCGGCAGAAACTGCTGAGCCGATGCACTCACAATAAGCAGACCCTGGAGTAGGCAGAGCATTAGGAGATGTTTAAACATGCAGAGTTTTGAAAAATATGAAGGTAAATGAAACCAGCTAATGCCTGTGTGACAAAGCCGGTTCGAAAGATACAGAACGATCGGCTCTGTGGTGCCCAATCCGAATAAAGCACTTCGTGAACGGTTGCCCTATTTTCGGGCAATCAGGAACCGGGGTGTTTTGTGGCTCCAGAATGGGTATTTGCCAGCCTAAATGGGCTTATCTTCGCAGTTCCCCGCCGACGGGCAACACTGTCCTGCCGGGGCATCGCCCTTCACATGCACGATTCATTTAAACATACTCTGTTCGGCGTACTGATGGGGTGCGCGCTGACAACACAGGTCATGGGGCAGCAGCCTCCGCCCCGATCTTCGGCCGCATCGGTTTCGGTATGGCTCACCAACCCCGACGATCCGGCGGCTCTGTTCGTCAAACAACCCGGTGGTTTACGGTTCGATGAACGCGCCAAGACCGTTTCTGACCCCATCATCACCATCGATAAAGCGCAACGGTTTCAGTCGATTGATGGCTTTGGCTATACCCTGACCGGCGGCAGTGCCATGCTGCTAAGCCGAATGGGGGCTTCGGAGCGGTCGGCCTTGCTACGGGAACTGTTTGGCACGCAAGGCAACAGCATCGGCGTAAGTTATCTACGGGTAAGCATCGGGGCGTCGGACCTCGACGAGCGCGTATTTTCGTACAATGATTTGCCGGAGGGGCAGACCGATCCCAGGCTGGAACGGTTCTCGCTCGACCCCGACCGGCAGTACCTGATTCCGATTCTGAAACAGATTCTGGCGATCAACCCGGCCATCAAGATTCTGGGCTCTCCCTGGTCGCCCCCGGCTTGGATGAAATCCAACGGCAGCCCCAAAGGAGGCAGCCTAAAACCCGAGTTTTATGATGCCTACGCGCAGTATTTCGTGAAGTACATTCGGGGGATGCAGGCCGAAGGTATCCGTATCGATGCCGTGACGATTCAGAACGAGCCCCTGCATCCGGGTAATAACCCCAGTTTGCTGATGTTGCCCGAAGAGCAGGGGCTATTTATCAAAAAAAGCCTCGGCCCGGCTTTCCGGGCGGCTCGTATCAAGACTAAAATTATCTTGTACGACCACAACGCCGACCGGCCCGATTACCCGATCTCAATTCTGAACGACCACGAGGTAAAGCCCTATGTCGATGGCTCGGCGTTTCATTTGTACGCAGGCCCAATCTCGGCCCTGTCGGAAGTGCACAAGGCCCATCCCGACAAAAATCTGTATTTCACTGAACAATGGACGGGGGCACCGGGTAATCTGAAAGGAGACTTGGGCTGGCACGTTAAAAACCTCATTATTGGCGCTACGCGCAACTGGAGCCGGACGGTGCTGGAGTGGAATCTGGCCGCCGACCCCCGGCAGCAACCGCACACGCCGGGGGGCTGCACGCAGTGCCTGGGCGCGCTCACGCTCGACGGTAACGCCGTGACCCGCAACTCGCCGTATTATGTGGTTGCCGTGGCCTCCAAGTTTGTGCGGCCGGGCTCGGTTCGGGTTGGCTCCGATGGGCCGGATTCATTACCGAATGTAGCGTTTCTGACGCCGGATAACCGCCGGGTACTTATTGTGTACAATGATACGAAAACGGCGCAGTCGTTTGCCATCCGGGAGAGTGGAACTCTCGCCCAAGCGTCGTTGCCAGCCGGAGCCGTAGGAACCTACGTCTGGGCCGGGAAATAGACCGATGCATGCGCTATAAATGACTCTTCAAAACAGTAAACCGTTTTATAATCAATGGAATATCGGAAGTTAGGAGAAACTGATCTGGCCGTATCGGCCATAACCTTTGGTGCCTGGGCGGCTGGCGGCTGGATGTGGGGTGGTACTGAACGACAGGGCGCTATTGAAGCCATTCGGGCTTCGTATGATCTGGGGGTAACCTCCATTGATACTGCCCCGATTTATGGGCAGGGAACCAGTGAGGAAATTGTGGGTGAGGCTATCAAAGGCATTTCCCGCGATAAGGTGCAGATTCTGACTAAATACGGGATGCGTTGGGATTCAACCCAGGGCGATTTTGGCTTCAAGAGTCAGGATAACGATGGGAACCCGATTGATGTGTATAAGTATGCCGGTAAGGAAAGCATCATGAAGGAGTGTGAAGACAGCCTCCGGCGGCTCGGCACCGATTACATTGACTTGTATCAGATTCACTGGCCCGACAAAACAACCCCTATTGAAGAGACGATGGAGGCTGTGTTGCGGCTGATTGAGCAGGGTAAAGTGCGGCAGGCCGGGGTGAGCAACTACAATGTGGAGCAGATGAAGCGGGCCGAGTCGGTCTTGTCGCTCGCTTCGAATCAGGTGCCGTTCAGCATGATTAACCGGGGTATTGAAGACGAGCTGGTGCCCTATTGCATTGCCCATAAAAAGTCGATTCTGGCGTATAGCCCCATGGAGCGAGGTTTGCTGACGGGCAAAATCAAGCCCGGTCATCAGTTTGCGCCCGGCGACCATCGGGCGGGCTACCGGTTCTTCAAAGAAGCGAATATCGCCAAAACCGATACGCTGTTGAATGCCCTGAAGCCACTGGCCGACAGCAAACAGGCTACTCTGAGTCAGTTGGTAATCCGCTGGACCATCGAGCGGCCTGGTATCACGGTGGCGCTGGTAGGGGCCCGTAATGCCGAACAGGCCATTCAGAATGCCAAGGCCATTGACGTAAAACTCTCTGCCGACGAGATTGCGTTTATTAATGCGCAATTTGAGTCAGTTGTTTTTGAGTAGTTATGCTCTACCAGCCTTAAATACAGGCTCTTTGATAAGCGAGACGGCGGGCCGGAGAGAGTTACAAACTCTTTCCGGCCCGCCGAGCGCGTTTTAGGTAAAGCCCGTTTTAAAACAGATTAGGGTAGTCGGTAATGATACCGTCGACGCCCAGTTTTACGAGGCTCTGAATTTCCTCTTTTGTGTTAACCGTCCAAGGGATGATCTGCATACCTTTTTGGTGGCAGGTTTTTACGGTTTGATCGGTTACGCCTTTGTAATAGGGGCTGTAGGCAAAGGGTGTGAAACCAAGCGTAGCCAGGTTTTCGTCAATTGTTTTGGCGTTGGCGGTCAGGTAAGCAATGGGTACGTCGGGGTGCTGCTTGTGAATAACCTGCAACGGCCGCACATCAAACGACTGAATATAAAACCGCTTGCCCAGCTTTTTCTGGCAAATCGGCAATACCAGATCGACAAACTCCTGCGGGGCCGGGTGCGATACATTGTCGCCCGCCGGTGCCGATTTTATCTCAATGTTGTACCGGGGCAACGGCAGACCCTTTGTGCGGGCATACGTGTCAACCGAGTCGATCAGTTCGGTCAGCAGGGGTTTGTAGGCCTTAACCTTTTTCTGATCGGGAAATTGAGCATGGGGCCGGCTGCCCACATCAAACGCCCGAATGTCGGCGTAGGGCATCTGGTACAGGTTAATAGATTTCTGCTCGGCCTCGGTCACGGGCGTGCCGTCGGGTTTGGTTGAAATACTCGCAGCCATATAGGGATCGTGCGATACCACCACCTGCTTATCTTTCGAGATCACTACGTCCAGCTCCAGGGTTTCGACACCCACATCGAGCGCCTTTTTCATGGCAGCTACGGTATTTTCAGGCATGAGCCCACGGGCGCCCCGGTGGCCCTGACGGTCGAGTTTGGTCTGGGCAAACGTGAGTTGGGCGCATACCAGCAGGCCCATCACACCGATTGATTTGAACATTGAGTTTGGGATTGGTCAGTTTATAAAAATGGTTTTGCGTTTGGGGAATCGGGTATCGTTACCCCAAACGCAAAACCGAAAAAGGAGACTCAACTACTGCAACGCTTAAAATCCGTAGCGAATGCCGAGCTGCACCTGGAACGGATCGCCAGAAGGGGTAACCACCCCGGCCGTGTTGACCCGGTACACATAACGGGCATTGGCCCGGTCGAAGGGTGATACGGCCGGGGTACTACCCGATGCCGGAATACCCAGTGCGTACAGGGCTTGTGACCCAAGTGAGCGATTGGTGCCCCAGCTTTTCTTGAGGAAATTGGCGAAGTTGAAGATGTCGGCCGATACCTCAATCGTGTGGTTCCGGTACACCCGCACCCGCTTACTGGCCCGAATATCGAAGATGCCGTAGAAACCGTTGATACCTCCGTTACGCTCGGCAATCTGCCCCGAATACCGGTTGATGTAGTCTTTGATACTCTGGCTCGCATTGGGGTTGTCCAGAATAGCCTGCAAGCCCGTGCGCACATTGGCTGGGACGCTCTCGCTGTTGCGGTCGAAGATAAAGGCAAGGTCGTTTTGACCAGCCACAAAGTCGGCATTGCTGTTAGCCCCCGACAGTAGGGTGTAGCGCGTGCCGCCCAGGCCCGAATAACGCACCCCTACCGATACGCCCCAGAAGGTGGGCAACGTACCGTACACGACTACTTTGCGCCGGAAATGGTTGTCGGAATAGGTCATTCGGCTCAGGTTGCGCGGGTCGTCGGCCACGGGCTGCACCAGCGTGGCTGTATTGGCTACGTTACCATTGTACGAGGTATTGTCGCGGGTATCATTCCAGGTATAGCTGGCTGTAAATTCTCCATCGCGGAAGTACCGGTACGTAGCGTCGACTACGGCGGCAAAATTGTTTACTTTTCCGTCGCTGGTCAGCTCAAGCACCCGGCCCAACCGCTGACTTACGCGGCCCTGCAGCCAATCGCCGGCACCGTTGGCGGGCATAGTGTTGAGTGGCACATACACCCCCCGATTCCCTTCGTTGGCGAGCCGGAAAAATGGCTCCGTTACCATGTTTCGGTCTACGTAGGTGTAGTTGTTGCGGGCCAGCGACATAAAGCCCGACAGGCTCACCTTCAGGCGGTCGGTTACAAACCGGGTGTAAGAGAGGTTCGCTTTGTACAGAACCGGCACGCGGGCGTTGGCCCCGGTCATGTTGATGGTGGGAAGCTGAAACTGCGCCAGTGAGGGAATGCTGCTGTAGTTGGCCCGATAAGCCGCAAAGTTGGGCGTCGGTACGTTGGCCCCGCGAACGTCGACGGTGGCCAGATTGGTGCCGTCGAATGTCAGGTTATTGATCAGCACGTAGTTGTTGATGTCTGAAGCAAACACCCCACCCCCGAGCCGGATAATGTCACGCCGTTGCTCGTTCACGTCCCAGGTAAATTGCAGGCGCGGCTGTACCACAAATGACCGGAGCCGGTTGTCGGTGCGCAGGTTCAGGTCCTGCAATACGGTCTGGTTGAGGGCCGCTTTGGGGTAGTGCGCATAGTCGAACCGGAGGCCGGCCGTCATGTCGAGGCCGGTGGCCAGTCGGGTGCTCATTTGGCCGTAAATGCCCGCATTCCAGATGCTTCCGCGCACACTCCAGTCGTCTTTAAGAGGCACCTCGCGGAAGTACCGGTAGGGCTGGAGCCGCTCAAACTTGTCGAGGGCCGACAGCGACCCGTCCACGGTGTAGTGGAACCGGCCGTTAACCTCGCTACCATACACCGAATTCGAATGCGTGTACATCAGGTCCGTGCCAAACGTAAACTGGGCTTTGTCGGTGTTGTAATACAGGTTATTGACCAGTTGCAGTACGTTGTTTTTAAAACCCTCCTGCGCAAACCGGTGCCCGCCCATCTGGATGTTGGTGGAGCGGTTGGCTCCCCCAACAGTCGACACGACGTTTTCGACAATGGCCCGAGGAATGTTAGCCGTGGGCAACTGGTCGCCGGGGCTGCTCAGTTGGTAGGTGTAGAGGTGCTGGAATTTAAGCTCGTTGGTGATGCGTGGGCTTACCGAGGTCCGCAGCGTAGCCAGCATACTGTTGTCCCAGTTGAAGTCGTTGCCGTACGATTCGTAAATATTGATCGAGGTATTGTCGGCCAGACCCAGCTTGTTGCGGTCGCTCGTGAAGTTGTTGCGGATGGTCAACAGGTTTCGGTTGTTAATCTGCCAGTCGAGCCGCAGAAAACCCGCGTTGGAGCCGCGCACCTTGTCAAACTGCCCGTACTGGGGCGTGTTGGCCGTACCATACAGCGAGCGGGCAATGCCCACAAACCGGTCGAGCGTGGTCCGGGTCACGTTGAAGCGGTTTTCATCGACCGGCGACTGCACGTCGGCTACAATGAGCGGGCGCGAATCCTGCTGCCGGTCCCACACCACAAAATAGTGCAGTTTGTCTTTGATGATAGGGCCACCGAGTGAAAAACCAAACTGGTTGGTCGAGTATTTAACCGAGCGCGGATTGCCCCGAATGTCGTATTTACTGGCGAGCCAGTTGGCACGGGTGTAGTTGAACACGCTCCCCGTAAGCTGATTGGTACCCGACTTCGTCACCGACGAAATCAGCCCGCCCCCGGCCCGGCCGTACACGACGTCGTACTGGTTGGTAATCACCTTAAACTCCCGAACGGCTTCAATCGAGATGGAGTAGGGGGCACCGCTCCGGCTGGTTGTTGACCCCGCCGAGGTGGGGTTCTTAGCCGTCATCCCGTCAATGGTAAAGTTGGTCGATGAGCCGAGTTGCCCCGACAGGTTCCCACCCCGACCCGCGAGCGGAGAGAGGTCGGTGAGGGAGGTGAAGTTCCGGCCGTTTACGGGCAGTGTTGCAATAGAACGGGCCGATACGGCGGTTGCCGCGCCAAAGTTCTCGACCTTGTTTTTGAGGCCCGAAGCGACCACGTCCACCACGTCGAGGTTCTGCCCGCTTTCCTGCATGGAGAGGTTAATGCGGATCAGATCGCCCTGATTGAGCATGTAACCCGTTTGTTTCTGCTCGCCAAACCCCACAAATGTAGCGCGTACGGTGTAGGGCCCTCCGAGCGGAAGTTCCTTGAACGAGTATTCACCTTTTACGTTCGTTACGGTGCCGGTAGAAAAGCCCGTCGATTCGTTTCGGAGCAGCACGGTTGCCCCGGGGAGCGGTGTCTTGCCGTTTTCGAGCACCACGCCAACAATAGATGTTTGGGTGGTTTGGGCGCGTAGTCCGGTGACGACAAAAGCACTTAAAAAGAGAAGTGAGAATAATAGTTTTTTCATGAAAGACGGTACGTATAGTTACCGCTGCAAAGAGACACACGCTACGTTACGTAGGTGTTATCCAACGATTACCAATTCGTAACCATTAGTACATGAAATCGTATGCTACATGGGGTTTAGGCGGCCCGCAGGGTGTTTTCTGCCCGGAATGAAGTACGACACTTCCTCAGCAACTGTCTGATTTAGAAAGAAGCCGTACTACGAGGGCATTGGCTTCGGTGGGCGTAACAGTTTGTTTACACATACTTGGCGGGTTTGTAGACGTGAACGGGCCTTTACCTAAATAAACGGGAGAGATAGTTGAAATGGGTGTGGATACAGGTGTGCCACTATTTTGTAACAGTTTGAGAATGCTTTTCCACAATGTAACGTGATGGGTTAAACGTTAACAAGGGGTAAGTGACTGATAAACAGTAGGGTAATTGTTTTGGTATGATATTTATATATACCCTTAGTACATTCTAACATTCAAACTATCATGGGAAACATACTGTACACCATTGCGGTGATTTGCATCATCCTCTGGCTCATCGGATTCTTAGGTTTTGGTGGCTTTGGCCTTGGTAACCTGATTCACGTTCTGCTCGTTATCGCAGTCGTTGTAATTTTGCTTCGGATTATTCGAGGGAATTCGCCGGTGTAAGATAAACGGAAAAGACACAAGCGGTCGAGGGGAGCAAGTAACTGATGTATCAGTTACTTGCTCCCCTCGACCGTTTTTAATCAATTGGCATTAAACCAGCTTCCAGCCTTCGCGGTATTCACGTTTTACAAACTGGTTGGCATCGTCGAAGTTCGTTACCTTCATGTTCACGCCATCCCACATCAGGCGCTTACGGCCGGGGTAGTCGAAATTGCGGCTGTTGGCGCGCGGGGTGCGCAGCGTGTAGCTCCGAATGGCAAGGTTACCCATCAGTACCGACTCGGTGAGCGGGCCGGCAAAATCGAACGACGAGTGCAGAGCTTTGTGCTCCTTGCTGTTGAAACCAGCCTTACAAGCCTCGGTCCACAAAATTTGGTGGCCGTTTTCGGGCAGTTTGGTTACACTTTCTGGTTTCGGGTCGCCCACGTATTTCTGACCGCTCTTGGTGTACAGACGGGGATCGTTGCCGTACAGACCGCAGACAAGCAGGCCTTTGTCGCCGATCATCAACATGCCATTTTCGCCGTTTTCGGGCATCGGCTCGCCCTCCGGTAGCCATTCGGGCCGGAACGGACGAATACCACCATCGGACCAGGTCATCCGAACGTCCTGCTTGTTTTTGGCCGTTGCCGGAAACTTCAGCTCCACGTGCGACGACGGTGGGCAGCCTTCGGGAATGTACTCGGGTGTCCAGTCTTTAAGGAACACCGAACCAATGCTGGCTTCCACTTCCGTGGGGTAGCCCAGGCGGAGTACCCGGAACGGTACATCCATGATGTGACAGCCAATGTCGCCGAGGGCACCTGCCCCGAAGTTCCACCAACCCCGCCATTTGAAGGGGTGGTAGGCTGGCGTATAGCCTACTTTCTGGGCGGGTCCGAGCCAGGTATCCCAGTCGAGGTCGGCGGGGACTTCGCCAGCCGGTGGCGGTACCGGAATTCCCTGTGGCCATACTGGGCGGTTGGTCCAGAGGTGTACGGTATGCACCTTACCGAGCAGCCCTTTGTCGAACCAGGCTACCATTTGCTCCTGCTGCGGGTTTGAGGCACCCTGATTGCCCATCTGCGTCACCACCTTGTATTTGCGGGCGGCTTCGGTCAGCATCCGGGCTTCGTAGATATTATGAGTGAGCGGCTTCTGCACGTACACGTGCTTCCCCAGCTGCATAGCGGCCATGGCCACAACAGCGTGGGTGTGGTCGGCAGTCGAAACCGTAACGGCATCGATGTTTTTGGCTTCCTTCTCCAGCATCTGGCGGAAGTCCTTGTAGCGCGTAGCCTTGTCGTGCTTCTTAAACTGAGCCTGCACCTGTTCGCGGCTCCAGTCGACATCGCAGAGGGCTACCAGGTTGTTGGCTCCGTTGTTAAACGAATTGTTGGTGTCCGAAAAGCCTTTGCCAGCGATTCCGACGCCAGCAATGTTCAGCTTGTCGCTGGGGGCAATGAACCCCTTGCCCAGCACATGGCGGGGTACGATAAAGAAGCTACTCGCTGCGGCCAGTGCCCCGGTTTGCAGGAACTGACGCCGTGAGGGGCTCGTTGACTGTTCTGACTGATCCATGAATCAGGTGGAAATGTGGTTGATAGTTGCGCGCGTGACTGCCCCTTAGCAGTCGGCTAAATTAGAAAGGGTCGCTCCCCTGCATTTTACCCGCAACCGACTGAAAATTCGTCGGCCGACTTAACCACCAGAAACCTGCCGTCGAGAGGGTACAGGCGCCAGCGGCTACCCACCACAACGTAACAAACCCCGCCGACCCGGCTATCTGGGCACCCAGCAACGGGCTGATGAGCTGCGAAATGGCCCAGGCCATAGAATACAAAGCCATGTACTGGCCCCGATTCTGGGCATTTGACCGGGTAACGGCCAGCGTTTGCATGAACGGCATAGCCAGCATCTCACCAAAGGTCATGAGCAGGATGGTGATGAGCGCCAGGCCCGGCCAGGTGCTCAACGTAAGCACGGCATAGGCCAGTCCGGTAAGCCCCACGCCAAGGGCAATGATCATGAGTTTGGAGCGGGCATCGGGCAGGCGTTTTTCGAGGGTAAATACCAGCGCCATCTCGACCGCTACAATCAGTAGCCCGTTCAGGCTCATGAGCAGGCCAATCTGGGCTTCGCGGAGGTGAAGTACCTGCTTGAAGTACAGCGGCAAGAGACTGAACATCAGTATAAACGCGCAAACAAAGAGCAACGTCAGGCCCATAACACGCAGAAAATACCCGTCGCGGTAGGCCGATTGCACGGGTTCTGAGCGTGATGGTGGGGTAGCATGGGTACTTTCGGCGGAGATCGGTTCGGGTGAAGCAGGTGCTTTTTGCGCGCGGGGCAGGGTCAGGTATAAAACCACGGCGGCCAGAATGCACGTCAGGCCGTCGGCCCAGAAAAGCAGGCTGTAGTCGATGCCGGCCAGGAAACCACCCAGGCCGCCCCCCACGGCCCAGCCGAGGTTGATAGCCAGCCGGTTGAGCGAAAACGCCCGGGTCCGGTTGGCTTCGTCGCTGTAATGGGCGATGGCCGCCGAGTTGGCCGGCCGAAAGGTGTCGCCAAGGAGCGTGAAGCAAAAAGCCGCCCCACACATAGCCGTAAAGTCGGTGACAAACTGAAAGCCCAGCAGAAAGACCCCACCAAAAAAGAGACTGTACAACTGCACAGGAGCAAACCCAAAGCGGTCGGTCAGGCGACCGCCGAGGTAAACGCCCACAATGGCTCCGCAGCCGTACAAGGCCATCACTACGCCCGTTTGAGCTACAGTGTAATGCAGCTTTTGGGTCAGGTAAAGACTCAGGTAGGGGAGTACCATGGTGCCGCACCGGTTGATGAGCATCACCCCCGACAAAAGCCAAACCGAAGGCGACAGACCCTGGTACGCATTTCGGTAGAGTTGAATGACCCGGTTACTCATTCACGAAAATTTTCTTGTCGGTGATGAGCGGGCGGTGTTCATCCAGAAACGCCTTGAAAAGCCGGATTTCTTCCAGTTGCCGGTCAATCGGGGTAGTTAGGGCGTAGCTTTCCACGTACACATCCTGAAAATCAGTAATCACGTACTCCATGAGCCGAATCCCTTTCTTTTTGAGGGCGTGCAGGTACAGATTCTGATGGTTGTGCACGTACCGGTCTTTCTGGTAGGAGGAGGTCGTTTTCAGGTCGACGGCTTTGAATTTGCCGATCAGGTCTACGTAGCCGTAAAACAGTACGTCGTCAATTTCCCACTGGCAATACACCTGCACATCCACAATAGGCCGGGGGAGTAGCTTGCGTACGTTGGCCAGAATCGCCGGGTCGAACCGCTCTTCGTCTGTCCCCTTAATCACGGCTTCTTCAAACGAACTGCCCCGTTCCTGAGCGGCTGTGGTGGGCCTGGGCACGCGGTTGATGGTGGCCAGTACATCGGCCTCGCTCACCGGGCCGCCGTGCAGGTAGCGCGAAAAAACGTTGAGCAGCGTGGGGTAGAAGCGGTAACGAATCATGCCTAATTTTTGACGACAAATACGACTCCGGCAATGATGAGGGCCACCCCAACCAGCCGCCAGATATTGGCCGGGTGCGACTGAAATCCGAGTAACCCGTAGTGGTCGAGAATAACGGCGGCAATGAGCTGTCCGGCCACACTCAGACTCAGCAGGTTGGCGGGCCCTATTTTCGAGACGCTGATAATCACCGTGGTCACATAACAGGCACCAATGACGCCACCGGTCCATTTCCACCAGTTAATCTGCCGAAGTTCGTCGGCGGTGGGGGTTGGGTTGCCCGAAAACAGGTGAACGGCCACCAGCGCAAAAAAGCCCGTTCCGAACGAAATGAGGGCGGCCAGTACGGGGTTACTCAGGGCGTGCCGAAGCGAGGAGTTGACCCCCGACTGTACGCTGATGCCAACGCCCGTCAGAACGGCCAGAATAAAAAACAGATACTGCATGCAGAGAAGGCAAAACGATTCAACCGCAAAAATAGCGGTTGCCCCCGGCATCCGGGTTACCGGCGGCTCTTTTTCATCTCCTGTTGCCGCATATACATCCCGTCGATGGTGCTAAAGAGTTGTTTGAGCGTAAACGGCGACGACTGACGGAGCTTTACCCCGCCATCTTTCCCGATTAGCAACGCCTGAAAGCCCGTTTCGGGTACGTCGAGTGTGCGGGAGAGGTAGGCCCGGTCGGTGGCCGAGAGGTTGTCGGCAGTTAGCTCCCGAACCAAAAGGTCACGTTCATCGAGGCCGGGCCGGTCGGCGCTGAACAGTTGACGTTGCTGCCGGAGTTCGGGCGTGTTGGCGGAGGGTGCGTACAGAAGCACGATCCGGTTTTTCCACTGGCGTTCGGCGAGCCACTGCCGGAGGGTTGGTTCGGCAGGTTGGGCGTCAATCGGTAAAAGGAGCATAGACAGCAGCAATAATTGGCGCATAGACGTAGCAGTTTGGTCTCTGACTAACACGCCCAGCGGCTAACTGTTTCGCCTGTCGAGAGCGCGAATCTGATCGAGGTATTCGGTAGGTAACAAGACCCGTTGTACCACCGACCGCAGCCCGAGGCCGTTCAGGATTCGGTACAGGCCAATGGTTTGGGCTAGTACTGGTTTCTGGGGCAGGGGCAGTCGTTCGCTTACGGCCTTAGGCACCAGCAGTGCCTGCGCCTGTAGCAGTAGATTGTATCGCCAACTGCCCAATTGTTCGCGGTAGCGGGTAAAAAGCCGGTCGGTAAAGTCGCTATGAGCCAGGTCGCGGTCGAGGTGCTGTTGCCGGTCGCGTTGCCAGTCGGTGTAGTTTGTGGGGAGGTCGGCCACGCCCATACCCGCACCTACCGCCCGGAATACGGTAAACAGTTCATTTTGCTCGTGGGGTAGCAGGGGCCGGTGCAGCAGGGTATAGGCCCGCTCCGAATAGTCGATGAGCATGTAGAGAACATCGCGGTAGGCCCAGTCGGGAATGGCGTACCCGCGTTGCCGTTCAACCCCGCCGTGAATTGCACCCATGCGGTGAACGGCCTGCTGTGCCCGGTCTTCGGGGGCGAACACGATTTCCTGCGCGTACCGAACGGTAGAAAAAAGCCGGGCAATAGGGTCGGCAGGGAGCTTACCGGTGAAAAACAGCCAGTCGACCGCCTTATTGAGGGCAAATTCGGCCGCTGAGCCGGCAAATACGAGCAGAATTACGTCGGCATCGCCCCAAATACGCCGGACAATCGAATCGGGTTTGACGAAATACGTCGTCGTCATAGTTACGGGTTGGGATTTGTTGTTTACAGTTTCAAAACCACAAATTCAACGCGCCGGTTCTTCTTTTTGTTGTCTTCTGAATCGTTAGGAGCCACAGGTCGGGCGTCGCCGTAGCCTTTGGGAATAAGCCGATTAGCGGTAATGCCCCGCGTTACCAGATAGTTGGTGATGACCCGCGCCCGGTTTTCCGACAGGGCCTGATTGAGCCGACGGTCGCCTACGTTATCAGTATGCCCCGCAATTTCAATTGTGAGACTCGGGTTGGTTCGGAGGGTTTTGAGCAGTTTGTCGAGTTGCGCGCCTGATTCGGGCCGGAGTACGTAGCTGCTCTGGTCAAAATACACATTATCGAGCCGAATGGACTGATTCACTTTCAGGTCTGTAAATACCGTATCAATCCGCTCCATGACGGCAATATGCTCGTAGGTGCCGCAGGTATCGCACGACACCAGCAAGACTTCTTCGGTTTTGTAGTAGCCTTTCACATCGGTTTTGACCACGAGCGTATCGGTCCGGGTAAGGACAAACCGAAAGGGTTGCCCCGGCTTACTGCTCCCTTTGAACGACTTTTTGGCCAGCACCGCCTGTATATCGTACTGCGCACTGATGTCGGCCTGCGTTTTTTCGTCGATCGCTCGCACTGTAAAGTCAACGGGATTCGCTGTTATGGTGCTTTGGGTCGCTCCCGATACGGCCGACTGCGGTACGTCGGTACGTTTGACGGTTACGTTCTGGGCCACCAATCGGGCGTGGGTGAGCAAAATCAGAACGCTCAACAGACTAATCAGAACAAGGCTACGGCGGTACAGACAAGGCACGATGAAAGAGAGTTGGTAACAGTTACTTCGTCTCACAAAGACTGTACCAGCCTCACCTTACCGCTCTAATTGGCGGGATGTATGTTTCTGGTTTATTGTTTTTGGTTTAACGTGAGTCATGGATAGTTGCTGACGCCAGGGCCTTCGACAGGCTCAGGCTGACGGGTAACTCGCAAATTTGTGGTCAGCCCGGACCGCGTGCGGTTGAGCCTGTCGAAGGCCCTGGCGTCAGCAACTATTTACATAAAACACAATGGGCATTTACCATAACTCACGTTGGTTTATTGTTGTTGAGGTTTCGGTCTATGCTATTTCTCGGAACTTACGTTGAGGGAAGCAACCACTGACATGGTCTTTGACCACTGTCAGGGTTTGGTCGGGCCACCGGTGTGATTGTACACACCCTGACAGTGGTCAAAGACCCTGTCAGTGGTGTAGCGAATACAGATTAAGGTTGTAAGCCGAATACAGATTCAACGCGAAAGCCCATTCTGAATCACGACGGGTCAGGTCAGGTTAGGCTCGGGGCCACGAAAACGGTCTTTCTGGTCAACAGGTGGCAGTTTGACCGGTCGGCCTTCGCGCGCCGACTGGTAAATGGCCTCCATAATCTGCTGATCTTGCAAGCCTTCCTGTCCGGGCGTGTACGGATCTTTATCTTTCAGAATACAGTCCGAAAAGTGGTCCATTTCGGTAGCAAACTGATTTTTGGGTGTAATGCTCACGTTTTCCTGCCGCACAATTGGGCCATCGGCGCGGGAGGTGGTTAGTTTCTGGCCTTCATAGGCGTAGGCATTGCCGAGCTCGTACCAGCCGCGTTCGGTCATAACCCGGTACTGCCGGGCGTCGTGCACATTGTAATGGGTAGCACAGTTGGCAATTACGCCACTCGGAAACTTCATCTGCCACGAACAGACTTCTTCCACCTCCTTAAACAACGGATTGGCAGGGTCGCTGGCGGTGTAGGCAAATACTTCGGTGGGTTCTTCGCCCAGAATAAACCGGGTCGTGTTGAGGCAGTACAACCCAATGTCGGGTAGGGCACCGCCCCCGGCCAACGCTTTGATGTGTCGCCAATGATTGGGATTGGCCGACGACTGGCAGTTGTAGGCATCTACAAACTTGGGCTTACCGAATTCATTTTTTTGAAGTTGCTCGCGCACGTACCGGTTGTACGGCTCGTACTGAATCCGGTAGGCAATCATCAGTTTTCGGTTCGCTTTCTGGCACGCATCGATCATGGCCCGGCACTCGGCCGAGGAATTGGCCATTGGTTTTTCGCAGAGAATGTGCTTACCCGCCTGCGCCCCCCGAATGGTGTACTCGGCGTGCATGGAGTTGGGCAGTACAATGTAGATGACCTGCACCTCAGGGTTATCTTTGAGCTTATCGTAGGTGTCGTAGCTGTAGCAACTTTCGGGTTTGATGCCGTACTGCCGGGCCACTTTCTGGAGCTTTTCGGGGTTACCGCTCACGAGCGCCACAGGCTTCGATTTTTTGCAGGCTCCAAAGGCGGGCAGCAGCTCCTCTAAAGTCAGGTGCCCTAAGCCCACTAAGGCATAGCCAACCCGCTCGTCGTTGGGTAAGGGAGTAGGAACAGGGCCCGACTGCCGGTCGGCATCCGATTTCCAGGCTTCCAGCTCAATAGGGGTATCGGATTGGGCGGGTACGTTGGCCGGTGGGGAATAGGGTGGGGAACTGGGCACCTGCTGACCCGTTGGTGCTTTGTAGGTGCCCGAGGTAGGCACCGGGTATGTAGGCGACTGCCCCTGAGTCTGGCAGGAAGCCACCATCCCTGTAGCTACCCCGGCCGCGACCGCACTGCCAGCCGCCTGTAAAAAGCTTTTTCGGCTGATGAGCCCGTCGGGGCCCGGCATCGCCAGCTCGGCCCGGCCCTTCATGAATTTGTCCAGTAACGACATACTACCTCCTGTTTTGTTCAGGGGGTAAACCCGTCGTCTGAAGATTTTTCCGTAAAATCTACTTAAATGGTAGAATTTTATCCTGTCATCCATTAAAAACCATAAACCCAAAACCTAACGACCTGCCGCCCGAAGGTAGGCCCCAATGGCCCGAATGGTGGGGGCGGCATCGTGCGGCATGGCGTTTATTTTGCGCCACAGGTCGTGCCGGGCATCGTCGGAGAGGTACCAGCCGAGGGGTAGTGGAACACCCGTGTGCCGGTCGAGCGAAATCTGGTAAAAGGCTGTTTGGGGCGTGTATCGGGCCAGCATATTACGAGTCTGCCCCGCCACCGAGGCCGATTTGCGCTGGTTGGCATTCATCGAGGCCTCAATGGGCATGACCACGTCGATAAATGTATCAGACACCCGAATGTCGTGGTCGAGCATGGAGTTTTGCAGGTACAGCAGCACCGGCACCACCCGAAACCGGGCGTCGGGTTGTCGGTTGTGGGTTTCGATGGTGGGCGTTATTGCCGCCAGAACCGAGAGAGCCGTTTCGAGGCCCGTATTATCCCAATACCCCCCGTCGACTACGTGCCCAAACGCCCGTCCGTCAGGCCGGGTTATTAGGCCTCCACCCGTGAGCCACGGAAACCGGGCCGTGAGCGAAGCGGCTGTTTTAGCGGGCATGTCGCGCCGGGTAATGCCGTAAATATCAATCACATCGCGGAAGTACGTGCTGTCGATGCGTAGGTTGCTCAGAATACATTTTTGCCCGCTTTCGGTCAGTACACTGTTCAGAAACAGACTCGGCGTGTGGAGCGGATCGGCCCGAAAGGGATCCATAAAGGGCTTTTCGAGGGTTTCCAGCCGCAGGTGTTTCTGGTACGATAGGCTCCAGGCATCTTCGAGCCAGTTGCTGCGGTTCAGTTGCTGCACCGCAACAGGCAGCATCCGCTGAAACGATTCGTGAAAAATAAGCGGCCCCAGCACTGGCGAAAGAAAATCCTCACCGATGGCCTGTTGAAATCGGCTTGTTTTTAGTTGGGGGTGGGTACGCCGGTCGTGCTGAAACGTAGCGTATAAGGCAGCTCCGGCCCCTCCGCCCGACACGCCACTGATGGCGAAGGTCTGCTGCCGAAACGCCGGAAAGAGCGAATCGAGCTTGTGAAGTACCCCCGCCGTCCAGTTCAGGCTTCGGATGCCGCCCCCCTCGGTGGCCACAATGAAAACCGGCAGGGTATCGCCCGGCCAATCTGCTCGGGCCTGTAGCCACCGGTCGAAATGGACCGGTACAGTTGGGCGGGCAGCCACTAACGCACTCGGCCGGGTATCGGTAAAGCGGATCTCGGTATGATCGTTGAAAAAGCTGCAAAAGATGATCCAGAGAAGCGTCAAGAGCAGAACCGGGCGGGTAGGGCGGTTCCAGTACGTAAGCACCGATACGAGTGGGGTAAGCCACACGAACCCGATGAGCAGTACCCCCAACGGCCCAAGCTTGCGGTAAATCATCCAGTCGGCGGGGATAAACATAATGGCCATCCACAAAAACCAGTTGCCCACCAGAAAGGCATAAATTAGCCGGGTAGGGTTGTTAGACGCCAGCCACACGTTGTGCCAGTGCCGCCGATCGGGGTAGTACAGATACGGATCGAACCGAATGCCGGGCAGCAGTTTGCGAAGCAAGGCCCGGTGGTATAAAAACCAGACGCCCAACCCCAGCGCAAGCACAACGAACCAGATCACGTAAACCGGTTGTACATTCTCGGCCCGGGCAAACGCCATCGCAATCAGAATGGGGGGCAGTACCCCCAGCAACATCGGTATTATCCGAATAAATACCGTGAGCCGTTCGCGCTCACGTTCGGACTCCTGCTGCGGAAACCGCCGGAACGTAGCCAGCAGTTTGGGGCCGCGCACATCGGCCAGGGTCAGGAGAGTCCGCCCACAGAACCAGATGCTCAGCCCCCAGATAGCGGTGTAAAGCGTGGCAATTCGGAACGGGCGGTTGGTGAAAAAATTGGGGTCACTGGCGTTGAGTGACCGGAATATATCGTCGATCTGCGGGCCACTGGTGAGGCTCAGGTAAGCCACCAGCAGCAGCAACAGGTGCATCAGCACATGCCGGAGTACCGCCCACGAATAAATGAGAAAGTACTGAAAGCTAAGCAGTATATGACGAACTCGACGGAGCAATGGATAGCTGGTTTACAAGGTGTGAATGGGGAAATGTAAGCACAAGGGAGCGAAATTCATCCTACTCGCTTCCTTTCTGGTGCAGGACAAGTTTTTTACGGCAGGCTTACCAAAATAGTTTTGGGACCGCCCGGCGGCCCGGAGGATTACAGGATAAACCGGATTTTCTCCGACCAGAATGAATCCTGTTTATCCTGTAATCCTGTCCGAAACGTGTCCTACTCGCTTCCTGCCTGCTTTGGGCCTTCTTCTTTCTCTCGTTTCCATTCTTTCTTTAGTAAGGCCAACAACCGAGGTAATTGACTGTTGATGTAAGCCCGGTCGGTTTCGGTCCAGTGCCGGGGTTGCCCAAACATACAGGGTTGCAGAATTCCCCAGAGCGTATCGCCCTCAACCACGTGGGCATGCACAAGCGCCCGGTGCCCGAAGGTCTGGGCCTCAAACTCGCGATTGAGTACAGTAGCGGGCGCTGTCTCTACATCGTCGACGTACACAGAGGGCTGGGCGAGTAGGGCCGCCCGGAACAACGGATCAATATCGGGCAGGGTGCGGGCATCCTCTTCCCACTCCGCCCGAATAGCGTCGGGGATGCTATCATTACGTCGCCAGCAGTAGGCAATGCGGCCCAAACCCTGTTCGGGTTTGCGGATGTGCAGAAAACAGCGGTCGGCGTTCAGACGTTGCCCAACGTCGGTGACGATTTGCTGTAGCTGGTGGGCCGTGTCCGAAGGGGGCTGAGACATACAAAATGGCAGGTTAGTGTGATGAAGCCGACAACCCGCGTTCTTGCTGTATTGGTACGAAGCAGGCAGCCTAGTACCGACGGCCTTTCCATTCCACCTGACCCGGCCAACTGTAATACAGCAGCAACAGCAGGCCGGCTATGGTTTGGTAAGGCTCGTAGAGTAGCACATAAGGCCAATAGCGCGTTTGTCGTAACCGAATTAACCCATCACCCAAAAGAAGTGTTTGGGTAACTACTTTGGCGGTGTATAAACCGAGCGCGAGGGCCGGAAACCAAAACGCCAGAATCAGCAGCAGGGGCGCGAGTAGGTACTGACCGAGGGTGGTGAGACGTAACAAAAAAGGAAGGTCGAAAACGCCCTGCATCCAGCGTTTGCGTTGCCGAAAATAAGCCCCGATTGAGGGAGGTGGCAGTGTCCAGACGAGCGTTTCGGGACCCATGAGTTGCCGGAAACCATACCCCTGCCGCACAATCGATTGAAACAGGGTGTAATCTTCAACCACCGAAAACGGTTGCCCCTCGAAGCCCCCCACGGCCGTGTAAGCCTCGTTTCGAATGGCCATATTGTTGCCCGCGCCAGTGAGGGCCACGCCCATTTGGGCTGCTAACGCCAGTAGCCTGAACACCAGTACCGACTCAACGGCCTGCAATTTTGCCCCAACCGAGTGGCCCGATACGAGCGTACACCCGTTGACAATACCCATCGGCTGCCCATCGGTCTGCTGCCCAAACGGAGCCAGCATGGCCCGTAGCCAGCCGGGCGGCACGCGGGCATCGGCATCGGTCGTGAAGAGGTACTCGCCCGTGGCAGCGTGGGCCAGTTGTGCCAGTACATTGGCTTTCCCGTTGAGACCGGGTCTCGCCTGACCGGGTCTCGCCTGACCGGGTCTCGCCTGACCGGGCAACTGTTCAGTAATAGTAAGGAGGCTGAACTGGGGCTTGCCTTGAATAAAGTCGCGCACGACCGCACCGGTGCGGTCGGTAGAGCCGTCGTTGCCAATCAGTACCTGTAAGCGGTGGGTAGGGTAATCGAGCCCCTCTACCGACCGGAGGCAGTCCAGAATAGTCGATTCTTCGTTGCGGGCTGCAATCAGCACCGTTACCCTGGGTAATTCGTCGGTTGGTAGCTCACTCATACACCGACAAAACGGGCTGCGGCAAGGCCCTGAATTCGTACCCGCGCATGGCAAAATACCGTAACATTCGGGGCAGGGCGTACCGCATATTCGGGAATGCCTTGATGCTGTCGTGGAAGACGACAATCGAACCTGGTTCGGTGTATTGGAGGGTTTTGCGCAAACAAACCTCCGGCGAAAGACTTTGGTCGAAATCGCCCGACAGCACATCCCACATCACAACGGCGTATTGTTCGAGCACTTCGGCCGCCTGACTTTTCTTGATACGACCATAAGGCGGTCGGAATAAGGCCGTTTCGATGCGCATCTGATCGCGGCAACGGTCTATGTTGTCCAGGTATTCATCGTCGTCGGTTTTCCAACCGTTCAGGTGGTTAAACGTGTGGTTGCCAATCAGATGCCCGGCTTCAATGACCTGGTAAAATACGTTGCGGTGTTTGCGTACGTTATCGCCAATGCAGAAAAACGTGGCCTGAGCCGCAAATTTGTCTAATTGTTCGAGCACAAATTCCGTCACATCCGGTATAGGCCCATCGTCGAACGTCAGGTAGATAACCGGCTCGGAAGGGTCCATGCGCCACCAGAATTCCGGGTAAACCGAACGGAGTAGAAAATTGGATTTATGCAGGAACAAAGTTGTATGTTGATTAGTGGAGTGTCTGGATTCAGATGAGTTGATAGACGGTTTGGTCCGGTAGTCTGCGGGTAAAGAACGAAAAACTAAGCACCTAAAAACGAATTACTTTAGCGATCGACCTTTCCAGGTAAACCCTTTTTGCTGAGCGGCCAGCCCGAACAATAAGACGTAAAAGGGATAAACAAGCTGCGTAGCCGGTATCCACCAAACTGCCTGAGGTTTTTGCAGAAAACGAAGGATTGCCCGCAAAAATATAAACTCTGGTATAGTTTTTAATCCAATGATTAGTAGAACTGTGGGCCATACAATTGCGCCAGCTGTACCCCCCAGTACGGCAAGAACTGGGGCCGCGTTGCTTACAAATACAAAAACCGCCAGGGCTGAGGGGTGCCAGCTTTCATAAGCCCGCCATTTACTCGCCCAGCGCTTGCGTTGCTGATAAAAAGCCGCCCATGAGCTGTGCGGAGCCGTTTGCACAATGGCCCCCCGGTTTTTTACAAACTGAACCCCGCCCGGATACCGTCGGGCAATCTTGTGCATGAGCAACTCATCGTCGCCCGAAGCCACATGGTCGATGCCCGCAAACCCGTTGACTTCCTCAAAAACTCGTTTTTCGTAACAAAGGTTGGCCCCGTTGCACATAGTTGGGTTATTTAGGGCCAATGTGGCCGCCCCGGACCCAATCAAACTCGAAAATTCAACGGTTTGCAACTGCCCAAACACCCTGTTTGCAGATGATCTCTCGTTTGGAGAGATGTCATCTGTCCAGCCTGGTTTCATAGAGCTATCCGTAAATGTGACCGGCCCGGTCATCATGCGGGGGTGGTGCTGGCGGTAGTACGCAGCAAAACTCCGCACCCAATCGGGGCCAACCCGGCAGTCGCCGTCGGTAGTCAGGATCAGTTCGCCCTGGGCAATACGAATGCTTTCGGCAATGGCCCGTTTTTTGGGAGCACCGGTTTTCTCGTTGGGCAGGGGGAGTAAGTGAAGCGTATAGGGCAGGTCGTTCAGGAGCGCCTGCACCACTGCTACGGTAGTATCGGTCGAGGAGTCGTCGGCCACGATGACTTCAAACCGGGTGTAGGTTTGCCGGGCCAGATCGGCCAGCAGATGGGGGAGGTTGTCCGCTTCGTTACGCACCGGAATCACGACCGAAATAAGCGGCCCGTCGGTTGTCGGGGTTGTTTGGGCGTAGGGAATACGTCGCCAGCCCCACCAGAGAATAAGGGTCATGAGGGCGTACAGGGCGCTGATGATGAGCAGGATAGTTGAAATCATGGAGTATGGGTGCCTGCCAGGCGGATTCGCCAAACGCTCACCAGCCCGACCAGCACCGGAGCCAGTACGTTAACCACCCAGAGCGTAAGCGTAGCGGCTACCAGCAGAGGGGCGGGTACATCATACGGGGCAAATACCCACAGGGCTGCAGCCTCACGTACACCCAGATCACTCAGCCAGTTGAAAGCCGGCGTGATGGTTTTCACCAGAAACACCAGCCCGATACCCGCCAGCAGATCCGTCGTGGGCAACGATAAGCCGTAGAGGTGCAGAACAAGCAGAAATTGAATGGAGAAGATCAGGTAACGGCCGGTGGCGGCTCCAAAAGCGGTCAGTAGCTCACGGCCGGTGTACTGTGCCGCTACCGACCAGTACGCGCGAAACCGGTTCAACAGGGGCACTCGCCCCGACCACCGAAGCAATGCGGGCCGTATGTTGGCCAGCAGTACGCCCAGCCCAACCAGCGCCCACAGGCCAAGGGCCAGGGTCCGGGCCGCGCTGCCGTCACGTTGGGGCACCCGGTCGAGGTAGAGTGTCCAGGCGGGGGCACCCAGACAAATGGCGACGTAAAACTGCATGCCGCCCGATACCAGGGCCGCCCCGATGGAGTCGGCCCGACGGGTTGATTGGAGGGAGAGCACCCGCCCGGCGGTATCGCCTATGCCGGTTGGTATTGCCATGCTCAGGGCCAGCCCGGCCAGTACGCCCCGGTACGCATCGGCGAATGAAATGGGCTCCACCCGACGGACGAGGCCCTGCCATTTGAGGGCTTCGAAGCCCCAGTTGACGGGCGTAAGCAGCAGGAGCAGGCTTACCCAAAGGGCAGGGTTGGGGGCCTGAGCCCACGCCCGCCGAATAACACCCAGGTCGGTGGGTTGGCGGGTAAGGGTGTAGGCGATGTAGGCAATCAGGCCGGATAAAACGGCCATTTTGAGCCCAAACGCGATTTTTTTGTCTTCTAAACGCATCAAAGCGGTTCCGAAAGCGTTACCTTGCACACATGGCTTTACCAACTGCACACAATACGGAAAAAATTATCCTTGGCGTTGATCCCGGTACGCAGGTAGCGGGCTACGGCGTTATTGCGGTGCAAAACGGGGGTGTCATGCGGCTGTTGCAATACGGCGTGGTTCAACTGAGCAAATATACAACCTACCAGCTGAAGCTTCAGAAACTGCACGAAACCATGATCCGGCTTATCGATCAGCACAAGCCCGACGAAATGGCCATCGAAGACCCCTTTTTCGGGAAAAACGTGCAGTCGATGCTCAAGCTAGGCCGGGCGCAGGGCGTTGTCATGGCGGCTGCTCTGTCGCGTAATATTCCGATTGTTGAGTATGCCCCGCGTCGGGTAAAACTATCGGTTACGGGCAACGGCAATGCCTCAAAAGAGCAGGTTTCGCAAATGGTGTCGCACTTGCTCAAGGCGGACCTTGACCCGCAGTTTTTCGATGCCACCGACGCGCTGGGTATTGCCATCTGCCACCATTTCCACGCCAACGCTCAGCCGGTAGTATCGAATAAAAAAACCAAAAAAGGGGCCTGGGGCGCGTTTGTCAGCGAGAATAACGATCGGATTCTGTAAACGTCAACGCCATAGCGACACTGTCGACAAAGCTCCCGTCGCGGTTGCGGGTTTTGTGCCGGTAAATACCTTCGCGCTCAAAGCCAAGGCTTTCGTATAGCCGCAACGACGCTTCGTTGGTAGCCCGTGCTTCCAGCTCAACCCGCCTGATTGCAGGAAACACCCGCCGTACATCGCGCAAAAACTGGCTAAATAAAGCCTTACCCACCCCTTTGCCCTGATGCCGGGGATGCACCACAACCGTCAGGCCGGTCAGAATATGGTCAAAAATGCGTAACCTGTACCGCTCTCCATGAATTTCGCCCATTAATTCACCCAACTTGTCGGTAACGACCCGTTGCAGGCCTACGGGCGGGCGCAGGTCGAGCAACGACGCAATGTAGACATCGGTGATTTCGTCGGGCATACGGGCAATGCCGTTGGGGTCTTCGGCAACGGCCCGGTGTAGGGCGAGCAGGGCAGCCTGATCGGCTGGCGTGGCAGGGCGGATAGTCATGCGTGGTAAACGGAGTAAGCACAAAATAACACCTTCTTATATCGGTGTTGAAAAGTTTTCCGTCTGCATTGGGGGTAACGTCCAAAAAAATCGTCTTCACGTTATACGTCCTTCAGCCTGCCTATGCCTTTTTCTACCTCTTCTGAAAATGCTTCCTCGCCAGCTGGGCCACCCGCACCTGGTTTGGGACAGCAACCGGATGTGAGCCGGGCGGGTACCGACCCCGACTTTTTTGTTCGGCAGGCGTTTGCCAAAGACCCGACGCAGGGTTGCGCGTTGCTGTTTCGGCAGTACTACCGCGATTTGTGCAGCCATGCCGTGCGGTTCGTGTACGGGCGCGACGTGGCCGAGGATATCGTCGGGGAAGTGTTTCTGACGTTCTGGCGTACCCGTGCGTACGAAAACATAACCAGCAGTTACCGGGCTTATCTCTTCCGGGCCGTGCGCAACCGGGCTATCGACTATCTGCGTGCCGAATTTGGCCCCATTGAGTCGTTGCCCGACTCGCTCGACGAGCTGACCGCCACCACAGGTTACGATCAGCCCGACCGGATCATTTTTCTCGATGAGCTGGTGCAACAGATTGGGGCGGCCGTGCAAACGCTACCCCCACAGGCACAGCGCGTGTTTATGATGAGCCGGTTTGAAGGTAAAAGTCAGGCCGACATTGCTGCCGAACTGCAACTCACGCCCAAGACCGTCGAAAATCACCTGACCCGCGCCCTTGGGCGGCTGCGTAAAGCCCTCCGGGGCGAGTGGCTTGTGCTGATACTGGCGTACGGCCCCGGTCTTTATCTGCTTTCACGTTATTTCACACCCACCAATGGATAACCCGATTCAGCCCGAACTGCTTCAGACCTACCTCGATGGGCGGGCTACTCCATTGCAGAAGCAACTGATCCGAACGTGGTTACTCGACCCGGCCAATCAGGAAATATTTTACGCGCAGTTGCAGCGCCGGGAGCAACAACAGCCCCAACTCGTGGTCGACGATACCGAAGCCTATGCCCGGTTTGTGACCCAGCTCGCCCAAACGGCCGAGGCCCAACCCGCGACTCCGGTGCGTGTGCGCCGGTGGCCACGCCTGTTCATGGGGGTAGCGGCCTCGCTCGGCCTGGCGGGTTTAGCCGGGTTGCTAACGCTTACGGAGCCGTACTGGAATACGCGAACCATTGCCACTGAGTACGGCGAAATTCGGTCGGTGGTGTTGCCCGACGGTAGCCGGGTGACGCTCAACGCCAACTCTGCGCTCCAGCTGCCCCGCTTCGGGTTTGGTCGCTCGACCCGGCAGGTGAGCCTGCGCGGTGAAGCCGAATTTGCTGTAGTACATACCCCCGATGCCCAGCGGTTTGTGGTGACCGGGGCCGATGGGGTCGAGGTGGTGGTGCTCGGAACCGAGTTTGTGATGAACACCCGCCGGGGCACCCGCGTGGTTCTCAACCGGGGTAAGGTTCAGCTCCGTTACGGCAGGCAGCAGCGCCCGCAAACCCTCACGATGCTCCCCGGCGAGTGGGTGCGGGTACGGCCCGGCACGGCGTTGCAGCGTGGGCGTAGTGCCGACCCGGTGCCTACCGAACCTGCCTGGAAACTGTTTCGCTACGATTTTCGGCAGACCCCCCTGCCCGAAGTGGCTCAGCTAATGGAAGATAACTTCGGCCTGCGGGTGACTCTTGCCCCTGAACTTGCCGACCGGAAACTGAGCGGGCAATTCCACGCCCGCACTGCCGACGATATTCTGACGGCCCTCACCGAACTGTTTGATGTGCGGGTAACCCAAACCGAAAAAGCCGTGCGGATAGAGCCCGCTTTTGCCGATAATGATAGTACCGAATAGAAGAATCCTTACTAGATAAGTTATGAACAAACCACTACTGTACGGGTGTATGGGGCTTTGGTTGCTGCATCATACCACCTCGGCCCAGACGTTGGCGATGGCCCCCCGGGCCCTTGCCCGCCAGCAAACGTCCGACGGGCAACCGGCCCGGGCGGTGCGCCTGACCGACGCACTCAATAGTCTGCAACAGCGTTACCGCGTTGATATTCTGTTTGAAGAAGCAGGTATGAACCAGGTAATGGTGCCGGGTCAGGTGCTGAGCCGGACCAACACCCTCGAAGCGGGCTTGACCGAGCTGCTCAAATCGACAGGGTTTGAGTTTCGCCAGCTAAAAAATGGTGCCTACGTGGTGCGCCGGGCCGACCGTCGGGCGCGATCGGTATCACAAACCGACCAGGCTACCCTGCCCGAATCAACGGCCGACGAGACCGGCAACCGACCCGAAACAACCCGCCTGGCCGATGACCGGACTATTACCGGTAAAGTAACCGACGGCCTGTCGGGGCAGGGTCTGCCGGGCGTAAACATCGCCGTGAAAGGCACCAGCCGGGGAACTACCACCGATGGCGAAGGTAACTTCAAGCTGGCAGTTCCGGCGGAGGCTACCACGCTTGTTTTTTCGTTTATCGGCTACCAAACCCGCGAGGTGCCACTCACGAGCGAGTCGGTGCTGGCCGTAGCTCTTTCGTCGTCAGACCAGACACTCAATGAGGTAGTCGTCACGGCGCTGGGTATCAAGCGGGAGAAAAAAGCCCTGACCTACGCAACGGGCGAGATTCAGGGCCGCGACCTGGTGGGCGCCCGCGAAACGAATTTGGCCAACGCGCTTTCGGCCAAAGTGCCGGGCGTGCAGGTGACCAGTTCGGCGGGGGGCATGAGTGGCTCGTCGCGGGTGGTGATTCGCGGAAACTCGTCGCTGTCGGGCAATTCGCAGCCGCTGTACGTGATCGACGGGGTGCCCATCGACAACTCCAACCGGCGGAGCATTGGCTCGTTTGCGCTGCAAAGCGGTCTGGATGGGGGCGATGGCATTTCGAACCTCAACCCAAACGATATTGAGTCAATCTCGGTGCTCAAAGGACCCAACGGGGCGGCTTTGTACGGCCAACTCGGTGCCAATGGGGTTATCCTCATCACGACCAAGGCCGGTCGGCGCAACCGGAAACCAACGGTGTCATACTCCGGTAACGTGTCGGTCGGTCGGGCGCTGGTTAAACCCGACTACCAGAGTGAGTATGGACAAGGGTACAACGGAGCCTTTACATTTTACCGCAAAGCCGATGGTTCGGTGGTGCCTTACGATGCGGCTTTGACGGGCGGTATTCCTAAACTGGCTGGTGGGCGTAACCCAACTACGCGCGGTAGCTGGGGGCCCAAAATGCAGGGCCAAACCTACGAGGATATGTGGGGCGATACGCTTCAGTACCGGCCAATCGACGATCCATACACCGCCTTTTTCCGCCCTGAGCGGCAGATGAGCCACACGTTGAGCGTCGATGGGGGCGGTGAAAATACAAACTACTTCATTTCGGTGGCCAACCTCAGCAATGATGGCTTTGTGCCGACCAATACCCTCAAGCGCAACAGCGTGACTGTGAAGGTAGCTACCGATATTGTGAAGGGCCTCAACCTCGACATGAAGCTGAACTACATCAATCAGGCCGTGGTGAACCGCCCCTACGTAGGCGACGACGGGGCCAACCCGGTGTACCGCTTCCTGTACGTGCCCCGCTCGCTGTCGATGGATGGCCTGCGCCGGTATGAGTACAGTGCCAAAGATATTCGGCTGTCGCGCGATTTGGGCGGCAACGGCTTCTTTGTGGGTGGGGAGAAAATTTTTGAGAGCAACTCGGTTACATCCAACCCATTCTGGACCATCAACAACACCCGCAACGGCGACACCCGCGACCGGGTAATTGGTTACGCCAAACTGAGCTACGAAATTGCCAAAGGGCTTTCGGTACAGGGGCGTTACGGCACCGATTTTTACTACGAACGGCAGTACGGCTGGCGGGCGGTAGGCACACGGGTAGCCCAAACCGGTGATGTCTTTGAAAATAATGAGTACAACAAAACCGAAAACGCCGACCTGCTGCTGACCTACAACCACGACTTTGGCGAGACCTGGTCGATGAACGTACTGGCCGGGGCCAACCACCAGAACAACCGCTACCGGCTGGTGGGCAACTTCGGGTCGCAGTTGAGTATTCCGGGCCTGTACGCCGTGGGTCGTACCGTGCTCAACACGCCAAGCTACAACCTGGTGGAGTCGGTTATCAATTCGGTGTACGCATCGGCCAGTGTAGGGTTTAAAAACTACGCGTTTTTAGACCTGTCGGCACGTAACGACTGGTCGAGTACGCTGCCCGTGCAGAACAACTCGTATTTCTATCCCTCGGTGGGGGGCAGCTTGGTGGTATCCGACGCTTTGGGGTTGCAAAACAACTACCTCAGCTACCTCAAACTACGTGGGTCGTGGGCACAGGCTGGCCGGTCGGGCAACCCGTACACGACCACGGGCTATTACAACCTGAATGCCAACACGTTTCAGGGATTACCGCTGGCGACATACACCAACACCATTGTGGACCCGAACCTCAAAAACGAGCTGAAAGAATCGTACGAGGCCGGGGCTGAGGTGCGGCTGTTCCGCAACCGGATGAACATCGACTTCACGTACTACCACTCGGTAACAAGCAACCAGATTCTGCCCATCGTGATTTCGGAGTCGACGGGTTACTCGACCAAGCTCACCAACGCGGGTAAAATTCAGAATCAGGGTATCGAACTCCTTGTGGGCGGCACACCCGTGCGGTCGCGGTCGGGCCTGACGTGGGAAGCCAGTTTCAACCTCGCCGTGAACCGCAACAAGGTTCTCGAACTGATCGACGGGGTATCGGAACTGGTGATTGGGTCGGACCGGAACATCCGTGTGACGGCTAAGCCCGGTGAACCCTATGGTGTACTGAGCCAGGCCGACTATGCCTGGGTGAAAGACGAGAAAGGCAACCGTCTGATCGACACGCAGGGCCTGCCCGTTCGGCAGAGTATCTCGACCCAGCCTATTGGCAACGCCAGCCCGCGCTGGATTGGCGGCTTGAGCAACAGCCTGTCGTACAAGGGTCTGGTATTCTCGTCGCTGATCGACATCCGGCGGGGTGGTCAGATTTTCTCGCAGGGTCGTGTGCAGGAGGCTGCCTACGGAACCTCGAAGCGTACCCTGGAAGGACGTGAGGGCGGCCTCATTGCCGAAGGCGTGAAGGCGAAGCTCGAAAACGGGAAGTGGGTCAGCACCGGTCAGCCCAACGACATCCCGACAACGGCGCAGGCGTATTGGAACCGGGTGGCCTCAGACAAGGGCTTTGCCATTGCCGAAGAGTTCCTGTACGACGCCAGCTACATTGCTATCCGCGAGCTGCGGCTGGGCTACCAGCTATCGGCCGACTGGCTCAAGCGGACACCGTTTAAGTCGCTGGCAGTGAGCGTGTACGGACGTAACCTCGGCTACCTCGAACGGCATACCGATGGGTTCTCGCCCGAAAATGCGTCGGTCAACGTGAACTCCGGCACTATGGGTATGGAGCAACACTCGCTGCCCCTGATGCGGACCGTGGGTCTGGACCTTAATCTGAGTTTTTAACCGGCATTTGTTTCCGTGAAGATGAAAACGATAGCAACACCCCGCCTGCTGATGGTCGCGCTGACGACGCTGGCAGTCGGTTGTACCCAAAATTTTGAGGAGATCAATACCTCGCCGGTAGCCCCGGCCAGCGTGCCGGCTGAGTACCTGCTCACGCAGGCGCAACTCTCCGGTATTACGGCCGATGGCGACAACAACTGGCAGGTTGGCTCCTGGATTCAGCAGTGGGCCAGTGGCTCCCTCTCGGCCCCGTCGCAGTACCTCGAAGACCGCGACCTGTACGAGACCAACAACTGGCGTAACCATTACGACCTGATTAAGAACCTGGCCCAAATTCGGAACCGAGCCCTGAAAGGGCAGGAGGATACGCCCAACGGCCGTACCAAACTCGCCATTGCCAAAATCTACGAAACGTTTATCTGGCAACGCATGACCGATTTCTGGGGCGACATTCCGTACACCCAGGCCGGTATGCCCGACGATAATCTGGCCCTGTTGCCCAAGTACGATAAGCAGGAGGATATTTACCGTTCGCTCATCAGTAATCTGGATGGGGCCGTGGCCCAGTTGAGCCGGAATGATGTGTCGTTCGGGTCCGCCGATATTGTCTACAAAGGGGATATTGAGAAGTGGCGCAAGTTTGCCAACGTGCTGAAGCTGCGTATGGGAATGCGGATTCGCTTTGCCGACCCCGCCCTGGCCCAGAAAACCGTGACCGAGGCTCTGGCAGGCCCCGTATTTGTGGGCAACGCCGACAACGCAGCCATGCCTACCAACACGCTGGATGGCAACGCCCTGGGCTACCACCCGATTATTGCGAGTTATAACAGCAGTAAGGAACTGAATCAGATGGCGGCTGCTTTTGTCGACGCCCTCCAGACCCGCAACGACCCCCGTTTGCCCCGGATAGCCGAGCCAACTGAGAACTCCAAGAAAGCCGGTAAGCCTGTTTACCGGGGGCTTGGGGTGGCCCTCGGCGGTAGCGTGATTATCAACCGCGACGATTATTCGTACATGAATATCGCGGTTTTCAACGACCGCAAAGCCACCTTCCCGTACCTGTTTCTGACGTTTTCGGACCTTTGTTTTTACCGGGCCGAAGCCGCCCTGCTCGGTTGGGCGGGCCTCAACCCGTCGCAGGCTGAAGGGTTCTATCAGGCCGGTATTCGGGCGGCCATGCAGGTGCAGCCGTACAACATCGCCGAGACGGCCATTGCCGAATACATAGGTCGGCAGGGTAAACTGACTGGCTCCGACGAGGAGAAGCTGGAGCAAATTATGACTCAGAAATGGATCAGCCTGTTTATGCGCAACTACGAGGCCTACGCTGAGTGGCGCCGGACGGGGTATCCCCGCCTGACGCCCGGCCCGAATCCCGGTGTGACCGGCGGTCAGATTCCGCGCCGGGGGGTGTATTCGAGTACGGAGCGCCTGCGCAACGCGACCAACTACAACGAAGCTGCGAGCCGGTTGAACCGGGGCGACACGTACCTGAGCCGCGTGTGGTGGGACAAACGATAGAATAAAATACCCGTTGGGCCCCGGCTTCTTGCAGAAAGAAGGCCGGGCCCTTCTATTTTTGCCCGTTCAACACGTACCCCTACGAACTTGCTCGAAGCCCTCTCTATCTCTAAATCCTTTACGGCCGATGTCCGGGCCGTTCGGCGCGTGTCGCTCCAGTTGCAGCCGGGTCAGATTATGGGCCTGGTGGGGGCCAGCGGTTCGGGTAAAAGCACGCTGCTTAATTTGCTGGCTGGCCTGACCGATACCGATACCGGCGAGGTGCGCCTGCACGGTGAGCGGCTCAAGGGGCCCTCGGAAGTGCTCGTGGCCGGGCACCCCGACATCCGGCTCGTGCATCAGGAGTATCAGCTTATGCCCAATGTATCGGTGCGCGAAAATATCGCCTACACCATCCGGTACTACGAAAAAGCGTACCAGAACTACCGGGTCGACCAGTTGCTCCGAATCTGTCGGCTTGAGGCCGTGCAGGACCGAACGCCCAAACAGATTTCGGGGGGCGAGAAACAACGGGTGGCTATTGCGCGGGCCGTGGCCGAGAAGCCGCCTGTGTTGCTGTTCGATGAGCCGTTTGCGCACCTCGACCTGCCCAACCGGACCATTGTACGGGCTATGCTGCTCGAATTGGTGCGCCACGACCCCGAACACCAAACGGCCTGCCTGTTTGTGACGCACGATGCCACCGACGCCCTGTCTATTGCCGATACCCTCGGTGTGATGCATCAGGGACAGATTATCCAGATGGGAACGCCCCGCGAGCTGTACACAGCCCCCCGCACGGCCTACGTGGCCCGGATGACGGGGCCTGCCAATCTGATCAAAGCTAAATACCTGCCGCAATTGGGCCTCGGTACTGACCCAAACCCCGAACGCTACGCCTGTATCCGGCCCGAACGAATCCGGGTGGGCCTCCCCGACGGCGTGGAGGGCGTCGTGAAGGCGGTATATTACAAGGGTGGGTTCTCCGAAATTGAGGTGGCCATGTCAAGGTACGTCCGGTTGCTCGCCAATACCGCTGAGCCCATTTCTGAAGGTGACCGGGTTCGACTGACCCTCGACCCCGCAGCCGTTGTGTGGGTTGATTGAGGCCGCTTACCCAAACCGGAGTTTTTCGATAGTGGTTAGTGTTTGGTGCGTCTGATGTTCGCGCGCTCGTTCCACCGGAGGGGCGGCCCGTACGGTGCAGTCGGCAATAGGGCACCGCTCGCAGGTTTCGCCCACCGACGTGCTCGGAATGGCGGGGTCGTCGAGAAACCGAAACACCTCCCGCAGTTGGGGCGTGAGCGGAAAGCCGATATTAATGCTGCTGTTAGTGGTGGTTGGGGGCGACGACTTGGCAATGGAAAACACGAAATACGTGTTGCCGTTGGTCGAAAAGGTAATCTGCTGCGCCCGGCAGATGGGTTGCCCGTTCCAGGCACCGGACTGCTGTAGCTGCCGTAACTCCGTCAGAATCGTAACTGACACCTGCCGACGGCAATAATGCTCGTTGCGGGCGGTGCCGTGGGGCGTGTGCAACTTGCTCAGGTGCAGCTCCTTGTTGAGCGTGTACCGCCCGTCGGCGCCCTGATTGAACCGGATGAAAAACAGCTCTTTCAGCCCAAAATGACTTGTAAGCACGTTGGTCATGCGGAGCAGAAACATCTCCGGTGTCACGGCAAACGGCAGCATCATGTCGAGGAGCCGGTTATTGCTCCACGTTCCCGACGCGGCCACCTCGGTCAGCTCGTTGATGAGCCGCTGCCGGGGAATGAGCACGGCGCGGGCAAAGTACGAGGCTCTGAAATTATTGAACACCTCCTCAAACGACCGGGCCGATAGCACCGACGATTCGAGCGGCCGGATGGTTGCCTTGAGCCGCCGGTAGCCAATTTCGCGCGCCAGCGTGAAGGCCCGTTGCTCGTTGGAAAGCTGCCGGTTGAGGAGCAGGGTATTCTTTTCAGGTAAGTACACCGACCGCAGAGCCGCCAAATCGGGTTGTTCTGCCGCATCGTAGGTTTGAATGGTGCAGCCGTAGGTATGCGTCAGGAGGTCGAAAAGCCAGTCGGGGCAGTGGGTTGGGTCAGAGGGGAGCGGGTGTTCGCTCAGAAACTGGTCGGCTTCCAGTTCGAGGTCCTCAAAATAATTGTCGTGCATGGCCTGATACGTCCGCAACACCGAGAAATAAAACTGCTCGACGCGCAAGTCGTAATTCCGCCCAATCTCGATGAGCGTACTGATGAGGGCGCTCAGTTTGGCCGGGGCATTGGCCATCACTTCCAGAAAATACCCCGGTTCAATGCCAAACAGGTCGAGAGGAAGCTCGTTCAGAATATTCGAATCGAACAGTTCAACGACCGGCTCCAGCTGTTTGCTCACCCGCAGCGACACCAGTGAGTCGTAATCGGTTTGTAACGCTTTGGCCAGCGCGAAGATTTTTTCGGTCTTCGGGTACTTCTTTCCCTTCTCGATTTCATTCAGGTACGAAGGTGACAGACCGGTCTGATCGGCCAGGTCGTAGGTCGACAAACCCAGCTCTGTGCGCAACTGCCTTACTTTTAACCCAAATACCAAACGTACCTTTTCCCGATCCGATGCCATGCCGCAAAAATAAGTGTAGAGATTGATCCAGCCGGGTTTAGCACCTAATACACACGAGGGTCCTCAGTACTGGACATTCGGACTTTAGACACTGGACATTAGACTTACTACCTTTATATATGGAGGTCTAACGTCTAATGTCCAACATCTAATGTCTAGTACTGAGACGAGGGTCTTTACCGGCTTGCGCAGACAAACATACGATACGCCCCATAACCATTCACGAAAAACCAGCAACACCAGCAGCCGGTCATGGTAAATTTCACGGTAGGGTACACTAACTTAACCGAACCTCAGGCCAGACAATGGCACCATTCATTCCTAAATAGATACGAGCTATGCGTACACAATTTCTTTACTTTTTCCTTTTAGTAACCCTCACCGCGCAGGCACAGGACAACCTGTCGGTAAGCGGGGTACGGTGCGTGGCCGTTGATAGCCGCGATAATGTGTGGGTGGGCGTTCGTGACCGGCTGCTCAAAGTGACCCCCGACGGTAAGCCAACGCTGGTGCTCGATGGCTGGAAAAACTACATCAAACCCCTGACCGTCGGAATTAACTACATGGCTATCGACGCCCGCGATAATCTGTTTGTAGTAGCCACCCGCGATAACCTCATCCGAAAAATAACCCCCGACGGTAAAATCAGCCTCTTTGCCGGACAGCCGTACCAGTACAGCGTAATCGACGGGCCGCTGGCCAAAGCTAATTTTCGGAGTCTCGACCATATCACGATGGACCGGGCCGGTAATATGTACGTGACAGACGCCGATGAGAAAACGCCCAATACCAACCTGAGTTATCACAACTACGTGATCCGGCACATCAGCCCGGCCGGGGAGGTGACCACACTGCGCGACAAAGCTACCGGCGAAAAACTCTGGTTTGACATAATCGATGGGCTAACCACCGACGCCCAGGGCAACCTGTACATCAGTGATGCTTACCCGCGCTGTATCAAAAAACTGACCTTGACCCCCGACCGTAAGCAAGCTACGGTGAGTGTGGTGGCCGGGCAATGCGGCAAGCGTGAGTTTCACCCGGTGTACACGCCCGGCGATGTAAAGACTGCCGAGCTGTTTACTCCCGGCCCATTAGCTTTCTCGCCGAAAGGGGAACTCCATTTTGCTGATGTCCGGCTGCATCGGATTATCAAAATTGCCCAGAATCAGGTGACCGATGTGGCCGGGAACAGTACAATCCAGAAAGGCGTGAATATGGGTGGTCGGGCCACGGAGGGCTACAAAGATGGCCCGGCCCGGCAGGCCATGTTCAATTTTCCGCTTGGCAACGCCATTACGTTCGATAGTCGGGGCAATCTCTACATTGTCGACGGCGGTAATAACTGTATTCGGAAGCTTTCGGCTGAGGGAATAGTCAGCACCTTTTTGAAGTAAGGAGCGAGGCTACGCGCCCAGGCTGTATGAATTGACCCGTTTACGACTCCTGTTTAAATTATTTCAGGAGCTTTTAGTATAAAAGAGAGAATTTGTGCGGATTGGATAAAAATAGCGAACGTTCGCTATTTTTATCCAATCCGCTTTTTATCTTCATGCCCAGAATAGGATGACCAACTAAAAAATAACCGCATGGTAGCCCAGGAAATACAGCCAACTTCTGCTTTTGCTCTCGACACGCCCGATGAAAAAGCGTTGCTTTTCCTCAAAATCAGTGATGTAAAGGAGTTGAACTTTCAGTTGCCGCCCGCTGCGCTGGTCGAGCACGCGCTACGACGCAACGAAGGGCAACTGACCGATCAGGGGGCATTGATGTGCTCTACCGGGCAGTTTACAGGGCGCTCGCCCAAAGACCGCTACATTGTTAAAGACGAACTGACCGAGTCGAGAGTCGACTGGGGGGCTGTCAATATTCCGTTCGATGCCGGACAATTTGATCGGCTGCACCGTAAAATGTGTCATTTTCTGGAATACCAGAAGGTGTACGTACGGTACGCTATGGCCGGGGCCGATCCCCGCTACTCCCTGAAACTGTGTATTCTGACGACCTCTGCCTGGCAAAACCTGTTTTGTGCGAACATGTTTCTCCGGCCAACCGAAGACGAGCTGGACGATTTTGAGCCCGATTTTACCATTCTGGCCGTGCCTGAGTTTCTGGCGCACCCGGCCGAAGATGGTACCCGCAACGCCAACTTCGCTATTCTGAACCTGAGCAAGCGGGTGGTGCTGATTGGAGGCACGGGTTATGCGGGGGAGATCAAAAAAAGTGTATTCTCGGCGTTGAACTTCCTGCTGCCTGCTCAGGGCGTATTGCCCATGCACTGCTCGGCCAATCGGGGTGCTGAGGGCGATGTCGCTATTTTCTTTGGGCTTTCGGGCACGGGCAAAACCACGCTCTCGGCCGATCCCGAACGCGGGCTCATCGGCGACGATGAACACGGCTGGAGCGATGAGGGCGTGTTTAACTTCGAAGGGGGTTGTTACGCCAAAGTGATCGACCTCACCCGCGAGCGGGAGCCGCAGATTTTCGACGCGATTCGGTATGGGTCTATCGTGGAAAATACCTGTTTCAAGCGCAACAGCCATACCGTTGACTACACCAATACGTCGATTACCGAAAACACGCGGACCTCGTACCCCATTGATTTTATCGACAATGCCGTTGTACCCTCGGTTGGCTCGCACCCGAAGGCCATTTTCTTCCTCACCTGCGATGCGTTCGGGGTATTGCCGCCTATTTCACGGCTTACGCCTGAGCAGGCTATGGATTACTTCGTGATGGGCTACACCGCGAAAGTAGCCGGTACCGAAATGGGCGTGTCGGAGCCGCAGGCAACGTTTTCGGCTTGTTTTGGGGCGGCCTTTATGCCGTTGCACCCGACAGTGTATGCCCGGATGCTGGGCGACAAAATCCGGGAGCATCAAACAAGCGTTTGGCTGATCAACACCGGCTGGACGGGCGGCAGCTATGGTGTGGGCGAGCGCATGAAATTGGGTTACACCCGCGCCATGATCCGGGCGGTGTTCAACCACACGCTCAACGAGGTGACGTTTGAGAAACACCCCGTGTTTGGCGTACAGATGCCTACAAGCTGCCCCGGCGTGCCCGAAACGGTACTCAACCCCCGTCAGACCTGGGCCGATCCGGCCGCGTATGATGCTAAAGCCGAGCACCTGAATAGCTTGTTTGCGAGTAAGTTAGCATCATACTCTCCAGCCCTGTAACGGTATGCTTATCCATCAGGAACGAATCACGGGGCGGTCTAATGCATCGAAAAACGGTGAGTTGGCCATGCCGGTGGGCACTACGCTCGACCGGTACATCATGCGTCGGCAAAATGACTTCCCGTACGCAACGGGTGAGTTGTCGCAATTGCTGCGCGACATTGCCCTGGCCAGCAAGATTGTCCACCGCGAAATCAATCGGGCGGGGTTAATGGATATTGCCGGCTCGGCCGGTTCGGGCAATGTACAGGGCGAAACCCAACAGAAACTCGATGTGATCGCCAATATCCGATTTATCCGGGCTCTGAAAAATGGGGGTGAGGTATGCGCCATTATCTCGGAAGAAGACGACGATATTGTGCATACCGGCAACGTGAATGCCCGCTATGTGGTGGCTATTGATCCGCTCGACGGCTCGTCGAACATCGACGTAAACGTGTCCATTGGGACTATTTTCTCGATTTATCGGCGGATAACGCCCGTGGGGACCGAGGCTACCGAAGCTGACTTTTTGCAGGGGGGGCGGTGCCAGATTGCCGCCGGGTACATTCTGTACGGCTCATCGACCCTGCTCGTGCTTACGTCGGGCGCGGGTGTGAGCGGCTTCACATACGACAATTCGCTGGGCGAATACATCCTGTCGCACGCTAACCTGCGGCAGCCGCCGGTCGGTACTATTTTTTCGTGCAACGATGGCAACGTAGAGGACTACCCCGCGCATGTACAGGCCTACCTGTCCGATTGCCGCCGACGTCGGTTTACGGGGCGGTACATTGGCTCACTCGTGGCCGATTTTCACCGGAATCTGATCAAAGGCGGGATTTACCTGTATCCGCCCACGGTAAAATCGCCCAACGGCAAGCTGCGGCTTCTGTACGAATGTTACCCGATGGCCTTCATTGTCGAACAAGCCGGGGGGCGGGCCACCAACGGGCACGAGTCGATTCTCGACGTAGCCCCGGTTTCGGTGCATCAGCGCTCGGCGTTGTACATCGGCTCGGCCGCCATGGTCGACGAGCTGTAGCCATGTTTTATAAACCCAAAGGCCCGCCAGATAATCTGGCGGGCCTTTGGGGTAAATCTCATTCAGTTTATACCCGTTCGATGATGATAGCGTACCCCATGCCTACGCCTACGCACATGGTAGCGAGGGCGTAGCGTTTGCCGGTTTTGGCTAATTCGAGCGCGGCCGTCTGAATAATTCGGGTGCCCGACATACCCAGCGGGTGCCCCAGCGCGATGGCTCCGCCGTTGGGATTGATGCGGGGGTCGTTGTCGGCCAGCCCGAGGGCCCGCGTACAGGCGAGCGACTGAGCCGCGAAGGCTTCGTTCAGCTCGATAATGTCGATCTGATCGAGCGTTAGGCCTGCTTTCTGAAGGGCTTTGCGGGTAGCCGGTACGGGGCCGATGCCCATGATGCGTGGCTCCACCCCGGCAACGGCCGAGGCCACAATCCGGGCTTTGGGTGTAAGGCCGTACCGCCGAACAGCCTCGTCGGAAGCGAGCAGCATGGCCGCTGCGCCATCGTTCAGGCCCGACGCGTTGCCTGCCGTAACCGTACCGCCTTCTTTTTTAAATGCCGGCTTCAGTTTGCCCAGTACCTCCAGCGTGGTTTGGGGCTTAATGAACTCGTCGGCATCGAACACCGTAGCGGGGCCTTTGCGGGCCGGAATTTGAACGCCTACAATTTCATCGGCAAAACGACCCGCCTGTTGGGCTCTGGCCGCTTTTTGTTGCGAGTTATAAGCGAACAAATCCTGATCGTCGCGGCTGATAGTATACAGATCGGCGAGGTTTTCGGCCGTAACGCCCATCGCATCGGTGCCGTACAGATCCTGCATTTTAGGGTTGACAAACCGCCAGCCAAAGCTCGAATCAAACATTTGGGCGTCGTTGCCAAACGGTTTCGAGGTTTTGGAGATGACCCAGGGGCCCCGCGTCATGTGCTCCATGCCCCCCGCAACAAACAGATCGCCATCGCCAGCCTTAATAGCCCGGTTGGCGTGTACGACCGCCGACATGCCTGACGAGCAGAGCCGGTTGACGGTTTCGCCGGGTACGGTATAGGGTAAACCGGCCAGTAGCAAGGCCATACGGGCCACGTTGCGGTTGTCTTCGCCGGCCTGATTGTGGCAACCCAGTATCACGTCGTCGATGGCGTCGGCCGGGACGTTTGGGTTGCGCGACAGGAGTTCTCGGATAGGCAAAGCCGCCAGGTCGTCGGCCCGCACGGGCGACAAACTACCTCCAAAACTGCCAATAGGCGTCCGGACGGCATCGATGATGAATGAATCCATAGGTATTGAGTGAATTAGCGATTGAGTGAATGAGTGATTGAGTGAATGTATTCCGTTTTCGCTCAATCACTCATTCACTCATTAAATGCGCTCATTAAATGTCGCACTCGTCTTGGCCCGAACGTCGTCCAGGGTCACGCCGGGCATAAGGTCGATTAGGGTAAGCTGCCCGTCGGGGAACGCAAAAACGGCCAGATCAGTGATAATCATATCGACAACACCCGTTGCCGTGAGTGGCAGCGAGCATTGGGGCACCACCTTCGACGAGCCGTCGGGGTTGGTATGCGTCATGGTGATGATCAGCCGCTTAGCTCCTTTGGCCAGGTCCATAGCCCCGCCAACGCCCAGCAACGGCTTGCCCGGCACGGCCCAGTTGGCCAGATTCGCCTGTTCGTCCACTTCCAGGCCGCCCATAATGGCCACGTCGATATGCCCACCCCGAATCATGGCAAACGAGTCGGCGCTGTCGAAATAGCTGCTGCCTTTGAGGGCCGTTACCGGAATCTTACCCGCATTAACGGGGTAATCCATCGCGCCACCACCGTCGGCTGGTACGGGGCCAACGCCCAACATCCCGTTTTCGGTGTGCATAATGATGCCGTGCTCGTCGGTGATCAGGTCGGCTACGAGCGTTGGAATACCAATGCCCAGATTGACCACATCGCCTTTTTTCAGCTCGGCCAATGCCCGCCGGGCCATATTCATGCGGACTTCGTCTACTTTTTTCGACGATGATACCGAGGCCGAACTGCCGAGGTCTTCGAGCGTAAGCGTCGCCTGCACCAGATAGTCGACATAGCAGCCGGGCGTATGCACGTGTTCGGGGGCAATAGCGCCCACCGGTACAATTTCTTCCACTTCGGCAATAACCAGGTCGGCGGCTGTCGCCATCGCCTTGTTAAAGTTGTTTTCGGTCATGCGGTATTGCAGGTTCCCAGCCGTATCGGCACGCCAGGCCCGAATAAACGCCACGTTGCCCCGAATGCTTTTGATGAACACCTGCTCGACCCCGTCGATCACCTTGGTTTCGCGACCTTCGGCGAGCGGTGTACCGGCCGATGTCGGGGTGTAAAAACCACCGATTCCGGCTCCACCGGCCCGGATGGCCTCAGCGAGGGTTCCTTGTGGCAACAGTTCGTAGGCAACCTGCCCGCTTTGGGCGGCCTTAACGGCGTCGGGGTTCGATGTGAAAAACGAACCAATCATTTTCCGAATCTGCCCGTTGCGCAACAGACGGCCTCCGCCCAGACCGGCCTCGCCGGTATTGTTGCCCACAAAGGTCAGATTCCCGGTTCCCAGCTCGGCGAGGGCGTGCATGAGGTGAACCGGGTTGCCGGTCATTCCGAAACCGCCTTGCAGGAGCACATCGCCCTCTTTAACCAGCCCGGCCGCCGTTTGACTATCAATTATTGGTACTTGCTTCATTATGTTGGAGTAGGTGTCGTGGAGAATGAATAATGTATAGTGCACAATGAATAATGTATAGTGCATAATGGATAAGCTGATAATCAATAGCATTATCCTTTACCCATTGTACATTATTCATTACCCATTGTGCATTATTCCTTCACTTAACTATTCATTTAGTAAACGATTCAAAAGGCAGACCGACGTAGTTTTCGGCGACGGTGGCCGCGTAATTGTCTGAAATACGAATGTAGTCGAATTTGGCCCGTTGCAGACGGTACTGGAACGACCCGTGTTCGTCCTGCTTGTGGAGGAGCGTGGTCATAAAGTTCGAAAAATCCTGTGCCCGCCAGATGCGCCGGAGGGCCGTGGGCGTGTACATGTCCAGCCCGGTGGTCGAGTTGTTGTGGTAATAATCGATAAATGCATCTACCAGGTGCTTCACATCGGCAATGGCGAGGTTGAGACCTTTGCCACCCGTGGGCGGTACAATGTGCGCGGCATCGCCCGCCAGAAACAGCCGCCCGGCCTGCATGTTATCGATAAAATAACTCCGCATAGGGGTGATGGCTTTTTCAAAAATTGGGCCGGATTGCAGGTTCCAGCCCGGCGTGCCCAGCCGTACTGATAGTTCTTCCCAAATCTGATCGTCAGACCAGTTATCCACTTTGTCGTCGTTTTCAACCTGAATATACAAACGGCTCACCGTAGACGACCGCAGGCTGTGGAGGGCAAAGCCCCGCTCGTGGTAGGCATAAATAAGCTCGTCTGACGAGGGCGGCACGTGGGCCAGAATCCCCAGCCAGCTAAACGGATACGTGAGCGAATACTCTTTGTACGAATTCTTAGGCAGGGTTTTACGGCCCAGCCCGTGGAATCCGTCGCAGGCGGCAATGAAATCGCACTCCACAACGCCTTTTTGGCCGTTTTGCTCGAAATAGATTTTTGGGTGCTTCGTGTCGTAATCGGCCAGTTCGAGGGCGGGGGCCTCAAACAGAATCGTGCCGCCCCCCGTAATCCAGGCATCGGTCAGGTCTTTAACAACCTCCTGCTGCCCGTAAATGGTAATGTGCCGCCCGTTGGTGTAGGGGCCGAAAGGTACCCGGATACGTTCGCCGTCGAAGCTCAGGTACACGCCGTGGTGCTCGTGGCCTTCACGTACGAGCCGGTCGGCCAGCCCCAGAGTTTTGAGAATATCCACGGTGTTTTGCTCCAGCAAGCCTGCGCGCACCCGTGCCTCCACGTACTCGCGGCTGCGGTGCTCAATAATGACCGAGTCGATGCCGTGTTTTTTGAGCCAGTGAGCCAGCGTGAGCCCGGCGGGGCCTGCGCCAATAATTCCTACCTGTGTTTTAATCGTTTTCATACATGAATTGTGGTTTGGATTCCGGGTTTCGGCCGAAAGCGCCTGGGCTTGTAGGGGAATGAATAATGAACAGTGAAAAATGAATAGTGAATAATGGATAATACACAGTGAACAAGGGTGCATTTTGTTAATTATCCATTCTGCATTGTCCATTCTGCATTGTCCATTCTACATTTTCCATTTCTGCATTACCCATTTCTGTACTTACCTGGGCAATAGGAGAGCTGTGGCTTGCCTCAGCAGCCAGTAACAATCGCCTGAAACGCCCGAATCGGGTTGTTTACGAGTGGTTTATCGGTAAGGTTGCCAGCACTTCCTGTGCGGCATGAAAGGCTTCGTTGGCTGCCGGTAGCCCGCAATACAGGGCCGACTGCATGATGACTTCTTTGATCTCGTCGGGGCTAACTCCGTTGTGAATGGCTGCCCGCACGTGCATCTGAAATTCGGCTTTCCGGTTCAGCGCAATGAGCATGGCGAGAGTAATCAGGCTCCGGCTGTGCTTGGGAAGGCCCGGCCGGGTCCAGATTTCGCCCCAGGCGTAGCGCGTGATAAAATCCTGAAAGTCGGCCGTAAACTCGGTCGTCTGGCTGTTGGCCCGGTCTACGTGGGCATCGCCCAGCACCGTCCGCCGAACGTGCATTCCCTGCTCGTAGCGGGTGTCGCCGACCAGAAAATTGATGAGTATCTGAGCGTATTGGCGGGGCAGCTCGGTACTGGCGAGGTGCCGGGCGGGCAACACCACCAGGTTGGCCGACTGGATGTTGGCTTGCAGAAACTGAGCCTGCTCCACGTTGGTCACGGGGTCTTCGTCGCCGGTAATCACGAGTGTCTCGACCGAAACCCGATTGAGGTCCTGCCGAAAATCAGCGTCACGGATGGCCGCGCAACAGGCTGCATAGCCGGGCACGGGGCTTCGGAGAAACATGGCCCGCATCTGCGCGACACGGCTGGTATTGTCGGCCCGGAACAGGGGGGTAAACCATCGTTCCATCGTATCGTCGACAATGGCGGCCATGCCGTGCTCAGTGATCGTGGCAATGCGGCCGTTCCAGCGTTCGTCGTTGCCGATTTTAGCGCCTGTGTTGCTGATAACCAGCTTTTTGATTCGGTCGGGCCGGTGGATGCCCAGCCACTGACCTGTAAGGCCACCCATCGACAGGCCGCAGAAATAAGCCTGCTCGATACCCAGCTCATCCATCAGACTGATTACATCTTCGCCGAGCTGGGCAATGGTGTAGGCGTCGCCGGGCGAACCGTCGCCCGGCAGCGTTGTCGGTTGGTAGCTGCCACCGTGCCCCCGGGTATCGTACTGGAGTACCCGGAAATAAGGCAGTAGGTACGGCAAAAGCTCGTCCCACATGCTCATTTCCGAACCGAGCGAGTTTGAGAAAATCAAAACCGGGCTGTTGGGTGTGCCAGAAAGTTTGTAGTTCAGAGACATGGGCAATTAGCGAATGAGCGAATTGGTGAATGAGTGAATGGGTGTGGGCGACAGACGGCAATGCGAGCTAACCAAAAACTATAAACTAAAAACTATAAACTCGTTATGACCTCGCCAGAACCGAGTCAATGAGGGCGAGGGCTTCGCCGAGTGAGTTCATGGGGTCAAACAGGGCGTCGAGGTTGGTTAGGGGGAGATTCATGCCTTCCAACACCGCTTTCAAGTGCCGCTTTTCGGCAACCGCAACCCGGCTTGCCTCTTCCACCCTCGCATGGGCTTCGGCTTTCCCCAGATGGGCTGCCAGAGCGAGCGAGACGGTTTCGGCGTAAATCAGGCCATTGGTTTGTTCGAGGTTATACCGCATCCGGTCGGGGTCTACTTCCAGATTGGTCAGTAGATCAAGACCCTTGTCCACGACCCCGGCCGTGAGCTGCATTATCTCGGTCAGCACATCCCACTCCGAATGCCACAACCCCGCCGACCGCTCGTGTTCCTGCGGCATTGCCGCGAGCAGAGTTGCTACCAGCTGCGGCACCCGGTTGGCGTTGGCCAATATGGCCGTGCAGGTAACCGGATTACGCTTGTGCGGCATTGTGCTCGACCCGCCTTTACCCTCGGCTTTGCCTTCGAATACCTCGGCTACCTCGGTTTGCATCAGCAGGGCAATGTCGCGGGCTATTTTGCCGAAGCTGCCCGTCAGAATCCCCAACGTAGCCCCAAACTCGGCCAGATTGTCGCGTTGGGTATGCCACGAAACCGATTCGGAGAGACCCAGCCGCGTAGCCATTGCCCGATGGACCCCGGCCGGAATCGACGCGTTACGGCTTCCGACCGCTCCGGCCAGTTGCAGCACCAGCACCCGTTTTTGCCCCTCCGCCAGCCGTTGCCGACTCCGCCGAAGCGCGTCGAGCCAGCCCGCGGTTTTGAGCCCAAACGTAATGGGCTTGGCCTGTTGTAACAGGGTGCGGCCGGGCATCACGGTGGTTCGGTAGGTGCGGGTGAGCCGGGTAAGTTGTTCCTCTACAGCCGCCAGCCGGTTGTTTAGCCAGTCTGAAAAGGCTTTGATTGTCAGTATGGTAGCCGTATCGACGACATCCTGACTGGTGGCGCCGAGGTGCACGTACCGGGCAGCCTCTTCGCTTTGTCCGCGTACCTGTGCCGTCAGCTGCTTTACCAGCGGAATGGCGGCATTGCCCCCCAGCGCGACTTCAGCCTGTAGTTTCGAAAGGTCGAGGAGCGGGTGCGCGCAGCAATCGGCAATGATTTGGGCCATCGGTTCGGGAACGAGCCCGCACCCGGCCTGTGCTTGTGCCAATGCCCCCTCAAACGCGAGCATACGGCCCAGCATGGCCTCGGCCGATACCATTGGCTCGACTTCCGAACTGTAAAAAAGACCGCTGTACAGAGACATAATCAGGCCGGTTGGGTGAGCAGGCTAAACCTCGAAAAACACGGTTTCGTTGTCGCCCTGCATAAAAATATCAAAGGTATAGCCGCCGGGTGCTTTTTGCGCCAGCAGAGTTGCCCGCCGTTCGGTGGGTACGGTGTTGAGCAGGGGGTCGGCTGCGTTTAGGTCGGCCTCGTCGGCAAAATAAAGCCGGGTGTATGAGTGAATCAGTTGCCCGCGCATAAACACAATCACCCAGAAGTGCGGAGCCTGCCCATCGACCGAGCCGGGCTTGGTGGCCTGAAATACAAACCGGTTCTGCGGGTCGGTACCGGTACCAAACCGGCCAAACCGCTTGTTGGCGGGGTCCCATAGCTCAATCATGGCGTCGGCAATGGGTTGCCCCTGTCCGTCGAATACCCGGCCCGTGATGGTGATGGCATCGGGGGTGTTCAGGGGATCAACCAATTGATTCCCGACCAGACTTTTGAAGTCGTACAGGTATTGTTCGGGGGTGAGGCCGTAAGCGAAGTACGGGCCCACAGTTTGCGAAGGTGTCTGTAGCATGTCGGTCGGGTTAAACGGTTTCGAAAGGGGTGGCCTTACTGCCTCTCAGGACAAAATCGAACCGGTAGCCCAGGGCAAAAGCGGGTTCGGTAATGTCGAGGTCGAAGGTTGAAATAAGCAAATCACGGCCTTTGGGGGGCACTCCCAGGAAAATAGGGTCGTACTGCAGGAGCGGGTCGCCGGGGAAGTACATCTGCGTGACGAGCCGGGTGGTAATGTTGGGCCCGAACAGCGAAAAATGGATGTGATTGGGCCGCCAGGCATTGTGGTGGTTGCCCCACGGGTAAGCGCCCGGCTTAATGGTGTAAAATTTGTAGTTGCCCTCGGCATCGGTCAGAACCCGGCCCGCACCCAGAAAATTGGGGTCTAAGGGCGCATCGTGCTGATCGACCTTGTGGACGTAACGCCCGGCTGCGTTGGCTTGCCAAATCTCGATGAGCGTGAACGGAACCGGTCGGCCGTTTTCGTCGGTCACTTTACCGTGAACCACAATCCGTTCACCGAGGGGTTCACCGTTCCGGCGGGCGTTTTTGGTCAGGTCGTGGTCGAGTGGGCCGACATTCGTATCGCCGAAAACAGGCCCCGACAGTTCGGAAAGCGATTGTTTAACCACCACCAACGGCTGGCTGGGAGCCCGCAACAGGGTTGATTTGTACTCGGGCGACAGGTACGGTGGGTGCATCTCCCGATCAAACGGATTATAGATAAGCTGGCTCATTCGTGCGCGTATTTGCTTAGGAAAGTCACTACGCAAAACTACCGTTAGGGTGCTAAACTATCTTGGATAAATAAAAATTAAGCTTGTACAAATCGAACATTTATTGGTTATTGAGGTCTGAAATTGTCTAATTGGAACATAATTGCACGACTGGCTTTACGCATTAGACACCAGAACCGATACTCCAGAACCCATGCGGAAGGCACTCAAAAACTTTGAAGGGCTCTATGGCGATAAACAGCATCCGTTTACCGACGGCTTTATTCACCATGAATTGCTGGAGGTGAGGAGTCGGCGGTACGACTGGGCTATCGACACGCATTTGCACACTGACTTGTTGCAGGTCTTTTTCTTTACCTCAGGCAACGGCGTGTTGCTCACCGAGCAAAACCGGGTGCCGCTCAATCCGCCCTGTGTGCTCATTATCCCGACCAATACGCTGCATGGGTTTCTGTTTGAAGCTGGCATGGTCGGCGAAGTATTTACAATTACGGAAGGGGCACTCGACGCTTTTTTTAAAACGGCCCCGCACGTGCTGCTGGAGGTAAACCGACTGAATCACCTGACGTTTCGTGAGTCGGAGCCAGATTTTGTTCAACTGGTGGCGCTGCGGGATCGGATCTGTGCCGAGCTGGCGGGCGATCAGTTGGAGAAGGAGCGGGCGCTGGGCTTTTGGGTGCAGCTACTCTGGGTGCAATTATACCGGTTGAGTCTGGCTTCGAGTGTGTTTATTCAGAAGGCCGACAACCGCACGCTGGGGTATTTTCAGGGGTTTCAGAAACTCATCAGGCAGTCGGGCTACCAAACCCAATCGGTGCAGGAGTACGCCCGTGAGTTGTCAATTACGACGGTGCATCTGAATCGGGTATGCCAGTCGGTGGTGGGTAAATCGGCCTTGCAGGTGGTGCACGATTACCTCATTGGCGAAGCGAAGAAATACCTGCTCGGTACGAGTTATTCGCTGTCAGAAATCTCGTATCTGCTCAATTTCAAAGACCCGGCTTACTTTTCGCGCCTGTTTAAGAAGCAGACGGGCCTAACGCCGGGGGCGTTCCGGCGACAGGGGAAGTAGGGGCGAGGTTGGAACACGGATTGTTGCCCCCTGCAATCCGTGTTCCTGACTATAAAACCCCGTTGAGGTTGAAAATCAGGTCGGTAATTTGCGCTTCGGTGGGCGTAACACCCGCTTCGAGGAGCTTACGGGCGTTGAGGTGGTCGGCCGGGCGATTAAGCGAGTCGACCGCCAGCAGCTTGCCCGCTTTGAAGTAGTACACCGAAAACTTGTCGGCGGCTTCGTCGCCCCGGATCACGTAGGTATCAAAACCCGCCGAAATCCCGGCCATTTGCAATTTCAGATGGTACTGATTGGTCCAGAACCAGGGTACGGCCCGGTACGGCCGTGGATTCCCCAGCAGATGGCTCACTACGGTTTTGGCCTGGTCGACAGCATTTTGCACCGACTCGAGCCGGAGGCACTTGCCCGCATAAGGGTTATCGTGCGCGGCACAGTCGCCAATGGCGTAGATGTCTGGTACCGAGGTTTGCCCGTATTCATTGATCCGAATACCATCTTCACACACCAGACCCGCCGATGCGGCCAAGCCCGTTTCGGCAATAACCCCAATTCCCGCAACCACCAGATCGGCAGTCAGGCTTTGGCCGTCGGTCAGGGTCAAGGTGTGTGAATGTCCTTGTTTTTGGATAGCCTGTAGCCCCACGCCCAGCCGTAATTGAACACCATGTTGCAGATGGGTACGCCCAAACACGTCGGAGATCACCGGGGGTAACACCCGCTGCATGAGTCGCGGCTGATACTCGATGACCGTTACGGCCTTGCCTTTTTCAACGGCTACGGCCGCCAGTTCGAGGCCGATAAAACCACCGCCGATGATGGCGACCCGCTCGGCCTGCGCCAGGCGGTCGCCAATTTGCTGCGCATCGGCCAGGGTACGGAGGTACAACACTTCATCGGCACCGGGTAGCGGAAGCCGCCGGTTAGCGGCACCTGTTGCCAGAATCAGGTGCGTGTACGTCAGGGTATCGCCTGCCGAGGTGGTCAGCTGATGGGTTGCCGGGTCGAGGTGCGTGGCCGACACGCCCAACTGCAGGTCAATCTGGTTGGTGGTGTACCAGTTTGCCGACCGAAACAGGATGGCCTCGTCGGTTTGTTTGCCCTGCAAATAGCCTTTGCTCAGCGGTGGTTTTTGGTAGGGCAGGGCGGGGTCTTCAGAAAGCAGCGTAATATCTCCCTCGAAACCCTCTTCGCGGAGCGATGCCGCTGCCTGAATACCCCCGTGACCCGCCCCGACTATGACAATACGCGGTTTCATTGTTTATCGGGAATACGGACGATCAGCCCGTCCAGTTGGTTCGAGATACGTACCTGACAGCCCAGTCGGCTGTTAGCCCGGCGTTCGGCCGAGGCTCCGTCGAGCATCTCGTTTTCTTCCTCCTCCATGTCGGGGAGCCGGTCCAGAAAGGCGTCGTCGACATACACATGGCAGGTAGCACACATGCAGGAACCCCCGCACTCGGCTACAATGCCTTTCACGTCGTTTTGTACAGCCCCTTCCATGAGGGTAGCGCCGAGCGGCAGATCGACCAGATGCTCTTTTCCGCTTGTTTCGATGTAGGTTACTTTTGGCATGATTCTATTGAGTGAATGAGCCAGCGATCCAGCACTGCTCGATTAAATGGTTTGTTCCGTACTAAGGCCACTGATTTACGGGTGAAAATCTGCCTAATCCGTTTTATTCGCGTGCTAATCCGTTTGGATTGCGAATCCGTGTAAATTGAACGCAGATGACACAGATAGAGCGGATGAACGCTGATCTTTGTGTTGGCCATTTGAAGATGGGACTGGGCATGGGGGTGAAATAGCGTTTACTGCCTTTCCTCCCTTCCTCCTTTCTCCTTTTTTTAAATAAACTGCTTTCCTCCGTCGACAATGACGGTTTGGCCCGTTACAAAATCCGACAGGGGCGAGGCCAGGTATAAGGCTGTTCCGGCAATATCTTCGGCGGCTGATGGACGTTTGATAGCCCCCCGGTCGACGCCGTACTGCCCGGCATTTTCCATCAGGTTCAGGCTGGCTTCGGTCAAGGTGAAACCGGGCGCAATGGCGTTAACGTTGATGTTGAAACCACCCAATTCCTTCGCCATGGAGCGGGTGAGGCCAATAACCCCCCCTTTGGAGGCTACGTAGTGCGACCAGTTGGGCGAGCCACTCATAACCGTTGCCGATGAGATGTTGATGATCTTACCCCCAATGCCCTCGTTCTTAAACCGCTCTATCATGGGCTTGACTACCGCTTTGGTACACTGCCAAACTCCTTTGAGGTTGACGTTCATTACCAAATCCCATTCCGAATCGGCGAGTTCGTAAAACGGCTTGCGGTTGATGGTCGCGTAGATGGCCGCGTTGTTGATCAGCACATCAATTCGTCCGTAGGCTTCCAGAATCTGCCCGGTCATGCGTTCGACCGATGCGGCATCCGTTACGTCGACCTCCAGCCCCAGACCGCCAACCAGTTGGGCTGTTTCGTCGGCTCCAGCTTTGTTTTTGTCACAGGCCACAACGTGGGCTCCCTGAGCGGCAAAGGCCTGCGCAAAGGTTCGGCCGAGGCCCCCGGCAGCCCCAGTGATGACGACTATTTTGTCCGTGTAGTTGAGCATGAATAAAGAGTGAAAGAGTGTAGTGGTCTAGTTTGGGTGTACAATGTAAAATGTATAATGGGGTTGTGGCTGATTATCAGTCGATTTGTTATACATTTTACATCGTGCATTTACTTTTGCTTGGGTACTTATTGTTGTTGAGCTCTCAATCACTCACTGCCGCCCCGGAGCGACGACCCGCCCCCATTCACTCATTTCCAGATTAAGCCGGGCTGTTTGCAGCAGCAGGGTTGCCAGTCGGCGGCCTTCGTCGGTCAGAAAACCCGGTAACACAAAGTTCTCGAGTATATCCAGCACCTGGGCCGGGCCGATTTCGAACCACTCGCCAATGATGCGGTTGCCGTGGGGCGTGTACCGCCAAAGTTTGTCAGCATCTTTATGAATGGCATCATTGAGTGAGCGGGCGTGTTTGGTGGTATCGTGCCCGTCGATCAGGTTCAGAATCTGCTCGACGGCCTCATCGGCGTAGCCTAACTGAGTCAGCACCGGCATGGCAATGTCGAGGCTTTCCAGTTCGTGCTGCCGTGTCAGTTCGGGGTACTTATTGTTCGGGCCAAACGCGTGCAGAATCTTGTCGGGCGGAATCTTCGACCAGCCCGTATCGTGCAACAGAATGGCGGGTAGTACGAGTCCGGCGTCGGCATCGGGGTAGGTTTCGCAGAGCGTTTTGGCGTACAAAAACGAAAAAAGCGTGTGTTCGTCGTTGTTGCGCACGTTCAGATGCGGCCGCGCCCGGAGCCAAACAGCCTCCAGATTCCCGGCGGGCGTATCGAAAAAGAGAGCGGTTTGCGTTGAGGTCATGGCTTAGTAGTTGAGGTAGATGGTTTTCAGCTCGGTATAAGCCTCCACCCCGTACCGGCCTTTCTCCCGCCCGATTCCGCTCTGCTTGTAGCCCCCAAAGGGAACATCGTGGTACGAACGATGGATGTTGTTAATCCAGACCGACCCAGCCTCCAGCGACTCCGCTACGCGCAGGCCGGTGCTCAGGTTTTCTGAAAACACATACCCAGCCAGGCCGTATTCTGAATCGTTGGCCCGTTGGACGGCTTCTTCCACGGTACTAAACGGCATCACACCCACCACCGGCCCGAAGGTCTCTTCGGTCATGATTTTCATCGAATGATCGGTATTGGCCAGAACCGTTGGCGGGAAAAACCAGCCATTGTCGTAGTCGGGTCCCGTTAGCCGTTGACCTCCGGTTTTCAGGACAGCCCCTTTGCTCAGGGCATCGGCTACCTGTACCTCGCTGTTCTGGTATATTTTGGCGTTCACCATCGGCCCCATGTCGGCCCCCGACTGGGGATGGCCCACGCGGAGGTTAGCGGTGAGCGCCACCATCTGCTCCAGAAACCCGTCGTAGATGCTCTCGTGCACGTACAGCCGGTTCACGCGGTAGCAAAACTGCCCACTGTTGGCAAACGCGTGCCGCACAATGGCTGGTACGGCCACGGCGAGGTTGGCATCAGCGCAGACAATAGCCGGCGACTGCCCGCCCAGTTCAAGCGTGACCCGCTTGTTGTGCATGGCCGCCAATGCGCCAATGCGCTTGCCGGTGCCGGTACCGCCCGTAAAGGCTATTTTGGCCGTAGCCGGGTGATCAATCAGGGCGTTACCGATTTCGTGGCCATAGCCGGTAATCACGTTGAACACACCCGCCGGATAACCGGCCTGCATAAACAGTTCGGCAAGCCGGAGCGTCGACAGGGGCGTATCTTCAGACGGCTTCGACACCACCGCGCAACCCGCAATCAGGGCCGCGCCCAGCTTCATGGTGAGCAGTGTAATGGGGTAGTTGAACGGGGTGATAGCCACCACTACGCCAACCGGTTCGCGGACAATCAGGGCCTTTTCGCCGTCGAGGTTATGCAGCGGAATTTCGCCTTTGAGCCGAAGCCCCTCCTCGGCGTAAAAGTCGAGGAGGTCAGCGCTGCGGCTTATCTCGGTTTGGCAACCGACCATGGGTCGTCCCAGCTCCTGAGCGAGGATTTGGGCCAGTTCGTCGGCCTGTTCGCGCATCAGGCGGGCGGCTGCGTGCTGCAACCGGGCCCGCACGGCTACGGGTGTTTTGCGCCAGTCGCGGTAAGCCTCCTGCGCCACCTGCATTACCTGCGCCACATCGGTCAGGTCGCTACAGGCAAACGTATCCACGACCGCGCCCGTACAGGGGTTGAGCACCTCGGCATATCGCCCCGAATTCGGCTTCGACCAGCTACCCTTGATAAAGTTTTCCATACTCAGATTACGTCACAGCACAACGTTGCGCGGGTATCGGCGAGGTCGGCCTCGGCCATCGCTACCGATTCGGGCAGGTGCAAATAAGGAATCACTTCGGTCACGAGCCGACGGCAGTACCCACTCGGAACCAGTTTAAACCAGGTACTGGCAATGCTGACCCCCGTGACGGTAAATCGCCAGAGTTTATCGGCATCGCGCACAATTTTGTCTTCGAGCGAGTGGGCCTCCCGGCGGGTATCGTGCCCGTCGATAATGGTGCCTACGCGCTGGATAAAGTCGGCCGAATACCCCAGCTCGGTCAGCAACGGGGCCGACAACCGAACGCCCTCCGACTCGTGGAGGTAGCGCACATCGCTGTAGAGGTAATTTTCGGTCTGAAAGCCTTTCTTGAAAATATCGTCCTCGTCGATAGAGTACCAGCCAATGTCGTGCAGGATGATGGCCGCAGCCACAATGTCTCTATCGGCCTCCGGGTACGAGTGGGCAAGGCGCATGGCGTACCCATATGAGATTGGGATATGCACATCGTTTTGGCGCACCCGCATATACGTTTCGGCCGCTTTCAGGATGGTTGAGTGGGCGTCGTCCATGTAAATAGGTAAAGAGCGGTATTGGAAATTAGATGATTGAGCCGTGCGATAGAAGCTACCTCACCCCGGTCTACCCCAACTTGTAGAGGCTTTTAGGTCTCACTATGGCCCAAAAGTGGCCTCAGAATGTCAAGGTGGGCGGTTTCGTCTCCCCTCTCCTGGTTAAGGAGAGGGGTTGGGGGTGAGGTAGCAACACCATAAACCCAAAACAAAAATTAAGCTGCCTGTAAAATCGTTACTTCGCCCTGCGCCCCGTTAACACGGATAAGGTCGCCGGTTTTAATGGTGGTGCTGGCCGAACCCGTGCCGGTAACGGCGGGCAGGCCGTACTCGCGGCATACAATAGCCGCGTGCGACATCATGCCGCCAATGTCGGTGACAGTTGCCCGGATTTTGCCGAACACCGGTGCCCAGCTGGGGGCGGTGATACGGGTCACCAGAATTTCGCCTTCCTGAAGCAGACCCAGCTCATCGGCGTTGTTGATGACACGGGCCACACCTTCCACCGTGCCCGGCGAAGCCGCCATGCCTTTGAGTTTGTTGGTTACCTCGGCTGTGGTCAGCCAGCCCTGCACGCTTTCGGTGGTAATACCCCAGAGCATAATGGTAAAGGGCTCGGTTACTACGGTCGGCGGCTCGTTGAAGGCTGGCTTGGGTGGTGCCGTCGACAGCGCGTCGACGATGGCTTTCCGGCGGGCTACTTCGCCGGGCAGGTAGCTTGGCCCGATGGCCGGTACACCCATGGCCCAACCCCGACCGTAGTCGAACAGGAGGTTCTGGATTTCTTCGCGCCGGAAGTAGAACATATCGTTCGGGTCGGCAAAGAAGCCCGCGCCCGTGAGTACGTTGGCCAGGTCGCGCATTTTCCGCCAGAACACGCTCATTGCCCAGTGCTCAATGTAGAAATTGTGGTTCTCTACATAGGGGAACACCACGCGGGCCAGCCCCAGCTTGCCATCAAAAGCAGCCTGAGCTTCCTCGTCAAAGAGTGAGTCGCGGTATTCTTCGGTAATGCGTTCGCGCTCAGCGGCAATGGCCTCTGTTGGGCGGTCGATGCTATCACCAGCCAGCACCTTGCGGGCGTAGTCCTGCACGTAGCCAAACGGAATTTCGAGGTGCTCAATCCAGTATTTATCGGTCGAGTAGAAGCCGTTGCCCACCGTGAAGTTGAACCAGGGGTACTTGGCTCCTTCCCAGGCGGCAATCCACTGCTGCCCGGCTTCGGTTTCGGCGAGGGCCGCCAGCGCTGCCGTCAGATCGTGGTTGATGAGGGTATCGGCTACACCCAGTTCCACGGCCCGCTTGGCCAGCTTACGCAGTTCATCGTCGGGCCGGAACAGCTCCGAGTCGATACCCTGTACCATTTTGGCAATCGACAGATCGGGGATACCGGGGAAAGCCTCTTTGCAGAACCCGAAGAAATCGAGATAAGCTGCGTAGCCAAGGTTCAGAAACTCAAAATGATACATCCATGTCTTGTAACACAGGTCAATCATTTTGGTGTAGTTATGAATGAGGTGGTAGGTAGGGTCGAGGCCCACACCGCCCGTTACCCAGTCCATCGGAATCACTTCCGGCAGCGGTTCAAACGTAACGGCTTCCATCTCGTCGATGGTCGCTTTTACTTTTTTGTGCCAGTTGTCGAGCAGGTCGTTCCAGTTCTGGAAGTAGAACCCGGCCCGCTCCAGAAACTGCGGTACGCGCTCGGCAATCAGCTCAGGAGCCACAGCTACGGGGCTCATGTAGCAGTAGCCGTTGTGAATTTTGAAGTCGATGCCGTTGGCGGGCGGAATAAGCCACTGCCGGGTGTTGTACTGGCTCAGGCACTTTACGGCAAACTCAACCGTAATGGCGTCGAACGGTTTAAACACATTGGGCCAGTGCTGCGAGTCGCAGAAGAAAAACTTGGCATTTTCCGACTCCTTGAGGTTGTCCTGAAACACCATATAGTACGGGTACAGGTCTTTCCAATTCTCGGCACCCGCTGGCGCGTGGTGGTCATACGGGCTAATGAATTTGTTGTCCATGCTGGATTGTGGTTAAAGGAAATTCGATTACGGGTGAGCAGTAGCCGGACTTCTGGTCCACCGAGTTTGCCCTAGAGGCTGTGCAAACGGGTGAACCTGAAGCCGGTTGATCGTATGTTACGGGGGTAAAAGGAGGTTACTGACGGGCCGCGAGTGGGTTCATCAGGGTATTCAGAATGCCCTCCATGCCGGTTTTGGTCGTGGCCTGGGTGGTCGCTTTTTTCTGTGTCCAGACCGTTTCGGGGCGGCTTTGCAGGAGCGTAAAGTTCTCGCCGTCGGGGAGGTCGGCATCCAGCGCCCACTCAATGTCCTGCGGGCAGCGGTAGTGCTTTTCAATCGTTTTGGCGATTCGGCACACGGCTTTCACCTCATCGTCGGTGAGGCAGGGCTGAGCAGCCCGGTCGGGCTCAATATCGCGGGTGAGTACCCGGCGATTAACCCGGTCGGGCACGTGTTCGATGGCCTTGTGCTGAATGTCTGCTTTGATAATTTCCAGCATCACCTTGTCGACCAGGAAGTTATCAGGGGTTACCTCGCCCGATACCACGGCCTCACCCAGTCCCCAGGAGGCATCAATCACAATTTTAGACCGGTCGCCGTTAGTGGGGTTGAGGGTCATGGCTACCCCGGCTGTGCGGGCGTTGACCATCTTTTGCACCACTACGCTCATCAGCACATCGTTTTCGGGGATATTCTGATTCCGGCGGTAGTTGATGGCGCGGGCCGTGTAGAGGCTGGCCCAGCACCGGCGTACGTGTTCAATCACTTCATCTTCACCAACTACCCAGAGGTAGGTGTCCTGCTGACCGGCAAAGCTCGCGTCGGGCAGGTCTTCGGCCGTGGCGCTCGACCGCACCGCTACGGGCAGGGTGCCCGGCAGGCCGGTCAGGTCGCACAGTTGCCGGTACGAACCCCGAATCACCGATTCAACCTCGGCCGGCAGGGGTTTGTCCAGAAGCAGGGCCCGGATTTCGGCCGACTTTTGGTCGAGCTGAGCCACATCGGCACAGTCAATCCCGTCGACCTGAGCCATAATCGTGTCGAACAGGTCCGATGCGTGCAGAAACGCCGAATAAGCGTGCGTGGTCACGCAAAAACCAACCGGTACGGGCAGGTTAGCCGCGCTCATGCTGGCCAAACTGGCACCCTTACCACCCAGCAGAGGGTAGTCTTCGGGTTGGGCTTCTTTGAAAAACAGGGTATACTTCATCAGGTAGGAATGCTTACAAGGGTTAATGAGCGAATTGGCGTTCAGCTTTATTCCCACTCCACCTCAACGGCTACGGGGGCACGGAAGGAGGTGTTGGGGGCAAATTTGAACACCTGATCGGGCTTGATGCGGAGATTCGGGATCAGGCGGGTGAGTTCTTCCAGGACAATTTTGGATTCGAGCTTGGCCAGGGGAGAGCCGAGGCAGAAGTGTATCCCGTACCCAAACGACAGGTGCTCTTTGGCGTTGGTGCGTTCAATATCAAAGGTTTCGCCTTGTTCAAACTGAGCTTCGTCGCGGTTGGCTGAGCCCATCACAAGCAGCAGGTTTGAGCCCGCCGGGATGTGTACCCCGCCGATGGTGCTGTCTTCGAGGGCCCGCCGACGCCATGATACAATGGAGGGTGAATACCGCAGCACCTCTTCAATCGCGTTCGGAATGAGGGCCGGATTGGCGCAGATAGCCTCCCAGCTTTCGCGCTTGAGCAGCAACTCCCGGATGGCGTTGCCAATAAGCGAGGTGGTAGTTTCGTGGCCTGCAAACAACTGGCTGTAGCACATGGCGGCAATCTCGCGGTCGCTTATTTCGTGCCCTTCGGCCTGAAGCCGAACCAGGTCGCCGGGGAGGTCGTCGGTGGGGTTTTCGTGACGTAGCTTCACCAGATTCTGGCAGTAGTTCCAGTACTTAATCATGTTCTCGGCATGAACCAGCTGCTCGTCTTCGGTCAGGTCGCCCCAGGTCATGAGCAGGCGGCTTTCGGCCCAGCTTTTCACCTGCTGCACATCTTCATTGGGTACGCCCAGGAGCATGAAAATAACAAAGGCAGGCAGGTCGTAGGCCAACTGACGGACCATTTCGGCGTGGCCATCGGCCTGAAACTGACCAATCATGTTAATTGCCAGCTCCCGAATGCGCGGCTCCAGTTTCTTGAACCGGCTTACGTTGAACGCCATGCTCACAATGCGCCGGATGCGGGTATGGTCGGGTGGGATACGCCCCGACAGCCCCGACAGCCCAATCATGCCGTGTGCTTCCATGAGGGCCTTGGCTTTGGGGGCAATGGGCTTAAACGGCGACTGTGCGTTTTCGGAGGTGTACGTTTTCCAGTTGCTGAAAACCGCCTTGATGTCTTCGTAGCGGGTCACGACATAGTAGCCGAGTTCTTCGCTGAAGAAAACAGGCTCCTCTTCACGGGCCTGCTTGTAAAACGGAAAGGGGTTGGTCAAGTCGAAAGGCTTGAACTCCTCGCGGGTCTGGTGATAGGGGCAACCACTCATGGGCGTTACACGTTGGTTTTGTAAAAACGTAACCAAATATAACTGGCCTTTCTTTGGTTAATCTTTGGTTTTTATAGAAGTTTTTTAATTATTTCTTGAAAGATTTAGGTACAATAACCGGATTTCGTCGGAAGGAGCCCCCAGGTTGAATTTTTTACGCGATTCAGCGTAAATCCGGTATTGCCGATGTAAAGCATCTATTCGGCCCGATTCGGCCAGGGCCAGCATTTTTTCGCGGTGGCCTTCTTCCAGGTTCGGGTTTTCGTCGAGGGTTTTATCGGCGTAGGCAATGGCCTGGGCCAGGTTGCCCATTTGCCGGTGAATCCGGGCCAGGCTGTAGAGCAGTTTGTGGTACATATCGCGGTACCAGGTGCGTTTGCTCCAGCACCAGTCGTTTTCGTTGTTGTCGATGTACTTGAGCGGAATATCGTTGAACAGGTCGCCACTATACAATCGTTCGGCCGATTCGTAGCATATCTTACCCGCTTCCAGATTACCGTCGGTCAGATGCTGATTCCCCTTGAAGCACAGCTCCTGAAACATAGGCAGGTCAATCCAGCTATCGTAGGGCAGGCGGAGGTAATAAATTGAACTCTGTTGCACCACAAACGACGACTGCCGGGTGTCGGTGGCACTGCCGTTGAGTACGGCCCGGAGGTAGCGTACGGCATGGTAGAGTCGGTTCATGGCCTGCTGTTCGCTTTCGGCTTCTGGCCAGAGCAGGTCGGCCATTTCGTCGGCGGTGGCTCCTTTTTCGCCCCGCAGCAGCAAAAACGCGAAAATGGTTTTGAGCTTCCGGGTAGAGCCAGCCTTGGTGTTCCAGTCGACCAGTTCGCCGTTTTCGCGGTGAATCCGGAGTTCGCCAAAGCACCGGATTTTCCAGCGTCCTTCGGCGGTTTGGGCCACCATTTTCTGAAACGGTTTCTCAACCGGGTACGCTTTTTTTTCGGCAACGGGGTCTTTGGCTGGTGATGGCGTGGGGGCGGCCCGGTGTGGGTCGATGTTGGCCAGCCAGTAATCGAACCGCTGCTTGGCGTTGTTTTTCCGAATGATGGCGGGCGGCAGGTAGTAGGGGTTTGGGCAAACCCCCGCCTGCGCATACACGACCGGGTGCGAAAACAGACCGAGTAACAACTGGTCTTCGAGCAGAATCGACTCGTTGTACAGGCAAACGAGCGTTAGGGCAGGGCGCTCAGCAAGCAGTTGTTGCAGGGCTTCCTGAAGTTCGCGGAGGTAGATGTCGCCCGAAGGGGTCCGCACGGCCCAGGTCATTTCCAGAAAAACGGTCACGGGGCCGGGGGGCAGCTCATCGAGCCGCCGGGCGAGGGACTCCACCACGGGCCGGGCCCGCACCACCAACTCGCGCAGGTAAACCTCTGCCGAAGACACCACCTCCACCGAATCGCTCACGGGCAAGGCCGCCCGAACCTGTGGCAGGGTGTGTTCGTCGGTGATGTACACGGTTTGCCCGGCCGACAAGAGAGCCGTAACCCCCTGCCAGAGGCTTTCTTCCGATGCGGTAAACAGGCCGATAAAACGCGACATGACGGGAGCGGGGTCGTTAGAACGGTAAAGATAAAACGAGCAGTTTAATCAGCTCGTTACCCGCCAAACACCAGGCGCATCAGCAGATACAAGACGGAAGGACACGCCAGACAACCGAGCCCCGTATAAAACGTGGCTGTTAAGGCGCCGTAAGGCACCAGTTTTGGGTCGGTGGCGGCTAATCCGGCCGAGACGCCACTGGTGGTGCCCATCAGCCCACCGAAAATCATGGCCGTGTGCGGATTATTCAGGCCAATGCTGCGGGCCATCAGCGGGGTACCAATGGTCACTACCACGGCTTTCACCACGCCTGCGGCAATACTCAGGGCCATCACGTCGGAGCTGGCCCCAATGGCCGCGCCCGTTACCGGCCCCACAATGTACGTACAGGCACCGGCCCCGATGGTAGTCAGACTGACGGCGTCGGTGTACCCCCAGAGCAACCCTACCGCTACGCCACCCACAAACGAAAGCACAATGCCCAGAAACAGCGACAGTGCACCTACCCAACCGGTTTGGCGCATCACCGTAAAGCTGGCACCCATGGCGGTGGAGACAATGGCAAAATCGCGAAACATAGCCCCGCCCATCAGCCCGAAACCCGAAAAGATTTTCAGATCAGCTACCCCTTTTTCGCCCCCGGAATACAGCCCTCCCCAGTAGGCGAGGGTAAGCCCGGCCAAAATAGCAATGGCAGAGCCGGGGATTTTACGGTTGGTGAGCCGGCGCGAAAGAATCTCGGAGAGGTACATGAGCAGACCGACGAGCAGAAACGCGACAATCAGCCCATTTTTTTCAAGAAACCGGCCTATAAGCTCCATGTTGTTCGGTGGTTTTGGGAGTAGTGAGTTTGGCCAGCAGCGGAATTACGGCCCCGCACAGGAGTACCGGAACAACGCCCGCCAGTACAGCAATCAGACCGCTCGAAACGGCCACTTTCACGTTTTGTGTGGCCGACATAGCCACCACAATCGGGATGTACATCTGGCTCCAGAACTGGATACCGCCTTCGGTCAGGCGGTCGGTATACCCTTTTTGGGTGAACCAGTCGTTAAACAGAATCAGCAGCAGCATGGCAAAGCCAACCCCGCCCACGTTGGCGTCAACGCCAATGAGCTGACCCAGAAGTTCGCCCGCCAGTTGACCCATCACATAGCAAAATGCCAGAATGGCAACGCCGTAAATAATCATCGGTTTGGGATGAGTTTATTCAGTGCTGGACATGATACTTTAGACTTCGCTACAACCGCTCAACAGGTCTAAAGTCCAGTGTCTAAAGTCCAATGTCCAGTACTGAGATGAGTTTATGGTTTTGTGTTTTTAAGCCGTTTGAAACAAAGGTTTAAGGTCGTTTTTAGTCACCTTGCCCATTGCATTGCGGGGTAGCTCGTCCACGATTCGGTACTGCCGGGGAATTTTGTAGGCTGGCATCTGCTCCCGTAACCAGGTGTTAATGTCGGCTGCGGAAACCGAAGAATCTTTTAGTACCAACGCGGCACAAACCAGTTCGCCCCACTCGTCGTTGGGCACCCCAACCACGCTGCAATCGCTCAGGGCGGGGTGGGTGCGCAAAACTTCCTCGATTTCAAGAGCCGATATTTTATAGCCCCCCGATTTGATGATGTCAATAGAGTCGCGGCCGAGCATACGGTAGTAGCCATCTTCGACCACGGCAATGTCGCCCGTACGGAACCAGCCGTCGGGGGTAAACGCGTTTTGGGTGGCTTCGGGGCGGTTCCAGTATTCCAGAAACACATTGGCCCCTTTGATCTGAATTTCGCCCGGTTGCCCGTTGCCAACTTCGGCGTTGGCTTCATCCACCAGCCGAACCCCCACACCGGGCAAAGGTTTTCCGATGCAGCCAACCCGGCGCTCGCCCACGTAGGGGTTGCTGATTCCCATGCCGATTTCGGTCATGCCGTACCGTTCGAGCAGCGTATGCCCGCTGATGCCCTGCCATTTTTCGAGCACCGACACCGGCAGCGCAGCCGAGCCCGACACCATTAGCCGGAACCGGGCTAATACGGCCGAAATAGCCTCCTGACGTGGGGCGGGTTGGCTCTCCCAGTACGAAATCAGTTTGAAATAGATGGTCGGAACGGCCATAAATACATTGACACGCCCCTCGGCGAAGGTGTCGAAAACGGCTTCGGCCGAGAATTGGGGCATAAACTGCACCGTAGCCCCCGCCCAAAGTGCGCACGACACCACATTGACAATACCGTGCACATGATGCAGGGGCAACACGCACAATGTGTAATCGGCCGACGACCACTGCCAGGCGTCGATGAGGGTCGAAATCTGAGTTTCAAGATTGGCGTGCGTAGTCACTACCCCTTTGGGCAGGTTGGTGGTGCCGCTCGTGTACAGAATCATGGCCCGGCGTTCGGGTGTCAGGTTAGGCAGCGTGGCGGGCTGAAGGCTTGGCTCATCGTCGCCGAGGGTAATCAACCGAAACCCTTTTTCGGCCGCCAGAGGAGCCAGTATTTGGGCATGTGCCGTATCGGCAACCACAATTTGGGCGTCGGTGTCCTCAATCACATAGCGCAACGACGGCAGCGGGTACGACAGGGCCAGGGGCACCGCAACACCACCCGCCCGCCAGATTCCCCATTGTACCCGTACGTAGTCGAAGCCGGGCGTTACCATAAACGCAACACGGGCTTCGGCGAGGTCGGTAGTGCCGTTGAGGAGTTGCGTAGCCATCAGGGCCGAGGCATCGAGCAATTGACCATAGGTGTAGGCATGACCGTCGGCCACAATCGCCGTAGCGGCCGGGTTACGGTACGCATTGGTAAAAATTCCTTGCATGAAATGGTCTTTTATGTGTCAGGTTGTCGTTGTATATTTGATTAAAAAGAGAACAGCATGGTTATTCGGATTCCTAAAGATGCGCCAGCCTCAGCCGTTGATGAGGCTTTGAAACGAATAGCGAGCCAGCCCAAAAAAGCCCGCAAAGGTTTCGACCCGAAAAAGTATGCAGGGAAGATTAAATTCCCCGTCGATGGCTTGACGTATCAAAAACAGATGCGCGATGAGTGGCAGTGATTCCATCTTGATGGACACGAACTCCCTGATTTATTTCTTTAATGGAAGCGAAAAAGTAGTCGAAGCCATTGAGGATAAAGTCTTGTATATTTCTGCTATCACTGAAATTGAGTTGCTCAGTTTTCCTCGTCTTGATGAAGAAAGTGAACAGCAAATTCGGTATTTCATTGATGATGAAAATTGTCGACTCATTGAACTGATTCCTGCCATTAAAGCGCAGACAATTCAGCTTCGTAAAAGGCATCGCATCAAGCTCCCAGATGCTGTCATTGCTGCTACAGCACTATTTTTAGGTATTCCGCTGCTCACATTCGATACAGACTTCGCCAAAATAAGTGGGTTAGACCTCATCTTACTGGAGTATTAGTGCCCTTGACCTAACTCACTTTTTTCGAGGAAATATACAGGGTCATGATGCCCGCGAAAATGGTCGGAACGGCGTAGATCAGGAAGTTAGTGACCATCGAGAGCCCCATTCCGATCAGAATACCGCCCACTGCCGGGCCAATGATTCCCCCCAGCCGGCCCATGCCGATAGCCCAGCCCACGCCCGTTGTCCGAAACTCGGTTGGGTACATCCGGGCCGCTACGGCGTAAAGCCCCACGAAGCCGCCCTGAATCCCGAATCCAAGCAGGCCAAACACCAGCAACAGCGTATCCGAACCCATAAAAAACCGGAAGGCGATCATCACCACTCCCGTCATAATCAGGTATAAACCGATGGTGCGTTTGAGGCCAAATCGGCTAGAAAAGTACCCCTGAATGGTAATCCCGAAAAACGCGCCTACGTTAAACACCGTGCCCGCATAAATGGCCAGTTCCATCGAAAGGCCGGCATTGGTGGCGAGTTTGGGAATCCAGCTGGTCAGAAAATACAGGGTGGCAAACGCCAGAAACAGGGCCGCCCAAAGCTGAAGTGTTGGAATCTTGTAGTCGTTGGCCAGCAGTGAGTTGACCGGAATAACAGCCTGACGAGCCGGTTTGGCCGGTAGTTGGCTGTACGTCGATTGCCCCATTTTGGTCAGGATCGAATTGGCTTTTTCCAGGGCCCCCGCCGGTTGCGATTTAAGATAAAACTCGAGCGATTCGGTCAGGAAAAGCCCAATCAGGGGCAGGGTTACAAACGTGGCCACGCCCGCAATCTCGAAAATGCTCTGCCAGCCCAGGTCGGGAATAACACGGGCCGCTACCAGCCCCGACAGCACCGCCCCCACCGGGTAGCCCGCAATGACGAAGCTCACCCAGAAATCGCGGGTTTTGTGGGGGGTGTACTCCGACGCCAGCGCGGCCGTACTCGCCAGCATACAACCAATACCTAACCCGCTGATAAACCGGTAGATAATCAGGTGACCAATGCCCGTCGACAGCGCCGTGAGGTAAATACTGATTCCCATAATCAGGGCACTGAGCATAATCATGGCTTTGCGGCCGATTTTGTCGGCGTAGGGGGCCATGAACAAGGCCCCGGCCGTCATCCCGAACAGGCCCGAGCTGAACACCGCTCCGAGGGCTTCGGGCCGTACGTTCCAGCTTTTGGCAATGGCCGGGGCCGCGTACGAAATCACCATGACATCCATGCCGTCGAGCATGTTCATCAGAAAACAAATCCAGACAGTAGCGTACTGGAGCCGCGAAATCGGGCGCTGATCAATCAGCAGGGTAGGACTTACTTCCATAAATACGAGCCGGTAAGGGAATAAAGGCGTTTAGATAGCTAAAGGCGTTAGGCGGTTCCCCATACCTTTCGGGCCGTATCGACCACCAGCTCAAGTTTGCGCCACTGATCGTCGGATGTCAGGTCGTTGCCGTGGTGGGTCGATGAAAAACCGCACTGCGGGCTGATGCACAGGTTATCGAGTGGCATGTAGGCAGCCGCTTCGTCGATTCGGCGGCACAGGTCGTCCATGTCTTCCAGCGCCCGTACTTTCGACGAAACAATACCGAGTACGACAGATTTGTGGTTGGGCACAAACCGCAACGGGGCAAAATCGCCGGAGCGTTCGTCGTCATACTCCAGAAAATACGCGTCGACGTTAATCGTGTTGAACAGCACCTCGGCCACGGGCTCATATCCACCCTCGGCAAACCAGGTACTACGGTAGTTGCCCCGGCAGAGGTGAATGCCCACGGTAAGGTCGTCGGGTCGGTTATCAATCACCGAGTTGATCAGAGCCGCGTAGGTTCGGGGAAGCTCGTTGGGGTCTTCGCCCCGCTCCACGGCGGCCGCCCGCATTTTGGGGTCGCAGAGGTAAGCCAGGTTCGTGTCGTCGAGTTGTAGGTACCGCAAACCGGCCGCGTACAGGTGGTCAATTTCCTGCCGGTAGGCGGCCGCCAAATCGGCAAAAAACTCGTCCATGTCGGGGTACGACTGAATATCGATGGATTTGCGGCCACCCCGGAAGTGAATCATCGTGGGCGACGGAATCGACACTTTGGGCGTTTGCGTCGTGACCGACTTGAGGTAGTTAAAATCGGCCACCTGAATGTCTTTCACGTGCCGGAGTTTACCCGTCACGCTCAGTACGGGTGGTTTAAACCCATCTTCGGCCACTTTGGCCTGCGGATTAGCCTCGATACCCCCCGTGACACTCACGCCCGACAGTTCTTTCAAAAAGTCGAGGTGAAAATAGTCCCGTCGGAATTCTCCGTCGGTAATTGACCGCATCCCGGTGGCTTCGAGCCGCTGAACGGTCTCGGCAATGGCTTCGTCTTCAATGGCCCGCAACTCGTCGGCCGGAATTTCGCCTTGTTTCCATTTCTGACGGTTTTCTTTGACGGCCGGGGTACGCAACAGGCTGCCGACATGGTCGGCGCGGAAGGGGGGAGTTTTCATAGGAATATGAATCAGCTAAGAATCAGGTTGTAAAGCGGCAAGGTGGTTACAGATGGAGGTTTCACCCGTGGCTCATTTGGCCAAAAATAATAAAAGCCCTTTACGTCTAAATGACGCAAAGGGCTTTATTCACTTTTTTAGGTAAAATATAATTTCGGGCAGAGCCGAAGGGGGGCTGAGTTTTAACCACCCCCTGCCCCCTCCTGAAATCAGGAGGGGGTGGCTTAACAGTCTGACACAGACATCGCCATTGTGCCTTCTGTTTGTCAGGGTCTATGTTGTCGTGCCTAAATCAAAGACACATAGTAGCACAATCTGGTAAACAAACAGGCGTCCGCCAAAACCATAAACGCTAACCCACTACTGCCGAATCGATACGTCGAAATTCACGTCGAGGTCGGAGGTGCCGGGGGTAGCGGTGCCGTTTTTAGTGCCGGGCTGGTGGCGTAATACCACATTGAGTTTCCCTGAGCTGGCGGCACCGGTGGTTACGTCGGCCGTCAGACCAACCGGAAACGGCCCGGGAGCCGGGTTTGTATCCCGGTCGTTGGGCGTTACAGTCATATTCAGGCCCGCCGATGGACGGTACACCAGCAGGTGCTCGTTGGCTTCGTCTTTGATGTAGGCGGTGATATCAGCGGCTGGCGTTTTGCTCTTGTCGGCTAGTTCAATTCGCATTGAGTAGGCTGCATTCGGTTTCAGAATCAGGCTGGCGGCTAAGGTGCCCGGCTGGCTACCATCGGCTGCGAGTCCATCCAGTACGGCTGTTACTGTTTCCCCGGCATTGGCTTTGTTGGTGAGCCGCAGGGTCACGGTGGTGATGCGCTCGTTGTCTTCGTCGGGGGCTACATTTTCTTCGTCACGGTTGCAGGCACCTGTCAGCAGAGCTACGGCAAGGAGGGGGAGAAATAAGCGCTTTGTAAACATGAAGGTAGATTGTTTTTAGGTGAAACAGTTTGCAATTGAACATAGTACTCCGAACCCCGCCAACGTGGGCGAGTGGGAGCAAATCGGTTAAGAGTTTTAGATTGCTACTTTGAGTTTTAGGCTGAGGTTACGCCCTGGTTCGTCGGCGAAGTACCGGAACCGATTGAGGTAATCGCGGTAGACTGTATTGGCCAGATTTGCGCCGGTCAGAATCACTTGTACCGGTTGGTTACCTAGTCGCAGGGTCAGGCCGGCTTCGGCGCCGAGCAGCACATAACCCGGTGGCGGAGGGGCAAAGTCGCCCCGGAAAATAAGTGTCCCCTCGCGCATCTCGCTCGACACCGTTGGTACCCGGTGTTGCCGGGCAACGGCGAGCAGGCTTGCCTGTACGTACAGACCCGATACCCGCCCCTGGTCGGTAAACTCGTACCGGATACTGTTTTCGGACCGTTGCGGAGGAACCAGCACCAGGTAGTCGCGGGCGGTTTGGTTGTAGGCCCACAGCAACGAGGTTTTCGAGGTAAACGTGAGTGGCTGGCTTAGTTTATAGCTGATGGTGGCATCGATGCCGCGAAACAAGGCCCGCACCTGATCGTAGCTGTAGGCCGGGAAGGCCCCCCGTTGCCGAATGGTCGGTACCGAATCGGGCTTGAGATAGATGTAGTTGTTTATGAGGTTATTGAAGATGCCAATATCAAATGACAACCGCTCTCCGGTGTAGGCGAGGGCCAGGTTTCCGTTGTAAGCCTGCTCGGCTTTGAGGTTGGGGTTGCCCCGTTCGTAAGCCACTGAGCTTTGGTGCAGGCCATTCGCGTACAGATCGCTGGCGTTAGGAGCCCGCCAGGCCGTGCTCAGGTTGGTGGTCAGGGTCAGGTTGGGGCGCAGCTCATACGAGACCCCGAATGAGCCGTTGGCGTTATCCCAGCGGTGCGAGCGGCTAAAGACCTGATCGTCTGTTTCGTTGAGGAAAAAGGCCCGCAGGGTGCGTACATCGTAGCGGAGGCCCCCTTCAAAAATCCAGCGGTTATAGGCGTATCGTTCGATGATGAACCCACCCAGGCCGTTGGCCCTGAAATTCGGAATCAGAAACAGATACCGCCGAACGTTGCCCTGTGTGAGCGCATTGACGCCCACACTCCCCGACCACACCCCACCCGATGGGGTACGCTTTACGGGATGTTCCCAAATGAGGTCGGCGGTTTGGGTATTCAGTTTCAGGTACAACTCGGGCGTGGTTACCCGGCTGAACGACAAGCGGTCGTACTCCTCCCGTGTGTTCTGCTGACTGGCTACGGTCAGGGTCAGTTCGCCAAACGATTCGGAGCGGTAATAGGCCCGGCCTTTGAGCAACTGATGCTGAACGTCCTGAAACGGGCGGTCGATGGTGTACGTGAAGCCCGGTTGTACGAGCGGTTCCGGGCGGGCAATGGCCGCGTACAGGTCGCTCAGGCTGCCGACCTGCGCCCCCCTGAACATCCCAATCTGGTTGTTAAACTGGCTGTAGTACACTTCGGCCCCCCAGTGCTTACGGTCGTAGTGGAGGTCGGCCGAGAAGTTGCGTTCCTGAAAACCGGTGTTTTCGAGAAAATAACCCGGTGCGCGGGCATTGCCGGCCCGTTTCAGAGTCCCTTGCGCCCGCCAGCTAAGTCCGGTCAGTTTGCGGTCGAATGCGCCCTCCAAAAAGCCCGATACCGCGCCCATACGTCCATTGGTAGCCCCTACCAGGTTGGCCTCGCCGTGAATGCCCGGTGCAGAGGGCATCGCTTTCGGTTCAACCAGAATAACGCCACCAATGGCATCGGAACCGTACCGGATGCTCGCTGCCCCTTTAATCACCGTCAGCCGCGAGGCCACAAATTGGTCTACCTGCGGAGCGTGTTCGCTGCCCCATTGCTGGTCTTCCTGCCGAATCCCATTGTTCAACACCAGAATCCGGTTGCTATACAGACCGTGAATAACGGGCTTAGAAATGGCGGGCCCGCTCTGAATGGAATATAACCCGGCAATGGCTTTCAGGCTCTCTCCGAGGGTAAGACCCCGGCTTTGGTCGAGGGCTATACCGGCCAGTTCGCTTTGTGTCTGTAGAATCTGTTTGGCTTCTGACCGGTGCTCCGTCACGTCGACGCCGGGCAGGTTGCGGGCGTCGTTGCTCAGGGTTATCTGCCGAACTGAATCCACCGGCACCCGTACTGATTCAGTAACTGAAGTAAAGCCCAGAAACCGGTATTCGACGGTGTATTGGCCGGGGCACAGATTGTCGAGCCGAAACCGACCTTCGGTATCGGTAAGGGTGCCGCGTTGCAGCTCGCGGATATAAATAGTGGCGCCGGGCAGACCCGCACTTGCTGGCGCGCTCGTCAGAATCTGACCGGATAAACTACCCGTGCAGGCTGGGGTCAGTTGGGCCTGAACCCCGAGTGGCAACAGGAACCACGCCAGACTCAACAGGCTGATGAGTGGACGCAGATAGGCGTTGGCCCGGTTACTGATTAGATACTGGTTCATCATTCGTACCCACAAAACTACAGCAGCCGCAACATTGTTGCAAAAACTTTCTGCAACAATGTTGTAAAAAGGAGGGAGAGGTCCTCTAACCATCGACAAAAGAGCCGTATAACAAACAGTTTTGGGTAAAAAGTGGTACTTTTGCGGCCTTTTTGCCCAGAAACGGGCCTAACACGTGAAGCAAATGAAACCCCTTTCCTGCGGCATCGACTTTGGTACGTCGAACTCCACCATTGCCATTGATCTGAACGGCGAGATTCGGCTGGTGCCGATTGAGCAGGACCACGTTACCATGCCGAGTGCCATCTTTTTTCAACAGGCAAACAACAAGGCGTTGTACGGTCGGGTGGCCGTTCGGCGGTTTTTCGACCGGGAGCCGGGGCGGTTTATGCGGAGTTTGAAACGGGTGTTGGGTACCTCACTCATGAAACAGGGGACGCTCGTAAACGGGGCGGCCATGAATTTCGGGGGCATCATCACGGCCTTTCTGAAGCATCTGAAAGACGGAGCAGAGGCTCAGGCCGGGGCCACGATTGACAATGTGGTAATGGGCCGACCGGTCCATTTTGTCGATAATGACCCGCAGGCCGACGAGCAGGCGCAGGCCGAACTTCGGACCATTGCCGGGCGGCTGGGGTTCAAGCACATCGAGTTTCAGTTTGAGCCCATTGCGGCCGCGTTTGCCCACGAGGCTAGTATTTCGGGCGAAAAGCTGGCTATTGTTGCCGATTTGGGCGGTGGTACGTCCGATTTTACCGTCATCCGCTTGTCGAGCCGGTACGTGAACAAGCCTGACCGGGCGTCGGATATTCTGGCTAATACCGGAGTTCGTATCGGGGGAAATGATTTTGATAAAGCCCTAAGTCTGGCGGCCATCATGCCCGAAATAGGCTACCGAACCACCTACGGCTCCAAGAATCTGGAAGTGCCGCTTAAGCCTTTTCACGACCTGGCGGAGTGGAGTAAGGTCAACTTCCTCTACACGCCCAAGCTAATCATGCAGACCCGGCAACTCCTGCACGAGTCGCACGATAAAACGCGGTACGGTCGGCTGCTCGATGTGCTTGTCCGCGAAACGGGGCATATGCTGCTGGCCGGGGCCGAAGAGGCCAAAATTGCCCTTTCGGACGTAGACCTCTACGATACACAGTTCGATTTTATTCAGGAAGGGTTTGGGATTCCGGTTGCACGGACTCTGTTTGAAGAAGCTATTGCCGACGATGTACGGGCCATTGAGACCTCGGCGCGGGCGTGTCTGCAAGCCGCTGGCGTAGGCCCCGAAGCCATTGAGCTGGTTATTCTGACGGGTGGCTCTACCGAAGTCAGGTCGGTACAGGCGTTGTTTCGGCAGTTGTTTCCCAAAGCCGAACTTGCCGATCAGAACAAACTGTCGAGTGTGGGGTTGGGACTGGGTTATGATAGCCGCGCCCGGTTTTGAGCCTGAATGTGAATGCGGGGTATCGTATCCGTAATTCTCAGCACTGGATAAAATGCACAAGGGTAGCTCTGGTCTTTGCGACCGAGTGCAGGACAAGTTCTTTGTGATAAGCTCGATGAAAGCTTTTTTCGACAGGATTACAGGATGTACAGGATTCTTTTTATTGAAGAAAATCCTGTACATCCTGTAATCCTCCGGGCCGCCGGGCGGTCAAAAAATAAACTTGTCCTATTTGGTTACTACTGTCACCAGCACGTAATAGTCGGCGTCGGCGGTGAGGGTAGTGGCTTTGGTTGTCAGTTTCTGCCAGCGCGTAGTGGGGCTGAGCAACTGTTGCGGCCCCGACTCGCCCAGACACACCTCCAACGGCATGTTGAATCCCTCCACACAATTGGCCCAGCGATATTCAAAACCACTTTTCGTCCGGCGGTATTGGAGGGTAGGTAAGCGGGTGTCGCGCAGGTACTGGTCGAATACCTTGCTCAGGTCGCGCCCGGCCTGCTTACTCATGTACGCTTCAATCTGACGACCCGCTACGGTCTGATGGTAGAACGTCTTGTTCATACCCCGCAGAATTTGCCGCCATTTTTCGTCGTTGCCCACAAGCTGCCGAATCGTGTGCAGCATATTTCCCCCTTTGTAGTACATATCGCCCGAACCCGACTGGTTTACGTTGTACACGCCCACAATGGGTTTGTCGTTGCGAATCAGGTTGCGGCATCCAATCACGTAGGCGGCACCGGCATCTTTGCCGTAGAGGTACTCGATGTACAGGTTTTCGGAGTAGTTCGTGAAGCTTTCGTGCACCCACATATCGGCCACATCTTTGTACGTGATGTTGTTGGCGTACCACTCGTGGCCCGACTCGTGAATGATGATAAAGTCCCAGAGTAACCCCCAGCCGGTGCCTGAGAGGTCGCGGCCGCGATACCCGTTCTGAAAACCGTTGCCATACGTGACCGAGCTTTGGTGCTCCATACCCAGATACGGCGTCTCGACCAGTTTGTAGCCGTCTTCGTAAAACGGGTAGGGGCCAAACCAGTGCTCAAAGGCCCGCAGCATGGGTTTGGCTTGCGCAAATTGTTTGCGGGCCATGTCTTCGTGATGGCGCAGGGCGTAAAACGAGAGGTCGAGCACCCCTTTTTCGCCCCGAAGGGTGTCGGCCCACTGCACATAGTCGCCAATGTTCAGATTCACCCCGTAATTGTTGATGGGGTTCACCACGTGCCAGTCGAAGGTGCGGGTGCCGTCGGCATTGGGGGTTACCTGCCGGAGCCGCCCGTTCGAAATATCGGTGAGACCTTCGGGGGCGGTCACGCTGATGCGCATCGAGTCGGGCTCATCGTACATATGGTCTTTGCAGGGCCACCAGGCACTTGCGCCCAGACCCTGACACGCCGTTGCGATAAACCGTTTGCCGGTTTCATCGCGGGCCCAAACCATGCCACCATCCCAGGGGGGGCGCTTGGCTACTTTGGGCTTTCCGGCGTAAAAGACCGTAATGGATTCGGTGCGGCCGGTTTGCTGCGGTTTCTGGAGCGTCACGAAATACGCGTCGCCATCCTGCCGAAACGTCAGCGTGCGGCCGTCCTGCTCAACTTTTTCGATGCGTAAGGGCCGTTGCAGGTCAATCTGCATCGTTTGGGCGGGTTTCAGAACCCGGTAGCGAATGGTGGTGCTTCCGCTGAGGGTACTGTCGGTAGGTTGCACCCGAACCTGCAGGTGGTAATAGGCGAGGTCCCACCAGGCCCGTTCGGGCGTGATAGAGCCCCGGAGCGTATCGGCGCGGGTAAACTCATACCGTTGTGCCAGGCCGGTGGTGGCCAGCAACAGCAGGCTTCCGAGCCAAAGCGTTTTTAGTCTGTTCTGCATTCAGTAGATGGGTTTATATATGGGGTAGCTAAACCCCGCTTATCGTGGTCCTGGAGGGCAGTGTTCGGTCAGGAATTTGGTGTACAGCGTGCGCAGGTGTTCGGTGGTGCCTTCGCCCTCCGAAATACCGTGGGTTCGGTTGGGGTAGGCCATAAACTGAAACTGCTTGTTGTGCTTCACCAACTCGTTGACCAACACCTCGGCATTGTCGTAGTGCACGTTATCGTCGCCTGTGCCGTGAATATAGAGCAGGTTGCCGCGCAGGTTTTTGGCGTAGGTAATGGGCGACCCGGCCACAAAATCCTCGCGGTTTTCCTGCGGCAGACCCATGTAGCGTTCCTGGTAAATATTGTCGTAAAACAACTGGTTGGCAACGGCCGCAATGGCTATACCAGTCTTGTATATTTCGGGATATTGAAACAACAGGTGCAAGGTGGTAGAGCCGCCCCCGCTCCAGCCCCAAACGGCCACGCGGCTGGTATCGAGCCAGTTATGTTGCTCAAACAGCTTCCGCGCGCCCATAGCCTGATCGCGGATGTTGAGCCGCCCGATTTGCCGGTAGATGCTTTTGCGCCAGGCTGCCCCTTTGAGGTTGGGCGTGCCCCGGTTGTCGAGGGCCACATAACAATACCCAGCCTTGGCCATATCGCCGGCAAACAGGTTGTTGCTGCCCGCCGAGAACACGTCGTTGGTAGTCACGCTCGCGGGTTCGCCGTACACATGAAACACCACGGGGTATTTCTTCGTGCTGTCGAAATTGGCAGGGCGTACCATCCAGCCGTCGAGTGTCACGCCATCGGCCGTCGTGACCGTAAAGAAACGCACATCCCGACCGGGCCGGGTGCCCACGCTGCCACCCAGTGGCCGGACTACTTTATGATCGGGCAGTTGTACCCACTCGCGCACGGGTGTCTGTTGGTGACTGTTGAACGAGTGCAGGGCGTAGCGGCCGTTGGGCGAGACATTGTAATCGTGCGTGCCAACCTGCCCGGCGGGTGTCAGCCGTTCGAGTTTGCCTTTACCATCGAGCCGCACCCGAAACAGATACCGCTGAATGGGGTTTTCGGGCGAGGCCGTGAAATACACATAACCACCCGCTTCGTCGATGCGGTTAATTTTGGCCATATCGTACTGCCCCGGTGTGAGCAGCGTCTCGGTTTTGCCGTTGGTGGTGATGCGGTAGAGGTGCCGCCAGCCGTCTTTCTCCGAAACCCATAAAAACGACTTACCGCCGTCGAGCCATTCCCAGCCGCTTGGGTCGCCCCCGTTCCAGCGGGCTTTGGCGTCGATCCAGGCCGCATCGGTTTCGCGGTGAATAGGCGTTACCGAACCAGTAGGTTGGCCCAGAAACAGGATACTGCTGTTTTGCTTGCGGTTGAGCTGCTGAATAATCAGTGTGTTGCCCGTAGGTACCCATTCCATGCGGGTGAGGTAGTGCTGTTGCGGGTCGCCGGGAATTTGGAGCCAGGTCGTGGCCCCGCCCGACGCGCTCACCACGCCGATTCGGGTGGGCGAGGGGGCTTCACCTACTTTGGGGTACTCGACCGGAATCACCCGCGAGTACACCGAGTCGGTGGTGTTAATCATCAGATAGTCGCGGATGTTAGTCGCGTCCACCTGCCAGTACGCAATCTGCTTGCTGTCGGGGCTCCACCGAAACCCGTCGCGGCATCCAAATTCCTCTTCGTACACCCAGTCGAAGGTGCCGTTGATGCGTTTGCGAGTGCCGTCGGTAGTGAGGGCGGTGGCTTTGCCGGGGTTGGCGGCATCTTCCACGTAGATATTGTTACGGCTCACGTAGGCTACCCGGCTGCCGTCGGGCGATAGTTTGGCGTACAGCAGCGATTGCCCCGGCTGACCGGCTCCCACGCGCCGAACCGTACCCGAGGCCCGGTCGAGCAGGTAGTAGTCACCGCGGGAGTTGTACCGCCAAACCCGGGCGGTGTTGGTAAACAGGAGCACCTTGCTGGAGTCGCGGCTGAACTCAAAATCAGCAACGGGCAAAGGGGCCGGGGTGTCGCCCGTCCGAACGTCGGGGCGTTTAAGCTGGGCAGTAGGTACCAGCACGGTCGATTGGCCGGTGACCACATCGGTGCGAACAATACCGCCGTTATCCACGGCCAGCAGGGTGCGTCCGTCGGCCGACCATCGTCCACCACCGGTTCCCCGGCCCTGTCCGAGCGATAAAAACGGTGTACTCACCAGACCTAACAGCAGAGCGGTAGTTACCCGTGGATGCAAAAAAGAAGCAACGCGCATCAGGAGAAATAAAGAGTGAAAGAGTGAATGAGTGCGGGCCGCGCCCCGGTGCACCGGTTCGGCAAAGAGTGTAGGTCCGCTCCCTTGTTTTGCTACACAAAAAAAGCCCATTTGGAACATTTGCCAAATGACATTTACACGGATGGCAACGAGTGGCTGAGGGGCTACTCATCAATTTGTGGGTGGTCGTGGAGGGTACGCAGGTACCGGCTTGGGGTCATGCCGGTAATCTGCCGAAACTGCCGGTTAAAATGCGACAGGTTCGGATACCCACAGGCGAGGGCAATCTGACTCACGGGTTGTGGGGTTTCCTGAAGCAACCGGCACGCGTGCTCAACCCGCACCTCATTGAGAAGCTGCGAGTATGTTTTGCGGGTATGCAGCCGGAAAAATCGGCAGAAAGCCCCCGGAGTCAGGTTCGCTTCGGCCGCCACATCGTCGAGCGTGATGGGTTGGGCGTAGTGCCGCATGATATAGGCAAACACCCGGTCGAGCCGCTGATGGTCGTCGGGTCGTCGGGGCTTCTCGTAGGCTACGGCCGAGAGCATTTCACGGCCGGGGTGGGTGGTCAACTGGTCAAGCACGTCGAGGAGTTGGGTCAGTTGCTCAAATGGCCGGAGCGTATGCAGTTGCTCCAGTTTTTCGGTGAGGGGGCTGGCTTGCCCCACCCGTAGCCGAATACCGTGGCGCGACTCGGTGAAGAGCGTGGTCAGGTGGTCGAGTTCGGGCAGGCCAAACAGGGGACCCTGCGCTGGGTCGAAACGCAGGTACACCGAATAGGATAGCGACTGTAAGGGTGAACCGGGCTCAAAATAAGCCGGATCGTTCCGAAAAACGTGGGGGAGGTTGGTACCCAGCAACAAGATGTCGAACGGCCGAAACTGATCGATTCGGTCGCCAACCACCTGCGTTCCGGTGCCTTCCCGAATGAGGGTAAGCTGGTATTCAGGGTGAAAGTGCAGTCGGTCGTAAAAGTACGGCCCCCGGTCGACTTGTACCCGAAACGAGCGGGTATCAACCGAAGGAACCCGGAAAAGTAAAGGCTTCATGGTACTAAAAATAAGGAGATGGGGCGATAGTCGGGTAATACTGGTGAAAATTGTATTAGAACCGGCCAAAGAAGGTGCAAGGGTACGGACCGAAACCGGCCGAAATTTGAGGCTATACTTTCGACTGCTTAACGGCGAACTCAAAACACGTACCATATAACCCCGAACTGACTATGCCAATGCCTGTACAATGGGAAGGTGTGTACCCCGCCCTTCTGACCCCTTTCACCGCCGACGATCGGCTGGACCTGGCCCTTTTTGAAAAGAACCTGCACGCTCAGATCGACGCGGGTGTACATGGCCTGATTATCGGTGGTTCGCTCGGTGAAGCCAGCACGCTTACCCGCCCCGAAAAACTCGACTTGCTGGAGTGTGGCCTTGATGTGAGCGCCGGCCGGGTGCCCGTGATCATGAATGTGGTGGAGCAGGCAACCCGCGAAGCCGTAGCCTGTGCCCGCGAGGCCGAGGCCGCCGGTGCTCATGGACTCATGCTGTTGCCCCCCATGCGCTACTTTGCCGATTCGCGCGAGACGGTCACCTTTTTCCGTACCGTAGCCGAGTCGACATCGCTGCCGGTGATGATTTACAACAATCCGGTCGATTACAAGATCATGACCACCATTGCCATGTTTGAGCAACTGGCCGAGCTACCCAACATTCAGGCTGTGAAAGAGTCGACCCGCGACGTGACGAACATCGTCAGGATGCGCAATGCCTTTGGCGACCGGTTCAAGATTCTGAACGGGGTGGATACCCTCGCTCTGGAAGCCCTTGCGGTAGGTGCCGACGGCTGGGTGGCTGGCCTGGTGGATGCGTTCCCCGCCGAAACCGTGGCCCTGTATGATATGATGAAAGCCGGTCAGCTCGAAGCGGCCCGCGCGCTCTACGGCTGGTTTATGCCCCTGCTCGAACTGGATATTCTGCCCAAACTGGTGCAGTACATCAAGCTGGCCGCTACAGCTACTGAGATCGGTTCGGAGTACGTGCGGGCTCCCCGCCTGGTGCTCGAAGGCGAAGAGCGCGAGCGGGTCTGGAATATCATCCAAAAGCAGCTGGCCGTACGTCCAAGCCTCGCTGTTGCTCAATAAGGGAGACTAAGTGAATGGATAGTGCATAATGAATAATGTACAATGCATAATGAATAATGGTGCTGATTATCAGTTTATGAATTATAAATTGTTCATTGTTCATTGTTCATTGTTCATTGTTCATTGTTCATTGTTCATTGTTCATTAACTCCTAAACCCTTAATCACTTCATACTGCATTAGCAATGCCAGATTACCATTTTTTTTGCATCGACGCGCACACCTGCGGTAACCCCGTGCGGGTGGTTACGGGCGGTAGTATTCCGCATCTGGTGGGTAATTCCATGAGCGAAAAACGGCAGCATTTCCTGCGGGAATATGACTGGATTCGGCAGTCGCTCATGTTTGAGCCGCGTGGGCACGACATGATGTCGGGCAGTATTTTGTACCCACCCACCGACCCCACCAACGATGCCGGGGTGCTGTTTATTGAGACGTCGGGTTGCCTGCCTATGTGCGGACATGGCACCATTGGTACTGTAACTGTTGCCATTGAGCAGGGCCTGATTGTACCGAAAACGCCCGGTGTGCTCCACCTCGAAGTACCAGCCGGGCTGGTCCGGGCCGAGTACGTTCAGGAAGGGAAAAAGGTGAAGTCGGTGAAGATCACGAACATCAAGTCGTACCTGGCCGCCGAAAATATCACGGTTCAGTGCCCCGACCTGGGCGAGCTGGTGGTCGATGTGGCCTATGGCGGCAATTTCTACGCTATTGTCGATCCACAACCCAATTTCCCCGGTCTGGAGCATTTCAACGCGAGTCAGCTCGTCGACTGGGCACGGGCCATGCGGCAGCGGATCAACGCCGAGCACACGTTTGTGCATCCCGAAAACCCGACCATCAACGGGCTGAGCCATGTGCTCTGGACGGGCACACCTCTTCAGGAAACCTCCACGGCCCGCAACGCCGTTTTTTACGGCGACAAAGCCATCGACCGTTCGCCCTGTGGCACCGGCACCTCGGCGCGCATGGCGCAATGGTACGCACAGGGGCGGCTTAAACCGGGCGAAACCTTCGTGCACGAAAGCATTATCGGGTCTATTTTCAACGGACGCATAGAGGCCGAAACTACTCTGGCCGGTAAGCCCGCTATTGTGCCAAGCATTGAAGGGTGGGCCATTATTCACGGCTACAATCACCTTATTCTGGACGAAAACGATCCGTATCGATTTGGCTTTCAGGTAGTATGACACACGTAGGTATCATTGGCGGGGGGATTGTCGGGCTTAGCTCGGCGTACTACCTGCACCGGGCGGGTTACCGCGTTACGGTTTTCGATCAGAACCCCATTACCGACGGGTGTTCGTTTGGCAACGCGGGCATGATTGTCCCGAGCCACATTATCCCGCTGGCTCAACCGGGCATGATCGCAAAAGGAATGCGCTGGATGCTCCGGTCGACAAGCCCGTTTTATGTGCGGCCCCGCCTGAGTGCCGACCTGCTGCGGTGGGGCTGGTTGTTTTACCGCCATGCCAACGCCCGGCATGTTGAGCGGGCCATTCCGGCCCTGCGCGACCTGAGCCTGTTGAGCAAGAAACTCTATATCGAACTGGCTGGCCCCTCGAGTCCGCTGGCCGATTTTGGCTGGCAGGAGCGGGGTTTGTTTATGCTTTACAAAACGGCATCGGCCGAGCACGAAATGGCCGAAGAAGCTGAGGTGGCCAACCGGGCCGGTATCGAAGCACAGGTGCTCAATGGTACACAGGTGCAGGACCTGGAGCCCGATGTACGTGTAGACGTGCGCGGGGCGGTGTACTACCCCGGCGATGCGCACCTGAACCCCGGCGCGTTGGTGCGGACTCTGCTCGATTACCTGCGTGGGCAGGGCGTCGGGTTCGTAACGGGTACGGCCGTAACGGGTTTCGGTACGAATGGTAACCGGGTTACGGCGGTGCAAACGGCTGGAAATGAGGTGGCAGTTGATGAAGTAGTGGTGGCGGGCGGAGCCTGGTCGCCGGAGATTGCCGCCCGGCTGGGGGTAAATCTATCGTTGCAGGGGGGCAAAGGGTACAGCTTTATGTTACGCGGTCTCACACCCAATGTGCGTGTGCCAGCCATCATGCTCGAAGCCCGCGCCACGGCCACGCCGATGGGGAGTGACCTCCGATTTGCGGGTACGCTCGAAGTGGCCGGTACCGACCTGACCGTGAACCTGAACCGTGTGCGGGGCATTGCCGAGTCCATCAATCAGTACTATCCCGAACTGCCCGTGCAGATGCCCGCCGTGGATGCCGTATGGCGGGGCCTGCGGCCCTGTTCACCCGATGGTCTGCCGTACATTGGTCGGGCGGGTCGGTTCGATAACGTTACGCTGGCCACCGGCCACGGCATGATGGGCCTGAGTCTGGGGCCTGCTACCGGTTTGTTGGTCGCCGAAACTGTAGCTAACCGGCCTGAAAGTATGGATCTGACCCCGTTCCGACTGGATCGGTTTTAGGGAGGGCGACGAATGAAATGAATTGGTACGCGAATGACGCGGATTAGGGCGATTTTCACGGATTAACCATCAAAACTATCAGCGTCAATTTGGCCAATCCGCGTCATCCGCGTGCAATTATTTAAATGAATTGGTACGCGAATGACGCGGATTAGGGCGATTTTCACGGATTAACCATCAAAACTATCAGCGTCAATTTGGCCAATCCGCGTCATCCGCGTGCAATTATTTAAATGAATTGGTACGCGAATGACGCAGATTTGGTTGATTTTCACGGATTGTTAATCAAAAACTATCGGCGTCTATCCGGCCAATCCGCGTCATCCGCGTGCTATTTATATTGATGAGCTAATCCAGGAAATTAGCACGCGAATGACGCAGATTTGGTTGATTTTCACGGATTGACCATCGAAACTATCAGCGTCAATCTGCTTGATCTGTGTCATTCGCGTGCCATTTAAATCCAAACAAATCAGCCCGCGAACGGCGCGGATTAAGCCCATTTTCGCGGATCATGCGATACTGAGAGCAGACCATCAGGGGAGCCAAAAACTAAAACCCCAGCACTACTTTTTCAGGGTCTGATTCAGAAACCCGGTGATGTAGTTGAGCGTCGGGGTAAACCACGGCTCGAAAAAGAGGAACGTGTGCGGAGCGTCGGCAAAGGTGTGTACTTCGGTGTAAACGCCGAATCCGTTTAGCTTTTTCATCAGATCATCCCGACCGGCGTGCATGCGCTCCACGGAGCTATTCAGAAACAACATGGGCGGGGTAGTTAGGCCGGCCTGATGCAGGGCCGAAGCCTCGTTCCAGAGCTCTGGTTTTTCAGTTTTAGAGTACCCAAACCAGTACGTAGCCGCCGAGGTCGACCGGGTATCATTGCCCTCGCCCGACTCGAGATGAATAAACGCCAGAATCCCGTCAATATCAACAACGGCCTGCACCCGGCTCGATTGGTTCGGATGCCCACCCATACCTTCAAAAAGGGGTTTGTCGTTGGTGCTGCCTATCAGCGCTGCCAGTTGCCCACCCGATGAAAACCCCAGCACCGCTATCCGGTTCGGGTCGATCTGGTACCGTTTGGCGTTGGCCCGCATCCAGCGAATAGCCGCTTTTACATCATGCACCGACGCCGGGTACAGCGCTTCCGTCGACAGGCGGTATTCGACCGGAATAGCCACAAAGCCCCACTCGGCGAGCCGCCCCGCCATCGTGTTGTTGTGCGAGCGGTCGCCGGAGCGCCATCCACCCCCATGAATCATCAGTACGGCCGGGTGCTGGCGGGTGCGGCTCTGCGGGGGCGCGTAAACGTCGAGCAGGAGGGAGCGGCCGGGCGTCGGGGTGCTGTACGGGAGGTTACGGGTCACGCGTACGCCCAGTGGCAGCGTCGAGTCGGCAAGGGTGATGTTCGGCTGCTTTTTTTTCTCCTGAATAAACGATTTACGTACCGTGAACGAGGTATCGCGGCCACCCGTAGGGCCTATCTGAGCCGACGTTAAGGAAGAGCCGAGGAGGAAAGCCCCCAAAAAGAGCAAAGTGCGTGGCATACTGTGTCGAAAAGGAGAGTTCGGAACGCAAAGGTAAACGGTGGCGCGTCTGGAAGTTTCTGACTCAGATGAGCTACTGAACGAAATTTCTGCCCCCAATTAGTAGACACTCCCCCGCTTTGTGTCTTTATGAAACGGCTGGCGACTCGTCGGCTGCTAACTGTACACGAATGACCAAACTATCTCTTCAACTTATCCTGCTGGCCTCGGCCCTGACGGTTGGCCCGGCCTCAGCGCAAACGCTCCGGCCCCCTTCGTACCCGCTGGTTACGCACGACCCTTACTTTAGCCTCTGGAGCAATACCGATAACCTCAACGATAGCCCTACCCGCCACTGGACCGGCAAACCACAGTCGCTCGAAGGCGTGGTACGTGTCGATGGTAAAGCGTATGGGTTTCTCGGGGCTGCGCCAACCGTGTACAACGCTCTGCTGCCTACCGGCGAGGCAAAGCCCTACATGGCGCAATACACCTTTGAGCAACCGCAGCCGGGCTGGCAGCAACTTGATTATAAAGCTGAGGGCTGGAAAACAGGTCCCGGCCCGTTTGGGAATACGCCCGATGCCCGCACGGTCTGGAACAGTAGCCGGTCCGACAAAAACGGGATTCACGTTCGGCGCGAGTTTACGTACGACGGTAAAACTGACCCCTCGAAGCTCCTGCTGGCCATCAGCCACGACGACGACGTGGAGGTGTACCTGAACGGCGTGCAGATTCTCCAGAAAAAATGCTGCGCGGGCGACCACATATACCTGCCGCTCTCGGCCGAGGGGCAGAAAGCCCTCAAACCCGGTCGTAATGTGCTGGCTGCGCACTGCGTGAGTCCGGTTGGCGGGGCCATTATTGACGTGGGCCTGGTGAGCCCGGCCGAGGTACCGACACTCACTAAAGCCACCCAAACCGACGTAAAGGTCACGGCCACGCAAACCGAATACACGTTTACGGCGGGGCCCGTCGATCTGAAAGTTAATTTCCTGTCGCCCCTGTTGCTGGAGGATCTGGAGGTGGTTGCCCGTCCGGTTACGTATGTGACGTTCAACGCCCGCGCCCGCGACGGAAAAGCCCACAAAGTGGAAGTGTTCTTTGGCGAATCGGGCGCGGTAGCCACTAACACCGCCGGACAGGGTGTGGTTACGGATGCGGGGCAGTCGGGTAATTTGCGTTGGCTCAAGGTAGGCACGCAGGATCAGCCCGTACTGAAAAAGAAAGGCGATAACGTGCGTATCGACTGGGGCTACGCGTACCTCGCCGTGCCTAATGGAGCCGGTATGCAACTGGCTACGGGCTCGCTGGAGAGCCTGAAACAGGCGTTTGCCGAGAGCGGTAAACTGCCCGCCGGTGCGCTGGGTGGCAAAAAAGGAGCTGCCGCCGAACTGGCCCTGGCCGTTAATCTGCCGATGGGTTCGGTAGGGGCTAAGCCGGTGCAAAAATACCTGATGCTCGCTTACGATGACCTGTACTCGGTACAGTACTTCGGCGAGAACCTGCGGCCCTGGTGGCGTCGGGATGGTAAAACGACCATGAACGAGCTGCTGCAGACGGCCGGTAAAGAATACAACCAATTGCGGCAGAAAAGCACCGCCTTCGACGCCAAACTCCGGGCCGACGCCCAGAAAGCGGGCGGTAAAGAGTACGCCGATCTGTGCGTGCTGGCTTACCGGCAGGCTATTGCAGCCCATAAAATTGTGGCAAGCCCAACCGGCGAAGTCCTGTTTTTCTCCAAAGAGAATTTTTCCAACGGTTCCATCGGCACCGTCGACGTGACGTACCCTTCGGCCCCGCTCTTTTTGGTGTACAACAACGAGTTGGCTAAAGGGTTGCTCCGGTTTATATTCGAGTACAGCGAGTCGGGTCGTTGGAAAAAAGACTTCCCGGCCCACGATGTAGGCACCTACCCGCTGGCTAACGGGCAAACCTACGGCGAAGATATGCCCGTGGAAGAAGCCGGTAACATGGTGATTCTGACGGCGGCCGCCGTGCAGATGGACGGCAAGCCCGACTTTGCCCGCCAACACTGGCCCACGCTGACCAAATGGGTTGGGTTTCTGAAACGCGACGGTTTCGATCCGGCCAATCAGCTCTGTACCGACGATTTTGCCGGCCACCTCGCCCGCAATGCCAACCTCTCGGCCAAGGCTATTATGGGTATTGCCTGTTATGGGCAGATGGCACAGGCGCTGGGCGACCAAAAAACGGCCGATGAGCACCTGACGCTGGCCCGCGAACTGGCCCGCAAATGGATGCAGATGGACGACCTCGGCGACCGCTACGCCCTGACGTTTGACAAAACGGCGGGTAGCTGGAGCCAGAAATACAACATCGTGTGGGATAAGCTGCTCGGGCTGAATGTGTTCCCGAAAGAGGTGGCACAAAAAGAGATTGCGTTCTACCTCAAAAACCAGCAACCCTACGGCCTGCCCCTCGACAGCCGGAAAACCTACACCAAATCAGACTGGATTATGTGGACGGCGACAATGGCTGATTCTGAGCGCGACTTTCAGGCCCTGATTACACCAATCTGGAAGTTTGCTAACGAGACCCCAAGCCGCGTTCCCCTCACCGACTGGCACGAGACCACCAACGCCAAGCAAGTGGGCTTTCAGGCCCGCTCGGTGGTAGGTGGGTATTTTATCAAAATGCTCGAAAGCCGCATTGGCCCCGGCAAGGCGAAAAAGTAAGTTCAGGCCCGTTCTGAAACACCCTTTCGAAACCCCTGTCCGACGTGTTCGGACAGGGGTTTTTGTTTACTACCGGGACGCTTCGGTGCGGGTGGAAGAACAGGAACTAACGTTCCAGATCGTAGACATGGATTCCACCCGGTAGAAAATATAGGAGATTAAAATGGGGTAAGGCATTGTTTTTCAAGGAATTGACCTGATGGCACAGAATTGGACTAAAGGGAGGCCAAACGATTCCGTGATATGCCCCATAACTACACCTTGTCCATTTTCATCGTTGATGACGATCCGTTCTGTCAGAGCTTGTACGAACAGCAGATTCGGAGCCTGGGCTACAGCCAGATTACCTTGTTCAGCGACGGGCAGGAATGCCTCAATCACCTGACCGATCAGCCCGATATCATCTTCCTGGATTACCGGATGGAACCCCTCGACGGCCTCGAAGTTCTCCGGAAAATCAAGCGGTTCAACCCCGACATTTACCCGGTTATTATCTCGGGGCAGGACGACCTGCAGGTGGCCGTTGATGCGCTCAAGTATGGTGCCTTCGACTACATCATCAAAGGGGAAAATACGCTCCCCAAAATTGAAGGGGTTCTGAAAAAAATTCAACACGTGATTGCACTGTTGGAGCAGGCTCCGCACAACCGCTGGCGTAAACTCAAAAATCTGTTCGGACGCGTATGAGTTGGCTTGTGCACGGAGTGGGTCGCTTACTCCTGTTCGTGGGCCTGATCTGGCTCTCGGGCTGCGCTACCCATCACAACCTGTTTCAGGCCGATTCGTCGGCCAATGCCGCGCCCGTTGATTCAACCTTTTTCGGACTCGATAAGGTGCAGTACCGAATCCGGCCCGACGATAAGGTGAGCATCAGCATCTGGAACCACGACGACCTCAGCGTGGGCTCGTTGTACAGCATTTACAGCGCCAACGAGGTGTACGGTAAGTGGGTGATGGTGGATGCTAACGGCGATGTGGCCGTGCCCAAAATTGGCCGGGTACGTGTGGCCGGGCTGACCTTGCTCGAAGCCCGTGAACGGCTCCTGACCGAGTTCCGCAAATGGATTGTCGACCCGATTGTCGACGTGCGGGTGCTTAACCGCGAGGTGACGGTGCTGGGTGAGTTACGTAGCCCCGGTAAGTTTCTGCTCGAAAAAGAAGCTAACACCCTGGTGGAGATGGTGGGTCGGGCGGGCGACTTCGATATGTACGCCGACCGGCAGGCGGTGAAAGTCATTCGGACGATTGACAAACAGCCGCACACCATCGTGGTCGACCTGACCCGGATGGACAATTACGAAGCGAGAAACATTGCCATTCTGCCCGGCGACGTGATCTACGTACCAGCGCGTAAGAGCAAGCTCTGGGACAAGCGGGCCGGGCCGGGCGTGCTGCCCATTGCAAGCGCCATCACCACCCTCGCAGTGTTGTTCAAAACGTTTTTCTAAGTATCCAGTCAAAATGAAATGTATAATGTAGAATGGATAATTAGGTGGTTGATAATCAGTGAATTAATTCGCTATTCATTGCCCATTACTCATTGTTCATTTTCCATTGTCCCATTGTGCATTATTCAGTATCCATTCACGTAAACGAGTAGCATGTCTGAGCTGTCCAAAACGCTGGGATTGTTGAGGCCGTTTGTGCGGGGCCTGCCGCTGATTGTGGTGGGCATGGGGCTGAGCCTCTTTGCCGCCAATCGGTACCTCGGCTACGCAACGCCTATGTACGAGAGCATGGCGAAGATAAAGCTGGCCGACGTAAGCGAAGGAACCCCAAGCGCCAACCTGTACAAGGATTTTGATGTGTTTGTGAGTACCAATAAGATTCTGGCCGAAGTCGAGCTGCTGAAATCGAACGTGTTGCTCCGAAAGGCATTGGCCCCGCTCGATCTGAGTGTGACTATCCGGCGGGTGGGCAACCTGCGTAAAGCCGACCTGTACGGTCAGTCGCCGGTGCGGATTTCGGCGGGTTTCACCGATCCGGCCCTGTACAATCTGCCGTTTGGCCTGACCGTGTACCGCGATTCGTTGCTCACAATTACCCTGCCCAACGGGAAAACGGTGCCCTGCGAACTCAACCGGGTGGTGCATATCGAGGGCGGCACGCTGTACATCGGTCGGAATGAGGCCGTGCTGGCAGCCCGCCCCAATCTGGTGCTGAACGACCGGTACGAGTTTATGGTCCGAACCCCCGAAAGCGTGGTGGAGTCGGTGATGGCTGACCTCGACGTGATGGCCATGGACAAGGATATTCCGGTGTTACGGATCAGCTACAAAAGCTCGGTGCCCCAGAAAGCGGCCGATGTGGTCAATGGCATTGCTGCGGCTTACATTGCCGATGGGGTAGAGGATCGGTTCCGGGCGGCCGACACCACCTCTGGTTTCCTGAATAGAGAGCTGACCCACTACCGTGACCGGCTCACGGCGAGTGAGCGGGCCATTGAAGACTATCGCAATGCCAAAAACATCATCAACATCCGGCAGGAAACCGAAACAGACCTTCGGAAAATTGCTGATCTGAAAAAACAACTGTCGAGCGTCCACATGAATGTTCTGGCCATCGACAGCCTCAATAAGTCGCTTCGGCGTAACCCTGATTTTCTGAAAACAGCCCCCAACTTCGAGGCTTTCACCGATCTGCTCTCAACCGAGATCGTGAAGAAAATGAAGCAGTTGCAGGGCGATCGGCGCGATCTGCTGGTGCGTTACACCCCCGACCATGAAAAGGTGCGGTTGGTGGATACCCAGATTCAGGACCTGGCCGATTACATGCGCGAGAGCATCAACAATACGCTCGTGAATCAGCAGATCAAATACCGTGATCTAAACCGAACCATCGAAGAGGCCGAAGCTGCTTTTGTGGGCTTGCCTACCAAAGAAAAGACAATGACCGTGCTGGAGCGCAACTTCAGCCTCGACGAGCAGATTTACCGGTTTCTGCACCAAAAACGGACTGAGGCCGACATTGCCCGGGCGGCTACGATCTCGTTTCACCGGGTTATTACGGAAGGCAAAGTGCCCCGCACGCCCGTATCGCCCAACCCAACATTGATTAAGGTGCTGGCTGGTTTTCTGAGCCTGCTGAGCGCGGTGATCGTGATTTACGGGGTCCATTTTCTTAAAGCCCGGGTCGATTCGGAGACGGTGATTCAGAAAAATTCCGATACGCCCGTGGTGGCTTCGGTGCCTCGCCTGACCAAACGGGGGCAGTCGGAGCTGTTGTTTCGGCAGTGGTCCCTGCACATGGACATACGGGAATGGTTACAGCCCGGCTCGGTAGTGGTGGTGTCGTCGTTCGATCCGCTCGAAGGCAAACGCACCATTACCAAGGGGCTGGCCCGCGCCCTGGTGAACCTCGGTAAAACCGTGTTGGTCGTCGATGCCGACGGTACCCTGCCCGAACTGAGCGGTTGGTCGGCTCTGGAATACGTGAACCTGCCTAAAACCGGGCAGGACTGGCAGCGGCCGATTGGCTGGCACCCCATGCTGGCCGATTGGCGGAGCCGGTTCGACGTGGTGCTGGTCAAAAATGCGGCCATCGCCCACGAGTCGGCCGGGGCCATGCTGATGGCGTCGGCTACGCTGAACCTGATGCTGCTTGACAGCCGACGCACGCGGCAGGACCGCATTAGTGAGGCCGATTTGCTGCGCGATTCGCTCCGGTTGCCCAATCTGCAATTTGTGCTCAACCGGGCGGGCTACATGCCGTCGCTTCTCCGCGAACTACTCGAAGGAATCGTTCGGCGTAGTCGGCCCATGCTCCCGGCTACCGAACCCAAATCGTTGCCCGCATGATAGTCCGCCGTCTGATACCGCTTTTTACGTCCGAAAAAGGACTGGTCCTGACCGATCAGGTGGTGGTCAGTGGGTCGGCGTTTGCTACCAACCTGTTGCTGGCGCAGGCGCTCGGCCCGGTGGCTTACGGGCGTTACTCAGCCGTAGTGCTGGCGCAGTTGTTTCTGCTTTCGCTCCAACAGGCGGCTGGCAGCGGCCTCTATCAGGTGGTGTGGCCAAGCCTGCCCGAGGCCGACAAAAAGCCCTACACCGACGGGCTATTGTACGCACAACTGGGCTGGCTGGTAGGCCTGCTGGCGCTGGCGGGCCTGGCTAATGGGCTGTGGTCGGGCGGTCTGCCGGGCTTTGGTCCGGCGGAACTGGGGGCGGCTGTGGTGGCTACGGGCTTGTATCTGTTGCAGGATTTCGTCCGAAAAACCCTGCTGGCACAGCAACGGGCGGGGCAGGCACTCTGGCTCGATGCCCTCACCAACGCGGGCCAACTGGCCGGGCTGGTCTGGTTTCGGGTGCAGGGCGGCCTGTCGTTGTCGGTGGCGCTCTGGCTGGTGGGGCTCACGTTTCTGCCCTCGGTAGGGCTGGGTATCTGGTGGCTCCGGCCGGCCCGCCCGCACTCCGCCGATCTGGCTCGGGTCGGGCAGGAACACCGGCAACAGGGTGGCTGGATGTTGCTCTCGGCCCTGACGCAATGGCTGGCTGGTAACTTTCTCCTTGTAGCGGGCGGCTGGTGGCTGGGCGCTGCGGCCCTGGGTGCCCTTCGGCTGGCGCAGTACGTGTTTGGCCTGCTCAACGTGGGGTTGCAGGCGCTCGAAAGTTACGTGGCTCCACGGGCGGCCCAACTGGCTCACCAACCCGCCCAGTTGGTCGGGTATCTGGGGGCTATACTCCGCAAAAGTGGGCTGGCTATGGTGCCCGTGCTGGTGGGGCTGGTGCTCGGAGCTGAGCCCCTGCTGGTGCTGGCAGGCGGTGCCGACTACCAACCGTTTGCGTACGTCGTGTACGGGTTGGCGTTAGTGTACGTGCTGGTGGTATTGGGCTACCCGATTCGGATACTGCTCCGGGTGCGGCAGCTGGCCAAACATTACTTTATCGGGTATGCGCTGGCCACGGCTCTCAACCTGGCTTCTGCATCCTGGCTGATTCGCGAGCATGGCCTGAAGGGCGTTCTGGCGGGCCTTTTTCTGACGCAGGCGGTGCTTATCGGGTACTGGCTGCTGGTGTTACATCATTCTGGATTATTCACATGGAAATCATTCACCTTATTCTCGGCAAAGCCAATCCGGCCCGAATGAACGGGGTCAACAAAGTGGTGCATGAGCTGGCTACCCAACAGCAACAGGCCGGGATGGCTGTGGAGGTTTGGGGGTTTACGGCGCATATGGTGCACAACTACCCGGAGCGAGTCTACAAAACCCGACTGTTTGAAGCGAGCCCGAACCCGTTTCGGGTGGGTCAATCGTGGAAAGAGGCCATGCTGGCCCGCCGGGGTGAGGTGATTGTGCAGCTGCACGGTGGGTTTGTACCCCGGTTTTATGCGGCCGCGCGGTTTCTGCAACAGCATCATATTCCGTACCTGATTACCCCCCACGGGAACTACAACTGGCACGCGCTCCAGCGCAATTTCTTTCAGAAGAAGCTGTATTTCCGCCTGTTCGAGAGCCGATTGCTGGCCGGAGCCGGGGCTGTGCATATGCTGGGGCAAAGCGAAGTAGATGGACTGCAACGCCTGTACCCGAACCAGAAATCGGTCATGGTGCCCTACGGATACAACGCCATGCCTGAGCGGATCACCCACGATACCGGCACGTTTACGGTGGGGTTCTGTGGTCGGCTCGATATTGACCACAAAGGCATCGACCGGCTGATTGAAGGGTTTGCGGAGTTTGCCAAAACGGTGCCCTCGGCCCGGCTGTGGCTCATTGGCGACGGCCCCGACCGGCAACCCCTCGAAGATCTGGCCAATCGGCTGGACCTGGGTGACTCGGTGAAATTCTGGGGTGGGCAATATGGCTCCGACAAGTTTGAGCTTCTCTACGGATGCAGCGTGTTTGTTCATGCGTCACGCTACGAGGGGCTGCCGGTGTCGGTGCTCGAAGCCGCTTCGCTCGGAATCCCGTGCCTTGTCTCCGAAGCTACCAACCTCGCCAATGAAATACGAACCTACGAGGCCGGTTGGGTGGCCGGAGAAGGGACGCCCCCCGAAGTGACCGACGGACTGAATCGGTTGTATGCCCAATGGCTGATCGACGGACTTCGGCCCCTCGGGCAAAACGCCCGCCGAATGGTGCAGGAAGAGTTTAACTGGCCCCGCCAACTCGACCGATTGAACCAGCTCTACGAGAAAGTAATGAGCGAATGCGTAAATGAGTGAATGGGCGAGGCCATCCCCCACGTCAAACCTCGAACCAAAAACCAGCAACCCAAAACTATAAACCCCCATGCCCTCCCTTGCGCCCGATCATACCCGGTTTTTGCGGATGGTAAGCTTCTGGCTGACAATCATCCTGTTTGTGAAGCTGGGTGGATTCTTTACCTGGAGCAACAACATCGCCATTACGCGGGTGATCAAGGTTATCAGCCGGATTGCCATGACGGGTTCCATCTGGTACCTGTACCGGTCTATAATCGGGCGGGGGGCTATTGCTTCGTTTGGCTGGCAGCACAGCCTGTCGCCCTTGCTCTATGGGGCGTACCTGTTGCTGGGATTTATCTCCATTCTGTGGTCTACCGATCCGGGGTACTCGGGTTTGCAGTGGTTTATGGATTTCGAAGCGCTGGTGTTTTGCTACTATTTCATCGCCTGCTTTATCCTGATCGACTATTTTTTTGCCGGGAGTGCCGTCAAGATGTACCACGTTATTGGCAACGCGGTCATGATGATGATTGCCATTTTTCTGGTGGGTATGTACGTCGATCCCGACACGTTTTACCGGCTTACGCACGGGGGCGAAGAGGCCCGACTGGGTGGTTTCATCATGAATCCCAATGAGTTGGGGATGCTTTGTGCCGTGGGGGTGTCGTGTTTTATTTTCAATTTTTACCGCAAACACCGGGTCGTCTGGACGGCCGTAAAAATCGGTTTGCTGCTGTGGGCTATTGTCCTGACGGGCTCCCGTTCGTCCACAATCGGCTGTCTGCTCATTGCGTTTTTTCATATCCGCCAGTCGTCCAACACCCGGCTCAAGATCCTCATGTACGCCGGGGCGTTGCTGGCCATTCCGGTGGCGGTAAACACACTCCTGATCAAAGAGCATGGCGGTGGCCTCGATGAGGTGATGAGCATGACTGGCCGGTTACCGTTCTGGCAGGCGCTACTTACCGAGGGACTGCCCAAAGCCCCGTTTTTCGGGTTCGGCTTCATGCGGATTGCCAACACCGATTATTTCCAGGGCGAACACATTTTTACCTACGCGGCTAAAATGACGCACAACACCTTCATACAGGTGCTGATGAATCTGGGCTTTGTGGGCTTCGCCATTGTGGTGTTTCAACTGGTGTTCACCATCCGTGGCTTCATGCAGGTGGCCGAACGCGAAAAGAGCCTCATTTGCGTGGGGGTGCTTATTCCGATCATGATCAACTCGTTTACGGAGTTCGGCATTTTCGGCGAAACCAACTACGGTATCCTGTTTTACCAACTCCTCATTTTCTACATCAGCCTCTCGATAAACCCGCGGCTTACCCCCCGCGAAAAGCTTTTCCTGTTCCGACGAAGGCCGGAATTAAAGAGCGAAAGAGCGGGGCGAGTAGCCTGAAAGAGTGCGGCCCGGCGATCCGGCTAGTGGGTGGTATAAAGTCTTTGAAATTAAGTGAATGGACAATGCCCCCTCAGTACTGGACATTAGACCTCCCTACAGAATGGTAATAAGTCTAACGCCCAGTGTCTGAAGTCCGAAGGTCCAGAAGTGAAGAATGTACTATAAATGAGGTTCATTCTGTTGATTGTCAGATTATTAGTTACCGTTCTGTATTGTGCATCATACACTATACATTCGATTTTGTCCTGGTACTTATGAATGAATATCGCTACGCGTCAGATGTGAGCCGGTTACAGGCCGGGTTGGGTCGGTTGGGTGTCCCGCTGGCTGCGGTTCGGTCGGCGACCCATTCGGAGCCGTTGCCCTGTCAGTTGTTCCGCAACCCCGACGGCACCATCCGTTGGTTGTGGCCGGCCGGGGCTAAGTCGCCCCATTTTCTCCGGTTTTACCATCCGGGTGGGGTACGGGGGCGCCTGTTTGTGCGCGTAACCCAAATCCTGTTCCGTTGGGGGCTGGGTCGGCTGGTTGCGCACGAACCGATCACGTTGTACACCACACCCACGGGTGCCCAATGGTTGCGGCAACGGGCTGAGCGGTGGGCGTTGTTCACCGGAACGGCCGGACCCAATCGTAAGCTGGTGATTTGGTATAACGACGGTCAGGCTGCGGGTGGGTTTGTCAAAATTGCCCTGGCGCCCCCGGCTGTGTGCAACTTACGTCGCGAAGCGCGGGCACTCCGTCGGGTGCAGGCACAACCGTTCCAACAAGTCGATGTTCCCCAACTGCTGGGCTACCGGCAGGGTGTGCTCGTGCAGGAAGACATGGGCGCGACGCCATCCCGCCCGGCCGGTTCATTTACCGATTTGCCAGTGGCCGGGCTCACCGAACTGCTTCATCGCGACTGGCAGCAGCAGCCCCTGCGCGACACCGTTTTCTGGCAACAGACCCGCCAACGGCTGGCCCGGTTGCGCGACCGCAACGACGCACGGCTGCCTGTCAGTCTCATTGACAAGCTCGACCGGCTCATGGGTAGTCTCGACGACCGGCAATTCGTACCGGTGGCGTCGGCACATGGCGATTTCACGCCCTGGAACGTGATGGTACGTGACCATCGGCTGTGTGTGTTCGACTGGGAGTTGCAGCACGACGCCCTGCCGGGTTGGTACGATCTGTTTCATTATGTGTATCAGTCGGCTATCCTGGTGGGAAACCGGGGCTACGGAGCTATTCGGCGGGAGGTGGACGCCCTGCTGAGCCGCCCCGAATGGCAACCCGCGGGCGATGCCTACGACCTGGATACCGAGGAAGCCGAAATGCTTTACCTCATCTACACGGTCACGTACTACTTGGGCGTGTACAGTGAGCAAACCGACTGGCATGGGCAGATTCACTGGCTCCTCCAGACCTGGAACGACGCCTTGACCTACTGGCTCCACCGGCGGCACGTACTGGCCGACCGGCAATTGCTTCTGTACGATCTGGCGTTCTGGTTGCACGGTCGGCCCCATGCCGCGCTCAAGTTCACCCATCGGCAACTGATCGACCTGCCTGAGTCATCGGATCTGGATTTGTGTTTACCCCAACTGGAGGCCACCCGGCTGACTGATTATTTACAGAAACACCCGCTCTGGGAGCAGGGCGTGGTGGAGTCACGCAGTTTTATGGCGCAGCTTCATGTTCAGTGCCCCGACCGGACCCGGCTGCACATTGATCTGCTTTGGCGATTCAAGCGGAAACAAATCGAATTCATGAATGCCGGGCCGGTCTGGGAGCAGGCTACCACCGCGCCCCACGGTCTCAATTTACCCCGTAACGAACACGCTATGCAATTCATTCAACGGTTTTACCGGCTCAACAAGGCACCCATCCCCGAGCGGTATCAGAGGCTGTACGGCGCATCAGAGGCTACCATGACGGCGACCGATGAGCTGATGCAAATCCGGCAGATGCCCCAAAACCGGGGTTGGCGGGGGCTGTTCAACCGGATCAATTACGCGGCCGATACACTTAGTTCGTTCCGGCCCCGGCGGGGGCTGGTGGTCACGTTCAGCGGAGTCGACGGGGCCGGAAAATCGACCGTGATTGAGCAAACCCGGTATCAGATCGAGAAGCGATTGCGGCACCGCGTGGTGGTGCTGCGGCACCGGCCGTCGGTATTGCCAATTCTGAGTGCCTGGAAATACGGCAAGCAGCAGGCCGAACAACGGGCGGCCGACACCCTGCCCCGGCAGGGTACCAACCAAAGTCGGTTGTCGTCGCTGTTACGGTTTGGGTACTACTACGCCGACTACCTGTTCGGGCAGTTTTACATTCAGGTGAAGTACGTATGGCGGGGCTACATTGTTCTGTACGATCGGTACTACTTCGATTTTATCAACGACGGTCGCCGGAGCAACATCAACCTGCCCAAGGGCTTAGCCCGCCGGTTGTACAGTCTGTTGCTCAAGCCCCGGCTCAATGTGTTTCTCTACGCCCCGGCCGACGAAATTCTGCGCCGGAAACAGGAACTCGACGCGGCCACCATCACCGAACTGACGGATCAATATCTGCAACTGTTCAGCGAGTTGCAGGAGCGGTACCCGTCGTCGGAGTACCTGCCCGTGCTCAACCGGCAATTACCCCGCACCATCCGTCTGATTATCGACCGTATTCAAACCTATTCGTTATGATCAGTTCTGTACTCGAACGGTTAATCCGGCTCCGTAACCCGCAGTTCCGGTTTTCAAGCGCCCTGGGGCTGGGGGTAATCGCGTCGTTCGGTCTGCAACAGCTGGGTGCGCTGGCTCGCGGAGGGCGTGTGCTGCTATGGGGCCGAACACCCCGGTGGATGCTGCGGGGCCGGGGCGTCCGGTTTTTTAACCTCGCTCAGATTCGCTGGGGTCGGTTTCTGAAGCTGGGCGATGGGGTGTATTGTTCGGCCCTGAGCACCGGGGGGATCTGGCTCGGCGATGGGGTGAGCATCGGGGCGTTTAGCCGACTGATTGTGTCGACAACGCTCGACAACCCCGGCGAGTACATTCGGATTGGCAACCGGGTGGGTATTGGCGAGTTTGCGTATCTGGGCGGGGCCGGGGGGCTCAGTATCGGCGATGACTGCATTATCGGGCAGTATTTCAGCTGCCACCCCGAAAATCACCGATTCGACGACCCAACGGTGCCGATTCGGTTGCAGGGCGTCGACCGGCTGCCCATTCAGATCGGGTCCGACTGCTGGATTGGCAGCAAGGTTACGGTGCTCAGTGGGGTTACGCTCGGGTCGGGCTGCGTGGTGGCGGCTGGGGCTGTGGTAACCCGGAGTTTTCCGGCAAACAGCCTGATTGGTGGGGTACCGGCCCGGCTTATTCGGTCGCGGGTGCCGGCAGAGGGTGTTCCATCTAACCCGGTACAGGCATGAAAACGGTACTCGTAACGGCCTATGCCGTGAATCCCTACAAAGGCTCCGAAGACGGCATGGGCTGGAATTTTATCCTCCAGATTGCCCGAAGTGCGCAGGTGATTGCCGTAACCCGAGCCAACAACCAACCCGCCATCGACCGGTACTGGGCCGAACACCCTGAGCTGGACTCGTTGCGGCAACGGATTCGGTTTCTGTACTTCGACTGGCCTGCCTGGCTGCGTTTCTGGAAAAAAGGGCCTTTGCTGTCCATGATCTACTATTATGGCTGGCAACTGAGTCTGGCCTTGTGGCTGTGGCCCCAAAGGTTGCCCGTGCAGCTGGTTCACAACCTCAATTTTCATAACGACTGGACGCCCACGTTTCTCTGGTTGCTGGGCAAGCCGCTCGTGTGGGGGCCGGTGGGACACCATCCGGCCGTGCCCGAAGCCGCTCTGCGTCCGTTTGGGCGCGGTGCCCTGCTGAAAGACCGATTCCTTTGGGCACTCAAGCGGGCGTTTTGGGCGCTGGACCCGTTTCTGAGCCTAACCAAACGTCGGGCGGCCCATGTGCTCTGCATGAATCCGTCGGCGGCTCGGGTGCTGGGGCTTGCCCCGCATCGCTACACAATTGTGCCCTCCGTGGCCTCTGAGCCCGTTTCGCTGGCAGAGATGGTGCCGACTGGTTCTGGTTCGGCAGAGGTTGATACATCCGAAGCTGACTGTTTTCGGGTGCTTTCGGTGGGGCGGTTTGTGCCACTCAAAGGGTTTACCAGTACGGTGCGGGCTTTTGGCCAATTTCACCGGCAACTGAGCCGGGCCGAACAAAGCCGCGTTCGGCTAACGCTGGTGGGCAGTGGACCCGCCGAACCTTTGATCCGTCAGTTGCTGGCGCAGGAGGGGCTTATGGACTGCACCGACATCATCAATTGGTTGCCCAAACACGAGGTGGCCGACTGCTACCGGTCGGCATCGGTATTCCTGTTTCCGTCGCACGAAGGGGCGGGCATGGTGGTGGCCGAGGCCATGAGCTACGGCCTGCCAGTGCTTTGCTGGGACAACGAAGGCCCCGGTCAACTGGTGCCGCCCGACTCCGAGCTGCGTGTGCCTGACACCGATCTGACGGCTGGAGAGGTCCAAATGGCCCGGCATCTGCTCCGGCTGTTTCGGCACCCCGACTATCTCCGACACGAAAGCCAACTGGCTCGCCAACGCTTCGAGACGGCCTTTGCCTGGTCGGTGCGGGGCGAGCAGATCCGGCAGATTTACGCCGGGATTCCGGGTATCCAAACTAGCTGAATGAATGGATAATGCATAATGTACAATGCGTAATGTAGAATGAATAACGCACAACGAATGATGGATTAGTATGCTGATTATCAGATTGTTTATTGTTTGTTCTGCATTCTACACTATACATTCAATTTTAAACAGAGCTAAACTATGTCTTCCAAACGTCTGGTTGCGGTGCATCTCCTCAACGACTGGAGCGGGAGCCCGCTTGTGTTCAGGCAGGCCCTCGAAGCCCTCCAGCAATCGGGGTATTCGGTCGAGCTGTTTACCGCGACCGCGTCTACCGGTGGGTTTCTGAGCGACTTCCCCAGTGCCAATACGCACCCGCTTGGGTACCGATGGTCGCCGAGTAAACTCGTAACCCTGCTCAATTTTCTGGGGGTGCAGGTACGGCTCTTTGTCCGGCTGCTATTTTTTCTCCGGCCCGGCGACCAGTTGTACATTAATACCCTGCTACCGTTTGGGGCTGCGCTGGCGGGCAAGGTTCGGCGGTGCCCCGTCACATACCACGTGCACGAGGTCAGTATCCGGCCCCGCCTGTTGCGAGACGGGCTGCGGTGGGTGGCCGACCGTACGGCTCAGCGGGCCCTGTTTGTGTCGGAGTACACCCGGCAGCAAACGGCCCTCCGCCGGCCCTCCGCCCAACTGGTGTACAACACCCTGCCCGACCGGTTCTGGGTAGAAGCCACCCGAATCAGTACGCCCAACATGGTAACGCCGTTTACGGCTCTGATGCTGTGTTCCAACAAAGCCTACAAGGGTATCAACGAGTTGGTGGCCTGCGCCCGTCAACTGCCGCACATCCGGTTTTTGCTGGTGCTCAACACCGACCCGAACGGCGTAGCGGACTTTGTTGCACAGACCCACCCGCCTGCCAACTGCACCGTGTACCCGGCGCAGACTGATACCATTCCGTTTTACCGACAGGCACACGTGGTGCTGAACCTGTCGCATCCTGATGCCTGGGTCGAAACCTTCGGCATGACAATTCTGGAAGCGATGGCCTGCGGGCGACCAGTCATTACACCCACGGTGGGCGGCATTTGTGAGCTGATTGACGACGGCCGCGAAGGGTTCAAAATTGATGTGAACCGGATGCCCGCCCTCGTAAAGTCGCTGGGGCAACTGTCGTCCGACATACAGTTGTATCTCCAGATGGCCGAAGCAGCCCGCAAACGGGCTCGGTTTTTCGGGCCTGCCCGCTTTCGTCAGAGTATGGCTGCCGCGTTTGGTTTGTCCGATACGCACTTAATACACAGGCTGGAAAACGTTGTCCAGAATCGGGAGTAAACACGCCCGTTCAGGCCCGAAAAAGGGGGTATAATGCCCTCTGAGCGGTTTGGCACGGATTAGGTACTCAATTTTGTCACCATTCAAGCGTATGCATCGAATTCGATGAAAAAGACCTCAGTAGCAATCATTGGAACGGTAGGAGTGCCCGCCAAATACGGCGGCTTCGAAACCCTGGCCGAACATCTGGTAGACCAGCTTGGCACCGAACTGGACATCTCGGTTTACTGCACCGCCAAAAAATACACCCCCGAGCAACGAAAGACCCATTACAAAGGGGCCCGGCTTATTTATCTGCCCTTCGACGCCAACGGGCTGCAAAGTATTGTGTACGACTGCGTGAGTATTCTGCACGCCCTGCTGTACGCCGACGTGCTCCTGATTCTGGGCGTAAGCGGGGGGATGATGTTGCCGTTTGTACGGTGGTTTACCCGCAAAAAAATCGTGATCTCCATTGACGGCATTGAATGGAAGCGCAACAAATGGAGCAAATTGGCGCGCTGGTACCTCTGGGCTGCCGAGTGGATGGCCGTGCGCTATTCGCATGCCGATATTGCCGATAACGAGTCGATTCAGAACTACACGGCCATTCGCTACAAAACCCTCAGCAATATTATCGAGTACGGGGCCGACCACACCCTGTCGGTAAGTCCTAATGCTACGGACCGCGAGAAGTACCCATTTCTGAGCCGGCCGTATGCCTTTACCGTGTGCCGGATTGAGCCCGAAAACAACATTCACCTGATTCTCGAAGCCTTTGCCCAACTGCCCCGGCATACGCTCGTGCTGGTGGGTAACTGGGCCAACAGCGAGTACGGCATCGACCTCCGCACCCGCTACGAGAAGCACGCTAACCTGTTGCTTCTGGACCCGATCTATAATCAGCGCGAACTCGACCTGCTGCGTAGCAACTGCCTCGTGTACATTCACGGACATAGCGCGGGCGGTACCAACCCGTCGCTGGTGGAGGCCATGTACCTCGGTTTGCCCGTCATTGCCTATGACGTGAATTACAACCGCACCACGACCGAAAACCAGGCCTTGTTTTTCCGGTCGGCCCGCGAGTTGGTGGAGCATATTCAGCAAACCTCGGTGGCCGAACTCCTGCGGCAGGCCGAGTCCATGAAAACCATTGCTTACCGGCGGTACACCTGGGCGGTCATTGCGCAGAAATACGCGTTTCTGGTGCGGAAAGTGATTCAGAGCCCCCACAAGAGCAAGCTGACGTCGTTGGCCGGTCGGCGCTTACCGGCCGATTGGCTCGTCGAGTCGGAGCTGGCCCATTTGAAAGCCCCCTCGCATTTTTATGAATGAGTGAATAAGTGCCCCAACTGTAAACCGTAATCTGCAAACCGTAAACTTTTACTCCCCGTGATTCCCACTGAACTTGACGGAATACCCCTGCGCTTGCTTGGTTTTGTTCTGGGCCTTGGCGTTTGCTGGGCCTTGTTGCCCGTACTGATTCGGTTGAGCCCCCGGCTGGGGCTGGTCGATCGGCCCAATAGTCGAAAGGTTCATCAGCAGCTGATTCCGGCTATCGGGGGGCTAACCATTGGGCTGGCCCTGTTAGCGGTGTCGGTGTTATACACGCCTATGCAGGTGCTCGCCGGGCAACAACCCGTATTGATTCTGGCATCGCTGGTGCTGATGGTCACCGGGGTGATTGATGATCGGCTCAACCTGCCCGCTCTGGTTCGGTTATGTATCCAGCTGGGGTGCGCGCTGGCGGTTACCCATTACGGGATCCGGCTTACGTCGTTGCACGGATTGTTCGGGATTCAGACCCTGCCGCTGCTGGTGCAGTATGGTCTCACCATGCTCATTCTGACCGGTATGGCCAATGCATTTAACCTCATCGACGGCATCGATGGGCTGGCCGGGAGCCTGGCCTTACTCAATACGCTGGTGCTGTCGGGCCTGGCGTGGTTTCTGCATCAGCCCGGCTGGCTGGCGTTGTTGTGTCCGCTGGCCGGGGCGTTACTGGCATTCTTGAAGTTCAACTGGCGACCGGCCCGCCTGTTTATGGGCGATGGTGGGTCGGTGGTGCTGGGGTTTCTGATGGTTAGCATCGGTATGGCACTGATGGAGGGGGCGTATGGGCAGGCCAACGCCTACGCTCCCCAGGCATTGTGCCTCATCACGGCCTGTTGTATGCTACCGGTAATTGACGCCCTTCGGGTATTTGGCAGCCGCATGATGCGGGGCAATTCGCCGTTTGCCGCCGACCGAAATCATATGCATCACTGGCTACTTAAACACCGGTTTGCTCACTCTGAAATTACCCTCCGGTTACTGAGCGTTCATAGTCTGGTTGTGATTCTGTCGCCCGTTGCGTTATATTTCCTGAGTATATCTACCGTCTTTATCGGGCAAATTGGGGTTACAATAGGCTATACGGCGCTGATTCAGCTGAGCCATTCGTTCCTTCAAAGTTATAGACTGGTTAAGAAGCTGGAAAGTAACTAATTGATAATGAATAGTAAAAGCTGGGCTTGTATATTAAATAGTGCTAAATATTGCCTGATTCTGGCAATTTGAAACAAATTTTAATCATATTTGCTTTGTTCATATGTATTGAATCGTAAGTAGTTTCTTTTGGGTAACCTATATGTTTTATGAAGGAGTCGGGTCCTTACCGCATTTTCATTGTTGAGGATGATCCCTGGTATGGCGAAGTGCTGAAATACCATCTGTCGCTTAATCCAGACTACGAACTTCACCGATTTGTGACGGGTGAAGCGTGCCTGAATCAGATCGCCGAGAACCCACCTCACCTGATAACGATCGACTATTCGCTGCCCGATACCGACGGTGCACAACTGTTTGCGCGGATTCGGGAGCGGCTTCCGAACACGCCCGTTATCGTCATTAGCGAGCAGCAGGATGTCGAAACAGCCGTGGCGCTTTTGCAGGCTGGCGTACACGATTATTTTGTGAAAGACGACCGGACCAAAGACCTGCTCTGGAACGCGATTCTGAAAATCAGGGAAGGGCAACCCGTTTTGTCGGAGGTAGAAATGGCACCCGATCCGCTGGGCAGTGGTCCGGTGGGTTGTCCGCTCATTATCGGCAACAGCCCCGCTATTCGGAAGGTGTTTGCCCTGATCGGGAAGGCCGCCCGAACCAACATCAACGTGTCGATCACGGGCGAAACCGGTACTGGAAAAGAACTGGTTGCCCGGGCTATTCACGACTATTCCGACCGGGACAAACGACCGTTTGTGGCCGTTAATATGGCCGCTATTCCGCGTGAACTGGTTGAAAGCGAGTTGTTTGGTCACGAAAAAGGGGCGTTTACCGGGGCTGTAAGCCGCAAGATTGGCCGGTTTGAAGAAGCGAATAAAGGCACACTGTTTCTCGACGAGATTGCCGAAATGGACCCGTCGTTGCAAAGCAAGCTGCTGCGGGTATTGCAGGAACGCGAACTGGTACGGGTGGGCGGCTCTGAGCGCGTGGGGCTGGATATTCGATTGGTGGTGGCTTCGCACAAAAACCTGCTCGAAGAGGTCCGGCAGGGGCGTTTTCGCGAGGATTTATATTACCGGCTTATGGGCCTGCCAATTGCCCTGCCACCCCTCCGCGACCGCCCCGAGGACATTATGTTGCTGGCCCGGCATTTTCTGGATGATTTTTGCCACGAAAACCGCATGACTCCGCCCGCCTTTGCTCCCCCGGCTACGGCAAAACTGCTCCGGTACGGGTTTCCGGGCAACGTTCGCGAGCTGAGGGCGTTGGTGCAGATGGCCGCTGTCATGTCCGACGGGCAGATTATCGGGCCCGATGACCTGCTGATGACCAGCCATCCGGTCTCCCAACTCTCTGTGGAGCCCGAGGGCGGTACGCTGCGTCAGTACATGATTCAGATCATTCGGTCGCACCTGAAACGGTACGATAACAATGTCGTGCTGGTCGCGGCAAAGCTGGACATTGGCAAATCGACGATTTATAAGATGATTCAGAATAACGAACTCTCGCTCATTTGAAAAAACAAGTACCTCTCCCCGTTTCCCAACATTGACCAGGTATGGAACAGCCATTGGCTTCGTTTACAATACCTTCTGCCGAACTTTCAGTGGGTATGCCCAAGAATCAGATTGACCAGTTACTGGCTCAGCAAAAACAACTCGAAGCGCAGATTAAGGCGCTTGAGGATGAAAAAAATAGACTTGATACCCAATGGCAATCGCTGTTTGATGGGCTTGGTGAGGCTAACTGGTCGGTCGATCTGCGGTCGGATCAACTGCACCGATCGCCAATTTACTACCAGTGCCTGGGTTACCCGGCCGACAGCCAACCCCCCGCCGACTGGCAAACGCTGGTGCACCCGCAGGACTTACAGACCTGGCTGTATGAGCAGGAAGCCTGCCGGTTGGGGCGGCAAGTCCATTTTCGGGTCACGTACCGGATTCGTGGGTACAATGGCGGCTATTATTACCTCCTCGACCGGGGGCGGGTGTTCGGTTACTCGGCCGAGGGGCAGCCGTTGCTGCTCCGGGGGGTATCGACTATTCTGACCGATCACCATCAGCAGGAACACCGGCTGAGCCGTCAGGCAAGCCGATTGGCTAATTTGGTGGCTCAATTGCAGGAAGGGGTGCTGCTCGAAGACGAACACCGCACAGTGGTGGTGGCCAACGGCAAGTTTTGTGATATGTTCCGGATTTCCGACTCGCCGGATACGCTGACGGGCCTCGACTGCCGCTCTATGGTAGAGCAGTACAAGTCGTTTTTTCGGACGCCCGATACGTTTGTCAGTCGGGTGAATCAGATTCTGACCGAGCGACAGCCGGTGCTGGGCGAAGAAATGGAACTGGCCGACGGCCGGACGTTTGAGCGAGATTACATCCCCCTAATGATCGACGGCGCGTTTGCCGGTAACCTCTGGAAATACTCCGATATTTCGCGCCGGAAACGGGCCGAGGATGCTTCACAGCGGCAACGCGAAAAATACCAGCGCATCATCGAAAACATGAACCTGGGCCTCATTGAGGTTGATCTCGACGAGCGAGTGGTGTACACCAATCAGAGTTTTTGCGCGATGAGCGGCTACGAACCCGACGAGCTGATTGGCCGGGTTGCCAGCGAGATTATGCTGGGCGGACGTACCTCCGACTTTATTAAGTCGAAGAACGAAAGTCGGCTGATGGGTGCCACGGACACCTATGAGATAGCCGTTCAGAACAAGCATGGCGAAGCCATGTGGTGGCTCATCAGTGGGGCCCCCGTATACGCTGATACGGGCGAGGTGATTGGCTCAACGGGTATTCATCTCGACATTACAAAGCAAAAACAGCTGGAATCCGAATTGCGCATTGCCAAGCAACAGGCCGAAGACTCCTCGCGGGCTAAAGAACTGTTTCTGGCCAACATGAGCCACGAGATTCGGACGCCGATGAATGCCATTCTGAGCCTGGGGCAGCAGCTGACCAAAACGACCCTCACCGAAGGCCAGCAGTTTTTGCTGACAACGATCAACACGGCGGCCAGTAATCTGCTCGTGATTCTGAACGATATTTTGGATTTTTCGAAGATTGAAGCCGGTCAGCTTTCGCTCGAACAAATCGGGTTCAACCTGCCGGAGTTGGTGAAGGGGGCGGTGCATGTGCTGGCGCATCAGGCCGAAGAAAAGCAACTCGAACTGGTTACGCGCATCGATTCGGGTATTGCGCCGGTCTTGCTCGGTGATCCTTATCGGCTCAATCAGATTTTAGTCAACCTGCTGGGCAATGCCCTCAAATTTACCGATCAGGGTCGGGTAACGGTGGCTTGCCTGGGTTGGCAGAAAGAGGGGGTGCAGGAGGTAGAGCTACAGGTGATTGATACTGGTATCGGCATTGATCCTGATTTCAAAGAGAAGATTTTCAATACGTTTACGCAGGAAGACGGTAGCATTGTGCGCCGATATGGCGGAACTGGTCTGGGTATGAGCATCACGAAGCAACTGGTTGGCCTCATGGGTGGGACCATTGCGGTTGAGAGTGGGCCCCAAAAAGGCACAACCGTAACCGTTCGGCTGAGTTTCCCCATTGGCCATACGGCGGATATGAACAAGCAGGAACAGTTGACTCCGCAGGAAGGCTTTTTGCCGGGGAAACGGATTCTGCTGGTTGAAGATAACGAGATGAATCGGCTGGTGGTGAAAATGATTCTCAAGCCGTACAATGTACAGATTACCGAGGTTGTTAATGGCAAGCAGGCCGTAAGTACCCTGCTGCAGGAGTCGTTTGATCTGGTGTTGATGGACGTACAAATGCCTGTGATGGATGGGTTGGAAGCTACCCGGCTCATTCGGCGCGACATCAGCTCCACACTGCCAATTATTGCCCTCACAGCCAGTGCTATCCGCAGCGAGAAAGAAGCCTGTTATAGCGCCGGTATGAACGATTTTCTGGCCAAACCCTTTGAGGAACGCGCCCTCCTGAATCAGCTTACGCGTTGGCTGGACTCAGGGCATTCGGCCCCGTGCGAACCGCCCCCGCCGGTGCTTTACAGCCTCGCAAAACTGGAGGCTGTGGGCCGTGGCAACCGTGAGTTTATCGGGCTTATGGTCGAGCTGTTTTGTCGGGAAACGCCCGCCATTGCGTCGCGTATGATAACCGCCCACGATAATGGCGACATGAAAACGGTGCGCGAACTGGCCCACCGAATCAAACCGTCAATCGACAATCTGGAGGTAAAAGGACAGGGCGTAGTTATTCGTCAAATTGAAAAAATGGCCCAAACCGATACCAAATCCGAAGAGCTGGGGGTGCTTCTCCATGAATTTGAACAGTCGATTCGGGCCGTAGTACAACAGTTGAAAATGTTGTGAGAAATGGGGATGGGGGAATGAATAATGAATAATGGGGAATGAATAATGCGTTTCGCTCATTCACTCAATCATTCTTCCTCCCCTCCGCCTTTCCATTGCGAGAGAATAGCGTAGGCACCTTTGACAACCACCGGTGTTTGGGCCGGGTCGAAACCGGCGGGTAGCACAACGGCCGAGTATCCATCTTCGGTAACGCCCCGGCGGATCGGCAGGGCCTTGTAAGGTGTATTGCCGCCCTGCGGAGTCTGTGCAACAAAAATATATTCCTTCCCCTCCGACGACACGATGGCTCCTTCGGGGAGGGCGGGTGAGCGGTTGGCCCCCAGCTCCACAACGGCCTGCAAAAACGCGTTGGGCGGGAAGGTAGCCGCCGATGAGCCTCCCTCAAACCGGGCCAGTACCCGAACCGAACGGTCGGTGTCGATGCTGCGGTTAATGAGGTAAATCCGGGCCGTTTGTTCGCCCCGGCCTGCGCCCGCCAGCCGCACCCGTACCCGTTGGCCCTCCTGAACCAGAGGCAGGTCTTTTTCAAACACAGTCAGTTCGGCAAACAGCTGATCAGTGCCTACCAACTGGGCAATGACGTCGGCGGGTTGTACGTACTGGCCCAGATTAGCGGGCACCTCGGTCACCACACCGTTGACGGGTGAGCTGACGGTATAGGTGCTCGTAAACTGCCCTTTCGTGGCCGATTCGGGCGAGAGACCCAACCGGCGGATGCGCAGGGCGAGCGCGCTCAGGCGGGCGCGGGTGGCGTTGAGGTCGGCACTGGTTTGCTGAAATACCTTCAGAGCCCCCACATTTTCGCGGCTCAGCTCTTGCTGCCGGGCGTATTCGGCCTCTAAGTAGGTTAGGCGGGCGCGGTTTTCGGCGTAGTCCTGTTGCACCTGAATCAGGTCGGGGTTTTCGACCCGCGCCAGCACCTGCCCTTTGCGCACCCGTTGACCGGGCAACAGGGTGATCTGGCGAACAAACCCACCTTGCAGGGCTGAAATAGATACCCGATTCTGGGCACCGGCCACCACCCGGCCGTTCAGGGCGAGGGTTTGGCTCAGGTTGCGGTACTCAACCGGACCCGTGGCGACGCCCGCCAGCCGAATCTGGTCGGCCGTCAGAATCACCTCGTCGGAAGGTGCCTCGGCCGAATCCGCCGGGGTTTGGGCAGTGGCTTCGGTTGTCGGTTTATCGGTACTCTCCCCCGACTCAGTTTTAGGCTTACAGGCGAAGGAAAGGGTAAGTATCAGGGCAATGGCTATATAGTTCATGGACGGAATTGTTCGTAATGAATAATGAATAATGTGGAATGAACAATGAGGAATGGATAATGCAGAATGAACAATGAGTTTGATGCACTCATTCAGGCTGCGCGCCCGCTCAATCACTCATTCACTCAATCACTCAATCACTTACTGCCCCAGCAGTCCTTCGAGGATGATAACGGCCTGGTTGTAGGCGTTGATCGTGTCGAGGTAGTTGGTGCGGGTCTGGTAGGAGCGGGTGAGGGCTTGCGAATACTCCACGTACCCAATCTCGCCCGCCCGAAATGCCTTACGGGCTCCTTCGGCCAGTTGTTGGGCAGTGGGGAGGCCCGTCTGCTCAAAGTACGACAGGCTGGCCTGTTGCTTCCGAATCTCCTGCACGGCTGCGGCCAGACTTCCCTGCAACACTCGTTGGTTGTACGTCAGCGTGGCCTCAGTGACCTGTTGTTCCAGCCGGGCGGTAGCCACGCGGGCCCGGCCAGCCTTGGCAAAGATCGGAATGGAAACCCCGGCCTGAATGCCCTGAAACCGGTTGCCGCCCCCGTACAGGCGTTCCTGCCCGGCATCGGTGGTTTGCGGCCCCCGCAGCGACTGGTTGAAATAGCCCACGGTCAGGTCGGGCCGGAGCCGGGCCTGTTCTACACCAATTTGTTGCTGAGCAATGGTTGTTTGCTGCTGCAACAGGGCGAGCGTGGGGTTTTGGGCCAGAGCAGAGTCGGACAGGGGCGGAATAGCCCGCCGACTCAGTTCAGTATCGGCCACGGTGAGTGGGGTGGTCGTGTGAAGTAACGTTTGCAGGTCGTTGCGGGCAATGGCCTGATCGGCCGTTGTCAGCGCCACCAGATTCCGAACTTCACCCAGCAGGTTGTCGGCCGTAGCCACCTCAAGGGCCGTCCCCTCGCCGGTACGTCGGCGTACGTCGGTAGCCCGTCGGAACTCCACTAACAGGCTATCTTGCCCACCCAGCAGCCGGGCCCGTTCGTTGAGGTACACCAGTTGGTAATAGGCCGACCGGACCTGCGTACGCAATTCATTGCGCGTTACCTGAGCCGCCAGTTCGCTGCCACGGATGGTTGCATCGGCCAGTTGGCCCAACCGGTTGTTGAGCCGAAAGTTGGGGAGTGTTTGGGCTACTGTCAGGTTGTTATCCCACCGGTAGCTATTGTATTGGCCGCTCAGGAGTGTGACATCGGTGCGGGGTACAACCAGAGCCGTAGGCCGGGCGGTTCGCTGTACGGCCACCTGTAGCTCGCCGATTCGGGCAGCCCCGTTATCGACCAGCGCGCGGTCAATAGCCTGTTGCAAGGATACCGGTGCGGGCGTTTGGGCAGTCGCTTTCGGGAGGCCAAGCCCTACCAAACCCATCAGCACGAAGAGGGCTACCGTACCGGCCGCTGGTGTCGGGGTTGACCGTGATTCACCCTTCCGGCCCCGAAATCCGTTTTGTTCCCACCAGTACAGGCAGGGCAGCACAAGCAGCGTGAGCAGGGTGGCCGAAATAAGCCCGCCAATCACGACGGTGGCCAGCGGTTTTTGCACTTCGGCCCCGGCCGTTGTGGAGAGGGCCATTGGCAAAAAGCCGAGTGATGCCACCAGAGCGGTCATCAGCACCGGCCGCAGCCGGGTGGCGGTACCGGCCAGAATCCGGTCGAAAAGCGAGAGATTGCCTTCTTGCCGAAGGTGATTAAACTCGCCAATGAGCACAATGCCGTTGAGCACCGAAACCCCAAACAAGGCAATGAAACCCACCCCGGCCGAGATACTGAACGGCATATCGCGCACCCAAAGGGCCAGAATGCCCCCGATAGCTGCGAGCGGAATGGCCATAAAGACCAGCAGCGCCTGCCGGAGTGAGCCGAAAGTAAAGTAGAGGAGCAGGAAAATAAGCCCCAAGGCCACCGGAACGGCAATAGAGAGCCGTTTGCGGGCTTCTTCGAGGTTCTGGAACTGCCCACCAAACGTCACGTAATACCCCGCCGGGAGCTTTACTTCCTTGTCGAGCCGGGCTTTGAGGTCGTTCACAACGGATTCAACATCGCGGCCCCGCACGTTGAAGGCAACCGTAATCCGGCGTTGGGCGTTGTCGCGCTGAATCTGGTTCACGCTGTTTTCAAACCGTACATCGGCCACCTGTCCGAGCGGTACGGCCTGCCCGTTGGCCCCGCTGAGCAAGAGGTTCTGCACGTCGTTGAGTTGCTGACGGCTCTGCTCGCGCAGGCGTACCGCCAGCCCGTACCGGCGCTCGCCCTCGTAGACCATACCGGCCTCGGCACCGGCAAACGCGGCCTGTACCAGTCGGTTTGCGTCGTTAATGGCGATACCAAAGCGGGCCAGGGCCGCCCGGTCGAACCGGATTACGATTTGGGGCAGGCCCGACACTTGTTCTACGTACAGCTCGGTAGCGCCGGGTACACCACCCACCACCCGGCCAATTCGGCGGGCGTATTCAGAAAGTTGAGCGAGGTCTTCGCCGTAGAGTTTTACGGCCACATCCTGCCGGATGCCGGTCATCAATTCGTTGAATCGCATTTGAATCGGTTGTTGAAAACTAAAGCTGACGCCCGGCAACCTGGAGAGTTCGGCGTGCATTTTTTCGGCCATCTCGTTCATGTTGGTGGCTGATTTCCATTCGCTCGGGTCTTTCAGAATCACCATCATATCGGCCGCTTCGATAGGCATCGGGTCGGTCGGAATTTCGCCCGCGCCAATTTTGCCCACAATCTGTTTTACTTCGGGGAATTTGGCCTTGAGCATCCGCTCGGCTTTGAGCGTAGCGTCGATGGATTCGGAGAGGGAGCTGCCCGGAATCAGGCGGGTATCCACGGCAAAGTCGCCCTCGTCGAGTTCCGGGATAAACTCACCCCCTAACCGGGAAAAGAGCATCAGCGACCCGACAAACGCGGCCACAGCGGTGCCCACAACCAGCCCCCGGTGAGCCAGTGTCCAGCGGATAGTTGGGTCATAAATGCGATGGAAAAAGCCCATGATCCGGTCCGAAATGGTCTGATGGCCTTCGGGCTGCACGTTTTTGCTCAGCAACAGGGCTGAGAGCATGGGGACGTAGGTGAGCGACAGGATAAACGCCCCCAGAATGGCAAAGGCCACCGTTTGGGCCATCGGCCGAAACATTTTGCCCTCCACGCCCACCAGAGCCAGCAAAGGCAGGTACACAATCAGAATGATGAGCTCGCCAAACGCGGCCGACGACCGAATCCGGCTGGCCGATTCAAACACTTCATCGTCCATCTCGGCCTGCGTAAGCGTGGCCCGGTGGCCCAGCCCCCGTGTGCGAATGGCGAGGTGATGGAGCGTAGCCTCCACAATAATCACGGCCCCATCCACAATCAGGCCGAAGTCGATGGCCCCCAGGCTCATCAGGTTGCCCGATACCCCAAACAGGTTCATCATTGACACCGCAAAGAGCATGGCCAGCGGAATCACCGAAGCCACCACCACGCCCGCCCGCCAGTTGCCGAGCATGAGCACCAGTACGAAAATAACAATGAGTGCCCCTTCGATCAGGTTGCGCGATACCGTGCTGATGGCCCGGTTGACAAGGTCGGTTCGGTCCAGAAACGGCACAATCTCGACCCCCTCGGGCAGCGACTTCTCGATCAGGGTTATGCGTTCTTTCACGTTGGCAATCACGCGCGACGAGTTTTCGCCTTTCAGCATCATCACCACTGCGCCCACTACCTCTTCTTCGCCGTTGCGCGTGACGGCCCCGTACCGCACGGCATGGCCAATCTGCACCTCGGCCAGGTCGCGCACGAGTACCGGCACCCCTTCGCCCGTTTGTTTCACCACTACGCTGCCTACATCGCCGAGGTTGGTGAGCAGACCTTCGGTTCGGATAAAAAAGGCATTGGGCCGCCGGTCGATGTAGGCCCCGCCGGCGTTCTGATTATTCTGGTCGAGGGCCGTAAACAGCTCGTTCATGCTCACGCCCGCAGCCGCCAGCCGGGCCGGGTCTACGGCCACTTCGTACTGTTTTAAGTACCCGCCAAACGTGCTGACGTCGGCCACGCCGGGGGTGCCCAGTAGTTGCCGCCGGACAATCCAGTCCTGAATGGAGCGGAGTTCGGTGGGGGAGTAACGCTTTTCAAACCCTTTTTTGGGCTGCACCACGTACTGGTAAATTTCGCCCAGACCGGTCGTAACAGGAGCCAGTTCGGGGTCTCCGGCTGAGGGCGGTATTTGCGAACGGGCCTGCGCCAGCCGTTCAAAAACCTGCTGACGGGCCCAGTACACGTCGGTGTCTTCTGTAAACACGATGGTGATCACCGAGAGCCCAAAGCGCGAAAACGATCGGATTTCGACCAGGTCGGGTAGGGTGGCCATCGTTTGTTCGACCGGGAACGTAATGAGCCGTTCGACGTCGGTAGCCGACAGGGCCGGGCTACGGGTGATGACCTGCACCTGATTATTGGTAATGTCGGGCAGGGCGTCGATGGGGAGTTGCGTGAGCGAATAGCCCCCCCAGATAACAAGGGCGGCCGTAAAGAGCCCAATAATCAGCTTGTTACGGATGGAAAAATGAATGATACTGTCCAGCATGGGATAAGCGGGAAGGACGACCTGAGGCCGCCTGTTCGGAAAGGGGATAAACGGAAAATGGAGTCGGAGTGCCGACGCGAGGAAACCTACGGCCCGACGTGCGCAAACTGGCCAAATCGGGGTATTACGGCCCGGTTACCGAAAGGTACGGGCATACGAATCCGGCCGAAGAGTCCGAACTACCGTCGGGGCGGATTAATCAGGGAGAATACACCCAGAAACGAATAGAGGTCGTTCTGGCGTTTGAAAAGAGCTTGTGCGAGGGGTATGATCTGCACAAGAGGGGAGGCACTGAAACCCAGAATAGCGGGCGGAGATACCGGCACCGAATGACCCACGATCGGCATATCGTGGTGGCAGTGGTTAGGGTGTTTCTGGTGTTCAGAATCAGCCCCGTAGTGCATACTCAGAAAATCGATGAAACCGAGTTGCGGGTTCTCCTGCTGATGCTGCTCGTAATGCCGGAGCACCTGTGCCCACCGCGCCGACTGATCGATGCTGAAAATGGGCAGCGTGCTGCTTCCCAGAATCAGTGTGGCCAGTAAAAGGGCGACAATCGACTTCATGCGGTTGGAGAGGTTACTTCGGTAACGTTCGGCAAATGTAAAAATTCCCGACGAAATCCTTTGTTACCTAATTTAGAAGTAGTCCAACAATTTGGTAGGTGATGTACGGTATAGTTGCATATACAACTTTACCGTTTACCTTTACGACGTGGAAACAGAAAACTACTGTGTAGCAGGCCGACTGCGCATGTTGGCGCGGGTGGTGACGATGCGCTACAACGACGCGTTTGCGGGGGAGGGCGTCACGATGGCGCAGGCCGCGCTGCTGATGCGAATTTTTGCCCAGCCCGGTATTCGGCAGGTGACGCTTTCAAAGGCGTTGCTGATTGAGAAGTCGGCTATGAGCCGCGATATTCAGTTGTTGCAGCGCCACGGCTGGCTCGATGCCAACGTGCGGGCGGGGCTGCACCTGACCGAGTCGGGCACGATAACGGCCAAGCGGTGCCATAAAATCTGGAAACAGTTGAATGCATCGCTCCGCGAAGACCTGGGCCCCGAAGCCATTGATGGTTTGAGTGTACTCTCGGCCCGGCTTCAGCCACCCGCCCGCCCGGAGCCCTGACTTCGTGTGTGGGACTAAACGAAAATTGATGACCGGACCGAAACCGCAAGCAGGGTCTGAGCAAAACGGCTGTTTCCTCGTTTTTACGAACGCTGAACCAAAACGTATAAACTAAAAATCTGTATGACCGGAGAATTATTGGCTAACCTGTGGCGCATCAATCAGGCAAGTGCGCAAGGGCCTATCAACAAGCTGACCCCTGAAAACTACCAGAATCGACTGACGCCCGAAACGGCTTCGGCCGGGTTTATTGCCCTCCACGCGGCCGAGGCCATGCACAACTTCGCCCAGATTATCTTTGGCAGGCCCGTAACTATCAAAACCCGGGCGGTGGGTGGCGTATCGGATACCGGGCAACCCATTGACCTCGACGAGCTAAAGCAGTTTGTAACGGATAGTTTCGCCCTGATTGCGGAGCAGATTTCGGCCTTGCCCGACGAACAGTGGACCGAAGAGATTCAGACGCCTTTCGGGGTTTCGACCCGCATGGGCGTGCTGGCGTTTCTGATGCACCATAACTCGTACCATGCCGGTCAGATTGCGCAGGCGGCCAAGAAAGGCAGTCAGTTTTAACCGTTCGCTTAACCAATGCCCTACGTTACGCATGACCGGGTAAAACCCCCGGTTTACCTTTGGAATGGACACCTGCAAACCATCTGGCCGAGCATGGCCCGACGCGTGGACGGGGTCACGTACGAGCGTGAGCGCATCGACACGCCCGATAACGACTTTCTCCTGCTCGACTGGGCACGCCGGGGTAATCGGCGGTTGGGCATCGTGGCCCACGGCCTCGAAGGCGACGCCCACCGCCCGTACCTCAAAGGCATGGTGAAGGCCCTGAATGGGGCAGGCTGGGACGCCCTCGGCTGGAACTTTCGGAGTTGCGCCGGCGAACAGAACCGGCTGCGTACCTCGTACCACATTGGTAAGTCCGACGACCTTGACCTGATTGTCCGGCGGGTGGTGGCGAGTGGCGCGTACGATGAGGTGGCTCTGCTGGGGTTCAGCGCCGGGGGCAACATGACGCTCAAGTACGCAGGTGAGCAGGGAGCCAACATCCCGAGCCTGATTAAGCGGGTGGTGACGTTTTCGGTGCCGCTCGACCTCGATGCGGTGGCCAATCATTTCAAGCGGTTGAGTAATCGGATTTACGATAAGCGGTTTCTGAAAACGCTCATTGCCAAGGTCCGCGAGAAGGCAACGCAGCACGACATCGACCTGTCATATATCGACCGCATCAAAACCATGCGCGATTTTGATGAGTATTACAGTGGGCCTATTCACGGGTTTAAGGATGCCGACGACTATTACGCGCACAATGCGTCGATGTATTTTCTGGACAAGATTACCGTACCGACCTTAATTCTGAATGCCCAAAATGACCCGTTTCTGCCCGAAGAGTGCTACAATCCGGCCTTGGTGGCAAATGCCCCGGCCGTAACCCTCGAAATTCCCCGGCACGGCGGGCACTGCGGGTTTTCGCACCATTCGCTCAACCGATGCTGGGCCGAAGAGCGAGCGGTAGCCTTTCTGGAATCGGGCGTGTAGAGAGCCTCTCTGACGGGATAATGGCAACCAAGATATTCAGTACTGGACTTCGGATTTCAGACACTGGACGTTAGACATACTACCTTTAGAGATGGAGGTTTAACGTCTAATGTCCAATATCTAATGTCCAGCACTGAGACCAAGACATCAGCACAAAATGGCTAAGCGACCTCAATTTTTAGAAACCCACCGGCGCGAATCGTTCAAAACCTGGCGGTTTCGGACGATTATGAACTGGTACCCGATGTATTTCGGAACGGGCGGCAAAATCCTGTTCTGGTCGGGCGACTGGCGCGAGGTGCATCTGCGGCTCCGGCGCAACGTGTGGACCTACAACTTTGTCGGGACCATATTTGGCGGGAGTATGTTTGCCGCGTCGGACCCGTTTTACATGCTCATGATCTTGCAGGTACTGGGCAGCCGGTTTGTGGTTTGGGACAAAGCGGCCAGTATTCGGTTTCGGAAACCCGGCCGAACAACGCTCTACATGCGCTACGAACTGACCGACGATGTGCTGGCCCGGATACGGGAGGAGGTAGCCCAAAAGGGGCAGACCGAATACCCGTTTACCCTGCAATGGGTGGATAGCGCGGGCGTTGTGCACGCCGAAATTGAACGGATATGCTACATTGCCGATAAAGCCCACTACGAACAGCGCAAAGGTGACCGGCAGTCGTCGCGCTTTCAAAATCACTAATTATGGCGCAGGAACACCATTTGACCGTGAGCCGAACGGCTCGCTACTACACCCTGGGTGGCAACTCTCCCGAACAGATTACCGATGTCTGGTTTGTGCTGCACGGCTATGGCCAACTAGCCCGCTACTTTATCCGGCGGTTCGATGTGCTCGCCCTCGACCACACACTTGTGGTGGCACCGGAGGGGTTGTCGCGGTTGTACCTCGATGCCGAATACGGCAAAATCGGGGCTTCGTGGATAACCCGCGAAGACCGCGACCACGAAATTGCCGATTATACCGCCTACCTGAACACCCTGTACGATACCGTGCTGGCTCAGTACCACCTGACCGGTAAGCCCCTGCGCGTAACCCTGTTTGGCTTTTCGCAGGGAGCCGCTACAGCCTGTCGGTGGTTGGCCAATCGGCTGGGCGCGGGTAGGGGCGAGGCCGTGGTGCGGCTGGTGCTCTGGGCGGGTTTCTTTCCCAACGGGCTGGCCGATGTGATTGACCCGGTAGCCCTGGCCTCCCTCGAAACGCTGTATATCTACGGCCAGGCCGACGAATACATTGTGCAAATGCCTGACCCCGAAGCCTACATAGCCCGGCTGCAAGCTGATTTGCCCACCTTGCAGGTAGTGCCTTTCGACGGTAAGCATGTGGTTGAACGCGAGGTGATTAAGCGACTATTCGGGCGTGGGCTGCCGGGTGCTGCCGAACAGGACTGACGGGAATCAGAACGGGTGGTGACGGGGGTCATGCCAGTTTGGGCGTGGGGGAGAGACCTTGCAGGTACGTTTGATAGCATTCTCATGGTTACGACTGCCACCTCCTGCGATCACTGCGGCAACCCCTGTCCTGAACAGCCCATCACCTCTGGCGAAAAAAGCTTTTGCTGTGACGGATGCCGCACGGTCTATACGATCCTGAGTGAACACCAGCTTTGCCAATACTACGACCTCAACAACCGGCCGGGTATTCAGCAGGCGCGGCCGCAGGCTATTGCCCGGTTTGCGTTTCTGGACCTGCCCGAAGTGCAGCAACAACTGGTGGAGTTTCGGAACGAGACGCAAACCACGGTCACGTTTTACGTACCCACTATCCACTGTAGTTCGTGCCTGTGGTTGCTGGAGCACCTGTACCGCATCAACCCGGCCATTCGGCAAACCCGCGTCGATTTTCTTAAAAAGCAGGTACACCTGACATTTTCGCACCCCGACCTGTCGTTACGCGAGGTAGTTGAGCTGCTCAGTTCGCTCGGCTACGAGCCGCTTATCAGCCTCAACGATGTGGTCAAAGATGCCCAGAAACCCACGTACCGCCCCTTGCTGTATCGCCTGGCGGTGGCCGGTTTCTGCGCGGGCAACATCATGTTGTTCAGCTTTCCCGAATACCTCGGCCTCGAAGACTCCACCTTTAAGCAATGGTTTGGGGTTATCAACCTGATTCTGGCGACGCCCGTGGTGTTTTTTTCGGGTTCGGGCTATTTCCAGTCCGTCTGGCAAAGCCTGCGCCGGGGTATCATCAACATCGACTTTCCAATTTTGCTCGGTATTCTGGTAGCCTACTTCCGGGGTACCTACGAGGTGTTTGCGCTCAACGGCGCGGGGTATTACGATTCCGTTACGGGGTTGATTTTCTTTTTGTTGTGTGGAAAGTGGTTTCAACAACGCACCTACGATTTTCTGTCGTTTGAGCGCGACTATAAGTCCTATTTTCCGTTGGCGGTGATGCGGCTCGAAGCCGACCGCGAAGTGCCGGTGCCGGTGGGGAATCTCCGCAAAGGCGACCATATCCGCATTCGGCACGGTGAGCTGATTCCGGCCGATGGAATGCTTTACCGGGGCTCCGGTCTGATTGATTATTCGTTTGTAACGGGAGAGTCGGAGCCTGAACGCCGGGAGCCGGGCACGTTGTTGTTTGCTGGTGGTCGGCAAACAGGCGAGGCCATCGACCTCGAAGTGGTGCGCGAAACCTCGCAGAGCTACCTCACCCAGCTTTGGAACAACGACACCTTCCGAAAAGCCGAAAAAGCGGGCGAAACCCCGGCCCCGGCCTCATCGGGTCGGTTTACCACCTTTGCTGATTACGTAGGGAAGTATTTTACCCTCTCGGTGCTGACTATTGCTACCCTCACGGGGCTGTACTGGTACGCATACCGGGGCGATGCCGGTACGGCTGTCAATGCCTTTACAGCCATTCTGATTGTAGCCTGTCCGTGCGTGTTGTCGCTCTCGTATCCGGTGGCCCTTGGGCATGGCCTGCGGCTGTTAGGCAAGCGGAAGTTATACCTCCGCAATGCCGATGTGATTGAGCAGATGGCCGCCTGTGATACCGTTATTCTGGATAAAACCGGTACCCTGACCACCACAACCCCCGCCCGTGTGCAGGAAGAGTTTACGGCCCCACTGACCCCGTACGAGCAATCGATGGTAAAATCGTTGGTTCGGCAGTCGGCGCACCCGCTGAGTCGGCGGCTCAATACCCATTTTGAAGCAGCACACCCGTTGCCAACCGAAAGCTTCACGGAGGTGGCTGGTCAGGGAATTCTGGCGTTGGTAGATGGGTGGCTGGTCAAGCTCGGTCGGCGCGAATTTGTCGGCGACGAAGGGGCGGGCCAACCCGTCAATACCGGCGACTCCGTGGTTCACCTGAGCATCGAGGGGCACTACCGGGGCTGCTTCCGGTTCCCCGGTCAGTACCGGCCGGGTATCGAGTCGATGCTGGCCGAATTGGGCAAAACCCATACATTACACCTGCTCTCGGGCGACCATGCCTCGGCCCTGCGCAGCTCAACCGGGCTTCAACTGAGCCGTTGGTTCCGCAAAGACCGGATGGTGTTTGAATGCAGTCCGCAACAAAAGCTCGACGTGGTGCGGCAGCTTCAGGCCAAAGGCCACCGGGTACTGATGGTTGGTGATGGCCTCAACGATGCGGGAGCTCTCAAACAGGCCGATGTGGGGATTGCTGTCACCGACGATACAGTGCAGTTTACCCCCGCGAGCGACGGTATTCTGGAAGCGGGTGCCCTGCGCGAGTTGCCCCAGTTCCTGAGCTATAGCCGCTTCGGGATGCGGCTCATCCGGTTCAGCTTCATGATTTCGCTCCTCTACAACTTTGTGGGCCTTAGCTACGCCCTCACCGGCAATCTCTCGCCGGTAGTTGCCGCCATCCTGATGCCCCTCAGCTCAACCACCATGGTCCTCATTGCAACCATCGGGATGCGGGTGAATAGATCGATTGAGTGATTGAGCGAATGAGTGAATGAGTGATTGAGTGAATTGGTGAGTTTTGAAATGGTAGGGCACAATTGCCAATCAGGGCGTACAGTCCTCATTCGCTCAATCACTCATTCACTCAATCTCTCCTGTCCCAAATCAGCCCTTTGCTTGACCTTCGTCATGCCTGTAACCGGGGGGCGGGGGCAACTTTGCCTTGCCATTTTTCATTTGTACTATGCTTGTTATTATCCTCTTCTTTCTGGGTCATTGGTACCTGTCCATTTTTACACAAACCTTCTTTTTGCATCGCTACGCGGCTCACGGCATGTTTACGATGAGTCCCCGCTGGGAGAAATTCTTTTATATTCTGACGTTTATCGGGCAGGGTTCGTCGTTTCTGAGCCCACGGGCGTATGGGATTATGCACCGCCTGCACCATGCCCATGCCGATACCGAGTATGACCCGCATTCGCCCTCGTACTCCAAAGGCATTTTCGATATGATGTGGAAAACGCGCCTGTTCTACAACGACATCGTCAACAACCGCGACCATATTCCGGCCAAGTTTAAGAAAGGGGTGCCCAACTGGGTGTTTATGGAGTGGCTCGGCGACCGGTGGCCCGTACGCCTGGCCTGGGGCACGCTGTATACGCTGGTGTATATTGCCTTTGCGCCCTCGCCCTGGTTCTTTTTGTTGCTGCCGATTCACTTCCTGATGGGGCCTATTCACGGGGCAATCATCAACTGGTACGCCCACCGCTACGGATACGCCAACTTTGAGTTGGAAGACACCGCCAAAAATCTGCTGCCGTTCGATTTCCTGATGATGGGCGAATCGTACCACAACAATCACCACAAATTTGGGGGGCGGGCCAACTTTGGCGGCTTCCGCTGGCATGAGTTCGACCCGACCTACCCGATCATCCGCCTGATGAACGCCATCGGGATTATCCGGCTCAAGGCGAATAATGACCTGAAATACATGTAGTTAATGGTTGATTGGGCGAGTGAGCGAATGGGTGATTGAGCGTATAATTCACTCAATCGCTCAGTCACTCATTCGCTCATTGACTTTTGCGCCTGAACTTAATCAACCTACGGCCTGATGTACCTCATGCTTTGCCAACCGGCCGGAAGGCAGTTTTGCATAACCAAAGATCGACGGTTATGCACATTATCTTTTTTATGATCGGCGTCAGCCTGATGATGGCCCTGGGGTTTCTGGGTGCCTTTTTCTGGTCGATGCGCAACGGTCAGCACGACGACCTCTACACACCCTCGATGCGTATTCTGCTCGATGATACTGACTCAACTTCTACGACCGACGTACCCAATAACTAGTCTATTACCTTTATGAATGTTTCGCAGCAACCCCCTACGATCATCTCAGCCGACCGAACCCAGCTTGGGCGCGGTCAATCTCCCGACGTGGAGCATTTCAGCTACGACAACGCCATTGTCCGCAATTTCGCCATTGCCACCATCATCTGGGGTATTGTCGGAATGCTCGTCGGGGTGCTCGTAGCCACGCAGTTGTTTGCACCAGCGGCTAACCTCGGCAATCAGTACACCACCTTCGGGCGGATTCGGCCGTTGCACACCAACGCGGTTATTTTTGCCTTTGTGGGCAACGCCATTTTTATGGGTGTGTACTATTCGCTTCAGCGGTTGTGTAAGGCCCGGATGTTCTCGGACCTGCTGAGCCGGATTCACTTCTGGGGCTGGCAAGCCATTATTGTGGCGGCTGCTATTACCCTGCCGCTCGGCCTGACTACCTCCAAAGAATACGCTGAGCTCGAATGGCCTATCGACATTGCCATTACGCTCATGTGGGTGGCTTTCGGGGTGAATATGTTCGGTACGATCATCAAGCGCCGGGAGCGTCACCTGTACGTAGCGATCTGGTTCTACGTCGCCACGTTTATTACGGTGGCTGTGCTGCACCTGGTCAACTCGATGGAGATGCCGGTGAGCCTGTTTAAAAGTTACTCGCTCTACGCCGGTGTGCAGGATGCCCTTGTGCAGTGGTGGTATGGCCACAACGCGGTGGCATTCTTCCTGACAACGCCGTACCTGGGTATGATGTACTACTTCCTGCCCAAAATGGCCAACCGTCCGGTATACTCGTACAAATTGTCGATTCTGCACTTCTGGGCCCTTATTTTTATCTATATCTGGGCTGGTCCGCACCACTTATTGTATAGCTCACTGCCCGACTGGGCGCAGTCGCTGGGTGTGGTGTTCTCGATTATGCTCATTGCGCCTTCGTGGGGAGGGATGATCAACGGTCTGCTTACATTGCGGGGGGCCTGGGACAAAGTACGCGAAGATGCCATCCTGAAATTCATGGTGGTGGGCCTGACCGCCTACGGTATGGCCACGTTTGAAGGCCCGATGCTGTCGCTCAAAAACGTGAACGCCATTGCGCACTTTACCGACTGGGTCGTGTCGCACGTACACGTAGGGGCTCTGGGCTGGAACGGCTTCCTGTCGTTTGCCATTCTGTACTGGCTCATCCCGCGCATGTACCACACGCCCCTGCACTCGAAAAAACTGATGAATGTGCACTTCTGGATCGGTACGCTGGGTATTCTGTTCTACGCCGTTCCGATGTACATTTCGGGCTTCACGCAGGGTATGATGTGGAAAGAGTTTACGCCCGAAGGCGTGCTGAAATACCCGAGCTTCCTCGAAACCACGCTCCAGATTCTGCCGATGCACAAAATGCGGGCCCTGGGTGGCGGTTTGTACCTGATCGGGGCTATCGTGATGGCGTACAACCTCTTTAAAACGATGGCTGCCGGCTCGCTGACGGCCAACGAACCCGCCGAAGCACCCGCCCTGACTAAAGCCTACACCCCAACGGGCTCCGATACCTACTGGCACCGCTGGTTTGAGCGCAAGCCGATGCCGCTGCTGGTTGGCTCGCTCGTGATGATCCTGATTGGCTCATTCGTCGAATTGGTGCCGACCTTCATGGTAAAGTCCAACGTACCCACTATCGCGTCGGTACAGCCGTACACACCGCTGGAGGTGCAGGGCCGTGACTTGTACATCCGTGAGGGTTGTGTGAACTGCCACAGTCAGATGGTGCGGCCATTCCGTTCCGAAACCGAACGATACGGCGACTACTCGAAAGCCGGTGAGTTTGTGTACGATCACCCCTTCCTGTGGGGCTCGAAACGTACCGGACCCGACCTGCACCGTGAAGGGGGCAAGTATCCCGACTCGTGGCACTACCACCACATGCGGGAGCCCGAGTCGATGTCGCCAGGGTCTGTTATGCCGGCTTACCCGTGGTTGTTGACCCAGCAACTTGACGTATCGACCACCTCGGCCAAGATGCGCGGCCTGAGCAAAGTAGGGGTGCCGTACGATGATTCAGCCATTGCCAACGCCAACGCCGACCTGAACAAGCAGGCGCAGGAAATCAGCGACCGGCTGGCCAAAGAAGGCATCAAGGTGCAGTCGGATCGGGAAATTGTTGCCCTGATTGCGTACCTGCAACGGCTGGGTACCGACATCAAGAAACTCGAAACTGCCAGTAATTAACGAATGACACGGGATGATCGGTGAGTGGTTGGTTGCGTTAGCTTTCCAGTCATCGATCATCACTCCTCAAATAAAGCCATGTTTAAGCAATTCATATCCAAGATGCCCGGTGCCGACGTTTACCTCGTCACCTCATTTATGATCTTTCTGGTCTTCTTCGTACTGGTGGGGCTGTACCTGTTTTTTATCGATCGTAAGCACATAGAACGAATCAGTCGTTTGCCGCTGGAAGATTCCCTCGATGCTTAACCTCCTAATTATGAATACCCATTTGTTCAATAGCCTGGTGCTGATGGTGGCACCCGAATCGTCGTCGTTCTGGAAGCTGCGCGATGGCGAAGACCTGCTGATGGTTACGATTCTGCTGCTGGTGCTGGCTGGCTGCGTGGTGCTGGCGGTGGTGTCGCTTATGTTGTTCTACAAGATTCGGGCGATGCTCAACCCGGCTGCCGAAGCTCAGGAAAGCAAAACGTTCTGGCAACACTTCACCGGCCTGAAGCCCCTGCATCAGGAGCGTGAGCTGATGATGGAACACGCCTATGACGATATCCATGAACTCGACAACCCAACCCCGCCCTGGTTTATGTACCTCTTTTACGGGACAATTGCCTTTGCGGCTGTGTATCTGGCCATTTTCGAGGTTTTCAAAACCGGCGACGATCAGTTGCAGGAGTACACGCAGGAGGTAGCCATTGCCGAGCAGCAACGCGAAGAGTATATCAAGAAAGTAGCGGGCTCAATTAATGAAAACTCGGTGACGGTGCTTAAGGATGCCAAAAGCATTGGCGAGGGGCAGGTATTGTTTACGCAGTATTGTACGGCCTGCCACGGTGCTAATGCCGAAGGTAAAGTAGGCCCTAACCTCACCGATGAGTACTGGCTACACGGTGGCAACGTGAAGTCGATCTTCCACGTTGTGACCGAAGGGGTACCCGAAAAGGGCATGATCTCCTGGAAAAAGCAGCTGAATCCGCTGCAAATTCAGCAGGTATCCAGCTATATTCTGTCGTTGCAGGGAACCAAGCCCGCCGGTGCTAAAGAACCGCAGGGCGAAAAAGAAGCGACCCCCGTCGCTATGAATTAACTACTCAACAACCATGGAAAGTAACGTAGTACCTCCCCCCCAAAGCTTCCGCGACCGGGTGCCCATTGCCGATTCGACAGGTGAACGGCGCTGGCTGTATCCCCGCGCGCAGAGTGGTCGGTTTACCCGCTGGCGCACCGTTGTGGCCTGGGTACTGTTGGCCGCTTTATTTGCCGGACCGTTTATCTGGATTGACGGACACCCGTTGTTCCTGTTCAACGTGATGGAGCGGAAGTTTATCTTTTTCGGGGCTACGTTCTGGCCGCAGGACTTTCACCTGGTTGCGATTGGGTTGCTCACGTTTATCACGTTTGTGGCCTTGTTTACGGTGGTATATGGTCGGGTGTGGTGCGGCTGGGCTTGCCCGCAGACGATCTTTATGGAGATGGTGTTCCGCAAGATCGAGCACCTGATCGAAGGCGATTACAAGGCCCGGCAGCGGCTGGATGCCGGGCCCTGGACGCCCGAGAAAGTTCTCAAAAAAAGCCTGAAGCACGGGGTGTTTTTTCTCATCTCGTTCATCATCAGCAACACATTTCTGGCCTATATCATTGGGCGCGATGAGTGGGTAAAACTCATCACCGACAACCCAACCGAGCATCTCGCCGGTTTGTCGGCCATGCTCATTTTTACGGCTGTTTTTTACCTCGTCTTTGCGAAGCTTCGCGAGATTGTTTGCTCAACCATTTGCCCCTACGGCCGGTTGCAGGGCGTTTTGCTCGATAAAAGCTCGCTCGTTGTCGCCTACGATTACATCCGGGGCGAACCCCGTGGCAAGAAGGAACGGGCGGCCTCGCCGGCTCAGCCCGAAAGCTGGAACGCGGTGACCGAAGCCCTTAAATTGAAGGCTGGTGCCGCCCCCACAGCGCCCGCTATGGCCCCCAGGGCCAAAGGCGATTGTGTGGACTGTAAGCTATGCGTGCAGGTTTGCCCGATGGGTATCGACATTCGCAACGGCACCCAGCTGGAGTGTATCAACTGCACGCTTTGCATTGATGCCTGCGATCAGATCATGGACAAGATTGAGCGCCCCCGTGGCCTTATCCGTATCGACTCGCTCAACGGCATTGAAAAAGGTAAGCCTACCCGGTTTTCGGGCCGTATGGCTGCTTACACGGGCGTATTGCTCGCTCTGATTGGCGTGCTCGTGTACCTGATGGTAAGCCGCACTGCCCTCGAAGTGACCGTGTTACGCGCACCGGGCCAACTGTATCAGCGCGAAGCCGGCAACCTGGTGTCGAACCTGTACCTGGTCGAGCTGGTCAACAAAAGCTACGACGCCCGCACGGTGCAGTTTCGGATTACCAACCCCGACGCCAAACTGCGGTTTGTGCAACCCATAACCAAAGCCCCCGCCAACGAACTGGCTAAGGGTACTTTCTTTATTCTCCTGCCCGAATCTTCGATTCAGATGGCGAGTACCCCACTCCAAATTGAGGTGCTGTCGGATGGGGAAGTTGTTGACAAGGTAAAAACGACCTTTTTGGGTCCGATGAAATAAACACCGGCGGGCGGGGCTGCGGTAACACCGGCCCCGCCCGCCATGACCACAACAAACCTATGAACTGGGGAAAAAGCATTGTGCTCACCTTCGTTTTGTTTGCCGGTTTTATCGGCAGCATGGTGTTCTGGATGACCCGTCAGCGTGTTGACCTCGTTCGGGATGACTACTATCAGGACGAGATTAAATACCAGCAGCACATCGACCGCGTTGTCAATACGGCCCGGCTGGGTGCGCCTGTGAGCATGACTTACGAGGCCGCCCGGCAGGAAGTCGCGTTTACACTGGCGGCTGCCGTGCAGAAAGGCGAAGTAACGTTTTACCGCCCCGCCGACCGTCGGCTCGACGTTCATCAGACACTGATGGCCGGGCCGGCCGGTGCCCGAACGGTATCGACCGCCAAACTGGCGAGTGGCTTCTGGAAAGTGCAGATCAGCTGGTCGGACGGCGAGCATGATTACTACGCAGAAAAAGAGCTGGTATTATGAGCACGTGGTGGTGGGCAGCGGCTTTCCTGACGGGGCTGGCGGGTAGCCTGCATTGCGTAGGCATGTGTGGCCCATTGGCCATGGCCCTTCCACTGGGACGGTTGCCGCAGCACCAACGGGCCTGGGGCTTACTTACCTACCAACTCGGGCGGCTTTCGGCCTATGGGTTGTTGGGGGCCGTAGTGGGCCTGGTAGGGCAGGGGCTCTGGCTGGTTAATCTGCAAGGCCCGGTATCCATCGGGTCGGGGCTGTTGCTGCTGATCTGGGGGTTTAGCGGCCGGGCACACGGTGGCGTAGCGAGTTCGCTCACGCACAAGCTGGGCCTGTCGGTAGTGATGGCGCGGTTGCTAACTCAGCCTCGGCTGGGGGCTTTTCTGGGCCTGGGTTTCCTGAACGGACTGTTGCCTTGTGGGCTTATTTACACGGCCCTTACGGGTACGCTCGTGAGTGCGAGCCCACTGGCTGGCATGACCTACATGCTGTTCTTTGGCCTCGGTACCCTGCCCGCCCTGCTGGGCATTCGCACCCTGACGGCCTACCTCACAGTACCGCTTCGCCAACGACTCACCCGTGCCTTGCCCGTAGCCACTATTCTGGTGGGCGTATTGCTACTGATTCGGGGGTTGAGTGTGTACCCGCACTGGATGGATAAAACGGCACCCAACAAGCCAATTCCTGTTTGCCACGGCTGAAGAGGGGTAAAGTGCCGGGAGATTTACTTTATGCACGGTATGCGATCAGGCAGCATTAAACCGAATTATTCAAAACAGGAGTTTTTGGGCCGGAAAACCCCCAATGGCTAAACCGGGTTCGTTACGCATGAGCTATTAACAGGGAGCCCCGATGGGGCAACGTATTTTGCCCCCGTGGTGGGATGGCTAATTCGAAGTCCAAACTAATTCTGCTCCACTACCGAAAGAAAACGATCTTGTAGTACCCCAGAGGGGTTGACCTTCAATTATAAACTTGGGAGCATCCAGTCAGGCTGAGCCTGTCGAAGCCCTGAGCGCCAGCAATTTTCCTCAACACACGTTAATTTATAGTGTTGTAAAACTACAGAATAGGAGTCATCCCAAATTTTAAAGTCTTGATGTTTTTGGCTCAACGCTCGTTTTGATGCCCCGTAGGGGCTGAACATGGGTAGCCAACCCGAGCATGGACCCAAGGTCAGAGCCCCGAAGGGGCGTAACTTGTTTAAGGTTACGCCCCTTCGGGGCTCTGGTGTTCCGAGGAGACGTCTTTTCTACCAATATTGGGCCCCTGACGGGGCGTTCGGGTAAAGCATCTCCCCCTAACCTAGAGTGTGTGGACAATCAGAGCAACAAAATCATACTTGAAGCCAGATGAACCATCGCCAAGAAGCTGCTGGCTGTTTTTTCGTAGCGAGTTGCTACCCGGCGATACTGTTTCAAGCGGTTAAAAT
>NZ_WELI01000011.1 GCF_009184635.1 Rudanella paleaurantiibacter
GCTGAGCCTGCCTGTCCTGGTAGAAGAGGGGTGATTTTAGTCCATTCCTGCTCGGTGATCTCATAGCGTCTCATGCCACAAAGATCGTAGGATTGGGTAAGTTTATCCTAATTGTCCACACACTCTAGAAGGACCCGTACAATCGGGGGGCATGAGAGGCAAAGTGGATCAGTTACGCGTAAGTTTAATCCGCGCGAATCGGGGGTACTTTGAGTATAACCGTGCTTTCAATGCAAATGAAGGGTTTCTTCAGGCTTTTCAGCCGCCCCAGGTACGTTACTCCAATGTAAAAGGTGGATACGGCATTATTTTGTCGTACAACAGCGATACCGTCACTATACGATTGTGAAAATTGAAATCAGGTTAATGGTGGAGGGGCAGCATTCTGACCTTGCCCATTCTGGTGTACCTGTTGCACATAAACCCGGTCACCTCATCGGCTTACTCGCTCTTTGTGGTCGGAACCACCTCTCTCGTGGGGGCTATCACGTATATGCGGCAGCGACAGGTCGACTATCGGGTAGCACTGGTTTTTTCGGTGCCTTCGTTTGTCGCAGTGTACGTCTCGCGCCATTTTCTGCTTCCGGCCATTCCCGAAACACTCGGTGCCGTGGGGCCGCTTATGCTCACCCGTAATGGATTAATCATGGTCCTGTTTAGTCTGCTCATGCTGGGGCCCGCCCTGTCGATGATTCGCGACGGGGGCCGTACGGGTAGGGTGGGCCGGACCAAAGGTCTAAAACTACCCTTGATTGGAGCCGAGGGTGCTCTTGTTGGGCTGCTGACCGGACTGGTTAGGGCAGGAGGGGGCTTTCTGATTATTCCGGCACTCGTGCTATTGGCGCGGTTGCCCATGAAAATGGCCGTTGGGACATCGCTGCTCATCATCGCCGTGAAATCACTGATTGGCTTCACCGGCGACCTACGTCATGTTGCTATCGACTGGCCCTTTTTGCTCTGTTTCACGCTGCTATCTATCACAGGGGTTTTTATTGGCACGTACCTGTCGCGGTACGTATCGGGGTCGCGGCTCAAAAAATCGTTTGGTTACTTTGTGATCCTGCTGGGTGTTTACATCCTCCTGCGCGAGGTTTCGTAGCGTTGAAAGGCGGTGGGTTAATGGGTAGGCAGTCAGCAGACCGACCTTATGAAACCAAAACCCGCTTCATGAAGTCCTACCAACCCATTGCCCGACCCGGTTCCGTTTTTCTGTTTCTGATTTTTTTACTGGGCGTTGCTCAGGCGCAAACGCCTTCGGGCAAGGGTGCGAAACCCCTGCGGCTGTTCATGATCGGCAATAGTTTTTCGCAAAACGCATCGCGCTATCTGCCGCAATTGAGTAAAGAGGGCGGGCATCCGCTCATCATCGGTCGGGCCGAAATTGGCGGAAGTTCATTACAACGGCACTGGAGCCACGTTGAGGCCGCCGAGCGCGACCCGGCCGACCCCAACGGGAAACCCTACGGAGGTAAGTCGCTGAAAATGTTGCTGTCTGATGGGGTATGGGATGTCGTGACGATTCAGCAGGCTTCTATCCTTTCCGGCGACCCGGCCACATACCGCCCTTATGCCCAAAAGCTCTACGATTATGTTCGGAAGTTGCAGCCCAACGCGACAGTGGTTATCCACCAAACCTGGGCGTACCGCTCCGATTCCAATGATTTTAGCCGGATTGCCGAGGGCGATTCGGCGGATAATGCCGCGCAGATGTGGCAAAAATCGAGAGCGGCCTACCATGCTATTGCCAATGAGCTGGGCCTGCCCATCATCCCCAATGGCGATGCCTTCTGGCGCGTCGGTAGCCGCTCTAAATGGGCGTACCATCGGGACCCGGCCTACAATTTTGCCCAGCCTCAAGCTCCGGCATTGCCTAACCAAACCCATTCGCTGCATGTAGGCTACCGCTGGGATGGAGCCAGGCTGGCGTTCGATTCGCACCATGCCAATGCGGCCGGTTGCTATCTGGGTGGGCTGGTGTGGTACGGGTTCCTGTTCAACGAATCGCCCCGTAAACTGACCTTCCGGCCCGCCGAAGTTGATGAATCGTTTGCCCGCAAGCTCAAAAAAACGGCCTGGTCGACCGTCAGGCGAGAGCGCCGGCTGGCAAAATCACGCCCGGTTTGGCTTGGTGAGTAATGAGTCGTAAGCCTGGCCTGGCAGTCAAATTTAATTAACGGCAGTACGAAAGCGGAGAAACCAGTTCGTAAGCAGGGTTGACCCGGTAAAGCTCCTGAAGAACACCCACATGGGTCACGCCAAACATGAGCAGGAGCCGTTTGCCCTGATACTGCCGTTGATAACGCAGCGCATTACTGTAAATCTTCAGATTGCGGTTGTAAAACAGACTGATATATTCTGCGCCGATGTAGCGTTTATCTACCTTACTTACGTCGACCGTGTTGGTGGCGGTTTTGGAAAATTCTCCGTCCACTACGGCCGCAGGTAGGTTGTAAAACAGCCTGTGGGTGAACGAAATAAGGTCTGGTTGGTTTAGCCGGGTGATGTAATCGTATACCGACACGCTGTCCTGTTGCACCTGTTTTTTCAAGGGGCGAGCCAACCCTTGAAGCTGCTGCAAACCTTGCCTGAATACCTCAATGTTTTCGCCTTCGGCCAGCAGCGACTGGGCAGTGGCTTCGTAATGATCGGCGCAATAGACTCGCTTGTGTTTTAGCCGTTTTGCCAGAACAAACCCGACCTGAAAGGTTTCACTACGCCCCTCTTTTATTTCCGAGAGCGATAACTTGTCCGTTGAGAAAAGTTGATACAAACTGTCGATGCGGCTCTGTTCACTCGGGTCCACCTCCACCAAAATCATATCGGGGGCATACTCCATCAGGCAGTTGTTAAGCTTGGTCAGTTCGGCTTGTTTTTTGGTACTGTAAACATCCGATTGGGGCTGATTATTGTAAAGTTGATTGAGGTGATCGAAGCCCACAATCATGACCTGGGCAGACGGTGCCTCCTGCGCGAGAGCCACCGGAGTTCGACTAGACAGAAAGAGAAAGACAAGAGCAACCTTGCCCAACAGGTGTGTCATTTTTAGGCGTTGATGAGTACTGTAAATATATAAATGGCTTGAATGTGTAAATATAAGGTAGTCACTACTATCAATTGATGAGGAATAAAATACGTTTGTAGAATACTATTGTTTGGCATTCAAATGACAGGGCAGGGTTGTCGGAGTAGTGATCTTTGAAACAGGTCATTATCAGGATACTAATGTCGTTGGAACGGTGAAAAGCTTGTTTCAAATAAGCAATGGAGCAGAATTAAACAGAAGGATTCAAAACAGACACTTTTGTCATCCCGACGAAGGAGGGATCTTTCTAATTAACTAACTGTAAGATCCCTCCTTCGTCGGGATGACAAAAGCAGAGTCTAAACTAGTTCTGCTCCACTACTTAAGAGAATGTAAAATGCATAATGAGTAATTGGGTTGCCTGCTGACAATCAGCTATTTAATCATACATTTCACATTGTTCATCTCAGTACTGGACCTTCGGACTTCAGACACTGGACGTTAGACTTACTACCTGTATATATGGCGGTCTAACGTCTAATGTCCAGTACTCACATTGTTACTTATACACTCAATGCAGTCTGACTACTTAAAACAACGTGAATTATGCATAATGGCTGACGCAAGGGCCTTCGACTGGCTCAGGCTGACTATAAACTTGAGAGCCGCTAGTCAGCCTGAGCCTGTCGAAGGCCCTTGCGTTAGCAATCATTTGTTCAACAGCTAGTTGTATTACAAATTATCCATAATTTACGTTAAAACAATTCTTGGCGTTTAACCGATGAATCGTTTGTATGAAAGTAGGCCGAACCGCCCAAAAGGTGAAGGAGCAGGATGAACGTTCTCATTGTTGCACCAGTATCCCGCCCAAGTAAAACGCGTGGGCTTCGTACAGGGCCGGATTAGTAATGGTTTGGTTACGCTTTTTCAGGATGGCGGCCTTGTCCAGCCGGGTAGGCGACACCCGAATCTCGACCTGATGCAGACCCGGTTTCAGCCCCGAAATCAGACTGTAAAACATCCGGTAATAGGTGCAATACGCATCGAACCGGTCCAGATACCGGGGAGGGTCGTTGTCAATTTTCACCACGATCTGTCCAGCACCCGGCCCCACCACATCGACAATGCCGAAGCTCGTACCATTGGCCTGAAACCGAACCGTTGCGGCTGTGTCGGTCGTGGCATACACCCGGGGCAAAAACTGCGCGTAGGCCTTGCCTCGTGTCACGGAGTCCACAGCCTGCCAGTTTCCCTTCCGGTCGACGGCATCGGCCAGGATAAGCGTGGCCTTCTCCAGATTATCGGCAACGAGCGGTTTGGGTAGCCGCCGACGAGCCGGTTTACCCACCCCAGCCAGCGCAAGCAGATGCTTCTGAACGGTTTCGGCATAGACCCGCTGCCCGGTTTCGTTCAACGGGTGCACACCATCTTCCGAAAAAACGGGTTTGTCGGGGTAGTCTTTTGGTTTACCCTGCATAATCATCTGGCCGTCGAGCACCTGCCGCACGGCGGGCAGACACATTGCCACCGAAGGCAGGTTGTAGTGGTCGGCGACGGCTTCCATGGCCGAGGCCGACACCGGAAACTGCCCGCGACTGTAGTTCTCCAGTTGCGGTTTTGAAAATGTGTACACAAAACAGATGTCGGTTTGGGGGTTTGCCTGCCGAATCTGCCGGACAATGCCTTCCATCGACGCTTTCACCGCCCGCGAGGGTCGGCCCTGATCGTTCACGGCAAATTCGACAAACACCAGATCGGGCTTGAAGGCGAGCACATGAGACCCCACCCGGTAAGCGCCAAAGTCGGAGCCGGTACCGCCGATGGCCGCCATAATCGGCTCGAACCGGGCGGTCGGGTACTGCTGCCCCAACCACCGAAACGTTTGGTCGCGCCAGCCGCCATCGGCGCGGGTGATGCTCCCACCCAGATACGCCACCCGAACCGGCTGACCCGTTTTAATCGACGCGAAGAAATAGGGGAGCCCTCCGCGGTAGTTGGCTTCGGTGGCCGAGCGAATGCTATCCTGAGCCGAGGCTGAAAACGAAAGCAAAACGAGGAAAAGAAACGTGAGTTGGCGCATAAAACGGTTTATTAATACCAGCCTACGTGTTTGGGCTGGGGTAATACTTGTGTAGGAACAGAAAGGCTCATACCCTGCCACGTGGCTTTCAACACGGCCGGGTCGGGCTGAATTTGGGGCCGCATGGCGTTCGGGTCGGGCGTGGGTGCCCCAACCGACAGGGTTAGCCCCCAAACCGCTTTCTGGATGGTGTTTAAGTCGAAACGGGTGGTGGGGCCGCTGTAGATAACGTAGTCGAGCCAGGCGGTGGTTGCGTTGCCACCTTTTTCCCATCGGCCGGGCCGCCCGTCGAGGGTAGCTTCGAACAGATTGAGGTTCAGGGGTAAACCTTCGAGCACCAGCCGAATCGGTTGGTTGGGACCTTCGGGCAGGCGCAGCGTATCGGGCAACTGCACATTGCCCAACTCAAACCGTACCCGGAGGTCACGGGCCTCAAACGTGCCGTCTTTCAGCAAATCGATATGAATGTGTTTGTCGCCTGCCCCTTTGCTCAGGTTGATAGCCGCCAGCACCTTGCCATTGCGCTGTTCACTGTAAAAACTGGCCGAGCTGAAATCATACTCATCGTGCAGAAACCGGAGTTGGAGGTACTTTGGCTTGTCGGGCGTTCCCCAATATGCCAGCAGGGGCCGACGCTGATTCCACATCGACGAGCGATTGCTGGACGAAAGGGCAAAACGGTCGGTGAGGTAGCTTGTGCCAACAATCGGGGGGGCATCGGGCTCAAACACGTCGCGTTCGGTGCGCGGAAATGTAGGTTTGGTGAAGTACGAGAGCAAATAGGCGGGGAGCCGGTGTCGTAACCGGCCATAATTGCCCCAATCAAGGGCTTTGGGGTTTTCAGCGAACAGTTTGCCCTCCGAAGCCTCGTGCAACAGGTTGTAAAAACCCGGCAACACCAACGACCGGTAGGCCCGGCTGTGTGGCCCACTCCATTGACCCGAAGGCTGATGGTAGTGGCGGGCAAGCATCGACCAGGCCAGATTGTATAACGAATCAATCCGTTGGCGGGTGCCCGGCTCCACAATGTGCAGCTGCATCCGGTTCAGGTCTTCCAGGGCCGTAATGGTGTAAGTTGGGCTGTTGTATTCGGTGAAGCCCCCTTTTTGCAGCGTGTATTGGTACAGGGTTTCAATCTTGTCGCGGCCGTAGGTTTGCAGCGTAGGCAGGTCAAACAGGTGGCCAACCAGGTAGGTTACGTAGCTGCCCATCACGGCGATGTTAGTGTAATGCGGCCCCATGTTTCGTTTCTGAATGGCCCCGGCCGCCAACACCAGCGACCGACGCACGGCCTGTTGCAAGGCCGGGGGCAAGGTAGGGCCGTGGCTCATCCAGATGTCGAGCAGGGTCACGGCGTTGAAGTCGGCCATGTTAAAATCCGGGGGCGACTTCTTGGTTTGTAAAGGCTCTTCGAGGTAATACCCCCAGATGCCCCGCGTAGGGGAGCCGGTCAGGGTGTCCTGCAAGCCTACGCACTGGGCAATGATACCGTGGGCTCGGTCGCGCAGTTGGGCGTCGCCGGTGTTGAGCAGGGCCAGCGCGTACACCATCGACCCCCGAATCTCGTGCAAAGTGCCCGAAGTGGCGTCGCGGTGGTACTGGTAGCCGTCTACCGTTGTCGAAAGCATCCGGGCCTTCTCGTCGTACCGTTTGTGAATCCCTTCGAGCAGTTTCAACAGAGTTTGCTGTTGCGGTTGACTCAGCCGGATGGAGTTCAGCTGAATGGCGGTCGAGGGTTGGCCCCAGGCAGGTGCGTACAGGAAAAGAAAGGCGCTCAGGCTCAGCAGCGGGATCATTGTGCGAACGAAGGTCATTGTCTGGATAGGGTCTGTTTTACCGGCTTTGCCCGATGGTCAGAGCGTTTCGGTTTACGGTGATTCGGGTGCGGTTGTCGGTTGAGTCGTCAAAAATAAGCGTATCGGTCTGATCGGCCCACTGAATCACCGCCCGATTATTTTGGTAGGAGATGTTGGGTAATGCCTCTCCCGCCCGAAATGGCAGCATCAATACCCGAAAACGGGCTTTGTCGGCCGTTCGGGTAAAGGTTAACCGGTTGTACGGTTGAGGGCCTTTGCCTTCGTCGGGGCCATCGGTGGCGGTTTGCACGGCGGGCGTGTTGGCTTCCAGGTCGTACACCAGAAGGAGGGGGTCACCCGCTTTCGGGTTCAGAGGGGCCTGTGGCTTTGGTTTCGCCCAGCCTTTTTCCAGTTCAGAACGGTGCGCCAGCACCACGGCCCCCGTGGGCAGATTCGGGACGTTGGCCTGCCAAACCCCTTTGGCGAGCATGGCCGCCCACTCGTAGCGGTGGGGTTGATCGTCTTTTCGGGCATCGTCCACCACGAGTCCGTACGGGTGGGTTCCCCGTACCAACCCGGCCGACCGGTACACATACTGCACCGGGTTCCAGAGCGCCCGCAGGGTTGGGGTCCAGTTTGAGAAATTAGCCGTTGGCCACCACGGGCGCATTTTGTAGCGTTTTGTTCCCCGGAAATACCGAATCAAATCGGGGTTGGGCTCCAGCTCCCAGCCGTTTCGGGCCACGGCCGAGTCGAGCCGTGAAAAGCCGGTGCCCCAGTCCATCACCTGCGTACACCACTGCCAGGTGTATGCATACGTTTGGTCGATACTTCCGAAACTTACCTGTGGGCTTGTTTGCACACCCAGATACTGCACCCCGGCGGGTGGTCCGTCGGCTTCGGCCTTTCCGTCAATAATAACCAGGTTGTGGTTTTTACCCGTGTAGGTTTTCGGAAACGGCGATTCGGTAAACCAGTTCACACCCAGGCCCGAAAAGTAAAACATCCCCAAATCGGCATGGTGGTGCCCCGATCCGATGTAATGGTTGGCACGGGCGTGTAGGGCCATCCAGCTTGCATCGGCGGTCGAATCGCTGGTAGCCGAGAGGTAGCCGTACGTGTCCGTTTTCCAGGAGTTGTCAAGGGCAAGGTCGCTCCGGCGGGTGGGTTTCCAGTCGGCCGCGTAGGGGAAGCCCAGCACAAAGCCGGGGTAGGTGGGGCCAGGTAACCGCAGTCGGTCACTGTTCAACTCGATTTGCTTACGGTAGGCCGCCAGGTCGAACGTTGCCCAGTCGAGGTTGGGGTATTGGGTACTCAGGAGCCAGTCGGCTGCTCGGTCGTTCGGGTAGAACGCTTTGATTTCGGAGATGGCCTGCGCGCTGAGCGGGCTGCCGCCCCAGGTGCCACTCGTTACCGTTTCGCGGCCGTTGGGCGCGGTCATGTACGCCTGTCCGGTCAGGAATTTCCGCCAGTGCGGATGCCCCCAGAGGTTGTCGCCCCGGCGAGCCTGTACAATCATGGCCAGAATCTGAAACTGAAGGCCACCTCCGCTTTTGCCGTTACTTTCAAACGCGAACCCGTCTTCGTCGATGCCCCAGGTCAGAAAATCGCGGGTGAGTTCGCTGCCCGATGCGTATCCTTCCGGGTCGAAACCGTCAAGCCCTTCAATCGTGGCCTGACAGATGTGGTGAGTGAGGTGCCAGGTTACGTGGTTAATGTCGCGCCAGGCCCGGCGGGGTCCATCGCCCCCGTTGGTTCGGCGGCCGTAGGTGGCTTTGGCAATGAGTTGCTGCATAAACCGGCGCTGCGTATCGGTCATAAAGGCTCCGGCAAAATCGAGCGAAAAAGCGAGGTCCATGTGGGGCACCACGGTGTGCATGCCCCGCCACTGATGAACGGAATGCCCGGCATTGTCGGGGCTGGTGCCAAACTCTGAGTCGGAGGTCCGCAGGTGTTCGTCTACTTTGGGCTCCACGAGACGGTAGTAGCTGCAAATCGCGTTGGCGACTTTGCGGCCGAGGGTTTTGTTGTCGGTCAGCAGGCAGTACAACGCCATAGTGGTGAGGCAGTTGCTCACGTAATTGATGTGGGTGTTGAAAATGCCCGGCTTGTGGTCGTTGGTGAGGGCGGCTACATGATAGGCTGCTGGGCCTGCGTTGCCCGTGACCACGGCTTTCGTATCCAGGGCCCCCGATGCCAGCTGTTCAAAAACCTTCCCGTCGCTACTCTGTGGGTTCAACCAGCTTTTGGCAAACAGCACTTCCATCTCAATCAGGGCTTTTTGGGTCACCTTGTTGGCCCGGATGTGCGCTTGCAGCATTGGAATATCCTGCGGGCTGAACAACAGCCGGGGGTACACGCCCGGTGCCGGTACGACCGACCCCAGTAGTTGCGCGTTGAAACCGGTCAGGTCGTAGCTGGACCGGGGCGGTTCGGGCCAGGTAGGTTCGGGGCCGTCGAGGTCGGCCAGTTGGGCGGGTGTGATGCGGGCGTGCTTCGTCACGTCGCCCTGTTTGTTCAGAAACGGAATGTAACGGGTAGCCAGCTGAGGCTCAATGTATTTTTCGGGCGTATCGAACAGGCTGATGATCGCGTCGGCCAGCACGGGGTCTTTGGCTTCGTCGTAACCAATGGGGCCGGTGCCTATCAGCAACAGGCCACGGGGTGTTTGTTTTACTTGCCGACCGAGGTGCCGGGCATAGTCGGTCAGGGCTATGTAGGTTTGGTTGCCAACCTTCCGGCGTTCGACCGAAGGAGGCAGTTTGATGGCCGTGCGGGGCAGGTCGTACACCCAGCGGTCGGCCAGGAGGTTGAGACCGGCCGGCATGGGTTTGGGGGTAAACTGATTCAGTTGAGCCAGCCCGGCCGCGGCTTCGGGCACAAACAGCTTGTCGTTTTGCCGAAAGGCTTCGCCCCGGAGAATATCGAGGGTATCGAGCCGTACTTTGTAGCCGTACACGTAGGCGTAACGCCCGCCCGCGCACAGGGCAATGGTGTTTTTCAGAGCCGACAGGGCCCGCTTCTGAGCCGAGCGCGTGTAAGGCAGACCCTTGTCCTGCGGAGGGGCCGACAGTATCGACAAGGCCGAGGAGGGGGTATCCTTAGGCAAAACTGTGGGCGTTTGGGCCGTAACCAATTGGGCCTGGACGTTCGGTGTAAGCAAGGCCAGTACCCCAACCACAAATATTCTTACTGGGTAACTCATGGAGAATTTGGAATCATTTTCACCGCAACGGGTTGCGCGATCTGTTGCATAAACTGACGCAGGTATTCGCGGAAGTAGGCCGGGTCCCGAAAGCCGGGGTCCGATAATTCCCAGCTGCCCAGCGCGTAGTAAGTGAGGGGCTTACCCGCCCTGGCGTTCAGCCGGGCGTAGTAACTGAGGGCAACGGGTCCTTTGGCCGGGGCTTCGCCCACGCCCTCAAACAGGGACCGGGGCACCACAATGGCCAGTCCGAGCCAGTGTTCGCGGTTATACGATTGTTTGTCGTGGGTGAACAAGGCCACCCAATCGTCAGTCTGGAGTTGTTCGACAGACTTCGGGGTAGCCACGCGGGGTAAGCCAATCAGCAGGGTTTCGTCGCCCTGCAGATTATGTACCTGCACCGTGTTCTGGTAAGCGTACATGCCCGGCCAGATGGTGGGTTGCTCCACCAGTCGGTAGTCGCGGTCGGGGCGGGGTTTCCAGTTTCGATGATCGAGTTCCAGAGCGGCCCTGACCGGGCCAGAGGCCAATACCCGGAGTCGGCTGCTTTCGACGGTATGCACCGAATCGGTAGCCATCACGCCCACCCGGTACAGCTCGTTGCCAATCTGCAAACCCACGCCCCCCAGCCCAAGCGAAAGCCCTTCGGCATTCCCCACCGGCAATACATCGCGGCCCCAATCGCGTAGAACGTGGTAATTGTCGACCACGGCCCTGGTGGGAGTGAGCCCGACGCTATCGGGTGAGAGGGCCGGGCTTCGTTTGCCAAACAAGTCTTTAGCGTTGCGTCCGTCGAAGTAGTGCCGGAATCCTACTTTGTCGTTTTCCCAGGTCGGGCCGTCGGTTTGGTACGGTTGGTAACCCTGCCGAATGGGCAACTCGTGGGCGTAAAACGTGTCTTCGGTTAGCGGCCGCACGGGGGTATAGGCGCTGCTGCGTTTGCCAAACCGCACCCGTACCTGATTCGGATAAACGGGCAGCGTATCCACGAGCTGCACCATCAGCTTGCGGCTTGTTTTGGCGGGAATATCCATCACCCAGAACAGCTCATCCCACTGACCGTCCGCATCGGTATCGTCTAACTGAGCCGGAATGAGCTGACCCGTTTCATCGAGCAGCACCGGATACAGCCGGGTGTTGGGGGCTAATCCAAGTACCTTGCGACCCAGCCGAACTGCTTTCTGGGTCAGCCCCACCGCCGACGCATTGCTGACCTGCAGCGTACCGATTTTTTTGCCCGGTGGCGTTGGCACAGAAGTTACCCCGCCGGTTAAAAGTAAGAGAATGAGGAGGTGAGAAAGGAACATACGTGTAATGAGGTATCGTAGAGACGCAATATTTTGCCGCACCGGCGGACCGGTCTCATCATGCGCCAGCCAAACCATCCGGCTGATGAACCATCCGGCTGATGAGACGCAATATTTTGCCGCTCCGGCGGACCGGTCTCTACGGGGTTATCGTCAGTTGCAATTGCCGAACCACCTCTTTGGCGGTGTCTACGTCGCGGTTCATGCCGATGAATGTGACCGTATAGGTGCCCGCCCGCGTAAAGGTGTACAGGTAGGCTGGGGGCATGTTGGCCCCCGTGTTTTTCACGGTTAAGCCTACATCAGGGCGCACCGTTTTCAGGTTCACCGCCGAGGTAATGAGCCAGTCGTCGTTGTCTTCAACTCCGGTGGCTGTGCCGGGGTCGAGCGAAATGGGGTAAGCCGTTCGGATTAGGCTCCCGCTGGTGTTCGAGAGGCTGTTGGCTGCCGACACCCCGGCCGTTCCGACGTTCCAGGCGACGGCGTTGTTTTTAAGGCTTACCTGCACCCAACCCGTGTTGGCAAAGGTGTTGAAGAGGTTCGTAACGGTGCCATCGGGAAGCCGGTTAATCAGCACCGCATTCTGTATCTGCCACCGGCGCTGAGCCGCTGCGGGGTTCTGTTTTCCAATAAACCGGAAAGCGAGGTTCACCTTTTCGGCCGTGGCAAAATCATTCAGATTCACCGAGTCCGAGGTGGTAAAGGTGGTGGCGAGGGTGGAGGGCCAGCGGGTGTTGCGGGTGGTGATGTCGGTCCAGCGCGCGGCCGTTACGCTGGCGGCATCGTACCCGGTCAGATTGGTCGAAACGAGCAGCCGCAGCGAATCCTGACCCGGCAAAACGCCCTGCTGCATAGAGCTTTGAAACACGAGCCGGTTTTCGCCTGTGCCACTTGTGCGGGTGCGCTGTTCGTACCGGCGACCAATTTCGCCGGAGAAGAAAACGACTTGGTCGATGTTGCCGCCCGCAAAGTTAAACCGGACGGGCTCGCCCACGCGGAAGGTTGTTTTTTCGGTCGTAACGGAAAAGAGGTCGGGAGCCTCAACCTGAACGAGTTGGCAACTGGCCAGCAGGGTCATGATGCCTATTGAATATCGAATTGCTTTCATGATGGATGTTTAGTTTCTGGGCTCTGGTTTATTGTTTTTGGTCAAGCCATGTTCGTTCGGGTGCCAGCAACCTTCTATTTTAACGTGAATTATGCATACTAGCTGACGCAAGGGCCTTCGACAGGCTCAGGCTGACATTCGTCTTGAGAGCCCCCAGTCAGCCTGAGCCTGTCGAAGGCCCTTGCGTAGCAACTACTTGTGGGACAGGGGTTGTACAGTGCGCATTATCCATAACTCACGTTATTTCACAGAGGGTTATGTCTAGCTTTACTCTTGATTTGCGTTGCGTCTGATAAGCCGCTTTTCCTGAACTAAAAACCAAAAACGATAAACCAGAAACCCCTTTACCAGCCAGGGTTTTGGGTAATAGCCGGTGCCCGGTCGATTTCGGTGGCCGGAATCGGTAGCAGGGCATGGCGGGGGAAATTCTGCACTAGGTTGTTGGCGGCTACCGAAGCAGCTGTCTGGAACGTGGAAGGTGCATTGGCCGCTACGTCGGCCTGAATCCGCTGCATCGCCTGTTGCAGCATGCCCCAGCGCAGGAGGTCGGCCCGGCGGACGCCCTCAAAGCACAACTCCCGTGACCGTTCGTCCATTATGTCCTGCACCGAAAATGTAGCCACATCGACCGTGGGCGACGGTGTGCGTGGGTTCTGCCCAAACGCCCGCCGACGCACCTGATTGTAGTATTCCACAGCTTGCGCGCTCGGTGTCCCGTTGATGCGCAAATCGGCTTCGGCGGCCATCAGGAGCACATCGGCATAGCGGATAATCGGGAAGTTGCACGAGGTGTTGTTCTGCAAGCGCACTTGCGGCACGTTCAGCTCGTACTCCCGACGCCATTTGCCCACGGGTCGGTCGTAGGCGGTGGGGTAGGCGCTACCCGCAGCCGTCACGTTAACCGCGGTAACCCGGCCCCCTTCCACCACGGCCGTGGCCGCAGCCCCGGTGCCGGCAATAGCTGAAAAACTCACCGTGGGCGCTGAGGTATAGCCCTGCCCCGGATTTTCGATCACAATAGAGCTGATAGCCCCCGTAGGCGAAGTGAGTGCGAGTGCAGTAGCTCCGGTGCCACCTCCGCCGGTCAGGTTTACGCGCAGAATATCGAACCGGTTGGTGGTGTTGTCGCGGTAGATAAACGGGGCAATGGCCCAGTCGCGCCGTTGGTCGCCGGGGGCGAAGAGCCGGAACAGGCGGTTGTGTACCCGGTACGTGCCCGATGAAAAGCCTACCGGTGCGTTGGCGCTGGCGTTCGGGCTGGTTACGCCCATTAGTGCCCCCAACTGTTGTGTAACGGGGAAGCCCGTAGCGGCAAACGCCCCCGTCTGGTTCGATTTCGACAGAAAAGCCGCGTCCCAGATCCCTTCCGTGATGTTGGGGTCGTTTACGTTGTTCTGCATGTTGTTGATAAACAGCCGGGCGTAGGCCGGGGTGTTCGGAGCCTGCGGCAGGGGCGTGGCATTGAGGCTGTGTGCGTTGCTGGTAATCAGTTTTTGCGCCCATTCCTGCGCCAGCCGGTACTTGGCGCCGTCGTTGACAGGGTTACCCGCCATGCTCATGCACACCCGTACCAGCATGGCCTGCACCGCCGACCGGGTTACGATGGTGGGCGTACCGGTCTGCTGAATGGTTTGCACCAGCGGTTGGGCTTTCGTCATCTCGTCGATGATGAACTGATACACGTCTTTGGCTGGCGTGCGGGGCAGGTTGAAGTTGGTGCCCATATCCGTGGTGAGCTGGGTTTTCAGCGGCACATCGCCGAAGTGGGTCACGAGCAGATAGTAGTAAAACGCCCGCAGAAACATAGCCTGCCCTTTGATGTTGTTCCGGGCCGTTTCGTCCATTTTTGGAATATCCACTACGTCGAGCAACACGCTGGCCCGTTCGGCCCCGATGTAGAGATTTCGCCAGAAGTTGCCAATGTTGGCCTCGTTGCTGCCAATGTTGTACAACTCGGTCAGAATGGTGCCGTTGGTAACTCCATTCCGAAAACTCTCGTCGGCCCCGGCAACCAGGTAGCCCCACAGGCCCTGTCCATAAAGCTGGTCTTGCGAGAGTACGTTGTACACGCCCGCCAGCTGTCCCGAAAGCTGGGCTTCAGACGTAAATGTGGTGGGGCGGAAAAAGATGGGTTCCAGACTGACGTCTTTCTGACACGATGTGGTCAGCGCCAGCACCGAACCTAACAACATGGTGATGTATGATTTTTTCATGGAATTGCGCTGAAAAGACGGTTAAAACGTGACGGTAGCACCGGCCGTAATGGTAATGGCGCGGGGGTAGGGCGTGAAATCGTAGCCACCCGCCAGCACCGAATAGCCCGAACTGGGTTGGATAAACGTGTAGCCCGTGCCGGTTGCCGCAGCGTTGACGCCCGTGCCACCGATGGGGCTGTTGGCTGGGTTCGGGGAGCGGTAGGTTGATACTTCGGGGTCGATGCCCGAGTACCGGGTGAACGTGAACAGGTTCTGGGCCGAGCCGAACACCCGGATGCTGTTGGCACTGATCTTCTTGGCCCACAGGGCGGGCAAGCCGTAGCTCAGTTGTACCGTTTTAATCCGCAAAAACGACGCATCTTCAATTACCCGCGACGAAGGCCGGGGATTAGGCGAACCAGCATCGCCCTTGAGGTTGTAGCGGGCGCGTGGAATATCATTCGTTGGGTTCGAGGGGGTCCAGCGGTCGGCGTAGGTGGCAAACTGATTGCCGTTCAGGAAATACCCACCCGTCGACTCAAACGCGATCCGGTTGGCGTTGAGCACTTTGTTGCCGTAGCTCCACTGGGCAAATACGCTCAGCGTAAGCCCTTTGTAGGTAAAATTGTTCGACAGACCACCGGTATGGATGGGTAGAGGAGTACCCAGCGTGGTTTGGTCGTTGGCGTCTACCACCCCATCGCCGTTAATATCTACGTACTTCGGGTCGCCGGGCTGTACGTTGGCTGAGTAGGTAGGTACGCCGTTGCGGAGTACGTACGAGCCGTTGGCCAGTCGGTCGAAATCGTCAAACTGGTACACGCCCCCCCATTTGTAGCCGTAAAACTGCGAGATGGGGGCTCCGGCGCGGGCAATCCAGGCCGACGCGCCACCGGGCAGGCCCCAGGCCGTGAGTCGGGCGTCGAGACCATCGTAAAAATTCAGGATTTTACTCCGGTTGAAACTGATGTTAAAACTGCTCGTCCAGCTAAAGTTTTTGCGCTGCACGTTGGTGGTTTGCAACGTAAACTCAAAGCCTGAGTTGCGGAGGTTTCCTGTGTTCTGAAACTGTGAGTTCGTTCCATTGCTGTAACCTGCCAGAAACGGAAGTGGTACACCCAGGAGAAAGTTGCGCGTCCGGCGGTTGTAGTAATCGGCTTCAATTTCGATTCGGTTGTTCAGGAACGACAGGTTCAAACCGAGGTCAAACTCGTTGGTGGTTTCCCACGTCAGGTTGTCGTTACCGTAGAAAAAAGGCACTACCCCAAGGCTGTAGGCATTGTTGAAGGGGTAGCCGTGACCCGTGTTGAGGGCTCCGTATTGCGAAAGATAGCTGAAATCGCCCACTTTGTTGTTGCCCACAGCCCCGTAGCTGAGCCGTAGTTTGCCATCGCTCAGAATATTGCTGAACTTCTTCATGAATGGCTCCGAACCAAACCGCCAGGCAAACGCCCCCGATGGGAAGTAGCCCCACTGCTTGCCGGGCGTAAACTTCGACGAACCATCTGACCGGGCCGAGAACGTAAACAGGTAACGGTCGCGAAAGGTGTAGTTGGCGCGGGCCAGAAACGAGAACATCTGCCAGTGCGAACCCGACGTAGCCGGTCCCGTAGCGGTGCCGGTGTTGAGGCTGATAATGCCGAGGTACTCCGTAGCGGGCGGGATGTTAATGACCCGGAACCCGTGCGAGGCCGTGCGGGCGTACTGGTACGTGAACCCCACGAGGGCGTCGAGGCTGTGGTCTTTACCAAACCGGTTTCGGTAGCTCAGAATGTTCTCGTTGAGCCAGTTGCCATTGATCACGTTGGTGTAGCCCCCATTGATGCCGTTGGGATTGGCAATGGCCCCGGCCGCGTTGCGAAACAGGTTGCCCTGTATGGTCTGCGAGTTGTAAAACGTTTCCTGCCGCAGGGTGGTGGTGTTCAGGCCGCCCGAAACGCGCAGCTTGAAATTCTTCAGAAACGAATACTCCAGATAGGCGTTGATGGTGGCTGTGTTGTTAATATTCTTGCGGTATTCGTTTTGGGCTTGTACCAACGGGTTAATTAGGTTGTCGCCGAGCGAGGCTGTGCTGTTGCCGCTCGAAAAATCCTGAAACGCGATGCTGTCGATGAGGGCCGCGGCCAGGTCCTGATTGCCCAGGCCCGCTACCGGGCGGTACTGCCACATGCCCTGAATAACCCCGCCCCCGTTGGCCCCTGAGGGTACGGTGCCGTAGGTGGAGGTGTTGGCGTAGCTGCCCGCCAGCCCAACTTTCAGGCGGCTCCGAATGTGTTGGTCGAGGCTGAAACGGCCGTCGTACCGGCGCAGACCCGTGTTGATCACAATCCCTTTCTGGTCGAAAAGCGAACCCGACACCGCAAACCGGGTGTCGGCGTTGCCCCCGCTGATGTTGAGCGAGTGGGTCATTTGTGAGCCCTGCCGCAGCACCTGCTCCTGCCAGTCGGTACCGGCTACGTTGCGGTACGATTCGAGGGTTTTATTGGGGTCGTTTTGGCCGAGGTAAATGGCCCGAAACCGGTTGAAGGGCGCAGCCGGGGTGCTCGTGATGCTGTCGAGTTCGAGCTGAAGCCGCACAAATTCGTAGGGGCTCATCATCTTCACCCGGCGCACGTCGCGCTGAATCCCGCCCGACACGTTGTACGTAACCCGGACCGGACCGGGTTTGCCCCGTTTGGTGGTAATCAGAATAACCCCGTTTGCCCCGCGCGCTCCGTAAATAGCAATCGACGAGGCATCTTTGAGTACTTCGAGCGACTCAATGTCGTTGGGATTGATGGCGTTGATGTCCATGTTCTCAATCGGAAACCCGTCGATCACAAACAAGGGCGACGAGTCCTGACTCACCGAGCTGCCCCGCACCACAATGTTGGCGGCTGAGCCCGGTTGGCCATCGCCGGAGGTAACCACAACCCCGGCAATGCGGCCCGCAAGTGCCTGATCGTACGAGGGCACCGGGGCCCGCTGCATCTCTTCCACGTTGGCTTTGCCCACCGAGCCGGTCACGTCTTTCTTGCGTACTTCGCCGTAGCCCACAACCACCACCTCTTCGAGGCTGTTATTGTCTTCGGCAAGGGTGACGGTCAGTTTTTTCTGACTCCCCACGGTCACGGCCTTTTTCAGAAAGCCAATCGAGCTGAACAGAAGGATGCTGCGTTCTGAAGCCACCTGAATCGAAAACCGGCCGTCGGCATCGGTGGTGGTGCCGGTGTTGGTGCCCTGCACCACCACGTTCACGCCCGGCAGGGTGCCTCCCTTGGCGTCGGTTACGGTGCCGGTCACGGAAATACGGGTTTGCTGAGCCGAGGCAAACGACAGGGTCAGCAGGGTTAGCAACAGGGCCAGGAGGAGTGGTCGGCCAGGCCGCAACTGGAGTGGGCCGGGGCGTTGTGCCGCCCGAGGGTGGATTGATAAGGATAAAGTTGGTGTCATAATCATACGAGTGAAAGCGGGTTGAATCAGCGTCCCGATTGGGTCGGGGGTTGGTTATTGAGCATTTTTTCGATTTCGATACCGGCAAAGAGCACCGCAAACAGGCCGTGGGTGTCGTTGTCGTAGAAGGGGCGCGTGAGGTAGTAGTTCACGTCTTCGGAGCACATGGTACCCATGCAGATATTGTGCACCGTGCCGTCGGGCTCAACCTGGGTTTTGAGCGCTTCCCAGGCGTTCATGACTGCCGATTTGTACCGTTTGGCGTCGAGCCAGCCGTGCTGTATACCCCGCGCCATGCCCATAGCGAAAATGGCCGTACCCGATACCTCTTTGGGCGAGTCGGGGCGGTCGAGCACGTTGAGCCAGAACCCGCTCTTGTCCTGCCAGCGAGCCAGCGATTCCATGTGTTTGCGGAAATGATTCAGAATAGGCTTGTACCGGGGGTGATCGGCGGGGAGGTTCATGAGCACCTCGCTCATGGCCCACACCGCCCAGCCGTTGGCCCGCGACCAGTGGGGGAGCTTGGCCGGGCGGTTGGAGTAGCGGGCGTGCATGTACAGGTTGGCGTCAGCATCCCAAACCTGCTCGTTGAAGCCTATGACCTGATTAGCGGCATCATCCAGAAAGGCTTTTTTCTGGGCCGGGTCGGTCACATAGCGCGAAGCCTGCACCAGAAACGGGATGCCCATAAACATATCGTCGACCCAGGTGGTGTATTTCTCCGGTGTGGTGCGGGTGTAAATGCCCGAACCCGGCAACCGAAGCTGCTCTTTTTGGGCGTAGTGCAGCATGTTGTCGATAAACTGCACGTATTCCGAGCGTCGGGCAAACGTCGGTTGCTGCCGCAGTCGGTACACAAACGGGATAGAGGGCGCGAGCGTGAAATCGAGCAGGGGCGTGTTTACCAGGTGGTAATTGGCCGAGGTAACGGCGTTGAGAGCACCTACCTGATGGCTCACAAACGGAATGCTTTCGAGCTGAAAGTCGCAGAACCGACTAGCGTATTCGTTGTACTGTTTCTGGCCCGATAGTTCGGCCAGGTGCTGCATCGCCCAGGCAACACCGCCGTTATGGTAATTCCAGTGGTAGTTGGTGCCCCATTCTTTGGAGTCGATTAGATCACCCAGCACGTCGACTTTCGGGATGGTCCAGGTCACGGGGCTATCGAGACCGGCGTACATCCGCCCAAATCGAATCTCTTTTTCGGGCCCGTAAGCCGTGCGCAGGCCCGTGCGGGTATTGGCGGTGACCGGGTTGGCAAACGGCCCCATAATGAGCCAATTGGTCATTTTGGCCACGCGGGGGTCTACGTCGGGTACGTTGGACAGGCCAATGGCCGGGTAGTTTATTTTCTGGGCCAGAATAGCCCCTTTCTGGCTCGGCGGTTGCAGGTACACCCGCCATTCGTTGCCCCGCGTTTCGGATTTGATGAGCAGTTGGTTGGGGCCTTGTTTCAGGGTCAGTTGCAGCTGATTGGGGAGCTCGATACTACGCTCCTCATGCTCTAGTTTGATCGTGTGGTCGCCTTCTTTTTCGTACACCACCTGCCCGTTGAGCCAGATTTTACAGCCATCGTTGTGCTCAACCTGCATCGTGAGCGTCTGGGCCTGTGGACTGGTGAGGTGGGTATAGGCGTAGGCCACGGCGGGTTTGCCGAGGGTCAGGCTCCGCCCAAAATCGACCACGTGCAGGCCGTTGAACGTCTGGCCCACGGGCCGGGGCACCAGTTGGTACCGGAAGGGGGTGTCGCGGATGAGCTTGTCGCCAATGCGCTTCACCACGGCGAGCGGGGTTTCGGGCGTGCCCGGTTGAGCCATTGTGTTGCCGCCCCAGCCGAGCAGGGCAATGAGGAATACAGAAACCGTTTTCATGCGTATGATCTGGAAAGCCGTTCTGTCTGGGCCAGACAGGTTGAGAAATAGCCTAAAACAATAGGGTATGGGTGAAATAGAACCTTGGCGGTATTATTTTGCACAAAGTTTATTTCTGGCGGCTCGCCGGGCTTGTCTGAGTGTTGCAAATGCTGGTTTCGGTGTTGCAACATGCGGAAAATGGGAAGCTTCCGGGTCAAATTGGACAACGAAAGGGGGTTACCAGGCTGACAAGACCGTGACTGTCGCTTATTTCCATGATGGACGTCTATCCTTACCGAACTATACGTTGCGCTTTGTTTCTGGTCCGATGGCTGTGCCTTCTGGCCGCGCTGTTGGCTACGCAGGTGGCCCATGCCGGGCCGGGGTTGCAAACCGAAAACCGACCGGTTATAATCTCTGACCTCCTGTTTGAGCATTTCCGTAGCCGACAGGGCCTACCCGACGACCGCACCCGGGCCTTTCATCAGGATCGGCAGGGCTACCTCTGGGTGGGCACCATGAATGGCCTTGCCCGCTATGATGGGTACTCGTTTCGGAAATTCTACCGGCAACCAGGGGCCAATGGGCTGGCCGGAAACTGGATCAATGCCATCTGTGAAGACAGCAGCGGGAACCTGTGGTTTGGCACCAAAGAAGGACTCAGCTTTTTCGACCGCCAACTGGAGCAGTTTACCACGTTCAGGCAGCAGCCCGGCCGGGCCAATTCGTTAGTCAATAACCTGATTACCTCGCTCTGTTTCGACCGGCAGGGGATATTATGGATTGGCACGGCGGGCGGGCTGTGCGCTTACGACCCGGTGCGCCGGACATTTCGGCCCGTGCGGCAATACCCGCTCAACGATTACATTGCCCGGATTATCCGCTCCGATGGCCCTTACCTCTGGGTGGCGACCAATGCCGGGCCGGTGCGGTTCGATACCCGGACACAAACCGGGCAGCACTTTGCGGTACAGGCCCGACCCGGTCCGTACGGCGAGCGGTTCTGGTCGGTTGTTGAACTGAACCGGCAACTGTACTTAGGCACGGGGGCCGACGGGCTACTCCGGCTCCGTTTCGATGCTAAACAGAACCGCTACACGGGCTTTGAGCCGGTCAATAGGTTTGCGGGCAGTGGGGTTTCCCTCGACCGTACCGAGATTTACGACATCTGCCCTACCCCCACCGGGGGGGTGTGGCTGGGTACCAACCGGGGCGTGGCCCACATAGACCGGCTGGGGCAACCCGACGCCCGTTTGCAACTGGTACAGCACAACCCCGTGGTGGAACAAAGCCTTAGTCACGACCGGGTGTACCGGCTCCTGCTCGACCGGACGCAGGTGCTTTGGTGCGGCACCGAAATGGGTCTGAACAAGCTCGATCTGGGTCAGATGCCCTTCCGGTATTTCACCTTTGCCAATCAACAATCGAAAGATCAGGTCCGCAGCATCACCGCCGACCGCCGGGGCACCATCTGGCTCGGCACCAGCAAATCGGGCCTGTACGCGTACCAACCCACCGACCGCTCGTCGGCGTATTATCGGTTGGGGGCCGATGCCGGTTTTCAGAACTACCATCGCTCGGTAGCTATCGACAGCGCGCAACGCCTGTACGTGGGTACGCTCAACGGGGTGTTTCGGCTCGATGCCGGGCAACCCTCGGCCGTGACCGACGTGCTGCCGGGAACCACCGTATTTGCCATGCTGACCGATTCGCGCGGGCGGGTCTGGGTTGGCACCCGGCAGGGGCTGCTCCGTATCGGGGCTGACGGGGCGCGGACCAACATTCCCATCAAAGCGGCCAATGCCGAACTGGTGCGGGCTATTTTTGAAGACCACCGGGGCGGTATCTGGATTGGGTTTGAAAATGCGGGCTTGTTTTACCTGAACCCCAACACGGAGCAGGTTACACACCTGTCGGCTACGTCGGCTGGGCGGGGGCTACTAGGCTCAACGGTCTACGCCATTGTTGAGCAACCCAAAGGCACCATTTGGGTGGGCACTGAGTCGGGCCTGAATAAACTGACGCTCGGGGCCGCTTCCCGAGGTGCGGGAACTTCGGCACCGGGGCCATTTACGGTGGCGCAGTATGCCGAAAAAGACGGCCTGCCCGACCCTTCGGTCAACGGGATTCTGCCCGACCGGCAGGGCCATTTGTGGATTAGCACGCTCAAAGGACTGGTGCGGTTCGAGCCCGCCCGGGCGTCGGTGCGGGTTTACCTGCCTACCCTCGTTTTCAGCCATAACTGCCATTACCGCTTTCCCGACGGTCGGCTGGTGTTTGGCACTGCCGACGGGTTTGTGCTCTTCGATCCCGCCCGGATTCCAACCGACGATTCGCCCCCGCGGGTAGTAATCGACAACCTCAAACTGTTTAACCGGGAGGTGGGTATCGGGCAGACGTTGAACGACGACGTTCTACTGCCCCGCGCCCTTTCTGACTTGCCTACGCTCCAACTGAACTACCGTAACAATGTGTTTACGGTGGGTTTTACGGCGCTTCATTTTGTGAACCCCGCCCGGAACCGGTACGCCTACCGGCTCGTGGGCTTCGACCGAAACTGGACGCTCACCGATGCAGGCAACCGGTCGGCTACGTACACCAACCTCGACCCCGGTACGTACCGGTTTGAGGTGCGGGCGGCCAACAACGTGGGGCATTGGGTGAGTGCGCCCACCGTGCTGACGGTGGAGATGTTGCCGCCCCCCTGGAAAACATGGTGGGCCTACACGCTCTATGTGCTGTTGCTGGCGGGCGTCTTGTACGCGGTTGGGCGGTACCTGTTGCTGGTGGCCCGCCAACGGCAACAGTTGCTGTTTGAGCAGCGTGAGAAGGAGCAGATGCAGAAACTGAACGGCCTCAAGCTGGAGTTTTTTACGGACATTTCGCATGAGTTCCGAACCCCACTAACGCTTATTACCAGCCCTGTTGAGGACTTACTGACCAATCCTGCCCTCGACCGGAAAACCCGCGCGACCGTGCAGCTGATTCAACGCAACTGCCGCAAACTGCTTCATTTGCTCGATGAGCTGATGACCTTTCAGAAGCTCGAACAGGGTAAGCTTAAGCTCAAAACGGAGGAGCTGGACCTGGTGGCCTTTGCCCGTGAGGTGTTTGATAGTTTTGAACCCCTGACGGTAAAAAATGGGCTTGATTACCAGTTTACGGCTTCGGTGAATACTTTGCGGTTTGCTGGCGACCCCGACAAGCTGGAGAAGATTCTGAACAACCTCCTGAACAACGCCATCAAGTTTACGCCCTCGGGCGGGTATGTCTACCTGAGGCTGACCGTGAACCCCGGTCGGCAGGAGGTGACGATTGAGGTAGAAGATTCCGGGAAAGGCATCACCCCCGCCGAACGGCAGCACCTGTTCGAGCGGTTTTTCCAGTCGGAAACCAATAAGTATGGCGTGGGCGTAGGGCTTTCGCTCACCAAAAGCCTGGTTGAACTGCATGGCGGTCAGATTAGCGTGGAGAGTGAGCCCGGTCGGCGGACCTGCTTTACGGTCACGTTGCCCGCGCCCCTTGCTCCGCTCATGGCCTCGGTTTCGCCGGTGGTTCGGGCGGTAATGCCGGAGGTTGTGGCTCCGGCTTTGCCCGCTCGCCCAACCCTGCCTCAGCTTGACGACCGGCCGGTGTTGCTCATTGCCGACGATCACGATGACATTCTCGATTATCTGGAAGGGCTGTTTGCGGACAATTACCGAATCGTTCGGGCGGGTAACGGGGTGGAGGCTCTGCAAGCGATTGGGAAACGCGAACCCGACCTGATTATCAGCGATGTGATGATGCCCGAAATGGACGGGATTACCCTCTGTCGCACGCTCAAAACCGACCTGAACACCTGCCATATTCCGCTTATTTTGCTGACGGCCCGTTCGGCTATTGCGCATCATATTGAAGGCATTGGCACCGGGGCCGACGATTACGTGCCCAAACCGTTTCACCCCGAACTGCTGCGGGTGCGGGTGCAGAGCCTGCTGGAATCTCGGCAACGGCTCTTCGAAAAGTTTCGGGCGGGTGGGGCCGTTCTTCCCAAAGACATCGCCCGGAATCCGCTCGACGAGGCTTTCCTGCAAAAAGTGATGGATATTGTAACGGCCAACCTGAGCAACGATGAGTTTAGTGTGGAGCAACTCGGCGAAGGGGTAAACATGAGTCGGAGCAACCTGTTTCGAAAACTGAAAGCCCTCACTGATCAAACCCCGGTCGAATTTATTTACTACCTCCGGCTCAAACACGCGGAGCAACTCCTGCTCGAACGTCGGCTGAATATTTCGCAGATAGCCTTTGAAGTTGGCTTCAAAAGTGCGTCGGCTTTTAGCAAGGCGTTTCGGAACCAGTTTGGCAAAGCACCCAGCGAATATCTGAGCGATAAACTTGCCGGGCAGCTGTCACCCTAACCCTGCCTAAACGAGGTGACGGCTTCGGGCAAAGGCTGGCTTATTCCTCGCGCTGACTATACACCGATTTCCGGTAGGCGATGCCCCAACTGGCCAGTTCCAGAATAAGCGGGGCCAGCGTTTTGCCGTGCTCGGTGATGCTGTATTCCACCGTGATGGGCTTGGTGTTCATTACCGTTCGGCTGACTAACTGATTCATTTCCAAGTCCTGGAGCTCTTTTGAGAGCATTTTGGTGCCGATCCCCCGAACCTCCCGGAGCAAATCCATAAAACCGAGCTTGTTGCCCTCAATAAGCGTGCCCAGAATCTGAAATTTCCATTTGCCCGACAGTACGCTCATCGCATCGCCAATGGCCTGCATCCGAACCTGACATACGGGCGTGTCGTTTACCTGTGCCTTCTTTTTCATTGTCTTTTTCTGATTAACCGGCTGATTTTCTGAGTGATGGGTAGATGTAGTTTCTTCGAGGAAACTACTTTCTAAAAGGAAACGCATAGCAAATGTACAGCATTAGCTCGGTAGTTTTGTTCTGTCATTCACCCGCCATACGGCACTGGATCGGCAACCGACCATGATTTACAAATTGGTATTAACCATCCTGACCATGCTTGGCAGCGTAGGCTGCGGAGCTCAGACAACGAGAAAAATGGAAGAACTTAAAAATCCACTCTTGTGCGACCCGGCCGAGGGCATCTGCGCCATACCCGATAGCACCACCGGCAACACCGTTTCGGTACAAACCGCCGACAAACCCATCAAGGTTATCTACTTCACCGACCCCATTTGTTCGTCGTGTTGGGGTATAGAACCCCAACTCAAAAAGCTGAAGCTGGAATACGGCAACAGTGTGGATATTGAGTACCGGATGGGCGGTTTACTGCCCGACTGGAGCTACAACAGCGGTGGCATCAGCAAGCCCTCCGACGTAGCCCATCACTGGGATGAGGTGAGCGTGTATTACGATATGCCTATCGACGGAGATGTTTGGCTCGAAGATCCGCTTGCGTCGTCGTACCCGCCCTCCATTGCATTCAAAGCGGCCCAGATGCAGGACAAAGCAAAAGCTTTGTTGTTTTTGCGCGAGCTCCGGGAATTGGTTTTCCTGAAGAAAAAGAACATTGCGAAGTGGGAAAACATGGCCCTTGCGGCCCGCAAAGTGGGGTTGAATGTAGATCAACTTAAAGCGGATGTTGATGGTAAGGCCAAAGTCGCGTTTGAAGACGATTTGAAACTGGCCAAATCGATGGGGGTGCGGGGTTTCCCAACGCTGTTTTTTGCCAATAGTCAGGGCAACGGCGAGGTGGTATATGGCACCAAACCCTACTCGTTTTACGAAGTGGCAGTGTTGAAACTGCACGGAGCCGCCACCAAAAAGGAGTACGGCAAAGACCCACAATCGCTTTTTGCGGCCTACCACTCACTGACCGCCAAGGAGTATGCCGAACTGTCGGGTACGCCAAGGGCTACGGCCGAAGCACAACTGAACGAACTGGCCGCGCAGGGGTATCTGGAAAAGTTGACCACCAAAAACGGATCTATCTGGACCATCAAAAATACCCGTCGGTAGAGAGGTTCATTGAACGGGCTGATACCATCTATCAGACACAGTCGACAGGCTTAACTGACTATTTCCAACGATGCGGGAGATGGTCAGTTAAGCCTGTATCATTTTTGTGCCTTACGATAAAACGAGTGAAGGTGTAAAATTTCTGTTAGATTTTGAACAATGTTCAAAATTTGCGCTTAGTTTTGTGACGAACGAATAAGTCATGGGAGTTGCCGAACGCAAAGCGAAGGAAAAAGAAGAGTTACGCAATCATATTCTGGCTGCGGCCATGCGGCTGTTTGCCGAAAAAGGGGTAGACAATGTAACAATCCGAAACATTGCCGACGCAGCTGAATACAGCGTAGGAACCGTTTATGTCTATTTTAAAGACAAAAGTGCCATTCTGCACGCCTTGCATACCCAAGGTTTTTCGGACCTACGCAGCCGGTTTCAGATTCTAACGTACGTGGCTGACCCAATGGAACGTTTGAAGGCTTCCGGCCACGTTTACGTTCAGTTTGCGGTTGAAAACCCGCACATGTATCAGCTGATGTTTAGTGTCGCTGACCCCATTGATCACGTTGAGTGTGCTCCTGACGGTAAATGGCACGAGGGGCAGAGTACGTTCAACTTTTTGCGCGATATGGTTCAGGCGTGTGTAGATGCCGGTCATTTCAGCGGGCATCAACCGGTCGCGCTGGCGTATCTGATCTGGGGTGCGGTGCATGGTATTTGCTCGCTGTCCATCATGAAACGGGCGTCGGTCACTGAATTAAACAATCCGGTAGGCGAGGGATTGACTGAGTTTTTGCGAATGCTGGACAGGCTCTAAATTTTTTACCTGTTTATTGAACATTGTTCAAATATAAATCGTAGTTCAAAATTGAATTTTTAAACCGTTAATTGGACCAAAATGAAACAGAATCTATCTGGCTATCTACTGACCGCCAGGTTTGTGATCGTATCGCTGCTCGTGTGGGTTTCACTGACCAACGCAGCCTCCGCGCAAAAAGACCCTAATGCGATTGTAGGTGAATGGCTTTCGGACCAGAAGGATAGGCGCATTCAGATCTACAGACAGGGAGGCTCCTACTTCGGCCGCATCACCTGGGGAACTGGGACCGTCAGTAATGACGAGAAAAACCCAAATCCAACCCTTCGGAATCGTCCTTTACTTGGACTGGTCTTGCTACAAAACCTACGTTTTGATGGTAAAAACACCTGGCAAGATGGGACGATTTATGACCCACGGGAGGGAAAAACGTATGCATGCAAGGTGAGCCTGGAAAGTAATAACCGGTTAAACATCAGGGGCTTTATGGGGCTGTCAATGTTTGGCCGCACCGACGTCTGGACTCGGGTCCCAAACCAGTAATATCTATCAATTATGACACTATCAGAAAACGAGAAAAAGCGTCTGCGAAACCGGTACGGTTCGTGGGCGGTAGTAACCGGGGCCTCGTCGGGTATCGGTCGGGAGTTGGCCAAACAGCTGGCAAGTGCAAGTTTTGGGTTAGTGCTGGTCGCCCGGCGCGAAGCAGTGCTCGCCGAGGTCGCCAGGGAACTTCAACAAACCTATCAAACTGAGGTTCGGCTGGTTCTGGCCGATCTGGCCCAGCCGGAGGGCGTTACTTTACTGATTCAGGCAACGGAGTCGCTTCCGGTGGGGCTGCTGGTGGCATCAGCTGGCTTCGGCACGTCGGGTCGGCTGGTCGACTCCGATCTGGAGGACGAGGTAAACATGTTGCGGGTAAATTGTGAAGCCCTGTTGCGGTTGACCCATCAGTTTGGCCGTCGGTTTACCAGTGAGGGGCGGGGTGGAATCATTCTGTTGTCGTCTATGGTGGCTTTTCAGGGAGTTCCCTTTGCAGCCCACTATGCGGCTACCAAAGCCTATGTGCAAACCCTGGCTGAGGGGCTAAATCGGGAGCTTAAGCCAGCCGGGGTAGATGTATTGGCCGCAGCTCCGGGGCCGGTTCAGAGTGGGTTTGGTAGCCGTGCCAATATGCAGATGAATATGACGTCACAACCTGCACAAGTCGGCGTGCCCATTCTGAAGGCCCTGGGTCGGCAAACGACGGTGTTGCCGGGGTGGCTCACTAAACTGCTGGTTTACAGTTTGCAACTGGTGCCACGTCCGGTCAAAGTGCGTATCATGGAGCAGGTCATGGGCGGTATGACCCGTCATCAACGCGTATCAACGCTAAGCATATGAGATACTTTCTGGAAACCTTGCGCGTTCGAAACGAACTTCTTTGGGCGTTCGGGTGGCTGTGCCTGGCCGGAGCGGTCGTTTGCCTGTTGCTGACGGCCCTTAGCCGAACGGAAGTGTACGGGGCTAATGTCTGGTACAAGCCCTTCAAGTTTTACTTGTCGGTGGCACTCTTTTCCTGGACAATGGGCTGGTATAGCGCCTACCTGCCGCCAACAAATTCGCTCTCGTGGTTCTCGTGGGGCGTAACCGTTTTGTTAAGTCTGGAGTTGGTTTACATCACCGTGCAGGCAAGTCGGGGGCAGGCCTCACACTTCAATACATCTACCCCGTTTTACTCGTTTATGTGGATCGGAATGGCGCTTGCGGCCATCGGGGTTTCGGTCTGGACAGCGTACCTGACAACCCAGTTTTTTGGTGAAGTTACCCCCTTACCGCAGGGGTACCTGTGGGCCATTCGGTTCGGGCTAATCTGGTTTATCCTGTTTTCGTTGCAGGGGTTAATGATGGGCAGTCGGATGGCGCATACGGTGGGAGGGGCCGACGGCGGAGCGGGCCTTCCCGTACTAAACTGGAGCCGTAAGAATGGCGATTTGCGAATTGCCCATTTTCTGGGCATGCACGCCCTGCAAGTAATCCCGTTACTGGCTCACTACCTGTTCAAAGACCTGTGGCAGGTAATCCTCGTGGCGCTCCTGTATGCGCTCGTGACGGTGGGCGTATTAATTCAGGCGCTGATAGGCCGCCCGCTGTCAGGCCTGTGGGCGGCTCTGGGCTAAGAGGGACTGGACTCAAGGGACTCATGTCGCCCGGGAGTGTGGGTCTGAGCCTCCTCCTCTTTTTAACAAAACGTGAATTATGGATAATTTGTATTACAACCAGCTGTTTAACAAATGATTGCTGACGCAAGGGCCTTCGACAGGCTCAGGCTGACTGGCGGCTCTCAAGTTTACAGTCAGCCTGAGCCTGTCGAAGGCCCTTGCGTCAGCCATTATGCATAATTCACGTTAACAAAACAGGCGGTGAACCCCACGTTCACCGCCTGTTTACACTACCTACCCTAAATCTACGAACCCTCAATTGAGTGCCATACCCCTGGTCAGTTCTCTACACAGCTGGCTGAGATAGTTGTGGTACTGGCCGGTGTTACGTCGATAAACGGCCCCTCCTGCCCGGTACTCCAGCGCACGGTGCCCGTACACCCGAGGGCGGTGAGCCGCACGGTTTGCCCTTCGCAGATATCCGTTTTGGTGGCCACAATCCGAAACACCTCGGCCGCAGTTACCGTCAGCGTGAAGGGTTGACTCAGCACGTCGGAGCCGTACCGTACCCGCACCTGATAATCGCCCGGAGGCAAACCGGCCGGAATCGCAAACCGTAGCCCGGTGGTATTGCTCGTGAGGCTGGCTACCGTGGCCGATTGTGCCCCCGTCAGCTCAACCGAAAACGGGGTAATGAGGTCGAATGGGCATCCGGCAGGGTCGGCCGAATAGCTTATATTCAATGCACTCCCCGCCCGGGCGGTGGTCGACGATGGGCTGGGTGTACTTGCAAAGGCGGTATTGCCGGTTGTACCAATGTTGAGGCTCGTCGTGCTGTTCAGGCCGTTACTTGTGTTTGTAACCGTCACCGAATACACGCCAGCCGTGTTCACCGTCGCCGAGCTGCCCGACGTGCTCACAATACCCGGCCCCGAAAATGCGTACGTTAGCGGGCCGGTAGCCGCACTGGTGCTCACCGCGAGCGTCAGCAAGGGATTGTTGCAGGGGAGTAGGCCGTTGTTAGATGCCAGCAACTGCGCCCCCGGCGGGGTGTCCATGGCGTTGAGCAGGGTGTTGAAATTGGAAAAACCGTCGCTGAGCGGCTCCCCCTGTACGCTCGACACCAGAAACACCTGCTCGTTGGCAGGCAGAACCAGATTGGCCGGTGCGCCCGGCGTGGCTGTGAACGTTTGTGGAGTCTGCGGCTCGTTGTCGGTGCGGGAATAATACAGCTTGTGAATGGTGCCCGCCGTGAGCGAGGTGCTCACATCGAGGGTAATCTGGGCGTTGCCGAGGTTACGGAACGCCCGGTACGATTGCCCGTTAAGCTGCACCACCAGTCCTTTCAGGTCGCCATTGGATACCCGGCTGACGGTCGCATCGCCCACGGCTCCGCTTTGCCGAATCTCGACCACAAAAAACTTCCGGGTGTCGCCGGGGTAGGTGTACAGGTTTGTGCCGTCGGAGAGGTTGTAGCGGAAAACGATTTCTTCGGCCGTCGGAAAATCATCGCGCAGAATCCCGGCCGTTCCGGTACTGATTTGCGTAAAGTCGTGGTTGTGAATAATCGTTTGCAGATTACCGTACGCATAGCGCTTGTTTGCTTCCAGCACCGTGATGCTTTTGGGGTTTTGCTGTTCACCCCGCCCGTAGGTAAACCGCACCCGCCCGTCTATTTCAAGAGCCTGAGCCGGGTTGCCATTTTTCGGAAACGTTTCTACGACCCCAATAACCCGGTCGGGGAGGGTGATCCATTGCTGAAACGTCCCCCAGTCACTATCAAACGTAGTAGGCCCCACATTTTGCCGTTGCAGCCCACCCGAAGCTGAAAATGCCGTGGCCGTTTTCGTTACGTTCGTTTTGGGTTTGATGCGGGTGCTGGTGTAGGCCCAGTCGCGCCACTCCTGGTTAGCCGATGTCCGAACGTGTACTTTTGAGTGTACTGCCATCAGGGCAGCATTCAGTTCGTCGCGGTTTACGCCATTGACCGTCTGGCGGCCTGCCTGCGTCATCATCGCACCCACAAATGTTTGCATACCCGGTAAGCCACCCGGCGCAGAGGTTCCGACCACTTCGCTTGCATCCACATCTCGACCCGAAATGGCGTACGAGAAACGCCCATACCGGGCGCGGGGCCCCTGAATGTTCCGGTCGTACACAACATAGTTATCGGGCAGGGGCTTCGCTGTGATGTCGTTACGGTAGAATGATACGTTGAGCGGAGTGGGGAGCTGCTTGCGGAAAACAGAATTATACCCCGTTCCGAACAACGCCCTGAACTGGTCGAGTTGCCCTTTCAGATAAGGGTTGCCGGTCACAAAAACGAGTGGTTCGCCCGAAAAACCCGACTGGCCGTTCCACTGCGTTTTCCAGGAGGGGGCCGAAAAAAACTCCGGTACTTCGGTGGGCTCAATGCTGATTAGCTCATAATTGGCTGTCTTGGCAATGGCCGTCAGGGCTTCGGGAACATCAAGTACGGCGTGGATTTTGGCCAGCGAGGTGGTGGTACCGCCGTGGTAATTGGCCACTTCGTTTTGCTCCCGAATGTAGCTGTACGCCCCGTCGGGGTAAATGCACTGGGTGTTGAGCGAGGTCACAATGGTCCGGGCAAAATTGGTCCAGTCGGTGCGGTTTCGGTGCAGACCGGTCTGGGCCAGCACTTCGGCATACGAAACATCGCGGTTTACGTAGGTGCCACCGGCCAGTCCGGTTTGGGCAATGGTGAAATAAATGCCGCCCATAATGTCGGACGCGTTGCGCAGGCGGTTTTTGAAAGTGGTGGGGATATAGTCGGAAAACGAATAGTCGGCCATGCGCCAACCGTAGGCAAACGTGGGCGATGCAAACCAGTCGTTCAGACCGTTTGTGGTGGCACCGGGTACTTCATCAATTTCACCGCTCGCGCCGTGAATGCTGTAATCGTCGGCCGAGGCATACAGAATATGCAGGAATCGGTAAAACAAATCGGGATTGTACCGATACTCACTCAGGGGCGACACCAGCAACCAGTACAGACCTTCGGCCGTGGCACCCGTTTCCCGGATGATGGGGGCCAACCCGCGCCCTCCCGGAAATACCATCGAAGCTGAGGTGGATTTGGTGGTTGTGAGCGGGGGTAAGCCCGATTGCGATGGCGGAAACGCCTGCCCCAGGTAGGTGCCCGCCCAGGTGTTCATGGCTTGAATGAACGGGTTGGTAGCGGCCGAGGTGTGAATGGGTGTTGGGAAAAAGCCCACGCCTTTATCGGGAACTAAGGGCGCGCTGGTGGCCGTCAGGGCTGATATGTCGGCGAGTAAGGCCGCGGCCTCGTCGGTAAAGCCCGCGTTGGCGGCCAACTCCTGCCGTTCGCGGGCTACCTGAATGGCTGTCAGGCGCAAATCTTCCAGCGTGCCGGTTGTTGAGGCCGGGCGCATGATAAAATCATCGAACCAAAACTGCTTGGGGCAGGGGCCCTGTGGCAACGAGGCCCCCGTGGCACCGGTGCCCGTATTGGGCCGTATTGAAATCCGCATACCGGTACGTTCGGCTTCGGTCCAGCCCGATACATCGACCACCGCCCGGTACTTACGCCAGCCGGTGGTCGACGAAAACGAAGAGGCTGTACCGGTGATTGTCCCCGATGTTTCGCCCCCGTTGGCGGTGGCCGCAGCCGTTGACTTGAACACATTCAACGTCACGAGCGATACCCCGTCCGACTTCATGTAGAAGCTCACTTCGTAACTCCCGGCCGCTACAGGTTGCGCCACTACCTGATACAGTTTTATATCGTTGCGATTGGTTTGCTTCGTAATCCGCATGTACAGCGACTGATTGCCCGAGTTGCGGTCGAGGGTGGTAATGACCGAGCTGCCGCTTGAGCAACCCGTTGTCGGGCCCGAACAGAGTGTGGTGGTGCTGCACGTACCGGTCACGAACGTAAGTTGCCACCGACCCTGCACCGCCGTCCCCGAAACGGTGCCGCTCAGGTTGGTGGTGTAGCTGCTGGTGCCCGCCGTGATGACTTCAAAACCGGGGTCGGTAATCAGGTTCGATTGGGCTCGGAGGGATAACCCCGCCAGCCAGAACAACGAGAAAAAAAGGAGTAAGCGTGGGTGCATAGAAGGCAGATTGAAGCGAGTGAGATTCTCTACAAAACAAGGTGTACAGCCCCTTTTGGGCTTGTCTCAGTCGGTCAATTCCTGTTCTCAACGTCTCATTGTTGGCTTCTGGCGAGGTTTTATGTGAAAAAACGCGCTTCGGCTGGCCGTTTTAGAGAGCCCGGTCGAGGTGCACGTACCCGCCATCGACGTGGAAGAGTTGCCCGGTGGTATGGCTCGATTTTGCCGAGAGCAAAAAGGCCACCATCTGCCCGATTTCGTCGGCGGTTGTCATACGGTTTTCGAGCGGAATTTTGGCGGTAATGGCTGCCAGCTTGGCCGCCGGGTCGGGGAAGGTGCTAATCCATTGGGCGTACAGGGGCGTGAAACATTCGGCCACGATAAGGGCATTGACCCGAATCCCGTAGGGCAGGAGTTCTACGGCCCACTCGCGGGTGAGGGCGTTGCGCCCACCATTGGCGGCTGCATAGGCCGAGGTGTTGCCCTGTCCCGTTTCGGCCGTTTTTGACCCGATGTTCACAATACTTCCCCGGCTCGCCTTGAGGTAGGGGAGGGCGTGGTGCGCCATGAGGTAATAATGCACGAGGTTTTTGTGCAGCGAGTCGATAAAAGCGGTGTGATTCCCGTTTTCCAGACCCACGCCATCGTTCACACCGGCATTATTCACCAGTCCGTCAATTCGGCCAAAAGCCGCGACGGCCTCCTCTACGGCACGGGCGCAGTGGTCGGGTTGTGTCAGTTCGGCCTGAACGGCCAATGCACGGCCCCCGGCGGCTTCAAGTGTGGCGACGGTGGCCCGGTTGTCGGCTTTATTCCGGCCGATGATGACGGGAATGGCCCCTTCGGCCGCGAGAATCCGGCAGATGCCTTCGCCAATGCCCTTGGCCCCGCCCGTTACGAGAATAACCTTGTCGGTAAGTTGTAAATCCATGTTTGACTTGTTTAGAAAAAAAGAAAGCCAGCACGCAAATGCATGTGGCTTTCGGTTGCTCCAACCTTTTTTATTGAACGAAAAATGTGAGTAGCTCATCAATCATCGCCGTGGAGCCGAGGTAAAGCGGGCTCCGTTGATGAATTGACTGGGGCGGAATGTCCAGAATATCAAGGACTCCGTCGATGGCCTGCCCACCGGCCTGCTCCATGAGGTAAGCCAGGGGGTAGCATTCGTACAAAAGCCGCAGTTTGCCCAGGGGTAAGGCGGTCGTGGGTGGGTAGAGATAAATGCCCCCTTTGAGCAGGTTTCGGTGAAAATCGCCCACGAGTGAGCCAATGTACCGCCCCGCGTAGTGTTGCTCGTGGCAATGGTCGAGGTACTGCTGCACCCCGTCGGAAAAGAGCCGCCGGTTGCCTTCGTTGCACGAGTAAATGCGGCCCTGCTGCGGAATCTGCATGAGGGCGTGCGACAGAAAAAACTCACCCAGCGAATGGTCGTAGGTGAACCCGTTGACGCCATGCCCGGTGGCATACACGAGCATGGTCGAGGAGCCGTACAACACGTACCCAGCCGCTACCTGCCGACGGCCACCCTGCAAAAAGTCGGCTTCGGTGGGCTCGGTACCGGCGGGCGTGACGCGTCGGTAAATCGAGAAAATAGTGCCAATCGACACGTTTACGTCGATGTTCGACGAGCCGTCGAGCGGGTCGATGGCAACCACGTAGTGCGCGTGCCGGTTGCCGGTCTGAATAATGGCGTCACGTTCTTCGGAGACAATAGCGGCTACTTCGCCCCCGTTGGTCAGGGCGCGGATAAACCGAATATCGGCCACCACATCGAGTTTCTGCTGGCTCTCCCCCTGCACGTTGGCTGTTCCGAAAGCGCCCGTAATATCGATCAGGCCCGCCCGGTTGATTTCGCGGTTTACTACTTTGGCCGCCAGCGCAATGTCGCGCAGGAGTTGCGATAGCTCGCCCGACGCGTGCGGAAACGCGGCCTGATTCTGCATGATAAACCGGTCGAGCGTGATGCCAACGGGCAGGGCAAGCGGATGTTCGTCTGTGCGCATACGTGTGTCGTGAAAAAAAGATAGCCTCCGCTCAAGCCGACGAAGGCTATCTGACTAACCTATTTTGAACTAATCTTCCTCTGTAAAAGCCCGCACGGTTTGCCGGGCGGTGCCCAGACCGTCGATACCCAGCTCCACCACATCGCCGGGTTGCAGGTAGGTGGGCGGGTTCATACCCAGCCCCACGCCCGGCGGGGTACCGGTAGAGATAATGTCGCCGGGTAGCAGGGTCATGAACTGACTGACGTACGCAATCAGGTGCGGAATGCCAAAAATGAGTGTGCGCGTGTTGCCATCCTGCCGGGGTTGGCCGTTCACGGTGAGCCACAGGCGCAGGTTGTTCACGTCGGTAATTTCGTCGGGCGTCACCAGATACGGGCCCATTGGCGCAAAGGTGTCGCAGCCTTTGCCTTTGTCCCAGGTGCCCCCGCGCTCCAGCTGAAACGCTCGCTCCGACACGTCGTTGTGCAGGCAATACCCCGCTACGTACTGCATGGCGTTGGCCTCGGTCACGTAGCGCGCCCGTTTGCCAATCACCACCGCCAATTCCACCTCCCAGTCGGTTTTGGTGGAGTCGCGCGGGATTTCGATGTGGTCGTTGGGGCCGCAGAGGGCGGTGCTCGCTTTCAGGAAAATGACCGGCTCGGTTGGGATGGCTGCTCCGGTTTCGCGGGCATGGTCTTCGTAGTTCAGACCAATGCACACAATTTTGGAGGGCCGCGCCACTGGCGAGCCTAATCGCGTGCCTTCGGGAATTGGCGGCAGCAGATTTTCAAGCTGTTGCGGAATGCTGTTGATGTGATTCCGCAATCGGATGAGGCCGTCTTCGGCAAAAAAAGCCTCGTCGTAGTCGCGCACGAGGGCCGATGCGTCGTAAAATTTTCCGCCCAGTTCAAGGCCGGGTTTCTCATGCCCGACGGGGCCAAAACGTAGCAGTTTCATGGTAAGTGAATGAACCATGTAAAATGCATAATGAACAATTGGATTGCCTGCTGATAATCAGCTAATTCATTATACGTTTTACATTGTTTATTATACATTTAATTCAAGTTCTTAATCAGTTGTTTAGACGGACAAACCCGCCGTCGATGGGGTAATCGCAGCCAGTGATAAAGGCGGCTTCGTCGGAACACAGGTACAGGGCGAGGGCGGCCACTTCGTCGGGTTTGCCCATGCGGCCAATCGGCTGACTTTGGGCCAGTTTCTCGAACATTTCGGGCTCCCGGCCGGGGTAGTTTCGGGCCAGAAAGCCATCTACAAACGGGGTATGTATCCGCGCCGGGCTGATGCAGTTGCAGCGGATACGGTCGGTCAGGTAGTCGCGGGCTACCGAGAGGGTCATGGCCTGCACGGCTCCTTTGCTCATGGAATAGGCAAACCGGTCGGGAATACCCACCAGAGCCGCAATGGACGATAGGTTCAGAATGACCCCACCTCCCTGCGCCTGCATGAGCGGCACCACCGCCGACAGGCAATTGTACACCCCTTTCACGTTGACCGACACCACCCGGTCGAAGTCGGCTTCGGTGGTTTGGTGGAGTTTCCCGACATGGGCAATGCCCGCGTTATTGACCAGTATATCTATCCGGCGAATTTTGCTAATGGTATGGTTTACCTGCCGGCTATTGGCCACATCACAGGCATGGACGTAGGCGTTGCCGCCCTCAGCCCGGATGGCATCGGCGGTTTGGTTAGCTGTGTCGGTATCAAAATCGAGGAGGTGCACGGTGGCTCCCTGCCGCGCAAACAGGCGCGAGATAGCCGCTCCAATTCCGCTGCCCCCGCCGGTTATCACGGCGATTTTATCGGTTAGTTTAAACATGGTTTTGGTGTTTCATCCCTCAATGGGGCACAATTCTTCCGTTACCTCATACCCCCCGGCACTCTTTCGCTCATTCACTCATTAGTGCGCTCCATCCAGCTTGCTGCGTTTTTCACCGGCCAGTTCGAGCGGTTTAAACCGGGCGTTGGTGATTTTGAGCACTGCCGGGTTCGGCCACTTGTTGTTGGTGTACAGCCGGTGCCCGTTCACGGCGCTGATAACCAGCCCGAGGGGCGTAGCCTGCCAGTTGATCGACGCATCGAAGCCCTCGCGGTATTCCACCAGCTTACTGTCGTACCCCACCACGCTTACGTTGGTCTGTGCGCTGCCTTCGAGGGTTTTGAGCACAAACTCTTTCCGGTCGCCGTACTTCCATTCATTGCCACCCGGCACAAAAGCGTACACGGCATTCTCGCGGTTGCTTTTCACAAACCAAATAGGGCCTTCGCGGGTGATGTCCCACGACCGAACGCCGTGAATACTCTCACCATTGACGAGGTTCCAAAGCGCCACCTCGCGCAGTAGGGCCTCCTGCTCAATCTGAATCTCACCGTTGGGCTTGGGGCCAACGTTCAGGAGCAGGTTACCGCCTTTGGCGCGGGTTTCAATAAGCATATTGATGATTTCGGTGCCGGTTTTGTGCGGGTCGTTGGTGGGTTTGTACTGCCAGTCGGTGCCCATGGTGTAGCACGACTCCCAGGGGCCGGGCAGCGGCTTGTCGGGTATTTTTTGTTCGGGGGTGTTCATCTGCCCCCGGGTTACTACCAGATTGGGTTGCAACTGCCAGGCGTATTCTTTCAGCCCCTCGGCCGGCCCGTCGAAGAACATAATATCAATGGGGCCGTAGTTGGTCAGCAGTTCTTTCAACTGGGCTTTGTCGTGGGCCATCAGGCCAGGGTTATTGGCCGGAAAATGCTGCGGGTGTTGCAACCGCCCGATGGGGATTTTTTGCTCGTACAGGTAATAAAAATCTTCGGGAGAGAAGTAAAGCCCAACAGCAATACCCTGTTTCCGAAAGGCGTCGAGCACCTCACGCACAATGTCGCGCTTGAAGGGTGTTTGAGCTACACTAAAAGGCGTTGTTTTGGTAGGCCACATGCAGAATCCCGCGTGGTGCTTGGCCGTAAATACCACGTATTTCATGCCTGCGAGCCGGGCGAGGGTGGCCCACTCGTCGGGGTCGAATTTTTTTGGGTTAAACGTGGCAGGAAGCTCCGTGGTGAACCGCTTCAGATAATCGTCCGAGGCTCCGGCCATCGAATGGCTAATCACGGCTCCCACCTGCGAATCGAGGCTCCAGTGAATAAACATGCCGAAACCGAGGTCCATAAACCACTGCTCACGCTCGGGTTTATTGGCCGTTTGCTGCGCCTGAGCCGAAGTCAGGCTTAGGCCGATCAGCAGCAGTAAAAGAAGTTTTTTCATGATTGAATAAGGGTTTGCTTTGAGTATACTCAAGTACCGGACCTCGGATTTTAGATACTGGACTTTAGACCTTTTACGGGTTACGGAGAAGTCTTACAGGTTTACATCCTGTTGCCAGGGGATGAAGTCCGTTTGGCCGAGTTGTTCCGCTTTGGTGAGCACCCGCCCCGAGGCTACGTCAATCAGGTGCCGGAGCATCTGTTCCCCATTTTGGGCAATGGTTTCGGTCCCGTTGACCACCGCCCCCGCGTCGAAATCAATAATGTCGGGCATCCGCTGAACGAGCCTTGTGTTGGTCGAGACTTTGACGGTCGGGGCCACGGGGTTGCCCGTAGGCGTGCCGAGCCCGGTTGTAAACACAATCAGGTTGGCCCCCGATGCCGCCATGCCTGTGGTGGCCAGCACATCGTTGCCGGGCGTACAGAGCAGATGCAAGCCGGGCCGGGTGGGCTGTTCGGTGTAATCGAGCACCCCGGCAACTGGCGCATGACCAGCTTTGCGGGCCGCCCCGGCCGATTTAATAGCGTCGGTGATGAGGCCGTCTTTGATATTTCCAACCGAGGGGTTCATGTCGAAATGGGCTCCCACGGCAGCTGCCCGGCGGGCGTAGTTTTCCATCAGTTCCACAAACCGGGCGGCATCGTCTTCGCGCTCGCAGCGGTCAATGAGTTCCTGTTCCACCCCGCAGAGTTCAGGAAACTCGGCCAGTAACGTGGTGGCCCCCAGTTGCACAAGCAGGTCCGACGCATGGCCGAGAGCCGGGTTGGCCGAAATGCCCGAAAAACCGTCGGAGCCTCCGCATTTAAGCCCCACACTCAGCTTGTGAAGCGGGGCGGGCCGACGCTCGTTTTGGTTGGCTTCAATCAGCCCGGCGAAGGTTTGGTCAATGGCATCGGTCAGTAGGGCGGCTTCAGTGCCGTAAGTCTGCTGGTCGAAGTAAAGCAGGGGCCTGTCGAAAGCCGGTTGGCGCTTCCGAATCTCGTGCCAGAGCGTATCAATCTGCGATTTCTGACAACCCAGACTGAGCACCGTAGCCCCGGCTACATTGGGGTGAACCAGATACCCCGCCAACAAGGCGCACAGGCGGTCGGCGTCGGTATTGGTGCCACCGCAACCCATGTCGTGGGTCAGAAACCGGATACCGTCCAGATTCGGAAAAAGCCGCCCGGCGGTTTCGGTTTCGGTAATTTTGGATGGTTGGTCGGTCGGCGCGGCTGTCTCCCGGTCGTGACGACCCGTTTGCCGGTAACTTTCAATCCGTTTCCGAACCTGTTGCCGGTACGTTTGGGGTTGTCCGTAGCCCAGTTCCTGCTCAAACGCTTCCTGCAACATGCGGATGTTACGGTTCTCGCAGAACACCAGCGGCACCACCAGCCAGTAGTTGCGCGTACCTACCGACCCATCGGCCCGGTGATACCCATCGAACGTGAGCGAGGTAAAAGCTGACACATCAGGCGGTTGCCAATGGTACGGTTGCCGACGGCTCAGGCTGTAGGGGTCGGCCTCGTGTTTCAGGTTGAACGTCGTGAGCGGTTCGCCGGGGGCCACGGGTTGTGTAGCCCGGCCTACGCGTACCCCGTACATCTGCACCGGGTCGCCCACGGCGAGGGGTACGGTGGTCAGCTTATGTTTGGCCGAAACGGGGTGAGGCAACACCAGCACCTTTCCCCCATGAACAATGCGATACCCGGCGGGGAGGTCCTGAAGAGCCACCAAAACCGTGTCGGTGGGGTGAATGTGCAGAAACGTGCGTACGTCGGCGGTGAGGTGTGTCATAGCGAATCGGCAAGGAGAAATACGGTTAAACTGCGGGGGCCATGCGCGCCAATCACCAGCGACTGCTCAATGTCGGCGGTTTTGGAGGGTCCAGCGATAAACACGCCGTAATCGAACGTCCGCCCGTCGAGCAGTCGGTAGGCATCGTGCATCGTAGCTACCAGGGCCGACTCGGCCACTACCAGCCCCAGATGTTGGCACAGGAACGGCAGGGCGCGGTGCGGCAACGAATCGTCGGTGACCCAGATAGCCCCGTTCTCGGCTACCCCGAAATGACCCGCGCATATGGCGAGCTCGACGGTGGCCAGGGTGTGGCCCCGGTGGAGGTTTTGGTCAAGTTGCCGCGTACCCGCCAGCCCATCTACCGCGCTCACCCAATCCATCTCCGGCCCGAAGGCTTCGCGGACATAGGCGGTAATCCGACCGGGGTCTTGCACCCGAATCACCTGCCCGCCAATCCGTTCGACACCTTTACAGAAGGTATCGGAAAGCGGTGCCACCGGGTCGGGGGGCGTTACCAGGGGCAGGGCCACGGATATGGGCTGATTTTGCCTAACGGTAGACAATATACGTTCGCGACTATTCATGCTTTTTTGGCTGTTGGCGGTACCACTCTCCAAAACTTTGCTGCGGGGGTTGCGGCATCTCGCGGCCCCGGTACCAGGGGTTGAACCGGTTGCTGACCAGACCCGGAAACAGGCGCATCAGTCGGCGGCCAATTTTACCCGACCAGCCGTACAGAACCGGTGAGCTGAGCACGGTGCTCATCAGGCGCATGGCCAGGGTTTTAGAAACCGGTGCCATACCCTGCCGGGTGAGTTCCTGCCGCCAGAGCCAAAGCTGCTTGTCGATGTCGATTTTGACGGGGCATACGTTGGCGCAACTGCCGCAAAGCGTAGAGGCAAAGGGCAAGTCGGCATTCTTTTTCATGTCGAGGTTCGGGGCCAGAATAGACCCGATGGGGCCAGCCACGGCATTGTGGTAGCTGTGCCCGCCACTGCGCCGGTACACGGGGCAAGTGTTGAAACAGGCCCCGCACCGAATGCACTTGAGCGAGTTTCTGAAATCGGGCCGCCCCAGCTGCGTGCTCCGGCCATTGTCGACCAGAATCAGGTGCATAGCCTGCCGTTTGCCGTTGGACAACGGCCGGGGCCGGACAAAATGGCTTGAGTACGTTGTGATAGGCTGCCCCGTTGCCGAGCGGGCCAGCAACCGCAGAAACACGCCCAGGTGCTCCTGCCGGGGAATTACTTTTTCGATGCCCATGCAGGCAATGTGTACGTCGGCGAGGTGCACGCCCAAATCGGCGTTCCCTTCGTTGGTGCACACCACCAGCGTACCGGTTTCGGCCACGGCGAAGTTGACGCCCGTAATGGCAACGGTGGCACCCAGAAACTCTTCGCGCAGGTGTTGGCGGGCGGCTTCGGTTAGGTATTGGGGGTCAGAGTTGGTCGGGTCGGTGCCGAGGTGCCGGGCAAACGTCTGGCTTACATCCGTCTTTTTCAGGTGAATGGCGGGCAGCACAATATGACTTGGTGCCTCCTGCCGTAGCTGCACAATTCGCTCGCCCAGGTCGGTGTCGACTACCAGAATCCCATTCCGAATCAGGTAGTCGTTGAGGTGGCACTCCTCCGTCAGCATCGACTTGCTTTTGACCACCCGCACCCCGCCCGGACCACCCGACTGCCGGACAATTTGTTCCACAATCCGGTTATGCTCCTCGGCATTGGCGGCCCAGTGCACCTGAATCCCGTTGGCCTCTACCTGCGCTTCGAGTCGTTCGAGGTATTGACTCAGATTCGCGAGGGCGTGGTCTTTAATTTGTGAGGCCCATTGGCGCAGCGTTTCCCATTCGGGCAGGCTGTGAGCCATACGGTCCCGTTTCTGGCGAACAAACCACAGGGTCTGATCGTGCCAGTCGGTACGGGGTTCATCGGTCACAAACTGCCGGGCACCGGCCGCATGTTCAACAACGTTCGGCATTAGTAGTCAGACTGGATTAAATGTATAATGAAGAATGTAAAATGTGTAGTGAAATAGCTGATTGTCAGCAGGTAGTAGAATTTTTCATTGTGCATTTTACATGGTTCATTCTCTCAATGGGTCAAATTCAAGATTAGCTAGTCAATCAACACATTGCCGATCAGCATTCGTACAGTATTTCGGCAATGTGTTTGACCTGAACCGTTGACCCCTGCCGCCGGAGAATGCCCTCCAGATGCATGAGGCACGACATATCGGTTCCCGTAATCACGTCGGCCCCCGCCCGCAGGTGATCGGCCACGCGGTCTTTGCCCATCTTCACCGACACAGCCTCTTCGGTCACGCAGAACGTACCCCCGAAGCCGCAACACTCGTCGGCCCGGTTCAGCGGCACCAGCTCCACACCCTCCACCAGCCGGAGCAAGGTTTCGGGTTTGGAGAAAGCGGGTTCGTTGCGCTCCGACATGGCCGCCAGGCGCAGGCCCCGTTGCCCGTGGCAACTCTGATGCAGTCCGACCCGGACGGTACCCCGTTGCGACGATGAGCTGTCGGGGAGCGACTTTATCGCCAGCACATCGGTCAGAAATTCGCAGAGTTCGTAAATCTGTCCCTCAAAGGCCGGGTTGTGCTCTTTCAGGTGTAGCACACACGAGCCCGATGGCACAACAACTATTTTATGACCCACAAACACCCGGTTGAACTGGCCAAAACAAGGGCCGCTCAGACTATTGAAACCGGCGTTGGCCATTGGCTGACCGCAGCAGGTTTGCCCGGCCGGTACGTCAACCGTACACCCAAGTTGCTGGAGCAGCCGGAGCATGGCAATGGCAACCTGCGGGTAAAACTGATCGACATAGCACGGAACAAACAAGGCAACGCGCATGGCTTAATGAGCTACAGGTTGAAGAGCCTCACCCGCCCCGACCGTGTGTTTGGCCGAGGTGGTGAGCCCGAAATACAGCACCACCAGAAAACAGGCGGCCGGAACCAGGTACGCCAGCCGAATATTGGTCAGGTCAGACACCTGCCCCATGATGAGCGGAAACAGGGCTCCACCCGCAATGGCCATAATCAGCAAGGATGAGCCCAGTTTGGTTTGTTCGCCCAGCCCGGCAATGCTCAGGGCAAAAATGGTTGGGAACATGATGGACATGAAGAAGCCCACCCCAATGAGCGCGTAAACCGAGGCAATGCCTCCCACAAAAACGGCGAGGACGAGTAAACCGACGTTGATAACGGCGTACAGGGCCAGTAACCGGTGCGGGGCAATGTAGCGCATCAGGAACGTCCCCACAAACCGGCCCAGCATAAAGCCGAGCAAGGCCACTGAAAGGTAGTAAGCTCCCGCTTTCTCGTCGATGTCGGCCGCCTGCCCTACAAATCGGATAAAAAAGCTCGTGATGCACACCTGCGCGCCGACGTAGAAAAACTGCGTGAGCACGCCAAGCAAGAGGTTACGCTCCTGCCAGATCGACCGCTTGCTCTGGCTGGTGCCGGGTTGATCGGTTTCTTCCTTGATCTCAGGTAGTTGAGTAAAGGCCACGATACCGGCCACCAGCAAAACGACCGTGCCAATGATGAGGTAAGGCACCTGAACGGTTGCAGCCTCAGCGGCCAGTAATTGATCGAAGGCATCGGGCGATAAGCGCGTCTTGTCGGCTTCGGAAATACTACGGCCCGACAGAATGAACAGACCGCCGGCAAGTGGGGCCAGTGTTGCCGCCAACCCGTTGAACGACTGCGCCAGATTGAGCCGTTGGGTGGCCGTAGCCGGTTCGCCGAGCATGGTGGCGTAGGGGTTAGCGGCCGTTTCGAGGAAAGTGAGCCCACTCGCAATCACAAACAGCGCAAACAGAAACTGCTCGTACTGACGAGTTTCGGCTGCCGGGTAAAAGAGGTAAGCCCCGGCCGCAAAAACCAGCAGGCCCGTAATGATGCCCCGCTTGTACCCGAACCGTTTCATGAACGCACCGGCGGGCAGGGCCGTCACGAAGTAGCCAATGAAAAAGGCCGCGTCGATCAGCGCCGACTGTAAATCGGTCAGCTCGCAGGCTTTTTTCAGGTGCGGAATCAGAATCGGGTTCAGATTATGAGCAAATCCCCACAGGAAAAACAGAGCCGTAATCAGAATAAACGGAAATCGGGATTGGGTCTGCATGGCGCTTACAAAAAGGTAATGCAAAACAATAGGATAATCCCGCGAACAAATTTTATCAGATTAGCTACTTTTACCACTCAATTAGCATTTTTGGGCTTAATAAAGCGCCTATTCGGGCAATCTGGTGGATGAAGCCACAATTACTCAAAGTGCCGCTGCTGGCCGATAACTCGTTCAGTGTGCGTCGGGATGTGACCCCTTACTTCTACAATCGCTGGCATTACCACCCCGAAATTGAGCTGGTGTATATCGAGTCGGGCAGCGGAACCCAGTTTGTGGGCGACAGTATTCAGCACTTTGGCCCCGGCGATGTGTTGCTGGTGGGAGCTAATCTGCCGCATTACTGGCGTTGCGACGAGGTGTATTTCGCCCAGCAGGAGGGGCTGTTTGCTCAGGCGACGGTGGTCCACTTCCGGCCCGACTTCTGGGGTGATGTGTTTCTGGCCCTGCCCGAAAACCGACTGTTGGGAAGCCTGCTCGAGAAAGCCCGGCAGGGGCTCCGGGTGCAGGGGCATTGCCGCGATCAGGTGGTAGCGGGACTTCGCCATTTGGCGGGCAGCGCGGGGATAGACCGGCTCATTCGGTTGCTGCAGATTCTGGCCCTGTTAGCCCAGTCCGACGAACTGGAGGTCCTGTGCCGGAACGGCTATTCGCCCGTTTTCGACGATGCCGACACCGACCGGATCAACCAGATTTACGCGTATAGTCTGGCTAATTTTGGGCGGAAAATAAGTCTGGAAGAGATAGCTGCCGTAGCCAATATCAGCCCTAATTCGTTTTGCCGGTACTTTAAATCCCGCAACCGGAAGTCGTACAGCCAGTTTTTGCTCGAGTTGCGCATTCAACACGCCTGTAAGCTACTCATGGAGGGGAACCTGAGTGTGGCGCAGGTTTGCTACGAGAGCGGGTTTAACCAGTTCTCGGGCTTCAACAAGTATTTCCGGCAGATTACAGGCAAAAGCCCAACGGAGTACCGCCGGTTGGTTGCTGAGAAGTAGCGAAAAAGTAACGGGTAGGACATTGGAGACCCTACCCGTTTTCATATAGGTTAGTTAATTCAGATTTTACTGCCGCACTACCTTCACCGTTTTCTGACGGGTGGGCGTCGCGACTTGCAGCAGATATGTGCCCGCACCGGTGCCCAACTGCACCCGTTGCCGCACCGGACCACCTGTGGTAGCAGCCAGCTGACTGCTCACCACCCGCCCCTGTGCCGAGACGACCCGTAGTTGAACAGCCTCCCCGGCGGGGTTGGCTACCTCTACGTCCACCCAGTTCTCGGACGTGGGGTTGCCCAGTACAACCACCTCCAGCTCGGTTAGGGCCTCCGTCGCTATCCGGGCCGGTCGGCTACAGAATTGGCCAAAGTCGAACACAAACGGCGTGCCCTCCACACCGTTCTGCCGTACCCGAATCGTGACGGGCTTGGGGTCGGCCCGCAGTCCGGCCTCGATGGTGCCGTTGGGGTTCGATGTCCAGCCCGTGATGCCGATGGCGAAGTACTCCACCGCTGATCCGTTGCCGCCCGTTGCCCCAAAGGTGATGGCCCCGGTCTGGCAGTTGTAGCCTACCACCGTCGCGGCCAGCGGCCCGCTCACGGGTGGGGTCGAGGTGCTGCTACCTACCGGACTCACAGTGAGCACAAAACTGGTGCTGTTGCTCAGGCTGCCCCCATCGGTGGCTGTCAGAATCACCGTGCTCACGCCCGATGCGGAGGGCGTGCCTGAGATGGTGCTGCCGTTGAGACTTAACCCAGCGGGCAGGCCCGAAGCTGATAGTACGATGCTGCCCGGCGTCTGGGCGTCTGTAAAGACGCTGCCCACATTCAGGCTGTAGCCCACGCCCACGGTTGCCGACTGCGGCCCTACGGCATTGGCCACGGTAGGTGGAGTGTTGGACGGGGGAGCGGGTGGGTTGCCTGCGCAGAAAGCACCGAAGTCAAAGAGGAAGGGCGTTCCCTCCACACCGTTCTGGCGGACGCGGATGGTGATGGGCTTAGGATCGAGCCGCAGACCCGCTTCAACGATATGGCTGGGGTTGGTCGTCCAGCCCGTCACGCCGATGGTCAGGTACTCAACAGGTGCCCCGTTGCCGCCGGAGAAACCGAAGGTGATGGCCCCGGCCGAGCAGTTGTAGCTCACCAGGGTAGCGGCCAGGGCGCTGCCCGAGGGGGGCGGGGTGGTGGTTTGGCTGGCGGGGTTGCTGACGGTGAGTTGGAAACTCGTGCTGCTGGTGAGCCCGCCGGGGTCGGTGGCGGTGAGGGTGATGGTGCTCACACCCGACAGAGAGGGTGTGCCGGTGAGGGTGTTGCCGGTGAGAGCCAGCCCGGCGGGCAGGCCGGCCGCTGAAAGTACTAAGCTGGCGGGAGTTTGGCTGTCTGTAAACACAGAGCCCACATTGAGGCTGTAGCCCACACCGACGGTGGCCGATTGTGGTCCGACGGCATTCGCGAGGGTGGGCGGGGTGTTGCCTCCGCCCCCGGCACAGGTGGCGCGGGCGTCCCAGCGGAGGGAGACGGTGATGCCATTCTGGGTGGCCAGGATGGTGAAGGGCTCCACGTTGGGGCTCAGGTTGCGGATGTCCTGAGCGAGCTGGGTGTCGACCATGGCCGAGCAGGAGGTGGTGGGGGCGGTGATGCCGATGGCCGCGTAGGTGACAGGAGCCCCGTTGCCCCCGCTGATACGGAACTGGATCTGTCCGGTGTTGCAGTTGTAGGCGGGTTCGAGCAGGGTGAGGGGCGTGCCTAGGGTAGCGGGATCAGCCCCACAGAATACGGTTGGGTTGAGCACGGTAAGGGTAAACTGGGCGGTAGCCGTGCAGCCGTTGGTCCCGGTGGCGGTAACGGAGAAGACGGTTGAGCCGGTGACGGAGGTGGGTGGCTGAATGGCGGCCGTGGTTGCTCCGGTGTTCCAGAGGAAGGCAGTTGCCCCGTTGGCGGTTAGGGTGACGCTCTGTCCCTGGGATACGGTGGCTGCTGGAGCCGCGTTGATGGTTACGATTGGGGCTGATGTGCTGCCGGTGACGGATACGGTGGCCAGGGCGGTGCATCCACCCGCACCGGTGACGATGACGGAATAGGTGCCCGGAATTGATGCGGTAGCGGTATTGGTTTGGCCTGCTTGATTGAGGCCGGGTCCGCTGAAGGCGTAACTGGCTCCGGCGGGTGCAGCGGTGAGGAGGATAGTCGGATTGCTACAGGAAATAGAGCCGGACGCGACAAGGGTCGCGTTGACGGCGTTGGTGGCACTTTCAACCGTAGTGGTGGCCGTGGCGGTGCAGCCGTTGGCGGCTGTGACGGTCACGAAGTAGAGTCCCCCGGCTGCAATGGTGGCGGTGTTGCCCGCTCCCGTCTGATTGAGGCCCGGCCCGGCGAATCGGTAGGTACCCTGCCCGGCGGGCGAGGCCGTCAGGGTGACGGTTGGGTTAGCGCAGGTGACCGAGCCGGAAGCCGCCAACGAGAGCGTGGGCGGGGTGTTGAGGGTAACAGGAATGGAAATGGTCCGGGTGCAACTGTTGGCTGGGTCCGTAATGGTGAAAAACACCGGGTAGGTGCCCCCAGCTGTGAGGTTAGTAGCGGTAAAGGTGTTGGCGGCATACGTACCGGCCTGTGTTGTCAGGCTGGCGTTCTGGTACCAGGTTGTACCCACCGTGAGGTTGTTGCTGCCGCCAATTTGCAGGGCGGGGTTCACGGTTAATCCGCAGGAATTCAGAATGGATTGGGCAATGATCTTGTTATTGGTCACCCCCTGAATGGGGTTGCCCTGCGGATAGACCAGCACACCGTCGTTGATAAATGAGCCGGTGTTGGTATGGGTTTGGTTGGTGTTGAGGGTCAGAAAGCCATTATTGGTTACGGTAGCCTCGTTGCGGAACGTACCGAATACACTCAGCGATGCACAGTTGTTAAGGGTGAGTGTAGCCCCGCTCAGAACGTGAACCGATTTGGCCAGAGCGGTTGTGCCGTTGCTGATGCCAGGCTTGTTGGTCACGTTGGCGATCACGACATCGTCATTGGCGGTGGGTACAACCCCGGTGCTCCAGTTAGAGGCTGTATTCCAGTCGGTATCGGTGCAGCCCGTCCAGAGCGTACCGGCCTGTGTGGTGAGTAGGCCTGAATTATCGTCAATGGTAAACGCCCCTCCGTTGAGGTTCTGCACCACCCCCGAATTGATTCGGATATTGCTATCACCACTGGCTTTTTCGATAATGGTGCCCGAGTTGGTGAAATTGGAAAATGGGTAAGTGGTGATTTGACTATCGGAGTCGATCAATAGAAGCGCCGAGCAACCCGAGTTGTAGAAATCAGTGCCCGAGTTGACTATAATTGAATAGGGGCCAACGGAGACGTTGGAACCCATCCGGATGATGCCCGAGTTGGTTACGTTGCCTCTGTTAGAACCATACTGATTGACTTCCATCCCCGCTTCTGTACAATTGTCAATCAGGATGATACCTCCGGCATTATTGATGAATTGGGAGTTGGCACCAATGCCAAATCGCCCTACGGGACCCTGCGAGCCAACGGTGATCGTGCCTGAATTGGTAAAGGTGGCCCCATTCCGAACTTCCAGACCTGCAAACGAACTATTGTCGATTTGAATTCGACCACCCTGCTCGTTTTCGAATTGGGTGTTGCAGTAGAAACCCCAGTTTGACGTAACCCCTCTTGAGCCGACTTTGATCAACCCCTGATTGGTGGACTTTTGGGTGGAGAACACCTCAATGCTTCTACCCGTTGCCCGATCCACCTCAATTACCCCCCCGGCCTGATTCGTTACGATACCCGAAGCGTACAGGCCTTCGTCGCCAATATCGGCAATGCTTCCCACGCGGATAACGCCTGAATTGGTTAGCGTAGGGGTAAAGGGACCAATAGGTGAAATACCATTATGCAGACCACGACTCGTGCTTCGATCAATCTGCAAGGTCCCGCCCGTATTATTGAAGGTGCCTTCGTTTCGGAGGCCCTGCATCCCCACAGAAGCCGTGTTGCCCAATACGATAAAGCCGCTGTTATCCACAGTCCCTCGGTTCCAAAAGCCAGCCGTCAGCTCTTCCGAAATAGATTTCGAGTTATTGATCGTCAGCGTTGCCGAGCTGGCTACGGTCAGTTTAGCCCCGGTCTGCACCTCGATTGATTTGGCCAGCGCCCCCGTGCCGTTGCCGATGGTGGGTTTGTTCGGGCGGTCCAGAATCACGACATCATCCGTAGCGGTGGGCACGGCTCCGGTGCTCCAGTTGGTGGCCGTGTTCCAGTCGGTATTGGTGCAGCCCGTCCAGAGGGCACCAGCCTGCGTGCTGAGTAGGCCTGTGTTGTTAGTAATGGTAATGGTGCCCCCGTTAAGGTTCTGCACCACGCCCGAATTGGTGGTGATGTTGCTGTTGCCGCTGCCTTTCTCGACAATGGTTCCCGAGTTAGTGAATGTACCATTTAAGGTCGCTAACTTTTTGTCGGAATCAATGAATAGATACGCCGAGCAGCCCTCGTTTGTGAAGGTACCCGTTTGATCTATAAACCCTACCTGAAGAGCATTCGGTCCTAGCAATGCGCTCGCTCCCAACCGGATAGCCCCTCTGTTTACGATCGTACCTGTGGTTATGACCAAAATAATATCTGTTGATCGATCAACCCGGATATCTCCGCTCGCTTCGTTTGTAAAGTTATTTGAGACACCGAGACCATATCTGCCCACGCTGGCATTTGCGCCAATAATTAGTCGGCCTGAATTGGAAAACGTACCGACCAGCACATATAAACCGGATAGAGTAGAGCGATCAATCTGGATTTCCCCCCCCAACTGATTAGTAAAAGTTCCATTAGTAATTCCCCCATTATCTCCAATATACAGACCATAAGCTCCAATATTAGTGCTATTCCCGATTATGATACGGCCAGCGTTGGAGAATGTACCCCTTTCATGACTAAGGCCCCTATTCTTAGTGCGGTCAATCTGAATGGTAGCCCCTGAATTGTTGTTGAAGGTTGATCTATTCCATAATCCAAAAAAACCACTAGAGGTAGTACTGCCAATGATCAAATTACCGTTGTTGGTGACCGTGCCATCATTGAAAAAGGTAAATGGAAAATCTAAAACTGTCTTTTCACCGTTCACCGTCAGCGAAGCCGAGCTGGCTATGGTCAGTTTTCCCCCGGCTTGTACCTCCACCGTTTTAGCCAGTGCCCCCGTGCCGTTGCCAATAGTGGGGTCGTTAGTCACGTCGGGGATGATTACATCGACGTTGGCGGTGGGTACGGCTCCGGTGCTCCAGTTGTTGGCCGTGTTCCAGTTGGTGTTGGTGGCCCCTGTCCAGGTGGCCTGCGCCAGCGTATTTAGGTTCAGGCAACAGGTAAACAGAATACCCAGTACAACTTGAAACAGGCGAAGGTTGCGCGGGGCCGGGCGGTGCGTTGGTGCCTGCCCGGTTGGGTTCAGGGAAATAGATGTGTATGACATACGATATGGGTAGTGATTGGCCCATGAACCTACTAAAACGCCCCTGAAAACCGGTTTTCAGGGGCGTGGACAAAAGCGTGGACAAAATTATAAGCCGTTGATATATAGTTCCTTGCTAGAGATCAGTAGCGGGCTCGTCGAGGAGGGCGAGGAGTTTGGCATCGCCCGCAATACCAAACTTTTTGCGAAGCCGGTAGCGGGTTTTACGGATTGAATCTGTCGAGATGCCGAGCATATGGCTCATCTGACGGCTGTGCAGATTCAGTTTCGAGAGAGCCAGAAGCCGTTCTTCGGCGGGCGTCAGGTCGTTAAACTGCGACCGTAACTGCATAAAAAATTGGGGGTGTACCCGTTCAAACCGTTTCCGAAATTCCTCCCAATCGTCGGGGGTAAGCAAGCTGGCATTGGCCAGATGATGTTCGGATTCGAGTTGCCGGAGGTTGCTCAAAAAAAGGGCCAGATCGGCCTGGGCCCGGTCGCGTTCGGCGGCTACGGCTTGTTTTTCCCGCTCCAGTTGTTTTTCGCGTTGGGCGTTGGCCTGCGCTTCCCGTTGGCGTCGGGCTTGACTATACCGGTACAGAAAGCCGAGCAGGAGCGCCACCAGGAGCGATAGCCCCACCCCCATGCCCAGAAACAAGCGCTGATTTTGGCTGCGCTGGTTGAGTTCGGCTACCTCTGCCTCGTGCTGCTGAATAAGCAGGCGCTGTTCGGCCAGCGTAGCGGCTTTGGAGCGGTACCGTTTGTCGATCCGGTTTTGGTATTTCAGCACACTATCAGCCGCCCGTGCCGACTCGATAGGCTTGCCCGTTGTCAGGGCATACAGTCGATAGGTCTCATAATAGCGTAGCCAGAACAAATCGTCCTGAACGTTTACGATATAGTTGCCGGTTACGCGCTGTAGTAGCCTCATCCGTTTGCCCTCATTCAGATAATAGCGGCAACTGTCCAGCTGCCCCAGTTCATAAAACACCCGGGCGAGCGCCACCGCTGTGGTGAGCGGATACCCCCGGTTTGCCGCATCGCGCATTACGAGCCGGTAATCAATTCGGAGGGCGTTGAGGGCTTGGGGCCACTGCTTCAGCTTCACAAATAAGCCCCCCAGGTTTCCATTGGCAATCCCGATCCAGACCGAGTCACGGTAGTGAACCGCCAATTGGTAAGCCCGCCTGTAATTTTGCACCGCCAGGCCCCATTCTTTCGGTGAGTCGCCCAGTTGCCGGGCCTGCGCCATGGCCAGGGTGTTGTACGTCTGGATATGCAGGTTAGGGTTGAAAGGTGGGTACCGGGTGGCTTCGGTCAGTAGCTCGACTACTTTTTCGTCGTCGTTCAGGTAATAGTAATTAAATGCCAGCTCGTAGAGGTAGCGGTGAATTTCGGGAATGTTCCGGTAGCCAATCTGACGAAATCGCCGGTTTGCCGACAGCAGGTACTGAAACCCCTTGCCGAAGTCTTCGGCCAGATAATAATACTGTCCGGCAAAGTGCTCGCACACACTGGCTATCTGCTCGTCGTCGCGTGAGTCGGCCTGTGCGGCCGTCTGTAGGAAGAGTTCGGCATTCTGGGTGTGAGTACGTTTGGGGTCGTTTTTGGCGTACGTGTCGCGCAGCATCCGACCGTACCGCCCAAGCTGCTCGTCCTGCCGACGCCGGGCAATGGCATCCAGTTTATCCAATTGCGCAAAGGCTACCAGCTTACTTTTCGCGACGGCCTGACACGTGTCGAAGTACAACAACGCCATACGCACTCGTTCGGCAGGGGGCGCCTGGTCAATTTTGGAAAATATCGGTTGACCAAAGGTGGTAAACGATACAAAAACGGCAAAGAGCGGTAAAAACGGATACGTAATCTTCCAGAAAGGGTTAGCATTCATCAATGGAAACTCAGGAAGGTGTTGACATGTATATGGACTCACACTCCAAATCTCTAAACTTACAAACAGGTTAATTAATAGTAAAATGTAACTGAGTATAAATTTACGCTAAGTTGTGTGCGGGACAGTCTTTCCCGGCATTTAGTTTGGGATTAAGGCCTCCCGCGTACGTGTTTGCACGAGTTTTTTATATATTCACTCGTCCGCAAACTGTCGACTTTATGAGATTCCAGACTCTGTGCCGCCCCATTATTAGTTTGCTCTTAGTAAGCATGTCGGTTTGCACCGCATATGGCCAGCTAACGTCAACGCCCTCGGGTACCGACGGGTTGGCTATACAGCTTGATTATGAGAGTGCCAACGCGATTACGGGTCTGCTTACCCAAAATCAGGTGACCGATGCCGAGCTGGAGCGCATTGCCCGGCTTTTCGGTAGTCAGCAATTGATCAAAAAAGTGTCGGGTTACGACCAGTCAGGAACCGAAGCGGTATTCAAACAAACGTTGCGCGAGGTAGTCCAAACGGGTACTGTGAAAGGGCATGATCCCTATGATTGGAAGTCGGTTAAGGCAAATGCGGGCGAAGTTCGGCAGCTTATCAGGCAACTCGAAGCGAAGTCTACCTTTACTGATGATGTCAAAGCCCTGATTCGGCCCTACACGCCCAACCAGATCAAAGCCTCGGTCCGGGCTTGTTTTCTGGTCGGAGGTGGTGCGTTGGGGTTTGTCTTGGGCGACCCCAACACGTTTAATTTGGCCTTGCAAAAAATAGGGGATGATTACGAAGGATTGGTGTATCTGGTGGCACATGAACTCTACCACTCTGTACAGGGTATTGGAGACAAGAATCGGGTGAAGCAAAAATCGACTTCGCCCCCACCTAAGCCAATCGTGAACGCTTACGTGATGCTCGAAAACCTCTGGGGGGAGGGCAGCGCTAATTTGGTGGCGGATTTTACCAAAATCAACGCGCCGAAGTCGTTTGCCAAAAGTCAACGGGAAGGATATCAACGGAATGGTAATCGGGCTCGTCAGAACTTTGCCTTATTTGAGAGCCTGCTGTTTTCGGCTTACCATGATTCGACCGCCAACCTCAACGAGCTGTACAACATCGGGTTTACCCTTGCCTTTGATGAAACCGCCTATGATACGGGATACCGAATGGCCAAAGTAATTGAGAAGTACAAAGGGCAACAGGCATTGGCCCGGTGCATCAGCGAAGGCCCCATTCCGTTTTGTGAATTATACCTGACGGTGTGTAAGGAAAACCCCGGTGAACAATTAATCCGATTTAGCCGGTCTACAGAAGCAATCGTGGATAAAGTTAAAGTCTGGAAGGATTATCTGTAATTGAGCAGAACTAAACAGAAGTATTCTGGATAGGGGAATTTGCCCTCTCGCCCGAGGACCGGGCAACCCGTAGTGTTCTGATCCAAACAACCCGGAAACAACTGAAAGTGGGCAAAGGGGTTTTTGACCTGAAGCTGATGGTTAAGTAAATGACAAAAGGGCACTTCTTTCGAGGGGAGGTGCCTCTGTAAATTAACAAATGCGCAATCTTTATCTATATCGGTCGTTCTATTGATACAGATCGTCTATTAATTTGTCGGTTAACATCCTCCTCCGGTTGGATTCTGCGCAAAAGGCGGTAGCTTACAAGCTTGGTTCGCTCATCTGAGGCTCTTCTCTTGCTCACTAGTCACGCCGGACTTCCGATTTTTATATCCCGGTTGCGCTTAAATCAGTATCGAGATCGCCCGGCCGATCATCATTAAAACCGCAACCGGTCTATCCATTTTACCAATTCAATTAGCACCCAACTGTCTGTACCGATGCCCTATTTGGCCCGACGGTTGGGGGCTTGCATGGGTTATCATACCCGTTTTCTGTAATTGAACCCCTATTTGATGTCAAACAATCTGAAGTTTACGGCCGCTCACTCGTCTACGTTTTATGCTACGTTGCGCGGGCGGGTCGACGCTTATTTTGCCGGGCAGGGTATTTCCTCCCACGCCAATGGTGCCATGTGGTTTAAAGCCATTTTTTTTCTTGCCGGATATGTAGTCTTGTACGGCTTAATTCTGTCAAATCTGTTCGGGGTCTGGGCTATGCTTGGGCTGAGTATCGTGTTGGGCGTGTTTGCGGCCTGCATTGGGTTCAATGTCTCGCACGACGGGCTCCACGGCGCCTTTTCGGCCCGGCCGTGGGTCAATCGGCTGATGGGCAACAGTTTTTACCTGCTAGGGGCCAACCCGTACGTTTGGAAACTGACGCACAATGTGGTGCATCATACGTACACCAATATTCCGGGACACGACGAAGACATTGAACTGGCGCCCGGTTTGGTACGGCTCAACCCCGAAGACCCGCTGTTTGCCTGGCACCGGTTTCAGCATATTTACACCTTTCCGCTCTATGCACTGGCGTCGTTATCCTGGGTGGCCCGGAAAGATTACAAGAAGTTTTACCAGAAGCAGATTGGGCAGCACAAAACGCCTAAACACCCACGGCGCGAGCACATCAATTTGTTTGTGGGCAAAGGCCTGTATTACATTGCCTTTCTGATCGTGCCGTACCTCGTGTTGCCGCTGGCGTGGTGGCAGGTACTGCTGGGGTTTGTGGCTATGCATTTGGCCGAAGGGCTTGTGCTTGGGCTTGTGTTTCAATTGGCGCATGTAGTGGAAGGAACCGAGTTTCCGTTGCCGCATGGATCGGGCACCATGCCCGATACCTGGGCCAGCCATCAGTTGCAGACCACAGCTAATTTTGCGCCCAGTAGCCCTGTGGCGGCTTTCATTTGCGGAGGACTGAACCGGCAGGTTGAGCATCATTTGTTCCCAAAGGTCTGCCATATTCATTACCCGGCGCTGGCACCAATTGTCCGGGCTACGGCGGCAGAGTATGGCCTGCCATACCTCGAAAACAAAAGTTTTGGCTCGGCGCTCTATTCACACTACCGTATGTTGCACAAGCTCGGTCGGCCGCTCGAGAAGCGGGTTAAGGAGCCAGTTAGAATGTCGGTGGGTGCGTATTAACGCCAGCAAAAAGCGCTCTGAGGATCGATTCCCAGAGCGCTTTTTTTATTCTGCGTAGACTATAATCCTGTATTAGCCAACCCCCAAATGTAATATTCGAGTGTATCGCCGGAACCCGTAACATCGACTTGTAAGTCTTTACCCTGCCAGGTGATTGGGTCAACGCCATTGATGGTATTGTTGAGCATACAAATCTCGGGACCTCCCCGAATTGCACTCAAAATATTAATCCGCACTTTGGGGGTAATAATCTGGCCTTCAACCGTGAAGAGCTCGTCGAAATTGATGCGCATGTTGTTTGGGACATGTAGAGGTGAAAAAATAATCGGCACATGGTCGCAAACTATGCAAGGGCTGTTGCCGGAATCGGGGGAGAAGTAGCAGAAATACTGCCTGAGAAAGAGAAGAAGCTCGGCCCCAATCAGCGCAAAACAGAAGTAGGGGTTACAGATAGCTTGTCTGTTAAAGTACTTGATTGACAGTGGCTTGGAATTAACTTCTGCGGGCGATAGATGCGGCCGGCATTAAGTCCATATTCAGCCTTGCTTTCAGTAGAGCAACACTACTTGCGTGCAAATAATTACACCACCGCCCCTTAATTTACCCCGATCCAAATTTGTGAGACAATTCTCCAAAGTAATTAAAGCGATTTGTTGTCAAATGTGTTGTACTATAAAGCACCTTTCAATGGCCTACTGAGTTCACCTGCATTCAAGCATTGAGAAACCCTCACCGGCCCCGCAAAAAGACTCGAAATATGGGCGGTGTAGCCCCCGTTTCTTTCACCCCCGCATAGGCAGACCTACAAAAGCCGGTTAGAATATAAACCATTAGCCGCCAACCGTTGCAGACACATGTGTTATGAAAACCAGCACCAATACACTTACCGTTGTTACTGCCTACAGCTCTATTTCGCCCAAGCCGTGCCGAAAGGCCTACCTCAATAGTAGCGAGGAGTTGGCAACACAACGATTTCTGCGCGAGTTTCCGGCCGCCCGCGATTTGACCGTGGTGGTGCTTGGCTTTGAAGATGAATTTACGATTCGGCCCAACGGGACCCTTGCAGCCTATTGACACTCCAGACACGTACCCAATGACCATAATTTTTAACTACTTGTTTATTGCTACACCAACCGGTTTCAAAACCCGGCTACCGGTGCAGCTCCCCAACGGCACCCTTTTTCCTAAATCGATGGTATTAACCCCCATTGATTTACAGAGCGTGGATATGGCCAATTGGGAAGGAAAACACCTTAACGTAACCATTCGGGAGGGCGTTTATTTGATTCACGGGTTGGCAGTCAACCCTGTCCCCTTAGCCTAACAGCTTCTTAGGTAAGTTCAATAGTAAAACACGTACAACCCATGAATATATACCAGAATTTCACGAATACCCTCGAAAGTTTGTCTATTCAAATCGTGCAGTGGCTCGACATGTCCGAGCGACTATTTCGCCCGGTTATCGGTCCAAACAAGCAGTTGGGGTCCCTTAATTTCGCGCTTATTCCGGTTTCGGTGAAGCGTTTTTAAGGGATAAATAGTAGCTGGGTAATTCGTAAAAACGTCCTGAATAGGCCATTAGGCGTGTTCAGGACGTTTTTTGTTTAGGTAACTGCTGCCTTGTCTCCGGTTCAACGCCCAAACTGACGCAGGTTATACACGAAGCTCACGAGCAGGTACCGACGTAAAATCCGATTCTGCACATCGTCAATGTAGGTGTCGGTTGTGTTACGAATCAGGCTTCGATTCTGGTTGAGGAGGTCAAACACCTGCACCCGTAGCTCGCCCGTGTCTCCTTTGAAAAAATGCCGCGATAAGGCCGCGTTCCAGAGCACAAACCGCTGATTGAAACCCGCAGCCCGCCCGGTGGTGCCTGTATAAGTCAGGTCGGTGGTGAGAGCCAGCCGGAAGGGCAACTTCCAGAACAGGTCGGCGGTGGCGTGTTGCCACCAGAAAGCCGCGTTCTGGTTTGGCAGGAGCGAGTACGAAGCCGTTTGGTAGGTCAGGTTGCCGCTAAGGCCGTAGTCTAAATGCTCGTTGTAGCTCGATTGCAGACGCACGCCCTGCCCCACACTCCGGTTGATGGTCTCGTTGGCGTCGCCGTTGATAAAGCTCCGCGACCGGCTGAGGCCCAGATTCGTGGTGAAGGTAAGCCCCAATTTGGATGGTTGCAGGGTGCGCCCTACCGCAACCGACCCGTATGCCGACCAGAAACCCCCGGCGTTGACCGGTTGGGTAGTTTGTACGCCCGCCGGACTGATGATGGTGGCGGTAGAAATCCGGTTATTGCTTTGATTGACACTCGCGAAAGCCGAGAAACTCTGGTTCGAAAACCGGGTGGCCGCGTTGTACACCAGCACCAGCGTGTTGTAAAACTCCGGGTCCAGCCGGGGGTTGCCAACCTGAATCTGGAGCGGGTTGGTATTGTCGAGCACGGGTTGCAGTTGCCCAACCGAAGGCACCGAAAGCCGGGTGCGGTATTGCAGGCGCAGGTTTCGGTTGCCCGAAAAGGTGTAGCTAAACAGGGCGTTGGGCAGTAGGTTGACATAAGACCGTTGCTCCGCCGTTTGGTCTGTGCGGTTGTGGAGTTGCCAATGTGCCTGCTGGGCATCGAGCCCAACCGCCCATTTGTAGCGCAGTCGCTGGGTCTGAAACGTAGCACCCGCCCGGTGCGCCCCAAACGAACTGCCAAACCGATTCGTGAGCGGGAGGTTTACGCGGTCGAACAGGCCGGTTGCTTCATTTTGGTCGGTAGCCTGCCGGTCGGCGTGGCTGTTGTTGATTGAATACACGTACCGAAGTTCCACTTTTTGCGTAAACGAAACCGGCTCGGTGTACGACAGGGTCAGCACGTGCTGATTGGTAAAACTCGCTTGCCCTATTTGCCCGTTCAGCCGGTTGGACGAAGGGTTAGTGCCGGTTGAATCAAAAAACGTGTTGGTCGAACGGTTCAGGGCCTGGGTTTGCCCATCGGTCATGACCGAGTTGAGGTTCACCGACAGGGTACGGCCTTCGCGTCGGAATTTACGCGTGAGCAATAGGTTGTTGGTGCCGTTGAACCCCGTTTGGGCCGAGTTGAACGCGGTTTCGCCCGTATTGACCGGCTGAACGGCGGACCCCATACCATTGCCCAGCAGCACCGACCGGCTGGACAGCCGACTGGTGAAATCGGCAGTTTGCCACACGAGGCCCGGTGTCAGGCGCAGGTTGGTGAGCGAGTCGAGTTGCCAGTCGAGTCGAGCGTTGAACCGGTGGTTCAGTTGCCGGTTTTGACTGTACAGGCTTGCGTCGGTGGTGAGGGGGCGTTCAGGTAAGATGCTCGTACGCCGACTTTGCCCATCCGTTACCGTGATGCCCTGAGTCAGAAAATAACTCATGGCAATCTCGGCCCGATGCCCGTGTTTATTCCGGCGGCTGTCGTTACGGCGGCCGTCGCTACGGTAATTGACTCCCCCGGCTCGTACCTCAATAACGTTGGTGGGCGACTGGGGGCCTGCGCCACCGGGGCCTTCCGGGTTCCCGACCGGCCCCGATGGCCCACCTGCTCCCAGACTAAAGTTCTGCTGGTTGAGGTTGTTGGCCTGCCCAATAAGCGAAATCTGTTTCCGCCTGCCGTCGTTGTTGGCGCTGAATCGGTTCAAATTTAGCCGTCCCGAATACCGATTTGCCTGATCGTCACGGGCTGTACCCAAACCCAGCTCATTTTGCCCGAAATACCCTTTCCGTTTGTCCGGTTTGAGCGTCAGGTTGAGGGTTGGTTCGCGGTTCCCATCGTCGATACCCGAAAACGACGACAAATCGGACGACTGATCGAACAGCTGTACCTTATCGACAATATCGGCGGGCAGGTTGCGGGTAGCCATGCGGTGGTCGGTGCCGAAAAACGGCTTACCATCGACCAATACCCGGTTTACGGTTTGTCCGTTGGCTTTGATCGTGCCGTCGCGGCTTACCTCCACGCCCGGTAGCTTACGGAGAAGTGCTTCGACCTGCGCGTTGGGCTGCGTTTTAAACGAACCGGCGTTAAACACTACCGTATCCTGCCGGATCGTAACCGGTGCGCTTTCCTGCCGAACCACCACCTCGCCCAACTGTTGGCTCTGCTCCACCAGGCGCAGCACACCCACCTGTACCGAAGCTTCGCCGGGCTTCACTGCCACCAGTTGCGAGCCATTTCGGTAGCCGAGGTACGTAACCAGAACCCGGTAGCTGCCCGACGCCAGGTTGCGGAGCATAAACAGGCCGTCGTTGTCGGTGACTGTGCCCGTCACGTAGCTGGAATCGCGAGCGTTCAGCAGCGAGACCGATGCCTGCCCCAGCGGTTTGGCCGTGGCCGAATCGACCACCATACCGCCCAACTCGGTGCGCGGTGCGGTGCGTTGAGCGAGCCCGCTCAGAGACAGTAAAAGGCTCAGGATGAGAAAAACCGGTTTCATGCAAAGGGTCAATTTGGAGTAGATAAAGCCGGAAAGGGTAGGGTAGGGCGATGGCTTACCCACCAAAGCCAGGCCGGGCGTGCTTCTGTACAAAGTCAGATACGGCTTTCTGGCGCAGTTCGAGCAGTTGCTCAGGCGACACCTTCTGCGCTTTCACGTTCGGTTTGGCCACGCTTGGGTCGGCGGCTGCTTTGCGTATTTTGGTGGCCCTGAACTGTTCTTTACTTCCTTCAATGAGCAGCACCGTGCCTTTTTCGGGGGTAAGTTCAGGCACGGGTGAGTAGCTGAATGGCAGGTCGGTGGTGAACCAGACCGCATAGGTCTCTTTTTTGAATGGCACGGTGGCTTTTCGGCAGGTGTACCCGGCTATTTTCCGGGTTTGATCGGTTTGTTGCCAGCCGCTAATGCGTGTCATCTGCGTTTCGGCCTGATACGTTTTGGCTTCGGCACCTTGCCCCACCGTCAGAATCGTCACTTTTTTGAGGCCATTCAGGTCAAGGTACGTTTGCTCGCTAAAGGGCCGCCCCATCACCCGACTTTGCCCGCCGGGGCCATTGGCGGCCCGAAACTCCTCGTCGTTGCGGGTCACTTTGGCCTGCGTTCCATTGATAAGCACGGTTTGCTCCGTAATGCGGGCGTCGGGAATATCCTTCGGAAAGTTGGGGTCGCTCGGTTTCATGAGCTCACCATTGTCGTCGAGGAATTTGAGGCTGGCGGGGTCAATTTTTTGGACCCATTCGTACGAGATTTGCCCGGCCCAGGTGGGGGTTGTTTGAGCCTGACTGGAGGGGGAGAACAGCAACGCCGTGAGGCCGCTAACGAGAAAACAGAAGGTCGTTTTCATGAATCAGATGTGTTTGATTTGACACCTCAAAGGTCTGGCAGACTTTTGTAATGCACTGTTAGATAGTGTTAAACAGTGTTAACGCCCGTTTGAAGGCTCCCCAACCGGTGTAGTTTTGTGTATGAACCGACGTATTCGTTCAATTTTGGGATTGATGACCGTTTGTATGGTTGGCATCTATGCGTTTCAGGGGTATTGGCTCTGGAGTACGTATCAGATTTACCGTCAGCAGTTTAATCGTTCGGTGCAGGATGCGCTCACTTCGGTGTTGCAGCAGCGGCAGCTTTCGCAGGCTCAGGGTTTGCTGCCTGGTCGCCTAAGTCCGGGTGTGTTGGCCCCCGCTCAGGGGCCTGAGCCTGATTTGAGGAGTCCGGGGCCGCCACCCCGTGCGGAGCCCGGCTCACGGCTCCGCCGAACTTCGAATCTGGTGCTGGTTCAGAAGCCAGGTGGGCGCCCGGTTGATTTGGGCGAACTGGCGTATGCGTATTGGTTGGAGTTGGAACAACGGGGCATCGGCGCCCGATTTCTGCTCGACACGTTACAGGTCGACCCGGAGCCGTCGGGGCAGGATATTGATCTGTATCAGTCGCTAATCCGTTCGGATACCGAGGATCTGCAACAGATCATTACCACGATTCTGGTGCGCGTAAAACCGAACGAAAACCGGTTTGCGCGGGCTTCGTTCGGTACGCCCTCGTTCTATCTGGTGCGCCGGATGGGCTGGTTGCTGGGTGTTTCGGTGGTGCTTTTGTTGCTGACTACGGGCTGCTTTCTGCTGATGATGAGCACGATACTGCGGCAGAAGAAGTTGTCGGAAATCAAAAACGATTTCATCAACAACATGACCCACGAGCTTAAAACGCCCATTGCCACCGTGACGGCCGCCGTTGAAGCCCTGCAACATTTTGGGGCTCTGAACAACCCGGCCAAAACAGAGGCTTACCTGACCATTTCGCAGCAAAACCTGCAACGCCTGTCTGATCTGGTCGATAAAGTCCTGAGCTTGGCTACCGAAGAAAAACACGAACTCGGCCTCCGTCCCGAACCGGTCGACCTGAATGGGCTGGTTGACGAGCTATTGGCTGGTCATCGGCTAAAAGCCCCCAAACCGGTTGTGTTTGGGGTGGATATTCCGGTTGGTACCTTCGTTACCGTCGACCGGATTCACTTCTCCAATGCCCTGAATAATCTCATCGATAATGCCATCAACTATTCACGGGAAGAGGTGACGGTTCAGCTAACATTTGAGCGGATGGGTACCGGCTGGCAACTGACCGTTGCCGACAATGGAATCGGGATTGCCAAAGTGTACCAGTCGGCTATTTTTGACCGGTTTTTCCGCGTTCCCACGGGCGATTTACACCCGGTGAAAGGCTTCGGGCTGGGGCTGGCGTACGTCCGGCAGGTGATCGAGCGACATGGGGCGACCATTGCGCTTCGGAGTGAACTGAGCAAAGGCACGCAGTTTACCATTACGTTTCCGTAACGTATTTTGAATCACCACAACTAAACCGTAACTCAATGCCAACTGTACTGCTTGTTGAAGATGAACCGGCATTGGCCATGATTGTCAAAGACAGCCTGGAGGTACGAGGCTTTACCGTGCGCTACGCAGCCGACGGGGAGGCCGGACTAACCCTTTTTTGGCAGGAGTGCCCGGATATTGTGGTGGCCGATGTCATGATGCCTAACCTTGATGGCTTTTCGATGGCGGAGCAGATGCGCCAAACCGACCCCGACGTGCCACTTCTGTTTCTGACTGCTCGCTCACAAACCGCCGACGTGGTGCGGGGGTTTGAGCTGGGCGGCAACGATTACCTCAAAAAACCCTTCAGCCTGGATGAACTGATTGTGCGGATTAACGCTCTGCTTCGGCGGAGCGAACGTGACCGTAAGCCTGCCAACCCGCCCGATGCCGTCCCGATTGGGCGATACCGGTTCGATGCCGCCAAGCAGAAGCTAACGCTCGATGGCCGGGAGGTGCAACTCTCGCACCGTGAAGCCGAACTGCTCCGCAAACTGTACGAACAGCGAAACCAGGTGCTCGAACGGAACGCCGTGCTGCTCGAACTTTGGGGCGACGATAGCTTTTTCAATGGCCGAAGCCTCGATGTGTTCATCACGAAGCTCCGACGTCACCTCCGCGACGACCCGGCCCTGCAAATTGTCAATGTGCGGGGGGTGGGGTATAAACTCATTGTCTGAATACCCCCAAAACGCTACTTGTGGGCCACCTCGCGGGGCAGGTACCGGTTGAGCCATTGGTCGATTTCGTAGCATAGATGCAGCAGCGATTCGGTGGCCACGTAAGCATGGCTTTCGTGCGGCAACGTCACAAACCGGGCCGTTTTGCCCAGGCCCTGCAAAGCCGCGAAATACCGCTCACTTTGCATGTAGTGAGTGCCGGGGTTGTTGTCGGCCTGCCCGTGTACGAGTAAGAGCGGAGCCTCCACCCGGTCAGCGTACAAAAACGGAGACAGCCGGTTGTACAGTTCGGGGGCATCCCAAAGAGTACGCTCTTCCGACTGAAACCCGAACGGTGTCAGCGACCGGTTGTACGCTCCACTGAGGGCAATGCCGGCTTTGAACAGGTTACTGTTTGTGAGTAGGTTAGCCACCATAAACGCGCCGTACGACTGCCCCATCACAGCTACTCGCGCCGTATCGACCTGCCCCGATACATGGGCTGCTTGCAGAGCCGCGCGCGCATTAAGCAGCAACTGTTCCAGATAGGTATCGTTGGCGTTGCGGCCGGAATCGGCCACGATGGGAAACGAGACATTGGTCAGCACGGCATATCCGCGCAATGCCCAAAGCGTGGGTAATTCGGAGTAAGCCTTGAATCGGTTCGAGGATTTGGCCGTTTGTCCGGCAAACTGTTTTTGCAGATACTCCGTCGGGTAAGCCCACAGCAGGGCGGGTAATCGCTTGCCTTTGTGCTCGCTCGATACCCAAAGGTCGGCAGTGAGGGTAAGTCCGTCGGCCCGTTGGTACCGGAGCGGAATCCGTTCGAGGTTGGTAAAGTGGGGGTACGGGTTTGGGAAGTGGGTCAGTTGATACTCGGTTTGGGTGGGCAGGTGCCGACACCAGTAGTTGGTAGGGGTGTCGGGCGTTTCGCGGCTCACGAGCATCCACAAATTATCCGAGTCGATCATACCCTCCGATGCCTCGGCAAAGTCGGTTTGTGAAGCCCAGAGCGGCTTTCGGGCGCGTGTGTTTACATTCACCAGTTCGGCAAAACTGACTTCTTCGCCCCGTTCTACGCGGGTGCCCGAAAACACCAGCTGATTGGTACGGGTAAGGTCGAGGCACAATTTACCCTGGGCGTTTCGGGTCAGTTCGGGGTCACCGGGATTGGCCTGCCGGTCTTCCGTTGAGAAAGCAAACAGGGTGTCGGTCCGGTCGGGGGCATTCGGCCGAATCCGTCGCCAGATCCGTTGGCGGCTGGCCCACCATCGGTCGGCAATTAGGGCGGTGGAGTCGTTGCCCCAATACACGCCTGAAATGCGGTAAGCCGAGCGGGTCAGTTCGCGAGCCGGGCCGGTAAACGGGGCGGAGTGGGTCATCAGCCGGTCGCGGACAGCGGCTTTTTGTTTGGGGTCGCCCCCGTCCTGCGCTTCCACCCAGTAGAGTGTGGCAGGTTGGTCGCTCCGCCAGTCGATTTGGCGCGGGCCGGTCGCCACGGCATCGCGGGCGGGCGGAATCTGATCGGCAATGGGCAGGTTAGCCACCTCGTAGGCTACCTGGCCGGTTGCCCGGTTCAGCACGACCGTTTTATTCGCAAACCGGCTATAAGGCAGGGTGTACGAAAAAGGTTGGCGCAGACTTTTTACCAGCACGTACTGGCTGTTCGGTGAGGCCGAGAACTGGGTAATCAAATCGGGTTGGCCGCACGGTTGGGCGCGCCCGCTCAGGTCGACAACCGTCAATTGGCTGTGTAGATAATGGGCCAGTGTCTGCTCGTCGGCGGGGGTACGGAGCAAGTCCTGGTACGTCCGTCCGGCCTTTCGGCTTCCCTCGTTATGCTGCACAAGGGGGCCACTTACCTGGGCGTCGGGTTGGGGTAGGGGTAAGCGGTTAGCGGGCACCGTTTTCACCAGCAATCGCTCGCTGGCCGATAACCAGTCGAAACTATTCCCGGTAACGGCATTGACGGTTAGCTGACCCAATTGCCGGGCCTGAGCCGTGCGTAAATCGGCGGTCCAGAGTTCGATTTTGGTGGCTGTATGGCGCAAAAATGCGATGCGGTGCCCATCCGGCGACCAACGGAGCTCGCTCAAACGGGCGCCGTCGGGTAGCCCCAAAATGGGCCGGGTGGCCGTCTCCTTTGCTTTGGCCGGGGTGGTTGGTAACTGCCCGGTAGCCAGCCCTATCATATACAATTGACGGCTGGGACTGTTGTTGCGGGGATTGATCCGCAAACCCGCCAGCCGGAGTTCAGGCTGGGCCATTTCATGAATCGACGGGCTGGCTTCGTTCGTGATCAGTAGCGTCCGGCGCGAAATTGGGTGGAACCGGAGCGTAGGGGCGGCCGTCGCGTTAATGACCCGCCCAATTTCATTCGGGGGCAACCGGTAGCCGGTTTCCTGGGCCAAAGCTGTCACCGTACTGATGCTCAGCAGCACCAGCATATGCAATAAACGGGTCGCGTTCATGACTTACGATTTGCTGAAAAGTTGGGTTAACAAACGACGTTGTTGGGTGATGATCTGAGCCGTTCCCGACAGGACCGCTTCACGCAGGGCTGTCCCCCCGTGCTGGAAGCGCAGATCGGTGGGTAGTTTGATCGATACCTGGTAGTTGCCTTCTACCGGTAGGGGCGATACGGCATATACCTCACCCTGGAGCGAGCCGTATTTCTGGGCGGGATAGGCGCTCAGTTGCAGCGTAACGGGCATTCCGGGCCGGATACTACCCATGTCGTCGCCGTTTACTTCGGCGGTAGCCACGTATTGTCGGGTGGTGTCGTGCAGGGCAATCAGGGCTTCCTGGGCTGGAGCCACATCACCTACGGCGAGGGGGCGGAGCCATTGCACCCGACCCTTACGCGGGGCATTCACCGACCGGGTTGAGCCATCGGGGAGTTGGTACGTGAATAACGGTTGACCGGCGCGCACCAATTCGCCCGCCCGGACGGCAAGGTGGGTCAATGTACCACTCTGCCCGGTTTTGAGCAGCTCCGGTGGGCGTTTGAGTTCGAGCCGAACGCGGGCGTTGACTACGTCGGGGTAGGGGAAGAAAAACGCACCAATCAGCAACAGCATGAGCGTGGCAAACACAATAGTGCTGCCCCAACGGGTGAGCCATTTAGGCACCGACCCCATAATTTCCTGAATCTCTTCACTGCGGATTTCGAGTTGAGCAGGCATGGGAAAAGGGGTTTATGGTTTTGGTTTTACGTTTCTTAGTACTGGACAAGAAGTACAAGGTTAATTGGACGCGGATGACGCCGATATAGCGAATTCGCGCTGATGAGTGATCCGTGAAAATTAGCCAATCAGCGTCATCCGCGTGCTAATTCTTTAAACTCCTAATGGGACGCTGATAACGCCGATGCAACGAATTCGCGCTGATGAGTAATCTGTGAAAATCCACCAATCCGTGTCATCTGCGTGCCAATTCTTTAAACTCCTAATCGAACGTGGATGGCGCCGATATAGCGAATTCGCGCTGATGAATAATCCGTGAAAATCTGTCTAATCCGTGTCATCTGCGTGCCAATTCTTTCGTACTGAGCTTGCGTTTTGGGTTTATGATTATTGCTTTCATTATGAAGTTGTTGTTTCGCGAGAACAAGAAACCATAAACCATCTCTCAAGCCGGTTGCAGGACACCCTTTTTCTGGCGGGCCATCTGCGACTCGTAATACTTGCTCAGGTAGTGGTAAATGACTAGCTCGTGCTGACGCTGCTTCGATAGGAAAAACCGGTTGAGCGTCATGTGAATATAGCTGGGCATCAGCCGGTCGCGGTCGGCCTGCACGAGCGGATGGGTGGCCATCGGCTTGAGAGCCAGCGACCGTTTTTCGAAACAGGCCACGGCTTCCTCAATTTCGTCGGTATCGGCTTCGGGTGTCAAAATCTGGTTCACGAGGGCTCGGTGGGCCCGATACCGGTCGTTGAGCCGGTGCAGCAGCGTGGGCGAACCGCCAAACTCGGCCCGAAAACCGGCGCCAATCTGATCAATAAGGGCACGGCGTTCGTCGAGTGAGTATCCAAAATCATCAAACAGCCGGTCGACGTTGCGGAGGGCAAACTGCCAGCGATACTGCTCGCCCGCGTCGCCTTCAATGAGTGACAGGAAGTCGGTAATAGCCACACTGTCGTGGTAAAAAAACGTTTCGCTCAGGAGCATGGTTGGCTCGCCGTACCGTTCAATTTCGCGTTGGTAGGTGTCTACCTGAAGTTTCATGAGCAGACCCTCGTCCAGATACGGTTGAGTTGCTGCCTGCAACCGTGTCAGCAACGTGGCCCAGAAACCCGAGTTGGGGTCACCGTGGAAACGCACACGCAGGTGCGGCAGCGGGTCGGCATAGCGGATAAAGAACCAGCTATCGATTTGCCTTTGCGCCAGCATCTCCTCGGCCAGCGGTTTAATCACCTCTACCAGCAGCCGTTCGGCGGTTTTGTTGCCGCCGTACAGTTTCACATAAAGCCACTCGCTACCCACCATAAACTGCCGGGGCAGCGCCGTGCCGACGGGTGCCTGCAACCGGGGCTGGACGGGGGTTGAGGTAGTTACGTGCAGCGGAAAAAGCAACTCATGGCAGTAGGTTCCGTTTTTATCACCGACAAAACACTGGTCAACCGTTTGCAGGTGTTCAAACAGAATAATGTCTTTCTTCTTCAGCTTGTCGACCAGAATCTGTCCGGCGGCAAAGCAATCGAGGTCGAGGGGTAGGTCGTTGTCGCCTTCGTGCAGGACCACCCAGCGGGGTAACCCGAGCGATTGCCGCAACTCGGCCACAAACGTTGCCGGATTTGGGCTTTTCTCAAGTGATTTGGCGTACGTTTTCGATTCCAGATACCAGCGTTCGTAGCTCAGGACAAACTTCTGGTAGCTGATACGGGGCAGGTGCGGCTCCTTGCGGTACACGCCCCAGTCCCACGAAAACGGCTGGCTGTAGCCCTGATGCTGCAAATCGCAGAGGAACCGGTACACGGCAATGCCCTGTGTAAAATTATGGGCCGTTGAAAGCCGGGGGATAATCCGGCGGTTCAGGCGTTTAGACCGGAGAACAACCTCATCGTTTTGAATAGACACGAGCAGGTCGTCGGCGCCAATGCAGTGACTGTCGGGGGCTGCCGACCGCCCCATGTACGCTATTTCGTAATCCCGCAACTGCGGGCGCAACAGCACATTACCCGTGCGGGCTTCGGGCAGGTGCACAATCTCAGCAAAAATGGCCTCAGGTTGGCTTGCTTCCTCCTGCCGGAGCAGGTCGTTGACCGATTGGGCCAGGGCTGGGTCGCCGTGGCAGAACCGACCGAGCAGATTAGCCGCCGTTGGCCCAAAGAGGTTGCCGTACACAAAGGTATAGTCGCCCCGGTCGAGAGCCTCGGTGCTACCGGCCAGGAGCTGCCCGAACATATACATACTGGCCGGAAACCGGTTAGGCCGGTCGGGGTCGACAATGGAGTCGATATCGGCCTCGGTCAGCTCCACCGATTGTCTGTTCTGGCCCAGAAACCGGGTGTAAACCGCTTGCCGAAGCCGGGCCTCGTTCGTCCAGTTCATGGGCGTCGACGACCGTTTCTGGCGCGGAATCACCAAATCTTTCAGCAGGACAAGGTTGTCGGCCTTACCCTGCCCCGTGGCTCCGTAGCCAATACCCGACTCGTTGTCGAGCGCCAGCAGCAAGGGCACTTCCTGCTCCTCCCAGCGTTCGGAAAACCGACGTTTAAACTCGTCGAGGTCGTTGTTTTTCATCCGGTTGCCCGCTTCCAGCAGTCGGTTGGCCGTCTGTGTCAGTTCATTCAGCAGGTTCTGGTTTAGGTTAGCCCGCTCGGTTGCAAAGTAGGTATCGACCTGCACAAGGTCTTTGCTTTGGGTAGCCGTGAGCCGGTCAACTACGTCTTTGATAAACAGATACCGGCTGATTGGGCTGTCGGACCCATTCAGCAGCGCTTTTACGTTGCTCAGTTGCTCCACCAGCTCATCCGTACCGTCCAGTTGCCGGAGCCGGTCGAGCAGTACCCCAAAAAACTCGGGGCCTGTAACGGTAGGTTCCAGTTCGCTGGTCAAAATCTGGCTGTCAATGAGTTGGTTGACAAACGCCGTTGCCTGATCGAGTCGGATGGTGTCGCTTACAAGCATCTGCGCCAGTTGGTCAATTGTTTTTCCGCCCTGAGCCGCTTCCACCACGCGGCTCACATAGGCCGAGGCCCGCACGCCCGCAAGCAGGTATGACCGGTTTTTGTTACGGAGTTTGTACTCTACGTACCGGTACTGATCGCCAATCTGGTACAGGCTATTGTTGGGCAAAAATCGGAGTTGGCTCCTGATCGCGGGCTGCCGCACGAGTGTGCTAGCCAGCTCGGCTACGTAGTTCATATCGAGCCGAACGTGTTTGCGCAGCTTGGTATCAGCAAAGCGAATGGCGCTCGGTTGGTGGGTGATGGTTCCGGTGGCGCAACCCGCAAACAAACCGTAGGGGGTGCTGCGGGAGGTCATTCGGAGGTAGTATTTGTAGAGGGAATACAGCAGGCGCTCTACCTTGTCGGGGCTGCTTTTCTCCCCGTTGAGCCACCGCTCCGTTTCGGCGTATAACTCCGGCGACGCCAGGTAGATGGCCTCGCGCATGAGTTCCTGCCCGTAAACCTGACGCATCCGGTCGGCTAAACCGGTCAGGCCCGCATTGGCAATGTGCGCGTTAGCTTCCAGCAGTTCGTCCAGGGGCAGGGTAGGCGTTCGTACCAGAAAAAAAGAACCGGCGTGTAAGGTGTGTTTCATGGCGACAGAGGCTGTAATCGGTGAAGAGGATAGAACAGGTCGACTTTTTTGTATATTTACCCTCGGATTTTAATTGAAACACTTTAGAGTTGGATAGCCAGCGAGCCCTTTCCCCGTTGGCTATTTTTTTGCTGCGAGGTCGTGGATTTGGTCGACTACGTGGCAGAATCGTTCGAAAGAAACCGGCTTGTTCAGCACGGCAAAGGCCATATCGGTGGTTTGGGCGGGCAGGTAAGCCGGGGGGTAGGCCGTCACGAGCACAACCCAGAGCATCCGGTCGTTGAAGTCGGCAAGGGCCGTCCAGTCGTGGGCGGTGTAAACCGGTAATTCTACATCCATAAAGACCACGTTAATGGCCGGGTTGGCCATCAGGTGGTCGTACACATCGAGCAGGTTGGTGCAGACCCCCGCAAGCTCAATGCCGCTCAGCCGTTCTACATACGACTGAATCAGTTCACGAGCCAGGGGCTCATCGTCGGCAATGAGGCAATACAAAGGCATAGTGTGAACAGAAAAGCCCGCCGACAAGGGCCAATGACCTTGCCGGCGGGTAAGTTTATTTACTCGGCCTGCAGAGCGGCTTTGGTTTTCGTTGCGTTGCAGCTGTTGCTGCCGCAGCTGGCTACGTAGCACTCCTCGTCGGCACCGTCAGTCGACTCATCGACCCCACCGGCAATTTGCGAGAGCTCCTGCTCATCGAGGTTACCAATCGTTTCTTTGTCCAATGCGAGCGGAGATACAGTTGACTTTTTCATGTTGATTGATTTGGATTTTGAAGGTGAAACACTGAGGGGTTTATGGTTTTTTGCTTGTGGCTTACGGTTCTGTACAACTCCAGTTTTTTAACATGAGCCCTACCAAACCATAAACTTCAAACCCTAAACCAAAAACTTTAAGCGGCTTATTCAGCCTCGATGGCCACTTTGGTTTTGGTGCCGTTACAGCTACCGCTGTTGCAGCTTGCGACCCAGCACTCTTCCTGGCTGCCCGACTCGTCGGAGCCACCGGCAATTTGTGAGAGCTCCTGCTCGTCGAGGTTGCCAATTGTTTCTTTGTCAAGGGCAAGCGGAGATACAGCTGACTTTTTCATGAGGTTTGTTTTGGATTGTTAAGGTGAAACACTGGCATATAATAACCCCGGTCAGCCTACAGATACAGGCCTGAATACTGTTGCGTCGCGGGTGATATTATCGGGGAAAGAAGGGCTCCGTCAGTCGTCGGTTTCGGCCAGAAACTCATCAATCGATGAGGTAAATACCGGATTGCCGGTATCATTGGCTTCGGCTTCCTGGAGCTTACTCAAAAACTGGTTGCCACCCACTACATCGGCCAGTTGGTTCGCATCCAGCGACTCGATGTGGTTTATTTCGAGGAGGGAGCCTCGGGTGCGGGTGAAGCTGCGAAAAAGCCCACTCAGGTTCATGGCTGATTAGGGTTGAGCGTTGAACTTGACGTGCGTGATAATGATGGTTGTGAATGCCGAGCGGTTACGGTCGTCGGTGGTAGCCTGGGGGTGATCCAGCAGGGTAAGGGTTGATTTTTGGAGTTCGAGGGGCGAAAGAGAGAGTTTGTTTTTCATGACTGTTTGGGGTTTGCGTTTGGTTGACGATTCAAAATTGGGATGGCATTCAGGGTAGACCAATTTTTTTCGATGAACAAGGGTACCTTTTCGACAAAATTCAAATATGACCAGACTAATTAGTTTTCGTCGATTGTCGAAGGGCGTGGAATCGGCTCGGGCTGGGTGGTGGGGGCGGGGTGCAAAACCAGCTGAACGACAAACTGTTCGGGATGCGACTCGATCCGTAGGGAGTGCCGACCGGGGTATAGAATTGACAGCCGACGCCGGGCATTTTCGATGCCGATACCGCCATCACGCCGGGCTGCGGTCGGTTTCATCAGGTCGCTATGGGCCGGAATACTATTGGCAATCCAGAAAGTAATGGCGTTGGGGGTCAGGTTCAGGCGAATGTGTACGCTACCTTGTTTTAGTTCGTTCTTGACCCCATGCTTGAACGCATTTTCGACGAACACAATAAGTAGCAAGGGCGGAATGACATGCGGGCTTGGGTCGCCTTCGACCTCAAACGTCAGGTCGATACGGGAGCCCAGCCGGGTTTGTTCGATGTAGAAATAATTTTGCAGAAAATCGATTTCGTCCTGTAGTGGCATCTGCGGCAAATCGGTGTTGTACAAGGCGTACCGCATCAGGTCTGATAGCCGCAGGATCAGGTCGGGGGCCCGGTCCGATTTTTTGATACTGAGTGAATACAGGCTGTTGAGCGTGTTGAAAAAGAAGTGTGGGTTTACCTGCGCCTTCAGGAAGTTGAGCTCCAGGTTCAGGTTTTCCTGGGCAATACGCATATTGTCCTGTTCCAGAATCAAATTTCGGTTGGCGTACCGGACGGCCTCTTTCGACAGTTTGATTACGTAACACAGCGACTGGGGGTTGATAACCTGATAAAAAATAAACCCATTTAACCAGTTTTGGGCATAAAATGACTCGAAGCCAGCCCCGCTTCGTTTAAAAATAAGTTGCCAGAATGCCCGCGATTCGGGCAGGAGTTTGTACTGGAGAATCAGGTAATCGTGCAGGTAGGTAAAGACAATGTTGCCGTTTACAAGCACGGCCAGCAGCAGGGGGAGCGTACCTACTTTGTACGTACTGGGTACGCGGTTCCACCAGAACAAGAGGCTGTAATACACCAGTATGTTATACCCGACGTGTTTGCTTGCCTCTACCCAGGCGTAGGCCGGTTTGGCACCCGGATGCAAATCGCGGAATAGCCAAAGCTGAATGACCAGCTCGGTGATCCAGAACACCAAATGATACAAAGGCCGCCACCGTCGATAGCGCGGGCTATCGAACAAAAAATCATTGACCCATTGCTGCACGTTCTGGCGTAGGGGCATGGCGCGGGCGGGTTAGTTAATCGGCTTGATCACTTCCATCAGGGCGTCGCGGTATTGCTGACCAATTTGGAGCTGCACCCCATTGACCATTTCGAGCAGGTTGCCGTTGATAGCCTTGATGGCGGCAATCCGGGCAATGTACGAACGCTGTACGCGCACAAACTCATCGGCCGGCAGGAGTTCTTCCATTTTTTTCATGGTCGCGTGGGTAATGATAGTCCGGCTGGTAGTAATAATTTTTACGTAATCGCGGAGGCCCTCCACCCAGATAATGTCGGCAAAAAACACCTGCACCACCTTCGCGTTTTCGCGCACAAAAATAAAGTTGGGCCGGGCCGCTACCGGGGTCGGCTCGGGGCGGTCGGTGGGTTCGGCGAGGGCTGGGGCCGGCCGCATATGGTCGCGCACCTTGTTAACGGCCTTCAGAAACCGGTCGAACGCAATGGGTTTGAGCAGGTAATCGGTGGCGCTGAGGTTAAATCCGTCGATGGCGTACGTAGGGTAAGCCGTTGTAAAAATGATGTATGGGATTTTCTGCAACGACCGCACCATCTCGATACCCGTGAGCTGGGGCATCTCAATGTCGGTAAATACGATGTCGACGGGATGCCCATTCAGAAAGTCGATGGCATCGAAGGCATTAGAGGCTTTATGCACCAATTGAAGAAAGGGGACCCGAGCAATGTGGGCTTCCAGAATGTCCTGAGCAAGTTCTTCATCATCAACAATCAGGCATCGTATTGGTTGGGGCATATCAGACTCAGATGGCGGTTTTACCGGTGTTAAAATTAGGTTGGTATTACCTCACCCACGTTTGCAAGCCTTCTATCCGGGGTCAATTGCATCGGTTGATCAACAGGGAATTAACCGGCGATCAGAACACGGAAAGAAAGTTTCAGACCCTTTCCGTTGCGAACCGAAGGGGCAGAGGTGAGATAAATAGCGTCGATAAAAGTAAAAAATAATCGGTAAAGAGGCATCAACAAACACATGAGAAAATGTTCGATGTGTCGGCCGGCCTATTTTGTCGAAATGAGAATGGGGTTTGTCGAAAAATATTGACCGCGTACGGTCGTCGGGGCAGCTTTGGGTCAAAAAAGGACGAATAAGCATGAAAGCAATCTTGACGACCGTAGTTTGCCTGTTGGCCGCCCTGCCGGCCTGGGCACAGGGCAAAGTGAGCGGCCTGATTCTGGAAAAGCCGCAAAGCCCGGCATCGTTTGCGACGGTGGTACTGGTCGCTGTTGCCGACTCGGCGCAGGTGAAGGCCAGATTGACCGACGAAAATGGCGTATTTACCCTCGACGGCATCCCCGACGGAACCTACTGCCTGCGAATTAGTTACATGGGTTTTCTGCCCAAAACGACCGAGGCTTTCACGCTGAACGGAGCCACACCCGTACGGGACCTGGGAAGCATTCAGCTCACCGAAAACGTGAAGGTTTTGTCGGAAGTGGTGGTAAAAAGCCAGAAACCCCTGCTGGAGCGTAAATCGGACCGGCTCGTGATGAACCTGGCCAACAGCCCTATCTCGCTCGGCCGCAATGCGAGTGAGTTGCTGGGGGTGATGCCGCTCGTTGCCGTGGGGCCCGACGGCGGCATCTCGCTCCGGGGCAAATCGGGGGTGCTGGTGCTGATCGATGGTCGGCCGCAACAGGGTGGTTTGCAGGCGATTCTGGAGGCTATGCCCGCCGACGATATTGCCCGGATCGAGGTGATTACAAACCCCTCGGCCCGGTACGACGCATCGGCAACGGGCGGTGTCATCAATATCATCACCCGACAAAGCGAAAAGCGCGGACTGACCGGCTCAACCCGCCTAACGGCTTCGCAGGGTTTCCGGCCGCAGCTACACACGCTCGGCGGCACCATGACCTACCGAGCCCAAAAGCTGAGCCTGCTGGGCCAGTACTTCTACGCCAACCGGCAGCTGTATAATGACGAAACCGGCTACCGGGCGTTCCGTAACGACCCGCTCGCCCTGATCGACGATAACACGCAGACGCGCGGCCGGGTGGTGTCGCACAATCTCCGGCTCAACGCCGACTGGCAGGTGGCCAAAAATCACCTCCTGAGCTTCACGGGAAGCCGAAATCTCTCCGACACCCGGCGCGACATGAACACGACAACCGGCTTCGTGAACACAAATAATATCACCGACTCTACGTACCGCACCGATGCGATCTGGGACATCAACCGGCGCACCGACAACTACAGCATCATGTACCGGGGTACCCTCGATTCGGTAGGCCGCGAGCTGACCGTGATTGGTACCTACACACCCTTTGCGTCGAGTACCGATCAGTCGTTTGGTATCAATGTGCTCGACCGGCGCAACGAACTCCGTGGGCCACGTCAGTTTCTGCGGTCGTTCAACCCGGTGTCCATCAACATTACGGTGGCTCAGGCCGATTACAGCCATCCCACGCGCGGTAACTGGTCGTTTGTGTCGGGGCTGAAACGGGTGCGGGTGGCTACTAACAACACACTCCGGCAGGAAACGCTCATTGACGGTACCTGGCGTTTCAATCCGGCCATCAGCAACCAGATGGCCTACGAAGAAAACGTCACGGCCGGCTACCTGATGTCGTCGCTCAAGGCCAAGGCCGTTACTATGCAGCTCGGGATGCGCGCCGAACACACCCTGGCCGATGTGCGGGGCCTGCGGTCGTTCAATTACCTGAGCTGGTTCCCGAGTGTGTTTCTGCAAAAAGAGGTGGCCACCGGTCGGCAGCTTTCGCTTTCGTACAGCCGCCGGATTACGCGCCCGGCCTACGACGATATGGTGCCGTTTTACCGGCTTTACGACCGGTTTACGGCTTCGGAAGGCAACCCGCTGCTACGCCCGCAATTCGACGATGTGGTGGAGCTGAACTACTCGCTCGGCGGGGTGAATATGCTGCTTGGCTATACCTACATTCAGGATTTTATGTCATGGACTCCCCGGCAAGACGTGGCCACCCGCACCACGGTCTATGCTCAGCGCAACCTCGACCGCGTAAACCGGCTGAACTTCGCCCTATCGAACTCGCACTCACCCCTGAAATGGTGGCAACTCTCGTACTCGGGCTGGGTCAACTACGACCGTGTGGAGGCCAACGCGCTGCCGGGTGTGCCCAGTTACAACGCCCGACAGCTGTACGGCGGGCTGAACCTGTCGAGCCTGTTTACGTTGCCGAACGACTGGAAAGCTGAGCTGACTGCCAATTACTACACGCCCGGCCGGACCGGTGTGTATAGTGAGCAGAGCATCCACATGATAAACTTCGGTGTAACCCGGCCGGTCATGGCGGGACGCGGGACGCTCAAACTCTGGGCCAACGACATTACCCGGGGCAACGTGTTCCGTACGACGATCAACTACCCGACGGTTGAGATTTTCAGCCGCACGTACAGCGACAGTCGGCGGGTGGGGCTTACGCTTCTGTACAACTTCGGCAAGAAAACCGTGGATCAGCTGAACGAGAAGAAGCTGGGGAATGAGTCGGAGACAGGCCGATTGTAAACGGATAAAAAGTTGGCACGCGGATAAAAAAGTTGGTACGCGGATGACACGGATTTAGCCGATCAACACGGATCAGATAAATCCTTTTCAATCCGCGCCCTCAGCGTCGTTCGCGTGCCAACTTTTCAATTCGTGTCCCATCCAAAAGAAACCCTTCAATACGCATGAAGCCGATAAACAAAACTCCCATTACCGAGCAAATTGAGCGCATTGCCAATGAGTTGCCCCAATACGAGTCGTGGTTGCAAACGTCCAGTTACGATCAGGGGTTGTTTGGCCTGAGCCTGTTCTACTGCTTTTACGCCCGCTACACTGGCGACGATAGCCACTACGCAACGGCCGAGGTACACTTCGACAAGGCGCTTGAAATGGTTGGGCCGGGGAGCTATGTCAAGCGGTTCCGGCAAGACTTTATCGGGAATGACATCATGATGCTCGGCCGGTATATCGAGTACTCGAAACGCCACGGGTTTCTGGACATCGACACGAACGAATTCCTCAAACAGGCCGACGAGGTAGTAGCCGATACCGTTCGGCGGAGAACCCGTTTCGGCGACCTCGATCTCTTTGGCGGGGCCATGATGGGGGGGCATTACTTCCACGCCCGGCTGGCCTCGACTCCCTCAGCCCGGGAAATCTTAGCCGAACTGGTTGAAGAGGTGGACCGGCTGGCGCAGTACGACCACGCGGGCGGAGCGTTCTGGAAAGCACCGACGCTGCAAAACCGGGTGTATTTCGGGCTGTCGCACGGCTCGGCCATGATTCTGAGTTTTCTGGCCCGGATGCACGAGTTGGGTATCCGGGCCGAAACCTGTCGGCGGTTGCTGCGGGCGGGTGTGCAGTTTGTGCTGGCGCACCGGCGCACACAACCCCTGGGGCTGTTTCCGATCATGGTAGACGATGAGGTGGAGCCGAAGCAGTTTTCGCAATGTTACGGCGACCTCGGTACGGGCTACGGGTTGTTTCGGGCGTCGCAGATTCTGACCGATCAGGCCGACTTACAGCAACAGACCCGCGCCGTGCTGGCCGATTGCTGCAACCGGACCGTAGCCGACGGTTGCACCTTCGATGCGTCGATTACCTACGGGGCCGCCGGCCTGGCGGGGGTGTTTGATAAGTTGTACCGCCTGAGCAACGACCCCATGTTTGCGGCTGCCGCCAACAACTGGTACGCCAGTATCATGAAGTACGCTAAACCGACGGGCCCCTTTGGCGGGTTCGATAGCTTCTTCGACGAAGACAAAACCTCCTACATGCGGGTGTCGTGGGGGTGGGGCATGATCGGGATTGGCATTGCGCTGATGCAGTATCAGGACAATACCCTGCCGCCTTTCGACGGCCTCAACATGACTATTTAACCGACCCTACACCGGCCGACCGGGGCCGGACATCCACTATTCCTCTTTCGTTATGGCTTTCCCACATTTCCGACAACTCGACATGATGGACTGCGGGCCTACCTGCCTGCGGATGATTGCGAAGTATTACGGCCGCAATTTCAGTCTCGACTCGCTCCGTGAAAAATCCCGCATCAGCCGGGCCGGGGTATCGTTGCTGGGCATCAGCAAAGCCGCCGAATCGCTGGGCTTTCGAACGCTGGGCGGGCGGGTGAGCTTCGAAAAGCTCGAAGAAGGCGTCATGCTCCCCTGCGTGGCCCACTGGGACAAGAACCATTTTGTGGTGGTCCACAAGATCACGAAGAAAAAAGTCCACGTGGCCGACCCCGCCAAGTCGCTCATGACGTACTCGCGCGATGAGTTTCTGAACCATTGGGCGAGTACGCAGCAAAACGGGGTGAAAGAGGGTGTAGTGCTCCTGCTTGAGCCAACAACCAATTTTTACGAGCAGTCCGACGAGGTAGGCTCTACGCTGGGCATCGGTCAATTGCTCAAATACCTCATGCAGTACCGGTCGCTGCTGGTGCAGTTGCTGGTGGGCATGGTGGCCGGCAGTGTGTTGCAACTCCTGTTCCCGTTTCTGACGAAGGCCATTGTGGATGTGGGCGTGAGCAACAACGACATCCATTTTATCTACCTTGTCTTGTTCGGGCAGCTGTTTTTGTCGGTGGGCGAAACAGCCATTGAGTTCGTGCGGGGGTGGATTCTGCTCCACATCAGCGCACGGGTAAACATCTCGATTTTGTCCGATTTTCTGGTCAAGCTGCTCAAGTTGCCCCTGTCGTTTTTTGATACCAAAATGACGGGCGACATTCTGCAACGCATCAACGATCACAAGCGCATTGAAGGGTTTTTGACCAATACCACCCTTAGCACCTTGTTTTCGTTTATTCATTTGCTGGTGTTTGGGGCTATTCTGGCGTACTATAACCTGACCATAGCGGGGGTGTTTGCCTTGGGGAGTGCTTTGTACGCGGCCTGGATTGTCTTGTTTTTGAATAAGCGTAAGCAGTTGGATTACAAACGGTTCGAAGTGTCGGCGCGGAATCAGAGCAACATTATCCAGTTTATCACGGGCGTGCACGAAATCAAACTGAGCGACTGCGGCACCCAGAAACTGTGGGAGTGGGAAAAGATTCAGGCCCGGCTATTCAAGCTGAACGTGAAGAGCCTGTCGTTGAGTCAGAATCAGCAGGTGGGGGCGTTTTTTATCAATCAGGGAAAAAACATCTTCATCATCTTTTTGGCGGCCAAAGGCGTGGTGGAGGGCCACATTACCCTCGGCGAAATGCTGGCGATTCAGTATATCACCGGCCAGATGAACGGCCCCGTAGAGCAGCTCATTAGCTTTTTGCGGGTAGCGCAGGATGCCAAAATCAGCATCGAACGGCTCAACGACATTCACGGGATTGAGGAGGAGGAGGCCCCCTCGAAACACCTCACCAATCACCTGCCCGATCATCAGGATATTTGTTTCGACAAGGTCTCCTTCACCTATCCCGGTGCGGGTAATGAGCCCGTTCTGCGGGAGTTGAGTCTGCGTATTCCGCAGGGCAAAACAACCGCCATTGTGGGCAGTAGCGGCAGCGGTAAAACCACGCTGATTAAGCTCTTGCTCCGCATTTACGACCCCGACTCAGGGCAGATTCGGATCGGGAGCAACCACAATCTGAAAAGTATCAGCCATCAGTTCTGGCGCTCTAAATGCGGGGTGGTGATGCAGGAGGGCTTTATTTTCTCCGACACCATCGCCAAAAACATCGCCATTGCCGACGAGCAACCCGATATAAAACGCCTGAACGAAGCCGCCCGCGTGGCCAACCTGTACGAGTTTATCGAGAACTCGCCCCTGGGCTACAACACCAAAATTGGGGCCGAGGGGAACGGCATCAGCCAGGGCCAACGACAGCGGATTCTGATTGCACGGGCGGTCTACAAAAACCCGGATATCATCTTTTTCGACGAAGCCACGAGCGCCCTCGACGCCAACAACGAGCGGGTCATCATGGAGAATCTGAACAAGTTTTGCCAGGGCCGCACCGTGGTGGTTGTAGCCCACAGGCTGAGTACGGTTAAACACGCCGATCAGATTATTGTGCTCGAACGTGGCCGGATTGTGGAGCAGGCCAGTCATGCCGAACTGGTGTCGCAGCGCGGCCGCTACTATGAGCTTATCAAAAACCAACTCGAACTCGGGAATTAAGTCATGACCACGACACACTGCGCTACCGAAACCCTCGCCGACCTGACCGAGCGATTCCCCGAGTTTCCGTCGGCTGAGCAGGCCCCCAAACCCGTACACGACGACCGCAAACTCTGGACGCTGTTTGTGGACAAAGAGATGACAGCTCTGATGCCCGCCGACGAATACAGCCGGGCTAAGGCCGTGACTACCTACTTTTTTCGGGCTGTTGATCAGCTGAAAACCAGACAGATGGAGTCGGTCGGGGCGTTGCTGCGGCAAGGGGTCGAGGCATTGCAAACGCTCACACACCCGTACGCGCACCTCTACGCCCGGCAGTTCCAGTTGTCGGCCGATGCGTTGTATGCCTACAAGGAAGGGCGGTACGATTTGGCCTTTGCCCAGACCGTGGAGTGCGTCGGCCTCAACGACTATCTGGTGCGGCTGGGTTGCCCGTCTATGCTGTTCAGGAGTCTGGAACAAAACATAAACCTGTGTCTGGTCTACAGCCGACAGGGTAATGTGGCCGCTGAACGACGGATGCTCAATGGCCTGATTCGGTACCTCTTGTTGGGTGAGACAGATTCGGCCCTGTTCGGAACGGCGTTTGCCGATAGCGTGCCCCAGCTCCGGTCGGGGTACCTGGCGTTTGTGGCCGAGGGGTGTCTCAAAACCTACGTGGCAACAGCCGCCGGTATGCTGATTCGGACGGCCGGCGCCAACCCCGAAGCCGAAGCGGGTCATTTTGAGGAACTGCTGGGCAATATCGGGGAGTTTGCCGCACCGAGCCTGGAGCGGGTAGTGCTGTATAACTGGCTGTACCTGAAGCGGGTGTATTTCAGAGGTGCGTTTGATCAGTTTGCGCAGGAGGTGGCCGAATTTCTGGCCGAGCCCTACGAGCGCCGGTTCGACGTGCTAAAATTCTCACTCTGCCAGAACCTGCTGTTCGGTCTGCAATCCCGTAGTATCCGGGCCCCTCTGCTCGAAGCGCGTATTCAGACGTATATCCACACCAAACTTTCGTACAAACCGGGTCAATCTAATTTCCTATTGCCGGGTCAAACCGGTCAGAACCAGCTCGCTTAGCCATGTACCTTGATGCACTTCGCCAACAGTTGACCGCGCCCCGTGGGGCCGACCAACCCGACGCCATCGACCTGCTCGATGAAGCGGCCCTGCAACAGATTCGCGGGGGCGACAAAGAGTTTACACCCATGGGACCCGAAGCCGAATCGCTCCACGAGCTCTGGCAAATGCCCCGGTTTTTGGTGCAACTGGGGTAATGAGTGAATGAGCGATTGAGTGAATGGCCGAGGGCAAGTGTCCGGGCTTCGCCCGCTCAATCGTACTCTCATTAAACCCCACCCCCAGCCCCTCCCCGTTAGGGAGGGGGGAGTCACCTGAGTGAAGAACCTTTTTCCAATCAGGGAGGGGGAGTTAATCCCAGCCACTCCTCGTCAGAGACGGGAAAGTTCCCGGCGTCAAGAGCCATTCACTGAAGGGTGAGGGGGAGTGTCGGCGTTAAAAGTCCCCTCCCTAACGGGGAGGGGGTTGGGGGTGGGGTCGACGACCCTAAACCACTTCAAATACAAGGTGCCATGTAATTCAATCACTCATTAGCTATGCCCAAAAAGAAGCCGTTTTTTCTGAAACCTAAAGACGACGAGACGCGTAAAAAGACGCTCGACAGTCTTAAAGAGGCCGGTATCGACATGACCACCGACAAAATTTTTGGCGGCTGGAAAGAGTCCGGTAAGCTCCGTATCGACGATACCGACCCGCTGAGCACAGCCTCCCGTTAACCCATTGTTTGCCATGAAACCAACCGACGCCCCCGTGCCCGCGCCTACCTTTTGCCAGACGGCCATTCTGAAAGTGGCCAGTTTGTGTAATCTGAACTGTAGCTATTGCTACATGTACAATCTGGGCGATACCACCTACCGGCGTCAACCTAAATTCATGGCTGACGATACCGTTGCCTGGCTCTTGCAACGGGTGCAGACCCACTGCCAACAGCACGGCTTGCGGCAGTTTCGGTTTATCTTTCACGGGGGGGAACCCCTGCTGGCCCCGCCCCAGTTTTATGAACGCTTTGTGGCGCAGGCCCGGCTTCAACTGACTGGGGTGAGGGTGTATTTCTCCGTACAATCCAACGGAACGTTGCTGACCGATGCCTGGTGTGAATTGCTCGGTCGGTTGCGTATCGACCTGAGCATCAGTGTCGACGGGACCCCCGATGCTCACGATCAGTTTCGGCGCGACCATCAGGGCCGGGGCTCGTACGAAGCCGTTCGGCGGGGAATTGAGCTGGCCCGGCGGTCGGCTCACCTGCTGGCCCCGCCCGCCCTGATGAGCGTGATCAACGTGCAGGCCGATCCGGTGGCGGTGTACGAGCACCTCGCCGATCTGGGAATGCCATATCTCGACTTTGCCCTGCCCGACGCCCACCACGGCCTGTTACCCACTGGTTTACACCATTGGCGCGATATGGACCGGGCCCCGTTTGCCGATTGGCTTATCCGACTGTTTGACCGGTGGATGGATGACCGGCCTGTGCGCGTCTCGATCCGGCTCTTTGACCAGATTATGGGATTGGTACTGGGCATCGACAACGGGTTTGAGTACTTCGGGGGGCGGCACAACGAGTTTCTGATTATCGAAACCGATGGCTCCATTGAACCTGTGGGTACGCTCAAAGCCTGTGGGGATGGCTTTACCAAAGTGGGGGCCAATGTGCGCACCCACGACTTCGACGAGGCTTTGGCCGTGCCTCTGATTCAGCTGTACCACCTGAGTCACCATCAGCTTGCGGCCGCGTGCCGGGCCTGCCGGGTGGTGGAGGTATGCGGAGGTGGATTTTTGCCGCATCGGTACAGCCCGGAACGGGGTTTCGACAACCCCTCGGTGTACTGCCACGACCTTCAGCGGCTTATTGTCCACATTCAGAACCGGCTGCTCGACGCCCTGCCTGCACCCGCCCGTCGGGCTACGGGCTTGCGTCGGTTGCGGTTCGAAAGCCTCTATCCGCAGCGCCCGGTTTTACACTAACTCACTCGACGTATGGCCTTTACCTTCCACCGACAACTCGACTTTATGGACTGTGGCCCCACCTGCCTCAAAATGGTGGCGGGGTACTACGGCCGCGACTACTCGCTCGACTACCTGCGGGCCAACGCGCACATCACCAAACAGGGGGTGAGCCTGATGGACCTGAACGAGGCCGCCGAAAAAATCGGGTTCAAAACGCTGCCCGTGCGGCTGTCAGTCGATCAGTTGCTCGACAACGCGCCCTTGCCCTGCATTTTGCACTGGAACAGCGAGCATTTTGTGGTGTTGCACAAGGTGTCGCCCGCCCGATGGGGCCGCAAAGAGGCCCGGTTTGTGGTGGCCGACCCGGCCCACGACATGGTTTCGATTGATCGTGAAACGTTTATGCACGGCTGGTGCGGGGCCGAGGGGAAAGGGATTGCGCTCCTGCTCGAACCCACGCCTGCTTTTTACGAGCAGAGCGCCCCGGCCGACGCCCAACCCCGCGACCTGCGGTTTCTGTATCAGTACCTCCGGCCTTACAAGCGGTACATCATTCAGATTCTGTTCGGGATGCTGTTTTCGAGTGTGCTGGCGCTCATTATGCCGTTTCTGACGCAGGGGCTGGTCGATTATGGCATTCAGCGGCAGGATTTTCGGTTTATTCACCTTGTGCTGTTTTCCCAGTTGATTCTGTTTTTGGGCAGTATCAGCGTCGACCTGATTCGTAACTGGATTCTGCTCCACGTGAATACGCGGGTGAGCGTGTCGATTATCTCTAACTTTCTGGTAAAGCTGATGAAGTTGCCCATTCAGTTTTACGACTCCAAAAACATCGGCGACATCTCGCAGCGCATCAGCGATCACCACCGCATTGAAAGCTTTCTGACTGGGTCCACACTCCAAATGCTTTTTTCGCTCGTTAATCTGGTGGTGTTTTCGGTCGTGCTGGGGATGCACAGCTTGCCTATTTTGGGGTTGTTTTCGCTCGGTAGCGGGCTTACTCTCGGCTGGACGTTACTGTTTTTGCGCCGACGTAAAAATCTGGATTACAAGCGGTTTCAGCGTTTGCGGGAACACCAGAACAGCATCTACGAGATTATTACGGGCATGTACGAGATAAAGCTCAATCACTGCGAACGCCGACGGCGGTGGGATTGGGAGCGGATTCAGGCTAAGCTGTTCAAAATCAATATTGAGAGCCTGGCGCTGGAGCAGTATCAGGAGGTGGGGGCTACGTTTCTGACCCAGCTTAAGAATATTCTGGTGTCGTACATGGCGGCTATTGCCGTGATGGAGCATGAGTTTTCGTTGGGGGTGATGCTCAGTATCTCGTACATTGTGGGGCAGATGAACGAGCCCATTGCGCAACTGTCGCGGTTTTTGCGCAACCTGCAGGACGCCCGCGTGAGCATCGAACGGCTCGGCGAAATTCATAACCGCCCCGACGAAGATGAGGACGAAGACGAGCGGGCAACGGCCCCGGCGAACGAGCCCGATGGCGTTTCGCTCGAATCATTTTACGAGTCGCAGCGGCTGAACACCTTGCTACAGGCCAACGCCCGCCGGACAAACACCACGGAGGGGATTCGGTTGCGCGGGGTCACGTTTCGGTACGGGGGGCAGCGCAATACCCCCGTGCTTCGGGACGTAGACCTGACCATTCCGAAGGGTAAAGTAACGGCCATTGTGGGCGCGAGTGGCAGCGGCAAAACCACCCTGCTCAAACTGCTACTGAAGTTTTACGCGCTGAACGAAGGCGACATCACGGTGGAAGGGCGCGACCTGAAACAGTACCCCGCCCGCGAATGGCGCCGACGCTGCGGCACTGTGATGCAGGAGGGCTATATTTTTTCGGACACCATTGCCCGCAACATTGCCGTAGACGGCGAACCGATCGACGAAGCCCGGTTCCGGTACGCCATTCGGGTGGCTAATCTGGACGATTTTGTGCAGCGGCTACCGCTCGGTTTTGCTACGCGCATTGGCAACACGGGCGCGGGTCTGAGCGGGGGGCAGAAACAGCGTATTTTCATTGCGCGCGCGGTGTACAAAAACCCCGACTACCTGTTTTTCGACGAAGCCACGAGCGCCCTCGACGCCAACAATGAGCGCACTGTGATGGATAATCTGCAAACGTTTTTCAAAGACCGCACCGTGTTGGTGATTGCCCACCGACTCAGCACCGTGATGAATGCCGATCAGATTGTGGTGCTCGACAAGGGCGAGGTGGTGGAAGTTGGCACACACCACGAACTGACCGTGATGGGACGCGGGCATTATTACGAACTGGTCAAAAATCAGCTGCAACTCGAAACCCTGTAACCTATGGCGACTATTCCGAACGACAGCAGCCTCGACATGCAGGAGATTATTGGCCACGTGCCGCCCTGGATTGTGCGGTGGGGTATCTCACTACTCATTATTTTGTTTGGGGTGAGTGTGGGGTGTGCCCACCTGATTTCGTTTCCTGAGATTCTGACGGTGCGGGTCATGATTACGGCCTCCGAACAGCCCTCGTACACCAGCTGGTACAGCGCGGGCAACCTCATTTACCGCACCCCCGTGCGTGAGGGCCAAACCGTGCAGAAAGGCGATACCGTGCTGATTGAAGAAGATATTGAAACCGGCAAGGTGAGCTATACCCTCGCGCCCATTGGCGGCCGGGTGCTCATTACCAAGGGGTTTGAAAACAACCCGAAGAAAAACACGGTGATTATCCACCCGACTATATCGGAGTACAAAACCTACGTGAACATTCCCCCTCGGGGCGACGGTCAGGTGGCTGTGGGGCAGCGGGTGCTCGTGCACCTTGACAGCTACCCCAGTTATAAATTTGGGGCGCTCGAAGGGGTTATCACCTCGATCTCGCCCACCATTCTGAACAACCACCGGCAGGCTACGGTGCGCCTGCTCAACGGCCTCCACACCGACCGCAACGACACCATCCCGGTGCAGTATCACCTGGTGGGCAATGCCAACATCTACCTCGACGACCGCAGCCTGTTGCAACGGCTGTTTCAGAGTCACTAACCGGCCTCTTTCTCTGCGATTGCCGAACCGGGCCAAGCCGCGGAAACACGGGTTCGATTCCCGTATCGGTCACAACCCCGTTGCGGGCCTTCGAGCCCCCGACATCCCCACTTCTATATATCCCAACTAAGCCCCGAAACGTAAAACGTATATAGGTATACGTTAGTATTTTTTGGGTGGAGTTACCCCGGTTAGAAACGATAATGTCTCTCGGTTAAAGATGTCATCTCGTTTGGAGAGATGACATCTTTAACCGAGAGACATTGCTTACCGGAAGTCGTTCTCTAATCAAACCCGGCACGATGCGAATATCATCTGGTTTGGTCAATCCTCGTCGTTTCGGAAGTTCGACCCGGTAAAACCTTACAGGTCTTTGAGACCTGCAAGGTTTGGCTAATCCTTGTTGTCATGGAAGTGCGACTCTGAGCAGGACGTACAGGACGTACAGGAGTCTTAATCCTTGTTGTCATGGAAGTGCGACTCTGAGCGCGAAAGACGCCTTTGTTAGTTCTCCGATCTTTGTGTCTTAATCCTTGTTGTAATGGAAGTGCGACTCTGAGAGTTCAAGTGGTGACAAGCCTGATTGACAAGATGTTAAAGAGCGAAAAATTGGAAATTTATAATTGAATCTTTCCAAAAGTCTATCTAAATAGGAACATTGCCCCGTCCGATTGAGCAAGTTTACAAAACTTTCGCGAGTTATCACGGTGCGGCCGCTTATTTCCAGGTATCTCGTTTCAGGGCAAATACCGAGCATAAATCTGTAAGAAAAATGACTGGATACCCTGTGTCTGATGGTGTTTTTTGGACAGGCTACCCACGGAGATTTGCTTACCCATCCAGACCGATTTTGAGGGAATACCAGGGCCTTTTAAACAATTGGCACAGTAAATGGCGCGGTTAGGGCCAAGTTTAGCACGCAAGTTGATATAGAAAGTGTCTGACGAAAAAGTAAGTAATTATGCTTAGTTATTTATGGTAGTGGTATAATTCGGGCCAGCATCGCATGTAGGCTATCTACCAAAAAATGCGGTTTATCACCCGAATTGTAGTGCATACAGAAAAGTAGGCAGGCCTTTTGCAAGTAACCGTTCGAGCCATTGTATTGGCCCAAATGAGCCCGGTCTATGAACAATAACGTGTACAAAATTCATCCGTTTCGCATGGTCGTTTCGTGGCTGTCGGCCATCCCGGCAGAACACCGGTCGGCTCATTGCGTTTGGGATGGGCAGAACGCGTCCAACCGGGCTGCCATGTTTTGTACATCGCCGGTAGCAGGAGGGGCAACGTTTATAAACGAACCGTTCGCCCGGTACCGCGCTGCTAATCATCGCCCGCATCGGCTGACTCGATTCTCCGCTTATCGACTTCTGTATAGTTTTGGCCTCTTCCTTTTGCTCTGGACGACGCCAACCGTTGGTCAAGGGCAAACGTTTACGGCTCAGGGTGGCCCCATCCGCGACTTCCGCGGGACGGCCAAAGCCGATACGTTCCCGATTCGGGTACAGGGATTGCCGAACCGGATAAACCGGACCTTTGGCCTCGCCAAAGTGTGTCTGAGCGTATTTCACGCCCGGTCGTCCGATATTAAAGTCGAGCTGGTGAACCCGGCCGGGGCAAGTATTTGGCTCACTAACCGCAACGGGGGCGACAATGGGCAACATTACGCCAATACCTGTTTCCGGTCCAACGGCTTTTCGGGGTACATTCATCAGGGCAAGGCCCCGTTTGAGGGCGAGTACATGCCCGATGGGCGCTTTACGTTTCTGAACAACGATACCGACCCAAACGGTCTTTGGTATCTGCTCGTAACCGACCTGCGGGCGGGCGTACGGGGCAACCTCAACATCGTTTCGCTCACGTTCGAGACCGACCCCACGCCCAATGCCGGTCAACCGCCCTGTTCGTTTGAGAACCCCGCTTACTGCCAATGCCCGCCCGGCACCAACTGCGAGCTACTGCCCGATCTGGTTATTCTGCCCCGGTTTACCCAGACCCAGATAAAAGAATATGCCTGGAACGACCCCAACTACCCCGGTCAGCTTCGCTTTGCCGCCAGTATTGGCAACATCGGGGACGGGCCGCTCGAAACCTGGGGCAAACAGGAGTGGTACTGTGGCGACAAACGTGTGGATTCGACAGTGCGCTGCCCCGACGGTTCGTATGCCCGGCAGCGCATTTATCAGCGGGTTTACCAAAAACAGGGCGACAAACTCATCACCACCGACCGACCGGCCGGCACGAACTATTACGATAATCAGCCCGGACACAATCACTACCACGTCGACGACTGGGTGGAGTTCCGGTTAGTCAAGATCAAGCCTGGTACGCGGGCAGGGCCCCGTCGGCAGGTGATAGCTAAAGGGCGCAAAGTCAGCTACTGCCTGTTCGACTCGGGGATTTGCAACAACAGCGATAGCCTCTGCACCTGCAACGGCACGGTGTACGGAGAGCGCAACCTGCCCAATTATGGGCTTGGCAACTACGGCGAATGCAAATCCATGAAACAGGGCATTAGCGTGGGCGGGTACGATACCTACGGCGTGATGTACGAAGGGCAGTTTATCAAACTGCCCCGAGGACTGCCCAAGGGTACGTACCAACTCGAAATCGAGATTGACCCCACGGGCTCTATTCGGGAGCGCGACCGAGCCAATAACCTGTTTACCATGCCTATTCATCTTTCCAAACAGTAAAACACTACCCATCTGATATATCTTTCCATGAAAAAAAGTCTATTTCTATTGTTCATTCTGACGCTCGCGCTCTGTACAGCAGGCAGTGGGCTAAGTTGGGCGCAATGCACCAGCTGCGTGAATACCGCTGTCACGGGGGGGAGTTACAACCTCACGGGTAATCAGACCCTCTGTATCACGGGCAACGTGGGTGATTTTAACCTGAACGTAAGCGGTACGGGTAACAAAATATGTGTGGCTTCGGGCGCTACCTGGACCATCGGGTTTGGTCTGAATTTCAACACCAGCCTGACCATTGATGTGTACGGCACCATCAACGCCAACGGCAGCTACAACGTCAACGGAACGGGTAATCAGGCGGTGTTCAACATCAAGCCGGGGGCTACCATGAATACCAACACGCCCGGCTTTGGCAATTCCATTCGGATCAATAACGAGGGTACCCTCAATTTCACCAATACCGGTGCTATCACCAACGAAGGGTCGTTTACGCTTATCAATGCCACCACCGGTATTGTATCGGCCACGGCGACTACGCTCTTTAAGTTAGGTACGAACAGCTACGTAGAGAACGATAACCTGATGACATTCTCCAACCTGGAGAACGCGGAAAGCGATATTCGGAACGCGCAGGGAGCCACCATCACCATTGGTCGGTATTTCTTCAACCACGGCAACATCATCAACGACGGACAGATCAATACCATCTGCGGGCCGTTTGGTAGCGTGGGTTGCGAGTTTATTGTGGGCGATAAAGGGCCGGGCAAGATATTCAGTATCAGCAATACGGGGTGTATGAGTGTAACCGGTACCGTAACCTTTAACGGACCGGGTTTTGTAAACGGTACGCTGGAAGTAACGGGCAATCTGACCATCAACAAACCCGTTTCGGGTGCCAACGGCCGCATTATTGTCAACAATGGGGTGAGTACCATCTCGCTATCAGGTGCCTACAACGGTACCAATATGGCGTTCTGCGATAAGAATACAGCGGGCAATGTTTTCGACGTCGTGCAGGCCAACAACCCATCGACCAACGTCGTCTACACGGTTGATTGTAGCCCCAATCTCTGCGCGTCGGCGGACCTGTGCGTAGCGCCCTCAAACCTTACCCTGACGGCCGTCCCCGGCACACCTGCACCCGGTGCCACCGTGACCCTGGGCGTATCGGCCAGCAACACCACCCCGGGCAGCACCAGCTATACCTGGAGCGGATCGGGTATCAGCAGCCCCACGGCTACTACCGTTGCCAGCCGCACGCTGGTAGCCCCGGCCACGGCGGGTGTGTACACCTACACGGTGCTCGTCAGTAATGGAACCGGCTGTACGGCTACGGCTACGCGTAGTGTGACCGTGGTAGCCCTAGTTGATGGATGTCCGGGTAACCTTTTGAGCAATGGGAGTCTGGAAAATGGGAATTTCAACAACTTCACCACAAGTAATCCGAGCATTTCCGGCACCTTGATGACCTATGGTGGTAGTCAGTCCGTCTTTTTGAGTGCCGACCCAGGGGGAAATACCTTACCCGATACACCCATAACCGGCTTCCGGGCAAATACAGGGTATTGGGTCGACGCGACAACCAATGGGGGTCTGGGTGCCAAGGATGCCAACCGGCTTTTTGCCATTCCGGCCAATGTGGGTGCCAATAAGTGTCTGTTCCCTAATTCATCGTTAGGGTTTGCGTACACCAGCGGCAATTGCTACCGAATTTGTTTCTGGGCCGCCCAGTTTAATCCTGCATCGCCGAATAACGCTGCGCTAACTTCCATTTTCAATTTTGAATACGAAGACAGCTTTGGTGTACTAAGCCCTGGGGTAGCGTCTAACTTTTCAATTGCCCCCACGGCGACCAGTACATCCGGCTCGTTTCAGTCCATATCATGGACACTGCCCGCGTCTACAAACGTCAAAACCACAACCGGTGCTACCTACACAGGTGCCGCTGGGCAAGTGGTCGATTGGAAAACGCTGAATTGGCAGTACATCTGTCTGGACTTTACGCCAGCCGTCACGTCTGACCGGATGCGGATATACCTGTCCACTACCAACACGAACAACGGTGTGGCTATTGACGGGATCTGCGCAACGGCCTGCTCAAGCAGTGCAACGTGTGCAATCAAAGCAACAGCTACCCCCGGCGCCTGTAATTCGGCTACTAATGGGTACACGGTTAGTGGTACCATTAGCCTGACGGCCCATACGACAGCTGGCACGGCCACCATCACCGACGGAACAAAGAGCACCACGATCAGTGTACCAGCGGGTGCTACCGCCGTGGCGTACTCACTCACGGGCCTCACCTCAGGCACGGGCTCGCATACGGTAACGGTTAGCCTGCCCGGTTGCGGTACGGCAACGGCGACCTATTCGGCTCCGGCTAGTTGTACTGTTGCCTGCACTCTGGCCATCACGGCCAATGCAAGTAGCTGCGACCCGGCTACCAACAAATACAGCGTAACCGGGCAACTTACCTTTACCAATGCCCCATCGGCGGGGGTGCTGCGCGTTCGGATACCCGGCAAAGGCTATCAGGACTTTACCGCGCCTTTTACCAGCCCACTTAGTTACTCCATTGGCGGGCTCAACTCTGACGGGCAAACGGGGACTGTCATCGCTACATTCAGTAACGGTACCTGCTCAGCAACGGCTGGCTATACAGCCCCGGTACTGTGTTTGCCATCGGTATGTGTTAGCCCCCAAACTGGCGGTGTGGAGTCGTACAGCTATGCTATTCCGCTCACGACCACGAACTGGACCCAAGCCATGCCGTTGCCTAAATTTGATACGCAGGGCGGAACACGGGTGCTTAAATCGGTTCTCTTTACGGTTAACCAGTCAATCCGAAACTGGGGCGTAGCCGAAAGCCAGGATACGGAAGCCACCGAGGTGAATATCGAAACCACGGGGACTACGTCGTTCTCTTTGAACGGGGTAGCGTTTGTCAGCAACGTGTTTGCGGCAACCAATTATCCCAAAACGGTCAGTGCCGCCGTTCTTGTTCCGGCAACGGGCTCGTGGCCGGGCGATAACACGGCACCTACATTCCCCTCAACATTGCTGGCAATGCCGTTTGTCACGACGGCTTTGAATAGCCTGACCGACCCGACCCTGTCGCCGAGCTGGGTGACAAACGTGACCGGCGACCCGACGGACGACGATGACATGACGTACTTCGCGCCGGTCTTTTCGGATGGCTCAAAGAGCTTCTCGTACAGTGCAACGGCCGATCTGGCGAATTTTATCGGCACGGGTAATCTCGATTTAAGAGCCAATGCCCGTGGTGCTTCTCTTGTTAGTGGAGCTGGAAATCTGGTTACGCAGATTCGAACGGCGGCCGATGCCGTAGCCACTGTCACGTATGTGTACTGCGATGTTCCACTCGTTTGCTCGCTTACGGCGACAGCTACCCCCGGTACGTGTAATTCGGCTACCAATCAATATTCGGTATCGGGCACCATCAGCCTGACGAACAATGTCACGGGCGGTACGGCAACGGTCACCGATGGCACCAAAACCGCCACGGTTACGGTGCCAGCCGGTGCAACAACGGTGGCCTATTCGTTGACCGGTCTTACGTCGGGCACGGGTTCACATACGGTAACGGTAAGCCTGCCCGGTTGCGGTACAGCGACTGCCATGTACGTGGCTCCGGCCAGCTGCACGGTGGCACCGTGTTCAACCTCGGCCACGGCTCAAGCCACTTGTAACAACAATGGCACGCTCGATGTCACTTCAGACGATTTTATCAACATTCTGCTGACGCCGTACAGCAATGTGCAGGGAAGTCGATTCACGCTGACGGCCACCCAAAATGGTAATCCGGTCAGCCTGAGCCTGTCGGATGGCAGTTCGTTTACGGCTTTAAGTTATGCCTACCCGAAACCCCTCCGTGCTCCGGTTGGTTCGGCGGGAAATGGCAACATCATCCTGACGCTCACCGACGTTACCAACACCACGTGCATTACGCAGGTGACCGTGGTTGATCCGGGTGAGTGTGCAGCCGCTGCCTGTGTGGGTGCAACCCCACAAACGGTGACGAACACGTATCGTACCCCATTCCAGCCGACCGAGTTGAACAGTGTTCCGCTGTTATTGCCCAAGTTCGATGATGGTGGAGGTACCCGGACGCTGACGGGCGTAAAGCTCACCTACGGCATGTTCGAAGCGACGAATCTCCTTTTCGAGAATACGGCCGCTACTCCCTCGGTGTTCCGGCCTACGGTAACCGCTGACATTTTCATTGATCTGGGTGCCACAAACCTGTCTACAGAAACCACCACTGCAACCCCCGGCTCGCAAACCGCCCCGGCCAGTATCACCGTGGCCGCTCAGGGAACCTATGGCGGAGATGTACTATACGGGCCCCTGCCCACCCAACGACTGTCGACTTTATTTGGGATGGGAAGCTGGCTGGATGATGTTATGATCGACATCTACAGCGATCCCCGCCTGGATTCCCGCTGGGTAACCAATGCAACGGGTAATCCCACCACGGACGATGATATGTATGTGATGCCGCCCCTGAGCCTGACGTTTAGCGGCACCAACAGCTACACGGCAACGGGGGATCTGACTCAGTTTATTGGTACCGGTCAGATTCCGCTAACGGCTTCAACCCTCAATGGTCTGACGCTTTCGGGGGGCGGTGGCAATCTGATCTACAAGCAGTGGACCAAAGCCTATGCCTACGCGACGGTGGAGTACACCTATATCTGTAACAGCTGCACACTGGTTGCTACGGCTACGCCCGGCAATTGTGACCCTGTTACGAATAGGTATGCTGTAACCGGTACAGTGAGCCTGACAAACAATTTAGCGGGTGGCACGGCCACCATCACCGACGGCGTGAAGAGCACCACGGTCACGGTACCCGCCGGTGCCACCTCGGTCGCTTACTCGCTGACGGGCCTGACCTCGGGTACGGGCTCGCACACGGTAACGGTTAGCCTGCCCGGTTGCGGCACGGCCACAGCGACCTACAACGCTCCGGCCAGCTGCTCGGTTGATTGTGCTACCCTCAATGCGGGCCCTGATCAGGATTTGTCGTGTAACAGTAGTGCGGGCATTCGGGCCACATCTGTTTTGCGGCCGAGCATTCCGGGAGGTACCTGGACCGCGTCGAGCGCCAATATTAGGTTCTACGATAGCAATGATACAACGTTCGCCTTTGTAGACAGCCCCGGTACCTATACCTTGACCTATAGCTTGCCCGGTGGTTGCTCTGATCAGGTTGTGATAACCTTCCAACAGCTCGCCCCCACCTGTAATAACCTGTGGGATTCCATGACCGGCGTTCTCTCGTTGTATGGTAGCTCTACAGCAACTACCCTCTACAAATCGGCGTCGTACCCCGGTTCACTGGGTGGCGAAACCGATCTGAGTTTCCAGTTTTTATCAGGCCTTGCTCTTTCGGGTAATGGGGCCGCGCTCGAAGCGGGTAATTTTGAATGGTCTAACGGGCCAGGGCGTTATTCTAAAGTCGTGATTTCGTGGGATGGCGTGGACAATTCAGCCGCTGCACTAAATCCAACCGGGCTGGGCGGCCTTAACTTCTCGGGAGCCGGAAACTTCGGTTTCGTCATAAATGCTGTCGATATAGCTCGTTTTAAAGTTACACTCCGCCTGTACACCGACGCGAACCGGGTATCGGAGTCTTACTTCTCGATGGATCAGCCCGGAAACCTCAATAGCAATATCCCGGTTGAGTTTACGACGTTTACCGCCACAGTAGGTAGCGGGGCAGACCTGTCGAACATTGGCGCTATTGAGCTTATATTCGAACCAATCAACCTGCTAAGCACGGCCAACGGGATTGATCTCAATGCAACTTGCTTCCACACGCCCTGCCTGATTCCCTGCGCAGTTGCGACCACGGCTACAGCCAGCACCTGTAATCCGGCGACCAATCAGTACACGGTTTCGGGTACCATTAGCCTGACGAGTGCCACAGCCGGCACGGCCACCATCACCGACGGTGCGAAGAGCACCACGGTCACGGTACCCGCCGGTGCCACCTCGGTCGCTTACTCGCTGACGGGCCTAACCTCGGGTACGGGCTCGCACACGGTAACGGTCAGCCTGCCCGGCTGCGCCACGGCCACAGCGATCTACAACGCTCCGGCTAGCTGCTCAGTAGCTGCCACCATCAATGTCACTTCGGCCACGGTATGCTACGGCAACTCGGCCACGCTGACGGCTTCGGGCTGTGTGGGCACGGTAGCGTGGAGTAACGGGACTACGGGTACTACGCTCGTGACTCCAGCCCTCACGCAGACCACCAGCTACACGGCTACTTGTACCACCGCCAGTGCAACCACCTTCGCGTTGGGTACGGTGACGGTGCTGCCGCAACCGGTGCTTAATCTGAGTGCCAGTGCTACGCTGGTGACCGTTGGGGCAAACGTGACTTTGACTGCCGCAGGTTGTGCGGGTACAGTAGCGTGGAGCAATGGAAGCACGGGAGCCAGCATCGTCGTTACCCCGACGCAACCGACCCAAACCTACTCAGCAACGTGTACGACAGGTCCGGCTTGCTTTACCACCGCATCCATCGTCGTGAACACCGAAGCGCCTGCTTCTCTTGTAGTCTCATCGGCTACAGTATGCCACGGTTCATCAGCCACGTTGACGGCCGCTGGTTGCACCGGCTCTGTTACGTGGAGCAACGGAACTACGGGCAATACGCTCGTGACTTCGGCCCTCACGCAGACCACCAACTACACAGCGACTTGTACGACGGCTACCTCAACGACCTTTGCGGTGGGTACCGTGACGGTGAATCCGGCCGTAACCGCGACCATCAGTGCGGCCAATCTAAGCATTTGCGCCGGCCAGTCAACCACCCTGACAGCCTCGGGTGGGGCCTCCTACCTGTGGAGCAACGGCGCGACCACCGCAACTATTTCGGTAAGCACGGCTGGTACCTACTCGGTAACAGCCACTTCAGCCGCTGGTTGCTCGGGCACGGCTACTACGACCGTGGTACAGAACCCGGCCCCTGTTGTGACGGTTACGTCGGCCACGGTTTGTGCGGGTAGCTCAGCCACCCTCACCGCTTCAGGAGCGGCTACGTACCTCTGGAGCACGGGGGCGACAACTCCAGGCATTGTCGTATCTGCCACGGCAACGACCACGTATTCGGTGACTGGCACCAGCTCGGCTGGGTGCTCGGCCACGGCCACGGGCACCGTGACGGTACTGCCTCTGCCGGTAATTAATCTGTCAGCCAGCTCGACGCTGGTAACGGCAGGAAGCAACGTCACCCTGACGGCCACTGGTTGCACTGGATCAGTAGCCTGGAGCAACGGCTCGACTGGAGCAAGCATCGTGGTGATGCCGATGCAGGCTACCCAAACCTACTCAGCAACATGTACGACGGGGCCAAGCTGCTTTACAACGGCTTCGATTGTGGTGAACACCGAAGCGCCTGCTTCTCTTGTAGTATCATCGGCCACGATCTGCTCCGGTTCATCAGCCACGCTGACGGCTGCTGGTTGCACCGGTACGGTAACTTGGAGCAACGGAACTACGGGCAATACGCTCGTGACTCCGGCCCTCACGCAGACCACCAACTACACAGCGACTTGTACGACGGCTACCTCAACGACCTTTGCGGTGGGTACCGTGACGGTGAATCCGGCCGTAACCGCCACCATCAGTTCGGCTGGTGTTTCGGGTAGTCTAAGCATTTGCGCAGGCCAGTCAACCACCCTGACAGCCTCGGGTGGGGCCTCCTACCAGTGGAACAACGGCGCGACCACGGCCACCATCTCGGTGAGTGCAGCGGGCACCTACTCGGTAACGGCCATTTCAGCCGCTGGTTGCTCGGGCACGGCTACTACGACCGTAGTACAGAATCCAACACCTGTCGTGACAGTTACTTCGGCCACGGTTTGCGCCGGGGAGTCAACCACGCTGACCGCTTCAGGAGCGGCTACATACCGCTGGAGCACGGGGGCAACAACCCAAAGCATCGTTGTTTCCGCTACCGCAACGACCACGTATTCTGTGACTGGCACCAGCTCGGCTGGATGCTCGGCCACGGCTACGGGCACCGTGACAGTCAACGGACAGCCCCAGATTATCAGCGTCAACCAGAGCACGATCTGCGTGGGTAACGTGGCCAGCCTGACTGTCAACGCGACCAGCACCGGCTCGGGTGTACTTGAGTACAGCCTCAACGGCGGGGCTTTCCAGACCGCCAACAGCTTTACCCTGAACGCCCCCGTCAGCACTACTGCCGTGATCGTGGTTCGCACGCAGGGCAGTAGCTGTACGGCTACCGAATCGATCGTAGTCAACTGCGCCTGCCAGACGCCCGTTAGTCTGACTTTCGTGCCCACTGCACTGCAAACCTGCCCAGAGGTCCCCGTTAGCTTCACGGTCGGGGTAGCCGGAGCTACCTCGGCTTCGCTCACCAGCTCGGGCACGGGTACGTTCAGCCAATCGGTCGTTAGCGGCATGGCCACGGTAACTTACCTGCCCTCTCTGGCCGACGCCACTGCGGGCAGTGTAACCCTGACGCTGACCTCGGCCGATCCCGATGGAACCGGTACCTGTGTCGCTGATCAGGTGAGCCGCGTGCTGACCATCAACCCCGCACCGGTGGTGACGGTCACATCGGCCAGCATCTGTGCCGGTGAAATGGCGACCCTGACTGCTACCGGCGCCGACACCTATTTGTGGAGTAACGGAGCAACCACACAGACCATCAGCGTGAGTGTGGCCGGTACCTACTCGGTAACAGGGACCACGGCTGCGGGCTGCTCGGCTACGGCCACCGGTACGCTGACCGTCTTTGGCCAACCGACCATCAGCCCGGCTATTCTGCCGGCGGCTACCGTGGGCGTAGCCTACAGCCAGACGCTAACCGGCAACGGGGGGCGGGCACCTTACACCTTCGCGGTGGTAGCGGGTAGCCTACCCCAGGGCCTGAGCCTATCGACTGGCGGTGTGCTGGCGGGAACCCCCACCGACAATACCCCGGCGAGCTTCACGGTGAGCCTCACCGACGCCAACGGTTGCACAGCCGTGCAACCTTACAGCACCACGGCCATAGGTTTACCTAAGCTGGAGTTGAACAAACTGGTGAGCAAGCGACAGGCGCAGGTGGGTGAAGTTGTAAGCTTTACGGTACTGTTGGCCAACACGGGTCTGGCTTCGGCCACGGGCGTTGTGGTGAGCGATACGCATACGGCGGGTCTGAGCCTATTGCCCGGTTCAGTGACCGTCTCGGCGGGTAGCTTTACGCCGGGCCTCAATGGTGGCCAATGGGCGATTGCCAGTCTGCCAGCCGGAGCTACAGCTACACTGACCTACTCGGCCAGCATCACCGGCGAAGGCCTTGTATACAACACGGCCAGCATACCCGGTGTACCGACCACAGATGTAAAAACGTGCCTGACGGTTCCGATGCAGGTATGTCAGGGCGAACCCTTCGCGATTAAGGTGAATGCGCCTGAGGGGTACAGTCGCTACCAATGGTACCTGACCGCGCCCGGTGCTACAACCTCAACGCTGGTGGCCGATGGCACCCTCAACAGCTTCACGGCGACCCTGCCGGGCAGCTACAGTGTGCTCATTGATAGCGGGTTGGCCAATACCTGCCCCAGCCAGGGTTGCTGCCCGATCGTGATAGAAGAGGTAGCGGTGCCTTCGTACACGGCGTTGGTGAAAAACAGCAGTTGTGTGGGCAGTACTCCGCAGGCCGACGGTCAGATTACCCTGGTGAACCTGGGCACAGCGGGCCGCTATTACTATCAGGTGTCGCCGGGTACGAGCTTTAACCCGGCTCAGGCAGGTGCAGTGGCTGCGATTCCGGCCAACGGGGTAGTATCCACGGGTCTGTTACCGGGTAATTACACGGTACGGGTGTGGCTGATGATCAACGGACAGCCCGCCTGTCCTCGCGACCTGACGGTGGCCGTAGTGGAGTCCTGTGCCTGCCCGACCAACGTTTGCGTACCGGTAGTTGTGCGTAAGATCAAGTAGTTTGTTCGACTGGGTAAAACTGGCTGGCAACCATCCTCGCGCCGGTTTTACCCAGTCTTTCCTACAACTGTTTTTCAGATGTCTACGATAAAGCAACAAATCAGCTCGTTTCTCTATCTACGAGCCAGTATTCTTCGTGCCATCACGTATGGCGATTTATCCAGTTCGGAGGTTATGTCTATCGCACAAATCAACCCAGGTAGCTTAACTCTCCGTCGGCAGAATCCCGAACTCTGGACAATTGATGAATTGAGTAAATTGTCGGTAGCGTTGGGGCATGAATCCACGACCCTGAAAGTCATTCGTCAATTAGCTTCGCTGTTGATGCTACTACCCGACTCTAAACAGCGGCAGGTTTTACATCGGGCTCAGTTGACCCGGCGGAAACTATTGGTTCGTCAAACGAACTACAACTACTGGAAAGTTTGGGAGTTGCAACGAATTGCTGAGGCTCTTTGAGGGTTCAAACCTTACAGGTCTTTGAGTTCTGCAAGGTTTGATAATTTGACAATCAAGCCGGTCTGTTTTGCGATAAGGGTTCCCTAAGAGATGTCATCTCGTTTGGAGAGATGACATCTCTATTTGTTTTTATGTGCTGCTATCAAACCTTACAGGTCTCAAAGACCTGCAAGGTTTAATGATTTGACAATCAAGCCGGTCTCCTTTTGGGGCAAGGGCTCCCTAAGAGATGACATCTCTGTTTGTTTTTTGTACTGCTGCCAAACCTTACAGGTCTCAAAGACCTGCAAGGTTTAATGGAGATTCGACGGGTGGATAAAAAACAGCACTCAAGGCATCACTCGCAGCGTCTTTTTGAAGTTGTACGCCAGCATCACATTCCACATAAAGTTCTTGTTGCCGGGTATATCTGAACGGAACGTTTGGTTGATTGTGGATTGCACGGTAAATGGCGACCCCTTTTTTGATACGATGGCCGTGCCCGAAAAATAGCTGCCCCTATGGTCGTCTACTTTAAGAAAAAACACCGTTGGGACGAGGGTCAGCCGGAAATCGCCCCCAACGTGGATGTTTGAAAAACTGTTATTCAAAAACAGGACGTTGGTCTGTTGTGGGCCGTGGTTTTGCAGACCGTTGCCGTGCAAATACACCGCACTGATGGTCCAGTTTGGGGTAACCTGGTAGGCCGGTACAATTTCGCCCGCTGCAAACCGGAGCATCTCGGTAATCTCGCGGTCGGTGCCGCTCTCACTGACCACTTTCCGCACGAGCGAAAACGCCGGGTGTACGCCCACGCGCAGGCTGAACCGCTTCTGCTCAATCAGGCGGTAGCGGAACCAGAAAATAAAGCCCCCTTTGCTGGCATCCGAAACCAGCCGAATGTCCGGGTCGAAACTGAACCGGTTTTTACGCCAGTAGAAGTTCATAATCGCGGCCGGCCGGTTGAGTGAGAATGTCGGAACAATAGAAAAACCATTGTTGGTAATACCTACCGAACCGGAAAAGGTTGAAATGGATTTTGTGCTGTCGGCAGACGATTGGCCGGCGCTGAGGCCCGGCATGAATCCAAGAATAGTAACGAGTACGAGTGTAAAGAAACGCAACATTAAAAGACTGTTATAGAACAAGTTAGTAGATTGGGTGCAAAGGTAGACCTCGCATATGCGCCCGCCTGTATCTATTTTACGGTTTTACATACCAGTTTTACCGATCACCGGGTTGCCTATATTGGAGATGTGTAGATTTGACCAAAAATCGGATGGCAGGGGGTGGCCCATGCCGAACTGTTACCATGATTATTTACGATACCATCCGGAAATACAGCGAGAGGTTCAACAACAAGACGCCCCATCCGCTCATCAATTTCGTCGATTTAAACAAGGGGGCTCCGCTGGCACGCACCAGATTCCGGCTTGATTTTTATGCCATTGTTATCAAGGAAACGAACTGTGGTGATTTGCGCTACGGGAATCGGTATTACGATTATTCAGAAGGAACGGTGTTATTTTTTGCGCCGAACCAGGTTGTTATCAACGAACCCGAGGGCGAGATCCATCAGCCTTACGGCAAGGCACTTATTTTCCACCCCGACCTGATTAAGGGGACGAGTCTGGGCAAGCAGATTCACGAATACTCGTTTTTTAGCTACCAGTCCAACGAGGCCCTGCACCTGTCTGATTCGGAGCGGGGGATTGTCGATAATTGCTTCGGGAACATTGCTACGGAGATTACGCAGAATATCGACCGGCACAGCAAAAAGCTGATTGTCGCTAATTTGGAGTTACTCCTGAACTACTGCTCTCGTTTTTATGAGCGGCAGTTTATCACGCGTGAGCATGTAAATCAGGGTATTCTGGAGCAGTTTGACCAGAAGCTAAACGGGTACTTGCGCAGTGAAATGCTACAAACGAATGGTATTCCGGGCGTGGCTCACTTTGCGGGCGAGTTGAATTTGTCGGCCAATTATTTCGGTGATTTGATCAAGAAAGAAACCGGTAAAACCGCGCTCGAATACATTCAGCTACAACTGCTCGATCTGGCCAAAGAGCGCATTTTCGATACCACCAAATCCGTCAGTGAAGTCTCCTACGAACTGGGTTTCAAATACCCGCAGCACTTCACCCGCTTCTTCAAGCAGAAGGTAGGCGTAAGCCCGAATGAATACCGGGGCCTAAAAGTAAAAGAGTGAAATGGTGAAGCCGCCCACTCACTCATTAGTGATCCTTAACACTCCATCCGGGGCGTTGGTGAGTACATACAGGGCACCGTCGGGGCCGATTTTTAGGTCGCGTACCCGGCCGTAGCCTTTTAGCAGCACTTCCTGTTCGCGTACCTTGTCGCCGTCTACGACCAGCCGCCGGATTTCTTCAAACTTGAGCGCGGTCACGAGCAGGTTGTTCTGCCAGCGCGGAAACTGCCCACCCTTTACAAATTCAATGGCACTTACGGCAATAGAGGGCGTCCAGTAGGTGAGGGGCTGCTCCATGCCCGCCCGTTGGGTTTCGGTGGAGACAATGCTGCCGTTGTAGTCGATGCCGTAGGTGATTACCGGCCAGCCGTAGTTCGCTCCTTTTTTCAGGATGTTGAGTTCGTCGCCCCCCTGCGGCCCGTGTTCGGTGGCGTAAATAGTTCCAGTAACAGGGTGCTGCGCCAGCCCCTGTACGTTGCGGTTGCCCCAGCTGTAAATGGCCTGCAACACGTTTGGCTGGCCATAAAGCGGGTTGTCTTTCGGGATAGAGCCGTCGGGGTTGATCCGGTATACCTTACCCGAGGGCCGGGTCAGAATCTGTGAATCGTTCGCCCGGTTCATATCGCCAATAGTGAAATAGAGGTAGCCTTGCTTATCGAACAGAAACCGGCACCCCCAGCGCGTACCGCCCGTCACAAGCAGCGAGTCGGGCACCTGAAACAAGGTTTGTTCGTCTACCCATTGGTGATCGCGGAGTTTGCCCCGCACAATTTTGGTCATGCCGGGCGTCTTTTTGTCCGGGCTGTTTTGGGGATTGTGACTGAACCCAAGGTAAATCCAGCCATTCGTTTTGTAATTCGGGTCGAGGGCTAAATCCATCATCCCGCCAACCAAATCCGTACCGTAAACCTTGGGTAATCCCGTAATTTTCTGCGCGTCCAGCTTACCATTTTCGAGCGTATACAGATCCCCGTTCTTTCCGGTAATCAGGGCGCGGTTGCCGTCGATAAACTCCAGACCCCAGGGACTGTTCAGGCCCTCGGTTACGAGTTTTTCAATCTTTAGTTTGTAGTGCTTGGTCTGTACGCTCAGGGGCAGCTCGTCTTTTTTGAGCAGTTGGGGGGCGGTTTGGGCGTTGACGATAAAATCCGTAACGGCTTCTATTTCCCTGGCCGACAGAATGCCTTCAAACTTCATCATCTCGGTGGTGGGTACACCCTGCCGAATGGTTTTCAAAATGGAAGCCCGGTCGCCCCCGTGTTTCCATTCTTTTTTTTTCAGGGCAGGACCGGCGCTACCCTGCATTTGAGCCCCGTGGCAGCCAGCACAATGGTTTTTGTAGATGATCTGCGCGTTTTGTGCCACCGAAGGGACTGACGTTATCAGACAGGCAGCCAGCAGGCTTAGTCGTGTACATCCCCAAAATCGGGTCAAAAACTCGTGTATCTGCGCTGTAAATGGTATCCGGTTTCTCATCTGATTTATTGGCAGCCGAGGCTACTTTCTACAATGTAAAGCCGTTTGGGTGAATAGTATAACCGGCTGGGGGAAGCGCATAAAAAAGCCCGACCCTCATCAGGGCCGGGTAATTACAGATCGTACCCGCTAGAGCGTAGCCATGTCAATAACAAACCGGTAACGCACATCGCCTTTCAACATACGGTCGTAAGCCTGATTGATGTCTTTGATGTTAATCAACTCAATGTCCGACACAATGCCTTTCTCGGCGCAGAAGTCCAGCATTTCCTGGGTTTCGGCAATGCCACCAATACCCGACCCAGCAATACTTTTACGACCCATAATCAGGCTAAACGCTTTAATGGCCGAAGCCGTTGGGGGCGCACCCACGCAGATATGTACCCCGTCGACTTTCAGCAGGGAGAGGTACGGTTGGTAGTCGTGCTCGGCCGACACCGTGTCCAGAATAAAATCGAACGAACCTCTGACTTTCTTAAACTGCTCCCTGTCGCTCGTAACCACAAAGTTGTGTGCGCCCAGCCGCCGGGCGTCGGCTTCTTTGGCGGGCGACGTACTGAGCACGGTCACCTCGGCCCCCATGGCCACGCCAAATTTAACGCCCATGTGGCCCAGACCACCCAGACCGAGTACGGCCAATTTCTGCCCCGGTTTAAGTTTCCAGTGGCGCAGGGGCGAGTACGTAGTGATACCCGCGCAAAGCAGCGGAGCCACGGCCGCCAGATCCAGGTTTTCGGGGATGCGCAACACAAAGTCTTCGTTCACCACAATGGTGTTCGAATAGCCCCCGTAGGTTGGGGTTTTCCTGTCCTGCTCCCGGCCGTTGTACGTTTGGCTGTTGCCGTTGTAGCAGTACTGTTCCAGTCCATGCTGGCACGATTCGCAGGTGCGGCACGAGTCCACCATACAGCCGGTTCCGGCCAGATCGCCCACCTTAAACTTTGTTACGGCGCTGCCCACGGCCACAACCCGCCCCACAATCTCGTGGCCGGGAACCATCGGGAAAATACTGCCGCCCCATTCGTCGCGAATCTGATGCAGGTCGGAGTGGCAAACGCCACAGAACATGATATCAAACTGCACATCGTGTGGACCTACCTCCCGGCGTTCAAAACTCCAGGGGGCTAGGTCTGTATCTTTGTTTTGCGCGGCATAACCTTTCGCTGCAACCATAAACTGTAGAGGGTTAAATAGATTAAATTGCTGGTGATGTTTTGAGAGCCCGTAATCGACAGAGCTATTAAAATTCAAATGTCGACGGCATAGGCAAGCTACTCTTACTGGCCCCAAATAAACGGGGCCGTGCAACGCTCGCCTGTTTTATCAACTCTATGTTTAGTAAATGGTTATGCGTACACAGTTCTAAACCCCTGAAACGGATGAAACCCCACCTTTACCTGCTGTGCTCCATGCTGATTGGCGTTTGGGGCAGCGCAACTGCGCAAACGTATGTAGGTAGTACACCTGCCCACGCTACAGTGCGCGAATTTCTCCAGATTTCGGCCACCGATTCCATTGATTTTATCCGGTGGAAGCTCGAATTGAATCCTGAAAAATTTACCCTTCAGTGTCAGTACGGCCTGTCGAAGCCGAGCACGAATGGATTTTCTAATGAGCAACGTGTCGCGTTTGACGGTAAACTTACCCGGTCCGAAACCGGGTATCAACTGACGCACAATACCAAGCAGCTTGCCATTTCGGAGTTGAATGCCAATGTCCTGCATTTGCTGGATAGCAACAACGGCATGCTGATCGGAAACGGGGGATACAGTTACGCCCTGAACAACGCCAGCCCGGTTTCAACAAACGAGGTGCATGTTCGGGCCAGGCCAACCAATGCCTCGAGCCCCCTTGTGTTTGAAGGCCGAACCCCGTGCAATCAAATACCCGGACTGATTGGCATTACCAAAAGCGACGCCTGCATCAAAATAAAATGGTACTTTCAGCTTCACAGCGATTCGCTAACGGGTAAACCCACGTACTTTCAGATGGCCGGAAACGGCTACCTAAAAGAGAACATGGCAAGAGGTACGTGGCAAATCAGTACCGAACCAGATGGCCGCATAGTCTATCTGCTCAGCTTCGATCAATGGGCCCAGCCCCTCCGGTTGCTCAAGGGCGATGACAACATCCTGTTCTTTGCGGGTGTCGATGGGTTGCCGCTCGTTGGGAATGAAGATTTTAGCTACACCTTGAACCGGAGAAAAACGCCCTACGCGCGCCGGTAACAAGGAGAAGCCGGGGCTGGTTTTGCCAGCCCCGGCTTCTCCTTGATGAACATACCCCGTCTGTCAAGCAAGAGGCTAAAAGACTGGTCTTCTCAGAAAAAATACCGTATCAGGAGACCGGCCAAAGCCGCTCCGCCAATAAGTACCAATTCGGGTAGCTTGGGAAACCGGTACAGTAAGCCAATACTTATGAGGGCCATTGCTGTAGCTGGTAAGTCGGTCAGTTGCCGACGCGCCAGTACGACCACCGCACCCGCAATGGCCCCGACGGCTGCTATCGTGATGCCATCGACAAAGGCTTTTACACCGGAATGTTTGCCCCATCGCCGAAAGTAGGGAGCGGGTAGAATGGTGAACAGATAACAGGGTAAAAATGTAGCCAGCGCCGACACCCCAGCACCCGGAAACCCCGCGACCAGAAATCCGATAAACGCTACCGTTATCACCACCGGACCGGGCGTTATCATGGCTACTGCTACGGCATCGAGGAATTGCTGCTCCGTCAACCAGCCGTATTCCTTTACTACCCCACCGTACAGAAAAGGCACAATGGCCAGCCCACTTCCAAACACAAAAACGCCCGCTTTGGTGAAAAATAGGGCTAGTTTCCACAGAATAGAATCGGTGGGTAGGGTGAGCGCCTGCGCCAGCACAAGGGCCACACTGTTGCCGGTATTGAACCGGATAAGGCCGGGCCGACGGTTGAACAGCCAGTAAACACCGCCCGACAAAAGAACCAGCCAAAGCAGCTCGGTTTCGGTCAGAATAGTGGCCCCGGCCGAAATGCCCAGTAGAAGCCAGCCGAGTGGGTCGTCGGCCCGGACAGTTTTGCGGGTAAGTCGGTAGGTGCCAACGGCAATAATCCCGGTTACGGCGGCCCCGATCCCGTAAAAAAGGGCCTGCATGGGGGGGAGCCCCTCAAACTGTACGTAAGCCACGCCCAAGGCCAGCACCATAATGAAGGAGGGGATTACAAAGGCAACCCCGGTGAGGGTAGCGCCCCACACACCGTAATGTACGTAACCAAGGTAGATAGCTAGTTGGGCTGCCAGCGGACCAGGAGCCAGCTGAGCCAGGGCCAACCCTTCGCGGTAGTCCATTTCAGCAATCCAGCCTCGCTCGGCGACTAGGTCCCGGTGCATAGCGCTGACCAGCGCCGGTGGGCCACCAAAGCCAAGCGTGCCCAGACGCAGAAAATAACGAACCAGATCAGTAAGAGAATAAGGCGCTTTTGTAGTCATAACGGTCGAAAGAGGGCCCGGTACACCCGCCCGGCCACCTCAATCGATGCAAGAATACAGGTGGCCGCAGGAGCCAAAATAGAACAGATTTAACCTTTTGTACCTGTTTTACTTTTTCGGCTTTGTTTTCGGTATTCGGAAGGGTTTTGTCCCATCTGTTTTTTAAAAATCCGGGTAAAATGGCTCTGATCGGAGAAGCCGGTTAGGTAAGCAATTTCAGTGAGGGTGTACGAGGTAGTATCGAGTAAGTGGAGGGCTTTGTCGAGACGCAACTTCCGAATGTACTCGCCAAACGACAGGTCGTCGAAGTAGCGGGCGAACGTGCGCGATACGTACGCTGGGTTAATGTCGAGGCTTTCGGCCAGGGTACTCAGGCTGAGCGACAAATTGGTATCAATCTGATCCTGAATGGCTTCTTTCAGCTCCCCAACCCAGGCTGGTACTTTTTGCCGCCCTTTCGCTCCAAGGTAATTGTGCAGTACGGCCAACAACAGTTGTTCGGTGGGGCTTCGGGTGTGCCGTACCGATTGGAGATGTTTGGCCCAGCTGAAGAGGGCATCGTACAACACCAGACCCTGTGCCATTAGGGCCTGATCGTCGGTAAGGTTGTGGGCCAGCCCCGCCGAAATGGCCCACAAACCCGCCGACTGTGTGGTTAGGCTGTGGTCGTCGGTATCGGCTCCGCGTATAATTGGGGCCATCCGGTGCAGGGCGGGGTCAGTAAGGGCGTGTTTGTGCAGAAAATAATCAAAGGTGCAGCGGTCTTCGTAATGGCTGTATTCTACGCCCGGCACATCGAACGGTATAGCTCCGAGGGCTTTGGCCTGTGTAATGACCTCGCCTTCAGGTACAAAATGAATCACTGCCGATGGATCAATGAACCGCACAATAAGCCAGGGGCAGGCCAGCCGGTCAATTTTGGGTCGTTCACGGGTAATCCAGTGCATAGTTGGGTGCTTTGACGAAAGAAACGGTATCGATTACGAAAAAGCAACCACAGTGGCCGGTCGAGCCGTTGATACCCTTACGGAACAAACTTGTCAGACGCTCACCCACTGACGCAGCAGGCCGGTGATATGGGCCAGGCTCACGGGTTTGACCAGGTGCGCATTGAAGCCTGCGTGTTGCGTTCGCTGAATGTCTTCGGGTTGCCCGTAGCCGGTCAGGGCAATAATGACGATGTTGTGCCCCCAGGGTTGTTGACGGATAAGCTGACAGGTTTCGAAGCCGTCGAGGCCGGGCATACCAATATCCAGCAGAATCACCGCCGGTTTGAGTTGCTCGGCGGCTTCGATGCCCTCTCGCCCACTGTTGCGCGTATGGGTTTCGTAGCCTTTCAGCTTGAGCAGCAAACCCAGTGTAAACGCCGAATCGGTATTGTCGTCGACTACCAAAATCCGACGATTGACCACGGGTTCGGGTGCGGTTTGGGTGGGTAGAGGTGGGGCACTTGGTTGGGCGGGTAAGGTAGGCAGGTAGACAGAAAACGTACTGCCCTGCCCGAGCCCGGCGCTTTGGGCCTCTACCCGGCCGCCGTGTTGTTGGACTAACTGCCTCACGAGCGTAAGTCCCAGCCCAAGCCCACCATGCGAGCGGTCGAGTGAGTGATCGACCTGAACAAACAACTCAAATACCGCCGACAGTTGCTCGGCCGCCAGCCCAATGCCATTATCGGCTACCTGAATGACTGCTTCTGGTGGCCCAGTGGGCTGCTTCTGTTGCGAAACCGTAACAGAGACGATACCCTTTGGGCCGGTGTACCGAAGGCCGTTGGTGAGCAGGTTGGTAATTACCTGATTCAGCCGGGTAGCGTCGCCCTCCAACTCGATTGGCGTAGCGGGCACGGATATCGTCAGCGATTTGCCCCCTTCCCGAAACTGCGGCTCCATACTTTTGGCGGCTTCCTGCACCAGTTTGACCAGATCGACCCGTTCGGTTTTGAGTTCAATTTTTCCCTGGCTGATACGGCTCACATCGAGCAGATCATCGACCATACGCACCAGATGGTCGGTTTGGCGGTTCATCATCGCCACGGTTTCGTGCGCTATTTCGCCCGGTTTCGTAGTCAGGTCCTGAATCTGCAACCCGTTTCGAATGGTGGCCATCGGGTTACGCAGTTCGTGGGCGAGCATGGCCAGAAACTCGTCTTTGCGGGCGTCGGCTTTGCGGAGGGCCTCCTGAGCCAGTCGGCGCTGGGTCAGATCAACCGTTATGGCCAGAAACGTCGGTGGGCTGCCCTGGGCAGAGGGGAGTCTGGAAACAGAACTGTTGGCCCATACCTGCTGCCCGTCGGAGCGAACGTACCGTTTATCGAGTGTAACAGCCTCGCCGGTCCGAATCAGATGGTGTAGTGCCTTTCGACTGGCGGCCACGTCGTCGGGATACGTTACGTCGGCTACGGTCAGGGCTAGTAATTCCTCGCGGCTATGCCCCAATAACTGACACAAGTTACTGTTGACGCGGGTGAAGCGCCCCGACGCATCGATTTCGGACATACCCACCTGCGCCCGTTCAAAAATGGCTTGCAACTGAGCCTCACTGCGGACCAGTTCGCGTTGAGCTTTGGCGCGTTCGACACCCAACCAGGTACGCTCGGCCGTTTCAATGACCAGTTCAACCTCGGCTTCGGTCCATTTCCGGGGTGTTGATTGTACAAGCGAGAAGATGCCAACAGCCCGATTTTGTTTGATTACGGGGATGTTGATAAACGAGACTACCTGCAACTGTCGGCAGATGTCGAGCAGGGGGTCGTCCAATACATCGGTCTTGGCGGTATCTTCTACCACAATAGGTCCCCCATTATCCACCACTTTTTTGAAAATGGCGAATTGCTCGAGCGGATAGGTGCCCGCTACCGAGGGTAGGTCGGCCGAGGACGCATCGCACTGGATAGTGGCATAGGCACCCTCGATGGAGGCATAATAGCACCGATCGGCCCCGAAATGGGCCATAGCTACTTCGGTCACCGTTTGCTCAATGGCCATCGGATCGGCAACCGACCGGAAGGTGTCGTTCAAGGCCAGCAAATAGGCCTGCGCCTGCTCACGCCGTTTGAGTTCGGTTATGTCTCGAAACACAATGGCCACCTGCCGACTCCCCGCCCCGCCCACGCGCGACGCATTGGCTACGTACCAGCGGTTGGTAGCAGCATGGTAATCTTCGACATCAGCGGGTTCGCCGGTCTGGGCCACGCGGTCGTAATACGCTACCCAATAGTGTTCAAGACCGGGAGTGAGTTGGCCGCCACGTTTACCCACAACCTCCCGCAGGCCGGTTTGCTTCTCAAAAACCGGGTTCACCTCAATAAATTGATAATCAATGGCTGAACCCTCTGTGTTATACAAAAGCTCGATAATGCAGAAGCCTTCACTGATTGAATTGAAAATAGAATAGTAGCGGTCCGACGCCCGCTGCGCTATTTCGTGGTTCAGCCGGTGAATTTCAGCTTCAGCCCGTTTACGTTCGGTAATGTCGGTGGTGGCGTTGGCAATACCGTCGCCGAGCTTTACCACCCGCTGATGCAGCCAGGCATCTACGCCTTCGTGATCGTAGTACATTTCGTACGTTTGCGGTTGCCCTGATTCAACAACGTCGCAGAATAGGCTGAAAATACCGGACGGAACCACCCCCGGATGCGTTTCCCGGAGCCGCTTACCTTCATAGTCACCGTATTTCTGACGCGCGGTTTCGTTCATCAGAATCCAGCGAAAATCAATAATCTCTTTTTTCTCATCCCGAATCGCTTCGAGCACATGAATCCGGTCGAGGGAGCTGTTGATGGTGGCATGGAGTAACTCACGGCTTTTGAAAACAGCCTGCTCGGCCAGCTTGGTCCGGGTTATGTCGCGGGTGGTCATAGCCACACCCCCGTCGGTTTTCACCAACGCCTGATAAAACCAGCCGTCAAACTGTTCGTGGGTGTAGTGCAGTTCCTGTTCAAACGGGTGGCCGGTTTGCACCACCTCTACCATCCGGTCAAAAATGCCCGACTCCCGTACGCCGGGATTTACTGTCAGCAGACTTTTACCCAGTACATCGCCGTTTTGAACCTGAGCTTTGCTGTTGTTCATGACCCAGACAAAATCAGTGATTGTGCCCTGCTCGTTGGTAACCGCGTTGAAAACCTGAATAATATCGAGCGAGCTGTCAATCACCGATTGTAAAAACATCTCGTTGCGTCGGAGTTGCTCTTCGGCTTCTTTTGGGTCGGTAATATTGGCGGTTGTGGTGGCGACACCGTCGTTCAGTTTTACGGTGGATTGCAAAAACCAGCCGTTAAACTGTTCGTGGGTGTAATGCCGTTCCGACTGGTCGGGTTCACCGGTTTGGACTACCCGGCAGAAGGTCTCAAATATGCCCTCTTTCACCACGCCGGGATTTTCTTCCAGTAACCTTTTCCCGATGACCGGCCCGTAGAAAGTCTCTGCAGCATGGTTGAGCAACACCCAGATAAAATCAACGATTACTCCCTGCTCGTTCCGAACGGCCTCAAAAACCTGAATCATATCGAGCGAACTATCCAGCGTTGCGTTCAGTAGGCGCTGCCCGGCCTCAACCTCGGCCGTTTGTTGGGTAAGTTTCCCTTCGAGCCGAAGCCGTTGCCGATCAGAGGCTTTTTCGCTTTTCTTCGTTTCGCTTATGTCAATGGCTAATCCCAGCCATTTTTGGATAACCCCTGCCGCATCTGCAACGGGGGTTGCGTGCAGATGAATCCAATGCCAGTCGCCATCTCTACCCGTTACCCGAACTTGCATACTCAGGGGCGTGCCTTTCCTGATTGCCTGCTTCCAATCCCCTTCAACCACAGGGCGGTCGTTGGGGTGCACCGTACCGAGCCAGCCATCGCGAAGCCAGTTTGCCACCGATTGCCCCGTGTAGGCACGCCAACTGGGTGCGTCGGTACGTACCTTTCCGGCTGAATCGGCTTCCCAAACGGCGTTGGCTAAAGAGCTCATTACGAGTTGACACTCGTCGACCGAGAGGGAGGGGTAAGGAGTTGAGGTAGAGGGCATGACCAGGAGGTTGGGTAGGTTAGTACGGCAGTACTAAAAGACGGGTTTGCAGCATAAAATAGTCCGAAAGATGGCATGCCCGCACGGGTAAGTAAGTGATTTGTCTATTTTCTTATCTACCGCACCTAACCAGCTGCGAGTAGGCGGTACCCCCGCCCAGAGCTAAGCCGTTAGGGCATACGCAAGCCGGAGGAGCTCCGGCAACGGCCCCGGTTCTGCCCCGCTGCCGGAGCTTTCTATTAACCTTTAAATCGGTTTATACATCGAAGTAGAAGACTATTTGACATATTAGGTTAAATTTGATTTCGTCTGGTTGCCCAGTAGGGACATTTTTCTGGCCGAATCCGTATGGACCGGCCTGTGTTCATTCCTCGAAGTTCCTTTTCATCAACTGTTTCAGACGACAGTGGATCCAGTGATCTCCCGGCCCCCTACAGGCCAATCTGCTAAACCACAGGACTAGCTAACGGCTCAGCCACCCGTGCCGATCGGTATCTCACCGACTCGTGCCCGGATGCCTGCGTTAGCAGCAACGCCGGACGCTCACCGCCCTTTCTTTCTGATTAATGAACACACCTATGGGCACCAACTCAGTACATACCCTGTATCCATTTCTGGAGGGCGGGGGCGAGATGGGCGCGTTGATGCGCGCCTTTCCCTGGTCCGACACGTCGGTGGGGCCGCCATCCGCCTGGCCGCAACCCTTGCGAACCATGCTGGGTACCCTCTTCTCCTGCAAGTTGCCGATGCTGTTGTGGTGGGGCGATGACCTGGTGCAATTTTACAACGATGCGTTTCGGCAGGTGCTGGCCGACTCCGGCTTGCATCCGGGGGTGCTGGGTCAGCAGGCAATGCACTGCTGGAGCGATAAATGGCCCACTATTAAGCCACTCATCGATCAGGTTCGCAACACGGGCGAGGGTACCTGCTCTGAAAACGAGACTATTCCGGTAACGCGAAACGGTCAGCCTCAGAACATGTACTGGGCCTTCAATTATTGCGCCGTGCCCGATGAAACGGGGCGGGTGGCCGGTGTGCTGGCGGTTGGGCATGAGGCTACCCGGTCTGTGCCTACCGGTCGGGTGCTGGAGGCCCGCAGCCGTCAGTTCGAAGAGCTCATCAGCCAGGCACCCGTTGCTATGGCCCTTCTTCACAGATCACAGGTTGGTCGTGCCCGGGTTGAGCGAGCCCTTCGTCGGCAGAAAGACCGCACCCGGATTGCGGTAGAAGCGGCCAATATGGGCACCTGGGAGTGGAACCTGCTCACGGATGAGGTGTACTGGAACGAGCAGCATTTTGTACTTTTCGGCCTGACACCCCATAGCCAACCCATTTTGCCCAAGGTGTTTTTCGGGCATATTCATCCGCACGATACTGACCTGATTCGGAACCAGTTAGAGGTGGCTATCCGGGAAAAAAGTGTCTACGATGCCGAGTTTCGTGCCTTGCGCACTGACGACGGGGCTGTCCGCTGGATGAGCGGCTACGGGCGCGTAACGGCAGAAGAAAACGGGCAAGCGACCCGAATGAGTGGGGTGATGTTTGACATTACCGATCGGAAACACGCTCAGGAAGCCCTCCGGGCCGGGGAGGAACGATTACGGATTGTGCTCGAAAGCATTGCCGATCATGCCATTATCACCACGGATACCCACAACCTCATTACTGGCTGGAATTTGGGGGCCTGGCATATGTTTCAGTACACGGCCGAGGAAGCCCTTGGTCAATCGGGGGCTATTACGTTTACGCCCGAAGACCGGGCCGACGGGGTGCCCGAGGCCGAGATGACCACAGCCCGCCAACAGGGTCGGGCGGCCGATGAGCGCTACCACATCCGGCGCGATGGGTCGCGTTTGTATGTGTCGGGGGTGCTCTCCCCCCTGTTTGACGCCGATGGGCAGCTGGTCGGGTACGTGAAGATTGCCCGCGACCTTACCGACCGGCAGCGTATGGAGCAGACCCTGCGCGAAAACGACGAACGGAAAGATGAGTTTCTGGCTATGCTCGCCCATGAATTACGTAACCCACTCGCTCCTATCCGCAATATGTTGCTGGTGCTTTCTATGACGGAGGGTGACCACGAAACGCTGCGTTCCGGGATAGCCATGATGAGCCGACAGGTAAGCCATCTGACTCGGTTAATTGACGATTTGCTGGATCTAAGCCGCATTAGTCAGGGTAAGATTGAGCTTCGTCATCAGCTCGTTGACTTGACTACCCTGGTGGGGCAGGCAGTAGACGCCACGCGGCCTCTCTACGACAGTGGCCGACGGCTGCTCCGGGCAACCCTGCCGCCCTCGTCTCTGTATGTAAATGGCGATGCAACCCGGCTCACGCAGATCGTTGTTAACCTGTTGACCAACGGTGCCCGGTACACGCCCGAGGGTGGGCAGGTTTGGCTCACACTCACGCAAAACGGTCACGAGGCTCAGCTTCGGGTGGCTGATAACGGGATTGGCCTGGCCCCTGAGCACCTTACGGCTATTTTCGACTTGTTTGTGCAGGTCGATACATCCTTAGCCCGGTCGCAGGGTGGGCTCGGGTTGGGCCTGACCCTGGTGAAGAAACTTGTTGAACTCCACGGTGGTCGCGTTGAAGCGCATAGTCAGGGACTGGGTCAGGGGAGTGAGTTTATTATCAGCCTGCCACTACACCATGCTTCCCTAAAAAACATGAATCCGTTCCATGAATTGAGTTTACCCGAAGGGGCGGGCCGCCAAATATTAGTCGTCGATGATAATCGCGATGCGGCCGATACCCTTTCCATGCTGTTGAAAATCCTTAAAAACGAAGTTTACACCCGGTACAGCGGCATCGAAGCGGTCGAAGCCCTGCAAACTCTTCGTCCTCAGCTTGTTTTGCTTGATATTGGAATGCCGGATCTGGATGGTTACGAAACCTGCCGTTTGATTCGGCAACTGCCCATTGGCCCCGAGTTGACCCTGGTTGCACTGACAGGCTACGGGCAGGCCGAAGACCGTCAGCGCAGCCGTGAAGCCGGGTTCGACGATCATCTGGTGAAACCGGTCGATATGGCTCAATTGGGACAGTTACTGGCGTCATTATCCGCTAGCCGGGACACTCAGTGATGGGGTAGGGGGATACGTTCCGGTAATGAAAAGTCCGTATAAATAGACGAAACGCCCAGCGCATGCGCTGGGCGTTTCGTCTGAAATGGATAGCCCAATCGAATTAGTACCGCACGACTTTTTGCGTTACGGTTCCTGTTGGGGTGCTCACGCGAATCAGGTACACGCCCGGCCCAACCCGCAGCGGTAGCTGCTGACGCAGACTCACAGGCGCTACCGCGTGCGTTTCCCCATGAAGCAGGTGCCCCGAGTTGTTCACTACCTGAATGGAGAGCGGTTGCCCCTGGGCTCCCTCAATTACCACATCGACAACGTCGAGGCTTGTTGGGTTGCCTAATACGGTCAGAGTAAGTGGTGTTTCGCTCATCTTAGCCACCCGCGCGGGTCGGCTACAGAATTGGCCGAAGTCGAACACAAACGGAGTGCCCTCCGCGCCGTTCTGCCGCACCCGAATCGTCACCGGCTTGGGGTCCGCCCGCAGACCGGCCTCAATCACCCCGTTGACGTTCGTTGTCCACCCCGTTATCCCGATCGCAAAGTACTCCACTGCGGCCCCATTGCCCCCCGTAAAGCCAAAGGTGATGGCCCCAGTCTGGCAGTTGTAGCTCACGACCGTAGCGGCCAGAGGCCCGCCTACGGGTGGAGTGGTGCCGCCTGCCCCACTCACGGTGATGACAAAGCTCGTGCTGTTGCTCAGACCCCCCGGATCGGTGGCCGTCAGCGTCACCGTGCTCACGCCCGAAGCGGAGGGCGTGCCCGTGATGGTGCTGCCACTCAGGCTCAGCCCGGCGGGTAAACCCGAGGCTGAAAGTACGATGCTACCCGGTGTCTGGGCATCGGTGAACACACTACCTACATTGAGGCTGTAGCCCACGCCGACCGTCGCTGATTGTGGGCCTACGCCATTGACCACTGTGGGCGCCGTATTGGTGGGCGGCTGGGGGTTACCCGAGCAGAAACTACCAAAGTCGAACACAAACGACCCGCCGGGCACGCCGTTCTGGCGAATCTGCACGGTGACGGGTTTAGGGTCGGCCCGCAGACCGGCCTCAATCACTTGATTGGGGTTAGTCGTCCAGCCGGTGATCCCGATGGCCAGGTACTCTACGGGTGAACCGTTGCCGCCGGTGAAGCCAAAGGTGATGGCCCCGGTCTGGCAGTTGTAGCTCACCACGGTAGCGGCCAGAGGCCCGCCTACCGGTGGGGTGGTACCGCCTGCTCCACTCACCGTCAACACGAAGCTCGTGCTGTTGCTCAGTCCACCTGGATCGGTGGCCGTCAAGGTCACCGTGCTTACGCCCGAAGCGGACGGCGTACCCGTGATGGTGCTCCCACTCAGGCTCAGCCCGGTGGGCAGGCCCGAGGCTGAAAGTACTACGCTACCCGGTGTTTCGGCATCGGTGAAGACACTACCCACATTGAGGCTGTAGCCTACGCCGACCGTCGCTGATTGTGGCCCTACGCCATTGGCCAACGTGGGTGCCGTATTGGCGGGTGGAACAACCGTGCCGCTGGCCCCGCTTACGGTGATGACGAAGCTCGTGCTGGCACTCAGCCCGCCCCCATCGGTAGCCGTTAACATCACCGTGCTCACGCCTGAAGTGGAGGGCGTACCCGAAATAGTGACACCATTCAATGCCAGCCCAGCGGGTAAACCCGAGGCCGACAGAATCAGACTAGCGGGGGTTTGGGCATCGGTAAACACACTACCCACATTGAGGCTGTAGCCCACACCGACTGTCGCCGATTGTGGCCCCACAGCATTGGCCACTGTAGGCGGTGTGTTAGCAGGTGGGGGCGTACCGGCACAGAAGGCCAGTGCATCCCAGCGGAAGCTGACGGTGATGTTGCCCTGAGTCGCAAACAAGGTGAAGGGTTCCACGTTCGGTTTGCCATCCCGGATATCCACAGCTACCTGCGCATCGACCGTAGCCGAGCAGGAGGTGGTGGGCCCAGTGATGCCGATAGCTGCGTAGGTGATGGGCGAACCATTGCCGCCACTGGTGCGGAACTGAATCTGCCCGGTGGCACAGTTGTAAATCGGTTCGAGCAGAGTCAGGGGGCCACCCAGGGTGCCGGGTTGTGAACCACACACACTCACAGGTGGCGGAGTCACACTGGCCGAGACGACAAGGGTGATCTGAGCGGTGGCCGAACAGCCGTTGGGTCCCGTTCCGGTGACGGAGTAGACCGTTGATCCGGTAGCGGAGGTGGGCGGGTTGATGGCAGGGGTGGTCGCCCCGGTACTCCAGCGGTAGGCGGTTGCCCCGCTGGCGGTGAGGGTAACGGTTTGTCCCTGGGTGATAGCCGAGCCAGGGTTGGCGCTGATGCTCACGGTGGGCAGCTCCTGACTAGCCTGCACGGTCACCGTGGCGATTGCTGAACAACCTCCAGCCGCAGTTACGACTACCGAGTACGTCCCGGCCGTTGAAACCGTGGCGGTGTTGGTAGCTCCTGACTGGCTCAGGCCCGGCCCTGAGAAGGCGTAACTGGCCCCGGCGGGTGAGGCTGTCAGCGTCACGGTTGGGTTAGCACAGGTAAGCGTGCCCGATGCGACGAGCGACGCATTCACCGCATTGGTGGCGCTCTCCACGGTGGTGGTGGCCGAAGCCGTACAGCCGTTAGCGGCCGTGACGGTCACCATGTAGACTCCTCCGGCCGCGACGGTGGCCGTGTTGGCGGCACCCGACTGGTTGAGGCCCGGCCCGGTGAAGCGGTAGGTGCCCTGCCCCGCTGGTGACGCGGTGAGCGTGACGGTGGGGTTGGCACAGGTCACTGTCCCCGACGCGGCCAGCGAAACAGCAGGCAGCGTTTTGTCTTCGGAAATCGTCACCGACGCGGTGGCCGTGCAGCCGTTGGCAGCCGTAACCGTCACCGAATACGTACCGGCCGTGCTAACACTTCGGAGGGCATTCGTGCTGCCATCTTCCCAGCGGTAGCTCCCTCCACCGCTTGCGGTGAGTGTCGCAGTGGGGTTGGTGCAGGTAAGCGTGGCTGAGGTGGGGGCGATGCTCGCCGTGGGCGGAGTGGTGTTCCCCTGCACGGTTACGGTGGCGATTGCTGAACAACCTCCAGCTGCGGTAACAGTGACCGAGTACGTCCCGGCCGTTGAAACCGTGGCCGTGTTGGTAGCTCCTGACTGGCTCAGGCCCGGCCCTGAGAAGGCGTAACTGGCCCCGGCAGGTGAAGCCGTCAGGGTGACCGTCGGGTTAGCACAGGTAAGCGTGCCCGATGCGACGAGCGACGCGTTTACCGCATTGGTGGCGCTCTCCACGGTGGTGGTGGCCGAAGCCGTACAGCCGTTAGCGGCCGTGACGGTGACCATGTAGACCCCTCCGGCCGAGACGGTGGCCGTGTTGGCAACACCCGACTGGTTGAGACCCGGCCCGGTGAAGCGGTAGGTGCCCTGCCCCGCTGGTGACGCGGTGAGCGTGACGGTGGGGTTGGCACAGGTCACTGTCCCCGACGCGGCCAGCGAAACAGCAGGCAGCGTTTTGTCTTCGGAAATCGTCACCGACGCGGTGGCCGTGCAGCCGTTGGCAGCCGTAACCGTCACCGAATACGTACCGGCCGTGCTAACACTTCGGAGGGCATTCGTGCTGCCATCTTCCCAGCGGTAGCTCCCTCCACCGCTTGCGGTGAGTGTCGCAGTGGGGTTGGTGCAGGTAAGCGTGGCTGAGGTGGGGGCGATGCTCGCCGTGGGCGGTGTCGTGTTGCCCTGCACGGTTACGGTGGCAACCGCTGAACAGCCTCCAGCCGCGGTAACGGTGACCGAGTACGTCCCGGCCGTTGAAACCGTAGCCGTGTTACCCGGTCCTGACTGGCTCAGGCCCGGTCCCCAGAAGGCGTAACTGGCCCCAGCGGGTGAGGCCGTCAGCGTCACCGTCGGATTGGCACAGGTAAGCGTCCCCGAGGCCACAAGCGACGCGTTTACGCTGCTCGTCGCACTTTCGACCGTGGTCGTCGCCGTGGCCGTACACCCAGCCGCATTCGTGACCACTACGGTGTAGGTGCCCGGCAATGAAACCGGGGCCGTGTTCCCGCTGCCCGACTGGCTCACACCCGGCCCGCTGAAGGCATAGCTGCTGCCCCCCGTGGCCGTCAGTACAACCGAGGTCTGGGCGCAGGTCAGCGTGCCACTGCTGCTCAGGGTGGCCACCGGCAAGGCATTCACCGTGACCGTGGTGGTAGCCACACTGCGGCCATTGCCCGCTACCGTCAAGGTAAAGGTTTGTACACCCGAGCCTGCGGTCTGCCATACCTGGCTGAACGACAGGTTCGACGAGGTGCCCGTGCCCGTGCTGCTGCCGTTGGTGAGGGTGTAGGCGTAACTGCCCGTTACGTTGCCAATCGTGGCGGTAAACGTTACCGGGTTACCCGTACAAACCGCCGTTGGGGAAGCACTCAACCCGGCAATAGTGGGTAGTGGCGCATACGTGAGGGTGAACCGGTTGGATGCCCCGTTGAGGTTGCTTGCCGCATCCTGAGCGACCCCGGCAGCCACACTCACGGACACTAACCCAGGGGTTGCGGGCGTGAAGTTGGCCGTGTACGTGCTCCCCGAGCCGGCAAACCCGCTCAGACTCCCGTTGCCCACCGTGATGTCCTCCACCACAAACCCGGTGACCGACTCCGAGAAGGTGAAGGTGAGGGGAATGGGGCTGGTGGGGGTGGGGTCCGTCGCCGAACTGGTAATGGTCACCGTGGGCGCACTGGTGTCGACGGTAAACGTGTTGGTGTTGCTGTCCACACTGGTGTTCCCCGCCCCATCCGTCGCGCGGGCCCGAAGGGTGTGAGATCCCTGGGCGAGCGGGGTGCTTTGGGCGAAGCTCCAGTTGCCGCTCGCATCGGCGGTGGCGGTGCCCACGGTTGATCCATCCACGATCACCGTCAGGGTGCTCGCAGGCTCGGCTGTGCCGGTGTAGGTGGGCGAGTTGTTGCTCAGCAAAGCGCCGTTGGCGGGAGTGGTCACGACCGGAGCGGGTGGCGGGGTGGTGTCGACGGTAAACGAGTTGGTGTTGCTATTGGCACTCAGTACGCCATCGCGAAATACGCTGGCGTTTACGGAATGAGGCCCGTCGGGTAGGGGTGAAGAAGATGTAAACGACCAGTTGCCGCTTGCATCGGTGGTTGTTTGGCCCTGGCTAATGCTATTGACTTTGATGGTGACAACATCGCCCGGGGCGGCCGTACCGGAGTAGGTAGGCCGGTTCTGGCCAATTACGCTACCATTGGCGGGTGTGAGCACGACGGGGGCCAGAGGGGCCGATGAGGTGGTGAAGGTTTGGAGGTTGCCGTAGCTGGTGCCCGCCGGGTTGATGGCGTAAGCGCGTAGGCTGTAGGTGGTGGCGGGGCTGAGTCCGGTTACCAGCTGACTATACGGCCCCATGCCGGCCCCCATCATCACTTTGGTGTTGCTGGTGGTTGGGGTGCCTACCCCAGCCAGATACACTATCCCAAATTCAGTGACGGTAGCCCCTCCGTCGGCAGAAACGGTGCCCCCGAGCGTGGCCGAAATGCCGGAGATGTTAGCGGGAGCCGCTGTTGAGACCGTGGCGGTGGTGCTTAGAACCAGGGTATAGACGGCGCTGACGCCTATACACCCGTTGGCATCCTGAGCGCGCACGGTGAAGGTAAATGAACCCGTCTGGGTGGGTGTGCCCGCCAGTATTCCGGTCCCGGCTACATTGAGGCCAGTGGGTAGGGTGCCATTTTCGAGACTGAAGCTATAGCCTCCCTGCCCCCCGGTAGCGGTAAATGTGACGGAAAAGGGTGCATTAACGATGCCGGTGGTGGTGGTCGGTATGGTAACGGTAACGACCCCGGTATTGCTGAACACGCTGGTGGTGGCGGTGGCCGTACAGCCGTTGGCCGCTGTTACTGTTACGGAGTATGTGCCAGCGGCATTCACTGTACGGTTTGCCGCGGTGGTGTTATTATCCCAGCGGTAGGTGCCTCCACCGGTTGCGGTCAGGGCCAGCGATGTGGTCGTACAGGTCAGGGTTGTACTGGCGGGTGCGAGAATGTTGCTCGAGGGGGCGGTGTTATTCTGAGTAATGACCTGCGAATCCACGGCCGTACAGCCGTTGGCTGCTGTCACGGTGACCGAGTAAGTGCCAGCGGCATTAACCGTACGGGTGGCCGCGGTGGTGTTATTATCCCAACGATAAGTGCCCCCGCCGGTTGCGGTCAAGATGATACTTGGCACCGTACAGGTAATTTCGGTCGTAGGAGCCGAGATGTTAGCTGAGGGGGCGGTATTATTCTGAGTAATCACCTGCGAATCGACGGCCGTACATCCATTGGCTGATGTTACTGTTACGGAGTACGTGCCAGCGGTATTGACTGTGCGCGTCGCGGTGGTCGTGTTATTATCCCAACGATAAGTGCCCCCGCCGGTTGCGGTTAGAAGGATGCTAGGCACCGTACAGGTAATTTCGGTAGCGGGTGCCGATATATTAGCTGAGGGGGCGGTGTTATTCTGAGTAATCACCTGCGAATCGACGGCTGTGCAACCGTTGGCACTAGTGACCGTTACCGAGTAAGTGCCAGCGGCATTAACCGTACGGGTGGCCGCGGTGGTGTTATTATCCCAACGATAAGTGCCCCCGCCGGTTGCGGTCAAGATGATACTTGGCACCGTACAGGTAATTTCGGTCGTAGGAGCCGAGATGTTAGCTGAGGGGGCGGTATTATTCTGAGTAATCACCTGCGAATCGACGGCCGTACATCCATTGGCTGATGTTACTGTTACGGAGTACGTGCCAGCGGTATTGACTGTGCGCGTCGCGGTGGTCGTGTTATTATCCCAACGATAAGTGCCCCCGCCGGTTGCGGTTAGAAGGATGCTAGGCACCGTACAGGTAATTTCGGTAGCGGGTGCCGATATATTAGCTGAGGGGGCGGTGTTATTCTGAGTAATCACCTGCGAATCGACGGCTGTGCAACCGTTGGCACTAGTGACCGTTACCGAGTAAGTGCCAGCGGCATTAACCGTACGGGTCGCTGCGGTGGTGTTATTATCCCAGCGGTAGGTGCTTCCGCCGGAAGCCGTTAAGATGATACTTGGCACCGTACAGGTGATTTCGGTACCAGGTGCCGAGATATTGGCCGAGGGGGGAGTGGTATTTTGGGTAATCACCTGCGAATCCACGGCCGTACAACCATCTGCACTTGTCACGGTGACGGAGTAGGTACCGGCCGCATTGACCGTACGGGTGGCCGTGGTCGTGTTGTTATCCCAGCGGTAGGTGCTTCCGCCGGAAGCCGTCAGGGTGATGTTAGGTACCGTACAAGTGATCTCTGTGCTCGATGGTGAGATATTAGCGTTCGGTAAGGGATTTACTGTTAATGTGGCGGAGTTTGACGTATCTGTGCCACCAAGACCGCTTGCTATACAGCGGTACTGGTACCCGTTTAGTCCACTTACGTTGCTGATGGTGAGCGTTGTACCGGTTGCCCCTGAATATGTGGAGTTGTTCGCCACGTTGACAAAGCCTGACCCTGTGTTTACCTGCCATTGGTACGAGGTTGCATTGGTGGCGGCAATGGTAAACGTTGTACCCAGTCCGGTACAGATAAACCGGTTAACCGGGTCTTGTGTGATGACCGGCGGGGGATTGTAGGTATAGCTGAATGGAACTACGTAACTACAGGCGCCACCCGATGGGGTAATTTTGGCATACAGCGTTTGTGCTCCCGACGGTAGCCCCGACGGCACAAATGTATTGGGTGCCGTAAACGTACCGGCCGACGTAGTAGCCGCCGAATTGGTGAAAATTCCGTTGACAGTGCCTGTAAACGTGCCCTGATACGTGAAAATGGTGCTGTTGGTCGGGTTCTCATTAACGATTACCGATCCATTATTATTCGTTATGGTGCCTGATAACGACCCGTAATTCAACACGCCACCACTCGAATTAGTAAATATCCCTCCCGTGCGTTGTAGTTGTTCCGCAATTGTGATTTGCCCCGAGTTTGTCGTTGAGCCAGACAATTGTGCCCAATCTCCGGTGTTCAAAATAATTTTTCCACAAGCCTGATTCACAACGTTCAAGCTGGCTTCAATGTAAACACCGTTGCTTACATCAACCGATATTACTCCACTGTTTGTGAAAGATGCCGTTCCGGCAAGTTCGCCTGGGTTCGCCCACAATAGGTGTCCAACAGTGCCAGTGATTGTTCCCTGATTATTAAAGGTTGCAGAACCAGCATAACGGACTCCAATGGTATTTCCAAGCAATGTCATGTTGCCGGTTGCAGAGTTTGTAACGCTGTTGGTTCCTCTAAATACAATGTTTCCGCCACTTGGAGAGTCGCTGTAAAAGACACCGTTGTTTGTAAATGAAGCGGTTTCAAACATCGATACTGCCCCTGACTGAGAGCTGCCTTCGATTCGGAACGTTCCGTTATTAATTATCTGAGCGTTACCATATAAGCTGACGGCAACTCCACCTTCTCCAATGGCACGTAGAGTACCCCCACTATTAATGGTTACTGTAGTGCCATTGTTTACATACATTATGAATGCATTTGCCGTAGTCCCGCTGTTTATAACCGGATTATTTGATGATACACTAATGATGACAACATCACTTGAAGTGGGAACTCCAGAGGGACTCCAGTTGCTGGCTGTGGCCCAGTTGCTTGTAGTGCCGAGCCAGGTTTTGTCCACAGCAAAGCCTTCGCGAGACAAGCCTATTGTCAGCAAAAAAAGCAGAAGGTAAAGGTTTGGTTTCATACGTGTTGAATAAAAAGGTTTGTGGACATGGGGTTTAGACATAGAGGCAGACGGCGTTCAAAAGGCTGCTGGCTAGAGGGAAGGGCGTTGTAAGGATTTGACAACTGTTTAGAGTAGGTTGGTTTGTGCCCGCAAGTACGACCTTGAGCCTCCGGTGCGCTAACACTCACGTTACATTGATTAACACCCACGTTACATTTTCGTAAAAAACAGCCTGTATAGCCTCCAGTAAGCCCTTGTGCTATAAAAAAGGCGGCCAGGATCATATCCTGGCCGCCTAAGGAATTGCTCTCGATGGAAGGGCTATGATCCGCTAACCATTGGGTGTACACGTTACCGGATTGGCGCGAAGAGGAGATTCTTTTTGCTCAACACCGTACCCTTCCAGGTGCCGATTCCCTCAATTCGATACGTGGGTGGTACGCCCATCATGGTAGCTACCAGGCTACGGACTTTCTGACCGGGCTTGAGTGTGCCATTGAGTGCATCAACGGTCGGTTTGTGGGTCTTTTCGTAGTCGGGAATCATGCTCTGATACTTCATCAAAACCGGGGCGACCCTGATTTTGCTTGTGCCACCGAGGCCGAGCTGGTCAAAGGCGTCGGCCTGGGTTTGGGCGTCGTTGGCCGTTCCGTTTTGCTTTTTGAAAACCCGCAGAAACTCGTCGGCACTTTTGCCATCAGCCGAAAAGAAGTTGAGCCGTAATAGATATTCACCCGCGTCGATGGGGTGCGACGAAATGTTTTCGAACGTCGCATCAACCACGTAATAGTCGAGTGTGTAATCCACCTTGATAATGTCGTATGCCCGCGTGGCCGGGTCGGGGTTAAACTTGATCAGGTTATGCACCGTAATCGTAACCTCATCGTTTTGTAAAACGGCATTGACCGGGATGGTTTTGGTCTTGCCCGTCGCCGTTGGAGTACTGCCCGCATTGGCCGTAGCCGGAGCAGCGCCCAATGTACCCGCTGAGGTGACGGTTGCGTCGGAAAAGTCAATAGCGTTGTCGGCTACAATGGCCAGGCTAACCGGCGTGTTGGCCGGTAGTCCATCCATCAGCATCACAGGGTGTAGTTTCTGAGCAACTGTAATTTCCTTAATCCTGCCCTTGCCGCGCTGCCCCTTGACGTTCTGGTATTCCAGTAGGTCGCCAATTTTGAGTACACCCTTCAGGTTGCTGATCGTCGTGAAAAATTCATTGGCCGCATCGCCCAGAAAAGCCGTAGTTGTTTTAAACGAAAACGGTCGGTTAGCGGGCACGGTTGGGTTGGCCAGATCATGCGAGCTGAGCGTTTGCCCGGCCGATACGCCATCCCCCAGCACATACAAGACCTCATCGTATCGGGTCGCCTGCCCCGCCGATAGGGGTTCGGCGAGTTCGAGCTGCGCATAGCCTTTCAGGGCCCCGTTGCGGACAAGACTAAATTCGGACCGGTTTTGCACGGTGCCACTCATCACCTTGAATTGTACCTGATACACCACAAACGGGTCTTGTTTGGCTGCGAGCGTTGCTTTGGTAAGCTGGATTTTGAAACCCTGTGCGAACCCGGACGATGTACAATACAAGGCAAATGCCAGGAGAAGATGAATGCGCAACATGGCTGGATGGGGCAAATGGTTGTCTGTGAGTCAATAATACGCATTTTTGGTATCAAAACATTCTTGTGGGTAAGTATGGGTGTGGGTAGACCCAGGTCAAACTCTTTGGGTTTTAATGGGGGAAGGATCACCAACCGGGTTGTTGGATTGGCTCAAACCGAGGAGAGATAGTAGAGCCCCGGTTTGTTTTTTGAGTAGCTTGCCCCGCAAAACAACCCGCTCCCAGCGGTATTCCGAAACGAGTTTATTTTGTCTGCTACTATCCTTATCATCGACGACGAACCCCGCCTGCGGACGCTGCTGGCCCGGATGCTTCAACTGGAAGGTTACCTTGTGCTCGAAGCCGACGATGCCCGTACCGGCCTGAAAGCCCTCGAACGAGAGCCGGTGCAGGTGATAATTTGTGATGTAAAGCTGCCCGACAAAAGTGGCATTGACCTGACGGCGCAACTGAAAGAGTTGTATCCAGCCACCGAGATCATTCTGCTTACCGCCTACGGTACCATTGCCGATGGGGTCACGGCCATTAAAAATGGGGCCTTCGATTACATCACCAAGGGCGACGATAACGACCGGATTTTACCCCTGCTGAGTCGGGCGGTTGATAAGGCCAACTTGCAATTTCGGATCCAGGCGCTCGAACAGCGAATGAACCGTACGCACGGTTTTGGTACGATCATCGGTGAGTCGTCGGCCATCCGGCAGGCCGTCGACCTCGCCCGTAAAGTGGCTGTCACCGATGCCACCGTGCTGCTAACAGGTGAAACCGGCACTGGTAAAGAGGTGTTTGCGCAGGCGATACACTACGGCAGCGCCCGGAGCACGGGGCCGTTTGTGGCTGTCAATTGCGGAGCGTTGGGCAAGGATATTCTGGAGAGTGAGTTATTTGGCCACCGGGCGGGGGCGTTTACCGGTGCCATGCGTGATCAGAAAGGCCTTTTTGCTGAAGCCGACAAAGGAACCCTGTTTCTGGACGAGATTGGCGAGTTGCCGCTTGACTTACAAACGAAGCTCCTGCGCGTACTGGAAACCCGCGAGTATCTGCGCGTAGGCGATACCAAACCGACCAAAACGAATGTTCGGGTGATTGCCGCCACCAATCGGGGTTTGCAGGCCGAAGCGGAAGCGGGCACGTTTCGGCTCGATTTGTACTACCGCCTGTCGGTATTTACCATTCCGTTGCCTCCCCTCCGCGAACGGCCCGACGATGTTGTGCTGCTGGCGGAGCAGTTTGCCCGGCAGATCGGCGCTAAAATGGGTCGGCGCGATCTCCGTATTGACCCGGGTTTTGGCCGACAACTGCAAACCCACACCTGGCGAGGCAACATCCGCGAACTGAAAAATGTCATCGAACGGGCCGTGATCCTGTCCGAGCCCCAACCCGATGGTTCCGTTGTACTGACTCCCGATTTACTGCCGTTTGAAACCGCTGTGGGCGCGCTCGGTTCAGATGAGACAGCGCTTCGACTCTCCACCGTAGAGAAAAATCATATCCGGCGGGTGCTGCGGCAAACTGCGGGCCAGAAACCAGAGGCCGCCCGTTTGCTGGGTATCGGTCTGACGACGCTGTACCGTAAAATCGACGAGTACGGTATTGAGTAAGGGCGGCCCGGCTGAACCATTTTTTCATTTTGAAAAAATACGTTTTCAAAATGAAACAAATAACCGGCAAATAGTCCGTCTTCTGGCAGTGAAGACGGGCTTTATTGTGCTGTCGGTCAGTAGGTTGCTGTTTTTTTAGTTTGGCGTGGGGCAAAATGGAACGCTTGTTGGCCCTTGAACAGGCGTAACCAACCAAACTGAAACACACTATGGCTACCTGTTTGCTTTTGCTCGTGTCGGCGCTGCTTTGCTTCGCCTTTTTTTACAAAGCCATTGAATGGTTCGAAAAAATCTGACTATGCTAACCTCCCTGTTTATTCTGGCGTTGCTGGTGTTCGCCTACATGCTGTACGTACTCCTCCGCCCCGAACGCTTCTGAATCGGGCTGTCCAGCCCAGCTATTACTTTCTTTAGTATGAATACCGAACTAATCGGCGTGGCGGTCACCTACCTGGCGACCCTACTGCTGGCTATACCGCTTGCGCAGCTTATGGCTGCCTGTTTTCGGGATAAGCCCGAACCAAATTCCCGCCCGGCAATGGGCTTTATGGCTCCCCTTGAGCGACTGATTTATCGTATTGCGGGCATTGACCCCGACCGGCCAATGAATTGGAAAGAAAACCTGGTGGCCCTGCTTACGATCAATGCTTTGTGGTTTGTGTACGCGTTTTTTATGCTGCTGTTTCAGGACAAACTGCCCCTGAATCCCGACGGGAATCCGGCCATGACGCCCGATTTAGCCTTTAACACCGCAATCAGTTTCATGGTCAATTGCGACCTTCAACACTACGCGGGTGAAACAGGCCTGACGTACCTGACCCAGTTGGGCGTCATTAACTTTCTGATGTTTGTGTCGGCGGCCACGGGCATCGCGGCTCTGATGCTTATGGTGCGGGCATTCCGGCCTGAGCGCACAGAGTTATCAGGCAATTTTTATGTGTACTTCACCCGGGCCATTACCCGCATTTTGTTGCCCGGCTCGCTTATTCTTGCCTTTTTTCTGACGCTGAACGGCGTCCCTGCCAGCTTCGACGGGGAAGGCCAGTTTGCCTCGATAGAGGGCGACACGGTTCATGTTTCGCGGGGGCCAGCAGCTGCTGTCATTGCCATCAAACACCTCGGTACCAACGGAGGTGGGTACTTCGGGGCTAACTCGGCGCACCCACTCGAAAACCCCACGTATGGCACCAATATGGTCGAGTTAATGGCGCAAGTTCTGCTGCCTATTGCCCTTCTGCTGGCATTCGGCTATCTGATCAATCGCCGACGCTTTATCTGGGTTGTGTTCGGGGTGATGACCACCGGGTTTTTGCTGTTGGTGATTCCGACGCTGATGACCGAGTATAGCGGGAGTCCGGCACTGGCTAACCTTGGCCTGGCGCAACCGACCGGCGCGATGGAGGGGAAAGAGGTGCGATTCGGCCCGTTATCGTCGGCGTACTGGAGTATAGCAACCACGGCAATTTCGACGGGTTCGGTTAATTCGATGCACGACTCATCCATGCCTTTATCGGGTGCCTTCCAATTGCTGGGTATGATGACCAACGCGTTTTACGGCGGTTGTGGGGTGGGTTTCCTGAACTACTTCTACTACCTCATTATCGCGGTGTTTATTGCCGGTCTGATGGTTGGCCGAACCCCCGAACTGTTTGGTCGGAAAGTTGAAGCGCGCGAAATCAAAATTGCCTCGCTCGTAGCGTTGCTGAGCACCCTGTTGATCAAAGGCGGTACCGCGCTGGCTGCCTGGCTGGTGGTACAACACCCCGAAGTAGTTGGCCCGCTCGTATCTGTCCACGACGCGTCGAATGCCAGCCATGCCGATCATTATCACGGCTTTACCCAGATGCTGTACGAATTTACCTCTGCGAATGCCAACAATGGGTCAGGGTTTGAAGGCTTGAACGACAACACACTGTTCTGGAATGTGGCCACGGGGTTTGTTTTGTTGCTGGGTCGGTTTATCCCGATTATCGGGCCGCTGACAGTGGCTGGGCTACTGGCAAACAAGAAATACGTACCGGCAACCTCGGGGACATTACCTACCGACACGGCAACGTTTGGGTTGATGACCCTGGCCGTTATTCTGATTATTACCGCTCTGTCGTTTTTCCCGGTTCTGGTGCTGGGGCCGCTGGCGGAGTACTTTACGCCCAGGTAGTTAGCCGAGGTGCTTCTGATAGAAACAAAAAGCACTCACTAAATCGTCTTCGTTTCCGAGAATGCCTACTCGTTTGTGGGCCGTTTTGCCCAGACCCGGCGCTCGTTAGGCGAACGCACCCAGACTCATATTGTACGTCTGTATAGCTTCCTTTTTTTCAAAAATAACAAAATGGTTCAGAATCAATCCGCTCCCAACCTGTTCCGGCACCACGTGCTACGTTCAGCGATTCGGGAGTCGTTTGTCAAATTAAACCCGGTTTCACTGATTAAGAATCCGGTCATGTTCACCGTCGAAATCGGTACGCTCATCATGTTTCTCGTAACCGGCTACATCGCTCTATCGGGCGATAGTACGCAGGGCTCACTGATCTATAACGCCCTGGTTAGCGTGATTCTGTTGCTGACGGTATTGTTTGGCAATTTTGCCGAAGCCATCGCCGAAGCGCGGGGCAAAGCGCAGGCCGAATCACTCCGGCAAACCCGGCAGGAGACACCCGCTAAAATTGTGGCAACTGGCCGAGGAAATAACCCATCGGGGAATGCATATACCCTTGTTTCGTCGGCACGGTTGCAGAAAGGGGATGTGTTTATCTGTGAACCGGGCGATATTATTCCGGCCGATGGGGAAATCATTGAGGGGCTGGCCACCATTGATGAGTCGGCCATTACGGGCGAATCGGCTCCGGTCATTCGCGAAGCCGGTGGGGATAAATCGTCCGTAACGGGCGGCACCAAAGTGTTGACGGACTATATCCGCGTTCAGGTAACCACCCAGCCCGGCGAGTCGTTTCTGGACAAAATGATTGCGTTGGTGGAAGGGGCATCGCGCCAGAAAACGCCCAACGAAATTGCCCTGACGATTCTGCTGGCCGGGTTTACGCTCATTTTCATCATCGTGTGTGTGACCCTCAAACCCTTTGCCCAGTATGCCCACACACCCATGACTGTTGCGGCCCTGATTGCCCTGTTCGTTTGCCTCATTCCGACCACCATTGGGGGGCTGCTGTCGGCCATCGGCATTGCAGGGATGGACCGGGCGCTGCGGGCCAACGTGATTGCCAAGTCGGGGCGGGCGGTAGAAACGGCGGGCGATATAGACACCCTCTTGCTCGACAAAACGGGGACAATCACGATTGGCAACCGCCGGGCCACCCACTTTTACCCGGCACCAGGCGTACTGCCCATTGATATGGTGCGGGTGAGTGCACTCAGCTCGCTGGCCGACGAAACGCCCGAAGGGAAGTCAATCCTTGAGCTGGCCCGCACGGGGGAGTTCGGTGCCGAGCTGATGCCCAAACTGAGCACACGGGGCGCAAAACCCATCAAGTTTACGGCCCAAACACGCTCGTCGGGCGTCGATTTGGGTACCCAGCGGATACGAAAGGGGGCGCTCGACGCAATCCGTTCGTTGGTCGAACAGGCCGGAAACGAGTTCCCGGCGGCAACGGATGAGCAGGCGAAAGCGATTGCAGCTAACGGAGGCACTCCGCTCGTAGTGACCGAAAATGAGCAGGTGATGGGCGTAGTCGAGCTTCAGGATATTATCAAGCCGGGTATTGCCGAGCGTTTTGAGCGACTCCGTAAGATGGGCGTTAAAACCGTAATGGTCACGGGCGATAACCCGCTTACGGCCCGTTTTATTGCCGAAAAAGCGGGCGTTGATGACTACATCGCCGAGGCCAAACCCGAAGACAAAATGCACTATATCCGGCAGGAGCAGGCAAATGGCAAACTGGTAGCCATGATGGGCGACGGTACCAACGACGCCCCCGCCCTGGCGCAGGCCGATGTGGGGGTGGCCATGAACTCGGGTACGCAGGCCGCCAAGGAGGCTGGCAATATGGTCGACCTCGACAACGACCCGACCAAGCTTATTGAAGTGGTGGAGATTGGAAAGCAGTTGCTCATAACGCGGGGTACACTTACTACGTTCAGCATTGCCAACGACGTGGCCAAGTATTTCGCCATTGTACCCGCTTTGTTCATCACCTCCATTCCGGGCTTACAGGCCCTGAATATCATGCGATTGCACTCGGCCGAGTCGGCCATACTGTCGGCAGTACTTTTCAACGCGCTCATTATCCCGTTGTTAATTCCATTGGCCCTGCGCGGGGTGGCCTACAAGCCCATTGGGGCGAGTGCCTTGCTCCGGCGCAACCTGCTCGTATACGGATTGGGTGGAGTTATGGTGCCGTTTGTGGGGATCAAGCTAATTGATGTGGTGGTTGGGTTGTTTTTCTGATTATCAGTTTTCTACATACTATGAAAAAGCATATTTCTCCCGCTCTACGCCTGACGGGCGTGATGCTGGTTTTACTTTCGGTGGTGTATCCGTTGCTGGTAGCTGGTTTTGCCCGGTTTACGCCGGGTGGTGGAGCCGGCGAAACGGTTATAGCAAACGGTAAGGTGGTCGGCTTTGCCCGGATTGGCCAGTCGTTTAGGGACGATCGTTACTTTAACACACGCCCCTCGGCGGTGGGCTACAACGCGGCCGGTTCGGGTGGGTCGAATAAGGGGCCTTCAAACCCGGAATACCTGAAACAGGTCCAGGCACGCATCGACACGTTTCTGGTGCATAATCCAGACATTCGCAGGGCGGATATACCGGTTGAACTGGTGACGGCTTCGGGATCGGGTCTCGACCCTGACTTATCGCCCGGAGCCGCTAAAATTCAGGTGGCCCGGATTGCGCGGGTGCGGGGTATCTCCGTGGATCGATTAAATACGTTGGTTGATGCCCACACAGAGAGTCCACTCTTCGGTTTGTTTGGACCGGCTCGTGTGAACGTGCTCAAATTGAATGTGGCGCTCGACGCTCTGTAAATGATACGAACAGGAAGTGTATCCGGCCCGGTTGGTTGGGGAAAGAAAAATGATGAAACCTATTTTTTGTACGGCCGTACTGATGACCGTTGGGTTGACGGCCTATGCGCAGGTATCGACTAAAGTGACGCCTGATACCCTCCGGCAGCGGGTCGATTCTATCGGGCGTAGTGCCGTTGTGGCTCCGTCCCCGCTGGTACTCAGTGGGTATGTGGAAGCCTATTACGCCCATGATTTTACGGCTCCCAAAGTCGCTTCTGAACGGCCAGGTTTTCTGTACAACCACCGGCGCAACCGCGAGGTGAATATCAATCTGGCGTATGCAAAGCTGGCGTATGCCGATGGGCCGGTGCGCGCTAACCTGGCGTTGCAGGCGGGTACGTATGCGCAATACAATTACGCAGCCGAGCAGGAGCTGGTGAAAACTATTCTGGAAGCCAACGCTGGGGTGAAGCTGTCTAAAACGGGCCTCCTCTGGTTCGACGCGGGCATTTTTACCTCGCATATTGGCTTCGAAAGCGCCATTTCGAAAGATTGCTGGACACTCACCCGGAGTCTGATGGCCGAAAATTCGCCGTATTATCTGGCCGGGGCTAAAGTCACGTACAACTCGCCAAACAACCGCTGGACGGTGCTGGGCATGGTGGCCAATGGCTGGCAACGGATTCGGAAAGTGCCCGGTCGCGGAGGTATGGCTTTCTCGGGGCAGGTGCAGTACCGCCCCAACACCAGGGTCACGCTGAACTGGAGTAGTTTTCTTGGCTCCGACCGGCCCGACTCGTTGCGGCAGGGACGATTTTTCAATAATTTCTACGCCATACTGAACCCGACCAACCGGCTTGGCGTGATTCTGGGCTTCGATATCGGCACGGAGCAAAAGCCGTTTGCCCGACAGGCTGGTGAACGTGTTGCGGGGTACAACGTCTGGCTTTCGCCCGCGCTGATTGCCCGTTACCAGATAACAGACAAAACGTATGCGGCCGGGCGGATTGAGTACTACGACGACAACCGGGCGGTTATCATCGGCATACCCGGTTTTCAAACCTGGGGGTATTCACTCAACTACGACTACGCCATCTGGCCGAACGCGCTTTGGCGTATCGAAGGGAAAGCGTACCAGAGCCGAACTGCTATTTTCGAATCGAAAAACGGCCTGACACCAACGAACGTTAGCCTGACAACGAGCCTGGCTATTTCCTTTTAAGCGAGAACCTGCTACTAAGTTCGCCACCGACATGAACCCAAACGACCCAAACCGCACCGGTGCGCCCGAACGATTTTTGAACCTCCTCCGCGAGTCACGCCGGGGTAAGTTTAAGGTCTATATCGGGATGAGCGCGGGGGTAGGTAAGTCGTACCGGATGTTGCAGGAGGCTCATGCCTTGTTGCGGAGTGGATTCGACGTGGCTATCGGGTTCATCGAAACCCACGGCCGGGCCGAGACTGAAGCGCTTGTGCCGGGCTTACCCCAGATTGGGCGTCGGCGGTTATTTTACAAGGGGCGTCAGCTGGAGGAAATGGATACGCAGGCAATACTGAACCGGCACCCCGAACTGGTCATTGTCGATGAACTGGCGCATTCCAACATTCCCGGTTCCAAACACGAAAAACGGTGGCAGGATGTGCTCGAAATTCTGGACGCGGGCATCAACGTCATCTCAGCGGTCAACATTCAGCATATTGAAAGTTTGTACGACGAGGTGCGTGGCATTACGGGCGTCGACGTAACCGAGCGCGTACCCGACCGCGTGCTTCAACTCGCTGATGAGGTTGTGAATATTGACCTGACCGCCGACGAACTAATCACCCGGCTCCGGGAGGGTAAAATTTATGACCCGGCCAAGGTGCAAACCGCCTTAAACCATTTTTTTCAACCCGAAAAAATCCTCCAGCTCCGCGAGCTTGCCCTGCGCGAAGTGGCCTCGGCCGTTGAACGCAAAATTGATACCCTGTTGACGCCGAATGGCGTGAGTCGGCCGGAGCGGTTTCTGGCGGCCATCAGCAGTAGTGCCGAGGTGGCCCGGCGCGTGATTCGCAAAACGGCCCGGCTGGCGGCTTATTACAACTCGCGCTGGTACGTGCTGTACGTGCAAACGCCCGCCGAAGCCCCCGATCAAATCCGGCTCGATGTACAGCGTCACTTGATTAACAACCTTAAACTGGCCACCGAGCTGGGAGCCGAAGTAGTACAGGTGAAAGGTACCGATGTGGTCGAATGCATTATGCAGGAGGTGCAGCAACGGGGCGTTACCACGGTTTGTATGGGCAAACCGCATGTTAATCTGGTACAGGTAATTTGGCGGACGTTTGCGTTTAACCGCTTGCTGAATCGCCTGTCGGAATCTGATACCGATCTGATTATTTTATCATGAGCATCAAAACCAAAATATCGCTCGCTCTGACGTTTTTGTTCGTCATTCTGCTGATGCTGGGTGGCCTGAGTGCTTATTATCTCAACCGGGTATCGAGTGATGCCGGGGCTATATTGCAGGACAACTACAACTCGCTGGAGTATGTCAGTGCCATGCAACGCGCCCTGACCGACCGGCCAAACCCCGACGCGCTAACCGATTTTGAAACCGCCCTGAGTGGCCAGGAGGCCAACGTGACGGAAGTAAGCGAGGGTCGGGCAACGCGTTTGTTACGACGTGCATTTGACCAGTACCGTAGGGGCGCAACGGATTCGCTGACTGTAGGCCGAATCGAGCAAAGTTTACTGACCATTGCCGATCTGAACCGGCAGGCTATGATTCGCAAAAACGAAACGGCGAAAGAAACCTCCCGGCAAGCACTCAAATGGCTGGCACTCGTGGGTACAGCCAGTTTTCTGGTCCTGTTTTCGTTTATCATCAATTTCCCCGGCTACATCGCCAACCCCCTCCGCGAACTGACCCGAGGAATTCGAGAGGTTGCGAGCCGCAATTTTGAAGAACGGCTCCACTTCCGGTCGGAAGATGAATTTGGCGAACTCGCCCGGTCGTTTAACTCGATGGCGCAGAAGCTCGATGAGTACGAACACTCTAATCTGGCCCAGGTGCTACACGAAAAACGACGTATCGAAACACTCATTCAAATTATGAGTGAGGGGATTATCGGCCTTGATGAGCATCGCCAAATCCTGTTTGTCAACAACGTAGCGTGTCGGTTGTTAGGGGCCGGGCAGTCGGCGCTGCTGGGTCGATATGCCCCCGACGTAGCAGCACAGAACGACTTGTTACGCACACTCATTCAGGATGTTATGAGCGAACAGGGCCATTCCGCCGATAACCCGCCTGGCGCTGGTCATGCGTTACTGAAAATTTACGATCCTGACCCAACTAATGCCGGAGGTCGGGGTAAAGAGGGGTATTATCATCGGCGCACGCACCGGGTTGAGGTTATCCGTACCGGCGAGGAACAGGCCGAGTTGGCTGGGTACGTGATTGTGCTCGAAAATGTGACTTCGTACAAAGAACTTGACCTGGCCAAAACGAACTTCATTGCCACCGTTTCGCACGAATTGAAAACCCCGCTGGCGGGTATCAAAATGAGTCTGAAACTGCTGGAAGACACGCGGGTGGGCCGCTTAAATACCGAGCAACAGAGTCTGCTTGCCCATGTGCGTGCTGATGCGGACCGACTCCTGAATCTGACGGCTGAACTTCTGAACATGGCGCAGGTAGAATCGGGGCAGATTCAGTTGAAACTACGGCCGGTTGCGCCTGCTGATATTGTCCACTACGCAACGCATGCGTTACGTCTTCAAGCCGAACAGAAGCAGCTTCGGGTTGAGGTATCCGTGCCGGACGATCTGCCTCTGGTGCTGGCCGATGCCGAAAAAGCGTCGTGGGTGCTTATCAATTTTTTGTCAAACGCTATTCGCCACAGTACGAATGAGGGCACCGTTGAAGTGAGTGTTGCGTTATTGGCGGTTGAAAACATGGTTCAATTTATGGTGCGCGATTACGGCGTTGGGATACGGCCTGAACACCAGCCGCTTGTTTTCGATCGGTATTTCAAAGTGCCCGAACAGGCGGGGCAATCGGGAGGTACAGGCCTCGGACTTGCCATTTCGCGCGAGTTTATCGGGAGTATGCACGGTCAAATCGGCCTCGACGCAGGGGTTACCGATGGCGCTGCGTTTTATTTTCGGTTGCCATTGGCCCAATCCCATAACTTAGCTATTAGATAACGCTTCTGCTCTTTGGAAATATGTTTAGTATTACCCAACGTCTTGCCCTTTTTCTGGCCCTGTGGAGTTGTTTGTCGGGCTGTGCCAGTCTTAACTCGCGTGATGACATTCGGGCACTGAATCGGATTTACCGGGTTCGGGCGGGTCAGACGCTGTATCAGGCAGATGCACAAGGTGGCCTGACTGAGAAACGACTTAATCAACCTGCCGATGCGGCTCTTTATCAACGGGCTGATACACTGTTTGCGGCTTTTGACCCGCACACCTTACCGCCGTCGGATGGCAACCCGACAACTTTCGATCAGGGCGATTCGGCCTCCCTTCTGTTTGTGCATTACAAACCCCGGCTCAGGCTCATCGAAGAAAAGAGCCCCTGGTTCTATTACCAGCTTACCTCATTCGACATTGATCTGTTTACAGTTCTGTTTAAATACCGGTTTCCCCAACGAGACCGACCGGGGCAGCTGGCTACGAGTGCCAATATTGGCGTGTACACGGGTATTCGGTATGATCTGGGTCGTTTTCGAAATATTTACCTCCGGGGCGAACAACGCTCCGATGTGCAGTCGTTCAGTTTCGGTATTGGCTCGGTACTAAGTATAGATCCGGTGCTTGTCAATGAATTTAATACCAATGGCCTAATCACTACTGAGTACGAAGCTCTGGGTGTTAACTATGGTCTGGCTACTATTGTCGGTTATAAAAGTGTAACGGCTGGTTTGGCTGTGGGCTTCGAAAACCTGGCCGACCGCAATAATCGAGCATGGGTATATCGGCAGAAGCCCTGGCTGGGTTTCACGGTTGGTATCAACATTAATTGAGGCTGCGTGGTGTTGAGCGAGTTTATCGTGGACCTATTACTTACGAAAAAGGCTACTACGCGCAGGCTGGAGGTGTTGCTCCAATGCCTGCGTGTAGTAGCCTCTTCTTTTAACAGAACCTGTTTATTGCTTCACGACTTTCACCGTCTGCCGATGCTGTTCGTTGGTAGCCTGTATGACATACAGACCACTGCTTTGCCCGGAGATATCGAAGGTTTCGCGGTGACTGACTGATTGGGGGATAATCCGGCGGTTGGTAACTTGGCGGCCTGCCGCATCCAGTAGCATTAGCTCGATTGGGTGTCCCTGAGCGCCGTCTACCTGCAACTCTACCGAGCTGTGGGTGGGATTGCCTAATACCGAAATCTGCCAGCTGGCTTTTGGCTCAGCCACCCGGGCCTGACCGCCCGCGATACAGGCCTGCCGGAAATTCCACACAAAATAGGTAGCTCGGGTAGCCGCGTCCTGTACCGTCAGTGTGCTTTGGTTGCGGTCGAAGGGTAGGCTGTAGCGTTGGCCAAGCTGCCCATTACCTGTTGCCCCAATGATCAGCAAGGGTGCCACCGCGGGTGTTGTTGAACCATTGTTGTAGCCTACCACAAAATCGACCTGGCTCAAGGTTTCCGTGTTTGAGCTGTTGCAGGTAAAGCTGGTGATGGTCAGGCTCGTTGGGGCAGGTGGTACGGTTGGCGTGCTGGTGGTAGACGAGGGGGGCGTGCTGGTGCATGCCTGCCGGAAATTCCACACAAAATAGGTAGCTCGGGTAGCCGCGTCCTGTACCGTCAGTGTGCTTTGGTTGCGGTCGAAGGGTAGGCTGTAGCGTTGGCCAAGCTGCCCATTACCTGTTGCTCCAATGATCAGCAAGGGTGCCACCGCGGGCGTTGTTGAACCATTGTTGTAGCCTACCACAAAATCGACCTGACTCAAGGTTTCCGTGTTTGAGCTGTTGCAGGTAAAGCTGGTGATGGTCAGACTCGTTGGCGCAGGTGGTACGGTTGGCGTGCTGGTGGTAGACGAGGGGGGCGTGCTGGTGCATGCCTGCCGGAAATTCCACACAAAATAGGTAGCTCGGGTAGCCGCGTCCTGTACCGTCAGTGTGCTTTGGTTGCGGTCGAAGGGTAAGCTGTAGCGTTGGCCAAGCTGCCCATTGCCCGTCACTCCGTTAATGAATAAGGGCGCAAGAGCCGGGGCAAACGTACCATTTTTATAACCTACCACAAACTCGACCTGACTCAAGGTTTCCGTGTTTGAGCTGTTGCAGGTAAAGCTGGTGATGGTCAGGTTAGCCGGTGTGCTTGGTGTCGACGGTCCATCGTTATCTTTCAAAGTGACGGTTGTTTTTTGTGAGTTAGGATCTGGGTTGTAAGCATCCGTGTCGGCAAGTGTAATTTCAATCGTTTCGTCGCCTTCTTCCTCATTATCCTCAATTGGGTCAACCGTAAGGGTTGCGATAGCCTCACCGTCTGCAAACGTTACCGAGGTAGGGAGGGCGTTGTAATCCGCTCCGTTGCTGGCGGTTCCACCTATCTGATACTGCACAACGAGTGTTCCCTTCGTATTGCTGCGCTCAAACTGGATGTAGCCTAAGTCCTCTGGCGCTTCTTCGGCGTTGGCAGCTATACGAGCCTGGCGAGCGTTGCTCCCCTGGGTTGGAAGTGCGCTACCTTCGGCCGCTGAGGGGTCATTGCTGGCTACTTTAACTACGGGAGTTGCGGTAGGGTCGGTAACCGTTACGCTCACCAGGGCGGTGATGGTCTGATTAACGGGCGGTGTGGCGTCAGTTACAATGACTGTGAACGTCTGCACACCTGCTGGAAGGCTGGAAAAGGTTACTGTATTGCCAATCGATGAGTATCCTGCCAGCACAGTATTCCGACTGTAATCGTAGCTATACGGCTCCCGCCCGCCGGTCACGTTGACTGTAACGGTGGTCTGAGCGATGGTAAGCAGGTTTGTCGGATTAGCAACCAAGTTAACAACCATTGGTACAGGGTTTACCGTCAGCACAAAACTGGCCGCAGCAGTAGCGTTACCGGGGTCAGTGGCAACCACTGTTACGGTGAAGGGACCAGAGATTGTTGGCTTGCCACTGATTGTGCGTGTATCGGGATGAATTGACAGCGAAGCCGGTAAGCCGAGAGTACTGTAGCGTAGCGCCTGATTTTCAGGGTCTGAGAAAGCCGGGACGGTGTACGAGAAATCGGTATCAAGTGTGGCCGACTGGTTCGACAGAACGGCTGCAACAGGCGGCTGGTTATTCGGGTCGACGATTGTAAAGTTGCTGTTCGAAATATCGAAGAAGATGTTATCAACTGCCTGGACCTTAATCCGGCACTGATTGTTGGTGATATTCGGAAGCGTAACCGGCTCGCTACCATCATTGGGTGTGCTGGCAAGGAGGGTTGTGGGGAAGGTCTGACCGCCATCGGTTGATAATAGAATCCGGACGTTAGCGCAGTTGACCGGTGCCTCGTTGCTATTGGCTACGTCCCACGTTATGGTTTGCTGGGTGCTGCCCATGTACGAACCGTTGAGGTTAGACGTTATCACGAACGGACCGGCGTTTTCGGCAATTGTTACGTTAACTGTTTGGTAGGCAATGCCCCCAGCTCCGTCGCGGACTGTCATCCGGTGGGTAGTAGCCACACCAACTGAGGGTAGTTTATCACCCGGCGCATTGTTTGAGCCATTCAGGATGGCATCAAGCCGAGGGAAAAAGCGCGTTCCGGTTGACACAGGTGCGTAACTACGGAAAAAGGGAGGTTGAGCCGTGTTGGCAAAGGTGCTGTTATCGGGTACGACGGTCGCGATATTGGTGCCCTCCCACGAGTAGCTTAACACATCGCCGGCGTCGGTGTCGGTAGCGGTACCGGTTAGGGCAAAAGGTGTCGACTTCGGGATGGTGGTATTAGCGGGGAATTGCCCAATAACCGGAACCGCGTTGTTCGATGGCGTGCTGGTTCCGCACGATACGGTAGCCATGTACTCAATGGCCTGCTGGTAGCTGATGGTATGAAAATTAAGTAGAGGCTGGTAGAGGGTTTTCTCGTAGTCGTCGCCCCCACACGTGAAGCCGTAGCTCATAATGGTGGTGCCAGCCCCTGGTTCTACTGATGTACCCGGTACCCGGGTTGTACAAACCGGAATTGAGCTGTTATAGGTATGATCCATACCAAACTGATGGCCTATTTCGTGGCTGATCAGTTGATCATCGAAAACAGCCGCAAAGGACCCGTCGCCGACGCCTGATACCCCTTGCCCCTTGTACTGCTCTTTGCAAAGGCTTCCTTTCGACGCAATACCTCCACCCGAACCGGCACTAGTACCCAACACATGGCCTACATCGTACCCATCGTTGGTTAGTACAGTAGCCAGGTTATTGTGGTTTTCGCTGAGCATTTGCACCTGATTTGTATTGTCGTAGGGGTCGGTGTTTGCGTTTGGATATACCAGGTTTGTTCCGCTCACCAGTTGGAGGGAAACGCCCAGTTCAGTCCGGAAAACCGCATTCAGGCGGTTTACGTAGCCCACAAGCGCATTGAACGCTGTGCTAACATTGCCATTTCCTTTCCGCTGCGTGAACTCACCCGTTGCCGCAACAGCCAGACGAAACACCCGAAGCGTGGCACCCGTGTTGTTGGCCAGACGGGCCCCCTGTGGACGTGCACTTAGGTCAATGGCTTTGGTTTCATTGCCGCACTGGGCTCGTTGCCCGAAAGGGCGCACTTCATCAGCTTTTTTGGCATCCCGCGCAAAGTAGGTCGAATAGAGCTGATCGGCGGGGTCGGTGGCTAGTTTGGTAAAGTAAACGGCATCGTTCTCTACGCCCAAAATCAGGGCATCGAATCCACCTGACGTCAGACTTAGCCGAACGGTATACGTTGGATTTGCCAACCCTCTACCTGTATACGTTTTGATGTCGGTATGCGCTTTGGCAACAGATGGAGCCAGAATTGGCGATTCGTAAATACCGAACGTTTCAACCGTTCCGTTGGGGAGTGGTATAGCCAGGCGAAGCGGGGCGGCATTACTCCGAAACTCGAGTGGAGCTTTGGCTAGATACGTCCGAAGATCGGCTGTTCTGAGCCGGTATAGGGTGTACCGCTGTAGGCCGTTCATGGCCGATGTAGCTACACGGGCCTGCCCCGATGTTGCTGGTTCAAAAAAGCCCGACTGTGCATGTAGAAGGGTTGGGAATAGGGTTGCCAGTAGCAATAGGGCCGCCCAAAAAGAGGTATTCTTTGGGTAGAAATTCAACTGCATAAAGAGGATTTATTAAAACGTATTGACGTGGTAAAGCAGCTATTTACGGTGGCGCTTTTCCGGTCCAAAGCTAGGGTCTGGTGTACTGCTTTTCCCCTACCCGTTGGGGTAGTTGGTGGAGTAGTCCAAGGGTATTTTAAGTGTTTTTACTCAAATAGCTGTGGGCAAATCGCCCGGTGCCCTGCGCCGGGCGATTTGCCCACATTCAAATTGACCCTGCAGGCAGGCATATTGTCAACCTGCCTGTTAGGTCTGATTACAGGGTACTTTAGTAGCGTACCAGTTTCGCGGTATGGCTTCGGGTTGGGGTAGTTATCTGCAAAAGATACACGCCCGACCCTGCTGAAAGGGGTACCCGCCGACGGATTGAATCAGTTGTTACTTCTATTATTTCGGTATGAAGCAAGCGGCCGCCAGTACCCACAACCCGGAGTGTCACTGGTTCGCTATTAGCTCCCTCCACTACTATGTCGGCCTTATCCTGTTGGGTTGCTCAGCGATACAGCCGGTTTTACACAACGGATAGCTTGACTTTGAAACCAAACGTGAGATTGCAACACAAAAACAAAGTAAAAAGATAGACAACCCGGTAAGTTGCGGAGACCCGGATAGTTTTTAAGCTCTTGAATACGAAACTATTAAGTACACCTTGTCTTCACGGATACACTTTGTATATACAGAGATGTTCTTTTGAAGTAGCTACAGCCGATACGAAAAAAACAAGAACAAAAATTTGCAGCCTTCCTAAATCATACCCTTTATTTGCATAAATCTATAAAATCAATAGATTATAAGTACTAATAGTCTATCTAACAGCAGGACTATATGGAGAAGTGGTCTTTAACGTGTTTGGGTATGAAAGTCTATTGGCTTAGCAAAACAATTGAAAACCAGATGCCCGAATTTGATTTGAAGTCGGAGAGGCTACGCTGCCGACCGGGGTAAAGGGTTGCACGTGGCGTCGCTTCAGAAAGGTTGAGTAATTGTAGCGGCCCTGATGTTTATGGGGCTTTTGTGTGAATCAAGTAGCGTAAAGCCCGATCCTGTTGGCGGCAACCACTGGATAGGGGAACAAAAAAGCCGGAACGGCGGCAACCGTCCCGGCTGGCTTAAAAACAAGGTCATGGCAGCCGACTAAGTCGGACTGACCTCATTTTTCACGTAACCAGTACAAAGTAATGCAAAAACGCGTACTTTTTGTAGTAGTCTGTCTACTACTGTCGGGTAGTTTGTTGGCACAAACTACAGGTGGAGACACGGATGGGCGGCCCACGAACGGGCGGCCCACGGATGGGCGGTCATCGGCACGAATCACCGGAACCGTCCGGTCCGACAAAGGGGAAGCAATCCCCGGCGTCAATGTGGTCATACAGGGGCAACAGCGAGGCACGGTCACCGACGCCAATGGGCAGTTCTCGATTGAAGCGACCCCCGGTCAACGGCTTATTTTTTCGTCGATCGGCTACGAGGGCGGGCAAGCCCAGATCAAAGAAGTTGGGAGTTCTACCAAACTGAACGTCACCCTGCGCGAATCGTCGGCTCAACTGGGTGAGGTAATTGTGGTTGGTTACGGCACGCAGGAGCGGAAAAATCTGATCGGTTCTATCACCAAAATCGACCCATCCGAAACAAAATCAATCCCGGTTGGCAGCTTCGATCAACAGTTGCAGGGCAAGGTGCCGGGCGTACAGATTTCTGCGTCGACGGGCGTGCCGGGCGAACGAACAAACATCCGGGTGCGCGGAGCCACCTCCATCAACGGCAGCACCGACCCCCTCTACGTCGTCGATGGGGTGTTTATCAACGGCAACAGCCTGCAAACGATCGGTACGGGGGGCAAAGCAACTTCGCCCATCGCTGACCTTAACCCTTCCGATATTGAAAGCATTGAAATACTGAAAGACGCCGAAGCCACTGCGCTTTACGGCTCGCGTGGGGCCAACGGTGTAATTCTGGTTACCACCAAGCGGGGCAGTTTCGGTCAGAAACCCACCATTAGCGTCAATGCGTCGGTTGGAGCTGCGCGAGCGGCTAAATTGTGGGACCTGACAACCGGCCCCCAACACGCCGAACTCGTGAACGAGTGGTGGGTAAACACAGGAAAAGATACCCCATCACTGAACCGCACCTTTTCCAATCGGCCGTTCAGGCCTGTTGCCGAAGTCGGGCGTGGCCTGCCCGAAGAACAGAAAACCTACGACCGACTGAGCGAACTGTTTCGGACGGCCCGTTTGCAGAACTACGACCTTGCCTTGTCGGGCGGAACCCAGACCACCAAATACTACATTGGGGCAGGCTTCAACAGCCAGGAGGCCATCATCCGACCCATCAATTTCGACCGGGCTAATTTCAAGGTTAATCTCGACCAGCAGGTGAGCGATAAGGTGCAGATTGGGGTCAGCAACACCTTTTCGCGTACGTACCGCAATCAGGCACGCGCTGGCGATGGCCCGGCCGGTGGCTTGCTACAGGCGGCTCTGCATACGCCAACGTACCTCTCGCCGGTAAATGAACAGGGCGTGCTGGTGGGCCGGGCCGGTTTTGATAACCTGACGTTGCTGCTCCAAAATTACGACGTCAACACCACCAGTCTGCGCTATATCGGTAACCTCTACGCCGACGCCCAGCTGCTGCCCGGACTAAAATTTCGGAGTAGCTGGGGGCTTGATTACAACAATTATAACGAGTCGGAATACTGGAATTCGCTCCTGATTTCAGGCAGCCCGAATGGGTTGGCAACCTCCAGCGTGAGTCAGTTTACGACCTGGCTTAACGAGCAAACTCTCTCGTATCGCGTGCGTATCGGAGCCAAACACCATGTTGGTTTGCTGGTGGGCAACACGTTACAGAGCGATGTGCTCACCCGTACCTATGCCGAAGGCCGTGGTTTTGCTAATGATGACTTCACCCAGATTTCGTCGGCCGCGACAACGGCCGCATCGCAAAGCTGGAGTAAAAATACGCTGGCGTCGTTTTTCGGGCGTGCTAACTATAATTTCGGGGGTAAGTATCTGTTCGATGTGAGCCTGCGCGCCGACGGCAGCAGCCGGTTCGGGGCCGACCGCAAATGGGGGTATTTCCCTGCTTTGGGTGCGGCCTGGCGCATCAAACAGGAGCCCTTTTTGCAAAGCGTATCCTTCATTAGTGACCTTAAACTCCGGGGTAGTTGGGGGGTAACCGGTAATCAGAATGGCATCGGCAACTTTGCCGCTCAGGGGTTGTGGACCGGTGGCACGGGGTATCAGGGCAATCCGGGTATTTCGCCCCAGCAATTGGGTAACCCCGATTTGCAGTGGGAGCGCACCGGGCAAAGTAGCCTCGGCTTAGATCTTGGCCTTCTGAACGAGCGCATACGATTGGAGCTGAACCTGTACCGCAAACTGACGACCAATGGTCTGATTCAACTGGCCCTGCCCGCCACCACCGGGTTCAGTCAGTACTGGAGTAATGCCGCCGAAATCAGCAACCGGGGCTTCGAACTGTCACTCTCTACGGTCAATGTACAGCGCGGCAACCTAACCTGGAGTACCAGTTTCAATATTGCCCGTAATGTGAACCGCATCGAGCGCTTACCCAACCCCCTTCGGTACGGTAGCCGCGACCTGATTTTGCAACAGGAAGGCTTCCCGCTGTACTCGTTCTGGGTGTATAAACAGTTGTACGTGGACACGCAAACCGGCAATGCGGTTTACGACGACGTAAACAAAGATGGGCAAATCACCGTGGCCGACCGGCAATTGCTTGGGAGTATCTGGCCCAAATTCTTCGGTGGGCTCACCAATAATCTGACCTACAAAGGGTTCGATGTAAATCTGTTCTTTGCGTTTCAGTACGGCAACCAGATTTACAATCATAACCGATTCTTTGGCGAAGGGGGCGGGGCTCGCGATGCCGCCCGAATCATTTTTGCCTCGAATCTGGCCCGTTGGCAGAAACCCGGCGATGTGACCGATGTGCCCCGTATCGACGGCATCAACGTAAATAACTACCGCGATGGGGGGAGCCGTTGGCTTGAAGATGGTTCGTTTTTGCGTCTGCGTTCGCTCACGGTGGGCTATACCTTCCCGAAAGAGCTGACAACCAAGGTCGGTCTGCAAAATCTGCGAATCTACGCCGTGGGTACCAACCTCTGGCTCCTCACTCGCTACACCGGTCTCGACCCTGAATCATCGGCGAGCAGCGACCCCAACGCGCAGGGTATTGACCTCGGTACTCCTCCGCAACCTGTTGGTATTCAGGGTGGACTAAGCCTCACTTTCTAACTTTTCCGACCTCATGAAACGAATTAAATACATCGCTCTACTGGGCGTTGGGTTGGCGGTTAGTGCCTGCCAAACCTTTTTAGACGTCAAACCGCTCGAATCTATCTCCGATGCGGTAACCATAAAAGACCAAACCTCGGCCCTTACAGCCCTGCGGGGTGTGTACAGCGCCCTGGCCGATGCCGGGTATTACGGCACGAGTTTTCCAAGTATCGGTTATCTGTCGGGCGACAATATCGTTTGGACAGGGTCACAGTCGCAGGTGCAGGAGTTTATCAATAAGCGGGTGAGCGCCGAAAATGCAACGCTTAGCTCGGCCTGGATTGCTATGTACCGCACCATCAACCGGGCCAACAATGTGCTGGAGAAAGTGCCCGCCGTAACCGATCCCGCCCTGACCCCAGCCCTGCGGAACGCGTACCTGGGGCAAGCTTATGCCATTCGGGCGTTGGCTTATTTCGATTTGGCCCGGACGTGGGGCGGGGTGCCTATTATTACGAAGCCAACCCTCGGTCCCGCCGACAATGCCGGGATTCGGCGGGCTACGTTGGCAGCAACCTATGCGCAGGTGCTCAGGGATCTGGAGGCTGCCGAACCACTGTTGCCGCTGGCAACCGACCGGTACAACGTGACCCGCAAAACGGTATTTGCGCTCAAAGCGCGCTATTTTCTATACAACAAAGATTGGGCAAAAGCTGAGGATTTCGCGGGCCGCCTGATTGGTGATTCGACGAATTACCGGCTTTTGCGCCCGTTTGGTGCCTTTTTTCAGAACGACGCCCGGGGCACGCAGGAGTCGGTTTGGGAGATTTTTTACAATGGTACCACTGAGGTAAACACGCACCGGAATCAGTGGCAACCCCAAACGGCCGGTGGTACCCGTCAGTGGGCACCCAACGACGCGCTCGTGGCCTTGCTAACTAACCCGGCCATCGGCGGAAACCGCTCGGTGCTCGTGGCCCGCGACAATCAGAACCGCCCATACGGCACGTTGTATTACCGTAATCCGGCCTCCGACCCGTCTTATATTTTCCGGATTGCCGAAGCCTATCTGATTCGGGCTGAAGCCCGTGCCCAGCAAAACAAGCTGACCGAGGCTCTCGCTGACCTCAACGCCGTTCGCGAACGGGCCGGGCTTGCCCCGCTCCGTAGCTCAACCGTAGCTACGCCCGAAGCGGTATTACTGGCCATTGAAAATGAACGACGTGTGGAGTTTGCGCTGGAGCCGCACCGCTGGTTCGATATTGTTCGGACGGGTCGCGCGCCGGCCGTGTTCAACCTGACCGACCCGAACCGGTACCTCATGCCCCTACCCATTCAGCAGCTCCTGTCTGATAAGGCACTCGAACAAAATCCTGGCTACTAACCCCTTTCCGTCATGAAAATCTCATCAATCCAGACCATTGGTATCCGGTTTGTGGTGCTGTACATGGCTATTCAGCTTTTGCCGCTCGACGGTCAATTTTTCAAGAACCTGTTCGATTGGTCAGGCGATTCGGTTGCCTACGCTTTTACGCGGTGGCTGTTCAACCTGTCGCGGTATGCGCCCTCGTTTTTTGGTTCAACGGCTACGTTTACAAACTGGGCGGTAGTGGCTCTGTTGGCCGGCATCGGCACCTTAATCTGGGCGCAACGCTCCCCGAATCCAGCAGCCGACGAGCGTGTGTATGCCTGGGTCAGGGTGGCGGTTCGGTACCGGCTCGCCTGGGCCGTGATAGCTTACGGTTTCCTCAAACTGTTTCCGATTCAGGCCCCCCTGCCGTCGTTGAGTAGCCTCAATACGGCCTACGGCGACCATTCGGCCTGGAAATTGTTTTCGCTCTCGCTGGGGGTTGTGCCGGGGTATCAGGCGTTTCTGGGTGGAGTTGAGGTGTTAGGCGGCTTGTTGTTGCTCCACCGCAAAACCACCGCTATTGGAACCCTGATTCTGTTACCGTTTTTGGGGAATGTGTTTTTCTCCAACCTCGCTTATGAGGGCGGTGAGTACATCTACAGCGGGCTGTTGCTCACCTTTGGGCTGTTTCTGTTTGGGCACGATGCCGCTCGTTTGTTCCGCCTGGTATCCCTCGAACGCCCGGCCCGGCCCAATCAGGAACCTGCCGCCCTGTCGACTATTCCGCGAGCGGCCCGCTATGGGCTAAAAGGGGCGTTTTTGGGTTTGGTTGTAGGTGTTTACGGGTTCACAACGGCATTCACGCCCCGGGCTATCCGGTACCCGCAAACGCCCGGCCTGCGTGCCGAGGGGGTGCTTGGCCTTTACCGGGTGGAAACGTTTAAGCAGGATGGGCAGGTGATTCCTTACGCAAAAATGCACCCAGGCCGCTGGCAAGATGTGGTTTTTGAGCCCTGGAATACGCTCAGCATCCGGTCGAACCGGCCGGTAACAATCCACCATGTTTCAACCGAAGAGCTACCTGCCGGTGCCGCCCAAAGCGATCACGAACTGGCCGGTTCGCAGGGACGGCTTTACTACCGGTACACAACCGATGTTGCCCGGACTCAACTGCTTCTGCAGAATGCAAACCCCCATCACGCTACCGATCGACTTAGGTTACGGCTCACCCGAGCTGCCAACAACCGGCTCACGCTGCAAGGCACCGATTCGGAAGGGCACCGGGTAGAGGCTACGCTGGTGAAAGTGAACAAAAAATACCTGCAACACGAAGCCGCCAAAGCTGGTCGGCGGGGCTCACTCACTCTTTAACTCACAGACCTATGGCAACCTATCCAATCACGCCTGAACAAATTGAACTTGGGTTACGAAAGCCGATTTCGGCGGCTGTTGCGCCTGCAAATCCGCCGGTATCTGCAGGCGCAACAGCCCGTCCCTGGACCGAGGGCCAGAAAATTCTGTTCAGAATTGCCTTTGTGTTTTTCATCGCCATGTCGTTGCCCAATGACCTGGCCTGGTACAAAAATGCCCTCACTCTTGACTGGCTTCACCCGCACTACCGCGATTTCTACGATTTGGCCCGCTTCGGGTCGGGTCTGGGGCTATTCGGGAATCGTATCTTCGGGAGTACCTTGAATGGCTATGCCATTTGGGTAATCACGCTGCTGTTTGCCATTGCGGTAGGGGCCGTCTGGACGGCCGTTCTCTGGCTTCGCAAGGCGGAACCCGCTCATTATGAGACCCTGTACTACTGGCTGCGGGTGGTGGTGCGGTACCGCGCGGGTATCGGTATCATCGGGTTTGGGTTCACTAAACTGCTACCCACCCAGTTGCCATACCCGTCGTTGGGGGTGTTGAACACCGATTTTGGTGATTTGACGCTACAAAAAATTTACTGGTTGTCGATTGGCATTGTGCCCTGGTACGAGGTGTTTACGGGTGTAGTTGAGGTGGCCGCCGGAGCATTCCTGTTTTTTCGAGCCACTACGTTCTGGGGGGCGGTGCTGTTGTTTGGGGCCCTGGCCGACATTGTGTACGTCAACTTTGCCTACGACGGGGGCGTGCATGTATATAGTTCGTATTTCGTGTTGTTATCCGGCTTTTTGCTGGTCTACTACATCGCCGACCTCTACAAGTTGCTCATTCTGGAGCAGCCCGTGGTGCCTGTGTATTTTGCCCCAAACTTTACGGGTTGGCAGCAATATGTACGTATCGGGCTGAAAGCGGCTACCCTCGGCATTTTTCTGGTCTGGCTGTTCTGGCTGCAATGGACCAACTGGAAATACGACCCCTATAAGCAACCCGCTCAGAAAGGGATTAAGGAGTTACGGGGTAATTATGCCGTGACCGAGTTCCGAATCCACGGCGGTCCCGAGACCGGACAGCTCCTGCCCGAATCGCCGACCGACACCCTCCGCTGGCAACAGGCTACGTTTGAAAACTGGACTACGCTGACGTTCAAAACGGCCAAACCCGTCCAACTGGACCTGTCGAACGGAGGGGGAGCCCCCATGCGCGACATCAACCGCACGTTTGAACTCACGGGAGTAGCCGGTGGGCAGCGGGTGTTCTATTACGAAGCCGATACGGTGAATGGTGTTCTGTATTTGCAGGACAAAAACCGGGGTGCCCGGGCGAGCCAGGCCGAAAACGCCACCCGCGAATATCTGGTGAACAACCGCGACCTGGGTGGGCAAGGCGCCCGACCGGCCGGTCCCGGCGAGTCTCGCCCTGAACGCGACCCGGTTCAGGCGGCCAAAGACTCGCTCGAAGCTGTTTCGTTTATCCCGAAAGCAGTACAGGTCATCATCGGGCCCGAAGACCCCAAAATACACCCACTTGCCCGCTCTACCCGGCGCTCCAAAGGCATTCGGGCGGAAAGTAAACCTGTCAAACGGAACCGGATGGTGCTTGCTTACACCGTACAAAATGGCGGACAGCGGGTGATTCTGCGGGGCATCAACGAGCATAAAGATTCCATTTATGTGGTACTTGATCGCTACGTGCGGCCGTACGCGCTCAGCCGCAGCACGCTCGAAGCCGGTACGTATGAATAGGCTAATTGGTCTCTCATGCGTGATGATGGTGATACTGGGCGGGTGGGTTCGTCACTCGCCCGGTACCAACTCTCCTATAGTGCCAACGGATACCATACCGGGTCGGTTTGGTTTCGGGCGAGCTGCCTCTGCCGCACACCTGACCCGACTGGACAGCGATGTGCGCCCCGATGGTATAGGCCTACCACCGGGTTCGGGTACGGCGGGGCAGGGGGCCGTGCTTTTTCGGGCCAAATGTGCGGCCTGCCACGGGCCGGGTGGTACGGGTGGACCAAACGGTGCCCTCGTTATGACGGCCCCTGCTGATGCCTTAGCATTATCCGGCAAACGGCCCGAACGGGTCATTGGCAATTACTGGCCTTACGCGACAACCGTCTTTGACTACATCCGGCGGGCCATGCCCTTCAATGCCCCCGGCTCCCTCATCGATGACGAGGTGTATGCCCTCACCGCTTACCTGCTGTCGGCCAATAAAGTAATGGATTCAACGATGGTGCTAAATGCCAATACGTTACCGACTATCTGTATGCCGGCTCAGCACTTGTTTGTGCCCGACGACCGGCGGGGTGGGCCCGAAATTCGATGAGTAATGAAGAAAAACGAAACCGAAAGAACCCCAAATGTTAGCCGTCGGAGCCTGCTGGGGGGTGCCGCAACAGCGGCTGTGGCCCTGGTGCAAAACGCATTGGCGAAAGGTTGGCCTGCAATGGCGGTTCAGGTTGGCATTTCGCAATATGAACTCAAATTACTCGATGACCCGACCCGCGTACCGGGTTTGCCGCCGGGCGAGGTCGGAACCCGATCGGCGTTTGAGAAGCTGGTAAAAAAACCCTCCGATATATCGTCTCGGTCCCCCTTGCAGGATCTTCACGGCATCATTACCCCCTCGGATTTGCACTTTGAGCGACACCATAACGGGATTCCTACGGTCGACCCGGCCCGGTACGAGCTAACCATTCACGGGCTGGTTCACCGACCCACGGTGTTTTCACTGGCCGACCTGAAGCGGTTTCCGAGCGTATCGCGGATTGCGTTTCTGGAGTGTTCAGGAAATTTTCGGACGGGTAAAGAAACGATGAGCCCGCAGGAAATTGCCGGGCTGACGAGCCAAAGCGAGTGGACCGGGGTGAAACTGTCGACCCTCTTTCGGGAGGTGGGCGTGAAGCCTTCGGCTACGTGGTTTCTGGCCGAAGGGGGCGACGCGGCCCGGATGACCCGCAGCATTCCGGTACAGAAAGGGTTCGACGATGCCCTTATCGCGTATGCGCAGAACGGCGAAGCCCTCCGGCCCGAACAAGGCTATCCGGTACGGTTGTTTTTGCCCGGTTGGGAGGGGAACATGAGCGTTAAATGGCTCCGTCGTCTTGAGTTGGGCGACGCCCCCTGGCACACGCGTGAGGAAACGTCCAAATACACCGAGCCGGTGCGTGCACCCGGTGGCGGGCCTGGTAAAATTCGGCAGTTCAGTTTCGAAATGGACGCCCGCAGTCTGATTACGTACCCGGCCTACCCGGCACAGGTAGAACGCGGTTGGATTGAAATACGGGGCCTTGCCTGGAGCGGGCGCGGCAAGGTTGTTCGGGTTGAGGTCAGTACCGATGCGGGCCGGTCGTGGCAAGTGGCCGAATTACAGCAACCCGTGCTCGATAAGGCCCATGTCCGCTTTCGGCACCTCTGGCGCTGGGATGGAGCCGAAACCGAAATCTGTAGCCGGGTTACCGACGAAACTGGCTACACGCAGCCAACCCTAAAGCAATTGATCGATGCCCGCGGCCCCGATACGGGTGGGTACCACCTGAACCCGATTACGCCCTGGGTGTTAAAAGCCGATGGTCGGGTGTTCCATAAACCCCAAAACTGGCGGTGACCCGTCAGGTACAAAATCATGAATGGTACAGAAAAAAAATACGATGCGGTCGTTGTGGGCGCGGGCCCTAATGGACTCAGTGCTGCCATTGTGCTGGCGCGGGCGGGCCTGTCGGTGAAGGTACTGGAGGCACAGCCTACACCCGGCGGAGGGGTTCGCTCGGGCGAGCTGACGTTACCGGGCTTTGTGCATGACCTCGGCTCGGCCATTCACCCGTTGGCGGTTGCTTCTCCGTTTCTGAGTCGTTTGCCCCTGGCCGAGTTTGGGCTCGAATGGATAACCCCCCCCGTGGCAGCGGCTCACCCACTGCCCGACGGCCGGGCTGCTTTGCTGATGGGGTCTGTAGCCGATACAGCCGAACGGCTCGGCCCCGATGCGGCCACGTATCAACAGCTATTCGAGCCAATTATTGAACACCTGCCCAGCTTACTACCCGATATTCTGGGTCCATTGCGCTGGCCGGGCCACCCCCTCAAGCTGGCTCAGTTTAGCTTGAATGCGGTGCAACCGGCTACGTGGCTTGCCCGTCGGTTCCGCAGCATGGAGGCACGCGCGCTATGGGCGGGTATGGCGGCTCATTCTATTCAGCCGTTGAGTAACCTGACCACCTCGGCTATTGCACTGGTGCTGATGGGGGTGGGGCACCGGGTGGGCTGGCCTTTACCCAAAGGGGGAGCCCAGCAGATTACCCAGGCGCTTGTTCATTATTTGCAGTCGTTGGGGGGCGAGGTAGAAGTGAACCGGCCCGTCCGCTCGTTTGGTGACCTGCCCCCTGCGCGGGCTATATTGCTGGATCTGACACCGAAAAGTGTGCTTCAGCTTGCTGGCGACCGGTTCCCGTGGTTGTACCGGAAACAACTGGCGACCTACCGGTATGGCCCCGGTATTTTTAAAGTTGACTGGGCGCTGGATGGCCCCATTCCGTGGGCTAATCCCGATTGTAGCCGGGCGGGGACGGTGCATTTGGGGGGTACGTTGGAAGAGATAACTCTGGCCGAAAAAGTCACCTATAGCGGCTATCATCCAGACCGGCCCTACGTGCTGCTGGCCCAACAAAGTGTGTTTGATGACACGCGAGCCCCGGCCGGCCGACATGTGGGGTGGGCTTATTGCCACGTCCCGAACGGATCGACGGTCGATATGACCGAGCGAATTGAGCAACAGGTAGAGCGTGCTGCACCCGGTTTTCGCGACCGGATTCTGGCTCGGCATACCCAGAACACAAAGCAAATTGAGGCCTGGAACCCGAACTATGTCGGGGGCGATATCAACGGGGGCATTATTGATGTGGGGCAATTGTACACCCGCCCCACGTTCCGATTAACTCCCTACCGCACGGGTGCGCCCGGCCTATATATCTGCTCCTCAGCGACCCCACCCGGTGGCGGGGTGCATGGTATGTGCGGCTATCAGGCAGCCCGTTTTGCGCTGCGCGATTGTTTCGGGAAAGATGTGCCTGCTGACTTTTCTTTTCATTCACCTTTGCCTCTGCCTATGTGAATAAACAATGGTCCTTGAAAATACGAAACGCTGATTTGGGTTGGTCTTTGGTTTGCTCAGTAGACATGGAAAGCTACTCGATTCCGGGCTCAAAAGAGCTTACACCACCCAAAGTCTTGTTCAATAATCTGTTCTTTATGTTTTTCCAAAGATTGGACGTATGCCTCAGCAACAGGCGACAGTTTTTTGTCTTTGTGCCAAATGAGCATCCAGGATGTTTGTAGGGGTAACCCTTCAATCGGAATAATTTGTAAATCGTTGTTGAGGAGTTCATTCCGGATTCCAATTAAGGGCATTATAGAGTAGCCAAGTCCGGCCAGAAGGGCTTGTTTTACGGCCTCATTGGAGGTAAGCTCCAGGCGCTTGCGTACCACGAGTTGACGTTCCGAGATAAACGTTTCCATCATAGAACGTGTCCCCGAACCCGCTTCCCGATAGATGAGCGGAAGCTTTTCGAGTAGTTGGGGGGTAGTGTCGGGGGGAGCGGGGTGGTCGGGTCGACGCCCCACCAGATAAAGCTTATTGGGCATCAGTTCCAGATAGTTAACTCCTAATTGATGGGGTATGATCGACATCAGTGCGAAATCGACTTCATTGTTGGCCAGACTACTGATTACCTTTTGCCGGTTTGTCACATCCATCACCAATTCAATGCCCTCATGCTTGCGTAAAAAGTCCGACAAAAAATACGGCATCACATACTTACCCGTTGATACCACCGATACTCTCAACTTGCCATGCAGTAAGCCTTTGTAAGCCAAAATCCGATTGTTAATGGCATGGGTCTCGTTCAGAATCTTCTCGGCTGCCCGGGCAATTTCCCAGCCAAAATCGGTTAGGTAAACCCGGCGGCTGATGACCTCCGTGAGGGGGATTTCAAATTGATCCTGAAAATTTTTTAACTGAATTGAGATAGCTGGCTGGGTCAGATGCAGCACCTCAGCCGCTTTGGTAATGCTTTGTGTTTGTGATATGGTCAGAAAGACATGTAGCTGGTGCAGGGTGTAATTCATAAATAAAAGTTATGTATAACATCAAATATATAAATTATTATTTATGAATTATAGCCATGAACTTTGCCCTCAGTTCACATACACACATTCATCATAATGACACGAATTACTGTAGCCAAAGGGGATGGAATTGGCCCCGAGATTATGGATGCAACGCTGTCTATTTTGCAGGCGGCTGGTGCTCAATTGGAAATTGACGAAATTCAGGTTGGCGAGCAGGTTTACCTGGCTGGAAATATGTCGGGTATTTCTGCCGAATCATGGGACATCATTCGGCGTAATAAAGTGTTTTTAAAAGCGCCCATAACCACACCGCAGGGGGGAGGCTACAAAAGCCTCAACGTAACTATCCGTAAAATGCTGGGGTTATACGCCAATGTTCGGCCCTGTATGAGCCTGCACCCGTTCGTTAAAACCAAGCATCCGAATATGGATGTGGTTATAGTGCGCGAAAATGAAGAAGACCTGTATGCCGGCATTGAGCATCAGCAAACCGATGAGGTTGTGCAATGCCTCAAGCTGATTAGTCGGCCGGGTTGCGAAAAAATTGTACAGTATGCATTCGCCTATGCCCGTCAGTATGGCCGCAAAAAAGTAACCTGCTTTACAAAAGATAACATCATGAAACAGACTGATGGTTTGTTTCATCGGGTATTCGATGAGGTAGCCCCCGCGTTTCCTGATCTGGAAACCGAGCACTGGATTATTGACATTGGAGCTGCCAAATTAGCTGATACGCCCGAGGCTTTTGATGTTGTTGTGATGCCAAACCTGTACGGCGATGTGCTGTCCGATGTGGCGGCTCAAATTGCTGGCTCGGTTGGTTTAGCCGGTTCGGCCAATATTGGGGAAGAATGTGCCATGTTTGAAGCCATCCACGGATCAGCTCCCCGCCGGGCCGGTCAAAATCTGGCAAACCCATCGGGACTTTTGCAGGGGGCCATCATGATGCTCAACCACATTGGGCAGGCCGAAGTAGCCGAACGCGTACAGAATGCCTGGTTGAAAACGATTGAAGATGGCGTGCATACCTACGACATCTATAAAGAAGGGGTTAGCCAGCAAAAAGTAGGAACGAAGGAGTTTGCTCAGGCCATCATTGACCGACTCGGGCAGCAACCGGGTATTTTGAAGCCGGTTTCGTACGCGAACTCACAAGCTATCGAATTGCCTGTGTACGAACGCAAACCGGCGGTTGCTAAAGAGTTACTGGGTGTTGATGTGTTTGTTCACTGGGCGGGCACTGACCCTGAAGAATTAGCGCAGCAGGTGGGAGCCTTAGCCACTCCTGAGTTACCCCTGAGTATGATTACGAATCGCGGAATCAAGGTTTGGCCGAATGGCTTCAAAGAGACCTTCTGCACGGATCATTGGCGTTGTCGTTTTCTGCCCCAAACCGGTAAGCCGATCAGCAAACAGGATATTATCCAGATTTTATCGAAAGCGGCAGAGCATAATATTGATACGATTAAAACCGAAAACCTCTACGCGTTTGCGGGAAAGCAGGCCTTCTCAATGGGACAGGGCCAATAAATACCGTTTTCCCGTTTGGGGGCTACTGGCTCAAATGAGCTGAGAAGGCCGCTTGCTGGTGTAGCAGGCGGCCTTCTCATTAATTCATCCCGAATCGTGAAGATTACCTCCCACAAACAGGCAGCGACTCTTAGGATGTGTTTGTAACGGGCGTTGAGCGAAGGGGGTAAAAATGGGCTTACTCTACTATCTGAAAGTAGGGATAGTAGGCTTTATTGCTTTTTCGGGAGTTACGATACAGGCATATTCCTTACGATCTTAAACCCCTTTGTGCATGAAGTCCATTGCCAGATTTTCCACCATAGCGTTTGTCTTGCTGTGCATGTTCAGCTTGACGACAGCCGCTGCCAAACCCGCTCCTCGCTTACGGGCGCTCATCATCGACGGCCAGAATAACCACGTACAATGGCCCAAGATTACGTTCATGATGAAGCGCTATCTGGAAGAAACGGGCAAATTCTCGGTTGATGTTCAACGGACCTATTACACCTGGGAGGGCGAGGAGTTTATCCGAAACTACCCCCTCGACGGTATGCGGCCCACGCGGGCGTTGTCCAAAGCACGTATGGATTCGAGCTTTCATCCGAATTTCTCGGCCTACGATGTGGTGATTTGCAACTTCGGTTGGAATGCCGCCCCCTGGTCCGATGCGACACAGGCCGATTTTGAGCAGTACATGAAAAAAGGTGGAGGGCTGGTGGTGATTCACGCGGCTAACAATTCATTTCCGTTGTGGCCGGCCTATAACCAAATGATTGGTCTGGGTGGCTGGGGCGACCGTACCGAGAAAGACGGCCCTTACGTCTATTATGACCAGACCGAGAAACTGGTGCGCGACATGCAGCCGGGTAAGGCTGGATCTCACGGGGCACAGGCCGAATTTGTGGTCAAGGTTCGGGATACAAAGCACCCGATCACAAAAGGGATGCCCACAAACTGGTTACACAGCCGCGACGAGTTGTATGATCGGTTGCGGGGGCCGGCCGAGAAAATGGATGTGTTGGCCACTGCTTTCTCGCCCAAAAGCAATCGGGGTACCGACCGGCACGAACCCATGCTGATGACGGTTCGGTTTGGTAAAGGGCGCATTTTTCATACGCCATTGGGTCACGCCGACTATTCAGTTGAGTGCGTAGGCTTCATTACCTGCCTCCAACGCGGTACACAATGGGCTGCCACCGGAAAAGTCGATATTCCGATTCCGGCGGACTTCCCAACTGAGCAACGGGCCAGTCAACGCAAATTCGACCGGTAAGACGCTCTCATATACTGAACACCCCGCCCGGTGTGTCGCTCGTTTCACTCGAAATTGATCGACGCATCAGGCGGGGTGTTTTCATTCGATGGTGTTTGGTTTTTAGCAATAAGAACAAACCTTTTTTCGCCAGTACCTACGGAAGGTTTGAACGGATCTCCGGTTGCGAGTGACAGTTTACCGCGCGTTATCAGAAGCCTTCTTGTTACCACACTCGGGCCAACTCGTCTATATTTTAGGAGACGTTCGTATAATTTCGTGTAACCTATGCAACTTGAATGTGGTCTGTGCCGCGTGCGGTCCTGGCAGTTTGGCGATGAAGTGAACCTTCATACCCACGCCAACAACCGAGCCATCTGGCTAAATCTGCGCGACAGTTTCCCGTTTCCCTACACGCCCACCGATGCCCAACGTTGGATTCAGTACGTGGTAGATCCGGCCGTTGAGCTCAATTTCGCGCTCGATGTGGGTGGTGAAGCCGTAGGTAACATCGGCCTGCGCTTTGGTGATGACATTGACCGGTACTCGGCCGAAATCTGGTACTGGCTCGGCGAAGCGCATTGGGGTAAAGGAATCATTACGGCCGCCCTCCGCGCCTTTACAGATTATGCCTTTGTGCAGTACCCGCTAACCCGCCTGTATGCCATGCCGTATGCGCATAACCTGGGCTCTATTAAAGTGCTCGAAAAGGCCCGCTTTCAGCGTGAGGGTGTACTACGAAGCAGTGCGGTAAAAGACGGCATTGTACTGGATAAAGTGCTCTACGCTTACCTATCGAGCGATTGGCTGAATGCCCCTGCCAACGGTCATGAATCATAGATTTTGTGCCAAACGGTACCAAAGTCTATTCCCTCACCCATACGTATGAATTCTCTCTTCAACAGAGACCAGGCCGCTGCCGGGCCTACCCTTGTCGATCTGCTGGTTCAGCAGGCACAACGAACCCCCGATAGGGTTGCGGTTGTGTTTGGGCAACATGGGCTTACCTACCGCCAACTCGATGAGCAATCGAACCAATTGGCTCACCACCTGATACGTCTTGGGGTGCACGAAGAAACGTTGGTTCCTGTCTGCCTCCATCGTTCCTTGTCAATGATTGTGAGCTTGTTAGGTATTCTGAAGGCCGGTGGCGCGTATGTACCCATCGATCCCGACTACCCGGCCGAGCGGATTCGGTATATTCTCTCGGACGTAAACGGGCCGGTGGTACTTGTTGATGAAGCGGCCAAAGCCAAACTCCAGAACCTGAATCCTGAAGCGACTCTGCTGAGTATAGATGGTGAGTGGGACCGGATTGCGCAGGCAGCAACCGAGCTTCCGCAAACGGGGCTAACACCAGCGCACGCGGCTTACGTTATTTATACGTCCGGCTCAACCGGCCAACCGAAGGGGGTGATTATTGAGCACCGAAATGTGGTTCGGCTGTTCTTTACCGATTCGCCCCTGTTCCACTTTGGCCCCGATGATGTCTGGACCCTGTTCCACTCGTTTTGCTTCGATTTCTCGGTCTGGGAAATGTACGGGGCCTTGCTGTTTGGGGGGAAGCTGGTGGTGGTTCCGCAATCGGTAACCAAAGATGCTCAACAGTTTGGCGATTTACTGCACCAGGAGGGCGTGACGGTTCTGAACCAAACACCCTCGGCGTTTTATGCCTTGCAGGAGCAGGTGGTGGGTCACATTGATTCGTTACCGCTTCGCTACGTCATTTTTGGGGGCGAAGCCCTGCACCCGGCCCGGCTGAAGCCCTGGTTTAAAGCCTATCCCGGCTGTGCACTGATCAACATGTACGGAATCACGGAGACTACCGTGCACGTGACCTATCTGGCTCTTACCTCGGCGCACATAGTGGATGAGGTAAGTGGAAATGCCGGGTCGCCGATTGGGGTGCCGATCCCCACGCTCACGACCTACATTCTGAATCCCGACGGGCATGAGGTGGGCGTTGGGGAGGTTGGCGAGTTGTATGTAGGTGGGGCCGGATTGGCCCGTGGATACCTGAACCGGCCGGCGCTAACGGCGCAGCGGTTTATTGTGAATCCGTTCGGCACCGAGCCGGGCGACCGACTGTATCGCAGTGGTGATTTGGCTCTTCGACTGCCCGACGGGAATATGGTCTATCAGGGCCGGATAGATGAGCAGGTGAAGATCAGAGGGTTTCGGATCGAATTGGGTGAAATTGAAACGGCGCTCCTCCAGTACCCGGGGGTACAACAGGCGGTTGTACTGGCCCGCGAAGACGCCCGGGGCGACAAACGACTGATTGGATATGTGGTCATGCCAATCGGTTTCGACCGGGTGGCGATACGTGCGTTTTTACAAACACGCTTGCCTGCTTACATGGTGCCCGCCTTGCTGTTGCCAGTAGAGGCCATTCCGCTTACCCGCAACGGGAAAGTGGATCGTCGGGCCTTGCCCAATCCTGATGCCTCCGAGTTATTGAGCAGTGCATACGCGGCTCCACAAACCCAGATTCAGGAGAACCTCATTACGGTTTGGAAAGAAGTGCTTCAGGTGGGCCGGGTGGGCATTCACGACAATTTTTTTGAGCTGGGCGGCAATTCCCTGTTGGCCATCAAAACCGTCACGACGCTCGCGCAGACCTACGCCTACGATTTTTCCGTCACGAAGCTCTATCAATATCCGACCGTAGAGGCTTTGGCCGATTTTCTGAATGGGTCGTCTAAACCTTCTTTGCGTACGCGTAGCCGCAAGCCGCGCCTTGCCGACGATACGGATATAGCGGTAATTGGCATGGCCGGGCGCTTTCCCGGAGCCTCCTCGCCCGAAGCACTTTGGCAGGTGGTGGTCAATGGTCAGGAAACCATACGGTTTTTCGCCGATCAGGAGCTGGACCCTTCATTGCCCGACACGCTCACACTCGACCCGGCCTATGTGAAAGCCCGGGGAATTCTGGAACAGGCTGACCAGTTCGACGCCGAATTTTTCAATCTGAATGGGAAACTGGCGGAGGTAATGGACCCGCAGCAGCGTGTTTTTCTGGAGATTGTGTGGGAGGTGCTGGAAAAAACGGGCCACCTGCCTTCTCATTTCGACGGTGAAATTGGCCTGTGGGCGGGTTGTGGTAATAACACGTATTACCTGAACAACATCTTGACAAACCCCGAGGTGCTGAATCAGGTTGGGGCGTTTCAGGCGATGACGGTCAACGAGAAAGATTTCATTGCGTCGCGAACGGCCTATCAGTTGAACCTGAAAGGCCCGGCAGTTAGTGTGTATTCCGCCTGTTCATCGTCGTTGTTGGCCATTACACAGGCCGTTGATAGCCTGCGACTGGGTCAGTGCGACGTGGCCGTTGCGGGCGGAGCCAGTGTAACGGCTCCGATCAACAGTGGACATTTGTACGAAGAGGGGGCCATGCTTAGCCGGGATGGCCATTGCCGCCCGTTCGATGCCGAAGCCAGTGGTACTGTGTTTAGTGACGGGGCTGGGGTTGTTTTGCTGAAACGGCTGGTCGATGCCCAGCAGGATGGGGATACGATTTATGCCGTAATCAAAGGTGTTGGGGTAAACAATGATGGTGGGGGAAAAGGGAGTTTTACGGCCCCGAGTGCTGAAGGTCAGGCAGTAGCCATCCGAAAGGCACTTGACGATGCTAAAGTTGACCCAGCCACCATCAGTTACGTTGAAGCACACGGCACGGCCACACCTCTGGGCGACCCCATTGAGCTGGAGGGGCTGAATCTCGCCTTTGGCCAAACGGACCGGAAGCAGTATTGTGCGATTGGCTCGATCAAAAGTAATCTGGGGCATTTGACGGCTGCGGCTGGGGTGGCTGGTTTTATCAAAACAACGCTGGCACTGCATCATCGTCAGCTTCCTCCATCTATTGGTTATCGGCAACCAAATCCAATTATTGATTTCTCCGGCAGTCCGTTCTACGTAAATAACAGCTTACAACCGTGGCTTACCGGCGAACCGGGCTTGGAACCGACAAAGCCCGCTCAGCCGCGCCGGGCGGGGGTTAGTTCGTTTGGGGTTGGTGGCACCAATGTGCACACTATTCTGGAAGAATATGCTCCCGTACCGACGGTTGAGATTGAGGAGTTGGATAAGCCCACACGTCGTGCTCAACTTGTTTGCTGGTCGGCTAAATCGGAAGCCAGCCTGAATGCCTATCCCGATGAACTGGCAACCACGCTGTTGCAAGCTGATGCCCCCGGCCTGACCGACGTTGCGTACACCTTACAAACCACCCGGCCTCCGTTCGATTTCCGGCGGTTTGTGGTCGCCGATTCTGCCGAAGAGCTTGTACAGCAACTACGTACCGAGACCGCTGACCCCCTATCGACTGTCGCTGAAAGCCCCGGCGAGTTGGTATTTATGTTCCCCGGTCAGGGGGCTCAGTATCTGAACATGGGGCATGAGTTGTACCAAACAGAGCCTGTGTACCGGGATGCCGTTGATAAGTGCGCTGAGTACCTGCATGGCCTGTTGGATGTAGATATCCGAACGGTGCTTTTCGCGCTGGACAATGAAGAGGCTCAAGTGAGGCTCAAAAATACGCGCTATACCCAGCCAGCTCTGTTTACGACGGAATACGCGTTGGCCCAGCTCTGGATGAGTTGGGGAATTGCCCCGACGCTGTTTTGTGGGCACAGTATCGGAGAGTTTGTGGCGGCTCATCTGGCGGGCGTTTTTTCTCTGCCCGATGCACTCACCCTGATTGCGACCCGTGGCCGATTGATTAGTGAATTACCGTCGGGCCGTATGCTATCGGTGCGCCTGGACTCGGAGAAATTGCAGTTCATGCTTCCGCCGGGGCTGTCTATTGCAGCCGTCAACAGCCCGCAGCAATGTGTGGTGGCTGGTCCCGCCGAAGTGGTTGAGCGGTTGGCTACCCTACTGGACAGACGGCAAATTCCGAACCGGATGCTGGAAACAAGCCATGCGTTTCACTCAGCTATGATGGACCCAGCCGTAGCGTCATTTGCGTCCACTGTGGGGCAAGTTTCGCTGCAAAACCCTCGCAAACCGATTGTCTCGACGGTGACGGGGACGTGGCTAACCGACGCTGAGGCCACCGACCCTATGTACTGGGCTACCCATATGCGGCTCCCTGTGCAGTTTGCCCGCGCGTTACGCACACTCGCTGAAGTGCCCAACGCGCTATTGCTGGAGGTGGGGCCGGGTACGGTTTCTACGGCTTTAGCCCGCCAGCAGGGTTTGGAGAAACCGCTTCGGGTGGTTGCCAGCATAGAGGCACAAGCCGGTCGGGGGTCGGAATCGCGGGCAATTTTAAACGCACTGGGTACTTTGTGGACGTGGGGTGTTACCCCCAATTGGACTGGCTTGTACGCGGGCTCATCCCCGAAAAAAGTGCTATTGCCCACGTATGCGTTCAACCGAAAACGCTGCTGGGTTGACCCGGTAAGTGCCTCATTACTAGTGAACACAGGCAGCCTTCAGGCAAACAAACCTCCACAGGCGGATTTAACTCATTCAACGACAAGTATGTCAACTCCGAGCTCAAGAATAGAGGCACTCTTAGCCATTGTCAGAACGTTACTGACCGAAACGGCTGGTGTAAACAGTGGAAATGTAGGGCTGACCAGCCGTTTTCTGGACCTTGGCCTCGATTCATTGGCGTTAACGCAGCTTTCGTTTCAGCTTCGGAAGAAATTTGATTTGCCGATCTCGTTCCGGCAGCTTTCGGCTGAGTACAACACGCTGGAAAAATTACTGGCCTACCTCGATAGTAAATTGCCCGCCGATGCCTATCGGCCTGTTGTGCCAAAACCTGCTGAAGTCACCTCGCCCAATCGAGTGGCACTACCGGTGATTCAACCGGACATTGCGCCGGTTTCGCTACCCGTGAATAATGCGGGTGTTGCCTCAACGTCTGTTGTTCACGGTCTTACCGATGCCCCTTCGGTTGTGAATTTATTTGCGCAGCAGATTCAGATTTTAAATCAGCAACTGGTTATTTTACAGGGTGGTGCCATTGCAAATAGTGCTCCTGCACCAACCCAATTTACGCCGTCACCGGCCGAGGTTCCCCCGACCCCTGAGCCTGTAACGGTGACCAAAGCCTTTGGGGCTGGCGCGCGAATTGAGCGGCATATTACGGCTCTGAGCGATTCGCAAAAGCGGTTCCTGCACGAACATGTGGAGCGTTACAACCAAAAGACAGCCAGTAGCAAAGCGCATACCCAGCAATACCGACCTTGGATGGCCGACCCCCGGGCCGTGACGGGTTTCAAACCACTGACCAAAGAAATCGTGTACCCGATCGTCGTCGATAAGTCGCTCGGGAGCCGGTTGTGGGACATTGATGGGAATGAATACATTGATGTGCTCAGTGGCTTTGGCTCGATTCTGTTTGGGCACCGGCCTGATTTTCTGAATAAAGTTCTTCATGAACAACTCGACAAAGGCTACGAGATTGGACCACAGCACCGGCTGGCGGGCGAGGTTTGTCAGATGATTTGCTCGTTTACCGGCTTTGAGCGGGCGGCCCTCTGCAACACAGGTTCCGAAGCGGTGCTGGCAGCCATTCGGATGGCCCGCACCGTAACCGGTCGCTCGCTGGTGGTGGTGTTTACGGGCTCTTATCACGGCATTTTCGACGAAGTGATTGCTCGCGCGGGCAGTTCGCAACAATCGTACCCGGCGGCTTTGGGAATTCCCTCGGAGGCTGTTCAAAATTTGCTCATTCTGGATTACGGCACCGACGAAAGCCTGGCCATCATTCGCAAACGAGCCAACGAATTGGCGGCTGTATTGGTCGAACCCGTACAGAGCCGACGGTCTGAATTTCAGCCGGTTGAGTTTTTGAAGAAAGTCAGAGAAGTGACAATGGAGTCGGGAACGGCCTTGATTTTCGATGAAGTCATCACCGGATTCCGTATGCACCCTGCTGGCGCTCAGGGGCTGTTTGGTATCCAGGCCGATTTGGCTTCGTATGGTAAAGTGGTGGGTGGTGGCTTACCCATTGGCGTGGTTGCGGGTAAGGCAGCTTTCATGGATGCACTCGATGGTGGCTTCTGGAATTACGGCGATGCGTCGTATCCTGAGGCTGACATAACGTTTTATGCGGGTACCTTTGTACGGCATCCGCTCGCGCTCGCTGCTGCTAAGGCTTCGCTTACCTACATGCAAAAACAAGGGCCTGCTTTGCAACAGCGATTAACGGATAAAGCCCGCAGGTTGGTAGAAGCCATGAATCAGTTCCTGACCGAAAATAGGTTGCCACTTCTTGTTGCCCAGTTTGGATCACTCTGGAGAATTAAGTTTACCGAAGATGTTCCGTACAGTGAGCTGTTGTTTACGCTCATGCGTGAGCGAGGTATTCATATTTGGGATGGTTTCCCGTGTTTCATGACCGAAGCGCATACTTCGGATGACATCGACCGGGTTCTCGATGCCTTTACTCAAAGCCTTCAGGATTTAGCCGACGCGGAGTTTTTACCCAACATTACCGTTCGGCGGAAAGGCAAATCGACTCCGCCGGTTACAGGTGCCCGCCTGGGCCGCGACGAATCCGGAAATCCTGCCTGGTTTGTCCCCGACCCCGAGCGACCCACCAAATTTTTGCAGATAATTTCGAACTAACCTGAGGTGTTGATAATATATCTATTTGATTACTTCCGCGAGTGCCTTCGCCAGGTTCAGGCTGACACACGGTTTGAGGGCCGCCAGTCAGCCTGAGCCTGTCGAAGGCACTCGCGGAAGCTATTTCCATTATTCACTGTCCATTTACCTACATACTTTCTCCGCCCCGGTCTGATTTCGCTACCGAAATTTGGTCGGGGCGGTCCGCTTGTGGGCATAACAGAGTAGAGAACCAAATGAAATCTTTCACCGTCTCATAAATTATGATTTGCAAGAATTGGTGAAAAGAGGAAAATGTATCATCTTTAAGGAGCTAAATTGATGAGGATGAAGGAGCTTCGTAAACCGGATAGAGCCGGACAGCAGGGGTTAGGTGCTATGCAATCGCGACTGACGGTGAGTCAGCTGATCCGGTACTTCGCGACGGACTTGCCGAAGTCGAGTAACTATCCCCGGCATGCCCGTGCGTTTGTCGAGGCTTGTTTGCAAAATAGCGTTCCGATTGATGGTGTCAGCTTTGCGCAGTACACGGCCGAACTGCCACCCAATCGCGTTTCGCCGATACGGAAATTCATGCTGTTCTACCAGCAAATAGGTCAGCCCACTGTCGTTCCTGACCCGCGCGTGCCCAAGCTGCCACCCGCTATGAATGAGCTGGTACTTCGGTTTGTCCGGGAGGCAAAAAACCTGCGGGGCGATCACTCCAAAGAAACCTATACCAAGGCTCTAAATTCCTTTTTTTTGTACGTCGATGGACAGGTACAATTGGGGCAGCCGGCTTCGCTAAGCGGACAGACGGTAGGCGATTTTGTGGAGCATTTAAAAGCCGAAGACTACTCGCCTTTTACGGTGAATCTGTACTTGTCGGCCGTTAAGCAATTGGCCTTATGGTGTATTCGTAAACGGGACGACTTAGGGCTTAACGAGCAACAGATCAATGCCTTGCGCGATATTAATGATATTCGAGGGCTAGCCATTGAGCGCACATTTTACAAGGATAGTCTGGAAGAAAATGAACGGCGTGATTTGCTTGCCGTACCCGAGTCGGCGCGTGATTTGGCTATTCTGGCGCTACTGAGTCTGGAAGGGCTGCGCACGGTAGAGGTAACCCGGTTGCGTCTCGGCGATCTGGATTTCGACCGGGGGCAATTACGGGTACTGGGCAAAGGGAAACATACCCGTAAACCAATCAAGTTTTTTGCCGATTGCCGAAGTGCCATCGAAGCCTTTCTGCGCGAAACCGAGCGGTGGCCGCTTACACCCGCCCGGCAAAACGAACCGCTGTTCGATGAATTAAAGACGCATCAGATCCGCTATATTGTCGATAAACATTTGCGTCAGCAGGGGCTGAAACGGAAGGGTATGTCGGCGCACAGTTTGCGCCATACGGCCGGGCAGCTTCTGCTCGAATCGGGGGTAAGTTTGGAGCATGTGCAGCAACACCTCCGGCACGAGACGCTGGAAACAACGCAGTTTTACACTAAAAAGCAGACCCAAAAAACGTATCTGGATCAAATGCCCGACTGATTCTGACCGGAATCAGGTTTATTCTGACGCCCTCTTAGGACGCCAGATTTTGAGGTGGAATCAAACTGCTCCCTTAAAAAATGCGCTCCTGCAACGAAGCCGTCAGTAGCTCTCGATTGATCCAGGCTCCTGTTTTGGCACCGCCTGCAACCGCCTGAGTAACCTGTCGGTACAGCGTTTTGGTATCTCCGGCGGCAAACACGCCCGGAACGGATGTATCACCAACCTCACCGACTTTAATCAACCCGTTTTCCTGTAGTTCGCAGCCCAACTGCTCGGCAATGTTGGTATGCTGGCGGAAGGGAACGCGGGAAAACACTGCACTGAGCGGCTTTGTGCTATCGTCTGCCAAGAGCAGATGGGTAAGCATTCCGGCCTGATGCGCAATAGCCTTTATCGGCGTTTCAACAATCGGAATGTGCAGCTGGCCCAGCACGTTTTTCTGTGTGTCGGTCAGTGTCGATGGGCCGTTGGTGAACAGCGTCAGGTGGCCCGCCCAGTGCTGAATGAGGGTAGCCATCTCGTAACCGACCTCACCGTTTGCCAAAACGCCCAGAGGTTGCCCGTGAACTTCGTACCCATGACAATACGGGCAGTGAAGTACCGAGCGCCCCCAGCATTCGGCAAAGCCTGGCAAGTCGGGCATGATGTCGAAAACGCCGGTTGCCAGCAGCAGCCTGCGAGCTGAGAAGTCTTCGCCCGCATCAGTTGCCTCTGGTTGTGTCGTCACCCGAAATCCCTCCGTTTGCTTTTCGGCCTTCACGACCAGTCCTGTACGTAAGGTCACGTTAGGATAGTGGGTCAATTGCTCACGGGCGATGGCCAGAAGTTGAGTGGGCGATTCGCCGTCGCGGGTTAGAAAGCCGTGTGAATGAGGAGTTTGGCGGTTGCAGGGACGCCCGGCGTCGATAACCAGTACCTCCCGGAGCGAACGACCCAATACCAGCGCGGCACTCAGTCCCGCGCAACTCCCTCCAATGATGATTACGTCGTAAATCTTGTTGGTTGTCATACTGTGGAATGGTTTACTCCCAAACTGGAAATGGGTCCTTAAAGCGGCCGTTGGCTTCCATATGCGCTATTTCTGGTTCGGAGCACAGGCATTGGTCTAATTCGGCGCGTATCTGAGGCTCGTTTAGATCCTGACCGATAATGACCAGTTCGTTTTGCCGGTCGCCAAAGCGTTTGTGCCAGCGACGTTCGATCTGGTCGCGGTTGTCCAGGAATGAACCGTATCGAATACGCTCCTGAAACGGCATGGAGGCCCACCAAACCCCAGCTCGTTCGGCCCGGAGGCTACCCCCGGCCTGGCTAAAGTTGAGAGCTTCGTTGGGCCGTGAAGCGAGCCAGAACAGGCCTTTACTGCGGATAATCCCCGCCGGAAAATGTTCACTCAGGTATTGCCAGAAGCGCTCCGGGTGAAACGGCCGAACGTCGCGGAACACAAATGAGCGGATACCGTACTCTTCGGTTTCGGGCGTGTGACTGATGCCGTTCTGGTGATTTTGCAACTCCTGAATCCAGCCCGCCGATTGCGATGCCTCATCAAAATCGAATAGGTTCGTATGTAGAATCTGAGCCGGATCGACCTTTGAGAATTGTGATTCGATTAGTTTGGCTGAAGGATTGAGTGTGTGCAGAATGGCTTTGAGTTCGCCGACCTGATGCCGGGTTAGCAAATCGGTCTTGTTTAAAATCAGCACGTTAGCGAACTCAATCTGGTCGGTGAGCAGGTTTACAATGGTACGCGTATCGGAGGGGTCATCATTGAGAGCCCTTCCATACACATTGTCGATGGAGCCAAAATCTTTCGGGAAGTTGAACGCATCCACAACCGTTACGAGCGTATCGAGCCGGGCAAACCGGGAAAGGTCAATGCCATTCTCCGCATCCACAAACGAAAAGGTTTGGGCTACGGGTAGCGGTTCCGAAATCCCGGTAGACTCAATCAGGAGGTAGTCGAAGCGATTTTCACGGGCCAGTTTTTCTACTTCCTGCATGAGGTCTTCGCGCAAGGTGCAGCAAATGCAACCATTCGACATTTCGACCAGCTTTTCTTCGGTGCGCGATAGGGTACTTTGCTGATGAACCAGTTGTGCATCCACATTGACCTCACTCATATCGTTGACGATAACCGCCACTTTGAGGCCCTGTTTATTATGCAGTACGTGGTTGAGAAGGGTGGTTTTACCGGCTCCCAAAAAGCCGCTCAGGACCGTAACAGGTAGTTTTTTCATTGCCAAAGGGTATCGTGCGGGATAGATTGCCGACGCAACCATGCACGGAACTATGACAAAGGTATTCCTTTTTGCAACAAGGTTGCAAAAAGGAATAAATAAAACTTGCTGTCGCGTTCAAGTTTTACAGGCTGGGCGTTTGTCGAAGTAGATCAGACGAGCCAGCATCGGGTTCTTTCGAGAAACATTGTCCGAGCATTGTTTCCAGTTCGGCGGTTTTGAGGCCACGACCGATGAATACCAGCCGACTCACTCGTTCGTCGTCAGTCTGCCACGGTGCTCCGTCCACCAACGTAAGGGTCTGGCCAACTGACTGAACGACCCATCGCTCGGCCCGCGACCGGTCATAAATCACCCCTTTTATGCGGTACAGGTCTTTGCCATGAAACAGGAGCAAGGTAGTCAGGCGGTGGTACAACCGGGTTAAATCCAGCGACTTGGTGAACCGGAAGCTGACAGAAACCAGATTGCTGTGCCGATGGTGATGGGCTTTGGGCGGGGCCTCTGCGAGTTGTGGCTGTGCGGTTGGCGTTGAATAAGCCCCGGGCAAATTGGGCCGGGTGGGCGTGAGCCGGGCAATGCCAGCGGTCTCGGATTCATCACGCACTACGGCCAGCAGTTCGGCAATCGGATAAGCCTCTTTATGACCAACCAGCACCTCCGCCAACGGGTTAATCTCGTTCAGGGTTGTGCGTAGTCGGGTTAGGTACTCAGGGCTCACGCGGTCGGTTTTGTTGATCAGAATAACATCGGCAAACGAAATCTGGCCAATAGCTTCTTCGGTGTCACGGAGCTGATCTTCAACCAGTTCGGCATCCACGAGGCAGATCACCCGCTTGATACAGAAGGCTTCCTGTACCGCGGGCACCATCATAAACGGAACCGCAATATTCGACGGATCAGCGATACCGGTTGTTTCAATAATCAACTCGTCGAAGCTGTGCTGCCGCTGGCTCAGGGCGTCCAGTACATCGAGTAAGTTGTTGCTGAGGGTACAGCACAAACAGCCGTTACTCAGTTCGGTAATGTCGATATCCGGTCTGACAATCAGTTCGCCGTCGATGCCCTCTTCTCCAAACTCATTCTCGATCAGCGCGAAGCGCCGGCCGACTTGCTCATTCAGTAAGGCATTGAGCAGGGTGGTTTTGCCCGATCCCAGAAACCCGGTCAGGATGGTTACGTCTTTTGCCATTGTGGTATTAAGGTAGCGCTACGGTTTCGATCAAAGACCTGATTCGTTGTGTTCGTACCGATGCAAAACGGGGTTCAAGGTGTACGTAAATGCATTCATCCAGATCGGGTCGATTCAGTAGCTGATTAAATTCATCGCGGAGGTAGGTTCTGACAGGGGCTGTTGAGTTTATTAGCTTATTTTCAACATCCGAAACCTGATCGAGAACAAAAATAATATCCTCAAAGTCGGTACTCCATCGAAGGTCTTCCCCTCCACGTCCTTTACAGGCTTCCCATTTTGATGCCACGAAGTAAGGCAATGTAAATATCTTGATGGACGTTTGCTCATCCAGTTTGCAGGACATTGCCGTACGGAATCCATCTGCATACCAGCGATTACTAAAGCCAAGAATCGACGGATCGGTGGGCATTATGTCAACGGTGATTCCTTGAACTACGTACCGGCAGATTATGCCCGACATGACATCGTTCTGAAAACCAATTGATCTAAGTTGAGAATCCAGTTCGCTATACAACCCATACGTGGCCAGTTCGACAACCACATCTACGTCATCGGTTGGTCTGATATCGGACGATGTGTTGGAGTCGACGTAAAGGGATACGGTAGCGCCCCCTACAAATACAATGTCTTGCTTTAAGTGGGCCAGCAAGTTGGCCACAACCCGCAGCCGTAAGCGGTTCACCTCGCCTGCTACACTCATGTTAAAATGCGATCTTGTAACATTGTTTTCGCCAGTACCATTTCGCGGGCCTTACCTACGCGCAATACATCTGTCAAAGCTAGTAAGTCATATAAATTGCCGTCCAACCGGCAGGCCTGGGGGACGGTTATGTAAAGTGGCTCAATGGCCTGTCCTCGCACGGTTCCGTACGCATCCGGCCAGACGTACGCTTCGGATGAAACGAATGATCTGGCTAGTAATGGTGCTGAATGGGCTGTTGGCATACCGACAACCATAGCGCCCGGTCGTTGTGGAAATACGTAACGCAAACCGTGTTGCAAAAACTCCAGCAATGCCCGACGCATAACCGAACGATGTGTATTGTCGATCAATCCGGCTATTTCGGAACGATTCATCGACTCGCTTACCTCCGAAGCGCTTATCTGAAGCCATCCGGCCAGGTCTTTTTTTAGCCAGCCTTGTTCGCCCAGTGCAATTATTTTCAGCAGCACCACAATGTCCAGGGGCCGCATTCCATTGTGTTTCTTCATGCAATTTGCAATTTGCGAATTGCAAATTAACAAATTTGCGCTCGCAAAGTAGCTTGCATCAACTAAAAACAGCCTGACAGGCCACATTCGACCTATCAGGCTGCGACTCGTTCACTTTACCTGACCCCTATTCCTTAATTCCAGCCGCCACCTAGGGCGCGGTACGCATTCACCATCGCGTTGAGTTGCTGCATTCGCGTTTCGACCAGATCGAACCGCGATTCGAGCGCATCGCGCTGTGTCAGCAACACCTCCATGTAATCAGCGCGCGCCGACTTGAACAAGGTATTGGAGATGTTGGTGGACTGAAGTAGCGCATCAACCTGCCGAGCCTTGAAATCATAGCTCTTTTGGAGGTTATTCATATTTGCCAACTGATTAGCCACTTCGATGTAAGCGTTTAGAATGGCGCGTTCGTAATTGAAAACGGCCTGAATCTGCCGGGCATTGGCACTGGCGTACATAGCCTTAATCGCGTTCCGGTTGACCAATGGGCGGCTCAACCCACCCACCAGCGAGTAAAGTAGAGATTCGGGAGAGAGCAACAGGGCCGGATTGTATGCGTTAAAACCTACCGCAGCTGAAAGGTCTAACGAAGGCAGAAAATTGGCTCGCGCTACCTCAACATCAAGTCGGGCGGCTTCGAGTTCGCGCTCTGCCCGGCGGATATCCGGCCGGTTCTGTAACAGCTGCGACGGAAGACCGGCCCGCACCGGCTGAGGAACCAGCAGGTTGAAATCCTGAGTGCTCCGTTGTACCGGTTGCGGAAACCGACCCACGAGGAAATTGATCCGGTTTTCGGTTTCGGTGATCCGCTGCTGAATGTTGTATTGGAGGCTTTGCGTACCCAGAACTTGGGCCTCGAACCGCCGGACAGCCAACTCCGTCACCCGCGCCGACTCTTTCTGCGTCCGCACAATGTTCAGGGCGTTTGTCTGAATCTCAATATTTTTACGAACAATATCCAGTTGATTGTCAAGGCCTAATAACTCATAGTACGAATTGGCAATCTCGGCAACGATGTTTGTGACGGCGAAGTTTTTGCCTTCAATGGAAGACAGATACCGGGTTGCGGCCGCGCGCTTTGCGTTGTGCAGCTTGTTCCAGATGTCGACCTCCCACGAGACGTTGGCCGCCAGCCGAAAGTCGGGTAGCGGGTTGGGGAAACGACGACCGGGGCGAATCTCGTTGTTTTCTTCCACAGCCCCCGGCCGAGTGTATCGGCCCACCTTGTCGACCCCCGCATCGGCCCGCAGACCCACAAAAGGCAGGTACTCCCCGGTTCGCGCCCGGATGTCGTTCTGGGCAATCTGTATCTCCTGCAGCGTGATGTTCAGCTCCTGATTATTGTGCAGGGCCGTGTCGATCAGGGCAGCCAGGTAGGGGTCGGTAAAGAACTCCCGCCAGATTAGTTTGCCTGTATTTACGGAGTCCTGTCCCGCGCCAAAACGTACGGGTACGGTGCGGTTCTCCGTTCGGCCAACCAGCATTGGCGTTTTGCATGAGGTGATAGCCAGCGTCAGAAAAGCTACGCTTAGCCCACCTGAAATAAGTCGTTTAAACATGGTTTTCGCGTTCTTCAATGACAGGGAATGTGTCGATTTGATGGACAAGGTTCTCGCTAAGGGGCTCATCTTCTTCATCCCGGATAAGCTTGCGTCCGTCGGCAAGGTGAGCGAAAATGTAGTACAGGCCGGGGATGATAACGACGCCCAGAATGGTTCCGAACAACATACCGCCCATAGCCGAGGCACCAATGGTCCGGTTGCCAATGGCCCCCGCACCGGTCGCAATCAGGAGCGGAATCAGACCGGCCACAAACGCGAAGGAAGTCATCAGAATGGGTCGGAAGCGGACCTTGGCTCCCTCGATGGCTGCGTTCAGGATGGAGGCCCCCTCCTGTCGTTTTTGCACCGCAAACTCCACAATCAACACGGCATTTTTACCCAGCAAACCGACGAGCATAATGAGGCCGATTTGGGCGTAGATGTTGTTTTCGAGCCCCATCAGCTTGAGCATAAAAAACGAGCCGAACACCCCAACAGGTAACGAGAATACCACCGCCAGCGGAATGATAAAACTCTCATACTGAGCCGCCAGTACCATGTACACGAAGGCCAGCACAATCAGGAACACATACAAGGACTCATTGCCCCGGATGGATTCGTCGTACGAAAGGCCCTCAAACGCAATGTCGTAGCCTTTGGGCAGCGTTTGGGACGCCACTTCGCGGATAGCCTCAATGGCTTCGGCGGTGGTGTACCCTTTGGCGGGTAGCCCCTGAATAGCTGAGGAGTTGTACAGGTTAAAGCGGGTGATCTCGTTGGGGCCCTGTCCTTTTTTGAGTTGCATGAAGGCCGAGTAAGGCACCATTTCGCCCGCATCGTTCTTCACAAATAGTTTGAGCAGATCCGTTGGCAGACGGCGGAAACTGGGGTCCGACTGTACATAAACCTTAAAGAACTGATTGAATTTGATAAAGCCCTGCTCGTACGTGCTACCAATCATGATGTTGAGGTTGTCCATGGCTTTGCCAATCGAAACCCCCTTTTGCATGGCCAGTTTATTGTCGATGACCAACTCGTACTGCGGGTAGTTGGCCGCGAAGAATGTAAACAGGCCGGTTAGCTCTTTGCGTTTGCCCAGATTGTCCATAAACTCCTTGTTCACCCGGTCGAACTCGCGGTAATCGGTATCGGTGTTCTTATCAAGCAAACGCATCGAGAAACCGCCCGAGGTACCAAAGCCCGGAATGGCGGGTGGTTCGAAAAACTCGACGATAGCCCCCAGACCGCGCGATTTTTCCTCCAGCTCTTCCATGATTTCCTTCACGTTATGGTCGCGTTCCGACCAGGGCTTGAGGTTAATCAGACAGGTGCCTGCGTTGGAGCCCCGGCCTTCGGTCATGATCTCGTAGCCAGCCAGTGAGGAGATGGACTCGATACCTTCGACGCCCCGGCAGATTTTCTGCAAAGCCTGCGACACCTGATTGGTTTTCTCCAGGGTGGAACCCGGAGGGGTCTGAATGATGGCGTAAATGGTACTCTGATCTTCATTCGGAATAAAACCGGCTGGGAGAATCTTGTTCTCGTACGCAATACCCAGACAGAAGAGTGCCAAAACTCCAAACGTGACCACCCGGCGGTTGACAATCAGTTTCAACAGGCCTACATAACGCCCGGTCAGCTTGTCGAAACCCCGGTTGAACCGGTCGAGAGCCCGCGTCAGCAGGGTTTTGCGTCGGGTGTGGCCGTGATGGTTTTTCAACAACATAGCGCACAAAACCGGTGTCAGCGTCAAGGCAACCAGGGCCGAAATCACGATGGATGAGGCCATCGTAATGGAAAACTGACGGTAGAATGTACCCACAGGACCCGTCATAAACGAGATGGGCAGAAACACGGATACCATAACCGCTGTGATGGCAATAATAGCCCCGCTGATTTCACCCAGCACTTTCCGGACAGCCCCAAACGGTGATATATGAGGCTCTTCTTCCATTTTTGCGTGCACGGCCTCAACCACCACAATGGCATCATCGACCACAATACCGATAGCCAGTACGAGGGCAAACAGGGTGATGAGGTTGATGGAAAGACCGAAGAACTGAATCACAAAAAAGGCTCCGACCAACGATACCGGAACGGCCAGAATCGGAATCAGCGTAGACCGCCAGTCGCCGAGGAACACGAAGACGACGAGTGCTACCAGAAGAAAAGCGTCGCGGAGGGTGTGAATCACCTGCTCAATAGATGCGTCGAGAAACTGCGATACGTCGTAGCTGATTTTGTAGTCGACACCCGGCGGAAACGACCCTTTCATGGTTTCGAGTTTCGCCTTTACTTCATCAATTACCTCACTCGCATTGCTACCGTAGTTTTGCCGCAGTACAATAGCGGCCGAAGCCTGCCCGTCGAGGTTGGAGTAGATGTCGAAAAATTCACTACCCAGCTCCACGCGGGCAATATCGCGCAGGTGAATACTTTCTCCCTCGGCATTGGCCCGAATAATGATGTCTTCGTACTCTTTGGGTTCGCTGTAGCGGCCTTTGTAGGTGAGCACGTATTCGAGCGACTGAGCCGCAATACCCGAACTTTGTCCGATACGACCCGGCCGGCCAATGATGCTTTGCTCGCCCAGAGCTTTCATCACTTCTTCCGTCGAAATATTGTAAGCCCGCATCCGGTCGGGGTTGAGCCACACCCGCATGGCGTACCGTCGGCTACCCAGAATCTGCGCGCGGGCAACGCCCTTGGTCCGCTGGATTTCGGGGATCATTTTGACCGTCGCGTAGTTGAACAGGAATTTTTCGTCGATGCGCTTATCCTTCGAATACAGGTTCACGTACATCAACATACTTGGCTGCACGGGTGTGATAATTACCCCTTCGCGCTGCACCAGTTCGGGCAGCAGCGGCATCACCTGATCGACCCGCGTTTTAACCCGGACAACGGCGTCGTTGGGGTCGGTACCTGGCTCAAAAATAATGCGGAGGGTAGCCTCGCCCGCGCTCGTGGCATCGGTAGCGATGTAGCGCATGTCCTGCACCCCGTTGATGGCCTGTTCGAGCGTGATGAGCGTCGATTTTACGAGTACATCAGCACTGGCACCGGGATACGCAATAAATATGTTGACCGTAGTCGGGGCAATATCGGGGAATTGTGAGATGGGAAGCTTTTTGATCGCCAGTACGCCAACGAAGACGATCATGACCGATATTACAATTGCGAATACGGGTCTGCGTATGAATTTTGAAAACATAAAAAAGAAAAGTTTACAGTTTTCGGTGTACAGTTTTCGGGTGGTCGTATCAGTGATGTCGTTCAACTGCCGTCCGAAAACTGCACACGCAAAACTAGCTGCACTATTCAGCGTAAAGGCTTAGGTTCGAGATCACGGCTTCGGGCCGCTGGTATTTCACGTGCACTTTTTCGTTTTCCTTAACCTGACGCAGACCTTCCAGAATGATGGTGTCGTCTTTCTTCAGGCCACTCTGCACCACGAAAATGTGGGGCATTTCGGCGGCAATTGAGATTTCCCGCGACCGTACCACCCCGGCTTTGTCTACTACGTACACGTATTTTTTCTCCAGCACCTCAAACGTGGCTTTCTGCGGAATAATGAGGGCGTTACGGAGAGGGACTTTCATACGCACAAGTCCTGTTTCGCCGTGCCGCAGTAACCCCTGTGGGTTTGGGAATGTGGCCCGAAACGCGATGTTGCCCGTTTCGTTATTGAAGTCGGCTTCGATGGTCTGCACCACGCCCGGATGCGGGAATACCTCGTTGTTGGCCATTACCAGATTCACGTTTACGCCGTTGTCTTTCTGGTGGGTTTTGTAATCGAGGTATTCGGCCTCGGGTACGTTGAAGTACACCCACATTTTGCTGTTATCCGACAGGGTTGTGAGCAAATCACCTTCGTCGACAAGGCTACCCAGCCGTACCTGAAAGTGGTCCATGATGCCGCTAAACGGAGCCTTGATTTGGGTGAACTGCAAATGCGTTTTAGCCAGTGCAACCTCGGCATTTGCCTTATCGAATTTGGCTTTGGCGAGTGCCAGCTCATTTTTTGAGACAATATTGCTGTCGGCCAGCCGCTTGGTGTTCTGGTACTCAATGCCGACATAGTTGGCCTCGGCCTGTGATTTCTGCAACTCGGCATTGTAAACCACGGGCATGATCTGAAACATCAGTTGTCCATTTTTTACGTGCTGGCCTTCATCGACAAAAATCTTTTGTAGATACCCCTTTTCGAGGGCGCGGACCTCAATGTGCTGAATAGCCCGAACCTGACACACGTACTCTTTGGTGGCCGTTGTGTCTTTGAGTAGAGGGCTGGTCACCGGGTAGCTAACCGCTTCCTCTTTGTGCTCTTCCGCTTTGGTCGAACAGCCTACGTTGCCCAACAAGGCACTCAGGCAGCTAAGCAGGAGAATTTTTCTGGTATGAACCGTAATGAACATGGTTGTATTGACGGGATTATGTTTGGGAGATTGAGATTACTTTTCTGCGGGTTTCTGACCGGAGTTCGGGTGGTTGGGCGGTGGTGCTTCCGTAGTCGAGTCCATCGGGTTTGCCTGTGGCACGTCGACAGCACGGAGCCTGACCCGCTCATCGGTGTCGTCGCCGGCATGAGCGGTTGTGTTGCGCATTTCGTATTCGTAAATGCTGCGGGTATGGCTTTGCTTGATCAATAAGAAACCGTTGAACGCCAGCGAAAGGGCCAGCGCCAGTCCAAAGCCATACAGTAAGATCGATTCTGACCGCCGAGCGGGAATATTCGGACGTTGCATTGCCTGTGTCTCTGATTACAGACACAAAACAAGCGGCTCACATTAGAGCGGTATGAGAAGGAAATTAGAAGATATTAGAAGCGCTACAGGGCACTGGGCAGGGTGATTGTTACCGACGTGCCCTGACCTTCTTTGGAGGTGAAGTGTAAGGTGCCCTGGTGCAGGTCGATAATTTTCTGGGTGACCGCCAGCCCAATGCCGTAGCCCGGTACGCCGTCCACGTTTTTGCCCCGGTACAATGGGTCGAGAATGTGAACAATGTCGGCGTCGGTGATGCCCCGTCCCTGATCCATCACCGTTACAATAATGTGCTCGTCCCAGGCCCGTAACTGAATCGAAACGGGTTCGCTCGAGTATTTGCAGGCATTATCGAGCACGTTCAGCAAAGCGGTAGTGAGCAGGCTTGCGCTGCCGCGGATGGTAAACGAATCGTCTTCGTCAGATATAAACTGTAGGGGCAGGCTCCGCCCCGGATATTTCGCCTGCACCTGCCCGATGGCCGTCAGCAGGCAATCATCAACCTGAATTAAGCTCAGCGTGACCGACCCGTCGGTGACTTTAGCCAAACTGAGCAAACTGTTGGTCAGCGCAATTACTTTTTTCAGTTCGTCGACGGCCACCTCCATACTCTCCCGCCAATCGGCCGGGTTTTGGTCGTACCGGAGCGACGTTTCGAGGGTGCCGAGGGTGTTGGTCAACGGGGTACGAAGCTCGTGGGATGCATGGGCCACAAAACTGCGTTGGGAAATAAAGGCATCTTCGAGCCGAAACAGCATTTGGTTAAAGGTCATAGCGAGTTGAGCGATTTCGTCGCGCCGGTTGCCTTCGTGCACCCGCTTGTGCAGATCAACGGCTGTAATTTGTTCTACCTCATCGACAATCTGCGAGATAGGCCGCAGCACTCGCCCTGAAAAATACCAGCCTGCCAGAACAATCAGGGTGAAGCCCAACAGGTTGGCTAACAGGAGAATCTGTTGCAGGGTCTCTAGTTTTACCAGCCCAATTCGGTCATAGCCGGACGCAAAAATGTAAAACAACTGCCCCCGGTCCCGGTACGCAATGACAATGGATTCCAGGTGCCCGCTCCGAAACTCAAACAGGGAGGTGGTATCGAGTTTGGGGATCTTTTCTTTGTAGTAGTCTGATTCTTTGAGGGTTCGGTTCGTGAAAACGAGATTATGCCGACTGTCGAAAATACTGATCTGTTCCTCAACAATGGACAGCAGATCGGTACGAATCATGTTCTTAAAGAAGTCGTCGTGCAAATGCCGCCGTGAAATCAGCACCCGCCCGGCCACCCGCGCCGTCGACTCCAGCCGACTGTAAAACTCCTCCTGCCGGTACAGGGAGTAGAAGTACCAGACCAACACCGAAAGGGTCACCTGAATGGCGGTGGCCAGAAGGGTAAACGTGATGGTCAGGCGGTTTCGGATCAGCATAAAGCGGGGTGGCAACGGGTTAATCTTCGCGCAGAACGTACCCCATACCCACAATAGTGTGCAGCAATTTGGGCGAAAAGTCTTTGTCGATTTTTTTACGCAGGTAACTGATATACACGTCGATAACGTTCGTGGCACTATCGAAATTGAGGCTCCAGACACGCTCACTAATATCGACGCGGGAAATAATCTTGCCCTTGTTAAGCATCAGGTACTCCATCAGGGCATACTCGCGGGTGGTCAGGTCAATACGCTTGCCCGCCCGCGTTACGGTCTTGGCGTCGAGGTTTAGTTCCAGGTCGGCCAATCGGAGTATTTGCCCGCGTTTGGTACCACTCCGGCGGGTGAGGGCGCGCACCCGTAGCAGCAGCTCGGCAAATTCAAAGGGCTTGGCGAGGTAATCGTCGGCCCCGGCACCAAAGCCGTCCGATTTATCCGCCAGGCTGTCCAGCGCGGTAAGCATCAGTACCGGCACAGCCTCATTCTCGGCGCGGATGTGTCGGCACAGTTCAAAGCCGTTCATCTGCGGCAGGTTAACGTCCAGAATAATCACATCATACATATCCCGCCGAAAGAGCGAAAGGCCCATGCGCCCGTCATAAGCCACTTCAACCTCGTACCCCTCGGCCGACATTCCTTTGCGGATAAAGGAAGCCAGCCGTTCTTCGTCTTCAACTAAAAGTATTTTCATGGAACGTTTGGGAGTCTAATACAAGTAGCAAAGGCTTTGCCCGACCCGAATCGAAACCCTGCGGCTAAGTTAATACTCCGGTTGCTGAATAGTATAAAACCAGTCACAGGTGGTTTACCTTCACGATACCCAATTGGGCCTACCGTAACGTGACTGTAAACTTCCGACGCATGAAAAGCAATCTGCCAAAACTGGTTCATTACCTGCAAGCTGTACTTGTTCTGTTTTGCTTTGGCAGCCAATCCGCAGCCGCACAAACCCTCGCCCGGCCCCGGATTGTGGTTACGGCCGACCCTGAGCTGGATGATAACAACTCACTTATCCGGTTTCTGCTGTATAGCAGCGACCTGAACATTGAGGGGTTGATCTATGCCAGCAGCGGCTACCATTGGAAAGGCGACGGCAAGGGAACCCGCTGGTTTGTGCCCGGCCGGGAGTACACGCGGTTTGGCCTGAATCTGTGCCCCTGCGAATCATGGCGGTGGGCCAAGGACGAACGGTTTATTCACGACATCGTGGATGCGTATGCGAAGGTGTACCCGAACCTCAAAATTCACAATACCCGCTACCCGGCTCCGGCTGAACTGAAGGCTAAAATCCGCTACGGAAACATTGAGTTTGACGGGGACTACTCGAAGGATACACCCGGCTCTGAGCTGATAAAGTCGTTGATACTCGACGATAAACCGGGGCCTCTTTACATTACAGCCTGGGGCGGGCAAAGCACCATCGCCCGGGCGCTCAAATCCATTCAGGAGCAGTACGAATACACCGCACAGTGGGAGGCTATCAAAGCGAAAATAGCACGCAAAGTTGTGTTGCTGCCTTCGGGTGATCAGGATGATACGTACGCTACGTACATCGCACCCAACTGGCCAGCTATTGAATACCGTCAGTTCAAAGGGGGACCTAACTACGGCTATGGGGCACAACTCGGAGCCCGCGCTGAAGATGCGCCGTACCTGACTGCGAACTGGATGAGTGAAAACGTAACCGGCCGGGGGCCGCTGGGCGCACTTTACCGCGTTTGGGGCGACGGGAAGCAAATGGTTAAAGACGACAAACTCGATTATTTTGGGTTGACTGGCTACACCAACGAGCAACTCAAAAAAATGGGTTATGCCGTCTGGATGCCGGTGCAGCCTAAGGGGGCGTGGCTTGGCGAGGGCGACAACCACACGTTTATGAATATGCTCGGCAATGGCTTGCGGGCCTATGAACTCGGTTCCTTTGGGGGTTGGGGTGGTCAGGGCATCGATCGGGAGGAAAGCAAGAAAAATTCCATGTTTGGCCTGGCAACGTCGCTCGATACGAGTGCCAGTGCCATGGCCAACGCGCTGAGTACCGCCAATACCCGTATGGCTAAAAACGCGAATACGTTCCCCAACTTTTTCCCGTATGCCCAGCGCGATTTTGCCGCCCGGATGAAATGGTCGGTAACTCCTCGGTTTGCCGATGCGAATCATGAACCCGTGGTTCGGGTGGAAGGGCCGCTCACGGTGATGGCGTCGGCTGGTCAAACGATTCGGCTCAACGGCCTGGTGTCTGACCCTGACGGGCAATCAGTTGCGGTTCGGTGGTGGCAATTTCGGGTAGGCACTTACCCCGGTGAGGTAACCATAACGAGTCCCAACGCACCCCGAACCGAAATCTTGATTCCGAAAGATGCCAAAGGTGGGCAAACCATTCACCTGATTCTGGAGGCAACTGACACCGGTAGCCCGGCCCTAACCCGGTACGTGCGGGTGGTTGTGAAGGTGCGCGAGAACTAACGAACCTCATTTCTGCCTACCTTTGTTCTATGAAATCGGTGACCGCTTTGTGTTTGGGTATGCTGCTCCTGGTAGGCAGTCTGTTTCCGCAGACTGACGTGGAGGAGGTATTCAAGCTGCCCGGGCTGGTCACCCATTATCAGTGGCACAAACAGATTGCCAAAGGGGATATTGACATCTGGCAGTTTTTGGAGATGCACTACGGTCTGTCTTCCAAACATGCCAAAACGGATCATGAAGGTGTCAAAATTCCGCTGTATAATCACTTGTCGGCGGGCTTTGTCTTTGTGCTGACGCCCCCTCAGTTTGTCCCGGCCCGATTGGAGTCTTTTCTCAACTGGCCCTCAATTCACTTTACGTACGAGAATCTGTACACCTTTCTGCGGGTAGCTCCGCTCCTCCAGCCGCCCCGGCTCGGATAACGCCCCCTTTTTCTGCCTTTACACGCTCGGCTTATCGTTTCGATAAGCCCAGTTGAGGCTATGTTTCAACGCGTTATCCATTTTTATGCTACATACAATCATTCAGTTCAGCATCCGCCAAAAGCTGATGGTGGGGCTGGGCGTGTTGGCGCTGATTGCCTGGGGCTTGTATGCCCTGCAACAGCTGCCCATCGACGCCATTCCTGACATTACCAATAATCAGGTGCAGGTTATCACGCAGGTGCCTTCGTTGGCCGCGCAGGAAACCGAGCAGTTTATCACATTTCCGCTCGAAACTACTTTACGAAACGTACCCGGCGTTACCGAAATTCGGTCGATTTCTCGATTCGGCTTGTCGGTAATTACCGTGGTTTTTGACGATGCTACCCCGACGTTTCAGGCCCGTCAGCTTGTGACCGAGCAGCTCAAAGCCGCCGAAGGGAGCCTGACTATGGGGACTCCGCAGCTGGCCCCCATCACCACTGGTCTGGGCGAAATTTACCAATATGTCATTCACCCGAAGGCCGGTTTTGAACAACGCTACTCCGCCACCGACCTCCGAACGGTGCAGGACTGGATCGTGAAACGGCAACTCGCGGGGGTACCCGGTGTAGTCGACATCAGCAGTTTGGGCGGCTATCTGAAAGAATACGAGGTACGTATTAATCCAGAGCGGCTGCACGGGATGAACACAACCCTGACCGAAGTGATGGACGCTTTGGCCGATAACAACGCCAACACCGGGGGGAGTTATATCGAAAAAGGCCCCGAAGCCTTCTTTATTCGGGGTGAAGGGATGGTTAAAACAGCCGAAGAAATCGGGCAGATTGTCGTGAAAAATGTGGGGGCTACCCCAATCCTTATTCGTGATGTGGCCGATGTTGGCGAGGGCCATGCCGTGCGGTACGGTGCCATGACCCGCAACGGAAAAGGAGAGGTAGTTGGCGGTATTGTACTGATGCTCAAAGGGGCATCCTCTGAAAAAACCATCGCGGGCGTTAAAGAGCGAATTGTCGAAATTCAGAAGAGCTTGCCTGAGGGGCTGGTCATTGAGCCATTTCTGGACCGTAAAGTGCTCATCGACAAGGCCATTCATACCGTGACCAAGAACCTCATTGAAGGGGGGCTGATTGTGATGACTGTGCTGCTCTTGCTGCTGGGCAACTGGCGTGCCGGTCTGGTCGTGGCCTCCGTAATTCCACTTTGTATGCTCTTTGCGCTGGGTATGATGCACGCGTTCGGTGTGTCGGCAAACCTTATGAGCCTGGGAGCAATCGATTTTGGGCTGCTTGTTGATGGGGCTGTGATTATTGTCGAGAGCATGATTTTTACCATTGTGCACAACCGGGCTACAAAGTCGCAATCAATGGACGATGTAGCTCTGGATGCCGCGAGTCGGTTGATGCGGTCGGCCTTGTTTGGTCAGTTGATTATCCTGATTGTGTATGTGCCAATTCTGTCGCTTACGGGCATTGAAGGTAAGATGTTCAGACCCATGGCCCTGACGGTAGGGTTTGCCATTTTAGGAGCCATGATCCTGTGCGTTACGTACGTGCCTATGATGGCCGCAACGATGCTCCGCAGCGACATTGAGGAAGAGGGCACCCTGGCCGACCGGATCATGAAATGGCTGTACCGGCTCTATGCCCCCTTGCTCGAGGGGGCCCTGCGCTGGCGCAAGAGCGTGTTGGCTGCGTCGGTGGGGTTGCTGGCGGGGGCTGTGGGGCTGTTTATGTCGATGGGGGGTGAGTTTATCCCAAATCTCGACGAGGGCGATATTGCCATCAGCCTGACCCTGAAACCCGGCTCATCATTGCGGCAAACCATCGAAACCACCCAACGGATGGAGACTATCCTGAAAAATAGCTTCCCGGAGGTTAACGATGTGATCTCGAAAATTGGTACCGCCGAAATTCCCACAGACCCCATGCCTATTGAAGCGGCCGACATAATGGTGCTGCTCAAGGAACCGGATGCGTGGACCTCGGCCGAGACCAAAGAAGAGCTAATCGGCCAAATGGAGCGGGCCCTGAGTGTTATGCCGGGGTTAAACGTGGAGTTTACCCAGCCTATTCAGCTCCGGTTCAATGAGCTGATGACAGGTGTGAAGTCCGATATTGCGGTCAAAATTTATGGCGAAGACCTGGCTACGCTCTTTGCCAAAGCCAATTTGGCGGCTGCTAAAATAAAGTCGATTCCGGGCGTGGCCGACCTGAAAGTAGAACAGATTAGCGGGCTTCCGCAGATGCTCGTTTCGTACAACCGGGCTCGGCTGGCACAGTACGGCGTGTCGGTAGCGAGTTTAAACCGCATTTTGAAGGCCGCATTTGCGGGTGAGGCAGCCGGGGTCGTGTTTGAAGGGGAAAAGCGGTTCGATCTGGTGGTACGACTGGACAGCACGTATCGGCAGGACATCGAAAATATCCGTCAGCTTTACGTCGATTTGCCCGGTGGCCAGCAGGTCCCTTTGGCCGAGTTGGCCACCATTCGCTATCAGGATGCCCCCATGCAGATTTCGCGGGACAACGCCCGGCGCCGGATCACCATTGGCATTAACGTACGGGGTCGCGACGTGGAGAGTCTGGTGGGCGAAATGAAAACCGTGCTCGAAAAGCAGGTGCCTCTGCCGGCCGGGTACAGCTATACGTTTGGCGGGCAGTTCGAAAATCTGGTCAAAGCCAAAGAAAGGCTGGGCGTTGCCGTCCCGCTTGCCCTGGTGCTCATTGGCTTACTCCTCTATTTTACGTTTGGCTCGGCCCAGCAGGCTCTGCTTATTTTTTCGGCCATCCCGCTGTCGGCCATTGGTGGGGTAGTGGCCCTCTGGTTGCGCGGTATGCCGTTTAGCATATCGGCCGGGGTGGGCTTTATTGCCCTGTTCGGGATAGCCGTGCTGAACGGAATCGTGCTGATTAGCTACTTCAATGAGTTGCAAAAAGAAGGCGTGGCCGATGCGCTCAAACGGGTCAGGCAGGGAACGGCCGTGCGGTTTCGGCCCGTAGTCATGACGGCTGCTGTGGCCTCGATGGGCTTTTTGCCCATGGCCCTGTCGACCTCGGCTGGGGCTGAGGTGCAAAAGCCGCTGGCTACCGTTGTAATTGGCGGGCTGGTGTCGGCTACGCTGCTCACGTTGGTGGTGTTGCCGGTATTGTATAGTCTGTCTGCTCACAAAACAAAATCGTAATCCATGAAAACATCACTCATCTATAAAGCAGTGCTTATTAGCCTGTCGGGTACCTTGTTCGCCTGTTCGGGGAAAGAAGCCGATACCCCGACCCAAACACCGGAGCAGACCCAAATCCGGTCGGTGACCATTACGGAAGCGCAATTCCGGGAAACGGGGATAGAGCTGGGCCCACCGGATACCCTAACCCTCGGCGACATGATTCAGGCAACGGGTAAAGTAGAGGCTCCGCCCGACCACTGGGCCACGGTTCACGCGCCCATGGGCGGGTATGTGCGGGCCACCCGATTGGTTGAGGGCGATTTTGTGCGTAAAGGTCAGGTGTTGGCCGTGCTCGAACACCCCGATTATGTAAAGCTGCAACAGGAATACTTACAGGCCCTTACCCGTAGTCGGTTTGAACAGCAGGAGCTGGATCGCCAAACTGAGCTGGCTCGTGAGGAGGTGGGGGCACGGCGCAAGTTGCAGGAGTCATCGGCCGCCTACGAAACTACCCGCGCCCTGCTGGCGTCATTGGAGGCTCAACTGGCTCAGCTTCATTTGCCACTGGCCTCGCTGCGCCGGGGAACCATTAGCCGCACGATTACGCTTCTGGCACCTATTAGCGGGTATGTCGACAAGGTTAATCTGCGGCTTGGGCAATACGTGGGGCCTACTGATGGGCTGGTCGAGATTGTGAACAAAGACCACCTGTACCTTGAATTACGGGTGTTTGAGAGTGATATTCGGAAAGTGCGCGAAGGGCAGCGCGTGGTGTTTTCGGTGGCTCAGCAGCAAACCGGCCCGTTAGAAGCTGTGGTGTACCGGGTTGGGCAGTCGTTCGACGATCAGACCCGAACGGTGCTGGTTCATGCCAACCTGAAAGCCCGCGATTATAGCCGATTGTTTGCTGGCTCGTACGTGCGGGCTACCATTCAGGCCAATCCCCGACAGGTGGTGGCCCTGCCCGAAGATGCCGTTGTTCGGGAGGGTAATCGGGCTTATGTGTACGTTCAGCAGCCAGCTCAAGCCAGCGGTGAACAGGTTTTTACCCTCGTTCCGATTCAGACCGGGGTGACGCAGAATCACCGGATCGAGGTAATTCTGTCAAAAGAGATAAACCGGGCAGCCATTGTTCGGCAGGGTGCTTACTTTATCAGCGCCGAACGGGCCAAAATGGCTGGTTAAGGAGGGTATGGGGAATAGGCACGCGGATGACACGGATTAAATCCATTTTCGCGGATTATTCTGGCTGATCCGGTGTACATCTGCCCAATTCGCGTCATCCGCGTGCTATTGCAACCGATTGGTTAATTCACAAGAATTGGACATCTAGTACCTTTGATTTTCGCTCGTTATATAACCACACACGATGAACGTATACCGGCTTTTGTTTTTGGTCATGTTCTATATCGGGAGCATGGCCAACCTACAGGCGCAAACTAAGCCAGCCGCCGTGCTCGATACAACAGCCTTCGTCAAATCGACACACACCCTAATCTGGCATAATTTTGGGAAGCTATCAAGGCCCATTATGAGTAAAATGTATGATAGTCCACGTGGTTTTGAGGGTTTAGTTTTTATACGATTTGATGTCAACGGCGTAGGGCAAGCGGAAAACAATCGTCTATCTCGTGCTATTAATCCACAGTTTGAGGCTGCCTTGGAAAAGGCCATCACCGAAAGCTTTAGCCAGTTACAGAGGCATTCTGTTGCCGTACTTCATGGGTGTTATTTATTGCCATTATTTGTGTCGATCAGTCGCAGTAAGCCCATATATGAACCCGAGTCACAATCCGAATTCAATGTACTCTACAACCGAGAACTGTTCGTCAACTGCATCTTATTTCCGTCAAACACGGTAGCCTACGCTCGTTAACTGGCCGCTAATTTTCCCTAAACAATGAATCCCGAATCGCCAACCGAACCCATTGAACTGTATCGTTACCTGCGAACGCTGGTCGAAGCCGCTCAGTCAGACAGTGACCCGACACCCAAATTTGCCCTGGTCGAAGCATATTGGCATATCGGTCGTATTGTGGTAGAAATTGAACAGCAAGGCCAACACCGCGCCGACTACGGTATTCATCTGATTGAAGCCCTCTCCGATCAGCTTACACAGGCTTTTGGTAAAGGGTACGGTATGTCGAATATGTGGCGGTTCAAGCAGTTTTTTTTGGCATTCCCAATTCTCGCCACAAATGGGCGAGAATTTATAAACCTTCGAAATCATCTGCGCACTGAGCTAACGTGGTCACACTACCGCGTGCTCATGAGTCTCGAAAATGTGCAGGAACGCGATTTTTACATCACACAAGCCGCCGACGAGCGATGGACCGTCCGATTCATGCAACGCATGATTCGGTCACGGTACTACTACCATGTCGGGCTGGAAGACAACGAGCTGCTGCCCAGCAAAACGAACCGGCGCGATGCACCCAACGGACCATTGGTCGGCTCCTCCCCTACCCCCTCAGTTGTGGGCGGTACGAAGCGGAGTCGGTTGGCGGCCGTCAAAAAAATTCTGCTGAAACGGTATGTGGGGTTTGCCTTTGTAGGGCAACGGCAGTACGTAAGTGTTCGGGGGAAAGACTACTGGGTAGAGCTTGTCTTTTTTCATATCGTACTGGGCCGGTTTGTATTGGTGCAACTTAGCACGCACAGCCCGGCAGCGCTCGCCGAGTTCCGGCTCATTCTGGATAGCTACGCCCAAAAACAGCCACCCACCATCCCTACCCTACCGGTTGGTTTGCTGGTGGATGAAGCTGGGCGGGTAAAATACGCAACCACAAGCGGAGAGGTACGGCTGGGTCAGGATGAAGAGGCCGTGTTGCCACTATCATTTTAAGATAAAGCCAGAAAATCACGTATTGAGTGAAGCAACAAAGCCTTTGTGCCCTGTATGATTTCATCGACTTCCAGCAACCTTTGAAAGTTAATAACAGGGGAAGCCGTGTACTATCACAAATCCGACACTCAAGACTGAGGGTTTTCCCGCATCCATTCTTCGAGCGTTGTTTTTTGAAAGTGTAAGCGTGCTGTTATCGCCAGCGCAATTAAAGGGCCTACTGAAAGGCCAATGAACAGAAAAGCGATAAAAATGGCGAACAAAATGTAGATGCTCCACCCAAGTTTTCTCAGGTCACTCTCATAAATGTCGTACCCCGACAACTTCATGGCACAATAACTCGCATAGGCCAGGGTGGCCCAGGAACAGACGGCAACATAGGCCATGCCGCTTTCACCAATGGCGATAACGAGGCTTAACAGAGCACTAAAAATGCAAATGATAATAGCGACAACCGACAGGGCTCGGAGGGTTTTAGGTTTAAACATACAGGTTACGAATCAGTGTAGGGTTTAAGTTGTGATTTGCCTTAAGTAGAAAGGCAAACCTGAATGTACAGGACATCACGTCATTCTGCAAAAAATTTCATCGTTTAGTAAGGGTTTGTGGTAGCCGCATCGTCTATGAAAAAAGAAGGATAAAACTTACTTATTCAAAGTCGAGTTCACTCTTCTACGCGATGGGACAAATAAATCCTGAATACACGTCTGACACACCGCCAAAAAGGCTGCCCGAGAGACACCCGCAAGCGTCTGACGCAACCCATATTGGCGATCCGGAATACTTAATCCGGCGGGCATTCGACAATGACCCGGATGTGGGCATGGCGATGCTGTTCCGATACTACTACCAGCCGCTTTGCAGCCACGCAGTCCGGTTCGTATCCTCTAAGGAAATCGCTGAAGACCTGGTGTCCGACATTTTTTTTGAGATGCACAGCCGCCTGACCTACCAGGCGGTAGCGACCTCTTTCCGCGCTTTTCTGTTTACGGCGGTTCGTAACCGTGCGCTCGACTATATACGCACCGAATACAAACAGGCAACTTCGCTAGAGCACGCACAGGGAATGACCGCTGAACAGGCACAACAACCCGACGGCGTGATGCAGTACGAAGAGCTTTACCACTCAATTGAAGAGGCCATTAATGGAATGCCCGTAAAACAGCGGACAGTCTACCTGATGCACCGCTTTGAGGGTAAGCGCTACGCCGACATTGCCGTCGAACTTCAGATGGCCACCAAAACGGTTGAGGTTCACATGTACCGCGCTACCCAGGCAATCCGGGAACTGTTACGCAGCAAATGGCTCATCAGCTTGTTGCTGTGCTGGCTTAGCTAACCTCTCCCCTCCCCAACGTTTCGACGCATGAAGACATCCATTTCACCCGAATTACTAGCCAACTATTTCGCTGGCCGGGCAACCGCTATTCAAAAGCAGTCCATTGATGAATGGGCCCGCGACCCGGCCAACTGGGAACTATTCTATGAGGCTTTGGCCCGATGGGAGAACCAGCAACCTCAATACATAACCGACCCCGAAGCAGCTCTTCAGCGGCATCAGGCCCGAATGGCCAAGTTTCGGTCAATAGGTGCGGAAGTGAGCGGTTCAACCGACACGGTACCCGTATTGCAACTCGCTACTCGTAATCAGTTTACCCGGCTGTGGTGGGTGGCGGCCTCAGTGGTCTTGGTGGCCCTTGCCGGCTGGCTAACCCGCCCACTTTGGCAGTACAAACAGTTTCAAACGGCCTATGGACAAACCGAGCGAATTACGCTCCCCGACGGCAGCCGGGTAGTGCTCAACGCCAATTCGCGCCTGCGCATCCCACGCTTTGGATTCGGAGAGGCCTCGCGCGAGGTGTTGCTCACGGGAGAAGCTTCGTTTGCCGTGACCCATACCCCAACTGACCAACCATTTGTGGTGCATACGCCAAGTCGGTTTAGCGTGCTGGTGCTGGGTACCGAATTTACCGTCAACACCCGCCGGCAAGGGGGGCGGGTAGTCCTCAGCAAAGGGCGGGTAAAGCTCCGCTACGCCGACGGGCAAACGAACCGACAACTGCTCATGACTCCGGGCGACGAAGTTACCCTCGACAAACGGGGACAGGTCCAACGTCAACGCCTGGCCCAACCCGAAGCCGCGTCGGCCTGGCAACAGAACCGGTACGTATTTACCAACACCACCCTGAGCGAAATCAGTCAGCTTTTTGCCGACAACTACGGGCTTCAACTCCAGTTCGACGAGCCCGAACTGGCCAATTGGACCGTTTCCGGCTCGTTTCCGGCATCATCGGCTACCGAGCTACTGGAGGTGCTGATGGAGGCATCCTCGTTGGCATATACCCGCGAAGAAGACCGCATTCGCATTTATAAACCATCTAATTAACTCACCATCAACATGATAAAACGACTATCAACCGTAGTACTATTGGGATTCATAGCGGGTGGCCAACCCGGTACGGCCCAGGTGCTGGCCAAGGCCCCGCAAGCGACTGGCCGGTCGGCATTCCAGGCAGACCGTGAAGCCCGCCAACAACTGGCGCTGGTTTTGGGGGCTTTAAAAGACCGTTACAAAGTCGACATTTTGTTTTTCGACCGGATGGTTGAGGGGCAAACCGTGTCGAGCGATCAGGTTAATTACAACTTGCCTCTGGAAGAAAACCTGAAACGGATACTGAAACCCGCCGGACTGGATTACAAGAAATCGCGTAGTGGAGCCTACGTGATTATTGGTCGGCGGGCAAGCGCCAAAGAAACATCACAATTGAATCCATCGGGTTCAGGCTTGCCCGAATCCCCCCTAACGACTCCGGCGCAGGCCGAACCCGTTGGCGAAACGCCCCGCCCTACCCTTGCCCGGACCGAAGCGGCCGAGCGCCCACTAACCGGTACAGTCGTGGATGAAAAAGGCGAATCGTTACCGGGCGTAAGCGTCACAGTAAAAGGAACACAGCGCGGCACCACAACCGATGCGAAAGGGCTTTACCGGCTAAGCATCCCCGAAACAGGCGAGACTGTACTCGTTTTCAGCTATGTCGGCTACGTGACGCAGGAGCGAGTCGTAGGCAATCAGTCGACGGTGGATATTACGATGCAGGCCGACACACGGGCGCTTGAAGAAGTGGTGGTAGTGGGCTACGGAACCCAGAAGAAAAGCGACCTGACAGGCTCGGTGGTGGCCATCGGTAAAGAGCGCCTGACCCAACTGCCCAATACCAATATTGCGCAGGCGTTGCAAGGCTCCATTCCGGGTTTGCAGATCAATAACAACGATGGCGGAGCTGAACAGAATGATGTTTCGATTATTGTGCGCGGTCGCAGTTCGATCAGCGCCAGCAACGCGCCCCTGATTATTCTCGACGGGGTACCGTACACGGGTGGCATTTCAGACATAAACCCGACCGACATTGCGTCGATTGATGTGTTAAAGGACGCGTCGGCAGCAGCGATTTACGGTTCACGGGGCTCAAACGGGGTTATTATCGTAACCACCAAGCAGGGAAGTAAAGGAAAACTTTCAATCAATTACGACGGATTTTACGGCACCCAAACTATTGCCAATCGGCCCGATCTGCTGACGGGTGCCGAATTTTACGCCTTCAAAAAAGGGCGGGCCAATGCGCCCAACACCTCCATGACGCCATCGGAAGAGGCCGTTTTTCAGTCGGGGCAGTTTGCTGACTGGTACGCTCTGGCAACGCGCCCCGGCTGGCGGTCGCAACACAGCCTCGCGGTGTCGGGTGGCAATGATAAAGCAACGTTTTATATCGGAGGCACCTACCTCAACGTGGGCGGTATTGCTAAAAACGACGATTATCGGCGCTACACCCTTCGGCCCAACTTCGATGTGCGGGTAACGCCCTGGCTTACGTTTTCGTCGAACTCCCAATTATCATTTCAGGACCGGAGCGGCTTACCCGCTGACTTTTCGGGGCAGCAGGGAGCTAATTTCATGAACCCGCTGACCACCCCGTTTAACCCCGACGGAACATTAACGGTCTATGCCTGGCCGGAGTACAACCTGGCGGCTAATCCGCTGGCCCCTACGCTCGCTCGCAACATCAACAATGTGTACCGGATTTTTACGACCAACTCGCTCAAAGTCGATTTGCCCTTTGTGCCGGGCCTCTCATACAAAATCAATACGGGTGTTGAATTCCAGACCGATGTACGCCGGACGTACTACGGGCGCAACACCCGCACCGGCTTCGAGAACAAGGGGCAGGCCACGAATTTCAACGGACAACAACGCAACTTCACGGTTGAGAATATCCTCACGTATAGCCGCACGTTTGGCAACCATAGCGTCAACCTGACGGGATTGTATAGCAGCCAAAGTGCTGACGAAGAGCAGCAGCAAGTGGTGGGCGTTGGCTTTCCAAACGATGTGCTGACCAATTTCCAGATGAACACAGCCACGTTGCTGACGCCCACATCGTCGTACAGCAAACAGAATCTGGAGTCGCAAATGCTGCGGTTGAATTACAGCTACGATGGCCGGTATCTGCTCACCCTCACGGCCCGGCGCGATGGGTATTCAGGCTTCGGTGCGGGTCGGAAATACGGAACCTTCCCGTCGGTAGCGGTGGGTTGGAACCTGGCGCGTGAGCCGTTTATGAGCAACGTACCCTTCCTGACCAACCTCAAATTGCGGGCCTCGTATGGCCTAAACGGTAATCAGGCCGTATCGCCCTATCAGGCATTGGCTACGCTGGCCACGCGCTCGTACATCACCACGAGTGGGGCCGTGCTGCCGGGTTATGTACCCTCGCGGCTGGCGAACGAAGAACTGGGCTGGGAATCAACGCGCTCGCTTAATCTGGGTCTGGATTTTGGGATGCTCGGCAACCGGATTCAGGGCAGCATCGACGTGTACCAGAAAAACACGCAGGACCTGCTCTTAAACCGGATTATCTCATCGGTACAGGGTTTCAACCGGATTATTCAGAACATAGGAAAAACGGCAAACAAAGGGATAGAACTGGCGGTAACGTCTACCAACCTGAACCGAAATGGCTTCACCTGGACCACCAATACCAATGGTTCATACAATATCAACCGGATTGTGGATCTCTACGGCGATGGCCGCGACGATCAGGCTAACGGCTGGTTTATTGGCAAGCCGGTTCGTACAATTTTCGATCTGCAATACGACGGCATTTTCCGGTCGCCGGACGAGGTAGCCGCTTCGCCCCAGAAAACGGCCCTGCCCGGCTATGTACGCATCAAAGACGCCAATAACGATGGTAAAATTGATGCAGCCGACCGGACGTTTCAGGGGAATCAGGACCCGCTTTATCTGTACGGTCTGACCAACACGTTCAGCTACAAAGGATTTTCCCTGATGGTGTTTGTACAGGGAGTCGCATCGATTGTGAAGGAGAATCCACTCGTGCAGGATGCCGTGTTTATCGACGTTCGGCGGAACACAACCCGCAAGGATTGGTGGACGCCCCAAAACCCCAATGCAGGCCACTGGGCCAACGACGCCAACGCCAACCTGCTGAACATCAACATCTACGAAGATGCCAGTTTTGCGCGCCTGAAAGACATTTCGCTGGCGTATCAGCTACCGGCAACGCTGGTTCGGCGCTTGAAAATGAACAACCTCAGGTTCTACGTGTCGGGGCGTAATCTGGCCACTTTCACCCGGTACGAGGGGCTCGATCCCGAAATTTCAAACCAGCTGGACATCCCGCTTCAGCGCGAAATTCTGTTTGGAATCAACCTCAGCTTATAACCCACTTCACTTGTCAACCCCATGAAACGATATAAACTGTACGCGCTTACGCTACTTCTCACGGGCCTTTCGAGCACCGGCTGTCGCGAAGAGTTTCTGGTTGAAAAACCACTCAACATAATTGCCCCGGATAACCTGTACGTGAACCGCGAAGGGTTCGAATCGGGCTTGTTTGGGCTGTACAACCTCGTCCGGCGCGAGCGGGCGGGCATTGGCACTACAGGCTCGGGTGCACCCGACCCAGCCAACGACCTCACCATGACTGCGGCCGTTATTGGTGTCGACAATGCGTTTAGCCTGTTTCCGGCCGGCGGGGCCCCCGAGCAGGTTTTCAACGAATTTGGCATTCTGCTTAACAGTATCAATCCCTACGTTCGGAGCCTCTGGGAATGGCTGTATCAGATCATCAACGCGTCAAACACGATCATCAACCGGGCCGAAAACCCCAACATCAAGTGGACGGCAGCCGAGAAAAATCAGATCGTTGGCGAGGCACGGCTTATTCGGGCGTGGGCGTATCGGCACCTGACGTTTTTGTACGGCGACGTGCCCCTGAACCTGAAAGAATCAACCGGTTCGACGATCCGGACCGACTGGGAGCGCACGCCTGTGGCGGAAGTACGGAAGCAGATGGAGACTGATTTGCTCTTTGCCGAAACGAACATGGCCGAAACACCGGCTACCGAAGGGCGCATGCCGCGCGCCGTAGCGACGCACTATCTGGCCGAGTTGTACCTGACGATTGGTGATAACTCGAAAGCGAAACAGAAAGCACAATCGCTCATTGCCAATCCGTTGTACAAACTCATAACGGCCCGCTACGGGGTGCGCCGGACCCAACCCGGAACCCCGTTTACCGACATGTTTATCGACGGTAACTCGAACCGGACCGAGGGGAATACCGAAGCGATCTGGGTGATTCAGAATCAGTACCAATCACCGGGGGGCGACAACAATATCATGCGTCGGTGGTGGGTGAACCGTTACGACCGAATCTCGGTGGGTGGCCGCACGCCTATTACCTTTTCAATTGAAAACGGGGGACGGGGTATTGGTCGGTTCGGCATTACCCGCTTCGGGCTGAACCTCTACGAACCCACCGACGACCGGGGGTCATACCACGCCATCCGGCGGTTCTGGCTCATGAATAACCCAGCCTCGTTACCCACCAATGCGAAACTGGGCGATACCGTCCGGACGGCCCAAACGGGGCTCGAAACCCTCAATAACCAAAACTGGCCCAATACCCGCAAGTGGGACTGGGCCCCCTCGGTGCCGGAGGATGTACAACAATCGTCGTCGTATAACGATCAGATTTACCTGCGTCTGGGCGAAACCTACCTGTTGTTGGCCGAAGCTCATTTTAAGCTGGGCGAAACCGCCGAAGCCGTGGCAACGATTAACACACTGCGAGCCCGTGCCAAAGCCCGACCGATTACCGCTGCGGAGCTGACGCTCGATTTTATTCTGGACGAACGCTCACGCGAGTTGCTGACCGAAGAGCACCGCCGGTACACGCTGCTACGGACCGGTAAATGGCTTGAACGGACCCGGCGAAACAACGCCATTGCCGGGTCCAAAATCACCGAACGCGATCAATTGCTTCCGATTCCGCAATCGGTCATCGACGCCAACTTGACCAAAACTATGCCCCAGAATCCGGGGTACTAACAAGGGAAGGGTACCATGCCGGGTTACCAAACGCTCAGCCCGGCAGGGTACCGTTTCCGAATCAACCTATTTCATGAATCGACTTCTGTTTTTTGGCTGCCTGCTAACCCAACCGGTTTTCGCGCAGGCCCCCGACTCGCTGACGGTGGAGGCCCGCGTTTGGAGCCGCGATAAAAACCGGCAGATTGTCTACTCGGACTGGAAACCCTTCCGGGCCATGACGGTCGAGCGATTGAACGGCTTCCGGCCCGTGTCGAGTCCCAAACTGAGTACTTATGGGGGCGATGCCTCACGGACCTGGCGCAAAACCGGGTTTTTCCGTACCGAAAACGTGGATGGGCGCTGGTGGTTAGTCGATCCAGAAGGGCATCCCTATATTTCGTTGGCTGTAAATAGCGTACGACCGGGACAATCACCCAACAACCGGAAGGCCTTCGACGAATCATTTGGTAATCCAGACCGTTGGATTGCCCAAACCAAACAGGTGTTCAACCGGGCGGGCTTTACCGAGGCCGGGTCATGGTCGGAGGTAGACCCAATTCGGCAATACAACCAAACGACCCCAAAGCCACTGGTGTACAGCGTAATGCTGAGCTTTCTGAGCACGTTTGAGCGCGACTGGAAAACAAAGCACCCGAATACCGAACTGCCGCCTGCGCCCTTACTGGTATTCGATTCGACGTTTGCTCAGTTCTGCCGCGACCATGCCCGCCGGGCCGACACCTACCGTACAGACCCGAACGTGCTTGGCTACTTCTCAGACAACGAAATCGCGTTTACCAATAGCCTGCTCGACCAGGCATTGAAAGCCCCAAACACCCCGGCTTACCGGGCCGCTTCGGACTGGCTGACGGGGCGGGGTAGCAATCTGCAGGCTCTCACCGACGCCGATCGTGAAGCCTTTCAGGGATTGGTTGCCGGTGTGTATTACCGCTCGGTGGTACCGGCCCTGAAAGCCATTGACCCAAATCATCTTTACCTCGGCACACGACTGCATGCCAACGCCAAATACAACCCGGCCATTTTCGCGGCAGCGGAGCCCTTTATCGATGTGATCTCGATTAATTTTTACGGGCAGTGGCAACCCACCAAGGCCAGCTTTTTAAAGTGGGCGGCCTGGTCTAAAAAACCGTTTATCATTACTGAATTTTATACTAAAGGGGCTGATACCGGTATGCCCAATATGTCGGGAGCGGGTTGGCTGGTGCGTACGCAGGCCGACCGGGCGGTGCACTACCAGAACTTCTGTCTGAGTCTGCTACAGGCCCGTAATTGTGTAGGCTGGCACTGGTTTCGGTACCAGGACAACGACCCCGCCGACCTAAGTGCCGACCCCTCGAACAACGATTCGAATAAGGGGCTGGTCGATACTCGTTTTGTAGCGTACGATGCGCTGATAAACGGCATGAAATCCCTCAACGACAACCGGTTTGAGCTAATTAATTATTTCGATAAAACGCGGAAATGAATCGTTGCTTTCTGTTTATAAGCCTGTTGTGCATCGGCCTGTCGGTTCAGGGTCAAACCCCTACGCGGTACCGACAAGAAATATTTGCCCGCTACGACACACTGAATAATTTGGTCTACGGCGAGGCTGTGAACCTCAAAAACAACCGCGAAACGCTGCGGCTGGATGTGTTTTCGCCCCCTACCACCGACACCGCCCGCCGACGTCCATTGCTCATTTTTATTCATGGCGGAGGGTTCCAGAATAACGACAAAGTGGGGGTTTTCAGCACCCTCGTTTGCGGTACGCTGGCCAAGCGCGGTTACGTGGCCAGTTCTATTAACTACCGGATGGGCCTGGCCCCCTCGAAAAGCGATACTACGTATTTTGAGGCTTTGTATCGGGCCGTGCAGGATACTAAAGCCGCCGTGCGCTATTTCCGCAAAAACGCCGACCGTTTCGGCATCGACCCGGATCAGATATTCCTGATGGGCAGTTCGGCCGGGTCGAAAACGGCCATGCACACCGCCTACCTCGACCCGCACGAGGTGCCCAACTGGCTCGACACCCGACGACTTGGCACGCTGGAAGGCGACAGTGGAAATCCCGGTTTCTCGTCGAAAGTGCGGGGCGTGGTCAACTGCTGGGGAGCTATGATTGATTACCGCTGGATGAACCGGGGGGATGCCCCACTGTTCAACGTTCATGGTATGACCGATGCCACGGTTGCCTACGATTCGTCATTCAGTTACCACGGTTTCCGGCACGGCAGCACCATTTTGTACAACCGGGCCTTGGCGTTGGGCATTCCCACGGGCTTGCAGTTGTTTGAAAAGACGGGCCATACTCTGGACAACGACCGGACAAAACAGCAAAAAGCAGTTGAAGAAATTAGTCGGTGGTTATTTACCCAACTAAAGCAAAACGAGCCCAAAAACGGCCCCGAGGTGTTTAAATGGGCGAAGGAAATCGGTCAGCTAAGCCACCTCGACTCGACCACAATTGACCCGCCGGGCGCGGTATTGGTTTCGGGTAGCTCGTACATCCGTCGCTGGAGCACCATTGCCCGCGACCTGGCTCCATTCCAGATTATCCACCGCGGCTACGGCGGGGCCAAACTGAACGACTTTGCGTATTACATCCGCACGCTGGTGGGTACGCATCGGCCCCGGGCAGCCCTGTTTTATGTCGGCAACGATATTGTGGGCAGCCCCACCGACAAAACCCCTCTGCAGGTCTTGAATCTGGTAAAAAACGTAACCGAGCAGGTTCGGGCCTTGCGTCCGGGTCTGCCCATTTTCTGGGTTCAGATTTCACCGAACGAGCGCCGATGGGCGGTTTGGGATCAAATCAGTGCTGCCAGTGAACTGGTCAGGCAGTATTGTGCGCAGACACCCGGCCTCCACTATATCGAAGCAGGTAATACGTTTCTGGGTACCGACGGCAAGCCCATTCCGGCACTATTCGACGCCGATAAATTACACCCCAATGAGGCCGGGTACCAACGTTGGGCCATACCCATCCGGGCGGAGCTCGAGCGCACGCTTGGAAAGTAAGGACTGATCTTCCTTCAACAAGGCTCTACGTTTTCGCTCTTTCAGCACCACTTATCTCAAAAGCGGTAATCAATTGATGGACGAAGGATTTTAGTTAGCATGGGCACCGGCTTACAGCCGTACCGCTTGTTTTGACACCGAGTATCAACCACGTATATTACCCGTCAAAATGCTCTCTGCCTAGAAAAACCCTTTACCATCTTATGAAACACGTTGCCTTGCCCATTGGCGTCTTTACCATTCTGGCCTTCGCACTCTCATGGTCAATCAACCATTTTTTACCCGAGCTGATCGTTTCTGGACTCAATGTGAAAGAAATTTTGACGGGCTTTGGCCCGGCTGTTTCGGGTCTGATTTGCTATTGGCTGTTTGGTACGCCTAACACGTACAAACTCTCGCTCACGGGCAGCCGTCCTGCTCTCAGTGTAGGCATTGTCGCTCTGAGTTTGTCACTCCCACTCCTATTTTTGGCAAAACCCGATCCAATACTCTGGGCGGGATTTGTATTAACGCAGTTTGTGTACACGCTTGGCGAAGAACTGGGTTGGCGTCATTACCTCCAAAATGCCGTTGCCCCATTAAACGGATGGCAACAGGCGGGCGTGATTGGGCTTTGCTGGTTTCTCTGGCATTACGCCATACTCGATGATCCCACCACTATGCTCACCGGGCAGTCGGCACCGGCCTTTATCGGTATTCCGCTCATGGTTGGTCTACTATCTCTGCTTTCTAAACTTTTGGGCGACATTGTTAGTAGAACACAGGCCGTTTTTTTGCCTGTTTCGTTACACTACATCGGCAAGGTTGGCAACAGCTATATGCTACTCGCCGTGTTTGGAATCGTAATGGCCACGCATATTTATTTCCAGAAAATAGCTCGTACAAACCGTCCCAAATCGGCTAAAAGTCACGCCTGATACATCCCAACTCATATTCGTGCATGCATTATGCACAAGCAGCCCAAAAGTAGCCCGGCCATAATACAGCCGGGCTACTTTTTTATTTTTCAATCTATTTTTATTGCTTTACAATAAATATTTATTGACCTTTACGCCATCAATCAGACATTAATCATCCATGACAACCACAAACCTGACCATTCTGAAAACCATGAACGTACTGTTCTGGGTCGTGTTTATCGGGCTCTGCATCAAAACGGGGGCACTCATCGTCTCGTTTTTCGTGAGCCTGTTCGTGAACCCCGTAGCCGCACAGGACTTGTACATGGGCCTCGACCTGTCGGGCGTACAGCGCTACAGCCAGAATTACTACATTCATCTGGCCACGCTCACCATTGCCCTCAGCGGGCTCAAAGCCTACATTGCCTATTTGGTGGTCAAAATCTTCCTCAAATTCGATCCCGCCAAACCCTTCAACCCCAATGTTACGCGGCTTATTGGCACCATCAGCCACGTAGCCGTGGGCGCGGGTATTGTGGCCCTCATTGGCAGTAGCCTGAGCAAGTGGCTCGCCAAACACGGGGCCGAGGGGCTGCTCAGCTGGGGTGCCAACGAAATTCTGTTTTTCGCCGGGGTGATCTACATCATCGCCATTGTGTTCCAGAAAGGCACCGAACTACAAATCGAAAACGACCTGACCGTATAGCCCATGCCCATTATTGTTAATCTGGACGTCATGATGGCGAAACGGAAAATGTCGCTCAACGAACTGTCTACCAAGGTCGATCTCACCCTGTCGAACCTGTCGATTCTGAAAACAGGCAAGGCCAAAGCCGTTCGGTTCAGCACGCTCGAAGCCATCTGTAAAGCCCTTGACTGCCAGCCGGGCGATATACTGGAGTTTCGGGAGGAGGAATAAGCTATGTATGAACGGTAACCTGAAAGCAGATAAGCAGAGCTGGTTCAGGTTACCGTTTACATATTTTTTTATATCAATCCGGGGTGACAACCAAATAAATGATTTACATTGGTGGTTTTACTTACCACCATCTTCATGCAGAAAATAGTCTCCTTGACGCTGATTCTTTCAGCCTTAACCTACACCACCCAGGCTCAACGGCCCAAACCTCCCACCCTTAACTTCGCCACCGATTCAGTAGCACTGTTTACGCTCGATCAGGACGCCCTCCAGCCAGGCAACGAGTTGCTTCGACAGCAGGGGTATGTTTCACAAATTGAACCTACCGGGCAGGGTGGCCTTCGATTTGGCATATGGCGACAACACAACACCTACCTAACCGCCGACAAAGCCACCAACATCCGCTCCGGCCTGAACACATTACCCGCTCTCATGCAGGTTAGTTACACACCCACGGCCGAAGGTCCCGGCGGGTTTGGTCCGGTTCAGGACACACCTATTAGTCTGGCCAGTGGCCTTGCCCAACCCCTAACGTTCCGGGCCAATCAGATCAGTAGTTTACGGGGCGGGGTTCAAACGGATAAGGTGCTTGCCGACCAGACCACCGCTACAGACCTCAACAACCTGCTGGCCGATAAGGAGGGGGCCGCCCGAGCCATGGGTTACCGGGGCGACCGTCACATTCGCAGCCAATTCGCTGTCATTGGCAATGAGCTGGTTATCAACTATGAACCATTTCAGTTTGTACCGTTTGCGGCCCGCTATATACCCGATGGCAAGCCCACAATGCGGAAATCTCCGCTCAACCCGGAAGCTCGAAACGGCATTTTGAACACATGCTACCCCCAACTCGGGCGGCTGAGCTACTACCACGCCAAAAACGGGGCCATCCTCACCATTGACACAACGGGCAAGGTGCTGGGTCAGGTACGCCTGGCGGAAGACCTCCGGTTGGCACCGGGGATGGTCCTGTACAAACGCGCCGAGGTGATTGGGCAGCCGGAAGGTGAGCTGATTCGCCCATCCGGTCTATCGCCCGTTGTTGCTACCGACTGGATTTTTGGGCCCGATGCTGCCCAGAAAGAAAACCCGACCTTTCGCGTGGTTCGTACCAACACCGACGGGGCCCTTGTGTTCGACCATTCGTTTACGGTCACCTACCCTGAGTTTGGCCTAACCCAATTGGAAATGCTTTCGGACGAGGGCGGAGCGCTTGTGCATGTCACGCTGGGTAAAGGCCTCCTGAAATACCAGGTTGGTTACGCCTACATCACTCCCAAAGGGGTTGCCTGGCAGCACATCTGGGATAAAAAAGACCCGGCCTCTATCATTCCCATCAGTGGAGGTAGCGGCCCGTTCCGCATCTTCCAGAATGCCACGCGGCTCGCGAGTTTACCCGATGGCCGGTTGATGGTTCTTTGCCAGTACGACAATGGCTATGGGGTGCAGGTTCTGGCCCCAACCGGCTTGTTTGAGCGGTATTACAGCATCAAGACCCGCGCAACGGATGATGGCACGCTGTTGAAGGCCGCCGACCTGCACGTAGTGCCGTTTGCCGATGGTAAAGTACTTCTGGTAGGGGGCGAAATCCGCAACGCCCGCGCATCCGTGTTCGACCGCTTTACCACGGTTGATATGGAATTACAGCAAGGGCTTGCCCCAATGCCTAAAGCGGAACCGGGGCAGAAAAACCTGTTTTTCAACGTAACCACAGGCCCCGTTATGTTTCCCTCGACAGGTACTGCCCAAACCGCGACTCCTGTTCAGGGAGCACGCATGGCGTTGAGTCTGCTCAAGGGAAAATCGGTGGAGGAGGCCGTCGCTACCAGTGGTGCGGGTGCAGGGAGCATTGGGCCCGATGGTCGGGTAGCCAAATTTCGCCAATCAACCGAAACTAGCCAGTACAACATGGCTCCCGTTTTATACCTGCTGGTACCTTCAGAAGGGACAGGGGCGGTTCGGGACATGGCGCGCTACGGCTACAGCTTGCCGGGCCAGCCCTTGTTTCTGGTGAGCCCTAAACGTAACGAGGTGTCTATTCCCCTGCGAACGTTGCCCAAGACCATTCAAAAAGGCGCACGCGCAAACAGCTACCCCCAGGCGGTTTTCCTAAAAATGGTAAAGTGCACCTGGTAATTGGTTGCGTAACTCACGATAAAAAACGGGGGCAGTAGCCCCCGTTTTTACTTAAAACGTTCGTCGTGGAATAGTCGGATCAACAGTAGCTGCATCCAAATCGACCAGCCCCCACCCCACACTGGGGTGCCGGTTCTGGAAACCGTGGGTTGAGTGGTTCACCATGTGCGTGAGCACCCGCGCAGCCGGTTCATTCGGGTAACGCGACCATACAGCCGCGAACATGGCTGACATGGTTGCCGTAGCTCCCGACGAACCACCGAACGAGGTCGGCTCCGTTTCGTTCAGGCGGGGAAGCGCCATGACCCGGTTGATGCTGCCGTTGAATTTCTGCATCAACACCGCAAAGTCGACCTGCGGGCCGTACATACACTCATTGCAGGCTGTGGGCCCAATGTAGTTCAGAATAGGCAGCGGGTTATTATTGTTATCATACTTGATCTTCACGCCGGTTACTGCGTACACCTCGCTCATGGTTGCCGGGAAAATCACTAGATTCTTGGGCATCCAGTCTTCGGGTGTTGTGCCAGCCGCGCAGAACATAACTTTGCCGTAGCCTGCCGCCAGCATCACGGCATCGGCCATCACGCTGTTGTAAATACTGTACAAAATGGTTCCGTTCCAAAACGGCACTCCCCCCATCGACATGCTGTAAATCTGGACATCGGAGCGAGGTGCAAGTAGCGAAAAGCCGTCGGCCGCTCCGCGCCATTCGCGGGTTGTATTCAACAACACATCGAAACTTGCCCGTACGCTAATCAGGTTAGCCCTATACGCCACCCCAACAGGCGACAAACCCGTGCGGGGTGCGGTGCCAATCGACGCTACACAGGTACCATGCCCACACCAATCGTCGGGGGTCTCACGATCCCCCAGAAAGTCTTGCAGACGGGTCGTCGGGAAGGTTACTAGTTTCTGGACCGACCGGTTTGCTGACATGCCGGTGGCGAAACCGCTATTCATCCGGGACTGTTCGGGCGACAACCCCGTGTCGAAGTAAGCAATTGTTCGGCCCAACCCGGTTGCGCTGCGGTTCCAGGCGGCAGGTAACCCATGCTGCACCAGATTCCACGAGACTTTACTGCTGTTGGGCGTGGTGGCCGTGTAGTCAATGATGTTCACCACGGGCGGTTCGGCGTGTTCGTTGTCACCACAACCAAACGCGTAAAACGGAGCCCGGGCCGATTGGGCCTCTTTTTTGCCACCCTTGTCGGATCTGGGCTGGTAATCGGCGGGCTCCATAAACCGAATCATGCCCGTTTCGCGCAGCTTCTGAATTGTGCTGAGCTGTGTAATCTTCAGGTCGAAGTTGGGCATACCAACACCGCCATAAACGATCACATCCTCCGGGGTTTTCAGGTCTTTGTCAACCGCTTTTTCCTCGGTAAACACAATGGACAGAATACGCTGGCGAGCTTCCAGCCAGTCTTTGGTTTTGAGGTCCAGCTTGACCAGGTTCTTCGGGTCGAATGACGGAATAGCGTACCCCACCGACAGGATATTACTCGAATGCGTCAGGGCGCTCCAGATCATCAGATCGGAGGCCGTCGACCACCGGAACAGATGCTCTTTGTCTTTGGCAGCCTGTTGCTCAATAAAGGCATCAATTTCAGGCTTCGGAATTAGTTTATCGTCTTTCGCATCGAGTGAAATGTGTTCGATGGGCGCATCCTTGGGCTCAACAACAATAGTCCGCTCAGGCGAACAGGCATACAGGGCAAGCACAGCCCCGAACGTAAGTAATCGTTTCGACATAAAGGCCCGTAGTTGGGGGTTTTATGGGACAATACTACGTACTACACGCCGGTTTTACCGGGGCCATTTTACCAACCCCCCGTTCTAGGAAAGGAAGGGTGTGTCTCGTTTGGGGAACCCATTTTACCCACCGGCCCGAATCTAAACGGGTGCGTACTTGTTGTACCCGCACACACGTGTGTCAGGAGGACGACCTCCCCCGTATTGGGAATCAGACCGGGACGGCCCGATTTTTTACCGGTCACCGTCATGTCCTGGATATATCTGGTGTTAGCGGGCCTACTCGAAGTGGTATGGGCCTATTCCATGAAGCAGTCAGCGGGGTTCACCCGACTTATTCCCTCAATCATCACGCTTGTTGCCATGATCGCGAGCTTTGGGCTGCTGGCGCTTGCCATGCGGTCGTTACCGCTGGGAACCGCCTACACCATCTGGACGGGTATCGGGGCCGTCGGGGCTTTTCTGGTCGGAATCATCTGGCTTCAGGAACCGGCTACCACCCTGCGGCTTTTGGCCGCCCTGCTGATTATAGCCGGGCTCGTGCTGCTGAAGCTTTCATCGAAGTAACGAGTAATGGGGCAGAGGTCGATGTTTTGTAATTCTCCGTTAAATTTCATGAAATAAGAAGGAAGGGCGCGCCGGGCGTGCTATTTTTGGTTCAGAAAAATACACGATGGCGAAAACGCTGCCCAGTCGTTGCCGCGTCTACTTCGCCTACCAACAATTCAAACTGACTTTTATGAAAAAGCCCCTGTTGACCCTTGCCTGTGCCGTTGCAATTCTAAGCCTTACGTCAAAATACACGGTTGCCGCCACCACGCCAGCCCCCGTGCAAATCCATACTGTCGCTATGGCTGACTCAGTCGATCTGAGCCAGTACGCGGGTAAGTTCAAGTTTGAAGGCCTGCCGTTTGAGTACCTAACCATCGCCGTAAAAGAAGGCAAATTGACGGTGAGCACTGGCGAAGAAACCGGTGAACTGACACCCATTAAAGACACCCCCGACGCGTACGACGCGGCCGGGCGGGCCAAGCTGCAATTTGTCCGCGATGAGAACAAGAAAGTGAAGGGCATGACCCTCGACGCCCAAGGCATGATTTTCGAAGGCAAGAAAGAGTAATCACCACCCCCAACCCCCTCCTGAAAAACAGGAGGGGGCTTTACACGCCTGCACTGAAACCCACCGAAAGCACCCTTCAACGAGGATGTATCCCCAGTAATGGCCCCGGCCCTACCCTACAGCAGCTTCAAGGCATCTGCATCTTTATACTGCTCCATCTGAGCGCGGAGTTTGGCTTTCAGGTCGGTCGTGATGGCTTCATACCCTTTCTGCCCGTACAGATTACGCACTTCGCGGGGGTCGGTTTTGAGGTCGTACAATTCCCAGAAATCGGCCGGCCCGTAGAACCGAACGAGCTTGTACCGCTCGGTTCGGAGCCCAAAATGGGGAGATACATGGTGTGGCTCCGGGTACTCGTAGTAATGGTAGTAAGCCTCTTTACGCCACGGCCCCTTCTGCCCTTTCAACAGGGGTAAAAACGACTGCCCCTGAATAGCCGACGGAATAGCCGCCCCGGCCAGATTCAGCACCGTAGGCGCCCAATCGATATTTGACACCAGCTGATTGATCTTCGTGCCAGGTTTGATAACGCCCGGATACCGAATCACAAACGGGGTTTTCAGCGATTCTTCGTAGATAAACCGCTTGTCGAACCAGCCGTGCTCGCCGAGGTAAAAACCCTGGTCCGACGCGTAAATAACCACGGTATTCTGGGCCAAACCCGTTTGGTCGAGGTAGTTGAGCAGCTCACCAATATTCCGGTCGAGCGAGTTGGCCGTGGCCAGATAATCGCGTAGATACCGTTGGTACTTCCACTCCACCAATGCCTTACCTGTCAGTTGTTTCGTGTCGAACTCCCGGCTTACTTTCCCTTCGTAATAATCCGTAAACGCCTTCCGTTGCTCCGCAGAAAACCGGCTGTACGTAGTGTACGGGCCTTTCTGGTCATAGTTGGCGTGTACTTTGAGGTCTTCTTTCAGGCGCATGGTTTTATCGATGGTCATGTCCTGTTCGCGGGCGGCCGCCCGGCCCTCGTAGTTGTCGTAGAAGGTCGATGGCAACGGAAACGTCACGTTATCATACGCACCCAGGTCGGGCAAGTCGGGCAGCCACTCCCGGTGCGTTGCTTTGTGGCCCACGACCAGAAAAAACGGTTTCGCCGGGTCGCGCCCTTTCAGCCAGTCGAGCGATAGCTGCGTAGTTACGTTGGTTACGTAACCGGGGTAGCGCACGGTTTGGTTGCTGCCGTTGATAAAATCGGGGTTATAATACTGCCCCTGCCCCGGCAACACATTGAGGTAATCGAACCCGTGGGGCATACTGCCGAGGTGCATTTTACCAATCCAGGCGGTTTGGTAGCCGTTTTTCTGGAGCACCTCCGGGAATACCGGCTGATTCACCTCAAATTTTCGCTCATTCACTTTGTAGCCGTTCAGGTGGCTGTACTTGCCGGTCAGCAGGGTAGCCCGGCTGGGTCCACAAATCGAATTGGTGACCAGGTTATTATTCAGAATAGCGCCTTCGCGGGCAATCCGGTCGATGTTAGGCGTGCGGGTGAGCTTGCTGCCGTACGCGCTAATGGCCTGGTAAGCATGGTCATCGGAAAAAATAAAGATAATGTTCGGCTGGCCCACCGGTGCCGAGGGCGACTTCAGGGGGGTGTAAGCAGGTAGCGCGAGCAGCAAGGCTGTCAGGGCTGTTAGCGCAACAGTCAATAAATTTCGTTTCATGCGGAAAAGGGGTTGGCTTGAACCGATTGAGTTACCCGTGGGCAACCCATCGCCAACAAAAAGGCAAAAAAACGGGCGGGCCTACCCGAACCATGCCGGATAAGCCCGCCCAATGCGGGCACAAAACAGATGGCGGCCGGGCTATTGAATACGTACCACCCGAAGCACCGACTCCGAACCGTTCAGCACGGTGTAGGCCAGCAAAAGTCCCGACTGCGTAGCCAGCAAGGTAGGCTGAGTGGCAATTTGACCCGGCGGGGTGAGGTACTGCACCGGGCCGTCGCCCAGTTTCAGACCCAGTTTCCGGTAAGCCTCTTCCCCTTCACCCATCCATTCTTCCCAACAAAGCGCCAGTTGGCCCGTAGCTGTGCAGGCAGCCTGCGGATAACGCATGGCCGGTTGGGCGGGGTTGAACGCCAGCCCGGCCGCATCGAGCGATTTAAGCCGAATACCGCCCCCCACTTCGGCACCGCTGAACCACGTGGCCCATACGCCCGACGGGTGAGCCACCAACTGCGCTCCACTGTGCGGACACGCCCGAATGTTCCAGCGGTCGGGATAAAGCAGGGCCGGTGCCGAAAACGACCGTCCTCCATCCATCGACCGAACATAGCCGATGTCGCGGGTTCCGTCGGGCAGCAAATCGCGGTAGGCAGCATACACCGAGCCGCCGGGGCCTACCACCAGGCTCGTTCGGCAGCACTGGCAGGCATTGGAATCGAGCAGCACCTCGGCCCCAAACTGCCCGTCGGGGCCGGTTTGGCTAAAGAGCACGGTACGCCCCTCGCGGCCGGGTAGCTTTTCGTCGAGCCAAACGGCCCCGATTTCGCCATTTGGCAGGCGGGTTAGGTCATGGAACGAGTGCGAACCACCAACCCGAACCGATTTGTGAAGCGGCTTCAGGTCCGACCAGCTTTGCCCGCCATCGGCCGAGGTCCGGTACAGAATATCACCTGCACGAGGCTGGGCCTCGGTAGGTTTGCGCACTTCAAACGTGGCCAGTACGGTGCCATCGACCCGAAAGGCAACCTGAGGCCGACCCTCCGAATGCACCGCCGTACCGGTTGGCGTGGGCACTTTTACCACCGGCCCGAACGAACGACCCCCATCGGCCGAAACCCGATAGCAAAGCACCGGCCCGTTTTTTTCGGTCGATACCCAGGCCACCACCGGCCGGTTCTGGTGATCGGTGGTAAACCGGGGCAGGGTGGCCTGCGCCACCGGTTCCATAACCGGCGTTGTGGGTTGGGCAAACGCTCCGGTAGCGATCATACCCAGCCAGAAAAGTCCTTTTTTCATTTCGTCTTAGCGGTGAAGTTGTACTGAATTCCCACGACAAATGTGCGGGGAGCAGCCGGGGTAAACGTGGTGCGGTCGGTGGGGTTATTGCCCCGGCTCGCATTGGTGGCGTAAAGGGCGTTGGTCAGGTTGAGCACGTTCGTGAAGACCTCAACGCCCCGAAACGCATACCCTACGCGGCCGTTGAGCAGGTCGTAGCCCGGATACCGAACCGTATTGACCTGATTCTGATACCAGCCCGACACATGTTGCCACTCGACCGAGGCCCGGAAATTGGGCAGGAACTGCGGATAATAGCTCAGTTCTGTGTTCCAAACCGTACGGGGGGCCGAGGGCATTTCGCGGCCGTCTACATTCCGAACGGCATCGCCCGCCCGCTCGCTCAGCGCAAACTGCTCAAATCGGTGCAGGGCCGAGGTACCCCCAAACCGAAACAGCCAGTTCTTTGAAGGTTTCAGGGTAACGCTCAATTCGACACCCCGGTGCAGGGTTTTTCCGGCCGACTGGTAATCGGTTGAGTTGTCGGGCATTCTGACGTTCAGCAGTTCGTTGCGGCCACGCATCTGGTACAGAGCATAATCGATGTACACTTTTCCGGCCCAGAACGCGGCCCATCCGCCCAGCTCCATATTGTCGAACCGGGCCGAGCCGAGGTTGTAGTAAAACAGGTCGCCGTTGGGAGCCGGGGTAGTCCGTTTCCGAAAAATTGAGGTGAGTGCCGGGGGTGCAAACCCCTGCGCGTAGTTAACATACAAGCCTTTGCCACGCCCCAAATCGTAGGTAGCTCCCAGCTTGGGCGTAAACTGACTAAATTGTTTACGGCCCGCCGAGCGGTCGAGCCCATTGGTGTAATAAAACGCCATGCGGTCGTAACGCACACCCGCCGACAACCGCAGGTTGGGCAGGGGTTCGAGCTCCAGTTGGGTGTAAGCCGCCAGATTATGAATCCGGGCCTCGTAATTGGCCAGGGGCAGGTCGGGCCGTTCGCGGGCCATGCTGTACCGTTCTACCGACCGCTTGTCGGGCCGAAGCTGCGCGTTCAGGTCAATCTGGTACGCCCAGTACTGGTTAGGCGACTCATCGACGGTAGCACCCGTAATCAGCTTGCCACTCAGCCACCCCAGGGGTTGAGTGTGCTGGGCAATCAGGCCAAGACTCTGAAAATCATTGGAGTTAATTTCGCCCCGGGCGGTTGTTTGCCCCGGTGTCCAGCGAATAGCGTAGGCCGGATTCTGCCCGTTACGGTTGTTCCGGTAAAAGGCCGTCACGAAACTTTGCGCGCCCCCTTGCCAGTCGTGTTCGAGGGTTAACCGGCTACGCACCGAAAACGTTTGGCGGTACGTAAACCCCGTTGTGCTGATGTATTGCCGGGCAAAAAACGCGACACTGTCTACGCTTCCGCTCGTTTGCGAATAGTAGTCGTTGTACCAAAACGTACCGGTCAGGCGGGTTTTGGCTGTAAATTGGTACTCGGCCCGCCCGTAGTACGACGCTTTATCGTAATCCGATACGGCCATCCAACCATCACGCTGGCGACTCACCAACCCACCTACGTAGAGGCCAAACTTCCCCTGCCGGGCCCCCGCCCCCACCTGCACCCGGCGGTAGCCAAACTGATCGACCTGAACACCCGCCCGCACCGTAGGCACAGCCGTTGGGCGTTGGGTAAGCACATTCACCGCCCCACCCACGGCTTCGGGGCCATATACCGACGATACGGGGCCTTTCACAATTTCGAGCGAGCTAACCGTAAACTGATTCAGTTCGAGCAGGGCGTTGTGGTTGAACACACCCATCGGCCGAATCGGGACACCATCTTCCAGATACAGAAAGTACGCGTTGGTGGTCATGGGTTGTCGAATGGCCATCGAGTGCTGTTCATTGCCCAGATTCACCATCAGTGCCCCCGGCGCTTTGTTTATCACCTCGTACAGGGCAGTCGGTTTGGTTTCTTCCACCGTCCGGGCCGAAAGCCGGGCAATGGCAATGGGGGTTTGGGTGCGCAGGGCGGCCTCGCGGCTTCCGGTCACAACCACCCCTTGCAGGTCTTGTACCCGCTGTTGCAGTTGTACCAGCAGTTTGCCCGCACCGGGCCGAACCGTTTGGTCGGTATAACCCACGGAGCGAATTGTGAGGGCGGTACAGTTGGCCGGGCAACTTAGCCGGAAAGCCCCGGTAGCATCGGTTGTGGTGCCGATTTGGGTGCCGTTGGCCAGCACCGTAACGCCCGGCAAAGGCTCTTTGGTTTGCACATCAAACACAACGCCCTCAACGGCAACAGCGGTTTGCGCCCGCAGGGAAAGCGAAATCCCCAGGGCAATCAAAAAGAATATAGAACGGAACATGTTGTTTCGGTTTACTAAACCGGCAAGCCGGTCTGCTCCGAAGCCAACTGGCCCCGACGTTTTACGCCGGTGCTTTTTAGCCTCGGGCAATTAGAAAAGGAAATAGACCGCCTGGGTAAAGGCTTTTAGCCAATACCGGTGGGGTATATACGCCGATACAACTATGCGCAGGGGGGATGAAAAATGGCCGGGCCGGAGACGGGCCGACAGTCGGCCCGGTATGGGGGCAGCTGGGTGGTGGTAAGGGCAGTAATCGCCGGGTCGAAGGCGAACTGCAGGTGCTGAGGAGCCATGAAGATAGACACCTCGGTGAGCCGGTCCCAATTGGCGGCCTGTTGCTGACGATCCGCTTCTGCCAGCTTTTTGGCCAGTACACACTGACCATCACAATGCAGTTCGGGCCGATTGCGATTTTCGCAGAGTGTCCGAACAATTTGTGGCTGATAGAGCTTGAACCAGGCCAGCACGACCAACCGCCCGCTGTTTTGAAACAGCAGTAAGAACAGCAGCAGGTAAAGAATGGCCTTTTTCATTGGGGACATTATCCGATTTTGGATACCCAAAGGTAAAGCCTGCAGCCCATCAAATTATGACTAATATCAGACCCGCAGGTCTTTTATATCAGCTTGCACATGAGCATCAGAGGCTTACTGGCCATTTTTTACCGCAAAAAAATTTAGAACCGACTGCTACAGGCACCCATTGACTCGTAGTCAACCAGGGTTTCTTCGGGTTGGGCCGAGGGTTCAGAGGCCGACTGCTCGTTCAACATAGATGGCAAAAACAGGCTTTCGAGGGCGTCCACCGCAAAGGGGAGTTCGACTTCATGCGCCCAGTCGACCTCGTGGCAGGGCACTACCGTTTTTTGGAGGAAAGGCGTCAGGTCGAAGGCGTCGCCCGTGAGGTGAAACGGGTACGAACGGCCCATGTAACACGTATCAACGCCGAGCGTAGCCAACAGAGCGTCGAATGAACGCTGCCGATAGCCATGAAACAGCTCAATCTGCCAGTCGCCGATTTTCGATTCAAAGCGGTTCACCAAAATGCTGATTCCTTCCCGGAAATCGTCGGTGAGTAAATCGGCAATAATCCGACGGGGCGAATAAAACAGCATTTCGGTAATCGACGTGTCGAGCGTAGTGCCGTACAGCAGCACAACATCGACCTTCGGTGCGTCGATGGATCCGAGGGCCAGCCGGAGTGTATGTAACGAGGAAACCCGAAAATCGGTTGGAATCAGAATTTTACGTCGCTCGCTCATGGTTCTGTTTTAGTTTGTGTTCAAAAGTCTACTAACACCATTAGAGAACTCTAAGAGGCTTGTTAGAATCCGATTAGAACCGACCAAAAGCGCTTTCTTTCGCTTACTTTTAGGCTTTAACTCTGCTTAAAATTAGTTTTTGGTTTATCGTTTTATGTTTTTGGTTTACCCATAGTACATGCTTAAAAACGATAAACCAAAAACAGTTTTCTATCCAGTTCCCAACCATACCCTTCAACCGAATGAAACATATCCTCCTGGCCGAAGACGAAGTGAGCGTCGTTGAGTTTATCCGCCGGGGTCTTATCGAAGAAAACTACACCGTGTCGGTGGCGTTTAATGGATCAACCGGCCTCAAAATGGCGCTGGATTCTTCGTACGACCTGATTATTCTGGACATTATGTTGCCGGACATGAACGGTCTGGAGGTTTGCCAGAAGCTACGGAGCAACCATCTTCTGACCCCTATTCTGTTCCTGACCGCACTCGGCACTGCCGAAAACGTGGTCACGGGCCTCAATGCCGGCGCCGACGACTATCTCGTAAAGCCCTTTAAGTTTATTGAGCTGAACGCCCGAATCAATGCCTTGCTGCGAAGGGCCAACCAGAAGGCCGAGCCCGAAATGCCCAGCTACACCAATCTGTACGTACTCGCCGATTTACGCGTCGACGACACGGCCAAAACCGTTACCCGCAGCGACCAGCCCATTCAGCTGACGGCCACCGAATACAGGCTCCTGCTGGCCCTGATCAAAAATAAAGGCAAGGTACTGTCGCGCATTGACCTGCTCGAAAGCGCCTGGGATCTGAATTTCAACACCGGCACCAACGTGGTCGATGTGTATATCAATTACTTACGGCGAAAAATTGACTCAGCCGCGCCAGAGAAACTGATTCACACTGTGGTCGGAATGGGGTATGTCCTGAAAGAGCCATGAACACCCGTACCCGTTTTGCCCTGATTCTGGTTGTGTACAGCCTCACCCTGCTGACCTTGTTCGGGGCGGGGGTTTATCTGTTTCAGAACAACTTCGCTTACGTCGATTTCTACAAACGACTCGAAACCCGCGCGACCATTTCGGCCCGGTACAACCTGAAACTGGATTCGCTCAATTCAGAAAGTTACCGAACCATCCGCGAGAAACACCTCGAACGGCTCGACCAGGAACGAGAATACCTCATTCCGGTAAGCAACGACGTTTTGGCCAGCCGGCTTGCCGACTCCCTGATGATTCCAGAAACACTGATTACGCAGATACTCGCCAAAGGGCGGGCTACGGCCAGGGAGGGGGCTACGTTTTACGCCGGTATCCGCGAGCAGGTGGGTCGCCAGCGGTACGTGGTGGTGGTGTCGGCTAATAATTACTACATCAATAACCACCTCAACTTTTTGCGTAACATTCTGGGCGTAGGCATTCTGCTGTCGTCGGTCATTGTGATCTACCTATCGGTGTACTTTTCGCGGCATGTGTTTGAGCCCATCCGCCAAATCACGAATAAAGTCCGGCAAATCAGCACCGAAAACATCCATTTGCGGCTCGAAGAAAACGAGTACCGAAACGAAGTGGGCGAGTTGAGCTCAACATTCAACCATTTGCTCAACCGGATCGAAACGGCGCTGGAGGTTCAGAAAAACTTCATCAGCAATGCATCGCACGAGCTGGCCACTCCCCTGACGGCCATCATTGGCGAGGCCGACGTAACCCTCATCCGCGAGCGTACCCCCGCCGAATACCAGCAGACCCTACGAACGATTCTGACCCAGGCCGAGCGACTCAACGACATCACGCGGTCGCTGCTATCACTGGCGCAGCTGGGCTTCAAAAATGAAAAGCTGGTGTTCGAAATCGTGCGGATGGACGAGCTAATCTGGGAAGCCAAAACGATTATCGACAAGCTAAACCCGCAGAATAACATCCGGGTGGATCTAGGCTTTTTGCCCGACGACCCGCGCAGGCTCAAGGTGAACGGCAACCGGCAACTACTGCAACTGGCGCTTGTGAACCTGTTGAGCAATGCCTGTAAATACTCGTATAACAAACCGGTTTCGGTACACATAGCGGCCGGCACCGGGCAGGTGGTCATTGCCATTATTGATCAGGGTGTGGGTATTCCCGACGAGGAAATCCGGTTTATTTACGACCCGTTTTTCCGGGCGTCCAACACCAAATTATTTGAAGGCTACGGCATTGGCCTTCCCCTGGCCCGCAACATTATTGTGCTGCATCAGGGCACGCTCAACGTCACGTCAAAAGTAGATACCGGCACCACGGTACAAATTCGGTTGCCGTCGATAATCTGATACCGGAGGCAAGCCAAAAACAACTACCCGTTTCGTGCCGAATTTTTGGCCCGGCGACTCTGTCCGGCCCGAATCCGACTCAGGTGCCGAGGGGTTATGCCCAGCAAAGCCGCCAGGAAATACAGGGGAATCTGTTGGAGCACGTGGGGAGTCTGGGTCAGTAGTTTTTCGTAACGCTCTTCGGCGGTGAGGGCGATCAGGTCGTAGCGACTTTCTTCGATGCAACAGATTTCGCGTTCGAGCATGGCCGTGTAGAAATCGGCGAATCCCGGCACCTCGTCCCGGAGCCGGAGCAAATCGGCTTTCTCGATCAGCCACACGCGCCCGTCGCGCACGCAGCGGATAGATTCGGCCGAGGGTCGTTCGCCGATAAAGCTCCAGAGCGAGGCCAGAAAGCCCCCCTCACCCACCACGTAGGTAGTCCGCTCTTCGCCCCGGACAGGCATGTAGAACATAAACAAGCCCGAATCCACCAGGCCGAGTTGCCGACAGGTATCGCCTTCACGTAGAACCAGATCACCTTTTCGATACGGGCGCGGGTTAAACGACCCGGCTATTCGATCGGCGTCTGATTCGGGGAAGCCAGCCTCCTGAAAATAGGTTGTGAGTGATTCGAAAGCCATAGCAGAAACTAACCGAGTTGATGCCCGAGCTGCTCCACCTGCGTCAGCCAGCGGTGGCGCTGATGTTCGGTGGCGCTACGGACAGGCCCAAAGTAACTAACCCGCACGGGGTTTACGCCACAAAATTGCAAAACGCCCCGTTTTAGCTGCTTCACACTCGGGTTGCCAAACGCCAACTGGTAGTACCAGAATGGTTGGTCGAGGGTGGTGATAATCCGTGCCGAGCGGCCTGTTAGTAGTTTGTCCCACCAGACCGAATTGGTCCGGTATTGAAACGTAAGACCCGGCAGAAACAGCCGGTCGATAAACCCTTTCATCTGTGCTGGCAAACCACTCCACCACACCGGATGAACCCAAACGAGGTGCTCAGCCCACCGGATGGTATCGAGTGCCGCCAGCAAATCCGGCTCCAGGTCCATGCGTTTCCGGTACCCGTACCGCAGATTCGGGTCAAACTCCAGTTCGCCTATGTGTAGGGTTTGCACGGATGCACCCGCCCTCTTCGCCCCAGTGGCATACACACTGGCCAACGCTGTATTGAAACTTTCGGGATCAGGATGACCATTGATGATGGCAATTCGTTTGCTCATGAAAAGTGGTTTATGGTTTTTGTTTGTGGTTATTGGTTGGTTCTGTTCACAAAATTACCGGCCCGCCTACCCGCGATTCAGGACATTTGTCTAAATCCTCTACCCGTGCTGTATCTTGCAGCCCCGTACAGTTCCGACGCACCTCCATGTCTTCTTCCCCGTTATCTCCCGATGAATCTCCGCTTGATGTTCTGATTGTTGGCGCTGGCCTGTCGGGTATTGGTACGGCCGTGTGGCTCCAGAACGAATGCCCCGGCAAACGGTACGCAATTCTGGAAGCCCGGCAAACCCTCGGCGGCACCTGGGATTTGTTTCGGTACCCCGGCATCCGCTCCGATTCAGACATGTACACGCTGGGCTACGCTTTTAAGCCGTGGCTGAATGCGCGAGCCATTGCCGACGGCCCTTCCATCCGGCAATACATTGAAGAAACCGCCCACGAATATGGGATTTTGCCCCACATCCGATTTGGGCACAAGGTAGTTGGAGCCTCGTGGGCATCGACCGACGCACTCTGGACCGTAGCGGTAGTAGACGTCGCGACGGGGGTTACACAGCCGATGAAGACCCGGTTTCTGTACATGTGCAGTGGGTATTACAGCTACGACCACCCGCACCGGCCCACGTTTGCGGGCGAGGCCGACTTTAAAGGCCCGATTATCCTGCCTCAGTTCTGGCCGCGCGATGTTTCGTATGCCGGCAAGCGCGTGGTGGTGATCGGGAGCGGAGCCACCGCCATGACGCTCGTGCCCGCTATGGCGCAAACCGCCGAACACGTTACGATGGTGCAACGCTCACCTACCTACGTGGTAGCCATGCCGGGCGAAGACGCCGTGGCGCAACGCATCCGTCAACTCCTGCCCGAACGGTTGGCGTACCGGCTCATTCGCCTAAAAAATATGGTGCAACGGGTGGTTGTTTTCTGGATAGCCCGGCAGTGGCCAAAGCTGGCCAAAAAACAATTGGTGCAACTGGTGCGGGAAGAACTTGGTCTCAATTACGACGTGGACAAACACTTCAGCCCACGCTATAATCCCTGGGATCAGCGCGTTTGCCTTGTTCCTGATGGCGACCTGTTTGGGACTATCCGGGCGGGTAAAGCCTCCGTCGTTACGGATGAGATTGAGCGCTTCACGGCCGACGGATTACAACTCAAATCGGGGGAACACGTACCCGCCGATGTAGTGGTTATGGCCACCGGCCTGACCATTCAACTGTTTGGCGGTATGGCGTTTACCGTCGACGGTAAGGTTCACCAAACAAGCGAGCTGATGGCTTACAAGGGAATGATGCTGAGCGATGTCCCCAATCTGGCCATTGCGTTTGGCTACACGAATGCTTCCTGGACGCTCAAAACCGACCTGACCGCCAGCTATGTGTGCCGACTGTTGCGGTACATGGATCGGCACGGGTACACGACGGTTGTGCCACGGCGGCAGCCCGATGTGGAGCCCCGCCCCTTTCTGGATTTCACGTCGGGGTACGTACAGCGGGGAGCCCATTTGCTACCGCAACAGGGCTCACGCCGACCGTGGCAGGTGTATCAGAACTACCTGAAAGACCTGTTCACAATACGGTTCGGTCGGTTAAATGATGGGGTGTTACACTTCGGGAAGAGTCAAAACTAAATCTTTACCCTGTGCGGGAGGTAAACAATACGCAGCGTGGTTCTACGATTTCAGGCCGTTAAACATCACCCTGACCAATACCGGACCGGTACCCGCAACGAGTGTAGTGGTTAACGACACCGCGTCGGCAGGTGTGACTATTGTGCCCGGCTCCATCACGGCATCGGCGGGTACCTTCACGCCCGGCCTCACGGGTGGTACGTGGTCGGTTGGCACCCTGCCCGCCGGGGCTACGGACACGCTCATTTACAGCGTCAGTGTGAATGTTGAAGGGGTTGTTTACAATACGGCCTCAGTACCGGATAACGATGCACGAGTCTGTACAACCATTCCCTACAAGGTTTGTAAGGGAGAACCCTACGCCATTTTGCTGCAAGCCCCAGCAGGGTTCAACCGCTACCAGTGGTACCTGACCGCACCGGGAGCTACCACGGCGACGCTGGTATCGGATGGCACTCTGAACTCCTTCACGGCTACCCTACCCGGTGCCTACCAGGTGGTGATCGACGAGGGACTTAACAGTGCGTGTCCGCAAACGGGTTGCTGCCCCGTGCTTATTGAGGAAGTAGACGTGCCGCTCTTTACGGTGAGCACCCAGAATCCCACCTGTGTGGGCCCAACCCCACAGGCCAACGGGCAGTTAATCATTACTGGTCTGGCCGATTCCCGGCGCTACACCTTTCAATATTCCGTAGGCACCAGCTTCGACGGGACATCGGCGGTACCCGTGCCGGCTACCAGCATCCCGGCCAACGGGGTGATTGGGACGGGCCTGGTGGCCAACAATTACACGGTGCGGCTCACCGACCGGCAGACGGGTTGTTTCCGGGATATGACCGTAGCCCTGGTGTCAAATTGCGTTTGTCCGGAGGACGTTTGCATTCCGGTAACGATTCGGAAAGTTACGTCTCGGTAAATACTCTCCCTGCATCAATCCTAAACGGTCTGATGCGGGGAGCTTTCACGGTAAATCGGGTATATGAAACCGGCACTGCAACGCATTACAGTGCCGGTTCTATTTTATCCCGATACGGACAAATTCACTCAGTAGCGGTCAAAATAATACGACTTTATACCCGGACGATCCAAACCATACAAAGGAGTAAGTTTCTTAAAGCGATTAATTATTGTGCCGAATTAGATGTCCGCTTATACAAACACAGAAAAATTGAATTTACGGCATACTTTTTGGGCTAGTATAATTACTCACATTTATTGATATTAATAGACAGGAGAAATTATTACTAAAATTAAGGTAAACTTTTATGACCATTTACTAGTGTCCCCAAACACTAAACAATTTTATAAATTACTGTTTTTCAAATCTTTATATCGAACAAAGATCATAAGGCATCCATTATACATTGTTTTCAGCACTATGATTTATACTTAGTGGTCTAAAATTTGCGTACCGGCAAAGGCGTAGTAAATCCATAGTTGATTTAATATCCTACTACCGGTCTATGAAAAAAATTTACGGGTCCCTGACTAGCAAGGATTTGCTGGTCAGGCAAACTTTTAGCTGGCTGCTGATCTGCCTATTTGGCGTTATTCCAGGCCTTGTTTCGGCGCAGACCATATCGGGCACTGTTTTCCGAGATTTCAACGCCGATGGTGTCTACACAGCTATCCCGACCTCGGGCACCTACGCCTATGGTGAACCGGGCGTTAGTGGTGTTACTGTAACAGCCTACGCCAGTAACGGAACATCCTTTTCCACAACAACCAATGCCTCAGGCTCATACACGCTGACGGTAGGCTCCAATAACCCGTTCCGGGTTGAATTTACGGGCCTCCTGACCGGTGACTACGAAAGCCGACGAGGTACGCAGAATGCTACCTCGGTTCAGTTTGTAACGGGAGGTACAGCGGGGGTCAACTTTGGGGTCAACTATCCGCAAAACTTCTGTCAGACCAGTCCGAACCTCGCCGTTGCCTGTTTTGTGAGTGGCGACCCACTGGCTTCCGGTAGTACCTCAGCCGCCGAAGATGCCATTGTACTGGTTCCATATGATATTCCCGACGCGTCGACGACAAAACCATCTCCTCTTGCCATAGCTTCGGAGGTTGGTAGTGTCTGGGGCTCGGCGGTGCAACGGTCCACCCAAAAGATGTTTTCAGCGGCTTTCCTGAAACGGCACGTCGGTTTGGGCCGATTGGGTCTGGGCGGTATTTACGTGACCACCCTCAGCGGCCCTACCAGTACAACGTTTGTCGACATTGAGAACCTGGGTGTGAACCTCGGACAGAGCACACTGGGAGCCCGTGGCCTACCAGCCACCGCAACCAACTCAAGCATTGATGCCAACGCGTTTAACCTGGTTGGCAAGGTGGGTTTGGGGAGCATGGCCCTGTCTGATGATGAGAGCAAGCTTTACGTAGTTGATTTATTTAACCGTCGGCTTATCCGGCTCGACATTGGCAATCCGGCAAAAGCAACCGTTACGGCGGCCGACATGCTTACCATTGCCCTCCCCACTACGACCTGTACCGATGGCGTTGCCCGGCCATTTGCCATTAAAGTGTACCGGGGCAAAGTGTACGTGGGTATAGTTTGTACAGGCGAAAACAACATAGCCACCAGCCCTACCAACCTCAGAGCGTCTGTTTTTGAGATGGACGAAGCGACGTTGACCTTCAACAACACTGCCGTTCTAAGCTTTCCGCTCGACTACACCAAAGGCTACATCCACTTTACGCAGCAAACCCTGGGTAATGAGTGGAGCCCGTGGGTCAGTAACTTCTCATCGCTCTTTCTGGGCGGCTCCTCAACAGCCGGTATCCGAATTGGCCGCGCCCAACCCATGCTATCAAGTATCGATTTTACCGACCGGGGCGATATGGTATTGGGTTTGATGGACCGTGGGGGGCATCAACTGGGCTACCAGCAACGCTCGACCGACGCCACCGATACCCAGCTTTACAACGGCTACATCGGGGGTGACGTGTTGATGGCCCGCCGGACCAGTACCGGCTGGACACTCGAGAGTAATGGCTCGCTGCCTGCAACATCAACGCTTCCGGCATTCACCGGAACTGGGGTTGGGAATTTACAAGGGCCCGGAGGTGGTGAATTCTATGCCCTCGACCGCTACCCCGAAATAGGAACACCCACCCACGAAGAAACCTTTCAGGGCGGTTTGGCCGTCATTCCCGGCAAAGGCGAAGTAGTTGTAACCGCCATGGACCCTCTGACCGTTTGGTCGGGTGGTTTCAACTGGTTCAACACGAACAACGGTGCCGACGAGAAGCGGTATGAGGTCTCCCTCACCGTAGGAACCGGTGCCAACCCCATTACATACGGAAAAGCCAATGGATTAGGTATTATTTCGGCCGTTTGCGCCCCTGCTCCTATACAAATTGGAAACCGGGTTTGGCGCGATCTCGACAACGATGGCGTGCAGGATGCGAACGAACCGGCGTTGCCCGGTGTGGTTGTAAACCTTAAAGGGCCGGGCTTACCTACGGCCGGGGTGTCGGTCACGACGAATGCAAGCGGTGAATATTATTTTGCCAACACGTCGGGCACAGCCGCAACCGGTTATGCCTTTAGCCTGACGGGCCTGACTCAGGGCGGCAGCTACTCACTGACGTTCCCACAAAGCACCAGCGCCAACACATTGGTGCTCAGCCCAAAGGCTAACACCGCAACCGGCATCAATGCCGATGCCATCGACACCGACGCCAATGGACAGGGACTCATCACGTTTACATTGGGCCAAGCCGGACAGAATAACTTTTCGTACGACGTTGCCTATGTAGTCGATCCATGTGCATTGACGGCCACAGCGACCCCAAGCACCTGCGACCCGGTTACGAATCGTTACTCTATTAGCGGCACCATCAGCCTCACCAACACGACGGGCGGTACAGCTACCATCACAGATGGCACACGGTCAACAACCGTTTCGATAGCAGCCAGCGCGACTTCGGTGGCCTACTCATTGACGGGTCTGACCTCGGGCACCGGATCGCATACTGTTACGGTAAGCCTACCCAACTGCGACACCGCAACCATTACGTACAACGCACCAGCAAGTTGTACGGTAGCCGCCACCGTATCGGTCAATTCAGCCACAATTTGTTACGGTAGCTCTACCACCCTAACGGCGTCGGGTTGCCTCGGCACAGTAAGCTGGAGCAACGGAACGACTGCCACAACCCTCGCTACTCCCGTTTTGACCCAGACTACCACTTACACCGTTACGTGTACGACGCCAAGCGCCAGCACGTCGGCGATAGCGACTGTGACCGTACTGCCCCAGCCGGTGCTCAACCTTAGCGCCAGCTCAACGCTGGTGACAGTGGGCAGCAGTGTGACACTCACCGCTACAGGTTGTATAGGCCCTGTTTCGTGGAGCAATGGTAATACCGGGGCGGGCATCGTGGTCATGCCAACCCAGCCGACTCAGACCTACTCAGCCACCTGTACCACCGGCCCGGCTTGCTTCACTTCGGCCTCAATTGTGGTGAATACCGAGGCACCCGCTAATCTGGTTGTCACTTCGGCAACGGTTTGTTACGGTACGTCGGCAACGTTAACAGCCGCCGGATGCGCCGGTACAATTAGTTGGAGTAACGGAACTTCGGGCTCTACCCTGGTAACGCCTACGTTAACCCAGACTACCAGCTATACCGCGACCTGTACCACAGCGACCTCTACCACCTTTGCGGTGGGTACAGTGACCGTACTACCCCAACCTGTATTGAACCTCTCGGCCAGCTCAACACTGGTGACGGTAGGCAGCAGCGTGACACTCACCGCCCAGGATTGCGCCGGTACAGTTGCGTGGAGCAACGGTGGCACCGGGGCGGGCATTGTCGTAACCCCTACACAGCCAACCCAGACCTATTCGGCAACCTGCACGACCGGTCCGGCTTGCTTCACTTCGGCTTCAATTGTGGTGAATACCGAGGCACCAGCTAATCTGGTTGTTACCTCGGCTACCGTTTGTTACGGTACGTCAGCCACACTCACGGCTGCCGGGTGCGCAGGCACCATCAGCTGGAGCAATGGCACTACGAGCTCTACGCTAGTAACACCTACGTTAACGCAGACCACCAGCTACACAGCCACCTGTACCACAGCGACCTCTACCACCTTTGCGGTGGGTACAGTGACCGTACTACCTCAGCCGGTATTGAACCTGAGCGCCAGCTCAACACTGGTGACGGTAGGCAGCAGCGTGACACTCACCGCCCAGGATTGCGTAGGCACGGTGAACTGGAGCAACGGTAGCACGGGTGCCAGCATCGTGGTCATGCCAACCCAGCCGACTCAGACGTACTCGGCGACCTGTACCACCGGCCCGGCTTGCTTCACTTCGACTTCGATTACGGTGAATACCGAAACGCCTGCTAATCTGGTTGTCACTTCGGCCACCGTTTGCTACGGCACCTCGGCCACACTCACGGCCGCTGGATGCGCCGGTACAATTAGTTGGAGTAACGGCAATGCGGGCAGCACCCTGGTCACTCCGGCTCTAACGCAGACCACCAGCTACACAGCGACCTGTACGACGGCCACCTCTACCACCTTCGCGGTGGGTACTGTGACCGTACTACCTCAGCCGGTGCTCAACCTTAGCGCCAGCTCAACACTGGTAACGGTAGGCAACAGCGTGACCTTGACCGCGCAGAATTGCGCTGGTACCGTTGGGTGGAGCAACGGTGGCACCGGGGCCAGCATTGTCGTAACCCCCACACAGCCAACCCAGACCTATTCGGCAACCTGTACGACCGGTCCGGCTTGCTTCACTTCGGCTTCAATTGTGGTGAATACCGAGGCATCCGCTAATCTGATCGTTACCTCGGCCACCGTTTGTTACGGCACCTCGGCAACGTTGACAGCCGCTGGATGTACAGGCACCCTAGCCTGGAGCAACGGAACTTCGGGGAGCACGCTGGTCACTCCTGCACTGACCCAGACTACCAGCTATACGGCTACCTGTACCACCGCGACCTCTACCACCTTTGCGGTGGGTACTGTGACCGTGCTACCCCAACCTGTATTGAACCTCTCGGCCAGCTCAACACTGGTGACGGTAGGCAGCAGCGTAACACTCACCGCGCAGGATTGCGTAGGCACAGTGAACTGGAGCAATGGTGGCACCGGGGCGGGCATTGTCGTAACCCCAACCCAGCCGACCCAGACTTACTCGGCGACCTGTACCACGGGGCCGACTTGTTTCACTTCGGCTTCGATTACGGTCAATACTCAGGAGCCCTGCTCGGTTAGCCTCGTGGTGACGCACGGTACCTGCCAGTCGGCAACCAACACCTTCTCCGCAACGGCCACCCTCACCGTCACCAACCTCCTGCTGCCACAGTCGGCCACCATCGCCATCGGGGGGACAACTGGAGTCTTCGCCTTGTCTGCGCTCACCACCAATACCGTCTACCTAACCGTCGATAACCTCCCCGCTAATGGGGCCTCCATGATGGCTACTGCCCGGCTCTCGGCACCCGAGTGCGCGTCCGCCGAGGCCGCCTTCGACGCACCCAACAGCTGCGCCGGTACACCCAATCTGGTCCTCACCAAGGCCGTCAGCACATCGGCCGCCCAGTTTGGCGATGTCATCTCCTACACCATCACCCTGACCAATACCGGACCCGTGGCCGCTACGAGCGTCGTGGTCAACGATGCCGCGTCTCCCGGCATCGCCATCGTACCCGGCTCACTCACCGTCTCGGCGGGTAGCTTTACCCCCTCGCTCACCGGCGGCAGCTGGGCCATTGCCTCCCTGCCCGCCAACGCCACGGCCACACTCGTCTACAGCGTCAGCGTCGATACCGAAGGGGTCATCTACAACACGGCCTCTATTCCCGGTAACGACAATCAGGTCTGCACCACTGTCCCGTACCGCGTGTGTAAAGGCCAGCCCTTTGCTTACAAGCTCGATGCACCCGCCGGGTTCAGTCGTTACCAGTGGTATCTGACCGCACCCGGAGCCACCACGGCCACTCTGGTTGCCGACGGCACGCTCAATTCCTTCACAGCCACCCTGCCCGGTGCCTATCAGGTGGTCATCGACGAAGGCGTGAACGGTCAGTGTCCCCAGAGCGGCTGCTGCCCCATTGTGATCGAGGAGGTGGAAGTGCCCCTGTTTACGGTGCTTACCCAAAACCCCACCTGTGTGGGCTCGGAGCCGCAGGCCAACGGTCAGCTGACGATCACGGGCCTGACCGACACCCGCCGGTACACGTATCAGTACTCGGTGGGTACGAGCTTTGACGCGGTCACGGCGGTACCTGCCGCAGCGACGAGCATCCCGGCCAACGGGGTAATTGGGACGGGCCTGGTGGCTAACAATTACACGGTGCGGCTCACCGACCGGCAGACGGGTTGTTTCCGGGATGTGACTGTGGCACTCGTGGCCAACTGTACCTGCCCAACCGATATTTGCGTACCTGTCACGATTAAGAAAATCGTTCGCTAATACACGTACTGAGGTAGCCCGACGGGCTACCTCAGCAACCTTTTATTCTACACATCATGGATACTGAAAAAATAGCGCAACTGATACAATCGTACCTAACGCTTCGGGCACGGGTGCTGTCCAGCTTACAGGATAAAAGCCTGAACAAAAAAGAATTGATCCAAACGGTGGCTCTATCACCGGTCCAGTATGCGAACCGAAAAGAAAAGGTAAGTAATTGGACCATCGACGAGACGATCTCACTGGCAGAGCGGCTTGGTTTGGGAAGCAAAGCTGCGTCGGACATCAAACGGCTTAGCTCTCTGCTTCAGTTTTTACCCGAACAAACCAGCCGGGGCCTTTTGCGGCAGGCAGGTCTGGACCGGAAAAAGATGGTGTTGCGGCAGCGCAATTATAACCTGTGGAAAGCTGACGAACTTCATCGGCTGGCCATGGTCTGTTCTATGGGTGGCTCCATGCAGGCTACGAAGCGGACTTAGCAGGACGCCTAAACGTACCGGCATCAAAAGCGGCACTGTTGCTCTCGACAGTGCCGCTTTTGTATGTACCACTTAGAACAGACAGCAAGGCTATTTAACGTGAATTATGCATAATGGCTGACGCAAGGGCCTTCGACAGGCTCAGGCTGACTGGGGGCTCTCAAGACGAATGTCAGCCTGAGCCTGTCGAAGGCCCTTGCGTAGCAACTACTTGTAGGACAAGGGCTGTACATCACGTTATTTAAGGGAGTTCTTACCGTATTGGGTTCATTTACGTCCTCCCTTAGCGGCTTGAGGGCTCTTTACAACTCGTCCCGGTTTTTTGACAATTGATACGTAAAGTTGCGCAGACGAGTGTAGTTTGGCACACAACCAACCGGGTAGCTACGTATGTTTACGGGCAAACCTCAGCGTATGAATCGGATGATTTCAGATAGATGGCTCCGGTGGGGCGGCATTAGCCTGGTTACCCTCTTTGCCCTCCTTACCGAACCGTTGGTTAGGGAGCCACTCACCCGTACCCATCTGATTCTGTTAGTTACCAAAGTGGTAGCCATTACGTTGCACTGGTACCTCAACCGAGCCATTATCATTCACTTCCGGCTGCGAAGTACGTTCCCATTTGGCAAACCCTCGCTCCGGGCCGTTACCCTGCTGGCCTGTACCCTCGGAACGGCGGTACTCGCCTGGGTCATTAACCTCTGGCGGCACATCGTCACCACCGGCACCCCGGCGGGCTATGATGGCAAAGCCGTTGCGTTGCAGGTTCACATCGACAAAATTATTCTGACCGCCAGCCCCTTTGGTTTCGATCTGTTTCGTTCGTTTCTGATTGCGGCTTTTTTCCTGATTCTCTACGAACTATACTTTTACAATCGGGATTCGTCGGTGTACAAAACACAGCTGGAGCAACTGGAACGCGAACGCGAGCGCCTACAAATGGTGAATCTGCAAAGTCAGCTGGAAGTGCTTAAGCAGCAGGTGAATCCGCATTTTCTGTTCAACGCGCTTAATTCGCTGTCGGCGCTGATCAGTGAAGACCCCGAGAAAGCCGAGGTGTTCGTAGACAAACTCAGCAGCGTGTACCGATATGTACTGCGCAGCGGCACCGAACAAAACCTGACTACACTGGCCGCCGAACTCCAGTTCATTGACGGCTACTACCACCTCCTGCAAACCCGCTATGGGAGCGGCCTCACCCTTAGTGTTGCCATTCCAGAGTCAGCCAAAAATCTTCAACTTCCGCCCCTGACCTTGCAATTACTGGTCGAAAATGCCGTGAAGCATAATGTGGTGTCAGTGAAACGGCCGTTGCACATTCAGATTCAGACCGATCAGTTAGGCTGGCTTATTGTGCAAAATAACCTGCAACATAAAGCGACACGAGCTCTCTCAAACGGGGTGGGTCTCAGCAACATCGTGGCCAAATACCAGATGCTCAACCTCCCGCAGCCGGTTGTCTCGGCCTCCGACTCTACCTTTGAGATTCGGTTGCCGCTGAGCCCTTCCGCCAATTAACCGAGCCATCAGCTTCCCCGATACGTCGAGTACCCGTAGGGCGACAGGGTGATGGGAATATGGTAATGGTCAGATCCCTTTATCTCAAACACAACCTCGATAAACGGGTAAAAACTGGCGACCCCATTTTTCCTGAAGTATTCGTCCACCAAAAACGTTAGCTTGTACGTGCCCCCATTCTCGGCTTTAGCGGGCAGGAAATCCGAGATTCGGCCATTCCGGTCGGTCGCTTTTTCGTCGACGCGCACCCACTGTTTACTTTGCGGGTTAAGCCGTTCCAACCGAATGGTAACATCGCTGGCAGGTTGTCCTTTCGACACATCCAGAATATGACTCGACAACTGATGGGCAGACGCTTGCCCGAAACTCTGCGTTGACACAAACAGGCTCGTTGACACGGCCATCATGAAAAGAATGAGGTAATTTTTCATTGTACGGATAGATGTTGAAAGATCAACAGTCCGTCTGACGGGGTTGTTAGCGGTTTAACATTTATTAGGAATACCCTGCAACTTACCCCCTTGATTTCCATTCTTCTCCCTTTACACATCAATGGAAGCTGACGTTCTTACGTTTTTTGCCCGGCATATCCCACCAATTGATGCAGAGAAGAAAGTTGCTTTTTCGGTAGTTCATCTATCCGTGCAAACCTGCCTAATCCGCGGTATTCGCGTACCAACCTGCTCTGATAAAATGGACCGCCGATGATGCCGATGAAGCGGATAGCTGCGAATTGGGTACTTTTGCCTCATGGAATCGACGAAAAGTGTCATTATTGTGGGCGGTGGTCTCAGCGGTTTGTGCCTGGCCTATTTGCTCAAAAAACAGAACGTACCCGTAACTATCTTCGAAGCCTCGGACCGGTTGGGAGGCCGAATTCACACGGTCGAAGGCCCCCAGTCGACACCCCTGGAGCTGGGGGCTACCTGGTTCTCCGACCGGCACCCTACCCTGCTCAAACTGATTGACGAGCTGGGCCTGACCCCGTTTCCGCAGTTTTCGGAGGGCGTCACGCTTTTCCAGACCAAATCATTTGAGCCTCCGCAACGGTTCTTCGTACCAGCTTCGGAGTCGCCCTCTTTTCGCCTGACGGGGGGCACCAGTGCGCTCATACAGGCTATGGTGAAACAGCTCGACCCACAATCCATTCACTTGAATAATGCGGTAACAACTATTCAGGAAGACGGTCCGGGCGTAGTGGTTGAAACCGCCGATGGACGAACGTACGCTGCCGATGCCGTGGCCCTGTGCTTGCCCCCGCAACTGACCGGTGCGCGGGTGGAAATAACACCCCCATTGCCTCCCGACACAATGGCCCTGTTGCCCACGGTTCAGACCTGGATGGCCGGGTCGATTAAGTTTGTGCTCGAGTACAACCGTCCATTCTGGCGTACTGAAGGGTATTCGGGCATGCTCTACAGCCATGCGGGCATTGTGGTGGAGATGTACGATCATACCTCAGCCGATGGGCAACGGTTTGGCTTTACCGGGTTTCTGAACAGTGGCGCAGCCGCGTACAGTCCAGAGCTTCGGCAGGAACTGGTGCTACGGCAACTCGGCGACCTGTTTGGTTCGGAGGCTCTTCAGCCCAGCGCCTATTTCGACAAAGTATGGAACGATGAATGGATCGTATCGGGATCACCGCGTTTCAACCGGCCGCATCAGAACAACGGACACCCCCTGCTTCAGCAGTCGTACCTGAACGGAAAACTGTTTTTGGGTGGCACCGAAACGGCTACCGAGTCGCCCGGCTATATGGAAGGGGCAATTAGTTCAGCCCGTAGGCTGGCGTCGACCCTATCCGAACTCGCAAAAGTTGATGGGTAATTGACAATACGCCATGCAGCTCATTCAGGATAGGAAAATGTGGAGTTACACGTTGCTGTTCACCTGCTCAGGATTTTTATCCTAAACAGGTGAACAGCAACGTGCAGACAAGCGTAGACGGGTGCGGTTTAGGCAAAATTTACCGGATTCGGGTTGCCAAAAGTGGTACGCAGGTAGTCCTACAACCACAAATTGTGATACTCAAGCCGGATGAAACTGCCAAACAACTGGCACCCACCTGGGCGAGCGTATTGACTCCGTTTGCCACGAGGTTGCTAATCGTGTTATCGTCGGGGTACGTGAGTGCATATGCTTGATAGGTACCCGCCTGTAAGAGGTTGCTATCGAAACTGGGCGTAGACGAAACCACGATCAATTTTCCCGCCGAATTGGTCAATACATAACTCGTCTTAACTCCGCTTCCCACGCTCCCCCCATTACTTTGCAGAGTTATTATATCTCCAATCTGATAATCACAGGGGGTGGTTGGTAACGGGCACGTTTTGAAAACCAGCGCATTCGACCAGTCGAAACAGGGGGCTGACACCACACTCAGCGATTGCCCGGCCGATAGGTTCGTTATGGCCCCCTCATACACGATTGACAACGCCATGTAGGTCGCCGTGTTGTTAAGACCACTGAAGCTTGGCGATGTGCTGACTTGTAGAATGGTACCCTGATTATCCGCTAACACATACCGGGTGGAGACACCGTTGCCCGTACTCCCGCCCGACGCGGCCAATGTCACAGTACTGCTGTTGAAATCGCAACTGTTAACCGACAACGGACACCCGTACACGTTGACGGGGGTCCCCGCTGGTGTACCAGGGCATAGATCGTTGGCATCATCGACCCCATCGGAGTCGCTATCCCCAGCTATTATGTGTGGTTGAGCGGCCATCGACGCTGTTATTCCGGGCGTAGTGAGCCAAAACCCCAGCATCCATAGCAACACAATACTGCGTTTCATAAACATATTGGTTCTGATGGTTCTGGAATCAAAGTTTACTTAAGATCGGAGCCTGCAAGTTACAAGCCGTACATACGGTGCCGGTGTTGGCGTAGTTAGCTATATACAAGTTATTCGAACCCAGTATATCGCCGGAAGAGTACATGGTATTGCTAAAATCACCTCCATTCATTCCAGGTGCAATTGAACCTGGGTCCGTTCCATTAATAAACAACCGTAGCCCAGGTATACACTGACCACTAGCCAGTACAAAGTGGAACAGTAATACCTCCTGATCCGCTACCAGATCTACCTTCAGACCCGTTGATCCAACCCCATGAAAATCGCTCCCGAACACATCATACACCTGTGAGTTGTCGGTCCATCCGCCCGCTGCCGTACTGACTACAGAAAAGGCAACATTTGTGAGGGAAGAGGGCGTAACAATGGTTATCTGAGAACTACCCCAATTGTACTGACTTTGGCTAAAACTAGGTTTCGCGTAGACTTCGTAACGGCTTAATGTCAGATTGTACCGGATCGTATACTGCACGGTTTGCGCCCAGCCAGTTAGACCAAAACCCAGCAGGCCGATTAGGAGTAAAAAACGTTTCATGGTCAAAGTTTGAATCAAGATGAGAAAAAAGACAGGGAGCGGGCCTTGTGGTCCGCTCCCCACTTGACTAAGGAATCTGCTCGCGCATGAAATCAAAGTTGTACAACTGCGCACTGTTCATCTGCGTAGCCGTCTGGAAATTGCTCAGGACATTGGTGAAAATGAGCGAATTGTCGGTACCAGTTCCCTGGTACTTCACTTTACCGTCCATGTTAACATCCCCAAAGTAGTACCCAAACGCATCGTTATAATTGTACACCGGATTGTTTGAGCTCTGAGCCCCGATTACTTCCGAAAAGATGGTAATCTGGTCGTTGGCCGCACCCTGGTATTTTACTTTGCCGTCGTGGTTAGCGTCGCCACCCCACATTGCCGCTTTACCATTGACAGTTACCTGCTCCCAGCCCTCATAGTTGAAAGCACCAATGGATCTGTTCCATAACTGGGGGCCTGTCATCGAGGTAAAGTCAACAACTGTTCCGCTGGCCGACATTGGGATGGCCGTAGCCGTCATCACGCCCAGGTGGTTACGGTGCTTCACACTGACGTAGAAACTGGTCTGTGTTAATCCAGTGAACCGTAACGGAGATATCCCATCGCTGGCAAGCACCACATCGCCATCCCGCTGTACCAAGGCCGACCGTGTTGCAACTACCACCGACAAATTGCTTGGGTCGCGTAGCTCCACAAACACCCAGTCAACTACCGCATCGCCTGTACCGACATTCTGGGCGGTCACGTTGTTAGGCATGGTTTCACCGCCACCACCACCTGTGTGGACAAAGCGATTCCCGCCAAGGGTTGTGTACGGTTCCAACGCAGGCAGGAAACCTTTGCTACGCAGGTCATCGCGCATGAGGTTACCAGTACTGCCAACCAATGCACCCTGGAGCATGACTTTCAGATTCAGGACGTACGCATCGCTCTGGGCAGGCAGTACAGTCAGGTAAGCCGTGGCCGTATTGCACAGCGCCGGGCTTGCGTTGTCACACACTTGATAACTGAAACTCGTACCACCTACAAAACCAGCCGCCGGAGTGTACGTGTAACTACCTGTGGGCGAGAACACTACCGTGCCACTCGTTGGGCCAGCCAGCTTAGTAAACGTCAACGGCTGCCCCTGTGGATCGTAGTCGTTTGCCGCAACCGTACCCGTTGCACTTACTACCCCTTGCTGGATAATCAACGCATCATCGATCGCTACCGGAGCCACGTTTGTGAGGCCCACTGGCGGGGCCGGGTCTACTGTGAAAGTCACCACAGCAGTTGAACACTGTGCCGGCGTACTGCCATCGCAAACCTGATAGGTTAGTTTGTCTGTACCCGTAAAGCCTGATACCGGGGTGTAAGACACCGTACCGTTGGGATTCACCACTGCTGTGCCATTGGTCGGCCCAGCGATGATCGTGGGGTTACTCAAGGGCTGCCCCTCGGGGTCCACATCGTTTGCCAGCACATTAACCGTTGCCGAAGTGCCCGCAGTAAGACGGGGCGCATCCGGGTTAGCAATCGGCGCATCGTTGGCCAGACTTTGTGGTGGCACTGGAACCATCGTTAAGGTACTCGTTGCACAGGCAGGAGGTGTCCCACCATCACAAACCTGAACACGTACCGTCACAGGAGCTGTCGTACCGACCGGGGCGGTGTATGTATAGCTGCCATTGGGCGACAGGGTGAAGCCTGCCGGTGATGTACCAATGACACTTACCGTCAACGGCGTACCTTCGGGGTCACGGTCGTTGGTCAGGACATTGCCTGTGGTCGGGATACCTGGCACCACATTGACAAAGTCTGGCGTCACGCTTGGCGCGGCATTAGGCACAGGCAGTACGTTTACACTAACCGTTGCTATATCGCAAAGACCAGATGTGTTACACACACTGTAGGTAAAACTATCCGGTCCTACATAGCCATTGCCAGGCGTGTAGGTATAGCTACCATTCGGTGCCATCGTTACAGTACCTGACGAGGGTTGCCCACTGGCGTACGTCAACGGAAGTGGCGAAGTATTCGGGTCACGGTCGTTAGCTGCTACGGTTGCTATTGCCGATGTATTCACCCTTGTAACCAACGCATCATCAATAGCCACAGGAGCCAAAGTGGCGTTGGCAGGCGGTGCTGGCAATACGTTCACATTAACCGTAGCCGTTGTGCATAACACAGGCGAGCCTTTGTCACATATTGAATACGTGAAGTTCGCTGTACCCGTGAAGTTTACCGGTGGTGTGTAAACAACCTCTCCATTTACGACAGTTGCTGTTCCAACCACGGGTTGGGTCACAATTACAGGCACACCTAACTGACCCTCCAACGTTGAAGCGATATCCGGGTCTGTATCGTTTGCAACTACGTTAATGGTAACAGGCATACCAGCGATTGTTTGCGTATTGTCATTGCTGGCAATCGGCGCATTATTCCTTATGGCCGAAGGTACAGGGCTCACATTGACTGACACGCAAGCTGTACTACTCAAGCCTGCTGTGTTGCTTACCGAATAGCAGAAACTTACTGTTCCTGTAAAGCCGGTTGGCGGGGTGTACGTATAGGTGCCATTGGGTGCCATGAGTACAGTTCCAGCAATGGGTTGCCTCAGTAGCGAAGCGGTCAATAGACTTCCCTGCGGATCTGAATCGTTGGTCATCACATTTCCTGAGACAGGAATACCGCTTGTTGTATTAGCAATATCTGGCATTGCAACGGGTTGTTTAGCCAGGCTAACAGCCGTTAAGCTGGTGGTTGCCGTGGCGCAACCCGCCGAGGTGCAGGCCACAGCCGTGATCGTCGTTGAGCCCGGGGCGAGGTTCACCACACAGCTCCACGAACCACCCGCTGTCGCTGTGGTTGTACACAGGGTTGCCCCTGTCGGACCCGTCAAGTTGATTACGCTACCCGGCGTGGCTGTACCACTCACCAAAGGCGAGGTTGTGGCCGTGCCGTTGTTCGCCGGACTCAGGATGGCCAGTGTCGGCAAGGTACCCGCTGGTACAACCGTAAAGTTGTTCACATCCGTAGCCGTGCCACCTGCGTTGCTTACCAGAGCCGTTATGCTTTGCGGACCGGCCGCAAACGTCAGGCTCGTGCAGGCAAACGTACCCGACACCGAAGCCGTCGTTACACACGACTGACCGTTGGGACCCAGCACCGTTACTGACGCCAATGGTGTAGCCGTACCCGAAATAGGCGGATTTGTACTGCCCACCGTTGTGTTATCAGCCGGAGAAAGAATGGCCACCGTTGGTGGAGCCACTGCCGTCAGGCTGGTGGTTGCTGTGGCGCAACCCACCGAGGTACAAGCTACCGCTGTCAACGTCGTTGAGCCCGGGACCAGGTTCACCACACAGCTCCACGAACCGCCTGCTGTCGCCGTCGTCGTGCATAAGGTTGCTCCTGTCGGACCCGTCAAATTGATTACACTACCCGGCGTGGCTGTACCGCTCACCAAGGGCGAGGTCGTCGCCGTGCCGTTGTTCGCCGGACTCAGAATGGCAATCTGGGGCAAGGTACCCGCTGGTGCAACCGTGAAGTTGTTGACATCGCTGGCCGTGCCACCTGCAGTGCTTACCAGAGCCGTTACGCTTTGCGGACCGGCCGCAAACGTCAAACTCGTGCAGGCAAACGTACCCGACACCGAAGCCGTCGTTACACACGACTGACCGTTGGGACCCAATACCGTCACGGAAGCCAATGGTGTGGCCGTACCGCTGACGGGTGGATTGGTGCTGGCCACTGTCCCATTGTCAACTGGGCTCAAGATGGCCACAGTCGGCGGAGCCACCGCCGTTAAGCTGGCGGTTGCCGTGGCGCAACCTGCCGAGGTGCAGGCTACAGCCGTGATCGTTGTTGAGCCAGGGGACACACTCACCACACAGCTCCACGAACCACCCGCTGTCGCCGTGGTCGTACACAAGGTTGCCCCTGTCGGACCCGTCAAGTTGATCACACTCCCCGGCGTGGCTGTACCGCTCACCAGTGGGGAGGTTGTGGCCGTGCCGTTGTTCGTCGGGCTCAGGATGGCAAGGGTCGGTGGAGTATAAACCACCATAAATGTTGAAATAGCAGGCAATGATATATCTCCGCCTATACTGGTCACAGCCGTAACCGTGTTCAACCCCGCCGGGAAAGCGGCCGGGAAGTGGGCGGTGTAACTGCCGCTGGGAGTCGCCAAAGCCGTAACGCTACTACCACTGCTGGCCGTCAGCGTAACCGTACTACCAGGTGTAGCCGTTCCACTTACCATATTCACTCCAGCCGGTTGCGTCGAGTTATCAGCTGGCGTATGGATCGTTACCGTCGGCGGAGTAGACACCGCCGTCAGGCTGGTGGTTGCCGTGGCGCAACCTGCCGAGGTGCAGGCCACAGCCGTGATCGTCGTCGAGCCCGGTGAAACATTCACCACACAGCTCCACGTACCGCCTGCTGTCGCCGTAGTTGTGCATAAGGTTGCCCCAGTCGGGCCCGTCAAGTTGATTACGCTACCCGGCGTCGCCGTACCGCTCACCAAGGACGAGGTAGTGGCCGTACCGTTGTTCGCTGGACTCAGAATGGCAATCTGGGGCAAGGTACCCGCTGGTGCGACCGTGAAGTTGTTCACATCCGTAGCTGTGCCACCTGCGTTGCTTACCAGAGCCGTTACACTTTGCGGACCGGCCGCAAACGTCAGGCTCGTGCAGGCAAACGTACCCGACACCGAAGCCGTCGTTACACACGACTGACCGTTGGGACCCAGCACCGTTACTGACGCTAATGGTGTAGCCGTACCCGAAATAGGTGGATTGGTGCTGGCCACTGTTGTGTTATCAGCTGGGCTCGAGATGGCCACTGTTGGCGGAGCCACCGCCGTCACCTGCGTAGTTGCGGGCGAGGAAGTACCAGCCGAGTTGCTGGCTACCGCCGTAATGGTATTGCTACCCGGAGTCAGGCTCACTAAGCAGGAATAACTACCATCCGGCGCGGCTGTGGTCGTACAAAGCGTGCTATTGGCCGCATCCGTCAGCATCACACTGCTGCCCGGCGTAGCCGTACCCGAGATAGCTACATTGGTCGTACCTACCAACGGGCCGGGGTTATTGATTGCTACCGTCGGCAAGACGCTCGGGGCTACTACGGTAAAAGTAGAGGTGGCCGGTGTTGAGATACCCCCTGCATTGCCTGCTACGGCCGTGACCGTATTCGGCCCGGTCGAGAAAGTAGTAGGCATGGTTGCCGTGAAGCTACCCGATGGATCAGCTAACGCCGTGACACTGCTACCGTTGCTGGCTGTCAGCGTCACACTGCTACCGGGTGAAGCGGTACCGCTCACCACGTTCACACCTACTGGCTGGGTGGTATTATCAGCTGGGCTCAGGATGGCCACCGTTGGCGGAGCCACTGCCGTCAGGCTGGTGGTTGCTGTGGCACAGCCTGCCGAGGTGCAGGCTACCCCTGTCAGTGTCGTTGAGCCCGGGGCGAGGTTCACCACACAGCTCCACGAACCACCCGCTGTCGCCGTGGTCGTGCATAAGGTTGCCCCTGTCGGACCCGTCAAGTTGATCACACTGCCCGGCGTGGCTGTCCCGCTCACCAAGGGCGAGGTCGTCGCCGTACCGTTGTTCGCTGGACTCAGAATGGCCAGGGTCGGCAAGGTACCCGCTGGTGCGACCGTGAAGCTGTTCACATCGCTGGCCGTGCCACCTGCAGTGCTGACCAGAGCCGTTACACTTTGCGGACCAGCCGCAAACGTCAAACTCGTGCAAGCAAACGTACCCGAGACCGAAGCCGTCGTTACACACGACTGACCGTTGGGACCCAATACCGTCACTGACGCTAATGGTGTGGCCGTACCACTGACGGGTGGATTCGTACTGCCCACCGTTGTGTTATCAGCCGGAGAAAGAATGGCCACCGTTGGCGGAGTCACCGCCGTTAAGCTGGTGGTTGCTGTGGCGCAACCCGCCGAGGTACAAGCTACCGCTGTCAGCGTCGTTGGTCCCGCTGCCACCGCCACTGTACAAGCGAACGTCCCCGAAATCGAAGCCGTCGTTGTGCACAGCGTCACGGGGCCAGGCCCTGTAATCACCACCGTGCTGCCCGGCGTAGCCGTACCCGCAAGCACAGGAGAAGTTGAGGTGGTTGGGCCTGTGGGAGCCAGCGTTAAACTGGCTGGAGCCACCGCCGTTAAGCTGGTGGTTGCCGTGGCGCAACCTACCGAGGTGCAGGCTATCGCTGTCAGCGTCGTTGAGCCCGGGGCGAGGTTCACCACACAGCTCCACGAACCGCCCGCTGTCGCTGTGGTCGTACACAGGGTTGCCCCTGTCGGACCCGTCAAGTTGATCACACTACCCGGCGTGGCTGTACCACTCACCAAGGGCGAGGTTGTCGCCGTACCGTTGTTCACTGGACTCAGAATGGCAATCTGGGGTAGCGAAGCTGCTGGTACAACCGTGAAGTTGTTCACATCCGTAGCCGTGCCTCCTACGTTACTTACCGTGGCTGTCACGCTTTGCGGACCAGCCGCAAACGTCAAACTCGTGCAGGCAAACGTACCTGAGACCGAAGCCGTCGTTACACACAACTGACCGTTAGGACCCAATACCGTCACTGACGCTAATGGTGTGGCCGTACCACTGACGGGTGGATTCGTACTGCCCACCGTTGTGTTATCAGCCGGAGAAAGAATGGCCACCGTTGGCGGAGTCACCGCCGTCAGGCTGGTGGTCACTGTGGCGCAACCCGCCGAAGCGCAGGCTACCGCAGTCAGCGTCGTTGAGCCCGGGGCGAGGTTCACCACACAGCTCCACGAACCACCCACTGTCGCTGTGGTCGTACACAGGGTTGCCCCTGTCGGACCCGTCAAGTTGATCACACTACCCGGCGTGGCTGTACCACTCACCAAGGGCGAGGTTGTGGCCGTGCCGTTGTTCGCCGGACTCAGAATGGCAATCTGGGGTAGCGAAGCTACTGGTACAACCGTGAAGTTGTTCACATCCGTAGCCGTGCCACCTGCAGTGCTGACCAGAGCCGTTACGCTTTGCGGACCAGCCGCAAACGTCAAACTCGTGCAGGCAAACGTACCCGAGACCGAAGCCGTCGTCACACACGACTGACCGTTAGGACCCAGCACCGTCACGGAGGCCAATGGTGTGGTCGTACCGCTGACGGGTGGATTGGTGCTGGCCACCGTTGTGTTATCAGCTGGGCTCAGAATGGCCACCGTTGGCGGAGCCACCGCCGTCAGGCTGGTGGTTGCCGTGGCACAGCCCGCCGAGGTGCAGGCCACCGCTGTCAGTGTCGTTGGTCCCGGTGAGAGGTTCACCACACAGCTCCACGAACCGCCCGCTGTCGCCGTGGTCGTGCATAAGGTTGCCCCCGTGGGATCAGTCAGCGTTACCAAACTTCCCGGCGTGGCCGTCCCGCTCACCAGTGGGGAGGTCGTCGTTGTTACATTTCCTGGGGAGGTAATCGCCAGTGTCGGCAAGGTGGTCGCAGGGGTAATTGTAAAGTTGCTTACTGCCGAGGTAATGCCGTCCGTCGCCGTCACGCTTTGCGGACCAGCCGTAAACGTCAGACTCGTACACGTCCAGCTGCCATCCAGCACCGAGGCCGTTGTCATACAGCTCTGTCCATCAGGTGTGGTTACCGTTACGTTGCTGCCGGGCGTTGCCGTTCCCGTAATGGGCGGATTCAGACTGGCGATCGTCGTTCCATCGACGGGTCCCGAAATAGCGATCAGGAACGAACACACACGAAGGCGTACCGTGTTGGATACGCCCAGGCAGTTGTTCTGACTCGTGGTAATGTCGTATAAGCGAGCCCCAACGCTCAGCCCACTCAGAGTACCGTCGTAGTGAACCGCCGTGATGGCATAATCACCCTGCCCGACGGCATTAAAACTAAGCGTACTGCTGAGCTGCACAATAAGGTTCGTTGCCTCATCGACCAACACATAGGTTGTCGATACGCTTGCCGGAATAGCTGTGGCGGCAAACGTCAGCGTTGTTGGCGCGGATACGTAGTCGCAGGCAGTCGATGCCGGACAAACCCGTATGGGTATCGCCGTCGAATAGGTCAGACAGGCGTTTGTCTCGTACACATTCGAGATCAGTTTGCCCGCCGTCGCATCGACCAATAGCCCTTTATAATGGGCAGCTACGGCATAATAGATACCCTGTCCGATATTGGAAAATACGGGTTCAGATGCATTGGCCTGAACAATGGCCCCCGTCACCATATCGACCAGCAAATAGGTAGTGTTGTACCCCGCCGGAACGTTGGTTACCGAGAGCGATACGGTGGCCGGTGCGGTTGAATAATCGCAGGTGGTGCCTATTGTGGGGGGAACAGGCTGCTGGGCACTGGCCTTCGTAAAGGCCAGTACCAGCAGCAAACATATACCCCCAACAAGACGACTTATGGCCAGGAAATGGTTGTAGTTACTCATCTGTTTTTCGATTGAGTGGTGTCCTATTTTTTCCATAAGCCACTTACTTACCCAGCGAGGCCGGTGTAATCGCAATACAGCTTCCACCTATATCCATTACCGGCTGGTTTTTACCCGTTGGGGTCTGACCGGCCAGATTGTACGTACAGGTACCCGCTCCCGTAATCGTCAAATCCAACGTTCCGAGTGTAGCACCACTGTAGTTGACGGGCACGTAGAAGGTTTGCGTGCCTCCCGTGTTAGCGACCAGATTCGTTGGCAGAATTTGCAGCGAGAAGCCCGATCCGCTGACCGATACCGGGAAACTACCGGTTGTGCTAACGGTCATCGTGATTTTCAGCACACCACTACCCGGTGTACCCTGGTTGATAGCGCCGATAATCTGCGTCGATGTACAGTTGATATTCCCACTGGCCGGTACCGGCGACACAACGAGTGTATACGTTTTCGTCTGACACTGCGGGGTTGGCGAACTGTTGTCGCACACCTTAATGCAGAAGTAGTACACTCCTGGGGTGGTCGGTGCTACGTAGCTGTAGCTGCCCGTATTGCTGTCCACCGTCAGGCTGCTGCTGGCGGGCAGCTCGGTAGCCCCTGCGGCTGCAGAGCATGAGGCATTACCCGTGTCGTTGCTGTACGTGAACGGCGTTGTACCACCGGTTGGCACTAATTCGGTTGCCGCATTCCCTGTCTGGGTTCCGCCCGCCGATGCGGTTTTCACCGGTGGAGCCGACGTGGTGAACGGCGTCACCTGGTTCACGGCCGTAATCTGCGTGATGGCGGGTGTACTCGCCCCGGCGACATTGCTGGCAATGGCGGTCAATGATTGTTCGCCTGGCGACAGGTTCACCTGACAACTCCAGGTTCCTCCAACAGTGGCCGTTGTCGTACAAAGCGTAGCTGGGCCGGGGCCTGTCAACACGACCGTACTTCCCGGCGTAGCCGTCCCCGACACCGTCGGGTTCAGTGCTGTAGTGGTGCTGGCCGCAGGACTCAGAATAGCGACTGTTGGGGGCACAAGAATCGTTGTGCTGGCCGTCGATGAATTATACGTCTGAATGCGGAAGCCTGAATTTACATCCGGCGTTACCCGCGCAATATTGTTCGCCACCGCACCAATGGTGAAACTATTGGTATTCGCCTGCACGGTGAACGACAGCGAGCTGCCCCCCGGTACACTCAGGTTTCGAATTGCCAATACCGCCGAACCGCTGTACGGCGAGGCTGTTGCGCTACCAATGCCGGTGAGGGTACCACCTACGTACGTCAACTCACCGGGCAGCAGATCCTGGAACGTACTCAGCACCGCTGAGCCTGCATTTGGGTTCGTGATAGTGTAGGTGTAGGTCAACACCTCGTTCTGCCCAGCTGTTGTTTTATTCACGGTTTTCTGTACGGTCAGGTTGGCCTCGGGGTCATTCTGAATGAGCGTCAGCGGAGTAGGCTGAGCCGTTGTGCCTGTTTCTGATGGATCATCAGAAAGGTAAGTTGCACCCGTACCGTTAGTTACAACATACGTAGCCTGATTCAGGAACGTACCCGCTGCACTCCCTTTAGCAGTCGCATAGAAGTAATGCGTTCCGGGCGGCACGGTCAGGTTAGTCAGTTGCAGATTGTTCGTATTCCCGTAAGCATTTACCGACCCAACCAGTAACGACGTTGAGCTGACAAACGAGCTATCTCTCCAGACTAAGCCACTCGGCAGGTTATCCGTCAGGTTAATTGTTTTATTGACGCAGTTCGTGTTCTGAACGGTAAACTTATACGTAAAGGGCTCTTCGGTCTTCTGAGGGTTTGGTGCCACTTCTTTGTACACGTACACGTTGTCGACGAGCGGCTCTTTTGGCTTGGGGGGCGCACAGGTTACCGTAACGGGCCCAATCCGCATATCGTTGTACACATTGAAGTTATAGGTATTGTCTTTCCGATACTCCACAAACACCTCTTCAACCGGTGTATCGAAGTTTACGTACACATCGGCCCAGGCACCCAGATCCCAGGGGATATTCGAGCCAATCGCTTGCTGCTGACTGCCCTGATAATTCAACTGGAGCGCGTCGAATGGCAACCATTGGGTGTACCGACTCAGCTGCGGGCTAATGATGTTGCTCCCCTGCTTCCCGTAAATCTTGACAATATCCCGACCGCCAATGTAGCCGTCCACATCCCATACTTTGAAGCTGACCGTATTGGCCGCGACTACCGATGTTGAGGTACCCTGGCGGAACTGCATCCGGGTAGTAATCACATTGTTCTCGGTGCTGGCGTTGTCGTTACGCGGGATAAACAGGCCGATGCCGTCGAACACAGGCCACCAATCCACCGTTGGCCGGTAAAGCAGCATATTGTTGTTGTCTGTAACGGTCACGCTCATGGTCATAGCTGCCGTAGCCGACTGCGACGCGGGCGTGTAGTTGGGCAGCAGCACTTTCTGCTTGTCGCCGTACCACCAGGTGTTCCAATGGAACGTCTGGGCCTTCGGTGCTACACAGAGGTTGGCCGGTGCCGTGGTGTTACCCGCAAAGCGTACATAGCTGGTTGCATTGGCCGGGAAATCATAGATGGCCGTTCCAATCCCATTGGTGTAGCTCATCGGAACCGAAACCAACAGGTTGGTAAACCCGGCATCGCTAAACACCTGCATGTAAACCGGGTAATTCAGGTTGAAACCAAAACCAGTTAGGTTTTCCTGCACCAGTACAGGACCGGCGCTACCCGTTTCCGTGAATTTGTACGACAGATTCGTGTACCGATCGGCCGATGGCGGTGGCGGGCAACTGGAAGCCGCTGCCAGCGACAAAGCCGTTGTACCGGTTGCCCCATTGTCGCCGATGACAACAAACGTTTTGTCGGTAGTTAACGAACCTGGGTTGGTTGCGTTGGTGGCTGCAACCGTGCCTGAGATGCTGATCGTCATCCGGGCATTGGTGTTCACCGACTTCGATTGTTTCTGCAACAGGCCCTGGCAATCTTCACGCCCAATACCCGTAACGTTGGCCGAGTAGCTCGATATGTTATAAATGGTGTTTCCGGTACCAGACAGGTAGTTGTGTTCCAGCGTCAGACCATGCTTGATCCCTAAATAGGTGTTCACCCGTTGCCGTTCGGTCTGGGATAAAGCGCGGGAGTAATGAATAATCTCCGACGTTTTGTTATTATTCATCCCGTAGGCATTACCCCCCCCGATTACCATATAATCGTACGGAAGCAGGCTCGTTACGTTCGCTGTGCCTACCCAACCGGCTTCATTACCGTTCTGACCGACCAATACGGAGGTAGCAGAAGGAGTTGAGGAGTCAATAAAAGCCCCGTAGAGCGTTGGCTGGCCAATAACAATCGACCGGTTCTGGTTGATCTTATTGTAGATATCAGTACCCGCTGCACCACTTCCGCCCGAGAACGGCGCTTTAATGTAGTGCAAACCAACATTATCCGTCTCAATATTAGAATGACCCAGACCCCAATTGTGTAGACCGGCTTCCGTATTATTCTCATTGGTAAGCCGGATAAAGTGTCCATAATCACCTTTAAACGTGTAATTATTCACTACACCAAACGTGGTGTGCGACCGGGCGTAATCGCTTCCGGTAATAGCACTGTTGAGCCGCTGGTTATTCGCAAAGTTGATGTAGGGGTTATAGTTACTAACGGCGTCGCCATCTGAATAAGACGGCTGCAAGGTGGTAGTTGCCTGTGTCACTTCCGGGTTATTTCCTCCGCTATCACGGTCGGCCCAGCCGGTGACCACTGTCCCTGACTTCGTTATGCCAACTGCTGGATCAAACCAGAAATCTAAACCGCCCGTAACGCAACCGGGCGCGACAATATCCTGGCCGAACGTGAAGAACTGCCCATTGGTTAGATCAACCGTAGCCACCAGATTACCATTACCATCAGGAGTCATGGCATATTCCGTTACGCCCGCATTACCTGTGCTGAAACTGTTGGTATTGCTCACCAATAGATAAACCCCCTTCAAGCTTCCCGGAATTGTAACCGCAATTGTTCCAACCGTACCGGTTTCCTGAACTTTCCAGACCCGGTTCATGATCGCGAACGTAGCTACAGGCGTAAAGCTATTTGGCGTGTAACTAACGGTATATTGCGTTCCCAGCCCGTTGCTACCCCAAATCAAGTAGCTCTTGTCTGCCGGGAACACGTTAGGGTTGGCTTCATTCGATTCTGCCACCGCTCCCAGACCAATAGCCGGCTGGAAACCTACATTCACCGAACGAGATTGCTTCTGGTTCAACCCCTCGAAGTTATCGAGGCCAATACCAGCAATATCGTAGCTGTATGCCGAGTTAGCAGTTGCATTCCAGATTACGGCACTGTTGGTAGCGAGGTAATCTACGTTGCTTCCGTTCCGGTTAACAATACCGTTGCCTTGCCCCAGGGTAACCCCATTTTTAATGGCCAAGTACGTATTAACCCGTTGGGCTTCGTTATCGCTTAGGTTGCTACCGTAAATAATGATTTCGTTGATCGGACCTTCCCACGGCTCGGTACCCGCCGAACCAAAGTCTGCCCCTACTGACAGATTCTTGAACAGGTGCGTCTGCACAATAGACGCCAAAGCGGCCGATTCGTTAATAAAGCTCCAGCCTGGCGTGTCTTTATACCCGTCCGTCCAGGTGGTCATCGATGTACCAAACGAGGCAACACTGTTGGCTGATGCAAACCCGATTACCTGGGGCTGAATGCGTTGCGTCAGGACATTGCGTGTATAGCCCGTACCGTTATACCAGCCGTTGACCCCTCCGGCGGGTGAGAACTTGTTTCCTTTTCCGAATGGCCCCAAATCAGGCACACCACCCACACCGTAGGGGTTCCAGCCGTTTGAAAGGGTTCCGTTGTTCAGTTTGTTAAACTCAAAGTAATCGAACAGATCAGCCGTTGAGAGGAGTGTACCCACGCCCAGATCGGCCGATTCGTCCTGTGCGGCCATCATGAATGTGAAGGGCGAGTTACCGGGCATGAACGAGCTGGGGTTATACAACACCTTTGCCCCTTTGAAATAAAGGGTCGGGTTGTAGTTCACCATCTGCGATCCGCTCGTGATGTACTCGGGGCGGTTGGCTGCGGCCGTCTGGGACAGACTGTACGGATTGAGCAATGCCTGATTGTCCCACTGCGTAACGGCCGTACCACTGGTGACTACGCCAGCATCCGATTTGAGCCAAATGGTTAGGTTGGAGCTAACACCGCCCGGTGCTTTTTGAGCCGCCCCGAACGTAAAGAATTGCCCGTCGGCCAGATCAATGGTTGTTACCAGATTCCCATTACCATCCGGTGTCAAGACTAACTCCTGGGTGTTGGCTGGTACAAAACTGGCTGAATTGCTCACGAGCAGGTACTCAGCACCTGTCGACGAAGCTACACCAACCACAACCGTTCCTACCGTTCCGGTTTCGGTAACGCGCCAGGTGCGGGCCATCCGATAAAAGCCCACGTTACCCGCCGGTGTAAAGCTGGTTGGGGTGTACAGGGCCGAATAGCTGGCTGGCCGGCCATCGTCGCCGATAATTTCAAACGACTTGTTGGCCGCGAAGCTGTTTGTATTGAGCGCATTGGCCGATACAAGCCCCGAACCAAGGCCGATGGTTACAAGACCACCGGGTGTGTTTACCGAGCGCGATTGTTTCTGGTTTAACCCGGAGGCTTCGTCCCGTCCGATGCCGGCAATATTGGCTGAGTAGCTCGAAACGTTATAAATGACCGAACCGTCACTGGCCAGGTAGTTGTGCGTCAACGTGGTACCGTACTTGATGGCCAGGTACGTATCCACCCGATCTTTCTCCTGACTGGTCAGATTCCGGCTGTACAAAAACGATTCAGCAATATTACCGTTCCAGTTTTCGACACCTTCGTAAGACCCTAGCGTAAACTGCCCATCTACCGGCCCACTGTTTCCCACAGCGGTCGCTTCGGTAGTAGGTTCATAAAACTCGGTACCGTTTTGCCGGAGTCCGCTACCCACATTAGGGGCTCCACCGTTCCAGAAATACCCCAGCAGGGTCGACTTATTAGCGGTTAATACCGTCGGATGATTAATCTGAACCGGCGCCGAACTGTTCATCCACATAATCTGCTGGTTACCCAGCGTGCCCATATGCGGGTTATCAATACCCAGATCGCCCAGGTTCTCGTACCCCCCGTCGATCGCATTGCTGGCTGCTCCGTAGAAGGTTCCAGAACTGGTAGTCGACATAAACCGGGTTAGTTTATACGCTAACCGGTCATCGATACCGTCAAATTTCACCGATGGGTTGAAGTTAAAACCAACTGAAGCAGGCTGAATCAGAGGCCGGAAAGCACTCGTCGTCTGAATCAGATTATGGTCTGCAATACTTTGGTCCGTCCATTGACTAACGGCCGAACCACTTGCTACCACACCATCGTCGGCTTTGACCCATAGCTGTAGATCGACCGTTACACCACCCGGAGCAACGAGTGCTTTGGCAAACGTGAAGTACTGTCCGTCCGTCAGGTTCACCTGCGCCGTCAGATTACCGTTCCCGTCGGGAGTCATGGCAATTTCGGTGGCTCCACTGCCGAAAGAGGACGACGACTTCACCAGCAGGTATGTTCCGGTGCTGTTACCCGGAATGCTAATGGTCACAGTCCCCACCGTTCCGGTTTCCTGTACCTTCCAGATACGATTCATCGAGTACACGGGTACCGACGATGTAAAGCTGCCGGGTGTGTAAGCGTTTGCGTAACCCGTTGACAGACCATTATCACCAACCAGCTCAAATGTCTGATCAGTCATCGCATTCGAATTAGCCGCATTGCTGGCGCTGATACCCGTACCGTTACCAATTGTAACAAAGGCCGCAGCATTGACTGACTTCGATTGCTTTTGGTGCAACCCGCTGGTATTATCCCGACCAATACCAAAAATATTGTAGTTATAACCACTGTTGGCAGCGGCCGCCCAAACCGTCGAACCACTGCTGTTGACGTAATTATAATTCAGGGAATTTACGCCCGCCAGGGTCGTACTTTGGCCCAGTGTAATCCCGTATTTAATGGCCAGATACGACTCTACTTTTTGCCGTCCAGCAGCCCCGATATCCTCATTATATAAGATAACCTCCGCGTAGTCGCCCACAAACTGATACCCTTTGGCGTACCCAATTTCAACCTGATCGGCATTGGTAGTTGGGGTCTGCGTTGCCGTAGCAGAGACCGCCCCATTAACAACCATATTTTGTTTGGTATCCCAGAAGCCTGTTGCCACAAACGGTACACCGGCCTGATAGGGCACAAAGGGTACATAACCCGGTTGCGTGCCCGTCCAGTCACCATGCCAGAAACCAATGTTTTGCAGCGAGTTGGTACTAATCCCGTAGCCGTTATCCCAGGTACTAACAGTTGTTTTGGATAGGATCGGGTTGAAATCCAGAGCGGTGGGTTTCGTAACCCCAAAAATGGTGACCTTATTGGCTGTGGGGTTCAAGGCCGCATTATGGGCGGTTGTGAAATATTTCCCGGCTGACAGTGTAATGGCCGGGTTAAAATTCATTGAGCTTCCCAAGGCAGGGGCCCCTACCACCGTAATCGGCCTGCTGTTCCCACTTTGGTCCTGCCAGCCGGTTGCGGTAGTAGTTCCGGTCAATCCGGCATCCGCTTTGAGCCAGAGCTGCAAATTACCACTCACACCACCCGGGCTTTGCGCCTGCGTCTGCGTGGCACCCAGCCAACCGGCCATGAGCATACCAATGGCTACCCGATTTACCGCTGTAGACATAAATCGTATGCACGATGCCGCGTATACGGTACGTTGCCAGACAGTTGATTCTGGAGAAACAACCAAGTTCCATACCCTTTTCAGCAAAACCCAAAGCGCCACAAAGCATAGGTTCAAAACGGCCGAAATCCGTTTGGCAACACGGTCAAAATCTGCCTCACGCTCGAACAGGTAGCTGGCAAGCCTGAAGCAACCTTTGTAAAGTTTGTTCATAATAACTTGTGTTTGGCAACTAGTCCCCGGTTTTGACAGAGAATAGTACGGTTAAGGAAGCTGGAAAGAGGTGGTATGATGGATGACTCTCGAACTGATTGGATAAGCGTACGGAATCGATTGTGAGGCCGGGCAGGCATTAACCCCATTGATTAATAAAGCCAATCAACGAACCCACAGACACTCAGAAGAATACAAATCGTATGCCTACGACTGGATAAAAAATTCCCAAATTTTTTTTGGGAAAGGCCTGAATGCATTTGGGAACACATTCCGTGCATTTGGGAAGAAAATTTGACGAATGGGAAGGGTTGACAACAGAACAGGCAATAAGTACTTTTTACATATGCACGTAGTTTGAATACCTAATGAATATGGCATAGTTTTAGCTAAACATTAATCTGTAATTAATACCTACTAGTTAGTACGTTTAGTCTTGCTCTTTCCTACCAAAACCGAACTATGTTACTTTCTCCTAAACCAAGTTTGGCGCAATCCGCGTTGATTGAAGAAGCGTGGCCACCGCACACTTTTCTGCAATCGACGATGTGGCTTGTTTGCTATTATATTGTAATCACGCTGTATTTTCTAAATGTAGAAGAACGGCTGAATTGGCATGACACTAACTGGCTTGCCAGATTCGCTTGCCAGATATGCAGCATTCCGCTTTCGTTGATTAGTATTCGAAGCTGTGCCTTCAGAATATGGAAATGGATATGGCCAGAACCAGTTCGCCTACCATATAGTGAGTTGGATCAAATCAAGTTAAAATGCCTCCAATTGGGCGTAGTTGTAAGTCTTTATCTTTTAGTAACGCTACTCCTATATACTATCAATAAGGCATTCGGCGTCCCCCATGAACCGCTCTTACCTGTGTACGTGGCCATCGGGTTTATTATCCCCACCATTGCGTTTTATTGGTATAATGAGTACGCTTTCAATCAATATCAATTAGCTTATTTCGGGGTTAAAGCCGATGTCGAAGAGACACATTCAAATGCATTTTCAGAAGCAAGCGATTTAAATAGAAGCATACAATTTTCTGCTTATTCAGACAGCCCTTACACGGCTCAGCAGGGTCACCAAACCGTAAAGACATCGCTGGTTTTACCCGATTCAGAGTTTGTTAAACTGCACGAGAACAATAGAGTAATTTTACGCTTATTACCCGATCAACTTTATATGGTTCGCTCGCAAGGGAACTACGTATTTATTCACTGGCTAGAAAGTGAATACAAACTGGAGCGAACATTGATACGTACGTCAATCAGTGACATTGAGGATACCCTCAAACCGTATCCCATGTTTATGCGCACGCACCGCAGCTTCATCATTAACCTGGAGAAAGTTTCCAAAGTAGAGGGTAATGCACGTGGCCTATTCGTGCATGTTTCTAAACTGGATGAAACCGGCCAAGTGTCACGCCGACGAATTGAAGAATTTCGTCAATATATGGCAGCTTACTAAGCAAAGTGGGCATACTCTCCGTAGAAGTATGCCCACTTAACCAACACGTCTCCATTAACTAATTGAATTGTCACCACTCTCCCGGCACGTAGTTGCGCCAGTTGTGCTTTTCCTTAAAGCCAAGCACCTCAATGATTTTGCGGTTCGAGAACAGGGCTTCGTGTTCGCCCAGCTCGCGGGTGATAGGCACATTCGGGAAAAACCGTTCGGCCAGTTCTTTGGTCGGGAGTACGGCCCCGTTGTGGTCGTTACCGGCATTGAACACCTGAAAGCCGAGGCCGTCTTTTTGTAGACACAGATCGACGATCTGCCCCAGATCGCGCGCGTCGATGTAGCAGAACGCGTTCCGACGCCGTACTTCGGGGTGCCGGAAATAATGCGGAAACAGTTCGGCGTATTCGTGCGGCTCAATCACATTGCCAATCCGTAAGGCGTAAATATCAATCCCCGACCGACGCGCAAACGTACGGGCGGTCTGCTCGTTCACTACTTTCGACAGGCCGTAGCTGTCCATCGGATCAACGTCGTAGTCTTCTTCGAGCGGCAACGATTTGGGGTCGGTTTGGCCATCCGAGAAACAGATGCCGTAGGTGGTTTCCGACGAGGCAATGATCACCTTCTTGATCCCCAGTTTCACAGCCGCTTCGATCACATTGTACGTACCAACGGTATTCACCCGAAACGTTTCATTGTCGGGTTTGATCAGGATGCGGGGCACGGCCGCAAAGTGAACAACGGCATCGAATTTAGGTACGCCGGTACCGTGTCTTGAACCCCTGAAAGTGAGCCAGTGAAAAATAGAGCAAAAATCTTAATTTTCACGGTAAACAAAAGGGAAATGAAAGCAAACCGATTCACCGAATCGCAAATGGTGGCCATCCTCAAACAGCA